>CAVOTX010000001.1:0-344033 GCA_963699445.1 uncultured Planctomycetia bacterium
GACTATTCCTTGCGCGTGTGCGGACAGCGCCTGCGAGCATGAGTGTCAGAACGAGGAGCTGGGCTCCACATGGGGCCGCCCGTCCTCGGTAGCCACCTGCGTTTCTCGCATCGCGCCTTTTTTGACTGCTACTCGAACTCGAGTCGCCAGCGAAGATTTATGCCGAGGTTCCCTGAGCGTCGAGGACTGATGCGTCGTTGAGGCGTACGAGCCTTTGCACGCTCAGGCGGTTGTTCAGACGCCGTTCGATGTTCGAGCGAAGCTCTCGGTCTTCGGATAGTCCCGCCGTCACGCTGGCCCGAATGTCGTTCGTCAGACGCTTGCCGACCGTCAGCTGCGGTTCGGTTCTGCCCGTAAGCGTCGGAGAGGGGCGCTGCCTGGGAAGCGGAAGTCGTCGATGAGAGGCACCACCTGCTTTATCGCACGGTCGGGCACCGCTCGTGGAAAGCGACTCGGCCGGATTGGCCTCCGTCCGCCGGCCGGCAGAAAATCGAAACCGACGGCCAGCCCACGGACATGGGCCATCGCGGCCTCGGCGACGCTGTCGTCCGAGGCGAGGATTTCCGACAGTCCGGCCTGGCCTTTCAAGCCCATTTGGGCGGTCAGTCCAGGGCGTCGCAAATCGGCGTCGACCAGCAGCGTGCCGCTTGCCGGCCTGATGGAACGAGACCGCCAGGTTCGCCAGCACGGTTGTCTTGCCGTCCCCCGGTCGGCGCTGGAAACCACGAGCCGCGAGGTCTCCTGTCCGGAGAAGGCCAGCGTCGCGCGGAGCGTGCGGAAGGACTCGCTGGTGGCCGCATCCGGTGCGACGTAGGCGTGAATATTTTCCAGTCCGGTCGCGTTCAAGTCGTCCATCTGGCGAACCATGGCCAGGACCGGCACGTTCAGTTGGCTGCGCATTTCTTCGGGCGATCGGAACCGATCGTCGAGGATGTCGAGCACGTAAATCAGTCCCAGGCCGCTTCCCAGCCCGACGGCCAGGCAGCCGGCGATCACCAGCGACAGCTTGGGCCGTACTCGGAAATTTTGGCAGCACGGGCTCGCTGACCACGGCGGTGCGAATGTCTCCGTGGTCTTGCCGCAAGTCGACGCTGGCGATCTTGTTCAGCAGCACGTCGCGCAAGTCGCGGAGGAATTTCAAGTCGTGCTCCAGGAGTTGCAATCGCTCGCGATCGCCGATCAGGCCACGGCTTCGCCTCGGGCTTGTTCGAAACTGGTGGCCAGGGCCGCTTCGTGCTGCCAGGCCTCGTTGAGGCGCTGACGCTCCATTTGCAACAACAGCGGGCCGAGCTGTTTGTCGCGGACTTCCGCCAGCCGATCGTTGACTTTCGTTTGATAGTTGGCCAGGTAGCCGCGATTCATGTTGATCCGCTGACTGACCTGGATCGCGCGGACTGGCGGGGCCGTAGTATTCTTGCAACTGTGCCAACTCGGCCTGGTCCTCAAGCAGGTTTCGTTCCAGGGTCGTCTGCATCGTGACGTCCTGGGTGTTGATTCCCAAACCGGCCAGGACCAGTTCTCGTCCCACCGAGCCGTCCATCGCCAGGAAGTACTGCTGCAGGTCCTCGCCATTGCGGATCGCGGATTGGATGGAGGTCAGGGAGGACTGCTCTTCCAGCGGCGCTGCTGGGCCTTGATCAAGGCTTCGTTCAACTCGATCACGCGCTGCACCATCGGATGCACGACGTTGCTCTCGGCGAATCCCCAGGTCCCCGAACCGCTGTCGTGCGGCGAGCACTTCTTCCTGTTTTTGCACGAGCCGTTGTTCGAGCTGGGATTTTTCTTTGGTGAACACGTGCAGCAGCTCGCCCGCGGTGCCTTTGTGCGTTCGATCCATGAACTCGAGATACGAACGCAGGATCGCGTTGACGACGGCGACCGCGGCCCCGGGACTTTTCGAGCGGTAGGAGATTTCAATGATGTTCGTCAACCGAACGGTGCTGGCGCTAAGCCGCAAGCGGATTTCGTTGGGCCAGTTTTCGCGGGGATGGGTTTCCAAGTCGACGCGATCGGCCGGCTCCAGGTATTTGACGGCTCCGTCCAGCACCACGCTGGAGAATAATCGCTCGTAGGTGGGCATCAACCCCTGGTGAACCCCCTCGGCGGTCATCGTCGTGTTGGTGATGTCGGCGCCGGTTTGCAGGACGAGCAGCGAGGCCTTGGCCTGATACAACCGCACCGCCGTCGCGTAGTACAATCCGCCCAAAAGCGCGCCGGCCACCGCGCGGCCACCAGCACCGCCTGTCGATAACGGACGACGCGCGGCGAATTGCACCAGCGCGTGAGCGACTGCGCCGCCGAACGGGCGTCAGGTCACCGGGCAGCGGATGGGCGTCGGTGCTCATGTGCTGGCTATTTGATCAACCCGGGCAAAGTGGAGTTCAACGAGGCCGAGAATGCGTAAGGTCCAATCATGCGGAACAGGTCCATCGCGAAATTCGGCGCCGTCTGCTCGACGCTGACGATGTCGCCGGGCCCCAAGAGGAAGTTTCCTTTGCCCTTGGTCTTCGCCTCGCGCAGGCTGACTTGAATGACCAGCGGATCGTCCTGTCCCGGCAGGTGACGAATCACGTGGACTTTGTCGATGTAGGGCGTGGAGACGCCGCCGGCCATGGCCAGCACGTCGAGCAAGCGGGAGATCCTTGTTGGCCAGCTCGAATTGCCCCGGTTTGCCCACCAGTCCGATCACTTGAACCGGCTGCGGGTCGCGTTTCTCGACCATGATGACGTCGCCGTCGTCGAGATACCAATCCGGGACTGCCGGCGGTCTGTTTCGTGGCGGCGATCAGCTCGATGTGCACGGGAGGACGTGGGGCGGAGTATCGCCAGGCTGTATGTAGGAAGCGTGCTGGTTCGGGCCGCCGGCAACTTTGTCGCCGCCGCGCGGGTCCGCTCGGCACCGCCTCGTTGCGCAGTGCCGGTCGGCGGATTTCGATCTCGGTGCCGGCATTCTCGCTGAAGCCGCCGGCGGCGATCACGCCGCCAACAGTGGTGCTGTTGGCCCGCGGCAATTCGTATGTGCCCGGTTCATTCACGGCGCCGACGACGGTAACTTTGTTCATCCGTTGCTGTTTCATCAGCAGCGTGACGCTGGGATTGCGAAACACACCGCGCTTGATGGCCGCAGTGCGAATCGCTTGCTCGGCGCCGGTCAGTTCCAGGCCCGCGACCTGGACCCGGCCGACCAGCGGAACCTGCTGCGCCGTCTTCAGCCACGCGGATGGGGACGCCGCCATTCGTGCGTTCTTGTTCGTAACCGCTCTCGATCGACAATTCGAGCACGTCGCCCCGATCGATCAGTTCGCTGCTGGCGGACGAGGAGACCAGTTTCGAAAGGTCTACGGTTTGAGCGTTTTGCCGATGCCCGATCAGGGAGTCCGGCGGCAGCTTGGTGGCATTGACCATTCGCCCCTGCGCAACCCGAAACTGTCAGCGCAGCCAGCGCGAGCATCCAGACTCGGCGATTTGCAGGACGTCGGGTCGCCGCCATCAACAATTCGTTCTTCAAGAAGCGCGAAAACGATAAGACGGCGCACTGGGAACAACGGCGCGGTGTGCGCGGAGAATTCCGCAGCGCTTTGGGGCGAGTAAGTACCACACTGCCAAGCAGTTGGTCGACAGCACTCGGCGCCGCGGCTCAGCTGCCCGGGGCCTGATCCCGGCTCGAGACCGAGATGAAGATCGGAATGGCAATGGCACCCAGCACGGCTGCCGAAACCAGAAAGGCGTCCGAACGGAAGAAGCCCGTGCGCGGACTTTGCCCGCGGACCGCCTCGCCGCCGCAAACTACCACCATGGCAGCAACCGCACCGGGCGGCGCCGCGCCGCGCTGCCATACTCGGTAGATGCCCACCCCGCCCGCCGCCGACGCTTCGTAGACGCCGCCCGTCATTCGCGGGATCCGGAACCGACCGTCGTCGGCCGTGATCGCGGGCGGCCACATGACCCGCCTGGCGCAGCACCACTTCGACGCCCGCGGTCGGCCGGCCTTGCCGGTCGACGACCGTGCCGGCCAGCGCCGAGTCGTCACCCAGAGTCACATCGCGCACGAGCGGCAGTGAATTGCCGGCCGGCGGCAGCGAATTACCAGCCGCGGGATCCGCCGCTCCGGCCGGGACCGGTTGCAAGAGCCCCAACGTCGCGGGCGCCACCAGCCAAAATGCAAGCGATGGTAATCTCATGCGGTAGCTCATCGGCGGCGGTAACCACACGTGGGGAATCAACTGCCCGACTTGTGATCCTCGCGATATTTCGCCACCGTCACCGGCACGGCCACCGCCACCGCGACGATGCCGGCAATCACCAGAGGATTCCGCAGGAAGTTTCCCATCCGCGAAGTTTGCCCGCGGCACCGCCTCGGCATCGCTGACGATCAAAGCCGACTTGCCGGCGGCCGGAGGAGCGGTTTCAGGCGCCCAGAGGCGATAGATGCCCACGCCCTGGCCGGCCGAGACCTGGAACACGCCGCCTTGCAGGCCGCCGACGGCGAAATTCCCGTGCGGGCCGCTGATTGCCGAGGCGACGACCAGGTCGTTGTGGCGCACCGTCACGGTTGTGCCGGGCATTCCAATGCCGGCCGAGTCGACCACCTGACCGGCGAGCGTCCCACCGGGCGCCAGAGCGACATCCGTGATCTGCGGGAATTCGAATCCCGGGATGGCCGGCGACGATCGCTGCGGCTCAGCGGCGGACAGCACGGTTTGTGGAAGCAAGAATCCCAGAGCAGCGATCCCGACCGCTGCCTGACGCAACATCCGGAATTTCATGGAGATGCCCTTTGCTGAATGTCGGAAAAACGCCCCTCGGGAGCGCGACGTCGACGATGCCGTCGAAAGAAACGCAAATTGCCGCTCGTGGGCGAAAAAGACCTGGAGCCAGAAGGGGGGCGAATCGTACCCAATCCCTGCATTGTCGAAAAGATCAACCGGCAGACGCATCGCAATCTACGTTGTGGCCTGCGGGTTGCGTGACTCCTTGTTTTGCCGCGGACCCGTCTAGCTGGTGCTGATTTTCTCGCGGTTGTTCAGAGCGATCGGAGTGATAATCAAGGCTCCCAGCGCACACCAGCCAGCACCCAGGGACTGGTCATCCAATATCGCAATCGGCCGCCTGCGATTTGACCGCGGACCAGCGACTGGCCGGCAACAAGCATCACGGCCGGCTGTGCGACCGGCGGTGCCGTTCCCGCGCCCAAAACCGATAGATGGCCGCTGCATCCGCCGCGGCGAGCTGATACACGCCGCCAGGCAACCCGCTGATCGAAAAGCGCCCGTCCTGATCGCTGCGGGCGGAAGCAAGGATTCGTTCCTGCTGCCGCACGACAACGGCCTGGTTCGGCAGCGGCAAGCCTTGAACATCCACCAACTGGCCCCGCAGCACTCCGCCCGCGGCTAGCGCCACGTCGGAAATTGCGGCAAACGCCGGCGTCGCGGTAGCGGGAACTAGACTGCTCGCCGGTCGTTGGCCGGGCTGCTCGGCCGCCCCGAGTTGAGGCAGGGACAAACCGACCACGGCCAGAGTCACGGCCGGGCAAGTGAACCAACCGGCTCGCTTCATGGGAGTCTCTCGAATTGGCGAATGCGATTCAGCACGGCGTTGCAAATGACAAGGGGGCAAAGGATACCCGAGCAACGCCGTCGACCGATAGACCGACTGCGCGATCAATATCGACAGAAGGGCGCCGCGCTCTGAGCTTTGCGCAAGAGCTAGCACCCGGTTTCTTGCCGGCGTGAAGCGGAGACCCCGCAAGCATCGGCCGTCGATCGTGCCGAAGCGGCGACGGACGGCGTTTGGAGTTCGCGGCTAGCTGCCGGACCGATGGTCGCTGGTTGCTATCACTGTAGCGGTGACAACTCCACCCATCACACCCAACATCGTCAAGTCCGGCCCGAATCCCCAGAAAGGATTCTCGCCGGGTGCCGTTTGTAGCCCGGCGACGATCAGCACGCCCGAGTTTGCCAGCGGTGGCGCTGAATTTTCGACCCACAGCCGATGCACGCTGCTGCCGCCGCCGGCGGAAATCTGGAAGGTGCCGCCGCGCAGTCCCTGGACGACAAAATATCCTTGCGAGTTGGTCTTCGCGGCCACGATCGCACGATCCTCGAACCGCAGCGAAACGGCGGCGTTTGCGAGCGGCACGCCTCGTTCGTCGACGACCCGACCCTGCAGCACTCCGCCGGCTAGCAGGGCCACGTCCGTCGCGGCCGGACCATGGGCGGATTTTCCTGCGCTTGCCCTCGGTGCCCGTTCGGTTGCTGTCGTGGCGGGCGGCATCGCCAGCCCCAGCCCGGCGATGCCCGCTAGGGCGCACTGGAAGATCTTGAAACGTCGCATACAGCGGCGCTTGGCGATTTCCACGTTTTTTCTGGGGGGATCGTAGTCTTCTTCGGTAATGCCCGCGGTGATCGGCCATCGAACGTGTTAGAGCAGCTAAGGTCTTCTCAGGCAGCAAATGCGGAACGGGCGCAAGAACTGTCAAAGGTGGCCGAGTCGCCGAGCAGTCTTGCACGCCTCAATTGCCCGCTCTACGACGACGCGACCCGGGCCGGCGGCAATCAATCGTCATGGGAACTCGCCAATTCGAGTTCCGTGAGCGCGAAGCCGTGGCGCACGGCAACCCATGGCGCTGATTCGAGGTCCGGGAATAACGGCGCTCGATATCGGGGCAGCCGGCGAGAGCGAAGAATTTGCGCCGGCGCCCAATGTGCGCCAGCGCCGGGCACCCGATTCGAAGATATTCAAGTGCCGCGATGCAAGGACAGGCGAAGTGAGGCGTGCTTACTTGCGGTGGCGGATTCTCGAACGCATGCGGCGTTTCTTGCGACCCAGCTTGCGACGCCCTTTTCCAGTCTTCTTCACGCCCACGCGACAGACTCCGTCAGCTTTGCGCTCTTGCAGAGGAAGAACCAAACCGCCTTTTCAGCGGGCGGTTACGAAAGACGAGCCCAGCAGCCGGGCCCGGCAGGAACCCGGGATTCTAGCATCCGCTGGCACCGCTCGACAAGGGCACAAGCTTGGCGGTAGTGGCGAATCCTCCCCCGCTTTCCAGGCCAAGCGGCGATAGTCAGATTGTCGCCGCGGCCGTGCGAAAGCTCGTCGGCCGGGCCAAATTGGCGGTCGTGGCGACGATCCGCCGCACGGCTTCGTCGATCTGGTCGGCTGTGGTCTCGGCGCCCAGGCTGAACCTGAGCGAACTGGTGACCACCTCGCGCGACATCTCCATCGCCAACAGCACGTGCGAAGGCTCGCTCGACCCGCTGGCGAAGGCCGATCCGGTTGAACAAGCCACTCCGGCCAGATCCAGTGCCATTGCCAGGGCCTGGCGATCGAGACCCAGGAATGCCAGGTTCGACGTATGCGGCAGGCGGCTAGCGCCGGCCCCGTTGACGACCACCCGGCGGTAGCCGGCCTTGAGGGCCGATTCGAGCCAATTGCGCAGCTCGCGCATTTCGCGGATTCGCGAGTCGGCGTCGCGAGCGAAAAGTTCCAAAGCCCGTCGCAAACCGACCGCCAACGCGACCGGCTCCGAACCGGGCCTCAGCCCCCATTGCTGAAATCCGCCGAACAGCGTCGGCGCGAGCGGCACACCGTAGCGCACCAGCAGCGCTCCGATACCCGGCGGCCCGTGAAACTTATGGGCGCTGAGCGTCAGCGCGGCGACTTGCAATTGCTGAAAGTCAACCGGCAGCTTGCCGACGACCTGCACGGCATCGGTGTGCAGCGGCACGCCTGCCTGGGCGGCGATTGCGGCCAGTTCGGCGACCGGCTGGAGCACGCCGGTCTCGTTATTGCCCAGCATGATGCTGGCAAATCGAGTGCGCTCGTTAAGCAATCCGGCAAATTCGCCGACTTTGACGACGCCGTCCCGCGTGACGCCCAAACGGTGGATCCGCCATCCCGATCGCTCCAGATGCTCGACCGGCCCGCGCACGCTGGGGTGCTCGATGGCCGAGACGATGGCTTCGCCCGGGTGTGCGCCGGCGGCCTGGGCCAGGCCGAAAATGGCCAGGTTGTTTGCTTCGGTTCCGCCGCTGGTAAAGATCAGCTTGTGGGGCTGGCGGCTGGTCAGGTCGGCACCGAGCAACCGGCCGACTTCTTCCCTCGCGTCTTCGAGCACCTGCCGCGCCCGCCGCCCGCTCGTGTGTTGACTGGCCGGATTGGCATAGCCCTGCCGGTGACAGGCCGCCATGGCCTCGATCACCTCCGGCAGCATCGGCGTCGTGGCACTATGGTCCAGATAGATCGACATCGTTTTGCAATCGTGGAGACCGGCCTGGCGCAAGAACGAACGAATCGCCCGCACCCAAAGTTCCTGACACATTGTTCATTGTAGTCGGCGCGGCCCGCGATCGGGAGCGGCCGGCCCCGGATCTGGACGCCGTGACCTTGCCCGCCCCGCGATTTCGACGGTCTTCGGCTCGGCGCGTCGGCCGCGCAACTCGAGCCGGTCGCCCGGCGGCCGGACGCTGGGGCATCGGAGCGAACCGCCGGACGGGCAGTCGCCAAAACCAAAAAATGACCAGGTATTTCTTGATTGACCCCATCTTGGTTACACTAGCAGCGGAGCAGCGCGGGGCCAAGGACGCTGTCTTTTCGTCGAATCGCCGAACCGTGTCCTTTTTTTCGAGCGACCGACAACAAGCGGAGTTTGGTTCCATGCCGGCTGCAAAACGCTCCGATGCGGGTTTTACCCTCGTCGAACTCTTGGTGGTGATCGCGATCATCGGCATCCTGATCGCGCTGCTGCTCCCCGCAGTGCAGGCCGCGCGCGAGGCCGCTCGACGCAGCCAGTGCTCCAACAACCTCAAGCAAATCGGCATCGGATTGCAGAACTATCACGATGCCCACAAGAAACTGCCCTTCGGCAGCAGCTACAACCCGAACGTGACGGGCAATTGGTGCGCGTTCCTGTTGCCGTTCATCGAAGAGCAGAATTCCTACAACTTGTTCAATTTCAATGTGCCGCTGTATGCGGCGGGCAACGCGAATGCCGCGCTGTCGATCGTTACGACCTACATTTGCCCCACCGATCCCCAAAGTGCCAGCCCGATTCTGAATAATCGCATGGAAATCGGTTTCAACAACCCAGCCAATGTTTTGGGGCTGTGGTATCCGGCCAGCATGGGGCCCACGCAACCGGATGACTGCCCGTTCTGCCCGACCGATTCGCCCAGTTCCACGAACTACTGTTGCCAAGGCTGCAGTTTCGGCACGTTTTCTTTCTGCCCCAACGATCCGGGGCCCGGCAATTCGGCCGGTATGTTCGGACGTTACCAGCGGTCGTTTTCGTTTCGCGAGGTGACCGACGGGCTGACCCATACGTTTATGGTGGGCGAAACGATTCCGGGCCACTGTGCCTGGAACGGAGCATTCAACAGCAATTTCCCCGTCTTGCCCACGACCATCCCGCTCAACACTTTGGTCTCCGATAACGGCACCGGCGGCAACTATCCGACGACCTGCGGTTTCAAGAGTTTTCATTCCGGCGGGGCCAACTTCGTCATGGGAGACGGCAGCGTGCACTTTATCGACGATTCGATCGACTATCGGCTCTACAACCAGTTGGGCACGCGGGCCGGCGGCGAACAGGTCGCCCTGCCCGACGGCGAATAGCCGACGATCGGAATCACCGCCGCCGCCGGCACTTTGCCGGCAATTCGGCCGGCCGGCGGCACGCCCCCGCAACCACGACTGTCCCGGATTGCAGCCTAGTCCCTATAATGCAATCGGGTCGCGGTGACGGAACTACGGGGAGGTTGCATGTCCAGTACGCTCAATTCGATTAATACCTTTCTGCGGAGCATCGTGTCGCTTGGCGTTCTGACGGTGATCGGCGTCGCGGGTTGGTTTGGCTACCAAACGGTTTCGTCGCACAGCACGCTGGAAGCCCAGCTTCGCGAGCGGCACGCCCAAGTAGAAAAGCTCGAAGAGGATCTGGCCGAACAACATGCCCAGGTGGCGAAGCTCGAGCAGGATATCGCCGAGCAAGCCAAGCGGATCCAGCAGCTCGACCTGGCCAATCGGCTGCTCAAACTGGATCACCGCCTGGCCCGGATCACCGTCGTCGATCAATGGGAGTCGAAGGAGAAGCACCACCCCATGACGGAGATCTTGTTCGCCGATATCGACGACGAGGGGAACCCGCTCGGCCAGCCGCGCAAGTTCACCATCGACGGGGACGTGCTCTACATCGATTTCTGGGTCATCAAGTACCTCGACAAATTCATCGAAGCCGGCGATCCCTTGCGCGGGACGTCGGTCTGCCTGTTACGCCGGCTGTGGGGCGATTTCCAGAAGCCGAACGACGGTTTTCCCCTCGACCCGGCCCGCTCCCGACCCGTGGCCTACGACCGCGGCAGCCAAATGCCCGACTTCGAGCGCGAAATCTGGGAGCATTTCTGGGATTATGCCAACGATCCGAAAAAGGCCGAAGCGGCCGGCATCCGCGCGGCGCACGGCGATGCCCCTTCGATCAAACTGCGGCCCGGCAAGAGCTACATCTTCGATCTGCGTGCGACCGGCGAGCCGACGATCAAGCCGGAGGAGGAGGCCGCCGGCAATCGGGGCAGCCTGTAGCGGACCGCGGCGACTTTACCGGTGCCCCGTCAAGAGCATTCAGTCAACAGCCGGGCGATTCTCCTGGCCGTCATGCTCAGGGCGTGGTCGGCCAGTCCCGCAGGCCGCACCCATTTCAACCGGGCGCCGCCGGCCGCCTGTAGCCGGCCCGTTCGATGCCGGGCCTGAAAGCACTCGAGCGTAATGCGAAACCGCGTTACTCCGTGCTTGATGGTTGCCAGCGGCTCGCCCGGCTCAACGCAAATGCCGCACAACCGCAGCACCCCTGCGGCCAAGATTCGATCGCGGTCCGCCGGCGAACTGTGCGCAAAGGCGAACCGCGGAAAATCCCACAGCCCGGCCCAGCGCTCGTCGGCAGCGTGCTGCCGCAGCAGCACCTTGTCACCGCGCCAGACGACGACCGCCGCCTCGCGCACGGACTCGACCTTGGGTTTCATCCGGGCGGCCGGAATCTCGTTTTGCAAGCCCAGCCGCCGGGCTGCGCACAACACGCTCACCGGGCACACCTCGCAGCGCGGCATCCGCGGCGTGCAAACCTGGCTGCCCAGCTCCATCAGGGCCTGGTTCAGCGTGCCGGCCCCCGTGCGCGGCGGCAGCAGCTCGGCAAATCTCCACAGTAGGGCTTGCCCGTCGCGATTGGCCGTGTTGCCGCGAAAGCCCAGCAGGCGGCTGTAGAGCCGCAGGGTGTTGGCTTCGAGAATCGGCGCCGGTGTGTCGAAGGCGATCGAGACGATGGCTCCGGCCGTATATCGACCGATGCCTGCCAGCGAGCGTACTTGCGCGAGATCGCTGGGAAAAGTGCCGGCGTGGTCAGCGACGATTTGCCTTGCCGCCCGGTGCAACTGCCGCGCGCGGCGATAGTAACCCAGTCCTTCCCAATGTCGCAGCACGTCGTGCTCATCGGCCGCGGCCAGCCTGGCCACGTCCGGAAAACTGGCCACGAACCGCTCGTAGTAAGGGACGACCGTCGCCACCTGGGTTTGCTGGAGCATGATTTCGCTCACCCAGACGCAGTACGGGTCGCTCGTGCGTCGCCAGGGCAGATCGCGCCGGCTACGGCGATACCAGGCGAGCAGGCGACGGCGAAACGCGCGCAGCCAGGCCGCATCGAAAAGCTCTGCTTTCGTCGCCGGATTGCTTTCCACAGAAACGTGAGCCATGCCGGGTTCCAGGTTGAGTGCATCAAGTCAGGCGATTGTAGGTGCCGACCGACGAATCGCAAAGCGGCCCAACCAAGGACCAACCAGGTGCGTTCGCGATTGGAATCGCCCAAAGAGATAAGGCGGCTGCGGCGATTTCCGGCCAGTTCTCGCGGCCCGGGCGGCGCATTACAATACGGCCAGAAAGTCGGGCGTCGAAGACTGAGGCCGGGCTGAAGGTTCAGCACGCACGAACCACCGAACGCCGCAATCGGACCAGCCGAATGGACACGCAAAAACTTTTTCTGCCGTCGTCAACAATTCCGCCGCTCTGGGAAGTTCAATGGAAGGTCGTCGAGATCACTTGCGACTGCCTGGGAACGGACCGCGCGAAGGTCAGCCCGGAATCCCGCGTTCTGGAAGATCTATTCATCGACAGCCTGGATGCCGTCGAACTCATCATGGAGATCGAGGAGGCCTTTGCGGTAGCGCTGCCGGATTTGGAATGCCAGCGATTTTTCGCCGGTCGCCAGGTAACGCTGGCGACGCTGGCCGAACTCGTCGTCAAACAATGGGGTACCGGTCCGTCGGATAGGAAATGCTGGAGGGCACCCCGCCAGCCGCCAGGTGAATTCGAACGCGCAGCCGTTCACCCAGCTCGGCGGAAAATGCACGCCACGGGCTTGGCTCGACGGCCAACTTTATGAGGACCTGGGCCCGAACCGCGAAGGCTTTAGGCAGTACCGCCGCCGGACGGACGGAATGCGGTGCGTGGTCGTCCCCGACGCCGAGGTGACGATCGGCAATGCCGATCCGGCCGCCCCGGCCGATCAGCGACCATTGCATCGGATGGATGTGACGTCCTTTCTGATCGATGCCGAACCGGTGTCGACCGAGGCCTTTTGTCGCTTCCTGAATTCTGTGGGCAATGTGCCGCCGGAGGTGATCCTCGACTGGTGTGGCGTCGGTGCCGCGGATCGGCGCGGGTCGCAGTACTCGCTCAAGGCAGGCGCTTTCCGCGGTTGGAAAACGGTCCGCGGGACCGAGGAGCAGCCGATGATGCTTGTCTCGTGGTACGGCGCCAACGCCTATTCGTTGTGGGCCAATCGGCTCGATTGGCGAGCCTATCGGGGCGATCTTCAAGTCGCTTCCGAACTGCGCGAATGCGATGTTCGCGCCTCGCCTCCACCGCGGGCGTGGCTTGGCACTTGCCTGCCTTCCGAAGCTCAATGGGAGTACGCAGCCCGGGGCGCGGAGCCACGCCGGTTTCCCTGGGGGGACGGTCCATGCGAGTCGACCGCGATGTGCGTGGCTCGCCACCGCGCGGGGACGAGCTATGCAGCCGATGACATTCCAGCCGCGCCGGTCAACGCTCGGCTCGGCCTGTCCCCTTTCGGCTTGCATCACATGGCCGCAAACGTCTGGCAATGGTGTCGCGATTGGTATGCACCGGACTTTTACTCGCGGCCAATGGCCACGCGCTCGAATGCACAAAACGATTCACCCGGCCACGCTCGTAGCGAGCGCGGGGGCAGTTGGGTCGGCCCGGCGGAACTCGCCAGTTCCAGCTACCGCCGCGGTCGGCCACCAGCGGTGCGCGGCCGCTGTCTCGGGTTTCGCTGCGTCGGACAGATCGCGGATCTTCCGTAGTACGGCCAGTCTAAGTCGGAGCAGCGCCCCCGTGCGGATGAGCAACTCAAGTTTGGCGATCACCGTCTTGCTCCTGGGCTCGACCAGTGCGCACGCCGCAGATCCGGTCGACTACGTCCGCCAGATCAAACCCATCCTGGCAAAGCACTGCTATGCCTGCCACGGCAGCAAGAAGCAGGAGTCCGGCTTGCGACTGGACACCGCCGCTTTGGCGATCAAGGGGGGCGAAAGCGGGCCGGCCATCGTGCCGGGCAATAGCGCCGAGAGCCTGTTGATTCAGGCCGTGACCGGCAGCGACCTGGTCGATCGAATGCCGCTTAAAGGCAAGCCACTCGACGAGGCCCAGATCGATCTGCTGAAAACCTGGATCGATCAGGGAGCCAAGGCGCCCGACGAGCCAGTGCCGAAGGAATCCAAGCCTGCGCGGCGGTCGCTGTCCGAGCCGTGATTCGCGTGTGCCCGTCGGGCGAAGCGCTGAGCAGCGCGGAGGCCGTGCGATTGCTCACCTGCCACCTTCGGGTCTGCCATTGCCAATTTGGCAGCTCTGGGCGATGCCCGATTTGTGCCGATTTTGCGGCCTGTTATTCCGAAATGCCGGGGGCTCAAGCGCTTCGGTCGAAACGGCTTCGGCTTCAAGCGTTTCGGCACGCCCGTTGCTTCGTGTTACAGGCGTCAGTGCATTACTGACAGAACAGGTTGCCGGTTTTCGACAAAGTCATTCGACTCAATCCGGCGGAGGAATCAGCGAGTTCCGATTCCAGCAATACGCATTCAACATTGCATCGAGGAGGTGCGAACATGGTTACCAACAGAGGTTTGTTACAGCAGGCGTGTCGAAGTGGTGCGGCGCTGACCGACGTGGATCGATGGTTCGATCGCGTGTTCGGCGTTCAGCCGGCGGCGGTTGCCGGTTGGTCGTTGCCGGTGTCGGTCTGGGAGGAAAACGACCAGGCCTACATCGAATTGGAACTGCCGGGCGTCGCCAAGGAAGACGTCGAGATCACGGTCGAGCAGGGCAAATTGACGGTCACCGCCGAGCGCAAGGCTCCGGAAGTGGAGCGTCAATACTGGGTCTGCGAGCGCCGCTACGGCCGCTTCGAGCGATCGTTCCAACTGCCCAAGACCTTTGACGCCGAGTCGATCAAGGCCGACCTGGCAGGCGGCGTGCTGACGCTGACGCTTTCCAAGAGGCCCGAGGCTCAGCCGCGCAAAGTCGAGATCCGCACGAACTGAAAACAGCGGATCACGCCAATTGTACCCATGCCCGCACGCGACGCCCGTAAACGGGGCCGTCCGTGCGGGCATTTTTGTTCGACATCGATTCTTTCGCCACCGGGCCGCCGCACCCAGCAGCGCTGACTCGCGTTGCACGTTCAACACAGGCCGATGGGGAGCAGTCGCGAGGGGGATTCGTTGCCGGCGAGACGGCCGATCTTCGGCTGTTTACCGGCCGAACGGCTGGGCTGCGACCGGGCGCGATTCATCGGCGACTGGCGACGGGTCGATCGGCGGCGGGGCAGCCGGCTCGCCCGCGCGGGGCGGTTTGGTCCACTCCAGGATGATCTGCCGCGATTTCTGCACGTCTTGGGGCCGTGTGACCTGTTGCGGTCCGCCACGGGCCGCAGCCGTGGCGCTTTGATCGTCGGCCGGCTGCCCGGATACCGCCAGGGCCTCGTCGACCGGTTTGACTGCCGCGGCCGGGGCGTTGTCGGCCGCTGTGCTTTCGCCGGGCGTGTGCCAGCCGGCACCGGTTTGTCTGCGCGGCGTGGCTGCTGGCACCGAGCCGGGCGCCGGATTGGACGACGGCGTGGCGGCTGCCGACTGTGGTTCGGCGGCATAGTTGCGGCGGTCGGCGGCGACGATGTCGTCGCTGCTCTGGGCGCGGTAGATCAGGTTCGGCTCAGGCCGACTGCGGCGTATGTTGTCGGCCAGGATTGCCGGCGCCGGTGGTCCAGGGGTGGGCTTGGGGCCCTGCATCGCCGGGCTGCCGCGCCGCACCCAATCGAGCCAAGAGTCTTGCAGCACCGCCAGGTTGTCGAAGGCGTAATGCAGCCGGGTCGCACGCTGCCAGTCGTCGTCGCGCATGCCGTCGGCCAGGTAAGTCAGGAATTTTCGCTTGCCGCCTTGGGCGATCAGGAACCGCGCCAGCGAATAGCCCTGCGAGTACAGCGGCATGACGTCGTGCGGGTATTCCTTCATCACGAACATCCGGCTGAAGGCGATTCCGCGGCCGTTGCGCAAGAAATCGACCAGCATCACCTGTTGCTTCGTGCGCTCGCTGGCATGCTCGACCGTGGTGCAGGCGCCTTCATCGGCCCAGCGCGGCAGCGGCCGGCGAAAGTGCGTGGCGAAAATCGTGTGCGTCACTTCGTGCGGCAGAACCGAATCGAGGATCCGCTCTTGCGATCCTTGGATGTTCATCTTCCAGCCGAACACTTCGCCGTGCTCGAACAGAAAGCTCGTCGCGCCGCCGGCCCCCATCCGGTCGCCGACTTGCGCGCTGATCGGGCAAGGTTGGCCCCAGGCCGGCATTTCGTGTCCCAGCCATTCGATGGCCAGGTCGTGGCGGTATTTTTCCGCGGCCGCGGCAATTTCCTGGGCTTGCTCGGCGGTCGGTGCGGTGACGATGAAGTTGGTCGTGCGCTGGCTGGCGCCGAAGCAACAGACGGCGGCCGTCACGACGGCGAGCCTCGAGATACGAGCATCCATGCTCTGCCCTCCCGGCAAACAAAACGAAAAAAGGAGTCAAGCGGCCACATCCGTGTGACCGATAATCCGCCCCAGCCGATTCACGCTTGGCCCTTCGGGATGTCCCGGCCGAATGCTTGGGAGGCTGCGATTGATTTCGTCGCCCCCTTCGCCCCGATAGTCCTACGCGCGAAACCTGGAAAACGCCGCAATTTTGCCGCATTTCGCCTGTTCGGGGCCAGATCAGTTTGCGCCCCACCGCCGCTCTGGGGGGCTACACGCGCGGTTTCTTGCCGCTCTCGCGCGTGCTATCGCGCACGATTGATCGCCCGGCAATCAGCCAGCAACGCCGCCACCGGCTTAAGGTTCCCAATCCGCGTTCATCTGCGGTAATGGACTGATTTCCAATTCAAGATGGGGTCGTTCGTCCAATCCTCGGACTACAACACCGAATGCGCGTGGCCGGCCCAGCAAGAGAAACGCAGATAAACGCAGATGAACGCAGATAAAGAGGCAGAGAATCAACGAGGCGGAGGGTCGTCGGTTCGCATCCCGGCTTTGCTTGCCAACCGGGCCACGATCACCGCGTTGGCGGCCGGAAATTCGTACTGCATGAGTTCGGCAGCCGGCACCCAGCGAAAGCGCGGTCGGGCGCCTGACTGGGATCTTGCGACCGGCAGCGAAAGAAGTGCAATGCGACCGGCCCATGCTCGTAGCGATGATCGACCCTGGGGTACTCGTAGACCACATCGACCGCCAGTCCGGTTTCTTCCAGGCACTCGCGCGCGGCGGCGGCGGCCGGAGTTTCGCCCGAGTGGATCTTGCCGCCGGGAAATTCCCACAGGCCGGCCAGCACGCTGCCGGTCGGTCGCCGGCCAATCAGAAAGTTTCCGTCCTGCTCGACGACGGCAATGGCGATAAGTACGGGGGTTGCGCTTTCAGTCTTCATCCCCAAGAATAATCCGAGCCTTCGGCTCGTCCCTCCCCTCCCCGCTACTCTCTGAAATCTACCCCCATCCCTCCCCCTCAGGTCTTGGGCTTGAGATCGTCGAGCAGCCGGCCGGGCGAGCCCATGATGTTGTAGCCGCAGTCGACGTGCAGGATTTCGCCGGTGATGCCTTCCGAGGCGGGCGAGAGCAGAAATGCGCCGGTGCGGCCCACTTCCTCGTGGGTGACGTTGCGACCCAAGGGCGCATCGCGCTCGTACATCGGCAGCATGTCGTCGACGCCGGCCCCTTTGCCGGCCAGCGTGCGCACCGGCCCGGCGCTGACGGCGTTGACGCGAATGCCGCGCGGGCCCATGTCGAAGGCCAGATACTTGACGGCCGAGTCGAGGGCCGCCTTGCAGATGCCCATCACGTTGTAACCGGGCACGGCCTTTTCGCCGCCGAAGTAAGTCATCGTGGCCACGGTGGCCCGATCGTTGAAGATCGGCCGGGCCGCATTGACCACCGCCAGCAGGCTGTAGACGCTGATCTCCATGGCCATCTTGAAGCCGTCGCGGCTGGTGGCGACCGTGTCGCGTTTCAGGTCTTCGAGCGAAGCGTGGGCGATGGAATGCAAGAGGAAGTCGATCTTGCCGAACTCCTTGGCCGCCGTGTTCATGACGGCCTGGATGTTCTCGTCCTTGGTGACGTCCAAGGGGACCAGGAATTTTGCGTTGGGCTGGGCGTCGGTGAGCATCGCCACCCGGCGGCGGTTGCGCTGCCGCTCGTCGTCGGGGCGATCGGGCAGATGCGTGAACCCGGCCTGCCCCCTTCGGCCAGGATTTGCTGAGCGATCGCCCAGGCCAGCGAGTGATCGTTGGCCACGCCCAGGATCAAACCTTTCTTTCCGTCGAACAAACCCATCGCTGTCTCCTTTTGGTGCGCGACACGCTCAAGGTGGCCGAATCGAATTGCCTGGCCAAGAATCTCGGCGGGCAGCCTGCCCGCAAATCGGCGGCGGCCAACTTGTGCCTATTAGACTGCAAGGCGGCCTTTCGATTCCAGCCCTATCGGGAACCGGCCGGGCGTCCGGCGGCAATCGGCTGCGGATCGCGCCCGCCGGGAAGAACGGCCGCTGCACAGGCGGCACGAGCCCGGTAACGGCAAGAGCCCGGGACGACGCGGTTGGTCGGTCCCGGGCTCACGCGTGGATAGAAGCGCGAACTCGACCCCCCTCGACTCGTTGAGCCAACGGGGTTGAACGTTACGCGCTTTTGTTCTTGGTTTCCGGAATGGGGAACACCGGTTGCTTCTTTTCCACGGCGTCTTTCGTGATCACGTAGCGGCAGTTCTGACCTTGCTCGGGCAAGTCGTACATGATGTCGAGCATGACTTCTTCGATGATCGATCGCAGGCCGCGGGCGCCGGTCTCCTTGACCTGGGCCTTGCGGGCGATGGCTTGCAGTGCATCTTCGGTGAACTGCAAGTCGGCGTTCTCCATCGAAAACAGGCGCTGGTACTGCTTGACCAACGCATTCTTCGGCTCGGTCAGCACGCGGACTAGAGCATCCGAGTCGAGCGGCGTCAGAGCCGAGATAACCGGCAAACGGCCGACCAAGCTCGGGAATCAACCCGAATTCCAGAATGTCGTCGCTGGTCACTTGCGGCAGCAGTTTGCCCATGTCCGGTCTCGCCCTTGAGTCCGCTCTCCTGGCCGAAGCCGATCGTGCGCTTGCCCAGCCGCTTGCTGATGATCTTGTCGAGGTTGACGAACGTCCCGCCGCAGATGAACAGGATGTTGCTGGTGTCCATCTGGATGTATTGCTGCTCGGGATGCTTGCGGCCGCCCTGCGGGGGCACGTTGGCCATCGTTCCTTCGAGCATTTTGAGCAGGGCTTGCTGCACGCCCTCGCCCGACACGTCGCGGGTGATCGAGACGTTCTGGCTCGTCTTGCCGATCTTGTCGATTTCGTCGATGTAGAGCACGCCGCGCTGGGCCGATTCGAGATCGAAGTCGGCCGCATGCAGCAGCTTCAAGAGCAGGTTCTCGACGTCCTCGCCCACGTAGCCGGCTTCGGTCAGCGTGGTCGCATCGCCGATGGCGAACGGCACGTCGAGGATCCGGGCCAGCGTGCGCGCCAGCAGCGTCTTGCCCGAGCCGGTCGGGCCGATCAGCAGGATGTTCGACTTATCGATTTCGACGTCGGAGCCTTCGGCCGCCCAGCATCAGCCGCTTGTAGTGGCTGTGGACGGCGACGGCCAAGACTTTCTTGGCGTGTTCCTGGCCGATGACGTATTCGTCGAGTTGGGTGACGATTTCGCGCGGCGTGGGGATCCGGTTGAACAGTTGCTTGCCGGTGCCGCGGCGCCGGCGTTCCTGTTCGAGAATCGACTGGCACAGCTCGATGCACTCGCCGCAGATGTAAACGTCGCCGGGCCCTTCGACGAGAGGTCCGACGTCGCGGTAACTCTTGCGGCAGAACGAGCAAAAAGCGTTCTTTTTGGTGGTGCCGCCGCCCCGTCGACCTGCATTGACGTCCCTACCTGAGGGCATGTCCGCTCCTTTCCGCATACCGCGACCGCCGCTTGTTCGAAGCGTGAGGCCCGATATTTCCGAGGTGTCGCTCGAGTGGCCAACCGGGCCGTCCTGTGCACTGGCCTTCCGGGGCGTCCTTGTCCGAATGCATTTCGAGCAGTGATGTCTGTAATGCTTGCTGACCGCATGTTCGAGGTGGCGCGGCGATCCCTGCGCGGTCTCGAGAAGTCGATAGGGGCAATCCCTGTCCCCCTGTTGCGCCTCAAGCCGATCCGTCCGACGCGCCGCTAGGGCCTGGCTCGACGGTACCGTTTGCCTTGAGGTTATTCTTTGCTTTGTTGCTAATCTTGAGTTCGTTCTCCAGACGCTCGGCCAGCATAGCCTTTATTGTTCGGTATTCCTCGTCGCTCAGGCCACCCTGGGAATGCAATTCCCTGAATTTCGACATCAACTCGCTCGCTCCAGGCGTGCCTCCCGTCAAATCCTCCCGGACTTTGCCAATTACGTAGACCCCGACGACTACCAACACGCTCAGCACGGCCAAGAGCAACACCACAGAAGCTGCCGGAGTGGTGAGAAACTCGGCCATCAGCGTCAGAGCAAATAAAAAGGCCGCTTGGTGAAGTCGGCAGTTTAAGCCCCTGCGATCACATGCATTATTGCGGACCCGGCCTGCAGCGTCCAGGATCGCTCGACTTTCGTCCATCGGCCGAGCTGTTGCTTGCCGGCAAGTCAACCGAAAACCGCCGACCACCGGAAGGTCCTGGGAAACAGGGCGAATGACGAGTGACCTGGCAGATTCCTGTCTTGAAGCGGCTGCCATTTTGAGCGGGCCGTCCAAAGCCCTGGACGGCCGCAAAGGGCTGCGCTGGCCGTCATTACTACGACTAGGGCGCCATGTCCGAGAGCCCGGCAAGCGCGCCCGGCGATCGTTCCGGAAAGCCGTGCCAGCAACACAGCGAATTGCCTGGCATGCCGGCAAGCATGTCGCCACCCAAAGCCCCTGGTCAACCCAGCAGGACGAACGCTGCTGCCCCGCAAACTGCTGTCCCGGAAAAGCGCCCCTTAATGGTGCGCGGCGCTGTCGGCGGCAAAATCTTGGGTCGCGTCGTGATCGTAAAAGTGCCGGGAGATCTGATCGGCCAGGGCTTGAATGAACTCCCGCTGAAATTCCGCCAAGGGCTTCTCGGCGGCCGGGACGGGAGCATTGGGCGGGTACATCCGTTGCGGCAGCGACTTCTGATACGCCGGCCGCTTGGTCGCTTTGCTCAAGTCGTAGACCGAGATCTCGATGCTGGCCTTGCCTTGGTACAAGGTCTGGCCTTGCAGCAAGCTGAATTGATCCAGATCGATGCCGACGACCATGTCGGCTTTCAAAGCCTTGCCGATCTGAAGGTAGTTGTCCCAGTTGTTTTCGTCTTCCCATTTGTCGACGTCGTCTTGATCGATCAGCTTGATGTGTTTGACGTTTTGTTCCAGCTTATAAGCGACTGCCATCGACAGCTCGCGCGACACGCTGGAGCTCTGGTATTGGAGCGATGCGACTGGCCGGCAAATCACCGCAACGCGCTTGCCCTTGAGGCCGTCGTATTCTGCCGGCGTGGCAATTCCCTGGTAAAGGTAAGCAATGAACGGTAGAACGCTGCAGCCGCCGGCCGTTAAAAGCATCAGCGCTGCCAAGATCGATCCGACCCATAGCGAGCGTCTCCGCAAGCGATCCATCGCTGATTCCTTGCTCGGGATGTGATTTTCGACAGACGGCCTTGTCTGCCGGGCACTTCGAAACGGCGGGCCAGTCAGGCGTTGCCGCCCTTGCCAGGGGCTTTAGCTCTTCGGCCCGGACCGTCGGGAGCATAAAAGGATGCGGAGCATAGCGAGGGTCCGAAATACGGGCAAGGTCGGTTTGCCCGGGCATCCCCATGAACAGCGGATGAACGGCCCCGGGATTAAGTTCCCGGAGCAAGCTGCGGAGACTCGGCCCGGGGGCTCTTCAGCGCCGCCAGCGTGGCGGCTTCAGCCTGCGTCACACAAAGCCGGCGGATCGCAGTGGCCCGGCCGGTCGCCGGGTCGATGTCCACCAGCGTGCCGTTGATGCGGACGTCGCCGACGGCCACGTCGAAATGAGTCGGGTTAAACGTCAGCGTGGCTTCCATCACCCGATCGACGCGCCGGCCCAGGATGCTGTCGTGCGGGCCGGTCATGCCCACGTCGCACTGAAAGGCGGTCCCGCCGGGCAGGATTTGTTCGTCGGCGGTGGGCACGTGCGTATGGGTGCCGAGCACGGCACTGACCCGGCCGTCGAGGTATCGGCCCATCAACTGCATGTCGCTGGTGGCCTCGGCGTGAAAGTCGACCACGACGACTTTGACATCCGGCGGCAACTGGCCGAGCACCCGGTCGGCGGCGGTCCAGGGACAATCGACCGGTCGCATGAAGACGCGCCCCAGCAGGCTGATGACGGCCACGCGGACGCCGTTGCGGGCCGTGCAAAGGGCCAGATCGCGGCCGGGAGCCGTGGGCGGAAAATTCGCCGGCTTGACGATGTTGGGCCGCGACTCGAGGACCGAGTTGATTTCGCGCCGCCGGTAGATGTGGTCGCCCAGGGTGACGCAATCCACGCCGGCATCGACCAGTTCGACGTAGTTGGCCGGCGTGATGCCCGATCCGGCGGCCGCGTTCTCGCCGTTGGCCACGACGAAATCGATCTGTTCGCGGGTCACCAGACCCGCCAGCGCCTGGCCGACGATCTGGCGTCCCGGCTTGCCGACGATGTCACCGATGAGGAGCAGACGCATGGGGGTTGACCGAGTTGCCGTCGGACGATTTTGACCAAATGATTCTTCGCCGTCAAACTCGGAACTGGGAACTCGGAACTCGGAAGGCGCGACTCAAGCACTGCCATCGTATCGTTCCGAGCTCCGCGTTCCCAGTTCCGAGTTTCTTCATCGCGCCATTTCCGTGATTCGAGTTTCGCGGAGCAGCGTGACCTTGATCTCGCCCGGATAGGTCAACTGCTGCTCGAACGCCCGGGCGATGTCGTGGCAAATCTTGGCGGCCGAGGCGTCGGTCGTGGCCTTGGCATTGGCGATGACGCGCATTTCGCGGCCGGCTTGGATGGCAAACGCCTGGTCGACCCCTTCGAAGCTGGTGGCGATGGCTTCGAGCTCTTCCATGCGTTTGATATAGCGATCGAGCGTTTCGCGGCGGGCGCCGGGCGCGAGGCGCTGCACGCGTCGGCCGTGGCCACGAGCACGGTATAAGGGTGATCGATGCGGATGTCGTCGTGATGCCCCAGCGCCGCGTGGACGACCTCCGGGCCTTCGCCGTAGCGCTTGAGCAATTCGGAACCGATCTTGGGATGCCCGCCCTCGGCCTCGTGATCGGCCGCTTTGCCGATATCGTGCAGCAGGCCGCAGCGCCGCGCCAGGGTGCCGTTGAGCCCCATTTCTTCGGCCAGCATGCCGGTCAGAAAGGCGACTTCGATCGAATGCCGCAGCACGTTCTGGCTGTAGCTGGTGCGGAACCGCAGCCGGCCGAGCAGGTGGATGATCTTGGGATGGAGCCCGGGCACGTCGGCTTCCTGGGCGGCTTCTTCGCCGTACTTCTGGATGTGCTGCTCCATCTCGGCCTGCGTCTCGTTGACGATCTCTTCGATCCGGGCCGGATGGATGCGGCCGTCGGCGATCAGCTTGTTGAGGGCCATGCGGCCGATTTCGCGGCGGACCGGATCGAAGCCGCTAACGATTACGACGCCCGGCGTGTCGTCGATGATCACATCCACGCCGGTGGCTTTTTCGAACGCCCGGATGTTGCGGCCTTCGCGGCCGATGATCCGGCCCTTCATTTCATCGCTGGGGATGTCGACGGTGCTGGTGGTGGTTTCGGCGGTGTGCGCGGCGGCGTAGCGTTGGACGCAGGTGACCAGGATTTCGCGGCTCTTGACCTCGGCGATTTCGGCCATTTTTTTCTCGTGCCGCATGATCATCGAGCCCTGCTCATGGGTCAGGTCGGCATCGAGCAGCTCCAGCAACCGCTTGGTGGCGTCCTCGCGGCTCAAACCGCTGAGTTTGTGCAGCGTTTGACGTTCGAGGTCGAGCAGGTTGGCCAGCTCTTCGTTGCGGCGATTGGTGTCTTCGATTTTTTCCGCGAGCTTGCGCTGATTGCTCTCGACCATCCGCTCCTGGCGGCGCAATTGTTCGGATTGCTGTTCGAGCGTGTCGTGGCGCTTGTCGAGCGAGCGCTCGCGCTCGTGCATCTCCTGCCGGAACTTGGCCAGTTCCTTTTCGCCTTCGGCCTTGAGCAGGATGGCGCTGCTCTTTGATTTCGAGATCGGCCTCTTTGGTGCGGTTGGCGCTGTCCCGCTCGGCCCGTTCGAGGATCTCGCGTGCTTGCGTCTCGGCGTCCCGCCGCCGCAAGCGATCGATCATTTTGACTCCCACCGCCGAGAGCACGGCGCAGACGAGGGCCACGACGCAAACGACCGCTAATTGACCTGGTTCCACGGCATTACCTCATGCGAATAGCTTCGAGGTAAGCCCGAGTCGACAGCGCAGCGTTCTGCCCGCAGCCGATGCCGCGAGAGTCCGCAGCAGTCACAAGAGGTGACCTGCGCCACAGGAACAGTTCAGGCCCAGTCAGTCCAGTTCGCCGGCGACACCTTCGCCGCCGACGAGCGCGAACTACGGATAACCGCCCGAGATGCCGCACGCAGGTGGAGGGCGGGAGACGGAATCAGGCCTGTTCCCACAGGGCGCTCTGCCTGGCAGAGCCACGCGGTACAGTCCTGGCAGCCACAGCGTCCTGGCTGGTGAAAAATGGCCCAGCGCACGCGCGACAGCAATGCCGCGATGAGCGAGTCGATCACCGAGAGCACGAGGCCCTCGCGATTGGTTCGCGACTGGTTCACCCGTCCAACACACGATAGAGCGACCCCCGCGAGCCGGATCTTGGTGGGCCGGGCAACTTGCCGATCCGGCCTCTTGATCCTGCGCGGCGCCGCGGCGCGCTCGGCTTTCGCCCAGAACTCGCCCACGAACTGTATGATGAACAACAGGTACATCCGGCAGCCGTTTACCGTGCGATGGTTCGTCTTACCACCTGGTACAGATACAATCGGAAACTTGTCATGAACCGTCCCGCGGACAAGCCGCCTCAAGCGGATTCCCCGAAGACGATCTTGATTCGAAGCATTCCCTGGCAAGCTGCGAAAAGGCCCCGCAACGATACCGGCGGCCGGTCCCGGAACTCGCACTAGTAGCATCGTATCACAGTCAACCAGGACTGCAACACGAATAAATTCAACGGGCCCTTACGTCGATACCTACGTCGACACGATCGTCATGAGCGAACTGCTGGATTTCGAAACCCGGCTCGAGCGGTCCTGGCCGGCCCAGCGCTGGCAGGATGTCTCCGTGGTCGTGGCCGTCTCGGGGGGGGCGGACAGTGTCGGTTTGCTATGCGGGCTGGCGCGATTGAAGTCGGCCGGCGGCAGGCTTTCGGCGGCCCATTTCAATCACGCGCTCCGCGGCGAAGAGTCGGACGCCGACGAGCGATTTGTCACGGCGCTAGCCGGTCGGCTCGGTCTGGCCTGCCAGGTCGGACACTGGGGGCCGGGTGAACCGGAAAAAAGGAGTTCCGATGGCCTGGAAGCGGCGGCCCGGGGTGCCCGCTACCACTTCCTGCAGTCTGCCGCGGAGGCGGCGGGCGCCCGCTATGTAGCGACCGCCCATACGGCCGACGATCAGGTCGAAACGATCGTCCAGCGGATTTTCCGCGGCACGGGCCTGGGTGGTCTGGCGGGGATGCGGCGAGCACGCCCCCTGGGCCCGGCGACCACGCTGATCCGGCCGCTGTTGGGCTTCCGCCGCGAGGAGATTCGCGACTATTTGCATTCCGCCGGCCAGAGTTGGCGTGAAGATTCGAGCAATGCTCGGACCGACGCCACGCGTAATTGGCTGCGGCACGAACTGCTTCCCAGCGTCCAGCGGCACGTCAGCCCGGCGGCGCCGGCGGCCCTCTTGCGCTGGGGCAACTGGCCGCCGAAGCCCAAGCGCTGGTCGAGCAGTTGGCCGGTGGTCTGGCCGAGCGAGCGATCGCATCCCAAGGCATCGACCGACTGGTTTGTCGGTGCGATTTGTTGACCGGGCAAAGCCGTTACGTGGTTCGCGAGATGTTCGTCCTGGCCTGGCGGATGCGGGGTTGGCCCGAGCAGTCGATGGGTTTCGACCAGTGGGAGGCCTTGGCCGAGATGGCGCTGGGGCGGAGTCGGCCGAGCCCTGTCAGCGGGATTTTCCCGGTGCGACCAGAGCGCAAAAAAAAGGCGCAGCTCACGCTCGCGCACCTGGAGGGATGACATTGTTGCCGAATCGGCGTCAGGCTTCCATCGGAGCCTGAATGCCGCCGGTGTACTCTTCATCGACCGCCCTGTGACCGGTGAGTTCTTCCGCCTCGTAGCCCCCCTTGGAGCGGAAATAGGCGATCAAGATCAAGTAGCAAGCCAACATGATGCAGGGGAAAATGGCCATGTAGGCCAGGGCGCCTTTCTTGGCTCCCTCTTCGATGTTCGTGATTTCCTCTTGCTCTGTGGCCGGTAATTCGGCCAGCTTGGCCGGCACCACCGCACGGTAGTCCCACAGGATGCTGGTCTTGTTCTCGGTTATCTGCTTGTAGATCGCCGGTTCTTTCTGCTCAAGCTGCTTCGAGACGTTGCCGACTTGCAGCAGCCCGATAAACGGGAAGCCCAGCACGCCCACGGCCAGCATGCCGACGCCGCCGATGGCATTGAGTGTCAGAGCCCCGCCGCGGGGGCACTGCTCGGAAACGACGCCCAGCATCGTCGGCCAAAAGAAAGTCTTGCCAAAACCATACAGCGTGGCGGCGAACAAGATGGCCAGGCCCGTCGCAGTCGACAAGTAAAACAAGCCGCAGGCCGCAATCGCCGCGCTCATCGCCAACAAACCGAGCGGCGACAGCTTGTGCACGATCGGACCAGCGAAGAAACGCAGAACCATCATGATGAACGACGTATAAACCAGCACCCAACCGGCATGATGCCCCATCGCCTTCATCTCCGGCTCCATCAGGCTCGTGATCCAGCCATCGGTCCCAATCTCGGTGGTCGCCAAAGGCATCATGATCAGCATCAGGAAGAACAACATCGGACGCCCTCAGCGCTTGGACGTACGCCCCGAAGGCCACGACCAGCGCCACACCGATCGCCACCTGGTACATGCCGGGCACGCCGAACACATCGCCAATCTGCCGCACGATCAAGCCCACGACCACGATCGCCGACAAGATGCCGAACTCCTGCAACATCCCTTTGTAGGTTCCGCCCGCGGCCACGCGCTCGTTGACCGGAAACTTACACATCGACATCATGATGCCGTAAATGATGACGGGCGGAAAAATCAACGCGATCTTGTACTGCCAAATGCTGGTTCCCATGGCGATGGTCATCAAACCGGCGAGCACCAATCCGCCCGGCCAACCCGCGTGCAGGATATTCAGCCATTTCGTCTTTTCGCGAGAGAACAACGTGGCGACGACCGGGTTGATGACGGCCTCGACCGTGCCATTTCCCAAGGCGAAGATCAAGCTGCCAAAATACAGCATCCAATAAGCCGACCGCTGGCCGGCGGCCACCGCTTCAGGCGGAGCGCCCGCCGGAGCAAGCATCAGCGGCGCGCAGATGACCACGATTCCGTAGGTAAGATGCGCGATGAACGCGAAGGCCATGGCCGTGCCATAGCCGATCTTGTCGATCACCAGGCTGAACAAAATGATGCTGATCGCGAAGGGCCAAACGCCCACACCGCCGATTTCGCCTTTCTGCACTTCGTCCAATCCAAATTGCACGCCCCACTCATTCAGCACCGCAAAACGCGTGAAGAACCCGAACGCAGTCGCGATCAGAGAAATGAAACACGCCAAGAATAACCGCCGCTCATTCATGAAATTGCTCCCCGCCGCGGATGGATTTCGAACTGGATTTACGCACCGCCTCGGCGCGTGGGCTTTGAGTATACTAGCGGTCCCAGTGCAGTAAAACTGAGTGAACCAGAGATTTTGGGGAAACCTGGGAGTTGCCGGCCGATCCTTTGCTATAGCCGGCTAGGTTCGCTTTCGTGGCAATGTCTTCGGTTCCCTTGCCGCCAGTTCGCGGTGCGCCGACAGCCTGCATTGGAGTACAAACCAGCATTTCTCTGCAGCCGAGGTCGCTATGTGGTTCAGCCGCGGCCTCGAACAGTGCGCGGCGCCGGTGGGTACGAGGGATGGACATACCCCCAGCTTGCCTTGACCCTCCCACTGCCCCGCCCGTACCATGCCCGCCTAATTTGGCCACAATAGAGAGATTCCGCGCCGATGCCCTCCTTCTTGCCCCGCCGTGCCGCTGCGCTCATCGTTTTGTTGGCGCTGGTCGTGCGCTTGGGAGCCGGCGTCTGGTGGCAGTCGCGTCTTCCGCCGGGTGAGCGATTCTTCTTCGGCGACAGCGCCAGTTATTGGACGCTGGGACAGCGGCTGGCCCGCGGCGAGACGTACGAATATGAATCGGCCGACCAGCGCGTGTTCCGCGCACCGGTTATCCGCTGTTGCTGGCGGCGATGTTCCGCGTGCTGGGCCCGGATCCGCCTGTCATGTACGGTCGCGCCTTGAGTGCGCTGCTGGGAGCTGCGACCGTTGCGCTCACGATCGGCTGGGCCGGATGGTTATTCGACGCTCGCGCCGGCCTGCTGGCGGGATCGATCGCGGCCGTCTATCCCGGCCTGATCGGAATTGGCGCGTTCGTGCTCAGCGAGGCCGCCTTGTGTCCGCTGATGGTCGCTCAGCTCTGGCTGTGGGGAGCGGCCAGCCGCAGCCGGTCGAACCGCAATCGCTTGCTACTATCGGCCGGCGCGGGAGTGGCCGCGGGCCTGGCCACGCTGGTCCGGCCGAGTTGGCTGTTGTTCACGCCTTTGGCCTGGCTCGCCGCCCTGTTGTTTTCCCACGAGCGACGACTGCACCTGACGATCGGCCTGACCATGATGTTGCTCTGCGCCTTTGTGCTAGTTCCGTGGTGGATCCGCAACGCGCGGGTGACTGGTCACTTTGTGCCCACCACGTTGCAAGTTGGCGCCAGCCTGTACGACGGTTTGAATCCGGCGGCCACCGGCGCGAGCGACATGCGCTTCGTGCCGACCTTGACCGCCGAACTGCGCGCCGCCGATGCCGAGCAAGCGCAGCCGCCGGCCGATCCGTTCGAGTACCGCCTCGACCGGCTGCTGGCCGCCGAGGCGATTGCCTGGGCCCGATCGCACCCGGGCCGCGTGCTCGAACTGGCCGGCGTCAAGCTCGTGCGCTTGTGGAACATCTGGCCGAATGAGGCCGAACTGCGGGGTTGGTCGTTGCGGTTGGTCGTGCTGGCGACCTACCTGCCGGTCCTGCTCGCGGGTATTTACGGTGCCTGGCGGTTCGCGGCTTCCGGCTGGGCCTGCGCCGTCGCCTGGCTGCCGGCCGTTTATTTGACGTTATTGCACACGGTTTTTGTCGGCTCGATTCGTTACCGCGAGCCGGCCATGTTGGCGCTGATCGTTTTGGCAGCTGGCGCGATCAACGCGTGCTGCGGTCGGGGAAAACTGAATACTGCCGCGATGAGTTGATCTTGGAACGAACATAGCCCCCGCGATGAGTCGGCCCTCACCCTACCCTCTCCCTGGAGGGAGAGGAGTTGAACGCCGCAGCCGGCTGATGCGGTGCTGGCAGCAAGGAACGCGAACATTACCAAGGGACTGGTCAACCTCTGTTGGTTTTTCTTCAAGTGGGGGCTGGTACTTTCGGTACTCGCCGCCGCAGTGGCCGTTCCCTATTTGTATCACCGGGTGGACGAGGAAATCCGCGCCCGCATCGAGGCCCGGCTGGCCGACCACTTTCCCGGCCTGGCGGTGCGCGTGCGTTTTGCCCAATTGGTCGAGGGAGAGGGGATCGAAGTTCGCGGCATCTCGATCGTCGAGCGCGGCGCGGCAGGGCCGCAAGCCGAACTGGCCTATTTCGACGAACTGTTCATCGGCTGCCAAACGACGCTGCAGGAGCTCGTCAAAGGCGAACTCGAAGTCACGCAAATCAAGGTCCGCCGTCCGGTCTTGCGGGCCACGCGCCGGCCGGACGGCTCGTGGAGCGCCGCCAAGCTGTTTCCCTTTCCGCGGTTCGGCAACGGTCATCCGGTCTCGCTGATCGAAAACGGCACGATCGAGATTTTCGACCCGCTCAAGGAACCTTCCAGCACGCTCACGCTGCGCGACGTCCACCTGACGATCAAGCCCACCGAGGCCGCCGACCCCGCCGACATCGAGCCCGTGCTGGTCGAAGGTTACCTGGCCGCCGACCACTTCCAGCGCGTGGAATTCAAAGGCCGGGCCGATCGGCGATCGAGCCGGTTCAGCGTTGCCGGCACGGCCGTGGGACTGGAAATCTCGCCCGAGCTGCGCAGCGGCTTGCCGTCGGAAATTGCCCAGAAGCTCCAGGAGCTGGGCTCGCTGCGCTGCGAGAGTCAGCTCGACTTCCGTGTCTCGCACGATCCCGATTGCGTGCCGACCACGCGGTTCGACGTGACGGCCGACGTAAGGCGCGGGCGGATCGATGACCCCCGGCTGCCGTTCGCGCTATCCGATCTGCGGGCGAGAGTGCGTCTGAACAACGGGGGTTTCGTGGTCGATGATTTGCAGGCCCGCAACGGGCAGGCCAGCATCCGCGTTTCCGGCAACCGGCAGGGATATGCGGCCGACAGTCCGGCCAGCCTGGAGTTGTACGGCAACCGGATCGAACTCGACCGCAATCTGGTCCGTGTGCTGCCGGCTTCGATCTGCAACGATTGGTACAAGTTTCTACCCGAGGGGGAAGTCGACGCTCATTTCAAGCTGGCCTTCGACGGCCGGCGATGGACGCCCGAGGCGGAAATCAAGTGCCTTAACGTGTCGTTCACCTGCCACAAGTTTCCCTATCGTCTGGAACGCGCGAGCGGCACCATCGTTCACAAGAACAACCGGCTCACGGCCCAGTTGACGGCCTATGCCGGCGGTCAGCCGATCCGCCTGGGCGTGGCAATCTCGAACCCCGGCCCACGATTCACGGGCGGGATCCAGGCCGAGGGCGAAAACATCCCCTTCGATGAGAAGCTGTTTGCCGCGCTGCCCGACGGCACCCAACCGGTCGTGCGCTCGCTGAACCCACGCGGAACTTTCAATTTCATTGCACAGCAATGGCGCGATGACCCGGAACGCGCCGAACCGCACAATCATCTGGCAGTGACGCTGAACCGCTGTTCGCTCAACTACGAACGCTTCGCCTATCCGCTGGGCAACATTCGCGGTGCCCTGGAGATGATCGACGGAGTCTGGACGTTCCGTGACCTGGAAGGGACGAACGACACCGGACTGGTCAAATGCCAGGGCAGCCTGGGGCCGGGCCCGGACGGACGGCTGCTGCTGCTCACCTTTGTCGGCGAGAACGTCCCGCTGGAAGAGGAATTGCGCGACGCGCTGCCGCCGAACATGGGCGAGCTTTGGAAATCGCTCAAGCCGCGCGGCGCGGTCGACCTGAACATCGACCTGGCGTACGACTGTACGGCGCGGCGAACCAGTCTCAAGCTCCGCGCTCGGCCGCGCAGCGAAACCAGTTCGCTGGAACCGATCTATTTTCCCTACCGTTTGGACAAATTCCACGGCACGATCGTCTATCAGGACGGCCACACCGATTTGGAGAACGTCGAGGCCGTCCACGGCCGCACGCTCATCTCGACCGGCGGCACCTGCGACATCGCCCCCGATGGCGGTTTCCATCTCAAGCTCAAGAACCTGGCCGTCGATCGGCTCAAGGCCGATCACGAACTCCTGGCCGCCCTGCCCGAAGGTCTCAAACGCGTCGTGGGCGAGCTCAAGCCGGCCGGCGGGCTGGGTCTGCGCGGCCAGGTCGAGTTCGTCAAGGCCGGCAAGGCCGGTGCGCCGTTGGAGTCGGCCTGGGACGTCATCTTCGACGTACACCAGGGCGCGATCGACGCGGGCGTCAAGCTGGAAAACCTCTACGGCAGCGTCAAGCTCGCCGGCGGTTTCGACGGCAAGAAATTCTCTTCTCACGGCGAGGTGTCGCTCGACGCCGCGACCTACAAGAACTTTCAATTCACCGAGATCGCCGGTCCGCTTTGGATCGACAACGACCACGTGCTGGCCGGTGCCTGGGCCGAAGCCCAATCTCCAAGCCGCACGCCACGCCGAATCAGCGGCAAGATATTCGGCGGCACCGTGCAGGCCGATTGCCAGGTCAATCTGGGCGCCAGTCCGCAGTACACGCTGCGGGCAAGCCTGACCGATGCCGATCTCGGCCAGTTCGCCAAAGAAAACGTCAGCGGCCGGCAACGCCTCAACGGCAAGGTGCTGGCCAACGTCGAGCTGCAGGGCACCGGCCGCAACACGCATACGATCCGCGGCGCCGGCGGCATTCGACTGCACGACGCGGATATCTACGAGCTGCCGGTGATGGTCGCGCTGCTCAAGATTCTGAACATGCGCGAGCCCGACACGACGGCCTTCACACGCAGCGATATCGATTTCCGCATCCAGGGCGAACACGTCCTGCTCGATCGGATCAATTTCTCAGGCGACGCGATCAGCCTGCTGGGCATGGGCCAGATGAATTTCGATCGTCAGATCAATCTCACATTTCACTCGATCGTCGGACGCACCGAACACCAGGTGCCAATCCTGCGCAGCGTGCTCGGCGAGGCCAGTCAACAGATCATGCAGATCCGCGTCGAAGGCACTGTCGACAATCCGACAACACGGAGCGAAGCGTTTCCCCGCGTCAGCCAGGCAATTCAAAAGTTGCAAGCCGACTTGCAAAAAAATCGCGATCCGCAACCGCTGCCACCGCCACCGACATCGCAACAGACCGGTGGCTTGCTCCGCAGCTTGAATCCGCTGAAGTAATGCCCAGCGCCCGGGATCGACGTCGCGCGAGCACCCCAGTCCCCGCGACATCCGCAGAATCGCTAGAATCCTCGCCATAGCAAGCACAGCCGGCCTTTTCGGCTGCCTTGGCAGCGATGCCTGCGTTCTGCGCCACGCCCAGGATCGACGAGCGTGCAGACGGTCGCGACGCTTGGACGATAAGAAATACAGGACCAGAAGCGTTCGTGCGAGGCACATGATGAGTATCATCCCAACCAGCGGGGTCGTCGTCAGTGCGGCGGGCGTGGGGCTTGCCCAGACGGGCGGAGCCCATGCGATGCGATCGCAGCACGCTGCCACCATGCAGCAGTTACAAATCGCCTCGCAGCTCCGCGCGAAGACACCGCCGGCATCGCCGCCACCGACGGCGAAGACCAGCAGGCTCACGATCGCGACGCCGATGGCCGGCGCGAGTGGCAGCTCGGCGGCACCGTGCATCGGCCACCAGCGGACCAAGCCGCCTCGGATGCGGACGCGCATCCGCCCAAGGATCCCAGCGGCGACAGCGGCAATCAGTTGGATTTGACGGGCTGAGCCGCGGGGCGTCGATTGCGGACGTCGACGTGCGCGTGGCGTCCATGAGTGTCGGCGACGAGCGATCGCCGACTTCCCGACGTTGGTCGGCGACTGGAGTCGCTCCGGCCGGAGATTGCGAAACGCCGGCTATTGACCGGCTATCTCGGATCGGCAATCCGCGGCCGAAATACTCGGTTTGCTGACATTCGGCGAACTCCCTAAAATAAGAGAGACTGCTCATCGGCCGGGGCTCTCGACGGCCCGGGCTCTCGATTGCGGAGAAGATCGATCGATGCGTTTCACCAAGATGCACGGCATCGGCAACGACTACGTCTACGTCGATTGTTTCCGCGAGGAAATGCCGCCGGATCCGGCCGAGCTTGCCCGGCGCATCTCCGACCGGCAATTCGGCGTCGGCGGCGACGGGTTGATCCTGATCTGTCCGTCCAAGATCGCGGCGGCCCGGATGCGGATGTTCAACGCCGACGGCAGCGAATCGGAAATGTGCGGCAACGGCATCCGCTGCGTGGCCAAGTATGTCTACGATCACGGCCTCGCGCGCGAGACGCAGCTCAAGATCGAAACCGGCGCGGCGTGCTGTCGCTCGAACTGGACGTGGCCGACGGGCTCGTCCAGCGCGTGCGCGTCGACATGGGCGAACCCAAGCTCGAAGCCATGAAGATCCCGGCTGACATTCCCGGTATCGGCTCCTGGGAGCAAGTCGTCGACTTGCCGCTCGAGGGCATCTGCCCGGCTGGCACGCCGAGCACTGGACGCTGACCTGCGGACTTGAGCCGACGATGACTTGCGTTTCAATGGGCAACCCGCACGTGACGCTTTATTGCCGCGACGTGCCAGCGCTGCCGCTGGAGACGATCGGCCCACTGGTAGAACGAGCGTCGATCTTTCCCAAGCGAATCAACGTCGCATTTCGTCCAGGTACACTCGCCGGCCGAAATCAGCATGCGGACCTGGGAACGGGGCAGCGGGATCACGCTGGCTTGCGGCACCGGGGCCTCAGCGGTCTGCGTGGCGGGCGTGCTCACCGGCCGCACCGCAGCGGCGGATCCTGGCGCATCTGCCGGGCGGCGATTTGGAACTCGAATGGGGCGCGGACAATCACGTTTACATGACGGGTCCGGCCGTCGAAGTGTTTTCCGGCGAGTGGCCCGACAAACCTCTTGTCGGCCCGCCGGCCCGCGGTAAACACTCCGCCGGCGCGGTTCGACGCCTGCCCCGAACAAGGAAGAACTCGATCAGCAAGGATGCCATGAAAATTCTCGGTAAACGAATCGATCGACCGGCCGGTTTTCTGGCGGCCACGGCGATCCGCTGTTGGATGCGAACGCTCGACTATCAGGGCGCCTACTACGATCCGGCTGTCGATCCGGTGGATCCCCGTTACCAGGGCCGGAAGATCTACATCTTTTGGCACGAGAACATCCTGATGCCGCTCTATCTGCGCGGCCATTGCAACTTCGCCATGCTGCTCAGTCGGCATCGCGACGCCGACATCCTGACCGAGCTTTGCCGCCAACTCGGTTTCGACTTCGTCCGCGGCTCGACGTTCGGCGGCGGATCCGCCGCACTGCTCGAAATGCTCAGGCGCAGCGAGCGCATGAACCTGGCGATCACTCCCGACGGCCCGCGCGGCCCGCGCCGCAGGATGGCGCAGGGCCCCATCTATTTGTCTTCGAAACTGGGGCTACCGATCGTGTGCATGGGCATGGGCTACGATCGGCCTTGGCGCGTCAAGAGCTGGGACCGCTTCGCCATCCCGCGGCCTGGCACCCGGGCCCGAGGCGTCGTGGGACCCGCCCTGACGATCCCGCCGAATCTCGATCGCGACGGTCTCGAGCATTATCGATTGCGCGTGGAACAGCTTTTGACTCGCCTGACCTGCGAGGCCGAAGCCTGGGCCGAAGCGGGGACCGGCAAGATCGGTCAGCAGAGCGTGCATCGACGAGGAGCTTACAAGGCGGCGTAGCCTGGCGGCGCGAGTATTCGTGCCCCGTTCTCTTCCTGCCGAACTCCGACCCCCAGCCCCCGCGCATGAATCCGGCCACCGAATCCGTGCTCACGGTCTCGCAACTCTCGGCCGAGATCAAGGACGTGCTCGAATCGAGCTTTCCGTCGGTTTGGGTCAGCGGAGAAATCTCCAATTTTTCGCGACCGGCCTCGGGGCATTGCTACCTGACCCTGAAAGACGACGCGGCGCAGATCCGGGCCGTGCTGTGGCGCGCGTCGGCGGGCCGAGTGCGCTTCGACTTGCAGGACGGGCTGGAAGTCATCTGCCAGGGCTATGTCGATCTGTACGCGCCGCGCGGCAGTTACCAACTCGTGATTCAGCAAATGCTGCCCAAAGGCCTGGGCGCGCTCGAGTTGGCGCTGGCGAAATTGCGCGAGCGATTGGCGGCCGAAGGACTGTTCGATCCGGCCCGCAAACGGCCCCTGCCCCGCTTCCCGCGCCAGATCGCGATCGTGACCAGTCCGACCGGCGCGGCGCTCGCGACTTTCTGGAGGTGCTCCGCCGTCGTTGCCGGGGGACGGATGTGTTGATCCTGCCAGCACGCGTGCAGGGGAGGGCGCCGCGGCCGAGATCGCCGCCGCGATCGAGCTGGCCAACCGCCTGGCCCGGCCGATCGACGTGTTGGTCGTGGCGCGGGGCGGCGGCAGCCTGGAGGATTTGTGGTGCTTCAACGAAGAGATCGTGCTGCGGGCGATTCATGCCTCGCGAATTCCGGTCGTTTCGGCCATCGGTCACGAGATCGACGTCACGCTGGCCGACCTGGTGGCGGACGTGCGAGCGCTGACGCCCAGTGAAGCCGCCGAACGCGTAGTGCCGTCGACGGCCGAGTTGTGGGAGGGCCTCCAGCGGCAGCGGCAACGACTGGCCACCAGTCTGCGGACGTGCGCGGCTACGGCCCGACAAAGGTTGGAGTCGGTCGCCGGCTCGCGAGTGTTTCGTCGGCCGCGGGAGCGAGTACACGAACTGGTGCGCCGCGTCGACGATTTGGAATCTCGAGCCCAGCGCGCGCTCGACCACCAGTTGCGTCGCGCGCGCAGTTTGCTCGACGCCAAAACCGCGCACCTGGATTCGCTCAGCCCCTTGGCAATCCTGGCCCGCGGCTATAGCCTGACACGGCGGTTGTCGGACGGCCGAGTCGTCCGCGACGGGGCGGAGCTAGTGCCGGGCGATCGGATCGCAACCCGATTCGCTGCCGGCGAAGTGACCAGCCGAGTGGAGGACACGTTCGTCGAGGAGTGACGTCTGCTGGCCGTCGGAATATGTACTGAAGGAGTGCGAAATTGTCCGAGCCCACCGCCGAATCCTGCGCCGCCGCAGGAACCGACGTTCGAGCAAGCGCTCGAGCAACTCGAGCTCGATCGTAGGCGAGCTCGAGGAAGGCCGGATCGGACTGGCCGACTCGTTGTCGCGCTACGAGCAAGGCGTCAAACTGCTGCGGCAGTGCTACGGACTGCTGGAGCGGGCCGAACGGCGGATCGAGCTGTTAAACAGTGCCGATTCGCAGGGTCGTGCGGTCACGGAGGCCTTTGACGATCAGGTGATGTCGCTCGAAGAAAAGGCGCAGTCACGTAGTCGTCGCCGCTCCAAGAAGAACAATTTGCCAGCAGAGCCGAGCGGCGAAAAATTACCGTGCTCCGACGACGTAGACGAATCGGGAACCCTCTTTTAGAATGGACGGACGGTTTGCGGCTTGTCCGCCGCGCGCGTATTCAGCGCAGTGTATCGGCGTGCGCGCGAGGGTGTCGTCCGGCTCTTTTTTCGATCGTCGTGCTTCATGGTGCAAAGCCCTGCTTTCGCGATCGAGTCTTATACGCTTCAAGTGCGCGATCGCATCGACGCGCAGCTCGATCGGTACACGCGATTCGACGCGGGATGTCCCGAGACGTTGGGTGAAGCGATTCGCTATAGCCTGCTGGCGCCCGGCAAACGGCTGCGGCCGATGCTCGTATTGCTGGCGGCCGAGGCGTGCCAGGGTCGCCCGAGGCCGCGCTGCCCGCGGCCTGCGCCGTGGAAATGATCCACACCTATTCGCTGATTCACGACGATCTGCCGGCGATGGACGACGACGACCTGCGCCGCGGCCGGCCCACGTGTCACAAGGTCTACGGCGAGGCGACCGCCATCCTGGCCGGCGACGCGCTGTTGGCCCTGGCGCTTCGAAGTGCTGGCCCGCGACATGCACCCGTCGAGCGCGGCGGCCGACGGCTGTTGCGCCTGTTGGCCCACGCCGCCGGCGCCACGCAGTTGGTGGGCGGCCAGGCCGACGATCTGCGAGGCGCAGGTGCGCATGCCGGGCTCGAGGCCCTCGAATCGATCCACCGCCGCAAGACCGGCGCGATGTTTCTCGTCTCGCTGCAACTCGGCGCGCTGGTCGCCGCAGCGCCGATGGCAGCCAGCGCGAGGCGCTGGAAGTTTACGGCACGCAGGCTGGGGCTGGCGTTTCAGATCGCGGACGATTTGCTCGACGTGCGCGGCTCGGCCGCGGCGCTGGGCAAGCGCATCGGCAAAGACGATTCGCGCGGCAAGCTGACTTTTCCTGGCGTGTTGGGCATCGATGAAAGCGTCGCGTCGGGCCGAGGCATTGGTGGCCGAAGCCTGCGCGGCAATCGCCGCTTGGCTCCACATGCCGGACGGCCTGGAAGCGCTGGCCCGTTATGTTCTCGAAAGGAATCACTAATGGACCAACTGCTCTCGAAGATCGAATCGCCGCGCGACCTGGCCGGCCTCTCGCCGGACCAGCTCGAACAGCTGGCCGACGAAATGCGCGACGTGCTGTGCGAGCTGGTCATCAACCGCACGGCGCATTTCGCCTCGAACCTGGGCGTCGTCGAACTCTGCCTGGCGCTGCACACCACGTTCGACTTCAGCCGCGATCGGCTGATCTGGGACACCGGCCATCAAATCTATCCGCACAAACTGATCACCGGCCGGTATCACGAGTTCGGCACCATCCGCACCAAGGGCGGCCTGATGGGCTATCCCAATCCGGCCGAAAGCGAATACGACCTGTTCATGACCGGTCATGCCGGCTGCAGCGTCTCGACCGCGCTGGGACTGAAGAGCGGCGACGACTTGATTCCCGGCCAGGAAGACCGCCACTCCGTGGCGGTCATCGGCGACGGGGCGTTTCCCTCGGGCATCGTCTTCGAGGCCATGAACAACGCCGGCGGCTTGCGCAAGAAGCTGCTCGTCGTGCTCAACGACAATCAAATGTCGATCTGCCCGCGCGTGGGCGGCCTGGCCGAGTACCTCGACCGGTTGCGGATCGAACCCGTTCTACACCGGCTTGAAAAGCGAAGTGCTCAAGGTCCTCAACAGGGTGCCGGTGTTCGGCGATCCGGCCGAGCGACTTGCTGGCCCAGGTCAAAGAGGCGATCAAGGCCGGACTGCACGGCGGCATGCTGTTCGAGGAACTGGGCTTCCGCTACATCGGCCCGATCGACGGCCACAGCATTCCGCAGCTCTGCAAATATCTGCACATGGTCAAGGACCTGGACGGGCCCGTGCTGTCTTGCACGTGGTGACCGAAAAAGGGCACGGCTTTCAAGCCGGCCGCCGCCGACCCCGTGTACTTCCACACGCCGGCGCCTTTCACTTGCGATGACGAAGCGGTCGTGCTGGCTTTCAAGAAGAGCTCGTCGCGGGCCTACACCGACGTGGCCAGCGAGGCCATCCAACGAGCAAATGCAGCAAAACCCGCAGGTCACGGTGATGACCGCCGCGATGTGCCAGGGAAACAAACTCGAACCGCTGCGGGCCGCTTTCCCGGACCGCTTTTTCGACACCGGCATTTGCGAATCGCACACCGTGGCGTTTGCCGCCGGACAGGCCAAAGCCGGCTTGCGGCCGATCGTCGACATCTACAGCACGTTCCTGCAACGCAGCTTCGACCAGATTTTCCAGGAAGTGGCCCTGCAAAATCTGCCGGTCACCTTCCTGCTCGATCGGGCCGGACTGGTCGGCCCCGACGGCCCCACGCATCACGGCGTGTTCGACCTGGGCTACATGCGATTGTTTCCGCAACATGGTTGTCACGGCTCCCGGCGACGAATGGGATCTGGTGGCGATGCTCGATTTCGCGCTGGCGCACGACGGGCCCGTGTCGATCCGTTATCCGAAAGCCACGGCCGAAAACCTCGACGGCCAGCGGGCACCTATCCAAGTGGGCCGCGCCGAAGTGGTCGATTGGGGCGACGACGGCATGATCATGGCCTGCGGCACGCTGCTGGGCAATTGCATCAAGGCCGCCGCCCTGCTGCGCGACGAAGGCCTGGACGTCGGCGTGATCAACGCCCGCTTCGTCAAGCCGCTCGATACCGACGCCATCCTGCGGGCCGTCGAGAGCAGCGCCTTCGTGCTGACGGTCGAAGAGGGGGCACTGATGGGCGGCTTCGGCAGCGCCGTGCTGCGAGGCCGCCTCCGACGCCGGCATCTCGGCCGCGCACGTCGACCGCTTGGGCGTTCCCGATCGGTTCATCGAACATGCCGAGCGCAGCGAGCAATTGGCCGATCTGGGGCTCGATCCGTCGGGCATTGCCAATGCCTGCCGCCGGCTGGCGGCCCGCGTCGAGCGATCTCGCACCGGCAGCCATCGCCGCGTGAGCTAAGGAGTGCACGAAAAACAAGTTCGGCTTTTGGCAGACCCTCACCCTACCCTCTCCCTGGAGGGAGAGGGGTTGCGCGAGGAAGTCATTTTTCGTTCGCGCCTAAGACAGCAATCTCTCGCGAGCAGAGAAAAGCCGGCAGCTATCCGCTGGCGGGACCGGCAGTCGTTGACTGCGAGTTGTTTGAACCGCGAATCAGCGGTTCCAACACGCTCGCGAGCGCATTTCGAGCCGGCCCGTTAGAACGGCACCAGAAAGCCCATCGAGAGATAGTGAATCGAGGCTTTGAATTGGCTGTTGGCGTAGTCGCCCGGACTGCCGCCGGGCCCGATGATCTGGCTAGCGCCTACGTCGCGAGTGGGAGCGAACGAGAACTGATAACCGACGTTGAACTGGCAGCGCGGCAACTTGCGGCTGTAGCCGGCCGTGAAGGTGTGGACCAGCACGCCGTCGGTCAGCGGATTGAGCGTCGAGTTGGGGACCGGGCTGGCGTGGTAGACATAGCCTAGCCGGTAGATATTCACGTCGTCGGGCATCCATTGGTATCCCGTGCGGAGCGATACCGAGTTGTTCCAACCCAGCGGGAAGTAGTCTTTTATTCCGTTCGGCGCAACGGCCCCGATGATCGGGTTCGAAGGGTTCGTGAGCGTGATCGGCAGATTCGTGAACGCTCCCGACCAACTGTAGAACAACACTTCGGCGGAGATGATTCGATGCGGGCAAAGGTTGTGACGAACGCCGAAGGACACGGAACTGGGCCAGGTGATGTGTACGTTTGCGTCGAAGTGGCTGTAGAGGGGATTCGGCCCCAGGCCGAAGATATCAACGCCCGCCGCGCCGGCCAGGTTGAGTGTGGTCGGCGCAATGTAATTGAAGCCGAAGACCGTGTTGTCGGAGTAGAGGTATTGCGCACCGAAGCCGCCGGTCGGGGCCACGCCCCACGAGTGCAGGCCGATCAGCGTCGGCACGCCGGTAAATGGACCCGTCTGGACCACGTACGGCGAAGTGATCTGAACGTCGCTGAACGCCAGGCCGAACGTTCCGCCGATCGATAGTTTGTCGGTGACCTTATACGACAGACCCGGCAATATCTTGCCCAGGCCGCCGATCGACTTGTATTGCTGCGTTCCGGCGAACTGACTGACCATGTTGTAGTCGGCGCCGAAACCTGCCGGCACGAAGGCCCCCAAGCCCCAAGTCCAATCGGTGTCGTCGATCTTGTGGATGTATCCCACAGTCGGAGCGACGAACGGTCGCGTCTTGGCTGCAACGTCGCTGTTCTGCGGGTCACTGTAATGCAGATCGGTGATCAGCGTATCGGCGCTGGCGTCGAACAGTCCGTCGCCGGCCACGTTGGACATGGCGCCCGGGTTGTCGTTGATGATCGCGGCGTTGTCGGAGAAACCCAGGTTCGTGCCGCCGCGGCCCATCGAAATGGCGCCGAAACCGTCGCGGACCAGGCCATCGGCCCGGACCGACTGAGTCAACACGGCCACCAGCACAAGCGCAACGCTACAGCGAACCGCAGTTCGTGAACGCATAGGGCCAATCCATTGGCGGGGTGTGCCGAAGGGACCAACCGGCGCGACCGTCGATGTCGCTAGGGTTTATCCCGTGGGGTGGGAACGCGGGGGAGCGCAAAGCAGCGCGTAATGTGGCTTTCTTCGTCGCCCGCTAACGGAGAACTTGGGAGATTGTCGGAAACAGTCCGTGCGAGCGGGCACGTTTGCCAGCGACGCGGGGTCATCGCACCTCGATCGGCAACGGAAACTCGACGTATTCTTCCCGAACGGAACGCCGCTCGACCGTGGCCCCGAACAACGCCTGAAGTCGGTCGACACAGGCCGCTACCAGGTCTTCCGGCGCGCTGGCCCCCGCCGTTACCGCCACCGTCTCGCTGCCGACAAACCAGGCGGGATCGATTTCGCTGGCATTGTCGATCAGGTAAGCCCGGCGACCCGCGGTGCGCGCCACTTCGTGCAGCCGGGTGCTGTTCGAGCTATTGCGGCTGCCGACGACCAGGGCGATGTCGGCCGCCGGGAGCAACGATTTCAGAGCCTCCTGCCGATTCTGAGTCGCGTAGCAGATGTCTTCCTTCGGCGACGCCGACCGCGTGCGGAAATCGCTGCCGCAAGCGGGTGACGTATGACTTCCGCGTCGTCGACGCTGAGCGTGGTCTGCGTCAGGTAGGCCACTTTATCCGGATCGGCAATCTCGAGCCGATCGACGTCTTCCACCGTTTCGACCAGCCGCATCTGCCCCGGGGCTTCGCCCAGCGTGCCGACCACTTCGTCGTGATCGCGGTGGCCGACAAGAACGATCGTGTAGCCTTCGCGAGCGAAGCGCGGTGGCTTCCAAATGAACCTTTCGCACCAGCGGGCAGGTCGCGTCGATCACCCGCAGGTCGCGATTGCCGGCCTCGTGGTGAACGCCGGCGCGACGCCGTGCGCGCTGTACATCAAGTGGCTGCCGGGGGGGACTTCGTGCAGCGTGGTCGACAAAGACGACGCCTTGCTCGCGAAAGTGGTCGACGACGTGCCGATTATGCACGATTTCGTGAAACACGTACAGCGGCGTGCCAAACCGCTCGATCGCGCGTTCCAGGGCTTCGATGGCCATGATTACCCCGCGCAGAAGCCGCGCGGGCCAGCCAGCAGAATCTTCATTGGTCGGACTCCTGAAAATGATTTTGTCGCCTTTGCATCCTGCACCCCGCCGCCGCTGACAATGGGTCAGGGCGCCGACGTTGCCGCGATCAAATTGGATTCGTTGTCGGAAAAAAGCCCGCCGCTCTGCTCGTGGAGCGGCAAGCGAATGATAAAGGTCGATCCCAGGCCGGGCGCCGTGCGGCATTCGATTTGGCCGCCATGCTGGGCAATCATCGAGCGGCTGATGTCCAGCCCGAGGCCCGTGCCGTCCTGGCCCTTGGTCGTGAAGAACGGCTCCCAGATCCGCTCTTCGACTTCGGGAGTCATGCCGCAACCGTTGTCTTCGACGGACAGCACGGCGGATCCGCTGTCGGCGGTGAGCCGCACTTCGATGCGGCCGTCTTCACGATCGCCAAGGGCATGCGCCGCATTCTTGAGCAGGTTGATCAGCACCTGCTGCAACTTGGTCTTGTTGCCGCGAACCACCGGTTCGCTTTCCACACACACGCGAATCCTGGCCGCCGGCAAGCTTTGGTCGAAGCGGATGAATTGCAACAGTTCGTGCAGCACCTCGGCCAGGGAAACCGGCGACAGCGTCAAGCTGTCTTGTTCGCAGCGAACGAAGGCCTTGACCTCGTTGATCAGTTGCGCGAGCCGCTCGTGGGTTTGCCGGGCGAAAGCGGCCGTTTGGACCAGGTCTTCGTGGTCGGCGTATTGGTCCTCGATCAATTCCAGCAGCGGCAACATGCAGAGCTGATTGCCCATTTCGTGCGCAATCCGTGCGGCGGACCGGCCCAAGGACGCGCAGCGATCGACCGAAACCAGGCGGTCGGTCAGCGTCAGGTTCGAGAGTTCGAGTTCGTACGACTCGATCGCCCGCACCAGCACCGACTGCACGTCGTGACGTTCCCAGGGTTTCTTGAGAAAGTAGTAAACGTGGCCCTGGTTGATGGCGTCGATCATGGCCTGCGAGTCGGCGTAACCGGTGAGCATCACCCGCCGCGTGTGCAGGTGCCTGCGGCGCATGATCTCGAACAGCTCGGAGCCGGTCATGCCTGGCATCCGCTGGTCGGCGACGACGACCGGAAAAGGCCGGGAATCGAGCAGGTCAAGCGCCTCGCTGTCCGCTGGTGGCCGTCCAAATGTTGAACGAGTCCTCGAACGTCGCCTCGAAGACGACCAGATTGTCCGGTTCGTCATCGACATACAACACATCGCGTTTCATAACCCCTCTCGCTGCTACGCGCCGCGTAAGCGCGTGTTCGAACGTTGTGCCGGATGGTTCGGCCGCAACCGGTAAGATGGCAGGAATTTGACGATGAATTCAGTTCCTCTGCCCGACCGTGCTCTGGCATTCGATCGTGCCGCCCAGGCTGGAGATGATCCCGTAACTGAGTGACAGTCCCAGTCCTGTGCCGACACCCGGTTCCTTGGTCGTGAAGAACGGATCGAAGATCTTTCCCCGAATGTCGTCCGCGATGCCGGTACCGGTATCGCGGACGCTGACGGTCACCCATTGCTCGTCCTGGCTGGTGGCGATGGTGATTTCGCCTTCGCCGGGTATGGCTTGCTGAGCATTTTGAGCAGGTTCATGAATACCTGGTTGAGCTGCCCGCTGGGGCCGAACACGTGTCCCAGGTCGCCGTATTCCCGGCGGACCGTGATGCGGTCCTTGATCTGATTGGAGAGCAGGTTCAAGCACACGTCGAGCGATCGATGGAGATCGAACTCGGCGAATTTCTCGTTGTCGGGATGCGAGAAAGTCTTCAAGTCGCCGACGATCCGCGCGGTCCGGGTGGCTCCGTTCTCGATCACCGCGGCCAGCGAGAAGATGCGCTTGAACAACTTGGCGATCTGGTCGCGCTCGGTCGCGCGGCGCAGTCCGGGCTCCCGGCCGGGGCCGCTGAACCGGCAAGCAGCGGCGCAACGTTGGACTCGAGCTTGCGGGCGGTCGCCAGCAGTGGCTGGATTCCGTTGTAGACGCCGTTGATCGCGTTGTTGATTTCGTGGGCCAGTCCGGCGACGAGTTGGCCCAGCGAGCTCATTTTCTCCGATTGAACCAACTGCCCTTGGAGCGACTTGAGCTCCTGATAGGCCGCGTGCAACGCGCGGTTCTGCTTGTCCAAATCGCCGTGCAAACCGCGCAGCTTGAGCAGGGAGCGGGTGCGAGCCCGGAGCTCCTTCTGGTCGAACGGTTTGGCCAGGTAGTCGTCCGCTCCGCAATCCAGGCCTTCGATTTTCATGTCCAGCCCGGCCTTGGCCGTGACCATGATGAACGGCACATGGGCTGTCAGCGGGTCGGCCTTGATCCGGCGGCAGAACTCCTGGCCGTCGATTTTGGGCATCATGACGTCCGAGACGATCAAGTCGGGATGTTCGCGGGCGGCCACTTCGAGCCCTTCTGCGCCGTCGCGGGCAAACAGCACGTTGTGCTCTTCGCCCAGAATCTCGCCCATCAGGGCCCGCATCTCGGGCGTGTCGTCGACCACCAGCACCGTGGCCCTCGGGCGGCCCCCGGTCAGACCGCTGGACTCCAAGCCAGCGGCGGCCTGCTCGTCGCAAATCTCCAAATCGGCGAAGCGGGTGGCCTTGCGCCAGCGCGACGATTCGGACGAGCCTGCCGCCGTCCGGCTGGCGGAATTCTTCCGGAATGTCCGCCAGTGGCAGATCGAACCAGAATCGCGAGCCGTGGCCCAGTTCGCTCCGCAGGTGGATCTGTCCGCCGTGCAATTCGACCAGTTCCTTGGCCAATGCCAAGCCCAGGCCGGTGCCGGCAAACTGGCGCGACGACGATCCGTCGACCTGCACGAAACGCTCGAAGACGCGCGCGTGCTGGGCCTCGTCGATGCCGATGCCCGAGTCGGTCACCGAGAACCAGATGCGGTCCGCGGTGTGAAAGGTTTCCAGCCGCACGGTTCCGCCGGCCGGGGTGAACTTCAGCGCGTTGGAGAACAGGTTGCTGATGACGGTGTCGATCTTTTCCACGTCGGCGCCGAACGGGACCAGGTCTGGATCGCAATCGACCTCGAGCCGGACATTGCGCTCTTCGGCAAGCGGAGTGGCCGCCGCGACGAGTTCCTGCACCAGCGCGTTGATGTCCAGCCGGCCCATGTTGAGTTTCATGTGACCGGCTTCGAGCTTGGAAAAATCGAGCAGCCGGTTGATCAGTTCCAGCAGCCGCTGGCCGTTGATGCGCACGGTCGACAACATCGACGACACGGTCGCGGGCAGCGTGGTCTTGTGCCGGTCCAGAATCCGTTCGACCGGAGCCAGGATCATCGTCAACGGCGTGCGCAACTCGTGGCTGAGATTCGAGAAGAATTCGGTTTTCAGCCGGTCGTATTCCCGCAATCGCACCAGCGAGCGTTGCAACGACTTCTTGCTCCGCGACAACTGCCGGGTCCGGCGATTGACTTTTTGTTCCAGGTTGGCGTTGAGATCGCGGATGGTGTTGTCGTTGCGGCCGAGTTGCTCGACCATTTCATTGAATTGCCGGGCCAGGATGTCGATTTCGTCGTTGCCGTTGGCCTGCAGGCGTTCGGCGAGGTTGCCTTGTTGCACGCGCTTCATCGCTTGCAGCATCAACTGGACGCGGCTGGCGACCGAGTCGGACAACATCCGCGACAAGAGCAATCCGGCGCCGACCGCGAACAACATGATGTACATGGTGTGCTGTCGCAGGCTGGCGACGGTCTCGGCTTGTTGTTCGGGGTGATCGATGATGTCCATGCCCCGTTGGTTGGCCAAGGCTCCGATCATGACTCCCGTCAACACGATGATCATGCCGAACGACAGATTCATGCGCAATCGCAGGTTGCTGACCGGCAGTTCGTCGTAGGCGATGGGAATTCCGCGTTCGAGCAGGTAGTGTACGACCGGCTGCATCCAGCGCTCGATGACGAAGAAAGTCAGCAGCAGCGACGTGGAAATGCCGAGCGAAGTGCCGATGCAGACCTGCACCAGCACGTCGGCGTGTGCCCCTTCCAGCAGCCACATGGCCAGGCAAACCGGCATCGTCGTAACCAGCGGCACCAGGATGGCCGAATGCAGGTGATAGCGGACGCAGAACTCGACGGCCTCGCGGCCGGCAGCAGGGCGTCGGGCAACTCAATGGGTTCTTGCGCGGCGAGCTTGCGCAACACGGGCGCAGGCCGCGCGTTTCGAACAGGCCCAGGGCCAGCGTCGTGGCCACGGCCATGACGACGGCGCACGCGGCCAGTGCCACGAAAGAGCTGGTGGCCTGTAGCGAGGGGAGGGTGAGATTCACATAGTAAATCGTCAGTGCGCCCCCCAGAAAGCCGATGAAACGAGTCAGCACCATCACCGCAAGGATGTAATGCTGTCCCAGTTTGTTCAGCGCCCGCTCGTTCATGGCGATTTACTTCAATCCCCGGCTGCCTAATTCCATCGCAATCAGCCGCTTCAGTCCGGCCAAGAGCGGTCGCAGGTCGACGCTGCGGATCCTCGGCACGATCGCTTCGATCGCCCGTTGGTGAAAGCGCCAGGCGCTCGATGAAGTACGCGTCGTGCGATCCACGCTGAATTGCCTGCTCGATGGCGTCGGTCGGCGAACATTCCAGATCGTCGACTTCCAGGTCTCCCTGCTGTAGCGCCCGGGCGAAGACGCCGCTGGTGAAGTCGCGAACTTTGACTTCCCGTTGCCAGGTGCTGAGCAGGTTGCCGATCCGACCCATCGACTGTGCGTGCCAAATCACGGCGCACAGCCGGCCCAACTCGCGGCGATCGAAACCGCGCGAACCCATCAGATCCATCGTTGCGAAACTCATCATTTGCATATTGTGAGGCGAATACGCATCGTGCTCGACGAGGTTGACCAGCGCCAGGTCCTGATTCAGCAGACTGGAATAATCCATCGCATTGACGATCTGCCGATGGTCATACATCAGCAGCTCGGCGAACTGCTCGAAGCCAGGGTATTGTCGTAATCGGCTCCAGGTCGCGCTCGACAGCCGCACGGTAAACCGGCCGTACGCTTGTTCTTGCGAGTTGAACGCAGAGAGATCGACGGTCTTGTCTTCGGCGACCACTTCGTTGAGCAGTTTGAGCAACTGCCGATTCCCACCCAAGTCGGCGATGTCATCGAGCATCACTCCCAGCATCACCGCCAGAAGTTTTGTCTCGCACAAGCTCGCTCGCAGCGCCGACTCGACACAGGGCAAAGTCGTTAAGCGCAGTCCGTGCAGGCACCACCGCCACAAATATACGTTGCGGTTTCCCACCACCTCATACTCCCGTATCCAACCGTTCAGGTCAGGGCTGAACTCCACACCGCCGATCAACCGCTGCTCGGCGTCCAGGTCGCACTCGGCCAGTCCGGCGGATCCTGCCGCCAATACCGGTGATAGCGGTGCGGCCGATTGAGCCGAGCCTGCCGGCTGCATCTTGCCGCTCGCCACGTCCACGGCCGCCTGGCCGAACAATTGCAGCCAACCGCCAACTACCGCGGCGCCGGCCGCACCCTCTGCTTGAGCCGTGGTCGGCAGCAAGCGGAATTCGGGCCGCAACGGCTCCGCCAACCAACGACAGCGGTCCACGATCGTCAGGGCCAGCTCATCCAGCGCGTCGAGCACGTCGATCGCGCCGTGCCGGCGAACCAACTGCTGAACCGACGTCGGTGTCGTCACGCCTGACTGCGCCAGCAATTCCAGCACGTCGGCTGCGAAGCCGGCGTGCAGGCGCGGATCATCGAGCACCAGGCAGGCTTGCGCCCGTGCGCCGCCGCGACGATCGTCTCGCGGTCGATCGGCTGAAGGAATCGGGCGTTGATGATCGTCGACCGGATGCCGGACCGGTTCAAAAAAATCGCGCGCGCACGGGCAGCGGCGGCGGTTTCTCCCCAGCCGATCAGCGCCACGTCGACGCCCGAACCGATCACTTCGGCGCGACCGAATTGCCAGTGCTGGCGATCCGCGTCGGCCGGCACGCGGTCGCCGCTCGCGAGGCAGGCGCAGATTCACTGCACCAGATCGCCGCCGGACCGTCGTAGGCCACAGCGAACTCGAGCAATGGGCCGAGGTCGCTACGATCGCGTGGCACGAGCAGTGGCGTATCCGGCAGCAGTCGCAGGAGACCCAGGCTGCTCCCTCACCGTCGGCGGCCGCGTCGCCGGGCGAAAGCACGACAAGCTTGACGGCATGTTGCGGCCGGCAAACCTCTTCGGCCAGCGCAGGCCAGCAGCGTGCCAGCGCTCGGTCGCTGGCACAGATCACGGGGCGGCAGCCGCCGGCCGCCAGTCCGCGCACCAGGCCAGCGCATCGGCATCGGCAATCGGGATCTCGAAATAGCGATCGGCGTGGAGCACGGCCAGCGTCGTCAAAGCGAGTTGCGTGTCGAGCGCAACGACGACGATTCGGCGATCGTCCGTGGCCAGTTGCAGCAGGGCATCGGCCGTTGCACTGGAGCGAGAGTCGAGGGTCGTGACGGACGGCGCCGAGTCGGCGACTGCCGTTGCGAGGCGGGCGCTGGCAATTTCGGTTCCCGCGAAGGCCCCGCTTGTCAAAGCGCCACTCAAGAATGCCTGATGCAGTTGCAAATCCAAAACGGCGGCGGCCGATTGGGCCTTCAATCGCCGCAGCACCGCGACCAAACCTTCGTGGTCGAAGGGGCCTGGCCGCGGACCTTCGACCGCGTCCGGCGCGGGTGGTGCATCGGCGCCGGCCGCGTCGCTTGTCTTGGCCCCGCACCAGATGAGCAGGAATCGTCGCAGGTGAACGAACTGCTGCAAGAGTTCGGAAGCCTGCCGGAGGTCGAGCGTGGAGTCGTCGGCCACGAGTACGACCCAATCGTCCTCGTGCAAGGTTTCTTTGGCTTTCACCAGGCCGAGCACCGCGATCAACCGCTTGAGCGATGCCGGCTGCGGTCGGCCGTCGACCGGCAGATCGATCCGCAGCAACTGATCCGACGCGAAGCGCGAAAGAGTTCGCTTCCGGGCGTCGCCGTCGGACACGTCGAACAGGATGTGGTCCGCAGGGCCGAAAACCTCCGACGGCTGCGCAATTGCTCGGCGTCAATGGAGGTCATCTCTGCGGCGCGGTTGGTCGCCGAAGAAACGTCTTGATTTAGCTGCGAAGTGAGTTGCGGCAGTCGAGAGACCACCAGGCCATGAAGGCCGTCGAGCCGAAGTGGCGTGAGAGAAATGGGACATGCGAGACCTTTTTTCATCCTAAGCCGCAGTCGTGGGGTGGAACCTAAAAAGGCGACTCGTCGTGAGATCGCCGACGTGCGATTATGCAAAAGCGCGAATAGCTCCAACCAGCATTTTCTGGCAGTTCGCGGCCAGAATTCCCGAAATCGGTCCGCCTGTAGCGATGAGGTAAGAACTCGGCGCGCTCGACGCCGCGCGCGGCGCTAGTCGCACTCCCGTGCTTGCTCCGCCGCGCCGGGATGCCTATCATCAATCGCGATGAGCAAGATTCCTGCCACCGATCCAATGCCCGCCGCGCCGCGGCGCATCGTGCTGCTGGTCTCCGGCGAACGCGACGAGATGATGCGCGAGGCCCGGCGGCTGTTGCCCTACGTCGCTCGACACGCCGCCGCGGAGTTGCTCGATCTGCGGTCCAGTCAGGATCTGTCCGGCGTCGAGTTCGATCTGGCGCTGGTGCTCGGCGGCGACGGATCGATCTTGCGCGCCGCGCATCAGATGGGGCGGCGACAGCGTCCGGTGTTGGGGGTGAACCTTGGCAAGGTTGGATTTCTGGCCGATGTGTCCCCGGACGAGCTCCTGGCCGAGCTGCCAGACATCTGCTCGGGCCGATTGCCGATCGTCGAGCATCTGATGTTCGATTGCCGCTGGCAGCGGGGCGGGAAAGCGGTTTCGGAGCACCTCGGCCTGAACGAAGTGGCCATCCTGGCCGGTCCGCCGTTCGCCCTCTTGGACGTCGATCTTTACGTTGACTCGGAACTCGTAACTACCTATAGTTGCGACGGCCTGATCCTGAGCACTCCCGTCGGTTCGACCGCCCACAGTTTGTCGGCTGGCGGGCCGATCCTGCGGCAGGACTTGCAAGCGTTCGTCATTTCGCCGATCAGCCCGCACACGCTGACCAACCGGCCGGTCATCGATGCGGCCGACCGCGCGTACGAGCTCGTTGTGCCGCGGCCCCATGCAGGCACGTCGCTGGTGATCGACGGAGTCGTCATTGGCCAACTCGAGCCGCATGACCGGGTCCGCGTGCAGCGCGCGGAGGCAAAATTCAAACTGCTAGCGGCGCCGGGTCACAGTTACTATCGTACGCTTCGCGAGAAGCTCGGCTGGGGCGGACGGTTGCGGTTGAGCGACGGATCGTAGACTTGCACGGCGCCGAGCGGCGCGCCGCAGATCAGCAAAAGGCAGATCAGCAAAAGATTGCCACGCTCGAAAGGATGCGAGTATGTTGGACTCTTGTCATCGCTGGGCCGGCTCACTCGCGGCCCTGTCGTTGTGGATGCTGTCCTGGTTAATGCTTTCGTCGCCTGCGGCTGCGGCGGGCAAGACCGCAAGCGCCAAGGTCAAGAAAACCCCCGATTCCAAGGTGGATTCGCCCACCTACGACCTGCAATATAAGTTCCAGCCCGGCGAAGTCGTGCGCTGGGAAATTGTCCATCGCGCCGCGGTGGATACCACGATTCAAGGCACGAATCAGACCGCCGAGACGCGCTCCATCTCTGTCAAGGCCTGGAAAATCACCGACGTTTCCGCTGACCGGATCTCGCTGGTCCACTCGGTCGAGAGCATCGATATGTGGCAAAAGTCGCAGGGCCGACAGGAAGTGCGCTACAACAGCCGCACCGATGACACCGTGCCGGCCGGCTATGAAGACGTGGCCAAAGCGGTCGGAATCCCGCTGACCGTCCTGACGATCGACCGACGCGGCAAAGTGCTCTCGCGGGAAGACAAGAACCCGCAGTCCACCACGAATACCGCGCCCATCACCATGCCGCTGCCGACGAAGCCGGTAGCCGTGGGTCACACCTGGTCAGTGCCGCTGGACGTCGAAGTGATCTTGCACGGTGGCGCATCGAAGAAAGTTGCCACGCGGCAGCAGTTCACGCTGGAAAAGGTCGTTGATGGTCTGGCCACGATCCAAGTCGATATGCAGGTGTTGGCTCCGCTGAACGATCCGGCCATCGAAGCGCAGCTCGTCCAGCGGCTGACCAACGGCTCGCTCAAGTTCGACATCGACCGCGGCCGCGTCGTCTCGCAGCAAATGGATACCGACCGCCGAGTGATCGGCTTCAGCGGCGCTGCTAGCAGCATGCACTACCTCACGCGGTTCACGGAAGAGATCCTGCCTGCGACTGCCGTAGCCGCCAAACCGAAGAAGGCCGCCGCGACGGCGAGTCCGCCGGCCGCCGTCACCAAGACGCCCGCCCCGCTCAATCAGCCTCCGCGGCGCTAGGCGGCCTGCCAGACGCAATGTCCCCGCGTGCGGCGTGCCGGATTTTGCATCACTGGATGAAGTTCCCGGCTCCCGCGAAATGCTAGCTGCCACCGCGATCCATTCGGCGAGCCAGGATCGCGACGACTGGTTTTCCGAGCCGCGCAATCAGCAAAGTGGCTGAATGCTCGCCCGGCACTTTCAATTGCCGTGCGACGGCAGCCGGGTCGTGACCTGTGCCGCGCTTTTTGACTTCCAGCCGGCCGAAGCCTCCGGCGCGGAGTATTTTCTTCAGGCGCTTGACGTCGAACGGCACGACGTCGAGCACTTCGAATGTCGCCACGGCCGGGTCGCGAATCGGCCGATCGCCCGTCAGATAGACGGCCCCCGGCGTAATGGCTGCCAGTGTCAATTCTTGCGCCAGGGCACCCACCAGATCAGCGGCCAACACGGCGGAGTCTGGCTCGAATACATAGCGTCCGATCCGCGCCGCGCTCGGCGTTTCGCTCTCGGCGCGGCCAATCACGCTGCGCTCTGACACCGTCTGCCGGTCGACGATCGTTGCTCGGCGACTGCCGGCGGCGATCGCCAACCGGCCAAACCAGACGACCAGTTGCCGGCACTCCCGGGCAAAGCTGATCCACTCGAGTTCGCCCTCCCGGCTCCAGGCTTCGGGCAATTCGGCGGCGGGAGCCAGCTTGACGGCGCCGTCCGCGGATCGCGCCGCACAACAGGTCGATCGTAGCGGCTGGCGGATCGTGAAATTCGGTTTGTGTCGTCCGCCGGCCCTGCGAGCGGCGGTCCGGATCGATATGCCACGCCACCTGTGGTTCGAGTGATTGCCTGGCCGCGTCGCCCGTTTCGACGGCGATCGCATCGCTTGCCCACGGCGGTTGCGACCGCTCGGCGCTCCGCATCGATCGCAGACAATTGGTTTGGGCCAAGCAGGCGCAGCGACCGGATCGCGGTCCACACCCAGGGCCGGCCCGCGCCGCGCCAAGGCCATCAGATCGCCGCCGATGCCAGAGCACAAATCGACGACCCGCTCCCCTGGGTCGAAACGAGCGGCTTTGTAACTGGCGATCCACTCATCCGTGGCCTGTTCGAGTCCGATTGGCGTAAAGAACAGTCGATCCGCCAGCGTGAACTTCCTTCGCGCCCGAGCCCGTAGCCGCACTTCCTCGAGCACCAGGTGGACTCGCTCGACGGACAACTCTCCCCGCAGTCGCCTGGCGGCTGCAAGCGGGTCCGGTTCCGCGGCGATGCTCGTCAGGAAAGGTTCCGCCCGATCGCTGACGAGCCACTCGTATTCGGAGAGCGCTGTCGGCGCCGCGGTATCGTCAGGCAAGGATACGGGATGAGACATTTGGTTTCGCGGGCCTGTGCTGCATTGGTCGTCGTTGCCACACGCTGCGCCATGCTATACTTGGCGTCGCGCCGGAACAACGCCCGCCACGGACGCACAACGCTCATGCCGCAGTTCGAACCGCTGCTGTTGACCTATCTGCACTTGGCCCAAGCCAGCGAGCGCCGCGGTCAACCGCTGGTTCGCGACAAGCTGCTGGTGCTGGTCGGAGTCACGGCGCTGGAACTTGACTGGGACGAGATCTCGGCCGGCTGCCGGCAGCGGATCTTGCTGCACAACCCGCAACACCTGGTTCGGCGCTGGCCCGACCTGGCCAGCGCCGCCCGAACGGGACAGTTCCGGGCGTATTTCAAGCAACTACGGCGCAAGTACTCGCCCGAGAAGGCGGAGCACATGCTCAACGCGCTGGGCATTTCGCTCGACGAGCGGACCAGCCCGGGCCAGAGCCTGCGTGAATACGCAGCCGCACTGTTGGAGTCGATCGCGCCGGAACCCTCGGCCGCCCGCCAGGGCTCCGCTCCGCTGTCGGGCCAGCGGCCGGTGGCGTCCGGCCGATTCGAGGCCGCCTCGCCGCCCGGAGTCCGCTGGTGGCCCTTCTGGCTGGGACTGGCCGTCTGGATCGTGCTGACCCTAATCGTGGCGTTTGGCCGTACCTGGTCGGCGTAAGTTGTTGGATTCTGTCGGCTGCGCGGCCTGGCGCCGGCCAGGGTGGGCGAATCCTTCGTCCGGTGTTTTCGGACGTGGCCGCGGCGGCGGGCCGTTCTCGACCCCGCTGCGGTCCAGGCGTTCTCGGCATAAGCCGCAAGTTGGCGTCCCCTTGACGAGATTGGCGGGCCGCCCGGCCTCCCAGCGGTGAATGGCCGCCCAAAGCCTGCCGATGAATAGCGACGAGGCCCGCTTGGCGCGGACGGGATCTGACAAACCACCGCACCGTGTCCCGGTGCGGTGTCGCGATCCAGCGTCCCGATCGGGAGCGGCGGCGAGAGTCAGGTCCGCGAAGGAGACCAGAGTGTCACTAAACCGTCACACGATGCTGATCCTGATGCTCGCCGGCTCGGTGGGCTTGCCTTACCTGTCCTCGACCGAGTTTGGGCAGCAGGCGTCGAAGGCGATGGAAAGTGGACAGCCGGCTCGCGACGCCGAGAGCAGTTCGCAGAATGTCTCCCAGCGGCCCACGAGCAGTTACGAATCGACGTCGCCGGCCGCTGCGCCGGCAACGACCGCGTCCTCGTCACCCTCTTCGAGCTATTCCGGGCCCGCTTCGAACACGTCAACGTCTCCGCCCGACACGTCAGCATATTCTTCGTCTGCCGCATCCGGCGCGGCCGCGACGACCACGATGGCCGCGGCAGCCGATACCAGGCTGGCTTCCGCCGACTCCGGCCGGCACGCGCCGATGTCGCAATGGTCGACCGGCGGCAGTTCGTCGCCCGCCAAGAACTCGACCGAGCGGTCGTCGCAGTCGGAGCTGCCGCCGCACACGTTGGCCGAAGTATTGCGATTCGATATCACGGTTCCCTGGATCATCGCGCACTGGCCGCGCGTGTCCGCCGGGCTTTCGGAACTCGATCTGCACGGCTACCGCGTGCCCTTGGTGACGGGCACGGGTGAGAGCGACCTGGCCGGATCGCTGACCTATTACTTCAACAAGAAACAGCAGCTCGACCGGATCATCTTTCACGGCACCAGCGGGGATCCGCGTCCGCTGATCACGATCGTCAGCGCCAACTTCGAGCTCAAGCGCGTGATCGTCAGCGATCCGGGGCTGGCTTTTTACCAGCGCAAGAGTTGGGGAAAATCTCACAGCGAATTACTGATCCGCCCGGCACGCGTACTGCGCGCCAACGATCCGAATAAGCGATATGAGATCGAAATGGCGATCAAACGCCCCTAGCCGGCGCCCGCAAGAGCATGCCCCTCGCTTGCCCGTCGATTACTTGTCGGCCGGTTGCGACTCGAGCTTCTCCAGCCGCGCTTCCAATTCGGCCACGCGCCGTTCAAGGGCTTCGATCCGCGCATCGTCGCTCGCCGGCGATAGCGCGGGCCCCAGCCCGGCGCCTGTTGGGGGACGAAACCCGGCGGCGGCGCAGCCGCACCATCGACCGGCGCCGGTCCGCCAGCCGTCAACGGCTTGTTGCGGATCTCCGTTTGCTGGGCGGCCGCGGTCAATACCACCCGCTTGTGAACTTCTTGTCCGCGAATCAGGCAGGTCAGGTCGACCGTGCCTCCGACCTTCGATTGGCGAATGATGTCGGCCAGACTCTGCGGGCTGTCTACCGGCTGCCCGTCGACGGCGACGATCGCGGCGCCGAGCGGTACGCCGGCCTTCTCGGCCGGCGAGCCGGGACCGACGAAGCTCACCAGCCCGGCAATGTCGGGCAAGTTGAATTGCTGTTGCGATTCGGCCGTGATCGACAGCGTGCGGATGCCGAGCAGCGGCCGGCCAGGACGAAGGACCAGGCTGTCCGTCGGAGCGGCAACGACCGATTGCCCGGTTGTCGGCGGCGGCAGCTCGTCGGGTTGCTTGCCGAATTGCGGCAGCTTGCGCTTATCCGCCGGCGGACGCTCTCCGAGAGTGACGGGAACCGCGCGATCGGCGCCGTCCCGGGTGATCTGAATCATCACTACGGCTCCCGGCGGACGCAGCTCAAGCAGCCGTTGCATCGCATCCAAGTCGCGCACCGGTTGATCGTTGACTGCGGTAATCAAGTCGCCGACTTTCAGTCCTGCCTTTGCTGCGGGCCCGCCCGCAAAAACCTCCACCAGGCGGGCGCCGCGGCCGCGGTCCTCGCGATCGTCGGCAACCAGGCCTAGGTAGCCTGGCTGTTTGCCGGCGGCGGTTGCCCCGCCACCGGACTGTCCGGACGCTACGGCCTGCGACTGGCGGCGGAGCTGTTCTTCCACGCGATCGAGCGCGGGCTGCCCCATTGCGTTACCGGCCGCCAGCACGGCGGCCGCCGAAAACAGGAGAGTGCTGAAGCGGTTCATCGGGATTTTCTATTCGGGGTTTTCTATTCGGGGCGGTATGGGAGAATTGCGGGGCCGGGCTTTATTATAGTTGCCCGGGCGGCCATTGTGCTCCCGGTAGCCCGGTTTTGCTCCCGGAGCGAGTTTTTCGAGAGTCCGAATGAATCCAACGGTCACCCCACTCGAAGTCGGGCCGCCGAAAGTTGCCGAGCGCCAGGCGGCACTCGACCTGGCCTGGGTTCACTTGGCCCGCGCCGAGCGCGATACGCAAATCGCCCGACTGCTTGCCGAAGCCCAGACCAAAGCGGCGGTACTGGACGGGTTACTCCGGGCGTGCCGCGGAAGCCAGGTAGTTGGAGCGATTTGGCGCAATTGCAACCGGGGCGGTCGGCGTTCATGGCTCACCCGCATGTGACGCCGTCCGAGCCCGCCGAGACGGCGGCCGATTTGCTGCGATCGCTGCTCGAGTTGCTGGATCAGCGGCAAGTCCGGCTCGTGCAGGCTCTGCTCACGGCCGATTACGGCCAGGAATTTGATCTGCTGCGATCGGCCGGATTCGAGCATTTTGCCGATTTGCTCTACATGGCCAGCCAGCTGCGAGCCTTTCCGGACGGTCCGCCCGCGGCCGGGTTGGATTTCGAGCCGTACAGCGATCAGCAGCAAGACCGCCTTTCCCGCGTTATTGAACGAACCTACGTCGGCTCGCAGGATTGCCCGCGGCTAACCGGCGTCCGGCAAATGACCGACGTCATCGCCGGCTATCGCGCGACCGGCACCTTCGACCCCAGCCGTTGGTTCATTATTCGCCATGCAGGAAGCGACGTCGGCTGTCTGCTGCTGGCTGAACACGCCCCGCAAAGACAATGGGAAGTGGCTTACGTGGGCCTGGTTCCCGAGGCGCGCGGCCGCGGCTGGGGCGTGGCAACCATACGTCAGGCCCAGTGGCTGGCTCGGCGTGCGCGGGTGGGCCGGCTACTTTTGGCAGTCGACGCGACCAATGCGCCGGCCATCGCCACGTATGCCGCGGCCGGCTTTTCGGCCTGGGATCGCCGCACGGTAATGCTGCGAATTCTAGGCTCGTGAAGCGTCATACCCAATTTGCTCGCGTGACGCAGAACGACGCCAAAGACGCGCGTTCTGCGGCGAAAAGCGATCGATCTGAGTGCCGGCTGCCGCTGCGCGTTGTACGGCACTGGCAAGCTGCTGCGGGCAAGCCAAACCACGTTCCTCGCCGTTTGTCAATCAGGATTCTCCGGCGGCGGTTGGGTGCCGGTGCATCTTGTTGGAAGGCAATGGCTTGAGTCGCGCGGCGGACTAGACGACGATGAGCGGCCTCACGTCGAGCAAACAATTTGTCCACGCGCCGCGCCTCGGGACAGAAATTTTTTTCGACTTCTCGGGCGCCGTAGGGATGGCTGTTTGCCGAGAAAATCGCAGCGCAAAGGGCGGTTGCCGCGCCGGGCTCCGGCCGAGTCGGAACCGAGACCTTTGACAGTCGTGCTAGCAGACGTAAAATCGGCCTCTCATGGTGACACGAGCAACGGACGGTTTATATCACCGTTACAGTTAACGAGCGTCCACTTCTTGGAGCGCAGACCGGCGCGCGCAGCCGACGGTTATCCAACGAACATCGAGATGGTGGGATTTGGCGCTCGGAGTGCGCAGGGGGCGGTCAGGAAGTGACCAACGACGATAGGGAAATCGTATCGGCCCTGCGAGCACGGCTCGCCGACCGGGTAGGCAAAGACCGTTACGAGGTCTGGTTCGGCCCCAGCACGCACTTGGCGGTGCGCGGCGGAACATTGACCGTCGGCGTGCCGAACCGGTTTTATCAGGATTGGCTGCGGACGCATTTCCGCCAAGACCTCGAACAATCGTGCGTCGAAGTGCTCGGTCAGTCGCTGGCGCTCGAATTCCGCATCGACGAGGCGGCCGCGGCGACCCCGCACCGCCCGACGCGCGGCGAAACCCCGGCACCCCGGGCGGCCGCGGCGGCTCAGCCGGCCGGCGAGCCGGCCTTTCGCCGGCGTTTTGCCAGTCTGGATGCCTTTATCGTCGGCGACAGCAATCGCCTGGCATTCACGACCGCGCAATTGGCCGTCGAGCGGCACAGCACGGTCTCGCCGCTGCTGTTTTACGGACCGCACGGGGTGGGCAAGACCCATTTGTTGGAAGGAATCTGGTCGGCGTTCAAGAAATCGCACCGCCAAGCCACCTCGATCTATCTTTCGTCCGAGCAGTTCACCAGCTATTTTCTCGAGGCGCTGCACGGTGCCGGCTTGCCCAGCTTCCGCCGCAAGTACCGCAATGTCGAGCTGTTGATTCTCGACGACATCCAGTTTTTCGCCGGCAAGCGGGCCACGCTGGTGGAACTGCTGCACACGATCGACACGATCCTAGGGCGCCGGCAAGCAGCTCGTGCTGGCGGCCGACCGCTCTCCGGCGGCCTCAAGTCGCTGGGCCCGGAAATCGGCGCCCGGCTCGCCGGCGCGGCCGTTTGCCGCTTCGAGCCGCCCGAGTACGGCACACGCTTGGGGATCGTGCGGCAATTGGCGGCGCGGCTGGAGCTGCACGTTCCCGAAGAAGTGTTGTCGTTCGTCGCCACGCATCTGACGACGCAAGCCCGCGAGCTGGCCGGCGCCCTCAAACGATTGCAAGCCACGAGCATGGCGCACGGCAAGCCGATCACCCTGTCGATGGCTGAAGAGGCGCTGGCCGATCTGATCCACACCAGCGGCCGAGCGGTGCGTTTGTCCGACATCGACAAGGCGATCTGCGACGTATTCGGATTGGAGGCCGAGAGTCTGCAATCGAATCGCAAGGCCAAGACAGTGACCTACCCGCGCATGCTGGCCATGTGGCTGGCCCGCAAACACACCCGCGCGGCCCTGAGCGAGATCGGGCATTTCTTCGGCCGCCGCAGCCACAGCACCGTGATCTCGGCCCAGAAGAAAATCGAGAACTGGGTTGCCGACGGCGGCTCGCTCGACCTGCACGGCCGCCGCTGCCAGGTGGAGGATGCGATTCGCCGCGTCGAGGAGTGCTTGCGCGCCGGATAGGAGGAAGTGCTTAGAGGTTCGGGACGGCGAAGGGGAGATCACGAGTCCATAGCTGGCGGTCAACGAACGCCGGTCGAGCCGCATTGTCAGCGCAGCGCTCAATGCGGCGGCCTCAGCCTGCGGTAAGATGGCGGCATGCCGCGCCCGCAATTCACACTTTTCTCCGCGTTATTGGCGATACGCGCCTTCGCCGTAGCCGCCGCTTGGCTGGCGACGGGTGGTCCCAGCCAGGTTCATTGGCCGGGCAGCACCATGATCTACACGATTGCGGTCCCGCGGGCCAGCGGTGTGACTAGGGCGACGATTGCCGTTGCGCTCTCCCTGGTAGGTCTCACTTGGGTCACGCTTCTGCTTGCCGGCCAAGATCGCCGCTTACTGATGGCAGCCCGAATCTTCTGGACCTTGGCTTTCCTGAGCTACCTGGTACACGTCGCGGTGGCATTCGAGACGTACCATCATTGGAGCCACGCCGAGGCCGCCTTTCACACCGGTTTCCGCACCTGGGAGATGACCGGCTGGTTCTGGACGGGCGGCATCTGGATCAACTACGCGTTTACACTGCTGTGGGGCGCCGATGTAATATATTGGTGGACCGGGTTGGACCGATATAGTCGCCGCCCGGTGCGGCTCCGCTGGTTCGTTCACGCCTTTTTCGCCTTCATGATTTTTCAAGCCGGCGTCGTGTTCGCCTCGGGCGCCATGCGCTGGGCCACCTTGATCGGTTTGTCGATTGTGGCCCTGGTCGGTTTGCTGCGCTTCCGCCCTTCGCACGCCCGTCAATTGCCATGACCCAGCCCCTGCCGAAAGTCGCCTATCTGACCGCGGGGGGCGGCGGCATGTTTTGCGGCAGTTGCATGCGCGACAACACGCTGGCCGCGGCGCTGACGCGCTTGGGCTGCGACGTCACGTTGGTGCCGCTCTATACGCCCATTCGCACCGACGAGACGGACGTCAGCATCGACCAGGTATTCTTCGGCGGCATCAATGTCTATTTGCAGCAGAAGATCCCCCTGTTCCGCTACCTGCCCGGCTTTCTCGATCGCTGGCTCGATCGCCCCTGGATCCTCAATCGCCTGGCGTCGGGCCGCATCAAAGTTGCCGCCCAGGAGCTCGGCGAACTGGCGGTTCAAGTCCTCAAGGGCGAGCATGGCCATCTGCGCAAGGAAGTCTTTCGGTTGGTCGAATGGGTCGATGGGCACGTGCATCCCGATCTGGTCAACTTGAGCAACATCCTGATCGGCGGTTGCGTGCCCGAGCTGAAGCAGCATCTCAAAGTGCCGATCGTCGTCACGCTGCAAGGCGACGATCTGTTCCTGGAAGAATTGACGCCGCCTTACAAACAGCAGGCCCTGGCCGAGATTCGCCGGGTGGCTGCCCAGGTCGACGGGTTTATCGTGTTCAGTCGGTTCTACGCCGACTTCATGTCCGATTATCTCGGCTTGGATCGGCAGAAATTTCACGTCGTGCCGTTGGGACTGAACCTCGACGACTATCCGGCTCCGCCCGCCTCGGATCTCAGCCAGCGGCCGCTGACGATCGGCTACCTGGCGCGGATCTGCCCGGAGAAAGGCTTTCACCTGCTGGTCGATGCGTTTGTGCAATTTGCAGTCGCGCCGGGCCTGGAGACCGTGCGGCTGCACGCCGCCGGCTGGCTGGGAGCGCGCGACGAGCCTTATTTTCGCCAGCAAGTCGACAAGCTGACCCGCGCCGGTCTGGCCGACCGTTTTCACTACGCCGGCGCCGTCGAGCGACGGGAGAAGCTCGACTTCTTGGGCAGCATCGATCTGCTCTCGGTTCCCACCGTGTATCACGAGCCGAAAGGGCTGTTCGTGCTTGAAGCCTGGGCCAGCGGCTTGCCCGTCGTGCAGCCGGACCACGGGGCTTTTCCGGAATTGTTGGCTGGCGCCGATGCCGGGCGGCTAGTGCGACCGGGCGACGTCGGCCACCTGGTCGAAGTGCTGGGCGAATTGCTGTTGGACGGCAACCTGCGGCGCACTTTGGGGGCCAATGGCCAGGAGGCTGCGCGACGCTGGTTTTCCGCCGAGAGGGCAGCACTGTCCACGCTGGACGTTTATCGCCGGGTTCTTGGCGGCGCCGGTGGCGACTTGTCGGACGCAGCCACGGCCGCGATCGATCGGGCGACGTAGTCCGCGGCACGACGGTAGCGATACCCAGCATCGGCCGACGCGGGCGGTTGACCGCTCGCCGCGCCCAGTTGCCAAGCAGTCGCGCGCGGCGGGGCTTGGCGCATCATCTCCCCCGGATAGGGAAAACTCGTCGGTTTTTGCTGGTTTGCGGCGCCGGAGTGCCGGAGCCACAGGTCGCCCCCTAGTCCGCCCCGGCCCAGGGCTCTAGGATTCCAATACACGGCTTGATCGGCGGATGGGCAAACCTGGACGAAAGCTGAATGAATCGGGGAGACTCCAAGTCATGTTCGAGAACCGTTCCGATAAAGTGCATGCCGCCGATCCGCCGCCCGTCACGCGGCGAATCGTGCTCGTTGAAGACAGCGATGACTTGCGGGGACTGCTGCGCGAGTTGATGGCCTTCTGCGGCCACGAAGTGCGTGTGGCGAGCAGTGCCCGGGAGGGAATCGAGCTGATCGAAAGTTGCCGCCCCGACGTGGCGCTGGTCGACATCGGGCTGCCGGACATGGACGGCTACGCAGTGGCCCGCCGCCTGCGCTCAGGTCCCCTGGCCCAGAGTGTCCACCTGGTGGCCGTGACCGGCCGATCGGACGTTCAGGATCGGGTGGACGCGTTTGCCGCCGGCTTCGATGAGCATTTGGTCAAGCCGGTCAATCTGGCCATGCTGTTCGGGCTGTTGAATCAGCCGCGGCAAGCGACATAATGTCGAAGCCGTCGGGCAAGCGAGCGCCCGCCGACGCGTCCGAGGCCAACGAGGCGTCTTGCGTGAGTGCGACAAGTCCGAGACGCATTGTTCTGACCGGCGCCAGCCGCGGCCTGGGCCTGGCGATGGCTGCGGGCTTTATCGAGCTGGGCCACGTGGTCTGCGGCTGTGCCCGCTCGGCCGCTGCTCTTGTGCCGCTTCGCCAGCGCTGGCCGGCGCCTCATCGGTTCGATGCGGTCGACGTAGCCGACGACGATCAAGTTCGACAGTGGGCCCTGGCAGTGCTGGCCGACGGGGTGCCGGACCTGCTCATCAACAATGCGGCGCTCGATCAACGCCAATGCTCCATTGTGGGAATTGCCGGCCGACGAGTTTGACAGGGTCGTCGACGTGAATATCAAAGGGGTGGCCAATTCGATCCGGCATTTTGTGCCGGCGATGGTCGAGCGCGGGCGGGGCGTGATCGTGAATTTCAGCTCCGGCTGGGGCCGGTCGACGGCGGCCGAGGTGGCTCCCTACTGTGCCACGAAGTTTGCCGTCGAAGGCTTGACCAAGGCCCTGGCGCAAGAGCTGCCGTCCGGCATGGCCGCCGTGCCGTTGAACCCAGGCATCATCAACACCGAGATGTTGCAAAGTGCCTTTGGAGCCGGTGCGGCCGAGTATCCGTCGCCGGACGAGTGGGCCACGGTGGCGGTTCCCTTCCTGTTGTCGCTGGGTTCGGCCGCCAATGGGCGGTCTCTGTCGGTTACAGACTGACGAGTCGTGGCCGCCGCTTGGTGCGGAATTTGCTGTAGGAAGCGAGTTTTCCTCGATGTGCCGCATTTTGCCCGCCCCGCGCGGATGACCGCATGTCGACGCACTTTTGGTTGCCTGGCTCCTTGGCGGCGACTGCCCTCTTATCGTACAACGATGGTGGCTGCGTCGCCGAGCGCGACGTTCCCCCGGCTCGCCTGGTTGATTTTGAATTGCGCCTCCAGGTTTTGATCGAATTATGAAACGCATCGGCATCTTGACCGCAGGCGGTGACACTCCGGCGCTAAACGCGACGATTCACGGAGCCGTCATGCGGGCCAACCAATTGCGGATCGAGATTTTCGGGCTCATCAAGGGCTTCAACAGCCTGTTCAATCCGCGCGTTCCGCACGTTCACCTGAATCCGCTGTTCAGCGCCATTCCGGAGCTCGACCCGACCAAGGGGGGCACCGTACTGGGCGCGTCACGCGACTACGTCGACGCCAACGACAAGAAAGGCGCTCGATGAAATCGCCGGCCGCTTGGCGCACTTGAAAATCGAGGGCTTGATCTGCATCGGCGGCGACGGCACGCTCAATGGCCTGCAGCCGATTTGCGATCGGCTGCCCACGGTGCTCGCACCCAAGACGATCGATAACGATTTGGGGCTCAATTACCTGAACGAGGTCGACGAATGGAAACGCGAGCCGGCCGAGAACGCGGCACGGCTACCGCTATAAACGGGCGGCCGCTCGGACCAAGTTCGACTTGCAGCAGATGATCAACTACGCCACGCCCGGCTACGCCACGGCCGTTTTCGTGTCGGCTGGCGGCGTGCAGCGCGTGCGGACCACCGCCGAAAGCCATCGGCGAATCGCCATCATCGAAGTGATGGGCCGTCATGCCGGCTATATTGCGCCTGGGCAGCGCCTACGGCCAACCCGACATCGTGCTCGTGCCCGAGCACCCGCTCAACGCCGAGCTGCTCGTCCAGCGGGTCAAAGAGATCTACGAGCTGCAAAAGAACGTGGTCATTGTTTGCGGCGAGGGGATCGTCGACGAGGCTGGCGAGGAACTGGGAGCCGCCGAGCGTTCGACCGATCCGGCCGGCAACCTGGTCCTGACCGGGGCTTCCGAGGCGCTGCGGCAGATTCTCATCGACGGGATCGGCGACGAATACTTCCGCACTTCGCGCCGCAACGATTCGGCCAAGGAAGCGATCTTCACGCGAAAATTGGGGCACACCCAGCGCGGCGGCCGGCCCTTGTTGTTCGATCGATTCTATGCCGCGCAGTTGGGGGGCCAGGCGGTCGACATGCTGCTGCACGGGCAGAACAATTGCGTCTCGACGCTGCAATGGAGCGAAAAACGCGGCTTTCACGTCGATAGCTTCAACGGGCATAGCTTTCGCGATCGCTGGGGCCACATCCATCCCCGCTTCATGCACCCTTCGTTTTACGACCCGCACCAGATGCAGCCCTCGCGCATCGGCATGGAATACCTGCTGCCGATCTTCACCAACGCCATCGGCCACGACGACGTCGAGAACATGCGCGAAACGCTATTCGATGCGGGCAACTTGTTCACGGCCTATCATTCCGTCAACACGGATATCAACAAGCGGATTTGCTATATCGATCATGCGAGCTAGGCGCCCGGCAAGGCCGCGGTGGCCGCCGGTCGTGTCTGCCCGCCAGGGGTCGCCCGCACGTGTTCGGCCGGATGGGGGCAATCACGTGCCGCGTGCGAGCCCGAACCATTCGATCTGCCGCCGCGGGCAGAATTGCAGGCCCTGGGTCTGGCAGTAAGGCACGAGCCACTCGGCCGTGCGCGATAAGGCATCGGCTGCGATCCCCTGTGGCATTAGCAGCACACGTCCGCGGTCGATCTGAGGAAACGCTGCCAGAAAGTCTGCCACCTCCAGGCAATCGGCCGGCGTGTCGATCACGAACTTGATTTGATACTCATACCGAGTCACCAGCCGGCGAACGACTGCCGGCGCATAGCGGGCCGTTTCATGCCGCGCCGCCCAGGGGCCGGCCGCTGCGGCCGTCGGAGTCGAATTGGATAGCTTGGGGCTAATCGACATCAAATCGCATTCGACGGGCAGGTACAGCGTTCCGGCCGTTTCGATCGTGATGTGCCGGTCCAGGGCTCGCAGTCCGGAGCACAACGGGATCAGTTCGGCCAGCAGCATCGGCTCGCCGCCGGTCAGCACGACGTGCGCCGTGTCGATCGCCGCGAGCTGCTCCAGGATCGCGTCCACGCTCAGGTCGTCTCCCTCGGGCTGCCAACTGGCATAGGGCGTGTCGCAGAAGCGACAGCGCAAGTTGCAGCCGCTGGTGCGCACGAACGCGCTGGGCGTGCCGGTCAATTGGCCCTCGCCTTGCAGCGATCGGTAGATTTCTGCGACCCTCATGAGGCGTACACCGCGGGGTCGGTCAGGCCGGCTTCGGCAAAGCCCTTGCGCCGCAGCAGGCAGGCGTCGCAGTGCCCGCAAGGCCGGCCGGCCGAATCGGGGTCGTAGCAGCTATGTGTGAGGCTGTAGTCGACACCCAGTTCGACGCCGCGGCGAATGATCTGAGCCTTCGTCATGCGGATGAGGGGCGCGTGGACGCACAGCTCCAGCTTGCCTTCGACGGCCGCTTTGGTGGCCAGGTTGGCCAGACGCTCGAAGGCCGCGACGAATTCGGGCCGGCAGTCCGGATAGCCGCTGTAATCGACGGCATTCACGCCCAGGAAGATGTCGGCCGCGCCGATGACTTCGGCAAAGGCCAATGCCAGCGACAGAAACACGGTGTTGCGGGCCGGGACATACGTGACCGGAATCCCGGCTCCCATCGCGGCCTCGCTGCGGTCCTTGGGCACGGCAAAGTCGCCGGTCAGCGCGCTTGCGCCAAATTGGGCCAGGTCGATCGTCATTGTCACGTGCCGCCGGACGCCGAGCGCCGCGGCCACGCGGCGGCTGGCCTCCAGCTCGAAGCGGTGCCGCTGGCCGTAATCGAAGCTGAGCGCGAAAAGTTCGAAGCCCTCGCGCTGGGCAATGGCGACCGTGGTGGCCGAGTCGAGGCCTCCGGAGAGCAGGATGACGGCGGGGCGAGACATGGCACGAAAGGGTCAGGGGTTCGGGGGGCCAATGGGTCGTGGATGAGTCGCCTGTGGAACGAGCCCTGTGCGTTTGATTCCTGCGACAATCGCCAAATGCGTCCGCGCCGAAAACCGATCGCGGAAAACTCGAAAACCGAGGCAAGTCGCGAAGCACTTGCCGGCGCAGCGCTCCACCGGCTTGGTGTTTTCATTTACACCGCTAGGCGGGATACCCGCATCATGGCACAATCAAAGTTTTGTGAAAAGGAGCCTGGGCTATGAGCGGCGAGTTTCGGGAAACGCTGGAAACGTTCGACAATCAGTTTCCCGGCCGCGACTACAACATCGAGATCGTCTGCCCCGAGTTTACCTCGGTCTGTCCCAAGACGGGTCAACCCGACTTCGGCGTGCTGACGCTCTCGTACGTGCCGGACCGCAAGTGCGTGGAGCTCAAGAGCCTGAAGCTGTACTTGCAGCAATTTCGCAACGAGGGCATTTTCTACGAGCACGTCACGAATCGGATTCTGGACGATCTGGTGGCCGTCGTCCGTCCGCGACAAATGACGCTCGTGGCGGCCTTTACCGCCCGGGGCGGCATCACCACCACCGTCCGCGCACGCTTCGAGGCGACTACGTAGAGCGGGGCCAGCCGAGCGCCGCTCGTTTCCGACCGGCGCGCACCGTGGCTAGCCAGCGGCTCGCCACTTCCGTACGCGGACGAGCGCAAAGTAACCGAGCGCAGCACCGACAACGATTCCGATCAGCATTCCGATGGATTGGGCAAGCGTTTCAGCCCGCGACGGCGCCGGGATGAACCCTTCGCCTTCATCGAACGCGAAGGAATCGTTCATGGCGGCATAGATGGGCGCGACTCTGTCGAATTCTGCCTCCGGTGAATACCCGTGTACCCATACGATAGCATGGGCGCCAAGATGGCCGGTCGAAAGGGCGGAGACATTGCCGTAGTCGTACTTCATTTGCATTCGCGTGACAAAGACGGCTTTCTCTCGGTCGACGGCGAACTCGCCGACTTTTGCCTCCTTGAGGACGTCTAGCATGCGCGATTCAATCCTCTTGACCGCGCCTTTTTCGGATACCAGCGAGCTCTCTAAAGCGTCGTACGAAAGTCCTTTGGTTGCGCCGGGTTTGATCTGGATAAGCACGTAGGCGCCGTTTACGGCGTCCGGTGAAGGTGAATCTTGCGAGAAACCTGTCTCGTATTGAATATGCTGTTCCGGAAGGCGCGCAGCGGCCTCCGCGTTTAGTTCCGCCAAGTTGTCTGCGCCGATCTCGGTCCAGCCCTCTGGTACCTCCAGGCGATAATGCCAGTTCTGGCTCCGGTATTCGGCCGCCTCAGCAAACCCCACCATCGCAAGCGAAAAAATAACGACGATTGCGCGGAGCGTGCTGCCGCCTCGGCTCGTCGCGACGAGAACTTTCGATCGACGCTGCATTGGGATTACCCCAGAGGGGAACCGGCCCCCTGCCCTTTCAATAGGTCCGATGATCGGGTGCCCGAAGAAAATCGTCGAACAACGCCCGGCACTCGGCAGCCAGCGGTCCGCGCACCAGCCGTACCGGGCTGCGGCCGATCCGCACCAATTCTTCGGCCGGGACGAGAAACTCGTTGAAGCCGGCCGCGGTGGCATCGGCGATCGTGGCTCCGTAATGCACGATGTCGACGCGGGCCCAGTGCAGGCCCGACATGCACATCGGGCAGGGTTCGCAGGTGGTGGCCACGATGGCGCCGGTCAGGTGCAGCTGGCCGGTGGCACGGCCGGCCTCGCGCAGGGCGGCGATCTCGGCGTGGGCCGTAATGTCGGTGGTCGCCCAGACCACGTTATGGGCCGCCGCCACGACGCGGTCGCCGATCGCGATCGCGCAGCCGAAGGGAGATTGGCCGTGGGCGATTCCCTCGCGGGCCCGGGCGATTGCCAGCCGCATCAGCTCGTGGGGGTCGATCGGGGGCATCAAGACCTCAGCAGTTCATCGCCCAGGTCGCGGAAAATTTCGTACATGGCGTCCAGGTAGTCCTGTGCCTCGTCGAGCGGCATCACCAGTGGCGGGCTGACGCGGAGCACCTTGCCGGCCAAGGGCCCCAGCAGATGGATCGCCCGGCCCTGGGCGTCGCCGCGATAGCAGGCTGCCACGGCAGCCGCTGCGACCTCGTCGGCCGAATGGCTGCCCAGGGCAGCGCATTCGACGCCCCACACGACGCCTTCGCCGCGAACTTGCAACACCGGACCCAATTCGGCCAGCCGAGTCAGGCCGGTTTCGAGCACGCCGGCCAGCCGCCGGGCGTGGCCCAGCACGTCGGTCGACTCGAATTCGTCGAGCGTGGCCAGCACGGCCGCACAGCCCAAGGGGGCGGCGCTCCAGGTATCGGAGGCTTCGCCATAATGCATCTGGGCCAGCAGATCGGCGCGGCCCACCGCGGCGTCGACCGGCACGCCGTTGCCCAAGCCCTTGCCCAGCACGACGATGTCGGGCTCGATGCCGTAATGCGTGAAGGCATACATCTGGCCGGTGCGGCCGAAGTTGGCCTGCACTTCGTCGAGAATCAGCACGATGTCGTGCTGCCGACAAAACCGTTCGAGCAATTGCAGGTATTCCTTCTGCGGATGATACGAGCCGCCGCCACCCAGGTAGGGCTCGGTCACTAGGCGCAAATCCGCGAGCCCAGTTCCGACCACATCCCCGATAGTTCGGCTTCGTACGGTGCCAGGTCGAGCGGCTGGCGGCGCCGGGCCACGCTCGCGCACTCGTCCTTGGGAAACCGCAGGAAGCGAACCCGCGGGTCGCGATCGGCATCGGTCTCGCTGCCCGTGACGGCGCCGGCCAGCCCTTTCTTGCCGTGGAAACCGTGCCGTGTGGCCAACAGCACGTCGCTCCCCGGCCGGCGGTCGAGCGCGGCCCAGAGTGCTTTTTGAATCGCTTCGCTGCCGCTGGCCGCCCACAGCACCTGCTGCATCCGCGCTCCGCCGGGCTGACTTTGCAGCGAGGCCACTAATCGCTCGGAGGCCAGGATCTCGAGTTCAGTCAGGGCGTTGTAGGCCGTCAGCGGCGCGGCGGAAAAAAATCCGTCGCCAGCTCCAACTTGGGCCAGGCCCATATACTCGAGCACGCGGCGCCACCAGCGGGCCGGATTGTGTCCGAGATTGGCCACCAGCACGCCGGATGTGAAATCGGCCAGCTTGCGGCCTTCCGGCGTCCAATGATAACTCCCCTGGCTGCGGGCGATCACCGCCAGGCTGGGCGTGAAGGTCCGCAGCGCCGCGGGCTCGATCGCCGCCGCCCGGCGCCGCAACTCGTTCGAAGCGGCCTCGCCCGCATGTTCGATCGGGACCTGGCTGTTGGCCGCAGTGTGGCGTTGCATCTATAGGTTCCTTGTGCCATTCACACTCGCGGGGCGTAGAGCACTTCCGGCACGCTAGCGCCCGGCGACCGGAGAACCAGTCCGCCCGCCTCGCCGTTGACTTCCACCAGGCAGTTGGGCGTGCCGGCCGCGTGCTTTGCCAAGATCGCTTCCATCGCCTGGACCGCGGCCACTGTCTGTCGGTCGGCGCTCAGGTCGTTATAAGCCAGGGCGGTCGCTGCTGCCAGCCGGGCGGAACGGTCGGATGCCGGACCGCCGAATTCGACGGCGGCGACCTCCTCGGCGAACCGGCTGATGGCCTCGACTCCGTAGCCGCGCTGGCTGCGCTCGTTCCAGGGATCGAGAAACGAACCGTTGTAGTGGTTGTTGAGCGTGATCTTCCGCTCGAGCGGCGTGCGGCCTTCGATCGTGCATTCCACCCCGCGCTTGCGGCTATGGCCGTTCCACACGCCGTTGTCGAAGCGGAATTGCACTTCCTGCTCGACGTAGCCGGGGAAATTGTCGGGCGTGACCCAGCTGGTGTGGATGTCGAAGGCCGCTTCGCGCCGGTCGCCAAACTGGTAAACCAACCGCAGTTGGACGGAATCCCAGGTGTTGCCTTCGGCCGGCCCAACGATGCCGCGCTGGCCCGTACAGTGCACGCTCTTGAGCCGTCCGCCGAATGTGAAGTCGATCAGCTTGATGTAGTGCACCGCCACGTACGTGCCGGGGTTGCGGCCGCGAATCCACTCGGCGAACTGGTCGCCGGAAATGCTCTTGGGCTCCAGGAGCGAGCAGTAGCCGTTGTTCACGTGTTCAAGCTCGCCGTCGGCGACCAGGGTGCGCAGCTTTTTGTGGTCGGGGTCTAGCAGTTTGTGGTAAACCACTTTGGCCAGGACTTGTTTCTCGCGGCGCCAGAGCGCAGCAGTTCGTCGAGCTCGATCAGCGACAGCACCGACGGTTTTTCCACCAGCAGGTGCTTGCCGGCGGCCAGCACGGCCCGGGCCGCTTCGAAGTGCCGATTGTCGGGTGTGGCCACGCAGACAAAGTCGACGCCGGCGGCCAACAATTGCTCGACGCTACGGGGCTCGCTGAAGCTCTGAAAGGGCCCGATGCGTCCAACGGTGCGCAGGCGATAAGCGTCGGCCCGGCTGCCGGTGCGGCTGGCGACGGCGGCCAATTCGACCTGGCAGACGCCGAATTTCGGATCGAACAGCGGGCGGCGGCGGGCCGCCTCGAAAAAGGGCCGATAGGTTTCGTCGAAAATCATTCCCAGCCCGACCATGCCGGCCCGCAATGCGTGCGTGGGGGGGGATGTCATCGCCTGTTTTTCGGGTTTCGATTCCATGCCGGCTAACTTAGCCGATGCCGTTCGGCCAGGCCAACCCCCGATCCCATGAAAGTGGCGGCAGGCGACGACCGCAACAGCCGAGCGGCCCGCGAAATGGAGCGTCCCAGGTAACCGCAGATGAACGCGGATAAGAGGATGCGCCCCTTGCCAGCCCAACAGCCGGCCTCCACAATGGCCGCTTTGATCCTTGACGAGTGCGCCCAGGGCGCTGCGGAGACAAACGCATGTCGGAAAATCCCCAGGTGGTGCTCAGCGGCTTTGCCGACGAGGCGGCCCACCACAAGACGGCCGTCGAGCAATTCGCCGCATTCGCCGCGATCGGGTTGCAGTATTACAGCCTGCGGTTCGTCGACGTCGGCGGCGGCGTAAAGAACGTGATGAAGCTGTCGCGGGCCGAGATCACCCAGATTCGCCACCTCGAAGACGAGTATGGGTTGAACGTGACTTCGATCGGTTCGCCGATTGGCAAAGTCAAACTCCAGGACGTCGACGACGGCACCAAGAATCCGTACGTTGCCTTCAAGAAGTACCTGGAGAAGGACGTCAAAAAGGCCTGCGATCTGGCTCATGCCTTCGAGACCAAGCTGATTCGCGGATTCTCTTTTTATCCGCCCCGCGGCAGCGACCCGCGGCAGTTTCTGCCGCAAGTGGTCGATCAGTTGGGTCAGATTGCCGAGACTTGCCTGCGGTCTGATTTGACATTCGGCGTCGAGATCGAGGCCAACCTGGTCGGCCACACCGGCCAGCTTCTGGCCGAGATCCATCGGCAAGTCAACGAGCCGGCCATGGTGCTGGTCTTCGACGCGGCCAACGTCATTTCGCAGGGGTTCAGCCCGGCCGAGGTATTCGAACAGTACCAGGCCATGAAACCCGGGCTGGGCTGGATGCACATCAAGGATTATCGTCATCCGGCGCCGGTCGAACGCACGGCCCACGTGGCCGAAGACCAGCTCAAGCATTTCGTGCCCGCCGATCTGGGGAACAGCGCCCACGAGGCGATCCTGAAAGACTTCCGCGGCATGCTGCCGAAGCTCGATCAGAAGCTGCGACGGCGGGGCATTCCCGGCGTGTTCCTGGACCTTGAACCGCATTTGAAGGCCGGTGGCCAGTTCGGCGGCGCCAGCGGGCCCGACGGAATGGGCGTTGCACTGCGCGGGCTGTGCAAGGTGCTCGACTACGTCGGCATCGATTACCACTTGCGCGACTTCGCCGACATTTGCGCGGCGCGCGGTTATTAGCCGGCTTTTGTCGCGTCGTTGCCGGTCTTGGTGGGCGTGGTCTTACCTTCGCGAAGCAGCTGCCGCGACATCATCGCGGCGACCGCCGCGCAGCCAGCGGTCAGACACCAGCCGATCGCGGTGGCGTACCAGCTCACCTCGTCGCCTTCGACGACTTGGAAGGTCAGCAGGCCACTCAAGACAGCGGCCATGCCCGCCAGGAACCACTTGCCCAGCACTTTGCGACGGCGGTGGCTCTTGCGGTGCGTGGTCAAGGCGGAATGGACGCTCAGATTGGCCAAAGCCCGCATCGCCGCCATGTCGCAGGCCGGCGCAGCGGCGCCACGAGGGACCATGGTCAGAGGCTCTTCCGGCGCCGCATCGTCGCTCGTCGGCACGTTTGCCGGTTCTTCCTCGGTGGCGGGGGGTTGCAGAGCGGCGACCTCGGCGGTCGGCGCGGGTGCCGGGCGGGAAGCGACCGGCGCCGCGGGCTCGTCCACGCCACCGCGCATCCGATTAAGCAGCCGGGCCATGTAGGCTTCGATCGATTCTTCCTCGTCCGCAGGGGCTTGCGCGGGTTCCGCGCGGCTGGTTCGCCGCGGGGGCTCCACGGCGGGCTCCTCTCGGGGCGGGGGCTCTTGCGGCCTTGGCGGTTCGGCCTCGGCCGTTGATTCTTTCAGCAGCGTCAAGTTTCGCAGCCGGGCGAATACGTCCTCCTCGTCGGTTGCCGGTGACTCGTCGCTCGAATCGAAAGCCTGCATCCCGGCCGCCGCGGATTCCGGATCGCCGAATTCGGCTGTGCCGATTTCACCAGTCGGCTCATCGCCCGGTGCGACACCATCCGTCCGGCTGGCGAATTCCGCCGCCGCATTTCGTTGCGACAAAAAGGCCTCGCGCTCGGCCGTGAAAGCGGCGTGCTCTTCGAGCAGTCTTTCCTGGTCGGCGATCAATTGTCCACGGTCCCGCGCAGCTCGTCGCGCAATTGTTCCGACCGGATGGCAATACTCTGGCGGTCGTCGTCCCATGACTGGCGCTCCGTCTGCCAGGCCTGACGTTCGGCGCCAGACGCTCTTGCTCCGCTTCGACCTGGCTCAACCGCTCATTGAGTTGCTCGGTCCGTGCGGCATGCTCGTCGTTGGCCGCGGACTGCTTTGCAGCCCATGTCTGCTGCTCGGCCGCCAGACCGGCGCGAGCCTGCTCCAATTCGGCCCAGCGGCTGGCGAGTTCTGCCATACGGGCGGCCAGGTCGGACGACTCTGGCCCTGAGTTCTCGGACGCCTGGCTCAACGATTCGGCGGCTTGGCTCGCCGCGGCAACTTGCGCGGCGATGGCTTGCGCGGCCACGGCTTGGCGCTCCTGGTCGAGCTGCCGTCCGGCCGTTTCCAAGGCGGCTTGGTCCGCGGCCAGTTTGGCCGCTTGCTGCTCCCAGGCGGCCTGCGCTTCGTCGCGCTCCCGTTGCCAGGCTGCTTGTTCGTCGGCGGTTTGTCGGGCTTGTTCGTCGAGCTGGCGCGCGCGCTGGTCGAGTTCGTCCGACCGCAGTTGCCAGGCCGCTTGTTCGTCGGCGGCTTGCCGGGCTTGTTCGTCGAACTGGCGCACGCGCTGGTCGAGTTCGTCCGACCGCCGTTGCCAGGCTGCTTGTTCGTCGGCGGCTTGCCGGGCTTGTTCGTCGAACTGGCGCACGCGCTGGTCGAGTTCGTCCGACCGCCGTTGCCAGGCTGCTTGTTCGTCGGCAGCTTGCCGGGCTTGTTCGTCGAGCTGGCGCACGCGCTGGTCGAGTTCGTCCGACCGCAATTGCCAGGCCGCTTGTTCGTCGGCAGCTTGCCGGGCTTGTTCGTCGAGCTGGCGCAGCGCCGTGGTCGAGTTCGTCCGACCGCAATTGCCAGGCCGCTTGTTCGTCGGCGGCTTGTCCGGCTTGTTCGTCGAGCTGGCGCACGCGCTGGTCGAGTTCGTCCGACCGCCGTTGCCAGGCCGCTTGTTCGTCGGCGGCTTGCAGGGCTTGTTCGTCGAGCTGGCGCAGCGCAGTTGCTCGAGTTCGTCCGACCGCCGTTGCCAGGCCGCTTGTTCGTCGGCGGCTTGTCCGGCTTGTTCGTCGAGCTGGCGCACGCGCTGGGCCAACTCTTCCGACTGCTGTTGCCAGGTCAGCCGTGCCGTTTCCTGCTCCTGTTGCCAGACGCCGCGTTCGGCGTCGATCTGTCCGCGGTCTGCGGTGAGCTGATCGGCCAGTTCTTGCCGGCGCTGCTGCTCGCTGGCGACTTCGATCTCCCACCGCCCGCGATCCTCAGCCAGCCGGCGTCGCTCAGTTTCCAACTCGGCACGCAGCCGGTCGAGGGCAGCCTGCTGCGCCAGGGTTGCCGTTTGCGAGTGCTCGGTGGACTGGGCCGCCTCGTCAAGAGCGACGATCCGGGCCAGGAGTGCGGCTTCGCGTTCGGACAATTCGCGTGTCCGGGCTTCCTGGGCGGATTCCACTTGCTCTCGGGCGGCGGTCAGGGCATTTTGTGCGACTTCGAGGGCAATGCGTTCGAATTCCAGCCGGCGTGCCAGCTCCAGGCACTGGGCTTCGCGGGCTTCGAGTTCGCCCAGTTGCTGCTGACTGGCAGCTTGCGCCACAGCGAGCGTGGCTTGCTGGTCGTCGAGAATTGCCTGGCGGCCGTCGAGTTCGGTCATCCAGGCTTCGAATTCGGCGTGCCTGGCTTCGACTGCAACTTGCCGGGCTTCGAGGTCGGCGTGCCGCCCGGCGAGCTGCTCCGCGGCGTTCAAGTGGTCGGCTTGAGCCTCCTCGAGCTCGACGCGGCCGGCGGCCAGTTCGGCATGGCCGCGATCGTGCTCGCTGTGGCGTGCTTCGAGTTGCCGTTCGAGTCGCTCGATTTCATGCCGCCGACGATCAATCTCGGCTTGTCCGGCGGCCAACTCCTGACGGTCGAGAGCGAGCTGCCGTTGGGCCTGGTCGAGTTCCGTCCGGCGATCGTGCAACTCGATATTGAATTGCTCAGCGGCCTGGCTGCGTTCGTCGAGTTCGGCCCCAGTTGGTCGAGTTCCGCCTGGCGGCCTTCGAGTTGGCGCAGGGCTCTGCGGCGTTGGGCTTCGTCGGCCTGATGCTGCTTGTCGAGTTCGGCCAGGCGGTCGGCCAGTTCACTTTCGCGCTTGTCCAGATCCTGCTGACGTTGCTGGTCCGCGGCGCAGATCGCCTGGCTCTCGGCTTCGTGGCACTGCCGGTCTGCCTCGAGTTGCGCCAGACTGGTTGCCAATGCGGCTTGACGCTCGGCAAGGTCGGCTTCGAGCGACTGGAAGCGGTCCAGCTCTTGCCGGAGCGACAATTCGTCGTCGGCACGGGCCGATTGCCAATCGTTTTCTTGTTGTGCCAGCGCACCGCGCTCTGCGTCGAGCCGCTGTCGCTCGGCCTGCAACTCGAGGCGTTGCGAATCGAGTTGTTCCTGAGAGGCGGCCAATTCGGCTTCGCGCCGTTGGTAGTCGGCCAGGCTTTCGCCGCGCTCGGCCAACCATTGTGCCCGCGTTGCGGCCTCCGCCGAGCACTCGCTTTCGAGTGTGGCCAGTTGAGCGCAGAGCGCCTCTTCGGCTTGCGTGTTGCGCGTCGAGGCGGCCAGCACTTGCGACAGCCGCTGGCGCAATTTGCGGACTTCGGCGATCAGCCGTTTCGCCCGCTCGCGCATCTGCGGCGCGGGCCGTTTATGGGACGCGCACGTTCCCGGCGGCCGAGACGCCCCCGCCGGATCGCCCGCGTTGACGGACCGTCCGCCCGGACCGACCACTTCGACTTCAATGGGGCCGAAGCTCAAACGGTCGCCGGCCACCAGACGGGCATCTTCGAACAAGCGTCCGTTGAGCCGGGTATCGACCGACCACGAGCGGGCCACCATGCCGTGCTCGCCGCGCAGGATCAGGCAGTGCAACGGACGCACGCCGTGCGCCCGCAGGCGTAGCGTGCAGGAAGGCGCCGAGCCGACAGTACACTTGCCGCCGGTCAAAGTGATCGTCTGGCCTGCCCGCGAAGAACCGCGAATTCGCAAGCTCAATTCGCCTTTGGGAAGCCCTAACACGGACGTGGCGTTTGCTAAACCGACCATTGCGTATTTTCTCACCTGGCATGTGGCAAACCGACAGCACCTGCGAGAAGAATGCGCAGGCCGACTTACCGGAAAACCCTGAGGAGATGTACGTTAGGCCTTGCCTGGTGTCAAAGGAGGGCCAAGCGTTCGGAACACGGGTTTCCCAAGAATCTGCGGCCGATTCTGCCGCTTTCCCAAAATGAACTGCATATCTGTGCCGGTTTTGACGATTATCCGATAGCGAAGTTTGAGCCGCTGGGGACAGAAACGAAAGAGCGCCTACTGGACACCGAGTAAGTGTCCAGCCCAGCGATCGCGACAAGCCTCCGATGGGGTGCGCCGCGATGTTCGCGGGCGGCAACGCGTATGTTTTAATTGCATACCGCTGAAAGGCTTACGACGACCGACCAAGGCTCGGGGGAAAGGCTCGCAAAATCCTCACATTTTGCGACCCCTCGAGACCGGGTGCGTACTATAGTTTGGCTGCGAATTGACAGCACCTAAGCACTTAAGCGTAACAACTGCGGCGGAAACATCCTTAGTTCTCTTCACTTCTTGTCCAGGTTCGGTCGCGGGCTGAACCCGGCCGAACCGCTCGGCCACGACCGAACAGCGAGGTAGCGTACATGGCACGCAAAGATGCAATCCTGAGCATGCGCCAGATCCTGATCAAGCGTCGCGACGCCCTGCGGACCGCCCTGGCAGGTGACTTGAGCCTGCTCAAGGAATTGCGGGCTCAAACGGCCGGCGACGTCGTCGATGCGGCCCTGGATTCGGCACAAGACGAAATCAGTTCCCAATTGGCCGAGGTCGAAAGCCGCGAGCTTGCCAGCATCGAAAACGCTCTGGAGCGCATGCGTCAGGGGCACTTCGGCGTCTGCGAAAGCTGTGGGGGCACTATCCCGATGGCTCGGCTCAACGCCCTGCCCTATGCCACCTTGTGCATCGAATGCCAGCGCGAGGCCGAGCGACACGGCTCTAGCGGCAGCGGCGACGCGGATTGGGGCCGGCTGCTTGACAATGGCGGCGACGGTGAAGTCTCGCTGAACGACATCGAGATCGACGTTTCCTGATCAGAGAACAGCTCCGCACCAATTGCTGGCAGCAAATGCACGGGCATACCCCCTGGCCTTCGTGGTCGATTAGGGTTTTGCCGGTGCATTTTGCGTTTTGCAGTCTCAAAGTGCCGCGCACACGGCTGCCCCTTTTTGCCCGCGGGCAGATAAACGGCGGCCATCCATGGTCCGGGTGCGTCGGGCCAGCGCGGCCCCTTTTTGCCGGAGATGCGGAGTTGCAGGGAGGGGGCCGGAGCTTCGGCTGTCTGTGGCACCCCCGTTGCCAATTCCCCGCCGCCGCTCTATCGTGAACCGATAGAAGCTTTCGTTCCGTGCCGTCCGCGTTGGTGAGGAGTGATTGGATGATCGTTTGCCCGCTTCGCAAGCAGCCGTCGGTTCCCGTTCGACCAGCAACTTTGCCGCCGCCGTCAGCCCGGCAGCCGTTTGCATTTTCGGCCGCACGCAGATCGAGCTCGAACCGCAATCCGACGTCTGTGCCTTCTGGCCCTGATCGTGGCCTGGTGGCTGCTGGGCGCCGGCGGAGCTGCGGTCGCTCAGGAAGAGGAGGGGGATGACGAAGCGTCGTCGGCCACGCGCGAGAGCCAGTTCGAAGCCTTGGTCCACGACGTGGCCGGGCTGGAAAAGCAAAGCAATGTGTTGAAGAAAGTAGTCAAGCTGGTCAGTCCGACGGTGGTGCATATCGAGGCCGAAAAGACCGACCAATCCAGCCTCAAGTACGGCCGCCGCAGCCAGATCGAGGAAGCTGGTTCCGGGTTCATCATCGCCCTGAGCGGCCATCAATATGTCATCACCAATCGCCATGTCATCAAGCAAGCGGCGCTACGCGACATTCGCATCCGGCTGGCCGACGGACGAGTGCTCAATCCGCTCAAGGTTTGGACCGATCCCGACACCGACATCGCCGTGATGTCGGTCAGCGCTCCGTCGCTCGTCGTCTCTCGCTTGGGCAACAGCGACGAGACCGAAATCGGCGATTTCGTGTTGGCCGTGGGCAGTCCGTTCGGTTTGAGCCATTCGGTGACCTTCGGCATCATCAGCGCCAAGGGCCGGCGCGACCTCGAACTGGGTGATGAAGTGCATTTCCAGGACTTCATGCAAACCGACGCGGCGATCAATCCCGGCAACAGCGGCGGCCCGCTGTTAATCTGCGCGGCGAAGTGATCGGCATGAATACCGCGATTGCCAGCAGCTCGGGCGGCAACGAGGGCATCGGATTCACGATTCCGATCAACATGGTGAAAATTGTCGCCCGGCAGCTCGTGGAACGCGGCGCCGTGATTCGCGCCTACCTGGGCGTGGGCTTGGACGCCAACTTCGGGCCGGCCAAAGCCACCAGCGTGGGACTTGCGGCGCCGCAGGCGCACGAATCACGCAGGTCAAACCAGGTTCGCCCGCCGAAGCGGCCAAATTGCACGTCGACGACATCGTGTTGCAATTCGATGGAGTCCGAGTCGACAACGACAGCCATCTGATCAATCTGGTCGGAATGACCGAGCCGGGCAAAGAAGTGCCGATCATCTTGTTTCGCGACCGCAAGACCCTGACGATTCCGGTCAAAGTGGGCACGGCGCCCAGCACGCCGCACGGTCAAGAAGGATTAGACCGCTCGACTCGCTTCGTGCGGCTGGCATTGCGATCCGGCGGATTTTGTCGTCCGGGCTTATGCGTCTTTCGATGCGGCGCCGGCCGCGCTCAGCCCGCGCAGGATGCAATCGGCCACGGCCGCGGCATCCAGACTGGTGGCCAGGGCCATGTTGCGGCGCCACTCGGGGATTCGCCGGCGGTCGAAAACTGTGGCCCCCTTGGTCAGTTCTCCGCTCGTCTCGACGTCGCCGGCCGTCATTTCGATCTCGAACAATTCAGGGTGTACGGCCGCCATCAGCGCCACGACGTCGGGCAACTGGATGCCTTCGACCCCCAGTGCCTGGCGGTGCGATCGGAACAGGAAAGGCAGCAGCTTGCGCAAGAATCGGCCGGCGCGGCTGGTCTCGTCGGGCAACTGGTCGAGCAGGTCGTAGGTGAACACCACCTGCCGCGTGACGTCGAGCGGCACGAGGGTTTTGGTGGTCGGCGCGCGAAACACCATTCGGGCGGCGGCCGGGTCGCGAATAAATGTTGAACTCGGCAGCCGGCGTGATGTCTCCTGGGCCGCCGATCGTACCGCCCTGGATCACCATCTGTCCAACCAACGATTGCAGTTTGGGATCGCGCTGGAAGGCGCGGCAGATGTTGGTCAGCGGGCCCAGGGCGATCAGCGTGATTTCTTCGGGCACCGCGTGGATCTCGTCGCACAATACCTTTTCGGCCGGATGGCGATGATGCAGCTCGGCGATGGCAAAATTGCTGTTCCCCAGCCCGTCGGCGCCGAAGATATGCGCTCGATTGGCGGGCAGCCCGTCGTCGGGAATCGAAGCCAGGCCGATCCGGGGCCAGCGCGGCGGATCGAGCTGCTCGATGATGGCCTGCACGTTGCGAGTCGCCTGATCCGGCGACACATTGCCGCCGGTTGCGGTGACGGCGACGACCTCCAATTGCGGGTCGAATAGCGCCAAAGTCAGGGCAACTGCATCGTCAATGCCGGGGTCAACATCCAAAATGACCTTCTTGGTTATCATGCACCGGCATCCAAGCAAAAACGGAAGCAGCAAGCATTGCGGGTAGCGGCGGCCGATGCGGTATCGAGCCTTTGCCTTGGCGCTTCTCGCGAGCAGGCCGGCAGTCCGGATTTTAGGCGCGGCTGGTACCAGATACAAGGGTGCCAAGGGCCGGCAAGGGGCCGCTGGACCGCCAAGGCTATGGTTTGCGCAGATCGCAAATGTAGCCCGGCTGCCGTCGCCGGTAGTCTTGCCGACGGCTCAAAATAGTGGAAGATCCAGGCAGCAGGCCTCCGCCGAATCGCTGGATCGTTGCGGGAGAATTGGAAAACTCGTGATTCATGCCACCTTGGGCCGTTTGGCGGCCGGGCAAGACCTGACGTTCGAGGAAATGTCGGCCACGATCGACCTGGTCATGCAGGGCCGCTGCACCGATGCCGAAATCGCGCTGTTGCTCACCTCGCTGCGGGCCAAAGGGGAAACCGTGGCCGAAGTGGCCGGGGCGGCTGCCGCCACTGCGGCAGCACATGACGCCGATTCGCACCCGCCGCGAGCGGCGTGCTCGACACTTGCGGCACCGGCGGCGACGGCTCGGGCACTTTCAACATCAGCACGGCCGCGGCACTGGTGACCGCGGCGGCCGGCGTGCCGGTCGCCAAGCACGGCAATCGGGCCATCACCAGCCGCAGCGGCTCGGCCGACGTGCTGGCGGCCCTGGGCGTGAATATCGAGGCCGAAGTCGCCGCAGGTGGAGCGATGCCTCGACGAGTTGGGAATCTGTTTTTGCTTTGCGCCGCTGCTGCACCAGTCGATGAAGCAGGTGGCGCCGGTCCGCAAGCAACTCGGCGTGCCCACGATGTTCAATTTGCTCGGTCCGTTGTCTAATCCGGCCCGGGCCCAATTCCAATTGCTGGGCGTGGGCAAGGCTCGCAGCTGCGGCCGTTGCTGGCAGAGGCCCTGGCCCTGCTGGGAGTCGAGCGGGCACTGGTCGTGCATGGCGAAGATGGGTTGGACGAGGTGACGCTGGCCGGAGCGACCCAAGTGACGGAGGTCGTGGGGCGTTGGCGACTCGAGAGTTTCGTTGGACACCCGAGGAATTTCGGTCTGCCGCCGCGCGCTTGGACGCGTTGCAAGTGCCGGGCCCCCAAGAGAGCGCGGCGGCGATTCACGAGATCCTAGCCGGCCGTCGCGGCCCCCGGCGCGACATCGTCGTGCTGAACGCGGCTGCGGCCCTGTGGACTGCGGGCAAAGCGGCCAGGCCGCTGGATGCGGCCCGACTGGCTGCAGAGGCAATCGATTCGGGGGCTGCCGGCACTCTGCTGGCCCGTCTGGTGGAACAAACGAACCGCCCCTAGCCAGCTTCACAGCGGGGGGGGCAAATGGTAGTTTATGGGTTTACCAGCGAGCTCAAAGCGACCCAGTTAAGGAGTCTTCGATGGCTAAACCGCATCGTGTTCTGAAGAAGGCCAACCACGGCCGACGACCGGCGAACAGCAAGGCCCGGAGGCTGAAGCGCAAGGACCTGCCGCACCTAAGCGCGGCCCCGGCGACGCGGTTTTTTCTTGCTCGTGCGTCCGCGAGTGATTTCGGGAACAAGCCGGGGTCCGTGGGTGACCAGGCCGCCGGGCCGTCGGTTCTTCGAACGCCCATCAGCGTATTGCCTCGGGTAAGTTCATTTAGCAAAAGAGCGATCGGCGTGCCTGGTAAAGACCTCCTCATCGATTTGTCGGCAATCGATCTGAACCACGTGGTGGCGGACATCGAGACGATTCGGCGCTATAACCCGCAGCGCTTCGAGATGGAGCAGCTTTCGGCGATCATCTACGAAGATCCGGTGGAGCGAGATCTGCGTCGGGTACAAGGACATCACGGACCGCGAATTTTGGGTTCGCGGCCACTTTCCCGGCTCTGGCGCTGATGCCCGGCGTGATCATGTGCGAGGCCGCCGCCCAGATGTGCAGCTACTTCACTCAGCGATATGATTTGCTGGGCGGCGCCAAGATGGTGGGCTTCGGCGGCATGGAGGAAGTGCGGTTCCGCGACACGGTTCGCCCCGGCAACCGGTTTTACGTCATTTGCAAACAACTGCGGGTTCGCAAGGGCGCGATCATCGTCTGCAATTTCCAGGGCGTCGTGAACAATTCCGTGGTCGTCGACGGCCAGATCAAGGGCATTCCGCTGCCGATCGACGCGCTGATTGACCAGGCGAATACCGCCTGACCGACCGCAAACTTCCTGGACTGCCATGGGCCGCCGCGCTTTGCGCCGGATCGATCCGAACCTCGATCTGTCCGGCCATCTGAAGCTTCCGGCCGAACTGCCCTCCCCCGTCAGTTCCGCCGCGCTTTTCGCCGCGAAGCGCCGCTGGAGATCGAAGTTGGCAGCGGCAAGGGCTTGTTTCTGGCCGCGGCCGCGGCGGCGACCGGAAACCAGGACTTTCTGGGCATCGAAATCGGCCGCAAGTACGCCCGATTCGCCGCCGCCACGATTGGCCAAGCGAGCGCTGCCGAACGCCAGACTGATCCACGGTGACGCGCTCGGAGACTGTTCCGCTCTGCAAATTCCCGCTGCATCGTTGGCGGCGGTTCACGTCTATTTTCCCGATCCGTGGTGGAAAGCCCGGCACAAGAAACGCCGGGTGATGAACGAAGCCTTCTTGCACGACGTCGAGCGAACGCTGCAGCCGGCCGGCCGACTGCATTTCTGGACCGACGTCGAAGAGTATTTCCAGGCGACGCTGAGCTTGATCGCCGCCTGCACCCGGCTGGTCGGTCCGCTTTCGGTCGCGGAGCAGCCGGCCGAGCACGATCTGGACTATCGCACCCATTTCGAGCGCCGCATGCGATTCCACGCCCTGCCGGTCTATCGCTCGGAATTCCGCAAGCCAGGCTAACAGCCTGTTGAAGTATTCAACAGACTGCTAGCCGAGCGGCGAGCCGGCGCGGCGATCGACAGGTCGGTTACTTGCTCCAGGTAAATTCCAGCGGCAGCTTCGTCGGGCAGCTGGCGGCATCCGAGTATTCGTACCGATAAGGCCCGATCAGGTCGGCGCCGACTGAAAGTATCCGTTGAGCGGCGGCTATGTCCTGGGGATTGGGCTGGAGCCCGCCGGCCGCTGGACATGCTTGGAGATGATCAGCACCTTGTAGGCGCCCGGCGGAAGACTCAATTCGAACTGACCCTGGTCGTCGGCACGCCGGTAGCTGCCGTCGCTCGACTCGACGGCCCGGAGTGCATTGTTGCCCTCGGACAAAGGCGGATCGTCGCAGCGCAGGCCGGCGACCGGAATCTTGTCGGCCGGGGCGGCTCCTTGCGGAAAAACGATCACGACTGCCTGAGCGTCTGGCAGGAGCTGATTCGCTTCGCCCTGGTAGGACACTCGTCCGTGAACGGTGACCGGATCGGGCGACGTTTTCGCGGTCGGCTGCGTACCAGCACCCGCCCGATGTAGTATCCCGCGGCCAGGGCCGCCAGACTGACCAGCAGGATGATCACGGCTTGCAGTTGCAACATCCGCCGCGAGACGGCCACGAAGTGACGGTCGCCGATCGGTTCGCGGGCCGGCGGCGTGTCTGGGGCCGGCTGGATCACCGGCGCCGAGCCGAGGACCGCCGGGATGTCGTCGAACACGATGCTGTCCGAAAGCCACAGCGCAGAAGCAGTCGGCTCTGGCGATTTGGCTTGGGGCGACTTGTCTTCGGGGTGCTGGATGTGGTGAGCCCCGGCCTGATGGGATTTTGTCTTGGGGGACGTGGCTTCGCGGGGGTTGGTCGCGGGGGATTTGCCTTCGGGTCGTCGCTGGGGCGGCTTGGGCCCACTTGCCGGCCTTGCCTGTGGAGGCGAGTCCGTCGCGCGCCGGCCGATCCTCCGGCACCAGAATCGAAAACTGGCACTTAGGGCAAGTCACCATGCTGCCAACCTTGCGACTGGCAACGCTCAGCAACTGCTGGCAAATGGGGCAGTAAAAGCGGACCGGCATCGAGATTGGCAGCCTCTAGGAGAGCGGGCAAAGCCCCGCACTCGGCGCGACAAAAGCAAAGTCCGGCGCTGCGCGACGAAAATCGACGCCCTGCGGGGCAGCCCTGGCCAACCCACTCTGGCTTGGAGCGAACGTCAGCGTGCCAGCGCAACCGCTACGGTCTATTCTAAGTAGCCGAGCGGCACCGCGGTATCAGGGCGAATCTCGATTCCGGCCGGCCCTATTCGAGCGGTCCCTCGGGTGGCCCCGGGGGTGGGCCGAGCCGATCGAGAGCCTGGACAATCACCAGGGCCACCAGCGAGCCGAGCCAAATCAGTCCGACGGCCAGGCTGAGTCGTCCGAGAACTGCGGCCCCGGCCGCGTCCTGCATGGTCGCGAGCAGTTGGCCGGCCGCCATCAAGATCAGATTGGCGATCGGCAAAGCCAACGCCGCAGCCACCAGGGCGACAAAAACGCGACGAGAGATCACATGTCCTCCAGGACGGAAACGACCGATCAGGATGACCGGGACCATTGGGGGAGTTATGAGGTTTGAGCCGGCGAGTGTCAATGAGGCGCCCCATCTCCCGGGAAATTCGCGGTCAATCGGGCGGCTGCACCCCCCGTGGGCCGCGGCGGCGGCCGGTGTTTCGACGGCGCAAGATCCAAGCGGCTGGCTCACTTACGTTGACTTCGCGTGGGGTCGCGTCAAAATGAATCAAGGACTGTCTTTTATCAGCTCCGAGCACCGGCCGCTGCGGCAGTGGGTCAAATCGGGTCGGCGCCGGTGGGAACGAGAGGAGTCGCTTCGTGAGCCACGATCGGCGATCGCGGTGGGCGGTTTGGGTTTGCGCCAGGTCGCATGTTTCGGCGCGGTGCTGGCAAGCGCGGCGGGGCCGTGGAATGCCGCTTGGGCCGACAGCCTGGTGATGCGCGACGGTCGCGTCCTGGAGGGCAGTTTGGTCACCGTGGCCGGGCTGGCTGAAAACCCGCTCAAGACCAAGGCGGGCGACGCACCTTCGCTCAAAACGATCCTCATGGTGGATAACAACCTGACGCGCACGTTCGTTTCCAAAAACCAATCCCTGAAGATGCAGGAAGGCAACGAAAAGCAGCCGCTCTCGCCGGTCAAGATTCAGATTCCGCAGCACGTCGCAGTCACGGGGTTTCACATCGCCCGGCTGGGGCCGATCGTTCGCATGCAGAAGTGGGACGAATGGGGCCGCCGGACCGTGACCATCATGTCGGACAAGGGTCCGCTGGACGTGATCCAGGGAATCACCGAAATCACCCCGCTGTGGACCAAGGTCCAAGGGCTGGCTGTCAAGCCGGCCTATATCTGGGACATGCGAATCGCGACCAGCTCCATTCCGCGCGACACGCTCAGCATGGTCATTTCCAAGCAAATCGATCCCAAGAACCTCAACGACCGGCTGAAGCTCGTCAAGTTATTCCTGCAAAGCGAACGCTATCAGGACGCCCAGCACGAGTTGCAGGCGATCGTCGAAGCGTTTCCCGGCCAGGAGGAATTGCAAAAGGAGATCCGCGCGATCCAGCAACTCGCCTCGCGCCGAATCATCGAAGAGGTCAACGTGCGGCGCAAGGCCGGGCAGCACCGCTTTGCCTATGAAATGCTCCAGCAATTTCCGCGCAAAGACGTCGCCGGCGAGACGCTGCAGCAAGTGCGGCAAATGCTCGACGGCTACGCTGACACGCAAAAGCAAGGCACCGAGATCCTCACCGGGCTGGAAAACAATGTCAAGGCGATCAAGGACGCCCATAACCGCGACCGGGCCAAGCAATCGTCAAGGAGATCGCTGCCGAGTTCAACATCAACACGCTCGATCGCATGGCCGACTATCAGCGCTGCAGACGCCGAGGATCTGTCCGACGAGCAAAAGTTGTCGCTGGCGGTCAGCGGCTGGCTGCTCGGCTCGAACCACGCTTCGACCAACCTGGCCGTCTCGCTTTCGCTCGTCGAAGTGCGCAACCTGATCCGTGAATATCTCCGCGAACCGACCAAGCTGCGCCGCAATGCCATCCTGACCTCGATGCGCTGGCAAGAAGGCAGCACGCCTGAGATGGTGGCCCGGATCATCGCCCACATGAAGCCGCCGACCGACAGTCCGGGGCCGGAGGAAAACCAACCCGGGTTTTTCCAATTGGAGGTCCCCAGCCTGGACAAGGAGCCCAACGTCACCTACTACGTCCAATTGCCGCCGGAATACGATCCCTATCGCCGTTATCCGACCGTGATCACGTTGAACGGGGCCGGCACGACGCCGCTGCAACAGATCGACTGGTGGGCCGGCGGCTGGACGAAAACGGCAATCGGCTCGGTCAAGCCACGCGGCACGGCTACATCGTGGTGGCCGTCGACTGGGCCAAGCCGGATCAGAAGGAGTACGAATTTTCGGCCCGCGAACATGCGGCCGTGCTGGTCAGCCTCCGCGACGCCGCTCGGCGGTTTTCCATCGACACCGACCGCGTGTATCTGTCGCGGGCATTCGATGGGGGGCGACGCGGCCTGGGACCTGGCGATTGCGCATCCCGACCTGTGGGCCGGCGTGATTCCGATCGTCGCCGTGGCCGACAAGTACAGCGCCTTCTACACCGAGAACGCCGGACTCGTGCCGTTCTATTTCGTGGCGGGCGAGCTCGACGGCGACAAGCTCGGTGCGCAATGCCCGCGACCTGGACCGCTATCTGAGCAAGCACTACGACGTCACGATGGTCGAATACCAGGGGCGCGGGCACGAGCATTTCCACGACGAGATCCAGCACATTTTCGACTGGATGGGCCGTCGCGACCGCAATTTCTTTCCCAAGAAATTCGCCGCCACGACGATGCGCACTTGGGACAATTATTTCTGGTGGCTGGAGCTGGCGCAGTTTCCGGCGACCAGCATCGTCGAACCGACCGACTGGCCGCCCGGCCGCAATTTCCAGCCGGTTCGAACCGAAGCCACGATCAAGGGCAATTCGATCAACGTCAAGACCGGGGCCGAGAAAGTCACCGTCTGGCTCTGCCCCGAGCTGGTCGACTTTGAAAAGCCCGTGCGGATCGTCGTCAAAGGACAACGCTTGAATCACGATGCCAACGTCCGCGGCGATCTGGCCACCATCCTCGAGGACGTCCGCACCCGCGGCGAGCGGCTGCACCCGTTCTGGGTCAAGATCGACAGCACCGCACCGCGCACGGCCGAAGCGAGGCAGCAACCCATCGTCAGGCCCGTCGCCAACCGTCGCTGACCCGCCTGGAAGCGTTTCCGGGTCGCTTCCGACGCGCCGCAGCTGCGCGTCAAACATGGCGATCGTTCAGGGGCTCTCTTTGCTCAGCGTGAAGCCGCTGATGAACCAGCCGTCCGCTTCGCTCGTGCCCCATAATCCGGCCGGGCCAAAGTAACGCCGCACCGCTTCGTAGTCGGGCAGCTTGCTGCCGTCGATCCGCTGCGGCCGCGGGCACGCCCTCTTTGCCGTCGCCCAGCACGGCATTCAGCAGCTTGCCCAGCAGCGATTCGGATTCCGGCATCCGGCCCGCCCGGATCAGTTCGTAAACGGCGCGATATTCTTCGTCGGTTCGCGAGAAAGTTTTGCCGCAGACGGGCTTGTCGGCGGCCAGCCGCGTCAGCTCCGCGCGGACCAGCTGATATTCGACGCTGTTGATCAATTGATGGGCGTCGGCGTTGGGGGTCAGGATTTTGATCAGGAAATCGTAGTGCGTGGCCACGAACAAGTGTCCGTAAGCCACCGTAACGGCCACGCTGGGCAGCATCCGTTCCTTGGGTTCCTCCTCTTCGCCGCCGTCGCCGCGGCCCGGCGCGAACGCCGGATTGTTTTCGATCGTAATCATCGGCAGGGTGGTTTCTTCGTCGACGATCTCCCAGATGATGTGTTCGTTGAATTCGTGGCGCCGGGCTTGGGGATCGGTCTTCATCGATTTTTCGATGGCGGCCGCCAACTGGACCGGATTCTTGACGTCGATGGCGAACAGCATCCGCTCGCTCTTGGGCGTGATCGGCAGCAGGTAATCCGAGACGATCGTCGCCCGCTGGCCGAGTTGCGCGATCAGGTCGCGGCGGATGTTGATTTGCGGGCCGTTCGGGTCGTCCTCGATGCTTTTGAGCACGTCTTCGAAGACTTCGTCGCCGACGATCGCGTTGATCAGGGTTTTCGAGGCTTCGAAGGCCTTCTTGGGCTTGAGGTTGAAACTGGCGTACGAGGCGACGTCGCGCGACACCCAGGGCTGCGGTTCGAAGTCGCCGCCGTTGGGAAAGTCGAGAATGTTGGCGGCCAGTTCGTACTTTTCCTCGCCCAATTTGACGGGCGGGGCCCAGACGGCCGTGCGATGCAGCAATTCGTACTTGCCGACCACCAGGTTGACGAAGCCGCCGACCCCTTGGATGGCCGTGAAGCCCTGCTTCTTGAGAATCTTGAGCATGTCCGTCCCCTTGCGCCGGTGCTCCGGGGGCGACGCAATGCGAGCGGCCTCGGTGTATCCGAACGGCTCGACGAACCAGCGAACCTCCGGCTCGAGGTCGCCGGCTTCGGCCTGGCAACGGGCCATCACGCCGCTGAAAGCGGGCAAGGCGGCCAGCGAATCGGCGCCGCGGCCGGCGAAGCGGCCCAGGATGCCCTCCATCACGTGCAGGTTGTCGGAGGCGATCAGCACTTCTTCCCGCAAGCAATAAACGGCGCGGCGGGCCGGACGATCGTCGTGCTTGGGAATGTCGAACACGGTCAGCTTGCTGCCGTGGGCTTCGGCCACGCTGCGCTTGGCCTGATCGGCCGCCAGATTCTTGGCGATCTTCTCCAGCAAGGTATTTGCCTCGTTCAGGTGTCCCTTCACGTCGGCAATCAGCACGAAGGCCGCTTCCGTCTTGCTGGGCTGGACCAGGGCCATCGCCACCTCGCCGGTCGGCACGCCGTCCAGGTCGTCCCAAGTCAGACCGATCTTCCGGTGCCGCTGGTTCCACTTGTGCTGCAGCTGCGCCGAAAGTCCTCGACGAAAGGTTGCATGATCGGATCCGCCATCAGCTGGCCGATCTGCGTCTTCGCCCATTCGGCACGGAAGTGATCGATGTTGCCGACGGACAGGAAACCCTTGGTCGTCGCCGGGAGCAAGTCGCTCGCTGGCCGGGGCGGCCAAGAGCGTGCTACAAAACGCCAGCGCCAGGCAACCGGCAATCGTTAGGTATCGCGCGCGGATCCGACAAAGCACGACAGGCCTCCTTGAGTGCTCTCTTGAGGTGTGGGGCGGGACCCGAGGCGCAGCGGGTGCGGCAGCGACGGTCTGTGCCTGGGCAGTATTACTAATTCGGTCATCGCGGCAACCCACAATAGTTACAGTAATAAAAGCGACTGTGACTCTGCCAGCTTGGACGCCCTGCGACGCCCCAGTGGCCGGCAGATCCCGCTGCCCACAGGCGGAATCCAGCCGCCCGGCGCACCGTGTTCCGCGCAATTGGGCATCGTGCCAGCGGTCCCGCAAACTCACCCGGTCCGCTAAACCTTAGCTATTTTGCACCGCCGCTGCAAACGGCAGGGACTTTCAGCCCTGCTCGGCAAGCCCTATATTGCCTCGCGGCGTTCCCCCGGAAAACCGCAGCTCGTCCGGACCCCGATGCGAGACTTTCTCAGCGAGAATCTGAGCCACGACGCCGTTCACGGCTACATCCCGTTCGTGTCGGACGCCGGACTGTCGGCCGGCGAAGTCTCGGAGCGGCAGATCATCGATCACCCCTGGGTGCAGCGGCTGCGGCAGATCCACCAATTGCAAACCGCCTGGTGGGTTTATCCCACGGCCGAGCACACGCGGTTTCAGCACGTGATGGGCGTCATGCACCTGGCGAGCCGCGCCGCGGCCGCGCTCTACGACAGCCTGCGCGAAGTTTGCCCCGACGTGCCCAGCCGGGGCTATGTCGAGTCGCTGCTGCGCATGGCCGGACTGCTGCACGACGTGGGACACGGACCATTCGGCCACTTCTTCGACGACCAGTTTCTGGCCGATTTCGGACTCACGCACGAGACGCTGGGCGCCCACATCATTCGCCACGAGTTGGGCGACCTGCTCCGCCAGGTGCGACGCAATCCCAACAGCCGCCTCGAGCCCGGCGAGCAGCTCGATCCCGAGCAGATCGTGATATTGATTACCCGACCGGCCGCCGGCGAAGCCCAGGCCATGCCGCGCTGGTTGCTGCTGCTGCGCAGTTTGTTCAGCGGCATGTACACGGTCGACAACATGGATTTCGTGCTCCGCGACGCCTACATGTCGGGTTACAACGCCCGGGCGTTCGATCTCGACCGCCTGCTGCACTACAGCTTCTTCAGCCCGGCCGGCCTGACAATCCACAGCCGCGGCATGGCGGCGCTGGTGCGCTTCATGAGCGTGCGGGCAGAGCTATTTCGCGCGGTTTATTTTCATCGCACCGTGCGGGCCATCGACCTGACGCTGAAGGACCTGTTCGCGGCCAGCAAGTCGTACGTGTTTCCCGGCAATCCGCTGGAGCACCTGGACGAGTACCGGCACTTTACCGAGTGGTCGCTGCTGGTCGACGTGGCCCGCTGGCCGCCAGCCCCGACGCCCGCAAGCGCGAGTTGGGACAGGGCTGGCAAGCGCTTCACCCGCCGCGAGATCCCCTGGAAGTTGGTCTGTCAGCGACATCTGGTCTTTGGAGCCGAGGACGCCGAGCGGAGCAGCATTTTCAGCGATGCGGACTTCGTCGAGCGCAAGCTGCGGGCGGCGCTGCCGGCCGGGCTGGCCGATTTGCCGCTGCGCGATCGATCTGGCCCGGCACATGCACCGGCCGGGCACGCGCGGCGCAAGCACGGCCAGAACTATCTCTACGATCCGTCGCGGGACGAGACGCGCCCCTTGACCGACGATCAGTTATTTCGGCAGTTGCCGGTCAGCCATCGGATCTGTCGCATCTATGCCCACAGCGACGCCCATGCCGCCGAGTTGGCCGCCGCGCTCGACTCGCTGATCGGCCCCGGCGGCAGCGATGATTTGACGAATATGTGACCGGGGGAAATTCGGAATTCGGAAGTGGGAATTCGGAACTCGGGGCGAAGACGACGAATAGGCGCCGGAGGGCCGAGGGATACCGCACCATAACCGCTTATCGGAAGCACCCATGCCGCGTGGATTAGAAACGCCGCGGCCATCGATCGGGGACGGTTACTTTTGGGCTCCGAGTTCCGAGTTCCGAGTTCCGAGTTGTTCCGCATTCCCGTCCTTGACCGCAGTCAGCCTGGCCGGAATCGGCAGCTCGATCGTGAATTGCGTGCCTTTGCCGATCTCGCTTTGCAGCGAGATTTGTCCGCCGTGGGCTTCGATGATCTTGCGGGTCGTCGGCAGGCCCAGGCCCGAGCCGCCCTGCTTGGTGGAATAAAACGCCTCGAAACACCCGCTCCTGCGTCTTCTCGTCCATGCCGCAGCCGGTGTCGATCAGGTCGATCGCCACGCCGGTGGCCGTGGGCTGGTGCGGACCACCAGTTGGCCGCCCTGCGGCATGGCCTGCTGGGCGTTGAGCACCAGGTTGATCAGGGCGCCCTGGAACGCCTCGCGATCCAGCACGACGCTGGGCAAGTCGGGATCGAGATAGCAAATCACTTCGATTGCCGGCATCTTTGGCCTTGGGGCCGAAAAAGTCCGAGCAGCCGCATGATCTGCTCGTTCAGATCCGAGGGCTCCAGCCGCAGCGAGCGGAGCTTGGCGAAATTCAGAAAGTCGTCGAGCAGCGTTTGCAACCGCAGGCATTCGCGCTCGACGACGCCGATCTTGGCCAGCGCCCGGCGGTCGCGGGGCGATTCGGCCGCCGCAAAGTCCTCGGCCAGCAGCTCCATGTTGAGCCGGATCGTCGAGAGCGGATTCTTGATCTCGTGCGCCAGCGCCCCGGCCAGCGTGGCAATCTCGGTGTATTGCTCGACGAGCCGCCGGTTGACTTCATCGGCCGACGGGGGATGCGGGCGAGGCATGGGGGAAAGCGATGAAGGCGCGAAGCGATGAAGGATGATCAAACAGGAAGGGGGCCGCGGACGCTACCAAGCCGCTCGCGGCGTGCGCTTCGATTTCGACAGATCGACGCGGTCATGTCAAGCAACCCGGCGGAAGATGGCGAAGCTCGAGAGCCCAGCGACGCCGAGCAATCGCCTGTGCCCTCGCTTTTCATCCTTCCTCCTTCATCCTTCCTCGCTTTAAAAAAAACGCCCGACCGAATCCGGCCGGGCGTTCGCTGGTGACGCAAGAAAACAGTTCTTACGTGGCGCTCGGCCGGCTGGCGGCGCCGCTTCCTTTTCGCCAGCTCGCGCATGGCCTGCTTGCGGCTGAGCTTGACGCGGTCCTGCTCGTCGATGGCGATCACTTTGACCTGCAGCTCGTCGCCGACGCTGCAGACGTCGCCCACGCTGTTGACGTAATCGTCGGACAGCTCGCTGATGTGGCACAGGCCGTCCTTGCCGGGAATGATTTCGACGAACGCGCCGAAATCCTTGACGCTGGTCACGCGGCCGCGATAGATCCGGCCGACCTGCACCGAGGCGGTCAGCGCTTCGACCCGCTCCAGGGCATGCCTGGGCCGCCTCGCGCGTCGGAGCTGGCGATGGTCACGGTGCCGTCGTCCTCGACTTCGATCACCGCGCCGGTCGCTTCCTGGATGGCGCGGATCGTCTTGCCGCCCGGGCCGATCAGCGCGCCGATCTTGTCCGGCGGGATGTGGGTCCGCAGCAGCCGCGGGGCGCACAGCGAAATCTCCTTGTTCGGCCGCGAGATCGTGGTCAGCATCTTGCGGAGGATCTCGATCCGGGCCTCGCGGGCCTGGGCCAGCGTGGCCGGATGATCTCCACGCTGATGCCGTCGATCTTCAGATCGAGCTGGATGCCCGTGATGCCGTTCTGCGTGCCCGCGACCTTGAAATCCATGTCGCCGAAGTGGTCTTCGTCGCCGATGATGTCGGTGAGCAGCGTCCACTTGCTGTCGGTTTCCTTGACCAGGCCGATCGAGATGCCGGCCACCGGATTGGTGATCGGCACGCCGGCCGCCATCAAGCCCAGCGTGGCGCCGCAGACGCTGGCCATCGAGCTGGAGCCGTTGGATTCCAGAATGTCGGAGATCACGCGGATGGTGTAGGGGAAATCTTCCGGATCGGGCAGCACCGGCTTGACGCTCCGCTCGGCCAGGGCCCCGTGGCCGATCTCGCGCCGGCCGGGCCCGCGGATCGGCCGCACTTCGCCGACCGAGAACGAGGGGAAGTTGTAGTCGAGCATGAACTTCTTCGAGTATTCGTCGATCAGTCCGTCGACCCGCTGCTCGTCGCGGCCGGTGCCCAGGGTGATGGTGATCAGCGACTGGGTTTCGCCGCGCTGAAACACGGCCGAGCCGTGCACGCGGGGCAACACGTCGACCTGGCAGTCGATCGGTCGCAAGGTCTTGCCGTCGCGGCCGTCGGGGCGGGTGCCCGACAGGATCAGGTCGCGCACGACCTTCTCTTCCAGCTCGTGCCAGGCATTGCCGAACGCGGACAGCGAAGATGGCGCCCGCGGCGGCCGGGTCGGGAATCAACTCGGCTTGCACGCGCTGCTTGAGCGCCGAGACGGCATCGGCCCGGGCGTGCTTGCCCTCGGTCTGCTTGGCCGCTTGAAGTCGGCGTAATGCCTTGGCCGCAAGCTGCTCGTACAGTCCGTCGGCCGGCGGCGACTTCGTACATGCTTCTTCACGACCTGGGCTTTGGCGAACAGTTCGAGTTGCAAGTCGCAGATCTGCTTGATGTAGTCGTGGCTGACGCGGATCGCCTCGACCATGACGTCCTCGGGCATTTCGCGGGCAAAGCCCTCGATCATCAGCACGGCTTCTTGGCTGCCCGAGACGATCAGGTCGAGATCGCTCTCTTCCAGTTCGTCCTGCGTCGGGAAGGGGACGAACTTGCCGTCGATGCGTCCCAAGCGGACCGAGCCGATCGGGCCCTGGAACGGCAGCTGCGAGAGGCCCAGGGCGGCCGAGGCGCCGTTCATGGCCAGCACGTCGGCATCGTTCTGCCGGTCGCTGGCCACGACGAAGGCCTGGATCTGCACTTCGTCGCGAAACCATTCGGGAAAGAGCGGCCGGATTGGGCGATCCATCAGCCGCGCGGTGAGCGTTTCCTTGGTCGTCGGACGCGCCTTCGCGCTTCAGGAAGCCGCCGGGAAATTTGCCGGCCGCCGCGGTCCGCTCGCGATAATCGCAAGTCAGCGGGAAGAAGTCGGACACGCCCGGCGCGGGCGGGCCCGTGGCCACGGCCGTCAGCACGACCGTTTCGCCGTATTGCACCAGGCAACTGCCGGCGGCCTGCTTGGCCAGACAGGCCGGTTTCGATACGTAAGCGTACCCGACCCGATTTGTTTCTCAACACGTACTTTCAATGTTTCATTCCTACCTGCTCTACGTGCCGCAGCCGCTGCCGCGGGTTTCCCCAAGGGGAAGCCGCGACAAGCCCGCATGCGCGCCGTCGAAAGGAGGAGTCGGGCACCCGATCCCCAGACAATAGAAGGCCCGACGTCGCGGCTGGCAGATCGAAGATCGCGCTGCGGCCAGTTGACCGGTGCGAATCGACTGCGCCTCAGGCGACTGCGGCTAGATGCAGCGCACAAGATCGCGCTCGCCCAACCAGACTTGGCCACGGGGGCCAATTGCGAGGCTACTTGCGGATGTCGAGACGGCGAAGGAGTCGAGATAGCGCTGCGGATCGACCCTTTTCAGGTAATCCAGCAGCCGCCGGCGCCGACTGACCATCATCAGCAGGCCGCGCCGGCTGGCGTAGTCTTTCTTGTGCGTGCGCAGGTGCTCGGTCAGTTCGCCGATTCGGGTCGTCAGAATGGCGATCTGGATTTCGGGCGAGACCGGTATCCGCATCGGCCCGCCGGAAATCGCCAATCAAACCCTGCTTGCGTTCTTTCGTGATAGACATCTGCTGCTTGTCTCGACTCGATGTATGCTCGACTGACCTCAATGCCTCTTGCCGCAACGGCAGATGTACCGGGCCCTTCTATTGACCACTCCCTCCACGCTCCCCATGAGCGCGTGTGCGCTCGGACTTGATCATCGACTGAGGCAATTTCCACTGAAACTGTAAACAAACTTAAGCGTCAGTTTATCACCCTCGCGCGGCTTTGCAACTCGCAATTGCCGGGATTGCCAATTGTCGGGATCGGTAGCCGGTTATCTCGGCGAGCCATTCGGCGGCCCGGCAAACTGCTGGCCCGCCAGCGAGAGGCTTGGAGAGGGCGAATTTGGCGCGTGGCGCGAGTCGCCAGCAGTCGGCGGACGCAAACCGACCAAACGCATTTCCGGACGCCGCCGGACGGCTACGCCGGATTGGCTCCTTTCGGGATCTCGTGAACCACGTTCCAGACCAGGCCCACCTTTTCCATCAGGCAAATGGCCCAATAGGTGACGTCGACTTCCCACCACTTGTGCCCCTGCCGGGCCATCCGCTGGAAGGCGTGGTGGTTGTTGTGCCAGCCTTCGCCGAAGGCCAACAGCCCGACCCACCACAGGTTGCGGCTGTTGTCGGTGGTCTCGTAGTTGCGATAGCCCCAGATATGGGTGGCCGAATTGACGAACCAGGTCACGTGCAGCACGTAGACAGTCGCACGAACATGCCCCAGACGACGAACGACCAGCCGGTGTATGCGTCCCAGCCAAAATAGCCGACCAGGCAATAACAGCGCCGCGTCAGGATCAGTGCGAGGGCAGGAACATGATGTGCAGCAAGCGCATGCCGCGGTCCTTGGCCAGATCGGGGGCATAGCGGGCCACCAAGGCTGTCGAATGCTCCCGCGGCCAAGGCCGGGCATGAACCACAGCATGTGGCTCCACCACTTGCCGTCGCGCGGCGAATGCGGGTCGCCTTCCTTGTCGCTAAACACATGGTGCTTGCGATGGTTGGCCACCCACATCAGCGCCGAGCCTTCGCCCGACAGCCCGCCAATCAAGGCAAACAGCAAGCGGATCGGCCGGTAGGTGCAAAAACTGCCGTGCGTCAATTGGCGATGGTAGCCCATGCACACGCCGATGCTGCCGGTCAGCCAGGCCAGAAAGGCCGCACAGCCGACGCGCCTTCCAGGTGAAAACGAAGGGAGCGGCCAAAGCCCCGGCATGCACGATCACGATCCAGGCCACGATCGGCCAATCGAGCCCGTGCCGCCACGGACTCCCCGTCGCGCCGTTGCGGGCTTCGCTATCGACCGCCGGTGGCTCGATGACCGCCGGCCCGTCAATTGTCAGCCCGTCGACTGCCAGCCCGTCGACTGCCAGTCCGTCGACTGCCAGCCCGTCGAAGACGGCCGGCCCGTCAACAGGTCGCTGTGGCCGCGTCGACGGTCGCCAGCCCGGCTTGTTCTTTATTCGGCGCGGAAACGGCCGTGGATTCGCACTCTGCGGTTGCCATTTTCGATGCTCCTAGGGCATTTGTGCGAGGGGAGCCGATCCGCTGCACCTGCATTGGCCGCGACGCACCTCTCAAGTACTCGGAGAATCCTATCGGGCCCCAATACGATGAGTGTCATGGGCAGGTGGGCCGAATGTAAAAAGTCGGTAAAACTCCAGTTGCGGACTGGATGACAGGCAGAACCACGCTGCCGGCCGCCCGCGATAATCGTTATTTCCGGTCTTTCTTGCCTCAACCTGGGCGCCTTGCTCGCTGCCGGCCAGTCCGGCGCTTCGGCGGCCCGTTCGACAAAGACGGCGGTCGCCCACCCGTTCGGGGTGAGCGGCATTTCGCACAATCACACGCCGAATCGTGTACCTGGCTGCTGGGGATCTTCGGCCACAGGCGTTCCGCGGTTTCGCGGGCGCCAGCGCGCTGCCGCCGCCACACCGGTGCGAATAGCGCTCGACGGGCCTTACTTGGAGAAACCGACGCATTTCAATCGGCGAAGAGTTGACTGCCCGCGACGGCCGACTATGCTAGGTCGTATAGGAACGGGTCTCGCCTTGGGCGGCTCGATCGAGATCGGTTTCCTTCAGGGGTTATCCTCATGCGTGGCGGCAACGTGCGGGCATCAACGAGTGCCAAGCGGTTCGGACGCGGCCGGTTTGCCGCTGTGGGACTGGCTGCGGGCATCTGGGCCGTGGGTGTTTTGGGATCCGGCATTGCCGCCAGCGCGGCCCCGATTCGTGATCCGGACGCGGCCAGCGAAACCGCACGGATGACGTTGATCCAGTTTCCCAAGCTGAGTTTCAGCCCGGCTAGCGACATCGATCGCAACTGGACGGGCAGCCCATTGCTGGCCATCAACGAAGAAGAATCGGCCCTTGAAGCGGTTGCGCGTGATCGGGCTCGCGGCAGCCTGGCCGACAATTCCGCCACTACGACCGGCGCGACGGCCGACCCAACGAATCCGACCGGCGCATTGTCGGTGAGTGCCGCCAGTGGAGCTGTCGGCGGAACAAGCGCCGGGCAAGATCGCTCAAACGGGTCGAGCGTCCCCGAGCCGGCTTCGATCGTGATGATCGGCCTCGCCAGTCTTGCGCTCTATTTCTTTGGTCGCCGCTGGAGCAAACAGCACGAGGCTGGCTGAGCAGGGAATCTCCGTTCTGGAAATCCCTGTTTTCTGGGCTCGTCTTTTCTGTCTATGGGTGCGGTGCCGACCGCGCCGAGATTGGCCGCCCGGCGAGTCATTTTCATCTGCGCCAGGGAGTGACCAAGACGCGGCCGCCGTTGATTTGGGCCTCGATCGCGCCGGTGAGCGCCGTGTGCAGCACGACGCTACCGCGGCTGGCGTAGGTCTGCTGCACAGCCGGCGAGCGATCGGCGTCGCTGCCGCTGATCACGACCCACTCGGGCGTGCTCCATTGCACGATGCCGGGCGGATGGTACTGGCCCGCTAAAACCACACAGCCGCGCCTAACCTATCTGGCCGGCTGATGTTGAAGAAAATCATCCCAATATCCCGTGCAACGACCGCCACAAAGACTTTGTCTCCACGATATTCGCCGAAACCAAGGCCGACGCCATCCGGTGCCGGGCCTAATCTCTTTAGATTCTCGTAGCCCTCACGCACGGGTGCGCTGGCACGGTGCTCTCTGTACCAGCCGAGTATAGCGGCGACGAATGCCACCAGCAGGAACAGTTCGCGGAGGGACAGCCGGAGCGATTGGGGCGTTTTCATGAGGTCCATTGTACCGCGCATGAAAAAGGCCCCGCCACTAGGACGGGGCCACCTTGCCGGAATGGTGCGCGTTGCCATAATTCTAGTGTCGCCGCCTTAGTGGACACTTGTATAAATGTGAATGGCCGGCCGAAGGCCAATCGATCTCGCGCGCACCCCGAAATAAGATACCCTCTCGCCCCCTTAACAAAGGATTGGCGAGGGATGCGATATGTCCGAGTCCGAACAAAACTTGACGTTATTTCAAGCGATCGTACAGCGGGTGGGCATCGACAAGAGCGCCGAGCGTTCTGTGCGCGCTATACTAAAGGGCTGCGCAGAGAGTTGCCCAATTGACGTGTTGGTGCATCTAGGTGACGCACTCGTCGATGCCCGCCGCCGTGAAATCCACAACGACGCGGAACTGAATTAGTCCTGCGCCTGCAAGACTGCCGCGAAAGCCTCGCGCACGGCTTGCGATCGAGATGGGCCGCCCCATCCCTTCTGCTTCGCGGCCGTATCGCGGGCAGCCAGCGATTGCTTGACAGCCTGGATAACGCGCGGATTTCGCGCAACATCCAGCAGCAAGTTTTCGATGGATTCCTTTTCCATCCGCGACTCAAACTCGTTGTCGAACCAATTTGGACGCATCACCATTACGATACCCTCCCTGTAGAAACGAAAATAGAAAACGGCCTGGGCCGTAACAACGCCGTGAGTGGGATAGCTGGTGTGTCGCCAGAGCGGCGGAGAGAGTTTGCATGAACGCTCAACCAGCCCTGCTACTTCAACAATAGCGAGCAATGCCGACGCGGCAAGTAGACAAAGAACAGGGGGCCGGCCACTTGCGCGACCGACCCCCTTAGCGTTCATGCGAATTAATTCTACCCATAGCGCCGATTCGAGGCAAATCCGCGCATCCTGCCTATGCTGCCGCAGTCAACAACTCCTCGATCGACCAAACGTGATCGGTCAATCCGCTGGCCATTGCCGGCGTCTTGCCCTTCAAGGTCTCGTGCTTGCGGCAGAAGTTGTACCAGGCCACAAACAGGCTGACCATCGCTTCGTGATGGGCCGCGCTCTTGCTGTGGGCGTTGGTCAAGCGGGTGAACCGGCGGACGTGCATCCGAACGGACAGATTCATCCGCTCGCTGTAGGACGTTGAAACGTGATCCATATCCGGCTCGCCAAAGCGGGCAATCTTCTCGCGCTTATTATCGTGGCCGGGCTGTATCGCGTTTCGCTCTGCGAGGATGAATAGTTTTTGACGAGTTGGGCGAAGTCCACCCGCGTCCCCATGCAGAACGGGACATTGTGCGTGTAGCTCGACAGCCCATCGGACGTGACTTGCATCCGGCCCACCGTCGCGTCATTCAGGCGGCGCAGAAACCGCACGCAAGTGCCTTCGTCGCGCTTGCCGACCGCATGCGACAAAATCATTTTGCTTTCGGCGTCGATCGCAAGCCAGGTCCACGAGTCGCCGAAGTCGGGCCCGAGATTGCGAGCAAGGGCAACCTTGGCCTTGGCACCGATAAAATCCCATAGCTCATCCATCTCGACAAACTTGGGGGCCATGCCCTTGACGGTCGATTCCAGCAGCCGATTGCAGTTGTCGCCAACCTGCAAGATCAGATCGCAAATCGTGTCGCGCTTCATGCCCGTGATTCGCTCGCAGGCGCGGATGCTCATGCCTTCCAAAAGCATGTTGAGCACCTTGGCGGCTTCGGACAGATCGACCCGCATATCGCCCAAGGGTCGCTCGTGGTTGGCCTTCGTGATCGTCGATCCGCACTTCTGGCATTTCCAGCGCTGGTTGCCTTTGCGGTCTTTTCCGTGCTTCTTCAGATTCTCGTGCTGACAGGCTAGGGAGATCATCGCAGTTTGCTTTTCGTCTGCGGCCTCCGCTACAATCGTTTTACCAAGAGCGATTGGGCTTCGGCCTAGTTGTCTTGCCCCGCTACTGGATTGCCGTCCGGTTGCGGGGTTTTTTGTTGGCTTGCCGGCCAACCATGATTACATTATAAATAACCAAGTGGCTCTGTCAACATGGTTGATTAATAATTTTTCAATGGGGTGCAAGGATGGCAAAAAAGAAGCAGCACGGCGGTAAACGACCGGGGTCCGGCCGGAAAGTAGGTCCGGATGGCCCGGCCGTGGTCGTGGCCGTCAGCGTGCCCAGTTCGCTCGCAGAAGCGCTAGACGCCTATGCGAAGGAACAGGAATGCAGCCGATCGGATGCCGTTGTGCGGGCATTGTTGGGCTTGCTGGGCAGGCGCAAGCCGGTCGCTAAGCAATAGCGGAAAGAGGGGGAATCGAACCCTGCCGCGCGAACCGGACCATGCTGGGCTTATAAGGCCCGCTGCATCACCAGATGCTGGCCGCTCTCCAGGAGTACCCTGGAGAGCATTGGGGATGAGTGATTCTCACAGCCATTCAGACAGCAGGAGAGCGGGAAGGTTCAGTTTTCAACCGAGAAGAACTGATCCAACTGAGACTCAAATTTTGCTGCGGCGATAAACTCGTCCAGGTCGTCAGCGCGGCCGACCGCGGCAAGAATGTCGGACAATGAAATGTCCTTCCAGGAGGTTCCTGGATTGTTTTTTTCCCACTCTGGCAGTTTGTGGGTGATTTCAACCATATCCCATTCATCGTGCTGGGCATGGCGCTGCGCAACATCTTCAAGTTTTCTGGTCACGAATCGCGAAAGAAGCCCGACTCCCGGATCGGATGTCATTTCCAAATAGTAGTTATCGACTCGCAAGAACTCCGCCCAGCGTGGCGTTGAGATGTGTTGATTGCGAATTAATCGAAATACATCTTCAAGCACGGGGCCGCGTTCCATCGCGATCACGTTGCTGCCAGTGATCGGCTTGCCGGATTCGGCCAAGGATTCGCGCTCTGCTATGTACAGTACCTTCAGCAGCCGCATGTAATTCATGCGGTGCCCCGGCTCCCGCCTAAGCAAGAAGGCAACAGCCTGGATGGCCTTGTCGACGTGAAGATGGAAAGGGCGAAGCATTTTTGTCAGAGCGCGTAGCTATGGCACGAAAATAACGTTGCCAATTGACCAAAACACCAATATAATTGCGGCTGATAGCTGCGTGTAGAATTCACGCACCGACACGTTGAGCAAATGAGTCGGACTGACACCCAATTTTCTCTCGCTGAGCCTTGCAGGGCGAAGCGAGAGAGCCGCAAAAAAGGCCGAGTGGGCTACGAATGCCCATTCTATGGTCCTGCTGGCGGAACGTCAACACCCGAGGGACCGCAGAATGGAAGTTGTCGCAGGATGCTGTTTTTGGGTCAATATCAAGCCAGAACACGTTTTTGTGGTGGTATCTGACCCAGCAAAGAATCCGACCGAAGTGCTATGCGTCAATTTCACCGGCTATCGCGCCGACCGCATGCCCTCTGTCATGAACGACCCTGCTTGCATCATCGTGGCCGGCGAGCACCCGTTCGTTACCAAGTCTACGTGCATGTGCTATGGGTGCGCCCATACGCCGAGCGTCGAGCATCTGGCAATTCGCGTCCAGAACAAACAGGCCAGATTCATTGAGGCTGCCAGCCCGGACTTGCTCGTGCGGATTCGGGAGGGGACGACCATCTCCGAGTACATCCTGCCGATTCATGGGGACATGATCGTAGAACAGCGGCTCGTCTGAACTGCCGCCCACTTCCCCGCCTCACTCCGAAACCCGCCCTTGCGCAACTCTACCCCCACGGCATTCCGCAGCGCTCGCGGTTCCATCGTGGTATCGTAGCCGGCCTCCAGCATCCGCACGGCTAGTTCGGTCTGGGTCATCGGCCGATCCAGTACGGCTCGAATGACCTCGGGTAGCGTCATGTCCTCAAAGGCCAGCTTGGGCACCGTGGCCCCTACGCGCACGTATACGGCCGGCTCGGTCCCCTTGGCCTTCCGCATTCGCCTGACCAGGCCGCGCTCGCGTAGGCGTGAGATATGAGAATCCACGGACCTCTTGCGCCAGACCCGGCCGGGGTCCAAAGCCTCCAGGCTGGTCATCACGTCCACGGTCGAAAACGAGCGGTCGCGCGGAATGACCGATTCGACGCAAGCGCTGATTTGCTTGTGCCTGGAGGATTCCTTGCCGAGCAAGTCTTGCTCCAGGGTCGCAATCTGGACCAAGGTTGCTTCGTAGTCTGAGCGGGCCAGGGCGATGGCCTTGTCCCGCTTCTCTCGGCGCGCGTGCGCAGGGCGATGAATTCGTTCATGGCCCAAGAATAGCGCGGGCGGAACGGGAATCAAGCCGGCGGGTGGGTGTGTGGTTCTAATGGGCCAGTACCGGGCGGATCGCTGTAGCGGCTGCCGTGGTGCGGCGCCATCAGGATGTCGCAGTGGTAGGGTTCTTCGGCCAGCACGTCTTCCAGACCGGGGGATTCCAAGTCGCCGGTGAGCAGGATCCGCCGCCGCTCGTATTCAATGGCCAGCACGATGCTGTTGGCGTTGTCGCTTCCCAACACGCCTTTTCGCGGCGGATGCGAGATTTCCAGCGAGCAGCTCTTGGGACCGCGCAGCCGGTCGCCGGCGGCAACCAGGCGAATCGGCACGCCGGCCGCTTCGATGCTGCGGCGGAGCACTTCGAGCGCGGCGGCCCGCTCTTCGAACATCACCGGCGACACATAGACCACGCCGACGGAGAATTTTTTCACGAGGCCCGGCAGAGCGTTGTAATGGTCGGCATCGGCATGCGACAGGACCACCGCATCCAAGTGCCGGATGCCCTTGGACCACAAGACCGCGGCGATCGCCCGCTCGCCCGCCAAAGGCGAACCCATGCGGCCGGCGTCGTAGAGCAGCGTCTGTCCGCCGGGCAGCCTGGCAACCACCGCGCTGCCGTGCCCGACCGAAACGAACGTACACTCCAGCCGATCGGTCAGCGAGTGGCCGATCCACGAGACCGTCAGGCCCAAGGCGCACCAGCCGGCCACAATCGCCAGGCACCAGCGGCGCGGCGGGCGAATCAAGCCGCAGCCCCAAATCGCCAATCCGCCATAGAATCCCGCCAGCCACCAATCGGCCGGCCCGGCCACCCAGAAGTGCCCACCCGGCCAGCTTCGAGCGCTCGTCACGCAGCGCTGGACCAGATCCAGGTTCCAATCGCAAACACGGCCAAAGATCGTGGCCACGATCGGCGCCACGGATCCGAAACCAAACACGGCGAAGCCCGATGCCATGGCCAGCGTGACCGGTATCGACACCAGCGGCCCCAGCAAAACTGCCACCGGCGAAACCAGGTGAAACCGCGACATCACCAGCGGACATACCACGGCCCAAATCACGGCACTGGCCGCCGTCATGCGCAGCGCGTAGCGACCGAAATCTCGCGTCACGCGGTTCGGCCAGGGACGCGTGCGGGCGATCAGCCGGTCCAACGGATCGACGCTTCTGATGCCCAGGCCGTGCTCGTTGAGCCAAACCAGCACGGCCACGCACAGAAACGAAAGCTGCGTGCCCGCGCGAAACAGCTCGCAAGGATTCAGCGCCAGCACGACCAACGCGGCCGCGGCCCAGGTGTTGAACTGCAGGCTGCGGCGGCCCAGCGCCCAGGCCGCGCACATCGCGATCACCACGATCGTTGACCGCACCACGGGGGGTTGGGCATCGGTGACGATCGCGTACAAAACCGTCAGCGCGACGATCGCCAGCAACGTCCAGCGCAGTACTCAGCCAGCCCACGCGCAGCCCGACCAGCAAACACGCTGCCAGGATGCCCACGTTCATTCCGGAAATAACCAGCAAATGGATTGTCCCAGTTTCCAAAAAGGCCTGGCTGGCTTCCGGGTCGAGCTCTTCCCGAACGCCCAGGAACATGGCGCTGGCCAGATGCGAGCGATTGCTGTCGATGTCGCGCCGCAACAGCGCGGCGCCGCGGGTGCGCAAATTGTCGACAAGCCGCGCCAGGCTCCAGCGCGGGCCAGGCGCCGTAACGGTCACGGCTTCGGGAAATCCGGCCCGGACGGAGCATAGCCGACGCTCCGCCCGATTGTGGGCGGCGTAGTCGAACTCGCCCGGATTGGCCGGCTGCGGCGTGGCCGCCAGGCGGCCGAAAACTTGTAGCCGGTCCCCGGCCCCGACGCCCAGCAAGTGTCCTTCGACAATCAGCGTGGCAAATCCGCTGGCCGGGCGCCAAGACTTGCCATCGCGAATGCATGTCACGTTCAGCTCGACCCGGCTGCGATCGCCCACCGGCAGCGTGCGCAGCGGGTCGTGGGGCGGAGCGGGCATTCTGCGCAGCGCGCCCAGCGCAATCGCCTCCAGGCAAACCGGCTCGGCCGCCTGTCGGGCAAACAGCCCCAGGTCGTCCGGCGCGAACAGATACCAGCAGTCGTGATGCCAGGCTCCGCCCGCGGCCGCCAGCGCGATGCCCAGCGCCGCCATCGCCCCGGCCGTATTCTTGCGCCGCCAGAGCCACGCCCAGCACCAACCGGCGCCGATTGCCGCCAGCATCCAAAACCACGCGGGCAGCGGCAGGAACCGGTCGAACACGATGCCGGTTGCACAGCAGGCCAGCACGACGACCAGCGGCTGGTACGCGTATCGATCGGCGGCAGTGGGCGATAGCGAGGCCACCGAGCGCATGATCTGGCAAAGGGTGAGTGTGGATCGTCGAGACCTCAGCAAGCGCTTACGCCAGCGCCTGAGATCGAGCGATTTCAAGTCAATCTAACGGCGGCCCAAGGCGATTTCCAGCATGGACTGCGAGTGTGCAACAATACTGGTCCGAGAGCACGTCCGCGTCCGTGACGACGAGTGGGCCATCGTGCGAGCGCTGGTGGATGGGGGCAGGATTTTTTCATCCTACCTGCTCGACAACGGCAGGAAAATTTGGGTAATCACCGAGGCAGAGGATGAGGGCAAGCGAGCATCGACGTGCCTGCTAGAACCCGACGAGTATTGATCGACCCTGTTCGCAGAACCCCATCGGCTTCTGGCTGGTGGGGTTTCTTTATGGGTTCTCGGAATCGGTGACTTTTTCGACGCCATCGATTATTTGCTCTTCTCGATGATATTTAAGGCCGCCGAAATGAAACTACCGCGTTGAAGTTGGTTAATCGTATCGAACCACTCGCAGTACGCAACTTGGGCCCAACCTTGGTCACCTTTTTCCAGGGGTAGCCCTGGATTGGATTGATTCAAGAGATTGAGCCCGCAATGCCCGAAATTGTTCATTTAGCGACTCTCCAAAGGCGAAGTGCCAATACTTTCCTTTCCACACGCCTCCAGTTAACAGTCTCCCATTCTCGAAACCAAGCATGATAAAGTCGAATTTGTCTCCCCATTTATAAAATTCGATGTCTCCTCTTTTTTTCGGATTGAGACAGCCGACTGCATTTCGCACGAAGCGATCAGAATCTTCATAGCGATGAAAACCTTCATCGTCCAATCTTGCGCCTTGGAGGGTGACGCGATCTGGAACGCCTAGAAGATCAGTGACCTGGCCGATAGTCATCCCCACCCTGAGATCATAATAATACGTTGACCACTGCTGGTCAGTGTATGGCTTCGATGTATCTTGACCAACAGTCTCCGTCTTTTTTCCACTGGCATTCTCAGCGATCTTCGCAACCATGCACAGCAAAACCAACGATGCAAATGCCCCTGTCCAAAACAACTTCCGAGTTTGTGCCCAAGAATTCGTCCAAAGGAAATATAAGCCCAGAGGAAAAAAGAAGATTAAAGACAACACAACAGCAACCTTGCTGTCTTTGAAATGCGATTGCCGTTTCGACTTTACGTGGGAGATCGAAGACCTCAGGTCATCCGGGAAAGTCTGTAGTGGCGTGTCCTCCGAGAAAACCTGTTGCTCTATTGGCGGCGGTACTAAGGAAGGCGGCGGCGTCCTAACGATAGTCGGGCTTCCAATTTCGATTGGCCCGCCGCAATTCGGGCACGTTGCTTTTCTGCCGGCCGCGGAATCGGGTGCCTTAAAACTTTTCGCGCACCCCGTGCATGTAACGGAAATTGGCATTGTAGAAGCCCTTCATCGTCAATGCCTTACTCGATTGCGCTCGCCCATTGTCAGAGATTATCTGCTGCGGTCAACTGCGCCAGTTTATGCCCCGAAATGACCACCGGCCATCCAGATGAATTGTCGTCCACGTCCAGAGTGGTCGCGGGCCACGGCAAACAGGCTGCGTCCAGGCTGATCGGGAGAATGCTGCGACGACGACCATACCAACGTAGCAGAGTAGCAACGGCGCAGCGGCTTGGCAAATTCTTGGGCCGGAAGCCCCGAAAACGTCGCCTACCGCCGTCCGTGGTCAATGCCACTCAGCAGGCGCCGACAATGCATCAGAGGCGCAGTCGGGGTATGCCTGGACACGTTTACAGGTGATCCGGGGGGACATTGCAAGCGGTTAACCCCAAGATTTGCTCAAACGGCACGCTGCTGGTGATTGGGGTGACTTGTCGGCGGACGACAAGCGGGCCAACGAGCAAGCGCTAGTGGATGAAGGCAGCGGGGCCAAAAGCAGCCTAAAGGACAGGTCAATGTCGGAGTCGGCTCGCCAAGAATCTAGGCACTAACTCGCCAGGACGAGCCCAGAACTTATTCAATCCATGAATTGGATTCCAACCCCCGAGAAGTGATCGGGCGATTTATGGCTTCGGTTTCTGTCCGAGGGGCATTATCTTTTTGCCCCCGCACTTAGGGCAGGAATAGTAATTTACCGGAGCCCCATTTCGTGGGTCCTTACCACCGCCGGTCATCTGCCATTTGTGTTTTTTATTAGTTGAACCAGAGCAAACCTGGTGTGGTAAGACGGATGGCGGTGGAATTGTGGGCGGATTCTCGAAGGCATCCGCCTCCTTGATTAGTTTCTCGATCTTCTGTAATTCTTCGTCAGAGATTGACCCAGGCTCATTTTCCTCCGAAGGATTTTCACCCGTGCTCATTGTGCTCCTTCCTTTCCCGCTCGGATTCTTTGCAGTATCGTTCGAGTTGACGCACCAGCTCGGCCACCCGCTTCTTGAGTCCTCCAGCAATTCGTTCTACGTTGGCCGCCTGAGCGGGGCGTCGATCGTCGTCCATGACCTTTCTAGGCCCAAAAACCCGCTAGCTGCCACCCGCCGGCGGGGACACGCGGTAGACAATAACTGCCAAGCTCAGCCGACCACTCTACCGCGCCGGTTGGCGGTTCGCCAGAATCGGCTCTCCTAGGATCCTGCGGCCCGGTCGAAGCCCCAGCCGTCCGCCGAAGCCCAGCGCCGGACGGCAAGTATTACGGTCAGCCCAGAAAATGCGGGGAATCAGGGGTTTGCCGTAACCGCTAAAAAGAATTGACTTGCGGGCAAATCACCAACCAGATCACGGCGCTAGCCGCTGTCATCCGCAGCGCGTAGCGGCCGATGTGGCGCGCCAGGCGGTCCGGCCAGGGTCGCGTGCGGGCGATCAGCCGATCCAGCGGATCGACTGTGGCAATGCCGAATCGGTGCTCGTGCAGCCAAACCAACACGGCCACGCACAGAAACGAAAGCTGCGTGCCCGCGAGAAACAGCTCGCAAGGATTCAGCGCCAGCACGACCAGCGCGGCCGCGGCCCAAGTATTGAATTGCAAACTGCGGCGGCCCAGCGCCGGGCCGCGCACATCACGATCACCACGATGGTCGAGCGGACCACGGGCGGCTGGGCGTCGGTAACGATCGCATACAGCAGCGTCAGAGCGGCGATCGCCAGCAGAGTCCAGCGCAGGCTCAGCCAGCCGGCTCGCAACCCGACGAGCAAACACGCGGCCAGGATGCCCACATTCATTCCCGAGATGACCAGCAGATGGATCGTGCCGGTTTCCAGAAAGGCCTGGCTGGCCTCCGGGTCGAGCTCTTCGCGGACGCCCAGGAACATGGCGCTGGCCAGATGCGAGCGGTCGCTGTCCAGATCTCGGCGCAAGAGTGCCGCCCCGCGGGTGCGCAAGTAGTCGACCAGCCGCGCCAGACTCCAGCGCGGGCCGGGAGCCGTAATGGTCACGGCCGCCGGGAAACCGGCGCGGACAGAGCACAGCCGGCGCTCCGCCCGATTGTGGGCGGCGTAGTCGAACTCGCCCGGATTGGCGGGCTGCGGCGTGGCCGCCAGGCGGCCAAAAACTTGCAACCGGTCCCCTGCCCCGACGCCCAGCAAATGTCCTTCGACAATCAGCGTCGCCAGCCCGCTGGCTGGTCGCCAATTCTTGCCGTCGCGAATGCGCGTCACGTTCAGTTCGACGCGGCTGCGATCGCCCACCGGCAGCGTGCGCAGCGGATCGCGCGGTGGCGCCGGCATCCGCCGCGCGCGCGCCCAGCGCCACGGCCTCCAGGCAAACCGGCTCGGCGGCCTGCCGGGCAAACAGTCCCAGGTCGTCCGGCGCGAACAGATACCAGCAGTCGTGATGCCAGGCTCCGCCGCTGGCCGCCAGTGCCAGGCCCAGCGCTGCCATCGCTGGCGCCGTGCTTTTTCGCCGCCAGAGCCAAATCCAGCACAGCCCTGCGGCGCCTGCCGAAAGCATCCAAGCCCACGCCGGCAGCGGCAGCAGCCGATCGATCACGATACCGGCCGCACAGCAGGCCAGCACAACGACCAGCGGCTGGTATGCGTATCGATCGGCGGCAATGGGTGATCGCGTGGCCACCGGTCGCATGATCCGTTCGCGAGAGATGCGGATCGTCGAAGAGTCACCGGGCTCTGACGCCGGCGCCCGCGATCCGCCTGGTTCACGTCAATCTATGCACTCAATCGGGCAATTGCCAGGGTGGGACGATCTTGCATGCGTGGAGTGCCAACTCACCAGGACGTTGGATACTGCGCAACGATCACGGCGATTATTTGGAGCAGAATGCCGGCGGCCAGCAACAACCATCCCCAAAGCGACCATTTGGCCATACGATTCAAGCTCTGGGCGTAGGCCCGATCGTGACCGGTGAACGCCACATCCTTGTTCTCGACGGAATTTTGCAGTGCGTGCAGCCAGGCGTGGGTCTTGCTCATCATCGTCGAGTTGACGAAAGCGAGCAGAACGGCTGCCACAAGACAGACGATCAATCCGGAAATCGAATAGACCATGGAACACCTCTCGGGAGTGCTGGGATCAACCTTGCCCTGCCATTGTCTCGGATTGCTCGGCGTCCTGAAAGCGCTTGGGAGGGCACGAAAATTAGCTTCGGCTTCCGGCAGACCCTCACCCTGCCCATACGAAGAACCCTCACCCTACCCTCTCCCTGCAGGGAGAGGGGTTACGCGCCGCGGCCATGAATATGGGCGGCCTAGGCTTGTGCAGAACCCCGGCGGCGGCGCATTCTTGAGCTTTGTCCACGAGTCGATAGCCAATTCCACCCTCCAGCGCGGAGCGAGTTTCGCATGTTCCCCTACTTTGTCGACAAACGCGATTGCGTCCATCATCGCATTTTTCCGGGCGTGGACATCTATACCACGCACGCCGAGCGGATGATGATCTCGCTCGTTGAGTTCGAGCCGCATGCTGTGGTCGAAGAGCACAGCCACCCGCACGAACAGATGGGCTATATGCTCGAAGGCGAAGCCGATTTCTACATCGGCAGCGAGCACCGCCGCGTGCGACCGGGCGACATCTGGCGGATTCCCGGCGGCACGCTGCACAAGGTGGTTGCTGGCGAACTGCCCGTGCGGGCGATTGACGTGTTTTGCCCGATTCGGGAGGACTACAAGTAAAGGCGGAAGGATGAAGGATGAAAAACGGACGAGGAGAGCAAGACCGCTCGATTTTCATCCTTTCGCCTTTGCGTTCTTGATGCAGGTCACCAGGATGGCGGTCAATTGGCCGACTTCGTCTTGCAACGACGCCAAGCGATCGACGGGAACGATCTGGGCATCGGCCAGCAGTTCCAGCCAGTAGCCTGCCTCCTCGAGTTCCATCAATCCGGCTTCAACTTTGCTGACAAACTCCGCACTGGATCTAGCGCGCGTCGCCTCACGATAATGCTGCCGACCGAAGTACCGCAGCGCAAGATCTGCTTGCCAATCACCTGCGCTTCGGTCGTTTTTGGCAGCGCGCCATACAGCCGAATGATCCGAAGCGCGAAGGCCTTCGTCCGTGTCTTCAAATCAGGCGGCGCGCCTTCGCCACCGTTTTCATCCTTCATCCTTCCGCCTTCATCCTTTACTCACTTATACAGCGGTCCCGTGATCTGCACCGGGCGCACGTCGAGGTGCACGTTCGCGACGGTAAAATCCTCGCCGCCGAACGCTTCGGTCCGCCAGCCGACCGTGTCCTTGCCGCGGTAGAAGTGGAACTCGAAGCCGGGCGTCGACTCGTGGATCGCCGCGGCTCCGTCGAAGGCCAGGCCGATGGCGTCGCCCGTCTTGTTGATGAGCAGGCGATTGATCAGGTCGCAGACGGTGTTGTTGCCCAGGATGTCGTTGGTCACCAGCCGATCGTCGAATTCCGGCTTGAATTCGGCCGAGTTGGGATCGATTTTTGCGTCAGTCTGTTTTTCTGGCCCCGGCGTGACCGCCAAGGTCGCCAGGCTGAAGCCGTCGCCCCGGTCGAGGTAACTGAGCCGGCAGTTCTTGAGATTGAAACCCTTGACCTTGGCGTCGACGCTGGCCTGCGACAGGTCCATCACCACGGCCCCCTTGTGACCGATGACCTTGATCTGCGATCCACCGGTCACGACCAGCGCCGTGTTCTCTTCGACGCCGATGCCGTACTTGAGCCCCTGCGATTGCATGGCTGCCAGCGCCCGGGCGAACCGGCCGCGGGCCAGCGAGTGCTGTTCGACGAACCAGGAGGGGTCGAGGAATCCCAGCCCGCGGGAGATCTCCTTGCCCATCGTTACGCCCCGGGTGAGCGTTTCGAGCACGTTGCGGGCGTCGCGAAACATGATGTGGCTCATCACGGCCGCCCCGGCACTGGTGCCGGCGACCACTCCACCTTTGCGGTAGACGTCCCACACGGCGTCCAGGATGGGCGTGTTCTTGCCGTCCTCGGTGAATAGCGCTTGGACGATCCGGCCTTGTTCGCCGCCGGTAAAGAACACGCCGCGGGCCTCGCGGACCTGGGCGATCCATTTCGGATCGTTGACGGCCTGGCGGTAGTCGACCTCGATTCTTTGCAAGGCCACTGGCACCAGGAACGGGTCAGCGCCGGCATTTTTCAGCGCACCGATGATTCGGTTGCCGGCAGCAGCGGGTTGCCGCTGGCGGTTGGAAACACGGCGATCTTGGCGCCCGGCCCGCCGGCCAGCTCGACAATCCTTTCCCAGACCTCGTCTTCGTCGAACCGCAGGGCGCCGCCGATGATGACCAGCGAGCCCTTGGGCTCCTCGGCCCCGAGCGCCGTGATGGCCAACAACACGACCGAAACCGCGCAACAGCACATCCTTGAGCTTCGCATAGTGGGTTCCTCTCATCAGATTGGAGCGAGTTGATAAACCGATCCATTGGAGTAAGCGAGCTTCCGGTGCTCACTGTCCGTGCCTCTCCTCGATCCGCTTCCTGTGAGGGGTATGTCATCTGCCGCCGCCAGTTGCCACCGGCGGGCTTAACGTTTGCAAAGAACGATCAACACAACGAATTATTCAACATGATTGACGAGTTGCCGGCTTCGGGGACCGGCTAGTTCTCGTAGAGCGCGACTTTGACGTTGCCTTTCTGGTCGATATAGCCTCGATACAGTCCTTCGGAGTTGTGCGGCGCGGTGAAGTTGCCCTGGGCATCCAGGGCGATCACGGCCCCTTCTCCGCCGGCGTCCTTGAGCTGCTTGAGAATGACCGCGGCGGCGGCCTGGTCGACCGATTGGCCGGCGTATTTCATGCGGGCCACGATCTCATGGGCGACCGCGTAGCGGATGAAGAACTCGCCGTGGCCGGTGGCCGACACGGCGCAGGCCTGGTTGTCGGCATAGGTGCCGGCCCCGATGATCGGCGAATCGCCCACGCGTCCGGCGCGTTTGGCGGTCATGCCGCCGGTGGACGTGCCGGCAGCCAGATTGCCCCGACGATCGACGGCCACGGCGCCCACGGTGCCCCACTCGTGGCGGGGCACGCTGCGGAGCGATTGCCGCGGGCCCGGCTTTTCCAGCGCGCCGATTTTTGCAGCGCCTCTTGCAACTGTCGCCAGCGCGGTTCGGTCCAGAAATAGACCGGGCTGACGATATCGAGACCTTTTTCGGCGGCAAAGGCGTCGGCGCCGCGGCCGATGAGCATGACGTGGGGCGATTTCTCCATCACGGCCCGGGCCGCGCTGATCGGATTCTTGACCACGGTCACGCCGGCCACCGACCCGGCCCGCTTGTCGAGGCCGCTCATGATCGAGGCATCCAGCTCGTTGCGTCCTTCGGCCGTGAACACCGCGCCGCGGCCCGCATTGAACAGCGGCGAATCTTCCAGCACGCGGATCGCCGCTTCCACGGCGTCCAGGCTGCTGCCATCGGTCTGCTGGAGCGCCTTGAAACCGGCCTGGAGCGCTTCGGCCAGGGCGGCCCGTAGCGGCTTTTCCAACTCGGGCGTCATGTCGGCTTTGTCCATCCCCGTACCGCCGTGGATGCCGAGCACCACGTGGGAAACCTTTGCATCCTGGGCCATGAGCAGATTCCGAGAGCCGACCAAGAGCAGAACGAATACCAGGCAACCCCCCCGACTGGCGAGGATTCGCGCCGGCGAAGCCGGATCAGTTCGCAATGTCTGGGCGAGTTGGATCATGCGGGTGAAACCGTTTCTGGAAAATTTGCGACCGCCAAGGGTGCCACCGCTGCCGCCGGCTGCTCGCGGATCGGGCCGTCGAGCAGGCAGGCGACGTTCATGTCGCCCATCACGTTGACGGCCGTGCGGCAGCGATCCAGGAACCAGTCGACCGTGAGCAGCATGGCAATATAGTCCAGCGGCAGATGGACGGCTTTGAACACGAGCGTCATCGTGACCAGGCCGGCTTCGGGAATTCCCGCGGCTCCGACCGAAGCCACGATCGACATCAGCACCACGAGGATCTGCTCGCTCAGGCTCAGATTCCGGCCGAGTCCCTGAGCGACGAACAGTGCCGCCATGGCCTCGTAGAGCGCGGTCCCGTCGTTGTTGAAGTTCGATCCGACGAGCGCGCCCATGCTGGCCGACTGTTCGCGCAAGCCGATGCGGTCCTTCAGGCAGGAGTAAGTCAGCGGCATCGTGGCCGTCGAACTACCGGTGGAAAAGGCCATCACCAGCGCATCGCGCGAGCCGCGCAGCAATTGGAGCGGACGCACCCACGAGCCGGCGCGAATCCGCAGCAGGTAGTAGGTGGCCTGCAGCGCGAGGGCCACCAGAACCGCCAACACGAAGGCACCGAGCCCCAAGAAAGCGCCGAATCCTTTGGTCCCCACGACCGCGGCGACGATGCCAAAAGCGGCCAGCGGAATGACTTCGAGAATCCAGTGCAGCACGATGACCAGCGCCGCGAACGTCACGTTGATCAGCCGGTCGACGATCTCGATGCCCGGCATCTTTTCGCGGTGCAGCCGCTTGAGCGCGATGCCGAAGGCCAAGGCCAGGCAAATCACGGCCAGGATTCGGCCTTCGTCCCCCAGCGGACCGAACAAGCTCTTGGGCACATTCTTGAGCAGTTCGGCGACGGCGTCGGTCTTCGCCAGGTCGGTTTCGGCCGGCGGCTCGGCCAGCGTGCCGCGAGCGCCCGGCCGCAGGACGTTGACGACGACGAGCCCGATCGAAATCGCCACAACCGTGTTGAGCAGCAGCAACCCGACGAGCCGCAGGCCGCGGCGGCCGCCGATATCGGCATCGATCAATGCCCGCACCACGGCTACCAGCACGATCGCCGGCGCGAGCGCACTGAGCAGTTGCAGGACCAGTTTGCCCGGCACGCCCAGATGCTCCGCTCGCGGGCCGAGAGCCAGGCCGCAGATGGCCCCCAGCAGGACAGCCACCACGATGCGCAGATAGAGCGGCATGGCGAGCCAGCGCGACCAAATCGCGCTGCTCGGGCTTTGCTCGTGTGGCGTGGGCTCTTTCAAGGGCGCTGGGTCCCCCTGCGCGGCGATCGTAGCCGCTTGATTTCCAACTGCGCCTGCGAACGATTATAGCGCGGGCTGCAGGCCGATACACGCGCAAAATTAGGCCCGCGTCGTGAATAATGCCCGGCGGGTTGCATCTGCCGCGGTGGCGGCCCACAATTGGCGGTTTGCCTCATGACCGGCTTTCTGCCGGCAATTCCCGCTGCCTTTGTACGCCTCGCATGTCGCTCGACACTGGATTTCGCCCCCAACAGGTTCATCCGACGGTCTGGCTCGCGCCGGGCGCGACGGTCGTGGGCGATGTCACGATCGGCGAGGATTCGAGCGTGTGGTTCGGGGCGGTCTTGCGCGGCGACAGCGAGACGATCCGCATCGGCTCGCGCACGAATGTGCAGGACGGTTGCATCCTGCATGCTGACCCGGGTTTCCCCTGCCTGCTGGGCGATGGCGTCACGCTCGGCCACGGAGCCATTGTTCACGGGGCCCAGGTGGCCGACAACGTGATGATCGGCATGCGGGCTGTGGTCATGAACGGGGCCAGCATCGGCGCCAACTCGATCGTCGGTGTCGGTGCCGTCGTGACCGAGGGCATGCAGATCCCCGCCGGCTCGCTGGTCTTGGGTTTGCCCGCCAAGATCCGGCGCTCGCTCGAGCCGCACGAGATCGAGCGCGTGGCCCACGCCGCGCGGCATTACGTGGATCGCTGGCGCGAATATCGTCAGAGCGCCGCGGCGCCGAGGCGCGGACGACCAGCGGCAGGCTGCGAGCGGTCCGGGTTGAATCCATCTCGTCCGTGGCGGGGTGAATCTTTCAGTCCGGCCGGCTAAACCATGGTGTGCGGCTTGCGGCGGCTCAACACTGTCCGGCTCGCGAGGCCCGGCATGTGAGCAGTTGCGCGCAAACGATCGGCGGTTTCAGGGCAGGGGTCGGAAGCGGTGAGCTCTACGGGTTGTTATCCTCTGCGGGTCGAACAAGCACCTGCGACGGCACAGCCTGTGGCGCAAGTCGTGCAGCCGCCGCCGCTGGCATTCTCCGTGCCGCAGCCGGGGCCACAGCCCTCGGTGACCGTCTCGGTGAACTTGCGAAATTGCACCTGGGCGTCGTACAGTTCGGCCAACTCGGCCGTCAATGCTTCGACTTCGGCCGTGGTCTCGCCGAGGAAATAAAAGTACAAGCGACTGCCCGTCGAACAGGTGTTCGACTTCCATCAGCGTCGTGGGCAGATCAAGATCGCGCAGTCGGGTGGTGCAAGCGTCGAACGCGGCTTGCCGATTGCGCTTCCAGCCGGACCTGCACCAGTTCGTCTTCCACGGTGACGCCGCGAAGGATCGAGCCGTCTGCCCGCACCGCCGACGGCTCGTCGCACGGGGCGGATAGCACCTCGCCGAGCTCGAGCCCGCGCGAAGTCCGCAGCACCACGCGGGCATGCCGCGGATAGCAGGTTTGATCGACCGCGGTGAAGCGCCCGACTTTGCCCAGCGATCCGACACGAACCAGATGATGACGACCCATAAGAATCCGCAAATGCGACAGGAATCAGCAAGCGTCTCACGTGCCGCCGGGGAGCCGGCAGGACCGCCACCCTTGATTCTGGGGCACGGCGGACGGCCGAACAAGACCGAATAGAGCGTCGGGGCGAAAGGGGCGATTTCCTGACAAAGTCGATCGGTGAGTGCTAGCGAGCAGCCGGACACGGCTGGCCTGGCGATTGGCGGCTCGAAAACGGCCAGCCGCGACCTGACAATCGATGGAAGTCTCATCGCCCGGCCCCCCTTGTTCAAGCCGGCGCGGCGGCGATACTAACAACCTGCCCAAGGGAGCGGTCGGGCAGGAAGCTGTCGCCGCTCGATGGTTGCCAAGCAGTTTTACCCCCCGCAGGGGCCGAGGAAACCATGATCGATCAGGCTGCAATTCCGTCCATGCCCGGGTCCGCGGCGATGCCAATGGGCGCCGACTGGCATCCGCTTGCCACCCGAGTGCTCGCCGGGCATGTGCTCGAATTCGGCGAGGCGCTGGCCGTCTTGCAATCGGACGACGACGGGCTCTTGGACTTGCTGTCGGCGGCGTATCGAATCCGCAGGCATTATTTCGCCAATCGCGTGCAGCTTTATTTTCTGATGAATGCCAAGAGCGGCCTGTGCCCCGAGGATTGCGGCTACTGTTCGCCAGTCGAAGGTCTCCGAGGCCGAGATTCCGCGCTACAACCTGCTCAGCGCCGAGAAACTGCTGGCCGGCGCCGGGTGGCGGCCGAGCGCCAGGCCAAGACCTTCTGCATCGTGATCTCGGCCCGCGGACCTTCGCAGCGCGAAATGGAAGCGGTCACCCGGATCGTGCCGCAGATCAAGTCGCAGTTCAATCTCAAGGTCTGCGCCTGCCTGGGCTTGCTTGACGCCCGAGCAAGCCCTGCAGCTCAAGGCCTGCGGCGTCGACCGGGTGAACCACAATCTCAACACCAGCGAGGCCCATTACGCCGAGATTTGCTCGACCCACAGCTATCAGGATCGCGTGGCCACGTTGCGAGCCGTTCGCAATGCAGGCATGGAGCTCTGCTCGCGGCGGAATCGTAGGCATGGGGGAATCGGATGGCGACGTAGTGCGGATGGCGTTCGCCTTGCGCGACCTGAACGTCGAATCCATTCCGGTGAACTTCCTCAACCCGATCGACGGGACGCCGCTGGCCGGCGTGCGGCAACCTCAATCCGCGGTATTGCCTGAAGGTGCTGGCCATGTTCCGTTTTGCCAATCCATCGCGCGAGATCCGCATTTCGGGCGGCCGTGAATTGCACCTGGGCAGCTTGCAAGCGCTCGGGACTGTATCCGGCCAATTCGATTTTCGTCGGCGACTATCTGACGACCAAAGGCCAGGCCCCGGACGCCGATTACAAGATGATCGAGGATCTCGGCTTCCAGGTCACGCTCGACGAAGAGCTTGTCTGCCGGTGAAGACCGGCCGATTCGACGGCCGCCGAGAGCCCCTTTCCGCAATTCCCAATTCGAGTCGGGCGGCCACCCGCCCGGTGACTCGCAGCGCCGACGGCCGGCGACTCCTCCTATTCCGCCCGTCTTTCCGGCTCCCCTGCGAAGATCGCCTGCTAGCGGTCCGTGGGTTCGCTGGCGGGACGGACCTCCCGACTTTTCTGCGATTTTCTGCAAACTCGACTCAACCGGCAAACTTTACCAAACCGATATACCGAGGGACCAAGCTGCGTACACCGAGTCTTTGCAGGAAGACGCGTCATGTTTCGCCAATTTGCCTGTTTCGCCCTCCTGATCGCAGTGAGCGGCACGTTGCTGGTGCGAACCGCAACGGCACAGACAACCGCCAAGCGCACGTTGAGCCAGCGGCTTGAGCAGTTCCGCGACGACCTGCTCGGCGACAGCATCTCGGACGACGACGATCTGGATAGCGACAGCCGCGCTCTCGACGGCGCAGAAACCGACTCCGGCTCAGGCTAAGTCTCCGACCCCGGCTCAGTCTCCGACTCTGGCTCAGTCTCCGACTCCGGCCCAGTCTCCGACCCCGGCGAGGCTCAAACTCCGACGCCCGCGCGTGCGGCGCCGAAAGCCGGACCGGCGAAATCCGGGGAACCGACTCCCACTTTGGCCCGCAAGCCAGCGTCGAGCGGCGACGGGGAAAAGAAAGCCCCGAGCGCAGCGGTCGGCTCTAGCCGCCGGACGGCACAACCCGGATATAAGCCCAGCAAGTCGCCGCCCCCGCCGGCGGAGGTCGAAGAAGGTCCGCCGCCGCCCGAGCCGACGTTGGCTAAGCAACCGGCCGCGCCGCGCGCAGCGAGGTTAGCGAGCCGCCGACTCCGCGGCTGGCGCGCAGCACGAGTTCCGATTTGGCTCCGCCGGCCCGCCAGAAGCTGCAATCGCTTGCGGAACTCAAACCGCAAGCTCAAGCTCAACCGCAACCTCAACCTCAACCTCAACCTCAATCGCAAGCGCAGCCGCAAGCTCAAGCTCAACCGCAACCTCAAGCAAAGACGGTCGATCGGCCCAAGAGCAACCACGCTCGCGAGACCGACGTGTTGTTCTCCGGCCAGAGCCCGCTATTGAGCGTCGAGGCCAGCGGGCCCAACAAGGTGCTGATCGGCAAGCCGGCCACGTTCACCGTCAAGCTGCGCAACGCCGGCGACGTGGCGGCCAATAACGTCGTCGTGACCGTCAATATTCCGCCGTACGCCGAAGTGGCCGAGGCCCAGCCGACGGCGGGCAACACAAAGGCTCCTTCGGGGACCGAACACCGCGAGCCGTTCGAGTGGAAGATCGCGCGATTCGAAGCCCACAGCCGCGAATCGTTGACGCTCAAGATCATTCCTCGCAAGAGCATTCCGATCGACCTGGCCGTGCAGTGGACCTGTTCGCCCGAAGTGTCGCAAACGCTGGTGGAAGTGCAGGAACCCAAGCTGGCGATGGCGCTTCTCCGGACCGGCGGAAGTTCACTACGGGCAGACGAAAATCTACAAGCTGACGGTCTCGAATCCCGGCAATGGCGACGCGGAAAACGTCAACATCAGCTTGCTGCCGATCGGCCGCGGCGCGGAAGGCGCCGCCAGCCACAAGATCGGCCTGCTGAAAGCCGGCCAGAACAAGTCCATCGAAGTGGAACTCACCGCCCGGCATGCCGGTGCCCTGACGATCCGAGCCCAAGCCTATGCCGACGGCGGGCTGCGGGCCGAAGCCGCCGAGCCGGTCTTGGTCCGCAGGGCCAACCTGAAAGTCGACGTCGACGGCCCCAAAGTCAAATACGCCGGCACCAGCGGCACGTATCGCATTCACGTCACCAATTCCGGCGATGCAGCGGCCGAGAACGTGCAGATCCTGGCCATCTTGCCGCCGCAGGCAAAATATCTGACCAGCAACGGAGCCGGCCGTGCCGAGGTCGAACGCGGCAAAGTCGTCTGGGCCGCCGGCAACGTGCCGCCCGGCGGAGAGCGCCTGTTCGAAGTGCATTGCACGCTGCTGTCGCCGGGCGACAACCGCGTTCAGGTGATCGCCACGGGCGACGATGAGCTGTCGGCCTCGGCCGCGGCCAACACGCGCGTCGAGGCCCTGGCCGATCTGAAGCTGGAAATCCGCGACCCACAGGGCCCGATTCCCTTGGGCGAGGATGCACTGTTCGAAGTCATCATTCGCAACCGCGGCACCAAGAGCGCCGAGAACATCGACCTGGTTGTGTTCTTTTCCGAGGGGCTCGAAGCCACGAGCGTCCAGGGCGGCGCGCACGAAATCGGCCGCGGCCAGGTGTCGTTCAAGACCATCCCGATCCTGGCGGCCGGCAGCGAGACCGTGCTGCGGGTCCATGCCCGGGCCGACCGGCCTGCCAACCACGTGTTTCGGGCGGAGCTGGTTTGCGAATCGCTGCAGACCAAGCTCGCGGCCGAAGAGACCACCCGGTTTTACGGCGACGACGACGGCGAACAGCCGACGAAGGCCGGCCACCACGGCGAAGCCAGATTGCAACCGGTGCCCAAGGAATGATGGGGCGGGCCGAATTCCGACCGTGGCAATTGCGCCGGCACGTAGCGAGCGCCCGATCTTGATCGTGCCCCCTGCGACGAAGTCATCTTCACCGCGGAGGACGCAGAGGTTCGCAGAGACTCACTCATCGGGGATTCGCTCCTCTGCGTGCCTCTGTGGCCTTGTATGTTGCCTAAACGAAGGAAGCAGGGTGCAATGGAGACCGGGAAGCCTGCGGCTTTGAGCGCAAGCGAAAAGCCGCAGGCTTCCCGGAGCCCGGCAGATCGATCGTGCCCTGGTGTTCAACACACCGTCGCAGAGCAAGATCGCCGGCGCTCCTTTGGTCCAAGCCCGAACAGCCGCAAGAACCGTTCCCGCATCGCTGCCGGCACGAGTTCGCATTTGCAAGACAGGGATAATACCATTTTGGATTCTAACGTTGCTACTCCGGCCTGGGTCGGCGTCGACATTGCCAAAGACAAGTTCGACGTTCATGTGCGTCCTTTGGCACGGCGATTCACTTGCGCCAACGACGCCGAGGGATTCGCTCAATTGATCGACGAACTCCGCCTGCTTCCCGCTTTGCAGATGGTCGTCGTCGAAGCGTCGGGTGGATACGAACGCTCGCTGGTCAGCCACATTATTGACTCCGGCCTGCCCGTCTCCGTCGTCAACCCGAGACAGGTTCGGGATTTCGCCAAGTGCATGGGCCTGCGCGCAAGACAGACGCCATTGATGCGGCGGTCTTGGCTCATTTCGCTGAACTCATCAAAACTCGCCTCGCTACGAAAACACCTGAAAACCAGCAAGAGTTGCAGTATCTGGTCACCCGCCGCCGGCAGCTCATCCAACTCCGCACCATGGAGCAAAATCGCCAACCCATGGCGCATGGCAGGCTCCCTTGTAAGACCATCCAGCAGACGATCAAGCTCTTCAACAAGCAACTTGCCGAAATCGAACTGGCGATCACCAAACTCTTCACCTCAAACGACGATTGGAAAGCCAAGTCCCACATCATCAGCAGCGTGCCTGGCGTCGGAGAGACGACCGCCCAGCAGCTCCTCGCTGAAATGCCCGAACTTGGCGACACCAACCGCGCTCAGGCCGCGGCCCTGGCCGGGCTCGCCCCATACAACCATGACAGCGGAAAACTCAAAGGACGCCGCTGCATCTCCGGTGGACGGCTCGACGTACGTTCCGCGCTGTACATGGCTGCTTTCACTGCACGGCGATGTAATCCAGTGTTCATCGCCTTCGCGGCGCGCCTCAAGGCAGCCGGTAAACCGTACTTGGTTGTTCAGGTCGCCTGCATGCGCAAGCTTCTGGTCATCCTCAACGCCCTACTCAAAACCGGCCAAACATGGAATCCAAGCTTCGCTCAACAAAACCCCTGAGTAAACCCCTTCACCCCTTGAAAAGAAACACAGCCGCTCTGCGGTTAGATATCTTCTTTGTTGGCTGCGTAGGCGCGGTGAGCGCGCGGAATCGCACGGGGGAATAAACGGGTCAGAACTATTTGTTGTGGTTAATCGTTTTGACGCCTTTGTTCTTTTGTTCGGACGGCAACTCGCCGACGCGAGCCCGAAGGCGGCAACGCGTCATTCGGCTGGCGGCGAAGTCCGCTCGAAGGCCAGCGGTTCGTCGGCATGCGGATCGCGAATGCGGACCGATACCTTGCCGGCCAACAGTTCTTCGATCAGGCGTCCCACCACTTCGGCCCGCCAACCCTGGCCCAGCACCGGCGGCTCATCGTCCGGTTGCGCGTATCCCAACTCATGCGCCACCAGATCGCGGACGTCGCTGGCCGTGCCCACGATGCTCGGCGCCACCTGGGCGCTGCGGCAGATGCTGGTCAGCGCCGAGGAAATGAACTGACCCAGCAGATTGATTTGCGGCGGGACCTCGCGCGAGGCCGGTTTGGGGCATTCGTGGTCCGGCAGCGCCAGCGCCGCTTCGATGGCGCCGACCAGCTTGGGCATCAGCCGCTGCAAGTCGCCGCGCTCCATGCCGCGGACGGCGCGGATTTGCTTCGCGTCGGCGCTGCGCCGTTTGGCCAGTTCGACGATCAGGTCGTCGCGCAGCACGCGCTTGGCCGGACAATCCCGCTTCTGCGCCTCCAGGTCGCGCCAGCGCCATAATTCGCGCACGACCGCCAGGCTGCGGCTCGACAATCCGGAAATGCCCGACACCTTCCACCAGCGTTCGCGGCTGCGGGTGGCCGCAACATCCTGCTGCCAGGCCGCCATTTCGGAGGCCAACCAATCGATTCGTCCGAGGTCCGCCAGGCGGCCGGCGAGCACGTCGCGCATGGGCTTCAGGTGGCGGACATCGTCCAAGGCGTATTCGATCTGTCGCTCCGAAAGCGGCCGCCGCCGCCAATCGGTGCGGGTCTCTCCCTTCTCCAGTCGCTGGCCGAGCAGTTTGAACATCAGCGAGCCGTAGCCGGCCGGATATTCGTAGCCCACCAGTCCGGCGGCGATCTGCAGATCGAACAGCGCGGTCGGCGGCCGCCCGGCGGCATCCAGGCAAAACAACAATTCCTCGCGGCCGGCGTGGACGATGGTTTCGTGCCCCGGGGCGCCGAGCAATTGCCAGAATGGAGCCACGTCCGAGACGGCCAAGGTGTCGATCACGGCCAGCCGGTCGCCGGCAGCCACCTGGATCAAACACAATTCGGGGCGGAACGTATCCTCGGAGACGAATTCCGTGTCGAAGCCGATCGCCGGCTCCCGGGCCAGGTCGCGGCAAAAGTCCGCAAGTTGGCGGTCCGTCGTAATGTGATCGTAGGGCACCGGGTAGGGTCTCTCGCTTGATCGGCATCGAGGCGGAAGCAGCGCTGAGGCGCGAGTAAGAGCGCACGAAAAATAACTTCCGCTTCTGGCAGACCCACACCCTGCCCTCTCCCTGGAGGGAGAGGGGTTGAGTGCCGAAGTTATTTTTCGTTAGCACCTAAGCGGGGCCGCCTGGTCGCGCCAGCGGCGCTCGGCCAGGCGTGACGAGTGGCGCCGCGCCGCAAGCCGCGCCTTTGCTGCTGGTGGCAGGAGAACGGATCGGGCTGACAAAATCAAGGCCCGCCGCGACCGCGGTTCAAAGCGGCTCGCCCCGCGGAGTGCCGCTCGCGCGAGGCCGCGTGGCTGCTCGCAGAAGCTGGGCAAGCCTGCCGCCCCGCTGCCGGTTTTGGTACATTGCCGCTTTCTCGCCCAAAACCACGGGTCGATTATGACGGAGATCTGGCTGCGATCGAACAGGCGGGCTTTGGCCATTGGGCTCGTTTTGCCAGGCCTGCTGATCATCGCCGGGACCCTGTTGGCCGCCGCGGGCGAGCGGTCTTACGGCCGCGTCGCCGGAGCCATTCTGGCCGCGGTCGGGCTGTTGGGTTGTGCCGGATTGTTTTGGCAGATGCGGCTGCCGCGGCTGGCGGTGGACGATGCGCGATTGCTGGTTTACGCCCGCAGTGGACGTCCCTACCGGGTGCCGCTCGACGTCGTCGAGGGCTTCCTGCTCGGCCAGGGCCCGAGTCAGCTGCCCGGCCGGCAATACGCACGCACGGAGACCCGGACCTTCGTCATCCGCCTGGCGGAAAACGCCGTCGATTGGGCCCAGCGTGACATGCACCCCGCGCTCGGCAAATGGTGCGGCAGCTACATCACGATCCGCGGCACCTGGTGCGAGCGGCTGAGCGTCGAGCTGGTTCAGCGGCTGAACCAGCGGCTGGCCGAAGTGCACGCTCGCGGCACGGAGAAGCGGCCATGACCGGCTTGCTGGTGAGCGTGCGCGATGCGGCCGAAGCGCGCTTGGCCGCCGCCGCGGGCGTCGACCTGTTGGACGTGAAAGAGCCCCGGCGCGGGCGCTGGGCCCGGCCGACGCGGCGACCATTCGGCAAGTCGTGGCGGAGGTCGAGCGGCAACCGACGGCTCGCAGCCTGCCGATCAGCATCGCGCTGGGCGAATTGCCGCAGTTCGAGGCGGCGGCGCCGGCGCTGCCCAGCCAAGGAATTCGGTTTGCCAAGATCGGTCTGGCCGGCTGCCGAAACGAGCCCGACTGGCCGTTGCGCTGGGCCCGGGCGCTGGATCGGTTGCCGGCCGCGGTCGGCCGGGTGGCCGTGGTGTATGCCGACTGGCAAGCGGCCGGCGCGCCGCAGGCCGGCGAGATCCTTCGCGCCGCCGGTCAATTGCATTGCAGTGCCGCACTCGTCGACACATTCGACAAGCGCGGGGGCCAGTTGCTCGATCACTGGTCGCCCGGGCAAATCGAGGACTTTATCGGTCGCGCTCGGGAACTCGGCATGTTGGCCGTCGTCGGGGGCGGGTTGAACCGGGCGAACATTCCCGCGGTCGCCGCGCTCGCGCCCGACTACGTCGCGGTGCGCGGGGCTGCGTGTCAGGGGCAGCGCTGCGGCGGACTGAGCCGGCAACGGGTCGAGCGACTCGTGGAACTGGTGCGGCGGCCGGTCGCAAGCTGGGCAAGAAATTAGCGGAATGCCGCGACGCGAGCAATTGCATCGGCATCTCGATCGATTATTCTTGACTAAGGGGTTCGGGCTGCATACGTTCGAAAGCAGTCCGACGGAACCGTTCGTGGCCTTTTCTGTTCTGGCAATCTGCGCGGCAATGCGATCCTCGCGAAAAGTTGGTTTTACCCTCGTCGAGCTGTTGGTCGTGATTGCGATCATCGGCCTCCTGATTGCGCTGCTGTTGCCGGCGGTGCAGGCGGCGCGCGAGGCGGCGCGGCGGAGCCAGTGCTCGACCAATCTTTCGCAATTGGGCAAAGCCTGTTTCAATTATGAAGATGCGAACCGAACCCTGCCAATGGGAACCGTCGATCAAATCAGTAGCGACATCGGCAGCAACGACCGCCGCAATTGGCTGTTCTTCACGCTGCCGTTCATGGAGCAGGAAACCATCTACGAGAATTGGTATGCCTGGTACAACGCCGGTGGAACCGCGCCTTGGTGGTACGAGCCGGATCGAATGGTCGTCCTGCCGGTTTACTTCTGCCCTTCGGACCCGATCAGCCCCAAGACCCTAACGCACGAAGACCTGGGCCCCGGCAGCGATCAGGGCTTCCATAGCAACTACGTGGGATGCTCGGGTTCGACGGTCTTCAATCCCGGTGGCAGTTTGGGAGACACGCTGAACGGAATCTTTTACTACAAACACGCCACGCCGATCCGCAACATTCAGGACGGCACTTCCCACACCCTGTTGACGGGCGAAATCATCCTGGCGGTCGACAATACCGATCCCGACCCCCAGTCGTACGGCCACGACGTGCGCGGGCGGATGTGGAATCCGGCCAATCAGGGCGCCATTTTGTTCAGCACGCAATGGTCGCCGAACACGGCGGTGTCGGACGTGTTGAATTACTGCCAGAACAGCAACCCGCGAGCGCCCTGTATTGCCAGCACGACCAATATCGTGCTCTACGCGCGCAGCTACCACACCGGCGGCGTGAATGCAGGCCTGGCGGATGGCTCGGTGCAGTTCATCGAAGATAACGTCGATTTCAATATTTTCAGGGCCCTGGGCACGCGAGCCGGCGGCGAAATCGTCACGGATTATTGATGCCCCTTGGGATCGCCTGTCAGGCGCGTCAGCCGGCCCGTCTATGAACACAATGTTTTCCTGCGGTTGCCTGGCCGCCGCTTTGCTCGTCGGCGCCGGTTGCCGCCAGCGAGAGACGTATCCGGTCTCGGGCAAGGTCACGTTCAACGGAGAGGCCGTGAGCAACGGCGAAATTCAATTCCTGAGTGCCGACCAAACGGGCGCTCCGGCTGCCGGTCGCATTCAGAACGGGGAATATCATCTGCAAGCCAGGCCGGGATCGAAGCGCGTCTCGATTCGGGCTGCACGCGCGGTCGGTGGGAAGGTGCCGGGCGCGCTCGGATCGGCGTTTCAGGATTACATCCCCGCCGAATTCAACAGTGAGTCGACTCTGACCGCCGAGGTCGCGGCGAGCGACGACAACCAGTTGGATTTTCACCTGAAAACCGGCGCGAAGCCCTGATCGCAGGCAGGCAAACTCTCGGGCCAGTCGGGGAAAGCGCGCTTGCCAGGACGCAACCTGATCCATTGCGAGCTAATCAATGGAATACACGTGGCCGTTCCGAGTCACGGCCGATCGGCGATGGCGCTCAATTTGCTTGACAAATTGGTGCTGCGTGGAATACTCACGTCTTCCGCTGCTGCGCGAATTTCTCCAGCCGAGGATTCGTAGGATTGTGGCCGCGTGGGTGATGGATCTGGTCACGTCGAGGCAGGCCGGGCGGTGCTGGTATCGCATCGCGCAGGCTGGCTCTTTGGGAACAGGAGCATTTCCGTGCCGAACTCAGTTCTCGAAGCGATCAAGCTGGGACTGTGGGACTTCGAGCCCAAGCAGCAAACCGAGCAAGAGCGGTTTCGTGCCACCGGGGCCATGCCCGGAACCAGCGCTAAATTGGATGTTCTGGCCGAGCGAGTTCGCCTCGGTTTACCGCTCTGGCATCCGTCGGACCGGCAGGATTTCGACGAGGAAAACGAAGCCTTTTCGCTCTGACGCCGGCCTGCCGGCTGCCGTCTCCGGGTTCAGGCAGCGCTGCCGGTCGCCGGGCGGCGCACTTTTTTCCAGCCTTCCCACAGGGCACGGCGGCGAATACGATTCGTAGTCGTCGTCAGGCGGTGCCCTTGGCTTTCGCGGCGCTGGGCGCTGTTGGCGAGTTCGGGCGACCGCCCAGGAGATTGCCGTCGTCCAGTCCCCGTCGCGCTCCGTGCAGCAAAGGAATTCGTCGTTTATGCCAAGTTTAGCCATGTCGATTCCGAATCCGTTGGGCCAGCAACAGGCGGCCGAGCGTCTGAAGTCTTTTCTCGGCCGGCTGAAAGAACGCCACCAGGACAAGGTGAGCAATCTGGAGGAAACCTGGCCCGACGATCACCATTTGAATTACAGCTTCACGACCTACGGTTTCAACATCAAGGGCGACCTGGCCATCGAACCGGATGCCGTCAAGATGAACGCGAGTCTGCCCTTTGCCGCGATGATGTTCAAGGGCAAGATCGAGCAGGCGATCCGAGACGAGTTGACCCGGCTGCTGGGATGATTCCCTACATGCTCGCCTGGCCGAGCAACTTGCGCAGCGCGGTCATGGCGATTTCGCCGAACTGCCGTGGCGGAACCTGCCAGATGCTCGGATTCATCAACTCCACCGAAACCGCGCCGGCATATCCGATCGCCCGTAGATGATCCACGATCGGCGCAAGCAGGAAGTCGCCGTCGCCGGGCAGAATCCGGTCGGCATCGGTCACCAGCTCGCGCGGCTGTCCGGCCACATCCGAAAGCTGAACGTGAAACAAATTGTCGGCGGATAGATAGGCCAGGTCCTCGGGCTTGCTGGGCCCGATGTAATAGTGGAACACGTCGAGGCACAGTCCCAGGCTCGCCTGGCCGGCTTCGGCCACGAGCGCCGCGGCGGTCTGCAGATTGTTGGCAAACGCGGCACGGCCCTGGAATTCCAGCGCGAGCCGTACGCCGTGGCCAGCGGCCAACTCGCCCGCCTGCCGCAGCGAGAGCTGCACGCGCTCCAGGTCCTGCTGTCCGAACGGTGCGGGAATGTCTCCGGCCACGACCAGCGTGCCCACTCCCAACTCGCGGCACAGCGCCAGCCGGCGGCCGAAGCTGGCCCAATGTTCCTGGCGAAATGCGCCCTGGCTGGCGAGCAATCCGCCTTGAAAACTGGCCACCGGCGCCGTGATCTCCTGTTCCGCCAACAGCCGGCGCACGTCCTCGGTGGAATGTCTTTCGAGGTAGGTCTCGAGCTTGCCCAGCCAAATCTCGATCGAATGGCAAGCGCCGGCGGCGTAGTCTTCAACGTCCTTCTCGAAGGGAGAGTTCAGCGAGCAGACTTGGGCGATTGTGGGAAGCATCGAGTTCATCGGTTGCCAACAATTTCCGGCGGTTCGTAAGGCAAGTCGCGGAGGCGCCGAAATCCCACTGCGACTTTCCTCCGCCGTCCCCCCTATCCCCTGCCCGATCCCCCGATCCCCTTGTTGCTTCCGTTATTTCAGCAGCCGCGCCAGCTCCGCGCCGCACTGGTCGGCTTTGATCCGCCGCTGTTCGAGCGTGTCGCGGTCGCGGATCGTCACAGTGCCGTCTTGCAGCGTCTGGCCGTCGACCGTGATGCAATAGGGCGTGCCCGCCTCGTCCTGGCGGCGATAGCGCCTGCCGACGGCCCCTTTTTCGTCATAGAACACGTTGTACGATCGTTTGAGCTCGCGGTAGATTTTTTCGGCGAACTCGGGCATGCCGTCTTTCTTGACCAGCGGAAACACGGCCGCTTTGAGCGGCGCCAGCCGCGGGTGCAGCTTGAGCACGACGCGCTCTTGCATCTTGCCATTTTCGTCCGGCGCCTGGTCTTCGGTATAGGCCTGGCAGAGAAAGGCCAGCGTCGCCCGATCGGCGCCGGCCGACGGCTCGATCACGTGCGGCACGAAGCGTTCGCCCGTCAGGTCGTCGCGATAGCTCAGGTCTTTGCCGCTGCCGCGGTGCTTGGGCTTGCCTTCTTCGTTCAACTCGACGACCAGTTCGTTGCCTTGCTTGACCAGCTTGCCTTCCATGTGGCTGCGTAAATCGAAATCGCCGCGATGGGCAATGCCCTCCAGCTCGCCGAACTCGCCCGGTGGCAGGAACGGGAAGGCGTACTCGATGTCGGCAGTGCCGCAGGAATAGTGGCTCAACTCTTCGGCGTGGTGCTCGCGCAATCGCAATCGCTCGCCGGCCAGGCCCAGGTCGAGATACCACTTGAAGCGCCGGTCGCGCCAGTAGCGGTACCAATCGGGAGACGATTTGGGATGGCAGAAGAACTCGATCTCCATCTGCTCGAACTCGCGCGAGCGGAAGGTGAAGTTGCGCGGCGTGATCTCGTTGCGGAAGCTCTTGCCCATCTGGGCGATGCCGAACGGCACGCGGACCCGGGAGCTGTCGAGCACGTTCTTGAAATTGACGAAGATGCCCTGGGCCGTTTCGGGCCGCAGAAAAGCGGCCCCTTCTTCGCCGCTCAGCGCGCCGACGTATGTTTTGAACATCAGGTTGAATTCGCGCGGCGGGGTCAGCGTGCCCAGCGTCTTGGCATCCGGACCCAGCACCTGGGCGAAGTCGCCGACGGTGGTCAGCGAGACCAGCGAGCCCTGCCAGGCCAGCTCGTCGACGTTCTTGGCCCGCAGGTTGAAGAACTTGAGGGCCCGCTGTTCGCTGTCGGCGAGTCCCGGCTCGCCTCCTTCCTGGGTCGCGACGAAGACGCGCTGGCCTTTGGCTTCGACCCAGCGGCCGCGGACCTGGTCGTGCCGGTAGCGCTTCTTGCTCTCGCGGCAATCGACCATGAAATCATGAAACAAGTCGTAATGGCCGGAGCACTTCCAGACCTGCGGATGCATGATGATCGTGCAATCGATTCCGGTCATTTCGTAGGGCGTTGGGGCGCCGGGCAGTACGGCCAGGTCGTCGTGGCCGGTGACCATGTCGCGCCACCACGATTCCTTGACGTTGCGCTTGAGCTCGACGCCCAACGGGCCATAGTCCCAGAATCCGTTCAGCCCGCCGTAGATTTCGCTCGACTGGAACAAGAATCCGCGTCGTTTGCAGAGCGAAACGAGTTTTTCCATGTCCATTTTCGGTATCGGCTCCTGGCTTGGACGATCACGGGACGGCTTAATGCGAAGCGGCAAGTGTACTCTGAATGTTCTGCCAGCGCAAAGGGCCGGTCCGCCAGCTGTGCAACGGTTACCGTAAGGAGACAGGGGGATAACTGGGGATCCGGGGGATGACGGAAGAGAGCCAGCCGAATGCCGCACGGCCGAAGTTCAGTCCGCGCGGCGGCTTGGGCAATCGCCGATGAACGCCGGATGCCGATCTTGCCGGTCCGGCTGTCGAACTGCGGCACCAGGGCAAAGCCGTCGATGGCGGCCGCGTCGTCAATGTCGCGCTCCAGGCCCAGGCGCGTCAGGTTGCGCCCCCTTGCGTCTCGCGCAGCGCCAACGCCACCGCGGCAGAGACCTGCTCTGGGTCTGCAGGCGGCCCGACGGCTGCAGGATTGCCCGCCACTTGCAGCCACGCCGCTCGGGCGATGGCAGCCTGGTCGTTGAGCGCGGCGGCAGCGCGGGCCGTCAGATGCGCGACGATCGCACCGGCCAACAGCACGTCTTCCCTGGTAATCTTGCCAGCCGTTCCAGAACATATCAGGTCCACCCGCTTGCGACCCTCGCAGGCTTGGGCGACGGTCGAAAGATTGACAAATGCGGCCAGCCAGACTTCGTCGGCCGATTGGGCATGCCACATCGCCCGGGTGCCGTTGGTGGTCGTGAACACCAGTGTCTTGCCGCCAACCGCGTCGGGCGTGTATTCGCGGGGCGAATTCCCCAGCGCGAAGCCTGCGATCCGCAGGCCGTCCCGTTCTCCTCCCAAGACAGCCTGTCCGGCCGGCAGGTTCGCGGCGGCGGCGCGGGCCTCGTCGACTTCCAGGCAGGGGACGACGTCACGGGCGCCGGCGGCGAGCGCGGCGGTGATGGTGGTCGTTGCCCGCAGCACGTCGATCACGACCGAGACTCCGCCGGCCAGGCTTTCCGGTTCGACGAGTTGCGGCAGGAAATAGACGTCGACTTGGGGCATGGTTTTTTTCCCGGTATGCGGCTCGCGGACGGAGTGCCGTCGGACGAATGCCAAGGTGTGAACGAAAAATAACTTCGGCGACTCAACCCCTCTCCCTCCAGGGAGAGGGCAGGGTGAGGGTCTGCCAAAAGCCGAAGTTATTTTTCGTGCGCCCTAAACGGCGCGATGACGCAAGAGCCACCATTGTGCCTTCAGTGCCCAGTGACGATTGCGGCGACGGTGAAAGCCCGGGCTGTGACGGACGGTAAACGTCACGTCGCGCATCAGCTCTTTGGCTTTCGCCAGTGAGTTCTGGTTGGCCAAGAGCAAGGCGTAGTGGTATTCGCCCTCGGGATGGCCCGGATAGAACTGCAGCATGGTGCTAAACACTTCGGCGGCTCGGTCGAGGTTGCCGCAATATTGCTGCGCCTCGGCGAGCCGCAGGTAGGTCATGCCGTAATCGTGGTCGGGCTTCTGGGCGTAGACCGCTTCGAGCAGCTCGACGGCGGCCGGATAGTCTTTCTGGGCGAAATGGCACAACCCCAACTGATATCGGGCTTCCAGCGACTGGGGGTCTTTGGCCAGTGCCCGCTCGAACCACTGCCTGGCTTTGGCCGGTCGCCCCTGCGCGGCGTAGATCAGCCCGAGCTGCTGCATGTGGTAAGCCCGGTCGAGATGGGCGATCTTGCGTTCCAGTTCTTCCACGTCGTGCCGCCGCGTGCGCAGCCGGCGCCGAAAATGACTGACGTCGTCGGCCAGTTCGCGGAACAAGCCGGGGGCGGAGTAGGCGATCAAAAAGAATCCGGGCACGGCCAGCGTGCAGGCCAGGCCCACGATCGGCGCGGCTGCCGCGGCGATCGGTTTCGGCAATGCTCCGGCCTCGAGCAGCAGCCATAAAACGGACAGCAGAACAGCGGCGAACAGGAGCAGGCGGCGCATCCCGGTGAATATAACAGCGAGCGCAAGACTTGCTAGCGGGCTGCCGGATTTGCCCTGCTGTGCCGCCGGCTGAGCGTCGCTACAATGCCGCCATGGCGTATCGCGCGCTCGCGGATTTTCTGGAAGCTTTGGCCGACGCAGCGCTGCTCGCGCGCGTCGCCGCCGAGGTCGATCCGCGCTGCGAATTGGCCGAGATCGCCCGCCGCTCGGGCCGGGCCGGCGGCCCTGCCTTGCTGTTCGATCGCGCGGTCGGCTGCCCGCTGCCGATCGTGGCCAATCTGCTGGCGACCGAAGAGCGGGCGTCGCGGGCGCTGGGAGTCGGCTCGCTGGCAGAGCTGGCGGAGCGCACCGAGTCGCTCGTGCGCCAGGGGGCGCCAGGGTTGGCTCGAGCGGCTCGAATTGGCGCCGGAACAATCGGTGAGCGAGCGTTTTCGCGCCAAATCGGTGCGCAGCGCCCCCTGCCAACAAATCGTCCGCCGCGGCCGCGACATCGATCTGGCCGCGCTCGCCGTTCTGCAAATTGCCGAAGCCCAGTCCCATCGATCGATCACCGCCGCCCACCTGGTCACTAGCGACGCCGTCGGCATGCGCCGGCTGACGCCCTGCCGCTTGCAATTGGTCGACTCGACGCGGCTGGCAATCGTCGACGACGGCCCGGGCGACTGGACGCGCCTGATGCTGGCCGCTCGAGCTCGCGGCGAAAAGCTCGCCGTGGCCGTCTTCTTGGGCGGCGATCCGGCCTACTCCATCGCCGCGGCAGTGCCCGGCACCGAAATGCTCGATGCCTATGCCTTGCTGGGGCTGGTGCGCGGCGCGGCGGTCGAAACCGTCAAGTGCAAGACCAGCGGGCTCGAGTTGCCGGCCGACGCCGACATCGTGCTCGAGGGCGTCGTCGATCCGGCCGTGGATTCGGTTGGCGTCACGGTCGGCGGCGTGGCCAGCCCGTATTATCGGGTCGCCCTGGCCCCGGTCGTTCAGATCGAAGTCCTCACCCAGCGCTCCAGCTGCGTGTTGCCTGTCCGGCTGGACAGCGAAGCCGAGATCGCGGTGCTGCGCAAAGCGGCGGAGCGGATGCTGCTGCCGTTGGTCCGGGCGGCGATTCCCGAGTTGATCGATTATGCGCTGCCGGCTTGGGGCGGGGGCGATCGGTTTGCGCTGCTGGCCATTCGCAAGACTATTCCGCTCCAGGGCCGCAGGGCGGCCAGCGCGCTGTGGGGCATGCCGGCGTTTCAATCGATCAAATTCGTGGTGCTCGTCGACGAGGACGTCGACGTGCAGGACTACGCCCAGGTTTGGGCTCGCGTCGGGGCCAACGTCGACCCGCAGCGAGACACTTTCCTGCGGCCGGGTCCGGCTTCGCCAGCCGACCACGCCTTTGCCGTTCCGCTGGTGGGCTGCCAATTGGGGATCGACGCCACCGCCAAGCTGCCCGGCGAAGTCTCGACAAACTGGCCCGCCGGACTGGCGGTCAGCCAGGAAATCCGCGACCTGGTCGACCGGCGCTGGAAGGAGTACGGCCTGTAGGCTGGTTTTTGGGGGTTATAGACGGGCACCGCTTGCGGTTTAATGGGCAGAGGTGGCGTGGGGGCAAATCCAGTGCTCTCCCCGCGTCCTGAGGAGCGCACGAAAAATAGCTTCGGCTTTCGGCAGACCCTCACCCTATCCTCTCCCTGGAGGGAGAGGGGTCGAGCGCCGAAGTTATTTTTCGATCAGACCTTAGCCCCAGCCCCAAGTTTCCGGCTCAAGTTTCCAGCCTCAAGCTGTCAGCCCTTATCCCGCATGAACCAAGCCGTCAGCCAACCGCCGCACCCGGCCGCACAAAGCGTCGACAAATCAGGCGACCGCGTGCAGCGGATGTTTGGCGAAATCGCGGCCCGCTACGACTTTCTCAATCACCTGTTGTCGCTCGGCATCGACAAATACTGGCGCTGGCGGACCGTCCGCACAGTGCCCCCCTCGGGCACTGCGCCCGTGCTCGATTTGTGTACCGGCACCGGCGACCTGGCGATTGCGTACTTTCGTGCGGCTAGCGGACAAAGCGCCGATTGTCGGAGCCGATTTTTGCCATCCCATGCTCGCCGTGGGCCAGCAGAAACGGCGTCGGGCGGGCATCTCGGACGGATTGACTTTCGTCGAGGCCGACGCCCAACAGTTGCCCTTTGCGGCCGACAGTTTTCAGATCGTGTCGGTGGCCTTTGGCTTGCGCAACGTGAGCGATACCGACCGCGGCCTGCGCGAGATGGTGCGCGTTTGTCGGCCGGGAGGGCACGTGGCGGTGCTGGAGTTTTCCATGCCCACCTGGCAGCCGTTCAAAGCGGTGTATGGTTGGTATTTTCGCCACGTGCTGCCGCGCATCGGCCAGCTCTTGGCCCGCAATCGACAGGGGGCCTACAATTATCTCCCGGCCAGCGTGGGCGAGTTTCCCTCGGGCGAAGCGCTGGCGGCCCGCATGCGCGACGCCGGTTTGAGCCGCGTCCGCCTGCTGCCGCTGACCTTGGGCGTGGCGACGTTATACGTGGGCGCGAAATGAATACCAAGAATGTGGTTCTGGCCATCACCGGCGCCAGCGGCGTCGTCTACGCCGTGCGGCTTGTTGGAGGTGCTTGATCGCGGCCGGCTGCGACGTGTACCTGTCGATCAGCCCTGCGGCCCAAAAGGTGCTCAAACAAGAACTCGATCTGACGGTCGACCTGGACGACTTCTCGCTCTCCAGCCTGCTCTTGAGCCCGAAAAACGTCACGGATGCCAAGCTGGACATGCTCCGCTCGATGGCCGGCATTTCCAGCGCACGAAAGCAACGTGCTGCTCGTTCGACATGGGCGAGCCGGGCAAAGTGCATTACTATCATTACCGAGACATGATGGCGCCGATCGCCAGCGGCTCGTTTCTGACCGGCGGCATGGTCATTTGTCCCTGCTCCGGCGGCACGCTGGGCGCCGTGGTGCACGGCAGCGGCGACAACCTGATTCATCGCGCCGCCGACGTGCATCTGAAGGAGCGGCGCAAGCTGATCCTGGTGCCGCGGGAAACGCCGCTGTCGATGATCCAACTGGACAACATGAAGCGCGCTCGGAGGCGGGCGCCATCGTGCTGCCGGCCATGCCCGGCTTCTATCACGGCGTGACGATCGATCCGCGACCTGGTCGATTTCGTCGTGGCGCGGATTTGCGATCAATTGGGCGTCGCCAATTCGCCTGATTCAACGCTGGGGAGACCATGGCAGCCGATGCTCCATCGCGGCTGCGTGCACTGCTGGAAATGATCCGCTTCAGCCATACGCTGTTCGCCTTGCCGTTCGCGCTGCTGGCGGCCGTGATGGCCTGGACCGCTAACGCCGCACGCCGAGCCGCCGGTGCGCGTTGCGTGGCGGGAACTGCTGGGCATCTTGCTGTGCATGGTCACGGCCCGCAGCGCGGCGATGGCCTTCAATCGGCTGGCCGATCGGCGGCATCGACGCCGCTGAACCCGCGCACGCGCAGTGCGGCACATGCCGGCCGGCACTGCTGTCGCGTGGCGAGCGTGGCGCTGTTTGCGGTTGCTGATTGCGGCCGGGTTCGTCGGCAGCCACGACTGTTGTTTCTGCCGAACCGCTGCCGCTGTATCTGTCGGTGCCGGTGCTGGTGTTTCTGTTGGCCTACAGCTATGACCAAGCGGTTCACGGCGCTGGCGCATTTTTGGCTGGGAGCGGCCTTGATGCTGGCGCCGATTGCGGCCTGGATCGCCATTCGGGGCGAGCAGGTCGGCGCGATCCGGCCGATTTGCTGCCGGCCTGGTGTTGGGCGGGGCCGTGCTGCTCTGGGTCGCCGGCTTCGACATGATCTACGCCTGCCAGGACGTCGAGTTCGACATCGGCAGCCGGCTGCACAGCGTGCCGGCCCGGCTGGGCGTGGCGGCGCCTCTGCGCCTGGCGGCGCTTTGCCACCTGGGCATGATCCTGCTCTTGGCTGCTGCTGCCGCCGTCTTTCCGCCGCTTCGGCTGGATTTACTGGTGCGGCGTGGCGGCCATGGCCGTGCTGTTTCTACGAGCATGGCTGGTGCGGCCCGACGATCTGACGCGGGTCAACGTGGCCTTCTTTCAACGTGAATGCGATCGTCAGCCTCGGACTGTTGGTCGTGGGGACTGTCGATTTGCTAACCTGAAGCAAGTTGTGTATCGAAGTCTCGCCGGGCACCGCCGGCGGGCTTGACGAAGTTCAATCGCGAACCCGAAATACTAGAGATGATGATGATTCGTGCTACCGAGCCGACGTTACCTCGATCCGCGAAAAGGTCGAAGCCGGCGAGCGTCTGTCGCTCGACGACGGCCTGTTCCTCTATCGGCCCGAGGTCGCTGAACGAGGTCGGCGAGCTGGCCAACCTGGTCCGCGAGCGCAAGAACGGCAAGCTGGCCTATTACAACATCAACACGCATCTGAACCCGACCAACGTCTGCGTCTATCGCTGCGTGTTCTGCGCGTTCCGCTCCGACCTGCGCGATCCCAAGGGCTACGTGATGAGCGACGAGCAGATCCTGGCCCGCGGGCAGGAAGCGGTCGACGCCGGCTGCACCGAGATGCACATCGTCGGCGGCTTGCACCATCAGATGAAGTACGACTGGTACTCGAACCTGATCCGGATCCTGCACGAGGCCTATCCCGCGGTTGCACCTGAAGGCCTGGACCGCGGTCGAGATCGACTGGTTCACGCCGGATGACCAGCAGCTCGATCGGCTGCGATCCTGGAAGAACATGATCGCCGCCGGCCTGGGCAGCCTGCCGGGCGGCGGGGCCGAAATCTTTCATCCCGAGGTGCGCGACAAGATCTGCGAGCACAAGGCCGACGCCGGCCGCTGGGTCGACATCCATCGCACGGCCCACCAGCTCGGGCTGCGCTCCAACGCCACGATGCTCTACGGCCACATCGAGAACGCCTTTCACCGCGTCGATCACCTGGTCCGGCTGCGGGAATTGCAGGACGAGACCGGCGGCTTCCAGACGTTCATCCCGCTGGCCTTTCATCCCGACAACACCGGCTTGAACCACATCATCAAGCCCTCGGGCGCTGATGGACCTGCGCACCATGGCCGTCAGCCGGCTGATGCTCGACAACTTCGACCACATCAAGGCCTATTGGATCATGCTCGGCATCGGCACGGCGCAGACGGCGCTGGCCTACGGCGCCGACGATCTCGACGGCACGGTCCGCCACGAGCTGATCTATCACGACGCCGGCGCCAAAACGCCCGAGATCCTCTCGGTCGAGGAGATCTGCCGCTTGATTCGCGAGGCCGGCCGCGAGCCGGTCGAGCGCGACACGCTCTATCATCGCGTCGTCCGCGAAGGCAACGCCTGGCGCGAGGGAGAGAAGATCGCGGTGCGATGAGCCGTCGCGCTCAGCGACGGTTTTTCGACAGGGGATAGGGGAATGAAGGCAGGGGATACGGGGGATGGACGAGGAAACTCGCACCGGGTGACCCTGCCGTGCAATCGTACGAACGTAGTCGGAGCTACTTGCCGGGGCGGCCATCCTCGCTGAACCCTTCCTCGCGTCTCTCGCGGCACCTAAAGCTCCCTAAATCGATCTACCGCGATTTCAACCGAATCGGCGTAGACCTCTTCTTCCGCACTTGTGTCGGGCGAAAAGTACAACGCCAGACGGCGCTGTCCACTCGCTTCGCAGGAATCGACCGAATACACCTCGGCGATTATTCCATTTGGCAACACGACCCTGACATCCACGAGGCCGGGTTCGGGCATTTCCAATTCGACCTTTGCGGCTGACAGCGACGACAGAAGTAACAATGCAAACGAACGCAGTTGCTCAAATTCTTGTCTATTGTCCCCGTAGTCGGGGTGCCAGTGCGGGCATTCCCAGGAAAGCGGAGAATCTGGTCGAGCCATACGTTCATTTCCTGTCATCGTCCAACACCCTCAGTCCGGAAGATGTGTCACGTGCCAAGAACATCGATGCGATACGTGTCCCGCCGTTTCCTCTTCATCCCCCGTATCCCCTGCCCTCATCCCCCCATCTCCTTCTGAGAACCGTCGACTCACTTCACCGGTTTCAATTCCAACGTGCGCAAGTCGATCAGCGCGCCGCGCAGCTCGCCCTGCGAGCGGAAGGTGATCGTCTGGCGGCCGCTTGATAGTTCGATCGTGCCGATCGGCGTCTGCTTGTAATTGTCCCAGGTGCCGGTGCCGGCCACTTTGCCGGCGAGCGTCTTGTCGCCCGCTTGCAGGACGAAGTCGTTGCCGGCCGTGCCGTTCTCGCAAGCGTAGTCCAGCCGCACCTGATACTTGCCCGGCTGCCGCACGTCGATTGTCCAGACGGCATAGTCGCCGGCATTGGACCACCAACCGAGGTTCTTGTACTGCGGCTCGAAGACAATCGAGGGGCCATAGATTTCGGCCGCCGCGGCCGGCAGACTGACGAGGCCGTCGGCGGAGGGCGCGATCACGCGGGGCTCGTTGCCGGCAAATTCCTTCCGCGGCGGACCGGTCGAACGCAACAGCCCGATCAGGTTGGCCAGGTCCTGCTTGGAAACATCTTTTTCCAAACCCTCGGGCATCAGCGACTTGCCGCTAGCGGTGAGCGATTCGAGCTCCGAGCGAAGGATTGTCTGCTGTTTGCCCTGCTGGCCGACGAGCGTAATGCTGGTGCCTGTTTCGGCGGCCAGCATTCCGGTGAACGTCTGGCCGCTGTCGGTCACGGCGATGTAATCAGCATAGCGGGCTTCGACGGCGCGATTCGGATCGAGGATCGCCGTGAGCAGGAACTCCGGCGACTTGTTGGCCAGCGACGCGACGTCCGGCCCGACGGCCTGCCCGATGTCGCCCAGCTTGTGGCACACCGCCAGCGCTTGGCGAACGTCTCGCGGCCGGCCGCGACGTCGGGGCTAAGCGTCAAAGCATCGCGCAGTGCTTCGACGACTGCGGACCGGTCGCCGCCGGCCGGACTGGCCAGCAGCTCGGCGGCCCGTCTGCGGAGCGTATCGTCTTTGAGTTGCGTTCAGCGCTGGCGGTGGGCCGCATCGACGTCCCCCGGCGGCAGCGGCGCGCGGCGATGGCCTCCAGCAGCGCGGGTCGAACTGTCGCGGCTCAAGAGCACGTCCAGGATCTTCGACTTGAGAGCCGGCCCATAACCTTTCCAACCGCTGACGAGCGCGGCGGTGGCCTGCGCGTGGTCCACGCGGGCCAGCGCCTCGACCGCGGCCGACTGCACGTCGCCGTGGGTTTGGGGCGTGAGCAGTCCGGCGAGAAGTTTGATGTCGGCCTGGGGGTCGGCCGTCGCCGGCACCAACAGGCGGACGGCTGCCAGTCGATCTTCGATCGGCGCGTCGGCATTGGCGGCGGTGATCCGAGCGAATTGCAGGATCGGCGCGAGGGCCTTCGGATCGATATTCACGTCGGCGAGCGTCGTCTTGCGGCACTGCAAGGCGTCGAGCAATCCGGCCAGTGCCGCCAGTTGCCAGCAATCGAACTTGCCCCCTTTCCCCTTGGCAATGGCTGCCACGGCCGCAGGCAAAGCCTTGTCGCCCAGCGCCGTCGCGACAGCGACCAGTTGCTCGACGAACTGCTGGTCCGGAGCGTTTTCGCCTTGGCCCGTCAGAATCGCCGTGAGCACCGGCTGGATATTGCCGGCATTGGTCGAGCTGAGCACGGCGGCCCGCAGGAAGCGGTCAGACTGGTGGTTTGCCGCCATCCGGGCCAGTGCCGCGGCCGCCCGCGCGTTCGGGCCACTGGCCGAGCGTGTAAGCGACTTGCAGTTGGACTTGCGGATCGGAGTCGTCAACCAAGGCCAGCACGGCCGCGGCCACTTGGGCCTCGCCGGCCAAGCGGGTTTCGGCCAGCCGCACGGCATGTCGTCGCACGCCGGGATGCTTGTCGCCCAATGCGGCCAGCAGTGTCTGCGGATCGAGCGCCGCCAGGCCGTCCAGCGTACACAGGGCCTGGAGGCGGGCTTGCGGCGCGGGCTGCCTGTGGCGATCTTTTTCAGCTGGGCCGCGGCCGACTTGTCGCCGCGCCAGAGCAGCATCTGCTGCACCATGTCGCGCTGCCAGCCGCTGGGCGAATCGATGGCGGCCGCGAGCTGTGCCAGCGGCAGCTTGTCGAGCCGGGGGATCGGCCGCGGCTTGGCGCCGACCGGCAGCACGCGGTAGATCCGGCCCTGATCGGCCCCGGCCCGCAGGTCGAGCTTTTCCTGCCACTCTTTGGGGATCCACTGCGGATGTTCGATCACCAGGCGATACATGTCGGCCACCCACAGGGCACCGTCGGGGCCGGTGGCCAACATCGTGGGCCGGAACCAATTGTCGCTCGAGGCCAGGAACTCGCTGGTTTGTTCGTCCTCGGCGCGGTGGCTGGTAAACGTCAGGCCGGACGGCTGCATGATCTCGCGATGCACCAGGTTGTGGACCGGCTCGCTGATAAAGACGTTATCCGTGAAGGCCGGCCCGAACAACTCGTCGCGATAGACCATCGCGCTGTTGGCCGAACTGAAACGATTGGCGCCGCCCGGGTCGTTGAATCGCGTCAGCGTGCGACTCTGCGGAAAAATCGCCGCCGGGCCGGGCGTCACCGAGACCGGCACGCGCGAGTCAGGAGCCGCCACGTGCGGATTGCGCCGCAGGTATTGATCGGACAAGACGAAATGCCACATTGGATTGCTGTTGTTGCAGCCGAACCAGTTGTCCCAATCGTCGCGGTTGCGGCCATACTGCGAAACGCCGAGTTGCGGATCGATCAGGCCTTCGTCCGGGCGGATGCGAAAGTCGCGCCCGCCGAGGTCGATTTCCTGGCCCGTCTGGAGCGATTTCACGCGGCCGCCGCTGTCGCCGTTGGCGCAATACAGCCAGCCGTCCAGCCCCCACTTCAGGCCGTTCATGCGGTGCTGCTGATTGCCTTGACCGAAGCCGGTGTACAGCACCTCGCGTTTGTCGGCCCGGCCGTCGCCGTCGGTGTCTTCGGCATAGAAGATATCCGGTGCGCAGGCCACCAGCACGCCGCCTGCGCAAGGCGCCACGCCGGTGGGAAAGCCGAGCCCGTCGAGAAACACGGTCGATTTGTCGTAGCGGCCGTCGCCGTTTGTGTCCTCGAGAAAGCGGACCACTCCGCCGGGCTTGCCCTGCCCGTCGGTGCCCAGCGGATAATCTCCCATCTCGACCACCCACAGTTTGGCGTCGGGCCCCCAAGCCAGCGCGATCGGATCCAAAACCAGCGGCTCGGCCGCCATCAGTTCGACTTTGAAACCCGGGCGCGCCCGCAGGGCTTTGAGCGAAGCGGCCGGCGTTTTCGGCCCCGGCATGACGTCCTTGAGCAACTCGCCGTATGAGCGGCGGTCGATCAGGTCGGGCAAGCGGTTGGTATCCTCGTTTTGCACCCAGAGGTGCCGGGAGTGAAACCAAGCGCCGTTGTTCGCTCCTTGCCGAACCACCAGGGGCAGCGCATCGCCCTCGCCGCGGCGGCCGGCCAGGACTTGCTTCGACCAGCCGGTGGCCAGCGATTCGAACAGGTACACACCGTAGGCCTGCTCGTTGGAGAAAATCAGATCGTCGTGTCCGTCTTCGTCGATGTCGACGAATCGCAGCCCGGCGTCGTGGCCGTTTTCATCGACGATTCTGGCCCCCTCGGGAAACCCGAAGGGCAGCCGCTTCCAACGATGCTCCTGCGGCAAAAACTGAAATACGGCGTTGCCGCCCGGTCCGGCGACAATCCATTCCGTCCGGCCGTCGCCATCCAGGTCGCGCAGCCGCACGCCTTGATCGATGCCGGCGCGGGTGGTGAAAATCGGCTGGCCGTCGACGTGCAGGTCGGCGAGCGATATGTCGGCCTGTGCCCATTGTTGTCCGTCGAAGTGCCAGATGTCGGCCGTCTGCTCGCCACGTACGATCAGGCTCGGATAGCCATCGGCATGCAGGATGCCGAATCGGGCGCCGGCGTCGCGCCGCTGGCCCCTATCGAACGTGACCAAGGCAAGCGGAAAGTCGCCAGTCGTCCAGCGCTGCTCTTTGGGTTGCCAGATGCGCGTTTGCCGCAATGTGTCGTTGCCGATCACGACATCGAGATAGCCGTCGGCATTCAGATCCACCAGCCGCACGCCGTTGTCGCCGCCGTCCGCGGCGCGAAGCGACTGCCCGGCCAGCAAGTTCTTGTTCAAGCGCTCGAGCAGCTCGCGAAAATTGAGGAATTTGATCTTGCGGCCGTGATGCGCGATGGCGTGATCGACGATTTCGTTGATCTGCTCGCTGCGAATCCAGCCGTGCGGATGGAATACCAGGTCGTAGACGCCTTGCTTGACGACCACCGCGTCGAGCGCGGCTTCGAGATCGCGCACCGTCCGCGGATTGCCGCTCTGCTGTACGTGGAAGGCCGACCAATCCGTCGGCACCACGCAGGGCAGCTCCCAGCACAACCGGCCGATCGGATAGGGATAAGGATAGTTCTCGATTGTATTGGCGAACGACGGGAACGGCACATAGCGGCGGAACCGTTCCTGCCCCTCGTCGTCCAGCACCAGCGTGCGCGGGAGCGCGGGGTCGGCCGCTGTCAGCAGATTGAACACCGAAGAGTCGATCGAGAGGAAATTTCCCGCGGGCGTGGTGGAATTGAAGATCTCGGCGAAGAATCGGGGGCTGAGCGTATTGAGCGAATCGCAGCAAGGCATGCGGAAGGCGACCGCGTGATTGTGCCCAATCGCGTCCAGCTGATCGACACAGCGGTCGTAGCTGCTCTTGGCCTTGGCGAAATCGCCCCCTTGCAGCAAGGGACAGGGATGGTCGATCGTGTGGACTTCGAGGCTCAGGCCTTCCGCGAGCCATTTCTGCAAGTGGGCTTCCTGCGGATCGATCTGGCAGGTCATGATGCTCAAGGGCGCCCGGCCGCACGATTGCTTCAAGCGATCGATGATCGGGCGCAGAAACGTCTCCCACTTTTCATAGCCGCGCATGTCGTCGATGGCCAGCACAACGACCGCCTCGACCCCCTCTTCGCCGACCCATTGCGGCGTGATCAACTTGGGGAACTCGCCCGAGACGTAGTAGGGATCGCTGCCGTCGAGATACGCGAGCCGGTTGCCGTCGCCGGCCCAGGTCAGCGGGACGGGCGACAGGGAAACGACTGCCAGGAGCAAACCGGCTGATAAACAACGCCAAATGGACTGCCGCATGGATCGCCGCCTTGGGGATTCAGGCTTGTTGGCCAATTCGACTCATTGTCGCGATCGGTCGGGCTGAATTCAAAGGGTTTGTCCTGCGGTTCGGGGTTTCGCGGTTCGCACGCCCGCCGCTGGCCGCGATTCGGCCATTCCGATCCGCCTTGCCCTGGGCCAAGCAAATCTGCTATCTCATTTCAGGACCGTCACTCCAGGAGGCGTTCAGATGGCAGACACCCGACTTTCGATCGCACTGTTGGCGACGCTCATGTGTTTAGCGGGCGGCGGATGTTCCCAGTCGGCGCCGGTTCCCGCAAGCACGGCCGATGCGGCCAGCGCGGCGTGTGACACGTCGGCGGCTGCTGGGTCTGCGCTCTGCGCTCGTGGCATTTGAAGATGCGGCAGCGCCGGGCCAGGGTCCCGCGGAGCCGGGCCAATTGGCACCAGAATCAGCACCCGCGGCGGTGTTTCGGGTCGCTCAGGCCGACGATTGGGCGGAGCATTTCCGGCGGCGGATGTCGGCCTTTGCCGATGAAGCGGCGTGATACGGCGACGATGCTGGAAAAGCACGGCGGCACCGCCAACTTCGACAAGCAATGCGCCCGGCTCAAGGACTTGCTGCAAAGGGCCCGATCTGCCGACGAGGACGACCAGTTCGAAGCGGCGACTCGGCATGCCAGTCAAATCCTGTTGCAGCTCAAGCTGGGCCGTTCGTATCTTCGCGAACGTGACGAGCTCGACGGCACGCGCTCGCCGGCGCTGTCAAACTGCTGCGCGATACGTACCAGGCGTGCAGCCAGCTCTCCCGGGAAGTGCAGCCTGAAATTGCCGATCTGCGGGCGCGAAGTCGACGCGAAATAGGGTTGCCGACGGCCGACTTTTCTTGTCGCGCGGCGAGGGCCAAGTTAAGCTATTAAGAATGAGCGGTGGACTCTCCCCCCAAATCGAGCGGAAAATTGCCGAGGCGCTTGCCGGCGGACTCTTTCCGTCTCGTGAGGCCTTGATCGAGGCTGGCGTCGAGCATCTGCTCGACGAGCAAGTTCCCCTGGTTCGTCCGCAGGATCTCGCGCTTGTCGAGGCAGCGCTTGAGTCGTCGAGTGCCGGCCGTTCCGCCGAGATGACTCGACAAGAGTGGGACGAGTTGCACCGCATGGTCGCGGACATCGCCGCAGGTAAAACGGTGCCGCTCGAATAATGTCTCAGGTCCTGCGCTCCGCGGAAGCTCGCCTCGATCTTCGCAGCATCGTTTGGCACATCGCCCAGGATAATCCGGCCGCCGCATCGAATTGGCTGCATGAGGTTGAGCGATTGTTTTCCACGCTGGCGGAACAGCCGCTGATCGGCCAGCGAGTCCGAACCCGCCGCTTTGGCGCCGTCCGACGGTTTTCGCGTGGAGATTACCTAATCTATTACCGACCCCTGGAAGCGGGTGTCGAAATCTTGCGGGTGGTCCACGGATTACGGGATCAGGATCGGCTGACCTGAGGATCTGGCCAACAGTTGCCAATCAAGGGTGCAGGAGACGGGGTGCCCGCCGATTGGCCCTCCGTTCGGCACCCCTATCGGCTCTTGAAGGCCGCGACAATTCGCCGGGCCTGCCCTCGTTCCGATAGCGCGACCTTCTTGCAATCAGCCGCGAAAACGCATAAACTGCGGTTGATTCGTATCGCGTTCCGTCAACCGTAAAGCCGCCCCCGGGAGCTCCGCCATGCTGACGATCTATTCCAGCCAGCGGCGTGGTGGTTATTGCGATCGAATGGCGCGACGCGACTTCTTGCGGATCGGCTCGCTGGCCGTGGGTGGGCTGGCCCTGCCCGACGTCCTCCAGGCCGAGGCCGTCAGCGGACGGCGGTCGCACAAAGCCGTGATCATGATTTACCTGCCGGGCGGGCCGCCGCATCAGGACACGTTCGACATCAAGACCCTGGCCCCCAGCGACGTTCGCGGCGAGTTCCGGCCTATCGACACCCGCGTGCCGGGAATCCAGATTTGCGAACTGCTGCCGCGGATGGCACAGCAAATGGACCGGCTGGTGGCGATTCGTTCGGTCGTCGGTTCGATCGGCGACCACGCCTCGTTCCAATGCCTGACCGGGCGGAGCGATAAGCGTCAGCCGACCGGCGGCTGGCCCGAGATGGGTTCGCTCATCGCCAAGATTCAAGGGCCGACCGAAGCGGGCCGTGCCCCCGTTCGTCGGGCTCTCGCCCAAGATGCAACACCGCCCATACAACTCGGGCAAGCCGGGATTTCTGGGTCCGGCTTATCTCGCCTTTCCAGCCCAACGGCGAGGGCAAAGACGACCTGATCCTACAAGACATCACGCTGGAGCGGCTCGACGACCGGCGGCGGTTGAATGCCTCGCTCGACCGGCTGCGCGGCAATCTGGACTCGGGCGGCATGATGGACGGCCTCGACGCGTTCAAGCAGCAGGCCTTTGGCGTCTTGAGCTCCAGCAAACTGGCCGAGGCCCTGGACCTGAGCAAAGAGCCGGCCGCGGTTCGCGAGCGTTACGGCCACGGCACGGCGCAGCATCAGGGCGACGGGCGCCGCGGCTTGACCGAGCAATTCCTGGTGGCCCGGCGGCTGGTCGAAGCGGGCGTGCGCTGCGTCAGCCTGAGCTTCAGTTTTTGGGATTGGCACGGCCAGAATTTCCAGAACGCCCGCACGAATCTGCCCGTGCTGGATCAGGCCACCACCGCGCTGGTCGACGATCTGCACGAGCGAGGCTTGGACAAGGACGTGGTGGTCTGCGTGTGGGGCGAGTTCGGCCGCACGCCGAAGATCAACAAAGATGCCGGCCGCGACCACTGGCCCAACGTGTCATGTGCTTTGTTGGCCGGTGGCGGACTGCGGACCGGCCAGGTGATCGGCTCGACCGATCGGCTGGGGGCCGAGGCCAAAGATCGGCCCGTCCACTTTCAGGAAGTGCTGGCCACGCTGTATCACTGCCTGGGCATCGACGCCAACCACACCACCGTGCCCGACCTCGCCGGCCGGCCGCAATATTTGCTCGACGGCCACGAGCCGATTCGCGAACTGCTCTAAGGTGCGCTCGCAGGCCGCTGTACAATCTGCCGAATTCGCGGCATAATGAGCCGGCGGCCGGTCGGCCGCAGGCACACCCCACCCCAACGAAATGGATGCATCATGGGAAACAAAGATCGCAGGAAAGAAAAGAAGAAGCCCAAGCAGCCCAAGGACAAGCCCAAGGCCGGCGCTCAGGCCAAGACGACCGGATTGTTCGCGCCGAAGTAACACTCCTTCGAGCGCGGGCCGGCGGAGTCGCTCGGACCGACGTCTCGGTTCGGTCTTATTTGTCCGTCCAAACGACGGGCTGGGGCTGCACTTCGTCCGCCGGACGCTTGCCCGCGTCGGCACGGCCGCTGCCTTCCAGGCGGCTCTTGGCACGCACCGTCATGTCATGATCGCAAACGATCTGACAACTCAGTCGAATGCCGGCATCGGCCAGCCCCGCGCGGCCAGCACGTTTTTTTCCGCCTCGGTCATTTTTGCCGGCTCGCCGCTGACGAACTCGACGCGGCAAGTCGTGCAGCGGGCGTTGCCACCGCAGGCGTGAAGCTGATCGATGCCCGCTTCGTCGATGAGCGCCAGGACCATCCGCTTGCCGGCAGGAATCTCGAACGTGCCGACTTCTTCCACCGTTAAATTGGGCATATCAAGGCTCCGGGAGTGGTTCGATTCTTTTCAGGGGCGAGAGCCCCATCATATCGAGGCTGCCGCCGAATGCCAGTCAGGCGCCGCTGAGCATGCGCGTCCAGCCAGGAGCCGCTGAGCGCGTGTCACCAGCGGTGCGCCCCCACCGGCCGCTGCCGGTGGGCTTGACATCGTTCGTATCCCCGCGCGGTCGATCATCCGCCGCGACCCGCCGTTTATCTTTCCGCCTTCATCCTTCATCCTTCTGCCTTCCGGCGCTCTCCCAGCGCAGATCGGTGTGCGGAAATCCGAGGATGAAATCGCTGCCCAACGCCCGGGCCGGAGTCATGAAACCCTTGGCCATGCCGATCTGCACGCGCTGAACGGCCTCGACCGCGGTGAGCACAGTGAGCTGGTAGGCGCTCAGGGTTTCGAGCGTGGCTGAGACGGTTCGGCCTTCGGCACTGGTCACCCGGCCCCATAGGCTGGTCCGCTCTCGCTCTGGCGCGTCGCCATCGGGGCCCGGCGCGTGCGGCGGTCGATTTGCCGCCGGGCGAAACGGGCCAGCGGAGCAAAATGCAGCAGCTTGAGCAGCGGGCGAAAACTGTGCGCCAGGCGAATCTGGCTTCGCGGCGCCGCCGCATACACTTCGATATTGGGAATGCCCGTGGTGTAGAACTCGCGCTGGCCACGTCGCCCCAGGGAATGGTCATCGCCCAGCGCGGACGATCGCGAAACGGCACCTGCATCGACTTCCAGCCGGTCGGCAGCGCTCGATGCGGCCAGCGATCCGCGGCGGCCCCCTTGGGGCAGCGATTCCAGCATGGTTTTGGCCGTGCCCCGGCTCATCCCGCCGGTGAAGGCAAAGGCCAGTTCCAGTCGCACGGCGCCCGGCAACCGCTCGGCCAGCAGGGCGGCCAGGCAATCGGTCGGCACCACGTCGAAGCCGACGGCCGGCATCAGCGTAACGCCGGCCGCCCGGGCCCGGGCATCGCACCCGGCCGCCGCTTCAATCGCGGCGATCTCGCCCGTGATGTCCAGATAGTTTGCGCCGGCCAGCAGGCAGGCCTCGACCATCGGCCGGGCCGTGCGCGAAAACGGGCCCGCGCAATTCAGCACGGTTGACGTGCCGCTGACGTGTTTGGCGATTGCCGGCGCCGCGTCCGTAGATGGCCCGCCCGTCGATGGCCCTGCGAGCGAAAAGATCCGCATTTCACAGCCCAGTTCGCCGGCTAGCTTTGTCAGGCGCTCGGCATTGCGTCCGGCCAGGATCGGGCGCTGTCCCAGCGCGACCGCGTGCCGGGCAATCAATTCGCCGGTGTAGCCATTGGTGCCGTAAAGCAGCCAGTTTGGAGCGTCATTCATGGGCCGTCATTATGCCGTCGCCGATCGCACCCGTCGAATGGCCCTGTACCGCTTGAGGCGGCCCAGTCACTCCGGCACGAGCACCTGAATGTCGTCCCCCACGACTGCGCACTGCGAAGGCCGTGGTCTTGATGCGCGGGTTGTCGCACCAGGTGCCGTCCGTCACGCGGAATCGCCAGGCGTGCCAGGGACAGGTCACGATTTCGCCTTCCAGGTGGCCGGCCGCCAGCGAGGCCCCCATGTGCGGGCAGAGATCGTCGATGGCGTAATATTCGACCGCCGCCCAGGTTGAAAAGGGCCACCAGCCGGTCGCCCACGGCGATGGCTGATCCCGCGCCCTCGGGGATCGAACCAATCTTGGCGACGGTGACAAAGTCGGCCATGAGTGTCCAGGGTGGGCGGAAAGTCGGTTTGCGGGGGAGCAACAATCCGTACGTCACGTTCAAGCGATTCGCCGAGCGTTTGATTCTAATCGGTGCCATGCCGGTCGGAAAGCAGGCAGTCCCGCACGCCGCAACGCCCCTGGGCGCCGGACCGATGCCAGCGGCCGCCTTGTCATCGCGGCCCGCTGTCTGCGATACTTGGCCTCTGGACGTGTCCATTGCGGCATGGCGCTTCGTGTCATGTCGCCCGCGCGAATCGGCGATTCGCAAACTGGTTGCACGGCAGGCGATGTTTTCATGCTCAACCGGCAGCTCAAAGATTACGTGATTAACCACCTGCTCCCCCGGGTGCAGATGCCCGGCCAGTATCTGGGGGGCGAGCTGAACATCGTGGTCAAAGACCACCGCGACGTGCGCGGCAAGCTGTGCATGGCCTTTCCCGACGCCTACACGATCGGCATGAGCCATCACGGCTTGCAGGTTTTGTACACGCTGATGAACGGCCACGACGATTGGGTCTGCGAGCGGGCCTTCGCTCCCTGGCCGGACATGGAGGCCCAACTGCGGGCCGCCGACGTTCCGCTGTACAGCCTGGAAACATTTACGCCGCTGTGCGATTTCGACGTTTTGGGTTTCACGCTGCAGTACGAAATCTGCACGAGCAACCTGCTGCTGATGCTGGACCTGGGCCGCATTCCGCTCCGCTCGACCGAGCGCACGCTGAACGACCCCTTGGTCATCGCCGGCGGACCCTGGCGCAGAATCCCGAGCCACTGGCCCCGTTCATCGATCTGTTCGTCACCGGCGACGGCGAGCCGAGCCTGCCGGTTATCTGCCGGCGCTGGCTGGCGCTGAAGGAAAGCTGCCGGCACGGCGGCGGATACTTGCGCGGCGAGGCGGGCCGCCGAGAGCGCGAAGCGATGCTGGCCCAACTGGCGGCCGAACTGCCGTTTGCCTACGTGCCGCGGTTCTACGAGCCGCGCTACGATGCCGACGGCCGGCTGTCCGCCATCGCATCGCACCCGCGACGACGTGCCCCTGACGATCGAGCCCTGCGTGATCGACGACCTGGACGGCACGCCGCTGCCCACCCGGCCGATCGTGCCGTTTGTCGAATGCGTTCACGACCGGATCTCGATCGAAATCATGCGCGGCTGTCCCTGGCAGTGCCGTTTCTGCCAGAGCACGGTCATCAAGCGGCCGCTGCGGATCCGCGAGGTGGAGACCATCGTCGCCGCCGCGCTCGAAACCTACCGCAACACGGGCTACGACGAAATTTCGATCTTGTCGCTTTCCACCAGCGACTATCCACACTTCGAGCGGCTGGTCCAGCGGCTTGCAGGAGACGTTCCGGCCGCTGGGCGTGAACATCTCGGTGCCCAGCCTGCGCGTCAACGAAGCAGCTGCGGAGCGTGGCGGCGCTGATGGACCCTCGCCACCGCAACAGCCTGACCTTGGCCCCCGAAGTGGCCCGCGACGACATGCGCGAGCAGATCCGCAAGAAGATCAAGAACGAAGATCTGTACGAGGGCTGCCGGCAGGCGTTTCGCAACGGATTTCAGCAAGTCAAGCTGTATTTCCTCTGCGGACTGCCCGGCGAACGGCCGGTCGACCTGGACGGCATTTTGGACATGGCCGAGACGATTTCCCGGATCGGCGCGAGGAGCGGGGCCGACCGGCCAAGATCACGGCCAGCGTGTCGAACTTCGTGCCCAAGGCCCACACGCCCTACCAGTGGAACGGCATGCAAAGCCGTGAATATTTTCGCTGGGCCCATCATTACCTGCGCAGCCGCCGCCGCAGTTCGAGCGTGGTGGTCAAGTGCCACGACATCGACGTCAGCCTGCTCGAAGGCGTCCTCAGCCGCGGCGATCGACGCCTGAGCGCCGCCATCGAGTTGGCGTATCGGCGCGGCGCACGGCTCGAAAGTTGGCACGAGCAGATGAATCCCCAGTTGTGGTGGCAGGCCCTGGCCGATGCGGGAATCGATGTCGAAGCCACCTTGCACCGGCCCTACGCGATCGAAGACCGCTTGCCCTGGGACCACATCAACGTCAAGAAGGGGCGCAGTTACCTGGAGAAAGAACAGAACCGGGCCACGGTGCAATTGGCCTCGATGGCAGGCGCCGTGTGAAGAGTGCGCGATGCCAGTGCGCGGGGCCGTCTCCCGACGTTAAGCCCACGGAAGGCTTTCCGTGGGGGCCGGCGCGGCGGCGCATTGCATCTGGCGCTTTGCTCCGGCCCAAAGTCACCGAACGCGAAAAACGAGCGACCACTTGCGGCGCCTCCCACGGAAAGCCTTCCGTGGGCTTAACGGGCGCTGAGAGCGACTAAAGAATTCCCGCGGTCGATTCCCGCCTTCGCCCCCCTGCCCCCTGCCCCCCCCTGCACTCCGCCATGCCTCGCTACCGTCTGCTGGCTCTCGATATCGACGGCACGCTGGTCAACAGCGATCATGCTTTGACCGATCCGACGCGGCTGGCTGTCTTGCGAGCGAAACAGGCCGGGCTGGAAGTCGTGCTGGCCACCGGACGCCGCTACAGCCGCACGCTGCCGCTGGTCGAGCCACTGCGGCTGCACGTGCCGCTGGTCACGGCGTCGGGCGCCTTGATCAAAGATCCGCTCGATCATCGCACGCTGTTCGTGGCCGAGTTTCCGCCGCAAGTGCTCGTGGCCTGGCTGGGCATCACGCAGGCCGCCGGCTATGCCGCGGTGCTGTATGCCGATTCGTTCGCCCTGGGATTCGACTATTACCTGGCCGGCTTCGACGTCGCGCAGCCGGAGTTGGCCGAATTCCTGAGCTTGAATGCCGGCTGCGAGCGGCTGTGGCCCGATCTGCACGCGCGGCCGCCGGCCGGCATCTTTGCCGGCTTTGCCATGGGCACGCGCGAACAAATGCTGGCCCTGGAAGCCCTGCTCAACGAGCGGCTGGGCGAACACCTGTCGATCCACGTGCTGCGCAGCCCACGCTACCGCGGATTCATGTGCGAGATCGCGCCCGTCGGAGTGAGCAAATGGTCGGGCATCCGCCATCTGGCCGACCAGTGGGGAATCGGTGCTGCGGAAATTTGCGCCGTCGGCGACGACGTCAACGATCTGCCGATGATCGAAGGGGCCGGATTGGGCATCGCCATGGGCAATGCGGTCGACGCGGTCAAAGCGGCCGCCGATCGCGTGGCCCCCTGCAACAATTCGAACGGCCTGGTGGAAGTGGTCCGCTGGCTACTCGATTAGCCCTGCTAGCACGCGGCGCACTTCGACAAACGTCCCTTGGCGGCAAGTGCAATCTCGTCTTCTGCCAACCGGGCCCCCTCGCTAGAATTCGGCTCCTTTCTGGCAACCGCCTGCGCCCACGGGCGCCGGCCTGGTCTTGCCCCGACCTGCGCGAGAACCGCATGCGAACGTCGATCGCCGCCTCCGTTGGCTTGCTGCTCGCCTGCGCTGGTTGCAGCAGCTCGATGGCCATGCCCGATCTGCTCCACCCCGGCTCGCTCGCCTATCAAAGGTGGCGTGCGGAAGTATTCGACCCGTATCCGGTTCCCTACCTGGGCACGCCGGTCGATGGCGCACGGCCGCCGCAATACAAGACTCCGGTGCCGGAAGTGCAGGACAACGGCCCGGCGATGTACGATCGATTTGGCCCGCCGCCAAGCAAGTACGACACGCAGCCGATTCTCTGACGCAGGATCGGCATGCGAACATCGATCGCTGCTTCGATCGGCCTGATTCTCGCCGCCACAGGCTGCGGCAATCAGAACCCCCATTTCGGCACGCCCGACATCTTGCATCCCGGCTCGCTCGCCTACCAACGCTGGCGGGCAGAAGTGTTCGACCCGTATCCGGTTCCCTACCTGGGCACGCCGGTCGAGGGGCGCATGCCCGCCGCAATATCGAACGCCGGTCCCTGAAACCGAGGATAGCCTGGAACGGCCCTACGGGCTGAAGTACCGATTCCCTCGGCCGCCGGCAAAATACGACCTTCAGCCGATTCTCTGACTCCGCTCGTTCATCCCTTTCTCCCGCTGCCGCCCGGTCGCCTGCAGCGCGCCGCCTGCTGGCGCCACGCTTGCTAGCGGCCCTCGCCTGGAAGTCTGTACCGATTACGTTGAGTTTTCGGTCGCGCACGGCCGATACCCAAATTAGGAGGCCACAGTTCAGTCTGTCTGTTTCGGCATTCGCAGGTGAGCGAGCCGCGAAGGGAATCGCCATGGCGTTGACCAGCATCGGCAACCTGGGCACGAGCCTGACTTCGTTCTATCAGAGCATTTCCGGCGGCACGCAGTCGTCGACCTTGACCAGCACCTGGAATCCGCAAGCCGCCGCCGAACCGGACACGTCCGCGGCCGATCAGACCGTCCAGCGCCTGCGCCACAATTACGACGAATCGTTCCAGCAGATCGAACAGGCAGTCAATGATGCCTTGAATGCGGCCCGGCAAGAACCCACGGCCGATCCGAATCAGATCATTCAGGACTCCATCCAGCAGGCGTTCCAGACGAGCGGCGACGGCTCGACCGCCGGCACGAATTCGACCAGCGCCGGCGGCAGCACGAGCGACTCCAGCGAGGCCGGCCAGACGGATCCGAACACCTCCGCGGCGACGCAAAGCTTTCTACGCACCTTGCGCACCTACGGCGTCGACCCGCAGCAATTCCATAGCGACCTGGTCGCGGCCGTCAAGGACGCTCAGCAGGGAAATGTCGATCCGAGCACGGTGCTGCGCAACTTCCCCGTCGGCTCGAACCTGGACGCGGTCGCCTGACCTTCGGCCGCCCGGGCCTTGCGCTTCCGCCAGCGCTGTAGGGTCCGCTGTGCGGACCATCTTTGTCCGAGCGGAGGGGCACTCGGTCCGCACAGCCGACCCTACGGATTGCTCTGCCTAACGCATTTCCGGCGGCGGTGCGCAGTCGCATTCAGCGCGACTCGCCGACCAACTCAATCTCGCGACAGGTCCGTTCGAGCGCGGCGGCCGTGTCGAATCGATCGGCCAGATCCCGGCAGCGGGCGCGAACCTCCGGGGCGCCGAGCAATTGGTCGAGAGCGGCTGCGACTCGATCGGCTCGGAAATGCTTGGGCTTGATCGCCAGGCCCACGCCCAGCCGTGCCAGCCGCGCGGCGTTGTCGGGCTGGTCGTGGCTCATCGGCATCGACAGATGCGGAATGCCGGCCGCCAAACCCTGGGCCAGCGTGCCGATGCCCGCATGATGCACGATTGCCGCAGCCCGGGGCAGCAGGGTGCCGAAGGGCACGAAGTCGAAGTGCCGCACGTCGTCGGGCAGCCGAGCGGGCAATTGCTCGGCGTGGCGGGTGAGCAAGATGCCGCGCCGCCGCAACCTGCGGCAGGCTTCGATAGCCACCTGGAAAAACTTGTGGCCGTGCAGCATGGCCGAGCCGGGCGTGAACACGATCGGCTTTTCGCCCGCGGCCAGAAAGGCTTCTAGTTCCGCAGGCACGGCGCTATAGCCTTGCTCGTCCCAAAGCGGAAAGCCGGTCAGCACGACTTGCGGCGGCCAGTCCGGCTGCACGGGCGCAAACCAATCAGGAAACAACCCGATCGCCCGATCGGGCGAATTCCACCAGCGATCGGCCAGGTGACGGATCGGCGGCAGGCCATGCGCCGCGCGAAACGGGCTGAGCCCGCGGTTGATCAGCCGGTCGACGAGCAGCGTGTCGGCCAGCTGGAATTGCAGCCGTTTGAGCAACCGCGGGGCCCGGCGGCCGAGCACCATCGGCCCCAGCACGGGCGTATCGTACATGCTGCGCAGCACGGCCGGTTGCAAGTGGAATGTCACGAGCCGCAAGCCCAGCTTCTCCTGCGCCACCCGGGCCCCCAGCGCAGTACAAGGGGCAACGACGACGGCATTTTCCCGAGCCGCAAAAATCTCGGCCAGGTCGTAGAGCCGTTCGAGTTGCGGCAGCAGCAGGTAGTTGACGATAAAGTGCAGCCCGCGCCAGGGGTGCCACAAGTCGGGGTCTTCCATCGCCTGGCGCAACTGTTCGGCCGTGCCGACCGGCTCGAATTCGACGCCGACCTGTCGAACCAGCGGCTCGAATTGCGGGTTGGTGGCCAGCGTGATTCGATGCCCGCGTGCTTTGAGCGCCAGCGCCAACCCGACAACCGGATGAACGTCGCCGTGCTTCCCAGGGCGATCAGCAGGATGTTCACGGCGGTTCGGCTCCGTCGGGTCGGACGCAGCCGCGACTCAATACCCGGGCGACATGTTCACGCTGACCAGCCGCGGGGCGACGCGGGCCAGCTCTTTGCCGCTCTTGTCGTAGGCAATGCCGATCAGTTGATGCTCGCCCGGGATCGCCAGGTCGGTGGGCCATTCGGCCCGGGCCCGCTGGAACTTGCCCTCGGCGTTGATGGTTTCGACCTTGCCCTCGAATTCGCCCAGCGTTTGGCCGTCGAGATCCGACAGGCGAAACACGTATTTGCCGATCGCGTCGGCCTGGTTGGGCGGAACGGCCATCAGGCCGGTGACAAAGGCCTTGGTGGGCTGGTTCCAGGCCGTGTCGCAGCGGATCGGCATCATCACGGTGCCGCACTGCTTCCAATCGGCCGGGTCGAGTTTTTCGACCAGTTGGATTTTGCCTTGCGAAGCGGGCTGCTGCACCGACAAGGGGCTGCCGTAGGCGAACGTGCGGTACGTGCGCGGGCCACCGTCGCTGTAGCACAGCTCGGCATCCAGCGCGATCACCGCATTGAGCGCCGCTTTGAAATCGGGAAAATTCGCCCAGGGCAGCTTGAATTCGACTTCGGCTCCGTAGCTGGTCTGCCGGGCGGCCACTTCCACGCCCGTGCCGGAAATCGCTTGCAGCATGTCGGGCCGCAAGCACCAGCGCGGTTTGAGCTCGGCCCCTTTGTAACCGGTCCAATACATGTGGATGGCTCCCGGTCCCCAAGCGGTGGCCCGGAACTGGTCGCCGCGGCGGGTATCGAAATACCACTCCACGCCGTCGCCTTCCCAAAGCTGGTTATCCGGCGCGGGGTTGGCTTGCTTCTTGTCGAGCGTGCGCAGGCCGGCGTAGAACGCCGTGTCGTCCCACATGTAGAAGAACTGGGCGGCCCGATTTTCCAGGTCTTGTTCGAAGTAGCCGACCGGCGTGCAGAAGGCGGCGGCGAATTCCGACAGGTCGCCGTCGATCTTTATCGCAGCCGGTGCCCGGGTGGCCAGCCCGCGCACGCCGGGTGCCAATTCGGCGCCTTCGACGGTTGAGTGAGACGAGCTACATTCCATCAGCACGCCAATCAGCAGCGCGCAGCAGCAAGCCAGACTCATCATTCTTCGTTTTTCCGCCTTCATCCTTCTGCCTTCATCCTTTCCCTTACTTGTTGTTCTGCGTCGTTACCGGGAAATCGTCGGTGCGGAACGGCGACGCCGGCAGGCCGTCCTTGTTCCACAGATTGCCCAAGGGAAAGTTGGCCCAGCCGTAGCGCACGGCCTTGGGCTCGGCCACCTTGTCACTCGACACGACCACCGTCTCGCCTTCGATCTTGGCCGTGGCGGCGTAGAACTTCTTGTCGTCGCCGGAAATCGTGAAGTCGGCCAGTTCGCCGTCTTTGGCCACGAGGCCCGTCCCCACGTGCTTGAAGTTCAGGATCACCTTGTTGCCGCTGACGGTCAGCTTGTCGTAGATCGGGCCGGAGTAGACGATCTTTTCTTCGTGACCGATCGCCCGGGCGGCCAAGGCCAGCCGCTCGCCGACCTCGCGCTTGCGCTGCGGATGGATGTCTTTCTCGTCGCCCACGTCGGTAATCACAGCCAATCCGACATTGGGCACGGTGTTGCTGGTGAACAATTGGGCGTCGCGCAGTTCGGCCCAACCGCTTTCCATGGGCTCCTTGTTGATCTGCATGAACGGCGCCAGTTGCACGACCAGGAAGGGAAAGTTGCCTTCGCCCCAGGCATCGCGCCAGCACTTGATCATGGCCGGGAACAAGGTGCGATACTGCCACGAGCGGTCGGCGTTCGACTCCCCCTGATACCAGATGGCGCCGCGGATCGGGAACTTCGTCAGCGGGGCAATCATGGCATTCCACAAATCGCTCGCGCCCTGCGTAGGCTTCATTTCCTTCAGCACCGGATCCGCTTCGATCATTTCCTTGCTCATCCAACGCTCGGCGGTCGTGCCACCGATGTTCGAGCTGATCAGGCCGATCGGCACGTGGCGGGCTTTCTCCAGGTCGCGGCCGAAGTAGTAGCCCACGGCCGAAAAGCCTTCCACGGTTTGAGGGTTGCAGGCCGACCAGTTGCCGCCGACGTTCGTCTCGGGCGCGCCGTTGCCGCGCCGGGGCACGGTGAACAAGCGGATCTTGTCGTTGGCCGCCGCGGCGATCGCTTCGCCGCCGCCGGCCGTCGCCTTGACCGGCCATTCCATGTTCGATTGGCCGCCGCAAACCCAGACGTCGCCGACCAGCAGGTTTTTGAGTTCGAGCTTTTCATCTCCTTGGGCGATCGTCATCTGGAAGGGGCCGCCGGCCTTCAGCGGCGCCAGCTCGACCCGCCATTGGCCGTCCTTGGGAGTGGCGGCAACCTCTTGTCCCTCGAAACTGACGGTGACCTTTTCTTCCTTGTCGGTGGTGCCCCATACCGGCAGCTTCAAGCCTTGCTGCAAGACGGCATTGTCGGTGAACAAACCGTGCGGTTTGACCGCCGCCTCGGCGCGGATCGCGCTTGCGGCCAACAGCCCACAACAACAAACCAGTGCCATACGTCGGATCATCGCGTAACTCCTTCGGTGGGAAAAAAGTCGAACAGGCGGTCCAGCGCGCTGCGCAAGAAACAGCCTCAGAAACCAAGACCAGCCGAGGCATCATGGTACACGGGCAAATTGCCGTCTGCACGTCCCCGCCGGCGAGATTCTGCCGAATCGGATATTCTGCCGGAATTGCCGCTCGTCTTGATCGTTCGACGGTTATGGGAAGGGGATGAGGACGAAAGGCGGAAGGATGAAGGCGGAAGGATGAAAAACGAGGAAAGCTTCCTCGTCATCCCCCATATCCCGTCGTATCTCCTTATCCCCTGCTCTCAAACCGCTTGCTTCAGGCTTCAGGCGTGCCGGAAATCCGCCGGGCGAAACTTGCGGGCGAAACTTGCAGACGTCGCCGGGAGTACACAGAATAGTTCCAATCCTTCGATCCATCGATTCCCGCCGTGTTCGCACCCCCACCCTGGAGAATGTGTTATGACGTCGAGCTATCCCTCCCTTGGCCGCCTGTTGGCCTTGATCGCCCTGCTGGCCTGCTCTGCGGGTGGAACCGCCCGGCTGGGAGCCGTCGAACCCAAGGACGCCGTGCCAACGGATCCCGACTTCAAAATCCAGGGCGAATATGTCGGCCAGGTGACGACCAAAGACGGCCAGAAAGCGGTCGGCGTGCAGGTGATCGCGCTCGGGCAAGGCAAGTTCCAAGCGGTCGGCTGCATCGGCGGACTGCCGGGCGACGGCTGGGACAAAACTGCCAAGAAGACGGCCGACGGCGAGCTCAAGGACGGCGCCGTCGAATTCAAAGGGCAGGAGTATAACGGCACGCTCAAGGATGGCGTGCTCGCGATCACGATGACCGGCGGGATCAAGATCGGCGAGTTGAAGAAGGTCGACCGCGCGAGCCCGACGCTCGGGGCCAAGCCGCCGGCCGGGGCCATCGTGTTGTTCGACGGCACCAATCCCGACCAATTCGAAGGCGGCCGCATCACCGAAGACGGCCTGCTCGTGCAGGGCGCAAGAGCAAGCCCAAGTTTCGTAGCGGGACGCTGCACATTGAGTTTCGCACGCCGTTCATGCCCAACGCGCGGGACAGGGCCGCGGCAACAGCGGCTGTTATCTGCAAGGCCGCTACGAGACGCAGGTGCTCGATTCGTTCGGCCTGGAAGGCGAGGACAACGAGTGCGGCGGCATCTACTCGATCAAGGCTCCGGACGTGAACATGTGCTTTCCGCCGCTGGCCTGGCAAACCTACGACATCGACTTCACTGACGGCAAAGTACGACGGCGGCAAGAAGGTCGAGGACGCCACGATGACGGTCACGCACAATGGCGTGGTGGTGCAAAAGGACGTCAAGCTGACGCATGCCACCACCGCGGCGCCGGTTGGCGAAGGGCCCGAGCCGGGGCCCGTCTATTTGCAGGACCACGGCAATCCGGTGCGCTATCGCAACATTTGGTTTGTGGAAAAGAAATAAGCGTGCGGACCGATGACGGGCCCCGATTCTTCCTCGCCTGGGCGGCCGTTTGACGAAGTCGACCGGGCTGGGAGGCAGAGCCCGCCCGGCCGGCGGCCGAACCCGAATCGCCTCCCGATTGGGACCGGGGCTATTCGCTGTCGCAGTTGTTCGCACTGGTGGTGGTGGTCTCGGTGTTGCTGGCGGTGATCCGCTGCTTTTCGCCGCCGATCGCCGCCGGCCTGGCAGGCCTGGCCGTGCTGGTGGGCCTGGTCGTCATGTCGGTGGGCGATCCGCCGGCCATCGTCCGCTTGACTTGGTGGACGCTGCTGGCCATCTATCTGGTGGCGGCCGGAATCGCCGTGGTGTCGCGGGTAGGATCGCTTCTGCCGCCGGATGCAGGCCCCACCGCCTGTTTCGATGGCGACCTTACGCCGCGCGGCGGATGCCGATCGTGTTGCGCAAGTGGCGCTCATGCTAGCGGCCACGCCTGGCCCCAGGCTCCGCAAGCACTCGGCGACGGCGTCGAGTTGTTCGCGGGCAGGCTCGGCAAGATCGAGAAAGATCCATTTCTGCCCTTTCAGTTCGCAGACGCCGCTGCCGCGTCCGTCGAGCCACTCCTGGCGGACCTTGAAGCCCAACCGCTCGGCCAACTCCAGGGCCTCTTCGAGCATTTCGACCGTGTGCATGCGTTTTGCCTCCGATGTGCGGCTGCCAGCCCTCAGACGAACGAATGAAGGGTGCGGATTATAGCGATCCCTGCTCCAGTCGCGAAGGCTTCCTCGTCGATAGGGAATTGCAGTGCCGGTAAGCCGAGACAGCGCACCGGTTTAAGGCACGTGATCCAGGCAAGATCGCGACTTCGCGGCAAATAGCGCGAACCAACTCGACGGTCGATCTTTGGGCAAAGTCTAACGGCGGGAGCAAATCGCATGGCGGCAGCCGACGAGCAGAATTTGAGCTTGGAACAGCAAGTCGAACTGCTCAAAGAGCAATTGGCTCAAATGCAGAAACTGACGGCCCTGGGCGAACTGGTCAGCACGACCACCCACGAGTTCAACAACGTGCTGATGACGATCATCAACTACGCCAAAATGGGCATGCGCCACCGCGACCAGGCCACGCGCGACAAGTCGTTCGAAAAAATCCTGGCTGCCGGAAATCGGGCCGCCAGGATCACCAACGGCATTCTCGGCTTCGCCCGCAACCGTTCCGCCGGGCAGGAGCCGACCGACATGGTCAAGCTGGTCGACGACTCGCTGCTGCTGCTGGAACGCGAGATGGCCAAGTACCGCATCGCGGTCGATAAGCAACTGGCGCAAGTCCCGCCGGCCATCGTGAACAGCAATCAGATCCAGCAGGTGTTGATCAACTTGCTGATCAACGCCCGGCAGGCCATGACCGCCGGCGGAAGATCGTGATCCGCTTGAGCCACGACGCCGCGGCCGGCAGCGTCGACCTGATGGTGCGCGACACGGGTTCGGGCATTCCGGCAGACAAACTGCCGCGAATCTTCGACCGTTTCTATACGACCAAGCTGGGACCCGACGCCAGCGGCAAAGGGGGCACCGGCCTGGGTTTGGCCTTTTGCCGCGATGTGATCGAAGCCCATCAGGGCCGCATCCGCGTCGAGAGCTCGGTCGGCAAAGGAACGGCTTTCATCCTCAAGCTGCCGGCCGCCGTGCCGGCAGGCAGCCGCGCAGGCCAGCGCCGCGCATGCGGCCGCCACGCACGCGGGCGCGGGCAAGTCGGAAGCCCCCCAGCCGGGAGCCACGCCGACGCCCGCTTGGGGATTGTCCGGCGCAAGTCCGGCCGCCAGCACCGATTCGACGGCCGCGTCCCGATGATGCCAGCGCATTGGGGCGATTTCCCCCAAATCAACATGTAGGAGGCGACTGGTGATCGCCGACTCGTTGCGTTAGCTTGAGGCAGTCGGCGATCGGAGTCGCCTCCTACAGACCGGATGAATAATCCGGGCTAGAGCGGCGTCGGCGGCACGAAGGCCGCGAAGCGCGACTGCAACTGGCCGATAATCTCCTGCTCCAGGGCCGTGTCGCGGCCCAGCGGAATCCAGCCCAGCGAGGGCTGATGACCGCCGACCGGGTCGACAAAGCGGCGGAGCGAATCGTCGTTCCTCAAAGTGGGGGCGCGGCTGGCCGAGCCGACTTCCGGACGGACGACATCCTCCAGCTCTTTGAGTACGGTCACGTCGACCAGGAATCCGGCCTCCACCGGAATCACCCGGATGAACGCCCGGCGACGGATCGATTGCAGCGTGCCCTCGAGCTTCTCGTAAAAATTCACCGCATCGCGATTCCAAGGTTCCAGCAGCGTCGAGCCGCCGCGGGGGAACGTCTCGATCTGACCCTCGACGAGCACATCCCCCTCCAGCCGCACCGGGAGCTCGCGGTCGACTTTGAAGTAGTCGTCGACGACGTCGATCACCGTTTCGAAGACCAGGTCGCGGTTCTGGTTGGGAATCAGCGCCGGGTTGTTTTGCGTGATCGGCAGCGGCGCAAACGCGGCTTCCGGCGGAACGAAATCGGAACCCAGCCAGCTAATGCAACCGCCGGCCGCCAGGGCAATCGCCACCACCGCCAGCCCGGCCAAATGGCGATCCGCTGCGAATCGCTGCGCCGGCGGCGCCGCCGGCGAGGCGTCGTGGGCAGCCGATGGGCGGAATGACGGTGGCGCGCGCATGCGATTCGTGGCGGCCGGAGGGCCGGGCCGCGTTAGTTCTGCAAGCAGCATTCGTTCCGCAGAACGCAGTCGTTTTGGAGAAAGGGGCGGCTAGTGTGACGAAATCGCCAGGACGCCACAAGGTCAACAACCGCAGCCTGCGCACTGCCCCCCTTGTTGCACAGCACATGGGCACGCCCGCCGAGAAAGGCGGGGAATTCGCCGGCAGGAAACTTTTTCGGCCGCCAGCGCGTCTTAGCTGAAGGGGCTTCCCGGCGTTTTTGGGAGCCGTCTATTCCTATCTTGCGCTTCTGCTGGCAACCTGGGTCGAACAGGGAGAATCATGCGATGAACGGCAATCGATTTGGCTCGTTCGTGCAACTGGCGGTGACTGGGCTCTTGCTGGCAACCTCGTTGCTGCCGCGTCTGGCCCCGGCTCAGGGAATCCTGATCAACATCAATCCGGCCGAACGGGTGCCCTTGCCCCGGCCGATCATCATCTATCCCGGCCCGGCGCCGGCCCCCCGGCCTCAGCCGGCGAGCACGTACAAGATCAAGGAATTGACGGTCAACTGCCGTTTGTCCGACCAGATCGCCCGTACGCAGGTCAGCCAATCATTCGTCAATACGGGCAGCGTGCAGATGGAAGTCTGTTTCGTCTTCCCTTTGCCGTACGACGGGGCCATCGACCAATTGACGCTGCTGGTCGACGGCAAGGAGTATCCGGCCAAGCTGCTCGAAGCGGCCGAAGCCCGGCGAGATGTACGAATCGATCGTGCGCAAGAACCAGGATCCGGCACTGCTGGAGTGGATCGGCACGGGGATGTTCAAGACCAGCGTTTTTCCGGTGCCGCCGGGCGCCGAGCGCAAGGTGACGCTGCGCTATTCGCAGCTTTGCCGTAAGGACCAGGGGCTGACCGATTTCTTGTTTCCGCTCAGCACGGCCAGGTACACGTCGCACCCGGTCGAAAAACTCGACATTCAGGTGACGATCGAGAGCGGCGCCGACATCAAGAACGTCTACAGCCCGACGCACGCCGTGGACATCAAACGTCCCGACGACAAGCACGCCAGCGTGACGTACACCGCCAAGGACCAGATACCGGGCTCCGACTTCCGCTTGCTTTACGACGTGGGCAAGGGAGAAGTCGGCACCAGTGTGCTCAGCTATCGACCGGACAAGAACGACGACGGTTACTTCCTGCTCCTGACCAGCCCGCAAATCAAAGCGGCCGACGACGAGCGCCCCAAGAAGACAGTGGTATTCGTCGTCGATCGATCGGGCAGCATGAGCGGCGAGAAATTCAATCAGGCCAAAGGGGCGCTGAAATTCGTGCTCAACAACCTGCGCGAGGGAGACCTGTTCAATATCGTGGCCTTCGACAGCCAGGTGGAAAGCTTCCGGCCCGAGTTGCAAAAGTTCGGCGATGACACGCGCAAGGCGGCGACCGGTTTCGTCGAGAGCCTGTATCCGGGAGGCAGCACCAATATCAGCGGCCGCGCTGAAAACCGCGCTCGGGCAATTGCAGGACGCCAGCCGGCCGAACTTCGTGATCTTTCTGACCGATGGTTTGCCGACCGACGGCCAGACCAACGAAGGCCAGATCGTCGCCGCCAGCAAGGCGGAAAACGCGGTCCGGCCCGGATGTTCACGTTCGGCGTGGGCTACGACGTCAACAGCCGGCTGCTGGACAAGCTGGCCCGGCTCAACTTCGGCCAGAGCGAATACGTGCGGCCCAACGAGAACATCGAAGCCAAGGTCGCCGCCCTGTACTCGCGGATCGGCTCGCCGGTGATGACCGACCTGGCCATCAAGTTCGACGTCGAAGGCGCCGCGGCCGAAGACGGCAAGCCGGTCAACCGCACCTATCCGGCCGAAACGCACGATCTGTTTGCCGGCGAGCAATTGGTTTTGGTCGGGCGGTACAAGAAACCGGGGGCCGCCAAGGTGGTCATCACCGGCAAGGTCGGGGCCAAAGACGAAAAATTCGACTTCCCCGCCACGTTGGTCGAACTGAGTGGCGACGCCACCAACGGCTTCATCGAGAAACTCTGGGCCGTGCGCCGGGTGGGCGAGATCATCGACGAGATCGATTTGAAAGGCAAGAACGACGAGCTGGTCAAAGAGCTCGTGCAATTGGCCACCAAACACGGAATCCTCACGCCCTACACGTCCTTCCTGGCCGACGACCAGACCGATCGACACAATCTGGCGGCCAACTCCGCCCAGGCCGAACGAAACTTGCGGCAACTGGACCAGATCGACGGACGGGGCGGCTTCAGCCAGCGCGCTGCCAAGGGCCAAATGCAACGGACCAAGCTGGCCGCGGAGCCCGCCCGAAACGGCGCGTTGGGGCGCCTTCTACGAGCAAGACGCCGAGGAAAGTGCCGCGGCGCCGGCAGCCGACGCGGTGCGCAGACCAGGCGGCGGCCCTGCGCGGTGCTGGTGGAGGCGGGATCAATTTTTCCATGGGTGCGTCCCGCGGATCATCCGCCGCCTCGGCGACGTCCGAGCTGAAAAAAGCCCAGGCCGCCATGCAGCGCGTCGGGCGCAAGACATTCTACCGCCGTGGCGATCGCTGGGTGGACTCCGACGTCACCGCGGAGCAGGAAAAATCGCCTGTCAAGATCGAGCGCTTCAGCCAGGAGTATTTCGACCTGATCGACAAGCACGGCAAAGACGTGGCGAAGTATTTGAACTTCGACGAGCCGGTCACGGTCGAGATCGGCGGCCAGGCGTATGCCTTCTGAATGCCGATGGCGAAGTCGCGAGAAGCGACCCCACCGGTTGCTGCCGGCGGGCTTAAGCTGGATTCAGCGGTTGCGCAGCACCGCTCAGCTCCAGCTCGGAGCGAGCCAGGCGTCGGCGTCCATGCCCAGGCGAATCTTGAGCTGCTCGAACAGTTCGGCATACTGCTCGCTCGACGAGTGGACGTGCTCGGCCTCGGTGACGAACTTCATCTTGTCGTTGCAGAGCACGTTGCGATCGGCGAATACCCGCTCGTAAGCCTCGAGCTCGGTTGCCGTACACGATCAGCAGCTTGTGTTCGTCGAACTGCACTTCCTGCGGAATGTTCGGGTTGAGCACCGCGATTCCCGTGCAGCCGTCGTTGACCAACAGGTCTTCGTATTCGTACAGAATGCTCTTGAGCACGGGCAAGTCGATGTGTTCGCGGTACAAGTCGGCGTGGCCGCGGGCCTGGCGGTTATGGCTGGTCTCGAGCACAACGTCGACCTCGCTGCCCAGCGGGTCCAGCAGGTCCATGAACACCTCGAACAAGTGCTCGCTGGACGCGGCCGCCATCAAGACCGGCACGCTGGTTTTCGACTCTTCGTCGCGGTAGGCGTCGTGACGGTAGCCCTGGGCGGGAACCACTTGCAGGTCGTAGCTGGGCCGCACCGCGCCGGAGAGCAGGAAGTCGCCGTAGCGGACCACACCCAGATGGGCTTCCAGTTCCTCTTCGCTCAGATGCTCGAAGCTGCTGGAGGTTTGCGGCGGGGCGCCGTCGCGAAACACATTGCGGAAGAACTTCTTCAGGAACCCCATTCGGCGACCTCAAGTTAGTAGCAGCACGGGTCAGCAGTGCCTCGAGCCGTTCATTCAACAAACTTTAGGTTACGACCGGCCGGCATGGCCTGCGATCGAGCGCAAAGTTCGCCCGCCAAGGGGGCAGTCCGCACGACACAAACGTCACAGCCGGACATAAGGGTCCTAGCAGCCTGTTGAGAAATGGGGACACGCAGTCGGCAACCGGCATGTTTTGCGGGACTTGCCCGGCAATTGGCACGAAGACGAGCCCCGTTTCTTTGCCACGCCCGGTACCGACCGGATAGGAGTCTTTGCCCGTCCAAACCGCACGTTGCGGCCGCGGCGAATGGGATTGCCTCGCAACGGCCAAAGGAACTCTACCACCCGCGCGGCCGGAGTGTAGATTGGCCGCTGCCCGCCCGGCAGGAAACTTCTGGCCGCGGCGTGAGGCTATTCCGCCTGCGGAATCTTTGAGCCCGGCCGAAGGCAAGCTCCCGCCGCGGCTCAAATCCGAGTACACTCCGGATGTGTCCAGCGTTGGCGATCGTTGCGAGCGGACCACAGCGGTGCGAAGCATGGCCGGCCGAAGTGGCGGAAGGATTGCCGGTCGACTTTTCCGCTGGTTGCGGCTGGCGCTGGTGGCCTGGTTACTCTGCTTGTTGGCGCTGATGATCTTCGAAGAGCGATTGATTTTCTTTCCGGCACCGTATCCGCAAGGCGACTGGCATCCCGCCGGCCCGGCCTTCGAGGACGCCTGGGCCGAAACGGCCGATGGCGTCTCGATTCACGGCTGGTTTCTCGAACATCCCCAGCCCAAGGCCGTCTTGCTGCTGGCTCACGGAAATGCCGGCAACATTACGGGGCGCGACGAGCTGGCGCGGGGGCTGCACGCCCTGGGCGCCAGCATCCTGGTATTCGACTATCGCGGTTACGGGCGCAGTGCCGGTTCGCCCACCGAAGCCGGAATCCTGGCCGACGCCCGGGCGGCACGCGGTTGGCTGGCCCGGCGGACCGGCGTCGCCCAAGACGAGATCGTGCTCGTGGGCGAGTCATTGGGGGGTGGCGTGCAGGTCGATCTGGCTGCCGCCGACGGCGCCCGCGGGTTGATTCTGCTTTGCACGTTCGACTCTTTGCCGGACGTGGCGGCCACGATTTATCCCTGGTGGATTCCGGTGCGGCAGTTGATGCGCACGCGGCTGGACTCGGTCGCCAAGATCGGGGGCTACCACGGCCCGCTTTTGCAGATCCACGGCGACCGCGACCGCATCGTGCCGATTGCCTGCGCGCGGCGCTTGTTCGACGCGGCCAACGAGCCCAAGCGGTGGGTCATCATTCCGGGCGGCGACCACAACGATCCGCAGGGCCCGCTGACGTACAACGCCATCGGGCGGTTTTTCGACGAATTGCCGCCGACCCAAGCTCAGGGCAGCGGCTCATAGAGCAGCGGCACGTCGAAATCATCATCCAGCGAGTTCGACGTCTCGAGTTCGTCCAGCTTGTCGGGATGATCGTCGTACGTTTCCAGCAGCAGCCGCTGAGTGTCGCCGATCTTGGCCCGGCCGACCGCCGTGGCGATGCCGTCGACCAGGCCCCATTGGGCCACGCGGATCTTTTGGCCCGGCTCGATGCCGGCTGGTGTGGTCCACTGCGGCGACCGCCGCGCGACGTTTCCGATGACGAACTCGTTGATGACAAGCGCATCGCGATAAGGGGCGATCTCGGCCAGCGTGGGCACTCGGGAGGCCGCAACAAGCTTCGCTTCCAATTCGATTTGCGGCAGGCTGCGCCGCGCGTGGACCCGCGCGAGCGCCAGCTCGGCGTCCTGCCGCGCTTCGGCCGGTTCGATGAATCGCTTGTAGATCGCGACATCCTCGAGCCGGCCCAACCAGCCGTGCCGGCCGCCGTTGTGGTTGTCGCCGAAGCACATCTCGCCGTAGCCCCAGGCTTTCAGCGAGCCGGTGACTTCTTTCGATTCGAACACTTGCTTGCCGTCGAGGTAGGCGACCAGCCGGCCCGGCAGGTAACTGAGGATCAGATGGTGGGGTCCGGTGTCGGCTAGCGTGGCGATCTCGTAGACCGGCGCCCGGCCGTGCAAGTCGCCTTTGACCGGCTTGCCGTCCAGCGAAAGCATGTTGTCGGTCGTACGGATGCTGGCCAGCAAGCGATCTTGCTGCTGTCCGAGCAGGAAATTCCAATCCCCGTCGTGCCAGGCGCTGCAATTGACGATCCGCGCCGGAAACACGGGCTTGTGCTGCGCGAGGTCGGTCGACTGCAAGACCAGCTCCAGGCTGAAGGCGTCGGCCTGGACCAGATCGCCAAATTGCATCTGTGCTCCCGACTGCGCATAGAAACCGGTCGAAAAGCGGCCACCGTCGAGCCGCATCCGGCCGTAGCGGTCGACGCCCGCCTGGCCGGCGTCGCGGCTGACGCGCAGCTCGCTGATCTGTTTGGACTTGGGCTCGTAGACCGCATTGAGCGTCTTGCCGTTTTCCCAGAGAAAGACCAAGCCCTCGCGATTGGCGGGCCAGGCCGGCACGACGACGTCGATGGGTTTGCTTTGCAGCGGGTTCGGCACTTGGGCAAAATCGGTGAGGCCGGCGATCGAAAGCTTGTCGTCGTGCGCGATCGGGGTTTCCAGTTCGATGCGCATCCGCCGGCCGGTTGCATTCAGCTCGACGAGCGCCACCCGCGCCGCCGGCCAGTTTTGCCGTCGGCTGGCTGCCTTGAACCGCCTCGTTGAAATCGACGAGCAGGCAACGGTCGGTCAAGTAATGGCAGGTGCCAAAAGGCGCCAGGCGCTTTTGCACGCTGACCTGGGCCTGAAACACCTGGTCGCCTTGCCTGGCCTGCACGGTGTACGGTCCGGCTTTGTCGAACGTGTGCTTGACCGCGCGGCCTTTGACCGCGGGAGTGCCGTCGCCAAATTCCCAGGACGCGTCGGCCGAAATCCGCTGGTCCTGGAAGTCCACGCTCAGTGGGGCCTTGCCGGAGAAATAGCCCAACAGCGCCGTCTTGCCGCCGGTCTCCCAAAAACCGGCCGCCCGATCGAATGCGCCCGCCGGGTTGCGGGTCACGTTCAATTGCCGCTGGTTGATCCAATCGTAGAGCATCGCGTCGGCGAAATAAATTTCGTGCGTGCTGCCGAGCTTGAGCTTGCCCTGGGTGACGCTGATCCAGCCCAGGGCGTTGGTCGACCAGCGGAAGCTTTGCCAGGCCCATTCGACCTGCTCGCGGGGTTTGCCCAGGCACGGATCGCCGTCCCACTGGCTGAGGCGAAACTCGTGCTGCTTGTTGCCGGCCATGTCGACCAGCACCACGCCTGTGTGTGCGCCGTTGTTGGCCGTCAGCAGAGATCCGTCGGGCGAAATGCTCTCGCCGCAGCCGCCGGTGCGCGGGCAGTTGTACATGTCGCCGTCGCCGCTGGCCAGATCGTAGATGGCGATCACGTAGTTATCGGTTCGCTTGACGAACCGGCCGGAGTGCGGCGTGGCGTCGGGAGACAAGGCAAAGCCGCCGAATGCGCCGCGATTGAACTTGACCACCAGTTCGTCCTGGCGGGTGGCGATGTTCACCCGGCGGAGCGAGTTGTTGGCGCCGCCATTGCGACCGTCCAAGTAATAGATCCACGTGGCCCCTTCGCTGGCCGGCCATTGCAGCGCGGCGTAGGGATTCTCACCCGCCTTAGGCGTCTCGCCCCCCAGGAAATTGCCGATCTCCGTCGCCGGTCCGCCGTCCACGCCGACGATCGCGATCGCCCCGCCCGGCCGGGTGAAGGCCACCCGATCACCCAGCGGGCTCAAGCAGGCCGAACAGACCTCGGCCTTGTCGGATAGCACCTGGGTGCTGACCTGTTTGTCGTTCTTCAGGTCGCGGCGCAGGAGCGTGCCCGGCAGGGACGAGTCGTGAATGTTGCCCAGCTTACCCTCGGACAACTCATAGTGAATGGTAATCAAGAAGCCATCCACCGCTCCGGCAATCGGGGCGACGGAGTGCCCCAGGAGCACCATCGCGAAAAGTGAACCAAATCGGATGCGGCGATTGGCCATACGTTGCTCCCCAGAGACCCGGTCGAATCGGGTTCCGCCCGCTAAAATGCTGGTCCGCCGCTGGTAACCAGGGCGCCGGCCGTGTCATATATAAAGATGACCTGATGCGACAGAAGGTTTCGCGTCGTCCGCCTGCAGCCCACCCCCGCGCCCCGGCCGACAATCCCATCGAGTGGAACAAAATGCACCCGCGATCTCAAGCCTTTGTCCGCCTTTCTTGCCTGCTGCTGGGCTGTGGCTTGACGTGCGGCCTGCATGCTGCGGAGCCGCCCAAGACCGGCGTGGCGACCGACGATATCGACACGCCCGCTTACTGGCTGCCGGCGCAGCGAGAATTGGCCCGATTGGCAGACGGCGTGCTGGTGTGGGAGTCTCGGCGGACCGGCACCTGGCGGATTTGGACGATGCGCCTGGATGGCACGCACCTGCGGCAGCTCACGACGGACGAATCGGGCCGCGACCATTACTGCCCCAAGCTTTCGCCCGACGGCCGGAAATTGGTTTACTTGAGCTTGTCGGAAGACGCGCAGAAGGACAATCTCGATCGGCCGCGGGATGTTTCCGGCCAGTTGCACTTGATCGGCGTCGACGGCGGCGAGGACCGTGTGATTGCCGAGCGTGCTCACAAATACAACGGTTGGGACCGAGCCGTCACCTGGTTCGATGACGAGAACCTGGCCTTCATCGACGGCGATGGAAACACGCAGCGCCTGAACCTGGCCACGGGCCGCCGCGAATCGTTGATCCAAGGCGGGCAGTTCTGGCTGCCCAACACGCGCCTGACGCACGCCGTCTGGTCGTTCAACACGTTCTCGCTGCTGGACGCCGAGCGCCAGACGGTGACGCCCATGCCCCATCTGGGCGGCTGCCAGCCCTACTTCACGCACGACGGCAATTGGGGCTTCTGGGTCCGCGCACCGGGAGGCCCGCTCTACAAGATGCACCTGGCCACGCGGGCCATCTCGCCGCTGTTCGATCGCGGCCTGTTGCCGGCCAGCCGAGATTATTGCTATTTCCCGATGGTCTCGATGAACCAGCGGCTGTTGGCCTTCGCCGCCGCCGATCATCACAAGATCATCGGATCCTACGGCGGCTACGTGCTCAGCGATTACGAAATCTTCTTGTTGCCGATCGATCCCGGCACATTGGAGCCGTTGGGCGGGCCGATCCGCTACACGTTCGAACCGCACTGCGACCGCTTCCCCGACGTCCATCAGGCCGAGCCGGCACTCGGCTATCACGCCAACGAAGCGCCGTTCGAAGTGCAGTTTCCCGCCGCCAGCGCCGACGCCAGGTGGGACTACGGCGACGGCACGACGGAAACCACCCGCGCCGGCCGCCATCGCTACGACACCGCGGGCGTGTATCTGGTCGAATCCCGCGCGGGCGAGCGGATCCTGCGCGGCCAGGTGCGCGTGACCGAAGCGATCCCGCCCGAGGTGACCGGCGGCGCCATGGACGGCGAGCGCGACCTGGTCGTCACGTTCAGCGAGCCCGTCGAGCTGCGGGCCGTCGCGCTCAGCCTGGCGTCGGGCGCAAGATCGAACGCTGGGCCGCCGGCGACGATGGACGCAGCCTGCGCGTCGCACTGGCCGCCAAGCCCAAGCAGAACGATCAATTAACACTCACCGGCATCACCGATCGGGCCCAGCGGCCCAATCGTTTGGAGCGCGGAGTCGTCAACGTCGTCGCCAGCACGTGGCCGTCGAATCCGGCCGGTCTGGGATTTCTCTGGCAAGCGGCCGACAAGCCCAACACGCTGCGCGACCCGCTTACGGGCCAGATCGCTGCCTACACGCCCAAGGCCAACGGCCGAGTCTGGTTCGATCGGCACCGGGGCATGGTCCTGGACGGCGGCTCGTTCTATTTTTCCGGCTTGCTCGATCAAGTGGCCAACGCGGTCCGCAAAACGCACGAGCTATCGATCGAGCTGACCCTGACGCCGGCCACAAGCGACAGCGATCGGCCCGGCTGCGTGCTGAGCTATGGGCTGTCGCAGGTTCGCGATCGCTTGATGCTGCATTTGGACGGCTCGCAGACGGAGCTCTGCGCCTGCCGGTCGGCGAGGCCAGCCATATTGTCGTGAGTTATCGGCCGGGCCAGCTCGTTTGTTATCGCAATGGCCAATCGGTTCTGACCAGCGACCGAGTGAAAGGCGATTTGTCCGGATACCCTTCGATGCCCATGAACGTGGGCAACAATCTGGACGGCCAACCGTGGCGGGGCCGGATCGAAGGCGTGGCGCTTTACAGCCGCGCACTGGCGGCCGACGAGGCCCGGGCCAACTTCGCAGCGTATCAGCAACTGCGCAGTGCCCGGCCACGGGTCGAGCCGCTGGAACTCGAGGCCCGCCTGCTGGCCAGCTCCGAGATTCCGACGCTCAAGCAAATCGAGCCTTACCGGCAAGCGCTGATTGTCAACGAGTATGAAGTCAAGCGGATGATCCGCGGCGAGTATGCGACGCCGAAGATCCGCGTCGCCCACTGGGGGATCTTGGATGAGACGACGCAGCCGATCGCTCGGCTGGCCACCGGACAAGACGTGAAGCTGCTGCTTGAGCCGCTGGTCGACCAGCCTCAGCTCGCCGACCAGTATACGAACAACACGTTGGAGGACGACTTCGACTTGCCGCTGTATTACTGCGTGACCGACGCATCCCGGCGCTATGCGGTTCCCGAGTGGAACGTGCTGGCCATGGGGGGCGGCGACGCCAAGCAGGCCCTCGACACGCCGGCCGGTCCCGAGGGACAGCGGGAACTGCCCCAAAGCTGGCCTGCGCCGGCCGGTCAATCCTGGCAGGCGATCAAAGCCGACGGCGAGGGATATGCGAATCTGGTCACGCTGGCTCGGCCGGGCATGGGACTCGGCTACGCGGTGGCTTACGTCCAGAGCCCCGATCGGCGGGCGGCAAAGATTTCGCTGGGCACCGTGGGCGGACTGAAGTGCTGGGTCAACGGCCGCGAAGCGCTGGCCGGCCAATTCGGCCGTTATCCGCTGTTGGGTTATCGGCAAGCGGACGTCGAACTGGCCGAAGGCTGGAACGAAGTGCTGGTCAAGTCGACCCAACTGTATGCTTTTTGGGGCTTTCAATGCGAACTGCTGACGCCGGCCGGCAAGGCCATGCCCGATTTGACCTATGCCACCCAGCGCTAGTGCTCGTCTGCCCACCCGAGAGCGACTCCGGCCCGAACTCCCCTGTTTGCCGTACTGCCGATGGTCTTCAGTTCCCACCTATTCCTGTTTTACTACCTGCCGCTGATCCTGCTGTTGTATTACAGCATTCCGCTGCCGCGCTATCGCACGGGCCTGCTGGCGATCGCCAGCTACGGATTCTACGGCTGGTCGAACCCGCCCTGGGCCGGGTTGATGTTCGCCAGCACGATCATCGATTTTCTTTGCGGCCTGGTGTTGATTCGGCTGGCCCGACTCGAGCGGCTGCCCGACGGCGACTGGCCGATCCTCGACCCGCGATTGAAGCGCACCGGCGGCATGAAACTGGCGCTGGCGTTTTCGGTTGCCTCGAACCTGGCGCTGCTGGGGTTCTTCAAGTATTACGACTTCACGGCCAGCAACTTGAACCGCGTGGCGGACGGATTGGGGCTGGGTCCCGACTGGGTGCCGCTGTTGCAGGTGGTGCTGCCGGTGGGAATTTCGTTTTACACGTTTCAGTCGATGAGCTATGCGATCGACGTCTATCGCGGCGAAGCCCGGCCGATGACCAACCTGATGGACTTTTGCTGCTTCGAGGCGTTGTTTCCGCAACTGGTGGCCGGCCCGATCGTGCGTTATGCCGACATCGCCGAACAGATGCGGCGTCGCACGCACACGGCCGACAAATTCGCCCGCGGCATCGCCTTCTTGGCCTGCGGACTGGGCAAGAAGGTCCTGCTGGCCAATCCGCTGGGCCACGTGGCCGACGCGGCATTCGGCGCCGGCAGGCTCGAGTGGTACGACGCCTGGTACGGCCTGGTGGCTTATGCGCTGCAAATCTATTTCGACTTTTCCGGCTATTCCGACATGGCCGTCGGCTTGGCGCTGATGTTGGGATTCTTGTTGATTCAGAATTTCGACGCGCCCTATTCGGCCGACAGCATCACCGACTTTTGGCGCCGCTGGCACATCAGCTTGTCGACCTGGCTGCGCGACTATCTCTATATTCCGCTGGGCGGCAATCGCCGGGGCGAGTTCCGCACCTACGCCAACCTGATGGTGGTCATGCTCTTGGGCGGGCTATGGCACGGCGCGAGTTGGAATTTCATGCTGTGGGGAGCCATTCACGGCGGCATGTTGGCCGCCGAGCGATTCGGCGGCAAGGATAGCTTCTATCGCCGACTGCCGTATCCGCTGCGGGTGGCCGGCACGTTCGCCATCGTCTGCTTGAGCTGGGTGTTCTTCCGATCCGACACTCTGCCCGAGGCCCTGGCTTACTTACAGTCGATGTTCGGTCTCTCGCCGGCCGGCGACGGACACGCGCTGCTGGCGACGTTGATGTACAGCCCCTACCACGTGGCGATCATGCTGATTGCGGCCGCGGTGACCTGGGGATCGCCGCAATCCTGGACGTTTACCCGCGTGCTCACCTGGCCGCGGGCCGCCTTTTGCCTGACGCTGCTGGCGGTATCGCTGGTCTTCATGTGGACGCAAACCGAGAACCCGTTTTTGTATTTCCAGTTCTAAGACGATCATGCCGGACACGCTGCCGCATCGCCGTGAAAAGAAACGACCTGAGCGTGAGCGCCGCCGGGCTCGGTTCCGCGCGACGCCCTGCGCGAGGGCGCATCGAGACGCAGGTCTCGCCGCGCGTGGCCTGGGCGATGATCGCCGCGTTCCTGCTGATGATCTACGGCGTGCCGGTCGTGCAGCTTTCCGCCGAGTTGCTTTGCCGCCAGTCGCCGCAGGTCTTCGAGTTGTTCAGCCGTGCTCCCGTCAAAGAGCATTTGCGCGAGTGGGAAGACAATCTGGCGCACATCTCGCTCGTGAAAAACCGCGTGCAGCCGCTACTGCAAGAAGCGCTGTCCGGCGCCGGCGGCTTCGGCAATGCCCAAGTCGTCATCGGCCGCGACGGCTGGTTGTTTTACCGGCCGGGCATCGACTATGTCGCCGGGCAGGGATTTCTGCAGGACGCGCACTTCGCTTCCCGGCGGCGCAAAGCGATCAAAGACTTCGCCCGGCGCCGCAGCCCGATCCGCGCCTGGCGATCGTCGAGTTTCGCGACCAATGCGCGCGGTTCGGTGCTCGGTTGCTGATCGTGCCGGTTCCCGACAAAGTCATGCTTCAACCGGGCGAGCTCAGCGCGCGGTTCGCCGCGGATCGCGCCAGGCCGCCGGCCAACAATCCGGATTTCCGTCGGTTCGTGGCGGAACTGCGATCCGCGGGCGTCGACGTGTTCGATCCGACTCCGCCGGAAATCGTGCCCGGCGAGGAGCGGTTCTTGATCCAGGATACGCACTGGACCCCGGAGTGGATGCAGCAGGTTGCCGGCGATCTGGCCCGGCACGTTCGCCGGCTGGGAATTCCGTCGGACGGCCCGGAGGCACGGTTCCAGTTCGAGCGGCAAACCGCTTCCCGGCTGGGCGACCTGGTCGACATGCTCAAGCTCGGCCCGGATCAGGCCGTATTTCTGCCGCAGCAAGTGACGATTCGTCGCGTGGTGGAAGCCCAGAGCCGGGCCCCCTGGCGCGCCGACCCCCAGGCCGAGATTCTGCTCTTGGGGGACAGCTTCGCCAATGTTTTTTCCTTTGCCGAAATGGGCTGGGGCGACTCGGCCGGTTTTGCCGAGCACCTGAGCTATGCGCTGGGCCGGCCGCTCGATCGCATTTCGCGCAACGATTCCGGTGCGTTCGCCACGCGCCAATTGTTGGCGGCCGAATTGGCCAAGGGGCGCAACCGGCTGGACGGCAAGAAACTGGTGATCTGGCAATTTGCCGCCCGCGAGCTGGCCGTCGGCGACTGGAAGCCAATTCCGCTCGACCTCGGCTCCGCGCCGGCCACCCAGTTCGTCCTGCCGGCCGCCGGCGAGCAGCGGGTCGTCAGCGGAACGGTTCGCCAGATCGCCCGCGCACCAAAGCCCGGCACCGTGCCGTACAAGGATCATATCGTTGGCTTGCACCTGGTCGATCTTAGCGACGAGCGGGGCCCGATTGCCGGCGGCGAAGCACTGGTCTATGTGTGGAGCATGCGCGACAATGTCTGGACCGCCGCGGCCACCTGGCCGACCGATCGAACGGTGCGGCTGCGGCTGCGGCCCTGGTCGGACGTGGCCGACCGGCTCGAAGCGATCAATCGTGGGGAACTCGACGACGATGAGCTCAACCTGCAAGAGCCTTGCTGGGGCGAAGAGATCCCCGATGAATGATCGCCGGCAGCAAAAATACTTTCTCGTTTGGCGGCTCGTGGCGATCGCCCTGCTGCCGGCCGGCATGGCGCACCGCCGCCGAACAGCCCCCCAGCGAGGAGCTGGTCGCGCAGTTCAAACGCACCTGCGCAACCCGCGCGGCCGAGGCGGACAAAGCTGACACCATGACCGTGGTGGGCCTCGACGGTTGGCTATTTCTGGGCAAGGAACTGCGGCATCTGGGCGTCGGCAGGTTCTGGGGCCCGGACGCGGCCCGGGTCAGCCGGGCCGCCAAGCCCGATCAGGCGGATCCGCTGCCGGCGATCCTCGACTTCCGAGCCCAGCTCAAGCAAGCCGGGATCGAATTGTTGTTGGTGCCGGTCCCGCCCAAAGCGGTCATTTTTGCGGACAAGATTCTCCCTGCCGCCAAAGCGGGCGATGCGCCCCCGCCGCGGCTCGATCCCGACTTGCAGGCGTTCTACCAATTGCTGGGTGAGCAAGGCGTGCCGGTCCTCGATCTGACGGACGATTTTCTCGCCCACCGCAGCGAGGGCGACAAGCCGCTCTATTGCCGCCAGGATTCGCATTGGTCGGGCGCTGCCTGTGTGCTGGCTGCCGAGCGAATCGCCCGAGCGGTCGAGCGACAGTCCTTACTGCCCGACGAGAAACAGCGGGAAGTGAGCACGGAAAACCGGCGTGTGGAAATCGCCGGCGACTTGTGGCAGGCCCTGGCCGGTTCCAAGCCGCCGGCCGAGACCGTCGAGTTGCGCTTCGTCGGCAGTCCGACGACCGCGACGCCCTTCGAGCCGGATCGGTCGAGCCCCGTGGTGCTGCTCGGCGATAGCCACAACCTGGTTTTTCATTCGGGGGGCGACATGCACGCCAAGGGGGCCGGCCTGCCCGATCAACTTGCCTCGCAGTGGGGATTTCCGGTCGATCTGGTCGCGGTCCGCGGCTCGGGCGCGACGCCGGCCCGGATCAACCTGCTACGACAGGCGCGGGCGAACCCGAAATATCTTGCCGGAAAGAAGCTGCTCGTTTGGTGCTTTGCCGCCCGCGAGTTCACCGAAGCCGCGGGCTGGCAAAAGGTGCCCGTCGTCAAGTGAGGCGCGAACGAAAAACAACTTCAGTTTTTTCCGGACCCTCACCCTTCCCTCTCCCTGGAGGGAGAGGGGTTGCGGGCGGAAGTTATTTTTCGTTCGCAGCTACGCGGGCCGGCGCCGGGCGGTTACCGCAACTGCGCCAGCAGTTCGTCCATTTGCGCCGCAGGCGAACGACTTCGTCGCGCAATTGGTCGACTTCCTCGCGCAACTCAGCCAACTGTCCGCCGAGCCGCGACTGGGCCGCCAATGCCGCTTCCTGTCGACCGCCGACATCGACGACTGCCGCCGGGGCTGCGATACCGGCCGGTGGCGGGTTGGGCCGTGGCTGCGCGGACGGCATGTCAAGCTTCGCCGCAGGAGCCGCGGCCGCCAGCGACGGTGCGGGCTCTGGGCTGTCGGACCAAAGAGCCCCAGCGTGCCCCCCATGCTCTGTACGCAGTTTTTCCATCTCCCGCGGCTCGTACAAAGCGTGGCTCAGCACATGGCCCCGGCCTTGGGGCGTGAGCGAGACAATCAGCTTCTTGGCTGCGAGCGAATTCAAAATTGGCCGCAAAGCGGCCAGGTCTGGGATGGGGTCCATCCGGGCGGCCCGGCCGCGCAGCTCGCCCTCGGTTTGGGCCCCGCAGGAGTAGTTCGGCCATGACGGCCAGTTCGACCTTGCCGGCCCCCAGCCACTCGTAGAGATGATGGCGGAAGCGCGGCACCCGGCCGCCCCCCTGCACCTCAGTAAGGGCCCCCATGCCGCGCAAACGTTCGAGCGACTCCTCGACGTCCTCGATCTCCAACTCCATCAGCGGAAAGCGGTTGTTTTTCTGGTTGGCCCCCGAGCGGAGCGAGTTGACCGACATCGGGTAGGCGTCGGGGGTCGTTTTCGCCTTTTCGATCAAAACACCGATAATGCGCCGATCGATGGCTGAAATGGGCCGCCAGCGCGGCGGCATGGCCTGACCGGGAGTGGGGGCGACGTCGTCCATATTTGCTTCCTGGCAGGGGGTTCTTGCGCTGAAGTGCCTTTCCGACAGCCGCTGCTTGCCAGCCGGCTGTCCGCCGGACGTTCCGGGAAAGGCAGCGAGTGTGCCAATCTATGCCGCTCGGTCGCACGCATCAAGCGCCGCTGGGTCGACCATAGCCCGCTTTTCGCCGTCTTGGTACAAAAGGTGTCGAACCGGACGGGCCGGGTCGCCGCCCGATTGGGCGCGGTGGTGCGCACCGGTCGACGTGCTGCGGCCGGCGGAGAGTGCCCGTTGGGGCGATTCTCCTTTAGGGGAAATGCCGCGCCGGTAGGTTCGGTCGTGTTTTGGGAGGTGAAATTCCATGCCAGCCACAGGTTCCCACAGCGAACAACGATTCCTGACATTCGTCGATGACATCTATGAAGACCTCGAACTTTGGTATCCGCGGCTGCGGCTGATCGAGGCGGGCGCGCATGTCACCGTTGCGGGGCCGGCCGCCGAAACGGTCTATCGAGGCAAGCACGGTTATCCTTGCCGCTCGGACGCGGCCATCCGCGACATGGACGCGGCGGACTTCCAGGGCGTGATTTTGCCGGGCGGATTCATGCCCGACAAGCTTCGCCGCGATCCCCAAGTCTTGTCGCTGGTCCGCCAGTTTGCCGAGTCGCGAAAACTGGTGGCGGCAATTTGCCACGGCGGTTGGATTGCGATCTCGGCCGGCGTATACCGGGGCGTGCACACGACCGGCTCGCCGGGCATCAAGGACGACCTTGTAAACGCAGGCGCGGTTTGGGAGGACGCGGCCGTGGTGGTCGATCGACACTTCATCTCCAGCCGCAAGCCGGATGACCTGCCGGACTTCCTGCGGGCGATTTTGGCATTTTCGAGCGGGCGGTAGGCGACCCGCGAGCCCGAAAACGTCACCGCGACATTCAACCGACGGACACGCGGTCGACCGGCTGCTGGGGGCATTTCCACTTCCGAACCAAGGGAGACGAGAGAACGCCATGGATTGGTTCTGGACGATCTTGGGGGTGTTGGCCGTGCCGCTGTTGGTGCTGGTCAACGCGCTGTTTGTCGCCGCCGAGTTTTCGCTCGTTTCGGTCCGCAGGACCCGCGTCGAGGAAATGGTCAAAGCCCGCCGCGTCGGCGCGCTGGCCGTGCGCAACGCCCTCGATCATCTGGACGACGCCATCGCCGCCACGCAATTGGGAATCACCTTGGCGAGCCTGGCCCTGGGCTGGATTGGCGAGCCCTGCCTGGCCCGCAGCGTGCAGCCGGCAATGGCGTTTCTTCCCGGCAAGTGGTCCGTCGCCGCCGAGCCATGGCCTGGCCACCGCGACCGCCTTCCTGCTGATCACAGTGCTGCACGTCATCTTGGGAGAGTTCACGCCCAAAGCCATGGCCTTGCAGCGCCCAGACGTCTTCAGCCTGTGGCTGGCTCGGCCGCTGTTGTGGTTTTCGCGCCTGATGCGGCCGCTCATCGAGGTGATCAACTCCGCCGGCAACGGCATCATCCGGCTCTTGGGGTTCGAGCCGGTTTACGGCCATCAGATGGTTCACTCGGTCGACGAATTGGGGTTATTGATCGAAGAGACCCGCCGGGCCGGCGTGCTGCCGCGCGATCAGGCCGAATACGTGACCAACGTATTCCGCTTGCCCGCCAAAAGGGTGCGAGACTGCCTGGTGCCGCGGGACCGGATGGCCGCCCTCGAACTACACATGCCCGAGGAGCAAATCCTCGAAGCGGTCCGCGACGGCGCCCACACGCGGATGCCGGTCTACGACCGCGATCCGGAAAACATCGTGGGCATCGTCAACACCAAGGACCTGTTCCATCTGTTCAGCCTGCGGGGCATGGTGGTCTTGGACGACGCCATGTACCTGCCGATCTTCGTCGATCCCGACCGGCCGATCTCCGAAGTGCTGCGGCAATTTCGCCGCAAGCGGCGGCCGATGGCGGTGGTCCGCGACCCATCGGGACGCGTCCTGGGCCTGATCACCATGGAGGACATTATCGAGGAGATCGTCGGCGAGATCGAAGACGAGCACGACGTACCGTAGCGGGCTATTGTGCGAGCCGGCAGGCCATCAAACGGTAGAAGTCGGACAAGTCCGGCGGCCCGTTCAGCGCACGACGCGCTCGCAGATATCGCGCAGCTCGCCGATCGAGAGGTCTTCCAGCCGCTTGCCGCGGTTGTCGAGGTGCTCGTTGATTTTGACGGCCGTCTCCTGCATCACGCCGTGGGTTTCTTCCGATCCGCCGGCCAGGACAAAGTTCTTGCCGCGCGTCAGACGCGTATGACCGTCGGCGGCGTCGAACGCCAGGCCGACGAGTGCCGCCCGTTTTGGTTTGCCGCTGGCCCGCATATTCGCCCTCGAAGGTGCCGTGTCCAGACGCGCAAGCGAACAAAAGGCCCGTATTTTGGCCAGCTTGCCACGTCCCCAAAATTATACCCAGCTAGTCGTGCTTCGGCCAAATCGACCCGCCGACGTTAACCTAACCGGCCGGCGGAAGCTCGCGGCCGAAGGCCTGGGGGCAATTCCGGCAGCGGGGGCTCGCGCACGGCCTTTCGGTCACTGGGCCGTGAGCACTTCGCGCACCAGGGTTTTTGCCAGCCTGAAGGCGGTCAACACCGTGTGGGTGCGAACCTCCATCTGGTCGGCGTTGAAACTAAACGTTCCGTCGCTCGGCGGCAAGCCGGCAATGATGGTGGTCAAGGGCATCAAGTCGAGAAACTCGCGGTAGCGACGCTTCATGGTTTCTTCGTCCACAGCCATGGGGAATGACTCCTCGGGAGAACTCGGTGATCGGGAAAAATCCACGCGCAGAATGTTCGTTAGTATAAGACCCGGCCCATTCCGCGCCACCGTCAGGCGTTCCGTTCGGGCTGTGCTTTTTCGACCGCGTCGGCAAACGCGGCACCTCGCCCGAGGCCGCCCCCAGCGGCTGCGCAGGTGAACAGTCCCCAGCATCGATCTTCCGCCGGCCGTAGGATTTACGGTAGTCTAGGCGGCGACAACCCGCACGTCCTGCGATATAGCTGGCGGCCCTGAAGCGGATTTGAGCCCACATGCCCGGCGAAAACCTCGATCTGGCCAGCGGCGACGAACGTTCGCATCCCGGCGTGGGCCGGCCGTTCGTGGGCATTCGCTTTGCCTGCTGCGATGTCTACACGCGGATTTACATCAACCGCGACCGAACCGCCTATCGCGGCGCGTGTCCACGTTGCGCCCGGCCGGTGGAATTGAAAATCGGTCCGGGCGGCACTGACGCCCGGTTTTTCACGGTCTCTTAGCCGCCAGCGAATTGTCGCTAGCAAGCGACTTCGTGCCGCGACGTGTCTTGAGCCGGCAAACCCTTTCGCGTACCATTCCGCACCTTTATGGACTACGAAGTCGGGCGTACTACCCGTCACTGCACCGCGACCGGTCGCGAAATCCAACCGGGCGAAACGTTCTATTCGACGTTGATCGTCCAAGGAGCCGACGTGCTCAGACAAGATTATTCGTCCGATGGCTGGCTGGGTCCGCCCGAGGGCGTGCTGGGTTGGTGGCAATCGACCATGCCGGCCCGCGATGCTCGCAAGCAGAATTGGGCGCCGAGCGACATCATGCTCGACCTGCTGGAAGATCTCGAACCGCAGAACGAGCGCCAGGACATGCGCTACGTGCTCTCGCTGCTGCTCATTCGCCGCCGCGTGGTCCGCATGGAGGATACCGAACACGACGAACTGGGGCGCGAAGTGTCGTTGCTCTACTGCCCGCGCCGCGACGTCACGTATCGCGTCGTGACGGTCTTACCCGGCGACGAGCGCACCAAGGCGATCCAGCAAGAGCTATCGAAACTGCTGCAGGCCGGGCCGGCGTAGGGATGCCGCGGGCAGAACTGAACACGTCGCGAGCAAGCGGAGGCGTGCTCCGAACGCACACGTATGCGGAGATGCGTCTTGGTCGGCAAACCCCTGGCATGGCTGGCGTCGGCCGTGTTGCTCGCTGCGGCTAGCGGAGCCAGTTGCCCGCAAATGCTGCAGCAGTATACGCAGCCCATTCCGCGCGCGCTCCCCGGCGAGGCCACGTTGACGCAGGTCGTCGACGTGGTCAACAACAACAGCGCCCAGATTCAATCGCTCTATACCAACCACGGCTCGATCAGCGTGCCCGGCATGCCCTCGCTGCGGGCGCTGGTCGCCTATCAGCGGCAGCGCAACTTCCGCTTGCGGGCCGACACGGCGTTCACCGGTCCGGAGGTCGACGTCGGCAGCAACGACCCGTTGTTTTGGTTCTGGATCAAGCGCAACCAACCGCCGGCGCTCTACTGGTGCCAGCACGACCAGTTTGCCGGCAGCTCCGCCCGGGCCATGGTGCCCATCGAGCCGGATTGGCTGATTCGGGCGTTGGGGGTCGTCTCGTTCGAGTCGGGCGTCGTCCATCAAGGGCCGATCCCCGTCAGCGCCGGCCGGCTCGAAGTCCGCACGCCGCCGATCTCGCCGGGGGGCAACACGCGAGTGACCGTGATCGATGCCACGCGCGGCGTCGTGCTGGAAGAACACGTCTACAATCCGCAAGGCACGCGGCTAGCCAGCGCGCTGTTGAGCCGGCATCGGCGCGACGCGACCACCGGCGTCACGCTGCCCCGGCACGTCGACCTGCACTTGACGGCCGCCAAACTGGAAATTGGCATCGACCTGAACAACCTGCAAATCAACTCGCTCAACCCGGCCCAGGCCGATTTGTTCGCCAAGCCCGTCTACCCGGGCTACACCGAGGTCAACCTGGCTGATCCGAATCTGCATTTGATCCAGCCGAGCGTTACCAGCCCCCTGCCGCAAGTGCCCCCGCAGAACGTGAGATATTAGGAGGATGAAGGATGAAGGCGGAAGGATGAAGGCGGAAGTACGAGGAGCGTAAACGGGAAAGCCCGAGGGCCCGTTCGTTTTCATCCTTCATCCTTTAGCGTCAGCGTCCGATCAGCATGCCGCCGTCGACGACGAGCACTTGCCCGGTCACGAGCGGGCTGCCGGTGGCCAGGCTGAGAATCGCCGCCGCCACGTCGTCCGGCGTGCACACTTTGCCCAGCGGGTTGTTGCGCTCGCTGGCCCGCTTCAGGGTTTCGTATGAATCGCCCAGGCCCTGCTCGAGCCAACGGCCTGTGATGAACCCAGGAGCCACGGCATTGACGCGGATTTCCGGCGCCAGCGTGCGGGCCAAGGCGATGGTCAGGTTGTTGAGCGCGGCCTTCGAGGCGGCATAGGGAATCGAGCTGCCCTTGCCGCACAGCGCGGCCACGCTCGACACGTTGATGATCTGGCCGCCCCCTGAGGCGAGCATCGGATCGCGCACGGCCCGGGCGCAATGGAACGGCCCGACCAGGTTGACCATCAAGATCCGCTGCCAATCCTCGTCGGTCACCGCGTCGAGTTGGGCGCTTCGATGAAACGGGTCGTGCCGGCGCTGTTGACCAGCAAGTCGATGCGGCCAAACACATCGACCGCCTTGGCGACCATTTCGCGCACTGCGCCGTCATCGGCCACGTCGGCCGCGAAAGCGATCGCCCGAGCACCCAGGGCCTCGATTTCGGCGACCGTCTGTTCGGCCTCGACTCGGGAACGCGAATAATTGACCAGCACTGCGCAGCCGAGCCGGGCCAGCCGCAAAGCCGTGGCCCGGCCCACACCGGTGCCGCCGCCGGTGACGATGGCGGCTCGAAGCGTCGTTTGCATGAGAAAACGGGAAAGCTGGGATCGGATTGTCGGAAAGGGATCCATCTTAATGCGGTCGACCCCGGCTGGGAACGGCTAACCGGCTTCACATACCGGTAACCGGTCACAGGGAGTTCAAGGAACAAAAATTCACCGGGCGCTAGACGCGGGGCGGCGGGCGCGTTCTTATAATTGCGGCTCGCATGCGCCCGGATTGTCTCCAGGCTCGTTCCAAATGGAGAACGCGGGCTCACACGTGTTGCGGTGTACAAGAATGTTCACAGACGGCCGGCGGATCAGCCCGCGAGGTGGTTCATGAACAACACCGTTGGCAGCATTTCGACCTCCGAAGCGATTCCGGACTTCTTGCAAACGCTGGGGCTGTCGCCCCCCGTTTCGGTCGAGGATGTGAAACAGGCCTACCGCATCAAGGTGGAATCGGTTCAAGTCAGCGGTGCCGTCGCCGACTTGAACGTGCTGAGACAGGCTTTCGAGCGGCGCTGGAGTACGCCGAGTTCCGCGCCGGACGGATGGTCTGGCTCGGGTCGCATGTCGAACTGTATGTGCGGCAACAGGCGCTGATCGCCGGACTGGAGCAACAAGGAGGCGTCGTCGAGATCCAACAGCTCGACTGGCTGAAGAAGTTGCTCGGTGGAGATTTCGCACAACTTGTCGAGCGCGTGGTGGGGCTGGCACTTTGCGGTCCGCAATTCGACGACGACTCGATTGCCCTGTTGTCGAGCGAGCGGCGGGTGATGGAGCAGTTGTACTGGCTCGATCTATCGGGCAGCCAGGTCACCGATCAGGGAGTGCGCTTGTTGTCGGTGTTTGGATTTTTGGGCCGGGTCGATCTCCGTCGCACGGCGATCACAAAACGTGGCCTGAAAGTGATCGACGGCCTGCAAGGGCTGGAGTGGATCGGCTTGCCGGCCCGTGCCTTGAGCCTGTGGGACCGCTGGCAACTGCGGCGGCGTTATCCCAAGCTGAAACTTGCCGCCAAGGGCGAGATCTGCGCCGCCCGGAGCAAGCAAGCGCCGACGAATCCGGCGGGCTGAATAGCGCACGAAAAATAACTTCGGCTTCTGCCGGACCCTCACCCTGCCCTCTCCCTGGAGGGAGAGGGGTTGAGCGCCGAAGTTATTTTTCGTGCGCACCCAAGGAGGGGCAGACGTGTCAAGACGGGTGCTGTCGGCGGCTCAGGCCCGAGGCCTGAGCATGCGGCTGCGTCTACCGCACACGGCACTTGAACTTCACCAGGCCGCCGTCGCCGGCCGGCAGCGGCTCGGCAAATTCCCAGCGCACGAGCGACGAATCGCCGTCGTTGGGCACCGCCGAAAATTCGGCTTGCAGGCTCGATTGGGCGCCGCCTTCGATATATTCCAGCCGGGTCGTCAGGTTGTCCAGCAGCGTCACGTTGCCGATCGCCTGGTCGCCGATATTGTCGAAGCGGATCGTGAACTCCACGGTCTCGCCGGGACGGGCCATCATCGTCGAAGCCAACTTGAGCACCCGCAGCGCGGATGGTTCGGCACGTCCACGGTGTACGTGGCTTGGGCTCGCTGATCGCCCGTCTCGACCGTGGCCATCCGCTTGTCGATCACCACCTGCACCGCCTTGTCGTGCGACCAGGAGATCGCCGCTTGCACGCTTTCGGCCAGCCGGGCTTTCTCGGACTGCGTGATCATGCCGGTGCGAACGATCTCGAAATCCTCGAACGGCATCAGCCGATTCGCCAGTTCCATCGGTCGCAGCACGCTGCTGACGACACTTTCGCCCTGATGCAGTCGTTCGATGCTGACCAGTTTCGTGCCGATTTCGCCGACCGGCTGCACGGGTTGCAGCGCCGTGCCGGCCGTCTGCTCTTCTTCGTGCTGGGCCGGGCTGATGGGCTGCTCGATTTGCACCAGGCCTTCCGGTTTATGACTGGCCAAGCGGCCGTCACTTTGCGGACCGCTCCGAAGCGGGGCGAGTAAATCACCACGCGGTTGGTTGGCTCGACGATCGTGCGGCCGTCGATCGTTTCGAAGTGCACGACCGTGTCCTCCAGGCCCAGCCCTTGCACTTCCTGGTCCGAGTTCACGACCACCGGATAATGCTCGCCGCCGTCCCAAAGGTACTCGTCCTCCGGCCAAGGACCGGCAATGCCCGGCGGCTTCCAGGGCGTCACGATGCCTTGCGGAATCGGCGGGCCCTGCTGGGCCACCGGACCGATGGGTAATGCCCCGCCGGGCGTGGCAGCTTCGGGAGCGGCTGTCCACGCCTGAGGCGGAAGCATATTCAGGCGCCACCACTCCCGAGGGGGCAGGACAAGCCTGCCCGGCCGACGTCCGCGGAGGCAACGTGCGACAGGAGCACAGTCCGATCGACAGCAGCCCGGCAATTGCGCAGCAGCTGAGCAAGTTCGCGCGGTGGCCTCGAGCAAGCACAGGCCGGTGCGGCGATCCGTGTATCATCGCGTCACCTGCTGGGGCGGCGTGGTCGAGCCTGAGATCAGCAGCGCCGGCGGTGTGGGCGAATCGGCTGCGGCCGAATTGAGCCTTTGCCGCCGCGCGTCAGCAGCCGCCCGGCCGGTGCCGAGCAGAGGCAGACGGTTTGATGCACCGGCATTGCCGGCGGATTGATCTTCCGCCGGAGCTGGCTGTGGGCCCGGCCTGGCGGGGCGTGCCGGCGGCGGCACCACCGCGCGTTCGACCGCGGGCTGGCGAAATCGCACCCAGGGGGGCGAACCGTAGAGGAAGGCCGCATCGGGACCATCCGGCTCCGGCAAGCGGCCGCCCATGCGCAGGATTGCCATCGGCCGGCCCAGCCGATCGGCCACTTCCAGCGGATTGTCGTGGGCCGCGGCTTCGAAATAGCTTTGTCGATCCGGATCTTCGGCCACGGGCAGGGCGGCCAGAGGATCTTCCAGATAGATCACGCGGGTGACGAACTTGCCGGCCAGGGCCAGTTCCAGTTCCTCTTGCGTGAGTTGAATGGGGATCGGAAAGCGGCCTTCGGCGCCGACGGGCGGATAGAGCCGGTCGACGACTTCGATCGTGGGAAAAACTTCCAGCCCCTCTTGAAACGGAATGTTGGTCACTCGCAACCGGTACACGGCGCCGATCAACATGCCGGCGGTGACGGTCCCTCCCTGCGGCGGCTGGAAGGCGCCGTGGGCCGCCAGCGAGATCACGGCGCCTTGCGGCGCCTTGATCTCGACCGGCTGGAAATATCCTGGCAATGGTCCGCCCCGCAGGAGTTGCTGGCTGCCAATCGCTCCCGGAGGCATTGCCCCAGCGTGCAGGTAATGGACGGGGGCCTCTTCGGCGACGGCGATTGCCGCCGCCAACGCGGCCCAGCCGGCCAGCCACACGATGCCGGCAACTCGCGTCCGGCGGTTTGCCGGATTGCGGAGCAAACGGACCATTGTCATGGAGTCATCACAGGAAACGAGAAAGGTTCGAAAAAACGCACTGGCTTGGCTCCGCCTTGCGCTGTCAGCGCGACGGGGGCGATTTCCCCCGCCGCGCTGTTGCGCTTTGGCGGTCGCATCAATTACCCTCAGCCGGGCCGTCCTCGCAGACGGCGCCTGCCGGCCCACAATCCGCGGCGTCACCCTCGTGCCGATCGCTCTTCGGCTGGTGGAACAGCACCGGCGGAGCATAGCTTCGTTCGGTGATATTCACGTGGTTGACCGGCAAGGGATAGCTGTAGCCCGGCTCTTGCTTGACATCCATGCGGAAGTGTCCAACCGGACCGGGGATCTTGCTCTTGGTGTGATTGACAATCGAGTGGCGCTGCAATCCGGCGGGAATCCCCATTGGAATGTGCGGCGGGCCGGGCAGTCCGATCGGCGTGCCGACCGACGGCATGCCGTACTGCGGCGCGGTCAGACCGGCCACGAACTGCGGCGGAATGCCGGCCGGCAAGGCCTGGCCGCCGGCCATCATCGCCGGTCCCATCGGCAGCGGACAACCGCCACCACCACCGCCGCCGCCGGGCCCGTAATAACCGGCCTCCATTCCGCCGGCCCCTTCCAAGCCCATGGCTTGCGCCCGGGGATCTCGAGGTCCTTGTTACCCACGCGGACGATCGCCAGGATCGTACCCCGGCGGTCGGCTTCGACGATCGGATCGACGCCCGGATCCAGTCGCGTGCTGACCAGCGTCTCGACGCCGGCCAAGGCCAACTCCTGGAATTCGGCATCCGGCAGATAGATGACCTTGGTCACGAAGTTGCCGGAAAGCACCTGGTCGAGGTCTTCTTCCGTGAACTGCACCGGAATCGCATTGTGAGCAAGGTAAGCGTCGGTGCGCGGAGTCGAAGGCGCAACTTCGATCGTCGGGTAAAGTTCCACGCCCGGGCGGCCCGGCACGTTGGTCAACTTCAGCCGATAGATCGCGCCTTGCGGAAAGTTGTAGCGGGCCGGAGCAATCAGCGGCTCCGAGTCGAATGCGCCGGCATGCTCACGTCCCAGGCGATGGCCAGGCCATCCGGGCTGACGAAGGCAATTTGCGACATCTGGCCGGGCGCCGGAATGTTCACGTTGCCCATCATCACGCCCGGGCCGGGGCCGCCGACGCCGGGACCCGGCTCCATCAGCCGCTCGGCGGGCGGCAGGTTGTTCGAATGGGTGAGCGCGCCCGCCGGCGGGATGATCGTCGACTGGCGGTTGAGGTGCTGCCCGTACGGAGGATGAAGAAAGCAGCCGCTAGCGGCTACCAGCGACCCTCCTAACAACAATAAGACTAAGCGGTGATTCATAACTCCCCCCTGAGGCTCTCCTGCACTGCCTGAAGCGCGCCAGGACCCACGGTCCAGCCAGCGCTCAGGTTGTTGTTTTCCTGCATTCCGACCGGCTCGCGGTGAGCCGGCGACTGACATAGACCGCCAGGCGGCCGGCACCTAAAATCCGGGCCACTGTGAACTCGCGACTACTGCGAATTCGCGGCCCTGGTGGCCAGAACTCCGCAGCCGGCCAGCCACCCGTCGCGTACCACTGGTCGGCCCAGGGTATCGCCCGGCAATCTGCGCGAGCATGACCCTGCGATGTATTTGGTCGGCCTCGTACAACGCGTTTCTTTGGCAAATCCGGCAAAACCCTAATATGAAGTCCAATTTGCCTGTCTTGCCGGGGCTTCCGATCCTCTGGGCCGCGCTGTCGCGCCCGCAATGAGCGGTCCGCCAGCAACCGCTCAGCCCGACTTAGCCCCAATGCCCGCGTCGGCCGGCGGCAGGCCCGCCGGCCCTGGGACACAAGCTGCGGGGCCGCAGGGCGCCTCGCCAAATGCCGCGGGCAGGCCATCCGTCGGGCGCCGGGACCCGGGCCCTTGGGCACGGGCGGTCGGCCCCAAGGCGCCGGTTTGCCATCAGGGCCCGGTCTGCCATCAGGGCCCGGTCTGCCATCAGGGCCCGGTTTGCCACCTGGGCACCATGGCGGCTCGTATCGCCCGGCCCGGATGGCGGCCAGGCAGCCCGCTGCCGCCGACGACCCGCGATCCGCCGCTGCGGCCGGCAGACCGCCGGCGGCCGCTTTCAATCCGCACGCTGGCGAACCCCAACCGGGCAACCGGCAATCCGGCCGTCCGCACGCGGGCGCGGCCAAACCCGACGTCGACCTGTTGATCGCTAGCGCCGTCACTGCCGCTGGCGCCCAGCCTGCCGCCAGCGCCAAGATCCGCCAGCGAATCAACCTGCTTGGCCAGCAGCTCGTGGGGACCGGAATGTATTGGCAGCAGGGCAAAGCCGATGCACGCCGATTCCGCCTGGAACTCAAAGTGCAAGTCGCCGAGGGCCTGACCAGCGTCGAGCAAGTCTGTAACGGAGCCGAGCTGTGGGTACACGAGGACTTGCTCGATCGATCGGCACTCTCGCGTATCGACTTGTATCGTGTCCGCGAGGCGCTCCATCGCAATCCGGCGGCCCGGGCCACGCCGGCTTTTTCGCTGTCTTTGCCGATCGGCGGATTGCCGAACTTGCTGGAAAACATGCAGGCGGCCTTCCAGTTCAGCAGTGCCGAAGAAAAGAAGCTCGATCAGCTTTCGGTCTATCGGGTCGAGGGTCAGTGGAAGCCGGCCGCGCTGGCCGAATTGCTTCCCGACCAGAAGCAAAAGCTGCTCGCCGGCCAGGCGGTGGATTGGAAGAAAGTGCCTCCCGAAATTCCTCAGCGGATCGTGCTCACGCTCGGCCAGGACGATTTGTTTCCGTATCGGATCGAATATTTGCGCGAGCAGCCGGGCAAGAAGGGCTCACCGCCGACACTGCAACCGATGCTGACCATCGAATTGTTCGAGGTGCAGTTGGCCACGCCGATCGATCCGCAGCGGTTTGCGTATCAGCCGGGTAACCGCCCCCGCTCCGATGAGACCGCGGCCTATCTAAAGAAACTGGGCATCGAAGAAGCCGTGCCGCAGGACGCGCGACCGCCAGCGGCGGCAGGAACGATCCATCGCTAGGCCGGCACCCTCCCGCCGTGGTCGAGCGGACGACCGCTTCACGGACCGAGCCAATGGGCAATGTTGTCCGACGGCAGCGACAAGAGCGCGAAGATGCCCAGCGTGATCAGGGCATCGGACTTGGGCACTTCCAGGAACAGCGTCGACATGCAGGCGGCGGCCGTCAGCACGGCTCCATAGGGGACGAAGATCAGCAGCAGGGGAGACTTTTCCGCCCAGGTCAGGACCAGAGTGATCAAAAAGCGGGTGCAAGACAGAGCCAGCAACACGTAGATCGTGGGCATGGGGAACAGGGCGATGATCGAAGCGATCAGGTGCTGAGCGAGCACCCGGGCCGCCGCTGGAGTTTCCAAGAGCGGCTTGTACCAGGCGCGCCGATCGTGCGCCGCTTGACCCACAGGGCCGCCCCTTTGGCCAGAACGTCGAACGAGAACGGCAACAGCATCAGGTTGACGACGACGACGCCAAAACACATCGGCGGTATTCCTCCGGCGCCGTGCTTGCGCGGAAAGGCGTACCACAGGCTCACGTAGGCCAGCGCCAACAGCATGAACATGGCCCAAGTGGCCTTGGGTTTCCACCGATACCAGCGCAGCACCAGCGGCGCCAGCCAGCGAAACGGCGCCAATTGCCGGCCCAGGCCCAGGGCCAGCGCGTCGGCGTCGTTCTTGGTGATCGGGTCGAGCCGCCGCGCCTCGAGCAGGTGCTCCACCGCGGCCGCGCTTTCGCCGGCCGCCAGCAGCAGCGTGCCGCGCACGTGATGGGTTTGGGCGTTTTGCGGATCGATCGCCAGCGCTTGATCGAAGGCCTGCCGCGCCTCGGTCCCGCGATCGAGCTTGACCAGCGTTTTACCCCGCAGATTCAACAAGCCGGCATGCTCCGGATGGGTGTCCAGGGCTTGGTCGATCAGGTTCAGGCACTCGTGCCACTGCTGCTTGTCGAAGAGCAGAGCCGCCCAAATCCACAGGTAGCTGGCGTGCGCCGGCGCCAGCGCACCGCCTCGCGAATCGCCTCCAGGGCCGCCGGGGGCCGGCCGGCCCGAATCATCACCAGGCTGCGGGCGTAGAACGAATAGGCCTGGGTCGGGTCGCCCTCGATCGCCAGTGCCACTTCCTGCTGGGCCTCGCCAATGCGGCTGAGGTGCGAAAGCGCGATGCCCAGCATGGCATGCGCAGCGGCGCTGTCGGGGTGCTCGACCAGCTCGCGGCGCAGCTCGCGCTCCGCATCCTCGAAACGCCGTAATTGAAACAGGACGCCGGCTCGTTGCAGGTGCTGGGGCATGCCGTCTCGCTGCCGACAAGGGGGACGAAGTCCACCAAGAATAGACGCCCAGCCGCGAATTGCAATCGGCTCGGCCCACGCCGGTCGGCCCCCGCATTCTGGCAGCTGCCCCTCGCCTGCGGCCGACTGCTTTACTTGCCTGCGGCCGAGAACGACAATGACCCCGACCGCCCTGCCCCGGTCTGTTCACTCCCCCCACGGTCCGCCGCGAGCCCACCGATGCGACTTCCTTCGAAACGCCGTGCCCCGCTCTGGGTTCTGTTGTGCCTGCTTGCGCTGGCCGCCGGTCGACCGGCGATCGCAGGCGAAGCAAACAAGCTGACCGACGACGAATTGGCCGAGGGCTGGATTCTGCTCTTCGACGGCGAGACGACGTTCGGCTGGCAGGCCGCCAGCAAGGCCAACTGGAGCGTCGCCGACGGCATCATCTCGGTCAGCGAGGGAGAGCCCGGCCTGCTCTGCACGACCAGCGCGTTTGCCGATTTCGTGCTCCGGGTCGATTTCCGCAATCCCAAAGGGACCAATAGCGGCGTCTTTCTGCGCACCGCGACCGTGCCCAAGAATCCGGCCGTCGATTGCTACGAGCTGAATATCGCCGACGCGTCGATCAGTCCGTTTCCCACCGGCAGCTTCGTTCAGCGCAAAAGGGGCGAAGGCGAGCACGACAGCGCCGATTGGCGGAGCTACGAAGTCACGGCCGTCGGCGGCCACTTTCTGGTCAAGCTCGACGGCGTAACCGTGCTCGACTATACCGATCCCGAGCCGCTTGCCCGCGGGCCGATCGGCCTGCAGCTCAACAGCGGGAAGGTCGAGTTCCGCAACATCAAGCTCAAACCGCTGGGCTTGCAGAGCCTGTTCAATGGCAGAGACCTGACCGGCTGGAACGTGTATCCCGACAAGAAAAGCGTCTTTTCCGTCACGCCCGCCGGCGAACTGAACGTGACCAATGGCGACGGCCAGCTCGAGAGCGAGCAGAAGCTCGGAGATTTCGTCCTGCAACTCGAAGTGTTTTCGGGGGGCAAGAGCCTCAATTCGGGCATTTTCTTCCGCTCGATTCCCGGCCAATTCTGGCAAGGATATGAGTGCCAGATCCAGAACGGCTTCCGGGACGGCGACCGCACGCAACCGCTCGACTGCGGAACGGGCGGCTTTTATCGCCGGCAAAATGCCCGCCGCGTAATGTCCGACGATTTCAAGTGGTTCCCGCTGACCCTGATCGTCGGCGGAGACCACATGGCGGCCTGGGTCAACGGTTACCCGGTCAGCGACTGGACCGATCGCCGCACGGCCGACGAAAACCCGCGCAAGGGCAAACGCCTGGCGGCCGGAACGCTGTCCATCCAGGGTCACGATGCAACGACCAACCTGTCGTTTCGCAAGCTCAGGGCCGCCGAGATGCCGGCTCGCTGAGGCATTTTTTTGACGCGCCGCGTGCGACGCAGTATGCTGAGGGCGCAATCAAATCTTTGCAAGTCTCTTGACCCACATCTGCTGATTTCGAGCCCAGGCAAATTCTGGCCATCTCCCGGCGGGACGGCCTTGGAAAAATCGGCCCGTTCCAGGCATGGCGACTTGGCAGGCCGGCGGTGACTTCCAGATTGGCTAACTGCGAACTGCTGCGCCCGGCATGACGACACGCGGACGGCAGTTATGCGATGGCATTTTTGTCCGATCCAAATCTCGCGCACAGAGCGCACCCGCTTGTCGAGAGGAAATTCGATCATGATGCTACAAGAAATTCTCGCCGCCAAAGGCAGCACGGTTTACGCCATCAGCGCCCAGGCCACGCTGGAGGACGTCGTGCAATCGCTGGTCAACCACAACTGCGGTTCGCTCGTGGTCTGCGAAGCGGACGACCCGGCCCAGGGAAGATTGCTGGGCATCGTTACCGAACGCGACATCCTGCGGGCTTGCGCGAAGAGTCCTGCCCAGTTGGATCGCGTAAGAGTGGCCGACGTGATGACCCGTGACGTCGTCACCGGTTCGCCTGGCGACACGGTCGAGGACACGATGGGATTGATGACGGACCGCCGCGTGCGGCACTTGCCGATTTTGGAGAACGACCGCCTGGTGGGCATTATCTCGATCGGCGACGTGGTCAAGGCCCAGTACGACCATCTAACGATGGAAAATCACTTCTTGAAGAGCTACATCAACAGTTAGGGAGCGCACGAAAAATAACTTCGGCCTCTGGCAGACCCTCACCCTACCCTCTCCCTGGAGGGAGAGGGGTTGACTGCCGAATTTAATTGTCGTTCACACCTAGATCGCTCGTCGGCCAGCCGGCCGGCGAACAAACTGCAAACGCCGCCCTGCTACTGCGGCACTGCTACTCAGGCGCGGCTACTGCGGCGCTGCCGCTGGGCTGGTCTTCATGGCTTCGCGCAGTTCGCGCGGCAGCGGGAAGTACACTTCCTCCTCGCGAATCGAACGCGACTCGACCGTCGCTGCGAAGTGCTGCTTGAGAAATTCCAGGCAATCTTCGACAACCGACTCGGGCGCACTGGCGCCGGCGGTGACCAGCACCGTGTCGTCGGCTGCGAACCAGGACAGGTCGATGTCGGCCGCCCCGTCCACCAGATAGGCCGGCACGCCGGACTCGCCGGCCAGCTCGGCCAGCCGCTGACTGTTCGAACTGTTTTGGCTGCCCAGCACAAGCACCACGTCGGCCTCGCGTGCCAGCAGTCGAACGGCCTCCTGCCGGTTCTGCGTGGCGTAACAGATGTCTTCTTTCGGCGGGCCGACGATGTGCGGAAATCGCTCTTTCAGCCGGGCGATGATCCGGTTGGCGTCGTCGACCGACAACGTGGTTTGCGTCAGGTAGGCCAGTTTCGCGGTCGACAATTCGAGCCGATCGACGTCGTCAGCCGATTCGACCAGCACGATCGCCTCGGGCGCCTCGCCCATCGTGCCGATCACCTCGTCGTGCCCGTCATGCCCGATCAGCACGATCGTGTAGCCTTCCTTGGCATAGCGCACCGCTTCCAGGTGGACTTTGGTGACCAGCGGGCAAGTGGCGTCGATGATGTTGAGCTGTCGCTCGCTGGCAATCCGGCGGATTTCCGGCGAAACCCCGTGGGCCGAATAGAGCAATTGCGCCGCCGGCCGGCACTTCGGTCAGGTGATCGACGAAGACGGCCCCCAGCTTGCGGAACCGCTCGACCACGTACTTGTTGTGGACGATTTCGTGATAGACGTAGACGGGCGTCCCGAACAGCTTGATCGCCAGTTCCAGGGTATCGATCGCCATGTTCACGCCGGCACAAAAGCCGCGTGGGCTAGCCAAAATTACTTTCATCCGGGAAATCGCCGCCCTTGCGGGCGACTCGCGGGGTGTCGAACTGCCTTTGAAACGGCGCCAGGTACGCATCATAATGCACGGCACGCTCGTTGGACAGGCAGATCGCGGGCCGCCCGAGCGTGCGGCCCAATTGCACCAATCGTCCCAGGGAATCGATCACCACCGGACTCCACGTCCGTAAGCGCCTCCGGATAGCGGTCCATGCTGCAACTCTCGTTCGCCACGGAACTGGCTCGTTTTGGACCGCGGCATTCCGGCGGTCCCGTGCCGTCGCCGGCCGAAGCCCGGGCCTACTGCCGGCGGCTGGCCCACACGCACTACGAGAATTTCAGCGTGGCCAGCCGGTTGTTGCCCCGCGCGCTGCGGCCGCACTTCTACAACCTTTATGCGTACTGCCGTTGGTCGGACGATCTGGCCGACGAAATGACGAGCCGGCAGCAGAGCGAAGAATTGTTGGACTGGTGGGAAAGCCAATTGCGGGAGTGCTATCGGGGCGTTGCCACTCACCCGGTGTTCATCGCACTCGGCGAAACCATCCGCGAGTTCGCGATTCCGATCGGACCGCTGGCCGACCTGCTCGTGGCCTTTCGGCAAGACCAGCGCATGACGCGGTATGAGAATTTCGACGAGTTGCTCTCCTATTGCCGCTATTCGGCCAACCCGGTGGGCCGGCTGGTGCTGTACCTGGGCCGCTCGTGCGACGAGCGGCGAGCCGGTTTGTCCGATTCGATTTGCACCGGCTTGCAGTTGGCCAATTTCTGGCAAGACGTGGCCCGCGATTGGGACCGCGGCCGGATTTACCTGCCGCAAGATTCCCTCCGCGCCGCCGGTTACACGCCCGAGATGTTCGCTCGCCGCCAGTACAACCCGGCTTTTCGCCAACTGCTGGCCGAGCAAGTCGACCGAGCGGAGCAGTATCTGCGCGCGGGCGAACCACTGGTCGAACTGGTGCCCCGGGCGCTGCGCGTCGACGTGTCGTTGTTCGTGGCCGGGGGGCTGGCGATCCTGGAGGCAATTCGCCGCATCGACTACAACGTCTGGGCTCGGCGGCCGGTCGTTTCCAAGTTGCGGAAATTCGGGCTGCTGCTTGGCTGCTGGTGGAACCCGGGCCCCAGCCGCTGGCGAGGCCGCTAAACCCATGTCGCAATTGACCGCCAGCTACAGCCATTGCCGCCGCCTGGCACGCCGATCGGCCTCGAGCTTCTACTATTCCTTTTGGCTGTTGCCCCGCCCACAGCGCTCGGCGATGCACGCGCTGTATGCGTATCTCCGCCAGACCGACGACTGGGGAGACAGCGCCGAGCCGATCGAACAGCGGCGGGCAGCGCTGGCCGGCTGGCGGCGGTCGCTCGAGCGGGCGCTGGCCGGCGAATTCGACGATCCGCTGTGGCCGGCACTGGCCGATTCCGTGCGCCGCTTCCACGTGCCCAGCGAGCTGTTGTTCGCCGTGATCGACGGAGTGGAAATGGACCTCGATCGCTCGCGCTATCAGTCGTTCGCAGAACTGACGGAGTATTGTTACCACGTGGCGTCCGTGGTGGGATTGGCGTGCATCCACATTTGGGGCTTTCGCGATCCGGCAGCGCTCGAGCCGCGCGCCAGTGCGGGCTGGCCTTTCAGCTTACGAACATCCTCCGCGACCTGAAAGAGGACGCCGACCGCGACCGGGTTTACCTGCCGCAGGAGGACTTGGACCGCTTCGGTTATTCGGTCGACGACTTGAAACGCGGCGTGCGCGACCAGCGCTTCGGCGCTGATGCAGTTCGAGATCCAGCGAGCCGAAGTTCACTATCGGCAAGCCGCCGAGCTGGAACATTGGCTCGAGCCGGCCGGCCGCCGCATCTTCGCCGCCATGCTGGCCACCTATGCGGCCCTGCTGGCCGAAATCAAACGCCGCGACGGCGACGTGCTCACCGCCCGCGTGCGCTTGAAATGGTGGCGAAGTTGCAGATCACCGGCCGGGGCCTGATGCGAGCCCGCCGCGGCGCGCCGCATTTCGAGGTCCGCCAGAAATGACGGATGCCGGAATGAACGATGCCGGCGGCGGTCATGCGGCTGGCCACCGCCGGGCCGGCGACGATCCGCGCGGTTGCGATGCATGCGGCAGCGATGCATGCGGCAGCGATTTACAGCGCGAGGGGATCTCCGCGGCGCGCGTGGCCGTGATCGGCGGCGGCCTGGCGGGCCTGGCGGCTGCCGTGGCGCTGCGATCCGCCGGCTGCGGCGTGACGTTGTTCGAGGCACGGCGCTATCTCGGCGGCCGCGCCGCGTCGTTCCGCGATGCGAATTCGGGCCAGTGGATCGATCTGTGTCAGCATGTCAGCATGGGTTGCTGCACGAACCTGGCCGACTTCTGCCATCGGACCGGCATCCAGCACCTGTTCCGGCGTGAACCGGTCCTGCATTTCTTCGCTCCCGACGGACGCCGTTTCGATCTGGGCGCCGTGCGCTGGCTGCCGGCGCCTTTGCATCTGGCGCCGGCGCTATGGCGGCTCAAGTATCTTTCGGTGCCAGAACGGATCGGGATCGGCCGGGCGCTCGTGCGGCTGGCGCGAACGAACGTGGAAGGCGCCGGCGCGGAAGTCACTGTGGCCGATTGGCTGACACGCCAGGGGCAATCGCCGGCGGCGATCGAGCTGTTCTGGGGCGTTGTGCTGGTCAGCGCTTCGGGCGAATCGCTCGAGCGGGCGAGCCTGGCGGCCGCGCAAAAGGTGTTTGTCGACGGCTTTCTCGCGGCGCGGGAGGCCTTTATCGTCGAGGTTCCCAGCGTGCCGCTGGCCGAGATCTACGATCTGGCGTTGCGCCGCTGGTTGGCCGACCACCAGGTCGAATTCGCGCACGGATGTCGCCGTCCGGGCCGTCGATCTGGACGATGCGGATCGGATTCAGATCGCGCCGGCGGGCGGCGATGCGCAAGCCTGGGACGCGGCGGTGATCGCCGTGACCTGGCGACAAATCGGCGCGCTGGTCGGACCGAGACTCGCGCCGCGGTTGCCCTGGCTCGCCGGGGTCCAGCGGCTCGAATCCTCGCCGATCAGCGGCGTGCATTTGTGGTTCGATCGGCCCATCGCAAAGGTCGATCATGCCGTGCTGCTGGGACGCACCAGCCAGTGGGTCTTCCATCGCGGCCTGCGAGCCGACGACCAGGCCGGGCCTGCCGGACATTATTACCAGGTCGTGATCAGCGCCTCGCGCGAGCTGGACGAAATCGGCCAGCAGGAAACGATTCGCAGCGTGCTCGACGACCTGGCGCCGTGTTTCCCGCGGCATGCCAGGCACAGTTGCAAAGGGCCCGGGTGGTAACCGATCCGCAGGCCGTGTTCTCGGTCCGGCCCGGCTCCGAGCGGCTGCGGCCTGGCCAGCAAACCTCCGTGCGCAGGTCTGGCCGTTGCCGGCGATTGGACGGCCACCGGCTGGCCGGCGACGATGGAAGGGGCTGTGCGCAGTGGCTACCTGGCCGCCGAAGCCGTTTTGAAGGATTTGGGACGCTCGACCCGGCTGCTGTGTCCTGACCTTGTCCGGGGCCGATTGCGCGCTGGCTGATCGGTTGACAGGCTACCAGAAAAGGGAGCTCGATTCCCGAGCGAGCCTGTGGGCTTCTCGGTAAATTTGCCTCGCCGCGAGCTGCCCGTGCGTGTTTTTCAGCGCCGGTGGTTACGCCGCGCTCGCGCTCGAGCTTGCGTTCGCGCCGCAGGCGCTTTCGTTCGGCCCGCGTGAGCCCCTGGTTCGCTGGCGAGTCCGCGTCCTCGTCGTCGTCCTCGTCGTCTGTGACTTTGCCGGCCGGCGCGACCGGTTTGGAAAAGACCGGCTTGGCTTCGCCGGTCGCATCCGACTTGGATTGAGTTGCCGCTGCCGGCTGCTGGGCCAGGATGACAGGCGGATCCAAATCGGTACGCGCCGGGCTGGCCGGTTTGGCCGCTTCGGTGTCGTCGGCCGCTTTGTCGCGCACTTGCGCCGCCGCTGGGGTTGGCTCGCATCGGTCTTGCGGCGGGCGGGAAGCAATCCATGGGCGTCCAGCAATACATAGCGGGCGTAGGCCACGTGCGCCGCAAGAATCGTCAGTTGTCCGAGTAGTTTTAGTCCCACCGCCAGCATCACCAGACTGGCCGGATTTTCCAATTTTGGAAACCCAACGCCCGTCGAAGACAGCAGCCACCCGATCGCCCCCAGCCATCCCAAGACAAGCGCCCCGCGCGAGGGATGCAGCTCGAAGCTGAATCGCGCCACACAGACCAGCCACACGGCGAAGCACAGAGCCGGCCAGATCCAAGGCTGGAACACGGACAGCCGGGTCGCCGCTTGCTCGACCACTTCGCGCAGCAAGTCATCGAGGTCGGCGGTTTGATTGACGGCCATCGCCAAATAGCCCAGGGTGCCCCAAATCCAGACCCGATAGCGGCCCCGGTAGTCGTCGATTCGATGACGGCGCAATGTGAATATCAAAGCCGCGGTGATTGCGGTGATCGACAGCAGCAGCGATGAATACCAGGCGGCAAAGCTGCCGCGACTGGCCAGGTCGAATACGCCCAGGGCCTCGCGAACGACATGCACCGAAAGGGCATCGATGTGGTAGTAGAGCAATTCCAGAGCGGTCGATACCAGCAGGCCCGCCACGTAGATCAAGAGCAGCGTGCGATAGCGGGTGGGAATCAGATCGGTCAAACGCGGTTGTTCGTCGCGGCGGGCTTGCGAGGTGTACGTTTCCGCCGGGCCGCTCGTGCGTTTGGCCGAGGTCGGTAGTGTCCGCAGCACGCCCTCGGCGCTGGCGGTGGCCGACGTGTCGTCGGACCAAAGGCGGCGGCGGCGCTGCTGATGAAATTGCATAGGGCGGTGTGTAACGGGCCAGGGGTGCCCGCGGTGCCGAGGTAGCTGGCGCAGTGCCGGCCGGTGGGACGAGGCGATCGAAGCTGCCTACCGTATCGAATTCGGCATTCGTGCCGGCGGGACTCGAAGCTGAAATCCTGGCCGGGCGATTGCAAGCTGCCGGCCTGGCTGCGTACCGGCTCGCGCGGGAGGCGTTTTCGGCGGCCGGCCAGGCCGTACAATCGTTAACAGCGATACGACTTGCCACGGCGACGAGAATCATGCAACCGACATTTCCTGCCTAGACGCTGCGTTTGACTATCCCCGGCCTGACCTAACTTTGGCATAGATGCACAAACGCATTCCCCCCTCTGCCGGGGAAGCTCCGCGGACGCGCAATCCGCGGCTGCGACAGGATCCGGCGGCGAGCGATTGCGACGCTTGATTTTCGGGCGATCGGCGCGCCGGCTTGGTGGTCAGCTCGATGGAAAAATACCTGGCATGGACATGACGGCCCCTGCGAACCCGGATCCGATCGCGCCGGCAATGCGCCCCGACGTGGCGCCGATCGTCAAGCGCCAGGTTCGTGAGATCGACTCGCTGCTGGGCGAATTCGACGCCGCGGCGGATCAGGCCGAAGCGCGGACGGAGGAGGCGTTCGAGAACCATCTGGTCGAAGTGCGACTGGGTATTGCCGGCAGTTTGTTTACGGCACTGCGTTGCAAACATGCCCCGACAGCCGCCCATTCGTTGCGTGTCGCGTTGCGGTGCTCGTCCTGGGCACTGGCCCTGGAACTGAGCGACGAGGAGTGCAGCGAACTGGAAGTGGCTGCACTGCTACACGACATCGGCAAGATCTCCGTGCCGGACGCCATTCTGCTCAAGCCCGAACCGCTGTTGCCGGAAGAGCTCGTGCTGATGGATCAGCAGCGACAGGCTGGGCTGAAGATTCTCAGTGGTTGCTGCTCGTCGCCGGCCATCATGGACATCGTCCGCCACCTGCCGACCTGGTACGATGGCAGCCGGCCGAACTATCCGAGCATCGGACGCGAGATCCCCCTGGGCGCCCGGCTGCTGTCGATTGTCGATGCGTTCGACTCGATGACCACCGAACAGGTGTATCGCAACGCACTGTCGCGCGACCGGGCAGTGGCCGAATTGTTCAGCGCCGCCGGAGTCCAGTTCGATCCGGACCTGGTCATTTTGTTCGGCGAATTGCACCAGTCGGAACACTGGGACAACCAGGTCGCCGGTCGCTGGCTCGAGGAACTCAGGCCGTCGGACACCCGCGGATGGTGGCAGCGAATGCACGCCGCCGACGAGCCAGTCGCGCTGGGGTGCGAAGGCTTGTTCCAGCAGAAACTGCTGGACAACATGCACGATGCGGTGGTGTTCGTCGACGGCAGCGGACGGATTTTGACCTGGAATCGCGGGGCCGAACGACTCACGGGAATCGCGGCCGCGGCTGTTCGCCAGCAATCGTGGCTGCCGCGGCTGGTCGGCCTGCGCGACGAACGCGGCGCCGCCGTCGCCGACACCGACTGCCCGGTCATGTATGCCATTCAAAACAGCGTGCAATCGCTGCGGCGATTCATCATCCGGGGTCGCAACGAACGCCCCGTGGCCGTCGACATCCACACGGTGCCGGTCTTGAGCGGCGACGGGGCGACGCACGGTGCGGCCGTCGTGCTGCACGATGCGTCGGGCGAGGCTTCGTTGGAGAAACGCTGCCAGAGCTTGCACGAGCGGGCGACCAAGGACCCGCTGACGCAAGTGGCCAATCGGGCCGAATTCGACAATACGCACAAGATGTTCGTCGAGGCCCATCTCGAGCGACGCCTGCCCTGCAGCTTGATCATTTGCGACATCGACCGATTCAAGCAGATCAACGACACCTTCGGCCACCAGGCCGGCGACGAAGCGCTCAAGAGCTTTGCTCAACTGCTCAAAAGCTCGTGCCGGCCCGGCGACCTCGTGGCTCGTTACGGCGGCGAGGAATTCGTGATCCTGTGTGCCGACTGCAACACGTCCGCCGGCGCAGCGCCCGAGGAGATGCGGCACGCGATCAGCGCTCTGCCGCTGCCGGCGCTGGGTGGCAGCTCGATCACCGCCAGCTTCGGCGTCACGGAGGTGCAGGCCGGCGACACGCCCGATACGATGCTCCGCCGCGCCATCGCGCACTGCTCGAAGCCAAAGAGTGCGGCCGTAATCGGGTCGTTCAATTGGGCAGCGGCATTGCCGATTCCGAATCGCAGCCGTCCAAACGCTCGTGGTTCGGGCGCCGCGGGACCCCGAGCCTGCTCTTGGAGAAATGGCTGGTCACCGCCGTGCCGCTGAAAATGGCAGTGGAAAAGATTCGCGGCTTCGTCGTCGATCATCATGCCGAAATCAAGTCTCTCGACCGCGACAAGATCCTGCTGGAGATCGATTCCCGCCGCACCGGCTTGCTCAAGCGCGGCGCCGATCGAGCCGTGCCGTTTCTGATCGAGCTGCGGTTGGCCGAGGAGATCGCCGGGCAATCGGTGCGCAAAGCCCAGGCCACCAGCCGCCTTTGTCGCACCAAGGTTTACGTGGCCATCCGGCCCAAGCGAGATCGCGACCGGCGGCGCGAAAATGCCACCGAAGGAGCGCGGCAAGTGGCGGCCAGCATCAAGTCGTACCTGATGGCGACCGAAGAGGCCGCCGTCTCGCAACCGGACAACGGTTCGCAGCGCCGGGCCACGAATCTTTTGATCCCCTGGCTGCGTAAATAACCGATCGAAGGTCTCGAGGTCGGGCTGCGGTCAATCGACCGCGGTGATCGCCAGGACTTCCACGTTGCCATTGTTGGGCAGCGTGATGCTGGTGATGGGGTAGGCCGGGTTGAGCGCGAAGCTGTATTGGTAAAGGTTGAAGTCGCGGAAGTCCACTGTGGCATTGGACCGGTCTCGATAGTCCATTACCAAGGCCGTTGTTTCGCCCGGGTAGTTCTGCGGCGTGTACCAATCGCTCAGGCTTTGGCTGAACGTCTGCGACGTGCCGTTCGTGTAGTGCACCGTGAACGTCTGGTTGGGCTGGTTGCCGTTCACGCCGGTGGCCAACACCTCCAACTCCGTGAACGGGCCGGACGGCAAACCGATGGTCTGTCCCAGCGCTTGCACCACGCCGGCTGTGGCGGCTGTGCCCAGATCGAACGTCGTGCCCAGCGAGCTGCTGGCCAGCAGATTCTCGCTCAGGGCATTGCCGTGTCCATCCAGACCGCCGGAGAACGGTTGTCCGTCGACCGTGATGCCCGCCCGGTTGAACGCCCCCGTAAGATCGATTTCGGTCGTGGTCGCGGTGTTCGGCACCGTGGCCGACTGCACGTTCGACTTGGGGCTGGCCGTCGCGCCGTCCAGCGCCTGGACCACGTAATAGTACGTGTTGCCGGCCACGACGTCGGTGTCTTGATAAGTCGTGGTGCCAGATGACAGCGGCGCCGAGTTCAAGGGCGTATCCGACAGACCGGTGGCCAGCGTGCCGCGGAAGATGTTGTAGCCGGTGATCGTGCCGCCGGGGACTGTCCAGGACAGATTCACCGCGCCGGTGGCGGCCGTGGCAGTCAGGGGTGGGCGCGGCCACCGGGGCCACGAGCGTCATCGCCAGCACGTCCACGTGTCCGTTGTCGGGCAGCGTGATGCTGGCGACCTGCTCGGGCGTGCTGAACGTCAGCGTATATTCGTAGATGTGGAAATTGCGGTTGTCCTGGGTGCCGTTGAAACGATCGCGGTAGGGCATCGTCAGGGCCACCGTTTCGCTGGGGGCGTAGTCCTGCGGCGTGTACCAATCGCTCACGCCTTGGGTGAACGTCTGCGAACTGCCGTTGGCAAATGTGACTTTGAACGTCTGGTTGGGCTGGTTGCCGTCGACGCTGGTGGCCAGCAATTCCAGCGACTGGAACGTGCCGGCCGGCAAGGTGATTTTCTGTCCAAACGTTTCCAGCACCCCGCCGCTGCCGCTGATGGCGAACGGCACGCCGCCCACGGTCACGCTGCCCCCCAAGAGATTCGCGCCAGGGCGTTCCCCACGCCGTCCATGCCGCCGGCGAACTTCTGGCCGTCGGCCTTGATGCCCTGCAGGTTGAACGCCTGGCCCAGATCGACCTGGGTCGTGGGGCTCGTGGCCAGCGGCAGCGGCGTGGCCGACTGCTCGTTGGAGGGGGCGCTGGCCACCAAGCCGTCGATCGCCTGGACGTAGTAATAGTACATGTTGCCCGGCACGACGGCCGTGTCCTGAAACGTCGTGACACCGGCGGCCAGCGGCGTGGTGTTGAGCGGCGTGCTGGCTTCGCCGAGAGAAGTCGTGCCGCGGAAGACGTTGTAGCCGGTGGCGCCGGCGGCGGGCGTCCACAATAGATTCACCGCGCCGGTGGCGGCAGTCGCAACCAGGTTGGTGGGCGGGGCTGTCGGATTCGCCAGGTCCATCGCCAGGACTTCCACGCGACCATTGTTGGGCAACGTGATGCTGGTTGCATCGGACGCGTCGAGAGTCACGGTATACTCGTAAACGCTGAAATTGCGATTGTCCTGGCCGCCGCTGGACATGTTGCGATAGGGCATCGCCAGGGCCACGGATTCGCCGCTCTGGGGCGTGTACCAATCGCTGATGCTGGGGGTGAAGACCTGCGAAGGTGCGTTGGCGTAGTTGATCGTGAACTTTGGTTGGGCTGGTTGCCCTCGACGGCGGTGGCCAGCAGGTCCAGCGTCTGGAACGCGCCGCCCGGCAAGTTGATGGTTTGTCCGAGCGCTGCACGACGTTGGGGCCGCCGGTCGGGCCAATGTTGAACATCGTGCCGCTGGGCGTGGTCACGCTATTGCCGAGCAGTTTCGCGCTCAGGGCATTGCCCACGCCATCCAGTCCGCCGGTAAACTTCTGTCCATCCTGCGTAATGCCCAGCAGGTTGTAATAGCCCGACAGATTGACCTGAGTGGTCGTGCCGGAGCCGCTGACCGACTCGTCTATTTCCCCGGACGGACTGCCAGCGAAGTTTGCGTCGCCCGAGTAGACGGCCGTGATGTGGTGCAACCCAATGGCCAGCGTCGAGGTGGTGAAGGTCGCTTTGGCCACATTGGGCTGGCCAGCGACTGCGCCGAGGGTGCCGCTTCCTACCGCGTTGCCGTCGTCCTCGAACGTGACTGTGCCGGTTGGCACTCCCGTCGCACCGCCGGCCGGGCTGACCGTGGCGGCCAACGTCACGCTCTGGCCGAAAGTGCCGTCAGCGTTAAGCACGTAGACCATTGTCGTCGTCGCGATCGCGCCGCTGGCCTGCACTTCGAACTCGCCGATGTCGACCTTGCCGTTGACGATTCGCGCGAAACCGGTGCCGCGCTGATCGGTGGTCAGTCCGGCGCTGTTGGCCGCGGCCGGATCGCCCTTGCCGAGGGCCGGGCTGCCGGCCAATTCCGCCTCGGTCGCGGTCGGGCCGCCGTTGTTTGTCAGGGAGCCGAGTTCTGGGTTGATCGGGCTGGCAGCCGACCCCAAGATGTCGCCGTCGGCGCTGCTGAAGCCAGGGGCGGTCGACGCGTCGTAGATGCCGACAAGATTATGGTCGGTCGAGGCCGCCACTCCTTCAACGTCTGGACCGTCAGCCAATAGGGTGTACGGTCCGGTGGGGGCGGAGACCGTGTTTCCGGCGATGATCGAGTTGTTGAACGCATCGCCGCCGCTGGAGAAAATTCCGCCGGCGTTGGCAATCACTTCCGGACTCGCACCGGTCGTGTTGCCGCCGGTACCCTGGGCGCCGGCTACAGCCTGGTTCCCCGTTACGGTGACGTTGGTGAACGTCGCCGAATCTCCATCACTCTCGTCGTCGAAGCCGCCACCCTGGACGGCTCCGGGCAGGGCTAAAGTTTGGGAAGCGGCGCCGGCGTTGCCGGCGTTTCCGCTCGTCGCGGCGTTGCCGGCGATCGTGTCGTTTGCCAGCGCGATATCGCCGGGTCCCACCCACTCGATCCCACCGCCCGCCGCATCGCCCCCGTTTCCACCGCCGGTTTGGCTGCTGGCGCCTGCGCCGGCGGTCGCGTTATTGTCAGAGAATGTGTCGCCTGTGAGCGTGTCGTTCCCCGAGTCTTGAAGTAAGGCCCCACCCCCTTCCGCGTCTCCGCCCCCGGCCGATTCAGTGCCGTCGGTGCTGTTGGAGCCCGCGGCGCCATGGCCGCCGAGCGCGGAATTGTTTTGGAACGTGGTGTTGGTAATCGTCACGCTGCTGCCCGCCGAGTAGACGCCGCCTCCCAGCGCCTGCCCCTCCAGTGGCTCCCGCGGCAGCGCCGTTGCCTCCGACCGCGTTGTTGTTCTCGACCAGACTGTCGGTGATCGTGAAGCGCAGCCGGTGTTGTTGTAGATGCCCCCGCCAAAACCTTCGGCCCCATCCCCCGCGCTGTCCCCCAGGCCGGTTAACGTGCCGGCGGTATTCCCAGCGACCACGACGTTTTGGAGTGTCAAAGTGCCGTTGTTCAAAATTCCACCGCCGAAGGCCGAGATGTTGGCAAACGGTAATTCGCCGGCTTCCCCCTGATCGACGGCCGTGCCGCCGGTGATTTCCAGATTCTCGAACTCGACCGTCGCGCCGGTGGCGATCTCGAAGACGCGGTCGAGCACTGTTTGCTGGATGATCGTGGCGTTGGGCCCGCTGGACGCGACGCCCTCGATGATTAGCGTGTGGGCGGTGCTGGTGATGTTGAGATCGCCCGTCAGGGATGCGATCTCGTGGCCAGTCGTGTTCGAGTTCGGAATGGTCAGGCTATACGTGCCCGACGAGAGCTGAATGGTGTCGGTTGCGGATCCCGAGTCGGTATTGGCCGCGATGACGGCATCGCGCAGGCTGCCCGCGCCGAGGGTAGCGCTGTCGGTGAAGATGGACGGCGTGAAAATCGTTAGCAGCCGGCGGTCTTCAAGCGGCTCGAACCGCCACTGGTAGGAGCGTGAGTAACCGGTCGTTGCAGCCCGGCTGCGTGCAGGGCGTTGGCGCAGCGCATTGCGCAGGCGCACGAAAAAACCATCCGGTCATGGACCTTGAACCTCATGTTGGACTGGCCATCCATTGACCGGGAATCCGCCCCTCGTTAGCGCTGGCAAGATTGAAAAATAACGAGCGACTTTTTTATCTATGGAAGCAAATAATTCTAGTCGACCGCGGTGATCGCCAGGACTTCCACGTTGCCGTTGTTGGGCAGCGTGATGCTGGTGATGGGGTAGGCCGGGTTGAGCGCGAAGCTGTATTGGTAAAGGTTGAAATCGCGGTTGTCCGTTGTGCCATTGGAACGATCGCGATAGGGCATCGTCAGGGCCACCGATTCGCCCGCGTAGTGCTGCGGCGTGTACCAATCGCTGATGCCTTGGCTGAACGTCTGCGGCGTGCCGTTCGTGTAGCGCACCGTGAACGTCTGATTGGGCTGGTTGCCGTTCACGCCGGTGGCCAGCAGTTCCAGCGTCGTGAACGGGCCGGCCGGCAAGCCGATGGTCTGTCCAGCGCTTGCACCACGCCGGCTGTGGCGGCTGTGCCCAGATCGAACGTCGCGCCCAGCGAGCTGTTGGCCAGCAGATTCTCGCTCAGGGCATTGCCGTGTCCATCCAGACCGCCGGAGAACGGTTGACCGTCGACCGTGATGCCCGCCCGGTTGAACGCCCCCGTAAGATCGATTTCGGTCGTGGTCGCGGTGTTCGGCACCGTGGCCGACTGCACGTTCGACTTGGGGCTGGCCGTCGCGCCGTCCAGCGCCTGGACCACGTAATAGTACGTGTTGCCGGCCACGACGTCGGTGTCTTGATAAGTCGTGGTGCCAGATGACAGCGGCGCCGAGTTCAAGGGCGTATCCGACAGACCGGTGGCCAGCGTGCCGCGGAAGATGTTGTAGCCGGTGATCGTGCCGCCGGGGACTGTCCAGGACAGATTCACCGCGCCGGTGGCGGCCGTGGCAGTCAGGGTGGGCGCGGCCACCGGGGCCACCAGCGTCATCGCCAGCACGTCCACGTGTCCGTTGTCGGGCAACGTGATGCTGGCGACCTGCTCGGGCGTGCTGAATGTGAAGGTATATTCGTAGAGGTTGAAATTGCGGTTGTCCTGGGTGCCGTTGAAACGATCGCGGTAAGGCATCGTCAGGGCCACCGTTTCGCTGGGGGCGTAGTCCTGCGGGGTGTACCAATCGCTGACGCCCTGGGTGAACGTCTGCGACGTGCCGTTGGCAAATGTGACTTTGAACGTCTGGTTGGGCTGGTTGCCGTCGACGCTGGTGGCCAGCAAGTCCAGCGACTGGAACGTGCCGGCCGGCAAGGTGATTTTCTGTCCAAACGTTTCCAGCACCCCGCCGCTGCCGCTGATGGCGAACGGCACGCCGCCCACGGTCACGCTGCCCCCCAAGAGATTCGCGCTCAGGGCGTTCCCCACGCCGTCCATGCCGCCGGCAAACTTCTGGCCATCGGCCTTGATGCCCTGCAGGTTGAACGCCTGGCCCAGATCGACCTGGGTCGTGGGGTTCGTGGCGGGCGGCAGCGGCGTGGCCGACTGCTCGTTGGAGGGCGCTGACCAGCAAGCCGTCGATCGCCTGGACGTAGTAATAGTACGTATTGCCCGGCACGACGGCCGTGTCTTGGAAACTCATGGCCGTGGCCGCCAGCGGTGTGGTGTTGAGCGGCGTGCTGGCTTCGCCATTGGAGGTTGTGCCGCGGAAGACGTTGTAGCCGGTGGCGCCGGCGGCGGGCGTCCACAATAGATTCACCGCGCCGGTCGCGGCGTTGGCCGCGAGGTTCGTGGGCGCGGCCACCGCATTGACCAGGTCCATCGCCAGGACTTCGACGCGACCATTGTTGGGCAGCGTGATACTGACAGCATTGGACGCGTCGAGAGCCACGGTATATTCGTAAACGCTGAAATTGCGATTGTCCTGGCCGCCGCTGGCCGTATTGCGATAGGGCATCGCCAGGGCCACCGATTCGCCGTTGAAATCCTGCGGTGTGTACCAATCGCTGAGGCTTGGTTTGAAGACCTGCGAAGGTGCGTTGGCGTAATTGATCGTGAACGTCTGGTTGGGCTGGTTGCCCTCGACGGCGGTGGCCAGCAATTCCAGCGACTGGAACGACCCGGCCGGCAAGTTGATGGTCTGTCCGAGCGCCTGCACGACATTGGGGCCGCCAGTCGGGCCGATGTCGAACGTCGCGCCGCTGGAGGTCGTCAAGCTGGTGCCGAGCAGTTTCGCGCTCAGGGCATTGCCCACGCCATCCAGTCCGCCGGTAAACTTCTGTCCATCCGGCGTGATGCCCAGCAGGTTGAAATAGTTTGTCAGGTCGACCGGCGTTGAGGTGGGGGAAATGAACGGAACGATGGCGGGCGAAGCCGCAAGCGGGAGCACCGTGCCATCGTCGGCGCGTAAACGTCGTTCCGACGATCGCGGAGCCGACGGGTGTCAGATTTGCGTCGGGACTACCGCCGGCGGTCGAGCCGGCGGCGAGCGCATACACTGTCTGAATCGCCAGCATGCGGCGATCTTCAAGAGGCTCGAACCGCCATTTGGGCAAAGCCGGCGTTGCGGCCCGGCTGCGTGCAGTGCGTTGGCGCCGCGCACCGCGGAGCGCGCGAAAAAGCCATCCGGTCATGGACGTTGGACCTCATGTTGGTTTGGCCCTCCATTGACCGGCAGTCCGCCCCCCAAAGTAAGCAGATCAAATAATAACGATCGCCATTTTGTCGTGCAAGCAAATAGCCGTTTTCTCGGGCGATTGTGGGCGATCCGGGCCGCCGGCGCCGCCCTGCTCCACGCGCCGGTGCAGCAGTTTGCCACCTGGGCCGGCATCGGGTATGCTGCCCCCAGCGCAAGCAATTCGGGTTTTGCAAACATCCATCGAGTCACCGTTTACCAATCCGGAAAGCGCCGTTCGCGAACTATCCACTTCATTCGCTCCGCGCATCGCCGCGCCGCTGGGCGGTAATGCCGCCTTCGATTCAGGGCGTCTTATCGACCGCCCAGGACGCCGAGCAGTCGCAGTGCAGCGAGATCAACCGCCCGTAAGGAGAAACCGAGCCATGGCTTTCGAAGTTCCGCCGCTGCCCTACCCGTTCGACGCCCTGGAACCGCACATCGATGCGCTGACGATGGAAATCCATCATGACAAGCATCACGCGGCCTACGTCACGAATTTGAACAAGGCCATCGAAGGCACCGAACTGGGCAACCAGTCGATCGAGGCCCTGGTCGCCAAGATCGATAGCGTTCCGGAGAATATCCGCACCCCCGTGCGCAATAACGGTGGCGGACACGCCAACCACTCCTTGTTTTGGACGATCTTGGGCAAGGGCAAAGGGGGCGAGCCGACCGGCAAGCTGGCGGCGGCCATCAAGACGGAATTGGGAGGCTTCGAGGCCTTCAGGACCGAGTTTGCCAAAGCGGCCACCACCCGCTTCGGCAGCGGCTGGGCCTGGCTGAGCGTGGGCAAGAACAAGAAACTGATCGTCGAGAGCACGCCGAATCAGGACAGCCCCTTGATGCACGGCCACACGCCGCTGGCCGGCTTGGATGTCTGGGAGCACGCGTACTACTTGAAATACCAGAATCGCCGCCCGGATTACATCGCCGCCTGGTGGAGCGTTGTCGACTGGGATGCCGTCAACAAGCGGTATGAAGCGGCAATCAAGTAAGGGCCTGATCCAGCCGCGGACGACCCGATCCGCCCCATCGCCGTGCCGGTGGCGATTGGCGGCGGCTTTTTTCGTGAACCGGTGGCGGTCGACCCGCGTATGGTGTGACTGACGGATCGGCACATCCGTTGCTTTCTTGCGCAGGGTTGCGCGCCGACCTCACGCCTAACCTCCTGGTTTGTGGTCGTGCTGACTCCTCCATTCGGATCGCATCGATCGCGACGGTCATGGCGGCGGTGAAACCAGACGTGCGGTGACTTTCGTCATCATTTGTCGCGCCAGCATCCTTGCCATGCCCAGCTTTGCGGCGCCCGCCGGCAGCGGCCGGCTGTGTACAAAGTTCGACCTCTGATTAGAGTGAATGAAGCGCAGAAGCGTCACACCGTTCGGCGTTTCGCCGACTCCTCGTACCCGTTCGACGTGCATCTTCGGAGATTCTCCATGGGGCTGTTTTCGTACCGCGGCCGAGGCAACGATCGAACCAGTTCGGGCCTCAGACGGGGCCATCCAGTTGCGCGGCGTGGTGCGAGCGCAGGATGTTCGAGCCGTTGGAAGACCGCCAGATGCTGTCGATCACGCTGACTCCCTCGCCGAGCAGCGTCGTCAGCGGCGTCGCCATCGACCCGGCGGGCAGGACGATCTTGGTGCCGATCGACGGAGTCGACACGGCTACGGACTCGAGCAACAATCCGCTGGCAATCCAATACGGCACGCCCACGAGTAGCAACCCGGACGTCAGTGTGTCGCTGATGCCGGTCACGAACTACGTCGATCTCAATGTGACGTTCACCGATAGCACCGGTACGAAGGAGACCGGCGATCTGATTCTTGCCTTATTCGGCGACTCCGCGCCCAACACCGTGGCGCAGATTGTGAGCCTCGTCAATCAGGGCAAGTACAACGGCGAGACGTTTGGATATGTCCAGGATGGCTTCGTGGCCTTTGCGGGCTACGACAGCACGGGCACGCAGCAGGTTCCTCAGGGCAGCACCCTCGACGATGAATTCAACCAAGACCTAACCTTTACCAGTCCGGGTATGTTGGCCATGGTAACGCCGGTCCCGACACGGCAACCTCCTTGTTTTTCATAACGGCCATCGATAACCCGGGTGGCTCGGCAACCGGGGGCACGCCGGTTTCGCTGGTCAACATGCCGCAGGTGCTCAACAATCGCTTCGCGATTTTCGGCGATCTGGTGGGCGGTTTCAGCACGTTCGAAGCCCTCATGACCACGCCCGGCAGCGGCGGCACGCCGACCAACCTGGTGACCATCAATTCGGCCACCTCGATCACCGACAATCACGACACGGTGCTGATGATTTCAACTCCGGCAGGCGACACCGGCGAGACGTCGACGATCAACCTTCCGGCAACCGACAGCGGTATCGGCAGCGGCAGCACCTCCTTCACGGTGAACACCGTCTACAACACGTCCGACGGCACCTCCACGGGAGTTCCGGTCAACGACCAGCCGTTCCTCGGCCCGGTGACCAACACAACCACTTCGCAGAATCAGTCGAAGCAAATCACGTTGACCGCCGTCGATCCGCAGAGCTTGGGAGTCACCTTTGGAATCACGGAAACCGATTCCAACAACAGTGTCACGGTGACGCCGATCCCGGCCACTTACTCGGATTTAGATGGGCAGGCGAGCGAGACCTTCACGGTGACTCCCAACAGCACGTTTTCCGGCTCCGTTCCACTCCAGGCCTCGGTTACGACCGTTGCCAGCGCAGAGTCAGTTGTATGCCAACAACGCGGTTGGCGTCGGAAATTCGTACGCGGACAGCACTGTGGTACCCGACACGCAGGCTTTCACGCTGACCGTCAACGGGACGACCACGACTCCGAATGCCCCGACCAATCTGACCGCCTCGGCCGCCACGAGTAGCGAAGTTCTACTTTCGTGGACCGCGGCAAGCGGCACGGTCACCGGCTACAACGTGTATCGCGGCACGACCGCCGGCGGCGAATCGACGACGCCTTTGAACAGCTCGCCGCTGCCGTCGGCAACGACCGGCTATGAGGACACCACGGTGACTGCCGGCACCACGTACTATTATGTCGTGAAGACCGTCAACGGCACGGCCGCCAGCCAGAATTCGAACGAGGCCAGCGCGACGCCATCCAACACCATCAATCTCTTGGCTCCGACCAACCTGACGGCGTTCGCAGCCTCGACGACGGAAATCGATCTGTCCTGGACGGCCGCCGCCAGCAGCGCCGTCACCGGCTACAACGTATTCCGGGGCACGACTGCCGGCGACGAATCGATCACGCCCTTGAACAGCACGCCGCTGTCATCGAGCACGACCACCTTTCACGACACCACGGTGACTGCCGGCACCACGTTCTATTACGTCGTCGAGGCCATTGATAACGGAGTCAGCCCGACTACTTCCGGTGAACTGAGTTCGAACGAGGCCAGCGCGACGCCCTCCAGCACCACCAGTCCCTTGGCTCCGACCGACCTCTCGGCGTCGGCCGTCTCTGCGACGGAAATCGATCTGTCGTGGGCGGCCGCGGCCGGCACCGTCACCGGATACAACGTGTATCGCGGCACGACCGCCGGCGGCGAGTCGACCGTGCCGCTGAACACCTTGCCGCTGTCGTCGACAGCCACCAGCTATCACGACACCAGCGCGGCTGTCGGCGCGACGTACTTTTACGTTGTCAAGGCGGTCAACGGCAGCCTCGTCGGACCGAATTCGAACGAAGCGACCGCGACCACGTCGTCGAATGGGCTCGCAGCGCCCACCCAATTCACGGCGGAAGATGTGTCGGCCAGCGAGATCGATCTGTCGTGGGCGGCTGCGGCCGGCACGGTCACCGGATACGACGTGTACCGCGGCACGGCCATCGGCGGCGAGTCGAGCTCGCCGCTGAACAGCTCGCCGCTGTCGTCGACCGCCACCAGCTATCACGACACCAGCGCGGCTGCCGGCACGACGTACTTTTACGTCGTCAAGGCGGTCAACAGCAGCCTCGTCGGACCGAATTCGAACGAAGCCACCGCGACCACTTCGGGCAGCCAATCGGGGGTGCCCACAGTTCCGACTTTGAACACGCCCGTCGTCGTCTCGGCGAGCCAGATCGACCTGTCCTGGACTGCCGCCGCCGGCACCGTCACCGGCTACAACGTGTACCGCGGCACGACCGCCGGCGGCGAATCGTCCACGCCCTTGAACAGCACGCCGCTGTCGTCGGCCACGACCACCTATCAGGACACCACGGTGACGGCCGGCACCCAGTACTTCTACGTCGTGAAGGCGGTCGATGGCACAGTCACCGGTGCGAGTTCGAATGAACAGAGCGCTACGGCCGCCAACACCGGTTCGGGCACCAGCCTGGCAACGTACTACAACCTGACGGGCATCACCACCGACGGCAAGACATTCTCCGGCGGACTGGACGGAGGGGGCAACGCGCTTTCGGAAACCCTGCTGGGCACCAGCCAAACCTGGAGCGGCGTCCAGTTCACCCTCGGCGCGGCCGACACGAATGACGTGATCAAGGCCACCGGTCAGACCATCACGCTGACCCCTGGCCAATACTCCAAGCTTTATTTCCTGGCGACCGGCGTCAACGGCAACCAGCCCGACCAGACGTTCACGGTCAATTACACGACCGGCAGCCCAACCACGGTGACCCAAAGCATCAGCGACTGGCACACGCCGCAGGCGTATACCGGCGAGTCGATTGCCGTGACGAGCGCGTACCGCAACACGTCCAGCGGAGGCAGCGACGATCACAATTATTACGTCTACGGCTACTCGATCGCGCTCGACAGCACCCGGACCGTGAGCAGCATCACGCTGCCCAACGACGGAAACGTCGAAGTGCTGGCCATCAGCACCGCGAGCGCGGTCGCGGCGCCGACGAATCTGTCGGCAACGGCCAAGGGAACCAGCGAGATCGATCTTTCCTGGACCGCGGCCAGCGGCACGATCACCGGTTACGACGTCTATCGCGGCACGACGCCGGTGGCGAATCGAGCACGCCGCTCGAACAGCACGCCGCTGGCCACGACCGCGACGAGCTATCAGGACACCACCGCGCTGGCCGGCGCCACGTATGATTACACGGTCAAGGCGCTCGATGGCCCCGCTCAGAGCGCGGCTTCGAACGAGGCCAGCGCCACGACGCAAGCCCTGGCCAGCGGGGTCGTCACGTCGATCTCGCTCAGCAGCCAGTACAATTTGGCCGGCATCACGACCGACGGTGCCTGCATTCTCGGGCGGACTGGACAGCCGCGGTAATGCAATTTCCGCCACGCAACTGGGCTCTGCCCCGACCTGGAACGGCGTGACCTTCAGCGTCGGTTCACCCGGGTCGAACGACGTAATCCAAGCGGCCGGGCAATCCATCACGGTGCCTGCGGGGACATACTCTTCGATCGACATGCTCGCCACGGCGGTCCGGGGCAACCAGCCCAACCAGACGTTCACGATCAATTACACGACGGGTAGTCCCACCACGGTGACCCAGAGCATCAGCGACTGGTATACGCCGCAAGGCTACACCGGTGAGTCGCCAGCCGTGACCATGGCCTATCGCAATACGTCCAGCGGCGGCGCCGACAACCGCACGTTCTACGTCTACGGCTATTCACTCCCCGTCGACAGCACCCGGACCGTGACGAGCATTACGCTGCCTGACAATGACCAGGTCGAAGTCCTGTCGATGGCCGCCTTGGCAGCGGTCAATGCTCCCACCGCCTTGACCGCCGCGGCCGGCACGGGAAGCCAGGTCAATCTATCGTGGACGGCGCCAACGAGCGGCACGGTCACTGGTTTCAACGTCTATCGCGGCACGAGTGCCGGCGGCGAATCAACCACTCCGCTCAACGCGACGCCGCTGCCGGCTGGCACCTCCGCGTACGCCGATGCGACGGCATTGCCGGGCAACACGTATTTCTACACCATCAAGGCCCTCGACGGACCGGCGGCCAGCGCGGCCTCGAATGAGGCGTCGCTAGCCGTTGCGGCCAGTGGAACGACGGCGCAGGTCGACCTTAGCAGCTCCTACAATCGTCAGGGCATTGCGGCCGACGGAACCCAGTTCGGCCCCAGCGTTGACGGCGTCGGATCCGACCTGTCGGGAGCCTTGTTGGGCACTAGCCAAACGGTCGGAGGCGTGGCCTTCGGTATCGGTCCGGCCGGGGCGAACGACGTCGTGCAGGCGACCGGCCAGACAATCAGTCTGCCGGCCGGTCAGTATTCGAAGCTCGAAGTGTTGGCATTCGGCGTCGACGGCAACCAGCCCAACCAGACCTTCACGGTCAACTACACGACAGGCGCCCGACGACAGTCGGTCAAAGCCTCAGCGATTGGTATACGCCGCAGTCCTACTCGGGCGAGTCGAAGGCAATTTCGATGTCGTACCGCGATACGGCGTCCGGCGGAATCGACAATCGCAATTTCTACGTCTACAGCTACACGATCTCGCTCGACAATACCCGGACGCTCAACAGCATCACTCTGCCCAACAACGGTCACGTCGTCATTTTGGCGATGACCGCGGTTCAATGATTGGCCCTCGGGCGGCTGGTGTCCGCTTACGAAGATCCTCGCCGCATCGTTCAACATCGCCCGGCTCGGGGCTTGGCAGTCAGCGGCGGCGGCGCCGTCGAGAACGGATCGTTGGCCGCGAACAAGGGCCGCCAAGATCAAGGGCCGCTGGGATGCGGTCGAGTGAGATGCCGCCAACAAGGGGTTTGCAGCGGCAATCAACTCATTGCTGGGTTTCAACCCCTGCGGAAACCTTCGCCGAGCCGGTGATCTTTGGCACCGGCTTTTTTTCCTGAACCAGCGGCGGTCGAGCTGCGTAACAGGTGACTGACGGATCGGGGCATCCGTCGCCTTCTTGCAGGGTTGCGCCGACCCCACCCCTACCCTCCTGGTTGGTGGTCGTGTTCACCCCCCATTCGGATCGCATCGATCGCGACGGTGGTGGCGGCGGTGGAACCAGACGTCCGTTGACTTTTGTCGACATTTGTCCCGGTAGTGCGCGTGCCTGGCCCGGTTTGCGCCACCCGGCATTGGCGGGTCGTGTACAAAGTTTAACCTCTGATTAGAGTGAATGAAGGGCAAGAGCGTCACACCAATCGGCATTTCGCCGACGCGTCTCACCCGTTTGACGTGCATCTCGGGAGATTCTCCATGGGGCTGTTTTCGCTGGGCGGTCGAAACAACAATCGAGTCAATCCGCATGCCAGCCGGGCGTGCCAGGTCCCCTGCGCCGCGGTTACGGCCGTATGATCTTCGAACAACTCGAACAGCGCAGCATGTTGACCATCACTTCGATGACGGTCGATGGCGTGCAGTCGGATAACTCGATCCAGGAGCCGGCGGGCAAGGATTTGATGGTGCCGATCGACGCGACCGACGACAGCGGCGACGCGATCAGCTATGCGATCACCAGTTCCAATCCGGACGTGACGGTCACTCCCGTGACCGGCGATACCTACCTGACGCTCAATGTGAACGGCACGAGCAGCACCGGCACCGCGTATTCGGGTACGCTGACGTTCAAGCTGTTCGACAGCCTGGCGCCGAACACCGTCAGCACGATCGAGACGCAGATCACGGCCGGCCTGTGGAACAACACGACCTTTGCGCGGATCCTCAACAGCTTGTCGAGTCTGATGATCGCGCAGGGCAACTTTACGAGCACGGGCGGCAACAATGGAGACGGCAATCAATACGACGACGAGATCAACTCGCAACTGACGTTCGACAACCAGGGGGTGATCGCCTGGGCCAATGCCGGCCCCAACACCAACGACCTGGAATACTTCGTCACCGGAGTCGACGAACCCGGCACGACCACCCCGCTGACGCAATCCGACCTGTCGGCGAATCAGCAATCGCTCGACTACCGTTACACGATCTTTGGACAGTTGGTCGATGGGTTGAGCACGTTCAACACGATGATGAACTCGACGCTCGTCCCGAATCCCAACGACGTGGAGGGGGGCGTCGAGCAGACCAGCTTGCCCTCGCCGCTGATCAATGTCACCTCGGCCTCGATCGTGACCAACACCCAGGACACCGTGCTGGAAGTTTCGGCGCCGACCAGCGCGGCCGGTGAAACGTCCACGATTTCCATCGTGGGCACCGAAGCCAACGGAGCAACGGCCGAACAGGCATTCACCGTCAATGTGGTCGGCAATACGATCATCGACCCGCCGTTCTTGGGAACGATTTCCTCCACGGGGATCGTCAGCGCCACCGAAAACACGCCGCTGACCATTACGCTGCCGACCACGAATCCGGACGGCGCCACCCTTGAATATCAGATCGTCGATCCGACGACCGGTGCGGCCCCGGCGAACGTGACCATCGGCGCGATCAACCCCACCACGGGCCAGGTGACCCTGACGCCCGCCGCGGGCTTCACCGGATCGATCAGCTTGCTGGCGGAAGTCGCGGGCACCAATTCCGCAAACACGAGCCCCGACACCGAGCCATTCACGCTCACGGTCAACGCAGCGGTCACTCCGAATCCGCCGACCGATCTGATCGCGACGGCCCTGGCCACGAACGAGATTGGCCTGACATGGACCGCACCCACGAGCAACATCACCGGCTATGACGTGTATCGCGGCACGACCAGCGGCGGCGAGTCGAGCACCCCGCTGAACAGCACCCCGCTTTCGGCCACCGCCACCAGCTACGACGACCTGACAGCCGCCGCCGGCACGCAATATTTCTATACGGTTCAGGCCATCGACTCGACGGCGGCAAGCTCGCCGTCGTTGGAAGCAAATACGACCACGCCCTCCAGCGGCTTGGCGGCGCCGACGGTGCCGACCAACCTGACGGCCTCCGTCGCTTCGGCGACGGAGCTCGATTTGTCCTGGACGGCCGGCAGCGGCGGCGGCACAGTCACCGGCTACAACGTCTACCGCGGCACGACACCCGGCGGCGAATCGACCACGCCCTTGAACAGCACGCCGCTGTCGCCGAGCACGACCACCTATCAGGACACCACCGTGACGACTGGCACGACGTACTATTACGTCGTACAGGCGGTCGATAGCACGGTCGCCAGCCCAAGCTCGAACGAGGCCACTGCGACGCCCTCCAACACCCTCAGTCTCACGGCTCCGACCAACCTCACGGCGTCGGCTGTGTCGGCGACGGAAATCGATCTGTCCTGGACGGCCGCCGCCAGCAGCGCCGTTACGGGCTACAACGTATTCCGCGGCACGACCGCCGGCGACGAATCGATCACGCCCTTGAACAGCACGCCGCTGTCGTCCGGCACGACGACGTTTCAGGACACCACGGTGACGGCCGGCACGACGTACTATTACGTCGTCGAAGCCATTGATAACGGGGTCACCACGAACACTTCGGGCGAGTTGAATTCGAACGAGGCCAGACCGCGATGCCCGCCAGCACGTCGAGCACCGCCCCGTCGGCGCCGACACTGAACACCCCGGACGTCGTTTCCTCCACCGAAATCGATCTGTCCTGGACTGCCGGCAGCGGCACTGTCACCGGCTACAACGTATTTCGCGGCACGAGCGCCGGCGGCGAATCGACCACGCCCTTGAACAGCACGCCGCTGTCGTCGAGCCAGACCACATACCAAGACACCACGGTGACGGCCGGCACGACGTACTATTACGTCGTCGAGGCGGTCAATAGCACAGGCTCCAGCCCGAACTCGAACGAACAGAACGCCGCGGCGGCCAGCACATCGGGCCCGGCGGCGCCGACCAGCCTGATGCTCGATTCCACGAGCCAGACCGGCTTAGTCGCGGGAGACGACTACACGTCGCAATCCACACCGCTGGTCGACGCCACGGCCGGTGCCGGCGATACGGTCACCTTCTCGGTCAACGGCACGACGCTCCCCGCGGTCACCGCGAATTCATCCGGCCTGGCGCAGATCACGTTGCCGGCCGGCACCCTGGCGGTCGGCGCCAACACCGTGACGGCCACGGCCAGCAGCTCGTCGGGTTCGTCCACGACATCGTCGCCCATGACCCTGACCTATGCCCCGAGCGACTTGCAGGTGTACACGGTTCCCGGCGCCATCGGCAGCAGCCAGACGATCACCGTCACCTGGACGGATCGGCACGCGGCCTACAACGACGAAATCGGCGTCTATGAGGTCAGCGACATGACGGGCACCGTCGACAGCCTGGCCCCGGTGGCTTCCGGTTACGACCTGGCTGCGATCGGCGGCACGGCCGATGGCGGCCAATTCGCCCAGGTGGTTTTCCCCAGCGGCGATACGGGCGGCGAGACGCTGAACCTGACCGTCACGGGCGGAGAACTGCTCGGCTTCTACATGATCCAGAACACCACCACCGCCAACTTCCTGGCCAAGAATCCGACCGACGCGGGCAACCACAACTCCAGCCCCAGCCAGCCGACAGCGTTCTTTACCACCACGGCTGCCAATCCCGATAGCCGCCAGCACGTCCAGGTGGTCGCCGACTCGACAACCGGCACGGCGCAATATGCCTGGGAGGATGAGGATTTCATTGCCGGCAGCGACAAGGATTACAACGACGTCGTGATGACCGTTGCGCTCTCCACAGGACAGACCGCCGATCCCGCAACACTGTGCGGCACCCGACAGCGCCGGCAGCGGCAACGTGTCGCTCAGCGCCTCGCTGGCTGCCGATACGCACGACTCCACCGCTCCGGGCGACATTGGCGTCTTTTTCGTCGATAGCCCCAACGGCGATATCGGATCGCTCACCCCGAGCGATTCGGGTTATCTGGCCGCGGCTCTGGCCAGCGGCAACTCGCAGGTCTTGATTCCTTCGGGCACGGCCGGTGGAGCTGCCGCGCAATCGATTACGGTGCCGGCCGGCCAGTATCTGGCCTTCTATTCGATTTCCAGCGGCACGACGGCCAACTTCCTGTCGGCCAATCCCAGCAACGGCACCTCGACCGCCGGCCAGCCGAACGCATTCGTGTCGTTCCCGGCGGCCAACCCGAGCCAATCAACCACTTCAGCTTCACCAGTCCCGAGCTTGTGGCCACCAATCCCAACCAGTTGCAGCTCCACGTGATGAACGAGGTCATGGGCAGCCAGATCAACTTCGACGATCTGGATCTCGACCTGTCGTTCGCTGCGGCCAGTTCCACCGGCGGCTAGCGAACCTGCGCGTACCGGGCGGTGGCGAAGGCTTATGGCTTGACTGAGTCTGCCTGCGCGGGCTTTTGCCAACACGTCGGCTAGGTTCGCAGGCGTGCCGGCCGACACGTTCGATTCGCGTCGAGCCCTCCCGTCGATTCGAGATTGGAATGCCCCCATGTTACCAGGATGCCGCTTCCCAGGCGTCAGGCAACCAGTTGGTTTGGGTAGAATCGCAAGGTCACAAGCGTTGTCTTGCCTCGGTGCCGGGCTCGTTCCACCGGCTTCCACCGTGGGCGATGGGATATTGCCGTTGACCCCTTGGGTTGGTTTTCTATAATCCGCCCCCGCCGTCCGCCAGCATCGCCCCCTTTTGGGACAAACTTTGGGGTTTAATTGGGGCAAGTGCGGCGTACAGTCCGATTAGCCATTAAAGACGGTAGTGCTGGTCACGTTGAACGGTTGGGCCGGGACATTCCCGCCCCGAGGGCAGGACGCCCGGAATCGACTTGTTCAACGGCACGGCAGCACGAAGATCGTTCGCAAAGGCGGATCACGTCAACGAACAATTGGAACAGGTCCTCAAGGAAGAGGCTGCCGACGATGCCGGACACGGATGTCTCAGGCCGGTGCGGCTCTTCCGATCCCAGTTAAAGGGCGCCTGCGCATGCGAGTAAAGCTTGCCCACGGAGCGGCCATCGCCGCGATGATCCTCGGTTTGACCGGCTGCCAGAGCGGCCCTGGCGGATCCGGTCGGACCTGGTATGGCGCGAAGACCAAGTCGTCCGCCCCGGCTTACAGCAATGCGCCTCCGGGACCGCAGTTGCCCTCGGCTTCTGCTACTCCTGCGGCCACCGCTGCGACGCAGGGCGTTGCCAGCGTGCCACCAGGCGCGCAGCCGGCACTGCGGAACTACCGTCGGCGTATCCGGTGGCCAACGCAGCCGCGCAGGGTGGTCCGAGCGGCACCTATGGCGCTGCGAATTCGGCCTATGGTGCCGGCCGCCGGGGTGGCACAGAGCGGTCCTTATAACGCGGTCTATGGCCAGGGAGCAGGCGCCGCTCCGGTCACCACGGCCCAAGCCACCTATCCATCGACGAATTATCCGGCGACGGGTGTGCCGGCCAGTGCCGATCCGTACGCGGCGGGAGCCGCCGCGGCCAACAACACGTATCCCGGCGATCCGGCCGGCATCCGCTCTGCCGATGCCTCGGCTGCCCCGGGCTATGCGGGTGGCGCAACTCCATGCCGGCGTCGGCTCCGCCGACGGGTTCCCCCGGTTATCAGTATCCCGATCCGGGTCAGGCAGTCGCTCAACCCGGCGGTACGCCGTACGGCGCCGCTGGCGGAGCCAATCCGGCTGGGGCCGGTCCGGCTTACGGTGCCCCGAATCAGGGCAACCCGGCCGCCGCTGCACCTGGCGGTTATCCGGCTCAGGGTGGGGCCTATCCGGCTCAGGGCGGCGCCTATCCGCCGGCCAACAGCTACCCGGCAACGGGCTATCCAACCACGAGCAATAGTCCCAGCGACGCGTATCCGCAGACCAATTACTCGCAATCGGACGCGCCGTATAACCCGGGCAATACGGGCTACACGCCGCCCGGAGCGGCGCCGTACCAGGGCACCACGGTGCCGGCCACCACGCCGGCCAACTCCGACCGGCGCGACCCGAACTGGCGCCCTGGCAGCACCAGCGACTTCTCGCCCACGCGGACTGCACGCGGCGGCTCCGGCGTCATGTCTGCCGGCTACGACGCGCCTGCCGGCGGCTCCGCGGCGGCAGGTGCCGCCAACCCGTACGCGCCGGGCAGCCAGGCTTCTCCCTACGGAGCTGGCAGCGGAACAGCCCCTGCGGCTGCGAGCGGCCAACCGTACGGAGCTCCTGCCGGCAACGCGACCATGCCGCCGGCCGGATACTGAGCCGCCCGAAGCGTTTCTATTTCCGCTCGCGGGCATAGCGAATCAGGCATCCCCGGGCGACGGTCTCTGTGGTGGCCGGCTTCGCGTCTTTTAGCGCTGCCTCGATCGCCGGCTCGAGATAGTTGTGCTTCACCTCGGCCGGATTGCTGTTGTCGTCCAGCCCGCCCATGTAGACGATCTTCCGCTTGGGCCCGAGCACGAAGAACTCAGGTGTGAACGTGGCCCCGTAGGCCTTGGCGATCTGCTGTGTCTGGTCGTACAAGTAGGCGTAGGGGAAGCCGCGGTCTTTGGCTCGCTCTTGCATTTTCTCCAGGCTGTCCTCGGCGACGCGATTGACATTGATGGCCACGACGGCCGCATCCTTGGCGTGGGCTTTGGCCACGGCCATGATGCGGTCTTCGTAGTCGCGCGCAAACGGGCAACTGTTGCAAGTGAAGACCACGATCACCACGGGCGTGTCCTTCAGATCGGTCAGCGAATGCGTCTTGCCGTCCGTGCCGGGCAGATCGCTCCAAGCGGGCGCCGCATCGCCGATGTTGAGCACCGGGTTGAATTCGCCGGCCATCCCGGCAGCGGCCGCGAGCGTGAGGAGTAATCCGAGCGACAGGCGAATCATGCGGAACCTCTTGATTTCGGGTGGGAATGGATAAGGGGGCAGCGGGCTGTTGGAGCCCGGACCGGCAAGTGCCTGGCGATTTGCCTCGGCCGGCAAGTCGCAACGATCGCGCCGGTCTGCCGCATTCTATGCGCGGGGCAGCGGCCCGCAAAGTCCGCATGGCCGCGATATTCGCTGCCAGCCCCTACCGCCGGAACCTCAGCGATTCCGATCCGCCACCGGCCGTGGCCCCGTTCCGCGGCGCCGCCGGGCCGCACCGCCAAAACAATGCCAGAATTGAGGTAAGGATTGCCGATTCTGGCCCGGCACAAAACTGCCGTTCGTTGGCCCGGCCCGGGACCAGCCGTCCGTGAGTGACTCGGCGATTTTCTAGGTGCTCGATAACCCTACCGGACTCTATCGGATGCTATTGGCGCAGCTGCTATTGTTGTTGGTCACATGCCCGGCGTTGGCCACGAGCTCGGCGGTGGATTTCGAACTGCCGGACGACCGCCGGGCGATGCACCGGTTGAACGACTTTCGCCAGGACGGGTTGGTCGTGGTCGCCTTTATCGGCACTCAATGCCCGCTGGCAAGACTCTATGCTGCCAGGCTCGACGAGATTGCCGCGCGCTTCCAACCGGCCGGCGTGGCCGTGGTGGGAATCAATCCGAACGCCCACGACAGCCCGGCCGACGTGGCCCAGTTCGCTAAGGACTTCGGCTGCCGGTTTCCGATCTTGATCGACGCCGCTGGGCGTGCTGCCGATCGGTTTGGCGCCACCCGGCAGCTTGAAGTATTCCTGCTCGATCGCGACCGACAGGTTCGTTATCACGGCCGCATCGATGACCAATACAATCCGGGCGAGCGCCGGCCCGAGCCGCTCCGCCACGATCTGGTCGAGGCGATCGAAGAATTGCTGGCGGGCAAAACCGTCTCGGTCAGCGAAACGGAGATTCCCGGCTGCTTCATCGACCGAGCCGAAGCGGCCGGCGCGGGCCCGGTGACGTACAGTCGAGACATCGCGCCGATTTTGGCCCAGCACTGCGTCGAATGTCATCGCCCGGGGCAGATTGGTCCCTTCGCGTTGACCGGCTACCACGACGCCGTGGCCTGGGCCGACACGATGCGCGAGCGCGTCAGCCAGGGCGCCATGCCGCCTTGGCATGCGGATCCGGCAATTGGCAGCTTCGCCAACGAGCGGCGCCTGACGGCGGATGAGAAGCAACTGCTTTACGACTGGATCGACACGGGCCTGGCCGAGGGCGATCCGGCCGACTTGCCGCCGGCCCGCCAATTTGCCGACGCTTGGACCATTGGCCGGCCGGACCGGATCGTGCAGATGTCCCAGCCGATCGCGGTGCCGGCCACGGGAATCGTCGATTACATCACGGTCGAGATGGATCCCGGTTTTACGACCGACACCTGGATTCGCGCCGCCGAAGTGATGCCGAGCGATCGCAAAGTGCTGCACCACGTCACAGTCGTGGTTGCTCCGCCCAGCGGCGGCGATCAGGTCAAAGCATTTGAGCATTCGTGCGTCATATCGGGGTGGACGCCCGGCTTCAGGCCGATGGTGGCGCCGCCGGGCATGGGCGCAAGATTCCCGCCGGCTGGCACATCTACATGCAGTTGCACTACGTCACGACCGGAGTGGCAACGACGGACACCACGAGCCTGGGCCTGCTGCTTGCCCACGACGTGCAATTGCCGGTGTGGACCGACTTCTGTTGCGCGTGGGCTTCGAGCTGCGTCCCTTCGAGGCGAACCAGCAATTGGAACAAAGCTGGCACGTGCCGCACGACATCCTGCTGTTGTCGATGTTTCCGCACATGCACTTGCGCGGCAAGTCATTCCGCTACGAAGCGATCTATCCTGACGGCCAGACCGAAGTGCTGCTCAACGTGCCCCAGTACGACTTCATGTGGCAGCATCAATACGTCCTGTCGCAGCCCAAGCGTTTGCCCGCCGGCACGGTCTTGCACGGCGTGGCCGTTTACGACAACTCGGCCGCCAATCCGAGCAATCCGGATCCCAGCGCGACGGTGAAGTGCGGCTCGCAGTCGACCGACGAGATGTTCAACGGCTGGTTCGAGTTTGCCGATCTGCCGCCTGCCAGCCGTTTCAATCCGCTGCCGGCAGCCATCGGACTATCGCTCGTGCTGCTGTTCGACAAGTCGCGTCGACGCTGGGGGCGATTACAGGCCAGACCCGAACCGCGCGGCGGCTGAAGCCGAACCGCGTGGGTGCCTTCAAGGCTTAAGCGGCGGCGCTGTTTCGCGCGGCCGCCGGTTGTTCCGGGCGCCGCAGATCACAACAATGCGGCCGGCCAAGACCCCGGCCACGGTTTGCGGTTTTGCCGCGCCTTCACCGGCCGCGGGCGGCGTCTTGCGCTTCGAGCTCCTCCAGCCGCTGGGCGACGCGCGTTTCGGTCAGCCCGACCAGATTCGGCAGCGCCGCCTGATACCAATGCCGGCTGCGAGCGACAAAGTCGGTTCGGTCGCGGCCCTTGGCCGCTTGGGCCAGCTTCCACCAGGCGTCGGCCAGCTTGACCTCGTCGGCGGCATCGGTCGGACCGGCCAGTTCCTGCCGGGCGATCTCTTGCAGCGCCGGCTGGTCGCCATGGGCGAGGTGCGCCAGGCCGGTCGCCCAATCCTGCCGCACGAAGCAGACGTACTTGCCCACGGCCAGACGGGCCGCCGGATCGTCCGGCGTGGTCTTGAGAACTTTCTCAGCCGCCGCGAATCGCTCGAACGATTTTTGCAGCTCAGCCGCTGCGGTAGCGCGATCGGCGATCTGCAAGGCCAGCCGGGTGTCGTTGCCCTTGCGCGCGGCGGCGGTGGCGACCGTGAGCAGCTTGCGGGCGGCGGCGTATTTTTCGGCCGACAGTGACTGCTCGGCAGCCGTCAGGCTAGCCACGGCAAGTTGCTGGCGAGCCTCGGCCGACAGCGGCTGGCGAGAAAGCTGGTCGAGCGTTTCGGCATTCAGCCCAGCGGCGTCGACGTCGAATTGTTCGACCAGGCTCTGGATCCGCGCAGCGAAAGCTCCACACTGCCGCTGGACGCGGCCAGGCTGCGAGCTTCGTCCAGCATGGCAAACCGATAGGAGGGCGGATAACTGCCCGAGTCACCCAAGAGCACGCTGGCCAGTTCGAGCCGGCTGGCGGGATCTCTTGCCGCCGCGAATTCGAGCCGGAACAACTTCTTCATCTCGCTAATGGCGCACTGCTGGGCAGCGCCCACCGGCGGTCGCGGACGCGCTGCGCATCGGCACTGACTAACCTGGCAGCCGGAGCCGCAATCGCGGGCGCCGGCTCGAAGATCCCGCTGGTGGCCACTTTGGCGTTCGCGGCCGCTGCCGCCGCCGTCTGCTCCGCGGCACTGGCCGCGGGCAGCCGCCAGAGCCGGATCTGTCCGTCGCCGGCGCCGGAGATCGCCATCCGGCCGTCCGGAGCGATGGCCACGCTGCGCACCGGCTGCGTGTGACCGTCGTAGCGCATCAATTCGATGCCTTCAGGCACGGCCCAGGCGCGCACGGTGCGGTCGGCGCTGCCCGACGCCAGGCGCGAGCCGTCGGCCGAGAGCGACAAGCTGGTGACCGCGGCCGTATGGCCCGAGAGCGCGCGAATCTCGACGCCCTGCTCGAGATCCCAGACACGGATCTGGCCGTCGCTCGTGCCGAAGCAAGCCTGGCGGGCATCTGCCCGCAGCGCCAGGCTCGACAAAGAGGTGACTTGCCCGGCCAGGTCGAGCTTGAGCGCAGCCTGATAGACCCTTTCGTTCGCGGCGCCGCCAGCGGCCGGCTTGGGCTGGATTTCCCAGAGCTGCAAGGCGGGTCCGCCGGCAGCCCGTGGATCCCGCGGCGGAGCTTTTCGCAGGGGTCCTGCCGTGAGCAAGGCGGAGTTGTCGGCCGAGATTGCCAGCCAGGCGGGCGAAGCCTCCAGCGACTGGCAGGTCACACGCAGGACATTGTGACCGCGGTCCCAACCTTCGATGGCCAACTGGTCCGGACGGACGAATAAGAACGCGCCGTTACGGGTTGCGACCGCACTGGCCACAGGCCCTGCGCCGCGGCCGATGGCCAGCACTTCGCCCGTGTCGAGCGACACGACCACCGCCTTGCCGCCGGCCGTGCCGACCAGCAGTTCGTGGCCGCCCGCCGAGTAACAAGCGGTCGTGGCATCGGGCGGAAGCTTGAGATCCCGCTCGATTTGAGCCCCGTCATCCATGCTCCAGAAGCGCACCGGATTGGGCAGCGCCGGGCGGCCGTCCTGCGCAAGCGAAACCGCCTCGCGGCCGTCCGGAGAAATCGAGACCTGAAGAATCGTACCTTGTTCGCGATGCACCAGCGGCATCTCGGGCACGGCCGGTTCGACAGCCATTTCGGCTTCCTCGCCCGGCGCGGCTTCGGCATCGTGTTCGGCGGTCGCGCTGGCAACCGTGGTCGCGGAGTGCGCCTTAGCTTTTTTCGGCGAATTGCGTTGCGGCCGAACCGTTGCCCGATCGCCGGCCTGATCCGGCTTAGCTGCGGTGGCCGGGTCTGCGGCCGGGTTCGTGGCGTCGCTGCGATCGGATTCGGCCGATGTCGTGGAACGCGCAGACTTTCTGCCCCTGCGCGCGGTCGATTGCCGGCAGCACAACGGCCAGAAACACGGCTCCGCCGATCGCCGCGGCGGCCGATACCAGCACGACGACGAGGACGCCGCGGGCGACGAGACGCCGGCCACCGGTAGGCGCCCGCGCCGTCTGCCGCGCCGAGCGAGGGAGGAAGGATCGCCATCGGGGGCCAATTCAAGTGCGGCCCGACGTCAGCGACCGGAGGCTGAATCACCGGCGGCGGCTGCACGGCTGGCGGCAGCGGTGGCGGCGGCGGAGCTGCCCTCTGCGGTGTCGTCGCCAGCGGACGCGCTGCCGGAGCGTGGCCGGACTGAGGTTTCTCGTTGGGCGAGTCGTCGGCCGGCAATGCGAACGTCGCCTCGCCGCTTTTGGCCAGCCGCTCGCGCGAACAGGGCGTCGTAAGCGGCCTTGCTTTCCGGTTGCAGCAGCGAAACTTTGGCCGCCGCCAGTTCGCCCAGCACCCGCTGGGCGATCGCCGACCAGCGGCCGAGTCGGTGCCCATTGACCCGGGCTATTTGGCGGCATCGGCCGCGGCCCGAATGACGTCGGGATCGGCCTCGAACGGCGCGACGCCCAGCAGGCGGTAGTAATTCGGCGGCTGTTCCTGGGGCAGGATTCCGAGCCACTCGTGATACGGATCGAACAATGCAGACATGACGAAGCAGCGCCGACGGGTCGACGGGTCGAGCTTGAGTACCGTCATTATTGCGGCTGGGCGACCGGTGCTCAACGGGATGCCGCTATCAAGTCGCAGCCAGGCAATTGCGCACTCGTCTGAAACGGTTGGCCGCCGTCATGGCGCCCATCCGCCTGCCTTAAGATTCGCCGGCGCTCTTGCGGCGTACTGCTACGGCTGGGGCGTGGCTGCCGTGGCCGGATCGGCAAACACCTGGATGGAATAGCCGTTCTCGCCGTTCCAGATCCGCAGGATGCCGTCCTGCCCGCCGCCGATCACCAGTTTTCCATCCGAGGTGGCCACGGCCGAATACATGAATGTCGGGCTGTCCTTGAACGTCCGCAGGTCGCGGTTGCTGCTGGTACGGTGCATGCGAACGGTGCGGTCGCCGGCGCTGGTGAGCAAGTGCTCGGTGTTGCCGATGAACGAAATCGAGGTCACCTCGCGCTTGTACTCGCCGATCAGGTACGAATCGCCGAGCATCGTGCGCAGCACCGCGCCGGTTTCAAAATCCCAGACTTTGACCGTGCGGTCGCCGCTGCACGTGGCCAGCAGCTTGCCATCCGGCCGCCAACCGACGCCCAGCACGTGATGCGAGTGGCCCGCCAGGGTGCGGACCAGCGTCCCGTCGGCCGTGCGGAAGATTCGCACCAGCCGATCGGCCGCAGCCGCGGCCAGGAACTGTCCGTCCGGCGAAAACTTCAGGCCGTAAATTGTGTCCCGGGCGCCGCTGGCAATCTCTCGGACGAGTTTGCCGTCGGCCACGCTCCAGAGTTTCAGTTCGCCGCTGCGGCCGGCCAGCCCACCGCCCGTGGCCAGCAGGGTGCCGTCGGGACTGAAATCGAGGCCAAGCACCCGATCGACCAGTTGCCCGGGCTCGTCGGCCCGGCCCACGGTGCGATCGAGCGTCCAGGGCTCGCCGGTGTTCCAGACGGTGGTTCGCCGCTCGGCATCGCTGGACACGAGCCGGCGGCCGGAAAAAGCCAGTGCGCGGACCAATCCGCGCTTGTCCTCGATCGTATCGAGCAGCGTGCCGCGATCGCCGTCGTAGACGAGCAGGCCTGCGGCATCGCCGGCCAAGGCCAGCAGGGCGCCGTCGGCGGCAAACGCCACCGCTTGCAAAGGCTTCATCGGGGGCAGCGGCTCGAGTGGTTTTTTTCCGCCTCGCGGGCCGCCAGTGCCGCTTCGGCCGCGACGATCGTTTGCTGGGCGACGGGCACCGCGGCTTTGGCCCGCTCGACGACGATCGTGGCCGTGGCGATATAGCTGGTCAGGCCGTCGACGATTCCGCGGGCATCGTCCAGCTCGCGCTGGCTGTCTTTGGCTTTGCGGGCGGCATCGCCGCGGACGTTACTTGCCTGCTGCAGCTTTTGCTGGGCTGCTGCGATCGGCGGCGCCGTTTCGTTATAGGCCGCGTCGGCCGCCTGCTTTTTGGCAGTCGCTTCGGCGAGCAGCCTGCTCGGCTGCGCCAGGGCAGCGGCCAGGCCGGCATTGTCTTTGTCCTTGGCGGCGGCTTCGCGAGCGGCGTCGGCGGTCTTACGCGCCTGGGTCACGACGAGGTCGGCGGCGTCGACCACCACTTTCGCCGCGGTCCGCTTGTCGTTCACGTCCTGCAGAGCGGCCGTCGCCTCGACGAAGGCTTTCTCGGCGGCCGCACTCGCTTCGGCCGCCTTGGCGGCCGGCTCGATCTTGTCGGTAACGGCTTTTTCCGCGTCGACCTTGTTCTTTTGGCCTCCTTCGAGCGCGGTCATTTCGCGCTTGACCTGCTCTTCGGCTTCGCGATGCTCCTCTTTGCGATAGTCGACGCACGCCCGGGCGTAATTCACCGCGGCGTCGGCCCGCAGCAGCGCTCGAGCTGCACGGGGGTCGGCCTTGATTTCGGCGACCAGCGCGCCGTCGGCCGAATTCCACAGCCGCGCCACCCCACCGCGCCCACCGAGGCGATCCGCTGGCCGTCCGGCCGAACCGCGATTTGCGTGACCGGGCCGCCATGGTCGAGCTCGCGAATCAGATCGCCCGTGGCCAGATTCCAGATTTTCAGGCGGCCTTCCTGGCTGGCTGAAACCAGTCGGTCGCCGGCCGCCGTCACCGTCGCCAGCGCCACGATCGGTGCCGCATGCCCCTTGAGCTCTCGCAGCGGCATCACCGGCTCGGCGGCGGGCGGCTCGCAGACGACTTCCAGCGGCCAAAGCCGGATCGTCTGATCGGCATCGGCCGTGGCGATGCGCGTGCCGGAATCGATGAGTGCCAAGCCGCGGATTTCGCCGGTCAGAGTGAGCTTGCCCAGCGGAGCGGCGATCGGCCGGATCCCAGGCCCGAACGGTCTTGTCGAGGCCGGCCGAATAGAGCCGCTTGCCGTCCGGCGCGAAGGCCAGGCCCGTTACGGCGCCCTGATGACCCGTCAACGTCTTGGCCGGTTGTTTGCCGTCGATGTCGGCCAGTTCGATCGTGCCGCCTTCCGTGCCCAGCGCCATCCACAGGCCGTCGGGGCTGACGGCTTGGACGCGGACCGGCTGGGCGGTCGCCAGTTCGCGCAGCGGTTGGCTGACAGGGCGGCGCCATAGTTTGACCGTGCGGAATCCGCCGGAGGCCAAGAGCGTGCCGGCGCGGTTGAAGGCCAGCGAGCGGATCAGGTCGTCGTGCGCGGCGCGCGAGCGGACGCGGCCCCGGGCGTCGACGCCCTTTCGACACTGGCCAGCACGGATCCGCGAGTTCGGCCGCCAGCCGCGGGCCGCGCAAGTCGTAGACGAACAGCCGATCTCCGCGGTTGCAGGCGACCAGTTCGTCGTCGGGCGTGATGGCCGTGGCCAGGATGGGGCGAACCGAGAGGGGCATGGGGCGGCGGACGACGACACGCGGCGGCCCGACTTCGCCCGAATGCGCCCTGGTCGATCCAGAGTTTGACCAGTCCCAATTGTTCGGACGAAAGGGCAAGGCGCCGACCTTGTTGTCGGGCGGCGGCATGACGAGGTCTTCCTGATGGGCGGCCGCTTGCAGCAAGCGGCTGGCGGCCCCCTGCCCCGGCACGACCGCGGCGCCGCTCTCCCCGCCCTTGCGAATCGACTCGGGAGATTCCAGCACCAGCTCGCCTTCGGCTTCGCTGGCGTTGTGGCAGGCCAGGCAGTTTTTCGCCAGGATGGGCAGGATTTCGCCGGCGAAATCGACCGGCTTGGCGCGGTTCAGGGTGGCGATTGGAATGGGCGCGCGCACCAGCGGCCGGCTTGGCGGCGGCAGCTTCCGCAGCGTCCAGCCGCGGCAGCGTCCCCAAGAATCCGGCCAGCAGGACAAGCGGCGCATTGATGCTCGGCGCCAGAATGCCCAGCGAGCCGCGGGGTCTATCCCCGCGGTGTACGCACCGGCTGCGTCGTACCGCCATCAAGCCGGCCGACTCGTTTTGTAGCCTGGCAAATCGGTTCACAGAATCTCTTTGATCGGCTGGCCGTAGTTGAGGATCTCGACCGGGCGATGGGCTTCGTTGAAGTAGGTCTTGTGATAGTCGATGCCCAACTGGTGATAGATCGTGGCCAGCACGTCCTGGTGGCTGATGGGCCGCGTCTTGGGGTTTTCGGCCAGGGCATCGCTTTCTCCCAGGATGATGCCGCGCTTGACCCCGCCGCCGGCCAGTACCGTGGTGTAAACCATCGGCCAGTGATCGCGGCCGGCATCTTTGTTGATCTTGGGCGTGCGGCCGAACTCGCCGCCGATCAACGAGCAGCGTGGTGTCGAGCAAGCCGCGCTGAGTCGAGATCCTCGATCAGCGTGGCCAGGGCCTGGTCCCAGGGCGGAATCAGCTTGCGATGGGCTGGGGAAATTGTCCTTGTGCGAGTCCCATTGGCCGTCGACCTGCACGGTGACGAAGCGGCGCCCGGCTTCGACCAGCCGGCGGGCCAGCAGCATCGATTGGCAGCCGCGAGCTCTGGCGCCGTAGCTTCGCGCAGCTCGGCCGGCTCCTTGTTCAGGTCGAAAGCGTCGCGCACGGCGGCGCTGCTGACCAGCTCCAGGCGCACGCTCGGTGAATTTGTCCATGCCGTCGATCGCGCCGGCTGGCGTCGGCCTCGCGGCGGAAAGTCGTCGAACCGCGTGAGCATCGAACGCCGCCGGTCGAGCCGGGCCTGATCGACGTCTTGCGGCAGCACCAGGTTGCGGACCTGGAAGCCCGGGCTTTGCGGATAGCCGAACGTTTGGAATGGATTGTGTTCGACGCCCAGATAGGCCGCGTTCGAGCTGCCCAGCGCCTGCATCGTGGCGACGTAGGCCGGAATGCCGCCGGGTCGCGGGCCCAGCTCTTTGGACACGATGCTGCCGATGCTGGGAAATTCGTTGCCCGGATCGGGTTCTTGCGTCGGCTTGTACCGGTAAACACCATATGCTACGGCCTGCCCGTGCTCGGTCTGATCGTGAAAGACCGAACGTAGGATGGCCAGCTTGTGGCAGACCTTGGCCAGGTTGGGCATGTACTCGCCGACCTGATAACCCGGGATGCTGGTGCCGATGCCCTTGAACTCGCCGCGATATTCGATCGGGGCCTGAGGTTTCATGTCCCAGGTTTCCAGGTGGCTGGGACCGCCGGACTGCATGAGCACGATCACGCTGCGTTTTTCCGCCGCCGAGGGCCCCGCGGCCGCTTCGCTGCGCAGCAGGTTGGCCAAAGCCAGCCCGCCAAAACTGACGCCGGCCGCCTTGAACAAGTGCCGCCGCGAAAACGGCCCGCCGAATGCGGTTTGTGACAGCGGGCCAGCGCCCGGGGAGTTGAGGATCGATTGTGAGAACATGGTTGTCTCAATTCTGCCGGCCCTCACCCTACCCTCTCCCTGTAGGGAGAGGGGTTGAAGGCCGAAGTTATTTTTCGTTCGTTCCTAATGGTTGAAAATGAATTCCTTGCAGTTGAGCAGCGTCCACAGCAGGTCTTCGACGGCTTGCTGCCGCTGGCGGGCGGACATCTCGGGCGTCAGCGGCGGCGGAGGGCTCGCAGTCGGCGCACCGGCGGGTGGCGCCGGGGGCGTGGTGGCGGTCGCGTCGATCAGCGCCACGGCGTCGGCCAGTTCGGTTGGCGTCGGCGGACGCGAAACGGCGCAGAGTAAAGCTCGCCCACCATATCCGAGGTCGATCGATTCTCTTTCAGCAGAAGTGCCACGGCGCGCCTCGGGGCTGGCGATCTCGGTTTGCAGTTCGGGCGAGAACATCACGTACAGCACTTGCGACAAGTTCGGCTCGATGTGCGTTTCGCACACGCAGGTGCTATCGCGCCGCGAGCGGCCGAAGATATCGAGAAAGTCGCTGGCCTGGGCTTCGTTGGGCAGTTGAATGGCCCGCTTGGCCTCCGGAAACTCGGCGAACTTCGGCGGCGATGCCGGTCGCCGCGCTGAGCGCATCCAGCAGGACGTGCGGCAGCAAGCGCTGCGGATAGTGCCGGGCGTAATGCCGCGTGTCGGTCGCGTTCTCCGGCCGGGGGACCGCACTGAGCCCGTACACGCGCGACTTCATCACGGTCTTCGTCAGATGCTTGAGGTCGTAGCCGTGGTCGACCAGGTCGGCTGCCAGGGCATCGAGCAGCGCGGGATTGCTGGGCGGATTGGTCGCCCGCAGGTCGTCGACCGCTTCGACCAGGCCGCGCTGCATGTATGCGCCAGATGCGATTGCTGATCGCCCGGGCGAAATAAGGGTTGTCCTTGGCGACCATCCAGTCGACCAGCTTCTGCCGCGGATCTTCGCCCTTGACGAACGGATACTCGGGGCCGCCGAAGGCTTTGGGGACGACCGGCTGGCCGGTGCGCGGATTGGTCATCGAGCCTTCCTCCTTCACGCCCACCATCGTCACGGTGCCGTAGCCCATTGCGTCCACCCGGGCGAAAAAGGCTGCATACTGCCAATAGTCGGTTTGCGAGATGCGCTCGAACGGATGATTGTGGCAATTGGCGCACGACACGCGCAGACCGAGAAACACCTGCGACGTGTCCTCGACCTTGAACTGGCTGGTGTTGATCTGCCGGTACCAGTCCATCTGCGGATGATCTTCGGCCTTGCCGGTGACGGCGATCAGCTCGCGGGCGAACTTGTCGAAGGGCATGTTCTGGGCGAATGCTGCACGGATCCAATCGGCGAACTTCTGACTGTCCACTTTGTGATCGCCGCTGCTGTAGTTTTGCTTGTTCCGCAGCAAGTTGCCCCAGCGCTGGGCCCAAAACGTGGCGTACTCCTCGCGTTCGAGCAGCCGATCGACCAGCCGGTCCCGCTTGTCGGCCGACGCATCGGCCAGAAAGTCGCGGACTTCCTGCGGCTTGGGCAGCGTGCCGATGGCGTCCAGAAAGCCCGGCGAACGAACTCGGCGTCGCTGGCCGGCGGGCTGGGCGCCAGGCCCAGTTGCGCCATTTTTCCAGCACCAGTCGATCGACGAAGCTTTTCGGCTCGAACAGGGCATAGGCCTGTTCGGGCAGATTGCGGTGTAGGGCGCGGAAAAACGCGAAACCGTGACGATTCCCAGGTAGCGCACCGTGATGATCGATTCGCCTTGGCCAGCCAGCCGCTGGACCAGATCGGCGGGGCGACACCGCCAGGTCGGCCGGCTGGGCGCTGAAGTATTCGGCCGTGGCCGTCACGTCGCGGGTGGTGCCGTCGGAGTAGCTGGCGACCACTTTGAGTTGCTGGGTCTGGCCGTCGTCGAGCAGGCGTTCGCTCGGCTCGACCTGGATTCCGGTAAGGATCGGCACGTCGGCCTGCCCCCAGGGCGATCCGTCGGCAATCCAACGGTTGATCAATTCGTAGGCGGCGCTATCGGTGCTGAGACCGCACGCCGCCGCCATGCGGCACTGGCCGGTGGGCTTGGCGAGCAGAAGCGACTCTTCCGGGGCGGTCCAGGAAATCCGCCGTCCCAGCCCCTCTTGCACCAGCGCCGCGTAATCGGCCTCGGGATCAAAACCAAACAGCGAGAGCTTGAACCCGTTTTGACCGCTGCCGCGGCCGTGGCAGCCGCCGCTGTTGCAGCCGTGCTTGGTGAGCAGCGGCAGAACGTCGTTGACGAAGTTGAGCCCGGCTTGAGCCGGGGCGACGCCCAGGGTCGCAGCGGCCGGCGGATCCGCGCCAGCGGCGCGGGCGGCACCCCCACTTACCAGGCAGCCAGTCACCAGGCAGCAGGTGATGATCACCGGCACCAACCGACGAGCCGTCGGAAGAGGCCAACTGCTGGTGGAGCGACGGTTCATGCAGGCTGCCGCTTCGAGATTGTACGGGTGGGGGACGCGGCACGCCGGCCGCGTCGGCTACACGGGCGCAGTTGATTTGGCCGCCAATCAAATCAGCATCATTTTATACGATCGACCGAGCGATTGCAAAGCATTACCCGGTCAATACCTTGATACCTGCGCATCCGCTTACTTGCCCAACCGCGCGGCGAAAAACGCGGCAATTTCGGCAAACGCTTCCCGCGACTCCGGAGCGTCGGGCCTGGCCAGATAGAAGCCGTGGGACAGGCCTTCGAAGACGTGCAGGTCGGCGTCGACATCCGCCTGGCGGAGCTTGCGATGCACGCGCACGGTGGCGCTGAGCAGCATGTCGCGCGTGCCGGCAATCAGAATCGTTGGCGGAAAGCCGACGAAGTCGCCGTTGACGGGCGATATCTGCGGATCGGCCAGATCGCGTCCGGCGGCGTAGAGCCGCGCCGCGGCCCCCAGCACGCCGTCGTAGCGGAGCAGCACCTGGTCGATGTCCTCGCAGGTATACAGGGTGTCGCCGGTCTTGCTGAGATCGGCCCAAGGCGTGCCCAGTCCGAGCGCGGCCGGCAGGGAAGATTGCAACTGGCGACACTCTCTGTAGCATGGCCGTCGCCAAACCTCCGCCGGCCGAAGTGCCGAAGACGCCCAGATCGGCCGGCTTATAGGTCTTCAGCAAAGCCTGGTAAACGGCCACGGCATCGTCCAGCGCGGCCGGAAACGGATGATCGGGCGGCATCCGATAGTCGACCGAGAGCACCTTCGTCCGGCCGTAATGGGCCAACAGCACGCCTTCGACCGCGCCGACCTCGCCCGGATTGAAGACATAGGCTCCTCCGTGCAAGTGCAGCACGAGTTGCCCGGCGGTTTGCTCCGGCAGCCCCTCGGGCGTGACCAGAAAGCAGTTCACGCCGCCCACCGATTGCGGTTCGATCTTGACCGGGCACAACGCGCGGACTTCGGCCAGCAGCTTTTTCCGCGCGGTCGCGTGCAATTTGACCGCCCGCGCACCACTGGTCGTCCGTGCCGGGCAACGATTCATACATCGGCGAAGCCGGATGGGCGATCCACTCGCGCATCGCCGGGCTGACGGTGTCGGGCAGCGGAATCGTCCGGGCTGGAATCGGCCGGCCGATCGTGTAGTCGGCCTGCTTGTCATGCTGCGCGAGGGCTGTCGTCGCGGCGCTTACGGTCATGGTCGCTACGAGCAGCACGCTGATCGCAATCCGACGCATGGTTTTCGTCTCCACAAGTTGCCCCCTCCTAATTTCAACGACCGGTTGCGCTGGATCTTGGCGGTTGCCGATCCGTCGATCGGGACTCGCCATTGGCTACACCGACCCGAATTGCTCGCCGGACATTCTAACGAAAGAATTGCAATCCGCCCCCAAAACGCATAAGCTGCTGTTGATCTTTGGTCGATCGGCCGGCAACCCGGGCAAACGACAGGCTGCCGGCGTCGTCGCGATCGCCAAACGCGCGGGCACCTCTGCTGAAAGGATCCGCCATGCTCAACGTCTGGGGCCGACACGCGGGAAAGCTGTGCGACGGGATCTCCCGCCGTAATTTCCTCAAAGTCGGCGCGCTCGGCGTCGGCGGCCTGACGCTGGCCGATCTGCTGCGGCTGCGGGCCCAAGCCGCCACCAGCGCCGGCGCCACGCAACCCGGCGCAAGCGGCAGCTTCGCGCTGCCCGCGCGGCCGAAGTCGGTCATCATGGTCTACCTCAACGGCGGGCCAAGCCATATCGACATGTACGATCCCAAGCCCGAGGCGCCGGTCGAGTATCGGGGCGAATTCCGCTCGATCAAGACCAACGTGCCGGGCATCAATATCTGCGAGCTGTTGCCGCTCCAGGCCAAGATCGCGGACAAGTTGGCGATCGTGCGGAACATGAAGTTTCAGCAGCAAGGGCACACGTCGCCGGAGCTCTACACGGGCTTCGTCAAGGGCGATCGGCCGTCGATCGGATCGGTGGTCAGCAAGCTGCGCAGCGAAGCCGGCCTGCGCGGTGCTTTGCCGCCTTACGTCTACCTGGGCGATGGCAATCATGTCGGCAAGCCCGGTTTCCTGGGCATTTCTCACGCGGCTTATCAGCCCGGCTCGAAGGCAACGAACCTGGGCCTGGCCAGCGGCATCAGTCTGGAGCGCCTGGCCGACCGCCGCGCACTGCTGCGGTCGTTCGATACGCTGCGACGCGACGTCGATGACGCCCGCGGCAGCGTCGCGGGCATGGACGCCTTCACCGCACAAGCGCTGGAGATGATCACCAGCGACCAGGCCCGGGATGCCTTCGACGTGAGCAAAGAACCCGAAAGCGTGCGGGCGAAATACGGACTGGGCACCGACTATCTGCAAGCCCGGCGGCTGGCCGAGGCGGGTGTGCCCGTCGTCACGCTGACGGCCCGCAACCACAACGTGCCGACCGGATGCAACGGAGACTGGGACCATCACGATCACATTTTCAAATGTCTGCGGGTGGTGTTGCCGCAGCTCGACCGATCGATCTACGCGCTGGTCACCGACCTGCACGAGCGGGGCCTGGACCAGGATGTGGCGGTCGTGGTCTGGGGCGAGATGGGGCGGACTCCGCGGGTCGGCGGGCAGGCCGGCACGGTCGCCGGTCGCGACCATTGGCCCGACGCCGGATTTGCTTTGCTGGCCGGCGGTGGCTTGAAGACGGGTCAGGTTGTCGGCGCGACCGATCCGCTCGGACAGCGGCCGGTGGGCCAACCCAACACGCCGCAGAACGTGCTGGCGACGCTCTATCACGTGCTGGGCATCGATCCGGCCGCGACGCTGCCCGACCATTCCGGCCGGCCGATCTATCTGCTCGACGACCGCCGCCGAATTGAAGAGCTCGGCTGAAACAGTTGCCGGCGCCGGCGCCCCCTTTTCGACCCCCAGGAGGCTTGGCTGTGATGGGCGTGCATCAACCCATTGGCTTCCTGCAGGTAGGAGCAACGGCGCGCATCGGGCGCGTTGCCCGGCTCGCCGCAATGGTGGCAATTTCACAATTCGCCAATCTGGCTGCCGCAGCCGACTGGCCCGCCTGGCGCGGTCCGACCGGCATCGGCTGGACCGACGAAACGGATCTGCCGCTCAGTTGGGACGGCAAGACCGGCGACAACGTGCTCTGGAAGGCACCGCTGGCCGGGACGACGGGGCATTCCAGCCCGATCGTCTGGGGCGATCGGGTGTTTCTGACCACCAGCGACAAGCAAACGCGCGAGCAGGAAGCGAGCAAGGAGATCCCGCAGCATCACATCGAGTGTTATCAGGCGGCCGACGGCAAGCTGCTGTGGCGCACGCTCATTCCGCCGGGACAAGAGGTCGCCGGCTACTCGATCTACGCCTCGCCGACTCCGGCCACCGACGGCAAAGCGGTCTATGCCTGGTTCGGGTCGGCGGTCGTCGCAGCGGTCGATTTCGACGGCAAGCTGCTTTGGCGTCACGAGCGCAAGGGGCCATTCGTGCTCAACCCGGGCATCTCGCTCGAGTCCGATGCTGTACCAGGACACCGTGGTCCTGCTGTGCGACCAGGCTCGCAATCAAGGCTTCCTGCAGGGCCTGGACAAGAGCACCGGTGAAGTGAAATGGGAGCAGACTCGCAAGGGGCTCGACTACTGCAACGCCACGCCGATTCTGATGGATGTGGGCGGCAAGACCGAGCTGATCGTCGCCGGCTCGAAGGCGCTTTACGGACTCGATCCGGCGGGCGGCGAGCCGATCTGGTTTTGCAAGGGTTGGGGTTTCGGCGCGTCGCCCGTCTACGGCAAAGGCCTGATCTACGCCGATCGCGGCGGGAATGAGCCGGCCATCGCCGTCGACCCCAGCGGCACGGGCGATGTGACCAAGACGCACGTCAAATGGCAGATCGACAAGGTGCCGGGCGATTATTCATCGCCCGTGATCAGTGGCGACTACATCTATCGCGTCGTGTCCGAGGGAGTGATCGAGTGCCGCGCGTTGGCCAGTGGCGAAAAGTTGTTCAGCGGCCGGCTGGAAGGGGTTTCCAAGCTGGCCAGTCCGATTGCCACGGCCGACGGACGCATCTATTTCGTCAGCACGGGAAATAGCTACGTCATCAAGGCCGGCCCGACGCTGGAGATCCTGGCCAGCAGCAAGTTGCCCGGTGGCGGCAACGGTTCTTCGGCGGCGGTCGCGGCGGGGCGAATTTTCGCCCGCGACTTCGATTTCCTCTATTGCTTGGGAAAATAGTCTGCCACGATAGGGGGCGTGCGTTCGATCTTGGTAGTGCCGTTACCTTCCTGGAGAGCTCCGATGAGCCTGAATCGCGTTTTTCGCTGTGCGTCTGCAATCGCCGTGACCGGCGCGGTGTCGTTGATCCTGACCAACTCCGCAATGCGGGCCGCGGACGAGCCGGCCGACAAGGACGGCTGGGTCAACCTACTCGACAAGGGCGAGTTTGCCCAGCACTGGACGACCAAGGGCAACTGGGTGACGGGCAAGGAGGGGGACGTGAACCTCGAGCCGCGGCCCGGCGAATCCGGCTGGCAGCGCTACGACGCCTATCTGTGGTCCAAGGAGCAGTACAAGGATTTCGAAGTCGACTTCGAGTACAAGGTCGCCAGCAACGGCAATAGCGGCTTTTATTTTCACGTCGGCGAACAGGCGAACCCTGTGGCCGACGGCATCGAAGTGCAGATCTACGACTCGCATCCCAAGGGCCCGGAGGGCAAGCTCGGCGATCACGACTCCGGCGGCATCATTCCGGGAGTGCCGCCGACCAAGAATGCCGCCAAGCCGGCCGGCGAGTGGAACCATTTCCACATCACTTGCCTGGGCAACACGCTGACCGTGAAGCTCAACGACGTGGTGGTCAACGAGGTCGATCTGTCGAAAGGGGCGCTCGCCAGCCGCAAGCCGACCGGCTTCATCGGCTTTCAGGACCACGGCCTGCCGCTGGGGCTGCGCAAAATCAAGGTGAAGAAGCTGTGAAGAGCGTTTCCTCGAGTCGCTATGACGGACAAACGGGAAGTACTGCGCAGCTGATCGACGCGCTCGAGGGCGCGATGCGACCGTCTGCGGAGGCGCGCCGCTTTATGTCGTTGAGCAGGTCATTGAAAACGGCAAGAACACGCTAGCCGCCCTGCAGGGCGGCGCGCCGAGCGGCGGCATTTCGGAATTTGCTCGGGGAGCGGCCAGGTTCGTATCGGATGTGCCCTGCGATACGAGCGCGCTGCTCGAATCGATCGGCGAGCTCTTGGATTAGGCGCCGATTCTCGTCACGCGCCCCCGAGCCGCCTACTTCGCCTTGACGTCATACGCCGTCAGCGATTGCTGGTCGCGAATGTACAAGCGGCCGCCGGCCACCACCGGGTAAGCCCAAGACGGCTTGCCGTGCCCCGGGTACTTGAAGCGGCCGTGCTCGCGGTAAGCCTCGGGCGTGGCTTCGGCCAAGGCGGCTTCCTGGCCTTCGCCCAGCACGTACAGCATGCCGTCGGCGATGCAGAGCGAGCCCTTGCCGGCGCTGCGGGCTTGCCAGGCGATTGCGCCAGACTTGAAGTCCATGCACATCAGCGGTCCGCCGCCGGCCGAATAGAGATATTCGCCCAGCTTGACGATGCCGCCGTGATGGCAGGCCATTTTCTTCTCGAAGTAGACTTGCTCGGCCGACTGCACGCTGCCGCTGGTGACGATTTTTGCCAGTCCGCCGCCCGTGCCGTACGCGCTCGAGGCGAAGACGAAATCGTCGGCCACGATCGGCGTGCAGCAGTTCGCGGTGCCGTTGGCCGGCGCGGTGTAGCGCCACAGCGACTTGCCGTCTGCGAGCGACACGCCGAACACGCTCTGGTTGGCGAATTGCACGATCTGCTTGATGCCCCCCACTTCGGCCAGCACGGGCGACGAGTAATGCGCTCCCTCGGTGACTTCCTTGCTTTGCCAAATCAACTGGCCGGTGCGCTTGTCGAGCGCGGCCAGGGTTCCGGCTTTGCCTCCGGGCGTGACGATCAGCTTGTCGCCCACGACCAGCGGCGATTCCGAGTAGCCCCAGCCGGGCAAGCCGCCGCCGAATTCGGTCCGCAGGTTCACGCTCCAAATGGTCTTGCCATCGGCCGCATCCAGGCAGGTGACGTCGCCGTTGCCCCCCTCGGCGTACAGCCACTGGCCATCGACCGTGGGCGTGCCGCGGGGACCGTCTCCCATGCCGTTGCGATATCCGCCAAACGTGGTCCGCAGCTCATCGACCGAGAGCAGGCCGTCGCCGGTGATCTTGTTTTGGAGGTAGTAGCCCACAAGCTCGTCGCGAGTCAGGGCGCCGTCGCGCCCCGCTTCGTATTTTTCCAGCGCGGCGGTCATCTCGTCCGCGGTGAGCAGATCGTCGGCTTTGTTCGTGGCCGGATCGCGAATGTCGATGCGGCCAAAATGCCGGTCCAGAGCTGTGCCCTTGGCTTCCTGCTTGGATATCTGGCCGTCGCCGTCTTTGTCGAGCTGCTTGAGGTACTCGGCGGTGCGGGCGGCTGCCAGGGCCGGAGCGTCGGCTTTTGGATCGGCGGCGTCGATGCGGTCGAACGTGTCGCGCAGCAGGTTGCCGGCTTCGGCGAACGAGAGCTGGCCGTCTTTGTCTTTGTCCAATTCGTCGAACAGAAAGGCCGCACCGCTGGGCGAGGGCCTCGAGCGCCGGCTTATCCGACGCGTTGACCGACGGCTTGTCATTCTTGTTCCAGTCCCAGCCAAATCGGGCCAGCAGCTTCCAGTTCGTCGATCCGGCCGTCGCCGTTTTTGTCGATCTGCTTCAGTTCCTTGGCAATCTGCAAATCGAGCAGTTGCACGACCGGCGCCGGTTGCACGGCCCACACGACCTGGCCATCCGTGACATCCAAGGCCAGGATGTGCTCCACGCCGTCGAGGTCGCCCTGCGTGAAGATCCGGCCATTCTTGACAGCGATCGACGAATAGCCCACCCCGACCGAATCGACGTGCCAAACGATCGCCGGCCCTTCGGGCGGCCATTCCTTGAGCAAACCCTGCTCGGTGCTGATGCCGTCGCGGTTCGGGCCCAGCCACTGCGGCCAGTCGCCCGTCGGGGCCGCGGTTTCGCCGGCAGCCGCGACCATCGGCCCCAGGGACACCAAACACAGGGCGAAAAGCGCGTGGCAGCATTTCATCGGTAGGCCTCTAGCAGGGTGAACGGCGGCGGGTTACTGGTGGTGGGACGACAGACGCTCAGCCGGGCGGCCGGCGCCGATGGTTGGGCGCGGGCGATCCGTGGGCTGGCGGGCGCCAGCCGGCATCGATTGTACGCATCAGAACCCACCTATGAGTAGCCATCCACCTCGGAATCCCGATTTGGCTCGCCGGGGCGCGGTGCCAATTCAGCCAGCCGGGCGGGCTGTCCGATCTCTGGCCAGATTGCCCAGCCTGCGACTGGGTGTACAATCAAACTTTGAAAATGTGCCGATTTTATGCGCCGACTTGGAGCCGTTATTCAAGGGAGATCAAAGATGCGCTCGTCCCTCGCCGCCCTGACATTTGCGACTGGTTGGTTCGTTGCCGCCGGCATTACCTCGCCTGCGCCGGCAGCTACTTTGAACGTCGATCTCGAGGGGGGCCACGCCCCAACGGTCGGACCGCCCGACGGCAACGTCGCCGGCACATTCACCGGGATTGGCCCGGGCGGGGGCGGTACCTGGAACGCCTTGACCGCGCTCGATCACGGCGCCGGCGCCGGCGTCAACGGCACGTACAACAATCAAACGGTTTTCGACCCCACGAATGCCGGCAGCGACAATCCCAGCTACGTCGCAGCCGCCGGGCCGTTCGTCTATAGCAACGGAGGTACGGCCAGCGGGATCAGCGTTACGCTGGCGAACTTCGTCAGCGCCGACGACCAGACGCCCGGCCAGCCGGGCCCCTATGGCGGCGGCAACGGGAACAAGCTGCTCGACGCTTATCTGGTTCAAGCCAATTCGAACGGCGCCGCGACGGTAACGATTAGCGGACTCGCGAGCGGCGGCAAGTACGACGTATACGCGTTTGGCTCGAACGGCGCAAGGCGTGGGCTGCGCAGTTTACGGTGGGTGGGAGTACGGCCGACACGACAGCCGCCCTGCCCCCGACAAGCTCGTCCCCGTTTTTATCGGGGCGCGACTACCAGGAGTTCACAGGCGTCGTCGCCGTGGGTGGAAACCTCGTCATCACGGTGGCTGGCGATCCCAGATATGGCGTGGGGGTGATCAACGGTTTTCAACTCGTGAACGTGCCGGAACCTGGCTCGCTCGTGCTGCTGGGCCTGGCCGCAATCGCACTCGGCATCAGCGCCCTTCGACGGCACCGGAAGGCAGCCTGAGCGGCCCCGCATCTGGACGCGGAATCCAGGGGCCGCCCCACGGTGAGCTTGTGGGGCGTTCAGTTCTTGGCAGCGGCCGGCTCGCGGCGGGCAAACAGGACCAATACGCCGCCGGCACACAGCACGACGGCCATCAGCAGCAGGCCGTCTGTATAGCTGCCGCGCTGGCTTTTCACCCATCCCATGATCGTGGGGGACAGAAAACCGCCGATGTTCGCCACCGAGTTGATCAGCGCGATTCCGCCGGCCGCGGCGGTGCCGGTAAGAAACGAAGTGGGAATTGCCCAGAATGTCGGCAACATGGACTTCATGCCGCACAAGGTCACCGTCAGAGCCGCGACGAACAGCCACGGCGACGGAGCGAAGGCGACCAGCAGCCAACCGATGGCCGCCACAAACGCCGAACATGCGACGTGCCAGCGGCGCTCGCCCTGGCGGTCGGAATGCCTGCCCACCAGGAGCATGGCCACGATGGCCGCCGAACTGGGGATCGCGGCCAGCAAGCCGATCTGCAAAGGGGTCGAGTCGGGGAACTGCGATTTGAGCAACTCCGGCTGAAAGAAGCCAAACGCGTTGTCTCCCATGGCGACGGTAAAATAGACGGCGATCAGCAGCCAGACGCGGGGATCGGCCAACGCCGCCAGCAGGGTGTGTCCGTGGCGCGGATCGAGTTGCCGCTGCTCCCACGCCAGGCGCTCGATCAGCCAGGATCGCTCCGGCGCCGTCAGCCAGACTGCTTGCTCCGGACGGTCGGTGAGATACCAGAACGTCACGAAGCCCATCAAGACCGAGGGAATCCCTTCCAGCAGGAACAGCCATTGCCAGGGCGAAAGACCAGCGGTGTGCTGCATCGAATGCAGAATCACGCCCGAGATCGGATTGCCCAACGTCGAGGCAATCAGTCCGGCGATCATGAATTTGGCAACCGCGGCGGCACGTGCCCGGGCTGGGAACCACTGGCTCAAGTAGAGGATGATTCCCGGAAAGAAGCCGGCTTCGGCCACGCCGAGCAACACGCGCAAGGCGTAAAAGCTCCACTGGCCGGTCACGAACATCATGCAGGACGAGACAATTCCCCAACTCACCAGAATGCGCGCAATCCAAGATCGCGCACCGACGCGGGCCAGGATCAAGTTGCTGGGCACTTCGAACAGGATGTAGCCGACGTAAAACAGGCCGGCACCCAACCCATAGGCCTGGTCCGATAGCCCCAGTTCGTCCATCATCACCAACTTGGCCATACCGACATTCGAGCGGTCCAAAATATTCAGCACATACAGCAAGAACAGGAACGGCATCAGGCGCAAGGTCACCTTCCGCAGGACCGCCGCTTCCAACGGGTCGGCAACTTCCGCCGCGCCCGCGGCAAGTCGATCGTTCGCAGAATCCGCCATATTGGTGTTCTCGCCCGCTCTTTGAATTCGTCCCGCTTGGCCGCCGCTGATTGTCAGCCTATCGCCAGGGCGTTTCAAGTGAATAGACTGAAAGCCTGACATGAGCCCGGCGGGCGGGGGAACGATCCGGTTCCGGCGGCCGCCGAACGCACGCACCCCCCCGCTTTCTTCGCAGGACCTGAGCATGGACAAGAAACATCGCGTGGCCATCATCGGCCGCACGGGGCATGGCGACTATGGGCACGAACTGGACGTCGCCTGGCTCGGCATTCCCACGGTCGAGATCGTGGCCGTGGCCGATGACGATCCGGCCGGCCTGGCCAAGGCGGCCCAGCGTCTGAAGGTCGAGCGGACGTTCGACGACTACCGCAAGATGCTCGACGAGACGAAACCCGACGTGGTGTCGGTCTGCAATCGCTATGTCGATCAGCATCAGGCCATGATCCTGGCGGCCGTCGAGCGGGGCATCCACGTGTTTTGCGAAAAACCGATGTGCCGCAGCCTGGCCGAGGCCGACGACATCGTCCGCGCGTGTCAGCAAACCCACGCGCACGTGGCCATCGCGACACCAGACGCACTACAGCCCCAAGATCGCGGTCGTGAAGAACCTGATTGCGGCCGGCAAGTTGGGCGACGTGCTGGAGTTTCGCGGACGCGGCAAGGCCGACCAGCGCGGCGGCGCCGAAGACCTGTGGGTGCTCGGTTCGCACATCATGGACTTGATTCGCACCTTGGGCGGAAACCCGCAGTGGTGCTTTGCCTCGGTCACCCAGCAAGGACATCCGATCGGCCGGCTGGACGTCGTCGACGGGCCGGAAGGGCTGGGCCCGCTGGCCGGCGACGCCGTGAACGCCATGTACGCGTTGCCCTCGGGCGCGATGGCCTACTTCAGCAGCCAGAAGAGCGGCGGACGGTCGGCCGCGCGGTTCGCATTGCAAATCTTCGGCACCGAGGGAGTGATCGAAATCCTCACCGGCTATCTGCCGAGCGTCAAATTCCTGGCCGACGCGAGCTGGTCGCCCGGCCGATCGCGCAAAGCCTGGCAGGACGTCAGCTCGGTCGGCATCGGCCAGGCCGAACCGTTGCCGGACGGCGGACTCGGCGAAGGCAACGTGCTGGCCATTCGCGATTTGCTCTTGGCCATCGAAGAGCGGCGCGAGCCGCTGATGAATGCGGCCGAGGCCAGAAGCGCCATCGAGATGATCGTGGCTTGTTTCGAGTCGCAGCGGCTGGGCGCGCCGGTCACGTTCCCGCTGGCCAATCGCGATAATCCGCTGGCGACGCTAGAAGTAAAGGCGGAAGGATGAAGGATGAAGGATGAAGCCTGCGACGAGCTCAGTCGAGTCGGATGAAAAACGCGCACTGTTGTTTGGCCCGCGGTTCGGTTTGGTCTGGACAACGGTTTTGCGACGGCCGTTCGGCTGTCAGCGGGCGAATCTTCTCACGGAATCCGTCATTCGGGTGTGATAGAAGATGTTGCCGATCGGATCCCAGGCGAAATTGTCGTTGAAGGTAAGAACGCACTTCATGCCGAACTTTGGTTCTTTGTGGTAGTAGACGTTGGGATCGAGCGCCGCTTCGATCCCGGCCAGGGACAGGACGTTCTTCCAGGTCTGGCCGCCGTCGGTCGTCTCGCAGAATCCTTGGAGCCCGACGATCACGATGTGCTTCTCATCCTGGCCGAAGAAGGGCCCCATCATCGCGTCCACGGACGTGCCCTGCACGTGCCACGTCATTCCCCGGTCCGCGCTGACGAGGAGTCCTTCGGCGCCCACCCAGTACACGGCGCCCTTGAAAACCACGGCGACGGCCGCTTTTCGGGTTCAGATCGGAAACTTTGGTCCAAGTTTCGCCGTCGTCGGTGCTGCGTTCGATGCCCGCGCCGTCCTTGCGATGCAGCAGCAGCGTGCCGGAATCGACAATGCCGAGCCCGACGCTGGAGCCATGCTCGCGAGACTGGCGGTCGGTGCCGATGAGTTTCCAGGTCTTGCCGGCGTCGTTGGTCAGGTTGACTCGGCCGCCATGATCGACGGCGAGCATCGTTTTGGGTTCTGCCGCGCTCCAATCGACGGCGCCGAAGTCGAAATTTCCGGGGAATTGCGTCCAGGTTTTGCCGCCATCCAGAGTCAGGCCGCCCGTGCCGTAGATCAGGAAGCACGCCAGGCGCTTGCCATTGTCGGGATCGATGTTGATGGACCAGCCCGTCTGGCAGATTCCGGTTACTTTGCCGCCATCGATCCGCTCGAACGTCTGGCCTTGATCGGAACTGCGAAAGATCTGGCTGCGAAACAGGACCACGATGATGTCGCCCGTCGTCCTGTCCACCGCGACGCCCGTCGTCTTCAGGGTCTTGCCGGGCAGTCCGTTGAAATCTGCAGGCAGCGGCGTCGAGCTGACCAGCGAGTCGGAAATGACCGTCCACGGGCCCTTTTCGCCCGGTGCATCCTGGGCATTGCCGATCTCGCACAGACATGCCAAACCGCCAAGGCATGACAACACGCTCACCCAGCCGCGAAAAGCTCTCATTGATTGTGCCTCGTTTCCTTTGAATTGGCTGCACATTGTCGCACCAGGGTTCCCAGGCGTGCCAGTTGCATTCTAGGAAAGTCCGCGCCGCGAATCACCTTTTCTTGGTGCCTGAGCGATGCAGGATGAAAACACACGGACTGAAAATCGTGGCTGGCCGTCGTTGCTATGCGCTGATCCGCGTTCCTCTGCGTTGACCGGCCGGCATCGACGGAAGCGTCGACGCGGTCATCCAAACGATTGGACTGGAAAAACTGGCTTGAAACGAAGACCCCAGATAGTCGCAGATGAACGCGGATCCGCGCAGATGAACGCAGATGAGAGGCAGATCAGACGGGAAAAACGGACGGCCTTCGCGCCGGCCCAAGAACAAGCCGACGGGATTCGTCGCGCACTACTCGCAGCCGCCTCGCCAGTGTTCGGCTTTGGCCAGGGTGAATTCGCTCCGCGCTCGATCGGCCTTGCACGCGCGCCCGGGTTGTTTTTCGCTTCGCCGCTTCGCCCGGCCAACGCCTCCTGGTGACCGACGCGGCACTGTCGAAACGATCGTCGAACGAGCGGCGTTTTTCCAGGCGCGTTTCCAGGCCAGCTCTGGGGCATCCGCAGTGCGGGCAGCTCGCGGCAAGTGATTTCCGCGGTACAATTGATGGCATGATGGACGGCAGCGACTGTGGACGTCGGCTGCTGCCACCTTTTCCTTCCCGACCTAACCGCGTTACGGAGGTTCCCGGTCATGCAACGAACTTTCAATTGCCGCACCCTGGTGACGATATCGCTTCCGGCGTTCAGCCTTAGCCTGTTGCTTGCCGGTACGAGCTTTGCCTCAGTGATTCTTTTGACGGGTGGCGATCCGAGCGGGGGACTTACCTTGAATCCGGCCAATGTGGTCGGGGCGTTTTACGCACCGGGAAGTCCGGCCGACTCGCAGACATTTCAGGGCGTGACCTTCACAGCCAACCCGAATTTTACTTACAGCGCAGGCCGATTCAGCGCCAATAGCCCTGACACGTCAGTCAACGCGGGCTTTACGAACGTTACGCCAACCACGCAAGACAACAACCTGCTGAGCTTGATGAACGCCGGGTTGATTTACAATGGCAGTGTAACCACATTGACTCTCACTATTTCCGGCCTTGCGGACAACACCGCCTACCGCGTCGACAGCATCAATTCACTCATCGGTTATGATGGACGCACCAACACGGTGGGATACAACGGCAACGCGCCAGCGGATACCGTCACGTACGGAACTGTCGGTAGTCCCTCGAACGGCATCTACGATATTCACGACACGGTAACATCCAACGCTTCCGGCACGATCACGATCGAATACGGGAGCGCAGAGTGGTCACTTCGGCCCATTTTTCAACGCCGTTGTGGTGAGCACCACCACGCCTGAGCCGTCCGCCTTCATCCTCTGCGGCTTCGGCACCCTGGGCCTGATTTTTGCTGCCCGTCGTCGCCGCAAAGCCTGAGTCGACTTGCGCGACCCCGGCCCTCGCGTCAAACCGAGGGCCTTCTTGTGCGCGGTGGGCAAACCCGGCCGCTCGGATCGAATTGCGGACTGGGTAACTTTCCTGACCTTGCTCGCCGCGCTTCTGCTGGCGGTCGGACTCGCCACGGAATCGGTCGCGGTGGCGGCGATGAATTGCTGGCCGCTGAGGCGTAGGCTGCCCTCTATGCTTGCGCGTGTATAGACTAGGGGTATGAGGGCGAAGCGAATTTTCACTTGCCTCGTGGTCGCCGGGATTGCATTGGCCGATTTGGCGGTCGCAATGGTCTTTGCGGCAGGCTCGGCGACAGGCTCGCTGGCGGTCGCCGCGAAGTGCTGGCCGTTCCTTCTTGCGGGACTCATAGCGTCCACTATAGGAGTCGTCGGCTCGCTCGTTCCACGAAATGCTGGCAAACCATGACCGCTCCCCGCCGCGGCTGGTCTTTTAGCTTGCGGACGCTGTGCGTGGTGGTGACGGTGTTGGGATGCGGACTAGGCTGCCTCGGATGGAACTGGCAGGTCGTCCGAGAGCGGAGGCTAGCGCAGCGTTGGCTTAATGCGAACAGCGACAAATGCCTGAGGCTAATTCCGGGGGCGGAGAATCGCCTGCCGTTGATTCGCAGGTTGCTTGGTGATGAACCAAACTACCTATTCTTCCTTTACCGAGATGTGACAGACGCGGAACTGGCTGACATGCGGCGAATTTTCCCCGAAGGGGAATTTTACAGATCCGCTCAACGATTCCATGCGGTTCCTGGCAACTCCAAAGCGCACTCCCCTTCTCAGGCTGACCGGCCCTAAGCGCGACCACCACAATAATCACCCGCCGGCCAGACGCTGGTCCATTGCGAGGTAAGTTAGTGCCATTGGGGATATACCTCACGGCCTGCTTGGGCACTGCAAACCGCCAGCAATTCACCGGCAGGCAGCCACCCTACGACCCGCTGGCCGAGGGCAGCGAGGGGGGCGGCGGGGGCGGCTTGACGCCCAGACGGCGCAAGATGTTTTCGCACTGGGCAATCGTGATCGACGCCGCGGCGTAAACCTCCTGTGCGTCGCGCAGACGGTACTTGGCCCGCATCTTGGCCGAGCCGCCGTTGGTGGCTTCGATCTCGGCGTGGTTCTGCGACTTCGAGCGCCTCGCGAACCTGCTCGGACATCGCCATCCATTCCGAACTGTTGCGGACCATCTCGGTGCGCAACTGGCCGAACTTGAATTTCTCCAGCTTCAGCCGCTCGAGCTTGTTTTGATAATCGTCGTCGTGCCGGAACACATCGTCGCGGACCTCGGGCAGCTTCTTCAGCCGCTCGCTCGGATCGGTCAGCTCAGCCACCTTGGACTTGTACTCGTCCGAATTCCAAGACGCGCTTGTGCGCCTGTTCGTGTTCGTCCAGGGCCGCGATCAACGAAGCATGGGCCTTGCTGATTTCCGAATCGGAACCGGTCTCCTCGATCAGCCGGGACTGGATCTCGCCGAGCGACAGATGGGAATTGTGCTCGTCCCCCTTGGCCTGATCCATCGAGCTCTTGGCGTCGCGGATCCGCTCGTTGCTGCTGTCGATCTTGCCCTGGGCCTCGTTCATTTGAACTTGGGCCATGGCCTGCGCTCTGCGTGCGACCGCCAGATTGGCCTGCGCGGCCTGGATCATCCGCTGCCGGGCGGCGGCGTTGTAGTTGTTGTGATTTCCGTAATTGCGGGCCTGCGCCGGCGCAGGGAACATGCCACAGAGCGTCGCGAGCGCCGCAAATCGAGCCATCTTCCGCCCAGGGATCATGGAGTGTGCCTCGGAAGCGCTCCGCAGGAAACCACACCGCCGGCGAGGAGCTGTCTGGCCCTCGAACCGACAAGCCGTTAAGTCAATACCTTCATTATCGTTGCGGCCAGGCTCGCGTGTCAATTTCGCATCTGCGCCGCTTGCGTTACTTTTCCGCAAGAAATTGCCACGGATCTCGCCGAGTACAATGGATCTTGAGCGATTGCAGGCCCCCCAGCGTCACCCCTGATCGGACCGGCCAAGATGAAAGGCCAACTTGTACAGAAGGTTCGCCGCCGGCTGCGTTTCAGCCTGCGCCTCGCTCATGCTTTTGATCGCGGCGGCAGCCGCCGCCGTGGGAGTGGCAGAGCGACGCGCGGCCGACGTGCGAGTCCAGCGCAGTGTGGCTGCGGAGATTCAGCGGCTGGGCGGTTATTTGCGTTGGGAGGTGCTGGAACCGGCGCCGGCCTGGCTCGTGAGCCTGCTCGGAGAGGATTTCTTTGCCGATGTCACGTTGGTCGAGTGCGACAGCCGGTTGGTGGGCGACGAAACGCTCGTGCATCTGGCAAAACTTCAGCGTATCGAGTGGCTGCTGCTGGATTCCGACCGCATCACCGACCAGGGCCTGAAGCGGATGGCAAAGCTGACGAAATTGCGCCGACTCGACCTGGCGAGCCGCCAGATCACCGACGATGGGCTCGTCTCGCTGGAGTCGCTGGCGAATCTGCACTGGCTTGCGCTCCGCCGCACGCGAGCCACACTGGCTGGCGTGGAACGATTGCGACGCGCCCTACCGAATTGCGAGATCCACTGGGAACCGCCGGTCGGCCCAGATTCAACCTCGCCAGCGCCGTCGCAAGGCCGACGGAAAGCGGACTGGACGTAGCGCAAGACCGGCCGATCGGCCGTCGCCAGCTACGGTAGAGCCAAGGCCGGCTGATTCCCGCGGTCAAAGAACATTTGCCGAGCGGAGAATCATCTTCTCAGGCTCGTCGGGGCGACAAACGCCAGCCCGGATTATTCAGGGTGACTGTCAGCTTCACCGAGAATCGCACGACACCTGAGCGTTGGGACGATTTCGCCCAAATCATAATGTAGGAGGCGACTCCGATCGCCAAATCGTTGCATTAGCTTGAGGCAGTCGGCGATCACCAGTCGCCTCCTACAGACCGGATGAATAATCCGGGCCAGGCGCCTTGCGCAGGAGTTGCGGCGGTGCGGATTTGCTGCGGGCGAATACCGGCCCGAACCCGAACCGTCGCCGCCTCCTAACCAAACCCTAAGTCGAGCCTAACAATCATTCGCCAGAATGCGCAGCGATCAAACTTGCGCATTGGGAATGCGGTTCGCCCGGTTCGAGGCGCTAGTGGCTGCCCGCGGGGCGAGATCGGCTGCGGCATGCACCCGAGGTCGGACGGCCGATGCATGGGCCAAAAAGCAGGGCAAATGACGCAAACCGTGAAACACGACGAGTTTCTCGATCTGGTGGGTCGCAGCGGCCTGGTGGCTGCCGCGGTTGTCGAGGCGTATCAAGAGGAGTCGCAATCCGCGGATTCGGCCGGCTCGCGGCCGGACGACCTGGCGCGGCGGCTGGTCGACGACGGATTGCTCACGCCCTTCCAATCGCGCGAGCTGTTGCGCGGCCGTTGGCGGGGTTTTTTTGTCGACGACAAATACAAGATCCTGCACCTGCTGGGCACCGGCGGCATGGGCACCGTGGTGCTCTGCGAGCATCTGATGCTGCAGCGGCTGGTGGCCGTAAAGCTGATGAGTCCGACATTGGCCAAGTTGCCCGGCACGGTCGAGCGGTTTCTGCGCGAAGCCCGGGCCAGCGCGGCGATGGATCACGTCCATATCGCGCGGATCTTCGATGTCGACCGTTCCTCGCGGGGCCCCTACCTGGTGATGGAATATGTCGACGGAACCACGCTGCACGATCTGGTCACGGCACACGGGCCGTTGGCGATCGATCGGGCGGCCGATTACATTCGGCAGGCGGCCTTGGGATTGCAGCACGCGCACGAAGCCGGCCTGGTGCATCGCGACGTCAAGCCCAGCAATCTGATGGTGGACCGCTCGGGAACGGTCAAGCTGCTCGATCTGGGACTGGCACGATTTTTCGATACCGGCAAGAACGGCAACCTGACGGCCAACCTCGACGCCGAGGCAGTCATGGGCACCGCCGACTTCATCGCCCCGGAACAGGCGCTCGAGTCGAGCAGCGCCGACATTCGCGCCGACATTTACAGCCTGGGCTGCACGTTCTACTTTCTGCTGCTGCGCAAGCTGGCGGTTCCCGAGGGCTCGCTGATCCAAAAGCTGCTGTCGCACCAGGCGCGCGAGCCCGACGCGATCTGCAGTCTGCGCCCGGAAGTGCCGGCGGCGCTGGCGGCGATCGTCGAGCGGATGATGCGGAAGAAGCCGGCCGACCGCTTCCAGACGCCGGCGGAAGTGGCCGAGGCGCTAGGGCCGTGGACCGCGCTGCCGATTGCGCCGCCGGCGGCCGAAGAAATGCCTGGGATCACGCCGGCGATGTTCCGGCTGGGGCTGTGCGGCCCGATGTCGACAAGCCCTGGCGCGGTTCGCGCGCCGGCATCCGCCCGATCGCGCTTGCCCGACGCGGCCTCGACGCCGTCTGGAGACCCGGCCGATGTGTCGACCAATTCGCTCCGCGGCCGGCCGACGGGCTCCGACGCCAGGGTGCTTTCCTGCCGGTTGTCATCGGGAGTCGCACTGGCCGGCGACGAAATGCCGGACCCGACGCAAGCCACGCTGGTGACTGTTGCCGTGCAGTCGCCGCAGCATGCACCCTTGCAGCCGGCGGCTGCCGTGCCCGTCGGCCGGCGCCGCCGATCTGTCGGGCTGCTGGCCGCGGGCGCGGCGCTGGTCGGGATCGTGGCGGTGGCGATCTGGCTGGCCACGCGGCCAGGAGGGCCCGGCACGATCGCCACACCGCCGGGAGTTCTGCCGCCGCCGGCCGGTCTGAATGCCGATTCGGGCGCTCTGGCGGCAGCGGACGCCGCGGCTGCCGCTCGGGCAGCCGGCGGTTTGGCCCCGCGCGGCGTAACCCTGCGCGGCGGGGGCTCGACGTTCGTGCGGCCGATCATGGACGAGTGGACGCGGATCTACGAGCAGCAAACCGGCGTCCGCATCGAGTACACGGCCGTCGGATCGAGCAAAGGCATTGAAGGCGTGACGTCCAAGTTTCTCGATTTTGGCTGTAGCGACGCGTTCCTTTCCGACAAGCAACTCACCGACGCCGGCGGGCCGCTGATCCACATTCCCCTGGTCATGGGAGCCGTGGTTCCCACGTACAACGTGCCGGACGAGTCGGGCCAGAGCGTCGGCCTGCATTTCACCGGTCCGCTGCTGGCGAACATCTACTTGGGCCGGATCTCGAACTGGAACGACCCGGCCATCGCCGTGAACAATCCGGGCCAGACGCTGCCGGACCTGGAGATTGAGGTCGTCTATCGCAAAGAGGGGAGCGGCACGACCTCGATCTGGACCGATTACCTGAGCAAGGCCAGCAGCGCCTGGAAGCGCGAGGTCGGCAGCGGCACGACGGTCCCGTGGCCGGTTGGCGTGGCGGCCGAAAAGAACGACGGCGTGGCCGACAAGGTCAGCCGCACGCCCGGTGCGATCGGCTACGTCGAGTTGAGCTTCGCGCTGGCCAACGGTTTGCCGGTGGGCTTGATCAAGAATCAGGCCGGCGTATTCGTCAAGCCGTCGGTGGAAGGGATCACGGCGGCGGCCGCGGCCTCGTTGCGATCGATCCCCGACGACTTGCGCTACTCGCTGACCGATGCCCCGGGCCAGGCGTCGTATCCGATTGTCGGCACGGCCTGGGCGCTGCTCTATCTGGATCAACCGCCCGGCAAAGGGCTGGAACTGGTGAAGTTCTTGCGCTGGGCCACCGGAGAGGGTCAGCAATCGGCCGGCCAACTGCGCTACGGCCGGCTGCCGCCGGATCTGGTCGTCCGGATTCACGACGCCCTGGACGCCGTGAGCGGCGCCGGCGCCCAGCCCTGAGCCGCGCGATTCCGGCCGCTGATGCATTCTTTCGACCGTCGGTTCCTCGTTTCTCGAATCTCGGATCTGCGCTTATCCGCGCCTATCGGCGTTCATCTGCGGTGATTGGCTGATTTCGCCTTCCAGCGCGACTCGATCGTCCAATTTCCGGACCGCTATGGGCTCGTTCGCAGGCCGGGCCGGCAGGTAACCGCAGATGAACGCGGATTTTCGCAGATACGAAGAGCGATCGGCAGCAAAGGACACGACGATACTGGCGCGATAGACTTCCTCACAAAAAGTGGCGCTGGCTAATGACATCCGGTGTATGGAACGAGCGGAGCGGCCATAATTCCTTCCATTCGGCTGTCCTTCTTTCCTCAGTCCTTCTTTCCTCTCCGTGTCTCTGAGCCTCTGTGGTTGCTCTGCCTTGTTCGTTCCTCTTTGCGTCTTTGCCGCTTTGCGGTTAATCTTCTTGTTCGCCGACCGCTTTTCAGACAGGTTCCGGATGAAACTCGAAATTCTGCCCGATGCCGCATCTGTAGCCCGGCAAGCCGCTGGACTGGTTGCCCAAGCAGCCCGCGCGGCGGTGGCCGAGCGCGGCCGGTTCGTCATGGCTGTGAGCGGCGGCAGCACGCCCTGGCAAATGCTGAGGGCGCTGGCCGACGAAACGCTGCCCTGGGACGGAGTGCATGTCATGCAGGTCGACGAGCGGGTAGCTCCGGCCGGCGATCCGGACCGCAATCTCACGCATTTGCGCGAAAGCCTGCTGAGCCACGCGCCGTTGCGGCCCGAGCAGATCCACGCCATGCCGGTCAATGAGCCCGATCTCGACATTGCCGCGGGCAAGTATGCGCAGCTGCTCGAGTCGCTGGCCGGCTCGCCGCCGGTGCTCGACCTGGCGCATTTGGGGCTCGGCCCGGACGGGCATACCGCGTCGCTGGTGCCGGGCGATCCGGTGCTGGAGGTAACGGCGGCCGACGTGGCGATCACCGGCGTTTATCAAGGCCGGCGGCGGATGACGCTGACGTATCCGGTGCTCGATCGCGCGCGGTCGATCCTGTGGCTGGTGACCGGCGGATCGAAAGTCGAAATGCTCGCTCGGCTGCGCAGCGGCGACACGACGATTCCGGCCGGGCGGATCAGCCGCGAGCAAGCCACGGTGCTGGCCGACCGGGCCGCGGCGGGATTGGCATCGGGCGAGTGAGCAGAATCTCGAAACGCGTAGCGATCCTTGTCAATCACTCGTCGTAATCCGCTTTCATCTGCGTTCATCTGCGGTTGTTGCGGGGTTCTGCTTCCATTGCGGTTTGGCGGTCCAATGTTTGGACGGCAATGCCGCCGGTGCGCTCTATGCCGGCGCGATCGACGATAACCTCCGCGTGGCACCGACCCTCACCCTACCCTCTCCCTGCAGGGAGAGGGGTTGAATTGCGGATCTGTTCGCTGGCCAACTGCGCATCGACCGAGCGCAGGGTTTGCCAGAGCCGGCGAACCGGATCCAAATTGTCCGCCGGCAGCGCGGCCGCGGAGAACATCGCGCGGCAATACAGATCGGCCAGCGACCTGCGCCGGCCGCCACGCTCTGGAATTGGCTGCCGACCTGGCGGGCGAACTCGTGCGGCGTGGCGTCGGGCGGACGCTCGCAGCCGTGATCGCGACCCCAGGCCTCGAGCGCGGCGAACGTGTATTTGACCAGTTCGTCCGGCGAATGCTGCCGGGCCGAGCCGGCCAGAAACGGATCGACGTAATCAACGAAGCCCAGCCGGCGTTTTGTCTCCGCTGCTGCCGCAAGCGGCGAGCCATCGGCGGCCAGTTTCGATCGGCCCCAGAGCTGACCCCAAAACTCGCGCCAGGCGGCGAGCCAATCTTGCAGGATCGCCAGCAGTTTTTCCCGCGATTGCCAGCCAAACCAGGCGATTGCGGCGATCACGGCCGCATAGAAAAGCCATTTGAACGTCGCCGCCAGAAATCCGGCGACGGCAGAAGCCACGCTGGACACCGCCGGAGCGCCGCCGGCTGGGTCGGGCGGGGTTCTACTTGACGGCTGCGAGTTGGGCGGCGGCTTCGCCCCGTTTTGTTGGCTTGCCTGGTCAGGCGATTTGGCGGCGGCGTTTTGTTTCGCCGGTGAATCGGTCTGCGTCGACGCATCCGACTGGGCCGCATTCGGCTGTGGCTGCGATTGTCCGGCTTGGGTCTTATCCCCCGCATTGCCGGCTTGCGATCGGTCGCCTTTCTCCGATCCCTTGCTGCCGGAGCCGGGCGAGTCGCTTTTCTCGCCGGCGGCCGTCGAACCACGCCCATCCGGCGAGGCTTGCTTGCCGGCGCCGTCCGGCGGATCGTTCGGCGCGGCCGGGTCGCGCGCGTGATCCACTCCGGCACCACTGGCGGCTTGCTTGTCGCTGGTGCCCTCTTCGCCCACGGCCAGCTTGGACGAGCTTTGCTGGCGCGACGAGAACTTCAGCGGCAGCTCGGAGATCGCGTATTCCGGATTGGGTCGCGGCAACAGGGCAACAACAAGCAGCAGGACGACGATCAAAATGCCGCCGGTCAGCAGCCAGGTGCCGGCCATGATCGGCGGCATCTCCAGCCGGCGGCGGCGCAGATAGCGGCGCAGAGCCAGAAAGCTGGTGGTCAGCAGCAATCCCAACCCGCAGGCCACATACACGCACAGCAAGCCGAACACGTACCGCCGGCTGGCGGTCTGGCTGGCCGGAATGCAAAGCTGGCCGATGCCAAAGATGGGCAGCGAAGCCAGCGAGAAGTAGACCACCCACACGCCGGGCGCGTGGGGCCGGCCCTTGCGCCCGAGCACTTGCTCCCAGCCGGCGAGCACGCGGGCGCGGCGGCCCGTCGATTCGTCCGAGGCCCGGTTCTCGCCGGCGGGCTGCGGGTCACTAACCGCGGGCTGCGCGGCGGTGGCTTTATCGATGCCCACGGTTTCCAGCAGGCCCTGGCTCTCCGGCTCGTCGGTTTCGTCGAGGACGGTGCAATCCCAAGTGAGTTGGTGGGCGCACCACCAGGTGAGGGCCATCAAGCCCCAATTGATGGCCCAGCCGAAATGCGCGAGCGCACCGTCGCCGTATTCGACAAAGCGGTTCAGCGCCAGCGCGACGACCACCGCCAAGGCCGCTCCGAACGGGGCGGCATGCTCGAAGCCGTCCTCCATCGCGATCCGCGAGATGAGCACGGTGCCGATGATGAACATCGAGAGGCAGAACTGCAGCCGGTCCGGATAGTTGCCCTGGTAGAGCACTTCCAGCAGGAAATAAATCAGGCTGCCGACCAGCCCCATGACCAGCACCGGATTGATGGCAATGGCCACGTAGTCGGCCAGCGTGGGATGAAGTCGGTGGTTGCTCATCGCTGGTCACCGGCGATCAGTACAGATACTCGCGACAGATCGAGGCGATGGTCGATTCGTCCTTCAGATGGTGGGCCGAAATGCCCTGGGCGGCCAGGGCGCCGGCCGCTTCGCCGAAGTCCCATCCATCATACAGGTTCAAGATCACCGAAACCGCATAGCCGCGGCGGCGCAGGTTGCCCAGCGCGATGGCCGACGCCTCGTCGACCCGGGTCAAGATCGCCACGACCGTGGCGTCGTGCTTGAGCCGGCAGGAGGGATCCATCAGCAGTTGGGCGAAAGACAGGCCGTCGGTCAGCTCAGCCCGGGCCAAAGTTTCCAGGATCCGCAGCAATTGCTCGCTGCCTTGGCGGGTCTCGATGACGACGGGCCGCAATCGCTGGCTGGTTTCCAACATGCTAGCCACGCGGCGGGCGGCCGAGCGGCTGCGCTGGTTATAGTCCCAGCCTTCGGTGCGGATGCGGTCGGCCGCGTCGCGGCAATTGCTGGCCAGCCCGACTTGCTGACCCATCTCATACACCGCATTGGCCAGCGAGGCGGCGGCCGTGATGGCCAGCTCCGAACGGTAGGGTTCGTGTTTCGGATCGTGCGCGGACAAGTGGAAGTCGAGCACGATCGTCACGCCAGCGATACTCGAGGGCTCGTAGACTTTGCTGTGCAACTGCCCGGTGCGGGCGGTCGCCCGCCAGTGGACGCGGTTCAGCGGATCGCCCGCTTCGTACCGCCGGACGCCGGCGATGCGGGTGGGATCTTCGAACAGTCGATGGGTCATGCGGATCTCGCCCAGCGGCCGGCGCGAGGCGATTTCAAAGCCGTTCAATTGCACCACCTGGGGATAAACCATGAGGAAGTGCGGCTGGCTGGCCACCTGAAAGCGACGGTGCAGGCCGAACAGGTCGCCCGTTTCCATGACCAGCGGGCCGATCTGGTAGAAGCCGCGGCGATTGCACTCGAGCTGATACAGCATGCTGCTGCGGCCGCGGCTGGCCAGGCTGACGAGCTGCTCGCGGCGGCCCAGGATCCGCAGATTGGGCGGCTCGAACATTAGGGCCCGGCGGGGCAGCACATCCTCGAGCAGCACCCAGGCCACGGGCAGCCAGCCGGAATTGCGGACCGTGATGACCACGGCCACCGTGTCGCCGACGTTGGCGGTGGTGCGGTTGCACTCGCGCAGGGCGGACAAATTCTCGGTCCAGCTCCGGGTCAGCAGGCGGCTGACGAGCATCGCCGCCAGCAGGGCGTACATCGCGTAAGCGAACAGCCCGAAGCCGAAGAGGAGCGAAACGGCCAGCAGGCCGCCGGCCCAAAGAATCCATTTCATGGCCAGGCCGATGCTTCTTCGCTGGTCGGTGTGCGGCACGTCTCCCAGCACCTCCTGCACGACGTCGGCGGTTGTCACTTTGCGCAGCCGGCTCTCGGGCCGGACGATCAAGCGATGGCCCAGCACGTTGGCGACCACTCGTTTGACGTCGTCGGGCTGGACGAAGTCGCGGCCCAAGATGGCGGCCATAGCCTGTGATGTGCGGAACAGTGCGATCGACGCCCGCGGGCTGGCCCCCAGTGCCAGGTCCTCATGCTCGCGGGTCTTGGTGATGATTTCCATCAGGTAGCGGCGGATCTTTTCGTCGACGTGGACGGAGCGCACGGCCCGCTGGCAGGCCACCAGGTCGGCGGCGGTGACGACGGCCGTGAGCTTATTGAGGGGGTGCTCCTGCTCGAGTATTTCCAGCATTTTCAGTTCGTGCTCCAGGCTGGGGTAGCCCAGGCTGAAACGCATCAGAAAGCGGTCGAGTTGGGCCTCGGGCAGCGGAAACGTGCCTTCGTGGTCGATCGGATTTTGCGTGCCGATAACCAGGAACGGCGGCTTGAGCGTGTAGGTCGTGCCGTCGACCGTGACGCGCGACTCGGCCATGGCCTCGAGCAGCGCCGACTGAGTGCGCGGCGTGGCCCGGTTGATCTCGTCGGCCAGCACGATCTGGGCAAAAATCGGGCCCGGGCGGAACTCGAATTCCGTCGTCTTGGGATTGAAGATCGACGCGCCGGTCACGTCGGTGGGCAACAGGTCGGGCGTACACTGGATGCGTTTGAAGCCGCAGCCGACGCTGGCGGCCAGCGCCCGGGCCAGCACGGTCTTGGCCACGCCGGGCACGTCCTCGAGCAGCAGATGCCCTTCGCAAAACCAGGTGACCAGCGCGAGCACGATCTGTTGCCGCTTGCCGACGACCACGGTTTCGACGTTGGCGATGATCTTTTTCGCCGTTGCGGTCACATCGGTCATGCGCGATGTCTCAGAGGGTGCCGGAACGATTTGCGCGCCCTGCGGTATTGTCCGGCAAGTCGGTCAGGCGCGTGGAACTTGGAAAGTGGCGGTCCAGCGTTGATCTTAGTTCACTGGCCGGGCCATGGACAGGCGGTCTGGCAGCGCGATTTCCGGCGGCTTGGGACTTTGCCGCCGCCCCTTGCCGGACCCGGCGTTCCTCGGTACAACGCGCTTTGGCGGCCGCCGGGGATGCTAAACTATTGCGGCCCGGCGGCGCGGTTTTCTCCCTCGGGCATTCCTCCCTTGAAGCGAGCGAAAGACAGCAAATGAAAGTCCTAGTCGTGGATATCGGTGGCACGAATGTCAAAATCCTGGCCAGCGGCCAGTCCGTGCGGCGAAGTTTCCCTCGGCGCGTCCATGACTCCGGCCCAAATGGTCGCCGGCGTGAAATTGACGGCCGACGGCTGGCCGTACGACGTGGTTTCGGTGGGTTATCCGGGACCGGTCTTGCAGGGCAAACCGATGGCCGAACCCAAGAACCTGGCTTCCGGCTGGGTCGGATTCGATTTCGACGCGGCTTTCGGCCATTCAGTCAAAGTGATCAACGACGCGGCGATGCAAGCCATCGGCAGTTACGAGGGTGGGCGGATGCTGTTTCTGGGCCTGGGAACCGGCCTGGGTACCGCCATGATCGTCGACGGGATCGTCGAGCCGATGGAGCTGGGGCACTTGCCCTACCGCAAACGGACCTACGAAGACTACGTGGGCGAGCGCGGCTTGCTGCGGCTCGGCAGGCACAAGTGGCAAAAGCGCGTTGAAGATGTCGTGGCCCGGCTGCGCGATGCGCTCGAACCGGACTATGTCGTGCTGGGCGGCGGAAACTCCAAACAGCTTGAACAGCTTCCGCCTGGGTGCCGGTTGGGCGACAATGCCAACGCCTTCAAAGGTGGCTTTCGAATGTGGGAGCAGGCCGACCAATCGCATCCGGGCAGCACGGGTCGCGCTTCGGATCTGAGCCGTGCCTTCGAATCGCTGATCATTTTCGCACGGACGAAGCACGATTTTCGCTAGTTCGTAGGGTCCGCTGTGCGGACCGAATGCCGGGCGGATTGACAAATACAACGATGGTCCGCCGAGCGGACCCTACTACGAGGACGCCGGGCGGATTGACAAAGATGGTCCGCCGAGCGGACCCTACTACGAGAAGGCCGGTCGGAGCCGACAACGGTAATACCGGGCGGACGGGAATACCGGGCGGATTGGCAAATGCAAGCATGGTCCGCCGAGCGGACCCAGCCACTGCGGCATTTGTCCGCAAGCCCGAGGAAAGGAAACCAATGTCCAAAGAGCAAGGCAACCCGCCGCTGACCGAGCGGCCGGCCTGGCAGGCGCTTTCAGCCCATTACCAGCAGGTCCGCGGTCTGCACCTGCGGCAACTGTTCGCCAACGACCCCAAACGCGGCGAGCGTTTCACGGTCGAGGCCCTGGGCATCTACCTGGATTACTCCAAGAACCGCATCACGGCCGAAACCCTGGGCCTGCTGCTCGAACTGGCCGAACAGTCGGGTCTGCGGGCCCGGATCGACGCCATGTTCCGCGGCGACAAGATCAACGTCACCGAACGCCGCGCCGTGCTGCATGTGGCCCTGCGGGCGCCCGCGGCGCGTCGATCCTGGTCGACGGCCTGAATGTCGTGCCCGAAGTGCATGCCGTGCTCGACCAGATGGCCGCCTTCTGCCAACGCGTGCGTAGCGGCGCGTGGCTGGGGCACACGGGCAAGCGGATCCGCAACGTGGTCAACATCGGCATCGGCGGCTCGGACCTGGGGCCGGTGATGGCCTACGAGGCGCTCAAGCATTACAGCACGCGAGAAATCCAGTTTCGCTTCGTTTCGAACATCGACGGCACCGACCTGGCCGAGGCCCTGCACGGCTTGGACGCCGCCGAAACGCTCTTCATCATCTCGTCGAAGACGTTCACCACGCTCGAAACCCTGACTAATGCCCACTCGGCCCGGGCCTGGTGTTTGAAATCGCTGGGCGACGAGCGGGCCGTGGCCAAACATTTTGTCGCCGTTTCGACCAACGCGGCCGAAGTCAGCAAGTTCGGCATCGACACGGCCAACATGTTCCAGTTTTGGGACTGGGTCGGCGGCCGGTACTCGTACGATTCGGCCATCGGACTGTCGCTGATGCTGGCCATCGGCCCGGAGAATTTCCGCGACATGCTGGCCGGCTTTCACGCCATGGACGAACATTTTCGCACCGCGCCGTTTGCCCGCAATCTGCCCGTGCTGCTGGCGCTGTTGGGCGTCTGGTACGACAATTTCTTCGCCGCCCAGACGCTGGCCATCCTGCCCTACGACCATTACCTGGGCCGCTTCAGCGCCTACTTGCAACAGCTCGACATGGAAAGCAACGGCAAGCACGTCGACCTGGACGGCAACCGCGTCGAGTATCAGACCGGGCCGATCGTTTGGGGCACGCCCGGCACCAACGGACAGCACGCCTACTATCAACTGATCCACCAGGGCACGAAGCTGATTCCCTGCGACTTCATCGGCTTTTGCCAGTCGCTCAATCCGCTGCCGCCGCACCACGATCTGCTGATGGCCAATTTTTTCGCCCAGACCGAAGCCTTGGCCTTCGGCAAGACCGAGGCCGAAGTCCGGGCGGACAAAATTCCCGACTACCAGGTGCCGCATCGGGTGTTCGAGGGCAACCATCCGACGAACACGCTGCTCGTCGAGCGGCTCACGCCCGCCGCGCTGGGCAAGCTGGTCGCCCTCTACGAGCACAAGGTGTTCGTGCAGGGCACGATCTGGCACATCAACTCGTTCGATCAATGGGGCGTGGAGCTTGGCAAAGTGCTGGCCCAGCGGATCGTGCCCGAACTCCAGGCCCAGCGACCCGCCGCCGCTTGAGCACGACAGTTCCACCAACACGCTCATTCGCCGCTATCGCCAATTGAAGGAGTCTTCTCGATGACCACCGGTTACGACAAGCCGCTGTATATCCTGCCGTTCGATCACCGGCATTCCTACGGCGAAGAGGTGTTTGGCTTTCACGAGCCGATGGGCCCGGAGCAGATCGCCGTTGTCGCGGCCAGCAAACAAGTGATCTACGAGGGCTACAAGCAGGCGCTGGCCGCCGGCGCCCGGCAGGATCGCACCGGCATCCTGGTCGACGAGGAATTCGGGGCCGAGATTCTGCGCGACGCGCATCGCTCGGGCTATACGTTTTGTCTGCCCACCGAGAAAAGCGGGCAGCACGAGTTCGACTTTGAAAACGGCGACGATTTTGCCCGCAAGATCGAAGAGTTCGACCCCACGTTCACCAAGGTGCTGGTCCGCCAGAACCCCGACGGCGACGCGGCGCTCAACCGGCGTCAGACCGAGCGGCTGAAGCGGCTGAGCGACTATTTGCACGCCCACGGCCGGTTGTTCATGTTCGAGCTGCTGGTGCCGGCCGAGGAGGCCCAGCTCAAGCAGGTCAAGGGGGACAAGCACGCCTACGATCTGGAACTGCGTCCGGCATTGATGGTCCGCGCGATACACCAGTTGCAAGACGGGGGCGTCGAGCCCGACGTCTGGAAGATCGAGGGGCTCGACCGCCGCGCCGATTGCGAGCAGCTGGTCGCGGTGGCTCGGCGCGGCGCCGGCCGGCAGCACGTGGGCTGCATCGTGCTGGGGCGGGGCGAGGACGAAAAACGCGTGGTCGAGTGGCTGCGCAGTGGCGGCCGGGGTGCCCGGTTTCATCGGCTTTGCCGTGGGCCGGTCGACGTTCTTGAAATCGATCGTCGACCTGCGGGCCAAGCGGATCGCCCGCGAGGCGGCCGTGGCGCAGATCACGGCCAAGTTCATGGAGTGGATCGACGTGTTCGAGGGGGCCCGCGCACGAGCTGCCACTTGAACGTCTCAGCCTGCGGAGACGACGGCCTTTCCCGCTTAAATCTGTGTTCATCTGCGTTCATCTGCGGCTAAGAGCAGTTCGCACTTGCGTTGCGGGTCATTCGTCCGAGAACTGGACGGCTATCGCGGGGCGTTCGGCCAGGGTCCTGGCAGGTAACCGCGGATGAACGCCGATAAACGCGGATCGGCGCAGTTACGAAGAAGGGGATTTACGGACGCCGGGCAGTGAACGGGGCGCCTCGACGGCTTGCCAGGTCACCAAGAGGCGAAGAGCGAAAAAGTGTTTGGCGGCCAGTTCGATCAAGGTCATAATGCCGTGAGCGACGCTTCGTGCGCTGCATGCCTCACAGCCTCCCCTTGCCCCCCCGCGCGATTTTCCATGCCCGCTCGCCCCGCTTCGGCATTCCTAATGCTGTCTGCAAACGACAAGATCGGTTCTCGGGCCGCCGCGCCGGCCGGCCGGATGTTGGCGACGTGCGTGTTGGCATGCGGGGCAGTGACCGGCGGGATGCTGACAAGGGGGGCGGCCGCCGCCGAGCCGGCCAAGATCGATTTTGCCCGCCAGATCCAGCCGATTCTCGAACAGAACTGCCTTAAGTGCCACAGCCGCGGTAAGTACAAAGGCGGCTTGTCGCTGGAAAGCCGGCAGAGCCTGCTCGCAGGCGGCGAAAGCGGCCCGGCGGCCGTCGCCGGCAAGCCGGACGAGAGCTTGCTCGTGGAGCTGGTCACGTCGCAGGATGCCGAGCGTGTCATGCCCGCCAAAGGCCCGCGGCTGTCTGCCGCTCAAGCCGGGCTGCTGCGGACTTGGATCGAACAAGGGCTGGTCTGGCCGGCGGAGATTGGTTTCGGCTTCCGCCGCGCGGCGCTCGAGCCGCGGCGGCCGCAGGTTCCGCCGGCCGCGCCGGGCACGGCACTGTCCAACCCGATCGACCTGGTTTTGCAACCGTATCTTCGCGAGCATCGCGTTAAGTCGGCCCCGCCTGTCACAGACCGCGAGTTTGCCCGCCGGGTTTATCTCGACCTGGTGGGTTTGCTTCCCAGCGTGGCGCAGATGGCCCAGTTCGAGAGCGATTCGCGGCCCGACAAGCGCGCGCAGTTGGTGACGGCTTTGCTCGACGACCGTCGCGCTTACGCCGATCATTGGCTGACGTTCTGGAACGATCTGCTGCGCAATGCGTATCGCGGCACCGGCTTCATCGACGGCGGTCGCGAGCCGATCACCGACTGGCTCTACCAGGCCCTGTACGACAACCTGCCTTACGACCAGTTCGTGCATCAATTGATCAGTCCGGTGCCGGGCTCGACCGGATTCACCAAGGGCATCGTCTGGCGCGGCGTGGTGAATGCCAGCCAGACGCCGCCGGTGCAGGCCGCCCAGAACCTTTCGCAGGTGTTCCTGGGCACGAACCTCAAGTGCGCAAGCTGTCACGACAGTTTCGTCAACCACTGGAAGCTGGCCGAAGCCTACTCGCTGGCGGCCGTGTTCGCCGAGCAGACGTTGGAAATCCACCGCTGCGACAAGCCCACGGGGCAAATGTCCAAAGTCGGTTTCATCTATCCGGAGTTAGGCACCATCGACGCCGCCGCACCCGCGCCGCGCGGATGAAACAGTTGGCCGACCTCCTGGTCAAACCCGAGAACGGGCGCTTGGCCCGCACGATCGTCAACCGGCTGTGGGCCCAGATGCTGGGCTGGGGGATCGTCGAACCGGTCGACGACCTGGATCAACTTCCCTGGAATGCCGATCTGCTCGATTGGCTGGCCAGCGATCTGGTCGATCACGGCTACGACACCAAACACACGCTGGCCTTGATCTGCACGTCGCAGGCATATCAGCGGGCGGCGGTGGGCATGCCCAAGCCGGGACAGGATCCGGGCCCGTTTGCCGGCCCGTTGGTCAAGCGGATGACGGCCGAGCAATTCGTCGATGCGACCTGCGGGCTGGTGGGCGTGACGGATCAGGCCCGGCCGGCCGCCGTCAAGCCACGCTCACGCCAGTTGCCGGCCGTCGCAGGCGGGCGCCTGTCGGACCGGTCGAGGCCGAGTGGATTTGGAGTCACGCGGCGCGCTGACCAGCGACCCGGGCGGCCGCATCCTGCTGCGCAAAGTGCTCAAGCTGACCGAAAAGCCGACCCGGGCGCCCGCCCTGCTCACCTGCGATAACGAGCTTGTGCTGTACGTCAACGGCAAGCAAGTCGCCCAGAGCGACAATTGGCAGCAGCCGGTGGCGATCGATCTTGCGCCCTTCCTGGTGGCGGGCGAAAATGTCCTGGCGATCGAGGCCACGAACTGGCCCGACGTGGAAAACAAGCGCGGCGTTCAATATGCCGGCGGCAACCCGGCCGGGGCCATCTTCTTCGCGGTCGGTTTCGCCGGCGACCGAGTCGCCTGGACCCTGGGCAGCGATGCCACGTGGCTGTGGGCCAAACGGGCCGAGCCGGCCTGGACGAGTCAACCGTTCGACACCAGCGGTTGGCAGCACGCGGCCGAACTGGCCAAGGCCGGGGCCGCCTACCAAGGGCTGAAGTTGGACGATCGTTTGCAACAACTGGTCCAGGGGCCGACGCCCACCGGGCCCGTGCGATCGTCGCTGGGCAACGACGACGCGCTGCTCCGCATGCTCGGCCGGTCGAATCGGGAGCAAGTCGTCACGCGCCGCGAATCGATCGGCACCACGCTGCAAGCGTTGGAATTGACCAATGGCGAGGTGCTGGACAGGTTGCTCAAGCAGGGAGCCGACACCTGGCTGGCGAGCGCCGGCGCCGACGGCAACAAGCTGATCGACGCCATTTACCTGGCCGCGCTGGCCCGGCTGCCGGTCGCAGCCGAGCGCGAAGTGGCCCTGTCGCTGGTGGGCTCGCCGCCCAACCGCGAGGGCGTCGCCGATCTGCTTTGGGCCGTGCTGATGTTGCCCGAGTTTCAATTGATTTATTGAGCCGCCTTCCTTTCAATGACCAACAACGGGGAAACCCAAGATTGAGAAATGAGGTCTTCGATGGCCCGCAATGAAACGAAGCCGCTGTGGACGCGTCGCGATTTCCTGCAGACGGCCAGCGCCGCCACGCTGTCCGCGCTGGCGGCCGGCGCGCTGGCGTGTTGGCCGGCGCCGACCTGGAACTGTCGCGCTCGAAGGCCACGGCCGACAATGTGATCGTGCTTTGGATGGGGGGCGGCATGGCCTCGACCGAGACGTTCGACCCCAAGCGGCATACCCCATTCGTGGCCGGCATGAAGTCGGCCGACGTGTGCAGCACCTTTGCGTCGCTGCCCACCAAGGTGGACGGGATTCAGTTCTCGGAGCACTTGCAGCGGATCGGCAACGTGATCGATCGCGGCACGCTGATTCGCACGGCGATCGCGGCGGACCTGGGTTCGATCTTGCACTCCCGGCATCAATATCACTGGCACACCGGTTACGAGCCGCCGCAAACCGTGGCGGCGCCGCACATCGGAGCCTGGATTGCCAAGGCGCTGGGCCCGCGCGATCCGGCGGTGCCGGCATATATCGACATCGGCCAGCGCTACGATAACGGCGAAGCCGAAGAGCTCAAGGCGTTTCAAACCGGCGGCGTGCTGGGGAGCGAATACGGACCGTTTCGCGTGCCCGACCCGAGCGACGCCGTGGCCTGCGTGCGTCCGCCGGCCGGCATGACGATCGGCCGCTTTCAGAATCGCCAGCGGGCCTACGGCAAACTGGTCGAGGCCAGCCCGATCGGCCGCTTGGGCAGCGATTATCAGCAAGAGTCGCTGCTGCGTGCGCTGGAAAATGCCGATCGGTTGCTGAATTCGCCGGCGGCCAAGGCCTTCGATCTGTCGCTGGAGCCCAAGGCGTCGTTCGACGTTTACAACACCGGCCGCTTCGGGCAAGGCTGCCTGCTGGCCCGGCGATTGCTCGAAGCGGGCGCGCGGTTCATTGAGGTCACGACAGAATACATTCCGTTTGTGAATTGGGACACGCACGACAACGGACACACGCGCCTGGCCGATCTGAAGAAGCAAATCGACGCGCCGGTCGCGCAGCTCGTGTTGGACCTGGAAGAGCGCGGCTTGCTCGGCCGCACGCTGATCGTGTTGGCCAGCGAGTTCAGCCGCAGCATGCTGATCGAAGGCAAAATCGAGAAGCGCGTGCCCGACCAGGTGGCCCAGCCCGACGTGGTGGCCGAGCTGAAGAACTACGGCATGCACCGTCATTTCACGGGTGCCGGCTCGGTGCTGCTGTTCGGCGGCGGAGCGAAACGGGGCCTGGTGTATGGCCACACGTCCGACGAATCGCCGTTCACGACGATTGACGGCCCGGTGACGGTGACCGATCTGCACGCCACGATTTACCAGGCGCTGGGCATCTCGCCCAAGTTTGGCGTGGAAAGCGAGCAGCGCCCGTTCTATGTGACCAAGGACGGATTGGGACAGCCGATCGCTGCGCTGTTGGGTTGACACGCGCCCGGCAGCCAGCGCCCGTAGGGTCCGCTCTTGCGGACCATCTTTGCAAAACGGCCGGGCATTTGGTCAGCAGAGCGGACCCTACGGGCGCGAAATCGCTCTAATACGTCGCTTTGGCGGCGCCCGGCTTCGATACGTCGAGCGCCGGATCCAGCCGCCCGACGTGCGCGATGAAGTCGAACAGCTCTCCGTGACGCTGGCCGTCGCGGGTGATGTCGAAGGCGGCCAGTTGCAAGCCCTCGGCGGCGTTCGCGGCCGCCTGGAGCTGCGCCGGGATGGCGACCGTGGCCCCGGCGGCGACCACTTCGCGGATGGCGGCCGGCTCGACCGCCAATCCGGCCGGCGCGTGAATCTCGATGCGATACTCCACCGGCCGCGACAAGAAATTCCGCAGCACGACGTGGAAGTCGGCGCTGGCGCCGCGCTCGACCACCACGCGGTAAGGCGCCGCTTTGACCCAATACGGGTCGAACATATAGCGGTAGTCGGGCTCTGTGCTGAGATTGCGGAACGCCTCGCGCAGCTCCAGCATCCGCTCGCGGTAACGCCGGATCAGATGCACGGGCCGATCAAGCAGCCAGCAATGTCCGCCGATGATCAGGTCGGGATTGATCGTGTGCAGAAACTCGGCCGCATACAAGTAGCCCTCTTCGAGCGGGCCGCCGTTGCGGGCCAGCACGCACTCGTTGCCGCCTTGGCGCGGGTCGGTCGTGCTGGCGAAAATGTTGTCCCCCGTGAAGGCCACCCGGCGGCCGTCGATCTCGCCGTGCAAGCAGGCGTGGTACTTGGTCTGCCCGGGCATCCAGTCGACGGCCAGCGCGTAGCCTTCCCATTGGATCGTGGCGCCGTCGTCGATCACGCGGTCGAACTTGAGCGGCCCGACTTCTTTGTTCCGATCGGTGTAAAAGGGGAGCAGGGCCGACAGGTCGTGATCCCAGGGATGCTCGAACTTGTCGGCCACGCCTTGCATGGTCCACAACTGGGCGCCGTATTTTCGCGCACGTAGCCGGCGTCCAGGGCATGGTCGCCGTGCATGTGCGTGACGAAGATGGCGTCGATCTGTTTCAGCCCCAGCCGCTGCTGCATGCGGGCAATCGACAGGTCGAGGAATTCGCGGTCGAACAGCCCGCAGTCGACCAGCAGTGCGTGGCCGCTGTCGGCCAGCAGCATGGCGAAATTGACCCAATAGTTCGGCCCGCGGAATTTGTAGAGATGCGGCGTGATCTGCCACAGGTGCGGCACCGGCGAGGGACGCGACGTGTTGTCCTGGTCACAATTGTCGAACGTCTTGCAGTCGTAACCGCGCAGCGTCAGCGCGAGGCCAGATGCCGGAGCTTCTCCACATATTGGCCGAGCTGGGCCGCCGGCTTTTCGACAACCGGGCCGTGCGAGGGCAGCAGCAGCGCCGGATCGTAGCCGGCGACCTGGGCGGCGCTCTTGGCCAGTTCGTAAATCCCCGCGGCAAAACCGTAATCCCACTCGGTGTCGAACCAGGTGTGCATCCGGGCTCCGTCGCACATCAGGTCGCCGGAGAAGGCCAGCCAGTCGCCGGCGTCTTTGAGCAAATAGCTGGTGTGTCCGGGCGAGTTGCCCCCCGTCTCGATGCACCAGAACTCGCGGCCCCGCCAGACAAGGTCGTCCATCTTCGCCAGGCCGCGGTCGATGGCCACCGGTTCGATCGGCGGACGCACGTAGCTGGCGCCATACACGGAAAACGCGTCGCCAAGCGTGGGCCGCATGTGCCGGAACGAAGCCGGTTTTTCCAGCAGCGGGCGCTCGACCGCCGAGGCGGCGACTTTCGTGCCGCGCTCGCGCCAGGGGGCCAGCTTGGGTGCGCCCTGGCATTGTTCGCGATGATGGTGCGTAAACAGCACCCAATCGATCTGCTGGACGCCGATGCTCGCGAGCGCATCCAGAACGGAGCCGTCGCCCAGATCGACCAGCACGGCCGCATCGCCGTCGCGCACGACGTAGACGTTGCACGTGTCGGTCCAGCGGAAGACGCCGGCGCGGATTTCGGTGAGCTTCATCGTCAGGCCATCCCGCAGGTGTGATCTTGGCCCCGGTTGTCGGATCGGATCGATTGCCTTTAGGCTAGGCGTGGGCGGGGGGTAAGTCAAATCGGACAGTGACGGACGTTGCTGCGAGCCGGCGCTCGCGGGGAAATTGCCTGATAGGGGATGCAACGGTTTGCGTGGCCGTGCGTCGGAAAATCTGGCTGCACGCAATGGCTTGTGATAAACTGCCAGCATGGTTCCAAAACTGACCGCCGAACAGCGCGAGGCCCTCAGCCGCAGTAATGGGCCGGTGGCCGTGGAAGACGGGGAGACCAATCGGGTCTACTTCCTGGTCGATGCGTCGACCATTCGCGCCCTTGAACAGCAAACGGACGGGACCGCAATCCGCGGCGGCATTGCCGACATGGAAGCAGGCCGACTGCTGACGCTCGAAGAGCTCGATGCTCGCATCCGCGCCCGGCTCGGCGCAAAGGGATGACTTATACCGTCGTCTTCACCGAGCAGGCCGGCGCGAGATCGAAGATGCGACGGATTGGTGGTCGGAACAGCGCTCTGCGGAACAAGCCGAGCGCTGGTACGAAGGCATTCGCGCGGCCATCGCCGGGTTGTCCGCGGCGCCCGAGCGGTGTCCAATCGCCGGTGAGCAAGGCGTCTTCCCCTACGAAATCCGCGAGCTTCACTACGGGCTAGGTTCGAAGCCTTCGCATCGAGTAATCTTCACGATCGTTCGCGACACGGTGGTTGTGCTAACCGTCCGACACGTTGCCCGCCACGGGCTACGACCGGGTGACCTTAGCTGATAGATCGAAATCGGATTCCAACAGGGGAAGATATCCGGGGTTGACTCCAGCCCCGCCAATGCTCCGGACCCATTATCGGAACATCGCGTGACTGAGACGCAAGTTCAGCAACTCGCGCGGAATTACAACGCTCAGCAGGCCTTGATTGGATCTTGCGCGGCCTGTGGAGCGATTGCCTTGTGGTTCCTGGCGTTTTGGACCTGGAGGTTTTTCGCGCTGGTATGGCTGAACCTGCTCGGCTTCCAAAGCCCTTGGTCGAAGAGCCTGCCGATTGCGGGCGTACTGACCGCGCTCTTGGCGATTGAAGGCGTGCGGTACAAGAAGCGGCTGTTTGACCTGATCGATTACCACGAATCGATCTATTACCAAGACGCTGACCCGCTCGCCAAAGATTCCGCTTCCGCCCTGAACGCCTATTACGGCAATCCGTCGGGAATGGCCTACCTGGTGTCGCAAGCCTTGTTTTCGGCGCCTCGCACGACCGTGTTCGCAATCAAATGCTTCCGCTCGATCATCAGGGGGTCCGCCGATTCGGCAGCCGCCGCCGCGCAAATTTACAACGACTTGAACTCGCGCCGAGTTTGGGTCTCTGCCGGCAAATTCGAGAATTGCGGTGGCGCTTTGTGCCTTCTCGACAAGCTCAGCCTCATCTGGACGCAAATCGAGGCCGGCGAGTGTCAAATTCGAATTCCGCCCTTGACCCCGCGCAGCCGGATCGATTGAAGGGTGACGCGAGACAATAATTTCGCCGGATCTCGGTCGCGCGGTTCGACGACCGCCGCACGCGCCGAGTCGTTGCCGCCGGCGGACCGATGACTTTCGTGGCCGGCGCTTGAGCTACGCGTGGTCCTGCTAATGCTCGCCAGGTGGCTCCGTCCCATTGGCCGCCGCCCCGGCGGTCGTATGCTTGAGCACGAATTCCACGATCGGAGCCGGGTCGACCAGGCTATGCGGATGATGGCTGACGCCCGGTTTGGCGATCACCGTGATCGAGCCCCCAAGTTCCTTGTAGCGCTTTTCGACCAGCCGGGTGTTCTCGTCGATGGGCACGACGTCGTCGGCGTCGCCGCAGATGTGCAAGAGCGGGATCTTGGCCTTGGCCAGCGGTGCCAAGTTGTCGACCGGATTGAGCCCATAGGCCAGAGCCTGCTCTTCGCTCAGCTTGTAGGCTTCCAGGCACTGACGCCAGTCGCCGGGCGAGCCCTTGCCCCGTCCGCGTCCACCGGGCCAACTCTTGAAATCGCACACGGGCGCATCGTTGTAGATGCAGGCCACCTGGTCGGGGTTTCGCGCCGCCCAGTTGAGCGAGAACAAACCGCCGCGGCTGAAGCCTTCGAGCACGACTTTGCGGTTCAGCCCGCGGTCCTTGGTGAGCTGCTGATAAAAGGCATCCATCAAATCCAGGGCGACCGGCGCCCGTACATGTTTTGCACGTCGATGTGCGCCACGTGAAAACCTTTGTCGATCAGTGCCAGATCGGCCTGCGGCTCGTGGCCGAAAAACTCAGTGCGCCAGATCCAGGGCTTTCCGGCCGCCGGCGACTTGGGCACGATGAGCAGGCAATTGCGGCCCGAGACCTGAAAGTCAAGCCGCTCGTGGCCCTCCCAGGTCGAGACGCGATCTTGCGTCGGCGGCTCGGCAGCAACGCCAGCGATCGCGAGGAGGGAACTGGCGGCCAGCGCCGCAAGGCCGAACTGCACTGCGTGTTGTCTCCGCATCCGCTGCCCCGTTTCTAAAGAGCGCACGAAAAATAGCTTCGGCTTCTGGCGGACCCTCACGCTACCCTCTCCCTGGATGGAGAGGGGTTGCGGGCGTAAGTTATTTTTCGTTCGCGCCTACGTTACTGCCCCCGTGGCGCCGGTTCCAGGCCGGCGATCCAGGCCTGCAACAGCTCGACCGCGGCCGGGTCGACGATCGCCGTGGCCAATTGCGGCATCTGCCCTGCCCCGCGCATGGCGACGCGGTGAAACAGCACAGACCGCTCGGGGGCACCGGGCGAGACCAGCCGGGCGTCGCCCAGGCCGAACGTGTGATGCGCCGGTTTTTCGTCGACCAGATGCGTCTTGGCCAGCGGCGTGTCGATGTTGAGATCGATGCGCGAGTTGCCGCCGCCGGCCTCGACGTGGCACTGGGCACAGTTCGAGTGCAAGTACGCGCGGGCCCGGGCCGCCAGCGGAGCGGACGGGTCGAGCGGGTCGGCGAAGCGCGGCAGTTTTTCCGGCGACGCGGGCAATAGCGGCGATTCTTTGGGCGCGGGGCGCTGATCGCGCGAGGCGAAGCGGCGGCCGACCGCTTCGTCGGTCCGGCGATTGATTTCAAGCTCGACGTCGGCGTCGAAAGCCTTGGCGCCGGCGGCAGCGCGGCCCGCTTCGATCTGCGTCTTGCGCTCGGCGGCCGAAGTCTCGCCGGCCCAATTGACGCGAAACAGTCCCAGGTGCTCGAAGGTACGGAGTTGATTGTCGAGCCTGCCGCCGTAGTCGTGGTCGCGATTCATCTGGCCGGTTTGCAAACCGAGGACGAAGTTGGCGGCGCGACTGTGACAAACCATGCACTCGGTGCGGCTGGGGAAGTGCCAGGTTTGCTTGCGCACGCCGTCGGGAGCGGCCGAGTCGTGAACGTCGAACTGGCGGTCAGCCCCCTGGGCGCCGACCAGGGCCGCGTCGTTGCCCTCGTCGTTCCATTGATAGGAGTAGCCGACCCATTCGTTATCTTGCCGCACGAGAAAGCGCGTCTCGACCCAGCGCCGCGAGGCCGGGTCGCCGGCGGTGGCTTCCAGCGCGAAGCTCTTGACCAGCACGGTGTCGTTGGGAAAGTTCCAGCTCCCCGAGCTCGTATAGCCGATGCGGCGATCCTCGCCCGGCCGAGCCGGAATTGCCAGGTAGCGCTGTTTGTAAGCGCCATCCGACCACAGCTGCGCATTGACCGAATAAGGAATCACGCCGTCGGCCATGCTGTGCTGGGCCACGTTCTGGAACAGGCCCGACTCGCTGAGCAGCCTGGGAAACTCGGCCGCCGCCGTTTTGGGCGGCCGTGGCGCCAGTCGATAGATCGCCCGGCCGACATGGTCGAGCAGCCACACGTCGCCGTCGTCGCCCTGGACGATCGCGGTGATTTGCAGGGTGGTATCGGCAATTTCGGCCTGCCAGGCGACGTGCGTGGCGTCGGGCTTGATCGCGGGCTTGAGCGCCCAAATCTTGCCGGTCGAGTAATCGGCGTACAAATACGCGCCGTCCAGATCGGGAAACTTGCCGCCGTGATAGACCAGGCCGCCGGTGAGCGAACGGGCCTCGCTGTGCGGATGATCGGCGATCGGCCGGCTGAAGGGCTGCGGCCCGCGCTGCCGATCCGCGTAGAAGTCGTGCGTGCCTTCGACGACGCTCCAGCCGTAGTTCGCCCCGCGCTCGATCAAGTACACCTGCTCCCACAGGTCCTGGCCGTTGTTGCCCACCCAAACCGTGTTGGCAGCGGCGTCGATCGAGATCCGCCAAGGATTTCGCAGGCCGTAGGCCCAGGTCTCCGGTCGGACGTTGGCTTGTCCGACAAACGGGTTGTCGTCCGGCACGCGATAGGTCTTGCCCAGCTCGGGATGGTCGACGTCGATTCGCAAGACTTTACCGGTCAGTTGCGCGAGGTCCTGTCCGCGCAGGTTCTGGTCGCTGTCGCTGGTGCCGTCGCCGCTGGTGACGTACAGCATGCCGTCGGTCCCAAAGGCGATGGCGGCTCCGTTGTGTCCGTCGGATTCCCACTCGATGATCGTGGTGGCCGAATCGGGGTCGAGACGGTGCGGCGGGGCCGGATCGACGTGGTAGCGCATGACCCTCGAGCGCTTCGCTCCGCCGAACGATCCGTTGCCGCCGACATACACGTAGCCGTTCTCGGCGAACTTGGGGTGGAAGCAAAGGTCGTACATGGCGCGGTCGCCGTCGGCCGGCAGCAGCGTTTCCAGCTCTGACGCTTGTTGCGAGTTGCGAAAGCGCCGCAGGCTGGCCGGCGCATAGGGACTGGGCTGGGTCACGATCCACAGCATGTCGCTGGCCGGCTGCCGGGCGATCGCCACCGGCAGCTCGATCGGCAGGTCCGGGAAAATGCGCTCGACCGTGTAGGGATGCGGCGCGTCGGGCGAGCCGGCCACGCGCGAAGTCTCGAGCGGTGCCAACCGCTCGATGCCCGGCGGCCGGGCGGCTTGCGATTTTGGCGATTCGGCCGGACCGACGAAGCGCAACGGCGGCGTAGTCTTCGAAGAAGTGAAACATCGGCGTCGGATTGGTCTTCAAGGGCGTGCTGGTCGAGAGCGCGGGCCCCTCGAAGTCGACCGAATAGTCGTACCGGCAAAATGCGAACGTCCAGCGATCGTCGGGGTTGGGCCGGCCGCCGGTGCGGGCAAAATCCTTCCAGGCCAGCCGTCCTTCGGCCGTCCAGCCGGTGTCGGTGTCGGCCCAGCGGTTGAGCGTGCCGTTCAGTTGCACGGCGGCCGGAAAATCGAAATCGCCGTCGGCCTTGAAGCGTTCGTATCCGCCGGCGCCGCGGCGCGGCAGGAACATGTCGAGGGTGGTGCCGGCCGCGTTGACTTGGAACTCATAATAGCCCGGCTTGTCGAGGGCCGGCTTGAGGAACAGCTCGATAACGTCATTGTTCCAGGTCATGCCGTCATGTTCTTTGACGTCGGCATAAAGGTCCGTGTCGTCCATCTCGGCAAAGAAATACAAGTATTCGCGGTCCCAGAGCAATCGTGCCCGGGTGGCGGTGCGGGGCTGATCGCTCCCCTTTCGAACCCAGGGCATGCGGAAATCGTCGATCACCTGGGCCAGCTTCCAGGCCGGCTCGTCGGCGCGGCCATCGATGACGATCGGCTGGTCCGTAAATCGGCATTCGTAGTCGGGCCGGGGCGGGTCGGCCGCTTTGGCCGGAGGCGTCGGCCCGGCGGGCGGTTTGGTGGCGGGCGGCGGCGCGGTTGCGGGGGGGTGGCGCTGCGATTCGGCGGACGGCGGATGATTTGCGCCTGACTCGCCGGAGCCAGGACCAGCACGATGGCCGACAACAACGCGGACCATCGAGCCGGCGTGAGCATCGTAGTGCGAGGGTCCATCATGTCGTTCCAGGGGAGGCAAGATAGATTGCCGAGGGCCGGCGAGCGGCCTGACGCGCGATCGCGAGGCCGAGTTCCTCCATCATCGCCGCTCGAAAACAGGCGTCAACGAAAAAGGGGCGTCTTGGATGGTCGACAGACGCCCGGGCGGCCGTCAAATCGGCCGGTCGCGAGCCGCGTCGCGCGACTGGCCGCCGGCATTTGGGCAGCTCCACGATCCGAGTGGGCGGAATAATCGGCATAGCTGCCAGCGATATACCCCCTGGCGAGGTAAGGGCCACAATCCGCGGCTGAAAACGGCTTGCTTATTGGCGCGGGGAGCCGCTTTGCACATACTGATTGCATCTGACCGGCGTCGGCAGGTCCCGGGCTGCTTGCGCTCTTTTGAGGCTGTCGCTGGCGCGATGGATGGGGAGGCCTGCGAGGGCCGAATCGGCCGCGTGTCGGGCGACTCCCTGGCAGCGGGTTGCCGCCGTGCTTCAGACTCGAAGAGCCAGAGGGGCACTTTTCGTGTGAGGTCGCCTGGGGACTGGGGCTTCAGGGGGTCGACGGGTGGACGACCACGCAAGCCGCGGTTTGTGATCTAAAGCGCGCGAGTCCGACGCCAGGTTTCGCCAGGAACAGTAAGTCAACAGCAGGTTCAGGAGATCTCATGCTCACTCAGATGTTTCTCAAGGTTGCCTTCGCGGGCAGCGAATGGGTGTTGTGGGTATTGCTTTTGCTTAGCTTCGTCAACGTCGGCGTGATCGTGGACCGGCTGCTGTATTTCCATCGTCATTTCATCGATGGCGACGAGTTGGCCTCGGTCATCGACCAATTCCTCCGCGCCGGTGATCTGAAACAGGCTTATGCGACGGTTCAAACCGGCGAGGCGATCGAGCAAGTGGTCGTAGCCGCGGGCTTGATGTCGTTCACCCGCGGGGCTCACGCCTGCGAGGGGGCCATGGCTGCGGCCCGGGCGCGCACGAAGAAAGAGGTCGACTGCCGCTTGCCGATCCTGGCGTCGATCGCCAGCAACGCTCCGTTCATCGGACTTCTCGGCACGGTGCTCGGCATCATCAAGGCCGCGCACGACTTGACCGGCGGCGGCGGGGCCAGCGGAGAGGGGCATGACGCCAATGCCGTTATGGCCGGCGTGTTCGAGGCTTTGATTGCCACGGCCTTCGGGCTGTGCGTGGCGATTCCGGCGGTGGTCAGCTACAACTACTTTTCCCGCAAGGTGAAGGGGACGATGGACCAGGTCGAGGCGCTTGCGCAAGAAGTCCTGGCGCATCAAACTCACGGCGACAAACCGGCGCAGCCGGCTCAGCGCACCGCGCAGCAGCAGGCCGCCCGCGCTGCCGCACATGCCGCCGCCGCGGCCCCCGCTGCCAAAGTCACCTCTTAGCCCAGGAGTCGTGTCATGGCCGGTGGCGTAAAATCGGGCGACGACGAAGTCGTCAGCGACATTAACATTGTGCCCTTGGTCGACGTGATCCTGGTGCTGTTGATCGTGTTCATGATCACGATGCCGACGATCGTCGGTTCGGCGCCGATCAAGGTCGACCTGCCCGAGACCGAGGCGGCCGCGATTTCGGCCGAATCGCTGCCGCTGCGGTTCGCCCTGAAGAAGGAAGGCTCGGGGGTCGTGTTGTACCTGGAAGAACAGCCGACGAACATCGACAAGCTGAAAGCCGTGGTCAAAGACATCATTCCCGAGTCAACCGAGGTTTCGCTGTCGGCCGACCGCGGGATACCGTACGGCGAGGTGATCAAAGTGATGGACATGCTGGGTTCGCTCGGTTTGCACAAGATTGCTTTGGATACGAAGCATAGTCGCTGACCGGCGTTCGCCACAGGCAGCCGTCGACCGATCGCCCCGGATGGAAATGTGAATTATCGCCTCAACCAGGCAGCGGCAGATCTCCTGGCCGGCGTTCTCCCCGCCGACGTTCCCTCTTAGCGCAGGAACCGCGTTATGGCCGGTGCCGCAAAATCGGGCGACGAAGAAGTCGTCAGCGATATCAACATTGTGCCTTTGGTCGACGTGATCCTGGTGCTGCTGATCGTGTTCATGATCACGATGCCGACGATCGTCGGTTCGGCGCCGATCAAAGTGGACCTGCCCGAGACCGAGGCGGCCAAGATCGACGCCGCATCGCTGCCGCTGCGGTTCGCCCTGAAAAAGGAGGGCTCGGCGGTCGTGTTGTACCTGGAAGAACAGCCGACCAACGTCGACAAACTGAAAGTCCTGGTCAAAGAAATCGTTCCCGGGTCGACCGAAGTTTCGCTCTCGGCCGACCGTGGAATTCCCTACGGTGAAGTGGTCAAAGTGATGGACATGCTGGGCTCGCTCGGTCTGCACAAGATTGCTTTGGATACGAAGCATCATCGCTGACTCGGGCAAGCTCGCGGCGCCGAAGTTGTCGACCGATTTGTGCGGATCGAATCATGAACAATCGCCCCAGGCAAGTACCGGTCGATTCCAGGGCGAACCCAGTTCAAGCGGTCGGCGAGGTTCGCAATCCGAACGCGCCGCTACCGGTCTCCTCGCGGCCCATTCCAGTTCATAACTCCGGGCCGGCCCATTCGGCAGCCGCCGAGGACTCGTCGGCCGGACCGCAGCGGCTGTGGCGCGACTTTTTTCAGGAAGCGCCCGCCTGGCTGGCCAGTGCCTCGTTTCACACGCTGGTGCTGATCGTGTTGGCGATCTGGGCGGCCGTGGCGGCACATAGCGGCGGCACGCTGGAGAACGTCGAGCTTTCGGCCGAGCGGATGCGCTACGCCGAGACCCTCGGCGAACAGATCACCGATTCTTCCGTGCTCAAGGCAATCGATCGCAAAGACGCGATCGACGAAAACGCCGCGAAGCAGGTCATCACGGCTCCGAATCTGCCGCCGGTGGACGATCCGTTCGTCGCGCCGATCTCGGCAACCGAGTTCGCCGCCAGCGGCAAGTGGTTGGCCAGCGACATCGATGCACCGCTGATCGGTCCGGCTTATAGCGGGCGGCAAATCGGCAGCCGCAAAAGGCTGCTCGGCAAGTACGGCGGCGACGAGACGACGGAAAGTGCGGTCGACGCGGGGCTGGCCTGGCTGGCGAAGCAGCAGCGACCGGACGGGTTGTGGAGCCTGACCGGACCCTATCCGGATGGTGCCAGCGAAGAAAACATCGCGTCGGCCACCGCCATGGCGCTGTTGGCATTTCAGGGCCGGGGCACCACGCATCGCAAAGGCGAGCATCACGAGGTCGTCAAAAAGGGCTGGGACGCCCTGCTCAAGCTGCAGAGCAAGGACGGCGACTTCGTCCGCAACGCCTCGATGCACCAGAAGCTGTACGCTCAGGCCCAGTGCACGATCGCTGTGTGCGAACTGTACGGCATGACGGGCGACTCCTTATATCGGGCACCAGCCGAACTGGCGATCAAGTACGCCATCCAGGCGCAGGATCCGTCCGGCGGCGGTTGGCGCTACACGCCCGGCGTGGACTCCGACACTTCGGTGACCGGCTGGTTCGTAATGGCCCTGGAAAGCGCCAAGATGGCCAGGCTGGCCGTGCCGCGGGAAACTCTGGACAAAGTCTCGCGATTTCTCGACTCGGTGGCCACGCCCGACGGCAAGTATTCCTATACGGTGGGCACTTTCAGCACGCCGGCCGTGACTGCCGAGGGTTACCTGTGCCGGGAATACCTGGGCTGGAAGCAAAACGACCAGCGGCTGATCGACGGCGTCGGCGCGCTGAATCACAATCGGGTGAATTACAACGCTCCGGACCGCGACGTCTACTACTGGTATTACGCCACGCAAGCCTGCCACCACATGGAAGGCGAGATCTGGGAGCGGTGGAACTCGGTAATGATGCAAGAGGTTCCCAGCCATCAGGTCAAGAACGGCGGGCAAGCCGGAAGCTGGGATCCCGGCGGCGACAAATGGGGCAGCACGGGGGGCCGGTTGTACGTGAGTTGCCTATCGATTTACATGCTCGAGGTCTACTACCGCCACTTGCCGCCTGGAAAAGTCGAAGGTCGAGGTCCAAGACACCCTGTGCCGGTAGACCGAAAGTTCGCTTTCGCCCGGCCGCTGGATTCTTTACGATGAAATGGTCGAATTGACGGAAATACCCGGCCTGCCCGGAGTGGGTATAATAGATTTGCCGCCGCAGCGCAGTTTTTGAGCGGGCCGGCGCGCGACTGCGAATTTTTCAACCGATTTGTTCGGATCGAATCATGAGCCATATCCCCAGACAAGTCCCGGCCAATCCCCTGGCGAACGGGGTCCACGCGGGCGGTGCCGTACCGGCCGGCGCGGCGCCGCAGATGGCGGGCGCTCGCGGCGCGGTGGGCGCGACCGGGCCGCAACGCAAGCCCAACGCGCCGGTACCGGTCTCATCGCGGCCGATTCCCGTGCAGAATGCCGGACGGGGCAATCAGACGAGCGAAGACGATGAGGAAGAAGGCGTCGATCGGCTGTGGAGCGACTTTTTCAAGGAAGCGCCCGCCTGGCTGGTGAGTGCCTCGTTTCACACGTTCATCCTGATCATCCTGGGCGTGTGGGCGGCCGTGGCCGCGCATAACAAGATCGAGGAGGTCGAGATTTCGGCCGAGCCCATGCGCTATGCCGAGCAGCTTGGCGATCAGCTCAGCGATCCCTCGGTGCTCGAAGCGGGCGGCAGCAAAGACATGATCGACGCCACCGCCGAAAAGCAGATCATCACCGCTCAGAACCTGCCGCCGGTCGACGATCCGTTCGCCGCTCCGATGCCGGCGGCCGAAATCGCCTTGAACGGCAAATGGGCGGCCAGCGACATCGAAGCCCCGTCGATCGGATTGGCCTTGTCGGGACGACAAGTCGGCAGCCGGACGGTTCTGCTCGGCAAGTATGGCGGCAACGCCACGACCGAGAGCGCCGTCGACAAGGGACTCGATTGGCTCGTGAAGCAACAGAAAGCGGACGGATTATGGAGCCTGATGGGCCCCTATCCGGACGGTGCGACGGAAGAAAACGTCGCTTCGGCGACCGCGATGGCGCTGTTGGCCTTTCAGGGCCGCGGCACGACCCATCGCACCGGGCAGCACAGCAAGATCGTCAAGAAGGGCTGGGACTCCCTGCTCAAGCAGCAGAGCAAAGACGGCGACTTCGTTCGCAATGCTTCGATGCACCAGAAATTGTACGCCCAGGCCCAATGCACGATCGCCCTGTGCGAACTGTACGGCATGACGGGCGACTCGGTCTATCGAGCGCCGGCTGAATTGGCGATCAAGTACGCCATCAAGGCGCAGGATCCCTCCGGCGGCGGTTGGCGCTACACGCCCGGCGTGGACTCCGACACTTCCGTGACCGGCTGGTACGTGATGGCCCTGCAAAGCGCCAAAATGGCCAAGCTGGACGTGCCGCAGGAAACGCTGGACAAGATCTCCCGCTATCTCGACTCGGTGGCCACGCCCGACGGCAAGTATGCCTATACGGTGGGCACTTTCAGCACGCCGGCCGTGACCGCCGAAGGTTTCCTCTGCCGGGAATACCTGGGCTGGAAGCAAAACGATCAACGCCTGATCGACGGCGTCAGCGCGCTCAATCACAGCCGGGTGAACTACAACGCTCCGGACCGCGACGTCTACTACTGGTATTACGCCACGCAAGCCTGCCACCACATGGAAGGCGAGATTTGGAACCAGTGGAATTCGATCATGAAGCAGGAGATTCCCAGTCATCAGGTCAAGAACGGCGCGCAAGCCGGAAGCTGGGATCCCGGCGGCGATAAGTGGGGCAGCACGGGAGGCCGATTGTACGTGAGTTGCCTGTCGATCTACATGCTCGAAGTCTACTACCGGCACTTGCCGCTGTACTCGGGCTATCGCTCGCCCCCCGGACCCAAGTAAGCCATCTACGGCCGAAGCAAAGCCCTTGGGCGGCAGCGCCTCGGGCGGCACTCTTTTGAGCGGCACTCTTTTGAGCGGCAGTATGGGCCCATGAATAGGCTTGCCGCTGGCGGCCTCCGGCACTGCCGGGCGTGGTCAATTCTTGTAGATCTTGTGTTGCGGCCGGCCCGACAAGATCTGCTCCTTGCCCCAGGTCGTGACGTCTTTGAACGCCTGGCTGTGAATGAATTCGACGAAGGCCTGTTCCTCCGACCACTGGCTGGTGATGAGGTACGAGGCGTCGTCGCTGACGTCCTTCCACAGCGTCGAATCGCTGTGGCCTTGGGCCGAGCGCAATGCTGCCAGCACGGCGGCAAATTTGTCTTCGAAGTCTTTTTGCTTGCCCGGGATGACGTGATAGTTCATGCCGACGGTGATCATCTGGACGGAGCTCCTGTGCGGGTCGCGCGGGTTCGAAGCCGACATTCTCGGGCGCGGCGGCTTCCCGCACAATGCCCGGATAAGGCGGCAGGGGGCCCAGGAGATTTTGACGCAGCGTTGTAGTGTCCGCTCTTGCGGACCATCTTCGTAGAACGGCCGTGCACTTGGTCCGCAGAGCGGACCCTACGGGCCGTCAAACCGCCCGGCGTTCGGTCCGCAACAGCGGACTTTACCGGCTACCCGGAATTCGTCGTTTCTCGGGCAAAGAGACCGCTCAGGCGACGGCCGGGGCCCAAGACGAGCGGCCCTTTTCACGCCCGGAGTCCAGTCCCAGAAGCACATCCAAAAACGTGTCGGACTGGATCGCGGTCGTGCCGGGCAGGTCTTTCAAAACTTCGATGTCGGTCGACTCGCCCGACTTGAGGATCTCCAAACGAGGGAATCGGTCCTCGGTGGGAAGGCAGACCATCACGTACGACTGACCGATCACGCTCCAATGCCCGCGCCGCAACTGCACGACCACGGCCGTGTGCTCGTCGATTCCCACGCCGATCAAGTCGGGATGCCGCGACAGCACTGCTAGCAGCCGCTGAGTGCGATTGCGGCGGAAAAAGTGCTGATCGATCACCGCGTCGGGCAACAGGTCGAAGCCGGGCTGTTCGATCACCGGGTCGTGCCCGCCGGCAATCATCACCCGCGTCATGATCGCCGCGCCGGCGCTGACGCCGCCGACTACTCCACCGCGGTCGAGCAATGCCCGAAGCTGGTCTTCGACCTGGGTGTCGACGTAGGTGTCGGCCAGCCGGACCTGGTTGCCGCCGCCGATCCAAACGGCGGTCGCCTTCGAGAGGGCCTCGGCCACGGCCGGCGTGTTGGCCTGCTCGCGGGTGGTGGCGGTGAGCACCTCGACCGAGGCCACACCGCAGCGGGTCCAGAATTCCTTCAATTTCAGTTTTTCTTTTGGCGCCGGATTGTAGGCCGGAATCACGACAATCCGTGCGTCTTTGCCCCCCGCATTGCACAAAGCGGTCGCGGACCACGTCGGGGACACTGCCGCCGCCGCAGATGATCAGGACACCACCGGGCTGGGGAGCCCAAGCGTCCGGCGTAGCGGCGAGAGCCTGCTGTCGCAGATGGAAGAGGTATCCCCCCATGACGCCCAGTGCGACCAGTCCCGCGGTCACGACAAGCGTCGACATGACGTTCAAACGACGATTCATCCTGGATTCCTCCGGGTCGATTTGCATCCATCCATGACTGCAAAGGCCACTAGAGTACAGTCTAGCGGAGTTGCCAAAACGCTGCACGACGAACTTGGCCAACCTGGAGGAAAACTAGCAGTCTGTTGAAATATTCAACAGACTGCGTGATCGCAGGGATGCGATGCCAAAATAACAACGTAAGTTGTTATTTTGCGAGCCGCGAAGGGCTTTGCCCTGAGCATGGCGAGGTTGAAAAATGCCACGAGGGCATTTTTCAACGGGCTGCGAAGCTTTCCGGGGACTTATTTTTTGGCTGCAAATCGGAGACCTGCGGCGCACCCCCCCGCGCGAGAGCGACGGCGTTCACGCCTTGGGGCCCGTGGGCCCCCCCAGTGCTCTCCAGATCGACCCGAAGAGCACGAAGGGAAACAGGAACGAGCCGAGCGCCGACATGGGGAGCGTGATTTCGGGATGCTCGAAGGGCGTGCAGGCTAATTGCACGATCAGCCCGAAGGCCAGCGACACCGCTGCTAGCGCGACCCCCAGGCTGAGCTTGGCACTGCGCGTGGCACGGCGCCGGGCTGACGGCTGTGGGCGACCACAGCGGCCAGGGTGCCCACGGTCGCCCCGACGATCATGGCCATGGGGTCGTCGCCGACCTGAAAATGGCGGATCAGGGCCAGCGCAATTCCGGCGCCGACACAATAGCCGATGGCGGCCAGCAGCAGCGGCAGCGGTTTCAAGCTCGATCCCGATCTACTTGCCAAAGGCCTCGATCGCCGCGTTGACGAAGGCGGGCTGAATTTTCCCTCCGTCGGGGCCAGGATAGCCGGCGTGCTGCACCATGTAGATGGTGATCAGGCGGCGGGCCGGATCGATCGACATGTTGGTGGAGTAGGCGCTCCCGTGGCCGCAATTGCCCGGAATCACGGGGCCATCGGGCCCGGGAAACTTGCGGCTGGTCTGCCAACCCAGGCCGTAGCCCCCCTCGCCGTTTTGGGCGTCGAGCAGCTTGCCGGTCTGGGTCGAGGTCATCTGCCGCACGGCCGCTTCCGACAGGTAGCGCTTGCCGTCGCGGGTGCCGCCACCCAGCACCATCTGGCAAAAGGCCGCGCAGTCGGCGGCGGTCGAGAACAATCCGCCCCCCGGACACGGGTAGCGGTCGTGGCTGGTGAGCGGATAGGACAACTGGTCGATGTTCTTCACTTCCAAACCCATGTTGTTCGGGCCGGGCTTGTACGATTTGGCCAACCGCTCGACCTGCGCAGGACTGAGCAGGAAGACGGTGTCCTGCATGCCCAGCGGTTCGAATAATCGTTTCTTGAGAAACTCTTCGTAAGGCATGCCGCTGGCGACTTCGATGATTCGCCCGGCGGTGTTGATGCCGGCGTTCGAATAGTCGTATTTGCTGCCAGGCTCGGTCTTCAGCGGCCCCAGGGCGTAGGTCAACGTCGCGGCTTGCAGCGGCAGCGTATCGATGTGCTGCCGCGACTGCTCGAACGGAGACATGAACGGCAAGCCGCTGCTGTGGGAAAGCACCTCTCTGACCGTGATCGGATGGGCCGGCTTGTTGAGCACCATGCCGCATCCGGACTGTTCTCGCCGGCGACCATCTGCCCGCGGAACTCGGGCAGATATTTCTCCACCGGATCGTCGAGCTGCACCTTTCCCTCGTCGACCAGCATCATCAGGGCCGCGGCGGTGATCGGCTTGGACATCGATGCGATCCAAAACAAGTTGTCCGTCTTCATGGGGGTCTTGGCCGCGACGTCGGCGTAGCCCACGGCCTGCACGCTCAGCACTTTGTCCGGCGAGGCCACCAGCGTGACGGCGCCGGCCAGCGTGCCGTTGTCGACGAAGGGCTGCAACGCGCCGGCGATATCGGGCTCGGCGCTGCTTGCGGACATGGGGGCCAAAGCAATCGCCAGCGCGGTCAAGGTCGGCTGCCAAAGTCGTCGGATCGGATGCATCGGTGGAATCTCCAGCAAGTGCTTGGGGGTGGGCCGGTCGATTGATGGCGCCGGCCTGCGGTGCCGCGGCACGTGTACGATCTTCGGCCAGAGCAAACTTGTCAACAACCTACGCAGCGCGGCGTTCCGTGGCAAGAAAAATCCGCGCGCGCCGCCGGGGTCCCGAGCCGTCGGCCGCGATCGGGGCGTTGGGGACGACATCGCGCGCGGCTTCCTGCTCGGTCGGCCGTGCTCTGTGGCTTGGGCGGCCTAGGCGAAGTTTGCCAGCTAGCGGCGCACTGCCGGCGACCGCCGACTCGGCGGAGCTCGCCCAGCGTGACAGACGGGGCGTTACCGCCTGCAGAGATTCCCGGCAAATCTTTGCGGTCTGTGGCCGCCAGGCCTTGTCCGCCGCGGGCCGGCTCCAATGATTACCTTGAAGGGCGAAATGGACTCGCCGCATTGCCGAGCCAGGAAGGGCTCACGCATCCAGCGCTGAGAGATAAGGGGGGCAGGCACTGGCAATCGTAATGAGCCTTCGACAATCAACTGGCATGGCTCGATTGAGACGAGCCCGCTTTTTCAGCGGCCTGCTGAGGCCGAGGAGCAGAGCATGAGGCAATGTCACGGCGTAATTCGGTCCGGCAAGATTCGCAATGCACTGGTGGGGTCGGCGGCATTGATCGCGCTGTTGGTTCGGGCCGGCGGGGCCGCGCCGCCCAGCGTCGAGTTTGATATCGCGCCCAAGGCGGTCTGCCGACCGGCAAGCGCGCCGGAGAGCGCGAAATTGCACCCCGGCGCGAACGTCGTTGAGGTGGCCTTCGACTTGTCGACCCGCATCGCGGGCAACGAAGCCGACCTGAAACAAATCACGGTCGAGATTTGGAGTCCGGACCGCGAACTTTCAGTGGTCGGGTTCTCGCCGTCCACGACCTTGCAAAGCGAATCCCTCGACGGCGTGATCGAGGTTGAGGAGCATCGTGCGGCCGGGCAGATCAGCGTCGAGTACGCCCTGCCGACGGCCAAGATCCAGGCTTCGGCCAAGAATGCCGGCGATTCGAAACTGGTCGAAAAGAAGCTGGCTCCCAAGAGCTTGCTCTTGGCCAGCGGCACGTTCGACCGCTCGCACGGCGTGTTCTTCACGCTGCACCCGTCGACGCAAGAGTCGTTGCAAAAGTCGCGGCAATTCGTCTGCCAGCTCGAAGTGCCCCAGGGCTTTCGCGGCGACTACCTGCAAATGACCTGCACGGCCGTGGCCCACAATCGGGGCGTCGTGCGATCGCTCGACTCGGAGGTCCGGGCCGGACTGGCTCGCTTCACGATCGGCATTTATCTCGACGGCGACAGCGAGGCCCGGCGGGCTGCGGAACTGCTGGCCGAAAAGCAGCAGGAACTGAGCCAGGCCACGACGCGCACCACCGAGTCGGCCGCGCGGGGCGAATCGCGTCACTGGTGGGAATCGGTCGGCAAGACGATCGTCAACGTGTCGCATGTCAAAACGTCGAAAGCCAAGTCCCCCGCGGCCGGCCCGAGCGACGTGGCCAAAGCGGCCGCCGAGATCGAAGCGGCCCAGCAGGCGCTGCGGGCTTTGAATGGATCCAGGATAGGAACGTGAACCGCAGAGGCGCAAAGACGCAAAGAGGAAGGCAGAGGAGAGCAGAGGGCGGAGTCGGCTGCCGATATTGGAATGCGACAGTCACTGAACGCATCTCAGCCAGATTCCCAAGATGGCTGGAACAATAATAATCGTCGACACGAATATTCCCCAGCTTATGAAGAATCGCCTTCGTGCTCTGAGCCCCTTTTCGGTAAGTTGGTTCGGGCGAAACAAGACCCCGGTAGGACTCTCGTAATTCCCGGGCCAATACGGAACACCCGGTTTGCGATTCCGAGTTGCAATTTCCGCATAGCAGACTGTAGCTATCGCGCTCGCCAGCCCAATAACGAGATCGATACCCACCAACACGTTCACAAACATTCTCATACCGGCCACGGCTTTTGGTTCAACAAGTTGTGGCGCCATTGGGGAGACAAAAGGGTCAGTGAGACAAAAGGGTCGGAACGATTATTCACAACAAATAGCTCTGACCACTCCCCCAACCCGCCATCCCTCATCTCGGCGCTCGGTATTTCTGTAGTGCCGATCGCTACTTTTCCTCGTGCCTTCGCGCCTGCAGTTCCAGAGTTGGGTCAGAATTCAACCGCCGCCAGCGGTGTTTTGGTGACCTGCGGCGGACGAATCGGGTCGGCATCGAACTGGCAGGCACGCACGCGGCCGAAGGCGTCGGTCGTCAGGCGGAATCCGCCCGTCACCGGAGTCTGACTGCTGAAGATGCCGACCAGATGGCGCCGCCAGGTGGCCTGCCCCTCGTAGCGATAGCGCAATTCGGCCCCGTTGCCGGCAGCCCCGTCCCCGGCGCCCCCGTTGCCGGCAATGCCGTCGCCGCCGCCGCAGGCGACGCTCAGCTTGCCGGACTCCAAGCCGCCGCCCCAATGTTCTTGCCGCGTTTGTTCCTCCAACATGGCAAAGGCGCACGAGGCGGCCTGCGGGTCGAGCCAGCCAGCGCGCTTGTCCGAACTGGCGAAGCCCTGCCAGCACTGCCCGTCGTCCTCGAGCAACCGCAGGACCCACTGCTGAACTTGTCGATCGCCGAGTGCCGCCGTGTGGATCATCTCGGCCGATTGTTTGTGAACTCGGGCCACGACGTATTGCACGGCGCGTCCGGTCGATGTTTCGTAGCGCGCCGCGCAGCGAGCCAACCGCAGATTCTGCGTGCGGACGCTGAGCACCTGATCTCCCCCTTGGCGAAAATCGACCGGCAGCTTGTCCAGGAAGTCCTGGTCGACCAGGTGGTCGTAATCGCTGCCGTCGCCGCGGACGTCGGTCCATATCCCGCGCACGATGATCGAGGCGAAGCAGACGTCGGCCGGCAAGTCGAACTCGTCGTTCAAATCGCCGAGCAGGCTGGCCGTGGTTTTCAGCGAAGTGGCCCGCGTGCCCAGCCAATCGCCCCAATGTTCGGCCAGGGCACTGCCCAAGTGCGGGGCGGAGATGGTAATCAATCGGTCGACGTCGTGGCGAAAGCTGAGCGTGTCGGGAAAGGCGCTTTGCAAATAAGCGCGCGCGACCAGCGCGCCGGCGCTATGGGTGACCAGATACACTTTCGCGCGGCCGGTGAACTGGCGCAGCTTGGAGATCGCGCTGGCCAACTCCATGGCCTTCAGCGCGATGCCGTCGGTGGCTGCGTTGCGAGAGAATTGCAGCCAGAAGCAGTCGGCCTCGGCCGGTGTCGCGCAAGCGCCGGCCAGATCGAGATCGCGCGGCAATTCGAGCGAAGATCGCAGCGGCCGCAACACGCCGCCAAAGCGGTACCCCTGGTTTTCCAAAGCGCCGATCATGCCGTTCCAGCGGGGTTGCCGGTCGCCGCCGAGACTCGAGCCGGCCCCAAACCTGCGAAGGCTGCGTGATGTCCTCGACAATGCCCCCCACCAACAGCACCAAAGGCCGCGCCGGAAGCCCTTCGGCGGCCCGGGCAATTCCGGCCCAGCCGGTCGAGAACCAGACGAGGGCCAACAGGACCGCGAATTCGCAGCGTCGACCGAACATGGCGGGATGCCTCCGGGGGGTGGGGGGAACGAACCTACGCGCTTGTATTCTGGGGTGGCGGTCAAGCGGCAGCGCTGTGCGGCCGGCCACCGCAAGCCGACGCCACAAGCCATTGTAATGCCCGACGCCGCGGCTTGTCTCGCGGCATGTAAGTTGCAACGATAAGGGCTTGCCCGCGGTTTATGCGGGTCCCCATGCCTCGTTTGCGTAACAACCGGTCGTCCGCTGCCCGATATGCGGGCAGTCGCGCGAATCGCCTGCGCGGGCGATAGGCGCCATGCCAATCGGCCCGGCAACCGGGCGGATCCCACGAAGAATTGGCGGAGACTTCATGCGTTTTGACACCTATCGCACGGAGTCGTTTTACGACGAGATGTTCGAGATGGACGGTCAACCGCGGCCGCGCGGGACCGTGCTGGCGCAGCGGCTGGCTTCGCTTTCCGAAGGCGAGTTGCAGCGGCGGCAGAAAGCGGCCGACCTGGCCTTGTTGAACATGGGCATCACGTTCAACGTCTATGGCCACGAGGCCGGCACGGAAAAGATCTGGCCCTTCGACATCATTCCGCGCATCATCGAGTCCGAAGAGTGGGACTTCATCGAGCGCGGTCTGAAGCAGCGAATTCACGCGCTGAACCTGTTCATCGACGACATTTACCACGATCAGAAAATCGTTCGCGACGGGGTCATTCCCGAGTGGCTGGTTCAATCCGAGCAAATGCTTCCTCAAGCCGCTGCGCCGGGCTGAATCCGCCGCGCGGCGTCTGGTGCCACATCACGGGCACCGATCTGGTGCGCGACCGCGACGGCCAGATTTACGTGCTGGAAGACAATCTGCGCTGCCCGTCGGGCGTGTCGTACGTGCTGGAAAATCGCGAGGTGATGAAACGCACGTTCCCGCAGATGTTCGACGGCCTGTCGATCGTGCCGGTGGAGGACTATCCCGAGCAATTGCTGAAGATGTTGCAATACGATCGCTCCGCCCACGGCCGGCGACGCCCGATGCGTGGTCGTGCTCACGCCGGGGGTTTATAATTCGGCCTATTTCGAGCACTGCTTCCTTGCCCAGCAGATGGGCGTCGAGTTGGTGCAGGGCTCCGACCTGGTGGTGTCCGACGGTTACGTCGTACATGCGGACCACCACGCGGGCTCGAAGCGGGTGGACGTGATCTATCGACGGATCGACGACGATTTTCTCGATCCGCGACACGTTCCGCGCCGATTCGGTGCTGGGCGTGCCGGGGCCTGATGGACGTCTATCGTGCCGGCCGCGTGGCACTGGCCAACGCTCCGGGCACGGGGATCGCCGACGACAAGGCGGTGTATGCCTACGTGCCGCAGATCATCAAATACTACCTGGGCGAGGACATCATGCTGCCCAACGTGCCCACGTTCATTTGCGGCGATCCGACAGCAATGCCAGCACGTGCTGGCCAACCTGGACAAGCTGGTCGATCAAGCCCACCAACGAATCGGGGGGCTACGGCATCGTGCTCGGTCCGCGGGCGACGCGCCGAGGAGCTGGAAAAGTGCCGCGAGCGGATCGAGGGCAATCCGCGCAATTTCATCGCCCAGCCGATGCTGTCGGCTTGTCGCGTGTGCCGACGATCGTCGGCGACCACCTGGAGGGGCGGCACGTCGACTTGCGGCCGTACATTCTTGTACGGTGGCAGAAAACTTACGTGCTGCCCGGCGGGCTGACGCGCGTGGCCCTGGTCAAGGGCTCGATGGTCGTCAATTCCTCGCAAGGCGGCGGCAGCAAAGATACTTGGGTCCTGAAGAATTGAGCGCAGGGGTCCGAATGAGGAAAGTACGAAAAATGGCCCGGGCTGCCGGCAGACCCTCACCCTGCCCTCTCCCTGGAGGGAGAGGGGTTGGTCGGCGACGTTATTTCCCGTTCGCAACTATAGGTAGGAGCGGCGCAGGAGCGATTTTCTTGGCGTATTATTGTAAAATCCCCGTTTGTGGCATGCCGGTCGAAATTTAATACGGGCGTATTCCCGTTTCCACGAGCACCAGGCAACTTCGTATGCAGTGCGGCACGCGATTTCCCGGAATGTTGAGCCGAGTGGCCGAATCGGTCTACTGGATGAGCCGCTACGTCGAGCGCGCCGAGAACGTCTCCGCTTCATCGACGTCAATCTCAACCTGTCGCTCGATCTGGGCGCGACGGTCGGCAGCCAGTGGGCGCCGCTGGTCTATACCACGGGCGACCACCAGCAGTTTCTGGATCGCTACGGCGATTTCACGCAAGAGAAGGTCGTGCAGTTTCTCACCTTCGACCAGAAAAACCCCAATTCGATCCTGTCCTGCCTGCGCACGGCCGCGAGAACGCCCGCATGGTTCGCGAAATCATTTCGTCCGCCATGTGGGAAGAGATCAACAAGTTCTACTTGATGGTCAGCGCGGCGGCGGTCGAGCGCAACAAGCCGCCCTCGCCGTTCGATTTTTTCAATCAGATCAAACTCTCGAGCCACATGCTGCAGGGCGTGACCGACGCCACGATGTCGCACGGCGAAGCCTGGCACTTCGCCCGCATCGGCCGGCTGCTGGAGCGAGCCGACAAGACCTCGCGGATCCTGGACGTCAAGTATTTCGTCCTGTTGCCCACGGTTTCCGACGTGGGCACTCCGCTGGATATCGATCCAGTGGGCGGCGCTGTTGAAGTCGGCCAGCGCTTTGGAAATGTATCGCCGGCGTCACGGCCGCATTGCGCCCTCGCAGGTGGCCGAGTTCCTGATGCTCGATCGTCATTTTCCCCGGGCGATGCACTTCTGCCTGATCAAGGCGGCGGAGTCGCTGCACGAGATATCGGGCAGCCCCAGCGGAACGTTTCACTCGACCGCGGAACAGCACTTGGGTCGCTTGCGGGCGGAGCTCGATTACGCCAGCATCACCGAGGTGATCGACGCCGGCCTGCACGAGTTCATCGATCGCTTCCAGTCGAAGCTTAATTGGGTGGGAGAGGAGATTTCCCGCACGTTTTTCGGCGAGTTCTTCGTGGCCAGTTCCGCCGCTGTGCCCAAGGTGGAGGTTCGCCCCAATGGAGACGCCCTGGCGGCGGGCGTCGGCCAGAAGCAGTCAGGCGGGGCGAAGATGGTCTCCGCCATTCAGTAACTCTGTCGAAAGCCGTCCATCTCCATGCCGATTCGCGTTGCCCTGCACCACCAGACCACCTACCAGTACGACCGGCCGGTGGCCATTTTTCCGCAAACCGTCCGTCTGCGACCGGCGCCGCACTGCCGCACGCCGATCGAAAGCTACTCGCTGCGCGTGCAGCCGGAACCGCATTTTCTGAACTGGCAGCAGGACCCGTTCGGCAATTACCTGGCCCGGCTGGTGTTTCCGGAGAAGTGCAGCGAGCTGTGCGTCGAGGTCGACCTGGTTGCCGAGATGACGGTCGTCAACCCGTTCGATTTCTTCCTGGACGAGCACGCCGAGCAGTGGCCGTTCAGCTACGACGCCTTGCTGGCGCACGAGCTGCAGCCGTACCTGGTGGCCGAACCGGCAGGGCCGAAGCTGCAGGAATTGCTCGCCGGCATTCCGCGCCACACCCGGCGCAGCGTCATTGTTCTTGATCGAGATCAACCAGCGCGTGCAGCAGGAAGTCGGCTACACGATCCGCCTCGACCCGGGCGTGCAGACCTGCGAGGAGACGCTCACGTTGCGCCGCGGCTCGTGCCGGGACAGCGCGTGGTTGTTGGTGGAGATCATGCGCCACCTGGGGCTGGCGGCGCGGTTCGTCTCGGGCTATCTAATCCAGCTTGCGCCGGATGTGCAGCCCCTAGAGGGTCCGCCCGGCCCCACCAAAGATTTTTGCGATCTGCACGCCTGGACGGAAGTCTATCTGCCGGGCGCCGGCTGGGTCGGCCTCGATCCGACGTCGGGTTTGTTGGCCGGCGAGGGGCATCTGCCGCTGGCCTGCACGCCCGGTTTCCAGAGCGCGGCTGCCGATCAGCGGCGCCGTTTCGCCCTGCCACGACCGGGTCGAGCATCACATGTCGGTCGTGCGGGTTCTCGAAGATCCGCGGGTCACCAAGCCCTACCGCGACGAGCAATGGCAGGAAATCGATGGGCTGGGACAGCGCATCGACGCGGACCTGGAAAACTCGGTCGTTCGGCTGACCATGGGCGGCGAGCCGACCTTCGTCTCGCTCGACGACATGGACGGCGACGAATGGAACACCGCCGCCGACGGACCCCGCAAGCGGCGCTTGGCCGGCGAGCTGGTGCGGCGGCTGCGAGATCGTTTCGCCCCCGGCGGTTTCCTGCACTTCGGCCAGGGCAAGTGGTATCCGGGCGAACAGCTTCCGCGTTGGGCGCTGGCGTGTCATTGGCGCAAAGACGGGCAGCCCATCTGGAATGATCCCGACTTGATCGCCGATGGGACGGACGATCTGGGGCACGACGAGATCACCGCCCGCACGTTCGTTGGCCGCCTGGCCGCAGCGCTGGACGTGGATGCGCAATGCATCGTGCCGGGTTACGAAGACGCCTGGCACTATCTGGCCAAGGAGCGTCGGCTGCCGGTCAACGTCGATCTGGCGGAATCGCGCCTGGACGATCCCCAGGAGCGCGAGCGCCTGGCTCGGATCTTCGAGGCCGGCTTGCAAAAGGTGGTCGGCTATGTCCTACCGCTTGCGCCCTGCCGCCGGAGCCGAAAGAGGGCGGCGATCACACGCATTGGATCAGTGGGCAGTGGACCTTTCGACAGCAGCGGATGTACCTGATTCCCGGCGATTCGCCGATGGGTTATCGATTGCCGTTGGCTGCGCTCCCCTGGTCGGCACCTGGCGATCGGAGCCAGGTCATCGAGCGCGATCCGCTCGACGATCGTCCGCCGCTTCCCGACCCTGCGCTTTGGCACAGCCGAACGGCCCCGACGGGGAACGGCCACGGAAATGTCCGCTTGATGCACGCCGGCGGCCAAATCCAGGATGCTGCGCCGGCGGTCGGGGTGGCCACGCTGGAAGAGCCGGCTGCCGCGGCGCTGCCGGTGGCCGAGCTGTCCGTGGGGCAGTCGGTGAAAGGGCTCGTGCGGACGGCGCTATGCGTCGAGTCGCGGGCGGGCAAGCTGCACGTTTTCATGCCGCCGGTGAGCCGCGTCGAGGATTATTTGCAGCTCGTCGCGGCTGTCGAACAAACCGCGGCAGCGCTCGCCACGCCGGTGATCGTCGAAGGTTATGAACCGCCGCACGATTATCGGCTGCAACACATCAAAGTGACGCCGGATCCGGGCGTGATCGAGATCAATGTCCATCCGTCGAGCAACTGGAACGAGTTGGTCGACGTGACGACGACCATTTACCAGGAGGCCCGTTCGTCGCGCCTGGTGGCCGAAAAATTCATGCTCGACGGGCGGCACATTGGCACCTGCGGCGGTAATCATGTGGTGCTCGGCGGGGCGACGCCGGCCGACAGCCCGCTGCTGCGCCGCCCGGATTTGCTGCGCAGCCTGGTGAGCTACTGGCACAATCATCCCTCGCTGTCCTACCTGTTTTCCGGCGCTTTTCTCGGACCCACGAGCCAGGCCCCGCGCGTCGACGAGGCCCGGCACGACAGCTTGTACGAGCTGGAGATCGCCTGCCAACAGGTGGATGTCCAGCAGCCTTGCCCGCCCTGGCTGGTGGACCGGCTGTTCCGGCACCTGCTGGTGGACGTGACGGGCAACACGCATCGCGCGGAGTTTTGCATCGACAAGTTGTATTCGCCGGATTCGGCGTCGGGTCGGCTGGGGCTGGTCGAGCTGCGGGGCTTCGAGATGCCGCCGCACCCGCAGATGAGCCTGGCCCAGCAATTGTTGCTGCGGGGTTTGATCGCGCGATTCTGGAAGATTCCGTACACCGCAAAGCTGGTCCGCTGGGGCACGATTCTGCACGATCGGTTCCTGCTGCCGCACTTCGTATGGCAGGATTTTGCCGAGGTGATCGGCGATCTGCGGCAGGCGGGTTACGACTTTCAGACGGACTGGTTTGTGCCCCACTTCGAGTTTCGATTTCCGCTCATCGGCAATGTGGCCTGCCAATCGGTGCAGGTGGAATTGCGGCATGCCATCGAGCCTTGGAACGTGCTCGGCGAAGAGACCGGCGGGAGCGGCACGGTGCGCTACGTCGATTCGTCCGTCGAGCGACTGCAAGTCAAAGTCAGTTGCCACACCGACACCCGGCACATCGTCACCTGCAACGGCCGGCGTTTGCCGCTGCATCCGACGGGCGTGGCTGGCGAGGCCGTGGCGGGAGTGCGGTATCGCGCCTGGCAGCCGCCGAACTGCCTGCACCCGACGATTCCGGTCGACGTGCCGCTGGTGTTTGACGTGGTCGATACCTGGAACCGTCGCTCGGTGGGCGGTTGCACGTGGCACGTGGCGCATCCGGGCGGCCGACATTACGAGACGTTTCCGGTCAATGCGAACGAAGCCGAAAGCCGACGTGCGGCCCGATTCTTCCGCTTCGGGCACACGCCTGGCCCCTTGGAGCCGCCGCCGCCGGAAATCAATTCCGACTTTCCCTTGACGCTCGACCTGCGGCGCGGGCGTGAGGCGTAAATCCGCGAGGGCGAGCGATACCGGCGCGGCATGCGATTCGAATGAGGCACATTCCGGCGATCGATTCGTCACGAATCCCCAACTTCGACGGCGTCCGGCAAGCACGGCGAGGCACGATGCCGAAAGCTTTCTTGCGTGATTCGACGGCGAGCCTTAAGCTGCTCACTTGGCTCTCCTTCAGGCGGATTTCTGCATGAGCACGGTTCATTCCACCGATCCGGCAACCGGGTTGCCGACCACGCTGGCCAGCACGCTTTGCGGCGAGTATCGCCCGCCGGCGCGCGTCCACGACGAGATGTTTTCCGCGCCCGGCGTGTTGCGCCCCAATGGCAAAAATTTGCCGCCGATCTGAATGCCCTGGGCCCCGTCGAACTGAGCCGGCGCTGGGAAGCCGCCAAGCGCTTGATCTACGAAAACGGCGTCACGTACAACCTGTACGCCGATCCCGCGGCCCGCGAGCGGCCCTGGGAACTCGACCCCGTGCCGTTGCTGCTGGACAAGGCCGAATGGGGTTCGCTGTCGGCCGCGCTCGTGCAGCGGGCCCGACTGCTCGACCAAATCCTGGCCGATCTGCACGGGCCGCAGCGGCTGTTGCACGAGGGGCTGATTCCGCCGGAGTTCGTCTTTGCCCACCCGGCCTTCCTGCGCCCCTGCCATAACCTGCACGTGCCGCAGAATTGTTACTTGCACGTGTACGCCGCGCACCTGGCCCGCGACGCCAGCGGTTGTTGGCGGGTGTTGGCGGATCGGACCCAGGTGCCCTCCGGGGCGGGATACGCGCTGGAAAACCGGATCGTCATTTCGCGGATGCTGCCGCAGGTTTATCACAACTGCCAGGTGCAGCGTCTGGCGCCTTTTTTCATGACCTTGCGCGACACGCTGCGCTCGCTGGCCTTGCATCATCGCGAGAATCCGCGGATCGTGCTTTTGAGCCCTGGCCCCCGCAGCCCGACGTATTTCGAAGACGCCTATCTGGCCCGCTATCTCGGCTATACGCTGGTGGCCGGCGACGATCTGGCGGTCCGTGATTTTCGCGTGTTTTTGAAGACGCTGGGCGGGCTGCTGCCGGTGGACGTGATCCTGCGCCGCGTTTACGACGAGGACTGCGACCCGCTCGAGTTGCGATTCGATTCGCTGTTGGGCGTGCCGGGGCTGGTGCAGGCGGCCCGCAGCGGCAACGTGGCGATCGCCAACGCGCTGGGCAGCGGCCTGGTCGAGGCCCCCGCCTGGCTGGCGATCTTGCCCGAGCTTTGCCGCCGCCTGCAGGGCGAGGAGCTCCAGCTCCCGTCGGTGCGCACCTGGTGGTGCGGTCGCGACGCCGATCTGCAATACGTGCTCGATCACCTGGACAGCCTGGTTATCAAGCCGGCCTTTCCGCAGCGCGTGATCAAGCCTTTGTTCGGCCAAAATCTTACGGTTGCGGAGCGCAGCGAACTTGCCGAGCGGATCCGCCAGCGGCCGCGCAACTTCGTCGCCCAAGAGCAACTCGATCGCTCGTCCACGCCGGTCTGGAACGGGCATGGGCTGGAACCTTGGCAGGCCGCTTTCCGAGCGTTTCTGGTCGCCGCCGACGATCGTAGTTATTCCGTCATGCCGGGCGGATTATGCCGGGTATCGGCAGCCGGCGAGTGGACGGCGGAGTCGATGGCGGCCGGCGAGGGAAGCAAGGACGTGTGGGTATTGTCGGACGGTCCGGTGGCGCCGGTGAGTTTGCTGAGTCCGTCGGGGCGAACCGTGGCCTTGCGGCGCAGCGGCAACGAGCTGCCCAGCCGCGTGGCCGACAACTTGTTCTGGCTGGGGCGCAATGCGGAGCGTGCCGAGGGCAAGCTGCGGTTGCTGCGCAGCATCTTGGTGCGGCTGACGAGCGAGTCGGAGACCGAGGATCTGCCCGAGATTGGCGTCCTGTTTCAGGCTTTGGCCGGCCAGGGCCAATTGGGGGCCGAGGCGCTGGCGCCGCACCCGCTGTTGTCGCCGCAAGTGCTGGAAGAGGAATTGTTTGCCAGCCTGTTCGAGGTCGAGCGGCACGACAGCCTGCGCTCGAACTTGAGCTCCATGTACCAGGTGGCGTCGATGGTCCGCGACCGGATCTCGATCGACAGTTGGCGGATTCTATACCGCATTGAACAGGATTTCCGCCGGCCGAATTTGCCGCGGGACCTGGTTCAACCCGGCGATCTGCTGGCGCTACTCAACCAGGTGTTGATCAACTTGTCGGCGTTCAGCGGCCTGGGGATGGAAAGCATGACCCGCACGCAAGGCTGGCGCTTTCTCGACATGGGCCGCCGGATCGAGCATGCGCAGCGTACTTGTGCGCTGCTGCGGAGCACGCTGGTCGTGCCGACGGACAGCGAGACGGCGGCGATGGAAGCGCTGTTGGAAATCGCCGACAGCCTGATGACGTACCGATCCCGGTATCTGGCCACGCTGCAGCCCGCCCCCGTGCTGGATCTGCTGCTGTGCGACGAAACGAATCCGCGCTCGATCGGATTTCAGTTGGCCGCCTTGAGCGACCACATCGAGAGCCTGCCGCGCGATCAGTCCAGCCCGGCCCGCAGCAAAGAGCAGCGTCTGGGCATTTCGGCGTTGACTGGGGTCCGCCTGGCCGACATTCCCGGCCTGTGCGAAGTCGAGGGAGGAGTGCGGGAGAAGCTCGATCGGCTGTTGCGTCGGCTGGTCCTGCACTTGCGCAATTTGTCGGACACGATCGCGCACACGTACCTGGTGCATGCCGGCCCGTCGCGGCAGATGGCGGAACTCGAGACCGAGAAAGCCCTGATGCGTTACCGGATCGCCCACACCACGACCTACAGTTACAGCGAAAGCGTGCCGATCTGCCACAACGAGGTGCACCTGATCCCGCGCAACTCACCGCACCAGGCTTGCATCTACAATCGCCTGAAAGTGAAACCCCGCCCTGCCCTGCTCGAACACCGGCTGGACTACTTCGGCAATCGGGTCACGAGTTTTGCCGTCGAGCAAGCGCATCAGAAGCTGACGGTCGCGGCGGTCAGCCGCGTCGACTTGACGGCTCCGCCGCAGTTCGATCCGGACCGATCGGCGCCCTGGGAGGACGTGCGCAACGCGCTGCCCTCGTACGGCGATCTGGTCGACACGTACCAGTTTGTCTTCGATTCGCCGCTCGTGTCCGCGTCGTCCGACCTGGCGGCTTACGCCGCCGTCAGCTTTACGACGCGGCGGCCGATCGTCGCAGCCATGCTCGACCTGAACCGGCGGATCCATCGTGAGTTCGCCTACGATCCGACCGCCACGACGGTCAGCACTCCGCTACGGACGGTGCTGGAGCTGCGTCGCGGCGTCTGCCAGGATTTTGCTCACCTGGCGATCGGATGCTTGCGCTCGATCGGTTTGGCAGCTCGTTACGTCAGCGGCTATCTGCTGACCAGGCCGGCCCCGGGCCACGCGCGGTTGGTCGGCGCCGATGCCTCGCACGCCTGGCTGGCGGCCTATACCGGCAATCACGGCTGGGTGGATATCGATCCGACGAACGACGTCATGCCGTCGCTGGAGCACATTTCGCTCGGCTGGGGCCGCGACTATAGCGACATTTGTCCGATCCAGGGCGTGTTCGTCGGCGGCGGCCAGCACGCCCTGAAAGTCAAAGTGGACGTCTCCGCGATCGGTTGACTTGCCCGGGGCGCAGGCGCCGGGGTGAAAGTAGAAGCGGCGTCCCGCCGCCTCTACAGGCTTGAGCCGCAGCGTGGTGCGGATTTGCCCGGCGCACCGCAAGGGCTCAATGCTCGGCAATTCCGCCAGCGCCGCTTCCGCCTGCCGGCGCCTCGCCGTCCGGTCGCAGGTTGACCAGGAACTCGACCAGCACTGTCATCTCGGCCGGGCTCATCTGCTTGCCGTAGGCCGGCATATTGCCGCCGCCGGGCGTGCCGTTGCTGACCTGGTCGATCAACTGGTTGCGGGTCAGCCGCGTGCCGACGCTCGTCAGATCGGGCCCCCGCCGGCCGCCCAGTCCGTCCAGCGCATGGCAGTTGCGGCAGTTCTTGTATTGCAGCACGAGCGATCCCTGCAATTCGACCGGGGTGCAGCGGCGCACGATGCGCTCGGGAATGGGGTCGCCGGTCCAAGCGTCCATCTCCGGCGACCAGGGCGCGGTAACGCCCTGATACGTCAGCACACCCAGCACCGTGTAGCACACGATCACCAGCAGCACGGCCACCGGGCGGCGGCTGGGAGCCCGTTCGCCGCGGTTGCTGACCAGCGGCACCAAGAACAGGATCGCAATCACGATCAGCGGAAAAGCCAGGATGATGAACGTTTCGATGGCCGGCGGACTGAGCGCCAGCAGGGCAAAGAGCCACAAGAACGGCCACTCGGGCCGGGGATTGGCGCCTGCGAGCGTGGGGTCGGGGGGGCCGGTCGGACCCTTGGGGCCCACGATGGCTGCGATGGCGACCACCGCAATCACAGCCAGTGCCGAGAATAACATGTCTTTCAGCAGCGCGTCTCCCAAGAACGGAACGCCCGACTTCAATTCTTCCTGATACTCGGCATCGTACGTGGCGGGATCGACGACCTGGCCCGGCGCCGGCGGCGCGCTGATCCCGCACCTCAGCACCAGCCAGAGGTGCAAGGCCAGAAAGAACAACAGCGCTGCGGGAATCACAAACACGTGCAGGGCAAAAAACCGGCTGAGCGAATCGCCGCCGATGATTTCGCCCCCCAGCAGCAACCGCACCACCCAGGGGCCGATCACCGGCACGCGGCCGGCCATGGCGCCTGCGACTCCCAGGCCCCAGTATGCGTCCGGATCCCAGCGCAGAATCTGACCGCTGAAGAACATGCCCAGCGTGCAGAGCAGCAGCAGGACGCCGACCATCCAGGTGAGCTCGCGCGGGTATTTGTAGGCGCCTTGCAGAAAGACCTGGGTCATGTGAACCAAGAGCATGACCACCATGCCCGAACCGGCGTAGTAGTGCAGCGCCCGCAGAAACCAGCCCAGCGGTTGCTGATAGTCCAAGTACAACAGGCTCTCGTAGGCCTGTCCGGCCGAAGGGACGTAGACCAGCGCCAGGCCGATCCCGGTCAGGATCTGGATGCCCAAGAGCGTCATCGACGCGCTGCCGAAGACGTACCACCAGCCCATCGGCCCTTCGATCGATCGCGGCACGGGATGGCGTAGCATCGGCAGCAGCGTGGCGCGAAATCCGATTCGGGCGTCGCACCAGTTTCCCAGCGATTTGAGCAGGCGGAGCATAGGGGACCCTTGCGTCGTCAGGCAGTGTCTTCGAGCGTGTCTTGCAGCGTGGGAAAATGCGGGGCCTGGACTTCAAGTTGCCCGGCGCGCACCTGCCACACACAGTGATACAGCCCGCGCGGCGGCGGACCGCTGGCGTGCGCGCCATCGGCGTAGTAAACGCCGCCGTGGCAAGGGCACATGAACAAGCCTGACTGCGGAAACCAGGAAACCGGGCAGCCCAAATGCGTGCAGTTGACCGCCAGCACCAGGAACCGGTCCTGCGACTGGTCACCGCGGCCTTCGTAGCGAACGTACACGCCGGTGTGCGCCGTCACGCCGTCCCAGGGCTGGCGCAAGGGACTGTCGAACAGGATCATGCGCGTCTCGCCCAAGGGAAAACCCTCAACCGGGCCCAGAGGAACCCAGATGACTTTGCGCCGCCGCTGCCCGAGAAAGTAGCCTACGACCGGGATGCCCAGGATCGCGCTGCCGATTGCACCGACGGCGCCAGTCAGCCAGCGGAAGAAGATGCGTCGCCCGGGCGCTGCGATTGCCGCTGCGGCCGGTGGAGTGTCCGGGTCGGTGTGCTGCATGCCGGTTGCCTTTTGCGAGAGCGATTCTTGCGAGTTCTAAGGATTATCGGTGCGAATTTCGGCTTCAGCCCCGTTTCGCCTCGCCGACAAGAGCGCTACCAGCTCGTCGATTTCGTCCGAGGTCAGCGGCTGAAAATCGGCGGGTCGGCCATCTTTGCCAACATAGGGGGGCATGCCCAGATCGGGCCGGCCGGTAATGATGATCCGCCGCAGCGCCTGGTTGCTGATCAGCGCCAGAAAATTGGGGACGTCGATCGGACCGACGCTGGCGTCCGGCCGCTCGCCGGCCGCGGTGAGCGCCCCGTGGCATTCCGCCAAGCCCGGGCGAAGACAGCCGCTCCCCGGGCATGGTCGTCGGCCGCCGGAATTGCGGCTGCGGATTTCGCCCAAAGATAGGCCGGAATGGTTTCGGCCGATTCGGCGGCTGGTTTCCAGCGGCTCTTGATGCCATCGGCCAGTGCGCTCACCTGGGCTGCGGTGAGCGGGCCACCGCTGCTTGGCGCAAAGCCGGGCATCGGCGTCCCGTGCCGGCCGTCGGAAATTACGCGCAACAATTCCGCGTCGGGAACGATGGCCAGAAAAAGTGCATCGTTCAGCGGCGGCGCGGGGCCCAGCCGGCCATCCGCGCCGTGACAGCCGGCGCAGTTGCGGCGGTAGAGCCAGGCGAAGTCCAGCACCTGGTTGTCGGGCACGGGTCGGTCGGCCGGCTGCGGCTTGCCCGGGAAGTCATAATCGCAGCCGGCCGTCAAAACCGGTAGCAGGCAAGCCAATGCGCGCGCAAGCGCCTCGGGCGGAACGCGCTGTCGAAGTTTGCCGCGCGGTGTGATCACGATCGAATCTCAAGTTAGGCGGTGACGAATTCGGCGGGCTGTTCGGGGCCCCGGCCGGCGGGAGGAATGTGTATTTGCTCGCTCCGCACCACCACGATTGCCGCAGCCAGACCAAATACGAACTGCGAGGCCACAAACCACGGCCAGTCGACGCGCTGTTGCAGCACCGGGTTCACGACGCCCATCAGGCCATAGCTCATGGCCGTCCATAACAGGGGCATCACCAGGCTCCCCCAGGCCATGGGCCCGGGAATCGCCGGCAGCTTGGGCACGATGATTCCCAGTGCCAGGCCAAAGCCGAGCGATAAGATCGCATGGACCACGATCGCCGCCAGCAGCCAATCGAGTTGGAATTGTTCGAGCTCGGCCACCGAGCGGTCGGCCGAGTGCTGGAGCCCGATCGCCGACAGCAAATTGACCGGATACCAAATGCCGTGTCGCGAAAACAGTCCCCACAACAAGGCCGGCAGCGGCATCAGCATCCCGCCGGCTATGCCGCCCAGCAGGCCCCCCACGATCGGGCTGCGCTTCGCAAATCGCATGAAGACCAGCGCCGCGATCACGCCGAAAATGAACTGCGAAACGATGAACCAGGGCCATTCCACGCGCTCGCGGACTGTCGGATTGACGATGCCCAGGCCCACGAAACTGACGGCCGTCCAAAGCAGCGGCATCAACAGCGCGCCCCAGGCGAGCGGCTTGGCAATGGCCGGCAAGGCCGGCAAAAGCACGCCGTACATCAGGCCGAGAATCAGCGACACCGTGGCATGAATGAGAATGCCGGTGACGAACAGAGTCGGATCGAATTGCTCGAGTTTTTCGGTGCTCAAGTCGCCGACGCCCGGCAACACCATGCCCGAGAGCAAGTTGATCGGCAGCCAGATGCCGTGGCCGCTCAGCAGCCCGTAGGCCATTGCCGGCAGCGGCATGACGAGCCCGCCGACGAGCCCGCCTTTGACACCGGCGGAAATGGGATGAACTTTCTCCGGCAACCGCAAGCGATAGCCGGGCAGGCCGCGGCGCATCCGCTCGACGGCGGCGGGCGAGGCGACCACCGGTTGCGGGCGAAGCGCCGGATCGACAAACGGCTCATGGCAATGGCCGCGACCCGGCATTAACTGCCGGACCCAAAAGCCCAGTCCAACCACGAACAAGGCGCCCCCGACGCACAGCAGCGCATAGCTGGCGGCAATACCGGCGGCGGCCAGCGCGATGCCCAGCGCCAGCACCAGCGGCGCGGCGGTCGGCCGCGGCATCTCGACCGAGGCGGGATCGCCGGCTTCGTTCGATGCGGCGTTCATAGGCTGCCCTTGCCTGCCACGTAGACCACCAGAAACACCACGACCCAGACCGCGTCGACGAAGTGCCAGTACCACGAGACAAGTTGCACCGGCGCGTGGTTGAATTCGGATTCCTTGCGGCCGACGGCCAGGCCCAACACGATCAGCATCGCGATCACGCCGGCCGTGACGTGCAAGCCGTGGAAGCCGACCAGCGTGTAGTAGGTCGTGCCGAACAGATTGCGGCTGATGGTCAAGTGCTTGTGGACGATCAGGTCGTGCCACTCGTAAGCGGTGCCGCACAGGAACGCGATGCCCAGTGCGATGGTCGCTGTCCACAAGACACGAAACCGGGCGGCCTGGCCTTGCCGCAGCGCCGCCTCGGCCAGATGGATGACCAGGCTGCTGGAAAGCAGGCAAACCGTGGTGCCGATGACCAGCGGCAACGAAAGCGCCTTGGCCGGGGTCGGGCCGACCGTGTCTTGCCCGATAAACATCGCGTAGGTGACCAGCAGCGTGCTGAAAAAAGCGACTTCCGACATCAGGAAGCAGACCATGCCCCACTGGGCAGCGCTGAGGTTGCGCTCCGGCACAATCGGCGGCGGCGCCGGGAATACGAAAGTGGCTTCGGTCATGCGCACGTCACTCGTAGAGCCAATCGGGGTCGTCCGGATGTTTCAGGTCCCAGAGCGGGCGGCGGCTATGGACCGTCGGCAAGGTTTCGAAGTTGTATGCCGGCGGCGGCGAGGTGGTAGTCCACTCCAGCGTCCAGGCATTCCAGGGATCGTCGCCCGCCGGTTTGCCCCGCTTCAGCGAGACGACGAGATTGTAGACGAAGATCAGATAGCTGGGCGTTTGCACGAGCGCGCCCAGCGTGCTGAGCTGATTCCAGATTTCCCAGCCGCGGTCGGCTTCGTAGAGATAGATGCGCCGCGGCATGCCGAGCATGCCCGAGATGTGCATCGGACCGAACGTGAGCAGAAAGCCGACGTACAGCAGCCAGAATTGCCACGTCGCCAGCCGCTCCGAGAGCATCCGACCGGTTACCTTGGGATACCAATAATAGATGCCTGCAAACGTGCCGAAGAGCGTCCCGCCGATCAGCACCCAATGGAAATGGCCGACGACGAAATAACTGTCCGAAAGCTGAAAGTCGAAGGGCGCGGCGGCCAGCATGATGCCGGTCAGGCCGCCGATCAGGAACAGGGAAAGGAAGCCGAAGGCAAACAGCATGGGCGGGGCGAAGCGGATCCGCCCGCCGAACATCGTGGCCAGCCAGTTGAAGAACTTGATTCCGGTCGGAATCGAGACCAGCAAGCTGGCCGCGGCGAAGAACAAATCCAGCGTGCGGCTCATGCCTACGCAATACATGTGATGCGCCCAGACGCCAAAACTGATGAAGGCGATGGCCATCGTGGCCGCGGCCATGAACTCGTAGCCGAACAGCACTTTGCGCGAAAAGACCGGGATGATCTCCGAGATGAAACCGAACACCGGCAGAATCAAGATGTAGACTTCCGGATGTCCGAAAAACCAAAACAAGTGCTGCCACAAATACGCCGAACCGCCGTTTTGCACGTCGAAAAAATGGGCCCCCAACTGCCGGTCCAGCACGATCATGGCCAGCGCGGCCGTCAGCGGCGGCAGGGCCAGCAGCATTTGCACCGAGGTCCAGAGCATCGTCCAGACGAAGAACGGTATCTTGCGCAGCGTCATGCCCGGCGCGCGCATGCCCAGAATCGTGGCAATGAAATTCACCGCCCCGGCGACCGTGCCGATTCCGCTGACCAAGAGCCCCAGGGCCCAAAAGTCGGTGGCCGCGCTGCGGGCGAATGTGCGTTCGGTGAGCGGCGCGTAGGCGAACCAACCCAGGGCCGGCGCCCGCCGGTAAGAAAACTGAAGTAGACCAACAGGCCGCCGCACAGCGTCAGCCAGAACCCCCAGGCGTTCAGCCGCGGAAACGCCATGTCGCGGGCGCCGATCATCAGCGGCACCAGGTAATTGCCCATGCCGATCAGAATCGGCATGCCGACGAAAAATACCATCGTCGTGCCGTGCATCGTGAAGAGTTGATTGAACGCGTCCGGTCCGAGCAGCGTTCCGTGTGCGCGCAGCAGTTGCCAGCGCATGAGCAGCGCTTCGATGCCGCCGATCACCAGGAACACCAGGCTGAGCAGCACGTACATCACGCCGATCTTCTTGTGATCGGTCGTGGTCGTCCACTCGTGCAGCACGGCCGTCCAAGGCAGCCGGGGCGCCGCACGCGCCTCGGCACGCGCGGGCTCGACTGCGTGGGATTGTTGGGCGACAGACATGGCCGAGCCTGGTTCGTCGAATCTTGGAGCTATCGCAGGGTCAACAAGTAACGCACGATCGAGTCCTGTTCGCGATCGCCGAGGCCAAACGCGGGCATCAGGCAGCCGGGTTTGATCGCCTGCGGATCGCGCACCCAGCGCGACAGGTTGTCGGCGTTGTTTTCGATCTCGCCGGCGGCCAGCGTCTCGCGGCTCATCATGTGCGTCAGATCCGGGGCGTATGTGCCGGCGGCCGGCGTGCCGCGCACCCGATGGCAGTTGACGCACGACTGCGCCAAGAAGGCCTGCCGGCCTTCGACCTCGGCCGGGTCGTCGACGGCGGGTCGTGATTGAGCCTCCAACCAGGCATCGAACTCGGCCGGCGAATCGACGACGACGCGGAGCAGCATGTTCGCATGCTGTGTGCCGCAATACTCGGCGCATTGGCCCAGCTGCAGGCCCGGGGTGCCGGATTGAAGAGTCAGCGTGTTGGTGCGGCCGGGAATCAAATCGACCTTGCCGGCCAGTCGCGGCACCCAATAGCTGTGGCAAACGTCGGCCGATTCCAGCTTCAGATACACCGGCCGCGGCGTTTCCGTTTCGCTCGCCGGCATGTGCAACTCGTTGGCAGTGCTGAAGCCGAGCTTGCGGCCGCTATAGGTCTCGTACGTGTACTCCCACCACCACTGGTGGCCGATGACCGTGACGTACAAGGCGCGATCGTCCGGCCGCGGATCGGGCGGGCTGGCATTGACTTCCCACAGCGTACGGGCCGTAACCAGCAGCAGAAAGAAAACGATCATGGTCGGCGCGGCGGTCCAGGCGATCTCGATCGGCTGGCTGCCATAGATCTGGGGTGGCTCGCTGGTCGGTTCGCCCGGACGCTGCCGGAACCGCCAGACGCTGTACAGCAACACGCCTTCGACCACCAAAAAGATCAGGCCGGTGATGGCGAACACCAGCACCGCCAGATCGACGATCGATTGCGCGGCCCCGGACGCTGGCGAGAAAATCGACAGGTCGTGCGCCGGGCCTGGGGCGGCCGCCAGCAGCATCCATCGGCCCATGGCATCCCCGGTCGGCACTGCATTCTCCCGATCGATCCCAAACGCTAGAAGTGACGGATAGTATATCGGTTCAATTCATGGCCGCCAGTCGGGTGCTGCGGACGACCTGAAGTCGGGTAGCCGGACCGCGACGTCGCCGGCACGTTCACACGCTCGTTCGGACATCGGAGGGCGCGGAAACCTGGTGCCGGCGACGGGACAGCGAGCCGCGTTTCTGTTATAGAGTTTCCAGACAACTTCCGGGCGATTCGCTCGCCACGGCAACCGGCCGACGGCCGCGGCGCAGGGTTGCGTGACTTGAGGATGCGGCCGATCGAATCGTTATCGCTGGACTCAACGGGAACACAGAAACATGTTCGAGACGGCGGCGGGGCACTCCTATCCGATCGGCGCGACGGTGACCGCCGACGGCGTCAACTTCTGCCTTTACTCCAAACATGCAACGGCGGTCGACCTGCTGCTCTTCGCGCGACCGGACGATCCGCGGCCGGCCCAGATCATCCGCCTGGACCTGCGTCTGCATCGCACCGACCACTATTGGCACATCCTGGTGCGCGGACTCAAAGCCGGACAGGTTTATGGCTACCGGGCCGACGGGCCGAACGATCCGGCGGCCGGCTTGCGCTTCGACTCCACCAAACTCTTGCTCGATCCTTACGCTCGGGCCGTGGCGAACACCGAAAACTATCGCCGCGACAAGGCCGCGGCCCCTGGCGACAACACGGCCTGCGCCCTGCGCAGCGTGGTCGTCGACCCGGCAGCCTACGACTGGGAAGGCGACGTCCCCATCCAGCGGCAATTCGTCGATGCCCTGATCTACGAAATGCACGTCGGGGGCTTCACCCGCAATCCCAACTCGGGCCTGTCTGCGGCCAAGCGCGGCACGTACGCCGGACTGATCGAGAAGATTCCCTATCTGCAAGAGCTGGGCATCATGATCGTCGAGCTGATGCCGGTGCAGCAATTCGATGCTCAAGCGGCGCGAGTGCATACCAACTACTGGGGCTACCAGCCGGTCGCCTGGTTTGCTCTCCACCGCGGCTACAGTTCGCAATCGGGCCTGTTGGGTCCGCTCGACGAGTTTCGCGACCTGGTGAAAGCTTTGCATCGCGCCGGCATCGAGGTGCTTCTGGATGTCGTCTTCAATCACACGGCCGAAGGGGATGCCGGCGGTCCGACCCTTTCGCTGCGCGGCCTGGATAATCCGACGTATTACATTCTCGATCCTGGCAACCCGGCCCGATACATCGACGATACCGGCTGCGGACATACGATCAACGGCAACGAGACGGTGGTCCGGCGGATGATCCTGGATTGTCTGCGTTATTGGGTGCAGCACCTGCACGTCGACGGTTTTCGCTTTGACCTGGCTTCGAGCCTGGCGCGCGGCGAGGATGGCAGCCCGCTCGCCAGGCCCCCAATTCTGTTGGACATCGACGCCGATCCGGTGCTGGCCGGCGCCAAGATCATCGCCGAGCCCTGGGACGCGGCCGGCCTTTATCAGGTGGCCAACTTCGCCGGCGACCGCTGGGCGGTCTGGAATAGCAGCTTCCGCGATAGCGTGCGCCGGTTCGTCAAGAGCGACTCGGCAGCGGTTGGCCCGCTGGCCGACAGTCTGGTGGGCAGCGCCAATCTCTTGCATCGGCCGGGCCGCGACGCCAGCCTGAGCATCAACTTCGTCACGGCCCACGACGGTTTCACGCTTAACGACCTGGTCTCGTACGACCATAAACACAACGCAGACAACGGCGAGGACAGCCGCGATGGAACGGACGACAACCTGAGCTGGAATTGCGGCGTCGAAGGCCCCACGGAAGACCCGGCCGTCGAGGCGTTGCGGCTGCGCCAGATGAAGAATTTCCTGACCATCCTGCTCGTGTCCGAAGGTCGGCCGATGCTGCTGATGGGAGACGAAGTCCGGCGCACGCAACTGGGAAACAACAACGCCTATTGCCAGGACTCGCCGCTCTCCTGGTTCGATTGGGACGGCGTGAAAAAAAATGCCGACCTGCTGCATTTTGCCCGCGGGCTGATTCATGTCCGTCAGCAATCGGCCCTGTTTCACGACTGCCGGTTCTGGGGCGAGCCGGGCGGCACGGACATCGTCTGGCACGGCGTACACCTGAACTCGCCGCAATGGGACGACGCATCCCATTCGTTGGCGTTCGAGTTGATTCACCCCGAGACGCAAGAGCGACTGCACGTGATGCTCAATGCCTATTGGCAGCCGCTCGTTTTCGATCTGCTCCCGCCGGCCGCCGGCCGCCGCTGGCGCCGGCTCGTCGACACGGCACAGCCGGCGGGTCAGGACTTCTGCGATCCGCCCTGGCCCTTGCCGGACGACGAGCGGCAGTATCGCTGCCAGGATCGGTCGGCGGTGATTTTGGTCGAGGGGGAGCGCTGAGGCGGACCCGGCCTGGCAGACTTTTGTCCTTGCTTCCCTGGACGTCCTACGAATGCTGTTTCTAGTTTACAATGAAACCCAAGGCCGTCGGGCGGGTAATCTGCATACCGTCTTCGTCGCCCGCCGGGCAATGCGCAGCAAGGGAGAACTCGCGGCGATGCGTGATTGGAAATGGTTGATCCTTGTTGCGGCTTTGGTCCGGCCGGCCGCCGCTGCGCCCGAGCCGCCGGACAATCCGATCTTCCGGCCGGATGCGGAGCTCGAACTGATTTTCACGCGGACGGCTGCGCTCAACAGCGGGTTGACCGAGGGTCCGGCCGCCGCTCCGGACGGCAGCGTCTACTTTACCGACATGCCCTTCGGTCTGGCCGATCAAACCAGGATCCAGCGCTTCGATCCCCGGATCGGCAAAACGACGCTGCTAGCCGATCGAGCCGGCAAGGCGAATGGACTGGCCTTCGACGCCCAGGGCGATTTGCTGGCCTGCGACGGCGCCGATGGCGGCGGCCGGTGCATTGCGCGCTGGAATCTGGCCACCGGGGAGCGCACCGTCGTCGCCGAGCGCTACCAGGGCAAACGCTTCAACTCTCCCAACGACCTGTGCGTCGATTCGGCGGGCAGGATCTACTTCACCGATCCGCGCTACGTGGGGGATGAGCCCCGCGAACTGGAGCATCAGGCCGTCTACCGCATCGACGCGGGCGGCCCGGCGGGCGAAGCGACCGTCCGCGAGATCACGCACGACGTTGAAATGCCCAACGGCATCGTGCTCAGCCCCGATCAACATACGCTGTATGTCGGCGATCACAACAACGGCGGCAACCGCAAGTCGCCCACCGATCCGCCGCCGCCGCGGGGCGCGATGAAGTTGTACGCTTTTCCGCTCGGCGACGATGGGCTGGTCAGTGGACCGCGGCGGACGCTCATCGATTTTGGTGCCCAGAACGGCTGCGACGGCATTACGGTCGACGCGGCGGGAAACATCTACGTCAGTTGCCGCAGCCTGGCCAAGCCGGGCCTGCTGGTGATTGATCCGCAAGGCAAACGACTGGCCTTCTTGCCAACCGGACCCGCCGATCAGTCGGGCGGCTTCGACGATTGGCGGGGCATTCCCAGCAACGTCGAGTTTGGATCAGCCGCAGGCCAAGAGGCGACGCTTTTCGTGACGATCGATCGCAGCCTGTATCGCGTGGCCGTAAAACAAAAGGGCGCCCGACCGCTGTGGTCGAAGCCTTGAGCGCCCGGGGCCGCAAGCGGGCCGGCTTAGGTTCTTGTGGTCAGCCAGCGACGACCGACAAGTGACGGGTTTGCCCATGAGCGTTCACGAACCAATAGAAACCGGGCACGTCGGCAGGGGTGATTTTGTCTACGCGCCGCAACTCGATTGGTGCGGGCTGCCGGAGGGACGTGAACTGGGCGAGGTGACGTCCGTGGCGACGGACTCCCGCGACCGAGTCTTCGTTTTTGCTCGCTCCCGGGATCCGGTGCTGGTGTTTGGGCCCAGCGGCGACTTTCAATTTGCCTGGGGCGCGGGGGTCTTGACGGGCGCGCATGGAATCTGCATTGGTCCGGACGATGCGGTCTACTGCACGGACTACCTCGACCATACCGTGCGCAAATTCACCCCGCAGGGTCAATTGTTGATGACGTTGGGCGCGAGCGGCTCCCCCTCGGACACCGGCGCCACGACGGTCGATTATCGCCACATTCGCCGGGCCGGCCCGCCGTTCAACTTTCCCACGAATTTGGCCCTGTCGCCTGGCGGCGAACTGTATGTCGCCGACGGCTACGGCAACGCGCGGGTTCACAAGTTCAGCCCCGACGGACAATTGCTGTTGTCTTGGGGCGCTCCGGGGGACGCTCCCGGGCAGTTTCACGTGCCGCACGGCATCGCGATCGATCGGGCGGGCATCGTCTACGTCGCCGACCGCGAGAACAGCCGCATTCAACGCTTCGATGCGGGCGGCCGATACCTCGACCAGTGGACCGACGTGGCGCGGCCTTGCGAAGTTTTCATCGACCCGGCCGGCTTTGTGTTCGTCGCCGAGTTGGGCTATCGCGCCGGAATGTTTCCCGGCAACGTCGCGCCGAGTGCGGACGCCAGCGGCGGCCGGGTGAGCATTTTCTCGCCGGCCGGAGAGCTGCTGGCGCGCTGGGGTGGAGGCGATCGTCCGGCCGCGGCCGGAGACTTCTTCGCCCCGCACGACGTTTGGGTCGATCGGCGCGGAGATCTGTATGTCAGCGAAGTTTGCTACACGGCCGGCGTGAGCCGCGGGCTGATTGGGCCCGATTGCCATACCTTGCAGAAGTTCGTGCGCATCCGGGTTTGACCGCTGAACCGGCGTGGCGCGGTTTCGATCGTTCGACGAAAGAGCAATGCATGAAAGCCTGGCGCTTTTACGCCTTCAACGACTTGCGTTTGGACGACGTGCCCGAGCCGATTTGTGCGGCCGGGCATGTGATCGTCGAGCCGCTGTACGTGCAGCCCAGCGTGACCGAAGCCCAGTTGGCCTGCGGCATTCCGACCTTGGCTTACGATCGCATCAAGCGCCGGCTGGAGCTCGAGGCGCCGGTGCAACTATTCGGCCACGAATTTTGCGCGGATCGTCAAGTTGGGCGCCGGCGTGACTCGCTTTCGCGTGGGGGACCGCGTCGCCGCCAGGGCCAAGCTTCCTTGTCTGGATTGTGCGTTGTGCAATACGGGCCGCAGCGCTCTGTGCCGCCGGGGTCCGGTGATCGGCTTCGACCTGCCGGGCTGCTTTTCCGAGCGGGCGTTGCTGCCGGAGATTGCCCTGGTCAAGGTTGACGACCGCATTTCCGACAGTGAGGCGGCCTGCCTGCAATCGCTGAGCGACAGCGTGGCGGCCGTCGAGACGGCCCAAATGCGGATCGGCGACACGGTGGTCGTGTTCGGACAAGGCAGCATGGGGCTGGAGTGCCTGCAGATTGCCCGCACCAGCGGCGCCGGACTGGTAATTACCGTCGACGTCCGCGACGAAGCCTGCGCGATGTCCAGGCAGCTCGGCGCCGACTTTGCCCTGAACGCGAACGATTGCGACGCGTCGGCCGCGATCGGCGACCTGACCGAAGGAATCGGCGCCGACGTGGTGTTCGAATGCCGGGGGGCAGCGTCAAGCAAGGGCTGGCCGGCAGCAGAACGCTGCTCCAGGCGATCGATGCGGTTCGCTCCGGCGGCAAGATCATCGGCGTTTCCTGGTTTGGCCAGCCGTTGGAAATCAACATCGACGCGCTTCGCGAACGCAGCTTGCGTTACCTGTTTCCCGACATCAGCACGCCCGAGCACTTGGAACATACCGTCCGGCTGGTGGCCTCCGGTCGAGTGCGTTTGCAACCGACGATCACGCACATTTTGTCCGGCTTGGAATCGGTGCCCCAGGCGTTCGACATCACGGCCAACAAGGGCAAGTATAAAGCGATCAACCCGGCCCAGGTCCGGATCCACGGTTAACGTGTGAACGAAAAATAACTTCGGCGCTCAACCCCTCTCCCTCCAGGGAGAGGGTAGGGTGAGGGTCTGCCAGAAGCCGAAGTTATTTTTCGTGCACTCCTAAGCCGAGGTTCGGCAGACGGAAAATGATGCAACGTATGAAACCGCGCGACGAGGCGAGTCAACTGCGATTCACGGCCGATGGCGACGCACAGGCGCAATCCATCCGGTGTGGTAGTTCTATGTTCGACCGACAATCCTTACGGTCCAGGCTTTGGCCGCTCGCGCTGCTGCTGGCTTGCTGCACGCCCGCACGCCTGCGCACGGCCGAAGAGCAAGCCGAGCCGATTGCGGCCGTCGCATCTCCTGAGGCGATCGAGCAGTTCGAGAAGCAAGTCCGGCCGATTCTGGTCAAGCGCTGCCAAGGCTGCCACGGGCCGAAGAAGCAAGAGGGCGGCTTGCGGCTCGACTCGCGCGCGGCGCTGCTCAAAGGAGGCGCGGACGGCGCGGTCGTGGTGCCGGGGTCTCCCGAGAAAAGTCGGCTGATCCAGGCCGTCGGCTATGCCGACGAAGACCTGCAAATGCCGCCGGACGATCCTTTGCCTTCATCGGCCGTGGCGGCGCTCTCCGAGTGGGTGCGCCGCGGCGCGCCTTGGCCGGAAAATGGCACGGCCGGGCCGCCGCCGCCGTCGGTGGCCTGGAAAAGTCATTGGGCGGCGCAGCCCGTTCGAGCGCAGCAGCTACCTGAGGTGCAGGCCGCCAGTTGGGTCGTCTCGCCCGTCGACGCCTTTGTTCTAGCCGGGCTGGAGCGGCAGGGTCTGGCCCCGTCGCCGCCGGCCGACCGCCGCACGTTGCTGCGCCGCGTCACTTTCGATCTCGTGGGTCTGCCGCCGAGTGCCGACGAAATCGCAGCCTTCGAGCAAGACACCTCGCCGACGGCGTTCGCAACCGTGGTGGAGCGGTTGCTCGCCTCGCCACATTACGGCGAACGTTGGGGCCGGCATTGGCTCGACCTGGCGGCGCTATGCCGACACCAAAGAATACGTTCGGCTCAAGGAGGAGCGGCGGTATCTGTACGCGTTTACGTATCGCGATTACGTCACGCGGGCGATGAACGAAGACCGGCCCTACGACCAATTCGTAATCGAGCAGTTGGCGGCCGATTTGCTGCCGGCCGGCGATGGCCGGCGCCCGCTCGAGGCGCTGGGATTTCTGACCTTGGGCGCAATTTCACCGGAAACCCGCACGACATCATCGACGATCGCATCGACGTCGTCACGCGAACCTTGCTGGGCCTGACCGTCAGTTGTGCGCGCTGCCACGACCATAAGTACGACCCGATTCCCACGGCCGATTACTATTCGCTGTACGGGGTGCTGGCCAGTTGCGAGGTGCCGGCCGTGCCGCCGCTGATCGACGCTGCGCCACCGAACCGGCCGGGCAGGCACATCTGGCCGAAGCGCAAGTGCGCGAAGCCGCGCTCGTCCAGTTCCAGCGCGGGGCCCACCGCGCGCTGCTCGACGAGCTGCGAGCAGGCGCGGGAGCCTATCTCGCCGCGGCGCTCGAGGGCCGCAGGCCCTATCTAGTGCCACTGCCCTCAGCGCCCGGCGAAGTGCGGCACTTCGTCGCCGAGCGCTGGCTCGACCGCTTGGATGCGGCGGCGAGGTCGCGAGCGCCGGCCTTCATTCCCTGGCATGCGCTGGCAGCGATCGAGGACTCGGATCATTTTGCCGAGCGGGCCCGGCAGGTCTTGGCGGAGCTGCATGAGCAGCCGGCTGCCGATTCGCATCGCCCCCAGGCAAACCGTCTCGTGCTGCAAGCCCTCGAACAGCAGCCGCTGGAATCGATGACCGACGTGGCCAAGGCTTACGGCGAACTGCTGCGTGGCGTGTACCGCGAACTGCGGCAGGAAGCACAACGCGACAATTTGATCGTCAACGGCAGCTTCGAGCAGGACGGGCCGACGACCAACGCCTCGCTCGCCGGCTGGAAACTGTCGGGCAGCCGGTTTTGCACTCTGGCGACCGAAGGCGTGACCGAAGGCCGGCTGTCCGCGGTCTTCGGCGACGGCACGCCGCAGAGCGATCCGCCCACGGGCCACTCGGCGGCGATCTCGCAAACCGTCGCCACGCGACCTGGCGCTCGGTATCGGCTTTCCTGCGATTTCGCCGTGTATGGCGATGCGGCCGAAACCAGCGCGCAGACGTTGAACGTTCGGATCATCGGCGGCCAGCCGCTTGCCGAGCACACGGCGACGGCCCGCGGCTCGATTCCCGCGGTCTTTCAGGAGCTAACCTGGGAATTTGTCGCCGACTCGCCGGCAGTCGCGGTGAGTTTTCGCGACGGCACGACCAACGGCGAATCCGGCCTGGCCGACGGCGTGCTCGACAACGTGAGCCTGGTGGAACTGACGCCCGACGGCCAGCCAGCTCACGGCGCGCCACGCGGCGCGGTGGCCGATCCGCAGCGGGCCGAGCTGGTGGAGCTACTGGTGGGCATCGATTCGCCCACCAGCGTGAGCGAAAACGATGCGGTCGATTTTTATCTCTACGAGTCGGCCGTACACGACAAAGTGATGCAACTGCGCAGTCACCTGAACGACCACCTGGCGCAGACGGCCCATGCGCCGCGGCGCGCGCACACGCTCGTCGAGCGGCCGGTGCCCCGTGAACCGTCGATCTTTTTGCGCGGCGACCCGGCGCGGCGCGGCGACGCCGTGCCCCGCCGTTTTCTGCAAGCGCTGGCCGGCGACGCGCAAGCGCCCTTCGGGCCCGCCGGCGGGCGACTCGAATTGGCCCAGGCGATCGTCCGCGCGGACAATCCGCTGACCGCACGGGTGCTGGTCAATCGTATCTGGCTTGCGCATTTCGGCAGCGGGCTGGTAGCGTCGCCGAGCAATTTCGGCCTCCGCAGCGAAGCGCCGACGCATCCGGAACTGCTGGACTACCTGGCTCACCGCTTCATGGCCGAAGGCTGGTCGATCAAGCGCTTGCACCGCTGGATGCTGCTGTCCAGCACTTACCAGCAGTCGAGCGGCGAGCGGCCCGAGTGCGCAGGCGCGATTCCGACAATCGCTGGCTGTGGCGGATGAATCGGCGGCGGTTGGATTTCGAGTCGCTGCGCGATGCGATGCTGGTGGCGGCCGGCCGGCTGGAGCGGGCCGTGGGCGGTCCCCCCGTCGACCTGGGTGCGGCGGATTGCCGGCGGCGCACGGTCTATGGTTTTGTCGACCGGCAGAATCCCGTCAGCATGCTGGGCACGTTCGATGTTGCCAGCCCCGACGCGCACACTCCGCTGCGGCACATGACCACGGTTCCGCAACAGGCCCTGTTCCTGCTCAACGGACCGATGGTGTTGGCCCAGGCCCGGGCGTTTTCCGAGCGCGCGGACGTGGCGGCCCTGGACGATCGCGACCGGCGGATCGCCCGCATGTTTGAGTTGGCCTGCGGACGCCAGCCGCAGGCGGGTGAGTTGGAATCGGTCCGGGCATTTTTGATTTCCGGCGGCTCCTGGGCGGACTTCGCGCAGGTGCTGCTGGCGTCCAATGAATTCAGTTTCGTAGACTAATACGATGGACATTTTCGCGAATTCCCGCAATCGACCGCGGCTGACCGGCCCGCCGATGACAGGACCGCCAGGGCTGAGCCGCCGCGAGGCCTTGCAGCGCACCGGCATGGGCCTCGGCGCGCTCGCGCTGGTGCAGCTCTTGGGCGACCGCAGCAGCGGAGAGCCGGCGGCCGAGCGCGCGATCGAGGGACATCCGCTGGCGGCTCGGGCGCCGCATTTTCCGGCCAAGGCCAAGCATGTGATCCACTTGTTCATGAACGGCGGTCCGTCGCAGGTCGACACGTTCGATCCCAAACCGGCGCTGGCGAAGTACGCCGGCAAGAATCTGCCGTTCTATTTGCCGACCGAACGCAAGACCGGCGCGGCCTTCCCCTCGCCGTTCGCGTTTGCCAAACATGGACAGAGCGGCATCGAGGTGAGCGAACTGTTTGGGCGCACGGCGGCATGTATCGACGACATTGCCGTGGTCCGCTCGATGGTGGCGGATATCCCCAACCACGAACCGTCGTTCTTGTTGATGAATTGCGGCGAGGCGCGTTTGCCGCGGCCGAGCATGGGGGCCTGGCTCACCTACGGGTTGGGCACCGAGAACCAGAACCTGCCGGGCTTCATCGTGCTTTGCCCCGGCGGCTTGCCCACGGTGGGGCGGCAGAACTGGCAGGCCGGGTTCTTGCCGGGAGTGTTTCAGGGCACTCACATCGATCCCCAGAATACCGAACCCGGCACGTTGATCGAGAATCTCAAGAATCCCCGCTTGGGCCCGGCCGAACAGCGCCGACAGGTCGATCTGCTCGGCGCGCTCAATGAGCAGCACCTGCGCAGCCGCGCGGGCGATCCGCTGCTCGACGCGCGGATCCAGTCCTTCGAATTGGCATTTCGCATGCAAACCGAAGCCGCCGACGTGTTCGACCTGCGCGACGAACCGCAGCACATCCTGGATTTGTATGGACCGGGCGTCCAGGGGCGGCAGATGCTGCTGGCCCGACGGCTTGTGGAACGCGGCGTGCGCTGCGTGCAGCTCTGGCATGGCGCCGGGCAGCCCTGGGATTCGCACGACGACATCCAAGACCATCGCCGGTTGGCCGGCGAGTGCGACCAGGCGATCGGTGGTCTGCTGACCGACCTCAAGCAGCGCGGCTTGCTGGAGGAAACGCTCGTGATCTGGGGCGGGGAGTTCGGTCGTACCCCGACCGTGGAGCTGCCCACGGTCGCGCTCAACTCTGGCCGTACGCAAGGTCGCGACCACAACCACTACGGATTCAGCATCTGGCTCGCCGGCGGGGGCATCAAGGGGGGATACGTTCACGGGGCGACCGACGAGTTCGGTTTCAAGGCCGTGGAAAATAAAGTCCACGTACACGACCTGCATGCCACGATCCTGCATCTGATGGGTTTCGATCATGAGAAGTTCACGTACCGACACGCCGGCCGCGATTTTCGCCTGACCGACGTCCACGGTCGCGTTGTCCGCGAACTGCTGCAAGCGGGAAATTCCTGAAGCGGCCGTTCCCGGCGTTCCCAGCGACGCGTGGCGAGAAATGCCGTCAGCCGGTCCGCTTTCCGGAAACGGCAAGCCACCTCGCAATGCTCCAGGGGGGCAACGGGGATCGCCAGAAGAGCCGAATGACGTCGCCTTCGGCCGGCAGCGATTGCCCAGAACGGCCGCGGGGCACATAATGAACTTGGAACGATCGCAAGACTGCAAGCATCGTTTTTCGCCTGCGGAACTTCGGGGGGGTCATGGACCGTCGCCATCGAACGGGTTTTACCCTGGTGGAGCTATTGGTGGTAATTGCCATCATCGGCATCCTGGTCAGTCTGCTGCTGCCGGCAGTGCAAGCGGCCCGCGAGTCGGCCCGCCGGACGCAATGTACCAACAACCTCAAGCAAATCGGCGTGGCGGTGCTCGATCACCTCAACTCGCTCGAACGCTTTCCCTGCGGCGGCTGGGGATGGGGCTGGTCGGGCGACGTAAACCGCGGAACGGACTTCCAGCAAGGCGGCGGCTGGATCTTCAACACGTTGCCCTACCTGGAACAGCAGGCTATGCACGACGCGGGCCTGGGCATCACCGACCCGACCCAGTTAGCGAACGCCCTGGCCGCCCGAGACGGGATCCCGCTGGCGGTGCTCAATTGCCCGACCCGCCGGGCGACCATTGCTTATCCCTTCAACAGCCCCAATCCGCCGAACGCCTCGTTGACGGCCGGGTCGTCGATGGTGGCCAAGAGCGATTACGGCGGCAACGGCGGCGACTGGTACAACTCGCCGGGGTATTTTCCCTTCTGGCAAAGCAACAATTGCGGCAACAGCGACGGCGGGCCGGCGGCCGGCCAGGTTCCCAGCGCCACGACCTTGGGGCAGTACACAGCCGCAGAGGCCGCCAATCAACCGTACGCCCCCAGCGGCATCATGTACATGATGAGCATGGTCCGCAGCGCTCACGTCAAGGACGGCATGAGCAATACGTATCTGGCCGGAGAAAAGTACCTGGCGCCCGACAACTACACCAACGGCCAGGACAGCGGCGACAACGAGGCCTGCTACGTCGGCGACAATCCGGATATCACCCGCTATACCGGCTGGGCGTCGACGAATGCCCCTTCATCGTGGTTGCCGCCGACGCCGGATACGCCGGGCTATGTTGTCGATTACATGTTCGGCAGCGCCCATTCCGGGACTTGGAATGCGGTGTTCTGCGATGGGTCGGTGCATTCGATCAGCTACTCGATCGACCCGGAGACCCACCGCCGGCTGGGCAATCGGTCCGATGGCTTGCCGATCAACCAGAGCCTGTATTAACGATTTGCCCGAGCCGCGACGCGGGCGATTGATCCCCGCGAAACCCGTCGAGTAGGCGCTGCCCTACTCGGCCGCCGCGTGCTTGCTTTTCCGGCCGCCGATGGCCCGAGCGGGATGGGCATCCCGGGCACGGAAGAAATCGCGCCATAAGATGGTTTCCGACAGGTTGTCGACTTCGTTGCAGTGCTCCCAGTCGATCCACACGTACTCGATGCCCAAGAATCCGCGGTAGCGGCACGCCCGCAGGACTTCCAGCACCCGCGCGTAATCGATCGTGTTATCGGCGAGCGACGCTTGCAGCCGGCCCTTGCGGGCCCCGCGGACATGAAAATGGCTGGCATGCGGGACGAGCGGTTCGATGTCGGCATCGGGCAAGCCGCAGCGCGTGAAGTGCGTGTAATCGAGCGTGAGCGTGAGTCCCGGCACCGATTCGACCAGCCGCAGCGCTTGGTGCGGTCGAGCGGCGATCGAGCCGACGTGGGCCTCGACCGAGAACGTCAAGCCGGCGCACTGCGCTTGCTCGACGCGCCAGGCCAACTCGTCGCACGCGCGAGCCCAAGAGTCAGTCCTGGGTTCGCCGGCAAATCGCACGCCCGGCAGCGCCGACACGTGTTTGCCGCCCGAGGCCGCGGCAAATTCCAGCGTGCGCAGCAACAGGTCGCGGGCCTTGCGGCGGCAGCGGGCGTCCGGGTGATTGGGCGCGAGGGAGACGAAATCGGGGGCGGTTTGCAAAAAGACGTCGGCCAGTTCCAGGCCCCGATCGCCGAGCTTGCCGGCCAGATCGCGTGCCGATTGCGGCAGGTTTGCGAAGACGCGCGAAGGCCAAAGGTGCGACCGCCCCTCGAATAGTCCGACATCCAGGCCGTCGAATCGCAACATCGCGACCAGGTCGAGCGCTCGGTCATGCTCGAGCAGCGGGAACGTAAAATCGGCGCAGGCCAGTCGTAGCGTCATGTCGAGTCCATAAATGCGGTCCGGCCCTGCGTGCTCCACTCGGCGGCGGCCAGGTAGCCTCCGTCGACCACCAGCGACGTGCCGGTGATGCCCGCCGATTGCTCGCAGGAAAAATATAGCACGGCCTTGGCAATGTCGGCCGGCGACAGGGCAACGCCCATCGGCACGCGCAGCAGTCGAGCGGCGAGCGTGGCGGCCGGGTCGGCCGTCGTAGCCAGGTGTTGGCGCAGCATGGGCGTGTCTGTGATGCCCGGGCAGACGCAATTGGCCCTCAGCCCGATGGCCGCATAGTCCAAAGCAATCGAGCGGGTGAGCTGCAAGACGGCGCCTTTGGAAGCCGTGTAGGCGGGCGTTGCCGCCTGGCCGATGAAACTGCCGACCGAGCCGATGTTGACCATGTAACTGCGGCGATGCTGGCACAACGAACGATAGCCGTGCTTGATCGAGAAGAAAATCGACTTGACGTTGACCCCCATCAACCGATCCCACTCGGCCTCGGAATATTCGTGCAGCTGCTTGACGTGGACGATGCCGGCGCAATTCACCAGCACCGAAGGCGGGCCAAAGGATGTAGCGGCCTGGTCGAGCGACTGTCGCACCTGGCTCTCGTCGCTCACGTCGCAGCATACAAACAGGGCCTGGCCCCCCGCTTGCCGCACTTCCGCTTCGATCCGCCGTCCGCGATCGGCCTGGACGTCGGCAATCACGACGCGGGCGCCTTCCCGCGCCAACAGGCGGACCGCAGCCTCGCCCATGCCCGAGGCTCCGCCGCTGATCCACGCCACGCTTCCGGAAAGCAAGCCTGTCGTCATCGCGCCGGTTCCTCCGCTGGCCTGGCCTTGGACTTCGACTGCAACTCATAGAGCGATGCGTATTTCGCCCCCGTGGGCACCAGCGGCGGCGGCCCGCCGAAACGGGCGAATCGACTGGCCTGTCCGCGGATCGGCCGCAGGCGCGCCTCGGCCGCGGCCGTCTGTTGGCCGTACCAGATGGGAAAGGAATCTGCCGCGCGATACTCGAAAATCAACGTGCGGCGCGGCTGGCTCGAACGATTGGGCAGCGAACTGTGGGGTGTAATGCAGTGCATGAAAATGACGCTGCCCGCCGGCGCCGACAAGGCCACCGGCCGTCCGAATCGTCCGTCGCCGAGGTCCTCGCGGATCATTCCCAGGAAGGATCCGTCGGGCGCGCAATGATCGAAGTAGTGGTGATGATGTCGCGGCAGAACCTGCAAGCAACCGTTCGCCTCGGTCGCGTCGTCCAAGTAGATCAGCGTGGTCACCAGGTCGTCGTTGGTGTGCGGGAAATAGGCCAGATCCTGGTGCCACTCGACGACCGAACCCACCTGCGCGGGCTTCATGTTGAGCTTGCTGTGCTGCAGGTTGAAGTCCGGTCCGATCAACGACTCGATGCGGTCCAGGATCCGCGGATCGTTGGCCAGGCAGCGGAACGATTCGTCCTGGTCGTAGGGGTTATAGATCCGTCGCGGCACGCGGCGGCCATGCACGTTTTCCGGTTCCAACTCCAAGACCTGCGACATATCCTGGCCGCCGGCGGCGCGATCGACCACGCGCGAATCGTGACCTCCACGCGCTCCAGGTCGCTGGCGTCGAGCAGCGAATCGACGACGACGAATCCGTCCGTGCGATACTGGGCGATTTGCGCGTCGGTCAGAGGGTGCGCGAGCACGTCGCGGTTCCTGTCAGGGCCGGGCCGGCAGCCGAAGCCGGGCCCACTTATCCCGGAAGCCGGGTCGCTGGAAGACGAGCGGATTGACCACCCCCTGGGGCTGCTTGCCCTGGGCGAGGTCGAGCATGCCGCGCGAAACCGATCTGCCGATGTCTCGAAACAACTCCTCGGTCCACGAGATGCAATGCGGGGCCAGGAGCACGTTTTCCAGCTTGCCAAAACGGTGCGGCCGGGTGACCGGCTCCTGGGCAAAACAATCGATCGCCGCGGCCGCGAGGCGATTTTCGGCCAATGCGTCGAACAGCGCGTCCTCGTCCACGATTCCGCCTCGTGCGGTATTGATCAAGTACGAACGCGGTTTCATCAAACCCAGCTCGCGGGCTCCGATCAAGTTTCGCGTGTGTTCGTTGAGCGGACAATGAATCGAAACGAAATCGGCCGTCGCCAGCAGTTCGTCCAAAGATACGAGCGTGACGCCGATCGCCCGGGCGGCGGCCGGATCGAGCAAGGGATCGAAGGCAATCGTCGGCGACATGCCAAAGCTGCGGACCAGGTCGACCAGGGCGCGGCCGATCCCTCCCAGCCCGATGATCCCCAGGGTGCGCTGGCGGAGCTCGCAGCCCATCCATTCGGATCGGTCATCCCAGCGTCCGTCGCGCACCAGTCGGTCTTTTTCGATCACGTGGTGCGTGAGCGCCAACATCCAGGCCAGGGTGGCCTCGGCCACGGAGCGATCGACGGCCCCGGAGGTGATGAGAACCGCCACGTCCGACTCGGTGCAGGCGGCCACGTCGACCGAGTCGTAGCCCACGCCAAAGCGGCCGATGGCCAGCAGATTGTCGGCACGAGACACCGAGTCGGCGGTGACTTTGGGCGAAAGCACGATCAGGCCCTGGGCATCGCCCACCTGGTCGGCGCCGATCGCGGCGCGATGCTCGGCGAAAGACTCCAGCCGCATGCCGGCGCACTGCGCAGTTCGCCCAGGTCGAAGCTCGGATAGCGGGGCTCCGCTCGGCAAGCTGAAGTCGGCGGTCATCGCCACCGTAAACGATTGCTTTGCTGGCGCCATACCCGCCTGAATTCGAACGCCCGCCCAGGGAGGAAAAAATAACCCTGATGTCACCGGCTACGCAGGAATCTAGCCGAGTTGCCTGGCGGAGTCAAATTGCGAGCAAACCGCGGGTGGCGAGTCGGTTCCATCAACCGGTAGCACGCTCGAATCCCGGCTCATTGCCAGGGATTGCCGGCCACCGTGGCACAGCGCCGTCGACGATGATGCGCTCGGGCGTCGGGCCGGCGTAAACCCAGATCATGGCCATCGCACGAGGCGACTCGTTGATGAAATAGTGGACGCGTCCGCGCGGTTGCAGAGCGGTCGAACCGTCGGCCATCGCGTATCTTCGCCCCTCGACGACGCAGGTTGCCACTCCGTCGATGATCGAGATCGACTCGTCAAAGTCGTGTACGTGGGCCGGCAACCGGCCTCCCGGCTGAAACAATCCGTAGCCGCCGCTCATCTCGATGCCGGGCATCAAGTCGCGGTTGAAATAATCGATGAAGGCCGTATTGGGACCGGCCGCGAAGCGGACGGCAGCGTCGAATCGGGTGACCCGCTCGGCCCCGGGCAGGCCGGTCGAGTCGCCGGGCATTTCGCGGCTGGCAACCGGCCGATCGACGAGCGTGCGCGTCGGGGTATCGCTGGCCAGGGCGATGTGAAAGGTGGCCGGCGCGCTCGTCGAGATATTGGCAGCGCGATGCGCGAGCCCGGCGGGAATCGTGACGTTGTCGAGCGACCGGAGCCGGTATCGGCGGCCTGCGACTTCGACCGTGGCTTCGCCGGTCAGCAGCGTGATGGATTCGCTGAACGGATGGTCGTGGTACGGCAGTTCGGCGCCGCTCTGGAAGGTGACCAGGCCCGTCGTCAGCTTTCTGGCCCGATTGTGCGCTCCGACCAGGCACTCGAAGGACACGCCGGCGGCCAGTTCGGTCTTGGGTCCCGAGCCGACCGAGTTCATCACTTCCGGCCGGTCGGGCCGCATGGTCGCCGGCGGACAGGCCAGCGGAGCGGCGGGTCGCGAGTCGGCCGCGACGCTCAGGTCGGGCAGGATGCGGCGATCGCGGTCCACCGCGCTCAGCGAGTCGTGGAGCGATCGCAGCAAAAGTGCGCTATCGATTCCGAGCCCCAGCATGTGGAACCCCTGGCTTCGCCGCTCGCGCAGATTTTCATTGCCGGTGGCGATGATTCCGCAGTGCTTGCCGGCCCGGCGAATCGTGTCTTTGATCGAAAGCAATTCGTCGGCGACGCCGGGCCCTTCCCATTGGCCCCGATATCCGGCGGTGGCCGAGTAGTCGGCGGGCCCGAGAAAAAACAGATCCACGCCGTCGACGGCGGATAGCTCTTGGATCTTGCGGCCAGCGCGAACGGTTTCCACGATCGGCACGATCAGCACGTTTTCGTTGGCTTCGGCCGTGTGCTCGGCAAAGCATTGGCCCCAGGCGGTGGCCCGTTCCGCTCCGATGCCGCGTACGCCTTGCGGCGGATAAAGGGCATAACTTGCCGCGCGACGAAGCTCGTCGGCCGATTCGATCCACGGCACGACCACGCCGTCGGCGCCGATGTCCAGCGCCCGCTTGATCAGCCCGCCGTTGGACTCAGCCACGCGAACGAGCACAACGGTCTCGCTGCGGACCGCGGCCCGAACGTGCTCCAGGATTTCCTTCCAGTCCAGGTGGCCGTGCTCGGCGTCGATCACCACCCAATCCAGACCCAAGGCGGTGGCCATCTCGGTGATGCTGGCCGATTCGAGCGTCACCCACAGCCCATAAACGGGTTCGTCGGCCGACAACCTGGCTCGAAACTTCTTCAGAGCGCCTGTTTTCATTCGATCGTCCGACCACCGGCCTGAGCCAAAACCAGGGAAGCGCCCGCTGGTAGCGGCATCCCTGCGCAGGAGGAGACCGTCGCCCGGACGCGCGTTACCAGCATGCCCCTCCCCAGGATAGGGTACGAGCGGGCGCCTTGCTAGATCCGGGCGCGGCATTACAATGCGCGGCCACGCCGCCGCCGGTCGCGTTGCCGATGCTGCGCTGGCGAATCGGCCGGCGGCGAATCGGCCGGCGGCGCAAGGCGCCACAAAGGTGCGATCGAAAAATAACTTCGGCGCTCGACGCCTCTGCCTCCAGAAAGAGGGTAGGGTCAGGGTCTGCCAGAAGCTGGAATTTTTTTTCGTGCGGTCCGAACACGTGTCAATCCTCTGGAGGACCAAGACGATGATTCGACGTGCTTTCACGATGCGGCTCAAGCCGGATGCGCTGGCCGAATATAAGCGGCATCACGACGAGATTTGGCCGGACCTGGTGGCCGAGATCGAGCGCAGCGGAATCGCGCAGATTACCACCTTCCAGCACGGCCTCGACTTGTTCTTGTTTTCGCAAATCAGCGATCCGTCGGCCTGGGATCGGCTGTGGACGAGCGACGTGCATCGCCGCTGGGCGCAGCTCATGGAGCCGCTGATGCATCTGCGGGACGACGGAATCGTCGATGCGGGCGAACTGAGCGAGATCTTTCACTTGCAGGTTCCCGCTGCCCCGCCGCAACGGCGGCCTGCCGGCAAGAAGGCAAAATCGGCCGGCCGAAAACCGGCGGCAACGGCGGCCAAAACAAAACCCAAGGCAGGAAAGCCGGTCCGAAAACCGGTCAAGAAAAAGGCGGCGGCCAAATCAACCAAGAAGAAATCGGTCGCCCGGCGAAAACCGAGCCCGCGGCGCAAGTAACGGTCGTGACACTTCCCAGGATGTCTCCCAGCGAGCGCGTGCGGCTATGAACGAATCGCCCAGCGGCAAAGTCGCGGTTGTCACCGGCGCCGGCCGGGGACTCGGTCAGTGCGTGGCCGAAGGCCTGGCCCTGTTTGGGGCTCGGGTGGCCGTGGTGGCGCGCAGCCGGGACCAGGTCGAGTCGACCGTCGAGTGGATCGTTCGAGCGGGCGGCTCGGCGTGGCCCTTCATCGCCGACGTCGCCAATCCCCGTGCGGTCGACGAGCTGCGCAATCGTGTCTTGGCGGAGCTGGGCCCGGCGGCGATCGTGGTCAATGCGGCCGGCGTGTTCGGACCGATCCAGCCGGTGAAAGACAGCGATCCCGATCGCTGGATCGAAACCTTGGCGATCAATACGATTGGTCCGTACCTGGTTTGCCGCGCTTTCCTGCCGGGCATGTTGGCGGCCGGTTGGGGCCGCATCATCAACTTCGGCTCGGCCGCGTCGCTGCATCGGCCGGGCCCATTGAACAGCGCTTACGGCGTCAGTAAGGTGGCGCTCAACCAGTTCACCCGTCATTTGGCCGCCGAGCTGGCGGGTACGGGCGTCACGGCCAACGTGATTCATCCCGGCGAAGTGAAGACGGCGATGTGGGCCGCGATTCGCGACGAATCGCAGACCAGCGGCGACGCGGGGGCCCCCTATCGAGCCTGGGCCGCGGACGTGGGCCGTTCCGGCGGCGACGACCCGCAAAAAGCGGTCGATCTGGTGCTGAAGCTAGTCGGCGAACAGGCCGATCCACCGAACGGGCAATTCCTGTGGATCGAGGGGGGGCTGCAAACGCCGCTGGCCAGTTGGTAGCCGCCCGGGAAGTGCGGCCATTCCGGCAATAGCAGGATTCGCAAAAGCAGGAATCCTAGCGGCGATACCGCGGCCTTTGCCGGGCCGCTTGCTTTTGGCCCTGCGGCAACCGACAACAGTGGAGAGAGCGGCGCGTCGCCATGGAACCGTCTGCGGCAGGGAGCCGAACTTGCTCGCCTACCCCTGACAGCGGAGATTGCGATGTGCTTCTCACCCGAAGCCAGTTTTGCCGCGGGCACCGCTCTGCTGCCCGCCGGAATCTACTGCACGCAGGCGGCCGCGCGCAAAGATTCCCGCTTCGTGCTCTTGGGGCTGGTGCCAATCGCGTTCGGCATTCAACAGATCAGCGAAGGGTTCGTGTGGCTTGGCCTGAACGAAGACAACGCCGAGCTGGTGCAGCGATCGTCGGTTATTTTCTTGTTCTTTGCGATCGCCTTTTGGCCCTGCTGGATTCCGCTGAGCCTGGCGGTGGCCGAGTCGCGCCGTCGGCAGCGGATGGTCCTGGCGGTGCTGGCGGTCGTGGGCCTGGCCTGGCTCTGGCTCTATCTTCCGGTGGCCGCTGATCCGCCGAGATGGCTGACCACGGAAGTCGTGCGGCATTCGATCCGCTACAACGTGGGCGAGGTGCCCGCCTTGGCGCTGGCGCCGCGGGCCATCTGGCGGCTGGGATATGTGTTGATCATCAGCGTGCCGTTGGCCATGGGGCGATTCGATCCCGGCGGCAATCGCTGGGCGAACCTTTCCGGCGGCGTGCTCGTGGCCGTGCTGTTTTTGATCAGCTTCGGGCTCTACTGGCATACGTTCCTGTCGGTTTGGTGTTTCTTCGCGTCGGTCCTGTCGCTGCTGCTATGCGGCGCGTTCTACCGGCTGCCCGTCAGGGCATGATGGTTGCTCTGCTATCAACCCCTAGTGTCCTGAGTTGCAAGTCCATTCAATTTGTCTGGACTTGTAGGAGGCGACTGGTGATCGCCGACTGCCCCTCGTTTGACGCCACGTGTCGGCGATCACCAGTCGCCTCCTACAGGCGGACAAACAACGCGAACTTCTAACTCAGGACACTACCGGTTCAGAGCGAGCGCGGCCAGAGGTACAAATACACCGCGAGGGCGAACAGCACGGCGGCCACCGTCCAGCGCCTGCGCCGCGGCCAACCGGCCAGTTCGTATTCCTCTCTGGGCACGGCTCGCCAGCCGTAACGGATGCCCACTGCCAGCGCGATCGCCATGCCGAGAAACAGAGCGTTGCACATCTGGTATCCATATTCATATCCAGAGCGCCAGAGGATCCAGGTCGCAGCACCGGCGGAATGCCCGAGCGTCACCGCGATGCTGACGGCCAGCGCCAGCGCGTCGGGCAATAGCAGGATGATGGCGACGAACACCCCGGCCCAGGCAACGGAGCCCAGTGCGAAGGCCAGGGGATGGACTTGCAGCAGATGGTTGAACGTGGGCGAGCCCTCGTTGACCGCCGCGAAGTCGCCGTCCCAATAATCCGGGGATTGCCCGAGCAGCGTGAAGCAGTCGTCCAGCGCCCAGGCCAGCAGCGCCGGCAGGCACAATCCCAGCAGTCGATGGGTGACTCCTTTCATGTTTTGCCTCCGCTGAAGTCCATGGCAATCGCTGACCGGCCGATCTGCTTCGCGGCGAAAAGTTCCTCCGCGGGCCGGGCGTCGTCAGGCCAAGATCTTGTGAACCACGTTTCCGTGAACGTCGGTCAGGCGATAATCGCGGCCGCCCCAGCGGAAGGTGAGTCGCTGGTGGTCGATGCCCATCAGGTGCAGAATCGTGGCGTGAAGATCGTGTACGTGAACCTTGTTCTCGACGGCGAACCAGCCGTATTCATCGGTCGCGCCGTAGATTTGCCCGCCTTGGACGCCGCCGCCGGCCAGCCACATGCTGAAACCGAAGGGGTGATGTTCTCGGCCATCCCCTTCGGCGGTGGGAGATCGGCCGAACTCGCCTCCCCAAACGACGAGCGTGTCTTCCAGCAAGCCGCGCGCTTTGAGGTCGCGCAACAGCGCGGCGGTGGGCCGATCGGTGGCCCGGCAGCGCTCCGGCAGGCCGCTTTGATATTGCTATGATGGTCCCATTGCGGGCCGCCGCTATCGTACACCTGGACGAACCGCACGCCGCGTTCCAGCAGCCGACGGGCCAGCAGGCACTGCCGGCCGAACGTATCGGTGGCCGTCTCGCCGATTCCATACAGCTTCTTCGTCACTTCGGTTTCCTGGTCGATGGCAAACGCCTCGGGCGCTTGGGCCTGAAGGCGAAAGGCAAGCTCGAAGGCGGCGATCCGGGCATCCAATTCACCGTCCAAGTGGCGAGCGCTCCTTGTGCAATTCGTTCAGGCGACGCAGCGCATCGAGTTGCTCCCGCTGCCGCGGCCGATCGTTGCGCGGGTCGGCGAGATAGTCGATCGGATGCTCCAAGTCCCGCACCCAGGTGGCCTGATACGCGCCCGGCAGAAAGCTCGATCCCCAGAGCGGAGCGCCCTGAAACACGGACTTGGGGCTGATGACCACGAATCCCGGCAGATTCTCGTTTTCCGTGCCCAGCCCGTACGTCAGCCACGAACCCATGCTGGGGCGCGGAGAACGCTGATCGCCCGTATTCATTTGCAAGGCGGCGCCGGTGTGGTTGATGTTGTCGGCGACCATCGAGCGGATGACGCATAAGTCGTCCACGCACTCGGCCAGATGCGGCAGCAATTCGCTTACGTCGATGCCGCTTTGCCCGTGTTTGGCGAACTTCCAGGGGGAGCCGGCGATATTGCCCGTTTTCGTCCGTTCGAGTTCGGCTTCTCGAACGGGACCGGCTTGCCATCCTCGGCATTCAGCTCGCGGTTTGGGATCGAGCAGATCCAATTGCGATGGGCCGCCCGGCATGTAGAGGAACAGGCAGCGCCTGGCCGCGCGGCGGATGGTGCGGCGGCAACGGGGCCAAGGGATTGAGCGCTCGCGGATCGGCCGCCACCGATTGCTGGGCCAGCAAGCTCTGCAAGGCCAGGGCGCCGAATCCGGTGCCGGCCAGGCGGAGTGCGTCGCGGCGGGTAAACCGCTGGCTGCAAGGGATTGTCAGTCGACATAGGCAAACTCGTTGCTGGCCAGGAGAATTTGCACGAAATCGGCCCAACTGGCATCTCGCCGCGCCAGGCATTGCGTTCGAAATAGTCGACCGCAAGCTGCAACTCGGCCGCATGGGGAGGACGGGCAAAAAACAACTCGTAAACGCGCCGGATGCGGCTCGTGTCGTCCGCCGCTTCCGACCGCAGTCGCTGCGAAACTTGCCCGGAGATCGCCGAGACGAACGAGTGATTCAAAAAGAACAACGCCTGGGGCGCGACGGTCGAAACGCTCCGGCGGTCTCGACCAACTGCTCGGGGTCTGGCCGCGTCGAACAGCGACGAAAAGTAGGGGCGAGTCCCAGCGGGTGGTTTGAATGTAGAGCGAGCGCCGCGGCAGGCTCAGATCGAGCGCGGCCGGCCCGCCGCGCCGTGACGTCGAGCCGGCCGCCGACCGCCAGCATCGCGTCGCGCAAGCATTCGGCGTCCAGCCGGCGTGGCAAAAACCGGCCGAGCAAGCGATTCTCCGGGTCGATTTCGAACAACCGTGCTTGTCGGGTCGAGATCGCCGGTGGCCGAGCCGTTGATAGGCGGCCGAGATCATGATCAGTCGATGCAGTGGCTTTGACCGACCAGCCGGATTTCAACGAATTCGACGGCCAACCAATCGAGCAACTGCGGGGTTCGACGGACCCCTCCGAGCCGGCCGAAATTGCTCGGCGTGCGCGCCGAGGCCCTCGCCGAAATGCCATTGCCAGATGCGGTTGACCATCACCCGCGGCGTGAGCGGATTGCCGCTGGCTGGCGATCCAGCGGGCCAATTCCGACGTCCGCTGCCGGCGGAAATCGGCGGCTGATCGGCGCCGGCCAAGAACTGGGAAAGCGGCGAGCGAGCGACTTTGCCGAGCTTGTTGTGGTTGCCTTGGACGTGCACCGGCACATCTTGGATTGCCGGGAAAGGCCGCCCGGCGTGCCGCCTTCTTGAGCCGCGATGGCCAGTCGCGGCTCGGGCAGCAATTCGGCTTGCATGCGCGGCTCGGCTTGCAGCCTGGCGAGTGCGTTCTGGCGAAGTCGGTCGCGGTGCGGTTCCGCAGCAACCGGGCCGGCGACCGGCGGTTGCGGCGGCTGCAGCTTGGCAATTTCGGCGTCGAGCTCGCTTGACCGTGCCAACTGCTGTGCCGCGCTCGAGATCATTCGCCGGAGCCAAGAGGCAGCGAGAGCAGCGTGTATTCGACCGCCCTTGCTCGCCCAAGCTCGATCAGCACGTGCGTGCTGTAAAAGATTCCGGCCAGGGCGTAATAGTCCTCGGTCGTAATCGGATCGAACTTATGGTCGTGACAGGCGGCACAGGCCAGCGTCAGCCCCAGAAGGTCTGGCCGATCAGGTTGATCTGATCGTCGACGATGTCGCTGACGACATGTTGCTTGTCCGCGTCACCGTTGTCCCAAGCGCCGATCGCCAGTACGGTCGTCGCCACCAGGCCGCCGGCGTACGGCGATTGGCCGGCCGGACCGTCCAGGCGGTCGCCGGCAATTTGATGCACCACGAACTCGTCGAAAGGCAGGTCACGGTTGAAGGCTTCCACGACCCAATCGCGGTAGCGCCAGGCTTCGAAGAGCTCGAAACGGGCGGCCTGGCCATGTTCCTTGGGATTCTGCTGGAAGTAGTCGGCGTAGCGCACGAGGTCCAACCAGTGACGGCCCCAGCGCTGGCCGTATAGAGGCGACGCCAACAGCCGCTCCACGACCTTGGCAAAGGCGTCAGGAGATTCGTCGCCCAGGAACTGGGCAACTTCTTCCGGCGTCGGGGGCAATCCGATCAAGTCGAAAGTCGCCCTGCGCAACAAAGTCCGCTTGTCCGCGGCCGGCAGCGGCTCGAGCCCGGCCCGCTCGAGCGGCGCCTGAAGAAACGCGTCGATCGGGCCGAGCACCGGGCGCACTTCGCCGGTGGCCGGCGGCAACGCAGCCGGAAGCGGTTGAAAGGCCCACCAGCGCCGGGCTTCGTCGGGCGTCATGGCCATTGGCTGGCCGGTTCGCCTTGCGCGGATCGGGGGCGCCGATCTTGACCCATTGAGTCAGAATCTCGATTTCGGCGGCCGACAGTTTGCCACCGGCCTCGTCGGGCGGCATTTGCGGGCCGTCCGCGTCATACCGCACCGCCCGGATCAGCAAGCTCTCGTCGGGTTTTTCCGGCACCACCGGCGGCCCGTTGTCGCCCCCTTTCTGCCAGCCGTCGCGCGAGTCCAAGGACAGGCCGCCATGCGTTTTTCCCTTTTCGGCCGAGTGGCACTTATAACACCGGCTGGCCAACAGCGGCCTGACCTTCGACTCGAAAAAATCCAGGGCGTCGTCGGCGGCCGCGGCGCCGGCGCGGGACAGGATCGCGATGGCCAGCAGGGCGAAGGCGCAAGACCGCCGGCTGGCTCGCCGGCGGTCGGCGGCCGGCCCGCTTCGCATCGAGTGCCCGCGGATCGTGGCCATGACATGTCCCTGAGGGTTCGGCGACCGATGGCATTCGGGCGATTGCAGAGGTCGACCGCGTGGCCAAACGATTCACCGAGGTCAATATACTATGGAACCAGGTGGGTTGGCGCGATGGGATTTCGGAATCGCGGCCGAACCGGCAGCGGCCGGACGAAACCACGACGATCGATCGGCCACGAGTCGCAATCTGGCCCGAAACGCCGATTTCCGATACTCGGTGCGGGGTGGGTCAATCGCTGCCGCCGGCCGGCAGATCGCAGTAGCCGTAGCGGCGCATGAAGGGTCCCCAGCGGCGATCGATCTGGTCGCGCAGCTCCGGCGCGAGCTCGTACCGGTTCGTCTTGTAGTCCTTGGTGCCGGCCAGATACTGCTCGAGTTGCGGCTCGACGTTTTGGAACTGGCCCAATTCGAGCTGCTCGTAGAGCCTGGCATTTCGCCCATCGGGTCGCGCACCAGGTCCTCGTAGCGGACTTCGTGCATCCGGGACGGATCGACCAGGCTGCGCTGGGCTTCGAAGGCCTGATACATCCGTTCGAAGCAGGAGAAGACGTATTCTTCGAACCCGGCGAAGTTCGGACGCTGCAACGACTGGAACTCGTAAAGCGACTTCCAGAGATTCATCGTCGACGGGTAGACCACGTACGGATCGCGCACGATGTGTACGAAGCTGCGCGTCGGGGAAGATTTCCAACAGCGCCTTGATGCGGCCAGGTGCGGCGGCGACTTGAGGATGATCCGCCGCGGAGTGCGGGCCGTGACCCGCCGCAAGAACCAGAGCAATCCCTGTTGCCAGCGGCGACGATCCTCGGGCGGCACGTTCTCCAGGTCGTAGTATTCCGGATAGGCTCCCGCTCGTTGGGAAACACCATCTGCAAGTAAGGGGACGGCAGGCCCATATTGCAGAGGGCGAACTCATCCTCCTGCGGGCGGTCCCAGCCGGTCAGCATGTTGTCCATCGGCCGCTGCCGGGGAGCAAGAACGTCAGCCGTTTGACGAACCAGGCGGAGATCAAAAAGTGGTTGGGGGCGAAACACTCGTACGTGGTCGGATAGGTGTAGCGCTCGTCCAGCGCCATCAATTCGTGCAACAGCGTGGTGCCGCTGCGCCAGTGACCGATGATGAAGATCGGCGCTTCCTTGATTTCGACTTTTGCGATCCGCCGGCCGAGGATCAGTTGTTGCAACGGCCGGCCCAGCGAATTGATCACGCCGAAGGCCGAAACCGAAGCCACCAGCGGCAGTTGCAGCGGATGAATCCGAAAGCGGTTGCGCCGCAGTTCCCGGATCCAGGCACCCAGCAACATGCCGTCCCAGAAGCGGGCGGACCACACGGGATAAGGATTGGTAGCGATTGTCGTTGGTCTTTCAAGCTGACGGCACTGCCGGGCCACTCGCTGGGGCCACTTGCTGGGGTCACCGATCGGGTGCCGGTCGTGTTGCCGGCCCGCAAAGTTGGCCCTCTTGCGCGGACGCGATTCGAATTGCCGATCTCCACGCACGCCGTAGCGGGCGGCTAGACGTGGATCGCGGCGCCGCCGTCGACGACTAAGGTCGCTCCTTGCACCTGGTCGCTGAGCGGACTGGAAAGATAGAGGACGGCATCGGCGACGTCGCCGGGCGTCAAGCATCCGTTCGCCGGTCATGGTCTTTTGGCGGCGGGCCGCGAATATCTCCTGGCTGTGCGGAATGTGCCGGGTCGAATCGGTTTCGACCAGGCCCGCCATGACGACGTTGAGATTGATTCCGCGGTCGCCGATTTCCAAGTGTCAGATGGCGGACCAGGCTTTCCAGGGCCGCCTTCGAGGCCCCGATCAGCCCGTACATCGGCAGCGCCATGTGCGAGCCGTGACTCGACAGGGCGACGACTTTCGCCCGCCCCTCGGACCGCTCGAGCAGCGGCAGCGCGCTTTGCACCAGGAACATCAAGGCGCGGACGTTGGTGTTCATGGCCGCCTCGAAGTTGCGGGCACTGGCGCCGATCACCAGGCGAAAGCCGCCGGTGGCGGCGTTGCTGACCAGGATATCGAGCCGGCCGAACGTTTTGCGCACGTGATCGATCATCTCGCTCACGTCGTCCTGCTCGCTGACGTCGGCTTTGACGGCGATCGGCTCGGCGTCCGTATTGCTGCACGGCCGCGACCGTTTGCTGGGCATTCTTCGGCGGAGCTGACGTAGTTGATGACCACGTCGGCGCCGGCTTCGGCAAGCCGTTCGGCGCAGGCCCGGCCGATGCCCCGCGAGCCGCCCGTAACCAGAGCCACTTTTCCGGTCAGATCAATCATGGTTCGACTCGAATTTATGCCAGCAAGAAACGAATCGTACAGCGTCAAGGGGCCCGGCGGATCACTTGCCGGGGCCGGAAATGACGGTCGTCTGATAGCCGGTGGCCGACAACAGGCAGTCGCCGTTGTCGCCGAACAGTCCGAAAGTCGTAGCGGGCGCTGCGGGCATCCTGTCCTTTGTAATACATCCGCACCAGGCAGATTTCGCCCGCACGCGGGCCGGCGCCCGAGTTGCAGCCGTGCCAATCGCCGACCGGAATTTCGAAACGCTTGCCAAACTGAAAATAGGCGAACGTGCTGCACAACATCAAGCAGGCATCCAGCGCGGCGGCCGGCACGATCCAGCCGACTGGCCTCGCTCGGCGCCAGCAGCTCGGCTGGCGGCGGAGCCACGATCTGGCCGAACGCGCCGTCATACTGAATCGCCACTTGTTCGAGGCAGCGAAGCTTCGGACCGTGATAGATCGGCGCGTCGTCCGGATAGGCCATCGGGAACCAGCCCAGCGGCGGTTCGCCCGGCGGCTCGGCCTGTCGAGCGTTGAGCCGGCTGGCCGCATTCGACCTCGGCAGGCGACGCACAGCCGCGCCGGATCGACCAGCCGCCCTTCCCGGTCGCGGAACTCCCGGGTGAGCTGCGCCGCGACACTTGCCGTCCGGCAGCCGCTTCGACCTGGACGCGACGCTTCTGCGGCTCGACTGTCTGGAAAACTGACGCCGTTGTGAACTTGCACATCTTCGATTGGCACCACGTGCTGGTCGCAAAGCAGTCCGCGCGGCCTGGGCCACGCTCTCGATGCCCATGACGAACGGCAAGCAGCGGCTTGCCGGCCAGCAAGTGCTCGGCGAAGAAAGGGGTCGCCGGCCGGATCGAGGCGAATCTCGGCCGTCAGCCGCTGGCCAGCTTGATGTTCCGATAATCGCGTCGATGAGCGGGGCGAGGCCCGACGAGCCGCCGCTGGCGAGCGGCCTGCTGCAAGTTCCTCGGCCGAGGCGATGCAGGGGAGCGGATATTGCTTGCGGCAGGTCTCGGCGCTGGTGAACAGCACTTCGCTTTCCGGCGACGCCGCTTTCCAGTTCGCGGATGAGATGTTCCACCCCCTCGGCCGGCGGCATGAACTTGATGTCGAGCGATGCGAACGTGGCCTGCAACTCGGGTCGGCTGGCGACGCCGGTCTCGCCCCAGGCATGCCAATGAATCGCCACGCTGCGGCATTCGGGGCGCTGCGCGGCGCAGGCTGTCGATTTGTTTGCCAGCAGATCGTTCGCCGCCGAGTAATCGGCCTGTCCGGTCATGCCCAGCCGTCCGCTCATGGAGCCAAACGCCACAAAATGCCGGAGCGGATCTTGCCGTGGTCAGTTCGATCAGGGCCGCGGCCGAGCACGTTTTTGGCGGCGAACGTCTGCGCGGACGTGGGCAGGCTTCTTGCGGCGGAAAGCGGCGTCATGGACAACTCCCGCTCCGTGCAGCACGCCTTCGATCGGGCCGTCGACATCGCGAATCTGCTCGCAGAACGCGATCGAGATCTTCCCACACCGAAACGTCGCACGAGTGATACGTGGTCGCGACGCCCGCGGCGGCGCAGGCCCGCAGCGTGCGGTCGATCTCGAGGGCTTTTTCGACCCGGCGCCACTCCTCGTGCGGCGGCCGGCCGGCGGCATGAGCCTGTCGGAAGATGCTGTGCTTCAGTTGTTCCAGTCCGCTGGGCGACAGGCCGCGCCAAGAGGGATCGATGTCGGGCTGTGGCGATAGACCGACCAGGTGCAGCTCGCAGGTTGAAGCGCCGGGCGAGTGCCAAGGCGGCGATCGCCGCGATTCCGCGACCTCCGCCGGTAACCACCCAAGTGCCGCGCGGCAGCGTCTCGGGCTGCGGCGCCGCGACCGGTTGCTCAACCGCCCGCACCACGCGGCGGCGGCCCGCGCGATAGCCGACTTCGACGTCGGGCTGGCCGCGGCGAGTTCCTGGAAGACTGCCTCGGCGGCGGCTCCGATCGGCTCGTCACCGTGAAAGTCCAAGACCTTGAACCGGAGGCCGGCCCATTTTTCGTAGCGTGACTCGATGAACAGGCTCTTGACGAGGCCGGTGGCGGCGCCCCCTTCGACCGTGCCGAGATTGCCGGAGAAGCCAAAATCGGCGCCCAATGCCGTCGTGGCGACGAGTGTCGCGCCATCGCAAAGCCTGGCGTCCTCGAGCCGCGTCAGCCACTGCTGGCAGAGGAAAAACGGCGTGAGAATCCCGCGCTCGTAACGCCGCTGCCACGCCGCCTCGCCGGCCGCGAGCCGGGCCTCGGGATCGTGCGGCCGTGGTCGAGAAACAAATGGCGAACCGGCTGCCGGGTCCAGGACTGTTCGAATTGCTCGCTGCACCGTGCGGCCAGGAATGACTGGAAGAGACGACTTCGACCGGCACTCCCAGCGACGAAAGCCGGGCGGCGATCGCGCGGGCCAGAGCGTTGTCTCCCAGCACCAGTGCCGCACCCGGCGGGCACAAACTCGCGACTCGGCCGAAACCGCCGGCAGCGGGGCATCCATCATCCGCAGCACCAACCGCTGCGTCAGCTGCGCCGGCGTTCTGGCGACCGCCGAGGGCGGCCTCGCTCGCGTGGCCGCGAGCGGCTTGCTCTCGCGGCGCTGCCGCGCGTCTGCCGGACTCAATGATGGGCAATCAGATTGCCGACAAGCACGCCGGCTCCATCGGCGATGCCCTGCAATTCCTGCAGCTCGGAGTCGGAGAAGAAGTGTTCGGGCAGGGGCAGGAATTGACCTGACCGTGCTGCCTCGACGCGTGGCTTTCGACGCTTTTTCGGCGAACCGCTTGAGCCACCGCGCGGATTTGCAAGCGATGGGTCTCGCCATGTTGCCGCGCCGCTTCGTAGTTCATGCCGCGCAGTTGAATCGAGCAAGATCGTCGACCGTCGCTTCGGCGACCGTCGGTTCGGCTGGCGGGTGCCGCGACGGCTGACGGTCGGCTGATGGACGGCGTTGCCGCAACGGCGGATGGCCACTGGCCGGCTGCGATCGGTGCATCGGCCGCGATGGCGCGGCAGTTGCGCCGCAACGGTGGAGCGGCGATCGTGGCGGCGTGGGCGCGGGCTGATCGTCGCCCGACGACTGGAGCAATTCGCAGCACGTGCCTGAGCGTGGGAAATTCGTCGAGCCGCAGATTCTCGGGATCCGAGACGTCGAAGAATTCGCCCAGCTCGCCAAACAGTTGGGCTTTCTTGATGCTATCGATGCCCAGGTCGGCTTCCAGATCGGCATCGAGCTTGACGATTTCCGGCGGATAGCCGGTTTGCTCGACGACGAACTGCACCAAAAACTGCTCGAGCTCTTCGATCCGCGGAGCACTGGCCTTGCGGCCGGATCGTCGCCTTGGGACGCTGCGGCGCGATCCGGGCAGCCGATCGCAGACGCGCTGGCCAGGGTGCGCGTGGCAACCGGTGCCGCGGTCAACGCGCCGAGGCAGGCAGCCGCGGCCACCGCGCTACCGGCTGCGACGGACGCCGCAGGACGGCGAGACGATGCGACGGATAGCGATGCGGCTCGGGCAGCTGGCCGCGGGCGTCGGCTCGGAGGCGCAGTGCCGCGTCGCAGCCAGTCGGACTTGCCCGGCACGCCTTTCAAGAAGTCGAGCACGTGCCGCAAGGTTGGGAACTGGTCGAGCCGCAGATCGTCGGTCGGCGTGACGTCGAAATACTCGCCCAGCTCGCCGAACAATTGGGCTTTCTTGATGCTGTCGATTCCCAGATCGGCCTCCAAGTCGGCATCGAGCCGCACGATTTCCGGCGGATAGCCGGTCTGGTCGATGACGAACTGGACGAGAAACGATTCCAGCTCCGCGAGCGGCGGAGCATTCTTCCGCCGGCGTACCGGCGAAGTTCCGCCGTGGCCGTTGGTCTCGGCGGGGACGACGCTCTGGCGCGGTCGCGGCGGCTGACAGAACTGGCTGCCTGCGGCGCTGCACTGCGTTGCGGCGGCACTGGCATCGCGCACGTGGGCGACTCGCTGCGAGTCGGGCTGACTGGTTTCGCTGTTGCGGCGCCGTCGGGATCGTCGCCGACCGAGCCGCCGCGCAATCTCGCCTTGCGGCGGGTGGTGGCGTCGAAATTGACGAATTGCGTGCGCAGCGGATCCGAGTCGTTCACCGCGACCGGTGCCGGCTGCCGGCGGCAGGAGCGCGATCGCTGCGACGCCGGCACATTCCAGTTGCGCCAGGAGCCGGCAGAGCTGCTGCTCGCTGCTGCGCTTGGGATGGTCGCTGGCGATCGCAGATGGCGGCGTCGCCCAAAATGCGGCGGTGAAGCCGGGTCAAGACCTGCTGCGGCCCGACCTCGACCAGCACGTTCACTCCGCCGTCGCGACAATTGCCGGATCAGGTCGACGTATTCGACCGGCGCCGTGAGCTGGGCCACGAGGTTGGCGCGAATTTCGGCCGGGTCGCTGACCAGCCGATTGCTGACGCTGCTCATCAAGGGAATCCGCGGCGCCACGATCCACGCTTTTTCCAGCGCCGCGGCGAATGGCGGTTGAGCGCCGGCCATCAGCGGCGTGTGAAACGCCCTGGGCACGGCCAGCGGCCGCGATTCGAAGCCCGGCCGATCGCAGTCGCGCGGCGAAAGCCTGCACCTCGCCCGCCTCGCCGGCCACGACCGTTTGGTCCGGGGCGTTTTCGGTGCGACAGAAAGATGTTGCTGCGACCGGCCAGCAATTGACGCACGGCGTCGGCCGGCGCGGCGACCGACAGCATTTGCGTCGACATCTGCGGAGCGTCGCGGTCGATCGCCTGGCAGCGGCTGGCCGTGGCGCCGATCGCTTGTTCGAGACTCCAGGCGCCGGCGGCCACCAGTGCCGCGAATTCGCCGTAGCTGTGGCCGCTGACGACGGCCGGCTGGATGCCCAGGCCGATCAGCGTGCGAAATACGATCAGGTCGGCCAACAACATGGCCAACTGCGTCCGCAGGACGTCGACTCCCAGCAATTGGTCGGCGTCGGTGCTGATTTCGTCGAAGCTCGGATAGCCGAGCAGGGCCAGCGCGGCGTCGACCTCGCGGACCGCCTCGCGCGCCGCTTGGTTTTGGCGGATCAGGTCGCCGAGCATGCCGGCATATTGCGAACCTTGCCCTGGAAACAAGAAGGCGACTTTGGCCGGCCGTCTGGGGCCGCTCGTGACAAAAGATGCCTTGCTCTTCCAGTGCGACGCGGCTCTGCGGCACTAGCCAACTGGTCGGCGGCCAGGCGCAATTTGGCGGCCAGCGCGTCGGCGCTGTCGACGACCAAGGCCAGCCGCCAGGTGGCATCGGCCGGGAAGCCGGCAGCGGAGTTGAGTTGCAAACAGCGCGGTGCCTCGGCGAGGCGGCGGCCGGCGTCGGCCGCCAGATCGCGCAGGCTTCCGGCCGCGAGCCTGACGATTTGCCACTGGCGAGTGGTGCTCGTGCCGATCATCGATCGAGCGACACGTTGACGGGCGGCGGCGGAGCGGTGTTGGGCAATTCGGCACCTCGTTCCAAAATCACGTGATAGGCCAGGCAGTCATCGGCAGCTGGCGGTGACGGCCGCAAAGAGTCGCTCTCCCTGAATCGGCCGGCCGGAGCGGAGTCGGCTGGGCGGCGACTTCAATCTGTCCCTGTTTGTCGGCCAGCCAGGGAGCCACCTGATCGAGGCCGACCTCGGCCGGCATTTCGCCGTGCTGCGAGGGCCAGCGTGCTTTTGATGACGGCCGCCATGCCGGAGGCCGCCTTGGTGTTGCCGATCTGGCCGGCGAGCGAACCCAATTGCAGCGGCGCGGGGCGGTGGCCCGAGCCATAGGTCTCGACGATCGCCGCCGCGTGCCGCGCCTCGGCGGCCGGCAGTCGCCGGCACTGGCCAATTCCAGGGCGGCAATTTGTCCGCGGTTCGACGCGTGCATCGCGCAGCGCTCGACGCATGGCCAATCGCGATCGCCTGATAGAGATCGTCGCCGGCCCCGGCACCGAAGCCGCGCAAAATGCCGCGGATCGGATCGCCGTCGCGGCGGGCATCGGACAGGCGTTTGAGCAGCAGCACGCCAACTCCCTCGCCCGGCACGCTGCCGCTGGCCGTCGCATTGAAGGGCGACCGTGGCTCTCCCTGGGCCAACCGCCCGCTGAGCGCTTCGGCTTCGTAGACCAACAGGCCCATGTTGCGGTCGCCGGCCGCGCAAACGACCACGTCGCAGGAGCCGCTGAGCAGAAAGTCGGCGCCGGCGGCCAGGGCCGCCAGGCCGGCCGCTTCGCCGGCGTCGAGCGCCAGGCCGCCGCCGAAGAAATCGAACGATTTGGTGATCCGCGAGGCCAGCGTGCTGCTGGTGAAGCTGCCGGTCTCGTCGACCAGGGCCGGCATGCGCTGGAGCAGCAGTTTTTCGAAGCGCTTGGCGAGTGCGTCGATCTCGCCGGCCGGAAATCCGCGCTCGATCAGCAATGGCGCGCAGCGTTCGCTGGAACTCCGGCAGCCGCAAGGCCATGTTGAGCTGCTGCGAAAACTCGTCGCCGAACATCGCTCCCACGACCACTCCCACCCGGTTGCGGTCGAGCGGCCTGCGATCGTAGCCGGCATCTGGCCAGCGCTTGCTCGGTGGCGTCCAGCAGCATGAACTGCAGCGGGTTGGCCTGCTCGACTTGCTTGGGCGGGACGACGTGCCGCCGCCAGTCGTAGGCATAGTCGGTGATGAATCCGCCGCTGGGCAGGTTCTCGGAAAACGGTTTGCCCGTGCGGCAATCGACGCCCGCCGCCGGATTCCAGCGACCAGCGGGCAGCGGCCCTTTGGCATCGCGCCCGCTGGAGAGCAAATCCCAGAAAGCGGCGACGGTCCGCGCTCCCGGCAACAAGCAGCCGACGCCGACAATCGCCACGCGCCTTCGGGCTCGCGTGCGGCTCGACCGGCCGCGTTGCCGGCTGCCGGTCGCACGTTGACCTGCGGCCGGCCGCGGAGAATCTTCTGGAAATTCGTCGAGCACCACGTGCACGTTCAGCCCGCCGATGCCAAACGAGTTGACCGCCGCGCGGCGGGCCAGGCCGCTCGGCCGGACTGGGCCAGGCCAGTTCGCTGGTGGGGACGAAGAACGGGGCCCGATTCCAGTCGATCTCCGGATTCAATCGCCGGCAGTTGATCAGCCGGAGGCACGACCTGGTGCCGCATCGCCAACACGGTCTTCACCAGGCCCGTCAGTCCCGGCCGCTTCGAGCGTGTGTCCGACGTTGGCCTTGACGCTGCCGATCGGGATCTTGTGGCCCGGGGGCAGGCGGCCGCCGAGGCTTCGGCCAGGGCTTGCAATTCGGTGGCGTCGCCGATCTGCGTCGACGTGGCGTGGGCTTCGAGGTATTGCAGCCGGGCGACGTCGATGTCGGGCTCGTAGGCCCGTTGAATCGCCAGCATCTGCCCTTCTTTGCGCGGCGCCCAAAGGCTCTTGCCGCGGCCGTCGGTCGACATGCCGATGCCGCGAATCACGGCCTGAATCTGGTCGCCGTCGGCCAGGGCCCGGGCAACGGTCTTGATGACCATCGCCACGTAGCCTTCGGCGAGGATCAGGCCGTCGGCGTCGGCGTCGAAGGGGCGCGAACCCCGTGCGCTGAGCGACTGGGCATGCGAGAACAGCACCAGCGTGTCGGACTTGCAATACGATGCGCCGCCGACGACGGCCATGTCGATTCGCCCCTGTTGCAAGTTGGCCGCGGCAACGGCCAGGGCCTGCAGCGACGAGGCACAAGCGGCGTCGACGACCAGGAAGGGGCCGGTCAGGCCAAAGCCGCGCGAGATCAACTTTGCGGCCGCCAGCGACGACAGTTCCAGTCGGCCGCCGGCCTGCGCGGCCAGCGGTTCGCGGCGAACCGCGGCAATCACTTCGCGAATGAGATCTTCGCGCTCGGCGGCCGGCAGCGAGCGGAGCGGCTCGACCTGGCGCGAGCAAGTGGGCCATCTCGGCCACGTTGCTGCGATAGGCGACCTGCGCGGCCAACGGCGAAGCCGCCGTGTGACCGACAAAAACGCCCGTGTTGCGCAGCGGCAAATCGAACGGATCGAGTCCGGCGTGGCGGCAGGCCGCCGCGGCCACTTCGCAAAGCGTCAGATGGGCGACGTCGGCCGAGGCGATCTGCTGGTCGGTCAAGGGACAGGCCGTGCGATCGAACGGGCGGCGGGAAACGAGCCCACCCAGGGACGAATACGTCTTGTTCAGCCGCCCTTTTTTCGGATGGTAATGGAGCTCGCGATCGAGGCGCTCGGGCGGAATTTCGCCGATGCCGCTGCCGCCCGATCGCAACAGTTTCCAAAACTGCGTCCAGGTTGTCGGCGCCGGGCAAACGGCAGGCCATGCCGATGATCGCCAGAGGCGGGTTTTCACTCGGTCTGCGAATCATGGTGCAGTGGTCTCGTTGAAGCTTGGAATGAATGGTTGCTCGCAGAATCCGTCCTATCACGACTCGCCGTGCCGCCGTCAGGCGGGTCAGGCCATTTGCAAGTGGACCAGGATGCCTGGCCGCTCGCCCGGCCGCTCCGGGCCGGCCGACTACCTTCAGGCTGTCTGGGCAGCCACAATATTCCGCAAGACGTCCAGGGGCGGACGGCTCGACAAGTCTTCGCCTTCGATCACGACCGCGCCGGAATAAAGTGCCTGCTCCACGCTGATCTCGTTCTGCACCAGGCGCCTGAAAAATCGCGCTATTCAAAAAGTATGTGGCGCGGCAACTGGCCGGCAATGCCCGAGCTGCGCCGCCACCGGCCGCTGGCCGGCGAGCAGGACCGTGAAATCGCCGCCGCCCTGGCCGGTGACTTGCAGGCCGACGCGTTTGCCCGTCGCCGGGTGCGGCGGGCTGCGCCTGGGCGGCGCTGCGTCGAGCAACGGTTGCAGGCGCGTGGGCAGCGTCGAAGGTCAATTCGATGGGCCGCGGCCGGGGCCAGCCAAAATTGTCCTGCACGGCGTAGCGGGCCGTCCGCATCAGCAGATCGCGATCGGCCAGCGGGCAGGGCAAATGGGGTGCGGCACGCAAAGTGTTGGTGGTGTCGAAAATCGGATCGTCGCGCCAATGACGAGTCGTAAGTTCTCATCTGCTCGCGGAACATGCTCTCGGCACCTCTCCCGCTCGGCGTCCGGCAGCTCGAATCGGCGGCTCCTGAGAGTCGTCCGGGATTTCGGCATATTCGCGGAGCACCGCTTCGAACACTTCGCCACCAGTTGCACGGTCGTCCGCTCGCGCGGCGTCAGGTGATACGTCTCTGCCGTGCAACTCGGGATGTTGGAGGATGGAGACGAGCACCGCCGAGACCCAATCGACCGGCACCAGGTTCTTGCCCTCGGTGCCGGTCAGATTCAGACGGTCCATGAAGCGGGTTTGTAGCATCGCATCGTGAACCATCTGGCGGCCCGCGTCGCCCAGGGCCAGGAAGCCTTTGGCCATCGAGTAGAGGACTTGCAGCGGCGCGTAGAAGCCGTGAAAGTTGGTGGTGTAACCGGTGACCGAGTCGCCCAGCACGCTGGCCGGCCGATAGAACGTGGCGCTGTCCAGAAAGGGGGCCTCGCGAATTTGTTTTTCGGCCGCCATCTTGCTGCGTTCGTAGTCGTTGCCGCACGTTTGCCCCAGGTCGAACTCCGATTCCAGGATCCGGCCCGTCCGCAGTCCGCAGACATAGGCCGTCGACACGTGATGAAAGTGCCGGATCCCGCTGGCCTGGCAGACCGCCAGCAGGTTGGCCGTGCCCACGACGTTCGTGAGGAACGGTTCGCCCTCGGCATCGTCGGCATGGAACTTCATGCTGGCGGCACTGTGGACGATCGTAGTCGCAGTGCTGCTTCAGCCAGCTCAGGCCGGCCGGGCTCAGACCGCAGCCGGCCTGGCGCACGTCCCCTTCGAGAACCACCGGCCGGGGCAGCGACCGCTCGAGCCGCTGCTCCCAATAAGCCAGCACCGACTCGATGCCGTTGCCGCGCGGTTTCGCGCTTCGTGCCGCGCACGAGCACCGCCACGGGCATTTCGGCCAGGAGCATATCCTTGAGCAGATAGCGGCCGACAAAGCCGGTGGATCCGGTAAGCAGCGTGTAACGCATGTTGATCTCGTGTGCCTTGGAAACGAAAAGTGCCTCGTTCCATCAAGGCGCTTGAGAGGATTACAAATACCCGATGCCGACCCCGATCGGCAAGTCAGCGGCTGGCAAGGTCTAAGGCGTTTTCAGGATTGGACATAATCCATTTCGCCGGCCGCACGGGTCCAGCCACAAACTTAGCAATTTCGGCCCGTGATTTCACGTTAATTGCGGTCCCAAAAAACCGCAATTCATTTTGGCGGTTTTCCGCTCGAAAACCAGGTCGGTTTAGGGGTTGTGGCGATTTTGACGCCGCCAAGGCTGGCGCGTCGCTTGAGCGGAATGCGACGCGGGGGAGTGTCGGCCGGACTTGGCGCAGGAGTTGGGCGGGTGGTCCCACGATGGCCACCGCCGCCCTGCCGCCCGGGTAGACTAAAGCAATGGAGCCCGTCGATCTCTTCCGCCGCTATATCCCAGAGTACGTCTTGGGTTTTCTGCCGGCGAGCGTGGCGCGTGAGAATCGGGTCGTGCCACTGGAAGAGGATCAAACGGGGACCTTGTTCGTGGCGATGGAGGATCCCGACGACCAGGATACGGTCGAGAAGTTGCGTTTCATTCTCAATCGCAGCGTCCGGGCCGTGCTCGCGACGCCGGCTGGCATCGATTACGCGATCCAAAGATATTACGACGCTGCCCCATGACCGCTCCGCGCCGCCGGTCGCCACGCCCCTTAACCTAGCCATTCGATCTTACGACCCGCCCCGACCCGCATCCTTTGCATCAACTTCCGCCGATGCGTACAATCGGCAGCAGCGGCGTACGGTTTTCCGGGTCGAACGGCGGCTCGACGCTTGGAGGTCCGATGGCGAAGTCTGAGCGGGTGGGACCCCGGCGGCCGGTTTTTCCGGCTTGCTGGCTCGTGCTCTGGGCTGCCGCCAGCGCGACGGCCGGCGACGCGTTCAGGACCAGATTCAACCGTTTCTGAAGACGTACTGCTACGAGTGCCATAACGGCACAACGTCGGAAGGCGAGCTGAATCTCACGCGGTACGCGTCGGCCGCGATGCTGGCCGAAGATTTCCGGCAATGGGACCATGTCCGCACCTTCCTCACCAGCCTGGAAATGCCGCCGGCCGAAGCGAAGCAGCCGCCCGCCGCCCAGCGCGCCGAACTGCTGCGGGTGCTCAACGACGTGATGCGGGCCGAGGCGGGCAAGCTGGCCGGAGACCCGGGCGTGGTGCTGCCGCGGCGACTGAGCAACGCCGAATACAACTACACGATCCGCGATCTGACGGGCGTCGACATCCGTCCGGCCGATTCGTTCCCGGTCGATCCGGCCTCGGGCGAAGGATCGCCCTGCTGCCGCCGCTTGGCTCAGTTCGTCTTGCTCCTGCTTCAGGGCGATCAATCGTC
>CAVOTX010000002.1:0-734434 GCA_963699445.1 uncultured Planctomycetia bacterium
GGTTCTGGCCGATGCCACGCAAGCTCGTGCTCTAGCCGGCAGGCGCATGAAGACCGATCGCGAAGACGCACAGAATATCGCCGAACTCTTGGCATGCGGCCGTTTGCCGTTGGCATACGCCCTCGCTTTGATGTTCAGGTGCTGCGGGACTGCTCCCGTCAGCGGAATTCACTCTCACGACAACACGCTCACATCCTTCATCGCGCCACGAGCGTGATGAACGCTAATAACCGTCCAGGGCCAGCGAGGATGGATAGCGCCGCGCTGATCCGCTATCTCAAAGCGTTTGAATCGAAGCTGCCCGAGCGTCATGGCCGATACCTGTGGCAGTGCGTGGACCAATTGGTGCTGATTGAACGACAATTGTCTCAATTGGAAATCGAGTTGGAACGGTTGCTCCAGCAGCCTGCCTTTGCGTCGCTGGCGGCGATTCTCAGCAGCTTCCCCGGCGTGGGCCTGGTGACTTGCTCGACGGTGCTGGCCGAAGTCGGAGACTTCCATCGCTTCACCTACCGCAAGGCCATCTCGCGTTACGCTGGCTTCGATCCACGCACTTTCGACTCGGCCGGCAAACAACGCACAGGGCATATCTCAAAGCGCGGACCCAGCAATCTCCGATGGGTGCTGGGGCAGGCTGCCTGGACAGCGGTCCGTCTCGACCCTCAGGTCAAACGCATCTGGCTGCAGATGAGTCGCAAAGCCGGCAAGAAAGCCGCGATCGTGGCGATTGCGCGTCGGATGTTGCTGTGGATGTGGCATGCGGTCCGCACTGGCCAACCCTATCGTGCGCCATTGCCGGCCTGAACTTTACGTGCAGAACCTCGAAGGGCAATTAAGGGGTCGACAGCTCGATGTCGTTTTGGGCCATGACCTCAACGGTCGTCCGAGCTCGTCAATCTGAATGGGCGTCGATCCCACCGTACCCGATCTCATGGGCCTGGAACTTGATTCCAAGAGCTCGAATCGCTGACTGGAACCTTCGAGTAAGAAAAGTCGAAGCGAGCTCGCGGGGCGATTCGCCGCCGGGCACGCTCCGCTCCGGCTCTGGGGTATGGGCCTGCGCTGTGCGAGCCCGGCTCCTCAACCAGCGGGCTAACCGTTGACAACACCCCCTACATAGCCGAACGACCAGCGGCGGCGGGGAGCGGTCATCGTACAAACCACGCGACTATCAGAAGGAATAGTGCGGCTGCCATTGGGGCAGTAAGCACCGCGATTGGCCAAGCATTTGCGCCCCCACCCATCAGGCAGCGAAATGCAAAGGCGAGCCCGGCAAGAACAATGAACGGTTGCGCGGTAAATCCTCCGAATCCAGGTGACCGCGACAGCATTAACGCCGCGGTGACCCAAACCACAGCCGCTGCCGCCCATCGCGCCATCTATTGTTCCGCTGAAATCGCTTGCGGCGAACTGCCCGCACCGCGGACGCACCGCGCAGCTGCCTACAAGCGCGCCTTGAAAACCGCCGACCCGTCGACGATCATTCCGGCTGTGCGGCGTCGGTCACCAGGAGACTCTGGCCGGGCGAAGCGGCGAAGCGAAAAACAATCTGCGCGCGAGCGGCGAGGCGCTAGCCGCCGGTGCCTTGGGTGCGGCAGGTGTTCTCACTGCCGCCCGTCCGGCGGTCATTCCGGCTGTGCCGCTGCACCGCGCATATCGATGCCACCGGCGTCGAACTCACCGGGGCGTGGCACGACCTTTCTTAACAAGAACGGCCATGGACCCGCTGCCCTAGCGGCGGCACGCCATCTTGTTTCGCTAATTCGAGCCGTCCGCGCCCGATCCGTGCGAATCTGCGCGCACGCCGAACCGCGCAGGCACCAAAGACGAAATCTCACGCAAAGGCCGCAGTGGAACGCGGAGGAAGAACGCTCGGGCCGGCCCGAGCACTCATTGATTGTTCCGCTTGGTTTGCTATCACACGCGACATCATAGCGGGGCTCAAAGCGGGCGGGACTGGGTCACGTCAAAAGGCAGGCTCCTTGACCCTTTTGGCGCGGGCCACCTATAATCGCGCCGCCCCCCTCGGACGTATCCGGCGAGACCGGTCCCACGCGAGCCAAGAGCCTTATGAAAATCCACGAATTCCAAGCCAAAGAAATCCTCCGCAAAGCGGGCGTGGCCGTGCCCCGCAGTATTGTCGCCCGTTCGCCGGACGAGGCCGCTGCGGCATTCACCACGCTCGGCGGCCCGATCGCGGTCGTCAAGGCGCAGATCCATGCCGGCGGACGCGGCAAGGGAACGATCAAGTCCAATCCCGCGCAGCACGGCGTGCAATTGGTCAAGAGTGCCAAGCAAGCGGGCGAAGTCGCCGGCAACCTGCTCGGCCAGGCGCTGGTGACGATTCAGACCGGTCCCGGGGGCAGACGGTCCGCCAGGTGCTGGTCGAAGAAGGCTGCGACATCGCCCGCGAGCTGTACCTGGGCATCGTCGTCGATCGGGCGGCGGCCGGGCCCGGTGCTGATGGTCTCCAGCGAGGGGGGCATGAACATCGAAGAAGTGGCCGCCCACACGCCGGAGCTGATCTTCCGCGAGCAGTTCGACGTCCGATGCCGGACTGTAGACCTACCAGGCCCGCAAGCTGGCCGATCGAGCTGGGGCTCAAGGGCCCAAGCGTCCGCTCGGCCGAAAAGTTCATGCAGCGGCCTTTGCCGGGTGTTCGTCGCCGCCGATTGCAGCCTGGCTGGAGATCAACCCGCTGGTCGTCACCGCGAGCGGGCGACCTGATCGCGCTGGACGCCAAGATGACCTTCGACGACAACGCCCTGTTCCGCCACAAAGATCTGGCCGAGCTGCGCGACCTGGCCGAAGAAGAGCCGGCCGAGGTCCGCGCCGGCCAAGGCAGGGCTGAGCTACGTCAAGCTCGACGGCAACATCGGCTGCCTGGTCAACGGCGCCGGGCTGGCCATGAGCACCATGGACCTGATCAAGCTGCACGGCGGCGAGCCGGCCAACTTTCTCGACGTCGGCGGCGGCGCGAACGTGGAACAGGTGACCGAGGCCTTTCGCATCCTGCTCGACGACAAGAACACCAAGGCCGTGTTGGTCAACATCTTCGGCGGCATCATGCGTTGCACGACCATCGCCACCGCCATTCTGGCGGCCTATAAGCCGGTCGGCTTCAACGTGCCGCTGGTCGTGCGGCTGGAAGGGACCGAAGTCGAGCAGGGACGCAAGATCCTGGCCGACAAGCAACCTGAACATCATCTGCGGCCAACGGGTTGACCGACGCGGCCAAAAAAGTCGTCGCTGCCGCAGGCTGAGTGCAACTGACCGAATTCGCCGCGTCAGCAACTAACGAGCGTGCACCTCATTCGAGACGAGCGATGAGCGCATGAGCATTCTGATCAACAAGAACACCCGCGTCATTTGCCAGGGCATCACCGGCAAGGTGGGCCAGTTCCACACCAAGGGCTGCCGGGAATACGGCACGCAAATGGTCGGCGGCGTGACGCCCGGCAAAGGCGGCGAAACGGTCGACGGCGTGCCGGTCTTCGACACGGTCATGCGAAGCCGTCGAAAAAACCGGCGCCGACGCCACCATGATCTTCGTGCCGCCGGCATTCACCGCCGACGCCATTCTGGAAGCGGTCGACGCGGGCATCAAGACCGTGGTGGCCATCACCGAAGGCGTGCCGGTGCTCGACATGGTCCGTGTCTACGAGCGTGGTGCAGCCGCAGCAAGTCGCGGCTCGTCGGGCCCAATTGCCCCGGCGTCATCACGCCCGACGAGTGCAAGATCGGCATCATGCCCGGCTACATCCACAAGAAGGGACCGGTCGGCGTGATGAGCCGCAGCGGCACGCTGACCTACGAGGCCGTGTGGCAATTGACCAACCTGGGCCTGGGCCAATCGACCTGCGTGGGGCTGGGCGGCGATCCGATCGTCGGCACGTCGTTCATCGATCTGCTCAAGATGTTCCAGGCCGATCCGGCCACCGAAGCCATCATGATGATGGGCGAAATCGGCGGCACGGCCGAAGAAGAGGCCGCCGCCTTCGTCCGCCAGCACGTCACCAAGCCGGTCGCCGCCTTCATCGCCGGCCGGGCAGCCCCCCCGGGCAAGCGCATGGGACACGCCGGCGCGATCATTTCCGGCGGCAAAGGCACCGCCAGCGAAAAAATCGCCGCCCTGGAAGCGGCCGGAATCGAAGTCGCCGAAAGCCCCGCCGACATGGGCACGGCCTTGAAGCGGGCCATCGCCCGCAAGAAGTAACCGTCCGGCGCGTACGGCATTGTCGGAATCTTTGCCGGCCGCGTCGGAATCTTTGCCGGCCGCAGGGGCCACTGCGCTGCAGAAATCCCCGTCCGGCGCATGCCTGCGGATGCCGCACTACCGGCAAACTCCCTATGCCGGTGCGCACGGGCAAGTTCCGCACCGGTCGCACAACCGCAATCTCGCCGTGGCGGTTGAAGACACGCGGTGGTTTTCCCCGATTCTTAGCAATACCTACCTCGATAGGGGTGGCGCCGCCGTGCACGCGCCGCTGCCTCGTGCCACGCTGCCCCCTGCCACGCTGCCCCCTTGCGACGCTGCCTCCTGCTACGACGGAACGCTGCCCGACTGAACCCTGCCCCGATCGAGCCCTGCGCCGATCGAAAACGAGCTCCCCACAGGCCGGACGAATGGAATTCAACCGCAACCATTTTTTCGCTTTGGGATTGGTGCTGCTCATGTTGGGCGTCGAGTTGCGCAACGTCGAGAGCTTCACACTCAATGAGCGCACGAGCAAGTTCCTATCGGAACGGCTGAACCGCACCGGCGGCGACGCCGACGGCGTGCGGCCGCTGTTGGCTTCGATGGGCCCGACGCCGCGCCACACGATCCGGCCGCCCAACTGGCTTGGTTTTGCCTTGATTTCGGTTGGATCGGTCTTGGTGCTCCACAGCCTGGCGATGAAAAAACCCGGCGGATGAGCCGCGCGCTTGCACCCAGCCCGCGAGTTTTTTCGGCCACCGCGCCTTCGGCCCCGCGACAAAGCTTTGGTACGGGGGAATTCAATGCGAGCTGACATTCGCTTTCTCGCCTGGCTGATGGCCCTGCTGTTGGCCGGCAGCTCGCTGCTCCCTGCGGCGGAGCGGCTGTCGAGCAACCCGAAAAGCGGCCGAGGCACGGCCCGCTGCCAGCGCCCCCTCGGGACAGCGCCAGCGCGAAGGTTCACTACTGGTGGACGTGGTCGGGTACTTCAAGCTGACCAGCGATCGCGCGACCTTCTATCCGGCGGACGGCGAGCAGCGATTCCAAGGGCTGGAGAACTTGAACCTCGAGCGGATTTCGCTGCTGGTCGGCGAAAACCCCGACCGGCTGGACTGGATCGTCAGCGGCACGGTCACCGAGTATCGCGGCGCCAATTATCTGCTGGTCACCAAGGCCGTCCTGAAGAACAAGCTGCATGCGCCGGCTCGCTGAGCCTCGGCCGACGCGGCCGTCGAAGGGCGATGGCGGAGCCGCTAGCGTGGCCTTGGAATCGGCGGCCGCTTTGAACCAGCGCAATCGTCGCCGGGCATGACTTCGACACCATCAAGCCAGACGGCGGTGCGCCCGCGGCAGCATTTTCCGGAACCCTGCCGGGTTCTTCGAGCCTGCCGGCTCACGGCCGAAGGGTTTCCTTGACACCCCCGGGGTGCCAGCTAATATACAGGACTGCAATGGGAATTTCCCATTCTTGCCTGGGGGGCGTGCCCTGACGAACAGGAGTCGATTTATGGCCGGTCACCGGCGATTGCAAGTTTCCGAAGTCGGCGACGTCACCGTCGTGCGCTTTGTCGATCGTAAAATCCTCGACGAGGCGAATATTCAAGAGCTCGGGCAAGAGCTGTTCAAATTGGTCGAAGAGGACCATTGCAAGAACTTGTTGCTGAACTTCTCGTCGGTCGAATTCCTGTCGAGCGCCGCGCTGGGCAAACTGATCACGCTCGACAAGAAGGTCAAGTCGCACAGCGGCAAGCTCAAGCTGAGCAACATTCGTCCCGAGATTTACGAAGTCTTTGCCATCACCAAGCTCAATAAGTTATTCGACATCAAGGACGACGAGGCCGACGCATTGGCCGTGTTCTGACGGATGAATTGGATCGGGCGAATTGCAATCGGCGAGTTTTCCATCGGCTTGGCAACCCTGTTGAAATCAGCACGATGAAACCGTCTATCTGTCGGACGAAGCCGCCAGGGTGCGCGTGCTGCTGGACCGCCTCGGCCCTCCGTCGGTCGCTCACCTTGAGCCATTCACTCACTGCGGCGTCCTGACGAGCACGGATATGTCACATTCCGCCTGGTCCTGGACCGTCGAACGGATAATCCCCAGCCGGAGCGGAGCGGGCCGAGGATTCATCGACGAAGTCCTGGGGCAACTCGAACAGCAACATTGGTCGTCGCACGAGGCGTTCAGTGTCCGGATGGCATTGGAAGAGGCCATCGTCAACGCCATCAAGCACGGCAATCGACTTGACGGCCGCAAGAAAGTCCGCGTAGCCTGCAAAATGTCAACCGCCCGGCTGTGGATCAAGGTCACGGACGAAGGGCCCGGCTTCGATCCTCGCCAGGTGCCCGATCCAACCGATCCGGAAAATATCGAGAATCCGTCCGGCCGGGGCATCATGCTCATGCGCAGCTACATGACCCGCGTCGAGTACAACGACGTCGGCAATGTCGTCGAGATGGAAAAAGAGCGGGAAAATTCCGCCAAGCCGGCCTAGCGCTCGGGCCGCCTGGGCAACGATCCGCCTTTCCGCATCCCTTTCCCATCCCCCTTATCCCCAGTCGTTCCCCCTATCCGCTTTCTCTTCTCTCCTGGGAAGCGCTGCCCATTGCCCTTGAGCCGGGCCTCCGCATTCGCTACAAGGAACCCCCATTTTCGGGCGTTTGGCGTCCTTCGATCCGATTTCCGGAGCCGGTTTCATGCGCGGGCCATTCTTGCTGGCGTGCCTGGCAACTGCGATGTTTTCCCCCCTCGGCCGGGCAGCCGAGTTTCCGTACATGGCGTACGTCAGCAGCGACGACGTCTACATCCGCAGCGGGCCTGGCAAGAACTACTATCCGACTGCCAAGTTGAAACGGGGCGAGCAGGTCGAGGTGTATCGCCACGATCCGGGCGGTTGGTATGCGATCCGCCCGCCACGGCAGAGTTTTAGTTGGGTCTCTGCGCGGCAAGTCGATCCGGCCGAAAAGGGATTGGCGGTGATCAACACCGAACGAGCCGTGGCCCGAGTGGGCAGCATCTTCAGCGACATGCGCGACGTGATTCAAGTCCGGCTCAATCGCGGCGAGCGCGTCGAATTGCTCGAAAGCCAGCCCGTGGCCGACGGCAAGTGGTACAAGATCGCGCCGCCGGCCGGAGAGTTCCGCTGGATTCACAGGGAATACCTCGATCGGCATGCGCCGCCGGAGGACGTGGTCTCGGACGATCGGAACGATTCGGCCGAGACGGCCCAGGACGAAGAAGAAGAATCGCCAACGGCGCGGCGGATCGCGCGGCTCGGCCCGCGACATTCAATTGACGAGCAACGAACAGGGCGAATCCGACGGCGACGATGCCGGCGAGCGCACCGCGTTCCGCCAGGCGTTCGGCCTCGCCCGACGGTTCGCCGGCCCGGCGACGGCCGGCCGAGACTCGCGAAGACTCCCAGAAGTCGTTCGCCCGGGCGGTGGCCGATATCGATCTCGACCTGTCGGCGATGGTGGCCGAAGAGATCGGAGTTTGGTCCTTTTCCGACTTGCGTGCGCGAACCGCGCGGCTGATCGATCGTGCTCCCACGGCTCTCGAACGCGGCCAGGCACGATTGATGATGAGCAAGATCGATCGCTTTGCCGAGATCAAGGAGCGTTCCGACACCATCGCCCAAATGCGGGCCGAAACCCAGCGCCGCAATCGAGGACTGGGCCGGACCGAACTGGTGCGGCACGACGAGTCGGCCGGACCGCGGTTCGACGGCGTCGGCCGGCTAGTGGCCAACCATCCGCGCAACCAAAACACTCCGCCGTACGTGCTGTTGGATGCGGCCGGGCGAGTCGTGACTTACGTGACGCCGGCGCCCAACATCAATCTGCGTTCGTACGTCGACAAGCAAGTCGGCGTCAACGGCCAGCGTGGCTACATTGCCGATCTGCAAAAGCCGCACCTCAACGCCCAGCACATCACCGTGCTGTCCGACGTCCGCCGTTAACATGGTGACCGGCTTCGCGGAGCCCCAGCAGCCGCTCGCCCTGCCGCTGCACTCGCGGATCGGCGTCGGTGCGAGCCATCTGCTCGATCCGTCGCAGCACGTTTGGATCGGCCGTCGTCGCCATCACCGTCATCGCCGCCAGGCGTACCTCGGCGTGTTCGTCGCGGCTGAGCCAGACGAGCCACACATGGGCATCGATGCCGGGCATGGCTGGCAACGACTCGGCCAGCTCGCGCCGCACGCGCGGGTCGGGATCGGTCAACTGGCGAGCCAATTCGAGCTGTAGCGCCTCGAAGCCTTGTCGCTCGAGCTCCTCCTCCGCCCGCGCTCGCAATTCCAAGTCACCGGAGTGCAGCGCGTGCATCCGGCGCAGCGTGTCGGTTGGGTCGGCTCCGGGCGGCGGCTGCTTCGATGAATCAGCGCCCTGGGCATGGAGCAGACGCGGATCCTCATCGATCGTAGGCTGGATCGCGTGGGCGCCCGCGTTGGCCGCCGCTTCGGCCGCCAGCCGCCCCGGTTCGCCGGCGTCGGATTGCCCGGCTCGCTCATCGACCGTTTCGTTCGACTTTGCGTCGTCTGCATCCAGTGGGCTCGACCCGCCGCCGACGCCGAGCGGCAAACCGCCGCCGGGCGCCGACTTCAGATGCAGCCGCGCGAAGGAGTCGTCGTCCTGGCCAAAGCGGACGTGCTCGCTGAATTCGTCCGCAGCCCCGGCCCGGTCGCGCCGGGCCAAGAGCACCTGCCGCCGTTCGAGAACCGATGCCCTCAGCACTTTTTCGCAGGCAGCCACGAGTTCTTGGCGATCGTTACCCCGGGCGGCGTTTTCCTCGCGCAGGATTTGCACCACAAAACCGGATGCCATCCGCCGCGCGGCCGGATTGAAGAGGTCAACCTGCGCGGCCAGGGCTTGAGCCAATCGCAGCGTGCGACGCTGGCGAATCGCCGGATCGAGATCGGACCAGTGTCCGATCTCCCGTCGGATCGACTGCCGGGCGGCCTCCACCACGCTGGTGCGGGCCGAGCCCAGCAGCGCCGCCAGCGCGTCGAGCCCGAATTCGCCCTGGGCGGCAATCCGTTCGACGAAACGGGGCGCCTGGGCATCGTCGGCCGTCATCAAACGCACCCGCCAATGCCAGACCATCACTCGATCGGGCGGCAGCCACCAGGCCCCGGCGGCCAGGGCAATGCCAGCAACGACTGCGAGCAGCAGCCTCAGGGGCCGCACGCGTGTCGGTCGATTCAAGGCCGTCATACGATACCGCTCTTGCTACCAACGCCGAATAGACGACCCGGCCTCGGCAGGGTTCGATCCTGTGCCACAAAGGAGGCGTATTCTCTGCTGCGCCGGCCGAGGACAAGGCCAGCATTTTCGCCACGCAAGCCACTCGTGGGGTTGATCCCCACGGTTTATGGACTCGGCCGCGCCGGTCCGCGGCGCGCTCGCCTTGCCAAAGACCTGGACGATCGGCGGGTGATTTCCCGGCAATTCTCGCCGACGGACGGCTTAGCGGGCGGCCCGAAGCCCATGATGATCCGACGATCGCCAAGCGTCGGAAGATCTCCGTAGACCGTGGGGACAAGCCCCACGGCTCGCCTGGCATGCCCAGCCTGGTGCGCCTTCGACTGTTCGCCAATGGCTGCAATTTCGGCTCCCCAAGCCCTGGACGGCTCGCGACTGCACGCTAGCACCGCCTGTGGCTCCCGCGCACGGAAAACTTTCCCTGTCCTTAGCCGCTTCGCTGAGCCGAACTATTCCTAACGTCGGCACATTCGGCGCGCATTACCGTCAGGTTGGGCCCGCCGTGCTCGACGAGCAAATTTGGGGGGAACCGGACAGCAAGCGAACTTCGGCTGACCAGCGTTTTGTCACCGGGGCGCCGTAGGCGCGCCTGGCGAACCGGTTGCGGCTGTCGTTCACCCGGGGGGGGGACCATGCAGTTGCTTTTTGCGGAGTCGCGCGGACGTGCGCCGGTAGATCTCGCCCGGCGAGCCCGGTTACGACCCATGGCATTGCTTCGAATGACCGTGCTCATGTGCGCGATCGGCTCGGCCGGTGTGCTGGCCGCGAGCGACAAGGCGGCCCCTGCGGGCAGCAACAATCGCCAGGTTCGCGATGAGGCGATGCGAGCCATTCCGCTCGACAAGCTGCCTGAGGACCTGCGCCCCAAAGTCGCCAGCGTGCTGAAGAACACGAGCATCTTCCGCCGCGTTCCGGTCCAGGTCATCGATTGCGATCCCGACTTGTACCTGTTTCTGGCCCGACATCCGGAAGTCGTGGTCAACATTTGGCAGCTCATGGGCATCAGCCGGGTGTCGCTGGTGCGGACGGGTGCCAATAGCTACCAAGGCAACGACGGTTCGGGCACAACGGGCACCGTGACGTTGTGTTACAGCAACCACGACACGCAGGTTGTCTATGCCGAAGGTTCCTACGAGGGGCCGATGTTCAGTCGCCCCTTGCGTGCCCAGTGCGTGCTGGTGCTGCGAGCCGGCTACATCCAGGAAACCAACGGCCGCTATTACATCACCAACCGGCTCGACGCGTTCATCCACATCGACCATGCCGGGCTCGAATTGATCGCCAAGACCTTCAATCCGCTGGTGAACAAGACCGTGGACATCAATTTCCGCGAGACCATCGCCTTTGTCGGCACGGTTTCGCGGACCGCCGAAGCGAATCCGCCGGGCATGCAGCGGCTGTCCGCTAAGTTGACGTCCACCGAACCGGCGATTCGCGACGAATTCGCCCGGATTTCCAGCGACGTTAGCGTCAAGAATGCCGAGCGCGAAGCCGCCGCGAATCAGCCCAAATCGAATCTCACGAATGTCCGGACGGCGGGCAAGAAGCTCCGCCGGTAGCCGCTGGCAGAGCGCGCGACGGGCCGAACAGCGAATACAGAACCGGCAGCACGAGCAGCGTCAGCAACAGCGAGCTGACAACGCCGCCGACGACCACCGTCGCCAACGGGCGCTGGACCTCGGCGCCGATGGCTGAGGCCATCATCATGGGCAGGAAGCCCAACGCCGCAGTGGCCGAGGTCATCAGCACGGGGCGGAGCCGCAAGATCGAAGCGTCGGCGATCGCCCTGCCCAAATCGTGCCCGTCGCCGAGCAGTTTCTTGATGTAAGAAACGAGCACCAGTCCGTTGAGCACGGCGATGCCGAACAGGGCGACGAACCCTACTCCCGCCGAGATCGAAAATGGCATCCCCCGCGCGTACAGCGCGATCACGCCGCCGACGATGGCGAACGGCACGCCGCTGTAGATCAATAGCGCGTCGCGCAGGCTGTGAAAACTGGCGTAGAGCAGCACGAAGATCAGTAAACCGGCCAGCGGCACGACGATCGCCAGGCGGCGCTGGGCTTGCTGCATCTGCTCGAACTGCCCGCCCCAGCCGACGTGATAACCGGTCGGCCAGTTCTTTTGCAGCTTCGCGATCCGCCCTTGCGCCTCGCCCACGAACGAGCCGACGTCGCGGCCGCGGACGTTGCACTGCACCAGGATGCGGCGCTTGCTCCAGTCGCGAAAGATCGTCGTAGGCGTCTCGACCTGCTCGATCCTCGCCAGCCTGGACAGCGGCAACTGCGCGCCACCCGGAGTCGACACCAGCAATTGCCCCACCGCCTGCGGATCGCGGCGAAACTGCTGGGCCAGCCGCACGACCAACGGGAAACGCCGCTGGCCCTCGCGAATCTCACCGGCGCGGGGGGTGCCCAACGCTTGGACCGTGCTCAACACGTCGCGGCGCGCGATGCCGTAACGCGAAATCGCGTCGTCGTCCACCTCGATCCGCAATACGGGCGTCAGCGCGAGCTGGTCGGGCACGACGTCGACCGCGCCGGGAATCTCGCGCAGCGCCGCGGCCACTTCCCGCGCATAGTCGGTCAGCCGGCCGAAGTCGTCGCCGAAAATCTTCACGCCAACGTCGCCGCGAATCCCGGCGATCATCTCGTTGATCCGCTGCTCGATCGGCTGGGTGAACAACTTCTGCATGCCCGGCATGCCGGCCAGCACTTGTTCCATTTTCTTCGTCAGTTCGTCCTGGTTACGGGCATGTTTCCACTGCTCGACCGGGGTCAGGGTGATGAACACGTCGCTCTGATCCCAGCCCATCGGGTCGGTGGCCACCTCGGCCGTGCCCGTCCGGGTCCAGATGTGGTCGATCTCTTCGCGAAAATTCTTCGAGCAGCAGCTTTTCGATCTGCGTGCCGTAGCGCACCGACTCTGGCAGCGACACGCTGGCCAGCCGCGTGGTGGCGATGACGATCGAATGTTCATTAAGCCGGGGTATGAATTCGGTGCCCAGCTCGCTGCCGACCAGTGCCGCAACGGTCAGCATCGAAGCGGCCAACACCATCACCGAAGCCCGGTGGGCAAGGGCCCAGCGGAGCACCGGCGCGTACAACTTCTGACACATCCGCACCGCCCACGGATCCCGCTCCTGCGGATGCTTGGGCAGGAACATGGCGGCCAGCGCCGGCATCAGCGTTAGCGAAAGAATCAAGGAACCCAGGAGGGCGAACAGCACGGTGAATGCCATCGGGCGGAACAACTTGCCTTCGACCCCTTCCAGCGTGAGGATCGGCAAGTACACGATCATGATGATCAGCTCGCCAAACATCGTCGGCGTCCGGACTTCGACGCAGGCATCGTGAACCACGTCGGCGTGCGAGCGGCCGGCGTGATTCTCGGCCAGATGCCGCACGGAGTTCTCGACCATGATCACCGAGCTGTCGACCAGAATGCCGAAGTCGATTGCCCCCAGGCTCATCAGACTGCCGGCAATGCCCGCCTGAGCCATCAGATTGCCCGCGAACAAGAATGACAGCGGTATCGACGTGGCCACGATCAATCCGGCCCGCAATCCTCCGCCGAGCACGAACAGGGCCGCCACGACCAGGATGGCCCCGTGCAGCAGGTTGTCTTTGGCGGTAACCAGAACCGCATCGACGAGGTTGGTGCGGGCATAGGCTTCGTGGATTTCGACGCCGGCCGGCAGCAGGGGCTTGATTTCCTCCATCTTCTTCCGCAATCGCTGGGTCACCTCACGGCTGTTCTCGCCCAGCAGCATGAAACCCATCCCGAGCACGGCCTCGCCCTTGCCCTCGGCCGTCACGGCGCCCGAGGGAATCTCGTGGCTGATTTCGACATCGGCCACGTCGCGCACGCGGACGGGCTGGGCGTCGTGGTGCTTGATGACGATATTGGCGATTTCGGCCGTATCGGTGACGATGCCGACGCCCTGGATCAGCTCGATCTCGCCGGCCCGTTCCAGGTTGCCGCCGCCGACGTTGGCGTTGTTGGCGCGCAGGGCCTCGATGACGTCAGCCAGCGTGAGGTCGTACTTGATCAGCCGGGCCGGGTCGAAGAGCACGTGATATTGCTTGTCGTAGCCGCCCCAACTGTTCACTTCGGCCACGCCCGGCACGGTTCGCAGTTGGGCTTTCACCAGCCAGCGGTGGATTGTCCGCAATTCGGTCAGGTCGTGCCGATCGCTGGTCAACAGGTAGTGATAGACTTCGCCCAGGCCGGTGGCGATCGGTCCGATTTCCGGCTTGCGAGCGCCCGCTTGTTCCGGCAGATCCGCGGTTGCCAACCGCTCGCTGACCAGTTGGCGAGCGCGCAAGATGTCGAAACCGTCGGCAAAGATGGCGGTGACCTGCGACAGGCCGAATTTCGAAATCGAGCGCACCTCGCGCAAGGCGGGGAGCCCGCTGATCACCTGCTCGATCGGAAACGTGATCTGGGCCTCGATATCTTCGGGCCCGAGCGAGGGGGCGAACGTGTTGACCTGCACCGAGACCGGGCTGGTGTCGGGAAAGGCGTCGATCGGCAACTGGGCAAGCGACACCAGCCCGCTGACCACGAGCACGCCGGCCAGCATGAGCATCAGCGACCGATGATCCAGACTGAATCGAATGATCTGGTTGAGCATGAGTGGTCCGTCGCGAATTTCGTCCGAAGTGGCGCCGACGTGGCGGACCACTCGTTGTTGTTTTTCGCCAAAGCACGTGCGTCTTTGGCGTTGTTGCCGTCGCCTGAGTGAATCAGGCCGACGCTCCGCTAGTCGGCCTCGCCCAGTTTGTCTTTCTCGAGTTCCGATTTCAGCAAGAAGCTGCCGGTGGTGGTCACTTGTTCGCCGCTCTTGGCGCCGGAGAGCAGTTCCCAAAACTCCTCGCCTTTGATGCCGATCGTCACCGGCCGAACCGCGAACGAATCGTCGGCTTCGCGCACGAAAACAACCGGCCGCTCCCGATACGTTTGCACGGCCAGTTCCGGAACGACCAGGCTGTCGTGGCTCGATTGGACCACGATCCGCCCCTTGCCGAACATGTTTGCCCGCAAGGCACTCCCCGTATTGGTCACTTCGGCCAGGACCTGCGTGATCCGGGTATGCGGATCGACCTCGGGGCTGATCCATTCGATCAGACCTTCGAACCGCACGCTGGGCAGTCCGTCGGCCTCGAACGACACTTTTTGCCCGAGTTGAACCTGGCCCAGGTCGCTCTCATACAGATTCAGGTAGACCCACATCGTGCGCAGATCGGCGATGGCAAACAGCGGCGCATTGCGCTCGACCAGTTCGCCTTCTACCGCATGACGGGCCACGACGACGCCCTCCCAGGGCGCCGTCACGGGCAGTTCCGTGGACGTGTCTTTGGCTTCGGCCAACCGTTTGAGCTGTTCGAGGCTGAACCCCAGGTTGATTAGTTGTTGCCGGGCGTTGGCCGTGGTCGTCTGCTGCGACTTGTAAAGGATTTCAGCCTCGTGAAAGGCCTTGATAGGGACCGATTGCCGATCGATCAGCTCCTTGATCCGCAGGTAGTCCCATTCCAAATGGTCGAGCTGAGCCATGGCGATGATATAGGCCGACTTGACGTCCCCCAGCGACGACGAATCGACCACCGCCAGCACGTCGCCGGCTTGCACTTTCTGTCCCATGTCGGCGCAATGTGCCGCACGATCCCATCCACCCGCGAGCGGATCTGGGCATAGTGATTCTGATTGAACGACGCCCGGCCGTTGCAGGTGATCGTGCGGGTCAGCGACCGCGATTCGACCGGCGCCAGTTCGAGGCCCATTTCCCTGGCGACCTCGGGCGAAGCCAGCTTGATCTGGGTCGGAAAATCATCGGCCGCAGGCGCGGCCGGCGGATCGGCTGCCGATCCAGGCGGCGCGGATCCAACACCGGCCGCCCCTTTCCAACCCAGGGCGGTCACCACCGCGCACCCCTTTGGTCCAAACGGCAACCAACAGAACCGCTCCGATCGCCAAAGCCGGCAGCAGCCGGGATAGCGGCAAATGCGGCCGCTTGGGCAAGCACTCTGTTTCTGCGGACTGCGACATGAACGGATCCTCTCTGGATGGTCTCTTGACGCGCGCGCACAACACAAAATGCGGCGCGGCGAACGAGCCGACTTACCGGGAGAGAATCTCAGATCACCAACGAGCCGAGAAAGGCGGCGCAGTGCCTTACCGCCCAAGGGGGGCGGACCGAGCAGATGTCGGTCGACCGGCCGACTGTCGGACGATTCGACCGAAATAGCCAGCCCAGCCGGCTGAGGCGGGGCGGCCAGCGGATTCAACGATTCGAGCGACGTGCGCACGGCCTCGAACACGGCCGGAGCCTTCAGCACGGCTCCCTTGCAGATGCAGCCCGTCTCGTTCGGATCGGAATCGTTCGGGTTCTTCAGCGGCGTATTGCCCGCTTCGCCCCGCAACAAGGCGCAGCGCACAGGCTGGCCTCCACGTAGCAGCAATGCAGCGTGCCGCCCGACGAGCACCGTCGCCATCATCAACACGAAAATACGTCGAGCACACATAACAAAACTCCAGTAGATCGCCAATTAACGATACGCCTCCACTTGGCGTGGTGTCAAGCTGGCCTCGCGCTGCCCCTGGGTGGGCAAGACCGTTTTGACGGGGAAAGACGGGATTGGCGGTATATCCGGACGCCGCCAGCCGTGCCGGGGTTCACCGATGCGTCAAACGTCACTTTTCGCGCGGTCCAAAATCGCCAGGCGCCAGCCGCCGCACCGCAGCTACGAGCGTGTCCTCGACTTGGGCGGCGAACTGCGTCGGCAGATCGTAGTAGAACATTGAGGAATAGTCCTCATAGCCCAAACTTCCGAGCATTCTCTTGGACACGATGTAACAAGGAACGTCGTTTGAGTACGCGTTGACCCACAACCGCCGGCCCGTGAACTCGCCTTTCAGCCGCAGCGCGTAGTCGACCACCACCTCGCCGGGCAGAAAGACCATCGTCAACTCGTCGCCGAATCGCCAGGCTTGCACTCGATAGGGCACGCTGCCGGCCAGCGCCTCGCCGCGATCGAGCCGCGCCAGTTGGGCTCGGGCGTGGATCGCGATCGCTCCTGTCATCTTGGCGCGCTCGACCCAATCTTCGCGCGTCGGCGGGCTATCGAGCGGCAGGTCGACTTTTTCGGAACTCGACGCGACTTGCCCGGGCAAAGGATCGCCGGGCGAGGCCAGCAATCGCTGGACTTCCTGGGCCACCGCGCGGCCGTGCTCGACCGCCTGTTCGAGCTTGCCGCGCGGATCGGGATTGATGTCGCCCGCGCAACCGATGGCCACCAACGCCGTCGCGCCTGGCTGTTCGCGCTCGATGAATTCCTGCGCATAGCCGGCCCAGTCGCCGCCGACTTTGTTGAAGTCGGGACCGAGCGTCGTGCAGTGGCAGGCGTAGTTGACGAGCACGGCACGGAGCTTGCCTTCGGCGTCGGTGACACGCAATAGCGGCACTGCCGCATCGACGGGCCCGGACCGATCAACGCCAAATCCAACCCAGCGCCCATTCTCGACCAGCCGGCGGTTGGCCCCGAAATCGAGCTTGCCTTGCGACCAGGCGAGGCGGCACGGCTGGCGGTTGTCCAGTGCTTGTTCGGCTACTTGCGCGATCTTGGCGGTCAGATCCTCGGTATATCTGGAGATATGCTCGCGCTCTTGCGCAGGCAAGTCGTCGCCCAACACGAGATTGGCCACCCGAGCGAGCGCCGGCCCGCTGTGCGTGTGCGAAGAACAGATCGCCAGCCGCGCGTCGGCGATGCCTCGCCGCTCGCCGAGCCTGGCCGCAATCGCATCGCGTATCCGCCCCGGCACGCCCAGATTATCAACCGTGACAAGAACGACGGGCCCGGAATCCATCTCGTTGCCGGCGCCAGCTGCTCGGTCGCTGCCGATGGCCAGGGCCTTCGCCCACAGCCGCCCCTCAACCTCTTGCGCTTCGGTCTTTCGGCCCGCATAGCCGGTCAGCCGGATCGGGCTGTCGGGCGTGACGTCGACTTTCGCCACTCCGACGTCGACAAGCGGTTCGGCGGCGATCGAGACACGTGCGAGCGAAAGCAGAACCAGTGCGAAAGCGAGTAATCCGCTCAGCGAGCGAAGCATGGCAAGCTCCCGGGAGAGTCGTTGTCGTAGCGGCGCACAGGATCGCCGGCATGCGGCGTCCCGCGATGCAAACGCCAGATATTATGCGCGATCGGTGGCCGGCGTGGTGTGGCAATTTCGGCATTGATTCATTTGCGCATTTCGGCCCGCACCCCGAGTGGCGAATGCCCATGAGCGCCACAGGCGTGGCACGCCGGAAAATGCCGGATATGATGAGATGGCGCCCGGCGATGGGCAAGGCGGTTTCTAAAACATTCGCAAAGGGTTCTCCATGACGATTTACACGCATCGGACCGCCATCCTGCTGTTGGGACTGCTGGCCGTCGGCTCAATGCGATCGAATTCGGCCGCCGCGGCCGAACCGGGCAATCTGGTCGTCGACGGCTCCTTCGAAGAGCCGAAGCCGCGCGATCAGTTTGGCCACGTGTTCAAGAACTGGGGCGGCTGGAAGTACGAAGGCGATTGCGAATTCCGCGTCGGCGAGGTCGCGCACACGGGCAAACTATCCTGCCTGCTGTTCGGCGCCAGCACGCCGAAAATCCGCATCTCTTCGCAGCTCAAGGATCTGCCGCCGGGCCGCTACAAGATCACGGCCTGGCTGCGAGGTCTCGACATCGGCGAGGGCGTCTGGCACATGACCACCGAATTGGCCTTCGACGACCAGTACACGCACTTGAAGAAGAACGGCACCTTTGGCTGGACTCCGCTGACTTACGTCGTAGACGTGAAAGAAAAGAAAAACATCAACGGACCCGGATTCGGTCTCTGGGGGCCCGGCTATCTGTGGATCGACGACGTCGCCGTGGTCCGCGTGGGCGACGACGTGCCGTTGACGCCCCAGCCCGTGTTGGGAAAAGAGGAAAAGCCAATCGCTCCGCCGGGACCTTTGGGTGCCGACGCGGTCCGCTGCCCGGAGTGCGGCTATAAGAACATGCCGGCCTGGGGCAGGTGCTACGCCTGCGGGTCGGAACTCAAGGGGGCCAAGGCATCCGGCGCCGGCCCGGCTGCCAAACTGCTCACCTCCATCGAGGGCCAAAGCCCGTTCAGCGGCGGGACTATCGCCGCCGAACACGCGACCGAGGGCCGACAAGGCGCTGAGGCTCGATCCGGCTACGCCAGTTGGAACGGGCCGCAGGACTGGACAGGGTACGACTATCTCAAGGCCGATCTGTACAGCGACGCCGACAAACCGATGTCGATGGCCGTCGAGATTCGCGACCGCCAAACCGACGGTTATTGGACGCGGGTGAATTACGAAACGGTCGTGCCCCCTGGCCAGAGCACGCTCGTGCTGCCGCTGGCCCAGCTCTATGTGGGCGAGAAGGGGCGTCCGGGCGCAAGCTGCTGCTGGGGGCCATCACGCACCTGGTATTCGGCCTGGGCGACAAACCGGCCGGGCCGGTATATCTGGACAACATCCGGCTGGAGCGCGACAACGAAACGCCGGTCGTCGAAGGGCTGTACGCCTTCGACTTCGGCCCGGCGGCCAGCCCGCTGATGCCCGGCTTTACGCGGATTGATCCCTCGACCACGTACAGCAAGGGGCGCGGCTACGGCCTGAAGGACGCGCGGATCTGGCGCGCCTTCGACGTCTTGCAACCCGATCCGCTCTATCAGGATTTCCTCTGCATCGAACAGGGATCGTTCGTGGTGGACGTGCCCGACGGCCGTTATCACGTCCTGGTGAACATCGACAATCCGTCCGGTTTCTGGGGCGAATATCAGACTTATCGGCAGCGGTCGATTCTGGCCCAGGGCCGGCCGGTCGTCGAAGAGTCGATGACGTTCGATTCGCTGAAGAAGAAGTATTTTCGCCACTGGGACAGCGAAGACATGCCCGACGACGACACGTTCGACAAGTACCAGCGAACGCTATTACCAGGAGAAGGAGTTCGACGTCGACGTCACCAATGGGCAGTTGGACCTCGGCTTTCCGCGGCGACGTCTTTGCCTGCAGCGTGTCGGCCATCGTGATCTACCCGGTCGACCAAGGCCGAAGCCGGGCAAGGAAGTTCCTGAACTACGTGGTCGGCAAACGCCGGTTCTTCTTCGATAACTACTTCCACCGCGTGCTGCACAAGGCCACGGGCGACCCGCTCGCTCCGACCGACGCCGAAACCAAGCGCGGCTACGTGGTTTTCACCCGCGACTACATGCAGGACGTGTTTTACAACGACACGCCGCTGCGGGCCGAGATCGATCAGGCGGTGACCGGTTTCGGTTTTGCCGACGAATACGAGCCGCTCACGGTGGCGATCTGCCCGCTGGCGGACTTGGGCAAAGTCACCTGCACGGTGAGCGACCTGGTGGGCCCCGGCACGATTGCGGCCAAAAACATCGCGGTCGGCTACGCCTCGAATCGCCTGACGCGTGTCAGCGCCGACGGCGCCGTTTACACCATCGCCCCGCGAATGCTCATTCCGCGCAGTGCGATCGATGTGCCCAAGGGCAACACCCGGCGGTTCTGGCTGACCGTCCAGCCCCCCGCCGACGCCGCACCCGGTTTGTACAAGGGCCAGATCACCATCACTCCCACCCACGGCCAGGCGGCCCGCGTGCCGGTCGAATACCAGCGTCTATCCGGGCACGCTCGACGTCGTCGACGTGCCGGTCGGTCCTTGGAGCTACGAGATCAACATCCCTTGGGACGGCAGCGATCCGGCGACCAAGGCCTGGAACGACCTGATGGCCGAGCGCAGCCTGCGGAAGATGCGCGATTACGGATTCACCACGTTCTCGGGCATGCCCAAGATGCAGTACCTGGGCTTCAAGGCCGGCAAACCGGCATTCGATTTCAGCGAAGCCGACCGGCAAATGGAACTGGCCCGGCGCGTGCGGATTCAACATGCCCGTCATCACCTATACGCAATTCTCGGGCTTGAACCTGTATTACCGGGACGAGCCGGCGATGCAGGCCGCGGGCTTCAGCGATTACAGCAAGTTCGTCAAAGCGATCTTTACGCTCGATCCAGGAGCATGCCGATTCGGCCGGTTGGCTGCCGGTGTACTGGAACCTGGCGGACGAACCGCTGGGCGACGACCTGGTTCGAGCGGGCGAGAACGCCGAAGCCTATCGGGCCGCATTTCCCGCCGGTCCGCCCAAGTTCACCGGGGCCACCAGCTTCAACTCGGGCAAGGCCGACGACCCACACTTTCGCCTGGCCAAGGCGCTGCACGTGGCCGACATCAACGACCACAACGAACAAAGCGTTCGCATGTTGCAGGCGGCGGGCAGCAATTGGGCTTTCTATAACGGCGGCAACCGCTGGACGTACGGCGTGTACATGTACAAGGCCGTCAAGCAATTCGACATGCAGTTCCGTCTGAATTGGCATTGGAATGCGGTGGCCGGCGACCCGTACTACCCGCTCGACTGTCGCGAGGACGACTACGCCTGGTGCAACGCCAACGCCGACGACGAATTGATTCCGTCGCTCATGTTCGAGCGCGAGATGCGCGAAGGTCTGGACGACTATCGCTACATGCTCACGCTGGCGCGGCTGGCCGAGAAGCAGCACGACGTAGCCGCCGAGAAACTGATTGCCGAGCGCCTGGCCGCATTCAAGCTCGGCCAGCGCGAGCACGATGCGCCGTTTCCGGTTGCAGATTGGCGCGAATATCGCCAGCAGATGGGCCGGGCCATCGCGCGGCTGCGGCCGCAAGGCAAGTAGTGCGGCTGCGTTGCGCTGCGCAAATCTCGCCGCAGCGCGAGAGGCCGCCGCCGGTCGGCACACTGGACGCGGGGCTAAGGCTATTTTGGGCAGCGCAACGATTATTGCTCTGCGCAATTGCCGATGATGCCGATTTTTTCAAGCGTGAATGAATGCGACGGCAGCGCGGCCTGCGCAGCGCTTGCTCGCCTGCCAATCGGGGGGATCGAGCCCCCAATCGCCAAAACACGTTTGATTACACTTCGGCAAGGTCTGCCGGCTCGCTATTGTCCGGCGCCAAACAGGCCGATACATTTCTCCGCCCGAGGTGAACAGGGGTACGGCAACCGCTGCCCTGCCGCCCGGCCTTCGTCTCGATCGCCCTCTGGTGAATGGTTCCGCCCTAATAAATCGGAACCTGGAACGTCGGCTCGATGTGGGTCTCCTTTACGTCGAACATTCTCCGGCTGCCGACGGCTTCACCACAGAGCGATCGATTTTTTTTGAAATGCGTGAGGAGGTCTTATGAACAGCAATTCGAATCCGCCGACCGAGAATCGACTGCCACTCCTGCCCTGGACGACTTGCGTCATGTGCCTGGCGAGCGGCAGCATTCTGGCGCTGTTCGTACGCTTCATCGGTTTGTAGTCTGGCAGCCGGTGGCCAAACGCGGCTTCGCCGCCCGCAGCCGCGGAAAGAGAACGCTCCTCTTCACGCAAAGCGGCTAGCAGCCGCTCGTTCAACGAATGCCGGTGCGGGCGAAACGGCGCGGGCGGCGGCCCCATTTCCATCGCCTGGTTGGGGTGCGAGAAAAATCAGTAGCGGCGCAGGGATTCGAACCCCGGACACGCGGATTATGATTCCGCTGCTCTAACCAACTGAGCTACGCCGCCAAGCGCAAAAAAGCAGGCTCTTTTGACAATACTGCCGAGTACCGGTAATTTCGGGTGGCACTCAGGGGTGACACCTGTAGCCCGCTAGCGGCCGCCAACAACGTCTCGAAGCCATGCCCCAAGTTACCAAAAAGCCATCGGCCGGCAAGCCCGCCGAACCTGACTCGGATTTTCCACACTTGGGGCCGGACCATTGAAACTGCGATGCGCTGGTTATCCGGCCTGCTGCGATTCGCTTTGGGCCTGGTGCCGCTGACTTACAACCTATTCGGCTTGTTCGTCGCCGTTGGGTTTCTGCTGAACCTGTCTCGGGCCGGCTGGCCCGCGGTGCTGTGGATTGCGCTGGGACTGGCGGCTTTCTTGGGCGGCTACTTTTACGGCATTCCGCGGCTACTGCAAATCGCCGAAGATGGCTGGCACCGGCGCTCGTTCCGCGGCCTCTACTGTCCGGCTTGCAACACGCTCTACGATCGCCGCGCGATCCGTCGCTCCCAGCACTTGCTGAAGATAAAAACGGTAGGCGGTCCGCCGCCAAAGGCGTTTCGCATTGCCCCTTACGAAGCCTGGGAGCTGGTCTGCGAATCGTGCGGCCACAAGCAGGATTTCGACGCCTCCGGCAACACGATCCCCGCCGACGGCCCGGCCTGGGCCGACGATCCAGAGTTCGAAGAGGAAGGCTGAGTCAGTCTGTAGGGGGCGTTTTTCCATTTACTCGCCCATTCGTTCCGGCTAACATTCGGCCCCTTCTCGCAAAGGTCGCACGGGTGAGGTCATCGCCCAACTAGCGCGCTCAACATGGATGTTTCGGATGCGGCACAGCCTTCGATTGACGGTGCTCGTTGTGCTGGCCATCGCCGGCGGCTGCGCATCGCTGGGTCCGATGTCGCCGCTGCTGCCTTTGGAGCGCGCCGTCGTGTTTCGGCCGGCGGCGTATCCGGCCGGCAAATGGCATCCGGCCGATTTGACCATCGAAGAGGCCTGGTTTCAATCCGACGACGGGCCGAAGCTGCACGGCTGGTACGTCGATCATCCCCAACCGCGCGGCGTCGCGCTGTTCTGCCACGGCAATGCGGGCAATGTAACCGTCTTGGCTGATTCACTGCGGATTCTCAACGAGCGTCATCGGCTGGCCGTAATGACATTCGATTACCGCGGCTATGGCCGCAGCGCCGGCAAGCCCAGCGAAGCAGGAATTCTGGAAGACGCCCGCGCGGCTCGGCGGTGGCTGGCCGAGCGGACGGGCACTTCCGAAACGGACATCATCTTGATGGGGCAATCGTTGGGCGGCGCCGTGGCGATCGATCTGGCCGCCCGCGATGGGGCCCGGGCATTGATCCTGGCCAGCACGTTCACGTCTTTGCCCGACGTGGGCGCCAGCCACATGCCCTGGTTGCTGCCGCGCTGGAACATGACGATGCGCATGGACTCGCTGGCCAAGATCCGGCAGTATGCAGGGCCCGTGCTGATCAGTCACGGCGACGCCGATGAAGTGATTCCCTTCGCGCAGGGTTTGAGGCTGTATGAAGCGGCGCCAGGCCCTAAGCGATTCTTCCGAGTGGAAGGGGGCAAGCACAACGATCCCCGACCGGAAGAATACCGCACGGCATTCGAAGACTTCTTAAACCTGGTCGACGCGCGGCCCCCCTCCCAGCCCGATTCCGCCGAGAGCCCAGGGCTGGCTGCCCCGTGATCGCTCCGGCCCACGCGCTGGTATCGCATTCGCGCGGGTCGGGTACAATTGCGGGACGCGGCATCGCGGCGAAGATGTTTACCGGGATGCCGCATTCCTCCTCGCAGGACTCTGGGGGCAATCATGAAACGCCGGCTGGCCTGGGGATTGATCTACGCGCTCGTTGGCCTTGTTTTGCCCATCCGGGCCGATGAGCCGGGGCCTCGCGGTGCGCTGCTAATCATCGGGGCGCACTGCGGCCCGACAACGAAGTGGTCTGGCAAAAACTGATCGCCGGCGCTGGCGGTCGCGAAAGGGCGCGGTTTGTCGTTTTTCCCAGCGCGTCGAAGACCGATCGGCCGGGCGCGAGTTTCGCGAGATTCTGGCCAGCCAGGGCATTCCCCGCGAGCACGTTACCATTGTCGACCTGATGCCGGAGAACGCCGACCGCCAGGCGTCCGATCCGCAGGTGGCCGAATACATTCGCCGGTCCACCGCCGCTTTCTTCACCGGCGGCGACCAGGCCCGAATCGTGCAAAGCCTGATCAAGCCCGATGGCGCGGCGACGCCCGCTCTGGCGGCCCTCAACCAGATGTGGCGCGCGGGCGGCCTGATCGCCGGCTCCAGTGCCGGCGCCGCCGTGCAAAGCGCCCGCATGCTCAGGGTCTCGGGCCTGCCGGACGAGTGGCTGGACCTGGGAATGGATGCGCTCGATTTCGGAATCTGCTCGAACGTCCGCCGCCGCGGAGTGCTGGTCGGCACCGGGCTGGGTTTCTTCCAGGGCGGAATCGTCGATCAGCATTTCGGCCAGTTTCGCGGGCGATTGGGGCGGTTGTCGCGGGCTTTGATCCACGAGCGCGTGCGGTTCGGTTTCGGGATCGATGAGAACACGGCGATGGCCGTTTCGCCCGACGGCCTGATCGAGGTCGTGGGCCCCGGAAGCTTGACGGTCGTCGACGCCGCCGACGCACGCTGCATCGACGAACCGCTCGGCTGCACGATGCACGGACTCAAGCTGACGTGGCTGCAAACCGGCGACCGCTTCGACCTGGCCAGCGGCAGCGCAGTGATCCGCCCGGAAAAGAAACTCGTTGCCGAAGGGACCGAAGACTACAACGGCAATCATCTAATTACGGACATCGACGCCCCGGCCGCGGTGCATTATGCAATCTGCCTGGGTCTGGCCGAGAACGCCAGTCGCAAGCAACAAGGCGTCACCTTGCAATACGCGAGGGGCCACGCCCACGGCTATCGTTTCACGTTCACCGAGACCGAGCGGACGCGAGTGTACGGCGGCTATGCCGATCATTTCTATTCGTACGCCGTGGTCGATTTGGAGTTCGAGATTGAGCCGGTCGTGACGAACTTGCAAGCTCCCCAATCCGGCCTGCCGATCGATTTTCCGGCCGCGGCCGCGCGAAAGGCCCTCGAAGCGCTCTGGTTCCGCGGCATCCTGCTGGCCGACGACGAGCGCCGCCTGCGGCCGGCCGCCGCCATCACCCTGCGCGGAGCTGGCCGGCGCGCTGGCACACACGATCCATTTGTCGCGTCGGCGCGACGCCCCGCCGCGGATTCTCGATGTTGCGGACTCCGCCGCGGAATACGACGACGTGGCTCAAGTGGTCGCCGCCGGACTGATGCGCTTGGATAACGCGAATCGATTCCGGCCCCAGGACTCCGTCACCCGAGCGGAGGCGGCCGGCTCGCTCGTGGGTCTGGCCGGGCTGCTGGGAATCGATCCGCCGAAAGCGCCTGCGAGCAAACTGCAGGACGAGGCGGACATTCCTGCGGCCAGCCGCGAGTCGGCATACGCCGCCACGGGCGCCGGTCTGATATCGGCCGACGAAGGCCGCTTCCGCCCATCCGCCGCGCTGACACGCCAGGAAGCCGCTTTGGCAATCTGCCAGTTGATTGGCTTTGGCTGGGATACGAGTCACGCAGCGGCGGCCGACAAAGGCGAGTGAAGCGGCCCGCGCGCTGCCGATCCGCCAGCCGGTCTGGCGCCAAAAAGGGGCGGCTCGTCAGGCGAGCAGCGGCCGGCACAGGCTTGCCGCTTTACTCTTCGACCAGCACGTGCAGGTGGGCCGTGGCGGTCAGGCCGGTGGCGCCGGTATGGGACACACTCACGATGTAATGCCCGGCCGCTGCGAAGCGATGCGTCGTCACGGCGTAGCCGTCTTTGGCATGCCGGACGGCGTTGCCGTCTGACTTGACCTTGACCTGCGGGCTGCCGTCGCCGAAGTCCCAGGTCTCTCCACCCTGGGAGCGAAACGTGCGGACCTTGAACGTGACTTCGTCGGCCGGCCGGATCTGGAACGTCGGCGAGTAGTTCGCATGGATCGAAGGGGGCAAGTCATCCGGCTTGTTCTGGTCGAGGATCTGCACGACGGCAAAATCGTAGTCCTGGCGGCCGGCGGCGTCGGTCACTTGCAAGATTTCGCTGTACACGCCGGGCCGGTCGTAGGTCCGCTCGACGATCGGTCGATCGGCCGTGGTGCCGTCGTGCAGCGTCCAACGATAACTCGCGATGGCCCCGGCTTTCGACCAGCTCCGTGTGGCGTCGAGGCGGACCGTTTCACCGATAGCCGCCAGGTGATGCGGACGAGCCACGGCGATGAGCTGCGGTTCGTATTGTCGCTGGTAGGCCTCCCAGAGGAAGGCATAGCCTTCCTGGACACCCCACTTGCCGGAGGGCTGCCGGGAGAAAATATCGAAATGCAGGTGAGACCAGCCGCCGCTTCCGCCCTCCTTGCCCAGCACGCCGATTTTTTGCCCAATGCTCACCACCCGCCCCGGCTTGACGTTTTCGTCGATCGATTGCAAGTGGCTATAGCGGTAGTACCAGCCACAGTCGTCGAGCAGATAGACCACGTCGTAGCGCGGCTCGACGGGCGTGCCCTCGTGGCCCGGCAGCACTGTATCGCCGACGGAGACGACCAGGCCCGCCGTGGCCGCCACCACCTCGACCAGGCCTTCGGACCCGCCGATGTCGAGCCCATAGTGGTAATAGATCTGCCGCACGCCGGGCTGTTCGCCCCCGTCGACGTAACAGGGATCGTTCGCCATTTGCGTGTCGCTGGCGAACCAGCGCTGCTTGGCTGGATAGACGAATGTGCCGGGCGTCATCAGCGGCGAACCGGCCGGCCACAGCCGCAGCCGGGCGTCGCGATCCAGGTTCCAAATGCCGTCGCGATTCGGATTCGCCTGATATCCCTTCGTCACCGGGCAGTCGATGCGCACCCCGGCCACGGTTTGCGGCAAGTGGTACATCGCGGCGGTCAATTCCGCCCGCTGGCCGTTCACCTCGACGGTGACGACCGCTTTGCGCACGGCGCCACGCAGCGAATCGCGGGTCTCGCTGAGCGCCAGCAGCTTGACGGTGGCCTTCGTGCCGTCGGCCAGGTCGAGGGTCGACGACTCACCGACATTCAATTCGACAGCCCGAACCAGCGGTGTTCGCGTTGGCGCTGCGCAGGCAGACGCGATGCCGACGCGATGAAAGCGATCGAGGCCAGCGCCGGCAGCCAGGAGTTGCTCTGGATCGACATGAGTTCACTCGCTCCGGTCATGCCAGGAAAGGGCCAGAGAAAAGTTTAGCCTGGAACTGCTCGATCGGCTACGCTTTTCAGCTTCACGCTTTTCAGCTTCGATTGATCTGCGCGGGCGCTGCGGTTAGCATGAGCGCGACATTCGCCTCTGGGTTGGAAGCGTAGCTAACGAAAACTCTGCGATGACGATTCCCGCAACAGTGCGACCGCCGTTGGGCTTGCCGAACGGCAGCGTGCGGGCCTTGCTGACGCTGCTGGTCGTGGCGGTGGTGATTGTCGAGGTTGGCCGGGGCCAGGAGGTCGGCCCCTTGTGGACGGAAACGCTGATGATCGTGCTGGCTCATTATTTTACCTCGCGGCGATTCGTCAACTTGTCGCCAGAGGTGCTGCGGCGTCTGGAGGCCGAGGGGCATTTGGATGCGGAATCGAACCCGCTGCACTTGCCGCGGCACAGCATTCGAATCCTGTTGATCGCGGCCTTCGTGGGCTTGGCGGTCTATCTGTATCGCGGGGATCGGTTGTTTCAGGTCCAGCCGCTATCGCTGTTGGGCGTGGTGTTCGCCTACTTGCTGGGTGTTTCGGCCCGGGGGATTTGGGCCTGGCGGTATCGAGGCCGACCGGCAAAATCGTCCCGCGGCTGGGAGGATTTCAAAGCGATCGTCGTGCTCGCGGTACTGCTGTACACGGCCGGAGCCTACCTGCTGGACCGAGCCGACCTGGTCCCGCACCATTTGCTCAATGCGACGTTGGGCCTGGTGCTCTTCTACTTCGGTTCGCGCTGACCGGGTCGCCCAACGAAACTCTCGACATCCGGCCAAAAAAGTCGCGGCAAGAAAAGCTCGCGCCGGCCGGCCCTTTTCAGTCCAGCGCGAAGTCGATCACCTGGCCCTCGCGGTCGACCTGGGCGGTGAGCGGCGAAGTCTCCGGCGAGCCGTACCGGCGGACGATTGCCTGCTGATCGGCCGATAGCGGCGCCGGCTGACCGGGGAGCAAATCGGGCGACCCGGCGCTGGGGCGCAATGTGATGGACACCCAATGCGCGCCGCTCGCGGCTCCCATCTGCCGGGCCACGTAGTGCAACTCGTAATGTCCGTCACGGTCAGTCTGACCCCAGCTCGGACGTCCATTGCTGGGCACGAAGTGAATCATCAGCCCGGGCACAGGCTTGCCGCCGCGCGTGACCGTGCCCGAGACGCGAAAAACTTGCGGCCCCCGCTTGGAGCAGCCAGGCAGACAGGCCAGCAGGGCGCACAGTAAGAGGCAGATCGCGCCCTGCCCTGTGTGGATTCTTGCCGCCGGGATGCCGTGGACCGCCGAATCAGAACTGCGTCTCGTTGAGCACTTCATTGTTGGCGCGGGTGAAGATGGCCATGTAGAAGTAGTAGTCGACTTCGTCGGCGATCCAGTATACGTGGCCGTCGATGTTGGCGGCCTGCACGCCGCCGGGATGCTGGCTGAAAGCCCCGCGCGTGTTCCACTCTTCGTCGTTGGGCGGATTCGGCGTGCCTTGATTGGTCGACGAAACGTAGCCCTGCGACGGGTGGTAGACGAACAGGAATGGATTCGACCCCAGCTCGGGCGGAATCCAGCTATGGTTGGCCCAATGGGCAAACTCGGCGTACATGAGCGTCATGCTCAGCCCATCCGTGACCTGCCGCAACTTCAAATGGCTGTTCACCCAGGCGATGCCGTCCATACCTTGCGAAGTCCGCTCCGGACAACAATTGCCCGTCCCGGCGTTGATGCCGTAGTCCTTGAACTCGGTCTCCGGCTGCACGCGGTGCGCCGAGGGGCAAACGAAGATCGGCGGCATGTGGGTGCATGCATACTGGTTCGCCGGATCACCGGCCGGTCCCCGGTTGTTCGGGCTGCCGGTGCCGTTCAGGTCTTCCCACAGATTATTGCACCAGGCCAATTTGCTGAAATTCAGTTGGTCGTAGAGAGGTTGCTCTTCCACAAACGGCAGGATGGCGGCCGCCCAACTGAAGTGTCCCCAGGGCAAACCGCAGCCATAATACGGATCGCAAAACGGCATGGCGAAGTTGTTATCCGACACCTCGCCGCCGAAGCTGCCGGAAGGCAGGCACTTGAACACGTCGGTGTAGGTGATTGTGCCCAGCGCAATTTGCTTGAGGTTGCTGGCGCATTGCGTGCGACGAGCCGATTCGCGTGCGGCCTGCACTGCCGGGAGCAGCATCGCGACCAAGATGCCGATGATCGCGATCACGACCAGCAGTTCCACCAGCGTAAAACCGATTCTTCGGTAGCGGTGCATGAAACGTTCGGCTTCCGCGGAACACAGCGCATGAAATGGATAATTCACGAATTCCATTATGCGCCACGACGCCGTCTGAAAACAGGCAAGAATTCGACATTCCAGGCGACGGCACGTCTCGAACTCGACGTGCCGCCCCCCCCCGTCATTCGGCCCCCAGGTGGGCGCCTTTCTCAGCGACCGAGCGCTTCATGAAGAAAACCAGCGCGACGAGCACCAAGGGCAGCACGGCCACGAACCAAAAGACGTCGAAGTACGACAGCGACGAGGCCTGCTGCTCGCGCAAGTCGGCAAGCGATTGCCAGGCCATTTGCTGCGACAGGTCCGCATCGCCCGTCTGTTGGAAGTACAACGCCTGGGCTTGCTGAAGAAACGAGTTGACGTCGGGATTCAACGGGTCGAGCGTCTCGCCCAACCGCAACGTGTGGAACTGATCGCGCCGCTCCTGGAGCGTTTGGGCCATCGACGTGCCGACGCTCCCCCCTTCGTTGCGCAGCAGGCTGAACAGTCCCACGGCCGCCCCGCGCAGGTGCCGGGGAGTGTACAAGTAGGCCGCCACGTTGATCGGCGCGAACAGCAACCCCAGCCCCATGGCCAGCACGACGCGCGGCCAGACGACTTGCCAAGGACTGATGTCCAGGTTCGTCAGACACATCCAATAGTTGCCCGCGGCCGCGACCAGCAGGCCGGCCGCGATGAGCCAACGGGCGTCGACACCCCGGCCCAGCAAGACGCCGACGAGCAACAGCATGCTGACCGAGCCGACTCCGGAGGGAGACATCACCAACCCGGAGCGAAAAGCGTCGTAGCCGAACAGCGACTGCAGCAGGCCGGGCAGCGACGTGCTGGCCGCATACAACACGCCGTAGGCGCAGAAGATGATGATGCTGCACACCGCCAGGTTGCGTTCGGCCAGCGGTCGAAAGTTGACCACCGGGTTGGCGATCCGCAGTTCGCGCACGATCAGCACGCCGAGCGAGCCCAGGAACAAGATCACCAGCGTCTGCACGCGCCAGAACGGGTCGCCCAGCCAATCCCACTGCTGGCCCTTGCTGAGCATGACTTCCCAGCAGGACAGTGCGATGGCCAACAGCCCCAGGCCGATGGTGTCGAATTGAGCCGGCCGCTTTTTCAGTTCGGCCCGCTCCTGCTTGAGGTAGTCGGGATCTTCGAGCAGCGCATAGCAGGCGAAAAAGGCCAGGCCGCCGATCGGGAGGTTGATGTAGAAGATCCAGCGCCAATTGTACGTATCGGTCAGATAGCCGCCGAGCGTGGGCCCGACGATCGGCGCGACCAGGGCCGCCATGCCGAATATCGTCATCGCCGCCCCTTGCTTCTCGGGCGGAAAACTATCGAGCAGCACTCCCTGGCTCGAGGGCTGCAGCCCGCCGCCGGCCAGCCCCTGGATCACGCGAAACAGGATGATCTGCTCCAGGCTGGTGGCCACGGCGCACAGCCCCGAGGCGATCGTGAACACCGCGATCGAAAGCAGAAAATACCTGCGGCGGCCCAGATTCGCCGAAAGCCAGCCGGAGATGGGCAGGATCGTGGCGTTGGCCGCCAGGTAGCTGGTGATCACCCATTCGCTGTCGACCACCGATGCCGACAGTCCGCCGGCGATGTAGCGCAAAGCGACGTTGGCGATGGTCGTGTCGAGCACTTCCATGAACGTCGGCACCACGACCGCTGCGGCGACCAGCCAAGGATTCGCCACCCGGCGAGCCAAGGGCAGGCTCAGCTCGGCCGTGCTCATGGACGAGTCTCCGCCGATCCGGCCGATGACGCACCGGCCGACGGCCGAACATCCGGAGTCGTGATCAGATGCGGTTGCAGCACGTTGCCCGCGTCGGGCCCGGTCGCCGGCTCTTTCACATATACATACGGGATCACCGACAGGCCGACGAACAGCGGCTGCCGGTCGGGGTCGTAATCGGTCAATTCGATTCGCACGGGCAGACGCTGCACGACCTTGATGAAGTTTCCGGTGGCATTTTGCGCGCGGCAACAGGGCCAGCGTGGAGCCGGTGCCCATGGTAAAGCCGGTGATCCGTCCTTCGAACGCTCGCCGCTGGCCGTACATGTCCACGTCGAGCTCGACGCGCTGTCCGATGCGCAAGTCGGCGAGCTGGGTTTCCTTGAAATTGGCGTCGATCCAGATTTCGGTCAGCGAACGGACGGCCATCAGCGTCTGGCCGGCCTGGACGTTGTTGCCCGGATTGACGTTGCGGCGGGTGACGACGCCGTCGATCTCGGCGAAGACATTGCAATAGCGCAGGTTCAAGTCGGCCTGCGCCAGGTCGCGCTCGGCCTGATGCAGTTTGCTATGCGGCCTGTTGAGTGATCGGGGCGTCTTCGATGAGCTTGGCGTAGATGCGATCCAGGTTGCCCTCGGGATCGCGTTTGAAGAAATCTTGCGACGACTTTTTTCGGCGTGGCGTCGTACGACGGCGGAAAAACGCCCAGCGGGCGGCGCTTTGCATCAATTCCGACAGCGTTTGGCGGACCGAGGAGAAGTTCTGATCCAGGTCGGCCGGCACATGCGTCAGATCGCCGGTTTTCGACTCCGGCGTCAAGCCAAGGTCGACGCGGATCTGGTGGACCTGCTCCAGCGCCTGCTTGACCTGGGCCTCGCCGACTTTGAATTGCTGCACCCGTTGGTCGAATTCGGCCTGGCTGATCGTTTTGGCAGGCAAGAGCTTTTCGGCTCGTTTGATGTCGGCCCGGGCCAATTCCAGCGTGGCGTTCTGACTTTCGTAGGTTGCCACGGCCGCCTTAAGCTGGGCGATCTGGTCGTCAACCAACTCGATGGCATGTTGGAGCTTGAACCGATTGCTCGCAACCTGCGCTGCCAGGCGCGCACCTGGTTCTCGGCCACCAACAAATCGGCTTGGGCCAGTTCGACCGCCGCCTGCTTCAAACTGCGTTCGACTTCGTACGGCTCTTTGTCAAGCTCGACCAGCAAGTCCCCCTTGTGCACGCGGTTGTTGTCGTCCACCAGCACCTGGGTCACCTGGCCGGGCACGCGGGCCGCCACGAATGTGACGTGGCTGTTGACGTAGGCGTCGTCGGTCGAAACGGTGGCCAGCACTTTGCGGATTTTGCCGGCGCCGAAGTAAAAACCCACCGTCAGGACCGCCAGTGCAATCCCGCCGCGGACCAACCAGCGCTTCCCGGCCTGTTGGTCACGGCTCGGCGCGATGGCGCTGGCGGGGCCGGTCGACGGCTTTGCGTTCTTGACCGGCGGTTCGCCATGCGCGCCGGCGGCAGCGCCATCGACGGTCGCGGGGGAGTCGACCGGCAAGGTGGGTTTGAGTTCGCTTGGCAAATGCGACGACATCGAAGAGCCAATTCCTGTTGGGCACGCAGAACCCGCCGTGGCGGCATTATAGCAACGGATCGGTCGGAGTCTTGGGCCCCGGGTGCGGATCGACCGGGCGCTCGTGGTTTTGCATCCGGTCAGTTCCCCGCGGGCAAATCGCACCAAAATAATTGACATTTTCCACCCGCTCCTTAAGATGCCGTCCGACCGCGGGAACGGCCAACCGGCCACCCGATGCCAGGACCTCGAGGCGCGAGATGTTTTGCCCGCAGTGCGGAAAACCAATTGTCGACGGCAGCGATCGCTGTTTGCAGTGCGGATTCGTATTGCCTGCGCTGGTCTCGCCGGACATTGGCCAGGATGCCGGTTTCCGGATGCTGCTTCCGGTTGGTCGATCGGGTTGGGCCATCGCGGCGGGCTACGCCGGCTTGCTCAGCCCGCTGATGTGCCCGGCTCCGCTGGCGCTCTTGTTCGGGATTCTGGCCATCCGCGACATCCGCCGAAACCCGCAGAAGCATGGCATGGGCCGAGCGATCTTCGGCATTGTCATGGGCTCGTTGGCCTGCGGACTGCTGGTTCTGGGACTGATTGCCTCGATGGTGTCCCATTAGCGAGTGACGGCCCTTTTTGGTCTGATTCATCCCTTTTTCGAATCTTGGCGAGGTATCGATGTTCTGCACAAACTGTGGCGCGGCCAATGCTGACGGCGCAGCTCGCTGTTCGGGCTGCGGGCAAGCACTTTCGGGAACAAATCCTTACCAGGCCGGGGCGGCAGCGACGGATGTTCCGTTCGGTCGGGTCAAGAACTATCTCGTGCAGTCGATTCTTGTGACTTTTTTCTGCTGCTTGCCGTTCGGCATTGTGGCCATCGTCTATGCGGCGCAGGTTGATCGCAAGCTGGCTGCCCGCGACTACTCCGGCGCCGCCGGCGCTCGAGTTCCGCCAAGATGTGGTGTTGGATTTCGTTCGGAGTCGGCTTGGCCGTAATCGGCGCCTATATGGTCCTCGTAGTATTGGCTGCCGTGGCCGGCGTGGCGGAACACGGGCACATGGAGTGAACGGTACGATGCCGTCCGGCTGGACCAGAATTCGTTGGCTGCTGCTGTTGCCCGTGGCGGCGTGCGCCGTGGCGGCGCTCGTGGTCCTGTATCGCGTCGATCCCAGCCAGTCGACGCGCTATCCCAAGTGCGCAGTTCCACTGGCTCACCGGGCTGCACTGCCCGGGGTGCGGGTCGACCCGGGCCCTGCACGCTTTGCTGCACGGCCAACTGCTCGAAGCGCTGCGGTTCAATGCCTTGCTGATCGTCGGTGTTCCGTGCGTGCTGCTGTTCGCGTTGTGGCGTCAGCGCTTCGGTATCGGGCTCGTCAAGACGGCCTGGTTGAGCGGCGCCATCGCGCTGGTCGTCGTGGCCTTTGGCATTGCCCGAAATATCCCCTGCCATCCGTTCGAACTGCTTGCGCCGCACAGCGCCGATACCCCGCTACGAAAAGGGACCGGCGCATCCAGAGCGCAGGGTCAAAACCAGACGGGGGGACGGGAGTCGTTGTTTCCGCTCGGAGTCCCGCCGGCTAATCCGTGACGCACAGCGTCTGCCAATCGACCTGCGGATGCTCTCCGCGGGCAATTTGAATCACCTGGATGTCAATCCGCTGGCCCAGGTATTTTCCCAGCGGGACCGACCGGCCGGTCGAGCCTTTGCCTCCCTGAACGGGGACCGCAAACCGCGCGACCGGCTCGCCGTTGATCAGCACTTCGATCTGGCTGGCCGTCGAATCGCGGCCGCGCGTCACGCCCAATTGCAGGTGGTGCGTGATCGACGACACCTGCCAGCGCCGGGCCAGCGTTAGCCTTTGGCCTTGCGGTCGCACGTCCAGTCGATAGCACGGATGTCGGGCATCGCTCTTGTCCCAGCGATTCATCAAGCGCAGCTCCCCCGCGGCGAGTTCCCAACCGGCCCAGGCGTCGATCATCTGCGGCCCATGTTCGTCGACTTCTTGTTGCAATCGCTCCCGATCCAATTCGATTAGCGGTTCGATCCAGTCGACCGTGTCGCGAACGTCGAGCGGATCGGCCCCCGCCGGCCGATCGTGCCCGGCCACCATGTCGGCCAGCAAGGTCAATCGGCGCGGAACGGCGCTGGGGTTCGATGCGCCTGCGGCATCGAACTGGAGCGGGCCGCTGTCTTGTGCTTCGCGCGAGCCCATCAGCAGTTTGCTGCGAAACAGCGGCGGCCCGGCCGTCGGCGCTCGATCGTCGGCGAGCCCGTTTTCGCCTGCGCGGTCTTCGGTCGCCCCGTCATTGCGGCAACGAAAATCGCAGCGCCGAGCGCAGCCGCCGCCGCCCGCCAGGCGATCGAGTCCGACACGCGTGCGCAGCCCTGTGGCCAGCGCCGGCAGTTCGAATTGCAACTCGCTGGTGGCCTGGACGCCGAGTCCCCAGGCGAATTCCTCGCGACCGCAGCGCATCGCGCCGCCGTGGCAATTGCGATCGGCCTGCCAATCCCAAGCGCCGCTGAAGATGGCCTGCCGCCGGCTGGCGATCGGGGCGAGCGTCGACAGCGGGAATTCCGTCGGCAGGAAATAACTCCGCAGCCGGATCGACAGATGCCGCAGGAAAAACGGACTCATGCTCCAGGCCGGTTGCAGCACGTGAATCCAATTGTCCGCGTGATCGCCGGGACCGTCGAAGGCCTGAAATCGTTCGGCCGAGCCTGTGACGCGCAGGCCTTCGCTCGTCTCCCAACGCACGAGCCGCGCTCCGCCGTCGGGACTGAGCACGGCCAGTTGCCCGTAATAGGCCGGCCAGGGATCGATCGCCGGCAAATGGACTTCGGCAATTTCGGCGAAGGGAAATTGCTCGACCCCCTCCTGCAGCAACAGCTTGACGGCCCGCTCGCCGAATTGCAGCGAGCGGAAGGCGACGACACCCCCTGTGCGCAGCGCAAGGTGCCCGGCTCGTACCGGTCGGCACCCGACCGCTGCCACACGATCCGCCGCAGCCAGGGCATCCGCACCTCAACCGTATTGCGCTGCTTGGCGAACTGCAAGATCGCGCCGGGCCCGGCTCGACCACCAAACGCGCGGGCAGCATTCGAGCGACCGAGCGGGCATCGGCGGCCGGCGGCGAACTGCCGTCATCGGGGCCGTGGTACTGCACCACTTTGCCGGGCAATCGATCGCCGCCGACAAACTCGACGAAGGCCGGCGGCGCGGCGGGCAGGCTCAGGTTGTCGTCGCGCAACCAGCGCACCGGGCGCGGGCCGTCCAAGAGCGATTGATTGTCGAGCAGCGGTTTTTCCGATTTGCTGCCCCAATCGTAGAGCGTGCCCCCGGCCAGCTTCGTTCCGTCGACGAATTGGCGCCGAATAGTGGTCTCCCGGCATTCGCCTGAGATTCGCGGCCGCCTTGGCGCGGCGGGCGCGGCCAGCCGGATGGGTTGTGCGTCGACGGCGGTCCAGATCGCGCTGAGTTGTTGCTGCAGCCGCGGCGGCAAGTCCGGCCACTCGGCCGGGCCAGTCGTGCGGATCTGATCGGCCACAACATTCAAGAGCAGCGTGTTCAAGGCGTCGAATTGCAGCGGAAACTTCTGCGCCGCGCCTGAAAGTCGCCCGACAGCGGCCGCATCACCGACAAGGCTTCCGGGCTGTCGACGGCGCCCCAGGTAATGACCCAACTGGTGGACCAAGAGCTCCACGCGCTCGGATTCGTCCCCCTTCCGCGCCCAGTCGCGCACCAGAATGTGCCGGGCGAACAGTCGAGCCGGATGCCGCTCGGGTTGCCCGCGCACGGCCCGTAGCTGCGACGTAAAGCCGATCGCCAGCCACGCCGGCCGCGGGTCGACTTTCGTTTCGAAGTCCTGGAGCAGCGGACCCGGACCGGCCGCCCGATTGTCGCTCGTCCAGGTTTCGACCGACTGCACCTCGAAACGCAGTCCGCAGTGCCGCTCGATCACGTCGGAAGCCGCTTTGACCGCCGCGCGGAGATCTTTTTCCCACTTCTCACGGGTGAACTTATTCTCCTCGTCGACCAAAATTTTCAGCGGGATCACTCGGCTCGGCCGGAAGTCCGGCGGCTTGCGATCGGCAGCCTCCTTGGGCGCCGGTTTGTCGATGTCCGGCGGCCGCAGGGCCTGGCCCTTGCGGGGAAAATTGGTTTTCTCCAGATCGATGCCGCCGGGCAAGGGCTGGAACGAATAGATCGAATTGGGCTGGAGCGTTTGCCGGCGCGTGATTTCTTCCGACTGAAAAACGGCCACGGCCTTGCCGGCTGTGTGCAGCGGCAACACCTGTCCCGGCTCGAGCACGTGTTCGCTCGCCGCGGCGCCTTCCCGCTGGAGCGAAAAGCGGATCTCGCCCGGCGTGCGATTGTCGATCACCACCACCTCGGCCCGGGCCGGCGTCGCGCCCGGCAGCCAGGCCGCCAGGCTGCAAATCGAAGCGGCAATTGCGATCCCAAGGCGAGGCGGAGACATGCTTCCTTTATACCAAGCCGGCGGGGGGCTTGTGATTGGTTCCGCAGCGTGAATGTCAATTCGTCGGTTTTTTCCTAACTGGAACCGCGAACGCCCCTCCGCCGATTGACTCCGCGTTTTCGCCAGCCCATGATGATCGAGCGCTCCGAATCTGCCCGCCGAGCCGCGCTGTTGGCTGCCACGCATGGCCAAAATCTTCATTTCTTATCGCCGCGACGATAGCGCCTATGCCACCGGCGTGATCCGCGATCAGCTCGCCCGGCAGTTGGCCGGCTGCGAGATTTTTTTCGACGTCGATTCGATTCCTTTTGGCGTCGACTTTCGCCAGCACCTGGAAATTTCGGTCGCCGCCTGCGACTACCTGGTGGCGGTGATCGGCAAGACCTGGCTCACGGTGGCCGACAGCCAGGGGCAGCGGCGACTGGACAATCCGGATGACGCGGTGCGCGTCGAGGTTCAAACGGCCCTGCACCGCGAGATTCCGCTGATTCCCGTTTTTCTGGACAACATGCCGGTGCCGGCGGCCGACGAACTGCCCGAGGCCTTGCGGGACCTGGTGGGCCGCAACGCGATCTTCGTCCGCCCGCCCCCCGACTTCAACCACGATGTGGCCCGGTTGGTGCAGGCCTTCCAGCGCTGGCTGGGACAAGACGCGCAGGGCGGCGACCCGGCAACAAGCGATCAGCAAGACCGGCCGCACGATCCGGCCGCCGCTTCGCCAGGGGCGCGAGCAGCGGCCGTCTCGCCGGCGCAGGGACCTGCTGCCACGCCAGGAGCGGTCGAGCAGTCCGCTCCCCGGGCGCGGCCACGTCGGAGGTTGTGCCGGGCGATGTCGCTGCGCCCCCCAGGGCAAGCTTCTTCGGCATCCCTCGCGCACAGTTCACGCGGCAAAGTGTTGGCGCTGGCCGGGCTGCTGGCCGCCGCCGCTTTGAGCGTGAGCGGGTGGTGGTTATCGGTCCCGGCGGCCGGTCCGCCGGACTACGACTTTGCCGAGACTTACTCTATTCGAAGATTCCGAGCACAAGCCGGCACCGTGGCAGCCGCACAGCCGGATGCTCGACGGCGGTTTCAAGCTGCCGCTCCAGTACGTTCACTGGGTGGTCTTCGTGACGCATGCCAAGAACATTCAGTCCGCGCAGATCCCGGTGCAAGTCCGGATGCTGGACGCGGACGGCGAAGTGGTCCGGTTCTCGGGCCTCTCGGGCGACGTGCCCGATGCAAACTATCCGCGTTCCGGCAAGAGCGAATGGATCTTTACCTTCGGAGCGCCGAAACGTATTTGGAAGGCCGGCAAGTACACGCTGCAGCTCTCCACTCCCACCAAGACCGCCAACACCACGTTCGAAGTCTTTGAGCCTTGACGCCGGTTCTTGCGCAGGCCGGGCGGGCAACCACTGCACTTCCGCCGCTGCGGGGCCATTCTCGAAACCCGCGCCAGCTAGCACGCCCCCCCGAATCGGTGCTGCCGACTTTCTGCCATCGCGGTATGATTCGCACCCGCTTAACTGTCCCCATGGACCGATGCGAAAGGCTCCGCGTATGAACGTACACAGGCTGCTGCGGCAGGTCGCTCCCGTGGCACTCTTGCTGCTCGCGCTCGCCGGCGCCGGCCGGCGACCGACGAAGAGGAGTTTATGGCCACGGTCGTCGAGGTCATCGACGGCGACACCGTGCGGGTCGAGCACGATGGAAAAAAAGAAGTCGTACGGCTGCTCAACATCGACGCCCCCGAGCCCGGCCAGCCCAATGCCGAGCGGGCCAAACATCTGCTCACGCAGCTCTGCCTGGAAGAGGAAGTGCGCGTCGATTTGGACCCAGCGCGACTCTGGCGGCGTCATCCTGGGCACGGTACACGAAGAGGACGGGCTGAACCTCAGCTTCGAGATGGTCAAAGCCGGGCTGGCCTGGAACTATGTGCACTTCGAGCATGACCGGACGCTGGCCCAATTGGAGGCCGAAGCCCGCAAAGCCAAACGCGGCTTGTGGGCCGACCGCCGTCCCACGCCCCCCTGGGAATATCGCAAACAGCACCAAAAGCCCGAGATGCTCAGCGGCGACAACGTGCCCAAGCGGCGGGCCAAGCGGCCGCGGCCATGATCGCCGGTGAAATCCGCGCGGCCAATGCGCATTCCTTGGCTGCGGCACTGAAACCGCGAGAAATCAAAGACCGCGATACGTCGACAACGTCAGCAGATGCGCGCACGTTGTCGATCGCTAGTTCCCTTCGGCTCGTTATTCCTTTATCCGTTCCTCGTATCTGCGCAAATCTGCGTTCATCTGCGGTTACTCTCGTTTCCTGCTACAAGTCTGATCCAGCGGTCCAATCTTGGTACGGTCGGCGGCCGAAAGACCGGCAACAGGTGACCACTTTGGACGCGCGGCGTCCGGCCAATTGGTCCGCATCGCAAAGAAAACGCAGATGAACGCAGATTTTGACAGATACGAGGAAAGGAACGATTGGGAGCAGGGCAGTTCCTATTTCGCTGTGCCGAAAATGCGATCGGCAAAGTCCATGAACGTGGCCCAATACTCTTTGTCGACCAGGTGCGGAGCATGGCGGACGTAATAGCTCAGCTCGGCGCCGATCATCCGGCCGTTTTCGGGCTCACCAGCACTGGCCGGCAAGCCCTCGCAGCCTAGCAATCGATACACCGGCGCGGCGGCCCGCAGCATTTCGAGCTGGCCCGGCGGATCGGCCCATTGATCCTCATCGCCGTTGGTCAACAGCACCGCTCGCGGCGCACACAGCGCGATCAGGCAATGCTGGTCGAACGGCAATTTTTCCTCATGTCCGCCGCACTCGTGGAAGATTTCGTCGAACCAGTGGGGAAAGTTCTGATTGATCCGCGTGACGGGCTCTCCCTTGGGATTCTTCCGCCGGCTGGGAGCGCTGCCGCCGCAACCGGCCTGATGTGGGATGACCGCTGCGATCCGCTCGTCGAAGGCCGCGGCCAAGAGCGCCGCCTTGCCATTGCGCGAATGCCCGAAGACCACGATCCGTCGTGGGTCAAGTTGCTTGTCGGTCACGACATAATCGACCGCCCGCTGCACGCCCCAAGCCCAGGCGGCGATCGCACCCCACTCGGTCGGCGTGCGCTCGGGCCGATCGCTCTGGCGAAAGAACGGGTAGACGCCGCCGGTAAAGTCCGGTTTATCGGGCATCACGTCGCCGTAATAAAGCGTCACCAGCGCGTAGCCGCGATCGACGATGTCTTCCAGCGGCCACAGCCCCGCCGCCTTGCCGCGGCCGGCATCGGTGGCCCGGTGCTGCTCGACACCCGGTCCGTCCGGCATCCAGCCCAAGGGCAAGGCGATGCCGGGGTCGTCCATCACGGTATGATTGCCCGTGAAGTTGAGCGTGACGAATACGGGCGACGCTCCGCCATCCGGCCGCCGGTTCGGCGTCACGATGAGCAAATGCAGCTTGGGGCATTCCGGCGGCCCCAGCGCAAGCGCGATTTCTTTGCGCGTCGCTTTACCCCCCAGGCAGTTCGCATCGCGACTGATTTCGGCGGCTGAAATCTTCGGAGCAGCCGGCAGCTCGCCGTACATGTAGTGTTGAAAAAGCCGCTTGAGCTCCGGCTTGCGCTTGGTTTCCCAATCCGCGCGAGATGTCACGGGTGTGCCATCGAACATCACCAACGGGTCGGGTAATGCTTCGCGCGCGGGCAGTTGTTCAAACGGCGGCAAGTCCTCGGCGGCGGCGGACATAGTCGAAAACATCGAGCCCAGTATGACGACAAGAAACATTTGCGACTTGCGAGCAGCGTAACGCACGGAAGAGACCTCGATGTCAGATTCGCTCGGAGCACGTTCGGCCACCGACGCGGGCCAGGCTTCGAAATGCCAGGCCCGAGAATGCCTCAGGCCAGAATAAGCGTCCGCCCGGCAAATGCAAGCCGCCGCGGGCATTCGGTCGCCAGAGTTCGCTTGCAACCGATCGGCGCGAGGAGGAAACTATCGATATGGAAGCAACCGAGTTGCTGGATCGCTACGCCCACGGCGAGCGCGATTTTTGCGGCGCCCTGCTGCGCGGGGCAGACCTGTCGGAAGCCAACCTCACAGCGGCCCGGTTCCGCGATGCCGACTTTTCCGGCGCCTGCCTGTGCGGCGCCGATCTGTCGCGTGCCGATCTGTCGGGCGCTCTGCTCGGCGGTGCCAATTTGACTGGCGCCTTGCTGCGCGAGCGGTGCTGCGCTGGGCTGGGTTGGAAGGCACGATCCTCAGCGGGGTCGATCTGACGGATGCCAACCTGCACGGGGCCAATCTGTGTGACGCCGAACTGTCGGGAGCGGTTGCTCGCCGGGCGAATTTGACTTGCGCCAACCTGAGCGACGCCGACTTGTCGCAAGCAGACCTGACCGACGCCAATTGCGCCGACGCGGACCTTTCCGGAGCGCGGCTCTGCGACGCCAAACTGCGTGCGCACCCAACTGGCCGGCGCCGACCTGCGGATTGCCGACTTGCCGGGCCGACATGCGCGATTGCGAACTGACCGACACCGACTTGGCCAAGATCATCTGGAGCGATCAGGACCTGTGGGACGACTCGCGCTGGGAATCTTGACCGAGCGCTTTAACCCACCTGGGCCAGCACGTACGGTCCCTTGGGAATCACGGCGATCGTGGCGTCGGGGCCGTATTCGGCCAGCGAGTCGGCCACCGCCGCTTCGACGCTCGCCGCGCTCTCGACGAACAGCCGATCGACCACGTCGCCAGGCAGCCCATCGGTCACGATCTTGACCTTGGCCTTGCGGCGAACCTTGGCCAGTTCTTCGAGCTGCCACTGGTCCATGACGAAATAATCGTTGCCCAGGATCCGCTGGACGAACACTTCCAGGTCGGGATTGTCGGCCAGCAGACTGCTGGAACTCGGGACTGCCGATGCCTTCGGTCATGCTGGCCGCCAGGACGATCGTGCCGCCTTGCTTGACGATCGGCAGCGCGCCGGTCATGCCCTTGACCGACTGATAGAACGTCGTATCGAGCGGATAGCCGGCCGAACTGGTGACCACGACGTCGACCGGCTCGCGGCACTTTGTCGACGACGACGCGGCGAACGAACTCGACCCCCTCGTGAAATGCCGCCTCCATGTCGCCGGCCACGAATTTGAGCGGGCGGCGCTGGGCGTCGATCACCGCGTTGACGATGAAGTCGCAGCCCGTCCGTCGGGCGATCCAGGTGTTTTCCTCGTGCACCGGGTTGCCGGCCAGGATGCCGCAGTCGGCCTTGGGATGTTCGAGAAACGCCGGGCCGTGCCAGACCTTGACCGTATCCAGGGCGGCGATGCCGGGACAGATCAAGTTTTCGGCCGCCGGAAAAGCCGGCCATCAGGTGCGGCTCGATCAGGCCGGTCGTGATCTTCAGATCGGCTGGACGTAGCGGCTGTCGATCCAGATCGGCACGCCGCGGGGACTGTCGCCGAGGAACGTGTGCTCGGCGAGCACCTTGCCATGATGATTCTCGATGCGGTAGTCGCTCGGCGATCTGGCGCCCGACCATCTCGACCAGTTCGGCCTGCTGTTGGGCCGGTGCAATCCGGTGGCGACCAGGATCGTGATCCGCCCTCTGGGGAATGCCGCTGGCCTCGAGCGTCGCCAGGATCGGCGGCAGGATCAACCGATTGGGCACCGGCCGCGTGATGTCGCAGATGACGATGCAGGCGCTCTTTCGACCCCGGGCCAACTCGGCCAGCGGTGGCGTGCCGATGGGACGCTCGAGCAATTCTTGCAACACGCCGGCCGGATCGGCCAGCGGCGGAGCGTCTTGATAGGCCAGATGACGAACCAGCCGGTCGTCCGGCAAGTCGATCGGCAAACCCTTACGCCCGTATTCCAGCGTGACTCGCATAAGCAGAAACCTGGCCGCTGGGCAGCAGCGTGTCGCTCTTGGCCGCTTGCCTCGGGAATCGAGCCGACCGCCCCGTGCGCCGCCATCGCTGTGCCCAGCCGACAAGCAGTCGAGTGGCGGACTGGTGTCGACGGCCGCTCGACCGACGACCGCTCGATGGATAGCGCTATTTCTTGCCTTCGGGCTTCTTGGCTTCCGGCTTCTTGCCGGCGGCGGCCGGAGCAGCAGCTCCCTCGGCACCTTCTTCGCCCTCTTCCTTCTTCTTCTTTTTCTTCTTCATGGTCAGCTTGTAAACGCGGACCTTGGGCAGCCCCAGGGGGCTGTCCCCTTCTTTCCAGCGGTCCGCTTCCTGCAACCGGATCGAGCCGTTCGGCGCGGGTCAGCACGCTGCGGCTGCGCAGCAGTCCGCGGCGGATGCGTAAACTCTTGTCCATCGTCATGTTCGGCGATCCTCTGGCATATTGTTTCTGATTTTGATTCTGACTGGCCCGCCGCCGCTAGGTGGCAGATCACGCCTTTGCAGGCAGGTTCAAGCCCCTGAGTTTAGAGCAATTCCGGCCGGTCTTCAAGGCGTTATAGCGGCTCGGGCGGGGGTCATTTCTCAGGGTTGATCACACGCCTAATGACACCTTCTTGGCCGATTTGCTCGATGGCCGCCGTCCACGAGCTTCGCGGCCGCCCCAGCCATGCGACTACTGTCGGTCGCGCTCGATCAGCGTTTCCAAGTGTACCTCGACCGAGTCGACCAGCGCCGCCAGGTTGTAGCCCCCCTCAAGCACGCTGACCAGCTTGCCGCCCGCGTAGGCATCGGCCACGTCCAGGACCATCCGCGTGAGCGGGGCGAAGTCGGCCGTTTCGAGTTCGAGCGAGCCGATTGGATCGTCGCGATGCGCGTCGAAGCCCGCGCTGACCAGCACCAATTCGGGCCGGACGCGGGCAGCCAGCGATTCCAAGCCGCGCTGGAACGTATCGAGATAATCCTGTCGCGCGGTGCCAAATTCGATCGGCAGGTTGAGCTTCGTTCCCAGGGCCGGGCCGCTGCCGGTTTCGTCGCTGCGGCCGGTGCCGGGATAGAAGGGCCAACGATGGATCGACAGGAATCCGGCCCGCTCTTCCTGCCAGAAACTGGCTTGGGTGCCGTTGCCGTGATGCACGTCCCAATCGACGATCAACACTCGATCGAGATCGAACTCGTCGAGCGCAGCGTGCGGCGCCGACGGCAACGTTGTTGAACAGGCAAAACCCCATCGCGCTCGATTGTAGTGCATGGTGACCAGGCGGTCGCACCAGGCAAAAAGCCCGACGATCCTCAGCGTTCAGGACGCGCACGACCGCGTCGCACACGGCGCCAGCAGCCAGGCGCGCGGCCTCGTACGATTGGGGGCTGCACACCGTATCCTCTTCGATTCGGCCGCCGCCAGCACGGGCAAACCGCTCGACCTGGTCGATGTAATCGGCCGTATGAATGCGGGCCAGCCTGTCCATCGAGACCGGCCCAAAGGCCGGCCGGGTCAACACCGCTTCCAGACCGGTCTTGAGCACTTGGCGGGCGACCATGCTCACCCGGGCCGGCCGCTCCGGATGCTGGCCGGTCTCGTGCTGGATCATCAGCGGATCGTAATAGAAGAGTGTCAAAGTGTTTGCGGTCCTGACCTTGGGCCGACCAGGCGAGAATTGATTGCCCCTTTTGTGTTCGCGGGGGGCATTTCGGGGATTTCGCCCCGCTAGAGTCCCGGCCCTGCGCGGCACAACTTGACAAATTGTAAGCGGCAGTGGTAGCCTAGTATTGGGCATTTTCCCAACGCCATGGCAGATTTGGGTTTGCGTTTTCGGACCGCAGACCTGTTGGTGCTTTGGAAAACGCCCAGGAAAGTCGGAACAGACATTTCGCCGCTTGTGCTGAATTGCTATCAAACGGATCGGGACGGCCGACCCCCCGTCACGTCTGCGTAGGTCATCGGCCAAGAAGCGGTTTGTCGTCAGCGAGGCGGAAGATCGACAGCGCTGGATTAGCGCTTGAGCAGCTGTCAAAGGTTCGAAGGGAACGGCAGGCTGATGGCCATACTCTTGGAAACTCCCAGCAACATGCCCGGGGAAACACCCACTCCGGGGGGCGCGGCGGCGCAGGGGATCCGCGCCGTCGGTCGCCAATTCCATGCACGCGGCGGCGTCTCGCCAATGTGCCGGGCGGTGGTCGGCTGGGCTTGCCTGGCCCTCGTCGCGGGCGATCTGCGGGCCCAGTTCCTGGAGCCCGATCCAGCATTCAAATCCAAGCGCACCGACGTGGTAAAGATCATGCGCGAGGACAAGCCGATCCCCCCGGGCGAACAGCAGATGTTCGACGATTTCTTTCGGCTCTATGCGATTCCGCAATTTGCCGCCAAAGAGAACCTCTCTCCCAACCCCAAGGCCGAAGAAAAGCCGGGTGCTGCAACGTCGGCTCGGCCGGTCGCCGCCGGTGGGCTGCCAAAAGTTCGCAGCGATTTTCGCAGCCGATATATCACGCAAGCGGCGGGAGCCAACGGTCCGCCGCATCAGCGTGCTAACCAGTTGACGCTGGAAAAGTTCAAAGAACTCTTGCGGATCAAAGCGCCTGCCGACGCCACGCCGGAAGTGCAAAGTCAGATCGCCGCGATCAAAATCAACGTCGTGCTGGCCCTTGGCGAGATGAACGAGCAGGAGACCGGCAACAATCAGAAAGCCAAACCGCTGCCGCAGGCCCTGGCCATGCTGCTGACGATCTTCAACGCCAAGAGCGCCGACGGCAAGACGTCGGGCAATGCCGACGCGTTGCGGATCGCAGCTTTGGTCGGCATCCAGCGCCACGCCGACAGCGACAGCCTTACGCCCGAAGTGCGCGGCAACATTCAGCAGACCATGCTGGCGCTGGTCAAGCAGAAGCAAGCGCCGGACGGGCGGAGCCCCGAGATCCACAATTTGCTGCGCCGCCGGGCTGCGATGACACTGGGAACGCTCGGCGACGTGGGGCCGAACGGCGCCGTCACCAAAACGCTCGATGCGGTCATCGCCGATCCCAGCGAGCCGCCCAAAGTTCGTGCCGAAATGGCCGCGGCGCTGGGAATGTTCAAAGCCGTGCCCGAGACGCGGATCGACTTCAAGGCTCTGGCCAATCACATTGGTTGGCTGATGATCGACGTGGGTCGACCCGAGACCTCAGCGGCCGGCGACGCGGAATCAGCCACGGCCTGGCGCCGATTTCGCTCTTGCGTAAAAGACGGTCTCGAAGGGCTGACGTTGGCGGTCACCGTGACCGAACCCAACCAGCGGAAATTCGTCGAAGGCGTCGTGGCCAAGGCCAAGTTGCTGGACAAGACGCTCGACAATGGCAAGAAGCTCGAAAACTTCGCGCTGGCCAAGAGCGTCAACGAAAAGATCAAAGAACTCGAGGCCGCGCTCGAACCGCGCGTGGCCGCGCCGAAGGCGGCCGATCCGCGACCTGTGGCTCCCGCCTCGCCCGCCAAGAAACCTGGCAAAGAAACGAGCGCCCAGGTCAAGAATACGCCCAAGCCGCCTGCCGGCCGCCCGCCGCGAGTCGACGAATCGGTCAGCGTCGATCAGCGGGCTACGGACGCCAAGCCGGGCACCGTCAAAGGCGCCGAGGATATCGAGCCGACGCCGGACTGACAAGCAAAAAATCGCGGCGCCTGACAGCGGTGGCCGCAACGAGTTGGAATTCGGAACTGAAGGCATGGATGCTCGAAGGTTTCGCGCCGGCTGCCGCCGGTTGACTGTGCTGGCTGCAATGCTGGCCGCCGCCGGTTGCCATCTGCCCGGGCGATTTCGCCTCGGCGAAGAGCCAGCCGATGCGCCCGCCAAACCGGACGCCCGCTCCACAGCCGGCGACGCCTCCAAACCCGACGGCCCGCAGCCCGATTTGCCCAAGGCGCTGTCCGACGACCGCTGGGTGCAAGCCAGCGTGCTGGCGACCCGTGAGCCCGGTCCGTCCGGCTATTTCTGGCAACACCACGCGCTCGAGGCCTGGGCGGCCGCCGGCGGCGATCATCGCACCGAGTTGAACCGCGCAATGACAAACGGCAATCCGGTTGTCGCGGGCAACGCGGCGATCCTGCTGGCCCGGGCGGGGGACGCAGCGGCGGTCGAAAGGCTCGCCGCGACAGTCGCCAATGTCGACTTGCGGCTGCCGCTGCGCAATGCCGCCACGGAAGCGCTCGGCCACCTCGACGATCCGGCGGCCGTCAAAGCACTCGTGAAACTGAGCGACGAATTCGGGCGGTTCAGCGGACCGGCGCAAGCCGCTTACGTGCCGCGGCTGCACGCCGAGTTGCTCTTCGAGTTGGCGCGGTGCGGGATCGAGCCGAATAATGCGCCGTTTACGCAAGCTCTCGCCAGCCCGGCTCCCGAAGTTCGTCGGGCCGCGTTGCTCGCCTGGTGCCGGTCGGAGCGGACCGGCTTTCCGGACGCGGCGCTGGAACTTCGCGATGACCCCAACCCTTCGGTGCGGGCAGCGGTTCTGGCCGCCCTTGCCGTGCAGCAGCCGGCGCAAGCCCGGGAGATATTGACGCGCGGGCTCGACGATCTGGACATCGACGTGCGGATGACTGCGATTTCCGGAGTGGCCGACCTGGGCGGCGCCGAGTCGCTGGCGGCGCTGCGCGAAACTGTGCCAGCATCCTTCGGAGACGGCGCGCGCGACGGCCATTGCCGGATTGGCGAAGTTGGGCGCCGACGACGCGGTTTCGGCGGCCGTCAAAGACAAATCGTGGCTGGTCCGCCAGGCTGTGGCGGCGTCGCTGGCCCGCTCGCCGGATGCGGCCCAGCCGCTGGCCGACGAGACCGTGGCCATCGCCCAGACCCTGTTGCACGACAAGAGCCTGGAGGTGCAGCACCGCGCACTCGAGTCGGTCGCGACCTGGCCGCTTGCCCAGGCCGGTCCGATCCTGCTCGTGGCGCTTTCGGAAGGCGGCCACCAGATGCGCAAGGACGCCGGCCGGATGTTGGGCTCGCGCTGGCCGGCGGCGGCAAAGTTTCCCTATGACAGCGCCGTCGAAATTCGCATCAAGGCCGTTGCCGATTTGCGGCAGCAGTGGGGCGAGCAATTCGCTCCGATCGCGCAAGTCGCGGCCCAAGTCCAGGCCGAGCCGCCGGCCGCGGCGGATCTGGCTGCCGAGCAAATCGAGAAATGGAACGAGCAACTTCAAGCCCTGCGAAATCCGCATGTCACCGCGGCTCGGCGGCAACAGGCCGTCGAGACGCTCGTGGCCGCCGGCCCCACGATCCTCGCCGCACTCGAGCAAATCGCCGGCGATGCGCAGGAGCCGTTGCCGCCGGTGATCTACGAGCAGGTGCTGCCGCAGGTCAGCCCGCTGTTTGCCGCCATCGAGGGCCTGCGTTCGCACGACATGCCGCAGCGCCGCACCGCCGCGGCTCAAATGGTCGTGGCGGCGGCCGGGCACACCATTCCGCAGTTGGCCCTTGCTCGACTGGCCGGGCTGGCCGACACCGAGACCGATCCGGTGGTCTGGCAAAGTCTGCTCTCCGTCACGGCCGACGACCCTCGCGAAGAAGCGGTCAACCTGGCGTATCTGGCGATCGGCAACGGATCGCCCGAAGTGCGCCGCCGCGCCTGCAACTATCTGGCCGCCCACGGCGCCCGCGCCACGTCCCCGTCCTGCTACCCGTCTTGGCCGATCTCAACGCGCCCGTCGCGATCGCGGCCGTGCGGGCGCTGGGCGCGGCGGGCACAATCGACGATCCGCGGCCGCTCATTCAATTGCTGCTCACGCAAGACAAGTTGCTGCGGCTGGAGGTGGCGACCAGCCTGGCTCGGCTGAACGTGCCCGAGGGTCCCGCCGCGCTCGAGCGGCTGTCGCTCGATGCGGACGGCGAAGTCTCTCGCCGGACGGCCGTGGCGATGGGACGGTTGGGCAGCAAGAACTACGTGCCGACGCTGCTGACGCTGCTCTCCGCGCCAGTCGACGTGCAGAACGCCGCATTTGTCAGCCTGACCCAGTTGACCGGCGAGGATTTTTCCAAAACACCGGACGGTTTGCCGGTCGCACGTGAGGAGCAAGTCCGCCGCTGGCAGCGCTGGAACCAGGATCAGCAAGAGCGCGATCCGCAATCGGGCGAAGAGTAACCCCGGCTTGCGCCCGCCATCTCAGGACGCAGCGGAGACGGCCAGCGGTGCTGCATACTTCGCTTGCCTGGTGGCCAGCGCGTAAAAAGCGAAGCAGGCGCCGGCAAACAACAGGTCGCCGCCCAGCGAGTACGTCAGGAACGGCAAGGCGGCCGCATAGCACCTGGCCGCGCCGGCCGTCGTATGCGGATACCAGGCGTACCACACGGCCAGGTTGGTGGTCGCGAAAAACAAGAGCGACGAGGCGATCGCGGCCCCGGCCACGCGCGTAGCGCTGGCCCGCCGCCGCAGCCAACCTTGCCAGGCGATCGGCGCCGTCAGCGACGCGTAGACGGTCAGCATAACCAAGGGCTCATAGCCACCGATCACCAGATCGCTGAGCCACATGGCCGAGAGCGGAACGCCGGCGGCCAATGCCCGATTGCGGAAGAAAAAACCGGCGAATAGCGCCGTGCCGACAATCGCCTGAAGGTTGGGCGGGACCAGGGGGCAAACTTCCTTGATGAGCCGGCTGGCCACGCCCAGGCCCACCAATAGTCCGAACACCCCGATCGTGGCAAGCCTGGTCCGATGCACCTGGTAGTTCTCCGACGTTGACAGTCGCAGCTAGGGGAAATATCGCATTTCACCGATTGTAGTCGGCCGGCCCAAACTTCCACAAGATGATGTTGCCCGGCTTGAGTTCGAATGCGCCGACGCCCACGTCGGCCGGCTCGCCATCGACTGAGTAGGTCCAATTTCGACTTTTCGCGCCGCCGCCTTCGTTTTTCAGATCGCCGATCTGCGTCACGAACGCCGTCGAACCGGTCCCACGCAGCTTGAATTTGACTCCGTGCGGATGGGCGCTGGCCGCCACGGTCGCATCGAGCGCCGTCATTCCGGCCCGGTGGGCCAGCGCCGTCAAACGCACCTCGGCTCCGTCGCCGAAATCGACCACCAGTTGCACGGTTTGCGGGCCCGCATCGGCCGCCGCCAGGACGCGGGTCCCCGCTGCCAATCCGGCTCCAGACAGCAGTGCGCACCAGGCAAAGTGCAGAAACCATCGTCTGCCGTCCGGCCGATTCGAGCGGGCCGCCGCTTGGAGCGCACAGAGCATCGCGAGACCTTTCTTTTTTCGTGCGCCCCGGAATAGCGCATCGCCGGGCAATGTCAACCGTCGAGCGCCGTCGGGGTGCCCCGGAAATTTAGCGATTCGCTCTGCGAAACCGGCCAGCACGTAGGGTCCGCTGTGCGGACCAATCTACCGGCAGTTTGACCAAGCTGGTCCGCACAGCGGACCCTACCACGTCGAGAATTTGGCGATTCGCTCTGCGAAACCGGCCAGCAAAAGCCGTGCTTGCTGCCGAGCGGCGGGGGGACTGCTCCCGAGCGCTCGATATCCCTACAATTAGCCAGGGGTTTCTCTGCAACGAATCGATAAGGCGGCAACATGACCGAGACGGGCATCATTACCCTGAGCCTCGAAGATCGCGACATCGCGGTCCTGACGCTCGACGATCCGCGCAAGGGCGCCAACGTACTGTCGCGAGCGGTGCTTGAAGAGCTCTCGCGGCACCTCGACGCGCTCGAAGGCTGCGGCGATTTGGCCGGCCTGGTGATTCGCTCCGGCAAGCCGGGGTCGTTCATCGCCGGCGCCGACCTGCGCGAGTTCGCCGCTTCGTTCGACGTCCCGCGCGACGAGATCGTGGCCATGTGCCGCCGCGGCCGAACGCTGTTTCAGCGATTGTCGAAGACTCCGTTCGTCACCATCGCTGCCATCGACGGCATCTGCGTGGGCGGCGGGGCAGAACTGGCCGTCTGGTGCGACCGGCGGATCATGGCCGACGACGCGAAGACGCAGCTCGGATTTCCCGAAGTCAAGCTGGGCCTGTTTCCGGGTTGGGGCGGAACGGCCCGCAGCTCGCGGATCGTCGGTTTGGGGAATGCCGTCGAACTGGTCAGCAGCGGAGAATCGATCGACGCCAAGAGCGCGGCCCTGATGGGTCTGGCCGACGACGTAACGCCTGCCGCCCGCATCCTGGACGCCGCCAAACGCATGGTCCGGGCCGAACAGCAGTCCGGCGCATTTCCGCCGCGATCGCACGCGCTGGAGCGGCCCGATCGAGATCAGCGAAACCGAGTTGGGCTTCCTGGGGGCGACCGCATCGGGCTACATCCAGCAGCAGACGGGCGGGCACTACCCGGCTCCGCTGGCGGCGCTGGAAGTCATGCTTGGAGCGGCCACGGTCGACATCGACGCGGCCTGCGAGATGGAAGCCCAGGGCATGGCCGGCCTGTTCGGTTCGAGCGTCAATCGGGCCTTGATCAACGTGTTTTTCCTCACCGATCGCAACAAAAAGGACACGGGCGTCGAGCGCACCGACATCGCGCCGCGGCCGATCCGCTCGATCGGCGTAATCGGCGCCGGAATCATGGGGCCGGCATCGCCGCGGCCAATCGTCAAGCGCGAATTGTCGGTGGCCCTGACCGACGCGGCCGAACCGGCGCTAGCCAAGGGCGTGCAGCAAGTGCTGGAAGAGGTTTCGTACAACAAGCAGATGCAAAGGTCCGGACGTCGAGCGCGCCGTGCGATTCGCCCCGCTGCTCAATGCCACCACTTCGGATGCCGAACTGGCCAAGTCGGACCTGATCGTCGAGGCGGTCGTGGAAAACGAACAAGTCAAAAAGCTGGTCTACGCCCGGCTCGAACCGCTGATGCGCCCGGATGCGATCCTGGCTTCGAACACCTCGACCATTCCGATCACCAAACTGGCTGATGGACTCCAGCGGCCCGAGCGGTTCTGCGGCATCCACTTCTTCAATCCCGTGCGGAAGATGACGCTGGTCGAAGTGATTCGCGGCCGGCAGACCAGCGACGAAACCGTGGCCACGGCCGTGGCCTATGCCAAGAGCATCGGCAAGTCGCCGATCGTGGTCAGCGACGGGCCGGGCTTTCTGGTCAACCGCTTGCTGCTGCCCTTCTTGAACGAGGCGCTGGAACTGATTGGCCGACGGAGCCCAGCTCAAGGCTATCGAGCGGGCGGCGAAAGAATTCGGCATGCCGATGGGCCCGTTCGCCCTGTACGACATGGTCGGCCTCGACACGTCGTTTTACGCCGGCCGCGTGATGTGGGAGGCGTTTCCCGATCGCATCGCCGCCTCGCCGATTCTGCCGGCCCTGATCAAGCAGGGGCGATTGGGCCAGAAGTCGGGCCGCGGCTTTTTCGTCTACAAGGACAACAACCGCCAAGCGGGGAACCCGATCCGGCGACTGGCCGATCTGATTCGCGTCTACCTGCGCGGCGAGCGGCCCTTTACCGGCAGACCAGATCACGGCCCGGCTGTTCCTGCCGATGGTGCTCGAGGCCACCCGCATCCTGGAGGCAAAACTGGTCCGCGACGTGCGCGACGTCGACCTGGGACTGATCTTCGGGCTCGGGTTTCCGGCCTTTCACGGCGGGCTGCTGTTCTGGGCCGATACGTTGGGTGCCGCCAAAATCGTCGAAATGCTCAAGCCGTTTGCAGACCTGGGCGTGCGCATGCAGCCCACGCCGCTGCTGCTGGAGATGGCCAAGAGCGGCGGCAAGTTCTACGGGCAGGCGAAAACGCAGCGCGGATAAATCGATCCGCTTCGAATACGAACATTAGCGCCGCCAGCGCACAGGCCGAAAGCCAATCCGGACAAAGGAACATCACGTGAAACGGGCAGTGATTGTGGAATGCTTGCGCACGCCGATCGGCCGGCCCACAAGGACAAAGGTGTTTTTCGCGACGTCCGTAGCGACGATCTGGCAGTAGCCGTCGTCGAGGCGGTAATCGAGCGCAGCGGCATCGATCCGCACCAGATCGAAGACGTCGTGCTGGGCAACACGCAACAGCAGCGCGAGCAGGGTTTCAACGTGGCCCGCAGCGTGGCCCTGATGGCCGGATTGCCGGCCGAGGCGGCCGGCGCTACGATCAACCGGCTCTGCGGATCCAGCCTGCAAGCGATCAATCAGGCGGCCCACGCCATCGCGGCCGGCGCCGAGGACGTGCAAATCGTCGGCGGGCTGGAGCACATGCAGCACATCCCGATGGACGCCGGGCTCGATCTGAATCCCAAGCTGTTCGTACACACCTCGAAAGGGGCGCTGCAAATGGGCATCACCGCCGAGTTCCTGGCCCAGACGCAGGGCATCTCGCGCCTGGAGCAGGACGAGTTCGCCTTGCGCAGCCACCAACTGGCGGCCGAAGCGCAGGCGGCCGGCGAGTTCAAGGCCGAGATGATTCCGATCTGGGGGCGCGACGAGGCCGGCAACCGCACCTTGATCGACTTCGATCAATGCGTCCGGCCCGACACCAGCCTGGCCGCTTTGGCCGCGCTCAAGCCGGCCTTCATGCCCGGCATGGGCACCGTTACGGCCGGCAACAGCTCGCCGCTCAACGACGGCGCCGCCGCGCTGCTTGTGATGTCGGAAGAAAAGGCGCAAGAGCTGGGTCTCAAGCCGCTCGCGCGCGTGCTGGCCACTGCGGTCGTCGGCGTCGACCCGGCCGTGATGGGCACCGGCCCGGTGCCGGCAACGCAAAAGGCGCTGCGGCGGGCCGGACTCACGCTCAAAGACATCGATGTCATCGAACTGAACGAAGCCTTTGCCGCCCAGGCTATAGCCTGCATCCGCATGCTCGAGCTCGACCTGGATAAAGTGAACGTCCGCGGCGGCGCGATCGCCATCGGCCATCCGCTGGGCGCCAGCGGCGCGCGGATCGCCACCACGCTGATTCACAACCTGATCGATCGCGACAAGACACTCGGCCTGGCCACGATGTGCATCGGCGTGGGCCAGGGAATCGCTACGATCTTCGAGCGGGTGTAAGCGGTGAGCAAGGGGCTGGAGGCAGGAGACTAGGGACGAGGCACGAGGGCATTTCATTAGCCGCGGGGCTTGCCCCGCAGTCGCGCGCCGTGGAGCGCCGTCGTCATGGGCCGCTCAACACTAGACCCGACATTGCTCTCGCTTTTCTTGGATCGCGTCGAGCAGGATGGCCCGCGTCCGGCGTTGGCCATCAAGCGCGGGGGACAATATCACTGGCTCACCTGGCAGGAAATCGCCGACGACGTTTTGCGCATGGCCGCGCGGTTGCACATGCTGGGAATCGAGCGCGGCGACCGCATGGTGCTCGTGAGCGAGAACCGCTACGAATGGATTCTCTGCGATCTGGCCGTGCACGCGCTGCGCGGCATCCACGTGGCCGTGCATCCGTCGCTCTCCGGAGCGCAAATCGCCTATCAGATCCGCGACAGCGGCGCGCGGCTGGCAATCGTGTCCAGTCCGGAACAAGCTGGTAAACTGGCCGGCGCGGCAGGCGAACTGCCTGCCGGTTTAGCCGTCTATTCGCTCGATCCGGCTCGGACGGTCGCCATCGCCGGCGTACAGGTGACGACGCTAGATCAAGTCCCGACCGATGCTCCGGTGAGTCATCGATTCGACCATGACCAGCAATTCGGCGCCGACGATCTGGCCACGATCCTCTACACCTCCGGCACCACCGGCGAGCCGAAAGGGGTGATGCTCACGCACGGCAACCTGGCCTCGAACGCGCTGGCCTGCCTGGAAGTCTTTGCTTGTCCGGCGGACGAGTTGCGGATGTGCTGGCTGCCGCTGTCGCACATTTACGCCCGCACGTCGGATCTGTACATCTGGATCGCCAGCGGCACACAAATGGCCCTGGCCGAGAGCCGCGAGACGCTGCTGGCCGATTGTGGGGCCGTGCATCCGACGTTCATCAACGGCGTGCCCTACTTCTATCAGAAGGTGGCCCGGTACTTGCAAGACCAGGGCCGCGGAGACGAACCAGGCGCACTGCTCCAGTTGCTCGGCGGCCGGATCCGGATGTGCTGCGCGGGGCGCGGCGATGAGCGACCACGTGGCGCAGTTTTTCGAGCATCAGGGCGTGATGCTGGTGCAAGGCTACGGCCTGACCGAAACTTCGCCCGTCATCACCACCGGCACGCCCGACGCGCATCGGCTGGGAACCGTCGGCCGGTTAATCCCCCGTGTCGAAGTGCGCATCGCCGCCGACGGCGAGATCCTGTGCCGGGGGCCGAATGTGATGCGCGGTTATTGGAACAAGCCACAAGCCACGGCCGACGTGCTCGAGGACGGCTGGTTCCACACGGGCGACCTCGGGCAATTGGAAGACGGATTCCTGCGCATCACCGGCCGCAAGAAGGAGCTGATCGTCACCGCCGCGGGCAAGAACATCTCGCCCACGTTTCTGGAAGCCCTGCTGGCCGAAGATCCGCTGGTGGCCCAAGCGATCGTGATCGGCGATGCGCGGAACTATCTGGCAGCCCTGATCGTGCCCGATCCGGACCGGTTGCGGGCCGAGATCGCCCGCCACCAAATACCGGTTTCCTCGGCGGCCGAAGCGCTCGCCCACCCGCAGGTGCGGGCGCTGTATCAGGAGTGCATCGAGCGGCGGCTGGCCGGCGTGTCGTACCACGAACAAGTGCGGGCGTTTGCCCTGTTGGACCGCGGATTTTCCGTGGAAGCCGGTGAATTGACCCCCACGCTGAAACTGCGCCGGGGCGTGGTGCAGGAGCATTTTGCCGCAAAAATTGCCGATCTGTACCGCGGCTCGGCCCAAAAAAACGCCACTTCCCCAGCGTTCCCAGGGGATATAATTAATTAGCTGGCAAATCATCTACCCGAGGCTTCCGCAGGCGAGGTAAAGCAATGGGCGCACCGACCGTCAACCGAGATCGTCAGGACCTGGAGTCGCACGGGCCGGGGGATGGCCAGGCCTCGTTTGCCGAAACGGCGCTCACGCTGGGCGGCAAGAGCGTCGACGAAGCCCGGCGCACCGGCGCCATCGACAAGGCAGACGATCAGGTCGAAGCCCTGTTTGCCCCCCAGTATCAGACCGTCAATAGCCCGGTCCATCGGGCCGTGTGGGATCGGGGTTTGCCGGTCGAGTTGTTCGAAGCCAGGCCGCCGCAAACGCCGCCCGACGTGCAGGCGGTCATGGACCAGTCGATCGAAGTGGTCCGCCGGCAGCGCCAGGCCGGCACCTTGCTCGACGCCCAGGCCAAGATTTCCGACGCGACCATGAGCGAGCTGGGCGAAGCCGGTTATTGGGGACTGCTGGTCGACAAACCCTACGGCGGCTCGGGAGCGCCGTTTGGCAGCTTCGCGAAATTCCTCACCCGGATGGCGATGGTCGATCCGACCGTGGCCGGTCTGGCATCGGTGCATGGCTGTATCGGCGCGGTCGATCCGGTGCGCACGTTCGGCAACGCCGAGCAAAAGGAGCGTTTCCTGCCCGGGCTGGCCAGCGGCGCGAAGCTGTCTGCCTTTCGCGCTCACCGAGCCCTGCGCTGGTTCGGACCTGACGGCCCTGCGCACGCATGCCGAGTTGGTCGGCGACCATTACGTGGTCAACGGCGAAAAACTGTTCATCACCAACGTGGTGCCGGGCCGGACCATCGGCCTGGTTTGCCTGGTGGATCGCAAGCCGGCCGTGCTGATCGTCGACTTGCCGGCGGCAGAAAACGAAAATTTTCAGCTCAAGAAATACGGCCTGTACGCGCTCAAGCACACGTACAACCAGGGGATCGTTTTCCGCGATTTTCGCGTGCCGGCTGCCAACCTGCTGCAGCCGGTCCGCGGCGACGGTTTGACGATCGCTTATCACGGCCTGAACCTGGGGCGGATCTCGTTGTGTGCGCAATGCCTCGGGTGTGATGCGGGTGATGATGGCCAGCATGATTCCTTGGGCCCAGTTCCGCAAAACCTACGGCTCGCCGATCGCCGCGCGCGAGCTGGTGCGGCGGCGCCTCGGCCGGCTGGCCGGCTTGATCGTCTCGGCCGACGCCCTGGTCGAATGGTGCGCCGGGCTGATCGATCAGGGTTATCGCGGCGAGATGGAATGCATCGTCGCCAAGGTTTTCGGCAGCGAAAGCCAGAAAGAGGCGGCCATCGAACTGTTCATGAAAACGCACGGCGGGCGCTCGTTTCTCCACGGGCATCTGTTCGGCGACAACGTCCACGAGTATCTGGCCCCCTGCATTTACGAGGGCGAGGGCGAGATGCTGTCGATGGCCTTCTTCAAATCGCTGGTCAAACACCACGGCGTGCAGTTCTTCGAGCCGGTCGGCAAAGCCATCCAGGCCTCGGGAATCCGCAAGCCGAACATGGCGAATCCGGCCCATCTCTGGGCACTCAAGGGAGCGATCCTGCCCTACGCACGCTGGCTGATCGCCGAAAAACTCAGAGGGCATCCGCTGCCCCAATTGCCACCCATGCCTCAGGCGCTTAAAGCTCACGCCGAGTTCGCCGCCGACAGCTTGCAACGGCTGCCCGTCGAGATCAGCGGCACAATGAGCAAGCACCAGTTGGCCCTGGCCGACCGGCAATGCCGGATGTCCGAACTGTCGGGTCGCGTGCAGGACCTGGTCACCATGCTCTGCACCGCGCTGTACGGCGCACGGCAGCCGGACGAGATCCTTCAGCAGGCAGCCGATTGCCAATGCCAGGAATTGACTCGCAAGCTCACCGGCAAGCGCCCCTCGGATCGCTATTTCCGCGCGGTCACCAAGCTGGGCGAATCGATCGCCGACGGCGGGTTCCACTCCATCGCCGGCCTGCATCCCGACGAGATCTTGATGCCGTACCCTGGCGGTTGACGGCCGCGCGGATTCCAAGGCGGCGGCCAGTTCAATCGGCAAGCTGCGTCTTGCGGGCACCCGTCGCCGGCTCGGCGAGCAACAGGTAACCCACGGGAATGAGCAGCCGGGTCAGCAGCATGTTGGCGATCAGGCCGCCGATCACAGCCACGGCCAGCGGCTGCTGCATCTGGGCCCCTGGGCCCAGGCCCAAGGCCAGCGGCACGAGACCAAAGATCGTCGTCAGGCTGGTCATCAGGATCGGGCGAAAGCGGGCACGTCCGGCCCGCACCAGGGCTTCGGCCAGGGGCACGCCGGCAGAGCGCAACTGGCCGATGTATTCGATCAAGATGATGCCGTTCTTGACGTCCAGCCCGATCAGCAGGATCGCCCCCATGAACGACGACACGTTGAGCGGCGTGCCGGTGATCCACAAGGCCAGCATGGCGCTGGCCAGCGAAACCGGCTGGGCCAGGAAGATCAACAGCGGCAGCGTCAGGCTGTGAAATTGGAAGCCGAGCAGCAAGAAAACCAAAGCCGACGCCAACAGCATCACCGTCAGCAGGCTGCGGAACGACTCTTGTTGTGCCCGGTGTTCGCCGGCCAACTCCCAACGATAGCCGGGCGGGAATTTCATTTCCGCGAGATGAGTTTGCAAATCGCGGTTGACCGAACCCAAGTCGCGGCCGGCCAGCTCCGCGCTGACGGTGATCACCGGCTGCTGATTCTCGCGCCACAGCTCGTTGGGGCTGCGCACCACTTCGATCGCCGCCAATTGTCCGAGCGGAACGAAACCCATGCCGGCTGCCGAACCGCCACCGGCCGGAACCGCGACCGTGGGAGCCGGGTGCGCGCCGGCGCCGCCGCAGCCAAACTGATGGGGAGTTGCCCCAGTCGATCTTTATCGAATCGCACGCGGTCGGGATAGCGCACGCGAATTTTGGTCAGGCGATCCTGCTGGGGAATCGTGCTGGCCACCTGGCCGTAGAGCGCCGCGTTGAGCTGGGTCTCGATGTCCATTTCCGTCAATCCGACGCGCGCCGTCTGGACGCTGTCGGGACGCACCACGATGTCCGGATTGCCGAGCAAGACGTGCGTGTTGACGTCCTTGGCACCGGGCACTTCCTTGACCACTTTGCCGACGTCGGCCGCCAGGCTGCGGAGGATGGCCGGGTCGGCGCCGTAGACGTTCACTTCAATGGGAGTATCCACGCCGGCCAGATCGCGAATCTGGTCCTGGACGAGCGGGATCAGCTCGACTTCCAATTCCGGCACCTCGCGCTCCAATTGCTTGCGCAGCGATTCCGAGATTTCGGCCGCGCTGTGCCGCTGGCCGGCCGGCTTCAGGCTGACCAGGATATCGCCGGTGTACGGCTCCGTGGCGTAAAAGCCGAGCTCGGCCCCGGTGCGGCGGATGTAACCCGACACGTCGTCGGTTCGCAGCAGCACCGCTTCCACGCGGCGCAACACTTTGTCGGTCTGAGCGAGCGACGTGCCCACCGGCATGTTGTAGTCGATGACGATCGCCCCTTCGTCCATTTCGGGCATAAAGCCCAATTCGAGCTGGCGGAACAGGAGCCAGCCTGGAATCACGGTCAACAGGGCGCACAGCACGGTCGCTTTGGGGAATCGGAGGCCCAGCCGCAGCAGTCCTTCGTAGCGATTGGCCAACAGATTGTAGATCGGTCCGGTGCTCGGCATGGGCCGCTGGGCCAGGTAGCGCGCGGCAAGCACGGGAATAATCGTCAGGCTGACCACCATCGAGACCAATAAAGCCACGGTCAGGGCCACGCTCAACGATTGAAAGAACTGCCCGACCACGCCGCGCACCAGGGCCAAAGGCAGGAACACCAGCACGGTGGTCAGCGTCGAGCCGACCACAGCGCCGCTGATCTCGCGGCTGGCCGACTCCACGGCGGCGTCGCCCGTCTGGCCTTCGGCCAGGTGCCGCGAGATGTTTTCGACCACCACCACGGTGTCGTCGATGATCAGGCCGATCGCCACGGCCAGTCCGCCCAGCGACATCAGGTTGAGCGTGTCGCCGGTCAGGTACAAGAAGCCAAAGCTGATGATCAGGCTGAGCGGAATTGCCAGCGAAGCAACCAGCGTCGCCCGCCAGCTCTTGAGGAACGCCAACAGCACGAGCACGCTCAAACAGCCGCCGATCACGATGGCGTCGCGCACGTTGGCGATGGCCGTGCGGACCAGCAAGCCTTGATCGTAGATCGGCCGGATGACGACTCCCGGCGGCGCCGACCGGGCCGCATCGGCCAGCACCTTGTCCAGCTCGCCCGACACCGCCAGGGCGTTGCCACCCAGCCGGCGAAACACCGTCAGGGCCACCGCATTCTCGCCGCCCGAGCGGATGGCCATGGTGCGGTCTTCGTGCCCCACGCTCACGCGGCCAATGTCCGCCAGCCGGATCGGCTGGCCGTTCTTCTGCGAAATCACGCGGTATTCCAAGTCGGTCGGATTGATCGCCTGGCTGTCGACGAGCACCTGATATTGGAGCGAATCGCGATCGATGCGGCCGACTGCCTTGAGACGATGCTCCTTGCCCAGGCGATCGGCCACGTCCGAAATCGAAAGTCCGGCCGCAATCAGCGCCGCCGGTTCGACCTCGACGACGATCTCGCGAATGTCGCCCCCCTGCACGGTCACGTACGATACGTCGGGAATCCGGCTGATCCGCGGACGCAGGTCGTAATAGGCATAGTCGTGCAAGGCCGCCGGATCGCGGCCGCCGGTGACCACGAAGGAAATGATCGGAAACACCGACGGCGTTTGTCGCTCGATGATCGTGCTGGTGCCGGCCGGCAATTGCGAACCGACCTCCGCCATCCGCGCCCGCACGTCGTTCAGCGCCTGGACCATGTCGGTCGCCGGCGCGAAATCGACCGATATCTGCGCCGCGCCGCGCACCGACTTCGAACGCACGCGGATCACTCCCAACACGATGCCGACCGATTCCTCGACCGGCCGCGTCACGGCCACTTCCACGTCTTTCACCGCCAGGCCCGGCGTTTGGGCGATGATGACGATGCGCGGGAAGGCCACCTCCGGGTAGATGCCGCTGGGCATGTGCCACATCGCCACCAGGCCGGCCACCGTCAGCAGGCCGGTCGTGAGCACGATCAGGCCAAAATAGGGCCGGGCCAAAGTCACCAGGTTGCGCCCGGATCTGCCTGCCGCCGCGTCGGCCGAGGGTGCCGGAGTTTGGCTCATCGCTGCGTCCTGGCAACCGGCGTTTGCGCAGTCCGTCTCCGCCACGACCGGCGTGCCGTCGGGCAGATTGAATCCGCCTTCGATCACGACTTGTTCACCGCTCTGCAAGTCGGTGCCCGAGACAATGGTCCAAACGCCGTGTGTGGAAGTCGCCGTCGGCTGGAGTAGGGCCGCCTTGCCCTCGCGAACCACGACGACCACTGGCCCTTCGCCCAAGTCGATCATCGCCGCCGAGGGAACCACAAGCGCTCGGGCGTGCTGGCGGACAATGATCGAAACCCCGGCGGTCTGGCCAACCGCGATGCGGCCCCCGGCATTGTCGAGCAAGATCCGCACCGGCAGGTTGCCGGTCTGCGCATCGACGATCCGCCCGACCGACGTTACTTTGCCCGTGGCCAGCGCCGATCGGCGCCGGCCGTGCCGCCCGCGGCTTTCGCAGGCGGCTCAGGCGCTTGCGCCGCCGGCAAAGACGGGTCGGAGATATCGATTCGAGCCGGTTGTCCCACGCTGACCTTCGCCGCAGACGCCGGGGGCAGCCAGACGACGACGTTGAGCTGCTCGGCGTCGACCACTTCGCCGATCGCGGTGCCGGCGGCAAGGGTTTGGCCGGGATGGCAGGAGAGGCTGTCGAGTACGCCCTCGATGGGCGAGCGGATCGACAGCAAGTCCAAGTGAGCCTGCGACAGGCTGACGGCTTCGTCCGCCGCCGCGAGTCGTGCCGTGGCTTCCTCGACCGCTTCCGGACGCGGCCCTGCCAGCAGCAATTGCAACTGGGCTTCGGCCGCCTGGTTTTGCAGTTGCGCTTGCACGAGCAACTGCTCGGTCTCGAACCATTGAGCCTCGGAGACTTCTTTTCGAGCCCGCAGCGGCCGTAGCCGATCGACGGCCGCTTGAGCTCGAGCGACCGCCGACTTGGCCTGCTCGACGGCGATTTCCAATCCCTTGCGGTCTTCGGGACGCGGTTCGGCCTGGAGCAGATCCAGAGCCGCTTGGAGCGTGTCGCGATTGGCTCGGGCGGCGGCCAGGTCGGCCTTGGCGACGGTCGCGTCGAGTTCGACGATCACGTCGCCGCGATGCACAGAGTCGCCCAGGTTTGCCCGGATTTCGTGAACATACCCTGCCAACGCAGGCGTTAGAGTCACCAGCCGATTTGGCAGCGCCTCGGTGCGGCCAATCCCGGGGATCGTCACATCGATGGATTGGGTCTCGGCCGGCGCAGTCCGCACGACGACCACTGCCTCAAGATCATCGTGCTCTTCGGCTTGGCGCCGATCGCCGCTCTGGTTGCAGGCCGGGCCGGCGAGCGCGAATAGCAGCCCTGCGAGCATTCCGGCTTGGGAAAGGTGGGCGGTCAGCGGTGACATTACGCTTGGGTCCGTGAGTTGTCCGGTCGTGCGCGGGGCGGGCGAAGTGCTTGGTTCCCTACAGATAGGATAGATGGAAAAGTTCCCTCAGGCTGCATGTCTCCGTGATGTTATTTTTTTCCTGGACGAGTCGTAGCGATTACTCTGCCGATTCTATCCTTAAGGGTGGTAAGGCCAGGAGATGAAGCCGGGGCTCGGGCGGCATCGGGAAATGCGGTCCGCCGAACTGCTGCGTCTGCACCCGGACCGGAGCGGGGACCAGGGGTCAATGGATGATCGAGACTGAGACACGCGGCCCGAGCGTGTGGTTACGACTGGCGCATGCTGGCGGCCGTTTGCGGCTGCCAGTCGGGCCCGCGCTGTCGCTCCACGCGCTGCCCGAATGCGACTCCCCCGACGTCCGCGGTCGCGGCGCCCTCCACAATGGGAACCGCGGCGGCGGCACCAGCCAGCGCGTCGGGCAACGATTCGGCCGCACAATCGGCTCCAGAAAATATTCGCTTGACCGGCGCTCAACTTCCGACCACCCAGCAACCAACGCCGAATTCGTCCGCAGCAGGCCCCGAAGCAGTCCCGGCTCCGGCCGCCACATTCGAACACTCGCCGGTCGCGCGCCGCTGCCTGTGGCGACTGCATGCCCGATGCCCTGGCCCTGGGGCTGGCGAAAAATCCCGATCTACTGACGCTGCGCGGCACGGCCGTTGTCAGCGCGGCGGCCGCCGACGTGGCGGGCGTCTACCCCTGGAACCCGTTCGTGCAGGCCCAATACTTCCCACAAGGGCATCCGTTCACGCCGGCCTCGAGCCCGGGCGGACAAGCGGGTGGATCGAATTATTACGTCTGGCTGATGCAGCGATTCGAGCTTGGCCATCAGCGCCGCTATCGCGAACAGAGCGCCGGCGCCGCCTTCGGTCAGGTACGCTGGAACATCCGCCAGGCGGAGCTGTCGAACCTGGCCCAATCGGAGCGGCTGTTTTTCTCGGCCTTATATTTGCGGCAATTGCCGACCTGGCGGCCGACACCGAGGCCCTCGGCAACCGCCTGGTGGAAACGGTCGGCCACCGGTTCCAGGCCGGCCTGGCCACGAACCTGGAGCTCGTAAATGCCCGCGTGGCCGCGCGCCAATCGCGGCGTCAGAATCGCCTGGCCGAGGCCGCCTACCAAGCGGCCCTGCTGGCACTTGCTCAACAATTGGGCCTGCCGCCCGACGTGCCCTTGAACCTGTCGGGCGACCTGACTCGCTACGAATGGCTGAGCGTCGGCGACGCCTTTTGTTCGGTGGCGCAAGGTGTCACGGTAGATCCGCAGCGCCTGGCGGCCGAGATGGCCGAAGCCAGGCCGGATGTCATGGCCGCCCGCTCGGGGGCCGCCATCGCGCGTGCCAACGAGAGCCTGGCCGAGCGGCGCGAATCCAGGACATTCAGGCCGGGCCGATCTACGAAACGGCCGACGACGGAACTCGCTACCTCGGGCTCCGCTTGCAGCGGGAGTTCGGCGTTTTCAACAACGGCTCGGCCTTGCAAGCCCAGCGGCAGACCGAAGTGCAGCAACAACTGTTGGCCCACGATCAGCTCCGGCGCCGGGCGACCAACGAAGCGGCCGCGGCGATCGATCGTTACGAGCGTGCCCGCCGCTATGTGGCCGAGGCGGCCCGCGAAGATGCACTGGCGCCTCGCGACAACCTGGACGAAGTCGTCGCGAGATTCGAGGCCGGCAAGGCCGACATCATCAACGTGCTGGCGATTCAAAACAACCTGCTTCAGGACGAGCGGGCGTATCTCGATCTGGTCAACGAAGTGGCCCAGTCGGCGGCCCTGGTCACCCAGGCGACCGGTTTGCCGCCCGAGCGGCTCCTGGCCCCGCCGCGGCCGGAGTTGCTGCCCCCCGTCGAGCCCGAGGCCTCCGAACCGTGACCGCTGCGGCCTGTTGCTTCGTGGGCCGCGGCGGCGCCCGACAAAGTTCCGCTATAATGCATCAGACGAATCGTCCCGGTCTTGGCTCCAGCACCAGCGGGGGAGACAACGTGCGAAATTGTCGTGGCCTGGCAGTGCTGTTCGGGCACGGCATATGGGGCGCGGGCGTGTGGTCGCAGTTTGCCGCAGCGCGCAAGCGACGGATCCGGCGGCGCCGCCGTCCGGTTTGACCGGAACCGGTCCGCGCGTGGACGTCCAGACCGGCGCCAACGGAACTCTCGACGTGGGCGGCCCGCCGGCGCCGACATCGATATGACCGGCGGGAATTTCCGCGGCAGTTTCGGCGCCAGCCGACCCCAATCGGGCTCCGGACCCAGCCCCGGCGTGCCCGCCCCAACTTGCCGGGCTTCGGCGGCCGACCGCTGGGTCCACCCAGTTTTGGCCCCAGCCTGTCCGGCAATTCGCCGCTCGTCGATCGCGACGCCCTGCGGGCAGCAGACGGCAAAGCCGGCATTTCAGATCTGATCCTGCCGGCGACTTCGGCAAGGCTCGGCGGCAGCGACGGGCCATCCGGCACATGGCAACCGGAAACGGACGGCTGGCGCTACCAGTTCTTTCGCGGACGCTGGTGGTACTGGCAGCCGTCGCAGAGCTGGGTTTATTGGGACGGCTGGCAATGGAAGCACTACGCGTCGCGGCTCTAAGAGATAGCCGGCCTGGCACATCGCAGCCTTCGACCACCCGCGGCCGACACGCCCGCGCAATGCCGAGCCGAATTCGCGAGGATCTGCTTGCCAGCAAGCACCGGCCGAGGGGGATTCAACTGCTATTGACGATGGCTGGCAACCTGTGTTTAATCCGGCCCCCCATGAGTACGTCCCTGTGCGTTTCCCGCCTTCACCGCCGAACAAGGCGCCGCTTCGAAACGGCCAGAGGGGCATGCTCCGCGGTCTCGATTCGATGCGGTCGTCGCGTTCGTCGTTGGCCGGCTCGCGTGGCGTTATCGATCGTGCTCATCAGCGGACTCGTGATCGAGGACCTGGTCAGCGGCGTCGTGCCGCACGACATCTTGAATCTGACGGATCCTCGGGCTCTGGCCGGGTTAATGTTGGTGCTCTCCGGGCTGGCCTTGAGGAGTTGGGCGGCCGGTTTTCTGATCAAGAATTCACAGCTCACGACGTCGGGCCCCTACGCCCTGGTGCCCGCAACCCGCTCTACCTGGGCTCGTTCTCGATGGTCGCCGGCTTCTGCCTGCTGATCGACGACGCTGAAAACATTTGGATCCTGTCGGCGGCGTGGCCGTGATTTACGTTCCCCAAGGTGCGACACGAAGAACGGCTGTTGGCCCGAGTCTTTTTCCGGACCAATGGCCGCAGTACGCCGCCCAAACACCGCGGTTTCTACCGCGGTCGATCCGGCTGCCGCGAATGGCCGGCTGGCGGCTGTCGCAATGGCGCACGGAGCCGCGAATACAACGCGGTGTTGGCCAGCGGCCGCACTCGTGGCATTGGCGATGCTTCGCATTTGGCATCGCTAGGCCGCGATCGCCTTCGGGCCAGCCCTGACCGCACTTCCGGCCACATTCCGCGGGCGGGCCGGCAATTCGTCCCGTACGCCCGGCGAGACCGCGTCGCCTGCCCCGTCGCCAACGGGTCCCTTGCCTCGTCGACCGGAAAGATCGACCTGCTGATCGACGCAATAGTTTGTCCAGGCGGTGCTTGTAGATCGCGAGCATCCGGGCCGCATCTCCCGATTGCGCCTGGGGGGCCTTTCATGTGAGGAAAATTTTTCCATCTATTCTGGAATTTGAGTCTTGCATCGCGGAAGTCCCGGATTATAGTGGAACGGTGCGGCGGCTTGACCGATTGGGTTGCCGCAGGCGCCGGCGACAGGCTGGTGCTTGAGGAACGCGTTGGAAGCTGCTCGTTTTCGGGTTGGGATTTGGCAATCCTGACAGACGACCGGGTGGCGTAGTGTCAACCTCATGCCGTCGGGATGGTATGCCATACGGACAACAAAATTATAGAATCAGTTACAAATACATTGACTTTATTGCGGGGCTGTCTGCGGCAGGATCGCGACCCGAGTTTGCGCGGAGCCCGAGGCCCGCGGACTTGCTGCAACAGCGTGGCTGAAATCGTTCGTTTTCGCGGCTTGGATTGGTTCCCGGCCGGCACAAGAACAGACAAACCAATTCAAGTTCAACCTTGTACGCAGGAATCTCAACCGTGAACGCCTCCCATCGAACCACGTTCGTATCTGCCGCAGTCTCACGTGGCCATCGTGGCCCTGACGTCGGCCCGGCCTATGGCGAACGATTACTCCGGCAAACAATGCCTTCACCTCGCCCAACGTGGGCGCGGATACGAATATGGCACTGTCACCAGTTGGACTCCCAGCGGCGGGGCCGGCGTGGCGGCGAACGGCAGCGGCTTTGGCGTGCTCGGTTCTCCATCGGGTCAGGCGGCATTCCTGCAAGGCGGCGACGGGACCATCGGCGGGACGAGCATCACCCAGGCTGTCGGCGGATTCAGCCCCGCTTCTGAGGCTTCGATCACGTTTCTGGCCGAAGACCGCGAGCACGTCACCGGTTACGGCGCATCCGCAGAGTTTGAACGTCTACCTCAATGGCAGCTTGATCGACACCGTCACGCCCACGAGCACGACTGGCTTTACCAGCTATACGACCGCGCTTGTGGCGGTGACCGGCGGAGTCAATACGATTGGCTTTGCCGGCGGCGGCAGCAGTGGGGATAGCACGACCTTTGTCACCGGCGTGAGCCTCTTCAACACCCCCGAGCCGGCCTCGATCGTCCTGTTCGGCCTCGGCACCGGCGGCCTGCTGCTGGCCGCCCGACGCCGCCGCAAAGCCTAGTTCGAGCGTCTGGCAAAACACAGGCTCGGCCCGCAATTGCCGCACTTCGCGCGGTTTTTCTTGGATGGTCGTTGGTTATCCGCGTCAACGACTGTCAGGCGGTTTTTTCTCACATTGAGAATTTTGCTCGATCGCAACGATAAAACGTCCGCGCAAGCGGGCCTGCTGAACTCGCCTGGCAAAATCATTTTCGTGCATAAAACTACGTATGTTTTGAGCCAATCCCACGATTCGCTGGCTGCGGGTTGACACGTCGGTACGAAATTCGCACCATACGGGGGGTTTGGTTCGTTTGATTTGATATTTCGGCTAGAAGCAGGTGTCGCGTCATGCGTGCAGCTCTCGTTTCGGTTGCAGCCGTCGTTGCGTTCGTCGCTTTGACTTTCAGTCCGGCGTACGGCGGAATAACCCTTTATCCGGCGAACAACGGTTTTGAATTGCCCAACCTTACGGGGAACGGCGGAGGGCAAGGAAACGCCTACGGTTATGCCAACCAGCTCGGCGGCGAGGGCCCACTCACTATCCCGGGTTGGACGTTCACTGGCGGGTCGGGCGTGGCCGCGAACGGCAGCGCCTTTGGCGTGAGCGGCGCGGTGAATGGTAATCACGATGGGACTATGAGCACATACGGCCAGGCAGGGTTGTTGCAAGGTGGCGATGGAACCCTCACTGGTACCAGCATCTCTCAGTCGGTCGGTGGCTTCGTCGCCGGGGTGGCCGTAATCAATTTCAGCGCGGAAAACCGTGCCTGTTGCAGCGGTGGCTCTGAGACGCTAAATGTGTTCCTCAACGGGGCCCTCATCGACACAGTTGTCGCCCCATCGGGAAGCTTTCAGGACTACTCCACTTTGGCGGTGCCCGTTTCCGCCGGTGCCAACACGATCGCGTTCGCCGGCCGAACCAGCGGTGGGGATCAAACAGTATTCATCGACACCGTGAGCATCACCAACACCCCAAGCCCCACCCCTGAACCGGCGTCGGTTGTCGTGTGGAGCGTTGCCTGTGCCGCGGGCCTGTTCGTGATCCGGCGTCGTCGCAAAGCTTAGTTCGACTGCGAATTCCAGACCATCAAGAACCGCCCCGCATTGGCTCGGGCGGTTTTTTTACGCGCGTGAGACTTTTCCAACGCACTCGACGGCGCATCGTTCTTGCCACGACGGCACATGACGCCCTATAATCGGCTGCGAAACGATTCCTCTCTTTTCTTTCTTTGCGCCAGAGACCGGTCGGCTCGACGCCACGATTTGCAATCCCTTCTGCGACTTCTTCTTCCTGCGAGGTGGACGCACGTGCCCAGGCATCGCGCATTTACACTGGTCGAGCTCTTGGTCGTGATCGCGATCATCGGCATCTTGATCGCGATGCTGCTGCCGGCCGTGCAGGCCGCCCGCGAGGCGGCCCGGCGAGCCCAGTGCGGCAATAATCTCAGGCAAATCGGCATCGCCATCCAGCACTACGAATCCACCTATCACACCTTGCCCGCCGGAGCCTTCGGCGTGGCGCCGGGGCACGGCTGGGCCTGGGGCCATGCCTGGGGCGTGGCCATCCTGGCCTACACCGAAGAAAACGTGATCTTCTCCAAGTACGACTTCAGCAGTAATGCAGGGTACAACTGGGATACCGGGCTCTTGTACTGGATTCCCGGCTACAGCAATGCGGGCGGCACGTGGGGCAACGGAGCCAATGCCACCTTGCTCGGCGGCGTCGCCATCCCCTGGCTGTATTGCCCCAGTTCTCCCTTGCCGCAGTTCGGGTTGACGCAAAGCAATCCACCGGCTGGCGGAGTGGGCATCGCGGAGGCCACCTATACGGCGATCGCCGGCTCGGTCAGCGACCGCTCAATGAGCAACCAGGACGGAAACGGAAACGTCAACGCGGCCACCGGTCAGCAAAGCACGGGGGGCGCGATGCTGCCGCTCACCAACACCCCGCTGGCCGCGATTCGAGACGGCACGTCAACCACGGTCCTGATCGGCGAACAATCCGACTTCTGCGTGGACTCGTCGGGCAACAAGATCGATTGCCGCAGCGACTACGGCCACACATTTCCATGGGCACCAGCAGCGTGGGTGACAATCGATTTTTCAACGGCACGACCGTGCGCTACCGGATCAACGACAAGAACTGGAACAACGTCGGCGTGGGCAGCCAATATTACGGTTGCAATCGGCCGATTCAATCGGCCCATCCGGGCGGAGCCCATCTGCTGGCGGCCGATTCGTCGGTTCACTTCTCGGCCGAAACGCTCGACCTGACGACGTTCTACAACCTTTGCAACAAGGCAGACGGCAGCGACATTTCCGGGGACTACTGAACCCAAGCCGGATGCCTGTTCTCGGTGCCCGTTCGATCGAGTCTGGCCAGCGCCGTGCGGCCGCTCGATTTGCCAGCCCAGGAATAGCCGCGATGAATTCCATCATCCCCAGCCGGTCGCTCTCGGCCGCATTGGCGATCGCCTGCCTGTGGGCCACCGGCTGCTCGCGCAAACCCACTGTGCCCTGGGGCACGGTCGAGGGCAAAGTTTCCGTTGCCGGGCAGCCGGTGAACCAGGGAACCGTCATCTTCGACAACCGGGAATTGGGCGTCTCGCGCATGGCCGAGCTGCAAAACGATGGCAGCTTCGTGCAAAAGAGCGTCGACTTTCCCGGCCTGCCCGTCGGCAAGTACCGCGTGGCGATCACGCCGCTGGGGATCTCGAAGGGCGATTGGGTGCCGGTCACCAAGAGCAAGCCGACAGCCGTCGTGACGTCCATTCCCAAGCGGTATCACAGCATAGTGGACAGCGATCTTACGGCCGAGGTCAAAGAAGGCAAGAATGCGGCCTTCGTTTTCGAGCTGACGAAGTAGTCGCACCGCGACTCCGGGCAACTTCGTCGGTCGGCGCGGTGCGGCGGGGTTCTTATTTCTTCTCCGGCGGCAACACGGTGATCGTTACCGGCAGGCTGGCGAACGTGACCAGGTTGTTCGGTTTGGAAGTGGCCTGCGGATCGGCCGCATAGGGCACTTGCGATTGGCATTGCACGGCCATCGTATAGTCGCCCGGCGCGGTGCCGGCTTGCACATTGATGGTCAGTGCCACTTCGCCGGCGCCGGCGGGCAGCACCGCATCGGCCAGTTGGAAATTCCCCTGGAAACCGAGCGCCGCCAGGCGGATCTCGTTGGCGGCATCGGCCCAATAGCGGCGGGCGACGGCTTTCAGTTGCGCGGGTTTGCCCGCTTCGACGCTGATTTGCGCCGGCTCGATAGCGACGCGCAGCGGCGCCGCTTCGCACGTGGCCACGAGCAGATCCCGCGTGGGCCGGCTCGTGGCGATATTGGCCTGTTGCCAGACGCGCGTGTAGGGACGAACGAGCCGCGTGAGGACCTCCTCGCCCCGCCGGGCAGTCGCCAAAAGGCGAATCGGCCCGATGGCCACCGGCGCGTCGGCGTCGGACCACAGGACGAACGTTCCCCGGGAGCCGTCTTGGATCGTCGTCGGCACGGCATGCACGCCGGGCGGCAGGTTCTCGGCGGTCAAAGTGATCGGGCCGCGATTGCCTTCGGTGCGATGGATCACCACGTCCAGCCACTCGGCTCCCCCGTCGCCAAACGTTCACACCGGCCGGGCCGGGATTCTGGCGGTGGATCGCAGCCACGAAAAAATCGGGCCGGCTGCGGTGAATCGTCAGCACGTATTGCAGCCGGGCTCCGCCCCGGCCATAACGATCGCCGACCAGTACGCGGTACTTCTGGTGCGGCTTCAGATCGGCGACGGTCACGGGATCGCGAAGTGTCCGTCGAAGGCGTTGATGCGATTGCCGAAATCGTCCCCTTCGACGACGGTGCCACCCTGTTCATCCTGCACAATCAGGAATGCGTCGGCACGCCCGGCGATGCGCTCGCAAAACACTTCGCAAGCAAAACTGCCCCCTTCGCCGGAGTCGAAGGCATACATGTCGATGTTGCGCGGCCGGTCGAATCGCCCGCTCACGGCCACCGGCAGCGCCAGCACCTGGGCCGCATCCGGCTGATCGTTGGGCTCGACCTCCGGCAGCACCGGATCGGGCGTCACCAGCATCGTCGTTGCCCGCTGCACCGATTCGCCCAAAGGCGGCACGATTTGACAACCCACGAGCGTGCAGGTGGCAGCGCTGGGTAGCACGCTGTAATCGACCGGATGCTCCAGGAAACGAAATTCGCCCAGCGTCAACAGATCGGCTGGCGCCGCCGCGGCGTAGCGGAACTGATCCAGCGGCAAGTCCCCCACGACCCAAGCGGATTTCTGCGACGCCGGGCCCAGGTTGCGCCCGTAGGCCGTCAAATCGGTCGGCTTGCCGGCCGTAAGCGGCCCGCGGCTCGATATTTTCGATCTGGGGCAGCTCGCTGACGATCAGCCGATACAAAAAGCCGCCGCGATACGACAGATCGTTGACGCTCAGCAGGTACGCTCCATCGGCGGGAAATCGGAAATCGATCAGCGGATCGCGGCCGAAATAATCGCTGCTGCTGGCCAGCAATTGGCCGTCGGCGGTGGTCAGCGTCATGACCGCGTCGATTTGCGAGTCCAGCCGCCCGGCGACACAATCCAGCGTGACGCGTTGGCCGGCCTTGCCGGCAATGCGAAAGACGTCGGCTTCGTTGGAATCGCTCGTGCCGTTGAGCACGCTGCCAATGGCCAGATCCTGGGCCTGCTCGGGCGTGTTGTTCGGCTCTTTCTCGACCAGTTCGACAAGTTTGCCGCGTGACCTGGAACAGCCGCGGGCTGCTGACGCCGAAGCGGCCCACCAAACGCACGTCGTACGTGCCCTGGGGCACGTCGGCCGCGACGCTGACTTTGAACTTGTGCTCGGCCGTGAATTGAGATGTGATGCCCGGATGGTCGAACCACAACCGCTCGGCGCCCGAATCGTCGGCGCCGGCAACCTCGACGTCAACCGTCTCGCCGGCGCCGGCGCCCATCGGCTGGATGCGATCCAGCCGCGGCGACGGCAGATCGGCGCTCGACACGCCGGCCAGGGCCAGCGAGCAGGCGAACGCACCAAGCGCGTGTCGAAAGAAATGCGGTTTCACCACGGCAGCACAGCGCATCCTGAGAAGCCAGTACGAAGCGGACCCGGACGTGACACCGTGAGGACGACCGCCGCCGGAATGAATCGCCGGGCTGATCAGCAGCCTCGGTTTTGGTGTTCGAGATCAGCCGCCGAGCCTTCGGCTCGTCCCTCCCTGCCCCCTGCCCGCTCGCCTCTCGACCCTTCCGCGTTCCTCAGCCGACCAGTTCCCGGATCGGCTCTCCTTCGCGGAGGATTGCCAGCGGACGGCGGGCGTGATCGTAGAACTCGGCGTGGTAATCGATTCCCAGCACGTGGTACATCGTGGCCAGCACGTCGCCGGGCGAAGCGGGCCGGCTGAGCGGAAATTCGGCGTTGGCGTTGGTCTCGCCGATCATTTGGCCCATCTTCAGTCCGCCGCCGATAAACACCGCGATCTGCAGCGCCCGGCCAGTGGTCGCGGCCGGCCTGCGGATTGATTCGCGGCGTGCGGCCGAATTCGCCAAAGCACATCACCAGCACCCGGTCGGCCAGTCCGCGGTCGTGGATATCCTGGGCCAGCGCCGCCACGGCGCGATCGAATTTGGGCAACAGTTTGTCTTTGAGCTCGGTGAAGTTGTTGCCGTGCGTGTCCCAGCCGCCGCCGGCCTGAACTTGCACGAACGTGACGCCGGCCTCGACGAGCCGCCGGGCCAGCAAGCAGCTTTGGCCCAGGTCGTTGCGGCCGTAGTGGTCGCGCAGCCGAGCATCTTCGGCAGCGATGTCAAAGGCCTGCGAGCGCCTTGGGGCTGGTGACCATGCCCAGCGCATCGCCGTAGAATTTGTCGAGCCCCTCGAGCGTCGCCGATCAGATCGATGTCGCGGCGGATCGTATCGATCGAGGCCAGCAGTTCGCGCCGCCGATCCAGTCGCTCTAGAGTCACGCGACTCGGCAGCCGCAGATTGCGAACCTGGAAACCGTCCTGGTTGGGGTCGCTGTCGGGCGTGAACGGCGTTGTACGACGCGCCCAGGTAAGCAGCGCCGGAGAACTGCGCCTTGTTCGGCAAGGTGACGAATGCCGGCAGACCCGGATCGTTGGCGCCGCGCACTTTCGCGACCACCGAGCCGGCCGCGGGAAAGATGTTGTCGTTCACTTCGGTGGTCGGTTGATAGCCGGTCAGCATCCAATGCGAGCCCATGCCGTGGCCGGCGTTGGTGTGGGTCACGCTGCGGACAATCGACATCTTGTCCATGACCTTGGCCTGCAATGGCAAGTGCTCGCTGATCTGCGTGCCGGGCACATTGGTGGCGATCGGCCGGAACTCGCCGCGGATCTCGACGGGAGCCTGGGGCTTGAGGTCGTACATGTCGAGCTGGCTGGGTCCGCCGGCCTGCCAGACCAGAATCACGGCCGTGTCCTTGATCGCCCGGCCAGCCGCCGCAGCCGCCGACCGCGGCGCAGTACACCCGGCAGCGTCAAACCGCCGATCGACAGCGAGCCGATCTTCAGCAGGTTACGGCGACGTGATGCCGTCGCAAGTCTTTGTCGTGCGTCCAGCGATTTCAAACATGGCGAAATTCCTTGTCGTGATCGGTCATTGCCCGTCGCGTCGCTCGTTCCCCTGTTGGCAACGAATGGAAAACATTGTCCGCATTCGGTCGACCCTCACCCTGCCCTCTCCCTGCAGGGAGAGGGGTTCGTAGCGGAAGTTATTTTCAGATCAACCGTTAAGCGCGTTCAATCAATGATTGAACTGAATTCCTTGCTGTTCAGCATGGCCCACAGCACGTCTTCGAGCGCGGATTGCCGCTTATCGCCCGCCGCGGCCAGGTAGCCGACGGCCTTGGTTCGTTCCTCCGGCGTCGGTTGGCGGCAAAAGGCGGCCAGAAACAATTCGTCGACGATCTCGGCATCGCTCTGGCCGGCCTTGAGCAGCCGGGCGAGCCGGCCATTGCCGTCGGCGACTTTGTTTTCGATCTCGTCCGAGTTGGCCAACAGCAGCACCTGGCTGAGGGTACCCGACGCCGAGCGCTCGCATTCGCAGCCGCTTTCGCGCCGCGGGCGGTCGAACGCGTCGAGGAAGTACGAGCCGAAATTCTCGTGCGGCAAATCGACTGCCCGGGCGTCGAGGCCACGCCGCTGAACTGCGAGCGCGAGCCGCAAACCTGATCGGTGGCGTCCAGGAACACTTCGGCGATCATCCGCCGCCCGTAAAAGCGGGCGAAGTTCTGCCGGTCGTCGCGGTTGTCGCTGGTCGGTTCGCTGCCCAGAGCATACAAGTTGCTGGTCACCAGGGTGCGGATCATGTGCTTGACGTCGAACTTGTGCTCGACGAAATCGCGGGCCAGGGCGTCGAGCAATTCGGGGTTCGACGGCGGGTTGGTCTCCCGCAAGTCGTCGACCGGATCGACCAGGCCGCGGCCGAAAAAGTGCCCCCACAACCGGTTGACCAGCGCCCGGCTGAAGTACGGGTTCTCCGGGCGCGCCATCCAGTCGACCAGGGCGTGCCGCGGATCTTCCAGCGGTCCGAATTTGGCCACATCGCCGTCAAGAAATTTCGGCTCCGACACCTTGCCGGTCTGCGGATCCAGATCGTTGAAGGTATTGCGCGGCGAAGAAAAGTAGGGGGGCGGCTCGCCGAAGCTCTTGCGGCCCACGCGCAGGAAAAAACCCGCCAGCCCGTAATAGTCTCCCTGGCTGTAGCGCTCGTACGGGTGATGGTGGCACTTGGCACACTGCAAACGCAGCCCCAGAAACACCTGGGCCGTGTCCGCCACCACCTGGTGCAACTGGTCGTCGCGCATCTGCCAGTACCAGTTGATGGCCGGCGCTTCCTGCCACTCGCCGCTGGCGGCCACGACCCCGCGCACGAATTCGTCGTACGGACGATTGCGGGCGATCATGTCCTTGATCCAGTTGTGAAACGCATAAGCGGCCTGGTCGGCGCCGGCCTTCGGCGAGTTGCGCAGGATGCTGCCCCAACGCAACGCGAAATACGCCGGATAATCCGGCGATTGCAGCAGCCGATCGACCGCCTTGTCGCGCTTGTCCGCAGCCGGGTCGGCCAGGAACGTCCGGGCCTCGTCGGCCGACGGCAGCCGGCCGCACAGATCGATCGACAGCCGGCGCAAGAATCGTCCGTCGTCGGTGGCGGGCGACGGCAGCAGCCCCAGCTTCTTCCACTTCTCGGCCGCCAGATGGTCGATGTAATTGCGCTCGGTAAAACTCGGGATCGTGTCGCGGGTCGGGCCGTGCGGGACGATCGCACGGAAGATCGCCACCTTGGATTGATAGCGAACCATGATCGCCGCTTCGCCGCTGGCGCCGCTGGTGACGCACATAGCCCTGCGGATCGACCGTGGCCACGGTGTCGAAATTGCTCTCGTATTGCGCACGCCGGGTCACGTCGCGCTGCGAGCCATCGCTGTAGGTGGCCATGACGGCCAACTGCCGGCCCTGCCCCGCGCAAAGACCTGCTGCGACCCAGGCAATTCGATCTTCTGGATATCGCACTGCGAAGCGGTCGCCCGCGGCAAGCCTTGGGCAATCCAGGAAACGAGGACCTGGTAGGCCTCGCTGCCCCCGTTAAATCGGGCGCTCCCGCCGTGAGGAGTCCGCCCCGTGGCTTTGCGCACCAGCAGGCTGTGCTCGGGCGCCGCCCGGAGAGACGCGTCTTCCGCGGGCTTCCTCGACGATCGCCTGATAATCGCGATCCGGATCGAAGCCAAACAGCGACAACCTGAAACCGTTCTGGCCGCTGGCTTTGCCGTGGCAACCGCCGGCGTTGCAGCCGTAGCGGGTCAGCAGCGGGATGATCTCGTTCTTGAAATCGATGGCCCGGCTGCGGTCGAGCGCGGCGACTTCCACCGGCAGCTCCGCCCGGGCTCCGTCGCGGCTGACAACGATCAGGGCGGCACCTTCGGCCACCGGCGCTACGAACCCGTGTTCGTCGACCGTGGCAACACCGGGCTGGCTGCTCTCGTAGCGTGCTTGCCGGCTGACGTCGACGCCGTCCTGCGTGACGATCAGTTGCCGGCCGTCATACACGTCGGCCAGCCGCACTCGTGGCGGCGTCACGCTCAACGTCGCTGCACCGGCAACTGCCGCACAAGAAGCTACCACCACGATTGCCGCTAGCGCGACCGCCTTCCCAAGGGCGCAGCGCCGATTGGAGCGGCCCGTCCGAGCGCATGCGCAGCCGAGCGGCCCGCCAATGCGGCCAACCGTCGATGAAAACAAGCTCGTTTCCGCAGCTTCATAGTCGGAACCCGACTCGCTGGGGCGGGAGGGCATCGTTCAAGGCGGGACTGTCAGAACAGCAACGGATCATTATATCGGAACAGCGGCCGACAATCAACGATCGTTGATGGGTGTAAACTCAAGTATGTTCGATAGTTGCGAAAGACAAACAGGATACCCAAAAGGCATACCGCTCGGTCGGCGACACGCGAAATGCGCTTACTGCAAGCCGGGCGCGGTTGCGATTCTTCCACTGCCGGCGAACCGAAACTGTCATAGCGGTTTGTTTTTCTTAACGGCGAGGACGTAGGCAGGCGCGGCAACGCAACCGGTCGCGTACTGAGGTCTAACATACCCACGCTGCACGATGAACAGTCTGGCGTCGTCAATGGAAAGTCAATCACGACTTTGACGGCTCGCACCGCAGCGTCGCCATTTTTTGGAAAATCTGCATGAAATTCGCTCAGCCAGTTGACTTGACCATCCGCCAGAGCACAATGATAGCGACGGTTGCGTCCTCAGCACGCTGATTTCACGGCATTTTGCAGGTTTTCTGAGGAGAATGCTCGTGAGCCGGAACCGAAACGCGATCGATCAAGAAAAAAAGTTGCCCAAGACCTTTGCGATTGACGCAGAGGTGCTCGGCAACTTTTTTTTTGCGCGTTGTGGATTGCGGCAAGGTCAAGCGTACAGAGACATGCGGCTTCTGGACGCCGGCCTGTTCACCAGCCGCGGTGATGGGTAGATGGAGCTGGGAACAATGCGGAGCTTGTGCCCAAGATCCGAGATTTTTAGCGAAACATATATAAAAACCTTTACATCGCTGGCGTCTGCGATGGCGGTCCTAGAGCCGCCGAAATAACGGTAGGTCGTACCAACACCGTAACCTTGATTTTACGTTCTTCTTTTGCTTAGGAGTCTGCGATGAAACATTCGACAACGAATTTAGCGATGGGCGTATTGGCATTGGCGACCGGGCTGTTGGTCAACAATGCCTCGGCGGGGCTGATCCCAATCACGGTTGCGAATTACAGCTTTGAGCAACCGAATTTGGGCGGCCCGGGAGGTGACTATGCACCGAACTTCTCGATTCCGGGGTGGAACTTCAGCGATCCAAGCGGCGACGTGGGCGGCGTTCAGAATCAGGGTCCTAATGGCTCCGCTGGTCCTCATACGGGCAACCCCATCGGAACAGACCAAAACCAGTGGGCATTCTTGAATCTGAGCAATAACGGCACATCAACGCCGACGGCTGGCACGATCACCAGCGCGGCTACCGTCACCACGATTGAGCCAAGCACGACGTACTATTTGACGGTCGCGGTTGGGAGCAACACGCAACTCGGTGGTTACCAGGACGCGGGCAATTTCAGCATCTCGCTGCTGGCAAACGGTGTCGCAGTTGCGACGAATACCCTGCTCGCCTCCGACAACGTGAAGGGCACCCTTCAGAACTTGACCACGTCTTTTACCGCGCCTGTAAGCGGCGGGATTGACGGTCAGAATCTTACGATCCAATTGGGATCCAGTAGCAGTAATCCTTTCGACCCGTTCGGCGGCCAGCAGAGCCTTTTTGATAACGTGCGGCTTAGTCAAACCCCCGAGCCGTCGTCGCTGGTCCTCTGCGGTCTCGGCGCCATTGGCCTGCTGATCGCCGCCCGTCGCAGTCGCAAGATGTGATCGGAGGGATGCGGTTGAGAAGCCGGCTTTTTTCATGCCCGCAACTCTTATTCCAACTGCCCGCCGGCGGCAACTGCTTGAGTTGACCGTACCTCCTGGTCCCGGGCGGCGGACCTCCGGCAATCCGCGCCTTTCCGGTTTGCTACCGCACGGCTGCCGGCTCCGGTAATATAATCAAGGTTTACGGGCAGGCGGGCCGTCGCAAACCGTTGCGTATCCAAAGGCGATCCATCTTGATCTCACGAACTCGATGCTGCTTGTTCCTTTGGCCAATCGTCGCTTGCGCCGTCGGCGCCGCGGGTCAGGACGGCCCGTCCGACGATCGACTCAAAGCGTCCGCAGCGCTCGCGGATGCGGGTGACCAGAACGCGGCTGGGTCGGCTTCCGTCGCCTTGGCTTCCTGGGCCGATCCCCAGTTGCCGGTCACGCGGACTGGAAGTCTGGCTGGATGCGACTCGGCAAGAGGCGGCGCGCGAAGCGCAGAAGGAGGCAGCGATTCGATCCGGCGACCCTATGGCGGTCTGGTACGACGGATCGGGGCACGCCCGGCATCTGGCCCAGGAGGTCGCCGCCGCTCGGCCCACTTTTGTGTCGGCGGCAGGCGGCTACCGTTCCGTGCGCTTCGACGGCGAGCAGCAACACCTGACGCTATCGGGGATCGGCCGCGAGTTCCAGCAAACCACGATTTTTGTCGTGGCCGCGCCGTTTACCAACGCCGGCAGCTTCCGGGCTTTTCTGGCCATCAACCGGCAGGGCTCGAACGATTACCAGACCGGCCTGACGATCGACCAGGGGCCGGAGTGGTCGCGCCGCTTCCAATCGCTAAACGTCGAGGGGAGCGGTTTCGAAGGAGCGGTTAATCTGCTCAAGAACTATTTCGACTTCGGCTTGCAGCAGCGGCTCTGCATTACCTCGATGCCCGGTGAGGCCGGAACCCGGCTCTACGTGGACGGCAACCTCGAAGGCGAGCGCAACCGGACCGATTCGATGCTGCACATGGATCAGCTCACCGTCGGCGCCCGCTACTACGGCTCCGGCCCCAAGCCGCAGATCAGCGGCATGCTCGAAGGGGACCTGGCCGAGGTGCTGATCTACGACCGCGTGCTGGGCGACGCCGAGCGCGCGAATGTCGAGGCGTACTTGTCGGCCAAACACGACCCCAGGCGCGAGGTGGGGGTGCCGCGGCATCGCTCGGGCATGGGCAAGGCGTTGGTCAAAGTCACCGGCGCACCGGCCGTGCAAATGTTTCTGCCCGGTTTCGCCGTCCGGCAGTTGCCCGTCGAATTGACGAACCTCAACAATCTGCAATACCGCGCCGACGGCAAGCTGGTGGCCCTGGCCTACGACGGCAACGTATACCTGCTCTCGGATGCCGACGGCGACGGATTGGAAGAAAAGGTCGAATTGTTCTGGAACAACGGCGGGCGCTGCGTGCGCCGATCGGCATGGCGCTCACTCCGCCGGGATACAAGCTCGGCAGCGGCCTGTTCGTGGCCAGCAAGTCGAAATGCTCGTTGATCGTCGACACCGATGCCGACGACCGGGCCGACCGGGAAATCATCGTGGCCGAAGGCTGGAAGGAGATCCCCCACGGCGTCGACGCGCTGGGCGTAGCCTTCGACGAGCGCGACGGCAACGTCTACTTCGGACTCGGCTCGGCAAGTTTCACCGCCCCTTACGAGATCGATGCCGAGGGCAAATCCAACTACCGGCTCTCCAGCGAGCGGGCAACCATCCTGCGCGTGTCGGCCGATTTCCAGCACCGCGAGATCGTGGCCACGGGCATCCGTTTTCCAGTCGCCATTCGCTTCAACCGCAACCACGACCTGTTCTGCACCGATCAGGAAGGCGCCACCTGGCTGGCCAACGGCAACCCGCTCGACGAACTCTTGCACGTCCAAACCGGCCGCCATTACGGATTTCCGCCGCGGCACCCCAAGTATCTCATGGGCGTGATCGACGAGCCCAGCGTCTGCGATTACGCGCCGCAACACCAATCGACCTGCGGGCTGAATTTCAACGAGCCGGTCGGCGGCGGGCCGGTGTTCGGACCGGCCAACTGGCGGAGCGATGCCTTGGTGTGCGGCTACTCGCGGGGCAAACTTTACCGCACCCAGTTGGCCTCGACGGCCGCCGGATACGTGAGCCGCAATCACCTCATCGCCGCGCTCAATCAATTGACCTGCGATGCCTGCGTCTCGCCGCGCGGCGACCTGGTCGTTTGCGTCCACAGCGGCAGCCCGGATTGGGGCAGCGGCCCGGCCGGCCAAGGCAAGGTGTTCAAGATCGCTTACGCGGCGCCGGAATTGCCGCAGCCCTCGCTGGTTTGGCAGCAGTCGCCCCAGGAGATGCACGTGGCGTTCGATCGGCCGATTCCGCCCGAACAATTGCGAGAGCTGGGGTCGAGGGTGTCGATCGAGTTCGGCAAGTTCGTCGCGGCCGGCGACCGTTTCGAATCGATGGCTCCGGGCTACCAGGTGGTTCACGATCAATCGCGTGCGCCAAGGTTCGAGCTGCCGGTGCTCGGCGTCAGCGTGACTGCCGATCGCCGCGAGTTGATCCTGGCCACTGCTGTGCAGACGCAGGCCGTGGCTGGCGCCGTGACGTTGTCGGGCTTCGGACGGCCAGCAGAAGCGCCGGCCGGCGAACTGCCGCAGGTTCCAGAGGTCGACCTGCCGTACGACCTCTCGGGGGTCGCGGCCGAGTGGACCGGAACCGATGGCGGCCAGGCTTGGAGCGGCTGGTTGCCGCACCTCGATCTGGCCGTCGCCAGGGCCTTTACGACGAGCAGCGCCGCGCACGACAAATTCTGGGAGCAGAGCCAGCAGCCGGGTAAATTGCATCTGGCCGGTTCGCTCCAGCTGGGCCAGATGCTCCGTCCGGCGGTCCAGCCGGGCTCGAAGATCGATTACGAGCTTTCGCCCGAAGAAGTCACCGTGACGTTCGCGGCCGACTCGGACTTGCAGGTCCAGGGTCCCGCCGGCCCGCTGTCCGTCGCCAGCGATGCCCAGGGCCGGCGCACCGCCAGCCTGACCGTGGTTGCTCGGCCCGATGCCTTGGTGCCGTTCGAGGTGCTGCTGTCCACCGGCCACAGTACGCCGCTGTTGACGGTGAGTTATCACACGCAAGAGGATAGCCGCGAGCGCGCCTTGCAATCGCATCGCTTGCTGCCGCCCTGGGCCAGGCTGGACAAGGACGCGGCTGCCGTGGCCCGCGATGTGCCCGAACTCAAGGGCGGCGATTGGGCCCGCGGGCGTCGATTGTTCCTGAGTGCGGAAGCCGGCTGTGCCAAATGCCACATGGCGCACGGCGAAGGGGGCAGCATCGGGCCGAACCTGTCGAACCTGCCCCACCGCGATTATCAGTCGGTCCTGCGAGACATTACGCAGCCTAGTTTTTCCATCAACCCCGACTACATCACGCATGTCATTTCCCTGCACGACGGCCGGGTGCTGCAAGGCATCGTGCGCACCGCCGGCGACCAATTGCACGTGGGCAGCACCAATGGGCAAATCACGGTGATCGGCCGAGACGAGGTTGACACCATGACGGCGTCGGCCGTTTCGATCATGCCGGACGGCCTGCCCAAGCTGCTCGGCCCGGAAAAGTTGCAGGACCTGTTGACCTTCCTGCTGATCGAGCCGCCGCACATGCCCGACTATGGCGGCCAGACGCCGCCCTCGCCGCGATCGGCCAGGCAGGTGCAGTCGATCCTGGCCGGCGCTCCCGATCCGCCGGCCAAGACGCGTCCGCTGCACGTGGCGCTGATCACCGGTCCCAAAGATCACGGTCCGGGCGAGCATGACTACCCGGCCTGGCAAACGGTCTGGCAACGGCTGTTATCTTCGGCGGCCGACACCAAGGTCACCGTCGCCAACGATTGGCCTTCGGCAGACGATCTGAAATCGGCCGACGCGCTCGTGTTCTATCAGCAGGGCAAGTGGACGCCCGAGCGTGCCCGCGACATTGATACCTTTCTCGCCCGTGGCGGCGGTCTGACCTACATCCATTATGCGGTCGACGGCGGCAACGATGCGCCCGGATTCGCCCAGCGCATTGGCCTGGCCTGGCAAGGGGGCGCATCGAAGTTCCGGCACGGGCATCTCGACTTGGACTTTTCGCCCGCGGGAGATCATCCGATCGCGCGGAACTTCTCGAAGGTCGAGCTTCACGACGAGAGTTATTGGAATCTGGTCGGTGATGCCAAGAAGATTCGCTTGTTGGCCAGCGGAGTCGAAGAAGACCGGCCGCAGCCGCTATTCTGGACCCTGGAGCCGGGTAAGGGGCGCGTGTTCGTTTCGATCCCCGGCCATTTCGCCTGGTCGTTCGACGATCCGCTGTTTCGCGTCTTGCTGTTGCGCGGGATCGCCTGGTCGGCAGGCGAGCCGGTCGATCGGTTCAACGATCTGGTGCAGCTGGGGGCCAGAATCGAAAACTGAGCCGGCCGGCGGCAGGATTGGCCGGGCAAAGCCGCGAGCAATTCAGCGGGCCAGCATCAGGCAACCGGGTTCAGGCTCAGCGCCGCCTGTTCAACTTCGCCGGTCGTAGGCGTCGCCGGCGCTGGCGGAGGCTGCTCCTGCGGTGCGCGCGGCTCGTAGACTCCGCAATTCGACACCTCTCCGGGACACTGCGGCACCACCGCCGGTGCGCTGCCGATCTGCCGCGTGCCATAGCGCGGCAGCAGCGGGGCCAGCATGAACTGGCGGGCCAGATACCAGGCCAGGTTCGATTGCTTGAGTGCCGGATGAATCGAGTGGGCGATCCGCTCGTGCGCCGACGGCAGGCGCGCTCCAGTGCAGATTCTGGTTCTCGTGGTGGGCCGTGTGGTATCCGTTGTTGAAGAACAGAAAGTTGAAAATCCGACCGGTGAAGTTGCGCGAATGATCGTGCTCGGACCAGGCGTCGGTATGCACGTGCTGTGTGTAGTTGAAGAACATGATGGTCACCAGCGAACAGACGGCCGGCAGCGCCAACGACAGCCCCCATACCCGGATTCCCAGCCGCAGGCTGCGGTGCAACACGCAGGCCAGGATCAGCAGGCCCACGAGCGACACGATCCACAGCACGTATTGAAAAACGATCCGCCCATAGAGCCGGCGATTGCTTCGCCGGGCAGAGCCGATGTAGTCCTTGATCAGCGGCGATTGGTAAAAGGCCGACACGATGAAATAGGTCGCAGCCAGCCAGAAGTTGTGCTTGTTCGAGATGCGCCAGGTGATCGTGGCGTCGCCCGGCCGGTTCAAATGGCGGTGATGATTCAGATTATGGGTCGGAATCCACATCAACGTCGGGTAGCCGTAGAACAACGTCAACAGATGCCCGAAACCGTTGTTCATCCGCTTGGTGGTGAACGTGGCGCAATGATTGTGGTTATGCGCGATCACCCCACAGGCGACGGCCAGATAGCAACCCAGCGGCGAAAGATAGAGGGCCCAATCCGGCCGCGCATACGCCGCCGCAACCAGGCCCACGGCGGCGGTCACCCACAAGACGGTCCGGAAATCCGCTCGATTTCGCACGATCATAAAGGCTCTTTCCTGGCGAACACGTCCTGCGGCAGAAAGCAAGCATAGTTGATTTTGCCCGATCTGCGATGGCCAATTTGCGCCATTTTCCGCCGGATTTGCCGCCCGGTTCGCTGGATCGCCCGTCGTCGGAAACGCTGGACGTCATTGCCGACAGTCCGGGATCCAAGAGGTCCCGCGTGCTAAGATAGCAACCACTGCCAGTCACCCGGGCTTTTTGGGCTGGGTGCCAAGAACGTGGAATTGCCCCTCGACTGCCGATGACTGACGTTTCACGACGCGAGTTGCTCACAGCCGGTCTGGCGGCCGGCACCGCCCTGGCAGCGCGGGCCGCCTTTCTGCCGGGCGCGGAATCGGCGCACGAGCGCGGCAATGTTCACGAGCAACTGCTGGCCGCGGCCGCCGGTTTCGAGCGCGATCGCCGGCAGCGTTTTGCCGCCGTGCGCACCCCGGGCGAACTCGAAGCGTTGCAGCGGGACTTGCGCGCCGCCTTCCGACAATCGATCGGCGGACTGCCCAAACCGCTTCCACCGCCGACGGCAAGAGTGACCGGCCAGATCCGCGCCGAGGGATACACGATCGAGAAACTGGCCTTCGAGAGCCTGCCCGGTTATTTCGTGTCCGCTTTACTCTACCGGCCGACGCAGCTCACCGGTCGCACTTCGGCCGTGCTCAGCCTTTGCGGTCACACGCCCCTGGGAAAGGCGGCCGACGCCGCGCAGGTATTGAATGCCAATCTCGCCCGCCGCGGGCACATTGTGCTCGCCTGCGATCCGGTCGGTCAGGCGGAACGAAGTCAGTTTTGGGACTCGAACAAGAATGCGCCGCCCTTTGGCCTGGCATGCGGCGAACATGCCGTGCTGGGCAATCCGCTCTACCTGCTCGGCGCCAGCCTGGCCCGATATGAAATCTGGGACGCGATGCGAGCGATCGACTTTCTGACGTCGCTCGCCGAAGTGGACGCGGCCCGGATCGGCTGCGTGGGCGCGTCGGGGGGCGGAACGCAAACCGCCTATTTGGCGGCACTTGACCAGCGCGTGGCAGCGGCCGCCATCGTTTGCTACATCACCACCTTGCCGCGGCGCATGGCCAACCGCATCGAGGCCGACCCGGACGCCGATCCCGAGCAAGACCCGTTCGGATTGATCAGCGCCGGGATCGACCACGCCGGCCTGTTGGCGATGATCGCTCCCAGGCCAACGCTGCTCGGGACCGCCCGATTCGACTTCTTTCCCATCGAAGGAGTGCGCGAGTCTTTCGCCGAGGTCCGACATTTGTATGAAGTCTGCGGACGAGACGAATGCCTCGCGCGCGTCGAAGTGCCCGAGAAACACGGTTTTGGGCGGCGCGGTGCGAGACGGCATACGCCTGGTTCGATCGCTGGCTCGCTGGCCGCACGGGCGCCGCGGCGAGCGATGCCGAACTGGCCGAAGCGCCGCGCGCGGCGAACGAACTGCTCGTGTGTTCCAGCGGAGGAGTCAATCGCGATTTTCGCTCGCGGCCGCTGCTCAGGCTGGCATGGGACGAACTGCAGCCAACGCCGAAAACCGCGCCGCGCCCGCTGGGCGAATTGCTGCAAGTGGACACTGAGTCGGCCGACCCGCAGATCGACACGATCGAACCCGTGACCGGCGCGGGGCAAACCCTGGTTTTGTGCGTCAACGGCAACGAGGCCGACGATTGGCGGGACGAGAAGACCTTCCTCGATGCTCTGGCAAAACACGGCGCGGCGATTCGGATTGTCGATCCACGACTGGTCGGACGCCGGCGGCACCGGGCGGCCGTACCGCGACGCGACTATTGCGACCCGCTCTGCGGCGTCGAAGAGAACCTGGCGTATAACGCGTTTCTCGTCGGCAAGACCCTGCTCGGCCTGCGCGTCGCCGACGTGCTGGCGGCCGTGAGCAAAGCGGTTGCCGAAAAAACACCCGGGCGCATCGTGCTCTGCGGTCGCCGCGATGCCGCGCTCGTGGGGCTGTTCGCCGCCGCCATCGAGCCCCGGGTGGCGGCTGTGGCCGTCGAGGAGATGCTGGGTAGCTTCGAATCGCTGTTCTCGCCGCCGGGCCGGCCGATCAATGCGGCCAGCATCGTGCCCGGATTGCTGCGCGATTTTGGAGACATCGGCGACGTTGTCAACCGCATCGGCCCACGCCGCGTGCTGCTTTGCGCTCTGCTCGGCCCGTTACCGGACAGCCAGCCGCCGGGAACCCGCCTGCTGGCGCGCGCGAAGTGGGTCGCTTCTCGGCCCAACCGCAATTGCTGACGGACTGGCTCGACAGGCTCGATTGAGAACGCAATCAAACTGCCGCCACTCGGCGGCGGTATCTCCGCAGCAGAATCGTCGCAGGCAACATCGCGGGTAAACCGACGACCACCAGCCAAGGGGCTGCGGCCACGAGGATGATCGAAACCGACTGGGCCAGGCCACTGAGAGACCGTAGCGAGTCGGCCCAAGCCTGCGCCACGCGATCGCTATACGTGGACGCTGGTGGCGGCGAGAAACTGCGGATCTCTTCGATCCGCAGATTCACGGTCGCCAGCGCGGACACGTCGCGCAGGACGTTCAGGCGGCCCGTCAATCGCTCGACTTCACCGCGGACGCGCGAAATCTCGCGCTCGATGACGAGGATCTCGTCGAGCCGGCTGGTGCTGGTCGCCAGGTGCTTGAGCAGCCGTTCTTCCTCCTGCTGCTTATTGCGGATGTGCGCCTCGACATCGTAATACTCGGCACTGACGTCCTGCGAGTTGGAACTGCTGCTGCGGATCGCGCCGAGTCCCTCAGCGGCAAGCCGCAATCGCTCGAAATTGTCGGTCGGCACTCGTAGCGTCCATTGACCGCAGCGCGGACTGCCGGCCAAGCCTTGCGTCTTCGAGCGGGCAATGTAGCCGTCGAATTTCCCGGCGAATTCGGCGACTCGCTCGGCAATTCCGTCAAAGTTCTCGACCGTCAGGTCCAAGTCCGCGGTGTAGATGATCTTTCGGGCAATGCCGCGGCTGGGCGACGCGGGCCGATTGCCACCGGCTGGATCGGCCGGAGCCGGGCGACCCTTGCCGTCTGGCACTGCGGCATCCGGCGCCACGGCTTCTTGCATTTCTTCCACTCTGTCGTCGTCGATGGCAGAGCTCGATCGATCGCTTGCCGCGGTCGACTCGGTGCTCGCCGGCTCAACTCGTTTGGAATTCAACTCACTTGAGCAGCCGACCAGCGCCAACAGCACGATCGACCAAACGAGAAGCTTCGCCATCGCGGCACCTCGATTTCTGAGCGTCCGACGTAACATTCGCCGCCACCGAATGAGATGACCCGACGCGCGAAAATATTCCCGCAGCCTGGACAAAGCGAAGGGCAAGTAGCTGGATTCGGAAGCAACCCACAAGGGTTGTGCTCGGCCCATCGTAGACTGCGATTGCGAGCGATGCCGAAACCTGGACCGCGAGCCGAACGCGGGATGCCCAAATGGTTGCCGGCCGCAAAACCTTCGATCCGTGCAATGAGGCCGACGAGCAGCGTCAATACAGGCGTTCATCGATCGGCAGGCCGTCTTTGCGGTTGCCCAGTCGGCGATGCGTTTCCAGATCGATGGCGTACGAGATGGCGTGTACCGAACCGTCGCAGAAGGCCATGTTGAAGGTGCCGGAATGCGCACTGCCAAAATTCACGTCGCAGCCGCCCCCCAGGCCGGGCGTGTTCTGCCAAGGAGGCGTACCCGGATCAGTCCAGCGGTTGATGTCGAAATCGTAGCCCATGTCCCAGCCCTGATCGTCGGCGCAGACCTGGCCCGTTTCGAATCCGTCGGGGTTTTCATAGCGTTCGCCCATCAGATAGGTGCTCGATGTTCCGTCGATGATGTGCGGAACCTTGATCTCGCTGATGATGTAAATCGGGCCCGTCGGCTCGGAGGTGGTGCCGACCTGGCTCATGCTGTTCCATTGGGCCGGAGACTGGCCGTCCGCGGCGCTCTCCGAACCTGGACCATAGACAATCAATCCCCAACCCTGGTCGCCGGAATTCGCGGCGTAGTCGCTGCGGCCGATCGGGCTGGTGGCCTGCAAATTGGGCGTGTTGACAAAAGTGCCGCCGTGCGTGTAAGGGTACGTTTTCACGAGCCGCGACGACGGGCAGATGTAAGTCGCCACGGGCGTCTGCGCGGTCGCGGTGACGCCGTTGGTATTTTGGTTCAGCCCCTGGTCGTGCAGGGCTGGCTGCTCACTGTACGGCAAAATGTTGAAATGCCAGCCGCCCGGCTGCTTGTGCGAAAAGCCGCGATCGGGGTCGCCAACCCAACCCCAGCCCCAGCCGCCGGTCGGATAGAACCCTTGAGCTTGCTCGTGGTGCAGTGCAGCCAATGCCATCGTCTTGAGGTTGTTCGAGCATTGCGTGATCCGGGCCGACTCGCGGGCGGCCTGCACGGCCGGGAGCAAGAGTGCCACCAGAATGCCGATAATGGCAATCACGACCAGCAACTCGATCAATGTAAACGCGGTCTGCTTGCGGCGGTCCATGGAAGCCTCGACTTGCCTCTGGCGACGAGTGAGATCGGCGATCGCTCTGTCCAGCCCTCCATTATGGCGTATCCCGCCGGCCGCTGGCAAATTGTCGCCGGGCAAGTTGACAATGAATCCGGCCGAACCGAGCGGCACCGCAGACAGCCAAATGGCGGCCCGGCTGCTGGTACAGCCGGCGCGGCGGAAATTGCTCGCTGGCATCTTGGCTCGGCTGGCAGAGCCCCAGCCCGATGGCTTACCCCCATTCCGGGTTGCTCAGGCGCCCAACAGGATGCATACGCCAGCGGCGATCGCAAGGCCTGCCAAGATCGGGCGCCGTGTTGACCGAGGCAATGTGAACGAATGTCAACACGCCTGTGGCGATCAGCCAAATGGCGAGCAGAAGCAGGCCCAGATTTTTCGTGCCGATCCACTTCATGGCATGTCTCCCTGCGGGCCGTGAAATTGCCTACCCCAACTATGGCGCATCGTCGCCGCGACACGCAAGGAAATTGCCACGCAATTGTGCCTCCGCGGCCAACGCCAGAGGCTTCCAATCTCACTGGCTAGCCGAACTCATCGCGCATGAAAAAGCCCCCGGTTTGACGCGAGGGCCGTGTCTCGCGGTCGTCGGACTAAATTTTCCGGCGGCGGCCGGCGAACAGCAGGCCTAAAGCACCCAGGCCGCAAAGGATGAGCGACGCCGGTTCAGGTGTTGCGTGGACCGAGATGCTGAAATCGTACGTGCGCGAAAACGTGCCGGTGCCCGAACCGCCGCCGACATCCAATCCGACAACCGGAGGCGCTGGCTCCGTTGTAGTTGATGTACGTCGATCCGCTGCCATTCAAAAACCCGACCGGTGCCGGACCGGACGGCATATAGACCGCTGCGTAAACCGTTTCGCCACCGCCGGGAACGGTAAACAGGTTGCTGCCGCCAAAGGCGGTGGACTGAAATGGCGTCGTGCCCGTGTCGGTTACCGTGGCGCCAACGGCGATCGTGGTGTAGCCGCCTGAGCCGTTGGAAGATTTCCAAGGCCGGCGTAGCGCTGCCGACGGCGGTCGTGAACTGATAATTGAACAAGTCCGCCGAGTATGACCCAGCCGGCAAGAACTGCGAATTTGCCAAGTCGACCGCCACCAGCGGCGTGCCGGTGTCATTAAGACTGGTCGCGGTGTCCCCCGGTCCAATGATCGTGTCAGCCTGAAGGCCGCCGCAGACTGCGAGTGGCAGTAGGACCATGACAATTCCCGTAACGATGCGATGTTGGAACATGCGAGTAACCTCCGATGGGGATGGAGTGAGGCCGGCGCTTCGCCGGCCGAAACGAGAATCGAGTTTTGCCGCCAGCTCAACTTGGCAACGCCACCAGTCGAACCCCCGAGCGGACGATTCGCCCACACCAATAGCGCGGTGACGTCCGGGAAGAGAATGGCAACAGCGTGCCGAATAAATCAACGCGCTAGGCGAACAGCATTAGCAGATGAACTGGCTGCGATGATTCGGGCGTGTGCGCCACGCCAGCAAGCGCAGAATAACAGCCCAGATGGTGGCCAGCAAGCAAATTCCGCCTGCCGCAATACCCGGGCCGGCTGACAGGTTAGGGGCCGTCAAAGCCTGAGTTGCCGGGCGCCCGGCGACAGGACAATTAGCGACAGGAATCAAGACCGTCTCTGAGGGGGCAGTTCCATTTGACTCAGCAGGCTACGTAAAATCGCTCACAGTCCCCACCCGTCTTTCCCTAGGTCCATATTCTCAAAACCTTCGTTAGAAAAAGGAACCCACCCGTCGTTTTGGGCCAGCGGAGCGTCGCCAAAGACAAGTTCTGCAAGCAGGTCGGCGGCTTTCACTGGGCCGACGATCCGGATTTCCTGCCGCTGTTTCTGGCGTATGGTCCTGGCCGTGGCAAGGTGAACTGGTAGGACTTCACCCTGGCCATTCGCTTCTGGACGGGCGGCGAACACCCCAACCACGGCTTCATGCTCCACGGCGGCAGCCGCGACTACATGATCGCACATTTCCGCGAGACGAAGGACACCCAGAATCGCCCAGCGGTGCTGGTGATTTACGAGCCGAAGTAACTGGACCCGGTAAGCTGCCGGCAAGCGATCGATCTATCGTGCCAAGTTCACGTGCGCACTCACGATGCAAGATCGCCGGGTGGGATAAATGGTTCCGCCGTGTCGAGAACTCGCTGCCAAAGGTCTTCAACGCCCAAATCACTGATCCATTTTCGCAGGTACGCTTCGTCGAGCAGGTCGGCCTGCAATTCGTACACCCGCAGCGCATCGTGGAACTGTTTCTCGCTGCCCCCGGACTGCTTGCACCAAAGCAGTTTCATCAAGATCGTGTCCTCTGGCGAGCTCACGTCGACAAATTGTCCGCCAAGGTCGATTCGCTGCCGACGAGCGAAACGCGATTTGTCGAATGCAGATTCGCTCAGCATCCAGAAGTCGACCTTTTCGCCCGTGTGCATCTCAAGCAGGTTAAACATCCGCTTCGAGCGGATCGCTTCCGTGACGGCCGATTCACTCAAGTAGAAACGATCCACTGGGAAGGCGGCGATCAGCGGGCGCATCTGCCAACGACAGACTGGCGACCAGGTCGATGTCGTGCGTTGCCCGTGCCTCTCCCTGAAGGCTCGAAGCGTAAGAACCGCTCAGCATGAATTCGATGCCGAGCTTCTGCAGCGTCGCGATCACCTGGGTCAGTAGTTCCTGTTGTGACATCGCTCTCGCATTCGCAGATACACCTTCTGAAGCGCGGCGTCGTTCAGGTCGGGAAATCGGCGGCGTAATCCGATACGGAACAATTTGAGCGTGCGCTGCGTTCAGCTCGAACACTTGGGCTAGTTTTTGCTGCGGCTGCATCGCCCGCAGGATGCGAAGTGTCCGCTGTTGATTTGGTCGGTGTTTTCTGACGGATGCAGATCCGCGATCAACCGCGGGCCCTGAATATTTCGCGCAGGCTAACGCCTGCCGAATGTCCTCTTCCTCAAGGCACGGGTAATCGGCGAGAATATCCTGGCAAGTTGCTCCACCGGCGATCCATCCGACGACGGTGGCCGTGGTGATGCGCAGGCCACGAATGCACAATCTGCCGCCCATCACATTGGGGTCGACAGTGATCCGGTCGAATTGCGGCATGATTTGCTCCGCGCGATCCAAGTACAATTCGGACCAGACGATCTTGCGGGGCCCGTGCTTGGCGGCATGTCGACCCCGGAGCACGGGGGATCGTCGCCCTCGGCTTTTCGCCGATCCAAGCCATCCGTGTGGCCGATTTAGAGGCCAGCTGCCGGATTTTCCAGCAAATAAACCCAGAGTGTCGGGCGCCGTGCTCAAGCTCCCCCGCAAGGACTCGAACCTTGGACAAGCGGATTAACAGTCCGCTGCTCTACCAACTGAGCTACAGGGGAATGAAGAACTCTAGGCTATCCAAGTCCCCAGGAATTGACAATAGCCGGCGGCTCGGCGCAAGGGGCGAACTGCCCCCTTCGCCCTTCGCGCGCGACTGAATCCGCAAAAACCCCACAACCGCCCGCTGCGGATCAGGCCGCGATCCGCAGCTCGATCGACTCGCCCGTGATGCCGCAAATGAACTCTTCGAAAATCCGCAGGTCGAACGCCGAGGCCGAATCGGCCTCCGGATGGAATTGCGTGCCGAAGGCGAACCACTCGGTCGTGCTCTCGATCGCTTCGACCACGCCGTCCGGGCAGCGGGCCGTGACGCGGAAACCCGGGGCCACTTCGTCGATCGCCATGTGGTGCATGCTGTTGACGCGAATCTCGCCGTCGCCGTAGACCCGCTCCATCAGCGAGCCGGGCACGACTTCCAGCCCGTGACGATGGGCCGCGTCGAGCGGATCTTTGTGCGGCAGCGCCTTGGGCAAGTCCTCAGGAATATGCAGCAGCAGGTTGCCGCCTTGAGAGATGTTGAGCAATTGCATGCCCACGCCGATGCCGAAGACCGGCAACCGCCGCTTGGCAACCATCCGCATCAGCATGCGGTCGAATTCTTCGCGGCGGTTTTCCAAGCGGACGAACGCTGGGATGCAGCATGAAGCCGTCGCGGCGCGGGTCGAGATCGGCGCCGCCGACCATGAGCATGCCATCCAGCATGTCGAGCAGCCGGCCCAGATCGGTTTCATCGGCTACCGGCGGCAAGATCAGCGGAATCCCTCCCGCTTTGACGATGGCGTCGTAGTAGCCTGCGGACACGTAGCTGAACGCCGGTGCGTCCTTCTTGGCGGCGCGGAAATCGGCATTCAAACCCACCAGTGGCTTCGATCGCTTCATAAATCTCCCCTTTCGCGACACATCCTGTGTCTGAAAAAAAGAACAGCGGCAACTTACTTTCGAGGCGCCTCGACCGTTCGGGCCAGGCAGGTTTCGCCGCTTCTTCCGGCAGAGAATCACAGCCACGATTCAACAGTTCGCAGGCCGCGATTTTTTGGCGTCAAGAGAAAGACGCATGAGGGGGCGAAGAGCCGTGTGGGCGAGCATCGTCCCTGATGCTGATCCGCGTCTTGACGTCTGCCGGCTGCGGTTACCCATCCTGGGTCCGGTGCCGGAGCGATTCCTTTTCCGAGGGCCTCTACAATCCTTCACGGCCATGCACTCTCAAGCAGCACGAGCCGTGTAACCCGCAGGAAGCAAGTTGGTGCGAGTTTATTCCGCGCCGCAACCCTGACAAGGAGTGGACCTCATTTTGACGCGACCTGGATTTGCTAGCACAACGTATTGTGATGACAGGCATTCGCTGGCGCACTTTCAGGGTTCAAATCGCGGCCGAAAGGAAAGAATCTGCCGCGACGCGCGTTCGAGATGCCTCGCGCGCCACGATCGCGCGCCGGAAGAGCGGGAAGTGTCTGAAGGGTGAGTTTGCAGCCGGACGGCGTGTCGTGCGCAAGAAAACCGCCCGAGCCCCGAGCGGTTCTGTGGTTTGCGTTGCGGTCGAACTAGGCTTTGCGGCGGCGGCGGGCCGCGAACAGCAGTCCGACGGCGCCCAGGCCACAGAGGATGAAGGAGGCCGGTTCAGGCGTCACCTGGAAGGTCACCACGCCGACGAGGTTATTCCCAGCGCTGTTACCGAGACTTTGACCCTCCCCGACGTTGGCAATGTTGTAGGCGCCGGGGCATACCACCCGAACCCAGTGATGCTGACTTCTTGGGTGCCAATCAAGATCGGCCCCGCAGTTCCCGTGGCATGTGTTGACGAGGAAGCGATGTACGGCAGGTTTGGGCTGATGGTCAGCGTTTGCGAGCCAAAAATGAAGTTATCGGATAAATCGGTTGACGCGTAGCTCGCACGGTACAAGGCGTACGAACTCGTCCCTTCGGGGATGGTCACCGGCGTATTGGGCAAATTACCTGAGCCACCGTTGTTATTCAGATAGTTCGACCCGTCGGTTGGTGTCGCAAACTGTTGTGGAGTGCCGGGCGACATCCAAATAGCCCAATTGCCAGTAGTGTCGTTATTCCAAACTCCACCCCCGTCCGAATAGCTTTGGATGTCGGTCAAAATGACGCTCGCTTGGCCAACCGAGGACAGGCCCAGCGATGCAGCCAACCCGGCCGAGAAAACCGCGGACGAAATCAGGGACTTGAACATTTTTGGATTCTCCAACAAAAAGGCGGACGGCGGACCAGAAGGCCGAAATTTCCCCTATGGATTGAGCCCAGAACCGATCCAGGCTCGGAAAAACCGCATTGACCGGCGGCAACGTCAAATTGCAATCGACGTCGGGACGGAAGAGCCAAATATCCACGTGCAGCGAGTGGAAAAGTCCTGCAAAAGGAATTACAACCGCGAGTCGAGATTGGCTACGCGAACTGCGTTGGTGGACGAGCTATTCGAAGTGGTCCGGGCGTGAACTTTACGCCCACCGGCCTGAATAGCCGCCCCGGCGCCAGGTAGCAAGAAAATTCCTAATATTTCTAACCGAGCGGCTGGGCGGAGAGGTGCGTCTGGCCGCCGCAAATCCGCGGCAAGCGGGTGGTGTCCTAAGAGTGCGTTGGTCGGCCGGCGACCAGCTCGGCGCATGAAAAAACCGCCCGAGCACACTGCTTGAGCGGTTCTGGGTTTCGCGTAGAGGTTGAACTAGGCTTTGCGGCGGCGACGGGCGGCGACCAGACCCCCAGCGATCACCATGCCCCAGACGACGAGCGAGGCTGGCTCGGGGGTGGTGAAGACCTTCAGTTCGTTGAGGCCGTAATTATCGGGCCCGCAGCAGGGATTGTTTTCTGTGGCAACGCTGGTCGGGAGAAACTGAATATATTTGAACGTGTCGGTCGTGTCTGACGAAGCAAAATCTTGGCCGGGGATACCCGAAACTGCTTGGGCGGTCGTGGCTGCGGCCAATGTTCCGCTGGCAACAACCGTTGTCGGGCCGCTTAAGGTGTAGCCATTGCTGCCGTCCGAGGTGATGCTGTTCCCAGCAACGATGGTGAAATCTCCGGTGCCACGATCGCCATAGGTGCCATTGGCTGTGTTGTAGAGTTCAAACTGTGTCAGTTGGTACGATCCGCCCAGACTGATCGTGATATACGGATTCGCAAGACCTTCCGTGTTCAACCAGTAACCGTGCGCGAACGGCTCCGTAATTGTGCCCGTTTGGTGGTCGAGAATGTTCGAGTCGGCAAATGTATCAGATGGACTGAAGGGGTACGGCTGCGTGCCGCCGATCACATTCGAAGGGTCCAGCGAGATTTGGACGGCCGCATGACTTGCGGACTGGGTGAGCACGCCGACCACGAGGAAAACGAGGGGGCCAGTGCGGCAAATCAATCGGGTCCGGAACATTGCAGCTTTCCTGGTAGGGTACGAAGCCGAGAAACGCCGCCGCCGACGGCATGACGGCTACAGACTAACCACCCGACAGGGGCCTTGCAAGCAAATTCACCGAATTCTCACGGATTGGTGGTTTCCCGCCGGAGTTCTACCCGAGCGGCGGGGCGGGGAGTGAGGGGCTATCCGCTGAGAACGAACTGAACCACTACCGGCTAAAGCCGGTAGGTTCGAGGAAAATCGTGAGCTACGGACTAAAGTCCTTCGCTCACGATTTGGTAATTCGGAAATTGTCCCCGCCGTCGTCGGGCTCGGTGCCCTCTTGTTGGCGGATGTATTCTTGGATCACCTCGTCGGTCACGTTGCCACTGGACGCCACGAAGTAGCCGCGGGCCCACAAGTGCCGGCCCCAGAACGCCTTTTGCAGATGCTTGAACTCCATCAGCAGCTTCCGCGAGCTTTTGCCCTTGATGTACTGCATGATCTTGCTCGGCGACAGATTCGGCGGGCAAGACAGTAGCACATGCACATGGTCGCGAGACACCGATCCTTCCAGAATCTCGATCTCGTTAGCTCGACAAATCCCTCGCACCAGTTCGCGGAGCCGAATTCCAACCGCATCCACCAAAATCCCCTTCCGATAATTGGTGATCCAGACAAAATGGTACTTCAGGTCGAAACGGCTGTGCGAACTTGTGCGGTACTTCTCCATCCCCAGATTTTAGCAAAGCGAAGAACCTAAAGGCTTCGCCTGAAGGCGAGGGTTTTAGACCCATCGCAAGGACAATAAGGGGGATAGACGGCCGGGGCGAGCTGACGATATGCACCTCGCACGTAGAGCGATTGAACGGCACCCAGCGCCTATTTATGAAGCGGCTCGACCGGCTGACGTACTGCTTCAGCAAGAAACTGCGGACGCTGGAAGCAGCCTTTGGCATGTTCGCCGCTTACTACAACTTCTGCTGGCAGACCCGCAAGCCGGGCAAGAGCGGCCAGAAGCGAGGCACCGCTGCTATGATGGCAAAGCTGGCCGGTCACGTTTGGAGCTTCGATGAGCTTTTCGAGGCGGTTCTAGATCGACCAACTCAGTCCTAGGACACTTCCGGCAAGCGAAGCGGCTTTACCAAATCAATCCGCCTGGTGTAGGTTATTAGCGATTGCCCGGCAACGACTTGCAACCGCGGCTAGCCCCCTTGCGTTCCGCTGCCGGGTTCTTGTGCTCTGCCGATCGCCGTCACCATCGCCCAAAGCGTGCGCCGTCCTATGCGTTACCAAAACGTCTGCCTGGAGAGCTTCGGCTACACGCTGCCCGACGAGATCGTCACGTCGGACGAAATCGAAGCCCGGCTCAGCCCGCTTTACCAGCGGCTGCGGCTGCCGGCCGGCCGACTGGAACTGATGACCGGAATTCGCGAGCGCCGGTTCTGGCCGCCAGGTACCTTGCCGGGCGACAAGAGCGTGACGAGCGGCGAAAAGGCGCTCGCCGCCGCGGCAATCGATCGCCGGCACATCGGCGCTGGTGCATGGCTCGGTTTGCCGCGACCATTTGGAGCCCGCCACGGCCTGCCGCGTGCATCATCAATTGCAATTGCCCCAGAGCTGCCAGGTGTTCGATGTCTCGAACGCCTGCTTGGGTGTGCTCAGCGGAATGCTGCTGGTGGCCAACATGATCGAGTTAGGCCAGATTCGCGCCGGCCTGATCGTGGGAACCGAAGGCAGCCGGCAAGTTGTCGAAGCCACGATCGACTGGCTCAACCGAGATACGTCGCTCACTCGCGACGACGTGAAATTGGCCGTGGCCAGCCTGACGCTCGGCTCGGCGAGCTGTGCCGTGCTGTTGGTCGATCACGAATTGAGCCGCACGCAAAACCGCATCGTCGCCGCGGCCGCCCGGGCGCATACCGACTTTCACGATCTTTGCCACAGCGATTGCGATACAGCGGCCGCCGCCGGCATGCAAACCTTGATGCACACCGACTCCGAGCGATTGCTGGTCGAAGGCATCGCCACCGGCGCTGCCACGTTTGCCGACTTTCTGGCCGAGTCGGGCTGGGGTAAGGATCAGATCGACAAGACGTTTTGTCACCAGGTCGGCTCGGCCCACCGCAAATTGATGTTCGCCTCGCTGGGCCTGGATCCCACAATCGACTTTCCCACGGTCGAGTTCCTCGGCAATACCGGCTCGGTGGCACTGCCGGCCGCTTTTGCGATGGCCGTCGAGCAAGGCCGGCTGGCGGCCGGAGAGAATGTGGCCATGCTGGGGATCGGTTCGGGCATCAACTCGCTCATGATCGGCGTCGAGTGGCAGGCCGTGCGGCAATCGAAGGTGCCCAACCCCAAGTTCAAGGCCCAAAGTTCGCGGTCCAAGGTTTGAGCGTGGCACTTCCTGGGGATCGCTCGGCCGGGCCGCCGACACGTCCGTTGCCAGCCGCCGCCCGCTTTGGCACCCCCATTCTGCGTCCGCCAGCTGCTGGTGCCGCGGGTAATTCGAGCGGGATCTTGCTCCGGCGCGGCGGAATTGGTGCCGCCAACGCCTCCCTACTATTTGAGAATGCCGGCTCGTCCCGCATACTTGAGCTTGCGCCGGGGCCGCGCCTCGCGGCAGCGCCGGCCGGCGATCGAGTTGCGTTTTGTCGCTCCGCCAAATTTTTGCGAGCAGGCGAGGTTGTCCACCGCTTCGTCCGTCGCTACCTGGCCCCCAGCCACTGGTCGAAAATCAAGATGCCAAAAAACAAATTGCCGCTTTTGTCCCGCGCCGCTCTGATCCCGATGGCATTGCTGTCGGTCGCCGTACTGCCGGTTCTCGCCCAAGATCTTGCCGTCGAAAAGCCGCAGCCGCCCGCTGCCGCACCAGGCGCTGCAACCGAGTCAACGGGCGACGACGTGTTTGGCCTGACGCGAACGCACAAATTCCATTTGGAGTTCTCGGCCGACGAATGGGAGGCCATGCAAGCGGTCGCGGGTCGCGGACCGTTTGGCGGCGGACCGGGCCGTGGTCCGCAGTCCGGCGCACAGCCGCAGCGCCGGCCGGCGGCAGAGGGCGAGAATCGACGCGACGATCCGGCGGATAATCGGCCCCCGGCTCAAGCCGGCAATCGCGGCGCGGGGCCAGGCGAAGCTCAGCCAGCCGGGCGCCGCACCGACGTTCATAACGAGCCGGCTTTGGCACGGAGTTCCCCTGGGCTCACGGAAAACTGGAAGCCTTCGGCCAAAAGTTCGACGACGTCGGCGTGCGCTATAAGGGCAACGGCAGTTACATGGGCAGCGCCGGCAGCCTGAAACGCAATCTGAAGATCGATCTGGATCACTTTTCCGCCGATGGGCAATTCCGCGGCATGAAAGCGCTGAACCTCAACGCCGGCGCCGCCGATCCCACGCGACTGCGCGAAGCGCTGGCCTTCGAAGTGTTCCGCGCATCGGGCGTGCCGGCTCCGCGCCACCGCGTTCGTCGAGCTCACGCTCACCGTGCCCGGAAAGTACGACCGCGAACTGGTCGGGCTATACACGTTGATCGAACAGGTCGATCGCACTTTTCTCAAGGATCGCTTCCAGGATTCCGGCGGGCTGCTGATGAAACCGGAACGGCTGCGCGACTTCGCTTACCTGGGCGACGATTGGGACCGCTACGCCGGCCAGTATCAACCCAAACACAAACCCAGCAAGCAGCAAGCCCGGCGAGTGATCGACTTCGTCCAGCTGCTGGATAAGGCCAACAACGAGACGTTTCAGGCCGAGATCGCCGATTATCTCGACGTGGACGAATTTCTTCGCTTTCTGGCCGTCAGCGCCTGGCTGTCGAACATGGACAGCCTGTTTGCCATCGGGCACAACTATTACATCTACCTCGATCCGCGGACCAGCAAGCTCAACTTTCTGCCCTGGGATCTCGATCTGTCGTTTGCCGGTTTCCCGATGATGGGTTCGCCCGACGACCTGTTGAACTTGAGCCTCAAGCATCCGCATGCCGGCACCAACAAACTGATTGATCGGTTACTGGCCGTGCCGGAGATCGCCCGCAAATACGACGCCCTGCTGGCCGAGCTCACCACCGGCAGTTTTGCCAAGGATCGCCTGCAGGGCGAGATCGTGGCTCTGGAAAGCGCCACGGCGGAGCCGCGCCCGCGAGCAGGCGGCGGTCGACGCCCGGAGCGAACGGCGCCGCGGCGGCCCCTTCGGCGGCGGCCCAGGCCGATCCCCCTCGCTCAGCACGTTTGTCGAAAAACGCACCGAGCTGGTGGCTGCCCAACTGGCCGGCACGAATCCGGGTTACACGCCGCGCGGCGGGTTTGGGCCGGGGGGCCGCGGTGGACCAGGCCGATTTGGCCCCGGTAACTTCATGGCCGGGCCGCTGCTCGAAGCACTGGACACGAACAAGGACGGCAAGTTGGGCAAAGACGAGCTGGTCGCAGGTACCACGAAATTCTTTCACGATGCCGATACCGAGAAGGTTGGCAAGCTCGACCAGGCTGCGCTCGCCGCGGCGCTCGCCGAGATCATTCCCGGTCCGCCCGGCTTTGGCCCGCCACCCGGTGCCCCGGGCGATGCTCCTGATAACCGGGCAACCGGCAATCGGGTTTTTGGCGATCGGGCACCGATTGATCGGGCGCCGATTGATCGGGCGCCGATTGATCGGGCGCCTAACGACCGGGCGTCTGATCCGCCGACGCCCGCCGCTGCGGATGGTCGCCGGCCGGAGGATGCCCCCGCAGAACGGCCGCGGATGTTTTCGCCGGCCGCCGCGGTGGCGGCCGCGCTGCTGAAGCGCGCGGACGTCGATCATGACGACCGCGTGACGCTCGACGAAGCGATTGCTGCGGCCGAAGCCCTGTTTGCCGAGGCGGACACCGAGAAGAAAGCCGAACTCGACGAGACTAAACTCGCCGCGGCCATTAGCGCGGTGTTTCCGTCGCCGCCCGGCTTTGGTCGACCGGGATTCGGGCCGCCCGGTGCTGGGCCACCGGCTTTCGGGCCACGCGGTTTTGGACCACCGGGTGCCAATGCACGGCCAGAGGGTGGGCCAGGCTTGGGCCGGCCGGGCGAACGATCCGAGCGGCCGCCATCCGAAAACCCTGAGAATCGGCCGCGGCGGGCCGAGGAGCCGCAACCTTGAAAGAGACCGAAACCACTCGGGAGCCGGCGATCCCCTCGCACCGCTTGCCGGGCACCAATGGCGAGACGCATGCAAACGGCCAAGACGTGCACGACCTGCCGTCAAAGAACGGAGCGACTTCTGGCCCGTTTGCTTCAGACGTGAACGACAATGCCCACCGGGAGGCGCCCGGCCGCGTTTTCTCAACCGCCGCGGTCGACGGCGACAGGCCGGCCAGCGCAGGAGGAAGCGCCCGCGTTCGAACTGAAATTTCTGGTCGATGATCGTCGCGCCGCGGAGGTGCAACTCTGGGCCCAGCAATATTTGCTGATCGACGCCCACGGCGAAAAGGCTCTCGGCGGTGCCTACTGCACGACCAGCCTGTACTGCGACACGCCCGAATTGGACGTCTATCATCGGACGAGCTGGTATCGGCGGCGCAAGTTTCGCATTCGCAGCTATGCCGCGGCGCCGAAATATTCCTGGAGCGCAAGATCCGCCGTGGCGACCAGGTGGCCAAACGCCGCACTTCAATCGCCGCCGAAGAATTGTCGCTGCTGGCCGGCGCCGAGCCGCAGCCGGACTGGACCGGCTACTGGTTTGCGCGCCGCCTGGCCAAGCGCGGCTCGGGCCGGCGTGTCAGATCGTCTACCAGCGGACGGCGTTTCTCGGCTCCGATCCGCAGGAAGCGGCTCGCTTGACGCTCGATCGGGAACTGGTCGGCGGCCTGACCGACCGCTGGTGCATGTCCGCACCGACCAACGGCGTCCGCCTGCTCGCCGGGCAGGTGATCTTGGAACTCAAGTTCCGTTCGGCACTCCCGGACCGCTTCAAGCAATTGATTGCGGCGATGAACCTGAGCCCGGCCAGCGTGTCGAAATATCGCCTCTGCCGCGACGCCTGGCTGGCGGCCCACTGCGCAGCGGAGCGCGGGAATGCCTGATTGGCTGCAAGACTCGCTCCAGCCCGGCGCGGAGCTGACGGCAAAGCTCGTGGCAGTTCGCCTGGCGGTTGCGCTCGTGATGGGCAGCGTCGTCTCGGGCGTGTATCGGTTGACGCACGGCAAGACGGCCAGCGAACCGGTGGCCCTGTCGGCCACGCTGGTGCTGCTGACGGTGATTATCGCCATGGTTACGCTGGCCATCGGCAACAGCATCGCCCGGGCGTTCAGCCTGGTGGGCGCGTTGGCAATCGTCCGGTTTCGCACGGTGGTCGAAGACACTCGCGACACGGCGTTTGTGATTTTCGCGGTGGCGGTCGGCCTGGCAGTAGGCGCAGGCGCGACAATGATTCCGCTGGTGGGCATTCCGATTACCGCGCTAGCGGCGTACTTATTTCGGCCGCCGGCTGCCGGCACAACGGCCAATCTCAACGGTCGCCTGCGGGTCCGCGTGGCTCTCGGCTCGGCTGCGGGTGGCGCGTGGGATCGCATTGTCGCCGCGCACGTCACCCGGTCGCGCTTGGTCAGCACCGCAACAGCCCGTCAGGCGCGGCCATGGATTTCGGTTATGAACTGCGACTCCGCCGGCCCGAAGATGCCCTCGAATTGGTGACCGAGCTGAACCGCACGGAAGGCATTCAGGAAGTCGAGTTACAGCAAGAGTAGAGCCTGGGTCGACTACTTGTCCGTCGTCAAGCCCCCGACCTGCGAGAACAGGTACAGCATCTCGCGGCAGATCTGCGCACAGCGGGTGTCGTATTTGGCCGCCTCTTGCGGCGTGTCGTCGGCGATCTTGGGATCCTCGTAGGGAATCGCCACGCGCAACGCGGAGCCTTCGACGGTCGGACAGGCCTTGTCGGCCGTCGAGCAGGTCATCACGGCGCAGAACTTCTCGCTCGGGTTCGGCGGATCGGCGTATTTTTTCGAGAAGCAAACCAGCGGCTCGATGCCCTCGGCGACCTGAACCCGATACTTGGGATTCTTGCCCCCATCCGGGTTGCTGATCTCGATGCCGGCCCGCTCCAGGGCCGCGACAGCGCGGGGATTGAACGCGGTGCCCTCGGTACCGCCGGAAAAACTCTGCACGCCGGCGACTCCGTAATGCGCCGCCGCGTCGGTCGCCCAGATCTGCGCCATGTGGCTGCGGCGCGAGTTGTGCGTGCAAATGAAAACCAGCCGCGCCGGTTCGCCCGACTTGATCTGGCTGCGCACATAGCCGGCGATCGTTTGCAGGTCTTGCTTGCGATCGGCCGGAATCTGGTCGAATTCGGCACTGCGCTGGCGCAAGTAGGCGGCCAGCCTGGCATTGAACTGCGGCGCCGTTGCGGCCGCGTGGTCGGCCGGCGTGTTGTCGGCGGCCGTGGTCGTCGAAAACAGCCCGACAAGGAGTAGAACTTTCGTAACGTGCATTGCGTGTCGCATGAGTTCGGTCTCGCTCTGGCCCGGAATCGCCTTTACCAGCGGTCGTAAATCGCCAGCTATTATCGCTGCACAACTATCACGTCACAACGCCACGACCGGAAGCGTCGCCTCTGCGTGTCTCTTTCCCTACCCTCTACCCCCTAACGTCTAACCCCTCTCCTCACTCCGCCGGCTGGCGATTGCGGTCGAGATAGACAAAGCTCTTGCCGAGCCGGCCGCCGTAATTGCCGGCCGAGATTTTCACCAGTCCCGGCGTGGCCCGGGCCGCTTCGATGCCGGCCCAAGTGGCCGCGGCGATGGTCGTCAGGTCGCGGCCGTTGAGGATCACTTCCATCACCGATCGCACGCCCGGCGGCAGCCGTGAACGCTGCGCCCAGTTGTTCGCGGAGCGTTGGGCAATATTCCGCAAACGTGCTGGCGATCATGAAGGAGTAGCGGCTGCCGGCCTTCGACCCGCTGGCCGCGATGCCGCCGGGAAACGGCGCGATCACCCCGGGCGTGCGGCTGGCGGCCGCGTGGGCCAACTCGGCGGCCGCCAGGGCCGAGTCTTCGTCAACGCCCAGAAACCACAAGTTGCCCCCCATCAATCCGTCGCAAAAGCCGAAGCGGCGATCGATAACGAATTCGCCCCCCAGGATCGGCACCAGCCAGACTTTGCGGCCAAAGCGCATCGCGCGGCGCTGATAGCCGTCGCCAAACAGGGCCAGCTTGCGCCCAGCTTGTAATAGGGGTCGGTGTCCAGCAAATTGAAACAGCGGGCCGTGGGGCAGGTCAGTACGTTCTGGCTGATGCGAACCAGCAGCGAGCGCTCGATGCCTCGACCCGGTCTTTGCGAAAGCGCGGCACGTGGAACTGCACCACCGCGCCGGGCCGGCCGTCGGGCGAAAGGCCCGGTTCGTCCGTATCGGGTCCGACGTAGCGATCGAGCCCCGCTTCGCAATCGCAAAGGATCGTGCTCGAGGCATTGCCGGTGGCCGCCTCGACGGCCTGGTCGAGCCAATGCCGGTCGCGGGCCGTGATCAGCATTTCAGCGTAGATGCTGCGGAAGGCCTCGGCGTACGTGTCCTCGACATCGGCCAGGTTGGGCTGCGGCACGCGTCACCGTTCCCCGTCCCGAACGCCCCCGTCCCGAACACGACATCCCGGATAAATCGCCTGCTCGGTGATGATCTTGTCCATGAAGATGTCATGCGGCTGGGTGGGAATCTCAGGAAAGAGCTGGCACTCGAAGGCCAGGGCCACGAGCGGCGTGTCGCGCCGAGCGTGTTCGAGCAGCTTGTCGTAATAGCCGAAGCCGTGCCCCATCCGGGCCCCGCGGCGATCGAAGGCCACGCCCGGCACCATGATCAGGTCGACCTCGGCCACGTCTACTCGCCTGCGCCGGCATCGGCGCAGGTCTTCGCGCGGTTCGAGAATCTTGTACATGCCGACCGACAACTCGTCCATCGACCGCAGATCGAACAGCACCAGGTCACGCTCCACACAGTACGGCACGAGGACTCGCTTGCCCGCGGCCAGGGCGACCGGCAAATGCTGCCGGGTGCGGACTTCGGTGCGCACGTCGATATAGAACAGCAGCGTGCGGGCCGCGGCATATTCGTCAAGCCCGACGAACCGGTCGCAAATCAGCCGACTGAGCTCTTCTTTGTTCTCCTGCGCCCGGCGATTGGCATGGGCCTGCTCGCGAATCGATTTCTTGCGCTCCCAAACGCGCCTCGGCAGAATCATCCGTCACGGACAGCGGCTCCATGGGGGTCCTTCCTGATTTCATCCTTGATGTACCGGCATTGCTCCGACGCCGATATGGTAGCGGCTTCCAGGCCGAAGACAACGGGGGTGGGCGCTAGGGCACAAACCGGTAGTTGCCGCCGGTCTCGCTGGCGATGGCCTGCAGCAATCGCTCGGCCTTTTTGCTGGCAAAGGCGATCGTGTAAACCGGCGTGCGATGCCCCGGCGGATCTTGCGTCGCTGCCGCCAGAACCTGCGCCGAAAATTTTCCGTCGGTCAGCAAATAGATCGCGTCCGGCTTCAGATCCAGGGCCAGCAGCAAGGCCGGCAGCGGATTGGTGCCGCCGCCGCACTGGGCCTGTCGGACCCATTGCCAGGCCTGCGCCACGTTGTCGGGCGTGGCCGGGAGCAAACCGCCAGCCGGCATGGGCATTGCGCCGTCGCTGAAGAAGACAATGTAAAATTTTTGCGACGGCTTCAGCGCTTCGAGCGTGTGCCGCAATTCGGTTTGCGCCCGGCGAATCCGGCGGCCATGCATGCTGCCCGAGATGTCGACGACAAACACCAATCGTTCCCCCTCGGCGCTGAAGCCAAAGAACGAGCTTCCGCCGGATCCGCCGTCGGAGCCCTTACTCCCCTTGGCCCCCGGCTTGCCCCCGGCTTTGACGCCCTTTCCCGAGGACTTCCCGGCAGATACGCCCGAGCGATTCTTCTTCCCCGCTGCGGAACCCGGCCCCGAGCCTGGCGCCGTGGATGCGACGCCCTGCGGCGGCTCGTCCGTCGAGCTGTCGACGGAGACCGGCAAATCGTGCGAAGCAGAAAAATCGGCGGCCAGCAGCGGTTGGTCCACCGCGTCGCCGCCAGTATCGCTGGCCGGCGGCATTTCGGTCACGTCGAAGTTGGTCCGGCTCGGGCTGGCCATATCTGCCGCGTCGCCGCTATCGAAGAGCGAAGCGTCGGCAATCGTCGTGTCGTCGAGCTCGCCTTCGGCGACCGAGGCACTGGAACCTAAGCCGATCGCCATGACAACGGCGTCAGGAGGCGGGCCTTGCGACGCCCCCACGACGATCATTCCCAGGGCCACCAGCAATGTCGCGTGGATGCCGGTCGAAACCAAGAACGGACAGGCCAGATGACCTGCTCGGACGATTTGGATCAGACTTCGGGCCAGGCGAAACATCGCAGACTCGCGTTGGGCGGCCGGCAGGCCGGTGAAACGGGGGCCGGCTCCGAGCCGTAACGTAAATTGCCTGCCACCGTGCGAGCGGTTGCGCGGCTGCGGCTATCCTGAGCTGCTTTCGGCGGTTGGGTTCAACCCTCGCACCGATCGATTGCCGGGGGCAATTGTCTACTCCTTCGATCAACAATCGGACTCTCAGCTTCTATCATCTTTTCCGCCGCCGGGTGCCGCAACCTCCGGCGGTCCGAAATACCGGCAAATTCGGCTAATTCGGCCGCCGCCGAGCCGGTTATCGGGCACGAATACCCAGCGCAATGTCGGCCTCATACGCGGGCGACTCGAGCGCCCGCTCGCCGCCGCCATGATCGAAAGCCTCGGCTTTGGCGGCTTGTCCCGTCTTGGTGTCGATCCACTCGGCTCGATACGATCCGGCCGGCAGATCCAGGCGCAACGTGGCCTGCGAACCGCCCTGCACGTAAACCGCGTATTGCTTGCCGCCTTCGGCGAGCACGCGGACGCTCCCTTTGTCGGGCGCGCCGCCGAGGACGACCGCTTTGTCGGGCTTCATATGCGGGAAGTCGAAGCTGTACATGAATTTCTTTAGAACTCCAAGCTGCCGGCGAAGCGCGGGTCCGCCGCCGCCGGGCGAAGTGGTGACCGGCTGCGTGCCGTCGGGATGCTCGACGCTGAACGAGTAATCCAGATTGTCGTAGACTGCGCCGCCGGCGATCAAGAAGTCCCAACCCTCGGTCCGATAGGCCGTATCGGCCGCGCCGCGAAAACCGGTTTCGTCGTCGCCGATCGCCCGGCCGAGCTGAAAGTTCATGTTCACGCTGTCGGGCGGAACGGAGTAATGAAAATTCAGGATCGAGACGCTGCGGTTCGGCTCCTTCACCACTACCGATCCATTGGCGATGTTCTGGGCGATCAAATGCCGGCCGGCCAGCGCCTTTTCGGCTTCGACCAGGACCTCGACCATGCGATCGTTCCACTCGGGCGTCACGCCGCCGAAATACGGCTCATTGCAAATTTCGTAGTACACGTTGTCCGCCTCCGCCAGTTCGGCGGCAATCTTCCGCACGAGCGCCGCCTGGAACTCGCTCAATCGCTTGTCTTGCAATGTGAAAACTTGCAGCCGCGCAAGAGCCGGTAGCTCATTCACGTTATTGGCCGGATTCATCGGATTGGCGGCCCACAGCGGGTCGTCGTAAATGGCCGAAAAGAAAACGAATTCGACGACAATCCCGCGCTTGCCGGCCTCAGCGACGAAGTCTTTCAGCCGCTGGAAGTAGGCCGGATCCCATTTTTCCAAATCGAATTTTTTGCTTCCGGCAGCACCGCCGGGCACGTCGCTGCGAGCCCAGGGGGCCAGAAACCGATCCGGTGCCGGCGCGAGCGTGTTGTTGACGATGCCGAACGACGACGGGATCTCGACGTAGGCCCCGGAAAACGTGCGAGTCAGATTCAATCCGTCGACGGCCAGGGCGTTCAAGTAACGCACGTCGTCGAAATCCCGGTTGAGCACGGCGCCATAATGCTCGCCGGAAGCAACCAAAAGCGCCGGCTGGCCGCGAAACAGAAAGCAGTGCGGGTTGTCCGGGTGCAGCCGCAGCGGTTCGCCGGCCGCTGCCAATGAGCCGAGCAAGCAGCAAAACAATCCAAGGCCGTAGCCCAGTCGGCAGGTCTCGATCATGGTCGTCTCCTGGCAAACGGAAGGCAGATATCGGCTCAAGCAGTTTGCGGCCCACGTCTGAAAACCGCAACGGTCACCAAGCCAATAGCGAGGACCGAGACTTTTTCGGAAATCCCGGCTTGCCGAGTCGGCCGCCGGTTCATACAATCGATTCAAACATCTGTATGAAACAGCCTTTTGACTCTGGGGCCAACCGATGGCGGTCGTAATCGATTCAACGAAGGCGCGGATCCTTGAGGCGGCGGGCGGGATTTTTGCCGCCAAGGGCTTTGAAGCCGCGACAATTCGCGAGATCTGCCAAGTCGCCGGGGCCAATCTGGCCGCAGTGAATTATCACTTTGGCGACAAGCAGCGGTTGTACGTCGCGGCGGTCAAGCACGCGCATTGCTCCCGGGCTCAGGAGATTCCGCTGCCGGTGTGGGATGAATCAACATCGGCCCAGGTCAAGCTCCGCGGCTTTGTCGGCGTGCTGCTGGAGCGGATGCTGGGCGACGACCAGGCGCCCTGGCACGCTCAATTGATGCTCCGCGAGATTGCCCGGCCCAACCTGGCCTGCGAAGAGCTGGTGCGCGATTACATCCGGCCGCACTTCGAAGTGCTCAAAGGGATTCTGCGCGAACTGCTGCCCTCGGGAGCGTCCGAGGAGCGGTTGGCGCTAACGGCGTTCAGCGTGGTCGGTCAATGCTTGTTTTACCGGGTGGCTCGGCCCGTTGTTTCGATGCTGCTGGGCGTCGATCGGTCGGACCGGCTGACAACCCGGCTGCTGGCCGACCATATCACGGCAGTGATGTTGGCGGCGCTGGGATTGCGCGACGCGATCGGTGTCGGGGAGGGCTCGCCATGACCTGGGTGGCACTCAAGATGCTCACCGGCAACCGGGGCAAGTATGTGGGGATCATTCTCGGCGTGGCGTTCGCCGCCTTGTTGATTGCGCAGCAGAGCTCGATTTTCTGCGGCCTGATGAGACTGACGACCAGCCAGATCAAGGACATCCAGGGAGCCGACATCTGGGTGATGGATCGCAACGTGCAGTTCATCGACGACATCAAGCCCCTGTCGGAGAGCGATCTGTATCGCGTGCGCGGCGTTTCCGGCGTGCAATGGGCGGTGCGGCTGTACAAGGGACTGAGCCGGGCAAAATTGTCCAACGGCAATTTTCAGCAAACGATCCTGATCGGTTTGGACGACGCCACGCTGGTCGGCGCCCCGCAGGAGGTGGTGCTGGGCAACCTGGCCGACCTGCGCCGCCCGGATGCCGTGATCGTCGACGAAGACGGCTACCGGCAACTCTGGCCGGACGAGCCGTTCGAGCTGGGTCGCACGTTCGAGATGAACGACCGGCTGGCGACGATCGTCGGCGTTTGCAAGGCCCGGCGGACGTTCCAGACGTTCCCGGTCGTTTATACCCGATACAGCCAGGCGACGCTGTTCGTGCCGCGCGAGCGCAAAGTGCTGTCGTTCATTTTGGCGCAGCCCGAAGCGAGCCTGACTTCGGAAGCGGTCTGCCAGCGGATCACCGCCCAGACCGGGCTGAAGGCCGAAACGCGCGAACAATTTTCGGAAACCACGATCTGGTACTACATGAAAAAGACCGGCATTCCGATCAATTTCGGCATCACCGTGTTGTTGGGTTTCATCGTCGGCGCGGCCATTGCCGGCCAGACTTTCTACTTGTTCACGATCGAAAATCTCAGGCAATTCGGCGCGCTCAAGGCGATGGGGGCCAGCAACGGCACGCTGGTGCTGATGATCCTGCTGCAGGCCATCCTGGTGGCCTTCATCGGGTACGGCCTGGGGGTCGGCGCCGCCGCCATTTTTGGCACGCTGACCAAGTCGCTGGCCAAACTCGCGTTTTTCATGCCCTGGCAGGTGCTGGTCGGCACGGGCGTGGCCGTGATCGTGATGGCCATCCTGGCGGCCTTGTTGAGCATTCGCAAGGTCATGGTGCTCGAACCGGCCATCGTGTTTCAAGGCTGACTTCAATGAACAGCGAATCTCACAACACGACTGCCGTCTGCTGCCGGGGGGTGACCAAGAACTACGGCACCGGCGATTCGCAAGTCATGGCGCTGCGCGGCGTGGACCTGGACGTCTATCCGGCCGAATTGACGCTCTTGGTCGGCCCAAGCGGCTGCGGCAAGACCACGCTATTGTCGGTCGTGGCCGGCATCCTGGAGCCGACCCACGGAGAAGTCGGCGTGCTGGGGACCGATTTAGTGCGATTGTCCGCGCGGCGTAAGGTGGCGTTTCGACGGCAGAACGTCGGTTTCGTGTTCCAACAATTCAACCTGCTGCCCGCGCTCACGGCCGCCGAAAACGTGGCAATTCCGCTGCTCCTGGCCGGCTGGTCGCGGCGCAAAGCGGTCGCGTCGGCCAAAGTGCTGCTGGAGAAAATCGGCATGGCCGATCGCATGCACGCCCTGCCCAGCAAGTTGTCCGGCGGCCAGCAGCAGCGCGTGGCCATCGCCCGGGCGCTGATCCATCAGCCGCGATTGCTGGTCTGCGACGAACCGACCTCGGCGCTCGACGCCAAGACCGGTCACACGATCCTGGAGTTGCTGCGCAGCGTGGCACTGGAAGGCGAACGGGCCGTCGTCATCGTCACGCATGACAGCCGGATTTTCGAATTCGGCGATCGAATCGCGCGCATGGAGGACGGTCGCGTCGTCGAAGTACACCGGCAACAACTCGGCAGCGCTTCCGGGCCGGCCCTCGGGCAGCCATTGGCCGAGGTCTTGTCGCTGCCCGCCGACACGCCGCTGGCCCGCCAGGCGGCTGCTGCTCCCGACAATCCAACTTCGTATTTCGCATGAAAGTCACGCCGATGTTTACCCGCTTTCTGCTCCCCTTGGCTGCCGCCGGACTTCTGATATTCGCGATCGTGCATGTTATCGAAGCCGCGGCGCCCGGATCCCAAGTCGACGGCCCCCATCGAGCCGGCCCACGCTCCCTACGCCAACACGGTCGCCGGCTCGGGCGTGGTCGAGGCCGAGACCGAAAACATCGCCATCGGCTCGCCCATCCCGGGCGTGGTGGTCAAGGTGCTGGCGAAGGTCGGCGCCAAGGTCCAGGAGGGTACGGAGTTGTTCGTGCTCGACGACCGGCAGCTGCGGGCCGAGCTGAATTTTCGCCGCGCCGCCGTTGACGCCGCCGGGGCCGAGCTGACGCGGCTGGAAAACCAGCCACGGGCCGAGCAGCTTGAAATGTCGCAGGCCTCGCTGTCGGAAGCCGAGGCCAACATGGCGGATCAGGGCGACCAGTTGCAGCGGACCAAGGACCTGTTCGCCCGCAAGGTGACGACCGATCAGGAATTGGTCACCAGGCAGCAAGCCTATCGCATCTCGCGGGCCCGATACAACCGCGCCAAGGCCGAGTACACGATGCAAAAGGCCGGCGCCTGGGAATTCGACAAGGCCGTTGCCCGCGCGGCCGTCGAGCAGGCCCAGGCCCAACTGCAGCAAGTTCAGACCGAGATCGAGCGATTGGTCGTCCGTTCGCTCGACGACGGCGAGGTATTGCAAGTCAATGTGCGGCCGGGCGAGTTCGTCGGCGCGCCGCCGAGCCAGGCCCTGGTCGTCGTCGGCAAGATCGACCAGTTGCACGTCCGTGTCGACATCGACGAGCACGATATCCCGCGATTCCGGCCGGGCGCCCCGGCCCGAGCGATGCTCAAAGGCCAGCCGAAATCGAACTTTCCCCTGCGTTTCGTGCGGGTCGAACCGTTCGTCATCCCCAAGCGTTCGCTGACCGGCGACAACACCGAACGGGTCGACACGCGCGTGCTGCAAGTCATTTACGAGATCGAGCGAAGCGACCAGCAGATGTACGTCGGCCAGCAGATGGAAGTGTTTGTCGACGCGGCCAGCGGCGTGGCGGACCGTCCCTGACGGCCGCCCTTTTCCCTTTTAATCAGTCAGGGCATCACGTATCATTACCAGCGTGGTCGGTACGCGATTCAAGGCGGAAGTGGCTCGATCCCTCAATGCCAATCGTGGCCGCCTCGGGAGCGGGGGGCGCCAGCAAGGATAGACACAACCGTGGGCAAGTTGGAAGCAGTAGACGGCTCCTTCGCCAGCGCGGCCAAGCCGGAAGTCAGTTTCCAAGCTCTGATGGACGAAGTGCGGCAGGGCTCGCAGGACGCCGCTTGGACGCTGTTGGAAACCTATGGGCCGCACGTCCACCGCGTCGTCCGCAGAATGCTGAGCGCGGAGCTCAGATCGAAATTCGACTCGGTCGACTTCGTGCAATCGGTTTGGCTTTCATTCTTTGCGAACCGGTCCCAGGTTTGCGATTTTGCGCAACCGGAGCAGCTCGTCGCTTATCTGGCAGCCATGGCCCGCAATAAGGTCGTGACGGAAGTCCGCCGCGCCTCTACACCGCAAAACGCAATATCCGCCGCGAACAATCGCTGGCAGCACCAGGCACGCAAGATCCGGCCTCCCGCAAACCGACACCCAGTGACTTTGCCATTGCCCGTGAACGCTGGAACCTGCTCGTCTCTGGTCAGCCCGATCATTACCGAGCCATTTTGCAAATGAAATATCTGGGCGCGACGAACCGCGAAATCGCGAATCAACTCAAACTGAACGAAAAAACGATTCGCCGCGTCATCGAAAAACTGCTCCCGCTCGCCAGCGCATGACCGCGATTCCGATCAGTTCTCCGTCGCCCGCCTCCGCGATTCAAGATTCGCAGTGGGCCGAGAGCCGCGCCGTGGTTTCGCGGTTCAAGGCCGCCTGGCATCACGGCGACCGGTTGGACGTGCAGACGTTTCTGGCGCGACATCCCTGCGCCGGCAGTGGCCAGGTCAACCGTCCTCGATCTGGCCTACGAAGAATTCTGCTTGCGGACGGAACAAGGCGAATCCATCCAGCCGGATGCGTTCGCTGCTCGGTTTCCCGATATTCATCAATCGCTGACCCGCTTGTTGACGGTCCATCGATTTCTGATGGCGAATCCGCAACTGGCGGAACATCGCGCGCTGCGCCTGTGGCCCGAACTGGGCGACGAGTTCCTCGGATTCGAACTGCTCGAAGAATTGGGGCGAGGCGCGTTTGCCAGGGTCTTCCTGGCCTCGGAACTGGCCCTGAGCCGGCGGCGCGTCGTCGCCAAGATCGGATCTCAGGGGGCCGGCGAGGCGGAAATCATCGCCAAACTCCGCCATCCGTACATCGTGCCGATCCATTCGGTGCGGCTGGATCCCGGCACCGGCTGGTCGCTGATCTGCATGCCCTACCAGGGACGCTCTACCCTCTGCGACGTGGTTGACCGGATTCGGAGCGCCGGAATTCCCGCCGACGCGGCGCAGCTTCGGTCCATTTTTCAACCCTTGGAAACGATCGATCCGGCGTCGGCCGGGACGCCGCTGCCAGCAACCCAATCGCCGACGTCCTACACCGATGCGCTGCTCGCTCTCGGGCGGAAAATCGCCGAGGCACTGGCCTACGCGCATAGTCAGGGGGTTTGCCATCAAGACCTCAAGCCGTCGAACGTGCTCTTGACGTTTTCCGGCGATCCGGTCTTGCTCGATTTCAATCTTTCGTCGGACGGGCGTCCGGCCGACCGCGTCGGCGGCACGTTGCCTTACATGGCGCCCGAACAGATCGAGGCCGTACAAACCTGGAACTCGGAACCGCGGATGGAGTTCAAGCCGGCGTCCGACGTGTTCGCCTGGGGAGTGTTGATGTTCGAACTGCTGTGCGGACGGCAGCCGTTCCGTTCGGTGGCCGTGGAAGATGCACAGCTCTGGGCCGATTTGCGCAAATCGCGACTGGACCCGGTCGACTTTGCACCTTTGACCGGACGAATCGCTCCGGCTTGGATCGAGTTGCTGCGCGGTTGCCTGGCATTCGACCTCAATGAGCGCCCGAGTTCTGCCCGGCAACTGGTCGACAAGCTCGATCGGATCGCGGCCCACAGCGCGTCGCCGCCGACCCGACGGCCACGCCGCGCGAAACTAATGCGTCTGGCAGTCCCCGCAATCCTGGGGCTGGGTCTGGCTGGCGGTTATGCCTGGTTCGCCCGGGCGCCGTCGAGCGTGCGACAGCTCGAGGCGGCTCAGGTCGTTTATCGGCAGAAGCAATACGATCAGGCCATCGAGTATCTCAATCGCGCGCTGGACGCCGACGGTTCCCTGGCCGAGGCACTCGTCTTGCGCGGTCGAGCCCATCAGGCGCTGGGGCGTTATAACGCCGCCTTCAGCGACTACGAGGCCGCGCACGAGCTGACGCAGGATCCGCGATTGCAGGCCGCCAAGGGCTTTTGCCTGGCAATGCAGAATAATCACCACGTGGCAATCCGCTGCTACGAGCAAGCAATCGCAGGCGGCTACCGGACCGCCGAGGTGCAAAACGACTTGGGCTTCAGCCTGATTCGAGTGGGCAAGGCCAGCCAGGCGCTCGAAAGTCTGGGCCTCGCCATTGCGCTCGATCCAAACCTGCAGGCAGCGCTGGTCAACCGCGCCTCCGCCGAATTCAACATCGCACTGGCCACCGGCAACCGATTGCCGCTCGATGCGCTGCGGGATATCACCCGCGCCATCGAGTTGGGGCCGCCTGCCGGCGATATCTATTTTCAAGCGGCCTCGATCTGCGCCCTGGCGGCCGAGACCAATCCGCAGTATGTCGCTACCGGCCTGGAATTCCTTCGGCAGGCCGTCCTCAACGGGTGTCCGACGAGACTGGTCGACGAAAACCCGCTTTTTGCGGATTTTCGGAAAAACCCGTCCTACCGTGAGATGTCGACACTCAAGCCGCAGCCCGCGGCTCTTCGCCAGGCCGAGCGCCTGATCAGCCCGTTCTGAGCGTTCGTCGGCCAAGGCAACCCCCTCCTGCGAGGAGGGCGCGGCCAAATTGCCGAGAACTCCCGGCAGGTCGATGTCCGCTTTCCTCCGCCAAAAGCGACGTCAAGAAGAAGCGATCTGTCGGACATTCCAGATTGCCAGTCGTTCCACGGGCCGCAATTTCAGGAAATATGCCGGACATCATTCAAACTTCGGAGCTACAACGGCTGCCCTTGAGGGCGCTGGTTGCCATTGCCACGCGGGCTGCCAGGCGGGTGCAGACGTCGTTTCGTCCCAATCCGAGTTTCAAACCGTCCGACCAAAAAGCCGATCTGAACGCGATCGACTCGGCCATCGCCGCGGCCGAGGACACTGCCCGAGGGCGGCTCTCGCTTTCGGCACTGGACTACCAGGTTGTGGCCATCTGCGCCGAACTCGCCTCGATGGCAGCCATCGGGTCGACCGTCGAGGAGTCGCTGAAGATCAACGGCGCCTCTCAGGCGGCAATCTTCGCCATGAAAGCCGCCGATGCGGCCATTTCCGGCGATCGCAAGCGTGCGATCGACTCGACCGCCCAGGCGCTGGCCGCAGCCCGCCGGGCATTGGCAAGCACCGACGACTGCTGTCGGCGCGATCTGGAAGCGTTGAAGAAGATCTGCCGCCTCGGCGTCAACGAGTCGGAGGACTCGATCGACCCATCGCCGTCGGGCCCCTTGGGACCGCTATAACCCGCACAAGGCATCGGTCTTGGCAGGATGCTGGGCGGAAGCGGTCGAAATCAGGCATCGCCCGGCGGTGGTTTCTGCGCAGACTGGATATCTCCTCGCTGCGATTCGCCGGCGCGTGACGTCGGTGCATCGCGATAATTCTTGCGGGCGGTGTGTCCATTTCATGAAGTTGATCTCGATTGATTGGGTATCCCAGAAGCGCAAACCCGTTGCCGTGCCGCTGCGAAATCCTTGCATCGCGGGCGTCACCGTGTCGGCAACACGGCTGCTTGCCCAAGCGCCGTCGTCGATCTGTATTTTCTCTCTAGACTAGGAGTCCTTCCATGCGAATGCGAACTGTCTCGAAGTGCGCGCTCAGCTCAACCGATTATTCCCGCCGAATGCGGCGATTGTCGATGGAGTCGTTGGAGGACCGGCGTCAGCTCAGCGTAACGGGGACCAGCAATGTGGCCTTGGTCAACGACACGGGCGCTTCGAATACGGACCGCTACACGTCCGATCCGACGATCACCGGCAACTACGCCAGCGGGAGCAGCGCGGTCCAGGTGATGGACAACAACGGGGTTGTCGGCACGGCTACCCTGTCGAACGGCACGTTTACGTACAACCCGCTCGCATTCGACTCGGCGCTGCAGAATTGGCAAGGGGCGCTCGATCTGCAAAGCCGGATCGTCGTCTACAACGGCTACGGCGGAATCGTCAGTAGCAGCGCGTGGAACAACTTCAACCTCACGCTCGATCGCGTCGCGCCCTCGACCAGCGGCATCGCCAATGTCCAGGTCAACGAAAACGCCACTCCCACCAGCATCAACTTGGCCAGCGATTTCACCGACGGCGGCACTCCCTCCGGCAGTCTGGCTTTCCAGGTAGTCGGCAACTCCAATCCTTCGTTGTTCAGCTCGGTCGGGGTGTCCGGCGGCACGCTGACGCTCGCCTATGCCCCGAACCAGTCCGGAAATGCCAGCATCACGGTGAAAGTCACCGACCTGGCCGGCAATTCCACCACGGCGACGTTCACCGATACGGTGGATTGGGTCGACCAGGCACCGGTGATCTCGAATTTTCAAATGACGAACGAAGCCGGCAACTATTGGACGATCTCCGGAACGGTCACCGACGACACGAATCCCACGGGGTACGTGGTGAATTTCGGGGGCGTCCTGGCGGGTTATGGGTACACGGCCACGGTCGACTCCGACGGCACCTTCAGCGTGGTGGAAGAGATCGACAACCTTCAAGTTGGCATGGCGACCGCCCAAACCACCGATCCGCAAGGGTTGGTTTCGAACACCGCGATGTACTGGGTTTCCTGATCAAGAAGGACTGGAACCGTCATGGCTACGATTCTCTTCGCCTGGGAACTCGGCGGCGGCATGGGGCACTTGACCAACATTGCCCCCTTGGCCCGGCACCTGGCGCAGCAGGGGCACGAAGTAGCGGTCGCCCTGCGCGATCTATCGCGGGCGGCGATCGTTTTTCCCGGCGACGACGTGCAAATTCTGCAGGCGCCTACCAAAGTACGCATCGATTCGCGGCATATTGAATCGCCGCCGACTTTGCGCACATCTTATCCAACGTGGGTTTCGGCGGGGTCGACGAGTTGACGGCCATGGTGGCCGGCTGGCGTAACTTGTATCGCTGGCTGAAACCTGACGCGATCGTGTTCGACCACAGCCCGACGGCGCTGCTCGCCTCCGGAGGCGAATCGGCAAGACGCGTCCTGCTCGGAGCCGGTTTCTACAGTCCGCCGGACGGCACGCCGATGCCACGGGTTCGACCCCCGATCAAGGACAAAGACTGCCTGTTGGCCCATGTCGAGTGGGAGGTGCTGGCGACCGCCAACTTGCTCCGCGAGCGCATGGGCCTGGCGCCCTGGGGCCGTTTGTCCCAACTCTACGCGGACGTCCACGAAAACATCCTCACGACCTTCCAGGAAATGGACCCTTTTGAGCGGACGTCGGCAACCTATTGGGGAATCGGACCGAACATGCCGGGAGCCGTGCCGCAGTGGCCCCGCTGCGCGGGACAGCGGATTTTTGCCTATCTCAAACCATTCCCGGCCCTACCGGCGCTGCTTGGGCTTCTCAATCAGACGCGCCAACCGACGCTGGTCTGCGCGGACGATATCGATCGGAGAATTCAAGATCATTTCCGCTCGGAAACGCTGCAGTTCGCCAGCCGCCCTCCGGACTTGGGACAGGTTTCCCGCGAATGCGATCTGGCCATCCTCAACGGCACGCACGCCTCGACAGCGACAATGTTGCTGGCCGGAAAGCCCGTCATGCAGATTCCGATCACCGGGGAACAGTTCCTGACCGCCCAGCGCACGACCGCCTTGGGCTGCGGGCCAAGCGCCTTGCGACGACGCTCAGGCGATCACCAGTCGGCTGGAGTGGCTGATCGGCGCCAGCGAACCGCGTTTGGCGGTGCGCCGCATTGCCGCCCGCTACGATGGATTTGACCCGGTCGATCAGGTCCGGCAGGTTGCCGCGCGAATCGAGCAATTGGTCACCGCCGCGCCGGCCCGGAAATAGACTCACTGCTCGAGCGCATGCGCACGAGCCGCTAATCGCGGCGGTCAATCAGCCGCCGCTGGATGACCGCGAAGATTTGCCGCGCAACATGCCGCTTGGTCCCGGAAAAGCTCTCGATGACCCGGCCAACGGGATCCAGTATTTCCACCGAATTATCCGGCGAATTCATGGCTTCGGGCCCGTTCAGGACCATCAGGTCGCAGTGCTTTTTCTCCAGCTTGGCCAGCGCCCGCAGGCGGCGATCCTCGGTCTCCAGGGCAAATCCGACGAGCCACTGGCGGGTCTTGGTAGCGCCCAGCGTCGCCACCACGTCCTCGGTTTCGATCAGGTGCAGCTCGAGCGGCTCGCCGGTCTTGGCGATCTTGTTGGGAGCCACCTGCACGGGTCGATAATCGCACGGAGCAGCGACGCCGATCAACCCGTCGCACTGTGCGAACTCGCCGCGGCAAGCGATCAGCATCTCTTCGGTCGAGACGACCGGAATGACCCGGCACGCCGCGGGATAATCCACCTCGACCGGGCCACTGACGATCAGCACCTCGTGCCGCTGGTCGAGTGCCGCTTCCGCCAGGGCCAGCCCCATCCGACCGCTCGAGGCGTTGGTCAAATAGCGCACCGGGTCGAGATACTGCCGGGTCGGACCGGAGGTGATCAGGATTCGGGCCAAGTGCAAAGGCCGGGCGCTGAGGAGTTGGGAGTTGCCGGCCGGCTGCCGAGCAGTTCGGCAATGGCGGCGTAAATTGCCTCAGGCTGAGCCATGCGACCGACGCCCTGACGGCGGCAACTGAGCCAGCCCTCGTCCGGGCCGACGAAGTGGACTCCATCGGCCCGCAGTTGGGCCACGTTGCGTTGGACGGCCGGTTTTTCCCACATCTCGCAGTTCATGGCGGGAGCGAACAGGACCGGACCGCGGAACGACAAGAGCAGCGTGCTCAGCAAGTCGTCGGCCAATCCCGTGGCGGCCTTCGCCAGCACATTGGCCGTGGCCGGCGCCACGCAGAGCAACTCCGCTCGCTCGGCCAGATCGATGTGCGGGCCCAGCGGATGCGACGCTTCGTCGAAGGCACGCTCCAGCACCGGACGAGCCGAGAGCGCCGCGAACGTGGCCGGGCCGATGAATTCGCGGGCAGCCGGCGTGAGCACGACGCTCACGCCCGCTCCGGCCTGCACCAATCGACTGACGAGCGCGGCGGTCTTGTAAGCGGCAATTCCGCCGCTGACGCCGATGATGAGCTCACGGCCGTGCATGACGATCGACTACCGCTTGGCCGGCGTTTAGAGATTGGCCAGATCGAGTTCCGGCGGCCCGCCGGCAATCGGCGTCTCGCCGGTGATCTTGAGATTGGCCGACGTATCCAGATAGATCTTGTCCTGGATGATCTCTTGAATGACGATCTCGAGCTTATTGTCGGTCTTCAAGTCGACCAGCGGCCGGCTGCCAGCGTTGATCGCCACCAGCCGCTTTTGAATCAACGTCGAAAGCTTGAATCGGCCGCCGACTTTGTTGACGATGGCCTCTTCACGCAGTTCATCGATCATGGGTCAGAAACTCCCTGCTGGATGAGAATATCGCAAATTTCCCGGACGGCCCGGTCGATGTCGTCGTTGAGCACCTGATGCTGGTAGCGATCGGCACATGCCAATTCGCGCCTGGCCACTTCCAGACGGCGTTCGATGGCTCCGCTCGATTCGGTCCCTCGGTTGCGGAGCCGACGCTCCAGTTCCTCCATCGAACCGGGGCGCACGAAGATGGTGATGGCGTCCGGGTAGCGCTCGAGGACGGCCATCGTGCCCTGGACGTCAATTTCTAAGACTACCCACTTTCCACTGGCGAGGCTAGGGGTGACGGCATTTTCCAGCGTGCCGTACCAGTAGTCGTGGCCGTAGACCTGAAAACATTCCAGAAACTGGCCTGCCTGCCGCCGGCGCTGGAATTCTTCCCGCGTCAAGAAATGGTAATCCTGCCCATCCACCTCGCCCGGACGCGGCGGGCGCGTCGTCGCCGAAACGCTGGGCACGAGCCGCGGACAGCACTGGAAGACACGCTTCACCAGCGTGGTCTTGCCCGCCCCGGAAGGGCCGGAAATTGCGACGAGTCGGCCGGAGGCGGTTTCGGGCATGGAGAGCTAACGTCGGCTGGCGACTGCTGGAAAGGGGTGAGGCTCGGTTTTGGGACAAATTCGGAATTGGAAAGTGGGAATTCGGGAGTACGGAAAACACGGCGGACCAAATTCCAAAGACCTACTTGCCTTCCGAATTCCGAATTGGCCTTCATTTCACTCCACGTTCTGGATCATCTCGCGCATCCGCTCGATGGCCGCCTTGATCTCGATGACGTACCGGGCGATCTGGACGTCGTTGGCCTTGGAGCCGATCGTGTTGGTCTCGCGGAACATTTCCTGGGTGAGGAATTCCAGCTTGCGGCCGGAGCTTTCTTCCAGGGTCATGATGGCGGCAAATTGCTCCAGATGGCTGCGCAGCCGCACGATCTCTTCCGAGATGTCGCTGCGTTCCGCGTAAATGCTGACCTCGCGGATTAGCGCGTTGACGTCGAGCGTGATCTCGAACTCGGCCAGCGTCTTGTTGAGCCGTTCCGCCAGCCGGGCTCGATATGCGCTTGCCACGTCCGGTGCGCGGCGGTCGATATCGTCCAACTGCACCGCGATCGCTGCGCAATTCGCGGCCAGATCGCTGGCCATCGCCCGACCTTCATCCGCCCGCATGTGCGTCATGTTGCCCATGGCGGCTTCCAAGGTCTCTTTGACCAGCGGCCAGTCGCATTCCAAGTCGGCCAGGCCGCGCACGTTCTCCTCGACCACTCCGGGCAACTGCAGCAGGGTTTCGAGTCGGACGGGTTCGGATTCGGCCCAGCCGCGGATCGAAGCGAGCTGCTCGCGATAGCCCTTGAGCACGCCTTCGTTGATCCGGTAGTCGTCGCTGGGCCGCTTGCGGGCGACGCGCAGCGAGACCTGCACCGTTCCGCGCTTGATATGCTGCCGGACCTGCGAGTCGATCTGCGGTTCCAGCGACGAGTAGCCTTCGTTGGACGCGGCACGCTGAGCTTAAAGTAGCGACTGTTGATGGTGCGCACTTCCACGGCGACGGCCAGCGAATCATTCTGCGCGACGCCTCGCCGTAGCCAGTCATGCTCAACAGCAAGGCAGCCAGCCCTCCAATCGAAAACCGCCGGTGGGTTCTCCCGGCGGTGGGCAAAAAACATTTCTCGCGTCGAGCGGCCCAGCAGGCGCGCGGGCGATTCAGGTAATTACTTGTCTGCGGCGGGCGGCTTGCCGCTGGTGGCGGGCGCTTTGTCGGCGGGCGCGCTGGAGTCCGCGGGCGCTTGCCGGTCGCCGCAGGCACATTGCCGGTCGCCGCAGGTGTCTTGCCACCGCCAGAGGGCGCTTTGTCACCGCCAGAGGGCGCTTTGCCACCGCCAGAGGGCGCTTTGTCACCGCCAGAGGGCTGCTTTGTCACTGCCGGCCGGCGATGCCGGAACGGCTGACCCCTTGTCGCTCCCCTTCGCCGGCGTGCCCGGTTCCTCGGAAGCTTTGCCACTCTCCTCCGCCGGAGCTTTCGTCTTGGCACCAGGCTTGGTGTCGGTTTGGCTCGCCGCGTCGCCCGGCTCGACTGCCAACAGGTCGCCGGCCGAGCTGAATATCTTGACGGATAAGGCACAGAGCAAGATCCAAATGGCGGCCGTGACGATTGTCACGCGGGTAAACAGGTCGCCGGCTTTGGTCCCGAAGGCGCTTTGCCCGCCCATGCCGCCGAAGGCACCGGCCAGGCCGCCGCCGCGCCCGCGCTGAATCAGCACCAGCAGGATGAGGAAAATGGCCGTCAGTCCCAGCAGGACCATCAAAATGCCTCTGGCGATATCCATTGAATCACTCCGGGTCTTGGATTCTACAGGTTCCGCAATTCGACGGCGTCTGGGACTCGACGACACCCAGCGTTGCAGCTACTTGCCGGCCGCCTGCTCGGCGCCTGCCGCAATGCCCAGAAAGTCGCTGGCCTTTAGGCTCGCCCCGCCTACCAGGGCCCCGTCGATGTCGGGCTGGGCGAGCAATTCGGCGGCGTTCGAGGGTTTCACGCTGCCGCCATACTGGATGCGGACTTGCTCGGCAATCGCTGCATTGTACTGGGCTTGGATCAATTTGCGAAGGTCTCTATGCACGTCCTGGGCCTGTTCGGGCGTGGCCACCTTGCCGGTGCCAATGGCCCAGACCGGCTCGTAGGCGATCACCGATCGTGCCATCTCGTCGGCCGACACGCCGGCGAGCGATCCGGTGAACTGCGTGCGAATAACCTCGGCGGTCTTGCCCGCTTCGCGCTCGCCCAGCAATTCGCCGACGCAGACGATCGGGATCAGGCCGGCAGCCAGCGCGGCGCGAACTTTCAGGTTGATCTGGCGGTCGGTCTCGCCCAGGATGTGCCGGCGCTCGCTGTGGCCCAGGATCACATAGCGACAGCCGATGTCGACCAGCATGGCGGCGCTAATTTCGCCGGTGAATGCGCCGGCCGCCTCGTGATACATGTTCTGCGCCCCAGCGCCACCCGGCTGCCTTGGATCACGCCGGCCACCGCGTCCAGATACACGCTGGGCGGACAGACGGCCAGGTCCACGGCGGCAAGCGAGCCCGCCTGAGCGACCACCTCGCGCGCCAGCGCCACCGCACCGGCACGGTCGAGATTCATTTTCCAATTTCCGGCGATCAACAATCTTCGCATGGGCGCTTTCTATGTAGCCGCTTTCGATTTGGCGGGCGACGAGACTTGTTTGCCGAACAGCGCGGCCAGCTTGCGGATCTGCTGGGCAAGTTCGGCGTACTGGGCCGGAAGCAGCGCCTGCGGACCGTCGGACATGGCCTGCTCCGGACAATTATGGACTTCGATGTGTACGCCGTCGGCGCCGGCCGCGACGCCCGCCAGGGCACAAGCCGGGATCAGGTCGGGCCGGCCGGTAGCATGGCTGGGGTCGACGATGATCGGCAGATGACTGAGGGCTTTGCAAGCCGGCACGGCTGCCACGTCGAACAAATTACGCGTCGAGCTATCGAAGCTCTTGATGCCGCGCTCGCACAACACCACGTCGGGATTGCCTTGCGAGAGGATATACTCCGCGCTCATCAGCAGGTCGACGATCGTGGCGCTCATGCCGCGTTTGAGCAGCACGGGTTTGCGCGTGCTGCCCACCTCGGTCAACAGCACGAAATTCTGCATGTTGCGGGCGCCGATCTGAATCATGTCGGCATACCGCGCGACGAGCTCCACGCGGCGCGGATCCATCACTTCGGTCACGACCGGCAGGCCGTGCTTGTCGCCGACGTCGCGGAGCATCTTGAGCCCCTCTTCGCCCATGCCCTGGTAGGCATAAGGACTCGTGCGCGGTTTGAAGGCGCCGCCGCGAAGGATATTGGCTCCGGCTGCACGCACGCTGGCCGCGATGCTGTCGAGCCGCTCGAAGCCTTCGATCGCACAGGGGCCGGCGATCATGGCCAGATGGCCGCCGCCCACCTTGACGCCGGCGACGTTAACGATTGTCGGCTCGGGCTGGGCTTCGTTGCTGGCCAACTTGTAGGGAGGCAGAATCGGGATGACATCGGCCACGCCAGGTATGGCACGCAGCGCGGCGTCGCGGAGTTTGGCTTCGTCGCCGATCACGCCAATGATCGTGCGATACGTGCCGCGGCTCAAATGGGCCTTGAGGCCCAGGGACTCGACCCGCTCGATGACGTGGTCCACCTGTTGGTCGGTGACTCCCGGTTTAAGGATGATAATCACGTCTTTCGAGACCTGCGAATCGGGGGGCAGGCGGCCCTTGGGGCTGGGGCGGCCGGAGTTGTTACAGCTCAAATTTATGAAAATCCAGGCAACTCCGACAGGGGGCCAACAGGAAGTCCCCGCCGGCCGACGCCTGCGGCACAAGGACGTTGACGCGGCAATTTCCAGGTTCTGGAGAACTTGCTGACTCGTCAAGCCGCGTCGTCAATCCACCGGTGCCAACTTGGCGTACGAGCCAAGCGGCTCCAACCGCAACGCCTTGCGGCCGAGCACTCGATGGCCTTGCGGACCCGCGCGTCCAGTTCGTGCCCTTCCATCTCGATGAAGAACAGATAGCCCCCCTCGGGCCGGGAAATCGGGAACGATTCGATCCAGGTCAGGTTCAAACGGTAGCGTTTGAAGATGCCCATCGCGTCCGCCAGGCTGCCCGGCCGATGGGCGATTTCGACCATCAGCGAGCACTTGTCGTTGCCAGTACGGGGCCCCGTCTCTTCGCCGATGACGGCAAAGCGGGTGAGATTACCCGACTGGTCCTCGATATCGGCGGCCAAGACGTTGAGTCCGTAATGAATGCCGGCCTGGATGCTAGCGATGGCCGCGGCGCCCGGTTTGTCTTGGGCCAACTGGGCGGCCGTGGTCGTGCTGGTCACTTCGATAGTCCGCGCCGCCGGCACGTGTTTAGCCAGCCAATTGCGGCATTGCGAAAGCGCTTGGGGCCGGCTGTAGACCTCTTCGACCTCGCTGCGCGGACACCTGGCCAGGAGATTGTGGTGGATGCGCATTTGCACTTCGCCGCAGATCTTCACGGGCAATCGAGTGAACATGTCGAGCGAGTCTGCCACTCGGCCATCGGTCGAGTTCTCGACGGGCACGATCCCGTAGTCGGCATGCCGGCGGTTCACCTCTTCGAAAACCGCCTGGATGCTGCCGACCGGCACCAATTCGACACTTTGGCCAAAGCGGTGGATGGCGGCCAAATGGCTGTACGTATAGGCTGGCCCCAGGTAGGCCACGCGCAACTGCTTTTCCAGCGCCCGAGAGCCGCTGATGATCTCGCGGAACACCGCGCGAATGCAGCGTTCGTCGAGGGGGCCATGGTTCAAACTCAGCACGCGAGTGAGCACCTCGTCCTCGCGAGCCGGTGCGTAGGCCGAAATGCCCGCGTCGCTCTTGAGCTTGCCGATGGCGTGCGCAATTTGGCCCGTTCGTTCATCAACTTGACGATCTCTTGATCGATGCGGTCGATTTTGCCGCGCAGGGCTGCGAGCGTCGGCACGCGCGAATGAGTTGCGACCGGTTTCTTGACCGTTTTCTCCTTCGCCATGCCAATCGATCTCGAAAGGGGGGTGGGCGGCTGAGAATTCAGACGCAGAGCTGAGCGTTTAGTGTCGAGACACCTTGTACTTGGGTAAAATCCGAGTGTCAAGCGACCGACCGCAAAAGCTTGCGGCGGCGGCGTTCAACCACAAGGGCCCCACGACGCCTGGCCCAGAAGAGCTGCCTTCGCCGCCAAGTGCCAAAACGGCAGGCCGCAAAACAGCTCGCCGGGCCCTGCTGCCCTGGCAACGACCAGCAATTTGGCTAACGCCTGAGGCCGACCCAGGTTACTGACCGGAAAGGTGGCCTCTGGCATGGACTTTGCGTAATAATGCCCGGCGAGGCCGAGTGGTCAAAAACGGCAATCCGCTTCCCATCCGGGGCGACACTCAAGCCCTGAAACAAAACAACCAAACCAGCCAGAGCAGTCCGCGCAGCACCAGCGCCGGACGGCAGCGACAGCGAAGGAGAAATTCCGCATGGCACAAGGTGAAAAAATCATCGGCATCGACCTGGGCACAACCAACTCCGTCGTGGCGGTCATGGAAGGCAAAGAGCCCAAAGTGATCCCCAACCAGGAGGGCAATCGGCTGACGCCCAGCGTCGTGGCCTATACCGACAAGGGCGAAGTGCTCGTCGGCGACCTGGCGCGCCGCCAGGCGGTGACGAACCCCAAACGCACGATCTATTCGATCAAACGCTTCATGGGTCGCCGGCATGACGAGGTGGCCAGCGAAGAGAAGATCGTCCCCTACGAAGTCGTCGGCGGACCGCAAGATTACGTCAAGGTGCGCACGGCCGATCGCGAGTCGACGCCCTCGGAGATCTCGGCCAAGATCCTGCGCAAACTGAAGGAAGCGGCCGAAGCCTATCTGGGGCACAAGGTCAACAAGGCCGTGATTACCGTGCCGGCCTACTTCAACGACGCTCAGCGCCAGGCCACCAAAGACGCCGGCCAAATCGCCGGCCTGGAAGTGGCGCGGATCATCAACGAGCCGACCGCGGCCGCCCTGGCCTACGGACTCGACAAGAAGGAACACGAGAAGATCGTCGTCTTCGATCTCGGCGGCGGCACGTTCGACGTCTCCGTGCTGGAAGTGGCCGACGGCGTGTTCCGCGTCATCAGCACCAATGGCGACACCCATCTGGGCGGCGACGACTTCGACGGCGTGTTGATCAAATACGTCGCCGAAGAATTCAAGAAGGAACAGGGGATCGATCTGCGCAAGGACACGATGGCGCTGCAGCGGCTGCAAGAGGCCTGTGAAAAGGCCAAGAAGGAGTTGAGCTCGGCCAGTTCGACCGACATCAACCTGCCGTTCATCACCGCCGACGCCAACGGTCCCAAGCACCTGCAATTGAATATCACCCGCTCCAAATTCGAGCAGTTGGAGGATGCGCTCTTCGAACGCTGCCGGGGCCCGCTGTTGCAGGCCCTCAGCGACGCCAAGCTCAAGCCGAGCGACATCGACGAGGTCGTGCTGGTCGGCGGTTCGACCCGCATCCCCAAGGTCCAGGAGTTGGTGCAAAAGATCTTCGGCAAGGAGCCGCACAAGGGCGTGAATCCCGACGAGGTCGTGGCCGTGGGCGCAGCCATCCAAGGCGGTGTACTGGCCGGCGAAGTCAAGGACGTCCTCTTGCTGGACGTCACCCCGTTGTCGCTGGGTATCGAGACCATGGGCGGCGTGATGACCCGGCTGGTCGACAAGAACACGACGATTCCCACCGAGCGCAAGCAGGTCTTTAGCACGGCCGACGACAACCAGACCGCGGTCACGGTTCGGGTGTTCCAGGGCGAACGCGAAATGGCGGCCGACAATCGCGCGCTCGGTCAGTTCAACCTGGACGGCATTCCGCCGGCCCCGCGCGGCATGCCCCAGGTCGAAGTCAAGTTCGACATCGACGCCAACGGAATTTTGAACGTCTCGGCGAAGGATCTCGGCACCGGCAAAGAGCAGAAAGTGACGATCGACAACGCAAGTGGTCTGTCGGAAAGCGCCATTGAGCAGATGCGCAAGGACGCGGAGCTGCACGCCGAAGAGGACAAACGCAAACGGCACCTGGCCGAGCTGCGGAACCAGGCCGACTCGATGTGCTTCCAACTCGAAAAACTCATGAAGGAACACGCCGACAAGATCAAGGAATCGGACAAGACTCCGCTCGAGGCTTCGATCAAGAAAACCCGTGATGCCGCCAAAGGAGACAACGCCGAGGCGCATCAAATCCGCCATCGGCGAACTCGAACAGGCCTCGCACGCGCTGAGCAAGACGCTCTACGAAGCCGGCAAGACCGCCGGGCCGGCGCAGGGGCAGCCCAAGCTCCCGGGGCCAATGGCGGCGGCAAAGCGGCCGACGACGACACGATCGACGCCGAATTCGAGGTCAAGGAATAAAAGGCATGGCCTTTCGCTTCGAGAAACTGACGACCAAAGCCCAGGAGGCCGTGCAGCGTGCCCAGGACATCGCGGCCGACCGGGGAAATCCCCAGATCGACTCCCTGCACCTGCTGGCCGCACTGCTGGCGGAGACCGAAGGCGTGGTCGGGCCCGTGCTCGACAAGATCGGGGTCAATCGCCAACAACTCGACCGGATCGTCGCGGCCGAGTTGGGGCACCTGCCTAAGATGTCCGGCGGCAGCGGTCCGCATATGTCCGACGCCTTGCAAAAGACGCTCGAGGCGGCCCAGCGGTTGGCGACGCAGATGCAGGACGAGTTCGTCTCGACCGAGCATCTGCTGCTGGCGCTCGCCGAGGTCGACTCGAAAGTCAAGAACGTCCTCAAGCTCAACGCGATCGACGAGGCCGGCCTGCTCAAGGCCCTGCAAAGCGTTCGCGGCACGGCCCGGGTGACCGATCAGAGCCCCGAGGAAAAATTCAACGCCCTGAAGCACTATGGGATCGACCTGGTGGAGCGGGCCGATCAAGGCAAGCTCGACCCGGTCATCGGCCGCGACCAGGAAATCCGCCGCGTCATCCAAGTGCTCTCCCGGCGGACCAAGAACAATCCGGTGCTGATCGGCGAACCGGGCGTCGGCAAGACCGCCATTGCCGAAGGGCTGGCTCTGCGGATCGTGGCCGGCGACGTGCCGCAGAGCCTGAAGAGCAAGCGCGTGATCGCGCTCGACCTCGGCGCGTTGATCGCCGGCACGAAATACCGCGGAGAATTCGAAGACCGGCTCAAGGCCGTGCTGCGCGAAATCCAGGCCGCCGGCGGCAACGTCATTTTGTTCATTGACGAATTGCACACCGTGGTCGGCGCCGGAGCGGCCGAAGGGGGCAACGATGCCGCCAATCTGCTCAAACCGGCTCTGGCCCGCGGCGAGCTGCGCTGCATCGGCGCGACCACGCTCGACGAATACCGCAAGTACATCGAGAAGGACGCGGCCCTGGAGCGGCGGTTCCAGCCCGTTTTCGTCGGCGAGCCTTCGGTTGACGACACGATCGCGATTCTCCGCGGACTCAAACCCCGCTACGAGGCCCATCATAAGGGCGTGAAGATCAAGGACTCGGCCCTGGTCGAAGCCGCCAAGCTGTCCAGTCGCTACATCACCGATCGATTCCTGCCCGACAAGGCGATCGACCTGATGGACGAGGCCACCAGCCGGCTGGCCATGGAACTGGAAAGCGTGCCGACCGAAATCGACGAGGTCCAGCGCCGCCTGGTGCAGCTCGAACTCGCCGCGCGACAACTGGCCGAAGAGACCGAAGAGCATGCCATCGATCGCCGCGAGGAAATCGAAGCTGAAATGAAGGAGCTGCGGTTCAAACTGGCCAACCTCCGCGAACAGTGGGAGGCCGAAAAGCAGGGCGTGGGCAACGTGGCCGACACGCGCAGCCGGCTCGATCAGATCGAGCGCGAGTACAATCACCTCTGGACCGCAATCCGCGAGAAGCAGGCGCAGGCCAGGTCGTTCCCGAGGAGGATTACAAGAAGCTCTACGAGCTGGACACCCAGCGAAAGAAGCTGTCGCTCAAGGTCGAGTCGGCCGCCGGTACACCGGTGCCGACCGGCGCCCGGCGTTTGCTCAGGCAGGAAGTCGGGCCCGGAGGAAATCGCCGAGGTGGTCAGCGCATGGACCGGGATTCCGGTGTCGCGGATGCTGGAGACCGAGCGCGCACAAGCTGCTGGTGCTGGAGGAACGGCTGCATCAGCGCGTGGTCGGACAGGACGAGGCCGTGGCCGCGGTGTCGAACGCGGTGCGCCGCAGCCGCAGTCGGCTTGCAGGATCCCCGATCGGCCCATCGGTTCTTTCATGTTTCTGGGTCCGACCGGCGTCGGCAAGACCGAGCTTTGCAAAGCCCTGGCCGAAGTGCTGTTCGACGACGAAAACGCCATGGTCCGGCTCGACATGAGCGAATTCATGGAGCGGCATACCGTAAGCCGGTTGATCGGCGCCCCGCCGGGCTATGTCGGCTACGACGAAGGCGGCCGGCTGACCGAAGCCGTCCGCCGGCGCCCGTATTGCGTCGTCCTGCTCGATGAAATCGAAAAAGCCCATCGCGACGTGTTCAACATCCTGCTGCAAGTGCTCGACGACGGCCGGCTTACCGACGGCCACGGCCGCACGGTCGACTTCACCAACACGATCGTGGTGATGACCTCCAACGTCGGCAGCCAGGTGATCCAGCAGATCACGCAGGAAGGCGGAAAGGAAGCGGATATTCGCGAAGCCGTACTGGGAGTGCTGGCCGGCCAGTTCCTGCCGGAATTCCTCAACCGCATCGACGAGACGATCATCTTCCATCCGCTCAGCCGCCAGCACATTCGCCGCATCGTCGAGTTTCAAGTGGCCCGTTTGGCGCAGCAGCTCGAACAGGCCGGCATGAAACTCGAAGTCACTGATCCGGCCCTCTCGGCAATCGCCGCGCAAGGCTACGATCCGGTTTACGGAGCCCGGCCGCTCAAGCGAGTCATTCAACAGCAAATCCAGAATCCGCTAGCCACCGAGATCCTCAAGGGCGAGTTTTCCGAAGGAAGCACGGTCAAAGTCGATTTCCGCGACGACCAATTCGTCTTCGAGCGCAGCCAACCGCCGGAAGAGGGCGGGGACAAATCGGAACCCGGACCTCGGAACTCGGAACGTGGGGCGCGGAAGGCCGTGGCCAAATAGGGCGTCCGAATTCTTGCGCCGAGCAGCCGGATGCACCGGAACCAGGCGCACAGCCAGCCGCGTGGTTTGCCGAACGCGGTCTACGGATCCCGCGAGATGGGGTTGTGGCTGCCTGAAATCCCGGCCCGCGGGGGTCGAGGCCGATCCTAGCGATCGCTTTCCTTCAGGCCCCAGTTTTCGATGATGACTTCGGCGCCCGGGGTCATGTTGCGCAGCTTGGCGACGATGACCAGCTTCTCCGACGCGGTGGCCTTCTTCAGCCGTCCGGCTAGTTTTACCAGCTTCTTGCGGCGCCGCCGGCGACGTTTGATCTCCTGAGCTCGATCGCTAATGCCACTCACAGTCAGACTCCTGGATTTTTCCGGACGGCGGTTCTGCTTTGGCGGCCAGAATCGTCCTGGCCGACAAAGGGTGCCTTTCGGCAAGCACTCTTTTCTAGCCGGGCGGCCGGTTGCCGTCAATCGCGGGGGGCGCAGGCTGAATCCAGGTCTGACCGCTGGCGCAACAAAAAGCCGCCCCAGAGGGCGGCGAGATTCAAGATCCGGTTGTCGTACCTGGCGGGCCCAAATCTCGGCCAGCCCAAAGCGGTCGATCAGGCTTGCGCGGTGCTGGTGACGCCGTGTGACGAAAGGATCTTTTCAATCGTCTTACGCTCCAGTCGCGACAAGGCGCGCGGCGCGTCGACGCAGGTAACCGCCGTCTCGGCCGCCGCATCGCTGTCTGGGGCCGCTGCGGGGCTCACCGCGCGTTCGATGCCGCCGATGGCAGGCCGACGAGCGTTGTACCAATTCGCTTCGCCCAGATTCAGAGCGCCGGCCTTGCGCAACGAGTCGAGTTTCACAAGCAACTGCAGGTCAATCATTTTTTGCTTCGGTTCATTCACAGGCAGATCCTCGCAGATTCGGCGATGGGTGAAGTGGATACCTCCAATGTACACGAATTCCGGTGCGAGAGCAGCATCGATTTGCCTGCTGGAGAAAACTTTGCCGGACTGCTGAAAGCGTCGATTTTCATCCGATCTGCCGTCTTACCACTGCTTTAGCATCCGGCTCACCAACGAGCACCAAAACCCGGCGGCAGGCAGATTTTCGGTCGAATAGGAATCGCCCGCCGGAAAAGGGAGTCCTGATTTCTTGGGCCGGCCGCAGGTTGTCGGAACCGGCACGCAGCCCAATCGCCCCAGCGACTGCCGGGCGGGTACTGCAAAATGCGTCCTCAGCCAGCCTTGCGGGCCGTGGCGTGCGCGATTTCGCCGTCGCGATAGACGCCGACCTCGTCGCGGCCGTCGCCGTCCCAATCGCCCACGACCGGCACGTCGCCCGCTTCGCCAAGTTGGATCACCTGGTCCTGGCCGTCGATCTTGCCGTTGCCATTCGTGTCGAGATAGAAGACGCCGCCGCGATAGACGCCGATTTCGTCGATGCCATCGCCGTTGAAGTCGCCGACGACGGGCACGTCGCCGGGCTCGCCGAATTGCACCGACTTATCGGCCTTGGTCCATTTGCCGTCGCCGTTGACGTCTTCGTACCAGGTGCCGGCGCTGAAGACCGCGATCGTGTCCGTGCCGTCGCCGTTAAAATCGCCGACCACCGGAATGTCGCGCGGCGTGCCGTAGTGGAACACGTGGTCGATCAAGTCGGCTCGCGTTTCGCCCTGCGCGGTCCGCTTTAGCGAGCGCACGCCCATGGCCGCATGTTCTGGGCGGGGCGGCACGTTCTTCGGCGTGTCGGTGCGGCGGTTGTTCGAGTCGGGCAAGCCTGGCTCTTCGGCAATGGCCCGCGGATCGCCGGCCCAGGCTTTGCCAAAAATCCCGATATCGTCCTTGCCATCGCCGTCCCAGTCGCCGACGACCGGCTTGTCGCCTTCGTGGCCCAACTTGGCCCACAAGTCCCCTTCGTCCCAGATGCCGTTTCCGTTGAGATCGATGAACCATTGGCCGTTCTTGAATACGCCCAGGTCGGCGATCCCGTCGCCGTTGAAGTCGCCGGCCACCGGAATGGCTCCCCGCATGCCGAACACCAGGCGGCGGACTTGCCCGCCACGCGGTTGTGCTCCGGCAGCCAGAGTCCACTCGGATTCTTCCATGCCGGTCTGCCAGGCCAACTCGTCGGCCTCGGCGGCGGTCAATTTGACCAGCGGCTCCGCCGTGCCAGGCTCGCGCGGAGCGCCGGCGTCGATCACGCTCAAGTGCCAGGTGAAGCCCATCACCGCGCTCGAACCGCTGTAGTAGCCGGGCGGGGTGAGCGTGAGCGGCTGGGGGTTATTGATCTGCGGCGTTTGCGCAACCGGATACATGTCGGCCGCGACCACGGCCGGCGTCGCGGGAGTGCTGGGCGGTATGTAGATGAAGGGACTGAGCGCCACCACGCTGAAATTATTGCTCACCGACGAACTGCCTGCCGCAACGCTGATCTCTAAAATCGCGTCGCTCGGGACCGGCACGCTCAGGCCTTGCAGCACCGACGCGCTGGTCGCCGTGTACGGCCCGATCACCACGCCGCCGGTCGTGCCGGGCCGCGTAATGCCGTCGAGATACCCGGCCGGCCGAACCTCGAAAACCGCATAATTGCCGGCCGGCAAGCCGGCAAACGAGTAGTCGCCGCTCGAGTCGGTGGTGACCGTGATGGGGCTGTTCGGATTGTAGTAGCCGGCCAGCGCTTGCGAACCGTAAATCGGCTGGCCGGTCAGGCCGTCGCGCAACTCCAGTGTGACTCCGGCGATTCGCGGGTCGCCGGGGCGCAGGATGCCGTCGCGCACGGCCGGAACATCGACAGTCTGATTGCCAATCACCGGAATCGACGGCCCGTCCTGGAACACGGTGCCCGAGATCGTCGCCGGCGGAGACACGTAAAAGTCGTAGCACATCGCCGCTACGCCCGAACCAAGCGACACGCCCGTAATGTCGTGCAGGTCGACGACATTGCCGCCGGCATCCCCCGCAGCGGCCGTGGTGGCAAAATATCCCCCGGGCTGAATGTCCTGGACCGTATAAGTGCCGGGGAGCAGGTTGTTGAAGGTGTAATCGCCGTTGGCGTCGGTCGTGGTCGTGGCGACAATGTTGCCGCTGGCATCGATCAGATTGACGGTCACGCCAGCAACGCCGGGCAGCGTCCACTGGCCCGCGCAGTCGGGCGTGTTGCTGATCATGACCTTGCCCGTCAGGCTGGCCGGCAGCAGTTCGCCGAAATTGTAGTTCACGGCATTGATCGTCGGCCCCAGATTGGCGCCCACGATGGCCTGCCCGATTGCCGTGCCGCCGGCCGAGCCGACGTTGGTCGCGCCAGGCAAGTATCCGCTGGGCGGCACTTCGCTGACGCCGTAAGTACCCGGCATGAGACCGGCGAACTGATAATATCCGTTGGCGTCGGTCACGGCCGTTGTGCCGGTCGGTTGACCGGCCGCGTTGGTCAATTGGACCGTCACGCCAGCGATGCCGTTGTCACCGCTGTCGAATTTGCCGTCGTCGTTCTTGTCGTAGTAGGCATAACCCGCGATGCTCGCCGGCGGCACGACAAAGAAGTTGTACTGCTGGGCATTGGTTGCCAAGGCCAAGGGGATTTGATCGATATCGTGGTTATCCGCGGCGGTGCCGCCGATCGAGCCCGGGAAAGCGACTTCGAAATAGTAACCGCCCGGCTGCAACTCGCGCAAGCTATAGCTGCCGGGCGCCAATTGGCCGAACGAGTAATTGCCGCTCGAGTCGGTCTGGGTCGTCTGCACGACGTTGCCGCCAGAATCGAGCAACTGGATGGTCACGCCGGCCAGGGGTGGGTCGCTGGTATCGTTCAACCCGTTGGCGCTGGTGTCGACGTGAACCGATCCGGCCAAAGTGTCGGGCGGCACGACGAAGAAATTGTATTGCTGGGCATGGGTCGCCAAGGCCAAGGGGATTTGATCGATATCGTGGCTATCCGGGGCGGTGCCGCCGATCGAGCCCGGGAAGGCGGCTTCGAAATAGTAACCGCCCGGCTGCAACTCGCGCAGGCTATAGCTGCCGGGCGCCAATTGGCCGAACGAGTAATTGCCGCTCGAGTCGGTCTGAGTCGTCTGCACGACGTTGCCGCCGGAATCGAGCAACTGGATGGTCACGCCGGCCAGGGGCGGGTCGCTCGTATCGTTCTGGCCGTTGCCGCTGGTGTCGACGTGAACCGATCCGGCCAGCGTGTCGGGCGGCACGACGAAGAAATTGTATTGCTGGGCATTGGTAGCTATTGGCAGGGCAACCTGGTCGATATCGTGCGTGTCGGCTGCCGTGCCGCCGACCGAACCCGGATAAGCCACTTCGAAGTAATAACCGCCCGGCTGCAACTCGCGGATGCCGTATGTGCCCGGGGTTAACGTGCCGAACGAGTAATTGCCGTTGGCATCGGTCTGGGTTGTTTGCAGGATGTTGCCGCCGGAATCGAGCAACTGAATGGTCACGCCGGCCAGCGGCGGGTCGCTGGTGTTGTTCTGGCCGTTTCCGTTGGTGTCGACATGCACCGACCCGCTGAGGTCGAATACGGATGCACGTAGAAGTCGTAGTTCAGGCCGTGGATGCCGGAGACCAGCGTGACCGATGAGATCAGATTGTGATTGATTGAGGTTCCGCCCGCGGTGCCCGCGATGCTGCAACCGGGGATGTAGCCAACCGGCTGCACGTCCTCGACGCTGTACGTTCCCGGCGGCAGGGCCGTGAACTGGTAATTTCCCTGGCTGTCGGTCGTGGTGGTGGCAATGATCTGGTTGCTGGAGTTGAGCAAGTCGACCGTCACGTTGGCCAGCGGCGTGGGATCGGGATCCTGGGTGCAGTCCAGCGTGTTGCTGATCAACACCTGGCCGCTGATCGAGTTGGGCAACAGCTTGCCGAAGTCGTATTCCTGTCCCGATTGGCCGTCGCCTAAGGAAATATTCGTGATCTTGTCGCCGGGATTGATCGCCAGGCCGCCGGCGGTTCCAGCCCGGTCGACGCCGTCGAGATAGCCGGCCGGTTGTGTCACTTCGTCGACTTCCCACGTACCCGGATTGAGCCCGCTGACGGAATACGACCCATCGGGTGCCGTGACGACCTGGATCGGTGCCGTGGGTGGCGTGCCGACGACGCTAATCGGCACGATCGACAGCGTCACGCCGCCGATGCCCGGCTCGCCGGGTTCGCGCTGTCCGTCGTCGTTCACGTCTTGGTACACGTACCCCGAAAGTGATGCTGGCAGCGTGAGGGCGAAATTGTTGTTCACGCAGTTGCAATTGCAGCCGCCATCCTGGAGTACGATCCCGCTAATCACGTCGGGCGACAACACCGTGCCATCGCCGCCGCCGTCGATGGTGCCGGCGGTGGCGCCGACGCCCAGGTAACCCGGTGGGTTCGTTTTCACGACCTGATAAGTGCCGGGGAGCAGGCTGGGAAAATCGTAGTTTCCATTGGCGTCGGTGACTGCGGTCTTGCCCGTGTTGACGTACGTTGTGCCGTTATATTGCCACAGGCTGAGCTGAACGCCCGCGATTCCTTCATCTCCGGTTTCCTGCTGATTGTCGAGGTTATGGTCTTCGAAGACCACGCCCTTGAGATCGCGCGGCAGCGGCGGCTGCGTGACGACCTCGACGGCGCCGGCGCTGTAGGCCGACAGGTTTTGTGTCGTGCTGTATTGATCGGGGGGCAGATTCAGCGTCGTGCCGCTCTGCTGGTTCGCGGCGGCAAAACTGGCGTCGTACTGGTCCAAGAACGTCGTCGATACCTCGGCGCTCGAATAGCCCGTGGCTACGAACGTCGCGTCGAACTGCGTTCCCTGGAACTCGGCGCCGGTAACGATGGGATTGAGCTGCAGCGCGCTGGTCACCGGATTGATCGAGGCCACCTGCACGGCGCCGATCGAGAAGATCAGCGTGTCGCCCGCCGTAAACCCCGACAGATTGATGGTCAACAGCGAAGAATCGTTGAGGACTTGCGCACTGGTGACCTGGAACCCTTGGTCCGACACGACGGCAAATGGCTGCGGCGTCAGCGAGCCGACTCCACCGCTGGCAGTGTTGAAGATCACGTCGTTGACTGCCAAGGGGCCGCCGCCCGACTTGCTGCCGTCGATCTCCAATTGCGTCAGTTGCGTGCCCGCTCCGCCGCCTTGGAACGTGACCTGAAAGACATTGGGCTGCGACTTGCTGCTCGAGTTCGGGTCCAATTCCGTAATGCCGACATGGATGGGCGCGGTGTCGCCCGTCATCAGCATCCGTGGCTCGAACTGCTCGACCCGGCAGATTCGCAACCCGCTGACGGTCGCATGAGGATCATCGAGACGATGGATTTTCAGCAACCGCTGACCGAATCGGGTGAGATTGCGCAGTAGTCGCACGGACGACCTCCCTGTCGTTGACGAACCTGCCTTGGCGTACGCTCGGGCAATGCGGCTCCAGCCGCCCCTTGCCGCAGATCGCATATCGGACTTGTCCGCGCCCACGGGCGAGCGCGGCGTTATTTCACGCCCAGCCTCTTGGGTGCGCGAACCGCTGTCTCCGGCGCCGACTCGCTGGCGTCGAATTTCCAAAAGCGGACCGTCGTGTCGAAGCTGCCCGACACCAAGACTCCGCTCGCCGGGTCGCAGGCCAGCGCGGCGACCGAGCCGTTGTGGCCGACCAACTGCCAGCGTTCGGCCGGGCGCTCAGATCCCAAATCCGGATCACGTTGTCGCTGCCGCCGGTGGCCAGCACGTCGTCACCGCAGAAAACCAGCGACATGACCTTGGCAGGCTTGCAGACGAGCCTGGATAACTGTTTGCCGGTCTGGGCATCCCAAACGCCCACGTTGCGGCCGTCTCCCGCCGCGGCCAATTTCTTGCCGTCGGGCGAATAAGCCAGGCAGCGGATCCGCAGCGGATCGGCCGGAATCTCGAGCGCGGTTTTCCAATCGCTCGTTCGCCAGACACAGATCTGGCCGCTGCGGCCGGCCGCCGCCACGTGCACGCCGTCCGCCGAGAACTCCACCGATCGCAGATCCTTCGACGGACCGTCGAGTTCGTGGGCCAGCTTGCCTGTGGCAGAGTTGTAGATCCGTACGCCCGACTCGAAACCAACCGCCGCAATCAGTTGTCCGTCGGCGCTGTACGCGACACTGTAGATCGGCTCGCCGTGCTCCGCCAGCACGCGCAACTGCTTGCCGTCGGCGACGCTCCATTCAATCAGCCGGTGGTCGTCGCCTGCCGAAAGCAGTCGCGTTCGGTCGGGACTGAATTTTACGCTCCGCACCCAGTCGGCATGTCCCTTCAGGGTGTGAAGCAGCTCGCCTGACTCGGAATTCCAAATCCGCACCAGGTGGTCGTCGCCGCCGCTGGCAATCCACTTGCCGCCGGGCACCAGGGCCACCGCGGTAATCACCGACGGCTTGACGGACTGCTGGCCGCGCCCGGCGTCCAGCACCCGCGCCGGCGAGATCGAAGCGCTAGGCGTTACGGCCCAGGCCACTTGTACGCCGACGAGAAATAGCAGCGGGGAAAGGCATCTTCCAAACGACATGGCAGGAAACCTCACGAAGCACGCGTCACGGCGGGACAGTGCGCTGGCAATAGTTTCTCGCCAGGCGCGGGTGCGCTGGGGGAAAAAATGCTTGCGCGGCAGGGCTGCTAGTCTTGTATCGGTTACAGCGGACTTACTGCCGCAGTCGAACAGGGGCCGGCCAGTGCCGAGTGTGCGAAGCTGTAACGATCAGCCAAGAAGTTCGGCCCAGGAAGCTGCGCCGCGGGCCGCCCGGCCTGATTCCAAGCCCCTCGCGCCGTGGCAGCCGCCAAATTGGTGCCAGGACAAGCGAACGTACGGGTCTTGTCCCCAGCGTGTTTGAGACTCGGCAGCGTCCCATCAACAAGCACGCATGGAAACCGGGCGACTCATGAACCGGGCGTTTCAACTGCGGCAACAGCCTAGGCAGCGCCGAATCGCCAGGGTCGCCCGTCCACCGCGGTGAAGTGCCCCCTGGCCGGCCCGGACTGGTGGCAGTGCCGCTCAGGGCGCCCAGCGCCACTCCAAGATTTCGGGCATATCCTCGCCGTGCTGGCGAATGTACTGCCGATGCGTGATCAGCTTGTCGCGGCAGGCCTGTTTGATGTGCGCGGCTCGGCTGCCCAGTTGCGGCAGCCGATCCATCACGTCCGAGACCAGATGAAACCGGTCCAAGTCGTTCAGCACCGCCATGTCGAACGGCGTGGTGATTGTTCCCTCCTCCTTGTAACCGCGGACGTGCATGTTGTCGTGGTTCGTGCGGCGGTACGTCAGCCGATGGATCAGCCAGGGATAACCGTGATAGGCGAAGATGACCGGCTTGTCGCGCGTGAACAGCAGGTCGAAGTCGCGATCGGTGAGGCCGTGCGGATGTTCGGTCGAAGGCTGGAGTTTCATCAGGTCGACGACGTTGACCATCCGGATCTTCAGGTCCGGCAGTTCCTGCCGCAGCAGCTTGACCGCGGCCAGTGTTTCCAGGGTCGGCACGTCGCCAGCGGCAGCCATCACGACGTCGGGACCGCCGTCCTGATCGTTCGAGGCCCATTCCCACATGCCGATGCCGGCCGTGCAGTGTTGGATCGCCTCGTCCATCGAGAGCCACTGCGGCGCCGGATGCTTGCCGGCCACGATCACGTTGACGTAATGCCGGCTCCGCAGGCAGTGGTCGGCCACCGACAGCAGGCAGTTGGCGTCGGGCGGCAGATAAACGCGGACGATCTCGGCCTTCTTGTTGACGACGTGATCGATGAAGCCCGGGTCCTGGTGCGTGAAACCGTTGTGGTCCTGCCGCCAAACGTGCGACGCCAGCAGGATGTTGAGCGAGGCGATCGGGCGCCGCCAGGGAATGTCGCGTGTCACCTTGAGCCACTTGGCGTGTTGGTTGAACATCGAATCGATGATGTGAATGAACGCCTCGTAGCAATTGAACAAGCCGTGCCGGCCGGTAAGCAGATATCCCTCGAGCCAGCCCTCGCATTGATGCTCGCTGAGCACTTCGACCACGCGCCCGGCGGGGGCCAGCTTGTCGTCGCCGGGAATGATTTCGGCCGTCCACTGCCGGTCGGTGGCCTCGAAGACCGCGCCCAGCCGGTTGGACATCGTTTCGTCCGGGCCGAACAAGCGGAAGTTTGCCGGATTCTCGCGAATCACATCGCGCAACCAGGTGCCCAGCACGCGCACATCCTCGGCATCCACGGCGCCCGGCTGCGGCACCTCGACGCCGTAGGCCGCAAAGTCGGGCAACCGCAACGGCTTGACCAGCAGGCCGCCGTTGGTGCTCACGTTCGCGCCATGCGCCGATCGCCCCGCGGCGCCAATGCGGCCAACTCGCCGCGCAACCGGCCTTGATCGTCGAACAGCTCCTGCGGTCGATAGCTGCGCATCCACTCGTCGAGCATTTGTAAATGCTGAGGATTCTGTCGCGGCTGATCCAGCGGCACCTGGTGGGCGCGGAAGGTTCCCTCGACCTGATGCCCGTCCACGACTTTCGGGCCGGTCCAGCCTTTGGGAGTATTGAGCACGATCATCGGCCACTGCGGCCGGGCGGTGACTCCGCCGCCGCGCGCGCCGGCCTGGATTCGCCGGATGTCGGACACCACGCGATCGAGCGTTTCCGCCATCAACTGGTGCATCCGCGGCGGGTCGTCGCCGACGACGAAGTACGGAGTCCAGCCATAACCGCGCATCAGCGACTCAAGCTCATCCTGGGAGATGCGGGCCAGGATGGTCGGATTGGCGATCTTATAACCATTGAGGTGCAAGATGGGCAGCACGGCTCCGTCGTTGGCCGGATTCAGGAACTTATTGCCGTGCCAGGCCGTGGCCAACGGCCCGGTTTCGGCTTCGCCGTCGCCGACGACACAGGCCACGATCAGGTCCGGGTTATCGAACACCGCGCCGAACGCATGGCTCAGGCTGTAACCCAGTTCACCTCCTTCGTGAATCGAGCCGGGCGTCTCCGGTGCAACGTGACTGGGAATTCCGCCGGGAAAGGAAAACTGCCGGAACAGCCGTTGCATGCCGGTTTCGTCGGGCGAGACGTCCGGATAGGTCTCGCTGTACGTGCCCTCCAAGTAGGTGTTCGCCACCAGTGCCGGCCCGCCGTGTCCAGGACCGGAGACGTAGAACATCTTCAGATCGAACTGGTTGATGATCCGATTGAGATGGACATAAATGAAATTCTGTCCCGGCGTCGTCCCCCAATGCCCGAGCAACCGCGGTTTGATGTGCCGGGCTTCTAGCGGCTGCTTCAAGAGCGGATTGTCGTAAAGATAGATCTGGCCGACGGACAGATAGTTTGCCGCGCCGAATACGCATCCATGGTTCGAAGCTGCTCGGGCGAAAGAGGCGCTGGCATACAGGTTCCTTCAAGAGTTGTGCAGATTCCGATTCATTCGGTTCCGTTCCGCTCAACTGGATGTCGGTTGGCGGCTGCGATTGGCGGCGAAGAAGTTTTGGCGGGCAAACCTCAAGTATGTGGAACACTTGTTAGGCCATGATTTGGGGCACGATCTGGGGGCACAACCGAAGCACCTCCGTGACGATCACCCATTCTTCGTCGGTCGGAATGACCCGCACTGTGCAAACCGAGCCGGCGACGGAAATCACTCCCTCTGCGGCGGCGTTGCGGCTGGCGTCCAAGCGCAGGCCCAAGAAGTCGAGCCCGGCGCAGATTCGCTGCCGGACTTCGGCGGAGTTCTCGCCGATGCCGCCGGCGAATACCAAAGTGTCCAAGCCGCCGAGTGCCGCAGCGTAAGCGCCGATCCACTTTTTCACCTGGTAGCAGAAGACCGCCACGGCCTCGGCCGCTCGAAGATCGCCCACTTGCCTTGCCAGCAGGTCGCGCACGTCGGCACTGGTTTCGGAGATGCCCAGCAGTCCCGAGCGGCGATTCACTAGCTCGTCGATCCCGTCCGCGTCCAGCTGCCCGGTGCGCATCAAGTAGACAAGCAGTCCGGGGTCCAAGTCGCCGGAGCGGGTTGCCATCACCAGCCCGGCGGTCGGCGTGAAAGCCATCGACGTGTCGACGGACTTGCCGTCGCGCACGGCAGCCAGGCTCGCGCCGGCGCCCAGGTGGGCCAGAATCACGCGCCCCCGGCCTCGGCCGGGCCCGCCACCCGAGCCAGCGCTTGCATCAGGTACGTGTACGAAAGCCCATGAAACCCATAGCGCCGCAGCCCGTCCGCCTCGAACCGCCGCGGAATCGGCAGGATCTGCGCGACGCGGGGCAAATCGCGATGGAACGCCGTATCGAAGCAGGCCACTTGCGGCACTTGTCCCAGCCGCGAACCGATCGCTGAGATCAGGGCGATCTCGCCCGGCAAATGGTCCGGATCGATTGGGCTGAGGCGCTCGAGCTCGACGAGCATTTCCGGCGTGACGAGCTCCGACTGGAGATACCGCGCGCCGCCGTGAACGATCCGGTGGCCGACGGCCTGAACCAGTTCCAGATGACCGCTGCTCGCCAGCCAGTCGATCAATTGCCTCGCGGCGGCCGCATGATCGGGCGCCCTGGCAGCCTGATCGGCGACGATTTGTCCGCCAGGGGTGCGCACTGTCAGCGTGGGCCCTGCCAGCCCGATCCGGTCCACGCTGCCGCTCAGCAGCCGCCGCGGCGCGGCCGCCGGTTCGTAGAGGGCGAACTTGATGCTCGAAGACCCTCCGTTGATCGTCAGCACCCGCGCAGCCATGGATCAATCCGTTGCAGATTCCGGGAAATACGCGTCGTCTTTCGGGCTCGGCGCTCCCCGTTCCGTTGAACGCCGGACCGCGTCCAATGTAACCTTTTCCAAGCGCCGGGCAGGCCAAGTGGGCGGAACAAAAAGGAAATCAAGAACGCCAGGCGCACGACGCCGGCTCCGAGGGCCTACATTTCCATGCGGCGAAAGCTCGCCAGCCCGATCCGCATGGGGATGTGCGTTGCCAAGGCCCCCACCGCGATGGCGATCAGCATGCCGGCGATCAGCAGCACCCGGCGGAATGATTCCACGTCGGTGTCCTCAGCGGCCAGGTAGAAGTGGCAGGGCAAAGCCGTGAGCAGCACCACGATCACGATGTAGATGGCGCTGATCACCAGGTTGAGCGTGCCGCCGAAACCGGCCGCTATCTTCGAGGGGCTCTGCTCGCGCAGATCGGGCATTGCCGCGCCCAGTCCCACCGCGATGCCCGAGAGCCCCAGGCAGAGAATCAAGCAAATCGCCTGGTGCAGTGCGACGACCAGCCACGAGATTTGCAGCATCGCGTCGCTGAGCAGAATCAGGATCGTGCAGGGGATGCTCGAGCCGACGGCGGCAAAGAGAAATTTGCCCCATAAGATCGATTCGCGATCGACCGGCAACAGCCCCAAGATCCAGAACCGGCGCCCTTCCAGGCTGATCATGGGAAAAATGAATCGGGTGGTGAAGGTCGACAGGATCAGGCCCACCACCGCCAGGTTGAGAAAGCTGATCATGTTGACCCAATGGGCGTAGGTTACGTCGTAGCTGAACCGCCGGATGTTGAAAAAGTACAAGGTCAGCAGCCCGAAAAAAATCAGAAACTGCGACCATTGCACCGGATCGCGGCGAAACACACGCAGGTCCTTGACAATCAGAAATCGTAATTGCGGACTCAGAAAAGGCATCGCCCGCAGCACGAGCTTGTCCAGCCAGAATTGTCCGTGCCGCCGCCGCGGCGTGCGCTGGGTGTGCAACTCGCTGTAGCTCGGCCGATACAGCCGGGCGGCAGTCCAGGTCGTGAGCAGGTGGCAGACCAGCGCATTGGAGACCAACAGCGAAAGAAACAGCAGGCTTTGGGCCCACGGCGGACGGTCGAACGAAGTGGGGTCGCTGCGGGCTGCCTCCAGCAATCCCGAACTCAGCCACCAACTGGGCAACATGCGGTGCTCGCTGAACTGCAGCCGGGCCAGCATCTCCTGGAACCAAAGCGGCGTGAGGATGTTGTTTTCGGTTCCCGTCAGCAGGCTCCAGCCGACGTAGACGAGCACCGCGCAGACGATCAGCGACAGCCCCACGAGCCACTGCAACCGCAGCCGCGGCATTCGGTGTACGAGCAGGACGCAGACGATCGCGCCAATTCCGCCGGGAATGTAAATGAAGGCGAACATGAACGGCAACAGCAGCACGAAATAAAGCCACGGCGCAGTCGGCCTGCACGCCATAGGCCACCAGCATCGGCGTGCCGAGCAGCAAGAACCCCCAGCTCGAAAATGCGATCGCTTCCTGAAACTTGTGCTGCACAATCCGCTCGGGCCGCACCGGCGTGGTGAGCAGAAAGGCCGCCTCGGCCGAACAATACAAACCGCTGTACAAAATGATGCCCGACGACACCACGAGCATCACCATCAACGAGGCGAAAAACACGTTGTAGATCGCCTGCACCGTCAGCGCATGCGTGCCGGCATGGCCGATCGAGACGCTGAGGAAGTGAAATCCCTCGGAAAACAGCACGAACAAACCGGCCCAAAAGAACAGGCTCAGGAACACTACCAACGACACCCGCAACCGCGAGGTGGCCAATGCCTGCTGTGCCCCGCGCGTGAGAATCCGCATGCGGACTCGCCAGAACGCCGCGGCTTCGGCTTGATGGCTCAGCGGCCGTGCCAGATGCTGCGGCGACTCGCAGGCGGACGATTCGAGAACTTCCCTCCAAGTGCTCATCGCGTGTTCGACTCGCTGTCGGCCTGGGGCAACTTGCTGGCGGCCTGGGGCAATTCGCCGCCGGCCGGCGCCGTGGCCGATACGGAGGCCTGCCTGCCCGGCGATCCCAGGTCGCGAATCTCGCCCGGTGTGCTCGTCAAACTCAGGTACAAGAGTTCGAGCGACGTGTTTTGCAAGGACAGCTCTTGTTGCAATTGCGCGATGGTGCCCAGGAACCGCAACCGCCCCTGGTCGACGATCGCGACCCGGTCGGCAATCTCCTCGGCCACCGTCAACAGGTGGGTCGACATGAAGATCGTCATTCCTTCCCGGGCCTTGGTCTGCAACAAGTCCTTGACCAGCCGTGCGCTGCGCGGGTCGAGCCCGACCATGGGTTCGTCGATTACCAGCACCGCTGGCTCGTGCAGCAGTGCCGCCGCGAACGCCAGCCGCTGCCGCATGCCGTGCGAATAGGTTTCCGTCAGGTGATCCACGAAGTCGTGCAGTTCGAAATCGGCAATCCCGCGAGACAACTGCCGCGCCGCTTGTTCGGGATCCAAGCCATACATGTCGGCAATGAATTGCATGAACTCGCGGCCGGTCAGCTTGTCATACAGATACGGCACGTCGGGCACGTAACCAAGCAGACGACTGGCCCGCCGGCTGTCCTGCACCACGTCGTAACCGCACAGACGAATCGTGCCGGAACTGGGCCGCAGCAGACCAACGATCATTTTGATCGTGGTGGTCTTGCCCGCGCCGTTGGGACCCAGAAAGGCGAATAGCTCGCCTTTGGGAATCTCCAGGCTGAGGCCCGCCACGGCCACCGTCGAGCCGTAAGTGCGGGTGAGTTTTTCAAGCTGGATCATACCGGCGAAGCCCGGCGCAAAGCGCGCAGGAGGCAAGACTCGGCCCAAAACAGGCAACGCCGCCGGCCGGCGGCGGCCAGCGGCGGTGCAATCAGGCTCGGCAAAGTTGGCATCCTCTAATTCTGCACGATCCGCATCAGGCGTTTGTTGACGGCCCGGGGAATGTCGCTCGACTTATACGGATCGAGTTCCTGGGTCAACTCGCGCCGGTTCCGCGCCCAAGCGGGTGAATTCCAGATGCGAATTGAGCATGGCCACTTCCTGCCGCAGCACCAGGCCGTCGCCGCGCACCCACAGCTTGCCGCGCGGTTCGCCCACCAGGCTCGTCCCCGCATCGCTGCGATAGACGACCACCAGCGCGCTGACCGACTCGCCGTTCCAGACGATCGGCTCCTGCCGCTCGACCGTTGCTTCGAGCATGTCCATGGGACTGTTGGGTGGACGAAACGGGCTATAGACCGGCATCGTCCACTGTTGCCCCACGTGGAGACCGGGCAAACATGCCTGGGGCGACAGCGCGTCTCCCACCAGCGCCTCGGGCGATATATACTTTTCCGTCTTGTAGGTGAAATCTCCCGATTGCACGGTCAGCTTCAGATGATTGCCATCGACGACGCCCTGCATCCGCACGGCGTCGGCAATGCTGGCCAGGCGAACGCTGGAATCGAAACTCGCCAGGCGGCCCAGCGGATCGATATCGAGCTTGCTTTGTGCATCCAAATCCAGCCGGCCCGGCCGCCGCAGCACCGGCTTGATGATCGCCCCCAGCCAACCCGGCGCCAATTGATCGATCGGCAACTCGCCGATGAACACCCGGCTGTGCATTTCGCTCATGCCGTCGCTTCGGCGAACGACCCGACTGGCGGCCCAGCCGGTGGGCCGGTCGTTCCATTGGATGGCCCAGCAGACAGGCGGATCAGCCGCATCGCGCCGCAGCATGCTGCTGTAATTCGGCGGTTCTCCCACGCGCAAGGTCGGCCAGACCTTGTCGATCAGCAGCCAGCTCATGGTCGCCATCCAGAAGACGACGACCACGCTGTTATAAAGACGACCGCCCATGCCTCTCGGTCCCGTAATTGCCGCATTGCAAGAACCAACCGCAGCGCTAATCATACCCGACGAGAGAGCGGCGCAGGTTACGTGCTTGTCGCAGCAAATTATAGTGCCTTGCCCAGCAAAAGTCTTGCTAGCGTTCGTTTTTTCGCTGGCGACAGGGCAAAGTGCCGGATCGGACTCGACCCGCTGCTGGGGAGCGGCTCGCCGCCCGGGTCGACAGCGCCATCAGGCGGTTTCTGTTCGACCCAGCTGGCAAATCCCGGCGCGACGTCTCAAGGCATGCCACAGATGCCCGACAAACCGAGGATTATCGCCCCGGCGCAGCCTGCGCGGCATCGCTTGCGTAGCTCTTCTTGAGCCGTGCGATCAACTGCTCGGCTGTGTAGATTCGGCCGGTCGGCTGGTTGAAGTTTTTGCCCTTGGGAGTCTCCGAAAGCATCTTTCCCATCTCGATGCCCCCCTGAGCCGTGGCCAGGTACTCGACCATCTGATAGCCGCCCGGATTGTGGATCAGGTCGGCCGTGATCGTTTCACCGCGCGGCAGCCGAATCATGCGATCCAAGCGATCGTAACCCTCGGGGTACTTCGCGACGTGCCGCATGAAGCGTTGTCCGTCCTTGTTGTTCTTGCCGCGCAAACGCTTGACGATGAATTCGTCGTCCCCGGGCACCGCGGCCGCCAACTCCTGCGCCTCGGCCGGCTCCCAGCCCAGCGCGGCCAACTTGGCAAAGCAGGCTTGAGCTTCGCTGCGGGCCAGGATATCTCCGGGGTGATAGTCCTCCCGGCTGCGCAGCGCCGCACTGGCAGCGCGTTCCAGTTGATCCCATTTCGGCAATTCGGCCGCAGACTTCTTCTCGGTCTTTTTCGTTTCGGCCGCCGGGACCAACGTCGCAATCGTCAGGACGCAAGAAAATGCCAGCAAATAAGCCGAACGGCACATGACAACCTCACGAATCTCGAGCGAAAATGCAGCAATGCCAAATCGCGAACCCAAGGCCCGCACGCAGCGTCCTGGTAGTCACCTCATCGGACCGCTGCCCGGCAACGGTCGAGCGGGAACCTCCCTCTATGGCAAGAATACGTCATTCGAGCGATATGCTAGCTACCAAGTATGCTTCGGCTCAGAAGTATTTCTGATACTTGGGATGGATTAAACCGGCGCGCTATCTCGTGATTTTTTTCACGAAGCGAAGAACCTGTCGAGTTTGTAATTAGTTGAATTTTTCGCACCGATCCCGTACCATAACGCGAGTTCATTCGAGCGACGGGCCAATCGGGTATCGCAGGAGGTGCCGCCCCCATGTCCAGGTCCACCTATTACGTTCAAGAATGCCCGACCTGCGGACGCAGTCTGCACGTGCGCGTCGAATACCTGGGCAAGCAAGTCGTCTGTCAACATTGCCGCGCCCGGTTCGAGGCCTGCGATCCGGCGAGCGCAGCTTATCCCCCTTCGCAATCGGGCATCGCGCTGTTGCGCCGTGCGGAAGAATTGCTCGAGACGGCCAGCCAACCAAGGCCGCTGGCGCAGTAGTCGCAGCGGCGGTCGAGCAGCCTGTTGGAATTCAACAGGCTGCGTCATCGCAGGGTTGCGATGCCAAAAGAACAACGCAAGTTGTCATTCTGCGACCCGCGAAGGGCTTTGCCCTGAGCTCGGCGAGGTTGGAAAAAGCCACGAGGCATTTTTCAATAGGCTGATCGAGGAGCGGGCGATCGCCGGGCGCCTCTTAAAGTTCAAAGCGCGCTAACCGCCGAGCGCTGCCAGATCATGGAAGTAGCGCGGATACGTCTTGGCCGTGCAGCCCGGATCGTTGATGACCACGCCGGGCACGCGCAGGCCGACCAGCGCCAGGCTCATCGCCATGCGATGGTCGTTGTAGGTGTCGATCCTCGCGCCGTGCAACGCGGCTGGCGAAATCGAGAGCCCATCGGCGTGCTCTTCCACGCAGGCGCCGAATTTTCGCAATTCGGTCGCCAAGGCCCCGATGCGGTCGGTTTCTTTGTGGCGAATGTGGGCCACATTGCGAATCCGCGTCGTTCCCCGCGCAAACAGCGCCACGGCCGACAACGTTTGGACCGTGTCACTGATAGCGTTCATGTCGACGTCGATTCCGCGCAGTTCGGCGGCGCCGTTGACCGTCGTGCTCCGGCTGTCGTACGCGACGCGACAGCCCATTTGCTCCAGGCAATCGCAAAAAGCGACGTCCCCTTGCAAACTGCCGCGGGACAAACCGCGAACCGTCACTTGGCCGCCGGCAATCGCCGCCGACGCCCAAAAGTAGCTGGCCGCCGACGCATCGGGCTCGATCTCGTAGTCGCAGCCGCGATAACACACCGGAGCCGGCACCTGAAAACGGGCAAGATCGGCGGCGTCGAGGGTCACTCCGAACGCCTGCATCACGGCCAGCGTCATCTGAACGTAGGGCTGCGATACGAGCGGTCCGGCGATCGTCAGTTCGAGCGGCCCGCGAGCATAAGGCGCCGCCATCAAAAGCCCGCTCAAGAACTGGCTCGACACGTCCCCGCGAATCGTCGCCGCCCGCCCCGGCAAGCCGGCCGCCTCGATGACCACCGGCGGGCATCCGGTTCCGGATTCGCTCCGCGCGTCGACGCCCAATTGGGCCAGCGAGTCGAGCAGATCGCCGATCGGCCGCTCGCGCATCCGCGGCGTGCCGTCGAGCCGGTATCGGCCGCGGCCGAGCGCTACCAGGGCCGTCAGAAAACGGACGGTCGTGCCGCTATTGGCCACGAACAAATCGGCCTGCGCTGGCCGGCAGTCGCCCGCCGCATCCGCCGATCCGCAATCGTCTCACGCGCCGGCCCGCTGCGATCGAAATGCCGAGCTGGCCCAAGCCGGCGATCATGACTTGCGTGTCTTCGCTATCGAGCGCCTCCGGTGAGCGTGCTCGTGCCATCGGCCAGCGCCGCGCAGACCAGGCGCGGTTGGTGATGCTCTTCGAGCCGGGCGGGCGCATCGTGGCCGCCAGCGGCGAAGTCAGCGGCACAATCGCGATCGAATCGTCGGACATGGAGGCTCAAAAAAGCGTGGGCACAGACAGCTCGATTCGGATGGCAGCCTGCGGCTATGCGTCGCCGGCCGAACCGACCCAGACCCTATCATCGCCGCATGCCGCAGGGCGTCAAGCGCTCGCATCGCTCTCGCGCGCAAGCAACCGCGGGTCGATCTTGGCCTTCACGGTGCGCCAATCGATTCCCAGCCGTCGCGCCGTCGCATCGAAACTGCCCGTCTGCCGGTACACGAGCGTGATATATCGGCGCAGCAAGTCGTCGGCCGTCAGGCTGCCTGCCGACACACCGGCCAGCAATTCAGCGGCTGCCCCGTCCGGCGCTCCGTCCGGCACCCCGCCCGGATAGCCGGCCGGCTGCCCGTCGGATCGCTCGGCCGGCCGGCGCGGCGGCGCATAATGCTTGCGAATCAGCACGTTGCGCACGCATTGCTCCAGTTCGCGCACGTTGCCCGGCCAGGCGTAGTCGGCGCCCAAGTGCAGATCGATCCAGGCGCGAACCTCGGCCGCCAGCGAGTCCGCTTCGTCGCCGACGATCCGCCGGGCAATGTGGATCACCAGGCTTTCCAACTCGGCCGGGTCGTCGGCCAGCCGCTCGCGCAGCGTCGGCACTTCGATCATGTCGCTGCAGAGGCGGTAATAGAGGTCTTCGCGAAAGTGTCGCGTGTGCATTTGCTCGGCCAGGTTGCGGTTCGTGGCGGCAATGATCTTGCCCGCGAACAGCCGCACGTCGGTTTCGCCCAATCGGCTGAAGGCCCGGCTTTGCAGCACGCGCAATAGTTTCACCTGGATCGCCGGATCAAGCTCGCCGATTTCATCGAGAAATACGGTGCCCGACGCGGGGCAGACCTCGAGCCAGCCGCTGCGGTCGCTCACCGCCCCGGTGAACGCGCCGTGCTTGTGCCCGAATAGTTCCGACTCGATCAGCGTGGGGCTGAGCGCCGAGAGGTTGAGCGGGAAGAACGAACCGGCGAAATCGGCGCGGAAGCGGCGCGCGAGCGGATCGAAAGGAATGTAACGCGACATTCCCACCGCCTGGGCGACCAATTCCTTGCCGGTTCCGGAAGGCCCGGTGATCAGTGTCGTGTAGTCGGCCATGCGGTCGAACAGCACGCGGCGGTAGCGGCGCATGTTGTGCGTAAAGATCGATTCCCAAACGGCCGAGCGCAATTGCGCCGCCGGCCGTGAGCGGCCGATGATGAAATGGAAAATGTTCTGAAACGCGCGGCGGATTTGGAAAAACCCCGCGAACACGTGCCCCAACTGGTCCCACATGGGCAATGTTCGGCTCTTGAGCACCAAGAGCGGCCGCGCGTAATCGACCAGCGGTCCGTAGGCCTCGACCGCGCCGACGAGCCAGCTCGGGCCAACGCCTCGCCGATCGCCCGGTCCAATCCGTGCCGAAACTGGTGATAGAGCACGAACATCACCACGTCGTCGTACAGGGCCAGCTCTTCGGCCGCGATGTCGCCCGCTCGGTCGAAACGCACCGCGGCCCGACGCAATCAACTGCTCGGCGGCGGCGATCAGCTTCGTCAGGTTGGGATTGTCGTCCTCGGTGTCGGCCTCGATGTTCCAACCCGCGTGCCGCGGGTCGAAGGCCGAGCCGAGCGCGGTTCGCTCGTGATCGATCCGCTCGGGCAAGAACGGATTGCAATGCGGCAGACGTCCGACAGGGCTTGGGCCAGGCGTCGATCGGCGGGCGTAAATAGCGGCATCGCGGCGCACTCCGAAGAAGCCAACAGGACCTGCTGGCAGCCCCCAGCATACATTCGGTGCAGGTCATGCCGACAGCGGCTGATGGAGTTGCCGCGGGCGTCGGCAGCCGCAGGTCGAAGCGGCCGTGCGCCAAGTGGCTCGCCATTCAAGGCTTATGGATTTGCCCCGGCGTTGGCACAAAACGTGTATTTCACCGCTGCCGGCAATTCGCCTGCGGCCGGCGTTCTGCGCTGCACCACTCGGGTCTTGAGAAAGGAGTCTTACGATGAGAGTGTCGGAAATTGCCGCCCACGGCGGCCGCATCGCCGGTCGATCTCGGTTGCTGCTGAACTTGCCGCTGGTGCTCGTGGCGCTTGGGTTGGCCACGGCGCCCGGTGCCGCGCGGCTCTGGCAATATCACCGCGATGCGGTCCTGACCGGCCACTGGTGGCGACTGGCAATCTGCCACATCGAGGCAATTCGATCGACGACTCGCGTCATTTCGGCGGTGCCGGGCGAAAGTACGCGGCCGCGGGAATTTCCTGCTTGCTGACGCCCGGCCCTTCGTACGAGACTTGCAGCAATTCGTCGCCGGTCGTTTCGAAGAATTGCACCTTGATCGGGTGAAGGCCGGCCAACAGCCGAACCACTCCCGCCGACTCGCGCGGCGGATGCGTTCCGTCGTTGTTGACCACGAGCCGATCGTCGACGTGCAGCCGGCTGCCGTCGTCGCTGCGGGTGTGGAACGTATAAAGCCCGTCACTCGGTACTTTCAACAGCCCGGTAAACTCGAGCGCGAAATTGTCGGGGTGCGATTTATAAACGCCCGCGACCGGCTGCTCGGCTTTGCCGGTCTCCCCCGGCTTGACCTGGCTGAGATCGGGCAACTGCTGCCAGGTGCCTTGCCAGGCCGCAAAGTTCAATCCCGGTTCGAGTCCCTGGTCGACAACCGGCCTGGCCAACGGCAATTCGACCAGCACGCAGTCCACAGTGCGCGACTCCTGCCCGCGGCGGGTGGCGAGCGAAAGCTTTTGCCCTATCTGACGGTCGACCAGAGCGAGGTGAAACGCGACACCGTCTGCGATCGTGGCTTCGTCGATCCGCTGGATTACGTCGCCGGGCTCGATTCCGGCTGCCGCCGCGGGCGAATCGGGCAGGACGGCCAGCACTTTGGCGGCCGGGCCGAGCATGTCGACCGTCAACCCCAACTGAAAACCAAAGCGCTGCTCGGCGGCGAGCATCGCCGGCAGGACCTCGCGCAGCCGATCGATGGCGATGGCGAAGCCGATGTTTTCGGCGTCAGCCTTGCGCGACGTGATGACACCGATCAACTCGCCTAGCGCGTTGATCAGCGGCCCGCCCGAACTGCCGCCGCTGATCGCGGCACTGGTCTGGATCATCGTCGGCAAGAACGCCTGCTCGGTGGAAGTCGAACGCCTCAAGCCGCTCACGACTCCCTCCGACACGGTGCTGACAAGTCCCGCCGGGCTGCCGATGGCGATCACCGGCTCGCCCAACAGCAGGTCATGGCTGCGACCCAAGGGCAACGCCGGCTGAGCAGCGTCGCTCTTGATTCTTACCAGCCCAGGTCTTCGTGAGCGAAGCCGGCGATCAAACTATAGGGATAAACACCGCCGCCGGGCAGCGCCGCCTCGCCCCGCTTGGCTCCGTTCAAGATGTGAAAATTGGTGATGATATAACCGGCCGGGTGGATGATCGCGCCACTGCCGAGGTTGATCCGTTCTTCATTCGGCTTGTCGGTCGACGAGAACGCCCGAATCGCCACCACCGACGGCAGGCAGCGCTCGATCAGCCGCACGGTCGGGGTGCGCCGGGCCGGATCGATCGGCGGCGCCGACGGCTCTTGCGTCTCTTGGGCAAAGGCGACCGCCAGCAGCAAATGGCCGCACAGCCATCCCGACGCCAGCCCACCAGCAGCCCGACCCAGAGGAAAAGAAAAGCCTCTGAACCGGCGATAGAGCCGTGAAACCCCGATTGCCGCCGCTCGGGCTCGCTCGCTCGTTCCAGGTCGATTTCGCATGAGGTCCCGACTCCCGCGGCCAAACCCATTTTCCACCCGGACCCAGGCTTGGATGATAGCATGCCGCCGATTTCGACGCCGGGTTTCCATTTTGCGAATCTCTCGGCCGCATCGACCGGGGCCCGGACGGCCCGCTCGCCGGACTCGGCCGCGGGGCAGGAACTTGACTCGGCCAGCCGGTTATACGGAAATGAAGCCAAGGATTCCGCCCATCACGAACTTGGAGAGGTCGCCATGATCCGACAGTTGACCCTGCTTGTCTCGCTCGCCGCCAGTTTGCTCGCTGCGGACTGGCTTTCGGCGGCCGACGCCATCAAGGCCCGCTACATCACGGGCGGCGGATGGCACGATTACAAAGCCCTGGCGCCGGTCGTCACCGAGGGCATCAGCCAGCACGCCGCACGTCGAATGGGACATCCGCTTCGGACTCGACACGCTCTCGGACAAGAAGCTGGGCGAGGGGGCCGACGTCCTCGTTTACAACATGTGCTACGACGAAGCGGATCCCGCAGTGATCGAGCACCTGCTCAATATCACCCGCTCGGGCAAGCCGACCGTGCTGGTGCATTGCTCGATGCACTCGTTCCGACCCTCCGATGCCTGGACCGATTGTTGCGGACAGCGCACGCGCAAACACGACGCCTACCGCGGGTTTTCCACCACCAAGTTCGACGCCGAACACCCGATCATGAAGAAATTTCCGGACCGCTGGACCACGGCCGGCGACGAGCTCTATCAAACCATCAAAATGGCCGACGACTCGCATCCGCTGCTGATGGCCGACGGGGAAGAAAAACGCGAAAGCGTCGTCTGCTGGTTTCACACCTACGGCAAGGGCCGCGTCTTCGCCACGACCCTGGGCCACGACATGAAAACGGCCGCCCAGAGCGACTACCATCAACTTTTGGCCAGCGGACTGCTCTGGGCCTGCGACAAATTGGCCGACGATGGCGAACCGCGCGAGGGCTATGCAGCGCCGAAAAAATCTGAGTAGCCGAGCGGCCGCTCCCAGTGCCTTCCGGCGATCGTTCGATGCCCTGGAGTGACCTCCCTTGACTAGCGACATTCCGAGCCAGCCCGATTCGTCCGACGGAGCATCCTCTGCCGGCGCAGCTCGGCGCCGCCGGCCGACTCCGGCGATTTGCCGGCCGGCCAGCAGACCGCCGGCGAACTGGCCGAAGCCAGGCAGTATGGCCAACGGCAGTTGGTGTGCAGTTTGATCGACAAATTGCTGGACGTGGCCTTCCTGGCCGTCATGGCGCTGGTGCTGGCCCGGCCAATCACCGCCTGGTTGGCAACCTTCAGCCGCAGCCAGACCGTGCAGTTGTTGTTGCTGTTCGGCATCACCACGCTGCTGCACATGGCCGTTTCGTTTCCGCTCTCGCATTATTCCGGCTACCGACTGGAACATCGCTTTGGGCTCAGCCGGTTGTCGCTCGCCGGCTGGCTGCTGCGCTACGCCAAGGTGAACGCTCTGGCTCTGGCGTTCGGCGGCTTGCTGTTTGTCGGGCTCTATTGGGTGATCTGGCTTGCCGGCGATTGGTGGTGGCTGCTGGCGGCCGCATTGTTTTTTGTGGTCAGCGTGCTGGCCGGCCAATTGGTGCCGGTGCTGATCATGCCGCTGTTCTACAAGATCGAGCGGGTCGACACTCCCGAATTGGCCCAGCGGATGTCGCGCCTGGCGGCCGGCACCGGCCTGTCGATCGAAGGCGTTTATCGCTTCGACTTGAGCGCCGACACGGTCAAGGCAAATGCCATGCTCACGGGTCTGGGCCGCACTCGCCGGGTGCTGATGGGCGACACGCTGCTGGATCGCTTCACGCCCGACGAGATCGAAGTCATTTTCGCCCACGAGATCGGCCATCATGTGTTCCGCCACATACGCAAGATGATCGTGGTGGGCGCGATCTACAGCACGATCGGATTCTGGCTCGTCGATCGGCTGGTGATGGCCTGGGCGCGGCACGTCGATCCGACGATCGATTCGGCGCACCGATTGCCTGTTTACACACTGCCCTTTGTGATGCTGGTGCTCACCCTGTTTGCGCTGCTACTCGAGCCGCTGCAGAATGCCGTCAGCCGGCGCTACGAGCGGCAATGCGATCGCTACGCGCTTTCGCGGACCGGGCTGCGGGCCGCCTATATTTCGGCATTTCAGAAGCTGGCGCGGCTCAACAAGGACGACCCGTCACCCCATCCGCTGGAGGTCTTTCTGTTTCACAGCCATCCGCCGATCTCCGAGCGATTGGCCATGGCCGAATCCTAGGGCGGGCCGTGGTTTGCCTCTGCCAAGAGCGGGGCCGGCAAGCGATTTTGTCGTTTTCGGCGCGGGGGCCGGTTTTTTTCGCAAGAGAAACCCCTGGGCGGCAACTATTCTTGCGGCCCCCGACATTTCGGTCCGGTTGAGCGCGGTCCGGTATGACCAAGATTGACTGGCAAAGCGAGTTTGGCCGGCACGACCGCTGGTTGCGGTCGGTGGTGCTGGCGCCTGGGAGAGCCGGGAGCCGTTGACGAAGTGATGCAAGAGGTGGCGCTGGCGGCCGTGCGGCAGCAAGCGCCGCTGGCCGATCCGCAGAAAGTGGCCCCTTGGCTGTATCGGCTGGCCGTGGCGCAATCGCTGCTGTATCGCCGCCGGCTGGGTCGCCGCCGCAGATTGACCGAACATTTCGCCAACCGCACCGCACCCACCGAGCACGACGTTCGGCTGTTGGAACCGTTGGATTGGCTGCTGGCCGACGAACGCCGCAGCCTGGTTCGCCGGGCGATTTTGCGGCTGAGCGCGCGACGCCGAGTTATTGTTGCTCAAATACAACGAGGATTGGAGCTACGCCGAGTTGGCCGCGCACTTGGGCGTCAGCCACAGTGCGGTCGAAGCCCGACTGCACCGCGCCCGCGAGCGGCTCCGTCAACAACTGGCCGACCTGCAAGTGGCCGAGGTGCAACCATGAATCGCGTGCTGGAAGAACTGCGTCGCGCGGACTCGCGCATTTTCGACCGACTGGCCGACGGCGAGCTCAGTCCGGCCGAACAGCGCACTGCTGGCCGCGCTCGACGACGAACCGGGCGCCTGGCGGCGCTGCGCTCTGGCTTTCGTCGAAGCACAGGCGCTGCGGTGCGAGTTGGTCGATTGGCACTCGGCCGCCCGGGCGCCTTCGACGACGAGCGACGGCCTCTCGGCCGTCGCGGGGCGCAGCAGCGACGCAAAGCCCCAATCGGCCGCCGCGAACCGCACCAGCACCGGACATCTGGCCTTGGCGGCTGCGGTGTGCGTGGCGTTCCTCACCGGGCTATTGTGCGGCCTCTCGCGATCGCCGGCCGCCCGGCACGATGGCGGCGGTCGACTCGCGCAGCACGAAAGGGTCCAGCCCACTGCGATCAGTGGCCCGGGGCACGGCGATGCCCGACCGGCGCGAAGCGTGGCTGCCGGCCAAAACGAAGCGAGCTCCTGGACGGCTGCGTCGCAGGGCGGCCCGTCCGACTTGGGCGATACGGTGGTGCGGCTCACGTTGTCCGGTCCCGGGCCGGACGACGATGAGAACGTCGAATTACCTTTGGTCGTCGCGGCCAGCATCGACCCGCGCTGGCTCCAGCGGCATGAGTCGGCCGTTCCGGACGAAGCGCTCGACGCTTGGCGCAAGGCGGGTCATGTCGTCACGCAGCGCGAGGAAATCTGGCGGATCGATCTGAACGACGGCCGCCAAGTCCTGCTGCCCGTGGAACAAGTGGAGATCGATTATGCGACGGACAAGAATGTGTTTTGAAAATTACCGCTCGAACAAGGAGAGCCTGATGATCGCTCATCGCCGGCCGCGCCGAACTGTTTGGATCCCGCTGGCAGCAATGTTCGTGTTCCCGTCGACTTCCTGGGGACAAGATCCACTCCGCCGCCCCGTAGAGCCGCCGCGACGCGCCGAAGCGGGCGATCCGCAGCCTGGGGCCGATCGACGGCCGCGAATCGAAGTCGCCGCCCGGTCCGGCTATTGGCTGGGAATCCAGGTCGCAGAGGTGCCGGACGAACTCCGCCGCCCACGTCGATCTGCCGGCCGACACGGGCCTGTACGTTCGCGAAGTCATTGCAGACAGCCCGGCCGCAAAAGCCGGTTTGAAACAGCATGACATCCTGCTGGAACTCAACGGTCAGCCGCTCAAGCAGGCATCCGAACTGGCCGACGCGGTCGACGCGGCCGAGCAAAAGCCGCTGTCGCTGAAGTTCACGCGCCAGGGCAAGACCCAGAGCATCACGGTCATGCCGGGCACGCGGCCCGCCGAAGGCGACACGATCATTATCGCACGCGAAAAGGAATTCGCCCGCCGGACCCTCACCGATGCCCTCCGCCGCGTCGAAGAGGTTCGCGACGAATCGCAGCGGCAACTGAAAGAAGTGCGCGACGCGAGCGACATCGTCGGCCGGGTCGAGCACGCGGCCGGCGGCCCGCTACGGCTGCGGCTGTTTCGCAAGGGCTGGATGGTCCATTCCGGCCCGGCGCGCATCCTGCGTTCAGCGACGACATGAGCGTCACGATTACCAAGTCGGGCAACACTCCGGCCAAGGTCGAAGTCCACAAAGGGGACGAGTCCTGGACCGTCAACGAGGACGAACTGGACAAGCTGCCCGAGAGCGTTCGCTCTCCGGTACAGGGGCTGCTGGGCCGCGCGATCCTGACCGCCACGGTCGAGCTGGCCCCCGGCGACGCGGCCAAGGAGGAAAGCCGCGGTGAGAAGCAATCGCCCGGCGACGCGGCCAAGGCGGAAAGCCGCGGCGAAAAACAACCTGCACCATCACTGCGAGCGACGCGTGTGCGTCCTGACTTGGACAGCCGGCTGGAGCGCGACCTGGGCGAAGTCGAACGACAATTGAGCGCCCTGCGCGAGCAACTGGAAGATCTGCGAGCCGAGCGCCGCCACGCGGGCGATCGCAATTCGCCGGGCAATGAGCAACCGGATCGCCCGAACCGTAAAGCGCTTCAAGATCGCGAGCCGCAGCCGGAAGAGCGCTGAGTCCGGGAACTTTCCCACCTTTTCGCGTCATGCCTGAGGCAAGAAAACAACAACCCTCGACGTCGACAACGTCGAGGGTTCGCGTTTTTTTCCGCATCGAGTCGCTTCGACGATCAGGCCTTCCGCCGACGCGCCACGCGCAATGCGCCCAGGCCCAGCATGCCGAGGCCCAGCAGGACCAGGCTCCCGGGCTCGGGGGTCTGCGAGTACAGCGGGAAGAGCGGGTACGCGGGACCGACCTGAATGTTCGCCACTCCGACCACGCCGTTGGCAAACATCGGGGCTCCGCCAATTTGGTACGTCGTGGAGGAGCCGGAGCCGGGTGCGAAATCCGGGAGCCAAATGTAATTGGGCTGGCCGAGTTCGTGATTCAGGAACGAGGCATTTGGAAGTTGGTTGAGCTCGTTACCGATCAGGTGGCCAGCGGGATCGAACACGCCGAAGTTGTTCAGAACCGAACCGTTGGGACCGCCGGGGCCCTGCTCGAATTCCGTGACGAACGTATACCAGCCGGGCGTCGTGATCGTAGCGATAGTGGCCCCGCCGGCACTATTCGCATTCGTACTGATCACAACGGCCTTGCCATCCGCGCTCGGTTACATTGATCTGCGCCTCGTCGTTGTAAATGGAATTGCTCGCGGTGGGCGACGCACCCGGTGAACCGTCGATCTGGAACGCTCCACCTGGATTGTTTGCCCAACCCGCGCCTGTCGGGTTGATGTAAACCGCGATCGATTGCGCCCAGTTGCCCAAGAAAGGACCGTTGTTGGAATTGTAATTGCCACCAAAAGCGCTGTATCCCGCCTCGGCGATGTTAGGGGCGAACGGGCCATTGGGATTGTCGGTCCCGAAAGCGCCTATGTAGGGCGAGGTCGCCAGTGTCTCGTAGTAATAACCGCCCACGGGCGAAGTGAGACCGAGCTGGCCGCCGCCATTCGGAACCCCAGGGCCCTGCGTGGTATTCGGACTCCCAACAATGTACGGGTTCCCCGGGCCTGGAGCAGGGTAGTTCCAATATTCTGACCAATCATTCACGCCCGGAACCCCGGGCCCGAAATTGTATTGATAAGACGGCACCTGGGCCCGCGCCGGCGCCGCGGCAAGTGCAACCAGCGCCGCAGTCGCCAGCAGCAGCATCGTTCGCCCGACACCGAACCGCGATCTGTAGGTCGAATTCATTAGGCTGCTCCTCAGAATGCAATCCGCCATTTGCGCCACGTGGAACGAACCTGGAACGGGTCCATGCCCAAGAACCGCTGCGATTATAACAACGCGTCGCGACCCTGCGACAATGGCCTGGCGAATTTTTCCATTTCCTCGCCCGACTGTTCCGGGGCTGCCGGTTCGTGTCGCCGGAATCATGCCGGAGAAGGTGTTTGGCCGGCGCTCATGACACGGGAAATTCCCCCCTTGGAACCAGCTTTTCGGGCGACCACATTACCCCTGCCGGGGCATTCGGCCGGTACCCGGCGGCGGCATCGCCAAGGGCTCAATGCGGTGGGAGCCAGCGATCCGTGCGTAATGCGAACGGCTACTGGCTGGAACCCTTTTCCGGATTCTTTTTCGTGCCCGGCACGCTCGTCGCTCGAGCTTGCCGGATCAGCTCCATGAGCTTTCGCGCGGCGGCTTCGGCGAACTGCGGATCGTTGATGTGGCAATCGTATTCGACCAGCTCGACCTGGCCGTGGTGCTGCCGAATCGCATCGAGCAGCGCCTGGCGCGCGGCCGGATCATCGAACGGCTGCCCGGCGCGATCGATCGCCGACACGCCCCCCAGCGGAAATAAGATGCTCACCGGGCCGGTCGCGGCGGCCACCTTGCGGCCGATCTCGGCGCCCAACAGCGCGTTCTCTTCGCGCGAGGTCCGCATCAGCGTGACGGTCGGATTATGGTGGTAAAACAATCGGCCATGAAATTTTTCCGGCACGCTGTCGGGCGCATGGAAGTTGACCATATCCGTGGCCCCGACCGAGACGACCTGCGGTACGCCGCACTGCGCCGCGGCCGTTAGACGCGCCGGCCCGGCCGAAAGAAATCCACCCACCAGCTCGTCGGCCAGCTCCGTGGTGGTGATGTCGAGCACGCCGGCGATCAGTCCGTCGCGCACGAGCGATTCCATCGCCTGCCCGCCGCTGCCCGTGGCATGAAACACGAGCACCTCGAAGCCGCCGTCGGCCAGCACTTGCCGGGCGCGTTCCACGCAGGGCGTGGTCACGCCGAACATCGTGGCCGCGACGAGCGGACGCCGCTCGGCGGTGGAATTGTCGGCGGCAAACGTCACCAGGCCGGCCATCGCCCGCGCGGCCTCGTCTAGCACGAGGCGGCTGATCCGATTGAGGCCCGAGATATCGACGATCGAATTGAGCATGAGGATATCTTTGTCGCCCACGTAGTGCCGCACCTGCCCCGAGGCCAGCGTGCTGACCATCAGCTTGGGCACACCCAGCGGTAAGACGCGCATGGCGGCGGTGCCGATGGTGGTGCCGGCCGAACCGCCCAGCGCCAGCACTCCGCCCACGCGGCCTTGCACATGGTGCAGGACGGCAAGCGCGGCTGCGGCTGCGGCGGCTGCGGTCACCGCCCGGCCTCGATCGCCGCCGGCAATCAGTTCGTCGAGCGGCGCGTCGCCAGCGGCGAAGAGCTCTTCGCGCGAGATGTCGGGCTCGACCTGCGGCGCACCCAGGCAACCCGTGTCGACCAAACGCGCAGCAACGCCCAGCGCGGCGAGCCGGTCGCGGACAAAGGCAGCCTCATGCCCCTTGGTATCGAGTGTGGCCAGGATGTAGACGGCGGTGTGCGGGGCGGTGGGCATTTTTTGATCGCAAAAAGGGTCGTATTTGCCGGCGCAAAACTGGCCTTGCTCCGTGGGGGGCAAATGAGCGAACATCCGCCCCCGGCCGCGTGTCCCAATGCCCGTGCGGCGGGGACGTTCTTGCCAGCAGCATCATAAGCGGCCCGATTTTTGCGGTCGAGCGGCGAAGGCCGCACCCGCGCCGCCGGGTACCGGTAGCCCCGACCGTAACGTATACTTAAGTTCCCCGCCGAGAGATCCTGCCCGCCTCATACCCATGTTTCGGCTAGCTCCCAACCCCGATTCCGCAATGCCTCGCGCCGGCCCTGCGCGTCTGGCAGCACCGGCCGCTGCGCGTGCCTGCGGTCGAGCGCAGCGAGCGCACGCGGCGCGATCTGGGTGCCAGCCTCGGCGACGGCGCATCGTTCAGCGTGATGGTCGGGTTGGGTGAAACGTACTTGCCCGCCTTCGTGCTGGCGCTCGGATTGGGCCAGGTGGCCTCGGGACTGATCACGACCATCCCGCTGTTGTTCGGGGCGATCCTGCAGCTCGTTTCGCCCGCGGCGGTTCGCAGGCTGCAATCGCATCGGCGCTGGGTGGTGGCCTGCGCCGTTTGTCAGGCAGCCTGCTTCCTGCCGCTATGCGTCGCGGCTTGGGTGGGTTCGATGCCGGTGTTGGCCGTGTTTGCGATCGCCGCGGTCTACTGGGGATCGGGGCTCGGCACCGGTCCGGCCTGGAACACCTGGGTGGGAACGATCGTGCCGATGCGCATGCGGGCGAAGTTCTTCGCTCGCCGCACTCGCTTGAGCCAATTCTGCGTGCTGGGCGGATTCGTGCTGGCCGGCGTCAGCTTGCAATACGGCGCGTCGATCGGCCAGCCGCTGGCGATGTTCGGCGTGTTGTTCTTCGTAGCGGCGCTGTGCCGGTTCGCCTCCGCCGGTTTTCTGCTCAGCCAGAGCGAACCGGTTCCGCCGGGAGACGATCATCGGCACGTGCCGATCGGCGAATTCGTGAGCCGCATCCGCTCCAGCGGCGAAGGTCGCCTGCTGGTCTACTTGTTGGCGGTGCAGACGGCCGCGCAGATCGCCGGGCCGTACTTTACCGCCTACATGCTCGGGCCGCTCGGCTTTTCGTACGCGGGCTATGTGCTGCTGATTGCCATCTCGTTTGCCGCCAAAGCCGCCGCATTGCCGGCTTTCGGCTCGCTGGCGCACCGCTGGGGAGCCCGGCGGCTGTTGGTGGTCGGTGGCATCGCGATCGTGCCTTTGTCGGGCTTGTGGTGCGTGAGCGACAACTTCTATTGGCTGTGCTGCGTGCAGATCGCCGCCGGCACGGCTTGGGCCGCCTACGAGCTGGCCATGTTCCTGCTGTTCTTCGAGACCATGCCAGCCGAAGAACGAACGAGCCTGCTGACGACCTTCAACTTCGCGAATGCGTTGGCCACCGTTGTTGGTTCGCTGCTGGGCGGCGCGGTGCTGGCCACGTTCGGCAAGACGCATTCCGTCTATCTGGTGCTGTTTGCCCTTTCCACGGCCGCTCGCGGTTTGAGCCTGCTTGTGCTGGCCCGAGTCCCGCAATTCACCATGGGCGGCGAGTCGATTGCCATGCGCACGCTCGGCATGCGGGCCGGCGATCCGTCGCTCGACCAGCCGATCCTGCCCAGCCTTTCAGCGGCGCAGAGCCCGGCCGTGGCCGACGGCTGAAGCACCCCCGAGCCAGTCGCCTGAAGACCCGCCGCGCCCCTCAGAAGGCGTCTGACTTCGCTGCTGTGAATTCCTTTCAAGTGGGTCTTCGCGCGCGCGCAACACGTGAGCGCATTTTTTGCTTCATTTTCTTGTCGCGGGCATTGATTTGCCGCAATTTCCGACTAGACTACGCTCGGCGGCGGTACGGAGGCCGCAGCCAGTGCGCGGCCTGTGGTAAAGGATCGCACACGAATTTCAAAATGGGAGTTTGAACGGCTTCTTGAGCCGCAGTTGACGGTGTGTCAGCTAAACAGCGGCCGGTTGAGCGCGGCCCAAGATAAGGAAACAATTCTAAACTACTAATAAAATAATTGACATTCGGCGTATTGGCGACCTTAGTCGAAGGCCCAAGCAAGTAGCAAACAATTTTCCCCTTCCTGACATTCTTAGTTTTCCAATTTTGGAGAGTCGCGATGATCCATGCCCAAATGATTCGCCGTGTTGTTCCGGTTTCCTCGTTTTGCCTCATTGCGGCGCTGCTTTGCAACTTCGCCGGGACCGCCCATGCCGGTCAGGTGATTAATATCGCCAACGGCGCCCCGATCATCGGCGGCAGCGGCGACTATAACGGCGGCGCCTATAACACTCCCAGCAATTACGGCACAAGCAATGTGACGAATGGCTTGGACGCGACACCAAACAATAATATCGGCTCCACGATCACCGAGCCGGGCCAAGACGGTTCCTACTGGCTCGGCCAGCAAGGACAAACGACGGGATACTTCGTGCTTGACTTGGGGTCGAGCCAGGGCATCGGCGGGTTCGAGATTTTCAATACGCGAAACGGTCCTTACGACGACCGCGGCACCGGCAATTTCGCAATTTACGGCAGCAACACCGTCGTGCCAGCGTCGAATGTCGCGCTGGGAGATGTCTTGGTGTCACCCGTTCTGCTGTCATCCGGCACGCTGACGGATCAAACCTACACCGGCGCTTTCGGCAACCAAGGAAACACGCCGCTGGTGCCCAACGACTTCTCGTCCCTGAGCCACGGCCCGTACCAGTATATCGAGTTTCAAGCACTCAGCATCGGCGCGGCGCTGGACAAAGGCATTACCTCCCCTGGCGGCATCGGCCTGAACGAACTGCGAATTTACGGCACGCCGGAGCCGGCTTCACTGGTCCTGTTGGGACTGGGAGTGCTGGGTGTCGGCCTGATGGCACGTCGCCGCCGCGCCTAGCAGGCCGGCAGGGCCCGCTGGCAGCGGTGGGGATCGGGACGAAAGCCAGACGTCGGACAACAAGGCTTCCAGACGTCGAAGTGCCCAGACATCAAGGTGCCGGTAGCCGAAAATCGCGACTCGGCTGCCGGCACCTTTTTGCTTTTCGTATAATGACGCCATCGTCCGGTCCCGTCTGTTTTCCCTTCAGGACCTACTTCCCATGCGCCGCCGCGGATTTACGCTCGTCGAACTCTTGGTGGTGATCGCGATCATCGGCATCCTGGTCAGCTTGCTGCTGCCGGCCGTGCAGGCCGCGCGCGAGGCCAGCCGCCAGACGACGTGCCGCAACAACCTCAAGCAGATCGCCCTGGCGTCCCTACAGCACGAACAAGTGCAACGCACGCTGCCCTATTCCGGCTGGAATTGGACCTGGGCCGGAGACCCCGACCGCGGCTACGGTCAAGGGCAGCCCGGCGGCTGGCTCTACAACATCTTTGTTTTCATCGAGCAGGAATCGCTGCGGACGGTCGGCGCGGGCATGCCGCTCAGCCAAAAGTCGGCGGCGCTGTCGACGGTCAATTCCACGCCGATTCCGCTCTTTTATTGCCCCTCGCGGCGGGCCGCAATTGCTTACACAAATCCCTACAATCAAGTGAACATCAATCCGATCAGCGTATCGGCGCGGACCGACTACGCAGCCAACTCGGGCACGACCTACAATCTCTGGTGGAGCGCTCCGGGCGGCAGCGATCCTTCGATCGTCGACCCGGTCAACAGCTACGCCTGGCCCGACATGTCCTGGTGCAACGGCGTCTATTGCTACACCAAGCTGGTGCAGGTTGCCGAGATTCGCGACGGCACGAGCAACACTTACCTGATCGGCGAAAAATATCTGGATCCGGACCACTACACGGATAGCACCGAGCCGACCGACAACAATTCGGTCTATGCGGGCCAAGACTGGGACTATCACCGCTGGAGCATCACCGGCCCGACGCCGGACACTCCCGGCAATTCCGGCAACGACGTGCTGTATTCGTTCGGCAGCGCGCATTCCGGCGCGTTCAACATCGCTTTCTGCGACGGTTCGGTCCACGTCATCAGCTATGCGATCGATCCCACGATTCACGCATATCTTTGCGGCCGCAATGACGGGCAGGTGATCGACGCGAGCAAGTATTAGGGAAAGGCGGAAGGATGAAGGATGAAAAAGGAACGACGACCCCCGCGGTCGCCTGCCTTCATCCTGCTGCCTTCATCCTTCCAACAGCGCCGCTTCGGCCACCAGGCCCGGTCCAAAGCCCAGCATGACGCAAGGACGCGGCGCGGCCGATTGTCGCAGACGGTCGAGGATGAACAGCACGGTCGGCGACGACATATTGCCGTGCAGCGCGAGCACCTCGCGCGAAACGCTCGTGGCCCGCGCTTCCAGCCCGAGACTCTCTTGGGCCGCGCTCAAGATGCGGGGCCCGCCCGGGTGAATCGCCCAACTGGCCACGTCGTCGATCCGCAGGCCGTGCTGTCCCAGCCACTCGGAGAGCCACGGCCGCAGATGCTGCGAGATCAGCTCCGGCACGCGCCGCGAAAGCGTCATTTCGAAGCCGTGATCGCCGATCTGCCAGGTCATGGCGTCTGCCGAGTCGGGCAGCAGGCAGGAACCGGTCGCGGTGACTCGCCAATCGCCGCCGCCAGCCGTGTCCCTGCCGGCGCCAGAGATCGCGCTGCCCGCCACCGCTCCGGCCCCGTCGGAAAACAGCGCGTTACCGATGCAACGATCCGGATCCCACTGGAAGCGATAGTGCAGGGTGCATAACTCGACGGCGCAAAGCAAGATGCGGGCCTGGCGATCTGCCCCGGCGATGGCGTGTGCCACGCGCAAGCCGTTGATCGCGCCATGACAGCCCATGAAGCCGACGTTAATGCGCTGGGTCGTCGGCCGCATCTCGAGCCGCCCGATCAGCTCGACATCCACGCCCGGCGCGGTGAATCCGGTGCAAGAGACCGTGATCAGATGCGTGATTTCGCCGGGAGCCAGCCCGGCCTGCGTCAGCGCGCCGCTCGCGGCTTGCAGGGCCAGCGGCCAGGCATGCTCCTGATACAGGGCCATCCGCTCGGCCGTGGACGGCCCTAACGATCCGGCGGACGCCAGGTGGCCATTTCCGTTGCCGCTGGCGTGCCCGTTTCCACTGCCGTTTCCACTGCCATTGCCATTGCCATTGTCGTTGGCGGCGTGGGCCTCGATCCAATCGAGCGCCATGCGGTGTGGCACCGCCGTGTGACGATTGTCGACGCCGGCGTTGCGATACAAGACTTCCAGGAACCGCGCCTGCACTTCGCTACGGCAGACGACTTGCTGAGCGAGCTCGGCTGCTTCCGACTGGCTCATGCGATGTTCGGGCAGGGCCGTGCCCAGGCCGGCAATGTGAAAACTCATGATGCGATTCTACCCTCTGGCTGTAACGACTTGTTTCGACTTGCCGGCCAGGCGTGCGCCCAGGGTCAGAAGTTGCGGCCACGAGCGGAGCAACGGGGCGGTGGCCTCGACCAATCGCGGCCGCATGGTCCAGCGGGCAACCGCTTCCGAGGCATAAATCCGGCCGGCAAAACTCCGCCGCCAGGCGCGCGTGTAGGACGCCCCGACGCGATCACGGACGCGCTCGTCGCTTCGGACGTCACGGGCCGCAATCAGTGCGCCGGCCAGTAACCAGGCGGACTGCATCGCCATCGAGATCCCTTCGGCCACCGCCGGATGCGCTTTGCCGGCCGCATTGCCGACGAAAAAAATCCCGTCCCGGTAGCAACTGCGGATTCCCGGTTGGATGGGCCCGGCGGCCAGCCAGGCGGCCTCTAGGGGCGCCGATCAAGTGCGTCGCGCACCGCAATGGTCGTCTCACAGATGTAATCGAGCACCGCCTGCCCGGCCGGCTGGCCCGGGCGGCGCGGGATCCGCTCCAGCACGTCGCGACGGATGCAACACGATAAGCTGGTCCGTCCGCTGTCGCAATGCACCAGGCCGCCGTAGCCGCCGGGAAAACTGACGAGCGGCATCAGGCCCGCGTCCAGCGCGGAATCGCGAAAGTGGGCCTTGAATCCGAACAGGTCTTCGCTGTGAGCCGCAGCGCGCTGCTGCTGGGCCGGCAACGAACCGGTTTCCCACGAACCGTGTGCGGCAATCACCACCGGCGCTTGCAACTCTTCCGGCCCCGCACCGCCGGGCGTCCGAACCTGGCCGACGAAACCCGACTGCGACCGGCAAAGATCCTCGCAGTCGGCCGGTTGCCGCACTTCGACGCCGGCGCGGGCAGCCGCATCCAGTAGCAGCGTATCGAGGTGCTCTCGCCCTAGGGCCCGGCCCCAATCGCTGCCCCCGCCGGTCGGCCGTGGCAGCCTGGCCCGAAACGTCGAACGGCCGACGAATAGACCCACCTCGACCACGTCGGGCCCGGCTCGCTCGCGAAACGCTTCGGCCAATCCCAGCGCCGCCAGTAGCGGCCAATTGGTGCCGGAAAGGTATTCGCCGCAAACCTTTCGCCGTGGGAATTGCTTGCGCTCGACGAGCACGACCCGCCAGCCGGCGCGGGCCAACAGCAGCGCTGTCGTCGAGCCGGCCGGGCCGCCACCGATTACCAAAGCATCGGGATTGGTCAAATGGATCGATTCGGTATTTGGTGCGAGAAGAACGGGAACTTGCCCGCGATTGTGCCGCCGCGACAATTTTGGGCACGCTCAGCATAGCGAACATTGCCTCGCGTGTTCCAATTTCCGTGGAATTAGGGCGGCAAGTTCCCCCCATCGCCGCGGCAGCGCGGCGGCTGGCGCTGCGAAGTGTCAAAATGGCAGTAGCGAACTTGGACCCTCCCGCTTTGAGCGCTAGTTGGCAGGCGGCCATCTCGGAACCGAGAACCAAAGAGGTCATGCAACAGACTTGTGCAAAACAACTTACGCCAGAAAATGGCCGTTGGTCCGGTAGTTGCATCCGTAACGGCGGCACGGCGCCTGTGCGCGTCGGAATTGGCAGTTTACCGTCCGGGTCGTTTGCACGGATGGAAGGAAATCACCATTTTCATCGAATTTGCGGAGGTCACCTAATCCATGTCGACCGCGACCAAGACCAAAACCAAGAAACCCGGCTCGGGCCATCTCAAGCTGCAACCGCTGGGTGACCGCGTGGTTGTCGAGCGCGAAGAGGCCGAAGCCCGCACTGCCGGCGGCATCGTGCTGCCCGACTCGGCCAAAGACAAACCGTCGCGCGGAACCGTGATCGCCATCGGCGACGGCCGCATGCTCGACAACGGCCAACGCAACAAACTGCAAGTCAAGGTGGGCGAGAAGGTGCTGTTTACCTCGTACGCCCCCGAAACGATCAAGCTGAACGACCAGGAATTGCTGCTGATGCGCGAGGAAGACATCCTGGCCGTCATCGAAGGCTGAGCCCACGGCCGACACGCGGATCCGACGGGCAAGCGGATCCGACCGGCAAGCGGGTGGTCGGCGATCGCCGCAAGGGCCGTCGACAAGACCCAAACCACGGTGCGAGCCCGGGGCACGAGAGCCCCTGGGCGGCCGCGATAACTCTCGCGGATGAAGAAGCGCAAGAAACAACTCAACAGAATCAACTGTGCAAGGAGAACGAATTACATGGCCAAGATGATTGCTTTCGATCAGGAAGCCCGCGACGCCATGCGGCGCGGCGTTTCCAAGCTGGCCCGAGCCGTCAAGGTGACGCTCGGTCCCAAGGGCCGCAACGTGATCTTGCAGAAGAGCTTCGGCTCGCCGACCGTGACCAAGGACGGCGTCACCGTGGCCAAAGAAATCGACCTGGAAGACGTCTACGAGAACATGGGCGCCCGCATGGTGCGCGAAGTGGCCTCGAAGACCAGCGACGTCGCCGGCGACGGCACGACCACGGCCACGGTGATGGCCGAAGCGATCTTCAATGAGGGCTTGCGGGCGGTGGTGGCCGGCGTCAATCCCGTGCACATGAAGCAAGGCATGGAAAAGGCCGTGGCCGACATCACCGACAAGCTCAAGAGCATGTCGATCACGATCAAGAGCAAGAAGGAAATGGCCCAGGTCGGCACCGTGGCCAGCAACAACGACACCGAAATCGGCGAACTGTTGGCCGAAGCCATGGAAAAGGTCGGCAAGGACGGCGTGATTACCGTCGACGAAGGCAAGAGCCTGAAGACCGAGGTCGAATGGGTCGAAGGCATGCAGTTCGACCGCGGATATCTGTCTCCCTACTTCGTGACCGATCCGACCACGATGGAGGCCGTGCTCGAAGACGCGTACGTGCTCGTGTACGAGAAGAAAATCTCGAACATCAAGGAGCTCGTCCCGTTGCTCGAAGCGGTTGTCAACGCCGGCAAGCCGTTGTTGATCGTGGCCGAAGACGTCGAAGGCGAAGCCCTGGCGACGCTGGTCATCAACCGGCTCCGCGGCACGTTCCAGTGCGTGGCCGTCAAGGCGCCGGGCTACGGCGATCGCCGCAAGGCCATGCTCGAAGACATTTCGATCCTCAGCGGCGGCCAGGCGATCTTCGAGAGCCTGGGCATCAAGCTCGAGTCGCTGCAGGTCACCGACTTGGGCAAAGCCAAGAAGGTGATCGTCAGCAAGGACAACACCACGATCATCGAAGGCGGCGGCAAGAGCGCCGACATCAAGGCCCGCATCGACCAGATTCGCCGCGAAATCTCCAACTCGACCAGCGATTACGATCGCGAGAAGCTGGAAGAGCGGCTGGCCAAGCTGGCCGGCGGCGTGGCCAAGGTCAACGTCGGCGCCGCGACCGAAAGCGAAATGAAGGAAAAGAAGGCCCGCGTCGAAGACGCCCTGCACGCCACCCGCGCCGCAGTTGAAGAAGGCATTTTGCCGGGCGGCGGCGTGGCCCTGCTGCGGGCTTCGACCGCGGTCAAGGCGGAAGGCCTGACCCACGACCAGCGAGTGGGTTACGAAATCGTGATCCGCGCTTGCCGCGCTCCGCTGACCTGTATCGCCAGCAACGCCGGCAAAGACGGCGGCATCGTCTGCGAGAAGGTGCTCGAAGCGAAGGGCAATCACGGCTACAACGCTGCGACCGACGTGTTCGAAGACCTGGTCAAAGCCGGCGTCATCGACCCGACCAAGGTCACCCGCACGGCGCTGCAAAACGCGGCCAGCGTGTCCACCTTGATGCTCACCAGCGATGCCCTGATCGCCGAGAAGCCCAAGAACGAAGGGGCCAAGAAGGGTGGCGGCGGCGCCGGCCACGGCGGCGATTACGACATGTATTAACGGTCAACAAACAGCACCGCTGCCGAACCCAGGGAGGTTTTCTCTCCCTGGGTTCGAGCGGGGCTTAAGAAAGCATCTAAGTTCCTCGCCAACCCCGCCGGCCCTCCGGCGGGTTTTTCTTTTCGGTGCATTCTCCTTTCGAGCGTGTCACCGAGGTTTGCCGAGGCGTACTTGGGGCGTTCAACCCGGGTGCACGTGATTATCCGCCTGCGGCCGGCGCGAAACAAGACTCGCGTTTCGCGGCCGTAACCGAACAGGTCGGCCGGTCATCTATGAATTGAAGGCGCCGCGAGCCGGCTCGGGGCGATTCTGCGACCGCCCTCAATCTCGCTGGCCTGGCGGCGGTGGCGCTTGTTTCGCGGGCGCCGTGTTGGCAAGATGAAGTAGCCGTATTGGCCCCGCCAAGATTGCCCCGACTTCCCTCCCGACCGCCTCGCCAGGAGCCCGCCACCGTGACGTGGATTTGTGCGCAAAGATTCTATCTGCGTTGCGGCTGTGTTTGGATCTTACTCGCTGCGCTGGCCGTGGCCGGCGGGGAATTGGCCAGCGCCAAGGACGGGCCCGCCAAAGAGGCCACGGGGCCCGGCCCCGCGCCCGTCGACCATGCCCTGATCCCGGCGTTCGAGCGGTTCCAGGGGAGCGGCAAGCTGGACGCCGAGCACGCCGGCCAGCTCCTGCTCGGCGAGTTGAATTGCACGGCGTGCCACAAGCCATCGAAAGTGGCCGCGGCGGCCATCCAGCGCAAACAACGCGCCGATCTTGGACGCCGTGGGCACCCGCGTCCGCCCGAGTTGGATCCGCCAGTTCCTGGCCGATCCGCGCAGCGTCAAGCCGGGCACCACCATGCCCAACCTGCTGGCCGATCTTCCAGAAGCGGAGCGGGCGGCGAAGATCGAATCGCTCGTGCATTTCCTGGCGTCGACCGGCAGCATCCTGGATCGCAATCCGGACAAGAAGCAAGTTCCCGGTGGAAAGCAACTCTACCATCAGATCGGCTGCGTGGCCTGTCATGGCTCGCGCGGCTCGGACGCGCCATCGCTGGCCACCGCGGCCTTGCCTGCCAGCCTGCCGCTGGGCAACCTGGCCGCCAAGTACAGCGTGCCGGGGCTGGCCGGTTTTCTCGTCGATCCGCTCAAGGTCCGCCCGACCGGACGCATGCCTTCCTTCAACCTGAGCCAGGAGGAAGCCCTGCAACTGGCCAGCTACCTGCTCGAGGACGTGCAAGTCGACCCGGGCGAGGCCAACCTGAATTACGCCTACTACGAGGGGCAGTGGAATAAGCTGCCCGACTTCGCCGCGCTGCGGCCGAAGGCGACCGGCAAGGCGGCCGGTTTCGACTGCAACGTGGCCCCGCGAGAGAGCCAAATGGCCCTGCGCTTTTCGGGTTATCTGCGCATCGACGCGCCCGGGGATTACACGTTCTACTGCCACAGCGACGACGGCAGCCGGTTGTGGATCGACGGCAAATTGGCCGTCGACAACGACGGCGTTCACCCGCCGGGCACGAAGTCCGGTCAACCCATGAAGTTGGACGCCGGGGTCCACGAGCTTGTGGCCGGCGTGTTCAATGCCGGCGGGGGTGTCGAGCTGGATGTCGAATTCGAAGGCGCCGGCCGCGCCCGGCAAACGGTGTTGCCGCTCTTGTCGCTCACGCGCGAGGCGACGGCGAAACCCAAGCCTGCCGGCAATAACGACGCCGCGTTCTTGTTCGACGGCGATCTGGCCGCCAAGGGACGCGATGCATTCCTCGCACTGGGCTGCGCCTCCTGCCACGAGATGAGCAAAGCCAAGCCGCCGGCCGACGAATTGATCGCTCCGGCGGCCCTGGCCGATCTCAAGACCGATCGGGGTTGCCTGGCCGCCGCACGCCAGAAGGGCGCGCCGCGATTCGCCCTGTCTGCCACCCAGCGCACGGCGCTTTCGGCTGCGATCAAGTCGTTGGGCACACTGGCGGCCGGCGCCGCCGAGCCCAAGCAGATCATCCAGCAATCGCTCTTGGCGCTGAACTGCTATGCCTGCCACACCCGCGGCGGGCTGGGCGGCGTTGAGGAGGCCCGTGATGCCTACTTCGAAACCAATCAGAAAGAGATGGGCGACGAAGGTCGCCTGCCGCCGCCCCTGGATGGCGTCGGCGCCAAGTTGACGCCCGCGTGGCTCAAACACATCTTCGCCGACGGCGCGAAAGATCGGCCCTACATGCTCACCCGCATGCCGCGGTTTGGCGAGGCAGCGCGGGGCAGCTCGTCGCGGCATTCGAGGCGGTCGACACGCTTCCGCCGGCCAGGCCGGTCACCTTCAGTGTGGCCGAACGCCAGGTCAAGGCGGCCGGGCGGCAGATCGTGGGCGACAAAGGGGGTCTGGGCTGCGTGAAGTGCCATAACTTCCGCGATGTGCCCTCCAGCGGCATTCAGGCCATGAACCTGACCCTGATGCCCCAGCGGCTGCGGCACGATTGGTTCCGCCGCTATGTGCTCAATCCGCAAGAATTCCGCCCCGGAACCCGGATGCCGGCCGCCTGGCCCAACGGTCAATCGTTCCTCCGCAAGACGCTCGACGGCACCGCCGAGACGCAGATCGAGGCCGTCTGGCGTTTATCTGTCCGACGGCGACAAGGCCCTGGTCCCGCTGGGCCTGGCTCGGGGTCCGATCGAGCTCACGCCCGAGACCGACGCCATCATCTACCGCAACTTCATCGAAGGGGCCGGCTCACGGGCGATCGGCGTGGGCTATCCGGAAAAAGCCAGCCTGGCTTTCGACGCCAACGATTTGCGGCTCGCACTGCTTTGGCAGGGCGCGTTCATCGACGCCTCGCGGCATTGGACCGATCGCGGCGGCGGAAATCAGCCGCCGCTGGGAGACAACATCCTGGCGCTGGCCAAGGGCCCCAGCTTCGCCACGCTCGACAGCCAAAGCACGCCGTGGCCCAAACAGGCGGCCAAGAGCCTGGGCTATCAGTTCCGCGGCTATCGGCTGACCAAAGACGATCGGCCGACATTCCTGTACGACCTGGGAACCGTCCACGTGGCCGATTTTCCCAACGCGGTCGCAGGCCCAGGACGCCGACCCTGCGTCGCACGATTACCGTCAACAGCGACGGACCGGCCGCCAACCTGTGGTATCGCGCGGCTGTGGGCGCAGAAGATCGAAGCCCTGCCCGACGGCTGGTTCAACATCGGCAACTGGAAGACCCGGCTCGAATGCCCGACCAAACCGGTCGTGCGGCCGTCCGAGGGCCAAACCGAGCTCCTTGTGCCGGTCGACCCCGCGGGCGGACAGTTCAAGATTGTGCAGGACTACTCATGGTGAACGACATGCTGCGCTGGAAACTCGCTGCTGACGATTTTCGCCCTGCTGATCGCCGTGCGCCCGGCGGCCGCCGCCGACCCGCCGCCGCCCACCGAGGCCGATTACTACAAGATCATCTCGCTCGACATTCCCGAGGGAGTCGTGCTCGAGGCCGGCTCGTCCGAAATGCTGCCCGACGGCCGGCTGGCCGTCTCCAGCCGCGCGCGGCGAAATCTACCTGGTCGACAATCCGCTCTGCCGACGACCCTAGCCAGGTCAAGTTCCACCGCTTTGCCCACGGCCTGCACGAAGTGCTGGGCCTGGCCTATCGCGACGGCTGGCTCTATGCCACCCAGCGCCGCGAAGTCACGCGGCTCAAAGACAGCGATGGCGACGGCAAGGCCGATCTCTTCGAGACCGTGAGCGACGGCTGGGACATCAGCGGCGACTATCACGAGTACGCCTTCGGCTCGAAGTTCGACGCCGAGGGCAACCTGTGGGTCGTGCTCTGCCTGACCGGCTCGTTCGCCAGCAACGGCCAAGTTCCGCGGCTGGTGCCTGCGGATCACGCCCGACGGCAAGCTGATTCCCACGTGCAGCGGCGTTCGCTCGCCCGGCGGCATCGGCATGAACGCGGCCGGCGACATGTTCTACACCGACAACCAAGGCCCCTGGAACGGCGCGTGCAGCCTGAAGCAGCTCGCAGCCGGGCGAATTCGTCGGCCATCCGGCCGGCAACAAATGGTACGAGCTGGACAAAGCTCGGCCCGCGCCGGCCGAGCCCAAGAGCGGCAGCCGGATGATGATCGAGGCCAAGAAGCATCCCGGAGCTGGTGCCGCCGGCCGTGCTATTTTCCCGTATCCCAAGATGGGCCAGTCGGCCAGCCGGCATCGCCTGCGACACGACCGGCGGCAAGTTCGGCCCGTTCGAGCAAGCAGCTGTTCGTCGGCGACCAGTCGCACAGCACCGTGATGCGCGTCGACCTGGAAAAAGTGCAAGGCCACTATCAAGGGGCCTGCTTCCCGTTTCGCGAAGGCTTCGCAGTGGGCTGCCTGTCGCTGTTGATGACGCCTCCCGGTTCGCTGTTCGTGGGCGGCACGAACCGCGGCTGGGGCTCGCGCGGCGGCAAGCCCTTTTCGCTGGAGCGGGTGGTCTGGACCGGCAAGACTCCCTTCGAAGTGCAGCAAATGCGGCTCGACCAAGGACGGCTTCGAGTTGCAGTTCACCGAGCCGGTCGACCCGAAGACGGCCGGCGATCCCAAGTCGTACAGCATGTCGACGTACACTTGGATCTATCAGGCCACGTACGGCAGCCCCGAAGTCGACGCCACCACGCCCACCATCGAGCAGCGTCGAAGTGGCCGCCGACAATCGCTCCGTGCGACTGCACATCAACCAGATCGTCGAGGGCAATTGTCACGAGCTGCACCTGGACGGCGTGCGTTCGGCCGCCGGCCTGCCGCTGTTGCACAAAGAAGCGTTTTACACGCTGAATTATCTGCTGCCGTAGGCGCGGTGGGTGATTTCAAAACGTGCCTTGCAAATGCAGAATTGCCCCGGCTTCGCGATCCAGTTTGTGCGTCTACGTCGTGCTGGACTTATTGAAGATCGACGAGAACACCGCCCTCGAGGTGACCATCGACGGCGAATCGCTGGTGGTCGCGCCGGTGCGCAGCCAGAAGCGTCGCGCGCGATTCGAGCAGGCATTGGCACGCAGCAACGCGCGGTACGGCAAGGCGCTCAAGCGGCTGGCGGAATGAGCCGATAGACGTCGCACGCTTTGTCACCCACCCGCCGGCGCCAGGGCCAACTCCTTAAGCGCGTCGATCGCCGCGACCAGATCACCGCGGGCAATTTCCCGCCAGCCGGCCAGCTTGTGCTTGAGAATGCACAACTTGAACGACTCGAACGCTTCGCTGACGTCGGCCGGCAGCGCAGCGAGGTTGGCAAACGGCCGCAGCGGTTCGCAGGCACCGGCGGACGACCGCGCGTCGTGCTCCGCGTCGCCCGAATCGGCCTCGTAGGAGGGGTCCTCCTCGTCGGCGTCGTCTGCCGCCGCCGTGCCGTTTCTCTGAGCGGGCCGCACTTGCTCGATCTTGCCCGAGAGCGATTCGCCATTGGCTCCGGCGGTCGCCGGCCCAGCGGCGGTCGGCTCGGCGTCTTCGTCCCAATCGGAAGCGATGACGTCTTCGTCGCTGGAGTTGAGCTCGGCCGTGCCGCCCAGGGTCTCCCAGCGGGTGCGGCGCATCTCGGAGATCGACCAGTCGTTCTGCACGGCCCCTTCGAGCCACATTTCGGCATCGTCCCAGTCGAGCGCCGCCTGGAAGTGGCTCCAGTACAGGCCTTGGTAGCTGTCATGCACGTCGCCAAAACGCTCGTAGACCCGGCGCAGCCGGCCCACGTGCTGCGCCGTGACGCTGCCCACCTGCAGGCTCCAGGTCTCGTCGGAATAGGCAGGCCCAGCCAGGCCGGCGGCCACGAGCGCCGCACGCCACTCGTGGATGATACGTCCTTTTTCCCAATTGGTCGTGCTGACCAATCGCTTCCACTGGCCCAGGAACTGCTGGCTCGTCGTTTCGAGAATCGCTGAATCCATGCGTCTGTCCGCCATCCTTTGGTCGCAGTAGAACAATCGTCGAGCAGCAGCGAACGAGAAATGGCTGGCACGCTCTGCCGGCCCTCACCCCGCGGGTCTGCCTACACGCAGGGGGATTGCGCGACCGGAGTCGTTTTCTTCATTCGCTTCGAGAGCGGCCGATTCAGGCCGCGGGCCGATTCTAACAGGCCGGCGGCGAGCGACGGCAACGGGCGAGCGCCCGCGGCTTGGGCCGATGCGACGGCTGCCCGCGCAAATGCCAGCAGAGGCTCAAGTTCGCCGCGGCGGGTAGCGTCCGGCGGGGCGCAGAGCGGGTGGGGAAAACTTGTCGGTCTCGCGAGCGCAAGGTCGCGTGCCGTATCGCGGGCGCGAGCCGAGTCTCTCCCACTACCCGCCGCGACTGCGGACTTCGCTCAAGGCGACTCTTTCGCCGCGGGTGCAGCGGCTGGTGGTTCAGCGGCCGGCGGTTCGGCGGCGGGGAGTTGGGCCACGTGCAGCCGGAAGATCAACTTGACCAGCGGGGCTGCTGTCTGGGCGGGCGGGTTGCCGGCGGCCGACGGCCTGGCCGGGGCCGATTCGCTCGTTTCCCCCCCGCCAAACCCGACTGCGTTTGGCGGCACTGCGTTTGGCGGCACTGCGTTTGGCGGTACTGCGTTCGGGGGCACTGCGCCCGGCGGGGAAAACGGGCTGGCCGGCTCGGCCGCTGGCCCGATCCGCCCGGCGCATTCGCGGCCGAATTGCTCGACGACGCGCTGCGACCGGCAGCCGATTGAGCGGGCCCCAACTTCAACTGAAAGCCGCCTTCTTTGCTCTGGTAATGAACGCCACCGGGCCCATCCGCTCGGCTTCCGCCTTGACCGGCCGTCACGCCCGGCGCTGTTGCTGGGTTCCCCGTGGCCGGAGTCACAGTGGCCGAATTCGCCGTGGCCGGATTCGCCATGCCTGGTTTGGCCGCATTGGTTTCTGCCGCCCTCGATTTGAGCAGCGCCGAGCCTGCCGCCACGCCGGCTGTGTCGGCCGCTTTCGCGGCGGGTTTCTCCTCGCCGGCAATAGCCGGCTGCGGCTGGTCGGCCTCGTCCTGGGCACGGTTCTGCTTGGCGTCCCGATCTTTGTTCGCAGAAACCTTGTCGGCAGATTCTCTGTTGGCAGATTCTCTGTCGGCAGCGTCTTTGTCGGCAGCGTCGTTGTCACCAGCGACCTTCCCAGCGGAGTCGTTGCCGGCCGGCCGATCAGCCAGCGCGCCGGCAGCAATGCGTTCTTTTTCACCACAGTTCCGGGCAGCGGCACCGCCGTGGCTTTCTTGACGCCACCGCGCACCGATTGCCGCTCCAGCATCAGCGGGCTGGCCACTTTTTGCTCAGTCACTTCGCCCGTTGTGCCTTTTCCAAGGCTGGACGCAGGTGCATTCGTTGCCGTGCCAGCGTCTTGAGTCGCAGCGCCCGGGGTCGCAGCGGCTTCCGCGACACCGTTCCCAACGACAGCCCCCGCGGCAGCAGCAGCCGCGGGCATCGTTTGCTCGCGTCCGTACCGGCCATTTCGATTGAGCGCGGACGCCGCGCGCCGCCGAAACGCGAAGCTGGCTTGGGCAAACTGATCGGGATGTTCGCGCAAATCGCGGAGCGTTGCCACGAACTGGTCGGCGGTGGCGGCCACGGTCACCTCACGCAGTGCCGGCAAGTGCCGGCCCTGGCCATCGGCCTTGGCCGCCTGGCCCCCGCCAGCAACCCGTGCTCCGATAGCCGACCGCTGGCCTTTGCCGGCCGCCGGCGGCAAGCTGGCAGCAGCAGCCTGGTTCTGCAAACCCAAGTTTTGCTCCCGGCCGACCGGCAATTGCGTCAGTTGGTGCCGGGCCAGCAGCTTCTCGAAGGCTTGTTCGCGGGCCGCCTGGGGCGTGAGATTCACCTCAATCACGTACGTGTCGGCCGGACCGGTGCCCGACTGGGCCGGTTTGGCGACGGACTGGGCAAATTCGGCTCCGAACTGGGCCGGTTCGGGGACAGGCAGAGCAAATTCGTCGGCGGCTTGCGGCCCGGCCAGCGGCTCGCGAGCGTCGCCGGTTGCCAGGTCGGCGTCGGCCTCCGGGGCCACCCTTTCCTGCGGAGCCGGGTTGTTCGGCACACCGCCGGCCAGTCCCGGGGCCGCCGCGGGAAGGTTGGTCCCGCCGAGCGTAGCCTCACCGGCCTGGTTGGCCGGCCTCTTTGCTGCGGCAATGACGCCCCGGCGCCGCGAGTCCTTTTTCGTTTCGTCGAGAGCCCGCTGGGAACCGTCGCCCAAGGCGCCCTCGCCCAAACCCTCTGGGCGCTGGGCGTCGCTGGCCGATTCTGCCGCGTCGAACAGCTCGTGGTCGCCCGGTGCCCCCAGGGCGTCGTCGGCCTGCGCGGCCTTGCGTTGCAAGCGGTCGGCCGACTGAGCCAGTTTTTCACTGCGGAACGCAATTGGGCCGGTGCGGATCCATCCCCAAGCTGACGACCTTGACCGCTCGCGGCGGCCGGGTCGTCGCCTGCCGCCTCGTGCTCAAACGCCTCGCGCTTTACACTAGCCCATTTTCCATCGACGGGCCCCTGGCCATCCGAGTCGGCCTCTTCGACCGCAGTCACGTCTGCCGGCAAGGCGCCGATTTCCGCCGGCGGCTGCCGCTGGGCAAGTGTTTCCGCGGCGGGCGGAGTCGCCGGCCGGTGCTCGGGCGATATCCCGACCCCGGTCGCGCTGCTTGGGACCAAAGACCATCATGGCGATTGCCGCGGCCACCACCATCACGGGCCAGAAGACGGCCCGCCAGCCCCGCCGCTGAAGTCCCTGCTGCTCGGGCGCCGCAGGGCGAACAACGTATCGATTGGCCGAGTCGTCGCCGGCCGGCGAATTGGGGGCCGGCGAATTGGGGGCCGGCGAATTGGGGGCCGGCGTCCCAGAAACTGGCGTACCAGAAACCGGCATACCGGAAACCGGCGTACCAGAAATAAGGCGCGGGGCACGTGGCGGCAGGCCGTCGGCGAGCATTTCCTGCTCCGCGGCGCAGCGCGCGCTGGCTCAGATCTTCGGACAAACGATATCGCGGCAACGCCTCGAACGAGTTGTGCAGCGCGCGTAGCTCGTCGTAGAGCTGGCGGTATTCGGCGCTGTCGGCGAGCAGCGTCCACGCGACGCTGCTCCTCGGCGCTCAATTCGCCATCGAGAAAAGCGCTGATTCAGTTCTTCTTGAGATCTTTGGCCATGCTTTGCAGGCGAATGGGACGGGGGACGGATGCCCGGCGCCGGAAAAACCCGGCCGCACGCGCTCTTCCCCGATCCGAAACCCTGGCTCCTGGATTACTTCAGGTCCTCTTGCAGGACCGCTTTCAATTGTTCCCTCAACTGTAGCCGCGCCCGATGCAACCGGCTGCGCACGGTACCGACCGGCAGATCGAGGATCTCGCCGATGGCTTCATAGCAGCAACCGTCCATTTCGCGCAAGACCAATACGGTGCGATGTTCATCGCTCAAGGTGGCCAGGGCCGCTTGCACCTGGCCGACGCGTTCTTGTTGTTCGAGCCGGTCGCTCGGCGCACTCGGCCCGGCCTGGCGGCTCCTCCCCTGTCATTTCTCTGGCTTGTTCCACGGAAAGCATGGGTTTGCGGCGCCGGCTGCGGCTGATCGCGACGTTGAACGCGATGCGATAAAGCCACGTGTAAAACGCCGATTCGCGATGAAACGATTCCAATTTCAGGAATGCCTGCACCAGCGCGTCCTGGACGACATCGTACGCTTCGTCGGTCGAGCCGATTACGTGCGCAATCGTGTTGTACAGCCGGTCCTGGTACTTCAAGACCAACTGGCCAAAGGCCGCGGTGTTGCCGCTTAAGGCATCGTCGATCAACTGACAGTCGTCTCTCACAACCGCTCCACGATTGGGACGCCGCATCGGTCGCTGAAGTTCCGCATTTCCGCGGGCCGAGACACCAAACGGCGGCGGCCGACGGGGCATTTGGCCGCCCAAACGCTTACAGCCACGGATCTTCCGCCAAACGGTTGGGGCCAGGCCATTTGCCTTTTGCCACCGGCCGTGCCAGCCTTTGCGGCTTGCGGCACCCTTTATGATAACGTCCGAGATGACCTTGCGCAGTTCGTCGACAAGTAAAATCCCAAATTCATTTCCTATCGAGGGCTCGGCAACAAACGGAACAGAGCCGACATCGGCAGGCCCGGCAAACGGGCACCGCAGGGCTAAGGGCGGTTTTCATTGCTTTGCCAGTCATCCCTCAAGCCGCTCGCCGACACCGCTGCCCGCTGCCGCCAAAGCGACCCATCTCGGCGCACGGCCCGGTAAAGAATCGTCGGGTTTTCCTCGCGTTCGATCGCTTCGAGATTGGCCACGGCCAGCCGTCCGTGGTTGTAAAGATACTCGACGTGCACCGCCGACTTCCTCCAGCGCCAGCAGGATGTGAAAGCCCTGCACCCGACGATACAGCCGCTTGGAGATATCGTTGATGGCCAGCGGTTCGCTCGCTTCGACGAAGATGTCCATGATCTTGTCGAGCTTGCGCTGGTGGCTGGCGCGAATTTCATCGATCCGTTTGTACACGTCGCGGATCGGCTGCTCGTGGCCGCCGAGCGCCAGATCGAAGCCCCCCAGCCTTTGGATCTTGCGGAGAGAATCGAAGTAGTGGCCCAGGCCCGTGCTGGGCGTGATGCTCTCGGGCGCCTGGTGGGGCGTGATGGTGGGCAGGATGTGATCGGCCGACAGCAAGATATCGCCGACAGCGATGCACACTTGTCCCGGACAATGCCCCGGCACGTGGATGAAACGCAGGCCGTCCAATTCCATGCCGTCCGTCAAGGTCAGGGCGACCGGCAGGCTGCTGACGTGACGCTTGGAGAAGCCGTACATTTCCATGCATGCCGATTGCAATCCGGCGCACGCCCGGCTTGCTGCAGAAAGCGCCGCAGAGCCGCCGTAGCCACGACCACCCGTTCTTCGTAAGCGGTCACGATGCGCCGGTCCAGTTCGTGAATCGCCACCTGGGCGTCCGTCTGGGCCACGAAATACGGCAAGCCGCCGAAATGATCGATGTGGCCGTGCGTGATCAAGATCCGCCGAATGTCGGCCAGGCCGATCGGTTCGCCGAAATCGCTTCGCACGGCCGCGAGTCCGGCGACCAACTGGGCGTTCGATTCGCCGTAGCCGCTGCCAGCGTCGACCAGCGTCGGCTCTCCGGCCCCGAGCAGCAAATAGGCATGCGCGATCAGGTCGGGAAACGCCTCGCAGGGGAGTCGGTAAATGCGGACCCCGGTCGACGACGTGAATCGTTGAATGGCAGGCAACATGGAGGCGGTCCCAGGCACGGCGGGCGTCAAAGCCGCGGCCAGCGGCTCGCGGTCTCGTGGATTATCGCCGCCCACTGGATCGCGAGGAAAGCCGAAGTGCGAATTCCGAGAATCTCGAAGCGACCGCCTTCATCCTTCCGCCTTCGTCCTTCCGCCTTGAGCTTTCCGCCTTCCGCCGCACCTTGACTCGCACGCAAATAGTGATATTTTCAGTATTTGCGCCTGAGCGTGGCCGAATGTGCCCTGTTCCGCTCCCGGCTGCGGATGCCTGCGCCGCGTGGGGTCGATCGCGGCGCTGGCGGCTGGGGGAATGGTTTGCCAGTAGATCCAAGGCTTTTTGGCGGCCGCGGCGGGATGTAACGCGCCGGCATATTTTTCGCGCGGTCCAGTCCTCGATCATTTTGCATGGCTGCTCCTCTGGTCATCGATATCCGCAGTGCCGAAGACTCGCGCGACGTGGTGCATCGGGCGGTGCAAGCGTTGGCCGAAGGCAAACTGGTGGCGCTGCCCACCGAAACCGTCTACGGCCTGGCGGCCAGCGCCCTGGACGAAAAGGCCGTCGAGCGGCTGATCGCCGCCAAGGAGCGGCCGGCCGGCGCAGCCGCTGACGTTGGCCGTGAAAAGCGCCGACGACGCGCTGGACTACGTGCCGGACCTGAGCCCGCTGGGCCGCCGGCTGGCGCGGCGCTGCTGGCCGGGGCCGGTGACGCTGGTGGTCGAGAACCAGCATCCCGAAAGTCTGTTGCAGCAATTGCCGCCGGCGGTCCGCAAGGCGGTCGCCCCCAACGGCAGCGGTGGGCCTGCGGGTGCCGGCGCATCAACCGGTGTCGGACATCCTGCGCATGATGGCCGGTCCGATCGTGCTGACCAGCGCCAACCGCAGCGGCCAGCCCGACGCGGTGACGGCCGAAGAAGTGTCAGCTCGCTGGGCGATCAGGTGCAACTGGTGCTCAACGACGGCCAAAGCCGCTTGGGCCAGCCTTCGACGGTGGTCAGGTGGGCCGGAACGATCTGAAGTGCTGCGGCAGGGGGTCGTTTCGGAGCAAACGCTTGCGGCGGCTGTCGAGCATGATGATCTTGTTCGTCTGCACCGGCAACACCTGCCGCAGCCCGATGGCCGAGATCATGTGCCGGCAAATGCTGGCCGAGCGGATGGGCTGCGAGCCGACGGAGCTGGCCGACAGGGCGTGGTGGTGATGTCGGCCGGCATTTCGGCCATGATGGGCGGCCGGCCCAGGCCCGAGGCGGTGGACGTGATGGGCCAGATGGGATTGAACCTGGCCGATCACGAATCGCAGCCGCTGACCGCTCAGTTGGTGCGGCAGGCCGACGTGATCTGGACGATGACCCGGTCGCATCGGCAGGCGATCGTGTCGCAATGGCCCGAGGCGGCCGGCCGCACGACACGTGCTCTGTCCGCGACAAGCGGACATGGCCGATCCGATCGGCGGGCCGGTCGAGTGTTACGAGCGCTGCGCCGTCCAGATCAAGGCGCGCAGTTGGCCGAGCGGATCGCGACAGCTGGACCTGTAACCATAACCGACACGCCAGGCCTATTCGCCCCGTGGAGGGCACGAACATGCGCATTGCCGTCGGAAGCGACCATCGCGGTTTTCAAATCAAGCTCAAGGTGCATCGAACTGGTGCGCGCGGCTGGATCACGAGGTGATCGACGCCGGCCCGGCCGAGCCACGCCAGCGTCGACTATCCCGACATCGCCGCCATGGTCGGCCAGCAAGGTGAGCGAGGAGAAGTCGACCGGGGCATCCTGATCTGCGGCACCGGCATCGGCATGTGCATCGCCGCCAACAAGTTTCCCGGCGTGCGGGCGGCCCCCTGCCACGACGACCTGACGGCCGAAATGAGCCGCCGCCACAACGACCTGAACATCCTCTGCCTGTCGGCCGACATGCTGGGCGAGAAACTGATCGACCGCATGATCGAAATCTGGCTGAAGACCGAGTTCGAAGGGGGCCGCCACGCCCGCCGCGTCGAAAAGATCTCCGGCCTGGAAGCCGGCTGGCCCAAGCCGGGCTGAATGCAGACTCGCTCTAGCAATCGGGATCCGCGACGTTAGCGGCTCGTAATCACCGCAATTCGGTCCCAAAGGCCCCACTCATAATACCAGCCGGTGTTCTTGTTCATCGCTTGCAATTCCACCGTCTGACCTGCATAGGGAGTGAGATCGATCGTCACGTCCCGCCAGCCCTTCGTCGCAGATCGCATGTCGACCGTCGACTTGTGGACGATCCGATCGTTGACCTTCACGATCAAATCCCAGTCTCCTTCCTCGGCCGAGGCGACCGTCAGCTCGAGCCCGCGTGTGCATGCGCCGGCACCTTGACCCGCCCATAAAACGTGCCCGGTTTCTCCTCGCCGCCGGGATGCGTTCGCAGTACGTTCTTGCGTCCGAAATGCTCGGCCATGACCTCGATTCCGGTCCACTTGACGGAAAAGCCGGGGGACCATTGATCGACCAGTTCTTGCAGTTTGCCTTCGGGGCAGACACCGGGCTGCAGGGTCGGTGCTTGCGCCCGCTTGGCGGCGAATTCGTTCGTGGTTGGAATCAAACCTGACCCGGCAGTCGCCGGTTCGCTGGGGAACTTGTCGGCCAGTTCCTTGATCCGCCGCTCGGCGGCTTGCTTTTGTGCGCCCGCGAGCCGGTCGACCGTGCGCAGATACCATTGTCCGGAGTGTTGTTCCAGATCGAACTTCTCCGATCCCCGGCTGCTTGGCCAGGTCCCACCAGGCATCGGCCAGTTCGGCCTGGGCATCTGCCGAGGCGGGCGGGGCCAGCTCGCGCCGCCAGCGCTCGCAACTCGACATTGCTGGCCTTGGCCAACAAGGGCAAGCCGCGGGCCCAATCCCATTTGACGAGGCACAGGAATTTGCCAGCCAGCAGGTTTGCCTCGGCATCGTCGGGGCTCGTTTCCAACGTCGCCAGCGCCTTGTGAGCGTTTTGGTAGGCGGGCACTAACTCGCTCATCTGCTTGGCGGTGGCGGTCGCCGCTTTCACCAGCGCCACGTCCTTCGCCCCGCGAGCCAACGACAACGCCGCTTTGGCCATCGACTGAGCCTGGTCGAAATGTTCGGCATCCAAAGCCTCGTCGGCCAGGTGCATCGCAGCAGCCGAGAGCATCACGCGCTGCGGCGCACTGCGCCGCAGGAGCGGCAGCCGACAGCGCCTCGCACTTCAGCGCCACGGCGTCCACGGGGTATACGGCGGACAATCCCACGATCGCCTCAAGCGACAACTCGAAGTCGCCGGCCGCGCTGGCGAGCTGCCGTGCCTGATCGAACAAGCCGTAGACCGCATTTCCGGATCGCCGGCCTTACGGGCCTCGGCCAGTAACTTGCGGGCCAGGCTTGCCTTTTGATCCCGCGATTTGGCCCGCGCGTAGTCGTCCGCAAAAGTCTCTTTGATCTCGCTTGTGATGCGAGCCTGTTCGTCCGCATCGGCCAGCCCGCTTCCGCCAACACGGACCGCGTCATCGACCGCAAGCGATTGCTCCGGGCGGGTTGGCTGATTCGTCTCCGGCCGCGGTTCGTCCGCGGGCGCGTTTGACTCCGCCACGCCAGGCGGCGAAGAGGCGTCCGCGGGCGCATGTTCCGGCGGTGCGCTGCTTTCGTCCATTGGGACATCATCGGGGCACGTCCCGGCCGGCCGGTCCCCGCCGGAGTCGGCGGCGAATCCTTTCGCTGCCTCTCCGGGACGACTGCGAGCCGTGTCGCCGCGTTCCGCTGGAGCCTCCGTCGGCCACGCCTTTGCCTGGCCTGGGCCCTGAGCCGCTGCGACCGGCTGCACTTTCCCATCCAGCGGCTCGCCCGATCGGTCACCCAATACGATCCACGCCGCGACCACCGCGATTGCCAGTCCCACACCGCCGACAGTCAGGACTGGCATAGTGAGGGCAGATTTCTTTGGCGTCGTTCGCCGGACTGGCCCGCGATGATCGAGTGGATCGAAGCCGATGCCGGCGGGGATTCCGGCGACGGTACCGGACACTTGCCTCGCGGGCTCGCGTGCGGCAGCGATCAGGGGTTTGGCCGTGGGCAGCGGCTTGGCAACCACAATTGCCGGCTTCGCTGCCGGCGGCGCGGCGGCTGGCATGCGGGCACGCAATTCGCGGTCGTAGTCTGCTTTCTGTGCCGACGAAAGCAGGCAGTGCTTCGCCACCGAAAGTTCATTGAGCAGTTTTTGCGACCAGGCCGCATGCTTGCCCGTCTGAAAAGATCGGACGTGAGCCATTTGCCGGTCGGCAGCACTCTCGATGGCGTCAGCGTCGCTCTCGAACAGCTTGACACCCAGCAGCCGATAATGATTCGGCGGCTGTTCCTCTGGCGAGATCGAAAGCCAGCGGTGATAGGGATCGAATTCGGGCATCAGTTCCTACCCGCTTGCTCTTGGCAAGTTCCTACGCAGGCCGGAAGACAGCTTGTCTGAATCGCAACGCCCTGCAGCGGGGCTGGAGACCGATTCAGGCTGGTCGAAGCTGCGATTGTACCAACTCGCCGCCCCCCTACGTCTAGCACTCCGCGGGTTTTTTGCGGTCCTTCACCCCGGCCGAGCCGGCTTCGTCGTTCGCGAAAACGAAACCGGACGCGCGGCGTCCCGTGTCGAGGTTTGCGGTGTCGAGGGCGCCGACGTACCCGATGGCCCCTCGATGAAGATCATCTCGAAACGAGGGGCCCTCGTTGCTCAACTCCTCTGTTCCGCGCCGTCCGCGGCTGGGCGTCATTTCTCCCCCGCCAACTGCTCGGCAATCAGTTCGATCGGATGCAGCGCCCGACGGCCGGCGCCGTGCGCAATCTGGTGCCGACAGGAAAAGCCCGGCGCCACGACCGGCCCGCTGTGATGCTTGCGCACGGCCGGCAACAACACCCGTTCGCCGATCTTCATGCTCACTTCGTAATGCTCGTAGCCGAACGAGCCGGCCATGCCGCAGCAGCCCGAATCGACCACGTCGACTTGCGCGCCGGGAATCAACTCCAGCGCCGCCGCGCGTACCCGCCACGCCGACCAGCGCTTTTTGATGGCAGTGTCCATGCACCAGGATCCGGGCGTCGAGCCGCGCCAGGTCGAGCGTCGGCTGCACGGCCGCCAAGTGCGCGTCGATCATCGCGGTTTGCCGGGCCACCCGCTGGGCGTCGGCCCCGGGGACCAGGTCCAGATAATCGTCGATCAGCATGGCCACGCAACTCGGCTCGCAGCCCACGATCGGCACGCCGCGCTCGGCCCAGGGGAGCAAACGCCGGATGTTCTCGCGGGCCAGAGCCTGGGCCTCGGAGAGAAATCCCTTCGAGGCCCAAGTGCGGCCACAGCACCCCAGGGCGGCCAGATGCACTTCGTAGCCGGCGGCCTCCAGCACTGCGACCGCCGAGCGGTTGACCGCCGGCTCGCAGTAGCTCGTCAGACAATCGTCGATCAGCACGACCGGGCCGAGCGGTGCGGGCCGAGTGCCCGCCGAGCGCGCGCGAAACCAGCGGCCGAAGTGCTCGCGGGCAAAACTCGGCAGCGGCCGGCGACGATCGATGCCCAACAGTTTTTCGGCCAGCCAACCGGCTCCCGGCAGCCGTGCCGCCAGGTTCGACAGCGGCGCAAGCGCCGATCCGATCCGGTTCAGCGTCTCGGCGCGCGCCATCAGCCGCACGCCCAGTGGAGCACCGTTTTCTCGATAATAGTGGCTGAGGAATTCCATCTTCAGCTTGGCCACGTCGACGTTCGACGGGCATTCGGCCTTGCAGCCTTTGCACTGCAAGCACAAGTCGAAAGTCTCGAACATGCGGCGGCCGGTCAACTCGCCCGCCGGCAGTTTGCCCGACAGCGCCAGCCGCAGGGCGTTGGCCCGGCCGCGCGTGCTGTGCTCTTCGTCGCCGGTGACCATGAACGAGGGGCACATCGTGCCGGTCTGCGTCTTGCGGCACACTCCGGCCCCGTTGCACATTTCGGCGGCGCGGACCAGCGAGCCTTCGCGAAAGGCGAACGTGGTGGCGATCGGCAAGGTCTTGTAGTCGGCCCCGAGCCGCAAGTTTTCGGTCGGGCTGGGTCCGTCGACGACTTTGCCCGGGTTCATCCGTCGCTCGGGATCGAACGCCGTCTTGACATCCTGAAAGGCCCGATACAGGCGCGAGCCGAACAACGTTTCGTTCAAGTAGCTGCGGGCCAGCCCGTCGCCGTGCTCGCCGCTCATCGAGCCGCCGGAGTCGAGCACCAACTGGCAGACGTCTCGCGAGATCTGCTCGAAGCGATCCAGGTCGCTCTGCTGGCTCAGATCGAGCATCGGGCGAATGTGCAGGCAGCCCACCGAAGCGTGGCCGTAAAAGGCGCCGTCCGTGCCGTGCCGCGCCAGGATCTCGCGGAATTTTTCCACGAACCGGCTCAGCCGCTGGGGATCGACGGCGGCATCTTCGACGAAAGCCACGGGCTTGCGCGCCGAGGCCACGCTCTGCAACAGCGGCAGCGCGGCCTTGCGGCAAGCCCAGACATGCGCGTAGAGCGAAGGCTCGATGGCCGGCAAGATGTTTTCCAACCCCGGCTGGCCGCGCAGGCGTTCGATGAGCGCATCGGCTTTGCCGCGCACTTCGTCGAACGTCGCGGCGCTGAATTCGACCAGCACGAGCGACTCCGGCCGCCCGACGACGAAATCCAGATAGTTGCGGTACTCCAGACTTTTCTCGGCCAGCCGCAGGATCTGGCCGTCGAACAGTTCGGCAGCCGAGGGATCGCACTCGAGTACCAGGTTGACCGCGCCGACGGCGTGGGCCAGCGAGCTGAAGTGCAAGACCACAACGCCCCGCGCTGCCGGCAGCGGCACCAAATGCACGCAGCGCCCCGGTCACGCAAGCCAGCGTACCCTCGGCCCCGACGATCAGTTTGGCCAGATTGAACTGGGCCCCCGGATAGCGCTCGGCCTCGCGGCGGCGGACTTCGGCGACGAAGCGCGGCTCGGGCAGCAGCCGGCGGAATTCGGGCACGAATTCGTCCAGGTTGTAACCGCTCACGCGACGCAGAATGTGCGGATACCGGGCCACGATTTCCTCGCGCTCGCGGGCCACGATCTCGGCGACCTCGCGATAGACGTGACCCCAGCGATCGCTGCGCTGTGCCAAGGCGGCGCATTGCGCGGCGGTCAAGGGGGACAACGTGTGCGGCGTGCCGTCGGCCAGGATCGCGTCCAACTCGATCACGTGATCGACGGTCTTGCCGTGCCAGACGCTGCGCGCGCCGGCGGAATTGTTGCCGATCATGCCGCCGATGTTCGCCCGGCTGCTGGTGGCCACATCCGGCGCGAATTGCAGCCGATGCTTCGCCGCCGCGGCGTTGAGCACGTCGAGCACCACTCCGGGCTCGACGCGCGCCGTCTGCCGGTCCGGATCGATTTCGAGAATCCGATTCAGGTAGCGGCTGAAATCGACGATCACGCCGGGCCCGATCGATTGTCCCGAAAGGCTGGTGCCGCCGCCGCGCGGGATGACGGCCCAACCCTGCTCCCGGGCCCAACCGATCGTGCTGACAACGTCGGCGACCGATCGGGGCAGCACCACGGCGCGCGGATGAATTTGATAGATGCTGGCGTCGGTGCTGTACAGCGAGCGGTAGTAATCGTCGCCGTGAACCTCGCCCTGCAAGCGAGCTCTGAGCGAGTTTACCGGATCTGCGGGTTGTGTGGCGTTGACATTCATCATCGTAACGATGGTGGCTTGCGTCGCGCGGGGCGGCCGATTCGACAAGGGGCTGATTATACTTGAACGCCCCGTGTTTGTTGCTAGAGTCAAGGGTTGAGCCGAGCCGTGCAAGGGGGCACAAGTCGTCCCCGTCGCGGCGCCGGTGGACGCCAGGTGCGCGCACGACAAGACTCGCCGGCCAGCCGCGAGACCGGAAAAGCACGCTTTTGGGCGCTCGTGGAACTCCTCACAGCGGAAGGTTTGGTTCGATGAACACTCGCCGTCCTCAGCCCGAAGAAGTCGAGCATTTGCTGCGCAACGCGCAATTGCGAGACGAGCTCGAACCGTACCTGGACGAATCCATCTGCCGCGTCAACGTGCAGGAGTTGCCCACTCCGATCGAAAACGAATTCCTGGCATCGATGCTGGCTTGGGAGGCGCGCCGGTGTTGGCCATCGGCCAATGGTTCACACCCGAACTGCGGCTGCCGCATCCCGACACGCTCTCGCCCGACGATTTGCACGCGCTGCTGTGGCAAACCATTCATCGATTGTTCGCCGCCCGCATCGTGCTGGACTTCACCGATCACTTGTCCGACCGCGATCTGTACGCGGTGATCTATCGCGACATCCTGCCATCGCCGGAAAAAAAGATCGACTCGCCGGACAATTACCTGCACTGGGACTGTGCCGACGTGGGCGGAGATCCCGAGGTCTGGCTGCGTTATTACGCCACGCTCGAAGAGCGGGAAAGCTGGGCCGACGACCTGCCCGGTCCGTTGCCGGATCATGAGGATCCGCCCTTCCCGCGCGAGTTGCCGCGCCGCCCGCTGTAATCCCCGCGCGGCCGCCGCGTTATCGGCGCGGCGCATCGGCCGCTGCGCCGGCCTCGCCCAAGCGATGCTGGCCTTGAGCGCCGCTCGGCCAGCGGGGCACGTCGGACGCGCGGCCCAGCAACAGGATCTTGCCGCTCTTGAAGAGCCGGCGGTGCGATTCCAACACGGTCACGTCGCCGGGCAGCAGCCCCGCGAGCGCCGGCAGCTGTTCGTCCAGCGTGTACAGGAATGCGTCCCGCGGATGCTCGCCAAAGAACGCGGCCACATCTTCCGCCGCCCGCAGTTTGGTGACGGGCTGATGTCCGTAGAACACCATGCTGGGGCGAAAGTAGCGAAACGACGCCACCCGCGCCGGCCCCGCGCTCAGTTCGTCGATCATCTCGACGAAGGCCTGCGAGTTCTGAAACCGGTCGGCCTGGGGCACGGTCACGCCGAACACCCACAGGGCAAACGCGGCCGATGTAATGCCCAGCGATCTTACGGCCCGGACCGCATCGCAACGCCACGTGAACCACATGCCTGCCAAAGCTCCCGCCAGCGGCACCAGTCCAGCCAGACCCAACGTCCAGTCGGGCTCGACCAGCACCCGAGCGGCAATGGGCGTCGCCACGGCAATGCCGGCGCCGGCCAGGCCCAAGATACCAAAGGCAATCCAGGGCCACGCTCGCGGCACGCTCTGGGGTCGCTTGATCCAGCGCTCGACGAACAGCGCCGTCATCAGCGCCAGCGCCGGATAACAGGGAATGATGTAGTTGGGAAGCTTGGTGCTGGCCAGCGAAAAAAACCCCAGGTACACCACCAGCCAGGCGGCCACCAGGATGGCTCCGGCCCGATCGCCGCTGGTTCGAGCAGCGCGCATCGCCAGTTCGATCAGGCTGGCCAACAGGATCACCGACCAGGGAAAGAACAACACCAGGATTGCGCCCAGGTAGTACACGATCGGCCCGCGGTGGTTGTCCATCGCGCTGACGAAGCGGCCGAAGTTCTGCTCGCCGAAAAACAGCGCCGGCCAGCGCCAGTCGGTTCGCACTCCGACCCAGACATACCAGGGCCCGGCCACGAGCAGCACGGCCGCGAGCGCCGTCACCGGCCGCATCCCATACACGGTGCGCAGGAAATGGGCCGGCGAAAGCAGGCGCAGCGAAGCATCGAGCAGACGCCGTAGCCAGGCCCAGCGTGAGCCACTCGGCGGATTGGCCGGCAAACAGGAGAGCGAATTCGGCCCACGGGTGCAAAGCAAGAACAAGCCGATCACCGCCGTCGGCAACACCACGCCAATCGGGCCTTTCACCAGCACGGCCGCCCCCATGGCCGCATACGCCAGGGCGTAGGTGCCCCAGCCGGGCTCCGTCAATTCCACCACGCCGGCGCCGCTGGCCGCGCCGCTGCGCGCAGGGCGCCGACGACGAAGATCAACAAAGCCAGCGTGCTGAAGAACGTGAGCAGTGCATCGGGCGTGGCGGCCCGGGCGATGATGCCGAAATTCAAATTGGTGGCCAGAATCAAGCCGGCCCAAAAACCAACCGTCGGCGAAAACAGCCGGCGCCCGAGTTGATACGTCAACAGCACCGAACCCATGCCGAACACCGCCGACCAGAACCGGGCCGCAAACTCGTTCACGCCCAGCGCCTTGTAAGCGCTGATCATTGCCCAGTACATCAGCGCCGGCTTGTCGGGGAACAGTTGATGGTTGAAATACGGCACGACGTAATCGCCGCGCTCGTTCATCTCGGCCGCCGCCTGAGAGAAGATCGCCTCGTCGATGTCCCACAGCCGCGCAGCGCCGAGATGGACGAAGAACACCAGCGCACTCAGCCCAACGAGCAACAACTGGTGGCGTGCGGATTCTGACATCGCCGCGCGTGATTTCGCCAGCAATGATTCGGCCGGCAGTGATTTGGCAGGCTGTGAACTCGCAAGCACTGGTTTGGCAGGCCGTGACATCCGTGTCTTCCTGTCGCTATTCGAGCCGTCAATCTAAACGTTGCACGCCCGCGTAAGCCGGCCGAATCGCCCCGGACGGCGGCCGGATCGCAGCGGAAGTCTAGGGCGACCCGGCGAAGCGGGCAACGTCAGTTTGCTGCCGGCTCTACCGAGTGCAATCCGCTCAATCGATGGCCGCCAAGTCGCACCCGGGCCTGGACCTCGCGTCCTTCGCGCAGCACGGTCACGGTCACTTCTTCCCCCGGCTGACGGGTTTCAACCGCGGTCAGGAAGTCGTCGGCGGTAAGCACTTTTTCGCCGTCGACCGACACAATCAGGTCGGCGGCGTTGCGGTCGATGGTCTGGGTCTCGTAGCTGAAAATACCTTGCTTGTGCTTCTGCCGCGCGATGCGAAAACCGCGCAGCCCCGCCCGCTCGGCCGGGCCGCCTGCGGCCATGGTGGCGATCAGCAAGCCCTTCTCGGTTTGCAAGACTGCGCGTAATGCCCGCGTCCGGCCGGATCACGTGGCCGTGTTCGATGAGTTGCGGCACGACTCGGGCAATGTTCGAGGCCGGTATGGCAAAGCCCACGCCCGCGCTTTGGCCCGTGCTCGAGGCGATCGCGGTGTTCATGCCGATCAGCCGGGCGTGCGTGTCCAACAGCGGGCCGCCCGAATTGCCGGGGTTGATGGCCGCGTCGATCTGGATGATCGAGCGGATGCTGCGATGGTTGCGGGCCGGCAACGTGCGGTTGAGGCTCGAGATGATGCCGGTCGTCAAAGTGCGCTCCAAGCCGAACGGGTTGCCGATCGCGAACACCCGCTGACCGACTTTCAAATTGCGCGAGTCCCCCAGTTGCACGGGCACCAGCGAGGCGGCGGGCGCTTCGATTTTCAACACGGCCACGTCGTTCGAGGCGTCCTTGCCCACCAGACGCGCCTCGTAGCTCTGGCCGTCGTGCAGCGTGACTTGCACTTCGCGGGCCCCCTCGATCACGTGAAAATTCGTCAGGATGTGACCCTGCGTGTCGAGCACCGAACCGGACCCGGCGCCTTCCGAAGGCACCTCGAACAGCGAAAAAGTTTCGCTGCGGACCGACTTGGTGTTGATATTCACCACGCCGCGGTTCACGGCCTCGTAGACCGCCACATTCACACGCTCCTCGGGCGTCAATTGAGGCTCTTCAGGTTGCGGCGGCAGCGGAATCGGCGCCCGCGGCAATGGCTCGCCACGGTCGCTGGCGCCCGGGCGTGGCCGCTCCTGGGCCGCCACCAACGACAGGCTTTCCGGAGAGGACAGCCAGGCCGACAGCCAGGCGCCGGCCAGGGCCGATAGCAAGCAGGGCAAAGCATAGCGGTTCATGGCTTGGATGCCGTATTTTAGGGGTGCCTGGGAGACTCAAGGGACAAGCGCCACCGGAGCGGAGCCAAGCGACGCCGCGTCGGGCGAAGGGACGCAACAGCCGGCGTTTCACTGCTGACTTCGACCCGTTGCGGACGGCCGTGCGTGTTGCGTCCGGCCGCCGTACCCGCCGAAAGCCGATATTTTACCTCAGGATCGGAAATAGGACGTAGACCGGTTGCGTCGGCAATTCATTGTGCCGCAGCCCTGCGGACGGCAAAAGAGGAGTTTTTCTGGCGGTTTTTTGATAGCGTTGGCAGCCGGGTACGAATAGAATGGAGCCGGAGTCCAGGGCCGTGGAGTTCGCCCGCGGACCCCATCTGCTGCATTTCTATGCGTCACCTTCCACCGCCTACGGAACACGGTGGTTGGCCGCTGGCATTTGTGCTTTGGAGTACGCTCCCATGTCCAAGCGTTTTTCGGTAGCAGGGATTTGCGCTCGTTTCGCTTTCGGTCCAGCCCGCTTTGCTGGCGGCCAAGCCGGATTCGCCGATCGGCAGGCAGGCCTCTCGGGCGACACGACCTGACCGCCCCAGTGCCACCCCCGCCGCAACTTCCGACGCCGATTCCTTGCATCCTCCGAAGGTCAGTTCGCTGAACGATTCGGCGCGGCTCGACACGTACGTCAAGCCGGACGGGTCGGGATATTTCGCCCTCAGCCTGTCCCCCTCGAAGGGCCTGCCCACCGCCGCCGCCAATGAAATCGTCGTGCTGTTCGACACGTCGGCCAGTCAAGTCGGCGTGTTTCGCGATCGCGCACTCGGCGGCCCTGCGGGCCTTTGCCTCCGAATGCCTGGCGAACGATCGCGTGCAACTGATCGCCGTCGACCTGACGGCCGTGCCCCTGACCGAATCGTTCGTGGCGGTCGACAGTTCGGCCTGGAAGGATGCCGTCGCGGCGCTCGAGCGCCGCGTGCCGCTGGGCGCAACCGACATTCCGCTGGCCTTGCGCAGCGCCCTGGCGTGCTATTCGCCCGAAAGCACGGCCGCCAAGACCACGGTCTACATCGGCGACGGCATCAGCGCTGCCGATGTAATCGTTCCGGACGAATTCGTCCGCTTGTGTACCGACTCCGTCGGCGGACGCTTGCCCATCACCAGCTTCGCGGTCGGGCCGCGCTGCGACGGGCAACTGTTGGCCGCCCTGGCCAATCACACGGGCGGCATGCTCGTGATCGATGGCGAGCGGATCGAAGCCCGGGAAGCCGGTGCATTTCTTGGCCGCAGCGTTCACGAGCAAGTGCTGTGGCCCACGTCGACCACCTGGCCAAAAGTCTTTACCGCCATTTATCCTCAGCAAACACCGCCGCTGCGCAGCGACCGCGACACGGTCCTGATCGGCACCGGCAAGATTTCCGGCACGGTGGACATCGCCTTGACGGGAACGTCCAACGGGCACGTCGTCGAGCAGAACTGGGCCGTCAAGGCGGGCCGCTCCAACAACGATTTTTCCTACCTGACGGTGCTGGCCGAGGCGGCCGCCAAGAATAACGGGGCGTCGCTGCCGATCGTCGGCACGGCCGGTTTGCAGGAAGCCGGGCGGATCATCGCCGCCGATGCCGAGGGACTGGCCACGCTCAGCGGACAGGCGGTATCCAGCGGCAATATCGAAAGCGCCGAACGGCTCAACGCCGAGGCTTTGCGGCGCGATCCCAACGATCCCAACGCGCTGGCCGTCAAGAAACAACTCGACAAACTCCGGGCCGGCGACCCCGATGCGGCCAAGGACCTCAAGATCGAGCGGACCAAGAACGAACAGGCCGCCCCACCGGGTGCCGGCGTCGGCGGCAGCACGCCGCCGGTTCTTTCGCCCGAAGACCCGCTCGGCGCCGAATTCAACCCCTCGCTGCTCGACGACCAGCTCCAGCAGAACAGCCGGATCGCTTCCATGATCCGCGGCGAAGTCGACAAGCAGCTCAAGGACGCGGCCGGCCGCATGGGCGGAGATCCCGACCGCGTCCGCTCCGACTTGAAGCTGATGCAGGAACAGGTCTTGAAGTCCCAAGAGCTGAACCCGGAAATGCGAGCGCAAATGCTCAGTCGGCTGGAACTGCGCCCTGCGCGAAGCCGCTCGCAGATCGACCGAGAAGGAGCGGAAGGACATCGACCGCGAGGGCGTTCGAGCGGCTGCCGAAGAGCGCCTGCGGATCACCCAATCGCTGGATCGCAACCAGGAAAAAATCAAGCAATTGATGGATCGCTTCAACTCGCTGATGTCCGAAGGACGCTATCTGCTGGCCGAAGAGGCCGCCGCGAGCGAAGTGGCCGAAACGGCGCCGAATAGCTCGATCGCGATTTCGTCCGTGCTCGTTTCGCGCACCACGCGCTATACCGCGCAAGACAGGATCACCCTCACTGCCCGGCAGAAGGGCGTGGTGGATTCCCTCGCCCAGGTCGAATTCTCGCACGTGCCGTTCCCGGACGATCAGCCCATCGTCTACCCCGATTCGGCGGTTTGGGAAGAGCTCTCCCTGCGGCGCAAGAAGTGGAAAGACTTCGCCTCGGCCGACATCAAGGATCAGAAAGGGGCCGCGGCCCGGATCCGCAAACAGCTCGATGAGCCGACCAGCATCGAATTCGTCGAGGCGCCGTTGCAGGACGTGGTCGACTATCTGAAAGACCTGCACAACATCGAAATCCAGATCGACACCAAAGCCCTCGAAGACGCCAGCATCGGGCCGGATACGCCGGTCACCCGCAACCTCAAGGGCATCACGCTGAAAAGCTGCGCTGCGGCTGATGCTCGGCGCCATGGACCTGACGTACGTCATCAAGAACGAAGTGCTGATGATCACCACGCCCGAAAAGGCCGGCAATGAGTTGGTCACCAAAGTCTATCCGGTGGCCGATCTGGTGATTCCGATCACGGTCATGCGTATGGGCGGCGGCGGCGGTGGCTTCGGCATGGGTGGCGGCATGGGCGGCGGCATGGGTGGCGGTATGGGCGGTGGTGGCATGGGTGGCATGGGCGGCGGCATGGGTGGCATGGGCGGCGGCATGGGTGGCATGGGCGGCGGCATGGGTGGCATGGGCGGCGGCGGTGGCGGCTTCTTCTGTGTTGCCGACGAACCGACGGCCCAGCCCACTGCGGCCCAGCCCACTGCGGTCCAGCCCACTGCGGTCCAGCCCACTGCGGTCCAACCTGCTGCGGCCGCGACTGTTTCCGCTAAGCCGGCTGCCGGCCAGTCGGGCGCTTTCGCCGTGGCCGACGATCTGAAGCTCGGACCGGCCAAGAAGAAGCCTGCCGACACGAAGGCCGGACCCCAGCAACCCGCTTCGCCGGCGGCCAAAACCACGACGGCCAAGGAGTACCAGCCGGGTGCGGCGGCCGGCCGACCGAAAGCTGCGTCGCGTAAGCCGACCGCGATCGACCTGAAGCTCAACAAAGGCGAGGACGCGACCGTCGCCTGGAACAACTATTTCGCCCAGCACGAGGATGTGCCGGCCGAGGACGTTCGCGAGACCGCGCGGCAGCTCATGAGCCATCGCCGCTTCGACCAGGTGTCGGGCCTGATCCAAGGCGCGTTGACGCACGGCCAGGTGCAGCCGTGGATGTACGAGGCGCTGGCCCTGGCGATGCGAGCTGGCAATAGTACGAAAATCGAGGTCGAACGGGCGCTCGATGTCGGCGGCCGACTTCGCCGAGAGCATCGACGATTTGATGTACGCGGCCCAATACATGGCCGGCTTCGGCTTGGAAGAGCGGGCCATCAACGTGTTCCGCCAGGCCGGCGCTCGATCCGACCCGGCCCGAGCCGTTCACGCACGGCCTGCAACTCGCGCAGCGTTTGAATGACCTGGAGGGGATTCAGTGGGCCTGCCTGGGAATCTTGAGCCAGGCCTGGCCGCGTGATAAGAGCGAAACGGAAAACTCGGCTGTCCTGGCCGCCAAGGCCGTGATTGCTCAGCTCGGCGAGGAAAAACGCACCAAGGAAGCCGCCGAATTCAAAGCCAAGCTCGACAAGGCCTTGATCCGCGATTGCAAGGTCGTTGTCAGTTGGACCGGCGATGCCGACGTCGACGTCTTCGTCGAAGAGCCGTCCGGAACCATCTGCTCGTTCCGCAACCGGCGCACGACCTCCGGCGGCATGATGTTGGGCGACGTCGCCTCGGCCGACAATCCGGCGGCCACCGGCACTTCGACCGAAACCTACGTTTGTCCGCAGGCCTTCAGCGGAACCTACAAAATCCTCCTGCGGCGCGTGTGGGGCAAGGTTACGGCCGGCAAGGTCACCGTCGATGTCTACACCCATTTCGGCACCAGGCAAGTCCGCCATTTCTTGGCGCAAATTCCGCTCAGCGACCAGGATTCGCAGGCCACCTTCGATCTGGCCGACGGCCGCCGCAAGGAATCGCTCGGCGAACAGCAAGTGGCCAATGCCGCCATCGGGCAGGTCGCTTTGAATCAGGCCATCTTGAACCAGCAACTCAATGCCGCTGCCAGCACCGGGGCCAACAACAGCCTGCTCGTCTCGCGCGGCGGGGCCTTCGGCGCGTTCCCGCTGATCCAACAGGCCGTCGGATATCAGCCAGTCATCATCGTGCTGCCCGCCGGTGCCAACTTCGCGGCAACCGGAGTGATCTCGGCCGACCGCCGTTACGTCCGTATCACGTCGCTGCCGCTCTTCTCGCAGATCGGCATGGTCACGACGTTCAACATCCAGAGCGGTGCGGTCGGCAGTTCTCCGACCCCGCCGCCCGGCGGTGGTGGTGTCAGCGGCGGCACCAACGGCTTCCCGCCGCCCACGTCCGGCACGTAGTCGAAAAGGCAATTCGCTGGGGTCTTGGGCTCGCCCGGGCCTTGGCGGTATGCGCGTGCGCCATCTTTTATCTTGCTGGACTCGTGCCGCGGACCAGTCCCGGATAAACATCCAGGTCGAGCGTCTCGATCTGGCCCGCCTTGAGCCGCTCGACGGCGATGGCTCCCATCACGGCATTATCGGTGCAGAGCCCTAGCGGCGGAATGAACAGGCGGGCACCGAGTTTGCTCGTTTCGCTTTCCAGCCGTGCTCGCAAGCGGCCGTTGGCCGCGACGCCGCCGCCGACGCAGAGCGTGTTCAGCCGGGTGCGGACGAGCGCCAGACAGGGCCTTGCCCACCAGGCAGTCGACCACAGCCTCTTGAAAACTTGCGGCCAGGTCGGCCACGAATTCGGACGGCAACCGGGCTGGATCGGGCTGGGTGTCACCCGGCCCGGCAATGCGGTAGCGCACCGCCGTTTTCAGACCGCTGAAGCTGAAGTCCAGGGCGTCGTCCTTGAGCAGCGGGCGCGGCAGCGGAAAAGCGTGCGGATTTCCGCTTTTGGCGGCCCGTTCGATCGCCGGCCCGCCCGGGAACCCCAGCCCCAGCAAGCTGGCCACCTTGTCGAACGCTTCGCCGGCCGCATCGTCGATGGTGCCGCCCAGCAAGTCGAATTCGAGCGGCGTGCGGCAGCGGTACAGGCTGGAATGGCCGCCGCTGGCAATCAGGCCGACGCAAGGAAACACGTCCTGTCCGGCGGCCAGCCGGCAAGCGTAGATATGGGCCTGCAAGTGGTTGACCGCCACCAGCGGCACGTCCCAGGCCAGGGCCAGCGCCTTGGCGGCCGCCAGGCCGACTAACAGCGATCCGGCCAGCCCGGGCGTGTTGGCCACGGCCACGGCGTCGAGCTCACAACCCCGGACTCCGGCCCGCCGGAGCGCTTCGTCGATCACGGGCAGGATTCGCTCGACGTGGGCACGCGAAGCGATTTCGGGCACGACGCCGCCGAACCGCTCGTGCAAATGATCTTGCGAGGCCACGACCGCTCCCAGAACTTCGAGCTGGTCGGTGACCACCGCGGCGGCCGTCTCGTCGCAGGTCGTTTCGAGCGTCAGGATCTTCAAGGGGTGTTACTCCGCCCGGGCCAATTCTTGCGACAGGTAGTCGACCGCCTTTTGCAACTGGCGGTCGACGAATGCCGAGGCCTGCTCGGCCGGCTTCGACTCGGCGGCCGGCTTGTCCCCCTGGGGCTTGGCGGGGCCATCGGCCTGGGCCGGCTTTTCGGCTGGCTTTTCGGCCGGTTCGGCCGGTTTGCGCGGGTGGATGGCCAGGATGTCGCGGTCGCGGCGATGCCGGATCAAATCGCTCATCTCGCTGTCGCTGAGTTTCATTTCGAAATTTGCATCGGGCATCACACCCCACTCGTCCGTCTCTTTGGCGTCGGGAAATCGGTGGATGTTCTTGCCGCTCGGCCGCTGGTAGCTGGCGGTGGTCAGCTTCAGCGCGCTGAGGCCGCCTTCCAGCTCGATCACGTTCTGGACGCTGCCTTTGCCCCAGGTCCGCTCGCCGATCACCACCGCCCGCTTATGGTCCTGCAGGCAGGCCGAAACGATCTCGCTGGCGCTGGCGCTATAGCGGTTGACCAGCACCGCGATCGGAAATCCCTCGAACGTGCCTTCCTCCTGGGCGTCCCAGGTTCGCTCGGGCGTATTGCGCCCTGCGTGCTCACGATCCGGCCGCTGCTAATGAACAGGTCGCTGATCTCGATGGCCGAGGTCAGCAGTCCGCCCGGATTGAACCGCAGATCGAGGACCAGCCCCTTCAGCCCGCTGGCTTTCAGGGTCTCGAGGGCCCGCTTCAGATCCTGGGCCGTGTCACGGCTGAAGCCCGTCACGCGGATGTAGCCGATGTGCTTGTCGGCGTCGAGCATGAAGTTCCAACTGTCGTCGTCGCGGCGGCGATCGCCGAGCACGGTCTCGACGTGGATCAATTCGCGGGTGACCGTGACGGTCTCGCGTTTGCTCGACGCCGACGTGAGCCACGGTGAGCGTAAACGCTGGTCCCGGCTTCGCCTTTGAGCCGCTTGACCGCATCTTCGATCGACACGCCTTCGGTCGTCTTGCCCTCGATCTCGAGGATGTTGTCGCCGGCTTGCAAGCCGGCCCGATAGGCGGGTGTCCCGACCAGCGGGCTGAGAATCTTGAGTTGCTCGTGATCGATCGTGATCTGGATGCCGATGCCGCCGAACTGGCTCTCGACCGTGCTCTTGAAGCGACCCAGGTCGTCGCGGATTGATATAGTTCGAGTAGGGATCGAGCTTGCCGAGAATGCCGCCGATGGCCGCTTCGATCAGCTCGCGGCGGCTGACCGGCTTGACGTAGTTGCGCTCGACCTGGTCGAGCGTGTCGGCAAACACCTGATACAGCTCGTAGTATTCGTCGTCACTCCGTTTCGATCCGTCGGGCGAACCGGCTTCGGGCTTGCTTGCTTCCGGGGAATTGCCGTCCGGCGCCGTCTGCTCGGACGGCTTGGCCTTGGGCTCGGCAGGCGGCTCGTCGGCCAAGACTCCCGAGGCGGACAGGGCGATCACCAACGACGCGAGAAACCGGTGGCGGACGAGCATGGAAAACATCCTCCCAAGTCGGACGCTTTATTGCGCCTAGCAACGACCCAACAGGCCGCACCGCAGGGACGCAAAAAGCAGGACGGATCTAAAACGCTTCGCCAGAATAGCGAGAAACCGCTCGGAGTCTCGAGCGCCACAAACTCCACTCAGTTCCACACTTACCAGTATAAGGCGGGCGATCTGGCCAGGCAACACGGGGAAGGGAGAAGGCGGAACGGAGAAGGATGAAGGCGGGAGGATGAAGGATGAAGGCTGGGAACTCGGACCGCGGGGGCTGGAATCTCTAAGCAAGTTCGAACGGCTGCGTTCGACCGCGTTAAGATACCTTAATGAACGACGTCACGCGGCGAATCCTGGGTGCCGGCAACCTTGCGGTTTGGGCCGCGGTGGCCGCAATCTGCGGTTGGGTCCATGCCGAGGAATACCGCCGGCAGCCCGCCACGGTCTGGCTGTTGATCGCGGCCTGCCTGGGCTGGGCCGCGGGGCGGGTTTGGATCGGGGCCCCGATCGTGCCGCGGCCTGGCGTCCCGCATCGCCCCGCGCTGCGGCTCCGCTTCAGCTTGCGCACGTTGATGATTTTCATGCTGCTCAATTGCGCGGGGTTTGGCTGGCTTGCGCTGCGCATGCGACAGCAGGGCCAGGGCGAAGCCGAAGCGGCCGTCGAAGAGATCGAGCGCACGGGTGGACACGTCGAATTTGCCGAGTCGCAGGAGCAGTTTCTCGCCCGGCCTGCGTGGCGGCGCGCCCTGCTGAATCAGCACCGGCCGGTGGCCGCCATTCATGCCAATTGCCCCTTGCGCGACGCCGAGCTTGTTCGCTGGATTCATGCCCCGGGAAACGGGGACCAGCAGCGGGTCTTGCAGTCGATCCGGGCCGCCCGCGGAATCGACCGCGGGGGCTCGAGCAGGTCCGCCGTTTGCGACACCTTCCCGAACTTCGCAGCCTGACGCTCGGCGGTCCGCTCATTTCCGACCTGGAGCTCGCGGTTGTTGAGAATCTCGGGCAGCTCCGAACGCTGAACCTGGCAGGCACATCCGTCACGGACGCAGGCCTGGCCCACTTGGCAGCACTTTCACAGCTACAAACGTTGAACCTGGCAAACGCCCAGATCGGCGACCAGGGTCTGGCGCACCTCGGCCGCCTCACGCAGCTCGAATCGCTCGACCTGCAAGGCACAAAGGTCACGTCGGACGGGGCGCGGACGATCGCCTGGTTTTCGAAACTCAAATCGCTGGGTGTCGGTCAGACCCAGTTCGCCGACGATGGCCTCGCTCAGCTTGCTGGCTTGAGCAGGCTGGATTTCTTGAATCTCAACGATTCGCAGGTCACCGACCAGGGCTTGACCCACCTCGGCAAGTTGACGAGCCTGACCGGTTTGATGCTCGGCCGGACGAAGACCACTGGGGCCGGGCTGGCGCACCTCGCTCCGCTGATCGGGCTCAAAAGCTTGAATCTCCAGGACGCGACCATCAACGATGCGGACCTGGCTTCGCTGGCAAATTTTCCCAGCCTCGAATGGCTGACATTGTCTGGCACGCGCGTCAGTGACGGCGGCCTGCCGCACATCGCTAATTTGAATCGCCTGATCTCGCTGGCGCTGTATAATACGCAAATCACGCCCCGTGGTTTGCAATACATATCGAAATTGCCGTCGCTGCGAATACTGAATCTGAGCCGCACGCGAGCCAGCGGCCCCGACCTCGCACAGTTACAAAAGTGCAGCCAGCTATCGATTCTCGAGCTGCAGAACACGCCGGTTTCCGACGCCGACGCGCTTCGTTTAGCCGCGATCGGATCGCTCCGGCATTTGGACCTGTCCGGTACGCGAATCACGGACGCCGGATTGCTGCAATTGCAGAACTGTGCCAACCTGAAAAGCTGCGACTTATTCGCTACTCGCGTCACGCCGCGCGGCGTCGCAAAGCTGGAAAACCTGCGACCAAAGCTCAAGCTTTTGATCACCCAGTACCTTCCCGAAGACACCGCCAGCGGCGCAGAAGGTGATTCCCCCTAAACCTTGCGCATCTCCACATGATGCACCCAGGCCGGGGGGACGTTGGGCCAGATCCAGTCGCGGCGGATTTCGCCCGCGGAGAGCAGCCGATCGAGCGCCTGACCGATGCCTGCCAAACGCACTCGCTCGGCTCGGCCGCTGACGATGGCCCGCGCCCCGCGGACGGCGATGTACTCGAAGAACGACAGCGTTCCGCCGGGCCGCAGCAGACGGCCGAAGGCGTCCAGAATTCGCTCGACGGAATCCACGTCAAAATTATTGAGCGGCAATCCGGAGATCAGCAGGTCGTACGGCTGGTCGGTCGCAACCTGTTCGACCGACTGGTGCAGCACTCGGCAGCGCTCGCCCACGGCCTGGAACGCCGGCTCGCGGTCGAAGCGCTCGCCGAGCCGCTCGACGAATCGGTCGTTCAGTTCGACCAGGTCGAGCCGATCGCCCGGACCCAGCCGGTCGATGAGCACGGTGGTCACCGCGCCGGTGCCCGGGCCGGCCTCGAGGATGCGTTTGGGCTGCTCCGCCCGGCTGTCGACAAACCGCGTGAGCACCGCGCCAGAGCCCGGCCGCTGGGCAGCACCGCGCCCGTGGTATGGAAATTCCGGCGGAACTCGCGCCAGAAAACTCGGTAGTCGGTGAAGAATCCGCTCATGGGAAGCTAATCGTAGCGGAGGGAGGGCGAAGGCGGAAGGATGACAAAGGCGGAAGGATGAAGGATGAAGGATGAAGGCGGAAAAGGACGGCACCGGCTTCCTTGTTTTTCATCCTTCATCCTTCCGCCTTCATCCTTTCCCTCCGCCTTTTCCTTGCGACCGGCCAGCGCGGCCATTACGATGAACGCCGTCGTCGCTCCTCACACCCCCCATGCTGTCAGGCGGAAGGAAATTCAACATGGCTGCCAGTTGCCCCGGATCCAATGCTTGCGTCCCGTTTGTAGTGCTGGGCCTGCTCCTGGCCTTGACCCTGAGGACGGCGCTCGCGGCCAACGCGCCGGTGGTGCCGCCCAAAGAAGGCAAGTCGGAAACCATCCAATTATTCAACGGCAAGAATCTCGACGGTGGGCAAGGACATGCGAAGCACTGGTCGGTCGTTGACGGGACCATCGTCGGCAAGAACACCGAGCCCGTGCCGGTCAGCACCTATCTGGTGACCGATCGCAAGTTCTCCGATTTCCGGCTGCTGGCCACGGTCAAGCTGGTGACAAGTCGGAGATGCATTCCGGCATCGCCTTCTGGGGCCGCCTGGCCCCGGAGCAAAAGGACGAGTACACCTATGCCGGCCATGCTCGTCATGTTCCCTTCCGGCTGGAGCATGTACGACCTCTACGGCCGGGGCGGCTTGCCGGTGGACGGCGAACCGGCCAAGAAAGTCGGCAAGCAGCACGACTGGAACGACCTGGAGATCCTGGCCCAGGGCAATCGGGTGCGGCTGGTCGTCAACGGCGCGCTGGTGGCCGATTGGCGCGATCCGGAACCGGACCGCATCAAGGAAGGTCCGATCGGCTTGCAGCTGCACTCCAACGGCGAGCCGCAGGAGATTCATTTCAAGAATCTCCAACTGACCACGTTCCCCGAGGACAAGCTGACCACGCTGAAAGACAAATAGTCGCGGGCAAATTGTCAGACGCCGCTCGACATCGGCCTCGAACTGCTTGCCCGATCGTGGCAATGCCGAGCGAGCCGTGGGGTTCATCCCCACGGTGAACGGACGATCGCGAAACGCGGCCGGCTGAGCAACGGATTCGTTGTGCGCAATGGATTCGTGCTGCACGGCGTAGAATCAACTTCGGTTCGCCGCCCTGTCGTTTCAGCCCGTCACCGGCGAGGTGGCACACCGTGGGGATAAACCCCACGGCTCGCTAGGTGTCCGGCGAATTATTTCGCCAGCTCGACCTTCTCGATCGTCAGCGGAATCTCCAGCAGGACGGGCAAATCCGTCCCGCCGAACTTGGGGATCGCCTGAATGCTGATTTTGTGCGTCCCGGGCGTGGCGTCTTTCGTCACTTCGATCGGCAGCATGGCCGTGGTCTGGCCCTGGGCAATGGCGGCCGTCGGCGCGGCGCTGATGCCGGCGACTCCGCCGGGCAGCACCAACTTAAGCGGCACCGCATCGGCAAACTCGTACAGGCGGACGATCTTGACCGGCAGTTCGAGTTTGTCGCCTTGCTTGAGAGGCCCGGCCGGCGGAGCGACTTCGAGCGTCACCGGCGATGCGGTGATCTTGAGCGTCACGCTGGTCGAGACAAGGCCGATCTTGAGGTTGTTCGACTTGGACTTGTTTTGCAGGTCCGTCAATTGCTGATTGAACGTCGTCAAGAACGCGGCGACTTGCTTGGCCTTGGCGTCGGCATCGACCGCGGCCTTGTCGGCCGCCGGTTTGGCATCGGTGTCGGTCTTGAGCACAGCGGCCGCGTCGGCGGCAGCCTTGTCGGCAACCGCTTTGGCGTCGGTGGCAGCCTTGAGTTTGGCGGCGGCCTCTTCGCCGGCTTTGGTGGCCGCCTGCTTGGCGTCGATCAGACCCTGGTTGGCGGCGTCCTTGTCGAGAGCCGCTTGCACTCGGTGACTTTGGCGGTGGCAGTGGTTGTGGCGGCTTGCACGTCGGCGACCGCCTTGTCGGCGGCTTGCGCGTCGACGACCGCCTTCTGGCTGGCCGCCGTGCTGTCGGCCAGCTTCTTGTCCGCAGCCGCCTTGGCATCGGCAGCCACCTTGGCGGCGGCCGCTTCGTCGGCCGACATCTTTTCCAAGACCGCCTTGCGATCGAGGGCCGCTTTGAGCGCTTCGGGATTGCGGGCGTAGGGAACGTCGCTCACCCCCAGCAGGCAGAACGAGTAGGTGCCCAGCGGCGAATTATTGGCTAGCTTGATCTCGAATTCGCCGGCGGCCTGGGCCGCATCGACGTTGGTGTTGTTCTTGGGCTGCAAGTTGGGCGGCAGACCTACGGCCGACAGTGCCACGACGCCTTTGAACTCGCCGCGGCGAACCACTTTCACCGGAAACTTGACCGTCCCCATGCGCACCATCTCGACCACCAGGTTGGCCCCCGGATCAATCGCAAAGGCCGCCGTTTCGACGGCGCTGACGGCAACGGCCAGATTACGGCTGATCCGCGAGCGGGCGGCCGCCTGGTTTTGCACGCCGCCCCAGACCATGGCCGCCGTTCGAGCCACGCGCACCGCGTCCGCCTGGCCAAGCTTCGCCTTGCCGGTCACCGAGACCAGGGCCACCGCCTCCGCGGCGTCTTCGCTTGCCGCCAACACCAGGATGCCTGCGTTCTGACCCGGCCCGATCGAGATCGGCGTCGCCGTGACGCCGGCCGGCAGATTCTCGGCCGTGACCGTGATCTCGCCGTCGAAACCATCGCGGCGGAAGGCCAGCACCTCGATCATTTCCGAGCCGCCCTTGCGCAAACAGCGGATTCCAAATATTGGGTTGCATTTGACCGGGGTCCGGACTGTTCGGCGGAAAATGGGCGACCGCCACCAGGCGGAAATCCGGCTGCGGCGGACGAATCGACAGCCGGTAAACATAGCGCGGATCGGCCCGCGACGAACTGTAAAGATCGCGCACCATTACGCGATAAGTGCCGTCGGCCGGCGCCACGAATTTGTATACCGGATCGTCGGTCGTGGTGTCGTAGGTCGTGCCGCCGATGTTCGCCACGCCGTCATCGGTGCTTTGCAACTCGCTCACCTGCTCGACCCCTTTGTCGTCCTTCTTCACCTGTTGCACGAGCAGCATTGGATCGGTCGGCAGACCGAGCCGCTGCGAAAACACTTCCATCCAATACACGTCTCCCTGCTTGGCCTCGAACGTGACCCAATCCTGGTCGTTACGCGGATAAAATTGCCCCACGAATTCGCAGGGCAGCGTGATCGGCTGGGCTTTGGCCGGATCGTCGTTCGGTTCTTTTTCAACCAGGACCGCACCCGGCGATGCTCAAGAGCAGCGGATTGGACACTCCCTGCGGAGAACTCAGCCGATATTCGATCGCATCGATGCCCGATTCGGCCGGTTCGACCATCGAACCCCAAACCAGGTCCAGGGCCTTGTCGGCCGGCAACGGAATGTTCACGGTGAGCATCTCGAGCTGCTTGCCGTCGACGGCCACATCCTTGGCCGGCTGACCCCCGGGCAGATTTCGCCCGTAAACCGTGTAGGCATTCTGCGATCCGGCCAGGCCGGACGGCGGAAACACGAAATCGAGATACGGGCCGACGCCGATCGACAACCGGTAGAAATACTCGTTCGAGCCGGCGTAGAGAAAGTCGTGCAGTTCGACGTAGTACTCGCCGTCCTTGGGAACGGCGAAATCGATCAGGGCGTCGCGCCGATTCGTGTCCCGATTGCGAGTCAGTTCGGTGCCCGCGGCATCGTAAAGCACGAGCGTGGCATCCATCCGCGAGTCGATGCGGAAGGCCCAACAATCGACAATCACGCGCTGCCCCGCCTTGGCCGCAAATTTGAAGAAATCCAGGTCGGCTGCGGCGTCCGAGCGCCCGTTGACGACCGTGCCCAGCGGCACTTCGGTGGCCACCTTGAGCGAGTTGTTGGGTTCCACCTCCAGTAATTCGGGCTGTGTGCCGACCACAAACGCCCGGGGATTCGAGATGCCATACTTGCCGACGGCGCGGGCCTCGTAAATGCCCGGCTTGACCTCGGGCTTGATGGTCACGGTGAATTGTCCGGCGATCGGCTGAGGACCCGTCTGGCCGAGGGCCGGTTCACCCATCTTCGGCACGCCCGTGATCCCCGGATCGGCGAAGTGGAGTTGCCGCGCGTCATCCAGATCCGTGCCAGCGATGGTCACGTCGAACGTCGTGCCCAGCTTGCCGCCGGCCGGATAGATGGCAAACAGTCGCGCGGCGGGCAGGCTCGGCGTTTGGCATGGAGCGGGCGGCGCCAGGCTGCACACCAGGGCCAGCGCCAACAGCAGCGCAACAGGTCCAACATCGCCGGCGAACGTGCGAGAGCGGGTAAAAAGGTTTGGCGTCATGGAAACCTTTCGCTTGGGGGGGAGGGCAAGTTGGCCGCAGCGCTTGGGGCTGCCTGCGGCCGGAGGGTCTGTCGTCGAATCGGCGCGGGGGTTCGCGGCCGGTTCGCAATGCATCCATTATAGCCAAACCGCCAGCGGCTTGGGGGGGCCGCAAAGCCATCTTCCAGCGGGTTCGCGCCTGGCCCCACCCTGTTCGCGGCCTAGTGGTTGAACAGGAATTCCTTGGCGTTGACCAGCGCCCAGACGATGTCTTCCCAGGCCGGCTGTTTGCCGTCCTTGAATTCTTCGCGAGCCAGGTGTTCGAGGCTGTACTTCGATTCTTCGGCCGATGGCCGGCGGGCGTAAACCGCCAGGTACAATTCGTCGAGCTTCTGGGCGTCGCCGCGATTCGTATCGGCGGCCAATTGGACCGCGCGGCCGGTCTTTTCGCTCAGCTTCGACTGCACCTCCTTCGAGTTGAGCATGTGCAAGGTCTGGGCGAGGGTCGCTTCGCCCGACCGCTCGCACTCGCAAGCGCTCTCGATTTTGCGGCTTGCCGAAAACAGTCAGGAAATAGTTGTCGAACCCGTTGTCGGGCAACTGCACCGCCCGGGTGCCGCTGGGCAGACTCGTAAAGCTGCTGCTCGTGCCGGTGGCCTGGTTCAGGGCGTCGTACAAAACCTCTGCCGACAATCGTTTGGGGTAATAGCGAGAAAAGTTCTGCTTGTCCGCAGCGTTGTAACGATTCGGCTCGGCGCTGAGCTGATAGGCGTGCGATCGGCAGATCGTGCGGACCAACTGCTTCAAGTCGAAATGGCTGTCGAGAAAGCTCTGGGCCAAGGCGTCGAGCAACTCGGGATTGGTCGCCGGGTTGGTGACCCGCATGTCGTCCTCGGGATCGACAATGCCGCGGCCGAAAAAGTGCTTCCAATAGCGATTGGCCAGGGCGCGGGCAAAGAACGGGTTCTTCGGATCCACCATCCAATCGACCAGCGCACCGCGCGGATCCACATCGGGCGAAATCGTCAGCGGCTCGCCGTCCAGCCCCGTCGGCAGTAGCGAAACCCCGTTGCGCGGATTGACCGCCCGGGCGGCTCCCCGCTTGTGATAGATGCGCCCCTCGTCCTGCTTGTATTCAATGCCGTTCTTGCGGCTGACCTGCGAGAAAAAGGCGGCCAGACCGAAATAGTCTTGCTGGCTCCATTTCTCGTAGGGATGGTGATGGCAACGGGCGCACTGGATGCGCATGCCGAGAAACAACTGGGCGGTGTCCTCCAGTTGTTCGTTGCTGGTGGGCACGGCGCGATACCAGGCCACGGGCGGATTTTGCATCATGTCGCCCGTGGCAGTCAGCAGCTCGCGGACGAACCGGTCGTAAGGCTTATTCTCCTGCAAGCTCTCACGGAGCCACTCGTGAAACACAAAGTTGCCCCGCGTATGGCGCTCGTTCGTGCGGCGGTTGCGAAACACGCTGTTCCACTTGGCAGCGAAAAAATCAGCGTATTCGGGCGAGGCCAACAGCCGGTCGATCCACTTGTCGCGCTTGGCGCTGTCCTGATCGGCCAAAAAAGCCTCCGCTTCGTCGGCAGTGGGCAGCCGCCCGGCAATGTCCAGGGCCGCTCGCCGCACGAACGTGGCATCGTCGCAGACGGCCGAAGGGGGCATGCCCAGCGTCTTCAGCTTGCCGAACACGATCTCGTCAACGAAGTTCCGCGGAGCCGGCGTGCTCTCGACCTTGACCCCCAGCGGGATCGTGGCCCGAAACACGTCCACCTGCCCCAGAAAGCGAATCATGACCGCCGCTTCGCCGTTCAGGCCGAGCGTTTTCACCAGCCCGGAAGGTGTCGCCTCGATCATTTCGACCGAATTCGGTTCGAATTGCGACAGCATCGTCACGTCTTTCGTCGTGCCGTCGCTGTAGAACGCCATGACCGACAGTTGTTGGCTGCTGTTGCGATCGAGCAGCCGAACTCGCGGGGAGACTTCGATCCGCTCGATCACGGCATCCTCGGAACTGCCAAAAGGCGTCCCCTGCCCGATCCAGCCGGCCAAGAGCAGATATTCGATCGAACCGGGGCTCAGCCGCTGGCCGCCGCCGTGGGCAAACTGGTTGGTCGCCTTTTTCAACAGCAGGCTGCGCTCGGGCACCGCCGGAGAAAGCCGCCGGCCGCGGTCCTCTTTGACCAGGTACTCGTAGTCATCGCGGGTAGAAACCCAAGAGCGACAGGCGGAAACCATTTTGCCCGCTCATCTTGCCGTGACATCCACCGGCATTGCAACCGGCCTTGGTGAAAATCGGCACGATCTGATTCGTAAAATCGATGGGCTTGGGCGACGCCAGGCCTTCTACCCGCAAAGTGGTCTGTGCGGTCGGGCCGCCCGGGGCGGTGGCGGTAATTGTCGCCTCGCCGTCCCCAATCGGGACGACCAGGCCGCTAGGGTCGACCGCCACGATGCCCGGCGGAGCGGCGCGATAGCTGACCTGGGCCGAGAGATCGCGAGCCGGGCCGCTGGCATACTTGCCGTCGATCAATAACTGCCGGCGGCCGTCGATGCCCGAAAGGGTCGCCGCGCCGTCGAGAAACGAGATCGACAGCAATTTGCCGGGATCGCCCAGCCCGGGCGACTCCAGCGGGGCCGGCTTTTGCGCAGCTTCCGCGGCCGCCGCGGCCCGCAAACCGGCCGATGGTGCGCCGATGGCGGCGGCAACTCCCAGGGCCAGGATGCCCGTCGAGAACCACCGCACGCAAAACCTGGGATGCCACATGGTGCCTGCTCCCTCTGACACGCGGGAATGGTCAAGGCCGACGCGTGGATGTTTTTCTCAGTAATTTCCTCTCCTTGGGTCGTGTTGCGATTATGCCGCGCTGGCGGAACAAATGCAACAGTTTTGATGCGTTCGCCCCTGGCCCCAGGGCAACCGAGCTTGACGCTAGGTCGTGGATTCACTATTTTCCCCGCCTCTTATCTTTGCAGTCAGGTATGCACGGATGCATGCCGCCGGCCGTCTCTTGACCGGAAAACCTAGGGAACAAGGCATGAAGCCTGGCCAGGCCTGGATGAATCGCTACGGATGCGGCCGTCGCGAATTCGTATATGCGCCTCGGTCTGCTGGCGCTGGTCGGGTTGCGCCGGCCCTGCCCTGCGCTCGCAAAGTCCCGAAGGCTTGGAAGAAGAAGCCGAATCGAACACCCGCCTGGTGGGCGAAGTCGCGCGTCCGTACGGCAACAATTATGTGAAGGTCGAATCGGTCGCCTTGGTCACCGGGCTGGCGGGCACGGGCGAAGATCCGGCTCCCTCGCCACAGCGCACAGATTCTGCTGCACGAGATGCAAGCCCAGGGCGTGCCGCATCCCAACAAGGTGCTGGCTTCGACGAACAATACGATGGTCGTGGTCCGCGGCTTCCTGCCGCCGGGCGTGCAAAAAGGGGATAAATTCGATCTCGAAGTCCAGGCACCGCCCCGCTGCGCCACCACCAGCCTGCGCGGCGGCTACCTGATGGAAACGCGCCTCACCGAGCTGGCGGTGCTGGGCGACGCGATCCGCGGCGGACACTTGTTAGCCCTGGGCAAGGGCCCCATCCTGGTCGATCCGTCGGCCGATCACGAAGGCCATTCCGAACTGCTCCGCGGTCGCGTGCTGGGCGGGGGCACCGCGCTGAAATCGCGCTCCCTGGGCCTGGTGATCAATCCGGACGACCGTTCGAAGGCCGTGGCCTCGATTCGCCTGAGCGTGCAAATCGGCGAATCGTTGAACCGGCGTTTCCACATGTTCAAGCACGGCGTCAAGGAGGGGGTCGCCAAGCCGCTACGACCGGAATTCGTCGAACTGGCCGTCCACCCCCGCTATCGCGACAACATCGGCCGCTACATCCGCGTCGTTCGCGCCGTACCGATCAAAGAATCGCCCGAAGAAGAGGCCGCGCGGCTGCTGCAGCTCGAACGGCAGTTGCTCGATCCCTTCTCCTCGGCCACGGCCGCCTTGCGGCTGGAGGCCATCGGGCACGACAGCACCAGCGTGCTGCTCAAGGGCATCGAGTCGAATGACCCCGAAGTGCGGTTCTATTCGGCCGAAGCGCTGGCCTATCTCGACGAACCCAAGGCCGCGGCGCCGCTGGGCGCTGCGGCGCGCGAAGAACCCGCGTTCCGCGCCTTCGCCCTGGCTGCGCTCGGCGCCATGCAGGATGTGGCCGCCTACGATCAATTGCGCGACCTGTTGGATCTGCCCAGCGCCGAAACGCGCTACGGCGCATTCCGGGCCCTGTGGGCCATGAATCCCAACGACTCGCTGGTCAAAGGTGAGGATCTCGGCGGCGAGTTCGGCTACCACCTGCTCAACACCACCGGACCGCCGATGATCCACGTCACGCGCAGCCTGCGGCCCGAAATCGTGCTGTTCGGCTACGATCAACGGTTCGTCACGCCTTTAGTGATCGAGGCCGGCAAGGACATCCTCGTCAATGGCGACGAAAGCGGCAAAGTCACGGTCAGCAAGTTCGCCGTCGGCCAGCCCGACCAGAAACGCCTGGTCTCCGACAAAGTCGACGAAGTGATTCGGGCGATCGTCGAGTTGGGCGGCACGTATCCCGACGTTGTGCTGGCTTTGCAGCAGGCCAAGGCCAGCCAGTCGCTCAGCGGCCGTTTCGAAGTCGACGCGATTCCCGACACGGGAAGAACCTATCGCCAAAAGGATGCTTCCGGCAACGACGAAGCCGACGAGTCGCAATCCGGCGACCGCATCGAGGTGGCCAATCCGCTGCCCGAACTCTTCTCCGGCCGAAAAACCCGCAAGTAACGCGGCGGCCGTCGTATAGCTCCACTTGCCCCCAGCCAAGCCACGGGGTTTATCCCCGCGGTCTGTTGCGGCCGCGATTCGCATTCGGCTTTGATATTCGCTCCCGGTCAGCCCCGTTCGTGCCAGGAAGCGGCGCCGTTGCCAGTGCCGTCGTCGGTGGGGAACCCAGGAGTCACGCACGGTGGGGACAAGCCCGGGGCAAACTCGACGGATCGCGCTGGACATGCACACGGGCCCCGAAGCCTTGCCAAGGCTTGCCGATTGTAGGGCCGGACCGGCGGCGCAGCACTCTCGTGCCGGGCGAAAAACGGGCAATTCGCCCGAGCCGAGCCGTTTGCCGTTTGGTAACATAGACGGAAATGCTGCCGTCCGGCGCCCCCTTGCGGAGGTGCCCGGTTTTCGAGCTTTCCCTGCGGACGTTGCTTGCCCATGCTCAAGGCGCTGGAACTCGTCGGCTTCAAGAGCTTCGCCGACAAAACCCGGCTGGAGTTTCCGCGCGGCATCACGGTCGTCGTCGGCCCCAACGGCTCGGGCAAGTCGAACATCGTCGACGCCATCAAGTGGGTGCTGGGCGAACAAAGCGTCAAGAGCCTGCGCGGCAAGGAGATGGCCGACGTCATCTTCAACGGCTCGTCCAACCGCCGCGCCCTGAATGCGGCCGAAACCACGCTCACGTTCGACAACTCCGAGCACTGCTGGCGATCGACACGCCCGAAGTCCACATCACCCGCCGCGTGTATCGCAGCGGCGAGGGCGAATACCTGATCAATCGCCAGCCCTGCCGGCTGCGCGACATCCGCGATCTGTTCGCCGGCACCGGCATGGCCACCGAGGCCTACAGCGTCATCGAGCAGGGCAAGGTCGACGTGCTGCTGCAATCCTCGCCCCGCGACCGCCGCATGATTTTCGAAGAGGCCGCCGGCATCAGCCGCTTCAAGGCCAAGAAGCTCGAAGCCCTGCGGCGGCTGGAACGGGTCGAGCAAAACCTGCTGCGGCTGTCCGACATCGTCGACGAGGTCGAAAACCGGCTGCGCAGCGTCCGCTGCAGGCCGCCAAGGCCCGCCGCTACAAAGAATATGCCGATCGGTTGCAAGAGCTGCGCACGCAGGTCGGCCTGGCCGATTGGCGCGAGCTGACCGGCCGGCTGACGGGCCTGGAGGCCGAGTTGCAGGCAGCCGCGACGAAGTCGCGATCGCCCGGCGCAGGCCGAGTCGTGCTGGAAGCCCAGGCGCTGGCCATGGAGATGGAAATCGTGCGAATCCGAAGAAGCCATGCGCTCGAACGAGGCCGCGCATCGCCCAGAACCGCGAGCGGATCGCGGCCTGCGAGCCGACGATCGACCATGAACGCCGCCGGTGCCGCGACCTGGAAGAAGAAATCTCGCGCTATCGCCGGCAATTGACGGCCATGAGCGCTGCGGGCCGGCAATCTGGACGAGCAATTGCGGCGACGACCGAGGCGCTCGAAGCCGTCGGCGAGCGAACATCGCGAAGTGGCCCGCCGGGTGGCCGAGCAGGAACGCGGCCTGACCCGATCTGACCACCGAACTGGACGCAGTTGCGGAGCGAAAACGAGCAGCGCCGCGCCGCGCATCTGCGAACAACTGCGCAGCGCCGTCGCGCTGGGCAACCAGATCAGCGCGCTCGAATCGAAAGTGCCGGCCGCGGCGGCCGTCTGCCGACGGGGCGATGCACGCCGCGCGGAACTGACCGCCGCCCGGGCAAAGCTGCAAGCCGAATTGACGCGGCATCGCGCGCGACTGGCAGAGCTGACCGCGCAAGACCAGGATCGCGAGCAATCGCTGGAGCCGCTGCGAGCCAGCCTGGCCGACGAGTCGCCAGCAGCTACGCCCGCGCCAGCAGGAACTTGCCACCTGGCGCGAACGCCACAGCGGCGCCAGCGAACGCGCCGCCCTGCTCGACGAACTCGAACGCCGGCTGGAAGGCGTCAGCTCTGGCGTCAAGGAAATGTTGATGAAGGCCCGCGAGTCGACTGCCGGCCCCTTCCGCCAAATCCGCGGGCTGGTGGCCGACCTGCTCAACGTCCACATGGACACCGCCCCCTTGATCGAAGCGGCATTGGGCGAAGTGGCACAATACGTCGTGCTGGCCGGCTCGCGCGAACTGGTCGAGCACTTGCAGCACGAGGCCGGGCGGCCGGCCGGCCGGGTCGGGTTCGTCCGCCTGGACGTGCTGCCGGCGATCACCGGCGCCGAACTGATCGATCTGGCCGGCGAGCCGGGCGTCGTCGGCCGCGCCGATCAGTTTGTCGAAACGTCGCCCGAGTTCGCGGTGCTGGCCAAACGGCTGTTGGGCCAGACCTGGATCGTCGAAACCCTGGCCGACGCGCTCGCGCTGGCCGAATCGACCGGCCGCGGCCTGACGTTCGTCAGCCGCACCTGCGATGTGGTGGCTGCCGACGGCACGCTGCTGGTCGGTCCGCGGCAGACCGCCACTGGGCTGATCTCGCGGCGGAGCGAGCTGCGCTCTCTGCGGCAGCAGGTGGCCGAGCTGGCCGCCAAGATCGAACGCGGCCGCGGCGCGGTGGCCGCGCTCGAAGAGCAGATCTCGCAGAGCGAGAAACAAGCCGGCCGGCTGGCCGCCGAAGCGCGCGAGCTGGCCCAGCGCTTGGCCGAACAGCGGTTGGCGTCGGGCGCCGCCGAAGAACGTCACGTGCAAACCGAGCTGCAAGCCGCCGCCGTCGAATCCGAACTGACCTCCGCCGCCGCCGAACACCAGGCCGCCACGCAATCGCTCGTCGCCACGCGCGAACGGCTGGGCCAGACCGCGCAGGCGGTCGCCGAGATCGAGGCCCGCTTGCAGGACGCCGTCGCTCGGCTCGCCGAGCTCGACCAGCTCCGGCAACGGGCCAGCCGCGACACCAACGCCGGCCGTATCGAATTGGCCCGCATCGAGCAGCAGGTCGAGCATTTGCGCACCCAGCAGGGCCAACTCGAACGCGATCAGCAGGAACGCGCCCGGGCCCTGGCCGACAGCCGCGCCCATCTGGCCTCGGCCTCCGATCGGGCACGCCAGGCCGAACGCAACATCCTCACGGCCGAGTCGGCCGTGGCCGAACTGTTCCTCCGCAAGGAGGTGCTGCTGGCCGCCAATGTCGAAAAGATCAACCGCCGCGAGCACAGCCGGGCGCAGAAAAACGAATTCACGCAAGAAGCCCTGCGCGTGCGCGCCGGATCCGCAAGGTCGAAGCCAAACTGCACGCCAAAGACCTGGCCGCCGGCGAGCTGCGGCACGAACGCACCACGCTGGCCGATCGCCTGCGCGAGGATTACGGCATCGACCTGGCAACCATTGAGCACGAATTGTCCCCCGAGGAACTGGTCGCCCGGGAAACGATCGACGCCGAGATCGCCGACCTGCGGGCGAAGATCAACAGCATCGGCGGGGTGAACCTCGACGCGCTGGCCGAGTTGGAAGAGCTGGAAGCGCGGTTCGGCAATCTGTCGTCGCAACACGCGGATCTGACGTCGGCCAAGAACTCGCTCGACGACATCATCGGCAAGATCAACGCCGACAGCCGGCGGCTGTTCGCCGAGACGCTGGACGTGGTCCGCGAGCACTTCCAGACCTTGTTCCGCAAGCTGTTTGGCGGCGGCCAGGCCGAGATCGTGTTGGAGGAAGGGGTTGACGTGCTGGAAAGCGGGATCGAGATCGTGGCCCGGCCCCCCGGCAAGGAGCCGCGCAGTATCTCTCTGCTTTCCGGCGGCGAAAAGACGCTGACCTGCGTGGCGCTGCTGCTGGCGATTTTTCGCAGCCGGCCCAGCCCGTTTTGCGTGCTGGACGAAGTGGACGCCGCGCTCGACGAGGCCAACATCGAGCGTTTCGTCGGCGTGCTCAAGGAATTTCTGGCCTGGACGCAGTTCATCGTGGTCACCCATTCGAAAAAGACGATGACCTGCGCCAGCACATTATATGGCATCACGATGCAGGAGTCGGGCGTCTCGAAACGCGTGGCCGTGCGGTTCGAAGACGTGACCGACACCGGCGAATTCAAACGATTTGAGGACGTGCCGGACCAGTCTGCCCCGGCCGACGAACAAGCGGCGTAGTTTGTACCGGTTCGGTCGGCAAGAAACTCCTTTCCCTCCAGGGAGAGGTTGGGTGAGGGTGATCCTCCGCTGGACTCGGACCTGCCAAAAAAAGGCCCTGAAAGGATCCAGGCTGTTGTTGCCCTACAGCAAACCGGCCGTCAAGCATCTTCGCGCCGCCGATCCGGTGATGGCCCGGCTGATCGGCCGCGTCGGCCCATGTACGCTCAAGCCGCATCGCAACCGCTTCCGAATGCTGGCCGCATCGATCATCTCGCAGCAAATTTCGACGGCCGCGGCCCGCACCATCCGCGGGCGGCTGGAGGCGCTGCTGGCGCCTGGCCGCTTCACGGCCGAAAACGTGGCCCGACTGAGCCGCGACCAGCTCCGCTCGGCCGGCCTGTCCGGACAGAAGGCCGGGTATCTGCACGCGCTCTCGGCCGCCGTGAGCGAAAAAACGCTGCGGCTGGATCGCGCCGCCCGCATGGCCGACGAAGAGCTGATCGAGCACCTCACGGCCGTCAAAGGCGTGGGTCGCTGGACGGCGCAGATGTTCTTGATGTTTTCGCTCGGCCGACCCGACGTTTTCCCGCACGCAGACCTGGGCATTCGCTCGGCAATCAAGAACCTTTACGGCCTGGCTCAAATGCCCGACCGGCCCACTTGCATTTCCATTGCCGAGCCCTGGCGGCCGTATTCGACGGTGGCCAGTTGGTATTGCTGGCGCAGTTTGGAATTGGCGAAGAAAGCGGCGGCCGGTCGCTGACCGCCCCACCCCCTCGGCGGGGTTTTTCAGGCGCGGCCTCTCTCGCCGCCCCGCCGCTCGGGTATAATTTGACGCTTTCCAGCGCCACGCCACCAACCCTTAGGGAGTTCCCCATGCTGTCACATGAGTTACTCAGGGAGATCGAGGTTCTCTCGAAAAGTGCCCACGAAATGCACCCAGACGAAGTGGCGAAGAACGTGCGGCTACTGGCTAGGGCACTTATCGAGATTCAAAAGGACTGCGAGGACGGGTTCGCTCATCTTTGCGGCGGTCACGATGCCGGATCCTCCAGTTAGTGCCTTTCGGGCCTAGGCGGTGGCGGCGATGCGCCACAATGCCGCCCGGATTCCGGCCGCCCCGCCGGCAACACAGACTTTGGCCACTACCCTGGCCGTCATTTGCTTGGCCGGACCAAGCGAAAAATGCTAGGCTGCCCAAGGGGCTATTCGTCCTAGGTCGTACAAGGAGGCGTGTATGCTTTGGCGACAAGGTGACCTATTCATCGAGGACATTCGTACGGTTCCGAGTGACGCAGTCCGACAGTCTGGGGTTGTGCTGGCCGAAGGGGAGATCACCGGCCATCATCACCGCATTGAGGACCCCCGGTCTGCATCGCTCTTCGTGCATCGCGGCCAATTGCTTTTGAACGTCGTGGCCCCGGTAGCCAATCTGGTCCACGAAGAACACGGCACGATCGAACTGACGCGCGGTGCCTACCGCGTCTGGCGACAACGTGAATACAATCCCGTGCCGCGGCGCCGTTCCACGCCGATGGGATCCACGTCGAGGTACGTGATGGATTAGCGAGGGGATTGCCGTGTGGCCCTGCTCTACGCTGTTTCGTTGGTCGCCGGACGCGGCTCGCTGGCGGATTCTGGATGGCGCCGCGCCGCGCGGGATTCGCGTAAACGGGCCGCTCGACCTGTCAGGCTCGCCGTCGCTGCATTGTCTCCCGGCCAGGCTCAGTGCGACCGCGATCGATGTGTCGTCTTGCCCGAACCTCAGCAGTCTTCCGGCGGGCCTGAAATGCCGTGATTTAAACATCAGCCGAACCGGTGTCGAAAGCCTGCCGGGCGACCTGGACGTGACGACGCGCGTGAACGCGGCCAGTTGTCAACGGTTGCGAGTGCTGCCGGATCTCAAAGTCGAGTCGTTGATTCTGCGGGGCTGCGTTGCGCTGGAAAGTCTTCCCGCGGCGCTCGTCGTCCGCACCTTGGATCTGGGCCGCTGCCGGCGACTGGTGTCGATTCCGGACGAGACCGCTCGGCATGTCGTGCATCTTGATGTCAGTGGTTGCACGAGCCTGGCCAGGCTGCCCGAGGGTTTCAGACGACTTCAAACGCTCGACGTGAGCGGCTGCATCGGCCTTGCCGAACTGCCGATTGGCATCCGGATTCGCTCGTCCATCGACGTGGCGGATTCCTCTCTCCCGCATTGCCTTGGTCTTTGCGGTCGGTCCGGGTTTTGTGGCGCGGCGTGCCGGTCCCGCACGATGTGGCATTTTCGCCCGAGACGATCACCGTGGACGAGATTCTGACCGAGCGCAACGCGGCCTTGCGCCAAGTGCTGTTGGAGCGCGTGGGGCTCGAACGGTTTGTCGATAAGGCCGGTGCGACGGTGATCGATTGCGACCGCGATGCCGGCGGCGAGCGCCGTTTGCTGCGCATCCCGGTGAGTGATGGCGAGGACATCGTTTGCGTGCAGGTCCAATGCCCATCGACGGCAAAGCATTACATCCTGCGCGTGCCGCCGGAGATGCAATCCTGTCAACAAGCGGTGGCCTGGACGGCCGGCTTCCGAAATCCGAGCAGCTACCGGCCACTCGTTGAAACCTGAGGAGAGCCGGATCGGCCGAATGCCTTCACCGTCAATTTCTCCGGAGGTCAAAGTATGAAGGCGGCTGAGTTAGCTCGGCACTTGATCTTGGGTAACCTCCTCGATGCGGTGCGAGACTCTCTGGGTGGATTTGAACTCGTAGACCATTGGCAGCAGGGCGAGTTCCATCACGATCTCGTACTGCGCGTCGATGACCAACCCCGAGTTCTCGTCGTCGCGACAAATTGCAACGGGGGGGTGAAGGAGGTGCTGTGCTTCGACAGCGTGCCCGAGCGCACGGCCCTTTGGCACGACCGCTGCCCGGACAACCCAGAGTTCACGGGAGTGCTTCCCACAAAGCTGGATGTCGCGCGCACCGTCCACTGGTTCGATCCATGCGACTTACTTCGCTCGGACGCCTTTAGCGAGTACAAGCCGGAGTTTCGCGAACGCCAACCAGGAGGCGGATGGCAGCCGAAGGGCTGCGGCGCGACACCCAATGCACGGAAGGCGGAACGAGCGGATGGTGGTTGAAGGAGATGGGAGCCGTTGATTTCGTTCGGCGCCCCGACGTGTTCCCGCACGCAGCCTCTGCCAGCCTGCTGCTAGAATGGCGACTGCCCGGCGTCATGGGACGCCCGTTTGCAACGGCGGGGTGCCTCCATGCCACGTTTTACGATCCTGCAGAGCCTGCTGGGCGTCGCGCTGTGCGCGATTCTGCTTTCGCTCGTTACAGCGGACGGTTGCGGACAGTCGTACACGTCGGTTGATTCGCTTTCGTTTTCGCCCGACGGGCGAGTCGCGGTCACAGCGCGGCACGACTGCCGCGATGCACGCGTCTGGGGCAAGGGTTACCAGGAGAATGTATCCCGCAAGATTAGTCTGATCGACGTTCCGGCGCGGCGGGTCGCGCGGATCCTTGAGAGCGACTTCCTGCCGGGCAATCAGGGACCCACCTGGTGGCGCCACTTCGACGTCGCGGTGTTTGGCAACCGGGGTAAGACGGTCTTCATGAAGCAGATCAATTCGTGCGATATCGTGCCGTTTGACGTCGCGTCCGGCGACGCGGGCGCCCCGCTCGTGCCCGATCCGGTATACCCAGAGGCACTGGCCGCCAGCGCCGACGGCACAATGCTGGTAACCGTGGGCGGCGGGGATTCGGCCGGAATTTGGGATTCGGTGACGTCGACCCGAACGGGCCAATTGGCTGGCGTGCTAGCCAGTCCATTCTGGCCCCGAGCGGTCATCTCGCACGACAAGCAGTGGATCGGGTTGGTGCAGGTCGCAACCGCGTCACCCCAAGTATTGCTGTACCCAATCAACCGCCCCGATCTTCCTCCAAGACCGGTGCGGGTGCCGAGCGTCGGCGATGCTCGGCTAGCCACGGCATTCGCCTTCTCGCCGGTCGACAGCACTTTTGCGATCGCGCTGGGCGGGGACCTAGCCATTTGCGATACCGACCGGGACTCGACCCGCACGCTTACGCTTCCCGCACCCAGTGATCCGAACCACGGGTTCACTTTCGTCAAGTTCGTCTTTGACGGGGCGGGGGTCGCCGTGGCAGACGCCAATCGCGTGTTCGTGATCGACCTGGCATCTGGCAACGTCGCGGCCCAATTCGCTTGCGAACAGCGGATCACGTCGCTGGCGTGCTCGCCGACCGAAAACCTAGTCGCCATCGGCGACAGCGCCGGCCGGCTCACCTTCTGGCGACCCCAGCCGGGGACAAGCCAAACCATCACGCTACCCGGCCGATGGCGCCTGCCCTGGACGGCGCCGGCGGCCGCGTTAGCGGTCCTGGCCGCCATCGTGTATCGCCTGTATGGGAACGCACAGCGACCGGCGGACTGAATTGAAATAGATTGCAGGGCAAGTCGGCGGCGGGAAAGAGGGCTCGCGGTTTCGGGACGTTTGCAGTTGCGAGCGCGCTGCCGCCAAGGGCTAAATTGCAACCGCCGATACACGCCGAGATTTCCCTGGAGACAACAGCATCATGGATTCGCAAGCACTCGATTTTCTCAAGCGATTGCTGGAAACGCCCAGCCCGTCGGGCTACGAAGAGCGCATCCAGCGCGTGGTCCGCGAGTACGTCACCGATTTCGCCGACGAGGTCAAGAGCGACCTCCACGGCAACCTGCTGGCCGTGCGCAATCCGACGGCCCCCTTGCGCGTGATGCTGGCCGGCCACTGCGATCAGATCGGCTTCTTGGTGCAATACATCGACGGCGAAGGATTCTTGTGGGTTCAGCCGATCGGCGGCTGGGATCCGCAAGTGCTCATCGGCCAGAAGATGACCGTCTGGCCCAAAGGCCAGCCGATTGCCGGCGTGGTCGCGCGCAAGCCCATCCACCTGCTCACCGACGAAGAACGCAAGCAGGTGCCCAAGCTCAAGGACCTGTGGCTCGACATCGGCGCCAAGGACAAAGAGCAAGCCGCCTCGCTGGTGGCCGTGGGCGACCCCGTCACGCTGGAGTTGGGCTACCGCCCGATGCTCAACAACCTGGCCAGTTCCCCGGCCATGGACGACAAGACCGGTCTGTGGGTGGCCATCGAAGCCCTGCGCCGCACCGCGGGCAAGACGCTCCACTGTGCGCTCTACGCCGTCTCGACCGTGCAGGAGGAAATCGGCATGCGCGGCGCGACCACCAGCGCCTTCGGCATCGACCCGCAGGTGGGCATCGCCATCGACGTGACCCACGCCACCGATTGCCCGACAATCGACAAAAAGGCCGAAGGGGACGTCGCGCTGGGCAAGGGGCCGGTGATCTATCGCGGGCCAAACATGAACCCAAAAGTCGTCGAGCGGCTGGTCGAGGCGGCCCGAGCCAAAGACCTGGCCTACCAGCCGGGGTCGCTGGGCCGCGCGAGCTACACCGACGCCAACAGCATCCAGCTCAGCCGCGCCGGCGTCGCGGCGGCGCTGGTCAGCATTCCGAATCGCTACATGCACAGCCCGGTCGAAATGATTTCGCTGGACGACATCGACCGGGCCGCCGATCTGCTGGCCGAGTTCGCCCTGCGGCTGACGGGGAACGAGGACTTCCGGCCCTGAATTGCTGCGATTTCCTGCCAGCAGGAGCCACTTCGGCCTCGGCCAGCGGCCGTGACATTCCAGCCGCAGAAATTACATCAACAAAGGTTGATGTATTGCCGGAAAGCGGATAGACTGACTGCGGTTCAATCACGGTCGACACGATCGTTACAGAAAAGGCACGCCCGTGCTCACGCTCTCGGATCCGCGTGCTGTGCGTCACTGCCAGGGGCTGAGCCGCCGAGATTTTCTGCGGATCGGCAGCTTGGGCAGCGGTGGGCTGGCGCTTGCGGATTTGCTCGCCGCCGGCGCCGCGGGGAGCGAGATCGGGCAAATCACGACCGGCAGATCGGTCGTGCTGTTGTTCCTGCACGGCGGCCCGCCGCAGATCGAGTTCTTCGATCCAAAAATGTCGGCCCCGGCGGAGTTTCGCAGCATTACGGGCGAAGTTTCGACCCGCTTGCCAGGCGTCACCTTCGGGGGCACCTTCGAGCAGTTGGCGGCCCGAACCGACCGGTTCTCGATCATCCGCTCGTATGGCTCGAAAAACGCCGATCACAAGTACGATCCGGTGGTCACGGCCGGCAACCCGTTCAAGGCGGCGATGAGCGCCATCTATGCTCGGCTGGCCGGCAACAACCATCCGCTCACCGGCATGCCGAGCAACGTGCTGGTGCTGCCCGAGGCCGTGCGCGAGGGGTTGAAGCTCGACAGCAATTTCGAGACGGGCGGCTGTCCACGGTCACCACGCCCGGCGAACTGGGCCCTGCGTATGGCGCATTCAGCCCCAGCGGCAGCGGCGACTTGCAGAAGAACATGCAATTGCGGATCACGCCCGAGCGCTTCGCCGACCGGCGTTCGCTCCTGGCCGATCTGGATCGGATGCGGCGGCAAGTGGATGCCAGCGGCGTGCTAGGCGGCGTAGACCGGTTCCAGCAGCAGGCATTCGACGTGATCCACCGCGGCGTCGCGTCGGCGTTCGACCTGTCGAAGGAGGATCCGCGAACGCTGGCGCGCTACGATACGAGCCAGATTTTCCGCATGGAGGATCTGCAAAGATTCTACGACATGCGGCGCTGCACGAATCTGCTGGGCAGCCAGTTGCTGCTGGCGCGGCGGCTGTGCGAGGCCGGCTGCGGTTTCGTCACCGTTTCCGACTGCGGCTGGGACATGCACGCCAACGGAAACAGTCCCAAAGGCATGGCGGGCATCTGGCCCATGGGCCGCCAGGTCGATCATGCGGTCAGCGCGTTTCTCGACGACGTGCGGGAGCGCGGGCTGAGCGATCGCATCCTGTTGGTCGTCACCGGCGAAATGGGACGGTCGCCGCGGATCAACCGCGACGGCGGCCGCGACCATTACGGTGAATTGACGCCCCTGCTCGTGGCCGGCGGGGGTCTGAACATGGGACAGATCGTGGGACAAACCGACAGCCAGGCAGCGCGGCCGCTGACCACGCCTTATACGCCGGCCCACTTGATGAATACGGTGCTGCGCACGCTGTTCGATTTTGGCAAGCTGCGGCTGCGAGCCGACGTGCCGCGGGGCCTGCTAAAGCTCATCGAAGACGGTCGCCCCATCCAGGAACTGGTGGGATAGATCGGCTGACCGGACCAAAACGGCAGCGACCCGCGGCGCAAAATCAGCACCGTCCCAGGCTGTTCTCGGATCGGCTCTGACGCTCGGCGGGTGCTGGCCAGCGCCTCAAATTCCGGCGCAAATCACGTGGCCTGCCGACCGGCAGCGCTTGCGCCGGCCTGGCCGGCGGCTTAGAATGGCGCGACAATTACCCCTTTGTCCTACGGACGTTTGAGATCTATCGTCATGGCCGAGATGTTGGATTGCCTGGTGAATTATTTCAGCGGCGACACGAACGAGGCCGGAATGCCGCGTCTGTACGTGTGCTATCGCGTCATCAGCGGACCGGGAACGACTGCCAACGGCGCGCTCGCGGCCATCACCGTGCTGGCCGCGAACCATAGCGGAGTCTGGGAATCGTGCGAACGGTTTCATGCGGTAACCGAGGGCGGGCCCGCGGCGGCAATGGCCAAAACCCTCCGCTATCTCGACGCTTTCCACGACGACCACTACATGCGGAAAGTGCAAACCGAGATTCGCGGCATTCCCTGTCAGGATCAATGGTTCGGCCAGTCAGAGGCCAGCGATCACGCGCGGGCCACAGTGGCGGCTCCGCGCATCGAGCCGATGGTGCTGTTGGCCCAGATGGATTCGGGCGAGCCTTTGACCGTGCTCGATGCGCGCTCCGGCGCAACCTGGGCCGCCAGCACGCTGCACATCCGCGGCGACGTGCGGATCGACCGCGATCGGCTGCAAGTCGACCCGGCCTGGTCGAAAGATCAGCTTATCGTCGTTTATTGCACCAGTCCCTACGATGCCGAGGCGGCCGAAGTCGCAGGCTGGCTACGCGAACAGGGCTTTTCCCGGGCCTACGTGCTCAACGGCGGCCTCGACGCCTGGCAGGCGGCCAGCGGACCGGTAGATCCCAAATAGCCTCTGGCGGCAGTCCGCCCAGAAACCGTTCCCGCGCCCGGCGCCGACCGCGCGCGATGCTCGGCGCGGTAGAATGCAGGCCTTCGTCCCGGCCAGGCCAATCGCCGCGCTAAGACGACGCGAGTATCCCAACCCAGATTTCCGCCCAGGTGGGGCATGTGCGGTCGCTTCACATTGCGAACTCCGGCCAAGGATGTCGCCGCTTTCTTCGAGTTGGGCGACGTGCCCGACCTGGCGCTGCGCTACAACATCGCTCCGTCGCAGTCGGTGGCGGCGGTGCGGCTGAATCCGGCCGCGGGACGCCGTGAACTGGTCCTGCTCCATTGGGGGCTAATTCCTTTCTGGGCGGACGATCCGAAGATCGGTTACAGCACGATCAACGCCCGGGCGGAGACCGTCAGCAGCAAGCCTTCATTTCGTCAGGCCTTCAAGAAGCGGCGCTGCCTGATCGTTGCCGATGGTTTTTACGAGTGGCAAAAAACCGGCGGAAAAAAGCAGCCCTTCCTGATCCACAGGCAAGACGACCGGCCGTTTGCCTTTGCCGGGCTTTGGGAACGATGGAAGCGGGACGACGTCGAGATCGAATCCTGCACGATCATCGTCACCGAGCCAAACGACCTGCTCAAACCGATCCACGATCGGATGCCGGTGATTCTTGCTCCAGGCGATTTCGACCTCTGGCTCGATCCAACGGTCGACTCGCTGCCCAGGCTCGAATCCTTGCTCAAGCCCTATCCGGCCGAAGCGATGGAAGCGTATCCGGTCAGCACGGGCGTAAACAATCCGGCGAGCGACACACCGCAGTGCGCCCGGCGACTACCGATCGACGGGTGATTCCATGCAGCATCCCCGAATCAGCGCCGGACTGTTGATGTATCGCAAGGACGGCGGCTCCTTGCGTGTTCTGCTGGCCCATCCCGGCGGACCGCTGTTCCGCAAGAAGGACGAAGGCGCCTGGACGATTCCCAAGGGCGAGATCGAGCCGGGCGAGGACTTGCTCGACGCGGCCCGGCGGGAATTCTCCGAGGAGACCGGCATCGTGGCCACGCCTCCCTTCATCGCTTTGATGCCGGTGACGCAGAAAGGCGGAAAGATCGTGCATGCCTGGGCCTTCGAGGGCCAGTGCGACCCGCGGGCGATCGCAAGCAACACGTTCACGATCGAGTGGCCGCCACATTCCGGGCGGCAGCAGGAGTTTCCCGAGATCGATCGGGCCGAGTTTTTCGACACGGCGGCGGCCAGACGGAAAATCAAAGCCTGCGCAAGCCGCATTCATCGATCAACTGGAAGAAACCCTCCGCCGAAAAGACTAATTGCCCGGGGGGCCCTTCGATTGAAACCCACGGATGGGAAAAACTCTGTCGGGCGCCCGACAGCCTGTGCGCTAGCACGGCGTCGTTCGTCGCCCGGCTGGCCCCGTTTAGCTCGAACGCGACACGGTGTCGCACAAAGGGCGCACTTACGGTGCGCCGAGCGCCTATCGGAACGCCCGTATTTTCGTGATTCATTCAAGCACCCCGCTGCTGGCACAAGGGTTGCATCTTCCCAGCCCGATGCCTGGCGAGCATGGCCCTCGGCAGGCAACCGCGACATCGAATCGCGGGCATTTCGAAGGACATCGCGGGTTGCACGGTGCTGGCCGGGCAACGTGCTTCAAGGGCCTGAGCTGTTTTTCCTTGGAAACTCGATCTCGGAGAATCGACAAATGTCCCGCACTGCCGGTTGGTTCGGCCAAATCTTGGCCGGCGCTTGCCTGCTCGCCGGATTGGCACCCCACGCGCGAGCTGAGGGCGACTGGCCGCAATGGGGCGGCAGCGATGGGCGCACCATGGCGTCCGCGGAAAAGGGCTTGCCGGCGCGTTTCGAGCCGGGCAAAAGACGGCGCGACGCTCTGGGCGTCGACCTGAGCACCGCCAAGAACGTGCGCTGGGCCGCGCGGCTCGGCAGCGAGAACTACTCGGCGCCCACGATCGCCGGCGGCCGCGTGCTGATCGGCACCAACGACGAAACGCTCGACGATCCCCGCCTACGTCCCACGCGCGGTGGCGTCCTGCTTTGTCTGGATGAATCGACGGGCAAATTGCTCTGGAGGCTCGTCGTGCCGAGGCTGGAAATCGACCGCTCCAAAGTGAGCCAGGATTTCGACAGCATGAACTTGGGCATTTGCTCGTCGGCCACCGTCAAAGACGACCGTGTTTACCTGGTTTCCAACCGCTGCGAAGTGCTCTGCCTCGACCTTCAGGGCCTGGTCAACGGCAACGATGGGCCGTTCCAGGACGAAGTGCGGTTCTCCGTCGGCGAGGGCCAGCCGCCTATCGAGCTCGGGCCGGGCGACGCCGACATCCTCTGGCGGTTCGACATGCTCCGCGATTTGCCCGTCTTTCCCCACGATGCCTCGAATTGCTCGGTCCTGGTCCACGGAGATTTCGTGTATGCGGGCACCAGCAACGGCGTGTACGACGGCAAGGTGGTCATGCCCTCGGCCCCGTCGCTGATCGTGCTCGATAAATGGACCGGCCGGCTCGTGGCCAAGGACGATGGCCGGATCAGCGCCAAAGTGTTTCACGGGCAGTGGTCTTCCCCCACGCTGTGCGAAGCCGACGGCCGCAGCCTGATCTTGTACGGCGCCGGCGACGGCTGTTGCTATGCGTTCGAGCCGGTTGTCGTGCGCAGCCTGGTGCCCACGCCGCTGGCCAGCGTGTGGCGTTTCGACTGCAACCCGCCCGGCTATCGCTCCCGCAATGGCCGGCCGATCGACTACTGGGCGCTCGTGCGCGGCGGTGCGCGCGAGTTTCTCGAAGGGGACCGGCTCGTCAGTCCCAGCGAGATCATCGGCACGCCGGTCTTTTACGACAATCGCGTCTATGTGACGATCGGACAGGACCCGGTTCACGGGCCGGGCGCCGGCGCGCTGTCCTGCATTGTGCCCGACGGCCGCGGCGACGTGACCCACAGCCGCTGCGCCTGGCAGTATTGCCAAATCGGACGCAGCATGTCGACCGTCTCCTGTGCAGGCGGCCTGGTGTTCGCAGCCGAGCACGCCGGCAAAGTCCACTGCCTCGACGCCCAAAGCGGCCAGGTCTATTGGGTCCACAATACGGGCGAAGAGATCTGGTCGTCGACGTTGGTCGCCGACGGCAAGCTGTACATCGGCACGCGGCGCGGATTGGTGGTCCTGGCCGCCGAGCGGCAAGAACGTTTGCTGGCCGACATCCGCCTGGGGTCGGCCGTCTGGTCGGCGCCCACCGCGGCGGGAGGCAAGCTGTTTGTCGCTTCGCAGCGAAACCTGTGGGCGGTCAAAGACAAGGGGGAATTGCCCTGACACTTGTGCCCGGCGCGGGATTTGCGACTTGCGCGTTTACGGCAGCTCCAACAGGATGACTGAGTCGTGACCCTGGGCGGCCGCCGACACGCGAACCGTGCCGCTCTCGTCGGCCGCGACTTGCCCGGCCGGTTTGCGCTCACCCGTGGCCGGATCAAAGAGTGTCGAACGGTATTGGGCTTGCGGCCGCAGTCCGCCGACGACGATCTCGCCCGGCCCAAGCGCGTAGACGATCCGCAGACTGTCGTTGATTCCGCAGGCTTGCGGCTGGAATCTTCCGGCCGCGGCGCCGACGTTGCCCCAAGGCAAATCACCGAGCTTCGCAGTGACCAGCGCCGCGAGCCAGGCCGAGTCGTCGAATGCCGACTCGCGCCAGCCGGCCGCTTCAGATCGCGAAGCCCGCCAGGCGGCGTCGCTATCGACGGTTTGCCGGCGACCGTCCGCCGTCTCAATGACCAGCCGGACATTGAGCCCGGCCGGATTGAGCTCCACCGGAGCGGCGAGATTGGTCGCGCTGGCGGCCAACACGTTGCGGCCCGGACGGATGAGTTCGGTCGCGTCGACCGACAGAGGCTTTTGCCAATCGGAGCCTTTTCCAAGCTCCTTGCCATTGAGCCATACGGTGAACTGGTCGTCGGCAGCAATGGCCAGCCTGGCGCGGCGAACCTGCGCGTCCTGGCCGACGTCAAACGCGCGGCGGAAGTAACGCGTCTCGAGCGGCGCGTTGCGCTTGGGATCCCCCTCGGGAAACCAAATCCAATTTGCCAGCGCGGCTCCCGACTCGGTCCACTCGGCGCTGTCGGGCAGCGGAATCAATTGGGTCCAGGCGAGCGATTCGAAAAACTTCTTGCCCGCTGCCAACTGCGATGAGCCGGGCAAATTCATGGCATCGTCCCAGGCAATCACGCCGTAGCTGCCACCGGTCGGCGAGGCGCCGTGCGGCTGGCCCTTGCGATTGACCTGCCAGATGCCGTTGGCCCCGTAAGTATGCCCCGCAGCGCCGTTGGTCATGCAGAGCCAAAACATGGTCCGGGTCCACTCGGTCGGCAGGCTGTCGCCGAGCTTTTCATAGGCCGCCTCGCCATTGAGCACCGGCATGGTCGGCTCGGCGGCATACGACTCGCGCATCGCCCGGATGGTGATCGGCACAGCCTCGCCCTGGCCGTGGGGCGTTTGCAGCATGTCGAAATCCAGCAGCGTCACGTCGTCCGTGGCGTGGCGCGCGGTGTACAGCCGGATGGCCGTGGGATGGATGGTCAGCGGCCTCCGCCAAGGATCGGTCTGGCGAATGAAGCGCAGCACGTCCGTCCAGCCGTGCACTTGCTCGCGATCGTCGTACGGAAAGCCTTTGGCCAGATACCAGGGCAAATTGGCCTCGCCGCCGGCACACCAGACCACCGGCCATGCGCCATAGCGGGCGATCAAGTAACGCCAATGTGCGTTCATCTTTTCCACGCCCATCCAGGGCATGAAGTATCCCCACGCTCCTACCAGGCAGGGCGTGATTCCCTGGTCGACCAGGTGTTGCAGTCGGGCGTCCGCCCGATCGAAATACTCCGGGCGAATGCGCGCGTAGTCCTTTTCCCAAGGATAGCCCGCCTCGTTGGCGCCGCGGGGATCGAAGGGGTGCATGTCCGGATACAGCCCCGCCACGATCTGCACGACGTTGAATCCCTTCTGTTTGCGGTCCGCCGCGAGCTGCTGAAACTCGTCGGGCCAGTGCAGCCGGTGGCAGAGCCCCATCCACCAGGTATCGCCGAGCCAGAAGAAAGACGTGCCGTCGGCATGCTCGAAGTGGCGGCGGTCGGCCGCCACGCGGACGGGGCCGTGCAGCAGCAGCGGGTTGTCGCCGCGATAGGGCGCGATCTCGATTTTGCCAGTCAGGCCGTGCAAGCCGGCATCTTCGGCGACGCCGCACTCGCTTCGCCAGGCGTGCGAACCGGTCCGTGGCGAGGCATAGCGCGCTTTCCACGTGCTGCCGCCGGCCCAAAATGCCGGCACGCGCCGCTCGCTGCCGTCCGGCTCGGTGAACACCACGTCGAGCTTCACCTGGTTGAATGGATCTTCGTATTCTCGGCCGGCCTTGAATGTCAGTTCCAGCGGGACATTGGCGGCGGTCGTCGACTCAGCCCCACCAGCCGGCGCGGCGGCGACTGTGCCGAAGGTGAACGACAGGCCCAGGCCAATCAAGCCGACGAGATGTTTCACGGGTTGTACCTCAGTTGTTGACGTGTTTGTTGCAACGCCCGGCGCGGTTAGTCCAGAACGGTCACGGCACTTCGATGGATTCCGCTCGCTGCGACGCATTCACGCCCAAATAGTTGCCATAACCAACGATCACGGTCGAAGCCACCAAGGTCGTCAGGCCCAGGGCGATCAGCAAGTGCGTGCGCAGGCTTGTGCCCCGCCATTCGCCCAAAGCATGCGCCCCAGACCGTCCCAAAAATCATGATGCTGGCCATGTGCAGGGTCCAGCTCGAAAAATCGTAGGGCCCCATCTTGGTCGTGCCCATGCCGTAGAACATGAACTGCAAGTACCAAATCGTTCCGGCCAGGGCGACCAGCAGGTAATTGGCCACTAGCGGGCTTTCGCGATTGAAATAGTCCTTGACCGATCCATTGCGCAGGTGCAGCACCGCGCACCAGAGGAAGTTGGTGGTGAAGCCACCGGCCAGGATCACGACGAACACGGGCGTATTTTGCCACAGCGGCCGGGTGCCATGCTCCACGGCCAAGGCGGCGATTGGCTTTCCGGCCACGATGCCGTACGACATCGAAGCGCTCATCACGCCGCAGAACACGGCCACCAGGCTTCCCTTGAGCAGGTTGAATTCCCGGATGCTGGCCGATTTGCCCTCGGCCGGCAGCTCGCGCTCTTTCGAGATTCCGGCCAGGCTGCTGCCGATGATTCCACCCAGGCACACGGCCACGCCGGTCAGGATCACCTGGCCGGGATGCGAATTGGCGATGGCCTGAATCTCGCCGCTGAATATCGGCGGCATCAGGGTGCCGAAGACGGCACAAAAGCCCAGCGCGATCGCGTTGCCCAGCGACAGGCCGAGATAGCGCATCGTCAGGCCGAAGGTCAGTCCGCCGAGTCCCCACAGCACGCCGAAGAAGTAGCTCCAGAACAAGCTCGACCGCGGCGACTGGCCGAGCACCCGCCACACGTCGGGCACCGTCAACGTCGCCAGCACCCAGGGAGCGACCAGCCAACTGAACGTTCCGCCCGCCAGCCAATAGCTTTCCCACGACCAGCGCCGCACGCCGCGATAGGGGACGTAGAACGTCGCCGACATCAAGCCGCCCAAGGCGTGCAACGCGACTCCGAGAAACGGGTTGGCATCCATGTTTGACTTTTCAGCGCTGCGGCCGAAGCGAAAGCCGGAGCAGTCCCCTTTCGTCAAGACAGGATGTCGCTGACCACGTGGCCCGAGACGTCGGTCAAGCGGTAGTCGCGGCCCGCGAACCGATACGTCAGCCGCGTGTGGTCGAGTCCCAACAGGTGCAGGATCGTGGCGTGCAGGTCGTGGACGTGCACGCGATTCTCGATGGCGTCCCAGCCGTACTCGTCGGTGGCGCCATAGGCCAAGCCGCCGCGCACGCCGCCGCCCGCCAGCCACATGCTGAAGCCGTGAGGATGATGATCGCGGCCGTCTTGTGCGCCTTCGCTGGTCGGCGTGCGGCCGAATTCGCCGCCCCAAATCACCAGCGTGTCCTGGAGCAGGCCGCGGGCTTTGAGGTCTTCGAGCAGGCCGGCGATCGGCCGGTCGGTCGCCAAGGCGTTGCGCGTCGTGTCCGGCCTTGAGATCGCCGTGCTGGTCCCAAGGCTGAAATCCGCCGGTGGTGTGATAAAGCTGCACGAATCGCACGCCGCGCTCGACCAGGCGCCGGGCGAGCAGGCATTGGCGGCCAAACTCTTTCGTTTCCGGCCGATCGATACCGTACAGCTTTTCCGTGTCAGCCGATTCGGCCGACAGGTCGAAAGCCTCGGGCGCCTCGCTTTGCATGCGGTACGCCAGTTCGAACGCTTCGATGCGGGCGTTCAGTTCGCACGTCGTCGTCGCGCTGACCGGCGCGTCGAGCTGGTTGAGCCGGGCCAGCGCGTCGAGCTCGCGCCGCTGCTGCGACTTGTCGCAGCCGCGGATTCTTCAGATTGCGAATCGGATGCTGCATGTCCGAGACGAACGTGCCTTGATAGGCGGCCGGCAGGAAACTGGCTCCGTATTGCCGGGCACCCTCGATCAGCGGGCCCGGGCCGATGGCCATGAAGCCCGGCAGGTTTTGGTTTTCGCTTCCCAGCCCGTAGGTCACCCAGGAACCCACGCTGGGCCGCGAGAAGACCCGTTCGCCGGTGTTCATCAGCAGGCAACCGCCCGGATGATTGGGATCGTCGGTGACCATCGAGCGCATGACGCACAGGTCGTCGACTTTGGCGCCGACATTCGGGAAGAGCTCGCTGACTTCGAGTCCCGACTGGCCGTATGGCTGAAACTTCCAGGGCGATCCCAGCAGCGTGCGGCGATCTCCGGCCACATTCTGGCTGAAGACCAGTTTCGGCGCCGGATCGCCCGCTGTCTTGCGTCAAGCGAGGCTTGGGGTCGAACGTGTCCACTTGCGATGGTCCGCCGGGCATGAACAGAAAGATCACCCGTTTGGCCCGCGGCGGAAAATGCGGCGCCTTCGGCGCCAGCGGCCCGGCGCGCCGGTCCGGCGCTGCGTCTTCGGCAGCCGCCGTTTCGTTCAACAGGGAAGCCAAGGCCAACGATCCGAACCCGGCGCCCCATCCGCTCGCAGCCAATCGGCGCGCGATTCTGAGTTCAGTCGACATAAACGGCCTCGTTCGTGCAGAGGATCAAATGGCAATAATTGCGCCAGGCCTCGCCGGCCGATTGCCCGGACAAGAACTCCTGGCCGACCGCGACTTCGGCGGCGGATGGAGCGACGTCCAAACGCAATGCTGATAAAGCCGGTCGATGCGCTGCGGTCTCGCCTCGCTGCCGGCAGATCACGGGCCACTCGATCGGCCAGCGAATCGGCAATGCCCAGCACAAAGGGGTCGTTCATCAGGAACAGGGCCTGCGGCGCCACGGTCGACGAGAACCGACGCTCGACGATCGTGCTGCAGTTGGCCGCATCGAACAGCGGGCCAAAGCTGTCCGCCGACTGACCCGGTGCGCACGGACATCAAATAGATGCTGCGACGCGGCGTCGTCAGATCGGAAAATGCCGGCCCGCCGGCGGTGAGGTCGAGACGCCCGGCCAGGGCCAGCAGGCTGTCGCGAATCTCCTCCGCCTCCAGGCGTCGCCGGTTCATGCGATGCAGCAAGCGATTCTCGGGATCGGCTGCGTCGGCCGCTGCGTTCGCGCGGCTGGCCTGCTGGTAGGTGCTCGACAACATCATCTGGCGGTGCATGCTCTTGAGCGACCAGCCGCCGGCCACGAACTGCTGCGCCAGGTAATCGAGCAACTCCGGATGGCTCGGTCGATCGCCCCGATTGCCGAAGTTGGTCGAGGTGCGCACCAGCCCTGCGCCGAAATGATGTTGCCAGATCCGATTGACCATCACCCGGGCCGTAAGCGGGTGGTCGGCCGCCGTCATCCAGCTGGCCAGCTCGCGCCGGCCGCTCCCCTCGCGGATGGCGGGCGGATTGCTGCCCGCCACGATGCCCGGAAAACCGCGCGCGACGAGGGGTCACCCGATTCGCCGGATTTCCGCGGATGTTCACCCAGGCATCGTGGCATCCCTCGTGCTCGCGTGCCGGGCGGCCCGCCGTCTTGCACGGAGACCACGCGCGGGATGTCGAGCTCGGAATCGTTTGGCTTCTTCGCTTGCTCGAGCATGGCCACGCAACGCGGCCAGGCGGTCGCGCGTCTCAGGGCCGAGGAGCGAGTCGCGTTCGGTCTCGGGCACCCAATACGGCCCGCGAGCCGACATCAACTCGTCGTACAAAACTTCGAGCGGGTCGGCGACGGCCGGTTTCGTCGGATCGAGCCAGCGATCGTGCAAGTTCCTGTTCGACCTGGCGGCAGGCGGCATCGTCGAGCTGAGCGTCATACACGCGCAGCTCGGCCAGTTCGCCGCGAAACATCGGCGCCGAGCCGCTGCCCGGCCCGCCGATCTGCAGCATGCCGATTGCCGGATCGGCCGAAACGGCGTGAATCGCGGCGTTGGTTGCGATCGGCTGGCCGCCGCGGTGCAGCGTGACCCCCTGCTCCCCCCACGTGATCCGCACGACCTGGAAATCGTCGTTGCCGACAGCCGGCGCTCGCACGTCGCCGCCGGCGCCACCACGTCGCACGACTGCATGCACGGCTCCGTCGGCATCGCAGATCATGCCCACGCCATGCTGCCCGACCGCCGAATCCTCCCAGCCCAACAGACGCTGGCCGGCAGGAGCCTGGCGGCTGGGGCGAAAGACCGCGAACAAGCTGCCCAGTTCGGGGACCGCTCGGGCCGCCTGCAGCCGCTGGCTCCCGTCGAATCGCACGACCGGGCGCTCGTGGCCATTGACGTCACGCTGGCCAGGGTCGGCGGCGAAACTTTTTCGACCACGCCGGCATCGTCGGCGACGCCCTGCATGGTCCGGCCAGAGCGTGATGCTGGTGATCGGCATCTTGGACGATGCCCGCATCGTCGGCCCGAAACTGCAAGCAGCGCCATGGCCGGCCAATGACCTGTCCGATCGGATCGTCCGGTTTCGTTTGGCGGCGCGCCTCGACTCTGGGCGATTGTTGCGACCAGCCGCTGCGACCGCTGCTGTGCGGCTTCGGCGTTGGTTCGGCCAGATAGTTCGAAAGCTGCGGATTGGGAGCGTGCTTGCAGATAGTTCAGCCAGCGAGCCAGATGCATGCTCGTCGAGCATTTCGGCTTTGGCAACTCGGCCAGCGGCGAAGGCTGCGCGCCGGCCGGCGGATGCGCATGCCGCCACGCTGCCAGCAGGTAGCGAGCCGTATCGCGCGAGACCGCCTGCTTGATCCAGGCCCGGTACTGTCGATTCGATTCCTCGATCAATTGCCCGGACAGGCTCTCGATCTGTCGCTTGTTTTCGGCGGCCTGAGCTTGAATCGAGGCGATCTGCGCGGCGGACAGGAGCGGCACTTTGATGATCGGCGTATTGCCTTTCACCGGTCCCGGGATCAGCCGGGTGCTGAAGAAGATGCCCGCCAGGGCGTAGTAGTCCTGCGTCGAGATCGGATCGAACTTGTGATCGTGACAGCGGGCGCAGGCGATCGTCAGGCCCAAGGAACGCCCGGCCCACGACGTCGATCTGATCGTTGACATAGTCGGCGATCATCTGTTCCTTGTCGACGTCGCCCGGCACGAAATCGGCAATCGCCAACATGCCGGTGGCTGTCAATGCGTCGGCATCGATCTCGTCGGACGTCGCCGGCTGCAGCAGATCGCCGGCAAGCTGACGGGTGAGAAACTGATCGTAGGGCAAATCGCGGTTCAACGCGCTCACGACCCAATCGCGATACCGCCAGGCCTCGCGAAAGTCGCTCTCGGCCGGCAATTGGATCGTGTCGCGGGCATCGGCATAGCGGACCACGTCGAGCCAATGCCGCCCCCAACGCTCGCCGTATTGCGGCGAAGCCAGCAAACGCTCGATCACCTTGGCAAAGGCGTCGGGCGACTCGTCGGCCAAGAAGGCCGCCATCTCGTCAGGGGTCGGCGGCAGCCCGGTCAAGTCGAACGTCGCGCGGCGAAGCAAGGTTCGCTTATCGGCCGGCGGGGCCGGTTCGAGCTGAGCCGCTTCCAGCCCGGCCAGGATGTAGCGATCGATTTCGCCGCGCGGCCAGTCGGCGTGTGCGACCGCCGGCGGGTCGCCGGGCCGAACCGGCTGAAAGGCCCAGAATCGGCCGCTGCTCGTCGGAAATCTGAAACGGTGTTCGCTGCCGGACTTGTCGCCGACGGCCGCCGCACCCGGCCACGGGAAGCCGAGCTCCGCCCATTTCCGCAAGGCGGCGATTTGCGCGTCTTTGAGCTTGCCATCGGGCGGCATCTGCGGATCGCCGCCATATTCGACCGCTTCGATAAGCCGACTGGCCTGGGGCTTGCCCGGCACGCCGGCCGGGCCGCTCTCGCCGCCCGCCAAGATCGATTGACGCGACGTCAGTTCCAAACCGCCTTTGCGCTCGCCGTTGGCGTGGCACTCATGGCAATGCTGCGCCAGCAGCGGACGAATCTGGTTCTCGAAGAATTCAACCGCCTCCGCCGAGGGGGTTTCGTCGGCGATCGCCGAGAGCGGCGCAAAGAGCCAAAGCAACCAAACGATCGCGGCCAGAAGCCGGTTAATCCGGCTGCCGGCAGTCGGCCGACTGGGCCGATGCGGCGATGGTTCCGGCGTGGCGACGCGGTGTTCCATAAACCACTGCCTGACTGGTGCTTCGATTTTCCGCTGGCCCCAATTCTAACCGAGTTGCCGTGCGGAAGGGAGATGCGCCGGCCGTCGGAATGTCCAATCGCCCTGTTGGCGCGGATCGGGCCTTTGGGCTCGGTTTGAGGCATTTCGACGGTCCTCCCGGTGCGGGCAGTCAGCGCGGAAAAAGTCGGCCCCCCGGAATCCCCCGTTCCCCCGGTTGCGGTTGGGGCGGGGCGCGTTGCTACAATCGTAGCTGCCCCCCAGGCCCGGAACGGTTCCCAACTCAGCCCACAGGCCGCTGGCCGACTGGTCCAATGCGGCGCCGGCGCAGCCCACCTCGAGACGTTTCTTGCGATGAACGATCTTCGCCCGGCAAAATGCTCGCGCCGTGTGTCGGGCTCGCCTTGGCGGCCGGATCGTTCGTCGCGCCGCTCGCCAGCGCCGCCGACATCGCGGATGCGGCCCGGCGATTCGTTTCCAAGTATTGCAGCGAGTGCCACGACTCGGACACGAAGAAAGCCGGGCTCGACATCGCGTCGCTCTCTTCGCGGCTCGACGAGCCGCGAACGTTCGACGCCTGGGTGGCGCTGCACGACAAGGTCGATAAGTCGGAGATGCCGCCCCCGGACGAAGAGCAGCCCGACGCCGCGGCGCGAGCCGAGTTCGTCCGAACGCTGGCCGCTGCCTTGCAGGCTGCCGGCCGGGGCGCGCAGCAGAGCGAAGGTCGCGTGGTTCTGCGCCGACTGAATCGTGTCGAGTACGAGAACACGCTGCACGACCTGCTGGCGATCGACTTGCCGCTGCAGCACTTCTTCCGGAAGACGCATCGTCGCACGGCTTCGATAACGTCGCCGAGGGTTTGCGGCTGTCGATGCTGCACATGGAGCAATACCTCGAAGCGGCCGATGCGGCCATTTCGGCGGCCATCGATCTGCGCGCGCCGGCCGGCGGGCATCGACAAGCGATTGCGCTATCAGGACGAAGAGAGCGTCAAAGACGACGTCGCCAAGCAGGACCGGCAAGGACTTTCGCGTGTTGCCGGACGCGGTCGTCATCTTCGACGACAATTCGCCCACGGTGCTCCGCCAGTGGATCGTGCCCGATCGAGGACGATACCGGATCAGGATTTCCGCCGCCGCGTATCAGGCGGCCGGACGGCCGGTCTGGCTGAAGCTGTACGCCACGGACTTCAAGACTCAGCGGTTGCTCGGCTACTTCGACTTGCCGGCCGACCAGCCGCGGGAGATGGAAGTGGTCGCCCACCTCGACCCGGGCGCATTGCTCAATCTCAGTCCGTTCGACACCAACTACGACGACCAAGGCCGGGGCAACTACTGGGGATCGCGACGCCAAAGCTATCCGGGCCGCGGCGTGGCCATCAAGTGGGTCGAGGTCGAAGGCCCGCTGTTGGAGCGCTGGCCGCCGCCGAGCGTCGGCCGCTTGTTCGGCGATCTGCCGGTCGAGCCGATCGAAACAACCCGGGTCGCGAGCGCCGGCCCCGGCGTTCGCGATCGCGCCGGAGGACCCGCGCGCGGCGGTCGAGCCAACGTGTGCGAGACTTCGCGTCCCGGGCCTTCCGGCGGCCGGTCACCGCGGCCGACGTCGAGCGTTATGTCAAGCTGGCCAACCAGGGACTCGACGATGGCCTGTCGTTCGAGGAGGCGCATGCGGGTGGCCTTTCGGGCCGTGCTCACGTCGCCACGGTTCCTGTTTCTCGAGGAGCAGCCCGGCGGGCTCGACGACTGGGCCCTGGCGTCTCGGCTGTCTTATTTTCTTTGGAGCACGCTGCCCGACGACGAGCTGCGGCAACTGGCGGCCGAGGGCCGGCTGCAGCGACCCGGCGGTCCTGCGACGGCCAGGTCGAGCGCATGTTGGACTCGCCCAAAGCCCAGGCGTTCGTCGAGAACTTCGTCGGCCAGTGGCTCGAGTTGAGGCAGATCGACTTCACGCAGCCCGACCGCAAGCTGTACCCCGAATTCGACGATCATCCTGAAAGCGTCGATGGTCGGCGAAACGCAGGCGTTCTTCGCGCAGTTGCTGCGCAGACGATTGCAAGCTGAGCAACTTCATCGATTCCGATTTCTTGATGCTCAACCGAGCGCCTCGCCGAGCACTACCAGATCGCCGGCGTCGACGGGCGAAGAGTTCCGCCGCGTGCCGCTGCCGCCCGGCAGTCATCGCGGCGGCGTGCTGACCCAGGCGAGCGTGCTCAAGGTGACGGCCAACGGCACGGCGTCGTCGCCGGTGATGCGCGGCGCCTGGGTCGCTGAGGCGGCTGCTCGGCGAACCGCCGCCGCCGCCGCCCGCCGACGTGCCGGCCTTCGAGCCCGATACGCGCGGCGCGACGACGATCCGCGAGCAACTCGCCAAACATCGCTCGCAGGCGACTTGCGCCTCGTGCCACGCCGCGGATGGATCCGCCCGGATTTGCCCTGGAGAACTTCGACGTGATCGGCGGCTGGCGCGAGCGCTATCGCGGCTGAAAAAGGAGATGTCGCCGCGCAGGATATGTTCCGCGGCCGCAAGATCTGGGAGTACAGGCTCGGGCCGCCGGTCGATGCATCGGGCGAGCTGGCCGACGGCCGCAAGTTCGAGAACATCGACGAGTTCAAGCAGATTGCTCGTGCGAGCGGCAGGATCAGGTGGCCCGCAACCTGACGCGGAATCTGCTGACCTACGCCACCGGCGCGGGCATCCAGTTCGCCGATCGCGACGTGGTGGAAGAGATCCTCGCCCGGGTCAAGTCGCGGGAGGGCGGCCTGCGCACGCTCGTCCACGAGATCGTCGCAGAGCCCAACGTTTCAGACCAAGTAGCGGCCGAGCCCCGGTATAATCGTACCCAGAACCAGCAAGGGTGAAACATGAGTCCGCAGCGCCAAGGCCCGGCGATGCATCGTCGCAGATTCCTCCAGGGCACGGGCGTCGCGCTGGCCTTGCCGGTGCTCGATGCCTTCCTGCCGCGAGCGCGGGAGCGACGGTCGCCGCGCCGCGCGCGAGCATGGTCTGCATCTGCACGTCGCTCGGCCTGCACGCGCCGTTTCTGTTTCCCAGCGAGACCGGCGCGGATTACACGCTGACGCCGTACCTCGAAATCCTCAAGGACGTGCGGCAGGACTTTCACGCTTTTCTCCGGGCTATCGCATCCCGACCAGACCGGCGCAAACGGCCACTCGTCGGAGATGAGCTGGTTGACCTCGGCGCGGTTTCCGGGCTTGGGCGGATTCAAGAATACGGTCTCGCTCGACCAGTTGGCCGCCGAGACGATCGGGCTGGAGACGCGGTTATCCGTCGCTGGTCCTGGGCACGGGCACGCCGAGCCTGTCGTACACCCGCGGCGGCGTGATGATTCCCGCCGAAAGCCGGCCATCGCGCGTGTTCGCCAAGCTGTTCCTCGAAGGCACGCCGGCCGAGGTGCAGCGGCAGGTGCGCCGGCTCCGCGAGGGGCAAAGCATCATGGATGCGGTGCAGGACGAGGCGCAAAGCTTCTCGCGAGCGCGTCGGCGCCGCCGATCGGGAGAAGCTCGACGAATACTTCTCCTCGGTTCGCGAACTCGAGCAGCGGCTGGTCAAGTCCGAAGCCTGGGCCCAAAAGCCCAAGCCCAAGGTCGACGCGCACACCGCCGCGCGACATCAACGACGGCAACGACCTGATCGGCCGGATGCGGCTGCTGTTCGACCTGATTCCGCTGGCGCTGCAGACCGATTCGACCCGCTTGATCACCATCCTGCTGCAAGGCAGCAACAGCGTGCCGCCGGTCGAAGGCGTGACGATCGATCACCACAACCTGTCGCACCACGGCCAGGACCCGGCCAAGATCGAGCAATTGCGAAAGATCGAAGAGGCGGAAATGCGGCGTCGTGCGCGACTTGCTCGGCAAGCTCAAGATCGAAGCAGGAAGGCGGCACGGCGCTGCTGGACAGCACGATGGTGCTGTTCGGCAGCAACCTGGGCAACGCCAATTCGCACGACACGCGCAATCTGCCGATCCTGCTCGCCGGCGGCGGTTTCAAGCACGGCCGTCATGTGGCGTTCGACGCCAGCAAGAACACGCCGCTGTGCAATCTGTTCGTATCGATCTTGCAGCGACTGGGGCTGGAAACCGACAAGTTCGGCTCCAGCAGCGGCACCCTCAACGGCCTGGACGCCGGGTAGCTCGCCTGGCCGACGGACTGCAGATCGCTCGAGGGCCGCATTGCCGCGCACGCCTACGGCCGCATGTTGTGCTGCAATAGCAGTTCGCTGTAAGTCGTCTGATCGCGGCGGCGGACTTGCTCCAGATACTGCGGACCCCGCGGCGTGACGTAATACGGCGATGGGATGTTGGGCGGCAGCCAGTTCATGTTTCCGAACGGATTCGGGGGGTAGTACCCCTGGCGCACAAATCCGTAGCCGCCGAATCCATATCCGCCCATTCCATACGGCCCATAACCGTAGCCCCCAATGCCGTAGCCCCCATAACCATTGCCTCCATAGCCGTAGGGCGAAGCCATGCCCGACGGCGGCTGCTGATAGACCGGTTGAGAAAATCCCACTTGATAACCCATTGCGGCCGCCTGAGCGTAAGCCGGATAGATCGGATACTGCCCCCAGGCCGCCGTGCAGCACAGACTGACCAAGAGTCCACAGGCGGCGCGAATCATTTCAGCCACCAGTCCTTCCCTAAGACGCCCTCGACGATCTGATCCTTCTGCCACGCCTGCTGGTCCGCTGCCGACAGCGAGCGGAATTTCTCGACCATCGCTTGCCGGAAGCGGGCCTTGTCGGGCTCGCTCAGCTCTCGCACTTGGGCCAAAGCATCCAGACGCGGCAAATCTTGCCCAAGGATGATCTGCACCACGGCATCCCGTTGCCACCCGGCCTTTCCGCGGGGATCGAGATTGAGGTAGTCGCTCATTAGCCCGGTTCGGACGGCCGCCTTTTCCGTATCGCTCAGGTTCAGATATTTCTCGAACAGTTGCTGCCTGACGCCGTCGAGCCGCTCGGCGGTTGCCTGTCGCTCGCGAATCTGGCCAATCGTGGCCAACTGTTGCTGCTGAAAGATCTGCTGCGTCAGGGCCGCCTGCTGTTGGTAGAGCCCCTGCGAAAACCTGAAGGCGCCGTAACCGCCGTAGCCACCATACGCGCCGTAGCCCCCATAGCCACCGTAGGGACCATAACCTCCATAGCCGCCATAGGGCCCGCCGTACCCGCCATAGGGACTGTACCCACCATAGCCGCCGTAGGCATACATGCCCGGGCCTTGGACGTAGGGTCCTTGGGCTGCGGCGACAGACGACAAAACCGCAAGAGCCAACAGCACGCCGGCAGTGGTTTTCATCGACGAGGCTCCAATTTCTGGTTCCCGCCCGATCTCATCCGCTTGGATTATACGGGTCACGGCCCCGGCTGTCATATTTTCAGCCGCCGCTCGAAGCCCAGGGAATCACTTCTTCAGCACGCCATCGACGAACTCCCACACCGCCTGGGTCGGCCGGTCGTCCGGCGGACCCAACTCGGCGTCGAGCGAGACATGCGTCCTCCCCTCGGCCGGATAGACCGTGACCGGCACGCCGGCCGCCTTCAGCGCGCGAGCCAGCCGTTGCGACTGGGCCTTGGTTTCCGGATGATCGGCCACGTGGAGAATCAAGAACGGCGGGATGTGCTTGCCCGGGCCGGCATGCGCCACGGACGAAAGTTCCTCTTGGCTTTGCTCGTCGCCAAAATGCCGCTTGAAGAAGTCGGATCGCCGCTCCTCGACGCTGGCAATCTGCATCGGCAGGTCGTACGTGTCGCCATCCACCGGAACACAGCCTTTGATCGTCGCGAGCGTTAGTCCCTCGGCCTTCAGGTAGCGATCGTCGGTCGAGACCAGGGCCGCCAGTTGCGCTCCGGCCGAGTGTCCCATGACGAAGATCGTGTCGGGATCGCCGCCGAACTGTTTGGCATGATCGTGCGTCCAGCGGATCGCCTTGGCCACGTCGCCGGCCAGTTCCTTGATGCTCGCGTCCGGAACGAACCGGTAGTTCGTGGAAACGAAAACGAACCCCTTGCCGACGAAAGCCGGCGGCTTCTTGCCGACTTCGGTCTTGTCGCCGTGCTGCCAGCCGCCGCCATGAATCCAGAACATAACCGGATGGTCCTGGCCTGCGGCCGGAGCATAAATGTCCAGCGTCTGCCGCTCGTTCTTGGTGCCGGCATAGGCCACGTCTCGCTGCACCTGCGGCTCGGCGGCAAGCACGGCCGACGCGATAAGCAGGAGAGCCGCGGCAAGAACGGATCGCACGCCCATTCATTCTCCAACATGAATTGCCAGCCAAACCGTCGGCCGTTCGGGATCGGTCCACTCGACGCGATGCCGCCGATGGGCCGGGATGTCGACGTACGAGCCGGGTGTCAGCTCCAGCTCGTCATCCTCGAATCGCAGCCTGGCCGCACCGCACAGCAAGACGACAAACTCGCGCCAGCCTTGATCGTACCAAAACCCCGAGGGAGAAGCATGGCCGCGGGAAACGATCCGCTCGATGCGCAGATTCGGCGTGCCCAGCAACGTTTGGACGAGCTCGTCGGGCAAAGCCGCGGGAATGTCGTCCAGCAAGTTCAACACGCGCACCATATGCGACCCCCGCTTTGCACTTACTGGGCCAGCCGGGGGTAAAGCCATGCGCCGACCATCGTCAGAGCGACCGTCGTTCCGACCAGCACGAGGAAATCCACCGCCAGCCCAAATTCGCTGACGCCGTCGACCAACATCAAGGCTCGCAGTGCGTCAACTTCGTAGGTGAGCGGATTGCACCCGGGCGACCGCCCTGAGCCAGGCCGGCATCATCGCCAGAGGGTAGATGGCGTTGCTCGCAAAAAACATCGGCATGGTCAATACCTGGCCGATGCCCATGAAGCGCTCGCGCGTCTTCACCAGACAGGCGATGATCAGCGAAAACGTGGAGAACAAGGCGGCGCCCAGCACAACCGCGATCAGCACGCCGGCCACGGCCTGCGGGCGCCAGTCGATCTTGACGCCCAGCAGCCAGGCCAGCAAATAAATGATGAACGCCTGCGACAGCGCCCGGCACCCGGCCGAAAGCCCCTTGCCGAGCACCAATGCCGCGCGCGGCGTTGGCGTGACCAGCAGCTTGTGAACAATGCCCAGGTCGCGTTCCCAGATCACCGAGATGCCGTAGAAAATGGCGATGAACAGCACGCTCTGGGCCAGAATGCCCGGCGCCATGAAATCCTGGTAGGGCAGGTCGCCCGTGGGAATGGCGCGGGCGTGGGTGAAAACCTGGCCAAAAACCATCAGCCACAGCGCCGGCTGGATGGCCCGGGTGAGCAGTTCGGTCGGGTCGCGGCGCAGCTTGCGCAGGTCCATGCCGACGATGGCCAGGGTCTTGAACAGAAACGACCAGACGGACCGAGCCGGGGTCCCGAGCGAGTCAGCCGAGCCGGGCCGCGGCGCGGCGAGTGGTGGCGATGTCACGGAATTGCTCTCCTGTCTTCGTGGGGGAACCGGAGTAGTGCGAGAAACACATCATCCAGGGTCGCTCCGGGCGTCTGCATGCGCGGCCTTGAGTTCGTCCACGGAACCCAGCGCACAGATTTTGCCGGAGTTCATGATGGCGATCCGGTCGCAGAGCGCGTCCGCTTCTTCCATCAAATGGGTCGTGATGACGACGGTCGTTCCGTATTCGGCCACCAGACTTTGCGATCTGTCGCCAGATGGCGTGGCGGGCCACCGGGTCGAGGCCCACGGTCGGCTCGTCCAGGAACAAGACGCGCGGGCGGTGCAGCATGGCGGTGACGACTTCGAGCCGGCGAATCATGCCGCCCGAGTAGGTGTTGACCAGGCGGTGGGCCGCGTCTTGAAGGCCGGCCGAGGTCAACGCCTGGTCGATGCGGGCCGCACGCTCCTTGCGCGGCAGATCGTACAACTGGGCGAAGATCAGCAGATTCTCATAACCGGTGAGCATGCCGTCGGCGGAAAGCAATTGCGGCACATAACCGATCGACCGCCGCACCAGCGCCGGCTGGCCGAGCAGGTCGTAGCCGGCAACTTTCGCGGTGCCGCTGGTCGGCGGCAGCAGCGTCACCAGCATCTTCATCAGCGTGCTCTTGCCCGCGCCGTTGGGGCCGAGCAGGCCGAACACCTGGCCCTCGCTGACCGAGAGCGTCAGCCCGTCCACGGCGGTCACATTGACGGAATCGCTTGGTGAGCGCGTGCGTTTCGATAATCCACGCCGGATCCGCGGGCGACCGAGCGCGATCCTGGCCGGCCACGGCGGGCTCGGATTCGTTGGGATGCGTGTTGTCCGGCATCAGCAGCTCATGGCCTGTGGCCTGGTTCTTGGGAGACTGCGGTGACCAGGGAGTCACCCCCGGCAGCATCGCGACACATTGTAAGCGTGGCGGGCTGCGGCCGAAATTGGCGCCCGGTGACGGGGTGCTCGGTAACGGGGTGCTCGGTGATGGGGCCGAGAGTTGCAGCCGCATCGCTGGACGCAGCGGCGAGGCCAGTCGATAATCGCCTTGGTCGGTTGGAAACAAAAAACTCGCCAGGCCAGCGGAAGCCAAGTCAGGACCGACGCCGTGAACAAGACGCTCGCCCACGGACCGGCTGCAATCGGGGCAGCGGCTGCCAACAGCCGGACTACGGCCCGCCGTCGCTGGCTTGCGGTCTCTTGGGCTGTTTTTCCAGCCCTGGCCCTTGGCCCGGCCGCCGGGCAGCCAGCCATTGCCGCCCCCGGCGAACAACGGGCCGATGCCGGTGCCTACCAAGAGCAAGTCCGCCCGTTGCTTGCGCGGCACTGCCTGGCCTGCCATGGCATTGAAAAGCCCAAAGGCGACTTGCGGCTCGACCAACTGGATCCGAGTTTCGCCGAGCAGGCGGATCGTGAAACCTGGGCCACGGTGCTCGAACGGGTCACCGCGGGCGAGATGCCACCCAAGGAAAAACCTCGCCCGACGCCAGAGGAACTCCGGCTGCTGACCGACTGGATCGGCGGCCAGTTGCAATCGGCCGCGGCCCCCCGCCGCGCCCAGCAAGGACGCGTCGTCCTGCGGCGACTCAACCGGGTCGAGTACGAGAACACGGTCCGCGACCTCCTGGGCGTGGAGGTGGAACTCAAGGAAATGCTGCCGCTCGATACCTCGGCCGGCGGTTTCGACAACATCGGCAACGCGCTGCACACCTCGAGCTTCTTGATGGACCGCTACTTGGAAGCGGCGGACAAGGCGCTCGGCCTGGCGATTGCCAACAAACCCCGGCCGCCGTCCAACACCAAGCGCTACGATTGCAACGTTGAGCACGGCATCAAGGATGCCACCGAGCGCGTTTATCGTCACCTGGACAAGGCACTCGTCTGCTTCAGCTCCTCCCACTGGAACGCCATTACCCTGTGGCAATTCTACCCGCCCCAAGGGGGCCGGTACCGAATCCGAATCTCCGCTTACGGCGTGCAAAGCGCCGGCAAACCGGTCGCCTTTCGGGTCGATGCCGGCTCCATGCTGATGGGCCAGAAGAATCACCTTGTCGGCTACTTCGACGCCCCGGCCGACAAGCCGGCGGACCATCGAGTTCGTCGATCGATTGGAGCCGACGAATACCATCCGCATCCTCCCCTACGGGCTGGCGACGGCTCAAACCGTCGACAAGATCGGGGCCGACACTTACGACGGACCGGGGCTGGCGATCCAGTGGGTGGAAGTCGAAGGCCCGCTCCACGACGCCTGGCCGCCGGCAAGCCACCGCCGCATCTTCGGCGACCTGGCGCAGGCGCCGGCGCCGACAGCGAACGAGTTCGACCGCGTGGAGGTCGTCTCGAAGCAGCCGCTGGCCGATGCCGAGCGCATCCTGCGCCGCTTCGTGCGCCGCGCCTTTCGCCGGGCGGTGACCGACGAGGACGTCAAGCCGTTTGTCGCTCTGGTGCAAGGCCAAGCTGGACGCGAAGCGTTCGTTCGAGCAGGCGATCCGCGTCGGCCTCACGGCGGTCGCTGGTGTCGCCGGAGTTCCTGTTCCTCCAGGAGAAGCCCGGCAAGCTCGACGACTTCGCCCTGGCCAGCCGGCTGTCTTATTTCCTGTGGAGCACGATGCCCGACGAGGAACTGCTCGCCCTCGCCGAACAGGGCAAGCTGAGCCAGCCGGAGACGCTTCGCGCGCAGGTCGAGCGGATGCTCGACGACCCCAAGGCGGCGGCCTTCACCGAGAACTTCGTCGGCCAGTGGCTCGGCCTGCGCGACATCGACTTCACGCGTGCCCAGCCAGATCCTGTACCCGGAGTTCGACGACGTGCTCAAGGTCTCGATGGTCAGGGAGACGGAGCTGTTCTTCGACGAAGTGCTGAAGAACGACCTGAGCCTGACGAACTTCGTCGCCTCCGACTTCACGCATGCTCAACGGCCGGCTGGCCAAGCACTACGGCATCCCGGGCGTCGAGGGCTGGGAGTTCCGCAAGGTGGCGCTGCCGCCGGACAGCCATCGCGGCGGCGTGCTGACGATGGCCAGCGTGCTGAAGGTGACGGCCAACGGCACCACCACCTCGCCGGTCCTGCGCGGGGCCTGGGTGCTCGACCGCATCCTGGGCACGCCGCCGCCCAGGCCGCCGGTGAACGTCGCCGCCCTCGAGCCGGACATTCGCGGCGCCACCACGATCCGCGAGCAACTGGCCAAGCACCGGCAGATCGCCACGTGCGCCAGTTGCCATCGCAGCATCGATCCGCCGGGGTTCGCCCTGGAGAGCTTCGACGTCATCGGCGGCTGGCGGGAGAACTACCGCACCATCGGCAACGGCCAGGAAGTCGTTCGTGGACGGCCGCCGAATGCCCTACCTCGAAGGTCCCAAAGTCGATGCGGCCGACGTGCTGCCGGACGGCCGAGCAGTTCGAGAACATCGACGAGTTCAAGCAACTGCTCCTGAAGGACAAGGACCAGCTCGCCCGCGCCCTGACCGGCGAAGCTGCTGACCTACGCCACGGGCGGGCCGCCCGAGCCGGCCGATCAGCCGCAGATCGAGGCCATCGTCGCCAAGGTCCGCGAGCAGGATTACGGCTTCCGCGACGCTGGTCCACGAGATCGTCCAGAGCGAGCTGTTCCGAACAAGTGACGATTCAACGCCTGCGGTTCCAATTCACACCCGCGCCGTTCGAATCAACCTCATGACACCCGCCTCCACTCGACCGTCGCCGGCCCGCTCATGCCGCCGCCAATTTCTCCGCGCCGCCGGCGTGACGCTGGCCCTGCCGCTGCTCGATTGCTTCCGGACCGCGCGCTACGCCGCGGCACGGCCGCGGCGCCGATCCGCCGCATGGTCTGCATCTGCACGCCGCTGGGCTTGCATCCGGCCAATTTCTTCCCGGAGAAGGCCGGCAAGGACTACGAGCTCCACGCCCTACCTGGAAGTCCTCAAGGATTTCCGCAGCGACTTCACGGTCATTTCCGGGCTCTGCGCATCCCGACGTCGGCTCGAGCCACGATTCCATCTACAGCTTTCTGACCGCGCTCCGCATCCCGAGCGCGGGCCGGCTTTCGCAACACGATCTCGCTGGACCAGTTCGCGGCCGAGCACATCGGCGGGCAGACGCGCTTTCCCAGCCTGCCGCTGTCGGCCGAAGGGTCCGGCCTGTCCTGGACCCGCAGCGGCGCGCTGGTGCCGGCGGAGCTCTATCCGTCGAGCGTGTTCGCCCGGCTGTTCCTCGAAGGCCGGCCCGACGAAGTCGCGGCCCAGGCCCGGCGGTTGCAGGACGGCCGGAGCATCCTCGACGCGGTCCGCGACCAGGCCCGAAAATGCAGCCGGCCTCGGCTCCGCGATCGCGAAAAGCTCGACGAGTACTTCACCAGCGTCCGCGAGCTGGAGCAGCGCCTGGCACGCGACGAGGAGTGGTCCAAGACAGCCCAAGCCGAAGGTCGACGGCCAAGCCGCCGCAGGACAATCCCAACGCGGCCGACCTGATCGGCCGGACCCGGCTGCTGTTCGACCTCGATCCACCTGGCCCTGCAGACCGATTCGACCCGGCTGATCACGATCCTGCTGCTGGGCACGAGCCTCGTGCCGCCGATTCCGGGCGTGACGCTGGGCCATCACGACCTGTCGCACCACGGCAAGGATCCGCAGAAGATCGAGCAGCTCGCAAGATCGAGCTGGAGAAAATGAAGACCGTCGCGCGACCTGCTGGCCAAGCTGAAGCAGACCAAGGAAGAAGGCGACACGCCTGCTCGACCGGACGATGGTCTTCCTCGGCAGCAACCTGGGCAACGCCAGCAGCCACTCCACCAAGAACCTGCCGGTCCTGCTGGCCGGCGGCGGCTTCAAGCACGGGCAGCACCTGGCCTTCGACCCGCAGAACCCGCCGCCGCTGTGCAATCTCTACGTCACCATGCTCCAGCGGCTGGGCATCGAGGCCGACACGTTCGGCTCCAGCACCGGGACGCTCACCGGCCTGGAAGTGGCCGGCGGCTGAGCGCCAAGGCCGGGATTGCCGGGCATGCCGCCGGTTCGCGGCCGCTTCGGCCGCCGAACTGCGCTGGACAATTCGTCTTTTGTAATAAACGGCATGACGACTAGCTATTGAACTTCGACCAGGATATAAGTAGCAGTGAGTGTTTGGCATCGGCGCCTTTGCTTACTGCCGAATGCTGAGAGATTCTTTCGAGAGAGGCGGGATTTTCTATGAAGCTGCGCATCGCATTGCTCGCGACTTTGGCACTGCTGGCGGCACGCCAATCATCGGCCGGGATCGACGTCCCCGTCACAAACTATTCCTTTGAGAGCCCAGCTCTGACCAACGGAGATTACCAGGGGGACGGTAATTACCCGGCTCCCTTCACGATTCCCGGCTGGGGCAGCGACGGAGCAAACGGTAATGGAGTTCAAAACTTTATCGGGACCGGCGCGTACGGTAACGGCTCGGTGCTGCCTGGCACCGCCGATGGCAAGCAGGCCGTCTATGTGAATAGCAGCGACGTTTATCAGGACGTCGGCAAGTTGCTCGCAAACACGACCTATACGCTGACCGTGGCGGCGGGCAATCAGCCCGGATACGGGCCCGGCTCCTCGGGAGAGATTGAACTGGTCAACGGGTCGAATGCCGGTGGAGCGTTACTCAGCGGCGCCCCCGTCGGCCCCAATGGCGACCCCAATCATCCCTTGGCAATTGGCAATTTCACCGATTTCACGACCACATTCACGACCGGCGGTTCGGTGAGCGGCGATTTAACCATTGTGCTCGCCAAGACGTCGGGCAACCAGGTTGACTACGACAATGTGCGGCTCACCGCGAGCACAACTCCCGAGCCGGCCTCGCTCGTGGTGTGGGGCCTGGTGATCGCGGGCGGTATCGTCGTCTCACGTCGCCGCCGCGGGGCCTAGGACGACGGGGCCTGGTACCACAGGGCCTGGCTCGGCCCGCACTACAAATCACCGAAACCGCCCGGCATTGCCAGGGCGGTTTTCTTGCGTCGGACGTCGATTTCCACGGCCGCCGGCACACAAGGCGTCGGAGTTCCGCAACCAAGAAAGTTGCAGAACTGGCACCATCGCGCCAAAATGGGGCATCCGCGTGGGTGTCCTCCGTCGTTTCGCGGCAACCAGCGCCTGCTCGCAAATCGGAACCTTCCATGTGCCGTTCCAAGTACGCCGTGCTCGCACTGGTGGCGCTATTGGCCGTTGGCAACTTGCCCGCCGGCGCCGGGGTGACGATCCTCAACGGCAGCTTCGAGGCGGCGTCGGTGGGCACCGGCGCGTTCAGCGCTTTTGAGTTGGGCACCGCGCCGGACGATTGGATGCAAGCCACTGCAAACAATGGCCAGTGGGGCGCCGGCCTGGTGGGCAACGGCAGCGGTTACGGCAACACCAACGCGCCCGATGGTACCCAGGCCCTGCTGCTGCGGGGCTACGGCGGCACCGAACAAACCTTGTCTGGCTTTGTCATCGGCTCGACGTATACGCTCAGCCTCTATGCCGAAGGGCGAACCAGCACCGGCATTCCCAATCCGTTCGAGGTGACGCTGGGCGACGAAGGTCTTTCCTTTGGCGTTCATGCCGCTACTGGGGCCGATAGCACCACCATTACTCCCATCGGCCAAGCCTACAATTTCTACACCAGCGACCCGTTCACGGTCACTTCGACAAACCCCTTGCTCGAGATTCTCGGCCTTTCCGGAACGCAAGCCGACCAGATCGACAACAACTCCTACGTCGACCTGGTGACCGTTTCCCTGGTCCAAACCCCCGAGCCGGGGTCGCTCGTGGTCTGGGGATTGGTGATCGCCGGCGGCCTGGTCGTTGCCCGTGGCCGCCGCAGGCCCTAGCTCGACAGGGCCCGGTTCGACAGGGCCTGGTTCGACCGCCCCGCCCAGTCCACCCTGCGGCTGTCCGGGCCATTTTTCTGCAACTTCGTCCTTGATTCCCGCGGTAAACGATCGGCCAGCCATTCTTCTCATATTGAGAAATTGGATCGATCGCAATGATAAGAGCCTTGGCAGACCGGAACTGCCGGAAGACCGGTGCGAGATTTTTCTCGACAGAAATCCTCGTGTTTCCGGGTTGGCACGGCGATTCCGTCGCCTGACGAACCATAAATGGTATCCAAATTGCACTGATATATGCGAGATGCTGTTTTTGCCGGCAGTTCGCGCCACCGTTTCATTGGAGCGAAGTTTTTGGAGTCATCATGAGAATCGTTGCTTTGTCGGTGGGCCTCGCTTTGGCACTGGCTGTTTCGCCAGCTTTGACCTACGCGGGCATTACTGTCACCCCAGCACCGTTCCAGACAACCGCGTTTACGGTTTCGACGGCTGGTGACCTGATTTACACCGTGCAGCCATCCAGCATCAGCGGCACGACCGATCAGGAAGGTCTTGATTCCGATACAACCGGCAAGGCGTTGACAGATGGGACGTTCGGACCGGCAAACCCCTACAACGTGGGTGGCTCGCCGTCGATGACCATCATGAACAACGGCGGTGCGGTCTACTACGCCCTCCCCAGCGCTTCGTCGATCACCTCGATCGACACGTATAGCGCGTGGCAGGACGGCGGACGATCTCAGCAGAATTACCAGATCTTGACTTCTAGCAACAATGGCGGCAGCTATACGCCGCTCGTTACCGTCAATGGCCCGCAAGATCCTTATGGCGGCCCCTATCCTCCGGAAAATAAGCCGTCCGACGAAATGGTGTCAATCACAGGGATTTCGCTGACCGGTGTCACCAACATCGAGTTCTATTTTCCGTCGACTGAAAACGGGTACGTCGGATATACCGAGCTGACCGTGTACGGCAGCCCATCTCCCACCCCCGAGCCGGCTTCGATTGCCGTATGGGGATTGGCGATCGCCGGCGGCCTGCTGGTCGCCCGCCGTCGTCGCAAGGCCTAGGTCGAATCACAGTCCCGTTGCTGCGTGCCCGGTTTTTTTGCTTCTTACAAGTTTGCCGTGCTGAAGGAATTTATCCCGTGCGAAGTATGCGATTGCTCATTTGTGTTGCGTTGGTTTTGGTCATGGCGGTTGCGGTCGGCAATGCGCCGGTTTTCGCTGGCGTCACGATCGCAGACAATAGCTTTGAGGCCCCAAATATTGGCACGACCGGCAGCTCGTATGTAGAAGGCTCGCCGCCCACTGGTTGGACCGAAGATCAAAACAACGGTAGCTACGGCGGCGGTTACGTGGGCAATAACAGCGCCTACGGAAACAGCAATGCGCCAGACGGCACGCAGGCGCTGCTGCTGAAGGGCTTCGGCGGCGTTCAGCAAACCCTGGCGGGGACCTACAGCGGTTCCTACACCCTGAGCCTGTACGCGGAAGGACGAACCAACTACAACGGGCCCGACCCGTTCAAGGTACTCATCAACGGCACGGCCCTGACGTTTGGCGCCAGCACCACGATTACGCCGCCCGCGGGCGTCAATAGTTATGTCCTGTACACAAGCAGCCCGTTCACCATGTCTACGGGTAGCCTGCTTGAGATTCTGGGACAGTCTGGGACCCAGGTTAGTCCTGTTGACAACAGCACGTTCGTGGACCTCGTGACCGTCACGGGGACGCCCGAACCGGCGTCGATTGTCGTGTGGGGCCTGGCCATTGCCGGCGGCCTGCTGGTCGCCCGTCGCCGCAGTGCATATAGCGGCGAAAGGGCATAGCGGCGAAAGGTCCTGATTCGACTCTGACTCCAAACCTTCGCTACCGCCCGGCAAGTTGCCCGGGCGTTTTTCTTGCCCTCGGTGGTACGCGGCCGGGCAGGAAATTCAGCGCATCTGCGGCCGTCGCGGGCGGCACCCAGACGGAAACCATCCAAGAATTTCTCGCAACTAGTTGACAAGAGGACGCGCCAAAACCATAATAACCGTCAATGCACTTCATTTTTGCCAGAATTTCCGGCATGTAGTGGCGCTAGTGCAACGCCGGCAAGCGGCGAACGAAGCGCAATCCAGAAAAAACTTCCCCAGAATCTCTGCATTTGACGCAGAGGCTCTCGGCAACTTTTTTGTGGCGAGCCGCCGGATTCGGCGGCGCCGCGAAAAAGCGTAGACGGACCTCCTGGCTGTTGGTGTCGATGCACGAATGAGCCACTCCTAGGTGTGGAGCAAGACACCGAGGGCCTGAGTAATATCCACCGTCACAAGAAATTTTAGTGTTATCGACTGAAAAAGATTGACTAACGACGGGTCAAGAACATTGTCATCGAGTGTAGGTCGAACGCCTAGTCCTTTTTTGAAACCTAGCATCTTTCGCTTTTAGCATTCGGGAGAGTCATCATGTTGCAGTCCAAGAGCTTTTCTCTTGCTGTCGCCCTTACCGCCGCGATTGTCTTTGCCGCAATGCATGCTGCCTCGGCCGCAGTCATCGAAGCCGATTCGTTTAGCAGCACCGGCTTCACCGTCTCCAGCACCGACCTGATCAACGGTGTGTTGCCCACTTCGATCAGCGGCACAACCGACCAGGAAAGCCTGGGGAGCGACACAACGGGCGCCGCGTTGACGAATGGGGCCTTCGGTCCTCCGGGGATCGTGACGGCTCCGAACTCGCAAATGACGATTTTCAATACGAACGGATCGGTGGTCTACGATTTCCCGACCAGCACGATCGGCGAAATCGACACCTACAGCGGCTGGCGCGACAGCGGGCGTTCCCAGCAAAACTATACGGTCTCGACGTCCACCAACGGCGGGGCGACTTGGTCGACGCTGTTTACCGTTAACTCGGGCAACGCCTCGACGAGCCCGGCCGACGTGAAGGTTGCCCTCACCAGCAGCAATGGTGTACTGGCGGCCGGTGTCGACGCGATCATGTTCAGTTTCCCCGGCGCCAGCAACGGCGTGCAAAACGGCTACGTGGGCTACCGCGAAATCGACGTGATCAAATATACCCCCGAGCCCTCCTCGCTGGTCCTCTGCGGCCTGGGTGCGATCGGTCTGCTGCTGGCCGCTCGTCGCCGCCGCTCCTCGATCGTCCGAATGGTTGTCGTCTGCGCGCTGGTTGCAACCATCGGCAGTTCTGCCAGGGCGACGGTCATCGGCGCCGGACCCAATAACTCCAGCACCAGCGTTGACAACTCGGGCACGCGCATCAATGTCGATACCGCGAGCGCGGTGCTGCTGCCGGCAGGAACTTATGATGTCACGAAATTCGCATTCACCGTGGGCGAAGTGGGGAACGCCCAGCCCTTTTTGGCCGTCGTTGCATCCGGCACGCCGGGCTCCAACGCAATCTACGATCCGATCGCCGTGGGAACCAACGTCGACATTTCGTCCTTCTCGAGCGTCGTGACCAGCACCACGACTTTCGGCGGCAGCAACACCTTTACGCTCGCCACTCCCACTGAAGTGTATGCCGGCTTCACCAACATCTCCGGCGGGCCGAATCCGGTCGGGTTTTCCGATAACGGCAGCGGCACCAAAGACGACCACAGCAACCCGGCTCAAACGGTCATCGTGGGCACCAACCTGACCGGGTTCAGCAATTACGGCCTGACCCGCGAGTATGCGTTCTCGGTGAGCTTGCATTACACCCCCGAGCCCTCCTCGTTCGTCCTCTGCGGCCTGGGTGTCATCGGCCTGCTGCTGGCCGCCCGCCGTCGCCGCAAAGCCTAGTGCGCGCAAATCGAGCTCGGCCACGACCGCAAAAAACACAAAAAACCGCCCGGCAAACGCCCGGGCGTTTTTTTGCGCGAAGTCCTGGCCTGGGCGGCGGGAGAATCGGGCGATTCGGCTCATATTGATAAACTCGATCGATCGCAATGATAAAAAGTCCTGCAAAACAGGTTTGCCAAACGCTCTTCGCGAGATTATTTTTGCCCGGAAAACTCGCTGTTGCCGCGTAATCCGCCAGCTCGCGTGGATGCCACATGGCGATTGGCACGGAATTCGCTACCTGTTCCGTGGCTCGATATCTGATTGGGGCTTGATAAGCCGTATTAGTCTGCCCCGGTGATCGTGAGTTGGCGTGATTTTTGGATCGCCGGCAAACTGAAATTCTCTTGGAGAAGCACTCAATGAGACGTTTTTCAATGCTCAATCTGTTCGTCTTGGCGGCCGCCATGGCCCTGGCCACCGGATCGTCCGCCCAGGCCTCGGTGGGAATTGATTTCGGTGCAACGCAGTCGATCAGCGGGCCATCTGACGTGATTGCGCCGGGCGCTTTCACCGACCAGGTTGGCTACCTTTTCAATGGCGCTGGTCCACAGACGATTGACGGCGTCTCGTTCGTGAATTCCCCCAACAACATGTCGCCGCTCGACGGCACATACAACCAGTACTACCAAAACGGCAATACCACTATCGGGCCATACGCCAACACCACTTACGCCATCCTGCTGAACAATGGCGATTACCGTGACAATACCTCGGCCTCGGTCACGGTTAACGTGACGCCGGGCGTGACCTACGAGGTAGGCGTTTGGGCTTATGACGACCGCGGCTGCTGCCAGGATCGCTCGGACGTGCTAACCGGCGCCGGAGTCGGTGGCACCCCAGGCGTCGTGGCGTTCGGACTAGGTACATCGCCGGCCGGCTCATACGTGTGGGGTACATTCACCGCCAATAGCACCACTGAGATCATCAACTTCAGTGCCGGCTCGAACAACGAGCAGGTCAACGGCATCGTTCTGGCCACCGCCAACGTAAGCCCGACCCCCGAGCCAACCTCGATCGCCGTGTGGGGACTGGCCATCGCCGGCGGCTTGTTCGTCGCCCGCCGTCGCCGCAAAGCCTAGGCTCGGACCGCTACGCAAAACTCAGAACCGCACGGGCAACTTTGCTCAGGCGGTTTTTTGTTGCGCTTGTGGCGGGTTTCTCTCTCCGGCCCGGCCGTTCGGCTATACGATCGGCCGCATGAACGCGTCCGGAAACGTTGCAATAATTTCGTTCAGCTTGTCGACCCTATATTTTTTGCATTTTCAAGTTAAGGTGATTGCATAGCCCGTGTGGGGGGATTACATTTGCCCCGAACGAGTCGAGTTTGGCCCTCTGGGGCCTGGGCGTGGCGCCGTGCTTATCATCGCTCGTTGTCGCCGCAAGGCGTAGTCCGAAGGCAATCAAACTGTCACGGTCTTGGCAATTCCAACTAGAAAAGAGGGTGCGAGATGGCGACAAGATTTTTCCCGCGTATCGGCTGGGCCCTGCTGCTCGGGGCTGTTTTGTTTACTCCGGCAACCGGCCGCGCGGGAGTCACCGTGACGATTTTGGGCCCGACAGTCCAAGCGACAAACGTTGCCAACGCCAACACGGAAACCTTCAACGAGTTGACGTTGGGGGATCATACGGCCTTTGCGTTCGCTGGCAATCCAAGTTTCGGTGTGTTCCTTTCGCCGGGCATAGCGATTCAAAACGCAGACCAATACGGCGGTGCGAATGGCTCGCAATATGCCGCGGTGGGGGCGGAAAGCAATACCAGCTCCGCCACGTTGATGCTCAGCGGCCTGCAAGGGTATCTTGGCGTCTACTGGTCGGCCGGCGACGCAGGCAACGAGCTTCAACTGTACAACAATGGCGTCTTGGTATTCGACTACAGCACAGCCAAAGTTCTCGACTTTCTCTCCACGCTTCCTGGGTCTAGCAGTTATTTTGGCAATCCAAGCAGCAGCAACCTTGGCCAAGACGCGAGCGAGCCCTTTGCTTACTTGAACTTCTTTGCCACGTCGGACAGTCAATTTAACAAGGTCGTTTTTATCCAGAACGGGGGCGGCGGCTTCGAGTTCGACAACGTGAGCATCGCGGGAGTGCAGCAAGGCACCTCAGGAACCCTGGTTTCCCCCGAACCCGGATCCGTCATCATCTGGTCGCTTCTCGGCGCCAGCGGGTTTCTTGCCGCCCGTCGCCGCCGCAACGCGTAGTGCGACCGCTAACCTCAAAAAAAGACCGCCCGGCTTCATGCTTGGGCGGTTTTTTTGTTGCTCAACGAACTGGCCAAAATCACGCCGCTTCGACCCGCATCCGGTTGACGTCCTCGGGACAGCCGTCGACTGCTGAGAAATCGGCCCTGGTCATGAGTCAGACAACCCGCAAAACCTACCGCAGAGGCGCCCGGGGGCTTTGCAGGTTCCGGCGGTGGGTCGGTATCTTGGTCTCATGCCCGTGGCGTGCGACACGGGCATCATGGCGGGAGTGGGCGGCACAGGACTCGAACCTGTGACTTCTACCGTGTGAGGATAGCGCTCTAACCAACTGAGCTAGCCGCCCGAAATCAAGCGTACCTGCGTGATTGTAACGACCGGCGGCCGGTTGTTGAATGGGCTGCCGCAGGCAAGCAATGCCAGGGCGAAAATGCCTCGCCGGCGCACTGCGTCGCTTGTGCGCCATCAAGCAGCCAGATGCCGCCCGCGGGCAGCGGCGTCGCACAAGAAGATGCGCGCGGTTAGAGAATTGGCCAGGAGCCAGACGCCGGCGCGATTTTCCAAGCCCCCCGTGCCACGCGCGTTTTTTCGCGTCGGACGCCCGGCTCAGGTCTTGGCTTCGGTCGGTTCGTGGGCCGGCGGCTCAAACTTGGGCGCCGTCGCCTCCTCGTAGTCGTCGATCGAATTGCGATGCGACACCCGAGCGCTGGCGGTCGACGGGTTGGTCGCGCCGTCAACCTCGGCCTTGATGTCGTTCATGCCCTTTTTGAACTCGACAATACTCTTGCCCAACGAGCGGCCCACCTCGGGCAAGCGCTTTCCAAACAACAGCACGGCGATCACGCCCACGATCGCCAATTCCATCGGTCCTAAACCAAACATCACATCACCTCATTTCCTCGAGCGACCTCGGCCTTGATATCGTTCATGCCCTTTTTGAATTCGACGATGCTCTTGCCCAACGAGCGGCCCACCTCGGGCAAGCGCTTGCCGAACAGCAAGACGGCGATCACGCCGACAATCGCCAATTCCATCGGCCCTAAACCAAACATCACATCACCTCATTTCCTCGAGCGATCGCGCCTGAGGGCAAAACCGTTACCGACTCGCGTCCGGCATCCCCCCCAAGCCTTATCTGTGCGGGTGGGCGAAGTTATTCCCCCAGTGCGAAATTCCGGCACCGAGCGACCCCGGGTCGAAGGAACTTTATTTGGTCTTGTTCACGCCTTCTTTGTCTTGGTCCTCGATGCCCTGCATACCCTTTTTGAATTCTACCAGCCCTTGGCCCATCGAACGCATCACGCTCGGCAGCCGGTTGCCGAACAGAAGCAGAACGATCAGCAGCACGATGAATATTTCGAGCGGCCCGATCCCGATAAAGCCCAGCAACATGGCAATACTCGCAAGGAGGGTGGGAACGCTGGCTCCATCAGAGAGCCGGGGGGCGGCACCGCAGTTGCACCTCGAAAGCCGACGCGCAGCCGACAATTGCCGGCAGCATGCCACGCCGCTTTCGCCACAATGCTATTACAGTCAATTCTACTGGCAGCAAGTGGCGAGTCAAACCGGCAGCAGGGCCGCAGCCCGCGCCGGCAAGTGCGGAAGCAGGGCGAAAACACGCCGCTCGTCGGGCCGTACCGCCGGGATAAACCCTGCGGCTCGCTGGGAAGCCGCCGGATAACGCGGGCGTCAACTTGGCGGCTGAGCCGGTTCGGCCGCCGTGGGTAAGTCTGCCGGCACGCGCTACTTGGGCTGCCGGTTGCGGCCGGCCGCCTCGACGTAAAAGGGCAAAAAGCGATAGTAAACTTCCAGGCACAGGGCACCCAAGGCAGTGCTATAGGCCCGGCCGCCGTAGGCCGCCCAGATGGGATCGGGATCCCAACTGCCGGTCTTGTCGCCGTCGCTGCGCTGGCTGCCGACGAGGGCCGATTGTAGGGCCTTGTTCCAGCGTTGCCAGTGCTCGTCCTGGAGCTGATACATGCCCAGCGTGGCATAGTACCAGTAGTAGAAGTTCGGCTCGCGCTCGCCGGGCAATTCCTCGAGCAGAAAATTGCCCGCCTCGTTTCCAGCCGGATTTGCCCGGGCCATGCCCAGGAACTGCCGGCAGACCAGGGCTTCGGCCGTCATGGTGCGGGTGGGCTTGTGGCCCGGCCGATAGCTGGCCAGTCCGCCGTGCTTGCCCGACGAGACGCTGCCCAAATAGCGGATCATGCCGGCCCGCGTTTCGGCCGGGATGGGAATGCCGGCCAGGTCCGCGCTCTTGAGCGCCATGAATTGCCAACCCAATTGGCTGGTGTCGCCGGCTTCGCCCGGCTGGTAGCGCCAGACCGCCGGACGTGCCGTGCTGCGCGACCAGCGTATAGCCGATGGCGCGGCGCACGGCGGTTTGCAAGCGGTCGTCGTGCGTCATGGCATAGGCTTCGCTGAGGGCAAACGACGCCATGGCGTGGCAATACATCTTCTCGTAGAGCGTGGCATTGCCGCCCAGGTTGCCGTCGGCGGCTTGAATGCTGAGCAAGATATTCCAGACCGCGGCGGACCGATTCGCGATGTTCGCCTTCGAGATGCGTATGGCCCGAGGCCAAAAAGGCCAACAGCGAAAGGCCCGGTTATGCCCGCGTCGGCCCGGGTGCCGGCGCCGCGGCGCTCGTGGCCGTCGACGGCCGCCTCACGACCGGCTTCCAGGCGTTGACCGTCCCAGCGGCCGTCCTGGCTTTGATGGGCCGCCAGCCAGCGCAGTGCGGCGACCACGGCAGCTTCGGTCTCGCGGGTGCCGCCGTGGGCAACGGCCTGGCGCGTGTGGTCCGGCGCCACGCGCAGTTGATAGATCGAAGGAATCTTTTCGGTTTCCGCCGCGCTGCGGACCGCCGTCGGCGGTCCGATGGAAGCGATGCTGGGGCCAAATTCCACGCCGGCGCCCGCCCCCGACGGATCGGAGCCGAACGGAATCGCGGCCGGTGTCAGGCGACCCGATTGAGTCGCGTTGCCGGCATCCGCGACCGCGGCATCGCCCGCATCGGTCCCGGCGATTGCCGCCGGAGCAGGCCGGCTGGCGCTCGTGCCGGCAGGCGAGAATCCGCTATCACTGCGGCGCGGCGGCCAAAGGATCCAGGGGATTCGGCGGCGCGTCGAGCGTGGCGGCGCGCGTCGGCGGCACGTCGACGGGGTCCGGCGGCGGACCGGTATTCTCGGACGAAGGCTCAGGCTTTGCTTGCGAGCTGGTGTCGCTGCGCGTGGCCGGCGGAGCTTCGATGGCCGCGGCCGGTTTCGTGCCCGCTCGATCCGCATGGGCCACGGGCGTCAAAGGAACCTGGGCCAGGTCCGAAGGCAGCTCGCCGGCCGCCGGCGTCTGGCGGTGTGGCGATTCGCCTGCGAGCTCCGGCAGTTTGGCCAGCGGCGGGCTCAGTTCGGCCGAGGCAAGCGGGGCCAGGCTTTCGAGCGGCGCATTCGGCGAGCTGCTCCCAGGGTTGCGGATCGGCGTTGTCGGTGTTCGAACCGTCGTCCGGCCCGGAGCTAACCAGAGACACCCGCAAGGGCAGCCCGTCGCCCGGCCCGATGGCTTCGCTGACGATATTGACGGTCGTGGTGTAGATGCCCAACAGCAGGTGCGCGAGCAGCGACAGCACGATGCACTTGCGTAGCGGTTGCGATTGGCCCCAACGGGTGCGCATCAGCACCAACAGCGCAATCGTCAGCCCGACGAGCCCGGTCCAAACGACAACGCGCACGACTTGAGAGTCGAATACGACGGCCAACAGCGGTAAGGCACTAACGGCGTGCATGATTGCTTTGGGATCCTGCCAGGCGGACCGAGATTCCCAGGTCAGCGATTCCGGCCTGCCGGCAGGCATGCAGCACGCTAGCGACCTTTTGCAGCGGCGTGCTGGCATCGCCTCGGACGAGGACTCCGAGCCGCTTGTATTGATCTCGGGCGGCGGACAGCCTGGTCGTGAGTTGTTCGAGCGAAACCGACTGACCGTCGAGCTCGATCTGGCCGTCGCGATAGATGTTGATCGCCTTTTTGCCCGGCGGCGCGGTCGAGGCGGCCGTTCTTGCCCACCCGGGGCACGTCGAGCTCGATCTGCCGGTCGGACTCGATAAACTTGGTGCCGACCATGAAGAAAATGATCAGCAGAAACAAGACGTCGATCATCGCCGTCAGATTCAGGCCCGGGATGTCTTCCAGCGGAGTTGTCTTGATCGGCATGGCGAAGCTCTGCGAGGCGACGGGGGGAAGCGCACAGGAACCATTTTCTCTGGGGAGCTACGCGGCGGCCGGCCGGCTCTTGCCGCGGGCGCCTTTGGCGTCTTGGATCGCTTCGGCCGAAATCAACTGCACCAGCTCCTGGCCCAGGCCGTCGATATCGATCAGCAGCCGGTCGACGCGGCTGACGAACACGAGATAAATGCACAAGGCTGGAATCGCCAGCGACAATCCACCCGCGGTGGTCAGCAAGGCTTCGCTGATGCCGCCGGCCAGCCGCTCGGTGCGGCCCATGGCGTCGGCGGTCGAAATGTCGTTGAACAGGCGAATCATGCCGAACACGGTGCCCAGCAGGCCGAGCAGCGGGCTGATTGTGGCGATCGCGTTGAACAGCCGCAAATAGCGCCGCAGTCCGTGCGCCACGCGTTCACCGGAATCGATGATCGCCTGCTCGACTTCGACCGACGACCGACCCCACTTGCGCACGGCGCCGGCAAAGACTTCCGAGACCGGGCTTTGGCTTTCCTGGCACAGATCGAGCGCCTGATCGCGATCGAGCTTGCCTTCGCGCAATTGATGCAGGAAGCGTTTTACGAACGGCGCCGGAATCACCCGGCCGCGCCGCAGGGCGATCGCCCGCTCGAACACGAACACGAGCATGACGAAAGAGCAGACAAAGAGTGGCGCCATGAGCAGGCCGCCCTTTTGCATGGTGTCGAACAGATTCTTGCCGCCCATCAGCGATTCCTTAGGGGGCGTGCCCGGAACATCGAGATCGGTCGCCGGACCCACTCCGGCCTGGGCCGGCAGATCGCCACTTTGCCCCTGCAAGCCGGCTGGCCGACCCACTGAGCAGGCAGGCCGCCAGCACCGCCAGGAAGATCCGTCGAAATGTGCGAGCATCGGTCATCGGCTTATCCTTGGCTTTGGGGGCCTTTGGTTCTGCTGTCCGCGGGCATTGGTTTGTCGGATGGCCGGGGTTATGGAAAGCGCCATCCATTCGGTCCGCATCGCGGTGTCGTTGTAGGGTCCGCACTTGCGGACCGTCTTCGTCAATTCGTCACGCATTCGGTCCGCAAGAGCGGACCCTACGTGCTCGGCCTCAACTGCGTTTTCCGTTTGATTTCTGGTGAGCCACGCTCAGCCGGCGTTTGGCCTCGTCGGTGTATTCGGTATCGGGAAAAGTTCGCACGAGTCGCGCGTAGGTCTCGGCGGCTTCCTTCCAGCGGCCCAGCAGCTCCTGGCATTTGCCGGCCTGCAACAGGGCGCCGGCCTGCCACTGCGGATAGGCGAAGAGGATCTCGACGCGCAAGTAGGCGGCGATCGCGGCCTCGTAGCTCTCCTGGTGGAAGAACGTCTCACCGATCATCCACTGGGCCATGGCGGCCGTTTCGCTCTTGCCGCCGCTCGGCGAGCGGAAGACTTTGGAATAGGCCTCGCGGGCCCGTGCGAATTCGGCCTGGCTGGCCAGCGCTCGGCCAATCAGGTAGTCCGCCTCGTATTGTTCTTCGAAGTCGGGAAAGCGCCTGGCGATGGTCTCGGCCGCCGCCAGCGATTCGGGCCATTGGCCCAGTTGCGCGAGCGCCTGGGCCCGCCGCAGCGGCACCCGAGGCAGCCATTTCTCGCTGTGGCCGACGGCATCGCGATCCAAAGTGGCCAGTTCGCTCGCGGCGCGTTCGAAATCCTTCTGGCGATAGGCCGCCTCGGCCATCCAATACTGGGCCGGAAGCGTCAGCACACTGTCCGGAAAATCGTGAACCAGCCGATCGAGCGGTGGGCGGACCTCGTCCCACAGGCCGCGTTCGATGGCCAGGCGACCGTGCAGGAACAGCGCATGCGGCAGAATCTTGGCCGGCGGCTCGGCCCGCTCGATCTCGCCTAACAGGACTGCGCAATGGTCGTAGTTCTTGCGCCCAACTCGCGCTCGGCCAGGCGGTACGCCGCATCGGCCGCCAGCGGACTGGCCGGCCAATCGCGCCGCAACCGCTCGACGAGTCGCTCCGCCTCGTCCGCTCGCTGGAGCTCTTCCAGCACTTGCGACCAATGGTAGAGCAGGGCGTCGTAGTGGGCCACGGGGGGCCGCTGTTCGGCCAGCCGCCGGTACAAGGCTTCGGCCTGTTCGGCCCGAGCCAGCCGCTGCTCGAGCCGGGCCGCTTTCCACAGTGCCTCGCCAAGGTGCCGGCTGTGAGGATATTTTTCGATAACCAATTCGTACATTGTCAGGGCCGGGTCGCTTTGGCCGAGCTTTTCCGGCGCCTGTCCGCGAACCAGCGCCGCTTCGGCCGCCAGCGGATCGTCGGGGTGCTCGTTGAGCAACCGCTCGAAGGTCGCCGCCGAACCTTCCGTGTCGGCCGATTGAAACTGGCACCAGGCCAGGCCCGACAGTCCCTTGGCCGCGTACGAGTCGGCATTGCCAGGCCTGGTCAGCGAGCGGAACAAGTCCGCCGCCCAGAGCGAGTCGTGACCGAAGGCCGCTTCGGCCAGTTGATACGTGGTCGAGTTCCAGAGCTCGACGCCAGGCTGGCTGCTTTCAAAGGCGGCATAAGCGGCGCGGGCCTCCTCGCGACGGTCGGCGTGTACGTAGCAGATGGCCAGGCGCCGTGCGGCACTGCATGACGCGCGTTGGGTTGGTCTGCGCCGGCTTCGACCGCCGCCAACGGTTCGATGGCGGCCGCCCAGCGCCGGTCGGCGGCCAGCACCAGGCCCAACCAGTAGCGCGGCTCGACACTGGCCGCATCGCGCTCGACGAGCCGGTTGAAGCAAGCCTCGGCGTCGGCATAGCGCCGCAGTTTGTACAGCGCCCAGCCTCGTTCGAGGTGCCGCTTGTTCGCAGCGCACTTTCAGGCCAATGGACCGTCGAAGGGATCCAGCGCCTCCAGGGCCGCGTCGTATTGGCCGGCGGCGTTTTCCAGGATTGCCAGTTGAAGCTGCGCCTGCTCGCCCAAGGTGCCGTGGCTGGCGGCCAATTCCCGGAAACCGCGCCGCGCCGCATCGAGCTGGCCGAGCGCCTCGTCCGCTTTGGCAATCCCCAGCCGGCATTCGCCTGTCAGCGCCCCTGCGGATACGTATCCACGGCTTGGGCAAAAAGCTTCCGGGCGTCTTGGGCCCCGTGTTCGTCGAGCATCAGTTCGGCCAGATACGGGAGCACGTATTCGTTGAATTCGTCGTCGGGATAGCGGACGTGGAATTCATCGAGCAGCGTGCGGGCGCGCTTGTGCTGCCCCGAGACGTATGCCGCTTCGGCGCGGCGGAACATCGCCTGGCGGGCGAAGCGGTTCGCCGGGTAACGGTCGAGCATTTGGTCGAATCGCACATAGCGCATCGTCGTACCGGCCAAGCTGAACGAGGGCCTCGCCGCTAAAGAAGACCGCCTGCGCACGTGCGCGTTTTCCGGAAAGTCGCGCAAGAACGCCTGAAACTCATCGACCGCCATTTGCCATCGACCCTGGGCGTAGTGACCGGCCGCGACGGCATATTGGTCGGCCGCCTCGTCGGCACTCGACGCCCTGCGACGAGCAGCCGCCAACAGCAGTACGGCAGTGAAGCGACGGAACGCGAAGGGCATGGCGCGGCGCATTGAGGAGTTTCGGACCGGGACGGGCCGCAATAGTACCGTTGCCCGGCAAAGCCCGACAAGGCGTCTATGCCGCCCGATCGTCCCGAGCCGATAGCAAAAAAAGCCGCGAGCGGCGAACCGCCCGTGGCCTGTTTGCTAGCATCTCTTGGGCGGTCGAGGACAATTCCGCCAGCCCGGTCACCCGAATGCGAAAACCGGGGGGATGGCGCGGTCGGATGCCGAATCGTGACCGGTGCTCTAGTAGTTGCTCGTGGGGCCGGTGTCGACGTTGCCGACCATGTGGAAGTGATTATGGTCGACGTAGACGACCTCTTGCGAGTCTTCGTCGCGGAGCGTGTGCGGCAGCGGCCAGCCGACGCGCGTCACTTCGCTGAAGTAGATCGTACACTTGTAATGGGCGTGGTGCAGCTGAGCCGGCCCGATCAGCGGATAAACCCGCGGTGGATCAACGTAATCGGAGATCTTTTCTTTCACGATGCGGACGTTATTCCGTTGGACTTCGTGCAGGAAGGGCAAACCGCCCTGCTGCGGCAGCGCCCGCTCGAGCGCCCACATGATTTCGTCGTCGCTGGGCGGATCCAGGGCCGCCGCCGGACCGCCGGTCGTCAACGGGCCGAGCACCGGCACGCGGTCGTAACGTTCCTTGATCCAGAACTCATCCTCTTTCTTCTTTTGAAAGTAAGGACTGACCGGAATCGGAACGCCAAAGGGGCCCAGGTAAGGTCCGTACATGGGGCAGCCGGTTCCGGTGACCATGGCCAGACCCACCAATCCCACCAAGGGAATGAACCTCGACTTGTGCTGCATGACATCGATCCTTGACGGAGGTTTCGAGCGACAACTTCTTTATCGTGTTAAGCTGGATCGAACTTGCGGGATTTTCCGATTTTGACGAAAAAACAGGCGCTGTCGCGGCGCAGTCAGCGCTGCCACCAGCGGCCTGACAGCAGGCCCCGCGGGGCGCGCGCTGCGCACCAAAATCGGCCGCTGCATTGCAGTTAACACACCGGCCGTCCGCCGCATGCCGGGCTCCACTCGCCGCTGGCACGCCAAAAATCGGCCCGAAAAAAACCCCGCCGATCGGACTGATCGGCGGGGCTCGTTTGCATTCATGCTGGCAGCGGCCTTAGTGGCAGGCCCGGTCATCAAAGTCGAGGAACCACCATCCGTCATCCCATTCCAAGCTCACCTTGCGCCAACCCAACGGCACTTGCGGATAGGGATAGAACGGGCCGATGTACGGCCAGGCCGAGGCCGAATACTGCTTCGGGTACGTCACCGCGGCATAGTTCGGAGCCGCAGCATAGCTCGGCCAGGCATAATTCGGCATGTTGGGCTGGTCGTAGGCGGCCGGCGGCGGGGTGTTGCCCGCGCTCGGAACGTAGGCCGGCAGCGGACGGCCGCCACCGGGGATCTGCTGCATGGCACCGGGCGGCATCCCCCCGGGCCCCGGCAACTGGCGATATCCGGTCGGAATGCCGGCACCCGCCGAGGGAGCCGCGGCAATCGGCGCCGCTTGCTGCACGGCGGCCAACTGCACGTTCTGGCTCTTTCCGCCGCCGGTTCGGCCGCCCGTCTTGGCGGCCGGAGGCGCAGCCACGGTCATATTGTTGATGATTTGATTCACGCCTTCGATGTCGCTCACGACCTCGAGGGCGGTCGCCATCTGCTCTTTGCTCGCCACGCGACCGGCTAACCATACGTTGCCGTCCTTGTACTTTACTCCCACGCTGTAGTTCTGCATCTTGCCGCTGTCGCGGAGGATCGTGGCGATTTCCTGAGCCACTTCCTTGTCTTCCTGTTCGCCCGCCGACACACAGATCGGCGTCAAGCTGGCCAGCGCCAGCAGTGCCAAGCCGTAAATCTCTCGTCGCATACTTCCCCCTCCTGGTTAATGCAAACGCCTGGTCACGGGGACCGGCCGTTAGAATCGGTTTGCTCGACGGCCAGCGCTTTGGCGCGGCGACGGGCAATTCCTTGGGCAACTCTGTGCAGGCCGAAGTAGTGCCTGACTATAGATGTCGGTTGCCGGTTATGCCGAAGGGGAGCTTTTTTCCGATTTTGCCGCTCAATCGGGCCGCCGGACCGCTAGCATTAGGCCGATTCGGCCTCGGATTGGCCGCCGGCGTCCCACACGGCCCCCACGACCATGAGTGCTAGCGTGACCGCCGAGAACAGCCAACTGGCGGCGCTGATGCCCATGGCCACCACGCTTGTCGCGCCGACCAGCGCCAGGCAGCTCAAGAACAGCCACTGGCACGATCGTTGGCCGCGGCCGCCCGCCGTGAGTCGCGCCAACCAGACGCTCGATAGCCCCGCGACTTGAATTGCCACCACGACCCAGAACAGGATCTGGTGATCGAAATGCTGTGCAAAAGGCACCTGAGACTCCGTTCTCGTGATGGCTAGAGCTTGCCGGCATCCGAGCCGGCCTGAGCACGCTTTGGGCGCCCTTTTCCCTGCGCGACATCGAGCATCATGCGAGTAACGTGCCAGATGGCGCAAATGCGTGCAATGCCAATCTTCGCCCCGGCGTTATCGGTTGCCGTGGCAACGACTAAAGCGTCCCCGCGGCGGGCGGCCGCCGAGCGGCCAAATCGCCCGGAAAAATGTAAGAGTTACACGATCGCGCAAGCAATTCCAGCCACTGGCGCCCGCAGCGCGAAACGAAGGAAAAAAAAGAACCGCGGATGGCCCCCCTAGGACATCCGCGGCTCGTAGCTCGGATTGCACTGCTGAATCGTTCGCCTGCAGCACGTCGTGCGGCCGCACGGCAACTCATGTTTATTGCTTGCCGGGTCCTCTGGCCACTCGGGGCTTGAGCATGGTCTTGAGTTCCTCGTCCAGGCTGATCGCATGGACGTTGCGATTGACCACCTTGCCGTCCTTATCGACCAGGATCATGGTGGGCAACGTGAGGATTCCCATTTCGTTGGCCAGCCGATTATTCAGCCCGCCTTCTTCCCAAATGTTCGGCCAGGGAAGCGGATTGCCGCGCAGATAGGTTTCGGCCTGGGCGCGATTGTTATCGAGACTGACTCCGATGACCGCAAAGCCCGGTTCGTACTTGCCGACCATCTTTTCGATCGCCGGCAAGTCGATCTTGCAAGCGTCGATGTCGCTCGACCAGTAATGAATCAGCACGACTTTGCCTTTGAGCTTCGCCAGGTCGACCGCCGTGCCTCCAAAGCTCTTGCCTTTGATCGAGATGGCTTTGCCCACCGAATCGAGCCGCCGCACCGCTCCTTCGGACTTGTTGGCAGCCGCGGTATTGGGGAAGTGCTTGACGACCCGCTCGTACCATTTCTGGGCGTTTTTGTCGTCATTTTGAAATTCCTGGCCCATGGCCAATTGCAGCATGGCCTCGGCCGAATCGGGCGAAGTCGGGTTTTCTTTGACGAAGTCTTCCAAATCGGCCAGCCACTTGGCCTGGACCTTGGGATAGTCGAAGTCCGGCTTCGACATCTCCAGGTTGTAGGCGGCTGTCATCAGGCGGAATTTGACATAGGCCGTGAGGTCCTTGTCCCCTTCTCCGCCCACGGTCTCTTGCAGCGTCTTGAGTCGCTCGACGCCGTCGGGATACGAGCCGATTTGGGTCGCCGCGCTCAGCACGTCGGCCAATTGCTTGTACCAGTCGGCCCGGTCCTTGCCCGGCTTGGCCTCGCTGGCCAGGTCCTCGAGGATGTCGCACTTGCGCTTAATCTGCTCCGGCGTGGGCGAAGGAAGCTGGTCCAACTTGCCCAATTCGTCCATTAATTCCTGGGCTTTTTCGCTGGGGGCGGCATCCCCGGTCGGCGGGACGGGTCCCTTGGGAACGTGGGTGCCCATCGCCAGGATCGGTCCCGATGTGTCGCTGGGCAAGTCCACGAGCTTCCAGGTATTTTCGACTTTGATCAGGTTGGCGATCGGCAATTGAGCGGACTTGCCATCGGTGTCGACCATCGCCGCGACGTTTTCGTAGACGGTAATATCCGCCGTCGATTCGTCGCTGCCTTTGGGAATGGTGCCCGGCCGGCCGCCGCCGAAGTAGACCCAATTGGACTGTGCGCCGATGACCTTTTGCGTGCTGGCAAACTTCTCGAATCCGGTCGCCGCGGCAGCCACGCGCTTTTGCGCTTCTTCCAGCTTGGCCGGGCCCAGGCCGATCGCGCTCAGCTTGCGCGAGTTGATCAACAACCGCTCGAAACGAGGCCGGTCGCCGTCCCGAATTGCGGCCACGAGCTCGGACGAAACTTCTTCGGCCGAGATGACTTCCCAGGCGTCGATTACCCGGTCTTCGTTCTTGTCGCTTCCCCAACGGGTGCCGGCAGTGTTCAGCCAGCGGCACTGGTCGGCCTTGCCGTTATGATTGCCGTCGACGTCGCGGTAGACTTCCACGCCGTCTTTGTAGTAGCTCCATTGATCGACCTTGTTATCGCTGTCCGTATCGACGAAATTGCGGATTATCTGCCCCTTGGCGTTTCGCACCACCCAGCCGGTGTGGCCGTCGGCTTTCTCGGGCTTGATCGTACACTTGGCGATTTCGTCGGCCGACGGCTGATCGTAATCGACGTCTTTCTGCAGCGGCCTGATGCCCAGGGCTTGGGCCACCGTGGGAGTCGACCTGGCGGCGGCCGGGTCGGCCGGCGCCGAGGCGGCGGAAAGGGACGAAAGGGCCAGACCGGCCAGCAGCAGGCTTTTGCGCATCGGGGTCGCCATGGACTCGATTTTCCTCGCGTGTCGCGTGAATGAATCGGCGGTTAACAGGATCCGCGCGGCATTCACTTTGTTCGCGCGCGAAGCCAGCGAACATGATCCAATTGAGTCGATTTTAACAGTTCCGCAAGCTTTCACACCTGGCCGCAAGCGAAACGCCAGGCCTGCGCGGCCGGGCTCCCTGCGGCCAATGGCCATGCGGGCTTGCTCGGCCTGAGCGGCAAACGAATTGACAGCCGGCCTGTGGCACCTAAAATACGCTATTCTCCACCAGGCGGAGCTTGCCAGCAGGGCCGTGCGCTGGGGGTGGCAGTCGTGAGGGATCGCCTCGGCGGACCCGCTGTCGCTTTCATCGCGGCGCGGGGTGCCTGAGGGACCGCCGCCGTAACCCTAAGTTTGGTCGCCAGGTACGACGCGACCCGCACTCTAGGGCGCATAGCTCAGTTGGTTAGAGCGCGTCCCTGATAAGGACGAGGTCTCAAGTTCGAATCTTGATGCGCCCACTTTCCTGGCCACCCGCGGCCAACGCCCGGCAGCACGCAGGCGGCCCGCCCCGTGTGTCGCCGGGGGCGGCTTGCCGGCAGGCTGTCGCAGTCAGCGGCAACGGAGTTTCTTGACGGCACGCGCGTCTGGCGACGGGCAGATTTGAGGGTGGGCAGATTTGGGGACGTAGCTCAATTGGGAGAGCACTAGCTTTGCAAGCTAGGGGTTGAGGGTTCGATCCCCTTCGTCTCCACTTTCGGCGGCGTCCGGCGGCGCCGACGGGCCGCGCGCCGCTGGGCCTCGCGCTGCTTGGACTCGACCCCCCGATCGATGCGCTGGCGGATTTGCCGCAACTCGTCCTCATCACGCGCTTCGGCCTGCTCGCGCTCGAGCTGCCGCCGGGCCTGCATATCCAGCGGAGCGGTTCGCTGCGGCCCGCTCAATTGGGACCCGTTCAATTGCGATTCTTCGCCGCCCGGCCCGCGCACGCAACGGCGCAACCAGGCAAGCCAACAAGACCACGGCTGCCAGAATCGGCAGGCCGATCGCGACGCCAATCAGAAAGTTTGCCCGGCGGTGCTGGGCCGCCTGCTGATCGCTATGCCGGCGCTGGGCACTCGGCAGCGGCTCTGCGGCAGGCTCGTGATCGAAGGGAGATTCCATCGCACGTTTCCCTCTTGCAGGACCGGCTCGTCCTGCGAGATTGGCCCCTCTTGCCGTGCGCCGTTCATCCGGCACGGTGCGGCGCCAGCGACGTCACAGCTTGGGAAAAACGATCGGCGGGTCCGGCGTTCGGGGCGGGCTGGGCGGCGAAGGTTGCGGCGGCGGAACCACGATCTGCTGAATCTCGATGCCCAACTCGTGGTCGAGTTCCCATTGGGCCAGCATCGCCCAGGGCGTGCCGGCGTTTTTTTCCACGCAACGCGTCAACAACCGGAACGCCTCGCGAGCACGAGGTTCGATGATCGAGCCGGCCAGATACTTGCTCGACGGCTTCAGGACCAGGTGGTTGGTCTCCGGGTTGAGATATCCCGGCTGTAGGACCTTCTCGCAAGCCAGCACGTATTCCAACTGCCGCACGCTCATGGCCAGCAGCCGCCCGCGGTTCAAATCGTACCAGGCCTTCCAGCGCGGCGAATGTTCGGAGGTGTACTCGTATTCCATCCCTTCCTTGGGAAAGTGCGACAGCGCCTGTTCGACCACGCGATTGGTGTCTTTGGCAAACATCTGCTGCTGCGGAATGGCCTGGAACAGCAGCGTGCGGAACTGCTCGGGCGTGTAGTACGTGCTGTAGATCGAATACGGATACCACTCCGAACGGTGCAGAATGAACGCCGTCGTCGGCGGAACCAGGTTCGTATATTGATACGTCGACAAGGCGGCCGCCGAAACGGCCTTGCGCAACGGCCGCGAATTGGTCAATGCCACGTAGTCGGCCACCGAGGCGTAGTCGGGCAGGTAACGCTTCATCACGTCCCATTGAAACGGCCCGCGATCCTCCTTGCGGTCCAACAGCGTGAACGTGCCGCCGGTTTCCAGCGCCAGCCGCGTGAGCGCGTAGGGACCCACGCCGGACAGCAAACCTTCGCGGTGCGGCCCGCCGTACCAAGGCACGCCGCTGGCCGCCATGATGTCGTCGCGGCTCCAGGGAGCCAGGGGCGAATCGTGCCAATAGGGCAGAAACAGCCGCTCGGGCAGCGACGTGTCGGGCCCGCGCTTGATCGGAATCAAGAAGGCGAAGCCGGTCCCCTTGTCGACGTAGTAATGGCGTCCCTGTTCGCTCCCCAAGACAGCGGTCGGTCCGACGACCGAAACCAGCACGCCGCGCCGCTTGCACTTTTGAATGATCGCTTCGAGCTGCATCGTGTCGTCCCCCGACTCGTCGGTCCAGACGACGATCACGATGCTGCCTTTCCACCGCCGGGCGTACTGGTCGATGCAGGCCTCGATGGCCCCCATCACGTTCTCGATGCCGCTGGTGGCCAGCGGCAGGTTGCGGATGGCCTCGACGATTTGCGAGCTGAAATCGGTCGGTTTGATGACTTCCCAGGTCGTGTCGCTGAAGGCCACGACGGAGTTCACCAGCTTGTGCGACTTCTTCCGGTCCTGCGCTTCGATCTCGCGAAAGAACGGCTCGACGCGATCGGCGATCAATTGCCGGTCATCGGCCAGGCTGATCGACGCGTCGATCAGCCAGCAGACCAGCACGTCGTTCTTCGTCAGTTCGCCGCGAATGCCCTGCAATACTCCGTCGACGGCCTGACCCACGGATTCGGCGGCAACGACGCCGCCGCTGACGGCCCGCCGCCGCGCGATGCTGCCGCTGCCGGCCAGCGCATGCGTGCCGCTTTTCTTGAGCGCGTCTTTCATGCCTTGGATATCGAAGCCGGCCAGCGCCCCCCGCCGCCGCTGCCGCCGCTCGATCCCGAGCCGATGCTTCCGGACGAGGGCAAATTGGCTGCGCCGTGCCGCGGCTGGCCCGCCAAAGCGGCCGCCGCCTCGCCCGACTCTCCGTCCAGGCCGCCCCCTTCGGCCGACATTTCGCTACCGAAGGCGCTGGCATCGAACGAATCTCCGGAAAGCTCGAACCGCGAGAGGTCGGGTTCGTCTCCGTCCACCACCGCATTGACCGCGGCCTCGAACGTCGGTGCCTCGGATTCGATCGCCGGAGCGATCACTTTGCCGATCACGAGCAGCGCCAGCAGCAGCACGGTTGCGTGGGCCATCGCGCTGATCAGCCACCAGACGCCGGAAAGCACGACCCAGTCCCAAGCATCGCTGACGGCGTGCGCCATCCGCTGGCGGGCGCCGGACACGCGACCACGACGAACCTCGGGCAGCGGGGCAACCGCTGCCTGCGGCGGAAGCGGCGGAGCCGCGACGCTGACCGGCGGAGGTATCAAGTTGGCTCCGCCGGCGGTTGCCTCCATCGGCGGACTTGTGACCCCAGGCGGTGGCGGAGGCAGCGGAGCCTGCGCCGCCGTCTCGGGCGGCGGCAAGGCAACCTGAGGCAACGCCTGCACGGCTTCGGGCGGCGGCGCTGCCAAAGGCAAGCGTTCGCCCAGCGAGAGCCTCGGAGGCAGCGGCGGCGGACCGCTACCAATCGCTGGCCCTGCCGTGACGGGCGCTGACGAGGTTGGCACAGCCGGGACGGGCGCTGCGGGGACAGGCGCTGCGGAAACGGGCGCTGCGGGGACGGGCGTGACAGGGATTGGCGCTCCGGCCACAGGCGATGACTCGCCCGCAGGCAGGTCGGAAACGACGAGGATGTCGCTCTCCATAAATCGCCTAACCGCCAATCGACGAGCCACCCCGGCGACTGCCGGCGCTCCAGCCCATTATGTTCAGACGCCCCAGAGCGCAAATCAATTCAAAATGCCGATTTACCCTCTTTGCCAACCCACTCTCCGCGGCAGATCCGGCGGGCTTTTTTCCCGCCGCGCACAGGGGCAGACGGACGCCCAGGCCGGCAGGAAATCCGTCTGGCCGTAGGGCAATCTCGGGGCCGGCTCAGCGTGGCCGTGGGCTAGCGGTGGGCAGCCCGCTTGCGTCCGAGCAGTTTCTGCACGTCGGGCCAGCGGCGCGTATTGACCACATCGTGCGCGGTCAATCCGGCCCGCCGGGCTTGCAGGATCCCGTATCGCAGCACGCCGAAGCCTTCGACGCTGTGGGAATCGCTGGAAATGACAATCGGAATTCCGTGCGCCTTGGCGGCGGCACAAGCCACATCGTCGAGATCGAGCCGGGCCGGATTCGCGTTCAGTTCCATGAACTTGCCATACTCGACCACTGCGCGAAACACCGTATCCAGGTCCACGTCGTACGGCTTGCGGCGATTGATCAACCGGCCGGTGGGATGCGCAATCGCCGTCACGTAGGGGTTCTTGACCGCATCGAGCATGCGGGCCGTGATTTGCTCGCGCGGCTGGTTCTGGCCGTAGTGGATGCTGGCCATCACCCAATCGGCCTCGCTGAGGCAGTCGTCGGCGATGTCGAGCCCGCCGCGTTCGAGAATATCGACCTCCACGCCCTTAAGCACGCGAAAGCCGCTCAGCCTGGCATTGAGCCGATCGATTTCGGCCCATTGCTCGCGCAGCCGCCGCTCGTCCAGGCCATTGGCCATGCTGACCCGCTTGGAATGGTCGGTGATGGCGATGTACTTCAATCCCCGCGCTTGGGCCGCGGCGATCATTTCTTCCAGCGTGGCGTTGCCGTCGGTGGCCGTGGTGTGCATGTGCAGATCCCCCGCCAGATCATCGAGCTCGACGAACCTGGGCAGCGGGCCGGCGGCAGCCAGTTCGAACTCGAACCGCGCCTCGCGGATCTCGGGCGGGAAGACCGGCAGATCGAGCGTGGCGTAGACGTCGGCCTCGGTGCGGCCGGCGATGTATTCGTCGTGTCCCCGGTCGACCCGGTAAACGCCGTACTCATTGATTTTCAGGCCGCGATTCTTGGCCAATCCGCGCAGGATGACGTTGTGCTCCTTGGAGCCGGTGAAATACTGCAGCGCCGCGCCGAACGACTCGGCGGGCACCACCCGCAGATCGATTTGCAGTCCCGCGGCGATGCGGATCGTCATCTTCGTGTCTCCGCGGGCGACGACTTCCGCCGCGTCGAATTCGGCCAGGCGGTCCATCACGGCCGTCACGTTTTCGGAAACAACCAGGATATCCAGATCGCCGACCGTTTCGCGGCCGCGCCGATAGCTGCCGGCCACTTCGATCTGGTCGACGCCCGGCGCGCTGCGCAGGAATTCGAGCACGCTCTGGACATGCTGATCGGCTTCGGCCCAGTACATCCGCGCGGTGCTCGTGGCGGCCAGGTCGATGCCGGCCAGGATCGTGGCCTCGGTCTTGGCGCCGAAGCCCTTCAATTTGCGCACCCGTTGCGCTTGGCAAGCCGTCCGCAACTGATCGAGATTTTCGATGCCGAGCTGGTTGAACAGCGCGGCGGCCTTTTTCGGCCCTACGCCCGGAATCCGCGCCAAGAGCAGCACGCTGGCCGGCACTTCGGCCCGCAGTTCGGCGAGCATCGGCAGGCTGCCGGTCGCAGCCAGAGTGCGGATCTTATCGGCCAGATCCTTGCCGATACCGGCGATCGAAAGCAACTGCGCCGGATCGCTCTGGGCGATCGCCGAGAGCGACTCGTGCCACTCGCGCACGGCCCGGGCGCCGTTGCGATAGGCCCGGACCCGAAACGGATTGGCCGCCTGAAACTCCAGCAGGTCGGCAATCTCGTCCAGCACGTCGGCAATTTCCGCGTTGTTCATGCTCCCCATGATAACGCGAATCCCGGCTGGAGAAAAACAAACCCGTCGCTGCGCTTCCGCGCAGCGACGGGCCTGCTGTGGGTCCCCGGTTCACACCGAGATTCGTTGTCGCCGTGAATCGCTTAGCGGCCGGCAGCGTGCCAATTGACTTGCTCGACGCCTGCCTCGGTCGGCAGCGTGACGCGCAGCGACGCCGGCTGATACCAATCGCTTTGGATTGGTCGGGCGGTCATCCGATCCTGGCGCGGGCGAGCTGTCTGGCGATCGGTCGGTTCGGTCATCGGCGGTACGATCGTGTTCGAATTGCGCGGTCCGCTCGCGCCGTTCGGATCGGGAATCGGCCGATTCAGCGGGGTCACGCCGGCTGCCGTGCTGGGACGGAAGGTCGACGGCGTGCCCAGCGAGCTCGACGTGTCGGGCTGCGGAACCGGAGTGTTTTGCGGCAGGCTCGGCACGATCGTGCCCGAAGTGCCCAGCGATTGCCCGGCCGACGGCGCGTAGGTGGCGCCGCTGGTGCAGGACGAGCAGCCCGGGCTGGCCTGCACGGCCGGATAGCTCGGAGCGTAGTAGGTCGAGGCGATCGGTGCCGCGGCGCCGCAGGCTCCGGTTGGGCAGCTCGGGGCATAGCAACACGGCGACACGGGCCGGTAGGTCGTCACCGGCACCAGCGACGGCTGCATGCGGTACGTCGTGACCGGTTGGACAACGGTCGTGGGGCAGCCCGTGCAGGGGTTAATGGTGGTGATCGGGCGGTAGGTCGTCACCGGCACGCTGGTGAACACGCTGCGATAGCTCACTTGTGGAGCGTAATTGCAAGTGTTGCAAGCGGGCGCGGCACAGGCCGGAGCGTAATAAGTAGTCGTTGCCTTGGGTCCGAACAAGCAGCAGGCCCGGCTAACGGCTGGCGTGGCGCACATGGTGATCGACATTCCCAGCGCCACCAGGACGCGATGAACAAGGCGGCTCTTCATGGGTTTGCTCCCGAAAAAAAGGAATCGAAACTTCAGTGATTCAGTTAAAGGCTTCGCCCGGCCGAGTGTCAACGGGTTGACATTCAGGGCCCCGCATTTGGCGAGACTTTACTTGTACGTTGAATGTATAAGTTATGACGGCTGTGCCGCAGACGTAGACCGTGCGGCTTCGTGCCCGACTGGCGGCCGCGCTTCGTGTGCGGCCAGATAGGTAGTGCTCGATCCCTGTCGAAACTGTAGACCACGATTCGCCAGGGCAGCGAAAAAATCGAGCCGCTTTTATTTCAGTTTCTCAAACCTTCTGTCGGCCGCAGCGGTCACGGGCCAGGCCGAAAATGGGCAGCCCTTGCCGATCGCGCCGACTTTGCCGGCCCCCGGTCGGCTGTCCAACCCCTGCCGACGTTCCGCGCCGGAACTGGCTGCCGAATCCAGACGCTGCCGACGCAGTCCTACAGAAGCAACTTGCGGGCCATCGCGCGTGCGGAGGGCAGAAAACCGCTGCGCGCACTGCGGAAAACCGCGGAACCCCGGCCGCAATGGTCCGGCGACGCCGCGACCGAGGCGTTGTAACTCTTACAATCGCCTACTCGACACCTTCCGAGCGTGCGCCCGGCCGGCGCGATTCGTAAAGATCGTACAGGTCGAACAGCAGCTCACGCAGGTTGCCTTGGTGTGCCGCAAATCGCTGGGCCACGTCGATGCGGCGGATCGGCGATTCGCCGGGCAACAGCCGATCGACAATTCTCTGGGCCAACTCCGGCGACGTGCTGGTGCGCGCGCTACCTGCGGCAGCCCCACCGGCCGGTGCGCCGTCACCAGCAATCCCCAGCCGCGGGAAGCGCACATCCGCCCGAGCCGCCAACGACTCCACCAAGAAAGTTGCTCATAGCCGTCGACAATCACCAGCGTGCCGCTTGCCAGGGCCGCCAACTGTCGCCGCTCGACCGGCAAGCGACGTTCGCCATCGTGCAGCGCGATCGAGAAGGTCTGGCGCCCACGGGCGGCCAACTCGGCCGAGAGCGCCGCCAACAGAGTCGACTTGCCGCTGCCGTGCGGGCCCACGATTTCGCCGCGCCAGCCGCCCAGTTCGAGTTGCTCGACTAGCGCCGCGGAATCTTCGCCAGCCGGAAACAGGAACGGCGCGGCCCCGGGCCGCACCCGGCTGGCCGAAAACGGATTCTGAAAACGGTCGGCCGGCGAGGGCACGTTCATGCTTGTGCCTCTTGCACCGGCGGCACGCTGCCCAATTGAAACGGCTCTTCGGCAATCAAATCCTTGCCCTGGCTCAGGAACACGCGCACCCGCACGCACCAGCGGAGTTTCAGAATCACGCCCGCATAGCTCAACGGGCTGGGGGGCAAGCGCGTGCTGAACGGCCGTGGCTGCGTCAGGTCGACCAGCGTCACCGCCGGATCCAGTCGATCGAAGAAGTGAACCGCCAGATCTTCTTCGCCTTTGCCGTCTGTGTACCACAGGACCGACAGTTCGACCGCTTTGACCTCGCGTGCGGCAATGCCCTCGAGCGCGTAATGGCCCGACAACGTCTGGCCGGGCTCATAGGGGCGGCGCGGCCCATCGAACGAAAGCAAGACGCGCGGCAACTCCGGCGGAGAAATGGTCATGCCGGCCGGCCCCCCGTGCCAGGCGGATGGACAATCACCGGAAATGCCCGCTGATAGTCGCGACCCCGCACATCGTCGGCCCGGACCAACAATCTCCAGCCGATCTGATTGTGGTCGGACTTGAACGAATGCATGGCGCGAGCCGGGATGCGCACCCGGCATTGGCTTTCGAACGGCCTGGCCGGCACGATCTCGAAGTCCTGCGCCGTAAGGACCGGCTGCTCGAAAACGCAGCAGGTGTCGGTTCGCGTATCGGTTCCCTGGCGATACGTGGCCTGTTCCTCGCACTGCAAAACGACCCGCAGCGACTTCATGGAGAGATGCCCGGCCTGGGAAACGAACACTTCGTATTCTTCGCCCGGGAACAGCGGGTGGTGCGAGATCTCGACTCGCGTCGAGCCGATGCGCGTCATCAGGCGGAATTGGCGGTACAGATAATAGACCAGCGTCAACCCGATGACCACAAACGGAACGCTGAGCAGCGTCATCAGCCAGTCGGGATGGTGCTGCAAATGCGTCCGCAGGGCCATGACCACAAAGACCGAGGCTACGCCGTTCCAAACCAGGCAGGCCGCCAGCAGGGCGAACAGCATCCATTGCGGGGCCGCGTCGATCGGCAGCCGATAGGCCAACTGCGTGCCGGGGCTGTTCGTCCAGTTCGAGTCCGACGGCACGGTGGGCAGCAAGTCCTGATGCGTCCCCTCGAACAGATCGAATTCGGCCGCCCGTTTGGTCATCGCCGCCCGGCGCTCGGCCGAAGTCCCCCAATTCAGCCACAGCAGCACCAGCCGCCGGGTCGAAATGGCGATGAACGACACCGGCACCAGCAGCACCAGGTACAACCAGCCGCTGTAACCCCGAACCAGCACCACCCGGTCAGGGTCCATCGGGTCGTACCAACAGGGATAGTGCCCGCCGACCTGAAACGCCTCGAGCTTGGCCTCGACCTGGTCGCGGCTGGCCGACGGAATGCTCGTTATGTCGTACGTCGCGTGGCTGTGCGTGCGCCCGTCGACGTGGTACTCGACTTCGATTTCCGGCCAGTAGCGGATGCCGTCGCCGTGATCTGCCTCGCCGATGCGTTTGGCCAGGACCTGGCCCGTGGTCTCGACAAACTGCCGGTTCGCGCGCAATTCGGGCACGATCAACAACCCGAGCATCGCCCACAGCGCCGCGGCCCCGACGCAGAGAAAAAAGCCGAAAAACAAGGCTTCGCCCAGGCTACCGAACCGCTGAGGTACGGTGCGGCGATGCCCGCGCTTCTTTTCGTAAAACCGAAACCGACGCGACAAACGGTGGCTCCCCGGCGATAACTCGAATACGATACGATACTTCGATCCACAGCCCGGCGGCAGGTAGCGCAATCGGCATCTTCCGCGGTCCAGGGCGGACCGACCAGGCAACACCCATTGTAATCGTGTCACGGCAGAGTCGGCAGGCACCAGCCCGGCAAGTTTTCAGATCCTTGAAACGCGCCGCGACGAGGGAGCGAACGCATGGAAACCGCACCACGAACGCCGAGCATCGATTTCGCACCCGCCGGGTGGAACAGTGTCTGGCGGATCTCGCTGGGCGCTGCGCTTTGGCTTTGCCAGGCCGCCGCCGCCGGCGAGTGGCCGCAAATCCTGGGGCCGGCACAACGCAACGGCCGAAGGCGAACGCCTGGCATCAAGCTGGCCGGCGACCGGCCCCGCGGTCGTCTGGCAGCGACCGGTGGGCCACGGCTATTCCGGCCTGGCCGTAGCCGGCGGCCGGGCTGTGCTGTTTCATCGCCTGGGGAACGAAGCCGTGGCTGAAGCGATCGACGCGCGCAGCGGCAAGACGCTGTGGAAGCAAAGCTTCCCCACCAATTATCAAACCTCGATTGCCCCCGACGACGGGCCGCGCTGCGTTCCGCTGCTGCACGAAGAGCGCGTCTATCTGTTCGGAGCCGACGGCGATTTGCATTGCTTGCGGCTCGACTCGGGCGCAGTGGTCTGGTCCCGCGACGCCGACCGGCAGTACAAGGCCCCGCTCGGTTATTTCGGCGCCGGCAGCACGCCGATCGTCGAGGGGGGCAAGTTGCTGGTCAACATCGGCGGGCCGGCCGCCGGAATCGTGGCCTTCTCGCTCGCCGACGGCAAGACGGTCTGGACGGCGACCGACGAGTCAGGCCAGTTACTCCTCTCCGACCGCCGCCACGATCGACGGCCGGCGGCACGTGATTTTCATCACGCGATTGAACGTGGTGTCCGTCGATCCGGCTAAGGGCGAAGTGCAGTTTCAGTTCCCCTTCGGGATGCGCGGCCCAACGGTCAACGCGGCCATGCCGCTCGTCTTGGGCAGCGATCTGTTCGTCTCGGCCAGCTACGGCGTCGGCGGCGCAGCTGGCGCACATCGCCGACGACAAGCCGAAGGAACTTTGGTCGGACGATGACATCATGTCCAGCCAGTACACGACCTGCGTCGCAGCCGGCGGCACGCTGTTCGGCATTCATGGCCGGCAGGATCAGGGCGTGGCCAGGCTGCGGGCCTTCGACCCGAAAACCCAAAAGGTGTACTGGACCCAGGACGGATTCGGCACCGCCAACTTGATCCTGGCCGACAACAAGCTGCTGATCATGAAAACCGACGGCGAGTTGATTCTGGCCGCGGCGTCGCGGGAGGAATATCGGCCGCTGGCCAAGGCCAAGATCTTCGACGAAGTCGTTCAAGCATTGCCCGCCTTGGCCGACGGACTGCTCTACGTCCGCGATTCGCGGCACGCTCAAGTGCCTCGACATGGGACCGAACGAAAAATAACTTCGGCGTTCAGCCGCTCTCCCTGCAGAATGAGGGTAGGGTGAGAGTGGGCCGAAAGCCCAGGTTATTTCTTGTGGGGCTGCAAAAGCAATCAAGCCCAAGGCTCGCAGGCCCTGGGCTTGATTCAATCTGCAATGATTCACGCGCGGCCGTGGCACACAGCCAGCCCCGCCGCGGCGAAAAAAATCTACGCCGCTCCGGCCGTTTGCACGCGCCGGGTCTGACGATAAAAGCCGACGCTCTCCAACGCCTTGTAGACTTCTTCCAGCGTCTTTTCGCCGAAGTTCGAGATGCTCAGCAGATCTTCCCGCGTGCAGTGCAGCAGATCGTTGACCGTGAAGATGCCGCGCTCTTCCAGGCAATTGGTCGTGCGGACCGAAAGGCCGATTTCGGCCGTGCTCATTTCCAAGCGATGGCTCAGATCTTCTGCCTGATTGTCGAGCCGGGGCAATGGAATGCGTGTCATAGCGGGTCCCTCCCTCGTTAACCGAAATTGGTCGTGCCGGGCAGTGCGTTCGCAGCACCGCCTCACCTGGCGACACGTCCTTGGTTGCCACTGGACGATTAATATACCGTCCGCCGCCCAACTTTTGAACCGTTTCACAATAAATTTTAGTTGCTAGCACGGCGATCCGCTAGCAAGTTTGTGTGCCAGCGGCGCAGTCCCCTCGCCGGCGGCGGGCAATGCCGTATACTTCAGGAGTGCGACATTGCAGCGAGCTTTGCGCACGCAAATCATCCGGCCGGCAGGGATGGGTGCACTCCAGTGACGAATTTCTTGTTCGAGTCGCTGACCTCGGCCCAGCGCGACGCGGTGGAACATCGCCGAGGGGCCGCTGTTGATTCTGGCCGGGCCGGGCAGCGGCAAGACCCGCGTGGTCACCCACCGCGTCGCCAATCTGCTGCGCACAGGGCGTGCCCGGCGCAGCAGATCCTGGCCCTGACCTTCACCAACAAGGCGGCCGACGAAATGCGGGCCCGCGTCGAGCGGCTGGCGCCGGGCGAGCCGGTGTGGATCAGCACGTTTCACCGCTTTTGCGCCCGGCTGCTGCGGCAATACGCCGCCCTGGTCGGCCTGAGCGAGAATTACACGATCTACGACACGTCGCGACAGCCGGCAGGTGCTCAGGCGGACGCTCGAAGCGGCTGAAGATCGACACCACGCACTACACGCCCGAGCGGATCGCCGCACGGCCATCAGTTGGGCCAAGAACAACCTGATCACCGGCCGAACAGTACGAGCCGCGGCCCGGCCATCCGCTGGGCAGCATCGTGGCCACGCGTCTATCCGGCCTATCAGGCCCGGCTGCTGGCCTCGAACGCCGTCGATTTCGACGATCTGCTGCTGCACGTCGCCACGATCCTGCGCGAAAGTCCCGAGACGCGCGCCAGGCTCGACGCAGCGCTATCGCTACATCCTGGTCGACGAGTACCAGGACACGAACCTGGCCCAATACGCGATCGTCCGCGGCCTTGTCGATCGATTATCCGAATCTGGCGGTCACCGGCGACCCGGACCAGTCGATCTACGGCTGGCGCGGGGCGAACCTGAAGCAACATCCTCGAGTTCGAGCACGACTTTCCCGACGTGCACGTCGTCGGCTGGAGCGGAACTACCGCAGCACGAAACGCATCCTGCGCGTGGCCGACGATGCTGATCGCGCCACAACATGCGCCGCAAGGCGAAGGGCCTGTACACCGAGAACGACGAAGGGCAGCCGGTGCGGCTGGTCGCCTACGCCGATCAGCAACGGCCGAGGCCGAAGCGATCGCCGGCCGGATCGCCGGCGAGATCCGCGCCGGCCGGCGCCGCCCGCGCGATTTCGCCATTTTCTATCGCGTCAACGCCCTGTCCCGGGCGCTTGGAGTTCGCCCTGCGCGATGCAAGGCGTGCCCTACCAGATGGTCAACGGCCTCGAGTTCTATCAGCGCAAGGAAATCAAGGACGTGCTGGCCTACCTGCAGCTGCTCAACAATCCGCGCGACGACGATGCGCGCTGCTGCGCGTCATCAACATGCCGCCGCGCGGCATCGGCAAGAGCACCGATCGACCGGCTCGGCGAGCATGCCGGCCGCACGGCGGCTGTCGCTGCTCGACGCCGCCCGCGAGAGCGGGCCTGGTCGAAGTCGCTCGACAAGCGCGCCGCCGTGGCCGTGGCCAAGTTCGTGGCGCATGTATCGATCGGCTGGCGCTCGTGGCGGCCGGTCCGGTCGAAGGAGATCTTGGGCCACGTGCTCGAGCGAATCGGGCTATCAGGCAGTTTCTGGCGATCGGACGACGAGGAAGACCAGGAGCGACTGGCCAATATCGAAGAACTGTTGACCGCGGCCCGCGCAGTTCGACGAGCGCCACCCGCGGCGAGGGCCACCTGGAGGCGTTTCTGGAAGAAGCCTGCCTGGTCAACGACACCGACGCCTGGGACGCCGACGACGATCGCGTGACGCTGATGACGCTGCACGCCTCGAAGGGGCTGGAGTTTCCGGTCGTGTTCATCGTGGCGCTGGAAGAGGGGCTGTTGCCGCACGAGCGAAGCCGCGAGCATGCCGAGCAGCTGGAAGAAGAACGGCGGCTGCTGTTCGTGGGCATCACGCGGGCCGAAGAGGAACTGCAACTGAGCCGGGCCACGTATCGCGAGTTCCGCGGCCAGCGGCGGATGACGGTTCCCAGCCAGTTCCTGATGGAATTGCCGCGGCGGCGAAATGCACGTGGTCGAGCCGTCGTGGCCCGGCGACGTCGAATGGGAAGCGGTGGACGAAGCCGAGGAAATGCAGGCCGACGAATTGCACGTTGACCTGCCGGACGAAGCCGCCGGCCGTCGAGCCGATGAGTCGCCGCCGACCGGCGAGAGTCGCGGCCATCCGGGCCGCTGGTGACCGCGGCCGAATTGCAGCGGGCCGAGGCGACCGAAGCTCCGCGAGTCTCGCCCGACGTTTTTCCTCAGGGGATGGTCGTGCGGCATCCTCAGTACGGACTGGGCAAATCGTGGCCCTGAGCGGCAGCGGACTGCGCACGTTCGGCGACCGTGGCGTTTGCTTCCGTGGCGGGTCAGAAAAAGTTCATGCTGGCCAACAGCCCGCTGCGCCCGGCCAAGACGAATTGAATCTTCCCCTCTCTGGCATCTGGCGCCCGGGGGTTTTACAATCCTCGCAACGGTCGAAACAAGACTTCGCATCCATTCACCATCGAGCCAGGAGCCATCCCATGATTTTCCGCACGTGTGCGGCCGCGGCGTTTGTCGCCATTGCCCTGATTAGCGCGGCGCGAGCCGAAGACGGCAGCGAATTTGCCAGCCCGACGATCGACCTGGGCGTGGTCGTGAGCGACGTGGCCAAGTCGACCAAGTTCTATACCGAGGCCATCGGCTTTACCGAGTTGCCCGGCTTCAAGGTCGACGGGCCCTACACGGCCGAGGTCGGGCTGACCGACGGCAGCGAAGAGCTCGACATCCACGTTCTCACCCTGGGCGACAAGCCGGGCGCCACCAAGCTCAAGCTGATGCAATTCAAGAAGACACCCAAGGCCGATGACAATACAGCCATCAATTCGCAGCTCGGCTACCGCTATCTGACGATTTTCGTCAATGACACAACCGCTGCCTTGGGGCGCTTGAAAAAGGCCGGCGTCAGCCCGCTGGCCAAGAGCCCGCAGCCGCTGCCCAAGGGCTTGCCGCAGGACGTCTATCTGACGCTGGTGCGCGATCCCGACGGCAACATCGTCGAGCTGGTCGGGCCGAAGAAGTAAAGGATGAAGGCAGAAGGATGAAGGATGAAAAACGAAGAAATTGCCGAGCCTTCGGCTCGTCCATTCTTAGCCCCTAGTCTCTAACCCCCAGCCCCTCCGCCGCCTTCAACGTCAGCACGAAACAGGCGCCGGCGGGCGGGTTGCTCTCCAGCGACAACTCGCCCCCCATGTCGCGGGCCAGACGGCGGCTGAGCGCCAGGCCCAGGCCGACGCCCGGCGCTGAATGCGCCGCGTCGCGGGCCGATTTGCGGAAGGGCTGAAACAGCCGCTTCCGCTCGCGACTCGGCCACGCCCGGCCCGTGGTCGCAGAATCGCAGCCGCACGTGGCCATCGCCGACTGGGCGACGTCGAACTCGAGTGTACGGATCTCGGCCGATCGGGCGTACTTGCAGGCATTGTCGACCAGGTTGAACAGGATCTGCTCGACCGCGGCCGGGTCGGCCACGGCCTGTGCGGCCAGCACGTCCGGCTGCGGCATCGATCCGCACGTCGAATCCGGCTTCCGCCGCCCGCCCGGCCAACCGCTCGCTGGCCCGATCGAACAGTTCGGCCACCGGCACCGGGCCGATCCGCGCAGCCGGGCCCGCCGCGTTCCAGCCGGGCGTAGGCCAGCACGTTTTCCACCAGATGCGTCAGCCGGTCGGCCTCGGTCTGCAGGGTTTGCAGATAGCTGCGCCGGTCTTGCTTCGTCGGGGACCATCCCCTCGGCCAGCATTTCGGCGTACATGCGAAACGTGGTCAGCGGCGTGCGCAGCTCGTGGGTCACGGCCGAAACAAAAGCGGCCCGCCGCTCGCTCAGCGCCACCACGCCATGCAGCAACAGGGCCACCGGCCAGCGCGGCCAGGACGAGCGAGCCCCAAGTGACCAGCAGCGACAGCCGCACCGGCGATAGCCGCGTCGGCCGCGACAGCGGCAATTCGCCCGTGACCAGTTCCACCGGCAGCGCCGCCATGCGATGCGCACGGCTCTTGCTCCGTCGGCCGGATCGGCCGGTTGCAGATCGGCCTGGGGCAGCAAGTCGCGCACGCCGGCCAGCAAGTTGCTCGCGAATCAGCGGCCAATCGAGCCAGCAGCCTTGCACCACGCTCTGCTCGCCCACGCCCACACGGCGGGCCAACAGCAAGTCGTCGCCCACCCACAGCGGCGTCATCACGTCGGTTCGCACGTCGCTCGGCTCAGCAGCGTGCCGGCAACCGGGTTGGCTCGAGTTGTTGGCGAAGGCCTGTTGCGGGCCTGGTATTCGTAATTCGCCCCGCGACTGCTGAACCGCGGCTTGCTGTTCAAGTCGGCCTTTCCGTGAAACGGCACCTTGCTGCGCAATCGCGCCATCAGCACAGTTGTTGCGGCAACAGGCTGCAGCGCGGCTTCGGCCGGCAGAGCGACCTGGCGGCGGCTGCGTCGGCGGCAACAGCGCCGCCACAACTTGCCGTTCGTCGACCGCCTTGGCCAGCTCTGCGAGCCGCTCGCGGTTCTGCATCGACTTGCTCCGGGCTCGAGGTACTCGCGGCACGGCTAGCGCGTACCAGGTCGGCCGGCGGCACGCTCGGGCGAACTGCAACTCGCCGCCGGCGGCTCGAATCTCGAAATGCAGCTTGATCTGCGGGTTTTCGCGCCGACAACAGCGGCGACGGCGCGAGCGGCGCGCCACTCGGCTTTGCCGCCGGACGCCTTGCCATGCGGCTCGCCGACCGGAATAGAACGAGCGGTAGGCAAAATAGGACGCGCGTTTCCTGCGCAATCAGCGGGGCCACCGCCGAATCGATCCGCCACAGCGCCAACCGGGCGTTCTCTTCCAGCGCGCCTGCGGCGCGGGCCGTCGCTTCGGCCTGCTCCGACTCCAGCGCCCGAAAGCTCAGCCAGCCAACCGCCGCCGTGACCACCAGCAGGCAAGCCGGCGAAAGACCAGCCAGATTTGCCAGGGACGTCTCATGCCGCACCCCTGGCTGCGTGGCGAACATATAGCCCTTGCCGCGAACCGTCAGGATCACCCGCGGCTCGGCCGGATCGTCGCGCAGTTTTTCGCGCAGCCGCGTGACGTGCATGTCGATCGTCCGCGTGGGCAGCCCGCGCGGGCTGATCTGCCAAACCCGCAGCAGCAGCTCGTCGCGCGAGACTGCGCGGCCGCTGTTCGCCGCCAGATAGCGCAGCAATTCGACCTCCTTCTCCGACAGCTCGGTGCGGGTGCCGTCGGCAAAGCGGACCTCGGCGCGGGCCAGATCGGCCAGTGCAATGCGGCATGGCGATCTCGCGTCAGGTCTTGCGGCCGCTCGGGCGAGCGACGCAGCACGGCCTCGACCCGGGCCAGCAGCTCCTTGACGCTGAACGGCTTGACGACGTAATCGTCGGCCCCCAAACGCAAGCCGGCCACGCGGTCGTCCTCTTCGCCGCGGGCGGAAAGGATGATCACCGGCTGCGTGGGCCGTAATGCACGGACCTCGCGCAAGATATCCAGACCGCCTCGGCCGGGCAGGACCAGGTCCAACAGCACCAGGTCGTACGAGCGGCTGGTGGCCATCTCCAGTCCTTCGTCGCCGGTGGCCGCTTCGAACGGACTGATAGCCGGCGAAGCGCAGCGAGTCGACAATGCCGCGACGAATCGCCGCGTCGTCCTCGACGGTCAATATCTGCGGACGCTGCATGGACGGGTGCGGACCTGCAAGACAGTCGGGGTGAAATCGTTAGCCAGACCGCTACCGACTATTGTAATGTGCCGATCCGCCGACCACCCCGCAATTTTCCAGGGCGGTGTACGTGTCGGCGGGCATCAATCCCAGCCAGGGATCGGAGCCCGGCGTCAAAAACAGCTCGGCGTAGACGCGCGCGTTCAGGGCATCGAGATCGGCGACCTGGCCGGCAACGAACCACTGGTGAATTCGCTGGTGGAGCAAGTATTCGTTCCGCACGGTATCCAGCGCGATGGCTTGCTGAAAATTCCGCAGCAGCTTCACCAGCGGACTCTCGACCCGCGACTTAGTGATTGCCCAGGCGCTGCCGCGGCCGCCGTGGGATGCTGACGCTCGATTACTTTCAGGCTGGCCGCGTCCAGCGCGGGAGTCGCCCGCATGCAGTCGGGCCAGCGCCGCCCACTGGGCGTCGCCGGTCGAACCGGCCAGGGTCTCGGTCGATACGCCGAGCGCGCCGCCAAAACCGGTGTCTCGACCGCATGCTTGGGCATCGCCGCCAGCGAGGCCTTGACCGCGCGGGGTAGCTGCACTGCCACGGCCGCGTTCGCCGTCGGCGCTGCATTCGCGGCCACGGCAAATGCCGGCGACACCGGCGCCGGCGCGGCACTTGTCACGGGCTTGTCCGGCTGGGCACTGACGGCCACGCCGATGGCGCGAAGATCACCCGCCCAATGCTGGTGCAGTTCGTTCAGGCGTTCTCGGTGATAGGCCGCAAGCTTCTGCGTGCGACCGGCCCCGTCGGCTGCCAGGCTGAGAGCGAACTGTTCCGCGTGGACGACGCCGCGCAGGAAGGCCTCGGGGCCGTACAAGCCGGGCAGGGCGTCGATCGGCCGGCCCTCGGCGTCGAGCACGTAGTGGACGCTGTTGCCGGTCACGGTCCGCTGCAACTTGCGGCCATCGCCAAAGTCGATGGTCGACCACCGGCACGGGCCGTTCCGATTGCCAATGCAGAACAAAGCGATCCCGCAACAATCGGCTGACAGCCTGGTTGGCATACAGCGTGCTGCGGAAGAATCGGCTGTTGGCACAGCTATATTCGTCGGTCAGCTTGCCGAGCATGCGCAGCGACAGGATTGGTTTTCCCGACTGCTGGGCGGCCGCCTTGGCTTGATCCAGATCGGTGTACCAATAGAGGTGCGACGCGGCGCAATCGCGCTGCCCGCCGACTGCGTCCAGGGCCTGCCGCAGCCGCTCCCAGGCCGAATCGCCCGCCGCGCCGGCCGGCTGATCGGCCGCCTCGGCCGACAGGATTGCCGCGCGATGCGCGACAAACAGGGCGTCCAACCCGCTGGGTCCGGCCTGACGCAAGACCTCGATCGCCCGGCTCCGTTCCGCGTCGTTCTCCGCGACCGCCTGGCGTGCGAAGGCTTGCAGATCCGCACCGATCAGCCCGCGGCAAGCCACCGCATACCGTGCCCCGCAAACCGCAACCGCCAGCGTCAACAATCCAATCGCCCGGGTAGACATCCCTCGCATGGCCTGGCTCCTTGAGAAAGGAAGATGGAACGGGGTCGACCGCCGTCATCAGCGATCGACCGAATTCTAGGCATGCGATGCGTCGGGGGGTGTAAAGCGTTTGTAACGAGGAGTACGGAGGGATAAAGGCGGAAGGAAGGATGAAGGACGAAAAACGAAGCGGCGAGTCGGCCAAGCCTTATGTCGATGAACACTTCCGGTTTTATGAACCGATGACGATTACTGTGCGAACGATAGTCTTTCAACGCGTTCAGGCGGAACTCGGATTCCCGACCGCGGATATCAGCGAGAGCGATCGGATTGTACTTCGGCGAAGAAAATGCCGTAGAAAGCCGCGCGGAACTGCCAGTAAACCACGAACCAGAGGACCGTTACCACGACGCCAGGCACAATCCCGCCCGGATCCATCAGCGCATGGAAAAGCAGAATGTTGACAATTAATGGCCCAGCGATTGTCAATGCCAATGGAACGGTTCGTCGAAAGAGAAACAACACTCCCGCGATCAGCTGCAATCCAAAAACAAACACCAAGTAGTGAGACGCAAACATGACCGTGAAATATTGGCCGGCCATCTCCGATGTCGGCGGCGGCTGCGGGATAAAATGCAGAAAACCGTTCAAACCGAAGACGATGAAAACGAAAGCGAGCAAATATCGCGCGATGGTGGAAGCGATCTTCATAAAGCTCTCCTTCTTGGCCTGCCTTCTTTAGGTGATGATACTGGCGCGTCGGTGGACTTAAGTTGCCTTTACCGGGAAATTCTCTCGGGCCCATGCCGAGAAGTTGGTCGGTTGACGGCCCGCTATTTTGTTTGCGATGCAATTCGGGCGTGCGAATCCGAGCCCAAGTACGTATGAGCTTGGAAGTAGCCCAACATCTCCGCGATCTCGGCGGCCCCAGGGAAGAGAGTCGCGAAAACATCCTTTGGAACTTGTTTGAACGAGAACTTGTGGCCCTGTCGATTCAGCGTGTCGACAATTTCGTTGAAGCTCATGAAATCACCGACCAGCGGCAGATATTCGCCATGGCCGGCCTGATCCGGGTGTACGAATGCTCCCGCCACGATTTCGCCGAGTTCGCGAATGTCACCCATGTGAATGCAACGCACGCTCGGATCGAGCGGTAGCGCCCAGCCCATCGATCGGTCGGCCTGCTGTTGCGGAGCCATGGCGCCTGCGAGGTTCTGGTAGAAGAAAGGCGCGATGACGAATGTATGATTCGCAAACCCCGCTTCCGTGACCACGCGATCGACCTTCGCCTTGCCAGTAAAGTGGGGAACGTCGAATTGACCGCCGCTGATCGCTTCGACATCCGGCAGTGTGGACCAGATAAAGTGTTCGACCCCCGCAGCTTTGGCCGCGCGTACCGCCGCCGTTCCCTGCGTGAATTCGTCGGTGCCCTCTTGCCAAAAGCTAGTGACTAAAAATACGCCGTGTGCACCCGCAAAAGCCGGTTGCAGGGTGTCCGGACGGTTCAAGTCCGCTTCGACGACTTCCTCAGCGAGGTCGTGACGTCTGCCGGGATTGCGGCGTCAGAGCACGTGCCCGGAATTGGCCGCCGGCTTGCAGGGCACGCAGCACCCGCCGCCCTGGTGTCCCGTGGCGCCGATCACGGCGATCAGTTTACGATCGCTGGGCGACATGTCAATTCCTTTCCATTGCTTGCCCTGGTGTCGTTCGACGCTGGCCGTCGAACTTGCCCTGGCACCAATCCGGCCAGTTACGTCGTCAATGAATCGTATCGCCCATCTCCATTGAAGTCAATTATCTTGATGTCGATATAATTGATTTGATGGTATAGTCAGGGGTTTGATTGGGTAACTTTCCCGAAAATTGGGTAACTTCCATGAAGAAAGACCCTCCGGCACCCGTGCATACCTGGCTGGTGATGATGAAGGCCATGCAAGCCATTACGCGATATGCCCTGGCAAACCTTGAAGAAACCGGCTTGGGGCTTTCGGATTTCGCCGTCCTTGAGGCCCTGCTTCACAAGGGACCGCTACCCGTCAATGTGATCGGTCCGAAAGTCAATCTGACACCTGGATCGATCAGCGTGGCAGTCGACCGACTTGTCTCCAAAGGCTTGGTGAGCCGTGCCGAGTGCTCCCAGGACCGCCGGGTTCGTATCGTTGCTTTGACCCCCCGCGGAAAATCCGTCATCACGCCAATTTTCCGGCGCACGTCGAGACGATGGAGAAAGTCTTTGCAGGACTTTCGCGTCACGAACTGCGACAACTCGAACAGCAATTGAAGCGCGTGGGAAAACAAGCCGAATTGCTCTTTGACCGAAGCGTTGCAAAAGGTCGCACTGGTAAATAGGCGCGTCTGAGCACAGGGCCTTCGCCATAAGCGATTAAGCCGCCAAAACCAAAACCCCAGGCCAGCTTGCGACGCCGGACACAAAAAGTTCTATTGGTGTCATGTCGCCTCGACCGATCGAGACTGAAGGCCCTTCGGCAAGAATGTCGAAGGGCTTTCTTATTTCTAGGACAAGGGTTGCGCCATCGAGCGAAAAGCCCGTACAGGCGATAAGCATGCTGTCGTGCGGCTTCATGCAGGGCGTCGGTCGAAATCCAGTTTGGATTCGCATCCGTGCGCTGGCGCAGCATGTTGAATACTTCAGCATGCTGCTAGCGCGGGCCGTTAGGATGACCCGCGAATCAAACAGACTTCTTGGCAATCAGCTTGCGCGGCTTCCTTGGCCTCTTTTTCAAACGTGAGATAGCTTTCGCAGCGGCACGTGAAGGCGCGGCATTGAGCCCTGGCGCGGTTACAACCGCAGAGTCCCGCGGTTTCTGAACCGACATCTCGCTCGCGGCAGCTCCTGGGTGTAAAACGGCAAGGAGCCGGCCGACTTTCACATGGTTTTCCAGAGGGTGTCGCAGATGGAGCCGCGGTTTGAGCCGGTAATGATTCTGGCGCCCCACGCGCTCCCGTTTGAGGTAGCCCCCCCGTTCGAGATCGACCACGATCCGCTGTACGGCCCGTTCTGTTATCCGCACCTTCACCGCAATGTCTCGCATGCGGATGTCGGGCCAGAAAGAGATGCAATAGAGGACATGGGAATGGTTGCTCAAGAACGTCCAGTCAAGGGGCTGTAGCTGGTTCGTCACGTCGGTCACTTCTCCTGATCCCCGAGGCCGCCGTTCCCCTGGCCTTGTTCGCAACTCGTCCTGTCAGGACCGCAAATTCACGTAAACCGTTTCACGATTCTGTCTTGCGTAATGCCTGACGTCAAGCACACCGAACGCGGGGCTGACAAACTTCTCCGGCACCGATTGCCGGACGAGCAGCTGACGACACGGCATACACGTCTGTTGTATCGTGTCGTGTGCGTCGGCAAACGTTGTCTCCTTCCGCGTCACAGATCGGAGTTCGGACAATTGGCCCGCGGCTGGCGATTCGGCCCCGGCGCGGCCCGGCCAGTTCACCCACGACACGCGGCGCCGCAGCCCCGCTCACGCGCGGGCACTGATGAGAAGAGGCTTCACCGCCCGCGCCGACGCCGACCGGCCAACCGTCAGGCGAGCGCCCAGCGGGTGCCAACGTTTAGAGTGTCTTGTCCGATGTCTTTTGCGTCAAAGCCTTGCCGATGTGCATGCCGAGCGATCGCAGTTTCGCACGCAACGTCACCCGGCTGATGCCGAGAATCTCGGCCGCGCGGAATTGCTGTCCCTCGGCGATATCCATCGCCCGGCGAACGATCAGTCGATCAAAGCGCTCGAGCGCCCGGCGGTAAAGATCGGTTTCGCAGGAAGCCATCCAGCCATCGAGATCCGCCGCCAATTGCTGCCACTGGTCGGCATCCTTGGCGGCTTGTTCCGGCGCGGGGGGGCGGCGCAGCGGACGGTCGCCGGCAGGAATTCCGGCAGAATGGTCGGACCGGCCGATACGATCAACGACTCGCGAATGATGCTCTGCAACTCGCGCACATTGCCGGGCCAGTCGTATTGCTGCAGCAATTCCAGCGCGGCGGGCGAAATCGACCGGGCCGAGGTGCCCATCTGCCGGTTGTAGCGGAACAAGAAATAGTGGGCCAACTCGGAAATGTCTTCCGCACGGTCGCGCAGCGCCGGCAGGCTGATCGTCACGCCGCGCAGCCGGTAATACAGATCTTTGCGAAACCGGCCGCTTTCGATCAGTTCGTCCAGGTTCTGGTTGGTGGCGGCGATGACGCGCACGTCCACGGCGATGGTTTCGCTGCCTCCCACGCGCTCGAAACGGCTCTCTTGCAGCAGGCGCAAAATCTTGGCCTGGGTGTCGGGGGCCATGTCGCCCACCTCGTCGAGGAACAACGTGCCGTGATGGCACTGCTCGAATTTGCCGATGCGACGCCGTTCGGCCCCGGTAAAGGCGCCCCGTTCGTGGCCGAACAACTCGCTTTCCAGCAATGCTTCGGGGATAGCCGAGCAATTGATGGCCAGAAACGGCGAGCTGTTTCGCCGGCTGTGATGGTAAATGGCCCGCGCGACCAACTCTTTGCCCGTGCCGCTTTCTCCCAGGATCAGCACATTGACGTCCTTCGGGGCGACGCGTCCGATCTGCTTGCAAACCGACTGGATCGCCGGACCCGAGCCGACCAACATATCCGGACGATCCTGCGGACGCTCACCCTCTTCCAAGAGCGCGGGCACGTGCATCAGTCGGCTAATGCTGAAGGCCTGTTCGACAACGTGCTGCAGGTGGTCGGCGTCGAGCGGCTTGACCAGGTAATCGTAAGCGCCGATCTTCATGGCCTCGATGGCCGTATCCGTCGTGCCGTGTCCGGTAATGAAGATCACCAGGCTCTTGGGGTCGATTTGCCGCAGTTCGTGGAAAACATCGAGTCCAGATTGGGGTCCCAAGCGGACATCGAGCAAAATCACATCCGGCGAGTGCTCGGCCGCCAACTGCAAGCCTTGCTCAGCGGTTGCCGCTTCCAGGACCGATACGCGCTCGTCGGTCAGGACCTGGCCGATACTGAAGCGAATGTTCGACTCGTCATCGATGATCAGCAGTTTCATTTTCTTCAGCACGAGATTCCTCCGCAGCCGTTCTGGCTTGACTCGGGTCGCCGGCCGCGTCGTCTGCGCGATCGACGATGAGGGCCGTATTCGCCAATGGCACCTCGACGACAAATTCTGCGCCGCCGCCGGGCACGTTGCAGGCAGTCAACCGCCCTCCATGTTCCAGCATGATTTGCCGGCTGATCGCCAGCCCCAAGCCGATGCCGCGTTCCTTGCTGGTGACAAATGGCTGGAACAATCGTTCCAAGACGTCAGCCCGAATTCCGCAGCCCGAGTCCCGAAACACGATCCGCAGCAATGGGCCGACGTCTGTGCGGCACGAGTCGCCCGATGTCGCCGGCCGCCCCTCCAGAGCCAACAGCAGCCGGCCGCCGGCCGGCATTGCTTCGATCGCGTTGAGCAGCAGATTGACGAACACCTGTTGCAACTGCTCCGGGTCGGCATTGACGAACAACGGTTGAGATCCCAAGAGTTCGTCGATCGCGACGCCGCTCTGCTCGGCGCGCACTTCGACCAGGTTCAAGGTGCGGCGGAGCGTGTCGCGCACGTCGTGCCGCACCCGGCGGAATTCAGCAGGCCGCGCGTAGTCCAGCAGCTCCTGCATCGTCGTCTCGATCCGGGCGATCTCCTGCCGCACGATCCGCAGTCGCTGCTGGTCGCTGTCGCCCAATGACTGATTGCGCTCGATGGCCTGGATCAGCAGCTTCACGGAAGTGAGAGGATTGCGCACTTCGTGGGCAATTCCCGCCGCCAGCTCGCCGACGACGGCCAAACGTTCCGAGTGCTCGGCTTTGCGGCGAGTCCATTGCAGTTCCTCGACGACCTGCTTGATACGTCCGGAGACGAACTGGACCTGCTGCTGCAGGGCGGGCAAGCCGCCCTCTTCGTCGGACGCGTTGACCTCCAGTAAGCCGATCTCTTGCTCCAGACCACCGCTGGCGTCGCGCAGCGTCACGCTGATCTGGGAAAGCGAAGAGTTTAAGCTGCGGGCAGGCGCAGACCCAGCAGAATGCCGATCGCCGGGCCGATGATCATGAACACCATTCGCACCATGTTAACCTTGGTCCGCAAGCGATCTCGGCGGTCGAAGGTATCGTTCGTCAGCTCTTGGCCCAACTCTGCCAGCGCCTCGCAAGGCTCGGCCACTGCCCGGGCCGTGCTCATGGCCGCATAGACCAAGTCGGCGGATTCTTCCGGCGTCAGGCCGTCGCGCGCGAGCTGTTCGCGCACGCTCGAGCGGTAGCGTGCGAAGTTTTCACCGATTTTGCGAATCACGACCTTTTCTTCCGGGATCGACACGTTCTGCGAAGCGCTGGAGAGCGCCTCGTCGAATTCCTGTTCGAGTTGCTTGGCTTCGGCCGTGAGCTCTTGTCGCGCAGCGCTTCCGCCCCGCGGTGCTCCGCCGCTTCGAACAAAACTGCCTGGAGCCGCCACAAGCTTTCCTGCATGACGCCCGCCGCGTGGATCACACCACGATTCTGATTGAGCAGCAGGTTCTGATCGTCATCCATTTGGTCCACGATGTACCACGTACCGCAGCTAACGGCGATCCAGATCGCGCTGACCAGTACGGTTGGGGCAACCACTTTCTTCCCTATGGCCACCCCGCTGGCATCGTTAGACATGTGTCGGTCCTGGGAAAACATGCGGTGGGAAGGTGCGACTTGCGGCGAGTTGAAGTTCATGGTACGCCTGCTCGAAGATCCTGACTACGCGAATGCTCCGCCACCTGCTCACACAGCCGCAAACGATTCCTGTGGCGGCCGCCATTTCGTCACGACGACTAATGCGATCCGGTCCTGCGCACAGACCGCTCGATCCAGACGGACCTTGGCCACGGAACCCGCGCGTGGGTCCTGGATTCGCCCAGCGCCGGCATGCCCGGTCCACGAATGGTAGCGACGCACGGCAATTCTCGAACTTCTGCGGTGTGCATTCGGCGCTGCATCAGCGGACAGGCCGGGGGAATGCAAGGGCCGCGCCCAAAACTTGCCCGGCGCGGCGGCTGCATGCGAAACCTCCGACTGGATAAGGGAATAGCCGCCAGCCGCGGCCGGGGTTTCGGCTCGTGCAGAAGCCTCGCCGGACGTCGCAGTCGCAAGTGCGGGGTGAAAGTTATTGGCCGCGCGCGACAGTTTCTTTCCTGCCGGTGCGATTCGGCGGCAGCCGGAGAGGCCCTTTGTCGAAGTCTCCAGCGGACTTCGCACCATCTAACCTCGCACGAGACGAAGGCCCCAGCGACTGGCAAAAAGGGGTCGCGGCGCCAACCCATTGCTGCGGAAAACGGCTCGAACTTAGCGAACCTACCGGATCGCCTACGTCTTTTGTACCAGATGCCGATCCGCCGCAGCTTAACCTTACGGTCTTGTCATGAAACAAGCCGCCATGCGCGCGAGCGAGGAAACTTTCTTTGCTTGGTCGGCGCAACTTTCTTTGCTTCGGTGGGCGACAGGGGAGTGCAGCCGCTGCGTCGGGCTGCAGCGCCGTCGAATTCGGCGACAGCGAATCTGGCGGCGCCACTTCGACTTCTTGCGGTGGCCGGCCCGCGCTGCGCCTGCCTATCGTCGCTCCGCTCGGCGACTGGCACGGCATCTGCGTAGCATCAACGGAAGGACCAGTTCGCTTGTCGCAGGATTGGGCAAGCGATCAGGCTCAGAGCACTTGAGACTTGCGGAAACGTAATGAATTCGATCGTCTTCGCAATGCGGACTCCTGTGGCCTTAGACGTCCCAGCCGCCGGAGCTGGAGCAGCCGATCCTCCGAGCGCAGGCCGCTTTTTGAAACCGAGCTGCGGCCCTGACCGACGACTCAAGCGGACGATCGCGCAGAACCGAAGAATGCAGACCTGTACTTTGGCAGTGGCCCATCGTTCTCGGCCTGGGCCACCCCATCAGGAGGGGCATTGCCCTGGCGGCTGCAAGCAGATTGCTGGTTTCGTGGGCTAGGATTGCCTTTTTTCTCCGCGATTGCGGGGCCAAGTTTCGTGACAAATTCGTAATAGACGGTCGCGTTTCCCGACGAAAATGAACCTTTTCCCGGTTTGCACCGAACATCTCTCTAGGACAAATTGACGACATTCGTGTCGCGTCATAGTATTCGTCCTACGTGGGCGAGTGCTCGCAGTTTTGCAGGCTGTGTGGTCGTGGAGAAAGAGGAGTCGGCCGATGAATCCGATCGTATTGGCCATGCGGCCAGTGACGGGGGTGGCCGTCTCGGTCTGTTGAGGCGGCTGGGCGGTGCTAGAGTTGTTGATGTGCGTGGACATCTTTCCTTCCTTCATCCACGTTAAGTGATCCAGTCCGCGACTTCAGAGGCAACCAACAAGCGAAAGCACTATGAAAAGTCTCGCCAATTCCGACCATCATCCTGGCACTGATTTCCCTCTCCCTGCCTGCTTGCAACATGCACAAGGAGGAGCACGAGCACGAGGCCCATAAGATCGTGGCCACCAGCCCTCAGTCGAAGGCCGTTACCCTCACCCAGCAATATGTCTGCCAGATCCACTCGCAGCGCCACATCAAGGTCCGTGCCTTGGAGAAGGGGTATCTCGAGGCGATCCCAATCAAGGAGGGTCAGCAGGTGAAGGAGGGTGATCTGATGTTCAAGGTCATCCCGATTCTTTACCAGAAAAAGGCGGACGCCGAGATGGCCGAGGCAAAGCTCGCGCAACTGGAATACAACTACACCAAGAAGCTGTACGAGGACAAGGTGGTCTCTCAGAATGAGGTGGCACTGCTCGAGGCCAAGCTGGCAAAGGCCGAGGCCAAGGCGGAGTTGGCGGCGGCCGAATTGAACTTTGCCACCGTCAAAGCACCTTTCGACGGCATCGTCGACCGCCTGCACCACCAGCAGGGCAGCCTGGTCCAGGAGGGGGAGATCCTCACGACCTTGTCCGATAACAGCGTGATGTGGGTTTATTTCAACGTCCCCGAAGCCCGTTACCTCGAATACATGGCCGACCTGAATCAGCATAAGGAGGATCTGCAAATCGAACTCATGCTGGCGAACGGCAACAAGTTCGATCAGGCCGGCAAGATCGGTGCGATCGAGGCCGACTTCAACAACGAGAACGGGAACATCCCCTTCCGCGCGGATTTTCCGAACCCGGACCGCCTGCTGCGTCACGGTCAGACCGGCACCGTGTTGATCAGCCGAGTGCAGAATGACGCCATCGTCATCCCGCAACGGGCGACTTTCGAGGTTCTGCAGAAGCGGTACGTTTACGTCATCGACAAAGACGATGTGGCGCATCAGCGCGAGATCGTCATCCAGAATGAATTGGAGGACCTCTTTGTCATCAAGAGCGGGGCTTGGCGTGGACGACAAGATCGTGCTCGAGGGGATCCGACAGGTTCGCGACGGCGACAAGGTGGAATACGAGGATCGTCAACGCGGAACAGGTTGCTGCAAACCTGAAATACCACGCGGAATAGCAACCGCTCTCCCGGTACTGAAACACGGAAACCAACCGGATTCTCTCGGAACCATGTTCTCACAATTCCTCCGTCGACCGGCATTGGCGATCGTTATCTCGATCATCATTTTGTTCCTGGGCGGGCTGTCGATCAAAACCCTGCCGATCTCCCAGTTCCCCAACGTCGCGCCCCCGAGCGTCGTGGTCACGCTTGCTTATCCCGGCGCCAGTGCCCAAGTTTTGGTCGACTCGGTGCTGGTCATCTTGGAGCAGGCCATCAACGGCGTCCAGGACATGCGCTACATGGTCTCGGCCGGCACCAGCGCCGGCGAGGCGACGATCCTGATCGTCTTCCACCCGGGCACGGACCCGAACGTGGCGGTCTTGAACGTGCAAAACCGCATCCAAACCGTCAAGCAGCGGCTCCCGCCCATCGTGGAGCTGGAGGGCATCATCGTCCTCCAGTCGATGACGAGCATGCTGATGTACGTGAACATCTACAGCACCGATCCGGGCCACAACCAGGATTTCCTTTACAACTACGCCTTCGTCAACGTCGTGCCCGAGATCAAGCGGGTCCGGGGCATCGGCAGCGCCAATATTCTCGGCAGCCGCGCAATGGCCATGCGGGTCTGGCTGAATCTCGACCGCATGCGGGCCTACAACGTGTCCGCCGACGACGTCATGAAGCGTATCAGTGAAACAGAGCATGCTCGGTTCGCCCGGCCGACTCGGCCAGGCGACCGGCAGAACATCGCAAACCGTCGAGTACGTGCTGACCTGGGTGGGACGCTACAACAAGCCGGAGCAGTATGAAAACATCATTCTGAAGGCAAATCCCGATGGTCAGATCCTGCGGCTGAAGGACGTTGCCCAAGTCGAGCTGGGCCCTTCGTACTACAACATTTACTCGAACATGGACGGCCATCCCTCGGCTGCCATCGTCCTCAAGCAAATTCCCGGCACCAACGCCGCCATCGTCATTGAGCAGGTCAAGGAGAAGCTCAAGGAGATCAAGGAGTCGTCATTCCCTCCTGGCATGGATTTTGAGGTCAGTTACGACGTCTCCACTTTCCTGGAGGCCTCGATCGAGCAGGTGCTTCACACCTTGTTGGAGGCCTTCTTGCTGGTCTCGCTCGTGGTGTTCATGTTCCTCGGCGATGTTCGCTCCACGCTGATCCCGACCCTGGCGGTGCCCGTCTCTTTGATCGGGGCCTTCTTTTTCATGCAGTTGCTGGGGCTGTCGATCAATCTGATCACGCTGTTCGCATTGGTGCTGGCGATCGGCGTCGTGGTGGACGACGCGATCGTGGTGGTCGAAGCGGTGCATGCCAAGATGGCGGAAAAGCACCTCTCGCCCTATCTGGCGACCAAGGAGGTGATCAACGAGATCAGCGGCGCGATCATCGCCATCACCCTCGTGATGACGGCAGTGTTCGTTCCGGTGACCTTCATTCCCGGGCCGGTGGGCAGTTCTACCGCCAGTTCGGCATCACGATGGCCACGTCCATCGTTCTTTCCGGGGTCGTGGCCCTGACGGTCACGCCGGTGCTCTGTGCGATGATTCTCAAGCCCCACGGCGCCCAAGCGCAGAAGCGCGGGTGGCTGAGCAGGATGCTGACGATTGTCGTGGGAGGGGTGATGGCCGTACTGCTCAATCTTCTCATTTACCATCTGTGGGGGCTGCTGGGCCTGCTGCTGAATATCTTGCCCTTCGTGCGGAAACCGTTTGACCGCGCCGTTGAGAAGGTCACGGCCGGCTTTACCGTCGTTCCTCGGTCCGGTAGTCACTCGCCGCGTGCCTGACCATGTTGAGTCATCACGGGCTTTGGCGTCGGCATTGTCCTCGTGAACGCGGTGCTTCCGTCCGGCTTCATCCCGCTCGAGGACCAGGGGATGATCTATGGGATTCTCCAGACGCCTCCGGGCTCGACGCTGGAGTACACCAACTCCAAATCCCACGAACTGCAGGAGATCGCCAAAACCATCGACGGAGTCAACTCGGTCTCCGCGTTGGCCGGTTACGAGGTGCTGACCGAGGGCCGCGGCTCGAACGCGGGGACTTGTCTCATCAATTTGAAGCCCTGGGCCGAGCGCAAGATGACCTCGAAACAGATCATTCAGGAGCTCGAGCACGAATGCAGCAAGATGTCCAATGTCAAACTCGAGTTCTTCGAACCGCCCGCGGTTCCGGGTTTCGGCGCGGCCGGCGGTGTCTCCCTGCGTGTTTTGGACAAGACGAACACGATGAACTACAAGCGGCTCGGAGAAGAGACCGAAAAGTTCCTGGCTGCCTTGGCAAAACGCAAGGAGGTGAAGAGCATTTTCACCTTCTTTGCCAGCAACTATCCGCAGTATGAGCTGGTCATCAACAACGACGTGGCCATGCAGAAGGGCGTGTCGATCAAAGATGCGATGGACAATCTCTCCATCGTCATCGGCAGCACCTGGGAGCAAGGCTTCATCCGCTTCAACCAGTTCTACAAGGTCTTTGTCCAGGCCTTGCCGCAGTTCCGGCGGTACCCCGAGGATTTCGAGAACATATTCGTCAAGAACGACAAGGGGGACATGGTCCCCTACTCCTCGTTCATGACGCTCAAGAAGCAACAGGGCTTGAACGAGATCAACCGCTACAACCTGTATCCCTCCGCCCCCATTCAGCTTGCACCGGCTCCCGGCTACAGCAGCGGTCAAGCCATCCAGGCGATCAAAGAGGTCGCCGCCGAAACGCTGCCGCGCGGTTACGGCCTCGGCTGGGAAGCCCTCGCTTATGACGAGGCGGGCAAAGGGAACGAGGCGGTTTACATCTTCTTGATCGTCGTCGTCTTCGTCTATCTGGTGCTGGTGGGCCAATACGAGAGTTTCATCCTGCCGCTGGCAGTGATCATGTCGCTGCCGGTCGGCATCTTCGGATCCTTCTTTTTCCTGCAGGCCATGGGATTGGCCAACGACGTCTACTGCCAGATTGGTCTGGTCATGCTGGTCGGTCTGCTGGGCAAGAACGCGATTTTGATCGTCGAATTCGCGGTGCAGCGGCACCACGAGGGCGCGAGCCTCAAGGACGCCGCCATCGAAGGCGGAAAACTGCGCTTCCGGCCAATTCTGATGACCTCCTTCGCCTTCATCGCCGGTCTGATTCCGTTGGTCCGTGCCACCGGCCCCGGGGCGATCGGAAACCGCACGATCGGCACCACCGCGGTCGGTGGGATGCTCCTGGGCACCGTGATCGGGGTCTTGGTCATTCCCGGCCTTTATTACTTGTTCGGTCGGCTTGACGGCGACCGCAAACTCCTTCAGGACGAGACGAAAGAACCTCTTAGTGAGATCGCCGAACACCACGAGCACCACTCCTAAGAAGCACGCCATCGCGACCGCGATCATTTACGGCAGCCTTCCGGTTCTGCCGTCCTGTCGAATCGCCAATCTCCTCATCGAGGCGAAGATGTTGTTGATCGAAACCAAAAAGCAGCAACCGTCTGCCATCCGATCGAGCCTCATCTGGTTCATGGAATCGCGCGTCAGTACCGTTAAAGTATCGAGATGAGACGAGCTGGAAGTCCCGCAGCGCTCGAAGTTCGTCGGAAGATCGCGGCCCGATTGTTCGAGCGAGGAATGACATTGTCCGAGTTCGCCGCGGCCGCGGGTTCGAGCGCCTCGTCAGCGCATCCCGGGCGAGCGACCTGGATGCATGGCAGCCGGCTTCGTCCGAAGCGTTATCCTGGGCCGAAGCCGAAATGGACGTCGCAACGGCGACGCGAACTCCTGGCGGCCACAGGCCGCTGCAATACGCCCGGCAACGACACGACCGCATCACGGCCCTCTTGCGTGCTTCGTGCGCAGCTCGGTTGGGCTTGTACTAGCGCCTGCCGGACCACGTGCTCGATACCTACCGCCACGAACCACACCGACTCCGCTCATTCTTCGCCGCCGCGGAACGCCGGAGTGCTAGCGGGATCAGTCCCGTCAAACTGACCGCAGTCGATACCGTGCGCAGCGGAGCAAGAAAACCTTCGGGACGATTTGTAGTCACGAAGAAACCATCTAGCCGGCTGATCGGCTAAGCTCCGCGCCGCGTGATTCAAGAACAGCTACTCGAAAATTACTCCGGATTCACACTCTCACGAAACACATTTGCGATGAGGGCCGCACCTGCTATCAAGCTGTCAGACAGCGACCGCGTGATACTCGAACGCTGGGCACGCGGACGTTCGACGCCGGCGCGATTGGTGTTGCGGTCCAAAATCGCGCTCTTGGCCGCGTCCGGATTGCTCAACAAGGAAATCGCTCGAGAGCTTCGCTGTGGCACCAAGACGGTGTGCCTGTGGAGACGCCGTTTTGCGCAGCGCGGCATTGCCGGGATTGAGAAGGATGCCCCGCGCGGTGGCAAACGCACCAAGAAGTCCGAGGCTCTGGTCCAGCAGATCATTCACAAAACCCTTCATGAGTCGCCCCCCCGCCGTTCCCGCTGGAGCACGCGTTCGCTAGCAGCAGCCTTGGGGACTTCACCCGCCATGGTGCAGCGCGTGTGGAAAACCCACGGGCTGACAGCATGCCAGCGGCCGTCCAATGCCGCGTCTTAAAATCCCATCTGCCTGAATCGCGTTTGCTAGCTGCGGCGTTGCGTGAATTGCGCACTCTCACGAGTGTTAGCTTGTAACGAGTCTTCGCAATTCACCACCGTCTTCCGACTCAGCCGACGATGAAATTCTTCGTCAACGCACTGTTGCACGAGCAGGACGCTCGCGTGCGACCGCCCCTGACTGGAAGGATGTCTTCATGCGACGGAACTGGGCTGGCTTAGCGCCCAAGTTGTTCGGAACCCTGCCAATCTTGCCTTCTAATCCCGCGTGGGCTCGGGTCGCGCAACCTGAGCGGATTGCCGACAAGCGCAAGCTCATCAAGGACGAGACGGATGAAGCCCTTAGTGAGAACTTCGAACACGAAGCACAAGAAGAACGCTGTCGCGACAGCGATCGCTTGCAGCATCCTGCTGGTTCTGCCGGGCTGTGGAATCCCCAAGCTCCGTCACGCGGAGCCGGGACCAGTGCCTGCCGGAAAGCTTCAATGGAGCGACCAGCTCGGAAAACTCGGCTCAGGTCGGGACAACAGAGTTTTTCAATGATCCGAAGCTCACGAGCTTGATCGACCAGGCACTGGTCGGCAACCAGCAATCTGAAGATCCTGGCCCAGGACATCGCGATCGCCAACAACGAGGTTCATGAGGCGGCGAGGGGCGTACCTGCCCTTCGTCACTGTCGGGGCCGGCGCGTCGCTGAACAAATACAGCTGCATACACGCTCGAAGGCGCCGACAATGCTGCAAGACTTCACTTCCAAGTGGCGGTCACTTTCCCACGTCCGCTGCCAGATTTCCTGATGGCCGCCAACGTCTCCTGGCAGGTGGACATCTGGAGGCAGTTGCGCAATGCCAGGGACGCGGCGGTGTTTCGCTATCTTCGGCACCAGCGGACGGTTGGAACTACGTCGTGACCCGTCTGGTCGCGGATATTGCCGAGAATTATTACCAGCTGATGGCGCTCGACAAACAGCTTGAAACTCTGGATCAGAACCATCGCGCTTCAGGAGCAAAGCCTCGAGATCGCCAAGGCCAAGAAGGCAATTCGCCCGCGGCACCGAGCTGGCTGTCCAGCGTTTCCTGGCCGAGGTTCGCAAGAACCAGAGCCAAAAGCTGATCATCAGGCAGGAGATCATCGAGGCCGAGAACCGTATCAACTTCCTCGTCGGTCGCTTCCCGCAGCCTGTCGAACGCGAGTCTGCGCGATTCTTCGATCTGAACCTGCACCCGCTGAGCTTGGGAGTGCCCGCGCAGCTACTTCAGAACCGACCCGACATCCGCCAGGCCGAGCGCGAGCTGGCGGCTGCCGGGCTCGACGTGAGGGTCGCCCGGGCCAACTTCTTATCCTAAGCTGTTCATCGACGCGCCGGCGTTGGCTACGAGGCCTTCAACCCAAAGTATCTGTTCTTGACTCCGGAATCGTTGATTTACAGTGTCGCTGGCGACCTGGTCGGGCCGTTGATCAACAAGACTGCGATCCAGGCCGACTACCTCAGCGCGAACGCCAAGCAATTGCAGGCCGTCTACAACTACCAGCGCGTCGTCCTCAACGCCTTCACCGAGGTGATCAACCGCGTGTCCAAGGTGCAGAACTACAGCAAGAGCATCGAGATCAAGAAGCAGCAGTTGACAATCGCTCGAGGCCTCGGTCGCAGCCGCCACCAATCTTTTTCAGAATGCCCGCGTCGAATACATGGACGTGCTATTCGCCCAGCGTGACCTGCAGGGACGCGAGAATGGTCTTGCATCGAAACCAAAAGGGAGCAACTGTCTGCCGTCGTAAACGCCTATCAAGCCCTCGGCGGCGGCTTAGCGCCGAACATCCCTCGTCTGCCGCCGGTGTCGGACGATCCAGAAGCGTTGCCGCCGCCAGCGCCGGACGCCGTCGAGCAATTACCACGGCCCCAGGCAGCCGCTCCGTAGCCAGTTTCGTGCCCATCGGATTGCCGCGACCACCGTACGAATTACCAGCCGGTGGGACCCGCTGGCGATCTTGCGCACTTCACTGTGGCGAGGCCTCTGCGTCGACGCAGAAGAGATGCCTTTCGCCGCGGATCAAGATGCAGTTCAAGGCCGGGACGGGCGAACCGATGACGGACTCGGCCATGTCGTTTTCGGACAACAATTCGAACTTGTCGTTGGCGACACTCGCCACAAACACGGTCCCGTCCTCGCGCGGCGCGTACAGCTTGTCTCCGGCAATCAGCGGCGAGGCGTAAAAGTTCGCCCGGTTCTTGGGAAACGCTGCCTTCCCAAATCGTCTTGCCCGTGGCCGGGTCGATGCACGCGACTTCGCCGCGGTCTCGAACGAGAATGACGCGGCCCTTGTAGACGGCTGGCGTGGGGACGAACGTGCCCACATCGTCGCGCTTCCACACATGATTGGTCTCGGTGACGTCACCGCTTCCCGTCAGTCGAATCCCGTGCAGTCGCGGAATTCCTCGATCGTTGCGACCGTAGGCGATCACCACCATGTCCCCCACGATCACGGGCGTGGCAATCGCGGGCCACAGCTTGTTGGCATCCGGATTGAAATTGCCGCACGACCACGAGACCTGCCCATCGGTCGCGTTGTGAATGGTGAGATGCTCAGCTCCCCAAACCAGGATCGACTCCCTCCCCTGGTGCTGAATGACCAACGGCGTTGCGTAGCCGTGATCGCATTCGGTCGGCGTCGAGTAATTGCGAGCGACCTTCCAGGCCATTTCGCCGCTTTCTTTGTCGAATGCGGCCAGCCACGACTCGCCTTGATGCATGCGTGCCATGACGACGTACCGATCGGTCAACACGGGCGAAGTGCCATGATCCCAAAATAACGTGTCTTTCCCGAAACGCTCCACGAGGTCGGTCTTCCAACGCACCTTCCCGTCGAGATCAACGGCCGCAAGTGCACCACTTTTGAAGTAGACGAACACGGCCTTTCCGTCCGTAACCGGGGACGCATTGCAGCCCGATCCGTTGCGGTGCTTCCCAGGGTTCTCCTTACTGAAGACCGCGCGCCATTTCTCGCCGCCGTGAGAGTCGTAGCAGAGCAGCGCGTCATTCGCATCGACGGGGGACGTCAGGTAGATCATCCCGTTGAGCAAGATGGGAGTGGAACAGCCCTTGCCCGGCAATTCGGTCCGCCAGAGAAATCTGTCGGTGCCAAACCGGACGGGATAATTCCCCTGTTCGACGCTGCCACTGCCTGCGGCCCGCGCCACCAGCGCCAGTCCGGGGCATCGGCCGCCAACCCTAATCGCGGCGACCAGAGCGAGAACCAGGCCATGGCAACCAGTATTCTGTAAGGCATCGTAGGCGAATCCCCTTTGAAATACGCGAGTCGGTGACGGCGTGTCAGTATACATTTTCCTGAGGCTGTGCGAACAGCGGTAAGGTGGTCCGCCGATTCTTCCGGCCCGAAGACCGACCGCAACCGAATGCGGGGGCGCTTCTAATCCGTGCGATTCACCCGAGGATTCGCGTGTCAGAAACAGGGTCGATTCTTGCCGCGTATCACGCACACATGAGTAAATGGGACTAAACCGCTGTCCGCGCCCCACTGCCACCCCATTCCTGCCCGATTCGGCTTCGCTGCGTCGGGGGCCTCGCTCTACCATAGGCGTCATGGACCTGATGGCCGAGATCGCCTGCGACGAAGTGCTGGACCTGGCCTATGACTGGCTGTGCCGACACCGCCAGCGCACCAGCCACAACAACGATGTCTGGGATGTTCGCTGGCGTTGGGCTGAACTGAAGCTCTGTCTACGGCGGCAACAGCCGGGCGACGAGATGGAAGGTTGTGGGCGTATTCAGATTGCCGCTCGCCGGCCGATATTGGCGAGCCTGACAAATGGCGATCGCGCTATCCGGCAGTTCGTGTAACGCCTCGGCGTTATGATGGTTGGGGTAACTATGTTTCCGCGACCGTCACTGCGGAAAGTGCCCCGAGCGGGGTGAGAGGTTAGTGCTCATGGATCGCACGCGCGAGACTTTTTTCCCGATGTGGGCCGCGGAATGTGGGTCGCCACTGTGGGTGCCGCGATCGCCACCGAACTGGAGCTGATTCCCGCCACCTTCGCCGACCACGAAGGGTCCGGCCGCCTGTAGGCTCTTTGTGGTTTGACGTCTCAGCAGCGGCCCCGGCAAGTGAGCAACTGCATTCGGCCAATCAGACGAGGTGAGCAATGCAAAAGCAAGGGACAAAGTGGCATCATCTGGCGGTGCTGGCCGTGCTGGCGAGCTGCGGCGTGGAAGTTTCCGCCGGTGCGGGTGCCGACAAGGAAGAAGCGCCCAAGCCGCTCCCGCCGGAGATCGTCGAGACCTGGCGCGACGCCGGAGCCGCCGTCGGCTGGATGAAAATGGTCCCGACGGAACCGCCTAAGTTTCAGGCCCAGGCAGAAGGCGAGCCCAGGGCGATGCGGGTGTTTCAGTTCTCCGAGTGGAAAGAAGGAGTGCTGGCGAAGTTGCCCGATCCGGGGGCCGCATTCGGACTAAGCCTTAACGCCACGAAAGTGGCCGACGCCGGGCTAAAGGAGCTGGCCGGGCTCAAGAGCTTGCAAGCGCTGTACCTGAATAATACGCAGGTCACGGACGCCGGGCTGAAGGAGCTGACTGGGCTCAAGAGCTTGCAAACGCTGGACGTTCGCAACAATCAAGTGGCGGACGCGGGGCTGCAAGACCTGGCCCGCATCGAGAGCTTGCAAAGGCTGTACTTCAATCATTGCCCGCTGACGGACGCGGGGGTGAAGCACCTGGCCGGGCTGAAGAACTTGCAAAGACTGAACCTTAGCGCCACGAACATCACGGACGCTGGGCTGAAGGAGTTGGCCGGGCTGAAGAACTTGCAAGAGTTGACCGTCTGGGGCGTGGAGTTCACGGACGCGGGGCTGAAGGAGGTGGCCCTGCTGACCAGCTTGCAAACGCTGGACGTCGGCGGCTCGAAAATGACGGACGCAGGGCTCCTGGAGCTGGCCGGACTCAAGAGCTTGCAAACGGTGATCCTGACTGCTACGCAGGTGACGGCAGCAGGCGCTGCCGCGCTGAAAAAGGATCTGCCAGCGTGCAATATCTATGGCGCGCGTCAATAAGGCGGGCCAGACAGCGACAGGCTGAGGTCAGAGAGTCGGGCCTACTCGGCCCGCGCCCTTGGCGAAGCTCGATTCAGCTTGACACGTAAGCAATCGCTTATCTGTACTTGCAGGAGGCGACTGGTGTTCGCCGACTCGTTGCATTAGCTTGAGGCAGTCGGCGATCACCAGTCGCCGCCTACAGGCGGACGAACAACGCGAACTTCTAACTTAGGACACTAGCGAAAGGGAGCAAGAATGACTGATCGGGTCCGAAGTGCCAAGAGCACCACCAAGCAGGCCGCGAAGAAGGCGGCCTGCGCCCCGGCCGGCGCGCGGACAAGGCGGACGGGGAAAGCGCCGTGCTCGCGAAGATCGCCGACGATGCCGGAACCGGATCGCGCCCTGGGCGAGCGGCTCCATGCGATCATCAAAGCCAGCGCGCCAGCCCTCTCGCCGAGACTCTGGTACGGGATGCCCGCGTATGCCAAGGACGGCAAGGTCGTCTGCTTCTTCCAAAGCGCGCAGAAGTTCAAGACGAGGTACGCGACGTTCGGCTTCATGCACGAGGCGAACCTCGACGAAGGCGCCATGTGGCCGACCGCCTTCGCGCTGAAGGAGTTGACCGCCGCCGAAGAGGCAAGGATCGGCGCGCTCGTGAAGAAAGCGGTGAGCTGAGTGATCTACGAACTGGCACAGCCAACAGGCCCTGCCAGTCGGCTGCGAGCGACCGGTTCGGCCTCAAAAACTCTCACCCCCGAGTAACGACTCAAGCCGGTCGAGGTTCTGCTCGTTGGCCGGTTCGCAAAGGGGGCGCATTTTCGCCGCGACCTCGGGGCTCTCAAACTCCTGGACCCAGGCCAGGTGTGTTTGGTCACCGCGAGCGGTCAGCGTCACGGTGAGCGTAAACCGCGGCTGTGAAACGTGCCCGATCACGATTTTGGTATCCGGCTTGATCTCCCGGAAAACGCTCTCGTTCGGGTAATTGGCGCCATGGGGGCCGTGCATCACAAAAACCCAGCGACCGCCGGGCATAAATTCGAAATGCTCGAACGTGTTCGTGAAGCCGTTTGGCCCCCACCATTGGGCGAGGCGATCCGGTTGCTCGAACGCGGCGAATACTTTTCGCGGGCTGGCCGATAACACGCGCTCGGTGCTAACGACAACGTTTGATTTGTTCGCTCCGGACATCGGCAACTCCTGGCAGGAATCGAAACGCGGGCCGGTATATGGCCGAACTTGCGGTGCTTAAACGACGCGCGTCGGTCGTTGCAGCCGGCCGTCGGCACAAGTAATCCAAAAATGGATCGTTGCCGAACTTCCGGCTTTTCGAAAAAGACGGGCGGCAGCCTACTTCTCGACCACGGTGGCCGAGTTGATCGTCACCGGTTTGACCGGCCGGTCTTGCGAGCCGGTGGGCACGGCGCCGATCTTCTTGACCACCTCCAGGCTGGCCGCGTCGGCCGTCTTGCCGAAGGCCGTGTATTGCCGGTCCAGGTGCGGCACTTTTTCCAGGCAGAGGAAAAACTGCGACCCGGCCGAATCGGGGTCGCTGGTGCGGGCCATCGAGAGCACGCCCGGCTCGTGCTTGGTGGCGTTGAATTCAGCCGGGATCGTATAGCCGGGCCCGCCGGTGCCGCGGCCTTCCGGACAGCCGCCCTGGATCATGAAGCCGCTGATCACGCGGTGGAACGCTATGCCGTCGTAAAAGCCGATCTTTGCCAGGCCGAGCAGGTTGCGGACGTGGCCGGGGGCCAGGTCGGGCAGCAAATCGAGCGTGATCTTGCCCAGCGACGTGTCGAGCACGAGCTGATACTTTTTGGTCTTGAAGTCCAGGTCCTTGGTGGCGGCTTCGACTTCGGCTTTGCGGTTCTTGCTCATCGGTTCCTCGCGTGTTTCAATTGGGCGCATTCGGGTTTTCGGGACGAACGAAAAATCACGTGCGTGTTTTCGCCGACCCTCACGGTGGCCGCCGTTTGTAGGCAGATGAGACTGACCGTCACCCTGCCCACGGTTTGGCGGAAAAGAAAACGGACCCTCACCCTGCCCTCTCCCTGGAGGGAGAGGGGTTGGCGCCGAGTTCGTTTTTCGTTCGCGCCCGGGCTGGCTGTGATGCGAATAACCTAGCAGAATTCGGGCGGCCGACAATGAGAGGAAAGGCGGAAGGCAGAAGGATGAAGGATGAAAAACAAGGCGGAACGATCGATGGCACTTGAACGGGGCACTTTGTCCCGGGTTAGGACTCTGGCGAAAACAGGAACGAGGCTCGATTGGACTGGACACAAGTTTACGACCCGCTCGGCTCGCCGCTGCTGTCGACGCTGCTTGCGGGCTTGCCGATCGTGGCGCTGTTGGGGCTGCTGGCCGCGGGCGTGGGCGCACCGAAGGCCGCGCTCGCCGGTCTGGCAACGGCCCTGGGCGGGGCGATTTTTGGCTTCGGCATGCCGGCGCAGGCGGCGCTGGCAGCGGCCGCGTACGGCGCGGCTTTTGGACTGTTGCCGATGGGCTGGATCGTCGTGGCGGCTGTGTTTTTGTTCCATCTCACGGTCCGCTCCGGACAGTTCGACGTGGTCAAGCGGTCGGTGGCGGCACTCTCGCCCGATCGGCGCGTGCAGGCTTTGCTGATCGCCTTTTGCTTCGGCACGTTCATCGAAGGGGCGGCCGGCTTCGGCACGCCGGTGGCCATCTGCTCGGCGCTGTTGATCGGCCTGGGTTTCACGCCGCTGTACGCCGCCGGGCTGGCCCTGATCGCCAACACGTCGCCCGTCGCGTTCGGCGGACTGGGCATTCCCATCATCACCCTGGCCAAGGTCTCGGGCATTGCTGAAATGCCGCTGTGCCAGATGGCGGGTCGGCAGTTGCCGCTGTTCTCGTTGATCGTGCCGGCCTGGCTGGTGGCGACCATGTCGGGTTGGCGCGGCGTGAAAGGTTGCTGGCCGGCGATCCTGGTTTCCGGCGGAGTGTTTGCCGTTTTGCAATTCCTGATGGCGAATTTCCACGGACCGGGCCTGGTGGATGTCGTGGGCGGACTGGGATCGCTGGTGGCGCTGGCCGTCTTGTTGCGATTCTGGCAGCCGCGAGAGATCTGGCGCTTTCCCGACGAACCGCCGGCTGCGGAAATGCAACGGCCCGAGCCGCTCGGCGCCGGCCAGGTGATCTATGCCTGGATGCCTTGGGTGCTGTTGTCGGTCTTGGTCTTTCTCTGGGGCTGGCCGTCGATGCGCACTGCGCTCAACGGCGGCGGCGAAAAACCGAACCTGCTGGCGGGCTATACCAAGTTCACGCATGCCGTGCCCGGGCTGCATGGACGCGTTTATCGCGCGGCCCCGGTTGCCCAAACGGTGGACGAGGTCGGGCGCGCGGTCAAGGCCGAGGAGGCCGATTTCGACATTCCCTGGCTGGCGGCAACCGGCACGGCTATTTTCATCGCCGCGATCTTGTCGTCCTTCTGGCTGCGGATTGGGCCGCGGGCGTTCGTGCGGCAATTCGGCCAGACCGCGTTCGAAATGCGCTGGGCCCTGTTTACCATCGCCTGCATGCTGGCATTGGCCTTTACGACCAAATTCAGCGGCAGCGACGCCACGCTGGGGCTGGCATTCACCCATACGGGCGCGGCCTACCCGTTTTTGCGCCCCTGTTGGGCTGGCTGGGGGTGGCGCTGACCGGAAGCGATACCTCGTCCAACGCGCTGTTCGGCAGCTTGCAGCGGATCACCGCCGAACAACTCGGGCTGAATCCGGTGTTGATCGTGGCCTCGAACAGCACGGGCGGCGTGATGGGCAAGATGATCGACGCGCAAAGCATCGTGGTGGCGGCCGTCGCCACCGAGTCAATCGGGGGGCGAAGGGCAGATCCTGCGCTTTGTCTTTCTGCACAGTGTCGCGCTCGCCGTGTTGGTGGGCCTGCTGACCTTCGCGCAGGCTTATTTGTTTCCGGGTATAATTCCGGATGGCTGAAGCACGAGGAGGGATGACTTGCCCCTTTTGAGTGCTGAAGTCATTCTTCTTTCGTCGCAAAAACTCGTTTCCTTCGTTTGCAAGATTCATTGCGGCGGTTTTGGCCGGCTTCGCGCCACTAGCTCGTAGGAGGTTCTATGAACACGATCGATCTGGTTTGCAGCCGCCGTCACGTGCTGGCGGCCCTTTCGCTGGGCGCGGCCGCATCGCTGACCCGGGGCCTGCTGGCCGATGAGCTGGCCGTCACGCCGCGGATCGACGAAGGTCCGTTCTATCCCGATAAGATGCCGCTCGACACCGACAACGATTTGTTGATCATCAACGATTCGATCACGCCGGCCGTCGGCGAGATCACCCACCTGTCGGGTCGCATTCTCAGCCCGGCCGGCACCCCGCTGCGAAATGCGTTCGTCGAGATCTGGCAAGTCGACAGCCAGGGAGCCTATCTGCACTCGGGCAGCGACAATGGAGACCAGCGCGACAAAAATTTTCAGGGCTATGGCCGCTTTCTGACCGACGGCGAGGGCCGCTATTACTTCCGCACGATCAAACCGGTCTCGTATCCGGGACGCTGCCCGCACATCCACTTTGGCGTCAGCCGCAACGGCCAGCGAATTTACACGACTCAAATGTTCATCAAGGGGCATCCCGACAACGCGCGGGACATGCTGTTTCGCCAGATCGGAGTGCCGGCGGCTCAGGAACTGGTATCGATCGATTTCAAGCCGGTGGCAGATTCGCGGCTCGGCGAGTTGGCGGCAAATTTCGACATCGTGCTGGGCGCGACGCCGGCAGACCCGGACGGCGCTCCGCTCAAGGGCGGCATCGGCAAGGCGGAGCGGGGCGGCCGCGGATTTCCGGGGGGCGGCCGTGGTTTTCCCGCGGGCGGATCGGGTTTTCCCCCTGGCGGATCGGGTGCGCGGCGGCCCCGCCCTGAAAACCGGGCCGGCAACCAAGACTCGCAATAACGCTTGCCCCCCGCGCGGTTCGGCCCTGGCGGCGGCGAGTTTCACCGTGGGGCGAGCGATTCCGTATGAGCCCAGCGCGCTTAGATGCCGACGTAAAACAACGTGGGTTTTTTCCGGACCCTCACCCTGCCCTCTCCCTGCAGGGAGAGGGGTTGCCGGCTCAAGTTATTTTTCGTTCGCGCCTCACGCTTCCTCTTCGAACATGCCTTGCGGCAGCGCGGAGACGCCGCGCACCGCGATTCGCTCGATGGCGTCCCAGTGTACGGCCGTCATCGTGAAGCTGCCGTCCCGCTCGACATACGCGAACATGCCGTAGCCTTCCTGCGATTGGCGGGGTGAGAACCATTCGGGCGCGATGACTTCGCCCCCTTTGAGGTACAACTCGACGATGCCGCCGGTCCGCTTGTGCAGCCACAACCGCTGGAAGACGCCGGCCATTGCGTTGCCGGCCGCTGCGTTGCCGGCCTGGGGCTCGCTCGTCAGGCTCGAGAAGTCGAAGGCGAACGGGTCGGCCTGATAGGCGTCGCCATTGAAGCCTTCGATTTCCTGCTCGAGCGGATCTTGCTCCGATGGCGGCTCTTGGCCCGAGTCCTCGGCGCCCGACGGCTCTGACGAATCGTCGGAAGATTCGTCGTCCGGTTCTTCCTCTTCCTGTTCGTCTTCTTCTTCGTACTTCGGCACCAGAAACGTGGCCCCGCAGTGCGGGCATTTGCCGGGCCGGCCCTGCATGCTGGCCGGGCAATTCAGCTTATGCCCTTTGGGGCATAAGAACACGATCCGCTCTTCGGCCGGCTTGGCCGATACGGCGGCTGGCGAGGCCGTTTGCGGATCGGGAGTTTCGCTTGTCTCGTCCGCAGCGGCTGGCGGGGCCGCGTTGTCGGAATCGGCGGACGACATCAAGGACGAGAAGGAGAAGTTGCCCGACTCGGACGGCGAGGCCGCTTCGGCCGGTGGCCCCCACTCGGACCCCGTGCCCGAATCGGACGCCGCTGCCGCATCGGACGGCTGCGAAGCCAATTCTGGTTCGCCGACAGAGGAATCCGAAATCGGCGCGTCGGGCTGCGGGGCGTCTGCTGCGGCCGCAGCGGCCGGTTGGGGCACGCGGAACGCGGCTTTGCACTTGGGGCACTTGCCTGGCAGCCCGGCCCGCTCGTCCGGACAGTTCAAGCGGTGTCCGTTGGGACAGCGAAATTCTATGACCATGATTCGATTTCGATGGGATGAGCGCACCGGCGAGCGACCCGCGGGCAGCGTGAGACACCGCCGTGCCTGGAGCGGTTCGGGGCGAAGCCTGGAGTCGAAGTTCGGCCCGCGGTGTCTTCACTAAATCCTAAACCAACTGGCCGCGCGAAACAACGATCATGGCCGGGCGGCTTGACTTGCCTATCTGCTGTGCCAAACTAGAATTTGATTCAGGCCGCCGTGCTTCATTTCTTGAGCGTTTCGATGCCGATTCCTGTCGTCTGCCCGGGCTGCAAAATCCGCTTTAACGTCAGCGACAAGTTTGCCGGGAAGAAGGGGCCCTGCCCGAAGTGCAAGACGATCATCCTGATCCCGGCCCCGGCCAAGGACGAGATCAAGATCCATGCGCCGCAGGAATTCGCGGCCGGCGGATTGGACAAAAAGGGCCGGCCGGCGCTCAAGCCGATTGCCCGGCAGGAAACCAAGGTCGACCCCAAGCTGGTCGCCGCAATCGTGGGCGGCATGGCGGTGGTGCTGCTGCTGTGCCTGGTGCTCCGCGGCGTGGAAGATAAGACGCCGCTGATCGCCATCGGGTTGGCCCTGATCGCGCCCCCCTTGGCCGTAGGCGGCTATTCGGTCTTGCGCGATCAGGAGCTCGAGGCCTACCGCGGCCGGGAACTGTGGGTGCGAGCGACAATCTGCGGAGCGGTCTACGCGTTGCTGTGGGCTCTGTACATTCCGCTGCAAATCAGCGGACTGACGGGCGATCCGTATCAGTGGCTGTTCGTGGCGCCGGTGTTCATCGGCGTGGGGGCGGGCGCGGCGTTTTCGACGTTCGACTTGGATTTCGGCTCCGGGGCCCTGCATTATTGTTTCTTTCTGCTCGTGACGTTGCTGTTGCGGTCGGCCATCGCGCTGCCGCCGATCTGGACTTCGGCCGCCAGTTGAACTAAGTTCAGCCATGCCGACCATCTATCCGTATCGAAATTTGCAGCGCGTGTACTGCGCAGGTCCGCTGTTCAACGCGGCCGAGCGGCGCGAAATGGTGGAAATCGCCGGCGTGCTCTCGCAGGCCGGTTTCGAGACGTTCGTGCCGCACGCCGACGGCATGGAGTTTGCGCTGGTCCAGCCCTGGCTCGTGGAGCGCGGGTTCGACGCGGCCCAAGTGGGCGAGTTGCTGCATCGGGCCATTTTTGCCCTGGACACGTACCAGGTGGCGGTGGGGTGCGGGGCCTTGGTGTTCAACATGAACGGCCGCGTGCCCGACGAAGGGGCCGTGGCCGAGGCCACGATCGCCTGGATGCTCGACAAGCCGGTGATCCTGTACAAAGAGGACGCCCGCAGCACGATCGCCGGCCGCGACAATCCGTTGGTTGTCGGGCCGGCCGATTTCCGCACGGTCGACGCCCTGGAACGGCTGCCGGAAGCGCTGGCCGAGCGGATCGCGGCTGCCGGCCTGGCCGCCGAGTCGGAGGTGGCCTGCTCGCGGCATCTGCTGGCGACCGTCCGCGCCGGCGAGCGGCTCTGGCAGTCGCTCGATGCGCTGGGACCGGTGCGCAGCGTGGAACCGGTGGCGGAGGCGGTGCTGGAATTGTTTGGCCCCCACCTCGCGGCGCCGCCGTCCGCCCGGTATCAATTCGACGGCGAGCGGTCATGAGCGCCTTGCGAGACATTCCGGAAGTCGTGGCCTTGGACGGGCGGCACGGCCTGGTGCGGATCCCGCCCGAGCTGGATGTGCCGCTGACGCCGCGGGTGCGGCGCCCTGATCGACGCGGCCGAGTTTCGCCGCCTGGCGCGGATCAGTCAATTGGGGCTGGTGGCACTCGTGTATCCGGCGGCCCACCATACGCGGTTCGAGCACTCGCTGGGCGTGTACCGGCTGGCGCTGTTGTGCTTGCGGCATTTGAGTCACGACGAGCGGTTTGCCGCGGCCGTCACGCCCGCCGATGCCGAACTGCTGATCGTCGCCGCGCTGTTGCACGACTTGGGACACTGGCCGTTTTGCCACCCGATCGAAGACATGCGCCTGCCGGGCGTGCCCACGCACGAGCTGTTCGCCAACAGTTTTCTGCTCGAAGGCGACATCGCCGACACGCTCCGCGACGCCTGGCAGATCAATCCCCGCGACGTGGTCGACCTGCTTTCGAACAAGCCGCGGCGGACGATCTCGCGCATCCTGACCAGCATCCTGTCCGGTCCGATCGACATCGACAAGATGGATTATCTGGCCCGTGACAGTTTGCACGCCGGCGTGCCTTACGGCCGCAATTTCGACCAGAACCGGCTGATCGGCAGCCTCTGCCTGAACGAGGCGGGCGACGCCCTGGCGATCACCGAAAAGGGCAAGACCGCGGCCGAGATGATGGTCTTCGCCCGCTACGTGATGTTCAGCGAAGTCTATTGGCATCACGGCGTGCGTGCGGCCACCGCCATGCTGCAGCGGGCTTTCTATCTGCTGCACGGCACGCTTGAACTGGACAGCCTGTTCCGCCTGACCGAGGGCGAAATGATTCAGGCACTCGAGCGCGCCGCCGGCCTGGGCCCGGCCCGGGAGCTGCTGGCCGGGCTGTTCGGTCCGACGCGCGAGCTGTACAAACGAGTGGGCCAGTACAGCTTTTTCGAGGATCGGCCGCTATACGAGCGGCTGGCGCGGCGTCCGTATCCCTGGCTGGCGGCTTGCGCCCAGCAATTTGCCACGCTGTCCAGCACGGCGCTGGGCCGGATCGTGGCGCCGCACGAGGTGCTGTTCGACGCCCCGCCGATTCAGCCGCGAAGTGGAGTTCAATATCGACGTCGGTTCGCTCAAGGACGGCCGCTACCGGCGCTGGGGGATGTCTCGCCCGTCGTGCAGACACTGGCCCGGCGTCGATTCGACGATTATGTCAAACGGGTGCGGATCTTTGCCGCCGCCCGCGTGGCCGCCGACCTGCGGTCGCTGGCCGACTTGCCCTCGCTGGTCAACGCGGCGATCGATCGGACGGAGTGAAGAGGCCGCCGACGGTGGTGCGCGTTGAACATGGTGTCAGGGAAGGCGGCGCGACAAATCCGTGCGGTCTGGAGTATCCGATGCGACAGGACCGGCAGTCAGGTTTTGGCGTGACACCGGCGCAAGTTCGCGATAGCATTGGAGAATCGATGGCAAGGAGCGATGCATGCATTAGGTGAACCTCAGCGACCAGCTCTACCAGGATGTGCAACGGTGCGCTGCCGAAGCGGGTTTTTCGAGCGTCGACGAGTAAGTGGCCGACACGCTCTCGAATGACTTCCTGGCTGCGGCGGGAAAACTTCGACCATTTCTTCAGGCCCGAGCGGCCCGCGCTCGTCGACGAGGCGGTCTCCGACGTTGCGGCCGGCAATTCTTACACGGCCCAGCAGGCCAAGGAAGCGTTGGCCCGGTAGAGGGACGCATGGCTGAGCAATCACGCCAGCGGCAAGCAGTCTTCTCCGCCGCCGCGATCGACGCGATTGGAATGAGAGTCGAATGTGGAGTACATCGAGGCATATGTCCTTGCCGCATCGAGGACGATTTCTTTGGCGCGGGCATTCCTCGGCGCGTTGCTTCCGCACCGGCAGGTTCTGGCGGAAGAATTCCCATTTCCACAATTCAGCGACCGCCCTGAACTTGTTTATTACACCCCCGAATCAGTCATCGAGCGATTGGAACAGCAACCAGCTGAGCCATACGCGATCTACTGGGGTCGGGATGGAGTTGGTGACACGCATCAAGCGATGTTGTTCTTCACTCGTGACGCTGCCATGATTGTCGGAGTCGTCGTGCCGTGCGGCGCGGCGGAGAAGGCATTGTCAGACCTCGCAGGAGCCGTGGGGGGAAGATTCGGCTTCGTTTCCTTTGAGTCTCCCCCTCCGGAGACTCAAGACGAGTTCGTTCGCTGTTGCCGCGATTCCGCCTTGCCGCGCTTGGTCGATGGCGAGGTGCGCCATGGTGAGCAAGTTTAGCTGAGGAAACGGTGAAGCGACTTTGCGCCAGGTGCGAGTCATCAACACGCCCAAATTTTCCCGCGGGGGCGATCCCCCTGTCTCGCTGTCGCTTCATTGCCGCGTTTCCCCGCGGGCGAAGACGTTCGTGTGGCCCGTCGAATGGGGCTGGTGCTGACCGGCTGTGCCGTTGCCGTCGGCCGGCGACCGATCGGGCGCGGTGACGCCGGAGTCGCAATTGCAACAACTCCGCCTGGACCCGGTACGGCTGCTCGTCCGGGCCGGGATGGATGCGCTCGTAACTGCCTTCGGTACGTAAAATGCGAGAGCGGACGTTGTCGCGCAGGTAACTGGGAATGATCTCGTACAGGATGCGGTCTCGCGGTTCGGGGGCCTCGACCGGGAACATCACCTCCACGCGGCGATGGAAATTGCGCGGCATCCAGTCGGCGCTGGAAAGGAAAACCTTCGCCTCTTCGTCAGGGCTGAAGACATAGATCCGGCTGTGCTCCAGAAACCGATCGACGATGCTGGTCACGCGAATGTTTTCGGAAATGCCCGGCAGGCCGGGACGCAGGCAGCAGATTCCGCGGACGATCAGCTCGATGGGCACGCCGGCCTGGCTGGCGCGATACAGCGCTTCGATTACGCGATAGTCGACCAGCGCGTTGAGCTTGGCGAAGATCCGCGACTTGCGCCCGCTGGCGGCCCGCTCGATCTGCTCTTCGATCAATTCCAAGGTGCGGCGTTGCAAGTCCTCGGGCGCGACGACGAGCTTTCGCCAGTGATGGCCTTGCGAGTAGCCGGTCAGCAGGTTGAACAAGGCCGATGCGTCCTCGGCGATGTCCTCCTGGGCGGTGAACAGGCCCAAGTCCGTATAGGCCAGGGCCGTGGTGGGGTTGTAGTTGCCGGTGCCCAAGTGGACGTACCGCCGGAGCATGTCGCTGTCCTGGCGGACGACGAGCGACACCTTGCAGTGGGTCTTGAGGTCGAGGAAGCCGAACACCACGTGAACGCCCGAGCGTTCCATTTGGCGGGCCCAGGTGACGTTGCGTTCCTCGTCGAAGCGGGCTTTGAGTTCGACCAGGGCGGTGACGTGCTTGCCGTTTTCGGCCGCTTTCATCAGCGCCCGGGTGATCGGCGAATCGCCGCTGGTGCGGTACAGCGTCTGCTTGATGGCCAACACCTTGGGATCGCCGGCCGCGGTGTTGATGAAATCGACCACCGGGTCGAACGAGTCGAACGGATGGTGCATGAGGATGTCGCGGCGTGCAATGGCGCTGAACAATTCGTCACCGCGGCGCCAGCGGATGCCGCGGGGCGGCTGGGGCGAAAACGCCGGCGCCCGCAGGAAATCGCGGTTCGGCACCTGCTCCAACTCCATCAGCGCGGTCAGGTCGAGCGGGCCCGGGATATGGTAAACCTCGTCGTAGGGGTCCCCCTCCTTCTTGGCGGCAACCTTGAGGGCCTCTTCGTCGATGATCCGCCGCACCAGTTCTTCGTGCGGCGCCGACCGCGACTTCCAGCCGCACGGCCTCGCCGCGCTGCCGTGTCTTGAGCCGCTCTTCGATCAGCCGCAGCATGTCGTCGGACTCTTGTTCGAGCAGTTCGATGTCGCTGTCGCGCGTGATGCGAAAGGTGGTCCAGTGCAACACGTCGAATCCGCCGAACAAATCCGGCAGCCGCGCGGCGACCGCCTGTTCGAGCAGGATGAAATCCTGTCCCTCGGCATGCCCCAGGTCGACGAATCGCGGCAGGACCTGGGGCAATTGCACCACGGCAAAAAGCTGCTTGGGCCCCAGCCCGCTATGGCGCTGGAGCATCGCTCCCAGGTAGAGCTGGCGGTTGTGGAAATGCGGCGTGGGATGGCTGGGGTCGATGGCCATCGGAGTGAGGATGGGGAACGCCCGCTCGTGAAAAAACCGGTCCAATTGTTCGCGCTGCGGCCGGCTGAGCTGATCGTGACTGAGCAGTCGGACCCCCTCGCCCTGCAGTTGGGGGAGTACCGATTCGTTCCAGCAGTGGTACTGCCCGGCCACCAGTTCCTGGGTCCGCCGGGCGATCTTCTGCAATTGCGTGACGGCCCGCAGCCCGTCGGGCGTGTAGTCCTGCGGGGCGCCGTTGCCGAAGGCCTGCTCGCGCAAGCCGGCCACGCGGACCATGAAGAACTCGTCCAGGTTCGAGCTGAAGATCGAGAGGAACTTGACCCGCTCGAGCAGCGGGTTGGCCGTGTCCTCCGCTTCTTCGAGCACCCGTTGGTTGAATTCCAACCAGGCCAATTCGCGGTTGATGAAATGTTCGGCCAGAAAGCTGTGTTCAACCACGCTGGTGTCTTCCTTTACCGCCCTGGTCGATGGCCGTACCGCGCGACGGGACGAGCCGAGTCGTGGACCGCCGCAGTTTCGCGCCACGGGCCATTCGAGTCCTATCTTAAGTCATTGCCATGACGAGGGAAAGTCACTCGGGCTGGCCGGCTATCCGCCCCCCCGGCGACAAGGCTATACTCGGCCTTCGGGTATCCTGGATTGTCCGCCGGCAGCAGGCATCAAACCGCTGCCAGGGGGCGAATTGTGAGACTCTCGTTATTCGAGCGGCAAAATGCCCCCCATTGAGGCTTGCGCAATTTATATCCGTTTCAATCCCGAGAGCTGCGGCTTGACGGGCTGCGGTATCACTACGTCGACGAGGGGCAGGGAGACGTGCTGCTGTTGGTGCATGGCAACCCGACCTGGTCGTTTTATTGGCGCGAGCTGATCCTGCGCTGGCGCGGTAGTTGCCGGGTGATTGCCGTCGATCATATCGGATGCGGCCTGAGCGACAAGCCGCGGCACTATCCGTACCGCTTGGCGCAGCACATTCAGAATCTATCGATTCTGGTCCGCGATTTGAATCTGAACGGAGTGACGCTCGTGGCCCACGATTGGGGGGGCGAAATCGGCGTCGGCACGGCGCTGGCCGAGCCCGACCGCTTTGTCCGCTTTGTCATGTGCAACACGGCGGCATTCCGCTCCAGTGCCATTCCGCTGCGGATCCGCATCTGTCGCGCGCCGCTCGTCGGGCCGCTGGCCGTGCAGGGGCTGAACGCCTTTGCCCGGGCCGCCCTGTGGATGGCCGTGGCGCACCCTGAGCGGATGACGCCTGCGGTGCGGGCCGGTTTGCTTGCGCCGTACGACTCGTGGTCGCACCGCCGGGCGATCCAGCGTTTCGTGAACGACATTCCGCTTGGCCCGCGCGATGCCAGCTACGAAACGCTGCTGGGCATCGAGAAACGCTTGCCCATGCTCGCCAAGTGTCCCTGGCAATTCATTTGGGGTATGCGCGACTGGTGTTTCAGGCCGGCGTTTCTCGATCGGTTCTTGGAGTTCTTTCCGCAGGCCGAAGTCCACCGGCTGGCCGACGCCGGGCATTATGTCGTCGAGGACGCCTACGAGCGGATCGGTCCGCTGGTCGAGCAATTTCTGGCCGCCCATCCGCTGCGTCCGGCCAGCGCCGCCGGACCGAGGTGACGCATGGCCCGACCGAAGAACTCTGGCGATTCAACGCCGCCGCCGGTCTGGACGATCGGCCAATGCGCGGCGCTGGCCTGCTTGCTCGAAGCGACCGCGCCGAAACCGGGCAACGTCCACCGCGGAGCCGATTTCGAGGATGTCACCTATCCCGACTTCGTGGCCAGCGGAATCGCCATCGCGCCGGTCATGGAGCGCGCTGCCGAATTGCCCTTGGGCCAGACCGTGCTGGCCGCCGTCCAGGCTACCCGGGCGATGACCGCGACGAACACCAATCTGGGCACGGTCCTTTTGCTCGGGCCGCTGGCCGCGGTGCCCCGCGAGCGGCCTGTGCAGGCCGGCGTCGCCGAAGTGCTCGGTCGGCTGTCACCGCAGGACGCGCGGGATGTCTACGCGGCCATCCGGCTGGCGGCGCCGGGCGGATTGGGCCAGGTGGCGCAGTCCGACGTGAATGCCGTCGACGCTCCGGACGACCTGCTGGCGGCCATGCGCCTGGCGGTCGAGCGGGACCTGGTGGCCCGGCAGTACGTCGAGAATTTCCATCATGTCTTCGCTTGCGTCGTGCCCTGGCTGGCCGAATCGTTGGCGGCCGGCATGAAACTGGACGCCGCGATCGTTCACGTGCATCTGCGCTTGATGAACGCGTTTCCCGACAGCCTGATCGCCCGCAAGTGCGGAGCGGAAACGGCCGCCCGCAGCGCCGCGGAAGCAGCCCACGTTTTGGAGTGCGGCCCGCCCGACGGCGAATCCTACCAGCAACGGCTGGCGGACTTGGATTTCTGGCTCCGCTCGGATGGTCATCGTCGCAATCCGGGTACGACAGCCGATTTGATCGCCGCCGGGCTGTTCGTAGCCCTGCGCGACGGGCTGCTGAAACTGCCCCTGCTGGGCTGACCTGCGTTTGCCTTCGGTTTGCAGCCGCCGTCTGGCCGAACAGCCGGAGGAGTCGAAGCAACGTTGGACGAACAAGCATCGAATGAAGCGGAAACCGTGGAGAAACGCAGATGAACGCAGATCTTCGCAGATACGAGGAAGGGATGAAAACAATGAGAAGCAGACGAAGCAGGAGCGATCGACTTGGCAACGTATGGTCCAACGCAAATCAGATTGGGGCCATTTCTGCGGCTCACGAATCCCCGACGCCGAGCCCGGCTGATCTGCCTCCATCTGCGCGTATCTGCGTTCCTCCGCGTTTATCTGCGTTTATTCCACGACGCTGATTCAACCACCCGCGCCGCGGTCCACGTTTGTTCGCCGAGCACGGGCTTGCCATAATAAAGAAGTTGGGGTGTCGGTTTTGGATCAAATCGTACGACTGCAAGAAGTTGCCACCGTGACCGAGCGCTATCACGTCCGGATCAGCAAAGAGTACCTCGTGTTCAGCGCGGGGCACTTCATCACGTTTGCCGGCGATATCTGCGAGCGGCTGCACGGGCACAATTATCGCGTGGCGGCCGAAGTCGCCGGCCCGTTGGACGAAAACCACTACGTGGTCGATTTCATCTTGCTGCGCGATGCGCTGCGGAGCATCGTCGACGAACTGGACCATTACGTGCTGCTGCCGACGGAACATCCGCAGATCCGGGTGGTGGCCGGCGAGCGGGAAGTGGAAGCCACGTTTCGCGACCGGCGTTGGATTTTTCCGCGCGGCGATTGCGTGCTGCTGCCGGTGCCCAACACCACGGCGGAAATGCTGGCCCGCTGGATCGGCCAGCGGTTGCTCGAACGGCTATCAGAGCGCGGCGTCGCGCGGCCGGAGCGCACCACGATCGAAGTCGACGAATGTTTTGGCCAGGCCGGCGCGTGGCAATCCGGCGATTAACGGCTGGCAAGGGACACGGCAATGACATTCAGCCTACGGCGCCTGCTCGCCGCTGTCGCGCTCTTGGCCGCCGCGTTGGCATGCACAAGATGGTCTCTGTCCATGTCCCCAGGTGGACTTAACGCAATATTCGGCGCGATGTTGGTCGTAGCGGTCCCCGCATTCATTGGCGCCGGGGTGGGAATCTTGTTCGCACGCGGACGAATCTGCGCGATCGCGGGAGCGTACATCGGCATCCTGCCGGGCTGTTTCTATCTCATGCTGTCTGGGACGGCCGATTGTTGAGGCACGCCGTCGTCTGTCCCGTCGCCACCACGATATTGCAAGCTACCGACTGCCGCCGGCCGGTTGCCGCGGGGCTTGCCAGGCGATTAAGATGGCGGCTCCAGACGTATCGCCACCCCAACCGAGAGGAGCCCCGCCATGATTCGCCCGCTGCTGTGGTCCGCTTGCTGCCTGCTGCTCTTGCCGTCGATCGGACCGCAGGGCGCATCGGCCGAAGATGCCTGGACGCCGCTATTCAATGGCAAGGATTTGACCGGCTGGAAGCCCGAGGGCGGTGCGCAGACTTCCTGGCACGTCGAAGACGGCATGTTGTATTGCAGCGGCGGCGGAGGCGGCTGGCTGTCGACCGACAAGGAGTACGCCAATTTCGAATTGGAGCTGGAATTTCGCGTGCCGCCGGGGGGCAATAGTGGCGTGTTCCTCCGCGCGCCGAAGGAGGGGGACGGAGCCTACGTGGGCATGGAGATCCAAGTGCTCGACGACGAAGCCAAGGAATATGCCAGCACCCAGCCCTGGCAGCATTGCGGCAGCATCTATGCCGTCGTGGCCGCCAAGCCGGGAGCCGTGAAGAAGGCCGGCGAATGGCAAAAATATTTCATCGTTTGTAACGGCCGCCACGTGAAGGTGACGCTCAACGACATGGTCGTCGTCGATGCGAACCTCGACGACTACAAGGACAAAGAAGCCAGCCATCCGGGCCTGAAACGAACCACCGGCTTCATCGGGTTGCAAAACCACGGCACCCGGCTCGATTTCAAAAACATTCGGATCCACACGCTGGATTGATCGGCGTGGCGCGGGGCTGCCGGTGCGCTTCGCGAACACGTCTCTTCGCCTTTACGTGACAGGAATGCCGCCGATGCGTTGCCGCGCTCGATTTGCTCTGCGCCTGGTTATGTCTGGCCGCCCCGTGCTGGCCCAGCAGGTGCAGATTCGATTGCGGCCCGCACCGCCGCCCGATGCGGCCGGCGAGGCACCCGCGGCCGATACCGGGCGGGTCGCCGCTCTGCTGGTGGACATGACCAATACGCTGCGCCGCCGCGAAGGGGTGCGGCCACTGGCCACGAACCGGGCGCTGGCCAAGGCAGCCGTTGATTTTGCCGAGTTCATGTCCGCCGACGACAAATACGGACACACGGCCGATGGTCGCAAGCCGGCCGATCGGATCGAAGCGGCCGGCTACGATTATTGTCTGGTCGACGAGAATATCGCCTGGCTGTTCCAGACGGGCGGCTTTACCACCGAGCGGCTGGCCCGTCAGTTGTTCGACGATTGGCAGCAGAGCGCCGAACACCGCCGGAATCTGCTCAACCCGCACTTGGGCGAAATCGGCGTGGCCGTGGCCCGGAGCTCGAAAACCGGCCGCTATTACGGCGTGCAGGAGTTCGGCCGGCCCAAGAGTGAACAGATCTCCTTCGAGATCCGCAATGCCTCGGACGCAGAGCTGACGTATCGGATCGACGGCGAGCGGTTCAGGCTCGAACCGCGCTATGGGCGACGGCACAAGCGCGCCATCCCGCCGGCGCTGGAAATCGCCGGCTATGCGGACAGCGCCGGCCGCGATGTCACGCTTCATCCGGCCACGGGCGAGCAGTTCGTCGCCGGGCGTGATGCGGACGATCGGGTGGCGGTCGAGATTGTCAAAGCCGAGCCTACGGCGGGAAACGCCGGCGGCCGCGGTGCGAAACTCGCCGACTAGCTGGCCCGCGAGCTTCGTCTTGACTTATCCGAGATGTCAGCGGATTTGCCCAGGTTGGGGCTTTGCTTCCGCGCCGCATTCTGGCACGAAATCTGCACGATCTCGCAGCTGGAGTTTCCCGGCCCGTCTTTCCGCAGGAGGATCGCCATGATTCGCAAGCTCAAATCGGGAGAGTATCGGCTCTATTCGCGCAGGACCGATCCTCGTACGAAAAAACGGCGAAATCTGGGAACATTCGACACGCGAGCCGCGGCCGAGCGGCACGAGCGCGACGTGCAATATTTCAAGCGCAAGGGATGACACGGGGGCGGTTCGCCGGCCCCGAAAGCGACGACGGGCTGCCAGCGCAGCCGGAGCGTGCAGGGTCTTCGACACCTCTTGTGCCAGTTGGTACGATAACGTAGTCCTTGCCGCCAACTGACCGAAAGCATCCGTGCATGTCGGAAACCGAGATTGCCGAAGGCCGCCAGCGCGCCGTGATCGAAGCTGTCGAGCCTCAGCTCGATTGCGGCCGTTTTCCGCTCAAACGGATCGTGGGGGAAGAGCTCGTCGTGCGAGCCGACGTCTTTGGCGACGGCCACGACGCGATCGCCTGCGCCCTGCTGTATTGTGCTCCGTGTAGCGGACCGGGAGATGCCGGCTGCGCGGCGTGGCAGCGCATGCCCATGCGGCTGCTGAACAACGACCGCTGGGAGGCGTCGTTCACGCTCTCCGAGATCGGCGAGTACCGCTACACGATCGAAGCCTGGGTGGATCACTTTGTTTCCTGGCATCGAGATCTGAAAAAGCGGGTCGAGGCGGGCCAACAAGTTGAAATCGATCTGCGGATCGGCGCTGATTTGGTCGGCGAAGCCGCCGCGCGGGCCAGCGGCGCAGGATCGACCGGCTTTGGCCGCCTGGGCGGAAAGGCTGCGGCAGGCAAGCCCCGGGGGCCCGTGGAAGCTGGAGGAACTCGACGCCCTGGCGGTGCAGATGGACCGCTGGCCCGATCTGCAGTTTGCCACCCGCTACGATTGCGAACTAAAGGTCGTGGTCGATCGCGAGCGGGCGCAGTTCAGTGCCTGGTACGAGATGTTCCCGCGTTCGACCACCGGCGACGGACGGCACGGCACGTTTGCCGACTGTATCGCCCGTTTGCCCTACGTGGCCGAGATGGGATTCGACGTGCTGTATCTGCCGCCGATCCATCCCGTCGGGCAGCACGTTCCGCAAGGGCCGCAACAACGCGGTGACCGCCGCGGCGGGCGAGCCGGGCAGTCCGTGGGCGATCGGCGCGGTCGAGGGGGGGCACAAGGCGATCCTGCCGGAGTTGGGCACGCCCGCGAGAATTCGAACGATTGATTGCAGCGGCTGGCCAGCAGGGCATTGAAGTGGCGCTCGACATCGCGTTTCAGTGCTCGCCCGACCACCCGTACGTGCGGGAACATCCCGAGTGGTTTCGGCATCGGCCCGACGGCACGATCCAATACGCCGAGAACCCGCCCAAGAAGTATCAGGACATCTATCCCTTCGATTTCGAGATCGGCCGATTGGCCGGCTTGTGGGAGGAGCTGAAGGAGCGTTTTGCTGTTCTGGGCCGCACAGGGCGTGCGGATCTTTCGCGTCGACAATCCACACACGAAGGCGTTTTCGTTCTGGGAGTGGGCTGATTCCCGACATCAAGCGGCAGTTTCCGGACGTGCTGTTTCTCTCCGAGGCCTTCACTCGGCCGAAGCTAATGTATCGCCTGGCCAAGCTGGGTTTCAGCCAATCGTACACGTACTTCACCTGGCGCAATACGGCAAGCAGGAATTCATCGAGTACCTGACCGAGCTCACGCAAACCGGCGTGCGCGATTACTTCCGGCCGAATCTGTGGCCGAACACGCCCGACATCCTGCCCGAGCATCTGCAGCGCGGCGGCCGGCCGGCGTTTCAGGCCCGGCTGGTGCTGGCCTCGACCCTTAGCGCGAATTCGGCATTTATGGGCCGGCGTTCGAATTGATGGAATGCGTTGCCCGCGAGCCGGGCAGCGAAGAATACATGAATTCCGAGAAATACGAAATCCGCACCTGGGACATCGACCGGCCGGACAGCCTGCGCGAGCTGATCGGCGCCTGAACCGCGCACGGCGCGAAAACCGGGCCCTGCAATCGAACGCGAGCCTCCGCTTTCATTCCGTGTCGAACGACCAATTGTTGTGCTACACCAAACGCAGCACGGACCCGGGCAATTTGATCCTGGCGGTGGTGAATCTCGACTTCTACAACACGCAAAACGGCTGGATCGTCCTGCCCCTGGGCGAATTAGGTATCGCCGGCAGCCGACCCTACCGCGTTCACGACTTGCTCAGCGGTGCGACGTTCAACTGGCAGGGGGAGCGCAATTACGTGGAGCTCAATCCCCAGCGGACTGTGGCCCACCTGTTCCGGGTGGAACAGTAGCCGCTCCGAGCGGCGCCGGGCGCCCTGAGCTCTCGGTGCAGCCGTCCGCCACCCGCCCGCGTTGGCACGCTTGATACGGAAATCAAAAAATGTCCGAGTCCCTGCAATTCGCGACCGCCAACATCCGTCAATTGACCGACGGGGACGTCCGGCAGGGCCTGGAGCGGATCCTGGGCGAGTTGATCGTTGGATACCGCTGGTTCGGCGGCAAGGCTCGACCGTTTCGCTCGCTGTCATTGATCGAAATCGTGCCGCTGGCCGCCGAACATTGCCTGGCGCTTGCCCGAGTCGGCTATCTCGACGGCGAGCCGGAAGAATATCTGCTGCCGCTGAGCCTGGCGACCGGATCGGCGGCCGAGAAGATTCTGGCCGGTCCGCCGGCGCCCGTCATCGCCCGGGTGGAGCTGGCCGGCAGCGATGATTCGGCCGTGCTTTACGACTCGCCGGCCGACGAGCAGGCGGCCGGGCAGTTGCTGGGTTTGATCGGCGACGAGCGGGAAATTTCCGGCCAGCATGGGCAGGTTGTCGGCCGCAAGACGAGTTGCTTCGGCACCCTGCGCGGCCCGGCGGACGACCGGCTCAAGACCACAGTGCTGCAAGGCGAGCAGAGCAACAGCTCGGTGCTCTATGGCGATCGCTTGATTCTCAAGTTGTTTCGCCGGCCCGAATGGGGAATCAACCCCGACGTGGAAGTGACGACCTACCTGACCGAGAGAGCCGGCTTCCGGCACGTGCCGCCCGTGGCCGGAACGATCGAGTATCGCCGCCCGGGCGAGCCGATCCGCTCGCTGGCCGTGGTGCAGGGCTTCGTGCCGAACCGGGGCGTGGCCTGGCAATACACGCTCGATCACTTGAGCCGCTTTTTCGCCCGCGTGCTGGAGCAACCGGCCGGCGCCGCAGCGGACCCGGCGTTGGTCGCGCCGCTTGGGCTTCTTGCCCGGGCCGAGCGTTCTGTGCCCGAAGCGGTCGGCGGCGCGATCGGTTCGTTCCTCGCGGATGCCGAGCTGCTTGGCCGGCGGACTGGCGAGTTGCATCTGGCCTTAGCCGGCGAGACGGCGGACGAAGACTTTGTGCCGGAGCCCTATACAGAGTCCTGCCAGCATGCATGGCAATCATCGGCCGGCAATTTGACCGCAAGAACCTTCGCTCTGTTACGAGTGCGGCTCGCGCACCTCGCGGCGGAGGTTCAGGCGCGGGCGACGCGCTTGCTCGGTCTGGAAGCCGCGATTCAGGAGCGCTTTGCCGTGTTGACTCGGGGCCATAACACGGGCCTGCGAATTCGCGTGCATGGCGATTATCACCTGGGGCAGGTCCTCTACACGGGTGCGGATTTCGTGATCATCGATTTCGAAGGCGAGCCGGCCCGGCCCTTGGCCCAGCGGCGAGGCAAAAGCTCGCCGCTGCGCGACGTAGCGGGCATGCTCCGCTCGTTCGACTACGCGGCCCATTCGGCGCTGGCAACCCTCAGGTCGCAGGGCGCCGGCGGCGATCCGACCGTGGCCGGCCGCTGGGCCCGGATCTGGAATGCTTGGACCTGTGCGGCATTTCTGGCCTCGTACTTGCGCACGGTTGCGGGCGCCGCATTGCTGCCCAAGTCGCCCGGCGAGTTGCAAATGCAGCTCGACGCGCTGCTCTTGGAAAAAGCGGTCTACGAGCTGCAGTACGAGCTGAACAACCGGCCGGACTGGGTGCCGATTCCGCTTGCGGCCTTGCTCGAGCTGGCTGATCCGCAGGCGTCGCTTTGACTTCGGAGCGCCTGGCGGCACAGAGCGTCAGGCGGCTTCGCCGCGCTCGGCATCGTCGGTGATTTCAGGCAATCGGCTGGGGCGGATTCGCGCCGCTTCCCAGCGGTCGAAGCGCCCGGCCAACGCGCCGCGGCCCACGCAGAACCGGGCGAAGGACACGCCGATCGCGGCCCCAATGAGCACATCGCTGGGAAAATGAGCCCCGGCGACCAACCGCTGGAGACAAGCGAGCGCCGCGAGGGTCGCAAACAACCGGCCGCCGTGCGGGTAGAGCCAGGCCAGCGCCACGGCCAGGCCGGCCGCCGTCGCCGCATGCGACGAGGGAAAGCCCTGCACCCCGCTGCCGCCCCGGCCCAGGGGCACCAGGGGGCCGAATGTATCGAAAACGCCGCCCGCAAAGTCGAAATGGTGCGGGCGCGTGCGGGCGAGCAGCAATTTGAGCCCGTTGGCGCAAAGTCCGCCGCCAAAGGCCGCGATCAGCACACGGGCCAGCGAGGCGCGGCGGCCCGGATCCAGCGTAAAGACGATCACGGCGACGAGAACCACGCCAAATCCGTGGGCAAAAACTTCGCTTAGCGAGCAAACTTTCGTCAGCCACTTGGGCAGGCCGCCGTCCTGAATCCAGCGTTCCAAAGGCAAATCGACGGCCAGTGCGGCGCAAGCCGCCAGGGCCAGGCCTAGCGGCAAGAGCCAGTGCGACCGATCGCTGGCAGGCACGGGATGTCGGGCGAGTTGTGGTGGCACAGGCGGGCCGGCGCGGATGGAGTTTTTGTCCGCCGGCCAGAATAGCCTGGACCGCCCGAACCATGAACGGCAGTTCGGCCTCGGGAAGCGAAATTTCGCCGCGCTATCGCAACCTAACGCTTCGCAAACACTCTATTTTGTGGATAATGGACGATTCTGCCTCGTTCCGAGGCAACGCGCTTGCGACCGGGAAGAGACTGCCAGCATTGCCGGACCTACATAAGGGAGGTCGGCTGGCGTTTGCTTCGCGATCCATAACAGAAGCGAACCTTCGTGTGGCCACTTTAGAAATCCTCAGTGGTGCAGCGGCCGGCCAGTGCTACGACGTGGCACGGGGGCAGACGCTGTTGGGCCGCGACCCGTTTTGCGATGTGGTGTTGCCGCTGCGGAGCATCTCGCGCCAGCATGCGCGGATCTTGACCGAAGGCGATCACTACTACGTCGAGGACATGCACAGTCTGAATGGCACGTATGTCAACGGTCAGCGGATCGCCAATCGCACGCGACTGCGGAACCGGGATCAGATCCAGCTTTACGAAATCATGATGACTTTCTACGAGGGCGCGCGAGGCCAAGCAGTCTGCCGCGCCGCGCTCGGCGCCGCTCGACCTGCGCGACCCGAGCGTCGACGGGCCCCCGCGCATCCGCACGACCATCGTCGGCTCGCTCGACGGCAATGCCGAGTTGGGCTTCGAATTCGGCGCCCGGGCGAAGCTGCAGGCGATTCTGGAGATCATTCGCGGACTGGGACAGACGTTGGAAGCCGACGTCTTTCTGCCCAACGTGCTCGACAGCCTGTTCGAGATTTTCCCGCAAGCGGATCGGGGCTACATCCTGCTGGCCGATCCCAACGACGGCCACCTGGTTCCGCAGGCGATGAAGTCGCGCCGCGGCGAAGGGGGCAGCTCGGCCACCATGGGGCCGATCAGCCGCTCGGTCGCCGCCCGCGTGATGTCGGCCGGCGAGGCGATTCTGAGTTCCGACGATTCGGCCGCCGAGGGCAGCATTTTGGACAATAGCGGTTCGTCCACGATGACGGTGCCGCTGATGGGCCCCTCGCGCAAGCCGCTCGGCATTCTGCACGTCGATTGCGATGATCCGGCGCGGCGGTTCCTGCGCGAAGATTTGGAAGTGCTGCTGAGCGTGGGCACGGTGGTCGGGCAAGCGGTGGAATTCGCCCGCATGCACCAGGCCAGCTTGCAAAGCGATCGCCGCGAGCGCGACCTGGCGACCGCGCGCGAGCTGCAATTGCACTTCCTGCCCCATGCCAGGCCGGTCGTGCCCGGCTATCGGTTCTTCGACTATTACGAGGCGGCCGACGACGTGGGCGGAGATTATTTCGGCTACATTCCGCTGGCCGATGGGCGGCTGGCGATCGCCTTGGGCGACGTATCGGGCAAGGGCGTTTCGGCAGCGCTATTGATGGCCCGGCTGTGCTCTGAGGTGCGCTATTGCCTGGCCATTTCGTCCACGCTGGTCGAGGCCATCGAACGGCTGAATCGCGAGCTGGTCGGCGCGACGCTCAACGACCGCTTCGTGACCTTCTTGCTGTGCGTGCTCGATCCCCAGCAGCAGACGCTCGACATCGTCAACGCCGGCCATTTGCCGCCGCTGCGGCGCCGGGCAGGCGTTGTGACCAAGCTGGGCCTGGCCGAAGCGGGGCCGCCCTTGGGCTACGATCCGACTCAGCAATACGCCGTCTTCACGACGCCGCTGGAGGAAGTGGACACGATCATCCTGTACACCGACGGCATCAGCGAAGCACGCAGCCCGGCCGACACCATCTACGGCACGCAACGCGTCTGCCGGATCGTGGCCGACGGGCCGGCCGACGTGGAAGCGCTGTCGCGAAAAATCCTCGACAGCGTCGAGCGATTCGTCGGCGGCCGGCCGCAGGGCGACGACGTTTGCCTGCTGGCGTTCGGACGGGAGAAGGAGGAGGGTGGGGAAGAGATTAGGGGGTAGAGAGTAGGAAGTAGGGGGGAATCGCACTCGGATATCGGGCCACCGACCAGCGGCAGCGGGAAGCGGTCAAAGGACGGCCTCCCAATGATATAGTTACCGTTCTGCACCCGCTGCAATGGCCAATGCCAGTGCCTCGGCGACTCCAGCAGCGATCGCCATTCGGACTGTGAGGGACGTTCGTCCGAGCCCGTAACCGACGATGGCAATTGGCGCCCATAGGGGAGCCGTCATTCCCAGGTAGATCGCCATTGTTTCATAGCTGTTGACCCAGACCGTGTCGTCTGATGGCAACCCAAGCGCGAGCCTAAGCACGCTTGGCAAGGCAGTCGAGGCGCCGACCCACAGCCCGATAAAAGCCGTCGCGATCAGGAGTGTGCGGGTGCCGAATTGCACTTTCATTCCGCCATGATATCCCAGCGGCGGGGCGTGAGACAGGTGCCGCTAGGAACTGCTCCCCTGAACGGTGCGATTGCGGTAATCCCCCTCGCTGACGTCGGCTTCGGGAAATAGAACCTTGAGCGATCCGACCACGTTCTCGTACTGGGCGCTCGGTATCCAAAAAAATTCGACGGGGTCGTCCCCCAGAAAACGACGCACCCTGGCCGCGGCGGAAAGCGTGGGCTGCGCATGGCCCGGCCCGAATTCGCTGTAGCAAACGAAGTACGACCCATCGGGCAGGTTTTCGAGCGCGGACTTCCGTTGGTAGATAATGCTCATCTGCCACGCCAGGCAGCCCAGCGCGACTCCCCACACCGTCACCAGCACGAACAGCGTGCGCAGGGAAAAACGAAGCCAGCGGCGGCGTGGAGGATTGGTCATGGGCGCGGCCCTGCGGAACATTGCCCGCTGCAGCTATGGATTGAGCACCAGTGGCTTGTCCGGACTTCCATCGCCGGGCGCGAAGACCCATGAGCCGCGAGCGCCGTTCGAATGATACCGCAACACCTGATTCCAACCAAGCTTACGCGACAGAACGAAGCAACGGGGAGAGTGCCCCGGCATGCCTATTGAATTGGATAGAGCGGATTGCTAGCAAATAACGGAGTTGATTACGGGATTTGACGCGATTTTTTCCTCCTTCATCCTTCCTCCTTCCGCCTCCCTCCTGCCGCCAACTGCAAGTCCTCATACAGCGCCGCCAACAGGCGCGGATCCTGGCCTGGTGCTTTTCTTCGCCCGGCGTGCCATTCAGATAGCAGCCCACGGCCAATCGATGCGCCGGATCGGCAAAGCCGACCGACGATTGGCTGCCGCTGTGCCCAAACGCCCGGTCCGAGGCATACGGGCCGTAGCCGTACGGCACCGCCGGATCGCCGTAGCGCTTCGAGTCGATGATCGTGCCCAAGCCCCAATCCAGGCGATGCTGGAAAGTTTCGTCCAGCATTCCCACCCGCTGCCGGCCGGTCATTTGGCCGACAGCATCGGCCCGCAGAACGCGCACGCCGTGCCGCTGGCCGCCGCCGAGCAGCATTTCGTAAAACATCACAAGCTGGCGCATCGGGCCGTAACCGCCCGCGCCGGGAATGCAGTCGGTCGCCCCTTGTTGGCTGCTGAGGCGATGGGCCGGCCGATCAGGCTTTTCCATGTCGGGCAGCATGGCGATGCGGTCGCCGTACTGCTCGAAGCGCGCCAGCGGCATGCCGATCCAGCAATCGAGCATGCCCAGCGGTTCGAAAATCTCGGCTCGCACATACTCGGACAGCGGCCGGCCGTCGGCCACGCGCACCAGCTCGCCCAGGATGTACCAACTGGTGAGCGGATGGTAGCCGGCCCGTTGGCCGGGCACCCAACCGCGTTCCAATCGGCTGCCGCACAGCCGGGCGATGATCTCGTCCCAGCTCGACTCCGGCCAGCCAGGCTCGACGAAGCGAAATCCGGCGGTATGGATCAGCAGGTGCCGGACCGTGATCGCCTGCTTGCCGCCGGCGGCAAAGGCCGGCAAGTAGCTGGCCACCGGCCGATCCAGTTCGACTCTGCCACGCTCGACCAACTGCAACACGGTCGCAGCCACGACCGGTTTGGTCGAGGAAAGCCACAGGACCAGCGTATCGGCCGACATCGGCACGCCCGGCCGGCTTGCGCCAATCACAAGCTCGCCAACCGGCTCGCCGGCGATCGAGGCGTAAAGCTGCCCGCCGATGTGCAAGCATTCGTCGATGCCGCGCTCGATGGCGGCCCTGGTGCGCGGCAATTCGGCCATGGCAGGCACGCCCCGAGCGAATGGCGACGGTTTTCTTAGAGGGGATAGGGGGATAAAAACTGGAGATGCGGGGGATAGGAGGCTGGACTCAGAACTCGCGAGTTAGAAGGTGGAATGCAAGCGTCCATGGCATAGCGACCGATTTTCTTGCGTCGACCTCCCATCGCAGCTTCAGCCCGATGACGTCGTTGCCTTTGCGTTACGACGGTGATTGCTTTGATTCGATCGTTCCTCCGTCATCCCCCGTATCTCGTCGTATCTCCCCATCCCCTCCCGAAAAACATTGCTACGGCAGCTCGACGCCCATTTCCCGCATCAGCATCTTCATGTCCTCCCAAACGTCGCGTTTGGCGGCCGGATTGCGCAGCAGGTAGGCCGGATGATACGTGCAGACCACCCGCACTCCGCCCCGCTCGAAGAACCGCTTCCGCAGCCGGCCGATCGTTTCGGTCGTATCGAGCAAGCGCTGGGCCGCCACCGAACCCAAGCAGCAGATGAACTCCGGCCGGATCACTTCCAGTTGCCGGTCCAAATATCCGCGGCAATTCGCCACTTCGTCCGGCTGCGGCGTGCGGTTGTCGGGCGGTCGGCACTTGAGCACGTTGAGGATGTACACGTCCTCGCGCTTCAGCGTGCAGGCTTCGATGATCTTGGTGAGCAGTTGGCCGGCCTTGCCCACGAACGGCTCGCCGCGTTTGTCCTCGTCGGCGCCCGGCGCCTCGCCGAGAAAGCACAGCCGGGCCTGCGGATTGCCGACTCCAAAGACGGTTTGCGTTCGCGTCGTAGCCAATTCCGGGCAGCGCGTGCAGCCGGCCACCTCGCGGCGAATCACCTCCAGCCGGGCGAAATTCGCTGGGACGGCCGAAGTCGGCTCGGCCGGAGCAGGCGCCGCTGCGGTATGTTTTATCGTGGGGGTCTGCGCGATCGCTCCGCTCTGGGCAGTCGCTGCGGTCTGTGTTGTCGCTGCGGTTTGGGCAGCCGCGATCGCCGGCGGCTTCGCAGCTGCCTGGGACGGCGCCGCCAACGTGGCCGACCGCCGCGGCCGGGGCAGGTTGGTTACGCCCGCGCGAGCCAGGCTTTCCAGGATCTGCGCGGCCGCTCGCGCCGTCCGATTGCGTGCTCTCTCGTCGTCGGTGGTTGCCATGAGGGGAAAAGTGCCTACGTCCTTGAAGGTTGGATCCTGGTTCTCTAGCAGTATAGGCGAGCGGATCGGACGCGAAAGGGGATCTGCCGCGAGAAGTGCCGCCGGCACAAGCGCCGCCGCTGGGCGCTCCGAGGAGGCCGGCCGGACCGCAATTCTCGCTTCCCCTATATGCCACTCGGCAGTAGACCGCGACCGCAGGCCGGAAGTTACAATCAAGTGACTCGCGGTGCCCCGGCCCCAGCCGTTGTGGCAACCGCTCGTTCGACTATGATGAGGTCTGGTTTTTTTGTTCACTTCAATGCCGCCGGCTCGAGCGGCCTCGCGAGCCAATAAGTCATGGGCGTTCCTCAAGTCGTCATCGTCGGCCGGCCCAACGTGGGCAAGTCCAGCGTTTTCAATTGGCTGGCGCAAAAGCGGCTGGCCATTGTCGACGACACCGAAGGCGTCACGCGCGACCGGCTGGCCTACCTGACCTGCCACCGCGACCGGTTCTTCGAGCTGGTCGACACCGGAGGCATCGGCTTCGTCGATCCCGACAACCTCACCGCCAAGATCGACGAGCAAATCGCGGCTGGCATCGAATCGGCCGATGTGATCCTGTTCGTGGTCGACACGCGGACAGGCATCACGTCGCTCGACAACGAAGTGGCCCGGCGGCTGCGCTACGTCGAAACGCCGGTGATCTGCGTGGCCAACAAGACCGACGACACTTCCTTCGACTCGCAGGCCGACGAGTTCTACAAGCTGGGCCGCGGCAAGCTGGTCCGGGTGAGCACGATTCAGAACCGCGGGCGATTCACGCTGCTGGACATGATCGCCGACCGGCTGCCCAAGGTCGATCTCGACACCGACGCCGAGCTGCCCGAGCCCACCATGAAAGTGGCCATCGTCGGCCGCCGCAACGTGGGCAAGAGCACGTTCGTCAACACGCTGGCCCAGGCCGAGCGGGTGATCGTCAGCGAGATTCCGGGCACGACCCGGGACAGCGTCGACGTGCGGTTCGAGCTGGACGGCAAGGCGTTCATGGCCATCGACACGCCGGGCCTGCGCCGCACCAAGAGCATCGCCACGGACATCGACTTCTACAGCACGCACCGCGCAAGGCGCAGCATCCGCCGCGCCGACCTGATCTTGATGTTCTTCGATCCCACGCAGCGGATCGCCAAAGTGGACAAGCAGCTCTGCGAGTACATCGCCGAGAATTACAAGCCCTGCGTGTTCGTGGTCAACAAGTGGGACCTGGTGGCCGACAGCATGCTGACCGACAAGTGGGTCAGCTACTTGCACGACACATTTCGCACCATGCGCTACACGCCGATCGCCTTCATCACCGGCCAAACCGGCAAGAACGTGAAGGCGCTGTTGAATCACGGACAAATGCTGTTCAAGCAAGCCCGGCAGCGGGTGCCCACCGCCGAACTGAATCGCGTGGTCCGCGAGGCGCTCGACCGCAATCCGCCCCCACTGCACCACAATCATCGGCCGAAGGTCTTCTACGCCACGCAAGTCAGCGTGCAGCCGCCCACGATCGTGCTGTTCTGCAACGACCCGCTGATGCTCTCCGAACCGTATCGCCGGTATTTGCTGGGCGTGTTCCGCGAGAAGCTGGCGTTCTCCGAAGTGCCGATCAAGCTCTACTTGCGCAAACGTCAGCAAGGCGATCAGCGCGACGAGGTGGAGCGCCCGCATGCCAAAGACGACCACGAGGCCAAGGACGTGCCCGAGGGCGAACCCGACGCGGTCGACCAGACGTAGCGGTTCCGGCGGTGCATATCGCTGGCCCCACCGGCTGCCACCGGTGGGCTTAACGTCGCGCGAAAGAGGATACCGCAGGCGGCTTCGGCGATCTCGCTGCTACACCGGCTGCTTCTTCTTGGGAGCGGCCCGCTTCTTCGCCACCGGCTTGGGAGCCTTGCTGGCGGCCACGGCGGCCTGGGCCGCGGCCAGCCGGGCGATGGGCACCCGGAACGGTGAGCAGCTTACGTAATCCAGACCGATCTCATCGCAGAAGATCACGCTGGCCGGGTCGCCGCCGTGCTCGCCGCAGATGCCCAGCTTGAGGTTCGAGCAGCACGCCGCGCCCTTCTCCACCGCGATCCGCATCAGCCCGCCGACGCCGTCGCGGTCGATCGTCTGGAACGGATCGTTGGGCACGATGTCGTGCTCGCGATAGTTGTTGATGTAGCTGGCGTAATCGTCGCGGCTCATGCCCAGCGTGGTTTGCGTCAGATCGTTCGTGCCGAAGCTGAAAAACTCGGCATGGTCGGCGATCTGATCGGCGCAGATGGCGGCCCGGGGCAACTCGACCATCGTGCCCACCAGGTAATTCACGCGCAGCCCCTTCTCCTCGAACACTTTCTCGGCCGTGTCGCGGACGATCTTTTCCTGATGGCGAAACTCGGTGGCGAAGCCGGCCAGCGGAATCATCACTTCCGGATGCACGTCGATGCCGGCCTTCTTCACGTCGCAAGCCGCCTCGAGGATGGCCCGGGCCTGCATCCGCGTAATCTCCGGATACACGATGCCCAAGCGGCAGCCGCGGTGGCCGAGCATCGGGTTGAACTCGTGCAATTCGTGCACGCGGCGGGCGATGGCTTCGGCCGGAATGCCGATCTTGGCCGCCAATGCTTGCTGCTCGTCGGCCGTGTGGGGCAGGAACTCGTGCAGCGGCGGATCCAGCAGGCGGATCGTGACCGGCCGCCCCTCCATGGCCCGGAAGATGCCGTCGAAGTCGCCCCGCTGATACGGCAGCAGCTTGGCCAGCGCCTTCTCCCGGTCCGGCAGATTCGTGGCCAGGATCATCTGGCGGAAATCGTCGATGTGGTCGAAGAACATGTGCTCGGTGCGGCACAGGCCGATGCCCTCGGCGCCGAACGCGATCGCCTCGCGGGCCTGCTTGGGCTCGTCGGCGTTGGTCCGCACTTTGAGCCGGCGGTGCGAGTCGACCCAGCTCATGAGCTGTTCGTAGCGCTGGTAGGTGCCGGCCTCTTCGGGCTTGAGCGTCTTGCCGATCAGCACTTGCAGGATTTCGCTGGGCCGCGTTTCCACCGGTCCAGAGAAAACCTCGCCCGTGAAGCCGTCGATCGAAATCGTGTCGCCCGCCTTGAGCACATTGCCTTTGACCGTGACGGTGGCGGCCGTGTAATCGATATTCAATTCGCCGCAGCCGACGATGCAAGCCTTGCCCATCTGGCGGCTGACCAGCGCCGCGTGCGAGCTGGCCCCGCCGAACGCGGTGAGAATGCCCTGGGCGATCTTCATGCCCCGCAGGTCTTCCGGGCTGGTCTCGCGGCGGACCAGGATCAGCTTGACTTTATTGTCCTTGAGCCATTCCTGCTCGGCATCGGAGGCATGGAAGCAGATTTTGCCCGAGGCTGCGCCGGCCCGGCATTGATTCCCTTGGCCAGCAGCCGTCCCGAATTGACCGCCTCGCGCTTCGATTCGGGGCTGTAAATCGGCTGCAGCAGTTGGTTCAAGTCGTCGGCCGGGATGCGTTTGGCGCTCAGGGCGTCGGTCTGGCCGATCAACCCCTCGTTGACCATGTCGACGGCGATCCGCACGGCCGCAAAACCGGTTCGCTTGGCGTTGCGGGTTTGCAGCATCCACACCTTGCCGCGCTGCACGGTGAACTCGACGTCTTGCACGTCGCGGTAATGGGCTTCCAGCCGCTTGCCGATCTCGACCAGTTGCTTGTGCGCGGCCGGCATGGCGGTGCCCAGCGTTTCCTCGATGCGCTGGGGCGTGCGGATGCCCGCCACCACGTCTTCGCCCTGGGCATTGATCAGATAATCGCCGTTCAGGCCCGGCGCTCCCAGGGCCACGTCGCGGGTCATGGCCACGCCGGTGGCGCAGTCCTCGCCCAGGTTGCCGAAGACCATGGCCTGCACGTTCACCGCGGTGCCCCACTCGTGCGGGATGCCGTACGTGCGGCGATAGACGATGGCCCGGTCGTTCATCCAACTGCCGAAAACGGCGCCGATGGCCCCCCAGACCTGGTCCATCGGCTTGTCGGGAAAATCGTGGCCGGTGCGCTGTTTGATGGCCTGCTTGAACTCGGTGACCAGCTCCTTGAGCTGATCGGCCGTGAGCTCGTTGTCCAAGTGGACGCCCGCTTTGTGCTTCTTGGCTTCCAGCAGTTCCTCGAACGGATCGGGGTCGTGCTTGGTCTTGGGCTTGAGGTCCAGCACGACGTCGCCGTACATCTGCACGAACCGCCGATAGCTGTCCCAGGCGAACCGCTCGTTCCCGGCCTGCCGGGCCAAGGCCTCGACCGTCTTATCGTTCAGGCCGATGTTCAGCACCGTATCCATCATGCCGGGCATCGAGTCGCGGGCGCCGGAGCGGCACGAGACCAACAGGGGATTGTCGGTCGAACCGAACTTGGCCCCCATTTCCTTCTCGATCTTGGCCATGGCCTGGTCGACCAGCTTGCGGAGCTTGGGCGGATACGTCTTGTCGTGCTCGTAGTAGTACGTGCAGACATTCGTGCCGATGGTGAAGCCGGCCGGCACGGGCAGACCCAAATTGGTCATTTCGGCGAGGTTGGCGCCCTTGCCGCCGAGCAGTGCTCGCATCGACGAATCGCCGTCGGTGCCTTCCGGGCCGAACGAATAGACATATTTTTCAGCCTTTGCCATAAACCGGTTCCTCGCGGCCTTTCGGCGCCCCGTGAAAGGGCGCGCTGTTTCGGTGCAGTGTGACGTGACAACAAGTCTTGCGGCGCCCCCAGAAGAAAGCGCGACCGGCGCTCGCGCCGCACTCGTCCGACGCTCTTGGCCCACCCGAGCCATCTCGCCCGGGCCGCAGAAGACCTGCTCATGAATAAACGGCACAATTTAACAGTCGCGCGGCACATCGTCAAGCGGCGCAAGTACCGTGGTCAAGGCGATTTGCATTGAAAAATGCCGCGCACAACCATGCCGCTACACCACTTGCGCAAAGCGGCCGCGCGAGACCGCGGCTACGGCCGCCGGTCGCCCGGACGGTACTTCTCGCGGGCCAGCGCGGCGATCTCGCGCCAGTCGAACAGTTCCGGCTTGAGCTTGCACTGCGAAATGAGCTCGGCCTGATCCTGGAAATGTCGCGACTGCGGATCGCCGCTGCTGCCGAAACAGACGGCGCTCGCCCCGCGAACCTCCGGCCCGAATTCGTACACGGCCAGGTAGCTGGGCCCAATGATCGCATAGCGATCGCGGAGCGTCTTGAAAAATGGGATCCGCAAGCTGGGCGAGTAGTACTGCGTGAAGATCACGCCCATCGGGCCCGGCCCGGCCACGCAGGGCTGGCTCGGCTCGCGATCGTCGAAGGGCAGTTCGATCAAATCGGCGACCTGCGCACCCCGCTGCAAGCGGAAAACGTCGCCCCAGGGCACGCGCCACTTGCCGTGGATCGACTGCAGCACTCCGGCCGCCTTGACCAAGGCCCTGAACTGCCGCTCGGGATCCTTCACGTAGCGCCGCTTCAGCGTCTCGCCGGGGTACTCGTAGCCGTAAAGCTCGCCATACCAGGCGTCGCACAAGGTGGCGGCCGTCGAATCCGCCGTGATCCGGCCGTCCCACTGGAGCAAGTGCGTCAGGTAGGGCTCGATCTCGGCTGCCAATGGCGGATCGCTGGTTTTCAGCTTCTCGAACAGCACGGCGTACTTGGGCAGCTCCTCCTTGGCCCAATACACCGTGGTATCGAACGCCGCCCGCTGCACGTCCTCGAACGTCACGTCCCGCATCGCGTCCAGCATTTGCCGGGACGCTGGGCCCGGCGCTTGTCGTCGCCGGCGTCTTCGACCATATAGCGGGGAAATTTGGCGCGGTCGGGGTTGCCATCGGTGCAGGTGGTAAACGGGCTCGAGTTGCAATTCTGCACGTAGCCGGCGGCCGGATTGATCAGTTGCGGCAACTCGGCCACGCTATGCAAACCGTTCCATTCGGTCCGCGGTTCTGCGCCGTCCAGCGGTTGCCTGCGGTCGAAGGCGTCGTCGCGGCGGGGGATCAGGCCGTTATAGAGGTAATAGACGTTTCCCTGGCGATCGGCGTAAAGGATGTTCATCAGCGAAAACTGCTGCATGTCGAGCGCCTGACGAAACTCGTCGAACGTGCGGGAACGCATCATCTTCAGCGATTGCCGCAACATCAACGTGTTGTCCAGGCCGGCAATCCGCGCCGCCAAATAATGATGTCCGTCTTCCTGCGCGACGATCGGACCGTAGTGCGTCTTGCGCAGCGTGTAACTGCGGGCATGAACCCCGGCCGGCGAGACCACGCCGATCGTCTCGCGCGTTTCGACGGCCGTGCGATACCCGTCGCCGTAGCGGTAGTTGAGCGGGTGGTCGGGGTCGTCGAACGTGACGCGCCACAGGTCGGCGATGTCGGGCTCGTTCGTCGTCAGCGTCCAGCCCAAGTGCTCGTTGTGCCCCAGGATCAGCACCGGGCTGCCATAGGTCGTCGCGCCGCTGAAATTCCAGCCGCTGCCGCTGCGGACGTGGGCTTCGAACAGTTGCGAGAAACCGAACCAGGGCAAGTGCGGATTGACCAGCAGCAGGGCGTTGCCAGACTTGGTCTTGGCCGGCGCGATGGCCCAGCCGTTGGAGCCGCTGGCCGCCCAGATCCGATCGTGCGCCCGGGGCAGATACGTGTTCGACAGGCCGGTGCGGCGGAAGCAGAGCTCCAGCGTGATATGCCGCCCATAGGCCAGCACGTGCCAGGGCTCGAAGTGCTCGATCAGCCGCGGCCTGGTTTCGGGATGGGTGGCCAGATAATGGTTGAGACCGGCGGCGAATGCGTCGCAGAGCGATCTGAGTTCCGCGTCGAGCACCGGGTACATCGCCTTGGCGCGGGGTACGATCTCGAATGCCCGATTGAGCAAGTCGGAGTTCAGCCCGCGCGCGCCGTGCACCTCGGCATAGCGCCCGATGGCCAGGATGTAATTGTCTTCGATTTGCCAGAAATAATCTTCCGCCTGGGAATAGGCAAAACCGAACAGCGCGGCCTCGTCCGTCTGACCGTCGACATGCGCCGTGCCGTAGGCGTCGCGGTAAATGGTGACCTGGCTGGCCAGGCGCTCGCACAGGGCACGCTCTGCCTGCTGGGCGTCCTCCTCCGGATGGTCATCCTGCGAGGGGCTCGGCAGCGTCACATTGGCCTGCGAATCCGCGGCGGCCAGCGGCGGATCGGCGCATAGCATCAGCGGCGCTACGGCCAGCAGCCAACCGGCCACTGCGGTGCGAAATGCAATCAAAGCGGTCGCGCACGTCACACGGGCTCTCCCCAGGCCTCTCCAAGCCCTTCCATTATGTCTCGGCGATCGGCCGGCGACAGTGAAATTCTGGTTACGATCCCGCCCTTTTGACGTGCCGCCTGGACGACGCGCCACGGCCGCGGCTCAGGGCGTAAAGCGTGCTTTTTCGGCGTTTTCAGGGCCGGGCGCGTTTGACTGGGGCTTTGCCAATTCCTTATAGTGGTGCATCTTTTGGCCGAATGACTCGTGTCTGGTCGAACGACTCGTGTCTGGTCGAACGACTCGTGTCCAAAAGCCCATGGTCTTTTGCGAGCTGGATCCGATGAGCATCGGCGAGGGAACGGGAACCGGCTTTTCGACCATGCGCGGCCGCAACTATCCGTCGATCCGGCAGTTCACGGTCTTTCTCGAGAACAAGGTCGGTCAGTTGCTGGAGGTCGTGCGGCGTTTCGAAGGCAGCAAAGTCAAGATCGTGGCCCTGTCGATCAACGATTCGTCCGAATGCGCCTTCGTGCGGTTCCTGCTCAGCCATCCCGAGCAAGGACGCGAAATCCTGGAGCGCGCCGGCCTGGCCCTGATCGAAAGCGACCTGATCGGCGTCGAACTGCCGCAGGGGCATCAGCCGCTGCTGCAAGTCTGCACGGCACTGCTCCAGGCCGAAGTCAACATCGTGCAGGCCTATCCGCTACTGGTCCGCCCCCGTGGCCAACCGGCCGTGGCCCTGATGGTCGACAACATCGAGATGGGCATGGAGACCTTGGGGGCCAAGGGATTCACGATGATCACCGAAGCCGACTTGGATCAGGACGAGTAATTTTCTTGGCCGCCCGTCCGAGCAGACCCCCAGGCAAGCCTGTGCGACCCTTGGCTGGCCCGGACCGGACCGGTTGCCAACCCGTGAGATCTGCAAATCGGCCCTGATTCGCGGCCTTTGCGGTCTGCCGGTTATGGAATCGCTGCGGGCTGCGGTCATCCTTTTGGGAATCGGCAAGTGTCCGCGCCCGTAAGGTAGAATTATGCACGGCCTCACCGCTATGAAAACAGACCCTTCCGCACCACCGCTGCCTCGACCTGCCCAGCGCCCGGCGCCGCGGTCGTGATCTTCGACGGCCAGTGCAACCTGTGCACGTCTCAGATCGAGCGGCTGGCCCGTTGGGACTCGCGGGCAGCCCTGGCCTTTTTGTCGCTGCACGACCCGCAAGTGTACGAGCGCTATCCCGATCTGACGCACGACCAATTGATGCAGAACATGGTGGTCGTCGACCGTGCCGGGCGGCGCCACGCCGGAGCCGCGTCGCTGCGGCAGCTTGCGCGCGAGATTCCCCGGCTGTGGTGGTTGGCGCCCGTGCTCTACCTGCCCGGCAGCTTGCCGCTCTGGCAATGGCTTTACCGTCAGGTGGCCAAGCGCCGCTATCGGTTCAACCGCGAGCAATGCGACGCCGGCACATGCCATCTGCATGGGCGCTGAGCCGCCCCGAGAACGAATGCGCCCCGGCGCACCGAGATTTAGCAATCAATCAACCTCCCCGGGGTCCGCTGGGGCATCGCAGTCGCCCTTCCGCGTTCCCCCTTCCGCCTTCATCCTTCATCCTTCCGCCTTTATTTCCTCCCCCCTGGCCGGTAATTCACATTGACCGCGCAAGCCGATCCCGGTATCGTTCGACCGTTTTGCGCCCGGCCGATCCCCCAACTTGACCGGCGCGGGCAGGCTTTTTCGGCGGGCCCAAGCGTCGAACGACAGGATGTCGGTCGATTTGCAGGGGCAAGCTACGCGTCGTGCTTTTTCTTTTGGCCCAGGCTGTGTTTGATCGCGAAAAATTGCCAACTGCGAGCAGGATGCTCGAGGGGCTGTGCGCATGCGACCCATGGTTCGCGGGACTTCGAAAGTCTGCCCGGGCGTGTTGCTTCTGATTCTCGCGTCGTCGTCCTGCTTGGCCCAAACCCCGTCCGACGACCTGCGCGTGGCGCGCCTGGTCCGGCAGCTTGGCGCCCCCGAGGCGGACGCCCGCGAGTCGGCCCAAGACGCCCTGCTCGGCCTGGGCGTCGGTTCACGTGCCCGGCTCGAACAGGCGCTGGTCGATGACGATCCCGAGGTTCGCCTCCGCGCCCGGGTGCTGCTCGACGAGTGCCTGACCGAAGAGCTGTGGTTGGCCAGCCAGGTCGAGTTGCCGGCCGAGCCGCTGCTGGCCACCAGCGTGCTGGCTTCGATCGTCGCCCAGACCGGCAACCGGCTGCTGGTCGGCGATCAATACGGGGCATTCAACGAGGTCCCGTTCGAGGGCGGCCGGCGGCGCATGCCCTTTTGGCCGGCTGTCGACGAGATTTGCCGTGCCACCGCCAACCACCTGCGTCCGCACTACGACCTTCGGGCCGGCGGGCTGGTCGTTTGCGGCGGCGCCCGGGCCAGTTTCCCTGCGCCTATGCGGGCCCGCTGCGGGCGCCAGATTACGGGTGCCCGGCGGGTGTTCGTGCAGGAACTGGACTACGCCGAAACCACGTCCGACGTGACGCACACGTTTCAGCTCAGCCTGCAAATGACTTGGGAGGAGCGCTTCCGCCTGCTGGGCTACACGACCCAGCCGGAATTGGTCGAAGCTCGCACCGACACCGGCCAACTGCTCTCGGCCGTGCAGCCCTCGACCGGCAACTGGAATACCGTGACGCCCAAATCGCGGCACGTGACGACGACTCTGCGCTTGAGTCCGCCGCCCAGCGGGGCCCGCCAGCTCGACGAATTGAAACTCCGCTGGCCGCTCTTTGCCGTGGGCGATCGGCAATCGCTCGTCGTCACCGACCTGGTTGCCGGCAGCACCAGGCAGCAGGAAGACTTGGAACTGACGATCGAATCGATCGACAAGCAATCGGGCGGGCGTTACGAGCTGGTGCTGGTCGTTTCGCGCGACCGGGCCACGCCGGAGCCGGCCGAGATCCTGTTCCAGGAAAACGAGGTCGATCTGTTCGACGCGGCCGGCCGAACCTTGCGGCTGCAGAACCACACGCATCAGCTTGTCGACCGGGGCGTGCAGATCCGGTTGCAATTCGTCAGCGACTCGCCCACGGGCGAGCCAACCCTCTTGCACGTCGGCTATCCCCGTCTGCGTGCCCGGCGTTCGATGGAACTGGTCTTCCGCAACGTTCCGCTCCCCACCGCCGAGCCGAAGTAGCGCCGTTCTTCCGGTTCAGCCGACCGCCCTCCTCGTTATTCATCCTTCATCCTTCCTCCTTCTGCCTTTCCCAGTATCCCGGGCAGGAATCGGACCTGCGACCTATTGTTTAGGAAACAATTGCTCTATCCACTGAGCTACCGGGACGCAGCTTGTAAGCCGCTATTTTATCGCGTTTTGCGGCGAGCCTCAATCGGGCTCGCGGCCGGTCGCCACAATGCTGCACACTTGTCGCTCGGGCCTCGGAAGCGCCGCCCCGCGTGGTAGAATGCCGTCGAAGGACCGCGATGCCGTGTGGGAGGCATTGATGTACGAGCGATTCACCGACCGCGCCAGGAAAGTGATGCAATTGGCGAACTGCGAAGCCCAACGCTTCCGGCATGAATCGGTTGACACCCCGCACTTGCTATTGGGATTGCTCAAAGAGGGGAACGGCGTGGCAGCCAACGTTCTGAACAACTTGGGTATCGACCTCCGTAAAGCCCGACTTGAAGTCGGCGAAATCGTTGACACAAGCGATCGCGATGCCGATTTCGGCACGCTGCCACAAGCGCGGCCGCTCAAGAAGGCCGTTGAGCACTCCTTCGACGCTGCACGTGAGTTGAATCATAACTACATCGGCACCGAACACCTGTTGCTCGGATTGCTGCGAGAAGCCGACGATCCCGCAACGCGTGTTTTGCTGAGATTGGGCCTGAAGCCCGCCGATGTGCAACAGGAGGTCCTTGATATTTTGGGTCACGGACGATTCTGAACTGATTAAGATTCGGATCATGGATTCGCCGCGGGAACCTGCCAGCCAAACCCTGGAGCGAAGCATCGCTCGTCGGGTATGATGGGGCCGGCGGCTGGATCCGCGGCCCACGGCTCAGGCAACGCCCAGAACACCCAAATCAAAGGAACCACGACCATGCACGACGACCAACCCGCGTCCGACTCTTCGGCCTTCGGCCGGCGTCATTTCCTGGGCCAGGCGACCGCGTTGGCCGGAGCCGCGGCGGCCGTCGGCTCGACCTGCCTGGCCGCGGACGACTCGGCCGTGGTCAACGGCCGGATCAAACAATCGATCGTGTTCTGGTGCTTCAACGTGTCGGGCGAAATGTGGGACGCCGAACGCACCTGCCAGGTTGCCAAGCAGTTGGGCGTCACGTCCATCGAGCTATTGGGCACCGAGCATTGGCCCACGCTCAAGAAAAATGGCATCACCTGCGCGATCGCGCCCAACGGCATGCCCGGCGCCCCCTTCATGCGGGGCTTCAACAACCCCAAGTATCACGAAGAAGTGATCTTGCCGCACGAGCAAGATGATCGACGACTGCGCCGAGGCCGGCTTTCCGGCGGTGATCGCCTTTACCGGCTACAAATGGCGGGATGCCGACGACCCGAAGAGCGGCGAAATCTCGCGCGAAGAAGGTTTCGACAACTGCGTGGCCGGTTTCAAAAAGATCATCGGCCATGCCGAGAAGAAGAAGGTCAACATTTGCATCGAGCACCTGAACAGCCGCGATAGTTCGCACCCGATGAAAGGTCACCCCGGCTACCAGGGGGACGACGTGGATTACGTGGCCGAGATTTGCCGCAAGGTCGGTTCGCCGCGGATGAAGATGCTGTTCGACATCTACCACGTGCAGATCATGAACGGCGACGTGATTCGCCGCCTGGGCCAGCACAAAGACGTCATCGGGCACATCCACACGGCCGGCAATCCGGGCCGCGGCGAGCTGGACGACACGCAAGAGATCAACTATCCGCCCATCATGCGGAAGCTGGTCGAAATCGGTTACACGGGCTACGTGGGCCAGGAGTTCATTCCCACCCGGCCGCCGCTGGCCGGCCTGCACCAGGCCGTGCGCCTGTGCGACGTTTGAGCGCGGGCTAGGGTCCTGAGTTAGAAGTTCGCGTTGTTTGTCCGCCTGTAGAAGGCGACTCCGATCGCCGATACGTGGCGTCAAATGAGAGGCGGTCGGCGATCGGAGTCGCCTCCTACAAGTACAGACAAATTGAATGGACTTGCAACTCAGGACACTAGCGTCATACGAAAAATAACTTCGGTTTTTTGACGGACCCTCACCCTGCCCTCTCCCTGGAGGGAGAGGGGTTGAGCGCCAAAGTTGTTTTTCGTTCATACCTCAACCAAGTGGCGTCCCGTTGGGCCCAGGCCTGGCGCCGACGGGCAAGACCGCAACGCCTTCGTCGGCCAGCAGTTTGAAGAGCCGCTGGATGTGATCGCGGTCGGAGGTCTCGACCGTGCAAAGCACGTGAGCGCAGGCGATGTCGGAGCCGGAAAACGCCCGATCGTGGGCAATGTCTTTGATGCTCGCTCCGGTCTGGGCGATCAGTTGGGCCAGGCGAGCCAGGCCCCCCGGCCGATCGCTGATCACGGCCGTGAAGCGGCACAAGCGGCCGTCGGCCACCAGGCCCTTGTCGATCACCCGGCCCAAGATCACCGGGTCGATGTTGCCGCCCGACAGGATCAACACCGTGCGGCGATCGGCCAGCTCGGGCAGCTTGCCGGCCATGCAGGCGGCCAGCGCCGCGGCGCCGGCCCCTTCGACCACGCTCTTTTCCAGTTCCACGAGCCGCAGCACGGCCAGCGACAATTCCTCTTCGCTGACCGTCACCACCGTGTCGACTCGCCCGCTGGCAATCTCGAACGGCAGTTCGCCAATCCGCCCCACGGCCAAACCGTCGGCCAACGTCGATCCGACCGGCACGTCCACCGGTTGGCCGGCGGCCAGCGCGGCGGTGAAGCTGGCCGCCCGAGCCGGCTCGACCCCCACGATGAGCACATCGGGGCGAAGCGATTTGACGGCCAGGGCAATGCCGGCGATCAGTCCGCCGCCCCCCACCGGCACGACGATCGCCTCGACCTGGGGCACTTGCTCCAGCATCTCGAGCCCGAGCGTCCCCTGCCCGGCCACGATGGCCGGATCGTCGAAGCCGTGAATGTAGGTGAGCTGGTGTGCGTCGGCCAGGCGCTTGGCTTCTTGCCGCGCGTCGCTGTACCTGTCGCCGTGCAGGATGACGTTGGCGCCCAACCGCCGGCAGGTGGTGATCTTGATCAGCGGAGCGAACCGGGGCATGACCACCGTCACGGCGATCGACAGCAGGCTGCCATGATAGGCCAGGCCCAGGGCGTGATTGCCGGCCGAAGCGGCCACCACCCCGCGCCGCCGCTCGTCCGCGCTGAGCAACATCAGGGCGTTCCGCGCGCCGCGTTCCTTGAAGCTGCCGGTCCGCTGCAAGTACTCGAGCTTGCAATACACCCGCGTCGCCGCGATCTCGGTCAGGGTGATCGACTCGGGGCAGGGCGAATCGCAGATTCCGCCGGCGATGCGGCTGCGGGCGTCAACGATGTCGTCGAGGGTCAGGAGCATGGGCAGAAAACTCGGAACGGGGAACTCGGAACTCGGAGACGAGGAAAGATGGGCACAACGAAAACGAAAAGGGAAACCAAATGTCACGCGGAGACGCGGAGTGGGGAGAAAGTTTGAATTCTTGTGCTCTTCGTGGCCACTTGCCTTAGTTCGAATTTCCGAGTTCCGCGTTCCGAGTTCCGCGTTCTTCTACAGCGTCATCTGGCTGCGGTAATGCTCCTGAATGCTCGTCAGGTTGACGCGGTTGAAAAAGTTCGAATAGGCCATCCACATGGCCAGGCCGTTCAAGTCGGTGAATTGCGGCGGCAGGTAGCGCGGCGGATCGACCACCCCCTCGCGCACCTTGCGGCACAGGATGGGCACGTCTTCCAGCGTGACTTTGCCGGAGAACAGGATGGGGATCAGCTCCGGCCGGCCGAAGCGGATGGCCGTGCGGAGGAAGTTGTACGTCATCACGAAGCCTTTGCAGTAGCAGATGTCTTTCGTGAACGGAGCGCCGCCGGTCACATCTCCGCCGCGAAATACGCGCTGGGCGTATTGATAGCACTCTTTTTCTGTGAAGCCTTCGGTGCGGTAGAAGTCGCAAATCTCGAGAAAGTTGGCCCCGTCCTCGGTCTTGTCGCAGGCCAGGATGCGGTTGACCAGCGTCTTGGTGCGCCGCGGCGTGGCGTTGAAGGTGATCACTTCGACCAGCGCGGCCAAGCCCTCCTGGATGGCCAGCGTGCAAGGGGGCCCCTTGGCCAGCCAGGTGGCCACGTGCTGCCGCGCGCCGTTGAGGCTGGTGCCCATGTGGACCCAGCCCTCGTGAACTTCCAGCAGGTCGACCTCGCGCTCGGAAAACATCGCCCCGCGCTTGATCTTCACGTAATCCGCGCCGGCCGCCGCGTCCGACAGGATGCCGTCGTCGAGCTTGACGTGCACCTGGTGGTCGGCAAAGTAGGGGCCGAAGCGGGCGTTGAGCCGCTCGACCGCCTCTTCCGCCGAGAGAATCTTGGGATAGGCCACACCCATGCCGGTGTCGCCAATGCCCGAAAGGATATCGTACAGCGTCAGGCCCAATTCGCGGATCGTGGTGCTGTCGCCGGCGAACAGGTCTTTGGGGCTGCCGTATAGCCTGCGCGAGATTTCATAGAACCGCGGCGTGCCGCGGGCTTCGAGCATCTCGACGCACAGCCGATACTCGCGGCAATTGCGCAGCAGGATGGCCGCGATCGGGTCGTCCTTGCCGAGCGAGCGCTCGACCTCGGCTTCGATGTCCAGGAATTCCTGGGTCTTGGCCGCCGGCGAAAAGGGCAACTGCCGGCGCTGATAGTACTCGGGCGTGATGGGCGGAAGCTGCTTGCAGCGGCCGGCGAAGAACTGGGTCTCGATCGCGTCGTCCCACTTGATTGCCTCGCGGATGCGGATCGGGCGTTGGGCGTCGACCAGGCGCCCCGAAAGCAGCCGCACTTTTTCCTTGTAAGACGTCCAGGCTTGCGTAACCATCGAGTTGTATCCCTATTGCGCGGTTTGGCCGCCTGGCCGCCCTCCTCTTATCCTACGCAGCCGCGCCGCCGCATGGGTGGCGAAAAGACTGCATTTGCCTGGACAATATATCACCCGCCGCTCGATCCGCCGACCGGCAATTCGGATTGCGTCCCGACCGTCCCCGAATGGCCGTACAGCCGGCAGACCTAAGGCCGTCGCGCCCGTCTGTTGCCGGCGGCGGCGCGGCGGCGATTCTGGCGTTTTCGCCTAGAACTTACTCTCATCGATCGGCAGCCCATCGTTGCGATTGCCCAACCGGCGGTGGATCTCGCCGTCGATCGAATAGCTGATCGAATGCACCGATCCGTCGCAAAACGTGATTTGGAAAGTGCCGGAGTGGGCGCTGCCGAAATTGTCGCCGGGCGCGTAGCCGGGCGTATCTTGGAACGGCGGAAAAGCGACATTCGTGCAGCGATTCGTGTCGTTGTCGTAGCCGTTGTACATCGTTTCGTTGTCGGCGCCGTCGGCGCCGTCGGAATAGCTGTCGGGATTCAGATACTTCTCGCCGATCAAATAGGTGTTGCTCGTGCCGTCTTTGATGTGCGCGATCTTGATCTCGCTGCGCTGAAACGACACGCCGGTGTAGCTCGACGTGTTCATCCAATTCGCATACGTCGGATCATTGCCGGCGGCCAAGGTTGGCGGACCGCAATCGCTGCCGTTCGTGCAGTCGGGATTGCACCAGGACGGGTACTCATCTCCGGAGCAGGCCGCGTAGTCGCCCCGCGCAAACGGCCCGGACGGGGCGGGCGACAAATTCCAGAACGGATACCCGTTGGCGTAGGGGCCGCCATTGCGCCGGGTGGGACAATTCATGATCGGCAGCGGTATCGCGACCACCGCGCCGGCGGCGGTCGAAAAAGCGCTTCCGGTTTGACCCGCGCCCTGATCGTGCAGCGCCTGTTGCTCGACGTAGGGCAGCACGTTGTACAGCCAGCCCCCGGGTTGGGTGTGCCCGATGCCCTGGTCGGGCACGCCCGTCCAGCGCCAGCCCCAGCCGCTCGACGGCAGGAAACCAAACGCCGATTCATGCTGCAAGCTCGCCACTCCGAGCTGTTTCAGATTGTTCGAGCATTGGCTGCGACGGGCAGCCTCGCGCGCGGCTTGTACGGCGGGCAGGAGCAACGCGACCAAAATGCCGATGATCGCGATCACGACCAGCAATTCGACGAGCGTGAACGCTCTTGGTCGACGCGGTACCATAGGGCTATCCCGTCGCGAATTCCTTGGAATCGATTGTCAGAGCAGCCCGTAGCGGCTCAGCGTGCCCTTCAATTTGGCCTCCGACGCGCTGTCGAGCGGGGTCATCGGCATCCGCAGATCGCCCGAGTCGCGGCCCAGCAGCTTCATGGCCGCCTTGATCGGAATTGGATTGGTCGACAGGCCCAGCATGTCGCGGCAGAGCGGAAACAGCTTGCGGTGCCAGGCCTGGGCCCCGGCCCAATCGCCGCTGTCGAACGCCTTTACCAACGCGATCACGTCCCGCGGCACAATGTTGCCAGCCACCGAAATCACGCCCCGCCCGCCGATCGCCAACAGCGGCAACGTCAGGCTGTCGTCGCCGCTGAGCACCGTGAGGTTCGTCAGGGCGATGATTTGCGAAGCCTGATCCATCGAGCCGGTGGCTTCTTTGACCATCGTGATGTTAGGCAATTCGGCCATCCGGGCGATCGTTTCCGGCTCGATGTTCTTGCCCGTGCGGCCGGGGATGTTGTAGACGCAGATCGGCAGATCGACTTTTTCGGCCAGGGTGCGGAAGTGCTGATAGAAGCCTTCCTGCGTGGGCTTGTTGTAATAGGGGCCCACGACCAGCGCCGCATCGGCCCCGGCGCGTTTGGCGAACTGAGTCAGCCGCAGGGCCTCGGCCGTGCTGTTCGAGCCGGTGCCGGGCATGACCTTGATCCGTCCGCCGGCATACTCGACCACGGCGCCGATCACCCGTTCGTGTTCTTCGTGCGTCAACGTGGGCGATTCGCCGGTCGTGCCGACCGGGCACAGGCAGGTGGTGCCGGCCTCGATCTGAAATTCGACCTGTTTGCGGAGCAGCGGATAATCGACCTCGCCGCCGCTAAAGGGAGTGGTGAGTGCAACCGACAACCCGGCAAAGGCCTCGCCTTTGGTGCTCATTTTCGTGCGACCGTATCACGGGACTAGAGGAACGAACGAGCAACAGGCTTCGGCGCTGGACCCCTCTCCCTCCAGGGAGAGGGCAGGGTGAGGGTTTGCTCGCGGGAGCCTTTTTCCGCTCGATCCTGAGGAAGCCAAATCACGCAATCAGGCATCTTATGACAGCCGCCGCCGGGTGGCAATTGGCGGCAGGTTGCGGGTGGCGGGACAACACGAATCGGCTGGAGAAAAAATACGGGCTTTGGCTAACCGCAATTACTTGGGCGAGGATGGCGCAGGATGGGTTCTCGCGGTCCGTAGGAAATCGGCGACTCGATCGCACCGGAAAACTTGCCTGATTCCCTCGGAGCAGGCCTTCGCAGCGCAGTGCCTGCGCGGCTGCGAGTTTCCGTCCCTGGAGAGGTTGGCAAGGGCGATTCCGCCTCGCAGCGGGCTCTGCGAGTGTTTCCTCGACGGGAGGCATGCGGTCGCAGTCTCCACGCCCCGGTTTGCGCCACCCATCAAGTCCCCGGGGAGAACATGTGGCATTCCTGCCGAGCCGCCCGCAGCATCTGCTAAGGCCGCAGCCCGTGTAAGTCGGACAAATAACGTCGCGCAAACCGCTTCACTTTTGTATTCCGCCATGCGTTACGTGCAACGATGACCGATCCGACTGCGAGGCTACTACCACCCGCCAGTTGGCCGAGGGCACGGAGCAAATCAAAGTTTGGGCTGTCGATTGCGATCCACACGCCGAGCCCAAACGTGGCGACACCGGCCCCAATCTTCAGGACTTCATCCGTCAGTACCCCCCAACTGTTCCGGAGATCCTTGACGAAATCTTGTGCATTGCGACGATATTCGACGCTCGCGAAATAGCTATTCATCGCCGAGTGAAAGTCTCGTCGCTTGCCTTCGATGTCGGGTCGATTTCTGAACCGCAGTATCCGTTCCAGGCTCACGCTGTCTAGGTCAGGGACCTGCATTTTCATGACGTCGCGTACAACAGTTAGCTGCTCGGCGGATTCCGTCGGGTCGACCTCGTGTCGCAGAAACATCGCGTAGTTGTCAAGCAAGGGCACATCTGTGATTGGCGATGCTCCACGCGAATCGGCGACTGCGTGCGCAAGAACCGTCATGTAAAGGTTTGCCAGCGATCTGGACACGATGACGCCGTGATCGCTCTTGCGTCCAACCTGATTGGCAGTGCAAAAATCTTGCCATTGCCACGAGTATTTCTCGTCGAACAACTCGGTTGTGAGTTCGGTCGGTCGTTTCCACTCGGCGGTCACATCTCGCATTCCAAAAATATGTTCAAATCGCTCCGGGTGTTGGAGAATCCGTTCGACTTGGTCAACGGCATCCGCAGTCGCAGCGGCGCCCTCCTCGTCATTCGGCCGAAGCGGACTGAAAAGGTCGCTGCAATCACGCAAGTAGCGAAAGTCCTCCGACAGGTGCGAGTCGCCGGATTCTGGGATTATCGGGGTTACGTTGTCGAGGTACAGCAACGCAAACTTCACCCAGTGTTCGTCGCCCGGTTCGAAGCCGGGGTAGTAAACGAGCGGCTGCATCGCCATGCTCCTTTCCTGGCCCGCTGGTCGCGAGAACTAAGATGAGAACTAAACGCGGGTAAAACGGCTCGCTAACGGCGAATCAAAACGGCCGCGCGTCCTTGCCCGCATCGGTCTCGGCGGCTGCCTGTGCCTCGTCGGCCGAGAGCGGTCGCAAGGCAAAACAGGCGATCTCTTCGCCGTTGCGCACCAGCAGCTTGCCGTGGGCAATGACCGGATGATTCCAGGTCTTGCCCTCGATCGCTTTAAAGCGGCCGACTTCCTTGTGGGCCTTGGGCGAGGCCTCCAGCAGCACCGCGTCTCCCTCTTCGCTCAGCACCAAAAGCAAGTTCTGGTCGACCAAGAGCAGCACCTGGCCGTTGCCGTAACCGCGATTTCGCCACCGCACGCGCCCGTCGTCCAGGCCCACGCACATGAAGATGTTGCCGTCGAAGCCATACAAGCAGTCGTCCGCCACGACCAGATCGTTGAAGTAGGGCTTGATCTGCCGCGAGGTCCATTGCTCTTTGATCGGCCAGGCGTCGCTGTCGTGAGCCACGCTCAGCCGCCGCGTGCCCACGCCCATGCCCGTGCCGACCAGCACGTCGCTGTCGCCCAACAAGGCGGGCTGCACAATCCGAGCCACGCCTTCGGTCGGCCAGTCGTGCTTCCACAAGACTTCGCCCGTCGCGGGAACAAAGGCCGCCAGGCCGGCTTCGGTGGCGATCAGCAGTTGATCGACTCCGCCAAAACGCGCCGGTTGCGGCGAGCAATAGCTCAGTTGCCCTTGGCCGGCACTCCAGGCCAGTTCGCCGGTCGAGGCGCTTTATCCGAGCACGCTCTTGCCCTCGGGCCCGCCGGCAAACACGCTGACAATGCCCTGCCAGACCAGCGGCGAGCTGGCGAAACCCCACTGCGGCAGCTTGGCGCCTGAGTCTTTGGCAATGTCCCGGGTCCACTGCAATTTGCCCGTGGCGGCGTCCAGACAGTTCAAGTTTCCGCTCGCGCCCAGGGCATAGATCAAGCCATCCTCAAACGTCGGCGTGCCGCGCGGGCCGGGGCCGGCGACCACTTCGCTGAACCGCGTGGCGTCGGCATGCGACCAGACTTCCGCGCCGCTGTCGGTGTCGTAACAGACCACCAGTTCCTTCTCGCCGCGCTGCTCCTGTGTGAACGCGCGGTTGCCGATCACGGCCAGCGACGACCAGCCGGGCCCGATGCGATGTCGCCACAACTCGCGCGGCGGCGACCGATCCCAATCAGTGGCGATGCGCACGCCGGTCAGCCGTCCGTCGCGGGCCGCGCCGCGGAAACCGGGCCAATCGCCCGGCTGGAGTTCCAGCTTTTCCAGCGTGGCCTCGGCGGCAGGCTCGGCAGACGAGCGCGGCGTGGCGGCCAGCTCCGAAAGCAGCTTCTGCTCGGGAGTCGGCGTCCAGCGCCAACTGAACTTCGTGGCAAACGATCCGTCCATGCCATCCACCCGCAGCACCATGCAGCCGCACGCCAGAAGCACGATCGCCGCCAGCAGGCCGGCCCGGCGCACCGGCCAGCTCAGACGGTAAGTCAACAGCAGCCACCCGACCCAGACCGACATCACGATCGGCAGGGCATAGATAATCAGCGTCATGACGGGAAAGTCCTGGCGATTGAGCAGCACGGCCGCTCCGGCCGCTGCGGCAAACACCGCGGCCACCAACAGCCGGTCTCCCCAGCGCAAGCGGCTCAACAGCAGCCACCACACCGCCAGCAGGGCCAGGGCCACCAGCGGCGCAATCAGATACCCAACAAAAAATTGCATCGGACTGCCCGGCCCCATTCCGGCCAGGACGCGCACCACCCACAGCAGGGCCACGATCAGTACGCCCGGCCAGAGCCGCAAGCGGCGCTCGGCGGCCGGCGATTCGATGGGCTGCGATTCTGCGGAAACGGGAATCGATCGCGAAGTTTGGCCGCTCATCAATGCGCTCCGATGCAAGAGACGGGGGACTTTGCAGCGGGCAATTTGAGACGAGAACCCGCACGCCCGCTGTGCCAGACCAATTCATTATGGCCCGGTCCGTGATTTGTCAACCTCGGCTTCGGCTCGCCGGCCGCGGCTCGCTGCAACGCGCACGATTGCAGGCGAGCCGCTCATACGGCGGCTCGACGAGAGATCGCTCGTCTGCAAGCAGACCCGGGCAGTCAGGAGCCGCCCGACAAGAATCGCCGTGGGCTGAGAAAAATGTTTGACTTTGGGACCCGTCTCACTGGGCCTTCGACACAAAGCGGTAAATCTGGCCGGTGTCGAGCGTGAAATAGGCCTCATTGGCCTCGTCGGCGCCGAACGACATGACGGGCATCTGGTTGCCCAGGATCGGCCGATTGGCCGACACGCGCTTGGCCTTGGCGTCGTACCACAAGGCCCACAGCTTGCCGCTGACGAAGTCGGCATACAGATAGCCGCCTGCAAGCTGCGGCACGGCCTTGCCGCGGTAGACCAGGCCGCCGGTGATCGACTTGCCCACGCTGTGCGGATATTCGAAGATCGGCTCGACGAGATCGACCCGGGCCAGCGAGCCGTCGGGAGCGAACTCGTGCTGGCCCTCACGCAAATTCCAACCGTAGTTGCCGCCGCGGACGATGAGGTCGATTTCCTCCCACAGATCCTGGCCGACATCGCCGGCCCAAAGCTGGCCGGTCTGGGTGTCGAAGGCCATGCGCCAGACGTTGCGCAGTCCGTAGGCCCAAATCTCGGGCCGGGCTTGCAACCGCTTGCCGATCAGCGGATTGTCGGCCGGGATGTCGTAAGGCAGATGCTGGGCGGCGCCGGCTTGAGCGGATCCACCCGGGCCAGCGGGCCGGTGTGGTCGACGTCGATCCGCAGAATCTTGCCCAGCAGTGATTGCAGATTTTGCCCGTTGCCGTAGGGATCGTTGCCGCTGCCGCCGTCGCCGACGGCGATGTACAAAAATCCGTCGGGCCCAAAGGCCAGCGTGCCGCCGTTGTGGTTCCAGAACGGCTTTTCGATCCGCAGCAGTTCTTCTTCGAACTTGGGATCGGCGACGTTCGGGTCGTCGGAGCTCACGCGAAAGCGCGAAACGACGTTCGTATACGGATTGTTCGAGGCGGAGTAATAGACGAAAAATTGACCGTTCTCTTTGTACTTGGGATGAAAGGCCAGCCCCAGCACGCCGGTCTCGAACTCTTTGTCCTGATAGAACGTTTTCTTCGTCAGGTCGAGAAAGACTTTCGTTTCGGTCACGTCCTGGTCGTTGGGAAAAACGTGGATCTCGCCCAGTTGCGAGGCGACGAACACGCGATTGCTGCCGTCGCCGGCGTGCGTGAGCAGCAGCGGCCGCTTGAACTTCAGGTTCGCAAACGCCCGCTCGGGAGCCACGGCCAGCGGGCTTTCGTCGATCTTCACAGCCAGCGTCGGCTGCCGGGCCGGCGCGGCTTGTTGCGGCTGCGCTCTCGTTTGGGCCGGTTGCTGCGCGGGCACGGGCTGCCGACGCCGCCACTGCGCCGCGGCTGTCGCCGGAGCGAGTGCAATTGCACACAGCGCAACCAGCAGCGCGGCTTTGCCCAACCGGACGAACCGGCCGGCGGCGGTTGCAGGGTATTGATCGATCGCAAACGAAGTTTGGAATGGGCGAGCCACAGCAGCACCTGGGGGCAAGAGGGGACCGTACGGCACAAACACAAACTGTTGTCGCCGGGATCGCCTCGAAATGTCAAGCAGCCGGTTCTTTTTTTCGTCCGGCCGGTCGTTGCGGCGACGTGTCGTCCAAGCCGAAGGAGGATCTCAAGATCGCGTTTTGGATCGTCCCCTTCAGCCGGTCCGGCATCGTCACGTTCCCGCACGGATTCATCGCGCTGATCACGGCGTCGCCGCCCACGCAGCGCAAGGCCAGGCGATCGACCGGCCGCCGACATTCGAGCGTCGGACGCCGCCGGTGCAGCGTCGCCGCTGGTGCCTTTCGCCCACGTGAATTAAGATTGGCGGTCTGACGTCGCCGGAATCGCCGGCCGCCGCCAGAGCTCGCTTTGCCAATCGAGGATTTTGCCCGTGTTTGGATTACGCCCGCGCTTGATTCTGCCGCTCTTGGCCGCTTGGCTCGCAATTGTGTCCAGCGCCCTGGCAGCCGAGCCAGCGGCGGCGCCGCTAAGCTTGCGCTTGCCGCAGGCGACCGGGTCGTGCTCGTGGGCGGAACGTTCATCGAGCGCGAACAAAACTACGGCTATTTCGAAGCCGGCCTGGTCAGCCGATACCCTGGCCAAAAGATCATCGTTCGCAATCTGGGTTGGAGCGGCGACACGGTGTGGTGCGAGGCCCGGGCCGGATTCGGCTCACCCGGCGATGGCTTCCGCCAATTACAAAAACAACTGCAGTCGCTCGAACCGACAGTTATCCTCATCGCCTACGGCAACAACGAGGCATTTGCCGGCCCGGCCGGGCTGAACCGCTTCGTCACCGGGTTGAAGACGCTCTTGGACTGCGCTGGCGGCCACCAAAGCGCGTCTCGTGCTGCTCTCGCCGCTGGAACACGAGAACCTCGGGCCGCCGCTCCCGGACCCGGCCCAATACAACCAAAACGTCAAGCTGTATAGCGATGCGATGGCCGAGGTGGCCAAAGAGCGCGGGCTGCTGTTTGCCAATATCCTCCGCTCGATCAGCAGGGGCGACAACCCGGCTGCCCTGCGCGTGACCGACAACGGCGTTCACCTTTCGGCCGTGGGCTATTGGCGGTCGACGGTCAAGCTCTTGGCGGCCCTGGGCCTGCCCGAGACGCCCTGGCTCGTCGACCTGGATGGCACGAAACTCGTCGCCGCCAGCCGGGCCAAAGTGTCGGCCATCGAACGCACGGCGACCGGGCTCAAGTTCCGGGTCAAAGACGAATGGCTGCCCGAGACGCCAGCTCCCGAGGGCACGTCCGAATTGGTGCGGGTCAACCGCGCCGGTCAGCACACGTTGCGCGTCCGCGGCTTGAACGCCCGAGCCGCTCTGAAGATCGACGGGCGCGAGATCGATTCCTCGTCGGCGGACGAGTGGGCACAAGGAATCGTCGATATCGACGCGCCCGACGCCGACCAGGCCGAACGCCTGCGCCGGCAGATCGTGGCCAAGAACGAGCTTTATTTCCACCGCTGGCGGCCGCAGAACGAAACGTACCTGCTCGGCTTCCGCAAAGGCGAGCAAGGCAATAACGCCAGCGAAATTCCGCAGTTCGACCCGATGGTGGCCTCGAAAGACGACCGCATCCGCCAGTTGACGATTCCCGTGGAACACGTTTACGAGCTGATCGAGCAATGATCGAGGTCGTGATTCATTGGCCGGCGCCGGCGATTGCACATCGGCTGGCGGCGGGCATCCTGGCGGTCGCCGCGCTGGCCGCGGGTTCTGCGAGCTGGCGCAGCGCGACTCGAAGGACGTTCCCAACCCCGATCCGGAGCTGGAACGCCAGACGTTTCAAGCTGGCCGAGGGCTTCGAAGTCAACCTGTTTGCCGCCGATCCGCTGTTGGCCAAGCCGATCCAGATGAACTTCGACGCCGACGGCCGGCTGTGGGTCGCCAGCAGCGAAATCTATCCGCACATCAAGCCGGGCCAGAAGGCCAACGACAAGATCCTGGTGCTGGAAGACACCGACGGCGACGGCCGGGCCGACAAGACCACCGTCTTCGCCGACGGCCTGCTGATTCCCACCGGCATCGAGCCGGGCGACGGCGGCGTGTACGTCGCCAACAGCACGGAGATCCTGTTGCACTTCAAAGACACCGACGGCGACGGCAAGGCCGACACGCGCCGCGTGATGCTCTCGGGCTTCGGCACCGAGGACACGCACCACATCCTCCACACGCTGCGCTGGGGCCCGGACGGGATGCTGTACTTCAATCAATCGGTCTACATCCACAGCCACATCGAAACGCCGACACGGCGTGCGGCGGCTGACCGGCGGCGGCATCTGGCAGTTCCGTCCCGAAACTATGGAGCTGGACGTCTTCGTCCGCGGCTTGTGGAATCCCTGGGGCCATGCACTTCGAACGCTGGGGCCAGTCGTTCGTCACCGACGGCGCCGGCGGCGAGGGCATCACTCTACGTGTTTCCCGGGGCCACCTTCGATCCCTCGCCGGGCGCCAGCCGATTCTGCCCGGGCTCAACCCGGGCAGCCCCAAGCATTGCGGCCTGGAGATCGTCAGCGGCCGGCATTTGCCCGACGAGTGGCAGGGCATCGCTGATCACCAACGATTTCCGCGCCCATCGCGTCTGCCGTTTCGTCCTGTCCGAAGACGGCTCGGGCTTTTCCTCGCGCGAGCAGACCGAACTGATCAAGACCACGCACCCCGCCTTTCGGCCGATCGACGTGAAGATGGGACCGGACGGCGCCATTTACATCGCCGACTGGTACAACCCGATCATCCAGCACGGCGAGGTCGATTTCCGCGACCCGCGCCGCGACCACACGCACGGCCGGATCTGGCGTGTCACGGCCAAAGGGCGGCCGCTGGTCGCGCGGCCCAAGCTGGTGGATGCCACATCTGCGGCGCTGTTGGCCCAGCTCAAGTCGCCCGAAGGTTGGACGCGGCAGTTTGCCAAACGGGTCATCAAGCAGCGCGGTCCGGACATCGCCGCCGATCTGGCCGCCTGGGTCGTCGATCTCGCGCGAGCCGACCCCCAATACGAGCATCATCTGCTCGAAGCGCTGTGGAGCTACCAGTCGCTCTCGGTCGTCGAGCCGCAATTGCTCGACCGCCTGCTGCATGCTCAGGATCCGCACGCCCGGGCCGCGGCGGTGCGCGTGCTGGGCGCGTGGCAGGCCCGGCTCGGCGATCCGCTGGAGCAACTCGCCGCGCTGGTCGGCGATGATTTTCCGTGCGTGCGGCTGGAAGCGGTTCGCGGCGCTGGCCGCGCTGGGCACTGCCGAAGCCGCGCAGGTGGCCATGCGGGCGATTGACAAACCGATGGATCGGTTTTTGGAACACGCGCTATACCTGACGATGCGCGACTCGCAGCCGGCCTGGCTGGCGGCCCTCGATCGCGGACAAATCGATTTCGGCGGCGATGCCCGGCAACTGGCCTTTGCCCTCTCGGCCGTGAGCTCCGCGGACGCGGTGGGGCCACTGGTCAAACTGGTTCGCTCGGGCAAGCTGCCCCCGGATCGCCAGGCGGGAGCAGTCCTGCTGCTCGCTACGTTCGGCGGCCCGAACGAATTGCAACTGGTTTTTGACGAGGCTCTGGCGGCCGGCACCCCGCCAGACCAAGAAGCACCATTGTTGCAGCCTGATGCAAGCGGCCCGGCAACGCAAGGCAAAACCGGCCGGCGATCTCGATCGGCTGAAGACACTGATCGAGTCGCCGGCCGAAGGCGTCCGCCTGGCGGCCCTCGAAGCAGCCGGCGTCTGGCACCTGGCATCGCTGCTGCCGGCCGTGGCCGATCGCGCAACGGCGGCCAACGCCTCGCCGGCCGCGCACGGCGGCTTTCCAGGCGCTTGCCGCGCTGGGCACGCCCGAAGCCAAGGCTCGCTTGCTGACCATGTCCCGCGATGCCGGCCCGCTCGCGTTTCGGATCGAGGCGGTCGCCGCGCTGGCGGCATCGATCCGGCGGGGGCCGCGGCTTTGGCCGTGGGGCTGCTCAACGAGCGACCCGACGAGATCACGCTGGCTCCGCTGGCCCCCGCGTTTCTCGAACGTAAAGGCGGACCGGAAGCGCTCGTAACCGCACTGACCGGGCAGAAGATCCCGGCGGATACGGCCAATTGCTGCGTCCGCGCCCTGCGCGAGGCGGCCGTCGAGCAGCCCCGATTGGTCGCCGCTGTGACCGTGGCGGGGGGACTCCGGCCGGCCCCACGCGGTTGACGCCCGTCGAGGCTCAGCAGCTTGTCGCCGACGCCGCCCGCGACGGCGACCCGGTCCGGGGCGAGTCGGTGTTTCGTCGTGCCCAATTGGGCTGCCTGAAATGCCACTCGATTGCCGGCGCGGGCGGCGGCGTGGGGCCTGACCTGATTAGCTTGGGGGCCAGGCGCAGCCGGAGTACATCCTCGAATCGATCCTCGAACCCAGCGCGAAGATCAAGGAGAACTACCACTCCCTGATCGTCACGACCGACGACGGCCACGTTTACAGCGGCATCAAACTCCGGGAACTCGACGGAACGTTGGTGCTTCGCGACGCCGACGACCGCGAAGTCTCCATCCGGCTCGACTCGATCGAAGAGCGAAAGCCGAGCGGATCGCTGATGCCCGTGGGCCTGGCCGATTCGCTGACTCATGCCGAACTGGTCGACCTGGTCCGTTTCCTCTCCGAGTTGGGCAAAATCGGCCCGTATGCCGTGGGCCAAGGCGCATCGTGCGCCGCTGGCGGATGGCGGCCGACACGCCGGCCACCCACTCGAGCGATCGACGAGGCAGGACTTCGAGGCGCTCGTCCTGGCCACCGACCTGACTTGGACCCCCGTCTACAGTCGCGTGGCGGGGGATCTGCCGGCTGGCGACGTGCCGGCGGTGCCGGCCTTTGAGGAAGGTGCGGCAGCTCAAGCCCTGCAATTTCAAATCGATGTGACCACGCCGGGCGCTGTTCGGCTCAAGGTCCCGGCAGCCATGATTAGCCGCTTGTGGATCGACCGACAGCGTTGCGATCCGGCGGACGGGCTGACCATGGATCTGGCAGCCGGCACGCACACGATGACGCTGGTGATGGGCAAATGGCGGGTGCCGCTGCGGATCGAACTCGAAGACGCTCCCGGCTCGAAAGCCCGGCGCAGATCGTCGGGGGCAAATAGTGAGCGTGCCGCAGAGTGCCACCGCGGACGCGGCGCCACGGCGCCCCGCGGCGGCAAAGTTCCTGTTTGCCACTTGCCAGGTCGGGCCGAGCCGGCACTCAAGGCCGAAGTTGCCCGGCGGTGGCCCGATTTCCGTTTCGCCTATTCGCGGCCGGGCTTCCTCACGTTCAAGCTGCCGCCGGACCATCGCCTGCCGGACCATTTCGATCTGCAAGCCACTTTTGCCCGCGCCTGGGGCTTTTCGCTGGGCAAAGCGCCCGCCGCCGATGCGGCCGAGAGACGGCGCAGATTCTGGAGCGTCGCCGGCCCGACTCAGTTCGACGCCTTGCACGTCTGGCAGCGCGACCGCACAGCGACCGGCGACCACGGCTACGAGCCCGGCCTGACCGATCTGGCCCGCGAAGTGGCCGACTCGTTGGTGCAGGCTCAGCCCCGGCGCAACGGCGCGAAACCGATCTCGGCCAATGCCACCGCGCTGCCGGGCCAGCTCGTGCTGGACTGTGTCCTGGTCGAGCCCGGCGAGTGGTGGGTGGGATATCATCGCGCCCAAGCCGCCAGTTCGTGCTGGCCCGGCGGACTGTTCGACATCGATTTGCCCGCCGCAGCGGTCTCGCGGGCGTACGCCAAGATCGAAGAGGCGCTGGCCTGGTCGGGGCTGCCGATCCGGCGCGACGATCGCGTGGTCGAGATCGGCTGCGCTCCCGGCAGCGCGAGCCAGGCGTTGCTCGCTCGTGGTTTGTTTGTCACCGGCATCGATCCGGCGGACGTCGATCCGGGCGTGCTCGCGCATCCGCGGTTTACGCACTTGCGCAAACGGGGCGCCGACGTGCGGCGGCGGGAATTCCGCGAAGTGCGCTGGCTGATGGCCGACATGAACGTGGCCCCGGCCTACACGCTGACGACGGTTGGCGAGATCGTCACGCATCCGGCCGTCAAGATCGCCGGCATGCTGTTGACGCTCAAACTCATCAACTGGGAGTTAGCCGACGAAGTGCCCGGTTACCTCGAGCGGGTCCGCTCTTGGGGCTTCACGCACGTGGCCGCGCGGCAATTGGCCCACAACCGGCAGGAGATCTGCGTGGCGGCCAGCCGCAAAGTCTGATGCTTGTGCTCACTCGCGCCCGTCACCGTCAGGGCGGCCGCGGCTCCGGCCGCGTCGTAAATCGCTTTGACGCGGTCCAACTCGGCCTGTTCCCCGGTCACCATGGCGAGCGGCTTGGGGGCCAACATTCCCAGCACCTCCGGCACATCGCACACACGCAGCACGCTCAAGAACTGCGGAGCCTTTGCGTCGGCATGCGTCAACAGCGGATTGGCCAAGAGCACGCCGGCAATCTCCGGCTCCAGCAGTCCGGCGTAGGCGGCCAAGGCGGCCGAATTGCCTTCGCCAACGACCTGGATGCGGCCCTTTTCGGGCGACTGGCTTTCCAAGTACCGCGCGGCGGCGACGACGTCCCACACGCGCCGGTGTCGAGCGTCCGTCCCAACAGCACCAGCGACCGCAGCACGTAGTTGGGCGGGTCCTTGCGCAGTCCAGCGCAGTGCGCCCGATGCCCCGCGGCTCGCACAGATAGATCGCGTCGTCGGCATGAGTGCCGGGCCACGTCGCGCCGGCGACCCGTTTTTCATCGCTGCCGACCACGAGCAGCACGCGCTTCGCAGCGGCCAGCGGCGGGCCGGCCAGCTGTTCCAGATAGATTTCGATTCCCTCTTCCGTGGCCAGATGGAGGGTTTTGCCTTTTTCGTCAATCAACCGCGCCGCCGGCACGCGGTCCGGCAAGGCCCGCAGCGGCAGTTGTTTGAGCTGTGCCAAAAGTTCCGCCTGCCAACGGTCAAACTCCCCCTTGGCCGGCGGAGTCACTCTGGCCACGGGCACAAAATGATCGTCGATCGTCGTGTTGAGCTCGTCCTGCGGGATGTCCCCCTGCCGAAGGAAACACCCGCAGCCGCTCCAGCGTAATGGGCGGCTTGGCCTGCCGGTTGTCGGACGACCAGGCGTCGACTTCGCCGTCTTCGACGTGTCGGGCGTCGTTCTTGAGCAGCGAGTTCATGAACCGATAAGTGCCTTGACGAATGTCGGCCCGATAGGCGTGCCCGCCCATGCTTACCAGGCTGTCGACCACATCGCCGGCACCGTACAGGCTGTAGACCTGCTCCAGACGATTCGTGATCCGCCGGTTTGCATCCATCGGAAAGATGCCGTCGTGATCGCTGTTGACGAACAGCATCGCGCGGGGAGCCACCAGGGCCGCGATCTGCGTCCAGGGCCACTGGTAGGAGTTGTACAGGAACATGCAGTCGCAGTGGCCGTTGATCACCCGGTTCGAGACGTACGACTCCAAGTCCGCCATCCCGCTGGTGGGCACGGCCACCTTCACGCGCTCGTCCGCAGCAGCAATCCAGAACGTGGCCGCTCCGCCACCGCTGATGCCGGTCACCGCGATGCGCTGCGGATCGACGTCGTCGCGGCTTTGCAAGTAATCGATCCCCCGCACGCCGTTCCAGCATTCGACGCCGGCCGGCGTGTAACCGCGGGAGTGCCACCACCAACGGTCGAACCGGTACGTGCCGTGATGCGTAGCGGCAATCTCGCCGAGCTGCAGCGTGTCGACCACCAGGCAGACGTAGCCGTGTCGGGCAAACCAAATGCCGAACGACTGATGGGCCGTCTTGTTGCCGTCGCGTCCTTGATTGGCGTGTCCGCACACGTACAACACCGCCGGCAGCCGCTCGCCCGGCTTGACCTTGGAGGGGCGATACAGGTTGCCCGTCACGTACAGCCGCGGCCGGCTCTGATAGTGCAGCATGTCAACCGTGAAACCGTCTCCCGCCAGCGTGCCGGTGATCTTGGCCTCCAGCGGAGTGCGCTCGGGCAGGGGCCACAAGCCGAGCATGCTGAAATACTCCTGCTTCAGCCGCTCGCGGTTTTGCTGCCAGGCGTCGAGCGATTCGATCCCGCGCAAGTAACCCTGGTCGATCCTGATCGCCTCGGCGGCCAGATATTTTTGGATCATTTCGTCCCCCGGCTCGCCCCGGTCGGGCTCGCCGAGCGCCTGGGCCCAAGCGCCGGGAGCAAGGCCGGCGACCAGCAGCATCAGAAGCAAGATTGGGATCGGACGAACGTTGAGCATTTTTCGCCTCTTTCAAAGTCTGCACGGTCTCACAGAGTTTCGACGCGCACCCGTGGTTGACCGGCGCGGCGACCATCACCTCGAGCGGTTGATCGGCAAATCGCTGGCGGGCGAGCGCGGAAAAGTCGCTGGCGCATCTGGGCGTCTGCCAGCAGGGCGAAGATCGTGGGCCCCCAGGAACTTTGCCCCACGCCCCGAATGCCCTGGCCGCGGATCCAGTCGACCAATTCCGTCGCGCGGCGGCCCGCGTAGGGCCCGCCCTGTCGCTTGGCGAACAGCATTCCGGCCTGGTAACCGTAGCGGTACAAGCTCTCGCCGAATTCGACGAAATTGCCGCTGGCTGCCCCCGGCACAGGTGCAATAGAAGTTCGCGGGTCAATTCGGCGGTAGCCGCAACCGGCACCGGCGGCAGTTCGGCAAAGGCCTGCCGCTCGGCGGCGCCGGAAAGCCCGCGCTCCTGGCGATCGATCAGCAGCACGAAACGCCAGGCGTCGGGCAGTTCGATCCGACTGACCAGAGGCGAAATCCCATCGCCCTCGCGTTTGCCCCCTTCGACCAGCAGTCCGCCCAGCGCAAAGCCGTGCGTGCCGACGGCCGAGCGTTCGCCCCGGCCCATGAGCCGCGCCCAGCGCGTGACATCGCGGCTTGGGCGGCCGGCCAGCGCATCCAGCCCGGCGGCCACTGCCAAGGCCAACTGCGTGCCGGTTCCCAGTCCGGCGTGATCGGGCGCCGCCGCTTCGACGTCGATGTGACACGCTGGCTCGAGCGGCATTTCACCGTGCTGGGCAAACTGCCGGGCAAAGGCCAGCGCTCGCTCGGCCAGCGGGCCCGACGCCGAGAGCCGCTCGGCCGGGCGAATCGAGAGCGTCAGTCCCGGCGCATCGATCATCACGCCGGCGCCGCCGTACTGGCGCTCGGCATGCCCGCCGAAGGACAACAGCCCAAAGTGCAATCGGCTGGGCGCCCAAACTCGCACGGTTTCTGACATGAGGCTTTCTTTGAAACTCGTCTTGGGAGCGCACGAAAAATGACTTCGGCTTCTGGCAGACCCCTACCCTAGCCTCTCCCTGGAGGGAGAGGGGTTGCGGGCGGAAGTATTTTTCGTGCGCGCCTGGTGCCCGCAGCGCTCGCGAATCACTCGCTCCAGAAACGCCCAGGCGCGCTGCTCGGCGGCGCCGCCGGTTTTATCGACCAGCGGCCGCAGCCGTTCAAGTTGAGCAAAGATTTCGTCGGCCGGCAACATCGCCGTGCGGGTGGCCAGGATGGCCGCTTCCAGCACGGCATGCCGCGCGCGGTTGAAGCCGAAAAAATCTCGCAACCGACCCTGCGCCACGACCTGGGTCTCGATGCGCGTCCGCTCCTGGGAATCGTCGATCGCCACGGTCCGCAAAGCGTACCACCGGCAAGCGCCTGCGAGGATCCAGCCTTCGACCACCTCGGCAGGGATCATCGGCGGTAGTGGATCGGGCGTTCCGACGGCCGCCTGGGCCAGCAGTTCCACATCGTCGGTCACATGAAACACGCCCTGGCCAGTGCGCTTCAGGTTGGCGTAAGTCGTTGAGGTGCGAAACGGCTTAAGAACCAGTTGCTGCATCGCCGCATCGACTTGCGGGCCCATCGGCGAGACGTTCACCGAGCCATCCGCATTCACCGTCGTGACGATGCCCTCCAAGATCACGGCTGCCGCCTTTTCAAAAAGTGACGGGCCGGCTGGGAACCGCAAACGGTGGCTCGACCGGTTCGGCCAGTTCGCTGGCCATGTCGGGCAATTCATCAGGCAACGCGAGGCCGGCCCGACGCAGGAAGGCGGCCAGCAGCGGGTAGCCGCAGTCGGTCAAAATCGATTCCGGATGAAACTGGATTCCAACCACCGGCAGCTCGCGATGTTCGATCGCCATGATCGTGCCATCGCCGGTCCAGCCGGTGATTGCCAGGCACTCCGGCAGCGACGCGCACTCGACGATCAGCGAATGATACCGGCAACCCGAGAGCGGATTGGGCAGTCCGGCGAACAGGCCTTGCCCGGCATGGTGAATCGGCCAACTGCGGCCGTGGACCGGCTGCGCAGCGCGCACGATCCGGCCGCCCAGCGCCTGGCCGATCGCCTGATGTCCCAAGCAGATGCCCAAGATCGGCACGGCGGCGTGCAACTCGCCGCACGATGTCGAGCGTGGCCCCAGCCTTGCTCGGCGTGCAAGGGCCGGGCGAAAGGACGATGGCGTCGGGCCGCAGGCGGCGGACCTGCTCGACGTGGATGGTATCGTTGCGGACGACGTGCGTCGACTGCCCCAGGCGCTCGAAGTAGCGAGCCAGGTTGAAGACGAAGCTGTCGTAATTGTCGACGAGCAAGATCATGGGGGACTTCCGTCTTCAGCCCGACGCATGGCGCTGGACGCGATCGCCCAACAAGCTCCGCGGCGATTGATTTGCATATTCTACCGGAATGCCCGGATCAGGCCCGCGGCTTTGTGCCAGGTTTCTTCATACTCGCGCTGGGGCACCGATTGGGCCACGATGCCGCCGCCGACCGGCGCCTGCCACCAGCCGCGGCCGGCAATGATCGTGCGGATCAGCAGGTTGCTGTCGAGCGTGCCGTCGAAGCCGATGTAGCCCAGCGCCCCGCAATAGGCGCCGCGCGCCGTCGGCTCGAGCTCGGCGATGATTTCCATCGCGCGGACCTTCGGCGCACCGGTGATCGAGCCGCCGGGAAACGTCGCCCGCAGCAGATCCAGCGGCCCCTGGCCGTCGCCGAGCGTGCCGCGCACGGCCGAGACCAAATGTTGCACGAGCTCGTACGTTTCCAGCCGGCACAACTGCGTCACCCGGACGCTGTCCGGGCGGCAGACGCGGGCCAGATCGTTGCGCAGCAAATCGACGATCATCACGTTTTCGGCGCGGTCTTTCTCGCTCTGCTCCAGCTCGTCGCCGGCGAACAAGTCGGCCTCGGGGCCGCGCGTCCGCTGGCGCAGTGCCTTTGATCGGCCGAGTCTCGACTTCGCCCCCCGCCAATTTCAGAAATCGTTCGGGAGACGCGCTGGCAATCTGAAAGGCACCGAAGTCGAAGTAGCCGGCAAACGGCGCCGGATTGCGCGACCGCAATCGCAAGTACAATGCCGGCGAGCTGTCGGCCGCCGGAAACAATAGCCGTTGGGCCAGGTTTACTTGAAAAATGTCGCCGGCCCGGATGTACTCGATCGCGCGATCGACCGCCGCCAGATACGCTTCGCGCGAGAAGTTGCTGGTCAGGCCCGCGGGCCCCTCGACCGGATATTGCGGCGCAACTGCTCGCCAGCAATGCCGGGCAGTGCCGGTTCGGCGCTGGCCGGGCCGGGCGGCGGGGCGCCGAGCCAGCTGTGGAACTGGGCGATTCGCTCGCGGGCGCACGCGCGGCGACGGCCGGCTCGACTTCCGGGAATCCCTGTGAGACGACCCAAGAGCGGCGCTCGACGTGATCGAACGCCACCACCACATCGTACAGGCCGATCGCCAGGGCCGGCAGGCGAAACTCGTCGTAGCGGGCCGGCGCAATCCGCTCCAGCGACCGATGCAGGTCATACGCCCAGATGCCCGCTGCGCCTCCTTGAAAGGGCGGCAAACCGGCCACGCGCGGGCGCGGAAAGCGGCCAGGCGATGCTCCAATAGCCCCAGCGCGTCCGATCCGTCGGCCGGAACTTGCAGCGCCGCGAACGGATCGGCCGTGACGAACGAATAACGGCCGAGCACCGGATCGCGCCGGGCACTATCCAGAAACAAGCACCCAGGGCGGGCCGCCAGCCGCACGAAGACCTGTTCGACATCCAGGCCGTCTCGAAGCGGCACGACAAGCGGCAGATCGTCGATCGCCGGTGCGACCGACGACGGGGCGGGGCGAGTATTCATCGCTCGTCCTCTGCGGCTGCGCCCGCGGATCGGTCTGCGTCGGCCGGCACTGCCGGCGAGCCCCTTTTCAAGCGATGGTGTTGCTCCGGCGCGGTCAGAAAGCCCCAGTCGAGCGCCTCGTCCTGACGATAATCCTTGGCCAGCGTGAGCGCCGTGGCCGCCTTGGCCATCTCGTAGCCGAGATAAAACGCATGGCTGGCGTCGAGCGGCTTGGGGGCCGCCGCGATCATCCGCTGGAAAAGCAAGAACGGATCGGCCTCTGCCAGGTGCAGCCCGGCGCGTCACGGCGTGAATCCGCCCTTGCTCGGCAAAGATGCGGTAATTGTGATCGCGGATCTGACCGGCCAAAGCGTCGAGCTGGTCGGCTCCGAACTCGGGCACGGCCGGATCGCGGAGCATGACCAGGCGGCTTTCCAAGTGCTTCGGCGGAACTCGCCGACCGACCGCGTAATGCACAAGCCGGCGCGCCAGATCGCACTCGCGCACGCTCGAGCGAGCCCAATTGATGACCTGGGTCGTGAGCACGCTGCGGATGCCCTGCTCCTGGCAAAATCCCAACAGCAGCACGTTGATGGCCGCCGAGTCGGCGTCGGTCAGTTCGGTCAGGTTGCCGATCCCCATCAGCATTTCGGCATCCGGGTAGCGGCGGCGGACTTCCAAGTATCGGCCCAGGCTGGCGGCAAATCCACAACCGATCGGCTCCAGGATCGGGTCGATCCGCAGCGGCACTTTGGCCAGGGCCAACTGCTCGACCGTGGCGTCGAGCTCGGCCAAAGTGCCAGGATCGTCCGGCACGGCCACCACTTCGCAACCCCAGTCGGGGGCGGCATGGCGATTGGCACTATTGACCGACAGCACCAGTTCGGCGCCGGAGCGGGCCGCGGCGGCGATTTCCGTTGGGTTCATGCTGTCGATCGAGACGCGATGGCCCGCCTCGACCAGCGCCGGACCGTTCCCCCACGCCGGTCCAGGCTTCGCCCGGATCGCAGCCCAGGTCGATCCAATCGGCGCCGCTTGCCGCAGATCCGCGGCCTGGCTCAGAATCGCCTCCAGCGCCAGCCTGGGCGCATGATTGATCTCGGCCAGGATTTCGATGTCGCAAGCGCCGTAGCCGCTCGGCGGCCCCGCGCTGTGGCCGAAGAACTCGCCCAGCCGACGCAGATCGTGCGGCCCGCGCTCGACACGAATGGCCGACGTTTGCGCCAGGCCGGCCAATTCCCCCTGGCAATATCCCGGCAAGATCACGCGCGTCGCGCCGGGCGGTATCTGGATCCGCCGGGCGACCCAGTCGGTGGTCATCAGTGCGGCCACGGTGATGGGCAGGATTTGCACCGTGTACTCGAAGCCGACGAGCGGCGCAGGCGCATCCAATTCGGCAAGCAGCGCAAACTCCGCCAGGCGGCCGGTGATGAAATGGATTCGCTCGCGCGTCACTTTTGTTGCACCAGTCCGCCGTTGACCGGCAAGACATGGCCGGTGATGAAGCCGGCCGCCGGCGAAGCCAGAAAGGCGACCGCCTCGGCGACGTCCTCGGGAGTGCCCCAGCGGCCGAGCAGCGATTCCTCCTGCGCCCGCTCTTGCCAATATTGCGATGCTTCCTGCCCCCAGGCGGTCTTGATCCAACCTGGCGCCACGCAGTTCACGCGCACGGCCGGGGCCAGCGATCGAGCCAGGCTCTTGGTGAACGCCATCACGGCCCCTTTGATGGCGGCAAACATCTCGCCGCTCGCTCCGCCCATGCCGTGCTCCGCCTGATCCCAGCCGATGTTGACGATCGCACCTTGTCCGCGCTTGTGCATGCGGGCGCCGATCAGACGCCCCAACAAGATCGTTCCCTCGACGTCAACCTTCCAAAGACAGGCCAGCTTTTGCTCGAACGTCCAATGGGCCACGTCGCCGGTCAGGGTGTCGGCGCCGGCATTGTTGATCCAGATGTCAACCCGTTGCCGCCAGGCCCAGGCCTGCTCGACCAACGGTTCATGGGTCGTGCTGTCGGCCAGATCCGCCAGCAGCACGTGCGCCTGACGGCCGAACGATCGAATCTCGCCGGCAACCGCATCGACCCCGCCGCGGTTTCGCCGGGCGTGGACCACGACGTCGGCCCCCCCTCGGGCGAGCCGCACCGCGATCGCCCGGCCGATGCCGCTGGACGAGCCAGTGACCACGGCCGTCATTCCATCGAAATTGGCGGGGTTGGTGGCTGAAGTCATCGCTGCTGCGCCAAGAGTTCGAGTGCCTGCTTTGGTTGTAGTCGGCCCGCCAGCGACCAGCAAGCTGCCGCCCTAGCAGCCCGTTGAAAAATGCCCTCGTGGCATTTTTCAACCTCGCCAAGCTCAGGGCAAAGCCCTTCGCGAAAGCGCAAAATAGCAACTTGCGTTGTTATTTTGGCATCGCATCCCTGCGATGCCGCAGCCTGTTGAATATTTCAACAGGCTGCTGGGGCCGGCGGAAAACTCGCGCAGCGGGCCAATCGCGATCGAACTAAAATCATTGTAGGGGTCAATGGCCCCGCATGACGATTCAAGGCGGCGAAAAACCCGGGCCCAAGCCCCCGAGATGTGACCCGCCGGAATCGGGCCCTCTGTATCCAGCGACTTGCCACCCGTTCCAAACCCCCGGGCCTCATCCCGCATGGCCAACCATCTTGCCGATCGGCTGACCACGGCGGCGTTCGCCTTTCGCGGCTACAACACGACCAACCTGGGGCGGACTCCGGAGTTGCTGGCGCACCCGGCCTACGGCCCGATCGTGGAAGAGCACTTGAGCGAAGCGTCGGCGGTGACCAGCGACGTGGTTTGCCGCCGGGTCGACCTCGTCGACCGAGTCCGCCGGCGGGAGGAAACGACGCTGGCCAGCTACGACGAAGCGATCGCGCTGGTCGTGGCCGTCGAACTGGCCCAGATCAAACTGCTCGAGCAGTTTTTCGACGTTCCCTACTCGCGCGCCAAGCTGGCCTACGGCTACAGCCTGGGCGAGCTGACGGCGGTGGTCGCCAGCGGCCTGTTTGCCATGCAGGATGCGCTGCGGCTGCCGCTCTCGGTGGCGGCCGACGCCGTGGCGCTGACCGCAGGCGTCACGCTGGGCGTGCTGTTTTCCCGCGGCCCGCTGTTGGACATCGACCAGGTGCAGCGGCTGTGCCTGGAAATCAACCTGACCGGCAAAGGGGTGATCGGCATGTCGTCGATTCTGGCCCCGAATACCGTCCTGCTGCTCGGCCAGGGCGATACGCTCGACCGGTTCGCCGCGGCCATGCACGACGCGTTTCCGGCCCGGGTTTATCTGCGGAAGAACAAAGAGCAGTGGCCGCCGATGCACACGCCGATCGTCTGGCAGCGCAACATGCCCAACCGCGTGGCCGTGATGATGCAGACGCTGCCCGGCGGCTTCCTGAAACCGGTGCCGCCGCTGTTGTCGCTGGTGACCGGCAAATTGAGCTACAACGACTTCAACGCCCGCGATATTCTCTGTCGCTGGATCGACCATCCCCAGCGGCTGTGGGATGCCGTCTACGAAACGCTGGCCTCGGGCGTACGGACCGTGATTCACGTGGGGCCCGACCCGAACCTGATTCCGGCCACTTTCCAGCGGCTGCGCGACAACGTCACCGCGCAGATGAGCGGCCGCTCGCTCAATTCGCTGGGCATGCGGGCCATCTCGCCGCACGGTCAAGCGTCCCTGGCTGACGGCGCTCATGCCCTCGCGGTCGGCGATGCTGCGGGCACCGCTGGTGGAGCACGTTCTTCTCGAAGACTGGTTGCTGCGCGCAGAAGGCGCCTTGAATCGCACAACGTGCTATGTTGACAGGTCTCGTGCCGAAACCGCAAGCCAGGCCCCCTATGGCCCCCCGCCCAGGACGGCGGGCCGCAACGCAAAGAGTAAGCTCCGAGCCGAAGCAATTGACCCCGGCGTGCTGCCCCGACGGCGGCGATCTTGCTCGACGCATCGTGACCCCCGCAAACGCCATTTCCAACCCCCAGCGAGCGCATTGAGATGGTCGAACTCGGAGTGAACATCGATCACGTGGCAACCGTGCGGCAGGCTCGGCGGACCAACGAACCCGACCCGGTGTGGGCCGCCACGCTGGCCCAACTGGGCGGCGCCGACGGCATCACGCTGCACCTGCGCGAGGATCGGCGCCATATCTCCGATCGCGACCTGCGCATCCTCCGCCAGACGGTCACGGTCAAGCTCAACTTCGAATTGGCTTGCAATGCCGAGGTGGTCGAGATCGCCTGCGAGACCCGGCCCGACCAGGCCACGCTGGTGCCGGAAAAACGCGAAGAAGTCACCACCGAAGGCGGCTTGGACCTGCGCGGGCAGCGAGCCGGGTGGCCGATGCCGTCCGCCGGCTGCAAGACGCCGGAATTCGGTCAGCTTGTTTCTCGATCCCGACCCGAGCGCGATCGACATCGCCGCCGGTTCGGCGCCGATGCCGTCGAGTTGCACACCGGCGAATATGCCGCCGCGGCGACCGGCAAAGGCCCAGAACAGGAGCTCGACACGATCCAACGCCGGGGCCAGCGTGGTCGCCGGCGGGCATGACACTGCACGCCGGCCACGGCCTGACCTACCGCAACGTCAAGCCGATCGCGGCAATTCGCAGGCATGCTCGAACTGAACATCGGCCACAGCATCGTCGCCCGGGCGATCATGGTCGGCTTCGAGCAAGCCGTGCGGGAGATGAAAAAACTGATTTCCTGATTCGTCGGCGGCAGCCGGCGGACCAGCGCCGCTACGGCGTCCCTCCGGCCCGGCGGCCGAATCAGAACTGGCTCTCATCGAACACTTCCTGGCCCGCCCGTGTGCCCAGTGCCGTGAAGACCGTGAAATCGGTGTCATACGTGAGCAACTGCACGGAGCCGTCAACCATGGCGAACTGAGCGCCGCCGGGGTGGTAACTCCAGTAATGCTCGACGTCCGCGTCGGCCGGCGATTTCGAACTGCCTGGGGCCAAGCCGTTCTTGGTTGGCAGCATGGCGTCGCCGGTGCCGTCCAGAATGCCCGGGTCCCCGGTGCCCCAAACCAGCCAACCCCAGTATTGGTCGTCGGGAATGCCCCGCTCACCCATCAGCAGGGTTTTCGACAAGCCATCGGTAATGATCGCGAAACGCACCACGCCACCCATGAAGATGACGCCGTCGTACGGGGCCACCGGACCGCCGCCCGGATTGGGATAAGGGTTGGTGCCTTCGTTGCCAAAATAATTCGACAACGAGAACGTCCCTCCGTAGAGCTGGTACGAATTGGGATCGCTGGGGCAGAAGGCGGAATTGATCATGAAGCCGTCGTAGTTTCCGATGCGATTCACATAGTATTGGTAGTTCGCGCTCCTCGAGATAGGGAAACAGGAATGGTCGCCATAACCAATTATCGATCGTGCTTCCCATGGGCAGATGCTTGCGCGCGTCGTGATACATTTGCGTCGCCAGCGCCCACTGCTTCAGGTTGTTGCCGCACTGCATGCGCCGGGCCGATCTCGCGCACGGCCTGAATGGCGGGCAGCAACAGCCCGATCAGAATGCCGATGATGGCGATCACCACCAGCAACTCGACCAAAGTGAAGCCCCGGCGACGCATCGACTGCATGGTCCGAGCACTCGGGAGCATTTTCGTCGCCTGCCGGGAATCGCCCAGCCCAGGGCCAGGAGCCGCAGGAGAAATTTTAATATTGATTCTTGTCGACGATTTCCCCACCGGCCCGCGTCGCCAGCGCATTGAACACGTTGGCATCGACGGCATAATCCATGAAATGCACCGAGGCATCGACAAAAACGAACTGTGCGCCCCCCGTATGGTAGCTCCAGTAGTGGTAATCGTCGGTGTCTCCGACGGCTGTCCCCTGGGCAAAGCCAAAGCTGGTCAGTAAGGCGTCTCCGGTGGAATCGCCGTTGCCATACCCACACACGGTCCAACCCCAATATTGGTCCGTGGGCGTTCCGCGTTCGCCGGCCAGCAGAGTACCCGACGTGCCATCGGCAACGTCCTTGAATCGTACGGCACTGCCGTAGAACAGGATACCGTTATAAAGGGCGGGCGTGAACGAGGGGGCTTGAAACGTGCCCTCATTGCCGAAATAGTTCGAGACCGCGTAAGGCCCGGTTCCATCGAGATAGATCTGCAACGAATTGACATCGCTGGGGCAGACCGCAGGCATGACAAACTTGTTGCACGGCGTCCCCAAGTAGTTATTTGCCGATTGACTGGAATTGTATGAAAAGCAATTGCCCGGATAGGCGTAATTGATCAGGTAATAGACGTTGCTTTCTTCGACATAGGGGAGCAGGGCCGCTCTCCACAGCCACCACATGTTGGGCACGCTGCCCATCGGCATGCACTTGTAGCTGTCATGATAGCTGTGAACCGCCAGGCCCCACTGCTTGAGGTTGTTGCCGCATTGCATGCGCCGGGCAGATTCCCGCGCGGCTTGAATGGCGGGCAGCAGCAGCGCCACCAAGAGGCCGATGATGGCAATTACCACCATCAACTCGACCAACGTGAAGCCGCTTCGCTTGCCTGCGCGCATCTTCAGTGTCCTCTTCGAGATCGCGACCGCCGCCAACACCGCGAGCCCAACGGAACTTAAGTCCATATCAGGCTTGAAGGACCGTGCTTGCGTGAACCGTCAAACGCTTAGCAGATAGCAACCGCCACAGCCTGCAATTCCGGCCAAGCCAAATCTACCATCCGGTTCGCGACAGGGTCAAGAAAAAATCGTATTGGATCAGCGTCCTCAGAATCCCTGCTGGTCGACTTGCTCCTGGCCGGCCTTCGTGCCGAAAGCCTTAAAGACGTTGAAATCGATAATGTAGGGCAAAAACTGCACGGAGCCATCGAGCAGAGCGAATTGTCCGCCGCCCGGATGGTAACTCCAATAGTGATTGATATCGTTATCCGTGGCGGACGATCCCTGAAAGAAGCCGTTCTGCGTGATCATCAAGCCGTCGCCGGTACCAAGACTGTCATAACCGGCGCCGCACAGACTCCAGCCCCAATTCAAGTCGTCGGCGATGCCCCGTTCGCCGGTCAGAAAGGTGTTCGACAAGCCATCCCGGACGTCGGCCAAACGCACGGCGCTGCCCCAGAACAAAACGCCGTCGAACGGGCCCGACTGGCCCGGAGCCGACGTGCCCGAGTTGCCCAGATAACTCGACGGCGAATTGGCCTTGTAGTAGGGGGTCGCCGTCCACAGTTGGAAGCCGTCCTGGTCGCTGGGGCAGAACGTGGCGCTGATTAGTTTTCCGGCCGGATTGCCGGCATCGGTCAGGCCCGCGATGCAATCGGAGCAATCGCCCCCGCACGACCAAGGGATCAGGTTGTACACGTTCTGTTCTTCGATCCAGGGCAGCAGCGTCGCTTTCCACATCCATCCCACGGGGCTGGGCATGTCGCCCATGGGCAGAACTTTGTTCGTGTCGTAGTAGCCCTGGGCCGCCAGCGCCCACTGCTTGAGATTGTTGGCACAATGGATTCGCCGCGCCGCTTCACGGGCGGCCTGCACGGCCGGCAGCAATAGCGCCACCAGGATGCCGACGATCGCAATGACCACCAGCAATTCGATCAATGTGAAGCCGCCTCGCCTCGTTCGCATCATGCAGGCCTTCAACAAGTCAGAATTGGGCCTGGTCGACTTGTTCTCGGCCGTTCCTCGTGGCGATGCTGTTAAACAAATTGGCGTCGATCGCATAATCCAAGAAATGCACCGACCCGTCGACGAAGACGAACTGTGCGCCGCCCGAATGGTTGCTCCAGTAATGCAGCGTGTCCGCGTCGTTGACCGAATTCGCGTACCCCTGGACAAAGCCAGCGCTTGTCAGCATGCCGTCCCCCGTGCCATCGCCATCTCCATATCCGCAGATGGTCCAGCCCCAATACTGATCGATCGGCGCCGGTCGTTCGCCGATCAGCAGGGTGTTGGACAGGCCATCGACAATGTCGGCAAAACGTACGGAGCTGCCCCAAAAGATGACCCCGTTATAGGGTGGTGCGCCCGTCGGGTTCGGGGGCGATGGCGATCCGTGCTCCAACGTGCCTTCATTGCCGAAATAGCTCGACGTGGAGAATTGTCCGTAGGCCGCTTGATACCAGATTTGGAGAGAGTTCGGATCGCTCGGGCAAATCATGGGCGCGATGCACTTGTTGATTGGGCTGGCCGAAAAATTATTCGCCGACAAGCTTACGCTCCAACTGAAGCAATCAGTGCTATAGCTGATCAGGGTGTAGACGTTATTCTCTTCGATATAAGGGAACAGCCCCGCTCGCCATAACCAATACTGTGGGCTCGCGGTTTGGTTCGGCGCGGCTCCGGGCAAGCTGCCGATCGGCAGGGCGTGGTAGGAATCGTGGTAAGACTGACACGCCAGCCCCAGCTGCTTGAGGTTGTTGCCGCAATTGATCCGCCTTGCCGCTTCGCGCGCGGCCTGCACGGCCGGCAGCAACATCGCCACCAGGATGCCGATGATCGCAATCACCACCAGCAGCTCGACCAAGGTGAAGCCCCGACCTCTCGTCTTGCGCATCATCGCGACCCTTTACAGGACAGCGCCTTCGGGAAGCACCATTCTCGCAATCGCCGGACAACTCAAAAGTTCAAGTCCAGTTGTGCCATCTTCTCGGCGGGCACTTCAATCGCCTTCTTCTTTTCGGGCAAGTACAGCGAACGCGGCTTGGTTCCCGGGGGGCCGGGCATGGGCTTGGCGCGATGCGGCGGATCGCCCGGTTTGGCACCCGGTTCCAACGACCCCGGCTCGAAAATCGACACGATCGCCTGGCAGGCGCCGGAGACCGGCCCGGTGGCCGGAGTGAACTCGTACTTGCCGGCCTTGATCGCCGCGACCGCCGACGGACCCCGGTTACCGACCGCCGGCACGATCGTCAGCGTGCCGTTCACGTCGTCGGGATTGCCAACGTCGGGAATCGTCACGTTGCCCTTCAGCGCAACCCGGCCCCAAGGATCCGGCTTGGTGCAACCTGTCAGCAGACAACCGGCGGCAAGCAGAATTGTCCAGCCGGGGATCCTCGCGCGCAACATCATCAAGCCGGCTCCGAATCGTTACGGAACATTCCGATTTCCAAGCTTGCCGCACGCTTCGCGGGGGCGCAGAAACCGCGGGCAAAACTCTAGCGCCCAGCCGCCACACTTTGTACTCAGGAGCACGTCGGGATGTCCGCCAGGCGGCTCGCAGAAAAGCCGGGGGACACTGGCCACGGTATCAACGGCAACGACTGTACCACGCGCCCGGCAGAAAAGTCAATCAATCCATCCGCGCCCCCGAAATGCCGCCCTCCTGGCACCACCGCCTGATACTTGCCTTTAACTGGGCACGCCGATGCTTTAGAATTCGGGCTGATCCCCAATCCGGGACCAGGAGCCAATGCGTTGGCGGCGACCAGTAAGATTCATATCATCGGCATCGGCGACGACGGACTGGACGGCCTCACGTCCGCCGGGCGGCAATTGATCGACAGCGCCGATCTGCTGATCGGTGCCGAACCGACGTTGGCCCGCGTGCCCGCCGGCCGGGCCGAGCGGCTCACGCTGGGCAACAATCTCGATGAGGCCGTGGCCCGGCTGGCGGCGGCCGGCAACCGCCGCGCGGTGGTGCTGGCTTCGGGCGACCCGCTGTTCTACGGCGTTGCCCGCTACCTCTGCGACAAGCTCGGCAAAGACCATTTTGAGGTCGTGCCGCACGTCAGCAGCATGCAATTGGCTTTTGCCCGCGTGAAAGAAAGCTGGGAAGACGCTTTCTTGACGAACCTGGCCAACCATTCGCTCGACCAGGTCCTGGAGCGCATTCGAGGCGCCACCAAAGTCGGCCTGTTCACCAGCCAGCAGCATCCGCCCGCGGCCGTTGCCGCGGCGCTCTTGGCCCGGCGGATCGATTACTTCTCGGCCTATGTTTGCGAAAACCTCGGTTCGCCGGACGAACGCGTTACCCAGGGTGAATTGGCCGACATCGCGGCCGACCAATTCTCCGCGCTCAACGTCATGATCTTGATCCGCAAGCCGAACGTGCCCGACCGGCCCAGCGAGTCGATCGGCCGGCGGCTGTTCGGCAATCCGGACGAAGCCTTCCTGCAAACCAAACCCAAGCACGGACTGCTGACGCCTGCCGAGGTTCGGGCCATGGCCTTGGCTCAAATGGACCTGGGACCGGCCAGCACCGTCTGGGACATCGGCGCCGGCAGCGGATCGGTGTCGATCGAAGCGGCCCAAATCGCGGCCGCCGGCACGACCTATGCCATCGAGATGGACGCCGACGATCACGCGCTGATTCAGGCCAATGCCGAGCGCTTCGGCGTGCGCAATCTGGTGCCGGTGTTAGGCCGGGCGCCCGACGCCTGGGTGCCGCTCCCCGATCCGGACGCGGTGTTCGTCGGCGGCACCGGGCGCGAGATCAGCCGGATCGTCGAATTGGCCTGGCAGCGGCTGCGGCCCGGCGGCCGGCTGGTGGCCAACGTGGCCGACATCGAAAACTTCACCGCCGTGCACGAATCGCTGCAGCAGCAGGTCGACAACGTGAGGATTTGGATGATCAACCTCGCCCGCGGCACGTACCAGCTCGAACGCATGCGGTTCGAAGCGCTCAATCCCACGTTCCTGCTGGCGGTGGAGAAACCGCAAACCCATTCGGCCGGCGCGAAATAGCCGGAAATTATTTTTTGGACGCCCGCCTTTGGACGCTCCTCTCGGACGGCTGCCTATGACCGATTATCCGCAGCTCGATGTCGTCGCGGTCGGCGCGCATCCGGACGACGTCGAAATCGCCTGCGGCGGCACTTTGGCCAAGCTGGTCCGGCAGGGTTATCGCGTCGGCATCATCGACCTGACCGACGGCGAGCCGACGCCCGGATCGCCCGGTCCGGCGGTGCGACTGGACGAAGCCCGCCGGGCGGCCGAAGCGCTGGGCGTTCACCTGCGCGTCAACCTCGATCTGCCGAACCGCCGGCTATTCGATACGTTCGAGGCCCGCGTGGCGTTGGGCAAAGAGCTGCGCAAATATCGGCCCAAACTGGTGCTGGGCTTTGGCGAAAAGACGCCACTGGCTTCGCCCGACCATTGGCAGGCCATGCAGATCACCGATGCCGCGGTGTTCTATGCCCGGCTGACCAAGTGGGACGAGTATTTCGACCATCTGCCGGTACACACGGTCTCGACGCAGCTTTATTACACGCTGGCCTTCGCCTCGCTGGGGCTGCCGCCGGCGGCCGGGCATCTGGTGGTCGACATCGGCGAGACGATCGAAGCCAAGCTGGCCGCCATCCGCTGTTACGCCACACAGTTTCCGCCCGCCAAAGACCACGTTTTCGAACGCGTGCGGGCCGTCGCGCTCAATCAGGGCACGGCGGCCGGCTATTCGGCCGGCGAGTTGTTCGCCAGTCCGCGCACACTCGGCACGCGCGACCTGATGCACTTCCTGTTCGGCCTCACGCCCGCCGACGAGCCGCGCAAACCCGACGTGCGGTAGCACGCTATCGCCGACGATAGCCGGCGGTCAATGACCGCCGGCGACGAGAGCGCCGGCGGGGAACGGCGCTTCCCGTTTTGTGCGAATTCGGCGTCGAGTTTGATTTCTCCCGGCGGTCATTGACCGCCGGCTATTTGCCGCGCAATGCCATGAGCACCCGCTCGAGATCGGCGGGTATCGGCGCGATGAATTCCAACGGCTCGCCGGTCCGCGGCGAATTGATTTTCAGCCGCCGGGCGTGCAAAGCCTGGCGATCGAGCAGCACTTCGGTGTCGGCCGGGCCGCCGCATAACTCGCCGCGCGTGATCTGCGAGCGGCCGCCGTACAGCCGGTCGCACAGCACCGGGCAGCCGATGTGGCTCAGGTGCAGCCGGATCTGATGCGTGCGGCCGGTCTTGGGCAACACTTTCAGGGCCGCGAACCCGTCGAACCGCTCGATCACTTCATAAAAGGTCTGCGCCGTCGCGACTGGCCGGATGATCGCGGCGGATGGCCATTTTCTCGCGGTGATAGGGGTGCGGGCCGATGGGCTGCTTCGATCACGTCCCGGGCGCGATCGCGGCACGCCCACCACGATGGCGAAATATTCTTTTTCGATCGTCCGCTGCTCGAACTGTTCGGCCAGCAGCATGTGCGCACTGGTCGTTCTTGGCCACGACCATCACGCCGCTGGTGTCGCGGTCGAGGCGATGCACGATGCCCGGCCGCACGGCGCCGCCGGCCGTGCTCAGATTTTCGAAGTGAAACGCCAGCGGCGCTGGTCAGCGTGCCCGACCAATGGCCCGTGCCGGGATGAACGACCATGCCGGGCGGCTTGTTGATCGCCGCGATCTCGTCGTCCTCGTAGAGGACGTCCAGCGGGATGTCTTCGGGAATCGGGCCCTCGCGCGGCAACTCGGGCAGCACGATGCTGATCCGCTCGCCCGCCCGCAGCCGATGCGCCGCCTTGCGCCGCCGGCCCTCGACTTTGACGCCGGCGGCGTTGATCACCTTGCGCAGGTGAACGCGGCTATACGTGGGAAACCGCGCGGCCAGGAAGACATCCAGCCGGGCCCCTTGCTGATCTTCGGGCACGACCAGTTCGGTCGGCTCGCGCGAGAGCTCGTCGGCGGACATGCGAGTTTTTCTTACCGCTCGGCACGAAGGTGCGCCCGACAAGGGGGGCACGCCGGGCAACATAGCGGGTGTTGTACTTCCGGCGCTCGTAACTACTTTTCGACAGCCGGCTGCGGTTTGGCTTTGTCGGTCGCGTTTGGCTCCGCCGCCCCGGTCGAAGGTTCGCCTTGGGCGGCTGGCTCGTCCGCCGAGCCGCCGTCGTCCGCCGGGGCGTCATCGGCGGGCATATCGGGCAGGTCCGGGTGGGCGTGCCCGTCATGCGTGTGCCCGTCGTGATTATGGTCATCGGGGAACAGCGACTTGGAATGCGGATCGAGTGTATCGAGATTGAACGCCGGTTTTTCGCCCGGTTTGCCCGGGGTGCCGAGCATCGATTTGCCGGGATTCTGCTTGTCGAACCAGTCGTAGAACTGCTTGGTTTCGGGGCGGTCGAGGTCTTTGACACGCGCCCGGGCCGCTTCTTCCAGGGCGCTCGTCGGCCACCTGGCGACGAGGTTCGAATAGGCTTCGCGAGCCTCTTTCAATTCGCCCAGCGCTCGTGCGCCCGGGCCAGGCCGAACGTTGCGCGCTGCAGCACGGCCGATTCCGTCGCGTCTTTCAGCACCGATTCGTAGTCGCCGACGGCGGAGTGCAATTTGTCGCGGCCCAGCGGCTTGTCGCTGTACAGCAAGTTCGTGCCCTCGTTCAGATTCATATCGCCGACCACGGTCTTGGACCACCAGGCAGCCGGCGTGCCCGGATATTTGTCCGCGACATCCTCGAACTTGTCGCGACTGAACTGGTTGAAGGCCTGAAAGTATTCGTCCCAGCCTTCTCGGGCCTTGGCCGCCGAATGCCGGCTGACAAAGGCATAGGCGAACGCCAAGACCACCGCGGCGATCAGCAGCCCCATGATCGTCCGCACATAGGGCTTGACCGACTCGACCCAATGCGCGAGCGAGTCGGCCAGCTCGTTGGTTTCCAGTTTGTGACGTCGCTCGGTTTTCATACGATCCGTCGCTCGCGGTGGGAGGTAGGGCGCTGATCGAAGCGGCGGCACGGGCCCGGTTCGGCAAGCCTGCGCGGGTGCAATGGCCTGCCGCGACATGGGAATCCGCAAGCCGCGGCCAAACCGGGAGTATAGGGCTCGCGGCGCAAAGCGGTCAAGGCCGCGATTTTACGGTTCGTCCGTTTATGTTTGCAGGCGACCTTGCGTAGTCATTAAGATGAGCTTGGAGGCCGGCGGCGTGCCGGCGGATGGTTTCACTGGGCCGGGGAAAGAACGATGCTCCACAGCGGACGTAGGACGCAAGGCGATCGATCGCTGCTCGCAGCAATGCGGAGCTTTGTGCTCTTCGCAGGTACTATGCTCTTGCCCGGCATCGCGATTTTCCCGGGAATAACGCCGGCGGCCGAACCGGCCGTCGAATTCAATCGCGACATTCGCCCGATCCTGTCGGAGAATTGTTTTGCCTGCCATGGACCGGACGCTCGCAAGCGCGAGGCCGGACTCAGGCTCGATCGCGCGGCCGACGCGACGGCCAAGCTGGAATCCGGCGCCGTGGCGATCGTGGCCGGCAACACCGCCGCGAGCGAACTGGTCCGTCGCATCACGTCGGGCGATGACGAAGAGCGGATGCCCCCGCCCGATTCGAACAAACAGCTCGACGCTGCCCGCAAGTTGCGCAGCTCAAACAGTGGATCGCCGCCGGCGCCGAGTACCAAGGGCATTGGTCCTTCTTGCCGATCGAGCGGCGGCCGCCTGCCGGTGAGCCGGCCGTCAAGAATCCGATCGATCGCTTTATTCTTGCTGATCTGGCCGCGCACGGCCTGAAGGCCTCTCCACCGGCCGATCCGGTCACCTTGGCCCGGCGGCTGGCTTTCGACTTGACCGGTTTACCCCCCACGCCGGAGCAAGTCGCCCGCCTGGCGGCCGACCCCAGCGATGCGAGTTACGAGCGGCTGGTCGACGAGCTCTTGGCTTCGCCCCGCTATGGCGAGCGGATGGCCATGTGGTGGCTCGACCTGGTGCGCTACGCCGATAGCGTGGGCTATCATGGCGATCAGCCGGTCAGCGTGTTTCCGTTTCGCGAGTACGTGATTCGGGCGTTCAACGACAATCAGCGCTTCGACCACTTCACGATCGAACAATTGGCCGGCGATCTGCTGCCCGACGCCACGCTGGAGAACAAAATCGCCGCGGGCTACAACCGGCTGGGAATGATGAGCGAGGAAGGGGGCGTGCAGCCCAAGGAGTACCTGGCCAAGTACATCGCCGAGCGCGTCCGCAACGCCAGCGGCACCTGGCTCGGCCTGACCCTGGGCTGCGCCGAATGCCACGACCACAAATTCGATCCGATGACGACCAAGGACTTTTACCGCTTCGAGGCGTTCTTTGCCGACATCCAGGAAAAGGGACTGTATGGCGGCGATGATTTCAGCCCCGCGATCCAGATTCCCACGCCCGATCAGGCCGCCGAACTGGCCCGCTTGAACGGCGAAATCGCCTCGCTCGACGTGCAGCTTGCCGTATCCACCCCCGAACTGGAACAGGCCCAAGCCCAGTGGGAACGCTCGCTCGCCAGTGGATCGGGCGATTGGACCGTGCTGCGGCCCACCAGCGCCACGTCGAAGGAAGGCGCCACGCTCAAGACGCTCGACGACGCCTCGCTGTTGGTCGGCGAAAAGAAAGTCGTCACGGCCGATACCTACACCGTCGCCGCCGACACCGATCTGGCCGGCATCACCGCCATCCGCCTGGAAGTGCTCGCCGATCCGAACCTGCCCGCGCAAGGGCCGGGCCGGGCCGACAACGGCAACTTCGTGCTCAGCGAGCTGCGTGTCACGGCCGCGCCCAAGAATGACCCGCTCCAGCCAGCCAAGCCGGCAGTGCTCGAGAATGCGTCGGCCGACCACTCGCAAGGCGGATTCGATGTGGCCGCGGCGATCGACAACAATCCGGGCACCGGTTGGGCAATCCTGCCCGCGGCCGGCAAGGGGCACCTGGCCATCTTCGAAGTCAAAGAACCGCTCGGCGCAGCCGGCGGCTCGACGCTCTCCTTCACGCTCGACCAAAACTACGGCAGCGCCCACGCCATCGGCCGTTTTCGTCTGGCGGCGACCACGGCCGCCAAGCCCGTGCGGGTCGGTTCGGGCCTGCCGCCGGCTATCACCGCGATCGTGGCAATCGATCCCGCGCAGCGAACGGCCGAGCAGCAGCAAACCCTCGCCGGCCATTACCGCTCGATCGCGCCGCTCCTGGAGCCAGTGCGGCAGAAACTGGCGGCGGCCAAGAAAGCACGCGACGAACTGACTAAACAGGTGCCGACGTCGTTGGCCACCATTGTCGTCGCGCCGCGGATGATTCGGGTGTTGCCCGCGGCAATTGGATGGACGATTCGGGCGAGGAAGTGCAGCCCGGCATGCCGGCCTTCCTGCCGCAACCGGCGGCCAAAGAGGGCCGGCTCACTCGGCTCGATCTGGCCCAGTGGCTGATGTCGCGCCGACAATCCGCTGCCGGCCCGGGTGCTGGCCAACCGGCTGTGGAAAATCTGCTTCGGCGCCGGATTATCCAGCAAGCTCGACGACCTGGGCGCGCAGGGCCAGTGGCCCTCGAACCCCAGGCTGCTCGATTGGCTGGCCGCCGATCTGGTCGACAGCGGTTGGGACATCAAGCAACGATCAAGTCTCTGGTCATGTCCGGCACCTATCGGCAGTCGTCGCTGGTCAATGCCGACGGCAAAGAAAAGGACCCCTACAACCGCTGTCTGGCGCGGCAATCGCGGTTCCGCCTGGATGCCGAGATGGTTCGCGACAATGCCCTCTGCGATCAGCGGCCTGCTGGTCGAGCGGTTGGGCGGCCCCAGCGTCAAGCCGTATCAGCCGCCGCGGTTATTGGGCCTATCTGAATTTTCCGGACGCGCGAATGGCAGAACGGCTCCGGCGACGATCTGTATCGCCGCGGCCTGTACACGCATTGGCAGCGTCAGTATCTGCACCCCAGCCTGCTGGCCTTCGATGCCCCCAGCCGCGAGGAATGCACGGCCGACCGGCCGCGCTCGAACACGCCCTTGCAAGCGCTCGTGCTGCTCAACGATCCGACCTATGTCGAAGCGGCCCGCGTGTTTGCCGAGCTGATCGTCCGCCAAGGGCGGCTCCGCCGGCCGAAAGGCTGGATCATGCGCCATTCGCCGGGCGCTGTGCGCCGGCATGCGACCCTGCAGAAAGCGAAACCCTGCGGCGAACTGCTGGCCAGGCAGCAAGCCCATTACAAGCAAGATGGCCCGCTGCCGCGACCGAATTGCTCTCGGTCGGAGCCCGGCCCCGGCGCTTCGCGATCTCGACCCGGCCGAACTGGCCGCCTGGACAGCGGTCGCCCGAGCGATTCTCAATCTGCACGCCACCGTCGACGACGGAATTGATTGCCATGCAGCTTTCTTCGAGTCTCCCGGGCAACTCACCACGCCGGGCATTATCTGGGACGCGGGGCCCGCGCCGCTGGGGCCGCTGGCCTTGTCGGCTCTGCTCAATCCGGCCAGCTTCGCCCGCGCGGCGGCCACCGACGCCGCCGCGGCCGGTCCGGCGGCCGGTCGCTGGACCGGGGTGGTCAACCCGCGGCACTTCATGCCGCAAGGCCAAACGAGTGATCTGGCTGTACATGGCCGGCGGGATGTCGCACCTGGAGACGTTCGACCACAAGCCCAAGCTGGCCGAGTTGCACGGCCAGCCGATGCCCGAGTCGATCACCAAGGGCCAGCAGATCGCCCAGATTCAGGGGCAGAAGCTCAATTGCTTCGCGCCGCAGCATCCGTTCAAGAAGTACGGCCAGAGCGGGCCAAGAGATCAGCAGCATCTTTCCGCTCTTCGGCGAGCAAGTCGCCGACGAAATGTGCATCGTCCGCTCGCTGCACACCGAGGCGATCAATCACGATCCGGCCCACACGTTCATGAACACCGGCTCGATGATCGCCGGCCGCCCGGCCGCCGGCTCTTGGCTGCTATATGGATTGGGAAGCGAAACGGAAGAGCTGCCCGGGCTTCGTCGTCATGGTCTCGACCGGCAAGTTCGGGCAAGCGCAGCCGATCGCGGCCCGGCAATGGCATTCCGGTTTTCTGCCCAGCCAGTTTCAGGGAGTCGAGTTCCGCAGCACGGGCGATCCCGTGCTGTACGTCGGCAACCCCAAGGGGGTCGACGTCGAGCGGCAGCGGGACGTGGTCGACGCCGTGCAAAAGCTCAACCGACATCGAGAACGCGTCGGTCGACGATCCCGAGATCGCCACGCGCATCAGCCAGTACGAAATGGCGTTTCGCATGCAGTCGAGCGTGCCCGGCCTGATGGACGTTCACGACGAGCCGCAGCACGTGCTGGATCTGTACGGCACCAAGGGGGGCGACGGCACGTTCGCCAGCCAACTGCCTGTTGGCCCGGCGGCTGGCCGAGCGCGGCGTGCGCTTCATCCAACTTTACCACCGCGATTGGGATCATCACGGCTCGGTCAAGGTCCATTCCGCCGGCACCGCGGCCGAAGTCGATCGCGGCGTCGGCGGCGCTGGTTTCCGATCTCAAGCAGCGGGGCATGCTCGACGACACGCTGATCGTGTTCGGCAGCGAGTTCGGCCGCACGCCGATGGCTCAGGGGGATGGCCGCGACCATCACATCGCCGGCTTCACCATGTGGTTCGCCGGCGGCGGCATCAAGCCGGGCTTCAGCTACGGCGCGACCGACGAATTCGGCTATCACGCGGTCGACAACGTGGTCTCGGTCCACGACGTTCACGCCACGATGCTTTATCTTTTGGGCATCGACCACCTGAAGCTGACCTATCGTTTTCAGGGCCGCGACTTCCGCCTGACCGACGTCAGCGGTGAAGTGGTCAAGCCGATCTTGGCGTAGGGCAAGTCGTGCGGCCTTCCTAGCGAGCCGCGGTTTATCCCCGCGGTGTACGAACTTGTGATCTGCAACGACGCCACGCTACCCAATGCGAATGCAATCCCATTCCACACCGCGCGATTTGACGCTGCGGCATTACACCGTGGGGATAAACCCCACGGCTCGCTAGGGCATACGGTGGCGACGCCTAACTCGGCTCGGCTGCCGGTTCGGCGGCGAGTTCTTCCGCCTGGCTGTGGTGCTTGTGCAGCAGGATCAGCGAGTCGGCCGTATAAATTGCCACGGCCAGCCAGGCACAGCCGAAACCGGCCATCTGGATCAGCGTGAACGCTTCGCCGAACAGCAGCACGGCCAAGATCAACTGAATCGTCGGTGCCAAATATTGCAAGAAACCGAGCGTCGTCATCTTCAGCCGCCGGGCCGCCGCGCCAAAACACAACAGCGGCAGCGCCGTCACCGGCCCACTCAGGGCCAGGAGCAAATCGGTCTTTAGCCCGAATCGGCCCCATGCGCCCTGGGCCAGCAGGTGATCGTAGGCGATGTAGCCGGCCGCCGCCGGCAACAAGAGCAGCGTCTCCATGGCCAGGGCCAATAGTCCGTCGACCGGCAGCGTCTTGCGGGCCAGCCCGTACAAGGAAAAAGTTCCGGCCAGCGCCAGGGCAATCCAGGGCACTCCGCCCCCCAACACGATCATCGCCAGCACGCCGGCGGCGGCGATCGCCAGGCCGGCCAATTGCAGCCGGCGGAGGCGTTCGTGCAGCACCAGGCAGCCCAGCAGGACGTTGACCAAGGGCGTGATGAAGTAGCCCAGGCTGGCTTCCAGCACCTGGCCCGACGAAACGGCGTAGATGTAGGTCAGCCAGTTCAAGGCGATGAGCAAGGTGCTGGCCAGCAGGCGGCCCATGATGTGCCGCTCGTGGACGAGCCGCACCAGTTCGCGCCCGCGGCCGGCCAAAGCGACGAGAGCCGAAAGCAGCAGGCACGACCAGAGCACGCGCTGGGCCAGCACTTCGCACGGCCCCACGTGGACGATCGTCTTGAAATACAGCGGGATCAATCCCCACAAGCCATAAGCGGCGATGCCAAACGCCAGCCCTCGTCGCGATTCGGCGTCGGCAGGCGTGGGAAGGGGCATGAGCTGGCGGAATCTCGGCTTGGGGGTGCTTCGTGCGACACAGGGGGCGTGTCGTCGCAGCGGCAATTGGCGGGCGAGAGGAATATCGTAGCAGAGAGACAGGCGGCGAAGCACAATAGTTCGCTGGGCGACTTGCGGAGTCCCTGCGGCACGTGGGGCCTTCCCTCCGTGGGAAGTTAAGGAGGGCCGGGCGGCAGCGATTGAAATAGCGTCGCGCGGCGAGACAGCCGGCTATCTGCTGTGGCCTGGCGAAACGAAAACGGGCCACCCCGCAGGATGACCCGTTGGTTCGATCGATCGATTGGCCTTGCCGCCCTTAGGCGGCTCGTTTCCGCTTTCGCCATTTGTTGGCAATCAGCCCCATGGCACCCAGGCTCGACCAGACGAGCAGCGTAGAGGGTTCAGGCGTGGGGATGGCGGTCGCCGTGTATTGGTATCCCCACCATTCGCCTGCGTAAAGGGTCACGTTGTGCGTGAAGCCGCCTCCCGCACCATTGTCGACGGCCAGGAAGACCTGGAATTGGACATTCGCGATCGGGTTGCCGTTGTACCCGTCTCGTAGCGCACCGGGAATATCGGCGAAATACCCGGGACCGGCGGCCGAAAACGTGTTGTAAAACGGACTCGTCGCGGTCCGCGGCGCGTCCAAATGGATGTTAAAAGCCCCCCCACGATAACTCGAATCGACCGCTTGAATCCATTGCACAGTCTGTCCTTTCAGCGGGTCGGTGGCCGTCGGGGTGAACGATAATTGCAAGTCGGCTCCGCCCGCCTGGCCCGACAGTCGACCGCCCCACACCTTCCCGTTCGGATCCGTGAAGGTCGGCTGGCTAACGACCCAGGGCTCGTAGAGAGTGACTTTGAGGTCCGGGGCTACGAGCCGATCCTGCGCCGCTGTGGCAAAAGTAACATTCCAACCGTTTGCCGCCGTATAGCCCGCTTTCGTCAGGGACGGCAAGATCCATGGGCAGTTCGTCACCTGCTCGGGCTGGCCAACGGCGCCAAACTGCGGGCTGGCAACAGTATTGCCATAAAGCTGGCTGGTGTTTGTATACCCGCCGCTGGGTCCCGATATGGAAGCGCCGCTCAGGCTAAGCGGGCCAAACCCTTGGGCCCAAATCGACGAGACCGGCACCAGCCAAATCGCGAGAACAATCGAGAGGCGAACGCCCAGTGCGCCAGAGCCCGGTTTGGCGCACCCCGCTCTGGACGACTGCCCCAGTCTGCGCGATGCCCTGGTGATGAAAGTCCCGCCCCGGCGTTGCACTGAAAGGATTGCCATTCGTCGATCCTCCCTATCTGTACAAAAGTGAATCGGTAATTCCCGTTCGGAACGAATAGGGTGACAATCCAGGTGCAAGAAAGTTCTGATTCGGACCACCCGCTTGCTCGCGCGTTGAGCAGGGTGTCATTTCATTTGCCTACGAACCGACGTCATTGCCAGCACTGCGCCGCGAGGGGGCGCGTTCCGGCCCTGCGTCAGCGAATTTTGTGCCCGATGCAACTGCCAGAGACGCGACGCATCGGATTGCTTGAAAAAACGCTCTCTTGGGCGAAGAAAAAATATTCCGCGTGACGGAACCCCGCAGGCAACGCACCGAGAAGTCTATCAAATCGATTTATCCGATTCCTCAAAGTGATAAAACGTGATCGCCGGCTCATCAAGCGGATCCAAAAGGCAAAGCCTGAACGTCCGCTAAGCGGCGGCCGGGCGCAGGCCTCAGCATGAGCGGATTTGTTGCCGTGGATGCGTTTTTGCTCTACCCGGGGGGAAACCCGCTGCGCCCTCGACTACAATGCGGTCTCGCTTGAAACCTTCGCAGCCAGCGCCCAGGAAAGACCATGAAGCTTGCCAGGTTCCGAAGCAACGATGGCAGCGAGCGCGTCGGGCTCGTCGATGCCGATCGGTTGCAGCCACTCATCTGCTCGCCGCGTTTTCCTAGCCTGGCGTCCATTCTCGAAGCCGATTCGCCGGCCGCCGTGGTGGGCGAATTGATCGACACCAGCGCCCAGAGCGTGCCGCTCGAACAGGCGCTGTTGCTCGCGCCCATCGACCGGCAGGAGGTCTGGGCCGCCGGCGTGACATATCGCCGCAGCCAGGTGGCCCGGATGGAGGAATCGGAAACCTCGGCCTCGGTCTACGACAAGGTCTACTCGGCCGAACGGCCCGAGTTGTTCTTCAAGGCCACGCCGCATCGCGTGGTCGGGCCTGGCGGCAACGTGCGGATCCGCAAGGATGCCGGTTGGAACGTGCCCGAGCCGGAATTGGCCCTGGTACTCAGCTCGCGTTTGCACCTGGTGGGCTTTACCGTGGGCAACGACATGAGCTCTCGCGACATCGAGGGTCAGAACCCGTTGTATCTGCCGCAGGCCAAACTTTACGATGCCTGCTGCGCGTTGGGGCCCTGGATTACGCTGGCCCCGGCGATGCCGGCGCCCGCCGAGATCGGCATTCGGCTAAAAATCGTCCGTGGAGCTCAAACGGCGTTCGAAGAGGCCACGTCGGTCGGACAAATGGCCCGCAGCTTTGCCGACTTGATCGGCTGGTTGGGCCGGGACAACTCGTTTCCGGACGGGGCCTTCCTGCTCACCGGCACGGGCATCGTGCCGGGCAGCGGATTCACGCTCTCGGTCGGCGATCGAATCGAGATTTCGATCGACGGCATCGGCACGCTGGTCAACCATGTGGTGCAGGGTTAATGGCTAGTGGTGCAGGGCTAGCGGCTCGAGCCGTCCTCCTATGGCGAACATAGCCAGGGTAAGACGGACAAGCCTTGTATGCCGTGTGGCGAACGTGCCGCCCCGAATGCCGAGATTTGCTCGCGTCGAACTGCCAGCGGGCGCGGCGATTCCCTGCCGCAAGACTTCAGGCCGCAAGTCGCACGTGGCGGTCCGATTCGCCGGCCGCCTCAGGGGCCCTATAATTGGCATAGCGGGGTGGAAGTGGTGCATTCGTCACCACCGGCCCCAGCCATGCGAAACATTTCTTTTTCCCAGGGCGATCTCCTGGTGGCTTCGGCACAACGGTGCCAAACCCTTTTGCTAAGGCCAATCGCCGTCAAGGATTGCTGCCGTCATTGCTTGCCGGATCGGGCGCATTGGCGCCGCCGTCAACGGCGCCAAGACCCGACCGCTCGCTACGACTGGAGAAACTTTCTAAAGTCGCGCCCCCCGGCGAATCGAAACTATCTTCGGAAGGTTGATTCTGCACTGCTCGCTGGCTGACCCTCGCAAGGGGCACCGCCGGTGAGTGAGGCGGAATCGATTGACCGCAGGGGGGAACCTGCCGCAAGGGACAAACCTTGAACACAGTCCGTCGGCCGCATCAGGGCTGACGGGCTGCCCGCTCGTTCTCTCCAACGAAGAGTCACTCGTCAGGCATTGGCAACAGGGCAGCGAGGAGCGTTCTGAGCGTTGCAGGAATCGCACGAGATTCTCTGACAACGCCGGAATTTTCTTCGCGACCCCAATGCTCGGCCTGCCGATGTCTTTACTAAGGCAAGGGATCAGAAGGACCTGAACCAGCGCCAAGGCGAAGCGATAGCGTAAGGCCCCGACCCAGATGTTTGTGGGCGGCCGGTTGCCCCACAGCCGGCCCGATGGACCGGACCAGCGGCCGTAAGCCACGAACAAGGGGCGTTTGACTCCTGTCGGACCACCATCCGGCGGGAGCGGAGTTCCCAAACCAGCGAGAGTACATTGGAGAGCCTGCGATGAAGGTCTTCACAACGGGTCAGGTCGCTAAGATCTGTAAAGTGGCCCCGCGCACTGTCAGCAAGTGGTTCGATTCGGGTCGGCTCAAAGGATACCGCATTCCGGGCTCCCAAGACCGCCGCATTCCGCGCGAATATTTGATCCGGTTCCTGAAGGAACACGGGATGCCCCTCGGCGACCTCGAAGACGAGGCCATGGCCAAGGTGCTGATCGTGGGCCAGGATCAGGTCCTGATCGAGAATCTCAAGCGCGAATTGCCGATCGACCGCTCGTTCAAAGTGGCTGTGGCCGCCAGCGGTTTCGAAGCGGGGATTCAAGCCGAGAGCTTCCATCCCGATTGCATCATTGTCGATTTCTCGATCGGTCGCGTCGAGGCCCTGCAGATTTGCCAGAATCTGCGCCGCAACGCGGAGTATGCCGACACGATTCTGATCGCTCTGCTGCCCGATGACGGCAGTTCGACCAGCTTCGACCGCTCGAGTATCAACGAAACGTTCAAGAAGCCGTTCGACGCCGCTTTGTTGGCCGAACGTCTCCGCACGTTGATCGGCGCCCGCAAGGAACTCGTCTAGGACGAGTCGTCGATCCGCTTACGCAGTACCGAGTCTTGTGCTTCGCCGCTTCCGATCAACCCGTCGCGGATAGACCCCCGCGACGGATAATTTTCCCGCCCAGCAAGAAACGCCCTGTGCGTTTCGACGGGGCCGCTCGCCAGGCGGTCCAATCTTTCCGACCGACTCCCAGGATGGGAGTCTTCTCCACACAAATTCTCCCAAGGCGTCTCGCCGCGGGGGTCCGTGCTGTTCACGGCACCTGCTGCGCAAACTCCGCCCTCGCGCAGGTCGGACGCTGAATTCTTGCCCTCGCCATCGCCTGGCGTTAAGCCCAACCGCCCGTTTGCGGTTCTTGGTCTAAGGGCCAGCGCGAAAGCGGCTTTCGCGGGCCAGGCCATCCCGGGATCGCCAAAGGCTGGCAACCCGTTGAAATATTCAACCGGCTGCGCGGGCGAAAAACACCGCTCTCGCGGGGATCTCGGCGATGCCCCCTGACCTTTCCACGCCGGAACGGTAAACTTGGCAGGGCCGGATGGGGGTTGCCGACCCCCGCCAGCCCTGAAAAAGGTGCGAACGAGGAATCGCCTCAGGGCTTAACCCTTCTCCCACAGGGAGAAGGTAGGGTGAGGGTCTCGCAGAAGCCAAAGTTGTTTTTCCTGCGCTCCGCAGCGCCCCGAGCCGAGCGAATCGCGCCTCAGGCCGGGCAAAACCATACGCCAAACGCATGCACAGCGAATTAAGCCACTTCGACGCCGAGGGCCGCAGCCGCATGGTCGACGTCGGCGCAAAGCCGGTCACCGAGCGGATGGCCCGGGCCAGCGGCTGCGTCCACATGGCCGCCGAAACGCTGCTGATCGTACGGTCCGGGATAGCGCCAAAGGAAACGTGCTGGAAGTGGCCCGCTTGGCGGGTATCCTGGCAGCCAAGCGGACGGCCGAGTGGATTCCGCTCTGCCACGCGCTGCCGCTGGATGCGGTGCAAATCGATTTCGAGGTCTCCGAGCCCGATCGAATCGCGATCGTGGCGGTCAGCCGGGCCACCGCGCGAACGGGAGTGGAAATGGAGGCCCTGGTGGCCGTCAGTGCGGCGGCACTGACGATTTACGACATGTGCAAGAGCGTCGACCGAGACATGACGATCGGCGACATCCGGCTGGAAGAGAAGTGCGGCGGCCGGAGCGGCCATTACACGAGAAGGAATCCCCATGATGAGTCGGGTCGCTGAAGCCGAAACCGGGCTTCGCCGCTGGAAGAAAATGTACGGTCCGATCGCCGCCGAACTGGACCAGTGCGAGGACGTGCTCCGCCGCGAGCTGCGCAGCGACGACTCGTTCGTCGACCAGTTGGTCAAGCACGCCTTTCGCTTGGGCGGCAAGCGGCTGCGGCCGGCGCTGTTGCTGCTGCCGGCCAAAGCCCTGGGCGGCGTCGAAGCCGAGCACATCACGCTGGCCGCCGTCGTCGAGATGATCCATACCGCGACGCTCGTTCACGACGACGTCCTGGACGAGGCCACCATCCGCCGCCATCGAGAGACGATCAACGCCCGCAGCGACAACGAAGCCAGCGTGCTGGTCGGCGACTTCCTCTTCACCCATGCCTTCGCGCTGGCCAGTTCGCTCCAAACCACCTTTGCCTGCCAGACGATCGGCCGGGCGACGAACATCGTCTGCGCCGGCGAACTGCGGCAAATCCACAGCCGCGGCAATTTCGCCCTCTCGGAGGCCGAATATCTGGACATCATCGAGGATAAAACCGCCGAACTGTGCGCCTGCTGTTGCCGGCTCGGTGCGCATTACGCGCGGGCCACGCCCGAGGTCGAAGAATCGCTCGACCGTTTCGGCCGCAACCTGGGCATCGCGTTTCAGATCGCCGACGATCTGCTGGACGTCGTGGGCGACGAAGCCCAGGCCGGCAAATCGCTGGGCACGGATCTCGACAAGCAAAAACTCACGCTGCCCGTCATTCGCCTGTTGGCTCAGGCCGACGAGCCGCGGCGGGCCGAAATCCTCAGGTCGCTCAAGCTGGGCGGCGAAGGCCGGCCGGCCCTGCGGCAAGCTCTGGCCGCCAGCGACGCCTTGGACTACGCCCGAGCCCGAGCCACCTGGTATGCCGATCAGGCGCTCGACGAGCTGCGCGTATTGCCGGCCGGCCCGGCGCGGGAAGTGCTCGAGTCGCTGACCCGCTTCGTCGTCGCGCGCCGCGAGTAGGCCGAGGGCGCAGAGGGTAGAAATTCGCGACGGACGAACCGCAGACTCGGCTGTTTTTCATCCTTCCGCCTTCATCCTTCCGCCTTCGCCCTTCCGCCTTCATCCTTTTCTTCCGCCAACATCGGCTCGAGTTCTTCGACGAAATCGTGGACATCCTGGAACTGGCGATAGACGCTGGCAAAGCGGACGTACGCCACCTGGTCGAAGCGTGCGCAGGTGTTGCATGACCAACTCGCCCAGGCTGGTGGTCTCGACTTCGGCGTCGAACTTGGCGTGGACTTCGGTCTCGATGGCCGAGACGATCTCGTCGATTTGCTCGTCGCTGATTGGCCGCTTCCAGCAGGCTTTTTCGAGCCCCTGTTTGATTTTCTGGCGGTCGAAGGGAACGCGCACGCCCCCCTTCTTGATGACTTTGATCGAGCGTTCTTCGCTGCGTTCGAACGTGGTGTATTGCCGGCGGCAGATCAGGCACTCGCGGCGGCGGCGGATGGAGAAGCCCCCCTCGCCGGCGAGCGACTCCAGCACCCGATTGCTGTCCTCGTGGCAGAACGGACAGCGCATCGGATCGTCGACCCGCTCGAACGTGTTGTAGCGGCACTGGCAGGCCAGGCACTCACGGCGGCGGCGGATGGCGTAGCCGTCGTGACTAGCGCGGGAGTCGATCACGCGATCGTTATCCGCGCCGCATTGAGGGCATTTCATGGAGCGAACTTTCCAATTCGTCGCGGCTCGCCACGGCGGCGCCGTGGCATTGGCCTGCCAAACACTATAGCCAAACGCCGGCAGGCTCGCACAGGTGCCCACTTCGTCCTGACGTCTGCTAGCGGCCCGCCAGCCGCGGTGCAGGTCGTCAGGCGCCGCCGGCCGCAGGGCGCGGCCAGGTAATCGAGCACGGCGCGGGCAATGTCGACGCCCAGGGTCCGGCCAAGCGCTTGCCAGCCGGGCACGGCATTGACTTCGATGGCGTATAGCTGGCCGTCGCGGCCGGGTAGCAGATCCACTCCGGCCAGCGGAGCTCCCACCGCCGCAGCCGCTCGCCGGGCCAGTTGGGCCAACTCGGCCGTTAATTCGACAGGTTCGGGCCGGGCCCCGCGACTGACGTTGGTCCGCCAGTCGAGCGCGTTGCGGCGGCGCATCGCCCAGGCGGCGCTCGCCGACGATCAGCACCCGCAAGTCGCTCCCTTCGTGCGGAACGAATTCTTGCAGGTACAACACCGCGCCCGATTGGATCAGCAGGCTGAACGCGTGCTGGGCGACCGCCTCATCGCACAAGCGGGCAATGCCGCGTCCTTCGGCGCCGAACAGCGGCTTGACGACCACGTCGCCGCCGAGCGCGGCGAAGCCCGCCAGTGCGTCCTCGACCGTCTGGCAGACGAACGTTCGCGGCACCGTGAGCCCGGCGGCCTGCAACCGGGCCGTGGTCAGATACTTGTCGACGGCCGCTTCGATGGCCTTGGGCGGGTTAACGACGAGCTGCCCCGTGGCCTCCAGCCGCGCGAGCAAGTCCATCCGGAAGACGACTTGTTCGAGCGAGCCGGGCGGCATCGTACGCACGAGCACGGCGTCCATGCGGCGCAAATCAACACCGGCACTCGTTACGGCCAGGCCATCGGGCCCCAAGGTCGAGGCCAGGTCGCGAAACGTCACCGGCACGATTTCGTGCTCGCCGGCGGCCGCGCGCTCGAGGTCTTTCAGATACCAGCTCGTCGGAGAACAAAGAACGGCCAAACGCATGGGGCAGATTCAATTCGACGAATTGGTTCTGGGTGCAAACAGCGACGTTGGGCTCTCAGGTTCCAGCCCGAGAAAAACCGCCGAGCCTGTGGCTCGTCCCTCCCGATCCTCGACCCTCTTCGCCCTGATGCCTCGCTACGATCCCTCGAACGACTCCTGCAGCACGCCGGGCGCCACCTGGCCGTAGCGAAACGATCGCCCGCTGGCTAGATTCACCAGCGTGATGACGGCCGGACTGAACAAATGCGGATCGATGCGATAGAAATCGCGCTCGTAACTTTCGAAAATCGCCGCAAACGGACGTCCGTGATCGGCCGAGGCGCCGCTCGGCACGCGCGGGCCGATGGCTTCGAGTTCGGCGTCCGGCGCGTCGACCCATAACGTGACTTCGCCGCCATAAAGAATGGCGTCGTTCGTGCGTCCGATCGCGGCCAGGTCGCCGGCGGCGATCGGCGGCAACGGTGCCGTGCCCCAGCCACTGAGCACCCGCGTCAAATCGAACCCCAGCTCGTGAATCTTGTGCAGCGCCGTTTCCACGCTGCGGGCGACCACTTGCACCGTCCCGGCCAGACTGGCCGTGGGCGCGACCAGCAGCGTGAGCTGCGCCGGTCCCACGCGGCATTGGCTGGCCAGTTGAATCTGCAATTCGTCAGGCGGCAACGTGCGCGCTTCCAGCACACCGACGGCCACCGGCGGCGACTCGCGGCCGGGAATCGTGTCGAACAGCGCTTCGGTGCCCGCGGCTGCCCGCATCGGACCGGACCCCATGGCGAAGTATTTGCCCGAGGCGATCTGCCAGCCTGCATATTGCGCCGCCATGCAGGCCGCCACGGGTTGATCGGTCGCAATCGTGACCGCAGGCCAGAGTCCAGTTTCTGCCGCGGCCGGCCCGATGTCGACGCGGCCGAGCCCGGCCAGGCAAATCTCGGCCAGGCGCCGTCCGGCCTCGAGGCCGCCGCGGACCTGGGCGCCGCAGTCGATGAGGCGTGCACCGGCGGCCGTCCGCCGCACCGCGACGCGCAGGCGTTCGGCGTCGCGCTCCAATCGATCGCACAATTCCCAGGCCGCTTCGTTGAGCATCCGGTTCTCGCTCCTGCACCCGTCCACTCGATTGGCACCAGTTTGTGCTTCGAGCCTGGGCGACGCAACTACAATTCGCCCGGCCATACGCGCCGGCGGCGGCAAGTTACAATGGGTCGGTTGCCGCCGCACGCACGCGATTTGAGGAGCACGTTCGTTGCCCAGCCTGACGGTCGAAAATTACGTCAAAACCATTTTTCAGATCTGCGCGACAACCGGCGGCGAGCCGGCGGCGACGGGCCAGGTTGCCTCGGCGCTGGCGGTGTCGCCCGGCACGGTCACGAGCATGCTCAAGACTTTGAGCGAAAGCAGCCTGGCAACGTATACGCCCTACGAAGGCGTGCAGTTGACCGCCGCCGGCACCGCACTGGCGCTGCGCGTGGTTCGGCGCCATCGGCTGATCGAGTTGTTCCTGGTCAAGACGCTGAACCTGAGTTGGGACGAGGTCCACGAAGAAGCCGAACACATGGAACATGCGGTCAGCGACCGCTTGATCGATCGGATCGACGCCTTCTTGGGTCATCCGGAAACCGATCCGCACGGCGACCCGATTCCGCGCCCCGACGGCTCGTTTGCCAACCCGGTGACGCGAACCCTCGCGGCCTGCGGCGTGGGCGACCGGTTTCGGGTGTCACGGGTCGTGGATCAGTCGCCCGAGTTCCTGCGGTATTTGACCAGCTCGGGCCTGGTGCTGGGAGCCGCCGGGGCCGTGACCGTCAACGAGCCGGCCGCCGGAATCGTCACCGTCGAGATCGCCGGGCAGCAAACGACGCTGGGCCGGCAAGCCGCCGAGAAACTGCTGGTCAGTGCGCCCGAGGCGCCGTAGGCGTCGTCCCAACGACCCAGGGCCGCGCGCAAAAAAGCAGTGGGACGCCCTCTTGGCGTTCCCACTGCAAAGCGTCGCGTCGAAAAAAGCCCCGCGGGTCGAACCGGCTGGCCAGCTCAGCCCGACTTGGCGGCCCCGCCCGCCGGTTTGTCGGTGCTTTGGTTCACGTCGGCCGGGGCGGGTTGGGCCGGCTGACCCGGGCCAGCGGGCAGTTGGCCTTCCGGCGGCGGGCCCAGCAGCGGCGCGTCGATCTTGGCGGCAAAAATGTCGTGCAACTTTCGCGCAGCCGGATCGCGCGGCTGTAGTTCGACGGCCTTGCTCAGTTCACGGACGGCCTGCTTGGGATAGCCCAGGTAGCCGAAATGAAAACCCAGCAGGAAGCGGATCGCCGGATCGTCGGGTTTTGCGTCGCGGGCTTTTTCCAGGGTTTTCAACTGGGTGGTGTAGTCCTGGATATTGCCGTAGAGTTGCTTGTAGTTCTCGACGGCAGCGCCCCACTTGTCGACCGGCAGCAAGTTCATCGCCGCCTGGGTGGCGCCGGCCGCTTCGTTGTAGTTGCCGGTTTGGAATAACGCCTGGCCGAGCAGCATGATGAGTCCGCCGCCCGTGGGATCGTCGATCAGCGCATGACGAAAGTCGTTGGCCGCATCCTGATATTTTCCGGCGTGGAACGCTTCTTCGCCGAGTGTGCCGAAATCGATGCCATTCGGATTGCCGGCGGCCGGGGCCGAATTGTCAACAGCCGTGTAGCCGTAGTTGTTGTAGCCATAGCCGTATCCGCCATAGCCACCGTATCCGCCGTAGCCGTAACCGTAATACGGAAACCCGAAAAGGCCCCAGCCCAAGCCGTAGCCAAAGAACGGAAAGAAACCGAAGCCGCCGTATCCGTAGCCGCCGCCGTTGCCACCGCCGCCGTGGCCGTGCCAATTGTTGCCCCAGCCCCAGTTATTGCCCTGGTGCGCCGCGTTGGCATTGTTGCCGAACACGCTGTGGTTGCCCAAGAACGTGGAATTGGGGTTCGCATTGCCGCTGTGCAAGTTGGCGTTGCTGAACGAACGGTTCGCGCCATTGCCGGCAGTGCGGCCTGCGCCAGAACTAAAGTTGCGTTGGACGAAACTCGGCGCGTGCGCCGTGCCGGCGGTCCCTCGCGAAGCGCCGCCGCCCGAATAGCTTTGCCCGCCACCACCCGAATAGCCATGGCCCCCGCCGCCGCTCCACCCGCCTCCGCCACCGCTCCACCCGCCACCGCCGCCCCAACCGCCGCCTCCGCCGCCAAAGCCACCGCCACCACCATGCCCGCCGCCTCCGCCACCCCCACCGCCACCGCCGCCTCCGTGCGCGTACAGCGTGACGGGAGCCAGGATCGATGCCAGAAGCGCCAAGGTAAAGCCTAGCGAACGCGATCTCATATCAGCCCCCTTTCGAAGAATGACCCGGCCTTCTCATCATTCTACGCGCCCGGCTCAGATGTCCACCCTTGTAGCATGACAAATCCGCCAGATTCGTGCGCCGGCCGCCCCTTCGCCCGTCCGCAAGCTGCGCAGTTTGAGTCGAAGCGGAGCGCGAACTCGGGGTTCCTTAGGCTCTAGTCGAGCGGCTTGTTGTACACCGAACCCCGTTTCTTTGCTCTGGGCGTTTCCCGTTTCCCGTGCTGCCTGTCTTATCCGGCTTCGGCCGTTTGACGATCCGACGGTCCGCTCTTACAACTAAGACTTGCCTGCTCTGGGGCCGGCCTCCGATGAGAGGTCCCCGCAATGGGGACCTGTGAACCTGGTCAGGGACGAAAGTCAGCAGCCATAAGCAGTCCTCTCTTTGTGCGGTGGGCCTCTCATCGGCGGCCGGCCGTGATCCGGGCATCGAGGCATCACACTCCAGCAAGCGGTGCTCCTGGAAGTCGCCAGCGGAAAATCGGAACAGAGCGAAAACGGGCCGCAGCATGGCACGGCAGGACGCACCCATGAAGCCAGACGCTTTGCCAGCCGAAGCAAGCCCCCAGGCCGGTGCAGGCCAGTACGTCGTCGTCGCCCGCCGCTACCGCCCGCAAACCTTCGACGAGCTGATCGGCCAGGAGCACGTCGCCCGGGCACTGACGAACGCCATCGCCACGAACCGCGTGGGCCACGCGTACTTGTTCACCGGCGCTCGCGGCGTGGGCAAGACCTCCGCGGCCCGAATTCTGGCCAAAGCGCTGGATTGCCAAACCGGTCCGACCGCCACGCCGTGCAACGAGTGCGAGATCTGCCAGAGCATCAGCAGCGGCGACGGACATCGACGTTTTGGAGATCGACGGGGCCAGCAATCGCGGCATCGACGAAATCCGCCAGTTGCGGCAGAACGTCAACATGCGACCCAGCCGTGCCCGGTTCAAGATCTACATCATCGACGAAGTCCACATGCTGACGCAAAGAGGCCTTCAACGCCCTGCTCAAGACGCTGGAAGAGCCGCCGGAGCATGTGAAGTTCATCTTCTGCACGACCGAAGCGGCGAAGATCCCGATCACCATCCTCTCGCGCTGCCAGCGATTCGATTTCGCCGGCATCCGCCCGGCTTCGATTCGAGATCGACTGGAGCAGATCGTGGAGGCCGAGGGGGTCGAGGCCGAGCCCGAGGCGCTGGCGCTGCTGGCCCGCAGGGCCAATGGCTCGATGCGCGACAGCCAATCGCTGCTGGAACAATTGTTGGCCTTCGGCCAGCGGCGGATCACCGCCGCCGACGTCCACGCGATGCTGGGAACCGCGGCCGACGTGCGGCTGGCAGCGATCGTCGATCACCTGGCCGAACACGACGCGGCCGGGGCGCTGACCGCAGCTCGACGGAGCCCTCGGCGAAGGGGTCGAAGTCGGGCAATTGCTCGAACAACTGCTTGGGCTATTTTCGCGATGCCGATGGCGGGCTCGTCGGCTGCGGCGCCGACGCGGCACTGTACACCAGTCCTGCTCAAAACCAGTCGCGTGCTGGCCGTCGGGCGCGGCCTGGGCCTGGAAACCATCCTGGCGATCGTGCAAATCCTCGATCAAGCTCTCAGCCGCCTACGCTATAGCACGCAGGGTCGCACCCTGGCCGAAATTGCGCTGGTTCGCATGTGCCAGCCTGGAAAACCTCGATGACCTGGCCTCGCTGGCCGGCCAACTGCGACGGCGAAGCAGGCACGGCCCTCCGTATCGCCGAGCCCCCACGGGCAATTTCGCCGTCACCTTCCGCCACGGCAAAAAAAAAAGCTGACCTCTCGGCCGCTGGCTCGCCGGCGGACAGGCCCATGCCCGAGGCGGCACGCCTTGGGCCCACAGGACCCGGCGTCCGGCACTGAGTTGTCCAGCACAGGGGCCGCAGACGAGCTGAATTCGAGCAATCTGCGGCTGCCCACGGCCAGCGGAGGGCATTCGTTGGCCGAATTGACGGACGAATCCGTCGGCGACATTTGGCAGCGGGCGCTCGGGGAATTAGGGGGAATGTTGGCGGATCAGGCGCGTTCCTGCCAGGCCGTAGCAATTTCTGCGCCGGATTGGCTGGTCGCAACTTTTCCGGCCCACTATAATTTCCATAAGGTGACCTGCGAGCGGCCGCAAAACCTGGCTCGATTCGAGGCTGTTCTGAACGGCATTGTCGGCCACCCGATCAAAGTGGAGTTCCGCGTGGCCCCCGAAAGCGGGGCAGCGGCCAAACAGCAAGTCGCGGTCAGCCCGCGAAAGAGGCAACAAGAAACCGCCGAGCACCCGTTGATTCGGCGGAGCGTCGAGTTGTTCGCAGCCCAGATCACCGGCGTCAAAGAACCCGACGAAGCCTGACCGGCCGCGTCCCGTTCGGTGCTCTTAAGTAGGAAAGCGTATCAGGAAAAACGATGTTCAAGGGTTTAGGAAATCTGCGCCGGTATGCTCAAGCAGGCCCAGCAAATGGGCGGCCGGCTCCAAGCAGCTCAACGATGACCTGAAGGCCCAGCGCGCCACGGGCACCGCCGGGGGCCGGAATGGTGACCGTCGAAGTCAGCGGCGTCGGCGAGGTGTTGACCTGCCGAATCGATCCGTCGATCGTCGGCGATCGCGAATTGATCGAGGATCTTGTTCCCGCCGCCGTCAATCAGGCGCTGGCCAAGGCGAAGCAGCTTCACGCCGAAGCCATGAAATCGATGGCCGTCGGATTGGAGTTGCCCGGCTTGAATGAAATGCTCTCGCAGGTTACCGGAGAAGCACCCCCGGGCAACCCCGCCCAGCCATCCTGCCGAGGGATCGTAATGGACGTCTTGCTGCGCGGCGACCGGGCTGCCGCTACTGGCAGCCGTCCAGCAGCGGATGCAGCGTGGCAACGTTGAGCGAATCGGTAACCAGGCTCGTCGACGAGTTTGCCAAGCTGCCCGGCATCGGCAAGAAGTCGGCCGAGCGGCTGGCCTATCACGTGCTGCGCATCCACAAGACCGAGGCCCTGGCCCTGGCCGACGCGATTCGCGGCGTCAAAGAGAACGTCCGCCAATGCCGGATTTGCTACAACCTGTCCGAAGCGAGACGATGCGCCATCTGCCGAGATCCGCAGCCGCGACCGCGGCCATCCTGTGCGTGGTCGAGCAACCGCGCGACTTGATCGCCTTGGAACAGGCCGGCACGTTACCGCGGGCTGTATCACGTGTTGCTGGGCCGACTGGCGCCGCTGGAAGGCGTCGGTCCGGAGCAGCTGACCATCGAGCCGCTCGTCGAGCGAGTGCGAGCCGGCGGCATCCGGGAGGTGATCATGGGCACCAATCCGACCCTGGAAGGGGACGGCACGGCGCTGTATATCTCCAGCCTGCTGGCTGATGTGCCGGTCGCGATCACGCGGCTGGCCCGGGGCATCACGAGCGGCAGCGTGCTAGAATTTGCTAACAAGGAAATCCTGGCGGACGCCCTGGCCGGCCGGCAAAAATTTTGAGCCCGGCAAGCCTGCCGTGGGCGGGAGTTGAGAAGAGATATCGGGCCGGCCGGCATGCGAAGCGGCGGCGACAAACGGACTTGTTTCCCTACCCGTTGCGCGGTCGTAAACCGGCAGCCGCAATCCACGGACCAGAGCGATCCATGCGACTTTCCTTCGGCCAAGAATTGCGGATGGTGCAAAAGCAAGTGCTTGCACCGCGCATGATCCAATCGATGGAGATTCTGCAATTGCCGATCATGGCGTTGCAGGAACGGATCGAGCAGGAGATGCAGGAGAACCCGGTGCTCGACCTGCAGGAAGAAGACCTCGATCTGCCGGAAGAGCCCGCCGAAGCCGTCAATCCGGACGCTCCGTCGGAGGAAGAGCGCGAGCTGGTCGTCGACGAGAACAAAAAACAACGAAGAGGATTTCGAGCGGCTGCTCAACATGGACGAGGAGTGGCCCGACCACTTCGAGGAGCGCTCGCGAGCCGTCGAGCACGCGGGTGGAAGAAGAAGGGCCACGAAAGCACGACGCGATGGCCAACATGGTGGCCCGTCCGCAATCGTTGCAGGATTATCTGCACGACCAGCTCGGCTGGTTCGACATCGGCTCCCGAATTGCGGGCCATGTGCGACCGGATCATCTACAATCTCGACGCCAACGGCTATCTGCAAGGCCGGCTCGAAGACATCGATGGATGCCGAACGCGCGGTCCGGAACAATTGGCACTGGCCAGCGAGGCGCTGGCCGTCGTGCAAAGGCTGGATCCTCCCGGCGTCGCGGCCCGCGACCTGCGCGAGTGCCTGCTGCTGCAACTCATGCCGGGCATGCCCTACTACGAGCAGCTCAAGACGCTGATCAGCGACCCACCTGGAAGACTCGAGCACAACCGGCTGCCGGTGATCGAGCGGCGGACCGGCTATTCGATCGCCTTGATCCAGCAGACGCTGGTCGAGCTGCGTAAGCTGAACCCCAAGCCCGGCGCCAATTTCGGCGACATCTTCGTGCCGAACGTCACGCCGGACGTGTTCGTCGAGGTCGGACGACGACGGCAAGTACAAGATCCGATCTGGAGGACGGCCGCACGCCGAAGCTGTATATCAGCAGCTATTACCGCAAGCTGCTGACCAGCGGCGACGCCAACGCCGAGACGCGCGAATACATCAAGCGCAAGATCAACTCCGCCCAATGGCTGATCGAGTCGATCGAGCAGCGCCGCAACACGCTGACTCGCGTGGCGCAGGCCATCGTCGACCACCAGACCGAGTTTCTCAAGAACGGACCGGAGTCCATCGAGCCGCTGAAAATGCAGCAGATCGCCGACAAAGTGGACGTCCACGTGACGACCGTCAGCCGCGCGGTGGACGACAAATGGATTCAGACTCCGCGCGGAATCTTCCCGCTCAAGCGATTCTTTTGCGGCGGCACCGTCAGCGCCGAGGGCGAAGAAGTCGCCTGGGACGCCGTGCGGCTGAAAGCTGCAGGAAATCATCGATCCCGAGAAGCAAGCAGCACCCACTCTCCGACGACGAACTGGTCAAGGAACTGGCCAAGCACGGCTTGACCGTGGCCCGGCGCACCGTGACGAAATATCGCAAGGCGATGAACATCCCCAGTTCGCGGCAACGCCGCGACTGGTCGCTGGGCGACGGGCCGCTGGGCGACGGGCCGCTGGGCGATGAGACTCCGGGCGACGAAACGCTGGGCGACGAAACGCCGGGCGAAGGGCCGCCAGCCGCCGAGACGCAGCCGGCGGACGCCACTGCCCGGCCGACGGACAACCGTGCCCCCGGTAGCGAGCCGGCCGCATAAGGGTCAGCGCCAGCCGCCCGCTGCCGTCTTTCTTTTCAGGGGCGCTGCGGCAGCGCGTCGATCAGGCGCGAAAGTCAAAGAACTCGCGCCAGGCAGGCCGACGAAAAAAGCCGCAGTCGGACAGGCCGGGGATGACCTGCGACCGCGGCTCTGGAGTCGAGCGGGAAGCGCTAGCCTAGGGCCCCCGCATCGAGATCCGAAGTGAACTCCGGAAACTCCGTGGCAGGCAGGACGGGCGGCAGCCAGGAGATCGGCTTGGCGGCCGAGCGGCGATAAAACTCTTGCTCGCTCCAACCACTGCGGATGACCTGCGTGCGCCGTCGAATTTCGGCGGGACTCGGATTGGGAAGGTGTCGATGCTCGCTACGAGCCTTGCGAACCATGCGCCGTGCCTTTCTCTGTGGCAGTGACCGATCGGACGAGGTTGCCGCCAAAAGACCGCCGGCGACAGAAGAAGAGACGTCCTTTTCCGGTCGGGCAAGATATAATACGCAGACAGCTCGCGCTTGGATCGAACGAATTTTTCCGCGCCGGGTATGTGAACCGATTCACAAGCACATCGCCCATCGGCGTGGTAGAATTGTTACTTCTCGATGCTGGCAGACAGCAGCACGGAGAGTGCAAGGAAAAACGGTCGTAATTGCTCTGGCCTGCGCGGTGAAAATGGGCTATTTCCCTTTGAATCGCGGCAAACTGGCCTCGGTAGCCCCCTTGACAATTACCGGTTAATTGCGGGACGATGGAAGGACAAGCGGCGATTTTCCCCGGCTGAAACACGCACCGCGGGCGTGGCTTCCGCACCAGCTTGTAACCCCAGTCCTCGATAGCCTGCCTGATCCGCGGAGGTCTGCCTGCGTAGGAGGGAGTCACGGATGGATAACGCGCTCACACTATGCCCGGTTCGCGCCAGCTTGGCGCGAGTGGTATCGGATATTTTCAGTCCGCCGGTGCTGGCCTTGCCTGGACTGTTGATGGGCGTAGCGGCCAGCGAGGTGAGCGGCACGTATCGCTTTGCGCTGTTGTATTTTCTGGTCGCGGTCGTGGCGCCCGTGCTGTACGTGGTGTGGCTCTTGAAATCGGGCCGGATCAGCGATTTTCATCTATCCGACCGCCGTCAGCGGCGCGGCCCATTCGTCGTCAGTCTGGCCGGCGGACTGCTCGGTTTTGGCTTGCTGGTTTACCTGGGTGCCCCGGCGGCCTTTTTGGGCCCGGTCGCAGCCCTGCTGGCCGAGATTTTGCTGCTGTTCCTGATTTCGCTCGCCTGGCAGGTGAGCGTGCATACGGCCACCACGGCCGGGCTGGTGACGTTTGCCTGCCTGGCCTTTGGCCCGGCGGCCGCCTGTTGGGTCTGGCTGGTGCCCCTGGTCGCTTGGGCCCGTATTTTCCTGCGGCGGCACACGCTGGCCCAAGCGTTGGCCGGGGCTTGCCTGGGATCGTCCTGTTTCCTCGCACTTTTCGCTCTGCGCGGCATCGTCTGGTAGGAAACGCGGTCTGGTAGCAGTCCCGGTCTGGTAGGGGTCCTGAAGCGAAAAACGACCCTGGCCAATTGCGATCGATGCGAGGCCTGCTGGCCTCTGTCATTTGCGCGAGAGTTCCCGATCGGCCGCGTTGCCGGCGGCACCGGCCGACCGATGGCCGCCTTGGCCGGCGACGGCGGGCGCGTCTTGCGAAGGCCCGGCCTGTTCGAGCGCCTTGATCAATTGGCCCTGCGTGATCACGTCGGTAAGGATGATCGGCTCATTGGGTTTGCCGGCCGGGAAGATTGCCAGAAACGGAATCTGCTTGCCCCCGAGCGAGTTGAGCATTTGCGTGACTTCCGGCGAGAATTTGGTCCAGTCGGCCAGCAGCGGCACAACGCGATTGGACTCGACGATCTGGGCGACCTTCTGAGTATCAATCGCATTGTGCATATTGAGTTGGCAGTTCAGGCACCATTTGGCCGTGAAATCGATCATCACGGTCTTCCGCTGTGCCGTGAGCCCCTCCAGAGCGGGCTGCGAAAACGGCTGCCACTTAAGCAGCGTCTCGCGCGGCACCAGATAGGTAAATGCGAACGAGCCGACCACGGCTGCGACGGCCGCGCCCTCCAACCAGGCCAATGCCCTGCGGCGGCTGGACACCGTCCAGGGCGTGCGGCCGATCCACCAACAAGCCGCCCAAATGCCGATCAGCAGAGCGAACGTCGGCACCAGGTAGTCGCGGTCCATGAAACTGAACATGAACACCACGGTGCCCAGCAGCATGAAGGCCATCAATTGTTTGAAAGTTTCCATCCAAGCGCCAGGCCTGGGCAGGAACCCGACCAATCGTGGATAGGCTCCGATCAGCAAATACGGGGAGGCCATGCCCAGCCCGATCGAAGCAAATATCACGTAGGTAACGTAGGGCGGTTGTTTGAGCGTGAACCCGAACACCGATCCCAAGAACGGTCCACTGCACGGGGTGGCCAGGACCGTGGTGAAAATACCCTTGGCAAACGCGCCGAAGGCTCCTTCCCGCGCCGCCAGATTCGCCGCACTGCCCGATCCGACAAACCCAGGCAGCGGGATCTCCCAAACCCCCAGGAAACTCAGCGCCATCGCAAACACCACGGCGCACATGGTGATGTTGAATCCGGTCGAACTGAATTGCTGTCCCCAGCCCAGGTTCAACGTCACTGCCAGGGTCGCCAGCACCATGAAGACCAGCAGCATTCCGGCGGCGTACCACAGATTGAGCAGCAGGATCCTGCCGCGGCTCTGGCCGGCCTGCTCGACGAAGGCCAGCACTTTGAGGCCGATGACCGGCAGCACGCAGGGCATCAGGTTGAGAATCAGGCCGCCCAGCAAGCTCAGCAGAATCATCAGCGGCAAACCGGCCAAATTCGATCCCTTGCCGGCAATCTCGTACTCGGTCGGAGCTTCGGCCGGCCGGGCCGCGGCGACTGCCGCAACCTCGCCGTATTTAGCCGGCGTGAAGCTGAGCGAACGCGCCGCGGCCGGCGACGCACTTCCGACCCGCAACATGCCGGAAAAGCGCGCCGTGCTCGGCGGATCGCATCCGCCGGCATTGCAAGTTTGAAATCCGATCAAGCCATCGATCGGGTATTCGCCCGGTGCGGATGTCGCGGGCACGGCAATCTCGACCGTCCAACTCACCTGGCGATCGTGAAAGCTCACCATCCCCGCGCCGGGTACTTCTGAAGGCTCGACCGTCGGCTGCAAGGACGATTTGGCGTGCTGGAACTGCAGGCCGTCGACTGGGGCAAGCTCGATCAAAGTCGGCTTGCTGACCCGGTCGGGATCGCGATCGGCCAGAGCATAAATGTGCCAGGTCTTCTCCGGCACGGCAGTCAATGTCAGGCGCGCCCGGCTCCCGGGTTTGACCGCGCCCGGTTCGATCTCGCCTTGGATCGACACGTGGCCGCGGTGGAACGTCCTCTCGCTAGGGCGAGCCGACTCGCTGGGGCGAGCCGATTCGCCGGCTACTGGTTCGCTCGCGCCAAGCTCGTTCACCCCTGACTCGCCAGCCGGCGGAGGCGGTTTAGCCAGATTCGCCGTGAAAGGTCGATTCTGGGGCGGGACACACGTCATGGCATTGCAGGCCTGCGCATTGACGGCGCCGCGGATTTGCACTTGGGCCGGATCCACTCCCGGGGCAAACTCGATCGGCGCCTGCCACGTTACCGCGCCGGCATGCTCCTCGGAAACGATGCCCGGCCAATCGGGATAATTGTGCCCTTGAGCGGGCGGAGCCGCTTTGAACTCGCCGATCAACCGATACTCGCTCGACGGATCCAGGTTGATTTTCGTCTTCAGCGGTCCGCCAGGCGCCTGCGTGATCGAGTAGATGTGCCAGCCGGGAGCGATGTCGGCGGTGATCGAAAGTCTGGCTGGTTGTGCCCCCTCGGACGGCAGAATTACAGCCCGCGCTGTAAACTGGGGCGCGTCGGTTTCGGCGGCAAAGGGCTTCCCATTCGGCTGGCGCAATCGCTTGCCGCTGAGAATGTCGATTTGTGCGTCGGCCGAACCGGCCAACAGTCCCACCGCGAGGCGCAAACGCAATCAGCGCAATCCGGCGATGCATGTCGCCCCTTCCTTCGTTACGTTCCGTGCCAGGCGGCCGGCGGTACCGTCTGGGAATTTTACCGCCAACCGCGCACAACGGTCAACGCGCATTAGCCTTACGCAAGTACGTTGGGCTGCGGCCAAATCCGGAAAAACTGCCGGTCGCGGCGCTAGGGAATCTTGCGAAAGCGCGACCCTTCGATGCCCTGTGGACTTCTCGATTCACTAGCTGGCTAGCTGTGCCGCTCGCTCGATCGCTTGATCGAGCCGAGCTTCGATCGCGGCGCGGTCAGCGAATGCTTTGTGTTCCAGATAGATCCACTCCAACCATTGTAAGCCGCCCATCAACACCGTGGTCCGGTCGAAGACTGGGACCAGCCAGCGTTCGTCGTCCGATAGCGGCCGTAGCGATTCATAGGCCGCCAGCCCCAGCTCCCAGGCCGCCAGATCGTCGCCGATCAGGCTGCCCAGCAGCCGGGCAATGTCGGTTGCCACATTGTCGGGCTGCAAGCTGCCGAAATCGACCAATCCGCTCACGCGGTCGCCGGTAAACAACACGTGGTCGTGCCAAATGTCACGAATGCACGGCTGCAAGGGCACCTTCAGCCACACCGCGCTCGACGGCCGCAGCGCGTACGCTCGGCGGCCAGGTCGAACAATTGCACGAGCCGTCTGGCCCGCTGGGCAAGCTCGGGCCAGTTCCCCGGGCGAATCGCGTCGGCCAACTGGCGGATTCCGCCGCTGCGCAGTTTGCCGAAATGCGTCTCGTGCCGCTGCATGCCGGGCGATACGCTGGGGCCGATGTCGGCCAGTGGAAAGCTGGCAGCCGCCAGGTGAAATTCGGCCAAGGTGGACAGCGCGGCGATCAGCCGGGCGTCACTGGGCGAGCGGTGATAATCGGCCACTCCCGGCATCCAGGGGGCCAATTCCCAAAAACATCCGGCGTGAACCACGTAGCCGGCATGGTTGGCCGCTTCGAGCGGCAGCGGAATCCGGTCAAAACCTTCGCGGTCGACGTGCCACAACACGGCCTGGATGAACTGAAGCTGGTCGACGGCCGGATAACCGGCGGGCCAGCGACGCAGGCAGAGCGGGCCTTGAGCCGTCGTCAGTCGCCAAAAACTGGCCCCGCTGAACCCGCCGGCCGCGCCGAACGGCTCGACCTGGGTCGGTTGGCAGTTGGCCGGATAAGCGGCCAAAACTGGGGCAAATTCGACGTCACTGGCCATCCGCAACACCTGGAGCGTCCTTTCCGATTTTAACGGCGCCGATCGCCTCGTTGACTGGCGGATGTCTTGGGCATTCTGGCCTCGCGGTCCCGCACCAAGCGTGCATTCGTTACGTAGCTAAAACAAAGGCCTGCATCCTGCCGGGAATACTGCGCCGTGCGGATCGAGATGACCACCGACTGGAGACCCCGGCGGGCCACAGCGGAAGCGCCAGCGGCTGCAAAATCGACCAACACCAGGGACTCCCGCCGGCGGGCGTATCGATCAAAAAGCAAGCCCTGCCAAGCCAGTAAGCTATTTCTGCGCGATGCTAAATTAGGCTATATTTAACGGTTACGGCTGCGCCGGCGACTTGCCTGACTTTCCGGCCTCGGTTCGCTCGTTCCTCGAGACCCCAGAGAAACCCCATGATGATCCGGTTGCTCCGCACCCTACGTTTTCCGTTGGCAAGCATCGCGCTCGTGGCTGGCTGCGCATCGGCCTGGGCCGACACGCCCGCTGCTTCGCCCGAGGTCGCCCAGCAACCGGCCGGCGGCCAGCCAGCAACCACCGCCGCGCCAGCCGCCACGCCCGCGCCCAAGTATCCGCCGTTTGCCGACGTCGTCAAAGACTCCGAATCGGTGGATGGATTGATCAAGCTCCACCATAAGGGAACTCGGCTATACGCCGAGCTCGGCAGCCAATCACTTGGACCGCGATTTTATCGTGTCTGATCTCGATTGCCCGGGGGATCGGTAAAGGGGCGATTCTGGGGGGCATGAGCTGGGGATTCGGCGACGATTGGATCTGGCAATTCCGCAAAGTGGACGACCGGATCCATGTCGTCCGCCGCAACGTGCGGTTCACGGCCACCAAGGGCAGCCCTGAGGAAAAGGCCGTCAATCTGGCCTACACCGATAGCGTGCTGTTCAGCTTGCCGATCGTGACGATGAGTCCCAGCGGGAGCCTACGTGGTCGAACTGACGCCGGTCTTCATGGGCGACCTGCCGCAAATCTCCTCGGTGCTGCCCGGCTTCAGTTTCTCGGAAACCAAGTCGAGCTGGGCCTCGCATCAAAGGTTTCAAGGACAACATCGAGTTGGAAGTCGCGGCCACGTATGCTTCCAGCGGCAGCGCAGGATATCGACTCGGTGGCCGACAGCCGCGGCGCTACGATCAACGTCCATTACTCGATCAGCCTGCTGCCCAGCACCGGCTATCAGCCGCGGTTGGCCGACGATCGGGTCGGATACTTTCTGACAGTCGTCAAAGATTATTCGCAGCAAGGGGGACGACGACCGGTTCGTGCGCTACATCAATCGCTGGGACCTGCGCAAGGCCGATCCGTCGGCCGAGCTGTCGCCGCCGGTGAAGCCGATCATCTTCTGGCTGGAAAAGACGATTCCGTTCGTCTATCGCAAGCCGATTCGCGACGGCATTCTGGAATGGAACAAGGCTTTCGAGAAGGCCGGCTTCGCCAACGCCATCGAAGTGCGGCAGCAGCCCGACAACGCCGACTGGGATCCGGAGGATATCAACTACAACACCTTCCGCTGGATCACCGCCAGCGCCGGCTTTGCCATGGGGCCATCGCGCGTGAATCAGAACACCGGACAGATCCTCGACGCCGACATCATCTTCGACGCCGATTTCCTGCCGCTTCTGGAAGCAGGAGTACGAGACGTTCACGCCGGCCAGCATCGCCGAGCATGACCGGCGGGCCGCTCGATTTGGCCGGTTACCGCGCCGAATTGCTCAAACGGCCTGCGGCACGATCACCAGGGCTGGGCTGCGAGCTGTTCCACGGACTGTCCCGCGAGCTGGCCTTCGGCGCCGCCGTGCTGGCTGCCCGCTCCAACAGTCCGGCCGAGCGCGAAAAGATGATCGTGCAAGGCCTGAAAGAAGTGACCATGCACGAGATCGGTCACACGCTCGGCCTGCGGCACAATTTCAAGGCCAGCACGCTGTATACGCTGGACGAGTTGAACGATCCGCAAAAGACCAAGGATACCGGCCTGTCGTCGTCGGTGATGGACTACTGCTCCCACCAACCTGGTGCCCAAGGGAGCCAACCAAGGCGACTATTTCTCCTCGCACCATCGGCCCCTACGACATGTGGGCCATCGAATACGGCTACAAGCCCTTGGGCGGCGGCACCGAAGGCGAAGTCGCCGAGCTGAAAAAGATCGCCGCTCGCAGCGGCGAGCCGGCCCTGGCCTATGCCACGGACGAGGACACCCGCGGCATCGATCCCGATCCGCTCTCCAACCGCTTCGACATGGGCAAGGATCCGATCGCCTACGCCAAGCTACGGGCCCAATTGATCGGCGAGCTGTGGCCCAAAGTCATCGAAGACGTGACCAAGGACGGCGACGGCTATCAGCAAGCCCGGCGGGCGTTCGGCATCCTGTTGGGCAACCACGGCACGGCGATGTACTTCGCCTCGCGGTACGTCGGCGGCCTGTACGTCAGCCGCTCGCACAAGGGGGACGCCAACGGCCAGCCGCCGTTCGTCGTCGTCGATGCGGCCAAGCAGCGCGAAGCGCTGACGCTGGTCGAAGAGCAGGTGCTTCAGCGACAAGCCGTTCCAGTTTCCGCCGGAACTGTACAACCATTTGGCCGCCTCGCGCTGGAACCACTGGGGCACCGACGTGCCGCTGCGGCACCGATTATCCGGTGCACGACGTCATCGCGATGTGGCAGGAGCGGATTCTCAGCCAGCTTTTGTCGCCGCTGACGCTCGACCGGCTGCACGACTCGGAACTCAAAGTGCCGGCCGATCAGGACGCCCTGACCACCGCCGAATTGCTCTCCCGGCTGACCAAGGCCATCTTTGCCGAAGTCGACAAAATGCCCGAAGGGGAGTACACGCAACCGCAAGCCGGCGATCAGCAGCTTGCGGCGCAACTTGCAGCGGATTTATCTCAAGCGCCTGGCGGCTCTGGCCATGAACGACAGCGGCGCTCCGCAGGATTGCCAGACGCTGGCCTATGCCGAGTTGAACGGCTTGGAAGGCCGGATCACCAACCTGCTCAAAGGCAACCCCAAGCTCGACGACTATAGTCGCGCCCACTTGGACGAGACCGCCAGCCGCATCCGCAAAGTGGTCGACGCGCGGTTGCAGCTCACCAAGCCGTAAGGCGCGTGGTCGGGCGTCGTAAGCGTTTCGCGAACTGCACTCCGTCGGTGGCGGCCATGCGGTCGAGGAGCCTCCCGCGCCTGAATGACTCTCGCGTTTTCGTCGCGCTAACGGATCGCCGCCAAAAATGCGATCATTCCAACGAGCGCAGCCAAACTAATGAAAGCCAAGGCATTGCTCCATAGTTCGTCGAAGCAGAGCGGCTTGTTGCTCCATAATTCGTCGAAGCCGAGCGGTTTGCGGCGCCCGGCGTGAAGCCGTGGCTCCGGTTTGCGAGCAGCGCACTCTGATGGCCGTGGCTTTCGGTTCGATACAACCACCATAGGATCCTCCTGATACTTTCAATCACGTTCGTGTGCACTGGACGGCGGCACCCAGGGCAGCGCTGCCCCGCAGAGCAACCGCCCTGGCGATAGCTTCCGGACGACCTATCCACCGCCGAGAAAATCGTCTCCGTGAACCAGCATGCCACCGAGATGGCCCTCCGCTGCGATGAGGACTGCCCCGAGCCAAAGCCAGGCGCGGAACCATGCGGTGCGCTCACCTCGTCGGTCGGCCCACGCTGAGAAGCAGGCGGTGCCGATGGCCCAAATGGCCGCGGTCGTGCCGAGCCAGCGGTGGAGGCCAAGTAATCGCGGCGCTCCCGCGCCGCTGCCGCTGTCTGCGTAAATCCAGCCGAGCGCCGCGGTGATCACGGCACTGGCCGCTCCCAACAATACGCAAAAGCGAACCGAGGGCAGCGGGATTGGACTGCCCCGTAGCGCGCGCCACAACTCCATGAGCGCCGCAGAGATGAGCAGCGCGATTGGGAAGTGGACGGCCAACAGGTGAAATGGCCCCAACCAGGCGCAAAATACCTTTGCCAACTGTTCGTACGGCCGAAGTGGTCTCTTGTGGATTAGCCGGCGCTCCAGCCGCGATCCAGGCGCGAATCACCCCCTTTTCTTCAGCGGACAACGGCCCGGTTGGAGCGTCCTCCGGTGGCATTTCTCCGCGGCCGACGAGTTCCCACAGTTCCGATTCGTCCGGGAACGACGGCACCACCATTTCGCGGTTGGCCGCCACCCGCGCCAGGTCAAGCACGTACCCGAACCGGCCCTTCGGCTTGGATAAATTCGGTCCGTGACAACCGGCGCACTTGGCCGAGAAGATGAAACGTGTTTCGGAGGCCAGGTCCCGCTGCCCTTGCGATGCATACACGGCGGATGGCCAAAAGTAGAGGCTCGCAGTCAATGCGCAACAGATGCCCAGAACGACTCGATTCATCGTTTGCTCCTTGAGGTCGGTCCGCCTGCCACCGCTGTCCGCCGTCAACCGCCGCGCAGGCGCGATAGCGGGCAGGTGGATTGGCCACGATCATTCCAAAGTCGGATCAGCGATGGCCAGAAGACCCTTGTTCACTGTGCAACCAACCGTTGTCACGCCGAGCACACCGCGCAGCCGGCTCGCGGGGAGGTCCCGGATCGGCCCAGGGCCACCGATGCCTGGCTCATTTTGAGGAAAAGCCGTCGAGCGCGCGGTATGGAAGACGACTTTCCCTTCGACCTTTTGCATGACCTGATGGATATGACCGTTGAGGACCGTGACCGAACCAAAGCGCTTCAGCAGCTGCAGCGCTCTCTCGGCATCTTGCGTCCCCCAGCCCCACTTCTCGTATACCGCCCATAGCGGAACGTGAGCGAACACAACGACCGGCGTGCTGTCGGCCACACCGGCCAGGTCCTTGGCGAGCCACTGCAGTTGTTCGTTGCCAATTAGTCCCAGGCCGGCCATGCCGCCCGATTTGGCATTTGCCACGTTGACCAGGCCGACGAAGTGCGCGCCTTGGTAGTCGAAGCTGTACCAACCCGTCCCCAAGGTGCGCTTGCCAAAGCGTTCGCGGTAGAGTTTGTTGTCGTCGCCGTCGAAGTCGTGCTCGCCCGGCACATAGAGCACCTTCGCCTTCACGCCTTTGAGAACCTCGGCGACCGTGTCGAACTCCTCGGGCTTGGCCAGATGGGTCAGGTCGCCCGTGTGCAGGACGAATGCGGGAGCTTGCGGGAGGGCGTTGATCTTTGCGACAACCGCCTGCAGGGTTCCCACGACGTCCTTGTTCGGCTCCTTGCCGAAGCCAATGTGGCTGTCACTGATCTGGACGAACGAGAAGTCGTTTGGTCCGGTTCTCCTGGCGTCCTGGCCGAAGACCCGCGCGGCGGGAAGGCCCCCGCACAGCGTCCACAGCAGACCGCTGCCGGCCCAGGCCATGCATGCCAGGAAGCCTCGCCGATCGACACCGTCGTTCTGGAAAGACAATTCGTCTACCACGACATACTCCTTTACTGTTGGAAAACCATTGAATGTGAATCGCCACCGCTCGTTACCGGATGTCGTCACCCGCAGGCTCGAATGGTGGGCCGGTCGATGTCGTACTAGACTGGCGATGCGACGAATCTATTCCCGGAACATGCCATTTGTCGGAGACGGGAATAAATTCGATCCGCGGTCAGTCTAAGAACTGTGCTGGTGCGCCACGGAGTCGGCGGCCGGCGGACGTGCGGAGGAATTGCGGTTGCAAGAAGAGCGTCGACTTCCCAGCGTCGAGCAAGCGATCCTGCCCCATTTAGACGCCGCATATAATCTGGCCCGCTGGCTGACAGCGACTGACCAGGATGCGGAAGACGTGCTGCAGGAGGCGTGCTTGCGCGGTCAAATTCTTTCCTGGATATCAGGGTGGTAGCGCCCGCGCGTGGCTGCTGACGATAGTTCGCCGCACCTGCAACACTTGGCTGCAGAAGCATCGCAGGCATGACGCGACAATGACTTCGTTCGACGAAGAGTTGCACAGCGGCGAGTGCGACGCCACGAATCCGCTGGCAATATTGCAGCGCAAGGCCGACCGACAATTGATCCGCCAGGCATTGGAAGAACTGCCGGTCGAATTCCGCGAGGTGATTGTCTTACGCGAGCTTGAGGGACTGTCTTACAAAGAAGTGGCCACGGTGGCCGAGATCCCCTTGGGCACCGTGATGTCGCGGCTGGCCCGGGGCCGCCAGCAACTGGAACAACGTCTGGCCGCGCGCCAGAGCGAGGAGCGGAAAGGTGGACTGTAAAGAAACGCAAGATTGGCTGCACGGCTACATCGATGGCCAACTCGACCTGGCGCAAAGCGTGGAAATCGAGCGGCACCTTGCGGGCTGCACCACATGTTCGCGGGCCAGCAATAACCACCGGACCTTGCAGCATTCGATCCGCGCGGCCAGCCTGGAATTCCCCTGTCCCGATCGGCTGCGGTCGACCATCGAGTCGGCAATTCACCGTGAGGCACGAGGAGCCGATACGCGGGCGAGTATTCCGCGCCGGTGGTTGGCGATCGCGGCGTCGCTTCTGTTGGTCGGCTCAATCCTGTGGCTTGCCATGCGGCCGACGGTCGGCCCGTCGCTCGATGGCCGTGTTGCTCAAGAAGTGGTTGCGAGTCATGTGCGGTCACTGCAGGCCGACCATTTGACGGACGTGGCTTCCAGCGATCGGCACACGGTCAAACCGTGGTTTGCCGGCAAGCTCGATTTCGCGCCGGCCGTCGTCGATTTGTCATCGGAGAGATTTCCGTTGGTCGGCGGTCGCTTGGATTATCTTGAGCATCGGCCAGTCGCCGCGCTGGTGTACCGTCGCCGGCAGCACGTGATCAATTTGTTCATCTGGCCCTCCGAACAGGACGCGGCCGGCGCCGCTCTGCAATCGGCGACGAACCCGGGCTACCAAATCGCCCATTGGAATGAGGCCGGCAGCACCTATTGGGCGATTAGCGACCTCAACGCCCGAGAACTCGGCCAATTCATGCAGCTGATTCGCAACGCCGGACATGAAGACCCAAAGGGCAGGGATTAGCCGACTCGCTTCCTAGCCGCGTGCGAGTGCGCCCGAAACCAGGCGTCTGGCGGCAACCCCGTCAGTCGACCGGTTGGAGTGGTTCGAAGCCGCCAGGGCAAATTTGCCAGCCGTCGCGGGACATTGCGCGAGGGGGGTTCGGTCCGGGAGCGAAAAGAATCGGTCGACATGCGGCGCTCTCCGGCGGTCGCCCGCCGGCTATCAAGAACTTTCTTCCTCGTCGTCTCCCTTATCCCCCGTCATCCCCCGATCCGCTTCTCCCTTGGGTTACCTCCGCTCAAGTCCGTCGCTTTCCGCTCTGCACTCGGGCGGATATGCTAAAAGGCATCTGCATTTCCAGCGCGTGGAGCCCTACGAATGAGAATGGTGGTGGCCGTGATCCAGCCGACCCGGCTTAGCGCCGTCCGCGAGGCGCTGGCCAAGATCGGCGTCACTCGGATGACCGTCTGCGACGCGCAAGGCTACGCCCGCCAGCGGGGCAAGACCGAATCGTATCGCGGCAACGAGTATAAGACGAACCTGCTGCGCAAGATCGCGCTCGAGATCGTCGTCAACGAAGACTTCCTCGACCGCACGATTGAAACGCTGATGAACGTCGCCCGCACCGGCCCCGAAGGCAACATCGGCGACGGTAAGATCTTCGTGCTGCCGGCGATAGAGGCCATCGAGATCGGCCGCGATGTTCGCGGACCGGAAGCGGTTTAAGCGGAACTGGCAGGCCTGCCGAGCGAAACGCCGGCAAGATGCCGAGCAGCGATTTCCAGGTGCACTATTTCGAGGACCCCCATGTCGGCAATCCTCTTGGCCACCGACCTGATGACCGCTTCCAAGGCTCAGGCAGCGGCGACCCGGGCTGGCTGCCCGCTCAAGACCGTGGCCGGCGACGCCGCGCTCTTGACCCTGGCCGCGCAGGACGGCGTCAGCCTGGTGATTCTGGATCTGAGTACGTCCGGCGTCGATCCGGCGACGCTGGTGCCGCGATTGCGGTCGCTGGCCGGTCGGCCGGCGATCTTGGCCTTTGGCCCTCATGTCCACGAGGCGCGATTGCAAGCGGCGACCGCGGCCGGTTGCGATCGCGTGATTTCCCGCGGCCAGTTTCACGCGCAGGCGGAAGAAATCCTGGCCGGCCACGCCGCCGGCGCTCCCAAAGATGTGAACGAAAAATAACCTCGGCGCTCAACTCCTCTCCCTCCAGGGAGAGGGCAGGGTGAGGGTCTGCCGGAGGCCGACGTTGTTTTTCGTGCGCCTCCTAAACCTGCGACTCGCGGCCGCCGCGCTGGGTCATTTCCTGCCGAGACGGCGCAGAAGCGCGAAGCGCGACCTCGCGAAATGAGCCGCGGCCGAGAGCGGAGCAAAGCGACCACCCTGGCCCCGGGGGGAAGCTTGCTCGGGACGATTCCTTACTGGTCCCATCACTGGCCGGTCTGGGCCTTGATCGCCGCTTCAACCTGCCGCTTCACGGCCTCCAGGTTGAAGGAAGCGGGAGCTTGCATCGGCGGAAAGTCGATCGCCGTTTCGGCGAGCTTGGCCACCCGCTGCTGCACGAAAACAAATCGCCAAAACTCGCGGGCGTAGAAGTCGTTCATATAGCCTCCGCCGAGATCATTCAGGCTTTGCTGACCGATCGAGGGCGTGCGCTCGAAGGGATCCTGGCGGATGTTGATGATGGTGGGCATGTCCGTCGTGACTTTGGGTCCCGGCCAGCCTTGAGGTTGCTGATAGAACTGATATTTGAAATCGCCGATGCGGATGGCGCCCAGGTGCGGTCCGCCGAAGTAGAAGAGCTCCTGGCGCTGGACGGGCCCTTGCCTAACAGCAGGTCCAACTGGTTGTAACCATCCAGGTGGTTCTTGTAGGTCCGGTCGCCAATCTTGGCACCTTTGAGCAGTTCCTCGGTAATGTTCGGATTGCCGGCGGCGGCGACCATGGTGGGCAACCAATCCAGGCCGGAGAACAGGCCGTTCTCGACCGTGCCCGGCTTGATCTTGCCCGGCCAACGGGCGATGCACGGCACGCGAAAGCCGCCCTCCATGACGGTTCCCTTGGTGGCTTTGAACGGCGTCATGCCGCCGTCCGGCCAGGTGAACACCTCGGCTCCGTTGTCGGTGCTGAATACAAGCAGCGTATTGTCGGCTTCGCCAATATCATCCACGTGCTTCATGAGCGCGCCGATGGAGTCGTCCATTTGCTGCATGCCGGCTTCTTCCAGGCCGTAGTTCGTCTTGTTGTTCATCGTCGCCTGATACTTCTCGGACAAGAAGGTGAAGACGTGCATGCGGGTCGTATTGTGCCAGAGGAAGAACGGCTTGCCGTCTTTCTTAGCCTTGTCCATGAAATCGCTCGAGTTCTTGACCAACACTTCGTCGAAGGTCTCCATGTCATACTTGGATCCCTTCGGCCCTTCTTGCCAGTGTTGGCGGCCGGCCATGTTCTTGAAGGGCCGCAAAGGTCCCTCGTCAACGATCTTTTGCTTGCCGATCTTGCCCCAGCGCGGCATTTCGGTCGCGTCGTCCTTGTCGGTGGCCCAGCAATGCACGAGGTTGCGCGGCCCGTAGGTTTCGAAGAACTTCGGATCCGAAGGGAACGAGTACCAGAAAGGGTCCGACATGGCGTCGAGGTGGTACAAATAGCCGAAGAATTCGTCGAAGCCATGCACCGTCGGCAGGAACTTGTTCAGGTCGCCCAGGTGGTTCTTGCCGAATTGGCCCGTGGCATAGCCCATCGACTTGAGCACCGCCGCCGTCGTGCAAGCCTCGGCCGGCAATCCGACGTCGGCGCCGGCCTGCCCCACGGTCGTCAGACCCGTGCGAATGGGCAGCTCGCCGGTAATGAAATTGGCCCGGCCCGCCGTGCAGCTCGCCTCGGCGTAATAATCGGTGAACAGAACTCCCTGCGAGGCCAGCTTGTCGAGGTTGGGCGTCTTGCCCGACATGATGCCGCGGTGATACGCGCCGATGTTGAACCAGCCGACGTCGTCGCCCATGATGAACAAGATGTTCGGTTTCTTGCCGCCAGCGGCCGGCGCCGTCGGCGCTGCGGGCTTGGCGGGGGCCTGAGCAATCAACGTCTCCTCAGCGATTGCCGATTCGGCCGGAGCCGTTTCCGCCTCGACGCCGGCCAGCAAAAGCCGTCGTGCGCTGTCCGGCTGGCAACAAAGGCCGCGCTGGCAATTGCCCGGCTCATCGCCGGTAGGGCCAGGGTCGAATTGCGAACGGGCGGCGACTTGCGGGCCGACCGGCGCGGCATTCGCCGTCCAACCCAGCCGCATGCCGCTGGTCGCGGCGGCGTAACCGAGCAACGATCCGACCGCCACCAACACAACGGCCTGAAACCGGGTCGACCTGAACATATACAGCACCTTTGATCCGAAAAAATGAGACGTCGACACCCCCAAGGAGGGAGATCGTAAGACGCCCGCGGGGCGGCTGTCAATGATTCGAATCCGCCGATTCGCACCCAGGCCGCCCATGCGGGCTTGAGCCTACGGGGGCGGGCGTCCCGTCGCCGTAGCCAGGCAATACGTCGAAGCTGAGGCGCTCGCGTCTGCCGCGTGCGTGGCGCTACTTGCCTTGCTGCGCTTGAATCGCCTTCTCGATCTGCGCCTTCACCCCCTCCATATTGAAGCTCGCCCCCTTTTGCATGGGCGGAAATTCAATAAACGTCTCGGCCGTCTTGCCCACTTCCTGTTGCACGAAAACGAACCGCCAAAACTCGTTGACGAACCAGTCGTAGTAGGCCAGCGATCCCTTGGTCTTGCCGTCGAACATGCCGGTCCGCTCATACGGGTCCAGGCGCAGGTTGACCAGGATCGGCCAATCGACTTTCTCCGTCGCGCCCAGCCAGCCGTTCGGCTGATCGGTGAAGCGATATTTGTAATCATTGATCCGCACCGCGGACAGCGTGCTCTCGGTGAAGTAGAAGATCTCGTGTCGCGCCGACGGCCCCTTGCCGGTGATCAGATCCAACTGGTTGTAGCCGTCGAGGTGGACTTTGTACTTGCGGTCGCCGAGTTGCTTGCCTTGCTTGAGATCTTCCACGATGTTCGGGTTGCCGGCCGCCGCGACGAACGTCGGAAACCAGTCCAGCCCGGAGATAATGCCGTTCTCGACCTTTCCCGCCGGAACTTTGCCCGGCCAGCGGACGATCGCCGGCGAGCGGAAGCCGCCTTCGAGCGCAGTCCCTTTGCCGCCGGCAAAGGGTGTTTGACCGCCGTCGGGCCAGGTGAAGTTTTCCGTGCCGTTGTCGGTGCTGAAGGCGATGATCGTGTCGTCTTCCAGGCCATTGTCCTGGAGGTACTTCATCACCGCTCCGACGATGTCATCCAACTGCGCCATCCCGGCTTCCTCGATGCTCCAGCCGTTTTCCGGCGTGCGCAGGGATTCGTACTTTTCCGAGAGGTGCGTAATGACGTGCATCCGGGTGGGGTTGAGCCAGAGAAAGAACGGCTTCTTGTCCTTGCGGGCCTTATCCAGAAACTTCAGCGAAAGTTCGAGGATCTCATCGTCGACCGTTTCCATCCGCTTGGGATACAGTTCGCCGGCGTCCTCGATTTTCTGCTTGCCGATTTTTCCCCAGCGCGGCTGCACGGTCGCGTCGTCTTTGTCCGTGGCCCAAGAATGAACCATGTTCCGGGGACCCACCGTAGCCTTGAGCGCCGGCGGGTAGTTGCGATGCGAGGGATCTTCCATCGCATCGAGATGGTAGAGGTAGCCGAAGAATTCGTCGAAGCCGTGCACCGTGGGCAGGAACTTATTCAGATCGCCCAGATGATTCTTGCCGAACTGGCCCGTGGCATAGCCCATCGACTTCAAGGCCGTGGCGATCGTCGGAGCCTCGTCCGGCATTCCGATCGACGCGCCCGCCTGGCCGACGGTCGTCAGGCCGGTGCGGATCGGCAATTCGCCGGTAATGAAGTTGGCGCGGCCGGCGGTGCAGCTGGCCTCGGCGTAGTAGTCGGTGAAGCGCATGCCTTCGGCCGCCAGCTTGTCGAGGTTGGGCGTCCGGCCGGCCATGATGCCCTGGTGATAGGCGCCGATGTTAAACCAACCAATGTCGTCCCCCATGATGAAGATGATGTTCGGTTTCTTGCCGCCAGCGGCGGGCGGCGCCGGTTTCGCCGGAGCCGGTTTTGCGGGCGCCTGGGCGAGTAGCGTCTCCCCGGCGATGGCTGCATCCTGGGCGATTGCCGTTTCGGTCTGAGCCGTTGCCATTTCGGCCGCTGCCGGCAAGAACTGTCGTCCGCTATTCGGCTGGCAACACGCGCCGCGCTGGGTTTCAATCGCCGCATCGACGACCGTGCCGTTGGCCAGTTGCGAGCGGGCGGCAATTTGCGGGCCGACCGGCGCGGCGCTGACGGTCCAACCGGGCCGCATGCCGCTGGTGGCGGCCGCATAACCCAGTAGCGCCTCCGAGTGCCACCAGCGCAACAGCCTGAAACCGCGTTGACTTGAGCATAAAGCCGACCTTTGCCTGGGAAAATCAGCGGAGCGAACACGTATCTCCAAGGAGGGAAATCGTAAGACGCCCGTCCGGATCTGTCAACGACTCGGATCCGCCGTCGCGGCGCTCGTCGCCGGACTCAGCACGCAGCGAAAGCCGACGTGCGACATGCCGGTGTCGGGGCTGCAACCCATCCGGGCGCTCGGCCGATAGCTGGAGCAATAAGTGGCATTGCACAGGAACGATCCGCCGCGCTGTGTGCGCTGCGGCATCTGTGGCCGCGTCGGATCGTAGCTCCGCTCCGGCCCGGCCGGATTGTCGATCGTTGCTGCCGCGCGACCAGCATAAGCGTTGGCCGCATACCAATCGCTGCACCACTCCCAGACGTTGCCGGCCATGTCGAACAAGCCGTAGCCGTTCGCCGGGAACGACTTGACCGGCGCCGTGCGGTCGTAGCCGTCGGTGGTCAGGTTTTCGCTCGGGAAAACGCCCTGCCAGATATTCGCTTGCGGCCGGTCTTCGGAGACCGGTTCGTCCCCCCATACGAAGTGCCGTTCGTCGAGTCCGCCCCGGGCGGCAAATTCCCATTCGGCTTCGGTTGGCAGTCGCTTGCCGGCCCAGCGGGCGTAAGCCGCGGCATCGTCCCACGACACTTGCACGACCGGATGGTCATCCCGCCCTGCGATCGTCGAGCCTTGGCCCTCGGGATGCCGCCAGTCCGCGCCGGCAGTCCATTTCCACCATTGCCGTATGTCGTCCAGCGGCACCGGCTTGTCGGTCTGCCGGAATACCAGTCCGCCAGGCACGAGGTCTTCGGCGCCGGTGGCGGCGTGCCCGGCGGCACCTGGCTCATGATCTCGTCCAGGTCGGGCGGACGCTCGGCCGTGGTGACGTATCCGGTCGCGTCGACGAACTTGCGAAACTGCGCGTTGGTGACCTCGCAGGCATCCATCCAGAATCCGGCGACGCGCACTCGATGCGCCGGCCGCTCGTCGGGCCGGGCGTCGGGCAATTCGCTGCCCATCGAGAACTGGCCGCCGGGAATCCAGACCATGCCGGGCGGATTCTCAGTCGGCACGCCCGACGTGCCAGGCGAACGCCGCGCAACGGCAAAGTAGGTCACCGCAAAGGACAATGCGGCCAGACCGGCCAGCAGAAACAATCGTCTCATCGCAACAGCTCCGAGGAGTGCATACGACAAGCATTGTATCAACCGGCAACGTCAGGGCGAACGGCCCCGCAATCGGTAGACGACGGGCCAATTTGGTTGCGGCCCGGGAATCGTCCCGGGGCGTCACGGGGCGGTTGGCTGGGCCGCTGTCTGGTCTGCCCCGCCTGCCGACAAGTCGCTCGGCGCCGGTTGCTGGAGCCTGACGAGCAGCCACTGCTCGGTGCGATCTTTGCCGAAGTGGACGAGCACGGGCGCTTCGGGCTTGGTCAGATTATAAAGCCCCGCCTCGAACACGTCGGTTTTATTGTCGCCGACCGTCCAGGCAACGCGCTGCGTGTCTTTGTCCACGGCGCCTTGAATCGGCACCGGCTGGCCGGAAAACGTGTCGGTGTAATTGCCGCGGACCAGTCCTTGCTTGTCGACGGCAAGCTGCACGGTCACGGTCGACTGCTTTTGTCCGGCCGGAGTCAACGCGAAGACGCCCAGCGGAAGCCAATCGCTATTGCCAGGCTGGGCCTGACTTCCGGCTCCCGCCAGCGCCGAGGCCTGATCGTAATACTGCGCCGGTGCCGGCGTTCTGCGTGCCCACGTACACATTGCCGTTGTCGTAGACGATGTTGCCGCCGTAGTTGTAGTTGTACATCGGCGCCGGCGCCGTAACCGAACCAGCTTCCCAGCGCGGGCCAGGTGGCCGCGTTCCAAGCGGCTCCGGCGGCCCAGCCGGTGGCCGCCCAGGCGCCGGGATGCGCACCGTACCAGCCGGCGCCATAGATGCCGTAGTTGTTGAAATTGCCGCGCACGGCTGTGGCCGTGCCGTAACGGCCGGAAGGACTGACCCGCGCGTATCCGGCTGCGATGCCATTGGGCCCAGCGGCGAATCCGCGGCCGGCCTCGCCGCCGTAAGGACCACGAACCGCCGAACCGCCCGCGACACCGCCGTCAGGTCCCCTGGCGACGCCCTGCCCTACGGCAGCCCCGCCCGCCCCGACGGCCCCGCGCCCGGCGGCCACGCCGCCATTCGGGCCGACGGCGACACCCCGGCCCGCTTCATTGCCGCGCGGTCCCGTAACGGTTGCTCCCGCGGCGTAGCCACCGCGTGGCCCCTCAACGGCGCCGCTCTGCACGTTGAAGTCGCCGGCGCTGCCGGCGTGGTATCCACCGCCGGAAGGCATTCCCAGGAAGCTGTTCAATTGATCGCGGCTGGGGGAGTGCGCGTATCCACCAAAGCCGCCGGCTCGCTCGCCGCCGCCAAAACCGCCCCGGTCGAAGCCACCGCCGCCGAATCCACCCCGGTCGAAACCGCCCCGGTCGAAACCGCCACCGCCAAAGCCGCCGCGATCGAAACCGCCGCCGCCAAATCCACCCCGATCAAAGCCGCCACCGCCGAATCCACCGCGGTCAAAGCCGCCGCGGTCAAATCCACCAAAGCCGCCCGCATGGCAACCACCGAAACCACGCGCCCAACCGTCGGCGGCCGGGAGCATCAGGCCCAAGAGTAAAAGCGCAGCCACCAGATTGATTCGACGTAGCGGAGATTTCATAGCAAGCGTGCATCCAGGGTAAGAAACCGGTTTCGCGCGCCGTCGGGCAGGCAAAGAATAATATCCGCTCGGCCGCCGTTATTGTGCGGCCGTGACTCGTTGCAGGATGACTTCGTCCGTGTCGGGCAAGGCCGTCTCGCCTGACGTTCTTTCGCTCGACTGCCAGATCATGGCCGGCTCGCCCTCACCCGTTCGCGTGAAAGAACTGACCGACGATGTCTTGGTGCCGTCGGGCAGGATTCCCGCCGAGGCCACCGTCCAACCGCCGTCGCGCTGGGTCCAAATGCCGATCGAGCGGCTGCCATCGGAAGCAAAGGCCCAGGACTGGACCCGCCGGGTTTCCGGGTCCCAGGCGATGATTTGCCGGCCGGTGGCGGTTTCGTCGCCGCCGCCGCCGTTGATCTTGTACGTCAGCTCGATGCTGCTCTTGTTGGGCCCCCACTGGACGTTGATGTTGACGATGTTGCCCACATCCCAGGTGCCCTGCTCGATAGATGCCCAAGACCCGATCATCCATTCGAAGTCGCGCAGGTGGTTGTACGTCGAAGGGGACACAAGGCGCGTGTCGCGCACCGAGGCCAACAGCCACTGGCCCTCAACCTTGACATAGACCGCGCTATAACGGCAGCCTGCCGGGGCGCCCGCCGGCGGCGGCGTCAGGCTGGAGCGGCCGTCCTCGATGGCCACCGTGTCGCCGATCAAACGCAGCGAGTCGATCGTGATCCGGATCGTCTCGCCGGGATGAGCGGCGAAAAAATCGGCGTACTCCTTTTGGATCGCTTCGCGGCCGACGAATCGCTGGCCCGCTTCGTCCACATACTCGCCCTCCAGGGCCCACTGGGCAGCCACTGCCCGCGCATCGCCCTGATTGAACGCGGCCACGAATTCGTCCGACAAAGTGCGGATCGCCTGCTGAGCGGCCGCTTGCGGTCCGGCGGGCTCCGGCTGCGCGGCGATCGCCGTGCGGGTGTCCGGCAGGAATGCGATGGTCGCCAGAGCGGCGACCAAGACGGAAAAACGCCCTGTCATGAACTGGTTCCCTCTGAGAGAAAGGGTTGGCAAGCGGAACTCCCTTTCCCCGCGGACCGTCCATTCACAAGCTTAGCATGATAATTCTGGCCGAAAATGCCCCGGTCGTCGACGGAAAAACCGCCCAAATCGCCGGTCCAAACGAAAAACGAACTCGTTTCGAACGACCCGGCAATGCGCCGCCCGGCCAGGCCTAGTCGTGGCCGCCATCTTCTTGCACCAGCGACTCTTGGAGCAGGTCGATTTCTTTCCGGCCATGCACCTCGACCTGGCTCAAGAGCGATCCCAACTCGTCGGACACCTGGCCGATCGGCAGCGGGTCGTCGGGCGTGAGGCACTCCAGCCGGGCGGTAATGCGGCGCAGCTCGCGGCGGAACGTGTCGTGCTCGACCCGCAAGGCTTCGACCTGAGGGCTGAACGTAGGCCGCGATTCGGTGACGACTTCCATGTAGCCGTCGTGCTCCTCGAGCGTCATCAGGCGTTCCAGATGTCGCTGGAAGGCTTGCGTCATGAACCGCAGGCTGGACAACTTGCGGGGCAGATCCTGCCGATGCGAGGCCCATTGCAAAATGTTCCGCAGCGCACTCTCGAGATGTGCGAGCAGCTCGTATTCGATCAGCATCTGCTGAGAAATGGCTTTATGATCCATCGTAATGGTTCCTCCAACGGCTGTGACTTCACGATGCATTTAGGCGCAAACTGAGAACACCCTTGGCGCTCAACCCCTCTCCCTACAGGGAAAAGGCGGGACGAAGGTCCGGCCGGCAGCCCAAGTTATTCTTCAATCGCTCCTCTGTGACTTCAAGATGCTTTCTTGTGCGAACGAAGAAGAATCTCGGCGCTGAGCCCCTCTCCGTCCAGGGAGAGGGCAGGGCGAGGGTCCGGCCGGCAGCCGAAGTTATTTTTCCAGCTTTCCCCAGGGCGGTTACGCCATAACCGGCCGCGCTCGCTCATTGCATTGCCAGCGGCTCCAGGGTATGAGTGGCTACATAGGCCTCGATGCCGTCCTCGCTGCGGACCATCGAATAGTTGCCCGCCCGATGCAACAGAGACACCTTGGTCCCACGGCGAAACGTGCCGTCCGGCTTGTGGCCGCGCTGTGGATCGCCAGAGTAGTAGACCGTGCCCGTGGCCAGCACGAACGTTGCCGGCGCCGCGGACGTCTCGGCTGCTGCGGTCGCCGGGGATTGGCCGGACTGCGAGACTTTCGTCGGCACCGGCGCCGGCTGCTCGACGCAACCGGACAGCGTTACAATGCCTGCCACGACGATGCTGGTCACAAGGAGACTCCACCAAGACGGATGCATGCGTGGCTCCTTCGGAACGAGGTGAGCCGAAAACGCGACGACGGGTGTGGCTATGTCCCCATCGCTGGTCAAAAATCCTCCGGTCGAGTTCATTGTATCCCTTGTCCGGCGCGCCACAATCTTTTGCAGGAATTTCGCAATCAGGCCGTCAAGCCTGACGTCCATTAGCCTGCGAACCGTGAACCGCGGCGCACCAGCGGCGAAACGGGTGCCTCCAGAGAGCCCAGAACATGACGCAAGGAATCGAGGGCGCACGGCGCCTGATGGAAACGACCGACGCCGAGACGGTCAACCAATATCTGCGCTTCGGCTGGAAGCTGATCAACCAGCACGTCGTCGAGGCCGCGCACGACTCGCCCGCTCGGGTGAAGTACATCCTGGCATCGGTCCGCCGGATCGAAGAGACGAAAGAGCTTTTGACGCTCGACGACACGACCAAAGTGAACGAACATTTGGCCCTGGGCTGGACCTTGATCGACAAGTTCGTCACCTCGTCGGCCGTGGAATCGCGACACGAAGCCATCCATTTCATTGTCGCCTGGCAGGCGGATGGCCTGCCGATCAAGCCCGGCTCCGCAGCCGCCCAAGCCATCGCCGCCCTGCAAGAACAACTGGCCCACGACATCGAGCTGGAATCCACCTGAATTCACGGACCGGAAAAGATATAGTAGAGATCGAAATGGGTTCTGGCGCGATCAAAACCGCATGGACCTCCCAACGAATACCACAAAGCGATTGACAAACAACACAGCCGCTTTGCGGTTCAATCCTTCTTCGTTCTTCTTCGTGCCTCTGTGACTTGTATGTTGCCTAAACGAAGGAAGCAGGGTGCAATGGAGACCGGGAAGCCTGCGGCTTTGAGCGCAAGCGAAAAGCCGCAGGCTTCCCGGAGCCCGGCAGATCGATCGTGCCCTGGTGTTCAACACACCGTCGCAGAGCAAGATCGCCGGCGCTCCTTTGGTCCAAGCCCGAACAGCCGCAAGAACCGTTCCCGCATCGCTGCCGGCACGAGTTCGCATTTGCAAGACAGGGATAATACCATTTTGGATTCTAACGTTGCTACTCCGGCCTGGGTCGGCGTCGACATTGCCAAAGACAAGTTCGACGTTCATGTGCGTCCTTTGGCACGGCGATTCACTTGCGCCAACGACGCCGAGGGATTCGCTCAATTGATCGACGAACTCCGCCTGCTTCCCGCTTTGCAGATGGTCGTCGTCGAAGCGTCGGGTGGATACGAACGCTCGCTGGTCAGCCACATTATTGACTCCGGCCTGCCCGTCTCCGTCGTCAACCCGAGACAGGTTCGGGATTTCGCCAAGTGCATGGGCCTGCGCCCAAGACAGACGCCATTGATGCGGCGGTCTTGGCTCATTTCGCTGAACTCATCAAAACTCGCCTCGCTACGAAAACACCTGAAAACCAGCAAGAGTTGCAGTATCTAGTCACCCGCCGCCGGCAGCTCATCCAACTCCGCACCATGGAGCAAAATCGCCAACCCATGGCGCATGGCAGGCTCCCTTGTAAGACCATCCAGCAGACGATCAAGCTCTTCAACAAGCAACTTGCCGAAATCGAACTGGCGATCACCAAACTCTTCACCTCAAACGACGATTGGAAAGCCAAGTCCCACATCATCAGCAGCGTGCCTGGCGTCGGAGAGACGACCGCCCAGCAGCTCCTCGCTGAAATGCCCGAACTTGGCGACACCAACCGCGCTCAGGCCGCGGCCCTGGCCGGGCTCGCCCCATACAACCATGACAGCGGAAAACTCAAAGGACGCCGCTGCATCTCCGGTGGACGGCTCGACGTACGTTCCGCGCTGTACATGGCTGCTTTCACTGCACGGCGATGTAATCCAGTGTTCATCGCCTTCGCGGCGCGCCTCAAGGCAGCCGGTAAACCGTACTTGGTTGTTCAGGTCGCCTGCATGCGCAAGCTTCTGGTCATCCTCAACGCCCTACTCAAAACCGGCCAAACATGGAATCCAAGCTTCGCTCAACAAAACCCCTGAGTAAACCCCTTCACCCCTTGAAAAGAAACACAGCCGCTCTGTGGTGAAATTCTCCCTTCGTTTCCTCTGGCCCCACCCATGTCCAATCCTCTCACTCGACGCGACGTACTCAGCACCGGGGTCGCCGCCGGAGCCGCCCTGTCGATCGGCCCAGCCACGGCCGCGGCGGAAAAACCCGCCCCGGCGCCCGGCTTTCGCTATTGCTTCAACACCGCGGCCATCCGTGGCCAGAAGCTGCCGATCGCCCAGGTGGTGGCCATCGCCGCTCGGGCAGGATACGACGCGATCGAGCCGTGGATCAGCGAACTCGACGAGCACGTGAAAGACGGAAACTCGCTCAAGGATCTGGGCAAACTGATCCGCGACTTAGGGCTAACGGTGGAAAGCGCGATCGGCTTTGCCGAGTGGATCGTCGACGACCCGGCACGCCGGGAGCGCGGCTTGGAAGAGGCCCGGCGGAGCATGGGCCTGGTGTCCGACATCGGCGGGCTGCGCATCGCGGCGCCGCCGGCCGGCGCCACCGACGTGCGGATCGAACCGGTCGCCGTTGCCCCGCGCTACCGGGCGCTGCTCGAAATCGGCGACCAGATCGGGGTGGTTCCTCAGATCGAGCTGTGGGGGTTCTCAAAAACGCTCGGCCGCCTGGGCGAAGTCATGCTGGCGGCGATCGAAAGTCAGCATCCGCAAGCCTGTGTGCTGCCCGACGTATTTCACTTGTATAAAGGGGGCTCCGATTTCTCCGGCCTGCGGATGCCAAGTTGCCAGGCGCTGCACGTCTTTCACATGAACGACTATCCGGCGGCCCCGCCCCGGGCCGAGATCACCGACGCGGCCCGGGTTTACCCTGGCGACGGCGTGGCGCCGTTGGGCAGCCTGTTCGATCAGTTGCGCTCCACGGGCTTTAGCGGCGTGTTGTCGCTGGAAGTGTTCAACCGCGACTACTGGCAGCAGGATCCGGCGCTGGTAGCGCGGATGGGGCTGGAAAAAATGAAGACCGCGGTCGCGGCCAGCCAGAAGTAAGGGAGGCCCTCACCATGCGCGACGAAGGATCGTATACCTGCGACTCGTGCGGCGAGGAAATCGTCATCCCGCTCGACCCGTCCGCCGGCCGGCACCAGCAATACGTCGAAGATTGCCCGGTCTGCTGTCATCCCAACGTGATCACGGTCGAATTCGATCGCCGTGGCCGCGCCGTCGTGACCAGCGCCGGCGAGTAAGCGACGAAACGAGTTCGTCAAGGCAAGATCGAGACGGGGGCAGGAAAGCGGTCAAGAACCGAGTCAGGCGACGTGCCAAGATCCGATCGAATCGCGTCCCGTTTTTTTCCGCGAAGGGACTAGTCGCATGTCCACCCGTGGGTGTCGCGCACTAATACTTGCCGATGATCATGCGGCTCCGCGAATGCGCTTCGCAAGTCGAGCACTCGGATCTCTGGCGATTCTTACGATGGTTAACATTTGCTCGTGCTCCGTGCCATATGAGATGCCTGAAATAACTCGCATCGGCATCAAGAATAGCTCTAGTCAAACCGCGATCGGCGTACACATTTCCGATCCCGACTCCGCACTGAATACACCTGCGGTGAACTTGCTACCACAGCAGGTTGTCGAAGTCGCACTTCCCCGGACCGGTCTTCCTGAGTTATTTTTCGTAAAATGGGATTGGCGGCCCGGTTTTGCCGTTAGTCAGCTCTTATCTTTGGACCAGCTACCGTCGGGCTATCATGGAGAGGTACTTGTTACTATTGACAATGATCGCACGAGTGCCTCAATGGCGCCAATTCCTGACCTTCGCGCCATTCTGACCGACGCGCGTTAGAGAAGAAAAGGCGATGCGACTTTAAAAGCCGAACTCGGTTCGGCGCCCTCCACCCATTACGCAGCCAATTCCACCAAATACCTGGGCAGCGCATGCAGCGCACGCGCCGCGGCACGCTGCCCAGTGGCCTAGAAACGCGCCTTGAAAAACGGCCGGCACTTCGAGGATCATTCCGGCCGTGCAGCGTCCGCCACCAGGAGACTCTGGCCGGCGCAGCGGCGAAGCGAAAAACAACCTGCCCGTGAGCGGCGAGGCGCTAGCCGCCGGTGCCTTGGGTGCGTGAGCTGTTTTCAGTGCCGCTGGTGCATGGTTTGGACCGGCAGGGCTTCGCTCGTCGTACGCCCGGTGCCGTTTCGACCGTGCGAATCTGCCGCGCACCGCACAGACGAAAAAGGAATTTCACCGCAGAGGTCGCGGAGGAACGCGAAGGAAAGAATTCCCTATGAGTGAGTCTCTGCGATCCTCAGCGCACTCTGCGGTGAAAACGTCTTCGTCGCAGGGCGAATCCTGACAATCAGGCGTTCGCTCGAAGGCGAATCTCCGTTTTCGACAAGCGCTGCGCCACATCACGCCGAGCCGGCCACACCGCGCTCGCCAATCAGCCGCACCAAGTCGAGGCTGCTGACGATTCCCACCGGATGACGGCCATCGACCACGATGATCCGGTGGATGTGGCGCCGCCACATTTCGGCGGCCACGTCGCGGACCGGCGTCTCGGCGGCGCAGGTCACGACCTGATCGCTCATCGCGTCGCGGACCTTCAGCTTGCCGATCCGCATGCGGAATCCTTCGAACTCCGGACCGGCCGTATGCTTGAAGCCGTCGGCCTGGATTTCCCAATTCAATCGATCCCAAACCAGTCCGTCCAGCGATTTCATCAGCACTTCCACCCGGGCAATGTCACTGCGGCTGAGCACGCCGACCAGGCTGGTCCCTTCGACCACCGGCAAACCGCTGATCCGATGTTCGATCAACAGCTCCTCGGCATCCTTCAGATTTTCGTCAGGCCGGGTCGTCACGAGAGACCGGGTCATGATATCGGCCGCCACGGCCGCCTGATTCGTCGCGTTCATGGTCGCTCGCACCGAAAGAATTCTCGTTTGCACAACATCCTCTCTCGATTATGCAGCGGCCAAGAGCCTGGGGCCAGCCGTCCAGCGGGCAGCAGCCGATCGGCGAACCGCGCCGGGGGAGTGAACCGCGGCGATCGGCACGTCGCAAGACCAACTCGCAGCCTAATATTCCCGTCCCCGCGCGGCCGGACGCCAATTGACTTGTGCGGTCGATTGGACGGCCGCCAGCCGCTTGACCAGCGTTTCGGGGGGCACGTAACCGTTGACGCGATCCAGGACCACGGCGTCGCCGGAAATGATAAAGGTGGCCGGATAGGCCGTCACGCCCAGCTCTTTGAGCAGCGGCGAATTGCTCCCCCCGTCCAGCACAAGCGGCACGAACGAACGATTGACCGCCGCAGCGACCGTGGGGTCGGCATAGGTGGCCTGCTTCATCTTTACGCAATGGGTGCATTGCTTTGCCGTTACGAAGATCAACAGAGGCCGGCCCTGCTCTTGGGTCGCCTTCCAGGCCGTCTCGACGTCCGAGTGCCAGGCGATGGCAGTCGGCTCGGCGGCCTGCGATTGCGGGGCGGCCGGAATTGTCAGCAAGGCCAGCAGCGCCGCGGCGCGGCTCCAGGCGGACCGGTGTCGGTGGATCGTCAAACTGCACCTCTTGGAAATGAAAAAACAGCCGGCCGCAAAACATCCATCCGGAGCAATCCGCGCCACCGGCCCCCGCCCGCCGTCGAGCACGATTCGCCGCCACGGCGGATCTGCCGCGGTTCGCCCAATGCGGGCTCTGCAACGGAAATCATCGGCGGCGCAGCGTGACGGCGACAAAAAGAAAACGGCCGCCGGATGAGTTTTCATCGGGCGGCCGCACGTGGCAGCGATTTTGTCGTGCGGCCCAACGGTGACCGTCGTAGCCGCTCGGAAAGCTGCGCCTGTTATGTCGAAGCGTCGGACGAAACGAAGCAGGCCAGCGCATGGTGTTCCAGCCAGAACTTGCCGCTCGCGGGCGGTGCCGGTCCGTCCAATTCCGGAAAAATGTCGTCGGGCGACTCTCGTTGCGTGTCCAAAAACAACCGCCAACGGATCGCGCCGGGCAGCCTGGGCAGCGTGAACTCGCGGCCTTCTGGGCCGGCATTGAACATCAGCAGCACGTGACGTTTGGTGCGTTCGACGTCGGCTTCGGCCGGGCGCCGAACAAGCAAGTCAGTACTGGGCCCCTCGCCGTTCCAGGTCATCGGCTCGCCTTCCGGGCCGAACCAGCTCACGTCGGGCAGCGATCCCGGCAAATCGGGCTCGCCGCGGAGGAAATCGGTCCGCCGCACGGTCGGCTGTTGCCGGCGGAAATGGATCAGCGCGCGGCAAAACCGCAACAGGTCGGCGTTCTTTTCCACCAGCTTCCAGTCGAACCAACTGATCGGGTTGTCCTGGCAGTAGGCGTTGTTATTGCCCTTGTTGCGTCCGCCGGCATTCGTCGCCGGCCAGCAGCATCGGCACGCCCTGGCTCAATAGCAGCGTGGCCAGCATATTCTTGATCTGCCGCAGGCGCAGCTGCTCGATTTCGCGGCCGCCGGGTCGGGCCTTCGACGCCGTAATTCGAGCTGTAGTTGTTGTTGTCGCCGTCGCGGTTGTCCTCGCCGTTTTCCTCGTTGTGCTTTCGAGACGTACGACACCAGATCGTTGAGCGGAAAACCGTCGTGCGAGGTGATGAAGTTGATGCTGTGATACGGCTGCCGGCCGCCGGCCTGGTACAAGTCGCTGGAACCGGCCAGCCGCGTGGCCATCGGGCCGGTCATGCCGTCGTCGCCGCGCCAAAAACGCGCGCACGTCGTCGCGGTAACGGCCGTTCCACTCGGCCCAGCGCAATTGGCCGAACGAGCCGACCTGGTACGCGCCGGCGGCGTCCCAGGCTTCGGCAATGATCTTGCTGTCGGCCAACAGCGGATCTTCGGCAATGGCCTCGACCAAGGGCGGATTCGGCACCAGCTCGCCGTTGCGGTCGCGGCTGAGGATCGAGGCCAGATCGAAGCGGAAGCCATCGACGTGATAATTGTGTACCCAATGCCGCAGGCAGAGGAAGATCATCTCGCGGACGATCGGATGGTTGCCGTTGACCGTGTTGCCGCAACCGGAATAGTTGCGATACGACATCGCCGCCGTTGGCGAGCATGTAATAGACCTGGTTCTCCAGCCCCTTGAAGCTGAGCGTCGGCCCGTACTCGTTGCCTTCGGCCGTGTGGTTGAAGACCACGTCCAGGATGACTTCGATCTCGGCCGCGTGCAGCGCCCGGACCATCTGCTTGAACTCGTTGACCTGGCAGCCGGGCTCGCTGCCGGCCGCATAGCCGCGATGCGGCGAGAAAAAGCGCCAGCGAATCGTAGCCCCAGTAATTGGTCCGCCAGGTTTTCTCGCCCCAAAAGCCGTTGGTGGGAAACTCGTGTACCGGCATCAGCTCGACCGCCGTGACGCCCAGCGATTTGAGGTAGGGAATCTTGTCGATCACTCCCAGGTAGGTGCCGGGATGGTCCACCTCGCTCGACGGGCGAGCGCGTAAACCCGCGGACGTGCATTTCGTAAATCACGGTCTCGGACAACTCGCGCCGCAGGTGCCGATCTCCCTGCCAATCGAATTGCTCGTCCACCACCACGCACTTCGGCGGCCGGATGATCCCGTCGTCGGAAGGCAGGAACATGCCGGCCAGCGCCCGGGAGTAAGGATCGATCAGCCGCGCGGTGCGATCGAAACGCTGGCCGCGCGCCGGGTCGTAAGGGCCGTCGGCCTGCAAATGATAGAGCTGACCGGGCTGCAAGCCCGGAACGAAAACGCTCCAGATATCGCCCCAGCGGTCGGTTTCGCGATTGAAGACGATGATTTCCGACGGTTCGCGGTCGGTCACTTTGTCGTACAGCAAGACGCGCATCGCAGTCGCCGATCGGCTGAAGACGACGAACTGCACGCCGTTGTCGTGCAGAATTGCGCCGTACGGCAGCGGATGGCTGAATTGCAGTGCGGGATGCCGATGCAACATGAGCATTGGGAGCACTCAGGGGTCGTGGCTGCTGACTTCGAATCACATCGAAGCAAACATACCACTAACCCTGGCGCAACGTGGGTGGCCAGGCAGTTCGGAATTCGAATTAAGTGCGAGCGCTCGACCGGAAGTGCCGCCTGGCAGGGTCCGGTCGTCGCCAGCGAGTTTATCGCCAACCGGCAACTCTAATCAACATGCCGACAGACCGGACCGCAGATTCTCGCTGGCCGGAAAAGTCGCCCGGCGCGGGGCTCGCAGACGATCCGTCGTCCTTTTGGCACGCGCGGCCCGCGAGACCGCGGCCTCTGGCGAGCGCACGGGGAAGATCACTTATTATCTCGAAATTTCCCGTGGCAAGCGTCGCAATTCTGCGCCAAACGCTTCATGGCCGCCGCGGCCGAATCGGCCTTGCCGGCGTGAACGGCCGCGTTCACCTCGGCCGCGGCGTCGCGCATCTGTTGGCACAACGTCCGCCATTGAGCTTCGGCATCCGCGTCGGCGGCGTATTCATCGTCGAACATCACGGCTTGTGCGATCGCGGCCAGAGTGGCCGCCTGACCGGCCGATTGCGCCGCCTGCCGCTGGAAACGGGCCGGCTCGAGCCCGCGCTTCAGCCCGTTGTTGACGATCGGCACCTGCTTCATCAGCTCGGCCAGCGACGCGACTTTGCCCCATTTGATTTCGGCCGGCTGCGCGTCGCCGCCGGCGGCCGCTTGCTTGACCTCGGCGGCAGCGGCGGCGGCGCCGGCATACTCGCCCGAAGATTCGGCCAGCCGTTGGGCCGCTTTGATCAACGAACCGCCGCGGAACTTGCTCTCGACGTCGTGCAGCGATAGCGAAAGCGCCAGAGCCGCCAGCGTGTTGGCGTCCTTGCTCACGCGGCTTTGCTTCGCCTCGTCATAATCCTTGGGGTCGGCCAAGGCCTCGTTGAGCCTACCCAGATAATACGCCACCTGGGCCGTTAAGTCCTCGGCCGGGGCAAACTGCGAAACTTTCGGCGGCTCGTCGCTACGCAGTTGCGCCGCCGGCAGCGCTAGACGCCCATCGCCACTCCCCGCAGAATCACTCCAACTCGCTTCATGGGACCCCTCCGACGAGATCGCAGAAATTCAGTCCAATGCGCCGGTCGCTCCCCTCGCCGGGCACGACTGGTGCGATCCATGATGCCCGGCGAGCGCGGCCAACGCAAGTCGCGGCCGTCTTCGTGGCGCATTTTGGGGGTGCATTGGGGGCACGGAGGGCCGAGGTGCGGCGCGAGGGCGGCCCAGATCGCAGAATTGGGGTCGGCCGCGCCGACTGCCACGTCTGGCGATTACCAGATTGCCGGCTGACGGAGAATCAATTCGTCCTGAATCCAGCGACCCGGCGCGGCCGCCCGGCCGGCGGAGAGTGATGCCGGCGGACGACCCGCCTGCCTGGGCAAAACTGCCCGGCACCCGCCCAATGGCAGGTGCCAACGTCGCTTGGGTCCGCAATGGTCCGTTAATCGTCGAGCAGAGTGATCGCCGTGACGTCCGGCGTCAAAAAGCGATTCGCCTTGGCATGATCCTCGATCGCCAATTCGATGCCCAGGCCGACCTTCACCTGGCCCATGATGACGAAGGCAACACCCGCTTGCGGCCCGCGCGTCGCCCCCAACAGAAACGCCTTGCGCGGCTTGCTGAACGAGACGCCATCGCTCGAGGTGCTGACCAGGCACTCGCCCCCGCGGGTCGAGCACCTCGGCCCGATAGGTGCGGCCGGTGGTGCGGAATTCGTAGACCTGCCGTGGCTTCATTTCCGATCGCGACAACGTCGCCACGGCCTCGGCCTGAACCGCGGCCACGGGCAGCAACAAAAATAAGGGCGCAACAACCCAACGCGTGAGCATACGGCGACTCCTGCAGATGCAAATCAAGATGTGACTTTACGCCGACAAAGATGAGATTCAAGCTGTCTGACGGCAATGCGCTAGATGGGCAAAGTGAAACGTAGGTCAAAGCGCGGCAATTGCAAATCGGGCACTTCGTCCGATCGATGCAACCCCATGCCAAAACAGCATTTAACCACCGAGAAATGGGGCCGATTCGATTGCCCAGGGCGTCCCGGAAAGGCGCGGATGACGCGGCCTTTGGCCCAAACGCCCTAATCCTGGATGTACCAGGGCAGGCTGATCACCACCACGCGCCGGTCTCCCCGGTTCCGCAGGGCCTTGCGCGATTGGGACGCATGGTTCACGTGCAACAGCTTCTCCCACCAGTGCCGACTGACGACCTCGGGAATGATCACGGCGATCGGCCGCGATTTGAACTGCGCGTGGAGCCGGTCGATCTCGGCCAGCAGCGGCTGGGCATATTGTCGAAAGTTGGATTGGAGAATGACCAACTTGGGCAGCGCTCCGCCGGCGTGCTGGACTGGATCTTCCACGTTGTCCTGCCAAAGCTTTCTGACTTGATCTTCCTCGTGCTCATCGCCGTGCCCATCCACGTTCAGAATGTGAACGGCAAAAATGTCGGCGGAGAGCCACATGGCGAAGTGGAGCGACTTCTCGGTTGGCTTGTCCCAGCAGCGAAACGGCAGCATGACGACCGGGGCGGCATCGTGATTCAACTTCGCGGGTCGATAGGCGGCCAGTTGCGCAGCCAGAATTCGATATTGCCGGTGCACCAGCTTGAACAGCACGATCAATCCCGCGATGGTCAAGATCGTGACCCAGGCCCCCTCCAGGAACTTCGTTCCCAGAATGATCGCCAGTGCAACGGCCGTGGCTGCCGCCCCGAGGGCATTGGTCGCCAACCGCAGTGATGTGAGCCCGCGGCCTGACGGCTGCGCCTGGGTCGATTCGATTCGCAGCCCGGAGCCGCGCATTTGTTTGCTCCAGTGAACGACCATCCCGGCCTGCGAGAGCGTGAAGGCCGTGAACGCGCCGACCGCAAACAAAGGGATCAGCCGGTCGGTGACTCCGTCGAAAGCCACCAGCAACGCACCGGCTGCGACAGCCAGAAAAACGACTCCGACCGAAGCCACGAGCCGGCGACCGACGATGGCAAACGAGCGCGGCAAGAAATCGTCGGCGGCGATCAAGCGGCAAAGCCGCGGAAAGTCGACGAAACTCGTGTTCGCGGACAGCGACACGATGGCCAGCACGCTGCCAATCGTAAGGTAATAGAACCATCCGCGTCCCACGACCGCGGCCGTAAGCTGCGACAGCACGCTTTGATAGCCGGCCTGATTCTGATCCATGGCGCCGATACCATACGCCTGGGCCAGGTAAGCGATGCCGCCGAGCAGTAGTGCCAATGTTGCCACGATCACGGTCAGCGTGCGGCGTGCATAGAGCACCGTGGGCTCGCGAAACGCGCTGACGCCGTTGCTGACCGCCTCGACGCCGGTCATGGCAGTGCATCCCGTGGCGAACGCCCGCAACAAAAACCAAATGCCGACGGACTCCGTGGCCTGCGGCAAACCGGGCGGAGCGTCCAGCGGCTGGGGATGTCCGCCGCTGGCAATTGCCTTGACGATGCCCAGCAATAGCACGCTACCCAGACTGCCGATGAACAAATACGTCGGCAGGGCGAACGCCCCGCCGGCCTCCTTGGTGCCGCGCAGGTTCATCATGGTAACGAGGCCAGCACGACGAGACACAACGGCAGCGTGTACGGGTGCAAGGCAGGGATCGCCGACACCAGGGCCGCCAATGCCGGCCGAGATTCCCACGGCGACGTTCAGGATGTAGTCGACCAACAGCGCCGCAGCCGCCAGCAGGCTGGCATTCGTGCCCAGGTTCTCTTTGGCGACCGTATACGAGCCGCCGTTGACGGGATACGCGGCGATGGTCTGGCAATAGGAGAGATAGAGCAAACCCAAAAGCGCGAGAATGGCCAGCGTGATGGGCCCGATGTGCCAAATCCCGGCCGCGCCAAGAGGTACGAGCACCGTCAGCGCCGCCTCGGGCCCATAGGCGGCCGAGGAAAGTCCGTCCAGGCCCAAAGCCGCCAGGCCTGTCCAGACGCCGATCTTCTCCTGGTCTTCTTCGCTCGAAGCCAGACGCCGGCCGAGTAGGAAACGAATCCATGTCATAGGCATTTTTTCAGGTCGCGGCCGAATCCAGCCCAGCGAGTTCGGCGGAAATGGGAGTGGCGCTTTGCATGTGCAGGATCGTGCTGCGCTGTGGGCATGGACCGGGCGAACCAGACACGCGCCCCCGGAGAAGTCGCGTTCACCGGGCCGGCACCAGGGCTCCCAAGAATTTGTCGGCCGGCCAACACGATTTCAACTCATGCACTTCGAACTGCAATAGCCGGGCCGCCCCGCCCTTGGCCGTGAGCGCGAAGCTCTTGTTGTCGGACGCTGTAATCGCGGGAAGCGGCAGATAGGCGAGGCCGTCGCTGGCGAACACTTCCAGCGTGGTGCGGTCGAGCAATACGACCAGCCGCTGCCGGCCATCTTGCAGCGGTGCCGGGGCGCGATGTCCGTTCACCTCGATTTGCTCGTTGGCCGCGTCGTACGTGACCGTGTTGCCGCGGACATCGAGCACGACTTGCTGCGCATCGCCCGGCGCGAACTCGAGCCGCAATTCCACCAGATCGGCCGTCAAGCCGGTCAGCGGATTCTCGCCGGCTTTGAGCCCGGCCGGATCGAAGCGATGCGACTTCGTCCGCAGCGCCGCCAGTTCCTTCGCCGGTTGCCAGGCCAACCGCGGGCCCACGGGCGTCGAACGCAAGCTGAGCTCCAGCGGAACGCTCAGGCACTGATTAAAGGCCATGCCGGGCGAGGGAGCCTGCAGCCAGCCGATCTGGATTTGCCGATCATCCTGCGGGCCAAGGCTGCTGAACGTCTGCGCGGCGTAGAACCCGGCCCCGCGCTGGCCGGCCAGCTTGGGCGTCTCGGGCACGAAATTCCGCCCGTCAAACGTACCCAGCATGTATTCGCTGCTGGCCGCGGTCAAAACCCATTTCATGTTCTTGGTGTCGCCATCGACCGGCAGAGCGAACAAATCGGGACACTCGAAGAAAGGCTCGACGGTCCCCTGGGGGGTCCAGTCCTTCAGATTTGGCGAAGTGAGAAGCTGGATCGTGTGCTTCTGATCGCGCTCGACGTACAGCGACATGACCCACGATTGCGTCGGCTCGTGCCAGAGCACTTTGGGGTCTCGGTTGCCGGGCGTGATTTGCGACAGCACCGGATTGCCCGAGAATTTGGTGAACGTGCGGCCGTGGTCAGTCGAATACGCCAGACATTGCACGGTCGGATTGCCGGCCGCAGTGTAAATCAGCACCAGCGGCGGCTCATCGCCGCTGCCGAAGCCGCTGCTGTTGCGGCGATCGACGACCGCGCTGCCGGAGAACATCGGGCCCAGATCGTCGGGATACAGGGCCTCGCCCAACTCTTGCCAATGCACCAGATCCGGGCTGACCGCGTGCCCCCAGTGCATGTTGCCCCATTGGCAGCCGTACGGATTGTGCTGGAAGAACAGGTGGTACGCGCCGGCGTGGAACACGAGGCCGTTGGGATCGTTGAGCCAGCCGCGCCGGGCGGAAAAGTGAAACTGCGCGCAACGGCTCGCGGTACAAATCGTCGGCCGACTTGAGCGTGTCGCCCTGCTCCAGCCCGGCCAGCGCCGCCGAGTCGGACGGCAGCCGATCGACCTCGACTCGCAATGGCAGGCCGTGCCAAGGGCCGATGTCCAGCGGCGCCCACCAGTCGGGCTGGCCGTCAGCCAATTCGATCTCGAATTGTCGCTGCGATCGACCGTCGACAAAAACGGTCACTTGTCGCTTGCGGGCGCCATTCTTGACCGGAAAGTGCAAATAACGCTGCTGGGCCACTAGCTCCCGGGCTGCGCCAAGCTGATCGACCGCCGGCCGGCGATCGGTGAAAACGATCTGGTCGACGTTGATGTGCCCCCAGCCGCCGGTGGCCGCGTCGACGACCTGGATGCGCACCGCCCGGCCCTGCAAATCGGTCACGTCCCAGACGGCTTTTTCGAGTGCTTCGCTGCCGCCGGGATTCTTGTTGGGCCCCGTGGCCGAGCGCACTACCCGGCCATCGACGAGCAGGTTGACGCAGGTCTTGCCGGCGAAGCCGCCGCCGCCGATCAAGAAGACGACATAACCGTGGTCGATCTTGAATTCGGGCGAGGTGAGCGTGCCGAGGCTGTCGTCGCCGCCCAGGTAACTATTGACGAGGCGTTTTCCCTCGAAACCACTGACCGCCATCTGGTTGGGCAGCGTGCCGGCGCGGGCCCGCTGCCCAGCGCCGTGCCCGTCGTCGTCCAATCGCCATAGTCCGCGCCTTCGAAATCCGCGAAGACCAGGTCCTCGGCTTTGGCACCGACCTCGGCGGCCGAGCACGCCAGGGCGACGAGGCACATTCGCAAAAGTCGCACGATCATCCTGCTGCTCCATCATCATTCAGGCCAAGGTTCGTCGCAGGCGAGCAAGAAGAGTGCTTGTCCGCTGAGAATCGCGCTATTTGCCCATGTCCTGCACCTTCTGAGTGCCGGCATTGGCCGCTTTGACGAGCTCCACGTCTTTCGACTTGCGGGCCGCGCTCAAGGCCGCCTGACTGAGCTTGCCGGCCGGCTTCGACCGCTTTTCCCGCACGGCGCCGTCGAGCAGGCCAAGCGCTGCCCGGGCGATCTCCTTGGCCGCCAGCGAGTTGTTCGTGGCATTCGCAGCGCGGGCCAGCCCTTCGGCCTTGAGTTCCAGCGGATCCGCTTGGAACGAGCCGGCCAATTGGTCGGCCGCTTCGCCGATCAGCATCGCGCTGCCACCGGCCGCCGCCAGATCGAGTGCTTCGCGAAGCAACGCGTAGCGCTCGGTCGGGTTTTCGTTGTCGGCCGCCAGGTCGAGCAGTTTCTTGCCCAGTTCGAGCTTGAGATCCGGAGTCTTGGCCGCTTTGTAGTCCGCCTGAAACGAGGTCTTCACCTGCTTCAAGGCCAGGGCCTGCTGCCGGTCGGTCGGCGCGGACGTCTGGCCGCTTACGGGGCTGGAGAATTCCGCGGTAGCACCCGACAACAGCGGCATCAGGTCGTCGGCCGGCGCACCCCCCGAGGTGGCTTGCTCCCAAAGCGACCGCGCATCGTCCTTGTTGCCCTGCGGATCCACCGCCTGAAACGCCCCCAGGAACAGCTTGGTAGCCGCGCTCTGGTCGAACCAGCGTTGGGCCAGGGTCATGGCCAAACTGGCCGGCATGTTCTTAATCGTGAACTCGTGATTCTTGCCCGGCGTGTGCAGCGTTATGCCGCCAGCGTCGCTGTCCACCACCGCGGCGACCATGCCGTTGAATCGCAGTTCGTCGGTGACTTGCAATCCTTTGAGACTTTCGCGCACGCCATTCCAAAACCCTGCGACGTAGGTGGCCAGCGAATTCATCCGGGCAAGTTCGGTGTGATCTTCGGCGGACACGGCGAGCTGTTTGGCCGAGGCGAGTTTTTTCTTGGCCTCTTCCACTTCCCGCGCGCCCAAGGCGCCGCGCCGCTCGGCCAGCGCCTGGCGAAACGCGGCACTTTCTCGAGGATTGGTGTTCCCCACCGGCGGCCCGACGTTGTCGCCAGCCGGCCTTTGTGCGACCAGGCTCTTGTTCGGGTCGGGCGAGGGCTTCGGGACAGGCCGAGGGTTGGGTCTGGGGCGCGGCTGCGGCTGAGGTTTGACCGGATTCGCGCTGGGAATCTCGCGGGCCGGCGTATCACCGGATTCGTAATCCTCGTCATCCGCCGGCATGGGCTCGGCCGGCGGCAAGACATGCTTTTCGCTCGCGTTCGATTGCGACTTGGCCGCGATCGACGTCGGCGGCTTGGAACCGTCGTCGGAATCAGCCGGCGGCTTCAAGATGATCGCGGCCAGCGCGAACACCACCAACACACCAGCGCCAATCGCCAGGTTTAGATGGTTGCGCACGGCGCGGGCCGCATGACAGGGATCGGCTCGACGCGGGGCCCGATCGAGATCGGCATTGCAAATGGTTTACTGACCGGTTTGCCGACCGGCTCCGGCTCGGGCGCCGGTTGATCGCCAGCGGATTCCTCCGGCGCCGAGTCGTCCGGCGCCGGCCGCTCTGGCACCAGCTGTTGCGGCGCAACGGGTGCAGAAGCTGCAGCGGGAAATGTCGTGGCCGCCGGACGCGGCTTGGGATCGACCTTTGCCGCCGGGGCGATGGGGGCTCGCGGCGCAGGTGCCGGCGTCGGAAATCTCGGGACGACGGCCTGCGGTCCAGGCGGCAGACCCGCCGGCACGCCCAACGGGATCGGTGCGGCGGTAGCAAGGGTCGATGCTGGCATCGGCCATCCGGCCCAACCAGCCGGTTGGTTTGGCGCAGCGGGCGGCGCACCGGGTGCGATCGGCGGCGTCGGACCGGCGGAAAGCGCTCGACCGGCGGGCGGCGGCGGGCCGGCCTGCGAAAAAAAAGAACCGATCGGCGGAACCTGTGCCGCTGGCGGAAAGCCCGGACTGGACGGTGGCATCTCCTCACCGCCCGGCGGCGTTGGCGCATGCGGCGGCGACGGTGCCGAAGGCGGCAGCGGATTGTGCCCGGCACGAGGGCGGCCGGCGGCATCGCATAAGGCGGCGACGGTGCTGAAAAGGGTACACGGACTGACGCCCGCAGTGGCGCTGGGCTGGCGATCGGCGGCAGTGGCACACCCAAGGGGGGCGCGCTAACCGGCGGGTTAAAGGCGGGCGAGGTAAAGACCGGCGGCGCAGCAGCCGATGGCATGTCAGCGGCCGGGACACTTACCGGAGGGGGGCCAGCCATGCCCGGAGGAAACATGTCGGGATTGATCCGCGGCGGCTCGACGACCACCTGGCGGGCATTGCTGGCCGGCGTTTCGACGGGACGCGTGTTGCTAGAAGCTCGCAATTGCTGGTCGAACTGAAGCTTGCGCGATGGATCCATCAGGCACAGCTTGGCCAGCAGCAACTCGTCCAGCAGTTGTTGCCAGCGTTTGCGTTCGCCCCCCGGCCTCACGCTCCGCACTCGCGCCAGCGCCGCATCCGCGGCGGTCACGATGCGGCCGGGATCGTCCTCGAAGTCGTCCAGCGCGAATAGCTGATAGTAGCTAAGCGGGCGATTGGTCGCTCGCAATCCGAGCCACTCGACGTAGGGATCAAACGGCTCGTTCACGGCGGCTAGCGCTTTTGGGGACCCGCCCCGTCAGGAGAACGAACGAAGGTAACTTGCTTCAATCGTATCAAGACCGGTCAAGGGTGGTAAAGTTCGCTTTATCGACCGCTTCGGAATTGGTTGGGGGCGGCCGGCTATTTCTTCGCCGGCAGCACGCCCAGCCCCTGCACGCCTAAGTCGAGCCGGAACACGCCCCCCGGCCCTTTTCGTCCTCCAGCCCACCCGTGACGAAAAGCTGATCCATTTTCGGGCCGCCGAACGCGACATTGCTGGTGGTGATGTTTCCGCCGGGATAACGGGCGATCAATTTGCCTTCCGGGCTGAGCACTTGGACTTGCCGCATGCCGTAATGGGCCACGTACAGATTGCCGGCGGCGTCGAGGCACATGCCGTCGGGTTGATTGTCGATCTGGCCGGCGGAGGTGTCTTTGGCGGGCAATTCGGCCAAGACCTTGCGGTTACCCAGCGTGCCCGGCGAGGTCACTTCGTAAACCAGCACGCGGTTTTTCTGACTCTCGGCCAGATAAAGCTTCTTGCCGTCCGGCGTCAGCACAACGCCGTTGGGAAACGCCAGGCCGTCGTCCAGCTTGCGAGTGGTGCCCGCGAGGTCGACGTAGTGAACCGTTCCGATCAGGTTGTTGATGCCCGACTCGCCCGGATCGCTGAAGTAAAAACCGCCGTTCGGGGTATCGAGCGACAAATCGTTGGGGGCCCGTAGCGGCTTGCCGTCGCACTGAGTCGTGGCGGGCGGCAGAGGTTTGCCATCCGCCGCCAGGTGCAGCACTGCGTGTTGGCTGCCATCGCAGACCAGGTGGGTGCCGTCGGCCAGCAGCTTGTGGCCGTTGGGGGCGCCGGTGATTGCCCAAACTTTGTGCGCGCCATCGGGTTGGAATTGGATGAGTTGCGCACCTTCGGAAACATAGCCGTTGCCGTCATAGTCGAAGCAAACGCCTTCGCAGTAATGGTCGACTTCGAACAGCTTGACCGGCGTGATCGTCGCCGCGTCGGGCAAGTCGGCCGCCGCGGCGGCACCGAGCAAGACCACGCTCAGCATCGCCAACCCAAGACGGCGAAAAGTCGGCAAGCCAGCCGCCCAGGAGATTCCTACGATGTATCGTCCCGACGGACGCTTTGCCCGGAACCCGGTCGGCTCCGGCTTACGGATGTGCACAGGCAGCATGTCTGACTCCGTGGGTGTGCGAGAGATTGCGGCGCGGATGCCGGATCGGCGTCTCTCAAGCTAGCCGGGCGAAGCAACCAAGGCAAGCTTCCAACGGCGAGAGGCTTTCCGCCAAGGCCGAGTCGAAATGGCTGCCAGGGGGGTTTGCGCCCGTCAATCCTGGCGCTCGCTGGGGCAGGAAGCTTATTCGTCGGCTTGCGGCCTGGCCGAAAACAACGGCCCCAGATCGATTTTCTCCAGTGGTTTGGCGGAAGTCGGGCCGGCGCCCACGGCCAGATGCAAACGCAAGCCAGCGGGCTCGAAAATCATCGTGTGAATGGTCATCTTGTCTTGATGCACTTCGTTCATCTTTTGCGCCACGGCCGGCAGCGTCAGCTTGGGCTGGCCAAAAGCCTCGGCCAGCGTGCTGTAGCGGTTGCATTGCGTGTCGGTGGCCAGCTCGGCAGTACGAAAATGGTTTGTACAAGCGCAGAAAAACCCCCTTCGGCTTTGCGGCGGACGATCGAGCGCATGGTGATTTCCAGCACCGCCGTCTCGCGCCGGTCGCAGATCGCCAGATTGCACATCGACGTCCGCGGAATCGAGCCCAGCAGCTTTTCCGCTTCGTCGATTGTGGCGCACTCTTCCAACAGGCGGCGAAAGCAAAGCGCCAACGGCGTGCCGGCCGGCGTGAACCGCGGCGAGCCGTCTTTGGCCTCGGTGACCTCGAGTTCGGCGACTGCCAGGCCCGCGTCGTTCATGCCCGAGATGCAGCCAAAAAAGCCCGGAAACGTGACCGAGGCAAACGCATGCTTGCCGTCCGGCACGTAGACGATCAGCAGGCTGCAGCGATCGAGAAAACCGAACGTGGGGAAATCCATGTTGCGGCCGAACAGGATTTCGCCCGTGGCTGAGCGGTCTCGATCGACCAGCAGCGCCGAGCAACCGCCGATCTTGGAAAAATCGTAGATCACGTTTCCCAGCAGCAGGAAGTCGACGCTGATCTTCGCTTGCTGGCCGGCGGCCTTCAACTCGGCCAGCTGGTTGGCCGGAAACTGGGCCGCCATCAGCGTGCCCAACTTGAGCACCAAGGCCGGCGCGGCAGCCATGCCAAAACCGCGCAACAAGTCCTCTTGTCTCGCAGCCATGTGCGCAAGCGGAGTCGCCAGCAGCGCGCAAGTTGCTCCCCCATCTGTTCGGGCGTGCCGCGAACCACCAGCACTGGTACCGTGCCGATTCGGCTGAGGGATCCCGCACCGTGCGTGGCCGGCTCAAAGGCAAACGGATCGGCCGCCTGGGCCGCCGGAACAATGATCGCCGCCGCCGCGGCCAAAAGAAGACTCAGCAACCGGGCACGCAACGACCGTCCGTGGCAACGCATGGTTCAGGTTCTCCCGGAAAAGGCCCGCGGCGCTGGTCGACTCACGAGGATGCTCCCCGCGGCGCCGACCATGATGCCGCTGGGCAAGGCACGGCAGCGACGAATAGATTCTCGCCGCTAACCAACCATCATAGGGAATCGCGGTAGCCTAGGCCACCAGCCGCACTGCGGATCAGGCGCCAGACCACGGAAGAGTGCGCCGACGACGCCGGTGAAGCAGGATCAAGCCAAGCGCGCCCAGTCCCAACAGCGTCACCGTGCCGGGTTCGGGGACCGCAGTAATTCCCGCGATACCGGCCGACGTGCCATATGGCTGCGGATTGTTGAGAGGGTTTGTCGCCGCGAAATAGGGGTCTCCACTTTGCGGAGGTCCCGGAGTCAGCGTCGCGTAAAGACTGTGATTGCCGCCCGTCGGGGTCCCGATTCCATTCAGCCCTGTGGTTTCATCATTCCCGACGTAGCCACCATTGGTATTGTCCGGGTAAACGCCGAGCCAGTACTCGCCCGGCACCAGGTGTACGTCCAAACCGGAGACCGTCACGCTGTATTCGGTTAAATTATTGAATCCCAGCCCGGGTATGTTGATGATCGTGCCCGTCGGGACGAGCGTTGCCAGCGAATCGCCCGTTGCCACGATGGTGCCGGACGACGCTCCACCCATGTCTTTATAAATCGCCCAGGTTGCGGTCGTTGACGCCGGCGGACCCTCTGTGAACACATCGTTCGACCAGACACTATTCACATTCCAGCCGGGCGCCGGGACATTGAACGCGTTATACAAGACCTCTTGAGCGAGTGCGTTGTTCTGGTTGGTATACGAGTTCACGCCATCCGCGTCGCCGTTGTACCAAAGAGTGCCGGCGTGTGCCGATCCGCTGAGCAGCGCTGCGGTCAGGGCGAAAACGAATCTGCACGGGATCGAGCGGGCAGGAGTTCTGTGGCCGATTGACTTCAGTTCAACCATGGGTATTGCTTGAGGTTTTCGGAGAGGGGCCAGGTCTTCACCGGATCGGGGCAGGCCCTTCCGCGTCCCCAAAAACCTGGCCAGCCGGTCGTCCGGCTCATCGCCTGCGAGCCGCCAGAGCGGCCGGCCAATGCGCGCAAACACGCATCTCGGCGAAGACGACGGGAGCGAGGTCAGGTGCGACCGCAAAACCACAGCGAGCACAAGAGAAGCGGCGAGACATTCGCGCCCCGCACTGCACTGGGTACGTCTTGCGGAGGGGCGCTAAAGCCCTACCTCGACCTCATGAGCGACTCGATGATGAAACGCTACGAAAAAGGGATTTCGCCGGCTATCCGCCAACCGCCAATCCCACTGGAATTACACCGTTTTAGCCAGCGGGAGATCGATTGTCAAGAAAAACCTCTGCTGCCGAACCGTTGTTGCTTCCCGCCCCAGAGATCGGCCCAAAACATCGGCGATCGAAGATTCGGCCGGGCCGGAGGCTATGGCCAGAAAATGGGACGGGCCGGCACGCCATGATGCGACCTCGAGCCTACCCAAGAACCTCCAAGAAGAAGGGGACGTTGGCCGGCGGTTCTCGGATCGGCTGTTAGCGTCCGAGGAAATAGGCTTTGGACAGCCGCGTGAAGATCGTGTCGTTGACCGTGGCCGTATCGTTGGCCGGATTCGGATCGGGAGTGTTCGCCGGCGGCGTCACCGTGGCCGTATTCGTCAAAGTGCCCGTCGCCGTCAAGGCCACGGTGGCATGCACGATATAAGTGATCTTGCTGCCGGAGGGCATGCTGACGGCCGTGTCATCGATATTGCCGGAGCCGGTGGTGGTAAATCCGGTCGCCCCGCCAGTAGCCGTTGCGGTGAACGTGGCACCGGTGAGCGAGCTGGGGAGCGTATCCTTCACCATTGCGCCCGTGACGGCGCTGGGGCCGGCGTTGCTGACCACGATCGTATAGATGATTGCGCTGCCTTTGTAGGCGAAACCGGTGCTGGGGGTAATGCTCGATCCCCCTAGGTTGTCGACTTTCGTGATCGACAGGTCGGCCGATGCGGCCACGGTGTTGGTGACGGTCACAGTCTTGGGGGTGCCGATTGGCGGTGTGACAGTGGCCGTGTTCGACAGCGTGCCTGTGGCCGTCGCACTGACGGTGCCAGTGATCACGTACGTGACCGTGCTGCCGGCCGGCAGGTTCACACTGGTGTCGTCGATATTGCCCGTGCCGGTGGCCGAAAAGCCGTTGGCCCCGCCGGTTTCCGAGGCGGTCCAACTATCGCCCGTGAAGTTGCCAGGCAGCGGATCGGCAATCGTGGCCCCCGTCACGTTGCCCGTGCCGGTGTTGCTGACCACGACGGTGTAGACGAGCGTCTGGCCGGGCGTGATGCTCGAACCGCCAGCGTTGTCGACCTTGGTGATCGACAGGTTAGCCAGGTTGTCGTTGTCCGTCGCGGTCTTGGCGGTGCCGCCGGATGGTGTAACCGAGGCTGTGTTCGATAACGTGCCGGTGGCCGTCGGATTGACCGTGCCGGTAATCACGTACGTGACCGTGCTGCCGGCTGGCAGGTTCACACTGGTGTCGTCGATATTGCCCGTGCCGGTCGCCGAAAAACCAGTGGCCCCGCCGGTTTCCGAGGCGGTCCAACTGTCGCCCGTGAAGTTGCCAGGCAGCGGGTCGGTCACGGCGGCGCCCGTTGCGGCGCCCGTCCCCGTGTTGCTGACGACGACGGTATAGACAAGCGTCTGACCCGGGATCACGTTGCCGGTACTTGGCGTGATGCTCGAACCACCGGCGTTGTCGACCTTGGTGATTGACAGATCGGGCAGGTTTACGTTGTCGGTGGCGGTTGCGGTCTTGGCGGTGCCGACTGGCGGTGTGACAGTGGCCGTGTTCGACAGCGTGCCCGTGGCCGTCGCGCTGACGGTGCCGGTGATTACGTATGTGACCGTGCTGCCAGCCGGCAGGTTCACACTGGTGTCGTCGATATTGCCCGTGCCGGCGGCCGAAAAGCCGTTGGCCCCGCCGGTTTCCGAGGCGGTCCAACTATCGCCCGTGAAGTTGCCAGGCAGCGGGTCGGTCACGGCGGCCCCCGTCACGTTGCCCGTGCCCGTGTTGCTGACCACGACCGTGTAGACAAGCGTCTGGCCCGGGGTGACGTTGCCGGTGCTGGGTGTGATGCTTGAACCACCGGCGGTGTCGACCTTGGTGATCGCCAGGTTCGCCAGATTGTCCGTGTCGGTCGCGGTCTTGGCGGTGCCGCCGGTCGGCGCAACTGTGGCGGTGTTCGACAGCGTGCCCGTGGCCGTCGCGCTTAACCGTACCGGTGATCACGTACGTGATCGTGCTGCCAGCCGGCAGATTGACGCTGGTGTCGTCGATATTGCCCGCGCCGGTGGGCGAAAAGCCGTTGGCCCCGCCGGTTTCCGAGGCGGTCCAACTGTCACCCGTGAAATTGCCGGGCAGCGGGTCGGTCACGGCGGCGCCGGTCACGTTGCCCGTCCCTGTGTTGCTGACGACGACGGTGTAGACCAACGTCTGGCCCGGGATGACGTGGCCGGTACTGGGCGTGATGCTTGAACCACCGGCATTATCGACCTTGCTGATCGACAGGTTGGCCAGATTGTCCGTGTCGGTCGCCGTCAGAGGACCGGCCCCAGGCGGAGTGACGGAAGCCGTGTTCGACAGCGTGCCCGTGGCCGTCGGACTGACCGTGCCGGTAATCACATAGGTGATCGTGCTGCTGGCCGGCAGAGTCACGTTGGAGTCGTCGATATTGCCCGTGCCGGAGGGCGAAAAGCCAGTAGCCCCGCCGGTGGCCGTGGCGGTCCAACTGTCGCCGGTAAAGGTGCCGGGCAGCGGATCAGCCACCACAACCCCCGTCGCGCCGCCGGTGCCGGTGTTGCTGACGACGACCGTGTAGACGAGCGTCTGGCCCGGGGTGACGTTGCCGGTCGATGGCGTGATGCTCGAACCGCCGGCGTTGTCGACCTTGGTGATCGACAGGTTGGCCTGCGCAATGTTGGCAAAGTTGGTGACGAACGGCGTGGGGCCGACCTCCTGAACAAGTGAGATCTGGCCGTTCGCGGCTTCCACGCCACCGATAATCTGCATTTGGACGGCGCCGACGTCCGTGAAATCGGCGGGGCCGGCAGCACCGCTCCCGGTCGTGAAGGACGAATACGGAACGAAGACGGTCTGAGTCGCCTGGCCGCCGGTGTCCGGGATCGGGATGTTGGTGGCGGTCGACCAGTCGTTGGCGTCTGTATAGACGTTGAGCGTAATGGAACCGCCCGCATGGTCGCCCCCCAGTGTGAGCGAGATGCCGGTGGCGGTGGGGTTGTTGTTGACTGGGACGGTCAAGTCGGCATGGTCCAGGCCGGTCGGGTTGAGCACCGACGGGGTCAGGCCGTTAGGGCCGTCCCACGCGACGGTGCGGTCGCCTGCGCCGGTGGCGCTCGAATCGAACTCCAGCACATCCTGCCCAAAGGAATTCGAAGTCAGGGAGATGTCGCCGGGGCCCGATACGATCTGGGCGATCAGGTCTCGATTTTGGCCCAGCGCCTCGGGCGCCGACACCGAAATGGCATCGCTGGTTGGGCCGGTGGTCGAGGCGGTCACCGTTTCAGGCGTGGAGAACGAGTCGATGTTGCCTGCGACCACGCCGTTGGTCGCCTCGGCGGCTGTGATGACAATGGTCGCCGGATTTGTCCCGGGGGCCGTAAAGCCGGCGGGCGGAATTTCCTGAACTAAGTACGTATTCGCGGCCAATCCTGTGAAACTGTAGAAGCCCGAGGCATTGGTCGTTGTCGAAATCGTGGCAGCCGCCGCTGGGCGTCAGGTCGACCGTGACGCCCGCCTGGGGCAAAGTGGTCGATGCGTTGGAGATCGTCCCTTCGATCACGCCACCCGGCACGCTCGACAGCACGATGCGTCCTTCGAGCGACTCGTAACCCAACCGGCGCCGGGCGGTCTTTCCGTGCCGCGAAGCCAGGGAATGCGGCTGCGACTTGGCGAACCAGTCCGCCACGGAGTCGAAGATCGAGAACGGAGCCCGGGCCGGTGATTTGCGAAGCATGTGTCTGCTCTTGGCGTTGGTGGCTGGCAAATGGGCGAGTCGTCCGCGGCGTGCGCTTTGCGACTCCGCCTCGCGACTCCGCCTCAATGGATCCGACGATTAGACGCCGCTTGGGGACGGCTTCTAGCGAGATCATCGGCACGCGGGGCCGTCACTACCAGCCATTTCGGCGCGACCGGAATAGTCGGCCCAATTGGCCGCCGCGGGTGCTGCCAGCGAGTGCTGTCGACGGCTGCGATGATCGCAAGTGACAGCAGAGGAGCCGCTATCGGGGAGCCGCGGCGAACGAAAAAGCGGCAGCCGAGCGCGCCGGACTGTCCGCATGGGGCTCGATAGGATCTTGAATTACCAGCGGTAATCCAAGCCGGCGCTGATGCCCTGGGCCCAGAAGGTGCTTCGTGATAAGTGAATTGCGGGCTGGTCAAGGAGCCCGAGGGCGGATTCGGACTGTTCGGCAGCAAGGTGCTGTTCACATTCGTGTCGATCTGCGAACCGGCCCGGGCCACGCTGCTCCAATAAATGAACGTGTAACCGACGATCAGCCGGAGTCGCGGCGTGATGGCGAAGCCGATATTGGCATCCAACTCGGGCACCACGCCGAAAGTGTTGCGGTCGTACTGACCAATGTTCGTGGACTGCGTCAGCAAGCCGCCCGGAACCGTCGTGCTCGTGCCGTTTTGCGTGGTGGTTGTCGAACCGTTGATGGTCACGAGTTGATTGGTGTTGCCCAAGGCCAGTCGATAGATCAACTCCAGCGACCAGCGGCCGCGGTAGACCTGCATCAAGGCGCCAAAGTCGATGCCGTTGAACTGATTTACGGTCTTGAAGCTGTCAACCACGTAAAAGGTACCCGGCAAGTTGGTTTGCAGCGATGTGAGGTTTTCGGTGACCGAGACTCCGTCGGCGAGTCGCAAGTAGCGGTAGCCCAGCAGCAAGTCGAGCCGATACCCGCCAGGGCCGTTCATTCCCGGAAGACACTGGTTTGCAAAACACCCCTGCGAGCAGCAGAGATTGAAGCGCAGTCGGGCGCCGGCCCCCAGGAAGGTCGTATAGGTGTTGACGCCCACCGACCCTTGGATGCTATCGGGAAAGGCGATCTGCTCGACATTTTGATTGGAGAGGCTGGGCCGAGTGTCGAAAAACGGCCGCGACAAAATTGTGTTGCCGCTGCCGCTGGCATTGTAATTCGAAGTGGCCGTGGCGAGTTGGAAATAGTCGCCTTCGATGCCCACGGTCTGGCATGGATTGAGCCAGGTCCCCAGCGTGAGCCTCAGGCCGGAGCGCCCATAGCCGTCGACCTGATCGTTTCCGTTGAGAATAGTCGTTCCCGGCGTGTCTAAGTACCCAGGATTCGACGCGTTGGGGCCTGTGGTCACCATCGGCGGCAGGCGCATTCCCTGCGTCGACCAAAACAAGTATTCGGCTCGCACCCAGGTCATGCCGGGCGGACCGCAGAAGCGTTGGCAACACGAGTTGCACGTCGGTTGCCCGCAACCGCAGGGGGAGGAACCCAATCCCTGCTGGCCCCACGGGGCACCGTCGAAACCGTCGTAATCTCGGCCCCACATCGGGTCTGCCGCCACACTGCCCGGGCCGATCGTACCCGGCATCGGTCCGAGCGCATCGGCTTCAGCCCGAGGAGCGATCGACGGCAACTCCTCGGCAGCGGCCCGCGGCGCAAGCTGCTCATATTGGGCCAATTGAACCGGTCCCTGTTCGCCGGCGGCGGCCGGGCGACGTTTCGGCGCCGGCTGACGCGGCGGCGACCGCAGCGGGCGAGCCGATCTCGGCCGCTTCGATGATCGGATTCACCGAGCCGACAGGAGTCAGAGTTTCGCCGCGAACGCGCACTTTCCGATGTGGAGAATTCGGACAGGTTGACTCCCTCGCGCGGACGCACGTAGCAGCGAACCCTTCCCGAGCTATCCACGAGCGCATAGGGAGCGTCGACGTCTCGATGCGAGTTGTTCGGCCGCAACCAGCCAACTTTCTCCGCCGGCCGGCCCGGTTCGGCGGATGGCGCAGCGGCGGCTTCAGTAGCAACAGTAGCATTATCGTCTGCCCGAACCCGTGAATCGATCAGGCAGCCGCAAACCACTAGCGCAGCGGCAAGCAAGGCGCGGAACGGCATGTGTGTTGTCCTGCAAGATGAGACGTGCGAAGAGATGAGAAGCCGATCAGAGAAGATTAGGGGTGGCTTGTACCACCGCCGTCGCCGCAGCGTCAAGGTCGGTCCGACGGCGCGAGGGAAAATTTGACCTTGCTGAGCGAAATCCGCGGCGGAGTCTGCAAAACCTGGGCAGGCCGGGAAACGCCGATACGGCACGAACCGGTTCATTGAGCCGCCGCTTGCCTGGCATTAGCATGAGCGGGCTGCGGCGCGTAAGAAAACCTCGTGCAAGGTGCTGATATGAGTCCAACGCTCGCAGGCTGCTTGCGATCGTGGCCCTGGGATCCGGGGCTCCTGGTCGGGCTTGTGCTCGCTTCGGCCATCTACCTGCGCGGCTGGCTGACGCTCAGGGGGCGTAGTCCGCGCCGCTGGCGTCTGAGACATCTGGCCGCCTTTTTGGGGGCGCTGGCGGCGGTCTGGCTGGCGCTGGCTTCGCCCATCGAGCCGCTTTCCGGGTTGCTGCTCGTGGTCCACATGGCGCAACACCTGCTGCTCATGATGCTGGCGCCGCCCCTGGTGTGGTTGTCTGCGCCTTTATTGCCGCTGGTCTGCGGTCTGCCCGAACCGGTGCGTCATTATTGGATTCGGCCGCTGCTGCAATCGCGCCGGCTGGCGCGTGGTTCGCCCGGCTCGCACATCCGCTGGCCGCTTTGCCGGTGTACGTGGCGGTGACCTGGTTCTGGCATATTCCGCGGATCTACCAGGGCGCGTTGCTGTCGCCCGGCTGGCACTACTTGGAACACGTCTGTTTTTTGGCGGCGGCGCTTTTGTTTTGGTATCCGGTGGTGCGGCCCTATCCTGGCCGGCCGACGTGGTCGCGGTGGCTGCTGCTGCCCTACCTGATTGTGGCCGACGTGCAGAACACGGTGCTCTCCGCCGTCTTTGCCTTTTCCCAGCGGCCGTTGTATCCGTATTACAGCGACGTTCCGCGGCTCGGCGGCTTGTCCGCGCTCGAAGACCAGCACGTGGCGGGCGTTCTGATGTGGGTACCCGGCTCGGTGGCCTTTCTGCTGCCGATGTTCTGGATTGGCATTCGGCTGCTGAATGGGTCAAACCCGGCCGTACTTCGTCCGCAGCGTCTTGCGCCCCACGGCCGGCCAGCTGGCCACGGGGCGCTCGCGGTACTGCCGATACTTTCCTCCTCGCGCCCGGCGTCGGCAATGGCACGGCGGCCGGCAGCGCCCTGCGCGGCGTTTCGATTTGCTCCGGGTTCCGCTCGTCGGCCGACTGCTCGAGTGGCGCCATGCGCGGACCGCCCTGCAATTACCCCTGGGCTTGCTGGCCGGCATCGTGATTTGGGACGGTCTGCGGGGACCGCAAGTCGGGCGCTGAATCTGGCAGGCGTGCTCCCCTGGATTCATTGGCGCGGACTGGTTGTCTTCAGCCTACTGGTGGCGGGCAATTTGTTTTGTCTGGCCTGCCCGTTCACCCTGCCGCAGACCCTCGCGCGGCTTCTGTTGCCGGCGGGGCTGGAGTGGCCGCGCCGACTGCGGAGCAAATGGCTGGCAGTGCTGCTGGTGTTGCTGTTTCTTTGGTCCTACGAAGCGTTTGCCTTGTGGGACAGTCCCTGGTGGACGGCCTGGATCGTGGTCGCGTACTTCGTGGCGGCACTGTTGGTCGACGGACTGTTCCGCGGCGCCGCGTTCTGCAAATACGTTTGTCCGATCGGCCAGTTCAACTTCGTTCAGTCGCTCGTTTCGCCGCTCGCCGTCCAGATCCGCGAGCCAGCCACCTGCGTCACCTGCCGGACCCACGAATGCCTGCACGGCGGCGGCGGAATTCCCGGCTGCGAGCTCGAACTGTTTCAGCCGCGCAAACACGGCAATATGGATTGCACGTTCTGCCTGGACTGCGTGCACGCCTGCCCGCACGACAATGTGGGGCTGATCGCCGGCCTGCCCGGCCGGGAGTTATGGAGCGATCCGCCGCGGTCGGGCGTCGGTCGATTCAGCGGCCGAACGGATCTGGCGGCGCTGGTCTTGGTGATCGTGTTCGGGGCATTCGCCAACGCTGCCGGCATGGTCGGACCGGTCGTGGAATGGGAAACCCGTTTGCAAGCCAGGCTCGGTTGGCAATCGCCATTCTGGATTGTCGGCGCGCTGGCGGTGCTCGGCCTGGTCGTCCTGCCGCTGCTGGCCGTTTCCGGCGGCGCCGCGCTCAGCCGCCGGCTGGGCGGTGCGAACGAGGCCGGGCCGGCAATCGCCAAGCGATACCTATACGCCCTGGTGCCGCTGGGATTCGCCATGTGGATCGCGCATTACAGCTTCCACTTCTTGACGAGCTGCGCGGCCGTCGTGCCCGCGACCCTGCGCTTCGCGAACGACCTTGGTTTCTCGTCGGCCGCAGCCGTAACCTGGCAGGCCGGCTGCTGCCAACCAGCGGGCGATTGGTTGCCGCGGTTCGAAATCTCGTTGCTCGGAGTGGGGTTGCTGCTGTCGCTTTACTCCGGCTTCCGCATTGCGCTGGCCGACTCGCCGCGGCCTTCGGCGGCGCCTGGCGGACTTTTGCCCCTTGGGCGCTGTTGACGACATTGCTGTTTGCCAGCGGAGTGTGGATCGTGCTTGCAACCGATGCAGATGCGCGGCACGATTTCCGGCGACGGCTCGGTGCAAATGGCGGAGGCGGGCCTTTGACAACTCAACGCACCTGCACGCCGTCGATTGCACGAGCCCCGGCACGAGGGATCGCCATGCGAATCGCGATCTGGCTGGTGGCCGTCGCGTGGCCCGGATCGCTCCTGGCCGACGGCGGCATGCCGTGCTGGTCGGGAAGCGTTGGGCCTTATCGAGTTGCGGTGTTCATATCGCCCAACCCGCTGCGCGTCGGATTGGGCGATTGCAGCCTGATCGTGCAAGATGCCGCCACGCACGAGTTGGTCCCGCAAGCACAGGCCACGCTGCGGCTGGTGCCCCGCGACATGTCCCGGCCGCCGCGATCGGTCGAGTTCGGCCAATCAGGATCGGAAAGGCGATTGTTCCAGTCCGCCGAACTGCACTTGCCGGAGGCCGGCTGGTGGGAATTCGAATTGTCGATCGACGGTTCGGAAGAACCCGCTACGGCGAGCTTCGCCTTGGAAGTTGCCGACGCGCCGCCACGCTGGCTGACGTTTTGGCCGTGGTTCAGTTGGCCGGCGGTGGCCATCGCGCTCTTCGGCATTCACCAATGGCTGGTCTCGCGGGCAGCCGCCAAACGGACGTGACGGAGACTCGAAGAGGATTGGCCACGAGAAGATATAAGAAACGAAGGTGATTGGCGCGGCCAGCGCGATCCGCGACACCGCCCGGTCAGCACTGCGACATTCAACGAACCGGACCGCCGGTATCGCGCGGAATGGAGAACCTGCAAAAACGCCGCAGATGAACGCAGATAAACGGGATGGACGCAGATAGGAGAACGAACCGGCACGGAAAAAAGTGGGCGGCTCTTCGGAATCCAAGTTCCGAACATCTTCCTCATCCTCCTATCCCCTGAATGTCCCAGGTCGCGCTCTCGGTTGGCTGTTGCCCCGGCTATCTGCGTTCATCCGCGTTCATCCGCGGTTACTTTGGATTCTCCAATTCGCAAGACGTCGCGGTCGACGGCTTTCGTTTGTTTCGCCATTTGCGATAGTTCGTTCTCCCAACTTACCGCTTCGGCGGCCTGGCCTCGCGCACGACGGCGCCGCGATCTTCGCTCAAGATCAAGAGCGAGAACCGCTCGACGGCGTCCAGCTCATTCGTGCTCAGAGACGCGTAATCGAATCGCCCCCGCAGGTCGGTATAACCGTCCTTGTAAAACCGCACCTCGCCGCCTTGCAGCCGAGCGTAAACTTTGACGTAGACCTTTGCCAACGGAGTCTGCTTGTCTTGCTGGGTCACGAGCAGTTGGCCGTAATTTTCGATCACCTGCACGCCCAGCGCGTTGGAATAATAGACCTGCGAGCGGGCGACTCCTTCGCCCACGATCTCGACCAGCACATTGCTGTTGACCAGTTCGTCCGGCAAATCGAACTCGAACTGCGTACCCCGGGGCGGCAGCTCGATCGATTGCGTGACGTTGGGCACGATGTGCGAAAACTGCTTCGCGTCGCCCTGCACGAACGGATTGCGGCTGAACAGCAATTCGATGTCCATCAAGTAATAATTGACCTGGACGCTGCCCAGTCGCTGATAGTCGAGCCGGATCTTCTTGGCCTCGATCGTGAAGTCGAGCGCCGCCGTGGCCGCGGCTTCGCGAGTCTGCAACTGCGTGCGGTCCTGATTGTCGGCGACCTGGACGTCCGCCTGGCCGATCTCGTCCGCCTGGTTGACGACATTGGCAAACGCGGTCCGCCAGCGGTCCACCGGGTAGTCGGCGTATTTGGCGGCGATTTGCCGGGCCAGCTTGGGCTGCGCTTTGTAAAAGTCGAGGTAGACGGCGAAGTAGTCGTACTGCAACCGAGTGGCCAGCCGGTCGGGATTCACCCGGCCGAAAAAGTCGAGCGCTTCGTCCACGCGATCCTGGAGCAGCAGGTAATAGGTGACCGCCATCAACTCGCTTTCGTCCAACTGGCGGCGGTAACAGAGGATCTTGAGCAAGTGCTCGTATTGCGCCAGAAAACGGTCGTTGAGGATCTCGCGATTGCGTCCGAATTGTCCCACCCGGGCGTTGACCAACGGGCGGTAGTCCATCTGCTCGTACGTCTTGCGCACGATGGGCTCGATCCGTAGCAACGGGCTGTCCAGCCAGTCGCCGCATTGCTGTACGAAATTGTCGGCGAATTGCAGGTATTGGCGAATCGCCGCCACGTCGTTGTGCTTGACGCCGTACGACCAAAGCGTGTCGTTGTACACGTGCCGGGCCGAGAGCAGGGCAATGACTTTGCGGAAGAATTTTTCGTCCTGCATCCGCCAGGCCATGCGATCCAGATTCACCCGCAGGATGTTCTGTGCTTTAAGAAAATCGAGCACGTCCTGCTCCGAGCCTTGCTGCGAAACGTAATCCCAGGACTGCTTGTCGATGTTCGTCAGTTGCCGCACCACATGGCAAGCGGTCGCCGCGGCAAACGCCAGCACTTCGCCCTGGGACGCGACTTGCACGCCGTAGTGCGAAAACTTGCCCACCGCCGGAAAATAGAAGTGATATTCCAGCGATTGGGTGTGGTAGGGATCCAGGTCCAGGTGGACGCTGCGCGTGACCTGACCGGCCAGCACCGGCAGGGCGCCGGTAGGGATCTGCAGCAGCACGTCGACCTTTTTCTTCGACGAGGTGGGATTGGTCACCACGATCTGGCAGCCGTAAACCGTATCGACCAGGAACTCGTCCGCGACGAACTTGTCGACTTGCTCGCCGCCCACCTGGCGGAAGCGATCGCCGTGGCGAAAGAAATTCTCGCTCACCAGGATCGGCGTATTCTCCGCCACTTTGAGCGGCCGGCTGAATCTCCTCGTGGTAGACGATCATCGGACTGCCGGCGGTGAGCGTCATCTGGGTGCCGTCGAATTCGGTCTTGTGCTCGGCCGCGCTGAACGGCAGATCGAGAGCGCCAGGGCTGCAGCATTTCCGGAAAACCGTGCGTGGCGTCGGCCAGGTTCTTCGAGAGAAAGGGCTCCGCCGGATCGTGAGCGGCAAAGTCGTTCCAGAACGGCGTTGGCGGCGATCAAACCCGCGTTTTGCGTTCTCGAGCGGCAGTTTGTAGTAGTTGCTCTCGACCCATTCCATGGTTTTGTCGAGCTTGCGATAGAATTGCTGCACTTCGCCCAGCTTTTCCCCATCGTCGGCAAGGGCCAACACTTCGTCAGCGACGTCGTCCATGGAATCCTTTTTCGCTTTCAGCCCGAGAGCTTCGCGTTTTCCTGCATGGCCCGCTGCGCGCCTTGGCCATCATGCGACCGGCGATCCCATTGGCTTTCATATCGGCGTCGGCCTCTTCCAGGACTCCCCCTTCGCCGGCCATCGCCGCGGCATCTGCGGCCGGCGCGGGGCGGCGGCCGGATCGTGAACGTTGACGTTGAGCGATAAATTCGCTTTGAACTCTGGCAGGGCCGCCTCGACGCCAAACGCATCGTTGGTGTCGAGTGCGCTTCCCTTGAGCGCCGTTTCGAACAAGCGTGCGAACCGCTCCGGATCGGGAGGCAACAACTCGAATTGGTCTTTGACCAATTCGGCCACGGCCGCTCGCTCTGCCGCGATCTTGCGGCCCAATAGAATCTGCTCGAAGGTATTCAGCTGGGCGAAACTCCAGGGCCGCGAGTAGTCGGCCAAATCTTCGTCGAGCAGCCAACGATCGAGGAGTTGTTTATCCTTCTTGTTGGCCAGATAGGGCCGCAGGGCTTGCTTGAAGAAATCGGGATCGTGCTTGAATAGAAAGAAATGCAACTCGTGGCTGGCGTACTTGAGGTACAGCGCCCGCTTTTCTTCCGGCTTGAGCGACGGCCATCCGGTCAGGAATGAAAACTCGGCCAGCTTGGGATCGCCGTTGAGCGTGGAATACAATCCAAACACCCGGGCCACGCTGTCGTAGACCTCGAACCGGGTGCTGGTGATATCCGGAATCACCAGTTGCCCGCCGGCCGCCAGAACGCGTGATCTGCTTTTGCTGCGTGAAGTGCCGCTTGGGATCGAGTCCTTTGGCCAGCCGCAGGTCGAGGTAATCGTTCTTGGCGTCCGGCAGCGCGACGCGGCGGCTGGCGGTGTTCTCGGCGTCGACGGCCACGAACAGCAACTCCTGGTGCGGCCCCAAGTCGGCCCGCTTGATCTCGATGATCCCGTCCTTGTCAGGCACGACATTGGCCAAAACCAGCGAGCTCTCGGCCAGGAAATCCAGATCGGCGAATTCTCCGTCCGGGTCGTGCGGCCCGGCGTACGTCGGCTTCGCCACGCCACCGTAATGGCCCTTCATGGCGCCGCGCGCCTTCGAATTCGGATCCGGAACGTCCCCATTGCTCTGCCGGTTTCGCTGCTGCGGACCGCCCAGGGATTCAGCAGCAAGCTGGGCCGTTCGAGCATGTTGCCCGGATACTTGCGGGCAAACTTGCGATCGATGATGTAGCGGTATTCGTCGCCGATGTCGCGCCCGCCGACGTAATGCGTTTCGACTCGCGGCGTCGTCAGCCTGCGGGGCTCCGGCGGGCACGATCCGCGCCAGTGGCCGTAGGCCGAGTAATCCGGCTCGAAAGCGGGTGGCAAAGACGTGCACCCGGGCCAGCGGCGAAACGTTTTGCAGCGCAACGCGCACGGTGTCGTCGCTCGACTTGCACGGGCTTGATTTGCAGCGGCCGCTCGTTGCGCAGCTCCAGCTTGCGAAAGTCGCCCATCGCGTAGCCGGCTCGCTGCGGACCCTGGGTCAGCCGCAAGACGATCGGACTGCCGGTTCGTTTGAGCAGCAGCGAGTAGTCGCCCGGCGGCAGTTTCTCGATCCGCAGCAGCCCGCCGTCGAGCGAGACGTTGGCGAACCGGTCGGCGACGAAATTACCTCCGCGCAGCTCCAGCAGCGAAATGTCGGCCCGCTCGGGCGCTTCGCCGGGCCCATGAAGGGAACTTCGATCGGGCGATCGGTGTCGGCGTTGATCGAACTGGGAAAGGTGTGCTCGTCCTGGCGGAGGTGCCAGACGTGGCTGGTGCCCTGGGGCCCGGTGGCCGTGACCGTATCGATGCCGTCGAGCGGCCCCAGCAGCGTGCGTCCCTTAGCGTCGGTTTGCAGGGCAACGTTCACCGCTTGGGTGTACTGTCGCAGTTTGAGCGTGACTTGCAGCGGCCGATTCGGCTTTGGCCTCGCCGGAACGGCCCAAAAGGTCGATGACATAATTCTCGCCCACCCGGGCAAAGAGCAGGTCTTCAGTCTTGTCCGTCCGATCGATGCCGTCGAGCGAGAACTTTTGTTCGGTCGGACAAATCGATTTTCTGATTCTGGCTTTGATTCTGGACGCGGGCACGGAGTTGAAAACGAACGTGCGCGAGCCGCTGCGGCACCTGAAATTCGTACGTGCTTTCACGATCTTCGAACAGCTTGAAGTCGGCCACTTCCTTGCTGCTCTCGACGCCGTCCAGATCGGTCGACAGGATTGACAGCCGCACGTCCTCCAGCACTTTGAGCGAGACCGGCGTGTGATTGAGCGTCAATTGCGGCCGCACGATCAACAGCGCTTTGCGGCGGGCGATCAGTTCTTCGCGATCGACATAAATGCCGGCGTCCAGAGCGTAGTTTTCCGCTTCCTGAGCGAATTCGTCGAGCGACGAGAAATCGCCCAGGCTGAGCACGATGTTCTGCCGGCCCGGCTTGTTCGAGAACGGGACGGTGATCGTGCCCCCCTTGTCCGGCGTGTAGAGCCTGCCGGCGAGCCATAGCGTGGCTTTGGGCTGAAGCTGCTCTTGCTCGTCGAATACGGTGAACACTTGCCCGGCGACGCTCGTGCGCACCAGATAGTGCAGCTTTCCCTTGCGCACCAGGGCGCGGCTGGACTTGCCGTTGCCGATGAAGTCGATGACATACACGCCGCGCTGGTTGAGAGCCGGGAATTCGAAGTGCCGCCGCACGCGGCGTAGCGGCGGCTGCTCGTAGGTGTAGGTCTTTTCCTCGTTGGCCACCAGCCCGTCGAGGTTGATCTCGGTGCCGACTTCCTTGAACGTTTCGCGATAAATGTTTTGCGTATTGATCTCGAACACTTTGACGATCAGCGTCTCGACATTCTTGACGAACAAGTCGAGCCCCACCGGATCGTCGGCGCCAGTTCGGTCTTGTTGGTGTAGGCAAAGTCGAGATCGATCCGCTCCTTGAGCTGCTGATAGGCGGCCGGCGGCAGCATCGCGTACCACCGCTCGGCATCGCCCAATCCGCCGACGATCTTGGTTTCGGCAAAGACCTGCTTCAGATAGATGTCGTTCACGTAGGGGGAGAAAATCTTGTACTCGTCGGCCGCCGCGAAAAAATGGGCCAGATAGCTGCGCACCAGCGGCTCGTCGTCGCCGACGGGGCCTAAGAGCGTCGCCGCGCGGAAATTCTGCTGCAGGTTTGCCGCGCACTGCTGCTGTTCGACCGGCTCCATGAACTTGGGCTCGACATAGCTGGCATGCTTGGGCAGCTTGAGATAATCGAGGAACCGCTCGCGATCGTATTTGTCTTGCGAGCGATCCAGCACCAGCCGGTGATACAGCACGTGAGCCTTGAGCGAGTTGTGCGACCGGCTCGAGCGTCTTGACGAAGCTCCCAATGCCGCTGCAGATACGCCAGCGTGGACTGCGGGATCCTGTCGCCAGTTCAATCGTCCGAGGGCCGCAGCCGCTGCAAGTAGTCGTTCGACGAAGACGGCCTGGTTCCGCAAGTCGGGCTTGAGCTGCAAGCATTCGTCGAACTGGCTGAGCAACAGCCGGTGCTGGATGTCGGAATCTGCACCGAAGCCGCCGCCGTTTTCTCGTATTCAGCTCCGCGACGATCAGTTTGACCAGGCCCGGATGGTCGGGCCGCCGCAACCGCGACAAGAGCTGCCGTTGCTGGTCGGGATTCAAATTGAGGGAAAACAGCCTTTCCAGCGCCGCATCCTCGAACCCCTGCAGCGTTCCGGGGAACTGATCGAACGCTTGTTTGTCGAGTCGGTCGCGAGCCACAAGCGCCGGGTCGAGCTCGGCGGGCAGGTTGGGCTTTTGATTGAGCTCCTCCCGCTGATGATTGAACTGCAGGTTGAGCCGGTTGCGGATCAGGTCCAATGCCCGTTGCGGATCCTTGCCATAAGTCAGCAATGCCTGCCGGTTTTGGATTTCGCAAGGCGCCCGGGCGTCCACTGGTAGCGGTCGACCCAGAGTTTGAGCAGTGATTCGACTTTTTCCCATTGCTCGGTGTTCTGATAATGCAAGCAGTGGAAGTAGTAATATTCTTCCGTGCCCGGGATCAACTGCGCAAGTGGCGTCGCGCGATCGGCGGACAAGGCGAAGCCTTCGATCCAACCGACCTCGCCCGCCGTCACCGAGCGCAGCCCGGCGGCAACCAGAATCGCCCCTGCCAGCGCCAACGATCGTTTCAGCCGAATCATGCGTGCCTCGAGATGAGAGTGCGAGAAGTGGACCCGCGCCGCCCGCAAGAACGCGTGCGGCGGCGGAGCGACGGGTAGAGCCTCTGATGAGTAACTGTACTTAGATGGAAGACGACCGCCGAAAGTTTCCGGCAATGCGGTCCGTGGGAACGACCGCTGCGAAATTTGCCAGCAGGCGCGGTTCCTTGCGTGACGCAACGACACACGCATCGCGCGTGCGATTACAGGCGATGAAATCCGGCCTGCTGCGCAGCAAGCAGCGCCTGCCTGTGCCGTCGCCAGACCCCGCTTACTCGTCGACAACGGTCGCGGATATTCCCTTGCCGTAGGACGAGGCGTCGTTGCGCAACCGTCGATACACCCCCCATAATAACTACAAGGGGTGCGACTTTACACTCGGCTCAGCCCGAGCATTTTGGCCAGCGTGCGTACACTGCGGCCGAGATTCAGCCGTGGAGGCTGAGTGCCGGTGTGCCGAAGCATTCGAGGTCTGCGAATACGGCCGGCGGCCGGCGCCGAGGAGCTGAGGCGGTTGTTTCCGATCGCGCTCGCCAGACCGGCCGTCAGACCGTAGTGGTTTGCCGGCTCGCGCTGTTGCCGGTCGGCAAGCAACAACCTACGGCGGACTCGGCCAATCGACAGCCAACAGAGCTCGCGGCCGGCCGTTGGCGGCGGCGGCGCGAGGGGCGACTACTCTTCGTCTTCGTCCGGGCTGTTCGTCGAGTCGTTGGCCTTTGCGCCGGGCTGCGGCTTGGCGATCACCGGCTGCTTCAAGCCGACGACCTGGGCATAGGCGGTCAGCGTCGGCGTCGCACCCTGGTCGGTTTCGATGGCGATCAGTTGCGTGATCTTGCCCTGCTTTTCGCCCGCCGAAAATACGATCGGCAGCCGGTGCAACGCCCGCGACTGCCCGTCGGCCACGATCTCGAACGATGCGTCGTCGCATTTCACGCCGACGATCTTGAACGGCCGCTTGCCGCGCACGATCAGTTGCTTGGTCACCTGCTGGCCCGGCTGGACGACGCCCATGAAGAGCGATGCGGGGCTGACCGAGATTTCCGAGACCACGCGGGCTTCGACGTCGACCGGGATTTCTCGGTTTCCCTTGTCGTTGGTCACCAGCAGGATCTGATCCTGAATGTAACCGGGGGCTGCGGTCTTATTGAGCCGGACCAAAAGCTCATAGGAGACTTGCCCCTGGCCGCGGGCCGTTTCGAAAATCTCGGTGTCCAGTCCGGCGGGAACCTTGGCCTTGATGACGCTCCAGTTGTTGCGGCCGGCGTAGTTCACCGCCACGCGCTTTTCGACCGACGTGCCCACGTCGACGGTGCCAAAGTCCACGAGCCCCGGCTGCAGCACGACGTCGCTGCGGATGAAGCCCTGGACTTGCAATTGGACTTCGGCGTAGAACGGCTTGTCGAAGATGACCGTGATGGTCGCCGACTTTTGGCCGCCGGTGTCCATCTTGGTATTGAACTCGGCCAGGATCTCGCCGACTTCGAAGGTCTTCAGGTCGGATTTGACGATCAGCGGGTGCGTACAGCCGCAGCTCGAGCGGACGCCCTTGATGTGGACGTCCTCTTCGTACAGATTCTTGAGCTGGAAGCGATGTTCGGCCTTGGCACCCGCGGCGACCGTCTGGAAGTCGTGGCTGGTGGTGGTGAACATCTTGGTCGCCCATTCCTGGGCGGCGCCGGCAGACACCAGTGCCAGGCAGATCGAGCAGGCGGCCAGCAGGTTGCGTAACACAGAGGCTTCTCCGGTCAGGTACTTCCCATGTTGCGGATGGTTCGTCGCTGGAATACAGCCGGCAAAGTCGGAACGAGCTACGTCCAATCCACACAGGATGGCTCGCCGGAATGCATTCTCAAATGCCGCTAGAATGGCCGGTTGAAGTAAATCTGGGCAATTCTCGCTAGACTGTGACGAATCGGATACGCACCCAACCCCCAAGCAAACTGCACGTCGAACGAACGGAGGCAAGTCGTGCCCACTGTATGGCTTCGGTCAATAATTGTCAACTTCGGCCCCCTTCGCCTGGAAGTCTGGATGTAACGATTATTCGGCGTGTCACTGCGTCTTGCCAAAGCAAATCTTTCCAGCCGTCGCCAACGGTTGAAATTGGGATGAATAAGTCGTCTGTACGGCTGCGGAACCGCTGGAATCGACGCGGATTGTCTCGCTGGCAACCCCGAAGTGGGGCCTGGCCGGAACGGGTCAGCCCGGGTCGTGCCGGTGCCACAAACCGGCCCGCGTCGTTCGGCCGGTTCGCCGAGATTACTTCAAGCGGTCGGTTGCTTCCGCTAGGATGAACGGCGCGGGGCAAACCTTTCGCTCCGTGAGCACGAACCCTCGCATGGAGCCTGTTGCAATGGTGCTTGCTAACGGCAGTCGCTGGTCAGCCCTCGGTTGGGCTTCACGTGGTCCGCTGCGGGCAGCCGGCGTGTTCTTGGGTTTGTGCCTGATCGCCGGACTGGGAGCACTTTTCTGCCCCAATTCGGCCTGCGCCGGAGACCCCGCCAAGACCAAGAAACCGCGCCCTCCGGCCGAAGCGACGGCACAGGCCGACAACGCCGGTGACGCCGAGGCCGACGTGCCGACGGTCGGCAATCCCTTCAAGCAGCGGCGCAAAGCTCCTTCGCTGGACGGCGGAGCGGGTTGGATCAACACGGGCGGCCCGATCGAATTGAAGCAATTGCGCGGCAAGTTCGTCCTGCTCGATTTTTGGACCTACTGCTGCATCAATTGCATGCACATCCTGCCGGTGCTCAAGAAGCTGGAGCACGCCTATCCGGACAACCTAGTCGTGATCGGCGTCCACTCGGCAAAGTTCGAAACGGAGCGCGACTCGAAGAACATCACCGACGCGGTGTTGCGTTACGAGATCGAACACCCGGTCATCAACGATCGCGAACACACGCTCTGGGACAAATTCGGCATCAGCAGTTGGCCCAGCCTGCTGCTGATCGACCCCGAGGGATACGTGGTCTTGGGGCATAGCGGCGAGATCGATTTCGAGTCGCTCGACCAGGTCATCAAAAAGGCCATTCCGTATTACCGCAAGAAAGGCTTGCTCGACGAGCGAGCGGTGCATTTCGACACGGCAGCCCAGCGGTCCAGCGACACGCCCTTGAGATTTCCCGGCAAGGTGCTGGCCGACGCCCCGAGCGACCGGCTATTCATTGCCGACAGCAATCACAATCGGATTGTGATCGCCAAACTCGACGGCGCGCTCATCGATACCATTGGGTCGGGAGCGATCGGCAAGGCCGACGGCGATTATCGCGCGGCAAGCTTCGATCACCCGCAGGGCATGGCGCTCGACGGCGAAACGCTTTATGTTGCCGACACCGAAAACCACCTGCTGCGCAAAGTCGATCTGAAAAAGAAACACGTGACGACGATTGCCGGCACGGGCAAACAGGCGCAGCGGCCCAGCGCGTCCACGCGCCGGGGGCCAAAACGGCCCTCAACAGCCCCTGGGCACTCTTGATCCACGGCAAGGATCTGTACATCGCCATGGCCGGCCCCCATCAGATCTGGAAAATGGCAATCCCGCACGGCGACCTGGGCCCCTACGCCGGCAATGGACGAGAGGATATTGCCGACGGACCGCTGAAGCCCAACACGCCCTACGAGGAGGGATACGCCTCGTTCGCCCAGCCCAGCGGATTGGCCGCCGACTCCGATTGGCTGTACGTGGCCGACAGCGAAGGCAGCTCGATCCGCGCCGTTCCGTTCAATCCGGCGCTCGAGGTCCGCACCGTGATCGGCACTGCGAACCAGCCCTACGGGCGGTTGTTCACCTTTGGCGACGTCGACGGACAGGGCTCGAAAGTGCGCTTGCAACATCCACTCGACGTGGCCTATCGCGACGGCCAGATCTATGTCGCCGACACGTACAACAATAAGATCAAGGTCATCAATCTGGCCGATGGCGCCTGCGCACGCTGGCCGGCTCGCTCAAACCCGGAGCGGCCGATAACCCTCCGCAATTCGACGAGCCGGAGGGGCTGAGCGTGGCGGGAGACAAGCTTTTCGTGGCCGACACCAACAACCACGCCATTCGCGTGATCGATCTGGCGGGCGGCGGCGTGTCGACGCTGTCAATCGAGGGGCTACAGCCGCCAGCGCCGATCAAGCCGGATGCAAAGCCCAGCTTCAAGGGCGCGGTGCAGGAAAAACTGGCCGCGGTGACGGTCAAACCGCAAGACAACGAACTTTGTTTGCACGTGCAACTCGAGCTGCCGGCCGGCTACAAAATCAATCAACTCGCGCCGATGCGCTACTGATGTCGAGGCGGATAAGACGGCCGGTCCCGTCGATCGTTCGGCCCTGGGAAAAGGCCGGCAACCGGAAATGCCGGCCAGCGAGTTCGAGATTCGTCTGCCGCTGGCTCAAGTCGGTGGCGAAGATGCGCTCAAAGTATCGCTCGGCTATTACTATTGCCAGGAGGGCAACGAGGGGCTGTGCAAGACCGGCAGCGTCGTCTGGACGGTGCCGATCAAGCTGGCCGCGGATGCCGCATCCGACACGGTCGAATTAAAGCACAAGGTGGAGTAGGCGGATCTTCTCGCTGCGCCTCGAACCCTGCCGTGCATTGCGCCCGCAAGCGGATTGATCCTCCGTGCGTCACGCGGACACCATCACCCACACCAGGGCGGTCGTCAGCGCATTCAGCGCCATGTGCAGCACGAGCGACGGCCAAAGTCGATGCGTCTGGCGATAAAGATAGCCGAGCACCAGTGCTAACAAGAACAGCGGCACGGGATCTGCCCCGTGGCCAACGTGTGCCGCAGCGAACGCCAGCGAGCTGGCCAGCACCGGCAGCACCCCCCGCGGCCAACTGAATGTCTTGGGCGACCGCCGGCGCAGCGACCGCTCGGACTTTTCCAGCCAGCCTTGCAGCACGACGCGAAACAAGAATTCTTCCAAAAGCGGGGCGACCAGCACTGCCAGCACGGCCGCCACCGGCAGCAGTGCCGGGTTCGCCTTGATCGAAGTAATCAGCGGATGCTCCGAAGGCAGTCGCGACGCCAACACCGCCTGCACGCCCAGCACCGGTGGAATGATGAACGTGGCCGCGACCAGTCCGCTGGACAGATCGCTGCGCCAATCGCGGAGCGAGCAGCCCAGCGCATCGCAGCCGGCGCCGGCCCGCACCGCCAGCCACAAAACGGAAATCGCAAACGAAGCGGCTCCGGCAACGGCCTGCGCGATCAAGAACGTCATTTCGGATCCGGCCGGCAGCTTGCCGGTCGGAAGCGGTTCGAACCCTTGCAAACGCAAGACCGCGAGCGGAAGAAACTGCAACAAGAAACACAACGCCGAGACCATTAGCACGTCGGCGCCGGTCCAGGGAACCTGTCGCCGGCCCTCATACTCCTGGGGAGCCCGGCGCACGAGCAGTCGACCGGCGACGAACAACCAGGCCGGCGTGCCCACTGCCACAAGGATCACCGCCAGCGTCCCCAGCGCGATCTGCTGCGCGGCGGCGCCGGCAGGTTCCGCCGCCGCAGCCTGTTCGGCAAGGATCGCCAGAGGATTCATAACGCCTGCTCGGCCACGGTGATGGAGGTCTGGCAAAGGCCGCTTGCGCCCGTCGCCTGTGCACTGCGACGCTGGCGCAGCTCGTCGCCGCAAATCGAGCGGCTTTCGCAACGGGCGGTCAGCGGCGCAAAAGCAGGATCGCCCGGCGGATGTATTCCAACCCGGAGTAGATCGTCAACAGCACGGCGGCCCACACCGACACCGGCAGCGTCCAGCGGAGCCACTCCGGCCGCGGCTCGAAACGATACGTCAGCGCGAACAGGCTGACTCCGACCGCGATGCACTGGAGCACCATCTTCAGCTTGCCCGACATGACGGCCGAAAAATTGGCCCCTTCCCCTTCCAGGAATGTCCGCAGGGCCGTGACCAGCAGCTCCCGGCCGACAACCACCACGGCCATCCAGGCCGCGATGCCGGAACCCTGCCCTCCCGTGACGTCCGGGCTAACGGCCGCCAGATAGATGAACGAGCCGCAGACGATCACTTTGTCGACGAACGGATCGAGAATCCGGCCGAGCGTGGTGACCTGCCCGTACTTTCGGGCGTAGTAGCCGTCGACCCAATCGGTCGAGGCGGCGATGACAAAGACCACCAGGGCGGCCAGATAGAATTCCAGCGGCACGAGCACGAACAGCACCACCGACAGCGCCAGCCGCATGGCCGTCAACTGGTTGGGTACGTTGAAGATCTGTTCGCGGGCTGGACTCTTAGTGGCAACCGACACGCTAGGGCTTTCTCAACGGGGCTTGCCGACAGCGACGCCAACCAAATCATACTCGCTGCTGGCCACGATTTCACAGGGGACAATCCGCCCGGCCGAAAGTTTCCGCCCCGTAACGTAAGTCACTGAATCCACATCCGGGGCATCGGCGTGGCTGCGGCCGATCCAGGCGTTTTTCTCCCCCGGCACGGGCCGGTCCAGCAGCACGTCCACCCGGCGGCCGATTTGCGATTCGTTCCACTGGAAGGCAATCCGCTGCTGCACGGCCATCAGCGCCGCCCGGCGGGATTCTTTTGTAGCCTCATCCAGATGGTCTGGCAGGCGGGCAGCCGGTGTGTCGGGTTCGAACGAATAGGTGAAGACCCCCATCCGCTCGAAGCGCTGCTGCCCAGCGAAGTCGACCAGCTCCTGGAATTGCTCGTCCGTCTCGCCCGGAAAGCCGGTGATGAAGGTGGTCCGCATGACGAGGTTTGGAATGCTCGCTCGCAATTTCGCCAGCAGTTCCTCGGTTTCCGCGCGCGCCACCCGCCGCTGCATGCGGCGGAGCATGGTGTCGTTGATGTGCTGCAGCGGCAGATCCAGATACGGGACGATTTTCTTGCTGCGGGCGATCTGGTCGATCAGGTCGTCGCCGAAATACATCGGGTACAGATACATCAGCCGGATCCAGTCGAGTCCCGGCACCTGCTCAAGTTTGCTCAGGAGCTCGGTCAGCCGCGGCTCGCCGTACAGGTCGAGCCCGTAATACGTCGTGTCCTGGGCCACGATGACCAGCTCGCGGACGCCGTCGGCGGCCAGTTCGGCGGCTTCGGCCAGCACTTCTTCGATCGGCTTGGTGGCGTGCTTGCCGCGCATCTTGGGAATTGCGCAAAACGTGCAGAGCCGGTCGCAGCCTTCGGAAATTTTCAGAAAGGCAAAGTGCCGCGGCGTGATCCGCAGCCGTGCGCGGTCGGAAAGCGGTCGCGACGGCGCCGGGTTGAAGACCGTGCGCTGCTCGTCCAATCCGCCGATCAAACGGTCGGCCACCTTGGTGACCTGTTCGCGACCGAAGACGCCCACCAGATGGTCGATCTCGGGGCAGGTTTCCAGCAGGGCGGCTTTTTCCCGCTCGGCCAGGCAACCCGATACGATCACGCCCCGCGTGCCGCCGCGACGCTTCAGGTCGAGCATTTCGTGGATCGTGGCGTACGACTCCTCGCGGGCGCGTTCGATAAACCCGCAAGTGTTGACGACGACGAAATCGGTCCCTTGCGGGTCGGCGACCAGGCGATAGCCGTCGAGTTGCAAGAGTCCCAGCATCCGCTCGCTGTCGACCAGATTCTTCGGGCAGCCGAGGCTGACGAAACTATAGCTCCCCTTATTCGAGACGCCTTTGGGGGCAGCGGATTCTTGCGGCTTCTCGATTACCGGCAAACTGGTCATTATTTCTTTTCCGTTCGCAGCCATTCTTCCCAGAATCGCCGCTGCTCGGCCACCGATGATGGCTCAACATCAGGACCCGAGTCAAAGATCGAAACTAGTTTTTTGGTTGTAGTGTGACGGCCGAGTTCTAGCCGGTACGCCTTCAATCCTCGTCCCATGTCTCGGCACATTCCCGAAGGGAAAACATTCCGACTACTCCCATAACACACAGGTCGCCAGCGGATCGATTCCAGGCAGTCCCGGACTTTGCACATCGCCTCAAAGAAGTCAGACGCCTCGCCGGTGAATTCACCGACGGAAGATCTTAACGTTAGTCTGGCATTGTCGCCGTCAATATCTTCGTCGAGCAAAAACGTTCCAAGTACGGCGGCCTGTGAAGCGTGTATTAACTGAACTTTGCGATCGTTGAGAGGCATCGCGCGATCGGCAGTGCCGACAGTACGCCAGGGGGAAATTGCTTAAGTGTTAACTCGTGTCAAGCATTCGTAAAATCTTGCCAATCCAGGCCCAGTTGTCGGACTGCGGCTCTGATTGTACCAAGCTTCAAGTCACGACTACCCCAATCAGGGACAACGGTCAGCCGTTGCCCCGCAGGATTCAGCCATTTTCGATGCGATCCTCCGCTTCGACGTAGCAACTCCTCACACCCCATTGCCGATAGCTTTCCCGCCACCTCTCGGTACTTCATGGCGTCGCAATCACAGTTTCCAGCCAGATAGGAGAGGTTTGGTCATTGATTTGAGCATTCGTGGGCAGTGAGCGTCCAAGTTCCTTATACGCCTCGATTACGGCCGCCAGAGCATCTTTGGCATTGTCCAACGCTTCTTCCAGCGTGTCCCCTTCTGTGACAAGTTCGGGCACAACGGGAGAAGTGACCGTGTATCCGCCTTCAGGTTGCGGTGACAACATCAGCGGGATTTTGTAATTCATGCGGAGATTCTCCGTTTCACTTCGTGCGCCTACGGTTGGTCGATGGCTGCAATAACCTGCACGTTGACGAAGGAATACGTGCCCTTGGGCTGCGATGGTACCCCTGGGGCCGGTCGGCTTGCGGGAGCGCTGATGACATCGTGTTGCTGCGTTTGTTTCAATTGCCTACTGGAGACACTCGGCCAGCGGACGGACAAAACCGGTTCAATGCACTTGGTGAACCGTAACGAGCGGTGCAACGAACCCGGTCGAAATACGTCACCCTTCAATCGTATCCGATGGCTGCCGAACGAGCGAGGGGCGATGACCGCGCCCTGGCGTCCATTTCTAATCGCGCAAGCTCGCATGCACTAATCGGCGCCGGCTAGCTGAACATCTGCCCGCGCCGACCGCTTCGAAGGCATTGACGAAATGCTCGATCTCAGGCTTGCCGGAACCGTCCTGCCAGGTGATCGCCACCACGTCGAACCGGGCGGCGCACTCGAGGCAAGTCGTGCCGCTTGAGAAATGCCAGGGCCAGGCGCGTGAGCCGGGCTTGCTTCGCCGCATCGACCGCTTCGACCGGATGACCCGCCTCGTGCGACTGGCGCGTCTTCGACTTCGACGAAGACCACGGTCCGGCCGTCGACGGCGACCAGGTCGAGCTCGCCCAGCGCCGTTCGATCGCGTGCCGCGACGATCTTATACCCGCGCCGTTTGAGATATTTTTCGGCCGCCCGTTCGCCCTGTTCGCCCAACGGTCTCCGCGGCCGACGTGCTGCCAGCCAGGCCGCCCAGCGCCGAAACATGATCGCCTCCGGCAAGACGAATCTGCAAGTTGGGACAAACCCCGCCGCGCTCGCCAGTGCCGTGTCGCTGCGAGCGCTCTGGGGAATCGGACACAGGGAGCGTCACTTCGTAACGGCCAGCTTGGCCTTCTTGACCTTCGGCGGCTTGGCCTTGGCCTCCTTGTCTTTGCCTTCCTTGACCTCGTCGCGGCGCTCGCGCAAACGAACCGCCTTGCCGACGCGGTCGCGGAGGAAGTACAGCTTCGCCCGGCGCACGACTGCCCGAGCGCTTGACCTCGATCTTCGAGACCTTGGGCGAATGCAGCGGGAACTTGCGCTCCACGCCCTCGCCAGCCACAATCCGCCGCACCGTGAACGTTTCGCGACTGCCGGATCCGGCCCGGGCGATCACCACGCCGTTGAAGATCTGAATGCGTTCTTTTTCGCCTTCCAGAATCCGTGTGTGGACGTCGACCGTATCGCCGATTTTAAATTCGGGAACTTCGGACCTCAGGCTGCTCTTTTCGACGAGCTGCAAGACTTGCTCGCTCATAGGATTGGACCTTTCTAGTGTTTCGTAAATGCGATTGGCTGTATGTGAAATTTCTGCGAAATCAGACGCGGTGAACTTCGCTGTTTTGGCAAACGGCGACCGTTTGTCATCCGCCGCGACAGTTGCTCGCCGCTCGATAAATCGTTCAAGGCTCGGGGCCGAGCAAGTCGGAGCGATTTTCTCGGCGTGCGCCGGATGCTCTGCTCTTTGCGCCAGCGCGGCGATCTCGCCATGGTCCCCGCTCAACAAAACGCTCGGCACCTCCAGCCCGCGATACTCCCGCGGACGCGTGTATTGTCCAAACTCCAGCAGGCGGTCGTCTCCCGAGAACGAATCCTGCCGGTTGCTTTCTTCGTCCCCCAGCACGCCGGGCACCAGTCGGGCCACGGCGTCAATCACGATCATCGCCGCCAACTCACCGCCGCCGAGAATGAAATCTCCGATCGAAATCTCATCCGGCTCCAGGATCTGCCGCACGCGATCGTCGAATCCCTCATAACGACCGCAGAGCAGGATCAATCGCGGCCAGGCGGCCAACTCTTCCACAATCTGCTGATCCAGCCGGCGGCCGTGCGGCGTGAGCATGACCAAATGCCCCGGCTCGGCCGCCAGCGAGCGGACGTGCTCGGCACATTCCACCACAGGCTCCACCTTGAGCACCATTCCCGGTCCGCCGCCGTAAGGCCGGTCGTCCACGGTGTGGTGCTTATCGGTGGCAAAATCACGATAGTTGTGCAGTTCCACCCGCACCAGTTGGCGATCGATGGCCCGCTTGAGCAGGCTTTGACCGAGATAGCCGGCGAACACCTCCGGAAACAGGGTCAAGACATCGAAACGCATGGACCTTATTCAGCCGCGGCGGCTGGTTGCTCCCGACCGATTCCGCCTGGGCCGCGTCGTCGCCGCCCGACGTGGCCGGCTCACTGCCCCCCTCCGTCGGAGATGTACGCCGGCTCGCCCGGATCGGGCACTGCCTTGGGCAGGGCCAACCGCTCGCGCGCCTGGGCCTGCTCGGCCAGGTGCGTGCCGGAGACGCCGTACTTCTTGATCAGGATCTTGACTCGGTCCGACGCCTGTGCGCCGACCCCCAGCCAGTATTGAATTCGCTCTCCCTTGAGCAGTGCCCGGGCGTCGGTGTCCGGCACCATGGGATCGTACGTGCCCAGTTCCTCCAGCACGCGACCGTCGCGCGGGTTTCGGCCGTCGATGGCGCAAATCCGAAAGAACGGACGGTGCTTTCGACCCATCATCTTCATACGAATCTTGACTGCCACTGTGATCTCCTGGGTTTTGACGGGGGGTTTGTCGGTGGTTCTGTTTTTCGCGTTATCGTTGGCATCGAGGGTTCAAACCCACGAATATCTTATTTGCCCGACATTCGGGCAAGACCTGAAGGCCGAGGCGGACTTCATCCTGGGCCCCGCCGTCCTTCCCGCTTCTTCTTGCGGGCGTCCTTTTCCCGTTGTTTGCGCAGCTTGGCGCGTTCGTCGGCCGTAAGTCGCTTGCCAGTGCCCCCTTTGGGCTTGGCCATTTTCGAGCCGGGGTTGAACAGACCGCCTTGCTGCAACTCTTGCATCTTCTTGAATCGGTCGCGGATGCCCAGGCTGGACATCTCTTTCATCAGGGCCGCCATGCCGTCGAACTGCTTGACGATCTCGTTGACCTGGTGCGGTTCGACGCCGGCGCCGGCCGCGATTCGCCGCCGCCGGCTCTGATCGATGATCTTGGAGGGGTTGCGCCGCTCGGCGGGGGTCATCGAATCGATGATTCCGCAGAGTTGTTGCATGTCCCCCTCGGCGTCGACGCCCTCCATCATCTGCGCCATATTGCCCATGCCCGGCAACATGCTCATGATCTTGTTCAGCGGCCCCAGTTTGCGGGTCTGGCCGATCATCTTCTTGAAGTCGTCGAGCGTGAATTCGCCCTTGCGCATCCGCTCTTCGGCGATGGACATCTCGTCCTGATCGAGCTTTTGCTGGGCATGCTCGACCAGCGTGAGCACGTCGCCCATGCCCAGGATGCGCTGGGCCATGCGATCGGGATGAAATTCCTGCAGCGCGTCGAGATGCTCGCCCGTGCCGATGAACTTGATCGGCACTCCGGTGACCGCCTTGACCGACAGCACGGCGCCGCCGCGGGCGTCGCCATCGAGCTTGGTCAGGATCACGCCGTCGATTTCCAACGCCTCGTTGAAGGCTTTGGCGCTGTTGACGGCGTCCTGTCCGGTCATGCCGTCGACGACCAGGTAAACCTGGTGCGGGCTGACGCGGCGATCGATGTCGCGGAGCTGATCCATCAGCTCATCGTCGATGTGCAACCGGCCGGCCGTGTCGAGGATTACCACCTCGGCGCCGAACTCGTTTGGCCTGCTTGACGGCATTTTGACAGACGGCCACCGGATTGGTCGAACCCGGCTCGGAATAGACCGGCACGCCCAATTGCTCGCCCAAGACATGCAACTGGTGGATGGCCGCCGGCCGCTGCAAGTCGGCCGCAACCAACAGCGGCTGGCGGCCGCGCTCGTGAATCATCCGGGCCAGCTTGCCGCAGGTGGTCGTCTTGCCCGAGCCTTGCAAACCGCACATCATCAACACGGTCAGGTCCGGCTTCAAGTGCAGCGAGGTATCGACCGGGCCCATCAGGTTGATGAGCTCCTGATGGACGAAGCCTACGACCTGCTGGCTGGGGTTGAGCGAAGCCAAAACCCGTTCGCCGACTGCCTGCTCGGTGACATGGGCCATGAAATCTTTGACGACCGAGAAGCTGACGTCGGCCTCGAGCAGCGACTTCTGCACCAGGGCCAGCGCGTCGCGCATGTTCGATTCGGTAAGTTTGCCCTTGCCGCTCAATGTCTTGAGCGCGCTGGCCATACCTTGTTGGAGGGATTCAAACATGACCAATGACCCGACGAGGCAACTCGACGAAGATTCCGCAGACTCACCGGCAGCGGCCGGCGGCCCCTGCTTAGGCGCCGCTAAACGTTTGCCTGCCAGTGGATAACGCCACGGGCAGCCCCAGGAGCGCGAGCGTCGCTGCCGCCAGGGAAAACAAGCATTGTAGCGAATGCGGGCCGCCATTGGCAATCCGTTTGGCAGCAACCTTTTGCGGCTATTTTGGCACCGCGGAACCAAAGCCCGGGGACGAAGAAATTGAGACCGCGACCCCAAATCCGGTTGGGTGCGACACCACTAGCCGAAGATGAACGCGGATGGACGCAGATACGAGGAAAGGTCGGAGAGGAAGCGAGGGTAACGTGACGAGACGTATCGGCGCAAAAAAATGTTGGGTGTCAACCAGTTGTTCGGCTAGCGGATCTTTTGATCGGGCAGATCCAGCTTGATGCCCTCGTCCAGCGGCATTTTGTCGGTCTCGGGCGTGAGCCCCGTCTTTCGCATCAGCCGGTCGAGTTCCAACCGTAGCGCCGCCAATTGTCCGGCCTGCGCCGGATCGGCGATCAGGTTCTTCCGTTCCTCGGGGTCGGCTTGCAAGTCGTAGAGCTCGGCCAGGTGACGGTCGGGCGAGCCGTCGCCGTGCGGATAGTGGATGTACTTCCAGGTGTCGGTCCGCACGCCGCGAACATTCGGCGTATACGGGAATTGCTTCTCGTAGTTGTACTCGTAGAACCAGCTCTTGCGCCAGGCCGGATCGCCGGAGCGCACCAGTTTGACCCACGACTGGCCGTCGATGTCGGCCAAGGGCCCAGCAGCGCAAAGCTCCAGGATGCTGGGAGCCATGTCGATCGTCAGCACTTGCTGGTCGACGACGCGGGGTTGATCGCTGAGGCCCGGATACCGCACCACGATCGGAATGCGGATACTCTCCTCGTGCATGGCCCGCTTGTCGACCATGCCGTGTTCGCCGCCGAGCAAGCCGTTATCGCCCATGAAGACGATCAGGGTCCGGTCGAATTGCCCGCTCGCCTTGAGGAACTCGACCAGTTGGCCCACGCTGTCATCGACCGAGAGCACGGTGCTCCAGTAAGCATGCATCATGTTTTCGAAATCCTTGACGGCTTCCGGCCGGTCGTCCGGAAATTTCTTTCGCCACTCGAACAGCGGGCCGTAGATCCCGTGCCAGGTATTACGGCGCTGCTGGATCCACTTGGGTTTGTCCGCCAGCTCGAAGGCGCTGGCCGGATACGGCACCGGGACCGCGTCGAACGAGTGGGCGTACTTGGGCTCGGGTGTGTAGAAGCTGTGCGGGGCTTTGTGTCCCAAACAGAGCAGCCACGGCTTTTCGGCGGACTGCGTCTTGAGCCAATCCAGCGCCAACCCGGTCACCACGTGCGTGTAATAGCCCGGCAGCACCTTGCGCCCACGGCCGTCCAGGTTGAACTCGGTATCGAAATACTTCCCCTGCCCTTTGTGCGTCACGAAGTAGTCGAAGCCCGGCCGCTTTTCGTCGTTGTCCTCGCCCATGTGCCACTTGCCAACATAGGCCGTGGCATAACCGGCCGAGTGAAGCTGCTGTGGAAAATTGGGCAGGTCGGCCGGGAATTCGGTGAAGTTATTGACCACCGTGTGCGCGTGGGCGTACCGGCCGCTCAGAATCGAGGCCCGGCTGGGCGAGCAGAGCGAAGTGGTGCAAAACGCATTGCGAAATCGCACGCCTTCGGCCGCCAGCCGGTCGATGTTGGGCGTATGCACGTGGGGCGAACCGTAGCAGCCCAGCGCATCGGGGCGCAGATCATCGCAGAGGATGAACAACACGTTTGGCCGCTCGGCGGCGTGCAAGGCCGCGGTGCCGGCGAGCGCCGCGGATAGACACAGCCACAAGAGCAATCGAAAGCAGGCCAGCATGGGAGTGCTCCGGCAAGGCAGCAGAATCGATCGGCCCGGCGGCCTCTGAAATCCGCGCTCTAAGGAAAAGTCAGCGGTCGCCATCGAACTTAGACGGTCGATCCGACCGATGCAAGCGATCGGTCGGCACGGCACCGTTGCGCCCGGCCCGCTTCGCGCCGTGCGCAGGGCTAAATGAATCGCAGCAGCGCGTATTTCTTGCGCCGCTGCGCAGCACGAGCACCGATTCGCTGGCCAGATGCTGGGGGCCAAGCTGCACGGCGATGCCCTCGATCCGCCGGTTGTTGACGTATGCGCCCCCTTGCTCCACCGTCCGCCGGGCCTCGCCCTTGGATTTGGCCAGGCCGGCCTCGACCAGGGCATCGACAATGTTCAATCCCGCGTCGCCCAGCCGCCCGCGAGGCAATTCGCGGCTCGGCACGTCGGCAAAAATCTCGCCGAGCTGGGCGTCGGACAACTGGCTGATTTCCGCGCCGAAAAAAATCTCGGTTGCCCGCCGGGCCGCCGACAGGCCGCCATCGCCATGCACCAATTCGGTGAGTGACTCGGCCAAGCGCTTCTGGCTTTGCCGCTCCTGCGGCTGCGCCTGGCGCGCACCGTCGAGCGATTCGATTTCCTCGCGCGGCAGTTCGGTCAAGAATCGCAGGCACTTGCCGGCGTCGGCATCGTCGACGTTGATCCAGTATTGATAGAACTGGTAGGGGCTCGTGCGGGCTGCGGAAAGCCACACCGCGCCGGTCTCGGTCTTGCCCATCTTGCTGCCGTCGCTCTTGGTGAGTAGCGGGCAAGTGATGCCCTGCAACTGCGCGCGCGCAGTCGCCGGCCGAGATCGATGCCGGCCGTGACGTTACCCCATTGATCGCTGCCGCCAACCTGTAATTGGCAGCCGTGATGCTCGTTCAAGTAAACGAAGTCATAGGCTTGCAGCAGCATGTAACTGAACTCGGTATAGCTCAGTCCGCTGTCGGTCCGCTCCAAGCGGCTCTTGACCGAGTCTTTGGCCAACATCACGTTGACCGGAAAATTCTTGCCGATGTCGCGCAGAAAATCGAGAAAGCTGAAGCGGCTCATCCAGTCGTAGTTGTTCACCAGGATGGCCGGCCGCGAACCGTCGAAATCGAGAAAACGGCGCATCTGCTGATCGAGCGCCGCGACATTGGAGGCCAAGACCTCGCGGGAGAGCAAGTTCCGCTCCTCGCTCTTGCCGCTCGGATCGCCGATCATGCCGGTCGCGCCTCCGACCAGGGCAATCGGCCGATGTCCGGCGCGCTGAAAGCGACGCAAAATCATCACGGCCATCAAGTGGCCGACGTGCATGCTGTCGGCCGTCGGATCGAAGCCCGCGTAGAGCGTCCGGCTTTCGGCCTCCAGCCAGCCCGGCAGATTGGCCTCGTCGGTCGATTGATGGATCAAGCCGCGCCAGGAAAGATCGTCGTAGAGGGGCATGGGAGGAAAAGGATGAAGGCGGAAGGATGAAGGATGAAATACGAGGCAAATGCCCTAGAAACAACGCGTCGTCGCCTCCCTTCCTCACCGCCACATGTCGTCATCCGCAAACGGATGGCCAGTGCCGGTGAGCTTGGGCTTGGGCAAGGCTTTGAGCGCTTGTTCGGCCAAGCGCAGATCCTCGCGGGTGGTGATCTTCAGGTTGACGGGCGAGCCGGTCACGATGGTGACCGCGTGCCCGACGCGTTCAACCAGTTGGGCGTCGTCGGTGGCCGGAAAATCGCCGCGCTTGGCATGGGCCTCGAGCAAAAGTTGTCGCCGAAAAACTTGCGGCGTCTGGGCTTCCCACAGACCGGCCCGGGAGACCGTTTCCTCGATGGTTTGATCCGAGCGGACGCGCTTCAGCGTGCCGGCCACCGGAATCGCCAGGATGGCCGCATCGGTCTTTTCGGCCGCGTCGAACACGCGCGTGATCCACTCGTCGGCCAGGCAGGGCCGGGCCGCATCGTGAATGCAGACGAAATCGATGTCCGACCGTACCCGGGCCAGTGCCTTGGCGATCGAGTCGGAACGCTCGGCGCCCCCCTCGACGACGTCGATGCCCATAATGGCGACGTTCGCCCCGAACTTGAAATGGAAATACTCCTTGTCCTCGGCCGAGATCACCACGATGAACTGCTTGACGTCGCCGCGGGCGAGGAATCGCTCAGCCGAATGCAGCCAGACGGGCTTGTTGGCCAGTGGCGCGAACGGCTTTTTGTAGTTCTTGTCGTGAAACCGACTGCTCTTGCCGGCAGCAGCAATGACGACCGCAAATTTCGACACCGCTTGCGCTCCTGGCTGGCTGCTGACAAACACCGCCCTGGCGTCATTGTGGGCTTTCCCTCCGAGGCGTCAAGCGCGGCTGGCGAGCGGGTCGCGGCCTCGGTGGATTCGGCGCCGGGAGGGCGCAATCCCTCGCATCAAGCGGCCAGATCACAGCCGTGGACGGTGCGTTCAGGCGGCCTATAATAGCGGCCGGCGCTCGCCCCGCGGTTTGGCGGAACGGGGCCAATGATCCTCGAGCGGCGTTCCCCCAATCCTTTGCCAGCGGATCGCGGTTTGATCTCAATCCTGTCGATCTTCGTGCTCGCAGCCCATTTGATTGCGATCGATCTGGCCATGGCCGGGCCCTTGGCTTGCATCTGGCTGGGACGTCGGGCGGCACGTCGCGGCGACGCGCATGCCCGGGCCCTCGAAGTTCGGCTGGCCCGGCACTCGATGCTGGCGTTGGTGATCGGCATTGCACTCGGAACGGTGCAACTTGGCCTGTTGCGGCTGGCCGACGATCGGGGTTTTTTCGCGGCCGTTGGGCGCGTTCCTCCCGCGCGGCTGTGGTTTGCGCTGGCCGAAATCGTCTTTTTCTTCGGCTGCATGGCGGCTTACTTGGAGGTTCGCCGCTGGTCGCGCCAAATTCCACTGCTTTCCGGCGTGCTGGCCGTGCTGGCAGCGACCGACCTGATGTATCACTTTCCGCCGCTCTTCGCCATGCTCAACCTGCTGGCCAGTCGTGCCGATTTGAGCGGTCTGGCGCTGAGCAGTTCGCTCTATCGCACGCTGCTCCTCGACCCCGAGGTCATGGCAATGGTCGCCCACGTATGGCTGGCCGCCATAGCCCTGACCGGCGTGGCGGTCATGCGATTGGCCGTCAGCTCCAGCGGTCCCGCGCCCGCGGAGCAGAACCTGACAGTCGCGATTGCTGCCCGCTGGGCGCTGGCCGCGTCGCTGGTGCAGTTGCCGGTGGGCCTTTGGGTGCTGCTTGCGGTGCCCGAGCGCAGCCGCACTGCGCCGATGGGGGGCGACCTGGCCGGCACGCTGCTGTTTGGCCTGGCGATCGTCGCCACCTTGGCACTGCTGCACCATTTGGCGGCCGCGGCGCTGGGCGACACGGCACCCGCGCAGGTTCGCCGGTCCGTGACGCTGACGCTGTGCGTCGTGCTGCTCATGACTGCTGCGCTCGACCGCACTCGCATGCGCCTGCGCGAGAATGCGGTCGGACTGGCGGCCGCAGCGAATCGGCCGGCGGCACTGTGGATGACGCCTGTTACGTCAGCCAATCTCAGCCGCTCATCCCCCGGAAACCGGACACCATGACTCCCGAGACGATCGTGCTCGAAGTTGCCACAGGAAAAACCCGGGCTCGGGTGATGCCGGCGCTGGGTTTCAATTGTTACGGTTTTCAGGTTGCGCTCGGCGATGCGCCGGTCGAGGTGCTATGGGCGGATCCCGAGTTCGCCGGCGGCGAAAAGCGGCCGACGCGCAGCGGCCTGCCGATCCTGTTTCCGTTCGCCGGCCGGATCGGCGGCACCACGTTTCGCTACGGCGAGCGCGAGTATCACCTGGAGCCGAGCGACGAGTTGGGCAATGCCATCCACGGGTTCGTCGTCCATCGGCCCTGGCGCGTGGTGGAGCGATCGCAAGACAGCCTGACCGGCGAGTTCCAGGCCTCGCGCGACGATCCGACGATCTTGCGCATTGGCCGGCTGATTTTCGCATTCGCGTGACGTACCGCGTCACCTCCGGCGCTTTGCGCGGCGAGATCACGATCGAAAACCCCGATCGCCGCCCCCTCCCCTGCGGCTTGGGCCTGCACGGATATTACCGCGTGCCGCTGGGAGCCGGGCCGGCCGCCCAATGCCTCGTTCGCGTGCCGGTGGGCGATCGCTGGGAATTGACCCACATGGTGCCCACGGGGCGTCGCGCTCCGAGCGAAGCGGCCCGGCGACTTGACGGCCGGCGTGACCTTCGGCGATACCCAACTGGACGACGTGTTCGAACGGTCGGCCGATGCCGACGGCGTCTGCACCGCGACGATCTCCGACCCGCTCAACCGCCGCACAATGACGATGCAATTTGGCGAGCTGTTCCGCCATTGCGTGATCTTCAATCCGCCGCATCGCGAGGCGATCTGCATCGAGCCCTACACGACCGTGCCCGACGCCTTTGCCCTGGCGGCACGGAGCATCGACCCGCACCTGGTGTCGATCGCCCCCGGCGAGTCGATCGACACCTGGTTCGAGATTCGCTTGAGTCCTTCCTAATTATCCGTCGTCACGGGCGCTTTTTCCGCCGGCGCGGGAAGCTTGCCGGTTTTCAGCAAGTCGCCGAAGGTGGGGGCTTGGGCGTCGGCGGCGTTGGACGACTCTTTGGCCACTTTGTCGAGTGCCGCGGTGATCTTGGCGGCGGCCTTTTCGTTCTTGCCCAGCAATTCTTGTACGCCGCGCCGTAGGCGTTGCGTTCCTTTTTCTTGCTGCCGCCGGGGCCCATGTGGCAAACGCCGCACTTCACGGACTTGACTTCCGCATCGAGCGATTTTTGAGCCGGCGTGGCTGGATCCTCCGTAACGTACTTCTTGATGAATGCTTCGCTGTACTGCTTGCGGGCCAGCGCCGTGCCCGCATTCAGCCAGGTCAAAGATGCCAAGGCCACGACAGCAGTCAACCCAAACGAAAAGACTCGCTTCATACGGTGGATCTCCAAAACGAATTCGAGCCGCCGCCGCCAAACCTCGTCTGGCGGTCGAGCTGCCGCAGGGGGTACGCAATGCCTGGTGGGTTGCCTGGCAGTTTGGATCAGGTCCGGGGAGACTCGTTTAAGCCCCACCGCACACTCGACCTCGCTACCCTCGCAGCGCATTCGGGCGGGACACTCGAGCGGACCAAAATCCCGATCTTCCGCAACGGTCATTAATAGAATCCGCGCTCAGATACCTGTCAAGGCAGAGCGGCGCTCGAGGACGATTCGTTATTCCGACGGCTGGTCGGGCACTTCGCTGGCTGGCACCGGCAACAAGTCGATGTTGCAGCCAGGTTGGATGTCCGTCGTGTCCTCGCCCGCTGTCAGTTGCCGGACGGCAGCGGTCAGCAGCAAAGGAGTGACCGCACTCATGTGCTCGCGGGCGATCGGTTTGAGCAGCGCGGCCGACGCGAGGTGCCGACAATCGGTTTCGCGGCTCGAACCCCAGAAGGCGTCCCAGGCCGCGTAGTCAAGCTGCGTCGCTTGCCCGGAAGTGACGTTTGTCATTCGCCAGAATTGGTCGGTGCCGGCAAAAACCACGCGCGTCGCCGACCAATCGAGCATTTCTTGAAATCTTTCGGCGGTCTCGATCCCGCGCTGGTCGACCCAGGCAACATCGGCCGCGGTGACGAGCAGCGAATCGGCGACGCGGACTTCCGTCGCCAGCAGATGAGAAGAATCTTCGTCGTTGGCCATGCGAATCAGTCCGCCCAAGGCCAGGGCGGTGACTTGCCGCAGGTCGAGCTGCGTGGCCGCGCCGCGCGGGCGACTCGTTGCGCACTCGCGTGAGCAATACCGTCTCGGTGGTCGCCAGCAGCGTGCTGGTCGCGCTCAGCCGGACGGCTTCGAGCTCGTCGGATCGCAGGATCGTCGCTTCGCCGCGCACCAGCGAATCGGCAAGTTCGATCGAGCAGGCGGGCATGCTGACGGTTTTCATGGTCATCGAATCGCTGCCTGGCGGCGACTTGGCGTCGAAGAACGAAACGGCCGGATGAAAGGCACTTCCGCCGCTCGAAGCATTGCGAATCGTCAGCACGGCGTGCTCGATCCGCACCAGTTCGGCGCGTCGCGTTTCGATCAGCGTCCAGGCGTCGGCCGAAATCTTGCGGGGGACGTCCAATTCCCATTGCACGCCCGTGATCGAGAGCGACCCGCCGGCAACCGTCACCATGCTGCGGGGATAGCCGATCGGATCGGCATCGGCCGGCCGAAAGGCGATCACCGGACGACGCCCGTCGGCGGCGCGGATCGTCAGGGCGATGTTCGACAGCGTGATCGGCCGCTCTTCGCGCCGGCCATCAAAGTCGAGTTCGATCGCGTCGCCCGTCTTGGCGGCGCCCACGGCCGCCATCAGGCTGGAGAAGATCCCGGGCCCTTGGCGATCGGGGGCCACAATCAACACTCCTGGCCGCGGCGCGGAAGGTTTGATGCCGGCCGGAGCACTGCCGGCCGACACATTGCCCGTTGAAACGCCGCCCGGCAGGCTGCCTGCGCCGGGCGCTGTTGCGATTGCCTCGTTCGTTCGCGACGAATCAACTCCGTCTGCCGACGATGCAGCGAACCAATCCTTCAGGCGATCGAGACTATGCTCGCCACGGCCCAGCGTGGTGGCGAGCCAATGCGAAAAACTATCGACCGGCAAACGTGGCGGCGCAAGTTCTTCTCGCGGCGGGCTGGCGCCAGACCCTCGGGCATCCTCCGCAAATCCCGGCGGCCTGGCCGATCTAGGAGACGCGGTCAAACCCCCGGATGGAGCCGATCCTGGCAGCGCGCTGGTTGCCGTCGAACTGGCCGACGGCGACGCCAGCGATTCGCCGGCGTCGTGGACCGCCGCTCGCGGCGCTACGACCGGCGGGCGCTGCTGTGCGCCGGGCGACTGAGTGGGGAAAGGGGCCGACGGCTTGCGCGGGGGACTCAGCGCCCCCGCCGGGCGGCTCAGTCTCGCTGTCGCCGGACCAGACATAATCGAGCGCCAAAACAATCAGCACCAATGCCGCCAGCGGCACCGCCCAGGGTAGATGATTGCCCAAGCCCGCCAGTCGCGAGCGGCGCGCGAGCGGGCGATAATTCACGGTGAACGCCGTCGACGGCAAACCGGCACGCTCGCCCACCACGCTCAGTTCGGCAATCAACTCGGCGGGCTGCTGGTAGCGCCGAGCGGGATTCTTGGCCAACAACCGGGCCAGGATACCCGTCACTTCGGTCGGCAAGTCGGGACGAAAATTTCGCGGGTCGGGGGGATCGTCCCCTTGGTGCTGCAACAGTTTCTGCAGCACCGTTCCCTCTGGGAACGGCGGCCGACCGGTCAGCATGAAATAGAACGAGCAGCCCAACGAATACAAGTCGCTGCGGACGTCGGCACTGCGCGGATCGCGAGCCTGTTCGGGCGAAATATAGTCGAACGTGCCCAGCGTCACCCCACTGGCGGTCAGTTCGTGGTCGGTGTGGTCCACCTGCAATAACCGGGCCAGGCCCATGTCGACCAACTTGGCCTTGCCGTCGGGCGTGATCAATACGTTCGAGGGCTTGATATCGCGATGGATCACGTCGCGCTGGCTGGCGTGTGCTAGCGCTTCGGCCACTTGCAGCGTATAACTGACTGCGTCGGCCAGCGGCAACGGACCGTTCTGCTGGACCAGATCGCGGATGTTGATGCCTTCGATGAACTCGAAGACGATATAATGCACGCCCCGATCCTGGCCGACGTAATAGACCCGGGCAATATTGGCGTGATCGAGCCGGGCGGCGGATTGGGCCTCGTTCTGGAACCTGCGCAGGGTTTCTTCGTCCTGCGACTGGCTGCGGGCCAAGACTTTGACCGCGACTTCCCGGTTGAGCGTGGTATCGAGGGCCTTGAAGACCACTCCCATTCCGCCCCCGCCAACGTACTTCTGCAAGACGAACTGGCCAAGCCGCTCTCCCTCGAGCATCTTGCCAACTTCCAGCGGCTTTAAGAGCGGGCCCTCGTCGAGTTCCGTGATCGGTCCCGCGAGGAAATGACCGTCAACTCATCCTCGATCCCAGGCGAGGTTGAGGCGGTCGCTTCAGCCGAATTCGCACCACCCGGCGACTGCCGCCGCGACGAGTTGCCCGCAACAGCGGGCACGTGGCTCGAGCGGGAATCGGGCATCGGAAGGTTCTCGAAAAAACGGCGCGAGCGGAAAAGCGGAAAACGCCTGGGAAGTGCCTCTCCAGTCTAAGCCAGACGCCCGGCAAAAGTCAATAAGATCAAGGCACTAATCGACTTAAGTCATTGGGCGGCATTGCTTCCGGTGGAGCCGCCGCGGCGGCGGCCAATCGTCGCGCCAAGCGGCTCGCAGCGGACGGTGCAAATCGCGGTCCGCCGTCATACCGGCTTGCAGTGCCGCTTTCTGCTCGTCGCTGGCAGCGGAGAATAGTTCGCGTTCGGTAATTGGCCAGCCGGCACTCTCGCGGCGGCCGGCCACCACATCGGCCCAGAAGTACGTTCGATCGCCGGCGTCGTACTGCTCCACCACGCGACAATCGAGCCAAGCCAGACACCCGGCCAAAAGCGGCACGCCGGTGACAGCCGTGGACGTCGCCAGCCCGGCAAACTTGTCGGCAATCCGACCGCTGGCCAGGCCAAACCGCCAGGCCAAGTCCAGATGGTCGCTATCAATAAGATGCAAGCAAAACGACTTGCTAGCAGCGACCAGCTCGGCCGTGTAATGGTTCGGTGCAAGCCCAATGAGTGCTAGCGGCGAGTTCCGGATCGATCGAGCACTGACTTACCCAAGTTGCCAGGAGTCCGGACCGCCGGTCCCGCTCGGCGGAAGTCACAATCCACAGCGGGCGGTCGATCAGCCGAAAAACGTCGTCAATTGCGGCGAAAGCCGAGACGGGCATGGAAAATTTCCTTACGAAAACCGAAGTCGCTACAACTGGACACTTGGTATTTGTGAAAAAAGACCACTGCCTACTTTTTAGGCACCGAGGCCGGTGCCGCCCCTTCAGGCACCCCTGCCCAGACAACGGGCAGCCCTTTTGCATTCGCCGCAAGTGCAAGCAACATAATGCTATCCGACATCAGCTTGACAGCTATCTACGATTCGGCAACCGGGGACAACGGAATCCCGGAAAACCCTGTTCCATTGTTGTCGAGGAGATTACGGATGAACGAAAAACGACAAGAGGTCTTTCGGGTGGCGACGGACATGTTCAACCAGCACCCCGACTGGGTAACTTTCTTCCGCGAGATACTGGGCCTGGATGGCGTCATTCGCCGCGCATGCCCAGACCCTGCCTCGCTAGCCCAATTTGAGCAAACCCCCGAATACCAGCAAATCCAACAGATGCTGGCCAAGCTCCGGGAAACGACGTCGGATCAGACCGCCAACAGCAAGGAGCCGCAAAGGGTGATTACGGTTCGTCTCCCCAAGAGCATGCACGAGGCCCTCAAGGACGAGGCCAAGCAGCACGGAACGAGCATGAACAAGTTGTGCATTTCCAAGCTGCTCCAGGTTGTCGACGACGAGCTGGTGCCGACCGAATCGGCCGCCACGGCCGTCGCCCAATAACGACGATTGATTCGCTGACGCATCCATCAGCCTGACCGGCCGAAGAGGGGGGGGGGTAGCCCCCCCGCGGCAGTCGGGCCAAGCAGGCGGTTGGCGGCTGCCGTGGGACTGTTGGCGAGGAGAAATGGCGGCCCGGCGAAAGAATGTCGGAGTGGGCCTGTAAGCCGGGTTCTGTTCCCTGCGGAAGCTGTTCGCAGGGGGACGGCCATTTCTCTAGGAGGCCGATTGCTCGACCCCTCCAGCAGCCTACCCGGAAGTGATAGCGGACCGGACCAGCCCGCGCTCGCGGGCGACTGTGTCGCAGCCGAGCTGCTTCCTGCTTGGCCTTGCTCCCGGCGGGGTTTGCCTAGCCAGGCTGGTCGCCCAGCCTGCTGGTGAGCTCTTACCTCACCGTTTCACCCTTACCGGCGTGCCGATAGCCCGCGCCGGCGGTCTGCTTTCTGTTGCACTTTCCCTGGCCTTGCGGCCGGTGGGCGTTACCCACCGCTGCGTCCTGTGGAGCCCGGACTTTCCTCCCGCCCGGCAGCGGGATTGCTCCCTCACCGGGCCAGCGGCCGTCCGGCCCACTCCGACCCACCCCACCATACGCCGGCAAACTCGGCCCGTAAAGCGCTTTTTGAGGCGATTTACCTGGGTCGGAACAACCGCTAGCAGTTGGGCGGCAGCAGCCTGGGCGACTAGAACTGCACGATCGCATCCAAGCCCAGCAGCAGTTGATAGGTCTTCGTGCCATCGTCGAATGGCTTAGCCGATCCGCTGTACGTGTCCCAGCGAAGTTCCGGCCGCAGCATCAGGTTGGTTCGAGGCGTCCAATTGGCGCCGACCGTCCACGACGCATAGCTGCCGGGCAGCGGAGCCTGGTTGGGGTTCGACGGCTCGGTCAAACCGACACGCGTGCCATCTTCGTCGCGGAACCATTCGACCCGGGTACCCACTCGCCAGCAGGCGTTCAAGCGATAATACAGGTATTGGTCGATCCCGTACCACAGGGCGGTCCCGCCGCCTGGCTCTCCCTGCGACTGCGAGCCGGCCCATTGATGGAAGACGTATTCAGCCCGGGAGCTGAGTTGCTTGCTGACGATAAAACTGTAGCGCGTGCGGTTGGCGATGGCGGGCGTCACCGTGGGCGAGATTGGCCGGATTGTTGGGTTGGTCGCCCGTGATGATGGCAAACGAGCTCCACCAGCTCCGGTCGTCGCTGGTGTACTTGATGCTGCCGAGGAAATTGACGCGGTTGGGCGGTCCGTCGAGCGTATTCCAACCGTTGACCAGCCCGAATTGCGTCTGCCAATTGTCTCCCGGTTGCCAATTGGCCAAGCCGCCCCATTGAGTGAATGGGCCGGCGAACTGGTAGCTGTACGCGTGCGAATAGAAAAAGTTATTGGCCGCTTGCACGCTTTCGTAGCCGACGATCGTATAGAAATGCCCCATCTTCAGCGAAGCGGCCGTCGTGCCGGCCTCGAGATAGGCTTGTGGCAGCGCCAAGCCGTAATACTGGCTGCTATTCCAGAGCGGCGCGCCGCTGCCGGTCCGTTCCAGGCCGTTCGACTGGGCGACGTAGTAATCCGCACCGTAGAGCAAGTCGAAACGGCCGCCGAGACTGAACGACCCGTCACTGGCCAGCACCGATCGATAATCAAGTACGCCTGGTTGAACTGGCCGTTGTCGACCTCCTGCGAATTGTACGGTCCGTTGAAATGACTCGCCGGATTCGACGTGTTGCCCAGAATGCCCGCATCGAGCCAGCCCCGCACGCGAATCAAACCGTCCTGGGGGAAATGCCGGCAGTAGGGGTCGATCGCAACCGGCGCTCGATAGCAGTCGTCCTGGCAGTCGCATTGGGACTGGCACTGGCAACCCAAGGCGCCGACGCCCGAAATGCTTCCAACCGTCGTGGCGCCGGCAGTGCGAGTGCCGCCCGCTGGGCTGCCGCTCGCTTTGGCATCGGTCGGTGGGCTATCGCTCGGCGCAGTCCAGGGTCATCGTCTGCGGCGGCACGCCGGCACCGGCCAATTCGTCGACCGAATCGAGGGCTTCATCCAGCGAGTCCACCGCGTAAGCGGCAGGAGACCGGGGAACCAGTGCTAAAGTCGCTCCGAATAACAAGATCGAGCCGACGAACAAGCGCATCCGGAGCATAGGCGAGCCCTTCGAAGAAATGAACGGCGGGTGGGAATTGCCAGCGGATGCGCCCAAACGAGTCCGATGCAGGGCCAGTCTTGGGCGCGGCGGGTGGGATCGTGCCGACCGCAACGGTCGTGCGTAGAATTCGTTTTCGTCCAATAAGTCCGAAAATGTGTAGCCGCTCGCCGGAAGATCCTGAACATTGCGCAAGCGGACGCGCCCCCGCGGAAGATGCGCCAAATCTTCGACAAGGACCGCATCTTATCGGCCGCCGCGGGCTCGACACTCAGTGGGCGGCTGGCACGGCCGCGCCGCGCGTCCCTGCTGGCAGCGAGAGACTATACTAGACGGCATGAGCACCGCGTTGCTTCAGACCGGGACCAGCACCGCTCCGACTGCGGCCAGTGCGCCGCCAAGAACTGGATCATTTCGCCCGTTTGGGATCTGGTTTTTCTGATCGCCGCTCCCTTGGCGATCGTACCGCTGGTTTCGCTCTCCGCGGCGCATTGGCTCGACGTCGAGGAGATTTCGCTCGTCGTCATCTCGTTCGCGACGCTGGGCCACCACCTGCCCGGTTTCTTGCGTGCTTATGGAGATCGGGAGCTGTTTTCCCGCTTTCGCCGCCGCTTCGTCTGGGCCCCGCCGATCGTGTTGGCCGTGGCGCTGCTATCGGCCGCCTATGGTTTGCACGCTTTGGCGCTGATCCTGCTGTTTTGGGCCACCTGGCACGGCCTGATGCAGACCTACGGATTCATGCGCATCTACGACCTGAAGCAGGGTCCCGGCGACCGGCAGAGCGCGCGGCTCGACTTTGCCTGTGCCTGGTGATTTTTACCGCCGGATTTGTGCTGAGTGACGCCCGCGTGTACGGCATCGCCGATACGGTTGCGAAGACCGGCCTTCCAGTTCCCGGACCCGGTTGGCTCTCGGCCCTGCGCTGGACGGTCGGAGTCGCCGCGGCACTGGTGATTCTCGGGTATGTGCTCCATCTGGCGGGCCGGATCCGCCGCCGGACTCCACTGGCCTGGCCGCGCGTGGCGCTGGCGCTTTCGACCGGCTGGCTGTATTGGCTCGGAGGCGTGCTGGCGACCGACATGCTGGTCGGTATCGCCACATTCGAAATCTTCCACGCCTTGCAATACGACGCCATTGTCTGGGCTTATAACCGCAGCCGGGCGCGCAAGCCGGACGCACTCGTGCGGCCGCTGGGCGCGCTGTTCCAACAAGATCGTTGGGCCAGCCTGGGGCTGTATGTGGCGCTGATCGCCGCCTTCAGTTCGATCCGGCTGATGGGCGAAGTCGCCAGCGATTCTTGGACGCAGCGCGTCCTCATGGCCCTGCTCACCACCTCGACGTTCATGCACTTCTATTTCGACGGCTTCATCTGGAAAGTCAGCGACCGCAAGATGCACGACGGGCTGGCCATCGCCGATCGGCTGAGTTTGCCCGCTGCGCTCCCCGCCTGGCGGCCCGGGCATGCCAGCCTGTGTGCAGCGCCGGCCGTGCTCGCCGTGGGACTGATCGCTTGCGAGTCGCTCCGGCAAGACGCTGCCGGCGGCGAGCAACCAGAATCGCTGTCGAGCCTGGCGGCGCTCACTCCCCAGTTGCCCGAATTGCAATGGCGGATCAGCGAAGCGGCGTTGGCCCGTGGAGATGCGGCCGCTGCGCTGGACGCGGCCGCCGGCGCCGTGGTGCTGCGTCCTCATTCGCAGCAAGCGTACGCTCGCCTGGGGGGGGCGCTGATGGCTGCCGATCGTATGTCGGAGGCGGCCGACGCGCTGCGCGAGGCTGCGCGCCGGGGCCCCGGCGCTGGAACAACCATTGCAATCTCGGGATCGCGCTCGGACATCTTGAGCAATGGGACGAAGCGACGCTAGCCTTCCGGCGCGCCGATCAGCTCCAGCCCCGCAGCGCGACGATCCAGGCCGCCTGGGCCCGCATGTGCAAGCGCCGGGGCGACAACCCGGCGGCGGCCGAACACTTCCGCACGGCACTGGAATGCGACCCGGCCGATGACGAAATTCGGGCCGGAATGGTCGCGCTATTGTCGCGAACCGGCCAACTCGACGAGGCGGTGCAGCTGGCACGGCGGGGCCTGGCAATCCACGATCGAGCCCCCGGGTTGCATCTGAGCCTGGGCAAGGCGCTCGTCGCCGCCGGCCGCTTCGACCAGGCGATTGTCGCGCTCGACCGGGCCCGCGAATTGACCGCCGATAGCGCGGCCGAACCGGCCGCCACGTCGAGCGGCGTGCCTCCGGAACAGCAACTTGCTGTCGAGCACGTGGCCGGGAATCGCGACCTTGCCGCCGCGGCTTGCTACGAAATGGCCGTGGCCCAATTGCAGCTCGGGCAGCTTGCCGAAGCCGAGCAGAACCTCGATCGGGTCCTGCGCCTGGATCCCAAGTCGGCGTTGGCTTATTTTCAAATCGGAAACTTGCGGCACGCCCGCGGCGACCTGCCGGGCGCCTTGCAATGTTATCGCCTGAGTCTCGATTTGCAGTCAGAGTTCGCTCCCGCTTATTGCAATCTGGCCACGGTCCTGCTGCTTACGGGAGACGTTGCCCACGCCCGCAAAGCGTACGAGCGGGCATTGGCTCTGGCCCCGGACGACGCCAGCACGCATTTCAACTTGGGCCTGCTCCTGCTGGGCGAAAATCAGGCGGCCCTGGCCCGTGAGCATCTGCTGCGGGCTCGCGAGTTGGGCATTACGCTGCCGCCCGCGCTCGAGGCCCAACTGCAACCGGGCGAGCAGCTGAACCCGTAGCGCAACGGCAGCCGAGCGTCGAGGCACGCGGATCAAGCGCCCTGGATTGCAAATCCGCGCATGCGGTTCTCTGCCAATCGCCTCGCGCGGCTACGAAACGCGCTGCTTACCAGCGATACCCGCCATAACCGCCGTAGCCGCCATATCCGCCGCCGTAGATCCCGCCGGGCGGCCCGAAGTTGCCCCCGCCATAGCCGCCATAATAGCCGCCGTAACCGGACAATTCCTCGGCGGCCCGGTTGAGGGCTTGCTCGCGCTCGCTTTCGGCCTCTTTCTCCTGCTCGTTGATGGCCTTGATGCGGAATTTTCGACCGGCAACAAAGGCCTGCTGCGCATCCTGGGTTTGCTTGCGGTCTTGCTCCAGTTTCATCAGCCGCTGTTCGACCTGGGCGGCCGTCATGTTGGCGATGTCGGGCCGCTCTTGCTTGATCTCCTCAGGCGTCAGCTTGACCTCGACGGCCATCCGCTGCGCCAGCCACAGCCGGGCGTCTTCGGCCTGCTTGCTCATCAGGATTTTCACCTTCTCTTCGGCGTCTTCGAGAAAGCTTCGCAATTGGGCGGCCGTCATCTTGGCGATTTTGGCCGCCGTGTCGGCCTTCAACTTCTTGACCTCGTCCGGCGTATAAATCTTTTGCACCGAAAGCCACTCGTTGTACGCTTGCTGCGTCTGACGCCACTCGGGGCTGTTCAGGATATTTTGCTTCTCCTGACTGTCGATGCCGCTGGACGGGGGCACCTCGGCCGGCACCGGGTTGGCCTTGGCCGTTTCGCTGGAAGTGTCTCGGGTGAATTTGAGTTTGAAGCCGGGTAGCGCCTTGCTGCCCGAATGTGCCTCGATGGATTCCAGCGTAAAAGAATCGGAGCCGATGTCCGAATAGACGTTGCGCGCCGTCGTGATGTGCCCCTTGACCGTCGCCCCCCGGGAGGTGACGTGCCAGGTGTCGTCGACTTTGTCCCAGAAGGCCTCGGACAATCCGCCATCGGCGTCAAAACTCCAGCTCTTGATCTTGGGGCTCAAGGGGTCCAACCCGATCCGCTGCGTGACGCTGTGCTTCAGTTTTCCGTCGCGAAGCACGGTGATTTCGCGCATCAGATAGACCTTGCCGGGCGACCAGGTGCAATTGATGTAGATGTCGTCTCCATCCGCTTCCGCGGACCAACTGCCCACCAGCCAGGCGAGCTCCGAGAGCGAATACGTGTGCGTCATGGCCGCCGACCCGGCCTCGCGAATGCTCTTCAGCAGCCACTTGTTCTGCTGCTTGACCCACAATGCGTTGAACCGTCCGCGAGGCTTGAGATTGCCGTCGGCCGTTTTCACCTCGACGACTCCCTCTTCCTGCGCAATGTCGGGCGTGAGCAACTGCAAAGATTTCATCTCCAGCGCGAGTTGCGGTTTCTTGCCATCCGGGTACTTTTTGGGCAAATCTTCGGCCACCAACCGCCGCCCCGCGGCACTCTTGCCGGCCTGATCGACATACTGGCCATCGGCCGTCCAGAACGTGGCCGCCGTCTTGAAGTCGCCCGCATTGAGTGCGGCGATGTACGCTTTGCTGGCTTTGCGAACGGCGTCTTCCGAACCCCCGGCAGCCGGCTGCACCGCAACCGGCGCGGGCCGAGTTGCGGCCGTCGACGGCTGAGTTGCGGCCGGCGCGCTGGGCCGGCGCGGCGGCCGGCTTTTTCGGAGCAGCCGGCGGTTGGGCCAGCGCCAAGGCTCCCGACAACATTCCCAAGATCGTAAGAACCCAAATCGTTCGCATCATTCGATTTCCTGGCTGAAGGTCTTAGCCGCCCGGGTGCCTTCCCGCGCGGCCGGCACCCTTTGGGGTAGTATAGACCAACGCCGATGCCCGCGCAATGCCCTGCTCGCCGCGGGTTTGCCCACGCGTCGATGTTGAATTTCAAGACCAAGCCACCCGAGGGCGCACCAATCACGGGCACGAACAGTAGCACCGTTCGCAGCGTGAACGAATAGCGGCCGCGAGGGATCCAGCGTACCGCTGGCCTTCTTCATGGCGGGCGCGTGCCCCGGGGCTACAAGTGCTTTCTTACGAAGTCCCAGGCCGATTCGTCATGGAATTCGTGGCCCCCTTCGAAGACCAGATGCTGAAAGCGATCGGCCAGGCCGAGCTTGGCGTAGTACGCCGCCGATTGCGGAGCGAGCAGCTTGCCTGCTTCGCGATGATCGACTCCGTCTTTGCTGCCGGCCTGGATCTGCAACGCACGCGGGCAAATCAGCGCGACAAGGTGCGAGTCCGGAAAGAGCGTGAATCGATCTTGGAACCGGAAGTCGCTCGGGATCGATAACTCGTCGCGCTCGTAACGGCCCTCTTGGACGCCGTAATAACAGCTACAGACCGACACCTGGATGCGCGGATCCACGGCCGAAGTCACCAGCGCGTAGTAGCCTCCGTACGACAGCCCGACCATCGCGACCCGCGATGCATCCACTTCCGGACGCTTCAAGAGCACGTCGAGGCTGCGAGTGATCTTGGCGATCTCGACCGCGGTCAGGCTCGTGCCGACAAGGCGCAGCCGCTCGTCGGTCCGATTGCGGATATCCGCCGGGAAACCGTCCGCCGAAAACAGATGCTGCGGCGCGAACACGATGTATCCGCGCTTGACTGGGCCGCGCATCATGTCGTGATAATTCGACCCGCCGTGGAACAGCGCCACCTCCGGCGATCCGCCGCCCCCGTGCATCGCGATCACGAGCGGTGCCTGTTCGTTCTTCTTGAGCATTTTCGGGACGATATAAATCCCTTCGGCGTGAACTCCGGGCAGGATCGGGATCCTGCTTCGGAAGTACGTTCCCACGCCGTCTTCGCCGATCTTGTCGAACGCCGCGGCGTCCTGCGGCACTTCGCCGGGCGGCGGGTAGCCGATGCTGTCGCAGAAAGCCTGCCGGTATCGCTGCGCCGATTTCTCGAAGGCCTGCGGCGATGAGTAGTCATCCGGCAGCACCTTCTGCAACCGAGAGTCATCCCTCTTCAACGAGCGGATGTAGTCATCCAACTCTGTGGCCTGCTCGCTGCGGAGCGGATTGGACTCTTTCACGTCCTGTTCGAAGTAGGTCGTTGCCGCTGCCTCGTCTTGTGCGTCGGCAAGCGTGCCGCAAAACAGGGCGAATATCAAAGAAATACCAGTCGCTAAAACTTTCATGTCGGAATGCTCTCATTCGGTTGCTTCAGGTTCCGTTTCTGGCGACACCCGATGCCGGCCCATCGCCAAGTGATCGATTCCCCCCGATTCAGCCTATCGAGAAACTAGTTTTGTTGGCTTGGCACAGCGCGATGGCGGGGAACTCGATTCGAATCTTTGCTGGCGGCTGGCCCGGTCGCACGACTGCTGCTTCCACCATGACGGCAATTCTACTCGATCCACGAGACCGCGGAACCAGCGGCTGCGGGGAATGCTCGTGGGGCCGTGCGGTTGTCTCCGAGCTTCGTTCACTGCCCGATCCGCCGTCAAGGAAAAGTGCCTTCATCCTTGCACAGCGACCCGGACCGTGTATGCTGCCGAACGCGAAAGCCACGGTTCCCTATCGAGGAGGCGCTGCGATGCGACATCGGCGAAATGACTTGTTGTTCGCTTTGCTGATGCTGGTTTCGTGCGGCTCGGACTCGCGCGGAGACGAAACCGCGACGCAGCCTGGCTTCATGCCGCTGTTCAATGGCCAGGACCTGAGCGGCTGGAAATTGAAACGCGGAGGCGAAGCGCTCGAGGGCAAGGTCGAGGCGGCCGGCGGGCGATTCAGGGTCGCCGAGCGTCAACTGATTCTTGATCCGACGATCAAGGGGGACGTGACGATCGAAACCAACGGCGAGCTGGGCGGCGATCTGCGTCTCACGTTCGAGTTTCTGCCCGGCGCCGGTTGCAATAACGATCTGTTTCTGCGCGGCATGAAGTTCGATCTCAAGGCCGCCGACGTCAAGAATCTCAAGCAGGACGAGTGGAACCAGTTCGAGATCGCCATCGCTGGCAGCCAGGCCGAATTCAAGTGCAATGGCGAAGGCCTCAAGAAGATGCCGGTCAAGCAGGCCAGCAGCCCGTTGGGCGTGCGGGCCGAATTCGGACCCATTCGATTCCGCAACGTGCAAGTGAAGAAATTGCCCTAGCGGAAAAGGTGGGGAGGAAAAAGCGGGCGGGTGCGGAAATCAAACGCGATGAGGCCGCGGATGGATTCCCTATCGCGGCCGCCTTCGCCCGCGCGCCGATCCGCCGCAGAAACGATTTGCCCAGGTTGGCGTTTTGAAAAAAGGGAACGGCCGTTCCCTGCACTCTCCGCGGCTCTCCGTCCCTTGCGACAACCGATCTTTTTTCGTAATATCGCCTGATTGCGGTGTTGTCGCGCCTGCGGAAAGCGTCGCAGTAGCGCTCCGAGCCGCCGGCAAACATCAAGACGGCCGGAAAACGCTGGCAAAGGCACACTGAGCACCCCTAGCTCAATTGGATAGAGCATCGGTCTACGGAACCGAAGGTTAGTGGTTCGAGCCCACTGGGGTGTACTTCGTCTCCCGGGTCTTTCGCAACTCGTGCGCACGACCCACCCGCCTGCATTACCACTTGGACTACCAGCACCGGGCGAATAGCCCGGAAGCCCGCCCGCTCAACGGACCAGGCAGCCCAGGCGCAGCACAAACAGGCCCGCCCGCCCAAAAACGCCACGGAAGGCCAAGAGAAAAGGGCGGGACGGCGTGGCCTGCCAGTACGGACGGGCCTAAGACTCGAACGGCGAGCTCCGAGGGTTGCAGCCAATCTTGGTCTGCGCCAACAGTCCATGGCCTACTGGCTCTGGGCCCTGCCGCATACCGCGGAAGGCCACGGCAAGGCCGGAGACGCCACGCCATCGGGGCCAAGGCCGCGAGGGCCGCCAAAGCCGGGAACACCCAAGGGCAAAGGAAAACGCCGGAGTGGCTACCGCAACCCAAGCAACTGCTCAACCTGGAAGCGGATCACCCACCGCCCAGCCCAGTTATCACAAGCTTTCATCGCACCCCCACAAGCCGGTTGAAGTGATGGACGATAATCCACCACTCGCACTCGGCCAACGATGAAAAGACCATCCAGCCCGACACAGTAACCGAAGCCGGACGATTCGCCCAGCTAGTCCGATGGATCTTGAAGCCCTTGTAAATCATCACTCGAACTTCCCCGTCACCACATAGTTCAACCACAACCGCACGGCACACCAAGCTGCTGTGCTCGTCGCGTATCCGCGGATCGACTTCAAGCATGGGATCGTTCAGGCGTTTAGCGATGGGTTTGCCCACAAGCCTGCGACGACGTTCGGGACGATGAACTCCGACGTGCCGGAACGGACGGTTGCCGATTATCGTCGACCAGATTTTTGCGACTTCATCGCCGCCAACGCGCTCGGAGGCTGACCGGCAGACTTTTAACCTGCCCGTAAGCCGTGAGCGATGTGTGTCGCACCGACTACCGAGGATACTCCGCGAGTAGCGGCCGTGCCACGCCAGAGTTTGGCATCGATCGGCGTGTCGGACCGAAGCAACCAAGTGCGACACCGTCCGAATTGGCTCAGCGCGCTAACCGACAAGCAGTTAATTACATGTCGTGGAGCAACATCCGAAATGGCTAAGCGAAACTCAACCGAGCCATCGGGGAAAATCGAGAAGTTTCGCGGACGTATGAACTGCGTGTGAACAGTTGGCGCTGACGTCCGCGTGAGTCGTTGCACGTTGTGCAGCGGATAGCTCGCCTAGAACGCGCGTACGCCGGCCTGCTTGGCCCAATAGGCGTGGCAAAACGGATTGACCAGCGAGACGCTTCCGCCCCCCGTGTCGTTCCTATCGGGGAACGTGATCTGGTAGCTACGGGTTTGGAACGAGCTGCTCAGACCAGCACCGAGTCCGCCGAACCGAGACCCGAATCCGCCAAGTCCGCCGAGTCCTCCGAACCCAGAACCAAGGCCACCGAACCCAGAACCAAGGCCGCCAAGTCCACCGAACCCAGAACCAAGGCCGCCAAGTCCACCGAATCCAGACCCGAGTCCACCGAATCCAGACCCGAGTCCGCCATAGCCGTATCCGCCGCCATAGCCGTAGCCGCCACCGTAGCCGCCACCGTAGCCGTAGCCGCCGAAGGTCGGCTGCTGCGAGCGCCAGCCTTCCACGACATTGGCCGTCTGGAGCGGACCGCGCTCGGCCACATAGGCCGCATGCCGTTCTCGGGCGGCGGCATACTGAGCTTCATTGTGCGATCGAGCCCAATTGGCGAATTCGCGAGCCGACATCGTGGCCACAGCCTCGGGCACTTCATCCGGCGGAATCTCGTCCGACACGCGCAGGCCGCTGGGGAAGCGGAACTCGTCGGACAGGGCCATTCGCACGCCGACAATGACCAAACCGGCAACGAGCAATAGGGCAGCAAGAGATCGCATGGCGAACAATTTCCTGGATGTCCTGGCGAGACCGGGAACCTACCATCAATTTTACACCACGGACCAAATTACAAATTCGCAAGGGCAAGCCCCTGCTTATTGGTGGCGTGGGCCGTCGTCGCGGACTTAAAAATGGGGACCCTTACCACCTCGCATATAAGTGCAACACGGCCAAACGACCGCTGGCGGCCTGGCTACCTTCTCGGCTCGTACCGCATCGCCACTGCCCCCGAGCCGAACTCCAGCCGGCTCACGAGCTTCAAGTCGACATGCTTCGATAGCCCCGCGAACAACGTCGGCCCGTGGCCCGCGAGCCTGGGATGCACCACGAACTCGTACTCATCGATCAATCCCAGCTCCGTCAACGCCAGTGGGAGCTTCACACCTCCCACGAACAGTCCCTTGCCCGACTCCCGCTTGAGTTGCTGAACGGCCTTGCCTAGATCTCCGCGCACGAGTTCCGCGTTCCAATCGACCTGCTCCAGGGTGCTCGACACGACGTACTTCTTTGCCGCGTTGATCGTCTGGGCGAAGGGTTCCATCCAATCGGGTCTCGCTCCCGTCGGCGCCGGCCGCCGCCACGCTGATTCCATCATTTCGTAAGTCACCCGGCCAAAGAGAAGGGCATCGGCCTGGTCGAGGTTCTCGACCGCGTGACGATGCAAGTCTTCGTCCGCCGGGATTGCACGATGATCGCAGCACCCGTCCAATGTGACGTTGATGGAATACCGAAGGGGTCGCATTGCGTGCTCCTGAAGCGGGCTAACTTGGTATTAGACAGAGTCATCTTCAGTAAGCCCTGCATAGTGAAGGAGACGTTAGTATCCAGAGCCACCTATTCTAGCGGTAGGCCGAATGTTGCCTAAAGCTAGGCAAAGCGGCGTTGTCGTCCGTCGGAGAAGCAGGCCGCCTGCAGATGCGACCGCTCCGAAACAGCACAGGACACATCGTCCTGTATTGATTTGGCAGATTTCCCAACTGCGTAAAGAGGGCGTGTCCTGGGCGGCAATCGCCCGCTTTCGTTCTGTGTCGGGAGCGACGCCTGCTGGTCGATGAACAACGTGCGGCATGTGATCGATGGTGCCAGAAAGTCGTCGCGAATGGGAACCGCCATCAAACGACCGAATGATGACGATCGCCGCCCGCGCCAGATACCCATGCCTTTGACGGGACCGTCGGAGCGTCCCGGAAATGCAGCCGTATTCTCGAAATGATGCGTGGCAGCCAATTGCGGGCGTTCTGACCCTGATTCGGGCCCCGGCAAACGAAGGGTTTCTGGCTTGGCAGCACGGCGTCGTTTCGATGCGCCGATCGATGTGAGCGAATCGTGCAACGCACGGATTCGACGCACCCGATGATCCACTTGTAAGTGATGACCGGAATCGTCGCACAGCGGCACAATCGGCGCGATCGTCAAAGGTTGTCATTCCCTCGGGTCAAATTGCGGCACGTGGTGTGCTCGATTCGTCCATGAACCGACCTATGGTTGCAATGAGGCCGTCATCCTGTCAGCTGGACCACGAAGAAGAAGGAAGGAAGAAGTCCATGAGCTCTCGTAAGAACAAGCCCGCGCTGTGGTTTATCGCTGCGCTGACCATATTGGCTGCGTGGCTAATTTTGCGAAGGGAAGCCAGCTATGCCAGCTATGCTTCGAACTTCATTCAGCGGCGGCGGAGCGATCCGCAGGAAGCTGCCTCCTTTCAGAAGGCGTTTGAAGAAATCGTGGCCCAGCGCGACGTGCAGATGCCCCTCGAGAAGCAGAAGGAAATCGCCAAGCTCTTTCACGACCTGAAGATCTGGCAAAACATGTGGTTCCAGGGCATCCCGATCCAAAAAAACCCGTGCGATCTGTGGATGATGCAGCAAATCATCTACGAAACGAAGCCGGACATCATTGTCGAGACTGGTACGTTCCGCGGCGGGTCGGCCCTGTACTTCGCCCATACGCTTGAAGGTATTGGTCTGGCAAACTCAAAGGTAATTACGGTGGACGTCGAGGATGCTTGTCGCGAGGCGGCGGAGTTGCCCTTGTGGCAAAAGCACGTCCAATTCATCCTGGGAAGTTCGACGGACCCTGCCGTAGTGGAGCAGATTCGCGAAAAGTGCCGCAGCCAGCGAGTGCTGGTCGTGCTCGATTCGGTGCACGAAATGGACCACGTCATCAAGGAGTTGGAATTCTACGCACCGCTGGTCAGCCCAGGCAGCTACCTCGTCGTCGAGGATACCAATTCCGACGGTGTGCCGATCTTCCCTGGTTCGGTCGGCCCCACGGCCGCCCTGCAGAAGTTCCTGCCCACGCCCGAGGGCCGGCACTTCACACAAGACGTCAGTCGTGAGGCCATGGTGCTAACATTCAATCCCGGCGGCTGGCTGAAGCGGGAGGATTGATCTGAGCCCCTCCTGCTCTTCTGTCCTCCAAACGCCAGCCGACGGAGTTTCGATCATGCCCGTTACGCCGGCACCGCCCCTTGCAGCGGAGCGCAGGCGCTCTCAGTGATGCGGAAGTCCCCGGACGGCTGGGGCTATGGGACACCGTGGGCATTATCGTCGGCATTGTGGTGGGCACGGCGATATTCGTTTCGCCTCCGCTGGTTTTTCAGAATGCTTCTGGCCCCTGGGAAGCGATGGGAATCTGGTTGCTCGGTGGGGCGCTGTCGCTTTGCGGCGCGCTGTGTTACGCGGAGCTGGCGACGACCTATCCGCGCTTAGGCGGCGACTATGGATATCTAAACCGTGCGTTTGGCCCTTGCGTGGGGTTTGTATTTGGGTGGACGCAACTTTGCATCATTCTAACCGGCAGCATTGGCGCCATGGCCTATGCCTTTGCCGATTATGGCGTCGCCTTGTGGGGACTCGATCGCGCGGCCATCGTGTGGCTCGCCGTCGGCGCTGTTATGGTCCTGTCGATTGTGAACCTGTTCGGGGTGGTAGCAGGCAAGGTGACCCAGAATCTGCTTACCGCCGTAAAGATCCTGGGGATAGTGCTGATCGTTGCGACAGCATTGTTTCTGTCGCCGGCCGAAGCGCGCGCAGCTGGTTCGCCCGCGGCAGGCGGCGGTTTCGGCCTGGCGCTTGTCTTTGTGCTGTATGCATATGGTGGCTGGAATGACGCTGCCTTTGTCTCCGCCGAGGTACGCGACGGCAAACGCAACATCCCGCGGTCTTTGTTCCTCTCCGTCGGAATCATCACGCTCGTCTATCTGCTGGTGAACGCCAGCTTCTTGTGGGTGCTGGGATTTGAAGGCGTGCGACAAAGCTCCACGCCCGCCGCCGATGTGCTCGCTCGGGTGGCGGGACCTCGTGCCGCCGACACGATCACTCTGCTGGTCATGATCTCCGCTTTAAGCGCGATCAATGGCTTGATTCTCACGGGCTCGCGAATCTTGCGCATCTTGGGCGACGATCATCGGCTGTTTTCCTGGCTGGCGCGAGGGATTGGTGCCAGGGGCGCGCCCATCGGAGCCATCGTGGCGCAGGCCGTGGTTTCCGTGCTGCTCATCACCACGGTCGGGACGGATTACGGCCGACAGAACGTCGATCGCTGCCTGGGCTTGCTCGGCGTGCCGGCGCTGCCTTGGCAGGAATACCACGGCGGATTCGAAACCCTGGTCGCGGCCTCAGCGCCGCTTTTCTGGATGTACTTTCTGATGACGGGCATCGCACTGTTCGTGTTGCGCATTCGAGACAAGCACTGCGAGCGTCACTTTACCATGCCCTGGTTCCCGCTGCCGCCGCTCGTTTTTTGCCTCACGGCCCTATTCATGCTGCTCGCAAGCCTGATCTATGCCAGGGGTCTCTTGCTACTTAGCGCCGCGATTGTGTCGCTTGGCGTGCCGCTCTACCTGTTGGACCGGAAGCTAAAGACCCGGTCGCTGGTATCTGATGAAGGGCCACGCCCGTCGACATTTCACGCGTTTGAAGCCAGCGATCACAGTGGGCAGCCGCAAGCCGTCTGAGCAGCGCGTTTTGTGTGGGGCGATCACTCCGGCCAATCCTCGCCCACAACTCGTTCAAGGAGTTAGACCGCCTCCTGCCGCCAATTGCTGAGGAGGATTCAGCCCGTCAGGCCAGCCGCCGGTCGAGAACGAGAAAGTTCAATAACCGTCCGATTGCCCCGACTCATCGGGATTTGATGAGCTTCAAGAAAAGCAGACACGGAAGTGCCTACCCCCGTCGCGGCAACGCAACCGACTTCTCCCAGTCCAATCAATCCACCATATTGCGGCTCTGCGGTGATCTGGCTGGCTTGGTTGCCGCGATCAAACGGACGATCGATCCTAGTCGGTCGTTTCGTGACGAGCGGGGTGTGCTGCCTGAAACGCTTACGCTCCACCTTCGTCGGTCACCAAGGTGCCGACGGTAATTACCGGCTCGCGATGCGTCGGCCCGCCGTCCGGTACCGCAATTCGCGGCAAGTTCTCGCAACGGTATGTACCGGCTTGCCATAGGCCCTCCAGGCACTAGAAATGGCAGATTCCTCGGGAATTGTGGCGTTTTTTCGGGGCGAACGGGTTCGACTACGGAACCGAAGGTTAGTGGTTCGAGCCCACTGGGGTGTACTTCTCGAAGGCGAATCTCGCCCAGCCTTCCACTTGCGGAGCTTCTCTGCGGTGCGCTCGGGGTGGCCGCGCGGACGTGGAATAGCAGACATGCGGTCGTGCGCACGACTGCCGGCCTGACTAATTCAATTGTCGGGCGACCAGGCGCGGCAGGCTGGGAAAACGCCGCCCCGATGCGAAATAGCAATTGCGCCATCCAGGGACGATGCAGGGCTGCCGTGAGCCCCGAGCAAAGCCACTGCCGCTGCGCAATCAGGCGCCGATACGTCAGGGTCCAGGCGGCTTGCGTGCCAGGCGTCCACTGGCCAGGGCTCTTGCCGATCAGGTCCGCCGCGGCGATGGCCCCGCTGATCGCCGCCGCCACGCCTTCGCCGGTAAAGGGCTCGACATACCCGGCGGCGTCTCCGACGAGCATCACGCGATGCCCGGCGACGGCACGGCTGCGGCGCGACAAAGGCCCCGTTCCGTGCCATTGGGCGGTGTTCAGCTCGGGGGGTGCGTGCAGGCCGGCCGCCTGCCATTGATGCGCCACGAGATCGGCCGGCTGCCGGAAGCGACGCAGCAGTTCCGGGGACACGGCGGCCGCCAGGTTCACCATGCCGCCGTGTAGCAGCACCTCGCCCACATATCCGCCCGGCGCGCGACGGTCATGTGAATTTGCCCGGCCGCCACGCGATCGTCGCGCGCCGGGTAAACGGCGTGCAGACCGATCCAGGACTTTGCCGACACACGCTCGGGAAATTCCGAGTTATGACGCGGGTGCTTGCGGTTCAACCCGTGGGCAATGACGACCACATTGGTCGTAATGCGAGTCGGCGTTCGCCCACCCTGGCGAAGCTCGACATCCCGCTGCGGACTATTGGGCACCGACTCCGGCAACAGCCAGCCCGAGGTGGCCGGCAAGTATTCGCTGCCGGAGCGGATTGCCGCCGCCACGAGCGCCGAATCGAAGCTCGCCCGCGCGATCGCGACGCCACCCGAATTCGGCACGACAAGCCGCCGCCGGCCGCTATGGATAATCAATTCATGCAGGCCGATGGTCGGCAAATCGCCCAGGGCTTCGCTCAAACCGATGTCGGCCAGGCACGACAAAGCCCGCGCGTTGATGCATCCGCCGCAGACCTTGTCGCGGGGAAACTTTTTTGCTTCCAGCAGCAGCGTTCGGCAGCCTGAGCGGGCAAGTTGCCTGGCCGCAACGGCGCCCGCCGGACCGGCGCCGATGACGACGGCATCCCACCGGCGCGTCGCCGCGGCCGTCGCGGTGATCGTGGCGGAGTTTGTCATGATGGATTCCACTACGCTGCACGACGAGCAGTCGAAAAACGCTACGACCCCGCGGCGCCGCCGGCCGCCGAGGCGCTTAAGGAGCGCACGAGAAATAACATCATCGGCTGGCAGACCCTCACCCTACCCTCTCCCTGGAGGGAGAGGGGTTGCGGGCGGAAATTATTTTTCGTTCGCGGCTGGATCGCAGCGGAGTTCCGGAGCGATCGGTCGGCAAGCGTCGATGATAGCCGTCTCGGGGTACTGTTGCTACAAGTGCTGTGACGGTTTCCCTCTCCGAGCAGGTTCTCGAAGAGGCGGTTAGGCCGCTCTGGATGTCGATCGGGTCTCTGGCCTGGAATCGCCGGCAACACTCCGCAGAGGGATGGCCGCGGTCACGTTCGCCGGTCGCAACGATGCGTCCCAATTCGTGCGGCGGCCGAGCGGTCCGACGAACATGCCGGGATAGCCCGGTACCCTGGCCTGGTACTCGCGATAGGTGTTTCCCATGTAGTGGATCAAGCGCAGGTCCTTCAGGCAACTTCCGGCAAAGATGTAGACGGTCCACAAACCGGTCAGGACCGCGCGATCGATCGTCATGTCCGGCGTAAACCAAACCAGGCCCAAAAAGCTCAGGTAGCCCGGGTGCCGCAGCAGCGTAAAAGCACCGCGCGGCTGGAAAGGGCGGCGCGGAATCGGCTGCCGCTTGACCCAATACCACCAGGGCAGCCAGCCGGTGTGATACCCAAAGCCCGAGCAGCAGAGGCTGAAAAACAGGGTTCCCCAACAGCACAAGTACAACGTTTGCACAACCAGCCGTGGCCAACCGGCAAGCTGCCAAAGCGCCCAGTCGCCGACTTGCCACTGGGTCATGGTGAGCAGCAGCGTCGAGCAGGCGGCCGCGCAGAAAAACAGACCATAAAAAGCCGGCGAGATAATGCGCTCCAGCTTCTTTTTTACGCTCGGCCACAAGAGCACGCTGTGCACGACGCAGAACTGGATTGCCAGCAAAGCGTCCCAGGCCAAGGCGGCCCGGCCGGGGCGCGGTGGAGATCCGGCGAGAAACGTAAAGTTATAGTAAGAAGCGACAACGAATAAGACCTGCACCAACAGGCCTACGGCGATACCCAGGATTCTGCGCACGCGTCTGGCTCCTTCCCTGGCATGCGGGAGTGTCCTTGGCGCGTGCATCGTGCGAGCGGCGGCCAAGGCAATCAAGTCGTTCGCGTTATTGGGCGTCTCGGCGGCAAAACATCGAAAATGCCTGGCTTCGCGGCGGTGGGTGCCTGCCCGCGCGGTCAGGCCGGTTTCCGCGCCACGAAGCAGCCATATTGCATCGACCCGTCCTGGTACGCCTCGTGCAACGTGCCAAATCGATCCAGAAACATCGTCGTGTCTCGATCGAGCAGCCGCGCCAGCATGGCACGCCCGCTGCGACGAACCCGGGTCTGACAAACTTTCCAGGTCTGCGCAACGCGATCGGTCCAATCGAGCGTTTGCTCCAGTTGTAACCCGGCATCGGTCAGCCAGCCCTGATAGTCGGCGGACGTTCCCAAGGACGGGCAAAAGAATCCTTCGCAGACTTTGAGCACTTGATCTACGGCCGCGGTGTCGGTGCGGTTACCGGCCAGCCAGGCGCAAATCGCCACGCGTCCGCCCGGCTTCAGCCATCCGGCCAGGCGACGGCAGAACTGCGGTTTGTCGAAGAGGTGTTCGGTACACTCGATGCTCCACACGACGTCGAAGCTGGCGGGCGGAAATTCCATTTCATCGGCATCCGCGCAGAGCCATTGCGTCTTGCCGGCCAATCCGCGCAGGCGGCTTTCCCACGCGGCCCGATGCCGCTGCACGGGGCTGATCGTGACGCCCGTGGCCTGGCAGCCCAGCCCGGCCAGGTGCATCGTCGATCCGCCCATGCCGCAGCCCACGTCCAGCACTTGTTGGCCGGGCTGCACGTGCGCGATGCCGCCAAGGTCTCGGTCAAGTTTTGCTGGGCGGCGGCGGGCGACTCATCGCCGACCCACAAGCCGTGGTGGATGTGCCGGCCCCACAGCAGCCGATAAAACAGCGTGCCCAGGTCGTAATGAAATCGGATCTCGCTCTTGGTGACACTCGGGCAACTTATCAAGTGCAGGCCTCCGAAGCTTGGCGTGGCGGTTCGCGGCCGACCGCCGGCGTACTTATTTGACGACGTCGATCTCGCCGGAAATGGTCAGGGCGTCGGCGACGCCCACGTGCGCCCAGGGCCGCGGTGTAGGGCTTCATGCCGAATTTCGTCTGTTCGATCGTGAAGTGGCCGCGCAACCGCGTCAGTTTTTCTTTGGCAATCGCTTCGGCTTCGATCGCCAACGGGCGGCTAACTCCGCGCAGATGAAAGGTTCCTCGCAACTGATAGAGGGGATTTCCGTCCGCCGACTTCTTGGCCAGCGGCAGGGCCGAATCGACGTCGAACGTGGCGGTGGGATGCTCTTTGACGCCCAGCACGGCCGGCCCCAGCATGTTGTCGTTGACCTGTTTTTTCGTCGAATCGGAAGTGCTGCCGCTCAGGCCGACATACTTGCGGGCTTCGTCGGTATCGGCGGCGAACGATGCCATGTCGAACACGATCTGGCCGGCACCGGTCTTGGCGTCCAGCTTCACCGAACCGCCGCGCAATCGCCCTTCGACGCCATGGGCATGCCCGAGCCCGGTCTTGTCGACGAGTATGTAGACGCGACTGGTCGTGGTGTCGATGTCGTCGGCGCCGAGCCCGGCGGCCGGTTGAGCCGCGGGCGACGCAGCATACGTGGCCAGCCAAACCAGTGAAGAGACGACCGCCAGCGGGATCGTTCGCAGCATCTGCTGTCCTCCTTGCAGCGATCGAGCCGAGCCAAGAACCCGTCCGTGGGCTCGGTGTAGAGCATTCGCTTTGGGTTGGTGAATTGCGGTGGGAGCCAGTCCGGTTGGCCGACAGGCGACCAATAGGTTGGCAAACAATAGCGGGGTGCCGGATTGGCGATTTTCCGTCTCGGCGGTCGAACCGGGTGCCCTCCCGGGCGTCCTTCGTGCGCTCTAGGGTCAAACGAGCGATTTCGCTAAGCTTACCGGCGCCGTGTGGTTTTTCCTACGGCAATCCGCCCCACGAGCGTCGATGTTCCGCAGACTTGCCATCTTCTTGCTAGCAGCACTGGTCAGTTCGATCGGCCAGTCCGGCGGCGCCGTGTCGCCAGAAGACCAGCCGCCGAGCGGCAACCGGCTCTTGGACGATCTCGTCCTGCGCGGCGTCCAGATCGCCGGCGACGAAGTCATCCGCTTGCCCAGGCCGACTTTGAGCGACGGCATGAGCGCCGCCCAGCAGCGAGCGCAGGTCGAGGCGATTCCAGAAACGCATAGCGACTGGAATGCACTCACCCGCCGATCGGCCGTGGCCCCCTTCGTGCTGAAAATCGGCGCGGCCGACGGAGCGCCGGGCACCAGCGGCCGCCAGGTCGATCTGTGGTTCGTCGTGTACGGCGATCTCGATACCCTGGTCAGCGACGACTTCGTGCAGACCCAGTTTCACAGTGCGGGCAACGACGATGCAGAAGATCGGCCCCAGGCGAAACTGCTGACAGCAGCCGACTTGACCCAACGGGGCATTGCGGCGGCGAAAGATCGGCCGGCGCGTACTACCTGGCCGGCGAGTTCACCTTGCTGGACAAAGTCCGCGTGCGCGGCACGACGCGCTGCCTGAAGACGCGCTCGTCCGATTCCGTCGTCGTGGCTTCGATCCTGGACGCCGGTTTTATCGACGACGCAGAATATCCCAACCGTTGGCAGCCGATGAGCGCGATGTGGCTGGCAAACGCCAGTTGGGCAGCTTGCATCCTTATGCCGGCTTCGCCTCGTACCTCAAGGCGACGCGGCTGGCCCAGCCTGCCGGGGCAGTGCTGATCGAGTATCACCTGGCGTTCGCCGAGCCCCGCGAGTGGTTCAACGGCGCCGAATCTGTTGCGATCCAAGCTGCCGATCGTCGCGCAGGAAGCAGTGCGCAAATTCCGCCGTTCGCTGGACTCGAAAAAACCGTGAAACTGCCTTTCGCTATCCCGCAGGAACTCCGGTGAGCGCGCCGCCGAACCGCATCCGACTTCGATCCGCGGGTAACCACGATTCCCGCCGGCTGGCCTGCTGGCTTGCGCTGTGCGTGCTCGCGTGCGGTTGCCTGCGCGATCCGTTCCGGGTGGCCGCGGCCGGTCGTGTCGATGCCGATGTGGCCGGGCAGCTCGATGCCGACGTGGCGGCGCGAGTCAAAGCCGACGCCGATATCGATGCCCATATCTCGGTGACCCCCAAGCCCGTGCCCGTCCAGCCGGGTCGGCTGCCCTACGCCGGCAAGCATGGCGGGCCGGTCGTCGCGCTGGTCGACGTCGACGGCATCCTGCTCGATGCGGACTCGGCCGGCCTGGGATCGCGCGGCGAGAACGCGGTCGGATCATTCCGCGAAAAGCTCGATGCGATCGAGGCCAATCCCGCGGTGTGTGCCGTCGTCCTGCGGATCAACACCTACGGCGGCAGCGTGACCGCCACCGACATCATGTGGCGAGATCTGCGCGCCTTGCGGCAGCGAACCCGCGTTCCGGTCGTGGCTTGCCTGATGGATGTCGCAACCGGCGGCGGTTATTACCTGGCCACCGCGGCCGACAACATCGTCGCCCATCCGACCACCGTCACCGGCGGCATCGGCTGCATCTTGAACCTCTACAACCTGCAGGACTTGATGGCCCAGTTCAACATCGTGAACCTGGCGATCAAGAGCGGTGCAAAGATCGACCTGGGCACGCCCACGCAACCGCTCGGCGACGAGAATCGCCGCCTGCTGCAACAAATGTGCGACGAATTCCACAAGCGCTTTCGCGATCTGGTCATCAAGTCACGGCCGGTCAATGCTGCCGATCAATCGCTGTTCGACGGCCGCGTGTTCACGGGCCCCCAGGCCCTGGAGCTCGGCCTGGTGGACAAAGTCGGCTATCTCGACGATGCCGTGGCGATCGGCCGCAAGCTCGGCAATGCGCCGGCCGCGGACGTCATCTCCTTCCGCCGCAAAGGTGACGAGGCCCTCTCGACCTACGCCATCACGCCCAACGTGCCGCTGCAAGACAAGCTCATCCCGGTCAACATTCCCGGCCTCGACCGCACGCGCTTGCCGGCTTTTCTGTACATGTGGCTCGTCGAACCGTCCAGCGAAAAGCTCTCGGGCAAGTGAACGCCGCTGGCGCTAACCCCCGCGCAGGGCGGCGATGGGCGAGATCCGGGTGCATTGAAATGCCGGGTACGAGGAGCCCAAGATCGCCATCGCCAGCGCCAAACTGCTGCCAGCCACAATGCCCGTCCAGGACACGTCGCCTTGCACCAGCACGGCCGTCGGCGGCCAGCGGGTTAGCGCAAGAGGCACCGCCAGGCCAATGGCCAATCCCAGCACCGCGCCGCCGACCGCCAGCCAGAGCGATTCAAGCACGACCAGCCAGACGACTCGCCAGCGGCGCCATCCCAATGCCCGCAGCACGCCGAACTCGCGACGTCGCTCGAACACGCTCATCGCCATGTTGTTCAGCATGCCCAGCGCACCCAGCACTCCGGCAATGCCCGAGACGACGCCGGCCATCGTGCGGGCGACTTGCATTTGATTCAGCCCGTGGACGAATTCGGCGCAGGGCGTGGCCGCCACGTCCGGGTCGAGGGCTTCGATCTTGGACTGCAGCCGGCGGATCGTGGCGGGGTCGCCCGGCGGCCGGCCCTGCACGACATACCCGGTCAGTTGTCCGGGGCGGTCCATCTGGCGCTGCAATTCGCCCATCAGCATGAAGACGGCGCCGTTTTCGAAAATACTGAAACTTTCGAAAACGCCCACGACGTCGAATTGCTGCGAGTACAGTTCGATCGTATCGCCCGGCCGCTTGTCGAGTTGGGCCGCCAGGACCCGGCCCAGCATCACCTTTCGCTCGTCGCCGTCTTGCAGCCGCCGGCCGGCGATGACCTTCACGCGGTCCAGCACCAGGCAGTCGGCATCCCAGCCGTTGACAATCACCATGAACAGGCCGGCCTGCTCGAACGTGACCATATCCATGAGTCCGCCAATCAACTGCCCGGTCTCGGGCAGAGCTCGAATGCGATCGCCCAGTGCCGTCGGCAGTCCTTTGGAGATTTGCACGGTCCCGCCGCGGCGCTGCACGACCAGATCCGTTCCGCGGCGGTTGTACAGTTCCAGGAACGAGCTTTCCAGCGATTCGGACACACTCACCAGGCTTGTGACGACGGCCACCGCGGCGCCGACGCCGAGCATCGTCAGCACGCTGCGGGGCAAACGACGCCGCAGATTGCTCAAGGCCACCTGGCTCAGCCGCATGACTAGTGCTCCTTGACCAGGGTTCGCCGGCGGGCGTTCCGGAATCACATCATTAACCGCACGGCGACACTTGGCGGCGGTCGCATTTCACACGCGGGACGTCGTATCGAACGCTTCGGGCTGCGGCGACAGCGACGACGCGGGTTCGGTCAGCAGGCGGCCGTCGCGAATCCAGACCGTGCGCTCGGCCCGGGCCGCCACCTCGGCTCCATGCGTGATCACGACCAGCGTCAATCCGCGCTCGCGGTGCAGGCGATCGAACAAATCCAGCACGACGGCCCCGGCAGCCGAGTCCAGGTTGCCGGTCGGCTCGTCGGCCAGCAAAACTTGCGGCCCGTTCGCCAGCGCTCGGGCGATGGCCACGCGCTGCCGCTCGCCCACGGACAGCTTATTCGGCAGGTGTCCGGCGCGATGCGCCATGCCGACGGTGTCGAGCAATTCGGCGGCCAGGCCCGCGCGCTCGGCAGGACTGGCGAGTCCCTCGAACATCGGAATCTGCACGTTCTCCAGCGCCGTGAGCGTGGGCAATAGATGGAAAGACTGGAAGACGAAGCCCACGGTGCGGGCGCGAAACGGTCGAGATCCCGCTCGAGCGACAAGGGCTGCCCGTCAAAGTGAATTTCGCCTTGATCGGGCCGATCCAGCGCCGAGCAAATGCAGCAATGTCGACTTGCCGCTGCCGCTGGGACCCATGATCGCCAGATACTCGCCCCGCCGCACGCTCAGCGAGACGTCGACCAGTGCCTGCACCTCGCCGTCGTCGTAATGGCGGCTGACGCGGTCCACTCGGATCAAGGGGGAATCGCCGGCGTCATTCATAGCGCAGCGCCTCCACCGCCGGAATCCGCGACGCGGACCAGGCAGGGTAGACTGCGCCGAGTAGGCCCGCCGAAAGCGCGCCGGCGATGCCCAAAGCGGCGGCCAGCGGATCCAACTGGGGCGTGACGAAGCCGCGCACCGCGGGCACCAGGGACAAGCCGCCCAGCAGCAGCCAGGCGGCCAGCACGCCGGCCACGCCGCCGCCGCCGGCCAGGAGCAGCGATTCGCCCAAAATCATCCGCATCACGCGCTGGCGCGACCAGCCGACGGCCCGCAGCAGGCCGATTTCCTGCGTGCGTTCCAGCACCGACATCCACATCGTATTGAGAATGCCCAGCAGCGTCAGGCCGACGGCGATCGCCGAGGTGCCCAGCGCCATCCCGGTCATCAGTTGCGTCTCCGTGCCGGTCGACACGAATTGGCGCATCGGCAAGGCTTTCAATCCCAACGACTGACCGGCATCGTCCGCCAACGATTCGATCGACCGGCAAACCGCTCGCAGCGCCGGTTCCGTGGCGATCGATTCGAGCGCACGCACCTGAAACTCGGAGACCTGGCCCTCTCGATCCATCAGTTGTTGCAAGTCGTCGAGCACCGTGATCGCCGAATTCGCCTCCGGGCGCTGGCCGCCTGAAAAATGCCCACGATCTCGAACGGCGCGCCTTCGATCTCGGCGGACTGGCCGACGCGCTTTTGCAAAGCCGCCGGCCAAACCTGCGCCGAGCAGCACCGCATGACGGTCGCCGCGCCCGAGCGTCCGTCCGCTGCTGATTGTGTATTGCCGCAGGGCAAAACCGTCGATGGGCAGCCCGTGCAGCGGGATGCCAATCAGGTCGCCGTCGCCGAACGAGACCATTTCGGTCAAGCTGCCGGCCACTTCGAGCACGCCGGGAACTTCGGCCAATCGGTCGGCAAAGTCGGCGTGCAGACTGCTGGTCATTCGCTCGGCGACTCCGGCCCGCACGACGACGATGTCCACTCCCCGGGCCGCGTAGAAATCGACGGCGGCCCGGGCGTAGCCCCGGGCGACGCCCAGCAGGGCCGTCATGGCAGCCACCGCAATCGCCAGCCCGCTGCAAGTCAGCGCCGAGCGCAGCCGGCGCTGCAGCAGGTTTTTCCAAATGACTTGCGAAAATCGCATCCGTGCGTTCCTGGCCTGGCGGTGGTTGAACTTGTGTCCTCCCGGTGCGGTTTGTGATCGCACGTGGCAGGCGCATCGCTATCCGCACCATGGGTATGAACGACCACGATTGTAAGACGGTTCCTGTCGCTTGAACATGGGCGAATGGGACCGACCGAGCGGGCACACCCGAAAAGCGTGACCGACGCGTGCCGCGCCACGATCAGACTTTCCTCGCTTGCTCGCGATTTCTCACTGCCCGCGATCGCTGGAAACGGCGATCTCGATCGATTCGCAGACCGGATCGTCCGCGGTCGTGATTTCGTACGGACCGGGCTGATGAAGCGTGACGCTTTGGCGCTTGGGTCCTCCGGAATCGCGCCAGACGTGCGTGATCGTTACGCCATGAGCCGAGGCGCGGCCCTCGTCCAGGCAGTGGGCATAAATGTGGAAATTGTTCAAGGCCGGATCGCCCTGGTAGCCGACGTACAGCGACTCGGCCGGTTCGTCGAGCCGGATCTCGCGGTGTGCATTGCAGTGCCAGTGCGAGGTATCGGCCGGCACGTCGGCGCGGTAGATTTCGCGAAAGTTGTCGGGCCGATCGACCGCGTAAGTAATGACGTTGCGCGTGTTGCGGGCCGCCTCGCGCTGGTGCGTCGCAAAGGCGCCTTCGGCCGTGAACCAGGCGATCTTCGTACTCGGCGGCGGCGAAACCTTCACCACGGCCAGCCCGTGGACCCGGTCCGTCTTGCGCAGGGTCGTAGTCGGCCGGCCGGCTGGCAAGATACTTGAGGGTTTCGCCCGGATCGCCCGCCTCGGAGCGAATCTCGCTGACTCGGGTCTTCAGGCCGTAATGGTCGCCGGTCCGGTACTCCATTGCATTGCGGCCCTTGGCGAACACCGGCAAGGCGGCCGGAGCGACCTGCACCCAGGTGGTGATTGCCAGCCGGCGGACGACGGCCTGCCCTGGCCGGCCACGCAGGGAGATCTTGAGCAAGTAGGCGTAGCGGCCGGCAACGTGCGCAGTAAGGTCGAGCGGGGCAGCGCCAGCCGTTAGGGCGCCATCCGTTACGGCGCCACCCGTTACGGCGTCATCCGTTGCGGCGCCGGCCGCAGCGGGCAACTCGCGCCAGGTCAGGCCGCCGTCGACCGACAGGGCCAGCGATGCGCCGTCGGCGTCCAATTCGACCCGTGACGCCTCGCAGTCCTCGGACAGTGTGTCCAGCGAGCCCACCTTGGGGACGATCACGTAGGGGGAACGGACTTCGAAGATCGCCTGGCCCTCGCCGGCCCCGGTCAGGCACAAGCCGATCGCAGTCGGCTGTACGTTGTGCGAGTCGTAGGCGCCGTCGACGAAGTCGGACGACTTGTCGGTAAGATCGGGCCGGTAGACGAACTTGCCGTTGCCGTGATTGTGGATCGAGAAGTCGCGTTGGTTGGGCTTGGGCCCGCGTGGCGGATCTTCGACCAGACGGCGAAGCCAGTCCTCGCGGTTCCACTCCAGGCGGTGATTCCAGCGCCCGCCCTGCGGTGTCCACCACAGCGTGAAGGTCTCGCCCTGGCGGAGCACGTAGTCCATCGTGTGGCCGCTCTGGTTAAAGCCGTGGTAGTTTTCCACATTGGTCCGCTGATAGATCTTGCGCGTGGCGTCCAGCGAATCGTGGGGGAAGAAGAGCGGGCCGCGGTCGCGCCATAGCGATGGGTCGCGTCGGGCATCGTCGAGCGAGGCCAACCGGCCGTCCGGCCGGCGGAAGACCGCCCGCACGTCGAGGTCCATGTAATGCCACTTGCCCGCGTAGAATGCCTCGGCCACGACGTGCGACCAATCGGGCAGCGTCACCGTGCGGGCCTTGTTGCCGGTCATGTCCTCCCAGATGCCGGCCATTGTCGGTCCGAGAATTCCGCAGTAGGCATATCCGTAGACGTTGATGATTTTCACCGGGTCGCGGACGTTGCGGTATTCGGCCAGGACATCGTCCCCCTCGAGCACTTCGTTGCAGTGGAACAGTCCGCTCTGGGTATCGGCCAGGTACTGGTAGACCTCGAAGGCCAGCGCGTCATCCTCAAGGTCGCGCCAGCGGGGAAACTGCCTGAAGGTCTTCATGCTGTAGGCATCGGCACGCTGGGGCGAAACGACGCGCGGAGCGTACTCTCGCGCATGGACATTGCTCGCCATCACCGCCAGCACGATGAGCGCACCTCGGCGGCAGGCGCGGCCTGCAAGCATCGTGGCGGTGCCGCAACCACAATCGAACATGGTCAGCAAACCTGTAGAGGGGTGACGTGCTGCCGGATCGATGGGCCCGACCGCGGCGGCGTTGTCATACTACGAAGACTGCGAGAACTGCGGTCACGTGCTGTCGTCGCATTGCCAAAATGTAATAAGCGCTACGACCATAGTTAGCCGAAGTCAATTTTAGGAAGCCCCGGCGATGGCAGGACGCCGCGCCGCAGCGAACGATTCAAGGACGAAAGACTCAGGCCATGTCCACTTCACCCATCAGCAGTTCCAGCAGCTCGGCCAGCCAAAGCCTGTATCAATACTATCAGACTATTTTGCAAGCCGGACAGCAACAGTCGGCCGCGACGAGTAGCTCCACGACTGGCAGCTCCACGACTGGCAGCACCGCGACGAACAGCGCTTCCAGCACTTCGGCCAGCAGCAGCCTGATCCCCACTGCCAGCACCAGTCCGATAGCCACTGCCGGCAGCAGTTCGAGCAGCACTGCCAACGGCGCTTCCGGAGATCCGCAGCAAATCGGCCACCATCATCACGGCGGTGGAGGCAAGGGGGGCGGGTTACTCACCCAAATCGAAAAGGCCGTCAGCACTGCCTTGTCTGCCAGCGATTCCAGCAGAACCAGCACGGATCCCAACGAGGTGATCCAAAACGCGATCCAAAGCGTTCTGCAAAACAATGCGGCCGGTGCATCGACGGCCAACGCGCAGAGCGGATCCGCCGCCGGCAGCGCGTCGGGGTCGGCCGGTTCGACCCAGACCAGCAACCAGCAAGCGTTCGCTCAGTTGTTGGAAGAAAACGGCGTCAACGCCCAGCAATTCCAGCAAGACTTGTTGTCGGCATTGCAAAACTCGAGCGGCGGCCAGTTCGACGCCGGTGCGGCATTCCAAAGCTTTCCGCCGGGCTCCGTCATCGACACGCTGGCCTGAGCCGGTCGGTTGGCGGCAAGACTCGAGGGCAGCGCCTCCAGTCGGGCTTTTTGCGCCTCGGCGGGAAAATTTTCCTCCTCCGGCCGTCGCCTTCCGACGACCTTTCTACGCGGGCCCCGCTTTCCACCGAGGGCGGACACGGCCGACGACGAGCTCTCTCTGGCTCGGCATGGGACCACGCCTGACACGCCGGCCAGGTTCGCCGCCACGCGGCCCCTGCTGCCGCGGACGGCCCGAGCGCGGGCGGCGTATCTGTCCATCGCCCGGGCGGCAATTCGTTGATCTTGAAACCGATCCCCCAGAATTGCTAAATTCATTCCCGCGCGGCCCGGAACCGGCCCGGAGCGACCGGTCGATGGCGGCTCGTGCGCCGCTTCGGCGTTCCAGAAAATGGAGACTCAAGGATGACGAGTTTTCTGTGGGGGCTGGCCGGCTTCGCGACGGCATTTTTCCTCGGCTCGCTGGTCGAGTATCTCGTCCACCGGTTCATGCACGCGCACCCGCAGGGGCTGGGCCACGGGCACGTCGAACACCACCAACGGGGCGACGGGCAGGGGGTGTACGGCGAATTCCGAGACTACGTGAAGCCCGGCATTCCGTTTTTGTGGATCGGCTTTCTGCACTCGGTTCCGTCCGGAATCGGCGGCCTGGTCGGCGGGATTTTGTACGCGTTGTTTGCGGCCTATTCGCATCAGTTGAATCACGACCAGCCCGACCTGGTGTTTTGGCTCCCGCGGCCGGTTCATCACCTGCACCACACGCGGCGCATGTGGCGGCACAATTTTGGAATCGCCGTCGACATTTGGGACCGCATCTTCGGCACCTATCAGGCGGTGCCCTGGCAGCGCCAGCGGCCACTGCGAGAATACTCCTGGCGAAGCTTTTTCGACGTCAAGTGGTACGAACCGCCGGCATGATGCCGGCCGGCGCGTCCCCATGATCCCGAAATAGCCGGTTCCAGTGCAAACCGGCCAGGGTGTCGCGCTCGTCGCTTTTACTCGATCGGGTCCAGGGCTCGGCGGCGGTTTGCGACCCCGGTCGGAGCCGAACGCATCGGAATCGAATGCCGCTGCGGGCCATAGCGCGGGCGGTCAGCATGCGGCGCACTCCCCAATGCCGGGCATAAGGGGGTCTGCCGCTCATCGGGCGAGCCCCGCTACTTGCGGGCGTTGCCAACGCGAAAGTAGGATCGAACCGGGCCGCTTGCGCTCGCAATACCGCCCCTTCGCCCTACCGCCGCCCGGATCCTCGTGCCCATGTGGAATTGGCTAACCCGATCATTTGCCCATCCGCGCGACATTCGCGGCCGCGCCGCGGCCCACATGACGTTCGCCCACACTTCGATTGGGCGAACGATGTCGCGGACGCGACTGTTGCTCAAGAAGCAGCTCTGGATTTGGCCGATCGCGGCAGTCGTCCTGCTGTCGGTCGTCGGTTACGTGATCAGCGGGTCAATCGAGCGGACGATGCAAGAGAACTTGCGATCGGAGTTGCAGACCCTGCTGACCGTCGAACGGGCGATGCTGCTCAAATGGTTCCAGGAGCAGGAGTCGAGCGCGTCGAGCCTGGCCAACGATCAACACATCCGCAAGACGATTGCCGGGCTGCTGGTCGTCGCGGACCGCGAGCACGACCCAGGCGGGGCCGACCCGGCAAGCACCGAGACGTCGGCAACGCAACTGCGCCGCCAATTGGTCAAAGAACTCGAACCCGGCATGTCTTCGCACGATTTCGTCGGATTTCGTGCTCGCCGACAAGCGCCAGCAGATCGTGGCCGCGGGGAACGAGTTGCCGATCGGGCAAACCGTACCCCAGTACGAATCCTTCCTGGTCCGCACGTTGGAAGGCAAGCCGACCGTTTCCGCGCCCTTCCAAAGCGTCACCCGGCTCAAAGATCGATCGGGTCGAATGCAGACCGGAGTGCCCACGATGTTCGTCTGCGCGCGGTCCGCGACGACAATTTTCAAACGATCGCCGTGCTCGCCTTTCGCATTCGACCGGAAAGGGAATTCACCGATATCCTGCAACTTGGCCGCCTGGGCCAGACCGGCGAAACCTACGCCGTCAACAAACAAGGGTTGATGGTCTCGAACTCCCGATTCGACGCGACCTTGATTCTGCTCGGGCTGTTGCCGGACGAGGACCATGCGGCGTCGATCCTGAACGTCCAAGTCCGCAACCCGGGCGGCAACATGCTCGCAGGCTTCCGGCCTGGCGTCCGACGTCGTGAGCTGCCGCTGACCGAAATCTGCGCCGCCGCCGTCAGCGGCACGTCGGGCGTCAAAATGACGGACTACCGCGATTATCGCGGTTCGCCATCGGTCGGGGCCTGGAGTTGGCTGCCGGAATACGACATCGGCTTGATCACCGAGGTGGACACGGCCGAGGCATTTCATCCGCTCACGATTCTCAACCGGTCGTTTTATGCGATGTATGCCTTGCTCGGAGTCAGCGCCATCGCGATCTTCGTGTTTACGCTGATCGTGGCTCGGCTGCAACACCAGGCGCAAAGGGCGGCAGTCGAAGCGCGACAGCTCGGTCAATATCGACTGCTGGAACGCATCGGAGCCGGCGCGATGGGCGTGGTCTATAAAGGACAGCACGCCATGCTGCGCCGCCCCACGGCTATCAAGATGCTCGACGTCGACCGCGTGAACGAGACGTCGATCGCGCGGTTCGAGCGCGAGGTCCAGCTCACCTGCAAGCTGAATAACCCGCACACGGTGGCAATTTACGACTATGGCCGCACGCCTGAGGGTGTCTTTTACTACGCAATGGAATATCTCGACGGCGTCAATCTGCAAGCGCTCGTCGACGGCTACGGTCCGCAGTCGGAAGGGCGCGTCGTGCGGATTCTCCGGCAAGTCTGTGCATCGCTGTACGAAGCCCATTCCCTGGGACTCGTGCATCGCGACATCAAGCCCGCGAACATCATGCTCAACCGTCGCGGCGCCGAGCCGGACGTCGTCAAAGTGCTCGACTTCGGACTCGTCAAGGCCGTCGACGAACAAAAGGACGGTCGCGACGAAGGGGACGGAATTTCCGGCACGCCCCTGTATATGCCGCCCGAGGCCATCCAAACACCCGATCTGGTCGACGCCCGCAGCGATCTGTATGCCGTCGGCGCGGTCGGGTATTTCCTGCTCACCGGTCAAACGGTATTTAGCGCCCAGTCGCTCAGCGAATTGTGCCAGCAGCACGTCACGGCAATTCCGACCTCCCCTTCGGAACGCCTGGGACGACCGATCTCAGCCGAGTTGGAGCACGCGATCCTGGCCTGCCTGGAAAAAAGCCGCGCCAAGCGGCCGCAGACGGCGCGCGATCTGGCCGCGATGCTCGACCGCGTCCCCCAACACTGGTCACTCGACGACGCCGAATCCTGGTGGAGCCGTCATGAGCGGGGCCAGCACCCTGCCGCCGTTGGGACCGGCGACCTTCCCGACACCGGCAACCTTTCCTCGGCCGGCCAGGACGCCACGCCTCCGCGGCCGGCCGGTCGAACGAGCGGCGCCGCCGCGCCGGCCGCCGGCACCGTGGCTCATGGGCTCGATCGCACGACCGTGTTCAATTCGCCGGAAGACGACACCGGCCCCTGAACCGGCGCCGCGTGTCGCGGGAATGCTCGTGAAGCGGAATGACCGTCCGTAACGGCAGCGACGGACTGGCCCGAGGAAGGATTTGCTCTCACCGCCGGACAGCAGACCCGGGACGTTTTCTCGTAACAAGCCCGGCCGCCCGGCCGGGCCAACCGACACGGCGATTGCCGGCGCGGGTCACCACTCGATCGCTTTCGCAATGACGAACGCCGCCGTGGCGGCCAGCCCGCCCACGACGGCGGTTTGCCATGCACTGCGCAAGGGCCGGGCCGTGGTGAATCTCCCCTTGACGTAGCCGAACGCCAAAAGCGCGAAGAGCGTCACGACCACCGATCCGATCAGGCCCGTGTGGACTGAAGGGAATACGAAGTAGGGGGCCAAGGGCACCAGACCGCCGACGACATACGACAGAGCGATGGTCAGCGCGCTGCGGCTGGCCCTCTTCGGGTCTGGTTCCTCCAGACCGAGTTCGAACCGCATCATGAATTCTATCCAGCGCTGCTTGTCGGCGCAAATGGATTGGACGACCGTGGCCACTTCATTTTCCGCCAGGCCATAAGAGCGCAGCACGACGGCAACTTCGGCGGCTTCCTCGGCGGGCAGCTCGTCGACTTCGCGCTCCTCCCTCGCCCGTTCGGAGACGAAATGCTCGGCGTCCGTCCGGGCGGCCAAGTAACCACCCAAGCCCATCGCGATCGCTCCGGCGGCAACTTCGGCCAGGCCCGCGGTGACGATGATGCGACTCGAATCGACGGCCCCTGACAATCCCGCCGCCAGCGCGAAGGGAACGGTGAGTCCGTCCGACATGCCGATGACGATGTCGCGAACGGATTCCGAGGCCGTGAAGTGCTGCTCGACATGCGGTGTTTGCGGCATCGTTGATACTCCCTTTGCGCGTTGCGTGCGAAGCGGCCCCGGAGGTGGATCGTACGGACGTCAGGCTCGGCGCCCGGCGGAGCCAGGAATTCTGCCGCTCGCGGCGCAAGTCCCCATTTTTCAGGGACGGGTCGACGTTGCAGCATGCCACCGAGAGTTTAACATCCCCAGGCCGCAGGGCGACGCCGGATGACGCGCAAAAGCCGGGCTTCCGCGGGACGAGATGGGGCTCAGACGCCGGCCCACTTGCCGCCGGATGCAGAACCGGTCGACGAAGCCGCGGGGGCTTGCCAGATCCGCTGGTCGAGGACGTTGCGGACCGCATTGGCCAGGCCGGCATACGAGAAAGGCTTCTGAATGAAGTTCGTTTCCGATTCGAGCACTCCGTGCCGCACAACGGCGTCGTCCGTATATCCGGACATGAACAGCACAGCGAGATTCGGATTGACAGCCAGCAAGCGTTCGTGCAAATGTCGCCCGCCCATTTCGGGCATCACGACATCGGTCAGTACCAGTTCGATGACGCCATCGTGATCCTGAAACGTGGACAGGGCTTCGCTGCCGTTGCGGGCTTCGAGCACGGTGTAACCTTGGGCCCGTAGAATCCGGCAGGCCAGCCGGCGGACTCCGTCTTCGTCTTCGACAACCAGCAGCGTTTCGGCGCCGCGGGCCGGCGTCAGTTGCTGCGGCTCCGTGCTTTCGGTGACCTTGCTCTCCACCTTTGGCAGGTACACTCGGAAGGTCGCCCCGTGGCCGGGTTCGCTGTCGACGGTCACATGACCGCCGCTTTGCTTGACGATTCCAAAGACCGTCGCCAGGCCCAGGCCTGTTCCTTTACCCACCCCCTTGGTGGTGAAGAATGGCTCAAACATCCTGGACTTCGTTTGCTCGTCCATGCCACAGCCGGTGTCGCTGACTGTCAGAACGGCGTGGGGCCCCGACTTGGAGTCGGGATGCGCATGGGCGTAAGTCTCGTCCAGTTCCACGTTGGCTGTTTCGATCGTGAGTTTGCCTCCTTGGAGCATGGCGTCTCGCGAATTGACGGCCAGGTTCATGATGACCTGCTGAATCTGCCCGGCGTCGGCCTTCACCGCCCAGAGCCGGGAAAACAAGTTGCTTGTCACGGCGATGTCCTCGCCGATCAAGCGCTCCAGCATGTTTCCGGTTTCGATGATGACTTCGTTCAGGTTCAACACCGAGGGCTTGAGTACCTGCTGGCGGCTGTATGCGAGCAACTGCCGAGTCAGGGTAGCAGCCCTGTTTCCTGCCTTATAGATTTCCCCGACGAGATCCTGGCTGTCGTCGTCGAGCGCGGCCTCGCTTTCAAGGCACTGGCAGCAGCCCAGGATGACCGCCAGCAGATTATTGAAGTCGTGAGCGATGCCGCCGGCCAGCTGTCCGGTGATCTCCATTTTCTGCGATTGGCGATTTTGCGCTTCCAGCTGCTTTCGTTCGGAAATGTCGTGGACGATGACGTGGATGTTCACCTCTCCGTCGTCCAGGAAGCGAAAGGCGCTGACTTCCACCTCTTGCGTCGCTCCATCCAGGCCCAGGACAGGGCCTCGCGCAACAGCGCTACGTAGTCCTGTCCGTCAGCGCGGCACAGGTCAACGATCCACGAACGATTGTCCTGATGAAACAAGTCCGCCAGGCTGCGGCCGACCAACTGTACCGGATCGTTGGCGTCAAAGAGCACCACGCAGGGCCGGTTGACGAACACAATTTTGCTTTCTTTGATCACCAGAATTGCAAATGGCGACAACTCGACGATTCGTCGATAACGATCTTCGCTGACGCTCAGGGCCCGGGTGGCGTCGATCCGCTCACGGACTTGCACTTCGAGACGACGGTTCGCCGACTCGAGCAGCTTGTTGGCTTGCTCCAGGTCGCAGTTTTTGGCTTCGATCTCGCCGGAATGGTGCTGCTCGAGCAAGGCTTGCTTCGTGGCGATCTTCCGGGATTGCCTCAGGCTGTGGTGAATCGAAATGAGCAGAAACGTATCCTCGAAGACGACCCAGAAACCATGTTCGAACGAACGCCACAACCCTGAAGCGGCGGTTCCGTACACGGACTGCGGCCAATAGATGCCTCCCGCCAAATGGTCCGCAATCACAACCAATGTTGCAGTGGCCAGAACGCGCCAATCCCGATAGAAGGCCAAGAAGGCCAACGAACCGAAGACGTGGAAATGGCTTTCGATCCGACCTCCGGTCAGGTGGATCAGTAGGGCCGACCAAAGCATTTGTGCCACGGCAATCGCATAACGAGTCAGGGCAGTTCCCGGCCGCACGAAGGCGAGGTACGAGGGAAAGGCGGCGAAAACGCCACCCAAAACGATCGCCGCCCATACGTGGGGATGGACCTCGTTCAACGCGCCGGACCAGGTGCGGGGCGAGTCCAGCAGGGCGACCAGGATTCCGGCCACCCACTCCAGCAGCAGCAGGACGACGAACAGGCGGTCGGTCCAGCGATAGAGATACGACAATTCCGTGCGGTACAGTTGCTCGGCACGCAAGGAAACACTCGAACTTCGGTCTGCCAAGGAATTTTTCCACATTGGCCTTATCCTCCGCCGTCGCAATTGAAGCTCGCCCTAAAAGGGACATCCATACACCGGGGTGCTCGATACTTGCCGCTGGCCGCCCGTAAGGAGGGCAACCAGTGCGTCCTGTCCCGCGCTGGCTCCCTGGTGGCCCCGAGCGGCCGTGATGCCGCCGCTGAATATGCACGTCCCGTCGGCCGCGAACAGCAACGCATGACCCGAAGTCGTCACGGAAAACCGCTTCGCTTCGACGCCGCCGTAATCCACGTAGAGCGCCACTCGCGGTATGCCCTGGGCCGCATGCCACAGGTCTGTCTGTTCCCAGCCTGCTTGGGCATCGCCCGGCTTGTAAACCACGACTTGGATGTTCAAGGGCCTTTGCCCGGCCGCCAGGGCGACGGCCAATTCTTGAATCGTGGCGCGACTGCAAGGGCACCTGGGATGCACGAAGACCAACAGCGTCGGACGATCCTTGCCTAAAACCAGATTGCTGTCGGCCGGCCACTGGGAGAGCCGCTCACTCTCCCGTCCGGGCGTGAGCGCATAGTCCCAAAGCAGCAACATTCCAGCTCCCGCCGCTGCCAGCCATAACAGCATCAGGATCGGCAGGACGTGTCGGGATAAATGCACGGAACGAAGGCACATCACGAATCCGGCGAATGAGGGCTGACGGACCGGCACACGACCGAAGGTCGCGGCTTGTTGCAGCCTTTGAACTCTAGCTCACGACGTTTCGCCAGCGGATTCCCGACGGCCCTTGGCCGCCGCTCGCGCGCGACGGAGATACCGACGGAAGCGGTCGCGAGGCGTATGCCGGATCGCGCGGGGGGGATCGGTCCCATCCCAGCGTCAATGACGTACGATTGCCGGGTTGCCGTCGAGGCGCCGATGCGGAAGCCAACGGCAGAGAGCAGCAAGTCGAAAGCGAACGAGGGACGAGCAATGCGGGCGCTGGTTGTCGATGACGAAGCAGCCGTGCGAAAACTGGTGGCTCGCGGGCTGGTCCAGCAGGGCTTTGTGTGCGATATGGCTGCCGACGGCGTCGAGGCGGAGGCGCGAGTCGCGCAAGTGCGCTACGATGCCGTAATCACCGACCTCAGGATGCCCAACAAGCACGGCCATGCCCTGGCGGTGCAGCTATTGGCGCTCAACCCGCGACCGGTGATCGTGGTTCATACCGGCGTGATCGAACCGAAGCTGGCCAAAGACTTGTTGCGCGAGGCGTCGACGACATCGTCTTCAAGCCCTTCGATTTCGGTCTCCTCGCCGCCAAAGTCATGGCATTGGTGCAGCGGGGTGGCGGGCAGCAGGCCGGAGAGCGCGGCCCGGCAAGTGTCGCCGGCGCCGACGTGCATGCGTCGCCGCGCGATTGTGCGTCAATCAGTCTGGCGAACGTCGAGGGCAGGCTTTCGGGATTGTCGCGGATTCTGCCGATTTCGACCGCCGGCATGGACGTCTACAACATGACCAGCAGCGAAGACTGGGAAATGCCGCTCATTGCCGCGGCGATCCAACGGGATGCCACGCTGTCCGCGGATGTCCTGCGGCTGGCCAATAGCGCGTTTTACAACACGTCGGGGCAGCGGATTGTTCAGATGGAACGAGCCGTCGTGCAAATCGGTCAAAAGCGCATCGGTGAATTGGCGTTGGCAACCAGCACACTGACCGCCCTGACCTCGGGCATCATGCCGTGGATGAATGTCGGTCTGGCCTGGAAGCGGAGCATGGCCGCGGGCCTCGCCGTCGAGATGATCGTCGATGAAGGACAACACCAGCGAATCGATCAAGGCCTGCTGCTGAGCGCCATCATGCATCCGCTTGGCCGAGTGGTCTTGGGAGCCCTCTATCCGAAACAGTATGAGCTGATGGTCGAGAACTGCCGTCACAATGACGGCTCGCTGCTGGACCACGAGCGCAAGGTGTTTCCGATGACCCATGCGGAAGCCATCGCCTATTTCCTCGAGATCTGGGGCATTCCCGCGGAGATATACGGCCCGCTCAAGCACGTGCTGGCCGACCGTGCCGAACTCGACCATCTGCCCGATCCCACGCGAACGAAGGCCGAACTCCTGACACTGGCGATTTTCTTGGGTAACCTCGCCATTGGCCAGTGGGAATCGTGGGACGTGGTGGACCTGCCGCCTGCCGCACGGCTGCCGCACGTCGGCATTCACCGCTTCGCCCAGATCATCGCCGAGACGCGGCAGGACGTCGAACAGCTCGCCTCATTTGCGCCGGTCGCCAGGAAGCGGCCCGGCTCGCCGCGCAGCCGCAACCATCGCGCGAGTTGGCCTATTGCGACCTGTCGGACGCGACGTGCGATTTCCTGGGCCAGATTCTATCGTCGATGGGAATGACCGTCGCGCGATGCTCCGCAGACGACCTCAACGACTGCCGGGAAAGTGTGCTCGTCAACTGCGTGGGCACCGCGCCGCAAAGACTTGCGGCCGTGACGAGAAGTGTCCAACGGCACAAGCTTGCCATCGTGACCGACGCCGACGCCGCGGACAAATTCGCGGGCTACGGCCCGACCCTGTCGCTCCCAGCCAGCTACGGCCGTTTGCACGCATTCTGCCGCGACGCCTCGCCGCGGAAAGCCAATCGCTCGAAGCCGTCGGTGCGGCTCAATAACAACGACGCCTGCGCCGTGCCGCGATTGGGGGACTGCAAATCAGCCGCGGCGGTCGAGGATCTCACGAACCTTCTGGGCGAGAGCTGCGGGCAAGAACGGCTTTTGAAGGAAGTCTGTTTCGGCCTCGAAGACCCCGTGCCGCACGACGGCATCGTTCGTGTAGCCCGACATGAACAATAGTTGAATACCCGGATGCCGCTCCTTCAGATGTTCGGACAACTGGCGGCCGCTCATTTCCGGCATGACGACGTCGGTCACGACCAGATGAATCGGCTCCGGATGCTGTTGGCAGATCAGTAACGCCTGGCCGCCGCTTGCCGCCTCGAGGACCGTGTATCCAAAGGCCCGCAGGGTGCGACAGGCCAGCCCGCGAACTGCGTCGGCGTCTTCGACCACCAGCACCGTTTCGGCACCGCGCGCTTCGTCGGGCAGGGGCTTTCGCTGCGGACGCTCGGCATGCGTTATTTGAGCCCTGGGAAAATACAGCCTGAACGTCGTCCCTTCGCCCGGCTTGCTGGAGACGGCAATGTGGCCGTCACTTTGTTTGACGATGCCGAAAACCGTTGCCAGCCCCAATCCGGTTCCCTTGCCGGGCGCCTTCGTCGTGAAAAAGGGCTCGAACAACCTGGCCAGCGTCCGTTCGTCCATGCCGCATCCGGTATCCCGGACGGATATCACGACGTATGGCCCCGGCTTGACATCCGGATGGGACCGGGCTGCCGTCTCATCCAGTTCGATATTGGCCGTCTCGATCGTGAGCGAGCCACCTCGGGGCATGGCATCGCGGGCGTTGACGGCCAGATTCACCAGCACCTGTTCGATTTGTCCCACGTCGATTTTCACCCGCCAAAGCCGCGACGACAGATTGGTTTTCAGGGCGATGTCCTCGCCGATCAAGCGTCCCAGCATCTTGCCAACGCCGACCATGACGTCGTTCAAGTCCAGCACCTTGGGCTGTAGAATTTGCTTCCGGCTGAACGCGAGCAGTTGGCGGGTGAGCGTGGCCGCCTGGTCCGCCGTCTTGTGAATCTCCTGCGTCAACTCCCGGCTGTCGGCGGACAAGTTGACATCCTGCTCGAGGAACTCGCAGTCTCCCAGGATGACTGTCAGTAGATTGTTAAAATCGTGGGCCACGCCGCCGGCGAGGTGCCCAACGGACTCCATCTTCTGCGACTGATGGAAGGCTTGCTCCAGCACTCGGCGCTCGGTCACGTCGGCCAGGACGCCGACGAAATGGAGTAGTGCTCCCTGTTCGTCGCGCAGCGGGGTCACAAACAAAGCGTTCCAGAACGACGTGCCGTCCTTGCGATAGTTGAGCAACTCGACAGAACATTCCCTCTCGGTTCGAATCGCTTCGCGAAGTGCGGCCACCGTTTCCGGGTCGGTGCTTTTGCCTTGCAGGAACCGACAATTGCGACCCAACACCTCGTCCGATCGATATCCCGTCATGCGTTCGAACCCTCGGCTGGCGTAAATGATCGGGTTTTCGGGTTGCCTTGGATCCGTGATGAGAATGCCCTGCGACACGGCTTGGATTGCCCGGTCCTGAAGTCGCAACTGTTCCTCGGCTCGGCGACGCTCGGAAAAATCTCGAAACACCATTACCACGCCGATGATCTCGTTGCGTTTGTCCCGAATTGGCGCGGCACTGTCGGCGATCGGACGCTCGGCGCCGTCCCTGGAAATCAGCAGCGTGTGGTTTGCCAGGCCGATAACGGCGCCTTCGCGCAGCACCCGTTCGACCGGGTTCTCGACCTTTCGGCGTGTTTCCTCGTGGACAATCCGAAACACCTCTGCCAACGGCCGGCCGACGGCCTCGTCGTTCCATCCGATCAGTTTCTGGGCGACGGAATTGAGCATCGTGACACGTCCTTGAACGTCGGTGGTAATGACGCCGTCGCCGATCGATTGCAGCGTTACGGCCAGTTGCTCTCGTTGCGCCCAGGCGTCTTCCGCGTGCTCTTCCGCCGCCTTGCGTTTGGCCTCCGCTTCGAGCAATCGGCGCGCGTTCTCCTCGGCCAGCTTCTTCAGAGTGTTGTCCCGGGTGATTTTGGAAAAGCCGAGCAGCGCTCCCGATTCATCGCGCAGAGCACTAATGACGACGTTGGCCCAGAACTTGGTGCCGTCTTTGCGGACCCGCCATCCCTCGTCCTCGGACCGGCCTTGCGCTGCGGCGTCTCGCAGCTCTTGGTCGGGATGGCCGCGCTGAATGTCTTCTTGCATGTAAAAACGGGAGAAATGCTGTCCGATGATCTCGTCGGCTCGATAGCCTTTGGTGCGCAGCGCCGGGGTTCCAAGTGACGACATTTCCTTGCGGGTCGAGCATGAAGATGGCATAGTCGCTCGTGCCGTCGACCAGCAGCCGGAACCGTTCTTCACTGGCCCGCAACTCCCGGTCCCGGCGGAGCACCTCGGCCTCCATGCGTTCGGCCTGAGTCCGCAACCGGAGGGCAATTTGCTCCTGATCCACCCAGGCATTCTTCGTGCAGACGAATTCGGTGACGTCCTCAACCCGGTGGATGATGAAGGCGACCTCGCCACCGGCGTCCAGCACCGGCGTATTGATGGGACTCCAAAAGCGTGCCTCAAACTCGCCGCCACTGGCACTGGGCCGCCGCACATCGTACTTCTGGACGGCCATCGTATCGGGAAGCCGAATTCGCAAAACTTTTTCCAGCGAAGCCCTCAGGTTCGCGACTCCCGTGGCGCCGGGATCGTCCGGGTTGTCCGGAAAGACATCGAAGACGCCCCGATCCACGATATCTTCTCGCCGCGTCATCGTGGCCCGCAAGTAAGCATCGCTGGCTGCGACGATCTTCAGATCGCGCGCGAGCACGAGATACAACCCCGGCACCGACTCGAAGAGAACTCGGAAGTCCGGGTGTCGAGGCGATTCCGCGGACGGGGCCGGCTGGTCCGACGTCTTCTGCTTGCTCATGGCCATCCACCTCTGTCAGGAAATGGCGAAGACGTCGCGTCGAGCTCGGTACGCTTCGCTCGGCTAGTCTTGCAGCCGTCTTCGCAATGATTGGCAAGGTGCAGCGGAAACTGGCGGCAGAAATCAAGAATCCCGGCGCGAGCGGACGCACGCAGTAACACCGAAGCCCGAAAAGGTGGTCAACCAACAGCACGACTGCCCAGTCGAGCCGGTCGGCCGCCGACGAAGATTGGCGAGTTTCCAGGTTGTCTATTCGCGGGTCAAGTGCCGACAAAGCAGACAGACAATTTGAGCTGCCGAAATAGGCGCCTCCAGTCACCGCCGGTATCTCAAGGAGAGAGCAGTTCGGAATGACCCGCCGGCGAACCGCAATTACCCTACGATCTTCCCGAAGCGCCAGCAAGCGCCACCGGGCGACGAATGACGGAAAACTCGCCGATTGGCGGCCCCAGAACGGGACTTCCGCGACCGCCAGCCCGAAGGAATGGCCAGACGCGGTTGGGACGCGGCCGCGCGATGAACGTGCGGCTCGACCCGCAGCTCTGTCAAACCGGCATTGCAACGCCGGCGCTCGCGAGAGTCGAGCCAAGATGCCTTCGCGGTCCGGAAACGGTGCTGCCAGCGGCGCACGGCTCGTCCGCCGCAAAGATGTCCGCTACGACCGCCGGGCGTTACTTAGTGCATGACCGCACCGGGACGCGCGACTACGGCGTTCGGCACGCCGATCGGCGAATCGCGCTCGCCGGTGGCGGCCACCAACTGACGTTCGACGCTGCCGCTCTCCAGACCGGGTGTGCCGACCAGGGTGTAGCTCTTGTAATCGGTGCGGGCCAGCGCCGCGGCCGAGTTGATCACCGACTGCCGGCTCTTCGTGTCGTAGGCCACGACCGCCAGCTTGGCGGTGCCCATGGCCTTGTTCCGCTCGTAGAGCGTCATTTTCGGAATTGAAATCGGCGACGGAGGCGGAAGCGGGATTTGCGGCACGCCCATGAACAGGTCGTGACGGTCCGTGCCCACCCCGCCGCTGCCGATCTCGACTGTTACATCGGAATCCTCGGGCTTGGCCGCCAGCGTGCAATGCTGCTGCAGCAGCCGTTGGTGCAAGGCGACCAGGATGTAGTTCTTGTCCGTGCAGTCGAGATATTTCTCTTCGACGTACACCTTGCCATTGGCGATCGGCCGGAAGTCGACCTTGTCGAGCGCCCGATCCACCGCGCTCGAGATCAACAGCTGTTCGACCCCGGTGCGGGCAGTGTCCGATTCTTTGATGGTCGCACAACCTCCGGCACTCAAGCAGCCCGAGGTGGCCAGCAAGGCAATTCGCATCAGGCGCTGTGGCATGCGTGACGTCCGTGTCGGCGAGTTGGTGCTGCCAGACCTGGCGTGCAGCCGAGCCGCAGCAGGTCGGAAATACTCCGTTGGGGGGTTATCGGCCGAGTGGGGCCGTGCGGATTAGGCAAGATTTGCCGGGCTGCGAACAAATCCTGAAAAAACCAAAGTCGCCCGGCCGGGCACCTGTGCGGATATCGCTATCGGCTGAATTTCATGCAGCACGAAGACGGGCCGGCGACAAGGTGTGGCTGCCGACGCTAGCTGCCGGTGAGTGAGCTGCCGACGTTGGAAAACGTGGTCTTGGCGTTGGTGCCGATGGTCTTCACGACTCCCAGACATACGACGACGATCAAAGCCAGCATCACGGCATATTCGACCGCCGTCGGGCCATCCTCGGCCGCAAGAAAATGACGCATTTTCTTCAGAAATTCATTCATCGCATCACCTTATGCCAAGTCGATTGCCCCTGTCTCGAACGGTATTCAATCCTAGTCCGCTCACCGGAGCGGGCGGAGAAATTCTTAACTTCTTCCCGCCAAACGGTCCTCCGACCGGTGGGGGAAGGCGTCAGCTTGAGCGATTAATCCCGATTCTAAGGGCCTGGGGCCGGCGAACTTGACACTGCCAACTGTGCCCGACCGCCTTTCGTCGCCGCCAGCCAGCGGATAGAATCGCTCCGATACGAAACACAAAGGCCTGAATAACGTCACGAGCCGCAAAGTCGTTATCCGGTTAGTGCGGCGCCAATGACGCATCGCAAGCGGCCGATGCCGTGCCGGCGATGGGCTACCGAGGGTCGAGCGATTCGCCGCCGAAACGTGCCAAGCCCACTCACAAAACAAGCGGATTTACCACCCCAGACACTCGCGCCCATTCCGTGTGCCCGTCCAGGAGTTGCTCAAATGACCAAGCAGGCTATTGCCGCCAATTTGGCCCAACAAAAGACCATGTTGGCTGAAAAATACGACCGGCTGCTCAAGACCATCAGCAGCAAGCCGCGGCGCGTGCGCGATACCGCGCCAGGCTGCCAAGTTCCGCCGTCAGGCAGCCGATTTCGCCCGCCAGGCCCAGGCGTCATAAAAGCCGGCAGGAATCCTCCATCAAGCGCCAGGGACTGCTTGCGCCAGGCCATATCTGGCAGATTCAGCGGCCGGCCGACCGGCGTCTGGCAAACTTGGCGTCTGGCCGATCATTTCGGGCCGACGAGTTCGAAGTTTTGCGTGCCCGGCACGGTGCCGACGTCGCAAGTCAGAATCGACTGGCCGTTGTACTTGTCCGGGACGATCGATTCTTTGGTCGGAATCATCGCGCTGTTGGGATCTGCCGGATTGAAGGGGCGCTGGCCGACCGTCTTGAAGCCATCGATCCGCACGGTCTTGTTGCCTGGCCGCAGCAGCAATTTGTACGCACCGTCGCGTATCACGGCGCCGGCGGTGGGACCCCCTTTGTCGGCCGCTTCGAAGCGGATCGTTCCGTCGGCGATGGGCGTGCCATCGAGCGTGACCATGCCGGCGAGTTCAACCATGTCGCTGCGCGTGCATCCACCCGCGGTCGTGAGCGACAGGATAGCCGCAACAATTGCCGCGACTCCGCGAGATCCGATGTGCATGGCAGGTCGATCGCCAGTCGCCGCGGGGCGCACCAATCGGGAAGCGAGCATCGCGGAATGAACCTTGTTAGTAGGCGATTGCCGTACCCAGGATCTCGGAGCCGGCCATCGTTCCCAGAGGCGCGCCAGGTGGTCATGTCGATCTCGTTGGCCGCGAAATGGACCGAGCAATCGCCGAACACCACGTTCACGCCGCCCGGATGCCGGCTGCGGGCAGATTGGTAACTGCTGCCGGAAAACACATTCGCACACGGGCTCGGATTAACCTGGTCCTCGGCGCAGAGCATGTAGTCGACGCCCGCGTTCGGCGTGTTGATCGTCATGTACTCGGCGCAGCCGCAGTCGTCGTTGAGCATGTCACCGCGGGTATCGAAATACGTATCCTGCATGGCCAACATGATCTCGGACATGAACATGGTGTTCGCCAGTCCGTCGCTGATTTTTTTCAATTGATACTGCTTGTTCAAGGCGAACGGAGCACTGGAATACTGCCCGGTGCCGGCCACGGCCGTATTGTTGTAAGAACCGTTGCTGAAGTTGATCACGTAATTGCCGCGGGAGCGCGTGTAGGGATCGCCATACCACATGCCCCAGCGGTCGCTGGGGCAGAAATTCAACGGCAACTGGACGGCACACAGGGCCAGATTGGGGGACAGCCAAAAGTCGACGCCGTACTGAAATTGATTGAACAGCGCCGTTTCCTCGATGTAGGGCCACAGGTTCGGGGGCCAACTCCGCCGCGGGCCTTGATGCGAGCCGAAGGGCAACCACTTGTTCGCCGACTCGTACATCTGGATCGCCAGGCCCCACTGCTTCAGGTTATTGACGCACTGGCTGCGCGCGCGGCTTCGCGAGCCGCCTGCACCGCCGGCAAGAGCAGCGCAACGAGGATGCCGATGATCGCGATGACGACCAGCAACTCGACCAACGTGAAGGCGGGCAGGTGTCGTCGGCGCATCGTCAAGTCCTGGCAGAAGAGCCACGGCGGACCACAAATGGGGGCGAGTATGATTATAACCATAATCCCAGCAATTCTACCAATCGTGCCGTGCGCGCGCTTCCCGCTCCGCCGCTGGGGTATTGAGTCTCTTAGAGGTCACGAGTGACCGCCGCGGGCATCGCGGGCCTACTAAAAGTGATGCCAATTAGAATCAGCATTACATTTCAGTAGCTGATTCGGCGACTATTTGTTTGCGGCGGCCGGCGTTTTGGCCATCGTGGTCTGAAATTTCGACCAGCCGGACTTGAGAAACGCTTCGAGCGAGAACCGCAGCCGATCGCGCCGTTTCTCGATCGCGGCGTTGGCCTTGGCCACGATCTTGGGCTCGCGCTCGTCCAATTCGTGGGCGATGATCGGGGTGAGCGAATCCCCCAGTTCGCGCGCCACGTCGTGCCCCAGCACGCCCACCCGCCGCAGATCGAGATCCACCAGCCGCAAATCGACGCCGGTCACCCGCGGATCGAGCACCACGTCGCTCAGCAGCTTGCCCGGTTCGAGCCGGATGGCCAGATCGCAATCGAGCCGGGCCTGAACGACCATGTCTGCCTCGGCGCTGACGTTGAGCATTTTAATCCCCTTGCGCCAGCGCTCGATGTGCGCTTCGCCGCGCAGTTTGGACTCGAGTTCGAGCGAGAACGCGAAGCGGTTGGAGTCGACGTTGCGCGACCGGTCGAACCGGACGTGCAGGTTTTTCTCCGGCTCGATCAGGGTCACGAGGTATCGCTGCCAGAGCCCGTCGTTGACCTCTTTGGTGCGTTTCTCGATGTGGGGCTCGAACCATCTGCCCTTCACTTTGACCCCGGTGATCACGCGCCCCTTCTGCCCCCAGTGCTTGCGGTCTTCGTACTTGGGTTTCAGTTCGTCCAAGATCACCTGGCGGACCAATTCCTGGAAGGGCTCGGCATCCAGTGCAGTGGTCGCCGCGCTTGCCGGAGTGCTTACCGGCGCCGGCGCAGCTTCGTCGCCCAGCCCTGTGCCGACCGGCAGGAGCGCCACCAGAACCGGGAAAAATCGACGTGGCAACGACATCGGTGCAGCCTTGGCCGGCCGGCAGCCCGCCGGCCCTGGCGGAGTGGGCCTGGATCGGCCGGCTCCGGATAGCGGGCCGCAGTATAGGTTCCCGGCCGGTTTACCAGGTAGACCAACCGCTGCGGAAACTGCGGCCAGAACCTAAAATGAGCGGCAATTCGAAAAACGGCCGCCAGCCGGTCCCCGCTTCGAATCACCCCGATTCAATCTCTGATTCGGACTGGTTGCCCGAGGGCATTCCATCCGTTCTACTGGGCTGCGAACGGGGAATCTTGAAAATCGAACCGTTGTCCGCAGCCCACCGCGCGATTCGGAACCTGACGCATGTCGAATGATCCGGTCGGAGCTTTGCTCGAAGCCGTCCAACTATCGCCCGAAAACATCCCTTTCGCCGCCACCTGGTCCGCACGCTGATCGGGTTGGGCCGCTGGGACGAAGCGGAACGCGAATGCCGGGCTGCGCTGGCCAGGGCCGCGGCCGATCGCGAAATCAAATTCGACCTGGCCGAGATCTATTGCCAGCAAGGTAAGACAAGCCAGTCGCTGGTGATCCTGGAAGATCTTGTTCGCGCCCCCGATGCTGCCGGCAACGCGCATGTCCTCTACGCCCGGCTGTTGTTTGCCACCGGCGACACGCCGCGCGCCGTCGCCCAGTACAAGCTAGGGCTGGAGCGCGACGCCGACGCCGGCGACAGCGAGTTGGCCGCGCGGCTGGGCATATCCACGCACGCCGACACGGACGACAGCGGAGAAGTCTTCGAGGGCCGCGTTCGCTCCTCGTACCAGGCGGCCCCCAGCGAGCACGACGTCGAGGTCGAGCGCCCGACCATTCGTTTCGCCAACGTGGGCGGAATGGATGCGGTCAAGGAAGAGATCGGCATGAAAATCCTCCTGCCGATCAAGCATCCCGAACTGTTCGCCGCCTACGGCAAGAAGGTCGGCGGCGGCATTTTGATGTACGGCCCACCGGGCTGCGGCAAGACATATCTGGCCCGGGCCACCGCGGGCGAGATCGACGCTGCATTCATCTCGGTCGGCATCAGCGACGTGCTCGACATGTGGATCGGCTCCAGCGAGCGAAACCTGCGCAGCCTGTTCGAGCAAGCCCGCTACAATACGCCCTGCGTCCTATTTATCGACGAAGTCGACGCGCTGGGGGGCAAGCGGGCCGACATGAGCGGCGGAACCGCACGCCAATTGATCAACCAGTTTCTGGCCGAGCTCGACGGCGTCTCCTCGAACAACGAGGGCATCCTGGTGCTGGCGGCCACCAACGCGCCCTGGCACGTCGATGCCGCGTTTCGCCGGCCCGGCCGCTTCGATCGAATCCTGTTTGTGCCGCCGCCCGACGGGCCCGCCCGGGCATCGATCTTGCGGATCCAATGCACGGGCAAACCGGTCGACCGGGTCGACTTCGATCATCTGGCAAAGATGACCGACGGGTTCTCGGGGGCCGACCTCAAAGCCGTTGTCGATCTGGCGGTCGAGTCGAAGCTGCGCGAAGCCTTGCGGGCCGGGGCGCTGCAGCCTTTGGGGACCAAGGATCTCGCCGCCGCGGCCAAGCGGCATAAACCGACGACGCGCGAGTGGTTTTCGACCGCCCGCAATTACGCCTTGTATGCCAATCAGGGCGGACTTTACGACGAGGTCGTGAAGTTCCTGAACATGTAACCACGGGCAACCCTCGCGAATGTCTGTCCAACTCGAACGCGCGCGATTGCTGCTCGGTCAGAATCGCTACGAGCAAGCGGAACAAGAACTGGGGCGACTGCTGGTCGAGGACGCCCAAAACTCGACGGCGCACTCGATGATGGCGGTTTGCCTGCTCGCCCGCGAACAGTTCGCCGAGGCCGGCGAGCAGGCCGCCGAAGCCGTGCGGCTCGAACCGGACCGTCCGCTGGCCCACGCCGTCGCCGCCCAAGTCTGGCTGGCACGCAATTACCTGGACCAGGCCGAACAGGCAGCGCGGGCCGCCATTGGGCTCGATCCGTTCGATGCCGATTGGCAATCGTTGCTTTCGACAATACTGTTTCGCGCCCGACGCTGGCCGGCGGCGCTCGACGCGGCCCAGGCAGCGCTGCAGCTCGATCCGCAGAACGTCGATGCCCTCAACATGCAGGCGGCTGCCCTGCGGCAGTTGGGCCGATCGGGCGAGGCTCACGCCTCGCTTCAGGAGGCCCTGCAGCAGAACCCTGACGAGGCTTCGACCCATGCGAACCTGGGTTGGACTTGTTTGCAGCAAGGCAAGCAGCGCGAGGCGGAACAACATTTCCGCGAAGCTCTGCGGCTGGATCCGGAACTAGAGTTCGCCCTGCGCGGGCATCATCGAGGCGATCAAGGCCAAGAATCCCGTCTATCGCTCGATCCTCCGCGGTTTCTTGTGGATCAGCCGGCGGACGACAAGCGGACAGTGGTATCTGGTGCTGGGAGCCTACTTCGGCTATCGGCTGGCGATGAGCACGGCTCGGATTTACCCGGAGTGGGGCATCTTGCTCTGGCCCCTGGTCGGCGTCTACCTGGCATTCGTGCTCGTCAGTTGGTTTGCCACGCCGCTTTCGAATCTCTGCTTGCGGCTGCACCCCTTGGGCAAACTGGCTCTGTCCAAGGATGAGCGGCGGGCGTCGAATTGGGTCGGCGGATCGCTGGGCTGCGCCCTCGTGGCCTTGGCGGCCTGGCTGGCACTGGACAGCGAAACAGCCATGGTGGTGGCGATGATGTCCGGAGTCTTTGCCATCCCGCTGGCCATGACGTTCAGTTGTCAGGATCCGCAACCCCGGCGTTGGATGACGATCTACACAGCCGGCGTGGCCGCGCTGGGCGCGGTTGCGCTATCGATGCTGCTGGTGAACACGCTGGTTGAGCCCGAAACACTGGCATCCACGCTCGGCGGCGTCAAGAATCTGGCCACGGTCAATCTGCTGGCGATCCGCTGCGAGACTTTTTTCATTTGGGGCAGCGTGCTCTCGGTCTGGGCGGTCAATCTTGCCAAGAGCGCCTCCTGGAAGCGCTAGCCGATCGGCAAGAATCGCCCGATCCGGGCGGTTCAGGCCGTTTCCTGTTCCGCCAGCCCTAGTTCCGCGATCATCTGCTGGCGAATCTTGAATTTCTGAATCTTGCCCGTCACCGTTTGCGGAAAGGTCTCGACGAATTTCACGTGCCGCGGCACCTTATAGTGGGCAAGCTGACAGCGACAAAACTGGCGAATCTCTTCAGCAGTGGCCGTCGACCCCGGCTTCAATTTGACCCAGGCACAAAGCTCCTCGACGAATTTCGCATCCGGCACGCCGACCACCGACACCTGCTCGACCGCAGGATGCGTGAACAGGAACTCCTCGATTTCGCGCGGGTAGATGTTTTCGCCGCCGCGGATCACCATATCCTTGATTCGGCCGGTAATGCGGTAACAGCCGTTGGCCAACCGCATTGCCAGGTCGCCGGTGTGCAGCCAGCCATCGGCATCGATGGCCGCGCCGTGGCCTCGGGATTCTTGTAGTAGCCGAGCATCACGACGTGTCCGTGCGCGCACAATTCGCCTTGCTGGTTATCCGGCAGCGTCCCACCGGTGACCGGGTCGACGACTTTGACCTGCACGCCGGGCAGTGGTCGGCCGACCGTCTCGACGCGCACTTCCAGCGGGTCGTCAACCCGAGTTTGAGTGATCACCGGCGACGCTTCGGTCTGGCCGTAGGCGATCGTGATCTGGCGGACTCCCATGCGGTCGACGACCTGCTTCATGATTTCGATCGGGCAAGGGCTGCCCGACATGATCCCGGTGCGCAGCGAGCCGAGGTCATGCGCATCGAACGAGGGATCGTGCAATTGGGCGATGTACATCGTCGGCACGCCGTAGACGGCGGTCGCGTGTTCGTGCTGGATGGCGTCGAGCGTGGCACGGGGATTGAACGATTCGGCCGGCACGACCATTGCGGCGCCGTAGACCACGGCGCACAGGGTACCCAGCACGCAGCCGAAGCAATGATAAAACGGCACGGGGATGCAAATCCGGTCGGCGTCGGTGAAGCGCTGGCACTGGCCGACGTAGAATGCGTTGAGCAGCAAATTCCGGTGGCTGAGCATCGCCGCTTTCGGAAAGCCGGTGGTGCCCGACGTGTACTGGATGTTGATCGGCTGGTCGGCGTGGAGCGAGCGGGCAATTTCGTCCAACTGCGCTGCCGGCACGCTCTCGGCCCGGCGGCGGATCTCGGACCAGGTGATGCCCCCCGTCGGCGCCTCAGGTTCGAGCGCAACGACCCAGCGGAGCCGCGGGAATTGCCGACTGGGCGATTGGCCCGGCTCGGTGGTTGCCAGCTCCGGACAAATCTCGGCCAACATGGCGAAATAATCCGAGCTCTTGAATCGCCCCACCAGGAACAGCGCCACCGCGTCGCTCTGCTCGAGCACGTATTTCAATTCGAACGGGCGGTAGGCCGGGTTGATGTTCACCAGCACCGCACCCATCCGGGCTGTGGCAAACTGCAAGATCACCCACTGGGGCACGTTCGTGGCCCAAATCGCCACGTGCTCGCCAGGCCGAATGCCAAGCGCCAACAATCCGCGCGCGATCAGGTCGACCTCGCCGGCGAACTCGCGGTAAGACATCCGCAATCCCAGGCCCGGAAAAACCAGGGCGTCGTGCGCGTCGTGCAGGCGCGCGGTGCGGTCGAGCACTTGGGCAAACGTCAATCCGGCGACCCAGGGCGCATCGGCATCGGTGCTTTTGGCGGCCGGTTGCATCGGTGGGATCGGCGTCCTATTCACGCAACGGTTCGGTGGTGAAAACGGCCCAGGGCACGAAGATCATCAATGGCAGCCAGGCCGCCAGCGAGGGATTGAGCATTATTAAGTTCGAGCCGCAATACTGGCAGGCCAGGACCACGCCCATGAACCAAATGACCAGCACCACGCTCAGCCCGATCGCCAGGAACATGTTACGGTTCGTGCGCGACAGCACCAGTGGCAAGCCCAGGAACAAGAGCGTTACGTCGAGCAGCGGCTGGACGAGCCGGCTGTGGATCGCGACGCGCACATCCGCGCCGAAATCGAGACTGCGGTTGCGCAGTCCCGTGATCAGTTCCACCAACGAAGAATACTGCCGCCAGGCGGTGCCCCCCTCGAGCTGCTCGAAGCTGACGCCGCTGGCGACAAAGCATTGCCCGGGCTTGAGCCAGGGCGTATCCAGCGGCGTCAGGATCACCTTCTTGCCATTTTGTTCGAGCGAGGGCTGCCGATCCAGTTTTTTCGGCTGCTCGACGTCCTCGAACAGGTAGCCGCCCGGACGATCGGCTTCGGGAGCTTTGTAAAACGCCTTGGGGGCGATCAGGTGCTTGCCGTACTTGTCCAGCGGTTTGAGCAGGAAGAAGTTCGGCGAGTGGATGCACTGATCCTCGGCGGCTGGTTTCGGCTCCGCCAAACAGCACTTCCGTCTCGTTGTCGTATCGCGGCTGCAACGGCTGGGCCTTGCGGCCGTTGAGGTTCTGGGCGTTGTGGCTCAGTTTGCCGCGCACCCTGGGAATCACCAGTTCGCGGTTGAGAGCCGCCAGCAGGCTGATGATGGCGACGGCGACGATCACGGGCTTGATGACGCGGCCCTTGGAGATGCCGGCCGCTTCCAGCGCCGTCAGCTCCTGGTGGCTCTGGATCGAAGTGACGGTGAACATGGCGGCGATCAGCGTCAAGATGCCGCTCGTGCGGTCGAAGAACGACATCGAGCGGTAGGCGTAGTATTCGCCCATCACCGTCAGCAGGCTGCCGTGCTTTTCGGCATACAGCATGAAATCGTCCAGGTTGCTGAAGCCGTCGATCACGATGTACAGTCCCGTCAGGCTGCAGAAGCAGATCACGAACGTGCGCAGGAATTGATGCAGCAGGTAACGGTCGACGATTCGCATGACGGGGGCGGCACTCCGCTCGGCCGAGAGGATTGAACAAGAGTTGCTCAGCTAACTTTCCACGCCGGCCTGCGCGTGGCGGACGGCGCGCGACAGAGCCTCAATCCCGCGGCGGATTTCCGCCGCGCCTTGCACGCCAAAGCTCAACCGCATCGTGTTTTTTTCCACCGCCTGGCCTTCGCCGGGAAAACAATATTCGCCCGGCACGTAGAGCACGCCTTCGGCCAGGGCGGCATCGAACAAGTTGCCGGTCTCTCCGGCGTCGATCTCGGCCGGAAGTCGCAGCCAGATATACAGGCCGCCGCTCGGGCGATCCCAGCACAGGCCCGGCATATCGGCCAGAAACTCATCCGCCGCGGCGAGCATCGCCTCCAACTTGGCCCGATAATGACGCCGCAGGCTGGCGACGTGCGGCTCGAAGAGGTCGAGCTCCAGCACGGCGGTCATCACGCGTTGGGCAAAATGCGGTGATCCGAAGTCGATGTTGCCTTTCAAGTCCGCAATCGGTCCCACCAGCTCGCGCGGCAGAATGCCCCATCCGACGCGCACGCCCGGCGAGAACGACTTGGAGAACGTTTCCGCCACGATCACCCGCTCGCCGCTGGAGTCGTAGCTCCGTATGCTGGCCAGGTCGTCGCCGCCGTAGCGCAGTTCGCGGTAGGCGGCGTCTTCGAGAATGTAAATCTTGCTCTGGCGCGACCAACGCTCGGCAATCTGGACCAACTGCGGGCGCCGCTCGGCCGAAAGCGATACGCTGGTCGGATTGTCAAAATAGCTGGTGACGTAGATCGCTTTGACGCGATCGAGCTGGCCCAGCCGCTCGAGGATGCGCAGCTGCTCCTCGACGGCCGCCGGAATCAACCCGTCCCGGTCGCTGGCGACCCCAATGGCCCGGGCGCCTAGATTGCCGAGAATGCCGAGGAAAACGAAATAGCTCGGGGCGGCACAGAGCACGATGTCGCCCGGATCGAGCAAGGCTTCGGCCACCAGGTGCAGCAATTGATTGCTGCCCGCCGTGAGCATCACTTGATCGATCGACAGGTCGCGCTCCGAGGCCGGCCGGCCGTCCGCCTGGCGAAATCGGTCGAGCAGCAGTTCTCGCAACCGTGCGTCGCCAGCGGTCGACCCATACTGCAAAGCCGCGCGGGCATACGAGGGCTCGGCCAGCACCCGTTCCACCGCTTGCCGGGTGGCGTCGACCGGCAGGCTCGGTTGATCGACGAATCCGGCAGCCAGCGAAATCAGGCCGGGGTTGGCTATGCGCCATGTGCATCAGCCGGCCGATCGGCTGTCCGCCCGCCCGGTTCGCTCGTTGGCTGAAATTGGTCGCGGGAATCATCAGGGGTGAAGCCTAGCGGGCCGGCGGGCGGAAATGCCACGCGAAGATATCCTAAATCCTTGCGGCCAGTCAAGATCGGACAACGTAAGATCGCGCATGATCCTGCTTCTTGCCGGCCGGTCCCCGGCATAATCGGCCCATCCGGCAACACAATATCAACGCCTGAGGGGCGCCATCGGCTCGCTTGCCCGGTTCGCCGGCGCCGAGAATCTATGCTTTGAACATCGGGATACCGCGCCCCCTTGGACAAAGCGGGCTGTGCCTGGCGAGGTCGTGCGATGGAACTCCTTATTCTGCTTGCCGGCGGCGCGGCCCTGATTTGGGCTGTCGTGCTGCTGCGCGCCGGCGGCCTGCTGGCCGGCTGTCTCGTCGCGGTGCTGGCCGGCATCTGCTTCGGCCATCCGTTCTTCAACGTCTCGGTCGGACCGTTTCCGCTGACCGCCGATCGTGTCTTGCTCGCGGTGCTGTTCGGGCTGACGCTGGTATATCGTCGCTGCGGCTGGACCAGAGAGCAACCGTGTACCAAGGCCGATTGGGCCCTGATGGGCTTGTTCGCGGCGCTCGTCGTCAGCACTTTTTCGCACGATTGGCACATCAATAAGTCGCAGCCGCTGGCCAATTTGCTGTTCTTGTACTTGTTGCCGCTGGCGCTGTACTGGATTGCGCGCCAGGTGGTGGTTACCGAACGGTCGATCTGGGCCATGTTTCTGGCTCTCGCCGTGTTCGGGGTCTATCTGGCCGTCACGGCGATCGCTGAGACGCACCAGTTTTGGGCTTTGGTATACCCGCGGTACATTGCCTCGCCGGAGTTCGTCGAGTTCTTCGGCCGCGGTCGCGGGCCGCTGTTAAATCCGGCCGGCTCCGGCATTTTGCAAGGTCTGTGCCTGGTGGCGGCGCTGATGTGGTGGCCGCGTCTGAACCGCCGCGGGCAACTGTTGCTCCTGGCCGCGATGCCGCTGTTTGCCTGGGGAATCTATAGCACCTTTACGCGCATGCCTGGTTGGGCGCCGCATTGGGCATCCTAGTCATCCTGGCGCTGACGCTACCCCGCTGTTGGCGAACGGTCGTGATCGCCACGTTTGTCTTGGCGTCGTTACCGCTGGCGGCCATGAATTGGGAAAGCCTGCTGTCGTTCAAGCGGGACAAGTCGCTGAGCGCCGCCGACGCGGCCGAGTCGGCTCGGCTGCGACCGATTCTGGCGGCCGTGGCCTGGCACATGTTCCAGGACCGGCCTTTACTGGGCTGCGGTTTCGGACAATATGGCATCGAATGCCGGGCCTACCTGTCGGACCGCTCGACCGATCTGCCGTTGGAAAAAGCCCGCCCCTACGTGCAGCACAACGTGCTGCTGGCGCTCTTGGCCGAAACCGGATTAATCGGCATGAGCTTGTTTGCCGCAGCCCTTGCCTTCTGGCTGCGCGAGGCGTGGCGATTGTGGCATAGCGAAAATGCGCCGGCCGGTTTCCGCCAGTGCGGACTGCTGTTCATGGCGTTTGTCGGCGTTTGGTTCCCCAATGCCATGTTCCAGGACGTCTTAATCATTCCGATGATCAATATGTTGCTGCTTTTCCTGGCCGGCCTGACGCTCGGTGTATCCCAGAGTGTCGTTGGCCGCTCGGTCGCCGCCCCGCGGCCTGCCTTTGGCCCGGCGGCCGGTCAGCCCCGTGGACTCGCTTGTTGACATCGAGCAAAACCACCATGTCGATTGCCATCCTCGAATCGCGATGCACGCACGGGCATGTTTCGGCGCTTAGTCCGGACCGGCGGACGATGCTGGACGTGGTGCGGCTGATCGCGGCTTATGCAATTGTTTGGCTGCACACGCCGCTGTCGTTGGATTTTGCCCGCGCCACGGCGACCGGCCGGTTCGCGGTGCCGTTCTTTACGGCCGCAGCGGTGTTTCTGACCTGGGAAGGCCTGGTTCGGCAACCGCGTCGCAGCCCGAGGCAATACGTCCGCTCGCGATTGCTGCGAATTTACGTGCCGTTTCTGGCCTGGAGCGTGATTTACCTGGCATTCAAAGCGGCCAAATCGCTGCTGCTGCCGGGAGTGCCCAACGATTTTCCGGGCGTCGAAGTGCTCTGGCTGGGTTCGTTCTTTCATTTGTGGTTCATGCCCTTCATCCTGGTCACCACGCTGGCCGTGTTTTTCTGCGGACGAGCGGTGGTCGGACACGCCGGGCGCGAAACCGCCACCCTGGTCGCGTGTCTCATGCTGGGCTGGGTGATTGCCTGGCTACCCGCGGACCGCTCCAGCCTGACGTCGAACTTTTGCCAACTCGCCCTCGACGCCCTGCCGGCCGCGTTTTGGGGCATTGCCCTGGCGATTGTCTGGCAGGGCGGCGCGGCCCGTTGGCTGCAACGACCGCAGGTCGGCTGGGCCGCCCTGGCCTTGGCCCTGCTCAGCACGGCAATCGTTGCGTATCTGCTGCGCAATCGCCTGGCCGAGAATCTGGCCGGGCTGGGACTGCTGATCTTCGCCTTGGCCGACTGGCGACTCAAGCACCTCGAACGACTGGCCCATCTGGGAACTCTGGCGTACGGCATCTACCTCTCGCACCTGCTGTTCATCAAGACCTTGCAAGCGGTCGAAGCCAAGTTGGCCCTCCCGGAGACGATTGCGATCGTGCTGGGGGTGTTTGCCCTCGCGGCGGCAGCCAGCACAATGCTCGCTTGGTGCCTTAGCCGGTCGCGCTGGACGAGCTGGCTCGTCGGCTAACAGGCTGCTAAGGCGCGAACGAAAAATAACCTCCGCGCGCAACTCCTCTCCCTCCAGGGAGAGGGTAGGGTGAGGGTCTGCCAGAAGCCGAAGTTATTTTTCGTGCGCTCTTAATTCATCGATCGCAACGCCTGACAGGTTCATCCCCGCTCGATCAACTGCAGTCGCAGTAGATTCAGCGCCTGCTTCGCCGCGCGCGGTCGCCAGATCGACGGATGGCTGGCCAACGTCGACGCTCGGACGGTCACCTTGCCCGGAGTGGCCAGCGCGAAGAAATACTCCGCCACGGGCGCGTCGGTCGCTTGCGCGCGACTGCGCCGGCTGGCGGGAAGACGCCGACCGCCAGCGCGTAGTCGCTGTCGAATTGCCCGCGGCATTGCGCCGCCAAAGCCTCGGTAGCCGGCGAAGCGGCCAGATCGATCGCCGGGCCAGCAGCTCCGGCCAGCCAGGCGACGACTTCACCCGACGCCGGCAAGACGACGCCGCCACGATAACGACCCGACTCGCCGGCCGCTTGAGTGAGCCAATGGGCCAACAGGCCCTGCGTGCCGGCCTCGACCGTGGCCAACGATTGCCCGCGCTCACCGAGCAGACGCACGACCACATCCTCAAGCTCGTCGTCCTCCTCGCCAAACACCAGATTGCCCAGACATTGGCGAATCGTGGCTAGGGTGGGCTGCATGGCCGCCAGGCATTCTTCGTCGCTTGCTCCGGCGGCCGAGATGCGCAGCGTGATCGTCGCTTCGTGAACCGTGATTCCCACGGCTGGCTCGCGTCCGCGGCGGATCAGATCGGGCAGCATTTGCTCGACGTGGCTCTCGCCGGCCCCGAAACACTTGATGCGCCGATGCCGGATCACGCGCCGCGGGCCGAGTGCCGCGGCGATGGCCGGTTCGACGGTCTGGTCGAACATCTCGAACATCTCGGCCGGCACGCCTGGCAGGGCGAACACTCGGCACAAGCCGCCTGCCGGCCGCACGGCCTCGAGCCAGATTCCCGGCGCCGTCCGCGGGGATTGAAGATCGCCCGGCTGCCGGCCGGAAACAGCGCTTGCAAGCGATTTCGCTCGGGCATGTCGCGCCTGTGCGCGCAAACAGCCCGCGGATATGTGCCAGCGAGGCCTCGTCCAGCGTCAATTCCGCCCCGACCGCCTGCGCCAGCGCGTCGCGCGTCAGGTCGTCGGCCGTGGGTCCTAGTCCGCCGGTGGCCACGACGAAATCGGCCCGCGCGATCGCCTGACGAAACACGTCGACATTGGCGGCCAGGTCGTCCGCGACGGTGGTGTGATACACAACCCGAACGCCCAAGTCGCCCAGGCGGCCGCTGAGCCACTGGCTATTGGTATCGAGCCGCTGGCCGCTGGTTAGCTCATCGCCGATGGAAATGACTTCCGCGATCATGTTCCGGTGTCGCTTACGGCGTTCGATTCTGGTTCACGCGGAGACGCGGAGGGAGAAGGAGTGTCGTTGTTGACGATCCGATGGAGGCCTTCCACAATCTCGCCGCTGATGTCATCCAATTCCATAGCCATTCTCGTCTTTCCGTGTCTCCGCGTCTCCGCGTGAAATCCGAATCCAGATTCAGCCGCGCAGTCCGGCCTGACGGAGCAACTTGTCGGTCTGGCGATAGGCTTCTTCGACCCACTGGACGATTTTGGCCGGCTCGGGCGAATACTCCAGTTCGATCGAAATCGCGCCGTCGATGTCCAGGTCTTTGATCTCGCGCAAGTAAGGCGCGAAACGGCACGACGCCGCGGCCGGGCGGCAAATCGCCGTGTACTTTGCCATCGCAGTCGGAAATGTGCACGTGGGCGGCACGGCCTTTCAGCCGGCGCAGTTCCTCGGGCTTGACTTGTGAGAGCACCAGATGCGAAATGTCGATGTTGGCTTTGACGCTGGCCAGGCCGACGTCGTCGAGAAAGCGCACCATCGTGTCGACCGAGTTGACCAACGACAGCGGAAACGGCTCGAGTTCGATGGCGATTTCCAGCCCAAGTTCGCCGGCCCGGTGGCCCAACTCGCGCACGGCATCGACCGCGGTGCGCCACTGTTCGGCGGGCGGAATCACTTCGCGGTTCCAGATGTACTCGCCGATCACCAGCAGCAGGTTCTTGGCCTGGTACTCGTAGCACAGGTCCAGGTAGGCGCGAACCCGATCGAGATGAAAACGCCGCACGCTGGGATTGAAGTCGATCAATCCGACCGCCACGCAGGCAATGGAAACGATCGGCAGTTGCAGCCGGTCGCACTCGTCTTTGATCAGCCGCCGCTCGCGGACGTCGATATCCAAAGGGTCGACGAAGATGTCGATCGAATCGAACCCGATCTCCTTGGTCTTGCGCAAGCCGAAGACGGTCGGTTGCTGGGCTTGAACCCAGGCGGAGTTGATCAGTCCCAGCTTCATCGCAGCGCTCGCTCGAAGAGGATTTGTGCCGTCCCCGCAGCCAGGACGCGGCAAAGTGACTTGATGATATCCGCTCGCCATCAAGCCGCAACGCCCGGCGAGCGACCGCAAGTATCGAACGCACGAAGAATAACTTCGGCTTCTGGCAGACCCTCACCCTGCCCTCTCCCTGAAGGGAGAGGGGTTGCGGGCGGAAGGCATTCTTCGTTCGCGCGCCTACGCGGCGGCGGCGCGGCCAATTTACCCTGGCGGCGACCTCGAATTCGCTGCTCTGACCATACCCCTGGCGGGGCAGGGCTCGGCCGCGCAAGGCCGCCGGGGAGTTTGCTCGTGTCGGAGGCAGCCGATTGCCGATAACCGCGTCGTAAGCGCGAATCCGTCTGGCCGCAAGCGCCGGCATTTTCCGATTGTCGATGCCAGCGACGGGCCAGACTGTGACGCTCGCTGGTAACCGGCCGATAATAACCGTTGCGGGCCGAAGTTGGGTACTTGGGGTTCATTTACAACCCCTACTCTGCATACAATCTGTCGGATGGCACCGAAAATGAGCGGACAACTCGAGCCGGCCATGGTCAACGACCCCCAGATCCTGCCGTTTCCAGCCCAGCAGGTCCTCCAGCAGCGTGCCGGTCGGAACCGCTTGTTGACCGTCGTGCTCGTGATCTACTGGCTGGGCATGTTCCTGGGCACCCACATGCCGCACCCGCCACGGTTGACGGAGAGCGATGGTGTGGATAAGTGGATGCACTTCGGGGCCTACTTGGGCCTGTCGCTGCTGCTCACCTCCGTTTTGGTCCTCAGGCGGCCGGCGTCGGGGCTACTGGTGATCAAGATCGTCGCGATTCTGGCCGCGGTCGGGGCTTTCGACGAAATTACTCAATTGCTCGTCGGCCGCGATTGCGAGTTTCTCGACTGGTGCGCTGACGTGATCGGGGCGGCTCTCGGCAGCAGCCTGATCGTTGGGTTTGCCATCGTGCGCCGCCGGCAAATGGCCATGCGTCGCAGCCGGGCCGCTTGAATCGCCGGCCGCCCTCAGTAATTCGGCGTCGGCGGCCGGTACTGATCGATGTCGATCGAACGAAACCATTCGATCGTCCGATCCAAGCCAGCACGCAGTTTGACAGTCGGCTGCCAATCCAGCCGCTTTCGGGCAAGCGCGATGTCCGGCCGGCGCTTGGTCGGATCGTCGGCTGGCAGCGGCCGCTTAACCAGCTTCGACGTCGAGCCGGTCAGTTCGAGCACTTGCTGGGCCAACTCGCGGACGGTGAATTCGTCAGGATTTCCCAGGTTAACCGGTCCGATGAAATCGTCCGGAGCCTGCATCATCCGCAGGATTCCTTCGACCAGGTCATCGCGATAGCAAAACGACCGGGTCTGGCTGCCGTCGCCAAAGATCGTCAGGTCTTCGCCACGCAGCGCCTGGCGAATGAAGTTGGACACGACCCGGCCGTCGAACGGGTGCATCCGCGGACCGTAGGTGTTGAAGATCCGCACCAGGCGGATATTGACCTTGTTCATGCGGTGATAGTCCATGAACAGCGTCTCGGCCACTCGTTTGCCCTCATCGTAACAAGCCCGTGGGCCGATCGGATTCACGCTGCCCCGATACGACTCGGTTTGCGGGTGGACCTCGGGATCTCCGTAGACTTCGCTGGTCGAGGCCTGCAACACCTTGGCCCGGCAGCGCTTGGCCATGCCCAGGATGTTGATCGCCCCGATCACCGAAGTCTTGGTCGTCTTGATGGGATTGAACTGATAATGCCCCGGCGCCGCGGGGCAGGCCAGGTTGTAGATTTCGTCGACTTCCAGCCACAGCGGATGCACGACGTCGTGCCGCACCAGTTCGAAGTTCGAGCGTTCGAGCAAATGAGCGACGTTGGCCTTCTGACTGGTGAAGAAGTTGTCGACGCAGATGACGTCGTGCCCCTCGTCCACCAGCCGCTCGCAAAGGTGCGAACCCAGAAAACCGGCTCCGCCAGTGACCAGAATCCGTTTGCTGAACGACATGCTCACCCTTAAAAAGACCCAGTGCCACCTGGGGCCAGCATAGCCGGTACCGGGCCGCAATTCCTAGCAGCCCCTTGAATATTTCAACCGGCTGCTAGGCGTACTCCGGCTGGCGCCCGGGCTGCCATTTGATGTTGCAACCGATACTCGGCCGCTGCTGGGCGGCCACGGGTTTGCCAGCCAGGACGGCGTCGAGCGCCGCGCAGGTCTGCGCCGCTGACCGGAATTCCGCTGTCCGGCCGGCTCGCATCCATCTGCCCGCGATAAACCAGCCGCCCCTGCTTATCGAACACGTAGAAGTCGGGCGTGCAGGCGGCCCGATAGGCCTTCGCCACCTCTTGGGTTTCGTCGTATAGATACGCGAACGTGTAGCCGCGATTCTCGGCCTCGAGCACCATCTGCTCGGGCGAGTCGGCCGGATATTTGGCCGTGTCGTTCGAGTTGATACCCACCACCGCCACGCCCCGCGCCTGGTAGTCGCGGGCCAGTTGCGCCAAGCCGGGCGCCACATGTTTGACGTACGGGCAGTGGTTGCACATGAACACGACCAGCAGGGCCTTGGCCCCGGCGAAATCGCCGAGCGAGACGATCTGGCCGTCGACATTGGGCAGCGAAAAATCGGGAGCCTGCGTCCCGAGCGGCAGCATTGTGCTGGGGGTCAGGACCATGCCAGTTGCTCCTCCAGGGGGATCGATTCGAAAACCGGTTCGGCGACCTGCATCTGCGGCGGCAAGCGGCGCGCCGGCGTCACCGGGGTGCGTCCGAATTGTACCCGGCGAGTCGACTCCCGCAACCGACTCCGCCCGGATGCGCCGGCCAAGATCGGTGATAATTCGCTGGGGCACGGAAGTCTCGTCCGAGCCACAACTTCCGGCGACCGGACAGCGCCCGCATCGCCTTGACACCCCCGCGGCATAGAGTAGAGTCAACTCACGGGCTTGCGCGTCGGCTTGTCGGGGTTTTGTTGCAGAATCCCAGCCGAATGGCGCGACCGTTTCGATCCCACGAAGGAGTTTTTGGATGAGCCAGCCGACCAACCCGTATCAGACTTGGGGCACCGTTGCCGCCAACGCCGAAGTCGACGAGCGGGCCAGCTTTATCCGGCTCACCTATCTGCACCTGGCCGGTGCGGTGCTGGCCTTTTTGGGGCTGGAGGCCGTGCTGCTCAGCCTGCCGCAGACACCCGCCCTCGTGCAATCGATGGTCGCCGGGCGTTATAGCTGGCTGATCGTGATGGGCGCGTTCATGGGCGCGAGCTACCTGGCCCAATATTGGGCGCAGTCGTCGACAAGCAAGTCGACCCAATACTTGGGGCTCGGGCTGTACGTCGTGGCCGAAGCCTTGATCTTCGTGCCGATCATGTTCTTTGCCACCAAGTTCGGCGCGCCCAACGTGGTTCCGATCGCCGGTTTCATCACGCTGTTCATCTTCGGTGGCCTGACCGGTATCGTGATGCTCTCAGGAGCTGACTTTTCCTTCCTCGGCACGGGCCTCAAGCTGGCCGGGCTGGCGCTGATGGCCGTGATCGTGGGCAGCCTGTTGTTTGGCTTCAACCTGGGATTGCTCTTCGTGGCGGCCACGATTTTTCTGGCGGCCGGCTACATCCTGTACGACACCAGCAACGTCATGCACCATTACCGCGTTGACCAGCACGTTGCCGCATCGCTGGCGCTGTTCGCCTCGGTGGCCTTGCTGTTCTTCTACATCCTGCGGCTGGTGTTGATGCTGACCTCGTCGCGCGACTGAGCTGTCTATGTCCGCTTCCCAGCGTCGAGCATTTCGACCAACTGGCGCACGGCCCGGGCGCGATGGCTGAGCACGCGCTTGACGGACAGACCTAGTTCGGCGAACGTGCGGTGATACTCGACGATCTCGAACAGCGGGTCGTAGCCGAAGCCGGCGCTGCCGGCCGGTTCCAGCCGGATGCGTCCCCGGCAATAGGCCTCGTTGCGAGCCACGATCTGGCCCAGCGGATCGCTCAGGGCAACGTGGCAAACGTAATGCGCCGTGCGCCGCTCAAGAGGTATTTGGGCCAGTTCGGCGAGCAAACGCTGGTTATTGTCCTCGTCGCTGGCCCGCGGACCGGCATAGCGGGCCGAAAAGATGCCGGGCCGACCGCCGAGCGCATCGACCGCCAGTCCGCTGTCCTCGCCCAGGACCCAGCGGCCCAAATGGACCGCCTGTTCGGCCGCTTTGAGCTGGGCGTTGGCCGCGAACGAGTCGCCGGTCTCGTCCACGGTGAGGGCCCCTGGAAAGTCGCCGAGCGTCTTTAGCTCCAGGCCCAAGGGCGCGAGCAATTCGGCCAGTTCCAGGCACTTCTTGCGGTTATTCGTGCCGATCACCAGGGATGTCGGCAGCGGCGAATCGTGATCGAATTGTTGCCCCTGATTCATCCTTCATCCTTCATCCTTCCGCCTTCATCCTTCCGCCTTCATCCTTCATCCTTCCGCCTTCCTCCTCAGTCCCTGGCCGCTCGGGCGTAGTCGGCCGAAATCGAGCGGCGAGGCACTTCGACCGGCATCGGCTGCACGTCGAACGGAATTTTGGCTTCGCTCTTGGGCTGGCCGACTTGCGGCGCGGCCTGGCCGGGCACGACCTTCTTTTCGGCGCCGTATTTTTCCATGATTGCGTACAACGCCGGTTGGAGGTCGATCTTGCCGTCGGGTTTCCGCGCGCCCACGCTGTCGAAGCTGCCGACGGTGACGATGCTCTGGAAGCGGTCGTGAAATTCGTAGGCCTGCACGCCTTTGGCGCGTAGCGCTTCGGTCAGCTTGTGGGCTTTGTCGGCCGCTTCGGCCAGACGGCTCTGGAATTTCTTGCCCTGTTCGATTTCCTCGATGATGCGCTGGTCGATCACGACCTGGCCGGTGAACGTGGCCACTTTGACCGTGTATCGGCCGGGGCAATCGAGCAGGCTCCACTTGACTCCTTTGTTCATGTCCAGCACCAACTTGTCGACCCCTTTGGGCGCGTAATAGTCGGGTGGCAGGAGCGGATTGGTGGTGATGAAGGCGTTGCGCATCGGCCCTTTCAATTTCTCCTCGGCGTCCGATCGGATGGCAGCCTGGATCGTGCGCAGGCGCCGAGCGTTTGCGCGCTCGTTCCGCGCTTCTCGACATCGAGCGCCGCCGGCTTGGCAAACTTCAGCTTCTTGAGCATTTTCTGGGCGGCCGGGTCGTTGACGCTCGCATAATCGCCGACCATCACGGCAATTTCGACGATGTCGTCGCTGCGGCGATAACGCATCGATTGCGGCCCGCCGTAACGATCGACGCCCCGGCCCTGCATCGGCTTCGAGAAATCAAATTCCTTCTGGAACACGTAGGCCGGCACTTTGAACCTGGTTCGCAGCTCTTCGACCAGCTCCCGGGCCTGGTTTTCGGCGCCGTCGCCGGAGAACGAAGCGGCCAGGATCATCCACGGCCCGTTGCTTTCGGCCAGGGCATACTTACCGGAATCGGCCGATTCCGGCTTTTTGCGAGTCGTAATCTTGCTCCAGGGAGCCGCCTCGGCGACGGCCGAAAAGCATCCAGCCAGGGCAACCAGCGCAATCCAAAGCGGCACGCGGCGGACGTTCATCCGGTGGATTCCTTGCTCGATGGAAAATGCAGACTGCTCGCGATGAAAACGGTCGGCCCAGGGCGCGGCCAACAGCCGGAGCGATCCTGCCAGGGGATATGCGGGGGGTGACTCTAGCAAAGCCCCGGCTTTCGGGCTAGGCGACTCTTGCCGCCAACGCGGGCCGCTAGCGGAATGCCCTGGCCGGCGTGCTGGCACGCGACGGCGGCATCCCGTCGGAAAATCGGCCGCACTTACTCACAGGGTTCGATCGAAGCGAACATCGAGCCGCTCGACTCGGCCAGCAGACCATCCTTGCCGAAGGCCCGAATCTGGTCGCGTTTCAGTTCGGCGTGCTCCCGGGTGGTCGTCAAAACGATGGCCCGCCCGCGGCGGTCGACTTCGTCGGCCAGTTGAAAGCCCTTGGTGGGGGCATGCCCGAATAGTTGCTGGAGCATCAGCATCACGTAGGCATGGGTGTGGCTCTGATCGTCCCACAAAATGACGTTGTAGCGCGGCTGCCGCTTGGGCTTTTCGCGCCGGTCCGCTTTATGGCGCCGGACTTTTTCTTCGACGGGTTCGGCCACCGCGGTTTGGGCTACTGTGGTTTGCGCTTCTTCTCGCATCACCCGACCTAAAGGGCTGTGGGAATGGCTGACAGGACTAGAAGCCATTATATTGCACGCCGACCGCAGCACAAAGAATTTGTATCCCCGGCCTATGCGGCGCCTGGCGGTGAGCGCCGCGAAGCCTTAGCAGAAACCCTTGATTGCATGAGTGTTCTCGACGATTATCTGGCCGCCCACGGGCAGCGGTTCGAGCAGCAATTGTTCGAATTATTGCGCATCCCAAGCATCAGCGCCGACAGCTCGCGGCGCGAAGACGTCGGCCGGGCCGCTGATTGGGTGGCCGCCCGGTTCCGCTCCTTGGGCCTGGAAACCGAGCGGATCGCAACCGCCGGCCACCCGATCGTTTATGCCCAGTCCGCGCCGGTGCCCGGCGCGCCGACCGTGCTGGTCTACGGGCATTACGATGTTCAGCCGCCCGACCCGCTCGAGCAGTGGATCTCGCCCCCGTTCGAGCCTACCGTGCGCGACGGCAACGTCTACGCCCGCGGGGCCACCGACGACAAGGGCCAGATGCTTACGCACGTGCTAAGCGCCCAGGCCTGGCTGGAAAGCACGGGCCGTTTGCCGGTTCAATTGAAATTCGTGATCGAGGGGGAAGAGGAGGTCGGCAGCCAGCACCTGGAAAAATTCCTCGCCGACAACCGTCAGCGGCTGGCCTGCGATTGCGTGGTGATCAGCGATACTTCGCAATTCGGGCCCGGCCAACCCGCGATTACCTACGGACTGCGCGGCATTGCCTATTACGAACTGCGGCTGGCCGGTCCCAAGCAGGATCTGCACTCGGGCACCTTCGGCGGCGCGGTCGTCAACCCGGCCGGCGCCTGTGTACGATTCTGGCCGCCTTGCGCGACAGCCAGGGGCGGATCACCATCCCCGGCTTTTACGACGACGTGCAGCCGCTGTCGGTCCAAGAGCGTCAAGAGTTCGCGGCCCTGCCTTTCAACGAGCAGCAATTCAAGACTCAAATCGGCGTGGAGGCTTTGGGGGGCGAAGCCGGTTTTTCCACGCTCGAACGCCGCTGGGCCCGGCCGACGTTCGACATCAACGGCCTGTGGAGCGGCTACCAGGGCGAGGGAGCAAAAACCGTGTTGCCGGCCCGGGCCGGGGCCAAATTCAGCTTCCGACTGGTGCCCAATCAGGATCCGGCCAAGATCACCGCGTCGCTCCGCCGCCGGTTGCACGAGCTGTGCCCGGCGGGCATTCGCTTCGAGCTGGTCGACATGCACGGGGCGCCCGGCGTCGTGGTGCCGCTGGACAGCCCGTTTGTGGCCGCGGCCCAGCAAGCCATCGAGCGCGGTTTCGGCCGCCGGCCCGTCTTCATGCGCGAGGGGGGCTCGATCCCGGTGGTGGCGACCTTTCACGATTTGCTGGGAGTCGATACCCTACTGTTGGGTTGGGGGCTGGACGACGACAACACGCACAGCCCCAACGAAAAGTTCTCGCTGGCCGACTTCCAGCGCGGCATCAAAGCCAGCGCGTATCTGTGGGAAGAGTTGGCCAAAACACGTTCCTAAAGACGCCCAGCAAGCGAAACGACTTCTTCCATGCTCGACCGCCGCTTCGTATTGGAAAACCCGGAATTGGTGCGACAAAACTGCCGGGAGCGCCACTCCTCGGCCGACGTCGATCGGTTCGTCGCCCTCGAAACCCAGCGCAAGGCCAAACAGGCGGAGCTGGAAAAAGCCAACCGCGACGCCAACGACGTGAGCAAGTCGATCGGCAAGGCCAAAGACGCCGCCGAGCGCGATAAGCTCAAGGAGCACGGTCGCCAATTGCGCGAAGCCACCGCCGCGCTGTCCGCCGAGATCGACACCCTGGCCGGCGAGGCCGACGCGATCCTGAAATCGATTCCCAATCTCTCGCATCCCGACGCTCCGCGCGGCGCCGACGACACGGCCAATGCGGAAGTCCGCCGCGGGCGCACGCGCCCCCAAGTTCGATTTCAAGCCGCTGGACCACGTCGAGCTGGGCGAAAAACTCGGGCTGTTCGATTTCGAAGGGGGCGCCAAAGTCGCCGGCCACGGCTTTTACTTCCTCAAGAACGACGCCGTGCTGCTGGAATTGGCCCTGGAGCGCTACGCGCTGGACGTGCTGATGGCCGAGGGTTTCACGCCCACGATGACCCCCGACCTGGCACGAAACGAAATCCTGCACGGCACTGGCTACATCCCCCGCGGACCGGAAACGCAGATCTACAGCATCGCCGACAGCGACCTGAGCCTGATCGCCACGGCCGAGATCACGCTCGGCGGCCTGCTGGCCGAGGAAACCCTGGACGCCGAGCAATTGCCGATCAAGGTTTGCGGCATCAGCCACTGTTTTCGCACCGAGGCCGGAGCCGGCGGCCGGGCCGCGCGCGGGCTGTACCGCGTCCACCAGTTCACCAAGGTCGAGATGTTCGCCTTCACGCTGCCGGAGGCGAGCGACGCCATGCTCGAATACTTCCGCGACCTGGAATGCCGGATTTTCGACGGCCTGGGCCTGGCCTATCGCGTCGTCGACACGGCCACCGGCGACCTTGGCGGGCCGGCCTACCGCAAGTACGACCTGGAGGCCTGGATGCCGGGCCGCGGCGAACAAGGCGAATACGGCGAAGTGACCAGCACGTCGAACTGCACCGACTACCAGGCCCGGCGGCTGCAAATCCGCTATCGCAACAAGGGCGAAAAAGGCACTTCGCTGGTCCACACGCTCAACGGCACCGCCATCGCCATCAGCCGCGCCATCATCGCCGTGCTGGAAAACAATCAGCAGGCCGACGGCTCGATCACGGTGCCAGACGTGCTGCGCAAGTGGATGGGCAAGGACCGGATTGAGACGCGGGCGTAGCAAGGGTTAATGCGATTCTTAGCGCGGAGCGGGGTTTCGCCGCTGCGGTTTCTCGATGACCGGCGGCCGGTCGTCGTCGCCGGCCCTCCGCTTGAGCACATAGAGCCGCGTATCATCGTCTTTATGCGTGGAAAAATCCTTGGGTCGATTCTGGCGCGTCGTCCAGCAAAGCGTAAGTTGGTCTCCATCGAATCTGTAGATCCCGTTGCCACCGAACGGAAAGTCCTCGTTGAAACCATAGAAGTCCAGTTGGTGCGGCACGACGATCGGATCGAGCGTGAGCAAGCCCCAACCGCCCCCGAGCGTGGGCGAGGAAAACTCGATTCTCCGTCCGGTAATGTCGATGGTCTCCGATTCCCAATCTGCGCGTTCGAGCTTCGTACCGTCCCGTTCAGCGCGAACGACTTTCCATTTGCCTTGGAGTGCCTTGCGGGCGGCAACCGCGGCGTCGAATTTTGGATTCGGGTGCAACTCCGCGAGCCTTAGCTCGGCTTCAGTGAGATAGTATTCCGCATCTTCACGTTGCCGAAACTCCTTGCTCGCCAATCGCTGCATGCGTTCGAGGTGGGCGTTGAGGGCGGCGATCTTTGCCTTGTCACCGCCCGCCAGGATCAATTCTTGCTCAAGCCAGCGCCGCGACCACTGGTAAACGTCGTCTATCACCCGGGTCCCCATCTCCACGCCAAAGACAGCACTCTCGTAGGACCGCCGGGCCGCATCGCGCAGTTCCGCGCGGCCGGCTGGCGAAAACGTAGTCGGTGCAGGTCGAGTCTCCTGGCCGTTCAACAACTGCGAGTTCCCCGTCACGAGAAACGCCAGCAGCCAGCCGATTCGACGCGGACTTACTATTCTAGCGACAGCCGAGCGAACAACAGTCGCACAGCGGCGCCGGTCGCGGGCGGCCAAGAGTCGGGTCATCCCAATGCTCCATACGGGCAAGTGCGACACAGCGCGAATCGTTGTTTCACGGAGTCCCTCCACTGCAGCCTGCAAATCAAACGTTCTATGTTTCAGCACATCTGCCGCGACCAGGGACCATCTTCTTGATCCTTTCGATTTCATCCTCTCGCTCCCATCACACTGGCCGCTTCGTCGCATAGCTGCTGCGCCTCGGCCGCCGTCGGGGCTTCGGCAATCGCGCGGACGATCGGCTCGGTATTGCTGGCCCGCACGAGCAGCCATTTGCCGGGCCAGTCCAGCCTCAGACCATCCAGGCGATCGACCTGGGCCGTGGCAAAGTGTTTTTCCAGCGCCGCCAAGGCCGCGGGAATCTTCTCACGAGCCAGCAAGATTTTCGTTTTGACAATCTCGTAGCGCGGCAGCTCGTCGGCCAGCCGGCTGACCGGCAGATCGCGAGCGGCCATGGCGTCGAGAATCATCGCCATGCCCACGAAACTATCGCGAACCAGCACCACGCGCGGATCGATTACGCCGCCGTTGCCCTCGCCGCCGAGAACCGCCCCGCGGGCCAGCATCGCGTCGACGACGTTGGCTTCGCCCACCGCGGAGCGGAAAAACGGCACGCCGTACTTGCCGGCCAGATCCTCGGCCATGCGGCTGGTCGAACAATTGGTGATGATCGGTCCCGGCCGGCGGCGCAGCTGATGGTCGACGCACAGGGCCAAAGTATACTCCTCGCCCAGATAGCGGCCGCGCTGGTCGATGACGGCCAGGCGGTCGGCGTCGGGGTCCTGGCAAAAGCCGATGTCCGCTGCCGCCGCGGTTACCCGGCCGAGCACGCCTGCCAGGTTTTCGGCGGTCGGCTCGGGCGTGTGCTCGAAATGCCCGTCCGGCTCGCCGCCCAGCGAAACAGTCTGGCAGTCGAGCTCCTGAAGCATTCTCAAGCCGAGCAGGCTGCCGGCGCCGTGGTTGGCATCGAGCAACACCTTGAATCGCCGGCGGCGGATGGCCGGCACGTCGACTACGCGCGAAGATCAACGCCAGATGTGCGGCCGTGGTATCGCTGACTTGTCCCGCCGCGCCACTCGGTCGAACGGCACCCAAGCGGGGTGACCGCTCTGGTAGCGCTCGAGCACCTTTTGACCGGCGGCGGCTGGAATGACGCGTCCCGCGGCCGAAAACAGCTTGAGCCCGTTGTACTGGGGCGGATTGTGGCTGGCCGAGATCTGAATGCCGCCGGCCGCCTGCAACGCGCGGACCAATACGCCCAGCGTGGGCGTCGCGGCCACGCCCGCATCCAGCACTTCGCGGCCGGCAGCCGTCAGACCGGCCGACAGCGCGGCGGCCAGCATGGGGCCCGTCGCCCGGCCGTCGCGGCCGATCACAATTTTGCCTGGCGGCAGCCCGGCGGCAAACGCGCAGGCGTAGCGAATGGCCTCCAGCGGCGACAGGTTCTCGCCGACGACGCCCCGCAATCCAGAAACGCTGATGATCAATTCGCTCACTCGGCTTGTTCCTCGCTCACGATTCGGGCTGCGGTCGATTCCTGTAGTTCGTCGGCTGCCGCGGCTGCCCTGCGGCAGTATAGAACCGGCCGGCCGCTTGAGAAGCCGGGCCGAGCGTATTTTGTGCCCGCTGGTTCTTCGGTCCGGAGATACGCGCGGGCCCCTTTGCCCACTGGGGCAAATCGGGCACAATGACCGGCTGTGCGGCTGAAAAATCGAGGTTCGGACTGACGAACGACTTATGGCCAACCAGCGTAGCGCGACCGCAGCGTTCGACCCGTCCGCGGCCTTATTGCAACTTCAGACGGCGGCCGAAAAGAAATTGCTCTCGCCGGGCGCGGTCACCAATATTCGCGCCTGGCTCTCCGAGCAGCGTTACCGCGAGTATGCACCCCAGGTCGCCCAGCACATCCAGGAGGGCCGCTGGAAAGACCTGGACGATGTCTTCTGGACGGTGATTCCCTTCGGCACGGGGGGCCGGCGAGGAAAGATGTATCCCATCGGATCCAACGCGATCAACGATCGGACCATCGGCGAGAGCGCCCAGGGCCTGGCCGATTACGTTAAACAGGCTCTCGGCACCCGCGGGCTATCCTGCGCCATCGCCTACGACACGCGGCATCAGTCGCGGCATTTTGCCGAACTGTGCGCCGAGGTCATGGCCGCGGCCGGCTTCAAGGTATTTTTTCTCGACGGCTACCGCAGCACGCCGGAGTTGTCTTTCGCAGTGCGCTTTCACCACTGCAGTTGCGGCATCATGGTCACGGCCAGCCACAATCCGCCCAGCGACAACGCCGTGAAAGCCTATTGGTCGACCGGCGGCCAACTGCTGCCGCCGCACGATCAAGGCGTCATCGATCGGGTCATGAACTGCACCACGATCGACCGCCTGCCGTTCGCCCAGGGATTGGCCGGCGGCCAAATCGTGTTCTGCCAACAGCAGGTCGACGCGGCGTATATCAAGAATGTGGCCGCCCAGGCCTGGCCCGGTCCGCGGAGTCTGAAAATCGTTTATTCGCCGCTGCACGGCGTGGGCGCAAGCGCCGTGTTGCCGGCTTTGGCGGCTGATGGCTTTCAGGATGTCGAACTATTCGGACCGCACGCGGAGCCCGACGGAGATTTTCCCAACGTGCCGGGCCACGTCTCGAACCCGGAAAACCCGCGGGTGTTTGACGCGATCATCGACCGGGCCCGGCAAACCGGCGCCGATCTGGTCTTGGCCAGCGATCCGGACTGCGACCGGATCGGCCTGGCGGCCCCGCTGGTGCCGCAGGCGGCAAGCCGCATGGTCGACGATGACGGGCAACCAGATTGCCGCGCTGTTGGCCGAGTATCTGCTGGAGCGGCGGCAAACCGCGGGCAAACTCGGCCCGCAGAAGTACGTCGTCAAGACGCTGGTCACTACGGAAATAATTCGCCGCATCGCCGATGCCTACGGCGTGCGCACGTTGGGCGATCTGCAAGTCGGCTTCAAGTACATCGGCGGCACGATGGACGACGCCGGGCCGGAGAATTTCGTCTTCGGCTGCGAAGAGTCGCACGGATACCTGGTCGGCACTTACGCCCGCGACAAAGATGCCGCGGTGGCGGCGATGTTGCTGGCCGAACTGGCGGCCCAAGTCAAAGCGGCCGGCCAGACGCTGCACCAAAAGCTCGATGCGCTGTATTGGCAATACGGCTGCCACGCGGAAAAACAGGTTTCGATCGCGATGCCCGGCTCGGAAGGTATGGCCCGGATCGAGTCGCTGATGGCCCGACTGCGGCAAGATCCGCCGCAGCAACTGGCCGGCCTGCAAGTCAGTGCGCGTGCGCGATTATCTGAACTTGCGCGAGCTCGAGCCGGGGGGCAAGCCGCGCGATTTTCAGGGGCCCAAAGGGGACATGGTGATGATCGACCTGGCGGCCCCGGGAACGTACGTGGCCGTGCGTCCCTCAGGCACGGAGCCCAAAGTGAAGTTCTACATGTTCGACTACGAATCGGCGGAACAGATCCACGACCTGGCCGCCGTGAAGCGCAATTATCGGCCCGGATCGATGCGCTGGCCCAGGACCTGGCCAAGTGCTCGCAGCCGTCCTGAGCCGCGAACGAAGAACGACGTCCGTATTTCGCCGGCCCTCACGCTGCCCTCTTCCGATCGGGACGGATTGAGCGCGACCGAGTCCATCGGCGGCGGAATTTGTCTTTCGGGAGGTCCGGGAAATGGCGCGCGGCATCGATCCTCGCCCGGGCGACAATCCTTAATCCTTGTTGAGAACCGCGGCGCGGTGCGATATTCTGAAAGCCCGCGAGGCCCCCTTTTCCGCGAACACATTCTATGAAAGGTTCACCTATGAGGCGGATTTCAATCGGTGCGGTTCTAGCTGTGGCATTCTTTTTGATGTTGGCTTCCGTGGCCTCGGCCGCCGACAACACGCCGCCCGAAGGTTTTACGGCCATTTTCAACGGCAAAGATCTGTCGGGCTGGAAGGGGCTGGTGAAAGACCCCGTGCAGGCCGCCAAGATGACGCCCGACGAACTGGCCAAGGCCCAGGAGGCCGCCGACGCCGATATGAATTCCCACTGGAAGGCCGATGGCGGCGTGATCGTCTTCGACGGCAAAGGCCAGAACCTGTGCACCGCCAAAGACTACGGCGATTTCGAAATGTATCTCGATTGGAAAATCGAGAAAGACGGCGACTCGGGCATCTACCTGCGCGGAACGCCGCAAGTGCAGATCTGGGATCCGGATTGCAAGCCGGCCGGCGGCATCGGCTCCGGCGGACTCTACAACAACCAGAAGAATCCCTCCAAGCCGATCACCAAAGCCGATAAGCCGGTCGGCGAGTGGAACACGTTCAAGATCAAGATGGTCGGCGACAAAGTGACCGTGTACTTGAACGATCAACTGGTGGTCGACAACGTGCCGCTGGAGAACTTTTGGGAGCGCGACAAACCGCTCGATCCGACCGGCCAGATCGAATTGCAAAACCACGGCAATACGCTGTACTTCAAAAACATCTACTTGAAGGAACTGCCGCGGTAACGCCCGCCGGGCAGTTCGCCTGGCCGATTGCTGACCTATGCTTGCTCTGCCGGACTGCCCAACTCTCGGTCCCAGACGCAATAATCCATGCAATCGGCCCAATTCCAACTTCATGCCGAAATCGAAGACCGCCACTGGTGGTTCGTCGCCCGGCGGGAAATTTTTCGTCGTCTGATCCGGGCTGTGGTGCCGCCCGGCGAGGGGCACGTCGTGCTTGACGTCGGCTGCGGAACCGGGGCCAACCTGGGGGCCCTGGCGGCCGACTACGTTTGCCTGGGCATCGACACCTCAACCGAGGCCATCGCCCTGGCCGGTCGTCGATTTCCGCACGTGGAATTTCGCCAAGGCTTTGCGCCGCAGGACGTGGGCGACGTGCTGCCGCGGGCCAGCCTGGTGCTGCTCTCGGACGTCCTGGAACACGTGCCCGACGATTTCGAGTTGTTCTCCTCGATTCTTGCCGCCACGCGGCCCGGCACGCGTTTCTTGGTGACGGTGCCGGCCGATCTGTCGCTATGGAGCCGGCACGACGAAAGCTTTGGGCATTATCGGCGCTACGACCTGGCGCGATTCCAGCGCGTCTGGGATGGGCTGCCGGTCAAAGTCGAACTGGCGTCGTACTATAACAGCCGCTTATACCCGCTGGTGAAACTAATCCGCTGGTGGAACCGTCGACAGGGAAAAGCCAGCGGCGCGGCCGGGACCGACTTTAATCTTCCGCCGCGGAATCTCAACCGAATGCTCGAGATCACGATGGCAGCCGAAAGCCATCGACTGCTGCGGCTGTTGGCGGATGAGGACGCCAAGCCCTTCCGGTCGGGCGTCAGCCTGATGGCACTGCTCCAGCGAGAGCCGGGGCGTTGTAAACCCCGCACGAAGCCGGCCGAACTTTCGGCCGACTTTTTCGATCCGCGGGCGTTGGTTGCCGCCGGGACTTAGGGCCACCCCTGCCTCCTGTGCGCTCGCTAGCTGCCACGCTACAATGGCGGCAATCCGGGCTTTGGCAGGCTCCCCGCTAGAATTCGCCGCCCGCTGGGCAAAATCGGGGCGATGCACGGATTGAAGGGATCGAGAAAAAAATAGAGGGTCCTTGCTCGCCGGGGCAAGAACCCTCTTACTTGGCTGTCTGAACTTCACAATTTTTTAGTTTGTGGTGTCCAGAGACCCACAGCCGTACAGACCCTATCGGGCCGGCATGTGACCGAACTTTAGCATGCTCGCCCAGCGACGGTCCCCCAGCCAAGAACACGCCTGGCTCGACCGGCAAATTCCAAATTCCTGCAACCACTCGGCAGCCAACGCGATGACCAAGACCGCCAAGCTCGCTCTCGAGGACGGAATGGTTTTCACCGGCGTTTCCTTCGGCGCGGAAGGAGAGGTCGACGGGGAGGTCTGCTTCAATACCTCGATGACCGGTTACCAGGAAATCCTGACCGACCCCAGCTATCGGGGACAGATCGTGGCGATGACGTACCCCGAAATCGGCAATTACGGGGTCAATGACGAAGACTGCGAGAGCGTCCGCCCCCAAGTGGCCGGTTTCATCGTCCGAAACCCGAGCAGCATCGCCAGCAATTTCCGCTCCCGACAGCGCTTGCCCGACTATTTGACCCGCTCCGGCATCGTGGCCATCGCCGGGATCGACACGCGGGCGTTGGTGCGCCGACTGCGGCAGTTCGGAGCCCTCAAGGGAGTGCTTTCGACCGTCGACCTGAATGATGCCAGCCTGGTGGCCAAGGCCAAGAGCCAGCCCGGGGCTTGTCGGACGCGACCTGGTACGCGAAGTCGTGCCGGGAACGTCCAGCGAGTGGAACGAGCGGCTGAGTCCCTGGGCCCGCGACCCCGCGGCCACGCGTGATGGCGCCGCAGCAGGGGCCGCCGGCGAGCCCGGCGCGGGGCCGCACGTGGTGGCCCTGGACTTCGGCATGAAGTGGAACATTCCGAGACACTTGCACGAACTGGGCTGCCGGGTCACCGTGCTGCCGGGCACTGCGTCGGCCGCCGACGTGCTGCGGCTTCAGCCGGACGGCGTGTTTCTTTCCAACGGACCGGGCGATCCGGAGCCGCTCGACTACGCCGTCGAAACAATTCGCGGCCTGCTCGGCAAGGCGCCGGTGTTCGGCATTTGCCTGGGGCACCAGTTGCTCTCACTGGCTTGCGGCGCTCGGACGTTCAAGCTCAAGTTCGGCCACCGCGGCTCGAATCAGCCCGTGCAGAACCTGGATACCGGCCGAGTCGAGATCACCTGCCAAAATCACGGCTTCGCGGTGGCCGACGAGGGGCTGCCGCGCCGCGCTCGAAGTGACCCACTTGAATCTCAACGATCGCACGATCGAGGGCGTTCGCCACCGCCAGTTGCCCGCCTTCAGCGTCCAGTATCATCCCGAAGCTTCCGCCGGCCCGCACGACAGCAATTATCTGTTCCGGCAGTTCTACGAGATGATCGCCAAGGCCTAGTGTCCTGAGTTGCAAGTCCATTCAATTTGTCTGGACTTGTAGGAGGCGACTCCGATCGCCGACTGCCCCTCGTTTGAGCCCACGTCGGCGATCGGAGTCGCCTCCTACAGGCGGACAAACAACACGAACTTCTAACTCAGGATACTAGCCGCGCTCCCGGGCGAACTCCGTTTCCGGAAACAACAAGCACAGTACGTCTAGCGCGGCGACCGTTTCCTCCGGCCCGCGAGCGATCGTGCCATCGCAGCGGTTCCAAACGTCGATGGCATGGCGCAGATACTGCTCACGGGCCTCGGCAAGCACCGCCGGCTCCAGGCGCACAGCGCCTGCGGCCAGAATTGCGCCAGCCGGGTAAACGCCGCCGGCAGGCCGGCGATCGCGTCGAAGACCAGATCGTCCAGGTGTTCGACGAGTTCCAGGGCCTCGCACTGCTGGAGCCCGGAGCCTTGCGCCTGATCGTGCGTGAAACGCAGGCTACCGCCGGACGCGTTTTCGCTGGCCCGCGGGCGGTGCGAATCGTCGGATCGCCCCCACCGCCGCTGGGCGACCGGCACCGGCTCACGAAGACCAACCGCGCGATTCTCAACGTCCAGCGCGGCGCTGGGCGTCTGCCCTGGCCAGGCAATGCCGGTCACTTCGCTGGCGCTCGGCTTTCCGGCCGTTGCAATCGACATCGGCGTGCCGCGGCGCACGATTTCAGCCGAAAGCTGACTGAAGCGGAACTCTTTCAAGGCCGCCTCGACCGTCTCCGACCACGAGTCTTTAGCCCTGGCCAGGTTGCCGATCTGGTCGAGGATCAGCACTTCCGCGCCGAACGCCCGGGCCTGACGGCGAAGTCGGCGCTGTCGACCGGCGCCACCGAGACGCGAAACGGCCGCCGCGGCGAAAGCTTCAGGCCGGTCGAAAGCGAGATTCCCGTGCGATGCTGGAGCGGCAGGCAACTGATTAGCCCGGCCAACACCTGTTCACCGTTGGGACAGACAACGACCAAGCGCCGGCTAGACAGCGCTATCTCGACCAGCGCCGCCATGGCCTCCGCGCCGGCGCAAGCGACAACTGGGCAAGCAGCATGTGATCAACCGCCGCGGCACTGCCGACCAGTCGCAGGGGCGTTGGTCGGCCGCCATGAACGGCTGGCTGACTCGCATCGCCGATCGCGGCAGCCCGCAAAATGGCGAACGGGTTGTTGGAGAACCGGGCCAGGACCGCCGCCGGAACGACCAGGCACCAGGTTTGCACCTGGGCTCCGCCTCGACCGCTGTATTCGGCGCCAGCCGCACAGCTCTTCGAGACGCAGTAGGCGCCGCTTTCCAGGCCGAAGAAATTGCAACTCGTGGCCTCCGAACCGCCCAGCGCGAGCGAATCGTGCGACGGCCCCCATTGAGCCAACTCGCGCGCATCCGATTCACTCAGTCCGGGCGATCGCTCGACCAGGTGATATCCTTCGGCACGGCCGCCGCGGGCGGAGGCAAAAATGGCTTGTTCGACGAGCATGCGTTTTCGCCTTGACGCTTAATGCTGGTTTGTCTTGCGATTTGCGTGTTGATTGATGACGGTGCGGCCGAAGCAGTCGGGCAGGTGGGCCGCGACGACCGGCGCCTCGGGGCACTCCCAATGCGAACGGCCCCGGAAAGCCTCAGGCTTTGATCCGGCTCAAAAGCCACTCGAACGGCTCGATGATTCCCCGCGGCTCGATCCGCAGTGGCACCCGTTTGATCTCGCCGCGCACGACCCGTTGGGCACAAGCGCCGGCCAGTCCGGCGGCAAAGAAGCGATAGCCGCTGAACAATCGCCGGCAGTGTTCCCAGAGCCGGGGGGCACGGCGTTGGGCGAACAAGTCCGGGTCGTCGAAGCATTCGTCGGCCTCGTCGGCCTTGCTGAAGATGATCGCCAGCGGGCGATTGCGCCAACCGGTCTTGGGATTGCTGTCCAGTTCGCTCAAATAGCTGAGCAGCTTGAGCGTAAAATAGTCCTGGTCCGGAGCGCCCTCTTGCAGCCGCAGCGCGTCGACCAGCACCAACACGCCGGCCGCCCGCGTGAGCAGCGGCCGGATCACTTGATAGGTCCGCGGGTGATCGAACTCTTCGAACAGGGCCTCGCCGGCCAGGTCTGGCATGATCAGTTCCGTAGCCCGTTTTTGCTTGGGCCGCTGCACCTGGCAATGGATCCAATTCCAGCGATCAGGCTCGCTGGGGGTCTTGCTGGGAAATTCGCAGCGGGCCATCGCCGAGACGGCCGTTTGTTGCAGCGTGATCGAAAATGCGCCCGCGCGCCGTGATCTGCAACCGCTCCGGCTGCCGGGCCAACATGTCGAGCAACATGCCCAGGTAAACGGTTTTGCCCACGCCGCTGGCGCCCAATGCGGCTAGCAGAAACGGAGCGTTCTTTTGCGACGCCGCCTGGTGCGCAGAGCGCCATGGGAGCGAAACAATAGCGGCACAACTCGGCGTCGCGGAGGTTTCCCTCGCCGCAGATGTGGCAGGGCACCTGGACCGCATATTGGGCCAGGCGGAACGAGTCGAGCTCGACAGCAATGCCCCTGTTCATTCTTCGACCTCCGCAGGCAGCGCGACGGCCGCCTGCAAATCGGCGTCCGGCGCGGCGACCGCATCGGGCCGGGCAATTGCCTCGCCGGCAGCTTTCGCTTCCGCCGGCACTTCCGCGGGCGGCTGCAAGTCGCACGTGCCCAGCGCGCAGCGGAAGCCGATGTTGTGCTTGCGGGCCAGCGGATGGTCGCCGCTTTGAAACTGGCACGTCGCCTGCACGTCGAAATACGTGTCGAACGCGCCGCCGCGCAGCGACTTGCGGGCCGCCGACCGCAGCGATCCATCGGGTGAGAGTCGGGTGGGGCTTTCCGCGTCGAAATCGCCCGCGGTCCATTCCCAAACATTGCCGATCATCTGGCTGACACCGCCGGCGCTGTCCCCTTGCGGAAGCGCATCGACCGGCAGCGTTCCCGCCGGGATTGCGCCCCACAAGTTCGCGCGATTGCGCTCGGGTTTATCGCCCCAAGGAAAACGGCGCTGCCGCAACTCGCCGCCCGGCAGCAGGATCGGGGCCGACGCCGCCCGGACCCATTCGGCGTCGGTGGCCAGCCGTTTTCCCAGCCAACGGGCAAAGGCCGAAGCTTCGTACCAGCTCACGCCGACCACCGGATGATCGCTCGAGTTGGGCAGCGAATCGTCCGTTCGACCAGAAGCGCGGCCCCGGCTCGCCCGTGCGATCGACGAATTCCGCGACGACCGGCCAGACCTCCTGATCCCAGATCGACGACTCCTCGTAGCCGCCGGCGGCGACGAACAAACGGAACTCGCGATTCGTGACGAGCTTGCGATCGAGAAAGAACGCATCGACCACGATGGCTTCGGCCGACGACGGCGCCGGCGCGGCGCCTTCAGCGTCCAAGTCAGCCAAGGCATCGGCTACTCCCAGCACGACGACCGGCCCGGTCTTGACGAGCGCCGCCTGAGCCGCCAGGGCGGCGACGGCGCGGCCGCGTTGATCGGCATTCAAATTGCCGACGATTTGCGGACGCAGCAGCAGAGCGTAGCGGCCCTGGGAAAGCATGACTTCGACCAGCACGCCCGGATTGCTGGGCAGCGCCGGACGAGTCTGCCGCGGCGGCGCAAGCAGCCGAGGCCTCGACGGCCACGACGCCGTGGCAACGCCGACGGGCCGACAGGCCGACGCCGGCGCGCAGCCGACGCCCGGCATCCTGCAGCGCCGCGCAGCAGGCTGCCGTAAGTGCGATCCGCCCTGCCCCTCATTGGTAGCTCCCCCCACAACTTCGCTGGTTTCTAATGCGTCTGGGCGGCGGGCCTTGCCCCGCCGTCGATCGAGTCCTTGTGCAGACCCTCGAATTGGGCCAGCACCGAGCCGAGCACGGGGTCCGGCGGCGCGGTGCCGCGGCCTGCACGCTTGGCGCTGGCGATTGCCGCCGGCGCCGTGTGACTGGCGGTCAGCAGCGCGGCTTGCTTCTCGAACAGCAGCCGCCATTGCTTGAGCTCCGCATTCCAGGCCGTCCGCTCCTGGGCCGACTGACGTTTTTGGACGGTCAATTCTTCGGCAAGCTCGGCCGCTCGCCGCCGCAAAATGTCGAGTTCCGATTCCAGGCTCCGCCGTTCGAGTTCCGCCTCGTGAATCGATTCGCGTTGTTGCTGCTCCGCGCTGGCGGCCGCGACCAATTGGTCCCGGAGGCGGCCGGCCTTTGCCCGGGCATCGGCCAACTCGACGCGGACGCTGGCCAATTCGACCGCGGTGCCGGAAAGCTCGGTGATCTCCTGGCGAGCCGCATCGAGTTCGCGTTCCAGGCTCAATCGATCGGCGGACAATTCCTCGATCTGGCAGCGGAGCAACTCCTCGCTGACCGCTTCGCCGCGTTCACCCTGTTCCAGGTCCTGAAACAACTGTTCCAAGAACTGGCTGAGCGCGTCTTGGGTCGCGCGCAATTGCCCCAGCGAACCCTGAATCGGGCCCCAGGCAATGGGTGCGGCGGTAGCAGCGGCGCAACAGGCACGTTGAGAGAGCAAAACTGCAACGCGCACCCCCAAGAATTTTTGGGCGCGAGTCTGGTGTCGAATCAAATGCGTGCAGAACGTCGAGATGAGATTTCGGCAAAGCAGACGGGGGGTTTCGGGCTTTGCAACGCAACTCTAGGTCGAATATGCAAGCGTGGCAAATCGAATGGGCGTGCCAGCAGCAAGAAAGCGCAGCAGCACACATCCTGGCGGCTCGGTTGGGCCGTCGGCAGCTGATTTTCTTGCCTTGCGGCGCGAAAGTGACCATCCAAAACGCAAGCCGTTTGTGTCGCGTTATTTGCGCCCCATTCATCCACCGCGGCGGTAGAATTAAGGGTTGCGTGTCGTAGCAAATATGCCATGTTTGCGGAGAGACAAGAGTATACTCAATCGACGTCTGCGATTTTCTACAAGGAGCAACGCATGAGAACCGCGCTTGGCATCGCGCTTGCGGCTTTGGCCGGACTGGCCGTCTTCACCGGACCGGCTCGGGCCGACCTGGAGCAGATTTCGCTCGTCTCGGCCGCGGCATCGACCCTAATTGTGCGGCCCCGACTCCGGTTTGCCCGCCGCCGTGTGCGCCCACGATCACGTACGTGCATCACGGTTGTCTGCTGGCCTGCTGCCGCTTGCGCCGCCGATCGAAACGGCATTGGAAGTCAAGATTCCCTGCGGCTGCACGTGTACGACCACGCTGATCCCGGTCTGTCTGCCGGCCTGTTGCCTGGACGTTCCGAAAGTGACTTGCCACTGGGGACTTCTGGGACGCGGCGTCGTCCGCTACGATTATCCCTGCGGCGTGAGCGTGAAGATCATCATTCGCCACAGCGGCGATTTTGTCGTGCACTACATCCACGCTTGAACACCCCCCCGACAGGCCGCCCATCCGGCGCCCGGTTCTGGTAAATTCCGGCTTCCGTCTTGAAGCAGCGCAAATGGAACAATCCGGTTTCCGAGCTGCCTGCGGAGAGTCGCGCTGCCGAAGCGTCGACCGTGGCCTGGATGCTCTCCACCATGGTGGCGCTGGTTGCGAACTGGGCTGGGTGGGCGTCCGCTGGTGGCTGGCGGCTCACCCCGGCCAGCAGATCGGCGGCGCGCTGGCCGACCTGCTTTTCTTCGGCGCTCTGGTGATCGGCGCCGTCGCGCTGCTGCTGACGCCGGTCGTGCTGCGATCACGCCGCGTGCTGCCGCCGCGCGGGGATCACGCTGTTTGCCGTGATCGTCGCCGCCGCTCCGCTCGTCGTTTTGTTGTTGCGGCTCGCGAGCTGACCGCGCCGACAACGCGCCGGCGGCGAACCAGGCTCCGGGTCGATTCCATTTGCCCGTGGCCCAACCCCAGCGACTGCAAACCGGGCCACACCAGGTGGGCATTCGACACCAGCCAGCGAGAGCGAAAGTAGAAGCTCACGAACAGCGCGCTTGCAGCTCGGCCACGCGCTCCGGCAGTCAAATGCCGGTATTTCAGCACCGGCTGGTAAACGCTGTACTTCGCATAATCGAAGTCGGCGATCTGGTGCTTGACCTGGTCGAAGAATTCCGTGCCCGGATAGGGCGTCACGACGTTGAAATTGGCGAACGTGGGATTCAGCCCCCGGGCATAGCGCAGCACCGACTCGATCTGCTCTTGGGTGTCGTCCGGAAATCCGATCATGAAGCCGGCCACGGTGCGGATGCCGAGCCGCCGGCAAAGGTCGATGAAGTCGCGCTGCCGGTCGTCGCGACCGGCGCCGGCGGCTGGCGCAGCGTCGCTTCGTCGGGCGTCTCGATGCCAAACGTGATGCTGGTGAGGCCGGCGTCGCGCAAGCGCCCGCAGCGTGTCTTCGCGCGAGCAGATCGATGCGGCTTTCGATCGAGAACTGGACTTGCCGCGGCAACCGGCCGAGCCGCTCGGCCAGTTCCAGCGTGCGCCGGCGGTCGAGCCCGAACAGCGGATCGCGAAACTTGAACGAGCGAAAGCCGTGCCGCGCGGATGCCCGTTCGATCTCGGCGACCACGTTCTCCGGCTGCGCGAAGGCGGACCGCATTTCGAGCAGATATAGGGGCAATAATTGCATGACAGCGTGCAGCCCCGGCTCTGACTGGACCAAGCCCGTGGGAAAACGCCGAGAAATCGTAGCTGATACGCGAAATCGCCGCGGCTCGAACAGCGACCAGTCGGGGATCGGCAACGCATCGAGATCGGCCACGCGGCCCAAGTCGACGACCCGCCGCTCGAATCGGCCAGCACTTCGTCGAGCTTCCAGAACAAGTTGTTCGGGCTCGCCGCGCAGCAGCGTCACGTCCGAGACCGTCAAAGGCCTCGGTGAGCGTGTGGGCGACGAGTCCCGCCACCAGCACTCGGCAACCGGGCGATGCGTCGAGCGCTCGCCGCATGGCCTGCGCTCCAGCGGCAACGTGACCAGCGCCGGATGAAACACGTACACGTCGGCGCCGGCGGGCACCCGGTCTTCGGCGTATTCGACCGTGTGGCCCAGCTCGCGGAAAATCGCCGCCAGATAGGCATAGGCCAGGGCCACCGGCCGGCGGTCGCGGGTGAACGCCCGGCGGATCAGCCGCGGCCGCCAGCCCGCCGCGGCGCGGGAATTGGCCGACGCCAAAGCCGCCGGCAAAATCCTTGGTGACGCTCCGCCGCGGCGGGTATCCCAAAGCACGATATGCATCGGTCGAAGTCCTTTTCGGATTTCTGCGTTCTCCGCGGTCATGCGGCCCGCTGAAGAGATTCACTCCGCGGTTGTGCGGACCCGTGGTTGACGATCTTCATCCGCCCGCCGGGAAAAATGCCATAACTTGATCCCGCGCCGATTCGTATTCGCCACGACCAGCCAGTGAGCCGTAACGATACCCCAGCACTGCAACAGACCGACGAGCGGTCCGCACCAAACGGCAAACCGCCGCGCGGCGGCCGTGGAAGCGAAAATGTCGCGGCAGAAAAGAGCGTCCGGCGTCTTCGCGCAGCCAGCCCCGCAGCACTTGCATGCCGTAGAGCAGCCCGGCAGCCAACGCCGCGAGCCGCCGTCGAGACCGCCCGGCAGCGCAGGCCAGCCGGCAGCCAGCGCCATCCCGATCCACAGCGCTGCCTGTTGCAGGCAGGCCATGACTCCGGCGAGTGCCCCAAAACACCGGGGCATAGAATCGCCCGATCGTAAATTGCCGGCGTACGAACTCGAACATGCCGCGGCGGTCGAAATCGATCTGGCTGGCGCACCATTTCGCCGGGCTCGAACTCGATTCGGCCGATCGACTTCAGCAGCCGGGCGGCGACCAGGTCGTCGCTCAAAGTGCCCCGCCAGGCCGAGCGCAGATCGACCGCCTCGAACGCATCGCGCCGTACGGCCCACGATCCGCCCCATACCAAATGATGCTGCCTGGGCCCGACGAGCGAGGCCACGCCCGCGTCGAGCGCATGCAACGAGCCAGTTCGGCACGCTCTGCCGCCGCGGCACCAGCCAGCGATAGGCCGTGGCCGCGACTACGCCCGGCGAATCGAGCCGTCCGACGAGCTGCCGCAACCAGTCGGCCGGCGGCCGGGCGTCGGAATCGGCAAATGCCAGGAAACTCACCTCGTTTGGCAAGTCGGCCGTCGCCGACAGCAGATTGTGGACCTTTTGGCCGCTGTCGGTGGCCGTACCCGCGACGATCAATCGGGCATCGACTCGCGGGTGCTCCTGCATCAGCCGGCGGATCGGCCGGCAGGCTTGATCGAGCAATTGATCGACGACCAGCATCAGGCGGTAATTGCCATGATCCTGCGTGAACAGCCCGCGGCAAGTTTTCCTCCAGGTCCGGCTCTGCCCCGCGGCAAGGGCAAATCAGCAGCACCTGACCGGCCGGCGGACATGCGCCGCGGTTGCGGCACCGCGACCGCGAAAACCGGCGAAACTCATACGCTTGCAGCGTCAACAGCGCGGAATAGACCACGGCGACTGCGGCCAGCACCAGGTAGGCGGTCGGCGGGGAATTCATAGCAATCGGCCCTTGGAGCCCGAGAGCCGCCGCGGCTGGAGCGATTCGTGGGCGTGGAGCGTCACAGAGCGCAGGCGAACTGGCAGGGGGCGGCACGATAGCAATGCCAGCCGGATGGGTCAATACGGCTGAGCTGGCGATGTGTGCGGGGCCGGTTGGACTTGTGCATCCCGAGGTGCGTCGTAGATTCCCCTGAAATTCGCCATCAGGTAGGATTGCTGTCGCAGCGAACGGCGGGGAGAAGGAAGACGAATCTGCCTGTGATGACTTTACTGTTCGTGTACGGCACCTTGCGCCCGGCGGTCGATCATCCGCGGATTCGCCACCTCGTCGGGCGGCTTAAGCCGGTCGGCAGCGGCCGGATCCCAGGTCGATTGGTCTACCTGGGGCAATATCCGGGCGCGATTTTCGACGCCGCTGCCGAAGGTTCCGTCTTGGGCGATGTCGTTGAACTGACGGACGACAGCGTGCTCGCCGACATCGACGCCTACGAAGGGTTCGATCCGGCCCGGCCGGATGCGGGCGAGTACTTCCGCTGCAAACGGCCGGTCGAAGTTGACGGCGTGGGAACGGTCGAGTGCTGGCTTTACGAGTTGCCAGCGGTGCCGGCGCACGCGACTTGGATTGAATCCGGCGACTATGTTGCATGGCTCAAAGACCAGCGCACAGCCTAACGCCGCGCATGGCGCTTGTGCCCCAACGCAGTACCCGATCACCTGGCCGGCTGCGAGGTTTCGGGGTGCCCCTTGGGCAACGCAGAGCCGGCGCGAATCAAGGCCAGGCGGACCCCTTCGGGCCCGCGGCTGACCATGATGTTGGCCAGCCGAGCACCGTTGCCGCTGGCCGGCGTCTGATACGTGCCGCCGTAAACCAAATGGTTCTCGCGCGAGGCATCGCCGTCGGCACCGGGCCCTGACCAGTACCAATGCCAGCGATTGCCCAGCGTGTCGTACAAGCCCCAGGCATTGGGCTTCTTCTGCCCGACCGGACGGACCTTGCCCGCTGAGTTGGCGCTCGTCCAAGCGTAGGCGTCGGCATCCGATTCTCGATTGCCACCGTGGTTCATCGTGGCCGCGCCCGCCCGGGCAGCGTATTCCAGCCGAACCCGATCGGGCAAAATGACTTGCCAGCCGGGCGGAACGACTTTTGCAACAGCCGGCAGCAGCTTGTCGATTGCGTCGCGATAGGAGACGGCGGCCGGCAGCGCGGGATCGGCATCGGCGGGCGTGCCGGGCGAATCGGCCAGCAACAGCGCCCGGCACGCGGCCAGCGTGAGCTGCGTCTCCTGCATGTAGAACGGCTCGGCAATCGTCTCGACGTGCAGCGTTTCGTCCGACTCGTGGCCCGGTTCGGACACCGGGCTGCCCAGTTCGAACCGGCCGGCCGGAATCAGGCGGAATTTGAGCCCGGCGCCGGAAATTCGTCCAGCGGCACCACGAGCGGATCGGCCAGGCCGAGTGTTTTGGCCGCCTCGGCCTGGCGTCGCTGGGCTTCGGCCGCGTCGAACGGCCAGGCGCCGCTCACCTGGGTTGCCGCGTCGGCCGCGACTGACGCGATCGCGTATTCTTTCTTGAATTGGTCGAAGGTTGTGGTCATTTCGGCGTCGGTCAGCGGACGTTCCCAAAACAGGATACGGGCAATCTGGCCATTGAACGACTCGCGGCCCGGATGATTCGTGGCGTCGCACTCCTGGCCGATGGCCATCTTGGAAGCATTGGCTTTCGGATTCACAGGAAACGATTTTGAGGCGACCGGCGCGGATTCGTTCACGAACAGTTCGATCGTCACCTGGCCAGTGCCGGCCCCCATGCGGCCGGCAATCACGTAGAAGCGGTCTGCGACGAGTTTCGGCCCCAGCACTTTGGGGTTGTCGGAATTGCCGCGATCGAACGTGACGCCGTTGCGCGATCCGGCCCAGAGCGTGTTGTCGTCGTTCAGGCCCCCCCAAAATCCCTCGTACACGCCGCCGTTCTTCAAATTGCCGAAAAAGCAATTCAGGTCTTCCGAGGGCAGCTGCGGGGCAACGGCCAGCACGGCCACCCAAGTGTAACCGCTGCCAGTCGTCAAGTGATCGAAGTCGTCTTCGTCGTAATTGACCAACTCCTGTTTGCGGAAGACCAATGCGTCGTGTCCGCCGAGCTCGGCGGCCGCCTTGCGGACGCCGGTCGGCCGTTTTTCGCGCCTTGCCGACGAATTCGCGGGCCTTCCCAGCGGCCTCGTTCTTCCACGCCACCACCTTGTCGCCTTGCACCTCGACGCCTCGATCGGCGTCCAGATCGACGATCAGTCCGGACTTGACCGTCGCCGGCTCGCCCGCCTGGAGAGCCGATACCAAGAGCGCGACCAGCGGAAGAAAAAATCGCATGGGTGGCCTCGCATGTCTTTGAGCGGATGGAAAATTAACATCTGGAGAGAATCGGGCCAGCGTCGCGTCCGGGGTTGCTCACCATCTTAGCCGAGCCGCTGGCGGAATTCATCGCCGGGCCAGGATGGGGCAGGAACCACCAAGGAGCGGTTGCGAAAACCGGCAGCCCTTGCACTGCTGCGCCTCGTTTGCCAAGGTGTAAGGATCCGGGCGTTCCAGCCGGCGTCCCAGACTTCTTGACGAAAAAGGACCACCATGCGCACAGGGCTCGCCACGATTGCAATCCTCGTCGTGCTGTGCGGCTGTCAGCGGCCGGGCGGAGATTCGTCCGCGGTCGATTTGGCCACGGCGCCAGAAACATCGACCCACTCCGCCAGCGGCGAAGCAGTCGATCTGGCGATCCTCGATTTCGCCGGCATCGAGCGGTTGATCGCCAGCCATCGTGGGCAGGTGGTGGTGATGGATGCCTGGAGCACGTCGTGCGCCACGTGCGTCAAGGAGTTTCCCAAGCTGGTCGAGTTGCAGGCCAGGTACGGCGCCGGGCGGCTGGCGTGCATCTCATTGAGTTTCGACTACGAGGGGATCGGCACGCCCGAGGAGCAGGCGCCGCGCGTGCGGAAGTTTCTCGAGCGCCAGCGGGCCACGTTCGAAAACGTGCTGTCGAGCGAAGAATCGGACGTGCTGTACCGCAAGTTGCAACTCTCGTCGGTGCCGGCCGTGTTCGTTTACGACCAGAGCGGCCAGGCTGCGCAAGCGGTTCGACAACGAACAGGCCCAGCGCGAAGCCGATGCCTTTACCTACCAGCAGGTCGACCAGCTGGTGGCCGAACTGCTGGACGAGGGCGCGAGCAAGCTGCCGACGGCGGTTCATCAGGGCAGTAAGAAACCGTGCCTGCGGCTGATTTGCGAAGCGGCCCGCAGGCCCGACCGGCAGCCGGCCATTGGATCTCGCCAACGCGCACTGGTCAGGCGGGCACAGGCTGAGCACGTAGTCTTCGAATCGAACCCGGCGATTCCCTTCCGGCATGGTGGCGAAGAACACGTCCAACAGCCGTGTGAAGCGGTCGGTCTGGAGATAGTAGAAGTTGTGCTTGCCCTCGCGCCGCCGGTCGATCAGGCCGGCCACCCGCATCAAGGCCAGGTGATGACTGACTGCCGGTTGGCTTTCGCCCAGCAATTCGCACAGGGCTCGCACGTGCAACTCGTGCGACTGGGTCAGGTAATACAGGATCCGCATCCGGGTCTCATCCGCCAGCAGCTTGCAAAGCTTGACGACATCCTTGATCAAAGCTTCGGGCACGGCCGCGGGCTTCGACTCGGCGCGACGGTCGAACGAGCTTGCCGGCTGGCCATTGGTCGGACTGAGAAGTTTGACCATTGAATCCTCTACTTGAAATAAAAGTATCCCAGCCTTGCGCCGCCACTCGAGCATGCGGCCGAGGTTCGAACGCCAGATACGTCACACCCTCCGTGGCAACCCGACGGACTGCCAACGGTGCCGCACCGCGGACGATCGTGCGTCGGGTAGTGTTGCAACTCTGTCAGATCGACAACTGAGATGGGATTTGGAAATAATGCCAAGCTGCTCGCGGCACGCCACAGAACGTAGCGACGGGTTGCCGGCGAGAGCGCTTCGCCGGCCCAATTCTGCCGTCATTGTAGCCGGAATCGGCCGCAAATGGAAACACTCTGCGAAAAAAACTCAAGCCGATCACTCCGCGTTCGTGCTGGCACGGGCATTTTCGGCGGCAATCCGCCGGTTGCCGGCATGGGAGCGGCAAAAAGCGCCCAGCACGATTCCTCAGCCTGCACCTCTGATTCTTACTCCCCGAGCGACCGAACCTGCGGCCCTGCCATGCCGACGTCTTGAGCCGATTGTGCCCGGGGAACTTCCGTCAGCCCGACCGCCGACGGTCGGATTGCCGCAAAACAATACGCAGCGATTGACCCAAAAGCCAGTGGCCGGCGGTGCGATCGGCCGTGCAATCTGAGTCACAAGTTGCGATTGCCCAAAGCAGATGCGCCGATCCGCAGAGCGGCGTGCCAAGGGCCACTGGACAGCTTCCGCAGTGGGAAACGCCGGGGGGCCGGGCACGTACGGAAAATCCTCCGTCCTGCGGCAGTCGCCGGGCCAGCGGGAACGGCCCACAGGGGCGCTATAACCGGCATAGCCGATTCTCGAGTTGCCACCGTCCGCCATCGAGGTCATTCGCGTTCTATTCTTGCCAAGCGGGAAAGCGTATCGCATGGCGGTGGGATCGGTCGTTGCCCTACCTTCGGCGCTCGCATAACATGTTGATCAAGGAAAGAAGTCCGGCACTGGCAAAGTGGATGCTTCTGGGCAAGGTCGGCGACGCCGGACCCCTCCAGCGGTTGCCGATCACTCCGTTGCCGTTTCAGGTCGGGCGCAAGCCGGGCATGACGCTGTGCCTGCCGATTCCGCAAATCTCGAAATTCACGCCGAAATCTACGAACAGGGCGGCTCGTTTGGGTCCGCGATATCGGCAGCACCAACGGCACCTACGTCAACGGCAAGCGGGTCGACCGGCGAATCGCGGTTGAACGACGGCGACATGATCCAATTCGCTTCGCAAGTCTTTCGCGTGCAATTCGAGCATCAGGTGTCGATGCCGGCGCACGATGGGCACGGCGCAGTTGCGATCCGGGCGCGATGCTGCTGCTTGCAGCTGGACCGGCTGTTGGTCGATCGCGAAGTCGTGCCGCACTTCCAACCGATTCTTTCGCTGCCCGATAACTCGATTGTTCGGGTTCGAGGTCCTGGGCCGCAGCCGGCTGTTCGGCTTGCAAAACCCAAAGGCCATTTTCGACATCGCAGGGATGTTCGACCTGGAGCAGGAAGTCAGCGAGCTGTTCCGGTCGGCGGGGGCCGGCTGGGCCGATGCAACTTGCCGGGCATGCCGAACCTGTTCTTGAACACGCATCCCACAGAGTTGGGCACGCCGCAACTGCGTGGATCGATCCGCAGTTGCGCGATCTGTATCCGAAAGCGTACCAATTCACGCTCGAAATTCACGAAGCGGCGGTCACCAGCCCGGCGGCCATCGGCGAATTGCGGGCCGGCTCATGGAGTTGCAAGTCGGGCATCGCTTACGACGATTTCGGCGCCGGGCAATCCCGCCTGTTGGAACTGGTCGAGGTGCCGCCGGATTTCATCAAATTCGACATGGCCTTCGTCCAAGGCATCGACGGGCGCCGGCCAGCCGGCAAACGTTGCTGGAATCGCTGGTCCGAGTGGTACGGTCACTGGGGATCGCCTCGCTGGCCGAAGGCGTCGAGTCGCCGGGCGAGGCGGCGGTGTGCCGGAACTGGGATTCGATTTGGCTCAGGGATTTCACTTCGGGCACCCCGAGCAGATCGGACACTATATCGACGCGGCGTCGCCGGCAGTTACCGATTGGAAGGAACGCAATCATGAGCACCACCTGCCCCACGAACTGGTCGCACGAGGAAGGGGGCGTCCTCGCGGCCCTATTGGGCAACGACTCGTACGTTCCGCGGGTGCCCGAAAATCATCGACAGAGACCGGGTTGCCGGTCTCGATGCTGGAGGCCCTGATCTGCAAGCAGATTGCAGCCGCCGGCGCGAGCTTCGGGTCATCAGGTGCCGCGTCAACTCGGCCTGTCGCTGGGCGTGCTGCAATCGGTTTTCGACGCGCTGCGGACGCGGCAGGTACTGGTGCACATCGGCTCGGCTCCGCTGAGCGATTATCTCTATCGCTTGACCGAGCAAGGCCGCGCCTACGCTCATACGCTGCAGCAGGCCTGCTCCTATGTCGGACCGGCTCCCGTGCCCCTGGCGGATTACGTGCTCTCCTGCGAAGCCCAGTCCATTCGCGGCGAAGTCCCCAAGCGGCGCGACCTGGAGCGCGCGTTTTCCAACGTCTCGGTCCCCGCCGGCATGCTCGACGCAATGGGGCCGGCGATCAACAGCGGCGCCGGCCTGTTCCTCTATGGATCGCCCGGCAACGGCAAGTCGACGTTGGCCCGGTGCATGACCTCCTGCTTTGGTCAGAACATTTGGATCCCGCACTGCATCGTCGAAGACGGCCAGATCATCCGGTTGTTCGATCCGGCCTATCACGACAGCGTGAGCGCGCAGGCCGGCAGCGACAAGACCGTCATTTCGCACGACCGGCGCTGGGTGCGGATCCGCCGGCCGACGGTGATCGTGGGCGGCGAAATGACGATGGAGAGCCTGGAAATCCGTCACGACCCGCAATTCCACGTAAGCGAGGCACCGCTGCAACTGAAGAGCAATTGCGGTTGCCTTCTGGTCGACGACTTCGGGCGGCAGCGGATCGAGCCGCACGAGCTGCTCAATCGATGGATCATTCCGCTGGAAAACCGCCATGACTTTCTCACCTTGGCCAATGGCAAGCGCATCCGGGTACCGTTCGAGCAACTGATTATTTTCTCGACGAACTTGGAGCCCTCGGAACTGGCCGACGAGGCGTTCCTTCGCCGGATTCCGTATAAGATCCACGTCGAAGATCCGCTGGAAGACGAATTTCACCGCCTGTTCACGCACTACGCTGCCGAGAACAACATCGAGTACCGGCGCGAGGCGGTGGAGCATCTCTTGCAAACGCATTATCGCGGCGCGGGCCGGTCGCTGCGTCGCTGCCATCCCCGAGACTTGCTGTCTCAGCTTCGCAATTATTGCGCCTATCGGGAGGTTCCCTTGGAAATGACGAACGATTATTTCGACCTGGCGGTTCGCAGTTATTTCACGGCCGTCGAAGCCCGCAAATGAAGCGACCACGGGTCCCGTCGTCGTCCTGTTGGTAGTTTCGTCGATTCTGGCAGAGGTTGGTGAGTGATGTCCACGGTTGCCGCTCAAGGCGACACAGCCTATTCTCGGTTACGTGCTGCTTGATCGCATCGGCGCCGGCGCCTATGGCGAAGTTTGGCGCGCCGAGGTGCCTGGCGGATTGAACAAGGCCGTCAAGATCGTGTACGGCCACCACAATGAAATCCGCGCTTTGCGCGAGCTCGAAGGCGCTGGAATTCGTCAAGCAGCTTCGGCATCCCTTCCTGTTGTCGCTCGAGCGCATCGAAATCGTCGACGGCCGGCTAATCATCGTCACCGAGCTGGCCGACATGTCGCTCAAGCAGCGGTTCCTGGATTGCCAGGCGGCCGGCCTGCCGGGAATCTCGCGCGACGAGCTCCTCAGTCATCTGCACGACGCCGCCGACGCGCTCGATTATCTGAACTCTTCGCAATCGCTCCAGCATCTGGACGTCAAGGCCGAAAACCTGCTGCTCGTCGGCGGTCGCCTCAAGGTCGGAGACTTCGGGTTGGTTCGCAATCTGACGGAGTGCGACGCCTCGATGCTCGAAGGAATGACGCCGCGCTATGCCGCGCCGGAAGTCTTCGAGGGGCGACCCACGAAATTCAGCGACCAATTCAGCCTGGCGGTCGTGTACGCCGAATTATTGACCGGACAACCGCCGTTCGACGCCAAGAGCCCCGCCCAGTGCGCCGCCCAGCATTTGCTAGGCGCGAAGCCCAAGCTGGACCTGCTCGATCCGGCCGAACAGGCCGTTGTGCGCCGCGCACTGTCCAAGAAACCAGAAGACCGCTTTCCCAGTTGCCGCGCATTCATCGACAGCCTGTTGGCCGGCGCGGCTCCCGAGACGTGCCGGACTCCAGACACGCACCGCGACCGGCCGGACGGTGTGCCGGCCGCGGCCGACGTCCAGGTCGCCCGGTTCAATTGCAGCACCAGCGCGGTTTCCGCGGACCAGGCCTACCGGCCGACGTGGAACCCGCCGGTGGCCGAGCACAGGTCGTCGCCGGCCGTCGATGACATGACGTTGGTGATCGGCGGCGAGCCGCTCATGCGCCATGCGGCGCGGGGCGGGGAAGTCTCGCGGGCCGCAAATCGACTGCCGGCCGTGGAGTTCGAACGGGTCGAGTGGGAGCCGCGGCCCACGTTGTTTGTGGCTTTGGGGGGCGCGGCGACGCATGTCGTGCGCAGGATTGCGCAGCGGCTCACCAGCCGCTTCGCGGCCCCCGCCGCGGTACCGGCCTGGGCAATGCTGTCGATCGATACCGATCCCGCAGCTCTGCAAAGAGCGAGCACTCAAACGGTGCCAGGCGAGAAGATGGCGGACGATACATTGCTCATCAGCCTGCGAACCACGCAGGAATATCGCACCGAAGCGCCGCAAGTGCTCAAGTGGCTGAGCCGCAGGTGGCTGTACAACATTCCCCGCATCCCGCGAACCTCAGGTTGCCGGCCCCTGGGGCGTCTGGCACTGGTGGACAACGCCCAGCCGGTCATGGACCGTCTGCGTAGCGAGCTGCAAGCATTCGCGGCATCGGAGTCGCTGGCTGGCAGTGCGGCGGCGGTCGGAGTTCGGTTCGCGAACCGACCGGTGATCGTTCTGGTGGCCTCGATCAGCGGCGGCACCGGCAGCGGCATGGTCCTGGACATCGCCTATGCGGTGCGCAACTCGCGGCCGAGATCGGGCTGGCCGAATACGAATTGCGCGGCCTGCTGCTGCACGCGACGGAGAACGATCCGGCGTCGCGTGAGCTGGCCATTGCCAATTCGCTGGCCTGCCTGACGGAATTGGCCCATTTCAACCGCCCGGGAGGCGGCTACCCGGGCGACGAATCGCTGGGGATTTCCGCGGTTCCCAGCATTCTGCCGACGTTTGACGAAACGTTGGTCGCGCACTTGGGAGACCGCCTGAGCAGCGTCGAGTTCCAGGGCCGGTCGGAGCGCGTCGCGGATTACTTGTACCATCGTCTGGCGACGCAGGCCGGAACGCTGCTCGACCGCCTGCACGCCACGCCGGGCGCGGACGGGCTTGGCCTGGCCGGAGAAACGACCATCCGCACCTTCGGAGTGTACACGGCGGACAACTTGCCCAGCGACGTCGTCGACGGCTATATCGCCCGGCTCTGCCAGGCCGTCGCCGACAAATGGCTGGGAACTGCCGCGCGGCCGGGTTCCGTCGAGCGCAATGTCGCCACCGGCAACGCCGACGAATTGACGGAAAAAGTCAAACGCCTGGTCGAGCTGGCGCTCGGGCCCAGCGCAGACCGGCGTTTTGTCCGAGATATCGCGGCCGCGCTGACGGAGAGCATCTCGAGCACGGATCGTCACCAAACGGCAGTCAGCAGGGTGCGGTCAACTTCGACTTGTTGTCGGTAGGCTTCAGCGCGGAACTGGGCAGGCTGACCGCTGCGCTGCGGACACTGCGAGACAGCGCCCCGGCAATTCGGGAATTGCAAGAGCGCGTCGGTGGCGGATCGTGCCAGGAAGCCCCCCTGTTTGCCCTGCATTCAGCCGTTCAATCGTTTCTCCACGAGCGCGTGGCGGAACTGGCAACCCCACTGGCGAACGATTTTCCCGGCTCGTTTTTCCTGCGGCAACGGCGCGCAAGCGACGGGGCGGAGTCGGCCGGCCAAGTCCTGCGGGAGCTCACCCGCCAGTTGCGAATGACCGCCCAGGCCGAAATCTTGAAGTCGTTGCAACAGATCGACGTTACCCGGCTGCTGCTCGATCTAACCGGGAAGTCGTCGGCGGCCCGGGATCCTATGCGCGGCATGCTCAGCGCGGCCGATCCGTTGCTCTCGGCCGAAGCAGCGACCGAACGCCTCTTCGTGTTTGCCCCCAGCTACGCCGACACAACGGCTCTGCGCCGGCTGTTTGCCGAAGATCTCCAGGAGGCCGCCACGGTCGTCAGCACCGTCGATTCGCACCTTTCGGTCTGCTTCGAGCGCGAGCAAATTTCGCTGCGCAACGTTGCTGCCGTGCTCGTCGAAGGCCACAACAAATACTTGGAACTGGCCTGCGCCTGCACACCCGGGTCGATGTCTCCTGGTCGCCGCTACGATTGGCCTGATTAGGGCCTGGCGATTTAGGAGGCGCCCCCACCGGGCGCCGCCGGTGGGCTTGACGCGATAACGGCCCGCGTGTTGCCCGGATCAGCTGTTCCACGGTTGGCGATGGACGATCCGCGGCGGTTTGCGGCCGGCCCCATACGCTCCGCGCAGGGCAATCATCGCGGTGGCAAACAACAGCGAGCTGAACACGATCGCGGCCGTAAGCATGATGCCGAAATAGTCGCGCAGCAGCACCAACGTCGGCGGCTCCGGGCTCTGCGCTTTGGCACGGCGAACCGGTCCGCTTTGCGACTGTTCGGCGGCCGCGCGGCGCCACTCGTCCCATTCGGCCCGCGCTTCCGGCGTGCCGAGACTCTGCATGACGCGAGTGCGCACGTGAAACACCAGGGCGACGATCAGCACCATCGCGGCCAAATAGGCAACCAGCCAGGCCAGCCCGGCACGTTGCAGGCGAAAAGTCCGCCACAGTTCATCCATCGCTGGCCTGTTCGACAGTTTCCTCGGAGGTCACTTGCCTTGGGCCGGCGGCAGCAGTTCGATCGCCGCGGCGGCCATCACCGCCACGCCAACGTCAAGCGCCAGATCGGCGTCGGGATAATAAATCGCTGAATGCAGGGACGGCGGCTCCATGCCGCCACGAGTCAAACCGGCCAGCCGTTTCGGTTCGACCGAGCCCAGGCGGAACATCAGCACCGCGGCTCCCGCCTTTTGATAGAAGCTGAAATCCTCGCTCCCCATGGTCGGATCTTTTTGCACGACGTTTTCCGCGCCCAACAGTTTCTGCCAGACGGGCACGAGCCGCTCGACCAGTTTGTCGTCGTTGTAGACCGCCGGCGTAAAATCGCCCAGCATCTTGATCTCTGGCTCCGGTGCGCCGGCCCCGGCCGCGACGGCCTTGGCCTTGCCTGAATGCCTTCGAGCAGATGCTCGCGGACCTTGTCGGAGTAACTCCGCACGGTGAGCTGCAGCTTGCAATCGTCGGCGATGATGTTGTGCTTGGTGCCGGCATGAATCGATCCGACCGTGACCACCGCGGGCTCGATCGGGTTGGTCTCGCGGCTGACGAGCGTTTGCAGGTCCAAAACCAGCTGCGCGGCCATCACCACCGGATCGATCGTCGTGTGGGGAGCGGCGCCGTGCCCGCCGCGGCCGTGCAGCGTGATGTCGATGCTGTCGACGTTGGCCTGGGCGTAGCCGGCGCGATAGCCCACCTTGCCCGTCGGCAAGCTGCTGTCGACGTGCAGGGCCAGGGCATAATCGGGCTTGGGAAACTTCTCGAACAGGCCGTCGGCAAGCATCTTTTGGCGCCGTTGCCGACTTCCTCCGCCGGCTGGCCGATGAGCATCAAAGTGCCCGACCAGCGGTCCTTATTGGCGGCCAGATATCGGCCAACGCCGATCAGATTGGTGATGTGGATATCGTGGCCGCAGGCGTGCATCACGCCCGACTCAGTGCCGTCGGGCTGCTTGACCCGGACCTTCGAGGCATAGACCAGGTTCGTGTTTTCGGTCACCGGCAACGCGTCCAGGTCGGTGCGGAGCATCAAGGTTGGTCCGGGACCGTTTTTCAGAATCGCCACGACGCCCGTCCCGCCAATCCCCGTGGTGACGTCATAACCGGCTGATTTCCATTCCTGAGCGACCCGGGCAGCCGTTTCTTTCTCCTGAAAGGACAGCTCGGGATGCGCGTGAAAATGCCGGTAAAGCGTGACCAGTTCATCGTTGTGTGCGTGGGCCCATTGGGCCGGTTCTTCGGCCCGGGCAGGCAGAACTAAAGCGGCGACGATTGCCAGCACAGCGAACTTGCAGTGCATATTGGTTCTCTTTCGTAGGAGGGCCGGGGCCGTGGACCGTGTTGCAGAGAGGGGGCGACTGCCATCATTGTAGGGGACCGGGCACAAGTGCCCTAGCCCCGCAACACGAGTAGCCAAGTGCAGTTGCGCTCGCGCGGAGTCTCTTTCAACAGGATGGCCCGAATTGTCGCCCCGATACCGCTCGCGCATCGCCGTTGACCCATTTTTCCGTTTGCACGATACTTCTGATAGCCGGTTGGGCCGCCGCATTGCGAACCGTGGCATTTGCCGGCTAAGTCCTTTTTCAATCTCGGGTTGCGATTCTCCATGGCCGTCGCTGAACGAAACGATCTGACGGCCTATTGTCTCGACGTGGCCGAGCGTGCCAAAAGGGCATCCGCACGGCTGGCCTCGATCGGCGGGCGCGCAAGAACGCCTGGCTGCAAGCCGCAGCCAGATTGCTCCGCGAGAACAGCTCGTCGCTTGAGCAAGCGAACGATCTCGACGTGGCCGCCGCGCCTCAATTCGGGCTCAGTCCGGCGCAGATCGATCGACTGCGGCTTTCCGCCAAGGTCGTCGAATCGATGGCCGCGTCGCTCGAAATGGTGGCGGCGCAGAGCGATCCGATCGGCGAGGTGATCGAATCGACGGTCCGGCCCAACGGGCTGGAAGTGCGTAAGGTCCGAGTGCCATTGGGCGTGATCTTTTTCATCTACGAATCGCGGCCCAACGTGACGTCCGACGCCGCGGCCATTGCCGTCAAGAGCGGCAACGCGATCATCCTGCGGGGCGGCAAAGAAGCGGCCCATTCCAATCGCGCCATCGCCGACCTGCTGGCTGCCGCCGCCCGAGAGGTCGATTTGCCGGAAGATGCCGTGCAACTGGTGAGCACGACCGACCGCGCAGGCCGTCGGCCAGTTCCTGGCCCTCAGCCAATACATTAGCGTAGCCATCCCGCGCGGCGGCGAGGGACTGATCCGCCGCGTCGTGGCCGAAGCGAAAATGCCGGTGATGAAGCACTTTGCCGGCAATTGTCATGTCTACGTCGATCGCGCGGCCGATTTGCCAATGGCCGAGCGGATTTCGATCAACTCCAAGTGCCAGCGGATGGGAGTTTGCAACGCGGCCGAATCGCTCGTCGTGCACAGCGCCGTGGCCGGGCGATTCCTGCCGCGCATCGGCCAGGCGCTCGTCGAGCGCGGCGTGGAAATCCGCGGCGACGAGCGCACCCGGCAACTGCTGCCGCAAGCGACGCCAGCCAGCGAAGAAGACTTCTACGCCGAATACCTGGGCCCCGTGATCTCGATCCGAGTCGTCGATTCGCTCGACGAAGCGATCGAGCACATCAACCATTACAGCTCGCAGCACACCGAGGCGATCGTCACGTCCGATCTGGACGCCGCTCGCCGATTTACGGCCTTGGTCGACAGCTCGGCCGTGATGGTCAATGCCAGCACGCGGTTCAACGACGGCGGCGAGTTCGGCCTGGGGGCCGAAATCGGCATCAGCACCGACAAATTCCACGCCCGTGGGCCTTGCGGAGTCAAGGAGCTGACCAGCTACAAATACGTGGTGTACGGAGACGGCCACATTCGTCAATAACTTTCGCGCATCAGCCGCGCGTCGCATGGAGGCAATCGTGGCTGGAGATGTTTTAAGCCAGGCGGAAGTCGAAAGCCTGCTGAGCGCGATGGAATCGGGTTCGCTCGGCGAGCCGCGCAGCGAGCTGCCCGCGGCCGCTTCGCGCCGCATGGCTGCCACGCCTTCGCCCAAGCCGCGCGAAAAGGTCGTGGCTTACGATTTCAAGCGGCCGGAACGCGTGGGCAAGGAGCAGATGCGCGCCTTGCAAACCCTGCACGAGGGCTTTGGCCGCAATTTCGGCGCGGCCCTCTCAGCCCTGCTGCGGAGCATCGTCGAGGTCAAGCTGACCAGCGTCGACCAGCTCACGTATAGCGAGTTCGTATTTAGCCTGGAAAACCCCACCTGTTTCAACCTGCTGCGGGCGGCGCCGCTCGAAGGCAACCTGATCCTCGACATCAATCCGTCGATCCTTTATCCGATCATTGACCGGCTGCTCGGCGGCGGCCGAGAGAGCGCCCGCTCGCCCGTCGACCGCTCACCGAGATCGAGCTGCGGCTGGTCTCGCGGATCACCCACTTGTTCTTGCAGGAAATGCACCACGCCTGGCACAACGTGATCGAACTGGACCTGAAGGTCGAGCGTGTCGAAAGCAACCCGCAATTGGTGCAGATCGTGCCGCCCAACGAAGTCGTCGTGCTGATCAGCTTCGAACTGACGATCGGCGACCTGCGGGGCATGATGAACCTGTGCATTCCCTTCAATTCGATCGAGCGGATCGGCGGCAAGCTGTCGTCGAATAGCTGGATCAGCTACGGCCGCCGGCAAGCTTCGGAAGAGACGATCAAGCAGATCAGCACGAATCTCAAGGGTGCGGTCGTGGAATTGGTCGCCCATTTGGCCGACACCAAGATCACGACCGGGGACTTGATCGGCCTGCGCGTCGGCGACCTGATTACCACCGACAAGGACGTCCACAGTCCGGTGGCGGTGAGCCTGGAAGGCGTGGTGAAGTATGTTGCCCGACCTTGCGCGTTCAAAGGCCGAAAGGCCGTGTTGGTCGAGTCGGAAATCGCTCCGGCACCGGCCAAACCGGCGAAGAAGTGAGCCGGCAAGGAAACTGGGACGGATCAAGACCACAGGATACGGTGACCAAAAGATAGGGATTAGAAGGGCGGTTCCGTGCAATTCAGCCTGCGTCGACTAATGCTGTGCGTCACAGCAGCGATCATCGCGATCGGGCTGCCGCGGGCAGACCCGGCTCGAGGATGGCGTCATTGACGGCGTCGTTTGTCAGTGGCCTGGTGGCATTTGACGTATTCTGGATTGCACGGCGATTGCCGCCAGCGACCGACCGAAACGGCCGGGGGGCCAAAGCGAGCCAGCCCAGCCGCATACCAATGCCAACGTATCTTTTCGGCGTATATTTCGCATTGTTGTCCGTGGGTTGGCTGGCGACGGCCGTTGCTGCACTGGCCCGCTGATCGTGGTTGGTGCCCCAGCCGCCGTGATGAGCCGGCCATTCCATTGCCCTCGCCGACTGACCACGAATGCCTCGCTCTCGTCCATCCCTCGTATCCCCAGACATTCCCATATCCCGTTCCATTCTTAACCTGACGTTGAGACCGGCGTTGCGCTGTCCGTGACCGCGGGGGGCATGGACTCGCGCTCGCCAGGCGCTATAATCTTCGCTTCATCGCGCCACTTCGCGCGACCGGGTCAATGCAGGCTTTGAAGGAAATCGCTCTTGGCAACGGAAAAAGTCGTGATTGTGGGCAGCGGACCGGCTGCCTGGACAGCGGCCATCTATGCGGCCCGTGCCGAACTGGCGCCGCTGGTCTTTCAAGGCGCCGTGACCGAGCCGAATCGCCTGGCCGGCACCTTGCCCTTGGGCCAGTTGAACCTCACGACCGAGGTGGAAAACTATCCCGGTTTTCCGGCCGGCAACCTGGAAGGCTATCTGGACGACGCCTTCCCGCCGGAGGTGAGGCGCATGATGGCCCCGCACCAGCGCGAAGGAGTGAGCGGCCCGGAGCTGATGGAATTGATGCGGCAGCAGGCCAGGAACTTCGGCACGCGGATCATTACGGATGACATCGTCGAGGTCGATTTCAAAGTCCGCCCTTTCCGGCTGAAACCGTCCGACGGCGAGTCCGTGCTGCGCAGGCGGTCATTATTGCCACCGGTGCCCGGGCGAATTATCTCGGCCTGCCGTCGGAAGAGGCCTTCAAGAACCGCGGCGTCAGCGCCTGCGCAGTTTGCGACGGCGCGCTCCCGCGGTTTCGCAACCGTGACCTGGTGGTGGTCGGCGGCGGAGATTCCGCGGTCGAAGAAGCCACATACCTGACCAAGTTCGCCAGTTGCGTGTGGATCGTCCATCGCCGCGATCAACTGCGCGCCTCGAAGATCATGGCCGAACGGGCCCTGGCCAATCCGAAAATCGAAATGGTCTGGAATCACGAACTCCAGGAAGTCCTGGGCAGCGACAAGCTGGGCGTCACCGGCGTCCGGCTGGCCAGCACGGTCGACGGCAAATCGCGCGAATTGCCGGCGACGGGACTGTTCCTGGCTATCGGCCATACGCCCAACACCGCGATCGTCGAGGGTCAAATCGAGCTGACTCCCAAGAAATACATCAAGTGGACGGTGCCATTCCGCACCAACACCAGCGTCGAGGGCGTGTTTGCCGCCGGCGACGTGGCCGACGACTATTACAAACAAGCCATCACTGCGGCCGGTTCGGGCTGCGCCGCGGCGCTCGACGCCGAGCGCTGGCTCGCGCATGGGGCGCATTGACGCAGCGCGTGCTGGTCGGAGCTGCCGCCCCAAACCGAGGACTCGGTCCGTGAAGCCAAAATCGCCCGCGGCAGTTCGCAAAGGGCTCGTGGCCGTCATCTTGGGCGTGGTAGCCCTGATTGGCTGCGGAGGACCGGCGCGGATCGACACCTCGAGCGATGCGGCGCTGGAATCGTCGCTCGAGCGGATCACCGCCCGGATGAGCAACAACGATAAACGCAGCTTCTTCGAGAGCTGCGGCAAGTTCATCGCCCCGCTCGACCCTGGAGACAAACCGGTCCCGGGACGCGTGCCCGGTTCTCTGGCGGCCCGCTACCGGCAGCTCGACGGTTTGACTGCTGCGGAAGTGCTGGCCAAGGCGGCACCTGAGTCGGCCCAGGCGAAGAGCCGGTAGCCTTATTCCGCCAGGTCAATGTCGAACACGTTCACGCCCGCTTTGACTTCGAACACGAAGCCACTCGTTTCCGCGTTCTGATATTTGCGATCGAAGGCCGGATACCCGGCCGCTTGCGGCTGAAACGGTGGCATCACGCATACTTTGTGTTTGCCCACGGTTGCGCCGTCGAATGGGCGCTTGGTCAAGACCCGGTATGATCCGTCCGGATGAATTCCGCCGGCTGCTCCTAGCCCAACTTGCGGCACGAACATGACGGTGCCTTCCGGCAGCGGCTGACCGCGATAGGTGACATGGCCGGAAACCTGGCCCATCTCGAATCGCTGACCGCAACCGGCCAGGACGGCCGACAGGACGGCCACTTGGACCAGGCCCAACCGCAAAAGGTTGTTCGGACGATGGCGTGGCATGCCCGTACCCTACGGCGTGGCGCCCTTGACTTGGGCCGAATCGCGAATCGCCAACAGTTGAGTCACCGTCAAGTCCATGCCCACCTCGAAATAGTGTACCGAGCCATCCGCCAGCAGAACATTCGTGCCGCCGTCGCCGTGGGGGGAGCGTAGCGGCGAACCGGTCCAGTGCGAGCCATATTCATTGTTGGGCTGCGGCCAGCCTTGCAGGGCCAGCGTACAGACGCGAGTGCCAATGTTGACGCAAATCGTATTGGTGTTGTAGCAGTGGTCGAAGCCCTGCGAAATCGTCTGGCCGGTCCACCAGTCCCCTTCCCAAATCGATTGGCCGACGCCGCTCGAGCGGCAAGTGTTTGGCACGCCAAAGCCGTCGAAGGCCCAATCGGTTTGCTCGCCGAGCAGCAGCACGTGGCTCGTGCCGTCGCTGATGTCCTTAGCGCGAATGGTCGCATTGATGAACATCACTCCGTTAAACGCCGTGATTCCGTAACCGCCGAAGTGCATGCGGGGTGGGGTGCGACCCGGGTCGATGCTCGCTCCGGCGATCGCCGCGTATTGGCTTTGCATCATGTGGGGATAACCGTAGTAGACGTTGGTCAGGGTGGGCATCGGGTTGGAAGGGCAAATCAACGTGGGCGGCGTCAAAAACGACAAGATGCCCATGTTTGCGCCGCCTTGAGCGCGAAATGCAATTGGATTTTGGAAGTTGAGCTGACTGTAGATCACCTGCTCTTCGATAAACGGCATCACGAGCACCGCCCACGATGGACCGACGGAATAGCCGGCGTCGAACAGCTCCACATTGCCCGTCGCCCCGAATGTGTCGAAGCCTTGCGAGCCGGGGGGATACATTCGGTTGGCGTCCGCGTAGTTGTAAACGGCGATGCCCAACTGCCGAAGATTGCTCGTGCATTGTGCGCAGCGGGCAGCCTCCCGCGCGGCCTGGACGGCGGGCAATAAGAATGCGATCAGGATGCCGATGATCGCGATCACGACGAGCAATTCGACGAGGGTAAAACCGTGTCGCGATCGTCGGCCCGGGCTCTCCGGCGGTCGACAGGGCCCGATCGCGAGCGACCGAGCGCGAATGGATATGCGAACGACCATCGTGTTGTACGCAGCGTTAAGCGATCAGCCGGCCGCCAAAGATATCGGCTTCTGCATTCCACCATAACGCAAAGCAATGAGGCGGGAAATCCAATCCACTGCGAAATACCGCTCGGCGGCGCATGCCTCGCCGACAGCACGACTTGCCGTGGGATGGACTACCGCGATTTTCGACAATTGGTAGCATGGCAGGTTCTTGGCACTCGACCGCCGGCGCTTTGGCCGGTTGTACTCGGCGAGCGTCTCGCGCACTGCAAACGACGGAGCTATGAGCAGCATGGAAACACTCAGCGTTCGACAGGCACGGCTGCCGGAGTCGGCCGGAAAAAAAGTCCGGATCCGGGCCTGGGTCCGCACTCGACGGGACTCGAAGGGCGGATTCAGCTTCCTGGAACTCAACGATGGTTCGTGCCAGGCCAATATCCAGATCATCGCCGACGCGCAGCTCGCGAATTACGAAACCGACGTCAAGCACCTGGGCGCCGGCTGCTCCGTGACCGTCGAAGGCGAATTGCGGGCTTCGCCAGCCAAGGGGCAGGCGACCGAGGTGCAGGCAGAGTCGATTGTCGTGCATGGCCTGGCCGATCCAGAAACGTACGCGTTGCAGAAGAAACGGCATTCGTTCGAGTTCCTGCGTACGCTGGCCCACCTGCGGCCGCGGACCAACACCTTCGGCGCGATCGCCCGGCTGCGCAACTGCGTCAGCCGCTCGATCCACGATTTTTTCCAGGAGCAAGATTTCCTCTACGTCCACACGCCGATCATCACCGCCAGCGACTGCGAGGGGGCCGGCGAGATGTTCAAAGTCACCACGCTCGACCTGGCCAAGGTGCCCAAGCAGGACGGCTCGGTCGACTACGGGCAGGATTTTTTCGCCCGGCCCGCCTTCCTGACCGTCAGCGGCCAGCTCGAAGCCGAAATCTTCGCCTGCTCGCTGGGCAAGGTGTACACCTTTGGACCGACGTTTCGGGCCGAAAACTCCAACACCTCGCGACACCTGGCCGAGTTCTGGATGGTCGAGCCGGAAATGGCGTTCTTTGAATTGGCCGATAACATGCAATTGGCCGAGGCGTTTCTCAAACGGATCGTCCGCGACGCGCTCGCGCGCTCGGCCGAGGACATGCAATTCCTCAATACGCACATCGACCCCAACCTGCTGGCCATGCTCGAAAAGGTCGTCAACCAGCAGTTTGTCCAACTCCCGTACACCGAGGCCGTTGCCATCCTGGAAAAGTCGGGCCACAAATTCGACTATCCCGTCGCCTGGGGCAGCGACCTCCAGGCCGAACACGAACGCTATCTGACCGAAACCCATTTCCAGCGGCCGGTGATCCTGTTCGACTATCCCCGCACCATCAAGCCCTTCTATATGCGCGTCAACGACGACGGCAAAACGGTCCGGGCGATGGACATTCTCGTGCCCAACGTCGGTGAGATCATCGGCGGCAGCCAGCGCGAGGAACGGCTGGACGTGATCGAAGAGCGGATGAAAGAGCAGAAGCTCGACCCGCAGCATTACTGGTGGTATTTGGACTTGCGACGCTACGGCACGGTGCCGCACTCGGGCTTTGGTTTGGGGCTGGAGCGGGCCATCCAATTCATCAGCGGCATGACGAACATCCGCGACGTGATCCCTTTCCCGCGCACACCGGGCAGCGCCGAGTTCTAAGCACTAGGGTAAACGGAAGGTAACCGCAAAGTCGCAAAGACGCAGAGAGGAAAAAAACACACTACGACAAAGACAGACCTCATTACGTTCCGCCGAAGGCGCTCGATTGCACAATACCTGACCGAGGGGCGCTCAGAAAACGGAAACGGGCTTTTCGCTTCTTTTTCTGCTCTCTCTTCTCGTTCCTCTCTGCGTCTTGGCGCCTTTGCGGTTTCTTTCCGGCTACCGCGCCATTCGAAATGCCACCCACCAGGTGAGCGAACCGAGCGCCAGGCCGGTCAGCAGCAGCCAGTCGTGAGCGGTAAGGCTGTCGAGCATGAGAATTCCCCGTGTTATGGGAGTTTAGGCCAAGCCAGGGCCTGCCCCCGGCAATAACGCCGCCGGCGCTCGTCGCCGTCGATTTTCCAGCCCGATCCACACATCTCTGCATTGATTGTGCCGATTGGGAGGCGGCACGGGTCGGTTCAGGCTGCCTTGCCTCATGACTTTGGGCAACTTAGGCTGAAGGTGCATGGCGCTGTCCACGTCGAGCTCCTCCTGGCCCGCCCTTCTCGTCCCGTAGCCGATCCGCATGACGCTTGAAAAATTCAGGTCGCCCTGCACTGCCCCCGCACTCTTCGGGCTGGGCATTGCGCTGGCCGCAATTCTGCCTCAGACGGCAATGGCCCAGCCGGCCATTGAGGGCTATGCCGATTACGCGGCGCTGTCCGCCAGTCTGAAAGCCTTGGCCACCGCGGTGCCGCCCGGCCCAAAGCAATCCGACGACCCACGGGTCGCGGTCGAGTCGCTGGGTCGCACACTCGGCGGCCGGGAAATTTGGCTGGTGCAAATTGCCCGTGGAAAGGCGGAGGACAAGCCGGCCATCCTGATTGTCGGCAATGTTCACGCTCCGCACCTGGTGGGCTCGGAACTGGCCCTGCGTCTGGCCCAGGTTCTGGCGGCCGGGAAGAAAGAAACCGGAGCCGAAGAGTTGCTTCTGCGCTACACGTTCTACATCATCCCGCGACCGAATCCGGACGCCAGCCAGGCATTTTTCGTCAAGCCTTACTTCGAACGCGCGACCAACGAGCGGCCGACCGACGACGATCGCGACGGAGCCCTCGACGAGGACCCGGCGCAGGATCTCAACGGCGACGGCTGGATCACGCAGCTCCGAGTCGAAGATGCGAGCGGTCCGCTCGCCGCGCATCCCAACGACTCGCGCGTGCTGATCGACGTCGAGGCGAAGAACAACGAACACGGCAAGTACCGCTTGCTGTCCGAGGGCATCGACGACGACCACGACGAAGCCTTCAACGAGGACGGGCCCGGCGGAGTGTCACCCAACCGCAACTTCACCTTCCGCTACCCGTACTTCGCACCGGGTGCCGGGCCGCACCAGGTTTCGGAGGTCGAAAGCCGGGCTCTGGCCGATTTCGCCTTCTCGCACCCGAACATTGCCGCCGTGCTGTGCTTCACTCCCGAGGACAACCTGCTGGAACCTTGGAAACCGGGGGAGGACGGCCAGCGAATCAAGACGTCGATCCTCTCCGGCGACTCGGGCTACTTCAACTATGTCGCGCAGCAGTATCGCGCCATTCACGGCGGCAAAGATGCGCCGGCCCCCGCCGCCGCAGAGGGATCGTTTTCGCAATGGGCGTACTTTCATTTCGGTCGCTGGTCGTTCGCGGCCCGCGCCTGGTGGATTCCCAAAGTCGCCCCCAAGGCTGAAGCTGGCAAAGCCGACCCCGACAAGACCGATGCGGCCCCGGCCGGCGCTGAAAAACCGGCTGAGAAGCCCGTCGACAAACCGGCATCCAAACCGGTCGACGAAAAGCGCGGTGCCGAGGACGTCAACGCGCTCGCCTGGTTTGCCCAGGAAGGCATTGACGGTTTCGTCGATTGGAAAGAACTGCCGCATGTCGACTTTCCCGACCGCAAAGTCGAGGTGGGCGGCTTTAAGCCCGTTTCTGCGCTGGAATCCCCCGGCCCGCGAATTGGATGCGCTGGCTGACAAGCATCTGACATTTCTTGTGAAGTTGGGCCAGTTGATGCCGAACGTGAAGCTGGAGCACGCCAAAGTCGAGCCGCTGGGCCCAGGCGTGTTTCGTCTGACCGTCGATGTCGTCAACCAGGGCTATCTGCCGACGATGCCGGCGATGGGCCAAACCAGCGGCGAGCAGCATCCGCTGCAAATCGAAATCGTCCTGCCGCAAGGCGCCCGGTTGATTACCGGCCACCGCCGCACCCAGATCGATCCGCTGGCCGGCAGCGGCGGCCGGGCCGAGCGAACATGGCTCGTGCAGGCCGACAAAGCCGAGTCACGCCAGGCCGAACTAAAAATTTGGAGCCCGTCGGTCGGATCGGACGCGATCGCGGTCGAGCTGAAATGAGCCTTGTCGGATGAGATTGGAACGGCCAAATTGCCATCGCACGGTAGAGAAGGGGAATCAGGAGATGAGAGCAGGGGATACGGGGGATGAGAAAAGCATTCGGAATTCGGAACTCGGGATTCGGAACTCGGACGCCAAAACGACGGCGTACCCTGGTTTTCTGGCTTTTATCTCCCGTTTCTCGTGCCCTCATCTCCCTTTCCCCTTAATTGCGTGCGTAGGCGCTGGTTGTTGGCGGCGCTGAGCGCGCCGATATGCCGGGCGGCGGAGAAACCGCCGGTGTACGAATCGATCGGCGCCCCGGCGAATCCGCGCGTGGCGGCCCAGTGGAATCGCTACCACGATTTTGCCCAGGCGACCGAATTGCTCGAGCAGCTTGCCAAAACCTTTCCCGAGCTGTGCCGGCTGGAAAGCCTGGGCCCGTCGTACGGTAAGCGCGAGATGTGGGTTCTCACGATCAGCAGCTCCAAACAGCCGCCGGCGGCGGAAAAACCGGCCTTCTGGATCGACGGCGGCATCCACGCCAACGAAATCCAAGGGACCGAAGTCGTGCTGTACACGGCCTGGTACCTGGCTCGAAATCGTACGGCCGCAACCAATTGGTGACACGGTCTGCTCGACGAGCGCACGTTTTATCTGATGCCGATGATGAGCCCCGACTCGCGCGACGCCCACATGTATCGGCCGAACAGCACGCACTCGCCCCGCGGCGGACAGCGGCCGGTGGACGACGACCGCGACGGCCTGGTGGACGAAGACAAGCCGGACGACCTCGACGGCGACGGCCACATCACGCAAATGCGCATCCGCGACCCCAACGGCCGCTGGAAGCCGCATCCCGACTTTCCGGAACTGATGATCGCCTGTAAACCGGACGAGCGAGGCCAATACACGCTGTTAGACACCGAAGGCTTCGACAACGACGGCGACGGCAAAGTCGACGAAGACGGCGACGGCTATTACGATCCCAACCGCAACTGGCCCTGGGGTTGGCAGCCGCAACTACGTGCAGCACGGCGCCGATCGATACCCGTTTTCCGTCGCCGAGGACCGGATGGTGGCCGACTTCATCATGGCCCATCCGAATATCGCCGGGGCCCAATCGTACCACAACGCCGGCGGCATGATCTTGCGCGGGCCGGGCGTAAAGTCGGAGCATTGCGACCAGCGCGACCTGGCCGTCTATAACGAGATCGGCCGCAAGGGAGAAATGATGCTGCCGGGCTACAAGTACATGGAGACGAGCACCGAGCTGTATGAAGTGTTCGGCGGCGAGTTCGATTGGCTGTACAACATGCAGGGCATCTTCGCCTTCACCAACGAGTTGTTCACGTCCGCCGATTATTCCATCGCAAAATCGGAAGGCGGTTTCTTCGGCAAGCCGGAGGATCTGCGGCAATTCGACAAGTATCTGCTCTTGTCCGACGGATTCGTGCCCTGGCACGAGGTCGACCATCCGCAGTTCGGCAAGATCGAAGTCGGCGGCACCAAGAAGAGCTGGGTGCGGCAGCCGCCGTCGTTCATGCTCGAAGAGGAATGCCACCGCAACATGGCTTTCACGCTTTATCACGCCGACGAGATGCCGCAGGTGGCGATCGACTCAATCGGCTTCAAACCGCGGGAAGGCAACCTCTTCGAGGTCACCGCGGCGATCGTCAATCGCAAACTGACCCCCACTCGGGCGGCAGTCGACGTGAAGAACAAGCTCACGCCGCCCGATCGCGTGATGCTCGCCGGCAAGGACGTCCAAGTGATCGCCAGCCTGGTGGCCGACAATCTACTGTTCGAAAATCCGCGCGAGCAGAAGCATGAGCCGGCCGACGTGCGGCTCGATACCATCCCCGGCATGAAGGCGGTCTATGTCCGCTGGCTGGTCGAGGGTCCGGGACCCTACACCGTCACGGTCAAAACCACCAAAGGGGGCACGGTCAGGCTTACGTCGCAGTAGGACCTCGCCGGGGCTACGGTTTGTCGGCCAACTTCTCCAAGGCCGAGCGCCGCTCGGCCGCGTCGTCGCTGGCGAGCAACTTGCCTTGTTCACCGAGAAGTTTACCGAACACGTCGCCCGCCCGATCGGCGTCGATCAGGCCCTTGAGCTGATAATAGCGCACTTCGACCAAGGCGCCCCACAGGTTGAGCGGCTTCTTCTTGGCCATTTCCTCGACGCGGATTCTGACTTGCCCGGCATCCAAGTCCGGCACGGGCTGAAGTTTGTAGGCGGCGTCGATCTGGTTGAGCAGCAAATCGACCCAATCGTAAGCGGCTTTCTCGACATCGGCCGGTGCGCCTTCGTTGGTCAACGGAGTGGCCATCCAAGGGCTTGCGCTTCCTCCGGCGTCGAGGATCCGCGCTTCGAGCGTCGCAACGGCCTTGCGGCCGGCGGCCGCCGGCTGCACGCGCAGGCTCAGGGCGATCACGAAGTGCACGGCCCGGTCGCGGGCCGCGGTCATCAGTTCGGTGCGACCGTCGGCCGGCAGCACGGCGACTTGCTGCGTGTCGCTGTCGCCGTAGTCGGGCCAATCGCCGAAATCGTCGCGGCCAATCCGCTCGTTCATCGCGTCGATCAGCGCCTGACCGGCCGGCCCGGTGAACTTGACCAAACTGGCTTCACTGTCGACCCGCTGCCCGCCGACCAGCGCCAGGGCGATTCCCCAGCGGATTCCGACGCTAGGCCGCTTGGCCACGGGCAGCCAGCGCACTTGTCCGAGGAACTCGTCCGGCGATCCGGCCAGCAGTTCGACGAAACGCTCGTTCACGTACTTCCGCTCCGATCCGTCGGAACGGGTGGCCGGCGGTTTTTGGGCCGTGTTGATGCGCCGTCTGCCGCGTCTGCCGGGATTGATCGGTTTGACCATCGGCGGGCTGTCGTTGCCCGCGACTTGAGCAGGGTTGGGTTTCGAGCCCGGATCCGTTTTGGCGACGGGCCCCTTGCTGCGCGGTTTTTCGGACTCGCCGAACAGCGCGGCGTCGGAGATCGCCAGTTGGCTCAGCTCGTCGGAGGGGGGATAGACCGTCCGCGGCAAAAGCAGATTGGAAAAAAAGTCGCCGGTCGTTTTCGCCAGATGTTCGGCCGAAGTCCGCTGGATGTACGACTGCGGCGACTCGCCTTGAGGAATCCTGATCAGGCCCCGCAGCAGACCGCTGGCGGCCGAACTGCCGGCGCTCCAAAATTCGTGTCCCGCGCCGTTGACCAGTTTGACGCGCAGCTCTTCCTCCTTGATGGGCAGCGAGATGACTTGCGGACTCTGATTCAACCGAGCGCTTCCCAGCGGTTGAATCTCCACCTGCAAGTCGACCGATCGCAGCGTCCGGACCTCGGCGACGAATTTCATCGGGCTGCCGGCAACCACTTTCAAACCGCCCGCCTGCAATTGGTCGGTGCAATTGCGAATTGCCTGGTCGAGTGCGCCGGGGGCAAGCCCCGCGCCCTGAAACTCGATGCTGACGCCGGATCCAGGGGCAATCACCGGATCGGCAGGAGACATGGCGTCGAGTTGACTGGCTAAGCCGGGGGCCGGCAATTGGACGGCGGCCAACGAGCCGCGATCGCCGCGCGAATGTTGAGCGATCGTCCACAACCGCCCGTCAAGGCTGCCGGAGACTTTATCCAACGCCCGGTCGGCGCTGGGGCCGTGGCATTCCTGAACCGCACTGTGCAGCCGTGAGTCGATCAGCCGGCCCCGAGAAATGAGGTACTTGTCGCCCACGAACCGCAAACTCTGAAATTGAGAATGCGGGAATTGGCTGCTTATTTTGCCCGTCGAAAGATCCCAGGTGACGATCGTTCGATGATCGCCCGCGGCCAGCTGCGATCCGTCGAACGAGCAATCGCAATGCTGGGCCATGAAGTGGGCAAAAACTTGCGGATCTTCGAGCGCCCCCAACGACTGGCCGCTGAGAGCGGCCAGCACTGCGCCCGCCGGTTTGCCGGTCGCCGCGAACACGATCAAATGGTTCCGTCCCGGGCTGAGCACTGCGGTGCTCACTTTTTCGATCGAGTAGCGGGCCGTGCAGGCTGGCAGGTCCCAGACGATGAGCTGTCCGCCCGGATTGAGCGTGACGGCGTGCTCGTTGTCGATCATGGCTGCCCAGACATGATGGCCGAATCGCTGATCGGCCGTCGGGATCCGCCAACTCGCGACTGCCCGCTTGTCCTCGAGCGACCACACGTCGATTCGATTCTCGAGCGTCGTCACGGCCAGCGATCCATCGGCGCTCAGGGCTGCGAGTTCGACCGCGGCGGGCAGATCCAACGACCGCTGGAACAGGCCCGCGGCCAGGTCGTAGCTTTCCAGCCGGCCGCCGGCCGGAGCGTCGGACGAGCCGTTCGATTTCGCAGCCGCATGCACAACGGCGCCGCGAGCAGACGGCGACGAGAAGAGCACGCGCTGGATTTCATCCGCCTTGGACTTCAACTCGATCGGCAGCTTTGCCAATTGTCCGGCCGGCTGCGGCGGATCGGGCTCGGCAGTCCAGGCCGTGGGAGCGCGGAACACGTTTCGGGCTTTGCCCGTCGAGATATCGGACCGGATGAGCGGCGGCAGGAGCCCGTCCACCGCCTCGCCGCCGGATTCCGCGGCCGCGGCCATTTTTTCCATTTGGTCCCGCGAGCGGTTCGGGCGTGATCGTGCGTTTGAACCCTTGGCCGCTGACGACGAGCAAATGATCGTCGTCGATGTATCGCGCGGCCGTGGCGTCGTGGGGCCTGCGCTTCGCGTTGCCTGCCGGCCAGATGACTTGGCCCGTTTTTCGGTCAACGATGATCTGCCGAAACAGCAGCCAGTCTTGCTGATTGGGGGCCCATTGAATCGCCCGGCCCGAGTGGTACCCGAATCCCTGCCCCGAATCGTGAATCGTGGTGTGCTCGACGACTTTGCCGGTCTTTACGTCCCAAACGATCGCCATCGTGTCGGAGCCGACTTTGCAGAGGGCGACCAGGCTGGTTCCGTCGGGGGAGAAATCGCATCCGAGTGGTGCGGGCGTCTGGTTGAACTGGTGCTGCTTGCCCAGCGGCAGATCGACCTCGCCAGCCGTCTCGCCATTTTCCAGGTCGATCACAAGCAGCGATTTCTCGATAGCGGCCAGATAACGCCCGCCGGGACTGATGGCCATCATCTCGATTTGTCGAAACTCCGCAGGCAACTCGGCTTCCGCCACCCGTTCCCCTTTCGGAAAGCTGTACACGAACACTTGGAACCGATTGTGCTCGTGCTGCCCGAACACGACGCGACCGCTCTGGCCGAACTGGACGAAGGATTGACCCAATCCCTTGAACGGCACGTTCAATTCTTGTTTGCGTTTGGCACACGACCAGACCTCGAGCGACTGCGTGTGCTGGTTCCTGCCGGCGAGGAATTGGCCGTCATCGCTCAGCGCCAGCCCATCGAGCCGGCCGCCATCGCTCTTGATCTGTGCGATCCGCCGCCCCGTGGCCAAATTCCAAACGCCGAACGAATCTTGCGGCTCGCGCACGGCGACAAACGGGCTGGGATTCGCCGTCAGGCCGATCGTGGCCGGGCTGAAGTCTCCGTCGACCGACACCCGAGCTTTGCGATCGCCGAAAGCGGCGGCCGACGTCTGGCCACCGTCCACCGTCACGTTCCAGCGAGTCGGCGCGGGGGAGGCCTGCAATTCGGCCGGCTCCTGCGGGGGCAATCGCCGCGCCGGCGCCACGATCGGTCCGTCGGTCGCCAGGTCAACCGACGGTCCAGCGGCCGTCTCGGCCGGCAGCGCACTCGCGGTCGTCTGGGGCAACTTCGGCGTCGCGCCTTGTGTCTGCACCCAGGCAATGGCTTGCGGGATGCCGATGGCGATCATCGATTGATAATGCCCGCCACGGGGCACGAGTTGGAGCTTCACTTGTTTGCCCAGCCGCTGCAAATCCGCGGCGAATTTCTGGCTCTGTTGGACCGGCACATTGTCGTCGTCGGCCGCATGAAACAGAAACAACGGACAATTGAGCCGTTCGGCATGGAGGTGCGGCGAACAAGTCTGAAAGAATTGGGCCGAACCCGGGATCCGGTCGAAAACTTCCTTCTGCGCCGCGGCCCGCTCCGGCAGGTCGGAAACCGGAGCGAAGGCGACGCAGCCGCGCAGGTTCGTCTCGTTCTCGGCGACGATCAGGGCCAGCGTGGCGGCCGAGCTGTGACCGGCCACAAACAGTTGGCCCGGATCGATCTCGGGGCAACTGGCCTGCGCCTGTCGGATCGCCAGCCGGGCATTCGTCAGCCCCGCGGCGGCTGCCGAGAATTTCTTGAAGCCGGTCTGGAGATCGGCGTACGTAGCGCGCGCCAAGTCCACCGCTCCGTCGATCTCGTAGCTGACCACCGCATAACCGGCGTGTACCCAGGGGTAATGCTCCTGACGATCGCCGTCGCCGAGGCCCATGCCGGTAACGAGGGACGCCCCGGCCGGAGCAATGAAAATGCACGGCAGCGAATGGGGCTCATGGCTACCTGCCGGGCGATAGAGATAGAGATTCATTCCCTGGCCCGGCTGACCCGGCGTGCCTGGCAACCGCAATTCGGCCAGCTCGATGTCTCCCTGGCGGTTCCAGCGGAGCGACAATTCTTCTTGCGATGGCGGCGAAGAGCTCGATCCCGCGGTGCCGGAATTCGGCGCTGGCGCGTCGAGGCCTGCCGGACCCGTTGCCAAGTCGGGGGGCGAATCCTTCGACGCCGACAGCACCACGCCGATGGCGATCGCCAACGCCGCGACTCCGCCGACGACGCACAGTCCGATGACCATCGGACGCGTCAAGCCCGGCGACTTGCGCCGCGGCGCGACCAACGGCCCGGTTGCGGCCAGTGGAAAGCCGGTCGGAAACGCGCCGCCGCTGGCTTGCATCAGCCGGTCGAAATCGTCCAGTGGTCGGCCGGCCGGCGGACCAAGTCCCAGCGGATCGGAGCCGGGCAAGATGGTCTCTTCGAGCCGGGGGAGTTCCGCGAGCGCCGGCACGTCGATCGCGCCACCGCACGCCGGGCATTTCACCCGCTTGCCGGCCAGCTGATCCGGCGCCCGCAGTCGCTTGCCGCAATGTCCACAGCGCGTTTCCAGAGGCATGTTGTCGAACCTCAAACGTTGCGTTAAGCGAAAACGCCGTATCTTGTCTTATGGCTGCGCTAGGGTCAACTCCGGCCGGCGCTGGTTTGGTATACCCGTTTCCTGACGGCCGTATCGTGGTGGTCGAGCGCGCACCGGCCCGCATGCGCGGGCGTCACCATCGCCTGCTGGCGGAGTTCGCAACGGCCGCCTTGATTTCTCGCTGCGGCTCCGGCATGCTAAAGGCCCGCACAACCCATTTGCCGGAGAGTTCCACCGATGTCATTCACTTTGGCGGCCCTGGTGGCCTTGGAGCTTAGCGCGATGCCCGCGGCTGAAACCGTCGACCTGTACGAAGCACGCACCTTCGCGTTGGCGACGCCCGGCGGCACGCAGGAATTCGCGTTTCGTCTGCTCAAGCCGGAGAAGATCGAAACCGGCAAGAAGTATCCGGTCGTGCTTTTCCTGCATGGCGCCGGCGAACGGGGGAGCGACAACAAGGCCCAGTTGGCCTACCTGCCCGAGTGGATTGCCAAATCGGAAAGCCGCCAGAAGTATCCTTGCTTTGTGCTTGCACCGCAGTGTCCCGAGGGTAAGAAATGGTCAGACGTCGACTGGGGCGCTAAGGGCGACATCCCGATGAAAGACATCACGCCGCCCCTGCAAGCGGCCATCGGCATGCTCGATGAATTGATCAAGAAGGAGCCCGTCGATACCAAGCGCATTTATCTGACCGGCTTGTCCATGGGCGGCTACGGAAGCTGGGACCTGGCCGAGCGCATGCCCGAGCGGTTTGCGGCCCTGGCGCCGATTTGCGGCGGCGGCGACCAGCGTCTCGCCGACCGCCTGGTCAAGGTCCCGGTCTGGGCCTGGCACGGCGACGCCGATGGGGCCGTGCCGGTCGAACGCTCGCGCAAGATGATCGCGGCCATCGAAGCCGCCGGCGGCAAACCCAAATACACCGAGCTCAAAGGCGTTGGGCACGACAGTTGGACGCGGGCCTATACCGATCCTGAGGGAGTCGTCCCCTGGATGTTCGAGCAATCGCTGAAGCCTTGACGTTTGGCCGTCTTGCCCGCGAGTTAGCCCCTTGTGCTTAGCTCGCGGGCCGGTCAGAAGATCGCGCAGCTCCGCCAGTCGATTCGATTCGCATCTTCGTCATGATCCAGCACATGGCACCTGAAAACAGCAGCAGCGCGATCCGGAATGGGACGGTGATTGCCATTGAAGTGAAGCGGCAGCAACGGCCCTGTTGGTCTCGGCCCGGCGGCGTTGACCGCTGCGCGCGGCGACCGTTATAATCCCGTCCACTGAGCCGGATTGTCAGGCGGTCGGCGGTCGTGCCGGGCGCATTCATGTCGCACAACGGATATCGAAAGGAACGTCATGGCCACAGCAACTCTCCCCAAGGGGATTCGCGACGACATCACTCGCTGCATCGGCAACACGCCGCTGGTGAAGCTCAATCGCATCAGCCAGGGGTGCGTGGCCACAGTCGTCGGCAAGCTGGAGAATTTCAACCCGCTGTGGAGCGTCAAAGACCGTATCGGCCGGGCGATGATCGACGCCGCCGAACGGGACCGACAAGATCACCAAGGACACCGTGATCATCGAGCCCACGAGCGGCAACACCGGCATCGCGCTGGCCTACGTGGCCGCCGCCCGCGGTTATAAGCTGAAGGTGACCATGCCCGAGAGCATGAGCCTGGAACGCCGCCGGCTGTTGAAGGCCTTTGGCGTGGAGATCATCCTCACGCCGGCCGCCGAGGGCATGCCGGGGGCCGTCCGCCGGGCGGAGGAACTGGTCCGCGAGAACAAGAATTATTTCATGCCGCAGCAGTTCAAGAATCCGGCCAACCCCGAGATTCATCGCAAGACCACGGCCGAGGAAATCTGGCGCGACACCGACGGCCAGATCGACATCTTCGTCGCCGGCGTGGGCACCGGCGGCACGATCACCGGCGTGGGCGAAGTGCTCAAATCGCGCAAGCCGGGCGTGCAGATCGTGGCCGTCGAACCGACCAACAGTCCGGTCATCACGCAGCGCCGGGCCGGCCAGGAGCTGAAGCCGGGCAAGCACACCATCCAGGGCATCGGCGCCGGCTTCATCCCCGAAAACCTCAACGTCGACATCATCGACGACGTGGTGCTGGTGCAGGACGAGGACGCGATGGAAACCTCGCGTCAACTGGCCAGGCTGGAAGGGTTCATGTGCGGCATTAGTTGCGGGGCGGCCGCCTGGGCCGCATTGCATCTGGCCAAGAAGCCGGAAAACGCCGGCAAGCTGATCGTCACCATCCTGCCCGACCTGGGTGAGCGCTACCTGTCGACGAAGCTCTTCCCGGAATGACGGCGGAATGCCGTATGCCGGCGTGTTACAATAGGAGCCGCCGAGGCGGTCCTATTTCTTCGCGCGCTGTTGCCGCGTCCCGAGGGCCGGATTATTGCCGCCCGGCACGTGAGACAACTTCCGAGGACCCCCGAACCATGCAATTGCTCCTGCTCCTGTTGGCCGTCACGGCGGCCGAGCCCGAACCGGCGGTCGAAGTCGCGAAGATCGACGTCGGCCAGGCGAAAAAGGTCGAGATCGTCCGGCAGGATGTGTCGAACAAGGGAACCGAATTGCTCGTCGTGCTCAACCCCAAGGACGAACAGTTCACGGTCGATTTCGATTGGGACGCCACCGACTTTCAGCATGTGAGAATCCTGGTCAAGGGGGCAAAAAAGTGGGATACCGTGCGGTATTTTCCCACCGTCAAGCACTCCCGGGGCAAGACCTTCTTCAACCTGATGAAGACCCGCGGCGTCAACGTGGACGGCGCCGGCAACGACTGCGCGATCGATTTCGTGACCCCCGCCTCGCTCAAATTGCTGCCCCCGGCGGTCGGCTGGTTTTTCGGTTCGCCTCCGGCTCGGCATGCACCTCAACTCGGGTCCGGGCGGCCTCAAGGTGGCACCCAAGTAGCCGGCTCGACCGATGGACGCCCAGAGCGACAACCCCGGATCCCGACCGACCGCTCGCCAGCTTATTCAGGCCAACCGGCTGCTGTCGATCGCGCACCGCGGAGCAAGCTGGATTGCGCCCGAAAATACCCTGCCGGCGTTCCAGGCCGCGCTGGACGGCAGTGCCGGCCCGGCGGCGGACCTGGTCGAGCTGGACTATCGCGAGACGGCCGACGGCGTGCCGGTCGTGTTCCACGACGCAGAGCTCGACCGCACCACCGACGTCCGGCGGTATTGGTGGCGCAACACCCGTTGCGAAGGCAGCGTTCGGCTGGCCGATTGGACGCTGGCCGAGCTGCGCGAGCTCGATGCGGGAGAGTGGTTTTCACCGCAATTTCCCGACTTAAGGATACCGATGCTGGCCGAGGCGCTCTGCGCTGGGCGTCGGAGAGTTGCTCCGATTTCGCCGCACGCGGATTCCGACGCTGGCCGAAGCACTCGCGCTGATCACATCCCGATCGATCGCGCTGGTGGAGCGCAAAAACGGGCCCCGCCCAGCACTGCATCGAGCTGCTGCGAAGCACCGGCGCAATCGAACGCGTCGTGCTCCAAGCCTTCGATTGGAAGTACCTGGCCGAGTGCCAGCGGCGAGCCCCCGAATTGATTCTGGCCGCGCTGGGCGAACACGAACTGACCGCGGATCGGCTCGACGAAATCGGCCGGCTTCAAATTCCAGTGGTCGCCTGGGATCAGGAGCAAATCACGCCGGATCTGGTCGCCACGATCCACGGCCGAGGGCTGAAATGCTGGACCTGGACCGTCGACGATCCCCAGCGGATGCGACAATTGGCCGCCTGGGGTGTCGACGGCATCATCACGAACCGGCCGGACCAGCTCGCCGTAATTCGCGGCGAAATCGCGGGTCCGTAGCGGCCCGTCGACTTGCCGAGCGGCCGCTACTTGAGCGAATCGAGATACTCCAGCAGGTCGGCCGCCTGTTGGGCCGTCATGTCGCGGAGCATTTGGTCGGGCATCAGCGATCGCGTCTGCGGAGAGAGTTTCTCGACTTCGCCGCTGGCGACGGTTAGCAGCTTGCCTTCGGCGTCCTTGAGCACGATTTGATCGGCCGTCCGCTCGACCAATTGGCCGCTCAAAGTCTTGCCGGTCGTCGTTTCCAACAGGTAAACGGTGTACTTGGGGTCGACGGTCTTCGAGGGCTCGACGATGCTCTCCAGCAGTTGGGCTCGATTGTATTTCTTGCCGATGTGGTCCAGGTCGGGTCCGACCGTGCCGCCGGTTTCACCGATCCGATGGCAGTTCTTGCACTGGATGCCGGCCAGGTCGAAGTAGATTTCCCGGCCGCGGGCGACATCACCCGCCCGGGCCAACAGTTGGGCCGTGTCGAACGCCGTGCCCAAGCGCTCGACGCGCTGCTCGGGCCGCACGAATCGCTCGAACAGGTCGCGCACCTGGCCGTCGCTGTGGGCCACGACCGCTGAGAGCACCTGCTCTTGAATCGCCGGCGGCAGCGGGTTGGTGTCGAACGTGCGGGCGAGGATCAGCGCCGTGGCCGGCGACGCGAGCAGCGTGCGAATCGAATTGATCCGATCCGCCGCGCGGTTCTTGACTGCGGCGGCAATTTCCTTCTCGGCGCACAACTTGGCCTCGGCATGGTCCTGCTCGGTCGGGCTCGAGCCGCTCGTTCTCGCGGGCCACGTCGCGGGCCAACTGCCGCAACCGCCGTCGCGCATCGCGCAGCTTCCCGATCGAGGTTCGCTTGCTCGTCCAGCGACCGGAGCCGCTCGACCACGGCCACATCGTCCTTGTGAACGGGCAACTGCCGGATCCAATCGTGAATCAGTTTCGTTCCCAGCGGATCCACCAGATCGGAACCGATGTGCGGCATGCGGCCGCGGCCCATTTTCGAAATGCGGTAATACAACACCGATCGGTACGGATCCGCCGGCACCAGGATCTGGGCGTTGGGAATGCCAAAACTCCCCTGCCGCGGCGCAGCCTCCAGCGCCTTGGTCGATTGCACGGGATATTCCTCACGCAGCTCGATGTCGGCCGTGCCGCCGGCGCCAAACTGATGGCAGTGCGCGCAATTGACATGCAGCCAGGCGCGGGCCCGGGCGTTCAGATCGGCCGAGGGATCCTCAGGGTTGGCAAATCGCCCGCGCAGGCTCACGACCGGCGCGGCTTCCGGGTCATCGGCCGGCGGCTGGGGCGGCTCGAAACGCACCAGGCCGATGTGTTCGAGCGTCCGCAGTTGGTTATCCGTACAATCGCCGTAGCGGTGGTCGCGGTTGAGCTGCGGCACCGTAAAGGCCAGGCGGAAACCGGCCCAGGGGTTGTGGCACTGCAAACACTCGTTGCGGCTGGCATAGTGCCAGGTCTGCTCGCGCCGGCCGCCTGGGGCGGTGGCATCCTCGACTTCGAAAGTGCGATTCCCGCCGCGAGCGTCGACCAGCGTGGCGTCGGTTTGCTGATCGTTCCAGGCGTACGTGTAACCGCGCCAGTAACGACCGTCGAAATGCAGGATCTGCGTCTCCAGCCGGCGGCTGCTGGGCGGATCCCCCTGCTTCATTTCCAGCGACAGCGTCTTGGCCAGCACGCCGTCCGCCGGAAAGGTAAACGACTCGCGGAACATCGATTCGGCCACCTCGATCGGCTCGGGATGGATGGCGATCGTCGTGCGGCCGGGCAGCGCCACCCGGCGCTCGGCGGTGGCATAATCGGCCCAAGCCGCGGCCTGAATCGAAAACGGCACTACGCCCGGAGCCGGCACTTGCCCGGCAACGTCGGAAAACAGCCCGGTTTCGCTCAGCCTGGCCGGAAATTCATCCGTTTGTCCGGCGCACGGATTGGGCACCAACTCGTAGAGCGTTCCGTGATCGTAATCCAGGATCAGCAGTTCTCCGTCGGCATCTTCGCCAAAAGAAACAATGCGCGGGCCGGGCAGCGAAATCTCGACGTACGGTGCGACCGCGTCGCCATGGACGCATGCACCCCAGATGCGGCGCAGATTCCCAATCGCCGAACACGTACGTTCCGACCAGATCGGGCAGGCACTTGCCGCGATAGACGTAACCGCCGGTGATCGAGGCGCCGTCGGTATGTGGTACGGCGATCGTCGGCGGCAGGATCGGCGTTGGCCCGAGCTTCGCATCGGGATAGACCGGCTGCCGCCCCTCGGTGACGCTCCAGCCGTAGTTGCCGCCCCGCACCACGCGGTCGGCCAGCTCCCATAATTCCCAGCCGACGTCGCCGGCCCACAGATCGCCAGTCCCGCGATCGAAGCTGATCTTCCACGGATTGCGAAAGCCAAAGGCCCAAACCTCGCCGCGGGCTTTTTCCTGTCCAAGAAACGGGTTGTCCTTGGGAATGGTGTAAGGCCGGGTTTGGCCCGTCGCATCGAGCTCCTCGTGGTCGACGTCGATCCGCAGGATCGAGCTGAGCAGGTCGCTGATGTCCTGACCGGTATGACGCGGATCGGGTGGATTCGGAAAGCCGCCGTCGCCGCTGGAGATATAGAGACAGCCGTCGGGACCAAACTGCAAGCAGCCGCCATTGTGCCCGCCCCCCAGCCAGCTAATCACGACCTGCTCGCTGGCCGGATCGAGCTTGGGTGGATCCGATTGCGTAACGGTGAATCGCGACACGCGCGTGCCGTCTGCGATCTGCCCCCAGTAGGCCGGGTCGAGCCGGTAGCAGACGTAGCAATAGTGGTTCTCGGCAAAGTTGGGATGCAGCACGATCCCGTACAATTCGCCGACTTTGGCGGCGTCTTTGCAAAGCTGAACGGTCTGCACCTCTTTGCGCAAATCGATCGCCAGATCGGCCCGCGCGACTTGCCGATCGTCGGCGAACGAAAAGACCTTGCCATCGAGCTGGCAAACAAAGAATCGCTTCAGGCCCGGGGCCGGCACGATGGCCACCGGCTCCTTGAAGTGCAGGTTGGGAAATATCTGCCGCGTCTGATAGGGCGGCGGCGGCTCCGGCGAACCCTTGATCCGCGACGTGGTCCACGGCGTCCGCTCGCCGATGCCATACACCGGCTCCGCATTCGGTTCGGACGGCGCGTCGCCCTTTGCCGAAAGCTCCGTCGCAGAGAGCCCCGCCGCCGTGGGCCCCGTCGCAGAGAGCCCTGCCGGCGAAAGCTCGGCCGGCGAAATTTCCGTCGCCGAAACCCCTTTCGCGGAACGTTCAGCCGCCGAGGGCCCGACAACAGTCGAATCTTCCCTAGTCCGGTCGAATCGGGCTGGCAGGAAAACAATGCCCAGAACGGCGATCAGCAAAACGACGACGGTCAATCGTGACTGGAAAGACTGCATCAGGATCTCGACAGGGATGTGCGACCGGGCGGTTCAGGACCTAGGCTGGACAACTCACGTGCGCGGCGACAATCGTGCGGCGAGACCGGCCCTGCGCAAATCGAGCGCGAATTGGCGTCCCGCCCCCCCCGAAGCGAGCACCCCGCCAATCGCGGCTCCGCCCCCCTTTATGCTAACTGCGGCCAACCGCGACCCGCAAGCAGGCCAAAGGTCCCGGCCCATTCGATCGAAATCCGTGCATGTTGTGTGAGCGTGCGAGGAAATCGCCGCCGGGCAACCGCTGAGCTGACACGGCGCACGTCGCAGATACCGGTCAGCCCATGCGGAACGTCTCATGTTCCTATGAGAGGAATGTCTCGCCGAGGCAGATCGTTACACCGCCTTGGGGGCAGCCGCCGGGCGGGAACCAAGGCCTGCGTGCAATCGACGGTTTCCGCGCAATCGCCCCGCGTTGCGAACCTTACGACATTAGAGCCGATCGCCGCTCCAGCGAGGATCTGGTCGCGAAACGGGCGGCGACGCGGTCGCGCGACGCCCCGCCCGCACGGCACAAGAAATGCTCCGCAAAAAACGCTGGATCGCGCGACAATGCAACCGCCGCGACATCGATGACCGCGCTTTGACCAATTGATCGCCTCGGCTTGCGCACTGTTAGCCGATTATGTACCCCGGGCATCGACGAAGGCGGCGGCGCTTGATTGACAAGTGGGCATTAGCCGATTATCCTCCACCTCGCTGGGGTATGATCGGTCGGCAGGTCGCATCGCCAAGGAGAAACATCATGAAGATTCTGCGAACGGGTTGGGTTTCGGCGCTGATGCTCTTGGTTACCGGCGCGACGGCGGCGCAAGGCGGTCATTGGCGCCGCGGCAGCGGCTGTTGCGACCAAGGCTGCAACAATTCTCCCTGCCAGGCGGCACCGGCCTGTGAGACTACCTATCAGACCGTCGAGCGCACGGTCATGGTGCCCACTCTGGTCAGCGAAACGCGAACCGTGAACGTCACGGAGTGTCGAGCCGAACAGCGGCAGGTCAGCAACACCGTGTACCGCAGCGTGCCGGAAACGCGACAGGTCAGTTACCAGTACACCGTCATGGTTCCCCAGACTCGCACGCGGACGATCAACTACACGGTTTGCAAGCCGGTCATGGAGACCCAGAGCCAGCAGTACACGGTGATGATTCCGGAAACGCGAACTCGCACGATCAACTACACCGTCTGTAAGCCGGTGATGGAAACCCAAACCAAACAGTACACCGTGATGATCCCCGAGACGCACACGCGCACGGTCAATTTCACGGTCTGCAAGCCGGTGATGGAAACCCAAACCAAACAGTACACGGTGATGGTCCCCGAGACTCAAACCCGCACCATCAACGTCACCGTCTGCAAGCCGGTCATGGAGACCGTGACGCAGCAGTTCACGGTGATGGTCCCCTACACCGAAACCCGGCAAGGCACGCGACCCGTCTGCCGAATGGTGCCGGTGACGGTCATGCGGACGGTGTGCGAGGATCAAGGGCACTGGGAAGACGTGCCGGTCCAGAACTGCCAGCCCGCTTGTGCTCCGGGTTGCGCCGCCAACGAGCAGCCGGCGAGCGAGGATGCGGCCGCGGCCAGTCCGATTCAATTGGTCGGCTGGCGGCACCGTCAGAATTGTGGCTCTGGATGTGCTCCCAGCGGTTGTGCGCCGGCCTGCGCGCCGAGTGCCTGTGCCGCAACGCAGCGCCGCTGGGTTGCGAAGATCGTCTCCAAGCAGGTGCCCGTTACCTGTCTGCAACCGCAGACGGAAAACGTGCCGTTTCAATACGTGGTAACTCTTTGCAAGCCTGAGGCGCGTTCGTGCCAGGTGCAGGTGTGCCGGATGGTGGCCGAACAGCAAACCCGCGAAGTGCCGTTCACCGTCTGCCATCCGGAGACGCGCTCTTGCCAGGTGCAGGTGTGCCGGATGGTGGCCGAGCAGCAAACCCGCGAAGTGCCCTACACGGTTTGCCGGCCCGAAACGCGCTCCTGCCAGGTGCAAGTGTGCCGAATGGTCCAAGAACAGCAGACCCGTGAAGTGCCCTACACGGTTTGCCGGCCCGAAACGCGCGTCCGCCAGGTGCAGACTTGCCGGATGGTGGCCGAGCAGGCGACCCGCGAAGTGCAAGAGAGCTATTGCGTGCCGGAAACCCGCACAGGCACGCGCGACGTGACCACGTACCGCTGCGTCCCCGAGACGCAAACGACGACCGTGACGGTTCAGGTTCCGGTGACCGTGCAGCGTCAGGTTCAGGTGCAAGTTTGCAAGTTGGTTCCCAAGACCGTCACCTGCCAGGTACCGGTGACCACCTGTGCCCCGGCCGCCCCCTGCCAGACCGGCTGCGGCGGCTGCCAATAGGCGGCCCGCGCAACCCGCATCATTCCACGGCCGCCAGCGCTTCGGGCTGAGCCGCGCGTCGTCCATTGCCGGCGATGACCCAGGCTGCCTCGACCAGCATCAGGATCGCCAGCCCGATCAAGACGATGCCCACCCAGGGCACCGGATCGTAGGAGTTCCCGACCGCGAACTTCTTTTGGATGATCGCCACCAAAGCCCAAGTGCTCATCACATACATCAGCGCGGCGGGCACGCCGGTGACCAGCCACACCCACCAGGCTCGGCGCGTTTGCCACAGCCAAACGGTGACGCCAATCAGGGCCAAAGCGGCCAGCAACTGATTGCTTGCGCCGAACAGGTTCCAATAGATTTTCCAGGCCGGGATCGGATGGCCGGCGGCATCCACGGTCGGCGGCAGCAGTAGAAAGAACAGCGGCACGGCGGCCGTCAGGCCCGTGGCGATCCAGCCCGACACCCGGTCGTGGCGGCCCACCAACTCTTGCAGGATGTAGCGGCCCAATCGGGTGCAAACGTCGAGCGTGTCATACACGAACGTGGTAAAGGCCATGAGCGCGAACGACACGCCGAAGGCTGCCGGAATGCCGAGCACTTTCAGAAAATCGCCCACGCCCACGGCGTAGAGCAGGTTCGCGTCGCCTTGACCAGCGGGTTGTCCGGCGCCAGCTTCATCACGCAACACAGCGAGACGACGGCCACCATGGCTTCGAGCAGCATGGCGCCGTAGCCGATCACGCGCGTCCGTCTCGCGGCGTAGTTGCTTGGAGGTCGTGCCGGAGGCAATGATCGAGTGAAAGCCCGAGCAGGCTCCGCAGGCGATCGTGACGAACAGCATCGGCACCTGGCGCCGATGGGCGTCTCCCAGCTCGTGAACTGGGGATATTGGATCTGGCCACCGCCGTTGCCGCCGCCCAAGACCACGCCCAGCATGCCGCCCCCCAGGGCCAAATAGAGGAAGTAGCCCCCCAGATGCCCGCGGGGCTGCAAGAGCAGCCACATCGGGATCAGCGAAGCGACGAAGCAGTAAACCAGCAATGCCGTGTTCCAAACTCGTTTGGCATTGGCCGGGCTGAGATCGAAGACCTGCTCGACGTCAAAGGGGATCTTCTGGCCGGCCCAGATCGACAAGCCAACCAGCGGCAGAAAAATGACCGTGGCCCAGCCGACCGACAGCCGCGTATAGCGGAGCAGCAGACCCATCACAATGGGCAGGGCCAGGTACAACAGCGACGAGGTGGCGATGCCGCCGCCCAAGATCGACGTCTTTTGTCCGTCGTCCAGTTCGACAAAGCCCAGGAATGCGCCGGCCGTGACATCCGTAAACGCCACGATGATGTAAACCAGGCTCAACCAAACGAAGGCCAGGAAAAGCATGTACGCCCGGACGCTCATGTGGTCGCGGACCACTTCGGCGATCGACCGGGCTTTGTGCCGAATCGAAGCCACCAGCGAGGTGATATCGTGTACCCCGCCAATAAAGATTGAGCCGATCAAGATCCACAGCAAGGCGGGCAGCCAGCCAAAGGCCACGCCGGCCACGATCGGCCCGACGATCGGCCCGGCGGCGGCAATCGCCGAAAAGTGCTGCGAGAGCAGGAATTTAGGCTCGATCGGCACGTAATCGACGTCGTCGCGCAGCTCGACGGCCGGAGTCGTGGCGGCCGGATCGAGCCTGAGCAGCCGGGCCAGGAGCCGGCCGTAAAAGACATAGGCAGTCGAGAGAACGACTGCCGAAAACAGGACGATCGTCAGCAACGTCATGAACCGTCTCCCTCGCACCAGCAGGGGCGAAAAGTGCTCACTTTGCCCGGCAAAACCGCGGCGGTCAAGCGGAAGCCAAAACCCTTGGGGCGGAACCAGACCGCCTTGCCGCACCGAGGCGGTTCCATTTTACCCCGCCGATCCCTGCTCGATCGGCTCGCCCGCCGGCCGTTTTGGGAAACCGTCTAAATATACCACGCCGGGGCAACTTGCCGGCTCAAGAAACAACGGGTAAACTCGCGTCTTTCCTGGTGTCCCCCCAGCGCAGTAGAAAAGCCGGGACAATCCAAAGTTTTGGGGTTAGGAAGCAAGTCCCCACACGGTATCTTTCAGCTTTCCAGAAGGCATGACCCGCAGGAAACGGTCTTGGTCTGGATAAGCCCAGGCAATCGATTCTCCCGCGCCGTTGCCGGCGGCACAGCGCCGCCGTCGGCTCGACCGCCGATGGCCCAAGACAAGCGATCGGCTCAACGGACGTCGTGAGAAACTCGATCGGCCGGACGCAGCGGATGTGTCCGGTCGCGAGACGTACGTATTGACGAAACACCGCAAAGCATCCCGAGGTGATCATGAAGCGAGCTGTAGTTCCGGCCCTGGCCGTGTTGGCGGTTGCCCTGTTGGGAGCGGCCAGTTGGCTCCAACTCAATCCAACCGTCGCGATCGGGCAGGCCGGCGAGGCGGCCGGTGCCAAGGAAACCGCGATCCAGCTTTGGGAGCCCTTGATCAGCGCCAAGTATGCGGGCTACGAGAAATTTGCCCTGATCGCTAACGTGTTCGTGGCCCTGGCCGGCCTGGGCTATGCCTTGATGCTGGTCGGACAGGTCAAGAACGCCCCGCAGGGCACCCCGCGAATGCAGGAAATGGCCCGGGCCATCCGCGAAGGGGCCAATGCCTATCTATACAGCCAGTTCCGCGTGGTCGCAGTGCTGATCGTGCTGATCACGATCCTGCTCTACTACGCGGCCAATATGTCGGACGTGCCGCAAGAGATCTCAATTGGCCGGGCGATCGCGTTTCTTGTCGGGTCGGTCTTTTCGGCCACCGTCGGCTTCGTCGGCATGCGATTGGCCACGATCGGCAACCTGCGCGTGGCCGCGGCCGCTGCAGGATAGCTTCGGCAAGGCATTGCAGCTCGGCTATCGCACCGGCACGATCACCGGCATGCTCACCGACGGCTTGGGACTGTTGGGCGGCTCGATCATCTTTCTTGATTTACGGCGAACATGCTTACGAGGCCCTGCTGGGCTTCGGTTTCGGCGGCACGCTGCTGGCCCTGTTCATGCGCGTCGGCGGCGGCATTTACACCAAGGCGGCCGACGTTGGCGCCGACCTGGTCGGCAAGGTCGAGGCAGGAATTCCCGAAGACGACCCGCGCAACGCCGCCACGATCGCCGACAACGTGGGCGACAACGTCGGCGACTGTGCCGGCATGGCGGCCGACATTTTCGAGAGCTACGAAGTGACGATCGTGGCCGCAATGATCCTGGGCATCGCCAGCTTCGGTCACAAGGGCGTGATCTTCCCGCTCTTGGTGCGGGCGATCGGCGTGGTGGCCAGCATCATCAGCACCTACAGCGTGCGGGCCGGCGACAAGGGAACCGCCGGCGAGGCCATGAAGAGCGTCAATCGCGGTTTCGTGATCGGCTCGATCCTGAGCATCCTCGGTTTCTTCGCTGCTGGGCTTCGGCTATCTGCGGTTCGACGACCACTATTTGGCCGAATATCCGCAGGCGATCGAAGGCTTCAACGTGACGGAGCAATTTAAGGCCGAGCGCGAGTTCTTGTCCCGCAGAATCTTCGCCGGCCGGCGCAACGATCCGGCGGCCTGGAGTCGTAACTCCTATTACAAACAAGAAAAGGACTCTGGCATCAGATCCTGGCCAGCGAACAGCCGTTCGTGCAGACGCTCGGTATTCCGTTCTTGCACGGCGTCGACATGCGGGCCGCTTGGACTTGCTTGATCGGCATCGTCCTGGCCGTGTTCTTGAATAAATGCACCGAGTACTACACCGGCACCGAGTACGAACCGGTCAAGAGCCTGGCCAAGAACTGTAGTACGGGGCACGCCACGAACATCATTCAAGGTTTCGCCGTCGGCTACGAAAGCACCGTGGCGGCGGTATTGATCATTTCGGCCGCGATCATGGCCAGCGTATTGGTCTATGCCGGCACGACGGCCACGTTCGTCGCCTTTGGCGTGGCCATGTGCGGCATCGGCATGCTCACGCTGACCGGCAACACGATCTCGATGGACGTGTTCGGCCCGGTCGCCGACAACGCCAACGGCATCGGCGAAATGGGCTACGACCAACAGGAAATGGGCGAAGCCCGGTACAAAGAAGCCCGGCAGACCTTGGCCGACCTGGACGCCGTGGGCAACACCACCAAGGCCATCACCAAGGGCATCGCCATCGGTTCGGCCGTGATCGCCGCCGTCTCGCTGTTCAATAGCTTCATCGTTTCGGTCGGTTCCGGCGGCAAAGGTGAATCCGAGCTCATCGGCTCCAACGTTTACAACGACGTGGCTGCGATGCTGACGATTTCCGACCCGCGGTTGTTCGTCGGCATGCTGATCGGCGCTGCGGTGCCGTTCCTGTTCAGTTCGATGACGATTCGCGCCGTCGGCCGGGCCGCGTTTTTGATCGTCAAGGAGTGTCGGGTGCAGTTCCGCGACAAGGAAATCTGGGCCGGCACCAAGAAACCCGACTACGCCCGCGTGGTGGCCATCTGCACGGGATCGGCCCAAAAAGAGCTCGTCGGTCCGGGCTTGTTGGCGATGCTGGTGCCGATCTTGGTCGGCTTCGGGCTGGGTGTCGTCGCCTTGGCCGGATTCCTGGCCGGCATGATCGTCAGCGGCCAATTGCTGGCCGTTTTCATGGCCAACGCCGGCGGCGCTTGGGACAACGCCAAGAAACTGATCGAAGATGAGCCGCGCGACCTCGAAGCCAACACCGGCAAGGGCAGCGAAAAACACAAGGCGGCCGTCACCGGCGATACGGTGGGCGATCCGCTCAAGGACACCGCCGGTCCGGCAATCAACCCGCTGATCAAAGTCATGAACATGGTCAGTCTGCTGATCATCGGCCTGATCTTGCCTTACGATCAACAGGTCGTTAAGAAACTCACAGAGCTCGGTGTTCCAGAACTGTTATACAAACAACGGGACAACTTCTTCTGGGGCGCCGTCGCGGTCTGCGTCGTCGGTCTGCTGTGGGCCGTCTGGCAGTCGAAACGCGAAGGCGGTTCGATGACCGACTGAGCCGCGGCTGGGCACCGTCTAATCGGTCCTGAAAACTCATCGCGGGCGGTCGCCGATTGTTGGGCGGCCACCCGCGAACTTTTTTGCTGTCCAACGAATATGGAAGTCGCCGGCCGGCAAATAACGGTGATGGGCTTGGGGCGGCATGGTGGCGGCGTGGCCGCCGCCCGCTGGCTGGCTGGCCAGGGTGCGCTGGTCACCGTGACCGATCTGGCCGACGCAGAAAGCCTGACGTCCTCGGTCGCGGCCCTGGCCGATGTGCCGATCGCACGCTGGACGCTCGGCCGCCACGCCGAACGCGACTTCGCCGAGGCCGACGCCATCGTCGTCAATCCGGCGGTCCGCCCCGATCATCCGCTGCTGGCCGTCGCGCGGGGCCGGGGCGGCGCTGACCTCGGAAATCGAATTGTTTCTCGAGCGCCTGCCCGGCCGCCGTCATTGCCGTCACAGGCTCGAACGGAAAATCGACGACCGCCTCGATGCTTTCGGCAATTCTTGCCACGACCGGCACACGCACCTGGCTGGGGGGTAACATCGGGTTGAGCCTGCTCGACCAACTGCCGCAGATCCAACCTGGCGACCGTGTGGTGCTCGAACTCAGCAGTTTTCAGCTCGCGCACCTGAGCAGTCAAGCGCCGCCGCCGCTGGGAGCCGTGGTCACGAGCTGCACACCCAATCATCTCGACTGGCACGGCAGCTGGGAAGCATACGCAGCTGCGAAACGGCGCTTGGTTGATTCGCTCCCCGCCGACGGCTTTGCCGTCACTGACCCGACCGACTCCCTTGTGCGGTCGTGGACGGTTGGACTGCGGGCGGCGACGGTGCCGGCATGGCCGCTCGATCGAATCCCACCGCTTCGCGTGCCGGGAGACCACAACCGGCGGAACGCCGCGCTGGCCGCGGCCGCGGCGGCGCGATGGCGGGCAACGCCGGCCGGCATCGATCGGGCTCTGCAGCGCTTCCGCGGGCTTGCTCATCGCTGCGAGGCGTTGGACGAAGTCGCCGGCCGGCGGATGATCGACGACTCGAAATCGACCACGCCCGAGGCCACCCTGGCGGCGCTTTCGGCCTGCACCGGACGCGTGTGGTTGCTGCTCGGCGGCCAGGACAAGGGGGCCGATTTCGGGCCGCTGGCCGACGCGGTCGTCCGCCGCGCGGCCGGCGCAGCTTGTTTCGGCACGCTGGGCGGCCAGTTGCAGGCCCTTTTGGCCGAGCGGTTGTCAGGGTTTAGATGTTGTGCCGTGGCGGAGCTACCCTCGGCCTTCGCCTGGTGCTGGGATCGATCTGCACCGGGTGATACGATCCTGCTTTCGCCGGCCTGCGCGAGTCTCGATCAGTTTCGTGATTTCGAGCATCGAGCCGACACGTTTCGTGACCTGGCAGCAGCAACACGGCAAGACGTCGATCCGTGAGAATCGCCTAGCAGTGCCTCTTTGGTTTTGGGCGGCCGGGAGAGTCCCAAGCGAGCTGCCAAGCTGGCGCGGCCCAAGACTGGACGCGGCCTGTCCTGGTATACTGGTGCCATCTCAACCAGGCTCGACGAGAGGGTGTTCGTGGCTCGGCGCAGGCAGGCAATCAACCCGTTTTATCCCCTGCTGGTGATCGCCGGCGTGGCGTTTGCGATTACGGCATTTGCCTATGGCGTGATGGCGCTCAAAGCCATTTCACCGACCGTTGGCGATCCGACGCATCCCCTGCTGGCGTTTCTGGACGACCACGGCATGTTGTTGATGGCCGTTGAATTGGGGGTGCTGGCGGCGGCGTGCGGGCTGGCGATGACTACGGACCGTTACTGGAGCGAGCGGGCGGCGGGCGGGAACGTCGACGTGGCCGAGCCGGATCCGCTGGAGTGCTCCGCGGACGACGATCGACACCAAAACTAACACGGTGAATCGATGAATGTGAATCATCTCGAGCAAACGGCTCAGGCCCCGGTCCACATGGAAGGGGCCTCCGGCTGCCAGGTCCGTTGGCTGCTAGGGCCCGAGCAGGGCACGCCCAATTTCGCCATGCGACAGTTCGAAGTCGCGCCCGGCGGCTTTACGCCGCGCCATAGCCATCCCTACGAACATGAGGTGTTTGTGCTCGAGGGAGAGGGAGTCGTCATCGAGGGAGAAAAAGAACATCCGCTGCGGCCCGGGGACGTCGTCTACGTCGTTCCGGACGAGATTCACCAGTTCCGCAACACCGGCTCCGCCCCGCTGAAGTTTCTTTGCCTGGTGCCGAACAGCTCGCTCAGCCAGGCCGTGAAAGTGGCGCCGGAATGCGGGCGATAGCGCAAATTGCTGGGAATCTGCCAGGGACCTGCTATGCTGGCGAATCAGCGGGTCGCCCCCGTAACATTCCAGCCGCCCAAGACATTATTAAGCCAGTGGGGAGAGCGGCGTTTCGATCCCCCGCCTGTGGATTCACCGCGAGCAGTTAAGCCTTACCTAAATTCCAGCCAAGTTTGCAGTTGCGGCCAAGCGCGCTTGCCGTTGTGTCTTGCCGCGATTCTGCTGTCACCGCCAGACCAAGGCCCGTAAATCGGAGCTGCACTTTGATATCCGACCGGAATTCCGCGATACCCGGCGCGCGGCAGCGGACGACTTGGCGGCGGCTGGCGGCTCGTGTGGCTGGCCGCGCTGGCGTTTGGCTGGCCGGTGGCCGCCCGCGCGGCCGAGGGCTCGTCGAGCGACCTCGATCGGCAGTTAACCGTGGAAAATAGCAGTAAGGATTTGAAGCCGGCAACCGGCATCAATGATCTGGCCTTTCTGCGGCGGGCGTCGGTAGATTTGATCGGTCGTATTCCGACGGAATCCGAATTGCGGCAATATTCGAATTGGCCGGCCTCCGAGCGTCGCGCCAAGCTGGTCGATCGGTTGCTCGCCGACGAGCGGTTTGCCGATCGTTGGACGGTCTTCTTCGCCGACTTGCTGCGGATCCGCTCCGATTCACCGGGGGGCGACACGCTGGTGGCATTCGTCCATCAGGCCATCGCCGAGCGAATGCCCTACGATGTGCTGTGCAGGCAGTTGATCTCGGCCAACGGCAAGGCCGGCAAAGTGCCGCAAGTCGGCTTTATCTTGGGAGACAACGCCGATCCGCTGGCCATGGCAGGCGTGACGGCCCAAGTGTTCATGGGCATTCGCGTCTCCTGCGCCCAGTGTCACGACCATCCCTTCGACGTTTGGACTCGCGAACAGTTTTATGGCCTGGCCGCCTACTATGGGCGGACCCGGCGGGTGGAGAGCCAACTCACCAAGGCGGTATACACCACCGAAATGGACGAGTCGACCGTGCTTTGGCCGCCAGAGGATGCTGCGAGAGGCGCGGCTCGCAAGCCGATGAAGCCCGGCTTTCCGTTTCAATTGGCGAGCGCGGGTTCGCCCGCTGTGGCTCGGCTGAAGCAAATGCGCGCCGTCGAAGCCGCCAGGCTGGCCCAGGCCCGGCGGCCCAAGGGACCGACGGTCGACGACCTGCTGGCCGAGGCCAGCTCGAAAGCCGGTCAGCCGGCGGTCGATCGCACGGTGCTGGGAGATGTCAGTGCCGAATCGCAACGGGCCGCCCGGGGCATCGAGGTCGAGCGCGACCTATATCGCGAGAGCCAGTTGCGCAACGAATTGGCCGACCTGGTGACCAGTCCCGAAAACCGCTATTTTTCCCGTTCGCTGGTCAATCGACTGTGGGCCGATCTGATGGGCCGCGGCTTTGTCGAGCCAGTCGACGATTTCAACGCCGAGAATCCGCCCAGCCATCCGCAAACGCTGGATCTATTGGCCGACGAATTCGTGGCCAGCGGATTCGATTTGCGCACTCCGATCCGGATGATCGTCAGCAGCGAAGCATACTCCCGCGGACACGCCGCCGGTCTGTCGCTACCCGAGCGCGAGTCGGCGGAGAAGGCCTTCGTCGCCCACCCTAGGCGGCGAATGCTGAGCGAGTCGTTGTTCGACAGCGTAGTCCAGGCCGGCCATTTGTTCGAGCCGAAGCATCCGGCCGGCGAAAATGTGCGCGAAGTCACGACCTACGTGCGCGAAGCGGTTCCGCGGGCGGGGGGCGTCGCCCCGCTCAAGGCCGGCGCAAAGGGGACGGCGCCAAGGCGGACGGCGGCGCGAAATGAGTATGGCCGCCAGGACGGAAACGATCGCGAGCGGCTACGACTTGGAATCGGCGATCGAAGTGAATTTCGACACGATCCTGGCCCAGGCCAAAGAAGCCCCGGCCGTCGATGCAATGGAAAAAGTGCCGAGCGAAGACCTGGACTCCGCCCAGATGATGGCCGGACGCATGAAGTACGTGGAACGCAAGTTGACCAGTTCGATCGACGACAATCCGCGTTTTACCAGCGCCATGCGGATGGCATCGCCCGCAGCGCCGCCGCACTTTTTGCGGGTCTTCGGTCAGACGTCGCGCGATGCGCTGGGCGAGTTTCGCGATCATAGCCCCTCGATGCGACAAGCCCTGATGATGCTCAACGGAAGTTGACGCACGAAGCCTCGCGCGTCGGCAAGCTCGAGCCGATTTATGCGCTGGTCGTGGGCCCCAAGGCCGACACGGGCAAGGCGGTCCGCTTTGCCTATCGCGAGATTCTCACCCGCGAGCCGAATGCCGAGGAGTTGGCCGAAGGCCGCGAGATCGTGGCCGCTGCGGAAACGCCCGCTGAAGGCGTGGCCGATCTACGCTGGACGCTGTTCAATTGCCACGAATTCCGTTACTTGCCCTGATTGTCCGCCCTGCAAAGCGTTCAACCGCTCGCAAAGGAGCTTCGCCATGGAGTGTGCCGGTTACAAGTTCAGTCGCCGGGCGATGCTCGGCGCCGCGGGCGGCACTTTTCTGGGTTTGCAGGTCCGGCAGCTTGTGGCACTGGCCGGCACCAGCCACGCGCAGACCGCCGAGCACGTCATCCTGTTCTGGAACGGCGGCGGCATGAGCCACATCGACACCTTCGACCCCAAGCCGGGCCGGCCGACGCAGGGCGAATTCGAGCCGATCAAGACCTCGGTGCCCGGGCTGATGATCTCCGAGATCTTCCCGCTGCTGGCCAAGCAGATGAAGCACGTGGCCCTGATCCGCTCGATCGCCGGCACAGAACGGCGACCACGGCCGGGCGACCTATCAGCTGCAGACCAGCTATCGCCAAAGTTCGCAACCTGCAGCACCCGGGCATCGGCTCGGTGGTGGTCAGCGAGCGCGAGCCACTCGGCGATCTGCCGGCCTATATCACGATCGGCGGTCTGGCCCCCGAAGGCCGGCTACCTCGGCCAGAAGTGCGAGGCCTACTTCGTCGGCCGACCCGGCGAGAAGGACCCGTACCTGGCGTTCCCGGCGGGCATCGGCGAGGTGCGCGGCAACAAGCGGCTGGACATCCTGCAAAGGATCAACAGCAAGCTGCCGGCAGACCGCCCGATGCGACGCAATCGACGCCACCGCGACTGCCACTGAACGACGCCGTCAAGCTGATGCGCAGCCCGGCCCTGGAAGCGTTCGAAGTGCGCAAGGAGAAGCCGGAAGTGCTCGAGCGCTACGGCGACAGCGAGTTCGGCCGTCGGCGCTTGCTGGCCCGGCGGCTGGTCGAAAAGGGCGTGCGTTTCGTGCAGGTGAATCGCGGCGGCTTCGACGTGCACTCGAACGCCTTCCCGGCCATGCGCGACCACGGCGAAGTGATGGACCCGGCCCTGGCGGCGCTGATCGAAGATCTGGCCGCAATCGGGCATGCTCAAGAAGACGATGATCGTCATGCTGAGCGAGTTCGGCCGCACGCCGAAGATCAACAAGAGATGCGGCCGCGACCATCATCCGAGCGGTGTTCAGCTGCCTCTGCTGGCCGGCGGCGGCGTCAAGGGCGGCCAGGTGATCGGCTCGTCCGACGAGGACGGCGTCGCTGCCGAAGGACCGGCCGGTCAAGGTCAGCCACCTGCACGCCATCGATCTGCCACGCTCTGGGCATCGACCCGAACAAGGAAGTGATGACCCCGCTGCAACGGCCGATGAAGCTGGTCGACAGTGGAAAGCCCATCAAGGAATTGTTGGCCTGACGGAAAAACCCAGGCAAACGCTCGGATCGGGATGTGCTGGGGCCAGCCTTCGGCCCGGACGACGGTCGTAAGAAGCGCCACGAAAAATAACTTCGGCTTCCGGCAGACCCTCACCCTGCCCTCTCCCTGGAGGGAGGGGGTTGTGGACGGAAGTTAATCTTCGTTCGCGCCCTAAATCGCCGCGCCCCCAGCCAATCGCCCCTTGTCGGCGTTCGTAACGATTGTGCGGATTTTCGCACTTCTATTAGCCCTGCCGCTTTGTGCGGCCCGGGCGACCCAAGTATCATGGATGCTTTGCCCCCGCGACCCCCCACCGGGCATTCCCACCCCACGGTCTTTCGAGATTCCGCGTATGAAAGCCACGATTTGCTCGTTTTTCGTCACGGCGGCCGCGTGCTTCTTCACCGCCAACGGATTGCTCGCCCAGGAGCCGGCCGAAACCGGCGAAAGACAGCCGGCCCGCGGATCGTTGGTCGAGGATCGCAGCCGCCCGCAAGCTGCTCGAAGCCGGCGACGCCCGCTACGAATCCGACGAGGCGGCCAAGGCGGTCGAAGTCTGGCAATCGGTGATCGAACGCTATCCCGCGCAGCCGCGTCCGTTTCGACGCGCACTGCGGCTCGGCAATCATTTGCTGACCAAGGAACGCGCGTTCGATCGGGCCCGCACGCATTTCGAGGCCGCCGCCGGCGGAAGAAAACAAGAACGAAGAGCAGCGAGGCGCAAGCCACGCTCAAGATGGGCGTATGCTTTTTCGAAGCCCGCAACTATGGCAAGTGCTTCAAGATTCATGCGCGACGTGATCGAGAAGTTCCCCGCCAGCCCGCAGGTCAATCAGGCCTACTACTACATCGGCCTGGGACATTTCCAGCAAGGGCACTACAGCCGGGCGATCTCCGCGCTGGAGCAAGTCGGCACGGCCCTGGTGACCGATGGCGGCAAGCTGCGACAAGGTCGAGGCCGGCAAGCGGCTGTTCGTCAAGATCGAGGACGCCGATCTGGCCGCCCTGGGGGCCGACCAGGTCGTCAAGGTCGCTGCAAACCACCACGGCGACGTCGAAGTCGTCAATTGCCTGCCAGTCGGCCGCAACGTGCGGGTGGTGCTTGGGTTCGATCCTGACCGCCCTCGGCAAAGCCGCTGCCGGGCAACGGCGTGCTCGAAGTCCAGCGGCGACGACAAAGTCAAGGTCACTACGTCGATCAGCACACGGCCGACCGTAACTTCGATCGGCCCGTGCTCAAGGAAATCCAGGTGGTCGGGGATGCGCTGGTCGACATCACCGACGGAGCCTTCAGCGAGTCGCTGCGCGGCGTCGTGCTGGGCCGTCCGGTGAACCTGCAAGTTACCGACGCCGACCTCGATATCGAGCGACAATGCCGACACGCTAAAGGCCGTCGTCGAAGTGTATCGCGAGAAGACGACGGAGGAGATCGAGTCCGAGCAAGCGGCCGCCACCACCAAGGCGGAGGGCGCCGCCGCGGCAGCGCCATTGCCGAACTGGATCGAGGTTCTCGAGCAAGGCCAAAATCGACCGCTCAAGCGGATCGACACTTGGAAGTCACGCTGACCGAAGTCAAACTGGCCCACGCTTCGCCGGCAGCCGAAAAAGAACCGGCCGCGGACTCCGCCGCGAGCCGCCGAGCCAAGCAGCCCGACCCGCCGGCCACGGGCAACAAGCCGGCCGCGACGCCCGCCAAGAATAGCGATCCCGGCACGAAGCAACCCGCCGCCAGACAGCCACAACGAAACCGGCCAAGGACACCCGTCCAAGGGCTCGGCCGCCAAGACGCGGCGGACAGACGGCCCGGCCGCGGCCGGCAGCCTGCCGGCCAGCACCGTCGCGGTCGCCAAGGGTGCAAAGCCGGAAGACTCGGACCCGGATCAGGGCCAGGACGACAAACCGCTGGCCGCACCGGCGGTGGTAGATGACGGCTCGATCCACTCGGGAGTTTTGCGCGCCATGGTCACGCTGGTCAAGGCCGACCAGGTGGTGGCCGGTAACGATGTGCTGCAGGCGCTGCCGAACGACTTGATTCGCGTGACCTACCTGGACGAGCGCAAATCGGGCGACGGCCCGCGAACCGCTGAAGGCGTCCGCCCGGGCGGTCGAGGGCAGCCTGGGCGGCGTGCGCGTCACGCGAGCCCAGATTTCCGACCAGGAACTGCGCGTTCAAACGCAGCTCAAGACGGCCAGCGCCCTGACGAACATCGGCAACCGCTACAAGGAATTCGGCCTCAAGAAGCACGCCGACGCGAAGTATCACGCAGGCGCTGAAGGTGTGCGAAGAGATCACCGAAGAGGCCAGGAAGCTCGGCGGCCGAACGCTGGAAGAAACCTACGTCCAGCTCTGGAAGATCTACTTCGAGATGGACAAGCTGGACCTGGCGGCGGCCATGAGCCAGCGGCTGCAGCGCGAGTTCCCCAACAGCGAATTCGTCGACGCCGCCCTGCTGCAATTGGCCGGCGTGGTCCGCAAGCAAGGCAGATCTAGGCGCGCCATCGGCATCTACGGCAGCCTGGTTGAGATGCCCACCAGTCGTTGCGCGGCGAGGCCCAGTTCGGCATCGCCGAGTGCTACGAGGAAATGGCCAAGAAGGCCACCGGAGCCGGCGCGACCCAGCTGTTCGACCGGTCGTTCCAGGAATACAAGAAGGTCTTCGACAGGTTTCCCGACAGCGGCCGGGTGGGTGAGGCCGTCGGCCAAGATGGCCAATTACTACTACCAGCAGAAGGACTACGCCCGGGCCATCGACATCTTCGAGAGCGTGCTCAAGGCCCATCCCGACGCCAAGTTCCTGGACGTGATTCTGTTCAACTACGGCCGCTGCCTGTATCGCCTGGACCGCAAGGCCGAAGCGCGGCAGCAGTTCGACCAGTTGATCGCCGATTTCCCCGAAAGCCCGCTGGCGGCCGACGCCAAAAGATTTCCGAGGCCCTGGCGAAAGCCTCGGCCCAGTGAACTGCAAGATCGGAACGCGAGCCGAGTGGGAAGCTTGAGGGTTTGTCCTCAAGGTGTTTGATCCAAGAGAACGATTCCATCCAATCGAGGAAATTGCTTCGCCATGCGAAAACTGCAGTTGCTCTTGCTCGTCATCGTAGGACTCGCAGTGCCCGTCGCCCGCGCCGACGACGAACCGCTCGATGCGGTCAGGCGCCAAAGCCGCGCAGCTCGAGGCCTCGCTGGCCAAGCTGCGCGACACAACGCCTGAAGCCGCCGACCTGCTCGTGCAACTGGCCGACCTGTATTACGCCGACGGCCGCGTGTTCGGCTTGATTCGCGTCAGCGAGACGTTCGTCACCAAGCATTCGGCCCGCGCACAGCATCGCGAGATGATGCTCAAGCTGATCGACGGCTTGCTGGCCATGTCGCGCAACAAGGAGCTGATCGCCACGTGCCGGCAATACCTCAGCCGTTATGCCAATGACCCGCAGTGCGCCCGAATCGAAAAGATCGTCGCCAGCGCGCTGGAGCAATTGGCGGATCGACAGCACGCCGCGGAGATGTGCGTGGCCGTCTGGCAGCGGCAGAAAAACACTCCGGAAGGGCGCAATTACGGCGCCAAGGCGATCGCGCTGTACGGATCGCTCAACACGCCCGAAGGATTCGCCAAAGCGGCCGAGCAGGCAGATGCCATGCTCGACGCGCTGCCCGCCGGCGAGTTTGCGGCCGAAACCGGTTGGCAGGGCTTTCACAATTGGCGACGGGTGGCCAACTGGGCCAAAAGCAACGTGGTGGGCAACAAGATGCTCGCCAAGGGTCTGCCCATCCCCCCCGCCGACCTGCGCGATTTGCATTACACCATGTCTGAAAACTACGCCAACGTGAGCCAACTGGCCAACTCGATCGATAGCCTGCGCAAGGCCCGGGCGCTGGGCGATCGGCCCGAATGGCTCAGCCGCATGATCACCCTGATGCACTCCGGAAATGCCACGCCGGCCGAAATGGAACCGGCCGTGAACGAATACATGCAGAAGTACCCGGATCGGCCCGACCGCTATTTGATGCGCAGCTATTTGGCCCACGCCTACCTGCGGGCGATGAACAAGCCGCAGTTCCTGGCGATTCTGGCCGAGATCATGCCGTTCGACGCGGCCGGCAATTCGAATTCGTCGCACTACGTGCAGCAGAATGGCAATGAACCCGCGCAACTGGCCCAAACCGAGCAGGTGCTGACCGCCGCTCTGGCCAGAAACCAGAAGGACGCCGCCAACTTGCGCTGGGTGCTGGGTGCCGAAGTCTATCGCGACCGGATGAAGGATCCGGCCAAGACCCGACAGATGTTCCTGGAGTTGATCACCCAGACGCCGGCCAACGACGGCTCGACCGAGCCGGCGCTGAGTTGGCTGCTGGGAAACCCGGCCAACGAAGACGACTTCAAGAACCTGGTCGGCTTGTACCTCAAGCAGCGGGCACTGCGCTACGAGTGGACGAACTATCGCAATGCGCTGGCCGGCTGGATCACCGCGGCGGGTCAGAACAAAGACTTGCAGGCGCATGCCGCCTGGGCCAAAACCCAGCTCGACGCGGCCGATCAGGATCCGGCCATCAAGGATTGGATCGCGGTCGATAATCCCGACGGGAACCAGGCCATGGCCGCGCGAGCCCGCTTGATGGCGCCGGAGCGCTTCAAGACGCTGACCGATTCCCAGGTCCTGGCGATCGGCTACATTTTCGCGGAATTCTATCGCGGCAACGCCGACGCGGCGCTGCGTCCCAAGGCGGCCGAAATCGGCGCTCAGCTCGCCACCCGATTTCCGCAGGAGCTGAACTACGCAAACTACTGGATGAGCACGTCTTTTGACTACAATTTGAACGACTCGGCGAAGGCGGCGATCCTGCACCTGCTCAAGTTCGACGCGCCACCGAACAACAGCGACATTTGGCGGCGGATGTACGGCATCGCCGACCGTCTGAACGACGCCGAACTGGTGAAGCAAATCTACGCCTGGACGCAGAAATCGCAGGCCAAATACGGCTTCGATTGGGGTTATGCCGACTCGATCGGCGACGCGATCGAAAAGGCCGGCCTGAAGGCCGAAGCCGTCGCCCTGTGGACGCGCGTGCTGGCCGAGGGAGATCCGAACCATCAATGGTACATGCAAAGCGCGCAGCGGTTGCTCCAGCGCCGGCAGGGCGCCGAGTGGACCGCGCTGGTCCAGCAATTGCTCTCCAAGCCGTCCGATTTTCACGGCATGTATGCGGTCATGCTGGCGCAGGCCCAAATAACCGCCAAGGATCTGGACAACTTCGAGAAGACGTTGGCCGCCTCGCGAACGGTGCAAAATGAACGGCCTTTCCGGGCCTGGGGAATCGACCCCAATACGCCGCAGAGTTGGATCGACATTTATCGCACCAACAAGGACGCCACTCCCGTGGAGAAGCGCCGCGTGTTTACCGCGGTCCAGTCGCTGCGACTGCCCTATTCCGCTCCGTCGGCCACCTTGGCCTTGCTCGAGCTGGACGGCGGTAAGGACCTTAAGCCGATCGAGCGGCTGCTCGCTTACCAGGCCGTAACCCCCGAGGCGGCTGACGATACGACCTCGTGGGATCGGATCGTCGCCTACGCCCAGGCAGCGATGGCCCGCAAAGACTACACAGCCGCGGCCACGCTGGCCACCAGCCTGCTGGCCAACGTGACCAACGTCGATCCGGGCCGCATGCAGTCCGCCCGCGACATGGTCGGGCAAAGCTACGCCCGGATGGGAGGCGTGGGTCTGACGATCGACGAGGCGAGCCCGATTGCCCCGCTGCTGCAGGCAGCGCTGTATCTGCGGCTGGGCGACGACCGGCTGGCCTTCGAGACCTACAGCGCCAATAAGGCCTTGTTCGACGCGCACCGCGCAGAAATGCCGGTCGATCTGATCCTGTTCGTCGGCGAGAGCCTGGTGGCGGCCGCCGGCGACGAAAACCTCGATCGGGCCGAGGATATCCTCCGTGGCTGGCTGGTCAAGAACAGCGAGGTGGTCGAAATCGAGCCCGCCGTCAAGGCCGGCGTGCAACTGCTGTTGGCCAGGACCTATTTCAAAGCTCAGCGCTACGACGTGGCGCGAAGCGAATTCACCACCGTCATCAATCGCTATCCCAAGACGCCGCAGGCCACCGAAGCCGAGTTCGGCATCGGCGAAAGCTTCATGGCGCAAAAGGTCTACGATCAGGCCGCGGCCGCATTCGAAAAACTGGCCGGCAGTCAGGACCGCGACGTGGTCATCCGGGCCGAATTCCTCCGCGGCGTGCTGGCTAACCGCCGCGGCGACCGCGAGGAAGCCCGCGACATCTTCCGCGCCGTGCTGGATCGCGTACCGAACGTGGAATTGGCCAACCAGGCCCTGTTCAATCTGGCCGAAGTCTACGGCGCCGAAGAGCGCTACATCGATCAATTGGAGTTGCTGCGGACGGTCGGCCGGCTGGGCCGCACCAGCAAACGCTGGCACACGCCGGGCACCGCGCTGTCGATCGTCGTTCAAGACAGCGACCTGGGCATCAGCCGCGGCCACTCGCGGATTCCCGTCCGGGTGACAACCGAACCTGGCGGCGACGAAGAACTGATCTATCTCTACAGCGGCGGCGCCGGCAAGGGACTGTTCCGGGCGGATCTCGATACCCGCTTGGGTCAGGTGACCAAGCATGACAAAGTGCTGGAATTAACCGGTCGCGACGTCATCAAGTGCGATTATCCCGACGAGTTCAAAGCCGAGTTCCGCAGCGTGCCGCTTTCGGACGCCGAGATCCGCGTGGCGGCCAACGCCAAATTGGACATCTCCGGAAGCAAGGTCGTGGACCTGGAAACCGAGAGCTTCAGCCAGCGGCTGGAACGCGAATCGCGCGAACTCGAGGCCCAGGATCAGCGGCTGTCGCAGCATCGTCCGGCCAACCAGATCAAACCGGGAAATACCGTTTACCTGCGCGTCCAGGATGCCGACCGCGATCTGTCCGATGAGCCCGACAAGGTGACGGTCAAGATCGTCGCCACCAGCGGCGACCAGGTTCAAGTGCCGCTCATCGAGACGGGCGACCACACCGGCGTGTTCGAGGCAACCGCCTCCACCGGTGAGTTGCCCGCCGGCGCCTTGGCCAGCGACACCGCCATTGACCACAGTCCGCTGATGGCGATCGACCAGGACAAGGATACTTTCTGGCTTTCCGAGCCCGACGGCGCCACGCCCAAATGGTTGTCGGTGGACATGAAGGACCTCAAGCCGGTCAGCCGGGTCACGATCTCGAGTCCGGACGCGGCGCTCCAGGTGCCGGTGCGGGGCGAACTGCGCGGCAGTCACGACGGCAAGTTCTGGTTCCATATCGCCAGCCAGCCGCCACTGCCGCCGGCGGAAAACGTTGCCGGCGAGTTCGGGCCAATGTCCCTGCGGCTTTATGCGGGCAACTACACGACCCTGACCGATTGGAAGCAAGTGGTCGAGTTGACAAAGACCGGCAAGCCCGTCGAACAATCGGCCGTTGAACAACTCTCGTGGAAAAGGCCGCCGGATGCGGCCGACGTGCTGCAGCCGTTCGCGGTGGTCTGGCAGGGCAAGTTGGTCCAGCGCGATCCGGCGCGGCCCGCCTTGGCGTGTTCGGCAATCGCACGGCCGTGATGCTCGACGGCAACTTGGAATTGCCTTTGGGCGACGGCAACCGCACGGTCGATGTGTGGCTGGAAAAGGGGCCGCACGATTTGACGATTTTCTCGGCGACCGCGCAGGGCGGGCAGGACGCTTCGGCCACCTGGCTGCGGGCCGAAACGGCGACGGCTGGCCCGGTGGCACTGTTGCCGTTTCGCGCGATCGATTTCGATCTCGAGCGGCCCGAAGCCAAGCTCGAACCGGTCAAAGCCAAGACCCCGGCTCCCGATCAGGACATCAAGCTCACGATCGACGCCGCCAAGCTGAACAAGAAAACCGAACAGTTCGGCATCTCGAACGACAACGGTGGTCCACACCTGGGCAATTGGAAGTCGGTCGAAGATACGGCCCAGTGGGACTTCGAAGCCACCGAGCCGGGCATGTACGACGTGCTGATGAACTACTCGCACAACGGCGACGGCGGACAGTTCCAGGTCGAGTTCGGCAAGCAAACGATCCAGGCCACGGTGCCGAATACGCTCGGCTGGGACAAATACGTGGAAGCAAATGTCGGCTCGGTGCTGATTCCCAAGGCGGGCAGCTATTTGCTGGTGCTGAAAGCTTTGGATGTCAAAGGCGAGTCGGCGCTGAATTTGACCGGCATCACGCTGCGTCCGGCCGTCGGCTCGCGGGCGATCGTTGCCGGCGGCACCTGGGCCTTCCGCTTTCCGCCGCGCGAGCTGCGGCATTTGAAGTTCGTGGTTCAGGAGTATCGCGGCGAGGCCGTGGCCATCAACCGCATCGAAATCGGCGGCGACAAGCCGGGTGAGATCTACATCCCCACGAAAACCGATGTGCTATCGCTGGCCGGAAACGACACGCTGGAAATCGCCGCCGGTGATACCATCACTGCCACGTACACCGACGAATTCACCCAAACCGCCGGCGACCGGTCGCAACTGCTCACCGCCACGCTGGCGGCCACGTATTTCAACGGCTCGGTGAAATCCATTGCCTACGATTTCATCCGCCGGCCGAACGGCCAGGTGGAAACCGTGCGCAAAACAATTGATGCGGATCGATCCGGGTGAACGGATCATCGTGGAGATCACCGATTACGACCGCGACATCAGCGGCGAGCCCGACCAGGTGAAATTCGAAGTCCTGGTCAACGACGGCGACCCGTTGGAACTGACGGCCCAAGAGGTTAAGCCTTACGCCGGAGTGTTCACCAAGGAAATCGACACGGCTTCCGCGCCCGAAGGCCAGAAGCTGGTCGTCAAGCCGGGCGACCGGATCGTCTGCCGATATCTGGATGAGCAGAACACGTTCCCCGGTCATGCGGTGGCTCGCGAGACGGTGGTCTACGTCAATCGGGCAACGACCGGCAAGCTGCGAATCGTTGAGACCCGCCTGGTCCGGCCGCCCCAGGGGAGCAAGGCGCTTCCGCAAACGGTCTATCTGCCGGACTCGAAGGGCAAGGGCGTCAATAACGTCGCCTTCGAGGCGCCGCTGACGGTCGAAGTCATCGATCGCGATGCGGCCAAAACCAGCCGCAGCCAGGTTGTCGCCCAGCTCGAGACCTCCAGCGGAGCGAAGATCGACGTGCGCTGCGTGATCGCTCCCGACCCGGCCAGCGGCATGTCGTACAGCCCCGAGCAGGCCGGCGTGGCCTTGGAAGAAGGCCGGTTCATCGGGCAAGTCGTGCTGCAATTGGGGAGCAAGAACAGCCCCGACATCGTTCCGATCACGGCCAGCATGCCCCGCTCGCTGCTGGGCGGCGGCATCCTGAGCGAGGAGGAAAGCACAGCCAGCGGCGAAACGCTGGTGACCCGGGTGCTGAACGTGTCCGGCAAGGACGTGATCACGGCCACCTATAACGACGCGCTGCGGCCCAAGGGCAAGCCCGTCGAGCTTAGTTCCCGGGCCCGCTTGATCGCCAATGGCACACTCGCCTGCACCGACCGAGATTACGAGAAGCCGGTGATGCAGCTTCATGTCGGCGAAAAGTTATTCCTGATCGTGCAGGACGCGGATCTGGACATTTCCGACGAGCGGGACAAAGCCAGCGTCGAAATCACCAGCGAGCGCGGCGAAAGCGAGGTCTTCACGCTGGAAGAAACCCTGTCGCACAGCGGCGTGTTTAGCGGGTCGATCGCTTTACAGCCCAACGAAAAACCAACGCCGGGCAATCTCGATCCGGCCGACCCAGCCATCGAAACGTATTTTGGCGATGAGCTGCGGGTGAAATACGTCGACGAAAACGCCAGCACCGAGGACGGCAAACTGGCGGTCTCGATCGAGGTTCCCGTGGTCGTCGGCACCGACGGCATCGTCGCCGCCTTCAGCAAGATTTTCGACGACGAGGGTTTGGCGGTCGAAACCCAATTCCACATCGCCGAAAGCTACTTCGAGCTGTTCAAGAGCCACAAGAACCTGGGACGCAAAGAGGAACAGCGAGCCGACCTGGAAGCCGGCCGGCGCGTGCTGCGCGAAGTGATGGAAGATTATCCCAATCCCAAGTACATCCCGCGCATCAGCTACCTGCTGGGGCAGTTTTCCCAGGAACTTGGCAATTGGGACGAGGCGATCAATTCTTACCAGATGATCGTCCGCCAGTATCCGGACAGCAGCCTGGCAGCCGACGCCCAGTACAAACTGGCCCAATGCTACGAGGAATCGGACGACTTCGACAACGCACTCGAGGCCTACGTCACCCTGGCGGCGACCTACCCCAAGAGCCCGCTGATCGCCAACGTCATGGTCCGCATTAGCGACCACTTCTACAAGAAAGAAAACTACGAGGTCTCGGCGCAGGTTGGCGAGAAGTTCCTCGAGCGTTTCGAAGGGCACGAATGGGCCGCGCGGATGGCCTTCCGCATCGGCCAGTGCTACTACAAAGGCAAGCAGTACGCCAAAGCCTCGGCGGCGTTCGACAAGTTCGCCAAGGTCTTTCCCGACGATGCCCTGTGCGGCGACGCGCTGTTCTGGTCGGGCGAGAGCTACCGCATGGCGAACAATACCAAAGAGGCCTTCCGCAGCTACAACCTTTGCCGTTGGAAGCATCCGGCCACTGAAGCGGCGAAATACGCTCGCGGCCGGCTGGCTCTGCCGGAAATGCTGCAACAATTCGAGGCCGAAGCGACCACCGACGAATAACCCCAACTCGCGCTGCAAGCACGTTCAATACGCATTTCAGACCCCTGGCCTTCAAGGTTTCCTTATGAGCCTGCTGATTACGCAAGTCATCGAGACGGCCGGCCGTCTGGCACTCGCGGCGGCGGAAAAACCGGCGGTGAAAGAATCTTCGCCGCCGGCGGACAAGGTCGGCGCCGAAGTGCCGCCAGCTGAGAAACCGGCTGCCGAGCAGGCGGCCACGCCCGCGGCGGCAGCGTCTGCGCCGGCCGACCCTGCTGCTGGCCAGACCGCCACGACCGGCGCCAAGGAGCACCATTGGTACGAGGCCGGCGCGCTGGGCTACATGCTCGACGGCGGCTTGTTCATGTGGCCGATCTTGCTGATGGGCATTTTGGCGGCCGGCGTCAGCATCGAGCGCTGGCGCAGCCTGAAGCTGCTCAACGTCGACACCTCGCCCTTGCGCTCCAAAGTCCTGGATCTGTTGCACGCCGACCGCGGCGAAGAGGCGCTCGAGTTGTGCATGAGCCAGCAAGGACCGGTCCCCGCCGTGCTCACCGCCGGAATTCGCAAGTATCTGTTGCTCAAACGGCTGGACTACGATCCGGCCCAGATCGAAGCGCAAGTCGACAAGGCGATGGAAGACTACAGCGTGCACATCGTCGCGGCGCTCGAGAAAAACCTGCCGATACTGGCCACGGTTTCCAGCGTGGCGCCGATGGTCGGCTCGGTTGGCACCGTGTTGGGCATGATCATTTTGTTCGGCGACATCGTGGCCAAGTACGGCGCGATCGACATCATTCTGGCCGCCGCTGCCGGCATCAAGCTCAAGTTATTGGTCACGGTCTGGGGGCTGATCGTGGGCATACCGGCCTACGTGGCCTACAACTACTTCACCACCGTGATCAACGGTTACGTGCTCAGCGTGGAAGAGTCGGCCACTGCTTTGATGGAGGCCGTCACGCTGCAATTGTCGCTCCGCCAGCGGGTCGCCGGATCCGCCGCCAACGGCGATCAGGAAGGCGGGGCCGTGCCAGCGGCGGTCGCCCGCAGCTTGTAATCCCCCAGAGGTCGAGGAAGCGATGAAAGTCCGCCGCGGCAATATTCACCCTCACAACGAGCCACCGGCCGTATTGTTGGTCGATATCGCCTTCAATCTGCTGATCTTCTTCGTCGTCTGCGCGTCGACCCAGCCGACCAGCGGTCGCCGGCAGGACATACCTGGCAGCGAAACCAAGACCAGCGCCACGCCGCAAAAGACCGAAAACATCGATGTCGCCCTGACCCGCACCACCGCCACCATCAACGGCGACCGCGTGCGGCCGCCGGAGTTCGTCCCGCGATTGCGCGAATTGCTCAAGGGCGCACGCCGCCGGAGGATCGGATCGTCGTCGTCAAAAGCAGCGCCGACACGCCGTACGCGCATTGGATCGACGTGACCGGCTGGATCGAAGAGGCCGGAGGCGTGATTACCTTGCAGATCGAGGAGTCGCACGAAGTGACCGTGCAGTAGGCTGCACGGAGAACGAAGCTGTGCAGCATGCTGCACGGAGAACGAAACCGTGCAGTAAGTTGCATGGCAAACTTCGCTGGGGTGCGAGAGGCCAAACATGAAAATCAACCGCCGCAAGATGGCAGCCGGCGTCCCCGCCGTGGCAATGGCTGACATTGCCTTCAACCTGGTGCTGTTCTTCATCATGCTGGCCAAGACTCAGGACGACAGCCATCTGCGCTGGTCGCCGGCCAGCACGCCGGTTGTGCAAAAAGCGCCCATCGCGAAAATCAGCGTCGTCATCGACAATGAGCGCAAGCTGTATTACAACGGCCAGCAAATCGGCATTTCTCAGTTGAAAGAGGCCGTCGAGCAGGGGCTCAAGGATTCTCCGCCGGGTGGCCGCGGAGTGCTGCTCAAGATCGACAAGGAAACGCCGGCCCAGGTCTTCGAGCCGGTCGTCGAGGCGGTCAGCCAGGCCGGCGGCGAACTGATGCACATTTTGGAAAAAACGCGATCGTGACGGTCAATCCGGGAGCGGCCGCTGCCGCTCGCGTCGCGGTCGAATGAGTCGAATTTCGAAGGGTCGCAAACATGGAATCCAGCTCGAAACCACCGACCCTCGCCGCGGGGCGTGCGCAGGCCCAGACACGATCGCCCTTTGACGCCCGCCGAGCTGCGAGAGTATCTCGCCGGCTTGAACGAAAAGGATCCCAACCAACTGATGGACGCGGTCAGCGAGGGGAGCCTGATCCAGGGGTTGGTGCTGGCCACCCTGGCCACGACGGTTTTGCTGCTGGCATTTACGATCGGTCCTTACGCCTGGGACAATCACGTTAGCCAATCGCAGGCCGGCGGCCCGCAATCCGGCGCCGCCAAAGTCGCCAGCCAGGCCGCGCCCGCCGAAAGTCCGGCCGCCGCCAACCCCGCACCCGCCGAGGCGACCGTCGCCGGACCGCCGGCCGTGAGCAAGAAAGCTCTGGGGGGCGTGGACGAGGTCAAGCAAAGCGATCCGAACGTCAATCCACTGGACAGCAAGATCGACGACCTGTTCGACAAGACCCGGTAATTTCAAACATCGAGGGAGCCGCGCAATTCGACCGATCGCGGTCCGATCCCGCCCAGCCAATAAGATTATGCCCGATCGTTTTCCTCATCGCTGGCCGGTTCGAGCGGGCATCCTGCTATTGACCTGGGAGATCGTCGCGCTCGATCAGATCGAGCCCGAGTGGCTGCCGCTCTGGCTGCGCGGCGCGTGCGCTGTTGGGAGTGCTGGCGGCTTCGTTGACGGCATTGGTTCGCTGGTGGCACGTGTCCAAGCCGGCCCGATACGCGGCGGCAAGCCTGGTTTATCTCAGCGCCTGGCAGGCGCTTATCGCCGGCGCCGGCCTGCGATCCAGCGGCGCCGTGCAACACGCTGCGGCCCAATATGGAGCCGGCGGGCTGTTTGTCATCGGATTGCTGTGGCTCGTTTGGCTCGTCGAGCGGGAGAGCCGACGCTGCGAATGGCAGCGGCGGCGGGCGGCGGCCGGCCAGAATGCCGCGGGAATTGGCGGCCAAAATGCCATTTGGCGACCGCTCGACCCGGCGGCATGGTATTACGGCCGACGGCGACCCAAAGTCAATCAATCGATCGCGCTATTGACCGCGTATTGCTTGTTGTTCTTGCTGGTCAATGTCTTGTCGAACTTGTCCGGAGCGTCCGACAGCTACGACTTGCCGGGCGGCGGCGGTGGAGGCGGGAGCGGCGGAGCGCCGCAACAGGCCATGGCGCAAGCCGTGCGCGTGCAAAAGGTGGTCAAGCGAAGTTCGTGATCAACCCGTACAGCTCGATCAAGTTCGCCGATCGGCCTGTCGACGACGTCAAGTTGCAGCTCGTGCAATCGACCGAGCACCTGTACACGGTCGGCTTCGGCCAGGGAGGCGCCGGCTCCGGACGCGGCAAGGGCTTTGGCGACGGCGATGGGTCCGGCTTTGCCGGCGGCACCGGCGACGGCAAGGTCCGTTTCATCCGCTTGGAGTATCCGGGCGGCGATTGGAACCAGGATTTCGGCGTCGGCGCCGATCAAAACTTGCTGATCGAATACGGCGTCCGCACGGGGCAGAAGGTCAGCGACCGCACGGAATCGCGGACGGTGGCCCAACTGGGAGGCTTCCCGATCGAAAAAAGCCCCCCCCTGGTTTACCTGACTGGCCAGGGGAGCATTTCGCTGTCCAAGAGCGAAATCAAGACACTCCGCGAGTACCTGCTCGACAAGCACGGCATGCTGTTTGGCGACAACGGCGGCAGCCAGCATTTTCACAACCAGTTCTTCGGCATGATGCGGCAAGTGCTGCCCAACATCGACCCGGTGCGCGTGCCGCTCGACGACGAAATGTATCGCGTGCCGTTCGTGATCTCGTCGTTTCCCTATGTGGCGCCCATGGCGGCCGGGACGCTTGGGGCTGGAAGGTCGACGGCCGCTGGGTTTGTTACTATCATCCGGGCGACATCGGCGACGCTTGGAGCGACGGCCACTCGGGTGTCCCACGAGAGGTCTGGGACGCGTGTTATCGTTTGGGCATCAACGTGATCTTTTACGCCCACGTGGAGTACAGCAAATGGCTTATGGCACGGCACAAGCGGTAAGAGCGCTGGCGGCGGGCTGCCTGGTGGCAGTTCTAGCCACATTGGCCTGGGCCGTCAAATACGACGAACTGGCCTTGGATCGCTGGGCCAAGCTCGGCGAAGCCGATCGCTATCAGCTCAATATCGCCGAAAAATACTATCGCGAGCTGAACTGGAAGGCGGCCCTCTCGGAGTACGAGAAGTTTCTCACGCTGTACGAAAAGAGCGAAGGAGCTCCCTATGCCCAGCTCAAGTGGAGCATCTGTCAAGTCAACCTTCGCAAATCGAACTCCGCCATCAAGGATGGCTTTCAATCCGTCATCGATTATTGGCCGGACTCGAGCGAAGCGATCGCGGCAGGTTACCTGATCGGCAAAACCTACAAGGACATGGGTGAGACCAAACAAGCCAAGAAGTTCTACGGCAAGGTGCTGGCCGAACATCCCGACAACCTGATGGCGCTGTTGGCCAGGATCGATCTGGCCGACCTGGCCCGGATCGAAGGGGACGAAAAACGCCGCTTGGCATTGTGGAACGAAGTCGTCTACCGGGCCGACCGCAAGGGGGACGCCGCGCCGTTTTGCGCCGACATCTCCAATCAGTTGGCAACACATCATTTCTCGGACGGAAATTTCGTCGAAGCGCTGAAAGCCCTGGCGACAACCTACCAGGAGCCGCAACTTCCGACGTACGTGCATTACTACGTCCGCGGCCCGCTCGCTCAACTGATCGCAGTCCCCGAATCGAAGGCCCGCGGACTGAAAATGGCCGACGCCGCCATTGCGTATATCAAAGGCAAGATCCCCGCGGGCCCCAAGGACGACGGCGAGAAGACCCAGTTCCGCCAGGATTGGTATTATGTTGCCGAGATCGAGCATTACGCCGGCCGGCCGGACCTGGCTCTGGCGGCCTACGATGCGGTGTTGAATGCCTTCGGCGCGGACGACGATACGCTTGGCCGAAAGGCCGGCCAGCTCAAAAGCGCCGGCCGCCGCGACGAAGCCCGCGCACACTACAATCGCTTTCAAAACCAGGCCGAGGGACAACATCAGATCGCCCACAGCTTTCGTGAGGAGCAAAAATGGGATCAGGCGATCGCGATTTACCAAAACCTGGTCAGTAGCGACGCCAAGAACGGGAATCGCTGGAACTGGGAGCTGGCCGGCACCTATCGCGACGCGGGTAAATTCAAGGAAGCGATCGGCGTGTTTCGATTGTGCGACAACTTTCCCGAAGATCTCAGGCAAATGGCGGCTTGCCACCGACGGCTAGGCGAGGCCAAAGAGGCCCTGGTCCTTTATCAACAAGTGATGGCTCACGCCCCGTCGGCTCCCGGAGCTTTGTTGGAAATTTCGCGGACCTACGAAGAAGCCAATCAAAAGGAAGCGGCCATCAAGGCGTTCCAGCAGGTCTGCAAGCGCTTCCCGCAGTCGGGCGAAGCCAGCGCCGCCCACGCGCGCTTGCAGGATGTTTATAAAATAAACGTGACCCTGGGCGGTGCCGCTGCGGAAGAGTGAGTTCCCCGAAATGGGGCCCACCGATCCACTTCCGCTGATCTATCTGGCCCAAAATTGCCAAAATCGGGCGCAACTGTTGCGAATTCCGATTGCCGTGATTAAACCAGAAGGAACCGACGTAACGATTGCGCCGTCTAACAAGACCGGTAGCGATCGCAAGGGCGGGGGCAGCATCTTCTAAAGCAGTACGTGTCTTTCGCACGCGATTGTCGGTGAACCAAGGTTCCCATTTGTTAAGCTGGATAAATCCGGCAACTTGGGAATTGCGTTCGCTTTTTGCCGTAACGATAATCCGTATTTGGCAGATCCTCCGTCCCTATTTGAGTCTGACGGCCGTATCGACAGCAGCTTCAAAGGATTTCCCTCATGGCATTTTGGCGGACTGACTCGCCTCTTCGACCCAGCCTGACTGCGCGCCAAGCCAAGAAATCCGTCCGAGCCGAGAATCGGCTTGGACGTCGCACGCTTGGGCTCGAGCCGTGTGAACAGCGGATCCTGCTGACGATCGATCCTTTGGTGTTGATTTCGGTGATTCCCAATCAGGGCGCCGTGATCACCAGCGGCGAGACGTTGAACGTCGCCCCCACACAAATCACGCTCAATTTTCCCGTGGGCGAATCGATCAACGCCGCCACGCTCAGCGCCATCACCATCACGCGCGCCGGCGGCGACGGAATCATTGGCAACTCGAACGACGTGGCCATCACGTCCGCTGTCGTGCCGAACTCGACCGACTCGACGGGCTTTCGCGGCTTGGGCACGACGGCCAACGAAGTCGTGATTCGCTTCGACAAGGATTTGCCCTCGGACTTGTACGACATTCACATTGCCGGGACGGGCACGACCCCGCTCACAGACACCAACGGCAACATCTTCAATAACGGTGCTGATGAGGACGTTCAGTTCACGCTCGATTTGGGCGCGCAAGTGGCGTCGGTTGTACCGCAGCCGGTCAGCCGCAATACAAATGGCACGCTTACCCAGAATGCCAACGAGATCGACGTTTACTTCACCAACAACACGCTCACCACGACGTCGGCGCAGAACGTCGCGAATTACGAACTTATCAACACGCTAAATACAGCGACCAACGCCGACGACACGTTCGTCAATCCGACGTCGGCGGTGTACAACTCCGCGACAAACATGGTGAAGCTCACCTTCGCCCCGGGCCAGGTCAGTTCCGCGGCCACCTATCGGCTCCGGGTCGGCAACAACGATCCGCTGCCCCTTACGCCCACGTCTGTCAACGTGGCGGCCAACCTGGCGACCTATCCGGGCGATACTCTGGACACGGCATACCCGTTGGGAACTTTCGGCAGCGGTGTGGCGACAGGCACGCTGCAAAGCGTGGTGGCCACCGGCGCCCAGATCACCAACGCCAGCGCCTCGGGCATTAATAATCCGGGCAACGTGCTCGATCCGGGCCACCGCGATATTCCCCTGGCCATCGAGGACAGCGTTCCCGCCGGATCGGGCGGCGAGGCCATCCCGGAGATTACCTACGGATTTCCGACCATTTACGGCAGCGACCCGATCAGCGGCGACCCGCTGTACAACCAGATCACGGCACAGCAAGAGGAAGACGCCGAAGCCATCTTTGCCCTGTATTCCAAGTATTTGGGAGTGCAGTTCGCGCTCGACCCGTCGGGCGGTGAAATCAACGTGGTCACCGGCGATCCGCGAGTGCTCGCGCCACGCTTGTGCCCAGCGCCGTGGGCGGCATCGAAGGCGGCGGACTGGCGATTGTCAATGCCTTCGATAATTGGAGCGGCGCCGCAAGTTTGTACGGCGGCTCCTGGATGACCGTCGCCATGCACGAGATCGGCCACGCCCTGGGCTATTTGCACGACGACGCTTCGCCGCCGCTGACAATCATGAACGGCGGCGCCGAGAGTCCCGCCGGTGGCTCCGGTATCACCACGGTGCCCGGCCTGCCGGCCGCCGAACCGGTCTTTCCCGGCGATATCGACATCGCCAACGGCCAGTTCCTGATTCAGCCGGACGCCAACGACATCAACATGTATCAGTTCAACTTGTCGCAGTCGGGCACAGTGTCACTGCAAACGATTGCCGAGCGACTTTCCACTCCCAGCCTGCTCGATTCGGTCCTGACCGTGTTCGACTCCAACGGCAACAAGATCGCCTCGAACGACAATTACTACGGATCCGATTCCTTGGTGCAATTGGATCTGGCGGCGGGCACCTATTACGTGGGCGTCACCAGCGTCGGCAACACGAATTACAATCCGCTGGTGCCCCTCAGCGGTTCCGGCGGCACCAGCCAGGGCGCCTACGATTTGCGGCTCGACTTTCAGCCCGACGCGGTCTCCGGCCTGGTCAGCGCGGCCTCGTCGGCCTATCCCAACGGCGTGCCCTTCGATGGCGCCTCGAATGGGCAGCCCGCCAGCGGCGCTTACAACTACTGGTTCCAGGTGCAGACCACGGCCAACACGATCTACGTCGACAAGGCCAACAACGGGACCGTGTACACGGGCACGGGCGCGCTGGGTTCGATCACCAATCCCTACAACAACATCGCCACCGCGCTGGCGGCCACGACGTCGGGCGACGTGGTGCGAATCGTCGGCAACTCGATGGCTCAAGGCAACGACGCGTACGCCTACAACATCGGCTACAACGTTCTCAATCAGCCGCTTTCGGACGGCACGACCATGGCGGTCCCCAAGGGGGTCACCGTGATGATCGATAACGGCGGCCTCGGCAGCACCGCGGTGTTCAAGCTCAGCAAGGCCAACATCAGCGTTGGCACCATGTCGCAGGGCATCAGCCTGGCCGGCGGAGCGCTGCAGATCTTGGGCACTCCCACGCAAAACGTGATTTTCACGTCTTACAATGATCAATCGGTGGCCCCCGTCACCAACCCGCTCGTGACCACGCCGAATCCCGGTGATTGGGGCGGGATCGTCTTCAACGGCGACGCGGATCAAGCAGCCAACGGCATTTTCCTGGACAGCGTCGACGAGGCCACGATCAAGTACGGCGGCGGCCAGGTCGTCGTCAATTCGACCGAGCAAGTGTACGATCCGATTCACTTGATCGACTCGCAGCCCTCGATCCAGTTCAACACGATTCTCGACAGTGCCGATGCCGCGATGTCGGCCGATCCCAACAGCTTCGCCGACATCCAATTCGCCGCATCTCCCAACCTGCCGGCCAATCCCGACTACAACCCCAACGCGCCGACCTCGAACGGCTATACGGCCGACTACGGTCGCACCGGCCCGGCGATTCATGGCAACATCCTGCAGGGTAATTCGATCAACGGCATGTTCGTGCGCATCCGCACGCAGGCCGGGGCCAGTCTCGACCAGCTCACGGTGCCGGCTACTTTCGCCGATACGGACATCACCTACGTAATCGCCGAAAACCTGGAAATCGCCGCGCCGCCGATTACCTCGGTCGTGGGCGGCGCAAGTCCAGATCAGCGGCGGTCCGCGCGTCGTCAACGGCGTCGGCCAGGTGGCCGGCAGCCTGGTCATCGACCCGGGCGTGGTCGTCAAGCTCGGTGGAGCGCGGATCGAGACCGTTGCCGCCAGCGGATCGCAATTGATCGCCGAGGGCACCGCCGCCAATCCCATCATCATGACCTCGTTGCTCGACACCAGTTACGGGGCCGGCGGCACGTTCGCCACCACCAACAACGCCACCCAACAGCCCAATGAAGGCGACTGGGCCGGCTTGTACTTCGGCCCGGCCACCAGCGCCAGTCTCGACTATGTGATCCTGCAATATGCCGGCGGAGAGAGCACGATCGAGGGCGGATCCGAAGATTCCTGGAACCCGATCGAAATCTATCAGGCCGACGTGCGAATCGCCGACAGCACGTTGCAAAACAACGCCGGCGGTGGCGGCGGCAACCGCAACGGCCGTCAGTCCAGCTCCCCGGCCGTGATCTACATCATCGGCGCTCAGCCGGTCATCGTGAACAACATCATTCAGAACAATGCCGGGCCGGCGATCAGCGTCAATGTCAACGCCCTGAACAACGACGTCGTTCCCGATTGGGGCCGCAGCACGGGCCTGGCCAATGCCTACACGCAGTTCTCCAACAATTACGGTCCGCTGGTCCGGCTCAATGCCCTGGGCAACAATACCATCAATGGCATGATTGTCCGCGGAGGCGCATTGACCACGCAGTCGATCTGGGACGACACGGATATCGTTTCCGTCGTCGAAAGCGCCATCGAGGTCGGCAACCAGCAGACCGAAAGCGGCCTGCGATTGCAAAGCAGCAGCACCCAAAGCCTGGTCGTCAAGCTCAACGGCATCGATGCCGGATTCACGGCCGATGGCACGCCGCTGGACATCAGCGACCGCATCGGCGGCTCGCTGCAAATCATCGGCCAGCCCGGGCACCCGGTGGTGCTCACGGCGATCGCCGACGACTCGGTCGGAGCCGGCTTCGATCCCAGCGGCAATCCCGACAACGACACCAATAACGTCGTCAGCGAAGCGCAGCTCCCCTACCCTGCGGCGACCGGTCCCTTAAACGTGACCGTCGACACGACCGGGTCGGATCTGCTCAACGCGATGCTCGATCGGGCGTTGCCCTCCGGCGTGACCGTCGGCGGCGCGTCGTATATCGGCGGTTCCGTGTCGTCCGGCATTTTCACCAACGGCAACTCGGTGCCGCTGGATATTTACCCCAAGGGCGCGTTGATCACGACCGGCAGCGCTCAGTTGCCCGATTACAATTCGTCGCCTGATTTCAGCACGGTCATGGGCACCCCGCCCGATACCGACCTGAACAATTTGCTGACCCTGACCGGCTCGCAGGGCCAGACGGTCGAAGCCAGTTCGTTGACGTTTACCATCACCGTCGCGGCCAGCTCCGGAATTCATTCGGGCGAGATCTACTTCCAATTCGGCAGCGAAGAGTATCCGGATTTCGTGGGAACCGGGTTCAACGACGTGCTGGGCGGCTTCGTGAACGGCGGCGCCGCGACTAACTTCATGCACGACTCGAATGGAAATCTGATCTCGATCAACAGCGCCTTTTTCACCGAGGACAACACCACTGACAAGTACAACGTCGAGTACAACGGGTTGACGACCGGCCTGTTGGGAACGTTCCCGCTGAATGTGGGCGTCAACACGGTCAAGATCGCTATCGGCGACGTCGGCGACGCGATTTACGACAGCGGCGTTTTCCTCTCCGACCTGCACTTCAGCACCAACACCGTCACCGGCACCGGCGGCGTCGTCCAGGCGGCATCGGCCGGAAGCTGGCAAGGAGTGACGCTCGGCGAATACAGCAACGACACCAACCTGGCGGAGATCAACGAGGTAGATCTCGGCATCGTCGACCAGAACCCGAACAACACCCCGCAAACCGCCCAGAACCTCGGGGCTCTGGCGCCCAACCAGGTCAGCGGCAACGACAGCCAGCGGCTGGGTTTCGAGGTGAACGGGGAACTTCAGAAACCCAGCGACGTCGATGTGTACAGCTTCACCGGCCAGGCCGGCACCGAAGTTTGGATGCAACTCGACCGCACGTCGGCCCAACTCAACTCGGTCATCGAGTTGGTCGACAGCAATGGCGCCGTGATTGCCGCGGAGCAGGACGGCGTATTCACTGGCACGGCACTGCCAATGTCGCAAGGCCAGTTGGGACCGGCCATCACCGATCCTTACTCCACCAACCCGAACGACGCCGCCATGCGGGTCGTGTTGCCCGGGACAGCCGGCAGCTCGAATACTTACTACGTTCGCGTCCGCAGCGATTCTTCAAATCTCACGAATCTGACCGGCGGACAATCCGAAGGGCTCTACACGCTGCAAATCCGCTTGCAGCAGCAAGTGCAGTTCCCCGGTTCGGTCGTCCAGTACGGCGACATCAACTACTCCACAAACGGCGTGTCGGTTCTCGGGCAACCGGACCTGTCGCCGCTGTTGGGCGAGTCGCAATCGAACACCGTCAACAGCACGTTTGCCACGGCGCAGAACCTGGGCAACTTGTTGACAAGCAACCAGGCCACGGTGGACGTCAGTGGCTCGCTCAATTCGGCCTCCCAAATCGATTGGTACGAGCTTACGATCGATTACAACCTGGTCCAGGCCATCGCAGGCGCCAGCGCCACAAAGACCTGGCCTACGATGTTCGACATCGACTATGCCGATGGTTTGACCCGGGCCGATACGACCATGGGCATTTACAATTCGGCCGGCGACCTGATCCTTGTCGGGCGCAACTCGGACGTGGCCGACGACCAACCCACGCCGAACGAGGGCGCCGACACGCAGAATTTGGCAGCCGGCTCCGAAGGCACTCTCGATCCGTTCGTCGGCACGCAGCAGTTGCCGGCGGGGATGCCGGGGGGCGCCGCAGACGTATTACATCGCGGTCTCGTCGGCCGCCGAGCTGCCGCAGGAGCTCGACCAGACCTACAACGCGACGGCGACCAACCCGCTGGTGCGTCTGGAACCAATCGATTCGGTCAACCGCGTCGTCGAGGACCACATCACGGTCGACCCCACGGTCGCCACCAAGTCGGCTGCCGCACCTTCCGGCACGGCGGCGCCGGCCAATTTGATCTTCGGCAACACGGCTGCGGAGGTCGACTCGCACGACGTGCCCTATAACCTCAGCAACGTCGTCCTGTATGTGACTGGTCCCAGCCCGGGCAACCCCAATGTCAACGAGCTCTATACGACCAATCCGTCGACGGGCAATACGGTGATGACCAACTCGGGAACCGATCAAGGCCCCATGTCAATCGCCGCCGGCGACATTGCCATGCGCAACGACGGCGAGCTGTACACGCTGTCGCTGGGCAACACGGACGCCAATTCGGGCAACTACACCCAAGTCTCGACGGCCAACGCCTCGTCGCTCAGCTCCTCCAACGACGGCATCATCACCTATGAAATCAACCAGGCAAATCCGGTCAACACCGCAACGGGTCAGCCGAATCTGATTCAGTACAACGCGGGTGTCCAATTCACCGCCATGGCTTACGACCAGACCGGCACAACCCGGACGTTGTATGCCGTCGGCCAGATTCCAGCGGGTGGCTATTACGGTGGCGCGACAGGGGATCTCACGACCAACTTGATCTACCAGTTGGATCCCAACACCGGTGCGGTGCAAAATAATCCGAATGTTCCCGCCTTGCCGACCAACGCAACGACGACGGGCCTGCTGCCGGGCGTCAATCTGCTGATGCCAGCGGCCACCGGCACGAACGGTTCGCCGGAGGTGGACGCCGGCGAGACGGTCACCATTCCGGGCGGCCCTTCGACCGTTACCTTCGAGTTCATCAGCGGTCCGTCGGCCGTGATCGACTATCCTGCGGGCGGCCAGGACATCCGCGACGGCCAATCCTTCGAAGTCGATGGCAAGACTTACGAATTCAAAGAAGGCGAGGTGTTCAACGTCACCGGCCCCGGCACCTCGTTCAACGATCACGACACGTTCACGGTGACCACGACCAGCGGGACCTCAACCTTCGAGTTCCTGACTCCCGGCAGCATCATTACCAATCCCGGCAATATCGCCGTGGCGTTCGGCCCGGGTTTCACGGCCACGCAAATGGCTTCCGCCATTGCGACGGCGATCAACACTGCCGGAATCGGCGTCACGGCCACTTTGGCCGGCGGCGCCAATCCAACGCGCATCAACCTGACCGGCGACACCGGCATCACAACCGGATCGGCCGGGCTTACGGTCGACGGTAGTTTCAACGTCACTCCGGGCACCATCGCGATCCCCTTCAACGAGGCCCAGACCACTGCGCAGATTGGCGCCAGCATCCAGTCGTTCGTCTCGGCCAACGATCCGGCGGTGCAAGTCGGTTTTGCCTACGATCGCATCAATTTCTACGGGGCCAACGCCGCCACAACCAATCTCACCCTGACGCCTGCGGCCGTCCCGACCGGCGGGCCGGGCATGACCCAAACGCTGCCGACGGTCACCGTGACTCCCGGCGACATCGCGGTGCCGTTCTTGTTCAGCGATACGAGCTCGCAACTGGCCGCGAAGCTGGCTGCCGCGATCAATCGCGCCTCCACCACCTATCCCGGCTTTGCGGCCACGGCCGTCGCCGCCGGCGGCGATGTTCAGATGACCGGCACGACCGGCACCATCACCACCACGGCGCCGATCACAATCAGCGGCACCGGCGGCGGGGGTGGCGATATCACGGGCATGGCGTTCCTCAATAACGTGCTGTACGCCGTCACCAGCGGGGGTGGCCTGTTCATCATCCACAATCCCGGACCGGGCGCGTCGTTGTCGTTTGTCGCGAATCCCACGACCACGGGCGGAGCCATCGATTTCTCCGGCCTGACCGCGGGCCCACCCGACGTCAACAGCGGCGCCTACGCCAACGACCTGTTTGCCACCGACACCTCCGGCAAACTGTACGCATTCAATACCAGCGGCGTGCTGCAAAAAATCTTCGATAATAACACCGCTACTTCCGTTGCTACCGGTGTCGCGGGCGTACGGGGCTGGCATTTTCCACGCTCGATTACAATTTGTGGCACGTGAGCACCGACCCGGTCGCCCCCACTGCAGGTCACGGCATCAATGCCGCGCCGGACAATTCGCGGACTGCGGCTGTCGCCGGCGGCACGAGCTTGTACTTCGGTCTCGACGCGCCGGTGGCTGCCGGCACTGCCGGTGCGATCAATACCTATAACCAGCCCGATAATCTGACGCCCGCCACGAGCAATTACGAATCGAATCCGTCGCTGTACAGCACGTACGGCTTGCCGGGCGGTGCGCTGGGCGAAACGATCTCCAACTCGTTCAGCCTGTCCGGATATTCGCCCTACGACAAACCGACTTTGTATTTCACCTATCTGCTGAACGACCGCGCCGAAGCCGGGGTGGACGCCATGCGCGTCTACGTCGGCGTGACGACGGGCAGCACCACAGTCTGGACCGAAGTCGCGACAAATCAAACCGCGGAGCTGCCCGCCTATATTTCCAGCGACGGTGGTGGAACCAGCGTTTATCGCCCCAACGACGCTTCGAACCAGTTGGTTCAACCACTGTTCGACAACACCTCGACCTGGCGGCAAGCCCGTATCGACTTGGGCAATTACGCCGGCGACTCCAACCTGAAATTGATGTTCTCGTTCAGCACGGCCGCCGTGTCGGAGCAGGCCTCTGCCGGCGGCGCGCTACTGCCGGGGGACAAGAACGGCAGCCTCACCAGTGCCGCTCGCGGGCAGGCCGGCCTGCTCCAGGGCGCTTACATCGACGACATCATCGTCGGTTTTGCCGGACGAGGCGAAATGGTCACCGGCGACACGACGACTGCCAACACCAGCTACTTCGCGGTTCCCGTCAACCCCAACCCATTGGCTCCCAAGCAATCGCTGGTCGGCGCCTATCAGCTCGAGATCCGCCGCGGCACGATCTACGGCGTGAATATCTCGCCAGCCAAGCCCGACATTGCCCTAGTCCAGAGTTTCGACATCAACGATCGACTGACCCAGGCGATCACACTGGTCGCTCCGGCTGGATCGCAGATCGTCAACGGGTCGACGTTCTCGATCAGCGACGGCGTCAACACCCAGACGTTCGAATTCGTCACGACCGGCCAGAGCGTCACGACAGGCTTTGTCGGAGTCACCTATTCAGGCAGCATGAGCGCCCCCGCCGTAGCCAATGCGATGGTCAATGCCATCAATGGCCAAACCACCGCCAACGTTCAAGCCGCCAACGCCGACCCGACGAAACTGACCAGTAACCGCGTCAATCTGTTCAACGCTCAAAGCGCCAGCGGCGCCACCGCTACCACCAGCGGAGTGATAACCTCACCCAGCGATTCGGTGCTCACGGCCGTCAGCACTGGATTGAGTTCGACGACTCCGGGCATCTTCAACGCCACCGGTACGATCGGCGACAACCCTGATCTGCTGCCCGCCGACGAAGGCTACGACGTCGACCTGGCCGAGTTCCAACTCAACGGCGGTGGCACCGTGACCATCAACCTGACCGCCAGCGCCACGGGCGGGGCCAACACGCTCGTCCAGTTGTTCAATGGCGCGGGGGTCGTCGTGGCATCGTCAAGTTCCAGCACCGACAGCAATCCGCTGGACCGCCAGATCACCTATACGGCGCCGGCCAACGGCACGGGGAACTACTACATCGGCATCAGCGGCTCGGCGAACAGCACCTACGACATCTACGACCCGTACCCGGATTCGGGAACCGATGGCGGCAGCCAGGGCAGCTATTCTTTGAGCGTGCAAGTCGGTGCTGCGGCGGCGCTGAAGGAAATCGTGTTCAACAATATGGGCGACACCAACACGCCGCGCTTGCAAGGTTACACGCTGATCGAGGACGACTCGATCAACGAAGCCAGCCAGGACGGCATCCTGGTCGCCGCCGGCGCGGACTGCCAACGGCGACCCCGTGCCCGGTTCGGCCAAGGTCTTGCCGGTGCTCAACACTGCGGGGCGCCGACGGCCGCCGGCGTGCCGACGCCATTTTCCGGCGTGACGACGACGGGACTGGTAACCGGCGTGACGATCGAAAACGACATCGTTTCCAACAGCGGCCAAATCGGCATCAACCTGGTCGGCGACCAGACGCCCAACGAACCGGCAGCTCCTTCGCTGTTCTCGCACATTGTGAATAATACGGTTTACGGCGGCAATATCCCGGCGGGCGTTGGCATCGCCGTGTCGGAGGGGGCCGCACCGACGCTGATGAACAATATCATCGCCAACACGGCGACTGCGGTCACGACCGACGCGGTTTCCTCCCCGGTGACGGTGCTGGAAGCAAACCTGTATCAGAACAACACCTCGAACGGCGTTGGCGGCGGCGAGCAATTTGCCATCAACTTGGCGCCGGCGGCTCCGCTGTTCGTAGACCCCACGCACAACGACTTCTATCCGGCCGAGCTTTCGCAGGCGATCGACAGTTCGCTCAACTCACTGCAAGACCGCCCGGCCATGGTGCAAGTCGACTCGCCGCTGGGAATCCCGGCCGCTCCGATCATCGCGCCGGCCTATGACGAGTTGGGCCAATTGCGCGTGGACGACCCCAGCGTATCGTCTCCGCCCGGCTTGGGGCAAAACGTGTACATCGACCGCGGAGCTCTCGATCGAGCCGATTTCACCGACCCCACCGCGGTGCTCTACAGCCCGACGCCGAACAATTCCGCCACTCCGGCCGTCGCGACCATCATTGGTCAATTCCCCTCGCAGTTCTCGATCCAATTCCAGGACGGAACAGGCACCGGCGTCGACCCGGCAACGGTCAGCACCGGTCAATTCACCTTGACCGGACCCAATCCGAGCAATCCGAGCCAAACCATCACGCTGCAGCCGACTCTGAACTATCTGTTCAGCTACGATGCCACGAATGATGTCGCCCGGTTCACCGCGGCGGCCGGTGTGTGGATTCCGGGCACGTACACGATCACGGTGAATAACGCAGCCACCGGCGGCGTGAAGGACCTGGCCGGCAATCCCCTGGCACCGAACAATTCCAGCGGCACGACGGCGTTCACAATCACCGTGGCCGCGTCCGGAACATCGCCGTGGCAGAACCCCGTCAATCCCATGGACGTCAACGACGACGGCAGCGTTTCGCCGCTTGACGCCTTGATCGACATCAATGCACTTAACCAAAATCTGTTTCCGGGCGGAATCTTGCCGTCTCCTGCGACGGCGCCGCCCTACTACGACGTCAACGGCGACGGCCTGCTGACGCCGCTCGACGTGCTGATTATCATCAATTATCTGAACAGCCATTCGACCGTCACGGCGGTGGCGAGCCCGACCAGCATGCAACCGGCAGTTGCGGCGGCACCGGCTGTCACGGTGACGCCTGCTGTCACGACGGCCGTGAGCGGATCTGACTCGACCGTGGTGAACGAGATCGGCTTCGCCCTGGCGGCGGCGCGTCCGGGGTCGTCCAGCGGCGCCGTGGTCCCAGCGACGTCGGTTGCCGGCAGCGGCTCCGCGGTCACGCCGTCGGTTGCTTCGGCCAGCGGCGGAACAACGTCCAGAGATTCAGCCGCGTCGACGGCGACGCCGGCCGCGAAGAGCGCCGCGGCCCACGACTCGGCATTCGGTTCGCAATGGTACGACAACAATCTCGAACTCGAGACGGCGCTGGCCGACATGGCGTCCGGCGCCAATCGGCTTTCGGCACATCCCTGGTCGGATGACTTGGATTATCTGATCTAACAGCACTTCTACGACGCTTCTGGCGCAGAGACAATCGGCACATGAATCGACAACGCAATGGGCGGTCGCGCCAGCCTCAGGCCTTCAATGCCGTAACCGAGCACTCGTGCGGACGCGGGTAGGATTGTTCGAGGCGCTGGAACTGCGCACGATGCTAAGCGGAACCCCCACGAGTGCAAGTTCCAACGATTGGCAAAATCCGACAAATCCCTTGGACGTGAGATTCAACGGCCAGGTCACGCCGCTCGACGCACTGGCCGTGATCAACTATTTGAACTCCAGCGCAGCCCAGGCGCAGGGAGCGGCCGGCACGGTTCAAGCCGCAGGGCAGCCCAATAGTACGGCGCAATCCATGGCGCTGGATGTCAATGGCGACGGCCTGATCACGCCGCTGGACGCGCTGAAGATCATCAACGCGCTGGGGGGCAACGATCTGGCGCAAGTCACGTTGGTGGCGACCGACTTTAACGGCAATCCGATTTCATCGGCTGTGGTCGGCACCACCTTCGAGATCGAGGCGCTGGTCTCCGACATCAGCGGCACTGCGACGCCCATGATCGGCACCGTGCAAGGGACCGGCGGCGTCTTCGCCGCTTATATCAACGCCACTTACAATAGCACGCTGGCCAGCATCGATCCCAATGCCACGGTTACGTACGGCTCGAACTACAACGAGGCACCCTCCTCAGACCTCTCGACAGCAGGGCAGATCGTCGGTACCGGAGCTTTCGCCGGTTCTTTCAACCCAATCGGTCCAGGCCAGGTCGAATTGTGGAGCATTCCCGTCACGGCCACGGCGACGGGGGTCGAGACGTTTACTCCCAGCTACGGCACCAACAGCGGCAACGAGATTGACCTTTACGGCAGTGGCACGGCGGTTCCCGCCAGCCAGGTCGACTTCCAGCCGGGTTCGGTGACGATCGTTCCCGCCGCTCAACCGCTGATCTCGATCGATCCGGCCACGATCGTTCGCCCCACGACGGGGACGGCCAACGAGGTGTTCACGGTAACGCTGACCAATGCCAGCACCACGCAGCCGACAACGGTCAACTTCTCGACAGAGGATGGAGTGCCTGTGCCGGGTCCCGACTACGAGGACGGCAACGCAGTGGCCGGCACCGACTACACGGCCACCGCCGGCACGCTGACATTCGCGGCCGGTACGTCGACCGCACAAATCACGGTGCCGGTGATCGGCAGCCTGGCATACAACCCCAGCATGACCTACACGGTGAACCTGAGCGACCCATCGGCGAACGCGTCGATCGGCACGTCGCAGGCCACCGGCACGATCACCAGCACCAATGCCAAACCAACCCTGAGCATCGCCAGTCCGCCGGCGGTGACACGGCCCGCGTCGGGAACTGTCGACGATGTCTTCACAGTCACGCTCACGGGTCCGACCGAGCTTTATACTGCGGTGAATTATGCCACCAGCAACGGCACGGCGATCGCCGGCACCGACTACACTTCGACCAGCGGCCAATTAACCATCGCGGCCGGGAGCACGACCGGAACGATTACGGTGCCGGTGATCGGCAACACCACGACCACCGGCAGCGTGAGTTTCTCGCTCAGCCTGAAGACGCCCACCAACGCCACGATTCAGAGCGGCAGCGGCGTGGCCACCGGGTCCATCATCGCCAACGTTGCCGCGCAAGCGTATTCCGTCGACGACGTGAGCGTGCCGGAGGTGTTTCCCGCCTCAGTCACCACGACGGCCGTCTTCACCGTCTCGCTCGGCGCACCCCTCGCGGTGCAATCCACCGTCGCCTTTGCCACGGCCGACGGCACCGCCACCGCGGCCAGCGGCAGCTATGTGCCCACCAGCGGCACGCTGACGTTTGCGGCCGGAGTCGTCACGCAATACGTGACGGTAACCGTCAACGGCGATACCGCGCCGCAGCCGGCCACCAATTTCTACTTGAACCTCTCGAATCCCACGGGCGGGGCCAGCATCCTGGATGGGCAAGGCATCGCGACCATTGCTCCGCCGGCCTTGACGATCGACGACGTCACCGAGACCATCGCCACGTCCGGCGTCACGGATTTCGTCTTCTCCGTCATGCTCACCGGCGCCACGCCGGATCAGGTAACGGTCGGCTACGCGACGGCCAATCAAACCGCGATCGCCGGCACCGACTATGTGCCGCAATCCGGCAATTTGACCTTCACTCCAGGCGAGACGGTGCAAACCATCACTGTCCCGGTGTTTGGCACCACGGTCTATGCCCCAACCAAGACCTTCCTCGTCAATCTGTCGAGTCCCACCGGGGGCGTCGACATTTCGCGGGCTCAAGGCATCGGCACCATCGATAATCCGAACGTGAACGGGTTGTCCGTCGCCGACATCACCGTCGTGCAGCCGGCCTCCGGGCAGGTCAACGCCGTGTTCACCGTAACTCTGCCCGTCGCCAACGCTCAGCAAGTGAGCGTCCAGTATGCGACAGCCGATGGAACCGCGCAAGCGCCGACCGACTACGAATCCACCAGTGGCACGCTGACGTTCCCGGTCGGCGCAACGAGCGAAAATGTCACGGTGGTGGTCAACGGCAATGCGGCGGCCCACCCCGACCAGATTTTCTACTTGAACCTGTCGAACCCGGTCAATTCGATCATCGCCACCAGCCAGGCGACGGCTACGATCGAAAACTCGGGCAGTACGGCCAACGACGAGGCCGAAATCAGCCTGGAAGTCGTCGACCCCACGACTCTGCTTCCGATCACCACTCCGCTCGCGGCCGGACAGGCGTTCGACGTCGAGGCATTCGTCCAGGATCTGCGAACGACGATTCCGGCCGCCGACATGGGCGTGGCCGCGGCTTACTTGAACGTGAGTTATCCGGCCGCTCTGGCAACGCCTACCGGTAGCATCGTCTTTTCACCGAATTACACGAACGTCGAATCGGGCGATCTTTCGACGCCCGGCAGCTTCATTGAAATCGGCGCCTTTGAATCGTTCCCCGGTAACCAGCCCCCGGGTGTCCCCCCCTCCGAGCAGTTGCTGTTTACCGTGCCGATGGTCGCCTCTGGCAGCGGGGTCTTGCAGTTCTCGGCGCTACCCGCGCAGATCCTTCCGGCGCACGATGTGCTGCTGTTCGGGCAGAACACGGCGGTGCCGGTCGACCAGGTCGAGTACGTGAACAGCAATGTCGTCGACGTGGGCCAGAATTCGCTTTCGATCAACAATGTCAGCCAATTGGATACGCCCACCGGCACAACCTTCGTGTTTACCGTGACTCGCATCGTGCCTAACGGCGCAGCGGCCACGGTGCAGTTCTCCACAGCCAACGGCACCGCCATCGCCGGAAGCGATTACACGGCCACCAGCGGAACGTTGACCTTCCCGGCAGGCACGACCAACCAAACCCAGAACATTACCGTCCAAGTCCTGGGGAGCACCGAGGATCGGCCCAATTCGACGTTCCTGGTCAATTTGACGAACCCGGTCGGCGCAACGATCGGCACCAGCCCGGGAATCGGCACGATCCAATACAACAATCCGGCGCCGCGAGCGACCATCGCCAACGCCACGGCTCCCGAGGGTTCGCCCGAACAATTCCAGGTCACGCTGTCGCAAGCCAGCGGCTTCCCGATCACGATCAGCTACGCCACGGCCGACGGCACGGCCACAGCGGGTGTCAACTATACGGCCACGACCAACGTGTTGACCATTCCGGCGGGCCAGACCACGGGCACCATCACCGTGCCGACGATCGCCACGCTGACACAGGTCGGCAGCCTGACTTTCACGCTGCAATTGAGTAGTCCCACCAACGTCACGCTCGGCAACACCACGGCCACCGGAACGATTACCTTCGTGCAGCCGTCGGGCATCAGCGGCTACGTCTACGTCGACTCGAACGGAAACGGAGTCAAGGATCCGGGCGAACTCGGCATCCAGGGCGTCACGATCACCGTCAACAGCACCGCGACCAACGCCAGTGGGAACCCCGTGTTCACCGAATCCACGGTCACGGCGGCCAACGGATCCTATGGTTTCATCGGCCTGGCGCCGGGCACGTACAACGTCATCGAGACGCAGCCCGGCTTTTTCGTGACCGGTGCGCCCACCAGTCATGAGTACCTGGGCGAAGTGATTCAGAGCGGCCAGTCGGTGACCAATGTTAACTTCGCTCAATTGGGTTTGCGAGCCCAATTCGTCGCGGCCTTCTCGAGTCGCCGGACGTTTCTGGCCTCGACCGAGACGACCGGCTTCATCGGGTTGCCTCAGGGCACCCAGAACATGAACCTGACTCAGGGAGACGTGTGGATCTCGTTCGACAATGGCTGGCAGAATACGCGCGAGTTCCAGTTGTTGTTTAATAGTGCCCAGGGCACTGCCACGATGACCTTGTATGATAACAATCTCAACGTGCTGGCCACATCGACTCCCAATGCGACCGGCGAGTTGCTGATTGGCAGCGCCACGCTCGGTTCCGCTTATTTCCTCAAGATCAGTGGTACGAATACCGACGCATCGCTCACGATTACCGAGTCGGTGACCGCCGACAACGCGTCGGTGGCCAAGAGCGGATCGACGATCGAGCCCATGGTGTTCACGGTTGTCCTTTCTGCTCCGCTGAGCACACCGGTCACCGTGGTTTATGCCACCGTCGATGGCACCGCCGTGGCCGGCAGAGACTACACGGCCGAGACCGGAACGCTTACGTTCGCCGCAGGCGTGACGTCGCAGAACGTCACCGTCCCCGTGCTCGCCAGCACTTTGTACGGACCGAGCGAAACCTTCTCGCTCCAACTCAGCAATCCGACCAACGCCTTCGTGAATCCACCCGGGACGGGAACGGGGACGATCCTCAATAACAATCCCCCGCCGTCGATGTCCATCGCCAGTACGAACGTGATCGATCCGGGTTCGGGCACGGTCAATGCGGTGTTCCCCGTTACGCTGTCGGCGCCCAGCGGCTTTCCGACCACCGTGACCTACGCAACGGCGCGCGGGGACCCTGCCGGTGAACGATCTTGTGGCCACAAGCGGTACCCTCACGTTCCCCGCGGGCACGGTGACGGAATTCGTCACGGTGGCGGTCAAAGCGGACAATTCTCTTTCGGCATCTGAAACGTTCCTGGTTAACCTGACGGCGCCTGTGGGTGCCATCCTCGTGGTGAATCAGGCCACCGGCACGGTCATTCCGGGCGTCGGTTCCGGTGTCATGTCGGCGGCGGTTCCGCTCGTGCAATCGTCGAGCGCGGCGCCAGCCGTCAGCAGCTCGTTGTTCGCCACAACCAAGCCCACATCGACTGCGAGCGGCTCGACGAACAGTACTACCCTGGGGCGATCCAGCTTGTTCGCCAGTGCGGCGCCGGCAGGCTCGCAGAATGACGCCACGGATCTGGTGCTGGCCGCCGACGAGACCTGGGCCGTTGGCGGACTGGTGATTTAGGACGCGGGAGCGGTCGCGGCGCCAAGCGAGAGACCCTCCGGTAGCCCGAAGCGGCATCGACCCCCTTGTTTTTTTCGCCCGCCTGGCAAGGTCACGCTTCGTGGCTGCTGCCGCGTCGGTTCGCGCTCGCCCGCAGCTTGCCGCCAATTTGGCATGACAAGCCGACGGCTTTCGCCGTCGCCAGGCCGATGCTTTTGCGCAGGGGGCGTCCTTGCCGCCTCTGCCGCTCGTTCGCTATGATCCGTTAGGGCTTTTTTTGAACTTCACCCCCGACCATTTTCATGTCGTCCTCCAAGTCTGAAAACCGCGATGTGGGCAGCCTGGCCGGCGAGACCGACTCGCCGCCAGCCGCGGAGACGTCGCCGGTCGATCGGCCGCGCATCGAGCGCGCCGTGCGCGAAATACTATCCGCCGTGGGCGAGGATCCCGACCGCGAAGGACTGCGCGAAACGCCGGCCCGTGTCGCCCGCATGTATGCCGAGTTATTCAGCGGCTTGCATGATGACCCCCGGCAGCATTTGCGGAAATTCTTCATCGAAAAATACGACGAGGTCGTGCTGGTGCGCGATATCAGCTTCAACAGCATGTGCGAACATCACATGCTGCCGTTCATGGGTGTGGCGCACATTGGCTATGTGCCCAACGGACGCGTCATCGGATTGAGCAAGCTGGCCCGTGTCGTCGAAGTGGTGGCCAGGCGGCCGCAAGTGCAGGAGCGGATGACCGAAACCATCGCCAACTTGCTGCTGGATGAGCTCGAGGCCAAGGGAGTGGCCGTCGTGATCGAAGCCACTCACACTTGCATGACCATCCGCGGCATTCGCAAGCCGGGCAGCCTGTGCGTGACGTCTGCCATGAAGGGCCTGTTTCGCGCGAATCTGTCGAGCCGTTCGGAAATCATGAATCTGATCTATGGCGGCCGACGGTGACCGGCGCTAGTCTGCTTGTCCAGTTCGTATTCCGCATGTCGTTCGGGCTGTCGCTGGGCATGGCTGTCACGTCGCCCAGGCAGGTGACCAGCGGTTACTACCGCAACCATCTTTATGTCTTGATGGGGCTCAACGTACTGGCAACACTCGCGGCCGCTGGTGCCCCCGGGCGACTGCCGCTCTGGGCGCCGCTTGCCGCCGCAATCCTTAGCTATCTGGGCGCCGTAATCTGGCTCTATGAAAAACCATTGCCGGGCATTCTCACACTCGCTGCCATCGCGCTGATTTCGCTGGTCGGCGCCTGGCTAGCTGAGCCCGTGCCCCAGGGCGCCGCTGTGCCGACAAGAATTCTCGATTGGCTGGCCGCGCCGACCAGCGGGCTGGTCCTGGGCCTGACGATCGCGGCCATGTTTCTGGGGCACTGGTATCTCAATACGCCCACCATGGCGCTGGGGCCGCTGGAGCGTCTGATCAAGCTGATGGGGGCCGCCATCGTGCTCCGCGGAGCCGTGTGCGCGGCCGGACTGGCGCTCAGATCCAAGCCAGCGGCTCCCCGGGCATGGAGCAGACGCTGTTCTTGACGTTGCGCTGGCTTTCCGGGCTCGTCGGCGCGCTGCTGCTGACGGTCATGGCCTGGAAAACGCTGCGAATTCCCAATACCCAGAGTGCCACAGGCATTCTGTACGTGGCCGTGATCGCAACATTTCTCGGCGAGCTGACGTCGCTCTTGCTCTCCAGCCGGCTGGCCAATCCGCTGTAGAGTCAATCCGACAGGGAGATCGACTTGTACGATCGCCATCGATTGCCAAGAATGGCTCTTGGACGGAATCTGGCTTCCATCACCCCCTGCCAACACATTGATGCCGATCGCTGAGCCTCCGAACTTGCCCTTGCCGCGGGTTGCGCCGCTGCGCATCGGTCCGCTGGTCGTGGACCCGCCGGTGCTTCAAGCGCCGATGGCCGGATTCACGAACTATGCGTTCCGGCAGATTGTCCGCGAGTTCGGCGGGGCCGGTTTGCAGGCGACGGAAATGGTGCATGCCAAGGGCTTCTTGTGGCTCGAAGAGGTGGAGCACGAATTGCCCGATCGGCTCTGGGGCGTCAAGGATGAGCCGCGTCCGCTGGCAGTGCAAATCTGGGACAACGATCCGGCCACGCTGGCCGCGGTCGGAGCGAAGCTGGCGCATGAGTTTCGGGTGAGCGTCGTCGACATCAATTTTGGCTGCCCAGTCAAGGACGTCGTGGAAAAAGCCCACAGCGGCTCGTATCTGCTGCGTTATCCCGACCGCATGCAGGCGATCATCGAGCGCGTCGTGGCGGCCTGCGCTCCCGTGCCGGTGACGGCCAAGATCCGGCTGGGATGCTCGCGAAAGCGCGATCAATGCCATCGAAGTGGCTCAAGTGGTCGAAGCGGCCGGTGCCGCGGCGCTGACCGTGCATGGACGAACGGCCCAGGATTACTTCAAAGGATCGGCGGATTGGGACCGGATCGCCGAAATCAAGCCGTACTTGCGAAAATCCCACTGATCGGCAACGGCGACTTGAGCTCGCCGGCGGCTGTGATCGATGCGCTGCGCCGCTACCCGGTCGATGGCGTGATGATCGCCCGGGCGGCACTCAACAAGCCCTGGCTGTTTCGCCAGGTGCGCGCGGCCCTGCGTGGCGAGCCGATACCACCCGATCCGACGCCGGCCGAAGAGCGGGCGCTGCTCTTGCACCATTACCGGTTGGTATGCGAGCGGTTCGGCGAATCGAAGGGCACGATTCTGATGCGGAAATACGCCTGCTGCTACGCCCAGGGTCGGCCCGGTGCCCGCGAGTTCCGCACGCAAGTGTCGCGTGTCTCTTCGCCGGATGATTTCCGGGCGATCGTCGAGCGGCATTTCCCGAAGGGTTGAGACAGGCGTTGCGCAGTTGATCGGGACAGCGGAATCATCATCCGCGAGTCTGGGGTTCGAATCCTGTCGCCCCGAATTTTTTCAGAAACGAGCCCTTCGCCGAGCACGTCGAAAGGTCTTGTCATTTCAGGGACGAGACTTGTGCCGTCGAGCATGCACTTCAAACACACGATTTCCAGGGTTCGAGGCTTTGCGCCGTGATCGGCGGTAAGCCACTGCTGGCGAAGCGTTTGCGAAAGGTCAAGCACTTTCGACGCCAACTCGGTGTTTTCATCCTGTCAGCGGTCAAGTGCGTCAAGCTGGAGCGTGATCGAGGCCAGGCGATCACGGATCCGCTACTTGGCCGACGTTCTTCGGCGGCTCGCTACCACTCCGCCCGACCGCCTGGCTGAATTGTTGCCGGATGTCTGGTTCCAGGTCCCCCAAACGCGGCGAAAAAGCGAGCGGCGTGGCTTGAAACTGGCCCAGCTGGCGATAATCTTACCCATCGGCCAAACGGTTACGATCCAACAAAGCGTCGCCGAGCGGATTGGAATCGCCCCAGATGACGGCGCCTGACGGCCCCCGCCAAGAGACGGAAAGCCGCGAGACCTGAAATTCACGGGTGGCACAAGAAATGCATTTCTGCATGCCGCGGATCGACGCCAAGCTGACTTGACGTCGAATCTCCTTGAGAAGGAAGCCAAAGCGGAGGTCATCATGAGCACTCAGTTGAAGGTCGGCGACTATGTGATCCAGCGGCTCGCGAAGGAAGGCATCACGGACTGCTTTGGCGTCCCAGGCGACTATGCGTTTCCGATGTGCGACGCCGTGGTTCGCAGCAAGAGCGTCAAGTGGATCGGTTGCTCGAATGAACTGGATGCCGCGTATGCCGCCGACGGCTACGCCCGCGTTCGCGGTTGCTCGATGTTGATGACGACCTACGCCGTTGGCGAGTTGTCCGCCCTGAACGGAGTGATGGGGGCGAAGGCCGAGCGATCGTGCGTTTTCCATATCGTCGGCATGCAGACCATGCGGCATCAGCGCGTTCACAAGATCACGCATCACTCGCTCGGCGACGGCGTCTACCAGAATTTCGCCAACATTTCCGCGCAAGCGGCCTGTGTGTCGGCGGTGATTACGGCCGACAATTGCATCGGCGAAATGGAACGGATCATCGCGACGGCGCGGGCGGAGAGTCAGCCCGCCTACATCCTGATTGCCTCGGATTACGCCCTCGTTCCTGTAAATCCGGTTGCTGCTTCCGTCTGGCCCAAGCCCGCCAGCGGCCCGGATCTCGCCGGCGCGATCGCCGCCCTCAGCCAGCGCATCGAGCGAGCCAGTTCGGTCGCTGTCCTTCCTGCCTCCACGGCAGGGCGCTTCCGGCTTCAGAAAAAACTTCAGACGCTCATTGAAAAGTTGGGGTGTCCCTTCGCGACGATGACGATGGACAAGGGAATTCTGAACGAGTCGCACCCGCAGTTTGCCGGGATGTACTCCGGGGCGGCGTCTTCGCCGGAAGTCCTGCGAGCTGTGGAGGGGGCTGATCTCGTCATCGACGCCGGAGGAGTGTGCTTCCACGACATCAATACCAGCGCCTATTCGCACAACATCGTGCCAGACAAATTGGTGACCATCGGCATCGACTACGTCCGGGTCGGCGATCGCGTTTTCAATCCGGTGCAGATGGGGGACGTGTTCGAAGGCCTCACCGCTGCCGCGGGCAAGAACTTCGGTTATCGGGCGCAGCGAAAGCCCGCGATCGAAAAGCAGAACGGCGATGCAAGCGACCCCATTACCGCCGAGGCTTTACCCCCGGTATCAGCAATTCCTGCGACCTAACGATCGAATCATCATCGAAAACGGCACCTCCACGCCCGGCATTGCGCCGCTAAGCTTGCCGGATGGAGCAGAGGTTTACAGTCAGACGCTGTGGGGCTCGATCGGTTGGGCAACGGGTGCGGCCCTCGGCGTCGCTCTCGCCGACCGATCGCGTCGAACGGTGCTCTTCACCGGGGACGGCTCGCACCAACTCACCGCGCTGGACGTCGGCACAATGGGCCGCAACAAGCTGAAGCCGGTGATTTTTGTCCTCAACAACCAGGTCTACGCGATCGAGCGCGCCCTCGAATACGACCCTGATTGGGCATACAACGATTTGGCCCAATGGAACTATCACTCGCTCCCGGCGGCTCTGGGTTGCGAAGACTGGTTTACCGCAAAGGTTGCGACCCTCGGAGAACTCGACCGCGCCTTGGAAAGAGCCAGCAAGGGCGACACGGCCTGCTACATCGAAGTCGTCGGCGAACGAACCGATTACCCCGCCGGGCTGAAGCTGGCCCACCAGCACCTGGACGCCATGTACGCGAATGGGTGAAATCTCGGATTTTTCACGCGGGGTGCGCGGCCACGCGATTCATCGATGCAACGGCGCACGGGCTGCGGGCAACTTGACGCCGAGGCGGCGAGGTTCCAACTCAAAGGCAAAGCGCCGGTTGGCAATCGGCTCGCCGTCGAGACCGATCTGCTGCGGTTCGTTGGCTTCGATTTCAAAGCGAGCAACGCGCGCCTCGACGACATTACGCTGCAAGGCGTCGACGCCTTCGTGCAGCAAGGCACGCAGGGCTTGCGGGACCACGCCGCTGGGCAGCTCCGGCAGGACCAGCACGTCGAGCAGTCCACCGTTGAGGAGTGCCTGGGGATGGAGTTGATGCCCGCCGCCTGCCTGTCGTCCGCTGCCGACTGCTAGCACGAGAGAGGCGTACTATCCGGCGCAGCGCGGTCCTGAACCGCGGCGCTCGGTGGCCGGGTTGGGCCGTCATTATCAGCGGCCTATCATCTTCCCAGGCTGCCGCTGAGCACAGCGGTGCCAACGCGATGCTGGCGTCGTTCGGCGAAATCGCTGCCGCCAGCAAGCCAGCAGCGGACTGGCAACTCGCCCTTGCCGGGGCTATCCGGGTGCTGGCGGCGCAGCGTGCCAGCAACGGCGGTCGCGACTAGAAAGCTACGCTGCACCCGTTCGACACGGCCGGCGGATCGATCGTTACAATCGTTCCCAGAGTAAAAACAGGTATTTCCGGCAACTTCGTTTCAACTGCTACTTCCGTTCTTACCGACAAAACACACAGAGCCGGATTGGGGCTCGCTGGATGTTGTCTGCCGGTGCATACCGACCGACCGCACGCACGCAGTTAATTTCCTGGGGGGGAAACGGATCATGCAGCGTTACGGCTTCCTCGTCGCTAGTTTGATTCTTGGCGCGCCAGCTTTGTTGGCGGCCGAGGAATCGAGCTATTTCGGGCCCGCGGGGCGAATGGGCTATCAGGCCGCGGCGTCCGATCAGCCCGAGCCCGCAGACTTGGCCGAAGGTTCCGGGGTCGAAGGCGATCTGGCCCACGGCGGTCCCGCCGATATGACAGGCTGTGCGACGTGCGGCGACTACAACGGCGCTCTGGACGGGGCCTGCATGGACGGCTGTGGACTGCGGCCGAATGGGTTTTGGGGACGGGCCGAAGCGCTCGCCTGGTGGATCCGGGGATCACAGGCGCCCCCGCTGTTGTCGACGAGCCCGACGGGCACTCCGACGAGCACTGCGGGCGTGCTCCCCGCCGCTACCGTGCTGTACCCCACGGGCGATGTGAATAACCAGCCCAGGTTTGGCGGCCGCTTCACGCTGGGATACTGGTGCGACGACTGCGAAACGGTCGGCTACCAGGGAAGTTTCTTCATGCTGGCAACTTCCAGCCACAATTACGGCGTCAGCAGCTCGTCGAGCGGTTCGCCGATCCTGGCGCGTCCGTTCTACAACACCGCGTTGCCGGGAGAGGATGCCGGCCTGCTCGCCTATCCGGGCCTGCTGTCCGGTGCTGCCGCGGTGGCCACACAGACCAGATTGCTGGGCGCGGACTTCAACTTCCGCAAGGCAGTGGCAAGCAATTGCTGCGACCGCATCGATTTCTTGTTCGGTTACCGGTACTTGAGGTTCGACGACTCGCTGGTGATGAACTCGAGCTCGACGGCACTCACGAGCACCATCGTTCCGACCGGCACGAATTTCGCGATTAACGACACCTTCGGCACGAAGAATCAATTCAACGGCGCACAAGTCGGCATGATCTGGCAGCGCAACATGGGCCGCTGGGGATTCGATGCAACAACCAAATTTGCGATCGGCGGATTGAACCAGCACGTCACGGTCGCCGGCGCTACGACGGTCAGCGTTCCCAACACCCCTGCGGTGACGGAGACGGGTGGGTTTCTCGCCCTGGGATCCAACAGCGGTACCTACGGCCGCACCGTTTTCAGCATGATTCCCGAACTCAATGCCAATCTGAACTATCGATTGAATCCACTTTGGCGGATCAATGTGGGCTACACCCTGTTGTTCGTCACGCAGGTACTAAGGGCCAGCGATCAGATCGATCGCAATATCAACCCGGCGCAGTTCCCACCGCCGGGAACGGGTTCCAACACCACTCCGCCGAACCCGGGCCACAATCTCTTCTCCAGCGATCTGTGGGTGCAAGGTATCAGCCTGGGTGCCGAGTGCCGGTTCTGAACAGCGGCGGGTGGGGAGCCAATTCGCTCGAAGGCCGGCTTCAAGGTTAGTGCCGGCCCGTTGCTGTCTGGCGCTGGCGTGGTTGCCCAACCAGTCTATCGAAGAGCGGGCAAAGTCCGTCCTGGTGACGGCACAAAGCTGCGGAGAGGAATCGAGATTTGCTCGACGCCCAGCCGGCTTTTGCAGCCTGTTAGGCAAGCATCCAGACGCCGCTCTGCCCATGCACCTGGTCGACGGCGCTGACCGTATTGCCAGCCGTCGAGGCGGCAAAGCCCAACTCGCCCAGGGATAGGTCGGCCGAGGTAAGCTGCGGATCCGCGAAAGCCGCGTCAACGCTTGCGGCCTGAGCAACGCTTGTCACTGCCGGGCTGGCCACTGCCGAACTGACCGCCGGGCTGGCCACTGCCGAACTGACCGCCGGGCTGGCCACTGCCGAACTGACCGCCGGGCTGGCCACCGCCGAACTGACCGCCGACGTCGCGCTGCCGGGCGGGAACAGGCTCGTATTATTCAGGTTGACCGAGCCGTTCAGCGTGTTGGAAGCCAGGAAAATGCGACTCGGAGATTCCTGGGTTTGCAAAACTGGTCTCCGTAAAGTTGTTGCCCGTGCCGGTAATTCCGCCCGCTTCGCCGATCGTCAACTGGATCTCGTTGGCATCCGGCGCCGTGCCCCCTTCGCTGCCCGGGACGGCCTGGCCGGCGGTCAAGTAGGGACTCTGGATGGCAGTAATCGTGTAGGTGCCCGGATTCAGAGCACCAAAGCTGTACGTGCCATTGGCGGCTGTGCTGGTCGTCAGGTTGATGGTGTCGTTCAGGACATCGGTGCCGGTGAGCTGGATGGTGGCGTTTTGCACCGTCAACTCGCCTGTATCGAGTGTCCCGTTGCCATTGGCGTCGATGAATTCCGTGCCGGACAGCGTGGACGGTTGGAAGTTTCCGAAGGCCGTGCCAACACCCTGCGCGGTGCTCAAGGTGCCATTGCTTGGATTGGTCAGATTGACGAAGAAGTCTAGCGAGGGCGCGCGCATTCGTATAACCGAACACCGCCACCGTAATGTTCTCGGTGGTCGTGCCGGGGCTGAACGTCAACGTTCCGCTGGTCGGAACGTAATTGTTGTTGGCGACGGTCGCCGTACCGTCAGCCGTGGCATATTGCACGGTGACCGTGGCCGTCGTGGCGGTTGACAGGCTTACGGTAAAGACAAAGTTGGTCGCTGTTGTCGGCGACGTGCCCACCAAGGCCTGAGTGTTATTGATCGAAATCGCCGGCACCACCGGCGGGCTGACGATGGTGCCGGTGGCGGAGGCCGTCGTGATCGTGGAGTTCGTCGGGCTGGACAGGTTGACCGTGAATGTTTCGTTCGGGTTGACAGCCGTGTTGCCGTTGACCGGCACCGTGACATTCTCCGACGTGGTGCCGGCCTGGAAGGTCAGCGTGCCGCTGGTGGACACGTAATCCCCCGGAGCATGGGCCGTGCCGTCGGCCGTCGCGTAAACGACGGTGGCGGCTGCATTCGTGGCCCCGGCCAGCGTGACGGTGAACACGGCGTTGACAGTGCCCGACGCAGGCTTCGTCACCGTCGGGTCGGTGATCGAAAACGCGGGAGCGGCCACGGCACTGGTGATCGTGCCGATGCCCTGCACGGTAGCCGGCTGGGCATTGGTCGGACTCGACAGGTTCATGAAGTAAGTTTGATTGACATTGTAGGAGCTGCTGCCGAGCACCGGCACGGTGATATTTTCCGTCGTGGTGCCGGGCTGGAACGTCAGCGTGCCGCTCGTGTTGGTGTAGTCGACTCCGGCCACCGCGGTGTTGTCGGCCGTGGCGTATTGCACGGTCGCCGGCAGGTCGGTCGCACCGGTGAGCGTGACGGTAAACACCTCGTTGACGCTTCCCGAAGCCAGCCGGGCCACCGTCGGACTCGTAATCGACAGGGTCGGCGCCGGATTGACATTGTTAATCGTGCCGGTGCCAGACGCCGTGCTGATCGTCGAGTTGGTCGGGTTGCTGAGGTTGACCGTGTAGTTGATGCTCTGGTTGAACGCAGGGCTTCCGATCACCGGAACGGTGATGTTCTCAGTTGTCGTGCCGGCGGCGAACGTCAGCGTGCCGGAAGTCATCGTGTAATCGGTTCCGGCCAGCGCGCGGTACCGTTGGCCGTGGCAAACTGCACCGTGGCCGGCAGCTCGGTCGGCCCGGTCAATGTGACGGTAAAAATCTCGTTGGCCGTTCCGCTGGCGGGCCGGTTGATCGACACGCTGTTGATCGCCAGGGTCGGCGCCGGATTGGTGCTGTTGATCGTGCCGGTGCCTTGCGCCGTGCTGATCGTGGAGTTGGTGGGGGCCGACAGGTTGACCGTGAAAGTGGAACTCGGGTTGTACGCATTGCTGCCGATGACTGGAACGGTGATGTTCTCGGTCGTCGTGCCGGCCGGGAAGGTCAGCGTGCCGTTGGTTGTCGTGTAGTCGGTCCCGGCCAGGGCGGTGCCGTTGGCCGTGGCGAATTGCACCGTGGCCGGCGCCTCCGTCGAGCCCGTCAGCGTGACCGTGAAAACGTCGTCGATTGTGCCCGATGTGGGCCTTGTCACAGCCGGCGGACTGTTGATGGCCAAGGTCGGCGCCGGATTAGTCGTGAGAATTGTGCCGGTTCCTTGCCCGATGCCAATCGATGCGTTGCTGGGGCTGGACAGGTTTACCGTGAAGTTGGTCGTCGGACTGTAGGCCGTGCTGCCGATCACCGGTACGGTAATCGTCTCGGACGTCGTGCCGACCGGGAACGTCAGCGTGCCGCTGGTGGTCGTGTAGTCGGTGCCGGCCAGGGCGGTGCCGTTAGCCGTGGCGAAATTGACCGTCGCGGCCAGGGTGGCGCTGGGGTTTACCAGCGTCACGGTAAAGACATCGTCGATGGTCCCGGTCGTGGGCCGCGTGACCGCCGCCGGACTATTGATCGAAAGCGTCGGTCCAACAGGCGTGACGATCGTGCCGGTCCCCGTCGCGGTGCTGATGGTCGAATTGTTGGGGGACGACAGGTTAACCGTGAAATTCACGCTTCCGGTCGACGTCGTGTTGCCGATCACCGGCACGGTGATGCCCTCGGTCGTGATTCCCGCCGGGAACGTCAGCGTGCCGCTGGTGGCCGTGTAGTCGGTGCCGGCGATGGCCGTGCCATTGGCCGTGGCGTAATTCACCGTGGTCGAAAGTTCCGTGGGACCGGTCAACGTGACGGTGAACACGTAATTGGCGGTGCCGGTCGAGGGCCGCGTAATCGCCGCGGGAGTATTGATGGCCAAAGTCGGCGCCGGATTGGTGCTGTTGATCGTGCCGGTGCCCGTGCCGACGTCGATCGTTGCGCCGGACGACGGCGCGGATAAATTGACCGTAAACGTCGTGCTGGGGTTGTACGCCAGGCTGCCGATCACTGGCACGGTGATTTGTTCGGAGGTGGCGTTTACAGGGAAGGTCAGCGTGCCACTGGTGGCCGTGTAGTCGGTGCCGGCCACGGCCGTGCCATTGGCCGTAGCATAATTGACGGTCGTGGGCGTGGTCGAGCTGGGGTTGGCGAGGGTGACCGTGAAGATGTCGTTAACGGTTCCCGTCGTAGGTCGACTGACGGCTGCCGGAGTGTTGATCGAGAGGGTCGGTATGGGGGTCCCGATCGTGCCGATCCCCTGCGCGGTGCTGATCGTGGCATTCGCAGGGGCCGTCAAGTTGACGCTGAAATTGAGGCTGCCCACCAACGACGAGTCGGCAAGGATTGGCACGGTAATGTTTTGGGTTTGGGTCGTGCTTCCCGCCGCGAACGTCAGTGTGCCGGCCGTCGCCGTGTAATCGGTGCCGGCAACGGCCGTTCCGTTCGCCGTGGCGTAATTCACGGTGGTCTGTAGCTCGGTAGGACCGGTCAAGGTGACCGTGAACACGTCATCGACCGTGCCCGATGAGGGTGGCAGCACCGGCGGAGGACTGTTGATGGCCAGAGTCGGCGCCGGATTGGTGCTGGTAATCGTGGTCGTGACCCGCGACGTGGTGACCGTAGCGTTCGTCGGGGTCTTCAAGTTGACGTTGAACGTGGAACTCGGGTTGTATGCAAGGCTGCCAATGACCGGCACGGTGATCGTTTCGCTCGTGGTTCCCACCGGGAACGTCAATTGGCCGCTGGTCGCCGTGTAGTCGATGCCGGCGGTCGCCGTTCCGTTACTGGTGTCGTAGTTCACGGCGGCGTACAACTCGGTTGGACCCGTCAGCGTGACGGTATAGACCTCATCAAGCGTTCCCGACGTGGGTCGCACGACCGTCGTCGGACCGCTAACGGCCAGTGTCGGCGCGGCATTGGTGCTGGTGATCGTGCCAACGGCATCCGCCGTGCCGACCAAAGCGTTCGTCGGGTTGCTCAGGTTCACCGTGTAGGTCGGACTGGGGTTGTACGCCAGACTGCCGATCACCGGCACGGTAATATTCTCGGTTGTCGTGCCGATTGGGAACGTCAGCGTGCCGCTGGTGGCCGTGTAGTCGATGCCGGCCTGCGCCGTTTCCGTTCTCGTAGCCCACGCCGGGCACAGGTGCCCCGTTCTGTGTCGCATAAGCGACCGTCGTCGCTGCCGTGTTGCTCCCATTGGCCAGCGAAACGGTGAACACCTCGTTCACCGTACCTGTCGTGGGACGAGCGATCGAGACCGGAGCAATCGTAATCAGCGGCGCCGTGGCCGCAACGATCGTGACCGATGTCGGGACGAAGTCGACCTGGCTCGATGGAATCGGGTTTTCACTGCTATTGTAGTTGGCGAACTCGTTGCCCGGACCCGTGCCGGCACTCGGAGTAAACGTTTCGACGCCGGTGGCGGTGGCCGTGACGGGAATGCTCCACAACTCAATCGCGCCGGGGCCCAGATCGCTCAGGCCGGCGAAGGCTCCGGTCCCGACGATTTGCCCGGCTGTCGAGAGATCGGAAACCTGACCGTTGACGTAGTTCGAGCCGTACGTGACGGTGGCATTGGGATCGATGCTGGCCAGCGCGCTATTGTAACTGGCGTCGATTTCGGCCTCGAATACGCCGCCGGTCGCGGGCGTGGTGCCGATATAGGGCGTCGCATTGCCGCTGATGTCCGATACCAGAGCTTCGATCTCGAAGGTGGTGCCAACCGGCACCGACGCCAGCGGCACGCCATTCGCATTGGTCGCCACCAACATGACTTGAATCTGATCGCTGCCGCCGAGCGCGTCGATGATCTTCAGCGCGTCCAACGGCGTGACCGTGCCATTGCCGAGAACGTCTTCGAATGGCGGGGCGCTGGATTGAGAGCTGCTGCCTTGCGGCGTGGCGGACTGCGAGGCATTGTTGGCCGAGTCGCTGGCCAGAAACGTCAAAGAGTGCGACCCGTTCTTGTTCAGATCGTTGATGATCGCCAGCGCATCCAGGGGTGTAGCGGGTCCATCTCCGCCCATCACGTCGAGGACGTTGGCGGTGTTCTGCCAGGGGCTACCGGACAGCATGGCACGCACTTCGAGCTGCTCGAAACAGTTCCATTTCGAACGCCAGCCGGCGGCTTTCTCGGCTTTACGCGATGCGCTCTTCGAAGGTCCCGACTTGGATACGCTACTCCGGTGGCGGTACATCGTTTTGAATCTCGATTGTGTTTCCAAAGGGTTCGAGCCGCTGTCAATCAATACGGACCAAGGCAGGCAGTTGCGGACGCGAATCCCTGCGATCGCACCAAGACTAACGCCGCATCATTTGGCCCGCAGGCCGCGCAATGCTGGCGATAAACTTGACTTGGTGCGACAAATTCCGGGTGAGGATCCCTGTAGACAGCAGCCCGCCGCCACGTCTGTGCGGCTGACCGAGCTGTGCCCCTGGAGAGAAGGATGAGTTGATACTGCCCCTGACTTTTTAGCCTAATCGAACAAGTTTGACATTTCAACCCGCGAAAACCTTGAGGCGCACGTTGAATTAACGCATCCCGGTGCCCGGGCAAACGCGTCCTGGCCGTTGGGGGGATGGACCTTTCGCAGCCACCGACTGCGATCCATTCCCATTGTTCGACAGGCGGCCGGTCCGCGTTGTGACATTTATTCCGTTAGACGCATGGCAATTCAATTAAGTTTCCCGCTCCAACCGGCAGAACGAGAAAATTCGGCAAAGCCCGCCCAACCGTACCGGCCGTCGGGCGACGCGCATTCCGGCTGGCGTGGGCCGGTCGGCCTGGGCAATCCGATGGCGATGCCGCGGTCCGATTCCAAGGGGTGTGCTCAGGCGGGTGCCGGCAGCGTTGGCTTGGCCAGGGCGAGGCGGCTTGCTCCCAAACGAAATCAGCCGTCGGCGCCAATATATTGGCGCCGGCGGCTGCGTGAAATCGTCGATTCTCCGGCCGTGTCCGCCAGATTGCGGTTTTGACAAGCCCGGTCGAAGCGGCGCAGGAATGTCAGCGCGACGCGGTGGGCGCTCGCAGGACGCCAGGCCGAACCCGCTTTTGGACGTCGGTCTCCAAGACGCCGAAGGCTGCTTCGTGACGCTGCAGCGACATGTGCAATGCGGCCAATAGCCGTTTAGCCGTGAAGAAATTGAGCACGATCCGCTGCGAAATCTCGATCGGCTCCGCGGACACGCCCATCGGCTGCGAGTTCAAACCAAAGTCGACGATCAATTCTTCCGGCGTTCCTGTGACGCGGCAGAAATTCGAATAACCCGCCTGGGCTTTCGACGCGTCGACGACCAGTTGCTGCGGCTGCTGCGGTTGCTTGGGTGTCTGCACGGACTCGGCTGCCGTCGGCGCTGCGGATGCTTCTGGCGTCCCATCTGGCTTATCAACAGACTTGACCACTCGAGGAACTCCTTTGTAAATCGGAAATCAGGAAAGGTTGGGCAGCCGCAAAGCTCCGGGAACTCGCCATGCCCCCAATATCAATTACTCTACCGCAGAAACTTGCCGATTGAAACGAGTTTCAACGCAAGTTCCCCAGGTCCTTGGACGCAGCCCGCGCAAGCGCCGATCCGCGTGGGCAACTTGCGGCGGATTGGCGGCTTGCGATGACCTTGCAGGTTGATCCGAATTGTTTGGAATTACCGGTTTAATCGGTCGAATCGATACACATACCCAAAGCGGTACATTCCGAACCATCGTATTGCAAGCGGTGCCTGAAGAGGGGGGACGACCGTGAGATTTGTTGGAGCATTCTCAATCGCGATAGCTTTGCTAGCGGGCGACGCGTCGCGCGGCTGGTGCCAAATCGCTATTCCCGGCCCAGGCCTTCCACAAGCCGCGCCGATCACTGCGGCCCAGCCTCCGGTCTCGAAGATCAAAGTCGATTCCGCGGTGCGGCCGGCCACGGCGTCCAGCGCGGCTCCGGCTTCGCCGAGTGTCGAAGGAACCTGGGTTGCCGACGATGCCGCCGCGACCCCACAACCTTTGCCTGCCATCGGCGCTGTGCCCTATCCGCCGCAAAGACAGATTCCCTACGCCGCCTACTACATGCCGGTGGCCAATATCTACGGCGATCCATCGCTGATGCCCCAAGGTCCGCCAGGGATGCCGATGGCACCGGGCTATGGCCCGGGCATGACGGCGCAGCAGGTTCCGCCCGGGGGCTACGGCCCCGGCGCGCGACGCAAATGGCGCCCGACATGCAAGGCGCCGCGACGATGCCCGATGCGTCAACGGACGGCGCCGGGGGGGCGGCAATTGTGGCCCCGACGGCTGCGATGCCGACGTGCCCTGGGATATTGCCTTGTTCCGCAGAATGTGCGGCCCGATCGATACCGACTTGTGGAACGAAGTACACGCCCATCATCGATTTTATGGCAGCATTGACGCTTTGACCTGGTGGACGCGGGGGAATCCCGTCCCGGCATTGGTTACTTCCAATAATTCAGCGGTGCAACCGCCCCCGCAGACCCAAGCCGGCGTCCTGGGACAGCCCGGGACCATCGTTACTTTCGGTGACCAAAGAATCGACACGTTCCTGCGCGGCGGTGCCCGAATCAACATCGGGTACAACCTGGTCGACGGCGAATTCTGGGCCATCGAGGGGCATTACCTGGCCCTTGGCCAGTCCGGGACCGACTTCTCGGAAAGCGGCAACTACGGCGTCTACCCAAGCACGAGCAACGACCCCATTGTGGCTCGCCCGTTCTTCAACACGCAAACCGGCCTCCAGGACAGTGCCCTGGTCGCGTATCCGGGTTACAACCTGAACGGCACGAATGTCAATCTAAACGGCAGCATCGACGTCCGCAGCACCTCCAATCTGCAGTCATCCGGAGTGCTTTTGAAGCATTTGCTGTGGATCGACTTCACCTCTCAGTGGCGGCTCGACCTCGTGGGCGGCTATCGGTTATTGCGGGCCGACGACAGCATTGCGATCAACGATGCCTTCACCACTCAAGGTGGATTACTGGCACCGACGACCTTCGCCAGCTCCGACTTGTTCGCGGCGCATAACACTTTCAATGGCGGCGAATTTGGCTTCTCCTTGCAAAAGAAGCTTGCCTCGCGGTTGTCGTTCTCGTCACTCTGGAAAGTCGCGCTGGGTAATGTTTACGAAAAGGTCACGATCAACGGCGTTAATACGATCAGCACCCTCGGCACGTCGGTCACGACTCCGGGTGGTTTCCTCACGCAGCCTTCGAACATCGGCGTCTATCACCGCAATCAGTTCGGCGTCCTACCCGAGGTGCAGTTCAATCTGCGCTACGACTTGACCCAGAATTGGCGATTCGTGACGGGTTACACCTTCCTGTGGCTCGACCACGTGCAGCGGTCGGGCAGCACCATCAACACGTCGCTCGATCCGGCACAGCTCAATGGCGGCCCGACCACAGCTACCAGCCAGCCGAAATTTGCTTTCAGCAGCACCGGCTATTGGGCGCAAGGCTTGAACTTCGGCCTCGAATACCGCTGGTGAGCCTTGCTGGCGGCCCGCTCGCGAAGCGTCGCACTCCGCAACACGGCAAAATTGCCCAGGGGGAGCCGGTTCAGACTTCGGTCTGGATCGGCTCCCGCTTTTGTTGAACGAGTTGCGCCGGGGTCACGATCCCGTGACTTGCGGCCGGCCTGGACAACCGTCCGGGGGGGACGAAGATCGGCATTTTCCCGGCGTTTCTTGCTTCAATTCGTGACCGTGGTTAGCATAGAAGTAAAGTCAAGATCATCTTTCCTTGGGGATCTATCTCCATGCGGCGAAATCGCTTGGGCGGGGCAGTGCGCAAATTACGCGTGGATTTGGCGGCCGGCGAATCGCCTCGCAGCCCGGGAAGGGTCCTCACTTTCCAGGCCCTGGAAGACCGCTACCTGCTCGATGGCAGCGTCACCGTACACAAGGACGACGGCTCGATCACCAAGGCCACCGATACCACGGGTGTGCTGACATCCGGTCAAACGGTCACCTCAAACTCGGATATTGGCACCGGCCCGTACGGCGCAACCACCGGAGACTTTGACTTCTACAAAGTCTTCATCCACTCCGGCCAGTTGTTGACTCTCGAAATCAATGCCGAAAGCAATAACAGCCCGCTCGATTCGATCGTCGCCGTCTACGATTCCCAGGGTAACTACCTCGATAGCGACGACGACAGCCCGTTCAATACGCCGTTCACGCTGGACAGCTATCTACAGTTCACACCCGCCACGGGCGGCTTTTATTACGTCGCAGTGGGGCAGTACCTGCAGGGAGAAAATGTAGGCGGCCCCGCCGGAGCGGCTGCGTTCCCGTCGAATCCTTTCGACTCATCGACTGGCCCGGGCTCGAACGCGACCACCGAGGGTCCCTACGAGCTCACGATGACGCTGGCGGCGTACACGCCGGTGGCACCGGTGGCATCGGATATTTTGGCCACGACCAACGAAGGCACGGCCGTGCAGATTCCTGTGCTCGACGCGGTCGCGGACGACGGCATCGTGCTGCCGAACACGGTGGTCATCCAAACTCAGCCTGCCGACGGCAAAGCTTCGGTAAACACCACGACCGGCGTGGTGACCTACACGCCGAATCCCAAGTTCTACGGCGTCGATACGTTCAACTACACGGTCACGGATTACGATGGCCTGAAATCGAACATTGCCACCGTGACCGTCGACGTCAACCAGGTGATCACGCCGCCGGTGGCCGTCAACGACTCGTTTACCGTTAATGAAGACACGCCGACGGTGCTGAACATTCTGGCCAACGATACGGACCAGAACGACACGATCGTGCCGACGAGCGTCCTCATCACGACTCAGCCTGCGCATGGATCGATCGGCATCAACCCCACAACGGGCGCGGTGACCTACACGCCGAGCAACAACTATCTCGGCGCCGATAGCTTTCAATATACGGTCGCCGACAACGCCGGGGCGGTTTCCAACATTGCCACCGTCACCCTGCACGTCGTGCCGGCTCCCCCGGTTGCCAACCCCGATACGGTGACCACTCCCGAGAACACTCCGGTCACGATCGACGAACTGGCCAATGACGTCGCAACCGACGCGACGCTCGTACCCAGTTCGGTGGCGATCGTCACGCAGCCCACGAACGGTACGGCTTCGATCAACCCGACCACCGGCGCGATCACGTATACGCCCAATCTCAATTACGTCGGTCCCGACACGATCAAGTACACGGTCAAAGACACCAACGGCAGCGTTTCGAACGTTGGCACGATTTCGATCAACGTGACATTCGTCGACTATCCGCCCGTTGCCGTCAACGACATCGCTCAGACCAACCCCATCACGCCGGTGGCCATTAACGTCCTGGCGAACGACACCGATCAGAATAACGACATCGCGCCGGGCACCGTCGCAATCAAGACCGGACCCAGCAACGGCACGGCCGTGGTGAATCCCACGACTGGCGTCGTCACCTACACGCCAAATGCCGGATTCTCCGGCAACGACTCCTTCACCTACACGGTGGCCACGACCCACGGCGCCGTTTCCAATGCCGCCACGGTCAGCATTCGCGTTCACCAGCCGCCGATTGCCAACCCCGACACCGTGACGACGCTGGAACAAACGCCGGTGACGATCGACGTATTGGCCAACGACACCGACCCCGAGGGGGCAACCATACTGCCTTCGTCGGTCACGATCACCACTCAGCCGGCGCACGGCACGGTCAGCGTCGATCCTTCGACAGGCAACGTGCTCTATTCGCCGGCCTTCAACTATTCCGGCACCGACACATTTCAGTACACGATTGCGGACACCAATGGCGTCACTTCCCTACCCGGAACAGTGACGATCAACATCACCTTCGTTCCCAAGGCACCCGTCGCGGCGAACGACGTTGCCGGCACGGCCGTGAATACCCCGGTCACCGTAAACGTGCTGGCCAACGACATCGACTACGATTCGACCTTAGTGCCTGGCTCGGTCACGATCGCTAGCGCCTCCGCTCGACGGCACCGCGGTGGTGAACGCCAACGGCACGATCACGTACACGCCGAACGCCGGATATACGGCGCAGACCAGTTGACCTATACGGTCAAGGACGCGCTCGGCCTGACGTCGAACGCGGCCACGCTGCAATTGCGCGTGGGAGCGCCCGTCAGTTTTTCGGGGGTGGTCTATGTCGATAGCAACGATAACGGGGTCCAGGATCCCGGCGAGGTCGGCATCCAGGGCGTGACGATCACCCTGACCAAGACCGACGGCCCGGTCACGTTCTCCCTGACGACCACGACGGCTGCGGACGGCAGCTACAGCTTTGCCGAAGTCGTCGGCCAGTCGATTCTGCCGGCCGGCACTTACACGCTGACGGAGTCTCCGACCGTCTACTTCGTCGATGGCAAAGACACGCCGGGCAACGTGCCGGCCACCGTGACCCAGGATCAGTTTTCCGATATCAACCTGGCGGCCGGACAGTCGGCGACCGGCTTCAATTTCGGCGAATTGGGACTGAAAGCGCAGTATGTGGCGGCTTACTACAGCCGGCGGGCGTTCTTTGCTTCGTCGACCCCGGAAGTCATCAATCTGAACCTGTCGGCAGGGTCGGTCTATTTCGCCTTGAGCAGCGCAACGCAAGGCACGTTCACCGCCTCGGCACAAAGCTCCGGGCAAGGTTCAACGCAGTTGACGCTCTACAACGGCGCCATGCAGGCACTGACGTCGGCCACGATTCCAGCCGGCCAGACGCAAACCAGTCTGAGCTACAACCTGAGCCAGGGCGCCGCCACGTTGTTGGTCGTTTCGGGCTCCGACCCGCAAGTCAGCGTATCGACATCGACCACGACTCCCGGCACGAATGCGACGTCCACGCCGATCGTCAGTTGGCATAACTCTTCCAATCCACTGGATGTCAACGGGGATGGACTCGTCACCGCGCTCGACGCGCTGATCGTAATCAACGCCCTGAATTCTCAGGGGCCCGGCCCGCTGGGATCGCCCCCGGTCGGCGCACACGATTATCTGGACGTCACGGGCACAGGCTCGCTGTCCGCGATCGACGCCTTGGAAATCATCAACGAGCTCAACTCGCAGGCCAGCGCGGCAGCTTCCTCGGCGGTCGCCTCGCCCGCTGTCGCAGCACCGGCCCTGGCCGCACCGGGGGTGAGCGTTACCGTTAGCGCCGTCGCCGAGCCGGCCAACACAACCAACCTGAGTCCGGTTGCGTTCACGCTCGCGTCGCAAACCCACGTCACGTCGACCAGCAGTTCGCCCGTTGCGGCGTCGCAGACGATCCTGGCCCCGTCAGCCTCGACGGCGGCCCCGGTCGCCAGCAGCGGCAGCCAAACCTTGACGGGTGCCGGTTCGCCCACAACGTCGGCAGCAGCGACCAATCGGCTGCGGCAAGCACAAGCAACCGATGCCGTGCTGGGTAACTGGGGGACTCAAGTTTCCCTTCTGACAGCCGCCACGGTCGGTCGCAATTTCGTCGAGTCGCTCGCGGCAAAATGGAACAGACGCCGTCTTCGCGGGCGCCCTTCCAGGCCGCTCAAGCGGCTGGAAACCATGGCGCTAATTTGCGCTGAAGTCCGGCGGAAAAACGGGGCGTGCGGCAGCGACCGGCGTTGAACTCAAATGTGCCCGCAGCAGGCTGGCCCGAACGTCAACCGTCGGTTCCGCCAGCAGCTTTTGCTTGAATTCCAGATCCAAATCGAGCGTGTAACCGATGATGTCGGTGAGCATGCCCAGCGATAGATTGCCGGCGAGCAACTCCTGCAACTGCTCGCCGGAACTGACCAGCGCCGGCAGGACTTTGCGGAACGCCTCGACGAGATCGCGTTGCAATCCGGGTCGGGCGGCGGCGGCGGCCGGGGGATATTCGTCTGCCAGCAGGCGCGCTTTGGCTTCGCGAAATAGATGCTTCGGCGGCAATTCCTCCCGTAGCTCGACTCGCCGCAGGCCGAGCACCATGATGTTGAATCGTCCATCGTCAAGCTTCTGGCAATTGGCGATCCGCGACAAGCAAGCCACCGGTCGCAGCGGCGGACGGCCGTCATAATCTTTTTCCCAACCCGGCGCCAGCACCGCCATGGCGATCAGCCGATCGTCGGCCATCGCCAGATCGACCAACTGGCGGTAGCGGGGCTCGAAAACGTGCAAGGGCTGCATCACGTGCGGGAACATCACCAGATTCGGCAGCGGAAACAATTTCGCCACGCCCGAGAACTGTTCTGGCACAAACGACTTATTGCTGGCTTCGGACATCAGGGCTGTTCGCTGATTCCAGAGGGATCGAGGTGGATTTCGGGAATCCGGTCCGGGTCGATCTCGATGTGGGGAAACTCCTCGGTGCTCGCCAGCACATCTGCGAAGCACACTTCGAACTGTGACAGAAATCGCTCCAGATCGAGGCCCAGGTGCCGGGGACGGTACGGTTCCAAATAGCTGCGGCTGCTTTGATATAATTTTCGCGCGCCGCGGATATTGCCATTGCCAAAGTGGTGCAGCGCCACCGCGGTCTGAATCAATCCCTGGTAGAACTTCCGCGAGGGTCCTTGATACTCGGTCCAGAGCTCCTCCCAGACCTCGTGACTCTCATAAAAGTCGCAGGTATTGAAATACTCGATCCCTTGCAGGTAGAGCGGGGAGTAGGCGGTATCCATCGGGCATTCGCCCCCCGTGAAAACGTGACTCAATTTGGGCGTTTGACTGGAATGTATTGTATGCCCGCAGCGGTAGCCAGACAGCAGGGCTGCCAAAAGGGGCTATTTTCGGCCTTCGATCCCGAGCCCTTCGCCGTCGATGCCGCCAGCGGCTTCGAACAGCAGCAGCGCTTGTCGGACGGCCGCCACGTCGTGAATTCGCAGAATTTGCACGCCCTGTCGGGCCAGCGCCAGGGCCGTGCCGATCGTGCCAGCCGTGCGGTCGGCCAGTTTGTCGCCGATCACTTTGCCGATGAATCCTTTGCGGGAGTGGCCGACGACGAGCGGACAACCCAGCGCGTGCAGCCGGCCGCAACCCGCCAGGAGCGCCAGGTTGTGCTCGTGGCTCTTGCCAAAGCCAATGCCGGGATCGAGCGCAATGCGCTGGCCGGCAATTCCCGCGGCGGCCAGGGCGTCGCGGCGCCGTTCGAGATACGCCCAGACCTCGGCCACGACCTCTTCGTACGCCGGGTTGTCCTGCATCGTCCGCGGCGTGCCCTGCATGTGCATGGCGCAGACGCCGGCTCCGGTGTCGGCGACCACGCGGCACATTGCCGGATCCGCCTGGAGCCCCGAAATGTCGTTCACGATTTCCGCCCCGGCGGCGATCGCTTCCCGGGCAACGGATGCCTTCGTGGTGTCGATCGATAGTGGAATGCGGAGTGTGCCGCAAAGCGCCTCGAAGACGGGAATTACGCGGCGAAGCTCAATGGCCGCCTCGATCGGCTCGGAGTACGGGCGCGTGCTTTCGCCGCCGATGTCGATCAGGTCGGCGCCTTCGCCGGCCAATCTCAGAGCGTGGTCCAGTGCCGCCTGTTTGTCGAGAAACGAGCCGCCATCTGAAAAGCTGTCGGGCGTGACGTTGACGATGCCCATCAGGAGCGGCCGTCGCGGCAACTCGAGCGACCGGGTCCGCAGGCTCCAGCGCGTCGCCCGCAACGGAAATCGCCAGGCCAAGCTGTCAGCATTCGAATCGCTCATGCCGGCAGCTTACCACGGATTCTCCATGAGTCCCACGATCTGGCGACCGAGGCGCATCAGGGCCTCTTGCTGCTGCGTGGCCGTCGACTCGCCGAATTCCGGGATCAATTCCGACCCTTGACTCAATTCGACGGTCTGCGCCGGCACGGGTATCTCGCCCGCCTGAGAGACCAGACCTCCCTTGCGGTCGACCCAACTGACGCGGACGATGAAGTTGAGTTGCGTCAATCGCGGCTGATCGTAGCGGTCCTCGGCGACGACCCGCTTGGTATCGTTGACGATCTTGCCGGTCAGCACGCTGTCGGCGTCCGGCGAACTGACGACTTTGTACGGCGTGCGGGATTCGATTTCCTTGATCACGATTTCGGTGAGCCGTTCCGCCAGACCTCGGCGATAGCTATCCGACTCGAAGACCGGAACGTACACGGTCTCGATGTCGGGCGGAAACGACGCTGCGGCGCCCATCCGATAGCCGGCGCACCCGGACGCGGCGCTCAGACCCAACAGCAGGAGCGCCAGCATGACCCGGCGCGCGGATGGGGTCGATCGTCGAATAACCGATGCGACATGAAAGCCCCTTTGAGTCGATCACTACGTGCCGGCGCCCATCGATCCGGGGCCGATTGCCGGCATGCCGCCGCCCATTCCACCCAGCGTGCCAATTCCGGTCGGAGCCGCCGACATGCCGGTGGGAAGGCCGGATGTGGCGAATCCCTGGGTGCCCAGGCCGTTCCCGGCGGGAGCGATGACTTTGTCGATCCAGGCAAAATGCTTCTTCGGCGACGGGGGTTTATCCTTGACCTCTTCGATACGGTCGCGTGCCGCCTGAGCCAGCTTGGTGTCGGGGTAGGCCTGGGCAACTTCGTTGTAGTAGATTCGCGACGCGCCGTAGTACTTGCTCTTGTAGTAGTATTCGGCGATCAGGAATTCACGCTGTGCCTTGGCGGCGCGGACCCAGGCACGGGCCTCGATCACTCGATCTCGTTCGTCCGCCAGTTCGCGCGAGAATTGGGCCAGCAACTGCGCCGCCACTTCGTCGGCGTCGTCGAGCGGCTGGGGATCGTAATCGGGACCCTGATATCTGCGCAGCTTGGATTGCAGACCCAGCACGTGCGCGACGTACTGGTGCTCGCTCTTGGGATATTCGTGCCGTAGCAGCGTATAAAAATAATCGGCGTCTTCGTAATGCGCCAGGCGAAAGTGCAGATTGGCACTGGCCATCACGCTATCGTCGGCCAGTGGGCCCGTCGGATCGTCAAGCCGCACGCGGTCGTAAACTCGCAAGGAGTGCCCGCGCGTGTCGAAAAACGGCCGCGTCTTGTCGCGGAAATTCGGCGTGAGTGCGTAATGGTGCTTGGCCATGTCGACCTGTTCCCAATAGCGGGCGATGGCGAACCGCCGCGCGACAACCCGGTCGAGATACTGCGAGGTGGCAAATTTCTTCAGCAATTGCCCGTATCCGTCGTCGGCCTTGGCATAGATATCCGCGAAGAAATAGCTCTCGGCGGCCTTGAACATGGCGTCTTCTTCCTGCGCCAGGTCCGGACCGCGCTGGTAGGCCACTTTGAATTTCTCGGCCGCTTCCTTGTACTTGGACTGACGAAACAGTTCATCGCCCGCGGCGTAAGCCGCCTTAGCCACCGCCTCGTTAGGGCCTTTGCCGATCATTTTCTTGAATCGGGCGTTGAACCTCGTCGGCGCCGAATGCCACCAACCGGGCTGCGGATCGTCCGATTCGCGGACCGGCTTCTGCGCGTAGCTGGCCGGATCGATCGGCCGCCCCTGGTCGTCGAAGTAACCGTCCGACCCGGGCACGGCATATCCTTTACCTGGAACGTATTTCGCCTGGTCGCGGTTGGCATCGAACCAGGCTTGCTGCTCGGGCGTCGCTGGTGCCTGGACAACTTCCTCGGCCGGCTTATTTCGCAGCGAGGCGCAGCCGGCGACAACACCAGCTCCCCACAAGAGCAGTCCCAACCAGGCACGGCGATCGATAGCAATCCGAAACATCAGCCGGTGGTCGCTCCCAAGTAGCGGTGCATTTGCAGCGGATGACCGAGCAAGTGCGTCAGGTACCGATTCATCACTCCCCGCAACTCTCCCTGGATAGACGGATCGATCGGTTCGTCGGCCAACACGTCACGTTCCTGCCGGGCGAATTGCCGCAACGTCTGGAGCACCCCTGCACTGACCGACACGACTTGTTTCTTTCCCCGACGACACGCGGCGCACAGGACACCGCCCGACAACAGGCCGAACGGCACCCGACCCGTCAATTCGACTCGCGTGCCGCACTCGGCGCAGGCGTCGATCGACGGCAAATGCCCCAGTTTTCGCAAGGCAGACAGCTCGAAGCGCAGCACCACCCCTGCGACCTGCGAATCGCCGCGCAGCACCGACAAGGCCTGATTTGCCGCGTCGAACAGCTCGGGATGAGGATCGGAGTCGTCCGTCAATTCGTTCAATAGCTCGGCCACGTAGTAACCCGCGTACAGCGCAGCGAGGTTCCCCGGTGGCGGCCGGAATCGCCGCTCCAATTTGGCTTCGGTCAGCAAGTCCAGGGAATCGGATGATTTGCGGAGGAACACTATTCGACACAGGGCGAGCAGGTCAAGGGCAGACTCGAACGGCCCCTTGGGCCGCCTGGCACCCTTAGCCAATCCACGCACCTTGCCGAATTCGCGGGTAAACAGCGTGACGACACTGCTGGTCTCGCTGAATTCGATCACTCGCAACACGATCGCGCTGGCTTTTTCGCTCGACATAGAGCGTTCTAGTACCTGGGCTCCAGGCCAAAATGCTTCAAATAGTCCCGCTCTCGCTCGCGCATCGTGACCTGGGGCTCCGGGGCCAGGTCGTCGTAGCCCACCAGATGCAGTGTGCCGTGGATCACATACAGCAGCAGTTCGTCGGCGGGTGCCCAACCGTACCTGGCGGCCGATCCAATCGCCGTGTCGGCGCTGGCGATCACCTCTCCTTCCAGCCGATCTGCGCTGCGCTCGAGCAAGAAGCTGAGCACGTCGGTGGGATAGTCATGCTGAAGAAACTCGCGATTGATGCGGTGGATGGTCGGGTCGTCGACGATCGCCAGGCTGACATCGGCCTCGCGCAGCGCCGGCATCCTGCAAGATCCGCTCCACGGCCGTCTGGAATCGCTCGGGATCGATTTGCAGCGATGTTTGCTCGTCCGAGACGTGAATGCGGATCATCCTCTGGCCTGGCTTCGCTACGCCGTGCGCTGATCGGGGTACTTGACGCGTCCGTGATACACGGCCGTCAGACTCTTGACCAGGCTGTCCTCGACGGTGGCCAACTCCTGTAAAGTCAGGCTGCACTCGTCGAATTGTCCGTCGAGCAGTCGCTTCATGGCGATTTCATGCACCAGGCTTTCGATCCGAGCGGGGGTCGGTTCGACCAGCGCCCGGCTGGCGCCTTCCACCGCATCGGAGAGCATGAGCACAGCCGCCTCCTTGGACTGGGGTTTCGGTCCGGGATAGCGGAAGGCGCTTTCCTCGACCTCTCCGCCGTCGGGATCGGCTTCGCAACGTTCGTTGGCCCGATGAAAGAAGTACTCCACCAGCGTCGTGCCGTGGTGCTGCTGGATGAAGTCGAGGATCGACTCCGGCAAATGGTGCTGCCGGGCGAGGTCGGCACCGTCTTTGATGTGAGCGATGATGATCAGCGTGCTCATTGCCGGCACCAGGGAATCGTGGCGGCTCCCGTCCTGCCCCTGGTTTTCCACGAAGTAGCCGGGCTTGAGCATCTTGCCGATGTCGTGGAAATAGGCACCCACTCGGACCAGCAGGCCCCGGGCTCCGATGCTTTCGGCAGCCGCCTCGGCGATCGAGGCCACGTTGATCGAGTGGTTGTACGTACCGGCGCACAGGCGGACCAACTCCTGCAACAAGGGATGCGAGATGTCCGCCAGTTCCAGCAGGCTCAAGTCGGTCTGCACGCCGAACAGCCGCTCGACACAGGGCAGCAGCCCACCGCTCATCAGGATAGCGGCAAATAGCGACCACAAGCCAAACCGCAGCGCGTCGGGCAAGGCGACCGTGTAAAAGGGCTGCTCGGCCAGGGTATCGACGCCGATCGTCGTCAGCAGGGCCACCAGGCCCACGCAGATTCCGACGTAGATCAGCTTCCAACGGCTGCGAATCGGTCCGACCAGCAAAATGGCGGTGGCGACCGCCGCGGTGAGGATCACGAATTCATTCAATCCCTGGCCGATCGCCACCACCACGATCAAGGCTAGCGCCGCCGAAAACAGCAGCGCCGATTCCTGGTGATAGGCGATCGAGATCGTCATTCCGAACAATAGCAGCGGGATCAGTTCGGCCCGCAGATTGTCGCGGGACGCGAACATGGCGAGCGAAACGGCCAAGATCACCAGGATCAAGAAGATCACGAACTGCGGCATGCTGTCGATCAGTCGGCGCTCGTAACACAGCACGTACACACCGCAAAGTGTCGATAGTGCGACGAACATGCCCAGCGTCGCCAGCGAGTAACACAATCGCTGGGTCAGGCTCAAGCTGTCGACCATCGTCTCGTGCTCCAGCCGCAGCACCTCCATGCTCTCGGCGTTCAGCGGCTGGCCGGCCCGCGCGATCAGGTCGCCCGGCGCGAAGGTAGTGTAGACTTCCTGGACGCGATGTTCGGCCTCATCCCCAGCGCGGCGGGTCTCTGCGTCATTGAAGGAAAGGGTGGGGATCAATTGCGGCCGCAGCCAATCGAACACCCGGGCGGCTACTTCCGGGGACGCGATGGCCGAGTTCAATCGCTTGCGCAGGGAATCCGCGTCCTTGAGCAATACGTCGCTGACTTTGAAAACCTGGCGTTCGTCGGGAAGACCCTTAGGATAGACCACGATTTCCTTCTGGTTGCTGCCTTTTTGCTCCTGCGGAAGATCCTTGAGCAACCCGTGTTGCTCGAGCGGCAACATGGCGTCGGCCACGGCTTTTTCCAGGGTCTTGAGGGCCCCGCTGCCGGCCAGTGCGTCGCGAAATGCCTGAAAATGCTGCTCTTCGTCCTCGCGCGGACGTTGCGGGTCCTCCGCCTTGGGCGACACAAAGAACTCCTGCCACACGCCGTCTTCCAATTCGGCCAGCGATTGCACCTGGAGCACGCGTTCGACCTGGTTTTGCAGGCCGGCGCGCAATTGAACCAAAGGTCCCTTGTCTTGTTCGAATACCGACTTGGCTTCCCGTCGCGCGCGTTCCTTGGCTTCGCTCGTGCGCTGCGGATCGGGCTTCTTGAAGGAAACCCGGGCCACGATATTGCGCAGCGGCGTGTAATCGGTGCGATAGGAGAGCGGCGGGGCCCAGCCACGCGTGATCAGCCAGAGCACCAAGGCCGTCAGCACGAGTAGCACCAGGCGGACCAGCACGTCGGCGCGCTGCAGGTATTCCCACGTCCGCTCCAGCAAGCCCGGAGGCAGATCGAGCGCGGCTACCCGCTCCGAACGCGTGCGCTTGCGTATTGAATTGCTCATAGCCTGTGTTGCGGGAGCAAGCGCCGGCGGCGCGTGCCTAACGACGCCGCTTCGGCTCCTCTTCGTAGGCGCGGACGATTTCCTGCACCAGGCGATGACGCACAATGTCCGAGTTGTTGAGCGTCACGTGGCAAAAACCTTCGATTCCTTGCAGCCGCGTCGTCGCGTCGATCAAGCCGCTGCGGGCGTGGGCCGGCAGATCGATCTGCGTCGTATCGCCGGAAACCACCATTTTGGTGCCCAAACCCATGCGGGTCAAAAACATTTTCATTTGCGAAACGGTCGTGTTCTGGGCTTCGTCGAGAATGACGAAAGCTTCGTTGAGCGTCCGGCCGCGCATGTAGGCCAGCGGGATCATTTCGATCAGGTCTTGCTCGGTGTAGCGCTTGATCTGGTCGTAATCCATCATCTCGCGCAGCGCGTCGAGCAATGGCCGCAGGTACGGATTGATCTTGGCCTGCAAGTCGCCCGGCAGAAAGCCCAGGCTCTCGCCCGCCTCGACCGCCGGCCGCACCAGCACGATCTTGCGGATCACTTCCTGCTTCATCGCCTGCACGGCCATGGCCACCGCCAAATAAGTCTTGCCGGTGCCGGCCGGCCCGGTGCAGAACACAAGGTCGTGGGAATGGATGGCCTCGACAAAACGCGCCTGTCCCCCCGTGCGGGGGCGAATCGTCCGCCCCGCATGGTGCAATTCCACGATCGGCGTCTGATCGAATTGCCCCTGGCCCGTGACCCCGGCGATGGCCTCGGTCACCTGGTCGGGCGTCAGCGAGCCTTGACGGCCGGCCAACGTTTGCAGTTGGCCGAGAACCTCGGTTGCCTGACGCACCGATTGATCGTCACCGGCGATATGGATCCGATCGTCGCGGCTGGAGATGGCAACGCCCAGCGACTGCCGAATCTGGCGCAGATGCTGATCTCGCGTTCCAAACAGCGCCAACAGCGTTTTGGAATCGGAAACCGGTATGGTGGATTCGGACATTCAATGAGCAACCGCTTGCAGCGCGGCCGGCCGTGCCTTGAGTAACCAGCCTTAAATATACTCGATCTTTCGCCCAGCTGCGTAGCGGCGGAAGACACGGCAGTGCAACTGCTTGCGTTGCCGCCAGTTACAAGGAAAGCGGCCTTTGGCCGACCTGCCGGCGCTGGGCGGATAAAAATGCCCTGTCAGCGGCACTTGCGGGAGCTGCGCCCAGTCGACCCGGCCAAATGATGGTCGGATGGCCGGACCGCCCAGTGGTGAAGGCATCGGCCCCGGAGATTATTCGACACGCAAGCGCGTCGAGCCGACATTCCAGCTTCTCGCCCCATGCGGGAATCTTCACCAGCGGGCGGTCACACGTCAAGCGGGACCGACGTGCAACGTTGCCGTGGTCCCTCGGTGCAAAGAAATATCGACCGCTCGCAAGCTAAGCAATACGAGAATCGAAAGCTTGCGGAGTTTTAATCGACTGCGTAAGGCATTCGGTGGATAGCCTGGCGGGGCGGCTCGCTCGACGATACGGGCGACCCGGCGAAAGTGGTCTGCAAGGACAGCTCGCTGAGTCCGGGCACCAGCACACGGGCCACTCGCCGCAGTACCAGAACTTAAATAACGGGATGCGTTTCGGCAAGAGCCTGCCTAAGTGGTTTCAGTGCGTATATTGTCGCGCTGGTCTGGTGGCCGTTGATGTTGAACGGGAATCGTCAGCAGCAGCCGATCTTGTTGCCGCAGCCAATCCCGCATTTGTCGGGAGCCAGGCAATCCGTCTGCTTTGCTGCCAAGACGAACAGAAGTCCTTTCGGCGTGACTTCCACATTCGAGACGAAGTAATGAGCCGCGACATCGGCCCCGTACTCCACCTCGACAGGCAGTTCGTCCGATTCGAGCACTGCAGCGGCCATTTCCAAAATCTTGGCTAGCTTGCCCGCGTTCAGTCGGTGGTCGAGATCGTGCGCCGACCAAGCTTGCAATAGGCATGAGACGGATTCCCGTCGCGTACCGCCGCAATCCACGAACGTCTTTTGAACGCGCCCGACCTCCGTAATGTGAAAATGATCCGGCAGAAACTCGCCCGACGGCAGCATAACGTGGAGCGGCGCATCGCGGTGCGTTGTGAGCAATCGAGCGACTTGCTCTATCAACATGGCTCTATCCTTTCAGTTCGGCGACCAGCTGCTTGACCTTCGATCCGATTAAATCCCGCACTTCGCGGAACACGTCCGCGGGCATGTCCTTGGGGTCTGGAATGTTCCAATCCTCTCGGCGAGTCGCCTTGAGATTCGGGCATTGATCTCCGCAGCCCATCGTGACGGCGGCGTCAAAGGGGACCGGCGGCAGATCGTCCAAGCCCTTGGACGTGTGCGTGTTGAGGTCGTAGTCCAGTTCTCGCATGGCCGCGATCGCTTTTGGATGCACTCGCCCTGATGGCCGCGAGCCGGCACTGTAAGCATCAGCGCCGAGCATGCGCCCGAAGGCTTCCGCCATCTGGCTGCGGTTTGAATTCTCGACACAAACGAAAACGATCCTCATATCGCTACATGCCTTTAAAGGAATGAATAGGTGCAAAAAAATTAGCAGCAATGCTTCCCGCGAGCAGCCAGCCGCTTCGTGTCCTTGGCCAGTTCCGGGGCGTGGGCTACACAAGCTGCCAGCGAAACAAGTAGCGACTGATGGAACGCATCGCGGGCCGGCGCTAGCCGGTAGTAGCTCCACAAACCATCCTTGCGGCCGATGACCAGCTTCGCCTTCCGCAAATAGGCCAAATGCTTTGAGATTGCCGGTTGTGGGATTTCGAGCAGGTCGGTCAGATCGCAGACGCACAGCTCCCCGCTACGAAGCAGGCTGAGAATACGCAAACGGGTCCAGTCCGAGAACGCCCGGAAAGCTACATCGACGGAATTGACCGGCTTGGTCTTCATGTCTTCAAAGGAATATATTGGTTCTCGTGCTGCGTGTCAATCAAAGCCGCCCCAAGAGGCCGATAGCCGATCGAAGTCCGCGATTGTTTGACCGCCGAGACGAAAGCAGCTCCGGGAAAACCGGAGCCCTTGAAAATAGAGGAAATTGCCCGGCGCCGTAACGGGCGTCGCGACGCCTTCTCGCAGTTTTCCAGGAGGCTCCAGGGGGCTTCAAATCGGACGGAAAACACGCAACGAGCGGCTGAAAATGAATGACTTATGCTCGAATCCTGCGTGCAGGTGTGCTCTCAGTGCAGCGGGAATCGACCGATAAGTCCGCTCTGCCAGCAAAGATATGCGACCGGCGCCGCAAACAGCGCGGAGTCGACGATGTCCAGCACGCCCCCAAATCCGGGCAGCCAGGGCGCTCGAATCTTTGCGGCCCAGATCGCGCTTCAGCAGCGACTCGGCCAGATCGCCCAGAATGCCCGCGACGCCCACAAGCACGCCAAACGCAATCCAATGCCAGGTGGTCGCGCGAATTTCGGCTTCCAGCAAGCGCGGCAAGAGCCAAGCCAGCACGAACCAAGCGCCCGCGCAACCGAAAGCAATGCCGCCGACCGCGCCTTCGATGGTTTTGCCCGGGCTTAAGTACGGCGCCATTTTGTGCCGTCCCAATAGACGACCGACGGTGTAGGCACCAATGTCGGCCAGCTTGACGACGACGATCAACGACAACAGCGCTGCCATTCCGATTGCGCTGCCACCCGGCAACGAGCGCAGCAAGACCAGAAAGCTCAGCAGCAATCCCACGTAGCACAAGGCAAACAACGTGGCCGACAGTCGGCTGGTGATTCCGCCCGGCGTGCGGTAGCTGAAAATCTCGACGACGAAAGCCACGAGCAACCAGGCGACGAAGATCAGCGCCGGCCCGGCTGGGCCGGCCGGCCAAGCGGCCGGCGCGAGCAACAAGGGCACCCAACTGCCGGCCACGATCGACAGATTGCCGCCATAGACGACGGCCGGGCGGGCTTCGATTCCCGCCGCGCGGTACAACCACAGCAGCTCGCCCGATGCCAACACCGCCACGAGCAGCGAAACGGGCGCCAGCCAGACGCCCGGCGCACAAAATCCAGCCGGCAGATTCCGGCCAGCGCCGCGATCAGCAGAAACCCCAGCAGTAGCCGCCAGCGCAGCAGAGCAACTCCTATTCGCTCAAACCGCCGAAGCGGCGGTCGCGCGCGGAGTAATCGCGAATCGCTTGGCGCAGGTCGGCTTCGTTGAACTCGGGCCAGAGATGGCCGGTGACCCAGATCTCGGCATAGCTGATCTGCCACAACAAGAAATTGCTCAGCCGCATTTCCCCCGCCGTGCGAATCAGCAGATCCGGATCCGGCATTCCCGCCGTGTACAGGGCGTCGCTGATTGTGGACTCAGTGATCTGCGCCGGATCCAGTTGGTTGCTACGCACTTGCTGGGCGATCCGCCGGACGCCGTCGACCAGCTCGCCGCGGCCGCCATAATTGATGGCCAGGCACAAGCGCATGCCGCTGTTGCCGGCGCTCAGATTGATGGTCTTGTTCATTTCGCGCTGGACGGCGTCGGGAATGTCGTCGCGGCGGCCGATCACGTTGACCGCGATGTTCTGCTCCATGATCGTGGTCCGCTCCTCGATCATGTACTGCTCGAGCAGGTGCATCAGGAAGTCGAGTTCGTGCCGTGGCCGCTTCCAGTTCTCGCTCGACAGGCAATACAGCGTCAATTGCTGGATATCGAGCCGGGCGCATTCTTCGGTCGTGCGGCGGACGCTGGCCACCCCGCGGCGGTGCCCTTCGATCCGGGGCAAGCCTTGCCGCTGCGCCCAGCGACCGTTGCCGTCCATGATGATGGCAATGTGCCGCGGCCGGGCCGAAACCGGCACGTCGATCAATTCGGAGCCCGTCACGGCTGTCTCTGTCACGGCTTTCCCTGTCACGGCAGTCTCGGCCAGGGCCCCATTGGCCGCGGCCCCGTCGGCCACGGCATGCACGGCGCACTCTTCAGCCCAACCGCGCCGCGGGGGCCAAGCTGCTATCCGGCAAGAAAATCGTCTGCTCCCGATCCGGCCCGACGGAGACCACCTCCACCGGCAAATGTATCAATTGGCTCAACCGGCCCAGGTAATTTCGGGCCGCCACCGGCAAATCTTCCAGTCGACGGATTCCCGTGACGTCCTGCCGCCAGCCGGGCAGAGCCTCGAGCACAGGGCGGGCACGACGCAAGTCCTCGGTGTGGCTGGGAAACTGCGTCACGCGCCGCCCGTCGATCTCATAAGCGGTGCAGATCTTGATCTCGTCCATCTCGTCCAGCACGTCGAGCAGCATGACGGCCAGAGAATCCACGCCGCTTAGCCGCGCCGTGTACCGCACCGCTACCGCGTCGAACCAACCGCAACGACGCGGCCGCCGCGTCACCGTGCCGTATTCGTTGCCGCGGTCGCGGATGTGCTGGCCGACCGCATTGTCCAACTCGGTAGGGAACGGGCCGCCACCGACTCGGGTCGAATAGGCCTTGATCACGCCGATCATTTTGGTGATCCAGCGGCCGGGAACGCCCGAACCGCTCGACACCCCGGCCCCCGAGCTGTTACTGCTGGTGACGAACGGGAAGGTGCCGTGGTCGATATCCAACAGCGCACCCTGCGCCCCTTCGAACAGCAGCCGGCGATCCGCTTCGACCGCGTCGAGCAGATAGGCTGTCGTATCCGCGACATAAGGCCTGAGCCGGGCCGCATAGCCGGCGTATTCTGCGAAGACGCCCTGGGGATCGAGGCGCCGTGTGGCCGGATTGGCCGTTCAAGCTGGCCAGCGAACGGTTCTTGGCCGCGACGATGTGCTCGATCCGCTGCCTGAAATCGTCTCGAAACATGTCTCCCAGCCGCACCGCCAGCGAGCGGCCCACCTTGTCGCTGTAACAGGGGCCGATACCGCGCATCGTCGTGCCGATGTTCTCGCCGCTGGAACAGCTCTTGTCGAGCGCCTTATCCTCGGCGATGTGCCAGGGAAAAATCACATGGGCCCGATCGCTGAGCAGCAAATGCCCCGCCACCTGGATGCCCCGGCCGGATAACCCGTCGATCTCGGCCAGGATGCTGGCCGGATTGATCACCACCCCGCCGGTGACCACGCACTGCACGCCGGGCGTGAGGATGCCGCTGGGAATCAACGACAACTTGAACGTCTGGCCGTCGCGGACCACGGTGTGACCGGCGTTACTTCCGCCTTGGTATCGAACCACGATTTCATGCTGTTCGGTGAGCAAGTCGACGAGCTTGCCTTTGGCCTCATCGCCCCACTGCAAGCCGATCACACAAGTTACAGGCACCGCACTATCCTTCTCTTGCTCAGCGCCAATCGCCGCAGGTCCGCCGAGCCCGGCGGTCAGTCATTCGCCGCGGCCAATCCAAGAGCAGGCCTTTGACCGTCGAAGAAATCCGCCGCCAAGAGGGGCGGATTTCGGCCGTAAAACGCAACCGGCCAATGACTTTCGCGGCCTGCAAGCCACTCAGTTTAGGCAGCGTCGCGGGCTACGGTCAAGCGGCACACGCCGGCTGAGCCGCATCGCGGGGAAGTTGCCGCCGCCCGGACCGACTTTTGGCCGAGTGCCCTTGGGCGTCTCCCGTTCAGCCGGCGGGATACTGCCGGCAATACTCGTACAGGGCCATCGTCGCCGCGGTGGCCACGTTGTAGCTGTAGGGTAATCCCCACACCGGAATCTCGACCACATCGTCCACGAGCTCGAGCAGATCGTCGGAAAGCCCCAGCCGCTCGTTGCCAACCACCAGCACCGTCCTCCGCGGGAATACATAGTGGTGCAAGCTGACCGAGCCCGTGGTTTGCTCCAGGCCAACCAGACGATAGCCTTGCTGTTTGAGTTGCGCAGCAAAAGGGGGCAGTGTGCGGTGCACGTCGATCCGGATCGCGTCGGCCCCGTCGCGGGCGATTTTGCCGATCACTTTGGCGTTGCCGCAGGCGATCAGGCGGTCGACGCCCGAGCAACTTGCCACGCGGACGATCCGCGACAGGTTGATATTGCTGCGCAGCGGAACGCAGGCCACGACCAATTCGCGCGGGCACTGGAGCACAGCGGGCGGCTTGTGACGTTCATGGCTGAAGCGCGGCATGGCAGAATTCGACGCCGAATGAGCGGGCCGCGGTTCACTGGACGAGCGGCTGCTGCATGTTCTGCATCGCCCGCCGGCGCCCTTGCCCCCCTGCTGTGCCTGGGCGGCCGCGTCTCGGCCCACTGGGCATCGGCCTGCTGAGCCATCGTGTGGGCGTAAGCTTTGAATTCGTTGAGCGAGATGCTCTTGCCCTTCTTCGTTTCGGTCGAGGGGGGCGGTCCGAAGACGGCCGCCCCGTTGGGGGCCTGGACTTGCACCTGCTTCTTGCCGTTCTTGCCCTTACCCTTTCCCTGTTGCAGCGGCATGCCCAGCACGCCCTGCTCGACGAGGCTCATGATCCCGTTTTGCAACAGCTCGTCCGCCGTCGCCGATTCGCTGCGGCTGAGCACGTGGTTGTGGTTGCCGTCGGCCTCGTTGAAAACCTGTTCGGCCAGCCGATCGACCGCTTCCTCCTTGGCGTTCTCGCGCAACTGAGCCGGATTCTGCCGTCCCTTTTTCACTCCTTGGGCGACCGCGACTCCGTCCGCCGCGACGAGCAGCACCAGCACCCCGCATGTCCAGCGTGCGACCGACATGGCAAACCTCACCGGAATTCCTGAGCAGTTATTGCAATCCGCAAACGTCGACAAATTGTACCGCGCGGCGATTTATTCATTAAACCCCGCAGCGGGTGCGACGGTGTCGGCATCCAATAGGGTCTCGGTATTGTATACTGAAATTGCCCCTTTAGGACGCATTACCCCCAGCGACCGGCTCTTTTCGGTGAGTCGCCGGCAGCTGCAATCTGAAAAAACTCGCACTCGAATATCGCAGGGTTCCGGCCCGTGTCTCGACCAGGCAGCATCTTGTTCTTAACGCAAACTGCCCATCCCTGGGGGGGCGTCGAGAACTGGCTGGAATATCTCGTACCCGGCCTTCAAGAGCGCGGTTGGCGGGTGACCGTTGGTCTGTCGCCACAGGCCGGCGACATCACGATCCGGCGGCGTACCGCAAGATTCATCCCTATCCGGACACGCTCGAGGTACCCGCATTGACGGGCACCCCCGAGGGTCGGGTCAGGGCGATCACTCGGGCCATATACCAAAACAACCCCGATATTGTGGTGCCGGTGAATCTAGCCGACACTCTGGAAGCGATTCGTCGGGTGAAGGCCGCTGGTCGAAAGCTGCGCTTGCTTTACCCTTTGCACGGCGATCTGCCGGAGTATCTTGGCGACGTCGCCTACTACCAGGGGTGCTTGGACTTCGCCGTGGCAACCAATCGGCACAGGCTAGCGGCGCTGCGATTTATTGGCGGACTTGCGCCCGAACGCACGGTTCACGTTGCCTATGGAGCGCCGCCCCCGCTCGCCCCTCCCACATTCGATGATCGCCCGGGGGCACTGCGGCTGGCCTATGTGGGGCGTTTGGTGCAGGACCAGAAGCGAATTCTGGATTTGCCGCCGGTCTGCCGCGAACTCGATCGTCGAGGATTGCAGTATCACCTAAGCATTGCCGGCACCGGCACGGAGGAAGCGGTTCTGCGACAGGAGTTACAGAGTCAGGTGGCTGCGGGCCATGTCACGTTCCATGGCTATTGCAGCAGCGAGCAACTTTATCAGGTCATTTATCCGGACCTGACCGCCCTGGTTCTGTTGTCCGACTGGGAAACCGGTCCAATCGTGGCTTGGGAGGCGATGCGGCACGGAGCCACAGTCGTTACCACCTGTTACCGTGGCTTGACGATGGAAGGATTGTTGATTCCAGAGTCGAACTCGCTCGTTTCACCGATTGGAGACGTTCGGAGCCTCGCGTCCAATTTGGCGAGATTGGCCCAGGACCCCGTCCGGACCTCGCAACTCCGGCGTGAGGCAAATCGGACCGCCAACGAACGTTGCAGCATCGAGTCCAGCGTGCGCGGTTGGCACGAGGCTTTCGTGGCGTGCCTTCAGTCGCCGATCGCGTTGGATTTGGCCCCCGCGCCGGCCGCACGGCCCGCCGGGCGGTTGGGCCGCTTGTTTGGCAATCGGCTGGCCGAGACGATACGCGCAGGGCGCTGGGTCGCGGCATGTTGCACAGCGATTCCGGCGGCGAGTGGCCTCACTCGCTGCACTTTCGTGCGAAGGAAGACGAGACCATCGCCAAACAACTCGCCGAAATGGATGCCTCGGACTTTGGCACTGCGCCGGCTCGCTGCGAATCCGCCTCGCCCGATGCGCCGAAGTCGACGAACGGGACGAAACGCGGACATCGGCAAGGTCAATGAATCCGACACCCGAACTGCCGCCGGCGGCAATGGATCGCACATGAGACCAAGCCTGCGAAGCCGAGTCGGCACGATGTTGTTCGACCGCCCGCGCTGTGCGTGGGTGCTGAGTTTTCCCCGGTTGGCTCGCTGGCTCGGCTATTCCTGGGTGGATTTCCACAACCGCGACGAGCGATTGCTCTACTCGCCGGAGGGACCAGGTGTCGTCTGCGATTGGGATTGGTCGTCGGACCTGACCTTGGGCCGAGTTTTCCCCGGCGCCGCCCGCCGCCTGCTGGCGGCAGCCTTGGCCGAATGGCCCATTCAGTTGGCGGATCGATTGCCGCCGCGGCCCGCACAAGGGCCTTTGGTATCGTTCATCATCGGTCATCGGGGACTGGAGCGCCTGCCGCACCTGCTGGCCACTTTGCGGTCCATACTGGGCCAGCGGGACGTCCAGCTCGAATGTGTCGTCGTCGAGCAGGCCTGGGAATCCAGCCTGGGCGGCCAACTGCCCAACGGCGTGCGGCATGTTCATCTGCGGCCTCCGACGGCGGATCTGCCGTACTCGCGGTCGTGGGCCTTCAATGTCGGCGCTGGTCAAGCGCGGGAGAGATCCTGATCTTTCACGACAACGATTCGCTCGTTCCGGCCGATTACGCTCGACAGCTCGTGGAGATCATGGCGCGTGGCCATCAAGCCGCCCGATTGCACCGCTTTGTGTTTCACCTGACGGCAAGCGACACGCAGGCCTTTTTCGCCGGGGGCCGACTTGAGGCCCCTTTTTGCGCCGGAGTTTTGCCGGCAGAACTGCGAAGGCGTTACGGTCGCCGTCGACCGCAAGACGTACTTCGAGCTAGGCGGCCACGACGAAACATTTATCGGCTGGGGTAGCGAGGATAACGAGTTTTTCGATCGTCTGCGAACGATGCGTCTGCACGACCATGCCTATTTGCCCTTCGTGCATTTGTATCACGGACCGCAACCAGGCAAGAGCGTGGCGGGCGAGAGGATGTCCTATTTCGAAGCGCGAATGCGAATCCCTCCTCGTCAGCGCGTCGCCGAGCTAAGGCGGCGCAATTTCGGCTCGACCGACGGTCCGAACCTGATTTCGGAAGCGGCGGCGCACGACCCGCCGCCGCGGACACGATCGTCCTGGTGATTGAATTGCCACGCGGCCAGACAGTCCACGCTCCCTCCTTACAGCCCGAAATACTGGCAACCTATCTGTTTACCTGTCGCAAATAACCGAGCTAGCGATGTTCCCGGATTGGGGACAGGTCGACTTGGTGCCGACGATTCGACAAGATCGGGACATCGGTGGCTGTTCTTGAATCGTCTTTTAATCAAAGGCATGGACCTCAATGGACGTTGGGAATCTGCGGCCTTCCAATTGGCATCGCCGGAATTGCCCGCTGTGCGGGGATACCAAAAGCAGGGTCCTCGTTTCACCCAGGGCCCGACAATTTTGCCGCATGAATTCGACCTATCGCCGCGATTTCGCGGCGCTGCTCGACGTCCGGGAAGAAGAACCGTTTCCCGTCGCGGAGTGTGACGGATGTGGATTTGTCTTTTCGGCCATGTTGCCGCCAGGAGATTTCCTCGATCGCTTGTACGATGGCGTCATCGATCAAAAGCAGGCGATGCTCGAGTCCGAATCGCCGGCGCGTATCGCCGCGCAGTGTTATGTCGCCCAAGCAGTTTGTAAGGAATTGCAGGCTTCGGCGCCGGATCAGCCGCTGTACCGAGTACTGGATCTTGGCTGCGGCTACGGGACGCTCCTGAAAATCATCGGGGGAAGTCGAATCAGCGCGACAGGATTCGACAATAGCGCAAGCCGATGCGAGCGACTTAAAGAGCGAGGGCTCAACGCGGCCCATTCAACCGACGAGCTCAAATCGTTGGCTCCTTTCGATGCCATTACGCTCGTGGACGTGCTGGAGCACGTCGCCACCCCGGTTGATCTTCTGCATTTCTGTCGCTCCTTGCTTACGCCGGCCGGGATTGTCTGCGTGGCGGTGCCAGAATTCGCTGGGCCCCGCCTCGCTCGACTCCGCCGGGCTGTCGAACTGGATCAACCATTCGACCGAGACCTCAACCCTTGGGAGCACTTGAATTACTTTCGTGCCGGGTCGTTGGACCGCATCCTAGCGCAGTGCAAGTTCTCCGCGCTTGAGCCCTTGATGCCGGTCGACGTTGGCGTCCGACCGAGGCTCCGAGGTGTTCGCCGAATTGGCAATTGCCTAAAATCGATTCGTCGCACCGCGCATTACGCAGTCTGCGGTTCGGCGCTTGGCGTTGTTCGGATCGGGGCGAAACAGAGCGGATAGATCCGGACGGACGTGAGTTCCTTCGAGGACGGGAGTCGCATTAAAGGCGGCGCTGACCGCTGCCCCCCTTGGCCAGTCGCCGTTCGACCGCGGCGCCGATGAAGCCGGCAAATAAGGGATGGGCACCGGTCGGTTTCGACTTGAACTCCGGATGAAATTGGACCGCCACGAACCACGGATGGTCCGGCAATTCGATCACTTCGACCAGGGCACCGTCGGGGCTGGTGCCGGCGACCAGCAGGCCGTTGGCCGTAAATTGCTGGCGGTATAAGTTGTTGAATTCGTAGCGGTGCCGGTGGCGTTCGGAAATCCGCTGGCTGCCGTAGCAAGCCGCCGAACGGCTGGAGCCGTCGAGCAAGGCCGTCTGGGCGCCCAGCCGCATCGTGCCCCCCTTGTCCGTGATCGACCGCTGCTCGTCGAGCAGGCAAATTACCGGGTGGGGCGTGTCTTTGTTGAACTCGGTGGAATGGGCCCCCTCGAGGCCGACCACGTTCCGGGCAAATTCGATCACGGCGCATTGCATTCCCAGGCAAATCCCCAGAAAAGGCATGTTCCGCTCGCGTGCAAAGCGGATCGCGTCGACCTTGCCCGAGATCCGCGCTCGCCGAAGCCGCCGGGCACCAGCAGGCCGTCGTAGCCGGTCAAGAGGCGTTCGGGACCTTCGCGTTTCGACCAATTCGGCCTGAATGCGCTGGATGCGGATCTGTGCCCGATGGGCGATGCCGGCGTGGTCGAGCGCTTCGTAGATCGACTTGTAGGCGTCGCGGTGTTCGGCATATTTGCCGACGACGGCGATCGAGATTTCATGGTCCGGATTGCGCAGGGTGTGGAGCAGCTCGCGCCAGTTGTCGAGGTCGAGATTTCCGGCCGGTAATCCCAGGTTCTCGACGATCAGATCGTCCAGCCCGTTGTCGACGAGGCTCAAAGGGACTTCGTAGATCGAAAAATCCTTGTCGCGTTCCTCGATCACGGCCTGGATCGAAACATTGCAGAACAAGGCCACTTTTTCGCGGTCTTCACGGCTCAGGGGCCGTTCGGTGCGGCAAATCAGCACGTCCGGCTGGATACCGATTTGCCGCAACTGGCCGACCGAATGCTGCGTCGGCTTGGTCTTGAGTTCGCCGGCCGCCTTCAGATAGGGGACCAGCGTCAGGTGAATGTACAGGCAATTCCGTTTGCCGACGTCGAGCGCGAATTGGCGGATGGCTTCGAGGAATGGCTGGCTCTCGATATCGCCGACCGTACCGCCGATTTCGGTGATCACGACGTCGGTTTCGTCGTCGGCCAGCTTGTGGATGCAGTCCTTGATTTCGTTGGTGATGTGGGGGATCACCTGCACCGTTTTGCCGAGAAACTCGCCCCGCCGCTCTTTGTTGATGACCGACTGGTAGATCTGGCCGGTGGTGTAGTTCGAATCGCGAGTCAGCCGGCTATGCGTGAAACGTTCGTAGTGCCCCAGGTCCAAGTCGGTTTCGCTGCCGTCGTCGAGCACGTAGACTTCGCCGTGCTGGTAGGGACTCATCGTGCCCGGGATCGACGTTGATGTACGGGTCGAGCTTTTGCATCCGCACCCGCAAGCCGCGCTGTTCGAGCAACATGCCGATCGAAGCGCTAGTCAGGCCTTTGCCCAACGAACTGACGACGCCGCCGGTGACGAAAATGAATTTGGTCATTCGCTGTTCACACCATCCTGGTTGAAGGGTCCGTCGAGCAAGAAGGCACTGGCGCGGCTATCAGTCTATCACAGCTAGCAGGCCGATTTAAGGTGGGCCGGGAGAGGAGGGAATAAAGGCAGAAGGATGAAGGCGGAAGGATGAAAACAAGCGGGCCATCGCGTTGAATCGTTGAAGTGCTTTCTGATCTGCGAAATCTGCGCAATCTGCGGATGGCTTTCTTCTGGGCGTCGCCGGGTGGTGGGCGCCGTGGTTGCCGGTAGACGCGGTTCGATATTAAGACCGCCGGCAATATGCGCGAGACGGAGTTGAGGGCCCCTCAACGATTCCGACCCGCATCCGCTCTACAAAGGCCCGATAGTCGGCCGGCGTGTCGATGCCGACGGTCGGCTCGTCGACGACGCCGACGGCGATTTCGTGTCCCGATTCCAGGACCCGCAACTGCTCCAGATTTTCGAGCTTTTCCAGCGGTGTGCGTCCCGTCGCGGCGATCCGGCAGCAGAAAGTCGCGCCGATAGGCGTACAGTCCGATATGCTGATAAAATGTGGCCGGCTCGGCCGTCAGCAGGCGATCGTCCCACTCGCGCGGGTGCGGAATCGGGCTGCGGCTGAAATAGAGCGCTCGCCCCGCAGCGTCAAACACGACTTTGACGCAAGCAGGGATCTTCGAGTTGGTCGCGGCGGCGGATCGGGGTCGCCAAGCGTGGCCATCACCGCTTGGGTGTCGCGCGTCGAGCAGATCGATCACCAGATCGATCGCCGCACCCGACAATTCGGGCTCGTCGCCTTGCACGTTGACCAGAATGATCGACGCTCGGGCAACTGCCGGGCGACCTCGGCCACCCGATCGGTGCCGCTGGCGCAATCGGGGCTGGTCATCCGCACTTCGCCGCCGAAGCGTCCGCACCGCGTCGGCGATTTCCTCATGGTCGGCGGCCACGCAAACGCCGGCCGGCTTAACGGCCCGCCGGGCCGCCTCGTACGTGTGCTGAATAAGCGGCTTGCCGGTCTCGCAGAGCAGCAGCTTGCGTGGCAGCCGAGTGGAAGCCAGGCGGGCCGGAATGACCAGATAACTGATGCAGCCGGTCTGCCCGACAGGTTGCGTCGATCATTCTGCGCCGCCTCACTGCGTGATGGCTCGTAACCCTGGCGACGTGCAGTCACCAGCGCGTTTTTATGACACCCTAGTGGGTTTGCGTCCAAGGCCAGTTGTCCGGTCAGGCTTCGGAAAACCGGCACATTTGCTACGATGTGCCAGCCAAACCCATGCTAGCTTTCCTTTAGAACAAGACCTCACCGTACCCGGGGTGCGAATCGCATGTGCGGAATCGTTGGATACGTCGGCCTCGTGGGGCCATCGATTTTCTGATCGAAGGACTGCGCCGGCTGGAATATCGCGGCTACGACAGCGCCGGCGTGGCCACGCTCGTGCGACGGCGAGTTGCAGCATCACCAAGAGCGCCGGCCGCATCGACGCCTGGTCGACAAGATCGCCCGCGCGCTCCGGCCGCCGCGGCACTATCGGCATCGGCCACACGCGCTGGGCCACGCACGGCGCCGGCCACCGACGTCAACGCGCATCCGCACCTGGGCGGCGACGGCGGATGGCCGTGGTGCACAACGGCGTGATCGAAAATTATCGCGCTGCTCAAACAGCGGCTGGAAAGCGAAGGCTACACTTTCGCTCGGCCACCGACACCGAAGTGATCGCCCACCTGATCGCCAGTTGCCTGGACACGGCACGCCGAACCGGCCAGCGTCGGCCGCTCGCCCGGAGGACGAGCCCCACGAACCGCTGGTGCGGGCCGTCATCACGCGCTGGCGCAATTGCACGGCACCTACGGCCTGGCGATCCTGTTTCGCGATTATCCGGACGTGATCATCGCCGCCCGGCTGGCAGTCCGCTGGTCGTGGGCGTCGGCAAGGGCGAGCACTTCGTCGCCAGCGACGCATCGCCGCTGGCCGGCCATACCGACCGATCGTGTACCTGGCCGATCACGAGGTGGCGGTCGTCACGGCCGATGCGACTGCGGGTCATCGATCGCGAGCAGCGGCTGGTCGATCACGACGTCCAGGTGCTCGACCTGGTGGCCGACGACGTGCAGCTCGACGGCTATCCCGCACTACATGCTCAAGGAAATTTTCGAGCAGCCGGAAACGGTCCGCAACGCCCTGCGCGGCCGCTTGATTTTGACGAGGCCACGGCCAAGTTCGGCGGCCTGAACCTGACGCCGCCGCAATTGCGGTCGGTCAACCGCATCGTCATCGACCGCCAGCGGCACGAGCTGGCACGCGGCGCTGGTGGGCGAATATTTGATCGAAGAACTGGCGCAAATCCCGGTCGAAGTCGAATTCGCCACGAGTTTTGTTACCGCAACGCGCCGCTCGACAACAACACGGTGCTGTTCGTCATCTCGCAATCCGGCGAAACGGCCGACACGCTGGCCGCGTTGCGCGAGGCCAAGCGCAGGGGCCATCGCACGCTGGCCATCGGCAACGTCGTCGGCAGCACCATCGCGCAGGCGTCCGACGGCGGCATTTACATGCACGCCGGCCCGGAAATCGGCGTGGCCTCGACCAAGGCCTTCACGTCGCAGTGCGTGGTGCTGGCGCTGCTGGCACTGTATTTCGGCCGGCTGCGCAATCTCGAGCTTCGACGCCGGAATGCGGATCATCGAGCGACTTGCAGGAGCTGCCCGACCAGATCCGAGCGGGCTCTGCAAACCGACGCCAAGTGCCGGCAAATCGCGGACAAGTACGCCCATTGCACGCAATTTCCTTTTCCTCGGGCGGACTACAAGTTTCCCATCGCGCTGGAAGGCGCGCTGAAGCTGAAGGAAATCACCTACATTCACGCCGAGGGCTATTCGGCGGCGGAAATGAAGCACGGCCCGATTGCGTTGATTGACGAGCACACGCCCAGCGTGTTCCTGGTGCCGCACGGCTTGATGTACGACAAGATGATGGCCAACCTGGACGAGATCAGAGCCCGCGGCGGCCCGATCATCGCGCTCGCCAGCGAAGGCGACAAGCGCGTCGCCAAACTGGCCGACGACGTGATCGAACTGCCCAGCGTGGAAGATTTCCTGCAGCCGATCGTCACGATCGTGCCGCTGCAACTGTTGGCCTATCACATCGCCGTGCTGCGCGGCTGCGACGTCGACAAGCCGCGCAACCTGGCCAAGAGCGTGACGGTGGAATGAAAGGATGAAGGCGGATGGATGAAGGATGAAAAACGAAGAAAGGGGGCAGCCTCGTCCATCCTCGTTTTTCATCCTTCATCCATCCGCCTTCATCCTTCCCATATACCAGGCGGCAAATTCGGCGATTCCCTCGGCCAGCGGCACCCGCGGATCGTAGCCCAACAAGCGCCGGGCCTTGGCCAGGTCGGCGTGCGTCAGCGGCATGTCGCCCGGCGCCTGGGGACGCATTTCGATCTGCGCGGCGGCCCAGCGCCTGCTCCAGCATTTCGATCAAGCGGCGGATTTCGACCGGCGCATCGTGGCCCAGGTTGATCGCTTGCCCCACGACCCCGGGCGCCGTCAAACCCGCGGCCAGGCCGTCGCAAATGTCGCTCACGTGCGTGAAGTCGCGGCGAATCGTGCCGTCGCCCAAGAGCGTCAGCGGCCGGCCAGCCAGGATCGCCGCCGCGAAGACCGACATCGCCAGGTCGGGCGCAGCCGCGGACCGTACACACTGAAGGGCCGCACGATAACGACCGGCAGGCGGTGCAGATCGCAATAGGTCAGCGCAAGCAGCTCGGCCGCCCGCTTGCTGGCCCCGTAAGGACTCAGCGGCACGCCCAAGGGCCGATCCTCCTCGAACGGCGCCCGAGCACCGCGGCCGTAGACGGTCGACGACGAGGCGAACACGAACCGTTCGAGCGGAAAATGCCTGGCTGTTTCCAGTAGCACCAGCGTACCGCGGACGTTTGCTTCCTCGTACAGCAGTGGCTGCTCGATGCTCGGACGCACTCCGGCGTACCCGCCCAGATGGACGACCTGCCGGATGGCGTGCTGTTCGAACAGCGTCCGCATCGCCAGGGCGATCGGCGAACGAATCTTCGACCATGGTCACCCGCGGGTCCGCGGCAAACGACCGGACATTGGCCCGCTTGATGGCCGGATCGTAATAGTCGTTGTAATTATCGACGCAGACGATGCGCGCGTCGGAGCTGCGCAGCATCCGCTCGATGAAATGACTGCCGATGAATCCGGCACCACCTGTGACCAGAAGCGTCATGCATTCCCATCCGGCGCCCCGCGGCACCTGACCGTGCGCGGAACCAGGTCCGCTAGATTGCTTCCACTTGAAAATCCTCCAGCAGCACCGACACGCCCTGCTGCAGGAACTCGACGACGACCAGCAGCCAATCCTTGCCCCGGCGACGCACGACCATCCCCTCCAGACCAAGCATCGCACCCGATCGCACGCGAACCCGCCGCCCGACCTCGATCCGCGCTTCCGGCGTCAGCGCCGCGTCGCTGGCGATCATCCGCTTGATCTGTTTCAAATCCCGGACCAGGCCCGCGCTGTCCGGCACGCTCAGCGAGCGCGACACGCAATTGGTGGTCAGCGCCGACTGGCGGGCCAACTCGTCGCCGCAGACGAAAACATAGCCGGGAAACAGTGGTAGGTAGCTTTGCGCGTCCGTCCCGCCGGCGAACGCGTTCGCTGGCTGACCAGCGGAGCGTAAAACGGCACCTCCAGCGCTCGCAGCCGCCGCATCAATTCCTTCTCGCGGCGAGCCAGCGTGTACAAGGCCCACCAGGTCGGCGACGCAGGCTCGCTGTCGAGCAGCGTCGGCGGATACATGTCGGGCTCGGCCGGCAGAATGGGCATGTCAAGGTTCAGGGGGATTCGTCGCGTCACCAAGGAGACGCCGCTTCGCAAACAACCAATTACCACAAGCCCAAAGCACGCCACATTACGCTTTTCACGAGAAACCGCCGACAGCTTACCAGATGGGCCGCGGGAGGTCAGCAAGCCGGCGAACCTCGCGACGCCTCCATGGGAACGCAAGAAAAAACGAGCACGCTCGATGCACAAATGACCGAATAAGGCGGCAAAGAATGAAAAAGTGCCAAACTGGATCTGTGCGCAGCTACGGATGCACGAAAAATAATTTCGGCTTCTGGCAGACCCTCACCGTACCCTCTCCCTGGATGGAGAGGACTTGTGGGCGGAAGTTATTTTTCGTTCGCGCCTACGGCTTGCTCGGTGGCACTTCGGCCGGCGGATCGTCGGGGCGGCCGACCGGCTTGGCGTCCAGTTCCAATCGCCGGACCCGATAATAAACGTCCTCCAACAGGGTCCGACTGGAATTAATCAGGTCGGCCACGACTCCGGTCAGGATCATCTGAACTCCGGCGATCAACAGAATTGCGGCCAGGACCAGCGATTGAACGTGCAGATGGCGCGTTTCCGGCTGAAAAAAGAAGATGTACAGGAACCGCATACCGATCAACACGCCGATGCTCGCCGACAGCAATCCGCAAGTCGAGAGCACGCGCATCGCGCCGTATGAGGAATACACGCGGACCATGATGGCCAAAGACCGCATCACGAAAACGCCGATGTTGGACGACAAACGCGACTCGCGCAGCTTGTCGTTCGTGCGAACGGGAACCGAGCGGATCGCGAACCGCCGCCGGCCGGCCTGGATCGCGTGATCCACGGTGTGGTCGAAGTCGGCCGAGGACGTCAACTTCAAGGCGGCTTCCCGGCTGTAGGCGCGGAACCCGCTCGCCACGTCGGAAATGTCGGCGCCAGCCAGCTTGCTCACGACCCGGCTGCCCAGTTTTTCCAGGCACCGCTTGAGCCAGGAAAAATGCGCGATCGAATCGGTCTGCCGATCTCCGACGACGATATCGGCCCGGTGGTCCAAGATCGGCCGTATCAACTTGGGAATGTCGGCGCCGCAATACTGGTTGTCGCCGTCGGTGTTGACGATCACGTCCGCCCCGAGCGCCAGGCAACGTTCCAGGCCGGCGGAAAAGGCCTGTCCCAGCCCGCGATTGCCGGCAAAACTAAGCACATGGTCGACACCGAACTGCCTGGCCACGGCGACCGTGCCATCCGTGCAGCCGTCGTCGATGATCAGGATCTCGACCTGGTCGATGCCCTCGATTTGCCGCGGAATGTCCTGCAAAGTGGCCTCGAGCGTTTCCTCTTCGTTGAGGCACGGTATCTGCACGACCAGCTTCATCGCGTTTCTCCCAACCGCGCTCGCCGGCGCTGCCCGCGCCGCGATTCCCGCCCGCACACGGCCCGATCGCAAGGTGCCTGGCCGGCGTCAAGAACCCGGATCCGCTTCGGGCAGCCAGCCCCCGGCCGAACCGAACTCCATCCAGAAGAGCCGACCCAATGGCCGGCTGTCGATTCATCCGTAACGGTTCCGGCACGCAGCAACGAGTCTCGGGAAGGCGATGCGAAGAGGGCCGGCACGCGCACCGCGCCGGACGCACAACGCACGGGTCTTGCATCCAAGATCGCGGTTCGATCGGCGATTGCCTGTCCACGGACCTCCTCGGAGACGGCGATCCCAGCGCACCGGCACTCCGCAGACTCGGCAATATCGCTCGCAGTCCCTGGGGGTTTTTCGCAGGGCCAGCAGCGTCCCGAGTTGCACCTTCGTGGCAATTCTGGACGTGTCGACCAAAGACGCGTGTGCTAGGGCGGCAATCAACACACGGTGTGCTGCTCTCGGTATTCTCGGCACTGAACTTCTAACTCAGCACACTAGTGGCGAATTCCAATGTAGTAGTGAGAATAGTTCATGAAGTGCCGTCCCGTCCCTGAGCGACGCCCGGCGCCACCAGCACCGCCGCCGTTGACTTGATTCTGCAGTTGATTGATGCCCCCGGCAATATTTTGATTGAATTTCCGGTCGTTCTCGAAGGATTGGACGAGATTTTGGTAGCCGCCGAACCCCGCACTGGAGTTCTGGCTCAATAGGTTCAAGTAGGGACTGACCATGTCGCCATAATTGACACCATATCCGCCCACCAAGCCACCCTGGGCCGATGCTTTGTCGGAGCAGCAAGCCAGGGCCGCCAATGCCAACGTCGCGATGCACAACCATTGACGAAACATCGTTCGATCCTCCCCTGGGCCCTGCCGTTGGTTTTCGGTCGACTGGCATTCATTATAATTCGATTCGAGCGGTACCGGCAACTTTTCGCTCTGCGGTTTTGCGGCCCCCCGGCCGATTGTGCCGTTTTTCCGCCCGTTGCAATGCCGGCCCGGCCCGCGTCAAACCGCCACCGGTCGAATTCCGCGTCGCCCCAGTGGGGGGCGACGCTTCTAGCGGGCACGGCGGCGATTCGGCACGGCCCGGCCCACGGGCCCTGGCAATGGCCTGGCGACTGAAAAATCGTCACAAAACCGCTGGACGAGTTGCCCCAGATGTGTGACAATGCGCTCGGGCGTATTCTACGGAACGACTTGGCACTCGCCACATCTCGCTCGGGGGAGAAAAAGGATGAACAGGCACAGGGGCGTCACGCGCGAGGCTTCACTCTGGTCGAACTCTTGGTCGTGATCAGCATCATCGGCATGCTGATGGCTTTGCTCTTGCCGGCTGTGCAAAACGCTCGCGAGACGGGTCGTCGCAACACCTGCCAGAGCAACCAGCACAACCTCTCTCTGGCACTCATTCAGTTTGCCGAAGCCAAGAAATACTATCCCGGCTGGGACAACAACCTGGCGACCATGACCACCGCCGGCGTATCCGGCAACATGACGGTCACTTGGGTTGTGCCGATCCTGCCGTACATGGAAAAGAGCGACGTCTACACGGCCTTGCAGACCGGCAATACCACCAACGCGATGGTCTACATGAATATCCTGATCTGCCCCAGCAATCCGCCAACTACGACCAGCGGCGCCACGCCGCTGGCCTACTGCATCAATGGCGGACAAAATTATAATGGGACGTCTGTGCCGAGTTCGAATGTCGCGGTACAGATGACGGCGGCGGCATCGTCCGGCATCGCGTACGACTTAAGCCTGGCCAACACGCCGTCACCGCAGGGACTGAACACCGGTGGCACCTCAACCAACGTGAAAGTGAGCCAGGACTACGTCGTTTCACACGATGGATCAACGGCAACTCTGCTCACCTCGGAGAACGACAATATCGGCAACCAGTCTTGGACGCCACCGGTCGCAAACCTAGTCACCACCGGCGCGAACCTCGGCCAAAACGTCGGGTACGGGCAATTCGGTCTGGTCTTTCAATGGGTCGGCCCTCCGGCCTCATCGACCCCTTCGACGATGCCCCCGACCGGTTACTATCGCATTAACGGAAACAAGGGCACGGCGCCAACGCCATCTATCAATTTCGCACGGCCGGCCAGCAATCATCCCGGGGGAGTCGTCGTCAGCTTCTGCGGCGGCAATGTGAGGTTCATTGCCGAAGACATCGCCTATTACGTGTACAAACAGTTGATGACCCCGTACGGGAACGGCGCGTCGACGCAAAGCACGCCTCCCGGCGATACCGACCTGTACAACATTCCGCTCAACGAAAACGCATTTTGATCTGCTTGAATCTTCCGGCGGATTGCAATTGGCCTCGCATAGTGCCAAAAAAGCGAGGCCATTTTGCTGCGCATGAGTCACAAAGACTGCGCGGTCCGCCCCAACTTCTGGCGTCCGCACCTTAACCTTTCGCTGGCGCTAGGGGCCGACGGCGATATGGCGGGTGCCGAAGCAGAGTTGGACCGCGCACTGGAACTGGCCCCCGAGATGTCGGGAATGTGGTTTCGCCGCGGAGCGCTGCGCGAATCGCAGGGCCGGTTCGACGAAGCCCTGGCCGATTTTAATACGGCTATCCGGCTTGCTCCGCGCGACGGCAACTCGTATTACAACCGGGGATTACTGCTGCTGAACGCCGGGCATTTTCGCGAGGCGATCGACGACTGCACGCGGTCCATCGAGCTTGATCCCGGGAACTATCAGGCCTACAGCGTGTTGCAAAAAGCCCAAGCCGGGTTGAAATCGCAGCATCGTCTGCCGCAGCCGGCCGAGTGACCGCTCGTGAGCGGCATGCGGCAATCAGCCGCCCACGTGACGAAACACCGCGGCGTCGAGGCTCCTGGTGCCCGGGCCGCCGAACAAGACCCGTAAGCTCGACGGATCTCCGGCGCGGCCGGTAATTTTCAGGTAATGGAGCGCAGCGGCCAGCATGACCGGAGCGAACCGCTCGCGGAACTTCCCTGTGGCCGCAGGCAGGATCGTCGTGCCGTCGACCGTCAATTTCAATTCGCCGGTGTGCCAGACCTGGAACTGATAGATATCTTCCTTGGGCACCAAAAAGTAGCCTTGTAGCTCGAACGCCTCGCCCGGCTGGACTCCGGCTTGAGCCAGCCAATCGGGCTGGATCGTCTCCTGCACCGGCACGACCTTGCCGCTGGCCAGCTTGAGCAGCATGCCCGGCACAAGCTTGCTCGGGTCGGGCTTCTTCAGCGCCGGCAGCGGTTTTGCGGCTTGAATTCGCATTTCGATCGGACGGGCGTGGACGCAGTCGATCGCTCCGCCACGCGACAGACCGACCGCCCGCAGCAATACCGGACCGGTGCCGAACAAGCGTGGGTTGACCTCGATCTGGCCTTCGGCCTGATCGAGTCGGCCGATCAGCCTGGCGTTATGGAAAAAGGCGACGCCCTGCATTCCGGGGGCCTTGGCCTTGAGGACCAACTTCTCGTCCCAGCGCACCCGAGCGGCGGGTGTGGCGGAGAATTCGATCGTGTGTCCCTGGTTGTCCACCCAAACGGGCACAACCGTGCGTCCCTGCGTTTCGATCGGACCGGCTTCGATCGCAACCAGGCGCAATTCGTGAAAACCATCGGCGATTTCGGTGGTGTCGAGCCGGAGCCGCGCCTGGGGTCTGGCACGGAAGACTCGACGGCCGTCGACGAACAATTCATACCGGTCAAGCTTGCCGTCGCGATCACCGCCGGCATGCTTCTTCGCCGGAAATTCGCAACCGGGGACGATCTCGACGATGCCGCTCACTTGGGCGTCCGGCTCGATCTGGCCGGCCTGCACTGCGGGAATGTTGGCCCACGGGCGGCAGAGCGGATCGCCGACGATCAACAGTTGATACGGGCCGAAAACCGATTGGTAAAAGGCCTCGGCCAAGGTGCAGCCCTGGGCATAATGCACTTGCACGAGCGGCACGGGAAATTTGTCCTGGATGGCAAAGGGCTCCGTCACCGCGCCGCTCGCGCCGGCCGCACCGAAGCGCAAGAACTCGCTGAGCGGAGTCTGTCCCGCGGTTTCGTTCAGCACGCCGCCACTGCTGGTCAAATGCTCGCAGATCGCACCCGGCAGGATCGTGCTGCCGCTGGTCCGCCAGTCGAAATCGGCGGCTCCCACCATCGTGCCCTGCACGTCGGCTCTGCCCTCGGGCAAAACCCCCGGATCGACCACGGCCTTGATGCCCAGTTGTTGCAAATCGGCAACCGCAGCGGCAAACGTGTCGGCGCGGGATCGACCGCCGATCGTCGTTTTTCATGTAATAAATCGTGCCCTCCGGCTGCGTCCCGTCGGCTCCGGCGCTGCGACGGAGATACTCGATCGCCTCGGATACCGAGTTGCCCCGGCCGCTGGTCACGGCGAGCACGGTCGACAGCAGATAGCGTGTGCCGCCGGCATCCAGCAATTGCCCTTCGGGTCCCCAGCCGTACCAGCTATGAAAACCGTGGACCGGGGGATCCGCGGTTCGGTCCTTCGCCATGCGCATGTATTGATTGTTGCGCACGCTGAGCAGATTCGGATTCTTGAGCATCACCAACTGCCAAAGATACGTCAGCGAATTCAGCGAGCCGATCGGCGCCAAATGTTCCGGAAGCTGCTGGCTGCCGACTTCAGCCTTGAGACTGACGGCATAGGGGAAATCGCTCGAATACACGACGTAATCGATCTGATTGGCCAGACCCCGGTCGTCGATGGTCTTCAGCACCGGACCGAGCAGCCGATTGCGAAACTCTTGAATTTCGATCTGCTCGAAGCCGCCGTCCCAATCGATGTAGAGCAAATTGTTCGGCGGAATCTGCCGCAAGCGGACGAATTCGTTGGCCACTGCCTGCGAAGCCCAACTGGCCGAATTCACGACCACCAGGACATTTTCCGGACCGCCGCCGGCGAAAACGGCCGTATCCGCACCGCCGGCCACGATGCCGATGGCCACCGCCACGATTGCACGCCGCGCCAAGTTTCGCAACAGCGTAGGCCGCGGCCGGTTGTGCATCGTGTCTTCCGATTCTTCGAGCCTTGGATCGGTCAGCCGCGTCGATGATACGAAACGTCGCGGACCAAATCCAGTTGACACCGGCTCTGCGAGCGCGCCGAGCCCCGCGCAACCCCGATTCGCAAGCGACCGGTTTGGCTCCCCGGCAGGCTCCTAACCCGGCCGTGTCTGGCCGGCGCAGGGATCGTGGCAGAGCCGCCGCCGAATCGTGGTGGGCTAATGCCCGTCCTGCGGCGGCGAATATTCTTCGGCATCGACGGCGGGGTTCAGAATGCCGCCATACTCCCCGCCGTAGTCGCGCGGCATCACCTGGCGGCAGAGGTATCCGCCGCTGCCGTAGTAATACGCCACGATCTTGTACCCGCGGCCCGAGGCATAGCCCGACTGGTAGCCAGGACCATAGTAGCCGTTGGCGTAGCCGGGAGTGGTGTTGTAAGCCGGATCGGCGCCGAAGCCCGGTCCGTAGCCGTAGTTCCCAATAGCATAGCCGGGCCGACACCCCCAACTGCCGAAACTGTAGTAGCCAACCTGATAGCCGCGGGAGAAACCCGGCCCGCCGCAAGCGTAGCAAGCTCCACCATACGGCCCGTGAGGCTTGGGTCGGCAGCCCGCTTGCAACGGGGCCGCGGTTACAGCCACGACAGCGCAGATGAGAATCACAAGGGCGGCCCGCTGCATGATCGGTTCTCCAAGAAAGGGAAGCCGGGCACTGTTTCGAGCGAGATTCCCGCTCTCGTCGTTTCAGGCGCCGGAGTGTCCGGCCTTAACCATCAACGGCTCGCGCCATACGCTACAATTAGAAAAACCGGCATCGGCCGATCGCCGGAACGAGATTCACAACCCAATGAAACAAAAGGACTTGCATCGCTGGCGTGGGATTTTCGGCATGATCGGCATCTTCGGCACGTTCGGCATAACCGCTACAACCGTCAAACTCTTGCGCTCGAGTCCGCCTGGTATGTTTGGCGCCCACCTGACGGCCAGGTTATCGATCGCCGAAAAACCGCGGTTAGAGCCATAGCGACGCGGCAAACGGAGCCATAGCAGGCGTCCTTGAGTACGACTGGTCGGCCACGAACCAGAATCTATAATCGCCAAGGAAACTCAGGACGATCGGCATGCCACGAAAACTCCGCATCGGCGCGGTCAACTACCTCAACACCAAGCCATTGATCTACGATCTGGGGCGTCTGGCGCCGCGGGCCGAGTTGGTGCTGGACTATCCCAGCCGCCTGGCCGACGACCTGGCCCAAGGACGGCTCGATGTGGCCTTGATCCCGTCGGTCGAGTTCTTCCGGGATCCTGGCTATACGGCCGTGTCCGACGCCTGCATCGCTTGCCGGGGGCCCGTGCTGAGCGTCAAGCTGTTTGGCCGCAAACCGGTGCAGCAGATCCGCACTTTGGCACTCGATGAGGGCTCGCGGACCAGTGTCGTGCTGGTGCAAATCCTGCTGGCCGAGCGATACGGCCTCGCGCCGCGGCTGGAACCGCTACCGGTGGCGGCTTCGCTCGACGACACCGGGGCCGACGCGGTGCTGCTGATCGGCGATCGGGCCATGCACTCGCCGCCCGGCAAGTTCGCCTTCGTCTGGGACCTGGGAGACGAGTGGTGCCGCTTTGCGAATCTGCCGTTCGTCTTCGCCATGTGGACTGCCCGTTCCACGACCGATTTGGACGCGCTGGAAACGACCCTGGCGCTGGCTCGCGACGAGGGGTTGGCTCACTTGGACGAGATCGCCCAGCGCGAGGCGCCCGCCCTGGGGCTGACCGCGCCGCAATGTCTGGCGTACCTGCGCGACAATCTGTATTTTTTCTTGGGGCCGCGCGAACAGCGGGGCCTGGAACTGTTCTATAATCGTGCCGTTCACCTGGGACTTGCGCACGCGGGAGTAAACCTTGGATTCGGCAATTGTCCGACTTCTGGCTAAAGCCGTAGGCGGCGAGCGGCTCGCGCCCAACGAGGGGCTGCAACTGCTCGAATGCCACGACCTGGCGGCACTTGGTCGCGCCGCCGACGCCGTCACGCGCCGGCTGCATCCCGAGTCCTACCGCACCTACAACATCGACCGGAACGTCAATTACACCAACGTTTGTGCCGCCGTCTGCGATTTCTGCGCGTTCTATCGCCGCCCCAAAGACCCCGAGGGCTATGTCCTCGACCGCGAAGTGTTGATGCAGAAAATCCAGGAAACCGTCGAACTGGGAGGGGACCAGATCCTGATGCAAGGCGGCCTGCACCCCGAGTTGCCGCTCGAGTGGTACGAAGAGCTGCTCGGCGACATCCGCACGCGGTTTCCGCAGGTCAACGTTCACGGCTTCAGCCCGCCAGAGATCCATCACTTCACCAAGGTTGCCAAACTGCCGCTGCGCACCGTGCTCGAGCGGCTCAAGGCCGCGGGCCTGGGTAGTTTGCCCGGCGGCGGCGCAGAGATCCTGGTCGACCGCGTGCGGCGCGAGATCACCCGCGGCAAAGTGCTGACCGACGACTGGTTAAACGTGTGCCGGGTGTGGCACGAGTTGGGCGGTCGCGGAACGGCCACGATGATGTTCGGCCATGTCGAGACGTTGGCCGAGCGGATCGAGCACCTGGAACGATTGCGGCAATTGCAGGATGAGACCGGCGGATTCACGGCCTACATCTGCTGGACGTTCCAGCCCGACCATACCGACATGGCCCACCTGCCGCCGGCCGGCTCGTTCGAGTACCTCAAGACGCAAGCCGTCAGTCGGCTGTACCTCGACAATTTTCCCAACATCCAATCGAGCTGGGTGACGCAAGGCTTGAAGATCGGCCAGATCGCCTTGCAATTCGGCGCCAACGACATGGGCAGCTTGATGATCGAAGAAAACGTCGTTGCGGCCGCCGGCACGGTTCACTATCTGACGCTGGCCGAAATCAAGGGAGCCATCAGCGAGCTCGGCTATACTCCGCGCCGACGAAACGTGTTTTACCAGCTCGTGGACGACGCGCCGCTGGAAACTCTCAACGCTTGACTCGCACGCATCCCGTGTCACGAGAGCGGCAGCGCGTTAGAAGAATTCGTCTTCGCCCAAGCCGGAAAGGGCCGCGTCAACCGCCGCCAGGACGAGCGATCTTGAGGCCGCCGCCCACTCGGCCGGCGGGCGCTGGGCGAGCGCGGCGGAAAACAATCGCCCCGAGGCGGACAGGCCAGTCGCACCGGCATTGTTGACGGTCACCGGCAGCGAGCCCGCACCAATTTCCGCCGCCTGATTGAACGACGACAAACCGTCTGCCGAACCAGCGACCAGCGATCCGGACGAAATGGTCGCCAGTGCCGATACCGCGCTGGAACCGCCTGCTGCCGGCCACGAACTAGCCGGCGCCGACGCCACATTGCTTGCCGCCGGGGACGAACTACTTGGCGCCGCCGGCAAGGGATCGACTTCGCCGGGGGCGGATGCCGCCAGGCTCGACGTCTGAGCGACAATCGGGTCGGAGGGGCCAAGCGTCTGGAGCGATGTCTGCTGCGACAGGGCCGGGGCCGCCGTGTCGACCGCTGCCAGCGGCTGCAGGCCGCCGCTCGCGGCGATGCTGCTCTGGCGCTCGTGGCCTGCGTATTCAGATAGTTAATGACAATTAGCGCGTCGAGCGCGGTAACGAAATTGTCGCCGTTGACGTCGATAAAGTTGCCGCTGGTCGGGTTCGTCGCGGGCAGCGGTCCGGCACCATTGGCATTGAGATAGTTGATGACAATAAGCGCGTCGAGTGCGGAGATGGTGCTGGAGCCGTTCACTTCCAATGGATTTACGGGATTTTGCCAAGGCGTGAGCGTGGTTGTGATCGTCGCGTCGGCCGTGCTGTGCGGCGCCTCGATGTTGCCGGCGTTGTCCTCAGCCGTGGAATAGAATCCATACGTGTGCCCGATTTGAGCGTTGAACGTCGCAGTGGTCGCGGTGGTTGCCGTGAGCCACGGCACAAAGGCGCCACCGTCGGTGGAAACGTAAATGCTGTAAGACTGGATGCCCGAGCCTTGACTCCCGTCGCTGCCCGACCAACTGACGCTAAAACTGGTCTGCGAAGTGGCGTACGGCAGCGCGCTGACGTGACTGACGGGCGCGGTCGTGTCGACATGCCAGGTGTACGATGCCGGCGTGCTCACAATTCCATCCAAGTCGATCGCCTCGACCTGAAACGTATGGCTGCCGTCGGCCAGGCCGGTATATGTGGCCGGGCTGCTGGCCGCGACGAAAGCGCTGCCGTCCAAGCTGACCTCGAACGCCAATTGATCGCTTGGAGTGCTGGCGTCGCCCGTGCCTGAAAACGCGAACGTGGCCGAGGACTGATTGCTGAGGGGCGGCGGCGTCTGGCCGAGGGCCACCGTCGGTGCGGACACCAGGCTGGTAAACTGGTCGGCTGGCGTGATCGCCGACGTGCCGCCCACGGTAGTTACCCTCACGTCGACCGTGCCTGAGAAAAAGGGACCGTCGACCACGATTTGGTTCTGCGAGTCCGTCACGATCGTCGCAGCGACCGTGCCGAAGTCAACGGCCGTGGCGCCCAGCAGGTTGCTGCCCGTAATTGTCACCTGGCCGCCGGCCGTCTCCTGCGACGGCGGGTTGACGCCGGTCACCGTCGGCGCTGCAACGTAAGTGAATTGCTCGGTGGATGTGAGTGGCGAGGTGCCCTGCGCCGTGGTCACAGTAACATCTGCGCTGCCCGAGAGTCCTGGCGGACTGGTCACCATGATCTGGTTGGCGGAGTCGCTGAGAATGGTGGCGGCCGAATCGCCAAAATCGACCGCCGTGGCGCCAGCCAGGTTCGTGCCGTCGATGGTGACCGTGGTGTCGCCGGCGAGCGGTCCGGAGGCCGGGGCGATGTTGGAAATGCTGGGCGCAAGGCTGCCGACCGACAACACGTAGGTTTGCGAATCAACATCGCCGTCAGAGTCTGTGGCTGTGACTTTAAACGTCACGCTGCCAGCGGCGAGCGGCGTGCCGACGATTTCCAGCTCACTCGTGCCCGCGGCAAACTCAAGCCCTGCAGGCAGCGAGCCGGCAGTGATGCTGTATGTCATGGTCTTCGGACCGGTGCCGCCGCTGGCCGTGATCGCTTGGCTATACCCCGCACCGACCGTTCCGCCCGCGAGAGAGCCGGGGGCAAGCGAGACCGCACTTCCGTAATCGATCAGGTCGGGCACGAGCAGATTGGCGACCGGGGTGCCCAGCCCGGTGACCTCGTCGTATCCGGGGCCGGCACTGTAATTCTTGTTGCCACCGGTGGTAACGTCGTGAAAGTCCTGCTGCGGCAAACTGTAGATGGCGCTCACCAGCTCGGTCGGGCTGGCGGCATCGAGCACCGAGCTGCCAGCAGCATGGCGTCCTTGGTCGGCCAGGGCAACCAGCCCGGCCCAAACCGGAGTGCCCAAGCTCGTCCCCCCTTCTTCACTCCAGGGGGTGGCGGCCGTGTTGTCGTAGGAGTCGTAGACCACGACACCAGTGTTGGGGTTGCCGTCGAAGGCCACATCTGGCGCCGAGCGTTTGGTTTCGCTGGCCGGCAGGACGCTGTCCTGATAAGCCGGCTTGGATTCGAGCTGGCTGAAACCGCCGGCGCTGTCGCCCCAGGCGATTTCACTTTGGTAAGTGCTGTCAGCGTTGATCGTCAAGCTGGTGGCACCGACGGCCAGCACATAGGGAGAAACAGACGGATATAAGGGCTGTCCGCCTGAATCGCCGGTGGCCGCCACGTAACTCACGCCAGATATTGCCGCCAACTGCTCGTCGAACGATCCCTCTTGCCCCGACACGCCCGATCCGGTTTCCGTGATGCCCCAGCTCATCGACACGACCGAAACGCCGGCAACCTGGGTGGCCGAAAGCTCGGCCGTGGACAGGTCGCTCCAGTTCACGGAGTTGGCTTCGACCAGCACGATCTTCGCGCCGGGCGCGATCGCATGCAGCCATTCGACATCGAGACTCTCCTCCAATTCCCAGGAGGAACTGCTGGGACCGTTCGGATCGTTGCCGGGCAGTGGGCCGGCCTTGCCGTTCTGATTGAGTACAGTGAGAAATGAGGACGCGGCGCCGTATTGCGCCAGCAGAGTCGGCCCGCTGGACGTAGTGCTGAACTGTTGGTCGAATCCGTCGAGGTCCTGGAAGATATTCGGATCGTTGTAGGCGTCGACGATCACGACCGTCTGGCCCGTGCCGTCCAGGGTTGCGCCGCCGGCCGCCGTGGGCAAGGCATTGAGTCCATAGGCGGTGCGAATTTGAGCGGGCGTAAATCCAACGCCGCTCGGCGATGCCGAGCCGCTGTCGACCACCGACGCCAGATTCGTCGCCACTTGCGACTGGCCGATGCCCGCAGGCGGAGCCGCGATGTCGGCAGCCGTCAAGCCTTGGACGGCGAGCGCCGCAGCGGCATCGCTTTGGGCGTCACAGGAAAGGGCCGTCAGGGCCAGGCGGTCCTCGAGCGGTTCGAAGAACGATTGCCGACCGGATTGCGCCGGCGTCCGCCGCGCGACCGAACTGGAAGCGAAGCCCGGCTGCTCCGCCGCGCCGGCAGTCCGGCCGTCGAATCGAGCGGCTCATTGTCTGGAACTTGCACAGCCTGCCCGCTAATCCAGAGAGAAACGTCGCTGTTCGCGGTCAATGCGATCGATAGATTCCACGCCTCGCCAACGCAGCCTTCGGCACGCCTTCCAGCCGGAGAATTCGGACTGCAGCATGCTGCCCCCGTCCGACGGGCTGGGCAGGAGTGGACGCCGTGCCGTTCTGCCCCGCGGAACAGACTCTGGGCCCGATGAAATCCAATGCGCCACGTGTTTTGCGCACTCTCTCCAGACTAGTCGCCCGGGGGCCGGAAAACAAGAATCCCAGGGGGATAAACAGGAGAACTGCAAAGTCGATTGTAGGAGGCGACTCCGATCGCCGACTGCCCTAGTTTGACGCTGCGAGTCGGCGATCGGAGTCGCCTCCTACAGTGGAAGCACCGTTCAAATTCGACTTTGCAGTTCTCCTGGGGGGATAAAGTCGGCTCAGGGACCAGCCTCCTGCGACACCTTAGGCGGCCGCACAATGCGAACAATCGCGCTAGCCGTCGCTCAAAACGGTTTGCGAGTTGTCGCGGTCCTTGAGCCGCATCAGCAGGCTGCCGGGCGATTGCACACGAAACTGCACACCCAGCTGGCTGGTCAGCCAGCCGGCCGCATCCGCCGCCTGCGGCCGATATTGGTCGCGACCGAGCTGTAGGAGCTCCGGTTGGCGGGTGTCGCGGTCGAATATCCAGACTTCGGGCACGGCCAACTGGGCGTAAAACGGCAATTTTTCGTAGGTTTCGTCGCCCGGGCTGCGAATCTCGACGACCGCGCTGGGGGCGCCCTCGAAATATTCGTTGTGATCGATGCCGAAGCGCTCGGGTGTCAGCAGCACGAGGTCGGGAACGCGGTAGTTCGTTGTCCAGCCGCCGACTGCGGCCACGTTGATTTGGTGATAGACCTTGCCGCCGGAGAGCGGCGGCCCAATGTGTTCGCAACCAGAATTCCAAGACGCCTTCGAGTTCTTGATGTCGTCGATTTGGCGTAGGACCCATGTGCAATACTCCGTCCCACATTTCATCGAAGCGATCTGCGCCGGTGGTCTTGCGCCAAGCGAGCAGGTGATCGGGGACTTCGGCCAAAACCGCTTTCATGCTTCGATCTCGCAGCCGGTGGCAGGGACGCGTGGGCGATGCCCTATTATAGCCAGGCCGGGGCACGTCGGGTGCGGGCGGCAGAAAAAGCGCGCCTGGGTACGGCGCTCGGAACGCGCAAAAAAAGACCCGCAGCAGGTTTGGCTAGCCCTGCTACGGGTCTTACTTATTCAATCTGGCAGCTGGTCAGATATCTGGAAGTCGGGAGACTTTCAGACACCGGACCTGACCTCTGGCCAACACAAGAACTGTCTCCACATGTTGTCAGTCGGGTGTCGCCACCCGCTGACAGAAATCCTTAGAAAGGAGGTGATCCAGCCGCAGGTTCCCCTACGGCTACCTTGTTACGACTTAGTCCCAATCGCGGAGTTCATCTTAGGCGCTTGGCTCCTTGCGGTTGCCTCAGCGATTTCGGATGCCCCCCACTTTCGTGGCTTGACGGGCGGTGTGTACAAGGCTCAGGAACACATTCACCGCGGTATGCTGACCCGCGATTACTAGCGATTCCGGCTTCATGCAGGCGAGTTGCAGCCTGCAATCCGAACTGGGGCATGTTTTTTGAGATTTGCTTGCTCTCGCGAGTTTGCTTCCCTTTGTACATGCCATTGTAGGACGTGTGCAGCCCTAGTCATAAAGGCCATGAGGACTTGACGTCATCCCCACCTTCCTCCGGTTTAACACCGGCAGTCTCACTAGAGTCCCCGCCATGACGCGCTGGCAACTAGTGACAAGGGTTTCGCTCGTTAAGGGACTTAACCCGACATCTCACGACACGAGCTGACGACAGCCATGCAGCACCTGTGCACGTTGTACCCGAAGGCCTGGCTCCCCTTTCAGGGAGTTAATCCGTGCATGTCAAGACTAGGATAAGGTTCTTCGCGTAGCCTCGAATTAAGCCACATCCTCCACCGCTTGTGTGAGCCCCCGTCAATTTCTTTGAGTTTCAGCCTTGCGACCATACTCCCCAGGCGGAGCACTTAACACTTTCGCTTCGACTGGAAGGCTATGGAGGGCCCTCCAATCCAGTGCTCATCGTTTACGGCTAGGACTACCGGGGTATCTAATCCCGTTCGCTACCCTAGCTTTCGTGCCTCAGCGTCAGAAAAGATCCAGTGAGCCGCTTTCGCCACCGGTGTTCCTTAGGATATCAACGCATTTCACCGCTCCACCCTAAGTTCCGCTCACCTCTATCTCCCTCAAGCACGGTAGTTTAGGGCGCAGTTCCTCGGTTGAGCCGAGGGATTTCACACCCAACTTTCCGCGCCGCCTACGCACCCTTTAAGCCCAGTAATTCCGAATAACGTTTGGACGGTTCGTCTTACCGCGGCTGCTGGCACGAACTTAGCCCGTCCTTCCTCTGAGGCTATGTCAAGCAGATGGGAGTACCCACCTGTATTTCATCCCCTCTGACAGTGGTTTACAACCCGAAGGCCTTCATCCCACACGCGGCGTCGCTCGGTCAGGCTTTCGCCCATTGCCGAAGATTCTCGACTGCAGCCACCCGTAGGTGTCTGGGCAGTGTCTCAGTCCCAGTGACGCGGGTCGTGCTCTCACACCCGCTACCCATCATTGCCTTGGTAGGCCATTACCCTGCCAACTAGCTAATAGGATGTAGACTCATCCTCAGGCGGAATCACACCTTTGATCCGGAGATGTTATCCGGTATTACCTGCAGTTTCCCGCAGCTATCCCGGACCTGAGGGCAGATGATCTACACATTACTGTCCCTTTCGCCGCTGTCCCCCTTGCGGGTTCTCGCGCGACTCGCATGCCTAATCCACGCCGCCAACGTTCATTCTGAGCCAGAATCAAACCCTTCAATTTTTGTAAGCATCACCGCCGACCGCCCCCTCAGGCCCGAAAGCCCAAAACGACGACCAGCGGATAATTAGCCACTCATTGACGGTTCGTTTGCTCAACCAGAGCGCCCTGCGCGACGACACAAGGCCTTCGCGAAAAAACACCCCGGCCAGCTAGCACAGTCTTGTGCTGGCAAATAATTTCAGAGGTCACTACCAAATTGTCAAAGATCGAATAAAAACCCCCGGCTGCATTTCTGCCCAAAGGCAGTGCCTTCCAGGGATCGTCCATTCTAGGGATGCTTAGGCTCTTGTCAACATGCCTGGCCAGAATTTCTCGGCCTGACACATTCGCCGAATCAATCGGCACCGCAGCAGCTCTTTCTACGCGACGGGGCTATCCCCTGTTCGCGCCTCGATCCGCAGCGATTGTCAAGAAGTCGAAACCTAAGAGGCCGCTGCGAATGCCCGCCCCAAACACCGGCCGGACGCCCCTAGTTTCCGAGTCCGCAACCAATTGTCAAGTCCCGCTCATCGGGACGCGCAAGCCAGGGCATCCACCGCACCAGGCCACATCGGCCGGAAAATCTTGTCCAGCTTATCCAGCCTCTGGCAGTCTGTTGAAAAATAATCCCGGCCGTGCCACCGCCCAAAAAACGAGAGCGACGTCGTCCAGGGAAGTCTCATTGTAGGACTTGCCCGCACGGTGTCAACAGACGCCACGCGAGATTTTTTCGCCCGCTCTTTGCACTACGAATCGCGGCTGTTTTTGGCTGTTTCGCCGTCACCGGCAAAGTGCCAACATCCTCCGCGATTCGCCCTGCAAATCACCCTGCGGACACGCACCTGCGCGATCAATGCGCCGGCCAGTGAAAAAAGGCCCGGTGCTGGGGGGTCGTTCGTGTGCGGTGCATCGTTCAGCACCGGGCGGTATACACTGTTCCTCTGTCTTCTGAAAGCCCGGCGAACCCGATGTGGCGATGAAGAAAATCAAAGAAGCATTTCTCGGGCTCGCTTCGCCTCTAGCCGAAGTATACGCGGCTCGCCGCGAGTCGTAGATTTTCAATAAAAACACTTGTTTAATTCGGGTGTTCATGAAGAACATCGATTTGGAACGGCAGTTCGACTCTGTGCAATCGATTTTGCTTTGCCAGTGTATCGCTGCTCACCGCGCCCCGGCCGATGCGCGGCCGGACGGAGAGAGATCATCGGCGGCGGACTGACAAGAAATTAAATCCGCGCCGCCTTACCCGACTGGTTGACGCGGTGGAGAATAATTGCAGTTGGGTGCGGCGGAGCAGGCAAAATCTTTCGGCAGCGGAAACAAACGCGAAGGGAGCATCAGCAATGGACCAGGCCACATTCGGAGCCGGATGTTTTTGGGGCGTCGAGGCCAGCTTCCGCGCCGGGCCGGCGTGATCGACACGAAGGTCGGCTACACCGGCGGCACCACGCCGGGTGTGCGACGTACGAACAAGTCTGCTCGGGACGGACGGGACACGCCGAGGCGGTGCAGGTCGAGTTCGATCCGGCGCGGATCAGCTACGAGCAGTTGCTGGACGTTTTCTGGAGGCTGCACGATCCGACGACGCTAAATCGCCAAGGGCCGGACTTCGGCACTCAGTACCGCTCGGCGATTTTCTACCACAACGAGGCACAGCATGCCGCTGCCGAGGCCTCGCGCGATCGGCTCGCCGCCAGCGGCGCGTATCGTCGGCCGATCGTCACCCAGATCGTGCCGGCGCGCCGTTTTATCCTGCCGAGGAATATCACCAGCGCTATCTGGAAAAAAACGGGATGGCCAGCTGCCACATTCCCGGGGGCTGAGCATTTGTTTTTCTGATGCACGACGGCTGCGTGGGACGAGGGCGAAAGCGTTGGGCGTGCGGTGCTTCGAGTTGTTTAGCTGGGGGCCGCTACACTGAGCGGGCCGACGGAAAACCGCCAGTTCAAAGACGAGAGGACAGGGCGCTGATGAGCACGAGTTCGCCACGCTGGCAGGCCAAGGCCGGCGAGGTGGCCAAGTTGCGACTCGGAGACCAGCAAATCGAGTTGCCGATCGTCGTGGGCAGCGAAAGTGAGCGCGCCATCGACATCTCGAAGCTGCGAGCCCAGACGGGCTATATCACCCTCGACGAAGGCTACGTCAACACCGGCTCGACGACCAGCGCCATCACTTATCTCGACGGCGACCAGGGCATTCTCCGCTACCGCGGCTATCCGATCGAAGTGCTCGCCGAGAAGTGCGATTTCATCGAGACCAGCTACCTGCTGATCTACGGCGAGCTGCCCAATGCGGAGCAGATCGACGCAGTTCCGCACGGCGCTGCGCCGGCACACGATGATGCACGAGGACATGCGGTCGTTCTACAACGGCTTTCCGCGCGATGCCCATCCGATGGCGATTCTCAGCTCGGTCGTCGGGGCGCTGTCCACGTTCTACCAGGACTCGCTCAATCCGCACGATCCGCAGCAGGTCGAAGTTTCGGTCCATCGGCTGATGGCCAAGCTGCCGACCATCGCGGCCTATGCCTACAAGAAATCGATCGGCCAGCCGTTCATCTATCCGCGAAACGACTTGTCGTACTGCGAGAACTTTCTGCAGATGATGTTCGCCGTGCCCAGCGAGCCGTACGAGATCGATCCCGACTTCGTCGAGGCCTGAACCTGCTGCTGATCGTGCATGCCGATCACGAGCAGAACTGCAGCACCTCGACCGTGCGGATGGTCGGCTCGAGCGACGCCAACCTGTTCGCCTCGATCTCGGCCGGCATCTGCGCCTTGTGGGGCCCGCTGCACGGCGGAGCCAACCAGGCCTGCGTCGAAATGCTCGAAACAGATTCGGGCCGACGGCGGCAACGTGGGCAAGTACGTCGACTGGCCAAGGAGCAAGAACAGCGGCTTCCGCCTGATGGGCTTCGGCCACCGCGTCTACAAGAACTACGATCCGCGGGCGACGATCATCAAACGGACCTGCGACAAGCTGCTGGCCAAGCTGCACATCAACGACCCGATCTTCGACGATCGCCCAGGAGCTCGAGCGACGTGGCCCTGAACGACCCCTACTTCATCGAGCGCAAGCTGTATCCGAACGTCGATTTCTATTCCGGCGTGATTTACCGCGCGATCGGGCATTCCGGTGCAGATGTTCACGCGTGCTGTTCGCCATCGGCCGGTTGCCGGGCTGGATCGCCCATTGGATGGAGATGCACGACTCGCCGACCAAGAAGATTTGCCGCCCGCGGCAGATCTACATCGGCCCGACCGAGCGCAAGTTCGTGCCGATGGACAAGCGCAAGTAGTCGTCGGCAGCTGCTAGCAGCCTCATGCGGCGGCTTTTGCCGCGTGGTGGTGGCATTCCCCTCAAGCCTGTAGCCTCAGGCCTCAAGCCTCCCGCGACCGGAAAAACTCTCATTTCCGCTTCGCTCGGCGGTGCTTCTTGTGCGGCCGGCTGATTGGCCGGGCCGATAACGAAGAAGCGACACTGCTGCACTCCGGGGGGATCGCTCGCCGCTATCACCTCGCGCTTGCGCGGTTCAACCTGTGCTTGGAAGCGAGGATTTCGTTATGCGCACTGCGATCCGTGGGGCGCTCGCCCTGGTCCTGGGGGCCTGCCTGGCCGGCGGACAAATGGCGCGGGCGGTGCAGCCCAGTGCCAACGTGGCACCCTCCAAGGTGCTCGAAGTGGGGCACGGCAAAGTGCCCGGCAAGCCGACCGTCATCACCGCGGTGGCCCTGGCCTCTGGCGGCAAAGTGCTGGCCAGCGGCGGCGACGACCACCTGGTGCGCATCTGGAACACGCAGACCGGCGAGCTGACGCAGACGCTCAAAGCCCACGCCGATTGGGTCCGCAGCTTGTCGTTCAATCCCGACCACTCGCTGCTGCTTTCGGCCGGCGACGATCGCCAGTTGGTCGTGTGGAAGCTGGGCGAAAGCAAGCCTCAAAAGGTGCTGACCGAGGCGAGCGCCGATCTATTCGGCCGTCTTCGATCACAAGGGAGACATGATCGCCGCCGTGGGTTTCGAGGAAGAAGTCACGATCTACGACGTGGCGAAGGGACAAGTCGCGCGGAAGCTGAAAGGTCCTTGCCAGGACCTGCGGTGCGTGGTCTTTTCGCCCGACGACTCGCAGGTGGCGGTGGCCGGCCGCAACGGCCAGATTCGCGTCTGGTCGACGGGCGACTGGGAGGTGGCGTTGGAGATCGACGCCGATCAGCAGCGCCTGCGCAACCTGGCCTATTCGCCCGACGGGGGCAAGCTGGCGGCGGCTGGGGACGGGCGGCGGATCGGCCTGTGGGACGCCCACGACGGCAAGCTGCTGCACAAGCTGACCGCCAAGCCGGCCAAGATCATGTCGCTGGCGTTTTGCGGCGACGATCTGCTGGCCACCGGCGGCAGCGACAACACGGTGCGGATCTGGGATTTGACCAAGCCGGCCGAACGCTGGAGCTTGCCGGGTCATAGCGGCTCGGTGGCGGCGCTGGCCTGTGATACGCAAACCGGCGTGTTGGCTTCGGGCAGTTTCGACACGACGATTCGGGTGTGGCAGTTCGACGTGCAGGGCGCCGGCCAGGAAACGGCCGCCGAGCCCAGCTTGCTGCCGAAATTGAAATGATCGATCGGGGCGCGGCGGACGCTGCTTGCCTTTCCCATCGGGCCGCTCGTCCTGGCGGTCTGCTTGAGCAACGACACGAGTGCAAATCGGAGGCAACGATTGCCTCCTGCGGTCTGATTCGCCGCGGTTTATCGCGACAGGGAGGTCTTTGTGCGGCTTTTGAACAAACTGGCGCGCCTCGGGCGGGCCTTGCGCGGCGATTTTCGCATCGATGACGCCCATTCGACCACACACCGCGTGCGCCTCTGCCGGGTCGAAGAGCTGGAGAGCCGGCGGCTGATGACGGCCGCCGACGTGGCCCCGATCCACGTCGGCATCACCGAGCTCGATCCCGATTCGGCCGACAAGTCGCAGCCCAACACGTTTCAGGTTACGTTCCAAGGAGGCGGTGCCGGCACCGAGCTGACCCAACTGGAAATCGATGGGAGCAAGGCGGGAGGGCCGCTCTCGGTCGGCGACGTGATCTTCGACACGGCCTCGGGTGGAATCGGCAACGCCCAGCCGCAACCGTTTACCGTCATCGCGGATCAGGGATTTCAGGTCACCAGCTACCAGGTCCAAAACGACTCGTCGATCCTGGTCCTCAACCTGTCGGGCTTCGCCGCCGGCGACACGCTCACCTTTTCGATCGGGGCCGAAACGGTCACCGCGATCAATCCGGTGACCAGCGCGGTGTCGCTCGACGCGGTGGTCAGCGGGACCGCCTTTGCCGGCAGCCAGTTCAACGCCACGTTCGTGGCCACGGGCTATTCCAGCGCCGAGACCTCGGGAGACTTCATCAACGACTACGACGCCAGCTTTGCCGCCGCCAATCAATCGAGCGGCACCACGCTTGATCTGCCCGACCAGGCCTATAGCACGACGCAGGACCTTTCGGCGTACAGCGCGGGCGCGGTGGCCGTGGTCACTCAGCCCCCCCTGCCCCGCGACCTGAAAGGCGTCGTGTTCAACGATCTGAACCTCAACGACCAGGATGTGACCGGCGACCCGGGCGTGGCCGGCGTCACACTCAGCTTGTGGCAGCTGCAGGGCAACACCTACGTCAACACGGGACAAACGGCCACGACCGACTCTGGCGGCAATTACGATTTTCCCAGCCTGTTGCCGGGCACCTACCAAGTGGTGATGAACACGCCGACCGGTTACGTCAGCGTCGGCTCGACGGCCGGCACGATCGACGGGAACACCGACGGCACCCCGACGGCCAACAATGTGGTCAGCGACATCGTGCTGCAAGACGGCGGCTGCAATTGCAACTGCGTGAACAACAATTTCGCCGTGGCCCAGCCGGCGGCCGTCTCGGGATACGTCTATTACGACGCCAACGACAACGGCCAACGCGACGCGGGCGAGCCCGGCATCGGCGGCGTGACCCTTGAGATCATCCCGCTCAACGTCGTCGGCACACCCCCTGCTCCGATCCAGGTGGTCACCAATGCCAACGGGTTCTATTCGGCCACCGGATTGAATCCGGGAACGTGGGAAGTCGTCGAGGAAACGCAGCCGCCGGGCTATCTCGACGGCGTCGATCGGGCCGGCACGCTGGGCGGTCTGGCGATCAATCCCGGCGACAAAATCACTAACATCTTCTTGGGCAACGGGGCCTCGGGGCAGGAATACGACTTCGGCAAGCTGCTGCCCAACTCGATCTCGGGCCGCGTGCTGCTGAGCGATACGCTGGTCTGCACCGACGATCCTAATCCGTCGCCGATCGCCGGCGTGACGCTGACCCTACTGAATTCGCAGAACCAGGTCGTCGCCACGACGACGAGCGATTCCAACGGCGATTACACGTTCACCGGACTGCCGGCCGGCACTTACAGCGTCGCAGGAGACGCCGGACCCGAACTACATTGTCGGGTGCGACACGGTCGGCTCGGTGGGCGGCCAAAAACCGACCAACACCCTCCTGTCGCAAATCGTGCTGGTCACGAACACCAACGGCATCAACTACAACTTCTACGAGCATCCCTATTCGACGCTCAGCGGTACGGTCCACATCGACACCAAGGACGACCAGCACAACAACACCAGCGATCCTCCGCTGGCGGGTGTCACGATCCAGTTGCTCGATTCGAGAAGCAACGTGATTCAAACGACAACAACCGACGCCAACGGCAATTACACCTTCGGCCAATTCCCGCCCAGTACCTACAGCGTCCGGGAGTTTCGGCCACCGGCTATTATTACGAAACGGCCTTCGCCGGGACGGTTGGCGGCACCGAGGCCGACAACCACGACATGGATGCCATCGCTCTGCCGCTGGCGACCGACGCCACGCAGTACAATTTCTGCGTGGTGCCGCCGTCGAGTTTGACCGGTCGGGTAATGGTCAATCTGACCGGGCTGAATTCAATGAAAGCTATACCCTGCCCGGCGTGGCCGACGTGACCGTCAACTTGCTTAATGCCAGCGGACAGGTCGTGGCCACCACGACCACCGATGCCAAGGGCATTACGCCTTCAATGGTCTGGCACCCAACGTCCATTACAGCGTCCAGGAAGTCCTGCCGACCGGCTACTACGCCGAGGACGCCGTGCCGGTAACACCGGCGGAACCGAAGTCGACGACGAGGATATCGGGACCTGATATCCCGGCCGGCGGCGATGTACTACGATTTCTGCATCTGCCGCCCGCCAGCCTGACCGGCCGGGTGATGGTCAATCTGACCGGGCAGAATTGCGACGAAAGCTAGACCTTGCCCGGCGTCGCCAACGTGACGGTCAACTTGCTCAATGCCAGGGGACAGATCGTGGCCACCACGACGACCGACGCCGACGGCGATTACGAGTTCAACAATTTGCTTCCGGGCAGTGAATTACAGCCTGCAAGAAGTCATGCCGCCGAATTATTATGCCGAGGACGCCGTTCCCGGCGACGCCGGCGGCACGAACAGGACGACACAGATATCGTCGGTTTGATCGCTCGCCTGGGCCAGGCGGCGATGTGCTACGACTTCTACATCGCGCCGCCGGCCAGCTTGACCGGCCGGGTGATGATCAATCTGACCGGGCTAGGCTGCGATGAAAGCTAGACCTTGCCCGGCGTTGCCAACGTGACGGTCAACTTGCTCAATGCCAGTGGGCAGGTCGTGGCCACGACCATGACCGACTGCCGACGGCGATTACGCCTTCAAGAACTTGCAGCCCGGCGTGGCCTACAGCGTGCAAGAAATCCTGCCGCCGAATTACTTTGCCGAGGACGCGGTGCCGGGCGATGCGGGGGGAACGAAGCAGGACGACACGGATATCGTCGGCCTGAACCTTGCGCCGGGCCAGGCGTCGATGTGCTACGACTTCTACATCATGCCGCCGGCCAGCTTGACCGGCCGGGTGATGATCAACATCACGGGCCTGGCCTGCAACGAAGCTACACCTTGCCCGGCGTGGCCAACGTCACGGTCAACCTGCTCAAGGCAGCGGGCAGATCGTGGCCTCGACCATCACCGACGCCGACGGCGATTACGCGTTCAACAACTTGACGCCCGAGCGTGGCCTACAGCGTGCAAGAGGTCGTGCCGCCCAATTACTTCGCCGAGGACGCGGTGCCCGGCGACGCCGGGGGAACGGCCAGCGACGCCGAGGATATCGTGGGCCTGGTCGCTTCGCCGGGGCAGGCGCGATGTGCTACGACTTCTACATCATGCCGCCGGCGAGCCTGACCGGCCGGGTGATGGTCAATCTGACCGGATTGAATTGCGACGAAAGCTGGACCTTGCCCGGCGTGCCCAACGTCACGGTCAACTTGCTGAATGCCTGCGGGCAAATCGTGGCCACCACGGTGACCGATTCCAACGGCGATTACGAATTCGACAATCTGATGCCTGGGCAGTACAGCGTCCAGGAATTGCCTCCCGGCCAGCTATTTTGCCGAGGACGCCACGCCCGGCGATGCCGGTGGCACGACCCAGGACTCCGAGGACATCGTCGGGCTGACGCTGACTGCCGGCCAGGCGGCGATGTGCTACGACTTCTACGTCATGCCGCCGGCGACGATCTCGGGCGTCGTCTTCGAGGACGGCGCACCGATCGAGACCGTGCCGGGCGAAACGCCCGACGTGCCGGCCGTGAAGACCGGAATTCTGGCCCCGGGCGATCCGCGGATCGGCGGCGTGACGCTCGAACTGGTCAACGGCACGACCGGTGCTCGATCCTCGGCTCGCAGGCCTTGCCCGGCTTTTACAACTCGAGCTCGCCGATCACCACCGTCACCGACCCAGCGGCGACTATTCGTTCACCGGCCTGGCCGCGGGCGATTACGCCGTGATCGAAATTGAGCCGGGCGGATATCTCGACGGCCTCACCACGCCCGGCACGACCGGCGGCGTCGTGATCGGGCCGTACAACGCGACTCCGGCCGCGGTGCTGGCCGGACTGACCGTGCCGACGCCGGCCAACGCGATCATGGGCATCCAAATCACGGCCGGCCAGACGTCGGCGAGCAACAATTTCAGCGTCGTGGAAACCCAGGTGATCTATCTGATTCAGCCGTTGCCCCCGGCAGGGCCGGCGGCGGTGGCGGCGAATATCTATTCGCAATATCAGCCGGTCGTCGTCCCGGTCGCGCAGTTCCCGCAGCTGGGGGCGCCGAACATGTACATCCGGGTCGAGCCAGGTGCTCGAATACAGTTGGCACCTGAGCGTGGTCAATGCCGGCCAGCCCCGTTCGACCATGGGCTCCGGACGACCTGGTGACGTTGACCGCCGCCCAAGCCGGAGGAACTGGCCTGGCAATCGGGGATGGAAGATTCGGAATGGACGCTGGCCGGCAAGGTGAAGGGCAAGAACACCGAAGCCGCCCGCCGGCTGCTGTTCGGCATGAAGGGAGGCACGCCGGTCTCGGGCGACTTCAACGGCGACGGCGTGACCGACGTCGGCGTCTTCCGCGACGGGCAGTGGTTCATCGACGTCAACGGAAACGGCGTGTGGGACGAAGGAGACCTGTGGGCCAAGCTGCGGCTACCGCGGCGACAAGCCGGTCGTCGGCGACTGGGACGGCGACGGCAAGGACGACATCGGCATCTTCGGCCAGGCCTGGGCCGGCGATCCGCGGCACATCGCCCGCGAGCCGGGTTTGCCCGATTCGTCGAACAAGCATTACGGCACGCAAAAGAACGTGCCGCCGCCGCAAAGCCAGGCCACGATGGGCAAGCGGGCGTTGAAGCTGACCTCGCAGGGCCGACCCGCGCCGACCTGATCGATCACGTCTTCCACTACGGCACGCCGCGCGACGTTCCGCTGGTCGGCGACTGGAACGGCGACGGCACCGACACGATCGCGGTCTTCCGCGACGGCTGGTGGTATCTCGACGTCGACGGCGACGGCAAATGGTCCGACACGGGGACGACAAGAAGCACTTCGGCCAGGTCGGCGACATGCCCGTCGTCGGCGACTTCAACGGCGACGGCGTCGACGAACTGGCCGTCTTCCGCAACGGCACGTGGTATATCGACACCAACGGCAACGGCATGATCGACGGCCAGGATCAGGTCGTGCAAGCTCGGCCAGGCGGGCGACGTGCCGGTCGTCGGCGACTGGGACGGCGACGGGCACGAAGAGATCGGCACCTATCGCGACGGCGAAATCGTGAAATCGACCGCCCGCCGCGGCAGTCGCCGTGGTGCACGACGCCGCGGTGAGGCGTGCTGCCTCACGCGCTAAGTTGAGCTTGTCGATTTCGGCCTGGGCCTGCGTGATTTCGCGCTCCAGGCGGTTGACTTCGGCCGGATCGTCCATTTGCTTCTTGGCGCCGGCCAATTGCTGCCGCAACTTGGCGATCCGGTCGCGCAGCACTTCGATTTTCTTCTTCGCCTTCTTGTCCACGGCTGGTCACCTCTGGCTCGACTGAAACTGGCCCTGCTGCTGGCTTGCCGTATCTGGATCGGCCTGGGCGACGGCCTTGACCGGCTCGGTGCCGCCGCGGCCGGCGGAACTGGCGGGTGCGCCGTTCGCATCACGCCCGAGATCGCGATGATCAGCGCGGCCAACAGCAGATTCAGCGACAGCCAGAACTTCATCTTGCGTCCGCATCCGCTGGGCCAGCGGCGTCCGGCCGGCCAGCAAACTGGCGATCGCGAACACCGCCATGGCCAAGATGAACTTGACGCCGAACAGCGGATGATACCACCTGGGCAACTCGCCGCGAAAATTGCTGTTGATCATGAAGAAGTTATACAGCCCGCTCACAGCAGGATGCTGATCGCCGTGAACACGATCTTCGACCAGCGCTGGCGGGCCGCGGCATGAAACGCTTCGCGGGCCTCGGCCGAGAGGACGCCGCTGGCGGGGAGCACGACGAACAGGGTAAAGATCGCGCCGCCCACGGCGGTGATCGCGCCGATGATGTGCAGCCACCGCGACGCCAGGGCGGCCAGTTCGCCAGCAGCCCATCCGATATCCCTCCTGCTGTCAGAAAGCTCGCCCGGGCCTGAATTGACCTGTGCCGCCGGCCGGGCCGGCCGGCCGAGGGCCAGCGCCGCCGGGCGGCAAGGTTTCTAACGTAGGTTCGGCCTTGCCGTTTGTCCATCCCCGGGGCCGCGCGAGGGCCGGTGGTGCCGATTGTAACGAGGGTTTTGCCGCGCCCGTTATTTATGACCTAGGCTTTTCAGGACTGATTGTAGGACCTCCGCGGGAGTCATGGTTTGAACGTCACGCAGTGGAAAATGCGCGCCTGCGGTTGCCACGTCGCCGTCGCGGCGCCGTGGCGGTGGAAGCGGCCATCGTGATGCCGCTGGTGCTGGTGCTGCTGTTTGGCATCTGGGAGGTCGGGCGTTTCGTGCTGGTCGGCCAGACGCTCAACACCGCGGCCCGCGAAGGGGCCCGGCTGGCGGCCGGCGGCTACACCAACGGCACGCCCGTCACCGCTGCGATGGTGCAGACGGCGGTGCAGAATTATTTGACCGCGGCCGGATTTCCCGCCGCCGCGGTCAACGGCGCCCAGGTTCGGTGAATTGCCTGGCCTCGCCGGTCTGGACCGATCCTTATCAGGCGCAGCCGCTCGATCCGTTTCAGGTCGTGGTGACGATTCCCTCGGGAGCGGCGTTCAACAGTTTGAGCTGGACGCTGCTGCCGCGATTGACTTCGATCACGCAACTTTCGCTCACCGTGACCTGGTATTCGCTTGAATAACTCGCAAGTGGTCGTCAGCACGGCCTTGCCGGATTGAATTGGCATTGCCCAAGCGGAGACGCCCGATGGGACTGATACGCCGACGCAAAACCCGAACTGCCCGCCGCGGCACCGCCGCCGTGGAAGCGGCGCTGGTGTTGCCGATGACGCTGCTGTTTTTGCTGGGCATCATCGAGTATGGCCGGTACGTGATGACGCTGCAGGTGGTGACGAACGCCGCCCGCAGCGGGGCTGCGTTATGCCTTGGCCCACGTTTCGCCGGTGATCCTCAACGGCGTGACGTACGGCAACGCCACTAGCGACGTGCAGAACGTCGTCACCACGGCTCTGGGCGGCCAGTCGCTCAGCAATCAGAACGTGCAGGTGTTCGCCTCCGACGCGTTGGGGAACAACCTCGGCGCCTGGACTTCGGCCACGCCGGGCGAATCGGTCTGCGTGCAGATCACCGGGAATTACATCCCCATCATCAGCCAATTCCTTTACTTGCCGACGTCGATTCCGATATCCATCCAATCGGTGGCGCGCGTCGAAAGCAGTTGAGATGTTTTTTCCGCCCCCAAGCCAGGACGCCGTCGGCCGGCTCCTGGGGAGCCGGCGGCAGCCGGCGGCCGCAAGCCGGGGAATCGTCCGGAGACCTATGATGTTTGCTCGCCGTCGCAAAACCCAACCGCGTGGCGTCGTCGCCGTGCTGCTGGTCGTTTCGATCTTCGCCTTGATGGGCTTTCTGGCCCTGTCGATCGACCTGGGGATGATGGCCATGACCCGGGCCCAGTTGCAGGACGTCAGCGACGCCGCCGCCATGGCCGGCTGCCGGGCCCTGAACGGCAACACCACGGGCAACGCCAATAACAATTACGCCGCCGTCGCTCCCACGGCCACGGCGGTCGCCACGGCCAACACCGTGCTGGGGGCCAACGTCGGCGGCCAGCCAGGTCAGCGTGATCATCGGCCGCTGGGCTTACAACAGCACCACGCAAGGCTTTCAGGGCGCAATTCCCCGGCCCGCCGGGAACGAACTGGAGCCTCGTGCAAACGACGGTCTCGAGCCAACATCAGCAGCCAGCTCCCCTTTTCCAAGCTTCTCGGGTTCACCGGCGGCAACGTGCAGGTGACCAGCACCGCCATCCACCGGCCGCGCGACATCGCGGTCATTCTCGATTACTCCGGCTCGATGCGGTTTGCCAGCCTGCTGGGGATCGACTACGAGACGATCACCCGGGCCAGCAACAATCCCGACACGAATATCCCGGTGTGGGGGCATTACTCGGACGTTGGCGACGCCGGCCTTGTCGGCCTCGACCTTCACGCTCCCTTACAGCGCGGCCAACATCACCGTGACGACCAGCGACGGCCGGCCGCCGGTGGTTCAGGACTTTTACATCGATGCCAACGGCACGCCGGCCTGGAGCCAGGCCCCGTCGAGCTATGCCACCACGCCCGGGGGCGATCCGTTCCTCAAGTGAGCAAGAACACCGGTTCGAGCTACGCCACTTGCCCCGCCGACCTGCTGAATATCAACAGTCCGACCGGCAGCAGCCGCGACGCGAATTTCGAAAGCCAGGGCTACGCCGCCTACAGCATGGAGCCGGCGGGCAGCGTCGGCTACAGCCAGGGCCCGGGCTACTGGGGCAAGACGTTCTTCCTCTGGCCGCCCGATCCGACCAACGACTGGCGAAAGCTGTACTTCACCTATCCCGACGGCGTCACGCCGATGGACGACAACTCCCGCCTGTGGGATACCAACGGCAATTGGCAGGCGCCCGGCCCGTCGACCTACGCCATCAATTACACGGCGATTTTGAATTGGATCCAAAACATCGGGCCCAATCCGTTTCCCTCCAGCTGCGATCGGGCCGGATCGTCTACTACACGACGATTCCCACCACGATCGACACCGGCACCTGGCCGCCCAGCCGATTTGAACCAGCGGTTCTGGAAGGACTACATCGACTACTGCCTGGGATTGATCCAACTGTCGAGCGAACAACTGGGAAGTGATCAACAACGGCAACACCGGCGAGGGGGGCTACGGCACCGACTTCGCTTGGGGCAACACGAACATCACCCCCAAGAGCAGCCTGATCGGGATCGCCGCCGCCCTACATGTTCTACGGCGACAATCCGCTGCGGCCGCAAGCTGCATTTCTGGTTCGGCCCCCTGACGATGGTCGATTGCCTGGGCAACTACAACGTCTGGTACGACGTGAATCCCAACTTGCTCGCGGTTCTGCTGGTGGCCCGGCACCTGCCACGAATCGCCGACGTACGAGTGCAAGCTGGGAATCGCCGCCGCGATGAACGACATCCAGAACAACCATCCCAACGACTATGGTCTCGATGATCATGTTCAGCGTCCCGCAATCGTCGGCCACCGACACCAGCGGCACGCGCTTCAATCGGGTGCGCGTCGGGCTGGGCCAGAACTACAGCAACATGCAGGAGTCGCTCTGGTATCCGCCGGCCACGGTCGGCAACTCCGGCGCCACCGTCACCCCCTACGACAGCAACAACATCGAAGTTCCCCGGGCGATGGGCGGCACCTGCTATGCCGATGCCGCTGATGCTGGCCTACAACCAGTTCAGCGCGAACACCACGCTGCTCACCTACAACAGCGCGCAGCCGCCCGGCGACGCCGGTGGCAACGGCCGTAAGGGAGCGCAGAAAATCATTATCTTCGAAACCGACGGCGCGCCGAATACGACGGCCAGCGCCGAGCTCTCAGAACAGGGCCCTTACAACTCGTTCTACAACGTGCTGTACAACAGCGGCAATCCGGCCGGCAGCCAGTTTCCCACGCGGCATCAACGGCTACGGCGACAACGCTTCGGCGGTGACCAGCCAGATCTACAGCATTTGCAATCAGATCTGCGCCCTCGATTCGGCCAGCCCGGCGGGCTATTCGACCGCAGCCAAACCGGTGCAGATTCACTGCATCGGCTTCGGACCGTACTTTGCGCCCGGCAGCAGCACCGCCGCGGCCGCCACCGCCACGCTCAACCAAATGCAGTTGATCGGCAACGTCACCGACGGCATGCCGAGCTACAAGATCATCTATGGCACTCAGTCGCAGGTCGTCAACGACCTGCAACAAGCGTTCACCAAGATTTTGCAAACCGGCGTGCAAGTTTCGCTGGTCCAATGACCGGCTCCGCCAGCCGGCCAGCCGGCCTGAGCCCTGCCCCAGCTGTTTCTCACCCTAGCCAGAAAGCGAATCGAACCATGCCACTGGTGGCCGAATTCGAGAACGTCATCAAGGTCTACAAGCCGGCCGGCTGGCCGCGACGCGACGTTCAGTGCGCTCTCGGGCGTGACGCTGTCGGTCGCCGCCGGCGAGGTGTTTGGCATCGTCGGGCCGAACCGGGCCGGCAAGACCACGCTGGTCAAAATCCTGCTGTCGATGTGCCGGGCCACCTCGCGGCCGCGTACGCCGCTTGGGCGCGCCGGCCTGGGACCGCGCGACGCTGGCTCGCGTCGGCTACGTCCACGAGAGCCAGGCCTTTCCGCATTACCTTTCGGCCAGCCAGCTGCTCGAATACTACGGGGCCCTGGCCCTGGTGCCGGCGGCGGTGGCTCGCAGCCGCGGCGCCAAGCTGCTGGAGCGGGTCGGCCTGGCCGACCGGGCCGCGCGAGCCGATCCGCCGGTTCAGCAAAGGGATGCTCCAGCGCCTGGCCTTGGCCCAGGCGTTGATCAACGATCCGGTCCTGTTGGTCCTCGACGAGCCGTCCGAGGGGATGGACTTGAACGCCAAGCGATTGCTCGACGATGTGCTGGTCGAGCGCAAGGCGCCGGGCCATACGGCAATTCTGATTTCGCACGCCCTGGCCGAAGTCGAACGCCGCTGCGACCGCGTCGCGGTCTTGCGGTGCGGAACGCGTGGCCTTCATCGGCCCGATCGCCGACCTGGCGGCCCGCCCTGTCGCGGACGAGCGCAGGCGAGCTTCCGGCGGTTTGGAAACGGCACTTGCACCCTATTATGAAGAGGCCCTGGCATGACGCTCTCGGCAATCGCTCCGCACGTTCGTCTGGCTCGCCCGCGATACGTTTCGGCAAGCCGTGCGCGGCGGCATCCTTTGGATCCTGTTGGCCGTCAGCGCCGTGGCGCTGGCCGATCTGCTCGAGCGCCAGCATCGTCGGCGACGTGCCGCTTGGCCGCTCCGGGCGAGAATCCCGATTTTCTTCCGCGTGGCGATCGCGATGCCGCCGATCCCGAGCGACTGGCCAAGTCGGGCGTGGTGGTCGCTTCGCGGCGAATTGCAACTGGCCTTCGGCACGATTCGCATTCCGCTCAATCGCGATGCCCGGTCGGCGGTCCATTTTCTCGAACTGGTCCTGGCCGGCGGCGTGGCCGGCACGCTGGGCCTGCTGTTGACGCTGATTTGGACGGCCGGTTTCTTGCCCGGCTTTCTCGACACGCGGCCGATCACGGTCCTGTTGGCCAAACCGGTGCCCCGCTGGTGCCTGCTGGTGGGCAAATACGTGGGCGTGTTGTCCTTTGTGCTGGCGAATGCCACGCTGTTCGTGCTGGGCACTTGGGTGGCGCTGGGACTGCGGACCGGCATTTGGGACGCGGTATATCTGTGGACGATCGTGCTGTTGGTCGTCGAGTTCGCCATGTTCTTCAGCGTTTCGACGCTGTTGGCGGTTTGCTTTCGCAGCACGGTGGTTTGCGTGTTTGGTTCGATCTGCTTTTGGGCCCTGGCCTGGAGCATCAACTACGGCCGTCACGCCCTGTTGGTCGGCCGCGACGCGACTGGTGCCCAACGGCTTCTCGCCGGGGCTGTCCTGGCTGACCGACCTGGCCTATTGGATTTTGCCCAAGCCGGCCGACATGAATCTGGTTTTGTCCCATTCGCTGTCGGCCGATGCCCATTTCAGCCCGCTGTTCGACTTCGCCAGGCTGTCGGCCTCTGGATTCTCGATCACGCTGTCGATTGCCAGCTCGTTGGCCTTCGCCGTGGTCGTTTTGGCGATGTCGAGCCGAAAGCTGGCCACGACCGACTA
>CAVOTX010000003.1:0-11556 GCA_963699445.1 uncultured Planctomycetia bacterium
CAACTTGTCCACTAGGGGCTCAAGCATCTCCCACAACCATCGGTAGAACCCGACGGCTTCGATCGCGACCACGTGCGGCCGCGGCAAGTTGACAAAGAACTCGGCGATTTGCTTGCGGCACTTGCAGGCCAACTTCTGGAACCGAATTTCACCGCAGCATGGACAGTACACGCAGGCGGTCAGGGTGTCCTTGTGCAGATCGATGCCAACGAACCAGCGATGCGGTAAACTGGAAGCGGACATAATCAAGTCTCCATGTAGGGGGAGGAAGCATGGACAGTCAAACCCATGTTACCGGGCGGAAGCCACCTCGCTTCCGCCGCCCCCTACATAGTTTCAGATTGCGGACGCTGTTCGTTGGCCGGAAGTTTGAACGGCAGCCGTGGTTCATGGTTACTTGGATGGCCTTCGGCGCCCTCTTCGGATTGCTATCGGTCTGGTCCGGGCCACTCAATGCATCGCCGGTCGTCCCCATCGTCATGTGCACTTTCGCCGGCCTGGTGGCAGGCGTCGTTCTGGACCTAGCGGCCTCACGGCCCTGATCGGCCTGCACACGATAATCACCCACAACCCCGGGCGGAATTTGCTTGCCGGCTGGCATCGGTGCGGTTATTCTTATCCGGTTGGCGTGATTTCCACGCCTGAACCGTCTCGGCCAGTTCGTCCGCTAATGCAGTTCGCGTAGCACGTTCAGCTTTCGGCACGCGGTTGCAATTCTTTTCGCGGACGCTCCCACGCTCTGGGCCTGGGTACTTGCCTCGTCCGCCTGGACATCGAATCGCAATCCGCCGTGTTCCTTTCCGGCGGCTCCTTACGGGTCGGCCCTGCGATGGGTCCGGCCTTTGAATCGGCGAAAACCACGACTTTTTTGCGAAAGGTTTCCAAGTGAAATTCAATTGTCACTATTGCGGTTTGCTCATGACGGCTGTTGTTGGATTCTCGTCCTTCGCCACGACGGCAAGAGTGCGTGCCGGGGAGTTGATTTCCAACGGAAGTTTCGCCTCGACATTACAGAGCCCCGGCGGCTATACGAGTATCTACCAGGGTGACACGACGACGATTACGGACTGGCGGGCTGACGGCCCCGTTCAACTGCTGAGCAGCACTTACAACGGCACCGACGGATTTCCGGCGGTCAACCCGAACTCGGGCGGCCAAATTCTTCAGCTGTTCAATGATACCCAGCCCACCGTCCCACCGAACCCCATTTCTGGGCCGCCAACCGTAAGCGACGGCAGCGTCGACCAGGCTATCCCGACCATCATTGGCGCTACCTATCTGATCAGCGCCGACCTGGGCACCCGAGGCGGTTATGCCTCGACGGCGGAACTTTACTTCGAAAACACTTCCAATGCATTCACCCTGCTTTCAAATGCGGACGGGAGTTATCGGTCCAACTCGGTTGAGTTCAAAGCAACCTCCGCCTTGTCGGACGTGCAATTCATTAACAATCAACAGGCTTGGGTAAGTGGCGGCGCGGGCCCTCTGCTGGCGAACGTCTCGGTAACCCTCGTGACCCCCGAGCCGTCCTCGTTCATCCTCGGCGGTCTCGGTGCGCTTGGTTTGTTCATCGCGGCCCGTCGCCGCGGCAAAGCCTAGTTCGACCGCAGAACACAGTACCACCGATCGCGGACGGCTGACGCTACGGCTGAATTTGGCCCAGCTATAATGTCGCGTGTGACAACAAACCAAGCGGAACAATCCGTGACTGCTCGGCCTCGCCGCCGCTTTGCCTTTTCGCTGCGGACGTTGTTCGTGGCGGTGACCCTGGCCGGGGTTGGCACGGCGCTTGGCTCTCAGCTGAACTGGCTGCGGCAGCGGCGTGCGCTGTTGAGCAGTTGGAGTGCCTCGGCCCCAGCGACCCTGGGCCAAACTCCACGCGCTCCTGGGATGCTCTGGCTGTTCGGCGAACAAGGCAGATCCCGGGTGATCGTCTTGAACGCCGGGGACGAGCAACTCGCCGACGTTCAGCGGCTGTTTCCAGAAGCGAAGGTCGAAGCCGAGTGGCTTTGCGGAGGCGTCCAATGATCGGGTTGCTTGGGCATTGAGACTCCACGGCCAAATGCGCAGCTACGTCGCTCGATCTCGACGAAATGGATTCGATGGCCGGGTGCAGCCGCCGGTTGACGCTAAATTTGGCGGGCTTTATAGTTGCGATTGATGATCGATCCGTCCCGCGCGACACCCGCCGGTCCTGGCCCTGACTCGAACGACACTGCCGCTCGGGTGCGCCGGGCATTGGAAGCGGTCGGGTTGCGTTACACGCTCCAGCGGGCGGCGGTGTTCCGCTGCCTGGCCGGCCTGAAGTCTCATCCCACGGCCGAAGAAGTCTACCGCCGGGTGCGCCGCCGTTTGCCACGCATCAGCCTGGCCACCGTCTACAAAGCGCTCGAAGCGCTGGTCGCCGCCGGATTGGCCAGCAAGCTCTCGGGCGGCGACGCATCGGCCCGGTATGATGCGACGGGCACGGAACACTACCACTTGCGCGACACGCGGACCGGCCAACTTTCCGACCTGCCGACGGCCTTTGATCCCGATCTGCTGGACAAGCTCGATCCCGGCATGATCGAGCGGCTTTCGCGGGCCGGGTTTCAGGTGTCCGGCTATCGGCTGGAAGTGTTGGGCGTTTTTGCACCGGCCGGCGAGCCGTCGGCCGGTCGTTGAACGGGAAAAAACCCATCGTCGCGCCGGCGGGCTGCCGATTATTCCCGTGTCTGCACGCGCCCCGCGGAATGTGTTCTATGCCGATCGGCATATTGGAATCGCGGGGAAAATCAAGTAAATTCCGTTTGGGGCAGGGGAAGAAGGGGAGAGTGATGATTCAAATGGCCGCCAAGTGCCCGAACTGCGGGGCCAATCACAATCCGCTGGGGCATCCGTCGTTGCGCTGCGATGCGGACAGCCAAGTGAGCGACGAGTTTCCGCCGCCCCCCAGTACGATCGCTTACACCTGGTTGTGCGAGTCGTGCGGCGAGACCTACCGCCTGGACGTCGCGTGCGACGGACAGTGATTCGCGGGGTGTTTCCAGACCCGTGTCCAGGATTGACGGCCCTCGGTCAAATGGTTTACAAGTAAACCATCGTATGACGAACCCCGCAGAACATACGCGCGACGCCGGCGACGGTTGCCGGTCCTGCTCGCACCCGAACAGCTCGAATTGCGAACCTGGGTCCAGGTGGTCCGCGCGTTCAACCGCATGGAACGGCGGTTGGAGCAAGCGCTCGAACTCCACGGACTATCGCTGGCCCAGTTCGACGTGCTGGCCACGCTGGAAGTGGCCGAGGGGCTTTGTCAGCAAGATTTGGCCGAACGGTTGCTGGTGACCAAAGGCAACATTTGCGGACTGATCGACCGGATGGAAACCGGCGGTCTTGTCGAACGACGGAGCAATCCGGCCGACCGTCGCGCGAATCGCATGTTTCTGACACGCATCGGGCGGGCGCTGCTCGTCAAATCGGCTCCCGGGCAGTTGGCATTGCTGAAGAAGTTCATGGGGGCTTTGTCGGCCAGTGAACTACAACGCCTGTTCCAATATTTCGACCGGATTGAAGAAGCCACGGAGGATTGATCGGCGGCGGCGTCCAAACCGCTCCGATGGTTTATCGGTGAACGATTTCTCGGACTACAACCCGGCCGGCGCGGCCGAAAAGTTTGTTTGCCTGTTTTTCCAAAGAGGAGCTGACGATGACAAGCAGTCGATTCGAGATAGTGCCGGCGCAAGGCGCGGCGCCCGGTTTTCCCTGACCCGGTTCGGCGCGACGCGGTGGGGGCTGGCCATGTTGAGCGCGGTGGCGTGCAACCTGACGGCGCCGACCGCCTGGTCGGCCGACAACTACGCGATTGATCCAGCGCACACGGCGGTCAACTTCAAGATCGCCCACATGGGTTTGAGCTGGACGTATGGGCGATTCAACGACGTCAGCGGCAAATTCACGATCGACCCCGAAGCGCCGGGCAAGACGACGTTTGCCCTGAGCATCAAACCCGAATCGATCGACACCGGCAACGCCAAGCGCGACGAACATCTGCGCAGCCCGGACTTCTTGAACGCCAAGCAATTCGCCACCATCGGTTTCTCCGGCGCTCGCGTCAAACCGATCGAAGGGGGCTACGAGGTCCAGGGCGATTTTACGCTGCACGGCGTGACCAAACCGATCGCGTTCGTGCTCAAGGGGGGCAAGACCGCGGAGTTTCCGCCGGGGATGCAGCGGACCGGGTTTTCCACCGAATTGGTTCTGCGCCGGAGTGATTTCGGCATGGATAAAATGCTCGAGGCTGTGGGGGACGAGATCAAGGTGGCCATCAGCTTCGAGGGCGTGAAGAAATGAAGCGAGGCGAATCGCGATGCCCGATCCAGTCCGGTTAAGCGCGGCACTTTTCGTCGCGGCGGCTCTGGCGGCGCTTATGTCATGGGTTTGCCGGGGCCGCTGGATGCCTGCGGGACAGCTTTTGGGGATGGCGACCGCCTACTATGCCGGCTGCCGGGTTTTGGGGTTATGGCCCCATTGGCCGCCGCGCGAGGATCAGGATCGCTTGCTGATCTGCGTGTTGCCAGCCGTGGTGGCAACCGAATTGCTGGCCGCCTTCCCCCGGACGCCACGGAGGCTGGTCCATGCGCTGCGCTTGATTGTGGCCGCTGGCACGGCGCGCGTCCTGATCGAGGGCACGCTCTACGTCTGCCATGCCGCCGGACCGGAGTCGCGCGTCTGGTCGACGGGGCAAGTCTGGTCGGTCCTGGGCACATTGGCACTGGCCTTGGGCGTGGTTTGGTGGGCGTTGGTCGCGCTGGAAAAAGGGCCCCTGACTTCTCGGTCCCCTTGTGCCTGGCGATGGTTTGCGGCGGTGCGGGTCTGACGGTGATGCTGTCGGGTTACATGAGCGGCGGCCTGATCGGGTTGCCGTTTGCCGCCGCTTTGATCGGCGCGACGCTGGCCGGGCTGGTGCTTGCCAAGCCGCCCGAGCCAACCGGCGTGCTGGCGACGGGCGCGGTGATGCTGATGAGCCTGCTGGTGATCGGTCACTTTTTCGGCGAATTGACGACCGCCAGTGCTTGTTTGTTGTGGGCGGCCCCACTGGCCAGCTGGTTGCCTGAACTCGCGCCGCGCTCGATTTCGCCCACCGTGCGCGGCTGGCTCCGGGTCGCGGCCGTGGGCGTGGTAGTCGCCTGGGTGCTGGCAGGCGCTGGGCGAAAGTTTGCCGGCGGACAGCAGTCGACGCCCGGCTCCGAACCCGGCGCTGAAGACTATTACTACAACTTTGGCAATTAGGCGGGCTCAAAATCAACCTCGCCGGAATTTGCCCAGTTTGCTATTCTGCAAATGTGCCGCCCCCGGTGTCGGTGGCAAACCTTAACTTAAAGGACTTGAATATTTTGGAGCTGCGCCGCAATCCAACCCGGTCGGTGCGTATCGGTTCGGTGTCGATTGGGGCCGCCCATCCGATCGCCGTGCAAAGCATGACGGCCACGCATACGCAGGACGTCGACGCAACGGTTGGGCAGGTCAACGACCTGGCCGCAGCCGGGGCCGACGTGGTGCGGATCGCGGTCGACAACACCAAGGATGCCGAGGCGTTGGCCGGATTCGCGAGCGGACCAGCGCCAACCTGTCGGTCGACTTGCAGGAGAATTATCGCCTGGCGGCAGCAGGTGGCTCCGCACGTCGACAAGATCCGCTACAACCCGGGGCATCTGTACCATCACGAGCGCGAGAAGCCCTGGCAGGACAAAGTCAAGTTCCTGGTCGACGTCGCGGCGGCCAACGATTGTGCGATGCGGGTCGGCGTGAATTGCGGCTCGGTCGATCCGGCCAAGCTGGAAAAGCACGGTCACGCAGATTCGCTGGCACCGATGCTCGACAGCGCCTGCGAGCATTGCGACCTGCTCGATCGCCTGTCCTTCACCCGCTATTGCGTTTCGCTGAAGGATTCCGACCCGGGCAAGGTGATCGAAGTCAATCGCCGGTTTGCCGAAGAGCGGCCCGACGTGCCGCTGCATTTGGGCGTGACCGAGGCCGGCATGCCGCCGGACGGCATCATCAAGACCCGCATCGCCTTCGAGCAGTTGATCAGCCGCGGCATCGGCGACACGATTCGCGTTTCGCTCACGGTGCCCAACTCGCGCAAGCCGGAAGAGATCGCGGCCGGCCGGCAGATTCTGGCCGACATCGCGGCCGGGCGCGTGCGGAGCGTGGTCGACTTCGGCCTGGAGACGCTGAACATCATCAGTTGCCCCAGTTGCTCGCGGGTCGAGAACGAGGCCTTCATCGAGCTGGCCCAACAGGTCAAGGAAATGACCCGCTATGCCCAAGAGCATGCCATCACGATCGCGGTGATGGGCTGCCGCGTGAACGGCCCGGGCGAGACCGACGACGCCGACCTGGGCCTGTGGTGCGGGCCGAAGGTCGTGAATCTGAAGCGCCGCAGCCAGGAGCTGGGCGCTTATCCCTATGACGCGATCCTGGCCCGGCTCAAGCAAGAGCTCGACCGGCTGATCGCCGAGCGATCGCTGTCCGGCGCCTAGAGCCGCCCGGGAGTCGCGCCCTCGCGAGGCTACGAGGTCACGGATGACCGCTCGACAACAGATTCTATCGCTCGTGGCAGTCGCATCAGCGGCGCTGGCCGGCTGTACGGCCTGGCGGCCGGCGACAGGCGGAGCGAAATTGCCGCAGGCCACGAGCACGGTGCTCGATCAACTGGTCGTGTACAGCGATTCGTCGCTGCCGCACCGGCATCGACTGCTTGAGGAGCTCAACGGCCAGCGCAATTTGCTCCGCACCAAGTTGAACCTGGCCCCGTCCGACGAGCGCGTCCATGTTTATCTGTTCGGCAGCGCCGACGAACTGAAGGTCTTCATGCGGGCGCGGCACCCGGACTTTCCCGACCGGCGAGCGTTCTTTGTCGAAACCGACACCCGGCTGGAGGTCTATGCCTATTGGGGCGACCGGGTCGCGGAAGACTTGCGGCACGAAGTGGCGCATGGATACCTGCACTCGATGGTTCCGCACTTGCCGCTGTGGCTCGACGAAGGACTGGCGGAGTATTTCGAAGTGCCGCGGGGCGATCACGGTTTGAACGAGCGGCACGTCCACGAAATCGAGGCCGTGCTGCCGGGTGGCTGGCATCCCGACCTGCGACGGCTCGAACAGTTGCAGTCGGCGGGGCAGATGAACCAGCTCGATTACGCCGAAGCCTGGCTGTGGGTGCATTTCATGCTCGAGACGACTCCCGAGCGGTTGGAGTTGCTCCGCGGCTACTTGCAGGCCCTGCGCAACGAAGAAACGCCCGAGCCGATTTCCCAGCGGCTGCGGACTCTGCACCTGGACTACGAACGCAAGCTCAGCGATTACCGGGAGGAGCTGTCCGGTTCGCTGCGGTAGGTGTCGCCGGGCTGCGGGTGGCGAGCCGCATCCAGCTCTTTGCGATAAATGACGCTCTCGTCGACCTGTTCGAAGCCCAGCTTGGCAAACAGCGCCTGGGCCGGCTGGTTGAAGTCGCGAACCTGCGCCTCGACCACGGCCAACCCTTCAGCGTGCAAGTATCGAAAGGATTCGCCGAGCAGGTAGGTGCCCAGCCCCTGCCGGCGCTCGACCGGTGCGACTTCCAGTTCGACCAGGCCGGCGGCGTGCATGCCCCAAGCCGTAGCCAGCGGTTCCATTTTCCAGAACATCGCCCGGGCTATGGCTTCGCCGCCATCCCGCGGGTGGAGGGTCAGCAGAGTGCGGTCGAAGGCGCCGAAACGTCGAGGCCTCCCACCAGCTTCGCGATGGCGGATCGGCGCAAACCCGCAGACTCGTCCGGCGGCGAATCTGCATTTGCTGGCGATCGACGATCGGCCGGAACCGCGCCAGCTCGCGGTGGAGCACTTGAGCCCGGCCCGTTTCGCAGTATTCGTGGACCAGAAAAAACTCCTGCGCCGCGCGGTCCGAGTTCAAAATGCCCGACATTTCGCTGCCGCCGTAAAGACCCAGGTAAAAGGGATTAAGTCCCTGGCCGCCGCCGGCCACGATGGCTGTGGCTCCCCGGCTTTGCAGATATTCCTCGCTGCGGCGCAGCAGTTCGTCGGCGACGACCGGCAGGGCGTCGGGGACGCGGAGCATCAGCATGCTGATCACGCCGACCTGCAGCGACAGGCCAAGCTCGTCGGCCGTCGAACCGAAGCCGGCATGCACGAAACCCAGCGGCTTGCCGTCGTCGACAGCCAGGATCAGGCCGAAGCGATCGAAAATCGACTTCGACAGCACGAGCGCTTCGAACAGCGCCGCCGACATCGGCTGCATCAGTCCGCGCTGGCTGGCCTGGCTGCGCCAGATTTCGGCCAGTAGCGGTGCGTCGGTGTTGCGAAACGGTCGGTACTCGATCAACGCGCGTATCCCAGAACACCGGTCACAAGAAGACGGTCATGGCACTGCCGGGCTCTGCCGCAAGTTTACCAAGATCGCGTCGCCTTCGACACGGACCGCCAGCCGCGGTTGCCCAATGCGCGGATTCAGCAGATTGCAGCCGCTCGTCACATCGAACTGCCAACCGTGCCAGGGACAGGTCACAACTGGGCCTGCCAGTTGGCCTTGGCCCAACGGGCCGCCCTGATGCGGGCAAACTCCGTCGACGGCATGAATCGTCCCCTCAACGTTGAACAGCGCGACGATCCGATCGCCGGCGACTCGTTCGAGCGCCGTTCCCGGCGGACATTCCGCTAACCGGGCAATGGCAATCCAGTCGGACATGGGAGGAAGGGGCTAGAGGTTCCGGGCTGGGGACTAGGGAGGACAACAGCCGAGTTTCAACGAATCCCTGCTGGCTTACGAGCGTCCCTTGAAACGTGACGCCGAGCGGGAACCTCGCGATTTTCTCCGCTTCTCACGCCGCTTGGCGCGGCGATCTTGCCGGCGGCTCCCCCTTCCAGCGGCGGTGGACCCACCAGTATTGTTCCGGGGCGCGGCGAATGATCTTTTCCAAGCAGTCGGTGTACCACTGGGTCAACGCCGGCACGCTGCGGAGTTCCGGCGGTAACTCGCGGGCATCGATCATTTCCTCCTGCGCCGATCACGTGTTGCAGCGGTTTGCCGATCCGTTGCGAATAGCAGAGCACTAGCGGCGCGTCGTTCACCAGCGCGAACAAGGCGATGGCCTTGTGGGTCGAAGCGGGCCGGCCGAAGAACTGGACCCAGCAGCCCTTGGCGCCGGCATGCTGATCGGCCAGCAAGGCCAGCGTGCCGCCGGAGGCCAGCAGGGCGTCCACCTGTTTCGGCGCTGCCCATCTTGGGAAAGATAAACTGTCCTTGTGAGCCGCGGAACTCGTTGATGAAGCGATTGAGCAGCGGATTGTCGAGCGGCCGCGCGATGGTGAACGATGGGAAGCCGAGCACCCCGAGGACGTATCCCGATAACTCGAAATTGCCGTAATGCGCCGAGACGAGCACGACCGGCCGGTCGTCGAACAAAACCCGCACCAGCATCTCGCGCCGCGCCAAGTCGATGTAGTCACGCCAATTCGTCCAATGAATCTTGCGCGGCCTGGGCCATTTCCACGCCCAGCAAGAACAGATGCTCCCACATGCGCCGCGTCAGATCGCTCCGCGCGTCGGGCGAGAGCTCGGGGAAAGCGTGCAGCAGGTTGTCTTCGACCACCCGGCCGCGAACTCGCAGCACGTCGGCCGCCAACCACGCCAACCCTCGCGATGCGGCACGTGTCGAGCGGCAGGGCTTGAACCAGGCAGACGGCCAATCGGACGATCAGATAGACCGCGTAATCGAGCCAGACGAAACGACGCACAGGAATTCCTTTCGACCGTGCCAAGCCAGGAAATGGATCCGCAGTACGTAGACGCTCGCCTGGCAGGTTCTCTTTGCGGATTCTGACAGGAGACGCCCCGACGGGGAAGAGCGATTGGGCCGCCTCGGGGCAGGTGCAATCGACAGGCGACGCTAACCTTGCTCGATTGCCGAGAGGCCAATCGCCGGCGTTTCGCAGTGCGGTCGGCTCAACCCGGCGACTTTTTCCGGCGGCCCTTGAGCACCGGATCGTGCGCAAGCGGCAACAGGACCGGGCGGCCGGTTTCGGCCGATTTGTAGATGCCCAGGATGATTTCGACCGCGCGGTGACCCTCCGCTCCGTCGATCGCGGGCGCGTGTCCCTGCTGGATCGCCGTCAGGAAATCCTTGAACTGCCGGGCGTGTCCGTGGTGTCCGATCGCCGCCGGGTTGGCGGCCCCGCCGGCCGTGCTGATGCGCCGGGCCATTCGGTCGCGGACGGCCGCGTCGGAGCGCAGCGGCTTGGCGAAATCCCAGCCGATCACGTCCTCTTCCTCCATGATTGCGGTGCCGGCCGAGCCGCGCAGCTCGATTCGCTTGAGCGAGCCGGGCCAGGCGGCGGTCGTGGCTTCGATGACGCCGAGTGCTCCGTTTTCGAATCGCAAGGTGGCGACGGCCGTGTCTTCGACGGCAATGCGCTCGTGGGCCAGAGTGGCCGTGAGGGCCTGGATTTCCACGACCGGTCCGGCCAGCCAGGTAAGCAGGTCCACGCTGTGGATGGCCTGATTCATCAGGCGCCGCCACCGTCGAGGTCCCAGGTGCCGCGCCAGGCTCCGCTGTCGTAATAGGCCTGGGTTCGATACCATTTGACGCAAGCATCCGCCAGCGTCAGCCGGCCGAAGCGTCCGGCGTCGACGGCCCGCTTCAGCTCGATGCTCGATTGATGGAATCGCGAGGGGAAAATGGTGGCCAGCAGGACTCCATTTTTCCGACAGGCGTCGATCATCGCATCGCACCGCCGGAGCGTGATTTCGAGCGGCTTCTCCACAATCACGTGCTTGCCGGCCTGCGCCGCGGCCAGCGCCGGCTCCAGGTGGGCGCCGCTCGGAGTGCAAAGCGTCACGATGTCGACGGCCGGGTCTGCCAGCAGATCGGACAATTCGTGATAGGCACGACACGAGTGTTCACGTGCGAAGTGCTCGGCCGACTCCGGCGAACGGCTGTAGCAGGCTGCCAAATGGGCGCCGCGCAAATCGGCAATCGCCCGAGCGTGAAACCGGGCGATCATGCCGCAGCCTACGATGGCGAAGCCTGCACGCCTCTTTTGAGCCATGGGCAAGAATTTCCTTCGGCAAGTCGGCATCGAGGGTCGGGGAAAAACCGCAGAAGTTTCGATCCGTCACGTGCCGAAACCAGCGCTCAAATGCCAACTTCAGGCACCGCCGGTCGGTTTTGCCCATTGAGCATCAAATTGGTTAAGACGTGGATTCTAGGTTGGGTTATCGGCCCATACCAGGGGGGGGGCCGTGTCCGGCGGCGGGCTGCGGTTCGCGTTGACTCGCGGCTGGCCGGACCTTACTATTCGCGGCCTGAATCGCCGGTTTTTCCGCTTCCCTTGGGGGCGGCGCAATGCCGGCGGTCTTCCTCTGCCCCCTGTCCTGCCAGCCGTCGAATTTTTCGCGTGACGAAACGAATTCAGATCGCCCTCGCCGCACTCACCGGGCTGCTCTGCATCGCCGGAGTGGTGATGTTATTGATCGTGACGTCGATGCGGCGGGTGCCTTCGTTCTATCAGGCCGCATTGG
>CAVOTX010000004.1:0-145548 GCA_963699445.1 uncultured Planctomycetia bacterium
ACGAGCTCAAGCCTCGCTGCACCAGCCCGACCACGGTCCGCAATTGGCTCTTCCCCCGGCTTGCCATGGCACGCTTGGCCACCACAACCGGATCACGGCCTTGCTGGATGGCAGCGACGGCACGCAATTGCTCCGTCGGGCGACATGAACCGCGATCTTGGCAAGCCGCACGAGACTCAGGCGGCCTTTGCGGACGGCATCCTGGATCTCAACTGGTGCAACAGAGGGCCGAGTATCGTTGCACTGTGCGGCCGCTGACACCCATGATCTTGCCCACACGGTCGCGAGCTTCGGAGCTTAGCGGCTTACGCGAGTCGGCCCTTCGCGCATGCGTCTCGTTCTGGATGAGCCACACTGCGATGCGGACGCGAGGCCATCGCGATCAGCTGACGGCGAATGGAGTTATCGCGCAGGAATTCGCCTTCGACCTGGGTCGCGGCTCGCATCCATAAGGTCGTAGCGGACCACGACCCTCGTCTCTTTTTCCTTGAGCGACGGAGCGCCGGACCACGCTGATGACCGCGCAGAGGATCGTGCTTGCGGGCAAAGCCTCCGGCGTATATCGCCGCCGGCATGATTTCCGGCGGATGCTTGCAGGCCGTGGCTGATCGATGTCGTCGGCGAGAACTCGGCGAAATCGGCATCGGACGGGCTGGCGAAGAATCGCTGCTGATCCGGGTAATCGGGCAGATCCGGGAGCCGGCGCAGTTTCAATCTTCGGAAGCTGAACTGGAGGTGCATCGCTATGCATTCCTTTGGCCGGTCGTGTGCGTTGCCTGCTCATCGCGGGCCCTCCAAAGATGCAGTGGTCCGAGTCGTTGGTGACATCGCTCATTCGTGTACAGGGGAGGCCGTCGTGTTCAGCCAAAGCTCTTCATTCCTTTTTGATCCTCCGCTCGGCACCCCTCGGCCTAAGGATTCCGACGTTGGAGCTGCACGACCAAGCCAACGATCGAGTCTTTTTGGATATAGGCTCGCCCACACCTGGTCATGTCCACGCTTCCTCTTTTTATTCGCTTCGGCGGTATATGCGGCTTGGCCGGCAAGATCGTTGGAGGAGCCCCGGCTTGAAAACCAGTTCGTATCGCCTCTTCCTGGATCTCTTGGGCTTCTTGGGGGGCGACAGGCGGCGGATCAAAGTAATCGACTTCCATGTCATCCAACTCGTCGAGCGTCAAGCGGGCCAGCCGCAGTGATGAATCGGCTTGCTGGACAACACACAGGGCGTGGTCTAGTTCCGCTGTATTTGCCCACCACTTCTTGTCGGTCTCGATCAGGAGCAGGTCGTCCTTGATGATTTTTTCGTGGCTGCACTTGGCCACGAGATCCAACCCGCGGACCTCGTACCAATACCTGGCCTCGCTGTAAATCGTCTCCGCGACGGGGATGTACTCGCCGCTCAGCTGGTCTTGGTGTGCGGCAGGTTGTCCTGGCAGCAGCTGTTTCATGATCGGCACGAGCCAGCCACCCGGGAGCGATCCTCCGGGCTCTGCAAGCAGGGGCGGTCCCTCTCCGGCCAGGAGCCACGCAGGATTGATCTGCGGCAGGCCAGCGATGGCTTGGAGAAGCTGCCGCCCGGGCGCCCGGCTCCGCTGATGACTTGCCCAATTGCGCTATGAGAAACCCCCACCGCCCGGGCGAATGCCGACTGGTTGCCGTTGAATTTGATCCGCAAGATCCAGCCACTCGGTCAGCTGGATCTGACATCTTGCCGGCAATCTTCCCCGCGGCTTTTCGACGCCTTGCCATCGCTTGACCTACGGCGGGTTTATAGAATCACTGATATGGTAACAATTGTTACATGCATCCTAATCGATTTCGCAGTAAAGCAAGATGCCAATTCGTCGAACCAGGACGACAACGATGGACGATCTCGCATCGCGTAAATTAACTACGGGTCCCGCCGACTGGATCAGCCAGCGAGACCTTTGTGGGCTCTTGGGAATTTCCGAACACACCGGCTCGGCTCAGGCCAAGGCCGGCCAACTGCGGAAATTCGAGCACGGCGTGTCAAATGCGGGCGCACGAAAATACAGCCGTCAGCTGGTGGAGCTAGAGCTCCGCATCCAGCGGCCCACCACTGGCAACCGACGACGCGGATCGCTGGCAAAATCGAAGAATAGAACCTGCTGAGTTGCGGGCAAACGAAGTGACCGATTCAAACATGATTCCAACGCGAAACGACCAGCGTGAAGTGCCAGCTTCGAGCGATGCCGCAATGAAACCGACCAGCCAAGACCGACACCTGTTGGGCGACATTTTCCTGAAGCCGATCGATATCAAGCGGATTGCACGCGTCCCCTATAGGACGGTGCTGCATTGGATCGAAGTCGGACATCCGCGAGCCGGGATCTTGGAGAGTGTCGACCTCGCGGAAACAGGACGTCGACACTCGTACCGTATTCGCCGCCAGGACTGGGAACTCTTCCAAGCCAAGTTGCAGACACAACCTTTGACCCGTCGGCCATTGGCACCCCCGCCGCGCCCCACAGCCGCGCGACAATCTTCAGGCAGCGTTTTCAATTATTGAGCTCGGCGTTGGTTCGTCTTCTGGAGAGCAGCGTGCAAATGCTCGGTCTGCAAATGCTGGTAACGACGAGTGGTTGTGGTCTGGGCATGCCCCATCAGGTCCGCAAGCACGCGATCGCGAACGCCTTGGGCGGTCGCCCGCGTACCGCCAGTATGTCGCAGTGTGTAGGCAACGACGTTCTCCCCATGCTCGTCCGGAGCAAAGCCCAACTTGCTCGCAGCCGACGCATCCGACATCGGACGGCGTTCGCCGTCCATGGTTTTCCAAGCCGATTGAGGAGCACGAAATCATCAGGATCGTGCGGTCGATCGCGGGCGAGCCGACCCAGCAGCCTGACGAGACGAGAATCGATCGGGATGATTCGCTCCTCGACGTCGTCCTTGCGCAGATCCTTCGCTTTGAATTGGCTGAGTACGAACATCGGTATCGGGTTCTGCTGAAAATGCTTCCATTGCAGAGCACGGATTTCCTGGGGTCGCGCAGGGTGTGCCGCATCATCAAAAGGAAGGCGCGAAAGTTAGGTCAGTTCCGCGAGGCAGTCGGGCAGTTTCCACGGGTGGCAGGATTCGCTTGCGTCTTCCCAAACGGGGCCGGGCTATTCCTTTGAGTGGGTTGACCGGCAGGAGCCCCATCTCACAGCCCCAATTGTGAGCCGCTGGACAGTCTGCACAGAATGCCAGCCCGTCTTGAATCGCTCCAGTTCGATGGGAGGATCGCTATCGCCAGACGCTTGCCGCCGACCGCATCCAGAAATCGTTGCAGGAATGCGTAGTAGTAGCTTCGAGTGTTGGGCCGCATCCGACCGGCCGCGACTTCACGGTCCATCCACTCGCCATATTGTCGGCCAGGTGCCCAATGCTGAGCGACGAGCCGAGGCCAATCTACCGGCCGAGCCGAGCCGCGCCATGTGAACGTAGAAGGCAGCCCAGGCGTCCGATTCGGTTTGGGGCCGTATCCGCGGACCATTGGCAAGCAGCTTCAGCTTGCCGCCAGCGTTGGTCACCCAGGCGTTGCGACGGGAGTCAAAACGGGGATGCGGTGCTGGCAACCGAGAAGTCCTCCATACATCGAATGAATGTTCGACATACAGAGGTGGGGATGAGGGAGAGTGTGGCCGTGACAACTCGCCTCTCCCTCATCCGATCCTTCGACGATCGCAGTTCAAAACGCATTCAAAACGCACTTCTGAACCCTTGCGATCGTCCTAAGTCTAGTCGGGGCGACAGGATTTGAACCTGCGACCTCTTGACCCCCAGTCAAGCGGCGCTAGCCAGGCTGCGCCACGCCCCGTAACGCGAACTACGCAGTGCCCGGCCTCGCGAGCCTTGCTCCGCTCGTCGCATCTCTATCGCGAAAGCCAATGTCCTACACCCTAAGCCGGCCGTCCTGATGCCACGCTCAGTCGAGGCTCGAAGTCCTGCATTCGCAGATAGATCCGTACTATTGCAGATCGCCGACGGCATTTCAACGCCTACTCGCTGCCGCCAGCGGCGGGTAGATTGGCGGCAGCGTTCAACTGCGGTGCCACAGGGCCGCCGCCAGCGCAGCGTCATCCCCACGGATTCTTTCCCCTTCGGCTCGACGATGCATAGCCAAACTCGCCATCCAGCGTTTGCCGACCGCCTGGCACAGGCCGTCGTGGCCCGCCAAACGCCTGTCCTGGTCGGGCTCGATCCTCGTGGCGAGCAATTGCCGGCCGGGATGATTCCGCCAGCCGGCGCCAGTTGGTCCCAGCAGGCCGCCGCATACCGCACGTTTTGCCGCGGCGTGATCGACGTGATTGCGCCGTTGGTGCCGGCGGTCAAACCGCAGGCCGCGTTTTTCGAAGAGTTGGGGCCGGCCGGCATGACGGCCCTCAAGGAGGTGATCGACTACGCCCGCGCAGGGACTGCTGGTCATTCTGGACGGCAAACGCAACGACATCGGCTCGACGGCCCTGGCTTACGCGGCCGGCTATTTGGGCTCGGCCGATGAAAGCGCTTGGGGCGCCGATGCCTTGACAATCAGCCCCTACTTGGGCGAGGACAGCTTGGAACCGTTCATCGACGTGGCCAAACGCCGCGGCTGCGGAGCGTTCGTGTTGGTCAAGACATCGAATCCCGGCGGCGGCATGTTCCAGGATTTGCTGATCGACGGCCGGCCGCTCTATCGGCACGTGGCTCAGGCGGTCGACGGCTGGGCCCAGGACTCGGCCGGCCAATGCGGCTATGGCGCCGTTGGAGCCGTCGTCGGGGCGACGTATCCCGACCAACTCGTCGAGCTGCGGGCCGCCATGCCGCACACCTGGATGCTCGTGCCCGGCTATGGAAGCCAAGGCGCCGGAGCCCAGGACGTGCGCGGGGCGTTCGACGAGCAGCGGGTTGGGAGCGATCGTCAACAACTCGCGGGCGATCATCTTTGCCCACTCCCGCAGCGAATACCAGAAATTCGGCTCGGCCCGCTGGCAGGAGGCAGTCGAGGCAGCGACCCGGGCTATGATCGACGAGCTGCGCAGAGACGTCGGCAGGCAGGCTTGGCAGCGGCGGCATTTCGTAGTTGTGGTGCCGCAGCTGGGGCCTTGAACGCGCGAATCCAACCGCGACCGGCGGCAAGACTCTACGGCCCGGGCGGCAACTGCACGGGTTCTTTGGGCAGCGGCTGAATTGCCGGACGGGCGACCACGACCAGTCCGCTGATCGGTCGGACGTCGAGTCGGTGGGGTTTCTTGGGATCGTCCAGCGAGCCGCCGTGCTTTGCGGCGAATTCCAGCAGGGCGGCAATCTTGCTGTCCGCGGGAGCTTCGCCCGAGATTTCGGCGCCCGGCGGCCGGCCCCAATCGATCCGCGTGCCGGCTTTCGTGTACAGTTCGTAGGCGTCGGTCTCACGGCCGCCGGGGGTCGTGGCTTGACGTCCGGAAGGCACGATGTGATGCAGCGCCAGTCCTTCCCAGTGTTCGGCGATCGCGGCCGCCACTCCGGCGGCGCCGGTCACGTGCGTGTCGCCCCAGCGCGTGCCCATCGGTCCGATCGGCGACGTTTTGATTTCGCTGATGCGGGGATAATGCCGGGCGTCGAGCGGCGAGAAGTCTTCGGTCGGCAAGACCACGCCCTCGGCGTCGACTGGCAAAAGCGCTGGCCCCGGCACTTCGACCATGGCCGCAGGCCGGCGATAAACCAATTCGACTTTCACCGCGGCCGGAAACTGCTTGCTCACGCGCTCGACTTTGGCCACCCAGGGGTGCAGTCGAAACGCCTGGGCGATCCGCATCGTCAACTCGGGATCCAAGGTCGAGAGCGAGCCGTCGAGGCTGGCGTCGCGGATGACCTCGGCCTTGAGATCCGCATGGATCCAGGCGGGCAAGGCCGGCGCGATTTCGATCGCTGTGGGATCCAGCCGATAGTCGGGCGAGGCCCCCACGTGATCGCGCACCTGCTCCCACAACATCTTCCAGCCAAAGGCGCAAGCGCCGCCGATCAGAACCACGGCGATGATCCAGCGGGCATTGGCGCGTAGGAAACCTGTCAGACCAGCGGCCGATTTGAACGGTTTTTCGTCGAGCAATGCCGAGTCGTTTTTCTTCGCACTCATGCGCGGTTCCTTCGTTCGAGGCAGCGGCCCAGGAGACGGTCGCAAAGTTCCGGCAAATCGAGTCCCCGCGCGGCGCGGCCGCCGGGGCCAGGCTGGTTTCGGTCATGCCCGGCGTGGCGTTCAGCTCCAGCACCCAGGGCCGGCCAAGGAGATCGAGCCGCAGGTCGACACGCACCAGGCCGTCGGCTTCGAGAGCGCAGGCGGCAGCGACGGCCGCGTCGACGATCGAGCGCTCTTCGGCCGGTGGCAGTTCGCTGTCGAAGCGAAAATGCGGAGCGCTGCTGTCGTACTTCTCGGCAAAGGAAAAGATCGGCGTGCGACTGCACACTTCCACCAATGGCAACGGCTCACGGTCCAGCACGGCGACGGTGAATTCGCGACCGCCGACGAATGCTTCCAACAGGCCGGCCGAATCGTAGCGCAACGATTCCTGAATCCCTTGGGACAGTTGGGCAGCGGTCTCCACCAGCGCAATCCCCAAACTGGAACCCTGTGCGTCGGGTTTGACCACCAGCGGATAGCCGATGCCTTCGGCCGAATGGACGATTTCCGCAGCCGGCGTATCGCGGAAAAACATTCGATAATCGGGGGTCGGCACGCCGCAGGCACGGAAGCATTCTTTACTGGCCGACTTGCTCATTGCCGTCCGCGCCGCATCGGCCGCCGGCCCGGTGAACGCGACACCCTGCCGCTCGAAAAACTGCTGCAAGCGACCGTCTTCGCCGGCTCCGCCGTGCAGGGCCAGGAAACACGCATCGAATTGCCGCCAATCCACCGTGTCCCAAAACGCCGGCCGAAATTGGCCATCGCCGGATCGCGAGAGCGCGTCTCGAACTGGATCGGGCTGCTCGGCCCCGTCGATAGGCGGCCGCGGATCGATACACGACACGGTGTGGCCGGCTGCAAGCAGCCATCTGGCCACGCACCGGCCGCTCGCCAAGCTGACTGCCCGCTCGGGCGAATCACCTCCGGCCAACAGACAAACTCGCAATGCACCTTGCTTGCGGATCATGCCATCCTCCTTGACGGCCTGCGCCGATTTTCACCAGATTTCGATTTCTCGCTCCAGGTCAACTCCTAGCCGTTCGGCTACCCGCTCCCGCACGACGTCGATCAATTTCAGCACGTCGTCGCTGGTGGCCGAGGGGTTGGCGATGATGAAGTTGGCGTGCCGATCGCTGACCTCGGCCTGGCCGACGCGCGTGCCTTTGAGTCCGGCCTGATCGATCAACATGCCCGCGCTCATGCCGCGAGGATTCTTGAAAACGCAGCCGGCGCTTTGGTGGCTGAGCGGCTGGCCGGCCTTCTTGGCGATCCACTGTTTCTGCATGCGCTTGGTCAATTCTTCCGGATCGTCGGGTTCCAGATGAAACTGGCGCTCAAGATCACGAGCTCGTCGAGCGAGCTCTCGCGGTAGGCAAAGACCAATTCTTCTCGCGAGCGCTGAATGATTTCTCCGGTGCGAGTCATCACCGTGGCCTGGCAAGTCCACTGGCCGACGTCGCCACCGCGGGCGCCGGCGTTGTTGTGCAGGGCTCCGCCGAGCGTGCCGGGAATGCCAACGAGCGTTTCCAATCCGGCCAGTCCTTCGCGCACGGCGGTGGAAATGATGTGCCCCAACTTGGCGCCGCCCCCGGCCCCAACCCGCTGTTTTTCGACGATGATCTCGGTAAACGCGGGTGCCGACAAGTGCAGGACGACGCCCGGCACGGGGGCCTCGCGGACCAGGATGTTCGAACCGCCGCCAAGCATCCGGACGGGCAGATTCTCGTCGCGGCAACGGCGCACCAGGGCCGCCAACTCGTCCACGCTGTTCGGCTCGGCGAAGAATTCGGCCGGACCGCCCAGGTGAAACCAGGTATGAGGCGCCAGCGGCTCATTCCGGCGTATGATTTTTTCGAATCCGCTGAGCGAGTCCATGAGCAATCTTTCCGATGTTTCCGGCCCCCATCGTGACGACCACATCTTCGGCTTGCAAGCCTGCGACGAGCCGGGGCAGAATCTCCGAGTCGTCACGCACACCCACCACGTCGGCACCCCCGGCGGCGACTCGCGCGGCCAGGTCGGCTGGCGCGGACTTCGCCAGATTTTTCGGCCCCTTCACGGGCGCGAAAAATATCGGCCACGACGACTTTATCCGCATTTTGCAGACTCTCGGCCAGTTCGTCCAGCAGATGAGCCGTGCGCGACGCCTGATGCGGCTGAAAAACGCACCAGACTCGCCGGCCCGGATACCCCTCGCGAATCGCGGCCAGCCCGGCGGAGATTTCCGCCGGCAAATGGGCGAAGTCGTCGATAATGGTCAATCGGCGAGTGCCTAATACGAGCTCCAAACGCCGAGCGAGTCCGCGAAACGCCTCCAAGCCTGCTTCGATCGCCGGCCAGTCGGCGCCGGCCTGGCAGGCGGCGGCCGCCGCCGCCAGGGCGTTGACCACGTTGTGCCGCGCCGGTACAGCCAATTGAACTTGTCCGAGCAGGGCGCCCCGACGCCGGATCGAGAATCGGTAGCATCCGCGGCTCAGGCCGGCGGGCTCGGCCTGCCAGTCGGCGCTCGGCGTCAAGCCGAACGACTCGCTGCGCCCTGAGCGCTGGGCGGCGAGCCGGCATGACGCCGCACAACCGGCGTGATAGAGCAAACAGCCGCCCGGCAAAATGCCGCCGACAAATCGGCGATACGCCGACTCCAGTTCATCCCACGATCGGTAGCAATCGAAATGATCGGGCTCGATTCCCAGCAGCAGCGCGATTTCGGGCTGCAAATGGCAGAAGTTGGCGCGATACTCGCAAGCTTCGGCGATCATCCAGGGGCCGGATCCCAAGCGTCCGCCGGGCTGCGCGTCGCGGCAAGTCTGCACGAATAGGTACGTCGGATCGGCGCCGGCCGATTCGAGAATCTGCGCGAGCATCGCCGCTGCCGTCGACTTGCCGTGCGTGCCGGCTACCGCCACGCCACGCCGCCTGCTCATCAACTCGCCGAGCGCGGCCGGATAGCTCAGCGTCGGTATACCCAGCCGCTCGGCCTGCAAGCGCTCGGGGTTGTCGCCGGGCACTGCGTCGCTGAAGAACACGACATCCAAATCCTGATGAATCCGACGCGCATCGTGCCCGTGGTCGAGCGTCAGCGCCAGCGACGCGGGCAACGTGCCGGCGCCGTTATCCGAGCCGGTCAATTGCCAGCCGGCCTGAGCCAGCAGTGCCGCGAGCGAGCGCATGCCGGTGCCGGCGGCGCCCACCAGGTGGGCCTGTACCCGGCTCCCGGCTTTGCCGAGCGGCGAAATCTCGAAGATGGAACCGTGTGCTTGCGATATCACGCCACATGCACCGCATTAGAGGGTGTTTTGAGCAAAACCGGCGAAACCGAGAGGAGGCGCTCGAAAATCGGCGTTTCGCCGCCGATTTCGGCCCGTAGCGGGCCCTCATTCCGGAGTCATCCGGACGCTCCGCGAAAACGGCCGGATGATACGGACGGGTGTGGCTCGCTGTCAATCGATTCAGGGGCCCGCAGGCGCTGCCGCTGGCATCCGCTGCCAGCAGAATCCGCCGCCAATGCCCAAGCAAGATCATCGCCCGCCGATTGCCGTACGACCAAGTATAGCGCGGCGGCCCGACTTAGGCCGCGGCCGCCTGCCGGCTGATGACGATCTCGGCGATCAGATCGGCGATCCGCTCCGCCGCGTCAGGATGCGAAAGCCGCCCCGCATTGTGTCCCATGCGGCGACGCAAATCGGCGTCGCCGGCAAGCTGCGTCAACTGGCGGGCAAGCGCGTTATCCAATCGTCCCTCGACATCGCGAGCATCGATCATGCGCACCGCTTGGGCCGAGACGAACCGCTCGGCATTGCCGCGCTGGTGGTCGTCGGCAGCCTGCGGATAGGGCAGCAGAATCGACGGCAGGGCGCACAGTGCAAATTCGGCCAACGTGGTGCCGCCCGACCGACTGACGGCCAGGGCGCTGGTGGCCAGCAATTGCGGCAGGTCGTCGAGAAACGGAGCAACGCGTGCCGTGATTCCAAGCTTGCCGTAAAGCACGGCGGTCTTGTGTGCATCCGTGTTGCCCGTTTGATGCACCACTTCCCAGCCGGCGAGCACTGCCTGCGCTTTATAGATTGCCGGCGGTACATTCTCGTTCAAAGCGCGCGCGCCGCCGCTGCCGCCCAATACGATCAGCCGCGGCGGCCGATGCTCGTTCGCAGTCGTTGACTGGACGGAACGCAGTCGAAGAAACGCACTGCGGACCGGCGTGCCCGTCACGCGGATGCGAGTGCCGCGGGGCAAGTGAGACCGGGTCTGTCCGAAGGCGGCGCAAACGACGGTCGCGCGCGACGAGAGCCAGCGGGTGGTCTTGCCCGGAATCACGTTCTGCCTCGAGTAGCACGTAGGGAATTCGTCGGCTGGCGGCGGCCCGGGTGGCCGCTGCGCTGGCGTATCCCCCCAAACCCACGATCAGCGAGACATTGGCCTGGCGCAGAAACCGCCTGGCATTGTAGTAGCCGGAGAGATTGTCGGTCAGAAACCGCAGGGCCTCGCCCGCTCGTCTGGGCAGCGGCCGGCAGCGCAGCGCCAGATATTCGTAGCCGGCGGCATTCACACGATCGCGCTCGAAGTCTTTGCCGCTGCCGATCATGGTGATGCGCATCGGCAGTCCTCTGCCGACCAGGACGTCGGCGACCGCCAAACCCGGAAACAGGTGCCCCGCGGTTCCACCACCGGCAAAGACGACGTGATGCAAGTGCGCCATGAATCGAGGGCGTCGGGGCCGCTGTTCCGATCTTTTGGGGAGGCCGCTTATATCGGCCGAGTTAAAACACCGCAAGGCACGCGCTGGGCGAGTTGGCGCTCGTGCCTGCTTCCACGGTCAGGGCGAATTGCGGGGACTTGTCAAGCTGCGGGCCACGCACGGCGTGTCGTCATCGAGTGTGTCGAGACCACGCGCGTTGAGTTTCACCATTCCCAGACCCGCGATCGCCGCCAAGGCGGCCGAGATCCAAAATCGCACCACGATTTTGTTTTCTGGCCAACCGCGAAACTGAAAATGGTGGTGCAAGGGCGCACAGAGCAGCAAGCGGCGGCGGCGGAGCTTGAAAGATCCGACCTGCAGCACGACGCTGGCTGCCTCGACGACGAACACACCGGCCACGACGACGAAAATCAGCTCTTGCCGGCAGACGATCGCCAACAAGCCCAGCAGGCCGCCCAAGGGCAGCGAGCCGGCGTCTCCCATGAACACCGAAGCCGGATAGCAATTGAACCACAGAAAGCCCAGCACGGCCCCCAGCATGCCGCCCGCGATAATCGCCATTTCGCTTGCACCCGGCACATGGGCAATTTGCAGATAGCGGGCCCATTGGCTATGTCCGCTGGCATACGTGCAGCGCCGCCATCGCACCGGTGGCAAACAGCAGGCAACCGCCAGCCAGCCCGTCCAGGCCGTCGGCGAGATTGACGGCATTCGAAGCGCCAACCAGGACGACGACCGCAAGTGGCACGAACCACCAGCCCAGCGCCAGCGACGGGCCACCCAGCGGCACCTGAATATCCAGTGCTCCGGGCGTTTGCCGGTGCAACTGGTAAACGGCCAGCGCCGCCGCCACGGCGATGGCGACTTGCGCCGCGAGTTTGCTGCGCACCGACAGGCCGCGGGTGGCCGTCCGCAACTTTGCCAGATCGTCCACGGCTCCCAGGATTGTCAGCGCCAGCATGAGCAGGATTGAGATCGCCACAAAGGGGTTCGCCAGGTCGGCGAAGCGCAGCGCAGCTCGTCGCGATTCCGGCCACGATGAACAGGCCGCCCATCGTCGGCGTCCACTGCTTGGCGGCGTGCAGCCGCTGGATCTGCGGCGAGGCGCTCTTGATCGGCTCGCGGAAGCGGGCCCGGAGCCAGGCGATCATCGGCCGGCCCAGCAGCACGGCCAGCAGAAAGCTGACCGCCGCGGCGATTGCGGTCCGGGCCGTGATCTTGCCCAGCGGCAGCCCGCCGCCCGATGCGCTGTCTTGAGTCAACAACCAATCCGTCAACCACAGCAGCATGGCATGTTCCTCGTCCAGCAACGACGAGGCCGGACAAGGCATGTCGTCCTTGTCCGGCCGTGTTCCCTGAACACCGGGGCGACGCAAGCGTCACCCCGGTGCTCAGTCATAAGCTCCGTCGCGAAGCACTTATTGGAGCGGTCGACCCAGTAACCGCCGTATCCAACAAGTCAAATGCTCCAACCCAGGAGGGTGGGTAGTGTGGAGTTCCCGCAAACCCTACACCAACGACGGAGCTCGGACTCTGTTTCCTTGACGTGTTTCGAATGTTTTGCGATTTCAAGCCGCGTGCTGCGGCCATTGCGATTCCAAGGCGGTGACCAACCGTTCCATGGCCAGCATTCTAGAGCCCTTGATCAGCACGACGTCGCCCGGCGCGAGCGCGCCGCCCAGATGCGGCAGCGTCTCCTCGGGCGAGCGACAGGCCACGATCCGGGCCGCCGGCATGCCGGCCTGAAAGGCTCCCGCGGCAACTTCGGCGGCGTGCTCGCCACAGGCCATCAGCAGGTCCGCTCCGCAAAGCGTGACCACCTCGGTTCCCAATTGCCGGTGAAATTCGCTCGACGCCGAACCCAGCTCCCGCATATCGCCGCAGACGACGATCCGCCGCCCGGGAGCGTCGAAGTCTCGCAGCAGTTCCAGCGCCGCGCGCATGGCGGTGGGGCTGGCGTTGTAGGCGTCGTTGATGATCGTGGCGCCGTGCCAATGGCTGACTTCGCAGCGGTTGGGGGGGGATTCGAAGCCCGCCAATCCGGCCGCAATGTCCGCCATCGACAGGCCGAAGATTCTGCCGACCGCGACGGCCGCCAAGGCGCCCGCCAGATGGTGGCGACCCCAGACAGGCACCTCAAAAAGTTGTTCGTCGACCTGGAAGCTCAAGCATCCGTGCCGGCTGTTGACCCGCGTCGCCACCACGTCGCAGTCGAGTGCCCGGCCGACCCAGACGATCTTGGCCCGCGAGCGGCCGGCAATCCGCCGCAAACGGCGGTCGTCGCCGGAAAGCACGGCCCAGCCGTCGGCCGGCAAAGCGTCGAGCAATTCGGCCTTCGAGTTCTCGATCGATGCCAGGCTGCCAAAGCCGCCGAGATGGGCTTCGCCCAACCGGGTGATGACGCCGATTTGCGGAGCCACCAGGCGGCTCAGCCCGGCGATCTCGCCCGGCCGGCTGGCGGCCAATTCGAGCACGGCGAAATCGTGCTGCGGTTCGACGCCCAGCAGACTGAGTGGCACGCCGACGTGATTGTTGTAATTCTTGGGGCTGGTGCAGCCGCTGCCCGCGGTGCGCAGGACGCTGTGAATCATTTGCCGCGCGGTCGTCTTGCCGACGCTTCCCGTCACGGCGATCATCGAACCGCCGAAGCGGGCCCGATTCCAGGTGGCCAGTCGCGTGAGCGCGGCGAGCGAATCCTCGACCTCCAAGCTCCAACAACCGGGCCCGGGCTGGATGTAGCGATTGGCCACCACCACCCCCGTGGCCTGGGCAGCGTACGCGGCCTCGGCAAAACTGGCCCCGTCGCATTGCGTGCCGGCCAGGCCCCAGAAAGTGTCGCCCTGGGCGACTTCCCGGCTGTCGATGACAATGCGGCCGACCGGAGCGTCTTCGCCGGCGGGCGGGGCGAGCGTGGCCATGCGCAGCCGACCGCCCACCACCAGAGGCAATTGTCGAACGGTCAAACCCTGCATCCAAACACCTCTCTCTTGCCACCGTGCGATACGAGTTCCGCGTTTGCTTCCTGGCCGGCCAACCTGGAGGCCGGCTCGACAGGGCACTGCGGCTTAGGAATTCTCCAGGGCCATCCGCATGCCGGCGTCCCAAGCCGCGGCGGTCTCCGGCTCGATGTTGTAGAGCCAGCGCCGCGCGACTTCGCGGTCGTCGAATTGCAACCGCGATGCCCCCACGACTTGATAGTCTTCGTGCCCCTTGCCGGCAATCAAAACGCAATCTCCCGGCTCGGCCGCGGCCAGTGCCCGATGAATGGCGGTCGCGCGATCCAGTTCGACGTCCACCGCCTGGCGGCTGCTGAAACCCGACAGCACTTCTTCGCAGATCGAGCTGGGATCTTCGTTCCTCGGATTGTCGGTCGTGACGATCGCCAGGTCGGCTCGCTCGGCGACGGCTCGCCCCATCAGCGGCCGCTTTTGCCGATCGCGGTTGCCGCCGGCGCCGAACACACAGGTCAACCGGCCCGCGGTGATGCGTCGCAGGGCGTCGAGCACGGTGGCCAATGCGTCGGGAGTGTGGGCGTAATCGACGAACACGCCGAACGGCTGACCGCATTCGATTCGTTCCAGCCGCCCGGAAACCGCCGTAACGGCCTCCAGCCCGCGTACGACCGTCGCCAGATCGATGCCGTACGCCAGCCCCACGGCCGCGGCGATGAGGCAATTCGAAACATGGTGGTCGCCGATCATTTGCGTCCGCACCGGCACGCTCTTGTCGCCCGCCGTGAGCAGAAACGTCTGTTCGCTGGAGAACCGCTCGACGACCGTGGCCGTCAGTTCCGCCGGCTGCGCCAGCCCGACGGTCAGCACCGGCCCGTGCAGCGCGCTGACGAAGCTGGCCGCGACCGGGTCGTCGACATTGAGCACGACCAGCCCTTCGGCCGACAGATGCTCGAACAAACGCTGCTTTGCCCGGCGATATTCCGCCAGCGTGCGGTGATAGTCGAGGTGGTCCAGACGCACGTTTGCCACGCAGGCCACGTCGAATTCGATTCCGGCGACGCGCGATTGGCTCAAGGCATGACTGGAAACTTCCATCACGGCGTGCGAGCAACCGTTGGCGTCCATCCGGGCCAGCCAACTGGCCAATTCCGGCGCCGACGGGGTCGTCAGCACCGCGGGTGCCGACTCGACCGAATCGCAATACCCCAGCGTGCCCAGCGTGCCCACGCGGCAACCCGCCGCCGACAGCACGCTGGCGATCAGGCTGCTGGTGGTGGTCTTACCGTTGGTGCCTGTCACTCCGACGACCCGCAATCGCCGGCTGGGATCTCCGGCCAGGGCCTGACAAAGCCGGCCCAGGCGCGTGCCCGTCGGGCACGACGCATTGCGGAATTCCGTCCAAAGGCAGCGGGCGCTCGACCATCAGGGCGCTCCCGCGCTGGATCGCACTGCCGGCGAATTGATGTCCGTCACTGTCGACACCGACCAAAGCCACGAACAGATCGCCAGGCCGACATTGGCGCGAGTCGGCCGTGCAAGCCACGGCGCGAATATCCCCGGCTCCCAAGAAATGTGCATGGGGAAACAGCCCGCGAAGGCTGACACCGGGGGATTGCGGTGGAAACACGGCGCGAGTGGCCTCCTTGCCAACGCTGACGCCTCGGAAAGATCGCCACGCCAAAGCGGAGCCGCGTGCCGGAGCATCGTGCTCGGGCGGCGCCCTTGCGTATTGGTCGGCGGGGCGTTTGGCCCCCGGGTCCGCAACAGTCTCTCTTGGCGACGGTTTTCGAATCGGGGGCGGATTGTGTCGATTTCCGCCTCAGTGTCAAGACAGGTTTGAGTCGACCGCCGACCGGCAACGGCCGCCCTGGAGACTCAACTCCACGCCGGGCCCTACCTTGCGGGCTGCGCACCGTTGTGCTACCAAAGGCGCGGTCCTAAGCTTTGGGGGAGTTCCCACGATGGCGGTCGATGACTTCGACGTGGAACGATTGGCAGCCTATCTGCACCTCGATCCGGCCCAAGTGGCTCGCCTGGCCGAGCGGAGCAAGCTCCCGGGGCGAAAAGTCGCCGGTGGGTGGCGCTTTTCGCCGGCCGAAATCCATCATTGGCTCGAGGAGCGCATGGGGTTGTCGAGCGACGAAGAGCTGCAACAAATGGAACTTGCGCTCCAGGGACCGCCGGGTCAGAGCGCCGATGTGAAAATCTCCGTCGCCGCCGCTTTGCCGCTCGAGGCAATTGCGGTTTCCCTGGGAGCTCGGACCCGCGGCAGCGTCATCATGTCCATGTGCGACCTGGCGGCGCGCACCGGCTGGCTCTGGGATCCGGCAAAAATGGCCGAGGCGGTCCGCGCTCGCGAGGAGATGATGCCCACGGCCCTCGACAGCGGAGTGGCCCTGCTGCATCCCCGCCGGCCCTTGCCGAATATCCTGGGCCAGGCACTCCTGGCATTCGGACGTACCGACCGGCCGATAGCGTTCGGCGGACCGCACGGCGCGCCGACCGATCTGTTCTTCTTGATTTGCTCGGTAGAGGATCGCGGCCACTTGCGCATGCTGGCCCGGCTGAGTCGCCTGATTTCCGACCCGGCGCTCGTCGATGAACTGCGTCCGCGACCGACGCCCGCGCTGCGCACGATGCAATTGCCAACTGCGAAGCAAAATTGCCCGTCGGCTGACTTGGGGAATCGAACTGCCATGCACGCATCGCTACTGGTCATGCTTGTCGGAAACACGTCGCCCGTCGGCAGTGACCTTCTTGGCCCAATCGGTGTTAGCAGGCTCGGTGACGGCGGACTCGATCGTTTCGAGTGCGTCCGCGTCGATGACGTGCCGGCGGCTCTAGCCTGGATCGAGGACTGCCGGCGCGAACCTGAAGTCGTCTTGATTTTCCAAACCTGGCCCGGCCAGGTGTCGGCGGCACAAGTCGACCTGCTGGCCCGGCGGTTGCCGCTCGTGCGGATCTGCGCTTTTGGATAGCTGGTGCGAGGGAGAGGTGCGCGAGCGGCAAACCGTGGCCGGCGGCGATTCGAGTTTATGCGCATCAATTTCCCGGCCGCGCTCGCCGCCAGCTCGCTCGAATCGCCGGCTCGCAGCCGTGCTCCTGGGCATTGCCCGTCACGGCCGGCGACGAGCAGCGGCTGCTGGTCGAACTTGCGCCGCCAGGTCAGAGGGCGGGGCAAGTTGCCGTGTTGGCCGCCAATCCGGAGACCGGGGCCGCACTCGGCGATGCCTGCCGATCCGCCGGTTATCGGGTGGCCGTGCTGCGCGACGCCAGCAGTGTCCGGCTGCCGGATTTCGGCGCCGTTGTATGGGATACCACGTCCCGGCTGGCGGCCGACCCGGCGGTCGTCGCCGGGCTGAAGCTTTGTTTCGCCGCGGCGCCGCTGGTGGCCGTGCTCGGTTTTCCCCGGGCCGACGAAATTGCCTCAGTCCAGGCGGCGGGTGTGGCCGCCGTGGTTTCCAAGCCGTTCCTGCTGGAGGACTTGCACTGGCAGTTGGACACGGTCACGGCGGACGGCGAGCCGAGTCAATCGAGTGCCTCGCCCGCCTCATCGCGACTCGGTGCGTAAGATTTCCCGTCGCCACTGGGCTTCGTAGATCGGCCAACCCTGCACGCGATACCCCGATTTCTCGACGGTTTGCGGCAGGCCCTGTGAGGCAACCAGGCGCCGGCATTCGATTTCGCCGGCTGCGAGCTCGGGTTTGCGGCAATAACGGTTGGCGCCGCGGAACGTCTGCCGGCCATTGTCGAAGACCGTAATCACGATCCAGGGCTCGAAATCGAGCATCCGCCGGGCGATCAGTTCGTGGCTGGCCGTCGCCCAGCGGGCCTTTAACCCTGCCAGGTCCCAACCGCACGCGCGGGCGTCGCGCCCGAATCGGTCGCTCGGCAGTAAGATCCGGCCGGCCAGGCAGTTGGCAACCGTCTCTCTGGCGCCGCGCGGTGCCTCGCGCGGATCGACCCCCAATGCGGCAAATACCCGATGCGCAAATTTCTCGCCCAGCTCGTGGGCCACCGCCCATTGCACCCGCTCGGGCCGCGGCTCGGGACGCAGCAGGATCGATTCTCGCGCCAACGAGGCGATACTCCGCAGGTCGACGAATCGGCCCCGTCCCGCTTGCCGACTGTCAAACGCCACCTCGACGCCCAGCCGCCGGGCCAATTGCAGGCAATCGATCGGCGGCGTGACCCAAACGGCCTCGTTCAAGACCTCGCCAGCCACCGCATCCAGCGCGGCGGCGAATTCTTCGGTCGCGATTTCCGACAGCATGGATCCACCTCATGTGTATATCCGTACACTATCAGACGAGCCGGAAAAATCAATCGGGCAAAATTAGTCCAGCGGCCGTAAAGTGGCCGCCAGGCGTGCCTGCCCGCACCGGCCCCCGGCGCCGCAATAAATTCAGGGGGGAAACGAGCGCGGATCGGCGAGCCTGGATCGGTGACCCTCACGCCGTGGCCTGGTTCCAAAGGCCGACAACCCAACGTGCGCCTCGAGCTGCCGACCCTCTCCCACGACTGCCGCGGTTGCGGTGCGAAATCGCGCGCCGGTGTCAAGATGCCGGGCCGCGAGCGCGACACATCTTCGCTACGCGGGTCCACCGGCATGGCAACGGAAGAAATCCGATCTTCGCCGGCTGCTCGGGTTCAAACGATTGGCCCGCCCTTGCCGAAATTATCTGTGGAGATCACGCCTCCGATGCGGCGATCAACCGGCCTCTTTCCGGTGCGGTCGCCAGAGCGGTGGCCGCCAGTTCAGGGACGCGAGCGCGGGCAAGAGACGAGTTTATGTTTTCGTCGATAGGACAAATCGTCGGGCTGATCGAGATCGAGCCGGCCGATCGCGACGCCCAGCCCTTAGACTCGCTCGAGTTCGCAGGCGAGTGTGAGGCCGACGCCCAGGATGCGTCGCTCGACGACCTGTTGGCCCGACTTGTCGGCCGGCCGGCTACGCACTCCGGTCAGACTTCTCGGACGAGTTTGCCGCAGCTTCCGCTCACAAGCCGGCTGGTCTCGCCTGCCACCAGGCAGGCGTCTGGCATCGTGCTGAATGCCGACTTGGACCGGCTGACAGCCGATCTGGCCGATGAGGCATGCCGGCTGCGAGTGCAACTAGCCGCCGCCGGTTGCCGCCTGCGCGGGCGTTAAACTTTGCCGGCGGCGCAGAACTTCCGGCCGACGTCTTACGCGGTGCCTTCGTCGATCACTTCGGGCACGATTGGCGGCATTCGCTGGGGCCGGAGGCGAAGGGCGTCTTCGTCCGGACGAATTCGGATGACGGCCCAAGTGGTCAGAACGACGGTCGCGCCACCATAGGCCAACATGCCGAGAATGTACGCGATATACTCGGGCGCGTTGTGGCCGCCGAACGAGCTTTCGCTGGCCACCAGCGGAAAGACGATCAGGAACGGAATGCACAGCGCCAGGATCACTTCGCCGTCTCGGCTGCTGCTGCCCATCATCAGCGGAATACAGCAAAACAGGTAGCCGCCGCCGACAAAGACGAGCGTGCCCAGCGTATTGCCCATCGCCCGCAGCGAACTGCTTCCGCCGGCCGAATAGAAGACGCCCAGGGCGCAGCCAAAAAGCAAGACGACCAGCAGCGTTGCTAACGAGATCAACGCCGGAAGCCATAATGTGCCGTCGACGAGCACGCCGAGCCCCCACATCACCGCTACGAGTGCCACAAGCCAGCGGGCCGAGTAGAGGCTGCCCAAGATCTTGGCCCAAACGACGTCGCGTGCTTCGACCGGGGTACTGATCAACGAGTCCCAGCATTGGCGTTCGCGTTCGCCGGTGATCGAGGCGGCGGCCCTGGCCGAGATCGCCAATCCGCCGCAGCAGGCAATCAGGTCGGAAAACGGGCCTGTTTGCATCAGATACCAGCGGCCGGCAGTAAGAAAAGACCCGAATTGATTGACCGATATCAGCGCATTCACGCAGGTTCCCAGCGCGATCATCGCCAGCAGCGCCAGGCTCAAGTGACCAAAAAAACCCAGTCGAACCTTGGACTGCGGCGCAACCAGTTCCTTCCAGAGCATCGCCCGATCGGCCACTGCCCGGCGACGGCGGCGCAAGAGCCGAACGCCCAGCCAGTGCCCGGGCGACCTGGCGGCCGCGCCCGCGGCGCGCAAATGGATTCGCCGCACGAGCCCGACCGCCGATGCCGTGCAAACCGCCGCGGCGGTCGTTTGAGCCGCCATCATGCTGCCAATGCTCGACCAATCGAGCCCGCCCGAGGACAGGGTCCGGATTATCGTCTGAAACGGATTCAACGGCTCGAACCACTGGCTGACGACGATCAGCCACTGCGGCGCGGACCAGGTGCCCAACAGCCAGGCGGCAACTGGCGGCACGATCCACAAGGCCAGCACGATCGCATAGCGGCGCAGGACGGCATCGCGGGCCTTCGTCGTGCCGACCGATACGGCCATCGACAGCGAGGCCAGGAACAACGCAGTGCTCATGGTCAGGGCAAAGACGATCAGCAGCCGCTCGCCGGAAATTCCGCCCAACAGCCTGGCCAAGGCCAGGATCGGCAAGCTCACCAGGATCATGCTGGTGATCAGCAGCATTCTCGAACAGAGCCGGCCGAGCACGATCTCGGCATTCGATAGATCCGTGGCGAACAGATACTCGATCGTCCGGCGCTCGCGCTCCAATGCGACCGTTCCGGCCGCCAACGCCGGCGCCAGGCAGGCTACGGCCAGCAACTGCACGACCGTAAAGGTCTGAAAAAAACTCTCTGCCATGGCCGCCACTTCGTGGATATTGTACGAGCGGCGGTCGGACGGATCGTAGTAGTAAGTGAACAACACCAGCAGCAGGGCGCCGGCGTAGATTGCCCGCAGGGCGTAATACCGCGCACGCCGGGCGGTGGTCAGCATGTCGATGGAAAAGATCGGCCCCAGCAACATGCGACAAACCCCATCGACATCGCGCTGCCAGTTCAGAAAATGTCGCCCCGAGCGCTCGGGCGAAGCACGTGGCAGAATACCACATGCGTAAGGCGTCTGGCCAGAAGCGGACCGACTGGACAAACGGTCCCGGAGTCCGCTGAACACGCGGCTCGTTTCGCAATGCGAAGCGGAGCGTCGAACTAGATCTGATAGTTCAGCACTTCGTCCAACTCGGGATGCTCGCCGCGCATGCGCAGCTTGGGCTTCTCCAGCACCACGGTCGTGTGCGGATCCACGCTGCGGGTGAGCCAGACGCTCGAGCCGATTACCGAATCGTGCCCGATGACCGTCATGCCGCCCAGCACCGTGGCATTGGCGTAGATGATCACGCGATCTTCCAACGTGGGATGGCGTTTCGTGCCGCGGACGAGCTGACCGTCGTTATCGGTGGCGAAACTCAAGGCCCCCAACGTCACGCCTTGGTAGAGCTTGACGTGGTTGCCGATCTCGCACGTCTCGCCGATGACCACGCCGGTGCCGTGATCGATGAAGAAATGATGGCCGATCCGGGCGCCCGGATGGATGTCGATGCCGGTCTTGGAATGCGCCCACTCGGTCATCATTCGCGGAATGAGCGGCACTTCCAGTTCGTGCAGCAGATGCGCCAGCCGAAAAATCGTGATGGCCTCGAGCCCCGGATAGCAGAAGATCACCTCGTCGGTCGTCTTGGTGGCCGGGTCGCCTTCGTAGGCGGCCTGCACGTCCAGGGACAACAGCACCCGCAGATCGGGGAGCTGTTCGAGAAACTGGATGGTCTTGGCCTGGCCGAGAGCCTCGAAATCCCGTTCCGTCTCGCAATGGCAATCGCGCGACGCGCCGGCGTCGTGCCGCAAGGCGCGGCCGATCTGAGTGGTGAACTTGTCGTGCAGGCCGTCGATCAAATCGCCCACATGATACGTCACGTTGCCCAGGTGCAGTCCCTCGCGCCGGCGATAGCCCGGGTAAATGACTTCCTTGAGATCCTCGATGGCCGAGATCACGACCTCGTAGTTCGGCAACGGGCAATGGCCCAAATGGTTGATCGTGGGCACATCGGTATACGTCTGCACGATCCGCCGGGTCAGTTCGGGCAGTTGTTCTTTCAAGCGAAAATCGGAGGCCATGCCAAGGATTCCTCGTACACATTCGGCATGCGCCCAAGGGGGGGCGCGACGCTGCCGGGAATTCAAAGTCGAGAACCAGTCGAACGGGAGAGCAGCCAAATCACGAATGCGCAGCGAAAAAGCCAATGTCCGGTCAGCCCGGACACGCGCCGCGACAACAACCGCGGTAGAAGGAAAAAGTCGTGTGCATCGGCTTGTCGTCACACTTGCGGTCGGGGAGAGATGGACCTGGCAACCGTAGGCATCGGGCAATTCGTCGCTAGCAGGCTCCGGCGTCAGCTATGTTAGGCGTCAAAATGGCCAAAATCAAGCCGCCTTTCAAGTCTCTTCGGCCTAGAAGGGCAGGGAGTTTAGGTGAATTTGCCGGGGGCGGGCTGGACCCTCCGCTAGCATTGGCGTGGAGACGGCGCGACCCAGTGCTTTTGGACTTGGTGCGCCGGCGAACGAGAGCTGCCGCCAAACGGACTTGCACGGCCGCCGCGTCGTTGACCGCCGGCCATGCCTGAAATGCCACCTTTTCGCGCGACGCTACTCCTCTTCCTCTTCCTTCATCACGGCCTTGTCGACGATCTCCTTCTGCACGTTGCCGGGCACCATGTCGTAGCGGGCAAAATCCATTGTAAAACTACCCTGCCCGCCGGTCATGCTCGACAGCGCCCGGGCGTACGTGGTGACCTCGGACAAGGGCGCCTCGGCGATGACGGTCTGCAGATCGCCGCCGGCCGAGTCCATGCCCAGCACGCGGCCGCGGCGGCCCGACATGTCGCTGTTGATGTCGCCCAGCTTGCTGCCCGGCACGGTCACGTTCAGCGTGACGATCGGTTCGAGCAAACCGGGTTTGGCCTGCTGGAACACGTTGCGGAAGGCCATCGAGCCGGCCGTCTTGAAAGCGGCTTCCGAGCTGTCGACCGGATGGTGCTTGCCGAAATGGACTTCGGCACAGACGTTCTGGATGCGGTAGCCGGCGATCACTCCACGCTCCAGCCGCTCCTTGAAGCCTTTTTCCACGGCCGGCAGGAAGTTGTTGGGAATCGTGCCGCCGACGATCGAATCGACCCAGAGGAAATGGTTCTCGGCCTCGTAGTGGAACTCGCGCATGTGCGGGAATCGTTCCTTCGTGCAAAACTCCTCGGCCGTGAGGCTCGATGGAAACGGAAACAGGCGAATGTGCACTTCGCCGAATTGGCCGCGGCCGCCGCTCTGTTTCTTGTGCCGATAGCTGCCCTCGGCGGTGGCCTGAATCGTCTCGCGATAGGGGATCTTGGGCTCTTTGGCGTCGACTTCGACTTTGTCGCGGCGCTTGAGTTTCTCGCGAATCATGTGCAGGTGCAGCTCGCTCATGCCGTTGATCACCAGTTCTTTGGTCTGCGGATCGCGGTGCAGCAGGACGGTGCCATCCTCTTCGGTGATCTTGTGCAGCGCCGCCGGACAGCTTGCCCTCGTCGCCGCGGCTCTTGGGGGTTACGGCCAGTCCGACCATCGGATGCGGCAGTTCGATCGGCGGCAGCACCAGCTCGCCGATCGACAGGCCGGTGTGCAATTCCTCGGCCTTGGCCACGGCGACGATCTGCCCGGCCGAGGCCGAATCGATGGCTTGCGTTTCGGCCCCCTGCACGGACAACAGCTGGTGCAGCTTGACGGCCTTGCGGGCGCCGGACACGTGAACCGTGTCGTCCTTCTTGATCGTGCCCGAGAAAATCCGCACGAAGCTCAGCTTGTGTACGAACGGATCGATCCGGGTTTTGAAGACCTGGGCCACCAGCGGGCCTTGGGGGTCGACCTGGATCGGCACGTCCTTGCCGGCCTCGTTCTTGCCGTGACGAACGATCTTGTCCGGCGGCAGCGCGCACAGCGCCAGGGCGTCGAGCAACTCGGGCACGCCGACGCCGGTCTTGCCCGAGCAGCACAAGATCGGAATCAGGGCCCCGGTCGCAACGGCCTCGACAATCAATCGCGAAGCTTCCTCATCGGTCGGCAGGGTGCCCTCGAAGTAGCGCTCGGTCACCTGTTCGTCGACTTCGACGATCGTCTCGACGAGCTTGATGGCGATGGCGATCGGATCCAAGATGGCTCCGCGGACGTCGGCGGGCACCTTGAGCGTGCTGACCACCGCTTTGAAATCGTGGCCGTGGCCGATCGGCAGGTTGAGCGGCACGCAGGCGTGGCCGAAAAAGTCCTGAATGCGTTCGATCAGCGCCGCGAACTCGATGTTGTCCGCGTCCATCTTGCTGATGACGAGGATCCGCCCCAACCCCAGCTTGCCGGCCTCCTGAAACATCCGCCGGGTGTTGACGCCGATGCCGTCGTGGGCGTTGATCACAATGGCGGCGGTGTCGACGCCGTGCAAAGCGCCCAGGGCCTGACCGACGAAGTCGGGATAGCCCGGCGTGTCGAGCAGATTGAACTGCTTGCCGGCATGCGTGAAGTGAACCAGGCTCGACTCGATGGAGTGCTTGTGCAGTTTTTCCTCTTCGTCGAAATCGCAAACGCTGCTGCCCTCGTCGACGCTGGCCGGCCGCTTGATCGTGCCGGTCGAGGTAAGGATCTTGTCGGTCAGCATCGTCTTGCCGGCGTTGCCGTTGCCACAAAAGGCAATGTTGCGGATATCCTGAACGTTGGTCGGTGCCATACAAAATTTTCCTTTGAATGCGGTTCAATGACCGGCAACAGTTGGCCGGCAGGTCGCGCGAGCGCGGCCGTCAGATCTTGCGTACGTGTTCCTCCTCAGCAGCGGCCAGAGCATCCGCCAGGCGCAGACGCCCCTCGTACAGAGCCCGGCCGATGATACATCCGGCGACGTTCAAGCGGGCCAGATTGGCCACATCGGCAGCCGTGGTCACGCCACCCGAGGCGATTACCGGCACGTCGACGGCCCGCTGCATTTCGGCGGTCGCGGCCAGGTTCGGGCCGGCCAGCATGCCATCGGTGGCGATATCGGTGTAAATGATCGCCGCGATCGGCTCGCAGGCCATCTCGCGAGCCAGGTCGGTGGCCTGAACCTGGCTGGCCTCGAGCCAACCGTCGCTGGCGACGCGGCCATCGCGAGCGTCGATGCCCAACACCAACCGTCGGGGAAACCGACGGCAAACTTGCCGGAACCAGTCGGGCTCGCGCAGCGCCCGGGTGCCGATCACCAGCCGCTCGATCCCCAAATCCAACAGGTCGGCGATAGTTTCCGCGTCGCGGATGCCGCCGCCAAGCTCGCAGGGAACCGTGACAGCCGCCAGGATCGCCTGGACTTGGGCTCGGTTTTCGACCCGCCCGGTGCGTGCGCCGTCGAGGTCAACCAGGTGCAGAAACTGCCCGCCCTCGGCGACCCAATGCCGGGCCATCGAGGCCGGATCGTCGCCAAACACGGTCTCCCGCTGATAGTCGCCTTGCTGAAGCCGAACGCATTTGCCGCCGCGAAGATCGATTGCAGGCCAGATTTGCATCGTGCCGGGCCTCGGACGCACCGCTAACAGACGGGAAACAAAAAATATCCCACATGCGAATTCGGTCTGCAAGTCTCTTCCGCTTGTCAGCCGCTGCGCGATCGAAGATGATAGCCTTTAGCGGCCTATTTGCGGGCCCCCAGCGGTGAATGACGACGACCATGGCCGACGATTATTTCGATCCCTATTACAAGTGGCTGGCGATTCCGCCGGAGGATCAGCCACCGGATCACTACCGACTCCTGGGGGTGCAGCGTTTCGAGAGCGACGCGGACGTCATTGCCACGGCGGCCGACCAGCGGATGGCGCATCTGCGCACCTTTCAGGCCGGCAAACACGGCGCGCATTCGCAGCAACTGCTCAACGAAATTGCCGTTGCCCGGGTGTGCCTGCTGAATCCAACCCGAAAATCCGCCTACGACCAGCAACTGCGCGTCAGATTGCCACCGCAGGCACCGGCCTTACCGCCTGCGGCGCCCCTGTCACCCCCTGCCGCCCCGCCGATGGGTCCGATCGGGCCGCCGGTCGGACCGCAGGCGTCCTACGCGCCCCCTTTTCGGTCCGAAGGGGCGATGCCGGCCCGCGCCCCGATGCCCATCCGGGTGGCGCCACCCGCCGCGGACGATACCGCGGGCGGAGCAGCGGGGATCGACGTCGAGGGCGAACCGCAGATCGGCAGTTTGCCCGGCAGTCGCCGCGGCCGCAAGAAGAAGCAATCTTCAGCGTTGGCGATTGGCCCATTGGTCGCGGTGGGGGTTGTCGCGGCTGTCGCATTCGTGGCTTATTTGGCTTCCAGCCAATCGGCACCCAGTCCCACCCCCGCCGCGATGGATGAGAAGAAGCATTCGGCTGCCGAAGCTGTCCCCGGCACGATTTCCGCGGATAAAGCGACGCCGCGCCGCGAAACCGTTGCCGATGACGAGCCAGCCGACGGGCCAGCCGACGGGCCGCCGGACGAAACCGTCAAACCGAACGTCGACGAAGCCCGGCCGACCAAAACGCCCAAGACGGAACTGCTTTCGCCGGCCGCCAAACGACTGCTGCGCCAGGTTGCCGCCCACGTACAAAAGGGATCGGTCGAACAGAGCGAACCGGCTGGCGGCTCCGGGGGCCGCCTGTTCGAAGAAATTCCGCTCGACGGAGCGCTGCTCGTCGGCTTGAACCTGAAGGTCGGCAAAGTCGCCGGCAACCTGGTCCTGCGGGCCGTGCAAGGCGTCTATCTCAGTCCGCAAGGAATCGTCGACGGCGAACCACACGGCGACCTCGGGTCGGAATTCATCAAGCTGTTGGCCAAGCCCGGCTACGCCGTCGGGGGCGCGAAAGTGCGCGGCGGAAGTTTCGTCGACGGCCTGTCGCTGACTTTCATGCGGATTCACAACGACCATCTCGACCCCCGCGACGCTTACTCGAGCGATTGGGTCGGGGGCCAGGGAGGTGGTGCGCCCGTCGTGATCAGTGGCGACGGCCGAGCGGTGGTGGGTGTGTTCGGCGGAATCGGCGCGGCAGTCGATCGATTCGGCCTGATGCTCGACGAGGAAGGCGCGATGCCAGCCGGAGATAAGCCGAGCCCGGAAATGCCGATGCCGGACCCGAACGAATCCAGGCCGCTCACGGCGCGGCCCTCGCTCTTGCCGCAGCGAAATCGGCTGCCCGTGCCGCCAGCCGAAGCCCAAAAAGAAGCGCAAACGTTGATTCATAGTCTGTTCAAGGACGACTTTACCGACGCGGTCAAAGGCCCCCCGCAAAAAATGGCCCTGGCGGTCAAGCTGTTCCATAAGGCCGAAGAAACCAACGACGACCCCACCGCCCGTTTCGTCTTGATCTCCGAAGCCCGGGATTTGGCCGCCCGCTGCGGCGACTCTTTGGCCGTGGCGGATGCGATTCTGCTGTTGGCCAACAATTACGACATCGACGACGTGGGCATGACGTTGGCGTCGTTCGAGAAAGCGGCCGAAGTGACCACCGCGCCGCTGCAGTTCCGCCGCAAGCTGGTGGAAAACTGCATCCTGCTCATCGACCGCGCCGTGGGTCAAGAAAAGTACGACGTGGCCGAGCAACTGCTGGCTATTGGCCGCCGCGGGTCGTCGAAGGCGCAGGACAGCATTCTCACGCAACGCATCGCCTGGCGGGCCGCCAAATTGCACGAACAAAAGGCGGCCTACGACGCAGTGCGCGAGCCGCTCGAACTGCTCAACACCCAGCCCAACGACCCGCAAGCCTTGTTGGCCGTCGGCCGCTATCGCTGTTTCTACCAGGACGACTGGCGCGTCGGATTGCCGCTGATCGCCAAAGGCAGCGACGCCGGACTCAAGGCCGTGGCCTTGCAAGAGCTCGCCGATCAAGGCAACTCCGACGATCAGCTCAAGCTGGCCGAGGCCTGGGAAGCGCTCGCCAAGACCGACGAAAAGCAGCGTGCCAATTACGAGCGGCGGGCAAGATTCTGGTACGCCCGCGCGGTCGTCGGACTGCGCGGCATCATCAAGGCCAAGGCCGAAAAGAAGCTCGACGACCTGCTCGGCGGCCGCGGGCTAAAAGCCGAGTATTTCCGCGGAGACGAATTGGCCGCCAACGAGCGAGTGCTGACGCGGATCGATCCCAACATCGACTTTAACTGGGGCCAGGCGAGTCCCGTGCCCGAGATGCCTGCCAATCAGTTTTCCGTCCGTTGGTCGGGCTTGTTGGTCGGGCCCACCAAGGGCGAATACCAACTGACGGTCGACCATGACGACGGCGTGCGCATTTGGCTGGACGGCAAGATGACGCTCGACAAATGGGACAAGCCGGGAACCGATCAGATGATGTTCCCGATGGCCGGCAAGCCGCGGGCCATCAAGATCGAATATCGCGAGAACATCACCGCGGCGCGAATCATATTGAAATGGGCCCAAAAGGGCGGCTTTGCCGAGCAGGTGATTCCGCCGGAGGCGTTTTGGCAGGAACACGCCACGGGCGCAAGACGTTTTCGCCGCTGCCCAATCCGCCTTATCCGGCGACGTTTACGGCACTTCCCGGGCGCAAAGCCCCGGAAATGGAGCGAGACGAGCCATCGCGCCGCTCTCGCCAGGTGGGATTGTTCCAGTTGCCCTGGCAACGGCGCGGCCCGCCCGGCGGGGCAAATTATTTGACACCGCGCAAGCGGCCTAACTACAATGAGGGTCGGTCGTTCGGTTGGCCGCATTTGCCTTTCTTTCGGTCCGGATTTTCTCCTGTCGAATCGTACCGTCGAACTCGCGCAAAAGCCCCTTTGGGGGAGTGCGGGTGGCAGTGCTGCTTCCGGCCCGTCGAACGACCGTTTTGAGGGAACAGACTCGTCCGTAGCGCCCAAGCCCTGCCGGCCCCTAGGCACCCGGCATGGCGGCGCATGATTAAGGAGCACGAAGATGGCCGCGCGCGAACACCAAGGAATGCAGATCGCCCTGATTATTTTCGTCGTTTTGACGATCAGTTTGGGCGTCACGTCGTTCTGGTTTTTCGATCAGTTCAAGAACGAGCAAAAGAAGTCCCAGGGCGAAGCCAGCCACGCGAAGAAATCCGAGGCCGAGCAAAAGAAGGCCGTCGAGGATTTGGAGAAAGTCAAACGAATGATGAACTTCGGCACGCGCGACGAAGTGGGCCCCATGGAAACGGAATTCAAGAAGGACATGGAGAAGTACGCCAAGACTTATCCCGAGTCCAACCAGCATTACCGATTCGTCGTGGCGGATTTGGACAAACAGCTCAAGAAGAAGAACGAAATCTTGATCGACGCCGGCCTGCGCGAACAGGAGCTGTTGGCCAAAGCCAAGAAAGACGAGACAGTGAAGGTGGCCGAACTGGCGACCTACCAGCAAAGCGAAGATAAGAACAAGCAGGACGCGGCCCTGGAACGCGACAAGTTCAATAAGGACCGCAACACGCTCAAGGAGGCCGACACCAAGATCGCCAAGCAGCTCGAAGAAAAACGCAAGGAGTTCGACGACCTGGCCATCAAGTCCGCCAAGGATCTAGAGGTCATTGCCGGCCGCCTGACCACCTCGATCAAAACCAACGAAGCCCTCGTGAAAAAGGACAAGCAAGCCGAACTCTCCACAGAATATGCCGACGGCAAGGTCACCTGGGTCAACCAGCGGGCCCGCGTCGTCTGGCTCAACCTGGGCGCGGACGACGGACTGCGGCGGCAGATTTCGTTCGCCGTGATCGGCCCCGACGAGAACAACCCGCTCAAGGCGGACAAGAAGGGGAGCGTGGAAGTCACGCGCGTGCTCGATCGTCACCTGTCCGAAGCCCGCATCATCGACGACAGTCCGTCGGACCCGATCATGCCCGGCGACAGTATCTTCTCGGCTGCCTGGCAGCCCGGCCGCTCCGAACATTTCGCGCTGGTCGGTTTCATGGACATGGATAAGGACGGCCTCAGCGACCGGCAAAAGATCCGCGACATTATCACGCTCAACGGCGGCATCATCGACGCTGAGGTGAACGACGACGGCACCCGCACCGGCAACTTGTCGGTCGAAACCCATTATCTCGTGCTGGGCGAGCGTCCCACAGACAAGAGCACCAATACCGAGCTGCTCAAGAACTACTCGGCTCTGATCAAAGAGTGCGATTCGCTGCCGATCAAGACCATCTCCGTGCCCGAGTTGATCGAATACCTCGGCTACAAGGCCAAGGAGCGAACGATTCCGCTGGGGGCCGACTCCAAGGGGTCGGACTTCAAGCCCCGGGCACCCGAGGAAGTGCAGCGCAAGAGCAGCAATAACATGATCAAGAAGACGCGCAGCACACCGACCCAGGGCGCCAAGTCGGCCTATTGATCGGCCACAGGGCACGCGCCGACTTGCGTGTTCGGTCCACCGGCTTCCGGCCGGTGGGATCGACTGCGGTGACGCGCTCTACCGCCCGCCCGGTTTGGCCGCCGGCGGAGTTTCGCCCTGGGCGAACAGCTTTTTCGCCAGCCGTCGGATCTCGGCTTCCCGAGACTGAAACGCCGGACCCAATTGCTCCGGCTCGAAACACGCCGGTTCCAGAAACAGCCGCGCCGGCGGGCTCAGGCCTTGGGCCCGCGCGATTCGGACCAGCAGACGCCGAGCGGCGCGATCGAGATCGTGCGCGCGGCACAAGCTGCGGAACAGAGCCCGAGAGCTGTTGAAGAGCCGGTGCTTGTCGTGGCGGCCCAAGATGCGGGCCAGCACGCCCAGCGCCACGAAGATGCCCACGACGATCAAGAACCAAAAGAACAGGTCCGTGGCGTCGAAATGCTCGCGCTTTTCGCGGAAACCGCTGCCCATGTCCCGCAGCACGCTGCGTGGGCCAAGAGTCCGAGTTCGCCCAGCAGAATCATTGGGCCTGCTCCGCGAGAGATTCGAGTGCCGGTCCCTCGGCGCCGAGCTGGCGCAGGACTGCGGTCCGCGCTTTCTTGTACCACGATGCTCCGATCGAGCAGTGCTTCGCGCAGCGCCTGCCGGCTGGTGGGCGTGTTGGAGTAACCCAAGGCTCTGACCGCCTCGCTGCGGATCACATGGTCGTCGTCCGACAACAGGTCGATGATCGCCGCTTCGATGTCGCCGATCGCTCCCATCGAAATGGCCACGCCCACCGCCCGCAGCCGCCGTGTGCGACTGCGCGATTGCATTTCCTCGATCAAACCGGGTATGGCCTCGGGGTTGATCTTGCGTACCAGCACGCCCGTCGATTGACGCACCTGGTCGTCCAGCATGTCGAAGGCGGCCAGGAAACGGTCGAAGCTGAATTCGCCCAGGCTATCGCGGGCGGCCTGACGGACGATCTCGTGAGGGCTGTTGGAAAACTCGACCAGCCGCAACAAGGCCCCGGGAATTCCGCGCTGCCGCACCTGGGCCAGGATCGCGGCCTGCACCTGCGGATCGGTGTCTTCCAAGGCCTCGACCGCCAGCGCGTTGGCTTCGGCCCCGTTGAACCTGGCCAGCGCCTGGGCAGCCGCGCGGCGTCCGCCGGGCTTGCCGTAGCGCAGCAGATGTTCGATCGTCTTGAAGACGTCCAGCCGCTTGATGCCCGAGGCCATCACCATTTGCACCAGGCTGTGCTGTTCGGCCTCGTCCAGGCTGTTGATCAACTGGTCGTCGTGACGCACCCAGGCGATGTTGTCCAGGCGTTTCAAGTTCTGGGCCGCCGCCGCCGACGGTTCGAAGCCGATCTTGCGAAGCAAATGCTGAACGAATTTCAAGTCGCCGCGCCGCGCCAGCACCGCGAGCGCCGACGAGGGGGCATGGGGGTCGTCGAGAAAGCTCAAGAGCAATCGCACGACTCCGCCCCGCGCGTTGTGAAGCAGCTCGTCCACCAGCGGCAGGTAAGCGGCATTGTGCGGGTCCTGCAGAATCTGTTTCAGCACGGCGTTGTCGCGTCCGGCCATGACCAGGAACGCGCCGACCACCTCGCGCCGCGAATGCTTCATGAATCGCAGTAGCGAGCCCTCGAGGCTGGCCGTAAAGTGACGCCGCACGAGTTGCGGGTCGCGGCGATTGCTGTAGTCGCGCGGGCCGGCCAGTTCCGCGTACAGCAAGTCGGCCAGCTCGACGAGCGTCGAGGCGGCCAGGTCCGCGTTGGGATGGCTTTCGTCCTCGGCCGCGGTGATCAAGGCCGGCACCAGGTCGTACTCGTGAAACCACAAGATCGCCTGGCAGCCGTTGCGGCACATTTGCAAGTCGGTGCTCAAGACCGCATCGCGCAGGGCGTGTGTCATCCGTCCCCGCCGCTCGTCGATGATCTGCCGCCAGGAATCGTCGACGACGTGCAAACGCCGCAGCACTTCGCGCTGGCCGGTCGGGCTGCGACGGTCGAGAATCGCCCGCAGGGCACCCTCTTGAATCGCCGCCTCGGTCGAATCGAGCGCAGGAATCAGGGCCCCGATCGCCGCCTCGTTGGGCGTTTTGGCGAGCAGGTCCAGGGTCTTCGACAAGCCGACTTTTGCCGGCTCTTTGCGCGGGATTAGATTTTTTCATCTCAAGAAACTTAGCTTACCGTTTTCGACAATCGGCCGCGGACCGCCGCCCAGTCCAGGCCAATCTCCGCGCTCGCGCATGGCCCGCAATGCCTCCGCACGCGCAAGTTCCTTCCCCCGGCCGGCAATTCCCTCGGCCGGTCGGCGAAATACCGAGTAAACCGGTCTTAGCGGTCGAACCGCTGGGATCGCTGCGCATGAATGTGCGGGCGCTTGATTTCCGCTCCCGGCGGCGCAAACTGAAGGTAGCGCCCCATTGATGCGGCCCCCCCGCCCTACGGACACATACCCATGTCGATCCCGCTCACCGCTGCCGAGATCTTGAATCGCGAGTTCTTGGAAATCCGTGCCCGGCTGCTGCAAGTCGCCGCGGCGCTCGACCGGCTCGATCGCGCCCGCGGCTCCGACGATGGCTCGGTCGACGGCGATCCGCGCTTGAATCGCATTCATCAGGCGTTGGGCGTGCTGGATTCGCGCCAGGCGGAGCGGGCCGAGCAGATTCAGATGATTTTTTCTCGCGATTACAAACCCACTTGGCGCGGCGAATTCGGGCTGGCGGCCGGAAACCACTGACCGCGCCGCGCCGTCGGCCGCCCGCGGCCCACAGGGCCGCTCAGCGCCCCCGCAATTGAGAACTCACGCACCCATCGAGACATGCATGTATTACTTCGATCCCCACATCCACATGGTTTCGCGGGTCACCGACGATTACGAGACGCTGGCCAAGATGGGTTGCGTCGGCATGAGCGAACCGGCTTTTTGGGCCGGCTTCGATCGTGGCAGCGTCGACGGGTTTCGCGATTACTTCCGGCAGTTGACCGAGTTCGAGCCCAAGCGGGCCTCCTGGTATCGCGTGCAGCACTACACCTGGCTGTGCATCAACGCCAAGGAAGCGGAGAACGTCAGCCTGTCGCGCGAAGTGATTCGCATGATCCCGGAATTTCTCGATCGGCCCGGCGTGCTGGGGATCGGCGAGATCGGGCTCAACAAGAACACCCGCAACGAGTCGATCGTGTTTCTCGAACACCTCGACCTGGCCATGCGGACCAACGAGCAGATCCTGATCCACACGCCCCATTTGGAAGACAAGTATCAGGGCACGCGGATGATCCTCGACATGCTTTGCGACGACCGCCGCATCGACCACAACCGAGTGCTGGTCGACCACGTCGAGGAACATACCATTCGCGAGGTGCTCGACCGCGGCTTCTGGGCCGGAATGACCCTGTATCCGGTGAGCAAGTGTACTCCGGAGCGCGCGGTCGACATGGTCGAGATCTACGGGCCCGAGCGGCTGCTGGTCAATTCGGCCGGCGATTGGGGACCGTCCAAGCCGACCGCCGTGCCCGACTTCATGCTGGCCATGCGGCTGCGCGGCCATCCGGAGAGCCTGATCCGGCAGGTCGTGTACGAGAATCCGCTGCGGTTCTTCAGTCAGAGCCGCGGATTCGAGTTCACCCCGCCCGACGTGCCGCAACCGGCGGCCGTTTGACAGGCACGCTATGGAGTGAACGAAAAATAACTTCGGCACTCAATTCCTCTCCCTCCAGGGAGAGGGCAGGGTGAGGGTCGGCCAGAAGCTGAAGTTTTTTCGTGCGCTCCTGAAACGGGGCGCGTTTCGCGCGCGCGATCGTCCCCTCTGGGCTAACTCAAAGCTTGCAAGAATCACACCTCACGCAAGCGCCCCGCCGTTGCAGCGCCGAATCGGACTTCCCATAATCACGCCAGCCACAGCGAACAGGGGGCCCGGCAATCGGCTGGCCGCCCGGAACAGCCGTCGTTTTGGCGATTGGTGCGCAGCCACTGCTCAAGGAGGATCCATGAAGTTTTCACAACTCTCCGTCGAGGACGAGGGCCTCATTCAGGTGGCCGCCGAAGGCAAGCTATCGGGCGAAGACATTCAGTCTGCCGGCCAGAATCCATTCGAAACGGCTCTGGGGCCCATCTGGTATCGGCAGCGCGTCCTGTTCAGCATGGACCGCGTCAGTTTCATCGATTCGTCCGCGATCGGCTGGTTGATCAAGTCGCACAAAGAGTTCAAGAAGCACGGCGGACGGATGGTGGTGCATTCGCTGCCGTCGCACGTCGAGCAGATCTTCAAACTGCTGAGCCTCGACAAGGTCGTCACCTTGGCCGACGATGAAACGGATGCCCGCGCTTTGGTGAGTGCCGCCGGCGTATGACCCAGGCACCCGGCGCACCCACCCTCGAAGCCGCAGGCCCGCGGCCCGGCAGCTTGTCACCGCTGGACGTCAGCAGCCTGACGCCTGAAAACGCGGTGGCCCGGCTGATCGAGTACGCCGTGTACCTCGGGGCCAGCGACCTGTTCTTGCTGTGCAACACCAGCGCCACCAGCGTCCAGGTCCGGCAGCACGGCATGGTGCGACCGATCAGCCATCTGACCGGCGAATTCTCCAAACGCTGCCTGCAATACATCAAGGCGGCCGCCGGAATCGACCTGACCGAGCGTCGCCGGCCGCTGGATGGCCGCTGGATCTTCCAGCACGCCGGCGATCCGCCGGTGGATCTGAGAATCAACACGATCCCCACCCTGTTCGGCGAGGACATGACCATTCGGCTGCTGGTCCGCTGCACCGACTTGTTCACCCTCGGCAAGTTGGGGCTGACCGACGGGCAGCAGGAACACGTCGCAGGGATGCTCTCCAGCTCTGCCGGCCTGGTGCTGGTGACGGGCCCGACCGGCTCCGGCAAAACGATGACGTTGTACGCTTGTCTGCGGCGGCTGAACAACGGCGAGCGCAAGATCAATACGATCGAAGATCCGATCGAGTATCCGATCGCCGGCCTGAGGCAGTCGCAAGTTAACCCGGCGGTCGAATTGGGGTTTTACGAATTGCTGCGGGGCGTGTTGCGGCAGGCGCCGGACGTGATCATGATCGGCGAGATTCGCGACGCGGAAACGGCCGAGACGACGGTTCGGGCGGCCAATAGCGGTCACCTCGTGTTTGCCACGATCCACGCCGCCACCGCCGCGGCGGTGGTGCAGAGCATGCGCAGCATTGGGAGTGCATCCGCATTTTCTTTCCGTCGCGCTGCGCGGCATCGTTGCGCAGCGCCTGGTCCGCACGCTCTGCCCGCATTGCAAGGTCGCGTACGACGTATCCGACACGCCGGAATTCTTCTCCGAGGTGCGTCCTTGGCTGGGCCCCGGCGAGGGAATGGCGCATTTGCTCGCCCGGCGGTTGTCAGGCTTGCGGCAATTTGGGCTACGCCGGTCGCACCGGCGTGTTCGAAGTGATGAACGCGAGCCGGGCGATCCGCAATCTGATTTTCGAGGGCCGCTCGGCCCGCGAAGTTCACGAACAAGCCCTGGAAGAAAAAATGCTCAGCTTCCGGCAAAGCGCCTTGCTCAAAGTGGCGCACGGCGAGACCAGCATCGACGAAATCTTCCGGGTCATTCCGACCGATGTCCTGCTGGTCGACGACTGACTAGGCGCACTCCGCGGATTCGACCGCTTGGGCCAGTTCCGCCGGATTCTTGCTCCCCTCGGCGCAGGACACCCAGTGCCTTGGTGTCGCCCGGCGGCCGGCGTATACTAAAAACCGCGAACTGCCCGTCTTGGCAACGATCCCCCCATCGGCAATCTCTGTTGAGGATTCCGCGCCATGCTCGTCAAATGCTCGACCGCCCTGGCCCTGCTGCTGTTACTCCCACTGGCTCCGCTGTCTGCTGCCGACCCGCAGCCGCCGATCGACGTGTGGCCCGGCACGGCAGCCCGGCGAAGCCGGCCAGATCGGCGCGGAGACGCGGGTCAGCGACGGGGGCATTACGCGGGTGTCCAACGTCACGCAGCCGACGCTCACCTTCTTTCGGCCGGACAAGGACAAAGACACCGGCGCCGCGGTGATCATCAATCCGGGCGGCGGCTATTCGATCCTGGCCTGGGATCTGGAAGGGGAAGAAGTGGCCCGCTGGCTCAACTCGATCGGCGTGACCGGCATCGTGCACAAATACCGGGTGCCCGCCCGGGCCGGAAAGCCCCGCTACGAGGCTCCGCTGCAAGACGCTCAGCGGGCCGTGAGCCTGGTGCGGAGCAAGGCCGGCGAGCTGGGCATCGACCCGAAGCGCATCGGCATGCTCGGCTTTTCCGCCGGCGGCAACCTGACGGCCATCACCTGCACGAATTCCGACAAGCGGGCGTACGACCCGATCGACGATGTGGACAAAGTGAGCTGCCGCCCCGATTTCGCCATCCTGGTTTATCCCGCCTGGCTGTCGCAGGAGGACAAGCCCGAGTTGGTGGCCGAAGTGCCGGTCAACGAGAAGACCCCGCCGATGTTCCTGGCCGCACGCCGGCGACGACCCGATCAAGGCGGACGCCAGCGTGGTCATGTACCAGGCGCTCCAACGGGCCAAGGTGCCGGCCGAGTTGCACGTCTATGCGACGGGGGGCCACGGCTTCGGGCTGCGGCCGAGCGACAAACCCTGTTCGCACTGGCCGGAGCACTGCGCCGAGTGGATGCGCAACCAGAAACTGATTCCAGCGGCCGCGCCGGGGCAATAGGCGGCAAGCGGCCGCGTTCGGTCGACTACGCTCGAACCCAGGCTGGAGCCGCGAGCGGGACGTTGTGCGACACACCGGCGGCGTATTATCGCTGCGCTTGCCCCGGCACCAGCGCCGTGGTGGGCTGCAGCATCGTGATGTCGTGGACGAAGATTCGCGACTCGCCCACGAAGTACGTGCCAAAGTCGGCCACCACCAGGTTGTGCGTCTCGTCGGCAGCGACATCCCCCAGAGCCTTGATCTCGGCCCAGCCCGAGACGTCGTGCAAGCGGTCGCCCACTTTCAGATTCTTGGCCATCCGCCAACCCAGGCCCGAAACCCAAAACACGTGCCCCTTGGTGGCGACGATCCGCTCGTCGCCCGCGTCGATGGCAATCATCGGCTGATGGCCGGTGGTGGTTTGCAGGACCGGCTTGTAGTCCAGCTCGCCGGACAGCGGATCCTCAGCCAGCACGCGGTCTCCGACCCGAATCTCTTCGATGGCCAGGGGGCCGGTCAGCGTCCAGACTTTGGTTCCCTTGGCGAAGCAGCCGTGATGGGTTGATGTGCCCAACATTTCCGGCGGCACATAGGGCACATAGGGCACGTCGACGGCCTGGACAATGTTGGTGGCGATGGTTTGTTTGGGCGTGTCGGTCAGTTGGTTGTAGTCCTGCCACCAGGTCCACCAAGGTTCGGGCTGGTGCGGCAGGGTCTGGTCGGTGGTGCGATCCAGCACCCAGTAGATCGATTCGTTGAACTCGATCAGCTTGCGATTCGTCGACTCCAGCGATTTTTCGGTTTTCTTGTTGTTCTGGAAGGTTTGCGCATAGACGGCTCCGACAATGCCGCCCAGGTTCGGATTGGGCACGATCGTGGTGACGTTGGTTTCGATCGTCTTTTCGTAGTTGGCGGTCGGGCCGCGCGCTTCACCGTTTGACGAAAGCGGATATCGTCGCCGTCGCGCACGACGTCGACTTTGGCTTGCAGCGGCGTCGACAGGGCCCCCATCAGCTTGGGAATGTAGCCGTGCAGCGGCCGGTCGCGAAGCTGCCGGCAGGCGGCTGCTCGCACGTCCTCGCGTTTCGCCAGCAGCGATTGCCTGAGCAACCAGTCGGTGGCCTCGGGTCCCGGAATCTTGCCGACGACCTGCACCAGCTCGTCCGCATACTCGCGGCGATTCTTGAACACGGCTTCCAGGGCCTCGATGGCCGAAGAGTCGGCGATCGTGCCGAGCTCGTGCAAGCCGTCCTGGTGATCGCCAGGCGAGGAGCTTTCGATCTTGCGGCGGATCTCTTCCAGCCGGGGCCGCCAGTACTTCAGGGCTTGCTTGGCTTTCTCGGCTCGGGCTTTGTGCTGGGCGAGCTGGTCGGCGGAGACCAACATCCCTTCGTGCCAGGAAAGCCCTAGCATCTTGACCGCCTCGGCGCTGTCGAGGCGCAGTTCGAGCAACCGCACGGCGTGCGCCCGGCCTTCCGCCGGCATTCCACGCTTTTGGCACCACCGCGCCAGGACCAGATGCGCTTCGGCGTCGTCGCCGAACTCGGCCCGCAACTTCCGGTATTCGCTCAGGTTCTCATCGCGGCGGGCTCGTTCGGCCGCGGCGTCGATGCTCATCCAGCCGCCATCGACGCGCACCTGGCCCAATTGCCAGTGGGCGGCCGAAAAATCGGTCGCCACGGCCAAGGCCTGGCGGAGCAGTTCGGCGAGGCGCTGCGGTTCGGCCTGGGCCTCGGCATCGAGCGCCGCGGCCACGAGCTGCGCGGCTCGCTGTTTTCCGCCCGGCGCAGCCGCGACTGGGGAACCCTGCGCAGCCGCCACAGAGGGATTCTGCCCAGCCGCGACCAAGGACCCCGGCGCAGCCGCTGGAGAAGCGTCGCCGGCCGGCGGCGGCTTCTCCGTGGCCGGTGGATCCGCGGACCAGGCTTGCTGCGCACCCGGCGCCAGCCACCAGGCCGCCAAGAGAACGATCAGGGGAATCGCCGCCACGAGGCCCCGCGGGCCGTGAATGTTTCGCCGCATGCTTCCGACCCTCCCGGAATTGTGAATGGACTTCGGTTTCGCCGCTATCGGCGCTGTTTCATTTCGTCCGCTCGATCCGCGTTTAACGCCTGGCAGGGCAGACCTCGCGGTCGTGCCCTATCCATTTTGCAGCCACGTCAGCACGCGCTGTTTTTCGCGCTCGAACGGAAACGGCTCGTAGGTGCGAAAGGCTTGTTTTTGGTCGCGCAGGGCACGGCTTTGAGAGCTGCTGACCTGGCTCCCCTTGGGACGCATTTTCTCCGCGTATTGCAGCTTTTTTTCCTCGCGCCGCAAGTGGCTCGACCGGGCCTGCAATTGCTCGGCGGTCTGTTCCCCGTCGCCCAACAAGGCGGTGCGGCGCAGGACGATCGCGTTCCATTGAAAGTTGGATTCCGCCAATTGCTGGGTGACCAGCAGTCGCTGGGCGATGAGCCGCTGGAGGTTGTTTTGCGTGGCGATCAGCCGGCCGGCGGCCGCGGGCTGCCGCTGCGCGGCGATGTTCTGGATCGTGATCTGCTGCTGCGCGATGCCGATCGCCTGGTCCAGGGTATTCAGATTGAACTGCGCCTTGAGAATGTTTTTCTGAGCGGTCTGGCCCTCGCTGTCCAATTCTTCCAACTGCCGCTGCAACTGCGTTTTGAATTTTTCGGACTCGTATTCCACTTTGGCTCCGGCCGTGTCGATCGCCTTTAGTTGCTGCTTGAGCTCTTGTTGCTTCTGCTCGCCGGCGGCCGCGTCGGCGGCCTCGACCTTTTTCAGTTCGGCGGCCGCATCGCTGAAATCTTCGGCGACCGCCTCTTCGCCCTCGACGAAGTCCGCTCGCCGCGCACCCAGCTTGCTCATCACGTTTTGCTTGCTGCGGCGCAGGTCGCCGGCCGACAGGGCATTGGCCCGAGCGCGTTCGACAAAGCTGAATGCCCGCCCGAAAAAATAGGCCGTGGCATGCTGTTCTTCGATCGTGTCCGCCGACAGGGAATCCGGCCCTTGCTTTTCGATAACGGCGGCCGCGGCGCGCATGTCATCGATCGCTTCGCGGTACTTGCGGGCCGCCATCTCGGCCCAAACTTTCGCCCGCCAGGCTGGCAGCGAGTCGGGCTGGCGCACCAGAACCTGGCCGAGCACGCCGATCGCCTCGTCGGTCGCGCACTGCTTGATCAGCACCAGGGCAAAGGCATATTGCGCCCGGGCGTCATAGCCCGGCAGCGTGGTCAAAAGTTCGTGCTGCTGGCGGGCGTCGGTCAAGGCCGGGGCGAATACGTCTCGCCGAGTTGCAGCAGGCGAGACACGCCCGTTTCGAGATCCGTCGACTCAGCCCGGGCGACCCGGCCGGCAGACCATGTCAGAATGCTGATCCCGATGAGAGTCGAGAAAAACGCTTGGACTGCCATGTCATCACTTCCGCGGGCAAGTCGCTTCACCGCTCCTCCTGACCGGGCACGCGCACCATGGTGGGCTGACGCACGGTGAAATCATGCACCAGCACCCGCGACTTGCCGACGAAGAACGTGCGGAAATCGGCCACCACCAGGTTGTGGGTTTGGCCTTCGGCAATTTCCTTGAGAGACTTGATCTCGGCCCAGCCGGATACGCCGTGCAAACGGTCGCCGATTTCGAGATTCTTGGCCATTCGCCAACCTTCGCCCGAGACCCAAAAGACGTGCCCCAGGGTGGCCACGATTTCGCCCTCGGCCGTGCCGATGGCGATCATCTCCTGCTGGCCGACGGTGGTTTGCAAAACGGGCTTGTAGGCCAGTTCGCCGGAGGCGGGATTCTGCGCCAACACGCGATCGCCCACGCGAATTTGCTCGATCACCAGCGGGCCCGTCAACGTCCACACCGGAGTGCCCGGGGCGAAGCAGGCCATATGCCCCCCCTGCGGCGGACTGCTCATCGACCACCCCGACAGCATCGGCGCATAGGGCATGTAGGGCACGTCGACGTTCTGGTTGTCCAACGTGGCAAGAGTTTCCTTGGGGTTGTCGGCCAATTCATTGTAGTCGTGCCACCAGTCCCACCAGGCCTGCGGCTTGGGAGGCAGGAACTGCCCGGTCGTATTCCCAAGGATCCAGTAGATCGATTCGTTGAAATGGGCGATCTTGCGATTGGCCTTGGCGATTGCGTTGGCATTGTCCTGCGCGCTCGAGCAAGGTTTCGTTGTACGCCGCGCCGATGATCAGGCCCAAATTGGCGTTGGGCACGAGCGTGGTGACGTTGGTCTGCAGAGTGTGCTCGACGGCGGAACTGGCCCCCTCGCGGCGGACGATTTGCCGGAAATGGACGCCGTCCGCGTCGCGATCGGCTTCGAGCCGGGCTTCCAGCGGCGAGGAAAGCGCGCTCATCAAGAAGGGGACGTAGGCATACTGCGGGCGATTGCGCAGCTGCTCACAGGCAACCAGCCGCGTTTCCAGGCGCTGCGAGAGCATGGCCGCGCGGAGCAAGACAAAAGTCGCTTTTGCACCCGGCATCTGACCGATCACCCGCAGCACCTCTTCGGCCATTGCCGGGCGGCCTTTGAAGACGGATTCCAGGGCCTCGATCGCGTCGGGATCGCGAACCTCGCGCAGTTCGCGCATGGCCGCCGACTGGTCGCCGGCGCAGGGTTCCCTCCAGACGCTGCCGCAGTTCGACCAGCCGCGGCTGCCAGACCTTGAACATTTGCTTGCTGCGCTCGGCCGCGGCTTTACGCTCGGCCAGTTCGGCCGGAGTCAGCAGCATCCCTTCGTGCCAGGTAAGGCCCATCAGCTTGATCGCCTCCGGATCGCCAGGCGACAGGTCCAGCAACCGCGTGACGTGCGCCACGCAGTTCGTCAGTCAGCCCATGCTTTTGGCACCAGCGGGCCAACACCAACTGGGCGTCCTTGCTGTCGCCGTAGCGGGATCGCAACTCGCGGTACTCGGCGAGCAACTCGTCTTTCGCGGCTCGGGCCGCGGCCGCCTCGGGCGTCAGCCAATCTGTGCCGTAACGGACTTGCCCGGATTGCCAGCGGGCCGGGGCAAAATCGGGCGACTCGACGAGGGCCTGATCGAGCAATTCGGCCCGGCGGGACGAGTTGGCTTGCACTTCGGCCTCGATGGCCCGGGACACGAGCCGTCCAGCCGCCGGCCCGCTGCCGGCGGAAGCTGCGACGGGCCGTGACGCTTTCTCCTCCGCGGCCGCGAAGTCGGCCTGAGAAACGAGTGCCAAGCCGATCCCGAGCGCCGCTGCGCCAACCGATCGCGCGACCCTGCAACTGCCGACGGACGTCATGATGGATTCTCCCGGTTCGAAGAGTTTGCTGAATCTCGTTCCATTACCACCCCTCGTCGCACTGCGGTACCTGGCTTTCGGCCCGACCCATCGAATTAGCCGCGCCGTCCTGGGCAGGCCGGCGATCACGGCTCAAACCATTTCAAAATTCGCGTTTTCTCCGCTTCGAATGGGAACGGCTCGTAGCTGGCAAAGGCTTGTTGGCGGTCGGTGAGGGCCCGCGTCTTGGAGGCGGGGGCCGCTTGGGCGTGGGCGGCCGATTTCTGAGCCCGGCCGAGTTCCCTCTCCTTGCGTTTCAGTAAGTTCGCTTTCGACTTCAACTCGGCGGCGGCTTGAGCCCCGTCGGCCAGCAGCGCAGTCGCGACGAGCGACGACGTCGGCCAACTGACCCTGTAGTGCAACGAGCTCCGTCGCCAATGTCAAACGCTGAACGGTCAACTGTTGCAGTCCGAATTGCAACTGGTTGAGTGTTTGGGTCGCCACGACGAGCGCAGCGGCGTCGACAGAGCGGCCGACCGGTTTCATTGCCGCGTTTTGCAGCGTGATCCGCATTTGCTGCTCGGCAATCGCCAGATCGAGGAAGTTGATCTGGGCTTGCGCCGCGCAAAGTTTGTTTGGATCGCGTCGGCGCACTTCGACAACTCGTCGGCCTGCCCTTGGTGTCGGTTTGCAGTTTCTCGGACTTGAAATCGACGTCGGCTTCGGCCTTGTCGACCTTTTTCAACTGCTGACGGACGGCGGCCTCCTGCTCGGCAAAATGGGCGGTGGTCGCCGCCTCGGTTTGCTGCAATTGCTCGCTCGATTTGACGAACTGGGCCGACATGGTCTCTTCGCCCGCCGAGAACTGGGCCCGATCGTTTCCCAACCGGCTTTGCACGAACTGCTTGCTCTTGCGCAGTTCGTGGGCGGCAATGCCTAGACTCGGCCGATTCTCCAGATAGTCAAACATCCGGCCGAAAAAGCGGGCCGTTTCGGTGCCGTTCGTCGGCGTCGGCCGATTCCTGGCCATTGTCGGACATGCGGACGGCCGCGCTACGCATGCTGCCGACGGCCGCAGCGTACCTGTGGGCGGAAATCTGCATCCAGACTTTCGCGCGCATGCGGGCAGCAGATCGGGGCGCTCGGCCAGCACCCGGTCGAGCGCGGCGAGCGCCTCGTCGGTAGAGCGTTGCCGAATGAGCACGACCGCAAACGCATATTCGGCCCGCGCGTCGTAATCCGGCAGCGCGCTCAATTTCTCGTGCTGCTTGCGGGCGTCGGCCAGGACCCGCTGCGAATCGCGCTGGCCCGAGCGCAGCATATCGGACACGCCCCGCTCGATCACGGATGGCTCGGCCTGGGCAGCTCGGCCCACGAATGCCGCTAGAATGCCGATTGCGATTACCAGTCGGACTGCCATGTCGTCATCTCTGCGGCCAGGGGCCCGAGATCCGCACTAACCCCACGCGCATTCTAGCGAAATCGGCCGGAGTAACAATCGAAATCAAGCCGGCCGAACCAGGCTTGCAGAAAAGTAACCGATTGCCGCGCCGGGCGTGCAGCACCCATGGATTGGTCTGGATAGTGAATCAAGAATGGAAAAATGACCGCTGGCGGCACCATGGCCCCCGATCGGGGCCCGGGCCGGCACGCTGGGTTTCCGCCGGCACGCCGGCCGACGAGCGCCGCGTTCACTCCGCTTGTTCGATTTCTTCCTGCAGCCGGCACCAGCGTTCTTCGGTGTCGGCGAGCTGCGTCGTGAGTGCCTGCACTTCGTTGTGCAGGCGCAGGGCTTCGGCCGGATCGGTGGATTGCAGCAGTTGGCCGTTGACCTGCCGCTTTTGCTCGTCGAGCCGGGCGATCGTCCGCTCCAGGTTGGCCATCTCTTTGCGCAGTTCGCGCTCGCCGCGGCGGGCCGAACGTGGGACCCCCTTGGCGGTCGCGTCCGTCGGTTTTCCGCCCGACGGCCCGCCCCCGGCGACTTGGCGCCGGGGGCTTGCTCGAGCCGGACCGCAACGACGCGGTGCGGGCCGCCTCGCGCTCGCCGTCGTCGATCTCCTTGTTGACCGAATACAAATAGGCTTCGTAATCGCCCCGATAGTTGGTCACGCGGCCGTCGCGGACTTCGATGATGCAGGTGGCCACCCGTTTCATGAAGTGCCGATCGTGGCTGGTGAAGATCACCGTGCCCTTGTATTCCAACAGGGCCTCGGCCAGCGCTTCGACCGTGTCGACGTCCAAGATGGTTGCCCGGTTCGTCGAGCACCAGCACGTTGTATTGGCTGAGCAGCAAGCCGGCCAGGCACAGCCGGGCCCGCTCGCCGCCGGACAGCACCGAGATGCGTTTCTTCACCTGTTCGCCGCGGAACAGCAGCGAGCCGGCCAGGTCGAGAATCGCCTGGTTCTTGGTGCCCGGGGCGGCGTTGTACTCCAGATAATCGAGCACGGTTTGCTGCTCGGGCAGGCTGGTGTAGACGTGCTGGGCATAAACGCCGATCTGGCAGCCGTAGCCCCAGCGCGACTTCGCCGTGCAGCGGCTGGAGCGAATCGACGACCGTGCGCAGGAACGTCGTCTTGCCCTGGCCGTTGTCGCCCACGATCGCCGCCCGCGAGCCGTGTTCGATCTCCAGATCGATGCCGCTGGCGATCTCGCGCTCCGGATAGCCGATCGTCAGGTCGCGGCAGCGCAGGGCCGGCCCTTTGCGCGGCTCGACGATCGGCGCACGGATGTTGGCCGTCGGCTCGTCGCCGGCGATCTCTTTGACCTGCAAGCGTTCGAGCTGCTTGCTCTTCGAGCGGGCCCGCGTGGCGGTGCTGGCCCGGGCTTTGTTCTTGTCGATGAACTCTTCCAATTGCCGCCGTTTGGCCAGCACGGCGGCGTTGGTGCGCTCGTCGTGCTCGCGGCGCTCGATCTGGTATTCCAGAAAGGCGTCGATCTTGCCCGGGAAACATCGTCAGCTTGCCGCGCGACAGGTCGAGCGTGTGGCTGCACGTGGCGGCCAGAAACGCCCGATCGTGCGAAACGATCAGGCAGCCCTCGGGAAAATGCCGCAGGAAGTGTTCGAGCAGGATCTGCGTGCGCAGATCGAGAAAGTTCGTCGGCTCGTCGAGCAGCAGCAGATTGGGCTCGTGCAGCAGCAGCGCCGCCAGCTTGACGCGCGTTTGCCAGCCGCCCGACAGTTTGGCTATCGGCCCGTCCAGGTAGGCGCCCTTCAGCTCGAATTCGCCGGCTACTTCGCCGCATTTCCAGTCGGGCTGGCCGCTGTCGCGCATCAGGAATTCGAGGCGCGGTTTCGCCCGGCAGAAACGGATCGTGCTGGCGCAGATAGCCCAGCCGCAGCTTGGGATGGCGGATCACTTCGCCGCGGTCGAGCTCTTCGTCGCCCAGCAAGATGCGCAGCAGCGTGGACTTGCCGGCGCCGTTGCGGCCGACGAAACCGACCTTCACGTCGTCGACGATCGTCGCCTCGGCGCCGTCGAGCAGCACCTGGTCGCCGTAGCTCTTTTGAACGCGTTTTTGATTTGCAGCAGCACAGCCATACGTCATGGATTCCTTCGCTGCTATGGTAGGCAGCGGCTCAAGATTCGTAAAGACAAACTGCGGGTGGGATAGGGACCGAAATCACGCGAGGAACGGCTACAAGTCGACCCCAATCCGGGACAATGCGGCTGCTTGGGCTTCGTGTATCTGCGTTCATCCGTCCTCGTCCATCTGCGTTCATCCGCGGCTCACCGTCTGGTTCCGCTTCGCAGAGATGGAAGCCATCCAATGGCGGGACGGCTCGCTGGCGATCGAGCCATCATCCCGACAACAGCCGCAGATGAACGCAGACTACGAGTGCCAGATAAACGCAGATGCGACGAAGGACTCAGGCAAAATCGGCAAATGCAAAACGCCGAGAGCGGACTCTCGGCGCTTTTTGCGTTTTGCGCTGCCGATCAAACCACGCGTCAAGCGTATTCCCGCTTGATCGTGATGCCCGGCTGCGGCACGGGATACTTGCCCTGCGGCGTTGGCCACCAACGGCGCGGCGGACTCGAGCGTCAGCTTGTCGACCGTCGGGGCGAACTCGTGGCACAATTGAGCATTTGGTCGTAGGTAATCTCCTGACCGGTGTGCGCCGCCATGCGACCCATCGACGTCACGACGCTGGCTTGCACGCCGCGTTCCACCTCGTTGTAGGGCTTGTCGCCCCGGATCGCGGCCACCAGGTCGTCCCATTCCACCTGGTAGGGGTTCGGCTCGTTGCCCGGAAATGCCCAGACCTGATCTTCTTTCTTGCCGATGTTCTGGGTCTTGAAGGTCCGGCATCTGGCGGGCGAGTGCCCCGAAATCGAGATCACGGCCGAACCCTTGGTGCCGTGCGGCGTAGCTGGCAAACTCATCGTAGCAGCCGCCCATGTTTCGGCCGTCGAGCAGCAGCTTGGCTCCATCGCCGAACGTGTATTCGACCGCGTAGCTGTCGAAGTTCTGGTCGATATTGTCGCCACGATAGTGTCGGCCGCCCAGGGCCTGGGCTTTTACCGGCCAGGCGTCCTTCATCCAGCAGCACTCGTCGATGTTGTGGATGTAAAAATCGCTGAACGATCCGCCGCTGGCCCAGAGGAAGCTGTGGAACCGCTCGATTTGCCAGAGCAGCTCGCTGGCGTCTTTGGGCTTGGGACCGGTAAAGCAGGAGCCTACCGGTCCGTGCATGCGATACGCCCGCAGCAAGGTGATGTCGCCGATCTCGCCGTCCTTGATTCGCTTGGACAATTCGCCGCGCGCCGTGCAGTGGCGGCACATCAGGCCGACACCGACTTTCAGGTTTTTCTTCTTCGATTCTTCGCCCAGGGCCAGCATCCGCTTCGACGTGGGGCCGTCGGTCGTGACCGGCTTTTCCATAAAGACGTTCAGTCCCTTTTGAATCGCATAGCCGAAATGCACCCAGCGGAAGGCCACCGGCGTGGTAAAGATGGCAATGTCTCCCGGCTTGAGGCAGTCCATCGCTTTTTGATAGCCGTCGAAGCCGATGAACTTGCGCTCGTCGGGAACGTCTATCTTGTCGCTGAATTGCTGCTGCAAACCGCCGTAACTGCCGGCCAGACGATGCGGAAACACATCGGCCATGGCGATCAACTTGATCGGGCCGTTCGCCACCGACAGCGCGTTGGCCGCGGCCCCGGTGCCCCGGCCGCCGCAGCCGATGAGCGCGACATTGATCGTGTTGCTTTCGGCCGCGTGGACGCGCGGCACAATCATGCCGGCCAGGGCCGTGGCGGCGGCGACGCGGCCGGTGTTCTGCAAGAACTCGCGGCGCGAGCTGTTGGGGTTCGCGTGGCTGGTCATGCGTTTTCAAGCTCCTAAGGTTGGGCTGAGCAGGAAGGAATGCGGGCGAGTAAGGTTGTTGTCAGGCCAGGGCCTGTCCGGCAAGGGCGGTCGGCGTTGCCTGGGCAGCGACCGCAATGTCATCAGTATGCGCGATTTTCCCGCCAAATGGCACTCCCCCCGGCGTGAATTCGTGGCGAATTCCGGGCGATTCCGAGCCGGCTTTTTCCGCCGCCCTTTGCCGCTTTCCGAGGCCGCCGGTTGCCGAAGCCCACCGTGTGGGATCCCAGGCAGCCATCTCGAATCGGGAGTCTGGACAGCCGGCAATTGTTTATTTCTACGTCCGTCCGGACGCGAAGTTCAGACAGCGAAATCCGACGACTCGTTGGACCGCCTGGCACCTTCCTCCTTCCTCCTTCATCCTTCCCTCATCCCCCTATCTCCTTTCGCTGCCGAATTGCGCTGCTCGTCGATCGCAATTCCGTCGCGCCGCTCATCCCTGATCTTCCCGCTGCACGCCGTGAATTAATCGCAGGAACTCTTCGATCGACTGCGGTCGCTTTTGCGGGGCCGGCTCGATGCAGGCGGCGATCGCCGCAGCCAGCTTGGGATGGATGTTCGGCCGATAGCGGCGGATGTCGGTCGGGGCCGCGGTGTCGTGAGCCATCGCCTCTTTGCCGGAGCCCTTGGGCCAGGGCAAAGCGAAAGCGCACATTTCATAGGCCGTCACTCCGAACGAAAAGATGTCCAGCGTCTGCGACGTCGGCTTGCGGCGAACCACCTCGGGAGCCATGTAATTGGCCGTGCCGGTGCGGTTGCCCGGCGCCATGAAAGGCGCCGTGGCCGGGACCGTCAGCCCGAAGTCGATCAGCTTGAGGGTGGTCAGATCTTTGCTGGTGACGAAATTTCGCGGACAGATGTCGCGGTGGATGAATCCGGCGGCATGCACGGCGGCAATGGCCTCGGCCGCTTGCCGCAACAGGACAACGCGCCGGCCGTCGAGCAACGGGCTGCGGCCGACGATCAGCGAGTTGAGCCCCGGGCCGTCGAGAAACTCCATCACGAGGAACTGCTCGTAGTCGGTCGAGACGCCATGTTCGAGCGTCCGCACGATGTGCGGATGCTTCATCTGCATGGCGATTTCGCCTTCGGGCGGTTTTTTCAGTCCTGGAAAGCGGGCTTCGAGCTGGGCCGTTTTCTTGCGATCGAGGATTTTCAGGCCCACGATTTCGCCCGACTTGCGGTCGCGGGCCATGTAGAAGCTGGACATGGTTCCGGAGATCGCTTCGCGGAGCAACTCGAACCGGTCGCGCAGGTTGACCTTGGGCTGCAGAAAGGCCTTGAAACTCCTGAGCAAACCCATGCCAAACCGTTCTTCCGATGCGAGGGCAGCAGCCGATATCTGCCGGAAAGCGCCTATCGGTAATCTAAGCGCATCCCGCCGGGGCAGCAAGCAAGGGCGAGCGCAGCTGGTTCAACTTCCCAACGTGGATCGTTAGAATCGAAGGGCGTCCGGCCGTTTCACCACCGTCAAAGCCGCCTCAAGGAGATCTCCGCCATGAAAACCGCCGCGATTGTCGCCCTGACGCTTTTCGCCTTCCTCGCGTGGGACGCGCACGGCGAAGATGCCGCGGCCGACGGCTGGCGAACGATTTTCGACGGCCAGAGCCTCGACGGCTGGGAGCACGTCGGACACGGCAAGATGGTGCTCGAAGACGGCGTGCTCCGCACCGAAGGGGGCATGGGCCTGCTCTGGTACACGCGCGAGAAATTCGGCAACTGCACGATGCGCGTGGTCTACAAGACGACCAGCAAGGAATCGAACGCCGGCGTCTTTATTCGGATCGAGGACAAACCGAAAGACGCCTGGTACGGCGTGCACCACGGCTACGAGGTGCAAATCTGCGACGTGCAGGACGATTACCACCGCACCGGGGCGATTTACTCCCTTTCCAAGGCGACTGGCCAGCCCGGCCAAGGCGGGCGAGTGGAACACCATGGAGATCACGCTCGACGGCCAGCGGGTGTTGGTCACGATCAATGGCACCAAAGTGCAGGACTTCGACCCGGCAACCGCTGCGATTCCCGAGCGGACCAAAGACTACGAACCCGAGCGCGGTCCGCGGGCCGAGTCGGGCTACTTCGGCTTGCAGAATCACGACGACTACGCCAAAGGATCGGAGGTCTATTTCAAGCAGGTCAGCACGCGGCCGCTGACGAAGTGACCGGCCGCCGGCGCTACTTGCCGCAGAAGTCGATCGTGCGGGCGATCTCGCTCTTGAGTTCCGAGCGGCGGACGATGCGATCGATGTAGCCGTGCTCCAGCAGGAATTCGCTGGTCTGAAAGCCCTTGGGCAGCTCGATCCGGATCGTGGCTTGAATGGTCCGCGGACCGGCGAAGCCGATCAGCGCTTTCGGCTCGGCGTAGATCACGTCTCCCAGCGACGCAAAGCTGGCCGCCACGCCGCCCATCGTGGGATTGGTCAGCACCGAGATGAACAACCCTCCCGCTTGATCGTAGCGGGCCAGCGCCGCCGAGACCTTGGCCATCTGCATCAGCGACAGGATGCCTTCGTGCATCCGGGCCCCGCCCCCCGATGCGCTGATGATGATCAGCGGCAGCTTGTCGGCGGTGGCCCGTTCGATGAGCCGGGTCAATTTCTCGCCGACCACCGCTCCCATACTGCCCATGATGAAGGCCGAGTCGGTCACACCGAACGCCACGCGCCGGGCACGGATCATGCCGGTGCCGACGATGGCCGCTTCGCGCAGTCCGGTGCGGGCTTGTTCGGCTTGCAGCCGCTCGTGATAGGGCTTCTTGTCGGCGAAGCCCAGGGGGTCGGTCGGTTCGAGTTCGGCAAACAGCTCTTCGAACGTTCCTTCGTCGAGCATCTGGCGAATCCGCTCCTGGGCCGGAACGTACCAGTGGTAATCGCACTCGGGGCAAGTGCCCAGCCGGTTTTCGGCCTCCTTGCGGAAGATCGTCTGCTGGCAACCCGGACAGCGCTGCCACAGACCTTCAGGCACGCCGCGCTTGGGACGCTTCGCACCGGTCTGCGGCGTGCTGCTGGTCGAGTCGCTGGTGGCCATCGAAAACGCCCAAGGTACTTATTGAACTCAGATGTATCTAGCTTAACCCAATCGGCACGACGCCACCCGGCGCCGCGCTTTTTTCCGTATTTACCTGGGCTCCGCGGTAACAAAGGCCCGGGGCCGACACCTGCAGCAGCTCCCAGCAGCCGCAACGTTCACCCAGCTTCCATAAATCGCCAATCGGGGTTTCGGTGAGAAAACTGCGGACGAGCAAGTTGAGCGGCTCGGGCACGACCAAACCGAGCGTTCCCGGCTTGTGCTTGCGGAGCAGCTTGGTGAGGGCCGTTTTCACCCGCTGCTGGGCATCGCAAAGCATCTCGCCCTCGGGTGGGCAGATGATCTCGGGCTGCTCCTGCCATTGCCGAAAGACCTTGGGATGCTTGCGGCGAATTTCGTCGATCTCCATGCCTTGCCACAGGCCGTGATCGAGATTCTGCAGATGATCGATCTTCTTGACTTTGGCGCCCAGCGCCTGGGCCACGGCCGAGCCGGTCTGCCAGGCCGCCTGGTTGGGCGCGGTGTAAATGACTGAGATCTGGAACTGCTGAAGTTCAGCGCCGATCTGTTGGACTTTTGCGCTCCCCTCGGCATTGAGCGGAATATCGAGCGTACCTTGGATCCGTCCCTGTTCGTCGTAGTCCGTTGAACCCGGACGAATCAGCACGATTTGGACCATATGTTCTCTTGTGTCCTCCCCTGAGACCTGGCGGCTGCCGACAGTTCGTCCACGCGACTCGGATAGTCGTCGTGACCGAAAATTGCCGAGCCGGCCACAAAAATTTGTGCGCCCGCTTGGGCACACTGGCCGATCGTCGTGGAATTAACCCCGCCGTCGACCTCGAGCAACACTTTGGGGCCAACGCGAGCCCGCAATTGGCGCATCTTGTCGAGCGCCACCGGCTCGAACTTCTGCCCGCCAAAGCCCGGATGCACGCTCATCGTCAGGACCACGTCGCAGACGTCGAGGCAATCTTCGATTTCGCTGAGCGGAGTTTCGGGATTGAGGGCCAATCCGGCCAGGCAACCGGCCGCGCGGATCCGCCCGAGCAGCGGCCGAGGATTACCGGTCGCCTCGCAGTGAATGGTCACCAGGTTGGCACCCGCCTGGCAGTATTGCTCGGCATAGCGCTCCGGCTCGGAAATCATCAGATGGACTTCGATCGGCAGCTTCGTCAGCCGCCGCACGGCCTCGAGGATCAGCAGGCCGTAGGTCAGGTTGGGGACAAAATGCCCGTCCATGACGTCCAAATGCAGCGAACCGACCGCGGCCGCCTCGAGCCTGCGCACTTCGTCGGCCAAATGACCGAAGTCGCAGAGCAATAGCGACGGAGCGATCACCGGGGCGGCGGCTTGCCACCGAGCGGCCAATGACGAGGCTGACAGCGAACTCTCGAGGTTGTCTACCACGTGCGCGAGCGACGCCCGGATGATGCTGGCCGGCCTGCTGATCCGCCGGCAATCGTTTCGATGACGGCAGCAGCGTCCCAAATAACGGAGACGGTCGCCGGATCAAAGTGCCGCTGGATACGCGCGGCACATCAGCCGCACACCATTCTAACAACACGTCGCCAAAGCGCCTGCGCAGGTTCCTGCCGTGGCCTCGCAAAGCACACAACCACCTGGACTTAGGCCCCATTTAGCAGCCCAAAGAATCCGCCCGGGGCGGGGCCGCCCGACCGGTTGCTAGCACGTTTTGTCCACTTGCGCAGCCCACATCAATAGCGCTCCAGGTCAGGGCTGCTCGGCAAGTCGGCCAGGCTGGCCAGTCCGAACAACTCCAAGAAGCGGGTCGTGGTCAGAAATTGTCGACGCTCGCCGCGGCCGGCGGGGGCCTCGATCCGCAGCAGTTGCCGGCGGACGAGCTGTGCCAGGATCGGGCCGCTTGGCGTTCCCCGCAGTTGGTTCACTTCGTCGGCGGTGAGCGGCTCGTTGTAGGCCACCAGCGAAAGCACTTCGATCGCGGCTTGCGATAGCCGGGCCTGCCGAGCCTTGCCGTAAAACTTGTCTCGCAACCGCGGCATACTCCTCGCCAAGACGCAGCCGGTAACCGGCGCCTTCGGCGGCGATGGTATAAGGGCAGCGCCGGGCCTGGTAGTCGGCATTGAGCTGCCGCACCAGGGCATCGATCTCGGAAGTCCGCACGCCGCGCATCAGCCGGGCAACTTGCCCGCTGGTCAGCGGCTGATTGCCGGCCCCGCCGACGAACAGCATCGCTTCGAGAATCGTGCGCGGCGTGACCTCGCAGGCATCGTCCGGTGCGGCGGCGCCGTGGGCCGATTCGGCCCCAGACGCCGCTGGGGAGTCGTCCGCGCCGTCGGCCGGTTCATCGGCGCGTAGGGCTCATCGCCGGTCGAGAGCATCTCGGCGAAGGCCGCGCTCAGTTGGTCGAGCGACAGGCCTGCGTCCTCGGGAGCCTGGCGAAATGCGGCCAGGCCGAACGAATCGTCCGGCGCGGGTTGGTTCGATTTGGCCGACATGGCAGTCCGTCGCATCCGTCCAACGATGGCGGCGTGGGGGGCCGCTGCCTATTTCATTCCGCGCTGGGCCGTCTCGCGCTTCATGAAGGCCAACCCTTCGCGAGCCAATTGCTCCTCGGTCTTGTACATCCGCCGCCAGATCTTCGTGGCTGCGGCGATTTCCGGCAAGGCCAGGCCAAATGCCTCGATGACCATCCAGCCTTGATAACCGGTTTCTTTGAGCGTATCGAACGTTGCAGCCCAATCCACGTGGCCGCTGCCGGGAGTGCTGCGATCGTTCTCTGAAATGTGGACGTGAACCGTATAGTCCTTGCAGGCCCGGATCGCGTCGGGAATGCTCTTTTCTTCGATATTGGCGTGGAACGTGTCGTACATCATGCGGAAGTTCGGATGCTCCACGTCGCGCACGAAACGCACGGTGTCGGCCGCCGTGTTGAGCAAGTAGGTCTCGAAGCGGTTGAGATATTCCACACCCAACACGACGTCCGCCTGGGCCGCGTGCTCGGCCACTTGCCGCATGCTGGCCACTCCCCACTTCCATTCGTCGGGCGTCGGCCCCTTGCCGCTGAATTCGCCCAGCGCCGAATGATAGGGACCGCACAGCGTCTTGGCGCCCAGGGCATGGCAGTTATCGAGCGTCTTCTTCGTGTTCTCGACACCCAGGGCCCGGACCGTGGGGTCGGGGCTGATCGGATTGTCGGCGGCGGTGCGAATCGTGACCGCGGTACGCTCCAAACCCAGATCGTCGAGCCGCTTGCCCCAGTGCATGTACTTCTTGACGTCGTAGTCGAACATCGGAATCTCGACGCCGTCGTAGCCCATCTTGCGCAGGCATTCCAATACGTGCTGCAGGCTGTCGTTCAGATCGCCGGACCACAACAGCAGGTTCATGCCGAATTTCATGTTCTGGGGACTCCTACAGTCCGTGACTCACGCCACGAAGGATGAAGAACGAAGATTACGCGTGGACCCTAAACTCCAGCCGGACTTAGCAGCTCCGCCTGCCGCTCGACAACCAATCGCCGGGCGTGCGGCAACAGTTCGCGAAAATCGGACGGCAGCGCCGGCAGCTTGACCCGTCGCATGACCTGGTTGAGCCGCACCAGCAGTTTGCCATCGTCGAGATAATCCCACAAGAACCGCTCGCGCGAAAACAGGGCCACGAAGGCCGCCAGGTGTTCCACCGGCACCCGGGCAATGCGATTGACGGCGGTCTGCACGACCGCGCCATCGACCGCATCGAGCGCCGCATAATAGGCCTGCAGCCGCGTGGGCTCGTCGGCGATCAGGGCCGCATCGAGCAGCATCTCGACCAGGATATGCCCCAGAAAATGTGGGCGAAAGCTCTCGTCCGGCGGCAGCCGATCGCGTACAAGGCGGCTCAGTTCCCAGGACAATTCGGCAAAAGCCGGCGCCGCATGAAACCAATCGTCGTCCCCCAGATGCCGCAGAATGCCCTTGGCCACCGCAGCGACTTGCGGATCGGCATCGTCCGCCAAGGGCGTGGCGAACCGACTCCGCACGCGGCACCGCCGATCGACCACGCTGAGCCAGTCCGGCACCGCGGTGCCGGCCAGCAGGTACGGATCGTCGACGAAATCGCGTCCATGGGCGAAATAGTTCATGGCAATCGCCGCGGACAATGGCCCCCGGGGCTGACATCGCCCGCTCAGGCGATTTCGACCCATTTGCCGGTCTTCGCGCTCTGCAATACGGCGTCGCAAACCTTTTGCGTGCGCAGGCCGGAACGCATGTCGGGCTGCACCTTCTTGCCCGTCTCCAAGCCTTCCAAAAAGTCGGCCAGGGCGTTGGTAAACGTGTGCTCGTAGCCGATCGTGCAGCCGGGCACCCACCAGTTTTTCATATACGGGTGCTCGGGGTTCGTCACGTGAACCTTTTGCCAGCCGGTCAGATGGCTTTCGATCTTTGCACCGGTCTTGGGATCGTTGTACTTGAAATATTGCAAATACTGCGGATCTTCCAGGTCGAAGAACACGCTCCCCGCCTCGCCGTTGAGTTCGAAAGTATTGTAATTCTTGCGGCCACGGGCGTAGCGCGTGCTCTCGAACGTGCCCATCGAACCGTTCTTGAATACGGCCAGAAACATGCAGGCGTCATCGATGCCCACCGGCTGCGCTTTGCCGGTTTCGGCGTGCACGCGCTCTTTGACGAACGTCTCGGTGGCGGCCGTCACGCGGGCGATCGGTCCGTTGAGCCATTCGGCCGTGTCGATTGAGTGGGCCAGCAGGTCGCCGGTGACGCCCGAGCCGGCGACGTCGACGTCCAAGCGCCACAAAGCGGCGCCCCCTTGCGGCACATCGGCGGCGATGGTCCAGTCTTGCAAGTAGGTGGCCCGGTAGTGGAACGGCTTGCCGATCCGGCCTTCGTCGACCAGTTGCCTGGCCAACGACACGGCCGGCACGCGGCGGTAATTGAACCAGACCATGTTCGGCACGCCGGCCTTCTCGACGGCGGCGGCACATTTCCTCGCCTTCGGCCACGTTCATGGCCAGCGGCTTTTCGCAGAGGATCATCTTGCCCGCCTTGGCCGCCGCGAGCACGATCTCTTTGTGCGTGTTGTTGGGGGAGCCGACGTCAATCAGGTCGATGTCTTTGCGCTCGATCAGCTTGCGCCAGTCGGTCTCGTAGGACTCGTAGCCCCAGTTCTGGGCAAAAGCCTTGATCTTGTCTTCCTTGCGGGCACAGCAGGCCTTGAGCACCGGCTGGTACTCGCGCTTGAAGAACTTGTTAACCTGGCGATAGGCGTTGGAATGGGTCCGGCCCATGAAGCCGTAACCGATCATGCCGATGTTCAAGGGTTTGGACATGGGGGTGGATTTCCTCGATAGAAGATTGAGCCCACGGCGCGATTGCCCGCGGGAATGGTTTGGTTATGCCTTCCAGCCGTGGGCGTCGCGGACTTTGATCATGGCGCCGAGAATGCCCTTCCAGGTCTGCCCATCCAGCATTGTCTTGTTGGGGAACATGCAGCCGTCCCAACAGACGTGCTGGCACTTCTTGGTCAGGTTGCCCTGGGCGTCGCGGAGCCAGAAGCCGGCCACCTTGACGATGTCGAGCTTGGCGTTCGGGTCGTTCGGCAGGCAATGCCGGCCCGTCTTGTCGTGCGAACCCGTGCCGTGGACCGTGGCGTCGTTTTGGGCGACGTGAAAATCGATTGTCCAGGGACGCAGGGCATCGGTGAGCGTCTTGAGCGCCGCGTCCAGCGTGGCCGTGTCTTTCCAATTGAAGTCCTGGGGCAGGATCGCGTCCTCGGGAGCGTTATAGCCCAGCGTGTAGAGCAGCGTGTGGGCCATATCGGCCTGGAAACCGAGCGTCTTGGGCCGATCGACCAGCTCCAGCAGTTGCACCATCCGCTTCCAGCTATGCATCCCGCCCCAGCAGATTTCGCCCTCGGCGGCCAGCCGCTCGCCGAAATCCTGGGCGATGTCGCAAGCCTGGCGGAACGTGTCGGCGATGCGCTTGCTGTTGGCGGTCGGATCTCCCTTGGCCCAGTCGCCCACGCCAGTGGCCGAGTCGATCCGCACCACGCCATAGGGCCGAATGCCCAGCTCGCGCAGCCGCCTGGCGATGCGGCAGCCTTTGCGAACCTGGTCGAGAAATTTCTTCCGCTCCTCGTCGCTGCCCATCGCCGCGCCGCCGCCGGTCGGTGGCCAGACCGGTGCGACCACCGAACCGATCACCAGGTTGCGCCGCCGGGCCTTGTCGGCCAATTGCTTGAGCTCGTCGTCCGAGGCATCGATGTTGATGTGCGGCGCAAACAGGAACAGGTCGAAGCCGTCGAATTTCACGCCGTCGACTTCGGCAGCGGCCGTCAGGTCGAGCATGGTGTCCAGATCGATCGGCGGTTCGCTGTCGGGCCCTTTGCCCACCACGCCCGGCCAGGCCGCGTTGTGGAGCTTGGGAAAGTTGTTGACGTGATTCACAGTTGGTCCTTATTTGCGTTTTTGCGAGTGGCAGTTGCCCGACCTACCCGGAGCCTGTCCGCTTTCGTCTTCCGCCCTACTCTCTACCCTCGAATGGCACTAGGTTAGCGGCTGTAGGAGGCGACTCCGATCGCCGATATGCGGGCCAAACGAGGGCGATTCGGCGATCGGAGTTGCCTCCTACAGACGAAGATGTTCCTTAACCTAGTGCCATTCCTCTCTACCCTCTACTCTCTCGTCCCCAGTCCCCAGCCCCCAGCCCCTAGCCCCTCTTATAATCACCGATATTCGGCAGATTCTCGTGCGTGTCGGGCCCGAAGTACCGCAAGCCCACGAGCGGTTCGCTGCCCGTATTTTCGATTTCCACGCCGGCCGTGGCGGCCTCGTAGCTGATGAACACCTCGTCCTCGGTCGGCTGGCCGAAGTGGATCATGGCCGGCGTCTGCAAGTTCAGCCGGCCCATCCGCCCGCGACCTTGCACGGTGATCCAGCCGCTGGCGCCCGGATCTTTGAGCGTACACTTGGCGCCGGGCTCGAGCGTCAGCTCCTTGGCGCTGAACAACTGCTCGCCGTCGACCCGGCCGTAAACGATCCAGCGGTCGGTGCAGCCGGATGTGCTGCGCGTCGCATCGACGATCGGCTCCAGGTAGTTATGGTCCTTGAAGTGGGTGTCGACGTTCTTATCCCAGTCCAGTTCGCCGATGATGAAATCCAGGTCCTGATGTTTCTCCTTGGGCATGTCCTTGACCAACAGCGCCCAGGGCACTTCGCGCCCCTCGACGAGCGACTGATACATGCCGAACACGTCCGAGCCCCATTGCGGCTCATAGGTACACAGCGAGCCGGGCGCGTGCAGCACGCCGGGCGGAATCAGCCAGCCCGTGCCGCGCTTCAGCCGGTAGGCCCGGGACAGGTCGAGAATGCCGTTGTCCCCCTTGTGCCAATCTTCCAGGCACTTGCGAAGCTGGGCTTTCGTCGTGCCCGGCTCCAACCCCATGAACGTGTAGGCGAAATTGTTGTCGACGTTGTTGTACTGCGGCGGGAAATAGTAGCTCTCGGGCTTGCCCTGCTGGCCGACCAGCGCCGCGTCCTTCATGGTCTGGTGCATGTGGTGCGGGATCGGTCCCATGTTGTCGAAGAATTTCGAGTAGACCGGCCAGCGTTTGTATTTGTCCCAGATCTTTTTGCCGATCAGCCGCGGACCGGCCTCGGCCACGGCGTCGAGCAGCGTGAACCGCTGGCCTTCGACCGTGACGTAGCTCAAACCCTCGTCGGGCGTGCGGTTGTCGTTGGCCGCTTCGGTCGTGCTGGCGAACCAGCGCTCGTCGATACCGCCGCGATGGGCCCCGTAGGCGTACCAGTCGGTCGGGGCCAGCTTGATCCGCTTGCCCGGGTGCAGGAAGCTGCGCGGAACCCAGGTGGGGGTCAAACGCAACAGGCCGGCGCCGGCGTCGAGCGCCGCGACAGCGAAGTGCCAACATTGTCCTTCTTCACAGGCGTCAACGTAACCATGGCTGGATTGATACTCCGGCTGCGGCGGCAAATTGGGATGGGAATCGACGGGGGAAAGCCGGGGCGACGGCGATCTGACGAAAGTGCAGAGTTCACAGCCGCCCCCTCGAAGCTCTTGTTTTATTCGCTGCCGGCGCGGCTCGCAAGCTGGCATCAAGGCAAAAAAGTGCCCGCCAGACTCGTCGGATTCAGGTGGCCAGGAAAACCAACGGCATGACAGCGGTCTTAACGTTCGGCCGTGCGGATGACCCCGACAGCGCATCTTGGCCCGGCACGAAGGCTGAGTGCCGATGCTCAGTTATGAACTTGAGGCGTCAGAAAAATGAGCAGGATTACCAGCAGCCCCATCAAGCCAAACCCGCATAAGACGGGCCGTCCGAAGGGGACACCGATCGCGGCAACCGATGCAGAAGATGCCAAATGCGGCGAAACCGGGTGCGAGCAAAGCCGGAACATGCACCACGGCCCCGAATGACCCAAACGCCACTGCGACGAGGGCCGTCATCAGCAAGAGACTGCGCGTGGTGAATCGAGGCGGTTGCATGCTTGCATTCTGACGCGCCGACGGCACTGCGGACTGATTTTCCGCGCACGGCGGTTGGAAATTCCGCCCCGGGCAGCGCACTCTGCACGGCTCAATGCGGCAGCACCGGGCAGGTGTCGAACCAATTCCGTCCCTGATCGGCCATCCACCGCGCCGCTTCGTCGGGACCCCAGCCGCCCGCTTCGTAACTGACCAGCGCCGGCTGGCTGCCGTCGCGCCAGGCGGCCAGGATCGGGTCGATGATCGTCCAGGCCGCTTCCACCTCGTCCGAGCGGGCGAACAGGCTCGCGTCTCCTTGCAGCGTGTCGAGCAGCAAGCGTTGATAGGAATCGGGAATATCGTTGTGGAACTGCTTGCGAAAGCTGAAGTCCAGATCGGTCATCCGCAGCGTCATGCCGGCGTCGGGCACTTTGGTTTGCAGGCTGCAATTGAATGCCTTCGGCCGGCTGGATCTGAATGACCAGCCGGTTGGCGTCGCAGGTGCGGCTCGTGCACGAATCGAAGACCATGTGCGGAGGGCGGTGGAATTGGATCACGATTTGGCTCGTGCGGCAGGACATGACTTTGCCGCTGCGCAGATAGAACGGCACGCCGTGCCAGCGCCAGTTGTCGATCCCCAGCCGCAGCGCCGCAAACGTGGCTGTTTGGCTGTCGGGGGCGACATCGGGCTCCTGCAAGTAGCCGCGGTACTGGCCACGCACCGTATCCTGGGCCACCATTTCGGCCGACGGCACTTCGATGGCCTGCAGCACCTTGACCTTTTCGTCACGCACGGCCTCGGCCTCGTAGCGCACCGGCGGCTCCATAGCCGTGACCATCAACAGTTGCAGCAGATGGTTCTGGAACATGTCGCGCAGCACGCCCGCGTGGTCGTAATAGCCGCCGCGGCGGCCGACGGCCACTTCTTCGGCCACCGTGATCTGCACGTGATCGATGTAGTTGCGGTTCCAGATCGGCTCGAGGATGGCATTGGCAAACCGCAGCACCAGGATGTTCTGCACGGTCTCCTTGCCCAGGTAGTGATCAATGCGATAGATCTGCTGCTCCTGGAAAACCTTGTGAACATCGGCATTCAATTGGCGGGCCGTGGCCAGGTCGGTGCCGAACGGCTTTTCGATCACGATGCGGCGGATGCCGTGCGACTCGTCGGCCAGACCGGCGGCCCCCAATTGAGCGATGGCCGGCCCGTAGAATTGCGGCGCCGTGGCCAGGTAATAAACGCGGGTCGAACTGGCCCCGGCTTCGAGCTGTTCGAGCCGCCGCGCGAGCGCGACAAAATCGCCGCCGCTGCCGATGTCGCCCGGTTGGTAGTGGACGTTTGCCGCAAAGCGCTGCCAAATGGCCGGATCGAAGTTCTTGCCGACGAATTTTTCCGTACTCTTGGCCAACGACGCGCGCCACTGATCGTCGCTGAATTGCGTGCGCGAAAAGCCGATCACTTTCGTCCCTTCGGGCAGGCGCTGTTTGCGAAACAGTTCGTACAGGGCCGGAACCAATTTACGGCTCGTCAAGTCGCCGGATGCGCCGAAGATGGTGTAGAGGGGCATGGGAGGAGAGGGGCTAGAGGTTAGAGGTTAGGGGCTAGAGGTTAGAGGTTAGGGGCTAGAGGTTAGAGGTTAGGGGCTAGAGGTTAGGGGCTAGGGATTAGGGGTTAGGGGCTAGAGAAAAAAGACAAAGCCGATTTACTCAGCGCTGGACCTTTGCACGAAGCGACTTTTGCAGACCGCGAAGCATCCGGCCGATTTCGTCCGTTTGCGCCAGCAGTGGCGCCAATTGTGCCGCCTGATAATAGGCAAGGTGCTGCGAGACAAGAAGCAGAGTCTCCAATTCGGCGAGCGAACCGAGGGAGATGCTGAGAAAGTGCATGAACTCCTTCGTCAACGCGCGTGCATGCCCCTCCGAAATATTCGCCGCGACGGAAACCGCGGCTCGTCGGCTTTGACTCGTCAGGCCATAAAGCTCCGAAGGCGGCAGCGTGGCGGTGAGAGCATAAACGTCACCGATCATGCGAATGGAAAGTTGCCACACCTTCAAGTCGCGGTAGCTTTCGATTTGCATAGTGCCCTCAGAGACCTGAACGGGCTCAAGCCGGTGCTCGCGCCCAATTCCCGGCGCCATCGGCGTTATGCGCCGCCGCGTGTTTCTCCCTAGTCCCCAGCCCCTAGTCCCCAGCCCCTCGCCCCTCGATCTTCTTCCGCAGCTCCATCCACTCGCTGTGAAACACGCCCGGCCGGTCGAGCCGCTCGTAGGTGTGCGCGCCGAAGTAGTCGCGCTGGGCTTGCAGCAAATTGGCCGGTAGCCGCGGCTGGCGATAGCCGTCGAAATAGGCCAGGGCGGTGGTGAACGCCGGCACCCAAATCCCCAGTTCGACGGCGGTCACCACCACGCGCCGCCAGGCGGCTTGCGGCACGATGCACTTCCGCGGTGAAATACGGTGCCAGCAACAGGTTCTCGAGCTTGGCGTTGGCGTCGAACGCCTCTTTGATGCGGTCCAGGAACCGCGCGCGGATGATGCACCCGCCACGCCACAGCATGGCGATGTCGCCGAAATTAAGCGGCCAGGCGTTCTCCTGGGCCGCGGCGGCAAGCTGCACGAAACCCTGGGCATAGCTGCAGATCTTCGAAGCGTACAGCGCATCGCGCACCGCCGCGATGAATTCCACGCGGTCTCCCTGGAATCGCGTCGTCGGGCCCGACAAGACCCGGCTGGCATGCACCCGGGCGTCTTTCATGGCGGAGAGCGAACGAGCATACACCGCCTCGGTGACCAGCGTGCTCGGCACGCCCAAGTCGAGCGCCAACTGGCTCATCCATTTGCCGGTCCCCTTGGCGCCGGCCGTGTCTTTGATCAGATCGACCAGGTACTGACCGCTCTCAGGATCGCGGGCGCTGAAGATGTCGCGCGTGATCTCGATCAAGTAGCTGTCCAACTCGCCGCGGTTCCAGTTGTCGAAAACGCCGTAGAGCTCTTCGTTCGACAGGTTGAGCGCTTGCTTGAGCACGTTGTAGGCTTCGCAGATCAACTGCATGTCGCCGTACTCGATGCCGTTGTGGACCATCTTGACGTAATGTCCGGCGCCGCGCGGGCCGACCCATTCGCAACAAGGTATGTCGGCCTTGGGCCCGACTTTGGCCGCGATGGCTTGAAAGATCGGCTTGATCGCCGGCCAGGCCGCCTCCGAACCGCCCGGCATCAGGCTGGGGCCCTTGAGCGCACCTCTTCGCCCCCCGACACGCCGCTGCCCACGAACAGCAGGCCCTTGGATTCGACGTACTTGGTCCGCCGCTCCGTATCGAGATAGTGGGTGTTGCCGCCGTCGATCAGGATGTCGCCTGGCGACAAGAGCGGGATGAGCTGTTCGATGAGCGCGTCGACGGCCGGTCCGGCTTTGATCATCAGCATGACCTTGCGCGGCCTGGCCAGCGATTTGACCAGCTCCTCGACACTGTGGCAGCCGACGAAGTTCTTGCCGGCGGCACGGCCGGCCATGAAATGATCGACCACGCTGGTCGTGCGATTGAACACGGCCACGCGATAACCGCGGCTCTCGATGTTCAGCGCCAGGTTCTCGCCCATCACCGCCAGGCCCACCAGGCCGATATCGCATGCTGAGGCCATCACTCATATCCTTGGCCGCTTGGAGTGCGGCTCGCTGGAAGCTGAAACGGGGTTGAACGAAGCCACGCCTGTGGCAATACCTGTGAATTTGCCGGCCGGGTTTCGCGCCGCCAGGCTATTTGCCGGCCAGCGCCGCGATCCGCTGAAAATCGTCCTTGAGCGATTGATACAAGTCCTGATAAACCGGAAATGCCGCATCATAAACGCCGCGAGCCTTGGCCTTGGGCGCCGTCGTCGTGGCCACCCGGATCGTCGCCGCGCAGGCTTCTTCCACGCTCTTGAAGGTTCCAGCCCCAACGGCCGCAAGCAAAGCAACGCCATAGGCCGGCCCCTCTTCAGCCTTGAGGCTCACGACTTTGTGCCCCAGCACGTCGGCCTGGATCTGCCGCCAGAGCGGGCTGCGGGCACCGCCGCCGGAGGCGCGAATTTGCCGGACCGGCACGCCCAATTGATTGACGATCGCCAGACTGTCGCGCAGCGCATACGTCACCCCCTCCAGCACCGCACGGACCATGTGTCCGCGACTGTGCGCCAAGGTCAGTCCGATAAAGCAGGCCCTGGCGACCGGATCGGCATGCGGCGTGCGCTCGCCCGAGAGATAGGGCAGGAAGAACAGCCCTTGGCTGCCCGGGGCGATCGCCGCGGCTTCGTCGGTCAAGAGGTCGTAGGGCTCTTTCTTCGATTTCTTTGCCGCCGCCATTTCGGCCTGGCAGAGCTGGTTGCGGAACCATTGCAGGCAGCCGCCCGCCGAAAGATTGACGCCCATCAAATGCCACTTGCCGCGGACCGCGTGGCAGAACGTGTGCAGCCGGCCGAGCGGGTCGACTTGAACCGTGTCGCTGTGGGCGAACATCACGCCCGACGTGCCGATCGACGTCCACAGCGTGCCGGTCGTAACGATGCCGTTGCCCACGGCGCCGGCGGCGTTGTCCCCTGCCCCGCCCACCACCAGGCAATCGGTCGACAGGCCGAGCTCGGCGGCCGCCTCACGAGTCAGATTGCCGGTCACTTCTTCCGATTCGTACAAGTCACCCAGCAGACTGCGGTCGAGTTCCAATTTCGAGAGCAATTCGGTCGACCAGCGGCGATTGGCCACGTCCAACAGCAGCATGCCGCTGGCGTCGCTGACTTCCGAGGCGAAGTTGCCGGTCAAGCGGCGGCGAATGTCGTCCTTGGGCAGCAGCACCTTTGCCGTTTTGGCAAAATTCTTCGGTTCGTGGTTGCGCAGCCAAAGGATTTTGGGTGCCGTGAAACCGGTCAGGGCCGGATTGGCCACCATGCGAATCAACTCCGCCCGGCCGCCGGCGCGACGCTCGATCTCCTGGCATTCGGCGGCCGTGCGTTGATCGTTCCACAGCAGAGCCTTGCGAATCACACGATTGTTTTTGTCGAGGAACACCGAACCGTGCATCTGGCCCGACAGCCCGATGGCTTTGACGTCGGCCGGTTTGAGCTTGGCCTTCTTGATCACGGCCCGCACGGTTTTGACCGTGGCCTGCCACCAATCTTCGGGGTCTTGTTCGCTCCACAGCGGCTTGGGGTGGTAAATGGGGTACTCGGCCGTGGCGGCGGCCAGAATCTGGCCCTGCTCGCCCACGGCCAGAGTCTTGGTGCCCGAGGTGCCGATGTCGATGCCGAGAAAAATGCTCATGCGCGCCACTGGACCTGGAGAAAGTGGCAAAATCAGGGGTGTTTCGCCCGTTGCGGCGGGATTGTACCCCGCCGGGCCGGCGGGCCGCAACCATCGGCCCGGGCGGACCCGTTCCGCGCACGTCTGCGAACCATCGAGTTAGTTCTTCGTAAACCCCCTTGTATCACATCCCCTTCGACCGACTAGATTAGGCCTATGCAGAGCACCGCACAATTCATCTGCCGCACGGTTGCCCTGAGCACCCTCGTGGCGGTGTCGACCGGCGCCGGCTGCCGCGAAGAGCGCAGCTCGAGTCCGACCCCGGTGCCGCGGCAGCGTCCGTCACCCTGCGGCTGGCGGTGCTGGGCGATCCGGAATTGGCCCAGGCCGCGGCGCTCCTGAAGGCCGAATGGCACGCTCGCCACGGATCGCGGGTCGAGGTCAGCGACGTGGACGAAAGCCGAATCGGCGATCTGGCCGGGCTGCAGCCGGACGCGATCGTCTTTCGCGCCGCGCGGCTGGGCGAATTGATCGAGTCCGATCGAATTCTGCCGCTGCCCAAGGAGGTACTGGCCGGCCAGGAATTGGATTGGCCCGACATCTATCCCGTGATTCAAGTCGGCGAGGCCTCCTACGGCGGCCGGGCGTACGCCATCCCCTTCGGTTCGCCCGTGCTGACGCTTTGCTACCGCCGCGACCTGTTCGAAAAATTCGAGCGAAAGCCGCCGACCAACTGGTCGGAGTACGCGGCGGAAGTGCGGTTTTTTCAGAACCGCCAGCAGCTCGGCGAACTGGGGCCGGCCGACGACGTGGCCTGGCACGCCAGCCTGGAACCGCTGTCTCCCGGCTGGGCCGGTCAGACACTGCTGGCCCGGGCAGCCGCCTACGCGAAACATCGCGACAATTTTTCCACGCTGTTCAACATCGACGATTTCCAGCCCTTGATCGACCAACCGCCGTTCGTGCGCGGCAGCTCGAAGAACTGGTTGCGGCGGCGAAACCGAGCGCCGCCGATCCGAATCCGCTGCAAATTCCGCGGCTCGATCCGGCCGGCGTGCGCAGCGCGCTGCTTGCCGGCGGGTGCGCCATGGGCATCACCTGGCCGAGCACTGCCGGCTCGACGCAAACGCCGCCCCCGCTGCTGGCGCAGATCGGCTTTGCCGAACTGCCCGGCGCACAGCAGTGCTACAATTTCGCCACGCACGTTTGGGAAACGCGGCATGCGGATGAGCCAATCCATTTGCCGCTGGTGCCGATTGCCGGCCGGTTGGGGGCGGTCGTCAAGGACAGCGCCAACGCGGACGCCGCTTACCGGCTGCTGAGTTGGCTTAGCGGCCCCCAATGGGGCGCTCAGGTCTCGGCCAGCAGCCCGTCGACGAGCATCTATCGGCGGTCGCAAGCCGCTTCGCCTCAGAAGTGGGTCGAGGCCGGCGCCCCGGCGGCGGTTGCCAGGCAATATGCCACTGTGGCCGGCCAATCGCTGAGCCGGCCCGTTTGGGTCCAATCCTTGCACATTGCCGGTTGGGAAGAATACCAGGCCGCGCTCGACGCGGCGGTGGCGCAGGCTTTGGCAGGCGAGCAGAATCCGAGCCAGGCGCTGCATACGGCCGCTCAAGCCTGGCGCAAAATCAGCGACCGCCTGGGAACCCAGCGGCAGTTATCAGCCTATCGCCGCAGCCTGGGGCTCGATTAACGACCGATCACAGCAAACTGCCCGGTTTCTTCGGCTCGACCTCGCGAAAACTGTCGGCGGCCCGGCACAGCCCTCGAGATGCGTCTCCAATTCGTCGCCGGGGCAAGTGGCCCGCAACTCGTAATTGCGCTCGTGGCCGCGAAACCGGCGGGCAAAGGTCACCACGGGCTGCCCGCCGCGCCGGGAGTAGACCACTGTTTCCAAGGCCCGCGACTGGCCTTGAGGCACGATCTGGCAGCGATCGACCCGGGCTTTGGCATCGGCGGCGGCAATCTCATCGGGTAGTTTGGCGCGTAGTGCGTCGAGATCCCAGGGCGGACCGGCGGAGGCGACCACGAGCAACTCGGCAGATCCCGATTTTTCATCGGCCCGACGGGCTGCCGAGAGCAGGATCTTGCCACGAGCGGCAAAAGCGGGTTGGAAACCGGCGGGCAGCCAGAGGGCAAAACCGAAATCGCGCTGCAACCAAAAACCGCCGGCGAGCTGCACCGGGCCCCGTGTCGGCTCGCCAAAGCGGGCGGCCGCGCAAAGATCCTCGAAGTCGGCCCGATACGCGTCGTAGTGCTCTTCGTCGGTCCGCAATGTAAATCCATAGACGATGCCGCCATGCAGCATGTGGCAGGCGAGTTCGAAGGTCTTCCGGCCTTGCGCACTGCTCGACTCGCACAAACGGACCCAGCGCTCGTGGATGTCTTGCCCGGCAAGCGACTCGAATCGCTCGGCGTCGAGCGGTTCGATCGCGTCGCTGACGATCTTGGAGACCAGTTTTGGCTGTTTGGGCTCCGAATCGAGCGCCAGCTGCTGCTCGCGCCACTGGCCGAGCGTACCTGCGGACAACTCCAACTGACACGACACGCTGCCCGGCGGCGATCCGTGCTCCTGTGGCAGCCGCAACACGAACGCCCGGTCGTCCTGGGCCCACTGGATCAGGGTCCATGCCAAGGGTGCGCGAACGGAAACGCCGAATTGCGGCACATCCACGGCCCGCCGACCATCATCGGCCGCGATGGTCGTGCTAGCCAAGAGCCCCATAGCCAAGAGCACGGCAACCAAAAACACAGCAACCGGCTTCAAGACCGCCCGTGCCGCCGAAATTCGAGTCGACAAGTCGCTGGCGACACTCGTTAGCAATAACGGCCGGAGCGACGGGCGCTGGTTGACAGAGCTTCGCTTCATCGTTCAGATCAGCATAACTTTCCTTGACACGCGAGTCGACCGCGCCGGCGAGATATGCCAGCCAGGCATGCCAGCCAAATGCATTTGTTCGTCTATGAATTCGTCACAGGAGGCGGTTGGTATTCCGTTGCCCCCGGCGAATTACCCCCAGCCGGTCTGATGCGAGAAGGCCGGGCCATGCTGCGGGCCTTGCTAGCCGACCTGGCGGCCCTGCCGGACGCGACGGTCACGACGCTTGGTGACGTGCGGGCGCCGGCCCTTGCCGTCGCTGGCTGTGACGTCACCCCTGTGGCCAGCGCGGCCCAGGAGCGAGCCGCGCTGGTGGCGTCGGCCGCGCGGGCCGACTGGACCATCGTCGTGGCGCCGGAATTTCAAGGCTTGCTGGCGACCCGCTGCCGCTGGGTGATCGAGGCCGGCGGGCGCTTGCTGGGCGCTCCGGTGGCGCTCGTCGAACTGACGGCCGACAAGCATCGCACGGCCGAATATCTGGGTCGGAATGGAATTCCTACTCCCGCGGGCCGAGTGATCGAGCCGCTGGCCGACCTGCCGGCGAATTGTCAGTATCCGGCCGTGGTCAAACCGATCGACGGCGCCGGTTCACTCGGAGTTCGCTTCCTCGGCGGGCGCGAGGACTACCCGGGCGGATCCGTGGACCGCCGGCGAATCGAGCGATTTTGCCCCGGTCTGCCGGCCAGCATTAGTTGCCTGTGCGGGCCGCAACAGCCGTTGTTTCTGCCGGCCTGCGAGCAGATTTTGAGTCCGGGCGGCTCGTTTCGATATTTGGGCGGACGATTGCCGCTGGCCGCCGATTTGGACCAGCGGGCCGCCGGGCTCGCGGCGCGGGTTTTGAATTGCTTGCCCGACGCATTGGGCTACCTGGGAATCGATCTCGTTCTGGGACCCGATCCGTTCGGGAAGGATGATTACGTGATCGAGGTCAATCCGCGTTTGACGACGTCCTACGTCGGTTTGCGCGCCCTGGCCCAGGGCAACCTGGCCGCCGCTCTGCTGGCTGTGGCCGAAGGCCGTCCGGCGGCGTTGTCGTTCGGCCGCGAAGCGGTACAATTCGCTGCCGATGGCCGGCTGCTGGAGCCGGCCGGCACAGCGCCGCGAGACCTGCGATGAAGTGGCTGGCATTCGACATCGGCGGAGCAAACCTGAAAGCGGCCGACGGCGATCGATTCGCAATGGTCGAGCCGTTTCCGCTCTGGGAAAAACCGCGGCAGCTTGTCGATGCACTGCGGGCGATGATCTCGGGCGTGCCCGGAGTCGACCACCTGGCTGCGACGATGACCGGCGAGCTGGCCGACTGCTTCGAAACCAAGACCGAAGGCGTCGAGTTCATCATCCACGCCCTGTCCACGGCGGCCGACAAGCGGCACACACGGGTCTACCTTACCAACGGAACGCTGGTATCTCCGCAAACCGCATTACGGCAACCGCTGCTGGCTGCGGCATCGAATTGGCACGCTCTGGCCCAGTTCGCCGGCCGTTTCGCCCGCAAAGGCTGCGGACTGCTGTTGGACATCGGCTCGACGACGACCGACTTCATTCCGCTGGTCGACGGCCAGCCGGTGACAATTGGGCATACGGATCCCAACCGGCTCGTCAACGGCGAACTGATCTACAGCGGAGTCGAGCGCAGCCCAATCTGTGCGATTGCCAACATCGTGCCCTGGCGGGCGCGACAGTGCCCTGTCGCTCAAGAGCTGTTTGCCACGACCTGGGATGTTTATTTGACGCTCGGCGACTTGCCCGAGGAACCGGAAAGCCTGCATACGGCCGATCGCCGCGGGGCCACCAAAGCGGCTGCCCGCGACCGATTGGCGCGGCAAATCTGCGCCGATCGCACGATGTTCAGCGAAGGCGATGCATTGATCATGGCCGAGGCGCTGGCGAAGGCCCAAGCCGCCAAGATCGCGGCCTTCGGCAAGCACGTGCTGACGCGGCTTCCCAGCCCGCCGACGACGGTGGTCATTTCCGGGCGCGGCGAGTTCCTGGCTCGCCAGGTGCTCGAGCAGCTTGGGCGTCTCGGCCAAAATCGTATCGCTGAGCGCGGAACTAGGCCCAGAGCTGTCGCGTGCCGCGGCCGCACATGCCTTGGCGGTGCTGGCACGCGAGGGGCCGCGATGAGCCTTCGGGTGCTGAAACTGGGGGGTAGTTTGTTCGATCTGCCGGACCTGGCCGGGCGTTTCCGCCATTGGCTCGGCAGGCAAGACCGGCTGGCCAACGTGATGGTCGTCGGCGGCGGCGCGCTGGCCGACGCCATCCGCGCCGCCGATCGCACGCACGCCCTGGGAGAAATCGCCTCGCATCAGCTGTGCCTGCAAGCGATGGGGCTGACGGCGGCACTGGCAGAGGCGCATCTTCGCCGGATCGCAACTCCGCACGAACCTTTGCCAGATCGACCGCCGGCCCGGGGCCGCGCTGCAAATTCTCGACGTCTGCGAAGCTCTCGACCAGCCCGGCAACCAATCGGGCAGCGGCCAGGCCGCTGCCGACGGGGCGCAGGCGCTACCTCAGTCGTGGCAAGTGACCAGCGATTCGATCGCGGCCCACGTGGCCCACAGGCTCGGGGCAAGCGAGCTGGTGCTGCTCAAGTCCGCACTGCCGTCGACACGTCTTGCGCCGCAAGACGTCGCCGACAGCGGGTTTGTCGACCGGCATTTTCCCCGCGCACTAGGCCGCTATCCTGTGCGGATCGTGAACTTCCGCGATGCCGACTTTGGCGAGTGCCAGCTCTCGCTGCCGGCAGATGACAAGTGCGGGCGGCCGAACCTGTCCGACGGCTTTCAGTTCCACCACCAGCTCTGACCGGCCGACGCCGCTTTGTCGCGGATCGGCGTCAGCGAGGCGGATTGCTCGCTCTTGGCGGCCACATTCCAGCTTGAAACCAGAACGCCACCCGAGGCACTGATCAGCCAATTCGAGCCCTTCTTGAGCACCGTCGAACGCGACGGCACCTGCTTGGGCACGCCGAAATGCTCGCCCGGCAATTGCTCGTCGTGCAACAGCACCGACAAACTGCAACCGGCCTTCTCCGGCAAATGGTCTTTGACCAGCAACGCGCCCACCACCGCCAGGTCGATGCAGTTGCGCAACTGACCGAACACCGCATCCTTGCTGGCCAGCTCGTCGTAATGGGCCGTCATGTTGTCGGCCCATTTCTTGGCCACCGGATTCGCCTTGCCGCTCGGCTTGCGCGCGCCGACTCGGTGATGAAGTCCTCCTCCGTCACCGCCTTCACGCTGGCACCGCGAAACTCCCAGGCCAAACCATCCGGCGAAGCCAGCAGGCTCTCGTAGTTCGGCTCCAGCCACCAGCGCGGAAGCATGTTCTGCATGCCGCTGGGGCCAGCCTTCATCATCGTCAAGAAGTTCGGCAGCCCCTTGATCGGCGCCGGCTCAAAGCCCATCGCCAACCGCTTCATCTTGTAGTCCGCGGCCACGATCACGCGAGCAAAATGGCTGTCCGCCGGAATTCCCGTGACGCTGATCTTTTGCAGCCCCAGCGTTTCTTCGATCGCAGCAGTCGCCTGGTCGATGTGATCGCCCCCGCCCCCCTGCACTAATTCGGGAACGAGCGCCCGCAGCCGATTGATCCCCTCGTCGCTCGGATCGATCGAGCAACTGATCCCGGTCTGCCGCGCACCTTGCGCAGTCCGCAGGGATACCACCAGATCGTCCAGCCACATCACGGGTCGACCCGTGGTCAGGCCGACCACCTCGCCCTGAGCGTCCAGTTTCCAGCCCTCGCCCGGACCGGCCAGCACGATGTCCTGCTGCTGCGGATAGACGAACACGTACTGAATGCGTTGAATTCCGGCCAGATACCGCATCTCGTCATCGAGCGGAGCGCCCGTCTTGCGATGCTCTTCGATCGCCGCTTCCAGCCGGCGGAGCGATATCTTGCGCAGGCCCAAGGCTTTGAGTTCGCCCGGCACCGCGCCGCAGCGCCTTCAACCGAGCGTCGCGCAGCTTGTTGGTCTCGTCGAGTTCGCGATTGCGCAAGATGCCGTCCGGCCCGATCCAGACGCCACCCACTTGCTGCGCATAACCAAATTGCGCGTGGGCCTTTGTACCGGCGAGTAGAACCAGCACCGCCGCAATGGCGAAGCTCAATAAGCGGGACCGTGAGCACCATCGCAAACCTGAGCCAATCGCCATGATCACGCTCCTTTGTAGCAGCGCGGGGTACCGGATTCGCGCACCGCGGTTCGCCCAATAGGGGTCTCGGCGCAAGGTCTGGGCATACGACATCCAGCTTTCAAGGATAATCGTCGCCGCAACGGGTTTCAACGAAATACGCAGCCGGAACACCTATGCTTTTCGGCATACCGGAGGCTGGAGTGGGTCGTGGTGCGGCGGCGCGGCAAGGGACGAGCAAAACCCCCGCAACTCGGGACCGTCCGGCAAACCGCGGAATACGGCCATCTCGAGCAGTCAACCGGGTTCAGTTCCACCACCACGATTCGCCAACCGGTTTTGCACCGGCTTGCTTCGGCGCCAGTCCGGTAGTCGATTTGCACTCATCCAGCAGCGTCCAGGCGTTCAATTTCACGCCGCCGGACGCGCTAATCAGCCAGTCGGCCCCTTTTTGCAGCAGGCTGACCTGGGTGCTGACCTGTCGCGGGGCCGCAAATTCCTCCGTGGCTAGCTCCGCCTGCCCATACAGGACCGGCAACTGGCACTCGGCTTTCACGAGCAACCCCTCCTTCGAGATCAGGGCCGCCACGACCGCCAGATCGATGCAATTGCGCAACTGACCGAAGATCGGTTCTTTGGCCGCTAATTCCTCGTAATGCCGGGTCATGTTGTCGGCCCATTTTTTGGCCACTGGATTGGCCTTGCCAGTGTGTTCCCGGGCCCCGGTCTCTGTCAGCACGTCTTCTTCCGTGGCCGCCCGAACGTGGGCACCGCGGATCTCCCAGGCCTGACCATTCTCGTCGGCCAACACGCTATCGTAGTCGGGCTCCAACCACCAACGCGGCAACATGCTGCGCATGCCGCCGCGACCGCCTTTCGACATCTGAAGAAAGCTCGGCAAGCCCTTGATCGGCGCGGGCTCGAATCCCATCGCCAATCGTTTCATGCGATAATCGGCGGCGACCAGCACGCGGGCAAAATGGCTGACGTCCGGCACTCCGCCGACCGTGATCATCTGTGGTCCGAGCGTTTCCTCGATGGCATCGCTGGCGGCACCGATATCGGAACCCCCTTTTTTCAGCTGTGCCACCAGTGTCTTGAGCCGCACGAGCCCTTCGGCGGTCGGATCGATGGAGCAAGAAATACCGCTTTCGCGGCACTCTTCCGCGCCCCGCAAGGCCACCAACAAGTCGTCCAGCAGCAGCACCGGGCGGCCGCTGACGGCACCAACAATCTCTCCTTGCGGACTGACCTTCCAGCCCTCTGCCGGTCCGGCCAGAACGATATCATGCTGCTCGGGATAGACGAAGACATAGCGAATCTGTTGCAAACCGGCCAGGTACTTGATCTCGTCGGCCAGCGGCTTGCCGGTCTTGAGTTGCTCGGCGATGGCGGCTTCCAGCCGGCTAAGCGATATCTTGCGCAGCTGGCCGGGCTGTTCGATTCCGCCGGCCAGCGGTTGAATGGCCTTTTCGGCCATGTTGCGAAGTTGATTGGTCTCGTCGGCTTGGATATTGCGCAGCAAGCCCTCGGCGTTGATCCACACGCCCCCCACTTGTCGCACCGTCCCATATTGAGCGCACGCGTGCGTCGAGCCGCAGGCAACAACCGCGCAGGCGGCCGCGACGGCGTAGCGCAACGCCAAACGGGACGACATCCTCGGCAGCCGAGGCTCAAGCATGGCAGTTCTCCCAAACAGAGGCGCGCACGTCGCAACACATATTTGAGTCACCGCCGCCCACGGTGGCCGGAAACTCGATTCCACCCAGGTCCCGCAAGACCAACCGGGCCGGGCAACGGGATAAAGGCGGAACGAGCAGGCTCTAGCCTAGTCCAAATGGGGGACGTCCGCAAAGTGCCCCGCCGCCTGTCTTACAAAAAAGCAAGTCTCGCGTAGACCGACCGTGGGGCTCAAGTACAATCAAGGATGCGCAAGTCGTTCTACCGCCCTGCTCTTCAGCCTGCGACCGCTTGCGCCGGCTCTTGCGACGGGCAACGCCGGGCCGATATGGTGGAATGAAGGGTCTGGCGGGGATCGGCCGGATTCGGCAGGCGGATCCCGGCCGGGCAGTCGACGTGCGACCTGACAAGACCGGAATTCGGCTGCTCGCCGGGGGCATGCCACGTTTTTTTGCTCCGAAATCGATTTACTGCAAATCCCGCAATGTTAGCGTATCTGGTCATCCGCGAGGGATCCAAATGGACCGATGTGTTCCGTTTGATTCCCGGTCAGTCGGTGACCATCGGCCGCGCTCCGACCAACCAGATCGTCATCAAGGACGAGCGCTGTAGTCGCTGCCACGCCGAGGTCTTTTATTCGCAAGGCGAATGGACCCTGCGCGATCTGGAAAGCCGCAATGGCACCGCGGTCGGCGACAGGTCGTCCGCGGCGATCACGTCCTCGTGCCGGGCGAGATCATCCGCATCGGACAATCGCAAATGGCGTTCGTCCACGATCTGTCGCAGGCCTTTCCCGATTCGAGCGCCGTGCTGCGGCACGCGGCCGTCATGAATGACGAAACCGTGACCACTCGCCTGGTGACGGAAGACGAGAACGTGCTGGCGTCCGAAGAGCCGGCCACCATTACGCACCGCCGCGGTCAGACGAAATTTCTCGAACCGCATGAAGAAGCCGGCGACGGCAAGGAGATTCCCAAGATCGGCCGGGCGGCCGCCACGCTCTGCCGGTTGGCATTCGGGTTGGCCAAGGCGCCCGACATCATTTCCATGGCCGATGCGGCGCTCACCGGACTGTTCAGCGAAACGCAGGTCGATGCCGGGGCGCTGTTGCTCTTGCCACGCGATTTTCAGGGCGAGCCGATCGGTGCGGATCTGGAGATCGTCAACCTCGCGCACGGCCTCCGAAGTGCCCTATCACCGCGTCTCGAATTTTCTCGCCGCCACCGTGCTCCGCGAGGGAGAAGCCGTGCTCGCCCGCAACGTCATGGGCGATAGCACGCTCGGCAGCCGCGACAGCAAGGGGGACGTGCATGCCACGAGCGTGATCTGCGCCCCGATGCGCGCGCGGCAAGCGCCGATCGGGGTCGTGCACCTATACTCGACCGATTCCAGCCGCGTTCCCGACCCCGACGATCTCGAGTTCACGTTGGCCGTGGCCGACACCGTGGCCGTGGCGATCGAAAATCTCAATCGCCGCCAGGAATTGGCCGAAAGCCTGAACCGCATTCGCGACGAAAACGTTCAGCTCCGCGAACGGCTGGGCGTGCAGAGCGAAATCGTCGGCTCCAGCCTGGCCATGGGCCGCGTCGCCCAGGAAATTGCCCGGGCTGCTCCCAGCCGAGCCACGGTGTTGATCCGCGGCGAGAGCGGCGTGGGCAAGGAGCTGGTCGCCCGGGCAGTCCATTTTTCCAGTCCCCGCCGCAAGGGTCCGTTCGTCTGCCTGAACTGCGCCGCGCTGTCGCGGAGCCTGTTGGCCAGCGAACTGTTCGGACACGAGCAGGGCGCGTTCACCGGAGCCACGCAGCGCAAGATCGGCAAGTTCGAGGCGGCCGACCACGGCACGCTGATGCTGGACGAAATCGGCGAGATGAGCCCGGCCATCCAGGCCAAGTTTCTGCGCGTGCTGGAAGGGCATCCGTTCGAGCGCGTCGGCGGCAGCGAGACCGTCAAGGTCGACGTGCGCGTGATCGCCGCCACCAATCGCGACCTGGAGCGGGACGTCGTCGACGGGCCGCTTCCGCCGCGACCTGTACTTCCGCCTCCGCGTGCTGGAAATCCTCGTTCCGCCGCTGCGCAAGCGGCCCGAGGATATCACCGAATTGGCGCTGCTATTTTCTGCAACGGTTCAACGCCGAAACCGGCCGCAAGATTCGCGGCTTCACTCCGCAGGCCATGGAACATGCTGGCCAAATATCGCTGGCCGGGAAATGTCCGCGAACTGAAGAACGTGGTCGAGCGGGCGGTGGTGCTGGCCCGCGGCGAATACATCGAGCAGGAGGATCTCACGCTGTCGCAGATTGGCACGGCCGGCGACACGGGCGATGTTCCCGTCGCCGGCACGACCGCCCAGTTCCTGCCGATGTCGCTGGCCGACATGGAGCGGCAGCACATTCTGGCCACGCTCGTTGCCACCGGCTGGAACAAGAGCCAAACGGCCGCCCTGCTGGGCATCGAGCGCTCGACCTTGGATCGCAAGATCCGCCGCTACGAAATCGTGGAGGAGCCGCGCCGGGCCGCGCATTAGCGGCGCCGGCGTCGCCGTTTGGCGATTCAATACTTGCTGGCGTCGATCGGGTGGCCGTCTGCGCGTTGGCCCAGATAGAGGTGCACCGTCGGGTCGATCGAATAGCTGATCGCATGGATCGAGCCGTCGCAGAAGGCCATGCCGAATGTGCCGGAATGCGCGCTACCCCAATCGTTGTAGTTCGACAGGCCGGGCGTGTCCTGCATCGGAGCCGCGAAGGACCAGCGCATCCAGTCCCAGTCGAAACCGCCGTACACTGGGTTGTTGTCGGTCCCTTCGAGCCCGTCCAGGTAATGGTCGGGGATCAGGTATTTTTCGCCCAGCAGGTATGTGTTGCTCAGACCGTCGCGGATCAGTGCTGCCGCCACCGTGCCGCCGTTGCAGATCGGGCCGTCGCACCCGCTGATGTCGGCCCAGGCAAAACCGGGGGCGTCGGCCGGCGACGGGTCGGGTCCGCTGGGCCCACTGAAAATAAACGCGGCGCCCTGATTGCTGCCCTCGCTGCCTGCATAATCCGTGCGCGAAGCGACGGTGGTGATCGGGTCGACGTTGACCTCATAATAAGTGGGATTGGGGTATGCCTGTGCCGCTCGCCGGGTTGGGCAATACAAGATCGGCAGTGGGATCATGTTCATTTGCCTCAGCAGGGCCGACTTCGTAGGGCTCGATGTGAGCGTCAGTCCGGCGCCCATCTGTCTGAGCGCGGTTTGTTCGATGTAGGGAAAAATGTTGTAGATCCAGCCGCCCGGCTCGCGCGGGTGAAGCCGCGATCGGGATCGCCGGACCACCACCAGGCCCAGCCGCCATTGGGAAGGGTGGCTTGGAACTGCTCGTGCTGCAGGCATCCGAGTGCCAACTGCTTGAGGTTATTCTGACATTGGGAACGGCGGGCCGCCTCCCGCGCGGCCTGCACGGCCGGCATCAACAGCGCGACCAGAATGCCGATGATGGCAATCACGACGAGAAGTTCGACGAGCGTAAAACCGCGGCCCGCCCTGCATACGCACGGGAAGCCCCCCAAAAAAATCGGCCGGTGCTTGAACGCAGCAAAATACCATACGCCTATCGAGCCCGGAAAACAACGGCTCCGCCGAACGGTTATTTGCGCTTTTCGGGGCACCCCGGGGACAAGGCGCTTTCGGCGGGATCGCAAAGACGCTCCAGCGGGCCTGGGCACGGAAAAATCGACTTCCGCTCGCACTGCGATTGCTTTCCGGTCAGTCGATTGCTCCAATTCATACATCTGTTCCCTTTGACCGGCAGGGTGCCGCTGGATCCGCAGTGACGCGAATGGAATCCGCAAGGGGCCTCATGGCAATCAAAGCAATTAACCCGACGCCGGCTTCAACTTGCGTTGACGGTTTGACAACGCAACAACCGGTCTCGGCGACCGTTCGGCGGCGGATGCAACGGCCCGCCTCGGTCACCAACCGCATCGTCTGGCGCTACGCCGCGCCGATTGTCACGATTCATGTCTTGGCCCTGGCGGCCTGCCTGCCCTGGCTGTTCAGTTGGACCGGCCTGTGCTGCTGGTGACAGGCATTTACTTCTACGGCGGACTGGGCATCAATATCGCCTATCACCGCATGCTCACGCACCGCAGCTTCGCCTGCCCGCTGTGGCTCGAGCGCTGCCTGGTCTTCGTGGCGCTATGCTGCCTGGAAGACGCGCCGGGGAGTTGGGTCGCAACGCATCGCATGCATCACAATGATTCCGACGACGTACGCGATCCGCATAGTCCGCTGGTAAACTTTTTTTGGAGCCACATGGGCTGGCTGCTGGTGGAGAATCGCGACACCCGCTGCTACTCGGCCTACGAGCGCTTTGCCCGGGACGTGCTGCGCGATCCGTTCTACATGCGATTGCAGCGCGGCGCGTGGCCGCTGTGGATTTACTTGATCCATGCCGTTGCATATTATCTCGCCGGTTTGGCCATCGGTTGGGCAACGACCGGCAGCGTGCTGTCCGGCGTTCAGTTCGGCCTGAGCCTGCTCGTCTGGGGCGTGCTGCTGCGGACGGTTTGCGTATGGCACATTACCTGGACCGTCAATTCGCTGTCGCACCTGTTCGGTTATCGCAGTTACGCGACGAACGACGACAGCCGCAACAACTGGCTGGTGGCGCTGCTGACGACCGGCGAAGGCTGGCACAACAATCACCACCAGGATCCGGCCAGCGCCTCGAACGCGCATCGCTGGTGGGAATTTGACGGCATGTGGCTGATCATTCGTGGCCTGGAGATGCTGGGCCTGGCCACCGAAGTGGTCCGCCCCAGGCATTTGCGGAAACGGGTCTGAGCCTCCGTTTTCGCGGGCCACTTTAACGGGCCACTTCAACGGGCCACACGGCTGGCAAGCCGCCGCTCGATTTTCCGCCCGCGATGCCCGCAATGTGCATCCCGTGCGGCGTCGTGCCTGCCGAGTCAAAAGTCGGAATTCGCCGCGGCCTCTGCTGCCGCTGCCGCGGCCTCTGCCGGCGCGCCGTCGGCCGGCATCCCTTCGTCGCGCCAGTCGACCCCCAGCCAGACGATGGCGGTGCCGTCGCGGCTGGCGGTGAAGCGCAGACCGCCCGTCCGCGGAGAACTCCGCCGCGGTCACTTCCTGACTGTGGCCCCGCAAGGTGAGCAGTTCCTTCCCGGTTTTCGCGTCCCAGAGCTTGGCCGTATTGTCCTGGCTGGCCGTCAGGGCGCGTTGGCCGTCGGGCGAAAGAGCGACCCAATTGACGCTGGCCGTATGCCCCTGCAGGGCCAACAACTCCTGGCCGGTTTCGGCGTCCCAAATGCGGGCCGTATTGTCCTCGCTGCCGGTGATGACTTGCCGCCCGTCGCGGGAAAACTCGGCGACACAACACGCCCCAGGTCGTGGCCCTCGAGCACTTGCAGCGTCTCGCGCGATGCGATATCCCAGATCCGCGCGGTCTTGTCGCTCGAGGCCGTCACCGCCCGGTCGCCGTGGGTGGAAAATGCCGCCGCGCGCACACGATCGGTGTGCCCGGTCAGATTGCCGAGCACCTCGCTGCTCTCGGCATTCCAGAGCGTGGCCTGCCGGTCGTCGCTGGCTGTGAGCACCATGCCGCCGTCGGGCGAAAAGACGGCGTCGTTCACATAGCTTTGCGTGCGCGCCTTCGAGCTTGGACACGGCCTGCCCCGTCGTGGCATCCCAGATCTTTGCCGAATTGTCCCAACTGGCTGTCACCAGGTGCTTGCCGTCCGGCGAAAAATTGGCCGCCGCCACAGCACCGTGCGGGCTGAAGCTGATGCCCGGCTGGCCGGTGCCGAGTTCCCACATCCGCGCTGTTGCCACCGACGGTCAGCACGAAATTCGCATCGGGCGAATAAATAGCGGTCCAGATCTGGCCGGATTTCTGTTCCACCAGCGCGCCGAGCGAGCCGGTCCCTGGATGGGACGCCCCGTGGCCAGGTCCCATTGCCGGACCAGTCGCTCGCGCGAGCTGACGACCAGCGCATGCCGTCCGTCGGGGGCCAGAGAGAGCGAATCGGGGCGTCCTCCCGGCGGGCGAATGGTCTTGATTGCCTTGGCCTGATCGATGTTCCAGACCCGGATCTGCCCGTCGTCGCACAGCGTCACCGCATGATGTCCGTCCGGACTGACGACCATCGCCGTCAGCGCGTCGGGATGCCGCAACACCAGAGCCGCTTTCTTCCCGGCCGGTGTCGAGATTCCATTGGCCGACGGTCTTGTCGCTGCTGGCGGTGAGCACGCGGTGCCCCTGGGGCAGGAACGCGGCGGCGATGATCCGGCCCGAGTGACCCTCCAGCGACCGCAGCGACTCTCCGTCGGAGCGGTTCACGAGTTCGCAATGGCCGGCCGCGTCGGCGACCAGCAGCACTCGATCGTCGGGCGAAAAAGCCACGGCCGTCACGTCGGCCTTGCGCGGCGCCAGGGCCCGAATCAGTCCGCCCGTCTTGGCGTCCCACAACCGTGCCCGCTTGTCGTCGCCGCCGGTAAGCACGAACTGGCCGTCGTGGGAAATAGCGGCCGCTGCGCTGCGGCCCGTGTGATCCAACCTGAGCGATTGCGTGCCGGTGGACACGTCCCAGATTCGGGCCGTGTTGTCGGCGGCGGCGGTGAGCAGGTGTTTGCCGCCGGGAAAGAAGATCGCGGTCGAGGCCAGGAACTCATGTCCCTCTTCGAAGCTGTGCAACTCGCGGCCGGTCTCGACGGACCAGGTCTTGGCCGTGCGATCGCGGCTGGCTGTCACGACGGATTGTCCATCGGGCGAAAAATGGGCCGCCAGAATGGCGTCGGCATGCCCTTCCAGCAGGCGGGCTCGCAGGATCCGCTGCTCTTCGTAGCCTTCGATGTTCCACAGCTTGATCAGGTGATCGTGACTGCCCGAGAGCACCCAGTCGCCGTCGGCCGAGAGGCGCAGCTTCGCACCCAGCCGGCATGACCGCGCATCGTCTTGAGCAACTTGCCCCGTTGGGCGTCCCAGACGTTCAGCGTGTTGTCGTGACCGCCGCTGACCAGCAACCGGCCATCGGCCGAGAACCGCACCGACCGCACCGCAGCGGCGTGACCGGCCAACTCGCGAAAGACGAGCGGCGGATTGGGCTCGGCCGAAAAGACTTTTTCGAAGTCGAACGGGCGGACTTCATCCGGGTCCCAGATCAAGACGCGTTTGTCGTAGCCGCCGCTGGCCACCGTACGGCCGTCCGGCGCGAAACTGGCCGAATACACCGGTCCTGTGTGGCCAGTAAAGGGAGGCCCGGCTTCGCCGGTTGCGACGCGCCAAACGATCGCCTTGCCGTCCTGGCTGGCCGTGACAATGCGATTTTCGTCGGGCGCGAACGCGGCCGACCAAACCCACCAGGTGTGCCCCCTGAAGATCTGCACCTGCCGACCCGTGGCGACGTCCCAGAGCCGCGCCGTCTTGTCGTAGGAGCTCGTCAGCAACTGTTTGCCGTCGCGCGAGAAGACCGCGGACAAAACCGAATCGGTGTGACCTGTGAACGATTGCTTGAGCTGGCCCGTGCCGGCGTTCCAGATCTTGACGTAGGCCGCCGAGTCGTTGCCCACGGCCGCCACCGACTGGCCATCGGGCGAGACGGCAACGCCATGCACATACAGTCCGCCGTAGGGAATCGTGCGCTCCAGGCGGCCCGACGCCAGATCCCAGATCCGCACTTGGCCGTCCCAACCGCCGGAGACGAATCGCCGGTCGCCGGGAAACAGGGCCACGGCGTCGACCGGGGCCAGTGCGTCGTAATTGCGGACGCTCTGCCCGCAAAGGTACTTGAGCCGGCCCCATTCCCAATTGCGAAAGACGGGCTTGCACTCGTCGAGCAACTGCAGTGCCTTGTCGAAAGCGTTCTCGTCGACTTTGGCGGCGATCAAACCGATGCGCGCCACGTAGGCTTCATATTCCTCGCGGTCTTTGGCCTCGTGCGGCGAGATCGCGGTCCCGTCGGGCCTGCGTCTCGGCCTGCCGGGCCTGCGTTTCGGCCTGCCGGGCTTGTTCGGCCGCGACTTTCTCGCGATCGGCGGCGAATTTTTCCCGCTCGGCCGATCGCTTGGCGTCTTGCTCCGATTCCCGGGCCCGGCCTTCGGCCACCACTGCGATGTCCCGCTGCTCTTTGGCTTCGCCTTCGGCCACGAGTGCGCGGTCCTTTTCACGGTTGATGACGATCAGCGCCCCGGTCACGACGATCGCCATGGCCGCCGCCATCCCGGCGGCAACCCTCTTGGCGTTTTTCAAACGCTGCTGCCGGGCGTCGCGCTCGCGCTGGCCGGCGATCAGTTCCTGGCGCAGCCCGTGATGGTGGGGATCGTCCGCATCGAGCAGCGACAGCCCCAAGTCGAAATCGGCCTTGGCCAGCGCTTGCCCGGCATACGCCAGCCTTGCGGCCGACAGCCCAGCGGCCGCGCGCTGGTTGGCATCCCAGAGGGCCAGGGCCTCCTGAAAGCCGAACATTGCCCGGGCATACGTTTGATAGTCGCCGCTGGTCTCGGCCCGCCGCAGGTCCTCTTCGGCGCGGACGGCGAGCACGATGCTTTCCGAGTGCGATTGGTATTGGCGAATTGCGGTCTGAAAGTCGCGCACGCTTTGGTAGCGATCGGCCGGGCTGGTGGCCATGGCCGCCTGCGCGATCGACATCAACTCGCCCGACTGCTGGACCGGAACGATCTCGTTCTGCGCCGCGGCCAACAGACACTTCATCACGCTCTTGCCGGTGTGCGGTTGCCGCCCCGTGATGATCTCGAACAGCACAGCCCCCAGCAAGTAAATGTCGCTGGCCGGACCGATGCGCTCGAGCGGACCGGAGGCCATTTCGGGGGCCATGTAGGCGGGCGTGCCCCCCATGCTGCTCGTTTGCGAGATGCTGCCGGCCTTGCGGAACGACGCGGTCGAAAGCGCCAACCCCCAGTCCATCACCAGCACTTCGCCAAATTCGCCCAGCATCGTGTTTTCGGGTTTGATATCCCGATGCATCACGCCACGGGCATGGGCAAAGCCGATGGCGTCGGCCACTTTCATCAGGATTTCCAGGTTTTCGGCCAGCGACTTGTCCGCCAGCACTTTGCTCCAGGGAGTGCCTTCAACCCGCTTCATCGAATAGAACAGGGCCCCGGCTTCGTTCGCACCCAGATCGTAGATCGGCACGATGTTCGGGTGGTCGAGGTCGCCGGTGACGACCGCTTCGGAAAGGAATTTTTCCCGCTGGTCGGCGTTGCGGGCAATGTCCGCCTTGAGCATCTTGACTGCAACCGTGCGGTCGATCGAGGCCTGCCGCGCCGCATAGACGACGCCCATTCCACCTTCGCCGATGGTCTCCAGCAGCTCGTAATCGCTGTCGCGGGACGGGACCCCGCGCGTGAGCGCAAGGCGCGCTTCTTAATGACCAGCCGCGAATCCTTGTGCGTCTTCGGACCGGCCGACTTGAGCGACGTGCCGGGGTTGGCCTGAGGCGAAACCTGGCTCGACCACATGCGGGTCAATCGATCCATTTCGGCGTGCGTTAGCGCGCCCGGTTCGACCGCTTGCCCCACTCCCTCGTCCGGCAGCGGAGTCGAATCGATCGTCCGCTCAACACCGTCATCCGGCAGCGACTTGGAATCGATCGTGCGGTCGAGCAGCGCCGGCCGTGCGACCGGCCCCGCCTGGCGGCAGCGATGTCGAATCGATCGTGCGGTCGAGAGCGCCGGCGGTTCGGCCAACCCCGCCCGGCGGCAGCGACGTCGAATCGATCGTGCGATCGAGAGCGCCGGCCGTGCGACCAACCCCGCCCGGCGGCAGCGATGTCGAATCGATCGTGCGGTCGAGTCCGCTGACCGTGCGGTCCGTCTTACCAGGCGCTGGCCGAGTCGGACCTGCGGATTGCGGGGCCGGTTCGGATGAAATGAAACCCGATTCGATGGTGGCATCGAGCTGCCGGCAGTCCGGCGCGGTTTTGCCGGTCCCGCTCGCTTTGGTTCCGGCCGCATTTTTGTCGCTGGCAGGTTCGCCTGCCGAGCCGCGGCTCGGATCTTTCGGCGGCGACTCGGTGACGAAGACGCTGCCACAGATCGAACAGCTCCCCGACGGAGTTGCGACGGATTCGAGCGGCGATTTACAAACGGGGCAAGTCAGCATGTCGATTTTTCAACGCTGGGCAGCCGCGGCGGCCGCCGAGCATCGTTGCATGGGGTGTCTGGCTCGAACAAGCGTAGCAACCTTCAGCCGCACGCGATTCAAGCGGCCGACCGCCCGTCGGCCTGATTCTCGGATAACATGGCCTCAATGATTGGCTCAGCTTGACGCTCCGGCATCGAAGTTTCTGCGATCGCGGCGCATCAATCGCGCCGCTTTCGAAAGTCGCCCGCCCCCCGGACTCCGCACGGCCGCCGGTGCGCCCTGGGAGCGAACCTGGCCCGACTGCCGGTGCCGGCCCAAGCCAGCGCGGCGATCGCAACATGACCGTTGACGGCTCGATAAGGCGCTTCGTCGCTCGGACGTTCGTACCGCGCTGAATCGGGAAGCGCGTCTGCCGCCCTGGAGTCGGGCACTGACTGCTCTTCGAGCGGCAAACCGGCCGCCGCCCGATTGCGGGCCGGCGGCAGGCTGAAGTTCATCGGCGGTTGCCGCGCCGGCAGGTCGACCAAGATCGCCGGCGTGTCCGTGCTGCTCGGCGGCGGTTCGACCCCGCGCTGGGGGGCCGATCCTGTGTGCCTTCGGAATCGTCGCCAGCGTCGACAGGCCGCCCCTGGCGGACGTTGACGTCGATGATCATTCGCTCGCGGTGCGTGTCTCCCTGAACGTAATAGACCCGGTAATGGCCGTCCGGCAAACGCTTGAGATAGCCGGGCAAGTTGTCGAGCACGTTTGGCGGCAGCAGGATATCTTCACTTTCCTTGCCCGTCGGGAACACCGTTCGCATCACGATCTGGTCGTCCGTGATGCCGACGGTCTCCGCCCGGACGGGCGTCAAGTCCGTCACGGCAGCTACGGGCTGCTCCGGAGCAATGAGGAAACTGGTACCCTCGTTCAGCACGGTTTGCGGCGCCGGTATTGGCGGCGGCGTGGGTTCTGGCAGGAAGGTCACGATGGCCACTCCAGTGCCAGGCACCTGGACCAGAAAATGCTCCGTCACCGACGAGCCCACCAGTTCGCTGACCGTGACGCTGACCGGAATCGGCGCCGCTGGATCCAGCGGATTGGGCGGTCCAAAATAAAGATGCGATAAGGCCAGGCTATCGATGTTGGCGCCGGGCACGGCAAGCACGGTGGTCGTATTGTCGCCCCAAGCCACGGTGACCGTCAGGGGATTCGTCCCCGGGTCGAACGTCTGGCCGGTGCTCATCGTCATCGACACGACATTCAGCTCGGAAAACTGCGCAAGGCTCAACGTTGGCGTCACGTCCAACACCGTGACTTGAAACGTCTGCTGCATCGAACCGTGCTGAGGATCGATGATCGTGATCGTGGCCTGATACGTGCCCGTCACGCCATATAAGTGTGTCAATTGAAACGAGCCCTGCGTAAGCACGCCGACCGAGCCCATCTGCGTCACCGGGGCGGAGCCGTTTTGCACGGCCGACCCGTCGCCCCAGTTGATGCTGTAGGTGAAACTGGGCGTGTACCCCAATGCCGGCACCGCAAACGTCGGATCGCTGAAACCAATTGTGCTGGTCGTGAACACCGAGCCCTCGTTCAAGGGACCGGCGGCGATGGTGGTCGTGAATGTCGGCGGCACATCGTTAACCACCAACGTAAAGCTTTCCGTGTCGGAAAGCCCGCCGTTGTCGATCACGGTGATCGTTACCGTGTACGTGCCTGGCTCGCCGAACGTGTGACTGCCGGCCAACGTCCCGGTCAAGCCGCTCGTCGAACCCGGCGGCCCGAATGGCGACTCGCTGACGACGAGCGATTGCGACGAGCCATCGCCCCAATTGATGGTCGCGGTGTGCGTGTCGAGCGTGCCCGGATCGGTAAACGTGACGACTGGCAGTGTGAATAAGCTTCCCTCGTCTACCGACTGCGCGGCAACCGGCTGCAGCGTCGGCGCCACGTTGCCGACCACGATCTGGAACGTCTGCGTGCTCGACAGACCGCCATTGTCGGTCACGGTGACCGTGACCGTGTACGTGCCGAACGTGGCGTAAACGTGCGTGTCCGAGATGCTGCCCGTCTGGCCGCTGGTCGAGCCGGGCGGGCCGAATGGCGACTCGGTGACTGTCGCGACGTCGGTGGTCGAGCCGTCGCCCCAGTTGACCGTCGCGGTATGCGTGTCGAGCGTGCCCGGATCGCTGAAAGTGACCGTGCCCAGCCCGACCGTCGAGCCTTCGTTGGTCGTCTCGTTGGCGATCGGGTTGAGCGTAGGCGCCACGTTGCCGACCACGATCTGGAACGTCTGCGTGCTCGAAAGCCCGCCGTTGTCGGTGACCGTGACCGTGACCGTGTACGTGCCGAACGTGGCGTACACGTGCGTGTCCGAGATGCTGCCCGTCTGGCCGCTGGTCGAGCCGGGCGGGCCGAATGGCGACTCGGTGACTGTCGCGACGTCGGTGGTCGAGCCGTCGCCCCAGTTGACCGTCGCGGTATGCGTGTCGAGCGTGCCCGGATCGCTGAAAGTGACCGTGCCCAGCCCGACCGTCGAGCCTTCGTTGGTCGTCTCGTTGGCGATCGGGTTGAGCGTGGGCGCACGTTGCCGACCACGATCTGGAACGTCTGCGTGCTCGACAGACCGCCATTGTCGGTCACGGTGACCGTGACTGTGTACGTGCCGAAGGTGGCGTAAACGTGCGTGTCCGAGATGCTGCCCGTCTGGCCGCTGGTCGAGCCGGGCGGGCCGAACGGCGACTCGGTGACCGTTGCGACGTCGGTGGTCGAGCCATCGCCCCAATTGACCGTCGCCGTGTGCGTGTCGAGCGTGCCCGGATCGCTGAACGTGACCGTGCCCAGCCCAACCGTCGAGCCTTCGATGGTCGACTCGTTGGCGATCGGGTTGAGCGTGGGCGCCACATTGCCGACCACGATCTGGAACGTTTGCGTGCTCGACAGACCGCCATTGTCGGTCACGGTGACCGTGACCGTGTACGTGCCGAACGTGGCGTAAACGTGCGTGTCCGAAATCGAGCCGGTCTGGCCGCTGGTCGAGCCGGGCGGACCGAATGGCGATTCGGTGACTGTCGCGACGTCGGTGGTCGAGCCATCGCCCCAGTTGACGGTCGCGGTGTGCGTGTCGAGCGTGCCCGGATCGCTGAACGTGACCGTGCCCAGCCCGACCGTCGAGCCTTCGTTGGTCGTCTCGTTGGCGATCGGGTTGAGCGTAGGCGCCACGTTCCCCACCACGATCTGGAAGGTCTGCGTGCTCGACAGACCGCCGTTGTCGGTGACCGTGACCGTAACCGTGTACGTGCCGAACGTAGCGTACACGTGACTGTCCGAGATGCTGCCCGTCTGGCCGCTGGTCGAGCCGGGCGGGCCGAACGGCGACTCGGTGACCGTTGCGACGTCGGTGGTCGAGCCATCGCCCCAATTGACGGTCGCCGTGTGCGTGTCGAGCGTGCCCGGATCGCTGAACGTGACCGTGCCCAGCCCAACCGTCGAGCCTTCGATGGTCGACTCGTTGGCGATCGGGTTGAGCGTGGGCGCCACGTTGCCGACCACGATCTGGAACGTCTGCGTGCTCGAAAGGCCGCCGTTGTCGGTCACGGTGACCGTGACCGTGTACGTGCCGAACGTGGCGTACACGTGCGTGTCCGAGATGCTGCCCGTCTGGCCGCTGGTCGAGCCGGGCGGGCCGAACGGCGACTCGGTGACCGTTGCGACGTCGGTGGTCGAGCCATCGCCCCAGTTGACCGTCGCCGTGTGCGTGTCGAGCGTGCCCGGATCGCTGAACGTGACCGTGCCCAGCCCAACCGTCGAGCCTTCGTTGGTCGTCTCGTTGGCGATCGGGTTGAGCGTGGGCGCCACGTTGCCCACCACGATCTGGAAGGTCTGCGTGCTCGACAAGCCGCCGTTGTCGGTGACCGTGACTGTGACCGTGTACGTGCCGAACGTGGCGTAGACGTGCGTGTCCGAGATGCTGCCCGTCTGGCCGCTGGTCGAGCCGGGCGGGCCGAACGGCGACTCGGTGACCGTTGCGACGTCGGTGGTCGAGCCATCGCCCCAATTGACCGTCGCCGTGTGCGTGTCGAGCGTGCCCGGATCGCTGAACGTGACCGTGCCCAGCCCAACCGTCGAGCCTTCGTTGGTCGTCTCGTTGGCGATCGGGTTGAGCGTGGGCGCCACATTGCCGACCACGATCTGGAAGGTCTGCGTGCTCGACAGACCGCCATTAATGTCCGTAACCGTCACACTGGCGCTGTAAGTTCCGGCAGTGGCGAATACGTGGGTATCGCTGATCGCATACGTGCCCGGCGTGGCAGTGGCCGTGACCACACCTAATGAGGTCGTGCCATCGCCCCAATCGATCTGGGCCGTGTACGAGCCATTGGGGTCTGCATCGGAGAACGTTGCACCGGTCAGCGTCAACGTCGAGCCTTCATTAACGGTCTGCGTGGGGACCGGCGGAATCACGGGGGCCGGGCTAATGACGTCGACGGTAAAGGTCTCCGACGCGCTGTGCCCCAAACCATCGTTGACCGTGACCGTGGCCGTATAGAGGCCCGGGACCAGATAAGCGTGGCTGCCGCTGAAATCGCCCAGTGTCGGAGTATTAATCCCGCCTGGCTGCGTGATGTTGGCAGGGCCGGTCGACGACGTGGAACCGTCGCCCCAGTTGATCGTGTAGGTGAAATTCGGCGTGTAGCCTTGCACAGGGCCAGCGAACAATGCCTCGCTAAAGCCCACGTTGGTCAAGCTCAACGTGCTGCCCACGTCGAGCGTCACGTCATTCAAGGGGGTCAGGACGGGAGCCACATTGCCGACGATCACGATGAAGTTCTGCGTGCCGACACCGCCGTTGCTGTCGGTAACGGTCACGGTGCCGTCGTAGATCCCGGCCGTGGTGTAGACGTGGTTACCGGTCACGCTGCCGGTGGTGCCGGTCGGAGTGACGGTGGTGCTCACGGCGCCGATCGAAAGCGGCGATCCGTCTCCCCAATTGATCGTGGATGTGAACGTTTCTTTGGTGCCCGGGTCGGTAAACGTGACCCCGCCGAGCGTGAAGGTCGCCCCCACGCCGGCGGTTTCATTAGCGATGGGATTGATCGTCGGCGGCACGTTGAGCACTTGGACGCTAAAGTTGCCGGTGCCGACAACGTTCTGATCATTGATCACCGCGACGGACACGGGATAATTGCCGACCACGGTATAGTCGTGGCTGCCGGTGATCGTGCCGCTCGAACCGTCCACGACATACTCGGTCAACGGACCTTCGCCCCATTTGATCACGATCGTATGCGGACCCGAGTTGCCCGGATCGCTGTACGTGACGTTGACCAGCGTCACGGTCGTCCCTTCGTTGATCGTCTGGTTGCCGCCAACGGTAACGACCGGACCGGTGCCGATGACGTCGGCGGTAAAGTTTTCCGACGTGCTGTGCCCCAAACCATCGTTGACCGTGACCGTGGCGGTATAGAGGCCCGGAACCGAATAGACATGGCTGCCGCTGAAATCGCCCAGTGTCTGGGTATTAATCCCGCCCGACTGTGTGATGTTGGCGCCCCCGGTCGACGACGTGGAACCGTCGCCCCAGTTGATCGTGTAGGTGAAATTCGGCGTGTAGCCCTGCACGGGCCCGGCGAACAATGCCTCGCTAAAGCCCACGTTGGTCAAGCTCAGCGTATTTCCGACGTCGAGCGTCACGTCGTTCAAGGGGGTCAGGACGGGAGCCACATTGCCGACGATCACGATGAAGTTCTGCGTGCCGACACCGCCGTTGCTGTCGGTAACGGTCACGGTGCCGTCGTAGATCCCGGCCGTGGTGTAGACGTGGTTACCGGTCACGCTGCCGGTGGTGCCGGTCGGAGTGACGGTGGTGCTCACGGCGCCGATCGAAAGCGGCGATCCGTCTCCCCAATTGATCGTGGATGTGAACGTTTCTTTGGTGCCCGGGTCGGTAAACGTGACCCCGCCGAGCGTAAAGGGGGCTCCCACGCCGGCGGTTTCATTGGCGATGGGGTTGATCGTCGGCGGCACGTTGAGCACTTGGACGCTAAAGTTGCCGGTGCCGACAACGTTCTGATCATTGATCACCGCGACGGAGACGGGAAAATTGCCGACCACGGTATAGTCGTGGCTGCCGGTGATGGTGCCGCTCGAACCGTCCACGACATACTCGGTCAACGGACCTTCGCCCCATTTGATCACGATCGTATGCGGACCCGAGTTGCCCGGATCGCTGTACGTGACGTTGACCAGCGTCACGGTCGTCCCTTCGTTGATCGTCTGGTTGCCGCCAACGGTAACGACCGGACCGGTGCCGAGCAGCGCGTCGACAACGGTCGGTTGATTGTCGGCCGCGATGTTGCTATTGGACAGCGGAGTGGTTGACGTCGCGCCCGTCGAACCGGTTACGAAAGTGGCGGCCGCGGTGCCGGTCGACTGCAAATTGGGCAGAGCCGATTGCGTCTGATGGTTCGTCTTCGCGGCCGGGCCAGCTCCGGCGAAGTCGAATCGCTCGCTGCCCCGTAGCGCCGGGGACACAAATTCGCTATGAGCGAACTGCGAGTCACGGAAAGAGTGCGGGAACCCCTCATGGCCGGCAAATGTTCGACCGCAACCGTTCGAACCTTCGACCCACCAGGCCAATGGCGCAAGCGTGGGCCCAGCACCTTGCGTCGGGCCGCCGCCTGCGCGACTTGCCAGCCCGGCAGGTGGCAGCGCCGATGCACAATTTGAAGCCGCGGCGGCATGGTTGCCCTGCGTCGCCGAGCCGGAATTCCCGCTGCCGGTCTGATGCGTGCCAGACACGGCCGGCGATCCGGCAACGCCGCCGTGCCCCGAATTGGCGAACCAGGGGGCCGAGAAGTGCGGCGCCGTGTCGAGATTCAGCAGGGTGCCGGGCGGTGTCGACGTACCGGGCGCATTGGAACTCGAGCCCTGACCGGAGTGAGCAGCCGCGGGGGCTGCGTTCAGCACACGCCGTTCTTCGAGCTGACAGACTTCGAGATGGAGGAGCAAATCCTCACGCAGCCTACGGGCGGGCGAGTCGCGGCGACGAACTGTTCCAAAGCGCCGCGATCCTCCGGCTGCGGAGCTTCTGAATCAGGGTCGCCAACAACATCGCAGTCGTTCTCCCTGCGGCGGGCTGCGGACTTGCCGTGGTCGTCGCAACCGGCACATTTTTCTTACTCGCCGGCGCCGAACCGGCTTGGGTTCCGGCGGCATGGCCCGACGCACTCGCCCCCAGGACGGTCGCGCCGGCGGCGGGCGTTTCGCCCCCTTTAAGCCGCTATGATTCAAGGGCTTAACCGGTCCAACGATTATCACCAGCCGAGGTGGTGAGTGTCAAACGTTCCGGTCGTAAGCGGTGTGGCTTGCCAGCATTGCGCCTCGAAATGCCGGCTCGCCTCGGCGGCTGCCAATCGCCGAGATTGGGGCCGGCGCTCCCCTTCAGGCCTGTGGCCACCGACTGCGGCGAAACGGGCGATCGCGCCAGCGACGAGCCGGCAAACCGCGTTGAGTTTTCCGTCCCGGCGCGCCCTGGCCGGCCGGGCAGTTGCCCGAAATTTGGCCGCTTTGTAACGATTATGCCGAGCAGCCCGATTGATCCGGTCATAGCGATTCGAGCGCATGTCGTGCGTGTACTGAATGTTCCTGGCGTGCCGGGCCGAAGACAGGAGCAACGCATCCCGCTGCCTGGCGGCCACCCTCCCAACCGCGGAACAGGAAGGCAATACGATGTCAGTCGCGGTCACGAGCAATCGTCCCCAGACTGCCGGCCGCCGGGCCTGGCATTACTGCTTGCTGGCCACCGCGCTCGGCGGCTTTGCGGCGGCCAGTGGCCGAGCAATGGCCGATCCGGGCGCACGGCGCAGGCATTGCAATCCGGGCCGATTCACACGTCAGTCCCCGTCGACACTCCGAGCGCCCGACCGCGGCTTATGCCCTCTGAGTTGACCCCGGCGGCAACGCTCTCGCGCTTGCCGGCGGCAGAGCCCGTGCCGACCGAGTTGCCGGCGACGCAGTCGTCGGCCGGCGTGATACCGACGAGCCTGCTGCAGCCGCTCCAGCGGCGCGAACTGTGGGCTCCGGACTTCGTGACGACCCAACCGGCGGCCGACAGAATCGGCGCAGCGATGCACACGGTCCAATTGCCTGGGCGGCGTGTTCTGCCGGTGCCTGAAGAGGTAACGGGCCGTCCGAATGGTGGTAACGGCGGTGCGATCCCGTTCGACGACGACATCAAGCCGCTCGTCGCCACTCGAACCAACTTGCAACCGCCGCCGGGCGAAATGCCGATGGACTACGCCGAGCGCAGTTCGAAGCCGAGTTGCCCATTGTCGGCGGCGGCCCGGACGATCGGCGGCCGACGGACGTGGTCTACTTTTACGAAGCGTCGGCGCTCTGTTTTCAGCCGATCTACATCGAGGACGTGAACCTCGAGCGGTACGGCTATTCGCACGGCGTGCTGCAGCCGTTCGTATCGGCGGTGCACTTCTTCGGCACGATTCCGCTGTTGCCCTATAAGATGGGCATGCACCCGGAGCGCGAATGCGTGTACGCGCTCGGGTACTACCGCCCGGGCAGTCCGACGCCGTATCAAACCAGCCGCCTCGGCTGGAGCTTGCGCGGGGCGATCTACGAAGCGGGCGCGATCGGCGCGTTCATCGCTTGGATTCCGTCGGGCAAGTTCTATTGATCCGGCAACCGCCTCGACAAAGGCTGTTCGCTTCGCACGAAGAACAACTTCGACTTCTGGCAGACCCTCACCCTACCCTCTCCCTGAAGGGAGAGGGGTTGAGCGCCGGGGTTATTTTTCGTTCGCACCCCTAGAGCCGGAAGCGAAACGTGCCGGCAAGAAGTCGCATCAGGCGACGACCGAGCGATTGGGGATCGGCCAGGATCTTTGCCTGCGCCGTGGCGCCGGACGCAAGCGGCGGATGTTCGAGTTCGAGCGCTACCCGGGCCTGATAGCAAGTTCGCAGCGGGGTGTGCAGGCCGGCGGCGTCGTGGCGTGTCGGCAATTGTCCCTGTTCGATCAGTTCGGGTGGTGCTTCGGCCAGATCGATTTGGGCCAGCTCCGAGACGACCCCCTCCAACTGCCAGGTCGGCAATTGATCGAGCAGTAAGAGCACTTTCTGGCCGGCGCGGACGAATTCGACCTGGTCTTCATCGACGAGCAACAGCGCCTCGAGTCTCTGCGGATCGCCGACCAGGCACAACAGGGTGCCGGTTTGCAGGAAACACCCGCGATTGTCCTCGTCCAAGGGATGGCCGCTCCAGGTGGCCAGTTCTCCGTGGGCCGCCTGCGCCGGGTGGATTCGCGGCGGCAGGACGGTTCCTCGGCAGGGGGCGAGAATGGTCAAGCGCTCGCGTTCGGCCAGGCGCTGTTCGAGTCGCCGCTCGAGATCCGCGAGTGCCGCCTCGGCGGTCGGGATTTCGGCGCCGGCCTGCGGCGCGTCGACCTGCTGTCGCTTGAGATTGGCCAACCTGGTTTGCTGCTGATTGCGCTCGCCACGGAGCCTGGCAATTTCCAAGTCCATCTCCAAATTGGCGAGTTGCGCGAAGGGCTGATCGGCTTGGACCTGTGCGGCGGCATCGACGGAACTGGCCAACCTGCCGGGCACCGAGACGTAAACGCGCCGTGCGCCCGCCGATTCGACCAGCGCCGGAACGCGGATCCGATGCGGCAGCGGCAGATGCCACAAGCCAAAGCCGCACAGCAGCAACAATCCGCACGCCACGACCAACCGCGGCCAGTGCAACCGGCCGCCAGCCAGCGGGCGACGGGCATAATGCAACACTTGCCGCCAGGGATTGACCAATAAGGCCGCCGTCATGACGCCCGCCAGGATCACGGCAAACAGCTCGAGCCGATACGGCTTGAGGGCCTGGTAGCAAAACCAGGCAATGGCCAGCGACGCAAACCAACGGTAGGCCAGCGACGCCAGGGCATACACGACCAGCCAGCCGCCGGACTTTTCCGACAGCAAGTCGCCCTGCGGCAATTTCTGAACCAGAAACGGGCCCACCACGAAGCGCCGCACGCTGCCGCAGACCGCTCGTGCAGATTCGGAATCTCCAACAGATCGGACAGCAGGTAGTAGCCGTCGTAACGCAACAGCGGGTTGCCGTTGAACAACAGCGTGCTGAGCGAACAGACGATCATCAGATTGAAACAGATGGAATTGAACCAGCCCGGCACGCTGAACCACCACAGCAATGTGCAGGCCGCCGCCAGCACGAACTCGACGAACATTCCGGCCACGTCGACGGCGACCCGCCGCCAGCGACTGCCGAACATCCAGGCATCGGACACGTTGCAATACAAGCAAGGCAGGAATACGAGCAGCAGAATTCCTAATTCGTGGCACTGGCCGCCGAAGTGCCGGCAGGCCAGGGCGTGCGCCAGCTCGTGAAGCGTTTTCGCCACGACGACCGATAGCGCCAGCCAGCCGGCGTTGCGGAGGCTGAAGAACGCCTGAAATTCGGGCAATCGCAGCGCCACCTGGTCGGCCTGCACAGCCAGCAGCCCCAGTGCAAACAGCATGGCGCCGAGTGCCGCGCCCACCGCCCAGGGTGAAAACATCCAGCGGCAATACGGATACACCGCGTCCAACAAGGGTTGCGGATCGACGCCGCGCGAGCGCAGAGCCAGCAGGTTGGTCCAACCCCAGATGTGCCGTTCGCGCCGACGCCCTGCCCTGCGCTTGAGCGTTTGCACGGCCTGGCCCGGCGAATCGCAGATCAACAGACCCTCTGCGTGCAGCCGGGCGATGAACGACATGAGTTGTCCGGCGCCAACCCGGCGCGGGGCAAACTGCCGCTCGCAGTGCGCTGGATGCGTTCGACACTCGTTTGTCCGTCCAACTCGCCGAGCACGAAGAACTCTTCCCGGCTCAGCTCGAAATGCCGTTGCGAGAGTGGGTCTTTGATCCGCCAGTACTGCCCGTCGCCTGAGCCAAAGGCGCGGCATTCGAGATCCGGCCGCTTGCGCAGCGGAACTCGCGCTCAGCGGCGGACGCAAGCAGAGTGGCTGTTGCCATGGGGGAGGCGCGGGCTCAGGGTTGTCGCGGGGAGAATGGCTCGATGGTCATTTCCGCCGCCACGCCCGGGCGCAGCAGCAGGTCCTGGTTCTCCAGTTCGGCCCAGACCCGAATCTGACCGTTCACCGGATTCACTTCCGGACTGACGAACACGAGCTTGCCGGTGAATGCGGCCTTCGGCCGCTCGGGCAGGTCGACGCGCACGGTGACGGGTCGGCCGACGGCGCTCGCGTCGAGCTGCTTGGCGCTGACGAAGCCTTCGGCGCCAAGCGGTCGAGGCGCAGCACGCGGACGACACTCTCGCCGGCTTGCACCCACTCGCCGCGGCGGCGTTTGATCTGCACGACCATGCCGTCCAAGGGCGACGAGCAGCCGGCGGCGCTCGACGTCGAGAGCGGCGGCGGCCAGTTCGCTGTTCTTGAGCTCGGTGGTGAGCTTGGCAACGGTCAGATTGTGCTCCGCTTGCTCGACCTCGAGCGCGGCCTGTTCGGCTGCCAGACGCAGTTGATCGATTTCGGACCCTGTCACGCTCTTGCGGTATTTTTCGATCGACGCGTTCGCTCGCTGGAACTCGACTTTGGCAGTCGCCAGCGCGTCCTTGGCATAACGGACTTTGACGGTGTTCGAGTCTTCTTTGGCGGCGATGTCGTACTCGGTCTGGGCGCGGCGTTTGGCGATCTGCGCGGCGGCATCGTCGACCTGGGCCAGCAGATCGCCGACCGAGACCATTTGCCCCTCGCGAACCGCAATCTTCGCGAGCATGCCCGGCTCCGGCGCGGCCACTTCGGCCTGGTCGATCAAGCTGATCAGCACCGAATCGGCTTTGACCGCCTTGTCCGCCTTTTCAGGATGCTCGCCCGCGGCGCCTGCACCCAATGCCAAAGTCGACAGCAGGATCAAGCTCGTCCCGATGGCGTTCATAGATACGGTGCTCCCGGAAAAATGTTTTAAGCTCGGCAAAGTCAGAATAGCAACCGCCGGCGGACCAGCGAAATCAGATCGTGGAACCAAACGTAACCGATCGCCCGGCGGCCGCATCGAATCTTGCCGATCACGCTGGCGCCGGGCCGCAGCCCGCTGACGCTCTCGCGATCGATGGCCACGGTGACCAACACGTGCGCACCGTAGACCTCGTCGATTTGTGCCGCCAGCGCCGTCTTTTCGATGCGTCCCCGATACGTCTGGCCCGGATCGGTCGCCAGCAAGAAGTCGACCTCCAACCGGGAATCCTGCGCCTGCTCGGCCTGGAGCACGTAACCGGCATGATCGTCCGGCAGCCGCAGCTCCAATTGCCAGGGGCCGGCCAGATCGCCGACCGCGAGCAACACTTGCCCCCGTTGCACGGGCCGACTTTCGAGCAGTTGTTGCACGTCCCAAGTCAAGACTTGTCCGTCGATGGGACTGGTCACCTCCAACTCGGCCTGCTGGCGGCGGAGAATCTGCTCCTGGTCGGACAAGCTCGCCAGCAGTTCCTTGAGTTCTTCTTCTTCAGCGGTGAGTTGGTTGTAGCGCTGGGGCGTATCGGTCTTGCCACGCTCAGGTCCCAGTCGCTCGGCCTGCACGCCGGCCAATCGCTTGCGTGCCGTTTGCGTCTCGCCCAGCACGCGGTGCAGTTCAAAATCGAGCTGCGGCCGGCGGAGAGTTATCAGCACCTCGCCCGCCCTGACATTGCCCCGATCGGCAACGTGAATTTCGCTGACGATCGAGTCGCTCGGCGCGAACACATCTCGCCGCGTGCGGGGTTGTAGTTCGCCGCGGGCCTCGATCGAAAAATCGGCCGGGTAGAAAGTCAATAGCGCCGCAGCCAGCAACACCGCCAGCCCGCAGGCCAGCGTCTTGGGCAATTGCCTGGCCTTGGTCAGCCACTTCAAGCCCAACAGGCCGCGTTCCAATTTCAACAAGGGCAACGATTCGTATTCAACGGCGTTGGCCAGTGCCGAGGCCGCATGGCGGCTGACCGCTTCGGTGCGCGCGACCAGCGCCGGATCCACGGACGCCGCGTGAAACTGCTCGACGAACAACAGTCCGATCGGTTCCGACCCGCTCGCCGGCTCTCCATCGGGCGGCCGCTTGACCAGCGGAATCGCGCCGAACACGCGGGCGTGCGACTCGTCCAGGCAGGCATCCAAAGCCTGCTCCAACGCGGGGGCCAATGTCTCGCGGGCCGCCGGGTACCAAAGCGTCTCGCCGAAGATCAGCACCCGCCGGCCAAGCTCCTCCAGCCGCTGCACGAGATTGCTGCGCCGCTCGACGTCATCGGCCCCGCTGACCGCCGTCAGCCGGCACTTGCCCGAGCGCCAGACTGCCAGGCTCAACCGATCGCAACCGATCAGCCGCCGCCCTTCATTGACAATCGCATGAGCCGTGGATGCCAGTTCCAGACGACCGTGAACGGCCTCGATGAATTGCTGGAGCCCGCGCCACTGTCCTTCGCGAACGGCGAAATCGCGGAGCCGGCCGTGCCGCTGAAAGTCGGCGGCCAATTCACCCAGCGCCGCCAGTAGCGGCAAGACTTTGCGCTCGGAAAGAACGGTGCCGTCCGCGCGATGGCACAGCTCGATTGCTCCGATCGATTCGGCTCCCAGTCGCACAGGCGAAAACAACAGCAGCCCGTGTGACGGATTATCCGTCCGCGCGGAACGGTCCGCCGCATCGGAGGCGGCGCCCGGCGGAATCATCGACCGCGGATCCAGTCGACATGGCTCGCCCCGAGCGCAGACCGACTGCAGCAATTGCTGATGGTGCGCGGGTCGCTTCGGCGGATGCATCGAACCCCGTCGCGGCGAAGTTCCAATCGGCTTCGCGCAGCAGTTCGCCGTCCGGCGAACGCAGCCAGACCGCGCCGGCGAAGTGCGCCAGCGCAGCGGCTGCTTTTTCGATCAGCGCCGTGTGAAAATCGTGACTGGAAATATTGGACGTGGAAAGCTCGGCGATCTCCTCCAGCGCAGCCTGAATTTCGTGCCAGAGCGGCTCGCTGCTCGACACGTCGCTGGAGGCAATCTCGCGGACCATGACTTGCTCTGCGGTCACTTGTTCGATGAGCGCTGGCTCGACTGGCAAGCCATTTGGGCACCCGGGCAATGCGCACTCGGTTGCCAGCGGCGGGCGTTCCCCGTGCTAGCGCTGCTCAGCCGCCGACGCTGCCTCTCAGTATAAGCTGCCGCCCCGGCGCGTCCGCATTCGGCGGCCTGCCAGCAGGCTTGGGTCTAGCCAGGGCATCCAACCCGGAGGAATGGATGAATTGGGGGGCATTTTCGTCGTATCAGGGCCGGGCGGACTGGGAGAAGTTTGTCGGTCATAGCGACTTTGACGAGTGATTCGCTCGACTTTTTGCCGATCTATACCCCACCGTGGAAGGTTTTTCCTCGGGCGTGGTTCGGTATTTGGCGTGTGCCCGAACTCGTTTGGTGCCCACTGGAACAAGGAGACTGTCTAGGCCATGTGTCGCGTGCGGGTGTGGACGATTGCAGGAACTGCCGCAGCACTGTTGCTGGCCGGCTGCAACTTGCCGCACGCCGAACCTGGCCGATCCGGAACTGGGCACTACAAGACCACGGCAACCGGGCTCGACTATCCCGACGCCAAAGCGCCGCCGCCGGCACCGCTTGTGGAGATGCGTTCGCCGCTGGAAACGGGCCGCGATGCGCCCCTGAGTATTGGGAGCTGTCGCTGCTCGAAGCCATGCGCCTGGCGCTGGTCAACTCCAAAGTCCTCACGGAAATCGGCGGACAGGTGCTGCAGTCGCCGGCCAACGTGCGGACGACGCACGGGCCGGCGATCACCGAAACCGACCCGCGGTTCGGCGTCGAGGCCACGCAGGCCGCGTTTGACCCGGTCTTTTCGGCCTCGTCGAATTTCAACAAGAACCATTACGCCATCAACAACATCTTCTTCGGCGGCGGCACGCGCGTCGTGGAACAGGATACCGCGGACTTCTCAACCGAGCTCACCAAGCGCACCGCCACCGGCGGCACATTTTCATTGAGCAACAACACGGATTACGACGCCAACAACACGCCGGGCAATTTGTTTCCGCACGCCTGGAATACGGTCAATCAAGCGACGTTCCGGCAACCCTTGCTCCAGGGAGCCGGCGCGGAGTTCAATCGGATTTACGGACCGCCCAACGTGCCGGGCGTGTTCAGCGGCGTGCCCGGCTATGCCAACGGCGTGATGGTGGCCCGCATCAACACGGACATCAGCTTGACCGAACTCGAGACCGGCCTGCGCGACCTGGTGAGCAACGTGGAGAACGCCTACTGGGACTTGTACTTCGCCTATCGCGACCTGGATGCCAAGATCGCCGCCCGGGATAGCGCTTTGGAAACCTGGCGCCGCGTCCACGCCCTGTTCGTCAGCGGCCGCCGGGGGGGCGAAGCCGAAAAGGAAGCCGAAGCCCGCGAGCAGTACTTTCGCTTCCAGGAAGAAACCCAGGTCGCCTGGTACGGCCGGCTGGTGCAGGGCACGACCGTGTTCAACGGCAGCGGCGGCGGCAGCTGCGCGGGGCTGAGTGGCGTGCGCGTGGCCGAGGCGCCGGCTGCGCATGCTGATGGCGATTCCGATCAACGATTGCAAGCTCATTCGTCCGTGTGACGAGCCGCGCCGGGCAAAAGTGATTTTCGATTGGAAGGAAATCCTCAAAGAGGCGCTGGTACGGCGCGTCGAGCTGCGCCGGCAGAAATGGGTGATCAAGCGGCGCGAGCTGGAATTGATCGGCAGCCGGAATTTTCTGCTCCCCAACCTCGATACCCTGGGCTACTACCGCTTCCGCGGCTTCGGCGAGAACCTCGTCGACTTCAACAACGACATCAACGTCAACCGCTACGACAACGCGCTGCAAAACTTGTACAGCGGACAGTTCCAGGAATGGCAAGCCGGGTTTCAATTTTCGGCCCCGCTCGGTTTCCGCCGCGGCCATGCCGCGGTGCGCAACGCCGAACTGCAACTGGCGCGGGAACGGGCCATCTTGGTGCAGCAGGAACGCGAAATCTCGCTGGCCCTGAGCAATGCTCTATGCGAAGTCGAACGCGCTTACGACTGCACCTGGACCAGCTACAACCGCCGCGTGGCCGCCCGGCAGCACCTGGCCGCCGTGGCGCCGCGTTCGAGTCCGACAAGGCGCAGTCCGAGCTGGTGCTTGACTCCCAGCGTCGGCTGGCCGAGGCCGAGATCCGCTATTTCGGCTCGCTGACCGAATACGCGCTGTCGATCAAGAACGTCCACTTCGAAAAAGGCTCGCTGCTCGACTACAACGACGTGTATCTGGCCGAAGGCCCGTGGCCCGGCAAGGCCTATGACGACGCGGCCGAGCGGACCGCCCTGCGCCGCCCCGAACGCGAACTGAACTACCGCTTCCTGCGGCAGCCGCTCCAGGTGAGCGAGGGCAGCTACCAGCAGATCACGCCCCCCTCGGTCCAGCCGCGGGAATTGAACGCGCCCATTCCGCCCGCCGGCCCGCCCGCCGCCGCTGGCCAGGCCCTGCCGGAAAACATTCCGGCGCCGGTCGCGCCCTGGACGGAACCGCTGCCCCTGCCGGAACTGCCGCAATTGCCACCGCCGCCGCAGCAAGACTTGTCGCCGTTTCCGGCACGGCCGCTGTGAGTGGAAGGATGAAGGCGGCCTGCGGCGGGCTCCGCCGAGCGGAAGGATGAAGGATGAAAAAACGCGCGTCTTTGTGGCGGCGTTTCTAACCCGTTGTGAGCGGGTCTTCCGGGACAAGGCCATCCCGGGCCGTGGATTGCGGCACAACAATCTCCGGCACTGAGGCTTCCGGCACGGCGATTTCCGGCACAGGCTCGTTTAGCGACCGCCACGATTTCAGCAGCGTCTGGCTGATGTCCTTGCTGCCCATTCTCCCGGCCAAGCGGTCGAAATGCGCGGCGATCCAAAGGATCGTGATTCCCGTGGCAAACAGATATAGGCCGACTCTCGACGCGACAAAAACCACTCCGAAGACCAGGCCCGACAAATCGGCAGTCGCGGAGAACCCTTGCAACGACGACGAGGTCGTCAGCGCATGCGTCGCCCAAGCCAGCATGCAAAGCACGAGCACGACGATCGACAGCAGCCAGGCCAGCACCGCTGAGATCACCGCCGCCGCCATCCACACCGCGACGATGGCCGCCATGCCGCGGGTCGTCTGGGCACCGCTCAACGACAGGCCGACTCCCACACCGGCGGCCGCCATGAAAGCTCCGCCGGCCGCCAGCATCACCAAATTGTTCAGATACGTGGGAACCGCCATTCCGCCCGCCAACACGGCCGCCGTCCAAGCCAGGATCATGGCGGCCAAGAGCCAGCGCAGGGCGAACAGACTGCCCCAGGTCTTGGCAACGATGATTTCCCTGCCCTCCAACGGGCTGGCCAGGATGGCGTCCCAGGTCGATCGCTGGCGCTCGGTGCCAATCACTCCCAGGGCGGCGCAAGCCAATCATCCATTGCGCAAGCCAGACGAGCAGCATCGCCGATCCGCCAATCGTGGCGGCGATCGCCTCGCACCACGGCGCCGCCTGGACGTCGGCGGTGGCAAATCGCCAGGCGAGCGCGGCCAGGATCGACAATCCGCCGCCGGCCAGTAGCGCCACAAACAGCCTGGTCAGCCACAGGCCGAATGCGCCGAACGTGCCCGCACTATCGAGGTAAAGCTCCTTCCACAGCATCGGCCGGTCAGCCAGCGGCGGCACGTGCCGGCGCTGGGTTCGCCTGGCGCTCGACCCGCTGCCGGTTTGTCGGCGGTAAGCCGGACGCAACTGCCAGATTGCCAGCGCCGTGCCGGCCGCACCCAGGGCCAGCCAGAAGGCGGTGGCCATCGTCGCCGGTCCCGCGGCGCCGACCATCGCCAGCGGATACACCGCAGCGAACGGGTTAAGCGGTCCGATCCAGGCGAGCCAACCGGCCCCGCCGAAACTGGCCAGCAGCGCCGCGGTGAGCAACAGGACCTCGATCAGGTAGATCGTCAGCAGAGCATCGCGGCCGCGGCGGGCCAGCGCCGAGGCGGTCATCGTCAGACCGGCGCTGCCGAAGGCCACCGCCGCAGGCAGTCCGACCAGCAGCAGCGTCTGGATCGCGTCGGCCCGGTGCAGAGCGGCCAAGAGCACGCACCCCGGCAGACCGGCTGCCACCAGGAAGGCGACTTGAGAAATACAACCGACCAGCCGGCCCAAGACGATGTCGCTCGATGTGAGTCGGCTGCTCAATAGCAAGCCGAGCGTGCCGCGGTCTTTTTCGGCGGCGATTGAGCCGGCGATCAGCGCGGGGCTCAAGAGCAGCGCCAGGACGATCTGCACCATCTCGACCCAAAACAGGCCGCCGGCCAGCAGGCTGCCCGGCCTGTACGCCGGGTCAAGCAGCGAGAGCAACATCCAAACCCAGACAATCACCAGGGCGATGAGAACCGCAGGCAAGCCGGCCAACAGGCGCACCCACAACAGCCAGCGCGGTCGCACGGCGCGCCGGCATTCGATCGTGGCCAGCGGTCCCAGCAGCGCGTCGAGCGGGTTCACGGCGATTCCGCCGGCGCAGGGCAGACGTTTCGCCGCAGGCCGCTTTGACTTTCGGGCGAGTCAGCACCCAGAGCACGACGATCGGATAGATGACGCCGACGAGAATCATCAGCACGGCACCAGCGCTCGATTGCGACACCATAGAACGTGCCCAGGGTCTGTCCGATCGGCGGCATGGCGGGCGCACCGGGGCGCTTCGGCATGCTGGCCGTCATTTGTTCCATCATCTGGCTCATTTTCTGCGCATAGATGGGCACGACGACGGCGATCGAGTATCCGTAGAGCGTGACCAGCCGGACGATCTTGAGCGCGGCTGTCCAGATGGCCAGCTTGCGGGCCCAGGCTTTGGCGGCCAGCAAGCCAAGTCCGGAAACGAACAAGAGAATGTTGAGCACAAGCGCGGTAATGAGATCGGTCCACATGAAGCCGATGATTTGCGGGTCGCGATAGGCGGCCATCATGTCGAACTTCGGAAATTCGACGGGCTCCTGCTGCTGGAGTTCGTCGATTTCCGCTTCGATTCGTGCCCGGTCATCGTCGCTCGTAGTCGCTTCTAGCTCTTCTTTGAGCGAGTCAATCTTCTTTTCTCGCTCCTGTTCGGCCTGGGCGCTCATCGCCTCCTGCATCGCGTTCTGATAGCCCTCGGTCATCGGTGCCATCGCCACTTGGAGCAGAAAGCTGATTCCGGTGCAGGCGCCGCACATGAGCAGCAGACCGGCAAAAACCAGGTTCAGCGTGCCGATCATCTTGTGCGCTGAGGTGGGCGGTTCGGAGGCCGTGTGGCCGCCCGAGGAAGATTCGATGTCCATGTCAGAAAACGCCCCCGGCGTGCATGCGCTGGATCCGGAATGACTTGCGACGGCCGTCATTGTCCCCTGCGCCAGGGCACGTTGCAACTTGGAGCCCGGGGAGAAAAACGGGCCGGGACTGTGCCGGTTCTTGCGCCGTGCCCGACGGTGTCGTCCCCGGTCGCTTACCGGATGCCGGCCAGGCCCGAAAAATCGCAGGCCAGCAGGGCGCCGATCGAGTCGATCGTGATATCCGCCGGCGGATAGTGGGCGATCGCCTTGGTGTCCAGGGCGTAGTGCCCTTGCTTGGGAAAGACGCTCGTCAGCCGGTCACCCCAGATCGCTTTGACGGCAGAGAGAGATGCGCAGCTTGTCGTCGACCAGCACGTAGCGCCGGGCCGGATAGCGGGCCTCGACGTCGGCCAGCTCGTGTTCTTTGTGGATGTAAATCAGCACGCGCCCGTCGACCTGGTCCCAGAGGCCGCTACGTTCGACCTTGCGGGGCTGAAACACCACGTCCCCGTCGGACAGGATCACGGTCGGCCCCCACTGGCCGCAGTGGCGCAGCGCGTCAAACGCGCGCGGGTACAGTCGCTGAGCAAACGGGTAGTCGACCAGATAAGACGACATGCCGAGCAGCCGCGGATTGTGCATCTGCCGCAAGCGATAGCGCTGCAGCGCGCCGAGATAGTCGGCATATCCGACTTCGCTCCGCAGTCGCTCGAAAATCTCGCGATACAAGTCCCGATCGGCGGTGCCGAACTCGGCGGCGATCTGATCGAACAGATCCTGTTGAATCCGATCGTTGTCGAGCAATGTATTGTCGACATCGAACAAAAAGACGACTGCTGGTATTTCCGGCAAGCGAGATGTCTCCCTGGGCACACAACAGGCTTCGCCATCACCAGGCCGATTATACCCAGGCAATCGCCGCCGCCCAGGTATCTCCCCGCCGGAGCTGGGTCTGCGGGCGTAACCTTTGTCCGACGGATGACATTCCACGGTCGGAGGGATTCGGCGCCGATATTCGCCCAGAACGGTCGCCTTGCAAAGAACGCCGGGCGAATTCATTTTCCTGACTCAGAAATTTGACGACCGCCGGGGCCCCGTAGGAGAATACTGCGGAGCGCGCGTCGAAGCCCGTAGGGTTCGCTGTGCGGACGGCCCATAGCGGATCAGCTGCCCGGCGGTTTGACAGGCGCCGTAGGGTCCGCTGTGCGGACCGAATGTGCGCCCGTGTGGCAGACAAAGATGGTCCGCACAGCAGACCCTACCACTTTCCAACGAAGGCACACCGATGAAAAACTTTGCTGTCCGCACCGCCTTGGCCGTGCCCGTTCTTGTTTGGCTGGTGGCGGCCGCATCCCAGGCGCGGGGCGAGTTGCAGATCCTGCTGCCGCTGGCGCGCAAGGCCTATCAAACCAACGAAGTGATCGATGTGTCGGTCGTTCGCTCCGGGTCCGCGGCGCTGCCGGCCGGCGACCTGCGGCTATCGGTCGATTGGCGACGAGCGGCAGCCGCGCGTCGTTCGAATTCCCGCTTCCGGCCGTCGCGGTCAATGACAAGGATGCCCGCGATACGGTCCATTTGCACCTCAACGGCTGGCTGCTGCGGCCGGGCAAGTACACGCTGGAAGTCGCGGCCGACGGTGCGACGGCGAGAGCCGACATCGACGTTCACAGCCACGTGCGGCAAAGCTCGTTCAAGCTGATCAATGGGGTAGCCGAGCCGCCAAGGCCGAGCAGGGCGTGCTGGGCGAGCAAAGCCTGGGTCTGAACCTGATCTATGCCTCCTATGGCGGCCTTGAGCCCGATGAACTGATCCGCACCGGCTCCGACTACATGTGGTGCTGCACGATGAGCGGCGCCCACCAGATGGACATTCGCTCGAATGCGATTGGTCGGATCCCTACGTGCTGCGGGGCGGCACGGCCGCGTGGTCGCGCGCGGGCACTGCAAGACCGCACCCGCCCCAACGCCGTCGGCGTCCACTTCTACGACGAGCCGGGACTGACCTGGTTGAAACATCCGACCACCGGCCTGACGGTGCCGCTCAACATGCCCTGCGCAGGATCGCGGCGTTTCGATCGCATCTTCGGCCAGGAGCCGACCACCAATACCAGGACGTCGATGCCGCACAACCCGACCTGGTCCGCCGCTGGAAGCGACATGGGCCGCTGGAATGGGCAATTCATGGACGCGGCCTGGAAAGACTCGCAGTTCGGCGTCAGTCGCGTGCAGCCCGACATCCTGTCGGTCACGCAAAGCCAGTACGGCGGCACGGCCTATGCCGACGGCTATTACTTCAACGTGGTCCGGTCGCTGCCGGTCGATCAGCGGCCACGGCGGCTACGACGACTACGGACTGCTGCTATCACAATCCGGCCTACACGTTCCAGCTCGGCCGCATGCGGCAATACGACAAGCCGAACTGGTATCTGCCGATGCTGGTACGGCAACGAACCGTCGGACCGCTTCCGCATGGAGCAGTATCTGTCGTTCATGGACAACCTGCAGGGCATGGCCGTGCCGCCGGACGATCCCGGTGCAAAACCCGGAGTCCGTGCCGGGCACCGAGGGCGTGGTCGAGTCGAATTTGTTGATGGCCCGGCTGGGCACGATCTTCACCACCCAGCCCGTCGATCGCGGCGAAGTGGCGGTGCTCGACTCGCTCTCCCAGGCGCTGGACGCCGAAGTGCGCAACATGAAGGTCGACATCAACCGGGCGTCGTACGAGGCGGGCGGCCACAATCGAAACGCGCTAGGTTTGGTTTACCTGGCCAGCCGCATGATTCAAACCCAGATCTATCCGATCGTCGAAGAGGACGTCGTCGACGGCACGCTGGCCGCCCAATACCGGGCCATCCTCATACCCACGGTCAATGCGCTCGAGCCGGCCGTCATCAAGTCGCTCGAGGCATTCGCCGAGAGCGGCGGGTTGGTGCTGGTCAGCGACGACTCGAAGGTTCAGATCCGGGGCGCCACCCAACTGGGCGTGCCGACGCAAGCCGGCATCTTCGCCAAAATCGCCGAATTGTGGCCGCTGTCGCAGACCGACAAAGCCAAGTTGGCCGAACTGCAGAAACTCAACAACGTCGGCAGCTATTACCAAGCCGCCGCGCCGATCGCCGAGGCCATCGCCGCGCGGCTCAAGGAGCGCGGCATCCGGCCGGCCTTCGTCTGCGATAACCGCGAAGTGGCCGGCACCCGGCAAGCCTTCGGCGATCTGGAATATCTGTTCGCGGTCAATGCCGGCCTATAACCCCGCCCAGGGCGAGGCCAACTCCATTCAAGCGACCAGCGCCATCATCTCGCTGCCGGCCGACGGCCGGCCCGTCTACGACGCGATCCAGGGAGCGCGGCCGGGCAATTCAAGTCGCAAGGGGACCAATTGGCCGCACAGTTCCGCTTCGGGCCCGGGCAAATGCGGGTCTTTGTGCGCACTGCCCGGCCGATCGGCGGCGTGCAGGTGCTCACGCCGCTGGTCAGCCGCGATTTGACGGCCGGCGAAAATCCCTTGCGCGTCCAAGTCAACGCCGCCCTGGTCGACGACGCGAAACAAGTTCTCGTCGGCTCGGCTCCGTTGCGGATCCGCTTGCTCGATCCATCGGGCGGCGTGCGCTACGACCTGTATCGGGCGACCGACCAGGGAACGCTCAAACTGACGCTGCCTTTGGCGGCCGACGATCCGCCCGGCAAGTGGAAGGTCGTGGTTCAGGAACTCTTGAACAACTCCGAGAGTTCCGCCGTTTTCAACTACACCGTGGCCGCCCAATGCGGCGCGATCGCCGGCCGAACGCCTCGGGCAGTGTCGTTCGGTGACGACCGCGAGAACATCTTCCGGTTCTTTCAAACTTTCAAGGACGTGACGATCGTCACCGGCACAAGCGCGTACAACGCGGCCGCCGCCGATCGGCTCGTCAAGAATCTGCTTCCTTGGGGTGTTCGTGCCAAAATCATGCCCGTGGCCGAAGCCGCCAAGCCGCGGCCGATCTCCGAGGACGAGGCGCCGACCTGGGTCGGACTCGACCCGGGCCGCGCCAAGGCCGGCAGCGACAACCCGCTCACCGTGACCGGTTTCAACGTGCCCGGCCCGGTGTTGCTGCTCGGCACGCCGGCCGATAATCCGCTGATCGATTTCGCACTCAAGCAGAACTTCTTGCCTTACGTGCCCGATGCCGAAAACTTTCCCGGCCGCGGGCACGGTTACCTGGCCTGGCAGCGCGATGCCGTCGGCTACGCTCTGGAGTCGATCACCATGATCGCGTACGACGAGGCGGGCATGAGCGAGGCGGTCGGCTCGTTGCAGGAAGACGTGTCGGCTTTCACGCCGCTGGTGCGCTGGGACGCGCCGATCTCGAATCGCGTGGCGCCGGCCAGCAAGACTGCCAGCGGCGTGCCCGAGGCCAAGGTTGTCTGGCAATTCGCGCGTCTCCGACCGCGCCGTGGCGCTCAAGGCCGAGCCCAACGGACAGATCACGGCCCTGGCGCTGGACGACACGCTGGCTCGAGTGGCCGCGGACGGCAAGCTGTTGGGCCAGGAAGTGCTCGCCCACGACGCGGCGCTGCAAGCAGCCAAGACTCTGCCAGCCGCAGCCGATACGGCCGCCGCGGAAGCTGCCGCGAAACAGCAGATTCCCGGCTTGCTCGTCAAGCGATCGGTGAGCGCAGCGGGCCGCACGGCGATCGCCTATTGGGGCGGAACGCTCCGGATCGTCGACGCCGCCGGCGCCGTCAAGTCGCAGCAGCGATTCGCCCAGGACATCACGGCCCTGACCTTTGCCGGCGACAAGCTGGTCGTGGCGCTGGCCGACGGCAAATTGCTCGAGCTGAAAATCGAATGAAGAATCTCGCAACGCGGCGCCGCCTGTCGGCCCGCTCGACCATGCACGCCGCCTATGGTTTGCTGCTCGGCGTCGTTGCCGCGAACTGCGGGCACGCCGGCGAGCCGGCCAAACCGCAGCGGATCGCATTTCTCGGCGATTCGATCACCGACGGGTTCACCTATCCGCTCTTGATCCGGCAGGCACTCGGAGAAGCCGGCCGGCCTGTGCCCACCTGCATCGACGCCGGCGTGGCCGCCGATACGGCACAGATGATGCGCCAGCGCCTGGACCGCGACGTGCTGGCGCACGGGCCGACGCTGGTAACGCTCAGCGTCGGCGTGAATGACGTGAATCGCAACATGCCGCTCGCCGAATTCGAAGCCGACATTCGCACCATCGCCGACTCGCTCGAAGCCCGCGGGATTCCGCTGGTCGTCATGACGACCAGCGTGCTGGGGCCCAAGCTGGCGGAGGCCGACAAGCGACTGGACGACTTCAACGCCATTCTCCGCCACATCGCCAAGGATCACGGCTACGTTGTGGCCGAAGTCAACCAGTCGATGCGCCGCGCTCGCGACGCCGGCCAGGATCTGCTCGAAGCGGATCAAATCCATCTCAGCTTCGAGGGCTATCGCGTCATGACCCGGGCACTGCTTGACGCCCTCGGACATGCCGACGTGCCAGTGCCCCAGCGGCAGAACTCGAGCTGATGCCGGGCGTCGTGCGCGGGTGGCGGATCCGCGCCGTGGCCGACGACCGGCCGCTCGACGAAGCTCAAGCCCGGGCGATCGAACCGGACGCCGGCTGGATGCAGTACGAACTTCCGGAGCGGACGCCACAGAAACATTGGTGGCCCGAACAGGAGCGGCAGCGCGGCTTTGCCATGTCGCTGGCGGACGTCATCGTGCAGATGTCGACCCGGCGCAGCGGCCCCGGCGGTTTCAGGCCTGGGCCACGGTCGAGGCCGACGCTTCACGGCAGGTGTACTTCAACACCGGCGCGAACTTACAATCCATCTGGCTCAACGGCCGGCGGATTTTCGCGCTCGATGGATTCACCGGTTGGCACGCCGGCAAGGAGCGGATCGCGGCCCGGCTCGAGCAGGGTCGAAACGTCGTGCTGATCGAGACCGGCAACGAGTTTTTCTTGAGCATTACCGATGAGAATACCTGGTAGCGGCGAAAAGCCCGCTGACCTGTTTCACCCCACAGGGCCCACTCCACGGAGCCCACCCAACAAGGCCCGCCATGAAACGCAAACCCGAAGTGATCGACCGCCGCAACCTGTTCTTCTCCTCCGCCGCGCTGGCCGCCGGCGCCTTGCTGCTCGACGAGAGCACCGCTGCGGCCGACAATCCGGCGGCCAACGTCGTCGATCGGCTGACGAGTTTGAAAATCACGGGCCTCAAGGCCACCCGCGTCGGCACCAAGGCCTATTTCAAGATCGAAACCAATCACAAGGTCACCGGCTGGGGCGAGGTCACCGGCCTCGATCCGAAGGTCTCCTGCGCCCTGGCCGAGTCGTTGTTCGAGTTGCTCGACGGCGAGAACCCGACGCGCGATCGAGCACCTCTGGCAAAAGCATGTACCGCTCGCATCGCGACATGCGCGGCGGCCCGTTCATGGTCCACACGATCTCCGGCCATCGACATGGCCTTGTGGGACATCACCGGCAAACTGCTGGGGCGTGCCGGTCTACCGCCTGCTGGGCGGCCGACGTCGCGACAAGATCCGCATGTATCCGACGCCGAAGGCCCACAAGACCGGCACCGGCGGTCCGCACCCCTGGTCTCGCGGCAATCCGACGACATCCAGCGCCTGGTCGATGCCGGTCGAGGACACGCGCAAACGCGTCGGGCCTGACGGCGCGGTCATGTTCGACGCCCACTGCGCCGTGCCGCCGCCGATGCTGCTGCAGTTCGCCGCGGCCATCGAGCCCTACGACGTGCTGTTCATCGAGGAGCCGGCCGTGCCGGGCAACATCGAGGTGTTCAAGCGGCTCAAGCAGCACGATCCGCGATGCCGATCGCCACCGGCGAGCGCGACCGCACCATCTGGGACGTGATGCCGTACCTGCAGGAGCGCTGCATCGACATCCTGCAGCCCGACTGCGGCCACACCGGCGGCATCACGCAGATGAAGAAGATCGCCACGCTGGCCGAGACGTTCTTCGTGCCGATGGCGCCGCACTACACCTGCTCGGAACTCGGGCCTGTCGGCCAGCCTGCACGTCGCGGCCTCGATGCCGCTGTTCCTGATCCACGAAGGCTATCTCGACGGCCACATCATGCCGCCCGGCGTGGCCCGCAAGCAATGGGAGATCGACAAGGACGGCTATGCTTCGCTGCCGCAGGGCCCGGGGCTGGGCGTCGAAATCGACGAAGCGGCGATCGAAAAAGTGAACGCCGATCCCAACCGCAAGTACAAATGGCCGATTGCCGACAGTCCCGACGGCTCGGTGCGGGATTACTGAGCAATCCGGCCGTCGGGCGACGTCAGCGCGGTTTCGTCTGCCTCGCCTGCAGCCGTGGCTTGTTTTCGGTCGACGGAGGTTTGAGCAGGGCTTCCACCAGCCGCGAGCGGACGATATCGACGATCCACAACGGGTCGTCAACCGCCCGGTCGAGCAACCAGGCACAGACCTTGGCCCGGGTGAGATCCTGCTGCCTGGCGATGCGTCCGATCCGGTCGGCCACGTCGACTGCCAGCGGCACTTGCAGCAAGACGATCTCCGCAGCCGGCTGTCCGAACAACCGCACGACGGGCGGGGCGTGGGCGGCGGACTCGTCCACCCGCTCGCGCTGGCGCATCGACAATCATGGCGCCCGCCTGGCGTTCGCACTCCGACGCCCCGTCGAGCAGGAATGCGGCGGCCTTTCCGGTCGGCTGGCCAAAGATCGAGCCGAAGTGCTCGATTTTCCTGGCGACGTCGCGGCTCAAATAGAATTGCAGACGCACGCTGCTGCGTCTGCCCGGCACATTTGTCTCTGAGTCTGATGAAATCGAGTCCATTCGTGGTTAATCCGGGGTTTTGCGGAAATGTTTGCCGCGCATCACGTCGACGTTCGTCACCCAAGCGACGATCGCGTAGTGCTCGAAATAGTTTTCCGCCACGTAGGTCATGATTGCCGTGGCCACCTCGGCCGGGCAAACGACTTTCATCTGGAAGTTTTCGCTGAACATGTCATCGTGGCGCGCCTCGCGCAATCCCTTGCCCTCGGTGGGGTGGTAGCTGCAGCCGGTGGCGCCGAGCTCCAACACCTTTTGGATCATCTGATCCTTGAGGAATTTCTCCGCGATGATCGTGATCAACTTCATCGACTCGAGTTGCATGGAATGCTCCGAGGGAAGAGAACCTGCGGCCTTTGTTTATTATCTGTCGATCGTCGTCGGAATCGTCAGCCGGGGCAGCTGCCCGCGGCGGCCGGTTTCAGGTCGCGCCCAGCATTTTTGACATCTCGTAGTACAACGGAATGCCAAAGGCGATATTGAACGGAAACGTGATGGCCAGGGCCGCGGTAATCGAAAGCGTGGGATTTGCCTCGGGCAGCGTCAGCCGCACGGCCGGCGGGGCCGCGATGTACGAAGCGCTGGAGACGATGGCCGCGAACACGGTGCAGCCGCCCAGGTTCATGCCGGCCATGTGCCCCAAGAACGCGCCGAAGAAGCCGTGAACGATCGGCAACAAAATGCCGAACCCGATCAAAAACGCCCCGGCCTTCTTCAGATCGGCCAGCCGTTCGCCGGCCACGAGTCCCATTTCCAGCAGGAAAATACAGAGGGCTCCGCGGAAGATCATGCCCTTGGCGTAGAAGAAATCGTGGAACGGATCGAAACCCTTGGCCAGGTTGCCTTGCGAGTCCCGCATGAAGACCGTCGAGACGTAGCCGATCACCAACATTCCGCCCATGAGCATGATCGACTGCCCGGTGATCACTTCGTACAGAGCTTCTCCCAGCCGGCCTTCGGTTTCCTCTCGGGCTTCCAGCACGCTTTCGCCGCTTTTTTCAGCGTGCCGCCTTGGCCGAGAACACGGCCCCAATGGCCAACGCGATGGCAATGCCCGGACACTCCAAAATCGTGACCAGCGTGGGCAAATAGCCATTGGGTTTGGCCCCGGCCTGTTCGGCGAAGGCCAGCGCCACCGCGAACGTGACGGCCGATGTCGAACCGTAGTGGGCGGCGATGCCGGCCGAGTCGGCCACCGAAAAACGTCCCAAATCGCGCAGCACGAGGTAGGCGGAAATGGGCGTCAGGCAGCCCAGAATCAGCGTGACCAGGGCGGGCTGCCAGATGGTCGTAAGCCCATGTTCGCCGACTTCCTTGGCGAGCTCGTGACCGCCGATGAAGCCGATCGACATGAGCAGAAAAATCGAAATCGAATAATAGAGTTCCTTGGGAATCTTGATGCCGCCATGAATGACCTTGCAGAAGATGCCCAGGGCAAAACAAAGCGGGATCGGCGTGAGCAGATTCTCGCCGAGGGTGTGAAGGATTTTGGAAGCGTCCATCCTGAAAATACCTCGCCGGTTTTGATTTGTTCGCTCTCCGCGCACAGTGCCTGCCTCATGGGCCGCCGCTGCCGGGTTTGCTGGCAATGCGGCCTCTCACGCATCAATTTAGACCGCGGCCGCAGCATGAGCAAACGCAATTCCGGGCCTCTGTCCCTTAAGGAATTGTAATGTTGCCGGTGACCTGAAAACGGGCACTTGATTCGCGGCCACGGCGGAAACCGGAGGCTGCTCTCGGGACAAATCGTTCTAGGCCGCAACGGCAGCCATCTGTTATGCTTTTTGAGTTGCCTCGGCGGCACTTGCGTCCTCGGCGGTCCAAATCGTCGCTGCGGTGCGTTTTGCCCCGATGGCCGCAAGGCGAATCGCGCACGGCGGGAGTCCGAGACAGGAAACGGAATTGCCCGCTCGCGACACGCCAGCAGCACCCGGCGGAACCAGACAATTGCCTTACGGAAAGGGTTCTTGAAATGAATCTCAGGTTAGCCATAGGAGTGGTGGTGGGGGTGGTGGCGGCGCAATTCTTCGCCGGGCCGAGCGGTGCCCAGGAAAAGACCACAAAGAAGCCGGCCGAACTCAAGAGCGTGAAAGACAAAGCCGCCTATGCCATCGGCATGAATTCCGCCAGCAGCATTCGCCGCATCAACGAAGCCCAATCGCTGGGCCTCGATCCGGAGACGATTCTCCGCGGCTTCCGCGATGCGCTGGGCCCGGGCAAGCCGCAACTAACCGCCGAAGCCATGGAGGAAGCGCTGCAGAAACTAGAGGAAGAAGTGGCCGAGCGAAACGCCGCGGCAGGCGAGGCCTTTTTGACCGCCAACAAAAGCAAGCCGGGAGTCAAAACGTTGCCCAGCGGATTGCAGGTCAAGGTCCTGAAAAAAGGGACCGGCAAGAAACCCAGATTCACCGACACGGTGGTGGTTCATTACCGCGGCAAAACCGTCGACGGCAAAGAGTTCGAGAGCTCGTACGAGACAAACCAGCCCGCGACGCTCCCGGTGAATCAAGTCATGCAGGGCTGGGCCGAAGCCTTGCAATTGATGGACGTGGGCTCGAAATGGGAGATCTACATTCCCTCCGACCTGGCTTATGGCCCCACGCCCCACGAGAAATTCGGGCCCAATTCGGCTCTGGTCTTCGAACTCGAACTGGTCGACATCGCCAAGGCGAATCCCCAATTGCCCGCCGGCAGCCTGCCCGCAGCGCCGAAGGGCCGGCCGGCGAGCAAGCCGGAAGAAGTCGAAAACTGAGTTGGCGAGCCGGCTGCCTGCGCAGCGGATGTGACCGGTCAATCTGCCTGCGGCGCCGCCTCGGGCCGCCCGTCGTCGCCGACTTGCTCGGCCGTTTCATCGGCCGGATGCAACGTGACGGTGCGCACCCGGCCGCCGGTCTCGACGGCGAGATCGATCGGGCCGGCGAGCGTCGCCGCCAGGCTGCGAAACTCATCGACCGACGCGAAGGCGCGCCCGCCGATGCGGTGAATCCGGTCATTGACCCGCAACCCGGCCACGTCGGCCGGAGAACCCGACAGGACGCGATTGAGAATCGGCAAGCCGGGCTCGGCATCGTCCGTGCGCCAGGTGATCCCCAGCCGCGACGGGCTGCCCGACAGGGTCAGGGTGGCCTCGGCCGGCTCGTCGCTGCCGGGGCGCTGGAAACGGACGATCACTGGATTCTTGGCCGCCAAGACAATGGCTCGAAAGCCGTCGGGCGAATCGATTTTCCAGCCGCCGAATTGCCGGATGTGGTCGCCCGGCTTCAGTCCGGCGGTGGCCGCGGGACCAGCGCGATCGAGCGACGCAATGACGACCCCCTCGCCGGGCGCAGTCTCGGGGTCCGGCGCAGCCCTAAACGGCTGGCCGGCAGGCTCAGCGGTTTCTCGACGTCGGCTTGCGTCAGCGGCGATTCGGTCTGCGACTGCTCGCGGAAGCCGCCGAGTTGGGGAGCCTCGGCCAGGTCGTCGACGACCAGAAACAGCAGCTGTGCGATTTGCTTCAGGCCTTCGCGGTTGATCCGTTCCACGTCGTCGCTGGGACGATGGTAATCGCCGTGCAGTCCGGTATGGATCAGCAGCGCCGGAATGCGCCGCTTATAGAACGTATAGTGATCGCTGTTGCTCTTCATTTCCCAGGAGAAATCGATCAGCAGGCTCGGCTCGACGTTGTCGCTGCTGAAAATTTGCCGCAAACCGCTTGTGGTGCGGCTGCCGTAGATTTCCAATCGATTGGCGCGCAGCCGGCCGACCATGTCGGCATTGACCACCAGCCGGACGCGGCTGAGCGGCAGGGTGGGCTGCGCGGCCCAATGTTCCGATCCGAGCAAGCCTTTTTCTTCGCCGTCCCAAAAGGCGAACAAGATCGTCCGCTTGGGCCGCTCGGGCAGCCTGCTGAAGGCCTCGACCAGCTTGAGCATGGCCGCCACGCCGCTGGCGTTGTCGTCGGCGCCGTTGTGAATCTGGCCGATGGGGCCGAAGCTGTTTCGCCGGCTGCCATAGCCCACGTGGTCGTAGTGGCGCTGACGATCAACACTTCCTGCTTGAGCTGCGGGTCGCGTCCTTCCAGCAAGCCCAGGATGTTGCTGTATCCGCTGCCGAAGGGCTGATAGTACGAACCTTTCGCGCCTCCCCCGGGATGCCGGCGGCTTCGAACTGCTTGACGATGTACAAGCCGGCGGCTCTGCCGCCGCGACTGCCGGCTTCGCGCCCTTCGAGCGTGTCGTCGGCGAGCACGCTGACGTGCCTTTGCACTCCATCGAGCGTGATTGTCTGGCTGGCAATGTCCAGGGCCGTATGCTCGGCGCCTGCCGCGGCAGGCATCAGCCTGGTCACGGCGGCCAACAGCAGCCAGGCGCAGCGTCGTCGGCCGATCGAGTGAGATTTCAGCAGCCAGGATAACATGGAGGCGGACTTGCTTTCGTTGGTAGCGAACTGTGACTCGACGGCGGGTGCCGGTGACACTGCAAATATACGCCAAGATATCGGGTTTCTGCTCGGACAAACTGAGCTGTTTTGACTCGCCGGCGGCAAATCGTCAGCGCGATCGAGAGGTCTGGACGTCTGAGCCGGCATGCCCGGCGAGCGCGGAGCGGGGCTCTTTGCCCGGGGGCAGCGGCGTGGGGAGCGATCAGTTCGCGGCGACCGGATTTTCGCGCCGCAAGACGGCGGTTCCGCGCACGTCGCGATCGAGTCGGGCGGTTTCGCCGGCGGGCAATTCGTGCCAGACGACGGTGCGGCCGGCGGCCGACTTGACGAACACGTGCGCGCTGGCCTGGCCGATCGTTTCCAACCGGTTGCCTTGCAGCACCAGAGCGGTGCGTTCCTCGACGGCCAAACCGAGCATGTTCACTCCCGCGCCGCTGCGGCCGGCGAGATTGTCGATCTGGGCCGAATCGCCGAGCAATCCGGTGAAGCGTTCAAGACGTCCCCCTTTGCCGTCGAAATGCTGCTCAACGATGGCGCCGTTGAACAATCCCAGGCCGTGCGCGGCCACCGCCTTGGCCGGAGCTTGATCGAACTTGCGATCCTGATACATCGTCATGATTTCGGGCAGGGCCGCCATGCCGGCGGAGGTGCCGCCCACGACGCCGCCGCGCACGACGACCTCGCGCAGCGCCACCTGGAACCGCGTCTGCTGTGGAAACTCGCCGACGAAGCGGTAATTCAGCCGCGGTTGCAGTCCGCCGCAAAACCAGACTCCCGTCGCGGTCTCCAGCGGTCGCACGAACGCGGCAGCGTCGGCGTCCAGCGGATCGTCGGTGTAGAGAAAGTCGAAGCTGCGAATGTGACCGCTCGAGGCCAGACGCACCCAACCGCTGAATCGCTCGTGCATCACGCGCAAGAACTGCTGCTCGCTCTCGTAATCGCTGTGACGATAACCGGCCGAAGGAACGAGAATGATGCGGGCCTCTTTCCCACCGGCCAATTCGATGAACCGCTCGAAGACCTCGTCGGAAAGTTCGCCACCGCCATGCAGCACGATGGCGCCCGGGCGGCCTTTTTCCGCGGGAGCAGGCAGACCGAACGGATTGTCGTCCGCCTGCGCCGGCGCAAGCAGGCGCACGGCCAAAACCATCAGCAGGCAGACCCGCCGAATGAAAGCCCGCATCGTCACTGCCCTCCTTTTCCCCGACTCAGAAACCAGTAGGGTGTCTTGTAGCTCAAGTCGGCGTCCGAGAACAACATCAGTTAGGCCGGTGTCGCCCGGCCCCCAGAAGGGGCAGCGGGAAATTATCCCCTAATTCGAGGGCTTTCCTTGCCATACCGCCCAGGGACTGGTTACAATCGCCCTAATGCGATTATGAGCTGGTCGCAGTGCAATTCCAAACGACTCCGATCGGAGTCCAAAAAAATCGTTCGATGCAAAAAATTGCCCTGTGCCTGGCAGGATCGATGCTATTGCCGTTGTGGGGGTGCAAACAAAGCACTCCGGCAGTGGAAAAGGGGCTGGATCCCAGCCAAGAGCGGCTCTTGTTGGTCGGCCAGACGTACCGCCAGTTCAATCGCAACCAGCACCGCCCCCCCGATCGGCCGCGGATCTGCTGCCTTTGTTGCAACAGCGCGGCGCCGACGAAGAAACGCTCCGCTCGACCCGCGACGGGCTGCTTTTCACGGTGTTGTGGGGTTTGGATGTCACGTTGCCGCCGGCCGGCAAAGGGCGGCCGGTGCTGGCCTACGAACAACGCGGGCTCTCGGGTAGCCGTTTTGTGCTGTCGACGATGGGCAACGTGGAACTTCTAGCGGACGAACCCTTACGCGAGTCTTACTTTGCACCCGGTTTTCAGCCGCCCAACTAGCTGAATTCTTGGAAAGAAAAAACATGTGTCGTGAAAGCCAGGCCGCGCGGCGGAGCGTTGTTCGACAAGCTCGCCGCCGTAGCGCGGGAGAGCATGCCAGGCCTGCACTTCCCGGCCGGATGCAGGGCAACGCGCACTGCACTCAAGCGGCCGGCGGTTTTACGCTCGTCGAATTGCTGGTGGTGATGGCGATCGTGGGCTTGTTGATCGCGCTGCTGCTGCCCGCCGTTCAGGCCGCACGCGAGGCGGCCCGGCGGGCCGAATGCACCAACCATCTCAAGCAAATCGGTCTGGCCTGTCAAAACCATCATCAGGCCTTGGGAGCATTCCCAACGGGTGGCCGCTACTATGGCGCGGCCCGCACTTGGGTCGGCAGTAATCCGGCGAAATACCTTACGCAAGACTGGTCGTGGGGCTATCAGATCCTGCCGTTCATGGAACAAACCGTGGTTTATTTAATCCCCGACGATAACACCGCGGCCGCCACACCCACGGAAGGCTACTTCTGCCCGACCCGCCGCCCGCCGACGGTTTTGGCAGGCGGCTATTGGGCCTCCACCAGCTTGCCCCGCGCCGAGGCCGACTACGCCGGCAATGCCGGCAGTTCGAGCCTGAATGGCGATGGTGGGGGCGTGTACGGCGAGGGCTATGATGGCGTGATCGTGGAGCAAGCGGTCGGAATCATCCGTTTCAAAGATATTCAGGACGGCACGAGCCATACCTTCCTGATCGGCGAAAAACGGATGAATGCCACCTATTGCACCACCGATCAGCAACCCGACGACAACGACGGCTACGTCGGCGGTTTCCAGGACGACGTGGTCCGCTTCGGCGCTGCCACCAGCGCCTACGGGCCGATCGTTCCCAACCCTGATTTCCAAAACGCTCCGCAATACACCTGGGGCGCCCCGATGCCGATCCAGCCGCCGATTTACGAATTCGGCTCGTCGCATCCGGGCATGGCCCAATTCGTGTTGTGCGACGGCTCGGTGCAAACGATCGCCTTTACGATCGACCCGCTCAGTTTCCAGTATTGGTGCGTGCGGAACGACGGATTCTCGCTACAATTACCGACGGAGTGACGTCCGCTCGGGTGGCCTTGAATCGGCCGCCTGCGGGCGACCTGCACTGGCTGCTCCGCCGAACGCCGGAAACCCCCGCCCATGCGCCGCCGACCCCCGCGTGGTTTTACGCTCGTCGAACTCTTGGTCGTGATCGCGATCATCGGCATCCTGGTCGCCCTGCTGCTGCCGGCGGTCCAGGCCGCCCGCGAGTCGGCGCGAATGACCGTCTGTTCGAACAACCTGAAACAGATGGGCGTGGCGTTCAACCAGCACATGACCGCTCAAGGCTTTTTCCCGACCTGCGGCTGGGGCTACGGCTGGACCGGCGATGCGGACCGCGGCTACAACGTCGGTCAGCCGGGCGGTTGGCCTTACGCCATTTTGTCCTTCCTCGAGCAAGATAGTTTGCGGCAACTCGGGGCCGGACAGTCGACGAGCCAGAAGATGATCACGGCCGCGCAGCTCGATGGCGGTGTCGTCGCCACGTTCATCTGTCCGTCGCGCCGCAGGGTCATGGGTTATCCCGTGGTGGAAATCCCGGGCCAGAATGCCTCGGCTGGAACGCAAATGGCCAAGACCGATTACGCCGGCAACGCCGGCACCAACGTCACCACGTTCTACGGACCCGACACGCTGGCGACCGGCGATACGCCGTCGTGGTGGGTGGCCAATGCGCCCTGGATCACGACCGAAAACGGCATCACGTACCTCCGCAGCACGGTCCCGCCGGCCCTGGTGACCGACGGATTGAGCAACACGTTCGCCGTGGGCGAGAAGTATCTGGACCCGGACTTGTATTACACGGGCACCTGCGGCGCGGACAACGACACGCTCTACGAAGGGCACGACTGGGACATCTTGCGCTGGGCGTTCCAACAGGATCCGCCCTTCCAGGACACAGCCGGGATCGACAACTGGACCGCCTTCGGCAGCGCGCAATTATGCCGGCGCTTATTTCATGTTCGCCGACGGGTCGGTGCATTTGATCGGCTATAGCATCGACGCGACCGTCTACTCGCGCTTGGGTGGCCGCAACGACGGCCTGCCGGTCGATCAGAGCAAGTACTAGCCGCGCGGCGTCGCCGGCCCGCTCTTTTGCGATCGCCGGCCCGTGGGCCGAGACGCTCCTATCTATCTGTTCCCCGGCAATTTTCGTATTTTGTGTCTTGTGCGACGAATTGCTTGAATTATATTGAGTTCGTCAGCGGTGTGGATTGCGCTGCCATTGCCGTGATTGAACGGCTGGCGTCGCAATCGACAAGCGTAAGCTGAGGCCCCGGTTCGCGGCGGCGTGTAAACGCAGCCAACCGGCGAAGGGGTGTATGGCTAGCCAGGCGCTAGTCGGGTGTTCGCCGAAACTACTGACAATTTTTATTAAACTCGTCATAAATAACTTTACATTTTGCCAGGCCGCGGCGAAGCCAAGTTCCGAGCGGCAGCACTGCCGGCTGTTTGCAACCGAATCGGCCCGGCTCTGATCCGAATCAATGGCGGGCGGCCGCAATGGCCGCCCGCAAGAGTCGATTTCAAAGCATCAACCTTTGTCCATGACCAAGTTTTTCATTCAGCGCGGAGCAAAACCATGCAAACGTCCAAGCTCTTCTGCCTTGTCGCCGTCATTACGCTGACCATCACGCTATCCGCGTCGGCCGCAAATATCGCTTGGAACGCCCCAGTCGCAATCACGACCAACGGGTCGGCGAGCGATGTGGTCAATTGGGGGAAAACGGTTGAAGCACAGTACGCATCTGGCAACGGTGCGGGTGCCCAAACCGTGCATGGCGTGACGTTCCAGGAGAATTTCTCGAGCTACACCGGTTCCGGGCCGACGGTTCAAGCCTTGCAAGGGTTTACCACCGGCAATGCGTCCTACGACACCGTCTTGAACGGGTTTTATTATGACAACAACAACCCCAACACGCTCACCGTTACCGGCCTGACCGTCGGCACGAAGTACGAAATTCAACTCTGGGGCCTCGATAACCGCACTCCTGAGAACGCCCGAACCGAGAGCTTCACGGGTGGCGCGAACACATCGACAACGTTCGCCCTCGGTTCCGACGTTTCGGTGACCGGAACGTTCGTCGCCAGTGCAGCAACTCAGGTGGTTTTCGTGAACGGCGTCGGTCAATCGGAGAACAACCTGAATGCATTCGCTGTGACCACGGCTCCCGAGCCTTCCTCGCTGGTCCTCTGCGGCCTGGGTGCTGCCGGCCTGCTGATGGCCGCCCGCCGTCGCCGCCGCAAAGCCTAGTTTCCGCAGGCGGTACAAAACACAAAACCGCTCGGGCACCGCGCGCCCGGGCCGTTTTTGTTTGCGCTGAACCGGATGTCCAACGAGCACTCTGCCGGCATGCAACCCGCGCCGGGTCAATCGCAAAACGCGATCTCGTTGGCCGTCAGCCAATCGATGGCGATCGCGCACGGCGCAGTTCGTCGCGAAATTGATACCAGTCTTTGTCGATTCCGCGGATCTTGACCCGATCCTTGAAGCGACGGAAGGCGCCGCGGCCGCGAATCGCGTCCTCCAACTCATCGCGCAGCTCTCCCTGGGGGAGCGCGAAGCAGAATCCTTCCATGATCCGGTATTCGTCGAAGTCGAACTTGGACGGCAAGGCCAGCCAGTCGTCCGAGTTCAGCGCCTCGCGAATCTTGGGTAGCGGTTCGCTGTCGTCGTCGTCGTCTTCGGCTGCCGCGATTTCCTCGTCGCTCATCGAGAGGAATTCGCCCGTGCGGCGGTTCAGGCAAACCGAGACTTCGTCGATGAACACATCCATTTCGTCGATAAACTTGCGCAGCGAGACGACGATGCTCATCGTGCTAACCTTCAGGACTCATGGATGATCGTTCGACAGTGCGGGATCGTGCGCCGCAGGAAAAAGGACCCGCCTCGAATACGCCCGCAGCATTCAGGATATCGCAGCCTTCATGATATCATTGCAAGTTTGTTTCCTGCACTGCGGCGCTGGGCCGGAACCGTCAGGCCTGATCCATGACAAGCACTGCAATGACGCGACCCATCGCCTACGCCGACGACCTGGCTTACATCCATGACTCGGGCTTCGGCGACTTTGCCGCACGTTCGGCGACCGGCTTGCTGGCCCTGCTGGCCGATTGCCGGATTGCGTCGGGCCGGGTCGTCGACTTGGGCTGCGGCAGCGGAATCTGGGCGAGAAAGCTCGTCGACGCCGGCTACGCGGTTGTCGGCGTCGACATTTCACCGGCCATGGTCGAGATCGCCCGCGGGCGAGTTCCCGAGGCGGAATTTCACGTCGCGTCGCTATTCGCTTTTCCGCTGCCGGCGTGTGCGGCGGTCACCGCGCTGGGCGAAGTGTTCAACTACTTGTTCGACGAGAACAACTCGCTGGCGGGGCTGCGCGGCGTTTGCCAGGGGGTGTTCGAGGCCCTGGCCGCCGGCGGGCTGCTCGTTTTCGATATCGCTGAGCCGGGCCGTTCGAGCGGCCGCAGGCAATCGTTCCGCGAAGCGGCCGATTGGACGTGTTTGGTCGAGTACGAGCACGATGCAGTGCGCGAGCGGCTCACCCGCCGCATCGTGACGTTCCGCAAGATCGGCGACACCTTCCGGCGTCACGAGGAAATTCACGTTCAGCAGCTTTACCAGGCAGCCGCCGTCGCCGCGATGTTGACGGACGTCGGATTCCAGGTGGATTGTGTCCGCAGCTATGGGGACTATGCCCTGGCCGAAAGCACCGTCGGGCTCGTCGCCCATAAGCCGCCGTCTGCAGACAGCCACGTGAAGCGTTTCGCTTTGGACCCGAAAACTTGAGTTGGCATCCGATGGTCTTAGCAGAGGATTTTCGCCGGCTGCTCCGGCACACCGGTTGGGCAATGGCGGTCTGCCTGGCGGCGGTGGTCTGCTGTTATTATTGGGTCGATCGGCCGGTGGCATTTTACGTTCACCGGCATGCGCTCGACCAGATCGGCTTGTTCCGGTGGCTCACGTATCCGCCGGCGACCGTGCAGGCCTGGTCGCCGCTGATCCTGACGCTGCTCATGGTGCGTCGCGCCTGGGGGCCGCTGCGGCCCTGTCAGCAAGTGCTGCTCGTGGCGCTCCTGAGCCTGATCGTGGCGCATGCCTTTCGCACGTCGCTCGGCGGCTTGTGTGGGCGCTATTGGCCGGAAACCTGGTTCCACGTGAATCCGGCCCTCGCCCAGCGGCCCGGTGGTCCCGCGCTCGTTGCCGGAGCGTACCTTAACAATCCGTCGCTGATCGGCAACGGCCAGTACGGATTTCATCCGTTTCCGTCAGGCGACAATGTCGGCAGTTTTCCCTCCGGCCACGCCACGCGAATCTTGGGCTTTGCCACGGTTTGGTGGCTGGCCCTGCCCCGCAGCCGGGCGGTATTGCTTTTGGCTTGCCCACCGATGCTGTTCAGCCTGGTGGCCATGAACTATCACTTCGTCGGCGACGTGGTCGCCGGCAGCGTTCTGGGAGCCATCGTGGGCGTGTATGCCGTGTGTCTGGCGGATCTGCGAACCGGTGGGCGAATTGCGCCCGGGGTTAGCGGATGGCAATCGCCCGGGCGAGCGGCTGCAGGACCTGGTCGATGACGTAGCGGTCGACCATGTCGTGGCAGACCTGAGCCAAGTTTTCGAGCGCCTGGATGTAGGTCATATCCGGCCCAAGGCTGCCGTACTGCCGGGCCGTCAGATAGACGCTCAGTTGGTCTTCGGGATAATCGCCCGTGCGGACCTGATAGGCGTTGGTGCGGGTCTCGATGCTCAAACGGCATTGCGTCCGGCACTCTTCGTCCAAGGCCAAAGTGACCGTGGGCTCGTAGTTGATCACCGTCGCGCCGGGCACATCCAGCATCCGTTCCAGGGCCGGGTTGAGCCCCAGCGCCTCGGCGACGAGCTGGTTGTGGTTGCCGCGGTAGGTGAAATCGAAGCCGAACAGCAGGTCCAGGGCCTCGCAGTCCAACGGACTGACCGACAGCAGATAGGGGGCTAATTCCAGCACCAGCTTGTGCTGCTCCAGGGCCTCTTCGACCGACGTCGGGTTGACCTGGCCCGAGCAAACGCGGCGCGATTCGATCGTACACCAGCGGTAATGCCCCTGGTCCTTGTCCTCTTCGAGCACGAAATCCCCCTTCTCGCGGCAGTAGAAGTTCCGCATCGTGGGGTACTTCTTTTGCATCCGCTCGAAATAGTGCAGGATGGTCTCGCGGTTGGTCGGCAGCTCCATCTCGGTACTGAGATTCATGTTGACGTAAAAGTCGTCGCTGAATGAGCTGTATTGGTTCACGCTGGGCCGTCCCTCTCGAATATGCACCGCGTATTGCCCCTGCGGATCGCTCGCGCGCGGTCCGTTGATTGCGTCCTGCGAAATCGAGTATAGAATGGCCTGGCGCAGGGTGTCAAAGCGCCACCGCGCATGGCCTGTGCTGGCCAGGGGGACGGCGCAATTGTCTTGAGCAAGACATGCAGGAGAAATAACTTCCGCATTCCGCCAACCCTCACCCGGCCCCCTGCCCGCAGGGAGAGGGGTCGATCGCCGAACTGATTCTACGTTCGTACCCAAGCCAAGGAGCCGGCACATGTCTGTGCGAATTTCCGTCGTAGATCGATTGACCCAGCAGCGACCGGCCGATGCTCGCCGTCTCGATGGGGGGCGCCGCAAGCCGAAGCTCGCTGGCGGCGTTCGACTCGGAATTGGGCTGGATGGCCCTGGCCTGGCGCAATCGAGTGCTGGCGCGGCTATCGTTCGGCCATGCGACTCAGATGGCCGCGATCCGTGGCTTGGGACTGCCGGATGCAGATTGCCGGGCGGAGACCTGGCCCCAGTTGGCCGAGCGGCTGAGGGCGTACGCGGCGGGCGAGCCGGACGATTTTGCCGACATCGCGGTGGATTTCGCCCACCTCACGCCGTTCGAGCGCCGCGTCATCGAACAATGTCGGCGGATTCCTTTCGGCCAGACTTTGAGTTACGGTCGCCTGGCCGCGCTGGCCGGTTCGCCCGGCGCCGCCCGGGCAGTGGGCAACGCGATGGCCGGCAATCGGTGCCCGCTGGTGATTCCCTGTCACCGTGTGGTTCATGCCAGCGGCGCGATTGGCCACTATTCGGCCCCGGCCGGCCGGCGCATGAAGCTGCGGCTGCTCGAACAAGAAGGCGCCTGGCAAGGGGGCAAATTGCGATCGCCCGCGGCCCTGACGGCGCGCTAGTTTGGGCCGCGCCAGCTTCGTGTCCGCGAATACCAGGTGTCGTTTGCCGGCAGATCCGTCCAAACGAAGCGGCGGGCGCTCTGCTTGCTGGCCGGGAGTTTTCCTTGTTTTCCGCCTTGCCTGCCGTGCGGCGCCGTGTCGAGCTGGGCGGGGGGAGCGCGAATTTAGCCTAGAATTTGGCTGCCCAGTCCGACAAAATAGAAGCAGGGCCGGCGGCGGGCCGAATGAACCTGGGCAAGGCCGGCTGAATTTGACGGCGGTGTGGCATCCGATGGGCGTGGGCAGGGCTGTGGTGGATTCGCACTTTTACTTACTGGAACGGCGACCGGACGGGGCGGTGCTGGTGCGCGTTCGCTCGCGCGCCAACAACGGCCATACGCTGCCGGAGGCCGTGTTTGCCTTCCGCGCCGGCGATCCCCAATATCACTATTGGGATCAGCAACTCCGCTCGCGCGAGCACGCGGCGTCCTAGTGGGCGGTTGAAAGTCTCGTGGAACGTCCTTCGCGGGCCGTCACGAACCGCCCAAGGTTCACCTGGGCAAGATGCCCTGGCCACTTTTTCGACCTCCCCTTCAGGCCCATCCCTGACTCGCCCACGCCGGCGCAGTGGGGCTTAATACAGTGGGGCGCGATACTTGATTCGTTCGGCCGATCTGCCGACAATGAGCGTCTGACGAGTCCCTTCCCTCTTGGCGTCGGACTTCCCGTCACCACCTCATTCGATAGGGTTCGATATGTTCACAATGGGCGGCAAACACGCGTGCCCACTCACGATCCGGCTTGTGCTCGGCGCGATGTCGCCGGCGCGCTGCTGGCGGGCGATGCCCGGGCACAGAATCGGCAGGACAAAGCCAGCGGCAAAGTCGTGGCCGTCTTGTCGGACGGAATCCGCATGAGCGGTGCGCTGAACACGTTCGTGTCGGTGGTGATCTCCAAGGATCGACTGGCCCAGTTCAATAAGGACAAAATCCTCAGCGTGACGATCAGCGGCGACGCCGAAGCCAGTTACCTGGCCAAAGATCAATACGTCTCGTTTACGGCCGAGTTGACGGGAGGCTATACCAGCACCGGCGAAGTGGACGAAGTGACCATCTTCACGGCGGATGATTCGCACCCGCTCGAGCTGATGGATACCAAGCCCGAACTGGACGATTCGGAATCGGGTGCCAAGCGCCCGGCGACGAATCGAACATCGACATATTTGGTTTCCGGTCAGGTTCAATCGTATCGCGACGGCCAGTTGATCGTGAAGGCTCCTAACGACCGCGGCCGGCAGTTGCAGGTCAAGGTGCGTCTGTCGGAAAATGCCGTGGTGAAAGTGCATGCCGCCGACTTCAGCATGGCCCGGCCCGGCGACATGATCGAGGTCGACGGCCTGACGCAGGATCCCGCCGGCCAGCTCGGAACGCTGGTCGCGGAAAAAGTGACGATCACCGGGGTCAAGCCATTCATGAACGCGAAGCGCGCCAAGGCGTTGGCCGCTGCCAAGCTGGCCGCACAGGTGGCCGCTCAAAAGCAAGAACGCAAACCGCGCTCGTCGAAGAATGCGGTGGTCGAGAGCGAGCCGGAGGCGGACGAAGCGGCGCCGGTGGCCGGCGCGGACGCCATGGAACCAGCGGCCGGCGCAGAACCGACCGCCAAGCCCGTTTCTCTGCGTCAAGCCGGCGATCCGCCGGCCGAAGGAATCATTCTGGTGGACGGATTTTCGGTGGATGACAATTCGACCGGAGCGGGCGGAGTCGCGGCAGTGCACGTCGCGGCGCGGCACGGACAGGCGGCCGTGGTGGACTTGCTGCTTGAGGCGGGCGCCCTTCCCGAGGTGACGACGAAGTCCGGCGTCACGCCGCTGATGATCGCGGCCTGGCGGGGACAATTGAAGATCGTCAAGGCTCTGTTGGAAAAGGGGGTGCAGGTATCTCCCACCGACAGCGAAGGGCAAACGGCCCTCATGTATGCGGCGGCCGGAGGCAATGCCGATGTCGTGCAAATGCTGCTCGATCACAACGCCCAGGCCAACGCCAAGAGCAAGCGCGGCACGACCGCCCTCTCGGTGGCCTTGGATGGCAAGGAGCCGGCGGCGGTCGCCAAGCTGCGGCAGGCAGTGAAAAAATCGGCGCCTTCGCTGGATTTTTGAGCACGGGATTCTTGAGCCCGGTGCGCACAAGGTACGGCGCCAGATCTTACGGCGCCAGACCTTGCTGAGGACTGCCCCATCGATTACCGACCGGTGTCGGCCGACTTGATCGGAGCGAGCGGCGCAGAGGTCTGGACGTTGGGATTGGCTCCGGCCTCGAGCAGCAGTTTTACGATCGGCGCGTTGCCGGCCTTGGCGGCCGACATCAGGGGCGTTTCTCCCAGGGCATCGGCCGCGTTGGGATTCGCTTTGGCGGCGAGCAGGGCTTTGACCAGGTCGGCCCGTCCCTTGATGACCGCCAATCGCAATACGGTTCGGCCGTCCTTGTTTTTGGCGCCCACATCCGCTCCGGCGGCAATCAGCTTTTGCACTGCGGCAGCGGTGCCGTCTGCTTCGATCGCCTCGAACAGGCCGGCCGAATTCGAGCGGCCGCGCGGCGCGGCGGGCCCTTTTGTCGATACCGAAGTCTTGGGCGCGTCGGCGTGCTCATCGTCCTCGAACATCGCATCGTCGCTGCTCGCATCGTCCTCGCGCTTGGCCGGCGGCTCCGCGGCCCTGTCGGCCACCAGCTCGACCGGCTTTTCCTCCGGCTCGGGCTGCTCGGCGACCTTCTGGCTTTCTTTGCCGCCTGGCGCATCGGCCGGCTGACGCAGAACGAGTGCGACAATTCCCGCTGCAGCGATGACACCGACCAAGCCCAGCATGACCACCCAGGGCGGCGTCTGCTTTCGCTTGCGGCGTTTTGCTTTCACACCGGGCAGCGGTGCGCCCGTCAGCCCCGCGGACTTGTGGGCGCCGGACTTGTGCGGCTTGCCGATCGGCGTCAGGTCGGGCAGAGTGGTGATCCCTGCCGGCATATCCATGAGCGTGTCGATCGGTTCGGCCGGGGTGTCGGCCAGCGGCGGCGGCGATTCCACATCGGGTGGCTCGGCGAGCGGCAGCGTCTGGTTTCGCGGCGCATCCGCCGGGGGCGGCGCCGGCGGCGCGGGAACCTGCGTGTCACCCAGCGGCGCGGCCGTGGCAAGCGTGGCGGAGTTGGATCCGCGGTTTGACCGACGCACAGCAGCAGGCGGAGTGACCGGACTGGCCGGAGCCGCCTCAATCGGCGGCGCGCCGGTGGCGGCGCGTCAACCGCTGGTCGTAGGCCGCGCGGCGCTGCGGATCCATCAGGCACTGCCGCGCTTGGACGATTTCGGACAGCAGCTTCTTGGCTTCGGCCTGGTGCGGACCGGCGGCGCAGCTCTTGACGTAGACTGCCAGCCGTTTTGCGGCGGCATCGATCACATCCGGATCGGACTCGAATAAGTCGATCGACAGCAGTCGATAGTGGTGCGGCGGTTGATCGCGGGGCGGAATGCCCAACCACTTATGATACGGATCGAACTTGTCGGCCATATTCGGCCCGAGATCGTTTGCCTGGAACAGAAACTAATTCGCCCGAAATTCACCGGAACCGGAATCGTGCAAATCCCGCGGGGCGGAACCGATCGGACTTTCCGCGCTTGGCTGACATCGGCCTTGACGTTTTCGCCCGTTGCTCGTCGTCCACAAGTTACCTCAGTTTACTCATCGATCGCGGCGATTGCGAGCAATTTGGCGGCGCTCGATAACAGGCCGTTTTGTCCCGTTGGGAACGGCTATTTTGCCGCCGATTTCTCTCTCGCCGCCGGATCTAACTACCGATCGGCGCTGGGCGTGCCATTGAAAAGAAGCTGAAAAGAAGCGGCCTCCTGCGGCGGATCGGTGAAAAAAGCGGGATCCCGTTCGCCAGGACCCAGCCGGGTCATTTCTCCAATCGAGGCGTGAGCACGAGCCGGACTTTGGTGCCCCGGGGCGGAATGTGTTCGGTGAACGCCTCGAAGAGCAAATCGGCGGTTCCTTGACTGCTCTCGATGGGCAGGTCGAGCATGGCGCCGGGAAAATTCGAGACGCAGATGAAGTCGCCCCCTTCGGCCTGGTAGTGCTTCTGCCCCTCCTCATCCTCGAAGAACCCGCTGCCGGCGAACACCCAAGTGTAGTCGAAGGGCTTCCTGCTGCGCAAATTGCGAATCCAATCCTGTGCCCGGGCGTGATGTTCCTTGCCTTGCTCGTCTTTCCAGATCAGCGTGATGTCGATCGGAGTGCCGGTCGCCGGCTCGTACTTGGGCTGAAAGCGGACCGGACTGCCCGCCTTGGCGCCGACGGCCAGCAACCCCGCATGGACGGCGAAGGCCTTCGAATCGACCGCGATGATCGATTCGTGTTCTTTGGTTCCTTTGAGACAGGCCAGCATTTCCAGGGTTCCGGCCCGCAGACACACGACGCCGTCCATCACCAAGCGTTTGTTCTTGGGATCGATCCACACGTCGGCGTCCGGCTGCAGGCGTTTCATGCCGGGCGGATCTTTCGACAGCGATTTTTTCGTGCCCTCGGGCCTCGTGGCCTCGGGACCGGCAGCGTCCGGAGTGGCCAGGTCGTCGTCCGGCGCGTCTTCGGCGGGGGCCAAGCCCGACCAGGCCAGGGCCATCGACAACAACAATCCACTTGCAATGACCAGCGGCATACGCGGCATGAAATGAACCCGGTTTGAGGTGATCGGCACGTTGCGCACCGTGGGGGCGTCCCCCAGGCGGCGCTGCGGGCCACGGCAAAGTGCGAGGCGAACGGCCGAGGAAAAAAGACGGCAAAAAAATCGGCGAGGCCAACACGCACGCTCGGCCTTCAATTGGTAAGATACCCGGTTCTTGGTCAAACGTCCAACCGACTCTCCGAGGCCTATGAGCACGACTGAAACAAATTTGGGAATCGACAGCGAGTCCGGCCTGATGTCCCCCGCCAGCGGCGAAATTTGGACTCGCCGGGCGCCGCGGTCGCTGGCCAAGCGTTACGGTCGCATCGACGATGCTGCCGGTTGGCAACACTGGTGCAAATACCTGCCCACTCGCCGCAATCCGCCGGCCATCCGCAAGCTGTTCCCGGGGCAGCGATCGCCGCTATTGTGGGCCATGCCTGCCGATCCGGCCGGTTCGGCTACGGCCGAGCTCGTCGAACGGCTGCGCGATCTGGCCCGGCGACCGCCGGCCGCCGCATCGCAGGCCGGCCTGGCCACCGAGGTAGAAAACTGGCTCTGGTCGTGCGACGCGGCAGAGCGATCGGCCACCTGGGCCCTGGAAACCTTGGCCTGGGCCCAGGCCCTGCCCTGCCTGGCCGGTGCGCTGCGGCGCCGGCGCCTGGTGGCGGCTACTCGAGCGGTTGATCGCACTGGTGCATGAAGGAGGTCGCACCGATGTTTTGACCGAGCCGCTCGTCAACCAGATCCTGGCTGGCGAGCTGCCGTTGACCTTGGCTTACCAATTCCCGGAACTGACCCTTTGCCAATCGTTGCAACCGTCGGCCCGGACCGTGCTCGCACGCGGAATGACCGAGATCCTCGACGGCGAAGGCCTGCCGCAGGGCATTTATTTTTCCATTCTGCGGCCGCTCCTGGCCTGCTGGACTCGCTGTCGCGCGATCGGCGGCAAGGCAACTTGGGATCGGGAGAGCGAGAAACAATTCCGCCTGCTCGCGCTGGAAGCCATCCGGTTGTCTCGCAGCGACGGGACTCAGGTGCTGTGCCAGGGCGAGGCCGCCACCAGGACGCCAAGATTGTTCGAACTGGCCCTGCAGCTCATCGACCGCAAGCCGCTGGCCAAAACGGCCGCCCGCATGTTGCCGTCGCTCAATACCCGGGCAGCATCGCGCGGCCGTATCAAGGCGGCGCCGGCCGTCAATTCCGAATGGGCCGAAGTCGCGGTGCTGCAACCCGCCTGGCGGCGCGGCGGCCCCAAGCTGTCGCTGGTCTACACAGAGCGGCGCGTGCAAATCGAACTGGAATATCGCGCCGAGCTGATCTGGTCGGGCAGCTGGGATCTGGAACTTGCTCTCGACGGCGCCCCGGCCGAAATCGTCTCGAATTGGGAAGAGGTCTGCTGGGTGTCGGACGACGACGTCGATTACCTGGAAATCGAAGCCAGGCTCGCCGGCGGCCTCACCGTGCAGCGGCAAGTGCTGCTGGCCCGGCAGGATCGCTGCCTGCTGCTGGCCGACGCCATCGTCGGGCCGCGGCGGGCCCGCATCGAATATCGCAGCAGTTTGCCGCTGGCCGCCGCGGTCGAAGCGGAACCGGCCGCGGAAACGCGCGAAGTCTGGCTGGCCGGACGCCGGGCACGACTGGCCGCCTTGCCCCTGGCGCTGCCGGAATGGCGCACCGATCCGCGCCGCGGCGAATTGACCCAGCTCGACGGCAAGCTGAGTCTGCATCAGTCGGCCGACGCCCAACGCTTGTACGCCGCCCTTGCTGCTGGATCTCGATGCACAGCGGGCGGCCCAAGGACTCACCTGGCGACAATTGACCGTCGCCGAGTCGCGGCAGATCCAGCCGGCCGACGTCGCCGTGGGGTATCGGGCCCAAGCCGGCAAGACGCAATGGATGCTTTATCGTTCGCTGGCGGCGACCGGCATCCGCACGGTGCTCGGGCAGAACCTGTCCACCGAGTTCTTGTTCGGGCGGTTCCGCCGCAATGGCGAAGTTGACCGGATGGTCGAAATCGAGTGAAGATCCGCGATGAGCGACGTCGAGCGCAGGCTGAGCGAGAATCTGGCCCGCCTGCGCGAGCGAATCGCCGCCGCCGCGCAAGTTTCCGGCCGCCCGGCCGAGGCCGTCACGCTGGTTGCCGCGACGAAATATCTGTCGGCAGAGCTGGCGCGGAAAGTCGCACTGGCCGGCTGCGACGATCTGGGGGAAAGCCGCCCTCAGGAACTTTGGTCGAAAGCCGCCGCGCTTGCCGATTTGCCGGTGCGCTGGCACTTCATCGGCCACTTGCAGCGCAATAAAATCCGCCGCACGCTGCCTTCTGTGACGCTGCTGCATTCGGTCGATAGCAGCCGACTGTTGGCGGCCGTCAGCGAAGAGGCTGTCGCGCTGGGGCGAATCGTGCCCATCCTGCTGGAAGTCAATATTTCCGGCGAAGCCAACAAGCACGGCTTCGCGCCCGCCGAACTCGAGCCGCTCCTGGACGGCTGGCCGAATTATCCTGGCCTGCAAGTCCGCGGGTTGATGGGAATGGCCGGTTTGGCCGGCGGGGCGGCGGCCGCGGAACGCGATTTTGCTCGCCTGCGCGCGGTGCGGGACCGGCTCGCCCAAAGCCTGCCGCCTGGTGTTTCGCTGGGCGAGCTATCGATGGGCATGAGCGACGACTTTGAGCCCGCGATCCGCCAAGGCGCCACGTTGGTGCGAATCGGCTCGTGCGCTGAGCGAGGGCATCCAGGCCGGCGCGGAAATTCCATGAACCGGCCCGAATCGACTTCGATCGCCATCGCCCCCCCATGCCGATGGCGTAATCCTGACGCCTAGTCGTCGAAGCGAATGCTTAGAATCTCGAAGCTCGCATGGTCCCACCGGGTGCGGGGATCTCTACCTTCTCGCCGACTTTCTTGCCGAGCAAGCCCTGCGCCAGCGGGCTGGTGACCAGGATCTTGCCCACGTCGTAATCCTCTTCGCCGGCGCCGACCATGACGAATGCCTCTTCGTCGCCGAATTCGAGATCCTTCACGATCACGGTGGCCCCAAACACGACCTCGTCGCGGGGAAGCTTCGACGTATCCACCAGCACCGCGCACGACAGCTTGTCGCGCAGCAGGTTGATGCGAGCCTGTAGCAAACCCTGCGATTCGCGGGCGCCGTGGTACTCGGCGTTTTCGCTCAAGTCCCCCTCGCTGCGGGCAGCTGCCACGCGATTCGAGATGGCCGGCATCTGCACGGATTCCATTTCTTCCAGTTCGGCCCGCAGCTTCTCGTAACCGGTGCGGGTGATGGGTACCATGTCGCTCATATCCGTCTTTCCGCTCCAGATTTTCCCTAAGCGCAAAAAATTCGGTCCCCCACCAGCGGAGACCTAACGCGATATTTTGTTCGATCCGAGCCGGTCTGTAAAGCCGGAAGCGCGGCGCGAGGGAGCGATTTGAAGCGGCCTGCGTCCCCTGAACCCCACCGCTGGCGACCGGCGAGGGAATGTGCCGCTGGAGGCGGTTTCTCGCGACCGCAAGAAGTCTTGCGGCCTGCATCGCCGCGGCGCGGGCCTCGCTTTCGGGCCACTGGTTGCCGGGCTTTCGCTCTCAGGCCGGCTCGGGTTAAGATGGCAACGCGACTCGAGAACTTTTTCGGCAAAAGAGGTTGCATGCACGCCTGGCACGATATCTATATCGATGACGCCCTGATCGAAAAGACCTTCCCCGTGGTGGTCGAAGTGCCGATGGGGAGCAAGAACAAGTACGAGCTGGACAAGGAAACCGGTTTCTTGCGGCTCGACCGCGTGCTGTACAGCGCGGTCCATTATCCGGCCAACTACGGGTTCATCCCGCGCACGTTTTGCGACGACGGCGACCCGCTCGATGCACTGGTGCTGGCGCAGGAGGAAGTCCACCCGCTAACGATCGTCGAGACGCGGCATCGGCGTGATGCGGATGCGCGACGAGAAGGGCATCGACGACAAGATCATCGCCATCAGCCAGAGCGATCCGGCTTTTTGCGAATACACGCACCACGACCAATTGCCCGAGTACCTGGTCCGCGAGATCAAGCGGTTCTTCCAGGACTACAAGGTGCTCGAACACAAACAGGTCGAGGTGGAGGATTTCATGGGCCCCAGCGAAGCCTGCCGGATCATTCGCGAGGCGCTCGACATGTATCGCCAATTGCGCCGCGGCGAGTTGGGGCACCGCTCGGCAAAGCATTGAGCGAACGGAGGGAAAAGGCGGAAGGAAGATGGATGAAGGCGGAATGGGAAACGCTTCATCTTCCATCGTTCGTCCTGCCGCCTTCACCATGCCTGCCGATCACTGCCAACTCGGCGCCTGCCTGCGGCCGGAAGGCGGAGCGCACTTTCTCGTCTGGGCGCCGCATGCCGCGCGCGTCGACGTGCGGCTGCTGGACGATCCGCGGCGCACCGTGCCGCTTGCGCCTGGCGGAGACGGATACTGGGCCGCCCTGGTCGAGCCCGCCGCGCGCGGCAGCCGTTATCTCTATCTCCTGGACGGCCGGCTCGAGCGGCCGGATCCGGCATCGCGATTTCAACCCGACGGAGTCCACGGGCCCAGCGCCTTGGTCGATCCGACGTTCGATTGGCACGATGCCGGCTGGCGCGGCCTGAAGCTGCGCGACCTGGTGGTCTACGAGCTGCACATCGGCACGTTCTCGCCGGCCGGCACGTTTCAAGGACTGATCGAAGCGCTGGACGAACTGGCCGATTTGGGCGTCACGGCCATCGAGCTGATGCCGGTGGCGCAATTCCCGGGCAGCCGCAATTGGGGATACGATGGCGTTTATCCGTTCGCAGTGCAGGACAGCTATGGCGGCCCGGGCGAATTCAAGCGGCTGGTCGATGCCTGCCATCGCGCGGCCTGGGCGTGATTCTGGACGTGGTCTACAACCACCTGGGGCCGGAGGGGAACTATCTGGCCGATTTCGGGCCTTATTTCACGTCCAGGCACCAAACGCCGTGGGGTCCGGCGCTGAATTTCGAGGGGCCGGACAGCGATCCGGTCCGCCGGTTCTTCATCGACAACGCCCTGATGTGGGTGCGCGAGTTTCATGTCGACGCGCTGCGGCTGGACGCCATCCATGCCATCGTCGATCAGTCGGCGCAACCCTTTCTGGCAGAACTGGCCGACGCCGTGCGCTCGGCGGCCGGCGAACTCGGCCGCCCGGTCTGGCTGATCGCGGAAAACAATCGCAACGATCCGCGAATCTTCCGGCCGGCGGCCGACGGCGGCTACGGGCTCGACGCTCAGTGGCTCGACGATTTCGGTCGAGCAGTCGAGGGCCTGCTCACGGGCGAGCGGGCCGGATTCTATGCCGATTTTGGCCGCCTGGGCGATCTGGCAAAAGCCTGGCGCAGCGGCTACGTGCTCAGCGGCCAGCATTCGACCTATCGGCGGCGACGGCACGGGGTCGGGTCGGATGACGTCCCGTGCGAACGGTTTCTGGCCTACGCCCAGTGTCACGATCAAGTCGGCAATCGCCCCCAAAGCGACCGCTTGAGCACGCTCGCCGATTTCGGGCAGCTCAAACTGGCCGCGGCCGCACTGCTCTTGTCGCCCTATCCTCCGCTGCTGTTCATGGGCGAGGAATACGGCGAACCGGCGCCGTTCCACTATTTCATCAGCCATCTCGATCCGGACCTGGTGGAGCGCGTGCGCCCCGGCCGGCGGCAAGAGTTCGCCGCCTTTCACTGGCAGGCGGACTTCGCCGACCCGCAGGCCGAGAGCACGTTCGCGGCGTCGAAGCTCGACCGGGCCTTGCGCCACACGAGCCGTCACCGCGTGCTGTGGGATTATTATCGCGAGTTGCTGCGATTGCGACGCGAGCTCGCGCCGCTCGGAGCGGCGCTGCGCCGGCAGCCGGGTCGAGTCGTCGGAAGAACCTCGTCTGCTGCTATCGACTCGCCATACAGGCGCCGTCGAGATTGCGATTCTGCTGCACTTCGCCGCCCAACACGTCGTGGTCCCTCCCGCGCCATGGTTGGCGGGCCGGCCCTGGCACAAACGATTCGATAGCTGCGAGCCGCGCTGGGCGTCAACCGGCTCATTGTCGCCCGATCGCTGGGAGCCCGCCGCCGGCTTGCCGCTGGGCCCGTGGGCGGCGGTGCTCTACCAGCGAGATCGATGAAACCGCGGCCGCGTTGGCCGGTGCAACCACGGCTCGGACAAATCTCGCAGTGCTCGCCAAGGACCGGCCGTGGGGGGACGAACTGACGAGAGTCGGACGGATACCAGCGGAAGTCGGGACTTTTTCTCCAGTTCTGGTTTGACTGCCAGGCGGGCCGCCATTACGATCGACCATTGAGCAAGTCGTTTGCCCAAGTTCGGGCGATAGCAAGGGACGTGGGGGAAGTGCCGTTGCCAGGCACGCCGCGAGCGTACTCAATGGACCCACAGGCTGGTGCAATGCCACTGACGGACCATGCCATGATCGCCCGGCGAATCCAGCCCCGCTGGGTCGTGGCCAGGCAGTGCGCCGCCAGGCGGTGGCGTGCTTTTACGCTGGTGGAGTTGCTGGTCGTGATTGCGATCATCGGCTTGCTGATCGCGCTGTTGCTGCCGGCCGTGCAGGCGGCCCGCGAAGCGGCCCGGCGTTCGCAATGTGCGAACAACATGCGGCAAGTCGATTTCGGCGCTGCTCAATCACGTCGCCGCGCACGGCGTTTCCGCGCGGTACTTATAACGTGATCGATTGCCTGACGTGCAGCCTGCCGACCAGCGGTCCGACTCAAGATCGGCACAGTTGGATGCCGGAGCTGCTCCCCTATCTGGAAGAAGAACCCCTGTTCGAGCAATTCTTCAATTTCATGAATGCGGGAGGCTCGGCGCTCAATTTTCCGCTGAACATCAGCATCATCACGCCGATGATGTGTCCCGACGATCCGCTGGGCCCCAAGCTGCAAACCTACAACAGCGGCGGGGGCAACGGCAATGGGGTGACCAACTCGCAGGGATTCTCGGGCAATATGGTGGTCTGCGTGGGCAACAGTTATGAGAACCCGGGCGCCGATGCCAACAGCACGAATCCCTTGATGGTCAACGGCATCATGTACGCGCGATCGCAAACGAAGATGAAAGACATCCTCGACGGCAGCAGCCATACGGCGCTGGTCAGCGAGATCATTCTTTCGGCTGATGCGATCGACAACGACATCCGCGGCCGCTACTACAATCCGTCGCATGGCGGCGTGCTGTTCAGCACGCTGTATCCGCCGAACACCAGCGTGCCGGATCAGGTGGATTGGTGCTCCGCGGCCCCGGCGAAGACGGCTCCCTGCATTCCATCGCAAGGAGCCGATCTGGGCAACCTGTACATGTCGGCTCGCAGTTACCATCCGGGCGGAGTCAATCTGGCCCTGGCCGACGGTTCGCGTGCGATTCATCGCCGACGAAATCTCGCCCGTCGCTTACAATGCAATCGGCAGCCGCAACGGCAGCGAACAGATCGACTCACGAATTTCTAACGCGCTCCCTGAGACGCTCTCGATCGCCCGCATGAAGCTCCGCCACTGCTTGATGCTGCCTGTGTTGCTCCTGTCTGTCGCCGGCTGCGGACAACCCGGGCCCGGCCAACTACAAAGTGGTGGGCACGGTCAAATGGAAAGGGGAGCCGGTCGAGAAAGGGGACATCATTTTCCAGCCGTTCGACCGCGAAACGCAGCCGAGGCGGCCAAGATCATCGGCGGAAAGTATCGTTGCGGATTGGCGCCGGCAAGATGAAGGTGCAAATCTTCGCCAGCCGCGATCTGCCGGGCAAGATCAACCCAGACATGAAGCTCGCCCGTTCTCGAGCATTACATTCCGCCCGAATTCAACCGGCGGACGACGCTCGAGGCCGAAGTGCTGCCCAGCGATGACAACAATTTGTCGTTCGATCTGCCACCGCAGATTGCCCGTTGATCGAGCTCGATCGCGGCGGAAAGTCAATCGCGTTCGTCGGGCTCTCTACAGTTGCGACGGGTGTCGTCGCCGCCAGGCCGCGCAGCAGCCAGGGCATGACCAACCAACAGGCGGCGGTCGTCAGCGAGCCGATGCCCACCAGCCAGTGGAACGCCGCGTGGTTGTTGTCGAGGCTCTCGCTCAGCCGGTCGTACCAATAGCCGCCCATCCATTCCGAAAGCGAAGTGCTCAGATTGCCAGCGACATCAATACGGCAAAACGGTGCCGGCGACCTCGACGGGGCAGACCTGGCCCGCCAGATCGAGTTGAATCAAGCGTGGCCACAGCGGTCGTAAAGCCGACAGCCGCACTGACGACCCGTGCCGAGAATTCGCCGCTCCATGCCCCAATACGCCGCCGTGCTGAGAATCCCCAGCACGATCGACCGTGCAACAGCAAGCGAAAGCTGATGTGCTTGCGCAGCAGCCCATACGACAGGGCTCCGGCCACGGAGCCCAGCGAAGAGATCGTCTTCAAGTTGCCGAAAAACTGCTCGGAAATCCGATGTGCCGCACCATGTGAACTTGCAGGATGGATGCCGAAAACGGATTGAAGTTCCACAAGATCAGGAACGCCGCCGCGGCCCACAAGACCGGAATGCCGCATGCCCGGCGGAGCAGCCGCAGGTCCGGCTTAACGCGGGCGGCAGGCGACCGATGGCGATGTTCGGGCGCGAAACTGGACAGAGCACAAACAGGGCAAGCAGGCCCAACCGCAATAATAAAAGCCGAACTGCTCAATGCGATGCTCGCTCAAGAAGCCACCCAAGACGCCGGTCAGCACATGGCCGCATACATGCCGGTCCATTGCACGGCCTGCAATTGCCCGGTCCAGCCACGCGCGTTGGCCGTTTTCGATCATCAGCGCGTCGATCACCACGTCGCTAAAGGCGATGCCGCTGGCCGGCACGAACAACAGGACAACAGCAGCGTCGTGTCGGCCGGCGTCAGCCGCATCGCCGACAGGGCAAACAAGGCCCCGGCGGACAACCACTGGTCAGCATCAAGTAGCTTTTGCGGCGATAACCAAACAGCGGAAGAAGTCGGAGATCAGCCCGTAGATCGGCTTGATCGACCAAGGCAACATGACGATCGCCGAAAATCGGCCGATCTGCTCGTGCTCTGTCCCCACCGCATCAGCAGCGACTTGACGGGCTGGGCGATCAAACCGTCGGACGGCTCGCCGAACCCTTGCAGGAAATAGAACAAGCCGAATAGCGTCGCCAGGGCCGCAAACGAGGGCCGACGCGACGCCGGATCGACGGTCAGGCTGGCAGCCGCGGCGAAGGATTTTGGCGGCCGGGTTACTCAAGCCATCGCTCGGCGTTAGAATTCGGGGCTCGTGCCGCGTTTCGACAGGCCGAGAATCACGTTGCGTTGTAGCTTGCGGCCCTCCGCAGGGCAAGCTGGCTGCACCGTTGCGCCCGCGAAGCATTGCTAACGGGCTCGCTTATACTAACGGGCTAGCTACCGCCGGCTGCCAAACCAAAAGTCGATTTTGTCATTCCCACAGCCGACACCGCGAAGCCTCGCCATCGGATGCCGCTAATCCGAGCCTGGTCGAAACCCCTGACGATGCGACGGAACCGCACGAGCCCGCACAGACCATATCGGTCGGCCTGTGGATCGGATTGCTGGTCTTGGTGGCCCTGGCATTGTACGTCCAGCGGCCGGGGCTCGCGCCGCCAGTGGCCCTGCCGCCGGAGACTCTGCCATCCGATCAGCCGGCGGCCGACGTCGATCGCCTGCTCCGCACGAAGCGTCGGTTGCGACGGGCGAAGCCTCGCGTCGCGGAGACCTGCGGTGGCCGATCCGGCGAGGGTCGAAAACGTCACGATTCGCGATCTCGACGGCCGGGTCGAGTTCCGCGGCACGGTCGACCTGGGCTCCGACGATGGCCCGCATCGAGCGCGGCGATCGGCTGCGGTTCGCCCACGACGGCAGCAAGTTTGCCAATCGCGAAGGGCGGCTGCCGCACAAGCCGGCCGGCTATTACCACGAATTCGTGCATCCCACGCCGGGTCTCTCGGGGCCGGGACCGCAGCGCAGTGATTGTCGGCCGCGAGGGCGAAGTTTATTACACGTTCGACCATTACCAGAGTTTTCGGCGGATCAAGTGAAACCTGCAAGAACCCACCGGGCGGCTTCCGTTTTGCCGACAGCTGGCCGCGGCCGACGACGCCACCGCGGGCGGCGAGCCGGCCGGCGCACTGCGTGCGGATTTCCGCCGGCGTGCGGCGGAAAGCGCGAATTGTTGGCCCAATACGACCGGTCGCTCCGATTGCCCGGATTACTTCGGCTGGAATTGGGATGCGCTCGAAGAGGTGCTTGCGCGACCTCGCCTGGCTGGCCGAGCCGCGCCGGATCGTCGTCGTGCATGCCGACGTGCCGTTGCGCCGCATGGCAAGAACCGGCCGGATTACCTGGCCCTGCTGCAGGATCTGATCGCCGAAGGTGCCGCCGCTCGTGGCGATTTTCCCACCGGCGGCCGAGGCGGATGTCGCAACCGCACTGGGGTATCGTCCAGGCTGACCCAACCGCCCTGGCGAATGCGGCAAACTCCATGTAACAAGTGGGAGTTTTCGCTAGCAATGTGCCTTCCAGACCACCCGTCGGTCCACTCACGTTCAGAGTCGCGTGCCATGCAAGATTTCGAAAAGCTCGGGGTGTTTTACCTCGGCAAACATTACGATCTCGACGCCAAGAAAGTGCAAGACGAACTGCTGCTCTACGAGTCGAAGGATCTGACCACGCACGCCGTTTGCGTGGGCATGACCGGCAGCGGCAAGACGGGGCTCTGCCTCGATCTGCTGGAAGAGGCGGCCATCGACGGCATCCCGGCCATCGCCATCGACCCCAAAGGAGACCTGGGCAACCTGCTGCTGACGTTTCCCGAGCTCAAGCGCGAGCGACTTTCTGCCCTGGCTCGATCCCGGCCGACGCCCGGCGCAAGGGGCTGTCGCTCGACGAGCTGGCCGAGCAAGACCGCCAAGGGCTGGCGCGAGGGACTGGCCGCAGTGGGGACAGGAGCCGGCCCGCATCGCCCGGTTTCGCGACGCGGTCGACATGGCGATCTACACGCCGGGAGCAACGCCGGACTTGCCGCTGACCGATGCTGCGTTCGTTCGCCGCGCCCCCGCCGCACTGCTGGCCGACGGCGATGCCCTGCGCGAGCGAATCACATCGGCCGTGTCGGGCTTGCTGGCGCTGCTGGGTATCGACGCCGATCCGCTCCGCAGCCGCGAGCACATCCTGCTGTCGAACATTTTCGACGACGCCTGGCGCGGCGGCCGCGACCGTTGACCTGGGCGGCCTGATCCACGACATCCAATCGCCGCCGTTCGACAAGATCGGCGTGGTCGACGCTGGAAAGCTTCTTCCCCGCCAAGGAGCGCTTCGCTCTGGCGATGCAATCTGAACAACTTGCTGGCCTCGCCTGGCTTCGCGGCCTGGCTGACCGGCGAGCCGCTTGGACATTCAGCGGCTCCTCTACACGCCCAGCGGCAAGCCGCGATTGTCGATCATTTCGATCGCCCACCTCAGCGACTCGCGAGCGGATGTTCTTCCTGACCATTCTGCTCAATGAAATGATCGCCTGGATGCGCACTCAATCGGGCACGTCCAGCTTGCGGGCCCTGCTCTACATGGACGAGGTGTTCGGCTATTTTCCACCCTCGGCCAACCCGCCCACCAAGACGCCGATGCTGACGCTGCTCAAGCAAGCCCGGGCGTTCGGCTTGGGAGTGGTGTTGGCCACGCAGAACCCGGTCGACCTGGACTACAAGGGGCTGTCGAACGCCGGCACCTGGTTCCTGGGCCGCTTGCAAACCGAGCGCGACAAAGCCCGGGTGCTGGACGGGCTCGAAGGGGCTTCCGCAGCGGCGGGCGCTGCGTTCGACCGCAAGCGGATGGAAAAGATTCTCTCGGCATTGGGTGCCCGGGTGTTCTTGATGAACAACGTCCACGAAGACCAGCCCGTCGTGTTCCAAAGCCGTTGGGCTCTGTCCTACCTGGGCGGACCATTGGGGCGCGACAAGATCATGGCGCTGATGGCCCCGCGGAAGGCGGCTGCCGCAGCGGCAAGTCCCGCGGCCACTGCGGCTGCCGGCGGACAACCGGCAGCCGCAGTAGCCCCGCAGTCGGCGCCGCTATCGGCCGCCACGTCGCGACCGGTGTTGCCGCCGGGGGTCGTGCAGTTTTTTCTGCCCCGGCGCGAAAAACTTGCCTCCGACAGCCGGTTGGTTTACCGTCCGGCGCTGTTGGGATCGGCCCGGGTCCACTTTGCCCAAGCCAGCACGCACGTGGACGTCTGGCGGCCCGCGGAGTTATTGTTAGCGGTCGACGGCGAGGGTGACAAGTTCGTATGGGACGACGCGCAGGCGCTCGATGAGGCGCCGGAGTTGGATAAGGAGCCGGGCGCCGTCGCAACATTTGACTCGCTGCCGGCTGTGCTGGCCAGGCCCAAGACGTACAACGAGTTGGAATCGGCGCTCAAGGAAATGCTTTACCGGACTCGCAAATTGCAGCTCTGGCAAAGCAAGTCTCTCAAACAGGTCTCGACACCGGACGAGAGCGAGGACGGTTTTCGCGCCCGCCTGACGCAGCACGCTCGGGAGCAATGCGACGAGCAGGTGGAAAAACTGCAAACCCGTCACGACTCGACGGTCGCTGCGCTTAAAGAGAAACGGCGAAAAGCGGAACAAGCCGTGGAAAAGCAGCGATCGCAGTTCTATCAGCAACTCTATCAAACGATCTGGAAGATACTCCAAACCGTCCTCGCAGCGCTTGCGAGTCGGAAGCTGACGAGTGCCGCCAACGTGCAGCGGATGGGCACTTCGATGGGCGCAGCGGGGAAGATTTCCAAAGAACACGGCGACGTTCAGCACGCCGCCGAAACGCTCAGCTCGATCGACGAGCAGATTGCCGCCGCGGACGCGGAGTTTGAACGGGAGAAAGAGAAACTCTCGGCCGGCGTCGACTCGATTCCGCTGGAAGACGTCTCCCTGCAACCGAAAAAGTCGGACATTTCCGTGAGCCGGGTGGTGCTTGTCTGGACGCCGTACGCGATTGCCGCGGACGGCAGCCACAACCCCTTATATCGAGTCTCCAGCGCGGCAGCGCCGGCGTGAAATTGAACACCAAAAATGGGGATCGTCGATCAGCGCCCGGTTGATCGAATCGGCCCCCCGACCCTACCCCTTCCAGCCGTCGGGCAGGACGGCTCCCTTTTGCACGACGACGATGCCGTCGGCGATCATGGCTTCGGCCGGTTTCTTCGCGTTGTTTCCAGGCCGCGGTCGTTGGTCACCCGGACATTGCGGCCGATGCGGCAGTTCTTGTCGATGATCGCGCCTTCGATCACCGAATTCTCGCCGATGCCCACGGCGGGCTCGCCGGCGCGGCGCAGTCGGCCGCTTCGGCCGGCGATGTCGTAGAAGTCGGCCCCCATCAGCACGCGAGTTGCGGATCGTCACGTTCTTGCCGATGCGGCAGCGCAGGCCGATGACGCTGTTCTCGATCGCCGCGCCGGATTCGATCGTGCAGCCGTCGGCGATCAGGCTGTTGCGCACCGTGGCGCCGTCGATGCGCGAAGGGGGCAGGAACCGCGCCCGGGTGTAGATCGGCGCCTGCTGGCCGAGCCAGGTCGAACGGGCGGTCGGCGGCCGCCAAGGCCAGGTTGGCCTCGTAAAACGAGCGGATCGTGCCGATGTCTTCCCAATAGCCGTCGAACAGGTGGACCTGCACGCGGTGCGTGCGGATCGGCGGCCGGGAAAGATCTCGTTGCCGAAATCGTGATAGTCGGTCTTGGTCAGCAGGTCGACCAGCGCTGTCGCGGTTGAACAGGTAAATGCCCATGCTGGCCAGGCAGTCGCGCCCGCGGCTGGCGATGCCGCGGGCGTCGATCCAGGCCGGGTCCATCCGCACCATGTCCATTTCCTCGTCGGTCTGCGGCTTTTCCAGAAAGCCGACCACGCGGCCCGCGTCGTCCAGCCGCATGATGCCCCATCGCTGCGGCCGTCTCGCGATCGACCGGCATGCCGGCGATCGTCACGTCGGCCTCGCTGTGCTCGATGCGTGGCCATCATTTCGTCGAAGTTCATGCGGTACAGTTGATCGCCGGAGAGAATCAGCACGTAGTCGATGTCCGGGCTGTTCGATATAGCGCAGGTTCTGCCGCACGGCGTCGGCCGTGCCTTGATACCATTCGGCGTTGTCGAGGGTCTGCTGCGCGGCCAGGATTTCGACGAAGCCGCCGCCGAACTGGTCGAACATGTACGTGCGGCGGATGTGCCGGTGCAGGCTGACCGAGTTGAACTGCGTGAGCACGTAAATCCGGTTCAGCCCGCTGTTGATGCAGTTCGACAGCGGGATGTCGATCAGCCGGTATTTGCCGGCCAGCGGCACGGCCGGCTTCGAGCGAAACTTGGTCAGCGGATACAGCCGCGTGCCGCGGCCGCCGCCGAGCACCAGGGTCTGAACGTGCCGCATGACGTTTTCCTCGCGAGCTGCATGTATCACGGGCGGGCGTGTGCCGCGCAATGCCCGACTGGCGCCGGGGATTATCGGATGACGTTATTTGACGACGAAATTGACCATTCGGCCCGGCACGACAATGACTTTGACGACGGTCTTGCCGGCCAGCAATTCGGCGATCTTCGGGTCGGCTCGGGCGGCCGCTTCCAGCGTCGGCCGTCGGCGTCGGCGGCAACCGGTGACGCTTGCCGCGGAGCTTGCCGTTGATCTGCACGGGCACCTCGATGGTGTCTTCCTTGAGCATGCCGCTTCGTCGAACGTGGGCCACGGCTCGTAGGCCAGGGTGTCGGCGTGGCCCAGCAGTTGCCACAGTTCCTCGGCCAGGTGCGGGGCCAACGGGGACAGCAGCAGCACGAACCGCTCCATCGCCGCGCGCGGGCGCACGTCGTACTTGAGAAAAAGTTGGTGAACTCCATCATCTTGGCGATGGCCGTGTTGAACGACAGCCGCTCGATGTCGCTGGTCACGGCCTTGATCGTCTTGTGCAGCACGCGGTTCTGCTCCGTCGTCGGCTCGACGTCTGAACGGCCGGGTTCAGTTCGAGCGCTTCGCGCGCGCTCGTCGATGATCATCCGCCACACGCGGTCGAGGAAGCCGCGCACGCCGCTGACGCCCGTCCATGCTCCACGGCTTGGTGGCCTCCAGCGGGCCCATGAACATCTCGTACAGCCGCAGCGCGTCGGCCCCGTATTCCCGCACCACCTCGTCCGGATTGACCACGTTGCCGCGGGCTTTCGACATCTTCTAGGACGCGGCTTTCGAGCCGGACGTCCGTCGTGATCGTCGGAGCACGAAGCTTTCGCCGCTGTTTTTCGCGCCTGCTCGACGGCCACGCGCATGGCACGCGCCGGCTCGCCGATGCGCGTATTCGCGGGTGCGCGTCGTCGCTCGGCGTCGACCAGCGCGGTGCTGATCCAAGTGCCATTGGACGCTTGATAGCCGGTGATTCAATTTCGCCGAGGATCATTCCCTGGTTCACCAGCTTCTGAAACGGCTCGGACGTGCTGACTGCCCTCGGTCGAAGAGCACCTTGTGCCAGAAGCGGGCATAGAGCAGGTGCAGCACGGCGTGTTCCGCGCCGCCGACGTACAGATCGACCGGCATCCAGGCCCGCTCGACCTCGCGGATCGACCAACGCCTTGTCATTCTTCGGATCGAGGAACCGCAGGTAGTACCAGCACGAGCCGGCCCATTGCGGCATGGTGTTCGTTTCGCGCTTGTAGCGCTTGCCGTCAAGCGTGACGAAAAGCCAATCGGCCGGGGCCTTGTCCAACGGCGGGTCGGGCTGCCGTGCGATTTGAAGTCCGTTATCTCGGGCAGGTCCACCGGCAAGTCCTCGGCCGGCACGACGCGCATCCGGCCGGTCGGCTGCCCGCCGGCGTCCAGCTCGTGCAAGATCGGAAACGGCTCGCCCCAGAAATGCTGCCGGCTGAAGAGCCAATCGCGGAGCTTGTAGTTCACCGCCTCGCGGCCCAGGCCCCCGGCCGCCAGGTCGTCGGCGATGTGCCGCTTGAACTCCTCGGTGGGAAGTCCGTCGTAGCGGGCCGGAGTTGATGGCCGTCCCGTCGCCGGCGAAGACGGCTGCTGCCGGCCAGCACCGCGTCCGCGGTCGCACGCCCGCCTCCTCGCCCGGATCAACGACCGGCGACGATGGGCAGATCGAACTGCCGGGCAAATTCGAAATCGCGGGTATCGTGCGCCGGCACGGCCATGATCGCGCCGGTGCCGTAGCTCGCCAGCACGTAATCGGCAATCCAGATTGGAACCGGCTCGCCGTTGACCGGGTTGACGGCGTAGGAGCCGGTGAAGACGCCGGTCTTTTCCTTGGCCAGATCGGTCCGGTCGAGGTCGCTCTTGCGGGCCGATTGCTGGCAGTAGGCCCGGACCGCCTCGGCCTGCTCGGGCGTGGTCAGCCGCTCGACAAACGGATGCTCCGGGGCGCACGACCATGTAGGTGGCGCCGAACAGCGTGTCGGGCCGGGTGGTGTAGACCCGCAGCACCTCGTCCCCGGCTTGCGGGGGGAAACCGGGTTCGGCGCCGCTCGTTTTTCCAGGCCTCGAACTAGGTCCTGCGCGGCTTGCCGCCGGTGCCCGCGCTGCCCGACGCCGATGTAGAAATCGACCTCGGCGCCGGTGCTGCGGCCGATCCAATTCCGCTGCAGGAGCTTGATGCTTTCGGGCCAATCGAGGCCGTCGAGGTCCTTTTCAGCCGGTCGGCGTAGGCCGTGATCCGCAGCATCCACTGCCGCAGCGGAATGCGGACCACCGGATGACCGCCGCGCTCGCTCACCCCGCCGGTGACCTCTTCGTTGGCCAGCACCGTCCCCAAGGCCGGGCACCAGTTGACCGGGGCCTCGGATTGATAGGCCAGGCGATGCTCGATCGCGGTAGCGATCGACCGCGTCTGCGCCGGCGGCGGCGATCTCGGCCGGAATCGGCAGTTCGGCGATCGGCCGGCCGCGCTGGCTGCGGCGATCGAACCAGGTGTCGAACAGCATGCAGGAAAATCCACTGCGTCCAGCGAAAATAGTCCACATCCGTGGTGGCCAATTCGCCGGTCCCAGTCGTAGCGAAGCCGAGCATCTTCAACTGGCGGCGAAAGGTGGCGATGTTCTTTTCGGTGGTGACGCGCGGGGGCGTGCCGGTCTGTTTGGCATATTGCTCGGCGGGCAGCCCGAAGGCGTCCCAGCCCATCGGGTGCATCACGGTCGCGCCCTTCATGCGGCGATAGCGGCAAACGATGTCGGAGCAATATGATGAAGTCGAAGGGGCTACATAAACATC
>CAVOTX010000005.1:0-962973 GCA_963699445.1 uncultured Planctomycetia bacterium
CTCGGCGCAACGTCTCGCTGCAAGCCATCCTGAAGCAGCATGCGCCGGATCTCGCTCGAGCGACTGGGCTTCGGCAAACATCCTTGGGGAGACGAAATCGCTCCGGATTGCCTCGCCCTGGCCGCCCCGGCGCTCGTGGAGCTGGAGATTCCGACGGCCGCTTTTCCGAACGCCGGCACGATCGGCCTGCACGTCGATGCGCAGCTCGATCGGCCGCGCCACGAAGTCGGGAATGGCGCGGGTGGTGCTCGTCGATCAAAAGCCGCCAGGCGAAAGCCTGAGCGAGCTGACGTTTCCGCTGGTCAATCCAGAACACGAGGCGGCCGAACAGCTGCACAAGTCGTGCGCGGCGCTGTGCGAGGTTTTGCCGAGCAGGTTCTACTACGTCGATGACACGCGCGGCCTGTCGGCCGGCTTTCACCTGATCGAAGGCTTCTTCCGCGACGATCAGCCGCTGTGCAATTCCGTGCTGAGCGAGCGGAGCGGCAAGAGCTGGATCGACTGTGGGACGAACTTGTACTTCAGCACCAACATCTGCGGACAAGATGCTCCGCGGCTTCGTGTTCTTCGAGCGGCGGAACGGAACTTCCTGAAGCACCCGATTTCGATTCCATCAGGGAGGAAGACCCCGACCTGGTCAAGGAAGAGACGCTCGTCGCTTCGAGCAGGTCTATCTCGAACGCTCGAACGTCAAGGCCACGGGCGACGACTGGCAAAGCACCCCATTCACGTCTTCTTTGAGGACATCCGCCAGGGGTTGCAAGCGCCGAGCGGACGCAATTGAAACAGGCGGCAGGCCTACATCTGCGCAGGACCTGCAGGACTTCGCCGAGCGGCCTATCGTCGGCCGCTGACCGAGCCGGAACAGCAGCAAGCTGCGAAGTTCTACACCGAATCTGCCGCGGCCAGAGGAATACGGCATCGAGCAGGCGGTGCGGGCAGCGATCATCCGCATCCTGGTGTCGCCGCATTTCTGCTACCGGCTCGATCGCCGCCGCCGGGCGAGTCGGTCCAGCCGGTTGCCGATCTGGCGCTGGCCTCGCGACTGAGCTATTTCCTCTGGTCGTCGCATGCCCGACAAGGAACTGCTGGCCCTCGCGAAGGCCGGCAAGCTGCATGACGAGGCCGTCCTGCGCGCACAGGTCCGCCGCATGCTGAAGGACCCGAAGGTCAGCGGGTTCGCGCATGGAGTTCTTCGGCCAGTGGCTGCGATACCGCGATTTCCTGAGAGCAGAGTCGGTCAATCGGCAGGTGTTCCCCGAATTCGACGATGCGCTTGAAACAGGCCATGTTCGAGGAGCCGACGCGGCTTGGCCACGCGTTCTGATCCAGAACGACCGGCCGATGCTCGAACTGTTGCAACAGCGACGCGACCTGCGTCAACAAGCGACTCGCCCAGCACTATGGGCTGCCGTTTCGCGGTCACCGGCGACGAATGGGAGAAGGTCACCGGCCTGCATCAGCAAGGCCGCGGCGGCTTCCTGGGCATGGCGGTGTTCCTGACGAAGAACTCGCAGCCGCAGCGGACCAGTCCCGTGAAGCGCGGCTTCTGGGTGGTCCACAAGCTGCTCGGCGAGCATATTCCCGCCGCCGCCGCCCGATGTCGCGGTCCTGCCGGCCAAGGAGACCGACACCAACGGCAAGACGCATTCGCGAGCTGCTGGCGCTGCACACCGGAGAATGCGACGCTGTGCCCGCTGCCATCAGCGCTTCGACCCCGTCGGCCTGTCGATGGAAGGCTTCGACGCCATCGGCCGGAGCCGCAGCCAAGGACCTGGCGGGCCGGCCCATCGACAATCGCGTGTACGCTGCCGTCCGGCGAAGCAGGCGCACGGCATTCCCGAGTTCTCGAAATACCTGGTCGCCGAGCGGAAGCACGAGTTCACCCAGACGCTGTGCCGCAAGTTCCTCGGCTTCGCCCTGGGCCGCTCGCTCGAGCTTTCGGACCAGGCCTGCTGGAAAAGATGCAGGCCGAGCTGGAAAAGAACGACTATCGCTTCTCGATGCCTGTTCGAAACCGTGGTGATGAGCCCGCAATTCCGCAATCAACGCGGCAAGGACTTACACGCCCGCTCTTTCGAAACCGATCCACCCGGAGAGAAACCGTGAACTCTCCGAACCAGATTTCCCGTCGCATGCTGCTCCAGGGACTGGGCTGCACCGTCGCCTTGCCCTGGCTGGAATCCGCGAAGCTCTTCGCCGACGAGCGCCGCGCAGCGCAGGCCAAGCCGCCGCAGCGGTTCGCCTGCCTGTTCAGGGCGACGGCATCTCGCCGCACCACTGGTGGTCGAAGGGCGACGGCGCGGCGATGGAGCTGGGCTCGAGCCTGGAGTCGCTGGCGCCCTACAAGGAAAAGCTCAACGTCATCAACGGCCTGTTCAATCGGCACGGCGACGGCGGCCACGCCCGGTGCACCGGCAACATCCTTTCCGGCGCCGACCTTGCAGCGCGGCCGGATGATCTCCGGCGGCGTCAGCATGGACCAGAAGCTGGCGCAGCATTTCGAGGAAGAGACCGCCGGTGCCCAGCCTGGTGCTCGGCTGCGAGCAGCCGGTGAGCGGCTTCCACGAGAGCCAGTACTCGATGGTCTATGCCTCGCACATTTCGTGGCGCACGCCGAATTCGCCGATCCCGATCGAACTGTATCCCGTCGCTGGCCTTCGACAGCCTCTTCGGCGGCCAGGCCGGCAAGCTGCAAGGGAGCATCCTCGACCACGTGCTGTCGCAGGCCAACGACCTGCGCGGCAAGGTGAGCGGCTCCGACCGCGTCAAGATCGACGAGTACCTGACGTCGGTGCGCGAGACCGAAAAGCAGCGTCCAGACGGCTCAACAAGGCGAGCCGGCCGAGGACGCCCCGCTGCCGCCCGCGTCGCAGCGGCCCGCCGGTCGGCCAGCCGAAGGACTTTCAAGCGAATACGCCAAGCTGATGTGCGACATCATCGCCCTGGCGTTCCAGACCGATCGCACGCGGGTGGCGACCTTGCTGCTGTCGCGCGACCTGTCGGGCCAGATCTACCCGTTCCTGAACATCCGCGACGACCACCACAACCTGTCGCACTCGAACACCGGGCCCGAGTACCAGGCGATCGTCAAGTTCCACGTCGAGCAGTACGCCTACCTCATCGGCAAACTGGACAAGATGCAGGAAGGCGACCGGACCGTGCTGGACAACTCGTGCATCATGTTCGTGTCCGAGCACTGGAACGCCCACAACGGCAACCAGGTCCCGCTCGTCCTGGCGGGCGGCCTCGGCGGCACGCTGAAGACCGGCCGCTCGCTCGACTATCTCAACGCCGGCAACGACAAGCGGAAGCTGTGCAGCCTGTACCTGTCGATCATGGACCGGATGGGCCTGGAACTGACAGAATTCGGCGACGCCAGGGAGCGGCTGGCCGGAATTTAGAGGGTGGCGTGCAAGGCGCCAGCGCGGGCCGGACCGCCTGATCGGTTAAGCAGCATCCAAGACCTGGTGAGCACGAATCGGTCGGCACGTCCCGAGCCAGGATTTATTCGTCCGTCTGCCGCGCGGCATGACGAGGCGATTTGGTCTGGGGAAAGTCCCGGTCCAACCAGTGACGCAGCCGACCGTAGAATTGGCCCGGCGTTTCGCCTTCGATTCGCTTGCACTGGCCGAAGAGTTTGGTCCGGCGGTCAAGCTCAGCGGCTCCGGGAGGAGTCTGTTGGAGTCGGCTGATGAACTCGAGGAATTGCGTCAGCTTGTCGTTGTTCAGTTCCTCTTCGAGCAGAGCCTCTTGGCGGCTCTTGTACTGCAGCGTTTTCTCGTTGCCTTCACGATTTGCTTTTCGGCTGGTGTCCATGCTTTTCCTTCTGTCGTCCGGGTGATTTCGCTCAGTGCATTGTATCAGGTGCGTGCGGCTCGAACTCCACTGGCAGCAATGTGGCAACGCGCCAATCGTCTCGAACGGCCGTATCGGATAGGATGAGGCCGGCCTCGGCAGGCCAGCATCCGGAACTTGTCGATCCACCCGTCGACGCATCGCCCCGGCAATTGAAGGAGAGAATCATGGCGACATCTGACGAGCATGAGGCGGCTCCGCACCTGCTGGTGGTCATCGACCATCAAGAAGCAAGAGTCTACCGCACCGAGGTTCACGGGGCCGTGCCCCATGCGTCTTGTTCCCTACGACCCGCACGGATACAGAAAGCACCTGCATTCCGCCCATGAATGGACGGACGGCAAGCGTCAGCCAGAACGGAAGAGTTTCTACGAGGCCATCGCCAAGACGTTGCGAGGGGCCGAACAAGTTTTGCTGTTCGGCAGCGGCACGGGCAGGAGCAGTGCGATGGAGCAGTTGCTCGCCGACTTGAAGGAACACCACCATGACGTGGCCGAAAAGATCATCGGCTCGGTCGTCGTGGACCCCCACCATACGACTGAGGACCAACTGCTGGCCCACGCCCGGGAGTTCTATGCCGAGTACAACCGGAAGTAATCCGGACAACAGGAAGTAATCCGGACAACAGGAAGTAATCCGGACAACAGGAAGTAATTCGGCGACCCGTGCAATTCTCGGCCTGGCGGCGGAACTAAACCGGCTTGACGTTTTCGGCACAGGGGCCCTTCGGGCCCTTGCCTTCCGTGAACGACACTTTCTGGCCTTCGTGCAGATCGTCGAAGCCGACGCCCTGGACGCTGTTTGAGTGGAAGAACAGGTCTTTCCCGTCGCCCACCTTGATGAACCCAAACCCTCTGTCCGTCAATTTCTTGATCGTGCCTTCGGCCATTTTGTTTTTTCCTGGTAGACTGCTGTTCGATGCCTGCTCAGGCATCGCAAGAGATAGATTCTACTGAATCAGGACGAGTTGAAGAAGCCGCCAGGGCGTCCAGGACCAGCGAATAACGGGCAGCCGGACTGGCGATTCCGGCGTATTCTGCTGTTTTTTCGCGGGTGATTCGACGGCGATCGGCTACGCGGCCCTCGATTAACGGGCGGCATTTTTGCGTAGCGACATGATGCGGTGACGCTCGAAATCCGTCGTAAACGCGATCGTAACGGACTCCCCCGGTTTTAACGCCTTCAGCATCGCCATGAATTCTTTGTCGTTGTAATTGGCACCGGGAGCGTACGCATCGGCAGGTCCCTTCTTGGGCTTAACCTCGACCCAAAAATTGTTGTAGACCTTGACGACATCCCCCGTCACGGTTCCGGAGTCGACGAGAATCTGTCTGGCGATACTGACCAGTCGCCGTGAGTCGCCCTCATTCTTGTAGGTCAATTGCACTCGGCAGGCGTTGAAAACCGCTTTGAAAGCCTCTTGCAGTCTCTTGTCCGAGGCGTCAATGACGTATTTGACGGGTTCCTCCTCGCCATCGGCCTTGACGGTGATCCAGTCGCCCCTCCCATCGATATAAATTCCAGCGACCTTGCCTCCATCCTTTGAGGCGTAGTCATCCGCTGCCGCTGCGGCGTCTGGTTTCTGCTGGGATGCGCCTTTGTGGGCCGGTGTCGCGTTCCTGTGCAGCGACGTGATGCGGTGGCGCTCGAAATCGGTGGTGTACGTGATGGACACCGAGTCTCCGGGTTTCAGCTCCTTCAACGTCTCGGCGACGTTGCCGTTAGCGCCCAGAGCGAAAGCATCGGCAAGGCCGTGCTTGGGCTTCAGCTCGACCCAAAAATTGTTGTAGACCTTCACGACATCGCCCGTCATGGTTCCCGAGGCTTTGAGGACTTGCCGCTTGATGCTGACCAGTTGCCGCGAATCGCCAACTTGCTTGTACGTCAATTGCACTCGGCTTGCGCCGAAAATCGCTTTGAAAGCCTCTTGCAGTTTCTTGTCGGAGGCATCGATGACGTACTTGACGGGTTCGTCCTCGCCATCGGCCTTGATAGTAATCCAGTCGTCCTTCTTCTCGATATAAATGCCAGCGACCTTGCCTCCGTCCTTCGAGGCCGCTTTATCCGCTGCAAGCGCCGCGCGGTTTGACCACAGCGCGCTGACCAGCACGATGACCAACGACAGCTTTTCCAAATCGTGGCGTGCAAACATGATCTGTTGCCCTCATTTTTCGGGTCGCTGATTTTCAACCGCCGCTTCGTCCACAGCCACCGCAGCATTCGCCATCATCGGAAATGCGGGCTGCGACGGCAACAGCGGGAGAATGCCGGACTCGAAGTGAGGAGCGCAGGTCATGCAGAGTATCCGGCTGCCAAGGCACCCCGCCAATGCCTACTGGTCCTGTCCGAGGATGGTCTGTTCGCCGTCGTGCAAAATAGCCAGGTGCGGTTGGTTGTTGAACCAGAACTGTGCGTAGAGCGTCTTGCGAACCCCGAACAGCGGGTCCCCTTTGACCCCCAGCTCGTCACCCACGACATGCAGTTTCAACTGCGATCCGCTGCTGCGCGGGAGTGTCTCGGTCACGTCGATCCAGACGTAGCCGCCGCCGTACGCGGCTCGCCCGATGACCAGTCCTTGGCGGCGTTCGCGCTCGGCCGGGGGCGGCGTCGAGCCCAAGACGATCAATTCGTTTTCGCCGAACCACCGCTCGGCCGTCTGTTTGCCCGCGCGAAACTTCAGCACGAAGTTCTTGCGCCAGCCCGGCGTGGGATCGTTCAGCGACGACAGGTCGCTGGTGGCAACCAGCAGCGTGTCCTTGGCCAGGGGCTTGAACTGGGCGGTCAAGTCGGCCCAATGGTCGCCGCCCCCCCACTTGGCTTCCAAAACCTCGAGCGCAGGCGCATCGACCGGCCTGGCCCGAGCCGGCCGGTCTGCAGGTTTGCCTTTCGGAGAGTTGGTGAGCCGGCATTCGATCCAGATCCCGTGGGCGAGGCCGTTGTCGTCCGGGCAGTCGACGAACAGTTCTAGCTTTTCGCTGCCCGCCACCGGGACCGAAAATTTTTGCGAGTCGCCCCGAGTTTGCAGCGGCCGCGACTGCCAGAGCAATTGCCCGTCTCCAACGACGCGAAACGTCAGCGGCGAACTGCTCTGTCCCGGGCGGAATGGATGGAATCATTCATGCCGACTTTGCCGACGAGATACCGATAGTCGCCGGGCAAGGCGAACGCGACGTGTGCCGAATTCTGACTCGTCGGGTGCATGAGCAGACTATGGGGGCACTCGATGTCTCCGACCACCAGCGGCTTGCCGAGCAGCGAGATCCCGTCGTAAAGTCGCACTTCGGTCGGAACCAGGTCCGACAAGAATTGATCCGGCAACTGCTTGCCCGCGGCCGGCCCGAGCCGCACGAACGGCAAGTCCGGCGGTAGTTCGGTCAATCGCTTGTCGACCTTCGCGGCGCAAGACCGGTCAATTCCGGCGCGGCCAGCCGGTACCAATGACCGGCGCGGGCGAGACTTTGCCGAGCGGGCAAGCCGGTTTCCTGCTGGCCAGTCTGCCACCAACGCTCCGCGATTTCCAAGAACCGCGACGGCTGGTCCGCGGCTGCCAGGTCGTCGCGGGCGGCCGCGGCCAGCGGGTCGCCGCCGCCGCGGGCAAGAAACGCCAGGCCGGACTTCCAATCTCCCGCGAACAAGCACAACGACCGCCCGACTTCCAGATTTGCCGCGGCATCGTCGGGAGCCGTCTTGAGAACCCGCCGAGCGGCATCGACTTTGGCCTTGGCATCCGCAATCGCGTTCAGGTCCAGCACCTGCAGCTCGAAGCGGGCGGTCAACGTTCGATCGTTGACGCGCTTCGCCGACTTCAGGGCCTGTTCGGCCAGCTGCCGCGCCAGGTCCACGTGGCCCGAAACCAACGCCTCGCGGATGCGCGGTCCGAGCAGTCGAATGATCTCTCGGCCATAAATATAGCTCTTGGGCTCTTCCCCCAGCGATTCCAACACGGCGACCGTCAGCGGCAAGCGATCGACGCCGAAGTCGGCGGCAATGCCGTCCAGAATGTCGATCGCCAGACCTACCCGGCCTGCGTCGAGAACCTGTTGCTGAGCTTCGAAGCACAACGCCAGACGCTGCACGCTATCGGAATTTGCCGCGGCCATTTGCCGGAGTTTCTCGGCCAATGCCAACTGCTCGGCCGGCTGCGATGCCGCCGCATATTGCCCGCGCAGCGATTCACGGATCTTGGCCCGGGCGGCCTCGGTCACCTCAGCATCGGGCCACTCGGGCGGCAATTCGTTCGCTGCGTCCGGTTTATCGAGCGGCGCATCGATCGCTACCGCCGCACTCGATTCACCGATCGGAGTCAACGTCACGCGACGGAAAACGTGGCCGCCCAACGAACCCAGCAGCAGGCGATCGCGGCGCGGCGCTTCCCAGCCGGCCCCCAGCCGGGAAAAGTCACCCTCGAAATCGATCAGCTTGTTGCCGTCGAACTCGACCAGCACGCGCGACGCTCGCACGGTACAGCGGACGGTCGCCGGCTTGTCGTCCTGAAATTGCCAGGCGGGTTGCGTGGTCGTGGGATTGTCCTGCCAGCCCCGCCCATCCACCGGCCACAAGGCGCTGCGCTGTTCGGCATCGATGAGCAACGTGGCCAGATGGTCGTCGACCACGAGGCCTAACACAAGAGCAGGATACGGCGTGTCGGCGGCGGCGCGCGAAGCGACGACCTCCAGAAAATATTCCTTGGGCACTTCATGCGGCAGCAGCACGGCCGTGGGGTCGTTGCTCTTGGCGGCAGCCAGCAGTCCGTCCCGCGATTCCCATTGGCCGGCGATGCGATCGCGCGTCGGATTGACCAGCGGCAACAGCTCGACCGGCTGCTGCGAGTTTGCCACGGCAGCCGCCCGTCGGCCGAGCGGGGTCGGCCGGTTGCTGGGCCATTCCTTGTTCGTGCGCCCACCAGACGAAGACCATCCAGATGCCTGCCAGGGCAACGAGTCGCGCCGGCCAGCGCAAGACCCGTACCCTGCCGGACGCCGCGGTCCGCGGCGGCAGCGCTGCCGATAACCGATGCAAACCAAGGAATGGTCATCGCCGTGGAACCTCCGAGAAAGAGCCGCCAGCAGGATCCCGACTGACCGCGCGCCCGAGTCTGATCGCTGCAAACTCCGGCCGCCATGCCGGTGTTTCGTTGGAAAAAACATGTTACCATGATCTCCAACGACGGCCTATCTTTTTGGTCCTCCGCGGCGGCACGGGTCATGCGTTGGCACTTACTCTGCGCTCGAGCCGGCTGCCTGATTGGGGCGATGCTGCTGGCCCAACTCGCCGTCGCTGCCGTGCCGAAAAAGGATTCGCCCCCTCAAGTCGTCTACCTGGGCCGGTCCAGTTCCTGGACTCTGACCAGCGGAGGCGTCGTCCACACGGGCAGGTTCGCGCGAGATCGCTCGGCAGGCGTTGCTGATTGCGGCGCGCGATGAATTGCAATTGCCCACGCGCGATTATTGGCTGGGCGACCTGCCGCCGGCGGCCGGCAAGTCGCTCGAGTTCGACTTGATCGGCAGCGCCGGCAACCCCGTGCTGATCGAAGTGGTTCTGGGGCCTCCTGGAGTGCAAGAGCTGCTCTGGCAGCACGAGATGGTGCTGACATCGCCAGCGTTCGATTATCGCGATTGGACGAGCCGCCTGGAGACTCTGTCGCGCACACAGTTTGTCGACGTGCTGCGGCGGGCCGGTTTCGAGGCCCCGCGGCCGGCTACCCGCCGCGCGGCGGCCAAGCCCGAGCAGCTCGACGAGTGGTTGAATGCGCTCTCCTGCACGTCGCAGTTCTATGCGGTTCGGGCATTGCACCGGCAATTGGCAACACAGGGCGAATCTGCGGCGCGATTGGCCGGACTGGCTCGTGGCTATGCGCACCTGGGCGTATTGTGCGAGTATTTCTGGCACCCGATGCACGAGGTGTTCAAGGCTCGGGCGCTGCTGTACGCGGAGCGGTTCGTGGTGCGCGACGATTGGTCGCCCAGCGCTTTGGCTCATCGAGGCTACGTTTGTGCGCGGTCGGTTTGCCCGGCGCCGCCCTCGATGATCTGGCTTGGGCCAAGGCCGCGGCGGCAAGAAAGAAATCCAAGGCGGCGCCGCTGCCGGATTGGGTCGACCTGTTGGAGGCGTTTTGCCGGTTCGACGTGGCAGGCACCAAGGCTCAGGACCCGCGCTACGCCCAATTGGCCGCGCTCTTGCGATTGCTGGCCGCCGAACAAAGCGGCGTGGGCGGCCTGGCTCCGCAAGTCGCCGGCGAGGAGAGCCGCAATGTGCCGGAGTGCTACCGCATTTGCGATGGGTTCATGCTGCACTATGGCGACGAGAGCTGGGAAGAGCGCCTGCCAATGCCGGCCAATGGCGAAAGCACGTTTGCCAACACGCTTGGTCCGCGACTGAGCGAGCTGACCGGCCTGCCCACCGCGGTTGCCCGGCTGCTCGCCCCGATGGCAGCTCAGGGAAAGACCCCCGCGGCGCCGGCCGCGCTCGCACGGCTGTGCGGGGCGAAATCATTTCGGGGCTGGAGGCCGCCGACTCGCTGCAAGACCCGGATCGCCAAAGCTCTGCGGCGGCCGCGCCGGACGAATTTTCCTGGTCGGTCTTGGGACACATGCTCGAAGAGGTGGCGTTCTACCAGGCATGGCGCCAGTTGCGGCCCGACCTGGGTCGACATGCAGAGGCGGACGTTGCCCGCTTGTTGCCCAGCGTGCCGCACCATCGTTACCGCGGTTTTCTGGAGATGTCCCAAGCGGATCCGACCGCTCACCGACGCGGCTTCCAACAACTGCTGATCAATCGCGACCTGGAAATGCTGGAGCCCGGCGACGCGCCTTTGATTTCCCAGATCACGACGTTCAAGACGCTCGACCCGGAGGCTTTCACGCTCGTGCTCCGCGAGCGGATGAACTTGCTCGCCCGCGAGATCATGTTTCGCGGCGAAAATCCGCGCGCGATGCTGCGCATCAGTCCGTATTGTCCTTGGGCCCGCGCCACCCTGGCGGCGCACGCCTGGGCGGAGGTGGCCGACCTGGCGGCCGATTGGGAAAAAACATCGGCCGCTTATCCGCACGTGCTGACGGCGATCGGCCGCCAGTGGACGGCCGCGGGCAAGCTCGAGGACGCCGAGCGGATCTTGAACAAGGCCTATCGGCTCCAAGCGTCGGCTGCCAACGCTGGGGCCGTGGCGGAATTGCGCCAGCGGCAAGGCAAACGGCGCGAACAGATCGAGCTGCTGAAAACCATGCTCGACCTTCCCGACGTCACCGATGCCGACCGGTTGCAGGCCAAGATTGCCGCCTATTACATGTCCGCAGGCATTTGGAAAGAGGCGGAAAAATACGCGAAACTGGCGGCCGAGCAGGGCACCGCCGTCGGGCAGTTGATCGCCGCCGAGGTGAGCGAGGCGCTGCAGGACTGGGAGGCGGCTGAGAAGCTGTACCGGCAGGTCGCCGAGCCGCTCGCCGATCAGCCCTACTCGCCCGAATGGATCGAATGGCTGGCATTCTGCAAACGCACCGGCCAGGGGGATGAACTGGCTGCGCACGCGCATACGCTGCGGTGTCTGCAGCGCTTCGAGCCGTGGCAAAAAGCGGCGGGGCCGTTCAACAGGCAGTTCCTCGTGTCGCTGACCACTTATCTGCTCGTGCAGCAACCGGACAAGGCCCTTGCCATTTGCGACGAAGCGTTTCAGGGCAGCCAGGATCCTTTCTACGGCCTGCATGCAGCGCTCATCAGCGACCGACAGGGCGATGCGCCGGGCGCGATCGCTGGCTGGCCGCCGTCACCGCGCATCAGGAAGGCTGGGTCAAGGCGCATCCCGAGAGACCGCAGGCAGCGCTGTTCGGCCTGGTGGCACGATTCAGCGATGATTTGGGCAGGGCAGGCGCCGCCGGCGCGGACGCGAGCGGTTTGGACGGCGGCACGATCCGCAGACTGATCGCCGGAGTTTCCGAGAGCGAGCAGATCGACGCCTATTATTTTGCCGGCGATTACTTGCTGCGGCACGGCAAGCCGAAACTTGCCATCGAGCTGCTCGAAGAGTGCATGATCCGCCTGCCGATTCGGTCCGCCAACCGCACCCTGGCCGGCAAGGCACTGTGGGATCGCTCCGTAACTCCGAAGCGCTATGCCGATCGACTGCGCAATCGCGCGGCCGCAGTGGATCGTCCGGCGAAACCCTGATCCGGTTCCATGCCTTTTTTTCGGCCGCTCGTATGCTTCAGCACCAAAGACCATGCCGCGGGGTTTTGCCGACGACCGCCGCACTCCAGCTCGGCTTCTGGACAGTGCTGCTCTGCGCAAGCCGATTGTCGGCCGACGACCCCGCCCCGCCGCTGCGCTGGTTGGGGCGGCAGGCCGGTTTTCTCGTTTCCGAGAGCCTGCCCGACCAGGCGCCGCTGGTCGGCTTGATCGCTTGGGTCAGCCCGGCGCGGATGCTCGCCCGGCAGCCCGACCCGACTCCGATCGTCGTGGGCATCGAACCGATCTGTCGTTCGAACAAGCAGGCCAGCACGACCGGCCTGTGCGGCGTCAACGAGGGCGTGGCCGTCCGTCTGGAAGCTCGGCCCGGTTACGCCCTGGCAGGAGTAATTGGCCGCGGAAGCGATCGCATCGACGGCTTCCGCCTGTTGTTCATGCGCCTGCGCGGCGGCGTCCTCGATCCGCGCGACCAATACGAAAGCCGCTGGGTCGGCAACCGGGGAAGTGCCGACAGTGAAGTCACGTTGGGCGGCGACGGAAAAGCGATTCTGGGGTTGCGCTATCACATCGATCAGGATCGATTGGCCTCGTTGGCGCTCGCCCAGCATCCGGCTCAATTGCAATCGACCGAGTCGCGCTATGAGTTGCCGCCGACCGACGAACTAGCCCGGGCCATCCGCGCCAGCGGCGGTATCGTGACCCGCGACGAGACCCAGCCCGGTCGACCGATCGTCGGCGTCGATCGGAGCGGCTGGAAAACGTCCGACGGCGATCTGGCCCAGTTGCGCGGGCTGACCAGCTTGAAAAGGCTCGACCTGTCGGCGAGCTACGTGAACATTTCGGGCGGCGGGGCCTCGGCTCTAAGCACGCTCACGGGACTCGAGTTTCTCGACTTCGGCGGCGCTTCGATTCGCGATGAGCCGCTGGTCAACTTGCGCAACCTCAAGCAGTTGAAATCGCTGGGCCTCTTGGGCACCTACGTCAGCGATCGCGGAATGGCCCACGTCCGCGGCCTGAAATCGCTCGCATACCTCGCGCTGCGCGGCGAATTCATCAGCGACGCCACCATGGACCACATCGCCGGACTCACCAATCTGCGCACGCTCGAATTGAGTGGAACCTTGGTCAGCGATCTGGGATTCGGCGCGCGGCCAACCTCAAGCAACTGCGACGACTCGTCCTGCGGACCGGCATCATCGGCAACGACGGGCTGACGGTGCTCGAACATCTCGACAGCTTGGAAGAAGTCGTGCTCGAGGGCCGCGGCTTCACCGCCGAGGCGCTGACCCACCTGCCAACCGCCAAACTGCACCGAATCGCCCTGAGCGGGCAGCAATACGACGACAAAGTGGCCGCCGGGCTGCAACGCTTCCCGCTGCTCGATCACCTGTCGATCACCGCCACTTCGCTGACCGACGCAGGACTTGCCGGTCTGGACGGGCTGGCGAATCTGCAGGTCCTCAATCTCGTGCTCGGTCATTTTTCGGGCACGGGCCTGTCCAGCGTCAAGTCATTGCCGGGGCTGAAGCGACTCGATTTCAACAACACCCAGCTGCAGGAGCAATCGCTCGACTTCTTGCGCAATTTTCCGAATTTGGAGATCCTGGGGCTGACGCTCACCGGTTGCTCGGAAGCGGCGCTTGTCAACCTGCGTCACACTCCGCATCTGACGACGCTGGACGTGGCCGGCTGCCCCATCACCGACGACGGACTCGCGCCGCTGGCGGGGCTGCACGACCTGGAAGTACTCGGATTGGCACAGACGCGCGTCCACGGCCCCGGCTTGAAGCATCTCGAAAAACTGACGAAGCTGCACTCGCTCTCGCTGTTGCAAAGCGCTTACGAAGACAGCTCCGCCGACCTGCTGGCCGAGCTCACCAGTCTCGACGATTTGCGGCTCGCCGGCACCCGGGCGGGAGACAAGACCATGCAGTCCATCGGCAGACTCAGCAGCATCGGTTACCTCGACCTGGGCGTGACGGCGATTTCCGATCGGGGCGCTGCTCCACTGGCGTTGCTGGCGGATTTGCACACCATCAATCTCGCAGGCAGCCGCGCTGGCGACGCCACGTTGGGATACCTGGCCGAATTGCCCAAGCTCAAGCGCGTCGTCTTGCAAAACACCCGGATCACGGACGCCGGGCTGCTGCAACTCGTATCGGCCCCGGAACTCTTATCGCTCGACGTGATGGCCACGAAAGTCAGTGGCGACGCCGTGCAGCGATTTCGCAGCCAGCACCCGCCGTGCGGATCCAAAGCAATCATTGATCCCGGCGATTGCCGCCATGATGCCCTGTTTGCAGCGACGAGCGATCGCAGCCGCTTAACGCGCCCCGGGGCCGATGCCGGTCGCCAGCCTGCGACCGCATACCGTTTTGGTTTGTGGATCGCGTCGGCAGTCAATTGACTTCAGCGAGCGTTACTGTGAGCAGACGCCCCCATCTACGGGCAAGGTGTGGCCGGTCACGAAACGAGCCTCGTCGGAAAGCAACCAAACGACGGCATCGGCGATCTCATCTGGCTGGCCGATCCGTCCCATCGGAACAAAGGCAGCGTAGCTGTGAGGGTCGCCTCCCGTGCCCTTCGCCAAAAGCGGCGTTTCCACCGGGCCAGGGCCGACTGCATTGACTCGGATGTTCTTCTTGGCGTAGTCCAGTGCCGCGGCCTTGGTCATGCCGGTTACGGCGTGCTTCGTGGCCGTGTACAGCGACCAGCCTGGATAGCCATTCAATCCGAAGATCGACGACGTGTTGACGATGGCCCCGCCACCCGTCTTGAGCATCTGCTCAATCTCGTACTTCATGCAATAGAACACGCCCTTGATGTTCACGTCGAACAGCAAGGACGCCTTTTCGATGTCCTGCTCGTGGAGGGGAACCTGCTGCCCGTCCGTCCCAGCGTTGTTGAGGGCAATGTCCAAACGACCAAACTCGCTGACGGCCCGTTCAACGAGTGCCTTCACGTCGGCGGCTTTGCTCACGTCCGTCTTTTGAAACACGGCCCGCCCACCGGCCTGCCGAATGAGTTGGACGACTTCCTCGGCTTTGGTTGAATCTCGATTTCCGATCACGATGGCAGCTCCGGCTCTTGCCATCGCCAGGGCCGATGCCCTGCCGATACCCGTCCCGCCCCCGGTCACCAGGCCGACTTTGCCGTTAAGATTTGCCAAAGTTGGCTCCTTGAGACGCCAATCTGCGTCACGTTCCAGGTCGAACTGCTGTTCATGGTCAAAACACTGGTCGTAATATAGCAGGAGGTCTACCTATTGCGGCGGAGACCAAATAATCCGCCTCGCGGGCCTGCTTTGGACAGAAGGCGCCAGCAACGCCCCTGACGACCTGAAACGGCGCTGGTTGTTCTCGCTGGCGGAAGACCAGTCGCTGGAACAGTGGTTGGCCGCTCTGTCCCAGCAACGGGAGCAAGAAGCATCGATCACCGGAATCGAGTCGACGCAGCGGAAAGTGCAATCGCGGCCCGGATCGAACATCCCGCCGCCGTTTCAGGACTTTCGCGGAGTTGGCGGCGCAGCTTTTGCTGAGCGAGGCCGACTTGCCATTTCTCGCGGAACTCGTCGAGGTGATGCCGGAAGAAACCGCATGGCGCGGAGCCATCGAACGCGCGATTGGCTCGGACCGACTTAGAGTGCTCGTTCCCGAAGGCCAAATCGATGCCGCACTGCGGTGGGTCAACGATCGCGACTACCGACTCCACGTGCGCCTGCAGCGGGCGCGGGAGGATCGGGACCCGGTATTTTTCCCCGATGGATATACGCGCAAATTGAACTTCAAACCCCACGCGCTGGCGGCCGCCGCGAAGAACCTACTGGCCGGTCGCGACCTTCACTGCGTCTCGTCGCCCGCGGTTTTGAAAAGCACCGAGTACGCTTTGACCGTTGAAGGTTTGATGTCCGGGCGGCATGGAAAGTTCGAAAAGCAAGATCAACGGCGACTCGATCAGGATTGGATGACTGGCTTCGACAACAAGGATCAACTCGAAGCACTAACCGCTCAATCGACCTTGGTGCGAAAAGCTCTCCAGGAATTCAGTGCCGCGTCAGAAAAGCACCGCAAGGAACTAACGCATCTTGTCGAGCAGCCGAAAATAATCGACGAGCTTGTCCGGATCGAATTTTCGGAGATCGATCTGCCAGGCGCCGAGGCGGAGTTGGCGCGATCCGCCGAGCGACTCACCGCTCTGCTCAATCCAAAATCGTATGCGAGCCAGGCAAAGGCCGCCTACGACGCCGAGAATCGACTGCTGGAATCGATTCGCAATGGCATCAGCGACAGGGAGAAGGAAGTCGCGGTTCTGGAACCCTAACCCGTCGAGCGACTGACCGGCAGCCTCTCTGCCGCTCGCCCCCGCCTCTTTTGTATCCCCTTCGCGCAAGCCCTGCGCGCCCACTGTCCGACGATCAACTGCCGGCCTGTCAGGGTGGGGTGGGCAGACGGCCAAGGGGCCGCGGAGCCAGCGGCGGTCGAGTGCCCCTCGATCACGTGCCGGCCGTCAGGGCGGGGCGGGCGGAGGGGCGGACGAGCCTTCGAGCAGACCTACGATCTCGGCCTAACTTGCACGAGTTGCTCGACCGTCAAGGTGGTAAATCTTGATCCTCAATTGTCGGCCACGCCGGGGGCCGCTCTAGTTCCTGTGGAATATCCAGTACCTGGCTTCATCGTAGCGAAACTCAACCGCCGATTTCTGGTCCTCTACGAGCTTGAGCGGCCGATAGACGGCTTCGCCTTTCTTTGCCCGGTCGAGCTGATCCGGCGTGTATTCCTCGACCCCCACATACCATCGTTGGAATTTACCAGCGGTCGCCAGAAGCCTAAAGCGGTAACCGGCGAAGCCGCTCTTCAGACCAGATTCGTCGTTCAGCAACTTGTTTTTCGACGTGAACTCGAACGCCCACTCCGCGCAATCTCCTTTCCCGACGCTCAACTTGAGGTACCGATTGGAGTCGTCCGTCTCGATCGACAATCGCATGCCGAGTGAGTTCTTGATGGTCGGAGCACTGATCTGCCATTTCTCCGGTTTAGCTGGATCTGGCGGCGATCCGAATTGTAAACAAACGAGCCCGTCATGCTCGCAAATTTGCTGATCCTCGGGTCCATAGAGACGGCCAATTTCTTCGCTGCGCTGGAAGCCCGCACGGCCAGCCGCGTCGAAACCAGTAGCAGCCCGGCAGCAGTCAGCCACGTGCGGCTAAAGCGGCTCACGGATACGTCCTCGCAGAAAGGTGATGGAACGAGCTGGAGACAGTCTCTATCGTACGGCGGCTAGAACGGATTTTCGTGCATCCGGTTGATTCTGATCGAGTAGCGGCGTTGGGAGCAGTCTCGGTCACGCAGTTATTTCATTCGACTCCTGGGCCGTGGAACCGGCGGTGGGAGACATCGTGTTGGCTGATCGGTCACAGCGGGCTGTCTATTTGCCGGGGCTGCTATGCCGCTCCGCCACGTAATAGATTTCCCTGCCATCGTTGGAAAATGCCAGCTCCTTGACTCGGCCAAACGCGTGTCCCGAGTCATTGTCCAAGAACCTTCGAGTACACTCGCCGCTGGCGATGTCCCAAAGATAAATGCATCCCAGATTTGCCCTGTTTTTTTCGTCTACGTACCCCGTGCCAGTCACCAGCCACTTGTCGTCTGGACTGAATGCCCAGCATTCAATTTGACCGGTTTTCAGATGCTTGAGCTCCGGACCGACCGGATCGCCCGTCGTCTTGTCGACGACCTGAGCGGTCAAGTCGCCAATCTTGACCTTGAACTTTTCGCTCGCACGTTGCCAGCCAGCAGTCCACGGACTGCCCACGAGCCGAGGACGGCCAATGGCGCCATCGCTTGCGGCGTCGGCGAGAAGTAGAACAGATCGCCGCTCTTGGCGAAGGACACGTCGCTAACTCGCCCGAATGCATGATGATCGTCATCTTCCTGGAACTCTTTGAGGCGTTTCCCCGTCGCGACATCCCAAAGATAAACGCGACCGCGATTCGCGCGGTTCGTACGGTCAGACGAAACGACGCCGACCGCGAGCCATTTGTCGTCCGGACTGAACCGCCAGCACTCAATTTGCCATTCGTCCTCGTGCACGAGCACCGTGCCGACGGGGTTTCCGTTGGTAGCATCGACGATTTGCAGGCTTGAATTCGTCTTGATGGCCTTGAGCTTGCCACTCTCGCGTGCCTGGCCATTCATGGTCGACACCAATCGTGGAAGGCGATCAGCCTCGCCCGCCTGAGCCGGCGGTGCTGCGGTGGAGCTATTCTTCTCCGGCGACTCCTGGGAGAAGGCGACTGAGGCAGTCACCATGATAATTGCCGCGATCAATGTGCTACGGCAAACCGAGAACATCAGCACGGCCAACAGAAGCTCGCAGATTCTGCGCATCATCCGCTCTCCAACAATCGAGGTTGAACTGCTGCCGTCCGATTGAGGACATGCGCACTCGCCGCCGCGGCGCAAAACAGTGCGGCACGCTCAGGGCGATGGAGCAACGCAACTGACGTGCCCAAGCGAGCGACAAGCCGCTACCGACCGTGGAGTCGCCCCGCTCGCCTGCCGGCCGTCAGGGCGGGGCGGGCGAAATCCCCACCGCCACGAGCAGCGTCCGCGGGGACAAGCGGAAGCGGCGGCGGGAGATCGTTTGTGGTGTCGGTAACCGCCGGCCGGAATCAAGCTCGGCGTTCGCCGTGGCAGCACGCTTGCTCCATCTGTCCCTGCTAGAATCTGCGCAGGTCTCGCCGTTTAGCTCGAACTCGGTGAGCGATTGTTTTCTGCATTTAGGACGTTCGGCATGAGTCACGTTGCTCCTTCTTTACCTCGGCGCCGCACCTGGCCGCAGTCGTTGCCGTTTTATTACGGCTGGGTGAATGTCGTTCTGGCGTCGTTGGCCATGACGGCGACGCTTCCCGGTCGCACCCATGGGCTGGGGCTCGTAACGGAGCAACTGCTTCGAGATTTGCAGCTTGACAGGGTGCAGTTCGCGAGGATCAATTTCGTTGCTTCGCTGACAGGCGCCGCGTTCTGCATTCCTACTGGCTGGCTGCTCGATCGGTTCGGCGTTCGACCGGTAATCGTCCTGGTGACGACTGCGTTGGGATTGTCGGTCATCGGCATGAGCACGGCCGGCAGCGTCGCCGCGCTGTCGGCCATATTGGTTTTGGTGCGTGGCTTCGGCCAGAGCGCTTCTTCAGTAGCGAGCATGGCGGCCGTGGGCAAGTGGTTTCGCCGCCGCTTGGGCATCGCGATGGGCTGGTTTGCCGTGCTGCTGACCTTTGGATTCATCGGGAGCGTGCTGACGATGGGATGGGCGATCGAGCATTACGGTTGGCGCGGGGCATGCGCGCACTCGGCGTTGCCGTGCTCGGTCTGGTGCCGCTCTTTTGGTTGCTGCTCCGGAGTACGCCCGAGGACTGCGGCTTGGTGCCTGATCGGTCTGCAGCCGACATCGACACCCTCGCCGACGATGTCGATCTTGGTCTACGTCAAGCGATCGCTACACCTGCGTTCTGGGTCGTTCTGTTAGGCTGCAGCCTGTTCAACCTGGTTTGGTCCGGAGTCACGTTATTCAATGAATCGCTGCTCGTCGAGCGGGGCGTGAATCCGAGCGCGGCGGTCCAGATCATGGCGATTCTCACAGGCACCGGGCTCGCGGCAAATTTGATCGGCGGCGCCCTGGCCACTCGGACGCGTGTTGTTAGGCTGCTGGGCCTCGGCTTGGCATTGCTGGCCGGAGGCTTGGCGGCACTACCGCTGGTGGACGGCCTTGGCGGTGCCCGACTTTATGCGATCTCGATTGGGTTGAGTGGAGGGATAGTCACGGTAGTCTTCTTTGCAGCTTGGGGGCACCTGTTTGGCCGGAGCAGGCTGGGCCACATTCAGGGGGCTGCAGCTGGGCACGGTGTTGGCGTCAGCCGTGGGACCGGTAATGATGGCCGAATTCCGCGAGCTGACCGGCTCGTACTCGGCTGTTTTGTTTGTCGTGGCCGCCTCGGCGGCAGGACTAGCCATTGCCGCTTTCGTCGTTCCGGTTCCTTGCAATGCGACCCAATCACCCGAAAGTTCCGTGTGATGCGGGCGAATTCAAACGGCTGGCCTCATGCCTGGAGTCGCTGCTGGCTTCCAACGCGCCCCGTCGAGATTCTCGCGGCTTTGCCCCAGGGCCAGCCGAATCATCCGCCGGCCGTTCCCGCGCTCGCCTGCCGGCCCGTCAGGGCGGGGCGGGCTGAATCGCCACCGCGATGAGCAGCTTTCGCAGTTCAAACGACCAGCGGCGGCGGGGGACGGCACTAATGGCGAGAAGAGCGGGCTCCGGCGGGGCGCTATCCCGCGTTCGCTATTCCTTTTCCAAAGCGTCCGCGTGCTTGTCGAAGCCGATGTAAATGCGGGCGTTCGCCAGTTTCGACAATTCGCGCAGCGTTTGAAGCTCCTCCAGGCGCAACAGCGCCGGATGGTTGGCATAAGCCGATGCTGACGCTTCGCGCTCGCGCAGCGTGGCAATTTCGGCTTCAGTCTGGATGTGCTTGACTTCGGCCTCACTCTGCGCGGCGAGCCGTTCGATGTGCGCGTGCGACTCGGCATCCACTCGGGCGTTTTCCGCCCGGGCTTGCGCTTCCAACCGTTGAGTGTCGGCCTTGGCGCGAGCCTCGACGAGTTGCACCTGACTCATCCGCTCCGCAGCCAGCACACGGTTCATTATTTCCTGTAGATTGCCCGGGAATACCAGGTCCTTGACGTCGGCGCGAACGATCGCGACTCCGTATCCGGCCGCGGATTCCTTGACGTCCCGCAGGATCTCCTCGCTCAAACGATTGCGATTCGTCAAGATTTCTTCCAGGCTCATCGAGGCCAAGAGCGCCGCGCGGCCAGTTGCACGTCCGAATAAATCCGCTCCTCGAAATCAGCAACGACATGAATCGCCGCCTTGGGATCCACGACCCGGAATTGAACCAGGATGCTCACCCGAATTGCGACCTTGTCGGCGGTCAGAATCTCTTGCCCTTTGATCGTCAGCTCGCGCTCGCGCATGTCGACCAGCACCACGTCGACTTGCGGTCGGCGCATCAACGGCAGCGACAAAGGCGTGGGCAACTGATATCGTCCCGCCTCCAAGACGCGCAGCAGCTTCCCATCTTCGTACCAGAGACCTCGATGGGTATCACGAATGATGATTTCCCGCGCCACGCAACTCTCCCGCGATTTGTGGCCATTGCTTCCAGGGAAAAAAAGGTGGCCCCGAAGCAGGGTCGAGATGAAGTACGAGTTTTCAGATGGGAACCCGCTACAGCCACATGCGCAATGCGTGGCAGCGGAACCTGATGGCCACTCGCTTCTTACCCCGCCGGGGCCGGAGACAGCGTATCACCGGCATCTTGGGCCTGCAAGAGAATGGCCGACCGACCGGCACCGTGGAACCGGCGGCGGCAGGGCTTGGCGGGTGTGTCGACCCTACGCTCATCATACCCGCCCCACAGCACTGCGAAACCAGCGGCTCGGTGCCCGTCGATCGCGTGCCGGCCGTCAGGGCGGGGCGGGCAGGATCGCCACCGCCACGAACAGCGTCCGCCAGGTGAACTGGAACCAGCGGCGGCGGGGAGCGGTCATGGGGGGAATGGTCGTGTGTCGATGAGACACAAATCGAGGTTGGTCGCCTCGCGGTGAGGCCGGCTATTTTCGTTCCTCGATCGAGCCAAGTTCTACGGAAGTTCGGAATTCACGTTGGTCCTGCGGGTGCTGCTTAACAATCACGGTGACGATATCGCCCGGCTTGCGGGACCGAACCAAGTGAATGAGCTGCTCGCTGTCGGTGACGGCAATGCCATCGAATTTGGTGATGAAGTCACCGTTCCGGATCCCAGCTTTTTCTGCTGGCGACGTATTTGCGTAGCCCCTAACTCGCACGCCAACTCCACCGTCATGTGGAACATCCTCGACTTGAAGACCGAGAAGCGTGCGGGTTACCACCCGACCGCCGCCCCCAGGCTCGTCCGCTGGTGCTTCGTCGTCGGCGATCCGGGCGAGCGGTCGGCCAGCATTGCTCCCGCATAACTATTGAGACAACGACCATTCATGCCGTGACGAAAGCGTCAGGCCAACACGGACTGGATCACGTGCCCATGCACGTCCGTCAGACGACGATTGATGCCGTTGTGATAGAACGTCAAGCGTGTGTGATCGATACCCAGCAAGTGCAAGATCGTGGCGTGAAAGTCATAACAGGTGGTGGCGTCTTGGACAGCCTTCCACGACCATTCGTCACTCTGGCCTACCGCCAGGCCGCTCTTCAATCCGGCGCCGGCCATCCAGGAAACGAACGTGCGGCCATTGTGGTCCCGGCCCACGCTCCCTTGGGCGAACGGCATGCGGCCGAATTCCGTGGTCCACACCAGCAGTGTGTCCGCGAGCAGACCGCGTTGTTTCAGATCCGCCAGCAAAGCGGCCGTGGGCTGATCCGACGACCGCGCGATGAACGATAGTTCCTTGGCGATGTCCGTGTGATTGTCCCAGTTCCCCGATCCGCCTCCGGGCCCGCTGAACACCTGAACGAACCGCACGCCACGCTCGATCATCCGCCGGGCCAGCAAGCAGTTGCGACCAAAATCCGCCGTTGCGGGGTCGTCGAGGCCGTAGCTCTGGTGCGTGGCGGCCGTCTCAGACGACAGATCCAACAACTCCGGCGAGGCCAGTTGCAACCGTGCGGCGGCTTCGTAACTTGCGATCCGCGCGATGAGTTGAGCATCATCCTGCCGTGCGGCGGCGTGCTCCCGGTTCAATTGGCCGAGCAATTCCAGGCCTTCCTGCCGACTGCTGGGGGTGACGTGGTGCGCCCACGCAGGAGGCTGCAGGTGTGTAATCGGCTGTGGGGCGTTGGATTTGAGAATCAACCCTTGGTGATTCGAGGGCAAAAAGCCGCTGCTCACGGCACTGCGCCCATTGTAGGGCAACCCGCGCCGCATCGGGCAGCGCCACGAACGCAGGCACGTTCTCGTTCAGGCTGCCCAAACCGTACGACAACCAGGCACCCAGGCAGGGGAACCCCGGGAGCACAAAGCCGGATTGCTGGAGATACGACGCGGGGCCGTGGACATTCGACTTGGACGTCATGGCCATGAAGAAGGTCAAGTCGTCGACGTGCTGGGCCGTGTGCGGCAGGGCGCTGATACCCAACGACCCGATTGGCCATGCTGAGCCCAGTCGAAGGGGCTTTTCATGACGGCGCCGGGCACACTGATGCTAGCTTCCACGCGCTCGCCATTGCCGGGGTCGAACGCTTGTCCATGCCGGGCGATCAACTGCGGCTTGTAGTCGTACAAGTCGCACTGGCTGGCTCCGCCCGTCATGAACAGTTGAATCACGCGGCGCACTTTAGCCGGATGATGCAGGCCACCGTTGAAAGCGGCGTTCGCCGGCATCGCGCCGGGCAGCAAGCGATCCTGGCCCACAAGGACGCTAGCGCCAACCCGGCAAAACCGGATAGCAAATCGCGTCGCGTCGGCTGACAAGCGGCTACGTCGTTCACAGTTCAATCCACGTATATGAACTCGTTACTGTTGAGCAATAAGTGGCACAAGTTGGCCAGCCCATGGCGCCGGCAGTAATCTACCAATGCCGGTCGCTCGGCGACGGTGGGGCGCGCAGGTCAGGATTTCACCGCACGCGGCCTCGACTTGCTCCTCGGGCCCACTGGCCGACTGGGCCAGCCGCGCGGCCAGGTGTTCGGCTTGCCTGATCAGGAAGCCATTGTTCAACAGGGTCAGAGCCTGCACGGCGGTCGTGCTGGCACCTCGCACCGGAGCCGCTGCCCCGCCGTCCGGACAATCGAAAGTGTCGAGCAGTGGATCAGGCACCGTGCGAAACAAAAATCGATAGATGGCCCGCCGGCGGTTGGCGGGATGATCCGGATCGAAGTTCTCGTAATCCACGAACGGCGGCGAACCGTCGACCGGGTTGAACGTGGCCGCGGCATGGTCCACGAATTGCACGGCCGGAGCACCGTCCATCGTCAGATCAAGCTGCCCGCTGAGTTGCAACACGGCGTCACGGATCTCCTCCGCCGCAAGGCGCCGCCGGCTGAACCGCCCCAGCAACCGATTCTCCTGGTCGTCCTCAATGGACGTACCCCCGGCAGGCGACTGCCGATAGGTCTGACTGGTGACAATCAAGCGATGCAACTGCTTGAGCGAACCCTGTGCATCGTCGCGGAACCAAACGGCCAGCCAGTCCAGCAGCTCCGGATGGCTGGGCAGGCCTCCCATGTGGCCGAAGTCATTGGGAGTTTCCACCAACCCCCGGCCGAAATGGTAATGCCACGTCCGATTGACAATGGATCGCCACGTCAAAACATTCCGCCGATCGGACAGCCAACGAGCCAGCGCCGCTCGCCGTGGCTCGTCGCGACTGGGGTCCGAGATCGCCAGATCGCCCGACAAGTCGGGCAGGCAGCGCAACGTCGCCGGCCCGATCAGGTCGGCAGGCTTGTCGATGTCGCCACGCACGAGCAAATGGACCGGCCGCGGCCCGGGCGCGGCTTTGAAACTGCCGCGCAGCGCAAAATCGTGACCGGCCGCGTAGACCAGTTGAGCTGGGGGCAATCTCTCCAGCTGTCGCTGCACGTCCAGCGCCAGCCAGGCCCAGATCGAGTCCCTGTTGCTGCTCGGAAGTGCGGTTGGCCGGCGCAAGCCGTATGATTTCTGCGACCGCGGCTGGCACGGGCAGCCAACCGGTGCCCAAGTGCGGTTCGGTGCAAAGGGACAGTCGGAACCGACCCACCTGGTGGCCTGACTTGCCGTTTTGATCCAGCCGCGCGGTGATCACCGTGCCGCCCGCGAAACCGATCGGTTTGCTGAACTCGAACACCGCCTCGTGCGCTTCCCCGTAGCGCGGGTCAGCGCCCAGTACGTTTGCGGATTGTCATCCAGCACCGACGTCAGCGGCTGGTCAGCCTCCGCGTGATCCGCCCAGGCGTGGGCGATGGCCACCGGAGCAGCGGCCAGCGATGGACCGACCGCCGCCCGCGCCGTGACGTGGAGCTCGGTGAGGTGAAAATTCCCATTGTCGTACCGGCCAGGGCCGTGCATCGGCAAACTCTCGTCCGGCAACACTTCCAGTCGCAGCGCACTGATGGTGGCGGCATCCGTGCGGGCGGTGATGGTGAACGTGTCCTTGTCCGGCCGGGCCCCTCCGACGAGCCAGGACTGATCTTCCAAGCGCACGAAGTTGAGTTTGTCCGGCTCGGCGGCACTGGTCACGCTCAGCACGTCCGGCACAGTCCAGCGCTCGCGCCGCCGCGCGTCATTCGCATCGACGGCGGCCAGCTCAACGTGCACTTGCACCAATTCGTCCTCGCTCAGCAGGCTGGTGTCCCGCGCGGCGATCCGTTGCTTGTCGCCAAGAGCATTTGCCGACGGGCGTGGATTTGCGGATCCGCATCGTAGGAACGATCCGCGCGATCGACTCCTGCAAAGACGGCCTGCAGCCCGTAGTAGTCCCGCTGCGAAATCGGATCGAACTTGTGGTCATGACACCGGGCACAATGCACCGTCAGACTTTGAAACGTGCCCATCACGTTACTGACGATTTCATCCCGGTCCAGCACCTGCGACAAGCGATGATCGACCGTGTTCTCGCGGACGGTGACCATCAAGGTGTCGTCCCACGGTCCGGCAGCCAGGAAACCGAGCGCGACCACGCCTTGCGGATCGTCCGGGTAAAGCACGTCGCCGGCAACTTGCTCCTCGACAAAGCGGCCGTACGGTTTGTCCTGGTTCAGCGAACGGATGACGTAATCACGATAGGGCCAGGCGTTGGGGCGGGCAAAATCATGGTCATTGCCGTGCGTATCGGCATAATGCGCGTACATCCAGCCAATGCCGGGCCCAGTGCTCGCCGTACCGCGGAGATTCCAGCAGCTGGGCGACCAACGCATCGTAGGCGTCATCTACTCCTTGCGCATGCAGGCGGCCATGAATCTTGCTAGATCGGCAGAGGTCGGCGGCAGGCCCGTCAGGTCAAAGTACAACCGCCGGGCCAACGTACGCGGATCGGCTGCCGGCGCCGGCTGTTGATTACGCTGGGCCAGCCGCGCCGGACAAACCGATTGATCGGGTTTTGTCCCACTGCATCACCGGCCGCCTCTGGCACCGCGGGACGTCGAAGGCGCTGGATTGACCACAACTTTCCGTCAACGCGCTCGCTTCCAGCCAGGGCATCCGGCCAGGGTGCCCCCGCATCCACCCATTGACGCAACAGCGTCAACTCCGCCACGGCAAGTCGCTCCAGACCACTGTCGGCCGGGGGCATGATCAGCCCCTCCACTTCGCCAGCGGCGTAGCGAACCATCAAGCTTTCGGCGGCTTTGCCCGGCACGATCGCAGGATCGCCGCTATCACCGCCGGTCATGGCCACATCGCGCACGTCCAGTCGCAAGCCGCTGGCTTGCTTCTTCGGACCGTGACACGCCAGGCAGTGTCGCTCAAGGATAGGGCGCACGTCGCGAGCGAAATCTACCTGCTGGGCCGTGCTTTGACTCACGCTCAGAACGCAGGCGATCAGGCAGCCAAAAATCCTGGCGGGCAACATTGCGTTGTCTTCGACTGGTGTGAGGTACAACGCCCAATGGAACAACGACAGGCCCCACGCTGGATCCCTAGCTTATCCGCGGCTTTGCCGGGCTGCAAATCCAAGCCGAGCAAGATGCTCACCCGCACTGCGAAAACTGAGCGACACGAAGGGAAGGGGACGCGGCCGATACCGATCTTTCCGGATCTAGTGCCGTATCTCGAAGCCGTTTGGGGCGAAGCCGAGCCGGGCAGGGAGCATGTCATTTCCGCCTCCCAGGCATCTCTCGAACATCGGTTTTCGACTGTCGCTAGTAGCTCATGTCGCTGGCGAAGCCAGTCGAGCGAGTATCCTGTCCAGCACGCCGACACGGGCACCACCAGCAACAGCGGCCTGACGAAGCTCATCGCTCAGTATCGGGCCACTCGTGCTCGGCCCTCTTGCTGACTGCCGCGGCTTAGACTGGCGTCAATGGATCCCAGGCCATCGGTCGGTCTCATGCGCCTAATGCGGTTTTAGGAGTTGTGCCGATTCTGCCGTTCGATTTCGCGCCGTACGCTTGGGTATGCCTTGCTTTGGAATCCGTATTGCCGCGCTAACCCCGAGCGTGACTCGACTGGCCGCTTGCGCGACGGTCGGATTCACTGCTGCGGCGATAGCCGGTGCATTGTGGACGGTCCAAGACTGGCAGGACTCATCGCCCCTGCTTGGTTTTCACGCCCTCCTTTTGATCCACTCCTATTTCTCGATCGAACGCTTCTCCGGCATCGCGCCGCGCCAGACCGTTTTGCAAATCGTGACGGACTGCGTGCTGGTGGCGCTGTACTTCTATCTGCCGTTCCAGTTTGCCAACCCAACGCGCTACCTGGGGGCGATCATCGTGCTATTCTTGGTTGCGATCGTCAAATACGCCCTAATTTTGGCAACTCCGGGTTATGCGCGGCTGCTGACCCGAAAAATATTCATCGATCTCCTGGCAGCGCTGGCGTGCGGGCTGGCGATCGCCGGAATTCGAGCTGGTGTGCCGCATGTGCTCGGTTGTTGGCTGTGCGTATTTCTTTTTTCGCATATCTACATTCTTGGAGTGGGCAGGTTCTATTTTTCCGCGGCCGATCCAACCTCTGAATTGGTGAAGGCTCCAAAATAGGGCCGCCCCAACGCGCCCAAGCGTGTCTGGCGCATCGATTGCGCCGGTGACATTTGACTCACCTCTGGCATGCGCCGTAGGAGAGCGCCGTCCCGCAAGCCTGGTCCACTTCGCTGCTCGTGTGCCGATTGGCCAGCGCGAGCAAGCCTTGCAGCACGCGCAACCCTTCGATTCCGCGGGTTTGCAGCATGGATTCGGCCCGCTCGTGGGCCTGCGGGCCAATCGACCGGGCCTTCGATAGCAGCCAGACCGCCCCGCGCTCGATCCCGCTGATCTTCCCGGCAACCAGGTGCTCACCCAGGGTGCTGAAGCGGCCGGGCTCTTGCCGCACATGCACGTCGATCTGCTCCAGCGTCCGCAGCGAAAAGTTCGACCAGCGGCGGCGGGGCTTGACGGGCGTGTCGGCCACAACGGTCATCATACCCGACGCCCGGCACCGCGGCACCAGCGGCGGCGATGAGTGCCCCCCGCTCGCCACGGCCGTCAGGACGGGGCGGCATACACGACCCACGGGGCCGCGAAACCAGCAGCGGCACGGAACGGTTATTGAACGACGTAAACGTGGTAAAGATACCAGCCCGCACCTACCATGATGGTCAGCGCTAGCGTTTCTGCGATCAAGGCCGCGATCAGTATTTTGATTGTCAGCGCCCTTCTGCCAAACGAGTAGCCAACGACGCCTATTGGCATCCAGATTGGCGCAGCTTTCCGCGGCGTAGAGCGACATGGTCTGGAAGTTCCTAACAGCGAACAGCCCCTCCGATAAAGCGTCAAGTGCGGCTGGCATAGCCGTCATGGCTCCGGCCCACAGTCCGACCAAGGTTGTTGCCAGCAAGATCGTGCGGGTGCTGTATTGCAGTTTCATGGCCCGCAATTCTACCCGAGTGACGGCCAGAAACCAGCGGCGGCCATGAGTGCCTGACGATCGCGTGCCGGCCCGTCAGGGCGGGGCGGCGGGAGAGGCGTGCAGCGGGTTCGCGTTTTCGGCCCCGCGGAACCAGCGGCGAGGAGGTGCCGATAATGTCCTAGTTCTGCGTTGCTCTGCGCCGTCGCTGGGATTGGCAGTGCGGATCAGAGCGACCCCGTAGAGAGTTCCCGAACGGGGCGCCTGGGTCGCGTCGTCTACGGCTGCCATCCGAAAATGACGCTGCCGTCCCCGCTGAGTACCGGCTTTCCTTTGTCGTCAGTCAGCAATCTGTAGGAGCCCTTCTCGGGTCGGCCGGCAACGCGAATTGTGGCGGTCAAGCTTCCGACGCACCTAAGTTGGCCGTCGCACGGACCGCCATCGAGCCAGGCCTTGAGTGAGATGACTTTGGTCGACATCGAGCCCGGCCTTTCTTCCTTCTCCTTGCGAGCGTTCCGAATGCCGGTTAGCCTACTGCCTAGAAGCGTCCCAGGCCAGTGACCGATTGCGATTTCCGCCGCATTTGGAAAAGCGGGCGTGACGGTGCTAGCTCGACCGCGAGGCCGGCGCGTGAATGGCCACCCGGCGGATGCGAAGCGCATGATGGCCGATGAGTGCGCTTATCGCAGGCAAACGCAGCCGTATGAGCGGCGATATTAGCGACGCTCGCAGGCAATAAAAAACCGCCCAGCAGCGGGAGTTTCGGACGGTTTCAATGAGGGGGCGCCGCTACGCCTTGGGAGCGGCGGCTACGCCAGTCACTCCATCGCAAAGAGACCGCCTGCTAGCGTAAAATAAAACTGCCGGCCCAAGCAAACCGCACCATCGGTCAATACAAGCAGTGCTGACCCCAAGGGGAACGCTCGGGTCGAGGAATTGGTACACTGCTCGGCATGAGCATCGCCAAGCGGGTCGCCGAAGCGCTAGACAAGATGACGGCCGGGGATCTCGAAGCGGCGCTGTTGGCCAACCAGGCACAAAACCCGGTCGACCACATGACCGGGCTACAGCGCGAAATGCTCAAGGAGCAGCAGAAGCTGAATCAGAACGCCAAGCACCAGATTCAGGAATTGCGGCAGAACCGACCTGTTCCCGCCCTTGTGGCGGACCTCAACGAATGAGCCGACAAGAGTTGATCTTGGCATCGGCGCTCCGCGATCTGCGCAAGGCCTATTGGGCTGCCGTTGGCGAGGGGCTCGTCGACCCGATTGTTTCCTTGCTCGATCTGGATGACGAGGTGGGCGAGGAGGTCTACCAAGCGGCCCTGAAAGAAAATCTAGCCGGGGGCCTGAGAAAGCGGACCTACCCGAAGATTCCCGCGAGGGTTGCCATCGACGTGGCGTCGCGCGACGTTGTCTTGGCAGACTTTGCTGCGCATCCGCACTTAGCCGAGTTGGCCCGGCTGAAACAGCCCGGGGTGTTCACCGTGATGATTGTTTGCGGAGGCGCCACATTTTGGGAGTTTCCGGTCGGCGAGAAATCAGGTTCGGCGCCGGCGGCTGGCGGCGACGAATAAGCCGAGGGCACCAAGACCAATCATTCCCAAGGACGCAGGCTCTGGCACAGCAGCGAGATTGATATTCGCCACGCTTCCGTCGGACAACTTGATGACGATGCCGTCAAGATTATTGGCAATCGGCAGTGTGTTGCCGGAGGCGCCGGTAATGAAGCTGAGGTACTCAATCTTTTCCGAGCCGTAGTTTGTGTGCAAGTCGGTCAGCGTATCGTTCAAGGGAGTATTCGCGCCCGGGATTGTGGCTCCGCTGTGGACATTGCTGATTTTCAAATTGCTGTCGGTCGACCACGATTGCCATCCTGTGCTGACCGGCGGATTGGCCTCGAACCGACTGTGATAGAAATTTGCGTCACCGGGTTGGGGATCCGTATAAAGGCGAATGTCCCAGTCCTGCACGGTGCCGGCGTTGTTCTTCGAGCTGTAGGCAATCGACGCCAGATCGTTGATAGTCAGCGTACGGCCGAAGAGAGCGTCCAAGTTGATTTGAAATTCGGTGTAATTGGATCCGGCGGCACCGGTAATATTCGAAATGAAAGAACTCGTGCCCCAGCCTGGCGCCCCGGTCGTTGGGTCGGCGGTCGCAGAGTTTGGCGCCAGCCAAGTTCCGTCGCCCCGGAATACCCCGCCGATATTGACGTCCAATGGCGTGATGGTCTCATTGATCGTGACGGCCGTCGCGATTTTCGCCAGGCCGACCACGCTCAAGCCAATCAAGACTGCTGCGATGCGGGAGAAGTGCTTCACCAAAGCCTCTCAATAAACGATGAAACTTAACGAACCAGTCCGCCGACAATTGGCTCGTCTCAAACATTCAAGTAGCAAGATGATTTGAATAACGTCGATTGACGTCGCGCAAAATGGGGTCATCGCGAGACTATCTCGGCGGCGCCAAACTCTTTCGGCGCCACGCTGTTGACCTTATCGCCAAGAGCCGTCGACTGAGTCTAACTCTTGCGGCGTGTGCGAGCAAGCAATTACGCAGGAAGTGGGCGATATTTGAGCTGGTCGCCGCGCGACCAGCAGGGCGCAACAAGAAACCGCCCGAGCAATCGTTGAGCGGTTCTGTGACGAGCAGTCGAATTACGCTTTGCGTCGACGAAAGTAAGCGTAGGCCGCGCCCGCCGCAACAAGGCCACCCCAGACGATCATCGATCCCGGTTCGGGATTAGATGTGATTGCGAGGATGCCACCTGCGTGGACGACACCGGACAAACTCGCCAAGACGACCGCTGCCAGACACATTTGAGCAGAGACGCGCATGTTTTTGACTCCATCAGGCTGAGGTTTCCGTTTTTTGGAATACGGTCGGACTACACTTTGCGAACGCCGCGGGCGATGACCAAGCCACCGGCGATCACTAGGCCCCATAGGACGACCGAAGTGGGCTCGGGGGTGGAGGTAAATGTGAAGTTGCTGACGACCTGCGCGGAGTTCGCGAAGCCATCGCCACCGGTGAATCCAACCAGGGCGGTGCTTGCACCAAGCACGCCCGAGAGGTTCACCGTGTAGCTGTTGCTGTAGCTGGTGTGCGCGGTCGGGTCGGTAAGCTTCTCGGTGAGCGTGGTTCCGTTATAGGTAAGCAAGACATTGATCGCATCGCCGCTCCGAAGGTCGACGAAACCGGTGGTGTTGTACCCGCCAGTGTTGCCATTCGTTTGAAACGTCTCACCCACTCCGGTCGTCGGGAAGATATTCAACTCAAGTGCTGCACTTGGCGAGATGCCGCCATACCCAAGGCCGCTGCCTGGGGCGCCAACGGCGCCCGTGCCGACGTTCTGAAGGACGAGCGCGACGCCGTCTGCACCGCTGTAGGGTATGCCGAAGCCCGGATAGACGCCAAAATTGGTCGCCTGATACGTGAACGACGCAACAAACCCTTGGATATTCTGAGCGGAGGAGGAGAACCCGCTCGTCGCTTCTTGATAGGCCGCGCCTCCACTTGTCAAAGTAAACGTCGTGTCGGCATTGCCGTATCCGTTGGCGGGGTTGTTCGCATTCACTGAAGCAAAGTCAGAGAAGCCACTGAGGGCTGCGTGCGTCGTTCCGGCACAGAGTCCCAAGTACAACAAGCCGGCCCCCGATTGCTTTTTCAACATGCTAACGCACCGATTGATTGAAGCACCGCCGCGTTATTTCCGGCGGGATCAAGACTGAAGCCGGTCCAGTGTCGCAATTTGGATTTGCGTAATCCGAATTCCATCGAACGAAAATATTCCGCCGCCCCACGCATGGTCGAAATCGTACACCCCCAATTGGGCGTTGCAACGATGATTCTCTAGTATTTAGAAAGTTACTGCTGGATGGCGATCGGGTGAATGCTGGCAGGGCGCCGCGACGAGAAAGCATTCGTTCTGGATAGGTTTTGCATTCGATTGCCCGATCGCCGTGTTCCGCCCAGAGAATCACTCGGGCCGGTCAGCCTGAGTAGCGGACGAATCTTTTTTGAGTAGACAGCCAGTTGAGGCGGTCACTATGTGACTCGTCAGCCTGATGCGCTTCCAGTTCCCGTATCTTACGCGCCTCCTGTGCCGCCCAGCGTCGGAGGCGAACCAGCAGCAGGGGTGCCTGACGATCGCGTGCCGGCCGTCAGGGCCGGGCGCACCGGAGGGGCGGGCGATTCGGCGCTGCCTTAGACGCGAGGGATCGGCATTAGTAGGCTATCGAAGGCCTTATGCCGCCACTCCAAGAACGCGTAGTCTTCGGTTTCCAGAGACTCGACGATCACCGCTCGACCTCTACAGAAGCCGGCGGCGCGCCAACCGGCGGCGGAGTCTGTCGAAACTGCAAGGCAGTTGTTTCCAGCCACCACGATCTTGCGCACCTGTCCCACAGGCAGTCTCCATGAAAAAGAGCCGCGCGGCGCGGGGGCAGCCGGGCCGGCGGCGTCTCGATCGAAGACGCGATGGCCTCCGATCCTGGGCAATCATAGTCGCAGATTGCTTCGGGCGTACAAGAAACTCGCCCGAGCATTCTCGCGTCAGTGGCTGACCTGCCCAACAAACTCGCACCCGATGATATACCCAGCCGCTGTTGGCCGGGGACTATGCCAACGTACGTTCGCGACAATGTCAACGTGCTTATCGGGATTGCCGAGGCGGATCACAAAGGCCTGGAACGTCGGCACGCGCGGCCAAAAAAACGACACTCCTGTGGTGGAAATGTCGATGCAAAATGCGATTTGGAAATCAGTCGGAAACAGTTCGTCCTGCCCGAAGTAGGGCGTATCTGCTGTTCCCGATGATAGGGACATCGCGGCGATCCGCGGCGATCCGCATGCGGATTATCGACTGCGAGCGACTCCAGGAGTGCACCTGACCACTTGCGATCCGACATGCTGCCACTCCCACACAAATGCTCCGCCGATAGATGCGCTCCTCAATTCTAGCTCATGATTTGTGGCTAAATTGCAACATGCCAGAACCGGTTTGCGGCTTCCAGGGGCGGCGGCGACGGTCATGGGCGACCTTTACGCGCAGGAGAGCGAACGTAACGGTTGGCAGATATAGCAATCCGAAAGCGCCTATCGCAATCCCCCACGCCGCCAGCCGTCGCGGTGCGTGGAACGCTGCGACGATGCTTACCAGACATCCAGGCGCACACAGAAACGAAAGGTAAAGTCCGGCCGTGGTGATCCAAAAGCCGACCCGGCCAAAACCCTGCAAGCAAGCCAATAGAACACCCAGCACTCCGGCTATCGATAGCGCCAATCCGACAGTGCCGGCTCTGTTGCTTTGCACGTCCCGCGATCTGCCAGGTGTGATCGTGTTGGGGCTGCGGAATGGGTTTTGGAGTTCCTGATCCATCCCGTCATCATAGCCGCTGCCCGTGACCGCGAAACCAGCGGCGGCGAGTGCCGTGCCCCACGATCGCGTGCCGGCCGTCAGGGCGGGGAGGAAGGCGGGGCGGGCCAATCTACGGAAGCGCGGTCCGCCAGCGCAATCTGAACGACACCGATGATGAACTCGTGAAGATCTGGGTTAATGATGTCGGCTAGCGGAATGCGCTTTGTGCCTTGCAGAACAAGGTAGGGACGGGTCGGTTGGTCGGAATTGTCCTTCAGATACTCGACCTGAATCTCGTTGATTTCATTCCACTTGAACTTCCGGACGTGCCCAAATGAGCCCAACCCGCTGAATAGCGTGCCCTCGTTGCCTGCTTGCGCAAGGGTCACATTACCGCCGCAGCACATTGCAAACCGCCACCAGAACCAGAACCCAATCAAGAAGAAAAAAGGTGGGACGAGGACTCGCGCCCAGGCAAAATGCCACTCGTTCGGATCCATAAGGCACAAGCCAATTCCGACCGCTGAAAAAGGAACAGCGAATACGGCGCAGACGCACGCCTCGTGCACGGACCGAATACTGATCTCCAGTCGCCAGCCAAGAGCATCGTGGCGGAACAAAACCCCGGCCGGTGCGGTTGGAAGTTGCCTGTCGACACTTGTGCGGCTGTCGGTCATGTTCTCGATTTTACTCGACCTCTGGGCCGCGGAACCACGGGCCGCCGTGCCCCCGCTCGCCTGCCGGCCGTCAGGGCCGGGCGGCTGGAACTTTGAAGGACGTAGTCTGCTGTTCAATCGAATGGCACTAGCTAGAGGAGAGCAGCCGTGATGCTAGTCATCCGCGCGCAATTCACTTTTCGAGATGCTTCCCATCGTCGGGCGGTTTAACGTCCCCGATGCCAAACATGTCAGCCAGCAATTTCTCGACAGGACGAGGACCGAATAAAGCAAACACTCCAAACAGAAGGGTAATGAAGCAGAAGCCGGCCAATTCACGGACGGAGCGATGGGCATGATCGGCTGTTACCAGGACCCAGACGAACGACAGCGATAGTAGAGCTGCTAGAACCCGGAATATTTTCGTTCGCATCTGCTGCTCCACTCAGCTCAGAGTCGGTCAACCTTAGCGGTGGGCAACTCTTCCAGCCCGAAAAGCAGACTGATGCGGCGTGCGACAGCAGAAACGACAGCTTGCAAAAGAACCGCGATGAGCACTACCAGACCGGCCCACACAATGAACACGCCCAACACGAACGCCAGAAATAAGGCGAGTTGAGGGAACGCCCGGATGAAGCCCACGATCGCACCTGCCTCCGTCACCACCACGAACAGAGTCCGCAGCGTAAAACAGGACCAGCGGTGGTGGGGAGCGGTCATGGGAGGACGCTAAAAACGGTGCGACGATTCTGGGCACCAGTTCGACGGAAAAGCCGACCACCACCAGCAAAACGGCGACAACGCGGAATGAGCGCCTATAGGGAGTGAGCCGGCCGATTGCCAAGAGCACAAGAGCGGTCAATACGAGGAACTGCCCCATTCCCATAGTCTAACCGAGCGTCGGTGCGGAGAGAGAGGGCTATGGCCGCGATGCTGTTTGCCCCTACGGCACCGCCGAACCAGCGGCCGCCCGTGCCCCCGCTCACGTGCCGGCCGTCAGGGCGGGGCGGCGGGAGGGGCGGGCGGAACTTCGAGGGTGGGTGAATCTTCCCGGATGCATGCTGGTGAAGCAGCCAATGATCTACCCCCGATCAAAACGGGCGAGAATCCCCTCAATCGCTTCGGCGTGAATCCTCCACGATTCCGCCGAATATCCGCCCGACAGCACCATCGCGAACGGTATCGCCCGTTCCCGGACCGTGGTCACAACAAATAGGTCCCGATCAACAAGCTCGTCTTTGGTCAGCCGGAAGCCAGCCAGCGGATCGCCTGCGAATGGGTCCGTTCCCGCGTTGTAGACCACTAGGTCAGGCCGCGTGGTGTCTAGCGCCCTAGGCAATGCGTCCCAAAGAACGTCCATGTATTCCATTCCCGTCAGGCCGGGCGGGACCGGGAGCGGATAGTCTTCCTCCTCCTTCGGTATTGGAAAGAGGTCGTCCTCAAAGAGGTCGAGGATCGAAGCCCAGGGCCAATTCCGGAACACCGCCGCCGTGCCGTTGCCCTGGTGGGCATCCAGGTCCACGACAAGCACCGTTCCAATCGTCCCTCTCCATGGAGCGCTGCGAGCGCCACGGGAGCATCGGCGTAGGCGCTAAACCCGCCGCCCCATGCGGACGCAGCATGGTGGTATCCGCCACCAAGGTTGATAGCGAGACCGTGCTCCAGGGCCAACCGGCAAGCGAGAATCGTGCCGCCAGTGGCGTACCGCATGGGACGCAGAATGCGCCAATCGGTAGCCCAGCCGGGCAGTCGACCGACAATTGGCACCTCCAGGATGTTGGCCAGCACTTTGGGCTGGCGGAGCGACTGCAAGTAATCCGCTGTGTGGACCCGCAACAGGTCGCTGTTTGTCGCGGGCGCAGGCCGCACGAAGTCCTTCTTTTGACGGAGGCCCCAGGCGATAAGGGCATCGTGGATGCGCCGATATTTCCGGCCGTCGAAGGGGTGCAGTCGCTCCAGGCCAAAGGCGGTGATGTTGTACCGGGGATGGTAGATCAGCGAGATCATTGGTTCAGATTGTCGGCAAATTGATTTCGAGGGGCGGGCATAAGCTGCAATCGCCCGGGCACAAGACATTCTCGATGCCGGACCGTTTCCCGCGAACCTGCCGGACCATTTGTCGCCCTACTCGCGGGCACTCTGCATCGTGGGGAACGTGGCGTAGACAATGAACAGGGCCAAGAATAGCAGCGCTGACCAGAACGGACGCCGGAATGGTACGCCTAATGCTGCGCCAAGGAACACGGATGCGGCAGCCCCCACAGGAGCCCCAGGCCATCGAATGGCGTAAGTCGCGCCAGGAACAAACGCAGACAACCGAATGACAGCCCAAAGAGCGCGGTCATTGCAAGGATGTGGCGGATCGTGAAGCTGCGTTTCATGCCTCCTATCCTACCACGACTCCCGGCCTCGCTCTAAAATGCGGCCTCGCCCGGCACGCGCAGGCTGATCCCCGCGCCATCGGCCTCGGGCGCGGGTAGTGATGCACTTTGGATTCGGCCGCGCGGAGCCGTTTGGCACGCCGATCGATTCAGGGCCGGCCAGTCTGGGTTGCGGGTAGAAGTTCCATCCGTTCAAACCTACTCTCAGGAAAGAGCCGCCGAAGTCCGTTCAATGGCGACGTTATCGTAGGGGATGTCTCCCGCGGCCCTGCGCACCCACGATAAATGCTCGGTCGGCTCACGCGGCGGGAGCACTTCGCAACTGACCGCGGGAACCGGCCCTGAAATTGCCTCGCAGTCGACTGCATTTTCCCCGAGCCAGAGGCGCGCCCTTATTGCGGCTGAGCGCAATCCTCACCTCCCCGCCGACCCAGCCCAAACCAACCCCGCACGCCGTCAACACCACGAACAGCGTCCGCAACGTGTACGACCAGCGGCGGCGGGGCTTGGGAGATGCGCCGACCATGTCGAGTGTTCCTGCGCCTATCGCCTACTAAGCTGGGCAGCCAGGTCTTCGGGAGTGACCAAGTAGCCCAAGACGTTCGGCGGACCGCCCGACGCCTGGTAGAGCACCAGTAGCGGTATGGCATTCTGGCCGAGCGAATTAAGTTCTGCGGTAATGGCCGGATCCGTGTTGGTCCAATCGGGCCTTCAAGGCGACGATTCGTTTTGAACGGAGCAGCCGGCGAATCGGCGGCGTGTCAATCATCTGGGGCTGCGCTGCCGAGGTGGGATCCCAAGTTGCCATGAAACTGACCAGCACGTCGCGGCCGAGGGCGTTTTCTTGCTGCACTGCTTGCCGGGAGAACGGCCCCCACTCGATCGGCCGAACGCTGTCCCGGTAGCGCACCGCTTGCAGCGCGGCGACGCCCGCAATCGCTACTACGGCGAATAGCGCTCGCAAGCGGAACGACCAGCGACGGCGGGGCTTGGCGGGTGTGTCGGCCATGCGACTATTTTATCCCACGTCGTGACCGCGGAACCGGCGGCCGCCGGTGCCCCACGATCGGGTGCCGGCCGTCAGGGCGGGGCGGCCTGAATCGCCGCCACCACGAACAGCGGCCGCGGGCTGAATGACCAGCGGCGGGAAGTCATCAGCGCCAGTCCCCGCGTGAGAACCACAACCCAAGAGCACTGGCTATTGTGATCGCAGCGCCCTGGGCGATCCAGACTGTCGATGAATTGTCGCTTTCCCAGAGTCTGGCTAGCATCGCTTGCGTGTCCGCTTTGATCTCAGGGTTGGCAAGCTCGTCGGGCGTCAGGACAACGTCTAGCGAGACGGCGGGCAGCAAAGCAGGAGCGGTCACACCGGAACTGATTGTAAACAGTCCGATAGCGCCGGTCGCCAAAAGGCAGCCGCGAATGCCTGTCAGCCGTTTTTTGTAGACCGTTTCCATGTCCCTAGTTTACCGTGTGCCGTGAAAAGGTGTTGGTTTTCAGCGGGTGCAAGCCCCGCCCGGCAACTGCTCGCTTCAGCCGGTTGTGATTTGAGCGGCTTGACTGCGGAAGCAGCGGCGGCCGTGGTGCCCCCCGATCGCCTGCCGGCCGTCAGGGCGGGGAAAGTCTTCGGGCGGGTCTCAAGTCTGCGGTGCTCCGGCGACGCCTAATCGTCGGGCTGCGAATCGACCCAAGCCTCTGGAAATAGCTCGCGGACTCGTGCGGATTCGCCGGGCTTGGCAAACAGTCCGTAATAGCCTCTTTCACCGAACAGGCGGAGGGACCAAGGCGCGTTTGCGTCGCCATTCTCACAGACGTAAATTGCCGCGCGCTTTCCGGATCCGGCTGATGCACTGACGGCGACAATCGCGTGCCTACTCCGAATCCAACTAAGTTGATAGGCAACCCAGCCACCCACCATGCAGGCTACTGTCACCACCAAGAAAAGCGTTCGCAACGAAAAGGCAGACCAGCGGCGGCGGTGCTTGGCGGGTGTGTCGACCATGACGTCAATCATAACCGCTGCCCCCCGGCTCCGCGGCACCGGCGGCCGCCGTGCCCCGGCCGGTCAGGGCGGGGCGGATCGTTCGCCATTTCGGGGCCGCGAAACCAGCGGCGGCGGGAGGGGTCACGGCTGTTTGGGAAGTGGCTTTCGGACGATGACGTGGAGGCGTGTTCGGCCATCGTCGCTCTGGAGTGGCGCGTGGTGTTGGTGGAAAATCGGGTCACCGCCCACGTCATACTCGCATAGCCCGAGAAGATATCGACCCAGTTCGCGCCATCCGGCACTGTCTGCTTCGATATTGATCTGCAACGCACCGTCAAACGACTCGGCACCATGGACGGGGTTGTAGATGCCATTCTCGTCCAGCACTTCTTGGTGGACCCAGAACTTCATGCCCGAAAGGGACGGTGCCTGAACTCCGTCTTTGTGAACCTCAAGGTCTACCGTAATTGTCTTCGGTGCCATACGGTCATCTTACTCGACTTCCGGCACCGCGAAACCAGCGGCGGCGGAGAGTGCCCGCCGATCGTGGGGCGGCGTGAGGGGCGATGCGCCCAGCGTCAATGCCGGCGCAACAGCCAAGGCGGGAGGGCCATTTGGTTCGCGCCACCGCCGCTAAGCAAGACTAATAGCGCGGCAAAGACTAGCGCCTCTGGATGCGTCCTTGCGACCGCGAGGATAGTTCCTATCACCGTCACCATCACGAACAGCGTCCGCAAGGAAAACGACCGGCGGCGGGGCTTGGCGGGTGTGTCGGCCATAACGGTCATCATACCCGCCCTCCGGCACCGCGGAACTAGTGGCGGCGGGTGTGCCTGACGATCGCCTGCGGTCGTCAGGGCGGGTCGGCTGGAGGGACGGAAGAATCGTCCGACGGCCAGCGAGAACTCCGCTGTATCCCGCGCCCGCCGCGGCGCCTGCCGGACGGGTGGGGGCTGGATCGGAGCCGACGCGTTGCCAGATCGACCTGGGGTGAAGGCATCGGCGCCCGGAGCTTATTCGACGAGAAACTGGCGAGCCTCGTCGAGCCGATATTCCAAGCCTTCATGGTGGGCGAGGGCTTTTCACCCGAGGTCAATCAGCATGAATGCCAGGCCGAAATGCGAGCATGCCCTCGGCCGCTGGCAGGGAACCTTATCGGCTTTTTGCCGGCTGCTCGCCAGCAAATGACTGCTGCCTTACTGAAGTTTAATCCGTGCTGGGGTCTGCGGACTGCCCCGCTGCCTGTCGACCCGCGGAAACCAGCGGCGGCGGGTGACCGACGATCGCGTGCCGGCCGTCAGGGCGGGGCGGGCCACACGAACCTCACGACGCCGCAGCACTTCAGCAGCGCCTTCATTGCCGGCCCTGCACCCCGGTCAGCAACGAAATGGCGGCTATTTTGGCAACTGGTCGCGGAGGTCGTCGACGTCTTTTAATTGGTTCTCGAACTCCGCGGGCCAGTGCGTCGACTGCAAGGTGTCGAGAGTCTTGCGGAGCGAGTCCCAGTCTTCCTGGTGCGCGCTGGGCCTCGGCCAGGCCGATCAAACCCGTCGGTTGCAAGGGCCGCAGCCTGGCCACTTGCGTCCACTCGTCGATGGCATCGGACCAGCAATCTTGCTGCTCGCGATACTCGGCTAGCGCGCGGTGATTGTCCGCTTCGTCTGGGGCGGCCTCGACGATCGACGTCATGGCCCGTTCGATTTCGGCTTTGTCCTTGAGGCGGTCGCTCAATTGTCGAGAAAGTTCTATTTCGCGCGGATGGGCATCGATCATCTTGAGCAATTGCCGGATGGCGCTCTCGGGCTGCTCCAACGCGTCATAGCACTGGATGATCGCGGTGGCGCACTCTTGGTCACCGGCTTGCAACCGCTGGGCAATCTCGAACTGGGGGATCGCCCGGGCGTATTTCGTGTGTTTCAGGTAGACCTGGCCGATCGATTTGCGCACGAGCGGGTTGTCGCGGCCGGTGCGGTGCGCGTCGTCGTCGAGCGACTGGACGAGGGCGTCCAGGTCGGCCGCCTTGGTCAGCACGTCGAGCAGGTTTTCGATCGCGGCGGCGCGTGCGTACTTTTCCGGCCGGCAACTGACGATCGCCCCGGCCGCGGCGTTGACCGCGGCCTTGGTATGGCCGAGCGCGGATTCTGCCCGCGACAAGCCTTGGTACAGGCCGGACAGTGTCCCGACCTGGTCGCCGGACTCGGGCTTCATCCGCTGCCGCTCGGCGATGCACTCGTTGTAGTAGCTGGCGGCGCGCTGGTTGAGCTTGCATTCCAGGCAGGCGTCGGCCAGTTGCCTGATATTCTTTTCGGTCCAGCGGCCGCCGGAGTGAAGATGGGCCGTGGTCTGTTCGATCAACCGCTGCGCATCGTCGACACGCCCGGCACGAAAGTAAGCGGTGACCAGTCGGTGGCGGATTTCCATGGAGTTGGGCCGATCACGGACCATCGACTCCACGAGCGGCGTTAGTTTGGCGGGGGAAGAATAAGCACGTTGGAAGAACTTCTCTTTATCTTCATAACCGAGTACGCCTTCCGTTTCGGCGGCCAGCAGAATATCGATCGCCCCGTCCTGCTGGTCGATCTGCCAGAGATACTCCGCGCAACGCGCGGCAATCGGACCGGAGCTCCTGTTTTGTCTGTAGACGTCCTTTGCAGTCCGGATGAAATCGTTTAGCTTCTCACGCCAGAATCCGGAATCGTGGCGCCCTTGGAAAATGTGGTTATTTCCGAACTCGTCGCGCACGAAGTGGCCGGTCAGACCGGCCAACGTCACCTTCAGGACGCGCGGTTCGAGATCCGGGTATTCGGGACTGGTCAGGGCGTGCTCGCGCGCTTCGGTCAATTCCAGTTCCCAAAACGACCAGGCACCGCGATGCGATGACTCGAGTCGCCGTGGCCATTGCTCGATGCGCTCCACGATGTACCGCAGCTCTACGCCGGCTCCGAACACTTCCCGCAGCAGATGCAGCGGTTCATTCGCAATCTGGCCAAACCGGTACTCATCGGTCTCGCGTTGCAGTAAATGGGGTATCTTGTCGAACGCAAATGTGCGCAGCGGTTCAGCAATGTCGGCAATCTTGTTCCGTTGCGCGATTTCGAAGGTGCGCATCAGATTCTGAACTGCGCTCTGTCGATCTTCGTCGGTGTGCACCGCGTCGATCTGCCTCAAGCCGTAGGGAATCAGGGCGGCGAGCAGCGCTTTGCCCTGGCCGAGCGAAACCTCCTGCTGATTCTCCAAAGCATGGTTGTAGAGCTTCCACAATTCGCCTTGAAGCCAATTGCGCTGTCGCATGTTGTGCGCTCGCATAAGATGTGCGGCGAGCATGTCTTCGGCCGCCCGACACCGACCGGCGTCACGGAGCATCCCCACATAATCCGCAAGGACATGGTCGTCCGAATAGGCCAGCGTTCCACCTTGAGCCTGCTCGTACCCGTTTAGAGTCGCCTCGAACATTTGGATCGCTGTGGTTTGGCGATCGTAATGATGGTAGAGCAAGCCGCACCATTGGCCCACGATCAACAACTGATCACGACTATTTGCGGGGACGGAGGTGGTCAAGGCACGCAGCTGTCGCAGCTGCTCCTCGCGCAAGGCCTCCGCGGGTAACCGCCCCAGGCGGCCCAGGAATAGCGCCATCGACAGCGGCTCGCCAGTCGACCATTCGCGTCGGTCCGCCCGGCGTAAAGCGGTCAGACACGCTTCAATGTGCGGCGCCGCCTGATTCTCCAGCTCAACCGCCTGCCGCTCGACCAGGACCTGCATAAGGTCGAGCGCTCGCTGATCCTCCGCCGCAGGGTGGGTGGTCCGCAACGCCGCGATTCGAGCAACGATGCGATCGGCGGTCGCCTCGTTGCGCATTTCGGTCAGCAAGTCGCCGCTCAGCTGTTGGAGGACGGAATACAGTTCTTCCTGACTGCGCCCGATGACCGCGTCAGGCAACATTTCCAGCAGCCGGATATCACGGCAGACCCGGAATGCCTGTCCCAGCTGGTAAAGGTAATGGCTTGGCGCGATGATTTCTTGAAGATCGCGTTGAACGCCAGTAGCGTTGGTTCGCTCAATTCCGTTGGCGCTGGGTCGTTCCCGCTGTGCCGCCGCCCAGGCTGACGTGACAGGGTGAGCAGGCTCGACAGATCGCCCTCGGGCGCGTATTCGAAGGCATCACGCTTGGCTTGCTCGAAGGCCTCACGCCGGCCCAGCGCTTGACACCAGGTCGCCAAGATCCAATAGTCATCGGCCGTAAGTAAATTGTCAGCCCGGGCTGATTCGAACAAGGAAATCGACTCGTCAAGTTTTCCCTGTTCGGCCAAAAGCAATGCCAGCGACTGGCGCCACGATGAGGTCGAGACGTCGGTCCGAATCCACTCGCGCAGCGTCTCTGCGAGTTGTCGCGGACGATCTAGCGCAATCAGTAGCTGATATTTCGTGCGCTGCCAGGCCGGCTTGGCATTACCCTCTTGAGCGATCCCCTCATCCAGGTAACTGACCAAGCGATCGACCGATGTCCGGTCAGCATTGGGCCGCGCGGCCAGCTTCATCGCGAGCACGAGTGCCCGCCGCCTGAGCAGAGCATCGAGTGCCGCTTGCAGGTCGTGAGGCGACTGCAGTTGTTCTTCTGTTAGGTCTGTCTGTGACTCGTTATGGGGGGGGCTACGCCCAGAATTCTGAAACAGAGTGCAAAGATCTGGTCGCTGCGTTGACCCAGCCGAACATCGATCCGCGCGTGCTCGATGGCCAGCCAGTCGGCGATTGCGTCGTTCTGATCTGCTGCAACTTGGGCCTCGGTCGCCAACCGGTCGGCCAGCCCCTTCAAAGCGGCCCGGCCCCATTGGGCCTGCCGCTGGTTGAGTTGAGCTCGCGTGACCAAATCAGGCTGCCCGAGATCGCGATGGGCGTCGGCCGCCTGGGATTTTCGGCGGGCCACCATCGCATCGACCAGGCGATACAGGTTCGCCACCCGCAGCGTCAGTTGCGTCGCCGGGTCGCCCGCGCGGGCCCCCTCGCGCAGGATGGCAAACGCTTCGATTTCATTTGCCTCGGTCCAGGGACCTTGCAGCAGGGCCTCGAACAGGGCCTGGACATGCCGTCCCTTGATTTCTGGACGAGCGAGCTCAACTTGCTGGCGGAGAAACGGCAACCATTCCGTATTCTGAAAGCGGCGGGCGTAGATATTCTCCAACACCTCGGCCAACACATGCTTGTCCGCGGGATTGGCTGCCTGTTGCCAGCGCGTGCGGATCTGGCCGGCAATCGTTTGCCAGATCTCGGCCGGAACGTCGGTTGCGTCCATCTGCCGCGCTCGGCGTGGGAGAATTGCCAGTTCTAATCGACCCCAAAGACAGTTCTGGACCAGCACCTGCACCTGCTTGGGCGTAAGTTCATTGAGCTCAGTCTGCAACATGCTGAGAAGCATTCCGTTCCGCCGGGGGCCGGCAGGGGTCTCGTCCATCGGCCAGTACAGCATGTCCTGGCCCCATTCGACATGACTTCGACTTCGCACGAAAAACAGAATTGCCTCGGACAACTGCTCGTCCAGGAAATGCGGCACCTGATGGGAGTAGCCAGGGCCAAGTGTCCCGTGCCCGAATCGAATCGCGGCTTCCAGGCGGGCCCGTTGGTCAGATTCCACTCGTCCTTCGACCTGGGCGTGTTTCAGCCATGTTTTGGCCAACTCGATTGCCCGGTCCAGCTGATCGTTAAACGTCAGGGCTTCCAAGTGCAATTCGTAGACGATCGCATCGGTTGGTCGTCGCTGGATCCAAGCCGTAGTGTGCTCCAACAGCTCAGGCAGCCGCCCCTGCTCGATCATCAGTTTGACGAAGTCCTGGCCCAAGGATTGACTATATTGGCCGGTCAGATGTACTGACTCGTCGATTCGCGTACCGAACCACTCCATGGCCGCTTCGACCCGACCTGCCGCCAGCAAAGCTTCGACATACGCCTGCTGGGCGGCCGCGTCCCAAGGAGCCTCCTCGGCCAACCGCTCGCGAAGCGGTATTTCGTCTTCCCGTCGCTCCAAGTTCTCGTAGGCCTCAGCTCGGTGCTGCAGCCATCGCTGCCGGCAGAGTGACTCGGGCAGCTGCCGGTCGGCCACAGGCTGAAGCAATTCGACGAGTTCCAACAGTTCGTTGGCGGCTGCGTATTGCCGTCCCCAGAATGCGTTCCATCGTTCGCGCTGTGCCTGTTGAACCAGTGCTTCGGCTCGAATCGCTTCACCGGCCTGTGGATTGGCAATCAGTCGGCGAGCCTCGTCGAGCCGCCATTGCCGGGCCTCTTCGTGGCGACGACTCGTGGCATAGAATTCTCCGCGCAGGCGACCAGCGCCGGGCTTGTCGGCGGCAAGTTGTTCCGCCGCGGTCAGTTGCTTCAGGGCGCGATCCCATTGCTGCAGACCGGCAAAATGTTCCAGCATTACCATCCGGTCGGCGAATGACCCGCCTCCGCCCGCGATGCGTTCTCGGGCCGTGGCAAGGGTGGGTAGCGGTTCGGCGAGCCACAGCACATTCAGCGCGGCCGGCATTTCCGCTTGCAGCCGCCTATCAAAGTCAGCCTGCGCGAGCTGGGTCACTTGCAATGTTGCCTTGTGCAACCGGCGGCCGAGCGCATCGTCGACCGTCTGCTGGGTCGCCCACCAGCAACCAGCAACCTGGACAAAATCCTCAAAGCTGGCCACTTCGGTCAGGCATCCATCGATGAATAATTCCGCCCGCAACAGCACGTGGCGCTGGGTATCGATGAAATAATGCACCTCCTTTGAAAATGGCAATTCGTGCTGGTCGCTCTGAACCTTGACGGTGGTGAGGACCAACTTTGCTCGGTTTTCGCCCGCTGCTTCGACGTGCGCCCCGCTTTCGCTGCATTCCACATGCAGCGGCGACAGCGAGCCATCACTCATCATGAACGGCAGCGCGACCAGGTCCTGCTCGTCCGCCGGCCGAGTCCGGCCCAGAAGAAAGGAGGTCGAGAACACCCCCCGCTCCCCCCCGCGGCAATAGTGCACCAGCGTGTCGCTTTCACCGTCGATCGACTTGGTTAGCCAACCCGAGGCGGAGTAAAGCACCAGGCTGCCGCCGGGCGCGATCGCTTGCGGCCAAGGCGGCGTAAAGGATTGGCCTGACGCTCGCAACTCGACGCCGCCGACCAACTTCACCAACGCCTCGCGTCGCGACAGACTCTGAGAAAGCGCGATCGCTTCGGGTGTCCAGCCGGCGCTAACCGCGGCTGGCGGTTCCTCGCCTGGCCGACTTGTCAGCTTGGGAAACCCAAATCTGGTCGGCGACAAATCGGTATCTACGGCGATGCTCATTGCACTCATCGCCGCGTGACGGTGCTCCTCGGCAGCAACTACATGCAGCGCCTGAAAAAAGGGCTTGCCGCTCGCGCCAGATGCACGCTCTAGTTGCGGAAGTCCGTCCGCCGTCAGTGCGCCGCCAGTTTCTGAGTCATCATCGTCAACCTCGTCCGCAACAACCGTGGAAGCAGCGTGTCCGTCTTCGCCGCCGTCGGCGGCAACCGGTGATTCGGCCGGGGCGGCGTTGACGTTCAGTTGCCCATCCGGCCGCAAATCATCCGGCGTGTCGAACCCGTCGTCGTGAGCGAATTGTTCTTCTTCCGCCGCATCGTCGGACCGGGAATCATCGTCCTGCTGGCCACCTCCCGGGCGACGATTCTTGATTTCGTACCCGCCTGCACCTAGAACGCCGCCGCCGATCGCCGGTTCCGGTGGGTCTTCTCCTTGCATTTCCCACCACCCTGGAAGGAAGCCCAGAGCGACCGCCGCGACATGAACGTCGGGCACGCTATACGAGCTGGCCTGCGTGTATTCGTGTCGGTTCGACTTGTCGAGATTCACGATCCCGAAATCGACCGATACCAGGCGGGGTTTCTTGTCGGGAAACCTGTGCGTAGTACCGATGGGGCTCGCCCGGCCCGCCGGGTCTGGAGCCGGACGAAACATCCGGGCGTCGCGGTCGTGAGCGGCCAACTCTCGGAAGATCGCCCGCGGCAGGTCTAGACGCCATTGTCCAAACTGTGCCAGTTGATTCTGCGAAAGCTCGAACTGACTGTCCGCTTTGCCGGCCGCAAAGAATTCCTCCCCATCCCGCATCTCGAATCGCCGCTGGACGCCAAACCGGGCCCGGTCGGCGTCGCTTTCCAAAACCAAGAGCGACGTGTACGGCGTGATGATGTGAAACTCTTGCGAGAGCGCGATGATGTCGCTGCGAATCGCCGGGTTGTCGCCTTGCGAAAGCAGGTAGTCCAAATGCGACCGGGCCCACAACCGCGGAATGAACGAATTGCCTTCGTCCGCCTTGGGGAATTGGACTTTGCTCGTGTAGCGAACCGGCTCCGCCCCACGCCGACCCGTCACGACCACCTCGCCCACCTGATCCTGCCCGTCGGGAACATAGCGACCCACCAGAATCTGCTGGGTGCCGGCCGGCAGATTGGGCAGCCGGCGGGGATACATGGCAGCGGCCCGAATGCCGCGAAACTCCACGTCCAGATTCGACAAGCCGGGCTGGGTGATCTCGGCCAGGAGTTCTTGCGCCACGGTGGTGGCTGCCCGCTGACCGTCGATTTCCCGAGTCGATCCACCGCCAGCCGCTGATATTCCCTGCATGACCGTGGTTTCGCGGGTGTTGCCGATCGTCACGCTATGCAGCGTCAGCCCGGTGCCGGCCTGCTGGGCACAGCGCTTCGTCAGCCGATTGACGAACGAGACCGGATTGTGATCCCCCTTGCTGACGATCCCATCGCCGATGTAGACAACGTGTGCGTGCTTCGCTGCCCGAGCAAAGACCGCGGCGAACGCTTGATCCAGGTCGGTCCAGCCCAGCGACTGCGCGGTGCTCGAGAAATTGCCGTGCTCGGGCGACGTTTTCGGCCGTGGGTGCGAGCGGTTCTGGCGACACCCAGACGGTTGCCACGTCGGTGGCCCCGAGCAGAAAGTGATCTCGCTCACCCAGCAATGCCAAAATCGCGGCGACGAAGTCGGCCTGTTGTCTTCGTTTCTCCGAATCGATCGAGGCCGAGGTATCGCAAAGCAGCACCAGGTCAAGCGGGGGGCCGTCCGCGAGCGCTTTCGCGGCGCCATTGACCGTCGGCGCGGGGGGCGTCAATTGCACCAGCAGATAACCATCACTGCCGCGGCGGTGCGGCGCGACGACGACTTCCGCTTGCTGAGGATCAATTTCGCACACCACTTCGAAATCCCGCTCAGGCGTGTACTGCTGCGCGGCAAACTCCAACTGCGCCGCGTGGGGCGTTTGCTGCACGCGCGTGGCATGTGTCGGACAGTGGACACTCTTCAACGGCAAAGCCGATTGAACCACCACGCTGAGCGACAATTCCCGCAGTGGATTGTTGCGGAGCAGGTCGCTTCGCAGCGCATACGTGTAACGATACGCATGGGCCCGCAGCGGCAAGACCTGCGTATACACCAGTTTCACCCGTTTTTCCGCCTGGGGTTCGATCGGAAAAACCCGGGCCTTGAATGAATTGCCGGCGGCCCATTCCAGCAAAGCCGGATCGCGCCGCTCATGCAGAATGGTTTCGAAAATCTCCCGGGCACGCTGCTTCTCGACCACGTCGGATTCGATCAACGCATCACCGATCCACATTCCGAAGTCGCTGACTGATGCGTCGGCGGGCAGCGGAAAATGAAAAACCCCCTCGAGCCGCTGAGCCGTATGATTCACGAACGATTCTTCAATGGTCGTACGGGCAATCTGATCGCGAATGTCGACGGTTACCTTGTGATAGCCGATGCCGAGCGGTTCGTTGCGGCCGTCCGGCAAATGCGCGATCAGCGAACCCAGCGATGGATTGCTGAGCGTGCCGTCGAAACCAGCCAGCCAGGGCGGCGAGTCGTCGATTTCGACGAGTTGTTCCTCGTCAGCGACGCGCAGAATCACATTGCCAGGTGCGGCGAGCTTTCGACTTCCTTCGCGGGCCAAGCAGTTCGAACGCGACCGCCCCTGCGTCGGCCGGTTGTTGGGCCTCGTTGCGATCCGCGTCCTTTTGGGCGGAGTCCCGATCGTCGGGCAGCTTGAGTCGTACCTCGCCCGTGTGCAAGCGCGCCTGCGTCGGCGAAATCAGTTCGATGAGCGTACCGGGGCCGATCGTCAGCTCGACGCCCGACGTCAATCGGAGCCTGGCCGCGTTGGCCCCACGCATGTCGCGCGCAGCCAGTCTTGTGGCAGGAGCAAGGTTTCCGGTGCGACCGCGGTCCAGCGCTGGGCCAGCGCCGGCTTGAGGACAACCAGTCCTTGCGAGTCGCTGATCTTGCCGATCCGCCCGTCGTCAGCCAACGAGCCGCCGATGACCGGCTTCGCTTCCGCAGCGGGCGCCCCGTTAACGATATTGGGCTGCCAGGAGCTAAATCGGACGACAATCGCGACCGCAGCAACCACGGTCACGGCAGCCAGGGCACGAACCACGGGCTTCAGCATTGACGACCTAGGGTTGGAAGAGCCGCAGGAGTTCGCGCGACGACGAGTGGAGATTGTGGCAACAATTTGTCGCCGAGACGCTTGACGTGCCGCCAAGGCACAACGTGCGGACAACAACGCCACGTACGCTCGCGCGGATGCACATGAGACGCCTCCTCAGCTGCTAAGCAGCGTGTGCAAAGAAGTGGGCGGAGCGTGCCTGGTTCCGGACAAGCCGTACTCCGTCGCTATTCTTTGTAGCCTGTGCCCAAGCGATTGCAAGCTTCGGTCTGCATTTGGGACGCCGTTTCCGCCGCCGATGAGGTTGTGGGGCGTCGGGGCCCTTCGGGACGGAAAACGAGCTAAGTTGGCGAGTCCTGGCGCCATCATGACCGTGTCCTGTCGGGCGCTTGTGCATTCGACGACAATCGACGGCGAGCATGGCTACAGCAGGAGCCGCACCACGACGTAGACGACCAGGCTGCCGATCAGGATTCCTAAAAGCACGACGCCTGGTCGGGAGCCTTTTGACTCATGGGGCTCTTGTGGTTCGGGAATCGTGGCCCCGGCAATGGCGGTCGGCAGATCGACACCAGAGGCGAGCAGAGCGTCCAGGGCTACTTCATCGATCGCCATATCTCAAGCTGACCAAGCAGCCTTCTTTGAGTCGGGACCAGGTGATCGCCGGCAGTGAACGATGCTGACCGGACCTGCTGGTCGCTGAGTCATCCCGGTATCGTAGCCGATAGCGGCACAAAAAACCCCGCCGAGAGCGCGGGTCGTTTGCGCTGTGGGCCAAAAAATCGCGGCATCAACTCAGTTTCGCCATTGCCTCGATCGCCTTCCTGGCCGCCGCGAGACTGCCCACCTTGCCGAGCAGGACCTTGGCGGCGATCAGGTGTTCGAGCGACAGCCCGCCCGGCGCGCTGGTCGGGTGCGGAACCGGTGCCGGTGCCGTCTTGCGATGGCGAATGCGACGGTAGCCGGCGGCCTTCAGCGTGCTGCTGACCTGGGGCGACGATACTTCGATCCCACGGCTCGCCAGCAGTTCGATCACGGCCTTGGGCCGTACCTTCTTGCCGCCGATTTCTTTGGCGGCCCGGCGGATCTCTTCAGCCTTGTTGACCGAGCCGTGAGCACCGTTGATCGATTTTGCGGACTTCGAAGTCACCGCTTTGGGCTTCTTGGCCGTCCGCTTGTGGTTGATGGCGGCTGCTTTGGTTTTTCTTGGCTTGTGCTTCGTAGTCACTGGTTTGGCCTTCTTGGTTGATGCCTTCGTATTGGCAATTTTGGATTTCGCTTTTGCAGGTGATGCCTTGTGCTCCTTGGTCGCTGGTTTGGATTTCTTAGCTGCCGGCTTGGGCTTGATGGCCGCAGGTTGAGGTTTTCTTGCCGGCGCCCGGCGTTTCGCAGGCTTTGGCTTGGGCTGCATGGCCGAAGGCATCGCGATGATGGCCGGCTCTATCGGGCTCGCCTCGGTCGCTTTGGGCTCGGCGACCGACGCGTCGGGCTCGGCGGAGGTTGCCTGATCGGATTCGGAAACCGTTGCCATTGGAGGCTCCGGATTAGCGGCGCAGCGAGGCCTGAACGACAGAAGAAACTGTAATCAACGGACGTTCGGCAGGCTAGCACCGGCACAGCATCATCGCGGTCGATTCGTTCTGCGGTTTTGCCTCGGGTCGCGGCCACCTTCCCGCGGCCAGGCATCGCCCTGGGGCCCGGTCAACCGAGGGTGCGCAGGCTCTGCGTACGCAAGCCGAGGAATCGATACCCGGGCCAATTCGTTGGAGACTCACGAGTTGGTACAATCAAGATGCTGTCAGGGAGGACAGCCGCATGCTCGAACTCACACGTGACCATCATGCGCGGCCGGTCAATTGGAGGTGGCTGCGCGGCGAAATGTTGAGTGACAACCCGATTCGGCGCAACCGTTTTCGGGGCGACGCCCGGATTGCCGAGGCGGCCAATTTCCATTACCAGAACCGAGCCCTCTCGACCGACGAGGAGCGGGTCCAGCTAATCCACCACCACCCGGGCCAGTTCGAAGCCTGGTGCCTGGAGTGTCGGAATGATTCGCCTCTCCGCCGCTACAGCGTACAGGCCCGGCTGTTGGCCGGCGAACCACTGCAGAGCATTGCCCGCAAGACAGACAGCAGCGTGTTGGGTATCGCCTATTATGAATCCTGGTTTTTCGACGTCCGTGACCAGCTCGACAGCCCCGGCTACATCGTTAAACAGGTGCTGGGCGAGGGGATCCATCGGAACTAGTGCGAACGCGATTATGAGCTGCTGTGGAAGCACTTTGGCTATTACGGCGGCCCGCGCGCGCTGGATGTTATGATCCCTCGCTGGAAAAATCCGACCCGGCCGAACGATCCGAACCCGATGGGAAGGTTTTTTGCCGACTCGTTCCGCGCTCTTCGGGTTGCAGGCCGAACTGGGGGTCCGAACTACGCCGCTCGCCCGGGGGATTCAGATGATCACCGACGACTGGATGCGGTGGCAGGAAATGGAGAGGTCGTCGGGCGGTGGCGGCAGCGATAGCCGGGAGTCCACCCTGGCCCCGGGGGAGTTTGGCGAAGACAAGCGCGATCACAATTCCGTCATCGCGGCCTTCGATGCGGCGGGCGTGGGCTTGCGGGCCAGTGAGCTGATGCTGCTCGGGACCAATCAGTCGCCGGCCGGCCGGACTGACGTTGTCGACCAATTCAGGCAGCCGACCGGGCGGTGGCGACGCTGAGCCCAGCCAAGCTGGGCGTCGCCGTTAAGCGGGAATCTGTTGTCGGACCTGCGTCATGAGCACTCTTGCCAACCTCCGCGGCGAAAGCGATACCAGCCGACGAGAGCTACACCAATTACGAGCGCAAGGAATTCGCGTTCCATTACCCCGTTCCAGCCGGTTGGGCCAGCACCGTCTGCGGCCACCAGTGAGGCCCCGATGAGGGTCAGCAGAGCCACGAAACCTTGCCGCGCGGCCAAGGCTAGGTTCAACCCTATCAATAGTGCCGTCGGCAGAACGCCGATCTTGGAAGCAAATGCGGCCGGCACGGCGCAGAGCGAAACGCACTCAAACAAGCTGCGCAATGTGAATTGAACAGGGTTGCAGGTCGGGCGGGCGTGGCAACTGGTGGCCATTGGGATCTTCCTGGAAGTTTGTTAGCGGCTGCCCTAAGCTAAGACCGCAGCTGCCCGCCAGCATTAACTTTCCCCACCAGGGTCGGTCGTTATGGATCTGGCAGGCCTGCGGTTCAGGCAGTGACGATCTGGTCGTGTCCACTGCAGCCGGTCAAATCAAACTCTTGGTCCCCCATGACGAACGATCCCCCGTCGACGGAGTCAGGCTCGCCGCACAAGTTTGAGGTGATCGACACGCTGGCGCGGTGGTTCGGCGTACGCGAGAGTATCAGGCCGTTGGATTACGCCATTTGCGGCGTCTCGCTGATGCTGCTGAAGTATGCCGTCGAAGCGGGGCTGATCTGGACCCTTGCCCATCGCGCATTCTATCCGTGGGACTTTCTCAACCCGTTGATGAGCGCCCGCGAGGCGCTGATCCAGGAGCGCCCGAGTGGCTACCCTGGACGCTGTTCTTGTGGACGCTGCCATTTTTCTGGGTCGCGATCTCGATGAGCGTGCGTCGTGCCGCCGACGCGGGCCACTCACCCTGGGTCGGGCTGCTAGTCATCGTGCCGCTGCTCAATTTGCTCGTCATGCTGCTGCTTTGCACGTTTCCGACCGAGACCGAAGGCAACCTTTGGTCGCCGCGACGAGAACAGGCTCGCGACACTGACCATGCCAAGAGCATGCGTTGGCCGTGGGGGTTGGTCTGCTCATCGGCGGACTCATGATGCTGTGCAGCGTCTATTTGTTCGCAAGCTACGGGGCGTCCCTATTTCTTGGAACGCCGCTCCTGATGAGCGCTACGGCGGCTTATCTCGACAACCGCCGATACCCGCGCAGTTTTGGCTCGTCGATCCTGTTGGGCATGGCCACCGTCTTTTTCGGCAGCCTGGCGTTGCTGCTGTTCGCTTTAGAAGGGGTGATCTGTGTCGCTATGGCGGTGCCGCTGCTATTGCCAGTCGGCATGGCCGGCGGCGTACTCGGCAAGGCCATTGCCGATGCCACTCGACGGCCGCAAGTCGAGTTGCTGGCAGCCATCTTGCTGTGGCCCCTGTGGGCCGGCGGGGAGTCGCTATGGTCGGGCTCGCCGGAGTATCTGGTCACGAGCTCGATCGACGTCGACGCGCCGCCGGAAGCCGTTTGGCCCCACGTGATCGATTTTCCCGACCTGCCGGCCTCGCGGCCTTGGTATTTTCGCTGGGGAATCAGCTGTCCCGAGCGAGCCCGCATTGAAGGCCGTGGGCCTGGGGCGATACGCTACTGCGAGTTCACCACCGGTTCGTTCGAGGAACCGATCACCGCTTGGGAGGAACCGCATCGGCTGGCATTCGACGTTACCCAGCAGCCCTCCCCGATGTTCGAGCTCAGCTTTTACGCCAACGTGCATCCGCCTCATTTGTCGGGTTACCTGCGCAGCACCGCGCGGCGAATTCCGCCTGGTTTCATTGGCCCCTGGGCGAACCCGGCTCGAAGGGCGCACCTGGTATCGCTTCGAGATGTATCCGCAGTGGTATTGGACAGCCTGGTCGGATTTGCTCATCCATCGGATCCACGAGCGGGTCCTGGCCCATATCAAACAGCTCTCGGAAGCTAAGCGGCCTGGCTAGGCCGATCGGACACCAACCCGTCCGCAAGGCTTCAGACAAACCAAGAGGCCGGAATTGCTCCCGGCCTCCTGGGCTTTGCCAACGTCTACAACAGGTTGACCACGCGGTCGGTCAGCCCCTTTTCGCCCAGCACGATGTTGAGCTTGCCGGCCGAGGCGATCTTTTCCAAGACCTCCAGCTCGCGCAAACGCATCAAGGTCGGGCTGCCTTCGAGCAGCTTGGCCGTGTTGGCCTGGCTGCGCATGGCCGCCGTCTCCTCGCGACGGGCGATCAAGTTGGCTTCGGCCGCCTTCTTGGCCTCCGTCACGCGGTTCATCAGGTCCTTCATGTCGCCCGGCAGAATGATGTCACGCACCCCCACCGAAACGACCTCCAGACCAAATTCGCTCACGCGCTGGCGGAGCAACTCCTCCAGCTCGCGAGCCACGGCGTCGCGGTCGATCAGGAACGTGTCCAGCTCGCGCGCACCAACCACCGCCCGCACGGCCAACTGGGCCTCGCGGTACAGCGCCTGCTGCGCGTTCTCGACCGTGCTCACGGCCTGCCGCGCGTCGGCCAACCATACGGCGGTGATGGCGTCCTACTGGGCTTCAGATTGAGCTGGCCTGGCGATTCCATTGGGCTGCAAGCGACGAATCGTCGCCAGAGTCCTGACGGCGTTTAGAAATTGCCGATGTGCCCGACTCTGTCGCTGAACGAGGTACCAGCCGGTTCGCTGCTGCAGGACGTCGACTTGAACGGCCAATCCAGTGATCTGCTCAAGCTGTAGCCAACTGATGACGAACCCCTCGACCACCAGCTGTTCCAGTGGCGACGGGTCGGGACCGCCATATTCGGCCTTGAGCTGCTCAACCTTGAGCAAGAGTGCTTCGCGCTGCAGGGCATCGCCGCAACCTGCCACACGGCGACACAGGACGACATACGATCGAAATATGCGTCACCATGATGTCACCGGCCGCGAATAGTACGCGACCGGCGAAAGGAATCAAGGGCCCTCAAGTGCCGGATTCCACGAGAGATAAGTCGCGGGCGACTTCTGCGAAAAACAAGCTGGGGAACTAGGATTTGAACCTAGACTAACTGATTCAGAGTCAGTCGTGCTACCGTTACACTATTCCCCAAGAGGGAAGGGGAAATCGATTGGTCTCCCCGCTCCTGGCGACTTTAGCCTAGAACTCCGGCAGATTGGCGTCAAGCCGAAGCGGCCAGTGCGGCAACGAGAACATCTCGTCGCCGCTAAACACGCGAACATTGCCCGACAGGCCGTCGCAAAACCGGGACCGCCTCGCGCGCGGCGGCACGGCTGGGTGGACAAAGTCTGCGGTTCGCATCGATCCGGCCGCCCCGTTTCCAGCAGCCAGACGGGAGTGCCGGATCAACGGTTGACCGCGACGGCGCGGCGGACTGCCGGTTCGGCACGAACGCGTGCAATCGAAGCGCCGAGTCCGGCCAGCTTTTCGTCAAGCCGTTCGTAGCCGCGATCGAGATGGTCCGCGCCGCGCACGACTGTGCGGCCCTCGGCCGCCAAGCCCGCCAGCACCAGAGCGGCGCTGCGCGCAGGTCGCAGGCCGCCAGCCGCGACCCGCGGAGCCTTGCCACGCCGTCGATCGCCACACCGCTGGGAACCGGCGTGAAACGTGCGCCCATTCGCGCTAGTTGCGACACGTGTTGAAAGCGGCGTGGAAAGATGCCATCGCGCACCAGGCTGCGGCCCGCTGCCAGCGCCAGCACGGCCGTGAATTGAGCTTGCAGGTCGGTCGGCAGGTGCGGATAAGGCTGCGCGAAGATTTCGACCGCCGCCGGCCGGCCGGCCGCGCAAAGGCTGATCGAGTCACCGCCCGCGGTCACTTGGAACTCCATCTGCCTGAGGATCCGCACGACGCTGGCCAAATGGGCAGGACAAATTTGAGTGATCCGCACGTTGCCGCCGGTGATCGCGCCGGCCAATAGCAGTGTGGCGGCCTCGATGCGGTCGGGAATGATCTGGTGCGCCGCGCCGTGCAGCCGGTCGACTCCGCGGATCTCGATGGTCTCGGTTCCCAGCCCGTCGATGCGGGCACCCAGGGCGATCAAGAACCGGCCAAGATCGACGATCTCCGGCTCGCGCGCGGCATCCAGGATGGTTGTCGTGCCGCGCACCAGCGTGGCCGCGCACATCACGTTTGCAGTTCCGGTGACGGTCGGTCCGCGCGGGCCGAGGAGCGATACGGTTGCTCCCCGCAAACGCTTTGCGCGGGCCACGACGTATCCGCGCTCGAGGCGAATCTCGGCGCCCAAAGCGGCCAGCCCAGCGAGGTGCAAATCGACGGGCCGATCGCCGATCTTACATCCGCCGGGCAAGGCGGCGACGGCCCGGCCGCGGCGCGCCAAGAGGGGACCCAGCACGCAGAAGCTGGCCCGCATTTTTCGCATCAGCCGGGCGTCGGCTTCGACTGGGCCTCGGTCGGGAGTTTCCAAAATCCAATGGCCGCGGCCATCGTGCTCGACCGTCACGCCGAGCCGCGACAGCACTCGGGCCAGCACGGCCACATCGGTCAGTTGCGGGATTCGCGCCAGATGCACCGGCCCTTCGGCCAACAGCGCTGCGGCCATGATCGGCAAGGCGGCGTTCTTGGCGCCGCTGGCCGCCACGCTGCCGCACAAAGGACGTCCGCCGTCAATGACCAGGCAATCCATTGCTCGCTCCCGCGATCCGTCGGCCGAAACGCCTTCAATTTCGCCGGGCGGCAATCACCCTGGCGTGACCGGCCAGATCCTTGATGGTCGCCTCGACGGCGAATCGACCGTCCGCCGCGATCAGCCGGCGAACCGTATCTTCTAACATCGGGCTGATTTCCAGCAAGAGCGATCCGCCGGCTTCCAGCCGATCGGCCGCTTGCGGAACAAGCCGCTCGATCACGCTCGTCCCCTGCGGACCGGCGATCAGGGCCAGCCGCGGCTCGAATTGCTTCACGTCCCGGTCCAGGCTTTCGTATTCGCTGTCGCTGACATACGGAGGGTTGCTGGCAACAAAGTCGAACCGCAGCTCCGCCGGCACGGCAGCGAACAGGTCGCTTTGGACGAAGTCCAGCCGCTCGGCGACTCCCAGGTCGGCTGCGTTGCCGCGGGCCACTTCGAGGGCCGCCGGACTGCTGTCGATGGCCGTGATCCGGGCCTGGGGCGAGTATTTTGCCGCGCAAATGCCGACCACGCCGCTGCCCGTGCCGACGTCGGCCACGCGGACATTGCCCGCCGCCCCACGCCCGCGGATGCGGTCCAACAGGGCGATGACCAGAAACTCGGTCTCCGGGCGCGGGATCAGCACATCCGGCGTGACGCGAAAGGGGAGCGAGTAGAATTCGCGCCGGCCGACGAGATAGGCGACGGGCATGCCTTCGGACCGACGGCGCACCAGATCGCGAAAGCACGCCCGCAAGTCGTCGTCGGCGGGCTGCTCGAAGCGCGTATAGAGTTCGATCCGTTGGCAGGCCGCGGCATTGGCCAGCAGCACTTCGGCGTCCAGCCGTGGGCTGTGCGAACCGTGCTGTTTGAGATAATCGGCGGTCCACCCCAGCAGCCGGCCGATCGTCCAGGTTTCGCCTTGCGCCATGCGGCACCCCAGGGGGCAGTTGGTTCAGGACCCGGACGCCACGCCAATGCGCCGAAAGTTACCCGCCGGCAGTTTGCTTGGCAAGCGGCGAATGTGGCCAGTCGTCGCGGGTCACCTGGCACCAGCGGCGACTGGCCAGGCCGATCACTCGACGGTGCCCATGTCGTCGCGCTGTTGCCGGCGGTCGTAGTCCATCAGGGCTTCGGTCACCGGTTGCAGGTTGCCGGAAAGGATCGAGTCGAGCTTGTAGAGCGTCAGTCCGATGCGATGATCCGTCAGGCGGTTTTCGGGAAAGTTGTAGGTGCGGATGCGTTCGCTGCGGTCGCCCGAGCCGACGAGCGATTTGCGTTCGCTGGCCCGCTTGTCGTGCTCGATTTTGCGTTTGTGTTCGTAGAGCCTGGTCTTGAGCACGCGCAGCGCTTTGGCGAAGTTCTTGTGTTGGCTTTTCTCATCCTGGCAGGAGACGACGATGTTGGTTTCGTAATGCGTGAGCCGAATAGCGCTGGCCGTCTTGTTGACGTGCTGTCCGCCGGGCCCGCTGGCGCAGAAAATATCTTTGCGGTAATCGTCGGGCTTGATGTCGATCTCGACGTCCTCCGGCTCGGGCAGCACGGCGACGGTGGCCGCCGATGTGTGGATGCGTCCCTTGGTTTCGGTCGAAGGCACGCGCTGCACGCGATGTCCGCCGCTTTCGTATTGCAGTTCGCGGTAGGCCCCCTCGCCTTCGACGCCCAGGATCAGTTCTTTGAATCCGCCCAATTCGGTGGCGTTCATGTCGAGCACTTCGACTTTCCAGCCCCGCGATTCGGCGTGATGCTTGTACATTTCGTACAAGTCACGGGCGAACAGCGCGGCCTCGTCGCCGCCGGTGCCGGCGCGGATCTCCATGACCGAGCGGGTGCGGTTGGCATCCTCGCCGCCGACGGTCATGTCGAGCAGTTCGTTCCAGAGCGATTCGCGTTCTGCCCGCAATTCGGGTAGTTCGGCCTCGGCCAGTTCGCGCAGTTCGGAGTCTTTGCCCTGGCCCATCTCGACGGCTTCGGCAATCTGCTGGTTCAGCAGCTTGAAGCGGCGATACTTCGTGGCCAGCTTGGCCAGCGAACCGTGCTCGCGCGCGGCGGCGGCCATCAGGGCCGAGTTGGTTTGCACCGCCGGATCGAGCATCTGCTGTTCGAGTTGCTCGAAGCGCTGCAGCTTGGTTTCCAGCAATTCGCGCAAGGACATGTTGGGGCACCCTCCTCATGAAGGGCCCTGGCGGCGTGCCCGCGCGGTCGAAAGAGGGGTCGCAGACCAGGACCGAAAAAAAGCCACACCACGGACGCAGCAAGTCGCGTCAGCGCGGAGCTAAGATTCGGTCTTGGTTTCGGCGGGTTGTTTCTTGCCGCGGCCCAGGCTGGCATAACCGGCGCTGGCGAACTTGTTCTTGAACTTTTCGATGCGGCCGGCCGTGTCGATGAACTTCAGCTTGCCGGTGTAGAACGGGTGGCAAACGTTGCAGATATCGACCTTCAACTCGGGCCGGGTGCTGCGTGTGACGAACGTATTGCCGCACCCGCATTTGACCGTTGTCTGGAAATACTGCGGATGAATTTCTTTTTGCATGATCTCGACGTCCCTTTCCCTAAACTCGACCCAAGTGAGCGGGTTTTCCCGCCGGTCTGCCAGCCCGATGCTGTCGGCCTGGCCGGCCGATTCCGCCAAGCCGCCCCGGCGCGACGGGTCTCGCTGCGAAGCGAGGCTGCTCGGCGTAATCCTTGAATTTAGCGTTTTCCTGCGGCGATCACAACCCAAGTGCGCGGCCTGCGCTGCCCAGATCGCCCCCAAGAACCCCGCTTTTCTGCGGCTGGAATCGCCTGGCTGAAAAAAAACGCCCGGGCAAATGCCGGGCGGTTTCTTGGTGTTTGGGGTAGCCCTGGAACTAGGCTTTGCGGTTGCGGCGCCGGGCGGCCAGCAGCAGGCCGGCAGCACCCAGACCGCAGAGGACGAACGACGAGGGCTCGGGCGTGTGGGCCTGGAAAATGTTGCCGCCTTGGCCGAGGAAGGTCAAGCCCGGATTGTCGCTCACGTTGAAGGACGCGCCGCCGGTGCCGCCATTATAGCTGGCGTTGGCGTAGATGAGCGTAATCGGGTACAGGCCGGCCGCGCTGAACGTGGCGGAAGCCGTGTTGGTCCCGCAGCAACCGCCGCTCGTGAGGACCGTGCTGCCAATCTGCAATTGCGCATCGTCGTCGTGACCCACCGAGAAATTCACGGTGCCCACGGGGGCCTGGTAGAAGCCTTTGAGTTCGAAGAGGCCATCGTTGAGATTGCCATTGGTTCCGACGAAGCTATTGCCGTCGGTGTTGCCGTTGTAGTTCAGGAAATTCACTGGCGTCGTCATGTCACCACCGCTGTAGTTGATCAAGGTGCCGACGAACGTGCCCTGCGGGCTATTCGCACCCATCCAAGCGATCGTGTTGCCCACCCCAGCGGTTCCCGCGGTGCCGGCGGGCGGATTCCAATATTGGCCGGACAGGCCGGGCTTCAATCCGGTCCCAATCACCAGGTCGGTGGCCGGAATGTTCGTGGCGAAGGCCGGCGCTGACCAAGTCGTCACTGCGAAAAATGCCGCCAAGAGGAGCACATTGCGGGTCTTCATGAGAGTTCTCCACGGAAATAGTGTGTTGTGTCGAGGATCAGGGTTTGAGGAAACTTGTATCGCCTACTTTTCTGTACATGCGTTTTCGAATTGCTGAGATCGAGGCTTTCATAGCGATTCATTCGCCGAGCACACTGTCAATTGTTTTCTCGTTAATACGTTAAAAAGATCGAGTCTTCATCACAAGCACCCTGCCGCTCTTAGCTGACTCTACACCAACTGGCGGCCCATCAAGACGTCCACAAACGCAAACTTTGTCTACCCGCTTTCGTTTCCCGGCCGGCACTGGCAATGCATTCGAGGATGCCTGCCGCGGCGAGCCCCGCGCTGCTTGTCCCGTCAGCGCAAAACGAAAAAAGTTGCCGAGAGCCTCTGGTTCAATCGCAGAGGTTCCGGGCAACTTTTTCCCGACTCGTGATTCGCAACCGACTCACTGGCGTTTCTCCTAAGCCTGTCCGCAAATCGCCGGAAAGCAGGCAATTTTGGCAGGAACGGACTATATATTTGCCAGGATTGCACTAGCCGTCAAGACCCTCAGGGGAGTATTTCCGGAAAATTCCGGAAAATTCCCACGGCAGCCGCCGCATGCAAACCGCAGGGCGGAAATGCTGTGGGGATCCCTGCGCCGCATTGCCGATGCGGGGAGGTCCGGCGGAGAGCGGCCACGTGCTGGCGGATGCGGGTTCAGCCGGCCGTTTAAATTCGACCGAGGCTGCGATCGTCACGAAGCCGGCGCTACGTCCTACCGACATTCCCCCCGCGGATCCCAGTCGCCGGCAGCGCGTCTCGGTTGTCGCCGCGAGTTTCGCGAGCCGCTGGGGGGGAACTTTTTCGCCCGATAAGTCTTGTATATTCTTGCGAATCGGCTAGATTCCTGGGCATCATCATCCTACGGCCCCACCCCGGCTTTATGCGCGTTACCGGGTTGGGGCTTTTTGCTGCGCTTGGGCGGCCCTCTCCGACATTGTTGTGGCCGTCGAATGCGGCCCGCCGGGTGCGTGGCAAGCGGAGCGATTTGCCGCCGCGGGGCCGACTAATCGGCCGGCTCCGCGGCCGGCGCGTCGCCCGCCTTGGCGGCCGTATCGGCAGTGCCGGCCTGGGCCAACTCGGCCTTCAGCTTGCGAGCGCGGAGCCGGTTGCCGTGCTTTTGCGGCGACGAATCGGACTGTAACAGGTCGATCGCGCGGTCCAATTGATTGGTCTGTTCGAACGTCCGGGCCAGATTGTAGCGGGCGCCGTGGGTCCAGGGGCCGCCGGGAAAGATTTCCAGCGTGCGGCGGGAAAAGTAATCGGCCGCCACCGAATAGTTCTGTTCCTCGAAGGCGATCAATCCGAGCCAATAGCTGGCATCCTGCTTGGCTTTGATCCACATGGCCTTTTCCTGCGGCGGCAGGTTGGAGCGCGCGAGGTTGTCGTCGGAGCGGCGTGCTTTGAGGTAATAGGCCTTGGCCCCTTTTTCCCCGTCGAAGGCGCCTTTGAACTGCAACGCGCGCGCTCGACGCAGCGGCGCGATGAAGTGCAGCGGCAGCAAGTCCTGGGCCCAGGCCGGGGCCAGTTCGGGCGTGGGCGGCTGCGCAGCCGATTGCCACACTTCGAAGGGCGCCGTCCAGTAGCGCGTCTCCTTGATGAGCGGCCGACCCTCGAGCCGGTTGGCGGTCTGCCGCGGACTGCAAGACAAGATGATCTTGTTCTGGCCGGTCAATTTCGTTTCGATCAGCTTCATGCGCCGGGCCAGGTAGCTGGGGGAAGCCTCGACATACGCGACCAGGTCCTTCAAGTTTTCTGCTTGCAGCGGATACTTGCGCTGCGAACTCAGGTCAAGCTTGCGCAGCAGGGCATCGTCGGCCGCCAACTCGGCGAGCGTGGCCACGGGCCGGCCATCGGGGCCCGCGATGGGCAGCCCCAGTTCCGCATCGAACAGATACAGATCGTTGTCGGCCACGAGCGCCGGTGCCCACTGTCGGATTTCGTGCGTCGTTTCGTCGGGCACGCCCAGCACCACGCCGTCCAGACCTTGCTGCCGCAACAGCAGGATGAAAATCCAGGCGCGCTCGCGTGCGGTGGCTTTGCCCGATTGCAGAACCTCGTGGGCAAATCGGCGCGGCGCAACCGCCGAACCGGCGGCTTCGTCCTCTAATTGGAGGTTGCGTATGGTCCAGTCGAAGAGTTGCTGGGCAATCGAGAGGTCGTCGAGTTCGTTGCCACGGGCATGACGGGAAATGTCGCGCAGCCAAACGGCCTCGCGCAGGTTGAGCATGTCGACATCGGAAAACTTTTCGGATCCGAGACTGGCGAGCGTGCGAGAATTGCGAGCCCTGCGGGCAGCGTATCGATGAGCGGATCGCGCTGCCAGTCGACCGTCGGTTTTTTCTGTTCGACCCATTGATCGAGCCGGTGGCGGATTTGGGGCAGGATCTGATCGGCCTCGAATTCCTCCAGATGATTCAAGTTGTCGGCCAACGATAGAATCAGCTGATCCTCTTCAGCGCTGACGTTGACGGTCGGTCCGCGCCGATGCTCGCTGCTCCCGGGTGAACCCTCGCTGCAACTGACGACCGCCGCCAGCAGGAGCAGCACGAGTGGCCAGCGGCGGCTGGCACGAAGTCGACGCGCCGAGACCTCCGCTCTGCCGCCGGCCGCGAGCGGACTGTGCCGTAGCCGGTTCGCAGAGTGGCGTCGCAAGTCGTCGAGCGGGGCGAGCGAAGCCCGCTGGCCGCGAAAATCAGCCGGACAAACACGAGCGACCATCAGACGAAACTCTCCACGGTTTGACGGATCTTGAGCAGCCGGCCCAGCAGGCCGGCAAACTCGTCCAGCGGCACCATGTTGGGCCCGTCGCTGGGCGAGGTATCGGGCGTTGGATGGGTCTCGAAAAACAGCCCATCGACACCAATGGCTACGGCGGCCCGGGCCAGAGGTTCGACCATGGCCCGATTTCCGCCGGTGGCGCTACCCAATCCGCCCGGTTCCTGCACGCTGTGCGTGGCGTCGAATACGACCGCCGGGCCCAAGGCCCGCATTTCCACCAGCGAGCGCATGTCGTTCACCAGCCGGCCGAAGCCGAAGAACGTTCCGCGCTCGCAAAGCAGGATGTTGCGGCAGCCAGCGGCCGCGAGTTTGCCGACCACGTGGCGCATGTCGCGCGGGGCCAGAAACTGGGCTTTCTTCACGTGGACCGCCCGCCCCGTCCGCGCGGCGGCGACCAGCAAATCGGTCTGCCGGCAGAGAAAGGCCGGGATTTGCAGCAGGTCGCAGACTGTTGCGGCGGGGGCCGCTTGCTGCGGCTCGTGAATGTCGGTGGTGATTGGCAGGCCGGTTTCGCGTTTGACACGGGCCAGGATCTCGAGCCCCGCATCCAAACCGGGTCCGCGGTACGACGACAAGCTGGTGCGATTGGCCTTGTCGAACGAGGCCTTGAAGACCAGTTGAATTGGCAGCTCGGCCGCGATCTGCCGCAGGCGGTGGGCAATCGTCAGAGTCAACTCGGCCGATTCGATCACGCACGGTCCGGCGATGACCAACAGCGGCTGGGCCTTGCCGACGCGGTACGGTCCGACGATTGCCGGTGCATGGACCGCGGCATTTCCAGGCGGGGCATTCTCAGACACGGTCGATCACCTCGTGGGCCACGGCTTCGGCCAGTCCCAAGCTGACGGCCCGCTTGAGCGGCACGACAAGCGTCAGGCGGCGCGGCAGGACCTCGATTTCCAGCGGCAACATGCCCCCCGGATCGCCGTCAAGCTGATAGCGGACCGGCCGGTCGGATTCGATTCTGACGCGATTGGCCAGCACTTGTCCGAACTCGGCCAACTTCGTGTGACGAGCGGTCCACACCTGAAACAAATATCGCAGCCCCTGCCAGAGGGATCCGCGCTCGAACGTGCAAACGTTCAGCAATTCGTCGCTGCCCGACGCATCGGGCGAAAACTGCAATCCGGCGGCGTAGCGGGGCAAATTCACCACGAATGCCCAGCGCCGCAAGGTCGGGTCCGCCCGCCCGCGGGGCGGCAAACCCGTGGGCGCACCCTCACACTGGATCCGCAGCTCCGGATATTCATAGGTACGGATCGCAGCCAGGATGGGTTTCAAATAATTCCACATGCTGATATGCCCGACCCGGGCCCGGTGCAGCCGTTCGACCACTTCGCCGTCGAAACCGCAGCCAACCATCAACAAGAAAATGCGGTCGTTGGCCCGGCCGGCATCGAGCTGAATCGTCCGCCCGGCCGTCATGGTCTGGCAGAACGACGGAATATCCGGCTGGATTCCCAAGTAGCCGGCGAGCAAATTGGCCGTGCCCAGCGGAAAGACGCTGATCGGCAGGCCGGGGTCGGTGCGGTTCACCAGCTCGGCCACGGTGCCGTCGCCGCCGGCGGCGACCAGCGCCCGCAGCGAGCCAGATCGATGCGCTTCTCTGGCAGCCGCCGCGACACCGGCCAGGTCGGTCAAGACATCGACCCGCAAATTTCGGTTGCGCAGGGCGTCGGCCAGACGCCCGACCATCGAAGTGGGCGATCCGCCGCCGGCGCGGGTTGGCCGCGATGATGACTCGCTCCGGTCCGGCGATCGTCGTCGCTTTGGCCAGATGCACGTCTGTGGTTCCGGCGGAAAGGGGAAAGGACGCGGTTCTCGATAGATCGGTTGACTATAGAACAGTGGCCGGGCAGTGAAAAGTGAACTTACCGAGATTGAACCATCGGCTCTCAATCCGGCTCGAATCGAGCGGCTTTTGGCTCGGCAACCGGGCCAGCGGCCGGCCCGGGCGATGCCCGCCAGCGGACGTCAGGCTGGCCGTTGAGCACAAACCGGCCCGCCGCCGCGGAAATCTCGGCCAGGCCTGATAGCGTGCGGTGTTGGCGCTGGCCCGAGAGCCGGTCGGCGCGGGTGAACTCGACGGCCCGCATCCAGCGGCCCAGGCGGCGGATTGTCGGCCAGGGCCGCAGCCACGCCGAGCTGGAAGCGGTTTTGCGGGTAGATCGGCGCTCCGAGCGATTCGAGCGACCAGCGATCGGTTCGCAGTCGGACCCAGGGATCATCCTCGGGACCCAGTTCGGCAAACCGCTCGAGCGCTGCCAATTGGCCCAGTGCGCTGCGATGGACCAGCAGCGCGACCCGCTCGCAATTCGGAGCATACAGCGACCAACTCGGCCAGGCGTCCCAGCAGCCGATCGGTTCCAACAGCGGCAGCACCATCGCCGCCAACAGCACGGCTTGCGTGCAACGACTCAGGCGCTTCGGGCCGAATGATCGCTGGCCTCGGCCGGGCTGGATGGGGAGCGATTCGTCGCGCCAGCCGCCGGCCTGGCGAAGAGCAAGATATTCTGCCCGATGAAGTAGCCGTTCCACAGCAATACGGCCAGGCTGTGGTGCAATGCCCACGGCCCGAGCACGACCACGAGTAGGCCATGTAGCAGCACCGAAGCAATCAGAGCGGCGGGCCACAATTGCCGGAAGCAAAATCCGCAGGCCAGGATGATCTCGGCCAGCGGCAGCGAAGCGGCGGCCAGCAGCCGCCACGGTTGCGGCCAGGCGTCCGCGCTCGCTCCGACAAATCCCAGCAACGTCGTGACAAACTGCTGGCCGAGCGTGTGCAGAAATTCGTAGTCCAGCTTCGACAAGCCGGAGTACAAATAAATGCTCACGGTCAACAGCCGGATCAGGGCAAAACCGTCTCGACCCGGCAATTGGCCAGAGCCATTGCGACGAGCATCGACTGCCAGGCCCAGGGTTGCAATCGGTGCTGGTCCAGCACGATCAAAGCGGCCAGCGCGCCGACAAACGTGCGCAGCGCACCGCCGCCAGGTTCGTTCGGCGTGTGAAATTGCCGCGACCACCAGCCCGCCGACCAACAGGGCGGCCAGCAGCCACTCGAAAGCAGCCGGGCACCACGCCGCGGCCCGCACCAGCGGCACCCGCGGAAAGTCGGATTGCACGGTCCACAGCCGCCAGGTGGCGGCGAGCATCGAGAGCGTAAACGCCGCCAGCATGCGCCGCAGCCATGCGGCGCGGTGCGGATCGACCGGGAGATCGAGTAACGAGGCAAGTCGCATGGGCCGGTCTTTCGGCTATGTCGAATTCAGGAACGGCCGACCTGTTTCGCGCTCGCCCGACAGTGGCGGGACAGGATGCGGCAGGCATAGAATAGCCCCGGCGGCAAGGGGACGCCACGCTTGCGACACCAGGGGCCGATCGAACTTGACCGCTTACGATTTCTTCGCGCCGGCTAAAATCGTTTTTGGCTGGGGACGCCGCGCTGAATTGGGCCAGCTCGTCCGGCCGCTGGGTGCCGCGTGCGCTCGTCGTTTGGGGATCGCGCAACTCGTCGAGGGCGGATTGGGCGCATGGCTGCGCGACGCTCGGCGAGGCCGGCGTCGAATCGCTGGATCTGGCCTCGATCGGCCATGAACCGCTGGTCGACGACGTCGACGCGGCGACGGCCCGGGTGCGGCAGTGGGGTGTGCAGCCCGGCGATTTTGTGCTGGCCATCGGCGGCGGATCGGCCATCGATCTGGCCAAGGCCGTCGCAGCGCTGGCCACCAATTCCGAGAGCGATACGGTCCGCGATTATCTCGAAGGAGTTGGCCGCGGGTTGCAGATCACTCAGCCCCCGCTTCCCTTGGTGGCCATGCCCACGACCGCCGGCACGGGCAGCGAGGCCACCAAGAACGCGGTCATCTCATCCTACGATCCGCTGTTCAAGAAGAGCCTGCGGAGCGATTTGATGATCCCGCGCGTCGTATTGGTCGACCCCGAATTGACGATCAGCCTGCCGCCCGTCGACCACGGCGCACACCGGTTTGGACGCGATCACGCAGCTTGTGGAGAGCTACATCTCGCGTCGCGCGCAGGCCGATCCCGCAGGCGCTGGCCCTGGCCTGCGCTGCCCCTGGCGGTTGCCGCGCTGCCAGTCGCGGTCCGCGATGGCAACACCGGCCGGCACGCGAGGCGATGTCGCATGCGGCGCTGATCTCCGGCGTGGCACTGGCCAATTCGGGCCTGGGCATGGCCCACGGCGTGGCCGCGGCGCTGGGGGTCCACTGCCGCATGGCGCATGGGCTGGCCTGCGCCGTGATGCTGCCGGCGGCGCTCAAGGCCAATCGCAGCGTGGCCGAAGGCCGGCTGGCCGAGCTTGGCCGGGCGTTGGGTTCTCACGCGACCAGCGACGCGGAGGCGGCCGATTTCTTTTGCCAGCAGATTGGCCAGTTGTGCCGCGAGCTGAGCGTGCCCAGGCGATTGTCCGAGCTGGGCGTGCGCCGCGAGCAAATTGCCGACCTGGTGCGCAATGCGCGCGGCAACAGCATGTCGGCCAATCCGCGCGACATCGCCGACGCCGAATTGCAACAGATCCTGGAGGGCTTGTGGTGATCGTCGCCGCGGGACTGTCCCCTGCCTGGCAGCAAATCCTGTCGTTCGAAGCCCTGCGCTGGGGTGAAGTGAACCGGGCCCGGGCAGGCGCATTGGTGCGCCTCGGGCAAGGTGCTGAACGTGGGCATCGCGCTTGCGCATCTGCGGGCCGAGTCGCTCACGATCGCACCGCTGGGCGGAATTGCCGGACGGGCCATCGCCGACGAATTCGACCGATTGCGCGTGCCGGCTCGCTGGATCGAAGTGGCCGCACCCACTCGAGTCTGCACGACGTTGCTGGAAGACGACGGCCCGCGCACGACCGAACTGGTGGAAAACGCCGGCGCGATCGCGGCCGAGGAACTTGTTCATTTCGAGTCGGCATATTTCGAAGCCGCGACTTCTGCCCATGCGGTGGTATTGACCGGCTCGATCCCGCCGGGTGCCGGGGCCGATTTATTTCGCCGATTGCTCGATGCCACCCGGGCGTCGGCGATCCTGGACATTCGCGGGCCCGAATTGTCGGCCGCCCTGCCCTGCCGGCCGCTGCTGGTTAAACCGAACCGCGAGGAGCTCGGCCATACGGTCGGCACGAGCCTGACGGGCGACGACGACTTGCATCGGGCGATGCACGAGTTGAACGACGGCGGGGCCCAGTGGGTGGTCGTCTCGCAGGGCCGGCATGCCGTTTGGGCCACGTCGGCCGGACGCCTGTATCGATTGCAGCCGCCGAGCGTGCGGGTGGTCAACGCGATCGGCTCGGGCGATTGCCTGGCGGCCGGCATCGCCTGGCAGATTGTTCAGGGGAGCGAGCCGCTGGCCGCCATTCGCGTGGGCATGGCGGCCGCTTCGCTCAATGCCACGATGCTATTGCCCGGCCGGCTTGACCCGGTGGAGGTGTCGGCGCTGGCCGAGACGATTGCGGTGCAGCGGGCGTGAAGTGCGGGGCGCCGACGGACAGCCTTCCGTGGGCTTAACAGGCGGCGCGGCGCGGGGCGATTTTCTTTCGGCGCGGGTTATGTGAGCGGGTGGCGCGGGCTGAGGGCGCGATGCGCTTCAGCTCCAGCGTCCAATCGCGGAAGTCGGCGTCCAACTCGTCCCAAGTGAACTTGGGGAACACGGCCAGCACGCTGGCGAGGCCGCGCGGATCTTCAACCTGATGATCGCGGAAGCGGCGATAGAATTCTTCCAGCACCTGATGCCGCTGCATGTACAGACAGAAATACCGCGCTTGGGCGTAGTTCAGTCCTTCGTGGGCGCCGCGAAAATCTTGCCCCTCGATGAGCGACTTGAGCGAGCCCACGCGCGATTTGCGAATCGCTTTTTGCAGGCCGGGCAGCCGCCAATTCTCCAGCCCCTCGATCCAGGGTCCGCCTGCATCCTCGCGGAACCGGCACTGTTCGTGGAGCGAGGCCAGGCCCTCGTTGAACCAATCGGGGATTTTGGGAAAGTCGAAATCCGCCAGGGCGTGCGTGAGCTCGTGAACCAACGTGCCGCCGCCGGTGCCGATATTCATCACCAGCACCCGCTCGCGTGGTTTGTAGTAGCCATAGATCGAGACGTTTCGATCGCCGTATAATTTTTCCGCGTAGTGGTTGTAGCTGGGTTCGGCGGAAAATAGCAGCACCGTGATCGGTTCGTTGGGCGAACGCTGAAAGTAGCGGCTGGCCATCGCCTGAGTGGCCGGCCCGATGGTTTCCTTGTGCCAGGTGTCGAGATCGTCTTCGTCCATGTCGCCGGCGATGACCATCGGCGGCCGCACGATCAAGTGGCACTCGGCTCCCAATCGCGGACGCAGCTTGTCGGCCGCTTGCCCACAGGCGCGGACCAGTTTTTCGTCGCCGGTCGCACTAGGCCGGGTTTCGTCGGCCATGGCCTGGCTGACCAGCACGTGGTTCGCGGCGGGCGGGCCGGTCGAGTCGCTGCGCAGCCGATCGCACAGCGCAATCGACGTGGCCACGATCACGATCGGACCAAGGATGAGAATCGACAGGCGAAGTTTCGACACGCACCACCCAAACGCAGGTCAAGCGGAAGTCGGCGAATCTGGCACTCTGAAGCAGCCCGTTGGCAGGGGCGCCGTGGGAGATTGCCCCGGATTTCAAATTAAGGTTTTCGCCCCAAACCAGGCAAGGAGCATTTTGCAATTATAGGTCACCCAGCGGCCGGAGAAGCGCAGTTGTAGCGGTTGGGCAAGGCCCGACGCGCAAAGGACTTGGGACATTCGGTTTCAGGCCTGCGGATCGATTCTGGCGGTTTCGGCCCGGACCAGGCGCAAACCGGTGCGGCGCAACAGGGCCAAAGAGGCCAGCAGTATCACGGCGTCGAGGGCCGTAACGGATGACCAGAAAGCCACTTGTTCGGTGGATTTGGAACCTTGAACAATTGGCGCCGCGATGCCCACCAACGCTGCCCCAAGAACGTAAATCGTGGCGCGAATAAATGGGCGTTTGCAGCCAAGCGCTGCCCAGGGCTGCCGCCGCGGCCACGGCGGCGAAGCCCAGTCCGTAAGAGAGCAGAATCGCAGCTGTGCCGTTGCGGCCGACAGCCGGTGCAATTGTGAGCAGCGCGGCCGTGGCAAGCGTGACCGCCAGCAAATGGCGGATTCCAAACTGTAGAGGGCCGCTGTAGTCTGCCGCCGCAGCGACCGGCCGGCACAGGCCGCGCCCCCGGTGGCGCATAACGCCCAGCACGCGGGCGGCGACGAGCGTGCTGGTCGTCAGCAATTCGCAAAATTCGAGCGCCTCATTGGGGAGGGTGCAAATTGCCAGCGCCCAGAGGTAAAGTATTCCGGCCGCCGTTTCCACGAGCCGAACTGGCAAGGGCTGCGTTCCAAGTGCGGCCAGCATGCCAACCAAACCCGCCTGCGCGAAACAAAACGCCAAGAACGAGACCGCGGGGGGACGGTAGGCGTGCGGTTCGATGAAGGGCGTGACGGCTATTGCGGCCGCCACGTGAAGCGCAACCAATAGCCGGACTGCACTGGCGGTCGACTTGAACACCGAGATTCCTCCCAAAGCATCCATTTCCGCTACCTGGTCGTGCCTCAGGCCGGCGATTTGTTATCATATCCTTCCGACCGCGCCCGCGATGTCTATCCTGGTCTCAGGAGATCCTGCCATGTGCGTTCCGAGGAACCGATTTTCGCGTTTGGCCACGCTTAGCCGAATCCTGTGCCAGGCGTCGGTCGTGCTGCTGGTCGTCCAATTCGGCCAGCGCGATGCCCGGAGCGAGGAGCGCACCTGGACAACCGCCAAGACCGGCGAAACGATCGACGCCGAATTCCTCGACCTCAAGAGCCAGAAGGTGCAACTGCGCAAGAGCGACGGCTCGGAGGTGGCCTTGCCCGTCTCGTCGCTGAGCAAAGAGGATCGCGAATACGTCCGGCTCGAAATGCAGCGCCGCAAAAAGGCGGCGACCGCGAAACCCACCCCGGGCAAGTCGGGAAAGACCGCAGCCGGCAAGACGCCGGCCGCCAAAACCTCGGCCACGGTAGCGGTGGGCGATTGGCCGCGCTGCGCGGGCCCAACCTCGACAACCTCTCGCCGGAAACCGGCCTGCTGGAGAGTTGGCCGGCCGCCGGGCCGCCGCTGGTCTTTCAGGTCGAGGGGCTGGGCACCGGCTTCGCCTCGGTGTCCGTCGCCGGCGGCAAAGTCTTTACGATGGGCCGGCTGGGCGGAGTCGACTCGATCCTGGTGCTCGACGAATCCGACGGCCATGTGCTGCTCACGGCCCCGGTTGGGCCGGGCAAGCACGAGCGCGGGCCCAACTGCACGCCGACCGTCGATGACGACTTGATGTACGGTCTGTCGATCGAAGGAGACTTGCTGTGCGCCAGCGTGGCCACCGGCAAGGAAGTCTGGCGCAAGAGCTATGCGGGCGATTTCGGCGGCCACATGATGTCGCACTGGGGCTATAGCGAGTCGCCGCTGGTCGACGGCGACCGCTTGATCTGCACGCCGGGCGGTCAGCAGGCGGTCATGGCCGCGCTCGACAAGCGCAGCGGCAGCGTGATCTGGACCACGCCCCTGCCCCCGGGCGGCGATCGTGGCAAAGACGGCTCCGGGTACTCGTCGATCGTCATCAGCCAAGGGGCCGGGGTGAAACAATACGTGCAACTGGTGGGCCGGGGCGTGATCGGCGTGGCGGCCGACTCGGGCAAGCTGCTGTGGGGCTACAACAAGGTGGCCAACGACACCGCCAACATTCCCACCCCCATCGTCAGCGGCGACTATGTTTTCTGCTCGTCCGGATATGGCACCGGCGCCGCGCTGCTCAAGTTGAGCGGCGGGCGCGGCCGGGTCGATGCGCAAGAGGTGTATTTCAAGACCGGCAACGATGTGCAGAACCATCACGGCGGCATGGTCCTGGTCGACGGCTACGTCTACCTGGGCAATAAGCACAACGAAGGATTTCCGCTGTGCATCAACATGCTCACGGGCGAAAAGGCCTGGGAGCCCGGGCGCGGCGCAGGGCGGGGCTCGGCTGCGATCGCCTATGCCGACGGCCACCTGTATTTCCGCTATCAGGACGGCACGATGGCCCTGGTCGAGGCCAACCCCAAACAGTATCGGCTGGTGAGCAGCTTCAAGCTGCCGAGCGTGCGTGCCGAAAGCTGGCCGCAACCGGTGATTGCCGGCGGCCGGCTCTGGCTGCGCGACCAGGAGGTGCTGATGTGCTACGACTTGCGGCCTAGCTCGAGCCGCCCCGGCAAGTAAGAGCGGCGAATTCCAGCAGGCGCAGGTCGTCGCCCCGCGCGGCCAGCAGCGAAAGCCCGATCGGCGCTCCCGAGACGGTTGCCAGCGGCAGCGAGACCTGCGGCAGCCGGCCCAGCCCGGCCAGAGCGGTGAGCGAGAGGCGCTCGCTTGTAATAGCCCCCGAGTCGGTCGAGATCGGTGGCTCCTTTGAGCGGTGCGACGGTCGGCGCCGTGGGGATGCAGAGCAGATCGCCCGCGCCGAAGAGCGCTCGAGTTGCCGGTAGAAGCGTTCTCGGCGCCGGGCGGCGGCGCCCAGTCGAGAGCGGTCGAGGTTTTGCACGAGCTCGAGACCGGCCGCGGTGCGGGGGCCAAATTGCGGCCGCGCGGCGGCGATCCAGGCGCCGAGGCTGCTGTCGATCTCGCCCCATTGCACCGTGCAGAACGTGTCGAACCAGCCGGCCAGATCGGCCGCCTGCGCGTCGTTGCATACGTCCGCCAGCGAGGTTTCGCGGACGTTGCCGGGGAGCAGACGCCGCAGCCGGTCGATCGGCGCCTGCAAGGCCTGGCGGACTTCCGGGTCGGCCAGGGCAAACGCTTCGGTCACCAGATGCACGGTGGGTGGCGGCGATGCGGCCGGCGCGGCAGCGGCGCCCGCTGGCGGATCGGCGGCCAACAGCACTGCGGCCGCGTTTCGCAAGACATCGATGTCTCTGGCCAGGATGCCGACCGTGTCGAACGTGGCGCAAACGGCATGACGCCGGCCACCGAGACGAAGCCGTGCGAGGGCCGCAGTCCCCACAGGCCGCAATTACTGGCCGGAACGCGGACCGATCCGCCGGTGTCGGTCCCCAAGGCGAAATCCGCCAGGCCGCAGGCCACCGCCGAGGCTGATCCGCTGGAAGAGCCGCCGGGAATGCGGTCCGGAGCCGCAGGATTCAGCGGGGTTCCGTAGAAATGGTTTTCGCCCAGCAGGCTGAAGGCGATTTCGTCGCTGATCGTCTTGCCGACCGCGCGGCCGCCGGCTGCCAGCAGTTGCTCGACGCACACGGCATGCACGGTTGCGGGCGGATGCGTCGCCAGCCAGGTTGGGTTTCCGCAGCCGGTGCGATGTCCGGCGACGTCGATAATGTCCTTGACGACGAACGTCAGGCCGGAAAGCGGCCCTTCGCCGGTTGCGGCCAGCGAGAAGTTGTCGACGAAGGTGCCGCTCTGGGCGATGGTGATCGATTTCATGGCATCGAGATCGTTATGGGGCACCGATGCAGTACAGGTAGTGCTCGCCGCGCAGATAAAAACAATCGCCATCGACCACCGGCGGCGCGTAGGCCAATGTCTCCTGGGCCGGGATCGGCCACGGCCGATCGAGCTGGGTTTCGATGCGGTTGGCGCGATCTGGCGGAACTCGCGACCGGTCGCCAGCACGAGCCCCGTGCCCTGGTTATCCAGCACGACCAGATGATCGCCGACCAGCGTCGGACTGGCGGCCACCGGTACGGCGTTGCAGTGCATCAGCCCGCTGAGGCCCAGATCCTGGAAATAAACCGTCTGTTTGGTTTCCAGATCCAGGACGTACAGCCAGCCGTAGATATCCACCGTGTACATCAAGCCCTTGTGAACCAGCGGCGAGCCGGCGGTCGAACGGTCGAGCCAGGCGCCGTGCGGGTCATGGCTGACCTCCGGCGGCAAGTTCAGGTCGATCGTCGCCCAGGGCTCGGTCTTCCAAGGGTCTCCCTGCGCGTCGTGAAAATCGAAAATGCTGACTTGCTTGATGCCGTATTTTCCGGCGTACATCGTTTGGCCGATCACCACGGGCGGTCCCCAGGTGCCCGCGTCTCCAATGATGGCGCCGCGGGGGCGGAACAACACCTTGCCGTCGGCCGGTCGAACGATCTCGCCGAGATGCGTGACGAAGAAGTTCTGGCCGGCGAACGTCGCGCCTTGGACCGCGGCGATGTTGCGATTGATGCGCGTTTGGGTCCAGCGAAGTTCGCCCGTCTGGGCGTCCAGGCCGTAGAGTTTGCCCAGGAATACGGCCAGGATGCCGTCGGCCAAAGCGGGCGATGAGCCGTAGGCCAGCGGATCGCTGCGCGGCACGCGGTTGATCCATAATCGGTGCCCTTGCAGGTCGTAGCAGGCGGCCACGCCCAGGCCGCACCAGACGTAGACGTGCTGTCCGTCACTGACCGGCGTGGGCATGGTGAATCCGACAATGCCCAGATGCGTGGCAAAGTGGTCGTCGGTCTGGATCTGAAAACGCTGCGGATCGATTTCCAACAGTGCCTGCTGCATTTCGTGCCGCAGCTCGATGCGCCTGCGGCGATCGGGCTCGGTGCGCAGAGCGGCGGCCAAGGGCTCGATGCGGGCGGCAAAGGCCGGATTGGCGCTGCGCCGTCCGGCGTGCAGCGCCTCGTAGTAGTTGTTCGCGGCCGTCCACAACACTCGGCCCGATCGACAGTCCAGGCAGACCAGCACGTCCGGCTCGGCCATCAGAAACAACCGATCGCCGACCAGGATCGGTGTCGACGTGCTGCGGGCGGGAAGCTCCGTCATCCAGCGAATGTTCTTGGTTTCGTAGGGCACGCTGGGCAAGTCCATGAGCCGCAGGCAGAACCCCATTTCCTTGTAGTCTTCGCGGTTCGACGTGCTCACTTTGACCAGCAGGCGATTCCAACCCGGCTGGAGCTCGCACTCGAAACGGCCGGACAGCGGTTCGATATTTTCCAGCTCGTAGCGGCCGATCGCAACGTAGTATCCCAGCGCCGTGTGGCGGTTCGGCTCGCGGTACAGCTCGCGGCCGTTCACCCAGGCCTTGAGTCCAAAGTTATGCTCGACCACCACCCGGGCGGCTCCCCCGCGGTGCGAGTACAAGTACGCGTGGGCATAAGTAATTCGATTGGTGGCGAACTCCTCGGGTTTGGCCAGCACAACATAGGGCATGGCCACCGTGCCGAACACAAAGGGATCGTCGGGCGCCGCGGCCAGCGGCTGCCAGGTCTGGTCCGCGGTCCGATCTCCGGCCGAGGGCGTGGCGGTCGCTTCGCCTGCCAACAGATCGTCGTCAAAATTGGCGATTGAATCGCGCACCGCAAATGGTCCGAGCGTGAGCCACTCGCCGACCAGGCCCTTTTGCACCAGCGGGGCTTCCTTGGCATCCGCGTCGGCTGGCCGATTGGCCTGGGCACGCATCCCCTCCAGCGCGCCATGGGCGATGCGATGCCACTCGACGGGGGCCGTCGTATTGGGCCACAATCCCGTGGCGTTGCCCCGCCATCCCGATGCCGGCTCGGCGGCCGTGGCACCGGCCGAAATCACGCCAGCGAAACACAGGCCGAGCCAACCTGGCGATATCTTATTCATAGATCCGCTCCCTGTGCGGCGGCCAACGCTGGGGATTCAGCGACCGATCATCGACGAACGCAGACGTCCGAGGCGCCCGACCCTCGTTCCGGAGCGACACGTCGCCCTAGAGCGTGCGGCGGCCCTGGAGAAATTGCACGAGCAGCACGACGACGGCGACCACCAGGATCAGATGGATCAGGCCGCCGGCCACGTTGAAGCCAAAGCCCAACGCCCACAAGATCAGTAATACAACCACGACAGTCCAGAGCATGGGTCAACTCCTCTCACCTGGAGCTTGCGATCGGCCGACAGTGCGTTGAAAGCAGCCGTGGGGCATTTTTCAACCTCGCCAAGCTCAGGGCAAAGCCCTTGGTGGCTCGCAATACAGCGACTTAAGTCGCCATTCACGGCATCGCGCCCGGCGCTTGACGCAACCGGCTGAATGCTTCAGCAGGCTGATAACCCCGACTATCGCAATCGGGCGCAGTGCATGCAAGCGAAATGTCGGGCAAGTCCGCCGCCGGGAGCAGCTCTGCCCCCGAGGGCAATCGGGACGGAAAGACGATCGATGTGCAGCTAGAGCGACTGGTGAGCCGAGCCGACGAGGCCGTCTGAGCGGTGCTCGGGCGCGGCCTTGTCCTTTTGCAGGTCCAACCAGACCGCTTGCTGCCTGCCGTCCAGCAGCTCGTGCAACCTCTGCGACGCCTGCCAGATGACTTCGGAGCTTTCGGCCGAAGTATTCGCGACGGTCCCCTGCAATTCGAGGAGTCGCCGGACGGTTCCGTCCAGCAGCGCTCGGATTTGCCGCTTTTGCGACTTGGATAGATTCAGCGCGACGCCGACGTCCGGAGACTCGATCGCTTCGAAGTTAGCGAATGCTTTGCGGACGTCAAAGCTGACTTTTGCCTCTCGGCTCGATCCAGCGCCCTGGAGCGCCGAGATCCCGCGGCGGAACGGTCGCGGCGGCCTGGCGGCTCGCTGCCTGCCGGGTGGTCACGGGCCGCGAGCCGGCACCGGCGGCCAGCGGAAAACGACTGGCTGCCGGCGGCGCGGAGGAACTTTCCCAGGTCTGGTGCCGGTCCTGACGTTCGTTGGATGGCGCTTCGCCGAACAGATCCCAACCGATCGAGGCGGCAATCAGAATCGCGGCCACCGGCAGGACCGCCAGCGTCTCCCAGCGGGCCTTGGGCAAACCGATATCGAACGAGCGGCGCTTGGCCACGTGGCAGACCGGCTGGCTAACGACGTCGCTAAGCCGCTCAAGACCGACGTGCGCGGTAGGAGTGCCCGCGTCTTGCAGGTGAACCACCCGGACCTGGCACGACCCGCTGTGGACCTCGAGGATGAATTGCTCCCCTCCCTTCAGCCCTTCGTCGCCAGCCACCTCGACGCAAAAACCGCCGGTCGAAGTATCGATGAGCCGGCCGACGATCTGGCGGTCGGGGGTGCGCAGCACGGCGCGGTCGTCGGATTCGGGCATCGGGCAACGAATGAATTTGCGACGTTCGGCAGACATGGCAGGGTCTCGTCGGCACACTGCCCGTGGGGCGGAGTGATGCGCAATCGACGCTCGCAGCCGAGTCACCCTGCGCCGGACGCGGCCTCCCGTCGCCCGGCGGAAGAGCGAATCCGCCATGTAACGCTGGGATGTCCGGAGCGGATCGTCAAGCGACCCGCGGCCGATTTTTTTCCGCAAGGGCGAACATCGCTGGCACGGTTAGCGACTAGGAGGATTGCGCCGCCGCGACCGTTGGACGTCGCAGCGCGAGATGCACTGCCGCAGCGAGCCTCGCAGGGTGCCGCGGCTTGCCGGTCCGCCCGACGGCCGAAAGCAGCACCGCGAGACTCGTCTTGCCTGGCGCGGGCGTGGACCGCGCCGCTGGCGAAGAACGCTCTTGTGGGTCTCTGTGGACGCTGGTTGTCCGAGGTGGAATTGCCCCGGCTTTCCAGGCAGCGTCGCGGCCGGTCAGGATGTCGTGTCGGCCGTCGCGTCCGGGCGGGTCGCCGCACAAGCATCCGAGTGCTTGGCCGATTGTGCCAGATAGACCGACAAGGTCGCCGACAGGGACAGCAGGATCGGATCCGAAACCGGCAGACTGATGAGCAGGCTTAGCATGACTCGACTCCGGGGGAAAAAACAAATCGGCGCAACTGAACCCTAGTTCGCAAAAACGGATTGTCAAATTGTCGCTATTCCCTTGGTGAAAGCGTGGACACGAGTCGGGGCGTACCGGCACGGGGGGCGGGGGAGTTCCGCCCAAGCGTCTGAAGGCATTGCGGGCAAACGACCGAATTATCCGGCGCCGATCGCAGAAGCCTGGCGGCCGGCGTGGCCGATCGAATCTGAGACATCGCAGCGGCCGGACGGATCTGGCACGTAATTGGGCACCGGATTCGCTAAGCTTGGATGGTGTTCAGCCCAGGAGCATGAAGGATGCTGCAACGCGACGAGAGAGACCACGCGGCGGGCCGGCCTGCGGCGACCGCCGGCAAATCGGCCGCTGCCCCAACCGTTTGCCGGCCTAGCTACTTCGGTTTGAACGCGGCCAACTTCTTTCTGGCCGAGATCACGGGCGTGGTCATGCCTTTCTTGGGTGCCTACTTCAAGCAGCGACAGTGGACCGAGGAGGCGATCGGCAACGCGATTGCAGTCGCCGGCCTCGGCGTTTTCCTGATGCAGACACCGGCCGGCCTGATCGTAGACCGGGTTCGGCAGCGCCGCACGCTTCTGGCCGGGGCATCCTTGCTGCTCGGGCTTTGCTATGGCCTGGTGCCGTTGGTGCCTGCCGCGAAAGGCTGGATCGATCCGCTGTTATTCCTCGCCGGTACGGCCCAGGCGTTCTTTCTGCCGCTGTTGGGGGCGCTGGCGCTGGGCCTGGTCGGCCACGCGGCGCTGAACCGGACCATGGGCAGCAACCAATCGTGGAACCACGCCGGCAACCTGGCGGCCGCCCTGTTGGCCATGGGAATCGTCAGTCTGTTCGGCGTCACGTCGGTGTTCTTCGCCGTCACAATTGTGTCGGTTTTGGCAGCCGGAAGCGTGTTTGTCATCCGCAAGGAAGAGGTCGACGAAGAGCGTGCCAGCGGCGCCGATGCCGACGGCGGCAAGGGGGCTGGGCTCGGCGAGCTGCTTGGCGACTATCGAGTTTGGGTGCTGCTGGCATCGACGGCGCTGTTTCATCTGGCGAACGCCCCAGTCATGCCATTTCTGGGAGCCTACATCAAAGAGCTCGACGGCAGCGACGTTCAGGTGGCTGCGGTCGTGCTGGTCGCGCAGGCGGTCATGATTCCGGTTGCGCTGGCTGCCGGATTCTTGTGTGACCGTTGGGGCCGCAAGCGGGTTTTCGCGATTGGTTTTGTCGCATTGCCGGTGCGGATTTTCCTCTATTCGCTGACGCAGGATCCCGGGATGCTGGTGGCCCTACAGGCGCTGGACGGCATCGGCGCAGGCATTTATGGCGTGGTGATCGTAGCCATGTGCGCCGACCTGACGAAGGGTAAGGGGGGCTTTAACACGCTTTCCGGTATGATTGCCACCGCGCTGGCCGTCGGCGGAGTGATCGGTCCGCTAGGCGCGGGTCGACTCGCCGAGCGCTTGGGTTACAACGGTTTCTTTTGCGTCTTTGCCGGCATCGCGGCAGTGGCCGCGATCGTCTTTCTGACTCTGATGCCCGAGACGGGTGGCGACCACGCGGGGCAGCTTGGCAAGAAAGGTCAGTTGCAGTGACGGACTGGAAGGTATGGCTGACGTGGCTGATTTTCGGGCTGACTTACGCCGGTCTGGCACTGGGTAAAGTGCCCGGCTTGCGCATGGACCGGGCCGGCATCGCCCTGGTCGGCGCCACGTTGATGTTGGTCACCGGAGTGCTGAGTCTGGACGATGCGGTAAGCCCCCAGTCGATCGATTTCAAGACGCTGCTGCTGTTGTTCGGCATGATGATCGTGGTCGGAGCGCTGCGGCTGTCGGGCGGATTCGAGCGACTCGCCGCCTTGGCGTTGCGGCACATCTCCACGCCGCGGGGACTGCTCGCCGCAACGATCGCGCTTTCGGGGCTGCTATCCGCCTTCCTGATCAACGACGTCGTGTGCGTGGCGCTGACCCCGCTGGTGCTGCACCTGGCGCGGCGGTTGAAGTTCGACCCGCTGCCGCACTTGATCGGACTGGCGACCGCCGCCAACATCGGGTCGACCGGCACGATCACCGGCAACCCGCAGAATATCTACATTGGTGCCCATTCGGGCATTGCTTACCTCCGTTTCGCCGAGCGCCTGCTGCCGATCGCCCTGGCGGGGTTGGTGCTGAACTACGTCGTCGTTGCGCTAGTCTATCAAGGCCGCCTGGCCAGGCCGGTGCAGTCAGCGGACGCGGGCGAATCGGCAACTTCGGCCGAAGGCGAGGCCGCAGGGGCCCCGCGCAGTCCCGCGCACGCTCGCCTGCAAGCCAAAGCCGCGGCCGTCGCGCTGGCGGCCGTGTTGCTGTTCTTTACCGGGCTGCCGTTGGAATTGGTCGCGCTGGGCGCCGCTGCCGTGGTGCTGCTCGATCGGATCAATCCGCGAAAAATCTACGGCCAGGTCGATTGGAGCTTGCTAGTCATGTTTACCGGGCTGTTCATCGTCGTCCACGCTTTCCAGATTTACGTGGTCGCCGGCTGGGGCATCGAGCGCTGGACTTGGCTCTTGGCTCGTCCCACGGTCGCGCTCAGCCTGGTGTCGGCCGTGCTGTCCAACCTGGTGAGCAACGTGCCGGCCGTCTTGCTGCTCGAACCGGTGGCCCAAGCGGTGCCAATCGCCACGCGCGAGACCGCCTGGCTGTCGCTGGCCATGTCGAGCACTTTTGCGGGCAACTTCAGCGTCCTGGGGTCCGTGGCCAATTTGATCGTGCTGGAGATCGTGCGCCGCGAAGGCCTGGCGGTCTCGTTTTGGGAATATTGCAAAGTCGGCATCCCGCTGACGCTGATTACGCTGGCGATGGGGATCGCCTGGCTGCAATTCGTTCCTTATTAGCTTCAGGGGCGGAATCGGCCATGAAAGCGTCGTCGCACCGCGGCGGTCCGGCAGGCACTTGAGACGCTGGCGGTCAAACGTCTGTTGTCCGGCCAGGACGAACGGGAGCGAGAAAAGAGGTGCATCATGGATCGTCGAAATCGAATCGGCCTTTACGGTGCGTATTTCTGCGCCATGGCAGGAATTGGCTTCACGCTGCCGTACCTGCCGCTCTACCTGCGCGAGGACGGTTTCTCCGACCGCGCGATCAGTTTTGTCTCGGCACTGGCAGCTCTGGCGGGCGTCGTGCAGTTTCCCGTCGGACTGTGGTCGGACAGGTTGGGCCGGCGGAAGCCGTTTCTGGTCGCCTTTCTGGCCCTGCTGGCGGCTGCGACGGCGCTCTTGCCGCTGGCACATGGGATCGTGCTGGTGAGTTTCCTCGTGCTGCTATTTGCCGAAAACGGAATTTGCCGAGCCACCGTGGAGAGCCTGGCCGGGGCCTCGGCGGCGCATCTGGCCGAGCCCGACGGAGTGGGAACGGCGCTCGGTGCGCTGCGGTTTTGGCGGCCGGCCGCAATTGTCGCGGTGGCGTGCATCGGCTTCACCGGAGTCATCGGACCTCGTGAGATGTTGCTACCGCTGGCCGTCGTGCAGGCGCTGGCGGTCGTTCTTGCGCTGTCGATTCGCGAAGACCGAAAAGCGCCGCGCCCGATAGCCGGGCTCAAGTTGCGGCCGTATCGGCCGGCCGCGGGCTGCGCGACGCGACGCTCTGGGTGTTCGTGGCCGCGATGGTGCTGTTCCATTTTTGCAACGCACCCGGCGGCGTTTATCTTGGCCTGCTGTTGAAAAGGGATCTGGGCGCTGCCGACAATCTACTGCCCGCGGTCTTCGTCGTCAGCATGGTTGTCTGGATGTCCGCTGTGCGTCCGGTCGGAAAACTGGCCGACCGCATCGGCAGGCGGCCGCTGCTGATCGCGGCCTGGGCAGTCATGACGGCGCGGCTGGGTTTGCTGGCCGCGGCACAGGCAACTTGGCAGGTGTTGTTGATTCAGGTGTTGGACGGGCTCGGCCAGGCGATGTTCGCGGTCTTGGCGGCCTCCTGGGTGACGGACCGCCTGGCCGATCCGGGCAAGGCCGGCGAAGCCCAGGTTCTCGTCGGGTCGTCGCTGGTGTTCGGTTCTGCGATCGGGCCGGCGGCGACCGGCCTGGTCGTCGAGAGCCTGGGTTATCGCGGTGTATTCGCCGCGCTGGCCGCGATCGGCGCTGCCGCAACGCTGCTCGTTATTTGGAAAGTGCCGGAAACTCTGGCCGCGCTCTCACACAACAACGAGGACGCTCCCTCGCGCCTGGATCCCGCGGCCACTTCGCCGGAATCGGCCCGCCGGTCGGAAATAGAACGGGCCGCAACAAGAGAAATCGCTTCTCCTGCTGCGGCCCGCGATCGTAACGGTTGACGCCCGCCGCCGGGGCGACGTCAATCCACCTTGACGAGCGTAAAGATCATGCTGGGAACGACCGGTTCGTTCTTGGGCGTCGAGGCGACCATGCCCACGGGGGAACCTTTGGCCGACTGCACAAGTTGCAACTTGTCGCCGGCCTTGACTTCGCCGACGCCCTGGCAGACCAGGACGGCCGTGTATTTATCGACGATCGTTTGCTCGGTGTTGGAATTCGCCACGTCCTGGCCGTTTTGCCGCAGCCAGAGCCGGACCGAGCCCTTGCCGGAGCCCTTCGTGCCGGCCACCTGACCGGCTGCGATCACGAAGTAAAAGCCACCCTTCTTGACTGTGATCGTCCCTTTTTCGTTTTCGATTTCCTTCGCGGCGTCGGTCTGGTTGAGCGTGACGGCCTGCCCTTCCGGCGCACCGGCCTGCGTTTCGGTGCTGGAAAGCTGGGCGTACGCTCCGTCTTTCACTTTGACGATCGACAAGATCATGCTCGGCACGACCGGCTCACCCTTGGGTGTGCTGGCGACCATGCCTAGCGCGGGGTCACTGGCCGACTGCCGTAGTTCGACCTTGTCGCCCGCCTTGCATTCCATGATGCCCTGGCAGACCACGACGCCGGTAAAGTTTCCATCGATGGTTTGCTCGGTGTTGGAGTTAGCGACGTCCTGGCCGTTTTGCCGCATCCACAGCCGCACGGTGCCCTTGGCTTTTTTGTCGGTGCTGCCCACCTGGCCGGCAGCCATGACGAAGTAGGTTCCGGCCTGCTTGATGGTGAGGGCGCCTTTGCTGTTGTCGACGTCCTTGGCGGCGTCGGTGGAATTGAGCGTGATGGCTTTTCCGGCGGCGCTAGCGGTCTGCGTTTCGCTGCTCGAACAGCTGCGCATAGCCGTGGTCTTCCGCTTTGAAGGCCGAGAAAATCAGGCTGGGGACGACCGGCTCACCCTTGGGCTTCGAGGCGATCAGCCCCAGTCCCTCGCCCGCCTTGCTCACCGAGAAGACCACCTCAAGCTTGTCGCCGGCTTTGATTTCTGCGACGCCCTGGCAGACGAGCACAGCCGTAAAGCCGTCGACGATGGTTTGCTCGGTATTCGAGTTGGCGACATCCTGGCCATTCTGCCGCATCCACATCCGCACGGTTCCCTTGCCGTATCCGTCCTTGCTGCCCACCTGGGCGGCGGCCATCACCAAATAGGTGCCGGCGTCTGCGAACTTGACGGCGCCGTTCGCGTTGGTGATTCCGGACAGGGCATCTTCCTGGTTGAGCGTGACGACCTTGGGCTTCACGTCGCCGAATTGGCTTTCCGAGCTGGAAAGCTGGGCGAATGGGCCCGCCTGAGAGGGCGCGGCGAAGTGCAGCGCCGCGACAAGGGCCAGGATTCCGGGTAACAAGATCTGCTTCATGGTCGTCCTCCGATTCGAGACAGAAAGGGCACGTCGCATCCCGCGACGGGGGCCGCCTGGCCTGCCGAAATACGAAGATCAACCATTTCCCGGCCGCAGTGGATTTTCACCCCTGCGCCGCGCAGAAAACGGCTTGCAATCGGGAATCGTTTTCGCCGTCGCGCTTGCGCGGCATTGCCTGAATTGCCGCAAACGACACGCCGACCGAAACGTCGCGACCATACCATCGCGACGAGCGAACCGGGATTATCTCACCGAATCGATTTCTGTCAATCATTGCGATTCTGGGGCAATAACACGTGAGGTGACAACGCGGCGGGCGCCGCGAATCAGAGTTGGTTGCTTGCTACGGCGCCACGTCGTTTGCTCATGCGACTTCGCGGCGGTTTGTTGCGATCCCCCACGGTCGGGTCATTCGGCCCTGGATGCAAAGAATGAAGCCGCTCGGCACGGAAGATGCGAGCACAGTAATGACGTCAGGCGAAAACCGCACGTTGGCAGCGGCCGCCGTTTTTCTTCTCGAAGCGATAAGGAGGCCGAGACGATGTACCACACATGGAAAATATTGACAGCTGGACTGATCGCCCTGGGCGCACAAGTGGCTGTCGGTCAGGAAAGTCCCGATGCGAACCGGTCGGACTTCAACTCGACCGCCGAATCGCCTGCGGCAGACAGAACCGAGCGCCGCGTCGAGCGACGCAACCTGCGCCGCAGTGGCGAATTGCCCGCCGTCCGGGCCAATGCGGCCGCAAATGCCAATAGCCCCGCTGGCGGAGTCTACGTTGCGGTACCTGCCGCCGGAGTCGATGCGAAAGCGGCTCCGGCGCTGGCGTGGGTGTCAGCGCCCCGGAGCAGGCGTGAGCGTGCCGCCAGCCGGGTCCAGAGCGGGCGCGGACGTGCCCGCCGCCGGAGTGCAAGCGAATGTCAACTCGAACGCATGGCGCTATCGTTGGCACGACAACCGCTGGTGGTACTACCACCCGAACAATCGCTGGTCGTTTTGGAACAATAACCGCTGGAATCTGTTTCCTGTCCCGGCCGCGACAGCCGCGAACAATGGGACGACTCGCCGCTTTTCAAACACGCCGCGCTACGAGAGCGGCTACCGTGGGCCGTCCGTGAATTCAGGGACGGGCGCGGCGCGAGCGGTCCGCTGCCCAGCAGTGCCGATAAGAGTCCGCTGGAGCGAGCAAACCCGGGCGAAGCGAGCGTGCCGGCGGGGCCGTAACCCGCTGTCTCGTCTGTAGTTGTTCATTGAACTGCCAGTCCGGCTTCTGGGCGCTCAATCGCCCAGCCGGATGTGGCGGCTGCTAGGAATTGGTTTGTGGTCGAACTATCGTAGAAGCGAGCGATAGACAACGAACCACAAACCAAGTCCGGGTGATCGAAATGGCGAAAGCCAAAGCCAAGACCAACAAATCTGCTGCGATCCGCGAAGCGCTAAAAGCCACACCCGAAAAGTCCGCTGCCGAGATTGCCAAGGCGGTCGGGGTGACTCCCGCCCTGGTCTACAATGTCAAAGCGGCCCTGAAGAAAAAGTCCGGGAAGGCCAAAGGCAAACCGGGGCGGAAGCCCGGCAAGAAAGCCGCCAAGGTAGCGGCCCCGCACGCCGCCCATGCCGCTTTGGATTCGGCGTTCGAGTTCGTCACGAAGGTCGGCGGCTTGCTCCACGCCGAGCAGTTGATCGCCAAGCTAAGGTCGATCAAAGAGCGGTTGTAAGTCGGCTCTGGCTGCGAATGCTCGTACACGACCCTGCGAGATTCCGCTGGAACCTCGGGCGGCTTTGTCGTTGGTTCCACAGCCGAAAGCGCGGCACCTCCGCTTCCTTCTTAGACCCGAATGCCCTGGAGCGTGTCTCTCTGGGCGACTCACTTCTTCAGCGCCCCGTCGAGGAACTCCCACAACGCCTGCGTCGGCTTGTCGTCGGGCAGGCCCAGTCCGTCGTTGAGCTTGTCGTGCTCCGAACCCTGGGCAGGATACGCCTTGGCCGGCACCCCGGCTGCTTGCAGGAGCTTGACGAGCCACAGGGACTGCGGCTCGGTTTCGGGATGATCGGCAACGTGCAAAATCAGGAACGGCGGAATGCCCTTGTCTTTGGCGACGTGCGTGGCCGGCGACAAGTCCTTCTGGCTTTGCTCGTCGCCGAATGCTTCCTTTGTAGCGATCGCCCCGCTTTTGCTCGACGCTGGCGATCTGCAGCGGCACATCGTAGGTGTCGCCGTCGACCGGGACGCAGCCCTTGATGATCGACAGCGGCAGTCCCTCGGCCTTCAGGTAGCTGTCGTCGGTGCAAACCAGGGCGGCCAGTTGCGCACCGGCCGAATGCCCCATCACGAAGATCGTGTCCGGGATCGCCGCCGAACTCGGCTTGGCATGATCGTGCGTCCAGCGGATGGCCTTGGCCACGTCCTGGGCAATCTCCTTGATCGTCACTCGGGGAACAAACGGTAATTCGTCGAAACGAAAACGAAGCCCTTGTCCACAAATGCCTGGGGCTTGAGCTTCACGTCCTTCTTGTCGCCTTGCATCCAGCCGCCGCCATGAATCCAGAACGACGATCGGGTGATTCTTGCCGTCGGTCGGAGCATAGACATCGAGCGTTTGCTTTTCGCCGCCTGGCTCGGCGTAGGGCAGGTCGCGGCGGACCTGGGGATCGGCCGCGAGGGCCGGCAAGGCCCAAAGCAGAACCGCCGTGACAAGCATGGTTTTCATGTTGGCAACTTCTCCTGTGCGTCGTCGGCGAGCAGCGCGCTCGGGTCGTGGCGTGGGCCGGATCGTTCGGGGCTTCTGCCCGCCATTCTATCCGACCGGCGGGCTGACGGAACCAGCGGCGGTCAGGAGGCATCGCAACCGCCGCGCAGGCTCGGCCGGGCTCACACGATGCCGGTCAAGCGGTAAACGGCAATCACCACGAACACGGCTGCTGTCTTGATGAGGGTGACTGCAAAAATGTCCGGGTACGACTGGCGGTGCGTCAGGCCGGTGACCGTCAGCAGCGTGATCACGGCACCGTTGTGCGGTAGCGTGTCCATGCCGCCACTGGCCATCGCCGCTACGCGGTGCAGCACCTCCATCGGAATGCCGGCGGCCTGGGCGTTGTGAATGAACGTCTCCGACAGCGCGGCCAGGGCAATGCTCAGACCGCCGGACGCCGAGCCGGTGATGCCGGCCAGCGCGGTGACGGTTACGGCTTCGTTGACCAGCGGGTCGGAGATCTGCTTCAGGGCGTCGGCGATCACCTGGAATCCGGGCAGCGATGCGATGACCGCCCCAAAGCCGTATTCCGAGGCCGTGTTTGCCGACGCCAAAAGGGCCCCGGCGACAGCCTGCTTGGAGCCTTCGGCAAACCGGCCGTGCCATCGGCTTCCAAGCCAGCACGAGAACGGTCAGGCTGCCGACGAGCAGTGCTCCCTGGACGGCCCAGATGGCTGCGATCTTGGAGACATCGTGCACGACCGGCATGGTCGCCAGGCGCGGCCGGCTGAAAGGAATGAGAGTCGCCGTAGAGCAGCGGAATCGTGACGGCCAGCGCTTTGTTTGTAATGCCCACCAGAACCAGCGGCAAGACGGCGACCAGCGGATTGACCAGGCGCTCGTCCGGATGCGGCTGGGGCTCGTTGAGGTGGTTCGTGCCGTAGCCCTCGCCGGCCGCGTCAGCCCGGCGCCGACGCCAATTCAGGTAGAGCAAACCGGCCGTCAGGATGAACACGGCCCCGATGCTGCCGAGCCACGGCGCGGCGTAGAGGTTGGTCTTGAAAAAGGCAATCGGGATGATGTTCTGGATCTGGGGCGACCCGGGCAGGCAATCCATGGTGAAGCTGAAGGCGCCGAGCGCGATCGTGCCGGGGATCAATCGCTTGGGAATGTTGCCCCGCCGGAACAAGTCGGCGGCGAACGGATAGACCGCGAATACCACCACGAACAGCGACACGCCTCCGTAGGTCAACAGAGCACAGACGGCGACGATTGCCAAAATGGTCCGCTGGCCGCCGATCAGGCGAATGACCGAGGATGCGATGGAGCGAGAGAAACCGGACAGCTCGATCATCTTGCCGAACACCGCGCCGAGCACAAAGACCGGGAAGTAAAGCTTGAGGAACCCCACCAGCTTGTCCATGTACAGGCCGGTGAAAACGGGTGCGACCAGATCGGGGGCGGTGAGCAGCACCGCACCCAGCGCGGCGACGGGGGCGAACAGAATGACGCTATAGCCGCGATAGGCCACGACCATGAGAAAGATCAGGGCCGCCAGCACGATGGTCAGGCTCACGCACATTTTATCCAGACTGAAAGGCCTTCGCGACTGGCGTCTGTGTTTCGGTTGGTCGCATTGCCCGAAGACAAACGCGATCGAACACGCACCCGACGTTACGCCGCCCAATCCAACGGATCGGCAACAGCGGCGTCGACAGCATCGGCCTGCAATGTCGGGTCCGTCCCGCCGCGGCTGCTGCCGGCAAAGTACGCATCCAGGTGGGACCGATTCGCTGGCAAAGTTCCGGTGGCCGACGTCAAAACCGAAGCAGGTCCGACGGCGGCGGCAATTTGCGGTTGGACAATAGCAACTCCGCCGCCGGACCGGGCAAGGAGGCTGCCGTTCGGACCGCTGGCGATCGAGGTCGATGACGCACTGAAAGAGATTCCCGCCGCCGCAATCTCATCGCTGAACCGCCCGCTGCCCTCGGCTGCGCCGCCGCCCACGGCCGCGCTGGCCGCCGCGTCGCTAACGACGGTGCTACCCACGACTGCCGGGGCGAGGTTGGCGTTCAGGTAATTGATGACCGCCAGAGCGTCGAGCGGTGTCACCGCGTTGTCGCCGTTCACGTCCAGATAATAAGGTCCGGTGTAGGTGGACGGCAGCGGGCCGGAACCGTGTTGATTGAGGTAGTTGATGACGAGTAGCGCGTCGATGGGCGTTATCTTCCCGTCGTCGTTGACGTCGAGAGGGTTGGACGTGTTCTGCCAGGCGTGCAGCGCAAACGTGCTGAGGGCACCGGCGAGTTGGGCATTGCCGGCCGCATCGACAATGCCCGTGGGAGACAAAGTCAGGGTGTAACTGCCGCTGGCCGCGGTCAGGCCGGCCAGGTTTCCGAGAGTCCAAGTTGTGTTATCGGCGGTGGTCAGCGTCTGGGCGCTGGTGAGCAAGTTCGCGCCGCCGCTCAGCGTGAGCTGCAAGTTACTCAGGGCGAACCCGCTGACCGGCTCGCTGAACGTGATCGTCATTGTGTCGACCGCAGTGTTGCGCGGATTGGGGGAAACCGGCGTAATGGCCGCCGTGGGCGCGACCGTGTTGACCGTGAAATCGGTGCTGACGCTGGCGGCCAAGACATTGCCGAAGCCGTCCTGGATGCCGGCGCCGGACAACAGCAGGACATAGTTTCCGCTGGCGGCGGTCGTGCCCGCCAGGTTTCCAAGGGTCCAAGTCGTGTTGTCGGCGGTGGTCAGCGCCTGGGAGCTGGTGAGCGAATTTGGGCCGCCATTGAAGCTGAGCTGCAAGTCGCTCAAGGCAAACCCGCTGACCGGCGCGCGTAAACGAGATCGTCATCGAGGCGACCGCCGTGTTGCGCGGACTTGGCACCGCTGCGATGGCCGCGGTCAAGGGCAAATTGGTGTTGACGATCGTGACCGTGTCGCTGGTGATCGCGCCCAGCGTGGCGCCGGTCGGCGCAGCCCAGCGTCACCGTCAGGGTCGTGTTGGTCGGCTCATACAGACCGTTGTCCAGCAACGTGCCGGTGATGGTGGCGCTGGTCTGACCGGCCGGGATCACAATCGGGCTGGCTGTTACGCCGGAATAATCCACGCCACTGGCGGCCGTGCCGCCCAGTGTAAACGGCACCGTCGTGTCCACGCCCGAAGCAGCCGAAAGATTGACCGTCACGCTGAACGTGCCCCCGATGTCGTCGACCGTCTGGGTGGCAGTGGCCAGCGAGACCGTCGGCTCCGGATCGCTCTCGACGATCGAAACGGTGTCGCTGGTGATTGCGCCCGGTGTGGCATTCGTGGGCGTACCCAGCGTCACGATCAAAGTCGCATTGGTTGGCACGTACAGGCCGTCGTCGAGCAGCGTGCCGGTGATGGTGGCGCTGGTCTGACCGGCCGGAATCACGATCGGACTGGCCGTCACGTTGCTGTAATTCAGGCCACCGGCGGCCGTGCCACCCAGCGTAAACGGCACCGTCGTGTCCACGCCCGAAGCGGCCGAGAGATTGACCGTCACGCTGAACGTGCCGCCGTTCTCGTTGACTGTCTGAGTGGCAGTGGCCAGCGAGACCGTCGGCTCCGGATCGCTTTCGACGATCGTGAGCGTGTCGCTGGTGGTTGTGCCCAGCGTGGCATTCGTGGGCGTATCCAGCGTCACGATCAAAGTCGCATTGGTTGGCATGTACAGGCCGTCGTCGAGCAGCGTGCCGGTGATCGTGGCGCTGGTCTGGCCGGCCGGGATCACGATCGGGCTGGCTGTTACAGCGGAATAATTCACGCCACTCGCGGCCGAACCGCCCAGCGTAAACGGCACCGTCGTGTCCACGCCCGAAGCGGCCGAGAGATTGACCGTTACGCTGAATGTGCCGCCGTTCTCGTTGACAGTCTGAGTGGCCGTGGCCAGCGAAACGGTGGGCTCCGGATCGCTTTCGACGATCGTGAGCGTGTCGCTGGTGGTTGTGCCCAGCGTGGCATTCGTGGGCGTATCCAGCGTCACGATCAAAGTCGCATCGGTTGGCATGTACAGGCCGTCGTCGAGCAGCGTGCCGGTGATCGTGGCGCTGGTCTGGCCGGCCGGGATCACGATCGGGCTGGCTGTTACAGCGGAATAATTCACGCCCGTGGCGGCCGTGCCACCCAGCGTAAACGGCACCGTCGTGTCCACGCCCGAAGCGGCCGAGAGATTGACCGTCACACTGAACGCGCCGCCGTTCTCGTTGACCGTCTGAGTGGCCGTGGCCAGCGAGACCGTCGGCTCCGGATCGCTTTCGACGATCGTAACGGTGTCGCTGGTGATTGCGCCCAGTGCGGCATTGGTGGGCGTGCCCAAAGTCACCATCAAAGTAGCGTTCGTCGGATCGTACAGGCCGTCGTCGAGCAGCGTGCCGGTGATGGTGGCGCTGGTCTGACCGGCCGGAATCACAATCGGGCTGGCTGTGACGCCAGAATAATTCACGCCACCCGTGGCCGTGCCGCCCAGCGTGAATGGCACGGTCGTAGCATGACTCGACGTGGCCGAGAGATTCACGGTGACGCTGAACGTGCCGCCGTTCTCGTTGACCATCTGGGTGACGTCGGCCAGCGAGACCGTCGGCTGCGCGTCGATTGTGACCGTGTCGCTGGTGATGTCGCCCAATGCGGCGTTCGTGGGCGTGCCCAGGGTCACCGTTAGAGTCGTGCTCGGTGAGGACGGCGGGAGGGCGCCAATCGCATAGAGTTGTCCTTGAGTGCTGGCGTAGACGGCGCCGTCGGGGCCGATTTCGGTCGACGTGTATGGCTGGGTGGTCGAGCCATTGAACAACTCGAACGACTGGGTCAGTGCCGCGGGGGACGAGGCGGCGGCGGCCGACCCGCCCAGATCCCAGCTATATAAGTGGCCATCCTCGTTGTTGACCAGGACGGAATCGGTTTGCGGGTCGACCACGCCGGAGTTGATGCACCACTCGTCTCCATTCGGCGAGGCGATTTCGGCCACGACTTTCATTTCGTAGCGACCAGAAACCGCATCGTACTGCTGTGCGTTCGGATCGAGAATCGCGACGTAGTTTGGGCCGCCTCCCTGCGACGCATAACCGTTATATTTCGAGAACAACAGGTAGGTCGATCCGTCGGTGGGTTGATACCAGGGCACCATCGACAGCGGCACGATCGACATCGTGTCGTCCCAGCCAAAGCCGCCCGGCGTCGCGGCTTGAAAGGCGGTTTGCGTCAGGTTGGGTGAATATTGATACATCGTGCCGCGATCGTAGGGATTCGGATTCAGGTTGCCCATATAGACGTTGCCGTCCGGACCGACCGTCGGCGCGGCGGTCGAGAGGTCTTCGAAGCCCCCCGGCACCGCGACCGAATTCACAAGCGCTAACGAGTTGGTGGTGTCAAACGACATCAGATCGCCGCCTGCCATGGCGAAGTACACCAGGTTGGCCGTGCTGCCGCCGACGGCCGTGGCCACGCCCATCGACGGCGCGGCAGCCGGTTCCGCCGCGCCATACGCGGTCTGAATGGTGACGGTTTGCGTGCCGGCTTGGATCTCGGCGATCCCGCCTTGTAATCCGCCCACCGCCGCGGGGTTGGCCACCGTATAGCCGAAATAAACATCGCCCGCGGAATCGGCCGTCAAGGGCGTGTTGATGACGACGTTGTTGTCGAACGCGGTTGCGGTGCCGGCGTTGTAGCCGGGCAGCACGATCTGCGTAGGCGTGACGGCGCCGGGCGTGTCGAGGTCGCCCCGTTCGTACACCGTGCCGCCGAGGCCTTGGTAGTAAACCTCGGTCGAGGCGCCCGTGCCCGCGATCGTGGGTTGATAGGCGGGCAGCCAGCCATAATTGATGCTCGAGTTGTTGTAGTCGGAAGACTGTGTCCAGAGCAAAGTGCCGGTGGCGCCGTTGATGGCTTGAATCTGCCAGCCGCCGCTGGTTGTTCGCTCCGGCGCGATGACCGTGTTATTGGCCGTGATCATCGGCGAGCCATAGTGGGCGTATTGGCCGTAGGTCGACGTATACCCGCCGTCGATGACCGTTTGCCAATGGATGCTCTGCAGCGGTTGGGATGCGACGACCGAATCGGCCGTATGCTGGGCGTTGGCGCCGTAGCCATCCCATTGCTGCTGTGTGGTTGACAAGAACTGGCCGTCGTTGGTCAGCGTGCCGGTGATCGTGGCGCTGGTCTGGCCGGCCGGGATCACGATCGGGCTGGCCGTCAGGTTGCTGTAATTCACGCCATCCGCGGCCGTGCCGCTGAGCGTAAACGGCACCGTCGTGTCCACACTCGAAGCGGCCGAGAGATTCACGGTCACCGTAAAAGTGCTGCCGTCCTCATTGACCGTTTGCGTGGCCGTGGCCAGCGAGACCGTGGGAAGTGGGGCCAGCATGCGCCTATCTTCCAGCGATTCGAATGCCCTGTGAGCAATCCTCAGCCACGACGAATTCCGGCGCAATGCCTGGGAAGGCTTGGCGGCCGGCCGACGCTTCTTCATGGGCATGGATTGCTTTCTCCGACGCACTTGACGAGAGTCAAGGTGTCGGAATGACACAAGCCTGTGGGCGGCACAGCGTCGAACAGGATGAAGACGTGTTCTCGAATGTGCACGACACGCATCAACGCAGTTCTTTCCCGCCCAACCGGCGCCGCACGTGAAAACCGTGGTCACCCCAGGGAGTGAGCAATTGGTCAGTTTAGTTCCTCCCTGCGCAACAGCAAGCTTTGCCGGAAAGAAACTGTCGCCGGAATCGTGAGGGTGAGTCAGAGGGCCGTTGAGCGTCCCGCCTGGATCAACGGGAGCCGTGTCCCGGCTACATGAACAGCCAAAGGTTCAGCGCCAGGATCGGCAGCAGCACGGTGAAGCTGTAAATCATGTAGGTGAAAAAGCTGGGCATCGCGACCCCGGCCTTTTCGGCGATGCTCTTGACCATGAAGTTCGGCCCGTTGCCGATATAGGTCATTGCTCCCATGCAGACCGAGCCCAGGCTGACGCCGACCAACAGCGGCACGGCCACGCCGGCCATCTTGGCCGCGTCCCCCCAGCTCTTGGCGGTTTCGGCCTGGGCCGCCTCGAAAAAAACAAGGTACGTCGGCGCATTGTCGAGCACCGACGACAGCGAGCCCGAGGCCCAAAAATACTTGGCCGGCGAATCGAGGCCGAACTCCGCCCCGCGCAGTTTGAGCAGGTCGAGCGCGGGCCGCATGCTGATGAAAATGCCGATGAACAGCACGGCCACTTCCGTGATCGCCAGGTAATCGAACGAATTCGAGCGGCGGACGTGGTGCGGACCGATCGTCAGCGATCCCAACGCCAAGGCCAGCATGGTCGTTTCGCGCAGGTAAAACCACGGGTGCCAGGAAGTGCCCGGGAAGACCTTGGCCGGATCCAACAGCGCGACCGCCAGGATCACGCCCAGTAGCAACGGGGCGTTGGGCCAGACGCCGGCAAACTTCAGGGCGTGAACGCGAGTTTCGTCCGTGCGGATGTCGCGCGGGCCTTCGCGCGGATAGGAGTAAAAGTGGTCCCAGAGGAAATACACCGCCAGCAGCGTGCCGTTGACGAATAACCAGCTTTTCCAGAGGTTGAGCGTCCAGAGGAAATCGACGCCATTCAGATAGCCCAAGAACAGGGGCGGATCGCCCAACGGCAGCAGCAAGCCCCCGCAGTTGCAAACGATGAAGATGAAAAACACGACGGTGTGGGCGACGTGCTTGCGCTCGCGGTTCGTTTCCAGCAGCGGCCGCACCATCAGCATGGCTGCGCCGGTCGTGCCGATGAAACTGGCCAGCAGCGCCCCGACCGATAAGAAGGCCACGTTCGTCAGTGAGTGGGCCGGCAAGTCCCCGGCAATGCGAATGCCGCCGCTGATCGTGTACAGGCTGAACAACAGGATGATGAACGGGATATATTCGCTGACAACCGTGTGCAGCAGCGTGTGCGTGGCAAAGCCCAGGCTGGCCGACGGATGCAGAAAGGCCAGGTAAACCAGCGTGATCAGGGCCAGATTCGCGGCCACGTAGAACTTGTTCAGGTTGTGCTCCCACCAATGGGCAGCTCCTTCCATCAGCGGCAGCACCGCGATTGCCGCGAGCAGGCCCATGAATGGCAGCACGGCCCAGAAATGCGGGGTCTCGGTCGCCTCGGCCTCGGCCAATTCCAGGTGATGCGTCCAGCCGAATGCCAGCGCGACGGCATAGGCCACGATCAGCACGGCCAAGGCTACGATTACCGGCTTGTCGGAATGAGCCTGGTTCATGGAACCCTCGCGACGGGCGAAACGAAGTCGATCTGACGCTGACAGTGGCGGTGAGAGAAAAGGTCCGTTCTAAGACGCCCTCGGCCGGTCAGTCCTAGGAAGAAAACGGTTGACAGACGGCGAATCGCCAGGCGGCAAACCGTAAAGCCGCAGTGGAGGCAAGAAGGGAGGCCCTGGCCACAATGATATACGAACAGGCACGAAAGCGGCAGCCGGGCTGGGAACGCAACCGCACCGGTTCGTGTTCATCAGCGGTTCCTCGACGTCTCGATCCGTCAAGACGTTCCTCGAGCCGGTTCATGACGGCCCCATCGCGCGCATGCGCCGCCCGCCAGAATAAAACCTCCGACTTGAGCAGAGACCAGCCCCACCCAAGCCGGAGGCGTCCTTCTGGCTTGCGGAAGCCAGAGTTCCTGTGCGAATCGCGTCGGGCGCGGGATTCGCTCGCATTTTGTTGGAAATGGTTTCGGCCTCGCTGGCGGATTTTCCAAATAGAACCGCCGGGCAAAGCGTGCTCTCCCACCGGCAAGCGCACCGCCAGCGGTCTCGGTCTACGCTTTTGCAGCGCTCCGTTTGTTGCTGTGGACCAATTCTTCGCAGTGCCGGCTTGAAGCAGGCCCTTTCCGGCAGCGCTCGGCTGCCGGAAAGGGTTGCTGCAAGAAGCCATCAGGTAATTCCCGCCAGGGCGGGCAATCGCCCATTTAGCGTCAGGCGTCCAGGGAAGTTCCCTTGAGCTCGAAGTCCGGATAGCCCAGAGTCCCCATTTCGGGTCCGTCGAGGCCTTCCAACTCCGTTTCGCGGCTGACCCGAATCGGGCAAATCAGTCCGCTGAGCTTGAAGCAGATACCCGAGACGACAACGCCCACGACAATCACCGCGGCGCAATTGAGCAGTTGAGCGACAAGCTGCGAGGAGTCACCGTAGAACGCACCGCGGACGCCATCGTAAGCGACCCCCACCTTCTTGACCCACTCGGCCTTGGCCGCCTCGTCCAGGGCGGCGAAGCGGTCCACGCCGTTCCAGCCGGCTCCGTATTCGCCGGTGGCGAACAGGCCCACGGAGATCACTCCCCAGAGTCCGTTGGTGCCGTGGACCGAAATGGCGCCCACGACGTCGTCCACGCCCATCTTATCGAAGAAGAAGACCGATTCGACCACCAGCACGCCGGCAATGGCGCCAATGATGGCGGCGCCCGAGGTATTCACGAAGGCGCAAGGTGCGGTGATGGCCACCAGCCCGGCCAGCATGCCGTTGCACATCATCGTGGGATCCGGCTTCAGGCCTTTGATGAACATCAGCCAGAACATGCACGCCAAACAGGCGGTGGTGCCGGCGAGCATCGTGTTGGTGACGATGAACGAGATTCGTAAGTCGGTGCCGGCCAGGGTCGAACCCGGATTGAACCCGAACCAACCGAAGGCCAGAATGAACGTGCCCACGCAGACCATCGGAACGCTGTGCCCCGGAATCGCCCGCGGCTTGCCGTTCACGTACTTGCCGATGCGCGGGCCGATGATCATTCCGCCAGTCAAGGCGATGATTCCGCCCATCGCATGCACGACACCGGAGCCGGCGAAGTCCACGCCGCCGTGTCCCAACCCCTTGTTGACGCCGAGTTGAGCCAGCCAGCCGCCGCCCCACACCCAGTTGGCATAAATGCAATAGGGCAGAGCGACCCAGAGGCCGTAGAGGCAGAAGTTTTTCCAAGCCCAACGCTCGGCCATCGTGCCGGTGGGAATCGTGGCCGTGGTGTCGAAGAACACCATCATGAAGAAGAACAGGGCCATCACGCTGGCGTCGTTGACGCCCAGCAGGAAAAAGCCCTTGGTGCCCAAAAGACCCCAGGTATAGGCTCCCGTCGCGGCTCCCGTCACAGCATCCGTGGCAGGGCCGATTCCGATGCCGGAATTGAGACAGGTCAAACCCGGACCCAATGTCGCGACATAACCGGGCGGGACCGGGCCACTCCACCAGTTGCCCCAACCCAGCGCGAAGCCATACATATAGAATGCAAAGCAACCTAACGGGTAGACCATCAAATTCATGGCGAACGTGTGCGACGAATTTTTCGCCCGGCATAGCCCCGTCTCGACGCAGGCAAAACCGGCCTGCATGAACATGACCAAAAAGCCGGTGACCAATGTCCAGACGAAGTTGATCGAGAACCAGTTGTGAGCAATGCGACCGTAGAGGTCCTCACTGGTCATCTTGGACGGGATATCTCCCTTGCCGTCCAAGGCCGGGACTGCGCCGGCGCCCATGTTGGCACCGATCGGGTCGGTGGCCGGTTCGCCCTTGTCGTTGACGCCTTGCATCCACAAGGGCGCTTCGTTCGCCGCGGGCGCAGCCGCAGGTTCTGCCGGCGCCGCCGGCTCGGTGGCCGCGGGTTCGGTCGCCGCAGGCTCAGTGGCCGCAGGCTCCTCCGGTGGGTCTTGGGCGGATAGAAGGCTGACCCAACTCAGGCTCAAGGCCAAAGCCCCCGCCATGAGTCCCAATCGACAGCAATGGCTTTGCCATCCCCAGCGCGTGCGCGCGCACCCCGATCGACTTTCCATAGAAACTCTCCGCTTGCTAGAAGGACGTGGACCACCGCTCACAGGCGGTACGTTGCAAATCGCAAAATCATCACAACCGCTGCTTGCAATTTGCGCGACTACGCCACCAGCAAAGATTGTGCCTTGCTGGCAAGCGTAGGGAAAAATGTTCGCAACCAATTGTCATTAATGATCTTACGTCATAAATCGCAGCCTCTTGGAAGAGACTGTGCTAGCGGCAAGCCTCGCGATATGCGCAAGATGAGGGCAACATTAGACGAATTACCATGCACGCATGCCTCTGCCAATCCGAGCAGCTCCCGCACTCAAAACGCCGGTTCAATCCCCGGCCGCCTGCGCGGTACTTTGTTCGACGCCTTTGGCTTCCCGCTTCATGTTCAGCCAGGGCAATGGGCTGATCGGCCAGCACGGGCGCTTCCTGCAGAGGACGCCGACCAGATACGAATCGTCTGGCGTCGCATTCCTGGCTTTCTGGCTGTTCCAGTTTGCGTTCGCCGACACGTGCTCCACGATCACCTCGGGCGCGATGATCGGCCGCACGGGATTCGTCGGCGATCTGCTCTATAGCTTCGCCGTCTCGGGATTCATCTATCCGATCATCGGGCACTGGGCTTGGGGACCGGATGGCTTCCTGGCGACCATGGGAACCGAAGGCAATTTCCTGCCCGCATTGGGAATGGGATTTCACGATTTTGCCGGCTCGACCGTGGTCCACACGATTGGCGGGTTTGTGGCGTTGGCCGGAGCCATCGTCTTGGGCCCGCGTCTGGGCCGTAAGTTCAAGCGCGACGGCGGTGGTCCGATGCTGCCCCACGACTTGACGATCGCGGCTTGCGGTGGCTTGCTGCTCTGGTTCGGCTGGTACGGATTCAATCCTGGCAGCACGCTCTCGGCAATGGATTACGAGGGCACCGGACGGGTAGCCGCCAATACGACGTTGGCCGCCTGCGCGGGCGGATTGGCAGCCATGTTTGGCGCCTACATTCCCAGCAAAAAGTGGGATGTGAGCTTCACCGTCAACGGCTTCCTGGCCGGGTTGGTGGCCATTACTTGCCCTTGCTATTGGGTCAGTCCCACGGGCTCGATTGCGATCGGCACGGTTGCCGGCGTCTTGGTCTATCTGGGCGTCGAACTGCTCGAATACCTGCGGATCGACGACCCGATCGGCGCTGTGCCCGTTCACGGTTTTAACGGCATCTGGGGAACTCTGTCGCTGGGCTTGTTCGCTTGCGGACAATACGGCGCCAGTGGATCGGTGGCTCCCGATAACTCGGCCCCCTTGTCGGGACTGTTCTACGGCGGCGGCACGCAAGTGCTCACCGCTCAGGCGATCGGCGGCGTGATCATCACCTTGGCAACGTTCGGGGTGTCGCTGGTCGTCATGTTCGCGGTCAACGCGACCGGACACCTGCGCGTCACCAAGGAAGGTGGATTGCACGGCCTCGACCTGTTCGAGCACGGGATCTCGGCATACCCCGAGTACGAGATCACGTCGGCCGGACGCCCGGGAGGCCTTTCCTGATTGCCCGGGTGTTACGGACGTTCTGTAGCAACCCGTCAAGTGTGCGCAGGCCCACCGGCGCCGCACGCTGAATCGAGACTCTGGCTACCGCTAGCCAGAAGGACGGCCCTCGGCTTGGGTAGACTTCGGTTTGCCCAAGTCGAGGGTTTATGACATATTCGATTCGCTTCTCCCCGCCGCTCACCTGGTTTTCCGGCGCCGATCTTGGCGGCGGCAAAATAGAGGGTTGGACAAATGGGCGATCGACCCCAGGCGATTGCATCGGCGTGCGCTCCGAACCAGGAGCCGCCTGCGCCCCTGCGCCGGCCGCAGAGTTTTCTCACGTGCCCGACATTGGACGCGAGCCTCTCGAAGCCGGGCACCACCCGCGCAGCTTCTGGCTGTGGGTAATGTGTTTAACGGGTGTGGACTATTTCAGCACGCTTGGCTATCAGCCCTCGATCGCCTTTGCAGCCGCCGGCGTGCTGGCGCCGCTGGCCACGGTGGTTCTGGTGGCGGTTACGCTACTCGGGCGCCTTGCCGGTCTACAATCACGTGGCCCAACGCTCGCCCCACGGGCAAGGTTCGATCGCGATGCTGGAGCGGCTGGCCCGCGGTTGGTGGGGCAAGGCCATGATGCTCTCCCTGTTGGGCTTTGCGGCCACGGACTTCGTGATCACGATGACGCTTTCGGCGGCCGATGCCGCGGAGCATCTGTTGCACAATCCGGCCTGGCGGCACGTACCCGACTTTGTGTCTGCCTGGACCGAGGATCGGCAGCGTATCACCGTGACCATGGTCTTGTTGCTTTTCCTGGGCGCCAGCTTCATGCGCGGCTTCAAGGAAGTGATCGGGCTGGCAGTCGTTATTGTCGCCGTGTACCTGTTGCTGAATCTATTCGTGATCGGCAGCGGCGCTGGTGTATCTGGTTGCCCATCCGGACAGACTTCAGGCGTGGTATCTCAACCTGGTCCAGCGGCAATTGGTACTTGGAATCCGCCACGCCGGAAAACCACGGGTGGGGAATGATGCTGCTCTTGAGCGTGCTTTACTTTCCCAAGCTGGCGCTGGGCTTGAGCGGCTTCGAGACCGGCGTCGCCGTGATGCCGCTGATTCAGGGTGCGCCCGGCGATGATCCGCAACGACCGGCCGTCCGCATTCGCAATACCCGGCGACTGCTGGCCACGGCCGCCGTCATCATGTCGCTGGGCCTGCTCGGCTCGGCCATGGTCACGGCCACGTTGATTTCGCCCGACGGACCTGCGCGAGCCGGGCGCCGGCCGCCAATCGCGCGTTGGCATTTCTGGCTCACGGCGAGGGCGCCGATCTGATCAACCCGCTGTTCGGCGAATGGTTCGGCACGATCTACGACTTGAGCACCGTCGTGATCCTGACGTTTCGCCGGCATGAGCGCGATGGCCGGCCTGTTGAACCTGGTGCCGCAATACCTGCCGCACTATGGCATGGCGCCCGAATGGGCGCGGGCCGTCAAGCCGCTGGTGATTCTGTTCACGAGCATCAATTTGCTGGTGACCTGGATCTTTTCCGCCGACGTCGTCGCCCAGGGCGGCGCCTATGCGACCGGCGTGCTGGTGCTGATGTCCAGCGCTGCCGTGGCGACGGTGATCGACTTGTGGCGGACGCGTGCCGGGTTCTGGCTGCGGCGCATGCCGTGGGGTACGTTGCCATCACGGTGGTTTTCATCTATACGACGGTGGCCAACATGATCGAGCGTCCCGACGGCATCCGGATCGCCAGTTGGTTTATCCTGGCGATCGTCATTTCCTCGTTTTGCTCGCGGCTGCGGCGCAGCACGGAATTGCGGTTCAAGGAATTTGAGTTCAGTCGACATCCAGACGCGATTTCTCTGGGATTCGCTGAAGCTGACTGGGATTTCCGGTGCTCGTGCCGCACCGTCCCGGTCGCTTGTGATTTGGCAGGAGAAAGAAGCACAAATCCGCCAGCGGCACCGGCTGGCGTCGGAGGTGCCGATCGTTTTCATCGAGGCCGAGTTGGGCGACCCGAGCGAGTTTCAGCACAGCCCGATGATGGAAATCAAGGACGAGGACGGGCGGTTCATCATCTCGCGTCGCGCGCTGCGCGTCGGTGGCCCACGTGATCGCGGCCATCGCCTTGGAGCTGTCGCAGTTCGGCAAGCCGCCGGAAATTCATTTCGGCTGGTCCGACGAGAACCCGCTGTCGGCGGCCGTCGGCTTTTTCTTGTTCGGCGAAGGCAACGTGCCCTGGCGCGTGCGCGAGTTGATTCGCAAGGCCGAACCCAAGCCCGAGCGGCAGCCTGCGGTCGTCATCGGCTAGCCGTCAAGCCCGCGACAGCGTTGTCGGGTCCGCTACGCGGATCCTCTTTGCCAGGCCGCCGGGCATGCGGACGCCGCGGAGCTCCGATCAGTCCATGATCTGCATAGTCGCTTCCGGAAACGCTCCGGCGATGCGTTCCCGCAGGTGCGACGGGGTGTTTCTGCGAAGAAAAAAGAGGTTGACGCTTCGATCGCCAAGCAGCGAATCGCGCCAACCGGGGGCCGCGGTGTCGCTCTCGGTGCAGTAGTCGCCATTGGCCTCGTTGACCAGCCTGATGACCAGGGCGCGCTCGCGCACCTGATTGGTCTGCCACCCCAGCCAAATCCCGAATACGGTCACCACCAAGAACAGCGTCTTGAGCGAGAACGAATAGCGGCCAGCGCACCGCGGTTCGGCTCGAGGAGCGCCAACGGTCCGACTGCGGCCACTCTGGTAGACAGGCATTGGGCTGGCATTTCGTCGCTTCCATGAGCAAGTCTAGCTCATGTGCAGGAAAAAAGGCCGGCCGTATCGGCGGCACGATCGACAGGATTTGGCGGATGCGCCGGGCAATACGCCAGCGCTACCCTCTCTGGGGCTCAAGGCTTCGTCGTGATCGGCCGGTTTTCGAGTCCCGTCAGCATCCGCGAGCAACCGGCATAGCCCCGGCCGTCGAAGAACATCTGGGCGTGGCGCTGGCCGTCGATTTGCCGGCAGTGAATCGAGGCATAGTGAAACTGCAGCGCTCGCCGCCGATCGGCAGAAAAATTGGGCGGCGTGGCGTGGTGCAACAACCCGCTGAACAGCAGTGCCCCGCCCGGCTTAAGCGGCACCATCACATCGCGCTCGACTTGCACATCTTCATCGGGGAGCTGGCAATCGCGATCGTGGTAGTGCGGTTGCGGGCCGGCCCGATGGCTGCCGGGAATGACGTGCATGCAGCCGTTTTCCGGCGTCGCGGCATCGAGCGCGATCCAGGTGCCCAGCACCCCTTGGAGCGGCTCCCAATTGAAATAGGCCGTGTCCTGATGCCAGGGTTTTTCGCGGCCGATGTGTGGCGGTTTGAGCAGGGCCATGTCCTGGATCAAGCGAGTTTCCGCGCCGACAATCCGCTCGACGATCTGCCGGAACCGCGGCTGGTTGGAGATCGCCGCCAGGTGCGGATCGGCGTCGACGAAGGATTGCAGCTTGCGAACATATTGCTCACGGCGATCGGGAGGAATCTCGCCGCCGCCGGCCGCCGCTTCCAGATAGATCTGGGTAGTGCCCGCAGCGCTGCTATCCGCTGTGCGGCTGACCGTAGCGATACTGGCCGGAACATTGCCGTCGACCACGAAGTTGTCGCCTGCGCCGGCGGCAATCAAGCGGCTGATCGCCTGCTGTGCCGACAGCACTTCGGCGGCGGAGAACAATCCCTCGATGGCCACAAACCCATCGCGGTGGAACTGATCGAGTTGTTCTTGTCCAAAAGTAGCATCGGCCTGCCAGGGAGTGTGGATCTTGTCGAACCGGAACAGCCGCTGCGCGATTTCTTTGCTGCCCAAGGCGGTGAGACTCATGACCGTTTCCTGGATTGCGGCCGCAAGCGGGGCACAAGCAAATCGGAGGCGTTAGCCTGTGGCGAAATGCGCGGCTCGCAGGGGACTCAGATCTCGGTCAGACGTTCGCTCGAATCGCCGAATCGTTCGAGGTGGACGCCCATCTTGTCCATCATGCGACAGATACAGGCTGCACATCTTGCGGTTCGGCTTGCCCAGGTAGTCCAGCACACGGCCCGTCTGGATCTGGCCGCCGGCGCGCGCCGAGCAGCACGACCGGCAACTGGCTGCAGTCGTGGTTGCCGTGCAGCATGCTCGACAGGAACAGGATCATCGAATTGTCGAGCAGCCGTCCGCTCGCCTTCTTGGATCTTGTCGAGCTTGTCGGCGATGTAGGCGACTTGCTGCGGTGAAGAACTGGTTCACTTTCAGCCAATCGGCGTTGTCGGTGTGCGACAGCAGGTGGTGGATCATGTAGTCGACGCCCAAATGCGGAAAACGCAGCGACGGAGTGGTCGTTGTTCAGCTTCAGCGTGCAGACGCGGGTCGTGTCGGTGCTGGAAGGCGAGGACCAAGATGTCGCACATCAGCCGCATGTGCTGGTCGATGTCCTGCGGAATGCCGTCGGCGGGCCGCGGCATGTTGGGTTTGTCGAGCGTGGGCCGCCAGCCTTGCAGTCGTGCCTTGCTTGCCGGCCTGGTCGATCCGCTGCTCGACTTCGCGGACGCGACGACAGATATTCGTCGAGCTTGCGGCGGTCCGAATGGCTGACTTGGTCGCGCAGAGCCTTGGCTTCGTCGAGCACGGCGTCCAGCACGCTTTTGTCGCCCGGCCCACCTCGTCGCGGAACAGGCGGTCGAAGGCCAGGGCCGGGTAGAGTTCCAGCGGCGTCGGCGTCGTCGGCGAGCTCCACGAGATGTGCGAGCTGTAGATCATCGAGTAGTCTTTGTGCAGCGCCGACGATCGACTGCTCGCAGCCGAGCACCAGGCTCGGCACCTTCGTCTGGCCGCCGACCGTCTGCGCCACGAGCTGGTCCATGCTGATGCCGGAGCGGATTTCGCCGCCGCCTGGCCAGAGGGCGCCGGTGAGCAGGTTGCCGGTCTTGGCAGCTGTGGATGCCGCCGTTGCCGGCCTCGGCGTTGTAGAGGCCGCGGACGAACAGCATCTTTTCCTTAAGCGGCGCCAGCGGCTCGAGCACCTTGCCCAGTTCCATCTGCGCGCCCTTCGCCGCGTGCCCACCACTCCTTGCTGTGAAAACCGTTGCCGGAGAACAGGCACGGCCAAACGCACCGGCGGCTCGCGAGGCCTGGTCGCCTCGGCGGCTCGTCGCCCCAGACCGGCAGCGATTCCAGCCAGGGCAGCGCCATGGTCACGCCCAGGCCGCGGAGCAAGTGCGCCGGGCGATCGTCCTCTGTTTGCGGCGGCGGGATTATGCATGTCGGTTCCTTCGATTTTGGTCGCCGCAATCGGGCCGCTCGCGTGCGGGTTTCGCTGCTGGCGGACATTCAACGGGCTCGGCTTATTATGGTTCTTTAGTCGCTTCCAAGCCGCGATGATTCAAGAACTGCTGGCTCCGCACGATGACCAGCACGGCGGTCGAGAACCGGCCGTCGTTCTTTTTCAGTTCCGCGACATCGCGTCGATCAACGGCTGGTCGGACAGCGCGACGCTGCGTCCCAGAGCATAACCGAGCAGTTGCCGGCAGAACAGCCGCACGATCATCTCTCTCTTCTTCGTCAGCAAATACTGCCGCAGGCCGTCGATGCCGTCGAATCGGTGCCGTCCTTGAGTTTGGCCTTGGCGTCGATCGCCGGCCGCCGCAGGTCCTTGTCGCGCAGCCGGCCGATCGGGTCGTACTTCTCCAGGGCGAAGCCGAACGGGTCGATCCGCTGATGGCAGACGGCACACTCGGCGACCTGGGCGTGCTTCTCGACCTGCTGCCGCATCGTCAGGCCGTCCGTTCGCCTTTCTCTTCCGGCAGACGCGGCACATTGGCGGGCGGCCGCGGCAGTCTTCTCGCCGAGCAGCGTCTCCACCACCCAGTTGCCGCGCAGCACCGGACTGGTCCGCGACGCCCCGGCTTGCTTGGCCTGCACGCTCGCCAAGGCCCAGCATGCCGCCGCGGCCATACTTCTTCACGCCCTCGACCCGCCGCCACTGCGGGCCGGTCACGCCGGGGATGCCGTAGTGCTTGGCCAGCGTCTCGTTGAGGAACGTGTAATCGGCGTCGAGAATCTGCAGTCACCGGCGCGGTCGCTCTGGAACAGGTCCTGGAAGAACAGGATCGACTTCCTCGTAGATCGCCTTGCGCAGGTTGGCGTCGAACGTCGGGAAACAGCTTTTCGTTCTTCTCCTTGAGTTCGTCGAAGCCGCGCACGTGAATCCATTGCGTGCCGAACTCGATGGCCAGGCCGCGCAGTCTTCGTCCTTGAGCATCCGCCGCACTTGCGCTCGCCAGCACCTTCGGATCGTGACAGCTTTCCGCCCGCGGCGAGCCTGGCGCAGTTCGTCGTCGGGCATGCTGGACCAGAGGAAATAACTGAGCCGGCTGGCCAGTTCCCAATTTGACACCGGACGGGACTGATCGCCCCGCTGCCGGCTGTTCGTTGCGGTATAGGAACGAGGGCGAAACCAGCATGCCGGCCAGCACCGTACGCAGGGCTTCGTCATGCGGCATCTCTTTGGCACGCAGCTTTTCGTAGAGCCGCGCGAGCCCTTGCCGTTCTTCCCCGCCGAGCGGACGCCGGAAGGCGCGCTCGGCAAAGTCGGTCAATGCCGCCAGGTGACTCGGCCAACTGGCCGGCAGCTCCTCGGCGAACTGTTCCGCCCGGCGGCGAACCGGCTCGCGCGTGGTCCGTTCGACGTGGTCGTACGACTGCTTGCCGTCCTGAGAAACGAATCCCATGAAGGTTTCGTAGTTCTTGAATTCGACCAGCGGCTCCTGGCTCACGTAGCGCAATTGCAGCCAGAGCCGATCGAGCCGCTGCCGCTCGGCGTCGCTCAAGAACAACCGACCCAGCGGTTCGTCTTCGCGGAAGTACATCCGCAGGCAGATGATCTCGTCGTCGGGAACGATCTTGCCAAAAAACAGGTAGATCGGAAAACAGCGACGAAAAACGTCGCACTGCGCCGCCAGGGCCTCGGCCCCCAGCTGGCGCAGGTCGGCGCTGGCCACCGACGGCAACGAATGAGGCGGCCGCTGCCCCGCATTCGGCGGGCTGGAAAGCACCTCGAATTGCGCCACCGTGCGGACGCTGTCCGGGTCCAGCAGGCCCTCGACGACGAATTCGCGATCCTTGAGCAATTCAGCCGGCAAATGCACTTCGATAACCGAGGGCACCGCAACGACCAGGCTGTCTGCGTCGACCGGCTTGCCTTGCGGATGCGTGCCGAAGCGGGCGAAGTCTGCCGGCGAAAGAACGGCGCTTGCCCCGCGGCAGACGGACCCGCGGCCTGGGCAATCTCTTTGAGCATCCGCGGCGGCTGCTGGCCGCCCTCGATCCGCGGCCGCTGCCAAGTCGCCAGCCCGCCCTGCTTGCCGCTCAGAGAGCGAGTGACCAAATAAAACGTGACGTTGTTCGGCCCGGGCGGTCGCACTTTGGCGGTATACGACTCGGCCAGGTTCGGCGCGGCGCCTTCCTGCCAAATGGGAGCCATATAACTGCCGACGACACCGAACTTCCAAAGCGCCCCCTGCCAGACGCGAATCTCCATCGCAATGGATTCGACCTGCTCCGGCCCCGCCTCGCGCCAATCGGCGCGAATGCGGTCCAGCGGGAGCGACGGTTCCTGGCCCGACAGCGTCAGCCACAAAGGCGCTCAGATACCGGGCGTTCAAGTTCTCCTGCGCTGCCACCTCGGCCAGCGTCAGGCTGCCGGCCCGCAGTGCGTCGCGATGGCGAATCGTTGCCGCCAGGTACGGCTGGAAATCCAACATCCCGTCCTGCGGGCCGCGATATGCCTGGCTGTAGAACCCGCGCAAATCGGCGAGCACCTCGTTCGTCCAGTCGCGCGGCGTCGTGGCGGGCGAAAATCGCAGTCCGTCCGGCAACAGCACCAAATGAGCGGCAACCTCTTTGGCAGCGGCCAGATACTTGCCCAGCAGCGTCGGCGACATGACCAATGCGTCGCCCGCGTTGCTAAAACCCTCGCCCGCCGCGCCATCGGCGGGAAACTGGCGCGCCTGGCTGGAGGTCGACGCCCGTCAGATCGCGAATCGTGTAGTTGTACTCGGCGTTGCTGAGCCGGCGGACCACCACTCGGCCCGGATCGCCGGCCCGGGCGCGGATTTCGAAATCGATGAACGATCGCGTCCAGCCGGTGAGCCGATCTCGCTCGGCCGGCGTGGGCTGCAATTCGTCTTCCGGCGGCATCTGGCCGTCGTCGAGCATCTCGACCACCTTATGCCAGGCGTCCAGATCGCTGCGCAGATCGGCAGCCGAAACGAAGCGTTGTAAATCCAGCTCCCCCTTTTTCTTTTCCGTGGAGTGGCAATCCAGGCAGTATTTTTTCAGCAGCGGCCGGATTTGCGCGGCATAGAGCGACGTCGGATCCGGCGCCGCCGTCGGGTCAGCGGCCGGGGCCTGCGGAGCCCAAGACAGCCAGGCGCACAGGCCGGCAAAGAGCCAATGCCGTGTGCGCGCCGCATGGCGCGTGGAACTTGGTGGGCAATTGAGGACACAACATCACGGCGATGCACTCTCGTGATGACGGAATCAGGCGGGGTGGGTTGAACGAACGCAGGCGGGCGGCAACGCAGGAAGCTGCATTATATATGGAATACTCGCCGCCACCACCAAGGACAGCGTTTGTCGCGAAAACAAGAACCAGCGGCGGCGGGGCTTGGCGGGGCGTGTCGGCCATACAGCGATCCCTTTGCCTCACTTCCGCTTCTTGCCCGCCATCTTCTTGAGCAGCTCGGTGACGGCCTTTTCCAGGTCTTCGCCGGCCAAGCCTTGATGCCGGATCACGCCGTTGGCGTCGAGGACGAAGACGGTGGGGTAATACTCGATGTTCCAATCCTGGGCCAGGTTGCTGTTCTCGCCCACCCACCATTGCGGCCAGGGCAACTCTTCCTTGGCAAGAAAGTCGGTCAATGTCTGCCGGTCGGCGTCCATGCTGATGCTGACCAGCACGAACGGCTTGCCTTTCAGACGCTGGACCATCTCACGCTCCGCGGGGATCATGGCCCGGCAGTGAGGGCACCAGGTGGCCCAAATGTCGAGCACGACCACTTTGCCCCGCAGATCGCTGAGCTTGACGTCCTGGCCGCGAATGTTTTTGGTGGCGATTTCGGGGGCCCGCTTGCCGTCGGACAGGTCCGGGAAAAGATCGGCGTATTTCCCCTTGAGCAGTTTGTTCAGGCTTTCTTTTTCTCCAGTCCGCGTCGTCACGGCCAGCAGCGCCTTGCAGGCGTGGCCTTGAATGCGGTGATCGGGATTGTGGGCCAGCACGTCGCGCAGCAGCGCTTCGCCCGCGGGCGCTTTGCTGGCCTCGAGCATTCGCACCAGTTGCTTGATCTGCGGCCTGGCGGCGTAATTGGCCTCGAGCCAGGCCAGCGCGTGGCCGAGGGTGTTGTCCTTGGTCGCCGGCCGAGCGCTGAACTTGAAGGCCATCATGGCGGCGGCGAAAGCCATCGGATCCTGGGGATTCTGCTGGGCGAACTCCAGGAACCGGGCGGCATACTTCGGACCGGGACGCTCCTGAGTGAGCTCGTCGATCTTGTTCTGCGCTTCCTGCTTCTGGGCTTCCGTCTTCGCCTCGCCGACCGCCTGCTGGGCCTGCTTGAGTTGGCGGGCGTGCTTCGTTTGCGCCGCCGCCAGCTCCTTCTTCAAGGCGTCAAAAATCGGCGACTTGTTCGGTGCCGGAGCATCGTCGAAGGCCGACGACTTGTTCGGTGCCGGCGTATCGTCGGCGCGGCCCACCGAGACGGTCGAGGCAAGAATGATCAGACCGGCCGCAAGCCTTTGCATCTCGCTCGTCCCCTTCCGGGGATCTCTGGGACACCTTTCACGGCATATCACTGACGGCCATCGGTCCGCAGGTCGACCGAGCAGTTGGAATCTTACTCGCTCGTAATCATAACCTTCCAGGTGCCCGCGCCCACCGCGATGCCGGGCGGTTTGACAAAGATGGTCCGCACGGCGGACCCTACAATGCGATCGCCGGCTGCTTCGAACGGCTGGGCGCGGCCACGCGGCTCATTTCGCCGCGATGAGATCGACGGCATCGAGTCCGAAGAAGAAATTCGTCGACACGGCGTTCTTGGCCACGGCCGTGAAGCGCAGCCGGTGACGGCCGGCCGGGAAATCGTGGGTTCCCAGTTCGAGCGAGCCGGCCGGACTGACGCGACCGGAGTACAGGTCGAATTCAGGCGGCAGATTGCGGCCGTCGAGCATCGCGCGGACTTTGCCGAAATCGGGACCCGCGGTGGCCAGAGACGCGCAGCCTGTAACGGCCCGCCGAGCGGACTGCGAAATCCAATTCCACGAACCCGCCCTTTTCGGCCCGGCAAAAAAGCTGGGCACCGCCGCTCCACATGGGGGCGCCGAAATCGTGCATTTTCTGCCCACTCGCCGAGCAGCGCTGCCGGGCCGACACGGCCATCGCTTCGGCCTCATAACGCTCGGCCGGCACTTCCGATTGCGGTGGCCCCAGCCGCAGCCAAATTGCGTCGTTGGCGTACGCCCGGGCATAGGCATAGGACATCATACCGTAGCCATTTTCTCCCCAGCCGGTGCCGTCGCTGTTGCGAAACCGCAAGATGCCATCCCCGTTTTTCGCCCCGGCATCCTGGTAGCCGACCAGCATGATGCTGTGCCCGTCGAACACTTTGTCCGCCGGGGGCACGTCCAAGAGTTTGTAGCCCTGCAAGTTTTTCGGCCAGCGCACGCCGCAGGCCACGGGATGCCCGTCGGCCAGCGCCGCTTGATTTCGTGCAACTGGTGTTCGCCCAGCGGACAATCCACCGACCAGCGTTTGATCCAATGGACCTGCCAGCGCTCGGCAAACTCGCGGGCCTCGGCAATGGCCTTGGGCGAAGGTTTGCGATTCGGGTCGGGCTTGCCCGCATAGGGCATGCGCTCGGCCGAACAAATGCCCAGCTTATTGAGCCCGTCGACCGCCTTGTAAAACATGGCTTGATCGCCGGCCAGGCCGGTGGCTTTGTTGCCGGCCCAAATCAAATACTCTTCCGACAGCCGGTGATGCGGCTCGGCGGCGTGGCGGGCGACTTCGAACTCGGCCGCACCGGTGACGGCGAACAGGGAACAATCGTCGCGATCGCCCTGCACCAGCGCGGTGAAGCCGTCTTTGTTCAGATCAGCGATCAGGCTGGCCTCTCGCGGCAAGGGATCGGCGCCGCGCTGCGCCTGGGACCGGCACCGCAACCGCGAGGCAAAACACCAGGGCGAGCCTTGCCCGTGGGGCCGTCGCCGCGGCCCGCAATGCGCAGCCGGCTCGCGCAGCCGGTCGGCTCGTCAACCACTGAGCCGGCCGACGGTCGAATGCTGCCGTACGACGACGCGATTTCTGTCGCCTGAGAAGGCTCATTTTTCAATCGGCAATTCCGACGTGTACCGCAGGCCCAGGGGCGGACCGTCCCCCTGTTCGTTTCGCACGGATAGAGAGAATCCCCAAAAGCCGGCCGTTTGGGTAATGCCCAGCAGCAGGGTATTCCAGCCTTTTTGCAACTCGACATCCGGGATCTTCGTTTTCTGGAACGGTTCCGGCGACGTATAGACATCTTTTCCGTTGACGAGAATCTGCAAGCCGTCGTCGGCATACACCCACAACTGCACTTTGCAGTTCGTCTCTGAATGCACATAGACGCAGGCGTGGACCAGGGTGTTCTCCAGATTGAGATTGCGATACTGCTTATTCAGGTCGATGCAGCGATTGCCTTCCAGCGCTTCGACCGTGCCTTTGAAGGCTTTCCATTTCTCGCCGGCGACCGGTTTGATGTTCTTGTCCAGATCGTCGTGCTGGAAGAATGTCTTGGTGTCGATGTGCTCGCGCAACTCGCCAAAGAGAAATTCCACCAGCGGGACCTCGGTCACCGGTCGTCCCGGCGTAACGGTGAACGACGATTCGGCCATCCGGCCGGATGGGGATCCATCGGGAAACGCGGAGTAACGCACCATCGCCTTGTCGCCCGGCTTCCAGGTCTTGTCCGTGGCCAGGCGCAACGTCTCGCCGGAGCGGTCCAGCTCGACCCCCGTGATCTTTGCTCCGGCAACATCGTACGTCTTCGCCGATCGCCAGACCTCCGCACGCTGGAATGGCTCGAACTTCAAGACAAGCGTATTGGCTTCGCTGCGATCAAAGGTCAAACGGGGCGAGCTCCACGCGAACGGCGCGAGCGGTCCATTCTTGGCGGCCAGGTTTCCACCAGCGGCATACGAGACTTTCAGGGGCACAGCGGCCTGCTTGAGATCAACGACCAAAGAATCGCCGTCGACACGCGCCTTGGCGACCTGGGTCTTGCCCGCCGCATCGGTCACAGACAGACCTTCGATCGGGCCGCTGGCGGCCAGGCCGCCTTCCACCTGCCCCAGGTCGAACACGAGCGCGTCGTTCGTCACTTTGGCGCGATGCATGTACGGTCTGTGCTCGGCGATATCCCAACAGGCAACCGCGTATTGTTGACGCAGGTATAATTTGCCGTCCGCGACGGAGGGGGACGTGCAGGTCGCCCCTTCCGAGTGGAACTGGCCGAGCTCCTCGAACTTCTCGGGCGCGGCCCGGAACATCACCGTCCACGATCCGCCCCTTTCGGCAACGGCGTCGGGATCCTTGATTTGGGCCATGATTTTTCCATCGGCCAGGATCGGCGAGGCGCCCTTGGCGTTTCCGCCATGATCGCCCAGGCCGACCCATTTCTCCTCGCCGGTGAACAGGTCGAAGCAGCGCAAGGGAGTGCTGAAATAGCGTCCCGAGGTGCTGTAAACGTAGCCGTCGTCGACGAGCAGGCTTGCGCCGCGATGATCCGGCACGTCGCTACTCCAGAGCATGGTCGCGCCTTCGAGGTTGATCTTGTAGACCCTTGCGCCGGGGTCCGACTCGTTCGAGACCAGCATGTCGCCTGCGATCACCGGGCTCGAGTAGATGCCTTTGCTGGGTCGCGTGGTCCAGACCTTCTTGCCCGTGGCGGCTTCAACGCAAAACAAGAAATACTCCCTCCTGGTCGCGTTGCCGCCGACGAGATAATCCGTGCCGCCGGCGTTCCACAACACGACCGACGAAAACACGCTTTGAAACCCGGCGTCGCTGGTCCAGAGAACATGACCGGTCTTGGCGTCAAAGGCCGTCAATTGCGGAACACAACAGTAAACCACGCCTTTGTCGACCAACGGAGATGAATTGCTGAACTTCGTCGTGGTCTGCCAGAGCACCGATCCGTCAGTGACCGACAGGCAATAGAGCCCGGCGCTGCCGGTGACGTAACACTTGTCCTGCCACACCGCCGGCGTGCTCGAAGCGCCGATGTACATCATCATGGCGGCCGAAGGAATTACGCCGGGAAAGTCCTTCTTCCAGATTTCTTGTCCCGTCTGGGCGTCCAGGCAGATAATCGAGTCGGTGTAGTGGTATCCCTTGCCGATCAATTCGTCTCGGAAGGCGTTGTACTTGTCGTCGCCGGGGAAAATCAGGTTGATGCCCTGCTTTTCCAGGGTCTTGAGCAGCTCGTCCCAACTCGCGAATTCCTTGTCCCGAAAAGCCGCCAGCACATCCAGCGCCTTTCCGCCGGCGACCATCGTGTCGAAGCTCCGGTCATGAATCCGCGTTTCGATGAAGGGGCCATACTTGGCCACCGTTTCGGGATCCAACGTGGCCAGGAAGGCTTTGGCGTAGGCGTCCAATTTCTCGTCGGGGATGTTTCCGCGTTTTGCCCTGGCCTCGTCCACTTTCTTGGCCAGGTCCACCGGCATGTCTTCGACCCAGCCAAAGTCGTTCAAGAGCTTGGTGGTGATGACGATGTTGCTCACGCCCTTGTGTTTCCAATGCACGAACACAAAGGCCTTTCCGCCGGCAACCGTGACGCTGCCGCAACCGCCTTCGGTGGCGGAAGGAATGGGCTCGCTCTTCCACAGCAGCTTGGGCCCTTCCTTGGGCCAGGCGTCGAGCAGTTTCGGGCCTGCCGGCGCGATGCCGTTTCGATTCGGCCCGCGCCACTGCGGCCAATCGGTTGCGGCATCCGGCTTGGCGGCCAAAGCGCTGCTGGTGAGCATCAACGTCCAGAGGCTCAGGCCGCCCACCCCGCAAACCTTCGTCATGATTCAACGCTCCCTACGATTTTGGCAACTGGAATCCGTGATGGCCGCCGGTCGGCTCGAGAAGTTCTGGCCGGCATTTTTCCTTTGGGCGGGTTTTGGAACCGATCCGACTCGCCATGATCGCCACTTTAGCAGCGGGTTTGCCGCGACGTCCAGGATTCGTTGTATTTTCGCCTTTTCCCGCTCCCGCGATCTGGCTTGAGCGCCTCGTAACGCCGGGAAAAAGAACTCGCTTGGGGGAAGCGGAGAAAGCGGCGGCCGGTTTTGGATGTCGCGTCGGCGATGTGGCTCGCTGTGTTGCGTGCGGGCCCGATCGCCGTTCGAATTCAACGTTCAATTTCACAGTACGGCAGCGCCTGCCGAAGTTTTCGGACGCAGGCATTCGTTACGCGAGTTCCGGTCAGCACAAGTGTCCGAAGCTCCCCCATGCCGCTCAGCCGCTGGAGCCCGGCGTCGGTCACCCGCGTGCCACTGAGATCGAGAGTCCTGAGATAAGGCAGTCCTGGCAGATGAGCCAATCCGGCGTCGGTCACCTGTGTCCCGGAAAGGCTCAGCGTCATGAGTTGCAGCTTAAGCTGGGTCAACCCCGCCAGGCGTTCCAATCCGGCGTCCGTCACTTGCGTTCGGTCGAGATAAAGATCGAAAAGTTTCGTAAGGCCTGCGAGTTGTCCCAATCCGGCGTCGGTCACTCGTGTGCCGGATAGACTGAGCGAGAGAAGCTGCGACAACCCTCCGAGGCGCTCCAATCCGGCGTCGGTGATTTGGGTGTCGTCGAGGTCGAGCCAGCGAAGCTGAGCAATCCCCTTGAGCAGGGACAGACCCTCGTCGGTGACCTGCGTTTCGCTGAGATCCAGGCAGTTCAGTTCCTGTAGCGCTTGGAGGGATTCCAATCCGGCGTCGGTGACCTGTGTTTTTCCGAGACTTAGAGTTTCCAAGCACTGCAGCCCTTGCAAGCGGGCCAATCCGGCGTCGGTCACCTGCGTTTGAATGAGATACAAGCGCGCCAGTTCCTTCAGTCCATGCAAGTGCATCAACCCGGCGTCGGTCACTTGGGTTGCGCTAAGATCCAAAACGCCCAGCCGAGGCAGCCCTGCGAGGTGAACCAATCCCGCGTCGGTCACCTGCGTGTCCGCGAGGCTAAGCCAGATGAGGCGCGTTCATGCGGGCAAGATGTGCAAGTCCGGCGTCGGAGACTTTCGTTTGGTCGAGGTGCAGGTGCGAAAGGCGGGGTAGTCCCCGAAGGCACCGCAGTCCGTCGTCGGTCATTGGCGTATGATTGAGATGCAGCTCCCAAAGTTCCGTCATTGCTCGAAGGTGAACCAACCCCGGTCCGGCCACTTGCGTATCGCTCAGATGCAGTTCCTTGAGCTCTGTTAGTGCTGCGAGATGAACCAGGTCGGCGTCCGATAAGCGAGACGTATCGCTGAGCGACAGCGTTGATAACTGAGGCATTCCTCGCAGGCAAACCAATCCCGCACCGGTCAAGTTCGTTCCGTCGAGATACAGATGCTTGAGATGCGGAAACGCTGGCAAGGATGCGAGGCCCGCGTCGGTCACGTTTGTCTTGCCGAGCCAGAGGTATTCAATGTGTGGCAGACTCTTGAGGTGAACCAATGCGGCGTCGGAGATCGGCGACTCGTGGGCATCAAACGAATTGACGTTCCACGGCGCCTCGTCGCCAAGCAGGCTCCGCAGACGCTCGATCAATGAGCCATTCCAGTTGCCATATGTGACCTGGTAGCCCAGTGCCTCCAACGCCGCGACGGCCCTGCCTTGCTCGCGAACCTTGTGCAACGACCAGCCCAGCCCGGCGCCGATCGCCAAGACCAGCAGTAAGAGTCCCCGCAAGCTGAAGCGGAGAAAGCGACGGCGGGGCTTGGCGGGTGTGTCGGTCATGCGGTTGTTCTACGCGAACTGCCGTCGCTGGGACCGGTGGCCGCGGCATTGTGATGCACTTCGAGTCCGGCGAGGCGTGGGTTCGGCGCGCCGTTTGAATCGTCGCCAGTCTATTTGCTCCGCGTCCAAACCCAGTTGATCGATGAATCCAGAGACCCCGGCTGACCATCGCCTCCGGAAATAGTCTTTGATACCGCTGAACATCGTCTTCCGAAAAAACCTCGGGTGACAAGTCGACGATTGAGCACTCGGTAGCGCCCAGAACACGGTAGGAGAATGGTAAGGGCTCCGGCGCCCATCCGAAAAAGTCCGGTACTAGGTAATCGGCATTGTAAAACCAAAATACCTGCTCGTTCCGCAGCAGCGACTCGCGCTCGCGCACGATGTGCAAGTTCCAACCCAACCAACAGCACAACACCGTCACCACCGCGAACAGCGTCCCCAAGGAAAACGAGAACCAGCGGCGGGAAGAGGTCATGGGTCGCCCGCAAACAGGATCAAGTGTCCGCACGAGTCGCACTTGCCTGCCCTGATCGGCTCGTCGGACGAAGTCGGCCTGGCAAGTAAGCCGGCGTCATCCGGCAGGAACGTAAGGCCAACAATCATGATTATCGCCGCGGCCTCCCGCGAAGCCCGACCCGAATACCCAAATTGGCCATCAATTCCGCGTACGCAAGAGGGACACGCGTAATTGCAGTTCTTGCACGTCCTCGCGGAGCAATTCGAGTTCGTAGCGGACGTTCGCAAGCGGCGATTCGGATGCCAGGTGACTGGCTCGTTCGACCCGGATCTTGGCCAATTCCTCTTGGGCCTTCAGCCGCGCCAATTCGCTGTCGCTGACCGCGAGAGCAGAACGGGCCTTCGCGGCTAGCGCACTGCGCACGGCCTGTTCGGCCAATCGCAGGTCGGCTTGGGCGCTCGACACGTAAACTTGCGAGTCCGCGGTGTCGTCGCTCTGCGCCAGTTGGACTTGCTCGCGCCGCTCGCGCACCGCGTCTTGAATGCCCTCGATCACGGCCGGTCCAATGGTGCGGGCCTCTTTTCGATTGATCTCCTGGTACTTGCCGAGCGTCGCCTCCATCAAATTTAAGTAGGCTTGGGCGTAGCGGATTTCCAGATCCCGCTGCTGGTCCTCGGCGGGGCTGGCGTCGGACTTGCTGGCGTCAGCTTTTGGTTGTCCCCACAGCGGTGAGACAATCTGCACCAAGACGTACCCAAACAGCAGAAATCCAGCGACAGAGATCCAGCGTCGTTTCCACATGCAGTCACCTCGATTGGTTGAAGGAGTTCGGCCCGTTCAGCAGCGACAATAACCGCGTGTGCAGACCGGCCGGCGGCGGGCAAGACGTCATCGGTCGTCTGCGTGGCAGATCACCGTAAAGCCCGCGCACGACCGTCCGCGATAGCCTGAAAGCATCAGGAGACTGTCACGACAACGGCTTCAGCCGGTCCCATTCCCGCATCATAACGAAACATCGACACTGCGTAACCAGCGCCGGTGGAGATGCCAAGGTCGGCGGAGGCTGTCGGGGCGTCTGGCCGACACGGGCGCGGCTCCATCGGCCCGGCGCTGACCACTGGCCGCGCCTAATGATGAAACCCGCTGCCGTCTTTGGCCGAGACCGGCACGCTGGTCGGATGCTGCGCGAAGCCAGTCGAGCGACCGGCGAATGTCGGCGAGCAGTCCGCGCATCAAATCGCGGCTGACGCCGTGCCGGATCAACGCCCGCTGCACGATCACGTCGGGCAAACCGGGCAAAGGATAGGCGCAAACCTGCCAGCCATGATAGCGCAACCGATCGGCCAGATCGTAGAGCGTGTAGCCCTCTCGGCGGGCGTCCGGTTTGAGCGTCCAGCAAGCGGCCGGCAAGCCGCTGCGGCCGTCATGCACGATGTCGAAGGGGCCGAATTCGCCGATCCGATCGGCCAGAAACGCCGCCGTTTCGCGGCAGGTCTGTTGGACGTTGCGGTAACCCTCGCGGCCGAAGCGCAAGAAGTTGTAATACTGACACATCACTTGCCCGCCCGGCCGCGAAAAATTCAGGCCGAACGTCGGCATGTCGCCCCCCAGATAGTCGACGCGAAAGATCAGGTCCTCGGGCAGATCCGCCGCTTCGCGCCAGATCACCCAACCGCAGCCCAAGGGCGCCAGCCCGTACTTGTGCCCCGAGGCGTTGATCGATTTGACGCGCGGCAGGCGGAAATCCCACTCCAGCTCGGGCTGCAGGAACGGCGCGACAAAACCGCCGCTGGCCGCATCGACATGCAGCGGAACGTCCAGGTCGGTGCGGGCGGCCAGCTCGTCCAGCGCCTGGCAGATCTCGCGGACCGGCTCGTACTGGCAGGTGAACGTCACGCCCAGGGTGGCCACCACGCCGATCGTGTTCCCGTCCACGCGGCGCAAGACTTCGTCGGGCGTTAGCAAGTATCGACCCGGCTCCATCGGCACCTCGCGCAGCTCGATATCGAAATACCGCGCAAATTTGTGCCAACACACCTGCACCGGTCCGCAAACCAGGTTGGGCCGCTCCGCCGGCTGACGGGCGGCCTGACGGCGGGCGCGCCAGCGCCATTTCAGAGCAAGCCCGGCCAACATGGCGGCTTCGCTGGAGCCGGTCGTCGAACAGCCGATGGTATTGGCCGCCGCCGGCGAGTTCCACAAGTCGGCCAGCATGTGTACCGCCCGGGCTTCGATTTCCGCGGTCTGCGGATATTCGTCCTTGTCGACGATATTCTTATCCAGGCATTCATCCATCAGTCGATGGACTTCGGGCTCGACCCAGGTTTGGCAAAACGTCGCCAGGTTCATGCGGGCGTTGCCGTCGAGCATCAGCTCGTCGTGTACGATCGCGTAGGCATGCTCCGCCGAATGCGAACACAGGGGAAAGCGGTACTTGGGAACCGCGACGGAACTATCGCGCGAGCAATAAACGTCGTCGATCCATTGATCGCGAACCGTGTCTTTGGCATGCAGTGGCATTGCGCATCCTGAGTGTTGGAGCCAGATTGTTTCGAATCACTCTTGTCATGGCGCCGGCAGTCGATAGCAGGCCGCTTCGCGGTCGTTGCGCACCAGCAGCAGATTGCCGGCCAATGCCGGATGATTCCACGTCCGGCCGGAAAGGGCCGCAAGACGGCCCAGTTCTTGGTGCCGGTCGGCAGAAGCCGCGACCAGAACGATGTCGCCCTTTTCTGCCTGGACGAGCAGCATGTCTCCGGCCAGGAGCAACTGCCCATGGCCGTAGCGTCCTTGCTTCCAGCACGCCGTGCCAGTTCGTAAATCGATGCAGGTGAGGATACCGTCATCGAGGCCGAAGACAAAGTCCTCGCGGACCACGGCGCTAGCGAACTTCGATTTAAGCAGTTTGTTCGCCCAGAGTTGGCGAACCTGGAAATGGCCGCCTTCCCCATCCACTGCGAGCAACGCACAGCCCTTTCCGTATCCCGACGAAATGAAGACTCGGTCGGGCTGGCCGTGCGCGCCGGCAAGGGAATCGGCTGGCAGACGTTATTGCGTTCCGGCGGCGTCAGCCACGGGTAACTCCAAAGTATGCGCCCCGTATTCGGATCATGCGCGAACAGCCCTTCGGCGTTAAACGACAAGAGCTGGTGGCGGCCGCCAAGCGATGCGCATTGCGGCGAGCTGTAGGCCGCGTCCGAGTCACCAACGGCCCAAAGTTTCTGGCCGGTATTTCGCTGGTAGGCCACGAGTGCCGAGCCTTTGCCGCCCGGGCTCACCACGACCAGCGACTCAAAGACAAGAGGTGATCCGCACATTCCAAAGGCGGCATTGCCCGCTGAGTTGTCCCGTAACACGTTCACCGACCAGACGACCTGGCCATTTCGGCCGTCCAGACAATTCAGCAGCCCCGTCGCGCCAAACGGATAGACTCGCCCGCCGTCAATCGTGGGAGTTGCTCGTGGGCCTTCGCCCCCCATCAACTCCATGAACCTGGCGTGGTCCAGATGTTGCCAACGCTGGTGTCCGGTCGCGAGGTCATAGCAGACCACGGCTTCGTCTTCCCCGCGTTGTTCTTGGGTGACGCAGACCTGACCCACGACCGCGAACGAGGACCAGCCTTGGCCAACGGCCTGCCGCCAAAGTTGCTCGGGAGGAGTGCGGTTCCAATCACCTGCGAGTTGGTCGCAGCCGGTCGTCCCCAATCGATCCGGTCCTCGAAAACCGGGATAGTCGGTTGGCGAGGGTGTGGCGAAGTCCGGGATTTGTTCCGGTTCATCGGCCATTGGCCCTTCCCGGCGGACGAGGCTGCTGTGGAGATTCGAGCCGGGCCGTGGCGTCCAGCGCCAGGCGAACATGGGTTGGCCGTCGCCGGTAAAGCCCTCGATGCAGGCGACAAGCTGAGGAATCAGCTCCAGGCCAAAGACGAAAAAGACGGTTCTGACGCGATTCGCCGGCGTCAGAGGCGAAAACACCGCCAGCCAGCCAAAGAGCAATAACTCCGTGGTGATCAGCGTCGCAAGGCCGTCTACGGACGGCTTGCCCGTGAATGACAAATGACCCGACCAGATTGCGGCCAAAACCGAAATGCCGGCCAGGACAATCGCCGGTAGCGGCCACCACGAATACCTTCCGGCCGCAGATGTCATGAGAACGATGCCTGGGCCACGATGCGGCCTGCCGATAATTCCAGCGGTCTGGTTATCATTATGTCGGCGAACCGCCGCGACGCCAGCAATCACGCCGGCAGAATCGCCAGAGATCCGGGAACTTGCATCAGCAACCATTCGCTCTGAATGATCAAACTCTGGCCGATCGAGTCGTACGAGATCGAATCGCCGCTGAGCGCGGCCGAAATCGTCGTACGGCTGCAAGGCATCACGGCGGCGAATCGCTCTTGGCGGCATGCTCGCAGATCGAGCTTCTTCGTCGGACGCGTCACCGAGGCAGCATTCGAGCTGCGGCCAGTGATTTATTCCGGTGCGTCCTTCCTGCCAGAATTGCACGGTTCGCTTGAGTCGCGCCAGCCGGCACGGCGATTCGCGTGGAAATGGTGCCCAGTCGGGCCACGTTGACGATTCTGGCGGCTTTGTTCGCCTTCCTGGCGGCCTCCATCTTTGACCAGGACGCGCACCGAGTGCTGCTGTCCACGAGCGGCTACGTTCTCTTGGGCTGGGTGATTACGCTCCTGGGTTATTGGCTTGATGGGGGCAGGGCACGAAAAAAACTCTGTGCCGTGCTATCGCCATCTGCCAGGCCGATCGACGTTGCCGCAGGTTCGATGGATTCGGACGCCGATGCGAATTGACCGGCCGCCAAGCGCTCGATTACCACGGGACAAGGAGCAATCGTCCGCTACCATCCGCTCAAGCGATTTCGCGGTTGCCATCCCGGACAGGGCGGTGTCGCATAATACCGTGCTCCGCCCGGGGCATAAAACGTCGTGTAGGCCAACGGCGGAATTGGCGGGTAATAGGGCCCGGCTGGCACTCCATAAGCGGTGACGGATCTTCCGTCCGGCGTGTAGTAGTTCGCGGCCACACCACTGGAGCTTGAGACCAAGGTGTTTTGTTCGACGCTGTAAGAGCGCGTAAATTGCTGCCCGCAAACCGTGGAAGCGCCGAGGACGCTGGCCGCGAAAACAAGAGCCGCTGGGCAAGTAAATCTCATTGCATCGTCCTGGGGAATGGCCTGTCAAACTCGGCACCCCGCCGCAGCCGGTCGGAGCAGCGTATGCGGTTGGTGCCGCGCACCGCGCGGTGGACAAGTGTAGCCGCGCGCCACCGCGCTTTCGGCGCACAAGCAATCGGTTCGTCGGGCCAAAATCGGCCGCGCCAGCCGTTATGACCAGCAAAGCCGGCTCGGCTTACCGCAAGTGGCCGCAGCGCCGGCACGTCGGGCCGCACACGCTGGATATTCTGCTCGGCCCAATGCGCAGCGCTCGCGTTCGAGAGGAGTCGCTATTTCAATCGTGGAACGTCACCGGCAGAAGGCCATCGAGCATTGCAATCTCTGGCTGCGATCAATTCCATCTGGGATTTGATAACTCGGCCAGCAGTTTCATCAGGGCAGTCGGGTCAATCGGCTTGACCATGTGGTAACTAAAGCCGGCTTCCCGTGTCCGTTGGCGATCTTCGTCCTGTCCCCAGCCGGTTTGAGCAACGATGACCACCTTCTGGCCCCACGGCTGTTTCCGAATGCGACGGCAGGCCTCATAGCCATTCAGCTTTGGCAAGCCAATGTCCAGCAGGATCATGTCGGGTCGAAACACCTCTGCCGAAGCGACTGCCTCCTCGCCGTCGTAGGCGGTCCGTGTGTCATTGCCCAACGCCCTCAGGATCATTGCCAGGCTGTTTGCGCCGTCCCGGTTGTCGTCGACGACCAAAATGCGCAACGAGGGCCTGATGACATTGGTTTCCTCTCCAGCGGCCGACAAATTCGCTTGGGATGTCGCCAGGACGACCGGCAGCCAAACAATGAACTCGCTGCCTTTGCCCGGCCCTTGGCTACGGGCCTCAACTCGGCCACCGTGCATCTCGACGAGCCGTTTCACCAGTGTGAGGCCAATACCCAACCCACCCTGCGACTTTTCTAGGGAGCGGTCTACCCGGGAGAACATCTCGAAAATGTGAGGCAATTCGTCGGAAGCGATTCCGATTCCCTTGTCCCGCACCGACACCGTCACTTCGCTCCCATGACTCTCGGCGGTTAGCAGGATGCGACCGCCACGGTCGCTGTACTTGGCAGCGTTATTGAGCAGGTTCGAGAAGACTTGAGCCAGACGGGTCAGATCGGCGTCGACAATGACCGCGTGTGTCGGCAGCTTAACGTCTAGCTCGTGGCCCATTTCCTCGATGAGCGGGCGGCTCGTTTCAATTGCGCTGTTGATTACTGCCGCTAGGGGCAGCTGGGTCTTTCGGAGCTCGATCATGCCGCGGCTAATTCGACTAGCATCCATCAGATCATCGATCAGTCGCACCATTTGCGTCAACTGACGATCCATCATCGAGCGGGTGCTTTCGATGGCCGACCCATTTCCGCTCGCCATCCGCATCAGCTGCAGACCATTGCGGATCGGGGCCAATGGGTTGCGGAGTTCGTGGGCCAAGGTTGCCAAGAATTCGTCCTTGCGGTGATCGGCTTCCGACAGATCGGCGGCCAGTCGCCGCAAGTCATTTTCAAGTCGCCGCCGCTCGGTGACATCCTGGCTGACAGTCGCCAGCCCAATCGGCGTCCCGGTCGCATCGGCCAAGGTGAAAACTTTGTAGCACATCCAGCGGCTATCCCCGGTCTTGAAGTGACGAAAGCGGACTTCGACTTCGCCGTGACCTTCCGTCAGGACTCGGGGGAAGAACTCGTCGATGATTTCCGTTTGATCCTCGGGGAAAAAGAATTCCCGGATTGGAGGAAAGCTGGTTTTCTTGATTCCATCCAGCCCAATCATGGTTAATCCGGCCGCGTTGATGTAGAAAGGCGCAGCCTTCCAGGTCGCACATGGCGATGAAGTCGCTGCTGTTCTCTGCCAGCGCGACAAATTTCTGCCGCTCGGCCTCGGCCTGCTTTCGCTCAGTGATGTCCACCCCGGTCGGGGCCAAGAAGAGTACCTGGTCCGCTTCGTCCTTGATTGGCATCAAGACGAAATCGACCATTCGCTTGCTGCCGTCGGCGACGAAGTAAGGCATTTCAGCCCGATAAACGTGACCGGCTGCCGCCTGTTTCGACGCCTCCTTGATCTGCTCAACCAGTTCCGCCGACTTGTTCCACCAGGGACATTCCCAGAATGGCTTTCCGACGACCTCTTGCCGCGTGTAGCCACAGGCATCCAGCGATAGTCGATTCGGCTCGATGATCGTTCCGTCCTTGGCCATGATCCCGGCAAAAAGCGGCCCTTGCTCGAAAAACGCCCGGAATTTGGCACTCGCGGTCGATGCTTCCGTGAGCAGTTTTCGCTCCCGTTCTTCCGCCTGCTTTCTGTCGGTGATGTCGCGAAAAACCAACACGCTTCCCGCAACGACGCCGGCATGTCTCGAATTGGAGCGGCACTATCGTCGATCGGGCGTTCGGTGCCGTCTTTGGCGATCAGAACCGTATGGTTCGCCAGTCCGATAATCATCCCCTCTCTCAACGCTCGCAGCGCGGGATTCTCGACGGACAGACGAGTTTGCTCATTTACGATCTGGAAAACTTTTTCGAGGGATTGGCCGTTCGCATCGGCATGCCTCCAGCCTGTTAGTGCTTCGGCCACTGGATTCAAGAAACGGACCTTCCCCTCGGTATCGGTGGCCATCACGGCGTCGCCAATGCTAGCGAGCGTGGTGCGCAGCCATTCCCGCTGTTCGTGGACAATCGCTGCGGCTTGTTGGCGTGCCAGTAGGCTGCGTTGGAGGAGCCACAGGAACGCGCCGATGGTGGCCAATCCGAGCAGGGCGGCGATCAGGCCGGTTGTTACAGCGGTTCGATACGCGGCAGTCGTCCGACCCTCCCGATCCTCGAGCAAAACATGTTCTTCCTCTCTCATCTCGCCAACCAAAACCCGAAGGGCATCCATTTGCACTTTGCCTTCGCCCGTCGACAGTGCAGCCTTTGCTTCCTCGCTGCTCTTGCGCCGTAGTTCGATGACCTGCTGCAAACGAGCTACCCGGTTTGCAGTCATCGACTCAAGATGTTCGATGCGTGCCTGCTGTCGGACATTGTCCTTGGTTTTGTCTTTTAGCTTCGCCAGCTGCCCATCAAGCCGCTGGACCGCCTTGTCGTAGGGCTGGAGGTACTCGTCTTTGCCCGAGATGATGAATCCCCGCTCGCCCGTCTCAGCGTCAACCAGCGCCAACAGCACCCCGTTGATCAAATCGAGCACTTCGTTCGTGTGGGCGACCCAATGGGCGTCCTCGTTTAGCTGCTGCGTGTTTCGATACGTCACGGCGGCATTGAAAACCAGAAACGCCGCCAATAGGCCCACGCCGATCAGCACGCTCCTATCCAGTGTTCGTCCCATAAGAGCAAATGCCTGCGATCAGCGGGAAAAAACTCCCAACACTTTACGTTGCTTGATGTTATTCGTCAAAAAACGTCGGCTGTCCGCGCTCTGGGAAAAGCCGTAAGGCCCGCGGTGCGACCAGCCATGAAAACAGCGGCAGGATCTGCTGGTCGCCTGCAACGAGAGGCGTCACGATCGAGCGCACGGGGGCTCGAGGGTCGACGGCCATTTGGCCATCATACCGTGCGCCGCGCAGTGGTGTTGGTTTTCGACGGGTGAAAGTCGCGCCTCGCAGAACCACCAGTTCCGTCCCTGACGATCGCCTGCCGGCCCGTCAGGGCGGGTCGGCCGGAGAGGCGGGCGAATCTGGTCCTAGTGGCCCTGTGGTGAATTGGAACGAGCTTAGCGCATCATGAAGCTGGAGCTGAGCCGCTAGCTGACTGTGATCCATCCACCACGCGAAAGCGATGCCGAAAATACAAACAATCAGGAGCCAGTCCCGCACCGTGAACTGGAGCCAGCGGCGGCGGGGCTTGGCGGGTGTGTCGGTCATTCGGTTATCTTACGCGAACCCGTGGCCACGCAACCAGCGGCGGCCGGACGGTCGTCGCCGTGGACCGTGTTGCACAAAGCCGGCCACAATCAAAGCAGCAACACGGCGATGCTCTGCAGGGTCAAGATAATTATAATTGAGGCGACGATCCAACAACTGCCCGGCCTGCGCCTGCCCCGTGAGACGACCGCAGGCCGAGACTCTCGGCAAGAAAGCAAACATCACGCGCAGCCGCCTCAGTGGCTGTAGGCAAGGCGTGGCAGCGCAGAAGCACGGATGATGGCGATGAAGGAGCAGACCGTGTACGATTGTGACGGGGATGCTCCCTCCACCTCGCGGAGCCTTGGCCATGCACGACGCCCACCGAATCGCCGCTGAACACGTCGCCGTGTCGCGTCGATATTTTCTGCAACTGGGGGCCGCCGGGATTGCTGCCATTCAACTCGCTCCCTGGTTGGCCGGGGCGGACGAGGCGACCGAACAGGCAGCCTTGGCCGACGATCTCGCCAAGCTCGAATACTTGACGAAGTGGGACGACTTTCGCCTCATCGAACGGGGGGAGCCGCTGCCCTACACGCATCCGATCGAAAAACTTCGCGAAGTGGGGCTCACGCAAGAGACGTGGAAGCTCGAAGTCGTTCCCGACCCGGATGCCAAGGCGACCATGGAAAAACCCTTTTCGAAGGAACTGGGGACGGCTCTGGACTGGCAGGGGCTGATGAAACTGGCTGAGACCCGTGCCGTGCGGTATCTCAAGGTGATGACCTGCAACAATATGGACACGCCGCTGGGGATGGGGCTTTGGGAAGGAGTGCCGCTGCGCAACGTGATCTGGCTCACACAGCCGAGCAAGAACATCCGCCGGGTGTTCTACTACGGCTATCACAACGACGCGCCCAAGCAAATCTTCCGCAGCTCGCTGCCGATCGGCCGCGTGCTCGAAGATCCGCCGGGCGAGAACCCCGTCATCCTGTGCTACAAACTCAACGGGCAGTTTCTGGACGGCAAGCGCGGGGGACCCGTGCGGATGCTGGTACCCGACGCCTATGGTTTCAAATCGGTGAAATGGCTGATCCGCGTGGTGCTCACGAACGCCCCGTTTGCCAACGACACGTATGCCACGGGGGATAACGATATCGACAGTTGGATGAAAACCAGCGCCCGCATTCTGACGCGGCCCGCGAAAGTGAAGCCGGGCCAGTCCATTCCTCTGACCGGAATCGCGCAAGGTGGGCATATCCGGATTGAGCAAGGTGCAATACTCGCTATCACCGCAAGAGCCCGAGTGGCCAAAGGACGACCCTTGGTTCACCAAGGCCCAGTGGAAGGATGCCGACGTTCTTGCCGCGCCCGAGCGTTGGGGTGGGGGGCTCGTCGACGGACGCCTGCCGCAGGGGACGATCGGCATCGACGCCGCGAGCGGCAAACCTGTCGCCTGGCCAATGCGGTATTCGATCGTGCATTGGGGGGCCTTAGTCCCCGGCATTGCGGCAGGCAATTACCAACTCCGCTGCCGTTCGATCGATGCCAATGGCATCGCGCAACCGCTCCCGCGTCCATTCCTGAAATCCGGGGGCAACGCCATCCAAACGCTTCCACTGACGGTCGAGGACGCGTAGCCGCGGCCACAAGCAGCCAGCTCTCCCGGCTTCAGGATTCGTCAACTTCAGGATCTTCTCGGGCGAAGAAATCGGCTCCTGGCGAGGCGATGATGCAATTGCCATCATCGGCGGCAAAGGATGCGAAGTGGATTCAGCCGCTGATGAAGAAGTATTGCCTCAGCGAAATACCTTCGGCCCGGCCCGCCAAACGTAACTCCCGCCAACCAGCCGATACGTGCCGTCTTCCAAGCCCATCCGCGAGCCCTCGAACTCGAACGACTCGCCCTGCTGGTGAAACTCACCTACAAGCGGCCCGTCGACACACGGATGGCCGGCTGTCGTGCTGCAAACTGGCTGGCGGTGGTGGTCGCGTTGCTTGCTCATTCCCGTAGTCTAGCCCGGGAGTTCCGCCGCCTGCAACGAACATCCAGTTCTCGAATGAGCAGGGTCAAGACAATTGCGGCGACGATCCAACGACTGCCCGGCCTGCGCTCGCCCCGTGAGACGACCGCAGATCGCACGCTCCCGGAAATTGGCGGATGGTACGGGTTTTCTTCTATGCCAGCTACCATAGCCGACCTCCGGCACCGCGGCACCAGCGGCAGCCGGCACTAGCAAGCGGAGGGCGGCTCGCTCAAGCTATTGGAAACAAACTGAGCGATCCGATCGCTCCGCATTCGCACCGATGGCAGGGGTGAGATGTCCAAATCGTCGACCAATCGCAGGGCGCACGGCTTCGGCGGCTTTGTCAGGGTGCGCGGGGCCCGCGAACACAATCTCAAGAATGTCGATCTTGATCTTCCACGCGACGCGCTGGTCGTGTTTACGGGCGTGTCGGGGTCGGGCAAGTCGAGCCTGGCCTTCGGGACCTTGTATGCCGAAGCGCAGCGCCGCTACCTCGAATCGGTTTCCCCCTACGCCCGCCGGCTGTTCCACCAGATGGCGGTGCCCGAGGTGCAATCGATCGATGGCCTGCCGCCGGCGGTGGCCTTGCAGCAGCAACGCGGTACACCCACCACGCGCTCGTCCGTGGGCAGCGTGACCACGCTGTCGAACCTGCTGCGCATGCTGTATTCGCGCGCGGACATTATCCCCCAGGGCAAGGCATCATCTACGCCGAAGGATTTTCGCCGAACACGCCCGAAGGGGCTTGCCCTACCTGCCACGGGCTGGGCCGCATTTACGACGTAACCGAGCGATCGATGGTGCCCGACGACTCGCTCACGATCCGCGAGCGCGCGATCGCGGCCTGGCCGACCGCCTGGGGCGGGCAGAACCAGCGCGACATCCTGGTCTCGCTGGGGTTCGACGTCGACAAGCCCTGGCGCGAACTGCCGCAGAAGGATCGCGATTGGATCTTATTCACCGACGAGCAGCCTGTCGTGCCGGTCTACGCCGGCTTCACCCCCGCCGAAACCCGGGCTGCGCTGCAGCGCAAACTCGAACCCAGCTACATGGGCACTTTCAGCGGCGTGAAACGCCACGTCTTGCACACGTTTGCCACGACCCACAGCCTGCTGATGAAAAAACGGGCGATGCGATTCATGCTCGCCAGCGATTGCTCGCTCTGCCGCGGCAAACGACTGCGGCCCGAATCGTTGGCCGTGAAGTTCGCGGGGCTCGATATTGCCGAGGTCTCGCGGCTGCCGCTCAACCGCGTGGCTCAATTGCTCAAGCCCTTTGCGGACGGCACGACCTCCGAAACGAAGCGGCAGCAAGCGGCCCATCCGGAACAAGCGATCGTCGCCGCGCGGATCGCCAGCGACCTGGTGGCCCGGCTGGGCGCTGCTTGAACCTGGGCTTGGGCTATCTGGCGCTCGAGCGCAGCACTCCGACCTTGTCGCCCGGCGAATTGCAGCGGCTGCGGCTGGCCACGCAGCTCTACTCCAACCTGTTCGGCGTGGTGTACGTGCTTGACGAGCCCTCGGCCGGGCTTCATCCGGCCGATACGGAAGCGCTGCTCCACGCGCTCGACGGGCTGAAGCGGGCCGGCAATTCGTTGTTCGTGGTCGAGCACGACCTGGACGTCATTCGCCATGCGGATTGGCTTGTCGACGTCGGACCCGCCGCGGGCCAGCAAGGCGGCGAGATCCTGTACAGCGGCCCGCCGAACGGTTTGCGCAAAGTTGCGGCGTCGCAAACCGCGCGCTACCTGTTCGCCAGGGAACGACCCGCGGCGCACGCGCACCCGTCAGCCCAGCGGCTGGCTGCGGTTGGCCGGGGTCACGCGGAATAACCTGCGCCAGGTCGCCGTCGATTTTCCGCTGGGCGTATTCACCACGGTCACGGGCGTGTCCGGCTCGGGCAAGTCGAGTCTGGTCAGCCACGTGCTCGTCGAGCTTGTGGCCGAATTCCTGGGGCACGAGCTGCCAGCGGAGGACGAGGAGCTTGATCTGCTGGAGCGCACCCGGCCGCAAGAAACGGGCGGACGCATCGCCGCCGGCGGCGAGCTGATTACCCGGCTGGTGCGCGTGGATCAAAAACCGATCGGCCGCAGCCCGCGTTCGAACATGGCGACCTATACGGGCATGTTCGATCATATTCGCCGCTTGTTCGCCGCCACCAAAATGGCCCGGGCCAGGCGCTACGATGCCGGCCGATTTTCGTTCAATGTCGGCAAAGGGCGCTGCGAGCATTGCCAGGGCGAGGGCTTCGTCATGGTGGAGCTGTTGTTCTTGCCCAGTGTCTATGCCCCCTGCCCCACCTGCCACGGCACGCGCTATAGCGACAAGACCCTGGAAGTGACGTATCGCGAGAAAAATATCGCCCAGGTGCTCGCCTTGACGGTGGATAGCGCTTGGGAATTCTTCGCCGACGAACCGGCCCTCCGGCGCGCGCTGGGCGTGCTGCGTGAGGTGGGTCTGGGCTACTTGCGGTTAGGGCAGCCGGCCACGGAGCTCTCGGGGGGCGAGGCGCAGCGGATCAAGCTGGGCACCGAGTTGCAGCGAGTGCAGCACGGCAGCTCGCTCTACGTGCTGGACGAACCGACCACCGGATTGCATCCCTTGGACGTCGAAAAGTTGCTCGCCCAGCTCGGCGGTCTGGTCGACTCGGGCAACACAGTGATTGTCGTGGAGCACGACATGCAGGTCATTGCCCGGAGCGATTGGGTGATCGACATCGGTTCCGGCGCCGGCGACGAAGGAGGTCGCGTCGTCGCGACGGGAACGCCTGCCAATTTGCTCGGCGCGCAGAAAGAGTCGTACGGCACCCTATTTGGCCAGATTTCTTGGGTCGCAATCAACCTCCTGAGCGCGCACCGGTCGCTGACTGGTCCGCATTGCGTCGCCAACACCGGCACAAAAACCCCGCCAACAGGGCGAGTGCGTTTGCACGTTGGGGTAACGTCGCGGCGTCAGCTCAGTTTCGCCATGGCCTCGATCGCCGTCCTGGCTGCCGCCAGACTGCCCGCCTTGCCGAGCAGCACCTTGGCGGCCAGCAGGCTTTCGAGCGACAGTCCGACAGGCGGCGCTGGCTGTCTGCGGATTCGGAGCCGATGCCGCCTTGAGATGCCGAATGCGACGGTAGCCGGCGGCCTTCAGCGTGGAACTGACCTGGGGCGACGACACGACGATCCCACGGGTGGCCAGCAATTCGATCACGGCTTTCGGCCGCACCTTGTTACGGCCGAGCTGTTTTGCCGCTTTGCGGATTTCCTCAGCCTTGTTGACCAGACCGTTGGCAATCTTGAGCGAACCCGTGGACCTGGTCGTCGCAGCTCCGGACTTTTTGGCGGTACCCTGATGGTTGATGCCGGATGCTTTGGGCTTTGTTGCTTTGTGCTTCGTAGCCACGGGTTTGGCCTGCCTGGCTGCTGCCTTGGGATGGGAGCCCGCGGATTTGCGTTTTTTCGGCGCTGCCTTGCGCTTCGTGGCCACGGGTTTGGACTTCTTGGCTGCTGGCTTGGGATGGATGGCAGCCGGTTTGAGTTTCTGCGGCGCTGCCTTGCGCTTCCGGGTCGTTGGCCTGGACTTCTTAGCCGCCGCCTTTGCGATTGTGGCCGGCACTTGCGGATTCTCCGCGGGCGTTTTGGGCTCGGTGACTGTCGCGTCGGACTCGGCGGAGGTTGCCGGATCGGTTTGGAGGGCGGTTGCCATTCGAGGCTCCAGAGGGATGGCGTGGTTAAGCGTAATATGTGAACGAAAAATACCGCTGGCGCTCAACCCGTCTCCCTCGAGGGAGAGAGTCGGGTGAGGGTCTGCCAGAAGCCGAGATTATTTTTCGTGCGCTCCTAAACGACAACAGAAACTCTAACGGATGGGCGTTCGGCAGGCTACTACCACCATCGTCATCGTCGAACGGCGGCCGCGGAACCAGCCGCGGCGGTCCTAGGAAGTTTTCCTGCGACTATCGCTTTTTGAGCTGGGCGATGAGGTATTCGGCGGAAACCAGGTCGCGCATGACAATCGGTGGACTACCCGACGCCGGATAGATCACGAGCATCGGTATGCCGTATCCTTTACCGAGCGATTTTATTTCCGCGGTGACTGCCGGATCGGAGTGTGTCCAATCGGCCTTCATGGCAACGATCTGTTTCGATCGTAAAAGCCGGTGGATGGACGGCGTGTCGATCCACTCGTGCTGCACTTTCGAGTGAAGGCTCCAAGCCGCGATGAAACTGACTAGCACGTCGTGGCCCAAAGCGTTTCCTTGCTGCACGGCTTGCCGGGAAAACGCCCCCCATTCGATCGGCCGGATGCTATCCCAATAGCGCACCACTTGCAGTGCGGCCACGCCCGCAAGCGTTACCAAGGCGAATAACGCTCGCAATCCGAACGTCCAGCGGCGGCGGGGAGCGGTCATGGGCTGTCCACCATTCATTGTTGCGGCAGCAGTAATCCGCAGTTCGACGATCGTTTCCTAGGCCTTCATACGCACGAAGTCGATGAAACCCTGCTCGACGTTGACGCTGACGAGTTTGACGCGGAGGCGATCGCCAACGTCTTGTCCTTGGGCACCCTCGATCAGCTTTCCCTCAACGGGCGGCTGGAGCACTCGAACCCACGTACCCTTCTCCGCTGCTCCCGTCACCAAGGCGTCGAAGATCTCTCCGATACGCCCAGAGAGAAATTGCGCCGCCGCCGATTTCTGCACGCGCCGCTCCACTTTATTGGCGGCGTCTTCCTGCTGGGTGCAGTGCCCGGCCAACGAATTCAGCTCGTCGTTGGTGTAAGGAACGGCGGTGCCGGCAATCGCCGCTTTGAGTAGCCGCTGCGTGATCAGATCCGGATATCGCCGGTTGGGCGCCGTCGAATGCGTATAGTCATGGACCGCCAACCCAAAGTGCCCCGCCGATTCTTCCCCAGGCAATTCCAACACGTACTCTCCCGCGCCCAATAGATTCACGATCGTTAACGACAAGTCAGGAAACCGAAGTGGATCGGCCTGGTGTCGCTTGCGCAAGAACTCAGACAGGGCGACGGCGCTGGGCTGGGCCGGAAGCGCCTCGCCGAACTGCGCCGCCACTTGCACGATGCGATCCCAACGCTTGGGCGAACGAACGACTCGTCGCAAGCTGGCTGAATGACGTTGCTCAAGATACCTGGCCGAAACGCCGTTGGCACCGATCATGAACTCTTCGATTAGTTCCGCGCGCAATTCTTCGATTCTTGTTCCAAACCCACGATTTGGCCAGCGCTCAGGATCGTTCGCGGTTCAATGGCCTGCAATTCCAGCGATCCGTGCTGGTAGCGAAGCTGCTTCATGGACTGCGATATCTGCTTCTGCAGTTGGAGCTGTTCGGCCAGCCCGGCAGTTGCAGCCACCCCGGGCGGCATGTTTGCTTTGCCGTCCAGCCACGCCGCCACGCTGTTGTAGGCTAACTTGGCCCGGTTTTTCACCGTCGCGCAATAGAGAGTGCCCTCACTCACCGAGCCATCCTGAGCGACCACCAGTTCCGTGATGACTGCCGTTCGGTCCTCGCCTGCGGAGAGTGACGTCAAATCGGTCGACAGTTTCTCGGGCAACATGGGAAATACTTGCGCGGCCGTGTACACCGAGGTCGTATTGTGCTGCGCATGCAGATCAAGTGGCGATCCCTGAGCCACCAACGCAGCGACATCCGCGATCGCCACCAGGACCTTGGCCCGGCCCTGCGGCAATTCCTGGGCGACCGTCAATTGGTCGAGATCGCGCGAATCGTCATTGTCGATCGAGCACCAGAGGAGTTCTCGCAGGTCCAACAGGCCGTTGCCAGGCTCGGCCGCTTTCTGGATTGAGTCCAATTGTCGCAGGGCGCTCGGCGAGAAGTCCGGATCCAACCCCCGCTCGATCATCGCCCGGCGGGCGATTTCCCTGAGACTGCTGCGATTGTCGGTTGTTGCGATCATGGGTCCGATTTCCAAAGCTGAAGATCACTCTTGCTGCTCACGCCACCGCTCATGGTAACGGCCGCTGGCCAGAAACCCAGCCCATTTGAAACCGGAGCCAGGTTCGCGACTTGCCCCGATCTGCCTGTGGAACGGCAGCCTTGCCAAAGCAACGGAGAGCGCCGTCGTCAAAAGGAGCATTCGATCGCAGACCGAACTGGAATCGTCGGCGGCGGGAGGTGCCGGAAGATCGTGGTCCGGCCGGTCAGGGCGGGTCGGCCTACCCGACCCCCGTCACTGCGGAACCAGCGGTGGGGAGCGGCAAGCCAACGGCTGCCGTGCAACGAATGCTTATCATTCCTGGTTCATTCGGCCGCCAGTTTGCGGCCACACGCCTCATGCGTATCATCTGGTGTCAATTAGCACTGCAATCCATTGATGGAGAGAGAGGACGGCGAATAGTGAGCCGCCGAGAAGGGTGGCAACCATGACGAACTTGTTTCGGTGAATCGGCTTGTCGCTGCGGTCGAATCTGATGGCAATATACGCCACGGTAAAAAATTTCAACGACAGGAGGGCAAGGACCGCTGCGACCTGGGCAGGCTCTGAAATTCGAGCGATCCCAGCTACCACCGCTATCGCCGTCACCACGATGAGTAGCCGCAGAAGGCTGAATTGCATAGCGGCTATTTTACCTGACCCGCGGGACCCCGGTACCACCGGCGGCCGCAACCAGTCAATCGCGTGGCAGTCCGTCAGGGCGGTTCGCGCCGGCTATTCCGAGTCGAAATCGGGCGAGCGTCGGCCTGGCATTCGCGCTATAATTGCTTCCAAAGGAGGCCAGTATGCGCCGCTCTCGATGCTCGGATTGAGCAGCCTGTTGTTTTGCGTCGTCAGCCTGCCCGCGTTTGCTGACGACCCTCGTCTGTCATTTGCCGAAGCCGAGCCTCTGCCCAAGATGAATGCGCGCTTCGAGCGGACCGAAGGTTGGATTGGCGCCGACGCGGCCTACTCAGTTGTCTTGAGTGCTCAGCGGCGGTTGTGGCTGTTCGACGATACCTGGGTTGGCAGCGTACGTGACGGCAAGCGCGCGGATGCCACGATGGTCAATAACTCCGTGGCATTGCAGGACGGCAACGGCGATGCCGAGAAGTTGCGGTTCGTTATTCGTTCGACTCCGGACAAAAAGGTTGCTGCCTTGTTCAGCCCGGCGGATGGACCAGGTTGGTTCTGGCCGCAGGCGGGAGCCTATGCCGACAAGAAGCTCTATCTTTGGCTCTCGCAGATAGAAAAGACGGCCGACCCCGGCGTCTTCGGTTTTCGACAGATCGGCCAAACTCTTGCTATCGTCGAAAATCCCAACGACGATCCGACGACCTGGCGCTGGCGCAGCACAAGCTGCCTTTCACGGTTTTCGGCGCTGACCGAGAACTCACCTTCGGTGCGGCCGTCCTTCAGGACAGCGACTACCTCTACGTGTTCGGAACGGATGAGGAACTCAAGCCGATTCGTGGAGATCGACACCTGATCGTGGCCCGGGCGCCTGTTTCCGCGATCGAAGATTTTCAGGCCTGGAGATTCTACGACGGGCAGCGCTGGGAGACCGAGTTTCGAGCTGCGAGCCGATTAGTCGGCGGCATGGCCAGCGAGTTTTCGGTCTCGTATTTAGCCGATTTCAAGCGGTACGTGCTCGTCTACACGGAAGACGGGCTATCGGCCCGCATTCTCGCCCGCACTGCAGCGTCGCCCTGGGGGCCATGGTCGGCTGCGACGGAAATCTACCGTTGTCCCGAGGCGGGCTGGGATAAAAAAATCTTCTGCTATGCGGCAAAGGCCCACCCGTCGCTGGCGACCGGTGATGAGCTGGTGGTGAGTTACGTCGCGAATTCCTTCGACTTTTGGCAGGTTGTCGCGGATGCCAGGCTTTATTTTCCTCGCTTCATTCGCGTGAAGGTGCGTGCGAGTGACTAAGGCCACGGCGCGGCACAGGCTGGCCGGAACCTGGGAAACGGCTATCGGCACGGCGATACATCTGGCGCTGGCAAGCCTCCGTCGCATTTAGGGCTGCCGCCAGCGGCGAGTTCCAGCGTACTGTTCGTCTACCGCATTCGACCCGCGGGGTCGCGGAACCGGCGGCGGCGGGTGCCGTCGTGGGCCGGATGTTCAAACAGCGCGTGCAGGCTCTTCAGCGGCGGCTCATCTTGGCCAGTTGAGCCTCCGCCTGTTGGCGAGTTTCGCAAGCGATCGTGCGGAAGGCGTGCTGCGCGCCGGGTGCTTGATTCTGCTCCTCCTCGCGCTTCCATTGCCGCGCCCCGTCGGGCGAAGTCGTGATCAGAACCGTGATCTCGGCCGCCTTGCCGCGCATGGCCGTGTGGACTACCAGGTAGTGCGCCTGATAGACATACGGATCGTGGTACGCTGACTGCATGGCGGCGCTTGTCAGGTACTTGCCGACGTTCGATTCGAGCTGTTCAAAATCGCTGCCGATATCTTGGGCGAACATCTTGCGGGCCGTTCGTTCGAAGCTCGGATCCAGGTCCGCCAACGGCTCGATGGCCGCGACGTCGCGGAGGTAAACCTGAAATTGCTTGGCCTGCTTGCTGTACAGGTAGTGCGTCAATCCCCAGGCCAGCGCATAGCCGTCGACGTCCAGGTCTTTGCCCAGCACGATCTTTTTCATCTTGGCCCCTTTATCGGGCTTGAGCTTGAGCAGATCGTACATGCGCAGATCGTTGACCAGGCCCAACTGGTTCCAGCGCACGCGCCGCTGCGGCATGCTGTCGGAGCCTTTCTTGACCATCTTCGAAGACACGCGGACCGGACAGAACAATTCCGGCAATCCTTCCGAAATCCAGGCTGGCCAAGGGGCCAGCCGCTGCTGCACGCCCACGTTGTGCAAAATCTGATGCACTCCCTCGTGGGCGATCGTGTAGGCTGCCCGCTTGAGCGCCCGCTCCGGAGCGGCGTCGGACAGCTCCGGATCTTCGTACAGAATCACGTAGTTGCTTACGACGCTGTAGTAGGCTGCCACTTCCGGCGGCATGCGGTGAAAGGCGTCGAAGGTGGCCCGATTCGGCATGATCAGCACCACCAGCGGCACCTGCGGCGCATGCACTTCGAGCTTCCACTGCTTCAAGGCGGACATCACGCCGTCGTACAGCGATTCGAGGATGTCGCGCGTGGCGTGGTAGAATTTGTCGTCGCAGGCATACAAGTAGGCGTAGTGGTCCGAGGTGGCCGCTGTGAATTTGCCCAGCCCGCCGGCTTGCAGCCGCTTGGTCAACTCCTCGCCTGAAAGCGGCGCGAATGGCTGCTCCGTTGGGGTCGTTTCCCGCTCGGCGACGGCTTTGAGTTTGCCGGAGGGCAGCACCACCAGGCAACCCTTGCCGATCTTGCAATGCAGTTGGCCGACCACCGGCTTGCCATTCTCGTCCGGCGCGATCACGCGGCGCCCGGCGCCCGGCTCGACTTTGCCTTCGCGCGGCAGCGGCAAGCCCATTTCACGCGGGTCGAGCGGCGGGGCGATGCGCTCGGCCGATCCGCTGGCCTCGTCGGCGCCGGATTCGGCGGCCCCGACAGATCCAGCAACGAGCGCCAACAGAGCGACGAGCGCTCCGCCCAGAACCGCACGGACGCGATCGATCTGCATGGCAATTGGCCCTTCCACAGATCAAGGAAACTCAGTGATGCCATAGCTTCGGGTGAGTCCGAACCCCGCCATAGCTCGGAATCGGAAACTGAGCGAAATCGGAAACTGCCGCAATTCTAACCGCTCCCCGAGGCCGCGGCACCAGCGGCCGCGGTCATAGCGCGGCCAAGGAGCCAATGAAAAGAGCCGCGCGGCGAGGGGGCAGTCAAGCCGGCGGCATCTCGACCGAAGGCTTGAAGCCTCCGGTCGTACGCAATCATAGCCGGCAGTTTGCCACTGGCAATAAGAAAAGCCCGCGCACGTCGTCCGAGCAATTCTGGGTCTTGCAAGCCGGTCGAACTCAGGCTTTGCGGCGGCGACGAACGGCGAAGGCGGCCAATCCGAAAGCGGCAAGCCCGAGGAGGGTGATGCTCGACGGCTCCGGAGTGACGACGGAGACGACGACGCCGGCGATGCCGTAGTAGGGAGAGCTCGGATAAAAGGAGCTTGGCGTGCCCGCGAGGCCGATGTCCAGGTTGCCGGAATTGTTGGTTTGGGCCTTGAACGTCAGCAATTCGATGAACGAGTTATTGCCCGGGGCCGAAGGGTTCAAATCCACGGACAGGGTTCCGACGGGATTACCTCCAACCGATGCGGTCAGGGCGCCGTACCAGCCTTCAGTGCCGCCGACGATCTGCACGGTGACGTTCTGGTTGGCGTGACCCGGGCCAAAGGCGAAGTCCATGCTGCCGGGGTCGCCGGCCGAAAAATAGCTGATGGCAGTCGCCAGCTGCGTGGCGGCAGCGCCGTCGGCGCCGCCAATGGATGCGGTAGTGGAACGAGCGGAACCCGAGTCGGTATGCGGTAAGTCGATCGTCAGGCTGCCTCCACCCGTGAGAGCGAATGGAGTCAGGTTGTCGTTGACCACATTGAGGTTTTGGATGGCGACGCCTTGGATCGTGCCGGTGACCTGCACATTGCCGTTCGCGTCACCAGCGTTAGGACTGTAATAAAAACTGACCGCAGCGGCGTTGTTTGCCATTTGGAGTTGCGATGAATCGGTGAACTGCACCGTGCCCGCTTGCGCGGTTGCGGCAAACAGCGATGCGACCAGCAAGCAGCAGATGGCGAGGGCGGATTTCATGGTTGGGGCTCCATTGCAAATGTGCGAGTAACGATGGGTGACGAAGTAACGGGAAGCGAAATTGTCGATCATGATGCAACTCTGGAAATCGACATTTCCCAAAATCGGCTCAGCCTGAAACCGATTCAGGCTGGGACTGGCCGTTATCTTAGCATTGCGTCCTCGCCCCGGCGTCTCGCGCGGTTGATTTCTCACCAGTTTTTTCTCTACGCCAAACCATGTCGGCCAATGCGGTTGGGTTCGGCTGTCCGGCCCGATGCCGAGGGGGCAGGGTTTTTCATGTGCTGGTTCCACGAAGCCCCAAAGATACCTGCCCCCCACACGAGGTTATCCGCCTGCCGGGCTGCAACGTAAAATGGCCGCTGCTACGTCGCATCCATCGGAACATGAGGTGCAAAATGAGGCCATTAAGTCTAGTGCTGTTGTCGTTGTTCTGCCTTCTCCCCATTGGTTGCGGCGACCAGACCGCATCACCTCCGTTTTTCGTCGATGCTGATGGCATGACCGTGACGGTGGATCAATACAGCGGATCGAGTGAATGGACGGGATCGGTGACCGGCGGCGATGCGAACTACCGAGACAAAGCCAGCGGTCGATCGTTCTCCATCCGCAGCAGACAGCTGCGGGTCAACGCCGCGGATTTCGGAACGCTCGAACCGGGCGACAAGGTCCTGATTGAAGGCGGTAGAGTCACGGTCAACGGCGCACCGCGACTTGCTATCCCGCCGAAATAGTGTCCAACTCGCATTTCAGACAGTACCCATCAGGCCGGTCGGCTTGCAGTATCGCGCAAAAAAACGCCCGAGCACGTTGCCCGAGCGGTTTTGTGTCTTGCAGAGCCGTTGAACCAGGCTTTGCGGCGGCGGCGGACGACGAACAGTCGCCTGTCGAGTTTTGATCGGCGGTGGTGATCTGCCCCGCGATCACGTATGACGTTCCCGCTGCCAGGACCACAGGCGTGGGCGAGGCTTGCTGTTTTTCCATCGCCGCTGTCCTCGATCGACGCGCGACCTCTGACGCACGCTTCTGCATGCGGCCGAGCAGGCAATTGAGTCCGCGGCTCGACAAGCTCGTTGAAGCCGCCGATCATTCCGCCTGGTTGACGATCACTTCGACGATATGCACATAGGGATTCGCGCTGTTCTTGAGCATGTTGATGCGCACATAGCGAACGTCGGTCTTGTCGAACTTCGCTGGATGGCCCTGAGCTGTCGCCGGGATTTTATTGTCGGAATAGTCCGCCACGGTTTTCCAGACCTTTCCGTCGGCTGACGCTTCGGCCGTGAACTGGTAATACCGGCCGCCATCGTAATAGGTGATTACGTTGATCGAGTTGACCGGGTAAATCCTCTCCAGATCGATCAAGAGCCATTGGGGAGCCGGACCTTCGGATGCCCAGTGTGCGTTGACGTTGTCTGCCTGGCCGTCGACGGCAACCTTCGCCGACCAGGCGTCGTTCCGATCAGGCCCCGGACCGACCGTGACCGGTTTGCGAGTGGCCAGGTTGGGCTTCACACTGACGATCCGGCGAAACCAACTGCCCACCAGGTTGCCGTGCTGATTGCCTTGTGCATCGAATAAGCCGGCCCGCAGGTGCGCCGAATCGCCAAGTGTGATCGGCGCGGTGTAAGGTTTCCAACTCGCACTAGGCAGGGAGTTGTCGAGCGAGTATTGGATCGAGGTCCGGACGCCGACTGGTTCGGTGCGAGCGTGATGGTGATCGGTTCCTCGAAGGAGTTTTCGTCGCGAGCGAATTCGCCCGGCGAACTTGCACCCGAATCGAGAGCGGATGAACGAGCTTTTCCAACCGTGCGTCGGTGCCGGCGAGCCGCGCCTTGAACTCGGCGAAGTCGCGGGCGGCCTGCGGATTCCAGGTTCGCTCGGCGACCAGGGCCAGTCGCTCGCGAAGGCTTTGGATCTCGATACGACTCCGAGTTTTCCCAGGAGCACAATTGCAGCACCCGGAGCCTGGTCGAGTCTTTGAGCGGCGTGAATTCGTTCGAGCCCTCGCGGCCGAACTTCGTGGGATCCCAGTGAAACAGAAACTCCAGCGACTTCTTGTTGTCGCGCACGATATAGAGGGGCGTCCAAGTGGCGTTGACGATGTCATAACCGCTGTTCGACGATCTCGTTGGGATTTCGGCCTTGCGACCAATCCATCACCAAGGCGTCCTTCGGCAGCGGGAACGGTCCGCCGGCGTTCCATGCTTCCTCCCAAACGATCGGCTTCTTCTTTCGCCTGGTGACGATCTCGAATAAATCGACGATGAACTTGCAATACAGATCGTGCGGGCTGGCAATATGCCGAATTTCTGTTGGGCCGCCTTGTACTCGGGCTGTTCTCAAGTCCTCCAGTCCCACTTCGTCGGCGCCGAGGTGAACGTAGGGCGTGCTTGAAAAACATCCAGCACCTCGCCCAGCAGCGTGGTCACGGCCTCCAAGAGTCTTCGGGCTGGCAATGTTGACGGTCGAACCGTTGCCGGGAAACGAAAATACCTCGGGGGCGTCGCCCACGAACCGGCCCGAGTGCCCCGGCAGATCCATTTCGGGCACGATGAACACACCGCGCTGGCTGGCGTAGCGTTCCAATTCGACCAGTTCATCGCGCGTGTACGGTTCGATCCGCGGCTTCGATCCCGGCTCGAAGCGGGCAAACTCCTGATTCCCTTTTCCGACCTGCGGAAAACGGGTCGAAGGGAACATGAATAGCTGGTCATCGCTGATGTGAACGTGCAGATACCGAATCTTGTAGAAGCGGCACAACTCGATGACCTGCCGGATGCCGCCAGGCGAGTGATATTTGCGGGCCAGATCGATCAGCGCAGCGCGGAACGGATAGGCCGGTTCGTCGGCGACCGTCATCCGCGGAACGGCCACGACGCCGTTGCCCGCATCGATGGCTTGCAAGAGTGTTGCCGTGCCTGCGGCTACGGCGTCGTAGTTGCCGCCCCGAACCACCGCCTGGTCACCCACATCGATTCGATGAGCCTCGCCCTTCAGGCTGGGATCGATGAGCAACAGCAGATCGCCCGGAGCGGGTTTTTCGTCGCCGGCCGCGATTGCCAGGCCGGTCGCTAGTTCGATTTCTTCCGCCAGGATCTTGGCCAACGGCAGCAGCCCCCGATCGCCGGCAAGGACTCGGCTTTTCGCGCCAAAATCAGGCTGCCTGCGGCTACGCGAACCGAAATCGGCTGCGGGATCAGCTTCAAGCCGGTCGTCGCCGGATCGGCCTGCGACACGGCCGCCACCAGCGGCACCACAAGCAGTAAAGCCGCTCTCAGGGAAAAGCTCAACCAGCGGTGGCTGGGATGGCTCATGCGGCTAACCGTTTCGGACTGCGTGGTCGACTTCAGCATCGAGTCGCTTGCTGTGGCCCTGCTCGGCTTGGGGTACTTCACGGTTCGCTGACATTGCTCGGAGGGTAACCCCAATGTTCTGGATCACGGTGCGAACTCTCTTGGCAGTATATTCTATCCGACGTCGTAGACTGCGGTACCAGCGGCGGCGAGTGCCTGACGATCGCGTGCCGGCCGTCAGGGCGGGACGGGCGAAAGCGATCATGGGGGACAATGGGCTTTCTTCAAACAAGCCGGGCAGAGACGCGAGCCATCGATCATCCTCTCTAGTCCCGCCGAAACAGCCGACCCTAAGGCGGTCTTGCGAGTAGCATCGCGGCAAATAGCGTCCTCAATCCGAACGACCGGATTCTGCATTCACCCCAGCTTGCCGACCCTGGAAATGAAGTGTGGGTCAGCCCGCGGGCTGCGGACTATGCCGGGCGCCGCAAAATCGCCTGAACCGTCGAGCGGGGCCACGGCACCTTATCCGACTTGGTAGGACTCCCCGCTGGCTAGTATAACGGGACAAATTCGACCCTGCCCCGGAGCCGACCATGCACCGCAACCGTACAACCGCCGCCACGCTACTACTCCTGGCAGCAGCGGCAGCAACATGCCAAGCTGCAACGGCACCAACAATCCAAGTAGCCGACCCCTGGATCGGCCAGAAAGTGTTCTGGACGAGCACCGCGACCCTAATGGCCGGCGAAGAGGAAGCGGACCCGCAGGACGCAGAGTCACGGGAAGCGGATTGGCAGGAACTAAACTGGAATGACCTGGCGATGCCAGGGACCGTGACCAGGGTAAGGGGGGAGTGGCTCTGGATAGGAGGAGCATGGCTCAAGAAAAGCGATGCCCTCACGCTCGAACAGGCAATAGCAGCCTTCACCGAAGATATTCGCCAGAGGCCCCTCGATACAGATGGATGGAAAAATCGCGCGATCGCGTGGGTCAGCAAAGGCGAACTGGACAACGCAATCAAGGACTACACCGAAGCCATAAGACTCGACCCAGAAGAGGCACCGGCTTACGTCTTGCGTGGCAATGTCTGGGAAGAGAAGGGCGAACTAGACAACGCAATCAAGGACTACACCGCAGCCATAAGACTCGACCCAGAGGAGGCACCGACTTACGTCCTGCGTGGCAATGTCTGGGAAGAGAAGGGCGAACTAGACAACGCAATCAAGGACTTCACCGAAGCCGTAAGACTCGACCCAGAAGACACACGAGCTTTCTGCCTCCGTGGCAATGTCTGGGGAGAGAAGGGCGAACTAGACAACGCAATCAAGGACTACACCGAAGCCATAAGACTCGACCCGCAATTTGCGCTGCTTTACTACAACCGTGGCCATGCCTGGGGAGAGAAGGGCGAACTAGACAAGGCATTCAAGGACCTCAACGAAGCCATAAGACTCGACCCGCAATTCGCGAAGGCGTACAACAACCGCGCGATCGCGTGGGTCAGCAAGGGCGAACCCGACAAGGAAATCGAGGATTACACCGAAGCCATAAGACTCGACCCACAATACACGCTGGCGTACGTCAATCGCGGGAAAGCCTGGAAAAAGAAGGGTGAACCAGAGAACGCACTCAAGGACTACACCGAAGCTATAAGACTTGCCCCGGGACGTGCGGCTGGATACCAGGGCGTCGCTTGGGTTCATGCCACATGCCCCGACGCCCGATACCGAGACGGGGACAAAGCGGTGGCCGATGGCACCAAAGCGTGTGAGCTGACAAACTGGTTAGATTCAAGCGTCATCGACACGCTCGCTGCGGCCTATGCTGAAAAGGGCGATTTCGAGCAAGCGATCAAATGGCAGACAAAGGCCATCGACCTCGAAACGAATGAGAAGAACAAGCAAGGCTGCCGCGAGCGGCTGGAACTCTACAAGGCTGGCGAGCCCTACCGCGAGGAGCCGAAGTAACGAGCACTACGGACGCCGCAGCACGGCGCTCGGGCGAGGTTCACCGCAGTCCCGTATAGACTCAAGTATTGTCGTTGAGTCAGCCCTTCAAGTCGGGTCAGCCCGGCGTCCGTGACCGTCGTTCTTTCGAGTTGCAATGCCTTGAGGCGAGTCAGCCCTTGGGGAGTCCTCAGCCCGGCATCGGTCACCGCTGTTCCGCGCAGGTCCAAATGTTCCAAGCGAAACAGCCCTTTCCCGCGCAGTGCAACGATCGAAGTCCGCGTAACCCTTGAAGGAGCACGAGTGAGTCGTCGGCAGGCAGAGCGCGGTCCGCCGCCCGCTCGGGTTTTGGTGATTGTTTCCCGGCGAGCGATTGCGGAGAATGAGGTTCGGATTGCTTGCCTTTCAAATGCCGTTTCAGAAGGCCAACATGCCCAGCCGGCTCGTGACAGCCGTTCTGCTCGCGGCTGTCGCGCTGCTCCTTGCGGGATCGTCGGCGTTGTGCGGTCCGACCGAGGAGGAGCCGAAATCTCCGCCGCCGGCCGAAGCGACGCGAACAGACGTTCGCCTGTCCTCCGAGCAAGAAGCCCTGCTCAAGCAGGTTGAGCAGGTCGATGCCGCACTGCGGCAATTCGAACAGCAAGGCAAGGCCAAGCAGGCCGTTGCCGCGGCGCGCAAGCTGGTCGAGGCGCGGCAGAAGCTCAACGGTCCGAAGCACGCCGACACGGCTTGGGCACTGGCTCGCCTGGGGAACGCGTTGTCGCGCACCGGCGATCGGGCCGGCGCCCAGCAGTTTATGGAGCAAGCCTTAAGCATCCAGCAAGATCTCTTCGGCGAGAACCATGTCGCCACGGCCACCTCGCTCAACAACCTGGGGTTGCTGTTCAAAGATCAAGGAAACTACCCCAAGGCACGTGAAACTCTCGAGCGCAGCTTGAAAGCCTACGAACACGCCGCCGGCGCGGAACATCCGCTCACCGCCACGCCGCTGACCAACCTTGGCACCCTCCTGACCGACATGGGGGACCTGGTGCCGGCCCGAGATTGCCTGGAGCGGAGCCTAAAAATCAACCGGGCCGCGTTCGGTGCGAAGCATTTGAAGGTCGCCGTCTCGCTCAACAATCTCGGGCATCTGCTCGCTCAACTCGGCGAGTTGGACGACGGCAAGACTTGCTATTTGCAAGTGCTGGCCATCCAGCAAGAGTTGCAAGGGAAGAAGCACCCGGGAACGGCCTCAGTGCTCAACAACCTTGGACAGCTGCTGTACGCCGCGGGGGACTTACCGGTGCGAAAGCGTATTACGAGCAAGCCCTGGCCATTCGCCGCGAAGTGTTGGGCGAATCACACCCGGACACGCTGCTCGTCGAGTACAACCTGGGAACCTTGCTGATGTCGCAGGGCGATTATGCGGCGGCCCGGTCTCTCTACGAACGGGTGCTGGCCGCGATGCGCAAAACGCTCGGCGAAAAACATCCCCACACGGCGACCGCGCTGAACGGCTTGGGAGCGCTGTACGCCGCCATGAACGATTCGCCCATGGCTTTGCTGTATTACCGACAAGCCCTGGCCATCGACCGCGAAGTGCTCGGACCCATGCACCCCGAGACAGGACAAGCGCTGAGCAATTTGGGAACGCAGCTCCTTCGCCAAGGCGATTTCAAACAGGCAGCGACGTGTTTGGAGGAAGCACTGGCAATCAGTCGCAAGACGTACGGCGAGCGGCACGTCGCAACCGCCAACGCGCTCAACAGTCTGGGCGGGGTCTATCAAAAACGAAAAGAATACCCGCGGGCCCAAGAATGCTTCGAGCAAGCCCTAGCGATTCGTCAAGACGTGCTGAGCCCAGAACACCTCGATACGGCAATTTCGCTGAACAATCTGGCCGGGGTCCTGCACTCCCGCGGCGACAATGTCCAGGCCCGTGAACTCTACCAGCAGGCCCTGCAAATCCGCCTCGACCGCTTGGGCACATCCCACCCTGATACGGCACTGGGGCTGAACAACCTGGGCCTGACCCTCGCACGATTGGGAGAGTGGCAGCAAGCCGTCGACCGCGAAGAGCAGTCTCGGCGGGTCGTGCGCCGGCATGTTGCCCGGGTTTTGCCTGGCTTGGCGGAGAACGAACAGATCGCATTTCTGCGCACCGCCGACGAGTCCGGCTATTGGTCGGCTTTGACCGTTGCGCTGCACGAGTGCCAGCGGCCGGAAGCGGTCCGGACGTCGGCCGCCTGGGTGCTCAACGGCAAAGGAGTGGGCCAAGAATCGCTCGCGGCCCGGGCGCTCGTGGCCCGCGAAACGCGAGATCCTAAACTGGCGGCCAGCGCCCAAAAGCTGCTCGCCGTGCGTCAACAATTGGCCAGCCTGAGCCTGGTCGCTCCGCCGCCGGCGCGCCTCGAACAGCACCGCGCCAAACTGAAAGCACTGCTGGCGGAAGAGACCGTTCTGTCGCGCAAGTTTTTCCAGAATGTTCCGCCGGATTCCGCGGCGGATCCCTGGATCGAGTTGGATGCTGTGCGCCAGCACATTCCCAACGCCGCGGTGCTGGTCGATTTTGCCCGGTTCAATTTGTTCGATTTTCAGACTGACGGCTGGCTGGCGGCTCGGTACGTGGCCTGGGTGATTCCTCCGGCCGAAGCCGGAGACGTGACGCTGGTGGATCTGGGAGACGCAGCCCAGATCGATCGGGCCGTCATGGCGGTGCGCAAATCCTTGGCCGACGCCGCGGCGGGATCGAAACTAAGCGGCGCCGATCCGGCACTGGCAGAAAACCTGGCGAAGCTCTCCGAGCTGGTCTACCAACCGCTGGCTCCGGCGATCGAATCGGCACGCGATTGGATGATCAGTCCCGACGGTGCGCTGTGGCTCGTCCCTTGGGCAGCCCTGCCGGTGGAGAAAGACACCTATGCCCTGGAGCGGCACACGATCCGCTACCTGATCAGCGGCCGAGAGCTGGTGTCCGACGGCGCTGGCCCCGAGCCGCTCGCGCAGGGTCTGGCGCTGGCCGATCCCGATTTCGACGCCGACCTGGCCGCCCAGGATTCCGCTCAGCCCGACGCGACCGACAAGACGTCCGCGGCGCTGCTCGCCGCGACGAGCGCGCGCGGCACCGCAGCCGGTCTGCCGGCGCGCTGGGCGCGTTTGCCCGGCACGGCCAGTGAACTGGCGGCCACACTGCCCAAGCTCGAGCGCTATCTCGGCGCCCGGCCCGCGGCCTTTACCGGCGCCGAGGCCACCGAGGCGGCATTCAAAGCGGCCGCGCGGCCGCGGATCGTCGTCCTGAGCACGCACGGCTTTGCCCTGCCGGACGATGCCGATCCGTCGGAGGCTCCGGCCCAAGGCCAGGCCACCAAGAAAACCACCAAAGGGCGGTTCAACAATCCGCTGTTGCGCTGCGGGCTGGTCCTGGCAGGCGCCAATCGGGCAGCGTCCGCCGATCGGCCGGCAGGCACCGACGACGGCATCCTGACCGGACTGGAAATCGTCGGCACCGATCTGCGCGGGACCGAGATCGTGGTGCTCAGCGCCTGCGAAACCGGGCTGGGTGAACTGCGCAGCGGCGAAGGAGTGGCCGGGCTGCGACAGGCGTTCCAGCTGGCCGGTGCCCGCAACGTCGTTTCCACGTTGTGGCAAATCCCCGACCAGGAAACCGCCTGGCTGATGACCCGGTTCTGGGAGAACCTGGCCGCCGGGCTGGACGCCGCCGAAGCGCTCCGCGATGCCCAACTGTTGGTGCTCAACCAGCACCGCCAACTGCGGCAGCTGGCCGCCCAAAACGAAACGGCCGGCCTGAACCAGCTCTTGGCCTCGCGGGGGCTCAAGTCGGCGAAAACGCCGCCCAGGCCCGATCAAGCCCCCGCCTCCACCGGCGAGAGCCCAGCGGGACGTGCTCATCCGCTGTTGTGGGCTGCCTTCACCTTGACCGGCCCGCCCGAGCCGGTCGGCGACTCGCAGAAGCCCGGTCGCGCAAGGTCGGCTTCGCCCCGCTGACTCCGGCGACACTCTTGCTTTCACGCCGCAATGCCTTTTCTTAGGCGGTCATTTAGCCGGCAATTGCGTCACGGCCGGCGATTACCGAAAATGGACGCCGCGTAGCATCCCTTCACCGCGGCAGCCCCGGAGTGGTCATGCCAATTCGCTGGGCCCGAACCTTACTCCTGCTGCTTACAGCGCTGGCGGTCATCACGACCGGCGGCCCGGCGCTGGGTGACCCGGACGAGCGGCCCGAACCGCCTCAGCCCGGGGCCAAATCCGCGCGGAAAAAGACTCCGCGTCGGCCCACGCCCAAAGCGCGGCCGGCGGACAAGGAAGCGCTGGCCAAACAAGTCGACGAGTACACTGCCGAGCTGCGCGAGCTGGAGACACGGGGCCAGGCCAAAGAAGCGGTACCGGTCGCGCGGAAACTGCTCGAGGCTCGGCAGCAGCTCAGCGGACCGGAGCACGCCGAAACGGCCTGGCGCTCGATCATCTAGGCACGTCGCTGCTACAAGCGGACAATCACGCTACGGCCGAACCCTATCTGCAGCAAGCGCTGAAGATCCGCCTCAAGCTCTTCGGCGAGGATCATCCCGCGACGGCAACGTCGCTCAACAATCTGGGCCTGCTGTTCAAGGTGCGGAAAAAATATCCGCAAGCACGGGCATACTACGAGCGCTGCTTGAATGCCGATCAAAATTCGCTCGGCCCCGACGACCCGCGGACGGCCGTTCCGCTGACGAATATCGGGAACCTGTTGATCGAAATGCGTGAATTCGCTGCCGCGCGCGGTTACCTCGAGCGAGCCTTGCAGCTCAACCAGGCGGCCGACGGTGATGCCAGTGCGCCCGTGGCCCGTTCGTTCCGCAGCCTGGCATACCTGGCGAGCGAGAGCGGCGATTTCAAGGCCGCAAAATCGTTCTACCTGCGAGCCTTGAAAATCGAACAGCAGCTCAAAGGCAACAAGCACCCGGACGTTGCCGGCCTGCTCAACTACCTGGGCCAGGTCGCAGAGAAAATGGGAGACCTGCCGGCTGCCCAATCGTACTACCAGCAGTCACTCGATATCCGTCGCGAAGTCCAGGGAGAATCGCATCCCAATACCGTTATCGTGATGAGCAATCTGGCAGCTTTGCTGAAAACCGAGGGAGATTTTGCCGCGGCCCGACCGCTTTATGAACAGGTGTTGGCGATCCGCCGCAAGACGCTGGGGGAAAAACACCGCGATACCGCCATTGCGCTGGAAAAGGTGGGTGGGCTGTATTCCAACATCGGGGATGTGCCGTCGGCTCTGCTGCATTTCCAGCAAGCTCTGGCGATCAATCGCGAGGTATTCGGCCCGCGCAGCCCCCAAACCGCGGCATCCCTCTGCGATGTCGGCACGTCGTGTGCGAACCTGGGCAACTACGAAAAGGCAAAACAATGCCTGGAAGAATCGCTGGCCATCTATCGTGATTTGTTCGGCGAACTAAACACCCAAACGGCAAGCGTGCTCACCAATTTAGGTGGCTTGTATCACTCGCAGAAGGACCTTCAGGGAACGCGCAAATGTTGGGAACAAGCCTTGAGGATTCGCCGGCAAGTGCTGGGCGAAGAGCACCTGGATACCGCCAGCGCGCTCAACAACTTTGCCGGAATCCTGCACGAGCTCAATGACGACGCCAGTGCCGTGCCGCTGTACCAAAAGGCACTACAGATTCGTCGCCAGCGGCTGGGCATCGCGCACCCCGACACCGTCATTGCGCTCTGCAATCTGAGCTCGGCCCTGGCGGCGCCGAGGCGACTGGGCGGCGATCACCGAACTCCAGGACGAAGCCCGCCGCGGCACCCGCCGCCACGTCGCCCGCGTCCTGCCCGGCCTGGCGGAATCCGAACAGATCACCTTTCTCCGAAAACACCATCAGGGACATTTCTGGTCGGCTTTGACGATCGCGTTGCACGAGCGCGATCGGCCGGATGCCGTCGCCAAGTCGGCGGCCTGGGTCATCAACGGTAAGGGGGTCGCCGAAGAGTCCCTTGCGGCCCGGGCGCTGACTGGCCCGCGAGACCCGCGATCCCAAGCTGGCGGCCACGGCCGAAGAACTGCTGGCGGTTCGCCAACAACTGGCCAGCCTGAGTGTCGCCGCACCGCCGCCTGGAGAGGAGGAGAAGCACGCCGAGCAGCGCCGCGCGCTGGAAAAGCGGGAGGCCTTGCTCTCGCGGACCCTGTTCCAACGCGCATCCTCCGATTCGTCCGCCGATCCTTGGATCGAGCTGGATGCCGTGCGGCGTGTCATTCCCAGGGCCGCCGTCCTGGTGAACCTGGTCAGGTTCCGTGGCCGCGACCTGGAAACCGACTCTTTGCAGCCGGCCCACTACGCCGCCTGGGTCGTTCCGCCGGCCGGCGAGGGCGAAGTATCGCTCGTCGATCTGGGCGATGCGGCAACGATCGACCAGGCCGTCCTGGGCGTGCGCAGGTCTCTGGTCGACGAGACCACTCGGTCCAACCCAGCGGTTGCCGATCCGGCCTTGAGCGAAAATCTGGCGAAGCTCTCCGAGCTGGTCTACCAACCGCTGGCACCGACGATCGAGTCGACACGCGATTGGATGATCAGCCCCGACGGCGCGCTGTGGCTCGTCCCTTGGGCAGCGCTGCCGGTGGAGAAAGGCACCTATGCCCTGGAGCGGCACACGATTCGCTACCTGATCAGCGGCCGGGAGTTGGTGGCGGACGCCGATCGGGCGAAATCGCAGCAGCCAGGGTTGGCCCTGGCCGATCCCGACTTTGACGCCGAGCCGGCAGGCAAAGCGCCGGCCCAAGGCGACGCGGCCGACCAGACACCGCCGGCCCTGGCGGCCGCAACCAGGCGCGGGGGACCGCGGCCGGATTGCCGACTCACTGGGCCCGCTTGCCCGGCACCGCCAGCGAGCTGACCGCGACGCTGCCCAAATTGAGGCAGTATCTCGGCGCCGCCCATTGCGCTTACCGGCACCGAGGCCACCGAGGCGGCATTCAAACAAGCGCGGCGGCCGCGCGCCGTGGTGCTCAGCACGCACGGCTTCGCCTTGCCCGACGAAGACGAGTCGGCCGGCAAGTCCGCCAAGACGCCGCCGAGCGCAAAAACCACCAAAGGGCGGTTCAACAATCCGCTGTTGCGCTGCGGGCTGGTCCTGGCAGGCGCCAATCGGGCAGCGTCCGCCGATCGGCCGGCAGGCACCGACGACGGCATCCTGACCGGACTGGAAATCGTCGGCACCGATCTGCGCGGGACCGAGATCGTGGTGCTCAGCGCCTGCGAAACCGGGCTGGGTGAACTGCGCAGCGGCGAAGGAGTGGCCGGGCTGCGACAGGCGTTCCAGCTGGCCGGTGCCCGCAACGTCGTTTCCACGTTGTGGCAAATCCCCGACCAGGAAACCGCCTGGCTGATGACCCGGTTCTGGGAGAACCTGGCCGCCGGGCTGGACGCCGCCGAAGCGCTCTGCGATGCCCAACTGTTGGTGCTCAACCAGCACCGCCAGCTGCGGCAGCTGGCCGCCCAAAACGAAACCCAAGGATTGTCCAAGCTGCTGGCATCGCGCGGATTGAAGTCGGTGAAAACTCCGCCGCAGGCCGGCCCGGCGCCGGCGGCCCCAAGCGCGGGCGGCCCAGCCGGGCGCGCCCATCCGCTGCTCTGGGCGGCGTTCACCTTGACCGGCCCGCCCGCCCTGGCGGCCGAACCCGCATCGCCCTCTGGCGAGCAGCCCGCTTCAGCGAAATAGCTTCTTGGCGATTTTCCGGAAGCGCTCGCGGGCAGCCTCGTCGGCAAAGCGCTTGTCCTGAATCATGCGGTAACCGGCCGTTTTCTGCAGGGTCCATTTGCCTCCCTCGCGGCGGTACACCACGTCGGCGGCCTGGTCATCGTCGTCGTCCACCAAGATCAGGTCGAGTTCGCCGTCGCCGTCGGTATCGTAGAAGGTGCGGTGCTGCGGCGCCCGCTGGGCGGCGAACGAACATTTCCACGTATGCTGATTGAGTGCGTCTTGCTGCGCTGGGGCGATAGTTTGGCCTGCGTCTTCTCTTCCAGATCGATTAGCATGCCGGTCATTCCGGAACCGTTCCCCAGGGCAAAGACCACCGTCTCAGGGATCTTGTCGTCATCCAAGTCGAGCATTTCGCGCCGATTGCCCATCGGCCAAGGATCGGGAATGGAAACCAACGGTTCGGTCGGTCGGTCCTTGAGGAAATCTTTGACTTCGTCCAGATGAACGTGGTAGGCCAGCTTGGCGGAGCCGATGACGGCCTGGCTGGGCACGGCGAACGAAACTGCGATCAGTTCTCCTTGCGGATTCACCAGCGGGCCGCCCGAGTCGCCCGGGCTCAGGCCGCAATCGGAAAGCAGGACTTTGCGGCGCGGCAGCTTGGCGAGCGTGTTTTCCCAAACGATCCGCTCCTGCTTTTTGGCCGCGATGGCGGGAATGACCACGTTCATCATGTCGTGCGGAAAATCGCCGATGCCGCTGATGTCGCCTTTGCGAATCGTCCAGGGCACGCCGGATGCCGGATGTCCGATCGCCACGCAGGTGGCCCCGACCTTCAGCGGATCGTGGGCCAGTTTGATTGTCGGCACTTCGCTGAGCCCCGGCGGCAGCGCGTCGAGCTTGAGCAATGCCAGATCTTTGGCCTCGCTGTCCTTATAGACCTTCGCCAGCAGCGGATCGCCCATCAGTTTGATATAGCCGTCTTCCAGTTTTCCCATCGCGATGTGCGCCATCTGGGCGCCGGACTTGGGATCGATCGAGGCGCCGGCAATCACGTGATGGTTGGTCAGCAGCCAGCCCTGGGGATCGATGAAGAATCCCGTGCCGTGGCCATTCCTGGTGCGCACGATGACGACGGCCGGGCCCACCAAGGGGTAGACGGCTTCGGTCTCGGCCCCGCGAAATGTGCCTTCCAACCGCGCCTCGTGCGTGTCTTGATAAAGCAGGGCCTGCGACACCTGCGAGAGATTCTCCACCGGCGTTGACTGTGCCGAAAGTTCAAGCGGGCTCTTCTCGGGCAACGAAAACTCGTCGGACTCCTGCGTCCAGCCACGCTCAGCCGAACCTGCGCACCACGCCAGTGCCAAAGCCCCAAGCAGCGACAGTATCTTGCGATTCCACATGCGACGAATCCTTATTTCAAGAGTGGATCCCGAGTTGGTTCTTATTGCGCAGGCTTCGACCGCGTCAAGGCTCGGCACGACGAGCCCCCGCGCGGCGGCTCGTTCGCCAGGAGATGATTTGGATATCGTGATCCGCGACCTCGTTTTGCTTCAGCCCCCGGGTTTCGCTGCCGGCGCCGTAAAGCGCCTTGTCCAAGAGCCGCGCGAGCGGCGTTTGCCCGGCGCCGGCGGCACGCGTGCGCTGGAGTTGATCTTGCGCCAGCGTCGTAAAATCTTGCAGCGCGCCGACCGCCTTGACCGCGATCGCCACCACGTGCTCCAGCCCCGTCGTCTCGGCCGTCACGCGCTGCAGATCGCTGAGCAGCGCCGATCCCGGATCGATGGGCACGGCCAACTCGCCTTCGCGCGGGTAGATTGGCGTTATGCCGTAATCGGTATCGATAAACAGCAGCGTGGCATACATCCGCGCCGCCGCGCTGCGGTTCGTGAGCCGGAAGGCCACCAAATCGTCTTCCTGCAACTGCACGTCGGAGCTCGCGGGCACGACCTGCGGATGGGCGTCGTCTTCGGCCGCGAATTTGAGGATCTCCAAGTCGCACTCGACGCGCGACGGAGTCCGCATCACGCCGCTGGTGCGGCTGGCACCGCCACGCGTTTGAGCATTTCGGCCCGCGCGATCCGGCGTGCGTATTCCTTGAGATCGGCAGCCAGGCGATCGGACCGCAAGGGCCCGAACAGTGGAGTCGTAGACCCGTCGCGATAGACCGCCTCGCCCGCAAACGGCACCAGAAAGACCTGCCCGCCCGATTCCAGCACCCGCCATTGCGCGTCGCTGGGTTGCCCAACGATTTCGATCAGGCTTTCGGGGTCGGCAGCCAGCTGCGCCACGGCGGACTGCAGCGGACCGGAGATCTCGGCTGCGGCGCGGCCCTTGACCGCACTGTCGGGCTCAACGGCTACCTTGAGCCGCAATTCGCCGAAGTCGATGTACACTGGCTCACACAGGGCGCCGGCGGGCGGATCGTCGTTGACTTCGGCACCCCGATACGCGCAGGGCTCGACCTCGGACTCGTGCCGCCGACTCGCTCGATCGACAGGTAACCGATCGGCTGGGTGCTGGCCGCTTGGTCGTGCGCATACACGGCCAACACGCTGCGCGGAGTCAGGCCGTGCAGCGCGCCACCGTCGATTCTCCATCCGCGCAGGGTGGGCGAAAGTTCGAATCGCGCTCCGCCCGGCAGCGCGGCCAACCCGAGAAACTCGCGGTCGGCGTCGGGACCTTCCACCAGTGGCGTGGGCGAGGACATCCCCTGGGTCAGGTAAGATCGCTGCACGCGCTGTACCAGTTGCCGATAACTCAATGGTTTTGCTGCCGAAGATTCGCGGCTGAGCAACGTCTGGCAGAGCGTGTACGTCAGCAAGCCATAGGGCTGAAAATCCCCGCCGGCCGCTGCCGGCTGCAGCTTTTCGATTTCCTTTTCGTCCGAGCGAGCGGCGTAGATGCCCACGACCTTGCCCGCCAGTTGGCCCGTGCGCCGGCCGGCCGATTCGCTGGCGTGTCCATTCTGCCTGGACCGACGACCGGCTGCTTGCCTGGCCTGGGCGATGGCCTCGGCGGGGATCAGCTCGGTTGCCGGGACATCGCGAGTCACCAGTTCCGCCGGACTGCGCAGCAGAGTTCCGGAATGGCATGTATCGAACACCGCACAGACCGATGCTCCGCGGCCCGCGATGGCGTTGATCCAGGCGTGGAGCTCATCGTCGACGATCGCGTTGCGCAGCGCCCCGACGGCAGGGTCCCAGACGCCCAAATCGGCAGGCAGATAAATCTCGTCCAGCCCGTCTTCTTCGTCGAAGGGTGCTCGGTCGGGCTGCTGGCTACCATGACCGCAAAGCAGGATAAATACCTGATCGCCAGGGCCGACGAGTTGGGCCAGCCGGCGAAACTCGCGCCTCGATGTTCACTCGTGTTGGACGCAAATCCGGCTTGGGGACGACACCAGTTCCGCCCGCGGCAGCAGCTTCAGAAAGCGTCACGATTTGGTCGCTGGGAAATGCGAAGACAGGGCCGGTAAGCACATCCCGCATCAGGACCACGTCGTTCGCCGGTCCGGCCAATCGCTGTAGCGGCGGACGGTATTCGGTGCAGCCGACCAGCAAAGCGCGACGCACCCCGGCGCAGTTCCGGGATGCAGGCGCCGGTGCCCTACCCGCACCTGCCTTTGCGGCGGCAGCCTCGGCTGGGTCGTCGGCCCGGGCGGCCGACGGCCCGGGGAGCAACGCCAGCGATACTACGCCGGCGGCAAAGGCCGAAAGGTTCTGCCACGACCTGACCACGCATGACTCTCCGCAAGAAAAGCGGGCCGCTGTGAAGGACTACAGGCCCGATGGGACGTGTCTGGTAGTTTCCCAGCATTTGAGTCCATTGCAAGTTTATTTCTTGCTCTGTTCGGGAAATCGTTCTTCCGCGGCCAGAATGTCCCGTAGAACAGGCGTTCGAATTTCGCTCGTCACCTATCACAAGTCTCCCAATTCACACCGCAAGCGAAGCAAGACACGCGACTTTGCGACGCGAACGGCACCCGGCTTCATGTCGAGATCGGCAGCTACGTCCGCGGTGGCTCGCCCCTCGACGACGGTTCCAAAAAATGCCTTCCAGGTCCGCTCGTGGAATTCGCCTCGAATTGACTCCAGAGCCTTGCGCAGCAGATCGTCCAGGACCACGTCGTCGGCAACTTCGGGGAGCTCCTCGTGTGCAGCGGGATTGGGAATCTGCTGCAATTGCAGCATGGCCTCGGTCCCACCGGCCGCGGACGGCTCCACGGCACGGTCGCGGAAGTGGTCCCGGACCTTGTTTCGGGCGATCGTGGACAACCAGCCGCGGAACGTGTCGCCGACGCGCTCCTTGCGGAAACGATCGAGATGGCCAGCCACCGCCGAGAAAACGTCTTGCAGCACGTCGCCGATATCCTGCTCGGGCACGCCCCATTTTCGGCACCAGTATGCCACCAGGGGCGCGTACAACCGCACGACGCGCCTCCCACGCTGCCGGGTCAGCGAGCTTTGCGTCGGCCAATAGGCTGCGCGAGGTCGATCCGCCGGATCGCGCGCGATCAGCGCGGTTTTCAGCCGCGGCCGCGAGGCGCCTCACTTCCGCCGGCCTTCCCCGATGATCTTCGTGATTCACCCGACGTTCTTCGGCTGTCATTCGGCTGCCGCCTTTCGACGGTGCTGTGCGACGACCGTTACCGCCACGCTGATCACCAGCAGCAGCGATGAGATTGTCCCCATCAGCAAGAAAGCGCCCCGCAAACCGGCTTGCGCATTGTCGATCTCCCGTTCGAGCGGTCGCACGATCTTCAGTACTCCGACGACGTCGCCTTCCTTCCAGTCTTTCTTGGGACTGCGGCTATCGGGGTGGTTGTGGCAGCCCAGGCAGCTTTTTTCCATGAGGCGGGCCGTGTAATAGAGGAGTTTCCGGCGACCCCCGTCCTCGACGAAATGGGCGTACTCGGCAGGCGGTTCGTCGTTCGGCTTCGCCCGCGTCTCCAGCAACTTGAGCGCCTCCAGGTCAAACTCACTCTGCGGTCCGCCGTCCTTGCGGGTCGGCCACGGATAGCGGCTGAAGACGCGGACTTCCATGCCAGGGCTGCGACGACTGATCCGTTCGCCCAGGTCGATGGCGAACGTCGCAGGCAACGGCAGCGAGGGGTGTACTTGTTTGTAATTTTCGGTAATGGCGACGTTCGAGAACTTGGGATCGATGTCGGCAATCTCTTCGCTATAAAACCGCCACACCTCATCGAGCATCTTCGTTTCCAGGCGGGCGCTTTCCAGCGCCGTCTGCCGGACGAACAACTCCGTCAGGCTCGACAGATACCACAGCCCCGCGACCGAGCCGACCAGCACGGCGACCAGCACGCTCACCGCCAGCGGATACCGGCGGCACCAGCGCAGCGTTCGCTCGACGGTCCCCATCGGCCGGGCCAAGATCGGTTGGCCTGCGCAAGAAACGCCGCAGGTCGTCCGCCATTTCGCCTGCGGTCTGGTAGCGTCGCGAGGAAACTTTGCTCATCGCCTTGAGACAAATGATTTCCAGATCGCGCGGCAGTTCCGGCTTCATCGCGCGCGGCGGCCGCGGATCGTCCTCGATCACTTGCAGCAACAGCAGCCGTCGATTGCCGTGAAAGGGTGCATCGCCGGTCAGCATCTCATAAAGCAGGACGCCCAGACTGTAGATGTCGCTACGGGCGTCGACCTGGTGCGACGCACCGGCGGCTTGTTCGGGAGACATGTAGGCGGGAGTTCCGAGAATCCGCCCGTCGGACGTCACGGTCAACTCGCCCGTATCGCGCTTCGCCAGCCCGAAATCCATCACGTGGGCGCACTGTTGACGATCGAGAATGATGTTCGATGGCTTGATGTCGCGATGAACGACCCCTTGTTCATGCGCATATTGCAGCGCGCCGGCCAGTTCGCAAGCGATGGCTGCCGCTTGATCGGAAGCAATCGCACCGGCCTTCAGCCGCTCTTCCAGCGTCGCTCCGTCGATGTACTCGCAAACGAGGAACCAAACATTGTCCTCGGTCCGTCCGGTTTCGTAGAGCGAGACGATCGAGGGATGCTTGAGTTGGGCCGCGCTGCGGGCCTCACGCATGAACCGCTGCGTCTCGTCTGGCGACGCGAGGCTGCCCGCGCGCTGAACTTTGAGGGCCACGACCCTTTCCAACCGCGGATCCCAGGCCTTGAACACATAGCCGAAAGAACCGACGCCAAGCTCCGATTGCAACTCGAATCGGTCGAGCCGCACTTCTCCGTCCAGCAAGCGACTGCGCGAGATCGCGACCCGCATCGGCGGCAATTCGCGAGCACCTACGACCCGAGGCGGAAACGAGCGCCAGGAGCGCCTCATTCCACGGTTCGTCGACACCCTGCTCCGGCTCGGTCCGCGCCGCTGTCCCGAGCCTGCCGAGTTGATCGACGAGTTGGTCGGTCGATCCGTCCAAATTCTCCAATCGATCCTCGCAGTCTGCGCAGCCCTCGACATGACGTGCGATGGCGTCGAACTGTGTGGCATCCGCCAGCCCGAGAGCAAACTCGTGCAACCGTTTCGCATCGGGGCAGGATGGTTCCGTCACGGCAGTTCCCGTCGATTCTGGGTTGAGACCGTTGGCATTGGGTTGAGTTCAGTTCGGGTTGATCGGGTGAGTCGAGTCGTGGAGCGGTCGCGGGGCATTCGCCAGCGCGCTATCTTATCTATATTAACCGTCCCCCGTTACAGCCTGGCGAGCCAGAGGATCGGAAAAGTTGCCGGGGCGGATCCCGAAAAACCGGGGTTTACGGACGATTCCAAGAATCTTGCACCAGCTGTGTAACGCGGTTCCGTTCTAGGGATTATCCACAACGGTCGACCTACTTCGGGCGACACGATCGGAGTCCCCCCCAGACCCCTTGAACGGAGCTTCCCATGACCCCCACGACCCGTCGCGGATTTATGTCGGATGTCGGTCGCGGCATGCTGACGGTTGGATTGGGCACCTCGTTGGCCAATGACCTCGGGTTTTCGACGGCCTTTGCCGACCAGGGGTCCGATTCGATCGGGCTCGGTGAGTATGGCGCCCTCGTCGAACTGATGCGCAATGCACTCCTGCCCCGCAGCTTCAACCGCTGCTCGCCCAGATGGTCATGAAGGGCCAGGCCGATCTGAAAAAACTCACCGCGGCTGGCGCCCTGGCCAATGCGGTAACGTTTGGCGGGTGCGACTACGTCGGCTTCCACACGGCGATGGCCCTGCTGCCCGCCTTGGAAATGAGTCGCTTGTTGGCCAGTGACCGACAGCCGTTGCCCGTGCTCAAGGTGCTGTACCGGAACACGCAACAGATCCAAAACGTTGGCGGCGCCTCGAAAACGGCGTTGCAGACGTTGCACGCTGCCGAACACGCGTCGGAGCACGCCGCCGAAAGCGACCTTGGGGTGCAGATCCGCGATGCCTGCCGCAACCGGGATGTGGACCAAGGGGAAAAATTGCTGGCCACGGTTGGCGATTCTCCGCTGGACGCATTCAACGCTCTACAGCCCGCGGTCCAGGACGATATCAACGTTCACCGCTTTGTTTTCGCTCATCGCACGTACGGGTTGGTTGGGTTGCTGGGCAAGGAATATTCCTATTCGCTGCTCAGGCAGTGCGTTCGGTTATGCGCCGATCATGAGCGGGGCCGCGTCCAGAACAATCAGCCCGAGTCGCCGATTCGCGCGTTGATGCCGAAACTGCTCGATCAATACAAGCTCGTCGGCAAGTCGCTTGGCAAGCGCGATCCGGGCGACGCCGCCATCGATGAGCTCAGCCGCACGATCTATAACGGCCCGTGCGACCGGGCTGCCGAGGCCGTGGCCGCCGCACTGGCAGAGGGCCTCGATCCTGAATGCGTCGGCGAGGCGATTTCGCTGGCGTCCAATTTGTTTGTCTTACGGCAAGGGTCGAACGATTGGCGCACGCACGGCGATTCTGCCGGAGTCCATTCATCCGACGCGTCCAACGCCTGGCGGAACATGGCTCGGGTCGGCGAGCCTCGACACGCGATATCGGGATTGATCGTCGCCGCCTACCACGTGGGCGTCCAACATGGCCCATTCCAGACGCCGCCGTACCCAACCGACGAGCACCGCGATCTCGTCAAGGTGCAGGACGGCCCCGGACTGCTGGCGGAAACGGAAGACGCCATCCGCCACAACGATCAAGGCCGAGCCACAGCCGCCATTCAGATCTATGGCGACCGCGGCTACAGCGTCGATCCGGTATTCGAATTGATGCTGAAATACGCGGTCAGCGAGGATGGCCGTCTGCATGGTGAAAAGTACTTCCACACGGTGCGCGAGGAATACCGCACGATTCGCCCGGCATTCCGCTGGCGGGAAGTGGTCGCTCTGGCGCGTGTGACTACCAGCGCCTACGGCTACAACCGCGACGACAAGCAGGGTTTTCGTGCCGCCGGCTACGAAGAAGCCTGTCAATTGCTGGGCGTGAATGCCTGATTTCGCGTGCCCCGGTCACTCATTGCGATTTGGTCGTTTGCCATTGCCGCCGGAAAGGTCCTCGCGCTCCGGCGCAATGATCGCCGATACGGCAACGATCACGACATTGTCTGAGGAGCAAATCGAGGCCAGCGGCGGCGGGGTTTGGCGAGTGCGTCGTCCATGTGCGTATCTTGCCAGCCCCTCGGGGCCGCGGAACCAGCGGCGGCGGCCGGTGCCTCACGATCGCGTGCCGGCCGGTCAGGGCGGGTCCGGCGGCGGGGCGGGAGAAGTCTCAGGGCCTGGCGGGCTCGTTCAAATCGGGCCAATGCTCCAGCCCAGGCCGCCAGACTGACGGCACGGCACGTCACGGCTACTGCGGTGATATTCGGCAGCTCTTTGGCCGTACGCCGCGCCTGCACTGCGACGTTGCCGCTGCTCCTCGAAACCAATAAAGATGCCCCAGCGACTAGGCGCTCGCCTGATTCCGACGCACTAAACAGTTGCCCCTGGCCAACCGCGACCTCGATGGCCTTAACGGCGTCGAGCTGATCCGTCGCTCCGAGAGCGCTGCCCCTGCGAGTCTGCCGTTCTTAGGACGCTATCGAACCATTGGGGAACTCTACCGCGTGTATGGGTCGTGGCGTTTATGCCTGGACGAACCGGCGGCTCTTGGAGGCTCGTATTCTCGTGGCTTTTCCCTGTTAAGCGGTCGATCTCACGGTGTCGATTAACCGTCTTGGGACTATTGTGTTTCCAACGAATATCGCGGCATGTCAAGCGATGCGCAGGACGCGCCCGTGTACTCAAGGATGAGGAGCATAAAATGATTCGCCTGTTGATTCTCGCGTGGTTGATTACCACGATGCTGGGCGTCGGTGGTTGGGACTTGTCGATGGTGCGGGCCGACGAGGAGCTTCGCGCCGACTACATCGAGGAGGCCAGTCCAGCCGAACCAAGTTTGACCGACACGGATCCCGAAGCAAACGCGACGAAGGACAGTTCGTCGGTCATCGACTCGCCGAATGACCCAAGCAACGAAGCTGAGCTTGGAGAGCCCAACCCGACCGCGGGTGATGGCGAAGACGCAGCTCGACTGGGCACCGAGTCAGAAGACGAAGCGGATTTGGAAGTCATCTACGAACGCTATCCCAACCGAGCCGTCAAAATCGAACGATCGGTGTCGCAGGACGAAAACGGCAACTACGTCAACGACGGCCGGTGGCGGATGTGGGATCAAAAGGGCGCGCGCCAGCGGCCGAAGGCCGTTATCGCAACGGACAGCGTGAAGGTCTCTGGACTCGCTGGTATCGCGCGGCCGAAGTCGAGCTACTAACCAAACCGCCCTACGATAGCTTCCAAGGCCCGTTCATCTCTCAAGCGACCTTCGTCGACGGCAAGCTCGATGGTACCTGGACCATCTACGACAGCAAGCAGCACAAGGTCTGCCAGCGGGAATTCGTCGAAGGTCAACGCGACGGACATTTTACCTGGTGGTTCAACAATGGTCGCAAGATGCGTGAAATTGAATACCGCCATGGCGAGATCGATGGCCAATTGATCGAATGGTCGATCGACGGAAAAGTCGTGACCAAAGAGACCTATCAGCACGGACGCAAGCTGGCAACCCGTTTGGAGAAGGATGCGGCCGGGGGAAAGAAAACCGAAGGCCAATACCTGTTTGCGAAAGAGGTTGAAAAGACGCCGGACGATTGGTGGAATGCCCAGCCTGCTACCTTCGTTAAGCAAGGCAACGACGAGAAGCACGGTCCCTGGGTCTCATGGTATCCCAATGGTCAACGGCAAATCGAGGGCGAATACCGCAACGACGTCCAGGTCGGCAAATTTACCTGGTGGTATGCGAATGGACAAAAGGCCCTGGAAGGCGCTTACGTCGACGGTGAACAGCAGGGCAAATGGGTTTGGTGGCACGAAAACGGACAGAAGTCGGTCCAAGGCGAGTACGCCAAAGGTGATCCGACCAGACACTGGACTTGGTGGGGTGAGGATGGCATGGTCGCCCGATCCTCCCAGATGGACGGTGGCACCGGAGCGATCGTTCAACTGCCGGAAAAACGAAAACCGCTTTCGCCCGTCTATTCCGCAGCCAAGCCGTCCGTTCCCAACGGGACGGCCAGATAGAAATCCTCGCCGCCGTTCAGAACAGCAAATTGCCGCGAGCCATTGGGCAGGCGAGCTCAAACCGAGCTACTGGGAGAAGGCTTCAAGATCGAAGAATCCAGCCGTGCCCGCGGTGTTAAGGGCGGTTCAATACGGCGGCGACTGGCGGCCGACATTGGTGCTGCTGGTTCGTTGATGATCTTCGTGGGTTCGGCGTGTCGCGACAAGTCAGGCTTTCGACCAGCGGCGGCGGCCATAGCGGCCAAGTTCGGCCAATGAAAAGAGCCGCGCGGCGGGGTGGCAGTCAAGCCGGCGGCATTTCGACCGAAGGCCTGAAGCCTCCGGTCGTACGCAATCATCGCCAGCAGTTTGCCACTCGCAATAAGAAACCGCCCGAGCACGTTGCCCGAGCGGTTCTTTGTTCATGCGCAGCGGTCGATCCAGGCTTTGCGGCGGCGACGGGCGGCGACCAGCAGGCCGACGGCACCCAGGCCGCAGAGGATGAAGCTGGAGGGCTCGGGCGTAAAGTTGATCGTGGCGTTGAGCTGCATCGAATTATTGGCACCCGACTGGTTGTTATAGGCGACAAAGGCGATTACATCGCCCTTCACGACCGAAATGCCCGATTGATCGTAGGTCACGGTCGGCAGGTTGCTCGGATTTACGGGATTCGGATTGGGACCGACATTTTGGGGCCCCCCGATTCCCGTGTCGGAGCCCTTGACGAAGACGTCGTAATACACCGTTCGTTCGCCGCAGCAGGACTGGATGTCTTGGGCCGACGAAGTGAAGTCAACCATGCCTGCCGCCGGCGCGGTCCACTCGACAACGGTCGGACCTTGGTATGGCCCGAGGATCACAGCATTGGCTGCGTCGTAGAACGTTGAGGATAAGCTCGCCCCGCCCCCGTTGTGGTAAACATTCGGATCGGAGTTGCTGCCAATCGTCCATTCACCGCTGCCCCCGCCGAGATTAGTGCCGTTTGGGAAAAGCGTGTAGTTGGCGAAATTGAGATTGCCGCTACTGATGTACCCGTAGCTCCAGGGGTTCGAGCCGCCATTCTGCGTGCTGGAAAAGTTGTTGGCCACGTCATAAACGCCGTAGACTCCCGCACTGGCGGAACCGCAACCCAACAGAGCAGCAATGGCCACAGCAACGACCAGCGCTGAAATCCGAAGGCTCTTCATAATGACACCTCGAATGAGTGACAAGACACAAATCTGAAACTTCGCCTCGCGGCCGTCTCTGGAACCGATCCAGGCCTGAAATCTTCATGAGTCCGCGAACTCTTCACGTCCGGCAATTTGCCTCAGCCGGAGCCAGGCAGCACCCCGCGTGTTCTGGCCGATCAACCGCTTGCCATGCGACCGCACCGCGGGCTGGAACCGCATGTATCCGCGGCAACGATGTTGATTAGCACTTGAATTCCCGAAGAGACCGGCGGGTTTATCCCGGCGCAAATTCAGACGGCAATTTCGCCCCTGGCAGCCGCTCTGCGGGCTCTTACCTTTAACGCCGTATCTGCCTTCAGCTTCTTGTTGAGCAAGACAACTTTGTTGCGAAGCGTTTTCCATTCTGCGGTTGGGGACAGCACCATGGCGCCGAATGTTCGCAGCTTTTCCCGGAGCACCGCCCGGTCGTCCATAATCTTCTTGATTTCGTCCGTCGTTAGGCCGCTCATTACCAGGTCTCCGGAACTCCAAGAACATGTGACCATTGATGCTTCAGAACTGTGTTGATTCACTCGGCCGAGTGGCTAGGCTTTGCGACGGCGCCGAGCGGCCAGGAATAAGCCGAAGGCACCGAAGCCGCAGAGGATCAACGACGACGGCTCTGGGGTCGCCGTAAGCCGCACGTTGTCGTAATTCATTTGCTGGAAAGACGTCAGGGCCAGAACGATTGTCAAATCGCCGCTGACCGAAGCGCCAGTGGTAAACGACGTGGAGAAATTGGCGAAGCTGTTGGCCGGCTGCGAGGTAATCAGCGTGCTGCTGAGCACCGTGCCACCGTCAGTCGTTCCGTTGACCAACTCGATGGTTCCAGTGGAGCCCGGCCCATAGCCGGGCTGATTGCCAGCCGCCACCGTCAGCGTGTAGGTGACGTTTGCAAGCAGCTTGCCGACGTCCTGATAGATGTCGCCACCGTTGACATACGCGGCCTGTATGCCGGCTGCGGGGGCCGGAAGCGGCGGGTCGCCGTATGCGTTGCCGACGAAGTTTTGGGCCCCGGCACTTCCCCCGGCACTGATATTCCAGGATGTGATGTAGTTCGACCATGTATTGTTGGCTTGAATTGGATTCTCAAAGGAATAGTTTGCGACACTTATCGAACCGGCGTGGACCCCTGCGGCACAGCCGAGCACCAACGCGACGAGGACCACAGGCAAAAAGGTCTTTGTCTGGAACATGGCGGATTCTCCCGAATGCTAAAGGCGAAGATTGCTTGCTGTCAACAATTAGACTTTGCAAATATAGAAAAACTTAGTTTGCGGGCTGAACACCATCGCTCCCGGCTGGACGCCCGACTCCACACATTCATTGCGCTGCCGCATTCGGCAACGCGCAACAAGAATTCATTGCGCTGCCGCATCCGGCAACGCGCAACAAAAAAAGTTGCCGAGCGCCTCTGCGTCAAGCGCAGAGGTTCTGGGCAACTCTTTTTCGAATCACGATTGGGTGTTGGCTCATTGGCGTTCCGCCCAAAATGCCCGTAAATCGCCGGAAAATTAGGTTGTTCTACAAGCGCCACCCCCATGGTGACTTCGACAGGTCGCCGTGTCAACTAAGTAAGCGAAGTTTTTTGAAGTGCATCACCGCACTCGGCTGCCGGCTCCCGATGGTCATTTCCCTCCCGCGGGTCGTTGGGGTGTCGCCCCGGCCGGCGGTTATGAAGCCCCCTATGTGTGGACGTCGCACACTTCGGTTATCACGCGCGACGATCGCCGAGGCATTGGGGCAGTTTGCCGAAATCGAGCATGCGCCGCGGCACAACATCGCGCCGACTCGATCGAGTTTCGACGCCGGCGGATGGGTCCGTTTGAAATCGGTCCTGAGCGCAAAGAAGAACCGTCCGAGCACGTTGCCCGAGCGGTTCTGTGTCTTGCGATGCGGTCGAACTAGGCTCTGCGGCGGCGGGCGATCACCAGGCCACCGGCGATCACCAGGCCCCAGACGACGAGCGAGGCGGGCTCGGGGGTGGAAACTATCTTGTCGAAGAAGATGCCGGAAATGGTCGCGTTGGAGGCGTCGCCGGCATTCTGTGTCATGGTGATCGTCAGGGGGCCGGCGGCCGCATTGACGTCGAACACCGCGTAGGCCCCAGTCTGATAGCCGGTCGCGGCATCAAGACGTTCGCTCGCAGTGCCGACCGTAATGGTCGTATCGCGACCGTTGTATTTGTCCCAGTCCAGCCCGTAGACGGCCAGTTGGAAATTCTCGGGCTGGCTGAGAGTCAGAGTCATCGACCACGTGCCACCCTGTCCGGCGTTTTGGTAGGCGGTCGCCGCGTTGCGCGGGCCCGTCGGATTGCTCGGATCTTGGAGATCCTTGGTCGTGCTGCTGGCCTCGCCTACAGCCCAAACGTATTCCTGAGCGTTGGAGTAGCTATCACTGGAGACGTAAGAGGGCAACACTCTGAAGACTAATCCTGGCGAGCAAAGGTTGGCCGGCAGCCCCCGACTTGCGGTTTCGCGCCTGTCGGCTCATTCTGGGCCACTTGCCAGCTTCTTGTTAGTTGTAAAGGAAATGGATCGTCACTTCGTCGTGCGATGTGGCCAAGTAGCGATTCAATTGATCGATCCCGGCAAACGCAATGAGTATCCGCGGGTTGTAGGTGGGGTCATCTGGATATTGCGTTATGCCAGCGATTACCGACGCACCGGGAATCGGGTTAGGATTTCTTGCACTGAACCACGCCTCGCAAATCTGATGAACTGTGAACTCGTAGGCTTTGTCAAAGAGACTCTGTAGAGCCGCAATATTGGTAGTTCGCCAAACTTTGTGATCGGGGTTGTGCTCAGCGTCCGGCCAGTCAAAGTTACACGAGGGGGCCTTCCCGTCGCCATTGAACTTCAGTGTGACCCTGCCAAAGAGAAGAAATGCGGCGACCCTCTCGCCTGGACCGCCTCCGGCTGCTCGGTCGGGCGTAGTAATGTTGAGGTGCACACGTCACCGCCCATTGAGCCGAAAGCATTTCGACTGAGCATCTTCAGTCCCCCCATGAAAATCCCGACCAACGGACACCGAATTTGTGCCGCTAGCCTACCGCGCCCGCCGGCCAATGCCAGCACTGGCGAGCGATTTCCCGTCAGCGCAACAAAAAACCGCCCGAGCAATCGCTGGGCGGTTCTGTGTTCGAGGCTCGAGCTAGACTTTGCGGCGGCGCCGGGCTGCGACCAAGCCACCGGCGATCACCAAGCCCCAGACGACGAGCGAGGCGGGCTCGGGAGTGACCGCGCCGTTGATCGTGACATTGTCTAAGGCGACCCAACCCCAACCGCCATTGAAATTATTGATCAGGTCGAGTTGCAACTGGGTTCCATTTCCGAGTACGCCGGCGGCAGACAGTTCTGCATTGGTGAATCCAAGTTGCACGTAGGACTCTCCGACCGTAGCCTTGGTCGCGCTGAGCAGATAGGCGCCCGTCACCGAGTTCCGCAGTGCGACGCCTTCGAAACCACTTCCACTCGTAGCGGTGGGAAGCGTGTTGAAATTGCCAGTCGCCGGGGAAGCGGCGGCGCCCGTGCCGCCCGTCAGCGCGAAGGTGATGCTGGCCGTCGCATCGAGCGTAAATTGCGGTGATGTCAGTACGAGCGTCTGCGGCTGGTTGTCCTGGGCACAGCAATTTTCGGTAAAGGAGCTCACGTCGGGGGCGACTTGCCACACGCCGCTCGCGCCGGTGCCGTCGAGCGTGCTGGGAGAATTCGAATCGGCCGAATGGGGCGTCACGTTCTCGAAGGGCTGAAAACTGTCGGCCTTGGGGGGCGTGTTGACGGTATTCGTCCGGACGTTTGTCCAACCGTCGAGACTGCCTTCAAAACTGTAGTTGTCGACTCCGGCGAAAAGCTTTCCGGCCGAGATTGCCAGCAATAGGAAACCAAGCGAGAGTGAAAATTGTTGCCCGCGCAGCTTATTCATAATCGTGTGCTCCGAGACACCGTGAGTGAAGGCTTGATGAATTGGTCTTTGGACGTCCACATCTACCGCGCCTAGTCTAGTGACAGGTAGCCGAGACAGCAAGCGAATTCCGCCCGGCTTGCAGTTTCGCAGTTTTCGGGGCGGCTGGAAGGCTATGGGCTCTAAAAGCCTTCGCCGCGGTGCCTGCCGCGGCAACATGATTACTCTAAAACCCTGATTAGAAAAAAGATCCCCCGCCAGGACGCTTGTGTGTAAGCCAAGGGGCGTTCGCGCGCAAGGCCCACGGGCGGCCTGAACACCGACTTAGCCTATTGCGTACTGCGCTGCTCATGGGTCCAGCAACCGGGCGGCGTCGACGAGCTGCTGATCCAAGAGCTGGTCACCGATACGCCGGTCTTTTTTCCCAGGCCAACGCAGGCACTGCTGTCGGCGGAGGCCCCGCCCGAATCTGCCGGAGCCTCGGCCGGGACAGCGCAGGCTCTGCGCAGTGAAGATGAGTAGCCCGGCTTCAATGCATCCGCAATCCAAAGTATTGAGGCTGGCAAGCGTTCCTGGGGCCGCTTCGTCAGGCAAATGCTCCTGGGCTCGGTTCAGCGCGAACCAACCTGAGATGACACCGGCCCCAACGACGCATTCGGCAAATGGTGGCGGACGAGATCGGCGCGCTCCAGCAGGGAAATGCAGACTCACGCCGCACGATCACCCGGATGTTGAACCCGGCACGTTCAGGGACCATCCTCCGTGGCGGCACGCTTGGCGATGGCCGCCCATATCACGTCGGAAATGGCCTGCATGCCCCTGTCTCCCGGATGATGCCCCACGCCGGCATGCTCGAACTTACGTTCGGAATCAGCAAAATTTGCGGGATCCTGATCGAGCCCTCCCAGGTCGACGAAAACAGCACCCGACCCCTCGGCAGCCTTTTGCAGTGCCTGGTCCTTGGCCGCGTTGGCCCAGAACGTGCTTCGCACGAACACCAACGGCTGACCGTGCTCTTTCAGTTCGTCAAGCAAGCGAGCCACGGCGCGGGTGAAGGCTGTCTTGGCTGCGTCGCTCGTTAGGACCGGCACGTTCTCGCCAATGGCCAACACGATCAAGTCGGCGCCGAAGGCAAGTTCCGGTTTCAAGCCCGCGCGAATGTCATAGCTGTCGTATTGACGCTCGAAGTCAGCAATGTTTTTGACCATCACGGCGGGTTTTCCACCGCCCGCTTTCGTCAGGCGTTCCGTCAGCAAATGGACGTAGTCTTTTTCCGGGGTGCTGGCCGCCATGCCGCAATCGAGCGTCCAGCCGATGTTCGGCGCTGGCGGGTGCCGCGTGATGCTGTTGCCCAAGAATAATACTTTGCCGATCGGTAGATTGTTGAACTTGGGCGGTTCCTTCGACTGCCCGCCAGCGGCAATCAGCCCTAGGCCCGCCAACATTGCGATAACTGTCAGCAATTGCGGAAAGTGTCTCATCAAGAATCCTCGCGACCCGCTCACCATGCGTGGGAAGCGCTTGTCGAGAGCGCATGAAAGGTCACTGTGCAGGTTACCGGCGCCGCTATGAGTGCCGCGCCGGTTGCCGCCATGTGGTCGTGTTCAGGATAGGGCATGCCCCCATCGTACCGCGCATGAAACCCAGCGACGACAGGCGAGGTGGCGGCCTAACCCGCGGCGGCCCGTGCCCGACGATCGCCTGCCGGCCGTCAGGGCGGGTCGGCCGAAATCACCACGACGATGAACAACGTCCGCAGACGGAACGAGAGCCAGCGGCGACGGATCGCGGGTCGTGCTACTTCGTCATCCCAATGGGTCAGTGGGCCTCCGGGCGAAATGGCTCGATATTCGCCTCTGCAAATGCCGCTCGGATCGGACCGACGTGCGGCTCGCTATAAGGAAATGGCAGGATGATGGACTCGATTGACTCGTCGCCTAACCATTTTCTTGGGAACGGCAGATGCGACCGTTTCAGGTATTGCGCTTCTCGTTCGGCCGCTGAAGGCTCCGGAGGGAGTAGCGCGAACTTCCACCCATTGAAACCTGTTTGAGACACTGCCCAGGAGAATCGTGTCAGCGGCTGAAATGTTCCGCCGGCATGCTCGATTTCTTCCCTGAGCCGTCGGCGCTCTTGGACGATCCGCCATTGCCAGCCGATCAACGCCATCGGCGCGGTAGCCAGGGTCACCACTACGAACAGCGTCCGCAATCTGAAACTATGTAGGGGGCGGCGGAAGCGAGGTGGCTTCCGCCCGGTAACATGGGTTTGACTGTCCATGCTTCCTCCCCCTACATGGAGACTTGATTATGTCCGCTTCCAGTTTACCGCATCGCTGGTTCGTTGGCATCGATCTGCACAAGGACACCCTGACCGCCTGCGTGTACTGTCCATGCTGCGGTGAAATTCGGTTCCAGAAGTTGGCCTGCAAGTGCCGCAAGCAAATCGCCGAGTTCTTTGTCAACTTGCCGCGGCCGCACGTGGTCGCGATCGAAGCCGTCGGGTTCTACCGATGGTTGTGGGAGATGCTTGAGCCCCTAGTGGACAAGTTGGTTCTGGCCGATGCCACGCAAGCTCGTGCTCTAGCCGGCAGGCGCATGAAGACCGATCGCGAAGACGCACAGAATATCGCCGAACTCTTGGCATGCGGCCGTTTGCCGTTGGCATACGCGCCTCGCTTTGATGTTCAGGTGCTGCGGGACTGCTCCCGTCATGCGGAATTCACTCTCACGACAACACGCTCACATCCTTCATCGCGCCACGAGCGTGATGAACGCTAATAACCGTCCAGGGCCAGCGAGGATGGATAGCGCCGCGCTGATCCGCTATCTCAAAGCGTTTGAATCGAAGCTGCCCGAGCGTCATGGCCGATACCTGTGGCAGTGCGTGGACCAATTGGTGCTGATTGAACGACAATTGTCTCAATTGGAAATCGAGTTGGAACGGTTGCTCCAGCAGCCTGCCTTTGCGTCGCTGGCGGCGATTCTCAGCAGCTTCCCCGGCGTGGGCCTGGTGACTTGCTCGACGGTGCTGGCCGAAGTCGGAGACTTCCATCGCTTCACCTACCGCAAGGCCATCTCGCGTTACGCTGGCTTCGATCCACGCACTTTCGACTCGGCCGGCAAACAACGCACAGGGCATATCTCAAAGCGCGGACCCAGCAATCTCCGATGGGTGCTGGGGCAGGCTGCCTGGACAGCGGTCCGTCTCGACCCTCAGGTCAAACGCATCTGGCTGCGAATTAGTCGCAAAGCCGGCAAGAAGGCCGCGATCGTGGCGATTGCGCGTCGGATGTTGCTGTGGATGTGGCATGCGGTCCGCACTGGCCAACCCTATCGTGCGCCATTGCCGGCCTGAACTTTACGTGCAGAACCTCGAAGGGCAATTAAGGGGTCGACAGCTCGATGTCGTTTTGGGCCATGACCTCAACGGTCGTCCGAGCTCGTCAATCTGAATGGGCGTCGATCCCACCGTACCCGATCTCATGGGCCTGGAACTTGATTCCAAGAGCTCGAATAGCTGACTGGAACCTTCGAGTAAGAAAAGTCGAAGCGAGCTCGCGGGGCGATTCGCCGCCGGGCACGCTCCGCTCCGGCTCTGGGGTATGGGCCTGCGCTGTGCGAGCCCGGCTCCTCAACCAGCGGGCTAACCGTTGACAACACCCCCTACATAGCTGACCGCGAACCAGCGGCGGCGGGGAGCGGTCATTGGAAATACCACCGAACCGAGGCGAAAATCCCGAGCAGAACACATTCAACCGTCAGCAGCATCCACCAAGACCGCAGGCTGATCGTTTTGGTGCCCCAGACCAGGCCGGCCCAAAGCGAAATGGGCAGCGCGGCAATGCACGTCACCGCCAGAATCGTCAAACGCGCGTTGGCTGCCTGCTGGGCCTGCATCCTCAACACCATCTGATGGCGCAGAAACACGCAGCCGCCCAGCGAAAGCAGTGGAACCACGGCGATGAACCGCCGCCCGATTGCTCGCATCTCCCCCGCTGCCCCGACGATGGCCATCAACCGTCGCCGTCTTTTCTTGCTCGCTGTGATCCGTTTGGCGGCGTCGGCCAATGGTTGCCGGCACCGCCCGTGTCCGCTGCGCAGGCACGCAGACACTATGTTACTTGCCGCCGGCGATATCGAAGCTGGCATACACGGCGAAGGTCATTTTCACTTCGCCCGGCTGCATTCCGACGGCTTCGGTGGGCAATGCGCCGGCGCTTTCGCCGCTGGCCGCCATCTGGGCCATCATGTAATGCCGCATGTTGCCGTAGCGAGCATAGCCCTCGTATTCCATATCGCTGGGTGAGGCTTGCGACTGCAGGCCGCGGAGCGAGCCCAGCTTGACGCCCGCCGCCGCCGCGAGTTGCTCGGCCTCGGAGCGGGCCTTCGCGAAGGCCGCGCCCAGGGCCTTGGCACGTTCGGCGTCGTCGACCTTGGCCACATAAATGAACACCGGTTGGCCCGGTTTGGGCTGACTATCGTCGCGCATTCCGTATTGTTCCATTTCATCGGCCATTTCCTGGTCTTCTTCGCTGGCCTCCTCGGTCTGTTGCTTGGTGGCAGCCAAATCCGCAGCTTTCACGCTGGCCTCCAATTCGTGACCTTCGATCAATAGCGCCGCCGCATCTTTGCCCGAGAGCTTCCATTCGGCGGAAAGCGTCGCCGCCACGACGACCGGCGGCTCGGGCTGGGCCTTGGGCTTCTTGCCGCCGGCCCGCATCCGCTGGCGAACCATCATCTCCATTTGCCGACGCTGATCATTGCCAGCGGCGGCGACTGCGCGGCGGCGAGAGCTTGATCGAGTCCTTTTCGGCACCCAGATCCTTGAGCCTGGCGGAGGCCGCATCGCCGAGCGATTTCAGTTTTGCCAGCGCGTCCTTGGTGCTCTTGGCACTTCCCGACAGGTCAACTCGCAGCCGCAATGTCTTGGGGGACTGCGACAACACCGTGGCACCGGTTCCGGTCACGGTCTGTGCCCCCGACCCGCCCGAGAATTGAGCCTGCGCCACACCGCTGGAGCTGAGCAACGCGACCCACAGACACACGATCGGCACGACAACAATTTTGTTCATGGAAGGTTCCTTTCGGGCAACAGGTTGAAGGGTTGCGGTTGCGAATCACTTCAGGTTTTCGATTCCCACTTCGTCGCGGATCTGCTTGCGCAGTTTGAGGACTTGCGGGCCGTTCATGCTGCGAATGGTCCAGTAGAACTCGCGGCGATCCCAGTCGTTGAGTTGCTTGTAGATCTCGGCCAGCAGAGGCGTGCGGGTGTCGTCGTCGAGCGCCGCGATGGCACGATACAGCGGCTGGTGCCAGTTGCCGGACTTTCCCTTGGCCCGCCACATGTCGATCAGCCGATCCAAACCGTCGTCCTGACCCAAGGTGGCCAGCAAGTAACCGCCGCAAGCGGCGACGTCGGGATCGGCGTTGGTCAATAAGGGGCGGACTTTTTCTTCCGTCACGCCCTTGGGGGCCGAGACCTCAATGGCCACGCCGTTGCGATACGAGTGGTATACTCTTCCAAAAGAGTGCAGATAGATGCCCTTGTGAAAATGCTGAACGGCTTCGGCTCCGAGCGTCAGATACCGGGCGGCCAGTTTGCACGTTGCCGGGTTTTCCGCCCCCAGTTGTCCGGCGGCCAATCTTTCGGCGCCCGGTGCGTCAAGCGATGCCAACTGCAACTGCAATGCATCGGTCCGTAGCGACTCGGAAATTCCCGGGGTTTCGAAAAGCGTGCGAGCGCCCGCCGCCGCGTCGTCCCGAGCTGCGTTGTTGACCAACAGCGCCAGTGCCACGATTTGTTGGGCGGGTTGCCCGTCGGCGGCGAATCCTTTCAAGGTCTTGAGCACGGCAGGGGCAATTCGGCGGTCCCCCTGCGGCGTCGCGATTCGCTTCGATTGGTACAGGCTCTCCAAGCTCTGATGGACACGACTCGTCTGATCGTCGTCGACGGCCTCGGCGGCGAGCAGGTTCCACAGCGGATCGGCCGAGCGCAGCATCCAGGCTGCGCCCCATTGCGATCGTGATCGCGGATAACTGATCGGCGCCGGGTTGTGACAACACCAACCGCTCGAAGAATTTCTTGCGCTCGGGCCACAATAGCCAGGGCAACGCGGCGGCCGCCGCCCCGCCGCATTTGGGGCTCGCGGTCGGCGATCGTTTCCAACAGCGGCAAGACTTTTTCGTGCTTGCCGAGGGCCACCAACATCACGGCCGCCAGCAGCCGTTCGCGCGTATCGGCCGCGACCAACATTTTTTCCAGCGGGTCGATCGCTTCTGCCATCCATTCAGGTCGACCCTTGCCCGCCTGATAATCGCGGAGCCAGGCATCGCCATCTTCCGGCGGTGAAGGCCCGGCGGATGGCTCCGCCGTTTCCTTCGCTTCTTGCCCTTCGACGGCTGGCGGCCGTGCGGCCGGCGGCTCTGCGTCAGCAGGCGGCGCATTGCCGGGTTTCTCAACTTCGGCGGGCGATTCGGTTTCGGGCGGGGCCGGCGCAGGTTTCGCACGAGGTGCGAGCAGGGAAAACACCTTGCCCAAGATCCCGGTTGGCGCCGCCGACCGCGGAACGAACGAGATCGAGGGTTCCGCGAAGGGGTCTTCCTCCTGTTGACGCCGTTCGTCGAGCACATGATCGACGAGTTCCTGCATTGCTTCCACAGACGCGATCCGCACTTCCGACGCCTCGTCGCTCAACGCCGCAATCAGCGGCCGGTCGAAATCCTCGTCGGCTGCAATCAGCCCTTTAAGGGCCCCGGCACGCACGAGCGGATTCTTGTCTCGAGAAAACTCGCGCAGGTAGGGTACCGCCTTGGCCCCCAATTCGTGCGCCGCGCCTGATGGTCTCGACCACCTCGGCCGTCAGCTCCGGATGGCGCGAAGCGGCAGCCGCCATCGGCTGGAGCATCGATTCCAAGGGGACGCTCTTCAGGCCTTTGATCGCCCGGCTGACGACGAACAAATCGCCGTCGTCCAATCGTTCGATCAACGCCACGGCAATATCGACCGACTCGGGAGAATTAGCGTCGAGCGAACCTGCCAAGGCTTCCACCGCCTCGGCTCGGACCTGCCAACTCTCATGGGCCAGCAATTTCATCAAAGTCTTGTTGGCCTGCGGCGTTTTCATCTCCTTGAGAACGCGAATCGCATGGACAACCAGGTCGGCATCCTGCTCCTTGAGCACGTACTTGGAAATTTGCCCCGTCATGGCCCGCGCCGGATTTTCCGTCAACTGCTTGAGCACGGCGGCGCGGATGTTTGGCTCGGGATCTTCCAGCAAACGTACCAGCGCCGCCGACGTGCCGTCTCCGGCCACGCTGCGCAGGGACTTCAGGCTCAGTTCGCGGACCAGCGAATCGGGATCGCTGAACAACTCCAACAGCAGCGGTTCGTCGTCGACGCCGGCCTTAGCGCCCAATTCGGCCGCGGCCGCGCCGAGTGGCAACTTCGGCAGACGCCAGCCGCTTGACGCCGCCCGGCCAGCGCAACGCCAGCGAGTCGGTCGTAACCAATCGCAACCGTAACTGGCTGAGCCGCTGCCGGACCTGATCGGTCGGCGCCGTCTTGATGGCTTCGTAAACCTGGGGCAACAGCGCGGTGCGAAATCGGGCCAGACGCTCGATGCTGGCGTCGGCCTCGGCTTCGCCAATCGCCGCCAGCCGGGCCATCTCGTCCGCAGCGGCCAGCCGTTCCGCTGGCGTGAGCTCGGACGCCGGCGCCGGTGCGGACGCAGCGGAGGCGGCCCGGCGTTCGGCCCAATTGGCCAGAGCCATCATGCGCTCGGGCGTGAGCGTATCGGGCTGCCATGGATCGATCTGGGCTGTCGGGGCTTGCCAATGTTCCAGCAGTTCCAGCACAGAGAGGCGGAGCAGAAGGCGCTCTTCGGCAAACGCGGTCACGACCGCTTGGGCCGATTCCACCGGATAAGGAAGCAGCCGGCGGATCGCTGTCTCGCGCTCGGCCGCGGTCGGCGAGCGAAGTGCTCCGACCAATTGCTTGATATCGCGCTCGCTGGGCGGTCCGGTGGCCAGCAGCGATTGGGCCGGAGCTGCCATTGCAGCGGTGAATTGCTCGCCCAGCCAGCTGACCAGTTCTCCATGGCTCGAGAAAGCCATCTTGCGCAGCGACGATCTTGCCCGCTGGGTTCAACATGCGCAATGCCGGAATCGGGCCAATGCCGAGTTGCCGGGCATCGGCGGGAGCGGCGTCGGTGTCGAGGTACACGAGTGTCCAGCGCCCCAGCTCGGTTTGCACCGCGGGATCAGCGATTTCCGTTTGCAGTTTTTCGCACCATTTGCACCAGGCCGCTCCGGCCCGGACCAAGACCGGCTTGCCGCTGGCCTCGGCGGCCTTGATGCCGGACACCAGGTCGTCGCGCCAGGGCAGTTGCCTGGCGGAATCCGTAGCCGGTCGATCCGGTTTCGGCTCTGCGGCGGCGAGCGATCCTATCAGGCCGGAAAGCATTGCCAGACTCGGCAAGCCGATCCAGCCGATCATGCGATTGCATTTCATTGCGTCACCTCGCCGTTGGCGGAAGAAGTCGCAGCCGTCGTCCGTACGCCATGCTCGATCAGTGCCCAATATTCGTCGAAGCCGAACTGCGGGCTGTTTTCCCGGTCGTGGCAGCGAATGCAATGCTGCGCGGGCCACCAGCGGCGTCCGATTGCGAGGCTGCTCCACATGAGCCAGCGACGGGCCGTGACAGCTTTCGCAGCCCACATTCACTCGATCCGCACTGCGTCGGTTCGAAACGAATCCACCTGGATCACCGAAACCGGTCGCATGACATTGTTGACAATAGGAGTCGACCTGGGCCCCGTTTTGGGACAGCGTTTTCCAGGCCACCGCGTGGCGCGACTCGCGCCAGGCGTGCGCATCGGAGGCATGGCAGGCCAGGCATGACTCGCTGCCAGCCAATTGGTACTCCGCCGGCACACCAACGATCAGCGGACCGCCGAACGACGTTTCGCTGGCGGCGAAATCGCGCCTGGCCAGCATCTCTCGAAAGTGAGCGAGGTTCTCGACCTGTGCCGGATCGTCTGGCCACCGATCGTCCAGCTCGACGATCTCGCCGCGCCATTGGGGATGAGCATCGTTGCCAGTGATGTCGAACCGTGCGATGAACTTTCCCTTATTGGTCACTGCGGCCAGCATGACGGGCCCGACTTGCTTGGGTTCGATCGATTGACGCGTCGGACCGCCGACGACCAGATCGACCTCCGGTAGCGCGCGGGCGAGCGATTCCAGCTCGTCCGCGGGTACATAGGCCAGCACCACGGCATGGTCGAATTTGCCACGTTGTTCGGCCAGCGCTTCGAGCACGGAGGCGATCGGATCGGCGACCGCGATTTGCGCCGTGGCGTAGCGAGCTGAGACGACGCCGACGAGCGCCAGCCGCCGGCCTCCTCGCTCGACGACGACCAACGGTGGCGCGAGCTTTGCCCCGCGATCGAGTGCATTGGCCGAAACGAACGGCGACTTCGAGGCGGCGGCAATCCGCCGCAATTCGGCGGGCCCCAGGTTCAATTCCGCCGCGCCGAGATCTGTGCGCTACCAGACCCATTGCCAGTTCGCCTTGCAGAATCGCCTCGAACTTGGCGATGTCGTAGGGGGACGTGCCACTGGGTGCCCCTCCGCAGTCGGCCGACACCGCACGGGCCGTTCGTTCGACCTTTTCGACCAGCGCCGCGCCGCAATAGACCGCCGGCCTGCTTCGTGGAACAGCCGCAGGGCACGATCCAACCCGCAGTGTCGCAACTCACCAGCAGCGATACGGGCGCCGGGCGCCGCGGCGGCTCGGTCGCGCGCTGGCACGATGGCAACAGTGTTGCCAACAGCACGCTCGTGATTTTCGCTCCGGCGGTCGTACGAGCCATCCCGCGATACCTTTCAATACGTCAAGGAGTAAGCCAGGACGTTGACGTTGATTTCCTCGCAGTTCCGCACCTCGTTGCCGCCGCAGCAGCAGCAGCCGTGCGTATGGTGTGTGTCGTTCAGGCCATCGGGCGAGTAGAGCACGCCCAGCCGGCCACCGATCGAAATGCCCTCCAAGGGTTGCGACTTGCCGTGGTTCACTTCGACCTCTTGGATGTCGAAAATCGTGTGGAACACAGGGTGATCCATCGTCAGGGCAGTGAGCTTGATTTCCGGGAAGACCCGGGCCATTTCCCGGCGGAACGAACGCTGCCACTCGTCGGACGAGCAGCCGGCCGAGGCCAGCAGGAACCCGCCGCGCTCGATATACCGAGCCAGGTTGGGCGCTCGGCGTCGGTCAGCGCGAAGTCCCCCTCGCCAGTCATGATCACGAGTGGAAAGTTATAGAGTTCGTCCGAACTCAACTTCACGGCATGAAATCGTCGACTGGTCGAAATCGCGGTTTCTTTTTCGGCGCGAATCAAGAAATGGTCGGCAAAGCATTGGCTGCTCTTCGTGCCGGCATAGACCAAATTCGCCACTTGGACGATGCCGTCGGGCTCGCCGCCGGTTTGCTTCGGATCGGGAATGGGCTCATCGACCGCGTTCTGGCCGGCAGGAACGCTGGTGGTGTCATCGACCGCCAGGACGGTCCAGACACCTCCGCCCGTCAGCAGCAAGCAACAGAACACACCCACGCAGAGCCTGTGAAGAAGGGTCATGGCGATTCGGCCTCCTCGATGATGCGTTGAAAGTACGCTCCCACGCGACTGCGGTAACGAGCGGGAGCTTCGACTCTGGTGCGTGCCGGCCGCGCGCGACTGGCTAGGCAGTGTGATCTCGCCGGGCTGGCCCGGATCGCCGCCACTCTCCGTGGCACCCCCCGCCGCAGCCGGCCCGCTGCGCTGGGCGACACGGCCGCTCATTTGATCGAGCCCGGGGAGTTTCCCATACAAGCCGACATTATCGAGCGTGCTTCGCCGCGTGCTATAGCCGCCCGGACCATCGCCTTGGCCTCCCGGTTTCAAACCCATCTCGCCAAGCAATTGCTCGATCGTGTTACCGAGCGCCTCGGCAAGCCCCGGCTGAAATCTCAAGCACGTGCCCGCCATCTCGCCGTTGGCCTGACATTTGGACAAGAACTGCTCGAGCGTGTCGGCGGCGCGCTGGGCTCCTTCGTGACCGGCCGAGCCGGAGAAATCGGCCAGGCCGGTTTCGGCGTCGGACATGGCATCGGAGGCCCCGCTGCCGCGAACGTCGTCGGCAAATTTCAAGGCCGAAACCCGCAGATCGTCGAGCTTCTCATCGTCGGGCAGTCGATTGGCGTGGCTTTCGATGTCGTCGAGCAAGTTCGACAACTCCTCGCGCAGCCGCCGTTGCTCGGCTTCGAGCGACCGCATGCGTGATTTCTGCTGGGGATCGTCCTCATGATCGCGCCCTTTGAGCGACGCCAGCCGCTCCGCCAGGTGGCGCTGCTGCTGGTAGATCGCCACGAAGCGGGCCTGGTCCTCGATCAAGGGGTAGATCTTTTCCAGGTGCTCCAGCGGCTCCATCGCCTTTTGTTCGAATTTCTTGCGGCGGTTGGCCAGGTCGTCGAGCAGCTTCTCCAGTTGTTCAGCGCCTCTTGCGCGATAGGTCCTTCCGGTCGGCGGCTTCCTCGATGCCTCCGCTTCGTTCTCCAGGTTTTCGGCCAGCTCGGCAAGATACTCGGTGAGTTTTTTGTCCAGATCGAACGGCAAGTCGAGGTCGGCCGCCTGGCGAATTTCCCGCGACTCGCCGCAACCGCTTGGCAAGTCGCTTAAGCGCCTGCGCGGGCCGGCTCCGCGGAATCGCTTTCCCTTAACTTCTTGCGCAGTCCTTCGTGCTCCTCGGCCAGCGATTCCAACCGGCGTTCCGCCTGGCGGTACTTCGACATCAAGACTTCCATCCCCTCGCGCACCCGCACCATCCGCGCAACTCGCTCTGCGAAATGATGCGTACCGTGACGACCGTGCTCTCGCTGCCCTTGGTGCCGGCGGGGTCGGTGTCTTCCACCCGAGCAAAAAGTTTGATCACATCGCCCGGCAGCAGGCCGTAAGCCGACAGCGGCAGGTGCTGTCCGCCATCGAAGCGAGTTACCGCCGGCTGCGGCACCGGCAGTTCGACCGGCAACGCCCGTGAGTCGTTGAGGCTGCGAAACAACTGCACTCGGGCAATGCCGTAATCGTCTTCGGCCAGCAGATTGACCGGCAGCGTGACATCGGGCGTGGCGAGAGACGTGGGCGGAGGCTGCACGATGCGCACGAAGGGTTTTTGGTCGGCCAACAGTGCGATCGCGCCGCTGACCTTGTCGGCCGAGGCGTGCTCGAGCCGTATCGGTTACGGTCAGCTCGAATTTGCCGACCGCGTCGATCGTAAACGTACCCGCGACTTCGTTTTCGCCCGCTGGGCGAAGCACGACCTGCTTCGGCACTGCCTTGGGAACAGCAGCCGTGATCGTCAATGTGCCTCCGGCAAGCGGGCGATTGCTTTCCACCGAGACCTGCACTTGCGTGCCGGGCAGACCCGTCAGTCCGCCCGGCGGCAACGGGCCGGTATAAGCCGGGCGACGGGTGTAAGCCGGCGGACGACGACGCGAAATCGAGCCCGCTCGATCTTCGGAATCATCACCACGTCGAGACTAAAGCGGCGGCTGCGCGATCCACCGGACGCACGAAGAATTCGCCCGGCGTTGTGACGCGAGACAGCAAGGTCCGCCAACGTCCGTTCGGCTCGCGGAACATCGGCAATACTTCGTCTTCGTTCGAATCGCCTGGCCGCAGCACGAGGTCGATGCGGTCGACCGGCGGACCCTCGGTCGCGACGAAGACGTCCAGCTGCTGTGCCGTAGAGCACTTCCGCTCCGGCCGGATCTACCACAAAACGCACGCGCGAATAGGGCGGATGATCGCCAAACGGATCGGTAAACCGCAGCCAGGTGGTTTGCGCCAGTGACGGAGCCAGCCAAACGATCGCAGCGCATGGTCAGGCCAGTCCGCTGACGCCCAGGGTATCGACTGCGTGATCGGCCGCGCGGCAACGCCAATTGTGGCTGAATCCTTTCGGCGAGTTGGGCGGCACGGTCAGTCGCCATTCGTGCCAACCCGCTGGTTAGCTTGTCGGCATCTAAAGCTGGTACAGGTGCCGTCGCCAGATCGTAACCCGACAGGATCTGACCGCCCGTGCCGGCTACCCGGTCCAGACGGTGCGCCATTTTTGTTGATTGAGCGGCGCGACTTGCTCGCCACAGACCGGCGACCAAGATACCCAGGCCGGCGACTCCAGCCAAAGGGCCGAGTGCCATGCGTACCGACGGCGCCAATTCCCAGAGAAGATCGAGCCAGGCAAATGCCAGCCACAGGACCGCTTCGCCAAACAGGGCCCAGCCGAACCCCGATGCGCCGCCGATCATCAGGCCACGGTGCTTCAATTGTTGCAAGATATGTTCAAGGGAGCGATCAGCCATAGTTCATTTTCCCAACGCTTGGGGCGGCACGCTCGCGAAACCTCAAGACTACCAGTCACAAATGCAACGTCAAACCAGCCCGCTCGCCGCCGCCAGCCCCAGGCGACGGCCCAAACCGCGAACATGCCCAAGAGCACCCACCAGCGATCCCAGGCCGGCGATCAAGGACTTGCTCAGGACGCATGCGACCCAACAGCACGTCCATTCGGGCCGCGATTTCGTCGGGCGAAGCAGTTTCAAGCACCGTCCCACCGCTCATTTCGGCCAATCGTTCGCATCAACTGCCGGTTGGACGCCACATGGATCGCTTCGTCCACATTGTCGCGGACTTCGAACAAACTGCGGGCCGAGGTGTCATCGCTCGCAATACCGGCGATTCTGGCTTCATACGCCCGGCAGGCAATTTTCCGAACGCGATGCGAAAGGCCCCAGGCTCGTCGCCAACTGGAACAGGCGTCACGCGCGGGGCTCGGCGTCAATTTCGCTCACAAGTTCGACCGGCGGAGGCCCGCCGCTGAGCGCGGACTCGCGAACCAGCAGCGACGCCGTGGCCGACTCGCCGACAGAAAAGCGAATCTTGTCGGCCCGCAGTGCCCGGTTCTCCGTCGGCAGCAATCCCGTATTCGACACCAACCACCGAGTCAGGCTTTGCCAGAGTGCAACGTAGACGGCTTCGTGTCGTTCGAATTTTGGCGCGCAGGAATGCCCAACGCCACATGCCGGCGCCTTCCAATACGACGACGCGTCCCGTGCCGTACGGCATCGAGACGACCGCCGGTGACTCGCCGTCGGCCGATTGTCCGACTGCCCAGACGACGGCCAGCGGCTGCGTGCTGGCCGACTCGGTGCGTGTGGCCAGGCTCGGCATGTGCTCGAACGCGTCATCGCCGGCGACTTGACCGAATCCAGCGCAGGTCTTTGCCGACTTGGGTCAGCCGCAGGCGAAAGCGCGACTCGCGGCGGCGGTGCCGCGGACCGGCAGCAGCGTGCCCAGCTTTTGACTTACTTGCACGGTCGGAGAACCGCGAAAACAAACCAGCGAACCGCCGTCGCGTGCCAGCCAGCGTTTGATCGCGATCAGCGCGTCGTCGGTGAGATACGCTTCGGCATCGCGACCGAGCACCACGATTTGGAATTTTGCCAGCGCTGCCGGATCCGCGAGCAGCGATTCGACCCGGCTCAGAACCTGCCAGGTCTCGGGACGGGTATTGGTCGCGGCCCGGTCCTCGGCGGGCGGAGAATCGGCGGCAGCGGCGAGGGGCGGCTTGCGCGGCAGCGTGCGCTGCAGAAAGCGGCCTTCCGCCAGTCGCACCACGCTGACCAGTTCGATCGACGGATCGCTGGCTAGCGTGCGGACCAGGAATTTGGTGTCCCAATACGGCTTGCCTTCGAGCAGCAGCACCCGGATCGGTTCGTCGACCACGCGCAGCACATATGCCGCGCGATTGTTGGCCGCGGTCACTTCGCCATCCAGCGGATCGACTCGCACCTCGTAGCGGAAGACGCCGCTCTTTTCGTGCTTGACCGGAAACTCGACCAGCGCAGTACGATCGGATAGCGTCACTTCCTGACGGGCGACTTGCTTTTCGTCTTGCAGCAGCAAAACACTCACCGCGCGGCCGGCAATGCCCTGCGGCTGCAATTCTACCTGCACAGAGACTTGTTGACCGACGAACGCCAACTCTTGCGGCGAGCGTACGTCGACCGCCAGATCCGTGACGACCGCTTCGCCACCGAGCGTCTTGACCAACAGCGGCGCGGCGACCGCTTTGGCCCGCGACGCCGCTTCGAGGACCGCTGCTTCGCCGCCGCCGGCGTTGTGAATGCCGTCGCTGAAGATCACGACCGCCTGCCCCTGGGGCACGTCGCTGCGCAGCACATCGGCCAGCGCACCTGCCAGGTCGGTCGACTGACCGTCGGGCTGCAAAGTGGCCAGCGCGGCCATGTCGGTCGGCGCAGCGGCGCCGGCAAATCTTTCCAGTTGGATCTCGTAGCGGTCGGACAGAGTGTCTTTCAGGGTTTGCGCCAGGCGGCGCGCTTTGACGAATCGGCTTTGGCCCTGCTCGCCATCGCCGGTGGCCATGCTGGCCGAGGCGTCGATCAGGATCTTGATCATTGGTTTGCCTTCGGGGGGCGGCAGTCGCTCGTGCCAGGTGGGATTGAGCAATAAGCCGAGCGGCAGCGCCAACGCGCCAGCCATCAAGACGAGGACCGCCAGCCAGCACCCGGCAGCAAGCCTGCGCCGCGCCATCGCGACCGTACCAGGCCAAGAGCGCGACAGCACCCGTGACCAGCGATGCCCAAACGGCTAGCGGTACCTGCGGTTCGAGCGTCAAATGTGTCATCTGCGTGCCGTCAACTGCGGAAAAGTCGCAATACGCCCCATTCGGCCAGGATGCAACCCACGACCCCGACGACCAACCAGGTCCACAGGGTGTCTTCATCGCGCTCGGCAGTGTCGAGTCCGCGGTACTCGATACGCCGCCCGCCGGCCAGGCGGTCGGTCAGCAGGCTGGCTTCCAACGGACGCAGATCGCTTTCCTCTGCGGGCAACTCCGTAGCGAGGGCGAAGACCGTTCGACCGCCGCGTACGGCGCGGTAGATTCCGGGTCCTGGTGCGTCCGGGCGCGCCACAGCGTTCCCAGGCCATCATCCACTAATTCACCCGAGTGCGGCACGTCCGCGGCCAGGTTCGTGCTGCTGCCGACGATCGTCAGGTTTGTCGCAACACCGGCTTCTGGCGGCAAGTAAACGGCGAGCGGTTCGCCACTGACGATCGCCGAACTTTGTCGGCGCTGGCCCAAGAGGCGATCGACCAGTTCCGCAACCAGCGGCACGAACAGGGGCGAGGCCGGTAGATTCGACTTGTCCAGATCGGCGTTCAATACGGCAATCGTGCCGGCCCCGCACGAAGAGACGACGAGTGCCGCCGAGCCATCGCTAAAGCTGGCCACCAGATCGTCACGCAGTCCGCTCTCCAGCCGGCGCGAGTTGAGGCCTCCGCCAAACCGCAGCGTGCCCAAGGATTGCTGCACGCTGTCTCCCAGAACGCGAAAGGGAGCTTGCTCTTTGGCGACACTAGCCAGGAACAGGTTTCGACGCAAACGATTGGCTTGGGGCGGAAGAAACTCGACGGGCATCGCCAGAGCGGTGCCGGCGGCATCGGCCAATTGCTTAATATTCACCGCATCGATCGGCTCCGAGGCGCAGTACCAAATGGCCCGGCCGCGCTCGGCCAGGCGGGCGAGCAGTCGCGTGGCTTCCGCCGACAGTTTGCCGGGGTGGTCGAGCACGATCGGCTGGCGCCGGCGAGAGATTGTTCATCGAGCTGCGCCGGTTCGATGCGAACCACCCGGGCCTTATCCCCCTGATCCAGTTTGGCAAACGGAGCCAGCGCACACTCCAAAAAGAAGCTCGATCTGGGTGTTCCCGGCGATTGCCGTGTGACCAGCGCGTACGTGGCCGGCGGCCTGACCTCGACCACGAACGCGCGCTGATCGTCTGCGGAGAGCGCGTCATCGACGTCGACAAGCTGCGCTCGTCCTTCCTGCCAGCCGTCGGCCGGAATCGTCACTTCTTGTGCCAGAATCACCGTCGAGTGCGCCGGGCATTGGCCTTCCAGCCGATAAACGGCCTCGCCGAGCGCGAGGTCGCAGGCCATGGGCCGCGCGACGGGCGTGTAATTCGCCAACTCGATTTCGACGCGAGCGGCTTTTCCCTGCGAGGCCGCACCGACGACACCAGCGCGGCGAATGGCCAGATTGGCCAACGGCTCGCGGGGCCATCGACTCAATGCGCACGACCGTGTCGGCCGGCAGCACGGAAAAATCCGGCGCGGCCCAATTGGTCCGCTGCAGGTCGCTCACGATCACCACCTCGCGCCGCGAGCCATCGACTGGCTGGGCCGCAGACAGCAGTTGCGAGGCCAGGTTCAGTGCCGCCTGAACATTCAGCCGCTGTGGCAGGGCACGACTGTGCTGCAAATCGTCGCGCAAAGCCTGCAAATTCGTGGATAACCCATCGAAGACCGGCTGCCCGGAGGCGCCGGCGAAAATCAGGTTGGCACGCAAGCCGGGTTCGTATTCGAGATAGTCGGCCGCCTTGGAACGCGTGCACGCTCGAAAACTTCCACGCCATTGGCCACAGCCGCCATGCTTTGACTGACATCGACGATCACCACTCGCGAAACCGCCCCCGCTCCGTCGGCGGCGGCGCCGAAGCGATCGCCGATCAGCGGCCGGGCCAAAGCCGTCGCAAGCAGGGCGACGGCCGCCGTCCGCAGGGCCAACACCAGAAAATCGCGCAGCCGCTGCCGGGCACGACGCTGTTGGACGGACTCACGAACGAATCGCAGCGTCGACAACGGCAGCTTCATCGGCCTGGGCCGCGTCAGCCAGTGTACGAGGACCGGCAGCGCCAGCGCCGCCGCGCCCAAGTAAATCGGCCATAGATGGAGCAAGTTCATGTTTGCCAATTCGAGCCGGCCATGTTGCAAAAGCGGCAATCGTACTCACGGTGAAATTTTGCGGTTGTGACTGCCGAAACAGAGCCTAGCCCGCCCGCTCGACCAGAAAGGTACGTAATGCCGACAAGTAATCCACCGCCGTCGAAAGGCGTCGATAATCGCAGCCGATCGCCAGGGCCGCGGTGCGGACACTGGACAAATGGGCCGAGAAGTGCTGGCGGTAGCTGCTGCGAATCTCGGCCGGCGAACAATCGAGCCAACCCTCGTCCTCCAAGCCGACGAAGCGAAACGCGGTTCCCTCGGGCAAGTGTTCTTCGTCCGGGTGCACCAGATGCAGTGCGAGGACCTCCCATTGCCGATGCCGGAAAAGCCGCAAGGCGGCGAAGACCTCCGCCAGGTCTTCCATCAGGAAGTCGCTGATGACGATGAGCACACCGCGGCGCGTCGTTCGCTCGAACAACTCGGTCAGACCGAGGGCCATGCGCGTCGAAGGCTGCGTGGTGATGGATTCGATCGACTCGTAGATCCGCGCCATGTGCGTTGGGGTAGCGCCTGGAGGCAACAAATCTCGCAGTCGTTCGCCCAGCAAAGCCAGTCCCACTTGATCGCTGCCGCGGGCAATCACATGCGCCAGCGCCGACGAAAGGTACTGCATGTATTCGAGCTTGTTGACCGGACTGCGAGTCGCTCCGGCCGCGCCGAACGACATCGAGCCCGAGGTGTCCAGCGCGAGCGTGCCGATGAGATTGGTTTCGTCCTGATGCAGGCGAATGTAGGCGCGGCCGCTGCGGGCGAGCACTTTCCAATCGAGCCGGCGAAGGTCCTCGCCGTCGGTATATTCGCGGTAGTCGACGAATTCGCCCGCCGCCGCCCGCTGCCGCGATGCATGCCGGCCGCTGAACGCGCCTTCGATGCGATTGCTGGTGGCGAAGCGCAAGTGTTCGAGTGCCGCCAGGCTTCGCAGGTCGAGGAAGCGGCCCGTGACCGCGGTCGTTCATGCGGCCATCTCCGCAGGATGGCGCGACCAGAGCGTCGTTCGTCAGGCCGTCGCCCACCGCGCGGTGATTGGCAATCATGCGATGCCGCAGCACTGGCAACGCCACGGCCTGCACGTCGTCGATCGGTCGGTGCCGTGCGGCCCATGGAGCAGCGCCTGGGCCTTGGCCGCCAGCACCAGGTTCTGCGAACCGCGCGGCCCGGCTCCCCAGGAGACATAATCCTTGACGAACTGCCCGGCCCGCGTGGTCGGCGGGCCGGCTCGCGCGGCACAGTCTCACCGCGTAGGCCGCCACATTGTGCGGCACCGGCACCGCCAGACCAGCTCGCGCAAGGTCGAGGAACGTGGCTCGGTCGAACACGGGGCTGGGCAGCGGCAGTGGCCCGACCCGACGTCCGCATCACGATCTCTTCTTCTTGGGCCTCGTCGGATAGTCGAGTCGAATCTCCATCATGAACCGATCCAGCTGGGCCTCCGGCAAGAGGATACGTGCCTTCCTGTTCGATGGGATTTTGCGTGGCGACCACCAGGAACGGATCCTCCAGCGGATAGGTCTTGCCGCCGACGCGTCACGTGCCGTTCCGCCATCGCTTCCAGCAAGCGCCGACTGCGTCTTCGGCGGCGCGCGGTTGATTTCATCGGCCAGCACCAGATTGGCAAACACCGGCCCCCGACGGAAGGTCATGCTCGGCGTCCGCCCGAGCCGTCGCGGCCGAGCAGTTCATAACCGGTAATGTCCGATGGCATCAGGTCGGGCGTGAACTGAATGCGGACGAATCGCCAATCGAAACGTCGACGCGAGCGCCTTGACCATCAACGTCTTGGCCAATCCCGGCACGCCGACCAACAGCGCGTGCGAGCCGGTCAGGGCGCAGGTCAGCAGCAGGTCGATCGTCTCGTCCTGTCCGACCACAACCTGGTGTAACTGCTGACGAATCTGGCCGACCTTCTCGATGAACTCGTCAACGCGCACAGCGGCGACATCCTCGTAGGAGTTGCTCATGGAATGAAGTACCTCGAACTGGCAAAAGAAGGGATCGGCGGTCGGTACGACGATGTGTACCTGCCGGCGCCATTTTAGGACGCTTGCCACAGCCGCACAAGCAAATGGAGAAGCGGAACCAGCGGCCGCAAACAGACGGTCCAGGTCGATCACGCGGTCACCACCTCAGAAAACTCTTCGCCCAGGTTGGCCTTTTGAAAAAAGGAACGGCCCTTCCCGTCACTGTTCGCCGCTCTGGTAGACAAATGGTGGGACCAGTCGCTCACGTGTAACGTGGGTTGCGCCGGCGCGGGGGTGCCGCGTCGGTGCCGAGCCACAACGGAGGACTCGTCCCATGAAAAAGCTATTCTACATCGGCCTGGACGTTCACCGCGACACGATCGTGATCGCCGTCGCTCGGAGCGGGCGCGAGCCGGCCGTGCAATTGGCCACGCTCGCCCATGATACTGTTGCCCTGATTAAGCTCCTGGACGATCTCGGACCGCGGAGCCGACTGCGGGTCTGTTACGAGGCTGGGCCGACCGGCTATGGGTTGTCGCGCCGTCTGAACGAGTCCGGTATCTGCTGTGTCGTCGTCGGCGCCTCGCTGGTGCCTGTGCAACAGGGTTGCCGGATCAAGACGGACCGCCGCGATGCGGTCAAGTTGGCTCACTTCCTGCGGTCCGGCGATCTGGTCGAAGTCAGCGTGCCGGCCGCTCAGAACGAAGCCATGCGCAACTTGGAGCGGGCGCGCGAGGATGCAGTGCAGGCGCAGCGTGTCGCACGGCACCAGCTATCGAAGTTCCTGTTGCACCACGGCCGCGTGTGGGGCGGCGAGCAATTGGACTTGCGCTCACTGGCGTTGGATGCAGCAACAAGAGTTTCCCGAAGACGCCCTGCGACGCGTGCGGGATGACTATCTGGTGACCGTCGAGCAAGCGACCGCGCGGATCGATCGGTTGACGCGCGACATCGAAGAACTCGTCGAACAATGGGCTCTGGGGCCCTTGGTCAAGGCGCTGCAGGCGCTGCGCGGCGTGCAACTCGTGACCGCCACCGTACTGGCCGCCGAGATCGGGGACTTCGCCCGGTTCAGCAGCCCGCGGCAGCTGATGGCGTATTTGGGTCTGGTGCCCAGCGAGCATTCCAGCGGCACCTCGCGGCGGCAGGGAGGGATTACCCATGCCGGAAATCGTCACGCGCGGTGGATCTTGATCGAGGCCGCCTGGAACTACCGCTTCGGGCCGCGCCCTTCAAAGGCGATCGCAGCCCGCCGGCGGCAGGTGGCAGCAGGCGTCAGAACCATTGCCGAGAAAGCCGAAGATCGACTGCACCGGCGTTTTATGCGACTGACCCGTCGCGGCAAGAAGTCTCAAGCGGCTGTGACCGCAGTGGCACGCGAGTTGGTGGGCTTTGTGTGGGCGATTGCCCGAGAGGAGCGACTACTGGCCGCGTAGGCGTCTGGGGGAGGAACCAGCGGCCCCAGGTTCCTCCCCCAGGCCCCCGCCTCCTTCCCTCTTCACTGTTCGATGGAAGTGCCCAGACACATGAACAGGCCGACTAACACCTAACGCACTCCAGGAGGTCCCGCCAGAGCACACGGCCAAAGGGGAATCCTCGCTAGGACACTTGGGTCAAGCCGCTCGCTGCACAGCACCGGCCCAACGCCCGCCCTGGTAGACAGAGGCAGCCCCCGACGAAATCAGGTCATGCGGTAACCAACCCGCGAATATCAGAGTGATCTACCGTCGTTACCGGCTCTGGCGGACCTCCCAAAAACTCTATGACGTGAAACTCCAAACAAAACGACTACTTGACTGGTCCAACCATATCAGTGTCCTTAAATCTGTGTTGCCGGTTTCTGGCGGTTCACCGGGCCGGGAACACCATGTTCCTGGCTGCGATCGAGACGGCAGCCGCCAAGGTGACGCAAAACGCGAGTGCGACGTTCCCCGACCAAAACGGCTTGACCAACAGGTGCCATAGGTAGACCACGGTGAACAAAATCGCGGCCTGAAACACAAGTCGGCCGGGGATGGCCATCCCCTCATTCTGTCGCGTAATACAAACCCCGCCGAAAGGGCGGGGTCATTCGGACGGCAGTCAAGAACGCCGCGTCAGCTCAGTTTCGCCATCGCCTCGATCGCCTTCCTGGCCGCCGCGAGACTGCCCGCCTTGCCGAGCAGGACCTTGGCGGCAATGAGGTGTTCGAGCGACAGCCCGCCCGCGCGCTGGCCGTCTGCGGAACCGGTGTCGGTGCTGCCTTGCGATGGCGAATGCGACGGTAGCCGGCGGCCTTCAGGGTGCTGCTGACCTGGGGCGACGATACTTCGATCCCACGGTTCGCCAGCAGTTCGATCACGGCCTTGGGCCGCACTTTCTTGCCGCCGATTTCCTTGGCGGCCTTGCGGATCTCTTCAGCCTTGTTGACCGAGCCGTTCTTGGTAGTCTTCTTCTTGCTCTTGGTAGCTTTGGCAGTTGCCATCAACGAATCCTCGTACCTGTGGAAAAAAGATACTCTCGAACGCAGCGAGCAGTATAGCGTAAACGCAACCCGATGTAGGCTCCACGACAAACCAAACAGGAAATTAGAGTTGGCCTCACATTGGCAAATAAAAGTGCATGGAGACACTAATATTTGCATTTGTGATTGCGCCGAGCTGCCGCAGGTTTCGTCGGCAATTGCGATCCGCGACTGGGCATCATATTGAGCGAGGTCGATGTGATCTGCCCGCAGTCCGTTCAGCGTGCTCTGCTCGACCGAGTGACCGGCGATGGCATTTGGCGGCGAAGCTGAGCCGCGCTCGAATGCGCGGTAGACTCATGACCCAGGAAGGGCCTTCGAATGTTCCACCTCGCACGACACCTGTTCAAGCAGGCAAACAGCGCAGTTGACGACCGCGGCGATCCTGCGACCGCAGCGCCCCGAGGTTCTCGCCTCCCGATTTGGCTAAAACTGGTCTATACGGCTTTCGTGTGTGTGCTGGTGCCGCACTATTGGAGCGCCTATGGTCCGACGAACTTCCTCTACTTCTGCGACATTGCCCTGCTGCTGACGTTGCTTGGCCTGTGGCGGGAAGACCCGCTGTTGGTTTCCATGCCGGCCGTTGGCATCCTGCTGCCGCAAGCCCTGTGGATGACCGACTTTGTCTCCGCGGCCGTGGGTATCCCCTTGACCGGTATGACCAGCTACATGTTCGATCCGCAGCTGTCGCTGTTCACTCGCGGGTTGTCGTTCTTTCATTTCTGGCTACCGATCCTGTTGGTTTGGCTGGTCTGGCGATTGGGATACGACCGGCGCATTTCCCGCGTGGACACTGCTGGCCTGGGGGCTGGTGCTGGTCTGCTATTTCTGGATGCCGGCCCCGCCAGCGCCGGCGGATCAACCGAATCTTCCGGTCAACATCAACTATGTCTACGGTTTCAGCAGCCAACACCCGCAGACGTTGCTGCCGCAGCCGGTCTATCTTGTGCTGATGCTGGTTTTGCTTCTCATGGCGATCTTCTGGCCGACGCACCTTCTGCTACGAAGATTTTTCGAGCCCCCCGAGCAGACCCGGTAACGGCAGGGCGGCCGCTTGTATGGGCCGACTGGCTTGAAGGTGCTGAAGCTGTGCATTCGGAAAGAGCCGCAAGATGCGACCGGTGATGCGGAACATTGCGCAACCAGCTCCGTGTTATAGGGCGGCCGGGAGAAGCAAGGGTGCGGACTTTGTTGGCCCAAACCCCTGTGTGAAAAGAAATGCGAGAGCCGGGAGTCGAACCCGGACCCCTTGCGGGACTGGATCCTAAGACTAAGTCCGGCCTTTTTCGCAACGTCTTTACATCGCCGACTTTGCGCTCCTAAGTCCCATGCTTGTTTGTTCTTGGCATCGAAGCACATGTTGCATCGTATGACAGTCGTATTGTACCGCGCATGCAACATGGAGGCACTTTTGAGGCACTCTTGGAGGCACTTTTTCGGTCGAGCCTCTAATCGCGGCGCGATCAGGGCGTACCAACCCCAGTATCGTCGCGCTCATCGGCCTTCGAGATCAGTTGGCGGAAATCGCGCTTCGTCTGCGCTCGCTCCAGTCGGTCACCACCGGCAGGCTGTGACCAACACCCTGCTGCATCGCCAGGCTTGACCCGGACGCGTCGATCAGTCGGCCCAGGCGGCCCGTAGGAATGGCGATATCGTCGGCTCCAGTAGTACAGCGCCGGCTTGGCAGTCTTCGCTGCGTCATCGCTGCTATAGGCGACCTTCGACCATTCACCGCCGGCCGCCGGATCGACGTCGTCGGGATTTAAACCTTGGCCTTTTAGAAAGGCGACAAAGCCCTCACCGCCGGCCTTGGCATCGGGCTGCGGTAGGGCGATCTCGTCTCCCAGGCTCATCACCAGGATGTCGTTGCGCTCCGCCTCGCTCATTTTCTGGCACTTCTCTTCGAGCTGTGCGGGCGAAAGGTCGCGCCAGTCGGCCAGCGCTTTTGCACCGAACATGTCGGCACCCTGGAGGCTGTAAAAATCGTAGAACTCCTTGGGCAGCCCGCCGGCGGCTCCAACGAAAGTCTGTCGCAATTTCGTGGCCGACACCTTCAGGCTTTTCACATAATCGAACAATTCTCGCGTGGCTTCTTCCGGCGTTTGAAAAATGCGGCTATAGCGTGAGTCGGCCCGCGCGAACAGCTCTAACCTGCCGTTGGCATCGAACTCGCGCACCGAGACGATTTGGCCGGCCGCGTTCTTAACACCGAGTTCGATTTTGCAAGGCCCGCTGGCCTGGAAACCCCACTGGCCATCATTGAGCGTATCCATCGTGCCGCCAACTTCGATCCAATTTGTCGCCTGGCCCACTTCAACGTCGGCGGAGATCGGCTTCCAATCACGCAAGTGGACCCAGTACGGCGAATGCTGCTGCATGGGACCAGCCGGAAAGTCCAGACTCTTCACGGTCACCTTCGTCGCGCCTGGATTGGTGACCTTGATCCACACGTCGCCGACTTGCGTCAGCATCCCGTCGAGCGGCAAATAGCCCTCGGTTTCGATCCGGTTCTTCACCTGGACCTCGTCGCGCGTCAGCATGATGAGATCGACATTCCGTCTTGCCTGCGGCGCAGGCTGCGCCCCAGCGGTGAGCGTGATTTTGGCGGGACCTTTCTGCAGGTCAACAAAGGCATCGTGCCCTTCCCAGACGACACTTTCGCCCGCGCCCCACGGCCAGGCGATTTCTGTCTTTAACTTGTTGGAAAATGCCCAAATTTTGACATTGGATCGCGCGCGTACGCGCGGTCCATTTTTATCTGGCCGTCTTGTTCGACCTTCACCTTGAATTGCGTCTCGAATCGATAAACCGCCTCGTATCGCACCAACACCAGGTACTTGCCCGGTTCCGCGACATCGACGTTGATCGTGGCGACCGTCTCCTGCTCGACGATCGCGGGAGCCCAGAAACGCCTTGCGACTGAGAAACGTGTTGGCCAGTGTCGCGGCGAAATAGTTCTGGCCCCACGGCTGTGCGCGCCAGCCGGGCTTTTCGACTTTGAACTCTTCGGCCTCGCAGAAGATCGTGCCGCCGGACGCGGGCACGACCGCCTCGCCCTTTGCACGAAAGGCTTGCGCCGCAGCCACCGATCGCTCGTCGGCCTCGTCGGAGTGGGCGATCGAGGTAGCCAGACACAGAGTGATTACCGCAGCGATGCTCGACGAGACGTTCTTTCTCATGGTGCGCAGTCCAGTTCAGGAATGAAGGCGCGAGGCATGGGTAGGTGGGGCAATGCAAAACGAAGATCAGTGATGATGGCCGTCAAGCTTATCAGGCTCGTAGTCCGGCTGGCAATTACAGCCTGTCGGAGAACCGTCGGGGGCCGTCTCCACCCGCCAGACAGCGTAACGCCGCCCGGAGTGCCTCCCCGGTGTGGCTTCTTTATTGCGCTGCGTTGGGGCCGCATCGCGGGTTACTCGCGGGGTTCTGATCGCCCGGCGGGACCTGCAGCCCGGCCGCGATCGAGGGTCGGAAACCACACGCCAAAATCCTGGGGTGGCAGCCCCGCGATCCGGGCCTTCCTCAAGCTAGTCCTTAAACAAGCGAGCGCGGAGGGCTGATTCGGCGGTTTTCTCGGCGCAGCAGGCAACCGGCCGCGACTGCGCGGTTGGCGAAGTTCGGGTTGGCGGGTCGGGCATGGCGTTGGGGTTGGGGTTGGGCTGGTGGACGCGGCGGACCGGAGCATCCAGACTCCGGCTTCGAGAAGGTTCCTACGCGTCGGCCGTTCGACACGCCGGAACCCATCCACTCAGCAACGCAACGGACCACGCAGCCCGTCCAAGAAGCGGAAGAACACCGCTTGATAACGGTTCCAACTGAGCAGCCGATACACGATCCGTCGTCCCGTCTTCAGCACCTGGCACGGCAACCGCAAGAAGTGGTTGCCAAACGTGCGGAACTCCATCCGCAATACCGCCTGCTTCTGTTCGCGCCAGGCCGCGGCCTGACGCCCACGCCCCTCAGGCAGCAACAGGGCATACCAGGCTTTCAGATTCCAGGCTAACGAGGTCATCACCATGTACGCCCAATTGCTCACCAGGTTGTCGACCGGTGCAGTCAGCGCCCGCACGCCGCCCTTGAGCTGCGCGTGCAGGTTCTCTTGATTGCAGCGATCGTTGGCCTCAGAAGACAATCTCGGCCGCGGAACTCTCGCGGTCGTTGGTGAGGTAGAAGAAGTAGCGATAGTCGTCGAGCAGCCGGCCTTGCTTGTCGCGCACGTGCAGGTTCTTGCGAATCACCACCATGCGGTAAGTCTTTTTGCAGGCCGTGGGCCGGTAATCGAACTCGGCCACCCACTCGTCGACCAGGCGGATGTCGGCGAAGCCGCGCGCATCGACGATCGCGTTGCTTGGCGTTTTCGGGCCGAGCGCGGGCAGCCGTCTTCACCGTGTAGCGGGGCGGCCTTTCCAGCGGATTCCAGGCGTTTTCCGGCAGATCTTCGGCCAACAGCCAGAGGTTCGGCATGTTGTCCATGCCGAAGATGAATCGCACGCGCGGGTCGGCATCCCAGCCGTCGAGGTGCCGGGTCTGCGTGAAGTCGGTGTCGCCCCGCAGCAGCACGCGCTGAAAGCCAGCGCCCAGGCAGAGCGCGATCGCCCGATCGGCTTCGGCCGCCGCGCCCTCGTGGCTGGGCCGATTGCCCGAGCGGTTGACCAACGCCAGGACTTCGCCCGTTTCAGCCAGCGAGACCACCAGCGGATGAAAGCCCCAAGTGCCTTGGTAAGAAATGTCCATGCCCTGTTTGCATTCGCCCGTGGTGGGCACCAGCGTGCCGTCCATGTCGATCGTGGCTTGGGCAAAGAACGTCGTCGGGCTGCCGCGCCCAGACCTTGCGGCGCGCGTCGTTAAACACATCTTGCAGCGTCTGGACGTGATGCGGATGAAAGCGGCGACAGAAATCGCCGGCCGTGGTCGGGTCGGGAATGCGGCGAGCGCCCAGCGCGTCGAGCAAGGCTTCGTCCTGTCGCCGCAGTTCCAAATCTTCCAGGCACGTGCCGCCGCACAGCGCGTTGTACGCCAGGTTCAGCACGTGATCCGACTCGTGATAAGGCAAGTGCACTTTCAGCAGGTGCAGTCGCCGGTCGATCGCTTCCGGCAGGCCCAACTCACGCACCAGGCGGTGGATGGCCCCGATTCCGCCGCAAGTCGTGCCGGTGGCCCGTTCGGCCAGTTCATAATGGATGTTGCGAGCGCTCAGCACGGGCTGCGACGTGTCGCCCAGATTCCAGCGATCGAGACGTTTGATGTTGTGGTGCTTGCGGCGTTCGATTTGTCGGCGTAAATTGTGGTTCACTTGAAATCCCTCCGTGGCTGCTTTGTTCCATGCTCTCGACACGCATAGAATACCGCAGAAACGCTGAGGGATTTCGAGTTTTTTCAAGCCGCCGCCGACCAACACCTCTCCCAGGTCGCTTGATTAGGGGTTAGTGTGACCTTGGCCACCCCCGAGCCCTCCAGTTTCATCCTCGCCGGCTTTGGCGCCTGTGGTGTGTTCTTGGCCGCCCGTCGCCGCAATGGCTAGTTCGACCGGAGCACCGAACCGCCCAGCGATTGCTCCGGCGGTTTTTTGTTGCGCTGAGCGGAAAAGTCAATCCGGCGACATTCGCGGCAAAATCCGCGGAATCGTTTTGTTTCGGGGATCGATTGGGGTTAGGATGGGCGCGCCGTGCCGCTTCCCCGGCACAGGTTTGGCCCCGGCACTCATTAAAGGAACCGATTCGATGAAGTCCTTCACGCACCTGCGTCTTGCGCTCATCAGCGCCACCGTCGTGATCCTGTACGCCCCTGCCTCGCTGACTGCTGGCGTCGCCATCAATGTCGATTTCAATTCGATCGGCCAGCCCTCCGGCACCTACGTAGGCACGGCAGCTGCCCCCGACAGCGGTACTATCTGGAACGGCGTAGCGCTTCGGCCAAGAACGTCGGCTATTCGAATTTCACGTCTGCCCCGCTCGTCGGATCGACCGGCGGTCCGCCGACCGCGGTGACCGTCTCGCTGAACTCCGGAATTACTTATGACGCATCGACGGACGGCCAGTCGAACTCGTTTGCAGGTGCGCTGTTGAACGACTTCCTGTACACCGGCTCGGGCACGACGACCATGACGATCAACAACCTCAATCCGGGAGGGCTCTACAACCTCTACGTGTACTCTCAGAACGGCAGCTACAACAACGACTCGACGAGCTTCACGTTCGGCGGCAATACCAATGTGATCTCCAACTCGGGTCCGACTTTCACCAGTTCTACGAGCTTTGCCTCGACCTTTGTCTCGCCTGGCCTACAGTGGCAACTATCTGGAATTCTCCGGCCTGGTCGCTACCGGCGGCGTCATCACGGGGACGTTTACGGAAAACGGGCCGACAAATGGCGCGTTCAGCGGCTTCCAGCTCGTGAGCGTCCCAGAGCCGTCGTCGCTGATCCTGTGGGCACTCGCGATCGCCGGCGCCCTGCTAATAGATCGCCGCCGCACAGTGTAGTTCGACCGCTCAACGGTTGCAGATTGCTCAGCGGGGAGCGCTACGTTCGTAACACTTTTTGCGCCGGCGTGAAAATTCGCCCTTTTTGTGCGCTGGCCCTTCGTCCGCTACGCTGCGGCGATGGACTCCAGCGACCTAACCCGGGAGCAACTCGACGCCATTAAGGCCCGCGTCGATGAGCAGCGAGCCTACTTCCGTCGACTGGTGGCTCGCATGGGAACTCGCCGGTTCCTGCCGGACGACCGGCTGTTGGTCGAGTCCCGCGAGGTGCTTGACCGGCTAAATGGCCTGTGGATGAGCCTGCATTATCTCGGATGCGCGGGGCAGACTGGCAAACGGTCGCAGGTGCGGTAGGCTATTGGCCATGCTCAGTGTCGCCTGCCCCCATTGCCGGTTCGTGATGAGCGACGATGGCTCATTGGCCGGCACGTTGGTTTCGTGCCCGGCGTGCTCGGGGCGGCTAATGATGCCGGGGATTGTGGCCCCTACTCGGCACGTCGTTCGCCAAAAGCCGTCGCGGCACTGGGCCAAGACCGCAATGGTTCACGCCACGATTTGGTGGCTCATCCCGTCTTTTCTGGCGGCCGTTGGGATGTTCATGCTGCGCGGCACCGACATCCGCCGGGATTCCAGCTTCGGCTACGAGTACATGGAAGTCGGCAAGCAATTTCCGGCAGGCTTCTCTGGTGGCATGGTGACGGCCATGCAAATACAGTCCGGCTTCGCGGGCGCGGTGCTCGTCACCGGATTGTACGCGGTCGTGATGTTCGTCCTGTTTGTCTTCTACTTTCCGCGACCAAAGGCCGATGGCGGCTGAGATCGAGAAGGCAGTCACATGTTCCGCGGCGCAATTCTCTTGCTCGCTCTCGCCAATCCAGGCGATGCAAACGCCTTCGCTCGTGCGAATCCCCACTTCTTCGCCGATCGTGCCAAGCCGGGCACGTCACTGCATTCGATGGCCCAGAACCAAAGCAAGACTGTCTCGCTCATTCAGCAGCGAGCCATCGCCAGGAAGCGACAGCGGGCGAGCCTCGACGCTCAACCGACCGGGGACGTGCTGAACGCTTGGCAGGCGGAGGCTTGGGCCGCTTCGCATCGGTAGCCGCCAACTAGAGAGAAAGAAGGCAGCGTCATGCAGTTAAGCGATTTTGTTGCCGATGCACTCGTTCAAATTGCGCAGGGGGTTTTGAAGGCCAATGAGCAACTGGCGGAGACTGGTGCCATTGCCAACCCAGCGAACGTCGTCTTGCGATCACAGGATGGTCACGTGTACGGGCGCACCAGCAGTGAGACGAAAATAGCGGAGCGGATGGTTGAGGTCGTCAAATTCGATGTCGCCGTCTTTGCTTCTGAGGAGAAAGACAAGAAGGGCGGCGCCGGCATCGTCGTGGCAGCAGTGACGCTCGGCGCCAGCCGTGGGCAGAAGTCGTCCGAAAAGACTGAATCCAGATTGAAGTTTTCGGTGCCGCTTCTACTGCCCGAGGTTCCGCCGAGCAAGGAACTCAGTCCGCAACGCGCGCGAGTCGGCATAATCTCCTAGGCTGTGACGGATCGAGGTAGGCGATCCCTCCACGCCGACCAACTGAAGTCCGAAAATGCCCGACTGCAACGGACGGCCCACGCGCTCACTTGGCTCGTCGCCGTCTGGCTGGCCGACAACAAGCCGATCTATCGGCAAGACTTGCTGCTGACCGTCTGGAACAAGCTCCGGAGCAGGCCGCGGGCATCGCTGTCAGCCCGGTGTGAGGTCGCGGCCCGCGTCGAGCGCGACGTGCTGGCCAACCACGAGCGGATCGTGTTGCCCGAGCCGGCCAATCTGGGCGCCGTCGCGTGGGAAGCGATCGCCGACCACTGGTTGCAGCGATTTGGGGATTTCGAGCCGGGGTACTGATCGCTGGAAACTGCAGGCTACATGCTCGCGTCCGACTGCCGCGGCGGTAGAAAGGCGGGTGCCGTAACTGATAGCCGTGAAGTTAGCCAGTGCAAGCAGCAGCACGTATCCTGCACGAGACAGGTGTCGGAGTCCGTGAATGACGACCATCTCGATCCGTAGCGGCGGCCAGACGGGCGTTGACCGGGCGGCGCTCGATTGTGCAGTGACCCGTGGATTGCACTATGGGGGTTGGTGCCCACGGGGTGGCTGGGCTGAGGACTTCTCGGTTGCTCCAGGCTTGCTGGCGCAGTATCCCGGCTTGACCGAAACGCCTTCGGATTTGCCCGAGCAGCGAACCGCCTGGAGCGTGCGCGACAGCCACGCCAGCTTGATTCTCGTCCGCGGCGACGAGCTAGACCGGTCGCCCGGGACGAAATTTGCCAGACAGGCGGCCGAGCTGGTGTTCCTGCGGCCCTGCTTGGTGGTTGACTTGCGACAACCTGATGGCCTGGATCGCGCGGGCGAGTGGCTCGCCAGGACGATCAACTCGCTTGCGGTGGCCGAACTGGATCTGAATATCGCCGGGCCGCGGGAATCCGAGGCTCCCGGGATCTATGCCGAGGCTGGGGCCTACATCGCGGCGCCGCTGAGCCGCGAACCACCTTGATACAGGACGACTGCCGCGGCCAGGCATCGCTATGAGCAATCCCGGTCAACCGAGGGTGGCGCAGGCTCTGCGGACCCAAGTCGAGGTATCGATACCCGGGGCAATTCGTTGGAACTACTCACAAGCTGGTAGAATGGAAAATGTTGTCAGGGAGGGCAACCACAATGCTCGAACTCATTCAAGACCAGCACGCTCGACCGGTCAATTGGCGGTGGCTGTGCGGCGAAATGTTGAGCGACGACCCGATTCGTCGCGACCGGTTTCGGGGTGACGCCCGGATTGCCGAGGCGGCCAATTTCCATCGCCAGAACCGAGCCCTCACGACCGAAGAGGAGCGGGTCCAGCTAATCCACCACCACCCGGGCCAGTTCGAAGCCTGGTGCCTGGAGTGTCGGGATGATTCGCCCCTCCGCCGCTACAGCGTGCAGGCCCGGCTGCTGGCCGACGAACCGCTGCCGAGCATTGCCCGCAAGACAGACAGCAGCGTGTCGGGTATCGCCTATTTTGAATCTTGGTTTTTCGACGTCCGTGGCCGGCTCGACAACCCACGCTACATCGTTAAACAGGTGCCTGGGCGAGGGGATCCATCGGAACCTGTGCGAACACGACTACGAGCTGCTGTTGAAGCATTTTGGCTATTACGGCGGTTGGCACGTGCTGGATGTCATGATCCCTCGCTGGGAAAATCCGACCCGGCCGAACGATCCGAACCCGATGGGGAAGGTTTTTTGCCGACTCGTTCCGCGCGCTCTTCGGATCGCAGGCCGAGTTGGGGGTCCGGACTACGGTGCTCGCCCGGGGGATCGAGTTGATCTACCGTTGTGGTCAGCCAGATGCTTGGAAAACTCTGTCAACCAACGTCTGAGGGCGGTCTCTTTGATATCGGGGAACCCCTTGTTGTTTCGTCGAACGATAGGCTGGCTTCCCGGCTCCCAATGAAAACAGTCCCTCAAGATTTTTTCGTTCGATAGCACCTCGGAGCACTGGCGAAAGCAATCGTCGGCCGCCGCCTTTAGGCGGGCGATTGACCCCGGGGCGAGTTGGATCCGGAGGTCGGCAGCCCCCGTGAGGGCAATCGCCGCCTGAACGTCCAGCCCTACGCCCAGTGGCCCGAACCGCGATACGGCCGCCGTATCGACTTTGTAGCGCGTCATCGTGCTGTCGGCGACCGAGACCAGGTGCTCGTAGACCAGCCGCAGCGCCTGCAAGTCGCAAGCATGGCCAGCGCTATCGCCTATCGAATGCCGAACGGGATCGCCGCATAGCTTCGACAAGGATTTCGGCAATGTATGAACACTATCGCGGACGGCACAAATCCTTTGATCTAGCAGCTGAACGTCGTGGATCCGCCCCTGCCGCGATAAGTCCCACAGAATGGCCCGGCCGGCAGCATCGCCCCGCGCGTCGAGGACCGCCATCAGGCCCCAATGCCAGGCGGCCGCGTCATGAACGATGAACGTGCTCTCCGAATGCCGCCCAAGGAATCGGCCGAGATCACGTTCAGCGACCAGTTCGACTTGGTTATCGGAGTTCGCTGCAACAAGGATCGGGTCCTCTTCCGACCGCGGCTTGTCAGGAACAAGCAACATAGCCGCGATCGGACCGTTGCCTCGCGTGGAATTGGGGGTCGGCATGGTGCTACTCCTGGCCCGTCACCGGGGGCGAACCGCTGGTAATCGGCACGGCAAGGGAAAAGGTTTTCATGGCTTGGTGCAAGTTGTCGCGACGCAAGTGTTCATAGCGTTTTCTCATTGAGATCGTCGTATGACCCATCCATTGATCGATGATCGCCGGGGACACGTTGGCTGCGGCCAAATTCGAAGCAAAACTGTGACGAAAAGTGTGAAACCCAATCTTGAACCAATTGCGGCTTCCGTCGAGCTGCCATTCCGTATGCCGCAGCGGTTGCCAGAAACACCGATTCGCTCGATCCGGGCTGAGCGGCTGCAAGGTGGCCTGATCACAGAGTACGTATTGCCCTTTCCGCGATTTGCTCCGCCAGGCCTCCAGTTCTAGTCGCAGTTCTGGGTGCAGGGCGATCTTGCGGTTGGTTTCCTTTTGGACTCGGGATTGCTTGCGGCTGATCGCAGTGACAAAGCCATTTCGCAGGTCCACGTCGAGCCACTTGAGCCGAAGAATCTCGCCACGACGCGTCCCGCAGTATGCGGCGATGGCATACAACAAAAACGAATGCTCATTGTCGGCGTTGTTGCGGACGAGTTGCAACAACCCGGCAATTTCGGCGGGTGAGAGATAGAGGCATTCCCACATAGCCAGCATTTCAGAGTCGGTCAGTCCGTCACGAGCTTGAATCTCTTGGATTTCACTGATCGTGCGGAAGACAGGTCGGTCACTGCCAAAATCCAGATCCAACTTGTCGTGGGCCGGGGACGACACCAGATACTTCTTCTTCACCGCCCATGCGAAGAGCTTGCGCAGCGTGATGCTTTCCTTGTAGACCGTGCTGGGGTCGCGAATGGCCAATCGCTTCTCGATAAACCGCTCCACAGTGCGGCGGGTGACTTCATCGCAGGGGCGACCATACCGAGCCTTGCCGAGGAATTTCCGAAAGTGCCGCAGGTGCGTGAGCTGGCAGGCGTAATAGGTCTCGGCGGCGCGTTTCTGCTCGTATTTCTTGTACCGGGAAATCAGCTGGCGAATGGTCAGGACCTGACGATCGGCGTTCGGAGCTGCCGCAGGTGTTGCGGGGGTGACGAGCGTTCCGCCGCTCACGATGAAGTCGCCGGGATCAATCCCGTCTGGTACGACGAGAGCGCCCTGACGCAGCCGACGGAGCGTCAGATCGATGCTGACCAGTGCTTCTTGGGCTTCGCTTTCGACCGTGGTCCCCAAGGACCGTTTGTACTCTTTCCCGCCGGAGCGAAAGCGGGCGATGTAGATGCGGTTCTTCAAGGTCAGATTGGGCATGGCCAAACTCCGTGTGGCAACTGGACACTTGGGTGTCTGTAAAATGCGCCAGGACCATCCCGACGGTTTGCCACACGATGCAACACGAACGCCCGATGAGGCACTTTGGAGGCACCGGCTCCCTATTATAGGGCTGCCGGGAGAAGCAAGGGTGCGGACTTTGTTGGCCCAAACCCCTGTGCGAGAAGAAGATGCGAGAGCCGGGAGTCGAACCCGGACCCCTTGCGGGACTGGATCCTAAGTCCAGCGCGTCTGCCAATTCCGCCACTCTCGCAAGTAGTTACGCGATTGCAGTTTGAAGTTGATTTGCCGTGGCGTCAATGGGAGTGTCGGAAGGCGAAAAGGCGCCGGTGAGCGCGGCAGCGTGCAACTGGATTGTGCCGGCCTCGGAAACCGCCAGGCGCCGCTCTGAGTTTCGGCGGGCGATCGCCATGCCGTCGAGCCGTTCATAATGCCGGCGCATGACCTCGGGCGTGCATCCGACTTGGATACTGGCCTCTTTCTCCGACACCCCGGCCATCTGCATGCCAGTGATTGCGGTTCGGCGGAAGTCATGCAGGGTGAACGTCGGCAACGTGGCGGGCTCGCGCCTCCTCTTCGGCCGCGGCCTTGTTCTCGGCTTTCTGCCGCCCGTCGTGGAACCGCTGTAGTTCGTCCTGTAGCCAGCCCACGAGCCGGTCAGGTGCAAAATCCTTGATCCGGGCCGCGTGGTGGGGCTGGTGCTTCCACACGAACATGAGCCGCCGCAGTTCGTCGGCAAACTTTCCGAACGCGAAGCCGCCGGCAACGCAGCCCTTTAGCTCGGCATGGAGCCCGGCCGGCAACCAGCCGAATTTATAGCGGCGCGTCTTGGACGACTCGGCCGCGACCCGGATAAACCCATCGGCCAAAATATCCTCTTCGCGCATGCTGGCAATCTCTGTTGCCCGCCAGCCGACCAGGGCCGCGACTTCCAGGTAGACCGCCGGCAGCCGCCAGTTATTCCAGCGGGCCCCCAGCCAGGTGAACAGGTCGGCGCTCTCGGCCGCCGATACGATCCGCACTTCGGGCTCGTCACACTTCGGGGCCTTGATGTCGGCGAACGGGTTGCCGGCCAGCAGCCCGCATTCCTTGCCAAGCCACTTGCCGAAAATCGCCTTGAGCGTTGACAGGTCGCCCTTGATCGACCAGGGGGACAAGCCGAGTTCCGACCGCCGGCGCTTGTATTCGTTCGCCTGATCGGCCGTGATCGTGGCAGGAGCATCGACCGCGGGGAACATGGCCCGCAAGCCGTCGAACGTAATCAGGGCATCGGCAACATAGCTCGGCCGCAGGTTGTCCGCTTCCATCGCCCGCTGAAGTGCGTCGCGGCACTCCTGCCAATCGACGGGGGCCACCCTGCCCTCGAACATCGCGATATTGCGGTCACGTGCGCCGTTCTGCGGCAAGTTGGCAGCCAACGCCTTTTGGAAGACGTGGGCCGCGGCCTTCGCGGTGTCCAGGTCCGGGTGCGATCCGTGGCCAGTGTGTTCGCTGAGGTGGTCGGAAAAGGCTTTGGTGGTCATTACGATCCCTTTCGTATTTTGAGGCGGGCGAAGTATTCGGACATGCCGGCTTCCTTGTAAATTTCTTCCAAGATTTTGTAGTAATCCAACGTGACGCCTTTTTCGCGCGATTCGTAGACGCGGACACGGGCTTTCTTAGCCAGGTCCGCCCGCACGTCATTGGGCAACGTGCCCGGGGCCGCACCAGGATTGGGGCCATCCCCCTTGTTCGGGCTGGAGCCCCACGGCAACAACTTCGCGGGGTCAACGCGGTGCGGCTTTAGCGGCTTAGCCCCTAGGTCGCTTTTGGCCCGTGAGTACATCGCGGGCATGTGGTAGGACATCACCGCGCCGTGTTCGCGGTAGACGTCGGCGAGAGCCCGATCGAACGACGCAGACTTGATGCCCTGGCGCCGGAGCCTGGCCACGCGGTTGCCGGCCTCTTTGGCATAAAGAACGCGCTTTTCCATCGGCACGTTGGGCGAGACATTGCCGGGCCGCGAGCGTTGGTAGGTCAGTGGCTTCAAGTTGGCGGCCCTGGCCCGCAGGGCTTCTTTCCGCTGTCGATTGTGTTCCTCAGCGATCATCTGGTCGACCAGCGGAATGACGGCTTCGACGATCGCGTTGACATCTGCGGGAAGTAACATGAGTGAACTCCTTGGTTAAAAAGTGCCGAACTTGCGATAAGTCGGGCGGTTTTCGAGACGACGAATTACACGAGTAGGCTTTAGGCCGGCAGTCATCCAGACCGGGGCCGGCGATTGAAGGTTCAACATCTGGGGCGGCGAGAAGTGCGGAGATTGCAAGCCGGCAATACGCACGGCCTCGGGCAGACCGATCGCAAACGCGATTCCCGCGTCGGCGTGGCCATCCGCATCGCGCACCGATTCGAGTTTGTACCCATAACTTTTTTCGACGATCGAGAGCCGTTGCAGGTCGCGAATCAGTGCGGCATCGTTGTACAGGTTGACGAAACCCGGCGTGGCGAATGACTCCAAGAGTGCCGACGCCATGCGGTCCAGATTCTTGCCGACGAAGTTCATCGGCTGTGCAAACAGGCCATTGCGAGTAAACGTCTGACCCATCTGCACACATTGGTATGGATCGAACCAGACGCTCCGCAGGCGAAAGCGGGCGTGGAAGTCCAGCACGTAGTGCTCGACCGCGTTCAAGTCGATTTGCCGGCCGGCGGCTCGGCGCCCAGCGTTTGCAGGCGACGAGCGAGATTCGATTCTGACCTTGCTCGATGCCGAGACACACAAAGGCCGCGTGATCGCGAGACACAGCCAGGTCGAGGGAGCCGACCAGAATCCAGCCGGGCAAAGGCTCGGCCATCGGGCCTTGCAACGTGATTGCGTTCTCAATCAATTGCGGGTCGAGCGCATCGCCGCCGCCCGTGCTCCAGATCCCGCGGAACAGGCGATTGAAGCTGCTGAGCGTTCGCCGGCGGCGTGCCTCTTCGATGTCGCCCGGGTCCTGGTGCGGGGGGTGTCTCGGTCGATTGCGTGAACAACCAGCGGCCGGAAGTGCGGGCAATCTCTCGCCACTTGAAATTCCACGTCCCAGTGAAGCCCGCGTTCGTGGCCACCAGCAGCAGCCCGTTAGGATTTTTGGCTAAATTATCGCAGAGCGCTTTGTGCATATTCCTCGTTGTCTTGGTGAACAAGTTCTTCCAAGATCACAACATCGGGTGCGCCTGCCGTGGGCGCCTGCGCCGATTCAGCCGTCAAGATCAAGCAGATGGAGCCGGTCGCCTTGCACTCGATTGAATCCTTCGTGACGGTCAGGGCCTCGGCCAGCCGCGGGACACGCCGCAGGATGACTTGGGACCCATTTGCGGATTTCGTCGGCCTGGTCTTTGTCGCGGTGCGCCGACGTGCATCGTCAGAGCCCGGGGCGAGAATGCCAGCAGCCAGACCGTGAACTGGGCCATAATCAACGACTTGCCCCACCCCTTTGACCGCCTCTAACCACGCCTTGCCGATCGCCGGTTTGCGGTTGTCCGCCACGGCCAGCAGCGAGGGGGCCAGCTTGCGGATTAGCTTCTCTTGAACAGGGGCGACTTGCAGGTCCAGCGCGTCCATGACGTCGAGCACGAATTGCGGCTGGGTCGCTTCGGTAGGCTTTCAATTGAGCGTTCATCGAATGGCGCTCCAGTCGTCGCCAGCCGCGGCCGAGGATCCGACCGCCCCGAGGGCCTTATCACGTTCGGCTGCACCTCGAACGGCTGCGAGGCTAAAGGCGAGCCGCTGGTCATGCGTTAGCTCGTCGTGGCTGGTGCGGAGCCACTTACTTGCCATTAGGCTGTGTGCCTGCCAGCGGCACGCCAGGTTGATCCTGGATAGCTCCTGAAGGCTCAATTCACGACCGGCCACCACGACCAGCCTTTCGGCCTCCGCACGTAGTTGGGCCACCTGCCGTTCGATATGCCGGCAGCCTTTTGGCAACTGCGAGCAGTACAGGCCGTGCCTCAAATTGTTGGTGTTAGCCTTGGGCTGCGCCTGCCTTGCCGGGGGTGGCCTGGGGCGTGGTGGTGCCAGCCTGGTCGTTCGGGTTTGGTTCGGTGTCGTGCATCTGGTCTGCCTTGCGCCTTGCCGGCGCTTTTTCGTTCGCTTGTCGTCGTAAGTCGTTACTTGCCTTGCATACGCGCCGGAGCCTGTCTGCTGGCCCCTGCCCTGCCGCCATCCAGCCAGGCATCAACCGCCGTCCGCCGGAAGAGTTGCAGCCGGCCGTGCTTGATGACCGGCAGCCGTTGGCGCCTGATCAGGTTGCGCAGGCCGCTCGTCCGCGTCTCCCCCGGCCACGTCGAGCCGCAGATACGCGATCGTTTCGGCCTTCGTCATCAAGGCGGGTTCGATGGTTTGGGTTTGCTCGGTCATTTCGTTTGAACCTTCGACGCTCCCGGCCAGCCGGCGAACGGATGCCGACTGGTCATTTCCATACCGTCACAACTCATCTGGAACGGGGTGGAACGCGTTCCGGCCTATAGCGTCTTTTTATGTGGCGCCTCACGTGGGCTATTGCGTGGAACGCGTGCCATCGCGTGCCAATCAGAACCCTCCAAATGCGTGCGACGTGATCCCGATTCCCTCGTAAGCCCTGTATCGGCCGCCGCTTTCGTCGCGTGGTTGCGTCTGTTCAAGCCCTGGGAAGGCCGCCATTAGGTTTCGCCCGAATACTGCGGCAACTCCCGGCTGGCGTTGTCCCTTTTCCTCGCACCACGATTTCCATTCCGAGAAGAGGCCGAGACAGACACCCGGCATCCCGGCTGCACTATGCAACGATCGCGCACGAACGCGGTGATCGGCGAGCCCAATTCTTCCAAGTCCGTGACCATCTGCATCGCCGAATCCGGCTGAACAATGCGGCCGCGATCGACCAGCCGTTGCCAGCCCTCGACGGCCCAAAGCATGATGCCCGGCAGTTCGGTCAGCAGCTTGTCGGTCAACTGGTGATCTTCCCGGCCGTAGAACGACTGCTTGAGCTTCAACAAGATCAGCCGACTGGCGAGCGCTCCGGACGAATCGGTCAGCCGAAATAGTTCGTTGCTCAAGATCATCAGCCGCGTTGGCAATTTGCACGTGATGTGCGCTCGGTTCTTGATGTCGATCGTCAAGGCATCTTCGCCGGAAATGCTCAATAGCCGCTCGACGATAATGGCCTCATCCGCTCGGCCCCCCATCCGCGCGTCGCTGATGATCGCTAGCGACTTTCCGAGTAATGCCCATAGTCCGAAATTTGTACTGAGGCTCGATAGCGTCGGGCCGGCCACGTTGGCTTCGCCCACAAGGCGACGGAGCACCCTGGCCACGGTTCCCTTGCCCGATCGCTTGGGACCGATCAGGGCCAATATCTTCTGCAACCACGTGCCGCCGGCGACGCAATAGCCGAACCACTCTTGCAGCGTACCGATACTGTCTGCGTCGTCTGCCCAAATGCAGTTCAGGAAATCCAGCCATCCGACAGGCCGCGGGGCCTTGTGGTCGACGACAAACTGCAATGCATTCTGGGTAAAGAATCGCGGTGTCGCTGGCCGTAAGTAATCAGACCCTTTGACGAGTGACGGCAGATGCACCAGACCGTTGGCGGCCGAAATGATTTCCGCAGCCGGCCAATCGTCGCTGCGCTTTTTCCCGAGAAAGACAGGAGGCTCGATGGTTGACGGTATGCGAGTCATGGCCTTGACCTGATCCATCACGTTGCTGGTGATGTTCATGGTCAGATGGGTATGGCCCTTGTTGATATCGCTAATGAGCATCGATCGAACGTCGTCTTTGTCTGCCGGCCGATAGTAACCCTGGCCGTAAATGTGAAAACCGCCGCGCCAAGTCCGGATGCGCGGGAACCCATCTTGCACCAATGTCTCGATAAAACTCTCAGCCGCTTTTGCAGGATCGATCAGGGAAGCATTGAGGCGCCCGTCGCTTGCGGGTGAATCGTCGGCACGTCGGACACGTAGCGGCCCCTGGCCTCCTGCCATTATCCGGCGGCCCTCCGCTCGAATGGCTCGGCAACATACCCGGACCCGCTGGTCATTTCCAAAGTTGTCGCCGCTTCGGCCAAGGTATCGCCGATCGGCTTGCCCAAGTCGTAGGCGTCACGAATCAACGCCATAGCGGCCCTGATAACCTCGCGTCGCTGGCCGAGCTGGCGAAGCGACTGCACGTAGAACAGCGCATTTCCGGGGCAACCCTCGCTCGCCATGACGATCGCCACAGCTTCGGCGTCGGTCTGATCGGCATTGTTCAGGTGGTCGCGCATCCGGCCGATTGTGCCGGTATCGCTCAAAGCGAACGTCAAGCCGCCTGGCGTGTTTGTCCGGTGCCCGCGCTCCCATGCTTCGCGCAGGCCATCGAATAGCACGCGATGAAAGGCATCATGGAAATCGGCCGCCCGCAAGCCAGTGAACAAGATGCCGCAGCAGCGATCGTCGCCGCTCGCAAGCGCGCTGATCGCCTCGCGTTCAAGTCGCAAGTTTGCCGGTGGCATCGTGTCGAGCAATTCGGGGAGTGGCTTGTTTTTGCTCATACGGCGACGGCCTCCTGCTCGATGATGCCGGCCGCAAAGCCACGGGCCTCGCGGTATCGCCTGCGTGCCGTTATGAACAACAGTCGCGACACGTATCGGCCAGCTCGTTCATGGTCGCCGGCCATGATGATCGGCAGCCCATCGGCGATCCAACCCAACAGCGATCCGATCGCCGCGGCCGGCGTGATTTTGCTTCGCCAGTCGCCAGTCTCGAAATACTCCCACGTGGATGCGATGACCAGAGCCCGCACTGGGAATGCGATGATCCGCTTCACTTCCCTCTCGAATCGTTCGCGTTCCACACCCATGCACCCGAGCATGTCCGATGGGCTCTTATGCTCGATCCTTACCACGTCCGTCAGATGCAAAGCGCTATAGTCTCCGGTGTCGAGCGTGCCGACGACTGTTTGCAGCGGGCGCAGGTCCAGCGGCAATTGCTCGCGGGTGTCGATGATGGCCGTGACGGTGGCGGGGTCGAGCTCGGCGGGGAAGAATCTTGTTTCTCATTCGTCCCACTCCATGAGTCCGGGCAGTTCGCGCCAGTTAGCACCAGCGCCGGTAAGTCGCCATTGAATGCCGGCCACCACGTTTTTGATTCTCTCGTTGAAGGGGTGGTTTGTGTCGTTGGCTGGATTCAACAAGCAGGCCAGCGATGCCTGTTGATCGGCGTCGATATTCACCCACTCGATAACTTCACGGCCAAGGAGATGCACCATACAGCCGAGCGTATCTATCTCGGCGTGCCGCCGTGTTTGGCCGGGCCGCTCGAATTCATCGGCCTCCGCGCTGGCGATTGCTTCGGCCTGCTGCGCACCGACATGCCCCCGCAAATCTCGATGCCGTTCAAAAGTGTTTCGGCTGCGCGTTGTTGTTCGTAAGTCATCATTTGACGGCCTCCGCCTTCTTGGCCTTCGCGTTCCGAGTGCAATTGGCCGACGTCTTGTCGCAGGGATTCCCGAATTTCAGGAATGGCGCCCTTGGGCCAGACGCGAACAATACCGATCCGGGCGATCGGCGCGGGCCCGTACTTTTCGATCGCGTAATTGATTGCGCGTGCCGACTTGCCGGTAATGCGCCGCAAATCAGAGAGTATTAAAATGCCGGTCATCGCTCGCCCCCTTGGTTGTGTGCGTGACAACAACTAAGTTAGCGGCGTTTGTGAGTGAATCGGCGTTACTGAATTGATTCACGCCCGGCAAAGATCCAGAAACGAAAACGCCCCGTAAACCGGGGCAATAATTTCGTCGATTTTTTTGGTGTGAGTAAATGCGTGAGGAAATTAAATCCTCACGTTTTTGCCCTTCGCCTCGCTTTTTATCTTCCGCATGTCGGCGGCGGATCGGTGCGGAAACTCCCTGGCAATCGCATCATCTTCGCCCCCTTCCAAGTACATTTGCCTGATGCGTTCACGCTCTGGATCCTTTGGACGCCCGGCGGTCTTCTTGCCAGTCTTGCCGTGCGCTGCAGTGCCCGCCAGAAACGATGAAGCTTTGCCCAATTCATCGAACAGTGCGGGGAAGCCGTCGCGCATCTGCTGCTGAAGATCGTGCTCGCACTTCCCCGCCGGAGTGCCGGTCGGCGACACTGTCCAGATGAAGAGGGAGAGCTTCTTGGCCGTGTCGATACATTCAAGGATGCGACCGTGGAACGCAGGGAGCGTGCCGCCTGGCCGACACTCGGTGATCGCTGGAATCAGGGGCCTCACCCGCTCCAGAGCAGCGGCAAACTTCGACTCAGCGGCCACCTTGTCCGCCCATGAATAATGTTCCGGGTCGTTCCAGGCGTTCGATACCCCATCCAGTGCCCGACAGAAATCATGTAGTGCCGCAGCGGCTTCCGGGTTGGCCATTTGGTTCGATCCTTTCTTGGGCTCAGCCCGGGCGCCGGTCCCCGTGGATCGAGATGGTCGACACGAGCCGGCCCGAGCCCGGCAGGGTAGCTACTCCCCCGCGGCCCGTAGTTGTCATTTTACCGGATGACGAACGAAGGTCGAATTGATTGGAGACAACACTGCCGCCGAAAAAAGTGCCGGTGAGGTGCGACAGTGACCAGATGCCCGGTTGACTGACCGCGAGTGACCAATTGTGCCGAATCGATTCGCACGGCGATTGCCGTAACATCGTGCGCCACAACGAAAAAAAGACGCGATGAACCTGAGCTTCCTGAAGTCCAGCGCCTGGCCAATTCCGCCACTCTCGCAGGAGACGATCCTGCCACAGTTTGCGGGTGGTCGGCAGGGGAGTCAAGAGATGTCGATAGGATGCTTTCCGCCCGCTCGCCGCGTCGGCCTTTTTCTTGGCGGATCGGGCGCACGTTAACCGGCCGACTGGATCCGCGGCAGCGCCAGCGATTGGCCGACGACCGCCAGCCGCGCCGTGTCGGTCGGCGAAAACACCGTCAGCCTGGCCGCCAGACCCAGCCCGTCCGCGGCCCGCGCGTACGAATCGGACAATGCTGGCGGTGCCGCTAAGACGATCGGCCGCTGGGCACAGCAAGGCTGCCGCAGCGCGGCCAGCTCTGCCGCAATCAAGATGCCGCTGAGCGATTGGCGGCATTGGGCCGGCAACCATTCGGATAACAGTCCCCGAGTGCGAACCTGAAACAAAGCCGCGGCCAGCGGCAGCACTGCCCCCAGCCGAACTCCTTCGTCGAACGCGGCCGCCGCGACGCTGGCCCAGTTGCTCTGTGCGGGCAAGGCGGCGCCGCGGCCCTTTGCGTTGCCTGCTAAAACACCCTCGGCCGTGACGCTGTGCCGCAACACGCTGTGCGTCGAGAGCACGTCGAATAACTCGCCGGTCATAAAGGTCTGAAACCCGACGATGTGCCCCGCCCGCACGTGAATGTGCTTGGAGTGCGTGCCGGGCAACAGCAATATGCCTTCATCCGCCAGGGGGCCCGCGGACATCAGCCGGGCGGCGCCGAGCGCCTCGATCTCCTCGCCCCGCATGACGTCGTCGGCGCTGGCCAGGCCGGAGATCAGCACGACCTGGCCGCCGCGATCCGGTTCGAGCCGGCCGAGCGACTTCCAAACCAACCCGCTGCCGTCGAGCGGCAGCGGCAGCGCGGCATAGGGCAACTCCTGCCAGCCGATCGAAGAGCTGGCCATGCCGGAAATCACGATCGGCAGATCGCGGACGTCGGTGCCGCGCTCGGCCGCGATATGATTCACGGCGCCCAAGAGAGCCTGACGAAAGGCCTCGGGCCGCTCGTCAGGTGCAACGCCGGCCAGTTGGGCTACGCCTTCGGCGGAGCAGAACTCTGCCAGAATCGCATCGTCCGGACGCGCGACCAGCCGCAACCGCAGACGCGACGTTCCCCAGTCGCAACTGAGAAACCGCGAAAGTGCAGCAGCGTGGCTGAGCATGATGACTCGACGATCCCGGCAGCGTCGGCAGCTTTGGAGTCGAACGGATCGGCCGAGCAAGCGGACGGTGCCGACCGTTCCAAATTGGTCGAAACGGAGCCGATTGTCAACGACGACAAAGATGTTCAAGCGGCGTCGGACAGATGTTGCCCGGGCCGGCAAGCATTCGGTATCCTGCCCTGAAGTGCGAACGAAAAACAACTTCGGCGTTCGACTCCTCTCTCTTCAGGGAGAGGGTAGGGTGAGGGTCTGCCAGAAGCCGAAGATGTTTTTCGTGCGAACCCTAACGCCTCGCTCCACACCGGTTCGATCGCCAGCAGCGCCGACTGCGGCGCCCAAGGAGCATTCCATGCGAAACATCGTGCGGCAGACAATCATGTTGCCGGCGGCCTCGTCGGCGCTGTGGGAGATGTATCTGGATCCTGCGGCGCACGCCGCAATCACGGGCGCGGCGGTGACGATCGCTTTGGAGCCGGGCGCCGATTTTCGGGCTTTCGACGGAGTGCTCAGCGGAACGATCCTGGCAGTGGTCCGGCCCACGCTGATCGTCCAGTCGTGGCGGTCGGCAAAGTTTCAGGCCGACGATCCGGACTCGACGCTGATCCTGGCGTTTTCGCCGGCAGGGAATTCCGGCCGGATCGACCTGGTGCACCTCGATGTGCCCGATCACGATTACGAGGGCGTACAAGAGGGTTGGGACAAGTTCTATTGGACGCCTTGGCGACGATATCTCAATCTCAGCCCGGCCTGAGGTCGGCCGATCTTTGCCAAGGCCGTCACGGCGCCTGGCGAAAGGCCTCGACCTCGAACGGATTGTCGAGGTAACGGTCTCGACCGCAGAGCCAGAGCACCAGCGAGCAGCCGAGATAGGCGGGCAGGAACAGCGGTCCCCAGCGCTCGTATTGCCGCACGTGGACCAATTCGTGATCGCGGCAGCGGTTCAGTTCGCCCAGGGTTTGCCCGAGCACGACATGGCCGAACGTCACGGCCAGGGCCCCGCGAAAAACGGACCGTGCCGCAACAGCCAGGCGACGGCTCCGCCCCAGAACTCGAGGACGCGGCCGCAGCGCGCCGACCGCCGCCGCCGGTCGCCAGTCCCGCCAGACCGGCCGCCAGGCCCAACAGGCTCGCCGGCGATGCCCACAGCACGGCCGATACCGCAATCAGGCGGCTGGTGATTTTGGCCTTCGCAGCCATAGGGTCATGCTCGAACGGCTTTAGGGGGCGGCCGGCGCGTCGGCCGGCATCGCCGCGGGGCCGGATCCGGCCGGTTTTGGCCCCGGCTCGCGGATCGGCGACAGGGCTTCGTCCATCGTGGCTAAGTAACCCCCGATCAGGGCCACCATCAGCAGGACGACGGCCCAGGCCCGCCAATCTTTGTGCAGCCCCCGCTTTTTGGCCTTTTCCTCTTCGTATTGCCGGTGGCTGCCGTGCTCGGCATGGTGGCCGTGGTGACCGTGATCCTTCGATTCGTGATCCTTCGACACTGTAAGTTCTCCACGACGGGGTTGGTCGGCGAATCAGCAGCAGAATAAGCACACGGCGTGTGCTCGACAAGATGTCCCAATCATACCGCGCCCCGCGTTCGGCTGCCGGGAAAAGTCATGCCCACACCGCCCGAACTCGGATTGCCAGCGGGTTCGACGGCCAGGCAAAGCGCTGACTTTCGGACTTGCGGAAGTTATACTTCCATCGCTCCCAGGCGGAAGCGGTCCCCATTTCTTCGGCTTGAAAACGGTGTTCCGATGCCCCGCCTGCTGTGCGCGCCGGCTCTCGTCTTGTTGGCTTTGTCTTGGGCAGTTGGCGCTGCGGACGAGCCGGCTGCCGTAACCGGAAAGGGCGTGGCCGGAGAAAACGTCCCCGGCAAAGTTGACGGCGAGGGCAATCTTTCCACCGCCGACGAGCCCAAGCCGGCCGCCGCCGTCGACACGTCCAAGCCCCCGCGCGTGCTGTTCATCACGGCCAAAGACTGCCCGCGCTGCGAGCGCGAGCTGGCGCGTTTGCGGCGGCCCGGCGGCGACTTCGAAAAAATGCGAGCCCGCGGTTGGAAGATCGGCCCGGGGCCGACGAACCATCTGCAGATCGTGGACCGGCTGGCGGTCGGCGACCTGATCGCCGAGCTCGCTACGAGCGAGCTGCCGAAGGTGATCTGCGTGCGGGAGCAGGAAATCGTGCGGTCGTTCCAATCGGGCTGCACCACGCCGCTCGACATGTGGACGTTCGGCTGGTTGATCAAAGGAATTGACGAGCGGCCGCCCGGCTGGGTGCCGGAAAAAGCCCGGGTCGAGTGGACGGGGCATTATCCCCTGCGTGGCAATCACTGGTCGATCGACGAAGACTGGAATCCCACCCGCGAGCGAGTCGTGGCTCATTTGCGCAGTGTACACGGCTGCAGATTCGCGCCGATTATGAAATCGAAACCTGGTCGTACGAGGAACTGCGCTCGCTGCACGATAATCTGCACGAGCAGGAAATGGGCGGATTCTACGTCTCTCGCTCGCAGCCCGCGAACCCCTTCAGCGCCATCGCAAGATCACCGGGCATTAGCGGCGAACGAAAAATGAATTCGGCGCTCAACCCCTCTCCCTCCAGGGAGAGGTTAGGGTGAGGGTCCGCCACAAGCCGAAACTATTTTCCGCCCGCCCGTTTTTCCGCCCGCTCGTCGGCGCCCTGTCATGACCGCGACGGTCGGGCGGCGCCGCGTGGCTGTTGTCGCGTGGCAATGGCCAGCCGACCGCGACCGGGCTACAATGCCGGCCGGGCGTTTTGCCCCATCCATCCCTCAACACAACAACTGCAGCAAGAAAAGGCAAATCGCATGAATGCATTGGATGTAATCAAGATGTCGTCCGACATGAGCTCGATGATCGCGCTGGGTTATGTGAACGACCTGACCGATGCCGAACTGCTCCACCGGCCGGCGCCCGCTTGCAATCACATCAACTGGCAGTTGGGGCACCTGATCGTGGCCGAGAATCAACTGCTGGAAAAAATTGCGCCGGGCTCGATGCCGCCGCTGCCGGCCGGCTTTGCCGAGAAATACACGCCCGAGACGGCCAAGCTGAACGATCCCAAAGCGTTCTTTTCGAAGGCCGAACTGCTCCGCATCCAAGCCGAGCAACGTGCCGCCAGCCTGGCCGCGATCACCAAGACCAGCGAGGCCGATCTGGACAAACCTTCGGGCATGGATTGGGCCCCCAACTTCGGCACCGTGTTATATGCGGCCGCCTGCGGCCATTGGCTGATGCACGTCGGCCAATGGGCCGTCGTTCGCCGCCAACTGGGCCGGCCGCCGCTGTTTTAGGCGCGGAAGGATGAGCGTCCGGGGACCGCCCGGATCCTACGGGGCCGAAGCGGCTAACGTGGAACTTTCCCGGGCGTTCTGCCTTCTTGGACGTCCGGGACGCGCCTGGTCCTTGCGGTAAATTGTTCTGGACCCTTTAGCACGTCGTGCACTTCCGCGCAAAACCGGGGCAGATCGCTTTTTTGGAAGTCCAGCCGCCCGTTGTTCCCTCGCCGAGCTACCGCGCTATATAAAGCATCGGCAGTGACCGCCGGAGCAGATCACGGCCGTTCACGGAAACATCCGTGGCGCAAACCGAAGAGCGCTAAGGTTTCTCATCCGACTGAGCTCTGGTAGGCCGCGGTCTGTGACGCGCGTCCCGTCAAGATCGAGAAGCCCTAGGCTTTCCAGTCCCCCGAGATGGCAAAGCCCCGAATCTGACACATCAGTTCCGGATAGCCAAAGGTAACTCAGCCGTCCAAGCGATCTCAAGCGTTGAATGCCCTGATCCGTTATATGATTGTTCGCAAGATTAAGATGCTCCAATTTGGTCAGGGCCTCGAAGTGAACGCAGTCCTCGTCGGAGATGCCGGTTGCCATTAAATCCAGACGTTGAAGATGCGGAAGGTGACGTAGAAAACTCAACCTGGAGCCGTTCAACGTGCTTCCTTGCAGGTTCAGCTCACGAAGTTCTCTAAGCCGTCCGAGATGCGCGAGCCCTTGTTCGTCCAAACTGCATCCCAAAAGACTTAAGGAGCGGAGGCGGCCCAATTGCACAAGTGGGCGACTGAGGCGCATTCGCAACTCCCGGCCCCCCGCAACCACAATGCAGTGAGTTGCTTCTGCGCCGCTATTGAACGGAAATCGGCATCGCTGAGTGCGCCAACGTCGAGGGCTACCGCTTCAAGGTCAGTCAATGTATCGAGGAAGCTGAGGTCTGCCGCGATGCCTTGATGTTCAGTCCAAGTTACCGAGACGACTTTGCTTCGAAAGTCTTTCCCAAATAGCGATCGGCCCGGGCTCTTCGACGGCCCCTCCCCAGACATCGCAACCCACTGTTCTTGTCGTTGATAGTCATATTCCACGACGCCACCGCGATCGGTAACCTTGCGCACCGCTAAAGCTTGGCGCTCCGCCCGCCTAACGTCGGCGGCAAGCCAACTGGCTAGAATGGCGACCGAAGTCATTAAGATAAACGCTGTTTTGAGGCTGTAGCGACAACTAGGAAGGCTCATGATTCGCACACGGGGGCTGAAAAAGCGGGTCGGGGAGAAAAGAACGGGGCATAACACCTCGACCGATGCCTCCGCTCGCCGCGCTTTCAGCCGACGCGGCGCCGGGGCTGGACGGCCCGCGGCGGCTCGGCTTCGACCGTCGCCGGCTCGATCGCGTAGTGCGGCGGTCCGGCCGTGTCCAGCAGGCTCTCGGGGCGCAGAGCAGCCGGCACCACATGCGCAGTTGCGAGGGGCGAGGCGGATAGCAAAGCACGATCGAGGCGACCGACGCGACCAGAATCCAATGCCCAAAACGCGCCGGCAGCAAGGTCAAGAGCAGCGACGACGCCATCAAGAGCAGGGGCGGCATCCAGCGGCAGGCGGCCGTCATCCGGGCAACCGCCACGCGCGTTTCGGACGTGTCCAGCATGTGCAGGACGTGAATGGCCACCACGACGATGAACGCGCCGAACACGAAAATCTGGCAGCCCAGCAGAAAAAAGTCCATCCGCGTCAGGTAGCTCAGCGGCGGCAGGCTGCTGTCGATCGAAATGCGATAGGCCACGATCGTCAGCATCGCGGTGATGCCCACGCTGACCTGTGCGCCGAACTCTTTCGGACTCATCCAGAACACCGACCAGGCCGTGGCCACGATGGGCAGCAGCGGCAGCACGATGGCCCAGAAGTAGTAGTGCGGATCGCGCTCCACGGCCAGGTTCACCCGCAGCAGGGAATATTGCTCGCCCGTCTTGGAATACAGCGACGTTTTCGACTCCGACGACATGCCGACCAGCTTCCAGCCGTGCGGCACCGCGCGCTCCGGATTCAGCGCTCGCACTTCGCCCGGCACGAACACCACCTGGTCGGCCTCGAAGACCGACTCTTCCAGATCGACTTCCAGCGTATGTTTGTCGAGCGGGAATTCGTGCAGATCGAGCGACCCGGCGATCGTGCCGCGATAGTACCGGCTGAAGCAAAGCTTGCCGTCGGGATAGGCGTGTACGACCTTGCCGCCGCGCACGTTGACGTCCAACTCGTCCAGCAATTGCGGATCGGGGTTCCAGATGTCGTCGGCATTGACCAATTTGCGCTGCACACCCTCGCGCTGCGGGTCGAAGGCAAACCGCGGATCGTGCCAGGTGTAATAGACGTAGAACTCGGCTTCGAACTTCTGGTCGCGATCGACGATCTGCGAAACCTCGACCAGCTCGACGCTCACCTCGACTTGCACCGGCCGCTGCGGCGGGACTTGAACGCCTTTCGCCGCGTCGTCGCTTTCGGCACGCGCGGCTTGCGCGAAGCTTCCTGCCAGCACGATCAGCAGGCATGCAAGCAGAGAAGCAGCAGCCAGCCACGACCGTTTCGACCGTCCGGCGGCCGGCCCAAAGGGCCCGAACATCCGCGGCCGCACGCGACGACGCACAATATATCGAGACGAAAGCATGAATTCCTCCGGTGCGACCGCGGCCTGTCCGTTCCGCTTCAAGGGTCGGAGAGTACCGGAAAACCGCCTGCCGGCGGAAGACCGCCTTGGGCAAGAAAATGAGCGCCCCGAACCCCCGGGATAGGTTCTACTTGTCGCGCTTGACCCATTGCGGGTACTTTTCCCGCACTCGGCAGGCCTGCGGCAGAGCATGATGCCGGATGTACGGCTCACCCGGATGTTTGCGGGCGTAATCCTGGTGATACGCTTCGGCGGAAAAAAAATGCTCGAGCGGCTCGAGTGTGGTGACGATCGGCTGGGGAAACCGCCGGGCCGCGTTCAGCTCGCGAATCTTGCTTGCGGCGGCCTGCCGCTGGGCGTCGTCGGCATAAAAGATCGCCGAGCGGTACTGGCTGCCGACGTCGGCCCCCTGCCGGTTGAGCTGCGTGGGGTCGTGCGCTTCGAAAAAAACGTCGAGCAAGCGCTCGAAGCTGATCCGCCCGGGATCGTACGTGATGCGGATGGCTTCGGCGTGGCCCGTGTCGCCGCCGCACACGCTTTCGTAGTTGGCCGTCTCGTGGGCTCCGCCGGCGTATCCGCTTTCGACATCCGATACGCCTTCGAGCTGCTCGAAGGCCGCTTCGGTACACCAAAAGCATCCGCCGGCCAGGACGGCCGTCGCTCGGGTTGCAGCCGGCTCGCCGGCGGCCGAATCCGCGGCCGGATCGGCCAGGCTGGCCGTTTCGCCTTGGGGCGTGAACACCAGGGAAGCCGAGTTCAGGCAAAACCGCTGGTGCGTGGGCGGTGGACCGTCGTTGAATACGTGCCCCAGGTGTCCGTCGCAGCGGGCGCAGAGGATCTCGGTGCGCATGCGGCCGTGGCTCGGATCGGGTTGTTCGGCGACGTTGCCCGGCCCGATGGCCTGAAAGAAGCTGGGCCAGCCGGTGCCGGAGTCGAACTTGGCCTCGGCCGAGAACAACGGCAGGCCGCAGCCCACGCAGCTATAGACGCCGGATTGTTTGTTGTCCAGCAGCGTGCCGCAGAATGGCCGCTCGGTTCCCTTGCCGCGCGAAATCTCGAACTGTTCGGGCGTCAGCCGGCGTTGCCACTCCTGGTCGCTATGTTCGACGGCGCTGACTCGACCGGCCCGACGAGCTTTCCCCGGCGGTCGAAAACGTAAACGCGGACCATTGACCGGACCCTCGGCGGCAAGACTCAGCGGGTGAACGTCAAACCGGGATCGGCGGGATTTCCGCCGGCCAGCTTGAACTTGAGCTGATTGCTGGCCGTCAGTTCCACTTGTCCGACCAGCGCGTTCTGGTCGCTGGCTTTCAAGATCAAGTAGTTGTCGGCCAGGGTGTAGGTGCCGTTCATCGCTTGTTGTTTGTCTTGCTGGCTGAATTTCCAACTGAACTTATTGTCGCTCGCCAGATTCATTTCGAAATTCGAGCCGTCGGGACGGCTGGACTTCCAGGCGCCGACGACGCTGGAGGCCTCGACCGGTTTGGCCGGCTCGGCCGGCGGACCCGGCTGCGGGACGTCGCCCCGGGTGGTCAGGCCCTTGAGCAATTGTGCCGCAAGCTGATCCTTGGGCTGCAACTGGACGACCCGCTCGAACTCGGCGGCCGCGTGGTCGTTGTGCCCGCCCAGCAGGTAATGGTAGCCGAGCAGGAATTGTGGACCAGGGGCATCGGGGTGCTGGGCCGTGTAGTTTTCCAGCGCCGCCAATTGTTGCGAGTAGACGTCGATGTTCGGATAGAGGTTGCTCACGGTGGTCCAATCCCAGCCCGGACCGACCGAAACGACGGCGTAAACGGCCGCCGCCGCCTGTTGATAATCCCCGGTCGCGAACAGGCACAGGGCCCGGAACTCGTGCATCACCGAGTCGTCGGGCAACAACTTGATCGCCCGATCGGTTTGGGCCAGGGCCGCTTTATATTCGCCGCGGGAGAACAAATTGCGGGCGTTGTCGAAAATCGCCAGCGATTCGTCCTGCCGGGCTTGGCGTGCGGGGTCGAGCGCCGGGTCGGCGCAGCGGCTTGCGCTCCGTAGGGGTTGGAGTTGTAGCCGGCCGGGGCGGGAGCTTGTTGTTGCTGCTGTGGATAGGCCGGTTGGGCCATCACGACCGGCTGCGAATAGTTGATGTAGGTCGCGCCGCCGTAGCCTCCGCCCCAGTAGGGATTGCTATAGCCGTAGTATCCCCAACCCCAAGGCGAGCCCATTGCCATGGCGCCCACGCCCAGTCCCAGGCCCAGACCGAACCCCGGCCCAGCCCCCAGCCGAGACCGCCGCCTCCCCAACCCCAGCCATAGGGCCGATATCCCCAGGGGCCGCCGCCGTGGCCGTGCCAGTCGCCGTGATACCAATTGCCATGATACATCGGCCGGTTGTTGAACTGCCCGGGGTTGCCGGCCACACGATTGAATTGGCCGGGACCGCGCGCGGCGGCACCCGAAGCCAGCGGGCGGCTGGACGCATTGACCGGGCCTGCTCCGTGGCCTTGGAAACCACCCCCACCCGGCGAACCGAAGCTGTGCCCGGATCCGGCTCCGCCCCAACCGCCGCCTCCGTGCCCGCGCTGTGCGAAGGCCGGCAACGGCGCGATCACCAGAGCTGCGACCAGCGTGATTACGAGTAGCGTTCTCATGCGAAGACTCCGCAGTTTGTGCGCCGCGCTGTGCCGCGACCTGGAAAGATAGACCGCCTTTGGCATGCCTTGGCTGCGGGGCAATTGTAGCCCAGAGCCAAATTCCGGGTCCATCCGAATAAAATGTCGCCGAACACGAGGTGGGCCAGGCACGCGCGGATCGGCCGGTTCGACTTGCTTGTGAGCCGACGGAAAGCCATGCTATCGTGACATGATGCGGCAACTGAGGTCTGTCGAGCGGTGGACGGTGCGGCTGCGCTGGCTGGCAGCGACGTTCTTCTTCGTCGCCGGTCTGTTGCACTTCATCGACCCGAATTTCTATCGGCAGATCGTGCCGCCGGTGCTGCCCGTGCCGGGGTTGCTGGTCGCGGTCAGCGGCGCGTGCGAGATTGCGGGCGGGCTGGCGCTTTTGATCGGCTGGCTGCGGCGCCCGGCGGGCTGGGGACTGATCGCGCTACTGATCGCGGTTTTTCCGGCGAACATTTATCTGGCCCTGGCGCCGCATGCGGTTGCCGGCCTGCAGGCTCCGGTCTGGCTGCTCTGGTTGCGGGTCCCCTTTCAAGCCGTATTCATCGTTTGGGTGTGGTACGTTTCGCTCCGGCCCGGTGCCGTGGGCGCGCGCCCTCGGGGGCCAGACTCTCGGGCGCCGGACATGCGCCGGCGGGACAGGCTGATGCGCCGGTGGCACAGGCCGATGCGCATGCCGGGCCGAGCCTGGCTGCACTGGTTGGACCGGCTCTTGGGGGTGGCGGTTTTCGCCTACGCGGCGCTGCTGCTTGTCGCCTGGCTGGTCTTGCACGTTGCCGCCGACTATCGCTGGTGGGCAACGATCTTACTGTTTGCGCGCGCTGGATTTGGGCGGTCCCGCTGCCGCTGTTCTTGCTCGCCGTCGTGCTGCGGCAGCAGCGGCGGCGCTGCTGGGTCGCTCTGGCGGTCCTGCTGGCGGGCGCGGTCGGCCTGGCAGACGTGCATTGTCCCTGGCGGAGGCTGCTCGAGCCGGCCACGACCAAGCCGAGCCTGCGCGTGTTGTCGCTCAATTGCGACAATCTGTCGTTGGATCCCGCCGGTCTGCACCGGCTGGTGCTCGAATTCGATCCGGACATCGTGGCCTTGCAAGCCGTGGAGCCGGCGCAACTGCCGGTGATTCTGGCCGATTCGGCGCACCGCTGGTACGTCGACGTGGACGATTATGCGGTGCTCGCCAGCCATTACCCGATCCGCGCAAGCGACAATTGCGCCGATCCCAACCTGAACGGAATTCCGGGAACCTTGCGCCGATACGAACTGGACGTCGACGGCACCCGTGTGCATGTTTTCAATCTGCACCTGACGTCGCCGCGCTGGGCATTGAGAACCGTGCAGGCGATCTGGTGGCGAGGCGCCGCGATGTTGCAGGCTGCGAGCGACGCTCGTCGCCAACAGGCGGAAATCGCCGGCCGTTGGATCGCCCGCGATCGCAACGTGATTGTCGTCGGCGATTTCAATACGCCGCCGGAAAGCCCCGTCTTCCGTGAAAACTTCGGCCAGCTTTCGGATGCCTTTGCCGTTGCCGGTTGGGGCCCCGGCAGCACGTACTTCGCCGGCTGGTTCAGTCTGCGCCTGGATCACATTCTCTGCGACGACCAGTGGCAGCCCAGGGGATGCTGGGTGGGGCCGAAGATGGGCTCCGAGCACCGTCCGCTCACCGCCGTGCTGGCTCGGACTCGCGGGAATTGATGGCGAAGAAGGGGAATGGAACCGCAAAGGCGCCAAGACGCAAAGAGGAACGACGGACAGATTTGACCACAGAGGCACGGAGACACAGAGAGGAACAGATGGAAATTCGGAGATCGGAATTCGCAGCGACGGGACTTAGCGCCGCAGCCGCAAAGCATTCCTGCGCAGGAGGTGCTCGGCGCCTCTGTCTTGAAATGTCGTCATGATTGTGCCGTTTGGCTTCTCGCGGTCCCTGTGGCCGCCCGTCCTCGTTTCTTCTCTGTGTCTCTGAGCCTTGTATGTTGCCTAAACGAAGGAAGCAGGGTGCAATGGAGACCGGGAAGCCTGCGGCTTTGAGCGCAAGCGAAAAGCCGCAGGCTTCCCGGAGCCCGGCAGATCGATCGTGCCCTGGTGTTCAACACACCGTCGCAGAGCAAGATCGCCGGCGCTCCTTTGGTCCAAGCCCGAACAGCCGCAAGAACCGTTCCCGCATCGCTGCCGGCACGAGTTCGCATTTGCAAGACAGGGATAATACCATTTTGGATTCTAACGTTGCTACTCCGGCCTGGGTCGGCATCGACATTGCCAAAGACAAGTTCGACGTTCATGTGCGTCCTTTGGCACGGCGATTCACTTGCGCCAACGACGCCGAGGGATTCGCTCAATTGATCGACGAACTCCGCCTGCTTCCCGCTTTGCAGATGGTCGTCGTCGAAGCGTCGGGTGGATACGAACGCTCGCTGGTCAGCCACATTATTGACTCCGGCCTGCCCGTCTCCGTCGTCAACCCGAGACAGGTTCGGGATTTCGCCAAGTGCATGGGCCTGCGCCAAGACAGACGCCATTGATGCGGCGGTCTTGGCTCATTTCGCTGAACTCATCAAAACTCGCCTCGCTACGAAAACACCTGAAAACCAGCAAGAGTTGCAGTATCTGGTCACCCGCCGCCGGCAGCTCATCCAACTCCGCACCATGGAGCAAAATCGCCAACCCATGGCGCATGGCAGGCTCCCTTGTAAGACCATCCAGCAGACGATCAAGCTCTTCAACAAGCAACTTGCCGAAATCGAACTGGCGATCACCAAACTCTTCACCTCAAACGACGATTGGAAAGCCAAGTCCCACATCATCAGCAGCGTGCCTGGCGTCGGAGAGACGACCGCCCAGCAGCTCCTCGCTGAAATGCCCGAACTTGGCGACACCAACCGCGCTCAGGCCGCGGCCCTGGCCGGGCTCGCCCCATACAACCATGACAGCGGAAAACTCAAAGGACGCCGCTGCATCTCCGGTGGACGGCTCGACGTACGTTCCGCGCTGTACATGGCTGCTTTCACTGCACGGCGATGTAATCCAGTGTTCATCGCCTTCGCGGCGCACCTCAAGGCAGCCGGTAAACCGTACTTGGTTGTTCAGGTCGCCTGCATGCGCAAGCTTCTGGTCATCCTCAACGCCCTACTCAAAACCGGCCAAACATGGAATCCAAGCTTCGCTCAACAAAACCCCTGAGTAAACCCCTTCACCCCTTGAAAAGAAACACAGCCGCTCTGTGGTTCCGATACCTCCCTCGTTCATCTTTGCGTCTTTGCGCCTTTGCGGTTCCATCGTCCCATCGCGGGACGAAATCGCGGCGAGCCTACTTCTTGGCCGAAGACAACTCGCAGACCACGCGAAAGCCCAAGGCGTCGATCGATTTGCCGGGCGGATCGTTGAAGATGTGCGCACAACGACACTCCTCGGCGCTGGCCATGCCGTGGCCACCGCGCGTGACCTGATTGACGCCGGGAAAGCCTTTCGGGTCGACTTGCCGCGTCGTCAAAATCAGATTGCTGAAGGAATCGGTACACCACTCGTTGACGTTGCCGTGCATGTCGTACAGCCCGGCCGCGTTGGGTTTGAGCTGGCCCACTGGCCGCGGCCCGCCGACTCCTTTGGTCGTCTCCTTGTACCAGGCGTACTGGGCCAAGAGGGCCGGGTCGTTGCCGTAACAATACGTCCCGCGCGATCCGGCTCGACAGGCGTACTCCCATTCGGCCGAAGTGGGCAAGCGGAATTGATACTTGCCCCGATTGGCCGGCAAGTGATCCAAGCGTTCGCAGAATTCCTTAGCCGCCGTGTACGTGACGTTGTGTACCGGGATGTCGGGCCCTTTGAAGTTGCTCGGATTGCCACCCATCACCGCCTGCCATTGGGCCTGCGTGACTTCGGTGGTGCCGATGAAAAAGGGCCGCGTGAGCACGACCTCGTGCTGGGTTTCGAAGGGCTGGTGACCCGGCTCGCCCGGCGGCGAACCTTGCAGGAACTTGCCGGCCGGCATCCAGCGCAGATGCAGCACCGTGCCGGCGCTGGCATCACCGGCGGCCAGGGGAATGTCGAGCATTTTCGACGCAGTCATTGCCGGCGGTCTGCGCCCCAGCGGTTCCTCGTGGGCGTGGCTGGCGATCTCCTGCAGCCGCTTTTCGATGCGCGTTTGCGTCAGGCCGGTCAAATGTGGTGCGGCTTGCTGATACCAGTGACCGGCCCGTTCGAGCAGCAGCGTCTTGCCCGGCGACTTGTCATCGTTCGCCAGACTCCACCAGGCATCGCCCACCAGGACCTGTGCGGCGGGATCGGCGGCCGGTTGCAGATCCAGCCGGGCTGCGGCGTTGAGTTTGCCGTCGGTGCCTTTGGCCAAGAGGGGCAAGCCCTGCGCCCAATCGCCATGCGTCAGGCACAAGTAGCTACCGTAGGTCAGGTTGGCCGCCTGGTCGCGCGGATCCTGCTCGAGCGCGGCCGCAGCCAATCGGGCTTCTTTCCAAAGGTGTTCGACTTTCTTGACGTCGGCCAGCCGCGCCGCGGCCGCCTTGCGCAATTCGGCATCCTTGGTCTTGGTGGCCACGGTTTGCGCCAGCAGCGTCAGCTTCTCGGCCACCGTCAGCTCATCGGCCTGCGTGGCGCGATGGACCTGGTCCAGCGCCGCCTGCCCGATGGACAACTGATCGGCCGGCTTGGCGGTTTTTGACATCTGCTGCAACGTTTGCAGACGCAGTGCGTGCGGGTCGACCGCGAAGGCCGCCGAGAAAGAATCGATCGTCTCGAGCGCCAACCCGACTTCGGCCGCCTCGCCGGCCAGGTGCAAGGTCAGTTGATACAATCCAAAACGAATGGGCGGCTCGTCTTGCCCGGCCTCGGCTTGTTTGAGCAGCGACTCGGCCAGATTGCGCTTCAGGCCCGGGCTGGAAGCCTCAGCCAATTCTTGGCGAAAGACTTCCTTGATCTGCACGTGGGCGGCCGCCAGGGCGTCCGCAGCCGGTTCGGCCAGTCGGGCATTTGCCGCCGCGGCCACCTCGTGCGCGTGCGGCGCTGGCTGGGGTGTGGTTGATGGCGGCGTGGATGATGGCGGCGCCGACGATGGGGGCGCGACGGGCTGCGGCTGCGGCTGCGGTGATTTGACATCCCCGACATGGGCCGGCCCGACTTTGGCAGGGATGCTTGACGGCGGCTCCGGCCGGGCTGGTTCCGGGGCCGGAACTTGCGGCTCGGGCTCGGGGTCCGGGTCGACGGCCGGTTGCGGCTCCGGATCCAGCTCGACCCGGCGCCGCGCAGTTGTCTTGACGGGCGGTGAATCCGCGTCGGCAGAGTTCTGCTCCGACTCCGGTGATCGATCGTCGACAGCGACCTGAGCCGGCGAGCGGCTGCCGTTGGCCGCCAGTGCGATGATCGTGACGACCGCCAGCAGTCCGACGATCGCCGCCACGATCACCAGCGGGTTCTTGCGAGCCGGTTGCCGCGCCGGCTGCCGCCGCGGACGGTCGTTTTCCAACCGTGGCACCAACTCGTACCGCGGCGCCGCCGGTTCGACGTCCGCCCGCTCCGCGGAAGGACGGACGGGAATCGCCGGCGGAGCGACCAGAACCGGCTGCCGAAGCGGCGCTGGTTGCGGCATCTTGGCTTGGGCCGGGGCAAGAGTTGGCGCCGAGACGGGAACCGGCGGGGGTTCCACGGCCAGCGGAGGCGCAATCGGCGGCGCGGGCATGGCGGCCGCCGCGGCGGCCCCTAATTGGGCTCTGAGAGATTCGTCATAGGGCGTCTTGCGCTTCGGGTCGAGCAGCGCCAGTCGAGCCGCGGCGATCTCATTGAGCAGCTTTTGCGACAGCGCCGATTTGGGGCCGCTTTGAAAGGTTCGCAGGAATGCCATCCGTTGGTCGGCGGCATTGGCAATGACGTCCGGGCTGGATTCGAACTGCGTCACGCCGAGCAAGCGATAATGATTGGGCGGCTGCTCATCGAGCGGAATGGCCAGCCATTTGTAGTAGGGGTTGAACTCCTCGCCCATAGAGTTGCCCAGGCGCGCGCGCAGGTATCCGCGGAATGACTTGCAATCGCTAACCCACATTATAGCCGGACCGCCCCGAGCCACAATTCGCGCTCGATTGTAGTGGCTGCCGCGTTTGGGCCGAAAGTCAGGCCCGGCGGCGCAGGCCCCGAGGCGTAGGCTGGAGCACGGATTCGCCGGCCGCCCCCTGGACGCGCCGCCAGCCTGGGCCGGCGGCCGGATCGGCCTGCTTTTTCCGCCGAAAATGACCTAAGCTTTGGTTGGCAGGTTCTCGTTGGCCGTGATCGGCCGTCCGCAGGAGATGACAGCATGTCGGCACGCGCGTTACTCGTCGCCATCGTGATTCTTTTCGGCAGCGGCATGACGTCCGTTGCGAGCGATTGGATTTTCGACTACGGGCCCTACTCGGCCAACAAGAAAGGCCATCGGGTCGATCAATACAAGAAGAACAAAGCGGCCGTCAAGATTCCCTATTCGAAGTACTTCTCCAACGACGGGCCCAGCCCCTATATCCCGTATTGGTACTATCAGGACGAATTGGGTCCGCTCAACGGGTTTTACGGCGGCGGCGGCGTCTACGGCGGCGCCGGCAACGGAATTACTCCGATTGCGGGCAGCGCGTTCGGCGGCTTTGCCGTTCCGTAACGCGGCTGCGAGCGTTATCGCGCCGGAGGCTCTGGCCGCCGCGCGGCTGCCGCGGCTCATTCCTTCGCGCGGTGTACTTTGTAGTTGCCGCGGCTTTCGTCGTACTCGAGGTCGACCAGGCCCTTGCTCTTGAGGTCTTCGAGCAGGGCCGAGAAGCTGCCGTAGCCGTAGTAACCTTCGTTAAAGCCGGGAAACACGCGCCGAATCGCCTGTTTGAGCAACGAGCCCCAGAGCGGGTCGTAATCTTGTTCCACGCTGTGGAACACCTCGAGCACGCGGTCGATGGCTTCTTGTTTTTTGTCCTCGCCGGCATTTTCCTCTTTGGGCTTGGCCCGCCGGGCGGTGCCCCTGGTCTGGATCTTCTTGGCCACGCGAATGAGATCGTCGTAGTAGATGAATTCGTCGCAATTCGCGATCAGCAAGTCCGACGTGGAGCTCTTCACGCCGCAGCCCAGCACGCGCTTGTCGTTCTCTTTCAGTTTGGAGACCAGCGGAGAAAAGTCGCTATCGCCGGAGATCAGGGCAAAGACGTCGATGTGCTGCTTGGAATAGCACAGATCGAGCGCATCGACGACCATGCGAATGTCGGCGCTGTTTTTGCCGCTCATCTTGGTCTGCGGCACGTCGATCAATTCGATGCCCTGAGCATGAAATTCTCGCACCGAGTCGCCATAACTGCTCCAGTCGCAGTACGCCCGCTTGAAAACGATCCGCCCCTTTTCCAGCAGCCGCTTCAAGATCAACTGAATCTGAAACGGCCCGGCCTTCATGTGCCGCACGCCGATCGCGAGATTTTCGAAATCGACAAAGACGGCAATCAGCGGTTCTTCGGACATGGAATTTCTGTTTGAGGTTGTTTTGTTCGAAATACGATCGGCCCGCCGGGCGAACATCCGGCGATTCGGCTATCTCAGTCGACGGTTAACGATTTCTTCCGTGCCTCGAACTGCGTCTTTTTTGGGCCCGCATCTCTGGCGACTCGGCGCGGCGCGGCGCACGAGCCGGCAGGCCGCCGGCCCCAGCGGCGCCGTAGCGATCGGCGAACATCCGGGCCGCCAGGGCTCTCAGGTCCATTGCCAAGGCATTGTGCGCCAGCTTGAACAGCGCCGAGACCGGCGCCGCCGAAAGCTCTTCTTCGACCTGCTCGCGGTCTCGCTTGTCGAACTCGTCGGCCGTGATCGAGAGCAGGTGGTCGACCTGGGCACTGGAAACCGGCGCCGCGATCGGCCGTTCTTTCGGCAAACCGCCGGCGGCCGGCGCGACCGGCCGGGCGGCTGCGCGCTACCGTCGTCGCGCGCGGCGCGATTGGCAGGGCTTCGGCAGGCGACCCGGTGGCGACGTCCGCCGCGAGCGCGGACTCGGTGCCGGGCAAGTCGCCGGCCTGGGCGCTGCGGTTGCGGTCATCCTGGTGGGCAGCCGGAAGGCCAGCGTTCCCCCAAGATCGGTGTCGCGCTCGCGCCAGGTGCCGAAGAGCAGGTCTTCGTGCTGGCCGCTGAACAGGGTCAACTCGCACTCGTAGTCCGATTTTTCCTGCGGGTATCCGTAACGCCCCTGGAAGTGACTGCCGCCGACCGATCTGGCAATCAGGTAGCCGATGCGTCCGTCTTGGCTCCAGTCGAGCGCGATCCGCTCGGCGGTGACCACGGCCACTTCGAGGGTGATTTTTTCCTCAGCGCCCAGGCAATGAGCGACCCGTCCCTGGAAGTTCATGATGAAATCGAAGCGCCTTACGCGGTTTGAGACGGGCGGGGGCCGAGCGGAAAAAGTTCGCGGCCCGGACGCAGCCGAATGGCGGACAAGGACGCCAGGTCCTTCGCCGCCCGGACTTGACAGGTCTGTATTCTACCGCCCCGGGCCGCAGGCCGATAGAATCCCGCCGGCCCGGGACGGGCGTAATGTCTTGGCCCCACGGGGTTCCGTGGGGCTGGGTTGTGCCGGATATTGCCGCCTTCCCATGCGTGGTGCCGAGGGCGTCGCCAGTTCCTGGCCGTTTCGCGGGCCCTCAACGCGCCACCTGACTCGCCCCGCAGGGTTCGCTAGAATTGGGCGAGCGTGTGCAAACAATGGCCACCCCCGAAACCTGTGCGGAACGCGAAGGTCTTGGAAGTGCTCGGCCTTTCGCTGAGGCTTACGCGGGCGTCCCCCGCGGATACTGCTCGACCCTGGGCAACAAGTTGTACCACGGCATGAATTTATGACCAGGAAGTATCAATCCCTGCTGTTTCCAGACGCAGGCCCTCAGCCAGAAGTGGCGGACGGGTCGTCGTCCACATTCATCAACAACATGAAGTTACCGGTCCACCGGTGGTTTCGCTACAGCGCCGGCTTCTCCGCGGAATGGGTCGGTCAAGTAATTCGCCGGTTCGGTAGTTCGCGGAGTGTCAGGGTATTTGATCCATTTGCAGGGTCTGCCACGACGCTCATAGCTGCGGAGGCTGAAGGCGTGGAAAGTTGGGGGATCGAGTCGCATCCGTTCGTCGGCCGGATCGCTCGGACAAAACTCGCGTGGCGCTCTGACCCTGAGTCTTTCAGGGCAATGGCTCGGCGGCTTCGCGAGGTGGCAAAGGCCACGAAGCCTTCGATCGATGGCTACCCACCGCTAATTTACAAGTGCTATGACCAGGCGACGCTGAATGACCTTGATTGCCTGCGCAGGGCTTATGAGACGATCCGCGATGATTCGGTCGCGTCGGAACTTGCCTGGCTCGCGCTGGTTGCAATTCTGCGGCGGACGTCGACCGCTGGAACGGCGCAATGGCAGTACATCTTGCCACGAAAACAGAAGCGAGCGCCACAGGATGCCTACACGGCGTTCGATGATTGCTCACGAATGATTTACAAAGACCTGGTATTTGGCCAGTCGGCCGAAGGCCCGCGCGGCAACATTTTCGGAGGACGACGCACGATCGTGCCGCACTGTGCCTGACGGATTTGCCAATCTTGTCATTACGTCGCCGCCGTATCCGAATAACTATGACTATGCCGACGCGACACGGCTCGAGATGTCGTTTCTGCGAGAAATCAGCGGATGGGGCGACTTGCAACAAAAGGTGCGGCGGCACCTAGTCCGGTCGTGTTCCCAACATGTTCCTGAAAAAGCCGTCGATCTGGAAGAGGTGCTTTCGTCCCCCGAATTGTCGCCGATTCGCGAGCCCTTGAGTGGTGTCTGCAGACAGCTTGGCGAAATTCGCAAGACAAAAGGCGGGAAAAAGACCTATCACCTAATGGTTGCCTGTTACTTTCGCGACCTCGCGAACGTTTGGCTTGCGCTTCGTCGCGTTTGCGCACCCGACGCAACGATTTGCTTTGTGGTCGGAGACTCCGCTCCTTATGGCGTCTATGTGCCCGTAATTCCGTGGCTTTGGGCGCTCGCCGAGTCCGCTGGCTTTAGGTCTCACCGCTTTGAGCGTACCCGCGAACGAAATATCAAGTGGAAGAACCGCAAGCACCGCGTTCCCCTTCAAGAGGGGCGCCTTTGGATCGAAGGTTAGATGGCAGAATCTCCAGCACATCGATTCGGTCAGATCGTGGGCGAGGTGCTCGAAACGGCGATACTCCCTTTACTCGAGAAATTCGCCCGGGACCATCACCTCTACCTGGACAAGCAAGGCCCACGTGCGTGCCGTAGCGGAAGGAAATGCACATGGCGTGACTCCAGCGGCAATGCGCATGACCTTGACTTTGTGCTGGAGCGAGGGGGCACGCACGACAACGTCGGAATGCCGGCTGCGTTCATCGAGACGGCATGGCGGAGGTACACAAAGCACTCTCGCAACAAGGTCCAGGAGATACAAGGCGCGATCGAGCCGCTGGCCGCCACGTTCAAGAACGCAGCGCCTTTCAAGGGCGCGATTCTCGCTGGGGTCTTCACAGACGGGGCGTTGACGCAGCTCAAATCGCTCGGATTCACGGTTCTGTACATTCCGTATGAATCGATTGTCGCCGTATTTCGGAAGGCCGGGATTGACGCCCGCACCGACGAGGATACCCCCGACGAGAGCTTTCAAGAGCGGGTGGATGTCTACGAACGAATGTCCGACCGAGAACGCAAGAAACTTGCCGCCGAGCTTGTGAAGGCGCACAGACCCAGCGTCGAGGGCTTCATCAAGTCTCTCGCTGTTGCGGTGTCGAGGCAGATTGAACGAATCGTCGTTCTTGTGCTTCATGGAGCGTTGCACGAGGTTTTGACGATCGACGACGCGATACATTTCATCGAAGGTTATGACAACGACGGTCGTGCCCAACCCGTGGAGCGGTTTGAAATCGAGGTGCGATACAACAACGGCGACCTTGTCGCAGGCAAGTTCAAAGACAAAGCCGGCGCGGTCGAGTTCTTGATGAGTTACCGGCCCGTCCCAAAGAACACGGCCGAACCGCGTCCGCGGCGTCGGCGGCAGGGCCCAAGCTTAGGCCAGAAATGACGCTCCAACCCCATCGTAAGGGTCGATTCCGCCTGCGACACCGGACGATTGCCATGGGCCGGGGGCCAAGTATAATCAGGCCGTCACGACGATACATGACAAGCGAGAGATAGGACGCACGTCAGATCGCCCGGCTGCCGCACGTTGGCGGCCCGCCTTGCGCTGCTGCGTCATCCTGTAGTTGCCCGTCCTGGTCTTGTGGCTATCTGCTGCCAAGCTTTGGGCCAATGGTCCGCTTCAGTAGAGACGGTTCCTTATTTGCCCATGTTTCATGTTGGAGAGCAGAAATGCCACAAGGTAAGATCAAGAAGTTGCTGGCGGACAAGGGTTTTGGATTCATTCAAACGGATCGCGACGATCTGTTCTTCCACCATTCCGCGCTGCAGGGCGTAGCGATCGAGGAATTGCGCGAAGGTCAGGCGGTCGAGTACGAAGCCGGCAAGGGCCCCAAGGGACCTTGCGCCGCTTCGGTCCGCGCGGTCTGAATCGGTTCGCCGCTGGTAAGAATCAACTTGACGCCCTTCGAGATCACCGCGGTCTCGAAGGGCGTTTTTCTTTTGCCGCAAGAAAACCGCCGGCTGCGCGGACGTTGTGCCGTGCAGAGGGCGCCGTGCAGAGGCCGCCGTCCTCGAGCCCGGTTTCAAGCGCGGCGCTTCAGACCAACGGTTGTGCCCATGCGCCCAGGGCCGCGCGCAGCGGATCGGCCGATTCGGCACAAAAGCCCAGATGCAGATGTTTGCGCCAGCCTTCGGCGTATTCGAAGCCGTCCGACATCCGGCCGACTTCGCGATTGAGCGACTTCATGGCCTCGATGTACGAACCGATTCCCTGGCTGGCATCGAGCCAATCTTGCTGGCTCTGGTGACAGGCCAGCATCGCCACCTTCTGGTCGATCACGTGGCTGACATCGACGCAAAAATCCGGCCGCACCGCGTGTCCCAGCGGATCGCGGTTGCCGTGCGGCTGGGCATGGTAGATCGTCACCGGCGCGTCGACCGGCGGGCGCGGCGGCTGGGTGGAAAAATTGGGCATGCCGCGGGCGAAGGCGGCCGTCACCGCCAGGCGGCAAGTATTCGTGTGGTCTTCCATGTAATCGATCGGGGCATGCGTCAGCAGGATCTCGGGCGCCACCTCGCGGACCACGGCGGCCAATCGGGCCAGGGTGCGCGAATCGTAGAAAATTTGCAGGTCGTCCGTAAGACTTGGGTGGAATTCGGCGCCGATCAGGGCGGCCGCCGCGATCGCCTCGCGCAGCCGCGCTTCGGCCGCGTGGCGGGCACTCAAGCTCGTCGATCCGCAGCAACCGTTGGCAAGGTTCATGTAGTGCAATTCGTAGCCGGCGCGGCCCAGCAGGATCAGCGTGCCCGACATCACGAACTCGATATCATCCGGATGCGCGGCGATCGCCAGCACGCGTTTGGTCGTCTGGTTGGTCATCCGTCGGGTTGTCCTTTGATGAGTTTGCGCCGCTTTTCCGCACCGGCCGGGAGCCGGTGGGCTTAACGGATCGATGCGTCCCACATCAGCCGCCGCCGATTTCTTCGTCCGTCCTGCATTTATCCGCCAATTTCTTCATTCGTCATCCCCCGTATCCCCTCCTGTCCCCATATCCCCTTCTCTTCACGATTGCCATTCGAAACGCCCCTCAATGCATCTCGGCGTCGCAACTGCCGATTCCGCCGCGAAAGAAATTGAACTGCACGTTCGGATGATCGGCCAATAGCGACATCGGCACCGCACTGTCTGGAATCCGCTGGGAAATCATCAACGTCGTCAGCCGCAGGCCGAAGGGGTTGTCGTGGTTGCCGGCATGCCAGATCGATACGCTTCTGGGCTTTCCAGGTTTCGACCGGCCCCACGCTAATGGCCTGCGTCGGAACGTTCGACACCACGCCGCCGCCCGAGGTGCGGGCGTTCTGGATGATCGTCATCGGATGCAGCTCGACGATGCGCGTGCCCAACTGGCGGTACTCGGCCGGCGAAGGTGGCTCGGCCGTGGACGCTCCGTTTCGGCGGGGCGGATCGTTGAAGGCCCAGTGCTTCACCTCCCCCTGCCCACCTTGCATGACCAGGCAGCGCACCTGGTCGTAGCTCTGGCTGTAGCGCCGTCGCCTGGGCCGAGGGAAAGTGCAGGTTCGCATCCGGCATCCGCAGTTTGCGGTCGATGCGGTCGAAGCAGAGCTGTTTGTCGGCCCGGGCGAAGCTCAGGGGAAAATCCTCCGCGACTTCGCGGCCATCAATGGCCCATTCGTCCATGCCCCAGAAGTGACAATGCCGCAGATCCAGCTCCAGGGCGTTGACCAGCCGGGCCACCAGCGGCAGTTGTTCGGTGGGTCCGATGGGCCCGCAGATTCCGGCCGGGTTGTCGGGGGTCGACTGCCGCCAGGCCTCGATGTATTCCAGCGCCTCGGCCAGGTAAAAATCTTCCAGGGTATCGTAGAACTTGATGGCGAAACCCTTCGCCGGCCAGTCCCGGCAGGTCGCTGGCTTGGAGCTGGGCGGCGTCGTTGAGGATGGCCGGGTCGAGCGTCGTGTAATCCCACCAGTCCGGGGCAACGCGACTCAAAGCACGCATGGATCGAATTCTCCGCTAGCTGAGAAAAGTCGGAATTCGTGCAGCGCACGGCGCGACGCCGGCAACTGTCGTCCAGCATACCGCCCGCAGTGGCATTTCGCACCGCGTGCCTTGGCGCGAACGGTACATGCTTTGCCAACTCGCTCATCCGCCTGGCCAACCGCTTGACGGACCCCGCTTTTGCCGCCTACTATAAGCGATTCTAAGTTGGGAGCTAGCGACGATTTATGGAACCAGCGAAGGTCGCCATTGTCGGCCTGGGGACGGTCGGCACGGGGGTTGCCCGGCTTTTGATCGACAACGGCGAGCGGACCGCACGCCACGCCGGGCGGCCGCTGGCGCTGGCCCAGGTGGTGGTCCGCGATCTGGCCAAACCGCGCCAGATCGAATTGCCCGCGAACATTGTCTCCGCCGACATCCGCCGGATCACGGCCGACCCCACGATTTCGGTGGTGGCGCTGTTGGTGGGCGGATTGGAACCGGCCCGCACATATTTGCTGGATTTGTTGGCCGCGGGCAAGGACATGGTCACGGCCAACAAGGCCCTGCTGGCCGAGCACGGGCCGGAACTATTCGATCGGGCCCGGCGAATTGGGCCGTTCGATTGCCTTCGAGGCGTCGGTGGCCGGCGGGATTCCGATCATCGCCAATATCAGCCAGTGCCTGTCGGCCAATCAGATCCAATCGATCGACGCGATCTTGAACGGCACGAGCAATTACATCCTGACGCAGATGGAGGCACGAGGGCATTGCCTATGGCCGGCGCGTCGCGCAAGGCCCAGCAGCTGGGCTATGCCGAAGCCGATCCGTCGATGGACGTCGACGGCAGCGACGCGGCCCAAAAGCTGGCGATCCTGGCTCAATCTGGCCTTCGGCGCCCGGGTGTCCTGGTGCGACATTCCGCGCCGCGGCATCGACACGCTCGACGTGGCCGATCTGCGATTTGCCAAGGAACTGGGCTATCGCATCAAGCTGCTGGCCGTGGCCCGGCTGGGCGGCGGCGGGCTCGAGCTGCACGTTTCGCCCACGCTGGTCCGCAGCGGCACGCCGCTGGCCGAAGTGCGCGGGCGCGTACAATGCGATCAGCGTCGTGGGCGACGCCGTGGGTCGGGTGTTTTTTCGGGCTTGGGCGCCGGGCAGATGCCCACCGCTTCGGCCGTGGTGGCCGACATGATCGACACGGTCGTGGGCCGGGCCGCAATCACCTTTCGATCGCTGGAGCTGTGGTCCAAACAGAAGGCCCGGGTGCCGGCCAGCGATCTTGCCAACGTCGCCGGCCGCTACTACCTGCGGTTCAACGTCGAGCGATCGGCCCACCGTGCTGGCCGAGATCGCCGGCATGCTGGGACGGCAAGACATCTCGATCGCTTCGGTCATCCAGCACGAAGCCGACGAACGGACAGCGGCGTGGTTCCGCTGGTGATCATGACGCACAGTACGACCGAAGGCGCGACCTCGGCCGGGCGATCGAAGCCGATCGACAGGATGGAGTTCATGCGCGGCGGCAGCGTACGAATGCGGGTGGACGAATGATGCCATTGTGCCCTGCCCTACAGCAACCAGAAAGCGTTTCATGAAATTCGCCATCATCATTCCCGACGGCTGCGCCGACGAGCCGCAAGCGGCGCTCGGCGGCAAGACTCCGCTCGCAGGCAGCCCACACGCCCGGCGATGGATGCCATGGCGACTGCGGGCGTCGTCGGCCGGGCCAACCACGTGCCGGCCTCGCTGCCGGCCGGCTCGGACGTGGCGAATCTGAGCCTGCTGGGCTACGACCCGCTGCAATATTTCACCGGCCGGGCTGCCGCTGGAAGCCGCGGCCAGGCGAATCGACCTGGGCCCCCACGATTCGGCCGTCCGCTGCAATCTGGTGACGATCGAAGAGCAGTCGATGCGCGACTTCACGGCCGGGCACATCTCGACCGACGAAGCCCGGGCCTTGCTCGCCACGGCCGCAGCGAGCATCTGGGCGCACGGCGGAGCCGGTGGGAGTTCATGTCCGGGTGTCAGCTATCGCAACCTGCTGATCTACCGCGGTGCGGGCGCGCCGCCGCCGTTTACCGCCGATACCCGGGCCACGCCGCCGCACGATCTGACGGACAAGTCCGTGCTCGACGACTATCCCGCGGGCCGGGCAGCGACCTGCTGAATCAACTGATGGCCGACAGCGTCGGCCTGTTCGCCGAACATCCGGTGAACCAGGCCCGGCGGCAGGCCGGCAAGCCGCCTGCCACCAACGTCTGGCTGTGGGGGCAAGGCCGCATGCCGGCCGTCCGCCCGTTTCGCCGAAGTTTACGGCAAGCGCGGGGCGATGATCACGGCGGTCGACTTGCTGCGCGGGCTGGCGGCGCTGATCGGCTGGCGAGCGGATCGAAGTGCCCGGCGCGACCGGCTACCTGGACACCGATTATGCCGCCAAGGGGCGATATGCCATCGAAGCCTTGCAGCGAGACCGATATGGTTTGCGTGCATGTCGAAGCGACCGACGAAGCGTCGCACGAGGGCCGGGCCGACGCCAAAGATCGCAGCCCTGGAAGAAATCGATCGGCATATCGTCGGCTCCGCTGGCCGCAGCTCTCGCGGCTCTGGGCGAATATCGCATTCTGGTCACGCCCGACCATCCCACGCCGCTGCGGACGAAAACCCACAGCCACGGCTGCGTGCCTTTCGCAATCGGCGGCAGCGGAATTCGGCCGGATGGTGCGACACTTACGACGAGATCGTCGGCCGCCGAGTCGCCACTGGCGTTCGAGGCAGGGTGGAAATTGATGGGTTATTTTCTCGGAGTTCAAGCATGAGCGTGGCCGATGCAAGAGCAATCACGAATCGGATCTTGCGAGCCATGCCGTGATCGTGCAGAAATTCGGCGGCACCAGCGTGGCCGACAGTCAAAAGATTCTGGCTGCGGCCCGCAAGGCGATTCGCGCCCAGCAAGCAGGGGAACCAAGTGGTGGTGGTGGTCAGCGCCATGGGGCAGAACACCGACCTGCTGGTCGATCTGGCCCGCGAGATCACCGATCAGCCGCCGGCCCGCGAAATGGACATGCTGCTTTCGACCGGCGAGCAGGTGAGCGTGGCCCTGATGGCCATGGCGATCCATTCGCTGGGCATACGAGGCCATCAGCCTGACCGGCGCCCAGATCGGCATCAAGACCGACAGCACCCACACCAAGGCCCGCATCCAGTCGATCTCCACCGACCGCGATGCGGCGGGCCTTGACGAGGGAAAGATCGTGATCGCCGCGGGCTTCCAGGGCATCGACGAGGAATTCAACATCACCACGCTGGGACGCGGCGGCAGCGACACCACGGCCGTGGCCCTGGCCGCGGTGCTGGGGGCCGACGCCTGCGAGATCTATACCGACGTCGACGGCGTCTACACGACCGACCCTCGCCTGCTGCCCGAGGCCCGCCGCGTGCAAGCGCATCAGCCTACGACGAAATGCTCGAGCTGGCCAGCCTGGGCGCCGGCGTGATGCACAACCGCTCGATCGAATTCGCCAAGAAATTTTCGGTGCCGATCCACGTCCGCTGCAGTTTCAGCGACGTGCCGGGCACGATGATCGCGGCCGCAGCCCGAAACGCCGGACCAGCCGGTAGCCGGCGCCGCGCTGGTGAAGAACGAGGCCCGGGTGACGATCATCGGCGTGCCCGACCGGCCCGGCGACGAGCCTGGCGATATTCTCGAAGATCGCCGCCCAGGCGATCGCGGTGGACATGATCGTGCAGAACGTCGGGGCCGACGGCATTGCCGACATTTCCTTCACTGTCGATCGCGAGGAGCTGCCGGCGACGCTCAAGGCCGCCGAGCAAGCGGCCAGGGAGCTGGGGGCCGAGGGCGTCTCGCACGACGACGACGTGGCGAAGGTCTCGATCGTGGGGCTGGGGATGGCCAAGCAAACCGGCGTGGCCCGGCGGATGTTCCGCGCCTTGGCCGATGCCGGCATCAACATTCAGATGATCAGCACCAGCGAAATCAAAATCTCGGTCCTGGTCGACCCGCAGCCAGGGCCCGCAGGCGCTGCGCACGGTGCATCAGACCTTTGCCCTGGAGGCGGCGCCGCAGCCGCCGGTCGATTCGTACCAGCACGGCATGGACCTGGGCAGTGCGCCCGCCAGGGACGCGCAGGTCGGCAATCCGGCGGCAGCCCACCGTCGAGCGACGCTCTGGCCGTTGTCGCTCGCTTGCAGCGGATGGAAGAACTAGTCGTCGACGATATCGCGACTCGACCTGTCGCAGGGGCGGCTGACGATCAGCGCCGTGGCCGACAAGCCGGGCATCGCCGCCGAGATTTTCGACGCCGTGGCCGATGCCGGAATTTTCGTCGACATGATCGTGCAGAGCTTACGGCCATGCCGGCAAGGCAAACCTGAGCTTCACCGTGCCGCAAACCCAGTTCGAAGCAGTGCTTGCAATTGCTGCGAAAACTGGCCGAAAAACTGCACTGCGGACCGGTCAGCAGCAGCCCCCGCGTGGCCAAGCTGTAGGTCTCGGGCATCGGCATGCGCAGCCATTCGGGCGTGGCCATCCGCACTTTCGAGTGCCTGGCCCGGGCCAAGATCAACGTCGACATGATCAACACCAGCGAAGTTCGCGTGAATGTGATCGTCGACGGCCAGCACGGCCAGCCGGCGCTCGACGCCATGCAAAAGGCCTTTGCCGACGCCCAGAGATAGAGGAAAAGGCAGAAGGATGAAGGCAGAAGGATGAAAAACGAGGAACGATCGTCAGGTCCGTTCAATCGTCATCCTTGCGCCGCCGCTCGGCTTCGATCCAGCGGATCGCATCGCCGATGGTACGGATTCGCTCGGCCGCGTCGTCTGGAATCGTGATGTCGAATTCTTCCTCGAGTTCCATCACCAGCTCGACGATGTCCAGTGAATCGGCGCCCAAGTCGTTGCCCATCAGCGGCGTGTCGGCGGTGACGAACTCGGGCTTGACGCCAAGCTGCTCGACGTAGAATTTGCGAAACTGCCACAGCAAGTGGCCGCAGCGCGGACAGGCGCATCGCCGGTCGGCTGCGAAGGCTCGACGATCACGCGGTTGTGGCAGATCGGGCAGCGGTTGGAATCGCCCTCAGGCGTGCGCGACGAGATGATTGGCATAAGCAGCGCGAGAGAAACCGGCCCGGCCGCTCCCCTCTCCGTTTTCATCCTTCCGCCTTTATTCCTACGGCTGCTGCTCGCCCAGCACGTCGTTGAGCACTTCTTCCGAAACGTAGATCGGCAGTTGCGGATCGCAGGTCACGGCCACGGCGATGGCATCGCTGGGGCGCGAGTCGATTTCGACCAGTTCGCCGTCGTGCCGCACGCGAAGTTTGGCGAAGTAAGTGTGGTCTTTGAGCTCGCTGATCACGACGTCCTGCAATTCGCCGCCCAGGTTGTCGACCACGCTGACCAGCAAGTCGTGCGTCAAGGGCCGCTGCGAATGATACTGCTTGACGCGGCGATCGATGCTGGTGGCTTCGAAAATGCCGATCAAAATCGGGAAGGTGCGGTCGCCGTCGACCTCTTTGAGGTAAATCACCTGCTGGTCGTTAATCTCGCTGATGATGATCCGCGACAACTCCATCTGGACCGGCATACAAGGCCCTTCTTGACAAGCAACTCTGTTCCGAGGCGGTATTCGGACGCGGCCGACGCCGCCCCACGTCCGTCGACTCGATTATAAGTGCCCGGCAAGCAGCGCGGCTAGTGTCGCAAGAAAGTCGGCTGCTCGATGCAGAATCGCCGGCGGCCCCCGCCGCAACGTCGCTCATCGCCGATCCGCCGCCTTCGACGAGAGTCGTCTGAAAAGCGCGGAATCGCAACGACGGTATGGAGATTGCACGCAATCGGTGACCACAAATCCGCGGGATTTTCGCGTTTGGGCAATCCTCTACGGCGAAGGTTTTCCGATCGGCTGCGGGTATGGTACAATACGGTCCACCCTTTAGGACTGCCTTATGACTCCGATTCTCACCGACGAACAACGGCGCGCATTGCGGATCGCCGATGACGCCGGGCCGATCGAAGTGGTCGATCCGGCCACCAACGTGACCTACGTGTTGCTGCGGGCCGATGTGTTTGCGCGATTGGCTGCGCAAGCCGATCCGACGCCGAGCGACGACGGCGACGAGCTTTATCTGCTGCGCACCGGTTGGGAGTAGCGGCCCGGGACGAACGGTCGTGGCTCGCCGACGGTAGCGTTCCCTGTCGCCGGCCAGCGGCGCACCGCTCGGCGCGTCAGGCCTGCTGTTTCAGCGCCATCAGTTCCGAGTGCAGTTGGCGCTCTTGATCTTCCAGCGCCAGAGCGCAGCCTGCGTCTTTTTCGACCACGTCCGCCGGGGCCCGCTCGACGAAGTTCCGATTGTCGAGCTGCCGGCGCTTGCCCTGGATGGCCGCCGCAACGCCGGACAGCTCCTTTTGCTTGCGCGTGATCTCGGCCTGTACGTCGATATGGCCCGACATATCAACCAGAATCTCGCCCCCGTCGATCGAAAACCGGGTGCCGGTCGCCGGAGCCGCCGCATCCGATCCCCAGCCGCCGGATTGGGCATTGGCCATTGCGGCGAAATAAGGGGCCATCGGTGCTAGCAGGCCCGCCGTGGCGTCATCGCAACGGCCGACGAACCGGATCGGCGTCTTGGGCGGGATGTTCTGCCGGCTGCGGATCTCGCGCAATCCGGACAGCACCTGCTGAAACACGGCGAAGCGGGCTTCGATCTGCGGATCCTGCCGCGAAACATCGGCCTCGGGCCAGATGGCGATCATCACACTCTCGGCGGCCGGTTGGGGCCCGAGACCCCGCTCGGGCGCCGCCTGGCCCAAAAGCTGCCAGATCTCCTCAGTAATGAACGGCACCAGCGGATGCAACAGCCGCAACAGCGCGTCGAGCGTGTGGGCCAACACTCTTTGGGCCAGCGGTCGCGTGGCGGGGTCCTGCAAGCGGCCTTTGACCATCTCCACGTAAAAGCTGCAGAACTCGTTCCAGGCGAAATCGTACAGCGCTCGGGCCGCATCGCCGAAATGATAACCGTCGAGCGCCGCGTGTGACTTGCCCCGTCACGGTCGACAGCCGGCTGAGCACCCAGCGGTCTTCGACCGCCAACTGCGCGTCGTCGACGGGGCCGGCGTATAGCCTTCGAGATTCAAGAGCGTGAAGCGGGAGGCGTTCCAGAGCTTGTTGCAAAAGTTGCGGGCCAGCTCGAATCGTTCGCTGACCACCGCTCCGCGCGGCAGGGCCAGGTCTTCCGGCTTGCTGGCCCATTGCGTGGAGAATGGTTTGCCGCACTTCTTGCACTCGACTTTGGGCAGCACGCGGTTTTTCTTGGTTTGTTCGATCAGCGTCTGACAATGCGGACATTCGAAATCGACCGGCATCCGCACGTCCTGCGTTTCGGTGGTCATGAAGGCCAGTGCGAATCGCAGCGCGTCGGCCCCGAATTTCTCGATCACATCCAGCGGGTCGACGCCGTTGCCCTTCGACTTCGACATGCCTTCGCCGAAGCCGTCGAGGATCTTGGGATGAATGAACACCTCGCGAAACGGCACGTCGCCGACGTTATACAGCCCGGTCAGCACCATCCGTGCGACCCACAGCGTGATGATGTCGCGGCTGGTGACCAGCGTGCTGGTGGGATAATAGTAGGCCAACTCGGCGGTTTTCTCGGGCCAGCCGAGCGTGGAGTGCGGCCACAGGGCCGAGCTGAACCAGGTGTCGAGCACGTCGGGGTCCTGGGTGATCGTGTGCGCCCGGCACGGCGTCGGCCGCAAGGTCCTCATCGCGCGAGCAAACCAGCCAGCCCCCCTGCTCTTCGTGGTTGCCAGGCCACGTCGTCGCGGCCGGCAAACGCGGCCTTCGAGCTCGGCTGCGCTGGCAGTCGGCGCGTACCAGATCGGAATGCGATGCCCCCACCAAAGTTGCCGGCTGACCGGCCAATCGCGTTTTTCGCCCAGCCAGTCGAGATAGCCCTTGGCGTAGCGCGGCGGAAAAATCTTCACTCGCTCGTCGCTGACGGCGTCCATCGCCGATTGGGCCAGGTCCTGCATCTTGACGAACCACTGATCGGCCAGGTACGGCTCGATCGGCGTCTTCGAGCGATCGGAATGGGCCAGCTCGATTTCGCGGTCTTCGACTTTCTTCGAGCAGTCCGAGTTGCTCCAGGTCGGCGACCACTTGTTCGCGGGCCTGCGGAATCTTCAATCCCTTGTACGGGCCGGCGTTGGCGTTGAGCGTGCCGTCGGGATTGAGGATGTTGATCATCGGCAGCTGCTTGCCGCTTGCCGACTTCGTAATCGTTCGGGTCGTGGGCCGGCGTGATCTTGACGCAGCCGGTGCCCAGTTCGGGCTTGGCCCACACGTCGGCCACGAGCGGAATCTCGCGGTTCAGCAGCGGCAGCATCAGCTTGCGGCCGGCCAGCGCCATGTCGCGCAGCTTCACCAGCAGCGGCAGCACGTCGCGTCGGCGGGCCGCGAGATCGTCGAGCTGCGCTTGGATCGGCTCGGCGTCCTTCTCCGATGCTTCGGCCAGTTTGCCGCGAAGCTGCTGCTCGATCTGATCGAGCGCCGGGCCGGATCGGGATGGACGGCCACGGCCGTGTCGCCGAGCATGGTTTCCGGACGCGTGGTGGCGATGGTGACATGCGTGGGTTCGCCCGGCCGCGGCTCGATGACCGGGTAGCGGAAATGCCAGAAATGGCCGGCGACCGTCTCGTGAAACACTTCGTCGTCGCTGACGGCCGTCTGCAGGAATGCGATCCCAATTCACCAGCCGCTTGCCGCGATAGATCAGCCGGTCCTGGAACATGCGGAAGAACGTATGGCGCACGGCCTTGGCGCAGACCGGGTCGAGCGTGAATCGCGTCCGTTGCCAATCGCAGCTACAGCCCAGCTGCTGCAGTTGGCCGAGAATGCGGCTGCTCGTAATCGTTCTTCCAGTCCCAGATGCGTGCGACCAGCGTCTCGCGGCCCAAGTCGTGCCGCGTTTTCTTTTCTTCCTCGAGAAGCCGGCGCTCGACCACGGCCTGGGTGGCGATGCCGGCATGATCGGTGCCGGGCATCCACAGGGCGTTGTAGCCCTGCATGCGCTTCCAGCGGATCAGGGTGTCTTGCAGCGTGTTGTTCAGCGCGTGCCCCAGGTGCAGCGCGCCGGTGACGTTGGGCGGCGGGATGACGATCGTGTAAGGCTGGCGCTTCGGGTCCGGCTCGCTGTGAAAGTAGCCCCGCTCGAGCCAGAACGGATACCAGTTGCTTTTGGGCCCGGCGTGGTCGTACTGCTTGGGCAGTTCGATCGGCGCAGGGGCCGGCGGTTCGATCATCCATGGTCATGCTGATTGTTTTTCCGGCGATTTCAAGAAGCGGGCGTTCTTGTTATTCGTTCGTCTGGGTTACGAACGAAAAGCAAATCCCGTGTTTCGCCGGCCCTCACCCTGCCCTCTCCCTGCAGGGAGAGGGGTTGAAGGCCGACGTTGGCTTTCGTAGCAGATCGGATCAATGCCCCCAAGTTCATTTGTCCGCAACCGCGGGATTCGGGCCGCCGCTGGGATTCGTCCTTGCACAGTTTGTACTCGAAACTGTCGACCAGAGCGATCCAACTGGCTTCGATCACGTTTTCGCTGACGCCCACGGTGCCCCAGACTTCGTGCTCGTCGCGGCTTTCGATGACCACGCGGACCCGGCGGCCGTGCCGGCCTCGCTGTTGATGACGCGGACTTTATAGTCGACAAGCTGCATGTTGGTCCAGGTTCGGAAAGGCGTCGCCCAGGGCCTTTCGCAGGGCGGCGTCCAGGGCATTGACCGGGCCGTCGCCTTCGGCCACCTCGTGCCGCAGCGTATCGCCGACGCGGAGCTTGACGGTGGCTTCGGTGACGACCTTGCCCTGGGGGTCGGTCTCGACGTTGACGCGGAAATTGAGCCGCTCGAAATGGGGCCGGAACGTGCCGGCGCAGTTCTTGACCAGCAGATCGAACGAACCTTGGGCCGCCTCGAACTGGTAGCCGCTGGTTTTCCAGATCGACCACGCGGGCCAGGATCTGGTCCATCAGTTCGCGGTCGTGCTGGATGTCGTGTCCGGCTGGTCATGGCCATGATGTTCGACCGGCCCGACAGCTCGCTGACCAGGATCCGCCGCTCGTTGCCGACGCGCTCCGGGGCGATGTGCTCGTAGCTGGCGGCCACCCGCGATACGGCATGCACGTGCATGCCCCCCTTGTGGGCGAAAGCGCTGGAGCCGACGAACGGCTGGTTGGTGCGGAAGCGCAGATTGGCCGTCTCGTACATGAAGCGTGACAGTTCGGTCAGATGTCCGATCGCCCATGTCGTCGAGCACTTCGATAGCCGGGCTTTTTCAACGCCAGGTTGGCAATGACCGAGATCAGGTCGGCGTTGCCGCAGCGCTCGCCGAAGCCGTTGATCGTGCCCTGCACTTGCACGGCGCCGGCATCGACGCCGGCCAGCGAATTGGCCACGGCCAGCTCGCAATCGTTGTGGCAATGGATGCCGACCGGCACGCTGAGCACGCCGGCGGCCTGGCGAGTCGAGCGCGGCGATCTCCTCCGGCATGCTGCCGCCGTTGGTGTCGCAGAGCACGACGATCTCGGCCCCTGCTTCGGCGGCGGCTTGAATGGTCTTGGCGGCGTAGTCGGGATTGGCCTTCCAGCCGTCGAAGAAATGCTCGGCGTCGTAGATCACGCGCGCGGCCCGCTCGCGGAGGTAGCGCACGCTGTCGGCGATCATGGCCAGGTTCTCTTCCAGCGAGACGCGCAGTACTTCGCGTGACGTGGAAGTCGGACGTCTTGCCGACCAGCGTGATCACTTCGGCCTGCGAGTCGACCAGGGCCCGCATGCCGGGATCTTCTTCGGCCCGCACGCCGCGGCGGCGGGTCATGCCGAAGGCGCAGACCAGGGCGTGCTTCAGATCGAGCTCGCGCACGCGCTGGAAGTACTGGGCGTCTTTCTCGTTCGAGAGGGGATAACCCCCTTCGATGAAGTCGAAGCCCAGGCTGTCGAGCCTTGCCGTGATCAGCAGCTTGTCCTGGAGCGAAAAGCTGACGCCCTCGCCTTGGCTGCCGTCGCGCAGCGTGGTGTCGTAGATTTGGATGCGTGGCATGAGGACAGGGGGGTTGAGATTAGAGGGGAACGGCGCGTAGCTCAGGGGCTGTAGGAGGCGACTCCGATCGCCGACATGCCGGCCAAACGAGTGCGAGTCGGCGATCGGAGTCGCCTTCTACAGGCGGTGACGTTCCTTAAGTTAGTGCCATTCGAGGTTAGAGAGTAGAGGTTAAGGGAAACAATGGACGGAAACGAAAACAGCCCTGCGACCCTCGTGGGCCTCAGGGCTGACTTTAGTCCGCTATGGACTACGCATGCCCTAGGGCCGCACCTCCACAATAATAATCGTCCGTCGGAGCGCAACGGCGAAAGTCGTGGCGGCTAGCGGGCGGCGGAAGTGGGTCGGATTGCTGGGCATGGCAGCGAGCTGTCTAAAATTCGGATGACTAAACAAGGATAAGATTCGCCGCCGCGGGTGTCAACACAGGGATTCGCTACGTGCCGGAGCGACCCGTCCGGCAGGGGTGTCGATTGCCGGTGCCCACAACTCACGCCGCTCTCAGCCCGGTAGTGTTTGGCCGGGTATTTGTTGGGGCTCGGATCGGCATCGTGCGGTTCGTCGTCCGGCACGTCTTTGTCGTCCGAATCCTCGACGTCGTCCACTTCGTCCTCGTCCTCGTCTTCTTCGTCGACGTCGTCCGCATCCTCTTCTTCTTCGTCATCCGACGCGTCTTCGTCGTCGACCTCGTCATCTTCATCGAACGGGGCTTCGTCCCGGAAATCGCTCTCGATCGCGCCGTCGTCCGCGTCGATTCCGTCTTCGTCGACGTCGTCCTCATCTGCGTCGGCGGCCGAGCGATGGAAGTCCGACCCCTCCGCTTCACTGGGCGACAACAAGACGCGATTCGAGCGCGTCGGCGGAGCGGACGAAGCCGCCGGTTTGGCCGGCGCGTCTGCGCCCTTGGCGCCGCTCATCTCTTCCCATTGTTCGACGGTCAGCAGCACCTCGCGGGCTTGCGAACCGTTGTAGTGGCCGACGATGCCGTCTTCGGCCATGAAGTCGACCAGCCGGGCAGCGCGGCCGTAGCCGATGCCCAGGGCCCGTTGCAACAGCGACACGCTGCCGCGGCCTTCGCGCACGACGACGTCGACCGCCGCCTCGTACATGTCGTCGCGGTTGGGCAGTTTGCCTTTTTCGCCTTCGGCTTCGGGCGGCTTTGAGCTGCACCAGCTCGTTGACGAACTGCGGCTCGGTGGTGCCGACAAAGTCGATGATGCGGTTGATCTCGTCGTCGCTGACGTACGTGCCTTGCCCGCGCAGCAGCGTGCTGGTGCCGGGCCACAGGAACAGCATGTCGCCGTTGCCCAGCAACTTGTCGGCCCCCATTTCATCGAGCACGACGCGGCTGTCGGTGCGGCTGGCGACCTGAAAAGCGATCCGCGCCGGCAAGTTCGATTTGATCAGGCCCGTGATCACGTCGACCGTCGGCTTCTGCGTGGCGAGCACCAGGTGGATGCCGACCGCGCGGCTCTTTTGTGCCAGGCGGATGATGTGCTGTTCGACTTCTTTGGCCGGCCGTCATCATCAGGTCGGCCATTTCGTCGGCCACGATCACGATGTAGGGCAGATTGGTCGGGAATGTTCTTGCGCTCTTCGTCGTTCTCGGGCTGCAGGCGATCCATCAGCTCTTCTTCGCCGAGCTGGTTGTAGCCGCTGATGTGCCGCACGCCGGCGCGGGCCAACAGCGGCGTAGCGTTCCTCCATCTTTTCGACGGCCCAGGCCAGGATCGCCTCGGCCTTGCGCATGTCGGTGACCACCGGGTGCATCAGGTGCGGCAGCGTCTTGTAGGGGCTGAGCTCGACCATCTTGGGGTCGATCATCAGCATGCGAACTTCGTCGGGCCGTCGCGTCATGAGGATCGACACGATGATCGAGTTCAGGCAAACGCTCTTGCCGGTGCCCGTGCGGCCGGCGATCAGCAGGTGCGGCAGCGAGGCCAGATCGACGACCAGCGGCTTGCCCGACACGTCCTTGCCCAGGATAGAGCGGAATGTGCATCTTCTGCGGCTTTGCCGTTGGCCTCTTCGATGACTTCGCGGATGCGGACCAATTGCCGTTCGGCGTTGGGGACTTCGATGCCCACGGTGTTCTTGCCGGGGATCGGCGCGACGATGCGAACGCTGGGCACGCGCAGGGCGATGGCCAGGTCGTCGGCCAGGCTGGTGATCTTGGACAACCGCAGGCCGGCTTCGAGTTCGACCTCGAACTGGGCGATTACCGGACCGGTTTCGATCTCGACGACTTTGACGCGGAAGCCAAAATCGAGAAACGTCTTTTCCAGGATCTTGGCCTTGCGGCGGACGTCTTTTTCGTGCTCGTCGAAGCAGATCTCTTCGCTCTCCAGCAGCATGTCGAGGCCGGGCAACTGGTAGTCGCGCGTCTCTTCGCTGCGGCTGGCGGCGTCGAGTTCTTGCATCACCTCTTCGCGCTCGTTCTTACGCGGCGGTTTGATGCGCAAGGCTCCGGCCAATCGCTGGCCCACGCTGCGCTTGGCGGGCGGGGCCGGTTCCGATGCCGGTTCGTCTTCGTCCGCTTCGTCTTGGGCCGCTTCGGGTTGTTCGTCTTGGGCCGCTTCGTCTTCCTCCTGATCTTCGTCGTCTTCTTCGTCATCCTCGTCGTCGTCGGTGTCTTGCTCGTCGGCCACTTTCTTGCCGCTGATCTTCACGGCCAAGTCACCTGCAAAGGGGAGCGATCCGTCGAGGTCGTTTTTGCCCTTGCGGGTCGGCTTGACCGGCACGGCCAGGGCCGTGGCCGGTTTGCGACCTGCGCGTGCCCGCAGCGGCAGGGTCAGCAGCCTGCCCAGCATCTGCACCAGGACGTAATCGGTACACAGGAGCAGCCCAGCGGCGATGGCCGAGGACGTCAAGATGTACGATCCGGCCCGGGCAAAGTGTAATTCCAGGTAGGCGCGGCCGGCAGCGCCCAGGTACCCGCCGGGGCCGATGGCCGGTCCGGGCGAAAAGCGGGGGAGCAGCAGAGCGCTCAGCGTCGTGATACCGGCCAACGACAGCAGCCAGCCGATGGTCCGCGGCAGGGGATCGCGAATCGGGCGCCGGGCGAGCAATTTCGCGTCGACCGCCGCGAGCGAAAGCAATAAATAGAACGCGCTCCACCCCAGCCCTTCCAGCAGCAAATGGGCTGCCCAGGCGCCGGCCCGGCCGCAAGAATTGGCCGCCTCGGCGTGCGCAGGATGAACGAGCGTGCCGGGCGGATCGGCCGTATCGTAGGTCAGCAGTGCCAACCCCAGAAACAGCACGATCGCCAACAGCCCGAGCGCAATGAGATCCAGCTTGAGACTGCGTTGTTCGAACATGGCGCGTCTTGGTGGGCGATTACTCGCCGGCCGGAGGGGTTCCGACCGTTTTCAACCGTGGGCGCGTCCGTGCCCGACAGCGGTCCTATTGTCAGTGGTAAGGATCGGCTGACCATGCGGCTTGCCGCCAGCTTCCGCGGGCCCCCCGGCCTGGATTGCCCTGCCATTTTGTCGAGAATGACCCGTCCGCCGGTCAGATCCGGTGCCAACGGACCGGTCCGGACGCTACGACTCGACTTATCGGCACAGAGTTTACTCGCGGGAGCCAGCCGGCGAGAATAAAGGGGTGCCGATCGCACCACGGCAACAGCGGTCGGCAGGACACCAAGCAAGACTCCTGGCAGTCGACTCCAAGGGCATCGATTGTGATCGGTCGGATCGAACGAGCGCGATCGGGGATGTGCCGGCTCGCGTCGGCGCTGGGCGCGGTGATTGCGCTGGGCACAGTGACGGCGCCGAGCGCTGGGCAGCAGCCCGCGCTTGGCCAGGTCGCCAAACCGTCCGAGCCGTCCGCCGAAATGCGCAAGCTGGCCGACGAATGCGAGTTGCTCGGCCGTGGTACGATTCTGAAACTCGAAGAGAAGATCCGGGGATTGCGCAGCGGGCAAGTCAAAAGCAAGAACAGCGCGGCCGCCATCCGGCAGTGTGAGGCGGCCATCGCCGAGATCAAGTCCCGCCAACGCGTGATCGTGCCCACGATGCATTTTCCGGTGTCGGTCGGAGACATCGGGCGACTGCCGGGCGTGGGAGCGCACGTGGAACAGATCCTGGGCCCCGACGATATGCTGATCCGCTGCACGTTTCATGTGCAGGTTGTGGTGACACGTCATTTCCGCCCGGAGAGCGAGATGGTCACGCAAGCAGTGCTGTTCAAGCTTCGCGGGTTGCCGACGAAGGAATTCAGCGAAGCGAGCGACGTCGAATTGCTGCAAGTCTTCCGCGTTGGCCGGGCTCAGAAGTACCAAACGGACGAGGGTAAATCGGCCAGCGTGCTGGTGATCGAGCCCTTCGACATGCAGCCGGTGGAAAGTTACTTGAGATCCAAGCCGGCGTTTTGAAACGCACCAGGCATTTACGGGCGAGAAAAAGGTGAACGAAATGAAGGCGGTTACTGTTGGACTTGCGTTGGCTCTTGGGCTTCTGACGTCGCTGCTCCAGGCGGACGATGCGGCCGAACGCGCGACGCTCAAAGACCTGGGCAACGTGCGGTTCATCGTGGCCGACTTGGGTCGCTCGGTCGAAGCGCAGGGGCTGAAAAAGCAGGACTTGCAAGCGGCGCTGGAAAAACGCCTGCGCACCGCCGGCATCACTGTGCTGGGTGAAAGCGAACGGGCCCGGGGTATGCCCACCTTGTTCCTGAACCTGAGTCTGGCCGACGCCGACGACGCCCAGACGGCCTTCGTCTACTCGCTCGACCTGACGCTCAGCCAGGAAGTCCGGCTCGTTCGGGCGCCCAACATTCGCGTGACTTCGCCCACCTGGAGATCGGCCGGAGCGGTGGGCGTCGTCGAGGCGGATAAGGTCGCTTCGCTGAGCGATTCCAGCAGCCAGGCCGTCGACACGTTCATCGCTGCCTATCGCGCAGCCAACGCGGCCAAGTAATCTCGGCGCCGGCATGCAGGGGCGAAAGCGCGCGGCACTCCGTCAGCCGGACCGGCCTGCCTCGGCGTCTGGTGCCGCGCGAGGAACAATTTGTTTGCCTGCCGCCTAACCTTGCTATAATGCCGGGCGTCATTTGCACCCCGTGGGGATAAGTTGCCAAACGCAACCCACAGCCGGGTCGGTTGCTGCGTTTCCCATTGCCTTTGAGGAGCCTTTCATGGACAAGCACGATTTGACGCGCCGCGATTTTCAGCGGCTGACTGCGGCCGCATTCGGCGGATTGGTGGCGGGCGCCGCGGCGGGGTCTGCCGACGCGGCCGACAAGAAAGAGGAAAAGAACCCGCTGTTGGGCGATCCGCACGTCTGCCGCGGATTGAATACTTGCAAAGCCAAGGGAGGCGGCGACGCCAAGAACACCTGCGCCGGCAAAGGCGACTGCGCCACGGCCGAGGCCCACACCTGCCATGCGGCCAATGAGTGCAAAGGCCAGGGCGGTTGCGGCGCAAATCCAGGCGAAAACTCCTGCAAGGCCAAGGGCGCCTGCAACGTGCCGCTCACCGCGAAAGCCTGGAAGAAAGCCCGGGCGCGGTTCGAAGAACTGATGAAGAAAGACGGCAAGGAATTCGGACCGGCTCCGGCGCCGAAAAAGAAGTAAACGCCCTCGCAGATCCTCGGCGGAGTAGGCTGCGGACGCCTGCTCCGCCGAGTTTTTTTCCTCACAGGCATTCCACGCGATGAAATCAGCCGCTCTCGGCCGTGCGAATCTGGGGCTCGGCGTCGGCCTGAGGTCGGTTCACTACGCCGCACATCCTCGAACATTGGCCGGCGGTCGATTGGTTCGAGATCATCTCCGAAAACTTCATGGATTCCGGCGGCCGGCCGCGCTATATCCTGGACCAGGTGGCCGAGCGCTATCCGATCGTGATGCACGGCGTGTCGCTGTCGATCGGCAGCACCGAACCGCTTGATTTCGACTATCTTCGCAAACTCAAGCGCCTGGCCGATGCCACCGGGGCCCGCTGGGTGTCGGACCACCTTTGCTGGACCGGCGTGCTGGGGCTGAACTCGCACGATCTGCTGCCGGTTCCGCTCAATGAAGAGACGCTGGCCCACGTCGTCGGGCGCATCCGCACCGTGCAGGAGGCGCTCGAGCGGCCGCTGGTGCTGGAGAATCCCAGCAGTTATGTCACCTTTGCCTGCTCGACGCTGACGGAATGGGATTTCCTCCGCCGGATGGCCGCCGAGGCCGATTGCGGGCTCTTGCTCGACGTGAACAACGTGTTCGTGTCGAGCGTGAATCACGACTTCGATCCGGTCGAGTACATCCGCTCGGTGCCGCACCAGCGCGTGGTGCAGTTCCACCTGGCCGGCCATACCGACTGCGGCACGCATCGCATCGACACGCACGACAGCCAGGTCATCGATCCGGTTTGGGAACTTTATCGCCTGGCTCACATGCTCACCGGCGGCGCGTCGACATTGCTCGAATGGGATGCCAAGATCCCCGAGTTTCCGGTGGTTCACGCCGAGGTGCTGAAAGCCAAAGATTACATGCGCGCGGCGTTGCCGCAAGCGGCCCCGCGGCCAGCCGGTCCGTCGGCCGCGGCGCCGCAAGCCGCCGGCGGAGTGTTTCATCCGGTCGCGCATGCGGTGGTCGAAGTCGCTTAGAAACGAAGGAAAAACCAGGCGTGGAGAACTGCGGACCCTCACCCTGCCCTCTCCCTGCAGGGAGAGGGATTAAGTCCGTATCGACTCTTCGTTCGTGAGAGTATGCGAGGTTCTGTGAGCCATCCGCTCGAACAAATTCAACGCTGGATGCAGACGGTCCTGATGCATCCCGGGGGCGTTGTCGAGGGCATGGAGTCTGCGGCCGCCCAAGAGCACATCGAGTTGGCCCCCGGCCAGATCGACCAGGTCGTGAGCCGCTCCAGTTCGCTGGACGCCGTGGAGCGATTGGAGATCTACGCCCGGGCCTACTACGCGCGGTTGGTGGAGTGCCTGGAAGCCGAGTTTCCGATTCTGGCCCGGGCCGTGGGGGAGGAATTATTCCGGGAATTCGCCGTCGGCTACCTGGAATGCTATCCGTCGCGCTCGTACACGCTCAATCACCTGGGCGCCCGGTTTGCGGACTATCTGGCCGAGACATTTCCGGCCGGCGAAAACGATTCGCCCGGCGGAGCGTTTCTCATCGATCTGGCTCGGCTGGAATGGGTGTTCAACGAAGTATTCGACGGGCCCGGTGTGGAGAATGCGACGCTCTTGGGGCCCGAGCAACTCGCGGGCGTCGAGCCCGAGCGTTGGGCCGACGTGCGGCTGGTGCCGGTGCCCTGCTTGCGGGTCCTCAAGCTCGATCACCCGGTTCACGATTACTATCGCGCATTGCGCGCCGACGCCGAAGTGCCGCCCCCGCGCCGCCGACACCCGCTTGGCCGTGACCCGGCGCAATTACGTCGTGCGGCACTATCCGCTCGGGCAGATGCAATATGTGCTGCTGGGAGCGATTTTGACGGGCGCGACGGTTGGGCAAGCGATCGAAAGCGCCTTGGCGCTCGACGAGTCCGACCCCCGGCGGCTGGCCGGCCAACTTCGGGAGTGGTTCCGTTTCTGGTCGGCCGAGGGCTTTTTCCTCGCCGTCGAGTGAGTTCCGGTCGGCCGTGTTGCCGGCGCTCGACCGACAGGCGCCTGCGGCACATTCGCTACGACCCGCCCTCGGGCGTCTCAGTCGGATGCGATTTCTGTGAGCCCCCGTCTTTCCCCCCTTTGTGGCTGCTGCGAGCTACGATTGCACGTGGCTGCGTCTCCGCTGACCGTGGCGTCGAGACTTGGGAAGCGTGGCGCCGCGCCCAAAGCAAGTTGTCGTCTGTTCACAGGCTTACTGAGAAAAAACGGACAGATACCGCATGCAACTCGAAGACCAGTACCTGAACGATCTGCTGGCGCGATTGGATTCGCTTTCCAAACCCGGACGCTCCAACGACGCGCGATCGGGTGACGGCGTCGCCACGCTGGAGCGCGAACCCGAGTCGACATCGGGCTCGGGGATCCGACCCGCAATCGTGGCGAACTCGACCCAAACGGTGAATACGCCGGGCAGCGAAACTTCCGCGGATGGCGAGTTCCTGCCGCTGCGCCCAAGTCGCTCGAAGAAACAGGCGTCAGCGAGTCTCTGATCGAGTCGTTGATCCTCAAATTGCTGTTGCAAAGGGGAGCCGTGGCCGGCCGGGCGATCGGCGACCATTTGGGCCTGGCGTTTGCGGCGATCGAGCCGCTCTTGGGACGGCTGAAGACCGAGCAGTTGGTTGTCTATCGAGGCGCCTCGGCCTTGGGGGACTACTGCTACCAATTGACCGAAAAGGGCGTCGCCGCAGCCCAGCGAGCGCTGGCCCAGGGAAGTTACTTCGGAGCCGTGCCGGTGCCCTTCGAGGATTACCTGGCCGCGGTGCAAGAGCAAAGCATCCGTCGCCATCGCCCCACGATGGCCGACATCCTGCCCGTGTTTGCCGACATGGAACTCGATCCGATGCTGCTCAATCAGCTCGGCCAGGCCCTGAACGCCGGCAAGGGCTTTTTCCTCTACGGCACGCCGGGCAACGGCAAGACCAGCATTGCCGAACGAGTGTCGGAAGTGTTCGGCCAATTCATTTGGATCCCGCGGACTCTGGTGGTCGACGGGCATATGATTCGATTGTTCGATCCCTGCCGCACACGAGGAGGTGCCCGTCGAATCGACGTCGCAGCGACCGATCGACCGGCGTTGGGTCGCATTCGCCGGCCGTCAATCGTCGTCGGCGGCGAACTGGTGTTCGAGTCGTTGGACCTGGCGCTCAATACGGAGACGGGCGTCAGCGAAGCCCCCTTCCAGCTCAAGAGCAATTGCGGCACCCTGGTGATCGACGATTTCGGTCGGCAGCGGATCAGCACCGTCGAGTTGCTCAATCGCTGGATCGTGCCGCTCGATCGAGGGCACGATTATCTGCACCTGCCGGGCGGCAAGTCCTTGCGGGTGCCGTTCGACCAGATACTGGTCTTTTCGACCAACCTGCAACCCCGCGACCTGGTCGACGAGGCGTTCCTGCGGCGGATTCCCTACAAGATCGAGGTTCGGGATCCCACGGAAGACGAATTCCACAAGTTGCTGGTCCAGTACGCCGCGAAGTTCGAAGTCGCCTACCAGCGAGCGGCCTGCGAGTATCTCGTGGATCGGCACTTTCGCCAGGCCGGGCGCATGCTCGGCGCTGCCATGCCCGCGACCTGGTGGCTCAAGTTCACCACTTTTGCCGGTTCAACGAGCTTGCACCGCCCTGCTGCCGAAAAATTTCGACATGGCGGTGATGAACTACTTCGCGCTCAGCGAAGCTTGATGGGCGCTCGGGCTTTCAAGTTCTTGCCTTGGCCGCCCGCGTGAACTCCGGCAAGCGCACGATCTGACCCCCTTCCAGCGCGGACTGGTGCGCGCAAATGCCCACGCAGGTCCAGTTGGCCGATTGCACCGCGTTGGGGTACGGATCGCGCCCCTCAACCAGCGCCGTGACGAACTCGTGGGCCAGGTGCGGGTGCGAACCGCCGTGGCCGGCCCCCTGCTTGAATGACAGGTGCTGATTCCCCTCCAGATCGTAGACGCCGCGCGTGGTGAACGACTGGATTTCCTTGGGCAGGCGGTGGGCATAGTCGGGCACCTTGACGCGCCGCGGCTCTTCGCCCGTGTGAATGCACCGGCTCTTCGCCTTCGACCAGCGGCCACTCGAACGATTGTTTCGAGCCGTAGACGTCGAAACTCTCGCGGTATTGCCGGGCCGTGTTGAACAGCGAGCGATAGATCCGGGCCGATATGTCGGAGTTCGCGTACTTGATCTGCGTGCTCTCCACCGCGAACGGCGAGTTGTATTTCGCGATCAGCTTCTCGTCGATCCGGCCCGAGCCAAAACAGGAAACGTATTCCGCCTCGCCCTTGACGAGCGCCAGGCACGGCCCCACGCAATGCGTGGCGTAGTGCATCGGCGGCAGCCCTTCCCAATAGCCGGGCCAGCCGCCCATCTCTTGCTGATGGCTGGCTTGCAGGAACTGGACGCGGCCGAGCTCCCCCTTGTCGTACAGCTCTTTGACGAACAGGAACTCGCGCGCGTAGACGACCGTCTCCATCATCATGTACTTGAGGCCCGTCGCACGCACCAGCTCGACGATCTGCCGGCAATCTTCCACCGACGTGGCCATCGGCACGGTGCAGGCCACGTGTTTGCCGGCCTGGAGGGCCTGGATCGATTGCGGCGCGTGATCGGGAATCGGCGTGTTGATGTGCACCGCGTCGACGTTCGGGTCTTTGAGCAATTCCGCGTAACTGGTGTAGCGCTTCTCGACGCCCAGCGCATCAGCCAGTTCGTTGAGCTTCTGCGGGTTCCGCTGGCAGATGGCGTACAGGTTGGCCTGCGGATGGCGCTGGTAGATCGGAATGAACTCGGCGCCGAATCCCAAACCGACGATGGCAATGTTGATCTTCTTGGCAGTCACGGCAGCGGTTCTCCGGCAAGGGGACCTTGGGCCAGCCACGCGGCGGGCGAACGATCGTTTTACCCGATTGGCCAGTCGATTTCGAGGATCGGCCGCCGGCGGGAGTGGGCGGTAGTTGGGTTGGTCATTTTGCGACCGGCGAATCGCCGACTTCGCTGGCGGCGTTGCGATTGGCGACGCGCCAATCAAAACGCCGACACACGCTGGGGGGAGCGCCGCAACGGCCCCCACGAAGACGGCTATCGCGATTTCAAACGGCCAAAGATTATGCGAAGTCGGATCCTTTGCGCAATCAAGTGCCACTCTTGTAGCAGTAATCGCCGGAAAGGAGACTCCAGCCGCAATTGTGCTGGCTAATATCCCGGCCTTAGAAAACCCGGCTAGGATGACCGAGACGCCAGCAATCAAAGCGGGTACTTCCCAGATGGCTGCGCCGCCTCTCAGGTATTCTTCGTACGATCCACGCCAGACAATCCAGCCGCCACCGAGGTAGCAGGTTGCAAACGCGGCTGCTAACCAAACGACAGTATTCCTGTTCATTGCGATGCCTGAATACGTGCTGCCTCCCTGGAGGGAGAGGAGTTTGCCGGCTCGCCAACATGGCCCGGCGCGCTGCCGGCCTGCCGCAGCGCCCCAAGCCCCCGCAGGCCCGCGTCAATCCCGCGTTTCAACCGTGACGGCCATGACCACGGGGGCCGTGGCGTCCGGTCCTTTCACCAATTCGATCGAGGCGATCGGCTCGGGCCGCTTGGGCAGGATGGCCAGGTAGCGGATCTGCTGGCCGCGGAGCTTGAAAGCCAGTTGCGACTCGGGCACCTCCACGTGCCGGATATAATCGGCAAAGTGGACGCCATTGCGCAGCTCGTGGTCTTCGGTTTGGCCGTCGGCATAGTGCAGCCGCACGGTCATCGTCACCGTCGGCTCGACCGGGTTGCCGATGTAGCCCCAGCCGCTTACCCCGCTCAGCAGATGGATCGCCTTGGCCGCGCAGATTGCACGGCAGGCTCGACGCTCTTGGGCATCCGAGGCGGAAACGTGCCCTGCGGGCCGTACAGCATCACGGCGTTGGGCGTCCGGTCCTCCTGCGGATCGACGAGCTGAAAGGGCACGCCCTGGAACGTCTTGGGCGACCAATCGGGGAAGATCAGCCGCTCGACGTCGGCATCCAGGCTGAAGAACATGCCCTTGGTGGTGACGATGGTCGCCACCTTGCGCAAGTCGAGCGGCACGAATTTGCCCCGCTGGGTGAGGAACTCCAGCAAGTCGGCAATGTCGTCGGGCGAGACCTGCTTCTCGAATCCATCGGGCATCAGCGACTTGGTCGAGGCCATAAGTTGATCGATGTTTTCTCGCAGGATGGTGTGCTTCTTGTTGTCGGCATCGAGGATTTCGACGGCCGGTCTTGGTCTCGGCGACCAACAAGCCCGAAAGCACCCGGCCCTCGTCGGTGACGACGCGAATAAACGCGAAAATTCCCCTCCACGCTGCGGCTGGGATCGAGAATGTTGAGCAGCAATTCGGCCTTGGGATGGACCGCCATGCCGGTCAGATCGGGCCCGATCTTGTTCCCCTCGCCGCCGTGCATGTGGCATTTCGCGCACTGGGCCTTGAACACGACCTGCCCCTTGGCCGCATCGCCCGCGTCGCAGCACAGCGGGCCCAGTTCGTCGATCACTTTCTGCCGGTCCGCGTTGGGCAGCCCGCCGCCGGTGGCCAGCAGTTTCTTGGCCCGCTCGGCGAGTGCCTTGTTCGGATGGTTCGCCAGGGCCTGTTTTTGATCGAGCGAGAGCTCGCCGAGTTGGACCTTGCCGCTCTCGACGGCCTCGATCAGAGCGGCCGTCCAGTCGCCGCGGCTTAGCAGGACCTTAAGGGCTTGCGGCCGCACGGCCGGCGTCAAACTACCCAGCCGCTCGACCAGGTCGGACGCAGCTTGCGGCGAGTCGCTGCGCGCTGACCGCGTCGATGATGCCGGCGGCGAGGGCGGGCGACGTGCGCGGCGTCGAGCAGTTCGAGCAGCGATTTGGCAGCAGCGGGTCTTGCCGGCGGAACTCGACCAGCTGCCGGGCCGCGTCCCGACGGGCCTCGTCCGGCTGCGATTCGTCCCGGGCCGTGACGAGCAGCGCCGCGGCGATTTCGCTGGCGTGTTTTTCCAGCCCCGTGCTGCCCCAGCGGGCCGCCAATTGCAAGAGCTGACTCTGAGCGGCCGGCGACAGCCGGGCGAAGAGTTGGGCCAGGGCCTGCTCGTGCTGCTCGGATGAGCTTCGCCGGCCGATCCTTGGGCCAGCCCCGCGCCATTCCGTCGACGATTATGCTGGCCGTGGGCGAACCGCCGGCACTCGGCGCCGCCAGCAGTCCGCCGACCGTATCTGTGGGCCCGCCGCGGGCGTAATGTTCGGCCACGCGGCCCACCGCTTCGACAAACTTCGGGTCGAGCGGCGGATCGGCTTTGCGGGCCGCGACGACCTGCAAGAATTCCAACGCGTTTTGGGCAGCCGCGCAAGTGGCGGCGTCCGGGATCCACCGATCCTGAGAATTGGCCGGATTCTCCCAAGCGAAAGCGAGCTGGTGGGCGACGCGAGGGTCTGCCGGCATGTCGGCCAGGGCGAGAAATGCAGCCAGCCGCACCTGGGCGTCCGGATCCTGCAGCAGTTTGCGTTGGACGAGCTCGCCGGCGGACTGGAGATTGCGCGGCAAGACCATGATCGCGCAGCGGCGGACCCCGGCGGAGGGATGCGCCAGCGCGGCTCGCTTGCCCCCGCGGCGTGTCGGCGATCCAGCAGCGCATCCAAAGCGTCGAGCGTCCAGAGGGCGTGGATCGCTCCCACGTTCAGGCCCAGCGAGTCGACGGCTCGATCTCTGGCTAACGCAACGAGCCAGGGGACGACGTCGGTTTTCCCCGTTCGACCAGCAGCCTTTGGGCCGTCAGCCGCCAGAAGAGATTGTCGTTTTTCAATGTCGCGACAAGCTGTTCGCCGTTCTTGGGGTCGAGCTGGATCGGCTGGTACGGCTTCGCGCCCGAGTACACGATGCGATAGATGCGGCCGTGCTTCTTGTCGCGCAGGTCGGTTTCGTAAGCGTTGCCCTTGCCCTGTTTGAATCCTTGTGGAATCGGGTTGTGCTGGACGATGTAGTTGTACCAATCGATCATCCAAACGTGTCCGTCCGGCCCGACCTCGGCCGCGATCGGCGCGGTCCACTCGTCGTCGCTGGCAGCCAGGTTCCAGGCGTTGTAGCTGACGAAGTCGCTGCCGTGCGGCTCGAGCAGGAAGGTGGCCACCAGATGGCCGGTCGGCTCGGCCACGAAAGCTGTGCGGTTCCAGTAGGTTGCGGGGTACGCCCGGGCCGTATACAGCGCATGCCCGGCCGCGGCCGTGAAGTTTCCGTGCCAGTCAACCTGGCGGACCTTGTCGGTGATCGGGTAAAAGCGGGCATTGACGGCCGTATGCGGCAGTACGCTGCCGGACCAACCCCGCACCGCTTCGTAATAGCGGTTGGGAATCGGCAGATAGACGCTGGGATTGCCGTTGGCGGTCGAGCCGAACAGCAGCCCCTCTTCGCTGAAACCGACGCCCCAGGAATTGTTGTCCGTGATGCGCAGGAATTCGAGCTTCGAGCCGTCGGGCTTGAAGCGGAAGAAACCGCTGCGGAATTGCAATTTCTCGCCGCCGACTGTCGCCCTTGAAGCCCGCGTAGCCGACCATGCTGTACAGCCAGTTGTCGAAACCCCAGCGCAGGTTGCTGGGGCCGGCGTGCGTGTCGCCGGTGTCCCAGCCGCTGAAGAGCACTTGACGCAGGTCGGCCCGGTCGTCGCCGTCGGTGTCCTTGAGAAACAGCGTTTGCGGCGCCTGATGAACCACCAGGCCGCCCCGGGCAAACGTCAGGCTGGTAGGAATGCTGAGCTGGTCGGCAAACACCGTGAATTTGTCGGCCCGGCCGTCGCCATCGGTGTCTTCGCAGATCTTGATCCGGTCGCGCCCCTGGCCAGGCGGCTGGAGCTCATTCGGGTAGTCGACGCTTTCGGCGATCCACAGACCGGCCGCGGTGGTCCCAGGCCAGAGCGATGGGCTTGGTGATGTCCGGCTCGGCGGCGAACAACCGCGCTTCGAAGCCGCGGGGCAGTCGCAAGTGCTTGAGCGATTCGGCCGGCTCGAGCGGCAATTGCATCCGGCTCACCGGTTCGCCCAGCGTGCCCCCGGACTTGCCGGGCAGATAATTCGGCAGCTCGGCTTTGACATAGGCCAGCGGCTTGAGATCGCCTGCGCACGAGCATTGCTGTCGAATACTTCGCCCTTGGCCGCGGCCCAGCGAATGCCGCGCTCCAGCAGGGCATGAAACCCGGGATTACCCCAGGTTTGCGCATCGTGTCCGTAGGCCGTATAGAACACGCGTCCCCGGCCCTGCTGGCGAACCCAGGTCCAGGGTTCTTCGGCGCTGCCTTCGCTGGCGCGTTTGCAGCACCGTGCGTCCTGCGGGATTGTGCAGGTGATGCACGTAGGTTTCGTCCCAGGTCTTGAAAGGCACCAGCCCTTTGGTGATCGGATGATTCGGATCGACGACATTCGTGGTGAAATCGCCGGTAGCGTGTCGCTCAAACTGCCCGCCGACCAGGGCGATGAATTTGGGCGAGTTCAGAAAGCAGAACGACGCGCAGTGGATCGGCACGAAGCCGCCCCCGCCGGCGACGTAGTCGAGCAGGGCCCGTTCCTGGGCCGGCTCGATGCGGTCGATATTGGCGTACAGGATCAGCGCGTCGTACCGGGCCAGATTGTCCGGATTCAGATCGGCGAGATTCTCGGTGTACGCGATCTGGATGCCGCGATCGGCCATCACCGGGATGAACTGCCGCGGCGCGGTCGGACGGTCGATGATGACCTTGGTCGCCCAGAAACAGGACCGAGAGCTTTGGCGCGGGATCGGCCGCCACGGCCCAGATCGACAACGCGGCCAGCAAGCACGCGCTGGCCATGACGGAAAGGCGGTTCATGCTGGACAAACTCCTGTGGTCAAGGAGAGGACGCTCGCGGCGTTAATGCGACTCGGGAGTGTCTGGCGCTGGCATCGCGGTTTCGCCGGCCTCGATCGGCTGCGACTTGCCGTTGGGTGACGCCGATTCGTTGAGCGGGGCCGTTTCGTTGAGCGAGGCCGTTTCGTTGGGAAACCCATTGCCGGAAAGGGGCGCCGCATCGTGTGGCGGTGCAAGGTTGTGTTGCGGCGCCGTGTCTTCGCGCGGGGCCGTGTCTACGCGCGAGGCGGCTTCGTCGCGCGGCACAGCGCCGCGCCCAATCGCTGGCGGACCGCCTCGAGCCATTGGGGCGAGGGCCAGCGATAGGGACGGAACTTTTCCAGCATGCCCTGCTCCTCGCTGTGCAACAAAGCCCGATTGTTGCCCAGTTTGCCGGCTACCGGACTGTCGATCAACCCGCTCGAATCGTTGCTGCTCATCTGGAAGACGACGCGCATTTCGAACTCGCGCAGCAATTGCCGGTCGCAGTGCGGTTCAGATTGTTGTGCTGTCGCACCAGACGATCGTGTGGATTCGCCCAGGCCGGGCCATCGCGCATGATGCGTGGCGAACTGCTTGCTGGGATTCGGCGGCGTTTTGTCGCCCGGCGCGAGAAGCCAAAGTCGTCTTCGGCCTTGCGCAGGTCGCGCAGCTTGTGCACTCCGTGAACGAAGATAAAAATCGGCGGCAGGTCCGCCCCGCGCGAATTCTGGCCGACGCTCGACTTCCGCGGCCAATTCGTTGACCGCGGCCGGCAATGCGCGGGCCGCGACCAGTCGCACCGGTGCCGGGCAGGACTCCGGGCAGCGATTGCCAGCGACGCGGCCTCGGGCGAGCCGGCGGGCTGCCGTCGAAGATATAGAACGTGGTGCGGCCGGGTTGGCCGGCGGCAATTGGGCCGCCAGGCCGATCAGGGCCGTAGCCGAAGATGCCCAGCGCCGCTTCTTCGTTTTGCCCACGATCAACAAGTTGCTGCCGCTTTGCGGGCGGAAGGTGACGCCGTTGGATCCTTGATGGCCACCGCATCGCCCAACCAGGCGTCGGCCACGGCCGGCGTCGTCGGTCGGCCGGTCGGCGAGCAAGTAGCCGTGCCAGGGCCTTGTTTTCTGCCGGATCGGCCGGAACGTTGCCCTCGAAAACGATCTGCGGCTGCGACGGGTACCCGTGCTCGCTTGACCAGGTCCAGGACCTGGTCCGAGAAAGATTTCGCGGCGTTCGTCGGGCAAGCCAGACCACCTGAAACGGATGGTTGCCTTCCAGCATGCCGTTGGAGTCGTTGTAGATCGCCTCGCCCGGCCGAGTGAGCAGCCGGGCGGCGGAGTTCTCGTCGCTGAGGATCAGGTTGGCGTCGGCCTCGCTGCATTGCAGGGCGATGCGCACGCGCCATCTGGCCGATGCGTGCTGCGGGCGAAGCGTACGCGCCGGCGAGCGTTTGCGAGCCCAGCAGGACGTGGATGCCGAAGGCACGGCCTTGCCGCACCAAGCGGTCGAGCAGCAGGGCCGCTTCCTGCGAGATCTTGTCGTCCTCGGTGAAGAATTCCTGGAATTCGTCGACGATCAGCAGGATCCGCGGCATGGGATCGTGCCGGATCCGGCCTTGCGATAACCGGCGCAGGTCTTGCACGCCCAGCTCGCGGAATCGATCGGCCCGCGCGCTTGCAGTTCCGCGTCGAGCCGGCTGCAGCACGCTGACGCCGAATTCGCGATCGCTTTCGATGGCGATCACGCGGGCGTGCGGCAGGTTGTGCGTGGCGTAGGTCTTGAACTCGACGCCCTGCTTGAAGTCGATCAGGTACAGTTCGACTTCGTCGGGACTGTAGCGCAGGGCCGGCGTTGGTGATCAGAGCGTGCAGCAGGGTCGACTTGCCGGAGCCGGTCTTGCCGGCGACCAGCACGTGCTGCGAAGTGCCCTTGCCCAGCTTCATGTTTTGCAGCCGGGTGGCGCCCGCCCGGCCCAACGGCACGTCGATGCCCTGCGGCCGCCGAACTGGTCCAGAAGTCTTCGGCGGCGGGGGCGATGACGTCGAACGGCACTTCGACCGTGCCGGCCTCGTTGGCATAGCGGCCGGCGGCTGTGCAGCGATTTCGGTCACCTCGCCGGCGGCGGCGGGCGTCGAGTGCCAGTTCGAACTGCGAAAAGGCCCGGTCCTTGCCAGAGGAACCGGCCGTCGTTCCAGACCAGGGTCGTGGCATGCTGTCTCGTAGATCGCGCAGCGAGAAACCGGTGCCGGCAGCGGCAACTGGGTGTCGACCATGATCAGCGTGTACACGCCGCAGCGGGCCCCGCTGGCGGCGATCGATTCAGCAAGCCGGCGCTGTGCCGCATCGGTGAAGCCGGCCGGAAAATTGGCGACGACCAGAAACTCGAACGGCTCGGCGATTTCGCCGGCGTCGCGATTGTATTCCTCGATGCTCTGGAATTCGTTCCGCAGATACTTCTGGATCACGTTTTCCATGTGCTCCGAGAGATCGGTCAGCCGCTGCTTCGATATGCTTCGGCTCGGTCCAGATGCGGTTCGAGACCGAGGCTTCGTTGTAGTCGGCCAGATGCATGAAAGCGGCGAAATTCTCGCCCAGGCCCACCGGGTCGATGATCGTAAACCGCAGCTTGCTCGGCGGAATGGTGACCAACAGCCGCAGCATCAGGGCCTGCATCGCTTCGACGGCCAGGGCCCGGCCATTGCCGCGGGCCCGGAACAGGATCGACGGATGCTCCGGGAACGGCATCACCGCCGGCAGCAGGAAGCCTTCGGGGGTCAGCGCGGCGAGTTGGCGGTTCTCCGGCATGCCGCCGGGAATCTGATCCAGGCGGACGCGAAACTGGCCGAAGCGAATCGCCGCCGGAATCCGCGGGGGGGGCGTCCAGGTGCCGTCGGCCCAGTGGTCCCAGTCGCTCAGCGAATGGTCCCCCTCCGGTTCGCCGCCGCTGGAGCGGATGCGGTCGGCGCAGGCTTGCGTTTCGGCCAGTGCGGTCCGCCATTGTTCGACCAGCGCCTCCCAGTCGGCCGTGCGCTGCCGCCGGATTTCGTCGAGCTGCTGCTGATAGCGGGCCTGGATCTCGCCCGCTTCGGAATCCTGTCGGCGCAGCCGCTCTTTTTCGCGGCGCAGACGATTGGCCTCGGCCTCTTTCAGGTCCCGGTCGTAGCGGGCGGATATTTTCGCGGCGAGCTGCTCGTACTTGTCGGTGGGCGTCTTCAGCCGCTGTTCGAGCTTGGCGTCGATTTGGGCGACCTGGGCCTGATGCTTTTGCTCGGCCTTGCCCTGAGCCTGCTCGCGCCACTCGATCAACTTGGTCTGCGCGTCGGCCGTCTGGGCCTTGGCCTTGTCGGCCGCGCCTTGGACCAATTCCTCGACCTCGCGAGCGGCGGCGATCAGCGGCGGGTAAAGCTCTCTGACGCCCGAGCGGGCCGAGCTCTTGATCAGGAAGCGGCCGGCGACGCCCAACAGCAAACCGACCACCAGCACGACGGCCCCGGCGATTGGCCCCTGCTCTTCGACCAGCACCACGGCCGCACCGGCGCCTGCCAGAACGAGCACCACCCAAAACAACGCCAGCAGCCAACTAATGGCCATCTTGGGCGAACTGAGATGGCCCAGGTGGGCCAACTGCTGCGAAACGAATTCGACCCGCTGTTGCATCCGCGTCGACAAGTCGCCGGTCGTGGCCAGACCGGACACCGCGTCCGGAGCCATCGTGGGAGGGGGTTGCCGCCAGCGTTTGAGCAGCTTGATGGCCTGGTCGCGGTCGCTCGTGATGCGAACTTTCCAGGCGTCGAGTTGTTTCTGAAATTCCTCGAGCTTCCGGGGCGCAAGATGCTTGCGGCTGTCGAATTGCTTGTCCGCTTCGCCACGGGTTGCGGCCAGCGCACGGGCGGCCTCTTGCCGCGCCGGCTCCAACTCGGCGGACAATTTCTGCTTCAGGTTGCCATAGCCGCGGTCGTTGGCGGCCGTGTCGCGCTCGTAGCGCTCCTCGGCCGCCCGGCGCACGTTGGCACACTCGTTGGCCGTCTCACGGGCTTCGGTCTCCAGCCAGGCCTCGAAATCCAGCCGGGCTTGTTCTGCAGCCTGGGCGGCCTGCTGGTTGTGGGTCTGGAAATCGGTCTCCAACTGCGACTCGGCGGCGACGCGCTCGGCCGCCAATTGCCCCAGGTCGGCCAGAAACTGAATCTCGTGCGTGCGCGGACCCGTGGCGGCTTCGGCAACCTCGGCCAGCGGGCTCGAGGAATCGTCCGTCTCCAGGTTCAAGGAGTCGGCTTCCAGTTCGCCGAATTCCCCCACTGGCTTGGGGTCGGCCATGTCGGCCGCCCAATTGTCGAACGAGCCCTCCGAGCCGGAATCGCTTGGCGTGCCGCTTGTCATCGGGCGTTCGTCGGGGTCAGCGTTCGCATTCATGTTGGGCCGAGGTCAGCACTCCGGTGAGCGTTTTCATCCGTTCCAGGGTGGAAATGATCTGCGGTTCCAGGCTCGCGATGTATTTCTCGTCGAATTCGCGGCTCACCGAGTCTTGCCAGGTCAGTTGCGTCGCGTCCCAATGGGCACGCAGTTTCTTCCACGCTTCGTGCAAGCGGGCCGAGCCGCTCGTCAAGTCGCCAGCTCTCATGGATGCGAACTCCCTGGAACGTCGGTTTGGCCGCCACCGGCCGCCGCGCCGCCTTTAGTATGATCTGTCGTGGCCGCGGTTGCTTGAGGATTTGCCGCAGATTCGCCCGCCTCGCCGGTATTTTGGCCGCCGACGGCCGCTTGGGCCGGCTCGGGCCGGGCCGAGGACTGGGTGCCCGCCGATCCGACGGCGGCCCCGGGAGGAATCGTTTCGCCGATCGGAGCTCGGAGCGATTGGTAGGCTTCGAGCGATCGCAGGGCACGGTCGAGTTCCAGAATCGCCTGCGGCAAATCGGCGTCGAACACGCTGCTCAGTTGATTGGAGCGGCCGGTGTATTCGGACGCCTCGCGCGAGGCGACACTACCCCATTTGCGCGTCGCCTCCAGCTTGTCTTTGGCATATTCCAGCTTCGCCTTGGCCTTCTCTAGAGCCTTCTTTTGTTCGATGCAAGACGGAGTGCCACCGCCCGGCAACGGCGTATTGCGGCAGCGCTCCAGATCGATGCGAGCTTCCCGGAGCGCCTCTTCGCAGCGGCGAATTTCGTTCTTCCAGAATTGGGGCATCTCGTCCAGCAGCCAGTCGAGCGTTCTGGCCACTTCCGTGTCGAACGAGATCAGGGCCTCGCTGGCCTCTTTGGAAAACGTGTGCAACACCGCCCGAAAATAGCGCACCGCATCGATCGAGCCGACATGTGCTCCGCCGCTGCTCATGACTGCGATTCCTGAAGAAGCCAGGTTTTGAAGATGCCAGTACCCGAAGATGACAACTGACCAGGGCGATCTTGCCCATGCGGCGCTCGCCGGGCGGATTGGAAGCCGTCCTGTTTGGATCTGCCGATCCGGAAATTACCGCTGACGCAAATAGTCTTCGACGCGCTCGGCCTTGCGCATCAGAAACGGCACATATTGCCGGGCCGACTCGAGGAAGCGATTCGTGGCCAAGAGCGTCTGCTCGAATTCGCCGCTGAATTTCTCCTGCTCCTGATCGCGCCAGGTCTGGCTCAGATTGTTGAGCTGACCTTTGAGCGTCAGCATCTGGCTTTCGAGTTCATTGCTGAACCGATCGAGGTTTTGCGCAAACCTGCGGAGTTCGATAGGATCGACAACTGCTTGCGACATGCGATTGCCTATTCTCGAAAAAGGGACTGCGGCCGGATCATTGCCTGGCGGGACGCTCGACGTGCCGCATATCGCCAGTATCCTGGCGGTCGATTGCCCGAACCTTGATTATAGAAGTCGCGAACCCGCTTGTCGCGGGACCCCGTGCCGGCAAATCGTTTTTTGAGCCGGCCAGCGAACACCATAGCGTCCTTACCAGCGAAAAAAACGATACGGATCGTCCCATTCCTGGGGCTCATCCAGATACAGGCCGTTGAGCCAGCGGTTTTCGTTCGTCGCTCCCACGGGACTGGCAAAGCGGGCCAGCAGCGGCGTGGTTCCGGAGCCGCCCAAGTTCGCCAGCAATCGAGATGCGAGGAACGCCGTGCGGCGCCGGGTTCGGCGGAGGTCGGACTGTTTGGCCTCGTCGAATTGCCACGGCGCGAGCTGGCAGAACACGACGTTTGCGTTTTCCGCGTACGCGAGCACGCCATCGCCCACGATCGTGGCGCCAGAGCGGACCAGCGGCAGCGGCCGGGGATCGCGATTGTGTACGTCCGCCGGACCGATGCCGGCCAGCGGCGAACGCAGATTGGGCGGATCGAAGTAGGCCGCGATGTGTTCGGCCGGCTGCATGCGAACGTCAAAGGGAAGGAAGCTGCCGGCGTCCTCCTGGTTGAGACCGATCGCCAGCAGATTGCCGCCGCTCTTCAGCCAGACCGCGATTTCGGCCCGCCGACCCTCGAGCGTTTTTCCTCCGCCGGGTCCGACGACGAGAATCTGCTCCGGCGACAGATCACCGCCCGAGTAGGCGGCCAGGGCGACGCCGGCCGACTCGAAATGCTGCTTGCCGGCCGGATCGCCGACGTACAAAACCTGGCGGCGCGGGCTGGGCTTCCAATTTGCCAGGTAGGTCACCAGGTTCTTGGTCAAAGCCTGTGCCGCCGGATCGGCCTCGCTACGAGCGGTCACGTCCAACTGGCAGAACAGCGCGACCCCGCGTCCCTGACGGTACTCCATGAGCGGGCTGTATTGCAGACTGTAGCCGCCATCCAAGATCGGCAGAAAATCGCCCCGCGCCGGCTTTTCGATCAGCACCGAAGCCACGTTGCCGCGATTGCCACACCGCCACACGCGCGATACCGGGATGTCGCACCACTTGACCGTCGGGCCATGTTGGGGCACCAGCTCGTATTTCAACTGCGGCGGCACGAGGGTCGCCGCACCCCGCCAGTCGGCCAGTTGCTCGCTACCGATGCCCGACAGCGCCGGATGATCGGGCACACGCGGAAAGACCTGCCGCAAGCCGTATTCCACCACGCGCAGGCCCAGTCGCTTTTCCAGCGCTTCGGCATTCTGCTCGAAGACCAGCACTTTCAATCCGTCGTCGACGCCCGCGATGTTCGGCGCGTCGCCGGCGACCGAAAGCGCCGATTTTCCGATGACCAGCAGTTCGTAATGCGACAAGTCGGCCGCGGCATCGATCGACTGGCAGGCAAAACCCAGCGTCTTCAGCAGTGCGGCGGTTTCGCCCACCGGGTCGAACAGTGCGATCCGGCGCTGGCCCGTTGCGCCTTCGGCGGCGGCAGAACGTGAATCGAAAGAGCGTCGGCTTGCGTTTCCCCGTTCTGGAAATCCACAAGCCCCGTGATCTCGTACGTGCCGGGCGCAAGCGTGTCGGGCAATTGGAACCGCAGCGCAATGCGCTGCTGCTGGCCCGTGGGCAAGTCGAACTGCTGCTTTCCCGTGGGCGGTTGCGGCAGTGCCATTGCCCAGGTTGCTTCGCAATGCACCGTCTGGCGCGAGTTGTTGACCACGACGAGCTGCTTTTCGAAGGTCTCGCCGGGAAGGAAAATGTGATCTTTGCTCGTGAAAGCGTCGGGCTTGCCGGCGATATAAGCCAGCAGCGGCCGGTTGTTGCGCAGCAGGGCCTGTCCGGCGGCGGTGGGCAGCCAATCTTCCGGCGCGAATGCCAGATCCAGGCGCTCGATACGCGCTGGTCGATGTAGTCGGCGCTGAACCCGGGTCGCTGCAAGTGGTCCCAATCGACCTGGAGTTCTTGCCGGCGGCGATCGACTCCGTCGCGCGTTTTCCAGAATTGTCCGTATTCCCAGGGCGAAATGGCCGAGACGCCCCAGGTGCGAAACGCCCGCCAGTTGTCGGCGATGTACCGGCCTAGCACCTCGTTGCGATCGTCGAACAGCCGGGAGCCGAGCTCGTAGGGGTAGTCCCAGCGGTGCCAGAGTTTGTGATCGCGAAACTGGGCGGCTTCCCAGCGCAGGTTAGCGCTCTCCATCTCGCTGATGCGGAAGGCGCGGTCGCCGAGGAATTGCGAGTTCCATTCGGCGAAGCAAAATTCCCAAGGCACCTTGGCGCTGCCGAACTCACGTTGGCCTTTGTACCATCCGCGGTACATGGCCCAATCCCACGTGAACGGGCGCCGTACTCGCAGAGAAAGGCCGGCTTCACGCCGGCTCGGGCCCAGTGTCCGAACCAGTCGCAGAGTTCCTGGATGGGAGCAAAGTTAGGGTAGAAGTTGCTCGAGTGCATCGAGCCCAGGTTGCCCGAGGCATGATGATAGACGATCCGCGACGGGTCCAGCGCCCGCACGATGGCCTCGGCCCGCAGCGGCCAGCCTGGCATTGTTGACGGCCCAATTGTCGCGCGCATCCTGCACGCCGTCGATCATGTCGGGGTTCATGTCCTGGTCGTAGCCCGTGGCGTTGTGGCTCATCGAGTAGCAGATGACGGCCGGATGATTCTGCGCCGCGCGGACGTAGAACTCGGCGTGCCGGGCGTAGCCGTTTTCGCGATCGGCGTCGGCGCCTTGCCAGTCGTAGTGGCTGAAATGCGGCTGCGAAAACGCGACCAGCATGCCGACGTCGTCGGCCGCCCGCAGAATCTCGGCGAAGCCCAGATGCGATCCGGGCTCGCAGCCGTAATTGTGCGTGTAGACGAAGTTGATGCCGAAGCTCTGCAAGCGTTTCAGGCTTTCACGGGCGGCGTCGTAGCCGGCCAGCGCCGCTCCGATCTGCGCGTTGTCCAGTGGCACCGCCGAGAGGAATATCCGGCTGCCGTTCAAGTAGAAGTCGCGGCCGTCGATCCAGAATTCGCGAAATCCAAAACGCAATTCCGTCGCGATGTCGAGTGCCTGGCCCTGCGAGTCCAAGAGCGCGAGGCTCAAGCGACAGGTGTTTTGCGGCGTGTGCAAGTCCCACAATTTGTCGGGCTTCCAGGCCTGGCTTAGCGAGATCCGGCCCGCTTTGAGATCGGCGCTCTTGAATGCCGGACCGGTGAACTCCGTCAGGTCGGCGCCCTCGCTTTGGATGCGGGCTCGCAGTCGATACTCTTGCTTCGGGGCAAGATCCGCCAGCGCCGTGTCGAGCGTGATCTGCCCATTGCGCACCGACGTTTCGATCCGCACGTCGCCGATTCGCTCGCCGGCCGGTTCGCCCAGCAGATAGACGTCGCCGCACAGGCCCCGGCGCGGCACGGCGCCCTTCACCGTGCGGGCCGTCGCGCTGTCGTGATACGAAACCAACACTCCCTTCAAAGGCAGCGCGACCACCAGCAGGCTCAGCAGATGCTTGCCCTGCGGCTGGGTGCCGCAGGCCGCGGTCAGATCGACGTCGCCGCCGGGGAATCGCACTTCGCCAGCCAGCCGACCGTCGACGTACGCCGCCGCCAGCGAATTCAGATATTCCACTTGCAACGAGAGACGCCGCCGGTCCCAGCCGTCGGGAATGGTGATCTCGCGCTCGTACCAGGCCGCCGAGAGCCCACCCAAGTCGGTCTGCTGCCAGCTCGGGTGCATCAGCACCGTTTGGCAGTCTTTCTGCATATAGTCCGAAATGCCCGGCCAGCATCCCGGTACTTTGAAGTAACCCCAGTGCTGGACGGGGGGCTTTCCGGCGCCGGCTTCAGCCGGTTGCCAGCGCCACAGGCCATTCAGGCAGATTCGCTCGCGAGTGGGTGTCGCCTCGCGCGCTGCCTGTTCGATGTCCCACACGGCCTTTACTCCGCCGGGGAGCGCAAGGGCGAAGTCGTCCGCGCGGGCCGCGGCCGTCAATGCAGCCAGCAAGACCACGACCGCAAGAATCGGTGCCGCTGACGGACGTGGTCGGCGAAGGAAGTTCATGGCACCATTTGCAGGAGGTGACCGTCTGCGTTTGCCAGACCCTCACCCTAACCTCTCCCTGGAGTGAGAGGAGTTGACGGCCCACATTGCTTTTCGTTCGTTCCTAAACCTTCCAGGGATCGCGTGCCGGCCGCGACCGCAGGCCGTTGGCCTCGTCGTCGCCCACGAACGCCTCCTTGGCCGGATCGAACGTGAGCTTGCGATTGACGATCCAGGAAAGCGCGGCCGCGTGGCAGGCAATGTGCGAATGCCGCATGACCTGGGGATTGGTCGCCGTGGCCTGGCGCGATTTGACGCAGTCGAAGAAATTTCGCGCATGGGCCGTGACATCCAGGCCCTGGACCTTTGGACCACGCTCTTGCAACTCGGCCTTGAGCGATGCCGGCTCGACGACGATCTCGCCGCTGTCGCCCGTCTCGACCCAGCCCTCTTCGCCCACGAATCGCACCGGGCAAGTGCCCAGGCGATTGATCCAGCCCGGGTCGATCGTTGAACGGGGTCTTGAGGAAGTCGAGCACGAGTTTCACGCCGTTGGCGTAGTGGGCCGTGATGTTGGTCGGAAGTCGGCTCGTATTCCACCGGCATGGTGTCGTCGGCCTTGTTGGCCCACTGGCACAGGTCGACGGTGTGCGCTCCCCAGTCGAGCAGCCGGGCGCCGGAGTCGAAGTCGTAATATCCGCGCCAGCCGCCGCCCACGTACTTGCTGTTGTAGGGGCGCCAGGGGGCCGTGCCGAGCCAGAGATTCCAGTCGACCACGTCGCGCTGGCGGGGTCGGCTCGCCCGGCAGCCAGGCGTTTCGAGCTGCGGCGTATAGACCGATGCGTACAGCGTGTGGACCTTGCCGAGCTTGCCGCTCTGGGCCAGGTCGACCGCCTGCTGGAAATTGGGGACGCTGCGGCGCTGCGTGCCGGCCTGGAAGACGCGCCCGGTGGCCTTGATGGTGTCGGCCAGCTCCTGACAATTGGCGATCGTCAGGCCGCAGGGCTTCTCGCTGTAGACGTCCTTGCCGGCCTGCGCGGCCAGGATCGATGCCGGCGTGTGCCAGCGGTCGCCGGTGGCGATCAGCACCGCGTCGATGTCCTTGCGCGCGAGCAGTTCGCGGAAATCGCGATAGAGCACGCAATCCTGGTTGCCGTAATGCTGATCGACCAGGGCCTTGCCGGCGTCCCGACGGCTGGCCTGCACGTCGGCGATCGCCACGCACTGCACGTCCGGCAAACCGAGCATGGCCTTCAGGTCGTAGGTGCAGCGGGGACCGATGCCGATCACGCCGAGCGTGATCTTTTCGCTGGGCGCCGTCGCGCCGTCCAGCCCCAAGACGCGCGAGGCCACGACCATCGGAGCCGAGAAGGCGGCACTCGCCGCCACCGAGCGGCGCAGAAAGTCGCGACGCGTGGTGCCCGAACGTTTATTCATGGCAATTGCCCTTTGCTTGGTGAACAGTGCTGGCTGGCGGAACTGCGATGGTGGGAATTCGGAGCGTGTGAGGAAAGCCAGTCCGTTAAGGATAAAGCCGCCGCCGGCAACAATCGACTCGCGACGGACGACGGTCGAATAAGTGATGGCCCAGAGCGGGGGTTCGAGCCGGCCCTTTCCTCGATTTTCAGCGAACAAACCGTCTGGGCGTTAAGTCATTTTGCCCGACGGACATGAGGCCTCCCGTCTGAGCCTGACCGATCCTATCTTATCCCGCCTTTGCAAGCCGTCAACAGCGACGGATCCGGCGGCACAGTCGGCGTACGTTTGTCGTGAATCGACGAGCCGCCCAGGCACTTTCAGCACTCGCCTTGCCGGTCGAATTACCGCCTGCTACCCTCCGGGCTGGCATCTCGACCAGCTAACGTAAGAGTCCGTTTTGGTGGCGCAAGTCGCCAGTGTAGGCCCGATCATGATTGTCGAACCGCCGGGCGGTGACACAGCGACGCATCGCCCGGATGATCCGCCCGCGAGCGTCGCCGTGCTGGATCGAGACGCGCCCGCGATGCCCGCTGCTGCCGATTCGCTCTCGGCCAAGGGGGGCCGCCGCTGGACGGCCGAAATGATCTTGCTTTGCGCACTGTTCGGGGCGCTTTACTTCACACAGGGCATCAGCGAGCCGACCGAAGGGCTGGTCGTGCAGCCAACGCGCTGGCTGCTCAAGTCGTGGGGCGAGACCGAGCAGCAGATCACGAGTTTTGCCGCCTGGATCACGCTGCCCTGGGTGTTCAAGCCCTTGTACGGCTTGATGGCCGATTTCGTGCCGCTGGGACGCAACCGCCGCAAGAACTACCTGATGTTGGCCACCGCAGTGGCCTGCCTGGGTTACGTGGCGTTGTATTTCTTTCCGCCTGGTCCGGACGCTGAAAGCTGGCTCTTTTGGGCGCTGTTTCTGCCGACGGTCGCGGTGGCGTTTACCGACGTGGTGGTCGACGCCCTGATGATCGCGGTGGGCCAGCCGCGTGGCATCACCGGTCATTTGCAGTCGATCCAATGGACCGCGATTTGGGCCGCCACGATCCTGAACGGCGAACTGGGCGGAAAATTCTCCGGCGGCCTGGCCGTGCGCGAAGCGTTTCTGTTGTGCGGCGTGGCCGCGGCCGTGGCCTGGCTGATCACCGCCTGTTTGCGTGACGATCCGCCTCCGCCCGACGGAGACGATGCTAGCGTCTCCTGGCGCGCGACACTCGACGAGCTGACCGCAGCGATCAAGCAACCCGTGCTCTGGCTGCTGGTCGCTTTTCTGGTGCTCTGGAACTTCACGCCGCTGTCGACAACGATCGTGTATTTATATTGGACGCAAACGCTAGGCTTCGACGAGGTGTTTTACGGCCATACCGTGGTTTGGCTGGCTGGCGGTTCGATGGCGGCCAGCCTGGGCTACGGATTGTATTGCCGGCGTGTCCGCGTCACGGTGCTGATGCACGCGTCGATCGTGCTGGGAATCGTGGCCACCTGGGCCTATTGGATGGCCTTCGACCGCAGTACCGCCGGCGTGGTTTCGGCGCTGGTCGGGTTCGTCCACATGACGGCGACGCTGATCTTGCTGGATCTGGCGGCCCAAATTTGTCCGGTGCGCAGTGCCGGCACGGTGTTTGGCGTCTTGATGGCCGTGCAAAACGCCAGCGTGTTGGCCGCCACCTGGTTGGGCGGCGTGTGGTACGACGCGTGGCTGACGCGGTGGGGACCGTCGGTTGCCTTTCAAATCCTGGTGGGAGTCAGCGCCCTGCCGATCGCCGCTTGCTGGTGCCTGGTGCCGCGGCTCAAGCGAGCGATGGCCGCCACCGCCGGGGCCGCGGCCGCAAGCGCGATGACAGTGGCCGAATCCACGAGCTGAATCAGCTTCAATGCCGGCCGCAAAGCTCGAGGTAACTGCTGGCATCAGCAGTCCAGGCAATTCCGACCGACTGCCGCCCTGCCGCGCAACCGCCGCGCATCGCGTGAGTCAGGCTCGGACGCATCGCGTCGACTCGTCCAGCAGCGATGTGGGTGACACCTTGGGTGACACTCCGCAGCCGGCGGAAAAACGGCGCTCAAGCCGAAAGCACAAAAAGCCCGCCAGGTGACGGGCTTTTTGAAAGCGGAGGGCACGGGGCTCGAACCCGCAACCGGTTTCCCGGCACGACATTTCCAGTGTCGCCGCTAGCCATTCGCTTACCCTCCGGATGGCCCCAATACAGCTATCTTAGCTTATTGTCAGCGTGGCCAACGGGCAAGCGGCGCCGATCCGCGTCGCCGATCCACGGTCGAGCGGCATGCGACGCCTCATACTTTGATTCCGCGACGTTTGCGCCCGGCCGCCGGCCGGCGCCGCCGCTGGCCGCAAAGCTGGCTCCGCTGGGTCGAAGCGCGACGTTGGCCGCCGCCGCGGCGATCGAGTCGGCGTCAGAGCCGTATTGCCTCGGCCGGATGTTTTTGCGATGCTCTGGCCCCCAACCCCCTTCAGGCCCCGCCCTGCTCGAGACTCGACCGATCGCCATGAATCCTACTGGTGCTTCCCATCCGTCCTTGGACGGCACGATTGCGGACGGCGTGTACTACCGGCCCTGGCGCGAATGGGAATTGTGGGCCGTCGTGCTACTGGTAAGTGCAATCTATTGCGGCCGGCTGACAATCTTGCCGATCTGCGGCGAGGAATCGCGCTGGGCCGGATCGGCACGCGAGATGATCGCCAGCGGCGACTGGATCGTGCCGTGCCAACAGGGACAAGTCTTTGCCGAACGCCCGCCACTGGGAACTTGGGCGATGGCGGTGGTCGGACTGGTGCGCGGAGAAGTCGATACGGTTGCAGTGCGGCTGCCCAGCGCGCTGGCCACCGTGCTGCTGGCAGCGGTGATCTATCTCTACGGCAGGATCTTTCTTGCTCGGCGGGGTGCGCTGTGCGCGGCGCTGGTCTATGCCACGCTCGGGCAGGTGTTGCAGATCGGCCGGCTGGGCGAATCGGAAGCCCTGTTTTCACTGCTCTTGGCCTCGGCACTGCTCGCCTGGCACGCCGGCTCCGTGCGGCATTGGCCGCTGGCACTTACCTGGAGCCTGGGGTATGCGCTGGCGGCGCTCGCGGCATTGGTGAAAGGACCGCAGCGCCGGTCTATTTCCTGGCGGTTACCGGCGTGCTGCTCGCCCGGCGGCGGCAATGGCGCTGGCTGTTCGGCTGGCAACACGCCCTGGGCCTGGCGGTGTTCGCCGGCCTGATTGCCATCTGGCAAATCCCGTTTTGGCGGGCCACCGATTGGGGTACCGTCGTCGACGTGTGGTCGGGCCTGGTGCGCGACCGGTTCAGCTTCGCGGGCTTGCTCAAACACATCGTCAGTTATCCGCTGGAAACGATCGGCTGCCTGCTGCCCTGGTCGCCACTGCTGATCGTGCTGGTCGACCCGCGGTTTCGCCGCGGCTGGGGGCCGTACCGCGAGTTGATGACATTCGTGCTCACGGCGCTGGTCGTGACTTATCCATCGGTCTGGCTTTCAGCCGGCGCTCGGGGCCGCTATTACATGCCTCTTTATCCGTGTCTTGCCCTGCTGATCGGCATTGTGGTCGAGCGCTGTACGGCGACCGACGCCGTGGCGGAGCTGCGGCGCGGTCTGGCGCCGGTATCTGCTGGCGGTGGGCCTGTCTTCGGCCGTTGCCGCCGTGGTGGTGGGCATTTTCAGCGGCTTCGAATTCAAGCATTTTGCCCTGCTGCGGCAGCCGCCCGGGCCGGCCGTTGCATTCGTGCTGATCTCCGCGTCGGCCGCGCTCGTGCTGTTGGGAGGTGCGCTCGGCCGCTTGAGCCCGCGGCCACGACTGACCTTGCTGACCCTGGCCGCGCTATTCGGCGCGAGCCAGGCGATTCTGTTGACGGGCATCAAGGCGCGCGGGCAGAACGACATCACGCCGGATGTGGCGGCGCTGCGCGATCAATTGCCGGCGACCGGCGACCTGGTCAGTTTCGGCCCGATCGCCCACCGCTTTGCCTACTATTTCGGCGCGCCGATTCGCGAGTTGCCCTGGCCTACCGATGACACTCAATTGCCGGCCGGATTGGAATATTTTTGCTTCGAACATCACCAGTCCGACACCGACCAGCAGCGTCAAAACGGCCGCGGCCGCACCTGGGCCACGACCTCGGGCAGCCTGCCGTTTCGCTGGGAGCGAGTGGCCTGGATTCCGTGCGATCCGGGCCGGCGCGAGAATCCCGTGATCTCGGTTGTCGTGGGCCGGATCATTCGCCCAGGCGAAGCCGGCGAAAACGGGACCGCCCGGGCCACCGAAAAGGGTGGCGTGCGTCGCTGACCGGTCGTAGCGGCTGCTCAGTCGACAGCCGCCTGCGCGCCGCTGATCAGTTTGATGAAGTCGCGATTCGACTTGAACTTGCCCAGTTGCTTGGTCAACTGCTCCATGGCATCGACGTGGTGCATCTGAGACAGGGTGCGTCGCAGCATGGTCACCGCGTGCAGCGAATCGGGATCGAGAAGTTTTTCCTCGCGGCGGGTGCCCGACTGCGAAATGTCGATGGCCGGCCAGACCCGCCGATCGGATAACTTGCGATCGAGCACCAGTTCCATGTTGCCCGTGCCCTTGAATTCCTGGAAGATCAGCTCGTCCATCCGGCTGCCCGTATCGACCAGGGCCGTGCCGACGATCGTGAGCGAGCCCCCTTCTTCGAAGACGCGGGCGGTGGCGAACAGCTTCTTGGGAATGTCCATGGCCTTGATGTCGACGCCGCCCGACATGGTGCGGCCGGTGTTGCCGACCCACTTGTTGAAGGCGCGGGCGAGCCGGGTGATCGAATCCATGAGCAGGAAGACGTCCTTGCCCATCTCGGCCAGGCGCTTGCAGCGTTCGATGGTGAGCTGCGACAGCCGGACGTGGCTTTCCACGTCGCGGTCGAGGCTGCTGGCGATCACGTCTCCTTTGACGCTGCGGCGCATGTCGGTGACTTCTTCAGGCCGCTCGTCGATCAACAACATGATCAACTGGACATCGGGATAGTTGGTCGAGATGGCGTGGCTGATGTCCCGCAGCAGGAACGTCTTGCCGGTCCGTGGCGGCGCGACGATCAGGGCGCGCTGCCCCTTGCCCAGCGGCGTCAGCAGATCCATCACCCGGGTGGTGATCGGCGTGGGGCCGGTTTCGAGCTTCAGCCAGCTCTCGGGGTTGATCGGAGTAAGGTCGTCGAAGCTCTTGACGTTGACGTAGTCTTCCGGCTTCATGCCGTCGACGTCGACGATCTCCTTGAGCCTGGGCCCTTGCTGTTTGCGGCTTTGCTGCACCATGCCGTTGAGCAGCACGCCTTCGCGGAGGCGGAATTTTTCGATCATCGTTCCGGGAACGAACGGATCGGTGCGCTCGCGGAGAAAATTCGTCTTGGGGTTGCGCAAGAAGCCGTAGCCGTTGGGGTGCAGCTCGAGCACGCCCGAACCCGGCTCGATGACGCCCGGCTCACCGTTTTCGGGCAGGTCGTTTTCCGGATAGGGAGGCCGATCGAGAGGGTCCTTGAACCGCCGCTGCTGGTTCCTGCCGCGCGGCCGGCCGTTGCCTTGCGGTCCACCACCGCCGCCGCCGCCCCCACCGCCCCCCCCGGGGCCGCCGCGTCCGCGCGGGCGACCTTTTTTCCGTTTTCCCATGTTTCACCTGAAAGAAGGATTCTCGCGTCCTACAGTCGCGCGCGACGCAGCGTGCAGTGGTAAGAACAGAATCCGCGCCATAAGGAAGGACGATCAGCGCCCTAGCGCCGATACAGTCCAGCTAGAGTAATTCCCGTCTGCTGACGGAAAAAAGAAAACACCTTTCCGTCCGCCGGACGGAAAATCGTGACAACCTACACGAGGCCGCTCACAAGCAGCACGCCCAGGAAACCTCCCGGTCCTCGAAGCGCCCCGACAGGTCGACAACCTGTGAGACGGATTTACTGCGAGGCTATTCGACCTACAGCCGAGTGGTTTAGCCTGACCGCCAGCGAGGTGCAATTCACCCCTCAAGGGCAGCCAATCCAAACAGCAGCCGCAAACAAAGCGGCCGCCTTGCACCGTCGCCACCTGTACGTCCGCCGGTTGCACAGTCGTTGGCTGCACAGCCGTTCAACACCGCGGTCGCTTGGGTGACATACAGCAGGAAGTCGAGAAGCTTCTGGCTTCCCACAGTTCATCCGCAATAACCGGAACGCCCTTGAGATCAAGCGACCGTTTCTTGCAGCACTGGGAATCGCCCAAAAAGATCCAGTATTTGGGCGGTGGCGTCTGCCTGCTTGGCAGAACGTAACTACGGACATCTTAGTTATCCATCGACACGTGTCAAGCGTCGACTTGATAGATTCTAACGTCTGACGAGACTTTTTCGCAAGCGCGATCTTGCCGGGCGGCGGCTGCACCTCAGCTGTTCTTGCGCTTCGGAAACTCAAGGTCCCAGAATTCCGGGGCGGTTCACTTGAAGCCACGTCCCCCTGGAGCATGCCGAAGTCGGAAAATCGGCATTTTCCTCGCAACCGTTATTTTTTGCCACATCCACAACCCTTCCCTGGCCGATAGAACTGGACCAGGGAATCTACTTTGACCCGAGCCTCCATTTGGGCCCAGTCGTCGGTGGCCCAGCCTTGAATGGGCAGGAAATCATGGCGCCAAGCTAGCTGGTTCGTTTGTCTCGTTGCCCTGTTGGCCGCTTCGGCCAAGCGCAAGACGAGATTCATTGGCAGCCCACTCTGGAAACGGCCCAGCAATTGGCCGCCAAAACCAATCGCCTGGTGCTGATTCACTTTTGGGCTCCGTGGTGCCAGCCCTGCATGAACATGGATAAGAACGTGTTTGCCCAGCCGGAAACCGGTCCGGCCCTAGACGCGAATTTCGTCCTGGTGAAGTTGAACGCCGACGACTCACGGGCAACCGCGCGCATTTACCAGGTCACCACGTTGCCGACGGACGTCATCGTTACGCCCAGCGGCCGGTTGATCGCGGCCATTCCCAGTCCGCCCAAACCGCAACAATATATCGCGCAGATGAATCAGGCTGCCGACGCGTACAAGCGTCAGATGGCGCAGGGCTCGGCCGGGGGTGCCACTCGGGCAACGGCTCCGCACAACCCGTACGGTGCCGTGCAAGTTTCCACGGCGCCGGCCGCGGTGCAGAACCCGGAACCGCCAGCGTCGCCCAACGCAGCCTACGCGCTGCCCGCGGCTGCTGCCGCTACGGCTATGCAACCGCAAGCATCGATTCCGCCCGGTGGCGTCCAAACCGCACCGCCATCGTATCAGCGGCCCGGTGGAGAATAGCCAAATCAGTTACGGGCAGGGCGGCCAGGCGGGGCAACCTCCGGTCGCCGCGCCGGGCTATTCCGCAGCCACGGCAGGTATGCAGCCGCCGGCTGCCGCGGCGCCTGCCGGGCCCGGCGATGCACTCGACGGCTATTGTTGCGTCACGCTGGTCGACCAGAAGCGCTGGCTGAAAGGGGACGTCCACTTCGGGGCCATTCACCGCGGCCGGGTCTACAAATTCGTCAGCCAGGAAGCCCAGCAGCGATTCCTGGCCAACCCCGACGCATTTAGTCCTGTGATGCAGGGCAACGACCCGGTGTTGGCGCTCGATGGCGGCAGGCCGTGCCCGGCTCGCGCAAGCACGGGCTGTTCTACCAGAACCGGATCTATCTGTTCTCCAGCGAGGAATCGCTCTTGCGATTCCAGGCGACTCCCAGTCGCTACGCTGCCGAGGTCACGCAAGCGAGCCGCTAGCAGTCTCGCGCCCGGGCAGCGCCGCCGTCGCCGCCCTGCTTTTCGAACGGATGCCGACGTCGATCCAGGCTCGTGACGGCTGTGCAAAATGCAGCCGTCCGCCCGACTCCCTTGCATGCTCGGCGACAGGGCGGCAGAATCTACCGGGACGTTCTCCGCGTTGCCCAGGATCGAAGGAAGAATGTTGACCGCCGCCAACTCCTCTCCCTGTAGGGACAGGGTAGGGTGAGGGTTAGCACGATCCGCAAGGCAGCCTTCGATCGCACCTTGATCCTGCCTCCGCCGTAACCCGGCGACGGACCGTGTGGCCTGCCGTGACGCAACCCTCTCGCGACGAACTCGACGCTGGGATCGCGAGATCGTCTGGCACGCGTTCACTCAGATGGCCGAGTACGAGCCGCTGATCCTCGAACGCGGCCAGGGCTGCACCGCTCGTGGACATCCAGGGACGCGCAATACTCGACGCGGTCAGCAGCCTGTGGTGCAACGTCCACGGGCACCGGCATCCGCGGCTCGACGCCGCCTTGCGCGAGCAGCTCGATCGCGTGGCCCACGTCACGCTGTTGGGCTCGTCGAATCCGACGACGATCCGCCTGGCCAAACGGCTGACGGAACTGGCGCCGGCGGGGCTGGCCAGCACGTGTTCTTCTCGGACGACGGGGCGACGGCCGTCGAAGCGGCCTTGAAGATGGCCTTTCAATACTGGCAGCAGCGCCCGCAGCCAAGGCCGGAAAAAACCAGCTACGCTGGCCCTTGCCGATGCATACCACGGCGACACGCTGGGCAGCGTGAGCGTCGGCGGCGTCGAGCGGTTCCACGCGCTGTTCGAGCCGCTGTTGTTCGAAGTCGTCCGAATTGCCGCCGCCGGACATGTATCGTTTGCCGCCGGAGTGACGGCCGAACGGTGCTGGACCACTACCTGTCGGCGCTCGAACGGCCGTGCTGGCCGCAGCATCATCGGCGGCTGGCGGCGCTGGTCATCGAGCCGCTGGTGCAGTGCGGCGGCGGGCATGCTCGTGCATCCGCCCGGCTATCTCCGCGGCGCGGCCGAAATCTGCCGCCGCTACGACGTGCTGCTGATTGCCGATGAGGTAGCGGTGGGCTTCGGCCGCACGGGCACGCATGTTCGCCTGCGAGCAAGAGGGGGTCACGCCCGACTTTCTCTGCCTGGCCAAGGGATTGACCGGCGGCTACCTGCCGCTGGCCGCCACGCTGACCACCGACGAAGTCTGGCGGGCCTTTCTGGGCAGCTATGCCGAGGGCAGAACGTTCTTTCATGGTCACACGTACGGCGGCAACCCGCTGGGAGCCGCGGTGGCATTGGCTTCGCTCGACGTGTTCGACGAAGAACAGACGCTCATCCGGCTGCCCCCCAAGATCGACCGCCTGGCCGAGCACCTGCGGCGGATTGCCGGGCTGCCGCATGTGGGCGACGTGCGTCAGTGCGGCATGCTTGCCGGCATCGAGTTGGTGCGCGACCGGGCGACGCGAGAGCCCTATCCGTGGTGCGAAACGCGGGGATCGAAGTTTGCCGCTGGGCCCGCGGGCAAGGTGTGCTGGCCCGGCCTTTGGGCAACGTGCTGGTGATCGTGCCCCCCTTGTCGATCACGCTCGACGAGCTGGATCGCATTGCGCCTGCGCTGGAAACGGGAATCGTCGCGGTCACGCAGGCGGCGTGAGTGGCGGGCATTTTTACTCGACGGCCGACTTGCTGCCGTGCCGCGAGCCGCCGATGTTCATGCCTTCCGCGAGTGGCCGGCCGGCGACGGTGAATCCGCGATCGTAGAGCTGTTTGCGGATGTAGCGGAAGTCGCCGAAACTGTCCGGATAGACCCAGACGGTGACCGTCGTGCCGCTTGGGATTCAGATCGTCCAGTCGGCCGCGGAACGCCGACTTGCTGGTCAGTGCTTCCTGGATCGGTTCGCCCAACTGAGAGGTCGAGGGCAGGAATTCGGCGTGGTCCAAGGCAATGGTCGCCCCGCCATGCCCGCTGTGGACGGCCTCTTCCCAGGGAATTTCCTCGCGGACCACGGTAAAGCGGACCGTGAATCCATCGACAGGGCCGAAGGTATCGGTGAATTCCCCCGAGTCTTTCAGCTTCCATTGCTTCTCGCGCACCAGTTCGCTGACCTGTGCCAGAAACTCGTTCATCGGTACGTATGCTAGATGTCCGTTCTTGAGTTGGAAGTGGACTTCCTTGCTGTCGACCGGCCGGCTGAGCGGCGTGGGAAAGCTTTCGACTTTGACCGTCTTGCTGGGCGTGTCCGCGGCCTCCTTGCGTTGTTTTTCCAACTGTTCCAGATTGGCCCGGGCCTGGGCCAGATCGCGCTCGAGGTCGAATTGTTTGCGCCCTTCGGCGTCGAGTCCGCCGCGCCGCGCGGCCAGCTCGGCGTCGGCCGCGGCCAGCATGGTGGCCAACCGGTCGCGCTCCATGCGGCGCACGGCGGCCTCGGCGTGGACTGTATTGGTTTCGGCGGCCAGGCGATTGACTTCTGCCTCGAGCGATTGCGCCGCCTGGCGGGTGGCGGCCAGATCGACATTCTCGTTGGCCAGCAGCGACGCGCTCTGCCAGGCACGGTCGGCAACGACGGTCACCAGGACGAGCAGGATGCCGGCAATGCTGGTCACCACGCCGACCAGCGGCACATTGCCGCCCGATTCCGTTTCCACCGCGTCGTGTCGTGCCATGTTCGTTATTTCCACCAGCGTTTCTTGGGAGGCGGAGGCGGCGCGGCCGTGCGCGTGCTCTCGTGCAGATCCAGGCCGCTGCCGGCCAACAGGGCTTGCAACTCGTCGAACCGCGCGGCCGTCGGGCGCGACACGCACCGAAAGCGTCGGCTTCCAGTACAGGCCTTTGCCGGCCGCTCCCCAGTTCTTCATGTGCGCCCAGACCGCCGTCCGCAGCTCGTCGACCGAATCGCCCGTTTTTGCGGCCAGCGGAATCTCCTTTGAGATGCTCTTGCCGTCGTCCGAAAGGATCACCAACCGATCTCCGCGGCATTCAATGACCACCGGTCGACTCACCGGCACCGAACTGTGCGAAGCGTCGGGCAGGGCCCAATCTTTGCCGCGAGACTTGGCCAGGCTATCGGGCTGGCGCTGGCCCTTTTGGATGTTGAACGAGGGCATCGGCAGGCCCACGGTCTGCTGTTGCTGCGGCTGCATCGAGAGATCCTGGGCCGGACCGCCGGATCCGGACTGCCCGCCCGGAGAGCCGCCGCTTTGCGACCCGCCACTTTGTGAGCTATTGCTTTGCGAACTGCTGCTCTGCGAGTTGCTGCTTTGCGAACTGCCGCTTTGCGATCCTCCGCCTTGCGGACTGCTGTTTTGCGTGCCCGGATTTTGGCTTGAGCTGCCGTCGCCGCCGGTCGGCAGTCCGGACAACTGCGGCACCGGCGTGGCCTTGCCCCCCTGCGTGCCGCGCAAATTCGCGTCGGGGTTGCCATTGATCAGGCCGATTCCGTTGGCCGACGGGCCGTTTGCGCCGCCCGCTCCGGGTGCGTTGCCCGCCTGTCCGCCGCTGCCGGCTGAGGCAGGCCCGTTGGCGCCCGAGAGTCCGCCGCTGGCGCCGCCGCGCCTCCGTTGCTGCCCGTGCTGCCGGTCATGCTATTGCCGGACCCTTGGGCGGTGCCCATGCCACCGGCCGAGGGACCGTTGCCGCCTGGCGCATTGGCGCCATTGGTTCCTGCGGCCGCGGCGAGCGGAGGGTTGCGCCGCCGTTGGGGTCGCCGTTGTCGGCCGGGTCGGTGTCCTGGCTGTCTGTGCCGGTGCCGGTTCCCTGGTTCGCAGTACCACCGCCCGACGAGTTGCCGCCGCCGCCGGAAGAGTTGCTTCCACCTGACGAATTGCCGCCGCCGCCACCGGCAGCATTGCCGCCGGCCGCGCGGTTGCCGGCGGAGCCGCCCGTTGCCGAACCTTTTCCATTTCCATTGCCGTTTCCGTTGCCTCCGGCACCGGGGGAATTTCCCGCGGCGCGGCTGCCGAGCCGGGCGCCGCACTACCGGGTGCTGCGTTTCCACCACCGCCACCGGCGTTGTTTCCGCCGGCGAAGCCGCCCCCCGGGTTGCCGCCGGTTCCGTTGCCTGGTTGCCCGCCGCCACCTGGGCCGCCCGCGAACGTATTGCTATTTGGGGCACCGGTTCCGGCGTAGCCGTTTGCAGCGCCGAGAATGCCACCGGGTGTGTTTGCGCTGCCCTGTTGTTGCGAGCCCGATCCGCCCGTCAACGAGTTGCCGTTGGCAGCGCCAGGGGCGGTACCGGCTGCGAAGGCGCTGCCACACCGGCGGGCTTGCCGGCGAGTTGCTTCCGTCTCCAGTGCCTCCGGCATAGCCGTTTCCGCCGCCCAGCGTGCCCCCGAAGCCGTTTCCGCTGCCCGCACCGTAAGGGCCACCGGCTGCGAAACCGCCACCGGCCTCGCCATAAGGGCCACCGGCCAGCAGATTGCTTCCTGGCCCGCCGTTGCTGCCGTCTGGGTTTCCGCCGCCCTGCGAGCCACCCAAGCCATTGCCGGCGCCGGGTGGCTGCCCGCCGCCGGATCCAGGCGTCAGCGCATTTCCACCGCCCGCACCGAAGAGGCTGCCGGTTGTGAACCCGCCACCGGCCAGCAAATTGCTTCCTGGTCCACCGTTGCTGCCATCTGGGTTTCCGCCGCCCTGGCCGCTCTGCGTGCCACCCTGGCCATTGCCGGTGCCTGGTTGCTGCCCGCTGCCGGATCCCGGTGTCAGCGCGTTGCCGCCACCGGCGCCGTAGGGGCCGCCGGCGAGCAGACTGCTGCCTGGACCGCCGCTGCCCAGTCCGCTTCCGCCGCCCTGTCCGCCTGCCATTGTATTGGTTCCGGGTCCGCCGGACCCTGCGTTGCCGTTTCCACCGCCGAGAGCGCCGCCGGGGCCATTGCCGGCGCCGGGTTGCTGCCCGGCTGCGGATCCGCCCGCTGGCGCGTTCCCGCCGCCGGCGCCATTGGGGCCACCGGCCGCGAGGCCACTGCCGCCCTGTCCGCCTGCCAGCGTATTGCTTCCGGGGCCGCCGGACCCTGCCGAGCCGTTTCCACCGGCAAGAGCGGCGCCGGGGCCATTGCCGGCGCCGGGTTGCTGCCCGGCTGCGGATCCGCCCGCTGGCGCGTTCCCGCCGCCGGCGCCGTAAGGGCCACCGGCCGCGAGCCCACCTCCGCCCTGTCCGCCTGCCAGCGTATTGCTTCCGGGCCCGCCGGACCCTGCCGAGCCGTTTCCACCGGCAAGAGCGGCGCCGGGGCCATTGCCGGCGCCGGGTTGCTGCCCGGCTGCGGATCCGCCGGCCGGCAGGCTACCGCCGCCGGCGCCATTAGGACCACCGGCCGCGAGTGCGGCGGCGTTTGGATCGGCGCCGGCAGAGTTGCCACTGCCGCCCGGCCCGCTGCCGGCGCTGCCGCTGGACGAATTGCCGGCTCCGCCGCCGGCGGATTTTCCGCCGGACTGGGCCACGCTCTTTATAGGGGTTGTTGCCGCGGTTGCGCCGGATCGTGAGGCGGGATCCGGCTCGATGCCGCCGCCGTTCGGCTTGACGTGAAAGGACGTCTTCTCTTTGCGGAACTCCTCGGGTGCCGCGGCAATCAATTGCTGTTGCCGCAGGCGGGCCTCGGCGATCGCATTGTGCATCACAATGGCCATTTGCGGATCGGGCTCGGGATAGTCGAGTTGCCAGTCGGCGCCGACCAACTCGTAGCCGAATTGGGATCCCCACGACTGCAGGGCACCTTGTGCCGCGTAATAGGCCGGGATCGCATCCGGTCGGACGAGCAGCAGCGGATAGGGCTCCTTCTTTTCGAACGAGTCGGGGTCGGCCGCTGCCAGGTACTCGCGCCGCGGCGCAGCGCAGCGGCCAGCGGGTTCCCGGGTCCCATCGGCCCTTGAAAATCCGCATCGCTGAAAACGATGCCTTCCGGCTGCAGCACGATTCCGTCCTGGCGACACTCCAGATAGATCGGCCGGCGGTTCGTGCGAAACGGGCCCTCATAGGGGACGACTGAATACTTGACCGGTTTGCCGGCCGCGTCGCGCTGGGCATCGACGACCGCCTGCTGGGCGGCGGCCAATTTTCCGCGCAGGCGTCCCAGTTCCTCGGCCGCCGCTTGCTCCTGGTTGCGTTTCTCGGGCTCCAGACGCGCCAGTTCGGCGGCGGCGCGGCGCAATTGTTCGCCCCGCTCGCGCAGCCGGCGCAAGTGATCTTCGAAATGACTTAGCTCGAGCCGCGCGCCGTTCAATTCGGCCTCAGTCTTGTCGCGCGACCCTTGGAGCTGGCTGATGCGCCACTGCAACGCATCGCGATTGTTCTCGTCGGCGCCGCTCTCTTGAGCCGCGGCGTCCAGCGCCTGTTGCCCCTGGTGCGCAAAACCGATCAGCAGCGTTACCAAAGCGCCGGTCGTGCAAATCAAGACCGACAGCAAGGGAAACAGCCGAATGCCAGCGGCGGGTGACGAACCTCCGCGACGGCGCATGCCGCTTGACCTTTGGGATGAAAAAGCAATGTTCGACTCGATCCCGCGCTGCGGCGGACGCCGGTCGCCTGGCACGGTGCGGGCGGAGCCAGCCCGGCGCGAGCACGACGAAACCGTCCGCGAATCCGATCCTGGCTGAACCGAGACCTGCGCACTGCGGAAGCCGCGCCTGCCCTCAGAATCGGCCTAATCGGCCGAGTTTATAAAGCAAACCGGGCCAATCAGGGTAGGGCAGACCTCGGCAATGCGTAATGCCAATCGAATTCGGAATACGGAAATCGGAATTCGGAAATCAGGGGGACTGGAGAAGTGTGGATAGCCGGCGGCCGCCGGTGCCTTGCCCCGTGCTGTCGCCTGCCCCCCGATCGGCATGTTTCGCTTAACCGGCAAGGTTTGCCAAAGTCGGCGTTCGGCCAGCGTCGATACTTCTACCGTCGCGACACGCACAGCCCAGGGGGGACTAACGGCCCGGTGATGGTCTGCTCGCGCAGGCCTCCCGGGCTGTTTTTTTGACCTACTGCATGGCTCGCGAGCAGGCCGTTGAAAAACGGGACAGGCACCTCCCGCCGGCGCAGATCTGCCGAAAAGCCCGTGCGTTCTCTCGGAGCCAAGCCCCTGCTGCAATCGGCCGCTAGCTGCTCGGCCGATACGTGGCGAAGCAGCGAGGAGTTTCCCACAGGTGGGCTTCAACGATCGGGAAGCCTTGCGACGCGGTGTACTGGAAGATCAGCCGGGCGATGTTTTCTGCCGTGGGGTTCTCGTCGACCAGGTACATCGGTTCCCCCAGCTTTTCCAGCATTTCACGAGCCGGATCGGCGCGGTGCAGGATCATGCGATGGTCGAGGTTGTCTTCGATCCACTGGCTGACGACGTGCTTGATGTCGGAAAAATCGAGCACCATTCCGCGGTTGTCGAGCTTTTCCGACTCGATGACAATCACGGCCCGGCCGTTGTGGCCGTGCAAATAGCGGCACTTGCCGGCATAGTTCAGCAAGCGATGCCCGTAACAGAAGTCGATCTCGCGGGTCACTCGAAACATCGGGCGGTCCTCGTTCGGGTCAGGGGATCCTCAGCGCCAATCAGCCAGTCGAAAAACGGGGGCAGGCATGCGCGGCAGCGCAGGTCTGTCGAGAAAACCACACTTTCGCTTGGAGCCAATCCCCTGTTTCCTCAGCCGGCTAAACCACGCAGCGGTCATGGTTTGGGTGATGATGCGGGCCACAGCAAACAGGCCTTAGGGCCGAAAATCGCAGCGGTTCGCCGGTCATTCTAGGCATGTCCGGCCCATCTCGCGAGCATCCTGGCTGCGGCACTGCGGGCTTTGGCAGGTGGTTCTGGCGGACAAAGGCCGGATATTCGTTGCCATCCGCCGCCGGTTTCAGCCGGCCTCAAACGGCCGCAAGCAGGCTCTCGGGCTGCCCTTGCCGGCAATTCGGACGATCATTACACTCCGCAACCCCTTATCTTGCGCGGCAGGCCAATCTCCGCGCCGGCGGCCCGGAAATGCTTGAATTGGAAATTGCGGCTTTTAGAATGAATTCAGGTGCCTCAATTTCCGCAGCTCGAAGTTAACAGGTGACTTATGAGAATTGCGGCGGCGGGCATCCTTGTGTCTGCAGGTCTTTTAATTGCAAGTCTTGCCGTGACGGTCCGCCCGGACGCGGTCTTTGCGGTGCGCGTGGGGCCGTCGCCCGTCAGCGGGTCGAGCCAGTTGGTGACCCTCGTTACGGCTTTGGGAGAGAATCGCCAGCAATTGCTGGTGATCGACCCGGAGTTGCACGTAATGAGCGTGTACCATCTGGACGCCAGCGGCGAGGTGACGCTGAAGAGCGTGCGTAACTTTCACTGGGACTTGCAGATGGAACAGTTTAATGGCACGAATCCCCTGCCGCGGGAAATTCGCTCGCTGATGCAACAACGATGACGTGACCCGTCCCAGGTATCCGGCGTGCGCGGCTGAAACACGCCCGCCGGTATTGCCTGGCCCGGACCGCAAGCGTCCGGTTGAGGAGTTTTGATGGCCCGTAAGCTTTACGAATTGGAAGAAGCCGCCCAAGCACTCGGCGTAACGACCGAGCAACTCAACGCCATGCGCGACCGCCGCGAGGTGTACGCGGTGCGCGACGGGGGCGTTTGGAAATTCAAGGTCGAAGAGATCGAGCGACTGATTGCCGAGCGCGAGGCGGGCGGCGCCGCCGAACAAGCCGCGCCGGAATTTGCCGAACTCGACGAGAATCTCGATTCGATCCTGCTCAGCGAAGTGGAAATGGGGCCGGCCGGTCCGAGCACTTCCAGCACCGTGATCGGCAAGTCCAATGCGCCCAGTTCGCCGGAGAGCGACATTCAGATCGCCCAGCCGGGGGCCAAGGGCGGCAGCGACCTGCCGATCGACGTCACGACGCAAAGCGACGTGCAGTTGGTTTCGCCATCGGACGTTCTCAAGTCGGGCTCCGGGCTGAGCGCCAAGTTCGACGATCTGGATGCCTTGGACCTCGATCTGGCCAGTCCTGCCGACAGCGGCGTGGCCAGCGGAATTTCGCTCGGCTCCGATGCCCTGCGGCTGTCGGGCAAAGAGGATCTCACGCTCGAAGATCAACAATTGTCGCTAGGCGAAGAAGCCCGCACGTCGACTCCCAGCAGCCACGGCGGCGGATCGGCTCTGGACTTGTCCGGCGACGACGACGACGGCGAGCTGGTGCTGGGCGGCAGCGGCCCCGGCAGTGATGTGACACGCTCGGCGAGCGACAGCGGCATTTCGCTGCTCGATCCGACCGATAGCGGCTTGTCGCTGGAAACGTCCGACTTGCAGCTCGGCGGATCGGTGGTCGAATCGCTCGAACTGGGCGAAGACGACATGATCTCGCTGGAAGAGCAGGCCGGCGATCCGGATGCCGCCACGCAGCTCAAGGCCGACGACGACTTCCTGCTCACGCCGCTGGAAGAAACCGGCGGCGAGGAATCCGACAGCGGATCGCAAGTCATCGCGCTCGATGCCGATTCCGAATTCGACGAGTCGGCGGCCACCATGCTCGGTTCGGCCGCCGGGATGTCCGGAGTGACGGCGCTCGACGAGGATTTTGGCGAACCGCTGGGCGGCGGCGTGGGCGATCTGGGGGCCGCGCCGGGACTGGCGCCCTGCGCACGCAAATGGCCGCCATGTCGTCGGCTCCCGAAATGGTCTTTCCCGGCTGGACCATCGCCTTCATGTCGATCATCCTGCTGTTCTTGATTCTGTCGGGCATGATGATGTACGACCTGATGCGCAACATGTGGAGTTGGGGCGGCACGTACGAAGTCAACAGCGCGCTGATGGACGCGATCTTGAGCTGGTTCGAAAAGTAACGCGGCGCGGTTAACACGGCCCAATGGCACGGCCCGGTAACACGGCCCAACGACATGGCCCAATAACACGGCGCCGCGGCCGAGGAATAAGCGGATTCGAAAGGAGTCGAATCATGTGGGCGTTGTCTATCGAGCCTGGAGCCGGCGCGGATCGCAGCCGGCCGATGCACCCTTTGGGGCGCCGGCTCGGCACGCTGCGATTGCTCCCCGCCTGGGGATTGCTCGCCGCTCTGGGTTCGCTCGTCCTCGCGACGGGCTGGCGCGCCGTCGGCCAGCGGCGGCTCCTCTTGGGCCGCGTTCCCGATGGTCCCCCGCACTGCGCTACGACAGCTTGCAGAATCAGAATCGCTCGCTGGCTGAACGGGCCCGGCGCAGCAAACCGAGATCGAGAATCTCAAGCTCCACTCCCGCAACGTCGAAGATCAGTTGATCCGGGCCGAAGAAGATCTGGCCAAGCTGGACGATCACAGCCACCGCCAGCAACAGAAGCTGGCCAACTTCAAACGCGAGCACGACGAACTGGACGACCGCTACGGGCGGCGCATGCAGGGGGCGGCAAACTCCATTCCGCTGTCGCTCAGCGGCCGATTGTCCGATCTGGCCGATCGCTATCCGAGCCTGCACTACGATCCCAAGACCGGCATCAGCAAGTTCGACACCGACGTGCTTTTCGACAGCGGCGAAGCCGATCTGACGCCGTCTGCCCGGCGCATGCTGGGCGAATTTGCCGACATCTTCCAGGCGCCTGAAGCCCGGGACCTGAAGATCATGGTCGTGGGCCACACCGACGGGCGGGGCATCAAGGGTCGCGAGGCGCGGCAAAAGTATCCGAACAACTGGCACCTGAGCGCCGCCCGGGCCGTGTCGGTGGTGGAGCGGCTGCGCGAGGCCGGCTTGCCGGAAAACCGCATGGGCGTCGCCGGCTTTGCCCAGTACCAGCCGATCTCGCCCAACGACACGGCCTCGTCGCGGAAAAAGAATCGCCGGGTCGAGATTTTCGTCGTCGGCCCCGAGACGCCGGTCGTCGGCTGGACCGAAACGCTCAACAGCGTGTATCGCTGATGTGAGGATCGAATTCGGAATTCGGAATTCGGAACGACAAGCAGGCGAAATGATTCGCAGGGTGCCGAGGCATTCATCGTGGCCGTTGAGCTTCCGCCATTCGTCGCGGATATCGGCAGGTCGCGGCGTCAGCGCGTAGCCATGTGCGTGGCGGTTTTGCTGGTGGCTTTGCCGCTGGCATTCAGCGAGTTGCATGCCGAGGGTGGGCTTCTCGGCGGCTCGATAACGCACTCCTGGAGCTTCTTTACCTATGGCTGGCCGTGGCCGTGCGTCGAACTATCTGAAAACGAATTTACCCTCTTGGCCAAGCCGCCAGTGCGCACCTACACCTGGCATGTCGGCTGGCTGATCGCCGACGCGTTGACTTGCGCCGGGGTGTTGGCGGGCTCAGCTTGGGCTGCGCACCGCATCCTATCACGCGGGCGACCGCAGTTTACGCTCCGCGGCGCACTCCTAACCACGACAGCCATAGCAATTTGGCTGGCGTTGGAAAGCGAATCGATCGGCGAAATCTTTGCCGATCCAGTCGACGGGAACGAACTGGCGCAATACCTATTGATCCAGATTCCGGTGTTGGTGGGGGTCATTTGTTTCTTTGCCTTTGCCGTCGCGGCGCTTGGGGGCTTTGCGGGTTGGTGCCGCCGACGAGCGACGGTCGCCATGCAGTTGAAGCGGCATTCCCCAGCCATTTGACCGCCGCGAACCACCCTTTCGCCGATCGTTCCGAATTCCGCCTTCCGAATTCCGAATTTGCGGCGATTGCGTCCCTGCTTTCCGAGCCGAAGTAGGCCGCCTCCCCGCCCCGCCTGTACTTTTTCGCTTGGCGGCCACTATAATCGGATAGTGGGTTTGCACCCTTGGTTTCTCGGTGGCGCCTTGATTCCTGCCTGGGGCCCCACCGCCGATTTCTCGCCCCGGACTTCTGCCACCGCCCCGCCCCGGGCAGACCGTGGATTGCGTCTTGCCGGCCGAGGCTATTGCGGCCGTACGGTCGGTTTGCCTGGAAGCGTTACAACCCGTAGAAGCGAACGGAAAATATCTTCCGCGATTCGCAGACCCTCACCCTACCCTCTCCCTGCAGGGAGAGGGATTGGAAGCCGAAGCTGTTTTTCGTTTTGTTCCTTTAGCCGTTCCAGTGAGTTTCAGGCCTTGCGATATTCGCTCTCGACACTGCTGGTGCTTTCGGGGTTGCTGGCGACCGTTGCCGGCTGCAAGCCCGAAGACGAGATCGCGCATTATCGGGCGCCGAAGAGCAATCCGCCGATTGCCGCCAGCATGCCGTCGCCCGTCAAGAGCGAAGGCATGTTGGGGGCCGCCATGTTGGGGGCCATCGTGCCGCACGACACGCAGGCCTGGTTCTTCAAGCTGACCGGGCCCGCCGCAGCGCTGCACGGCCGGGGAGAAGCATTTCGCAAGTTCGTCTTGTCGGTGCATTTCGAAGGCGACCAGTTGCGCTACGATCCGCCGATCGATTGGCAGGCCCAAGGGCCTTCCGGCTTGAGGCACGAAACCTTCCTGATTCCGTCGGCCGACAAACCGCTGGAACTGGCGATCAGCACCTTGGCCAAACCGGCCGGCGACGACGAGGCGTATCTGCTCTCGAATATCAATCGCTGGCGCGGCCAAATGGGACTGGAGCCGATCACCGGCAGCCAAATCGCCAAGAACACCAACCGCGTGAAGCTGGCCGACGGCACGACGGCAACCCTGGTGGCCATCGCTGGCAGTGCCGAGCCGGGCGGCACGGCCGCCGCCCAACCGGCCGGCGCGACTGCCACCCCGCCGCGCGATGCCGAGCCCGCCGGATCCGCAGCCGACGGCATGCTGGCCGCGATCGTGCCGCAAAACGACCGCGCCTGGTTTTTCAAGCTGGGCGGTCCGGCCGCGGCACTCGCCGAGCAGCGGGAGGCATTTCGCAAGTTCATCGAATCGGTGCATTTCGAGGGGGACGAGCCGCGCTATGCGCCGCCGGCCGACTGGCGAGCCCAAGGGGGCGCGGGCATGCGCCACGAGACGTTTCGCATTGCGGCGGCCGGCCAGACTCTGGAATTGGCCGTGAGCACGTTGGTCAAGCCGCCCGGCGACGCCCAGGCCTATCTGCTGGCCAACGTGAACCGCTGGCGCGGCCAGTTGGGCCTGGCGCCGATCGACGCTGCGCAATTGGCCGGCGAAACTTCGACCGCCCGACTAAGCGGCGGCCAGTCGGCCACGCTGGTCGACCTGGTCGGTAAACTGCAAACCGGCGGCAATGCTCCGCCAGTGGCCCCGGGAAAATAGCGATGGCCAGTAACACCGCCGGAGATCTCTACTCCCAGAGCGCAGATCGCGGCCACCCGGGCGACACCGCGCTCGGGCGACGTGCTGCACATGCTGCTCGCGCCGATCGCATCGCTGCGGCTGACCGTAGCGCTGTTTGCGCTGGCGATCCTGCTGATTTTTTTCGGCACCTTGGCGCAGGTCGAAAAAGAGAGCTGGGAGGTGATGGATCTGTACTTCCGCTGCCCGATCGCCTGGGTGCCGGTGCAGATCTTCTTTCCCAAAGTCTTTTTTCCCGGCATGGAGCCGATTGCCGATCGTTGGGGGTTTTATTTCCCGGGCGGTTTCATGATCGGCGGCTTGATGGCCGCCAATTTGCTGGCGGCACACGGAGTGCGGTTCAAGATTCAGGCCCAAGGCAGCCGGCTGATTGCCGGAATGGCCGTGCTCGTGATTGGCGTGCTCTCTTGGGCTGGCTGGTCGTCATGGGAGGCTCCGACAAGGACGTGGCCGAGGGCGTCTCGGATTCCACGGCCGACCTGCTGTGGACCGGCATCAAGGCCGCGCTGGGGGCGCTGTGGCTGACGATCTTATATGGATGGTGGCACGCCGACCCCGCTCGTCCGCGGCAGCGCTGGGGTTTGGGCACCTTGGCCGTGGTGATCGGCGGCGTGCTGTGGATGCTGTTGTATTTTGGTTCGGCCGCCTCGCCCGACCCTTCCGGAATGCGCATTCTCTTGCAGATCACCAAGGCCACGGCGGTTAGCCTGGTGCTGCTGACAGGCTGCATCTTGGCATTTCGCAAACGCGCCGGCATCGTGCTGCTGCACGCGGGCGTGGGCCTGATGATCGCCAACGAGCTGGTCGTTTATTCGCTGCATTCCGAAGGCATCATGCGAATCGCCGAGGGCGAAACGACGAACTTCACCGAGGACATCCGCACCACGGAGCTGGCCGTGATCGACCCGGCCGACAAGACCGAAGACGACGTGACGGTCATTCCCAAGCGGTTTCTGCTCGAATCGGCGGAAGACAAGAAGAGCATCGACAGCCGGTATCTGCCCTGCGACGTCGAAGTGCTGGCCTACTATCCGAATTCGACCGTCCGCGCGGCTGGGCCTCGCGAGCCCAATCTGGCCACGGCCGGCATTGGTTTGAAGGCGATCGCGGAAAACATGCGCCGGGCCAACGGCGTCGAGAACAGCAAAGAGGTTGACATCCCTTCGGCTTACGTCCGGCTGATCGACAAGCAATCGCACAAGTCGCTCGGGGTTTACCTGGTCAGCATGGAGCTGGCGCCCGAGAAGGTCGATCTGGACGGCAAGCAATACGAGCTCTCGCTGCGCTTCAAGCGCAATTACAAGCCCTATGCAGTCCAATTGATCGACGTCCGCAAAGACGATTACGTCGGCACCGATACGCCGCGAAACTACTCGTCCGACGTGAAGCTGATCTATCCGGATAACAAGGGCGAGCGCAAAGTCCCCATCTGGATGAACAATCCCTTGCGGTACGCGGGCGAGACCTTCTACCAGAGCGGCTATCACAAGATCGGCAATCGCGAACTGACCACTCTGCAGGTCGTCAAGAACACCGGCTGGATGATCCCCTACTTGGGTTGCATGATCGTGGTCGTCGGCATGGCGGTCCAGTTCGGCATGACGCTGCTCCGCTTCGTTCAGCAGCGCGAGTCCGAGCCCTCGACAGCCGCAGTCAGCTCCATCGGGGCCGGTGCCGTTTCGGCCGGGTCGGGCAAGGGCAAGCAGCGCAAGAACGCGGCGGCCGCCCGCCCGGCTCCGATCCCATGGCGGACGTACGCGATACCAGCTACTGCGGTGGTCGTGCTGGGAGCCCTGCTGGCCAACCAGGCGCGTGCGCCCAAACCGGTTTCCGGCGAGTTCGATTTTTACCAGTTCGGCCAGTTGCCAATCGTCTACGAGGGGCGCGTCAAACCGTTCGATACGCTGGCCCGCAATACGCTGCGCATGCTCTCGGGCAAGCAATACTACATCGCCGCAGACGGCACGAAGCAGCCCGCGGTGCGGTGGCTATTGGATCTGATCGCCGAGCCGAAAGTGGCGTTTCAGCAGCGCGTGATCCGGATCGACAACCCGGAAGTGCTCAATGCGCTGCAACTCAGTAAACGCGAACAGCCTAAAGGCAAAGATCAAGCCGATGGCAACGATGCCGGCGAGAAGCGATCGGGTTCGTTGTATTCGCTGGCCGACATTGGGCCGCAGTTCAAGGAACTGGACGAACAAGCGAAAAAGGCCCACGACACGGATCTGCATCGGCTGACGACGTATCAGAAGAAGTTGCTCGAGCTCGACAAGAAGACGCGACTTTGCTTTCAATTGATGACGGCATTCCAGACGCTGGAGATTCGGCCCGGCCTTACCCGCGACGAAGCACTCGCCATCCGCGATCAATTGCAACTGCTCGAATCGAGTCCCGTGCCGCGGGTCATTCCCCCCGATTCGCCGGGCGATCAGTGGCAACCGTTTGCGTTGGGTATGGTTCGAGGGCAATTCGCCGTGGCCCAAGGCCACGCCGCCAGCCCGGCCACGGTGGCTTGGGAAACCATGCTGCTGGATTACGCCAAGCACGACCTGGCCGGATTCAATCAGGCGGTCAGCGAATACCGGGCAAGTTTGTCCAAGGAGCCGCCCCAGGACTTGAACAGCAAAAAGACCGACTTCGAATCGCTGTTCAACCATGCCGAACCGTTCTTTTGGGCTTGGATCCTGGACATCGTCGCTTTCGTGCTCACCTGCGCAGCCTGGCTGGGCTACAGCAGGGTGCTCAATCGCACTGCGCTGTGGCTGCTCGTCCTGACCTTTACGGTCCACACGCTGGGGCTGGTGGCCCGCATCTATATCTCGGGCCGGCCGCCGGTCACGAATTTGTATTCGTCGGCCTTGTTCATCGGTTGGGCAGCCATGATCTTCGGCATTGTTTTCGAGGCCACTTTCCGCCTGGGAATCGGCAACCTGATCGCCAGTGTGGCCGGGTTTGCCACGCTGCTGATCGCGCATTATCTCTCGGGCGAGGGAGACACGTTCACCGTCCTGCAAGCGGTGCTCGATACGCAGTTCTGGCTGGCCACGCACGTGGTCTGCGTCACCTTGGGCTACGCGACGACGTTCGTGGCTGGGTTGCTTGGCATCATCTACGTGGTCGCGGGAACGCTCACTCCCCGCTCGACCGGCCGATGAGCAAGATCCTGGCCCGCATGATCTACGGCACGGTTTGCTTCGCGATGTTCTTCAGTTTCTTCGGCACCGTGCTGGGCGGCCTGTGGGCGGACGACTCTTGGGGCCGGTTCTGGGGCTGGGATCCCAAGGAAAACGGGGCCCTGATCATCGTGATCTGGAATGCGCTGGTTTTGCACGCCCGCTGGGGAGGCATGATCAAAGACCGCGGCCTGGCCGTCCTGGCGATGGTCGGCAACATCGTCACCGCCTGGTCGTGGTTCGGCGTCAACGAGCTGGGCGCCGGCTTGCACTCCTACGGCTTTACCGAAGGCGTGGCCAAGGCCCTGGCGATCGCCATCCTGGTTCAAATCGGGCTGGTCGGCCTGGGACTGCTGCCCAAGGATCGCTGGCCGCTTGTCGGCGGCCCAAAGGCTCCGGCCACGGTTTAATCGCGTCGGGGGGGCTCGGGGCTCCCATTGCGGCGGCACGCATTCCGCGGGCGGCAGGCCCCGGCTGCTCGCGACGCTCGCTGCCGGGCCTTGGACTTTGGTCCGCCGGCTGCGTTAGAATGACGCCCCATGGTGACCGAGCAAAAACCCCTGTTCGACGCGCCGGCCGACACGAGCCGCGGCGCACGCCCGAAGTCCATCGCGTTGCTTTCTGAGATGCAGCATGGCCAAGAGGCCGATCTGTTCGTGCTGATGAACGTCAAGGAAGAGCTCACCACGCGCGACGGCAAGCCGTACTTCAAAGTCGGCTTTCGCGATCACGCCCGCGAGGTCAGCTTTCCGATCTGGAACGATTCGCCTTGGGGAGTCGACTGCCGCGAGCAGTGGCAGGTGGGCACGTTCTACAAAATGCGGGCCGTATATCGCGACACGAACTTCGGCCCGCAGCTCGAGATCCGCAAAATCCGTCCGGTCAACGCGGCCGACGCGGCCGACGGCTTTTCGCCGGCCATGTGTTTGCCGCAAACGCGGTTCGATCGCCAGCAGATGTTTGCTGAGCTCGTGGGCATCGCCCGCGAGCGGATCGAAGATGCCGCTTTGCGCGATCTGACCGTCGACTTGCTCGAGGCCAACCGCGAGGCCCTGCTCACGCTGCCGGCCGCCACGCACAATCATCACGCGTTCGTGGGCGGATTTTTGGAACACGTGCTCAGCGTCACTCGCACTTGCGTCTATCTGGCCGACAAGTACGACGAATATTATCCCGACTTGCAGCCGCGGCTGAATAAGGGGCTGGTCGTGGCCGGCGGAATCTTGCACGATATCGGCAAGCTCCGCGAGATCGAGGAACATCCGCAAGGGGCCGAGTACACCGCGGCCGGCAATCTGATCGGCCACATCCTGCAAGGCCGCGACATCGTCCGCGAGGCGGCGGCCGGGCGCAAAATCGACCCGGAACTCCTGCTGCGGCTGGAGCACGTCATCGTTTCGCATCAGCGGCTGCCCGAATGGGGCTCGCCCAAGCCGCCCATGACGCCCGAGGCGCTGCTTGGTCCATTATGCCGACGACATCGACGCGAAGTATCAGATGATGTACGCCATCCTGCGTGCCGATGGCAGCGACGGGCCGGTCACCTCGCGAAAAAACGCGCTGTTCCAGAAGGTGTTCAAGGGGCTGTGAATCGCAAGATTCGCGAGGCCCAAGTTTCGGCGTCCGAAGGGCCCGGCGGGGCCTGCGTCCGTCCTTCCGCGTTCCCCGTTTCGAATTCCCCGTTTCGAATTCCGAATTTCCCCATGTATCGATTCGGTTAGAGTGCCCGGAGGACCCTGGCGAACTGCCGCCGCCCATCCTATAGTGTGAAATTCGCAGTCTCGAACGGGAGCCGGTGATTCGGCCATGGTGCGCGAGCGGGCGACAAGCTCGGAGGGAGCGACGAACCCGCCCCAGCGGCGCGAGGTTCGCTTTTCGGGCCGCGTGCAGGGGGTCGGTTTTCGTTATACGACACGGGCGATCGCGGCTCGGCTGCCCGTGACCGGATTCGTGCGGAATTTGCCGGACGGGACTGTAGAACTCGTCGTGGAAGGCCCCCCCGGGGCGCTGGACGATCTGCTCGCCAAAATCGCCGGAGAAATGGGGCGATTCATCGAGCACGGCGAGGTCCTCGTGCGGCCGGCGACGGGCCAGTTTTCGTCGTTCGAGATCGCATTTTGATCGACGGTCGGGCGGATGTCGGCGGTTTACGAGTCAGGTCTCGGCTTGAGGAATGGGAGAGTCTGGGCTCGGGTATTGGATCGCGAACGTTTTTCGTGAACCGCGGCCATTGCTGGTGCGTAAACACAGCCAACCGAACCGGTTGGTTTTTCTCGAACGGGAGCTTATTCGCGTGATTTCTGGTGATTTGCTGCTGCTTGGCGTCTTGTCCACCTGGCTGACCCCCGTCTGGCTGATGGGCGTCGGCGTGGCATCGGGACTGGTGGCGCTTTTGCTGTTGTACGGGGTGGCTGCGGCCGCTTCGCGCCGTTTTGGCGCTTTTATTCGCATGACGGTCCGCGAGGCCATCTTGCTGCCGCTTTCGATTGCGGTGATTTTCATCAGTGCATTCACTCTGCTCTCGACGCCCCTGGTCCCCTACCGTTCGTTGCTCGGCGCCGTGAGCCGGATTCCTGTGGTCGGCGACCGCGAAGAAGACGTGACGGTGCCGGGCGTGACCAAGGATTTTTTGATTCCGCTCCCCTTTCGGCCCGGCGAGTTGCAAGGGTTTGACCTGCGCAGCGATCAGCCGCTGACGGTGAGCACGTTTGTGGCCAAAGGGGCTGCCCAGAACGGGTCGTTTGTGCTGGCTCCGGGCGAAGTTAAAAAATGGCGCAAGTCCGGCCCAACCGAGTCGATCTTTCAGGCCTACGTCGACGTCAAGAACTGGGATGCCACCAATCTCGGCGAGAGCCCGGCCAACCTGCGGATCTTGATCCACACCGACATCGAGTATCCAGAAGTGCGGATCGTGCCTATGGTGGGCGGCGCGCTGGTGGGCCTGTACCTGGTTTACCTGGCATTCGGCCTGGCGCTGCCCAAAATCGCGGCCATCGCGGCCGTGACCTCGAAAGAGTCGATGTCCCAACCGCTGTTCTACGTGATGCTGGGCGTCGTGTCGTTTTTCATCTTGTTGTTCGTGTACATTCCCTACAACACGTTCGGCGAAGACGTCAAGGTGCTCAAGGATACCGGCCTGTCGTCGATCATGCTGCCGGCGATCTTCATCGCCATCTGGTCGGCCAGCGTTTCGATCTCCGAAGAGATCGAGGGCCGGACCGCGCTCACGCTGCTCTCCAAGCCGGTCCGGCGGCGGCAATTCATTCTGGGAAAATTTGCCGGCATCCTCTGGCCCGTTTTGCTGTTCTTCGTGTTGCTCGGGCTATGGCTGATGTTCGCCGTATCGTACAAGGTGGTTTACGATGCCCGCGAAGTCGCCAAAGAGGAGCCAACCTGGCAGGTTTGCTACTGGGAAATGATCGGCACCGTTCCGGGGCTGGTGCTGGCCTTCTTCGAGGCGGTCATTTTTGCCGCGATCAGCGTGGCCCTGGCGACCAAACTTTCCATGCTGGCCAACCTGATCGTTTGCACGTCGGTCTACGTGCTCGGACACCTGGTGCCGATGCTGGTCAATTCGTCGGTCGGCAAGTTCGAGATTGTGCGGTTCGTCGGCCATTTGCTGGCCACCGTTCTGCCGGTGCTCGACCATTTGAACATTTCCGCGCCGATCGCCGCCGGCACGCCCGTGCCACTGTTGTATCTCGGCTGGGCGCTGGCTTATTGCGTGCTTTACACGGCGATTGCCATGCTCGTAGCACTTGCGCTGTTCGAGGATCGGGACCTGGCTTGACCTGGCCAGGCTCAGGACAAGGCCCCTCGCGGCTCGCAATAGAACGACCCTGCGTCGCTGCTTTTGGGATCGCATCCCTGCGATTGACGCGGCCTGTTGAACGTGTCAACAGGTTGCTAACCGGCGACCCGGCCCCGCGCGGCATCGGGCATGAACTGCCAGTGCGGCCCCCGCAGGATGGAATGCGGGGCGGCGGCCGAATCACCGCTGGACGTCTGGGCTTCCATGGCGGCCAGCACGCGCTCGGCGATCACCAAAGCATCGCGACCGGCATCTCCGCTGACGCGCGGCGTGCGGCGCAGTGCGAACGCACTCGACGAAGTCTTGCTGCTCATCGGCCAGAGCGTTGCGCCGCGGAACGGTCAGCTCGCTTGCCCGCAGGTGCTGCTGGCCGAGCTGATCGCGCAGTTGCAGCCGCTCGGCCGGCGACATGGTCTCGACTTCGATCTCGTGGCGGAGCACTGCGGCGGTCGGAGTCATCAGACGTGCGGTGGCGGCGGCGAAATCGATGTCCGCCGAGGCGCTCGCAGCCCACACGTGCATTTCGCGCCGCGGCGGTCCGAAGTGTACCCGCGAGGCGCTGAGCTGCGCAACGCAGCCGTTTTCGAACTCGAATCGAGCGTGGGCCACGTCCTCGTGACGCCCGAGCAACGACCGGCCCAGTGCCGAGACGCTGCGAACGCGAGCGCCCGACCAAAGCCAGCATCACGTCGATGTCGTGGATCATCAGGTCCAGCACGACGCCGATGTCCACGCTGCGGGCGGTGAAACGGCCGGCCCGCACCGCCTCGATGAATTTCGGTTCGGCCAAATGAGGCAGGACTGCTAACAGCGCCGGATTGAACCGTTCGACGTGCCCGACCTGCAGGACGACGCCGCGATGCCGGGCCGCGGCGACCAGTTCGTCGGCTTCGCGGACGCTGGCGGCGAGCGGTTTTTCCACCAGCAGCGTGCAGCCCGCGGTTGAGGGCATCCAGGGCGATCTCGTGATGCCAGCGGGTGGGCGCGGCGACGATCGCGGCATCGGCCTGTTCGAGCAGCTCGCGATGGTCGGCGACGGCGGGCGCATCGCACACGGCGGCGACCTGCCGGCGTGCTTCCGGGTCGGGATCGGCCACGCCGACCAGCAGCACGTCGTTTCGCTCGGCCAGCAATTTGGCGTGGATCCGGCCCAGGTGTCCCGCGCCTATGATTGCCACACGCAACTTGTTCACGCGGCTCTCCTGCGTTCGCGTGCCCGGCCGTGCTTGCCTTCCTGCTGTTGCTGGATGAAGCGAGCAGATGATTGACCTGGGGCACGAGCTGGTCGTTGCCGCGGAGGATTTCGCGGGCATGATCCAGTCCGACCTTGGCTCGATACAGCAGGCGATGCGCTTCGGACAGGCACTCGATGGCTTCGGGCGAGAACTGATTGCGCTTCAGCGCGACCACGTTGATGCAGCGCGGCCGGGCCGGATGTCCCTCGACCAGCATGAACGGCGGCACGTCGTGCAGCACTCGGCTCAGGCCGCCGACGAAGCTGTAGCTGCCGATCGAGGCGTAATGGTGCACGGCCACGGCGCCGGAGAGCGAGGCATGATCGTGGACGTGCACGTGCCCGCCCAACAGCGTGCCGTTGGCGATCACGATGTGGTTGCCCAGTTTGCAGTCGTGGGCCACGTGGCAGCAGGCCATGAGGAAGTTGTGGTTCCCGATGGCGGTGATGCCGTCTTCTTTTTCGCTGCCGCGATTGATCGTCACGCCTTCGCGGATCAGGTTGTGATCGCCGATCGTGACTTGCGTGTCGGTGCCGCGGTAGCTGATGTCCTGCGGTTCGCCGCCGATGACCACGCCGGGATAAATGTGGTTGTGCTGGCCGATGGTGACGTGGCCCATGAGCGTGACGTTGTTCTCCAGCCGCGTGCCGCGGCCGATCCGGACATCCGGCCCGACGACGCAGAACGGCCCGATTTCGACATCGGCGTCGATTTCGGCTCGCGGATGGATCGAGACGTTTTCGGCAATGAACCCTGCCATCGGTTGCTCCTCGGCCAAGTGCGACTCGCCTGGATCCGGTGTCTCTAATGGGCGGTGCGGCAATGCCGTTGGTTTCTTGTCGCGCGCCGCGTCAAGCGGAACGCCTCCAGCCTTCGACGATTTCTTCTTCGTTGAGCAGGGCTCGCACCAGCTCGGCGTTCAGGCGATGCCCGCTGCGATGCGCGATCACATGACCGACGATGTCGCAACCCGTCAGGGCCAGGTCGCCGAGCAGATCGAGCGCCTTGTGACGCACGCATTCATCGCGAAAGCGCAGCTCGTTCTGGATCGGGCCATCCTTGTCGAACACGAGCAGATTTTGATAGGTCGCCCGCTTGCCAAAGCCCCGGGCGAGCAGCCATTGGGCTTCTTCTTCCAGCATGAACGTACGGCTGGCGGCCAGCTCGCGGCGAAAGCTGTCGGGCGTGATCGCCAATTGCAGCGTCTGCCGGCCAATCGCGTTGCCGCTGCCGTAATCCAGACGGAATTTGACCGACATGCCGCCGGTGGTGCTCGGCCGGCGCTCGACCCAACTGTCGTCGTTGCCCAAGCCGCGTGATGCTGCGCACCACGAGCACCGGCCGCGAAGCCTCCTGCTCGACGATGCCGGCCGATTCCAGCAGTGCCACGAACGGCTGGCTCGATCCGTCACAGCCGGGCATTTCGGCCTCGTTCACCCAGATTTCGCAATTGTCGACCTGCGGTCCGGCCAGGCGCCGCCAGGATGTGCTCGACCATCTCCACGCTGCCGCCGGCGGCCGACAGCGTCGTGCGGCGCGGGGTCTCGATGCGGTGGGCCACCAGGGCCGGAATCCGCGGTGCCCGCGGCAGGTCGCGGCGGACGAACACGACGCCGCTGCCTGCCTCGGCCGGTCGAAACTCGACGCGCACGTCGCGCCGCTCCAGAAGCCGAATCCTTCGATGGCGACCGGCGCAGAGAGCGTACGTTGTTTACGGATTGCGTACATCCAGGAGGTCAATCGTTAGCTAAAAGGTCTGAAGCGACAAGAGATGAGTGCCGAACCGGAAAGGGGCTCGTGGCCGTCACGCCAGCGTCCGCACCATTGCGGACCACGGCGGTGGCCCTTACTTAAGCCGAGTGTTATTCGGCGGGGCGTTGCCCGGCGCCTTTACCGTGTGTACGGCGCGGCGGTTCAGCTCTTGCAGAATCGGCTCCGTGATGTCCGGACCGTTCAAGTAGACGAACGACTTGCTCAACTGGCGGTGCATGGTTTCGGGTGCGTTCGGATCGACCGGTTCGCTCGAATACGGCATCACGAGCTGAATGCCCTTGGCGTCGGCGTAACGCTTGACCTCGTCCACGATCTCGACATAGAGCTGGTAGAACGATCGCTGCTCGCGTTCCTGGAAGTCTCGCTGCAGGATCTTAACCCGTACGTTGATTTCGGAGACGCGCGTGGCAAGCTGTTCTTCCAGCGCCGGAATTCGCGCGAATTGGGCTTGAGCTCTTTGAGCTTTTCCTTTTCTTTTTCCACCTCCGCCGATTCTTTGCGGATTTGCATTTCGGCGGTTTCTTTGTCCTTGCGGATCTGGTCGCGAACGTACTTCGATCGCACGTAATTCGTCATCATGCGTTCGAAGTCGACCAGGGCCACCAGCGGGGGGCCGTTGGTGACGCCGCTTCCCACACCGGGAATCGCCTGGCGCTGGGGGGCCTGTTGAGGCGGCTGCTGCGGCGGCTGTTGCGGAGGTTGCTGAGGAGGTTGCTGGGCCAGCAGACCGGTAGCGCTGAAAGCCAGCAGACCGATCACCAGGGCGGCGAGAATCCGAGAAGTTTTCACGTTCGAGCGCTCCTTGCTTCGTTTCCTACGCCGGTCATCCGTGACTGGCACTGCCGACGGGCAATTCGTCGGCCGGTAAATCGCCCGACTCGACGAGCCGGGCGACCCAATTCGAGGCGGTATTGTGCCGAGAACTCCCCGATCGGTAAAGGTCAAAAACCCCGTGGTTTTCAGGCCTTGAGCTGACTTTCTGACCTGTGGCAGGCGTGCCGCGGCCAGGCCGCAAAGGCATTTTTGCGCCGCTCTCTGGGTCCAGTGCCCAGGTGCGCGTTAGGCTACTGACCACGCAGAGCGATTTGTCGGCGGCAAGAGCATGGGGGCAGCCGGCCTCCCAGAGCCCTCGGCGGCCGATTTATTACCCGCGTCGCGGCCGGTTTGGGATCGTCGGTCTTGTGCCCGCGGAGCGTCATTCACGCCGAGTCATTCGTGCCCCCTACCCGGCCAGAAGGAGCTTTGGATTGGCCCGCGTCTCCCAAATTCATGCCCGCGAGGTGCTCGATAGCCGCGGCAATCCGACGTTGGAAGTCGAGGTATTCGTTGACGACGTGCTAGCGGGCCGGGCTTTCGCGCCTTCGGCGCCAGCACGGGCCGCGCCGAGGCGTTCGAGCTGCGCGACGGCGACAGGGCTCGCTACGACGGCCGCGGCGTGCTCGAGGCCGTCGCCAACGTCAACCGGACGATTGCTCCCGCGCTGGTCGGTGCAGACCCGGCGGAGCAAGCCGCGATCGACGAGCATTTGCTCGAGCTGGACGGCACGCCCGGCAAAACGCGGCTGGGCGCCAACGCGGTGCTGGCCGTTTCGCTGGCCGCGGCTCATGCCGGCGCTGCCGCCACCGGGCGGCCGCTCTACGAGCACTTGAACGCGTTGTATTCGAATTCGTTGGCCAGCGACGCTGGCACCGCGGCCGGCCGTTTCGCCCCGGCCCTGCCGCTGCCGATGACGAACATGATCTCCGGCGGACTCCACGCGGGAGGGAATCTCGATTTCCAGGACTTCTTGATCTTGCCCGTCGGGGCGCCGTGCTATGCCGTTGGGCTGGAATGGATCGTGCGCGTTTATCGCCGCTTGGGAGAATTGCTGTCGGCGGCCGGGTATGAAGGACGCCTGGTGGCCGACGAAGGGGGCTACGGGCCGCGTTTGACGAGCAATCGGCAGGCCGTGGAATTCATCGTGCGGGCGATCGAAGCGGCCCGGCTAGAACCCGGCGCGACGTGGCCTTGGCGCTGGACGTGGCCAGCACGCATTTCTTCGACGGATCGCATTATCGCCTGGCTGCCACCGGCGAGCTGCGGCTCACGAGCAGCCAGATGATCGACCAGCTTTCCGAGCTTGTCGAAGCGTTTCCTATTATCAGCCTGGAAGACTCTCTGGCCGAAGAGGATTGGAGCGGCTGGCAGCAATTGACGGCGCGGTTGGGGCAGCGGGTGCAAATTGTGGGAGACGATCTATTCACGACCAATCCGCAGCGGCTGGCCCGGGGAATCGAATTGCGAGCGGCCAACAGCGTGCTGGTGAAGGTCAACCAGATCGGCACCTTGTCCGAGACGTTTCAGACGATCCGGCTGGCCCGATCGGCCGCTTTTTCCATCGTCGTTTCCGCGCGCAGCGGCGAAACGGAAGACGCCACGATCGCCGACCTGGCCGTGGCGGTTGCCGCCGATCAGATCAAGATCGGCTCGATCACGCGAAGCGAGCGGCTGGCGAAATACAACCGGCTGTTGGCGATCGCAGAGCGATTGACGGCGGCGGAGAATCGCTGACGAGCCGCACTGGCCCCCCTGCCCCTTTTTGCAGTCGCCCGGATGAATGGGCTATTCAGCCAGTTCCGCGTCCGCCGCGGGCAGCGTTGCGCTGACGGGCAGTGCCGCGGCGCCGTCGCCGGTAGCCGTCGGCGTAGCAGCCGGAGTGGGAGTGCCGGCTGGCGTGGGAACGCCTGGGGACCGAGCCGGCGTCGGCTGCCCTGTATAGACCGGCACGCCGGGCATGCCACCCAGCACCGAGCCGGCGCGCATATTGAAGCCGCCGGTCGGCACGCCGTTGGCATCGACGGTCGGGGCACAGTAGTCGAGTCCGGTTTGTGGCATCGGACAGCCTAAACAGAGACTGGTCAGGGCGATGACCGCGAAGCATTGCAGCAGGCGTTGCATGGCGTTTGCCTTCTTGGCAAAGGGGACCGGAGAGCCGCGCATTTTCGGAAATTCGGGCGACTTATAGCAGCTTGCCCGGGCAGGCCAAAGGTCAGGATCGGGTCGTTCTTGCAACCGATAGAGACTATATCGGCAGCCCAGCTTGCTTCGCGTGACTGCTAGCGAACGCTACTTTTCGATCACCCACCAATCGATTGTCAGCAGGTAAGCGACTGCCAGCACGATCAGCGACCCGACCAAGAGCCAGGCCCGGCGCACGTGCTTGTGGCTCCCGGTTCGCAGTTGGCGACGCTCCGTGAGCAGGGCATCGGCGACTGCCAGCCGCGCGGCCTGGAGCGGCGAGCGGCGTCGGGTGGGACGGTTTTCTTTGACCGGAGCAATCATGCGGCTACGTGCAATGCGGACCAGCACTCGACCACGTCCAAGAGCTCACTGAACCTCGACAATCGGGCATCGGCCGCGACGTCGTCCTGGCAATTCACGGCGATCGTACGCAGGCCGCAGGCCTGGGCACCAACGAGGCTTTCGCGGTCGCAGCCCACGAAGGCCAACTCTTCGGCCGGCAGGTCCAGAGCCGCGATCGCGGCCTGATAGCAAGCCGCGGCCGGCTTGGTGGCTTCCAGGTCGAACGATGACAACACCGCTTGAAAGCAGCCGCCCAACGCCAGCTTGCTCAATTCGGCTTCCAATCGGCCGGCCGGGTAAGGCGAATCGGTGAGCACTGCAAGGGGCAAGCCCTGTTGGGTCAGCTTGCAAATCGTGGCCGTCACGCCGGGCAGCGGGCGGCCGCCCCGTTCCAGTTCTTTGCGGCGGACGCGGCTGGCAGCTTCGATTTCGTCGATTTGCCCCCACGACAGGCCGGCCGAGAGCAGAAAGGCCTGAAAGGCTTCCTCGAATTGACGGAAACCGCAATGCACGTCGGCAAGATATTCGCGATCCCAACGGTCGAAGAACGTGGGATAACAGGCCGGAATCCCCAGCCGCGCGAGCAACCTGACGACATCGCGCCGCCACAGCGTGGCGTCATACAGGACGTTTGTCATCTCGAACACGATCCCCCGCAGCGAGCCCCGCCGGCGGCGCGGCCGCGCCCGACACGGCATCTTTCGTGCCGCAACGGGCGATACCCGGCACGGCTTGCAAGCCGGCCGGCGACGGATGCGAATCGACATCGGAGTGGCTCATTACCATCGGTGCAACATCCCCGGGGCCGCGAAATCCAGTTCAATCCCGCCAACGATCGTGGCTGCAACGCAGGGCTTTGGGGCCCGATCGCGAAGTGCTCGGCGGTGCAGCGATCCGCCGGCTTCGCCGGTTCGTTCAGGCCACCGATTGGTTCGTGCCCGCCAGCGGCTTGCGCTGCACGGCAAGGGCTGCTGGTCGAGCAGGCCGGCCAAGCGGTTCAAATCCCATTCTTCCGGTCCGAGCATTTCGTAGATCACTTGAATGTGGTCCCAGTCTTCGTAGCCGTCGACGCGCAGTTGAACATCCTTCCGCTCGAGGTTCAGCGGCAGTTGCACCAGCCGCACTTGAAATTGCTTGGGATGGCTGAACAAATAGCGCGTCACTTCCTGGCGATCTTCAGGATCCCGGGCGAGCCGATCGGCATCGGCAATGGCTTTGGCCGAACACCATTCGGCGAATGGCCCCAGCGACGACAGGATCGAGGGTTGACCGTCGCTCGACGCATAGCTGATGTAATCGCTCTGCGGCTGGGCGTCGGCCGTGGAAACGAGGCGATCGATCAGCGTGGCATCGACAAACGGATTGTCGGCGCAGATTCTTACGATGGCGCTGGGGGCGTGCCGGGCGACGATCGCCGCAAAGCGGGCCAGCGCGTCCGGCTCCGATCCGACGAACACGTCCACATCCGGCGGCGTCAGCCGAGCTAGCTCGCGTTCGCTGGCAGTATCGCCGAGCAAGACCACGACGCGGTCCAACCGCTGGCAGTCCGTCGCGCGGCGCACGACCCATTCCAACAACGTCTTGCCGCCGAGCTTCACCGATCTTGTCGAGTGCCGGAGGAGCCACGTGGCACGCTTGCACGATTCCCAATGTCTTCAAGACTTCCTCCATCAAGAGTGACAACAGCGATTTCGCCGACGTCGCGCCCTTTATCGGGCTGCAAGCAGGCTGCCAAGGTCCCAGCCGCGCGGAGTCTATCAACACCCGTCAAATCGGTAAATACGAAGGCGATCTCCAGCCGGGATTTCCCCAGCCGGGATTTTTCCAGCCGGGAATTCACTGCGGGGATTTCACTGCGGGGAATTCACTGCGGGCGAGTTCTGTTCTGGCCGGCGAATCGGGTAAGACCCAACGGCCCTGGCCGTTCGAGGCTGCGAAGATTGGGCAGTTTCTCGTTCCTATCCGACTCGTGCTGCCCGGGAGGCGAATTCACCTTGGCTCGTCGCGGACACGCGACTACAATCCGCCCCGCCCTATTTTTCCCGCAGCACTCGCGCCAAGCATGGCGACCCACCTTTCGCTTACTAGGGCCAGGCATCGGAGGCCAATCATGGAAAAGCTGCTCGTCGTCGGGGTCGATACCATCGTGGGCGCGAATGTTGCCTTGGCATCGACCGATCGCTACGAGGTGCTGGGCATCAGCTCGCGCCACCTGGTGACGTTCGAAGGTTTCGCCACCGAACACGTCGGCTGCGGCGACTCAGGTGCCGTGACGGGGTTGGCCAGCGAGTTTCGACCCGATTGGATTTTGCACACGGGCTCGCTGTCGGCTTCCGCCTGGGACCTGCCGGCGGCCGATCCGGCCTGGCCTGGCGAACTGCCGCTGGCACGCGGCGCTGCTGGATCTTGCCCGGCAGCAGGCTGCGCGGCTGACGGTCGTGTTGACCGATGCTGTGTTTGCCGGGCCGCGGATGTTTCACGACGAATCGGCGCCGACCTGCTCGGGTCATCCGGCCGCCGCGTACGCCCTGGCCATCGAACAACTGCTGGCCGATACGATCGCGCTGGTCGTGCGCACGCATGCCTACGGCTGGGCTCCGGCGGGCACCGATCCCGGGATGGCAGAGCAGCCTGTGGCAATCGCTGTCGACCGGCGGGGCCGCTGCGCCGGATGGCGCGCCGTTACGCCACGCCGATTCTGGCCGCTGACCTGGCCGGACTGCTCGACCGCGCGTGCCAACTCAACCTGCAGGGATTGTTGCACGTAACGGGCGCCGAGCGCACCAGTCCGTTTCGCATGGCCTGCGAAATGGCCGCGGCGGCCGGCTTGCCGGCGCCCCGCAGCCCGATGGGCCTGGTGGACGCGGGCGACCCGGCCGATTGGCTCAGCGAGACATCGCTTAGCAGCCGCCGCGCCCGGCGCAGCTTGGAAATGCCAATGCCGATGCTGCGCGAGGGATTGCACCGTTTCGCCGAGCAGGCGCATGACGGATCGCGCACGCGAAGCCGGCTGGCAGAGCAATTGCCGGCCCACGAGCAAGCCGCCTGACCGGTCGGCATCGGGCACGTCAAGATTCGGCGATTCGTTCGATCTTCAGCACTGCGTACAGTCGAGGATCGGACAGGGTGTCGATCTCGAGCGCCGCGCCGCTGAAATCGTGACGCCGGCTGTGTCCGGCCGGGACGGCGACGGCGAAAGTGCCGGCTCGAATCGCCGCCTGGCAGCCGTTGTAGCTGTCTTCGAGCACCAGCAAATCGTGCGGCGGCACGCCAAAACGTCGGGCCGCGGTCAGGTAGATTTCCGGATGCGGCTTGCCGTCGACGATGTCCTCGGACGTCAGGACAAACTGGAATCGCGGCGCAGAAATCGAACTTGGCCAGCACGTTGGCCACAAAGTCGCGGCCCGCTGCTGGTGGCGATGGCCTTGGGAATGCCGCTTCGTTCCAGCGACACGAGCAAGTCGCAGCAGGCCCGGCATGCATTCCAACCGGTCCGCCAGGATGCCGGCAAAGATTTGCTCCGTCTCCACGGCCAACTCCTCGACCGTGTCGTCGAGCGAGTGCCAGTCGATCATGATTTGCAGCGACACCCGGGCTGGACGGCCCATCATCGCGTCGAGCAATTCCGGCTCGAAGAGCTTGCCGCGGCGGCGGAGCATCTCGCCCCCCACGTCCTGGTACAACTCTTCGGTGTTGAACATCAGGCCGTCGAGATCGAAGACCACGGCCCGGGGACGCCAGTCTGAGCACCAATCGGACATGAACGGCCTGAATCGCAGGAAAAACACGGCTGGAATGCAAGCGCCCCCGGCAAGCAAACCCCGAGGGCCCGGCCCTCCCGGAGAATTTTATCGCCCTGCGGCACTGCCGGGCAGGGCAAAAGTCGGTAGGGTCCGCTGTGCGGACTGGTGCTTGGCCGTGTGCCGGCGATGGTCCGCAAAGCCGACCCGACAGCGGCCACCCGGCGCCGGCGAACCGTCAAACCGCGGCCGGCGCGACGGACTCATCGTCGGCGGTGGGCCGCTGCGCATCGACGGGCCTGGCAGCCGCCTGCTCGGTCGACGCAGACTGCCCACGAAATCGCTTGACCAGCGGCCGCAGCATTTCATAGGCGCCCAGCACCGTCCGTCCGGCCGGACTCATGGCGATGACCACGCGAGAGATTGGATAACTGCGGGTCGACCAGTCGGCCGTTGCGCGGCTGGAAGGTCCGAGATAATCGACCGTATGGCAGGTCTCGCCGGCGTGGAACCGTTCGAGCAATGCGGCCCGCAGCAACTGGCCGGGGCTGAATTGGCCGAACGCTTCGTCGTAGGCCACCTTGGGCGAAAAGTAGACGCCCTTGCTCAACCAGCCGTATTCGAAGGCGATCGGCTGCCCGTCCAATTCGAGAAACACCAGCCGCAGTTGTCCCCAACCCGCCAACCGCAGGGCTTGTTCCAGGTAGAAGTCGAACATGCCAGGGGCTTTGAGCACGGAGCTGGCAGCGGCTCCTTTCCAGCCTCGATCTTCGATCTCCAGACCCCGTCGCAACCATTTTGCGATTTCGCCGGGCGCCAGCGGATCGAGGATCCGCAGCCGCAGGGCTGCGACCGCTTCGGCTTTGCCCTGCGCGCGGCGGATTTGCCGCCGGTGACTGCGCGCGCGGCTGGCCAGATAGCTCTGCCAGTCGCCGGCGATTTCCACCTGCTCGACAAGAAACCGCCGCCGGACGACCGTGGTGACGGCGCGCCGCTCAAGCGCGGCCGCGAACTGCCGCCCGGCAGTCCCGCTCGTGGTCGCGCCGTCGAACAGGACGATCGGCAGGTTCAGATCCAGCAGTCCGTCCACGATCCGATCGCAGGCAGCGGCGCGATCGGCCAGCGGATCGAGCAGCAATTCGCCGGCCGGCGACCAGGCATTGCCGGGCATTCGTCCGAGCGAAAACCGCTTTGGTCCTGTGGCGAACAGCGGCAAGGCCGCGATCATCTGATTGCCGCGGCGGACGACGATTGCCCCAGCGCGGCTACGCGGCGCGAAATGTTCGATCCACTGGGCCACAAGTTCGGCCCGGCTGGTCGGCAGAGTCGCGTCGCTCCGCAGCCAAAGGTCGTCCCACTGCGCCGCGCGGTCACGCAGCGCTGCCGTCGACTCCAATCGTTCGCACGTGAGCGCACTCAATGGAAACTCCCCTTGGACAGCGGCCTCTAAAGCATGGCATTTTTTGCCGTTCCGGGTGAGCCCCGGGTGGACATTGCCCCCAGCGCGTGCAGGGCAGAGAGTGCCGGCAAACGGCGGAGGGCAGCTCGACCGTCATAATCCTCCCAAGCAGCAGCGGCGGATCGCCGGGGGCAATTACGGCGAACACTCGGCACGCTCGTCAGCGGCCGGACTGGGGGACGAACTCGGCCACCAGCGCCACCAATTCGGCCAGAATCATGGCCGTAGCTCCCCAAATCTCGTATTGCCGCCAGACGAAGGCCGGAGCGTGCAGTGTCAGCGGTCCCTGCCGGCGCTGGAGCAACCGCGTTGACGACGCCAGGCAGAGTGTCGCCAACGGCACTTCCAACAGTTCGGCGACCTCGGCCAGGTTCGGCCGCCAGGCCGGGCGAGCGCGACTCGCGGCCAGCCAGGGTTCGATCAGGAAGTTGCTGCGGAACAAATAGATCGGCGACAGCTCGCCCAACACTTCGATTCCCTCGGCCGCCACTCCCAATTCTTCGTGCAGCTCGCGCAGGGCGGCGCGCTGGCTCGATTCGGGCGGCTCGATCGCGCCGCCGGGCAAACTGATCTGGCCGGCATGGTCGAGCAGGTGATCCGGCCGCAACGTCAGCGGTAGGCACCACTGCGGCTGGCCGCCCGGCGATCGTTCCTGCCCGGGGTACAACAAGATCAGTACGGCCGCTGCGCCGGGCACCTCCGGGCGTCGGACCGAAATCAGCGCCCATAGCTCAACTCGGGCTGAAAGCGCGCCTGGACCAGGCTGCCGGGCAGCGGCCGGTTGAGCCGCTCGGCCAGCCATCGCAGAAGCCGAGGATCGGCCGGCAAGTCGTCGTCTGGAGGGGCAAACACGAGTCGTCGAAATCGTTCAAGGCCGGTGGGACAGGCGATACACAGCATAGGAGGGATTCGGGGGACTGACCAGCTCCAGCGCAAGCGGCGGCTGGGCGTCCGTAATCACGTAGTCGGCCCCGTATTTTTCGCCCAGTTCCCGCAGCCGCGCCGGGCCCAGGTCGGAGAGCGAGCGATACCAGCCGGGGTTGATGCCTTCGCGCCGATCGCGATAGACGTCGTTCATCCGCCGCCACCACTGCACGATGCCGGCCGCATCCTGAGGGATGTCTTTGCGGCTGACGACCTCGGCGCGGCCGGCATACCAGCGAAACGTCTGTGCCGTCCGCGGTGTGATGAAGAGTGCCTCGGCCGGAGTGTGGTCGCCGACCCATTGGCAGATCTCGCGCCAGCTTGCCAGGTCGGCAATTTTGTCGTCGGCCGGCGGACGCGGATTGTGCCACCGCCGATCCACGACGTCTCCCAAGTGGCAGCCGGCGGCAATCATGGCCACGACCAACCACAAGTTGCCCAGCGCCGTGCGCGGCTGCGCCGGTCGACAATGAAGCAGGTTGCCAACAGCGAGACTCCCAGCGGCACGAAAATATCCGCCATGCGAAACCAGTAATATCGCAGGATGGCTGCGGCCGAAGCCCGGTTGTACGTCGCCAGCGGGGCAATCGCGAATCCGACGAGGGCGATGCCGATCGCGCCGCCCACTAGCCAGCGCACGCGGCGCTCGGCCGAATTAGCCGGCGCCAGCCAGCACAGCACGCCCCATAACAGCCACAGCAGCAGGTGGCGGCGCACGAAGTCGGCCGGGAACATCTGCGGAACCAGGTGGTGCGGCAGCCGCTCGAAAACGTAAATCCGATTCGCTTCGCGCACCAGCCAGGGCTCGGCACCGCGACTGAGCTCGAGCGCAGGCAGCAAGCCGGGAAGCGAAAGCAAGAATCCGAATACAAGTGGCCGCAGCATCGATCGCGCGGCGGGCCGCTGCTTTCCCCCACCCAGCCAGGCCAGGCCGGCCACCACCACCGACCAGGCCCCGATCACCACGTGAAAGGCGCTGGCGGCGCCCAGCAGCGGCCAAACCATGCGCCAGCGGTTGCGGGCGACCGCCTCGAGCGCAAGCAGCACGAAGACGTAGGCCAGCCCCTTGGCCTCGAACCCGCCGATGATCCATTCGCCGGCCATGTGCAATCGACTCGTGGCAGCGACGAACAGCGCCGCGGAGAGCACCGCGTACAGCGGTCCGGGCACGATCGCCACGCTCAAGCGGCGCCAGGCCCAGGCCAGCAAACTCCAGGTGGCGATGCGTCCCGTCCAGGCGGCGGCCGGCAGGCTCAGCCAGCGTGTGATCCAGCCGCAGGTCCAATAAAACACCTGGTGGGCGTCGGCCGTTCGCAGAAAGAAATCGCGCGCGCACCAGTCCGGGTTCCAGTAATGCTTGGCTTTGGCCAGATAATGCGTCTCATTCACCTCCGGAACGGGCCAGCCGGCATGGATGAAGAAAATGGCGAAGATCAACCCGATTTCCACCGCGGCTTCCAGGCGCCGCCTGGCCGGCGATCGGTCGGTCGGAAAATGTTGCACGTCGAGATCCATGGCTGGCGTGTAGCGTAGCTTGTCGTTCGGCGGGGGAATAGGGTGCTTGCGGAATCCCGATTTTCCAATTTCGCAGCACGCCACGGACCGTCTTGACGCGGAATTCCGAACCACAATTTCCGGTTGTGGGTGCGTCCTGAAACCTTGGACCGGCCCTTTGGGATGCGGCCCTTGCCAATCCCGGCTCGCGGCACCTATCATTCCTGGCACTGCCGCAGATCCGCCGCTCCTGCCAGGATGGGAATTGCCGATGTCAGATCGTTCGCCGGGCAAACAATTGCGCGAGGCCGTCGCCGACGTGACGATCCAGATTCCCGGCGCTTTCAACGCCCTGGTGGGCCGGCTGGCCGAGGATGCCGGCTTTGACGCGGTTTATCTGTCCGGCGCGGCCCTGTCGGCCGGCGTGCTGGCTTTGCCCGACGTCGGCCTGTTCTCGCTCACCGAGTTGGTGACTCAAGCCGGCTTATCTCACCCGCAGCGTGCGAGATTCCGGTGATCGTCGACGCCGACACGGGTTTCGGCGCGGCCGTCAACGTCGAACGCACGATCGTCGAACTGGAGGCGGCCGGCGCGGCGGCCATTCAACTCGAAGACCAGGAACTGCCCAAGCGCTGCGGCCATTTGTCCGGCAAGCGGCTCGTCGAGCCGGCCGAGATGTGCGCCAAGCTGCGGGCCGCGGCGCCGCCCGCGCAGAATGCCGACCTGGTGTTGATGGCCCGCACCGACGCCCGCGGCGTGTCCGGAATCGACGAGGCGATCGATCGGGCCAAGCGCTATCTGGACGCCGGCGCCGATTGGATTTTTCCGGAGGCCCTGGCCGACCGGGCGAGTTCGAGCGATTTGCCGAGGCCATCGAAGCGCCGCTGGTCGCCAACATGACCGAGTTCGGCAAGAGCCCGCTGCTGGCGCTCGACGAGCTGGCCGACCTGGGTTATGCGGCAGTGCTGTACCCGGTGACGCTGCTGCGGGTGGCGATGAAGGCGGTCGAAGCGGCGCTGGCCATGATTTCGCCAACGACGGCACGCAGGCCGAATTGCTCGACCTGATGCAATCCCGGCAGGAACTTTACGACTTGCTGGGCTACAAGGACTACGAAGCCCGCGACCGCGACTATTTCCAAGGCCGACACGACCGGCCGGCCGCACCGGATCGAAAGCAACCGTCATGACCGAACCGATTTATAGTCCCGGGCTCGAAGGCGTCGATCGCCGGCGAGACCGCCATCAGCACGATCGCCGGCGGCCTGCAATATCGCGGCTATTCGATCGAGGAGTTGGCCGCGGCAGCCACGTTCGAGGAAGTGGCCCATTTGCTGCTGCACGGCGAATTGCCCACGGCGGGCAGCTTGGCCGCGTTTCAGCGAGCGGTTGCGCGGCGAGGCCCATGTGCCGGCGCCGATGATCGAGTTCTCGCGCCAGATTCCCGCCGACGCGCCGCTGATGGACGTGATGCGCACCGGCGGCCAGCGCGCTGGCGCATTGGGATCCCGAAGTCGCCGACAACAGCCACGCGGCCAACGTGCGCAAGGCCGAGCGGCTGCACGGCCCAATTGCCGGTGATCCTGGCCGCGCGGCACCGGCTGGTGCAAGGCAAGGAGCCGGTGACGCCGACCCGACTTGTCGCTGGCCGGCAATTTGCTGTGGATGCTGTTCCGCAAGGCGCCGGTCGAGCGGCTGACGCAGGCGATGGACGTGTCGCTGATCCTGTATGCCGAGCACGAGTACAACGCCTCGACGTTCACGGCCCGGGTCGTTTGCTCGACGCTGTCCGATCTGCATTCGGCCGATCACCGCGGCGATCGGCGCGCTCAAGGGACCGCTGCACGGCGGGGCCAACGAACGCGTGCTGGAAGTGCTCGAACAAGTCGGCACGCGCCGACAAGGCCGAAGCCTGGATCCGCGACGCGCTGGCCCGCAAACAGCGGATCATGGGCTTCGGCCATCGCGTTTACAAGACCGGCGATCCCGCGGGCCACGCTGCTCAAAACGCTGTGCCGGCGAACTGGCCGCCGAAACGGGCAACGACGACATGGAGGCCATGGCCGACACCATCGAAACGATCGTCCGCGAGGAAAAGAACCTGCCGCCGAATCTCGATTGGCCCAGCGCCGGCTGTATCACTATTTGGATTTGCCGGTCGAACTGTACACGCCGCTGTTCGTCGTCAGCCGCGTCGCGGGCTGGGCGGCCCACATCATCGAGCAACTGGACAACAATCGGCTGATTCGCCCGCGTTCGAACTACATCGGTCCGCCCGACCGCGCCTGGGTGCCGCTGGCCGAGCGCGGATAGGGTGCCGTTGTCGCTCCCGCGGTCTGGGTACCTGTAGGAGGCGACTCCGATCGCCGACTGCCTCTCGTTTGACGCCACGTGTCGGCGATCGGAGTCGCCTCCTACAGGCGGCCAAACAACGCGAACTTCTAACTCAGGACACTAGTTGCTGTGCGGCTGTGCTCTCGCTTCCGTTTCCGCCGGCAATTTCAGTGCGCGGCGCAGCACTGTGGCGATCCAGGCGAGCTCCTGGTCGTCGCGGCCGGTGAGCAGGGAGACGGTCTTGCCGTTGATCGGGACGATCTGCAATTGCATCATTGGCTGGTTGCCGACGCTGGTGCCGCTGGCGGCCCCGCGGATTGCGGCCAATTCTTCCACGGCCCATTCATGTCGGCGCTTTCCGAGCAGGCCGAATTGCAGCACGAGCAGTCGGCTGGCGGCGAAGGCGATTTCCGCCCTTCGGATCGTCATGTGCATGGCAACGCCAATCAAGACCAGGCCAATCAAGCCAAACAGACTCATCATTGCAAAGGGAAAAAGCGATTCGCCAATTGCGTCCTTCCTGGCGGCGAGCACGAATGGGGTCGCCACCGCCACGTTAAGACCATTCCAGAATGCCGCGAAAATCCAAAAAGCCAGCGGTCCTCGCCGCAGGCGAGATCGTGGGATGCTGATGGTCAATGTGCCCGGCAGTTCTTCATACGTCGCATCGCTGTTCGCAGGCTTGACGTCGACGTCGGCCAACATTGCGGCGCCGTGCGCGGCGGTACCAAGCCTAGCGCTTGCGTCAATCGCGTCGCGAGCCATTCGAGTTCCGGCAGGTCGCGGCCCGACAGCACGCCGAATTTCTTGCCCTGCGACGGAATGAATTGCAGCTCCATCACCGGCTTGTCGTTGACCTCCATGCCGCTGGGACCGACCTGCACGCTCATCAATTCGCCGGCTTCCCAAACCTGCTTCTTTTCGCCGAACAAGCCTGCCTGTACCACCAGACAGCGGCCGTCTGCCACGGCAATGGCCGCGCGCCTGCGCCATGCGAAGCGCCCCCAGCATCAGTCCGGCGCCGATCAGCCAAAAGAACAGGATGAACGGAATGAGGGTCCAGCTTGGAAGCTCGTTTGGCTGGGGCTGCTGCGGCTGATTTCCTTGGACGAGGGCGACCACGGCCATGGTCGTGAACACCGCCATGAACGCCAGCCACAGACAAGCGAAAAAAAACAGTCCGGCCGAGCCGCGCTTAATGCCGGCCGGCGGAACCTCGAAAGTCAGACTCCCAGCCTGCTCGGTCATCACGATCAAACTGCCGACGGGCTGCTCGAACCGCACGCCAGGAAGCCGGTCATGCTCGACTTCCACGATTTTGCGCAGTTCGACGACTTCGGCATGCGGATCAGAGGCGGCCGTCGCTGTGGACAATTCCGGCTGGGCTGCTTGAACGTGCCGGGCCAATTCGTGGGCCAGCGGCACCAGCCACTGCGCGGGTAGCTGATTGCTCCCCACCGCGGTTTGCCACGGGCCGTTTCCACGCGAATGGCAACAAGTTTCTCCAGCGGTCCGTTGGTCGTGTGGGATGTCGAGTCCCTCTCCTGCGGAGCTGCAAACGACCAGCCGTTGAATGTCGGCCAACTGGCGCCGGCGGCGCCAGCGCAAAATGCCGACATATTCGCCGCACCAAAGCTGACCGCCGCGAATCTCGATCTCGCTGTGTCCCCAAACCATCGCGACACTGAGCGCAATGGGCAACAGCACCATGGGAACGGCCGACACAAGGCCGATTGCCACGAACAGCATGCCGACTAGATCTGGCATCTGGGCGGGCCAGCCGGCGATCGCCGCGAACCAGCCCCAGAGAAATGTCATGGCGATGAACGCAAAAACCAGCGGCACGACCGCAAACCAGCGATACTTGCCCAGCGGCCGCCGCGGCAGCACGTAACGCACGTCGCCGGGCGAAAGCTGCTCGACGCGTATTTCCGGTGGCAGTGGCAGCGGCGATGGGGCTTCCATGATTCAAAAAGGCAGTTTCGTGCCGCGGCCATTTTGCCGGGCCAACTCCAGGACTTTCGCGCCCAGCGCCACGTCCTCGATGGCCAACCCGACCGATTTGAATAGCACGATGCTCTCCCGCGTGCTGCGACCGACCGACTTGCCGGCAACCACGTCGGCCAGCTCGACGGCCCGCGACCAATCGAACACGCCGCTGGCCAGCGGATCGACGAAGTCGCCGGCTTCGTTCTGGCAGGCTTTGACGCTGTCGCAGACGATGTTGTCGGCTCGGCGGACGACATGGGCGTCGATTTCGGCCCGGGTAGCCCAGTTGTTGCCCACGGCGCAGAACGAGCGCGCCTTCGGCCAGATCCATGCCGTCGAATACCGGCGTGGGGCTGCTGGTGGCGGTCACCACGATCGGCAAGTCCTTGGCCGCCAATTGGGGCCGATCGACCGGCCGCACGTCGATGCCCAGCCGGGCCGACATCTCGTCGGCAAACTGGCAGCGGTTTTTTTCGGTTCGGCTGTAGACATAAGCCGTGCTCAGCCCGCGGGCGATCGACACGGCTTCCAACTGCATCCGGGCTTGCCGCCCGGCGCCGAACACTCCGACCTCGGTCGCTGCCGGATCGGCCAGCCACTCGACGGCCACACCGGTGGTGGCGCCGGTGGCGCAACTGGCCCAGGCGATCGGCTTCGATCAGGGCTTCGAGCTGGCCGGTGGCGGCATCGTAGATTCCGACGAGGAACTGCGCCGCGCCGCGCGTCGTGGCATAAATTTTCCAGCCGACCATGCCCAAGTAGGGCGCCGCGGCGCTCATGCTGTGCAGCACCACGCCGGCGCGCAGGCCCGGCGCGCGGCACGTTGTCGACCGCTCGCGCACCGAGCTGGCGAAACGCCTCTTCGATCACCTCGATGGCCACGCGCAGGTCGACCAGTTCCTGGATGTCGGCTTCGGTCAGAAAAATCGCCATGCCCAAACCATCTCCCTGGTGCAATGTCGCGTGGCCGAGAAAAGTCCGGCGGCCGGGCCCGGCGTCCACCCTCACCCCCCCAAACGCTCGGAGTCCAATCTTAGCCGATGCTTGCGATCCGGCCACTCATCCTGACGCGGATTTCCCCGCAGCGGCCGAGCGCCGCGAGCGGATTATATTGGACAGGCGGCCCCCGGATCGATAATCTCGAATTAGGCCGCCCACGGTGGTTCCACGGCGGCTTTGACGCTTCCAGGGGCGAACGATGCAGCGCCGCGACTTTCTGCGATTGGCTCTGGGCGGCTCGACCGCACTGGGCAGCGGCGCGCTGGGATGCGGCGCCCGGGGGCTGTTCGACCGCGGCGCTGCCGACGAAACCAGATCGCTCGTTGGCGCTGAATTTTCCGCCGCCGGCGTTTAGCGTTGTTCCGGTGGTCGGGGACGGCCATTGGATCTGGAACGAGCCGCCGGCCGATGGGGTCGGCTATCTGGAGCCGCGATCTTACTCGCTCAAGATCGGCATCGAGCTGGAGGCGATTGGCGATGCCGACTCGGTGCTCGCCACCACGCCGGTGCCGGTGGCCCATCCCGAGCAGAAGATCGAAGACGTCCATGTCGAGACGTCCGGCTGCGAGGCCACGCTCCGCGAGTTGGCGCCCGGCATGGGGCAATTGCTGTTGTCGGCCGAGTCGATCGCCCAGGGCTCGGTCGCCAGTGCCATCGCCCATTACACGCTGACGCTCTGCAAGCAATTCCATAAATACGAGCGCGACCAGTTTCCGGCCCAGCAGAAACCGCCGGCCGACATCCGCAAGGCCTACTTGCAAGACAGCCCGGGCATCCAAACCAGCACCAAGCAGGTCCGCTCTCTGGCCGCCGAGTTGAGCGAAGGCGTCAGCCATCCCTGGGACAAGGCACGGCGGTTTGCCGAGTGGATTCCCAAGAACATCCGGCCGCAGATCGGCAGTTATACGAGCGTCACTGCCGCGCTCGAACGCCGGCTGGGGGACTGCGAAGAGATGTCGGCTGTTTTCGTGGCGCTGTGCCGGTCGATCGGCATTCCCGCCCGGCTGGTCTGGGTGCCCAACCACAATTGGTCGGAGTTCTATCTGACCGACAGCGACGGCCAGGCGCATTGGATTCCGGCCCACACGGCCTGTTATTTTTGGTTCGGCTGGACGGGGGCCCACGAGTTGGTGATCCAAAAGGGAGATCGCGTGCTGTGCGCTGAGCAGCACAAGCGGGTTCGCCTGCTGGAAGATTGGATGCAGTGGGGCGGCCGCAAGCCTGCGCTCCCGCTACGTCGCCGAGCTGACGCCACTACCCCCTTCGCCCGGCGAAGACGCCGGCCCCGGTCATCGCATCAAGGACGCCAAAGGCGAATGGAAAGTGGTCGGCGATCACGAGCTCGACCGATATGTGCGGCGGTAAACGGACCGCCGCACGATCAAGCCTCCTAGCGAGCCGCGGGGTTTATCCCCGCGGTGTACGGACCCGTGAGCGGATTGCAATGCCGCAGTGATTCTGTTGCACAAACCGGTCGCCGATGCCGAAAATGACATGCACCGCGGGGATAAACCCCGCGGCTCGCCAGGAGGGAGCGGCCCGCCCCCACCGGCCGGAAGCCGGTGGGCTTAACGTCGGGTCAGCGCCGTTCGAGCGGCTCACAAGATCAGCATCGCGTCGCCGTAGCTGTAAAAGCGGTACTCCTCGCGAATCGCTTCCTGGTAGGCCTCGCGCACTCGCGCATCGCCGCCGAACGTGCCGCACCAGCACCAGCAGCGTCGTGCGCGGCAAATGAAAATTCGTCAGCAAGGCGTCGACGGCGCGAAAAGTGTACGGCGGTCGGATGAACAGCCGCGTATCACCCTGCCAGGGCTGGAGTGAACCGCCGGCCGCGGCCGTTTCCAGCACGCGCACCGACGTCGTGCCGACCGCCACGATCCGGCCGCCGCGCTGGCGGCATTCGCTCAACTGGCCGACGGCGCGGGCGTCGATCTCGCCCCATTCGGCATGCATGGGATGCTGGGCCAGCGTGTCGACCGCGATCGGGCGGAACGTGTCGAGACCCACGTGCAGCGTCACCTTGACTAGGCTCAGCCCGGCCGCTTCCAACCGCTGGAGCAGACCTGTGGTAAAGTGCAAACCGGCCGTGGGCGCGGCCACGGCGCCCGGATTGCGGGCGAACACGGTTTGATAGTTTTCGCGGTCCGACGACACCATTTCGCCCGAGCGAATGTAGTGCGGCAGGGGCACCCGGCCGGCCAGATCGAGCAATTCCAGGTCCGTAAACTGCCGGGTTTCGCCGGGCAGTCGGCGGACTTCCGGCCGGGCGACCCAGACTCCGTTTTCGTCCTTCAAAATCAGCCGCAGCTTCAAGGCTTCGGCCCCCAAACTGCTGACCAGGTCGATCGTTTCGCCCGGCATGATCTTGCCCCGGGCCTTAGCCAGCAGCCGCCAGTTGCCCTGACCGTCGGACGAGAGGAACAGCCCCTCCCAGCGTCCGCGCGTTGAAGTGCGGTGGCCCACCAGCCGGGCGGGCACCACCCGAGTCTCGTTCAGCACCAACGCATCGCCGGCCCGCAGCAAGCCGGGCAGATCGCGAATATGATGGTGGCTGATGGTGCCCGCGGCACGCTCGACTACCATCAGCCGCGCGTCGGCCCGGTTGGCCAGCGGCTCCTGAGCAATCAGGTGCTTGGGCAGCGGATAATCGTAGGCTTCGATTTCAGACATGCGTGGTCGCCCGAGTTGTTCGTCCGCCGCCTTTGGGCATGGCACTTGATCCCGCGAATCGGCAACCGATGACGTTACGCGTCGCTTTTTGCATTACGGAACTGGAAATCGGCGGCGCCGAGCGCACGCTGGTCGAGCTGGCCCGGCGGCTCGATCGCAGCCGCTTCCAGACGGTTGTCTATTCTCTCGGCCGTCGGCCTGGCGGCAAAGGACCGACGCTGGCCGACGAACTGGATCGCGCCGGCATCGAAACGCACAACCTGGTGCAAGCTCCGCGCCGGCGCTGCCCGGCACGCTCTGCCGTTTGACGGATTTGCTGCGCACCAACCGCCCGGACATCCTCCAGGCATTTTTGTTTCATGCCAACGTGCTGGGGCCTTGGGCCGCGCGCTGCGCCGGCGTCGCCCGCGTCCTGACGGGCATCCGCGTCGCCGAACGACAGCGATCCTGGCACCGCTGGATCGCCCGCCGCACCGCGCACTGGGCGAACCGGCACGTTTGCGTCAGCCAGTCGGTCGCCGATTTCACGGCCCGCGTGACGGGACTCGATCCGCAGAGCCTACTGGTTATTCCCAACGGCGTCGATGTCGGGCGCTTCGAGCAGGTCGCGCCGATCGATCTCGCCAGCCTGGGCCTGCCTGCCGGCCGCCGGGCATTTGCCTGCGTCGGCCGGCTGGACGTGCAAAAGGGGGTCGACTGGCTGATCGATCGAATGCCCGGGGTCTTTGCCGCCCAGCAGAGCCACGACCTGCTGGTTGTCGGCACCGGTCCGCAGCAGCGCAGCCTGCTGCGCCGGGCGGCCAAACTGGGCATTGCCGAGCGAGTCCATTTTGCCGGCCTGCGCAGCGATGTGCCGGCGATTCTGGCGGCCATCGACGTGCTGGTTTTGCCCTCGCGGTGGGAGGGAATGCCGAACATCGTGCTGGAAACCATGGCCAGTGGCAAACCGGTGGTGGCCAGCGACGTGGAAGGCGTGGCCGAGCTGATCGGGCCGGAAAATGCCGAGCAGATCGTGCCGGGTGGAAACCCGCAAGCCTTTTCGCAGCAGTTACTTAAGATGCTGGAAAATCCCCCCTTGGCGGCCGCCCTGGGGGAGCGGAATGCGCGGCGTGTTCGGGCACATTTTCCGATCGAGAAAATGGTCGCCGCCTACGAGCAACTCTTCGAATCGCTCGACTGAAGACGCCTGTAGGGTGGCCCTGGAAATTTTTTTTCCGGGTCGATCTCGGACCCAACTCGCAGCCTGCTTTGGACCTGCGCCGCAACGCGGCGGGCGACAGCAGGGGGCGAAAAAAAACCCTGCTTGACGCATGGGGCCCAGCGGATATCTTTGGGGCGTTGTGGCGATCAGTGGGGACCAGTGGTGATTCAGAATGCTGCTGACCGGCACGTTTTCGCGAGCCGTCGATGAGAAACTGCGGATCGCCATCCCCAAGCTTTTCCGAGACCGATTGGCCAAGTCACCTCGTGGCGTGCTGTTCGTGGCGCCGGGCACCGACGGATCGTTAGCCATCTACCCTGAGGAGACGTTTTCGCAACTGGCCGAGCGTTTGGCCAAAGTTTCGCCGACTGGCCAGGACGTGCGGGCGTTCAGCCGCCTGTTTTTCGCCCAGGCCCAGGCGGTCGAAGTCGACGGCCAGGGCCGGATCCGCATTCCGCCTGAGCTGGGCCAATGGGCGGCGATCGGCAAGGAGGCGGTGTTGATCGGCGTGCAAGATCATCTGGAATTGTGGGATCGAGGTCGTTGGGAAATCTATTTGAAAGACAAGCAGCCCCGTTACGACGAGATCGCCGAGGGCGCGTTCGGGCGCGGCGAATCCTGACCGGCGACAGCCACGCGACGCGGCCAGCAAGCGAGTAACGAGAACTGGAAAGGAATTGTCCGTCCGATCGTTCGCCAGGCGTGATCCGCCAAGACGTCAGTCAGCGGCCACCGACTGACCTGTTGGCGACCACGGGTACGTGCAGCAAGACGCTGCCGGCTGCGAACCGCGGTTTGTTGGGCCGTCACGAGCGGCCGCTCGATCCGCAAGCCCCCCGGCCTGCTTGGGCACACGGAAGTGCCCGGGGCGGGATGGGCTTTTTCGAATTCGGAATTCGGAATTCGGAATTCGGAACTCGGAACTCGGAACACGACGCAGGCGAATATCTTTCCCGCGTCGCTGCCCCCGACCCTCGGCCGCACGTGGAGGTCGGCATTTTCATTTCCCGGTCGCGTGGCCTCGTGCGGAATTCCGCGTTCCGCGTTCCGAATTCCGCGTTCCGAATTCCGAATTTCCCCCAACCTGCTATCTTGGCCGCATCATGAATGATCCGGCCCCCGTCCATGTGCCCGTGCTGCTCGACGAAGTCATCGAGTGGCTCGATCCGCAGGCCGGGTCAGACGTTTGTCGATGGCACTCTGGGGGCCGGCGGGCATACCCGGGCGATTGCCGAGCGCGTGGGCCGCGAAGGGCGCGTCGTGGCGCTCGATCTCGATCCGGCCGCGCTGGCCGCAGCCGAACGCAACCTGGCCGGATTGCCGGTGCTGATCGCCCAGGCCAATTTCTGCGATCTGGGCGACGTGCTGGCCGAACTGCACATCGCCCAGGTCAACGGCATCTTGCTGGACATCGGACTGTCGAGCGACCAACTGGCCGATCCGATGCGTGGATTCAGTTTCGACGCCGAAGGCCCGCTCGATCTGCGGTTTGATCCGACAGCCGGCGAACCGGCCTGGCGACTGCTCGAGCGGCTGTCGGCTGAGGAACTGGCTAACCTGATCTATGAATTCGGCGAGGAGCGTTTCAGCCGCCGGATCGCCCGGCGAATTGTCGAGCAGCGGCGAGCGGAGCCGATCCGCACCGCGCAGCAATTGGCCAGCCTGGTACGCGGGCCGTGCCGCGCAGCCGCGACAGCCAGCGCATCGATCCGGCGACGCGGACGTTCCAGGCACTGCGGATTGCGGTCAATCGCGAATTAGAGTCGCTCGAGCTGGCCTTGGCGCGAGCAGCCCGATTTTCTGCTGCCTGGCGGGCGGTTGGCGGTGATCAGTTTTCATTCGCTGGAGGACCGGCGGGTAAAGACCGCGCTGGCCGGCGACCCACGCTTGCAGCGGCTGACCAAGAAGCCGGTCGTGGCCGGCGCCGAGGAACTGGCCAGAAACCCCCGCTCGCGCAGTGCGAAGCTGCGCGTGGCCGGCAAACTGGGTTGAACTGCGGTCCTTCCAGCCGTAGAAATCTGAATCCCTGGTTCTTCGATGACATCGACGCTTCGCATTGATGTGACACGGGAACCGTAGCCGCAGATGAACGCGGATAGCCGCAGATACGAGGGCATCAGAAACGGAGCACGAGCGGAAACCCGGCGCGAGGAGCATAGATTCGGTGAACCGCAGCTCACAACTCTTTACCTGTGACGCACGCAATGCAGCTAGCATTGGAATTTGGGCAAAGCGTCGGCAAATCCTCGTATATCTGCCCTCGTTCCGATCCGCGCGTATCTGCGTTCATCTGCGGTGACCTTTGGTTCCCGGCTTCCCGCTTGGCGTGGCCGTCTAGGCGTCCCGTAGTCTTCTCCTGGCTAACTGGGCGGGCGCTCGTCCAAGTCGCTCTGGCATCGGTGGGGCAATCCGCATAAAGTGTCGCGACTTATTTCCACAGCTCGTGACGAGATAGCTCGTCACGGGATAGCTCGCTACCGGGGCCGCCTCAGGAGGAGGCTTTTCATGGGAAAAATGCGCAAGGAAATTGCCGCCGGCTTGACCATTATCGGTTTGATGCTGCTGATCTTCGGATCGTTGCTGTACCGGCGATTGCGGCCGCATTCCGCGGAGTCGGAGCCCGAGCCGGTGCTCTCGGCCCGCGAGTTGCCGGTGCCGATTCGCGAGCGCGAGCCAAAACGGACGCTGGTCGCAGCCGATTCGTCGTTCGAAGCCGAGGGCTCTGGGGCAGACGCCAGGGCTGGACGGGGCGGCATCACGGCGAGATTGAACCGGTGGCCGCCGACTCGGCCGACATTCCGCCGCGCGAATCGTATCTGCCCCGGGACGAGGCAGCGCTCGGCGCCGCCGACGTGGCGACCGAAGTCGAGGGCGGCGCGGAACTGGCCGCGGATCCGTTCGCCCGGCAGCGGGTGGCCGTGGAGCGGAACGAACCCGAGGCGGCGGCCCTGGGCGGCGAATCGCTGGCGCAACAAGTCGACGAAGAATTCCGCGGCCAGTCGGCGCGCAATGCGCTCGAAGCGGCAGCCGAGCCTGACAACCGGCGCGATCCGATTCGCGGCCGGTACGCCGCCGATCAACCGGCCGAGGCCATCGTCACCTCCGGCTCGTACACTCCGGAAACGGAAACGCCGCGGGCCGGATTGCGCAGCCGTTTTCCGCGCTCGGAAGAAGCGACCGAGGACGGCTACGACACCCTGGACCGGCAGCCAGGCCATTTGCACAACGAGGCCGGCCAGCCGTCGGGTCATGCGCACGCTCGCGTGACGGTCGAGAACGGCAAGTACACCGTGCAGCCCAACGACAACTATTGGATCATTTCGCAAAAGGTCTATGGTGACGGCGGGTATTTCAAGGCGATCTACGAGCACAATCGGCTGCGGTATCCGCGCCGACAAGCTGCAGGTGGGCGACGTGCTCGATGTGCCGCAGGCTTCGGTGCTGCTCGAACGCTACGCGGAGCTCTGTCCGAAACAGCGGAAAGCGCCGCCGGCCCATAGCACGCTGGTGCCGGCCAGTACGCGGCATCGCGTAGGCGAACGGGTGTACGTGGTGGGCGAAGGAGACACGCTGTTCGACATCGCCAAGTACGAGCTCGGCAAAGCCACCCGCTGGGCCGAAATCTACGAGCTCAATCGGGACGTGCTGGGCGATGAGTTCGACTACCTGCGGCCGGGCACCGAGCTGGTGCTGCCGCACGCCGGCCGCGATGCCGAGTCGGTCACCCGCGGCCGCGATCCCGGTTTGCAGCGCGTAAGGCAAGTCGGTCGGCTTGGCCTGGCGATGCGGATTGCTTGTCAACAACCCGGCAAGCCGACAAACTGTAGCCGGCGGAGCGGCGGCGCGAGTTTCTGCGCGCCTTCTCCGTTCGCCTCGCCGCTCGCGTAGGGTGCAAACATGGAATCAAAGCCGCCACTGCTGATTCGACGCCAGGCCTTCTCGGTGCTCACGCTGTTGGCGGCGATTGGGTTCGGCAATCTGCCGGCCCATTCTGAAGAAGTCAAACGGGAGCCGGCACTGAAAGACTTGGCTGGCGAATGGGAAGTTGTCACGCGCGAATGCGAGTGCCGGCCTGGAATTTGTCTTTCCCAAGGAAACGGGGCTAAATCAACAAGGCGCTCGGGTGGCTGTTCGCGGCAACGAATTGACTCTTGGGGGAAAAACCGTCGCGACGTTGACGACAGGCTTCTCCGGTACGGGGATAGACGTCGACAAGCAAGTATGGTTCAAACGGCGCCCCGTCATGTTCACCATGCCAGACGGAACGGGAATCTTGTGCGCCTACAGCATCACCGACGGGTGGATGGAATTGGTTCACCCACACACGACTGGCCGCGTCGGAGCCGGCAGTTGGATCCGCCTCCATCGCTCCGAAAAGTAATCGTGCCGCGGCTGATCGACGCACGCAATGACGCCTGGCCGCCGCTGCTGGTCGTTGTGCTATGTCGGGGATGGAGGCCTGGACAGCCAAACCCATGTTGCCCATTCCGCTCTTGTCGACGCGGCTGGAATAGTGAACAATTGAACACTATTTCGGCCGGCTGCTCCGCAACCGATCCGGCCATGGATTTTTCTCGCCGCGATCCCGGCTTGCGCCATGCCCGAAATCCCTCCCTCGAACCGGCGCCCGCTGCCCGCGCTGCCCCATGGCGCTGCCCCCCACGTCGCTGCCCGCTGCCGTGCGGCGGCCCGCGCTAGGCTATGCCGAGCTGCACGCCAAGACGAACTTCTCGTTTCTGGAAGGCGCATCGCATCCCGATGAACTGGTGGCCGGGGCGGCCCAGTTGGGCTATCAGGCGCTGGCCGTCACCGATCGCAATACGCTGGCCGGCGTGGTGCGATCGCACGTGGCCGCCCGGGAAGTCGGGCTGCAGTTGATCGTCGGGGCCGAGATCACGCCCGACGACGCGCCCCCCGTCGTGCTCTGGACGACCGATCGGGCCTCGTATGGCCGGCTGGCCCGGCTGATTACCGTCGGGCGGCGGCGGGCCGCCAAGGGCGAGTTCCGGGCATCGCTGGACGACGTGGCCGCGCATGCCGGGGGATTGCTGGCCGGCATCGCGACCGGGCCGAACAGGCTGCCCGAGCGCGCGGCGGTGGAGCGCTATCGCGATGTGTTCGGCGATCGCTGCTACCTGCTGGCCGAACTTTACTTGGGCCCCGACGACGAGCGCCGGCTGGACGAGCTCGTCGAGCTGGCCCGGTTGGCCCGCGTGCCGCTGGTGGCCGCCGGCGATGTTCATTTTCATGCTCGGGGCCGGTTGGCCTTGAAGGACGTGCTGACGGCGACGCGGTTGGGGTTGAGCGTGGCCGAGGCGGGCGAGCAGTTGTTTCCGAATGCGGAGCGTTATCTCAAGCCGCTCGAGGCGCTGGCGGCGCGTTTCGCCCGGCTGCCGGCGGCACTTGAGCGAACGGTGGAGATTGCCCAGCGGTCGACGTTCTCGCTCTCGGAGCTGCGCTACGAATATCCGGAAGAGCTCGCGCCGGCGGGCGAAACGCCGCTTATGTATTTGACCCGCCTGGCCTGGGCCGGCGCCCGCCGGCGCTATCCCGGCGGCGTGCCGGCCAAGGTGCGGGGCCTGGTCGAGCACGAGCTGGAGCTAGTCGGCCAGTTGCACTATGAGGCGTACTTTTTGACCGTGTTCGACCTGGTGCGCTTCGCCCGGGGACGGGGCATTTTGTGCCAGGGCGCGGATCGGCCGCCAACTCGGCGGTCTGCTACTGCCTGGGCGTAACGTCGGTCGATCCCGATCGGCTGGACGTGCTGTTCGAGCGCTTCATCAGCGCCGAGCGCAACGAGGCCCCCGACATCGACCTCGACTTCGAGCACGAGCGGCGCGAGGAGGTGCTGCAATATCTCTACGACAAATACGGCCGCGAGCGCTCGGGCATGACGGCCGAAGTGATCACCTATCGCCCGCGCTCGGCCGTGCGCGACGTGGGCAAGGCGCTCGGGCTGTCGCTCGACCGGGTCGACGTGCTGGCCAAGAGCCTGGAGGGGCATCGGCTGCAAGAACAGTTCGAGGACCGCTGCCGCGATGCGGGCATCGATCCGGATTCGTTCGTCGGCGGCCGCCTGCTGAGCCTGGTGCGCGAGCTGGTCGGTTTTCCTCGCCATCTCGGCCAGCACGTCGGGGGCATGGTCATGACCCGGGGGCCGCTGTGCGAACTGGTGCCGATCGAAAATGCCGCCATGCAGGATCGCACCGTCATCGAGTGGGACAAGGACGATCTCGATGAGCTGGGCATCCTCAAAGTCGACTGCCTGTCGCTGGGCATGCTTACCGCCATCCGCAAGTGCTTTGGGCTCGTCGAGCGGCACACCGGCCGCCGGCTCACGCTGGCCACGGTGCCGGCGGAAGATCGCCGGGTGTACGACATGATCTGCCGGGCCGACACGATGGGCGTGTTCCAGATCGAAAGCCGGGCGCAGATGAGCATGCTACCCCGGCTGCGGCCCCGCGAGTATTACGACCTGGTGATCGAAGTGGCCATCGTCCGCCCCGGGCCGATTCAAGGCAACATGGTACACCCTTACCTGCGGCGCCGCGCCGGCGACGAGCCGATCACCTATCCCAACGACGAAATCCGCGACGTGCTCCACAAGACCCTGGGCGTGCCGCTGTTTCAGGAGCAGGCCATGCGGCTGGCTGTCGTGGCGGCCGGCTTCACCCCGGGCGAGGCCGACCAATTGCGCCGCGCGATGGGCGCCTGGCGGCGGACCGGCGTGATCGAGCAATTCCGCCAGAAGCTGCTGGCCGGCATGCAGGCCAAGGGACTGCCCGAGGAGTTCGCCGCGGGCGTGTTCCGGCAGATTCGCGGTTTCGGGGAGTATGGTTTTCCGGAATCGCACGCGGCGAGTTTTGCCTTGCTGGTGTATGTCTCGGCCTGGCTGAAATGCCACCATCTGGCGGCGTTCACGGCATCGCTGCTGAACAGCCAGCCGATGGGTTTTTATGCGCCGGCCCAACTGGTGCGCTGCGCCCGCGAGCACGGCGTCGAAGTCCGCGGCATCGACGTGAATGCCAGTGGCTGGGATTGCACGCTGGAAGAAGAAAAGGATGAAGGCGGCCTGCGGCGAGCTCAGCCGAGCGGAAGGATGAAGGATGAAAACAAAAGGAAGGAAAAGCACAAGGAACTGGCTTTGAGGTTGGGGCTGCGGATGATTTCCGGTTTGTCAGAGGCGCACGCGCCGGCGGATCGAGGCCGAGCGCCGCGAGGGTCCGTTCGGATCGCTGGACGATTTCGCCCGGCGCACCGGTTTGAGCCGCGCGGCGATCAAGCGGCTGGCGGCGGCCGACGCCTTTGCGTCGCTGGAACTCGACCGGCGGACCGCGCTCTGGCAGGCTCTGGGCCAGGAAGCGCCGAACGCCGCGCTGCCGCTGTTGGCCCAGTTGGCCGAGGACCCCGAGCCCCCGGCTCTGCTGCCGCCGATGCCGATCCAAAAACAGGTGGTGGCCGATTATCGCACGGCCGGCTTGTCGCTGCGGGCCCATCCGCTGCAGTTCGAGCGCGAGGCGCTGGAAAAGCTGCGGGTCGTGCCGGCGGCGCGGCTGCCGATGCTCGGCGACGGCGGCCCGGTCCGCGTGGCGGGGCTGGTGCTCATGCGGCAGCGTCCAGCGACAGCTCGGGGGATCACGTTCGTCACCCTGGAGGACGAGACCGGAACGGTCAACTTGATCATTCGTCAGGACGTTTGGCAGCGGTTTTATCGGGTGGCCCGCACGGCCACGGTGCTGCTGGCCCAAGGCCGGCTGCAGCGCAAGGGCCAGATCATTCACGTGCTGGTGGCGCGGCTGGAAGACCTGTCGGGGCAACTCGGCGACATGGATTCGCAGTCGCGGGATTTTCATTGACCGCGGCGTGGTTTAGGCTTGTAATCGTTCTGCCACGCCTGAGCGATCTCCCACACCCGCCCGCCCCATGCGCATGACACCCCCCAGCACGCCGTCGAGAACGTCCCCCCCTGCCCCAGCTCCTCTGCCGGCCGCAGCGCCCCAGTCGACCGCCAGCGAGCGGCTGGTGTCGCTCGATGCCTATCGCGGCTTCATCATGCTGGGCATGGCCTCCGATGGGTTGATGCTGGCCCACGTGGCTCGCAGCTTTCCTAACGACCCGGTCTGGCAGACGATCGCCTTTCAGTTTGGCCACGTGGCGTGGGTGGGCTGCGCGCTGTGGGACTTGATCCAGCCGTCGTTCATGTTCATGGTCGGCGTGGCCATGGCCTATTCCTACGCCGGCCGCCAAGCGCGGGGCAAACCTACGGCCAGATGGCCCGGCACGCCGCCTGGCGGTCGGTGGTGCTCGTGCTGCTGGGAGTTTTTCTGCGCTCCGGGCGACCGCCGAAACGAATTTCACGTTCGAGGACGTCATCAGTCAGATCGGGCTGGGCTACTTCTTCTTGTTTCTGCTCTGGAACCGGCCGCCTTGTGGTGCAATTTGCCGCGGCGCTGCTGATCCTGGCCGGCGATTGGCTGTTGTTCTACGCCTGTCCGGCGCCGTCGGCCGCATTCGACTATGCCAAAGTCGGCGTGCAATGCCGATTGGCCGCATCTGCACGGACTGGCCGCCCATTGGGACAAGAACACGAACGCGGCCGCCGCTTTCGATCACTGGTTTCTGAACTTGTTTCCCCGCATCCAAGCCTTTGAGTTCAACGGCGGCGGATACCAAACGCTGAATTTCATTCCCGTCGCTGGCGACGATGATTTTCGGTCTGTTGGCCGGCGGGCTGTTGCGCAGCGACCGGCCGGCTGGCAGAAGTTCGGCCTGCTGATTGGGGCGGGGCTGCTCGGCCTGCTCGTAGGTTGGGGCTTGGACGCGGCCGGAGTCTGCCCGCTGGTCAAACGCATCTGGACGCCCAGCTGGACGTTTTTCAGCACCGGCTGGACGCTGCTGCTGTTGGCCGGTTTCTACGGAGTCGTCGACCTGCTCGGCTTTCGCCGCTGGACGTTTCCGCTGGTCGTCGTGGGGATGAACTCGCTACGTCATGTACTGCATGGCGGACCTGATGACAGACTGGCTGGCCAGCCGCTGGCAAGTTCACTTTGGCTCCGACGTGTTCACGCTTTGGGGGCGCGTGGACCCCGATTTACGAACCCCTCGTGCAAAGCGCCGCCGTGCTGGGACTGATGTGGCTGATTTGCTACTGGCTGTACCGGCAGAAAATCTTTGTGCGGATCTAGCGGCGAAATTCGGAACGCGGAATTCGGAATTCGGAACGCGGAACTCGGAACGCGGAACGGAAAAAGGAAAATGAGCAGCCATCCAACTCGTGCGACAAGCTCACAGAGTCGGTTAACAACCGCCAGTTTCTTGATCGCGGCTGTTATCGTGTTCTGCCTGGCCGGACTTCCCGAAGCGGCCCAAGCCGGCGATCCCGACTTGATCCTGCACAACGGCCAGATCGTCACGGTCGATCCGGACTTCACGATCGTCGAAGCCTTGGCCGCCAGCGAGGGGCGCATCGCCCGCTTGGGCACGAGCGCCGACGTGCTCAAGCTGCGCGGCCCGCGCACCGAGGTGATCGATCTGGCCGGCAAGATGGTGCTGCCCGGCCTGATCGACTCGCACGTCCATCCCACGGACGCCTCGGTTACGGAGTTCGACCACGAGATTCCCGATCTGAAAACCATCGCCGACGTGCTCGCGTACATTCGGGGCCGGGCGAAAGTCGTCGAGCCCGGCAAATGGATCGAAGTACACCAGGTCTTCATCACCCGGCTGGCCGAGCAGCGCTACCCCACTCGGGCCGAACTCGACCAGGCCGCACCGCAGCACCCGGTGGCCTTCATGACCGGCCCCGACGCGTCGCTCAACTCGCTGGCCCTGGAGCGCAACGGCATCGACAAGAATTTTCAGGTCGTGGGCACCGGCGAGGTCGAGCGCGATCCGGCCAGCGGCGAGCCGACCGGCGTGCTGCACGGCTGCAATCGCTACATCAAGACCGAGTCGAGCGAGAAACAGCCTGGCGAGGAGCAAAGGCTCGAGCGGCTCAAGCAATTGTTCAAGGATTACAACGCGGTCGGCATTACCACTATCGGCGACAAGGCGGCAAGCGCCTCGGCGGTCGACCGCTATCGGCATCTCGCGGCCACCGGGCAATTGACCGTGCGGATCGCCGTTTCGCGGCTGATCGAGACCGACGGCCGGCTCGAAGCCGTCCAGGACGCGATCCGCCAGGTCGGCGGCGACCCGCTGGTCAAAGGAGACTCGATGCTGTGGATCGTCGGCATCAAGACCTTTCTCGACGGCGGAATGCTCACCGGCAGCGCCTAGATGCGCGATCCCTGGGGCGTGAGCCAAATTTATTCCATCCGCGATCCGCAATATCGCGGCGTGCGTTTCATTCCGCAGGACCGCCTGGTGCCGCTGGTCGAGACGGCGGTCGAAGCCAATCTGCAATTCACCGCCCATGCCGTGGGGGACGGGGCCGTGCAGGCGCTGCTGGACGCCTACGAAGACGTCAACCGCCGGCATCCGGTCCGCGACACGCGACCGTCGATCACACACTCGAACTTCATGAGCCGCGAGGCCATCGACCAAGCCGCGCGGCTTGGCGTGGTCGTGGATATTCAGCCGGCCTGGTTGTACCTGGACGGCAAGACACTGTTGGCCCATTTTGGCTACGAGCGGCTGCGCTGGTTTCAACCGCTACGGTCGATCTTCGCGGCCGGCGGCATCGCCGGTGGCGGCTCGGACCACATGCAGAAGATAGGCCCCCGCCGGTCGATCAATTTTTACGATCCGTTCTTGGCGATGCAGACCACGGTGGCCCGGATTCCCCGGGGCCTGGGCGAGCCTTTGCATCCGGAAGAAGCCCTCGACCGGCGGCAGATGATCCGTTTCTACACCGCCAACAACGCGCTATCTGCTGCGGCGCGAGCAACAGATCGGCTCGCTCCAGACCGGCAAGCTGGCCGACTTCATTCTCGTCGATACGGACCTTTTGCATTGTCCGGTCGAGGCGATCGCGGGCACAAAAGTTCTCGCGACGTACTTGGGCGGAAAACGGTTGCCCTGACCGGCCGTCGCCACCAGCCGCCGAATTGGCATCTCCCGCGAGGAGCATTCATGAACACCGCCCAAGCCGTGCGCAACGAAATTGCTTGTGCTTTGACATCGTTATTGCTTGCGGGCATTTGTTCCGCGGGAGTCGCGGCCGAACCGGCGCCGACGTCCGACGCGATCTCTGCCTCAGCCGCCGACGTCGCCGTGGTCAAACAAATGCTGGCCGCGACCGCCGCTTGGGATGCCCACGGCCAGAGCGCCTTCAACGCGCAGCTTACGGGGCAACTGGCCGAGTTGGCGGCCAAGATCGAATCGGCCCCGCTGCGCAAAGCCTGGCAGGACATCCAGCCGGAATTGGAGCAGGCCACCTTGCGCCGCGCCGCGTGAAGCGGCTCGCCCGCGATTTGGAGCCTTTCCACGGCCTCGCCAAGACCGAGCCCGGCGGCCCGGAGTGGTTGCGCAAGCTGGTGGGCGACGAGCCGATGGACGCGTTTGCCCGGCTGGTGAGCGTCGACCTGGCCGATCGAACCAACCCGCACTTCAAGGATTACAAACTCAACGAAGCGGTCGACGACGAGTGGTTGGCGCGGCTGGTCGATTTTCCGGACCTGCGAAGTCTGGATATCGCCAACACCAACGTCAAAGGCCCGGGCCTTGCGCACGTCGGCCGGCTGACGGCGCTGGAGTCGCTGAACCTGACGTTGACGCCCGTCACCGATCCGGGCCTGGCCCCGTTGCGCAATCTTAGCAAGCTGAAAGTCCTGGGTTTGGCGTCCACCAAGATTACCGGCGAAGGACTGAAGCAACTGGACGGATTGACGGCGCTGGTGAACTTGAATTGTCACTTCACGCCGGTCAACGACGCCGGCCTAGGCGAGATCGGCCGCCTGGCCAGCCTCGAACGATTGGAGATCGTGCACACGCATTTCACCGACGCCGGCGCCGCCGCGCTAGCCAAACTGGTTAACCTGCGGCGGCTGCAAATCGGCAGCCGCGAAGCCACCGGCGCGGCGGTCGCGCATTTGGTGGGCCTTGCGCAGCTGGAAGAATTGGATTTGTCCGACAACCAGCCGACCCTGGAAGGATTGCAGCATGCCAGCCGGATCTCCGGTTTGCGCGTGCTCCGCATCAGCCAGGGAGACGCCAAGGACGACGGCATCGCGCTGTTGGCGAAGCTCTCGAACCTGGAACAGTTGGTTCTTGCGCAGACCGGCATGACCGATGCCGGCCTGGAGGCTCTTGCCCGACTGCCAAAACTCGCCAAACTGGAAATCCACGAGCCGGGCGTCAGCGACGCGGGCCTGGCCAGGCTGCGTCAGGCCCGGCCGCAATTGGAAATCATCCGCTAGCCACAGCCTAAGCTGCACGGCACGCATCCTGTCATCCCGCCCCGCTATGTCATCGACCCGCCGAGTGCTGTTTCTGTGCAGCGGCAATTATTATCGCAGCCGATTTGCCGAGGCCTGCTTTAATTTCCACGCCGCGCAGCGCGGATTGCGCTGGAGGGCCGAGTCGCGCGGCTTCCGGCTCGGCGCACGCAACGTAGGGCCCATCTCCCAGCATGCCGTCGCAGGGCTGGCGGAGCGCGGCATTCCGCTGATCGAGCCGGAGCGCATGCCCCGAGTGGCCGCCGAACTCGATCTGGCCGACAGCCAGCTCATCGTAGCGTTGAAGGAGGAAGAGCACCGGCCGCTCATGCTCGAGCGGTTTGCGGCCTGGGCCGACCGCGTCGAATACTGGCGGATCCACGACATCGACTTCGCCGAGCCCCGCGTCGCGCTGGCCGAGCTGGAGCGCGAAGTCCACAACCTGCTCTCCCGGCTCAGCGAATGACGAATCGCCGCGTACCCTGCGCTGAGGGCCCGTTTGAATCTCAAATGCGGGTCGTTCGTCCGGCGGTTGGACGGCCAGCCCGGTTGGGCAGGCAGGGCTCTCAGTGGTAACCGCGGATGAAGGCAGATACGCGCGGATGAACGCAGACAAAAAAAAGCGCATTCAGGCAAGCATGCACCGCCGCCTGAGAACTTGCTCCTCGTTTTCCATCCGACTCGACTGAGCTCGTCGCAGGCTTCATCCTTCATCCTTCCGCCTTTACCCGCCGCTGGCGCGTCGGCCGCCAGCAATAGCTCGTTTGGGCCCTATTTTCGCCTCAAAGCCCCGAAGCCACGCAGAAACTAAAGCCCACCTGAGTGGCGCGCCGAATGGAGAGTTGGTGCCACGAGCGCGGCTGCTCGCGCGTTGTTGGCTCGCGGTCCTTTCTCGAACGCTTTCTTGCCATCCACCCGAACCGTGCGATCGGCCTCGCGCGAGGCTTGCCGCCGCGGGAGTTCTTGTCCGCCGGGCGCGTGCCAGCGCAGCGGGCCGATAGGAGATTGGCTGCTCATGACGTCTCGCTCACAGATTGGTTCATCGCGCCGACTGCAACTGGAATCGCTCGAAGGCCGGAGCATGCTCAGCGGCGGTTCGCTCACGCCGGCCCAGGCGATTGCCCAACTCAACGCCGAGTCGGCAGTCGTCGCGCAGGAAACCTCGCAGTTGCAAAACAGCGTGCTGGCCAACGAGACCGGCTTACTGGTCGTCGCTCAGCAATTGGTCGCCAACAACCTCGCGCAGGTCCAATACGATACGTCCCACGGCAACTCGCAAGCCGCGGTGGCCGACATGCAGTTGGGCTTGAGCGTAACTCAAGCCGACCAGCGAATCACCACGGAATTCACGTTGGTCGTCCAGAATCTGCTGGCCGCCAATGCGACGTTCAAGAACGAGTCCGCGTTGCTCGTCGCCGGGGTCAGCAAGGGCACCATCGCACCCGACGCGGCCGTGGCCGCCCAGGTGGTCGACTACGAAGCCTACAAGGCCGTGGCGGTCGGCACGCAGAACCAGTCGAACACCGAACAGCAGTTGGAACTCGTCAACTTGTCTGGCCTGACCTATGCCGTCGACGGCATCGCCGGACAGCAGAACCTGGGCACGTTCTATGGCCCGTTCGACGTGAAAGCAGTCGGCAACACCCCCGGCGTGTTGACCGATTACAAGGGGGTGGTGACCACGCGGTTCACGGTCAGTGCCCACCTGCTGCAAGGCACGTTTACCGCCGCCACGACCGATTACTTGCAGGCCTTTGCCTCGCCCAGCAGCTCGCAACTGCTCAAGCAGCCCATCACTGGCGGCACGATCACGGCCACGATTTCGCCGTCGCCAGACGCCAGCGGCTTCACCATCCACGGCCAGGTCCTGATGCAGTTCGGCCCGATCGACAACCTGCCGTCAAGTTCGATGAGCTTTCAAATCCAGGCCAATCTGGTCGGCAATAACATCCTGACCGGCAACCTGCTTGTCGCCGGCACGAAGGTCGGCAGCTTCAGTTGGGCGCTGCAATAGTCGCGCGGGTCAAGAGACGCGCCTAGCCTGAGTCTGGGCCCGCTGGGGGCAGTCCGCGTGACCCGTCGAGCTCGCCACGGCGCCAAGGCATGACGGGCGATCCAGCGGCCGTCTGTCATCCCCCCTGACCGCGCGTAACCTGTGCCGGACCTGTGCCGGCAACTTGGCCCGGGCGTGCTGATTCTTCTGCCCCCCTTCTGCCCCGCGTCAGGTTGCCGACTGGCGGCCGCCGCCCACCGGTTGGGCCGTGCAGCCGCATGGCCGCCTTGCTTCTTGCCCCGGAAATGACGGGGTGTCTCGATCAATAGCCAGCTACCTACACTACCCATTTTTACGTCGGTTCGCCCCGCCGGTAATTCCGGTTAGCGCGATTGAATTGGCCGGATTCTGGCATCTGGAGTCGTCCTGGGTGGCTGCTTTTGGGCGAGGGCCGCGAAAGCCCCCCGTGGGCAGCCCCAAAGGTCCGAGAAGCTGCTGGCGGCGGCCAGGGAGGCCCGTCGTGCGGGGGGCCTGAGACCGGCAAAGCGGATTATTCGCGGTTTGGCGGTGAGTCGTAAGTTCCTGCGGCGGCAAACCTTTCGGGTTAGGAAAAGTTGACAGGCGACCGTCCGCTGGTTATCAATGAAGCTGGACTTTGCGGGGGTCGCGAGACTCCGACGCGAAAGTCGAGATTCATTTTTGCGAGTTGCTCATGAGGTCGAGGTAGGGCTCACCGCCCCTGCCGCGAAGCGTGACCGGTGGAACGCGAGGCGCCCCTAGCGCCTCGTCTCGTCTTCTATCCACTCTCGCTTTGCGGTTGCACCTGGCCGACATTTTTTCGTCACGCTTCCAGTGCGCATGCTGCGCCGCATTGGTTGGCAGCCATTGCTGCGCGTGCGCGACGAACTCGACGAGCAGCTTGGTCCAGCGCTTGGGACGAAACGAACCCTGACTCGATTTGGTGTATTTACAGGTCCGTTTCCATCAACCTAGCGAGTCATATATGTCCATCCAATCGATCGGCGTTCGTTCGGTATTCGTTACGCGGACCGCATGGCATGCCCTGTGGATTATTGCCGTGGGCCTGATTACGCTGTACCATACTGCCGCTATGCAAGTTGCTGGCGCGACGACGATCGACAATTTCAGTCAGCCGAATCTCGGCACGCAATTCTATGTCAATACCCTCACCACGCTGCCGGCCTTCACGTCGGCCGGAAATCCGGTGGTTGTTTCCAATACGAACACGCTAACTCTGAACGATACCGTGTCGCCCTCAACCGCTATTGGCGGCGAGCGCAATACGACCGTCAACGTCGTGGGCACCTTGACACCCGACTCGGTCGAGGGCCTGATCGGCGCGGTGGGGCCGAGCGGACCCAACGGGATGCAAATTGGCGCCCACGGAACTACGCTAACATCCATCACATCGATGTACCTGCCGGGAGGTGTTTCCCCCACGATCGACCTGACCAACGGCGGAACTCAAAAGGCCGTCGTCGTCAACGTGGTGAGCACCGACCAACCGCTGTCGATTACCGCGAATCTATCCAATAGCACGCAACATTGGTCGTACAGCACCACCGCCCCGGTAAATTATGACTCGATTACGAAGACTTTTGTTCCGGAAAACATCACCATGCCGTTTCGCGCCTTCAGTGGCCCGGCGGGTGCCGGCACCTCGGTCAACCAGATCACCTTCACTTACAACGGCGGAGCGTCGTCCTTGTCGAACATCGATTTTACGATTGGTTCCATTACCACCACAAATACGCCCGAGCCGGGTAGCGCTGCGCTGTTGGCGATCGGCCTGGTGGCGTTCGGCGGTATGGCCTGTCGCCAGGCCCGGCGGCAGAGCGCGGCCCGCAAGGGAGCAGTGCGTGAAGGGGGCAGTGCGCGCACTTGGGCTAACGGTTTGAGCTTGGTTTCTTCCCGCCAGACGGCGGTTGCACTTTTTACGCACGACGCAACCGCGACTGCACGTCGCGGTTCTCTCGAGGGCATGACGCCTGCGATTGCTGTTTCGCTTTAGTCCGTCATGCTGTCTGCGATTTTTTTCCCGGCCTGATCGCGGCGACAATTGCGCGACGCACGCGGCCGGCGCTTGATTTTGCTCTCCGCACTGCTTTGCAACACAAGATTGTCTGCCAGGAGATCCGAACGTGGCTCGTCAGCGAAATGAGCGTGGTCCTTCTTTGCTCGACCAGGTCTGTGATCGCCTCTCGGCTCGCTGGCGCAGCCGCCGCAGGGCCAACCCGCGGCGCGGCCAGGCGTTTGGTTTCGAATCGTGCGAGCCCCGCAATCTGCTCTCCGGCGTCTCGCTCATCGACAACTTTTCCGATCCCAATCCAGCGGCCACCTATTTCATCAGCGCGTTCAATACCAATCCCACTTTGTTGGTCTTGCCGGCGACCCCGTCGCCGGGCATTCTGGGCGGCTATCGTGACGTGCTGGTGCAGGTATTGGGTACGGCCAGCTCGAATTCGGCTGCCGGGTACGTCGGCACCAACGGCGCCTTGGGGACGTTCGACCTGCAAACGTCCACTGCCGGGCCGGGCACCGAGGCAACGCTGCAATACAGCGGCAGCAACACCGACCATTTAAGCGGTGGCAACCTTACCAACGCCATGGCCCTGAATGACGACTTGACCAATGGCGGCGTCAACAAGGGCATCAAGTTCGATTTCGACTTCCTGCAGCTGCCCGCGACCACGATGGACGCGGAGATCTACCTCACAACCACAACTGGCAACGAGGAATTCACCGGCAACATCCCGGCGAATGCCGGTCCGCCGACCGCCTTCAGCTACTTTGCACCGTTCTCGAGCTTTGTCACCACCTCCGGCACCCCCGACTTGACCCACGTCACCAGCGTGAAGGTCGTCTTCAATTCGGCGGGCACTCCGGACGTCGACTTGGAACTGAACAGTATCGAAGCTTCGCCCGAACTGACGATCACCAAGGTCGACGACCACGGCGGGTCCAGCATTACGCCCAGCACCGGAACGGTGACACCGGGAAGCTCCCTGACCTATACCGTCGTCGTCAACAACTTTGGGCCAAGCGCCGTCACCGGTGCGGCCGTCAGCGATCCTTTCCCCGCCAACCTGACGGGCATTACGTACACTTCCGCGGCCACGGGCGGAGCGACCGATACCAATCCGACCGGCTCGGGAGCGACGCTCACCGACACCGTCAACTTGCCGGTCGGCAGTTCGATCACCTATACCGTGCATGGAACGGTCGCTTCCACTGCCACCACGTCGCTCTCCAACACGGCCACGATTACGCCCGTGGGTGGCACTGCCATCCCAGCCACCGACAATGACAATTTACTGACGATCACCAAGGTCGACAATCGCGGCGGCTCGAGCATCGTGCCCAGCACCGGAACTGTCACGCCGGGCAGCACGCTGACCTACACCATCGTGGTCAACAACACCGGGCCAGGCACCGTCACCGCGGCCTCGGTCAGCGATCCGTTCCCCAGCAATCTGACGGGCGTCAGCTACACGTCCGTCGCCGCGGGCGGAGCGACCGATACCAATCCGACCGGCTCCGGCAGCACGCTCTCCGATACCGTCACGCTGCCGGCAAACAGTTCGATCACGTACACCGTAACAGGTACGGTCGCTCAGGCAGCCACCACGTCGTTGTCGAACACCGCCACGGTGACCGCCACCAACGGCGCGACCACTCATGCCACGGATAACGACAACCTGCTCACGGTCACCAAGGTCGACAATCGCGGCGGCTCGAGCATCACGCCCAGCACCGGAACTGTCACGCCGGGCAGCACGCTGACCTACACGATCGTGGTCAGCAACACTGGGCCGGGCACCGTCATGGCGGCCTCGGTCAGCGATCCGTTCCCCAGCAATCTGACGGGCGTCAGCTATACGTCCGTCGCGGCGGGCGGGGCCACGGACACCAATCCGACCGGCTCGGGCAGCACGCTGACTGACACCGTCACATTGCCGTCCGGCAGTTCGATCACGTACACCGTGCTAGGCACGGTCATTTCGACCGCGACAACTTCGCTCTCGAACACGGCCACGGTGACCGCCACCAACGGCACCTCCACTCATGCCACCGACAACGACAACCTGCTCACGATCACCAAGGTCGACAATCGCGGCGGCTCGAGCATCGCGCCCAGCACTGGCACTGTCACGCCGGGCAGCACGCTGACCTACACCATCGTGGTCAGCAACACCGGACCGGGCACCGTCACGGCGGCCTCGGTCAGCGATCCGTTCCCCAGCAACCTGACGGGCGTCAGCTATACGTCGGTTGCCACGGGTGGCGCTACCGATACCAATCCGACCGGCTCCGGCAGCACGCTGACCGACACGGTCACGCTACCGTCGGGCGCATCGATCACGTACACCGTGTTGGGCACGGTCTCCGCGGCCGCAAACACGTCGCTTTCGAACACGGCCACGGTGACCGCCACCAACGGCACGACCACCCACGCCACCGACAACGACAACCTGCTCACGATCACCAAGGTCGACAATCGAGGCGGCTCGAGCATCGCGCCGAGCACCGGCACCGTCACGCCGGGCAGCACGCTGACCTATACCATCGTGGTCAGCAACACCGGGCCGGGCACCGTTACGGCGGCCTCGGTCAGCGATCCGTTCCCCAGCAACCTGACGGGCGTCAGCTATACGTCGGTTGCCACGGGTGGCGCTACCGATACCAATCCGACCGGCTCGGGCAGCACGCTGACTGACACCGTCACATTGCCGTCCGGCAGTTCGATCACGTATACCGTGTTGGGCACGGTCATTTCGACCGCGACAACTTCGCTCTCGAACACGGCCACGGTGACGGCCACCAACGGCACGACCACCCACGCCACCGACAACGACAACCTGCTCACGATCACCAAGGTTGACAATCGCGGCGGCTCGAGCATCGCGCCCAGCACCGGCACCGTCACGCCGGGCAGCACGCTGACGTACACGATCGTGGTCAGCAACACCGGGCCGGGCACCGTTACGGCGGCCTCGGTCAGCGATCCGTTCCCCAGCAACCTGACGGGCGTCAGCTATACGTCGGTTGCGGCGGGCGGGGCCACCGATACCAATCCGACCGGCTCGGGCAGCACGCTCACCGACACGGTCACGCTACCGTCAGGCGCATCGATCACGTACACCGTGCTGGGCACGGTCTCCGCAGCCGCAAACACGTCGCTTTCGAACACCGCCACCGTGACGGCCACCAACGGCACAAGCACCCTGGCCACCGACAACGACAATCTGCTCACGATCACCAAGGTCGACAATCGCGGCGGCTCGAGCATCGCGCCCAGCACCGGCACCGTCACGCCGGGCAGCACGCTAACTTACACAATCGTGGTCAGCAACACCGGACCGGGCACCGTCACGGCGGCCTCGGTCAGCGATCCGTTCCCCAGCAACCTGACGGGCGTCAGCTATACGTCCGTGGCCGCGGGCGGGGCCACCGACACCAATCCGACCGGCTCGGGCAGCACGCTCACCGACACGGTCACGCTACCGTCAGGCGCATCGATCACGTACACCGTGTTGGGCACGGTCATTTCGACCGCGACATCTTCGCTCTCGAACACGGCCACCGTGACGGCCACCAACGGCACGACCACTCATGCCACCGACAACGACAACCTGCTCACGATCACCAAGGTCGACAATCGCGGCGGCTCGAGCATCGCGCCCAGCACCGGCACCGTCACGCCGGGCAGCACGCTAACTTACACAATCGTGGTCAGCAACACCGGACCGGGCACCGTCACGGCGGCCTCGGTCAGCGATCCGTTCCCCAGCAACCTGACGGGCGTCAGCTACACGTCCGTTGCCGCGGGCGGGGCTACCGATACCAATCCGACCGGCTCCGGCGGCACGCTGACCGACACGGTCACATTACCGGCCGGCAGTTCGATCACGTACACCGTGTTGGGCACGGTCTCCGCGGCCGCAAACACGTCGCTTTCGAACACGGCCACGGTGACGGCCACCAACGGCACAAGCGCCCAGGCGACCGACAACGACAACTTATTGACGATCACCAAGGTCGACAATCGCGGCGGCTCGAGCATCGCGCCCAGCACCGGCACTGTCACGCCAGGCAGCACGCTGACTTACACGATCGTGGTCAGCAACACCGGGCCGGGGACCGTCACGGCGGCCTCGGTCAGCGATCCATTCCCCAGCAACCTGACGGGCGTCAGCTACACGTCGGTTGCGGCGGGCGGGGCGACCGACACGAATCCGACCGGCTCCGGCGGCACGTTGACCGACACGGTCACATTGCCGTCCGGCAGTTCGATCACTTATACCGTGCTAGGCACGGTCATTTCGACCGCGACAACTTCGCTCTCGAATACCGCCACCGTGACCGCCACCAACGGCACGACCGCCCACGCCACCGACAACGACAACTTATTGACGATCACCAAGGTCGACAATCGCGGCGGCTCGAGCATCGCGCCCAGCACCGGCACCGTCACGCCGGGCAGCACGCTGACCTATACGATCGTGGTCAGCAACACCGGGCCGGGCACCGTCACGGCGGCCTCGGTCAGCGATCCATTCCCCAGCAACCTGACGGGCGTCAGCTATACGTCGGTCGCCGCGGGCGGGGCCACGGACACCAATCCGACCGGCTCCGGCAGCACGTTGACCGACACGGTCACATTGCCGTCAGGCGCCATCGATCACGTACACCGTGTTGGGCACGGTCATTTCGACCGCGACAACTTCGCTTTCGAATACCGCCACCGTGACGGCCACCAACGGCACGACCACCCAGGCCACCGACAACGACAACTTGTTGACGATCACCAAGGTCGACAATCGCGGCGGCTCGAGCATCGCGCCCAGCACCGGCACTGTCACGCCAGGCAGCACGCTGACTTACACGATCGTGGTCAGCAACACCGGGCCGGGGACCGTCACGGCGGCCTCGGTCAGCGATCCATTCCCCAGCAACCTGACGGGCGTCAGCTACACGTCGGTTGCGGCGGGCGGGGCCACGGACACCAATCCGACCGGCTCGGGCAGCACGCTCACCGACACCGTCACGTTGCCGTCAGGCGCATCGATCACGTACACCGTGTTGGGCACGGTGTCCGCAACTGCCACGACATCGTTGTCGAACACGGCCACGGTGACGGCCACCAACGGCACGACCACCCACGCCACCGACAACGACAACTTGCTGACGATCACCAAGGTTGACGATCATGGCGGCTCCAGCATCATTCCCAGCACCGGCACCGTCACCCCGGGTGACGAACTGACCTACACGATCGTGGTCAGCAACACCGGGCCGGGCACCGTCACGGCGGCCTCGGTCAGCGATCCGTTTCCCAGCGAGCTGACGGGCATCAGCTACACGTCGGTTGCCGCGGGCGGAGCCACGGACACCAATCCGACCGGTTCCGGCGGTACGCTCACCGACACGGTTACGCTGCCTGCCGGCAGTTCGATCACGTACACCGTGCTGACCACGGTGTTGGCAAGCGCGACGACATCGCTTTCGAACACGGCCACGGTGACGGCCACCAACGGCACCACGACGCATGCCACCGACCTTGACAACCTCACGTTAGCTCCGATGTTGTCGATTACCAAGGTCGACAATCGCGGCGGGTCAAGCGTCGTGCCCAGCACCGGTACGGTCACGCCGGGCAGCACGCTGACCTATACGATCGTGGTCAGCAATGCCGGACCGGGGACCGAAACCGGGGCTGCGGTCAACGATCCGTTTCCCAGCAACCTGACGGGCGTCAGCTATACGTCGGTTGCGGCGGGCGGGGCCACCGATACCAATCCGACTGGTTCCGGCAGTACGCTGACTGACACCGTCACATTGCCGTCCGGCAGCTCGATCACTTACACCGTGCACGGGACGGTCGCTTCCACCGCCACGACGTCGCTCTCCAACACGGCAACGATTACGCCCGTCGGCGGTACTGGCATTCCAGCCACCGATAACGACAGCCTGCTCACGATCACCAAGGTCGACAATCGCGGCGGCTCGAGCATCACGCCCAGCACCGGCACCGTCACGCCCGGCAGCACGCTGAGCTACACGATCGTGGTCAGCAACACGGGGCCGGGCACCGTCAGCGGCGCCGCGGTCAGCGATCCGTTCCCCGGCAACCTGACGGGCATCAGCTATACGTCGGTTGCGGCGGGCGGGGCCACCGACACCAATCCGACCGGTTCCGGCAGCACGCTGACCGACACGGTCACATTGCCCTCCGGCGCTTCGATCACGTACACCGTGTTGGGCACGGTGTCCGCAACTGCCACGACATCGCTGTCGAACACCGCCACGGTGACGGCCACCAACGGCACGACCACCCAGGCCACCGACAACGACAGCCTGCTCACGATCACCAAGGTCGACAATCGCGGCGGCTCAAGCATCACACCCAGCACCGGCACCGTCACGCCGGGCAGCACGCTGAGCTACACGATCGTGGTCAGCAACACCGGGCCGGGCACCGTCTCGGGCGCTGCGGTCAGCGATCCGTTCCCCGGCAACCTGACGGGCATCAGCTATACGTCGGTTGCGGCGGGCGGGGCCACCGACACTAATCCGACCGGTTCCGGCAGCACGCTGACCGACACGGTCACATTGCCCTCCGGCGCTTCGATCACGTACACCGTGTTGGGCACGGTGTCCGCAACTGCCACGACATCGCTGTCGAACACCGCCACGGTGACGGCCACCAACGGCACGACCACCCAGGCCACCGACAACGACAGCCTGCTCACGATCACCAAGGTCGACAATCGCGGCGGCTCGAGCATCACGCCCAGCACCGGCACCGTCACGCCCGGCAGCACGCTGAGCTACACGATCGTGGTCAGCAACACCGGGCCGGGCACCGTCAGCGGCGCCGCGGTCAGCGATCCATTCCCCGGCAACTTGACGGGCATCAGCTATACGTCGGTTGCGGCCGGCGGGGCCACGGACACCAATCCGACCGGTTCGGGCAGCACGCTGACTGACACCGTCACATTGCCGGCCGGCAGTTCGATCACCTACACCGTGCTAGGCACGGTCATTTCGACCGCGACATCTTCGCTCTCGAACACGGCCACCGTGACGGCCACCAACGGCACGACCACTCATGCCACCGACAACGACAACTTATTGACGATCACCAAGGTCGACAATCGCGGCGGATCGAGCATCGCGCCCAGCACCGGCACCGTCACGCCGGGTAGCACGCTGAGCTACACGATCGTGGTCAGCAACACCGGGCCGGGCACCGTCAGCGGGGCGGCGGTCAGCGATCCGTTCCCCAGCAACTTGACGGGCGTCAGCTACACGTCGGTTGCCGCCGGCGGGGCGACCGATACGAATCCGACCGGTTCCGGCAGCACCCTGATCGACATCGTCACCCTGCCCTCCGGCAGCTCGATCACGTATACCGTCACCGGCACGGTTGCGGCGACTGCGAACACCGCGCTTTCGAACACGGCCACAGTGACAGCCAACAACGGCACCACCACCCAGGCCACCGACAACGACAATTTGCTGACGATTACCAAGGTCGACAATCGCGGCGGATCGAGTATTACGCCCAGCACCGGCACCGTCACGCCCGGCAGCACGCTGAGCTACACGATCGTGGTCAGCAACACCGGGCCGGGCACCGTCAGCGGGGCGGCGGTCAGCGATCCGTTCCCCGGCAACTTGACGGGCGTCAGCTATACGTCGGTCGCGACGGGGGGCGCCACCGACACCAATCCGACCGGCTCCGGCAGCACGCTGACCGACACCGTCACGCTGCCTTCCGGCGCGTCGATCACGTACACCGTGACGGGCACTGTCGCTTCGACTGCCACGACGTCGCTTTCGAATACCGCCACCGCGACGGCCACCAACGGCACCACCACCCAGGCGACCGATAACGACAATTTGCTGACGATCACCAAGGTCGACAATCGCGGCGGCTCGAGCATCACGCCCAGCACGGGAACGGTCACGCCGGGTAGCACGCTGAGCTATACGATCGTGGTCAGCAACACGGGGCCGGGCACCATTACCGGGGCGGCGGTCAGCGACCCGTTCCCCAGCAACCTGACGGGTGTCAGCTACACGTCGGTTGCCGCAGGTGGGGCCACGGACACCAATCCGACCGGCTCCGGCAGCACCCTGATCGACATTGTCACGCTGCCGTCCGGCAGCTCGATTACGTATACCGTCACTGGCACGGTTGCGGCGACCGCGAACACCGCGCTTTCGAACACGGTTACGGCTACGGCCCCCAATGGCACGACGACGCACGCGACGGATGCCGATAACCTGTTGACGATCAGCAAGGTCGACGACCATGGTGGCTCGAGCATCATTCCCAGCACCGGCACGGTCGGACCGGGCGACAAGTTGACGTACACGATCATCGTCAGCAACACGGGGCCAGGCACCGTGGCCGGGGCCTCGGTCAGCGATCCGTTCCCCACCAACCTGACCAGTGTCAGCTACACGTCGGTTGCCGCCGGCGGGGCCACCGACACCAACCCCACCGGTTCCGGCAGCACGCTGACCGACACCGTCACGCTGCCGTCCGGCGCTTCGATCACTTACACTGTCGTGGGCACGGTCTCCACGAGCGCGACGACCTCGCTATCGAATACCGTCACCGCGACCGCCACCAACGGCACCAGCACGTCGGCCACCGATAACGACAACGTCGTTCCCGCCGCGCTGTCGGGCTATGTCTACGTCGATTCGAACAACAACGGTGTCAAGGATCCGGGTGAGCCGCCGATTGCCGGAGTTACCGTCGTGCTGACCGGCACGACAACTGGCGGAACGTCGGTCGACATTACGACGACGACCGACAGCCTGGGTTTCTACAGCTTCCCGAGCCTCGGCGCCGGCAACTACACGATCACGGAAACGCAGCCGACGAATTTCATCGACGGGAAGGACTCGGTCGGCAGTCAAAACAGTGGCACGATCGTTCAAGGACCGACCACAAACGCCATCCAGAATATTACCTTGACCGACGGAACCAACGGCATCAATAACAACTTTGGCAACCTGGGATTGACGCCGCCATTCGTCTCGAAGCAGCAGTTCCTTTATCCCCCGCCGCCAGTGAACCTGGCTGCCGTGGAAAGTCTGTCCGGCTATGCCTATTCCGAGACCACCGTAGGCTCGCCTAAGTACGACCCGGCCAGCCCGGCTGCCGGCGAGGCGGCGCTCGCCAGTGTGACGATTACCCTGAACGGACCGGGTGGCACCAAAACGACCACGACCACGCCCGCCGGCGCCTACAGCTTCACCAATTTGCAACCTGGCACTTATACGCTCACCGAGACAACCCCGACGGGTTACACCGCAGAGACGACCTTTGTCGGCACGCAAGGCTCCGGCACGGCCGGCACCGGCGTCATTTCGAATATCACGATGCTCGCCACCACCAGCGGCACGAACAACGACTTCCCGAACTTGACGCAGCCCATCGATTTGTCGATCACCAAGGTCGACAACGCCGGCGGTTCGAGCATTACGCCTTCGACCGGCAACGTGACTCCCGGCCAATCGTTGACCTATACGGTCGTGGTCAGCAACACGGGGACGGGCAATGCGACGGGCGTCACGATCGCCGATCCCCTGCCTGGCAACTTTACCGGCGGCAGTTGGACGGCTACGGCCACGGGCGGAGCTTCTGGCTTTGCGAGCAGCGGCACGGGCAATATCGAGCAAACGGGGGTCAGTCTTCCGGCCGGCAGCACGATCACGTACGTCGTCACCGGTACGGTCAGCTCGACAGCCACCGGCGTGCTGTCGAACAGCGCCACCGTCACTCCGTCCGGCGGCACCGGCACCACCGCCACCGACACCGACAACCTGGCTGACTTGTCGATCACCAAAGTCGATAACGCCGGTGGTTCGAGCATCACGCCTTCGACCGGCAATGTCACTCCCGGTCAGTCGTTGACGTACACGATCGTGGTCAGCAACGCGGGCCCGGGCAACGTAACGGAGGCCACAATCACTGACCCCCTGCCCAGCAGTTTCAGCGGTGCCAGTTGGACGGCTACGGCCACGGGCGGAGCTTCCGGCTTCGCGAGCAGCGGCACGGGCAATATCGAGCAAACGGGGGTCAGTCTTCCGGCCGACAGCACGATCACTTACGTGGTGACCGGAACCGTGACCCCCCCGGTTGGCGCGGTCATCAGCAGCATCAGCAACACGGCCACCGTCACGCCGCCCGCGGGCATGGCCAAGAACGCTACCGACACCGACAACCTGGCCGACCTGTCCATTACCAAGGTCGACAGCGTCGGTGGTTCGAGCATCACCGGTTCGCAGGGCGACTTTACGCCGCCGGGCACGGTGACCTATACGGTCGTCGTCAGCAACACGGGTGCGGGCAGCGTGACCGGGGCCACGATCGCCGATCCGCTCCCCAGCGGCGTCTCCAGCGATACCTGGACTGCCACGCAAGCGGGCGGGGCCTCAGGCTTTTCGGCGACCGGCACGGGCAACATCGACGACACCGACGTTGATCTGCCGGCCGGCAGCTCGGTCACGTATGTGATCACCGCAAATCTCAGCGGTGTGGAGATCGAAGGCACGGTGACGAATACGGCCACCGTCACACCGCCTGTCGGCACCCCCCAGAGCGCGACCGACATCATCAACGTGTTTCAGGAAAATGAAGTCGTTTCGGCCAGCAGCAGCCCGGCGGCAAGTCCGGCTGTGGCGGGCAGCCACCCGACCGCTTCGGCAGCGACCGCTTCAACCACGCTCAACGCGGCCGCGGTCGACGCCGCTTTGGCTGCCTCGACTGGCGGCAGCAGTTCGGCCACGACGCCGAGCACGGGTGGTTCCGCCGCGCTCACCGATGCGGCGTTACTCAGCTTCAGGGGGTCGTTGGTATCGGGCCTGATTTGAAGAACTTGCTGCCCGCCGTGAGCTAACGACGAATTACCGGCGGTCAATCCCGCAGTCACACCGCTGCGGCGGTTGGAACTTTTTGGGGTCGCTCGTGCCGCGCACGATTGCCATTGGCGATATTCACGGTTGCCTGTTGGCATTCGACCGGTTGTTGCAAGCTGTCCGCCCCGCGGCCGACGACACGATGGTCACGCTGGGCGACTATGTCGACCGTGGCCCCAAAAGCGCGGCGACGATCGATCGACTGATTGCCCTGGCCGGCGAAACGCACCTGGTTCCGCTGATGGGCAATCACGACCGGATGCTATTGGACGCTGTACGCCATCCGGCGCTCGAACCGGAATGGCTCGCTTGCGGCGGCACCGCCACGCTCGCATCCTACGATGTCGATGAGCCGGCGCAGATTCCCGGCGGGCACATCGATTTTCTTCGCCGCTGCCGATCCTATTTCGAGTCGGAAACGCATTTCTTCGTGCATGCCAATTATCTGCCGAAGCTGCCGCTGGCCGAGCAAACTCAAGAGACCCTGTACTGGCTGTCTCTGCGAGATTATGTTCCCGGTCTTCACGTCTCGGGCAAGACGGCGGTCGTCGGCCACACGCCGCAGAAAGAAATTCTGATTCTGCCGCATCTGGTCGCAATTGACACCGGATGTGTCTACGGCGGCTGGCTTAGTGCGCTTGACATGGATTCCGGACACGTCTGGCAAACGAACCAGTCGGGGCAACTGCGGGAGACAAAGCTGACCTGGGGATCTGGCGGCTGCAGCGGTCGTTGACGAAAAACGCCCGCCGGCGGCATCCCGGGTGCAATTCATTAATCCCGGGCGGCTCGCCCGCGCTGCCGATTCGCGCCGGCATCAGGCCGATACGGTGGCCAGCGCCACGGACGAAAGCACCTCGCGGACTTTGCGTCCCAAGGCATCGGGCGTGAAGGGCTTTTGCAGAAATGGCACCCCGTCCTCCATGACACCGTGCCGCACGATCGCGTCGTCGGTGTAGCCGGACATGAACAGCACGGACGTTTGGGGATTCTTGGCGACCAGGCGATCGGCCAGTTCGCGTCCGCCCAATTGGGGCATGACCACGTCGGTCAGCAACAAGTGGATTTCACCGTCGTAAGCGGCGTGGACTTCCAAGGCCTCGAGCCCATTGCCGGCTTCCAGCACTCGATAGCCGCGCGACTCCAAGGCGCAGCGCGCCAGCGACCGCACGCCCTGTTCGTCTTCGACCAACAGGATCGTCTCCGTTCCGCCGGGCAAATTGCGCGCTGGCCTTGTCTCTGCCTGCGGCGTCGCGGCGGCTTCCATTCGTGGCAGGTAGATCTTCATCGAGGTACTGGCGCCGAGGGAACTCTCGACGTCGATGAAGCCGGCGCTCTGTTCCACGATGCCGTAAACGGTGGCCAGACCCAACCCGGTGCCCTTGCCTTGCGCTTTCGTGGTGAAGAAGGGCTCGAAGATTCGGCTTTGCGTTTGCTCGTCCATGCCCCGGCCGGTGTCCGTGATGGCCAACAGCACGTAATCCCCCGGCTGCGCGCCGGGATGTTTTGCCAGCAAGCCGGCGTCGGGCACGACGTTGGCCGTGCGGATGGTCAACCGTCCGCCAGTGGGCATCGCATCGCGACTGTTGATGACCAGATTCATGATGACCTGTTCGATCTGGCCGGGGTCAGCCTGGACGGCCGCCAATTGCGGATCGAGCAACGTGGACAGATCGATGTCTTCGCCGATCAGCCGGCGGATCATTTTCTCCAGATTGCTGACCAGGCTGTTCAGCTTGAGCGTGACGGGAGCCAGGACTTGCTTGCGGCTGAAAGCCAGTAACTGCCGAGTCAAGTCGGCCGCTCGCTGGCCAGCCCGATCGATATCCGCGAGGATCGGATCGTCCGCTTTGGCATCCAGACCGATTTCGCACAGGCCCAGAATGATCGTCAACAGGTTGTTGAAGTCGTGGGCGACGCCGCCAGCCAACTGGCCCACGGCGTCCATTTTTTGCGCTTGCAATAATTGTCCTTCGAGTCGCTTGCGATCGGTGATATCGCGGAAAATCGACAGGTGACGGCCGGGCTGGAAATCGGCAATGGCCTGGAACTCCAACTCTCGCACGCTGCCGTCCGGCCGGCAGATGCCGAATTCTCCGGCCAGGCGGTGGCGCCGCCGGAATGCCCGCCACAGGGCCTTGGCCCGGACCGCGGGGGCCGTCACTTCATGAACGTGGAGCGTCTGCAATTCGATGCGCGATCGGGCCAGCACCTGGCAGGCCGCCGGATTGGCTTCGATCATGCGGCCAGCGTCGTCCATGATCATCATTCCGTCGAGCGCGCTTTCGAACAGGGCCGTCAATTGTGCCTCGCGTTCCAGCAGCGATTGCTCGCTCTGCCATTTGTCCTGGATGTCGGCTGCCGTGCCCACCCACTGCTGGGCGGCGCCGTCGTCTCCCAGCACCGGGACCCCGCGCAGTTCGAACAGCCGGTAAACTCCGTCGTGCCGCCGCACGTGGCATTGGACGTCGAATTGCTCGACGGTGGACAAGGCGCGCTCGATGGTGGCCGTGACCCGCTCGGCGTCGTCGGGCCGGAGTGTTTTCATCCACCCATGTCCGCTGGCCTGGGTTGAGGTCTGGCCGGTGAATTCCTCCCAAGCCTTGTGTGTTTCGACGATCTCCCCTTGCGCATTGGCGCACCAATACACCTGCGAAGTGGCAACGACGAACGAACGGAATCTGCGTTCGCGTTCCACCAGCGACGCGGCGAGAGTCTCTTGTTCGACGAACAGACCCAGTTGGGCGCCGATCCCCTCGACCAGCGCCAGCATTTCGCGATCGGCCGGCTTCGGCTGACAAGAATAGAACTGGCAGACGCCCAGGGTCTTTTCGCCGGCGGAGATGGCAAAACACGCCGCCGAGCGAAAGCGACCGTCGAGGGCCGCGGCGGTGTCGATGTCGGGTTCGATAGTCAGGTCGGCGCGCCAGCGGCCGCGACGGTCTTCCCAGACGGCGCCTGCCAATCCCATGCCCCGCGGAACTGCCACCTCCCGCAGGCGCGACTCAAAAGCTCCTTCCAGGTCGCTGCCTGGGTGTAGGATCCTCTGGCAGCGCAGCTTTCCCTGCTCGGCCTGGACTTGCCAGAAAACGCCGACGTCCCAGCCGCCCTGGCGGCAAACGATTTCCAAGGCGCGGTCCAGGAAAGTGGCCAGCGGCGGTCTGCCGGCCAGCAACTGGGTAATTTCGAGTTGCAAATGCAGCCGGGCGTCGACGCGTTGCTTCTCCGTCAGGTCGCGAATGAACGCGGCAAATACCGGCGGGTCCTCGGCCTCGATCCGGGTCCAAGCGACTTCGATCGGCAAGCGGGCGCCGCAGGCGCGAATGCCGGCCATTTCCCGCCGCTTGCCCACCATCGCCGACAATCGTTCGGCCATTGTTCCGTCTGCGGGGGGCAACTCGATGAGTTCGGCCAGGCTGCGACCCAGTACGGCCTGGCTGCGGCAGCCGAAGGTTCTTTCGGCGGCCGGATTGAACAGCACGATCCGCCCGGTTTCGTCGGCCTTGATGATTCCGTCCAGCGAGCCATCGATGATCGCAGACTTGCTGCCCTGCGTGGCGCTCAATTCCAAGCTGCGCTGCTCGACCTTGCTCTCCAGCGAAGCAAAGGCCTTCGACAAGGAGTCGGCGGCCTGGTCGAAGGCCGCTGCCAGCCGCCCCACTTCGTCGCCGGAATTGTCGCCCGTCCGCTGCACCGCCGTGGGATTCTGGGCGACCGCGTTCACCACTTGGACGAGCCTGGTCATGCGCTGATTCACCTGGCGGGCGAAGACCAGGTAGATTCCCGCCGAAACGGCGACTGCCAGAATGCCGCACAGGTCGAAGACCGCCCGCAACACTTCCATGCGGTGCGTCTCCAGACCGACGGCCGGCGCCGCCGACGCGCCGGCGTCATTCATCTTGGCAGCCAACTCCGAGGCGTGCTGCTCGAAGAGCCTTTCCAGCAGTCCATCCAAGTACCAGGCGCCGCCGCACATTACGGCGAAGACACCGATCGTGACCAACGCGATGAATTTCAGTTTGAGCGACATCTCGCGCCTCAGGGGCCGGAAGCATCGGGACTGCCGCCTTGGATCAGTCCCCGACGCTACGCAAATCTAGTCCTCCGGAAAGCCGCAGGCGCCGCGGACTGCCGCAAAATTCGCGAATCGCCGCGAATAGCGCGAAAAATCCTGACGAAGCGGATGCGTTGGCAGCAGTCCGACCAACAAGGCCGCGCCCCGCCGCCGGCAAAATGCCTCTTATCCGGGTGGAATCGGCTGTAGCAGTCACTCGGCCCCCAGAGGCCCCCCACCGTATCGCCGCTGGCCTGGGTGGTGCCGGCATCCAGCGACATCCGCCCGATACCCCCTGTGCGGGACTGTCGAGAGAGCAAACCGCTTGTCCGATGGCAATTGCCTGCTACCAGGCGTAAACTTGGCTCCGCGATTGGCAACGAAACACTGCGGGGGCGTGCTTGTCCATCCGTTGCTCTGTTTTCGATCGAGCCGCGTCAGGTGATGCGCCCCATGCCGATTGAGCAAGCGATCCTGAGTAAGCCCGAGCGGCGGCACGCTCTCGCGCTGGGCATTGCCAATGGCGTGCTGTGGTCGATGGGCAACGGGCTGACGACCGGCTCGCTGATCTTCTATTTGGCCCTGGAGCTTGGTGCGCGGGGCCGGCAGGTCGGGCTGCTTCTGGCGCTGCAATCGCTGGTCGGGATTTTGCGACTGGGCGCCCCGGGGCTGATCGTTCGGCTGCGCGGCGTCAAGAACGCCACGATTCTGCTGCTCTCGGCGAGCTACGTCCTGATTCTGCGCGCTGCCGGTGCTGGGGCTGGCGGGTTTTCCAGCCGATTGGCGGCTCGACTTTTTCGCCGGTCTGCTGCTCGTGCATCAGTTGCTCGAGAGCCTGGGGACGGTGGCGCTTTGGGCCTGGCTGGCAGAGATCGTCCCGCCAAAACTGCGCGGCCGGTACTTCGCCAGGCGACAGCGCTGGCAGCTCATCGCGCTGATTCCGACCCTGGCCGCGGCAGGGTTTTTGGCCGACTGGTGGCGGAGTGGCGAACATCAGTACAGCACGATCGAAACGGCACTTCTTGGTTACACGATCCCGATCGGCCTGGGGGCGCTACTGCTCGCGGCATCGATCGTGCCGCTCTTGTGGATGCCGGCAGTCGCCACGAAACACAAGCCGCGGTCGACTTGGCGACTGTGGCGCGAGCCCGGCAATTTGGCGCCGCTGGTCGACGCCCGCTTCCAGCGTCTGTTGCTGTTCGGCTGCTGGCTTTCGTTTTTCAATGGCCTGATGCAAAGCGCCGCCGGAATGTATCCCAAGCGCGTCTTGGGGCTGGGGCTGCTGCCGATGATGCTGCTCCCCGTCGGTATGCGGCTGGGACAGATTGCGCTGGCGCCCTGGGTCGGGCGGTTCAGCGATCGCTTCGGGAACCGCCCGGTCCTGCTCGTTTGCCAGGCCTTGGTGGCCTTTGGGCCGATGTTCTATTTGCTGGCCACGCCTGCGCAGCCCTGGTGGCTGGGCGGCGCGTTTGGCGTCTGGTCGGCGTACGTCGGATTGAATATTTGTTTGCCCAACCTAACGCTGAAATTGTCGCGGGACGGCAACTACGCGGCCTATTCGGCCGCCTACTTCGCACTATCGGGGCTGGCCTACGGGGTGTCGACGTATCTAGGCGGATGGCTCGTCGACCTGTTCGCCTTCGACCGGTTCTACGTCGGCCGCTTCCGGCTCGACAATTTTGGTTACATTTTCTACATCGGCTGGATCACGCGGCTGCTGGCCGTGGTGCTGATCTTTGCCATCGACGAACCCGGCGCCTGGACCTGGCGACGGCTGCTAAAGCGGCGATTCGCCGTGCCGAAAGTGCACCGCGAGCCAATCGCGCCCGCCGAGTAGGACGAATTGCAAGCAGTTCCAGTGTCCTGAGGTGCGAGTCCATTCAATTTGTCTGGACTTGTAGGAGGCGACTCCGATCGCCGACGGCCTCTCGTTTGACGCCACGTGTCGGCGATCGGAGTCGCCTCCTACAGGCGGACAAACAACGCGAACTTCTAAGTCAGGACACTAGCCGTCGACGTTGGTCCAGCCGGGCTGAGGCGACCGAAACAAGACCGGCGCGCTTCCGGCTTGCAGGGCCTCGATCTCGCGCTCGGCCTGGGCGACACCGGCCGAGTCGGCGTGGAGGTCGATCGACAGGTCGAATTGGGCCCGGTGCCGGGTGGCAGCTTGACCACGCGGCCTTGCTGGCCTTCGAACGACCTGGGATTGGGATAATTCGTGGCCGGCTCGATACCGGTCACGTAACCGTCCGCCAGCGCGCCGGTATTCTTCCAGAGCGTGAAGCACGGAAGCTGGCGCTTGTCGAAGCCCAGGCTGGCGCCCAAATCGCCGGCGGCATTTTTCAGCATGACCCGGGTTTGCTGGCGGCTGTCGGCCAGGTCGATGAAATAAACTTGCTCGGCAAAGCCGGCCTGCGGACTGTCATACGTCTGCCATGCTTCGAGACCCTCGGCCGACCGGGCATTGCGGGGCACGAGCGTTTTCACCGGTGCGATCAGCTTGGCGCCGGGATCCAACAGCGGCGGACCGAAGTTGATGTGATACAAGAGCTGCATTTCGGCCGGCGTGCCGGCCAGGTTCGTCACTTCGTCGCGCAGCGCGAGTCCGCTTTGGCCGAAGCGCGTGATCAGCGTGCTGCGCAATTGCAGATGACGCACCAAGAAGCGGGTTTCCTCCACGATGCCCGTCAGCCGGATCTCTTCGCGCTCGACATCGATCTCCAGTTCCACCTGGCTGGCCGGCCGATTGGCAATCCGTCCGTGCAGCGGATATTTCAAACCGCCCTGCTGGTCGAACTCCGGCGCTCCGTTGCTCTCCAGGCCGCAGCGGACGAGCCATTCGTCGAATCCGTCCAAGAAGCCCAGGCCGCTGGGTTCGGCAATCGGCACGAACTGCGGATGGACCGGTCCACGGACGGGCGACTGCCAGCCGATCTCGATGTCGCCGAGCCAGCCCTTCCAGATGCTCATGCCCCGGGTGGGCAGCACGCTGAAGCGGAAATGGCCGTTGTCGATCTCGACCACCTCGACCCCTTCGTGCAGCCCGCCGTGCAGGGTGCGGCGATGCACGGAAAACGCGGGCTGCGATCGCCCGAAGTCGCTGGCCGTAACCGCGAAATCGGTCGTCGAGTGGTGCGTGTCGGGGCCGATCAGCGTCCAGCGGTTCTCGCTCATGGGGTGGCTGCCGGCGGCAGCGGCTGATGGAACAGGATCAGGAACGCCACCGCCGCCACGGCCGAAACGATCGTCGGCACCAGCCAGAATCTGGCCCAATTGGTCGTGCGAATCGTTTGCTTCGTGACCGGATCGACGACGTCGGTCGTGCAGGCCTGGTCGAGCCAGCCGGCTCCTTCCGTGCCGAAGTAGGTTCCCAATCCGTACGTCAACACGATGAACAAGGCCTGGGCACTGCCCGAGATCTGCGGGGGCGCACTCGTGGCTACGTAGATAAAACCGGCCGCCAGAAAAAAGTCGAAACAGATGCCGTGCAGCGCGATGGCGAGCACGATCAGCGGAAACGGCCGGCCGACAGCGAACAATGCATAGCGGGCCGCGACCGCGATCATGCCGGCGGCCAGCACGGCTTTCATGCCGACGGCTGGAACCCAGACCGACAGCTTGTCGAGTCCTTGCGGATCGACCAGCGGTTTGGTCAAGAGGAGATAAGGCAGAATCACCATTCCCCCGATCTCGACCCATTGGCCCAGCGTCATCAGCGGGCCGACGTTGTCGGAGCGGACTCCAATCCGCTTTTCCAGGTAGATCGAGGTAAACGCGAAGTAAAACGCAAAGGCGCCGGCAACGACCAGGGCCGAAATCAAGAATACGGCGAACGACGGGTCGCCGAACAGGCTGAGCGCATCCATGAAGGGCAGCGTAGCAGCGTCCGCCTTGGGCGGAGTCGACGGCAGGAAGAGAGAATAAGTCCCGAGCACCAGCGACAGGAAGCTGGCAAGCATCAGCGGCCGATTGTTGACCGGTTCGCCCCGCTTGAGCAGCAGCTTCAAGGAAAGTCCCGCCGTGATCCAACCGATCGTCCCCAGCACGCGAATCAAAGGGTAGTCGCGCGAGGCATCGGGCAAATGGGCGAACACTACCGTGTTGGCCAGCCCGATCGTGGGCTGATAGGCGAAGGCGTACAACAGCGCAATCCAATAGAACAGCTTCTCCCGCCGCGTCATCGCCAGCGCCGCCAACAACGCCGCGCCCATCAGATGCAAGGCGCCGAGCACGTACTGGGCTTGAAAATATCGATCCACGACGAAGCCAAGAAACATCGGGATGACGATCGCCCCGACGGCCATCGTGGCATAGACGCGGCCGATTTGCTTGCGCGTGAAATTCAATCCATCCAGGTACTGCCCCAAGACGACCCACCACGCACCCCAAATCGCGAATTCCAGAAAGTTCAGCACCGACAGCGGAAGGCGCACATCCATGCTCAAAAGGGGCGTGTCGGCGGCAAACAGCAATGCGCTAAAATCCACGGCCAGTCTCCAAGGGGTGTGGGTGACTGGTTGGGGATTCTAACTTGCTCGGGGCGCGATTGGAAGCAACGCCCTGGCAAAGGCCGCCGAACCGAGTGCGACCCCTACGGGCTTTGGCCGCGCACCCTCCTGCCCCGGTGCTTTGACCTAGACTTTCCCAGTCGGATTTCGGCCTGTTTGCACCTCAAAATGTGGCGGCCTACCATGCCATTGGAACCAAGCCGGGGGCTGAGCTCGCTCTCGCAGACCCAAGCCCGGGTCGTCATTGCCCTCATAATCGCTACGGCCCTGTTGTTTGTCGCGATCACGTTTTCCCCGCTCAAGAGCGGCTACGCCGACGCGCCGGACCGCGGACCGGGAGACTTCGCCCTGTATCGGGCCGAGATCGATCGCGTCCACGCGGGCGAGTCGTACTACGCAGTGGCGGCCGACGAATTGCGCAGTCCCGCGGCTATCCAACCCGCAGCATCTTCAATTGGCGCACGCCGCTGCCGATGTGGCTCGTGGCCATGCTGCCCGAGGCAACCATCGGCCAGGTTATACTGGTCTTGCTGGCCATGGTCATGTGGCTGTTGGCCTTCGGCCTGTTGGACTCGCAGTTGGGCCGCCGGGCGAGCGTGGCCGGCGTGCTGACGATCAGCGGGACGATGCTGCCGTGTCTGTTGGGCGATCTGTTCGTACTGCCAGAAATGTGGGCCGGAATCCTGATCGGCTTGTCGGCGGTGGCCTACGGAACCGAGCGGCGAAAGTTGGGCTTCGCGGCGGGTTTGTCGGCCCTGTTCGTGCGCGAGCTGGCCGGATTGTGGTGTCTGGTTTGCCTGTTGCTCGACGCCAAACAAAGGCGCTGGCGCGGCGTGGCGATGTGGACAGCCGGACTGGCGGGGTATGCCCTCTTTTTGCGCCTGCACGTGGCCCGGGTGTTGCCGCTGATTTCGGCCCACGATGTGGCCCACGAGCACGGCTGGGTTCGATTTGGCGGCGCCGGTTTCGTCATCTCCACCGTGCAGGTGAACGCCTGGCTGCTCTTGCTGCCGCAATGGGTGACGGCGATTTACTTTGTCGCAGCGCTGGCCGGAGCGGCTGGCTGGTCGAGCAGTGCGGGCCAGCGGATCGGCCTCGGCGTGGCGGGCTATGCGTTGGCCTTTGCCATCGTCGGCCAGCCGTTCAATCAGTACTGGGGCTCATTGACGGCGCCGCTCTTTGCCCTCGCCGCCAGTGCCTTTCCGGCGATTGCCGGCGATCTGTGGCGTGCGGCCGCTGGCGGCTCGGCTACGGCCACTCTTTCGCCCGTCAGTCGCTGACTCGCTGTCCATCGCGGGCTCGTCGGCCGGTTGGGCCAGCGACAGCGCGACCGACTGCTGCGCTGCCGGCGCGGCCAGATTGACCAGCGCCTCGGCTTCGGCCAGCAAGTCTTCGCAATCCAATTCCGGCTCGATCGTTCCTGCCACCGGCAGGGCCAGTTCGACGGGGCCCGCGTTGGCCGATTTGCCCCGCTCGACGTTGCGGGTGCCCTCGATCAGGTACAGGGGCCGGCCGCGGACCTGGTCGTAAATCCGGATCACGTATTCGCCCAGGATGCTGATTCCCATGGCATTCACCGCGCCAAAGAAGCTGGCCACCAGGACGTTGGAAGTCCAGCCCGGTATCGCGGCCGACGTGACGAATTTGCAAAACAGCGAATATCCGCCCAGGGCCAGAAAGACGCCCAGTGCCGTGTAGCCGATCAGGTAGAACGCCGTCAGCGGGAAAGACGAAAACGAGAAGATGGCCGTCTTGGCCAGCCGCCACAAACCGCGCAGCGAAACCCGCGGCTTGCCGTCGTAACGCGGATTGCGGCGGACTTCGATGCCGCGCTGCTTGAATCCGACCCAAGATCGCAAGCCGGGCAAGTAGCGGTCGCGCTCTGCCAAGGCCACGATCTCTTTGGCCACCCGACCGTCGATCAAGCTGAAGTTGCCGGCGTCGGTGGGAATAGGGGTCGCGGCCACCCGCGCGAACAAGCGATGAAAGGCCGAGAACAGGCAGCGTTTCCACCAGGCTTCGGGCCGTTCGCGGCGCAAGGCGTAGATCACGTCGTAGCCGCAAACCCATTCGGCGATCAAGCGGCCCAGGGCTTCCGGCGCATCTTGCAGATCGGAGTCCATCAGCACGACGGCGTGCCCCGCGCGTGGGCCAGTCCGGCCTGCACGGCAGCCTGATGCCCGAAGTTGCGCGAGAAGTGAATCACCCGTACGCTGGCGTGCCGGTCGGCGAGCAAGTCCAAGATCTGCGGGCTGGCGTCGGTCGAGCCGTCGTTGACGAACACGATCTCCTGCCGCGTGCCGCAATCGGCCACGGCCTGGCTGACGCGCCGGTACAGTTCTTCCAGCACGCTGGCTTCATTGTAGACGGGTAGAACGACGCTGATCAGCGTTTCGCGCAAAGGGGGGCGAGTCATCGCTTTTCTCGTGCTGGCGGGGCGGTTAAGGGGCGGAACGGATCGGGGTCTGGCGGCCGGCCCATTGCGTCAGGCCAACCAGTCCCACGATCAAACCTAGCCCAAGACTCGAGAGCACCGCGCCCAGCCGCAAACTCGCCGGCCGGAACGCCAGTTCGACGCGGTGCTCGCCCGCTTCAACCACGCAGCCCAGAAAATCGCGATTTACCCGCAAAACCGGCACCGGCCGGCCGTCGATCCGGGCCTGCCATCCCGGATGAAAGCTCTCGGCCACGGCCAACAGCCGGCGATCGGGGGTGCGGGTCGCTAATTCCAACCGTCCGGCTTGCTCGCCGAGCGTCTCGATTTCACCCGGCTCGCCGGCTGGCAAATCCAGTGGCTCGTCGACCAGCACGGCATCCGAATGCAGGACCGCCTCCGGCAGTGGTCCGCCGGCGTCGCAGATGGCCGTGCTCGCCAATCGTCGATTCGCCAGGGGATCGGCAACCGGCATCCAACCGCCGGCAGATGCGCGCAATGTACATTGGCGATCCGCATGGCATCCGGCTGCGAATAATCGAGATGCTGGATCGGTTCCAAGCCGGCATACCCATCGGCGCGGCGGAAGCCGGCCAGCAATAACCGATTGCCGACATGCAGACCCATTTCCGCGTTGTTCTGCGACTCGGCCACAACCGAGCCCTGCTGGTCCGGCGGCCGATCGGTTTGGGCGATGAATTCGCTCAATCGCTCGGTTTGGGGCCAAACAGCATAACTCAGCCCATAAATGCCCAGATCGATCGCCGTCACCAGCACGATGGCCGTCAGGGCCATGCGGCTTCCTCCGACCGCGGCCCCGAGGAGCAGCGCGGCCAGCACGAATTCCGCCGGACCGGTCCAAACGAGCCAGCGTGCAGCGACGAATTCCGGCCACGCCAAGGGTCCGAGCGCGGCCGCGAGGATGCTGAGCCCCACGAGAATCCAGACCGATCCGAACCGCGACGAATTCTCATCTCCCGGCGGCCGGCTGCGTCCCACGAGCAGCAGGCCCACGGCAGCCAAGACCGCCAAAGCTAGATGGACCAGCACGATCGCCCGACAGGGAAAGCGAAACGAGCCGACCAGCGGCAGAAATCGCTGTAGCCGGGAAATGAGCCCGTGCTCGCCCAATGCCATCACGAATCCCACCGCACCCAGCGCCACGGCCGACAAAACCAACGACCGATAGGAATCTCGGCCCAGCGATTCTGCAGCAACCATGCGCACAACAACAGCGGCGCGGCCCCGATGTACAGCCCCAGCTCGTGCGTGTTTTGCCCGACGATGCGCGTGGCGAACAAGTACGGGGCGATCAATTGAATCGCATTCAGCGCGTCGAGGGAACCAGAATAAGTGAACGACGCATCGGCTGTTGCGCGGGTCGAATCGCCCAGCGCGTCGATGGTGGGCAGAAGCTGAATGCCGCCGACGAACAAACCCAGCACCAGGGCTCCCAGCCATAGCGAGATCGTTCGCCAGCGGCTGCCCTCGATTGCCGCGCGGCGGGACAGCACGTAGCAGACTTCGGCCACGAGCGAAAACCAGACATATTGCGGATAGCCCAGCAGCAATTGTGAGCCTGTCAGCAGCGCAATCGCCGCGGCGGCCCAGCCGCGCTGGCGAACGTCGGAGGACACCAGCAGCACATCGATCGCCCAGAGCAACCAGGGCAAGTGAGCGACGACCGCCACCGCATTGGGATGCACGAAGTGCAACAAGTTGAATCCGGAGAACGTGAACACCAAGCCGCCGAACAAAGCCGCAAAGCTGCTGGCCCAATCGCCGCACGAGCAAGGCATAAGTGCCGGCCAGCATGAATGGATAGCTCAGCAGCAACTCCAAATCGAAGGCCGTGCCGAGCGGCAGACAGCGGTAGAGCATCAGATGCAGCGGATGGTAGCCGCCGACTTGTCCCTCGCCGGTCAGGTAAAAGCCGTTGTAAAGATTTGGCAGCCAATCGAACGACTGACTTTTGCCGAGCTGCTCGGCGTAGAACGCCCGCAGCGGCAAATGATACGCGCCGAGATCGTCGGCCAGGTAGACCCGTCCCTGAAACAGCGGAACGGCCATCGCGATCCAAAGCCCGCGCAAGCCAGCAGCGTCCAGACGAACAGCCGGCGATCGAGAGCTGCGGATGCGGCGTCGTTCTGCATGGGACTTGCCTGAGCAGGGGGCCGGAAAGGGCCACGTATTGAGCGGCCGTCAGACCGCAGCCAGGCTGCCCCCATGCGGCGGGGCGGCATTGCAGATCCTGCCGTGCGACGTGGCACTCGGCTGTCGGCTGGAAATGAACGACCCCGGCCGCGCCCGGAGTCCTTTCAAGTGCGGCGCGTCGAGAATCTCGAACGGCGAGGCGACGTCCTGCCAGCGCTCGCCGCGCGGGCAATGGCATCGTCGGACAGCGGGCCCAGGGGCTGCGTGCCTTCGATGCCGCCGGCCAGTCGCAAGTAGCTGACCGCTTCCGGATTCAACCCCATGATCCGGGCGATCGTGGCGTCGACCGCCGTGGGATTCGTTCCCACCACGACCAGGCCCATTGGCTTGGGACTTCCCATGATGGGCCCATCCCCTTCCATGCACACGATGCCGTCGACGATGGCAATCGCCTTGGGCAGCGAGGCATTGATGTCGTACACGGTTTGTGGAATGCCGGCATGGTGCAGCACGTTCTTGGGCCAGCCGTATTTGATGCCGGGGATCGTGCCGTACAGGTTCTTCAGGGCCGCCGTGACGCCGACCCAGTGGTGCGTTTTCATTTTCGGCATGGAAACCACCAGATCCGCTTCGACGACCGAACGCGGAAAGAAGAATCCTGCCAGCGCGCTGGCCTGGCCGCCGTTGTTGACCCAACCCACCTCTTCGTAGTTCAAGTCGGCGAACTGAAGTTTGCTGCTTTCGAGTTGCTCTTGCACGCCCGACTCGACGAGCGCCATCTCGGTGTCGCGGATGTGCCCCGGCCCTTCGCCGACGCTCACCACGGCACCCCAGCGGCGAAACACTTCGGCCGCGGCCACGATCATCGCCGGATGGGTCGTCATGTGCGGCACATCACGGTTGGGCTCGACGAGATTGGGTTTGAGCAGCACGCGCTTGCCGGCCAACTCGGCCGGCTCGAAGCCAGTGGCCAACAGTCCGTCGCGGATCGTCCGCTCGAGCGAGCCGTCGTATTGCTGGTTGCGAGCCACGAAGACGGCTTCGTCCGAACGGGAAAAAACCGCGGCGGGCTTGCGGAGGAGCTTGTAGGCCACGATCGCTCCGGCGGCCGCGGATCCGCCGGCCACGATCAGCTTTCGCCGGTCGAACTTTGCCGGGGTGGCCGTATTTTGCAATTTTTCGCCGGTGCTCATCGACGGACACTCCCGGTGGTGGCGGGAACGAGCGGACATTGGCTGCCCAGCGCGGCCAAGGCCAATAGCGCCAGCTTGTGGGCACTGGGGTCGGCGTCGAGCACGCGACGCGCCGCCGCAGCCAGGAAGGCGTCGGCAGCGTCCGGTTCCCGTCCCTGTGCCGCCAGACCCAGCAGAGCGTAGCTGAGCGAGGCCGTGGTGGTCTTGTCCGTCAGCTCGCCCAGCAGGTAATCGATCGATTTTTCGATTCGCGGATCGGCGATCGGTTCGCCGGCCAAAGCCAGCAGGCAAATACCGGTGGGTTGTACGTGAGGGCGCAGTTGCTGAAAGAGCACGAATGTGTTGCCATAGTTGCAGCCGCCGGTGGGAAGCAAGCGATTGACCAGCATGCGGATGCCTTCGCGGGTGCGCTCATGCCCGCCCCGGCCGACCGCGCAAGGCCAGCACGCTCCAACAGGTCGGCTCCTGCCAGGAATGCGTGCTCTCGACCCACGGCCAACCGACCAGCGTGGGATCGTGTCCTAATTCGGGAGTCGCTTGCAGGGCCACACCGGCAGTCTGCAACGTCCAGCGCACCGCTCGCTCGATGGCGTCCTGGTATCGCTGGCCGAATTTCGTCGACTGTTGGGCATATTGCCAGGCCAGCACCGCCTGACTTGTCGGCCAGTGGGGTGCCGTCTGGCTGTCCGTCACGCCGATGCTGCCGCCGGACGACTGAATCGAGGCCAGCCAATCCAGCGGCGCTCGAGCGGCATCCGGCCGCTGGTGACCCAGCAGGGCCAGCGCCGCCAAGGCGGCCGGCTCGCTGGCCCGCGGCGTGTTGCCATGATAGGCCCACGAGCTATGCCCGGCCAGCGCTGCGACAACTCGCTCGCTCCAGTCCATATCCCCGTCTTTCTCGGAACAATCCGTTCAATCCAACCGACCCGGCACGCTGCTGCGCGCCAATTTGCCCTGGCCCGCATGCAGCCGCTGCCAGAAAAGATAGCTTTGCTTGTCTCGCACGGGGAAAATTCGCATGAACGTGGAACTCGCATCTTGCCCGCGGCCGGCCGCCGTCCGGCGCCCGCTGCGCTGGGGCCGGCTGCTCCTCGGTGTCAATGTGCTGGCGATCCTGGCGGTGGCCGTCGCCCTGCGCGGCTGGCGGCTGGGCAACATCCCTGGCCTGAATGGCGACGAAGCCTGGTCGGGCGTGCAGGCGATGCGTCTGGTCAGCGGACAATCGATCTCGTGGCGGACTCCGACTGGCAACCCCGTGAATCCGTTCTATTTGGGTCCGTTGGCAGCCCTGCACCTATGGCTGGCTCCCAGCGCTGCCGTGCTGCGACTACCGGCACTGTTCAGCGGATTGGCCGCGCTGGTCGCCAATTACCTGCTGTGCAAACGCGTGTTCGGTCCAACCGTGGCCTGGGTTTCTACGCTGCTCTTGGCCGTCCTGCCCCTCAATATAGCCTATAGCCGTTTTGCTTGGGATGCCAGCCAGACCCTGCTGGCAACCACGCTGTTGATGTACTTCGCTCTGCAAGCGGTGGAAACCGCCGATCGGCCTCGCCGCTCCCTGCTCGCGCCAATGCTGGCTTATGCCGCCGCCATCTGGATTCACCCGACCAATCTGTTTGCCGGTTGGCTGCTGCTGGTGCCGGCCGTGCATGGCTATCGGGCCGAACTCCAAGAGGCGTGGGCACGCCTGCGACGCGGCCGCCTGGCCGGCTCCGCCGGTCTCGGGGCTGGGGGGCTTCTGGTTGTGGCTCTGCTTTTCTTGGGTCTGGGTCTCTTGGCATTGAGGCTGGCGGGTGTGGGCTTTTCGGCGGCTGCCACGCCGTTGCGTCCGCTGGCGCTGGCGGTTCTGGCCAGGATTGCCGATCCGGCCGAGTGGGGGCTGTTCGCCCGATTACTCGTGCGGCTACTGTCCGGCAGCACGATTTTTCAGTTCATTCCCGGTCCACAGGCGGACACGACCGCTCTCGACGGCTTGGATCTGATGTTCTGCTGCGTCATCGTGGCAGCCGGCTTTGGACTGCTGCGAATACTGAAAGATCCGGCCGCCGCCCGCGAGCGCTGCCTGGCGCTGGGATCGCTCGGCATGGCGGCCAGCTTTTTTCTGATTGCCGGGCCTGCCGCGATCGCGCCACACGCGGAACGCTACGGCGTCTGTCTGATCGCTCCCGGAGTTGCGCTGATCGCCGTCGGTTTGAGTCATTGGCTGGCACCGCGGCGGCGGGTGGCCCGACCGGCCCTGGCAGCCCTGTGCCTTTTGGCATGGCTGGTTTTGGGAGCGTTTGGCTGGCGGTATCATGCTTCGATCCTGCGCAGCGGCGGCGATTCGCATCTGGCGTTTCGCACGGCGGCCGTCGAGCCCAAGCAAGAAGCCTGGGAGTACATCGCGCGGCATAGCGATGCTCGGCCGATCGTGGTGGTCGCCGATTCCTGGTGGATCTATTGGCCTCTGGCTTACTTGTCGGCCGGGCATCCCGAGGCCCGGGTCGTGCGCGGTGACGAATTGACGCCCGAGGAATTCGGCCGGAAATCCGCGACCGCGCTGTGGCTGGTCGAATTCTGCCAAAGTCCGGCCGGCGAGTCGGTGGACGAGCGGCTTGCCCCGTGGCGCCAGGGGGCCGCAAAATCGTCATGAGCGATTATTCCGGGCGGCCACTGCTGGCCCTGATAAGAGCGAATTTGGCGGCGGAGGCGGACTTGTCACGCCCGGCGTTTGACACGGCTGGCAATTGACCTACGGTTGCAATGAAGGCAGCGCCGTTTTTGGCGTCGGTCTTCGAGACTTGCTGCGCGGGTCGCGGGGGGCCGTTGCCGCCCTGCCGCTCGCCGTGGCGCAAGAGGAATGACGACATGTATCCGTTTCTTCCGGCCGAGTCGCTGACCAGTGTGGTCCAAATCGGATTGGCGCTAGTCAGTCTGCTGGTCGCCATGTTTAGTTTTCTGACGATGCGCAGCGCCTGAAGCGCGCGGCGGATCCCCTCACGAGGAAAAATCGCAATGACGCTGGCAGATCTGACCGATTCGTTGATCGAAAACTGGCACGTGTGGTTCGTGACGGTGACCCTGGTCATCGCCGCCGTGATTGACGGGCTGAAACTCAAAGTTCCCAACTGGATCACCTTTCCGATGATCGTCAGCGGCTGGGTCTATAGCGGCATTGCCTTCGGCTGGGAAGGCCTGCTGTGGAGCGTGCTGGGAACGATCGTCGGCTTGGGCCTGTTGATGCCGGCCTATATCATCGGCGGCATGGGAGCCGGCGACGTGAAATTGCTGGCGGGAGTCGGGGCCTGGGTTGGCAGCACGACGACCTTTTATGCATTTTGCGTATCCGCCGTAATCGGCGGAGTGATCGCAGTCGCCATGGTGCTCTATCGCCGGGCCTGGCAGCATCATCGCGACCAGTTTTGGACGATCGTCAACGAAGTCACCACTATCCGCGACGCCGATCAACTGTCGGCGATTGCCGCCGAGCGGAAGAGTTCGATGTTGCTGTTGCCCTATGGAATTCCCATTGCCTTGGGCACGATTGCGTATTTTGCCTGGGCCGGCATGCTGATCTAGCCTCCGGTCATCGAGGACGCACCGGCGGTCGATATTTCAAATTGGAGAAGTCGGGCCATTCGTGCCGAATAAATCGACGAGGGGCCGCTCTTGCCGCGCGTAACAGCAATGCGTTCCGCGCGGGTTCCTTTTCGTCAAGTTAACCGGCCGCCCACGCCAATCAAGATAAGTGGGACGACGTTGTTGCCAGCGCGGCTTTGCGCCGCAGGGATTGCGCAGTCCAGCCAGGTCGCTGCCAACAAACACCGCCCGAGCGACGCTAGTACCGGAGTGAAACATGCGTTCGAAATCGATCGTTCTGCTGGCACTCGCCTTGGGTTGCGGCCTGGTGGCTTCGATCGGAATCAGCCAGGTCATGGACCGGCGCAACGCTGGCGATGCGCCGACCGCTGAAACCGAACCAGTCTTCGTGGCGGCCGTCGACATCAATTTCAACGACGAAGTGACCAAGGAGAAACTAAGGGTCGAGGAATGGCCCAAGGATAAGATCTACGCGGATGCCCTGCGAACGCTCGATCAGATCAAAGGTCAGCGCACCGCGCACAAGATGTTCGCCGGCGAGCAGATCCGAGCGGACAAGCTGATGGGCACCGACGGCTTCGTCAGCGGATCGGGCAAGATTCCCGCCGGCTACCGCGTGGTTTCCGTGCGGGTCGACGCCGTAACTGGCGCCAGCGGTTTGATCCTGCCGAACGATCGCGTCGACGTGCTGGTCTACCTGGCGCGCAACCCGGGCGCCGGCATTGAGGAAACCAGCACCAAGACGTTCTTGCAGGATGTCCGGGTGTTTGCGGTCGACACACAGTTCGAGCGCCGCAAGGGCACTGACGAACCGGCGATCGCGGCCAAGACGATTTCGCTTTTGGTCACGCCCGCGCAGGCCGAAAAGGTCACGCTGGCGACCGAGATGGGCACACTCCGGCTCGTCATGCGAAGTCCGGACGACAGTGCCGAGGCCGTGGCCGGCGGCGCCAGCATCAAAGATATCTTTGGTCGTCCGGACAAGCTCGAACGGGAGGATGAGGAGCCGCGAGTTCCGCAAGCCAGCCCCGAGGCGGCGTCCTGGCTCGAGCGACAGAAACAGGCCGAGGAGGCTGCCACAGGCGCACCGGCGGCCGGCCAGACGCAGCGACCCCGCGCTTGGAGAATGACCCTGCTGGAAGGCAGCGAGGTGCGCAAGTCGATCTCGACAGCGACAGTCAGTTTCCGGACTTGACCGTGGAGCTGACCGACGCTGCGCCTGTCGACAATCCGGCCAATGCCGACGCGGTCGAAAGCCAGGAGCTTCCTTCCAGTTCGAACGAACCCCAGGAAAACTAAGCCAGACCATGAAGCGACGTCCCCATGAGGGGGACATCTAGGGCGGCACGACGATCGCCAGTTGGCGTGCGGCTCACGTGAATCTCGAGCGACCTATCATCCACGCAGTGCAAGGAAGTACTCGGATGCCTACGAATCGCGCCGCATCATTCGGCTATCCCGCCACGTTCGGCATTTGCCTGTTGGCAGCCTTGACGACGACTCCGCGCCGTGCTTTGCGCCCAGCAAGGCCAGGCACCGCAAGGCGCGGTTATGCAAAACCCGCCGGTCCAGGCCGCGGCGCCGCCAGGCGACGCACCCCAAAATGCGTTCGCTCAAAACCCGCTGTCCCAAAACCCGGTTCTGCGCGGGCCGCTGTCGCAAGGACCCATGCCGCAAGTCATTGAGAACAAACAAGGCAGGCAGTTGGTCCACCGCGTGCAGAATTCGAACGAGCGCGTCGACATGGTGTCGAATTCGAGCTTGATCCTGGCGATGGATCACAATATCCCGCGATTGCAAGTCGACAACCCCGACCTGCTGACTCTCACTCCGCTGTCGGCCAATCAGGTGCAGATCCACGCCAAGAAGAACGGCATCACCAACGTCAGCTTGTGGGACGAGCAAAACCGCCTGTACACGGTCGAAGTCGGCATTCGGGCGGACGCCAAAGCACTTTCGGAACTGCTCAAAGAGCAGTTCCCGGGCGCCGCCATCAAATTGCAACCAACGAATTCCGGAGTCATCATCCGCGGTTTCGTCGACCGCCCGGAAGACGTCAGCAAGATCATTTCCATCGCGCAGGACGAGTACCCCAAGGTCGTCAACAACATGCGCGTGGGCGGCACGCCGCAGGTCATCCTTCACGTCAAGGTCATGGAAGTCTCGCGGACCAAGCTGCGGCAATTGGGAGTCGACTTCAGCACGCTCTTCAACCAGGGCAACAGCTTTTTCAGCTCGACGGCCGCCGGTGTCGGCAAACTGACCGGCGTTTCGCAAGTCGTGGCTGCCGGACAAACCCCGATCACCTCCACCGTCGGCGCGGGAGGCAATGCGCCGACCGTGGCTTTGGGAATCGTCGATCAGTCGAGCGGTTTCTTCCTGTTCATTTCGGCCCTGCAGAAAAACGAGTTGCTCAAGGTGTTGGCCGAGCCGACGTTGGTCACCGTCAGCGGCCGGCCGGCCTACTTCCTGTCGGGCGGTGAAATGCCGATTCCGATTCCGCAAAGCCTGGGCACGATCTCGATCCAGTTCCGAAAGTTCGGCACCCAGGTCGATTTCGTGCCGATCGTGCTGGGGAACGGCCGGATTCGCCTCGAAGTCCGTCCGAAAATCAGCGAAATCGATCCCACGATCGGCACGACGCTCAACAACACCACGGTCCCCGGCTTTCGCACCCGCGAGGTCGACACCGCCGTCGAACTGATGGCCGGCCAGACCCTGGCCCTGGCTGGGCTGATTCAAACCGAGGTCCAGACGACGGTGCAAGGAGTTCCTTATCTGATGGATGTCCCTTATCTGGGCGTTCCATTCCGTTACACAACCGATACGGTCAACGAGGTCGAACTGTTGATCATGGTTCGGCCTGAACTGGCCGAACCGCTCGACTGCGACCAGGTGCCGCGCATCGGCCCGGGGGTCAGCACGACCGTGCCCGACAACTGCGGCTTGTACTTCCACGGCTACACCGAAGTGCCGTTCGACGGCGATGCCCTCGGTCCCCAGACGCCTCCTCCCGGCGCCGGGAACGGCTTCGGCCCGGTGGAAACGCAGCCTGGCGAAGCGATTCCCGCAGGACGGCCAGTCGATCAGAATTCGCCGCAGGCGGGGCGCGACGCCCGGGCGGCAAGCCCCTACGCGACCGCCGGCCAGCGGCAATCGTCACAGGACGGCTACGTTCGCGGCACGGATCTGGGCGCCCCTGCCGGCAACGTCTCGGTACGGCGCACGCCGGCCAATCCGAACAATCGCGCCAATCCGCAAGGTCGGCAGTTCTTGCCCGGGGCAAATTCGAATTCCGAGCCGCCGGCATTCCTTGGCCCCACGGGTTATGACGTAGGTAATTAGGGGGCAACATTCGTGGCTGTGGAGCCTGGCGGCATTTCCCCCGTTGCCGCCCCTGCGTGTTGGCCTTTTCGAGTGGCTGGGCGATTATTTCCATGAGCAATGTATTACGATTGGCCGTAGTCGATCCGAGCGATCAATCGCGCGATGCACTGAAGACGACGCTGTTGGGCATGGACATGGTCTGGCTCGAGGCGGAATGCTCGCGCTACGAGTTCTTCGGCGACGTCGTCGCTCAAACGCACCCGGACATCGGCATCGTCGCCATCGATCACAATCCGGAGAAGGCCCTGCAACTGGTGACGCAGCTCCACGAGAGCGCACCGACGTGCAGCATTCTGGTCATCAGCTCGTCGACCGACGGCAATCTGATCCTGCGGGCCATGCGGGCCGGCGTCAAAGAATTTCTCACTCAGCCGCTGCGGATCGAAGACCTGGCGGCCGCGTTGGAACGAATCAGCGAACATCGCTTCGGCCGCGGCGACCGCGGCTCGCGATCCAGCACCGTCATCGCGGTGGCCGGTGCGACCGGCGGCGTGGGCACAACGAGCGTGGCGGTCAATTTGGGCTGTGCCCTGGCCGCCGATCCGCAAAACAGCGTGGCGCTGGTCGACATCGACCTCTGCCTGGGAGACGCCGACGTGTTTCTCGACGCGATTCCCGACTACACGCTGGTCGACGTGGCACAGAACGTCACGCGACTCGATTTCGCTCTGCTCAAACGATCGCTGACCAAGCACTCGTCGGGCCTGTACCTGCTGCCGCGTCCGGTGCAGCTCGAGGACGTGGCACTGGTAACGCCGGACGATCTGCGCCGCGTCATCGGTCTGCTCAAGGCGACGTTCACGCACGTCATTCTGGACTTGTCCAAGAGCTACAGTCCGGTCGACATGGTTGCGCTCGAATCGGCGAACCACATCTTGCTGGTTACGCAGCTCGACTTGCCTTGCCTGCGCAACGTCGTGCGACTGATGATGTCGTTTAGCGCGATGGATTCCGTCAAGGACAAAGTCAAGATCGTGGTCAATCGAGTCGGTCTGGATAATCAGATCAGCCTGAAGAAGGCCAAGGAAACGATGGGCCGCGAGATTTTCTGGCAGTTGCCCAATGACTATCGAGTGATGGTCGAAGTGCGCAATAACGGAGTTCCGCTGATCGAGCAGGCTCCCAAGGCCGCGATCACGCAGTCGGTGATTGCCCTGGCCGATGCCCTGGGCGGCGATCGCAAGCCGGAAGAGGCCGCCGAGGGAAGCAAATCGTCGCTGGGCCGCTGGTTGAACCTCTGGCCCAGCAAGCAGCGCGCCGCCGCGGCCAAGTGAGGCCCCGCTGGCCCGCAGATGCACTGCCGCGCCTGGAACGTCTTGCGCGCCCCCGGAAGCCTGCTTTCGCCCAGTCGCAAGCGCCGCGCATTCGTTGAACCGCGACTATGGATTGCGCGAAAAACACCTTTGGCTTCTGGCGGACCCTCACCCTACCCTCTGCCTCGAGGGAGAGGGGTTGAGCGCCGAAGTTATCATTCCTGCGCACCTCTGGCCAATGCGAACAGCCGTGTGCGTCGTCCGCGGCTCGATCCGCTTGTGCCGATTGCAGCGAGGCAGTCTGCCGGCCAATCGTTTCTTTTTCGCATCCTGGCAGCCGTCAACCGCAAGCTATGTTTCTTGTGGATGAGAGCAGCTGGGGAGAGCGGATGTGGCGATTCGGCAGCAGCCCTCGCGCAGCCTCTCCGACGAGCGCCTCGTTGTCTTGGAGTGAAGAGAATGCACTTGCGGGGCGGTCGCATTCCGGCGGCCCTTTGACTCGATTTTTGGAAGGTGATTGGAAATGGCCATCAAACCGGCTCCGCTGCGTGCGGCGGAAGACACGAAGACGCAAGAATTCGAAAACCTCAAGCGGCGCATCCACGGCAAGCTGGTCGACAAGCTCGACCTGACCAAGGTGGGTGATCTGGCCGGGGACGTGCTCCGCCGCGAGATTCGGCTGGTCGTCGAACACCTCTGCGACACCGAAGACACCCTGCTCAATCGCAACGAGCGGGAGCGGCTGGTGGACGAAGTGCTGGACGAAACGTTCGGTCTCGGCCCGCTCGAGATGCTGCTGAAGGATCCCACGATCAGCGACATTCTGATCAACGGGCCCAAGCAGATTTATGTGGAGCGCCGCGGCAAGATGGAGAAGACCAGCGTCACGTTCCGCGACAACAATCACCTGATGCAGATCATCGATCGCATCGTGTCGAAGGTCGGGCGGCGCGTGGACGAAGTCTGCCCGATGGTCGATGCCCGTTTGCCCGACGGTTCGCGCGTCAATGCGATCATCCCGCCGCTGGCGCTCGACGGCGCGTCGGTTTCCATTCGGCGCTTCGGTTCGAACCCGCTCAAGTTGGAAGACCTGCTGAATTACAAGGCCTTCACGCCCGAGATGGTCATGTTGCTGGAAGGAGCGATGAAGGCCCGCTTGAACATCATCATCTCCGGCGGTACCGGCTCCGGAAAAACGACGCTGCTCAACACCTTGTCGAGCTTCATCTCGCAGAGCGACCGCGTGGTGACGATCGAGGACGCGGCCGAACTACAACTGCAGCAAGAGCACGTCGTGCGCCTGGAGACGCGGCCGGCCAATATCGAAGGCAAAGGCGCGATCACGGCCACCGATCTGGTCCGCAACGCCCTGCGCATGCGGCCTGAACGCATCATCATCGGCGAGTGCCGCGGTCCGGAAACGCTGGACATGTTGCAAGCCATGAACACCGGTCACGAAGGCTCGCTGACCACCGTCCACGCCAATACACCCCGCGATGCCATCGCCCGCATCGAGACGATGATCACGATGGCCGGCTTCGACCTGCCGCTCAAGGCCATGCGGGCGCAGATCGCCAGCGCCGTCGATCTGGTCATTCAGGCCAACCGACTGCAAGGCGGCCCGCGCAAGGTCACGCACATCACCGAGATCCTGGGCATGGAACAGGACACGATCGTGATGCAAGACATCTACCACTTCGCCCAACAAGGCGTCGACGAGAATGGCCGGGCCTTCGGCCGGTTCGAGGCCACGGGCATTCGGCCCACGTTCATGGATCGGCTCGAGTCGGCCGGCGTGCGGCTGCCGTCGAGCGCGTTCCGCCAACGAGTGATGCTCGAGGATTGATTTCGCATGAGTCCGTTTATCATTTCCCTAATCGCATTCGTGGGAGTCACCGCCCTGGTGGGGGGCGTGGCTTTCCTGTTTCGTGGCGATTCCGCCAGCCTGATCGAAGACCGGCTGGCACTGTTGACCGGCGCTAATTCGGCCCGGCAAGCCAAGGACGCCGTGCTCAAGGAGAGCGTGCTCGCGCAGCCTTGGGAGACCGGTCAGGGTTTCCTCGAAGGATTCGTGAAGCGGTTCAATCTCGGCCTGCTATTCGAACAGGCCGACACCTCGCTGTCCGTGCAGAGATTCCTGATCGTTTCCGGCTGCTTCGCGTTTGTCGGCGGCTCCGCTTGCATGATCTTGAAGTTGCACGCGGGCGTGGCGCTGATCGTCGCCGTGGCCGCCGGATTCCTGCCGCTTTTTTGGATCCTGTTTCGCCGCAAGAGTCGTCTGAAGAAGTTCGGCAAACAATTGCCCGATGCCTTGGAGCTGGTGGCCCGGGCACTCCGCGCCGGCCACAGTCTGGCGGCCGGCTTGAACCTGGTGGCCAGCGAAATGACCGATCCGATCGGCAAGGAATTCGGCCGCGTGTTCGAGGAAACCAATCTCGGCATTCCGATGGAAGACGCGCTGGAAAACATGAGCACGCGAATTCCGAACCTCGATCTGCGCTTTTTTGCCACGGCCGTCATCCTGCAGCGCCAGACGGGCGGCGACCTGGCTGAAATCCTCGACAAGATCGGCGAATTGGTCCGCGAACGCTTCAAAATCTTCGGACAAATCCAGGCCCTGACCGGCGAAGGCCGACTGTCGGGCATCGTGCTGTTGGCGCTGCCGCCGGTCTTGTTTCTGGCCGTGTACCGCTTGAATCCCGAATATGTCATGGTTTTGTTCACCGATCCCATGGGCAAGAAAATGCTCGCCGGCGGGCTGCTCATGCAGCTCATGGGCGCGGTGGCAATTCGCAAGATCATCGATATCAAAGTCTAAGGCCGCGCCGAGAGGCGGCCGTGGTCGATGGCTCGATCAGGGCACTGGCAAGAAATACCAGGACTGGAAGACGCACATGCAAAGCCAATTGCCACTATTGCTGGCCGATCTGATCTCGTGGGAAAAGCTGCTGCCGCTTGCGGTCTTTGGCGCAATTGCCGCCGCCGCCTGGTGGCTGTTGGACATGCTTGCCACGTCGAAGCCGCGTGCCGAAGAGCGGTTGGACGAATTCAAGAATCCGCGCGCTCGCCGGCGCGAGGAGGATAACAGCCCGACCAAGAAATCGGCCACCATGACGAAAATGCTGGCCGCCGCGTCGCCCACGCTGGCCAAGCCCCTGCAGCCGAAGAACGAATTCGAGGTCAGCAAGCTCAAAGGCAAGCTCGCCCAGGCCGGTTTCCGCAACGAGTCGTCCGTAAGCATCTATCTGGGGCTGAAATTCGCCGCGCTCATGGCGGGCGTGGTGTTGGGCGGCGGAACGGTCATGCTCGCGTCGGGCATCAACCAGAAGTCGCTGATCAATACGGTGGCCGTCGCCGGAGTGATGTTCTACTTGCCCGGCCTGGTACTCTGGTTTCTCGGCAAGAAACGCAAAGACGGCATCTTTCTGGGGTTGCCCGATGCGCTCGACTTGATGGTGGTTTGCGTCGAGGCCGGACTCGGGCTCGATCAGGCCATGCGCAAAGTGAGCGAAGAGATGAAGAAAAGCAGCCCCACCGTGGCCGAGGAATTTGGACTGTGCAACTTCCAGTTGCAAATGGGGCGGCCACGCACTGAAGTCTTGCACGAGCTGGGCAGTCGCACCGGCGTGGATGACCTGCGGGCCCTGGCGGCCATCTTGATCCAGGCCGACAAGTTCGGCTCGAGCATTGCCCAAGCCCTGCGCGTGCAGAGCGATTCGATGCGCACGCGCCGGCGGCAATTGGCCGAAGAAAAAGCGGCCAAGACGGCCGTCAAGCTGATCTTCCCGCTCGTGATCTTCATCTTTCCGGCCATCTTCGTCGTCCTGGTGGGCCCCGCGGCCATCACCATGGTCAACGAGATGTTCCCGATCATGAGCGGAAGCTGAGCCGCCGCCTGAGCGAACGACAGCTCGCCATCTAGCGTGGTTGGGACCAGCGGACAGCGCCTGGCTGGACCAAACTCCGTCGGTTCCCTGCCCTTTGGCCGTCGACCGATCGTGGCCTTGACGCCCGCGGCAGGCCATTGAATCTCGCTCGCTCGGCGGCGAGAATTTCGGGACGGAAGCCCCGCTCACTGGGTTCACTCCGGAGATCAAAAGCATGTACGACATGAACAACCTCAAGCGGCTGAAAAAGCTCGGCGAATTGGCGCCGGCGGCGTGGAAGGCATTTCGCGCGTTTGACGAAGCGGCCATGGCCGACGGCGTCGTCTCGGCCAAGACCAAGGAGTTGATCGCGATCGGGGTGGCGCTGACCACCCAATGCCCCTACTGCCTGGAAATTCACACTAAGCGGGCAAAAGCGGCCGGCTGCTCGGAGGCCGAGATCGCCGAGACAACCCTGGTGGCTGCCGCATTGCGTGCTGGCGCTGCTGTCACGCATGGCACCCATTGCCTGGAGTGAGCGCGGAAACGGGTATTCTGGGCTGACTCTGACAGTCTGGCGGAACATTCCGAACTTGGGCTCGAATTGCCGTCGATGAACATAGTCGTATGGCACCGCAGGGAGGCGCGCCGCAGCGCCCGCAGGGAGGAAATCGGATGGTTGGCTTCACACGAGTTCTGCTGACGGGAGGCCTGCTGCTGTCGCTTTCCGCGGCGACCAGTGCCCAAGCCCCGCTCGCCCCTCAACAGGTTCAGACTCAGACGAAACCTGGCGGAGGCTGGTGGAGCCGCATTTGGCGCGATTACCATCGCAACCAGGCCTGGCCGGACCCGTTCATTCCCGGCGATCGGGCGGCAGTCAACATGCCCTTCATGATCATGGCCGACAATGGCTGGCAACGGCAGAACCTGCTCTGCGAATACCATTTCAGCGAGGACGGCCAATCGCTCAGCGAGGCCGGCGAATATCGCGTCAACTGGATCGCCACGCAGGCGCCCGTTGGACGCAGGACCGTGTTCGTGCAGCGCGGCTCGACGCGGAGTATTACGGCAGCCCGGGTCGATGCGGTGCAACAATGCATGGCGCGGCTGACACCCACCGGTCCAATGCCGCGGGTGGCGGAATCGAGCATGGATTCCTCCGGCTACGCCGCAGACGAAGTCGACGCAGTGACCAGCGGGGCCGGCAAAACCCGTCCCGATCCGCGCCTGCCCGACGCCAAGCCGACCGCGATCAGCAACTGACCATGCGGGTGCTGCCGGCAGCAATCCGCGTGACTTGTCCGTCATGCGCCATGGGATGGGATGATCGAATGAGGGTTCAAGATACCGGACGGCTTATCCAGCCGGGCCGGCCTGGTGGGAATAATTGGATTGCAGGATGACTCCAGCCAGGGTCGATCAATAGAAAGACAGTCTGCAAGCGTTCGATGCGCCGGTCGTGCGAGATGGCAGGACCGGCTTGGATGCGGGCACCCGGACGATGCGAGGAATTGCGTGCGAGCAAGGATGCTCTGGACATTGACGCTTGCAGTGGGCCTGCCCGGCCTGGGCGCAGGATGTGTTTCCACGGCCGGTTCCGGCCAGGGCACCACGACGACGTCCGGCAATAAGTTCCTGGCGTTCTTCATGCAGCCGGCGGCCAAGAGTCCGGCCGCGTCCCAGCGCAACGACCCGACGTCGTTGTTTTCCAAGAAAAAGCAGCCCGGAGCCGATCTGTACGTGACCATGGCCCAATTGCGCGAGCAGGCGGGCGACGTCGCCGAAGCCGAGACGTTGTACCAAAAGGCGCTCAAAGCCGACTCGAAATCGCTCGCCGCGCTGATGGGCTATGCCCACCTGGAAGACCGCCGTGGTAATCTCGAATCGGCGGTCAAGCTTTACAAACGGGCCATCAGCGCGCATCCCAACGAAGTGGCCCCTTACAACGACCTGGGCCTGTGCTTTCATCGTCAAGGCAAGCTGAATGAGTCGGCCCAGACGATGCGCCATGCCGTGGGATTGCAGCCCGACCGCAAGTTGTATCACAACAATCTGGCAATGGTGCTGGTCGATCTCGGCCAAAACGATGAGGCATTCAAGGAACTGTTGATCACGGGCCCTCCGGCTGCCGCGCATTACAACCTGGCCAATCTGTTGCACCGCAAAGGGGACGACAGTGCGGCTGTCGATCACTTCCGCGAGGCCTTGGCCTTGGATCCCTCGCTGCAGGCCGCCGACCAGTGGCTCGCCAGGCTCGCGCCCCCGACACCGCCGGCAGACGCCAATGCGCTCTTGGCCGGTCGGCCCAGGCGACAGACGCGGGTCAACGCCGAACCGCCGGCATCGCCGGTCGCATCGCCCAGCGAAAGCAGCCCCTCGCCGCCGGCTGCCCGGATGGAACAACCCGTGCAAGCGCCGGTGCAGCCGCCGGCCGCCCGAACCGTGAGCACGCGACGGGTGAAGTCCGCGCCGGCGTCGCCCGGCTCAGGGTCGACCGCGGCGCCCCAAGCACCCAATTCGCCGCAGTTCCTCTATGCCGACTCGGCGCCGCCCTCGCCGGCCGCTGCGCTGCCGCCGGCTGCCGCACTGGCGCCTGCCGACTCGGTACCGCGCGACGCCAACCAGGCCGACTCGCGGCGAGCCCGCGCATCGCTTTCGCCCAATCCGCCCCTGTTTCTGCAGGCTGAAGATCCGCTCGCCGCCGATTCGGTGGCCGACGTCCCGATGCCAGATGCTCCGGCGCCCAAGCGGACGAATTCTCTGCGGGTGCAATATCCCGATCGGCATCGCGACACGGCGGGCGTGCAGGCGCCGCTGCCCGGCGATGCGCCGCGGCTCGATGCGGCAACCATTGCACAGGACGACGAGATCGAGAACTCGTCCTTGATCGTGCCGGCCGAGCCAAACAACTACGGCGGCTGATCGCGCCGGCGGCGCAGCGGGCGGAGCGGCTTTATTTTCCCCTGGAATCGAACGGCGTGCCGTCGATCCAAAGCTGGCCCCCCTCGACGACTTCGGCCGGTGCCGTATTGTCGATCAGGTCGCAATCCGCGACATACGTTTTCGAATACCCTTCGACGCGGAGTTGGGCGGCGCCGTTGTCGCCGACCAGCGCGTCGCGGATCTCGGCCCGCGATGAGCCGCCCACCGAAATGCCGCTGCGGCCGTTTCCGCGAGCAGTCACGTCGATCAGCCGCACGTCCGTGGCGGCGTCGAACACGTTGATGCCGTCGAGCTGGAACCCCTGCACCACCAGGTCGCGCACTTCGACGCCGTGGACGTGATAGAGCGTGATTCCGGTTTGCAAAGCCGCGTACGACGGTTGATAGGCGTCGGGCACCTGGCCGGTCTCGGCGCGAAAATAGATGTATCCGCCGGTCAGGCTCCACTGGAGCGGTTCCAGCCGCGGGACGGCTCCGTCGCGGCTTGCTGCCGGACGCCGGACCGCGGGTCGCCCTTTGAGGAACAACTGCTGATGCCCCAAACGGTCCGGCCGAAACCGGTACACATCGCCGGAAAAATGTTCCCAGGCCAATGTTGGCACCGGCAATGACCCGTCGAGAATCGCGCCGTTTCCGGCGAGCACAAACGGCGCAACCTGCGACTCGCTATGCTTCAGCCCGACCAGGCTGACGGTCTCGCGATAGGGCGCGTTGGTGGCAGCCAAAACGATTCGATCGCCCGGGCCGGCCAGCCGCGCGGCTTTCGTGATCGTGCGCACCGGACCTTCGGCACCGGCCGAATTGTCGGGTCGGTCGCCACTATAGCGATCGTCGCCGGCCTGGTTGTTGACGTAGATGTCTCGGGCCGGCGCTGACGAACCAAACGCCAGCGCCAGGCAGAAACAAAGGGCACGTACGTGCATCGTTCTGGACTCCACGTGGACATCGATCGGACCGGTCGCAGGCTCGCCGGACCGGCTCTCAAGTGTAGCACGCGGCCCGCGGACAAGTGGTATGATCCGAGAAACCGTCAATCTCGTCCGCAGCGGGAGGATCGGCATGCGCGTCAAGTTCAACCATTGCTCGTTGGAATTGGGCCAGGGCGACATTACGGCCCAAGCGGTCGACGCCATCGTCAACGCCGCCAATAGCCAGCTGGCCGGCGGTGGCGGGGTGGACGGAGCGATCCATCGGCGCGGGGGTCCGGCGATTATCGAGGAGACGGCGCGGCGCTATCCGCAGGGCTGCCCTACCGGCTCGGCCGTGATCTCGGGCGGCGGCTTGCTGACTGCAAAGTATGTGATTCATGCGGTCGGGCCCGTCTGGCGCGGCGGCAATGCGGGCGAAAGCGAACTGCTCGCCAGCGCGTATCGCCGCTGCCTGGAACTGGCTGTCGAACACGATTGTCGCAGCATCGCACTGCCGGCCCTGAGCACGGGCGCCTACGGCTATCCGCTGGACCAGGCCAGCCGCACTGCCCTGGCGACGGCGGGTGAGTTTCTGCGTCAGCACGACGGCCCGGAATTGGTACGGTTCGTGTTGTTCTCGGCCGGGCCATTCGGAGCGTTCGCCGCGGCGCTTGACGAACTGGAGCGAAATCCCGCGCCCCCGGGGGGCGAGTAGCAACGGGGCCGGCTCGTCGGCTATTCGTCGGCCGATGCCTGTGACAGACTGCCGGCCAGGAACGCCGCGATCGCCTGCTGGGTGACGGCGTGCCGCATTGCCGTTTCGGAATCCCAACTGTTGTGCAGTGCCACGATTTCGCCCTGCTCGTCGAACAGGGGGCTGCCGGAGTGGCCCCAGTAGGTCCAGGCGTCGTGCTTCGTGCGCCCGAGCGCTTGAGGGCCAAGCGGGTCCGGCAATAAGCCGCGGATTCGCCCCACCGATACATGGAACGGTTCATAATGGGTTGGCTCGCCCTGCGGCGTGGTGGCGCCGGGCTGCCCGATGCACACGACGGGCTCATCCTCTCGCGGCGGCTTCAGCGCCAGCAGCGCGAACGGCAACTGCCGATCGGTTGCCAAGCGGCAAATGGCCAGGTCGAGCCTGGCGTCGATCGCGATGCAAGTTGCAGCGAATCGCTGACCGTCGGGAAAGGTTGCCGTGAATTTCCTTCCGCGGCCCTCGGCCACGTGCGCCGCGGTGAGCACGCACCCATATGGCGATACGTTCACGCCGCTGCCGTTGGAGATTTGCACGCATGCCGGCTGAACTCGACGAATTGCGCTCCGCGTCGCGGGGTCTTGCACCTCGGCGTCGACTTTGTCGATGTAGGCGTTGTGGGCCCCGGCCAGCAATGCCGCAGGCACCGACGGCGGCGGACTCCAGCGACCGTCGGCGGTCAGCGACAGCTCGCGCCGTTCCAGGCTGGACTGCATGATTCTGACGGCCAATGCCGCCTGCTCCAGCGGCAACGTGGCTGCGATGCGATCGCAGGTATGCTGAAAGATCCGCCGGGTACCCGGTGTGATCTTCCATCGCACGGCGATGAAACGGTAGTAACGATCGACGAGCCGCACGGCGTCGATCTGCATGCTGGTTTGCGCTGCGGCCCCGCCCGAACTCCAACGCGTGAGCCGGCCGACGCGCTCGGCCGCGCGAGCGAAACTTGCCGCGTCGTCCCGCAGCGTTTGATTGACTCCCGCGGCATCTTCCTGGCCGCGAACCACGAATTGTCCGGCCGGTTGAATCCGGTCTCGTACCGAGGCCAACTTCAAGGCAGCATACAGCCGGATGAGCTCGTCGGCCTGGGCCGGCTCGACGAGACGCGGGATCAGGGATTCGGCCTCGTCCAAGGCCAGGGCGGCCTGATGGAGGTCGCCGGCCTGCCGATCGCGATGATACGCGATCCGGCGTAGCCGCAGCATCAAGAGCAGCGCCGACGGGTCGAGCTTGTCCGGAGCGATGCCCGAGAGGCGATCGGCGCCTTGGCAATTGTAAGAAACCAAGCTGGTCCCGGCCCGCTACCGGATTCGGAGTGTTCGTAGGTCGTCAGTACGTGCAGCAACCGCTGGCTGCCGGCCAGTTGCGGCTCCCGGGCCATTTGCAACAGGCTGTCGGCCAGCGCACTCTGAAAATAGCGTGCCGTTTCTGCCTTGTCCTCGGCCGGGTTCTTGGCGGCATAATCGCTCACGGCGGCTTGCAGCACGCGGCCGGCACTCAGCCGCTGAAGCTGCCGCTTGATCGGCGGGCGTCAATTCCAGAGCCCGCTCGCGAGCAGCAAGCATCTCGCTCCAATCCAAAGCGGCCGGAGTGAGACGATCGATATGGTGAAAGATTTCATGATGCAGCGTCAGCGGTAATTGGTCGTCGCTGTAGTAGGCGGCAACGACCGCATCCCGTTGATTGTAGAGCCCGAAATAGCGATAGCCCGCGAGGGCTTTGTCGTAGGGATGAAATCCGTCGTTGGACCGCGATACGCAGGCCCGGAAGATGCCGATCGCCTTGAGCTTGAGGGCACCCAAGTATTGGGGCGGATATTTTTGCACCTCGCGGCAAGCGATCTTGGCCGCCGCCAGTCGCTCGCTGTCCTGCAGCTCGGGCATGATGTCGTAATACTCGCCGGCGGGCAGCTCGCCAGCCTGGAAGACGAGTTTCACGCCCGAGTATTCGCGGAATTCTGCTAGCAACAGATCGAGTTCTGTCCGGGCATCTTCGTCGGCGCGGGCGGAATGGCACTGGGCAATCAGTCCGAGGGCCAGAAATGCAATGAGAAGAGCCTTCATGGCTTGTGCCTCTCTGGAATCGCGGGACCTGCCGCCGGGCGTCCGAGCCCGGAGATCGGCGCCGGCAATCGGCGGATCACGCTGTGAAGTTCAGCTTAACACAGAGTGGCCGAGCGCGCTCAGCGCCGGTGGGCGCGACGGGGAGGAAGCTGCGCGGGCAACCGCGCGGAAGAGCGCCGGCTCCAAGACGGTTCGACGGCCGAAGGAACTCGCCTGGACGGAACTGCCTGGCCGGCTTCTTACTGCTGGGCGACCGGGCCGAGTTCGGGACGTTTGAACTCGTGATCCAGCAGGTAAACGTACATCACGGCCATCGAATCCTGATCTTCGTCGCTGGTGTTATTGTACGTGCTGACGACTTCGTACTCGTGGTCGGCATAGACCGTGATGCCTTCTTCGCTGGACAGCGAATCGACGTGCGCCAGACCGATCTGGTCGTCGTAGTTGCGGACCATGCTCTTGAACAGCGTTTCGTCCGTCGTCGTATCGCGCAGCTCGAGCGATTCGGCAAACGGGTGCATGTGGACCGCGATGTAATGGATCGTCGTGTCGGCAGCGAGGTTGAACATGGTGGTTGCGCGGGTATGATCGACCTCGCGGCCCGGCTTGACGACCCAATGCGCGGTGAACTTGCGACCGTACCGATCGACTCCTTCGGACGTCTCGACGGCTTTCTTGCCCGGCAGGCAGCACGACGAGCACTTCTCGTCCCCCAACAGCAGGCTATCTGCCACATCGTAGGCCATCTCGTGCTCGGACAGCGCTTTGAGCCCGTACACGCCGCCTTGATATAGCGGCTTCATCGGCTGCTTGGCATCGCGGTCGCGGACGAAATCGAGCGTGACCCGATGCCGCACCTGAAATTGCTTGTCCTTGAAGTTCATGTTCAACACCTGGGTGATCAGGCCCAGCGGCTCGTTCGACAGCACCGGAATGCCGAAGCCCGGCGGGAACTGGACTTCAAGCTGCCCTTGCGACAGCGTGAACAGCCGGCCGTCGTGCGAAGTATGGCAGGGGAACAGCTTCGGATGTTTGTCGACGTCGAGGTCGAGATTGGCATGGCACATGAACAGGGCGGGCATTTTGCCGCTGCCCTCGCCGTCGCGCATCTCGACGGCGCGCCGGTGATCCATACCAGTTCCGGCGTCTCGGCTTCGAGGAAGCGAATTTCCTGCAGGCTCCACGGGCCAACCATCGACTTGTAGATCCGGTTCACGTCGTACATCTTGCTGATCACTTCGACCTGGTTGTCCGATCGGGTGATCTTCCCGCCGGCAGGCGACTGTTGGGCCGACGCGAGACCGGCCATGCCCGGGGGGGCACTCGCGCTAACAAGATGTGTTTGATCCACCGCCTCCTTGGCCGCGGGATCCGGGGCCGCCTGGTCTGCGACCTGCCGAGGGCATCCGCACAGGCCAACGAGCGCAATCAGCAAGCCGCCACAGGGCCAGATCGTTCGAATTGCCATGGGTCTGTTTTTGCTCAAAATCGATTTCCAGTTCGGGCCTGACATGCCGGCCCACTCGCTTCAGAATACCATACGTTGCCGGCGGGCTGAACGGTCGGCCGGACTGCAAACCAGGTTCGAGTCATGCAGATTGCGACGGATAAACGGGGGATTTTGTGGACAAACTTGCCGACCGCCGACGTTGCCGGCTCTTTCCCCGTTCGCCGCCCCTTCGCTGCGGCGTCAGCGCTCGCGCAGCAACTCGCGCTGGACCTGTGCCCGGGCATCCAGCAGGTCGCACGTGCCGCCGACCAGATAAGGCACGAAACCCATGCCGTCGAGGGCCACGCGATACGCGGCGGCCGCGCGATCGGCCGCGTCGCACGACATTCGCAGGGCGAGAAGCAGCTGGCTGCGGTCGCCGTAGGATCGGGCAAGGGCGGCCCGGGCCTGACAAACGTCGAATCCGGTTTGCGTCCACAGCTCCGCCTCTCCGCCTGCGCGCGCCAACCAAGTACAGAGCGTTGATTCTCTGAAAACTCTGGACGCAGGACAGGCACGCTCGAACTGGAATTCGACCTCGGCATCGCTCAGGCACCCCTTGGTGTTCGCCGCCGCCAGATCGATCTTCGCTTGCAGCAGCGCCGCTTGACACGCCAGCGAGTCCGCCTGGGCGGCCTGCGGCTCGGTACCCCGCTGCTGGAGCGTATCCGACAGAGACGCGAGCTGCTGCTGCGCTTGTCGAGTAGGGCAAGACGGCCGGCGCGGGTATCGGCGAGAGCCAGCTCGGCCTGCAACAGCTTGTGCTCAACCCGCAATCTCTGCGGCAGGCTGCTGGCGGGCAGCGACGAATCGGATTGCCGCAATTCCGCCAGTTGCTTCAAGACGAGTTCTTGATGGCGTTGAAGTTCGGCCAGGTCGCTGGACAGCCCGTGAACCTGCTTCAGTGAGCGGTCTTTGTGCCGGGCGATGCAGTCCGCATTGACCAGCGATTCCAGCTTCAATTCGAACGCCCGCTGCCGGCTGGCGACCGGATCATCGAAGATCGGGTCGGGCTGAGACGGATCGTCCGGCGCGATCCAGACCAGGGCTTCGGGAAACAGCCTTTGGACGCGGCGCTGGAGCGGTTCGACCGTGGTCGGGTCGTCGGGATCCGGCTGCAAACGGATCTTGGCCAGGCCTTGAGTTTCGCCCAACCACTGGAGCGAGCGCGGCGGCAATTGCCGGGTCTGCGCGTCGCCGGGCGCGCATGGAAGGCAAAATAATGGCCTTGCTCGTAATTGAGCTCGCGGATAGCCGCCCGGCGGTCGCGAATCCAGCGCAGGTGGACCGTCAGCCACGCCGGCACCAGCGCGACGATCGTCGTGGCCAGCAGAAACGTGCGCAGGCTGTACTGTAGCCAGCGCCGCGGGCGTGCGCGGGACGTTGGACGGTCGTGCGGCGCTCGCAGGTCGTTCATGTTCGTCGTATCTCGCGGAATAAGTGTGTCATCGCGAGCGGCCCTTTTCTGCCCAATCCATCTCCTGTTTGTCGCCCAGCAGTCGCGCGTAGCGCAACAGTTCGACCCGAGCGGTCGTCAAGCTGTTTCGAGCTCGAGCGACGTCATTCGGTCCCCACGGGGGCGGTCCGCCCATGTTGACGCCGTATGCTTCGACATGCCGGGCGGCAAACTCGCACATTTCGTGCAGGCGCGAGCGCCGCCTGTCGATCGCCACAGGCCTTGGCCAATTCGGCCCGGGCCCGAGACAGCTCATAACCGGCGATCGACCAGTTTTCCGATTCGCCACCGGCGGCCCCAGTCCTGTACAAAGCGTCGATTTCTTCATAAAGCTGGTGCAGGTGCGCAACCTGGTCTTCCAGGATCAGGACCTCGGGCAGCGTCAATTGATCGCGCTGGCGCTCGCGGGACAATGCCAGGGCCGCGCCGGCATGCGCCGCCTGGCAGGCCGGCATATCACGTCGATCGCTCGAGGGTTTGCCGGACCCCGGCGTGATCTCGGCTTCGAGCCGGGTCAGCCGAGCAAGCCGCGCGTCGAAGAGCGCGATGCGGTCGGCCAGGGCTTCCGTGGCAGAAAGTTGGCTCTCAAGCAGTTGCGATTCGGTTTCCAATTGCTCCAGCAATGCGTTCAGCGGCAGCCGCGGGTCGGCGGTCAGAGCTTTGGCGAGCCCGGCCAAGGCGTCGCGGTGCGCTTCGGCCAGCCGTTGCAATTCGGCCGCATTTTGGCTGACGCGCTGGTGCCGGGCTGCCGCGACGTCGGCCCCTTCGAGTTCGGCGATGCCGGGCGGCTCCCAAACAGCGGCTGGCTGCGAAGGCGCTTCCCGCCAGGATATATTGTCGGCGTCAAAGAAAGGATCGTCCGGTCCCGCGGTGCCACCGGCGCCGGCGGCCTGATTGCCGGGCGCGGTCGCGTCCGGCTCGCGCGACTGCTTGAACAGAACTACGGCCAGCACCACCCAGGCGGCCAGGGCCAGAATGGAAATCGCCGGCAGCCAAAACCGGCCCTTTCGGCGCGGCGGATTTGGGTCGGGCTGGTGAAGCGGTTCGGCCATGCGTTCATCTTCCGTCGCGTGCGGTTGCGGAGCAAGCCGCGGGTGTGGCATCCTAGACAAAAGCACCCAGCCCATGCGAACGGCGATTCCGAAAGGCCCGGGAATGATCGAAGGAATTCGCGCCGCGATCGAGCTGGCCTTGAGCCCGGGCCAGTTCTTCGTTTCCGGCGGCCGGCTCACCTGGGAGCACCGGGCCGAAGAGCGAACCCGCTGGGAGATTTTTCGCGGCCACTTGCTCGATTATCGGCAAACTCGCGAGGAAGCCGTTTTCGAGAGCCACAGCGTGCTATTTCACGCAGCCGGCCAGCCGCAGCCGCAGCACGTTATTTCGCTCCGCCTGGCCGGTGGGCAAGGACCGATCTTTGTCACGCGCGAGTTGTGGATCCAGGGCGAAGAAACCTACGAGCCGGCGCCGAACGTGATCGCCACTCGCCCGGCCCTGTTCTCGCAGCGCGAGCTTGTGGGCACGATCGACCCGTTGCGGTTTGCCGAACAGCGCCGCGCTGGCTGCCGAGCTTTCGCAGTACGTGCTGCTGGCGCTCGTGGGCACCAGCCGCTTGCCGGTCACGTCGGTCGAGTCGCCGCTGCCGGCCTTTTCCTTCGGACGGCTCGGTTATTCGCCGGCCGGCCGAAGCCAGGACGGGCCGGTATCGGACCCGGTCCGCTGGATCGAGCGCAGCCTTTTCGCGGGCGCGGCGGCCGACCAGGCCCGGGTGCTCGAACTGGCGCTGCGGGCGGCCGGGCCGAGCGAGGTTCCCGCCGTAAGTCGGGCCTGGAAACGGCGGCTCGACAGCCTGGGGTTGCGGCCGGCGGATACGGTGCGCGCGGTGCGGGAGCTTTTCAATCAGGTCGCGCTGACGCCGTACACCTCGCTGGTCGATAACCTGGTGGCGCTATGCAACCAGCTTGTCGATTTGGGGCACCTGGAGGAGTTGCAACTGGTTGATCTGCTGAGCTTGATGTTGCGGCAGTTGGCGCGGCATCTGGCTGCTTTCGACCTGGTGTCGTTTCACAACCAGGGGGCCAATTATCCGGACGCCCTGCTGCTCGCAGCATTGCTCAACTCGTACGTTTTGCGGATCGAGCGCCGGCCCGAGTGGTTCTTGAATCAGGCGGCCGACTCGCCGGAACTGAGCCGGATCAAGCGCCTGCGACGACGTGCCTTGCGCGGAGCCTGGGCCCTGCGCCGACAGTACGCTGGACACCCGGTTCCGGACTTGCCGACATCGCCCGGCGAAAACGTGCGAGTCTTGGCGGGGTTTGCCTATCGCGTGCCTGATGAACAACTCTCGCGGCCCGCGGCGCGGCACAAGCGCTTGTTCGACGGCGACGTCGCCGGCTCCCTGCCTAGCGCCGCGGGCCAGGCGTTCCGCCAGAGTCTCGAAGATCTCGACGACCCGCAGGAGCTGGTTGAGTTGGGCACGGCCCTGTTTCTCGACCGGCCGTTGGGCATGTTCAAGGATGCGGGCTGCGCGGATCGAACGCCGCTCGTCTCGTACGAAGCCTTCAGCCGGCTGATTGCCAGCGGCGCCTGCGATGGCTTGGCGAATGCCAGCCGATCGAGCCGGCGCGATGCGCGCGGCTGGCCGCCGCGCTCGACGACGTGGCCGCAGCGGGATTGCCCGCCGATCGATTGCCGGGCCGCCAGACCGCGGGTGTCGTGACGCTCGAAGACGCCCTGCGCCGCTCCCGACTTCCGGTTGATCCGCACGACCCGGCAGTCGCTCGACGGGCTGCTGGCCGGTTACGATCTTACAGCGCTCGCCGATTGCTCTCTGGCGGCGTACGCCTGGCTGACGACTTCGCGCGACGTGCTGGCGGTTCGCACACAAACGCGGGCGGTGGCCGAGCGGGGCGGCGAATTCTTCACGGCCTTCGACCCTGAACTGCGTCCGCGGCTGCAATTTGCCCTGCCCGAGACGGGCCGGCCCGGCTATATCGAGTCGGCCGGCAGCGAGCAGTTGGCGGCCGGGCTTCGCCTGACGCAATGGGATGGACACGCTTGCGACCTGCCGATTCCGGCGGTTTCTGGTAAGATCGGCGAGCGCCGACTGGAATACAACGTAAATTCGACCCCAACCAGGACAAGCCGGCTGGCCGGCATGGGCATCGCAGAATCGACACAGGCGAGGTGACTGTCCGTGTATTCGCCGCTTCCAGTCATTTGGCGCCTGTTGCGCGAAACGGCGCCGCTGGAACGAAAACGACGGCAACCTGCTGGCGGCCTCGATGGCCTACTACGCGGCCTTCTCCTTCTTTCCGCTGATCCTGGTGTTGATTTCCGGATTGGGTTTTGCCCTGCAATTCTCGACCGGCGCCCGGGACGCCGAGCAGGAGCTGCTCAAGCTGCTCAGCCAGAACGTGGCGCCGGCATTGGCCGATCAGGTGAACAATATCCTGGCCGATGTCCGGATCAACGCCACCGTGTCCGGAATGATCGGGTTGGCGGTGTTGCTCTTGGGCGCGATCGCGATGTTCAACCAACTCGATTTCGCCTTCGACCGGATTTGGCGCGTCGAGCCGGCCGCCGGCGGCGTCTGGCAGACGATCCGGCGCGTGATCGGCGCTCGGTTCAAGGCGTTCTTGATTCTTGCGCTGGGCCTGGTAATCGTCAGCGCGCTCGTCCTGGGGATTTCGCTCTCGGCCTTGCACCGCTGGGCGGATCGCTGGCGGGGTTTGGGCGCCGCCTGGGAGACGTTTGAATTCCTGACCGGCGTTGCATTCCATACAATCGTGTTTACCCTGTTGTACAAGTTGCTTCCCAAGACAAAAGTCAGGTGGAGTCATGCATTTGCCGGCGGGCTTTGGGTGGCCGCAATCTGGGAATTGGGCCGGCTGACTATGTCCTATATTATTGCTGGGAGAAACTATACGCCGTACGGGGTCGTCGGCTCCTTCATTGCGATCATGGTGTGGGTCTACTACGCCAGTAGTCTGACATTTCTCGGCGCCCAGTTTGTCGAAGTCTTGGAAAAACCCGACGAGACGTCGCCCAAAGCGCGTCCGTCCGGCACCGCCGCGGGAAACTGACCGCGCCTCCGCGTGAGACGGTCGGCGCTGGGGTGCCGGTGCTCCGGGCGCTCTCGACGCCAAGGCGAACACCTCGGCGCGGCGGGAATCGTTTGGGAGTCGAGTCGATGGCGGAAATCCAATGGTGGTATGCCCGCGGCGATGAGCAATTCGGCCCGGTGTCGGCCGCAGAATTGCGCCGCCTGGCATCGACCGGCAGCCTCTCGCCGGGCGACCTCGTGTGGCGCGAGGGCCTGGCCGAATGGGCTCCCGCGGCGCGACTCAAAGGCTTGTTCCCAGAAGCGCCGGCGGCGCCCGCGCCGCCGCGCGATTCGGCCCCCGCCCGCGCCTTAGCCGAGAAGCCCGCGTTGGTCGCCGCGACGGTCGAGCCGCCGCCCCCAGTCGCCACGCAGGAGACCGCCGAGCTGCCGGCCGAACCACCGTCCGATCCGGGGTTTGCCAGTTTCATCGTGGTCGACCAGCCTCCGGTCGACATGCCGCCTCCGCCTCCGCCGCCGGCGGAGATTCCGAAGCTGGAATCCACGGCTGCGGTGCCTGCCCCACGGCCGCGGATTTCTCATCTGCGCCTGGCCCGGATTCTCAGGCTGGTGCAGGGGCTGCTGTGGGCCACCTGCGTGCTGGTCATCTTGTTCGGCGGATTGGTGTTTACCTGGGCCCGGCTGAAAGCCAAGAATCCGGCCGACGAAGCAGCCTCGGCGACCATCTTCAGCATGTTCTTCATCGCCGCTTACGTCGTGGCTCGGGCCGGCGAGAAAATCTCGCAGCTCGTGCTCGCGCATCTTGAGCAGCGCCGCGGATAGGCGGTTACTCCTCGGAATCGTCGGCTGTTTGCGCGGAGCCGGCCTCGGCCTTGGCGGTCTTGGAAGTCTTGGCGGAAAAGTCGCCCGCGACGACGACGACCAGCCGCGTCGGAACGATGTACTTGACCAGCGCTTTCAGCACCGACTCCGGTGTCTGGGCTTTGATTCTCTTTTCCAGGTCCACGTAATACTGCATTGTGCGTCCGTCATAGAGATTGCCGGCAAGAATGGCCGTTAGGTGGCCGTCGTCGGAACGCTCGACCTCCTTCTGTTGCAAGTAGCCTTTTTTGGCTCGGGCCAGTTCGTCCGCGGTGACGCCCTTCTTGAGCAGCAAGGTCAATTCTTCGTCCATTGCGGTTTCAACCTTCTGGACGTTTTCGGGATTGTAGATGGCGAACAGCGTGATGCTGGCCCGGCGGTCGAGCGCTTCGGCTCCGAAGAACGATCCGACGCTGTACGACAGCCCTGCGTTTTGTCGCACGCGGTCGCCCAAGTCGCGACGAAAGCGAGCTGCCGCCGAGGATGAAATTGCCCATCACCAGCGACGCAAAATCGGGATCGGTGTCGCTCATCGCAAAAGCCTCGCCCGCCGCATAGATGGCGTTGGCTTTGTCCGGCGTGAGGATTTCCAGCTTCTGCCCTTTGACGTCGGGGAACAACAGCTTAGGAATCCGCTCGTAGGGCTGCTCGGCGTTCCAATCGGCCAGTGCCTTGCGCACCAGGTCCAGCGCCAGCACGGGATCGAAATCACCGACGATCGCCAGTTCGCCGGCCTGCGAACTCAGGAATTCGCGATGCAGCTTTTTCACGTCGTCCAGCTTCAGCAGCGACGTCTCGTTGATCTCCTGCTTGGGGGTGGGCGTGTAGCGGACGTCGTCCTCGGGATAGGGATTGACCGTTCGCCGCAGCCGGTTGGAGGCCAGGGTTTTGGGATCGGTCAATTGTTCTTCGAGCCCGGCCAGGTTCTCTTGCTTCAAGGCATCGAACTCGTCCGCCGGAAACGATGGCTCACGGAGGACTTGCCGGAGCAATTCAAGCACGGCCGGCAGATTGTCGCGTTTCGTCTCGATTATGAAACGAGCCACGCCGACCTCTCCGTCGGTATTCAGCGTGGCGGACTGCGAGTCGAGTTGATCCTGCAATTGCTCCCACTTCAGCTTCTTCGTACCGCGGATCATCATCGACGGTAAGAATTCGCACGCCATGCGACGATTCTTCAGGCTTTCCTTCGTGCCGTAGCGCAGAACCAACTGCAGATGCACCGTTTCACCGCGCGTCTTCTTGGGCAACAGCACCGCCAGAATGCCCTTGCCGACTTTGGCCCGCTCGCTGCGAGCGTCGATATTGGCCGGCGATGTGTCGAACGTTTCGCCGGCGCTGACCTCTGCCTGCCCTTCGTAATCTTTGAACAACTTGGCCAGATCGGGCGTCGCCGGCATCGTTACCCGAACCGGCTTATCGGTCGGCACAAAGACGCCAGCCGAACGGTTGCTGCGGATCAGGTACTTGGCCGCGACGCGCTTGACGTCCTCGGTCGTGACTTTCTTAAGCCGGTCGCGATAGAGGAAATACAGCCGCCAGTCGCCTTGAGCGGCCCAGTCGCTCAGTTCGACGGCCAGGTTTTGCGTGTCGGCGGCCTTCTGCTCGCGCTGCTTGAGGAATTTAACGCGGGCGCGGTCCACTTCCTCCGCAGTGACCGGAGTTTTGTGGAAGTCTTCGGCCGTGGATAGCAGGGCGTCCATCGCCGCTTCGAGCGAATCGTCCTTGCGGACTTCGGCAAACAGCTCGAACACGCCCGGATCGTGCCAGGCGCTCACGTCGGCCGCCACGCTAGTGGCCTTTTTCGTCTCGACCAGTGCCTTGTAAAGCCGTCCGGAGGGGGTGTTGCCCAGCACGGCGCCAAGGATGTCGAGTGCCGCGATGTCTTCATGCGGACCGGCCGGCACATGATACACCGCGGCCACCACGCCCACGTCTCCCACACGCCGCAAGGTGACGGAGCGATCGCCGTCCTGAGCCGGTTCCTCGGTGTAGGTGGTATCGAGCTTGCGCTCGGGCATGGGAATCGGGCCGAAGTATTTCTCGACGAGTTCCAGCGCCTCGGCTTCGTCGAACTTGCCGGCGACCACCAGCATCGCGTTGTCGGGCTGGTAATACTTGACGTAAAAGGCCTTCAACCGGTCGATGGGCACCCGTTCGATGTCGCTGCGGTTGCCGATCGTCGATTTGCCGTAGTTGTGCCATTCGTAGGCGGTGGCCAGGAGGCGCTGATAGAGGATCGCCGTAGGCGAATTCTCGCCTTGCTCGAACTCGTTGCGGACGACGGTCATTTCCGAAAGCAGGTCCTCGCGGTCCACGTTGCTGTGGATTAGTCGGTCGGCCTCCAGTTCCAGGGCGAATTTCAGATTCTCGTCGCTGGCCGTCATGGTCTCGTAATAATTCGTGCGATCGACCCAGGTCGTGCCGTTGTAGTGCGCGCCGCGGTCTTGCAATTCCTTGGGAATCTTCGGGTGCGTGGGGGTGCCCTTGAAGAGCATGTGCTCCAGCAAGTGGGCCATGCCCGTCTCGCCGTAACCCTCCTGCCGCGATCCGACGAAAATCGTCAGGTTGACCGTGACCGTGGGCTTCGAGGGGTCGGGGCACATCAGCACTTGCAGCCCGTTGTCCAGGCGGTACTCCGTGATGCCTTCGATCGATTCGATCTTCTTGGCGGCGGCGGCCACACTGGCAGGCGAACTCACCAACAAAACGGCCAGCAGGCCAGCGGTCCAACACAATGCGCGTAGCGGATTCATGGCTAAAACATCCTTTTTTTCGTCCATGGGAAGCCAGATTGCTGGATTATATGCGCCCCCGGCGCAGGCGGAAGGACAATCTCGCGCTTTGTGCTCGGAAAGCGGCGCTGCCGGAGAAAAATGGCCCTGCCGGCAGCCTTTCGCGTGCCGAATTTGACCGCTTTGTCTGAGTCCTCGGTCGCCGCTACGGTTTTTCTGCCGCGCGGACGTATCCTTTGGTTAAGCGGCAAGATGCCGCTTCGACAATCAGCCGCCGCTACGGTTTTTCCGCCGCGCGGACGCCGCTCAGAGGATGCTCGATGGCCGCCTGCCAGGCTAACTCCTGGAGCAAACGGTTGAGCGCTTCGTTCGGAACTGATGATAGCGGCAGGCCCACCGGGCTGCGGCGATACATCACCGCGAATTGACAGTAGGTCGCCAGGGCCTCCAGCGGGGGTGTGGCATGGCCGATGGCGTCGGTGAACAGGTCCGATTGCTTCGCCAGGCCGGGCGCCTCGCCGGCGATGATCTTCTCGCGCAGGGCAACCACGGCCTGGCCGATCGGCACCACGAACAGCACCTGCTTGCCGTATTTCGTGTTCAGCTTTTCCAAGTGTTCGTCCAGCTCGTCGAAATAGAGCGCGTGCATCTTTCGCAATTCCTCGCTGGTCGGCGCGTTGTGGTCGACCTTCGCCGGGTGGGCCACTTTCGGGTCGAAAACGTCGAACGGCAGCCAGAATTCGTCGACGTTGATGCGGATCGCCGGATTATGCTCGACGGCCAGGTCCGCGAATTTTTCGATGCCGTCGTCCGGCAGATATCGCGGCGCCAGGGTCAGCACATCCACCTTGCCGGTGCGCAAAGCGTCTTTCAACGCGTTCTTGTCGTCGGGCACGTCCCAGTGCTGAAAGATCTTCGAGCCGCCGATGTTCGACATGCCGACCTGGACGTGGTCTTTGATGCCCGCCGCTTGAGCCAACTGACTCAAGATTCTCGGCATGAATCCATGAAAGCTGTGGCCGGCCGAATAAACCCGCTGCCCCTTGTCGATCGGCGGCGCCAGCTTGACGGCGTCGGGATCGGCCGCGCGGGCTTGCCAAATTGCCGGCAGGGCGCCGGCCAATAGAATCACGACCGAGCCGATGACGGCCCGCCGAACAGCGCGCACGATGAAGACCAGGCATGAGGAATGACTCCTGAAGAAACGATTCGATCTATATCTGGACGAAATGCACCGTCAGTAGGAGGCGACTGAGGTTCGCCGATTTCCCGTCTCGCCCCAGAGTATGGGGGTGCCGTGGCGAAGTTCAAGACGCGCCCCGATCGATTTCCAAACGCCGCGATCTCGGCGGCTACTTGGATTCGATGCGATACAAGTGCGTATCGGTGCGCAGAAAGAGGGCCTTGCCGGCCACCGCCGGCGATGCCATGAACCGCCCATCGAGCGTATTGCTGGCCAGTTCGTCGTACTGTTTGCCCGGCGCGATCACCGTGGTCTTGCCGTTTTCGCCGCAGAAATAAAGCCGGCCGTCGGCCAGCACCGGCGAGGCCGTGAATTTGCCATCCAGGCGTTTTCGCCAATGCTGCTCGCCAGAGCGGGCGTCGAGGCAACTCAGCACGCCCGCGTCCGACAGCAGATAGATCTCGTCGCCCACGACGATCGGCGAGGGCTTGGTGGGCGCCTGCTTGTTCATCTTCCAGGCTACGGCGGTCGGCGTGATGTCTCCCTGGCCCCCCGGCCGAATCGCCCAGAACTCGGGATCGTCGTAGCCGGTGGCCAGGTACAACAGGCCGTGGGCGTATGCCGGCCGCGGCACATTCGAATAGCCCGGATAGTGCAGCCGCCAAAGTTCGCGCCCGCTGCGCGGATCGTAGGCATAGCAATACTCGGCTCCGGGCATGATCGCCTCGTCGCGGTTGTTGCTGCGGATCACCAGCGGCGTGACAAAGGCCTTTTTCTCGCTGGGCGACTTTTCGATCGGGCCGGAGCGCGGAGTCTTCCAGACGATTCGCCCCTTGCGCTGATCGAGCGCCACGGCGTATTGCACGTCGATGCCGTCGCAGGTGATCAACAACAGATCGTGGTACAGCACGGGCGAGCTGCCGGGCCCGACCTGATGATCGAGCGTCAGCTCCTGATTCTTCCAGCGGATCTTGCCGGTCTTCGGGTCGAGACAGGCCGTGCCGAACGTGCCGAAGTGAACGTACACGCTGCCCGGCTCGAGGACGGGCGTGGGCGAGGCAAAGCTGTTGGTGGCGTGGATCTTCGGCAGTTTTTCCACCTGGAAGACTTCGACGTCGTGCACTTTCCGCCCCGAGCCGCGATCGATGCACACCGCGTGCAGCGAGTGGCCCTCGTCGACGGCCGTTGTCAGCCAGATCTGGTTACCCAGTATGGTCGGGCTCGACCAGCCTTGGCCCGGGATCGGCGTTTTCCAGGCCACGTTTTCGGTTTCGCTCCAGGTAATCGGCAGTCCGGTCGCGTCGGACGATCCCTGGCCCGTGGGTCCGCGGAATTGCGGCCAATCGTCGCCGGCCTGAACCGGCCGAGGGCAGAGCGTCAGCAGCAGCAAGCCCAGCGCGGGGCAAAGTTTCGTTTTCATCGTGGCTCACAGACGGCAGTCGGCAGCGATCGAGGGCGAGATACGATCCATGATGTACGACGGGTGGCGACCGTGGAAGAGGGGTCCGGCCTTGAAACGGGTCGATGGAGGTTCAAGCTGGCGGGGTTTGTTTTCGGATCTTGCCGCCGGTTTTGCCCGGTTTGACACTGCCGGCTTTCCGGCGGTAGAGTTGCCGATGAACGCGGGCGCGAAATGTCGTGTCTTGTTCGTTGGATGGGTGGCCGAGTGGTCTAAGGCGGCAGTCTTGAAAACTGCAGTACGGGCAACTGTACCGGGGGTTCGAATCCCTCCCCATCCGCCTCGCCGGGGCCCGGTCTGTCCCACGCAGACCGGGTCCAAAGGCCCGTTTCCCCGAGCCAAAATGAAAGACCGGCAGTCACCGACTGCAAACAGACCGCGGGGCCACTCAGCCCGGACGAGTCATTGTGAGCCGGGCCGAGAACGCACCGGGAGGTATGCCGGAGGGTATGCATTTTTGCTCGTTTACTCGACAAACCAGCAGACCACCATCATGCATCCGCGATAGTGTGGCCCGACCGTCCACCTTCCCGCGATCATAGGTCTCCGAGCACGTCCGCGATCATTTCTCCGAAGAGCTGGTCGATGCGTGCATCGGACCACGTACGCGCCTTGGTCCCCACCATGTCGATGATGGCGCCGTCGAAGCGGAACGTCTTGATCTGGAGCGCCTTGGCGCGGCGCCGTCGAAGCAGGCATTGGGCGCCTGGACGCCAAGGTAGAGGTCAGCCTCCGGGAACTCTTCGTACAGCCGCGGCGTGATCACCTTCAGAACGGTGTCGCCGTCCGCATCGCGGATGCTGTCGCTCCCCCTCTTGGGTTCGTAAGTTAACCCCGTCCGTTTGAGGAGCGCCTTCCCCGTTTCCGGAGCCGGTCGCGCAGAACGATTCTCATCCACCCGAAGCGGACATCCGCTACAGAATCTCGAACCGATAGTCGATCTGTCCGTGGGCTCAAAGTCAAGAGTTGCTCGCCAATTGCGCAGAGCAGCGCCGTCTCTGCGGACGGAAGAGTTAAGAGTGTCTCAGACGGGACATAAGTCGAGTATTGGCATCCCCAGGAGGGGTTGTCCTGCCTGCGAAGCGCTCCCGAGAACCGGCCTGCGCGAATGGCTTGGATTCCGAGATGGCGCCTTGGGGCTGCCGGCTCAGGAGCGTATAGTCCCATTTCGTCGGACCTGGGCGAAAAATTTGCAAGCCGGACCGCGAATTTGCTTGCGTCGAGATACCCCCCTAGAGTATACAACTGCATACTTCATAAGTATTGCGGTAGCTATAAGTATTGCGGTAGCTGATTTTTCACCCACCGACGCGTCTGGGCTCGTTCGAGAGTGCGACCGATGGTCAGGTCAGCGGACTCCTTCACTAGGCCAGGTGCTATTCTCGGCGTTAGTGAACTCTGGGCAAAAACACTTGGTGACGCACGTGTGTGCGTAGCCGTTCTCGACGGCCCGGTGGACCTAAGCCATTCCGCCTTCCTCGGTGCAGCCATAACAGAAATCGAGACGCTGGCAAGCACGATCGTTTACGATGGAGCAGCATTGTCTCATGGCACGCATGTGGCCAGTTTGATCTTTGGGCAGCACGCAAGCCCAGTGCTGGGAATCGCACCCAATTGCCGGGGTTTGACAGTTCCTATTTTCGCATCTGCAGTCGCGGTTTCCACAGCACCGTGTACCGAGGTCGATCTCGCTCGGGCAATATTGCAAGCGGTACAGGCGGGTGCACGAATCATTAATATAAGTGGTGGACGGTATAGCCCTTCTGGAACGGCCCATCCGATTCTTGCCGACGTTGTGGATCAGGCGATTCGTGAGGGTGTGTTGATTGTTGCGGCAGCCGGAAATGATGGATGCGACTGTTTGCACATTCCGGGGTCGCTGCCAGGTGTGCTTGCTGTCGGGGCAATGAATTCACTTGGTGAGCCACTTTCAACGAGCAACTGGGGTTCAATCTATCAAGTGCAGGGAATCATTGCTCTCGGCGAGAACATCCTCGGAGCAGCACCTGGGGATGCCAAGTCCACTACTGCCAAGAGCGGTACAAGCGTTGCCACCGCGATTGTGTCAGGAGTTGCCGCATTGTTATTGAGCCTTCAGTTCAAGCGCGGGCAAAGACCCGATGCGGGGGCCGTACGAGCAGCCATTCTCGATAGCGCTTTGAACTGCGAGTCTTTACCGGTAGTGGATTGTCGACGGCTTTTGGTCGGTCGCTTGAATGTTCCTGGCGCGGTATCACTTCTTACTTCCAGAGGCAGCGATATGCAAAATCCGATTGATGAACTTGTTCCGGCGAGTGTGCAGCGCGTTGCCACCGCGAGTTTAGCTGCTGAACAAATTGTGCCTAAAGACATTGTGCCCGCGTCGACCGCGCCAGACGTTGCGGTGACGGAGTCTCATTCCTCGGCCCGAACTAACGAGATCCCAGCTTCATCGACAAATCGCGATGCAGTGGTACCGGCGGCATGCGGTTGTGGCGGCGCCAAGCAGCCGCAATTAGCATACGTGATCGGAAAAATCGGCATTGACTTCGGAACCGAGGCAGTTCGGGACCGCTTCGTTCAATCTATGAACGGGCCAATAGCTGGCGGTGTCGCAAACCCATTTGATCCCAAGCAACTTCTAGCTTATCTCGCAGATAATCCCTGGGATGCTGCTGCGCTAATTTGGTCTCTTAATCTGGATGGGACGACGATTTACTGTATCACGCCTCAAGGGCCCTACGCCGCTGAGGCTTATAAACGACTGCAACAATTCCTCGAAGAGCAGTTCACTGAGGGGGTCGAGCGCGTTTCGATCCCAGGATACGTTGTGGGATCGGTTCGCTTGATGAATGGCCAGGAAGTGCCGCGAATCGTTCCCGAGATCCGGGGCATGTACAGTTGGACGACAAAAGAATTGACAAAGGAAGCGCTAGGGGCACCGCTCGCAGAGTCGGCTACAGCCGAAGAGAAAAACAACCGCAGAAAACTCGAAGTCGATCTTCGCGATTTCTTGAATCGAGTGTATTTCGAGTGGCGCAACCTTGGTGTCACGCCGCAGCAAAGGGCGATTAACTACGCAGGCACTAACGCGTTCCAAATTGAAAAGGTTTACAAGGCGGCACTGTCGGAAGCGATGGATTTGGATTCCGTCGAGGTAAGCCGTAGCCCATTTTGCCGGCCTGAATCGGATTGCTGGGATGTGAACATGTTCTTTTTCTTTCCGGATCGACAAGTCCAGACGGTCCGAAAGGTCTACCGGTTCACGGTCGACGTGAGCGGCGTTATTCCTGTAACCGTTGGAGACGTTCAATCATGGTTTGTGCGATAGCTGCATAAGCATGCCGTCACGCACTTGAGTTATTTGTCGAATCCATTGTAAACCGACGTCGAACGGGACGTTTCGTTTCCCGGAACGGCGAACGTGTGTCGGAGACATACATTTCTTGCTTGCAACGACCAAACAAAGGGGAGTTTTTAGCATGCACTTGCCAAGACTGAGAGAAAGCGTCGTTCGGACTCCGGCTGGTGACAAATGTCAAATTCGAGGCGAAGGCGAAGGCCTAAATCCGCAAGCAGGGTGCGAGGTTCATGGACCCTTCTGTGGAGGCGGCCCGGGTGCATGCGGTGCATTCAGTCATTGTGGATGGGTAACACTCAGTAATGGCCAGGTGATTTGTACTTGCGTTTGAAGTTGAGAATCGCTCGACCGGAAGTCGGTTTTCGATTTTCTTAGTCGAGTGTACTTCGAGTGACGGTGAGCCAATCGCGATTAACTGAGCAGGCACGGTTTCAAATTGAAATCGATTTTGAAGTAGCACTTTTGGAAGCGATGGAACTGGATTCTATTGCGGTAAGCCGTACCCCATTTTGCCGGCCTGAAGCGGCTTGCTGGTCTTGTTTGTGTTTTTGGGTTTTCGTACCCCATATAGCGTCATAGAAAAGGAGTCTAGCATGAACTTGCCTCAACTAGCTGAAAGCGTACTTCGAAGTGCCGTGGGTGACGTGTATCAAATGCGAAGCTACGACGAAGGTCTGAGTCCGCAAGCAGGGTGCGAGGTTATTGGTGGCTGGTGCACTGGAGGCATAGATGCATGTGGTGCATCAAGTCATTGTGGATGGGTAACACTCTCTACCGGCGTTCGGATTTGCGCTTGCGTTTAGGGCTGAGAATCGCTCGATCACGCGACTGCCCAAGTCGCCACTAAATGGAACTAGGGCCCATCCGAGAACCATTGCCTGCGCCGATCTTGACGGCACTTGCACGCTGCCTCTCGCTCTCGGATGGGCTCTAAAAAGGATGGCATTTTTGGGGGCGAGAAGGGTACTCGCTTGGGTGTATTTGCGGTTCTTTCGCCAGTTGATGCTTTAGCATTTAGCGGAGCGTGACGAAATGACATTACCGAAGCTTTCTATGCCGATAATAATGCGGACCGAATTTGTCGCGGCGCTCTCTCAAAGCATGGGTCTGTCGAGCGTTCGTGAAGCCCCCGGTTTTTGCCGCTGTAATCCCGATCCTGGATGCGGGCCAATTTTCGATCTGTGTGCGGTAGGATACCACGCGGAGTGTACCTATCCGTGCTTCTCCGGCGCTTGCCACTGCGTGCCAAATCATTTATGAAGTATCGCCGAACCCCTTGACCCGCTTGAATTCTCCGCATCACCGTCGGTGTTCGAGGCGACACTCTTGCGACTGCCAACACGCCAGCGCATTCGATGGCTCCTCGCTAAACCGTCGCGAGAGTCGGGCACCTTTGGTCAGGCCAATGGGCTCGCCGTCCTGAATCATTGTTCTGCCATTACGGCGCAGAACACAAACCCAGTCCCACGCGAGGGTCGAGTGATCGAGGAGCCTGATTGACGTTGATGCGTCGGTAGCGACACACCGACGCGACGAATTCAATCACGTTTTAACTCCGTTGCGGCAATTTCGGCACTGGCAAAGCCCCCAGTACCGCCCGCCGATCCTTGCTCGAGCTGTGGTAGTACCGCTTGATCAGCTCCGGCGACGATAGCCGGCAGATTTCCATGACCAAATTCTGGTCGGCGCCAGTCGTCACCACGCCGGTCACGAACGTGTGGCGCAAGCTGTGGAACGTGAGGATCCCTTCCTCAGTTGTTTCGTCGATGCCTTTCATGTCGGTCCTGAGCATCTTGGTCGCGTTGCCCCACCATGATCCCGGCCAGAGCACGGCATCGCGGCGTTTTCCAGCAATATACGGCCGCAGCAGCGCCGCCGACTCGGCCGTGACTCCGGCCCGTCCGTCGTTATGGGCGGCCAGAGCTTCCGCTGCCTCCCGACCGACAACCCCCAAGCGCGCTCGATTGAATCGCCCGGCGGCGGATCGCGACGTTGCCAGTTTTTGTCGCATGATTTGCGAACGAAAGTGACAGCTCGGGCGATTTCTATTCGCGCAAGCCGAACGCGAATTTGCCCGGTTTTCGCCGCGATTTGACCCCAAACGCGGCACCCGACCGATTTGGAACAGTACGTTCGGTACGACGATTGCTAGCTAGCCACCCAATTCGCGTTCTGTCTGGTTCCCCGCGCACATTGCAATCGCCTTTCCAGGTGCATCACAATCATGAGCGAGACGCTGACTTTGGGCGGAAGTTCGGCCCTGTGGACCATTGAAGAAATCTGTCGGTTGGTGTCGGTCAGCGGCGACTCGACGGAAACGCTGACCAACGTGGTCGAGTTCATCCAGCGCCGGTTCGAGGCCGACGTCTGCTCGGTGTACCTGCTCGAACCCGATCGCACTCGACTGGTGCTGGCCGCGACGCATGGGCTGCGGCCGGAGAGTGTCGGCCGGGTGCGGATGCGGCTGGACGAAGGCCTGGTCGGAATGGTGGCCGAGCAGCTTCGCCCCCAGATGATCGAAGACGCCTTCCGGCACCCGCGGTTCAAGTATTTTGGCGAGACCGGCGAAGATCCTTACCGGTCGTTCCTGGGCGTGCCGCTGATCGATCAGGGGCTGCTGCAGGGCGTGCTGGTGTTGCAAACGACCGGCGCTCGCAAGTTTTCGCCGGACGAGGTGGGGTTGCTCGTCGCGGCGGGGGCACAATTGGCCCCCATCGTGGCCGAAGCCCGCACGCTCGGGCAGTTCATTCGCCGGCCCATCAACGCCTGAAGGCATTGGCCCAGAACCTGTGGTGGAGCTGGGACGAGGAGGCGGTCAGCCTGTTCCGCGATCTGGACCCGGTGAAATGGCGCGAACTCGACCACAATCCGATCGCTCTGCTCCAGCAGATGTCGGCCGACAGGCTGGAGCAGCGGGCCTCGCAGATGGCCCTGCATAGCCGCATCAATTACACGTATCGCCGCTTGCAGGAGTATCTCAACTCGACGAAGACTTGGGGCCTGCGCTATGCGGGCGTGCTGTGGGCTCGGCCGGTGGCCTATTTTTCGGCCGAGTTCGGCATTCACGAATCGCTGCCCATCTATTCGGGCGGCTTGGGCGTGTTGTCGGGCGATCACATCAAGAGCGCCTCCGATCTGAACATCCCGCTGATCGGCATCGGCTTGTTCTACAGCCAGGGTTATTTCAAACAGCGGTTGAACTCGGCCGGCTGGCAGGAAGAAGACTACCTGAACACCGACCACCGCGGCTTGCCCATGAAGCCGGCGATCGGGCCGGACGGCGAGGCGGTAACCGTGCGCATCGAAACCCGCACCGGGGCGATTTCGGCCCGGGTGTGGCAGTTGGCCGTGGGCCGCAACACGCTGTATCTGTTGGATTCGAACATCGAGGGCAATCAGCCCGAAGACCGCGAACTGACCGCCCGCCTGTACGGCGGCGACCAGCGCGTGCGCATTCGCCAGGAATTGCTGCTGGGCATCGGCGGCGTGCGGGCCTTGCAGGCCTTGCGCATCGTGCCGGGCGTGTACCATCTGAACGAAGGGCACAGCGCGTTTGCCGTGCTCGAATTGCTGCGGCAGCGGATGCAATGCGAGGGCTTGGGCACCGAGGAGGCGGCCCGCCGGGTGTCGAAGCAGGTTGTGTTCACCACGCATACGCCGGTCCCGGCCGGGCACGATCGCTTCTCGCCGTCGATGGTGGAAGAGCACTTGGGGCCGCTGCGCGACGCGCTCGGGCAGCAGTACGACCCGTTCATGGCCTGGGGCCGCGTCGATCCTTACAACCCGAACGAAGATTTTTGCATGACCGTGCTGGCTTTGAAGCTGTCGCGGCGCTGCAACGCGGTTTCGTCGCTGCACGGCGAGGTTTCCCGCAGCATGTGGACCTGCCTCTGGCCCGGCCGTCCGGAAGAAGAAGTGCCGATCGGGCACATCACCAACGGCGTTCACGTGCTGTCCTGGCTGGCCCCGCAAATGCACCAGGTATTCGACCGCCACCTGGGACCGGACTGGCCCCAGCGGAGCGGCGATCCGGGCTTTTGGGAGGGGGTCGAAAAGATCGACGACGGCGAGCTTTGGGAAACGCATCAGACGCTCAAGGCCCGGCTGCTCGACTTCGTGCGCCGCCGCGCGGTCGCTCAGGCCGAGCTTCGCGGCGAACCGGCCGAACGATTCGCCAGCCTGCGGCGCGTGCTCAGCCTCGACGCGCTGACGATCGGCTTTGCCCGGCGTTTCGCTACGTACAAACGCGCGAACCTGCTGTTCAACGATTTAGACCGCCTGGCGGCCCTGGTCAACGATCCGCGGATGCCCGTGCAGTTCGTGTTTGCCGGCAAGGCCCACCCTCATGACAAGCCGGGCAAACAGATCATGCAGCAGATTTCCGAGTTGTCGAAGGATCCGCGCTTTGCCGGCAAGCTGGTGTTCGTCGAGGACTACGACCTCAACGTGGGGCGGCACCTGGTGCATGGCGTCGACGTGTGGCTGAACAACCCCCGGCGACCGCTGGAGGCCTCGGGCACCAGCGGCGAGAAGGTCGTGCTCAACGGCGGCCTGAACCTCTCGGTTCTCGACGGTTGGTGGGCTGAAGCCTACGACGGGCTCAACGGCTTCGCCATCGGACTGGGCGAAACGCACACGTCGGTCGAACGGCACGACGAGTCCGATCGCGGCGCGCTGTTGCAGACGCTGCAAAACGAAGTCATCCCGCTGTACTACAAGCGCGACCACGACGGCATGCCGCGCGCCTGGATCGCTCGAATGAAACGGGGCATCCGCACGATGGGCTGGCAGTTCAGCGCAGACCGCATGGTCAAGGACTACGTGCTCAAGTCCTACATTCCGGCCGCCGGCGGCAAGAGCAGCGATATGACGCGAATTTAGCGAGCGTAAGCATGATGCGCGAGTTGCCCCGAGTTGTCATCGTGGGGGGTGGCTTCGGTGGACTGAATGCGGCCCGCCGTCTGCGGCAAGCGCCCGTCCGCATCACCCTCGTCGATCGGCGGAACCATCACCTCTTCCAGCCCTTGCTTTACCAGGTTGCCACGGCGGCGCTGAGCCCCAGCGACATTGCCTCGCCGATCCGCCGCATTCTGCGGAATCAACGGAATGCCGAGGTCCTGCTGGCTGAAGCCAAAGCCATCGATCTGGCCGGCCAGCGGGTGGTATTGGAAGACGATTCGCTCCCGTACGACTATCTGATCGTGGCCACCGGCGCCCGCCATTCCTACTTCGGACACGACGAATGGGCCCCCTTCGCGCCGGGCTTGAAGAGCATCGGCGATGCCCTGGAGATTCGCCGCCGCGTGTTAACCGCCTTCGAAGCCGCCGAGCGAGAGACCAACCCGCTCAAGCGTTTGCCCTGGTTGCGATTCGTCGTTGTCGGTGCCGGTCCGACGGGCGTCGAATTGTCGGGGGCACTGTGCGAAATTGCCCAGCATGCGCTGGCCCGCGATTTTCGCCACATCGATCCCACCCAAGCGCACGTAATCTTGCTCGAAGGCTCGGATCGGGTCCTTCCGCCCTACGTCCCAAGGCTCTCTCTCAGCGCCCGGCAGCAGCTCGAGCGACTGGGAGTGGACGTTCGCACGGGGCAACTCGTGACGGCGATCGACGCCGAGGGGGTTTCGGTGGGAAACGAACGGATCGAGACGCGCACGGTGCTGTGGGCGGCAGGCGTGGCCGGCTCGCGGCTGGGCCGCACCTTGGGAGTGTCGCTCGACCGTTCCGGGCGAGTCATCGTCAACGACGACCTGACGATTCCCGGCCATGCCCAGGCTTTTGTCATCGGAGATCTGGCCAGCCTCTTGCAAGACGGCACCCGGTGCCCGGTGTTGCGCCGGCCGCGATTCAAGAGGCTCATCATGCGGCGGCAAACATTGTTCGCTCCCTGCGTGGCGAAACGTTGCTCCCGTTCCGCTATCGCAGCAAAGGCTCGCTGGCTACGATTGGTCGGTCGGCAGCCGTAGCAGACCTGGGTCGAATCAAGCTCACGGGCGTGCCGGCCTGGCTGGCCTGGCTGCTGATCCACGTGATGTTCCTGATCGGCTTCCGCAACCGGTTCATCGTGATGTTCCAGTGGATTTGGTCGTTCGTGTCTTACGATCGCGGGGCCCGACTCATCACCGGCCCCTTGCGCCGCGACACCGACCCTGCCGCAGCCGATGCGCCCTTGCCAAAGACATCCGATCCGTTGCCCGGGACAAATTACGCTGCGCAATCTGCGGTCATGAAGGATTAGGAATGCCCAGTTGAGTTGAACCGGTGCGTTGGAAGGAACTTGCTGCCGCCACCCGACGATCGTGCCAGGCACAAAATCGCCGGAGCGGGTGAGCGTAACGGATCCTTAGTTTGACTTTTGCACTTTTTGGGGTGCTAGAAACTGGCCTGCGTAAGTAGTGTGAGCCTCCGCGACAATGCTTGGGACATCACTCTCAGGCATCGAGCAAGGAGGCTCACAATGGAACTTGTACCCGGTTTTGTGCTGTTGATGCAAGGACTGTCCGCCACGATGACCGCACCGACCTTCGCCAGTCTGACAACGATTCTGACCGGCTGGGTCTTCGCCAGCCGGCGGACGGTGACTCGGATGATCCTGGCGGCCGGCGACGGCGCCGAGAAACACTTTTCCTCGTATCACCGTTTGTTCAGCGCGGCCCGTTGGTCGCTCGACGCGATCGGACTGGCGCTGTTTGACCTGATCCAACCGGTTCTGGGAAACGTCGTCATGCTGGGACTTGACGACACGCTGGCTCGCAAGCGCGGCCTGAAGATGTTTGGCACGGGCATGCACCACGATCCACTGCTTTCCAGTCGCGGCAAGGTGATTACCAACTGGGGGCATAGTTGGGTCGTACTCGGCGTGATCGTCGAGTTGCCGTTCCGCCAAGGTCACTACTACTGCCTGCCGATCTTGTTCCGTCTGTACTTGAACAAGAAGAGCGCCCTCAAACACCGCCGCGTCTATCGCACGCGTCCTGAATTGGCGGTCGAAATGCTGGAGCTGTTGTGCAACCACCGGAAAAACCGGCGTTTTCACGTGGTCGCCGATAGCGCCTACGGCGGCCAGAGCGTGCTCTGCTTCTTGCCGACGAATTGCGATCTGACCAGCCGGCTGGTGAAAGATGCGCGGCTGTACGGCCCGCGACCTGCTCGCAAAAGCGGAACGAATGGGCGGCCGCGCAAACGGGGCGAGCAACTGCCGACGCCGCAAGCCATGCTTGCTGGCCGCTGTCGCCGCGTGAGCTTGCATATTTACGGACGCAACGAAGAAGCGCGCTTGGCGAAGCAGGTCGCCCATGCGGCCATGTTGCGCCGAGCGGCCGCTGTGCGTGGTCGCGGCAGAAGCCGTCAAAGGTGGGCGTAGACAAGAAGCGTTTTATTCCACGTGCTCTCATGCTACCGCCGAACAAGTGATTGGCTGGTACGCGATGCGTTGGAGCATCGAGGTGATGAACCACGACAGCAAACAACATCTGGGGTTCGAGGAGCCGCAAGGCTGGACGCGACGATCGGTCGAACGCACGGCACCGCTGGCCATGCTGCTGTACAGCTTGATCGTGTTGTGGTTCGCCCGAGAAGGTCATCGCCATTGGCGGTCGCTCATCAGTCCCTGGTACACGTCAAAAACAGAACCGTCGTTTGCTGATATGCTCGGCACACTCCGACGGCTCAGCGTACGGCAGCAGGTTTTGACATTGGCCCTCGGAGGGCCGGGGTCTCGGAAAATCCAACAACTACTGGAAAACGCGGTCACCCTGGCCGCCTAAAGTGCAAAAGTCGAACTAAGAACCCTTGGGGGTGCCATGTCTCAGGTGGAAAAGTTGAGGGACGAATTGCTGGAGCAGGCGACCGCGAGCGCTGGTGCGGCCGGGTCGCGCTATCCCGGAGAATGCCGCCAGCACCATATTCGCGTCGTGGTCTCGCACCGACCTTTTTCGACAACATCACGTACTTGCGCGAGTCGGTTGCGCCCAGCAAGATTTGCGTCGTGCTCAAGGCCAACGCCTATGGCCACGGCTTGACGCCGCTGGTGCCGGTGGCGGTTGCCGCCGGGGCCGACTACCTGGGCATCTGCACTAATCCCGAAGCGGCCGCGGTCCGGGCCCTGGGGTTCGACCTGCCCATCTTCCGGCTGCGGATGGGGTTGCCCGACGAACTCGACCAATCGGCCGGCGAACTGGATATCGAAGAACAAGTCGGCACGCTCGAAGCGGCCGAGTACCTGTCCGCGCTCGGGCGCAATCGCAATCGCGAAATGCCGGTACACATCAAGATCGACGCCGGCATGGGCCGCAGCGGATTCTTTGTCGAAGAGGAATCGCTCATCCGCCGGGTATGCGGACTGCCGGGTTTGAAGGTCGTCGGCATCCTGTCGCATTTTGCCAGCTCCGATGCGGCCGATCTGCGGCGGACGTTCGACAGCCTGGACGCGTTCGAGCGCCTGTGCGATCGCCTGGCGGACGTGCTGCCCGACGACGTGTTGATCCATACCCACAACAGCGCTGCCACAGTGCGCTTGCCCGAGCGGCGGCACGACATGGTCCGCGTCGGGCGCGGCTTGCTTTGGCGTGCGCACGTCGCAGGAATTCGAGAACCCGCGGCAGTTGCGGCCGGTGATGTCGGTGCGGACGCGCATGGCCCAGGTGCGCGAAGTGCCGGCGGGCCGCACGATCGGTTACGGCGGGCTGTTCACGACGCAGCGCACAGCCGCATCGCGGCGCTGCCCGTCGGATTTGGCGAGGGTTATCCGCGAGCGCTGTTCAACAAGGGAGTGGTGCTGATCCACGGATGCCGCTGTCCCGTGGTGGGTCGCGTGTCGCTGAACGTGGTCACCGTCGACGTTACCGACCTGGACGCGCCGGTCCGTTGGGGGGACGAAGCCGTGCTGGTTGGCCGCCAGGGGGACGAGGAAATCAGCTTCGAATTCCTGGCCGACAAGTTTTCGAGCGTCCACACCGAGATCAACTTGATGGCCGGCAGCATGAACGAAGTCGAATACGAGTGAGCCAGCGGCCGGCGGCAGGTCCCATCGCCGGTTCGTTGCCAGGGGGGCCATCGGCCGCCGCGCATTGCTAGCAACTCGCGTCGCTGCACCCGTGCCCGAATTTTCTCGTACGATCTGTTCAGCCACCTCAGCGGTCTGATAGGTTGCTCGCTGGCGGCGCTCGGCTTTCTCGGCGGGCATGTCGCGGCCGGCGTGTCGGCGCAAGTCAAGTTCGACAAAGCTCGGATCGCAGCGGAGGACTCGTCATGGGGCAAGACTCAGTGGCCCGAACGTCCCGCGCGGGTTTGCGCAGTCGATTTGCGATGGTCGTGGCGGCGCTGCTGTTTGCGGTTGCCGGTTCAGCCGAGGCCGGCGAGCAGGAGTTGGTCGGCCGGCTCGGCGATCCAAGTTGCATCTCCATCGATGGCGCCGAGCTATGTACGGCGGATGAACTCCGCCAGGCGCTGAGCGCCAGCGTCGAAGTGCGATTCGCGGCTCACCATCAGGCTCCGCTGGCCGAATATCTGCGTGCCTTGCGCGAAGTGCTCGTAGTCGGGTATCTGCACTCTGGCTGCCCGCACGCCAATGTTGAGGTCGAACTCGATGCGCCGTCGGGGCGGATCATCCTGCATTGCCACGAGGGGCCGCAATACCGGATGGGTGAAGTGCAGGTGCGGCCTGCCGATACGCCGGTCGCGGCTGCCCTGGCCGCGGGGCTCGTGGAGCGCATCCCCCCTAAGGACGCCGAGCGCGGCGGATTCCACCACGTCGACGGTAAACTCTTCGCGACGTGGATTGACGCCGACGGCAAAGAGGCTAGCCCGGAAATGCCAGCGTGGCGCACCCGGCGACCTGACGGAGTTCGATCCGATCGCCAAGGCAAAGCTCATCGAACGCACGAAAAAGCTGTGCGACGACCTCGGCTATTATTCGGCGCAATTCCGTCTGGAAATCGTCCCCGAACCGGCGCGCGGCCGCGCCGATTTGATCGTCGACGTGACGAATCTGGGGCCGGCCGCCGTGGTCGGTGAGATTGAAATCACCGGCAACGTGCGCAATTCGCGCGAGGCGATCCTCGGGTTTCTCGACCTGCAACCAGGCGCGCCAAGCAACTTTGCGCACCGCAGCCGCCTGGCTTTCGACTTGTGGCGCTCGGCCCGATTCGACAAGTGCCAAGTGCCCGCTCCGGCTCCGCCGGCCCCCGATGGCAAGGTGAAGTTGGCCATCGACGTTACGGAAGATGCGGACGCGCCACTTCTGAGCGAGCGGTTCCCGCGCAAGGCGCAGGCGCTGCTGGCGGCGCGCGACTGGCTCTCGGACTTTGATCAGCGAAACGAAGACGCGCTCCTGCGCGTCCAGACCCAGACTTACCGGCTGGAGGCTGTCTTGTCGTGGCGGAAAGGTTTGTCGGTACAGATCTGGCTGCCGGGCCAGGCGAATTTCGCCGGCCCGCCCGACTATGCCCTGGTCGCGCACGAAAAGAACCTCGGGCTGTACAGCTTTCGCCACCGAGCGAAGGCAATCATCAGCACACCATGGGCGATCGAGGCACATCTCAAAGTCCTCAAACACGGGCTCTCCTTCGGGACTGGATTTCGGTCGACGGACGATTTGCCGGCGTTTCACCTCGATTTGAACTTGCCGCCGGTCAACTGTCCTTTGGTTGTGTCCAAACTTCACGACAAATACGGCTTCGAGTTCGCCTGGAATGGCGACGAGCTTACCATGCCGCTCTGACGCGGCCAAGGGACGAGTTGATGCGGCGAGCGGGAGAATACTCGAATTGACGGGCAAGGCGGCGGAGTGCGAACTATGGCTCCGTTTCGAGGAGGGCGCCTACGAGCGACACCGAACGGATATCGAGGACCAAGCCGCCGATATGGCCGACCAGATCGATCCAGAGCGCCTGGCGACGACGCTCTGCGATTTCTTATGCGTCGAGGCCCAGTCACTGCTGGCCGAATGGCCGGTCGAAAGTTGGCAGAAGTGGGTTGCGATCACCCGGAAGCTGGCAAAACATCGGCTGCTGTATCCGGTCGACCGTTGGTTGCTTGAGCCCAGGGCCGCGTCAATATTCAGGCCAACGTTTAACGAAGATACGCAGATTCCTCCGGGCTTGGAGAATTGGGTTGGCGTGATGCAGGGCCTCGCTTGGATCTATAATGATCGCTTATTCTCTCGCGGCAGTTGGTGGTGGACGCTGAACAATGAATGGTTCGTCACCACCTTCGGCAAAGACCGTTACTTGCAGTCCACTCTGGCCGACCTGGACGGCGCTGACAATAGTGGGCCGATCTGCCACTTGCTGCTGACCTTGCTGGCGCCGTCGGACGCCGCGGAGTTCGCGGCGCACGGGCTGGAGCGATTGAGCCCCGACGACTTTCGCAACGATTACAGGGCGCTGTTGTCTCGCGAAACCTTGGCCGGCGATGCCATTTGCCAGGTTGCCGAAGCGCTGCGCAGTTTAGACCCCGACGAAGCCGCCGCGATGGTCGAAACCGTCCCCCGCCCTGTCCCGCAACTGTTCGCCTCATTCCACGGTAGACTGCGCGCCCTGCAGGACCAGCCGATCGAAGCCGCCTTGGCCGATGCGCTCGACCACTGCTGGCAAAGTGAGCTAAAAGATCTCGTCGAGGCCCAACTGCGAACCATTGCCGAAAAACGCTGAGATGTTTGCCGCCGGCGGCAGCTTCCACTGCCGGCTTCCGGGACCACGCACTTGGCTTCGCCGCCCGGCCGTTAGTGCCGCGTGAAGTGGTGATAAGTCACGGTCGGCTGGAAATTCTCGCCCGGCTTGAGTTTGACTTTCCAGCTGACCGTAGAACTATTGTTCACCGCCGGGTGGCCGTGATACTGCACCCAGTCGGCGGCGTCGAATGCCCGCAGGGTCACCTCGCCGTCGTCCGAGACTTTGTCCACTTTGCCGCCGACCCGCAGGGTGATCTCGGCCTGGATGTCGATGGCCTTGTTGTTGCACAGATCGAGCTTGATTTCCTTGTCGATGCGGGCGTAATTGTGGCCGTCCCATTGCAGCTTGTTGAGCTCGCGGCTCAGTTCCTTTTCGGTCAGGCTGCCGCGGGTGTCGACCGAAACCGTCACCGGCACGCGCACCTCGTCCTTCGGCGGCGTGTAGGTGAGCAGTTCCTGGGCCAAGGGCTGGTTGCCTTGCATGATCATCGCCGCGCCGGTCGTCCAGGGCAGATTGGTGGTGTTGGTGAGCAGGATCTGGTGCCAGACTTCGTTCTTGGACAGCGCGAGCGGCGACTTCGTGCCGGCGCCGCTGGGGGCGGCGTCGTTATCCTGTTTGGTCAAATGGACGTCCCAGGTGTACAGGTCGCGATAAGGCGCTTCGGCCGAGAAGATCGGCACGGCCATGCGATCGCCCTTGCCCAACGATATCTTGGGCAAGTGGTAGACGAACAAATCCTGCGCCCGCCGGCCGTGAGCTCGCCCGGCAGGTTCACTTCTTCTTGGGCCGCCGGGCCGGCCTGGGCCTGGTTGCGGCGAAACTCGCCCGCCCGCTGCGAGTACATCGCGTTGGACAGGGAATTGCTGCCATTGCCCATCACGTCCGGAGCGGCGTCGGCCAGCGCGTTGCGAAGCGTGGATTCGAGCACCAGCGGGCTGGGCGTGCCGCGAAAGCGGAAGTTCGGCACGCCGACCACGATGTCCATCGGCACATCGTCGAAATCTTCGGCCTCGTTAAGCAACTCGGCCTGCAGCGCCACGTCGGCGGTCTTTGTCTCTTTCTTTTCGCTCAGCGAGACGCGGTACGTTGGAATCCAACGGATGCCGGGTCGGAAGTACATGATCGTCAGGGCCTGCTTTTTTTCCTTCGCTTCGAACCGGAAGGAGAGCCGCTTGGTCTTCTTGGACGTGGTGAGCGTCTTGCCGATCGTCGTCTTCATGTCCTTCACCACGACCGATCGCACGTCGCTCACCGGCAGCAGCACGTCTCCCTCGTCGGTTCGCAGGACAAAATTCGATCCGCTGATCGCCGTGATCGTGTGTTCGCCGGCCGGTACGCTGGACGCCAGCCGGACTGCGCGGCCCGAAAGCAGGGCTGCCTTGGGCCTGGCGGTCGCTGACGGCACGGCCAGATCGAGCAGTTCGAGTTGCGCCGGCGCAAGCGGCGCGGCCGTCCGGTCGACGAGCACCTCCTGGATGACGCCGGAGTAGAAAGTCTTGTCGTGCATTTCCACCCGCGCCTGCTTGCCTTTGTTGGCCAGCAGGATTTCGATCGGCAGCGTGCAAGGCATTTGCTTCTCGTCGGAATCTTTCGTCGATTTCCAGCCGGCGAGCATGGAAATCAGCCGCCCCTCGTCGGGCACGGCCCAGAACGAGCCGATCACGGCCGCGTCGGGTACGTCGTCGGTGAAGGCTTCGCCGCTGGCATCGGTCGTGGCGACGCCCCGCTTGATGATCAGCGAGTAGCCATCCTTGAAGATGATCACCCGCTCGGTCGTGAGCGCCAGTTCGCTGGGGTTTGTTTCGGCGGCGAGTGCCGGCGCGGGGCTAAGCGTAATCCAAGCCAGCAAGAACAGGCAATGAGCGCGGCCAGGCATGGGAGACTCCGGGGTTCGAGCAGGAGGGTCGTCGACCGGCTCATCATACCGGCAGTCGAGCCCGCGGTTGGTAACGCGCGCGTAACAACCCCGCCGAGCGGCGGCTCAGATGCGACACTCGCCTGCGGGACGAGTGCCGGCGGAAGCGATGCGGATGACCTGGGCAATGTACTCTTCGGGAAGGCCGTGTTGTCGGGCGCCGGTGACGATCCGCTGGAGGTATTCCGGGCCCGGCCGGCCAAACGTCGCTGCCGGTCGAGAGATGACCACATAGGTTGTGGCGGCCAGGACTTCGCCCTGCTGGTCGATCACGGTGACCGGCTGGCGATCGTATCCGCCTTCGTAGCGGTCCAGCCTTTCCAGTTCCGCCGCGCTGCAACGATAGACCACGCCCAGCACGCCGTCTCCCGGGCAGAGGATGTTGGCGTACGCGGGTCCGGCAGGCTCCAGATGTTGAAAGACCAGCCGGTGGTCCGCCAAATGAGCGATGCGGGGCGGATGATCGGCATGGCCGATTGCGCCGGTCCGCGCAATCATCTGATCGATCCACAAATTGCTGCCGTAGGCAAAATACCACGACTCCATCACCGCGCCTCTTCATCCTGCCCAGCCAAACCAGCGCTGACGCACCGCCAGCAAGAAACCAAGAATACGAACGCAGAATGACCTCGTCGCCTGACTCCTCTCCCTCCAGGGAGAGGGTAGGGTGAGGGTTCCCCGTACTGCAGGGAGAGGGTTCCCCGTAGCGCTGGGTGAGGGTTGCCCGCAGCGTTGGGTCAGGGCCGGCGAAAAGCGGAAATTTTTTTTCGTTCGTTCCTAGGCCCGCCCGGCCGATAGGGCCGCGACTTCTTCGGTCCAGACCTTGAACGACTGGAGCTGGTTGACGCCAAAAGTCGTCGTCATGGCCACATCGGCCGCGTCGCGTCCGCGGGCCATCAGCACCCGGCCGATGCGGGGCACATTGTTGCGGGCGTCGAAGGCGTACCATTGGCCGCCCAGGAACGCTTCGAACCAGGCGCTGAAGTCCATCGGATACGGCGCCAGCGGCACGCCGATGTCGCCCAGATAACCGGTGCAGTAGCGTGCCGGCACATTCAAGCAGCGGCAGAACGTGATCGCCAGGTGCATGTAATCGCGGCACACCCCGGCCCGTTCGCGATAGACCTCGAGCGCCGTGCGATTTGGCCGGGCTTGCTGGTAATCGAAACGAATGTGGCGATTCACGAAATCGCAAACGGCCTGGACGCGCGGCCAGCCCGGCTGCGTGCGAGAGAACAGGCTCCAGGCGATCTCTTTCAGCTCGCTATCCACCTCGCAGTAACGGCTGGCCAGGAGAAACTGCAAGACCTCTTGCGGCAGATCCTGGACGTTGACTTGCGCGGCGCTGGGGACTTGCAGATCCGGCAAGCCGCAATCTTCGACGATCGCGTCGTTGCTAAAGCGGACGTCCCCGGCCGGCGCGACCGTGCGGCCGCAGCGATTGCCGTTGGTGTCGAAATACTGGGAAATGGGAACCGGCGGATCGACTCGCAGCTGTTCGTGTTTGCGAATCGTAGGCGACCGCGACGGATGCAGGCTGAGCATCAAGATCAAGGCCGTGGGTTCCGGAAAGACGAACTCGATTTCGCAGCCGACATGGATCAGCATGGCTTCTCATGGTGGTTGGAGCGGTCGCCTAACGAATCAGGTTACCATAATTGGCGGCGGCGTGCTGGGCCGCACTGCGAGGCAGCCCGGCCGCGCTGCCCTGCCCGGCGGCCCGCTCGACATCATGATTCGCGAGAACCGGCGCGTCTTTCGCCGGCGCTTGGCCGATTCCGCGCCGTCGGTGCCCCGCTCCGGCGGCTCGTGCTATGATGCCACCGCGGCGGCAGAGTACCCTAAGCCGGTGGAAGTCGCGCCGTGTGTTCGACTTTGCCTCTCCGGGGATACCCCGGGGATCGTGAAGGGTTAGGATTTCGTCGCGTGAGGGGAGATGCGCTGCCACGCATACCGCCTCACGCCAGACCAGACTCGTTGGGGTACTCTGCCGCCCATTTTGCACCATGCACTCCAGTGGCGTTATTGCTCGGGCGCTCGCCGCGGCCTTTGTTGCCGGTCGCATCGAAATCGAAGGCTTGGTCGATCGCGGCTCCGACCTTCTGGGCAAGCGCTGGCGGTGGCTGCGCCCGCTCGCCAGGCGCTTATGCGACACTTACGCATGCCGGCCGCGACCACGGCAGATCGCGGTTGCCAATTTCATTCTCGGCGATGAGGGCTTCGCGCGGGCCTGCGAGAAACACGATCTGAACGTGTTGGCACGCCTGGCCGCGCCCGCCAGGATGAGCCCTGTCGCGGCCGCGACCTCGTGGGGCGTGCCGGCAATCCGCACTCCGGGCGAGCTGGCCGATTGGTTGGGAATCTCGGTCAGCCATTTGGATTGGTTCGCCGACCGGCGAAATCTCGAATACAAGCGAAGCCAAGGCCGGCTGCGGCATTACCACTATCGCCCCTTGGTCAAGCGATTTGGGCACGTCCGGCTGATCGAAGCACCAAAGCCGCGACTCAAGGACATGCAGCGGCGAATTCTGGCGGGTATCCTCGACCGCGTCCCGGTGCATGTGGCGGCTCACGGATTTCGGCGCGGCCATTCGATCAAGTCGTTTGCTTCTGCGCATGTCGGCAAGAGAGTGGTCGTTCGGATCGATCTGGAAGATTTCTTCCCATCGATCTCGATGGCCCGGATTCAAGCCTTGTTTCGGACGGTCGGGTATCCCGAACGCGTTGCCGATCTGCTGGCTGGACTGTGCAGCAACTCCACGCCGCTGGACGTCTGGGACGAAATCGGCTTGCCGCCGGCAGGCCGGCAGGTGCACAACGTTCGCTTTCTGTACTCACAGCCGCATCTGCCGCAAGGCGCGCCGACGTCGCCGGCGCTGGCGAACCTCTGCGCGTACCGTTTGGATTGCCGTCTAGCCGGTCTGGCTGCCGCCGCCGATGCCACTTACACACGATACGCCGACGACCTGGCATTCTCCGGCGATCGGGCTTTCGATCGAATCGCCCGGCGGTTTTGCCTGCACGTGTGCGCCACGGTGATGGAGGAAGGATTCGCCGTGCAGCACCGTAAGACGCGCGTCATGCGGCATGGGGTCCGGCAGCACCTGGCGGGAATCGTCGTCAACGAACGACTAACCGTGCCGAGGACGGACTACGATCGATTGAAGGCCACGCTGACCAATTGCATTCGCAACGGCGCTTCAAGTCAGAATCGAGCGGGCCATGCGGACTTCTACGCCCATCTTCTTGGGCGAGTTTCGTTCGTAGAGATGGTCAATCCGGCGCGCGGCAGCCGGCTGCGCGAACTATTCAACCAGATCAAGTGGTAGCCCTTCACGCGAACCCGGCACGGATCCGCGGCAAACCTGCCGCTTCCTGGAATTCAAGCCCGCCAAGCACTATGATCTACGATTGGCCGGCGGCCAACAACCTATTTATAGTTGCATCCGAAATCTCTCCAGGTGACGATCATGGCCAAAACGAAAACCGCGCCCGCGCCCACGCCAACGGACGGCGAACCCACGGCATCGCGCCGGCCGGCCCGCGCAGCCAAGGGAGCCCGCGCAGTCGAGGGGGCCCCCGCAGCCAAGGGAGATCGTCCCATCGATTGTGAACCGGGAGACGGCCGATTACTGCGCAGGACGCGCCCCGATCGAGTCATGCCCAGTGGAGTCCGCCCGCCGACCGCCGCGACCCGGTCGAGATTCTCGCCGAGACAAGCGCCAATCGCGTTCCGCACCTGGTGCCGATTCGCTATGGACGGATGCTTCAGTCGCCGTTTGCGTTTTATCGCGGCGCGGCGGCCATCATGGCCGCCGACCTGGCCCACACGCCCGTCACGGGCATGCGCGTGCAGGCGTGCGGCGATTGCCATCTGCTGAACTTTGGTGTTTTCGCCACGCCCGAGCGGCGATTGATCTTCGACGTCAACGATTTTGACGAGTCGCTGCCGGGCCCTTGGGAATGGGACGTGAAGCGCCTGGCCACCAGTTTTGTCATCGCCGGCGAGCATAACAACTTCAAGGCCGGGCAGTCCCGCGGCGCCGCGGTGGCCTGCGCCCGCAGTTATCGCCGGCAACTGGAAAGATTGTCGCGCATGCGGGCGATCGACGTCTGGTACGAACGGGTCGACGTCAATGAGTTGCTGGCCCGTGCGCCGCAAAAGGAGTTTCGCCGGCAGGACCGCCAGGCGATCGAGCAGGCTGCCCGCGGCATCCAGGAGCACGATAACCCCAAGTTGTGGGGCGAAAGCGACGGACAATTTCAGATTCATGACAACCCGCCCTTGATTTATCATCCGCAGCATGCCGAAGCCCAGGAGTTGGTCGATCACCTGCGCGAGGCGTTTGGGTCTTATCGCCGCACGCTGCCCGACGAGCGCCGCGTGCTGCTCGATCGCTACAAGCTTGTCGACCATGCAGTGAAAGTCGTCGGCGTGGGCAGCGTGGGAACGCGCTGCGGCGTCTTGCTGCTCATGGCCGGACCGGACGATCCGCTGTTCTTGCAAGTCAAAGAGGCCTGCACGTCGGTGCTCGAGCCGTACGCCGGCGCTTCGGCCTACGAAAATCACGGAGAGCGGGTGGTGATCGGCCAGCGGTTGATGCAGGCGGCCAGCGACCTGTTCCTGGGCTGGACGAAAGGCCATTTGGGCCGGCACTTCTACATCCGGCAATTGCGCGACGTAAAAGTCAAACCGCTGGTCGAAGTCTACGATCCGCCCACGATGACCCGCTATGCCGAGTCGTGCGGCTGGGTGCTCGCCCGGGCCCATGCCCGCAGCGGCGACCCGGCTCGGATCAGCCGTTATCTGGGCACCAGCGGCCGGTTCGACCAAGCGATCGGCGACTTTGCCGAGGCCTACGCCCGGCAAAACGAGCACGATCATGCCGAGCTGGTCCGTGCCGTGCGCGAGGGGCGGTTGGTGGCCGAGGTGGATCGATAGCCGGCTAATCGAATCGTCCGAGTTGGCGGCAAGAGCCGGCAGCAAGAAGGGGGGGCGGCGGGGCGACCGTTGCAACGGGCAAAATCGGTCGCTGGCTTGTTTGGCCGTGCGGCGTCGGTCATGATGATGTTTCCCAGGCAAGAGGGTGTATTTCAGCAAAGGCGAGGCCCAATGGATTCATTTCCATGGTCGACCTTGTCAATTCGTTGCTCAAGCAATGCCCGACGGTCCCGCCGACGCTGGTCGACGCGCATCTTCGCCGGATGCCTGAGAACTACTTGGAGGGCTATTCGCCCACCGAGATCGCCCGGCACCTGAGGCTCTTGGCCCGGCTTTGCGCCGAGCAGCCGATCGAAGTCGAAGTGCGGCCGCTGGGCGGCCGCGATTACGAGATCTGCGTTGTCGGCTTCGATCGGACCGGCGTGCTGGCGGCGATCACCACGGCGCTGGCCAGCAACGGGTTCGACACCCAGGATCTGCGTCTGGCGACGTACCAGAGCGATCCCGACGATGCCGACGAGCGGGCTCGATTCGTCGACGTGGCGCGCGTGGCCGCCAAAGATCGCTGCAACGTGGCCGACATGGCCAAAGATCTGCGCGAGCGACTGCGCATCGCCTTCCAACATTTGGCCGAGGGCGATTTCATCGAGCGCCCAGACGGCGGCGGCCGACAGTCGCTCGACCGTGAACGGCGCGGCCCGCCCCGCGAAGCCTGTCGCCACTCCCTGGGTTGTCAAAGAGGGGTTGCTGCTGGGCGATTTTCGATTGGAGAGCAAGCTCGCCACCGGCGGCATGAGCGAAGTCTACCTGGCCACGCAGGTCAGCCTGGATCGCAAAGCGGCGGTAAAGATCGTTTCGTCTCCTTCGGTCGCCTCCGACCCGATGCTCGCGCGCTTCCAGAAAGAGGCCACGGTCCTGGGATCGTTCATGTGTCCTCAGATCGTTCAAGTGCTGGCTTCAGGAACGGCCGCCGCGGCCAACGGATCGATGCTGCGCTGGCTGGCCATGGAGTACCTGCCCAACGGCGACCTGGCGACTTGGGTTCGCCGCTTCGGTCCGCCCACGAGCGACATGGGAGCAGCCTGGCTGTACGAAGTCGCTGCTGGGTTTGCATTATGCGCATCAGCACGGCGTCGTGCATCGCGATTTGAAACCGCACAACTTGTTGCTGACCGCCGACCGCAACCTGAAAATCAGCGATTTCGGCCTGCTCAAAGAGGCCAGCGGTGTCGAATTGGATCTGACCATGCACGGTGCCGTCCTCGGTACCCCGCATTACATCGCTCCGGAGCAAGCACTGGGCGAAGCCGTCGACGAGCGCTCCGACATCTACTCGCTCGGCGCCAGCTTCTTCCACTCGATGACGGGCCGGCTCGCGTTCCAGGAGCGCAGCTCCACGGCCATGTTGCTGAAAATCACCCAACACGACGCCCCGGCGCTGCTGGAAGTGGCCCCGCATGTCTCCCGCCCCCTGGCGGTCATCATCGATCGCATGATGGCCCTGCGCCCGGAAGATCGCTATCAAAACGTCCGCGTGATCTTGGAGGACATGAAAAGCTACGCGCAGCGCGGGCTGTTGAAGATCGCCCTGGTCGGAAATGCGCCGGACGCCCGCAGCGCCGACGAATTGTCGCCAGACATTACCCAGGTCTTCCGCCCGCGCGGCCGACAAGCCGGCTTAGGGTCAGGCCGCCATTGCTGCTGCCGATGCATCGGCCGCCCGGGGGGTCGTGGTAATTCTTCAGGATCTGCCGGGCGTATGGCGCACCCGACGCCGGCATTGAAGGAGCAAAGGGCGCATCGGTTCCTGGAGCCTGCCGAGCGCAAACTATAATTCTTCTAACGGCAAAACAACCGGCGTTCCCGAGCATGGGCCTCGCCGTTGAGAGCATCCTGCCCGGACCGAGCCGGGCGCAAACTTCCGATTGAATCGGAACGCAACATGAAGCGTCGACGATTTCTGTTTTGGATCGGACTGGGGCTGTTCAATCTCGGCGAAAAACTGCAGCGCCGAGGGTCTCGACCAACTCGCGGCGGCAGCCATGAAGGCCGCCGAACCCGCCGCGCCCACCCACTGGCGAGCCGCCAACAACGCGGCCTGGCAGTGGTACGAGCGCGAGAACCTGGTCGGCGGCCGCTGGATGCTCACCGGCATCACGACACCGATCAACCGTCAAACCGGCGAACCCTACACCGACAAAAAGGGATATCTGGACGAAGGCCTGGTGCCGGCCGAGATGCGCGTCTGGGAGGCAAACGACAGCCAGGAAACCACGACGCCCGCCGGCGCCGGCGAGCATCAACCCGACCCGACGCGCCGAGCCCGCCATGGCCGGCCCCCCAGCAAGTGGCTGCGCAGCCTGCACGCCGACGAACTACGCATCTGGCTGAAGACCATCGACGTGCCCGATGCGGGCGTGGAAGGCATGACGTACTGGACCCATCTGACCCGCGATCACTTTTTCGACGCCGACAAAATAACCGGCCTGTCGATCGGCGAGCAAGCCAAGTTGCACGCCGCGGCCCACCACGGCTATTGAGCCGACTCGGCCAGGCAGTAGAGATGTTTCTCGCCGCGCAGAAACAGCTCGCGGCCGGCGATGGCGGCCGACGCGCTCACCGGCTCGGACACGTGGTTCAGTGCCAGCAGGCGCGGCAGCTCTCCGCTTTGCACGACGATCGTGGCGCCGTCCAGGTCGGTGATGTAGATGCGGCCCGCCGCGGCGACCGGCGACGAGTAGACGTCTCCGATCCCCTCCAGCCGAAACGTGCCGGGACGGTCTTCGCCCGTGCGCGCGTCGACCCGCGAAAGCAGCCCCTGGTAGTGCGACAGAAAATACAGCCCGCCATCGTAGACCAGCGGCGACGGAACATAGGGCGTGCCGCGGATGCGGCTCCACGCCACCTGCGGCGTGCCGGTGACGTCGCCCGCCGCGCCCTCCAGGCGAATTGCCAGCAAGGCTTTTTTGTCGTAGCTGCTGCCGGCAAACACCATCCCCAGGGCCGAGACGGGCGAAGCCACGATGTTCGACGACAACCCGCCGCATTCCCACAGCACTTTCCCATCGGCCAGATCGTATCCGCGCACGCGGCTGGTGCCGCTGACGATCACCTGGGCTCGGCCCGCTTGCTCGACGATGATCGGCGTGGCCCAACTGGTGACTTCCCGCCGCTCGACCTTCCAGCGCTCGGCGCCGCTGCGTTTATCGAGCGCCACGACGAACGACTTTCCTTCGTGGTCCCAATTCACGACGAGCGTGTCCCGGTAGAGCACCGGAGAGCTCCCCTCGCCATGCCCGTGCAGCGATTGCATCGGGCCAAAATCGGCTTTCCAAACCAGTCGGCCGTCGAGGTCGAGGGAATACAGCCCGAACGAGCCGAAGAAAGCAAACAGGTGCTCTCCGTCGGTCACGGGCGAGTTCGACGCCAGGCTGCCGGTATGGTGCCCCTGTTCGACCGGTAGCGCCTTGCGCAGAGTTTTCTGCCACAGGATCCGGCCGCTGGACCGGCTGACGGCCAGGGTCGCGAACTTGTGCCGATGGGTCACCGGCAAATTGTCGTGATTGCCGGGCGCCGTGCTGCGGCGGGGCGGCAGCGGATCGCCGAAGGCAATGGCCGTGGTCAGAAAGATGCGGTCGCCCCAAACCACGGGGGTTGAATGCCCGCGGCCCGGAATTTCCGCCTTCCAGCGGATGTTCGTCCCGTCGGCTTCGTTCCAAACGGTCGGCGGGTCGGCGTGGGGCGCAACGCCGCTGGCCAGCGGTCCCCGCCATTGCGGCCAGTTGTCGGTCGCGCCGCCATCGGAGTCGGCCGCAAGAGCCGCCACGGGCGGCAAGAGTCCGCAAACGGCCGCCAGAAAAGCAATCCGCAGGGGCATGCTGGGCGTTCCCTCCCAATCGATTTGACCGTATGCGAGAGCCGGCCGCAATGCGGGCTCCTCGTGTGCCCACGCACAAGACCCCGCCCTGCGCACGTGCGCAGTACGGAATTCGGGTGCAGTCGGTTCGCTGGGTCGCACACTTTCCTGCGGCTGGCAGAAAAGCGAATGAGACGCGCCCGACGGTGCATCGTTCGCTACCGTCGGGCAATCCAAGTCGTTTTCCACCGTTGCCAGCGGACGCACGGCGTGTAATTGCTGTCGGTCGCCCGACCACTTCGAGATTCAGCCAGATTATGGGTGGCTGACCGGCGGGCATGTGGAAACGCGCTTGCCAAAGCGGTATGCTGTGAAGCTGCGGACAGCGGGCCAAATCAAATCCCGGGCATTTGCCAGGGGCCACGGATCATTTCGACCAGGAGACGAGTCATGGCGAGCAAGCGAACGAATCTTCCCAGGCGCCGGTTCTTGCAGACCGCGCTTTCGGCCGGCGCCGCGATCATGGCGCCGCAGATCATTCCCGGCTCGGCCTTGGGCCTGGACGGCGCCGTGCCGCCCAGCGAGCGGATCGTGCTGGGCGGCATCGGCATCGGCAACCGCGGCACCTACGACCTGGGCTGCTTCCTGGAACAAAAGGACGTCCAATTCGTGGCCGTGTGCGACGTCAAGCAGGCCCGCCGCGACGCGATCAAGAAAATGGTTGACGGGCAGTACGGCAATGACAAATGCGGCACGCATCGCGACTTTCGCGAACTGCTCGACCGCAACGACATCGATGCGGTGCTGATCGCCACCGGGCCAAATTGGCACGCCACCGCCGCCATGACCACCGCCAAGGCCGGCAAAGACATGTACTGCGAGAAGCCCTGCACCAAGAACATCGCCCAAAGCCTGATTCTGCGCGAAACGATGCGCCGCACTGGCCGCGTGTTTCAGGCCGGCACCCAGCGCCGCAGCCTGCCGCACTTCGCCTTCGCCTGCGAACTGGCTCGCACCGGCAAGCTCGGCAAACTCAAGACCGTCTACGCCCATCCGGCCGGAATGACGGCACTGATGAGCGGTTGGCTGCCGGCCGAACCGGAACCGGCCAAAGACGTCGTCGATTGGGATATGTACTTGGGGCCCGCGGCCTGGCGCCCCTACAACCACGCACTGCTCGACGGCTTCAACTTCGAAAAAGGGGGCGGCCTGGTCGGCGGCGGCGTGTTGGAATGGGGCTCGCACTGCGTCGACCTTTGCCAGTGGGCGATGGGGGACGCGGTCGTTCCGGTCGAATACAACCCGCCCCAAGATGGACGGATGGTGGCCCGCTACGCCAACGGCGTGGAACTGGTCCTCCGCGAGAACGGTTGGATTCCGCTGGGCTCCTGCCCGGTGCGGTTCGAGGGTGAAACCGGTTGGGTCGAGACGGCCGATAGCGGCAAGCTGGTGCTGAGTTCGCCCGAGTTGATTGCCGGCCGCACGGTGGCCGAGATCGGCGGCTACCCGGCGACGTTCCATGTGCGTAATTTCCTCGACTGCGTCAAGTCGCGCAGCCAACCGCGCACCAACGCGGACGCGGCCTGCAACGCACACATTGCCTGCCACGCGGCCAACGTGGCCCTGGCCCTGGGACGCAAGGTCGAGTTCGATCCGCAAAAGAACGAGTTCATCGGCGACGAGCAAGCCAATCGCTTGCGTTCGGAGGCGCTGCGCGAACCGTGGCGGCTGTAAGCAAAGCGGTCGACGATCTTTTTCAAGCTGCTCCCTTTTCTTCCGACACACTCGACCATTCAGGATGAAAATCATGCGTCAACTTCGATACCCGGTTCGTCGCGCCCTGCTGCTTGCGGCGCTGGTTACGCTGGTCTCGGCGGCGGCTCGCGCGGCCGAACCGCAAAACGCGGAAAAAGAAAAACAACTGATCGGCGTGCTACAGACGGCCGCGGCGCCGGAAAAAGCCATCGCCTGCAAACAACTGGCCATCCACGGCAGCAAGGCCGCGGTGCCTGAGTTGGCCAAGCTGCTGGCCGACGAGCAGTTGACTTCGTGGGCGCGCATCGCCCTGGAGGCCATTCCGGATCCGGCGGCCGACGAAGCGCTGCGCGGGCGGCTCGGTTCGCTCAAGGGCCGCCTGGCGGTGGGCACGATCAACTCGATCGGAGTCCGGCGCGACGCCGGCGCCGTCGATCCCTTGATCGCCCGCCTGAAAGATCCGGACGCCGACGTTGCCTCGGCTGCGGCCGTGGCCCTGGGTCGCATCGCCGGCGCCGCCGCAACGGGCGCCCTGCGGCAATCGTTGGCCGCAGCGCCGGCCGGCGTGCGTTCGGCGGTGGCCGAGGGCTGCATCCTTTGCGCCGAGCGCCTGATGGCCGACGGCAAGGACAAAGAAGCGGCCGAGATCTACGACGAAGTCCGCCGCGGCGGACGTGCCCCGGCCGCGAAAGTTCGAAGCCACCCGCGGAGCGATTCTGGCTCGCAAGACCGGCGGCATTCCGCTGTTGATCGAGCAGCTCAAATCGCCGGACAAGGGCATGCTGCACGTCGGTCTGACTGCCGCCCGCGAATTGCCCGGCCGCGAAGTGGCTGATGCATTGGCGGCCGAATTGGCCGGTGCCGCCCCGGAGCGGGCCGCGCTGTTGCTGTATGCCCTGGCCGACCGCACGGACTCCGTCGTCTCGCCGGCCGTGCTCGCCGCGGCCAAGGGGGGCGACAAGCAGGTGCAAATCGCCGCCATTACCGTCATCGGACGATCGGGCGACGCGTCCAGCGTGTCGGGCCTGGTCGAACTGGCCACCGCCGGCGACGAAGAACTGTCGCAAGCCGCTAAAACCGCGCTGGCCGGCTTGCCGGGCCAGAAAGTCGATGCGGATATCGCCGCCCGGTTGCCGCAGGCCGAAGGCAAATCGCTGACCGTGCTGATCGAGACGGTCGGCCAGCGGCGTATCCCGGCGACGGGCGCCCTGGTCAAAGCCCTGGCCAATCCGGATCCGGCCATCCGCTCCGCCGCCCTCACGGCGCTGGGCGAAACGATCGGCCCGAAAGAATTGGGGGTGCTGATTTCGCAGGTTCTGACGCCCAAGAGTCCTGACGATGCGAAAGTGTCTGGGCGGGCACTGCAAGCGGCTTGCGTTCGCATGACCGATCGCGAAGCCTGCGCCGCCGAGCTCGCTGCGGCCCTGCCGCGCGCTCAGCCGGCAGCAAAGAAGGATCTGCTGAATGTGCTGGGCGCCATGGGCGGGCCCAAGGCGCTGGCCACGATCGCCGCCGCCATGAACGGCGGCGATGAAGAACTGCAGGACGTCGGCAGCCGCCTGCTGGGCGAGTGGATGACCGCCGACGCGGCGCCCGTGCTGTTGGAACAAGCCAAAACCGCATCCGGCGACAAGTACCAGGTGCGGGCGATGCGCGCCTATATCCGCATTGCCCGGCAATTCACCTTGCCCGACAAGGAGCGGGCCGAAATGTGCCGCCGGGCACTCGAAACCGCGGGCCGCGCCGACGAACAAAAGCTGGTCTTGGCCGTGCTCGAACGTTATCCCAATGTCGATACGCTCAAAGTCGCCCTCCAAGCCACTGAAGTGCCGGGCCTCAAAGAGGACGCGGGTCGGACAGCGGTCCTGGTCGCACAAAAGATGAAGGGCGATCCGGCCGAGGCAAAAGCCCTGCTCGCCAAGGCCGGCCTGGAACCCTTGAAAGTGGAAATCATCAAAGCCGAATACGGGGCCGGCGCCACCCAGAAGGATGTGACGGCCCAACTGCAAAAGCATGCAGCCGGACTGGCCGTGATCTCCTTGCCGTCGCCCTACAACGAGGTCTTCGGCGGCGATCCTCTGCCGGGAACGGTGAAGCAATTGAAAGTGCAGTACCGCATGAACGGCAAGGCCGGCGAAGCGTCGTTCGCGGAAGACAGCGTGATCACGCTGCCTAACCCGAAGTGATCGTCCGGCCGACGACAAGCGCTCGACATGCACTCGACAAGCACACGCAGCAAAGGCACGCGGCGCAAGGGAATCGCAGATCGCCGCCCGGCAAGATAGCGGGCGACCGGGTCAAGATTGCCGCGTCGGTTGTCGCGCGTGCGGCCAGGTCGGTTGGCGAGTTGGCACCCCGGCTTACCGCAAACCGTCGCCGGTGCGCTGAGCTGTGTTGGGGGGAGCCGACGTCGTCGGCACGGCTGTCGACGTGCTGGCTCCAGGCCCGGCCGGCATCTCGCGTGTGGCCGAACTGAGCAGCCAGCCCAGCAGGAACGGAATTCCCAACACCAGCAGAACGCCCAGGGCGATCTTCGACAGCGAGTGAGGGAGCACGTGCCGGGCGAATTTCGCCTCGGGCGAGTAATATCCCAGCTCGCGCTTCACGTCCCGCTTCTCGTTGCCCCACCAGCGAAACGGCTTCAAAATAGCCGTGATTCCCAACTCCCGCTTGATGCGCTTCTTTTCCTTGGTGATGCCCAGCAAGGTCTTGAGCGAGCTGCGGCGATAACGGATGGGTTCGGACATGCAGCGTCTCCTGACGGCAAGCGAAAAACGGTCGAAATCCGGCCCGGGTGGATGGGGTGGCGGGCCGGGTTATACCGCAATCCGCCGGCCGGCAGAACGCCAACTTTCGCTGGCACCGAGAAGGAAATTCGCCGGCACCGGCCGCACGATCAGCCTGCCGCAACGCGGGGGGCCGGCTGCTGCGGCCGGCAATCGTCCCCCAATCGCTTGGAGTTGGCCCTGGACCGTGCCGACGCGGGACTCGTGAGCGACGCGGGGCTCGCGAAGCCGCAGGACGGGCGAATGTCAGGGCCAGCGGCCGTAAGAGACCCGGCCCCAAGAGACGAGGGCGCCGGGGATCAATCCGCGTCGGTGTCCAGTCGGCCCAGTGCCAAAGCGGCCTCCCGGCGTACGTCGGCGTTCTCGTCTTTCAGGGCTTTGCTCAGAGCCTGGGTTGCGGTCAGTGCCCCGGGGCCGATTTCGCCCAGCGCAATGACGGCCGCGACTCGCACTTCGACCTCCTTGTCGCCGACGGCGTCGGCGAGTGCCGGGATGGCATCTTCCGCCGCCGGGCCGATATCGCCCAGCGCGTTGGCCGCCGCCGCCCGCATGCTGCTGTCTTGATCGCGCAGCGAAGCGGTCAGGGCCGGCACAGCATCTTTGGCGTTGGCCCCCATTTCCCCCAAGGCGTCGGCCGCCGCTCGGCGCACGTCGGTTTCGTCGTTGCGCAGGGCTACCGCGAGTTGGCGAACCGCGCCCTTGGCCGGCGGTCCGATTTCGCCCAGCGCGAACGCGGCCGATCCGCGGACCACGATGTCCTTGTCGCTGAGCAAGTCGGCCAAAGCCGACACGTGTGGTTCGGCCTTCGGATCGATCAACGCCAGCGCGCCACAACGCGTAGACTTGAACGCGCCGGTCCTCCTGTTTGCTCGCCTCGGCCAGCGCCGGCATGGCAGCCTTGGCGTCGGCGCCGATTCGGCCCAAGGCCAAGGCCGCTGCGCCGCGAATGTCCGAATCCTTTTCTTTGAGCAGATCCGACAGGTTGGGCACGGCGGTCTTGGCCGCAGAGCCAACCCGCCCCAGTGCCACGATCGCCGCTCCCCGCACGTCCAAATCCGGGTCCTTCAGCGCCTCGGTCAAGGCCGGCACCGCCGCGGCTGCGTCCTCGCCGAATCGTCCCAGCGACAGAACGGCGCTACGGCGGACTTCGACATCCTGATCGCCCATCGCGCCAATCAGCGCCTTGACCGCCAGCGCCGTTTGCTGCTCATCCTCGGCGGCCTGCGAGATCGAGGCCGTCAGTGCCTGGCACAACAACAGGCAGGCAACTTGCCAAAATCTCGCCGACCAGGCAGCGGTCCAAAGGTTCGAACATCGGCCCACCACGACGATTGCCACGGGGCGCAGAAACATCGTAGCCATGCCAACCTCACTCAAGAAACTGCCCGGCCCCACGAAGCCGTGGGGTCGGGCATGTGTGTTGATTTAGGAATTCGCAGCGTGACTTTTGTCGATTACGGCAGCAAACCAAGTCCGGTCGTTCAGACCCATTGCCTGCGGCACGAATCGTCGGTCACAGTGCCGCGGACTCGTGGGACCGCATGCCTCGTCGGCCACGCCACCCGCCCCAACCGCCGTGACATCAGCCGCCGTGCCCATGCCCGTCGTGCCCGTGGTGATGGTGGACGAAATCACGCCACCAGTCACCGTGACCGCCATGTCCGCCAAACTCACCGTGATGATGGCCGTGATGTCCGTGCCCACGACCATGATGCCCGTGTCCACCACCGAAGCCGTGATGTCCGTGTCCGCGACCATGATGTCCGCGTCCACCACCAAAGCCGTGGTGTCCATGTCCGCGACCATGATGTCCGCGTCCACCACCGAAGCCGTGATGTCCGTGTCCGCGACCATGATGTCCGCGTCCGCCGCCGAAGCCGTGGTGCCCGTGTCCGCGACCATGATGCCCGCGTCCGCCGCCGAAGCCGTGGTGCCCGTGTCCGCGACCATGATGCCCGCGCCCGCCACCGAAGCCGTGGTGTCCGTGTCCACGACCATGATGTCCGCGTCCACCGGCAAAGCCGTGATGGCCGTGCTTGCCATGATGTCCGTGTCCGCCGCGATGGCTGGCGAAGTGCCCGTGGCCGCCGCGATGATGTCCGCGTCCACCGGCAAAGCCGTGATGGCCGTGCTTGCCATGATGTCCGCGTCCACCGGCAAAGCCGTGGTGGCCGTGCTTGCCATGATGTCCGCGTCCGCCAGCAAAGTCGTGATGGCCGTGCTTGCCATGATGTCCGCGTCCGCCAGCAAAGTCGTGATGGCCGTGCTTGCCATGATGTCCGTGTCCGCCAGCAAAGCCGTGATGCCCGTGCTTGCCGTGATGCCCGTGGGCGCGTGCAAAGCCGTGATGCCCGTGCTTGCCATGATGTGCGTGTTTGCCATGTCCGCCATGATGGCTGGCAAACTGTCCGTGGCCGCCGTGGTGGCCGTGATGCCCGTGGCCGTGATGCCCGTGCTTGCCATGATGTGCGTGTTTGCCATGTCCGCCATGATGGCTGGCAAACTGTCCGTGGCCGCCGTGGTGGCCGTGATGCCCGTGGCCGTGATGCCCGTGGCCGCCTGCGTGACCGTATTGAGATTTTCCTTTACCGTGGTGGCTTGGGCCCTGGTGACTGGCGAAACTGGCCCGCCAGTCGGGACGGCCACCGCCGGAATGTCCCGGGGCGCCAGCGCCTGGACGACCGTGGCCGGCATGGTCAGAAGGGCTGGCTTGACTGGAGGCACGGGCCTGATCGCCGTGACTTCGATGTCCGCCGCGCCATTCCGCGTCTTGCCATCGTCCTTCCGGACCGCGTCCTTCAGGCCGAGCCCCGCCTGCACCGCCCCCGCCTGGACCGCGTCCGGCAAAACCACGTCCGCCAGGGCCGGGGCCATCGCCTCCGCGTGCCCAAGGCGGGCCTCCTGGCCGGCCGTCCGGTCGACCCGCTGGACCCCTGCCCTCTCCCCTGGGTGGACGGCGGTCGGAATCGGCCCCCTCAGGCTTGGCCCCGTCGCGTTTGGCGTCGGCGGAATTCGCATCGGCCGGTGGGCCCTGGCGTCGAGCGTGTCCCCCCGAGCGACCGTCCCAGCGATTGAAGCCGGAAAAGCCCCGGCCCCGGTCTGGTCGCCCGCCGCCGTCCTGCGCCCGCGGAGAATCTTTTCCACCGCCATCGTCGTCAGCGGACGCCTGGACGCCCCTGAGCGACAACGCCAAGAGCACGACCGCACCAATCCGCCAAGCCATTCGAAACTTGTTCATGTGGTTCTCCGCCTCACGATTAAATGTTGCCCGCAGCACGAATCAGTCATTGTCCGCACTATTTTTTCGCATCCGCAATTTTTTCGCATCCGCAGTTCGCACGTCGCCTTAAGTATTATTTCCGCGTCGCCGGCCGCCATTTCCGCCGCCGCCGGTGGGGCGGACGATCTCTCCGGAGAAGGTGGGGCCGGTCAGGTCTTTCCATTTGGCCTTTTGTTCGTCGGTGAGCACGCCCAGCGCTCCTCGGCAACCGCCTTCCGCGCCGCTTGCAGCTTTTCGCGGTCGGGCTGGCCGCCGCCCCCGAATGCCTCGCGCATCTTTTCGCGCGAGGCTTTCTGGATGGCCTTGAGCTTGTCTTTTTGGTCATTGGTCAACTGCAAGGCCGAAGCCACTTCCGGCTGCTCGAAGGCAAAGGCGCCCTGCTGCTGCCACGAGATCTGCTTTAATCGCTTGAGTTGCTCCGGCTGCAGGATCTCCGCCACGGATTTCAGATTGGCGGCAGCCCGCTCTTCCAGCTTCTTTCGGCGTTCGTCCTCGCTCAAGTCGCGCAGCCCCTCGAAGCCGCCGCGCTGTTTTTCGGCCAACTCAGTTCCCTGCTTGCGCTGCTCGTCGGAAAGCTTGAGCTCGTCCTGAACCGATTTCTGGGTCAGCAGCCCCGTCAAATCGCCGCCCATGCCGCCGCCGAAGCGGCCACCGCCTGGCGCTGGGCCCAGAGCATCGACGACGCCGGGACAAGAACGATCAGCAAGACCAAAGTCATTCGCAGGATTCGTTGCATTGCAAACCTCAAATTGCCGCGATCGGATAAGTTCGCCACACTCAAACGGAACAGCAAGTTTTACACCCGTTGCTGGCCCGAGGTTACGATGAATTCCGGGCCATTGCAAGCAGTCACCCGGTGCTCGGGGGGGAGCACATCCATGGCTTTTTCTCACGGCGGACGGAGCGAATGCGCTCAGGCCTTCGTCCGTCGGGCACGTGGGCCCTGGCGCCCGGGGCCCGCCCCCGCCGATCGCCCCTAGTCCGGTCCGTCGACACTTCTGGCGAATCGGCCCTGGGCAATGCCCAAATCGCCGCTCTGGCAGCTCACAAAGTGATTGCGTTCGATCGACCGTTTGGCCAAAATGAAGGGATCCTGCCCAGAATCGTCCCGCCTCGCTGCTCGACGGCCAACGAGATTGCTGCATGAAGCTGGCCCCGCTAGACCGTTTTTCGTTGAGTTTGCGCTCGATTCCCAAGCGCCGGCTGAGGTTACGTCGCGGCCTGGCGATCGTGCTGGCTGGTCTGGCCGGTGTACTGCTGGCCGGTTTGTCGCTGCAGCGTGTCGCCCGGTCTGCAGAAAACGCGCCAGCGGCGGTTGCCGCGCCGCCTGAGCCGCGCAAATCGACTTCGGCCGCGACATTCAACCGATCCTCGCACGCCGCTGTTTCGCCTGTCACGGTCCGGACAAGGCCGAGAGCGGCTTGCGGCTGAACGATCGCGAGGCGGCGCTCGCGGAGCTCGATTCGGGCGAGCACGCGATCGTGCCGGGCAAGATCGATCAGAGCGAATTGCTGCGTCGCGTCGCGTCGCAGGACGACGATGTGCGGATGCCCCCCAAGAACAAGCCGCTGTCCGGTGAGCAGGTCGACCTGCTGCGGCAGTGGGTCGCCCAGGGTGCCGTGTGGGGAGGCCATTGGGCATTTCAGCCGGTCCATCCGCCAGCGCCGCCAGCCGTCAAGGACGAGGGCTGGGTCCGTGGCGACATCGACCGCTTCATCCTTGGTCGTTTGGAACAAAGCGGCCTGACACCGGCCCCGCCGGCCGAGAAAGCCGCGCTGCTGCGCCGGGCCTATTTCGACCTCACCGGTCTGCCGCCTGCGCCGGCGGCGGTCGACGCCTTTCTGGCCGATCCATCGCCGGACGCTTACGCCCGGGTGATCGATTCGCTGCTGGACTCTCCGCACTATGGCGAGCGTTGGGCTCGGCACTGGCTGGACGTCGTTCGCTACGCGGACACGAACAGCTTCGAGCGCGACGGCGTGAAGCCGCACGCCTGGCGCTACCGCGATTACGTGATCCGCTCGCTGAATGCCGACAAGCCCTACGACCAGTTTCTGCGCGAGCAGTTGGCCGGCGACGAGCTGGCGCATCCTACGGCCGAGACGATCGTCGCCACCGGCTTCTATCGCATCGGCGTCTGGGATGACGAACCGGCCGATCGGACGCTGGCCCGTTACGACGAGCTCGACGACATCCTCACCACCACCAGCCAGACGGTAATGGCCCTGACGCTCAACTGCGCCCGCTGCCACGACCACAAGCTCGATCCGCTCACGCAGCGCGACTATTACCAGATGATCGCGTTTTTTCAGGGTCTGCGGGGCATGGCCAGCAATGGCCCCAACGTGGAAACGCAGATCTTCGACGCGCCCCTGGCGCACGACGAATATACGGCCGAACAGCGCGAGATCGAGCAGCAATACAACGACGTGCAACGGCAGATCAGCGAGCTCGGCCAGGCGCTGCTCAAGCGCTTTCGCGACCGCGCCCCCCGATTCGCCTGGCGAGATCTACATCGCCGATCTGGAGGACCTCGAGTACAAGTTCTATCGCGACACGTTCGACAAGCTGCCCAACTTCGACGAGCTCAAGCCGGAGACGACGGCCAAACTGCCCGGCTTTCTCATCGACCTGAGCCCGGCCACCCGCAATACGGCCTTTGGATTCGTCTTTAGCGGCACGCTGATTGTTCCGCAGGAAGGGGACTACGAATTCTTTCTCGACTCGGACGACGGTTCGCGGTTGCTGCTGGACGGCAACGTGATCCTGGAACACGACGGCGTCCACAAGCTGGGCCAGCGCCACGACAAGCGCATCCATCTGCTGCCCGGCCGGTTGCCCTTCCGGCTGGAATACTTCCAGCAGAACGATGACTTCGGGCTGAATCTTTACTGGGGCGGGTTCTTCGGTCACCGGGCGCTGTTCAAGACGAACAATCCGCTCGAGCGGCGGCCGGTCAACCTGGACGAGTTTTTCGCCAGCGACGGCGCCGGCTGCTCGGCGCGGAGCGCGTTAGCCAGTATGCGCAACTGCGGAAAAAACAGGACGAGTTGAAGGCCAAGAAATCGCCGGCCGCGTTTGCCCTCAGCGCCAGCGAAAACGGCTCCCAACCGCCCGACACGTTCATCCTGCAGCGCGGCAGCGTGTACAACCCGGGCGAGAAAGTCCAGCCGGGATTTCCCGGCGTATTGGCCAAGAGCCGGCCGATCATCGGTCCCCTGCCGCCCGACGCGAAGACCAGCCACCGCCGCCTGGCCCTGGCCGAATGGCTGGCCTCGGCCGAAAATCCCCTCACCGCTCGGGTGCTGGCCAACCGGGTCTGGCAGCATCACTTCGGCCGCGGCATCGTGCGCTCGTCGAACAACTTCGGCAGCCTGGGCACGCCGCCCACACACCCCGAGTTGCTCGACTGGCTGGCCCAGCAACTGGTCGACGGCGGCTGGCGGCTCAAGCCGTTGCACCGCACGATCATGCTTTCGGGCGCTTACCAGATGTCTGCCCGGGCCAGTGCCGCGGCGATCAAGGCGGACCCGGCAAACGACTTGTTCTCGCGCTTCGAGATGCGGCGGATCAGCGCCGAAGAAGCTGCGCGATTCGGTCCTGGCGGTCGACGGCCGGTTGAACGCCAAGATGTTCGGCCCGGGAATCTATCCGGAAATCTCGGCCGAGGTGATGGCCGGCCAATCGCAACCGGGCAACGGTTGGGGCAAGTCGTCGGCCGCGGAGCAGGCCCGGCGGAGCATTTACATTCACGTCAAGCGTTCGCTGATCACGCCGATTCTGAGCAGTTTCGATTTTCCGGACACCGATTCGAGCTGCGAAGCCCGGTTCGTGACGTCGCCCCCCACGCAGGCCCTGGCCCTGCTGAACGGCAAGTTCCTGCACGACGAAGCGGCGGCGCTGGCCGATCGCCTGCGCCGCGAGGCGGGCGACGATCCCAGAGCGCAGGATCGCGCTGGCCTGAAGCTGGCGTTTTGCCGGCCGGCCACGGGTGCGGAAATCGACCGCGGACAGAAACTGATCGAAACGCTGCAAGACAAACACGGTTTGACCGTCGAGCAAGCTTGGAAATACTACTGCCTGACCGTGCTCAACCAAAACGAGTTCGTGTATCTGGATTGATGATTTGCCGGTGGTACGGTCGCTTTAACGGATGGAGTTCGATATGAACGATAGCCCCAGCGCTGCGCGGCCCAGAGGCTCGTTTTGCGGCCGCACGCGGCGCGAGTTCTTGTGGCAAGCGGGCGGCGCGTTCACGGGCCTGGCCCTGGCCGGGCTGCTCGACGGCGACGGGTTTTTTGCCCGGCAAAGCCGCGCCGCCGATGGCGTCACCCACTACGCAAATCCGCTCGCTCCCAAGCAACCCCACTTCACGCCCAAGGCCAAGAGCGTGATCTTTCTGTTCATGTACGGCGGTCCCAGCCACGTCGACACGTTCGACTACAAGCCCAAGCTTTACGAATTGGACGGCCAGACCGTGCCGGTCAAGACCAAGGGCCGTGGCGGCAGCAAGAACGAAGGCCGGGTCGTGGGACCCAAGTGGACGTTCAAGCAGTACGGCCAGTCCGGCCAATGGGTGTCCGAACTGTTTCCCAACCTCGCCACCTGCGTCGACGAGTTGGCTTTCGTCAAGTCGATGACCGCCGATTCGCCGATCCACGGCTCGGCCATGCTGCAGATGAACTCGGGCAAGATCCTCAGCGGCAGCCCTTGCCTGGGCTCGTGGGTCAACTACGGCCTGGGCAGCGTCAACGAAAACCTGCCCGGCTTCGTCGTCATGCTCGATCCGACCGGCGGCCCGATCAGCGGGGCCAAGAACTGGTCGTGCGGATACATGCCGGCCACGTACCAAGGCACGATCCTGCGTTCCAAGGGCACGCCGATTCTCGACCTGAATTTGCCCGAAGGCATGACGCGCGAGACGGAGCGCGAGCTGCTCGATGAGCTGCACGCCGGCAACGCGGCCCATCACGTCCAGCGGATCGAAAACCAGGACCTGGCGGCGCGCATTTCGAGTTACGAGCTGGCTTACAAAATGCAGCAGCACGCGCCCGAGGCGGTCGACCTGGACCAGGAAACCGCAGCCACGCAAAAGATGTACGGCATCGACGAGAAGCAAACGGCCGATTTTGGCCGCCGCTGCTTGATGGCCCGTCGGCTGGTCGAGCGCGGCGTGCGATTCGTCCAGCTCTATGCGGGCGGCGCCCACAACGACGACAACTGGGACGCCCACGGCGATCTGCTGAAAAACCACAACTACCACGCCGGCCGCACCGACAAGCCCATCGCCGGCCTGCTGCAAGACTTGCGGCAGCGCGGCCTGCTGGACGAAACGCTGATCATCTGGGGCGGAGAATTCGGCCGCCAGCCCACGGCCGAGTACGAAAAAGGCACCGGCCGCGATCACAACGCCTACGGCTTTACCATGTGGTTGGCCGGCGGCGGGATCAAAGGCGGCACCAGCGTGGGCACGACCGACGAGCTGGGCGCGGCCGCCGTCGAAGACCCGTTCCACGTCAAGCGGCTGCACGCCACGGTGCTCAACCAGATGGGCATCGATCCCAACCGGCTGTCGTACTTCTACGGCGGCCTCGATCAAAAACTGGTCGGCGTGGAACACGTGGAGCCGATCCGGCAGATCATCAGCTGAATCGCGGCCATCAAACTGGCAAGATGATCGGCCGCCGGCCGCGACTGACGTCGCTTAATAACCCCATAACACTCGAACACCAAACCTTACAATGCATCGCCATTCGACCCGATGGTTATCGATCGCGGCCATTGTTTGCGCGTCCAGCCTGGGTGCCCGGGCGGCCGACAACGCGGCGCCCGCGGCCAGCACCGGCAAGCCGCATCGCCTGCTGATCGGCGACTATTCGAAGCAGATCCTGGCCATCGTCGGCGCTGACGGCCAGATCGAGTGGCAAACGCCGATCGGCGCGATTCACGACGCCTGGCTGCTGCCGGGCGGCAACGTGCTGTTTCAGACCGACTTTCAGCATCTCGTCGAGATGAGTCCCGATAAGAAAGAAGTCTGGAAGTACGATGCCGGCAAGATGAACGGCAACGAAGGCAAGCCGGTCGAAGTCCACGCCTTTCAGCGGCTGGCCGACGGCATCACGATGATCGCCGAGAGCGGACCCAGCCGGATCATCGAGGTCGATCGCGACGGGAAGATCCAGAAGCAAATTCCGCTCGAGGTCGATCACCCGGCCGCGCACTACGACACGCGGCTCGCGCGCAAGCTGGACAATGGTCATTACCTGGTCGCCCATGAAGGCGACAACAAGATGGTCCGCGAGTACGACGCCCAGGGCAAAGTCGTCTGGCAGTTCGATCCCAAGAGCCGCGTCTACTCGGCCATCCGATTGGCTGGCGGCAATACGCTGATCGGCAGCGGCGACGGGCACAGCGTGCTGGAAGTGAATCCGGCGGGCCAGGTTGTCTGGTCGGTCGAAGAAAAGGAACTGCCCGGCATCACCCTGGCCTGGGTCACCATGGTCGAGCGACTTCCCAATGGCAACACCGTGATCGTCAATTGCCATGCCGGCCCGGAGAATCCGCAGATCATTGAGGTGACCCCGAAAAAAGAGGTCGTCTGGACGTTCAAGGATTTCGAGCGTTTCGGCAATGCCGTGGCCGTTGCCCGGGTGCTTGATGCGGGCGAATGATTGTGTTCAATTCGAGCGTCGCGAGCGCACCGCGCCAAGGAACGAACGAAACACCCGGGGTTCTCAACCCCTCTCCCTTCAGGGAGAGGGTAGGGTGAGGGTTGGCAGCCTGCTGACGATTTCTTCGCTCGTTCCAAAGTCTGGCCAAGAGCTTCGCGACCTGGTTCTGTCAACTTCCCTCGCAACCTTGGTGAGAAGATTAAATGGCCGCCCTCAAAAGCCAAGCCGGTGCGCCGGTCTCTCCCTTTCGCTTGGACGGCCGCGTGGCTCTAGTGACCGGCAGTTCCAAGGGCCTGGGGCGGAGCATCGCCGAAGCGCTGGGTGATGCCGGCGCCAAGGTGGCTTTCAACTACTTCAACAATGGCCAAAAAGCGCAAGAATCGTTCGATCGGTTCCTTGCCCGGGGCCATCAGGGCACGCTCGTCCGCGCCGACGTCACCGATCCGGCCGGCGTCAGCCGCTTGTACGACGAAGTCCGCGCCGCCTTGGGCCCGATCGAGATCCTGGTTTGCAATGCCACGCCCGATCAGCCGCAGCGGCCGATCGAAGAATACGATTGGGCCTTTTTCCAACAGATGCTCGATTTCTTCGTCAAGAGCCCGTACTTGCTCACCCGGGCCTGCCTGCCGCACATGAAGGGCAGAAGTTCGGCCGGATCATCAACATCACGAGCGAAGTTTTCGACGTGGGTGTTTCGCCGTTCACCGCTTACGTGGCCGCCAAGGGGGCCCAGACCGGTTTCACGCGCAGCCTGGCCCGCGAATTGGCTCCTTTCGGCATCACGGTCAACAACGTGGCCCCGGGCTGGATCCCGGTCGAGCGCCACGAGAAGGATCCGCAATCAGCGAAGGACGCCTACCTGGCTATGGTTCCGGCCGCGCGCTGGGGGCAGCCGCAAGACGTGGGCGGAGCGGTGGTCTATTTCGCCAGCGCGGAGGCTGCGTTCGTGACTGGCCAGACGGTCTCGGTCAATGGCGGCCGCACCGTCCATTAGCATTGCGCTTCATCAGCGTCGCAGTGCAAGGGAGTTTCAGTCGCCCTGCGGCAGAGCAACTCATTTGCAGTCCGGCCCGAATGCGGCTAAATTAACGTTCGCACGTTCGTGAGAATGTTACCGCGGGGCTCCGCCGGTTGGCGGCCACCGCTCAGAAATCAGGGCGCACAGAAATCAGGGTTGCTCGATGACGCTCGAGGCTGTCGCCGGCGCCACACTGTCGGCCGATCAGCGGCGTGCCTACCACGATCAGGGATATTTGCTGCTCCGCCGTGTGTTCTTGCCGGCGGAAATCGCGGCCCTGGCGGAAGAGGCCGAACAGCTCGCCATGCGGCGCGATCTGATCGATGCGGACAACATCCGTTGTCGCTGGCAAAACCACGTCGACTCCGGCGATTGCTTGTTCGAATGCTTCGATCCGGTGATCGACATCGGCCCGGCTTGCGGACGCTTGGCCCGCGACGGGCGGATCCTTGCGACCCTGGCCGATCTCTACGGCGAACCGGCATCGCTTTTCAAGGACAAGCTGATCTTCAAGCCGCCCGGCGCTCGCGGCTACAACCTGCACCAGGATTACATTGGCTGGGAGAGTTTTCCGCGCAGCTTCGTGACCGTGCTGTTGGCCATCGACGCGGCCAGCGCCCAAAACGGCGCCACGGAAGTGTTCCCGGGCCGTCACATTCAGGAATATCTGTCGCCGCAGGATGGCATGTATCACGACTTGCCGCTGGCCGCCGTCGATGGCTCGGGCGGCGTCGTGCTCGACCTGGAGCCGGGGGACATCGCCATCTTTGGCTGTTTTACGCCGCACCGATCGGGTCCGAACCGTAGCGGCGGCTGGCGGCGGCAGCTCTACTTGAGCTATAACGCCCAGAGCGACGGCGGCGAGCGGCGCGACGCGCACTATCGCGAGTTTCATGCCTGGCTTAAAGACCGCTACGCCGAGTACGGCAAGACGCAGGTGTATTTCCGTTAAAGGAGTGCCGGCCATGACGGCGGACGTAATCACGACAGACGCGATCTCGACAGGCGCGCGGCCGAAGGGCGCGGTCTCGAAGGCCGCTGCCGCACCGGCCACGGCAGCCACGGCGGTCAAGTTTCACCTGGCGCTGAGCGTCTCAAATTTGGCCGCTGCCGTGTCGTTTTACCGCGTTTTCTTCGGCCAGGAGCCGGCCAAGGAGCACGCCGACTATGCCAAGTTCGAGGTCCACGAGCCGCCGCTCGTGCTGTCGCTGATGCCCGGCGTGCTCGCACCGGGTGGCGCGCTCAATCACCTGGGACTGCGGCTGACCGACAGCGCGGCGCTGGTCGATCTGCAATACCGTTTGGAAGCGGCCGGCATCCGCACCCTGCGCGAGGATAACGTGGCCTGCTGCCATTCTCGGCAGACCAAGTTCTGGGTCACCGATCCCGACCGCACGCTCTGGGAACTGTACATCTTGCACGAGGAAGCAGACGATTCGCACGCGGAACATGCTGCGGTTGTGGCGACACATTCTTGCGCCGCGGCTTCGACCACCGTTCCCTCCACGCTGGTTGAACTGCAACCGTACTTCCAGGCGCCCAGCGCTAGTGGCCAGACGGTCGCGCCGATTATTTGGCAGCATGTCCTGCTGCAGCCCGTTCCCGCGCGGATCGAACACGCGGACAAATCGGTCGATGAAGTGCGGCTGGAAGGCACCTTCAATCTGGCGCTGGCGCCGGCCGCGTTGGCCGGCTTGCTGGCCGAGATTCGCCGCGTGCTGCGCCCGGCGGCCTCGTGCGCGTGCATGGGTTGGTGGCCGAACGGCCGCTCGAGCGGCGCCCCGATTTGCCGGGCCCTGCGGCGCTCGTCGAGCACGTGCCGCTGGAGTCGGAGCCGGCCGCGGCGCTGCTGCGCAGGTTTCGTTCGCGTGGCGACGATCCAGCTTGGGCCCGAGCCGTGTCTGGAGCAGGACGGCGTCGCCTTGCGCGAGTTGCGACTGGTAGCCTATCAGCCGGCGTAGATGCGGACGGAGGCGGCAATGGGTGCTCGATAGGGGGCCGCTGAAACAGGTCGTCGACGGCGCGGGCCACGCCTTCGAGCGCGGCCGGCGGCTTCAGATCGACGTGGCTACTGCCGAACTGGTACGCCGTGGGCCGTTGGCAGAGCAATTCGTTTTCATTGCCGCTGGTTCCACCGGCCCGAGCGCCTGCGGGACAAAGAAATAGCCGGTCAGAGCGCATCGCTCTTTGTCGCGACTACGGCAAAGTGAACAGTTCCCCACCAGCCATGGTGGAAAGCGCCTGCCAGGTGGGCAAATCGATTTCGTTGGCGATGAATTGAACCGACCCGTCGGCCAGCGCCAGGTTGATGCCGCCGGGGTGCAGACTACGTGCGGCTCGCCAGCCGTAGTCGATCAATGCGTACTGCACCCCCGTGTAGCTGCCGCCTCCGGAAAACTCGCCCATGCAATCCGGCGTTTGGGAATTTGGCAGATTGTGGTGGTTGTAGAGCGTGCAGCGAAATTCGCCGCTCACCCAGGCGAAGCCCGTCGGGTAAAGAGTGTTCTGGCTCCAATTACTCGATGCGGCGCATTTGGCGTCGGTTAGCGGGGCGGCCAAGATGAACACGTACTGAGTCTGCGGATCGTGCGCGATCGAAACGCTGCTGCCGGGAGCCGGCGCCATTCGGGTTTCCGAGAACAGTGCGGTCTTGCTGGTGCCATCCTGGACCTGCTTGGTCCGGACCTGGGAATTGATGCCGAAGATCCCGTCCGTCGGCAGCGGCGACCCGGGCGAGCCGGCGTAGCTACCCGTCCCGCCGCTGCCGGCGCACGCGGCGTAGTTCGTCGGTCCAAATAGGGGATTTAGCGAAACCGCTTGGCCATGATCGCTAGGGCACAAGAAGTCCGGCACGACAACTTGAACCGCGCTGCTGTTTTGCGGCGAGACGCTCAAGCTCGGGTAGCTGTACAGCGGCACCGTCAATTCGAGCAAGTTGACAGCGCTTGCCTGTTCCATGAACGGAGCCACGTGCGCCAGGCGCCCCAGCGATAAAAGCTCCAGGGCGTCGCGGGTTGGGCGGCATACGACCGCGCGTCCCAGCCTGAGGGGAAAAACCCTCGCGCCGCGTAGAAATTCTGCGCGGCCAGGCCGATCTGCTTCACATTATTCGTACACTGCGTTCGTCGCGCCGACTCACGCGCGGCCTGAACCGCCGGCAGCAGCAGCGTGATCAAGATGCCGACGATCGCGATCACCACCAGCAGCTCGACGAGCGTAAAACCCTCGCGGCCCGCGGCCGTGGATGTATCCCTGCGAGAGGAGATTCGCTTCATTTCCTTTTGCGGGTAGGCGATCCCGGCGATTCGATCGACGCGGGCGACAGTTCGCGACCTCCTCGTCATTCAGACCGGCCTGGCGTGCATGAAGCGGAGTTTTCTCCGCCGCAGAGCGCAGATCGTCGCCGCCCCCACTCCGCCGATTGCCGCCATCGCCAGCGTTCCCGGCTCAGGAGTCGCGGCGGTGAGCGCGAGGGCCGTCGGACCGTACAGCCCGGCGCTGACGGTATTGATCCCGGAAAGCACGCCGCCCGCTGTGATGGGCAATTGCAGTAGATATCCCGTCGACGCGAACTCGTTGTAGCCGGTCAGGGCCACCATCAGGGATTTGCCATCGTTGGTGAAAACCAATCCGTCCGGTGAATTGCCGCCCGAGTTGGAATTGAATGAATCGAAATTGGCGAAGTTGGCGTTAATTAGATGCCCGGTGCTGCTGTTGAATGTCTCGATTTTGTCCCCGCCGGTGTTCGAGACATAGAGAGTGCCGTTGGGACCGATTGCCAGACCACCCGGCGCAGAAAGGTCGCCGCCGGCTGCATTATTGACCAGCAGGCTTGTCGTGGCGCCGTTGTTCTCGTAGACATTTCCCGTATTGTAGCCCGCCACGTAGATATTCCCGGCTTTGTCTGCTGTCATTCCCGCCGGAACGTCGCCGCCCGGCAGGGTAATCGCCACGCCCTTGTCAGCACCCGCCGCGCTAAACTGTTCGACGTTGCTACTCATCAGGTCTCCGGCATAAAGGCTACCGTGGCTCCAGACCAGGCTACTGACGATCGGAGTTTCGCCAGGATAAGCCTGCGGCAATGTCGCAAACACGCCTTTATAGGCGCCGGTGCTGCTGAACTCGTAGATCTGCGGACTGCCCGACGCATTAAAATAACCCGCGACCGTTCCGACATAGACATTGCCCGAGGGGTCGACGGCCACGCTCCCCGCGAAGTTCACGCCGGACGAGGAAAGATTCGTGATCGCGGGCGGCGTGTTGACAGTCGAGCCGCCGGTCACGTTGTAATTCAGCAAGTCGCTGTTGGAATTGCTATCCAGGAGCGTGGTAAGATAAAGCTGGTCTGCGCGGGCCGTGAGCCCTGAACCCAGCGAAGCCACCACGACGACTGCCAGCAGCCTGCGAATTGCCGCGAATGCTTGTTTCATTGGCGTTTCCTCGTTCAGAAGGTGTGAGTTCTAATTGTTGCCAGTACGTCCGTCGTCGAGCGAAAAACAGATTCAGGCCAGGGTCCCTAGCCGGCTCCAAGCAGCCGAACCAACGCATCCAGGGGTACACATTCCAACGCATCCAGGATTACAATTTTCGAATCGGCAATGATTCGAATCGGCAATGAGCCGGCGTCAAATCGCCGGCGGTCGCGAGGGTTCGGTTGCAATTAGGCAGGGTCGGTGAGCAGGGCGTAGGCGTGCTCCCGTCGAAGAACGCTGACTTTCAATCGTCTTCGGCAGGTCAAGTAGGCAGATATTATCACGTCCGTAAGAATGAGTCAACAATTTCGGCGGGGCCGCGAAGGAATTTTTTTGGCCGACGGGCGGCCGCCGCCGCGGCGAGTTTTCGTAAGTCTATGGCACGTTCGCGACAACCCCCGAGTGTCGCAGTTGCCCCCCGCACTCGCCAACAGCCGAAAAGCTGCTAAGATCATTGCTCGCGTGCATTTACCGATTCGTTGGTTCCGCGCAGTTCCGGGCACCCAGCAATCGTCGCTCGGCCGGCAGGCGCTGAGACGGTCGAGTTTGGCTCACACAATTCGTTAACATTCAATCCATGAAAGAACCGGCTGAATTCGAAGAATTCGCCCTGCGGCTCAAGGCGCTGGCCGACCCCGAGCGGTTGCGGATCGTGACTTGCCTGTTCGGCGGGGCCAAGAACGTGGGCGACCTGGCCGCGGAGCTCAATGACGAGGTGGTCAAGGTCTCGCATCACCTCAAAGTGCTCCGCAACGCCGGACTGGTCATGGCGAGCAAGGAGGGACGCTTCGTCACCTATCGGTTGCATCCGGATGTGGTGCCGGACGTCCGCCCGCGCAGCCTGCTACAGCACATCGATATCGGTTGCTGCCGGCTGGAGCTGCCCGCTAACGCGGCCCCGCCGCTCGGCAAGCCGCGCGAAGACCTGACACCGCGCTTGCGCGACGGCATGCACCGCGCACATCCTGCCAAATGGGGTGCCGCGATTCGAACGGCACGTCGCGCGCGGCAGCCGAGCCCTAGCGCGGCTCTTGTCCGACGAGTTCCAGGTTCTCCTGGAAATAGCGGACTGCTTCAGTTGGGTTCAGATTGAAGATGGCCCGCCCGTCGGTAGCCCAATTGCGCGGCGCACGCGGAACACGGCGGTGGCGGCGCGGAGGTTGCCCACCGCTTCGACGCCTTCCATCGGGCCTCCTTCGATGGCCTCGAAACTGATCGTGATGGCCACAAAGGCGGACAATTCGCCGCTGTGGCGATCGCGGGCGTAAACGACGGCGTCGTCGAAATCGCAACTGGTCCATTCCAGGCCGCGCGGTTTTCCGCTGCTGGAGGCAATTTGCAGGAACCGCGACTTCGAGGTGCTCGCGCTGGTGGTGGAAATCGCGCCGAGCGCGTGCCAATTGCGCTTCGCGCATTGCCGTGCGGCATGGCCGCCAGGCCCAGACAACCGCAACGATGCAGATCGCACCCGCCGCCGCCAACAGCATCCACCAAATCCCGTCCATCCGAGCGACCTCTCTTCCCTGCAACTCGGAACCGATCCAGCCTAGGTGATTCTACTCACCCGGAGCATCGCGTGACAAGGAAGCGATTCTGCCAGAGGCGGTTCGACGTCGCCCGGATCCACGCGGTCACTCTGCCCAATCGCCGTGCGGCACCGCAGTTTCCAGGGCGAATTTGCCGCCCTGTGAACGGATCCCGCAAAGGCCCGGCCACTCGCTGCCGGGGGTCCTTTGGTCCACCGGCGACAAGGGGCACTCGGGGTCGGCCCGCGGACGAGGTGGGGTACTTTTATCGGGGTCTCGATGTGCTATGATAGCAGGCAATTTGGTTCCCCGTTTTGGGGAGTTCTCCGCGTAGCCCCCGGACGCCGGTCGCCGACGCGGAGAAGGCAGAACTCGGGGGGTGGCGGGAGCTTTTCCCAAAGGGGTCACCAGTTTTTTGCGTTCGTTCGCTCGAGGAGCATTTGGCAATGCCGGCAGGAAAGATCAAGAAACTCGTTCAGGACAAGGGCTTTGGTTTCATTCAGACCAGCAGTGGTGAGGATATCTTCTTTCACCACTCGACGGTCGCCGACAATCGGTTCGACGAGTTGGCCGAAGGGCAGCAGGTCGAATACACGGTCGAGCAGGGGCAAGGCCCGAAGGGCAAGGGCCCCCGCGCCGCATCCGTCACGCCGATGTAGAACCTGGGTCGTCGGCTCGGGCTTGTTTTTGAGCCGGTACGTCGGCTGCTCCAGGCAGATTGCCGTCTGTCGCCTGGCCTGCGGCGTCATTGGGCGTTCGGGGGCCGGGCCAAGGTCGCGCTGTCTCTAACCGCTTGGATTGGCGGCGGCGCGTGAAGTGCGCGCGGCCTGGAGTGCTCGGCCGCGCCGGACTGCCCTAGCGATCTTTCCATCCGGTGCGATCTCGACCCCGCGCGTTTCGCTTCTCGTTTCTGACTTCGAACGCAAAGGCGGACGATTGCCAATCCTCGGTGCCCACATGTCGATCAGCGGCGGCTACTACAAGGCGGTGGAAGCCGCCGCCACCGCCGGTTGCGACTGCGTGCAGTTGTTCACCAAGAACAACAACCAATGGCGGGCCAAACCTCTTACCGACGACGACCGGAAGCGGTTTCAGGCATGCGCTCAAGCAACTCAAGATCAAACACCCGATCGCCCACGACTCGTACCTCATCAATCTCGCCAGTCCGGATGATGCACTGTGGGAAAAGTCGATCGATGCCTTCGCCGAGGAGCTCTTGCGCTGCGAGCATTTGGGCATCCGCTACCTGGTCACCCATCCGGGCGCATTCACCACCAGTAGCGAAGCCGAGGGACTGGCCCGCGTGGCCGCGGCGCTCGACGAGGCCCATCGCCGCACGCCGGGGCTCAAAGCATGCACCTTGCTGGAGACCACGGCCGGCCAGGGGTCGACGCTGGGTTGGCGGTTCGAGCACCTGGCGGTCATCCTGGGCGCGGTTGCCCAGCCGCGGCGATTGGGCGTGTGCTTCGACACGTGTCACGTTTTCGCCGCCGGCTACCCGCTGGGCAGCCGGCGGGATTACGCCCGCACGATGGCCGAACTCGATGCGATCGTCGGATTGAAACGCATCAAGGCCTTTCACTTGAACGACAGCAAGCAAGGACTCGGCTCGCGGCGTCGACCGCCATGCCCACATCGGCCGGGGTTGTCTGGGGCTTGAACCGTTCCGGCTGTTACTCAACGATCCGCGATTTCGCCGCACGCCGATGTATCTGGAAACGGCCAAAGAGCAGGAAAATGGCGTCGAGATGGACGTCGTCAACCTGCAGACGCTGCGCGGCCTGGTCAATTCGTAGGCGCTCGTTCAAACGGCCGAATGCCGCTGCGTGAGTGGGCGACCGATGCGGCTGGCGTACCCGATGACAAAAGTCGGGATGCGCGGCCCAGCTTGCCGTGCCAGACAAAAGAGTAACTCAACCGGCGTATTTGACGATCGCCGTCCGCCGGCCGGGTTGAACGGGGCTGCTGGTCTGGATGACGCGCGGCTCGGGCTTGGCGCGTGGGCGTTCCAATGCTGTTCCAGTTCGGCGATGCCGGCAATCCCGTAGACCTGCCGCAACGAGGCGTCGTAGCCTTTTTCCAAGGCCAGATCGACAAACCGCACGAAATCGGCCGGCGATTTTTGTGCCACGAGGTACTCGACAACCGACGCGCTTTGCCCGTAGAACGTGCCCCAGCGATGGGCTGCCGGATAATCTTCGAGAGTCAGCAGTTCGACGACGCGGAATGCCGAACGATTGGACAGGGCCCCCCACATTTCCTCCTTGTGGCGGAGGCGTTTTTCCTCGGGATCGGCCAGAATCGCGGCCCCCTCGTCGATCCATCGCGGCAGGGTCCGACCGACGAATCGATCGGCCAACACCACGTGTGTCATTTCGTGCGGCAGCGCTGCGGCCAGCCAATCGGAGTCGACGGCCCGCACGTCAATGCGCCGGATGCGGATACGCCCTCGTAGTTGATCGACCAGCGAGGAAGCCACGGTGCTGACGGCGCCGGCTCCGACCTCTTTCAGGTAGCTGGCATCGTTGGGATGCAGCACGATTTCGCACTTGGGTGCCCAGGCGATGGCGCGGTGTCGCCGGCCCACTTGGCATACAGTTCCGTTCGCAGTGCTTCGCAGGCCTGTCCCGTGCTGGCCTCGACGCGGCGGGTGCTGTAGGAGAGCAGCCGAAAATTCGCCGTCTCGAGCACGTGCCAGTTCGGTTCCAGACGCGCCGACACCCGCGGCCGCGACGGGACAGAACTCGCCACTTTTGCCGCCTGGGCGGCAATCGGCGACCCAAGAACGGTCACCAGGAGCAAGCAAGAGGCCAGAAATCCATTGGCCTTATCGAGGATACCCGTCATGGGCGATTCTTGTCTTGCGGTTTCGGTGGATCAGAAACGCAGCGAGGCCACCATGCTTTGGGCAATTCCTGCGCAGGACTTCGGCATGACAATGGCCACTTTCCGTAAACTATTATGCAGCAGCAAATAAGGATTATTTTGCTGGGCCCGTGAGGCTCGTTTGACTTGCGCGGCAACTCGACGCTGCCTGTGCGCAAGGCAAGCCGAAGCCCTGAATCTATGCAGGGGGGGTGACGGGCGGCCGGAGAAGTCTTTTGCCTCGCTCCAGGGGCCAAAGCGGCGCAGCGGACACCGGGTAAAGCGGGCGGCCAGAGGCGATCGCCGGCCACGGGGCAGCTCCGCTGGCCGAACTCCGGCAGGCCTCCGGCACGGACGGCCCGCTCAGGCGCAGGCCGGATCAGCAGCACGGGAATGTTGGTGCGATGCCGGACCTTGTCGGCGACGCTGCCCAGGACCAGGTCGCTGAAGAAGCCGTGGCCGTGCGTGGACATGGCAATCAGATCGCAATGTTGCTCTTCGGCCAAAGCCAGGATGCGGTCGGCCGGTTCGCCGCATTCCAAGATCGCCGCGACTTGAAAGCCCTCGGCGGCCAGCTCGGCCACGTGGCGGTCGAGGTAGGCGCGGTCGTCGCGCATCTCTTCCGATTCGTCGAGCTTGAGCCGCTGCTGATTACGGGCCACGAATCCGTCGGCCACGTGGATCAGCGTCAGGCGCGCGCCGGTCAGCCGGGCCAGCAGCCGGATGTGCTGCAGGATGGCTTCGTCGACCGGCGAATTGTCCAAGGGAACCAGGATGTGGGCGTACACGGCGTCGGCAGCCGCAAAGGAAGGAGCGGAAATGGCCGCGCCCGCTCACATCAGTCGGCGAACGTCAGCCAGAGCAAACAGGCATTCAAACCGATGATCAGCACGGTGACAATCCCGGCCAGCAGTTTCAGCCAGGTGGGATTGACAAAACGGCCCATCTTGCGGCGGTCGCTGGTGAAATACACGAGCGGCACGACCGCGAAACTCAGTTGCAGCGAGAGGATCACCTGGCTGAGCACCAGCAGTTTCTCCTCGCCTTGCTGCCCGTAGGCCACCGCCACGACCACGGCCGGAACAATGGCCACCGATCGCGTCAGCAGCCGGCGAACCCAGGGGCGCAAGCGGACGTGCAAAAAACCTTCCATGACGATCTGGCCGGCCATCGTGCCGGTCAGGGTCGAGTTTTGTCCGGCCGCCAACAGCGCCACGGCGAACAGCACGCTGGCCACTTTGGCGTTGAGCACCGGCGTGAGCAGTTCGTAGGCGTCGCGAATGCCGGGCGGATGTCCGTTGATCGATTCGAAGGCGCTGCCGTGGAAAACAGCCGCGCTGACGATCAGGATGGCCGCATTGATGAAAAATGCGAACAGCAATGCCGCGGTCGAATCGACCGTGGCAAAGCGGATGGCCATCGCCTTGCCCTGATCGCTCCGCTCGTAAGCCCGGGTTTGCACGATGCTCGAATGCAAGTACAAGTTGTGCGGCATCACGGTCGCCCCCAGGATGCCGACGGCGATGTAGAGCATCGAAGGATTGCGGACGATTTCGGGGCTGGGAATCAAGCCGGTCAGGATCCCGCGGATCGACGGATGCGAGACCGCAATCTCGTAGGCGAAGCAGCCGCCGATGAGCAGGATCAGAGAGACAACGACGGCCTCGATCGAACGGAAGCTCTTGTTTTGCAGGAATAGCACGACCAGCACGTCGAACGCCGTCAGGATCACGCCCACGACCAGCGGCAAGCCGAACAACAAATTGAGCGCAATCGCCGAGCCAATCACCTCGGCCAGATCGCAGGCCGCAATGGCCACCTCGCAAATGATCCAGAGAAACATGGCCACCGGCGTGGAGTAGTGGTCGCGGCAGGCCTGCGCCAGGTCGCGTCCGGCAACGATGCCCAATTTCAGGGCCAGATGCTGCAGCAGGATGGCCATGAAGTTGGAGATCAGCACCACCGACATGAGCGTGAAACCGAACTGGGCTCCTCCGGCCAGATCGGTGGCCCAATTGCCCGGATCCATATAGCCGACGGCGATCAGCAGCCCAGGCCCTGCGAAAGCCAGCAGCTTGCGAGCGAGAGTCGGTTGATTCACCGGAATCGTGGCGAAGGACTCCGGGAGCGACGGTGCCCCCGCCTGCGCCGCCAACCCGCGTCGGGTTCCGGGGGCGTCGGGGAGCCCGGTGATCGTGAATCGGCTTTCATGGGGCAGGCGGATGCGTGCGGGGCGGTTTGCGGCAAACGCTCGGATAGCGCCTGGGCGACTTGCCAGGCGGCGCTTGGGATCGTCGACGCCTGTCAGCCAGGCGCTTGTCCGCCGCACGCGCGTGACCAGGCAGAGTCATCCCAGGATTCCGAACCGGTCCGCCCCGCGTCCAAAACCGCGCGAAACTCCAAGCTAGTGGGATTATCGGCATTTTGACGGGCATGTTCAATAGCGCAAAAACACTTTTTTGACCACCAAAACCAGCGGCTCGGCGCCGGTTCTTCACGAGTTTCCTAGGATGCCAACAGGACGAAAAAGAAATGTCTTGCCCGGCATATCCGGTCGATAGCACCGCGGAGCGGCAAGAATGACGCTTCGGAGCGGCAAAACCGCAGCGGCGCACTCCCTCGGGGGGGCGTAAAAGTTGATTCTTGTCAGACGGACCGGTACATTTCCTAAGAGCTACTCATCCAGCGAGTCCGTCTGCTACTTAAGGACTTGCGACGCTTGGGGCATCGGTTGGGTCTTGGTCGCCGGCAGCCACTAGCGAAAGAGCGTGGAGAACGCACGTGCGCGAAGAGCGAGAGCGCGGCTTGGGCTTGACCTATTTCAAGCGCTACCGCATGGAGATCGACCTGGCCAACCGGAATTTCGAATCCGGTGTGCTGCCCCCGGGTTACCGCCTGGTGCCCTGGGACGAAGCGATGCTCGAAACGCATGCCGAGACGAAATACCTCAGCTTTCGTTCGGAGATCGACGCCAATGTATTTCCCTGCCTGGGCGATCTGGCCGGCTGCAACCGCCTGATGCATGAGATCCGTCACAAAGAGGGATTTCTCCCCGGCGCGACCTGGCTGGCCGTTTACCAGCCGACCAGCCGTGCCAGCCTCGAGTATTGCGGCACGATCCAGGGCATTCGCGACGCGACGCAAATGGGGGCCGTGCAAAACCTGGGCGTGACGCCCGAACATCGATCGCAGGGGCTGGGCTCGTGCTTGTTGCGCAAGGCACTCACTGGCTTTCAGCAAGCCGGCTTGGCGCGGGCCTTTCTCGAGGTCACCGCGCAGAACGCCGGCGCAATCGGTCTCTATCAGCGAATCGGGTTTGCCCGCTCGCGGACGGTCTACAAAGCGGTCGAAGTTGCATACACTTGATCCGTCCGCTACTCTGCGAGTTCTTGCCGGCCGTGTGCCGCAATCGTCGCTGACGCTGCCCAGTGTCGTGAGTTGCGAGTCCATCCAATTTGTCTGAACTTGTAGGAGGCGACTGGTGATCGCCGACTGCCCCTCATTTGACACCACGTTTCGGCGATCACCAGTCGCCTCCTACATGTGGGCAAACAACGCGAACTTCTAGCACCAGACACCAAGCATCGTTGCCGATATTCCACGTCGCCCCGCGCCCCTCACGTTCACCCCAGAGCCTGACGCGTGACCGATCGCATTTTGTCCCATACCTATGAAAATGGCCTGGTCTTGGTGGCCGAGCCGATGATGTCGCTCGAATCGGCGGCGTTCAGCTTTTTGCTGCCCGCTGGCTGCGTGTTGGATCCGGCCAGTTCGAGCGGGCTGGCCGCATTCACGTGCGAGATGGCGCTGCGCGGCGCCGGCTCGCGCGACAGCCGCAAGTTCGTCGAGGATCTGGAAAACCTGGGCGTCGAGCGGGGCGAATCGGTTTCGGTCAATCACACCAGTTTCGGCGGCGCCACGCTGGCGAAGAATCTGTGGCCCGCTTTGGAAATCTTTGCCGATCTGCTCCGCCGCCCGCATCTGCCTGCCGACCAGATCGAGGCGGCTCGGCTGGTCGTGCTGCAAGAGCTGCGGGCGATCGAGGACGAGCCGGCCCAGAAAGTCATGCTGGAACTTCGACGCCGGCATTATCCGGATCCCTGGGGACGGCCCAGCCAGGGCAATCTGGCGGCGCTCGAATCGATCGGCGCTCGAAGACGTCCGCAATTTTCACGCCCGCGCATTATGGTCCCCGCGGCAGCATCCTGGGAGTGGCCGGGCGGATCGACTGGCCGCGACTGAAAGACGAAGTGGGCCGGCTATTTGCCGATTGGAAACCGATTGCCGAGCCGGCCATCGCCGCCGAATCGCAATTGCCGCGCTGCGAACATCTGCCGCACGAGTCGAACCAGACGCAAATCGGCGTGGCCTACGGCAGCGTGCCCTATCGCCACCCGGATTACTTCCGCGCTTCGGGCGCCGTGGGCGTGCTCAGCGGCGGCATGAGCTCGCGGCTGTTCACCGAAGTGCGCGAGAAGCGCGGGCTGTGCTACTCGGTCTACGCCAGCTACCACGCCACGCTGCGCGACCGCGCCAGCATATTGTGTTACGTGGGCACGGAGCGTCCGCAGGAAGCGCTCGAGGTGATGCTGGCCGAGTTCGCGCGATTGGCCCAGGGCATCGAGCCGAACGAACTCGACCGGCTGAAAGCCCGCATCAAGAGCGCCCTGATTATGCAGCAAGAGTCGAGCTCCTCGCGCAGCTCGTCGCTGGCCCGGGACTGGTTCCACTTGGGCCGTGCCCGCACGCTGGACGAGGTGGGCGGCCTGGTCGACGCGCTTTCCTGCGAGAGCATCAACGCCTATCTGGCCGAGCATCCGCCGGGGGATTTTACGATCGTCACGCTGGGCCCAAAACCCTTGGAGGTGCCCGTTGGAGTTTCGTGAGCACAGGCTTCCGAACGGTTTGCAGGTCATTGCCGAAGTCAATCCCGAGGCGCACTCGACCGCGGTGGGATTTTTCGTCGAGACCGGCGCCCGCGACGAGAGTGACGACGTGGCCGGCGTGAGCCACTTCCTGGAGCACATGGTGTTCAAGGGCACTCCCAGCCGCAGCGCCGACGACGTGAACCGCGAATTCGACGAGATGGGGGCCCACTACAACGCCTTCACCAGCGAAGAATGCACGGTGTACTACGCGGCCGTGCTGCCGGAGCATCAGACGCCGGCCGTGGCGCTGTTGGCCGACATCATGCGCCCCTCGCTGCGCGAGGAAGATTTCAACACCGAGAAGAAAGTCATCATCGAAGAAATCCGCATGTACGAGGATTCGCCGCCCTTTGGCGCCGACGAAAAGTGCAAGGCGGCCCATTTCGGCAAGCATCCGCTGGCCCGCAGCGTGCTGGGCACCGTCGAGAGCATTACCGACCTGAGTGTCGACGCCATGCGCAATTATTTCCGTCAGCGGTATAGCCCGGGCAATATGGTGCTGGTGGGGGCGGGCAAGATCGATTTCGACCAGTTCGTGCGACACGGCCGAACAAGCCTGCGGCGCGTGGCAGCCGGTCCAGACGTCGCGCAACTGGTATCGGCCGCGGCCCACAGCGGCATCGGCTGCATCGAAAAAAAATCGGCCACGCTGGAATATGTCGTGCAATTGGCGGGCGCCCCGACGCCCGCGATGCCGATCGCTATGCGGCCAAGATTCTGGCGACGATCTTGGGCGATGACTCGGGCAGCCGACTGTATTGGGCGCTGGTCGACTCGGGACTGGCCGACCAGGCCAGCTTGACGCACTACGACTATCAAGGCACCGGCCTGTTCATGACCTATTTGAGCTGCGAGGCCGATTTGGCCGCGGCCAATCTGGCCGAGATCGCCAAGATTTACCGCCAGGCCGAAGCCGACGGCATCACCGCCGCCGAGCTCAGCCAGGCCAAGAACAAAATCAATTCGCGAGTCGTGCTGGCCAGCGAAAAGTCGCGTGGGCGGCTGTTCAACGTGGGCAACAACTGGCTCCAGCGGCGGATCTATCGCTCGGTGCAGGACGATCTCGAATTGATCGACGCCGTGACGTGCGACGATGCGGCCACCGTGCTGGCGCGGTTTCCGCTTTCGGTCAGCACCACGCTGGCGATCGGCCCGCTGGAGTCGCTGTCCGACAATGCCGTGGCGGGCGCGGTCTGACGTTTGTGAAAATCGGCTCTTCGAAACCCTGGCGGGTACGTTGCAAGAAACCGGCGATTCGCGGTTCGGAAATTCGCTAAGGCAGGACCGCGATCGTTCCGAACTGGCGGAAGTGTTCGTCGAAGGCCAGGGCCGCGCGGATCTCCAGTCGGTCGATGATCGCGTGGCTGACACAATCGGTAAAGCTCCAGCCCTTGTCCTGAAACTTCTGGAAAACGACCCAGGCCGCCAGCACGTCGGCGGGACTCACCCACTCCAAGCGGGCCACCGTCCCGGAAAACAACTCAAGGCCGATGCGCAATGCCCGCTGGTATTCGCCACGCATCTTGAGCAACGTCAGTAATTCGTCCAACACATAGTCGCTTGTTACCAGCGGCGCGGCATTACTCTGCAAAAAGCTCACGGCGGCGGCGTGGTCGGCGTCCGTAGGCACCAAGGCTGCAAACCAGGCACCCGTGTCCACAAAGATCACCTGCGACCTCCATAGATCAGGAGGTCGTGGCCGCGATTCGAGAAACCGTCGTCGGGGCGAGCCACCGGCAACTGCGACATCTCGACGAGCAGTGCCTGCAAGGTTTGCTCTTTGCCGGCCAGGGCGGCGGCGGCGCGTTCGGCTGCCAAAGTGCGCACGACGGTCGTTAGCAAACGTTGCTTTTCGTCGGCCGTCATACGAGCGATGGTGTTCTCCATCGCCTTCCAATCGTTTTCGATCATAGCCATGATGAGCGATCTCTTTTCCTGGATGCTCGCCGACCGGATACCCGGCGACCGCCATCCAATGAACTGTAGCATGACCCTCCCGGGCGGGCAAAGCCTTTGGTAGCCCCGTCGGCGGGTGGCCGCAAGCGGTTCCGAAGCAGTACGGACATAGGGGTGTCACGATTGTGGCGTACATCTGCCACGCTTTCAGGCTGGACATTTCTTGGCGGCGTGCGTAACCAGGGTCTTGCGAGGCGCTCGATCCTGGAGCGGGGCCTTTAGGCCCGTTGGGCCACCAAACGACTACTTGGTTTGATTCCAGTAGATCCGCACGTTCTTCGTGGCGCGGCCGACGGTCACCACGTCGAGCTTGCCGTCGCCGTCGAGATCGGCCACGGCCAGGTCTTCGACCGCCACGGAGCCCGGCTCGACGAGTTGCCGATTCCAGGTGGTCCCGCCATCAGCCGGATCGTAGATCCGCAAGCCCGAGCGGTCGGCATCGTCTTTGTTGTCGCGCACGCCGATCACCAGTTCTTCATCCGGATCGTCGTCCAGGTTCGCGCACCAGACGGTGTGGCCCCATTGCAGCTTTTCGTCGAGCACATGTCGCGACCAAAGCGGCGGTTCGCCCCCTGCCTGGGCTGCGGCGCCGGCATCGGGCGGCAGATACACCACCACCTGGAAACCGTGCCACGGTTCGATCGTGGCCAGATAGTTCTTTCCGCCGGCCAGTTTGCCGCGCTTGATTTCGCTGGCGCCCCGATTGGGCGACGTCTGCTGGTTGCCCGAGCCGATCAGCGAGCGCTTCCACATTCCATCGTTCGACCGCTTGAGCAGGCTCACGCCCTCGAAGCTGGCGACCAGCAGGTCCAGTTTACCGTCGTCGTCCAGGTCGGTGGGTGAGAAACCGTGGGCCACGTGCAGTTCTTCGTTGATGACCGTGGGCACCCAGGCATCGCGCCCGGATCGGCCGGCACTTCGTACGACAGGATCCGCAGCGGCTGTTCGGCGAACAGCGGCCCGCTGCTGCCGCGGCCGAACAGCGGCACGACGATGAGGGCCTGCCGCCCGTCGCCGTCGAAATCGGCCCAGGCAATGCGGTGGATTGTCGGTTCGGTGCCGATCGGATGCACGGTCCAGGGCTCGTCGGCCGTCTTGCCGCGCGAAAGCCACTGCAGGCTGCCGCTATTGCGCGTGTCGGCCGGCCGCCAATCGGCGCCGAGGGCAAAGTCGACCTTGCCGTCCCGGTCGATGTCGTAGGGCGCGATGCAGACGTTGTCGGGCTTGGTGACGCCCTGGATCAGCGTGTGCATCTTCCACTCGGGATTCTCGAACCAGATCACCCGCTCGGTGTCGACCACGACGATGTCCGGCCGCTTGTCGTCGTTCATGTCGAGCAGGCGCACGGCATAGCCGACGCTCAGTTGATTCGAGATCTCTTGCGGGCGGAAATCGAGCGTGCCGGCCGCCGCGGCCGTCGCCAGCAGCAGCACGCACGCCGCCAGCAGCAATCCAGTTCGGCAGGATCGGGCCAGGATTGCCAGGGCGACCGGCTGGATCGACGGCCACGTCGCATTCAGGGGCGGGATCCGACGCATGATGATTACTCCTGGGATTCGGGTGTCGAGTCGGATGGGTCTGGATCGTGCGTTGGCTGTGGCTCGGGCTCGGGCGCCGACTCGGCCGCGGGCTCAGGTTCGGCGACGGCCGGGGCCGGTTTGTCCAATTGCGGCATCGGATACGGCTTGTCCGCGCCGGGCACCTTGGGAATTTCACGTACGATCGTGCCCAGGTCGGCCGATGTCAGCCGCGGGCCGCAGCCGCCGGCGATGATCGGCAGCAGGCCCAGCCAAACAAGGCGGCCCGCGCCGCGAAGCAATCGATTGCGATACATGGATCGGAGGGCCGATGGCATAATGGGAATCGTGGAAAGGTGTTTTGTCAGGTTACCCGATCGGTGCGCGGCTGCAAGCCTATTCGCCCGTCGTGGCCAAGCCCGAGGATGCGACCGGCGAATCTTGATGGATGCTGCCCTGCTCACCGCCGAATTGAAAGCCGCCGCCGGGCGGTTGGGCTTCGATCTGGTCGGCGTCTGCGCGGCCGTGACACCGTCCGGCTGGCCCCGGTTTGTCGACTGGCTGGCCGCCGGCTACGCGGGAGAAATGCAGTACCTGGAGGATCGCCGCGACGCCTACGAACACCCGCACTCGGTGCTGGACGGTGCCCGCAGCATTGTGATGCTGGGCCTCAATTACCGCACAGTGGACCCGGCCGGAGTACCCGCGTTGGAACCGGCGCGCGTACCGGCAATGGAACCGGCGGGCGAACCTGCGCTGATGCCGGCGGGAATGCCCGCGGCGGAGCCGGCAGCGCCGCAAGCGGCCGCGGGCCGAGTGTCGCGCTACGCCTGGGGAGCCGACTATCACGATCTGATTCGCCCCCGGCTCAGCGGGTTGGTCGACGAATTGCGCAGCCGTGTGCCGCAGGCCCGGGCGCGGGGAGTGGTCGACACGGCGCCGCTGCTGGAGCGCGAGTTCGCCCAGTTGGCCGGGTTGGGCTGGATCGGCAAAAACACGCTGCTCTTGAACAAGCAGGCCGGGAGCTGGTTTTTTCTGGCCGCGCTGGTGACCGACGTCGAGCTTGTGCCCGACGCCCCGCACGCGGCCGATCATTGCGGCACCTGCCGGGCGTGTCTGGATGCGTGTCCGACCGGCGCATTCACCGAAGCCTATGTGCTCGACGCCCGCAAGTGCATCAGCTACCTGACGATCGAGCTGCGCGGCCCGATCCCGCACGAACTGCGCAGCGGCGTGGGCGAGTGGCTCTTCGGCTGCGACGTGTGTCAGGACGTGTGCCCTTGGAATCATCGCGCCCCGCCGTCGAGCCTGGCGGAACTTGCGCCCGGCGAGGGAATGAATCCGATCGAGCTGGCGGAGCTATTCGCCCTGGACGACGAGCGATTTCGCGTTCGCTTCCGGCACACGCCGCTCTGGCGTCCGAAGCGCAGGGGCTTGCTGCGCAATGCGGCCATCGTGCTCGGCAATCGGCGCGATCCGGCCACCCTGCCGGCGCTGGAAAGGGCCCTGCACGACGCAGAGCCGCTGGTGCGCGGGGCGGCCGCCTGGGCGCTGGGCCGATTCGATCAGCCGCCAGCCCGGCAGATGCTCCTGACACGCTCGGTCGTCGAGACCGACGCGGACGTGCAGGGCGAGATTGCCGCTGCGCTCGCTTCTTGACCAGACGTGCAACGGTTGAAGGCTTGACCACTCGGGTCGACACGGACCGCAGGTGTCTTGCCAAATCGATCGCGGATAGGAAAACCGCAGATGAACGCGGATGGACGCAGATACGCGCGGATACGACGAGGAAGAACAGCCGATAAGAGCACGTGGCTGTAAAGCTGACATTCTCGCAGCCGGCACGGCGTTATGCGGTGAGTTTTCTCACGCTTTCGTTCCTCTCCGTGCCTTTGCGCCTCCGTGGTTCGTTTCTTCCTCGTTGCGTCTTTGCGGCGAATGAAAACTTCCCTTGCTTCATCCCCCGTATCCCCAGTCATCCCCCTGTCCCCTTCTCCTTCCTTCGTCGGCTCATCAGTTCAACCGGCTTCGCACTCGGCCGCTTCGTCGACCTCGACCGCGGCGTGCCGGCCAGGCAGGTCTTCGCTGTAATAGCGGTCGAACACGGCTTGCCACTCGTCGGGGCTGGTCACGGCCACAAACGCATCACGTAAGGCCCGGCCCGCCGGATGCAATTGCGAGTACTTGATGCCGAACTTGCGCATGTGCCGGCCGCTGAGCTCCGGCCCGTACAGTTCGGTGGCCAGCCGATAATGCTCGGCAATCACGGCCCGCTGCTCGCGGACGCGCGGCGGGTCGGGCAGCGGCAGGCCGGCGGCCAGCGCCCGGGCCTGCGAAAAAATCCACGGATTGCCGATCGCGCCGCGGGCGGCCGTGACGCCGTCGACGCCGGTTTGGGCAATCATGTCCAGGCAGGCCTGGGGCGTGAACAAGTCGCCGCTGCCCAGCACCATCCGGCTGCCGGCGTGCTGTTTGACTTCGCGGAGAAAATCCCAGCGGCTAGGCCCGACGTAGCGCTGCACGACGGTGCGGCCGTGGACCGTGATCGCCGCCACGCCGCGCTCGAAGGCGCCGTCGAAGATGCGAAAGAACTTCTCCCGGCTCTCGTCGCCGTCGTCCAATCCACGGCGCATCTTGACCGTGACGGGAATCTCGGCCGGCACCGCCTCGCGCACCCGGCCGACGATCTCCAGGGCCGTCTCCACCTGGCTGAGCAGGTAACCGCCGCGGCAGCGGCCGAGCACCTTCTTCACCGGGCAGCCAAAGTTGATGTCGATCAACATCGAAGCCCGCGGCCACCAGCCGCCGGGCGGCCGGGGCGAAGTCCTCCGGATTGGCGCCCATCAATTGGCCGCCGACGGGGTGTTCTTCATCGGTCACGCGCAGGTAGCGATCGGCCTTCTTGCCGCGGCTGACCTGGATGACGAACTGGTCGAGCAACACTTCGCACAACGTATAGGGGGCACCCAGCCGGCGGGCGATCACGCGCATGGCCCAATCGCTATAGCCGCTGAGCGCCGCCTGGACGACCGGGAAATCGAGCTCGATGCGCCCGAGACGCAGGCTGGGCAGGCTCGAAATTGCCGTAGGCGAAGTAGGGATTTGCGGCATGCCTCGATTCTGCCGGACGCCGGGCGTGACGGTCAAGCCCGCGGTGCGGCCGATCGTCCTGCGATTTACGGGAAATTTTGAGATGTATCTGGCGATAACCGTTGGATAGCAGTTGCCGCGGAGCCAGGGCTGGGCCGATCTACGGTTACCGAAGTACAATGGACTTGCGCGCTGCTGCGACCGGCGTATCCATGCCGCTTGCCCAAGGTTTGCCGCGAACCCAGACCTGGTCTTCGAAGCGTCTTTTTCCGATTATCTGGTGAGAGCCGATCGAAATCGACGAGTACCCGAACTGTGACCCAATCTGAGCCAAAACCATGAGCAACGATTTGCAACGGAAATTCTTTCGCTACGTGCTCGCGCTGGGATGCGTGCTGTTGGCCTGCGGGGTATGGTGGGTTGCCGTGACGCCGCTGATCGGCATTCGAGCGTTCACGGGTTTCGTGCTCGTGGCCATCATCGTGACCGGACGGTTCGGCGGGCTCGGGCCGTCGTGGTTGGCGCTTGTGGCCGGCGGGTGTTGTCTCACATATGTCCATTACCTGCGATACATCGCCGACCATTCGCTGTCCACGTCGTATCTCGCATACATGCAGTCCGGCGTCGACGATTCGTTGCCGAGCGTGGTCGCGGTGTTCTTCGTCCTGGGCACGACACTCGTACTGCTGACGCATTCGGAACGAACCGCCCGGCAGACTGCCGAAACCAACGCACTGCTGCTGAGGCAGGAAATTCACGAGCGCACGGCCATCGAACAGAAACTGCGCGAGGAGCATGAGCAGCTGGAGCTTGCATTGGCGGCCGGCCGCTTCGGAACTTTCGACTGGGACATTCGCAGCGGAAAGGCGGCCTGGTCGGCCACGAACGAGGCGATCCACGGCTTTGCGCCGGGCACATTCGACGGCACCGTCCACGAGTCGTTGCTCAATATTCCGGCCGCGGACCGAACGGCGCATCGGCGCGTGGATTTCCGGCGCCACGAAGACAGGTGCGGCCAGCCCTTTCGCCTATCGACTGACCTGGCCCGACGGCAGCACGCACTGGATCGAGGGCGTCGGCCAGTTCGTTTGCAATGCCGCCGGTAAGCCGATTCGCGTCCGGGGCGTGTGCGCCGACATCACCGCCCGGAAACATATCGAAATCGCTCTGCGTGCAGCGGAAGAACGATTCCGCCTGCTGGCGCTCAACGCTCCCGTCGGTATCTACCTGGCCGATGAAGCGGGGCGCATGCACGTTCGTCAATCATCAATGGTGCGAAATCGCTGGAGCCCAATTCGAAGCCGCGCTCGGCTTGGGCTGGACGAACTACGTCCACCCAGAGGATATCCAACGAGTCATGGACCAGTGGACGGCCAGCGTGCAGAACAACCAGCCGTTCTGCCTGGAGTACCGCTACCTGCACAAGAGCGGCGAGATCCGCTGGGTCGAGGGTTCCGCGGTCGTGCTGAGAAACGAGCGCGGCGGCGTCCTCGGACACGTCGGGACGGTGATGGACATTACGGCCCGCAAAGGCTCCGCAGACGCGCTCAAGGCCGAGCAAGACCTGTTGCGGCAGAGCATCGAACTGCAAGAGCGCGAGCGGCGGATCATCGCTTACGACATCCATGACGGCATCATTCAATACACGACCGGGGCGCTGATGCACTTGGAGAGCCACAAGGGGTCAAAGGAAGGCGGCTCCCATGCCGAACATAATGAGCCGGCCGTCATCGCCTTGCGGCAAGCCATCGCCGACGGTCGCCGGGTGATGAACGGCATTCGCCCCCCCTTGCTGGACGATGAAGGTATCGTGGCGGCGATCGAATATCTGGCCAGCGAAAGCCGAACGGCAGCCACGGAAATCGAAGCCGTCACCGATCCCGACATCGGTCGCCTGATGCCGGAATTGGAATCGGCCTTGTATCGCATCGCCCAAGAGGCGCTGTTCAATGCCGTCAAGCACAGCGGCAGTCCGAGGATCGAAATCAGCCTCAGCCGAACCGAAAAAATCGTGCGGCTAATGGTCCGGGACTGGGGAGTGGGATTCGACCTGAGCAAGGTGTCCCGCGGCGTGCACGGGCTCAGCGGAATCAAGGAACGTGCCAAACTGCTGGGCGGCCAAAGCAGTATCCGGAGCTCCAGCGAGGGAACCTGCGTGCGCGTCGAACTGCCCTACGTCGAACGGAGCGAGCGCGTGGTTCAGCCCATAGCCTGAAAAGGAAAATCTGATGCAACGACTTGTCTATCTGCTGCTGGCTTGCGTCTCGTTGGGCCTGGTCGCCGCGAGGGTCAACCTCTCCGAGCAGCAGGTCACGACGTGTGACGTCCTCTCGGACCTCAACTTCGAGCAATTGCCAAACGATTCGAACAAGGCCGATGCGCTGCCCAAGTTCAAGGTGACGAAGGCGACGCTCGAATTCCTGAAAAAGTACGAAGGCAAGACGATCGAAGTGGCCGATGACGGCACGATCGACATTGAGGAGAATTAGGCCCGGCCCTGCAATTCATCCAGGCTTAATAGTGGTGAACGACTCGATCGAGTCGTTCGGTGCCTGGATTTCCAGGGTTCACTTCGGAACCGACCCGAGCGCCCCGGGCACGAAAAAAGCCCCGCCGCAATGCACATTGCGACAGGGCCTGGAGTCAGTGGAGGATAGGGAAAGGCGGGGAAACCGATACGACCCACGAGCCGAAACTGCAAAACCCCCCGAGAAAATGGGGGTGACCTCGCCGCTTCATCGTCTCGGCACAGCGGGTCGATGCTCGGCCAAATCATACTGAAAACCATACTTGTACGAACCCAGTCAGTTGAGGGTGCCTCAGACCGGAGAAAAGTCAGCCGGGCACATTCGGAGGTGCCGCTCGAAGCGACCGTATAGCTCCGAATCGCACGGAACATATTGTTCGTATTCGGCGTCAAGTTGGTGTTCGATGACGTCGAGTTCGCCGCCCCCGCCCACCAAGTGGCGTGCCCGAACGAGCAACTCTGCGACGGCGTCAAGGCCAAAGAAACGGTAGCCGTCGAGGGCCGCTTTCAAGTTATCCTCGGTGAGCAATTCTGCCGCATGAAGCACCCCACCGTTCATGGCGAGACCGTGAGCCGAAAGCAGAGCGGACAATGCGATGTCGCCACGGCTGGGGGCATTGCCACCGTTTTCAGTTGCCGCCCGATTCCAAATCAAGTCGGAGGCACGCATGACGTTTCGGCCTGCCATCAACACTGTCGACCAGTCCTGGGCCATCCTCAAATGTGCTGGTGAATGACTCGAAGCGTTGTGTGCAGAATGGTCTCGAATTCCCTCGCTTGCGATTCGTCGAGCATCCCAATGCTTGAATTCATTGTTTCGAGGGCGAACCGACCAAATCCTTGCGGCCAGTCGTATCGCAGTTCGTGGAGCGTATGGTCCTTCCGGCAGCAAGGGGTTGAGTACGTGAGCAACTTGAACCCCTGATCGAAGTCCTCGCCCATTCTGTCTTGCCACCACTCAAGATTGATTTCGCATCCGCAAGACGGACACAAAATACGCTCGAAGTTTTCGCCACAATCAAAGAATCGGACCTCGTCCGAAGTCGTGGCTGTGATTTCATCCGCATCGGCCGAAAGTGCTCGTAGTAGCTCAGTCGCCTGCTGCTGCTGCGGTTCGCCGGGCACGAAGAGGGGGTCTTCAGGAATCAAAATCACCCAATTGTCGGACATGGATTTCTCCACCATCTCCAAGGCTTGTAGCGAGGCTCGGTGATAACGAATTGGCCGGCAACTTTGTCGAGATTGGTCGCCGAGTTGCAGAGGGGTTCAACTCGCATTTGGGTCCAAACCATACTTCGTACACGCCCAAATCATACTTGAAATCATACTTAAGTCGTTGTTCGGCGGTTGATGCCATGCGGAGCGATCTCCGTAAGTCCATGAAAAAACCCGACTTGGCTGCTGCCAAGTCGGGTCAAGTATGTGGAGGATAGGGGGGTCGAACCCCTGACCTCTAGCATGCCATGCTAGCGCTCTCCCAATTGAGCTAATCCCCCGCATGCCGCTGCCGCCCGAGGGGCCGCAATCGGTCTTAATTCCGGCCCCGTAGCGACTTACGATTGTTGCCACCGAGCCAACAAGGCAAAATTATCACTCCCTGCTCAACCTGTCAAGGCGAAGGCGGGGGGATAAAGGCGGAAGGCGGAAGGATGAAGGCGGAAGAAAAAGGCAGACGGTCCGTTCTCCGGTCTTCATCCTTCATCCTTCCGCCTTCATCCTTCTCCTCTGTCCTACGTCCACGGCGCGCCGTCCTTGCGCGTGCCGCACAGCGAAACTTCCATGCCCAACGCGGCGGCCATCGCCGCCTTGGCCAGCAGGGCCTTGTCGGCCTCGTCCGCGCTGTTGGCGTAGGCCACTTGGATATGGTTGCTCTTGTGCCGGGCCATCATCTGGTCGCGGGACACGCCGTACGTGACGGCGTGCATGATCGGCCATTGCGGCGTGGTGGCTTGCCAGCGGCGCTGGGTTTCCTCGGGCGGCAGCTCGACGACGTCGGCGCGGCCCAGGTCCATGCACAGCCGGCCGTCGTCGATGAAGATTCGCGACCAGACGATTTCGCCCGGCTTGGAAATGCCCTTGAGCGTGCCGCCGCCCGAGGGAAAGTACATCGGCCGGCTGGCGCTCGCTGCTGGCGCCGGCCCAGCCGCCGATGAAATGGGCCGGCGGCGACGGCGCCGCTGATCAGCAGCACCCAGACGTAGTCCGTCACCGTGCCCGATTGGTCGAAATCGCCCCAGCGCAGATCGTGCAGCGTGTTCTCGACCGGCTGGCCCATGGCCTTGTGGACGCGATAGGTCATCAGCCCGTCCAGCCCCGCACATTCGTCGACCTCGTTGAAATGCGGCAGCGGCTGGCCGTCGTACAGCACACGGCTGCCGTCGCGGCTGCGGACCGGCGGCCGGTCGGCGTTGTTCAGCGTGCCTTCGACCAGGTCGCTGGCCGGCAGCAGATCCTTGAGTCCTTGCTGGTACTGGATGCCGATCGTGTGGCAGCCGAAATCGTCGGCGATGCGCAGCGCGGCGATGTACATCTTGCATTGCAGCAGGATCTGCTCGTCGGTCAGGTCTTTCCAGCCGGGTCGGGCCCGGTGTCGAAGCTTCATGCCGCGCTCGTCCATCCAGTCGCGGACGGCGGCCGCCTCGTCGTCGGCGGTTTGCATGGTTTCGTAATACAGGGCCGATTGGCTGAGCCGTTCCTTGAACACGCCGGTCGGGTTCAAGCAGTTCGTCGGGAATGATGGCGTTGAACATGCCCATGCAGCCTTCGTCGAACACGCCCATGATGGCTTTTTCGCGGCGCAGTTGCTCGGCCAGGCGCTTGCCCAGTCGGCGCTCGGGGCCGCCGCGACGCTGACGTCGCTTCCAGGGGACGACGTGATCGGTTTTGTGCTTGACCGCGCCGCCTTCCAGCCAGCGATTCAGGTTGCGCAGAAACGGCTTGTCGGTGAAATCCTCGCTCCAGAGCGTGGAGTATTTGCTGCCGGCCTTGGTGAGCGAGGCGTTGAGGTTGAGCATGCCCACCAGCCCCGGCCAGGTGCCCGACCAGTTGGCCACGGTGAGGATCGGCCCTTGGTGCGAGAGCAGCCCGGGCAGCACGTGGTGCGAGTATTGCCAGACGGCCTCGGCCACGATCAGCCTGGCGCTCGGGTCGATGCCGGCAAAGACCTGCATCCCTTCTTTTTGCGAGCCGATGAACCCGTGCTCCTCGTCCGACTTGTAGGGATGGGCCCGCACGAGCTCGTAACCGGCCCCGGTCCACTGCCTGCCGGAGTTGCTCTTCCATCGCCTGCTGGGCCGGCCAGCAGCGCCGATTGGCGCTGTGCCTGAGATCGCCGTTGGCGACGAGCAGGACCTGGTTTTTCTTGGCCTTGGGCGGCTTGGAGATCGTGGGCAGTTGATAGTCGGGCATTTCGGTTGTGTGTCGCGTTGACGGACTTGAATGCGGACAAATGTGGTTCAGCCGCTACTGACTGACAACGTCGACCCGGCCCCAATAGCCGAATTCGTTCGCCCAGTCGGTGGCCATGTTCTGCAGTTCCAGGTCGACCTTCTGGCCGGCCAGCGGCGTTAGATCGACCGAGATGTCGGCCCAGCCGTCGGCCGTGGTCTTGGCCCCCACGATCGAGTCGTGCAGCACCTTGCCATTACCTTTGACGATCAGCCGCCAGTCGCCGCCGGCATGGTGCGACGCGCTGACGAGCAGCCGGGTTTGCTTGTCGGCGGGAACGACGATCGTGCTGCGCAGCGTGCACGGTTTGTCGCGGTTGATCGGATGGGTGCGAACGACGCCCGACCGGCCGTGATGTTCGGCGAGCAAAGCCAGCCCGCCCTCGCCCGCTTCGCGGACGGAAAATCCGGGCGCCACGTGCGACAGGATCTCGTCGAACTTGGCCGGATCCGCGGTCTGCTGCGGCACAGCGACGTTCGCGTCCGGCAATTGTTTGGCGCTCGGATCGGTTGGCGGTTTATCGAGCAGCAGGAACGCGAACAAGTCGGCGAGCTCCTGCGGCTTGATTTGTTTTTCCAGCTCTTCGGGCATCATCGACAGTTTGCTCACGCTCACTTCGTCCACGTCGCCGCGGGTCACCGTCTCCAGCTTGCCGCCTTGCGTCTTGAGCACGATCCGCTGATCGTTGTCTTCGGTCGCCAGGCCGGTCAGCACGCGGCCATCGCCGGTCACGACCGTGCGGGCCTGATAAGCGGCTCCGATGACCAGGCTGGGATCGAGCACGTTCGAGAGCAACTGCTCGAAGGAGCTGCGGCCGTTGGAAGTGATATCCGGCCCGACATCCTGCCCTTCGCCGTAAATCTTGTGGCACTGGCCGCAGACGCGGCGAAAGACTTCCTGGCCCACTTGCGGGTTGCCGGGATTTTGCCGCACGAATGCGCGGACCTGGGCGATCACTTGTTCGCGCTGCGGGTTGCGCTCGGTGCGCACCGAGCCCCATTGGGCGCGGACCTTCTCGGCCAGTTTTTCGTCGCGGATGGACAACAGCGTGCGAACCTGGTTCACGTTGAGCGCCGTGGCCGGAATGCTCTTGGCCGCGATGGCGTCGAGCAAGTCGTGGGCCCACTCACGTCGCTCGGTGAGCAATTCGATCGCCTTGGGTTGCTGCTCCGGCTCGAGCTGGGGATACTTTTCCAGCACGACCTTCGAGACCCAAACGGCCCCCAATCGCCCGAGCGACGAAAGGGTCTGAGCCCGCAGCTCGCGGGGATTGGCTTGCGGGTCGCCCAGGACCGCCGTCACCGCTTCGCGCAGGGCCGGATCGCGGGCCGCGATCAAGGCGTCGAGGGCCTGCATCCGCAGCGCCGTGGGTTGCTTCGTGCCGGTGTACACCTTGCGCACCGCGTCGTTGCCGGCCGGATTGCCCAGCGTGGTGGCCAGCAGCGCGGCGTCGAAAAACAGCGGCTGCTCGGCGTCGCCCGAATGAATCCGCTGCAACACAGGATCGAGCGAGTTCTTGAGCGCGGTCAGCCGCTCGCCGGCGATTTCGCGGGTCTGCACCTTTTTCGCCAGCACGGCCAGGGCCCTGCGAGCGGCGGCCGAATCGGCGCCAGGCTCGGCAGTCAGGATTTCGATCAACCGGGCGACCGGCGCCGGATCGACATTTTTACGGGCCAGCATGCGGTCGACCAGCAGCGGCATTAGCGCCTCGACGCCCGGCGCTTTGCGCACGTCGGATGCGCCGACCGCACTCAAGATTTCGTCGGCTTGGTCTTCGACCAGCGGTTGCAGGTTTTGCCAGGCGATGTGCGGCATCAGCTTGTCGTCTCCGCTATGAGCCAGAGCCTGCAGCAGCACGGCGGCCGCGTCGACACCTTTGAGCTTGCGGGCCGCGATCGCCACTTGCAGCCGCACGTCGGCCGCAGGATCGGCGACGAGCGCCAGCAGCCGACTGGAAACGGCCGGATCGACTTCGTGGTAGTTGCCGGCCGCCCGCACGCCCCACGCGCGGAAACCGGGGTCGGCGTGCGCGAGCAGCCGCTGGTGGAAGGCCGGGATCGAGCGCCCCGCTGCCGACCAGTGCCCACAGGGCGTGCATCCGCGCCTTGCGCGGCGCGTTGTCGTCGAGAATCAGCTTTTCCAGCCGGGGCCGCGTGGCGGGCGCGTTGCGCTCGCAGAGCAGGCGCTGGGCGATGTCGCGATAGTAGACGTTCGGGCTGTGCAACCGCTCGATCAACTGTTCGTCGCTTTCCGTCGCCAGATCGAAGGCGGCGGCCCGCGGCGAATTCTGGTAGCGGACCCGATAGAGCCGGCCCTTGAGCCGGTCGATGCCCTGCGGGTCGCGCCCGGCGTCCTGGTAGCAGTGATAGCGGTCGTACCAGTCGAGGATGTACAGGCAGCCATCCGGGCCGGTTTTCTGCACGACCGGCATGAACCAGGCATCGTTGGCCGTAAGAAAATCGGGGCACTCGACGCCCAAATAGGTGGAGCCGTCGCGCTCCAGCCCGTCGACGTTGATGCAGCCGCCGTGAATGTTGCCCATGTAGAGCTGGTCGCGGTACTCGGCCGGATAGGCGTCGCTGTCGAAATAATGGATGCCGCAATAGGCCGCCTTCTGATGGCGGTGCTTGACGATCGAGCCGAGCTTCCACGTGAAGGGCGGATACGGCCCGCCCTGGCGCTGGTAGTAGCCGGTCTCGGTCAAGATGCCACAGGTGGTCGATGACGCAGGCGCTGACGAAGGCGCTGCCTTCGGTGTCCCAGGCCACGCCCCAGGGGTTGCTGGTGCCTTCGCAAACAGCTGGAAGTCGCGCGTCTTCGGATGGATGCGGAACAGCGCGCAGGTGAATCGAACTGGCTGGCCGCGATGCTGTGACGTGGCAGTGGTTGAACACGCCGTTCAGACCGTACAGCCAGCCGTCGGGCCCCCAGGTGAGCGAGTTGGGCAACTCGTGCGTGTCCTGACGGCCGAAACCCGTGACGACCACCTCCTGCTTGTCGGCGCGGCCGTCGCCGTCGGTGTCTTGCAAGAACAGGATGTCCGGCGCATTGGCGACCCACACGCCGCCGTGACCGACGGCGATGCCCGAGGGAATGTTCAGGCCTTCGGCAAAGATCGTGATCTTGTCGGCGCGGCCGTCGCCGTCGGTGTCTTCCAGCACCTTGATGCGGTCGCGGCCCGGTCCGGCCTCGTGACGCGGATATTCCAGGCTTTCGGTGATCCAGATCCGTCCCCGTTCGTCGAAGGTCATCGCCACCGGATTGACGATGTCGGGCTCGCTGGCGACCAATTCGACCGCGAAGCCCTCGGGCACGGTCATCTTGGCAATCGCTTCGGCGGGCGAGAGTGCCGGGCCCGGCGGCTTGTCCTGAGCGTGCGGAATCACATCGGCGGCCGGCAGGGGACCAGCCAGCGTCAAAGCGAACCACAACCAGGCCATGGCCTGGGAGCGAGTGAATTGAGCGGCGCAGAGAAGGCGAGCGATCATCGTAACTGGATTTCTTCGAGGGGGTGCGTGGAACACCGAACGGCTCGGGCAAAGGCCGCAGCGAACGTTGATTATGGATGTCGGGTTTTGAGACCGCAACCAGGGCTCCCGACGGGAAAAGAGCCAACCTGCCACCGGCCGGCGGGCTTAAAGCAATCGACCCCGGCACGCGGTTCAAAACTCCTTGGCTCGAACCGGTCGGTCGGGGGCCGGCGGGCCCGGTTTGGGCGGGGCCGGTACCTGCGCGGCGGGCTTGGGCAGCGCAGGCTGCGGCCGGACTGCGTTTGATTTGCCATCGCCAGGCTGGGCCGGCCCGACGACTTCGATCGGCATGTCGACCTCGGCGTGCAGGATGACTTGCCCTTCGCTCAGGCGTCCTTCCAGATCCAAGCCACGAATCCAGGTGAGGGCCGGAAACTGGTAATTCGCCGGCGCGCCGGCCGCCAGTTTCGTTGACCGCCACTCCTGCGCGCCGCTTTGACTGGCGGCCAACTCGTACTTACCGCCCAGCGGATCGATGAGTTGGGCGTCCAGCACTTTCTCGGCGCTGGCCAGGCTTTCGCCGGGAGCAACGCGAAATTGCTCGGCGAGCAGCGACGTCACGTGGGTGTTGCCCAGCGACATCCGATAGGCGTGTTTATAGCCTTGCTGATTGACCCACTGTGCCAGGTTCGTCCCTTGCAGATCTGCCAGGTGGCGGCGCAGTTGCGCGGGATTCGCCGACGGCTCGAACCGCAGTTGCGGGGTGATTTGTTCCAGCACTTCGCGATGGAACGACAGCACGGTGAATTGCTGGACGATGCGCCGCCAGACCCCGGTCCGCAGCCGCGAATAGCCGGCGGCGTCGGGCGGGATGTCCGACGCGCCACCGACCAGCGACAGCAGGCCCGGCTGGGGCCACGCGCCCAAGTAGCCGCGGAGCGGAGATTGGCCGGTGATCATCTTCAAGACGCCCAGCAGCGGACGATCGCCCCCGCCCAGGTCGGCGGTCACTGAATCCTGCAGGCCGAAAAACAGGTAATGGTCACCCGTTTGCGCCAAACTTCCACCGCGCAGCGAGGCCTGAATATCGACCAGATTGCCCGACATCGGCGCGAGCCGCTGCTCGGCGGCCGGGCCTAGCCACTTGGCCAGCCTGGCGTAGTTTTGCGGACCGAGCGGAGCGGCTTGGACGTCGAGCGTCAAGTGTTCCAGGCCCGGCCGCTGGCTGTCGGAGCGGCGGATGCCCACGAACACCGGATCCAGATCACCCCACGAACCGGCGGCGTCGGCAACCGTCTTGTCGTAGGCCGCACGCTCGCTGCGCGTGATCCGCTTCAGCGGCATGTCGGGAATCGGGATGAAACCACCGCGCACTCCGCGCAGGCTGTCGACCAGCACGCCATCCGCGAGCGTCAGCCGGCTGCCGTCGGCACGGCGGCCAAACCAGGCCGGCAGCGCGTTGGCAGCGATCAACTCGTCGATGGTGCCCGCCGGACGCCCCTCGCTGCGGGCCATCAACTGCGCCAGCTGCACCAACTCCATTTCAACCGAAGATCGCAAGCGGCGGAGGATTTCGACCTGGTAGCGCGGGCCCATCAGGTTGCGGAAGAAAGCCCGCGACAGATAGACGAACACCGTGTCGTCGCGCTCCAGCGGCAAGTTCGCGCGGGCCAGTCGGAACTCGGCCGAAGCGCCGAGCGAAGTCCGTCCGGCTGGATGGTCTTTGTCCGTGGCGCCGGTTTCCAGAAACCGCTCGACAATCGCGCGGCTTGTGGCAACCAGATGAAAGTCGCCGTCGGCCACGTAAAACGAGCGCAGGGCATTGTCGGGCGTGGAGATCAGCGAGACCTGGCGCCCGGCGATCATCAGTTTTTCTTCGCTCGCGCCGGGGTTCGCTTTCAGAGCCTCGGCCCGTTGCCGCTGCAAGTCAGTGGCCAAGAGCAGGTTGTTGCGGGCCTGAAACAGGATGCCCATCGCTGCGCCGTCGCGCTGAAACGTATCGGTGCCGATGATTGCCACGTCGGCGATAACGGCCGGCCCGACCACGGGAGCCAGCGCCGATTCCTTCAGTCCGATCTGTCGCTGGAAGCGATCGTTCAGGCCGTAATCGACGGCCTGCTCCGAGATCAGGTTGCGTATGTCCCCGCCCCAGGCGTCGAGCCGATGCTGAAACCAAAGGAAATTCGTGAACGAGCCGGTCGCACGTATAAGCATTCCTGTGGCACGCGCAGGGCCATCGGTTCGATGGTCGGCTGCGGGCCGGCGGGGGCGATTTCTTCGGCCGCCGCTGCGCTCGCTGGCGGGAGCGGCAAATCGACATCCAGCGGCTCGTCCACATCGCTGCCGGAGAGCAGAATCTGCTCGGCGATGGCCTGGCGCGTGGACTGGCCGCCGGACAGCAGGCTCAATTGCCCGGAGAAACCACCGGTCAACGAGGCCAGCGACGGACCGCGCGTGGGCGGAATGCCCAGCCGGCGGGACAGCGTGGCGGTCAGGTAATTGTGAAATTGCGGATAGGGGTCGGACGAATCGACGCGAGAGAATTCGCGCCACCAGGCGGCAAACAGTTGCTGGACGTTGCCCGGCCGGGGCGTGACCGTTTGACGCAGGGGGCCGGGCGCATAGAGCGTCAGGTCGAGCGGCGCGTCGCCGGTGAACAGGAAGTAGACCGTCAGCTTTCGCCGCGTGCCCAACAAGTTGCGCACCAATTGCCCGGCCGGCCGAGCTTCATACGCCGGATAGAACTGCGCGGCCGGCCCGTTCCTCCAGCGAGACCTGCCCCTCGCCCGGCTCGCCCAGCGGCCGCTGCCCCAGCGGAGCTTGAACCGTGATGACGCCGACGCCGAACGGCTTGCCGGCAATCGCCTCGGCTTGCACGCGCGCCTGCGCGTACACCAGCGCCGGGCTGAGCAGCAGCAAGACGGGCGCGCTGGCCCAGGCCGCGAACCTTGAGATTGCCGAATCCATCGATGCGTTCCTCCGTGTTAAGATGCGATCCTTCGTTGTGTGCAATGCGCGTGCCGATTAGGCGTGCGCTGCGACTGTTTGTTGGCACGCCGAATTTCCGCAGCCGATGCGCGTGGCAATCAGATTGCGCGGGGGGAGGCGGACGACCGACTGGCGCTTGCTGGAACGCGCAAATCGCCGATCGCCGCGTCTTCGGTCTTTAGCCGTACATCTGGTGCGCTTGCTCGTAGCTGATCAGCCGCGCCGGGTCAGGCCGCCCTCGATCTTTTCACCTTCGGGGTCGACGTAAACGCGGCCGGTTTGCAGCTTGGTGCCCGGTTTGACGACGTCCATCAGATGCAGATTGAAGATGTAGGCCGGCTCGTTGAGCGCGGTGAACCAGTGGACGTTGTCGCGGTAGTCGGAGACGGTCGAAAACTCGCCAGGCGTGAACTTTCGATCGATCGTCGGTTTGATCAGCATGTGGCTTTCCTCGTCCTGGACGCGGTCGTAGTGCCGGCCGCGCAAGTCCCCCTTGAGGATAATGAAGGCCGTGGCCATGTTGTTGTGGCCGTGCGGAACGACCGAACAACCCTTCTTGAGCGCCGAAGATTTGCTTGCCGAAGCTCAGGTCGGACGGCACGCCCTCGACCTTGGGAAATGAAAAGCGGATGCTCCGCTCGCCGCGATCGGCCAGCGACGCGCCGCTTGCCAGCCGATCGAAATCGATCAGCGCCAGCAGGTCGGCCAGTTCGACCTGGCCCAGCAATTCTTCGATCTTTTTTTGCCAAACCGGCTGTTCGATCTTTTGGCCTTTGAGGTCCAGCCCCAACTGGTTCACGTCCGAAAGCCAACGGGCCGTCAGCGGTTTGGCTTCGCCGGCCAGCAAGTCGTGGCGGACCAACGTCTCCAGCAGCGAAAAGGTCAATAGCGATCCGAGGGCCTGCTGGGTAAACGCCCGCCGCGAGTGCAGTTGCGGTTCCATGTGCGTGCCTTTCGTGATTGGGGGAGCAAACGTTATTCGTCGAACGCGGGTCAACAAATCCCGCGGTCCAGACCCAGTCGGCCCGCGGTGGCGCTGGCCTGGCACGGCCCGTCGGTGATGGTTCCCAGGGCGGTAAAGAATTCGTGGCGGATGGTCAATTGTGGGCGTGCGTGCGGCTCGCTTTTGGCAGGTTCTTACGCCGCTCATCCTACTGCCTGGCTGGCGATGAGGCAAATTGCTTGAAATGCCAATCGGCTATGGGACAATCAACCTATGTTCATTCGCCAATTCTCCTTGCGCATGCTGATGGCGGTCATCACGCTTTGCGCCGGCATTTCGCTGATTCTTTCGTTTGCCGGGCAAGGGCGGGTCTGGGCCATTGCGCTCGCGGCATTTCTGTTGCTGTTGCTGGCAACGATGATCGTGCATGGAGTCGTGTTCTGGCTGGTGTGGCTGTTCAGTGTCGCGGCGGATCGCTGGCAGGGTCGACGCTTGGCTGGCGCTGCGCGGAGTGGTGCCGCTCAGCTTGACAGGGGCCCGGTTCGCGCAGCGACCGAATCGAATGCTGTCCAGCAATGATCGACAACTCGCTTGCGCATCCGGACGATTCCGCGGACGCGATTTCTTATGAAATTCCAGCCTGAACCAAAACCACATAGGATCGCACCGCCGCCGTGGGCGCTGGACTTCGGGCGGTCACAAATCGCCTGGCTGATCGTCGCGGCAGCGCTGGCATTTGGCGATTCGGCCGCCCTGGCAGTCACCCGAGTCGTCTCGACACTGCCCGGCACGGGCAAGCCGACTAAAACCGGCCTGATGCTGCAAATCGATACGAACTGGGTCGACACCGACGGTTACCGTCCCGTTTCGGTCACGGCAAAATGCACGCCGCCGCCGATCGGCGACCGCACCCTGACCATCACGTTGAAAACCGACGGGTATGGACTCGAGTCGTATGCCGTCTCGGCAAACCTTGAACTGCCGGCCGGCACGAGCGCGGCGAACATCGTCATTCCCGTGCCGCAGTTTGGCAATGGGTTCGTGTTGTCGGTGACGACGACCGAGGATGGCCGGAAGATCGACGAGTTGTCGGCGGATTATTTCACGCCCTTTTCCAATCAGCCAGGCATCGGCGAAGCGGCGCTACTGCATGTCAGCGAAGCCTCGCCGCCCGTCGACCTGGAGGCTTTTTTCGGCAAGTTGACGCAAACCCCCGGCGCGCAGACGACTCAACAACTATTGATCGACCGCACGGTCGCGGAAATGCCGCAGGAGTGGCTCGACCTGACGGCCCTGGACTTCGTGACGATGTCCTGCGACGAATTGGCTTTGATGGCTCAAGCTGCGCCGCGGGCCTGGCGGGCGGTGCGCGATTGGACCGCGGCGGGTGGCAATCTGTGCATCTATGATGCCGGCGAGCGATTCGAGCGGCTGGTCGACATCGACGGCCTGCTGGGAGATCGCCTGCCGGCTGCCGCGGGGGATGTGGGGCCAGGGGACGATGCCTGGGCCGATTGCGACTCCGCGCTGCTGACGGATTTAAACGCGACTGCCTTTGATCCGATGGTCGTAGCCGACGAACTGCTGGAGGATGACCCTGCCCCCCCGCAGGACTTGGGGACGCTGAAGAAATTCGCGGCGCGCCAAGCGGCCCAAGGCGGACGACCCTTTCGCTGGCGCGCTTTTCGGCTGGGACGCGTCGTGGCCTGGACGGCGAGCGATCCCTTTCCGGCGACAACCGATCCGGCGCTATCCGATCGGCTCAACGAATGGCATTGGATTCGGGCCACCTTGGGGCCCACGCGGTACTCTTGGGCCCAGCGACACGGCATTTCTTTCGGAGGCGGCAACCACGACTTCTGGAACCTGATGATCCCCGGCGTGGGACTGCCGCCGGTCAATGCCTATCGGGTGCTGATCACGTTGTTCGTCATCTCGATTGGGCCGGTCAATTACTTTCTGCTGCGGCGGTTGCGCCGGCTGCATTTCCTGTTGTTCATCGTGCCGGCCAGCGCGGCGCTGGTGACCGCCGCGCTCTTGAGCTACGCACTCATCTGCGACGGATTGGGGACTCGCTTGCGGGCCCGGTCTTTCACGCTGCTCGACCAGCGCAGCGGCCAGGCCGTCAGCTGGTGCGCGCTTGTCGTACTATGCCGGCCTGGCCCCCTACGGCGGACTGACGTTCCCGCGAGACACCGCGGTCTTTCCCTTCGAATATGAAAGCGGCCCCAATTCCGGCGGCTATCATCGCTGCACGACTGCCTTGGACGACCAGCAGCACCTCACGCGCGGCTGGCTGCCGGCCCGGACGCTCACGCAATTCCTGGTGGTTCGCTCGGGGCCCGAAAAACAGCGGCTGGAAATCAGGACGGAAAAAAACTCGCTCCAGGTCGCGAACCGGCTGGAAAACAAAGTCGTTCAACTCGTGATCGCCGATCGCTCCGGCGCGCTGTATCACCTGACCGACCTGGCCGTTGGCCAGACCACGGTGGTCGACCCGTTGCCAGCCGGCTCGACTGCCGGCGCAAAGCCGCAATTCCCGGCCGCCTTCATCGCAGCGCTGACCAAGCGCCGCGTCGGCGAAGCGATCGGACCGCCAACCACCACGCCGCTGTTGGGAATGAATCGCCCCATCTACTTTTCGCCAGCGCGCCGGGCGATCAGCCCCGGAACGTCGCTGCTCGACCAAAGCCTGCGGCAATGCGAGCACACGGGGAGCGGACCGTCGGCCGGTTTGTCGCCGGGAACGTATCTGGCTATTGTGGAGAGTGCCGATCCGTGGATGGTCGGCGTGGCCGGCGCCCAGGAAGAAGGCAGCCTGCACGTCATCGAAGGAAAATGGTGAACCCCCGATGGTCGCCTCGCATCCCTTGATCGAACTGCGGCAATTGCATCGCCATTTCGGCCGCACCAAGGCCGTCGATGATATTTCTTTCAGCGTCCAGCGCGGGCAGGTCTTCGGCTACATCGGGCCCAACGGTGCCGGCAAAACGACCAGCATGCGGATCCTGGCCACGCTCGACGCGCCCACCACCGGCGACGCCTTCATCGACGGCTTTTCGGTGGTCAACGATCCCGACCGCGTGCGCACCCGATTGGGGTTCATGCCCGACTATTTCGGCACGGCGCCCAACATCAATGTCCACGAATACCTGGACTTCTACGCCCGGGCTTACGGATTGATGGGGGCCGAGCGGCTGCGCGCTGCGCCGCGTGATGAGTTTTACCAAGCTGGACGGCCTGGCCGAAAAGCCGATCGACGGGCTCTCCAAGGGCATGAAGCAAAGGCTGTGCCTGGGGCGAACGATGATTCACGATCCGGCCGTCTTGGTGCTCGATGAGCCGGCGGCCGGCCTCGACCCAAGAGCCCGGATCCAGTTGCGCGAGATGATCGGCGAACTGGCCGCCGAAGGCAAGGCGGTCCTGGTCAGCTCGCACATCCTGACCGAACTGGCCGAAATGTGCCACACGGTCGGAATCATCGAACAAGGACATCTCCTGGCCGTGGGCACGGTGGACGAAATCCAGAAGGGTCACCAACCGCAGCGCACCGTCGAACTGCGCATCCTGGGCGGCACCGCCGGCTTGGCCGGCTGGCTGGCCGACCGCAGCGGCCTCAGTGCCGTCGACGCGGGCGCCGTGGAAAGGGGCGCCCTCGAGATCGGCTCAATCGAAGTTCGTGCAATCGAGATCAGTGCCATCGAGATCAGCGGCGACACGGCCCGTTTTCTGCACGACGGCAGCGAAGCCGACGAAGCCGAATTGCTCCGGCAGTTGGTACTCGCCGGATTTCGCCTGGCGGCGTTCGGCAGTCGAGCCAAGAGCCTGGAGGACGTGTTCATGCAAGTCACCGAGGGGCGCGTGCAATGACGGCATTGGACGACGTGCCCCCGGCCGACGGCCCGGCGGCCATCGCGGATTCTCTGGCCTTGGGGCCAGCCGGCCATCGCGCGGCCCGCTCCTGGGCCCGCTTCGAACGCTTGCTCGAGCGCGGCGGAGAGCACCTCAACCCGATCCTGATCAAAGAAGCCCGGCAGGCGCTCAAGAGCCGGCAATTCACGGTGACCTTTGCGCTGGTGCTGGGTGCGTCCTGGGGCTGGTCGTTCTTGGGGATCGCCTTGATCGGTCCGCAGGTTTATTACGCGGCGCACGGCCCGGGATTGTTGTTCGGCTATGCCGTGATCCTGCTGTTTGCGCTGGTGATCGTCGTGCCCTACAGCGCGTTTCGTTCGCTGGCTGGCGAGTTGGAAGACCATACGTACGAGTTGCTGTCGATCACCGCGCTCAAAGCCCGGCAAATCATCGGCGGCAAGTTGGCCACGAGCTTCTTGCAGATTCTCGTGTTCCTGTCGGCGATCTCGCCCTGCATTGCCTTCACGTATCTGCTGCGCGGCGTCGACATTCTGACGATCCTGATGCTGGTGGTTTACACCACGCTGGCTTCGCTCGGGCTGTCGCTCATCGGACTGCTGCTGGCCACGTGCGCCATGGAGCGCTATCGGCAGGTCGTGGCTTCGGTGATGCTGGTCCTGGCCTTGGGTGGTTTGTTCCTTTTTGGTTGCGCGATGGTGCAGGAGAGCTTGCGTGGCATGCCGGCCGTCGAGCTCGAACAGTTTTTCATCGCGAATGCGGCACTGCTGACGGGTTATGCGAGCTACTTCGTGCTGCTGTACCTGGCGGCCGCCGCCCAACTGAGCTTTGCCAGCAGCAACCGATCGTCGGCCCTGCGGATTGTGATGGTTGTTCAGCAAGCGCTGTTCTGCGGCTGGATGGCCTATGTCTGGCTGGAAAATGAACGTCGGGTCGAGATCGTGATGTTCGTGCTGCTCTGCTCCGGCCTGCACTGGTATGCGATGGGCACGTTTCTGACCGGCGAGCCCGAGCGGCTCTCGCCGCGCGTCAAACGCGACTTGCCGCAGAGCTTTCTGGGCCGGGCACTCTTGACCTGGTTCAATCCCGGGGCGGGGACGGGCTATGTTTTCGCCATCGCCAATTTCCTCACCGTGGCCCTGCTGGCGCAAATTGCCGTACGATTCTGCCTGGAAAGTCCCGGTCGGCCGCTCTGGACTCCGGTGGATAGCGTTTTTTGCGCCGGCTTGGTGGGGCTGTGTTACCTGGTGATTTACCTCGGCTTGGGCAAGCTGCTGCTGAGTGCCGTGCGGAACGTTCCCCCGGAGGGGGTGGGAGTCGTGCTGCGCGTGGGACTCAACCTGCTGCTGGTCGCGGCCGGCGCGGAATCCCCTTGGTGATTCAGATGTCGTCGGACAGCCTGCAGAATACGGGCTACTCGCTGCTGCAAATCACCAATCCGCTGTGGACCATGGAGGAATTGGCCAATCCGTATAAGGCGCGGCCCCCCGAGATCGGCGTGCTGATGATTGCCCTGCCCGTGGCGGCCGCTTTGGTCTTGCTGCTGAACCTGCCGGCGGTGGTCGCCGAAGTCCGGCAGGTGCGGATCGCCAAGCCGGTCCGGCTGGCGGAAGAGGAGGCCCGAACAGTCGGCGCCCGATCGCGCTACCCAGACGGTGCATACGAGCCCCTGGGACTGACGGAATGCCCTTGGCTTCGCTTGGTTGCTAGCATTAGGATACGCATGTACACTAATGCGACCGGAGGGCCAAGCATGCGCAAACCGATTTCAGGAGGCACCAGCGCCGACATCCTCGAGCGGCTCACGGCCGAGGTCCGCCGCATTGAGGGCCTGCACCATCGCACCTCGGACGAGACGGTCACGACGGGCTGCCCGGCGCTCGATCGACTGCTGCCGGGAGCCGGTTTGCGGCGGGGTACGCTCGTGGAATGGCTGGCTGCGGGAGCGGGGAGCGGGGCCGCCACGCTGGCCTGGATTGCCGCCCGTGAGGCGTGCCGCGCAGGGGGGCGTGCTGGCCGTGCTCGACGCCCAGGCGCTGGTTCTATCCGCCGGCGGCCGCGGCGCTCGGCATCGATCTGGAAAGTCTGCTGATCGTGCGTCCGCCGCGGCGCTGCGACGACGCCTGGGCCCTCGACCAGTTGCTGCGTTCGCCCGCCGTGGGGGCCGTGCTGGCCTGGCCCGGCGATTGGGACGAGCACACCTTTCGCCGGCTGCAATTGGCGGCGGAGGCCGGTCAAGGATTGGGTTTTTTGCTCCGTCCCAGTTCGATTCGCTCTCAGCCCTCCTGGGCCGAGCTGCGGCTGCTGGTCGTGCCCCGGGCAGTGCCGGCGGTGGCAGCGCTGGCTGGGGCGGCGTCGACTGGGGAAGCCTGGCCGCGGGCGAAGCCGCGGCGTCGCGCGGGCCGCCGTTGGCAACTCGAGATCTTGCGCGTCCGGGGGGCCAGCGAGGGGGCGGTGGTCCAAGTGGAACTCGATGAACGGACGGGTACTTTGCATGAAACCCGGCAAGCGGATCCTGTGCATCTGGCTCCCTCAGTGGCCGCTCCAGAGACTCGCCGCCGCTCGCGCAGAGCTTAGAGACGGGCCTGTCCTGCTCTACGAGGTTCAATCCCGCGGCGGAGGCCTGAAGGTCACGGCTTATGCGCCCCGTTTAGGGCCGCTGCAACAGGCCGCCGCTCAAGAGAGCCCAGCCAACTCGTTCCGGCGACCCAACCCGCCCCGGCGACCCAGTCATTCGCAGCGACCCAGTCATTCCCAGCGACCCAGTCATTCCCAGCGACAAGGCGGCGGGGAACTGCGCCGCCCGGCATTTCGCGGGATGGGGGGCATCCGGCCCGGCATGCCGCTGGCCGAAGCCCTGGCTTTGCACGAATTTTCGTTGCTTCGCCAGCCGCAATCGGCAGACGATCGGCCCTTGCACCTCGAGGCCCACGATCCGCTGGCCGATCGCTTGGCGCTGGCCCAATTGGCCGCGGCGTGTCAGCGCTTCAGCCCCATCGTCGGGCTGGAAGAAGCCGAGCACCCCGACGGCCTGCTGTTGGACATCAGCGGCCTGGCGGTGCTGTTCGGCGGCGAAGCGGCCCTTGCCGCCCAGTTGGCCGACCTGCTGGCCGAGCGCGGTTTCGCGGCGCACGTGGCGGTGGCCGATACGGTGGGCGCCGCCTGGGCGGTGGCGCATGTGGCGGCTGCCCGCTGCCGGCTCGTTCCGGCGGGAGAAACGCAGGCACTGGTCGCCGACTTGCCGATTGCCGCGCTGCGGCTGCCGCCGGAAACGCTGGCGCTATTGGGTCAGTTGGGCCTCGAATCCATCGGCCAGCTCGGCCGATTGCCGCGATCGAGCCTGCACAGCCGTTTCGGGCCCGAACTGGTCCGGCGGCTGGATCAGGCCTGCGGCAGGGTGGAGGAGGTCATCCAGGCTCAGCACGTGCCCGGCGAGTTCGAAGCGGAGTGGGTCTTCGAGCATCCCACCGATCGGCGCGACGTGATCGAAACCGTTTGGCGGCAATTGCTGCCTCGCGTGATCGAGCCCTTGGCCGGCCAGCGCAAGGGAGTGCTCGAAATGGTTTGCCGCCTGGAGTGCCAGGAGGAAGGGCCGCGGCATTTGCCGCTGGGGTTGTTTCGCGCGAGTGCCGCGGTCGAACACTTGCTCGATCTGCTTCGTTTGCGGCTGGAGTCGATCTGGCTCCGCTGGCCGGTTACGGCCGTGCGTCTGACGGTGGTTGCCTCGGGTTTGCTCGATCTGAAACAGCGGGAATTGTTCGACGCCCAGCCCGATCGCAGCCGTCCCAGGGATTTGGCCGATCTGGTCGACCGCTTGACGAGCCGGTTGGGCCGCTTGGCCGTTCTGGCGCGAAATCCTTGCCCGACGCGCAGCCGGAACATGCCTGCCAATACCTGCCGCTGGGTCAGGCCGGGCAGCAACCCAGCGCGAAACGAAGCCCACCGCTGCCAAAGCGGAAATCGCCCCTGGCTCGCGGGGCTTTTGCCCCCGGCGAGCGGCCGCTGCGGCTGTACATGCCGCCCGTCGAGTTGTCGGTCCTGGCCGTTGCGCCCGACGGTCCGCCGCTGCGGTTTGGCTGGTCGGGGGGCGAGGAGCAGGTGGCCTATTTTTGGGGGCCGGAGCGGATCGAGACCGGCTGGTGGCGAACCGCTTGCGTGCGGCGCGATTACTACCGCGTCGAGACTGCCGCCGGCCAGCGGTTTTGGCTGTTTCGCCGCCTGCACGACGGCCGCTGGTTTTTGCAGGGCACGTTCGAGTAAGGGGGTTTCTTCTCCCGAAAAACCCCTGGCTGCCGCCAAAAAACACGATGACCTCGCGTCGCGCTCTTCCAGGGAGAGCGCGTCGCGAGGTCGGGGTTTGAATGCTCAGCTGGCAGCCGATCAGGGAAAGCCGTAGCTCGGATTGTGCACGTCGAAGTCGGCGTCGGTGAACCCGTTGTTCAGTTTGATGTCGACGTAGGTGTACTGTTCCAACAGCGGCGGCTGACCCCCAGGAGCGCTGGGCCATTCGTAGGCCTCGTAGCGGACCGGAATGTTCAACTCATCGTCGATGAACACTAAAGCCTTGTGGAAGCGGAAGTTCCGCCGCGGCGTCGGATGGACCACCTCGATGCAGGTGCAGGGTCGCTTGTTGATTTTTGCTCCCTTGTAGAACTTCACCTCGCACTCGCCGTATTGTTTGTCTTCTTCGGCCACTTCGATCAACCGCTTGGTCAGGTTCAAAATCCCGATTTCGGTGATCGGATAACGCTGGCCTTGCATGGCCATCGGGCCGTCCGGCTTGAGACTTACGGTGCCGACCAGCTTCTTGATGCCCACGCCATGGGCCAGCATGTTGCCGTCGTTTTTGCCCTCGACGTACATCGCTTCCTGCCCCTTGAGGTTCTCGGGCGGCTTTGAAGTACGTGTAGGCACTGAACGGCTGATGGCGGATCTTGACGAACAGGTATTCCGTATCGGCCAGCTTGCCGTCGATCCGCTCACGCTTGACCATGGTGGCGGAATAGTCCTGAATGTTGGTCTGGATGTTCGTCAGGCACTTATGGGCGATTTCCAGGGCCGGTTCCAGCGGATGCTCGCCGGTCTTGGCCTCGGGCTCGTCGGTCGACTTGTGGGCCACGCGGTGAATCGGCTGGGGCAGCGAATCGCGATCCGTGCGAGTTCGCTCGACCGGGGACTGCGCCCCCACGTAGCCCACGATTCCGACCAGCACCACGAGGCCGATTAAAAGCATCGATTTACGATAGGTCATTACGCGCTCTCCACGTCCGTTGTTGACCACGAGCGAACCAGCACAACGCCAAACGACCGGCGGCATCGGCTGTCCGATTCCGAGAGTGCAATTCGGCTCGGGGCATCACAGGGTCTTTTATCGCCCAGCCGCCCCGCCATAATTACATTGCTTGGCACAGCCGGAGTCTTTTGACGCTCGCCGTGCTCCAATCCGTTACAAGCTCTCTAACTTTACTCTGATCCCGGATTTCAGGGGAGGCCGACTTTCGTGACGCTGTCCGCCGAGAAACACTTCCAGGCCATCGTTTCCGCCCCGTTCGAAGAGAACACTTACATTGCCAGCATGCCCGGTCGCGAAGATTGCCTGGTGATCGACCCCGGTTTGGAACCCGACAAGATCGTTGCCAGCTTGAAATCCAGACGCTTGCACCTGCGGCCATCCTGATTACGCACGGCCACAGCGATCACATTGGCGGCAATGCGCGGCTCAAGCAGTTATGGCCGGACGCGCCGCTGGTGATCGGCCGCGGCGACGCGCCGAAGCTGACCGACCCTTGGCTGAACCTATCGGCCGCCTTTGGCGCGGCCATTACCAGCCCCCCGGCCGATGTTCTGTTGGACGAAGGCCAAACCTTCGAGGCCGCCGGCTTCCGGTTGGAAGTTCGCGAAATTCCCGGCCATTCCAGCGGCCACGTGGTATTCCTCTGGAAAGGCGGCAGCCCCTGGGTCGTGTTGGGGGGCGACGTGCTCTTCGCCGGCAGCATCGGCCGCACCGATTTTCCGGACGGCAGTTTCGCTGATCTGGCCGAGGGAATCCACGAAAAAATGTTTACGCTGCCGGACGACACGCTGGTGCTTTCCGGGCATGGCCCTGCGACCACCATCGGCGAAGAGAAGCGCGAACAATCCCTTCGTGGGCCGGCCGGCCGGCTGGCGGGAGCAGTAGTGCTCATTTGAGCTCGAAGTCGGCGTCGGTGAAGCCGTTGTTCAGCTTGACGTCGATGTACGTGTATTCCTCGATGAGTTCCGGCTCGCCCCCTGGCGTTGCGGGCCAGTTGTAGGCGGCATAGCGGACCGGGATCTGCAATTCATCGTCGATGAATACCGTGGCCTTGTAGAATGGCGCATGCTGCTCGGGCGTCGGATGGACCACTTCAATGCAAGTGCAGGCACGCCCATTGATCTTCGCGCCCTTACGAAATTTCACCTGGCAGTCGTCGTATTTCTTGCCCTCCTCGGCCGAGGCGATCAACCGCCGGGTTAGATTCAAGATCCCGATTTCGGTGATCGGATAGCGCTGACCGGCCATCGCGAACGGCCCGTCGGGCTTGAGCCGGACGATGCCCAGCAACTGCTTCAGCCCGACCGGGCGGACAACCATGTTGCCGTCGTTCTGCTCCTCGACGAACACGACCTCCTGCCCTTTTACGCTTTCAGGCGCTTTGAAGTAGATGTATACGCTGAACGGCCGGTTGCGGATCCTGACGAAAAGCTGCTCCGAGTCCGCCAGTTTGTCCCCCACCCGTTCGCGCTTGATCAGCGTGGCGGAGTAATCCTGAATGTCGGTCTCGATGTGCTCCAGACACTTACGGGCGATTTGCAGGGCCGGATCGAGCGGGTGTTGGCCGGCGGCGGGCTGGTCGTCCGCCGTGCCGCGCACCGGCCCCGGGGGATCTGCCAGCGGTTTGAGGTTCGGACGATTCCGCTCACCGGCTACAACCAGGCCGAAGTACACGCCCAGCCCGGCGACGAGCGCCAACGTTGCCACGATCAGGGTTTTACGTTTCGACACGGTGCACTCGCTCAGGAGGATCGATTGGCCGGCAGTTCAAACTGCTGGGGGGCAACCGGTTCGCAGAGGAAATCCCCGCCCTCGCCAGCCGACCGCCGCTCAGACCGGCACGACTTTTGCCGCGCGGCCGACTTCGAGCCTAACCAAGAACCCTTCGCAAGGTGAGGGGGGCAGTCCATTTTTTGCTCAAAAATCCGGTAAGCGAGGCAATTTCCGCAGCCGAGGCAATCCTCAATGGTGAGGGGGATGTCATTGGGTAAGAATCGTCCCTGGCGAAAACCGCGAATCGGTCCGCTGTGACCTGCCGAATTCCCCGTTCCGAATTCCGGTACTGGGCTAACAGCGCGTTGGTCGGTGGTCAACTATCGGGCTTAACCTGAGTCGCCGGCGAATCTTCGGGTTTCAGCGGTCCAGCCGGAGCGGCGCATGATTCGACCCAAGGCTGCCAGATCGCTTGTAGGTATCTGTCCGCCATCGCCATGTGGTAATTGCTGGCGGCCTCAGAATAGGCTTTGCGCTTCTCACGTCGTCGTGCTTGTTCGGCCGCTTTCTTCTCGTCCTCTGGCACGAATCCCCCGCCCATATTGTTATCTGTTACCGAGATCGCTTCAAAACAGTGCATTAGAGCGCGGTGGCGGAGGCGTTCTGCGCGGCTCCATTGGAATGCGGCAATCCCCGACACCGTCACCACGACGAACAGCGTCCGCAATGAGTAAGACCCGCCGCGGCGGTAAGCGGTCATGGAGTCACTTGAAGGTAGTCTTATCCCAGAATGGCACTAACTTATTGGGCAACTTTGGGCTGGTAATCCGGGCGAAGGTGCGCGTCTTTCCACACGCCTGAAATCTTCACGGTCGGCTCTCCTCGCTTCTGCCGCCAATGCCAAAACGCTCGCAGGGTTGACGGCCGTAGGCAACTCGAAGCAACGGCCCATACTACGACGGCCGCCAGAAGCGCCCGCAAGGAAAACGACCATCGGCGGCGGGGAGCGGTCATGGGGCGGACCGCCTTCTGCGGCGCACGAACCACATGCCACCGAGTAGGGCGGCAATGTCGGCTATAGCGACGGCCGGGATCGGCGGTCCCCAAGTTCGTGGCGAGCCAAAGCCACATGAGATGCTTACCCTCATGGACCCGTCTGGATCTTCGTGCATTTCCCGGATGCACGTGCCGCCTGGAGTCGTGGTCACGTACTGAGAGCAGAGAACAGCAGCAACCGCGGTCGCGCCGGCCAATTGTCGGATGGTAAAAACCATATTTCGCCAATCTACCCGAGCGGCGGGGCGGCAGTGTCTGCGAATTCCCAATTTCTGCTAATGGATCGTGCCCGGCTCGACTTGCGATTCGTGGCTGGCGGTATCGGGGGAGACGGCCGGGAGTTCGAGAATGAAGCGGCTGCCGGTCCCCTTCTGGCTTTCGACGCGGATGCGGCCGCCGTGCTCTTTGAGGATTTTCTGGCTGACCGGCAAACCCAGGCCCGTGCCGCGGCTCCCCTTTTGCGAGACGAAGATCGTGAAGATCTTGTCCCGTTCTTCCTCCGGAATGCCAACTCCGTTGTCTTCGACGATGACCTGCAAGAGCGACTCGGCCGGGACATGGATCGTGCTCACACGGACCCGTCCGCCGGGTTGCTTCTCGCAAGCGTCGATGGCATTGGTGACCACGTTGAGCACGGCGCGGTGCAGGCCCTCGGGGTCGAACAGGCAGGTCGGCATGTCCGGGGCGGGCTGCCAGTCGAGGCCGACCTCGAGTTCCTCGGCCCGGGTTTGCATCAACTCGACGACGTCGGCCACCAGTTGATTGAGGTCGCTGGGTACGGGATCGGGCTCACGTTCCTTGGAGAAGGTGAGCATGTCCATGACCAGGCCCGAGATCTTGTTCTGGTTGCGGTCGACCATGCCCCAACCCTTGCGAACGACGGCTTCGTCGTGGGCCGACAGCCCCATTTCGATCAAATAGCTGCCGCCGCGAATGCCTTGCAGGATGTTCTTGATGTGGTGCGAGAGCATGGCGATGGTTTGACCGACGGCGGCCAGACGTTCGGCCTGAACCATGGCCGAGTAATAGCGCGTGTCCTCGACGGCCAAAGCCGCCTGGTGAGCGATGGCGATCATCAATTTGAGGTGTTCGTCGGTGAATTTCTTGGCGACGCCCTGCTGCACGATACGCTGCGGCGAGATCGAAGTGTCGATGTAGATCACGCCCACCATGTTGTAGCGGCCTTGCATGGGCACGCAAATCGCCTCGCGAATGCCCATCTTGAGGATGCTGGCGGCCGGATTCCAGCGGTCGTCATCGCGGGCGTCGCTGGTCAGCACGCCCTCGTTATGCTGCGTGACGAAGTCCAAGATCGTCTTGCTAATGGTCAGTTTTTCGTCCGAACTGACCCCTTTGCGATTGCGGCGGACTTTGGGCGCAAGCTCCTTGGTCTCGTCGTCCATAAGCATGATGCAGCCGCGATCGGCCTCGACCCATTCGAAGATCAACTGCATGATGCGGTTGAGCAGCAGGTCGATGTCCTGGGTGTGGCTGACCGCCAGGGCCGTGCGGTACATGATCTGCAGATTGCTGCGCGCCCGGGCCAGCCAGGGACTCGGCGAGCCTTCGATCGAAGGATCGAAAATTTCGCTTCCTTCCTGCTGGGTCATGGAGCGGACGATCCGCGACCCATCCAGGACGTGGCTGCGCGAAACGATGTCGATCTTGTCCGACAGGTCCTCGGAGGCCGCATCGCCCGGATCGGTGAACAGCATCAGCGTGCTGCCGACTTGCACGCGGTCGCCGCTCGACAGCTCATGCTGTTCGACGCGCTGGCCGTTGACGAAGGTGCCGTTCGAACTGGCCAGGTCGGCCACCGTGTAGACGTCGCCGACCCGGCGAATTTCGGCATGGCGGCGGGATACTTCCGTATCGTGAACCTGGATCAGGTTCGACGAATCGCGACCCAGTCCGGTCGTTCCGTCTTCCAGCTCGAATTTGGTCCCTTGGTCGCGACCCTGAATCACAAATAGCGACGGCGACACGATCCTGCTCCGTTGGCCCGTCGGGCAGCCGGAGCCTGCCAGGGTCGGTCGCGGACTCTTGTTGCGACCGGCCGGCGAGCGCTCGCGCTCGCCGCAGTTTACGCGCTCCGGACCAGAGGCTGTTGGGCTTGTTCCAACAACTGCTCAATTTTACGAATCAACGGCGCGTAATGATAGGGTTTTGCCACAAACTCGCCGGCCGGCCGACCGCGCTGCCGCCGGGCAGTCCCCAGCAGCACCAGGGGCGTATGATGCCGTTGCGATTGTTCATCGTAGCCGTCTGCCAGCGAAGCAGGCCAACTGGCCTTCAGATCGGCGTCGAGCACGATCACGGTCGGCTGATGGCGGCGAGCCAGATCGAGTCCTTGCTCGGCCTGGCTGGCTTCGAGGAATTGCGTGCCGCGTCGGGCAAATGCGGTCCGCAGGACTTCACGAGTTTCTTCCGAGGGATCGATGACAAGCACGCTCAGGTGGGGCACAGGCGCAGGACCTCCGTGTTCGCTGGCTTGCCGTGTACGCGGTTTTCGACTGAACGATCGCAGCAGCGCATCCATAGCCCCCTAGCGGCGCGCTCCTCCAGGAACGACCGCTCATTTGCCGGCGACACTGGCTCTAACGGGTGGGATGTCACTCTCGTACCGCTACAGGGCATCCATGCCCAAAGCGCTCGTCGCCGGCCACCGGCGACGTCGAAAGCGGCGGAAGAATATCGAGCCGCAGCCGGCGTGTCAAAGGGGAAATATTTGGCGATTTTCCACCGCCTGACGGTACCGCCTTGGCTTCACAGTTTGCCCAAGGCACGTCCACGGACACTACGATCCAGTGCGTTGCCTGACGGTTGGCAGGTCGTCGCGTCTGATTGCACGGGCGCGGCGGCGGTGGCTGGCACCAGCTTGACGCCATGGCCGCGGCGGCCAAGAATCGCAATAGCTGACTGGTCGTGAAGTTCCCTCCCCCTGCGTGCCCCTCCCTTTCGCCAAGAATGCCCAAAATGCAAGCCTGTTACCGCCGGATTGCTTCGCTTTGTCCTATCGCCCTGGCAGCTCTCGCCCTCAACGGTGGCCTTTGCCCGGCGCCGGCCGCCGCCGAAGACCAGGCCGCGGTGGAAAAAGCCCTGACCGAAACGGTGAAATACCTCTCCTCCGATGAACTTGAAGGCCGGGGCGTGGGCACCAAGGGCATCGATCAGGCGGCCGATTACATTGCCCGGGAATTCGAAAAAATGGGTCTCAAGACCCAGCTCTTCGACGGTTCCCCCTTCCAGAAGTTCAGCATGACGATCAGTACCAGGCAAGGAGACAAGAACGAGTTGACGTTCATCGGGCCGGCTCGCGACGGCCAGCCGGCCGAGGAAAAGAAACTCGCCTTGGGCAAGGATTTCAATCCGCTGGCGATCGGCGGGACGGCCAGCTTCGACTTGCCCGTGGTGTTCGTTGGATACGGCATCACGGCCAAGAAGCTGGATTACGACGACTATGCCGGTATCGACGTCCAAGGCAAAGCGGTCCTGGTGCTCCGGCACGAGCCCCAGCAGGACAATCCGCACAGCGAGTTCAACGGCAAAGAGCATTCGGAATTCGCGCCGTTCACGCGCAAAGTCTCCAATGCCTACGAGCACGGCGCGGCGGCCGTGATCTTCGTGAGCGACGAATTCGATCTCCAAAAGACCAAACAGCAGCTTGGCAAGCGCTGGCAGGCCGCCGTCGATGAGCTGGCCGAATCCAATGTCAAGTTCAAGGCGCTCGAAAAGCCGACCGACGAGGACCTGCGCAAGCACCGCGAGCAGACCGAAAAACTGGCCGATCAAATCAAGTCGTTCGGCGGTCAGATCCAGGCTGCCGAAGATCCGCTGCTGGGTTTCGACGGGGCCGGCAGCGAAGGCGAATCCCGCAATTTCAGCGTGCTGTACTGCCGCCGCGGCGCGCTCGAACCCATCGTCCAGGCCGCGCTCGGCACGAGCTTGAGCGCGCTCGAACAGGAAATCGACAAGGATCCCGCGCCGCACAGCCGCCCGCTCGAAGGCTGGCGCGTTGTCGGGCAAACCACGGTCGAGCACACCCAGGCCGAAGTCAAGAACGTCGCCGCCGTGCTGGAAGGCGAGGGGCCCCATGCCGAGGAAACAATCGTCATCGGCGCCCATTACGATCATCTGGGCTTTGGCGGCAACGGCTCTGCAGATCCCGGCTCGCGCGAAGTCCACAACGGCGCCGACGACAATGCCTCGGGTACCACGGCTTTGTTGGAAGTCGCCCGCGAACTGGCCGGCCGGCCGCAGAAGCTGCCGCGGCGGATCGTGTTCTTGGCCTTTACCGGCGAAGAGCGAGGGTTGATCGGCAGCGCCCGCTACGTTCGCAATCCGCTGATCCCACTCGACAAGACCATTGCCATGCTCAACATGGACATGGTGGGCCGGCTGACCGACAACAAGCTGATCGTTCACGGCACCGGCACGGCCAGCGAACTGGACCCGCTGGTCGACCAGCTGGGCAAGCAGTTCGGATTCGAGATTACCAAGAAGCCTGGCGGGTTCGGCCCCAGCGATCATTCGTCCTTCTACGCCAAGCACGTGCCGGTGCTGCACTTTTTCACCGGCAGTCACAAGGATTACCACCGCCCGACCGACGACTACGATAAGCTGAATATCGAAGGCCTGCGCCGCGTGTCTGAGATGGTGGCCGCTGCGGCTGTCGCCGTGGCCGAGGCTCCCGAGCCTTTGCACTTCCAGGAGACGAAGGCGCCGGCGCTGGCGGGTGGCGGAGGCGACCGTCCCTATTTCGGCAGCATTCCTGATTTTTCGCAGGATTCGCCCGGCTACGCGATCACCGGAGCGACCAAGGACGGCCCTGCCGAGCGCGCCGGCCTCAAAGGGGGCGACGTGATCATTCAATTCGGCGAAAGCCGCATCGGCAATCTGGAAGACTTCGACAGCGCCTTGCGCAAGTTCAAAGCCGGCGACAAAGTGCCGATCGTCGTCAAGCGCGCAGATGCAGAACTGAAGCTCGAAGTCACGCTCGACCCGCCGCGCTGACCTGCTGCGGGCGAGCGGTGGATTGCCACGAAAGACGAAATCATCCACAGATTGCGCAGTTATTTCACAGATTTGGCGGACGAAGTTGGCTGGCAAACGAAGAAGAGTCTTGATTCTTGATCTTGCCGGCGGAAGTCTCTGATGCTTTCTCTTCCGAATCTGCGGAATCTGTGAAATCTTGGATCACTCGCCCTCGTTTCCGTTCGGTTCGGTCTTCGCTATCCGGCCGAGAGATTGCAAGGCCCGCCCGCATCGAGCCAGCCGCCGGCCAGTCCAGCGGCGGATCGCCTCAGCAGGCCGATGCACAAAGCGCGGACCACAGCTTGCCGCGTCCGGGCTGATCGCAGGTAATCGACCGGGCTCTTGCCGTCGATTCGGGCCAGCGCACAGCCGGCAAAATTCAGCGACATCCGCCGCTCCAGATCGCCCAGACTCCCCAGGTGCGACCCGCAGGGCCAGATGCGACCGATAGCTTCGCCAAAACAAATCCGACAATCGCAGCATCGGCTCGTGCTGGGGCGCATGGAAAAACGCCTTCAGGACCAGGTGACTTTGAAAGAATCCGAGGTCGAAGGCCGGATCGCCGAAGTGGCCGGTCTCGAAATCAACCATCATCAATCCGGCCGGCCCGACCAGCAGATTCTTCGGACTGAAATCGGCGTGTACCAATGACAACGGATGCTCGCCGACCGACGCGATCAGATCGCTCGAGCTCGGGCCGCAATGCGGGTGGACCGCAGCCAGCGTGCGATGATACGGGTCGATCCGCAGTTCCTCGAACAACGACCGATCGCCCCAGTCGCTGTGCCAACTCTGCGATCCTGCCACGATCGCCCATGCAAGGTCGCCAACAGGTGCGCAGGCGGCCGCAATCATCTCGTCCGCGCGACCGGCCAGCAGTTGGGCCTTCCAGACCGCCGGCATCCCTGGTGCGGCGGTCATGGCGAACAGGTAGTTTTCTCGATCGACGTACAGAACTCGCGGCGTTTCGATCGGGGGTCAGGTCCCCTTCCAAGGCACGCGGAACAGGGCTCGGCCCGCGATTCGGCCAGCAGCCGCTCGACAAATCTCGAGCACCTCGACTTCGCGCCAAATCCGCTCGACGCGCGAGAACCACTGGTCTGGCGTGTGCGCAGTTGCGCTCGAGCCTGCTTGACGACGAAGCGGGCGTCGGGCCGTCCCGGGCGTTCGACGAGCAGCACCATGTTCGAAACGCCGCCGGCCAATTCGCGAATCGCCAGCGGCTCTTCGGCCGCGACGAGTCCCGACGCCGTCAGGTAGGCTGCGGCATTTGCGGCGTCGATCTCGTGCATGGAATGAAGCATCAAGACAAGGTCAGGCGGAAAACGGAACTGTGTCACTCGCCGCAGGAAGCGGTTTGTCACTCGCCGCAGGAAGCGACCTGTCACTTGCCGCAGGAAGCGATCAGGAACGCGTCGCCCGAAGCGATCTGCCGCCCCGATGCGTACATTCGCTGCGACTCAAGCCACGCGGGGCTGCTCGGAAAAGGCGGCCGCGTCGCCGCCCTGACCGGCGGCCGCCGAGAACAGCTCGGCCGTCAAAGAGCCCAGTGTGGCCAGCCCTCTTTCGAGGATCTCGATCGGTACCCCGCAAGACCAGGCGGCAGCGACGGCCGCCAACACGGCCGAGGCCTGCGGTTGGGTCGCAGCCGCTGCAACCGGCAAGTTTGACTTCGCGGTCGCCGAGACGCACCCCAGATCGCCGCGTCGCGGCGGAAGACGGCTGTGCCCCCTGCGGTTCTGTGCCGTTGGAGCGGCGGATGTGCGTTCGGAAAGTTGATAATACAACACCGCTCCGCGACAGACGCCGCCAGCCGCGCGCATCCGGATCGTCGGCGGCCAGTACGAGCGTGCCCTGCGGCGAAACGCTCTCTACGACGACCCGTCGCCAGGCGTCGAGTTCGTGGACCTCGTCGGACTGCAATTCCGGCATCGCCGCGAGGGGCTCGATGACCGCCACATCGCAATCGTCGAATCGCCAAGCCTCCGTCGTAGACGGCGGCGGGCGAAATTTCGAACACCCCCGCTTCGACCAGCGGATTGAGAAACAACTCGGCCGGGCCCGGCTGCCGGCGGGCCCGCGGGTCGCCAACCGCCGATCACCGACGAACGTGCCGGCGGAACAGGCCAGGCCGACGGTCAGTCTCGACTCGCGCAGCAGATGTGCGCGGCGACTTGGGCGGAATTGTCGCGGCCTCGGGGCCGGTCTCACGGCCACGATCGGGATGCGGCCGTTTTGGCCGTCGGGAAACAGCGTTTCGAGATGGCCGCGCCGACGGGCCGGGCCTGTCCGATTTGCGGCTCGGAATGCATCTGCAGGCCGGGGCCGGCGTTGACTTCGATGACCATGCCCACCTTGTTCTTCCATCGGCCGGCTGACGTCCTGGAGCACCATATCGATTCCGGCCACGTCCAATCCCACCACGCGGGTGGCCAGGATCGCCCGGGCCGCAACCTCCGGATGCACCTGGTCGGTAACGTCCGTCGTATATTCGCCGTGGCGATGGAGCGAAAACCGTCGCGCCGGCCGGCGGCACCGACGAAGGTCATAACCTTGCTGCGCGCAATTCGACCAGGGCCGGGGCGTCCAGCTTCATCTTGCTCATGCGGCAGGCGAGGTAATTCTTCGCCCCGCCGCGGATCGAGATTGGCCAGGTCGACCAACTCGCCGATCGTGTGCAGGCCGTCGCCGACGACCTTTTCGGGCTCGGCGCCGACGCGGCCACGACCCGGTTGCCGACTACGAGCAGCCGAGTTTGATGGCCGGCGACGAATTGTTCGATCAGCACTCCGCTGCCTTCGTCGGCCGCGTGCGCGTAGGCCGCCATGATCCGCTCGCGATCGCTGAGCTTGATCGCCACGCCACGAGCCGTGATTGCCGTCGAGCGGCTTGACGACCACCGGCAGGCCCGATATCGCAAGCCACCTCCCAAGCGTTTTCGGCGCTGGCGGCCGGTCCGGCCTTGGGCACCGGCACGCCCACGCGCTCGAGCAGCGACTTCGTCAGTTCCTTGTCCTGGGCGATCGACTCGGCGATGGCGCCGGTGCCGTCGGTCTCGGCCGTGCAAATCCGCCGCTGCTGCCTACCGAGCCCGAATTGAACGAAGCTTTCTTCGTTCAAGCGGCGGACCGGAATTCCGCGTCCCCGGGCCGCCAGGACGATCGCCCGCGTGCTGGGCCCAAAACATAACTCGTTGGCCAGCGATTGCAGTCTCGCCGCAATTGGACGGCAAAATCGTACGCTGTCTCGCCGATGGCGGCCGCTAACAGGCCGTGGGCCACGTCGAGGGCCGGCCGAACCAGCCCCTCGTCCTCGAAGTGGATGCCGATGCGGAAAACTCGTCCACGCGGCGCGGCGATCACTCGCCCCTGGGCAGTTCGACGCCGCACAAACTCTGCAGCTTGCGCGTCAAGCCGTTCCAGCCACTGGCCAGCACGAACGTTAGCCGGTCGGGTAGGCCAACCCAGCCGAGCGAATTCGTCGGCGGAAAGGTACGGTTGGGCAAGGCTGGTCAACCGCCCCGCCACGGCGGCCAAATCGCAAGGCCGAACCGTGCCGGTCCGGGCCTTCGGCCGCCCAAACCTCCAGGACCGGCGAGCGGCCCCAGGCATTGGGCGATTGCAGCGCGAGCGACTTGAGCAGTTCCATGCGATGCACTTTATGGGATATTACGGGCAATTCAACGAGACAACGCCGGCCCTATTGTTAATATAACCCCCGGCGGCGGACTCGATTCAACACCAACTTCGGCCGGGCCAACTGCCCCCCGGCCGCGAACATACAACCTAAGTCTATGCTACGACAAGCCTGGCAGCGTATCCAATCCAGTCTGGAACCCGACGAAGCAGTGCTCGGCTGGTTCGAGCCCGACGTGCAGTCGGTCGACGACAAACTGCATTTCGCCGCCGGACTCGTGGTTTTGACCAATCGCCGGCTGCTCAGCATCGAGCCTGTGGCGTCGTCGGCTAACGGCAAGCCGGTCGAGGCGGCATTTCACTCTTGGCCGATTGCCCAGGTGACCGCTTTGCGTTCGCGCGATCGGGGCAGCCTGGGCATTTTAGAAGTGGAAGCCTCGGGCGAGCGGCTGGCCTATTGGCGCTGTATACCGTCAAACGTGCCGGCGAGGTCCATAAGCTGGTCGAGCGATTTTTGGCCTTCCGGCGCGGCGAAGGCGTCGGGCCAGACGAGGACGAGGAAGACATCGAGCAACTGATCGGCTCGCGGAAGGCGAAAAGCGGCCAACGCGCCGGCCTCGGCGTTGTTCCGGCTGCTGCGGTTCGCCCGGGCCCGGGCGGGGCTGATCACGCTGGGATTCATTCTCACGCTGGCCTCCACGGCGGCAGGGTTGGTGCCGACGTATCTCACGGGCCCGCTCATGGACAACATTCTGGTGCCCTACCAGAACGACCGCACGAATGTCGAGAACGAGCATCTGGACCCGGGGCAGGAACAGACCGCACTGGCGGACCTCCAGCGAGCGAGAGCGCGAGCGATTCATGACCGTCGGCTGGTATCTCTTGGCTTTGGGAGGTGCGGCCGCCCTGGCCTGGCTGCTCGCCTGGTGGCAAGGGGTGGTGATGGCCTTGGTGTCGCGAGCGGATCCGCGCCGACTTGCGCAACCGGACCTATGCCCACCTGCAACAAGCTGTCGCTGGAATTCTTCGGCGGCGAGCGGACCGGCGACCTGATTTCGCGGATCGGCACCGACACCGAGCGGATCTGTGCAATTTCCTGTCCGACAACCTGGTGGATTTCGCCGGCGACGTGCTGATGATCGTCGGCACCGCGGTCATGCTGTTCATCGATCGATCCGCTGCTGGCGCCGGCCACGCTGTGCCCGTTCCCGCTGATCGCGTGGCTGGTGTACCGCGTGCGCAGCAAGCTGCAGCATGGCTTCCACCGCGGCGGCCGCGCCTGGGCCGACATGACCAGCGTGCTGGCCGACACCATCCCCGGCATCCGCGTGGTCAAGGCCTTCGCCCAGGAGCACCGCGAGATCGACCGCTTCCGCCGCAGCAACGAGCTGGTGTTCGAGGCCAACGACCGCGTCAAACGCGTCTGGTCGTTCTTCTGGCCGATGGTGGTGTTGCTTGAACCAGTTGGGCTTGCTGGTGGTCTGGGCCTTCGGCGCCTGGCGGGTCTACGAGCTCCAGCATCACGGTCGGCGTGCTGATCGCCTTCCTGGCCTACATCGGCCGCTTCTACATGCGGCTGGAATCGATGAGCCGGATGTTCTCGGCCACGCAGCGGGCGGCGGCCAGCGCGCAGCGGATCTTCGAGATCCTCGATCGCGTGCCCAGCGTGCCGAGCCGGCGCATCCGGTGCGGCCGCGAGCGCATTCGCGGCGCAGATCGAGTTCCGCGACGTCGGCTTCCGCTACGGCAACCGCACGGTGCATCGAGGACCTCAACCTGACGATCCGCGCCGGGGAGATGATCGGGCTGGTCGGCCCGAGCGGCGCGGGCAAGAGCACGCTGGTCAACCTGGTCTGCCGCTTCTACGACGTCGCCGAAGGCGCGATCCTGGTCGACGGCATCGACATCCGCTCGTTTCCGTCGACGATTATCGCCGCCACATCGGCATCGTGCTGCAGGAGCCGTTCCTGTTCTACGGCACGATCGCCGAAAACATCGCCTACGGCCGGCCCGACGCTCCGCGCGACGAAATCATCGCCGCCGCCAAGGCCGCCCGGGCCCACGAATTCATCCTGCGCCTGCCGCTGGGCTACGACTCGCTGGTGGGCGAGCGCGGCCAGATCGCTTTCCGGCGGCGAGCGGCAGCGGATCTCGATCGCCCGGGCGCTGCTGATCGATCCGCGGATCCTGATCCTGGACGAAGCCACGTCCGCGGTCGACACCGAGACCGAGCGCGAGATCCAACTGGCCTTGGACAACCTGGTGCAAGGCCGCACCACGATCGCCATCGCCCACCGGCTGAGCACGCTGCGCACAGGCCGAACCGCCTGGTGGTGCTGGAGCGCGGCCGCATCGTCGAGATCGGCCCGCACGCCGAATTGCTGGAAAAGAACGGCCTGTACGCCCGTCTGCACCGGGCCCAGCTCGAGCCGGCCCACGCACCCGTGGACTGAAAACTACTGCGACTATGTCCGGCCAATTTCGCTTTGGCGGATTCACTTCCGTCGAGTTGTCGACGGCTGCACCCCCTGACCGGCTGAGCCCCCATGATCGAGCAAGCCCTGATCGACTCGCTGCGAGTCACGCCCGGCAAGAAAGCCAAGGTGGCGGCGCGATACCACCTGGGCACAAACCAAGGAGTTGAAAGAGGCGGGAAAGGCCGCGGTTCGCCAGCGGGCCGACGAAATTCTGGCGGCCAGCCAGCAGGAACTGTCCGCCGCGCAAGAGCTGCTCTTCGCCGACGATCGCTATGCCGTGCTGGTGATCTTGCAGGCGATGGACGCGGCCGGCAAGGATGGCACGATCAAGCACGTGATGTCGGGCGTCAATCCCCAGGGCTGCCAGGTCTTCAGCTTCAAACACGCCCTCGGTCGAAGAACTCGATCACAACTTTCTCTGGCGGTACGCCCGAGCTGCGTGCCCGAGCGCGGACGCATCGGCATCTTCAATCGCTCTTACTACGAGGACGTGCTGGTCGTCCGCGTCCACCCGGAGCTGCTCGAGCCAAGCGCATCTCCCGCCGGCAAGATCGACGAGCATTTCTGGCGCGACCGCTACGAGGACATCAACGCCTTCGAGCGGCACCTGACCCGCAACGGCACGATGATCCTCAAGTTCTTTCTCAACATCTCGCAAGGAAGAGCACGAAAGCGGCTTCCTCAAGCGGCTCAAGGACCCGGAAAAGCACTGGAAGTTCTCGCCGGCCGACCTTGCAGGAACGGCACTACTGGGACGAATACATGAAGGCCTACGAGGAGGCCATCGACGGCCACCAGCACCCAGTGGGCGCCGTGGTACGTCGTGCCGGCCGATCAAAAGTGGGTCGCCCGATCACTGGTGGCTAACGTTCTGGCCTCCAGCATCCGTGGATTGGACTTGCGCTACCCGGCCGTCTCCGACGCGGAGCGCCAGGCGCTCGCCGCAGCTAAGAAGCAGCTCGAAAATGAATGACTCGTGGAGCGATCCGACGATGCGCAATCAGGCGGATAGGCAACCGATGCGCTCGATTTCACGGCCGGACCGACGGCGATACAAGCTGTTCGGCGGACTGCTGGCGGCAATTGCGCTGTCGGCCGGATGGGCCGCTGCCGAGGAGAAGCCCACAGGCAACGACCCGAATCCAAGACTTTCCGCCCTGGCCGAGAACACGGCGACCGACTTGGGGCCGCTGCGCCTGGAGAACCCCGACGGGGAGCCGGAGGAGAACGCCAACCGAGTGACCGACTTCAGCGGCATGACCTATGACCCGCACAACCACCGCATCCTGATGTTCGGCGGCGGCCACGCGACGACGTTTACCGACGCGATCTACGCCTTCGATTTCGGGACGCTGGCCTGGAAAGCGCTGTACAAACCCACGCCGCAGAAATTCTATCGGCCTGAGAACCTGGAGAACGCATTCTGGAAAGCCGGCGGCGAAGGCCCCTATCCGCGGCCCGTCGCGCCACACCTACGATCTGCTGTTGGTCCCCGACCACCGCCGCGAATTCCTCGTGCTGCGCAGCGGCTGTGGGCCTTCAGGCGTCGCGCCGGGGATCGGCTATTTTAGCGGCGGCGCCGGCGGCGTATGACTTCGCGTCGGGCCAGTGGGAACGGTTCGACGTGCCCTTCGGCGGCTATGGCGACGCGGCCGAATACGATCCGGTTTCCAAGAAGGTGATCGGCATGCACAGCCAGGCGATCTATGTGTTCGATCCCGAAACGCGCAAGTCGACGAAAATTCAGGACGACGTCACCGACAAGTTTCACGTCACCCACTATTCGGGCACCATCGTCTGTTTTCCGCCGGATCAGTCGTTATATGTCATTCCGGCCAACAAAGAGGTTTGGAAAATGACGCTCCGCTGGGAGGAGTTTTGCAAATCGACGATCACAAAGCTCGATCCCGGCGGCACGAAGCCTCCCGAGTCGGAATGCGCGCGTTCGCCTACGATCCGGCGCAAAAGGTGATTGGCGGTGGCGTCATTGGGGGCAGGTTCTACAACTTCGATCCGGCCAGTTGCGCTGGTCGAGCGAAAAAATCCAGGGGGCTCAATGTGGACGAATGACGTTTCACTGCCTGGCCCACGACCCAGTGGATGGCGTCTTCATTTTCATCGGCATCGATCCCGACAACCCGCACGCCAATCGCACTTACGCTTATCGCTCCAAGCGGCGGTCGACAATCGACTGACCTGCGAACAGCGGCGCGATGGCTGGATCCCCTCGGCCCCACGGCGACTCTGCGGCAGAGCGGCTACCGATCCCCTGCTCCGCTGGCGTGGCGGTTGATGCGAATCTTGCGGCGGATTTCGGCTTTCAGGCCGCTCGAGCACCGATTGCTTGTCGGTGGCCTGCAAGATCCGCGTGACCACGGCCTTGGGCGCTTCGCCGCCCCATGAGCCGCCATGCTCGAAGTAATACTTTGCGGCCTGCCCGACGATGACCGATCCATACCCGGCCGCGGCGCCCTGCGGCAGCGCCGTCGAGAAACTTGCCCGAGCCGAGCGTCAGGCTGTTGAAGATCGTCGAGGCCACGTTGGTGGCCGCTTCGCCCAGCATGACCCAGCCGGCCGCTTTGAGGATCGACTCGATCAGGGCCCGGGCGTTGACCCAGGTGAGCGGAATGGCGTAGACATGCCCAGCGTGACGACCATCGTCGCATCGACGGCACTCCCGCCGAGCACGTCGACCACGGGCATCGGGGTCAGCGCGACCGCGATCGATTTCATGGCCGCATAGCTCCAGATGATGGCCGTGGCTTGTTCGTCGCGCATCCGCAGCTTCATGGCCGTGATGCGGTCGCTGCGGTCGGCGGCATACATCGCGCCGTTGAGAGCCACCAGCGCCTTGCCGTCGCGGGCGAGCACTTCCAGGATCCGTTCCTTGAGCGCGGTCACGGTCGGCGCCGCGGCGAAACTCGGTTCGCGAGCTGCCGTCGGCCGCCTCGATCACGTACTCGCGTGGCAAGGGATCGGCCGACGTTTCGACGACGTCGTCCGCGGCAACGGTGCCGCCCAGCCGCTGGCGGAACGTATCGAGCAGAATCTGCCGCTGCTGGGCCGTGTAGTTGTCCGTCTTGTTGAAGACCAGCAGGATCGGCTTGTGGCTGCCGGCCAGCTCGGAGAGGGCCGAATACTCGAGCTGGTTCAGGTCCGAATCGGTGACGAATAAGATCAGGTCGGCGCGGCCGGCCGCATCGCGGGCCATCTCGGCTCGCCGCTCGCCGTCGACCTCGTTGATGCCCGGCGTGTCGATCAACACGACTTGCGAGCGTTCGAGGCCGGCAATGCAATAGCCGGCGCCGTCCCAGTCGGTGTGCCAGACGTCTCGTGTCCAGCCGCCGCGGACGTCGACCTGGGCGACTTCGCGACCGACCAGGGCGTTGATCAAAGCCGACTTGCCGGTGTCGATTTCGCCGAACAACACGATCTCGACCCGGCCGGCTTCGAGCTTCTGGACCATGCTTTCCAGATCGCTCAGCTCTTTGACGAGCGCCTGCTTCTCGTCTGGCGAACAGCCGGCGAACTGGTCGATGGCATGCCGCACGCTGGCCAGGGCGTCGGCATAATGCCGGTCGGCGTCGGGCGGATGGGGCGCACTCACGTCGATTTGCCTCCCAGCCGGCCGAGCCCCGTCTTGACCAGTTGCGCCAGTTCGGCCGGCCGAGTGACTTCGTTCCACTTGGCTCGGGCGAGCGAAGCCCAGCCGCCGGCCGGTTGCTGCATTTCGCCGCGGAAGTAAACAATGAACACCCGGCCGATCCAGCGCGTGACCAGTGCTTGAACCAGGCCTTGCAGGGCTCCGCCGGCCAGCGTGCCAACGCCCGGAGCCGTCTTGAGCAGCGAGGCCACGGCCGTGCCGACAACCGGCGCACGGCGCTGGTGCCGAGAATCGCCACGAGGTTCTTGCCCAATTCGCCAATCAATCGGCTGGCGATTTCCAAATCGATGGCCTGGCGGTAAACGCGGGCCAGCGCCAGCACCATGTTGGTCGAGATTGCCAGTCCGGCGGCCACGTCCAAGAGCGGTAGCGGACTGATTGCGGCCGCGGCGCCGGCTTGCCACATGGCCCGTTCGACGACTTCCTCCGCCCGGCGGTCGAGCGTGCTTTGGATCCGCTCTCGGGCCTCGGCGGCCAGGCCGCGGGCTTGCAGCAGCAAATTGGCGGCCAGTAGCTCGCGGCCGTCTTGCTGGACGATTGCGATGATCCGCAGAGCCAGCGGCGAAATGTCTGGATCCTCGAGGACCGATTCTTCCTGCTCGCGGCCGTCGGCCAGCACCCGTACTCGGGTCCGCATGACGGCGCGAGCCCGCAAGGCGACGATGTCCTCGGCTCGCACGAGCGACTTGGTCTGCTCGGCAATTTGCGCCAGCAGCCGCTGGCGGTCGGCCGGTACGAACCAGTCCTCTTTGTTGAGGCACAGTACGACGCGCTTTTCCATTTGGCCCAGTTCGGCCAAGACCCGATATTCGAAATCTTTCAGCGGGCCGTCAACAACCAGCAGCACCAGATCGGCATCCCGGGCCGAGAGCCGGGCGACGTTCTCGCGCTCTCGGCCGTGAACTTCGGCCAGGCCCGGCGTATCGACCAGGATCACGCGATCGGCTCCGGACCAGGCGATCTCGCTGCGCGTGGCGGTCGTACCCCCTTTGGGATCGGTGCGGAAAATCTCGCGGCCGGCCAGTTCGTTCAAGAGCGACGACTTGCCGCTCGACACGGTGCCGAAGGCCACGATCTCGAGCTTCTGCCCGGCACGGCGCTGGCGAATCTCGTCCAGGGATTGCCGTAGCGGAGCCCGCAGCTCGGCCGGCAAAGTCGCGTCTTCGGCCAGGCGCTCGACGTCGGCCAGGTGCAATTCGGATTCTGCCGACTGTTCGGCCGCGGACATCTGGCTGGGCGGACGACTGTGGGCAACTTGCTGGCGCCGCTTGTCGGCACTGGCCCGCACCAGCAGCCAGGCGGCCCAACCCGCCAGCGTCAGCGCGGCCGCCCCCGAAACCGACAATACGCCGAGATAGATGTAGCCCCAGGCCGGGCTGAACTCACGGGCTTGCTGATACTCGCGCACCAGCGACGGCAGTCGCGTGACGAAGACATATCCGCCCGCCGCGATGGCGGCGAGCAAGAGCATTGCGAGAGTTTTTCGCCCGACGGGCATGCGGCCGCCTTGGGTTTTATTTTGCGCGAGGCTCAGGGAGCCCGATGTCGAGACGTCCGCCGGCCACGCGCCGTCAGCTCTTGAGCGGCGCCTCGATCAAGGGGCGATTCGCCCGGCTGCGCATCCGATTGATCACGTGCAACACCGCGGGCAGGGTCACGATGCGTCGCTCCAAAGCGCGCTTGCCGGGCAAATCCAAGAATATCACGGCGAGCAGCAACGTCACAATGCCGGGGCCCGGGGTAACCAGCATGGTGATGCCCAGCACCAGCAAAACCGCTCCGATCACGTTCTTGCCGATGACGAAGGACCAGCGAACGAGCGGATGCCGGTCGCGCCAGCCCGGATGCCGTGGCGCCGTGAAATAGTCCTGCGGAATGGCCAGCACCAGCCAGCGGACGACCAGCAGGCCGCCGATCGAAACGAGCAGCGAGAGCCCGACCAGCCAGCCGCCGAGCGCCACGTGGTTCGACAGCCACTCCCCGAGGCCGGTCAGTTGCGTGGAAAGCCAGGGCATGCAATGTCGTCCAGGCAGGGAAAAACGGCCGCTCCGCTACCTGATTATACGCCACGGCATCGCGGTGCGCGGGGCAGGAACCTGCGACCGGTCGCGGCTACTGGGCGTCCAGCATCTGGATTCGCCGGATGTGCCGGCCGCCTTCGAAGGGCGTGCTGAGCCATTTGCGCACGATCGCCAGGGCCAGGTCGGGGCTCATCATCCGCTCGCCGATCGAAAGCACGTTGGCATCGTTGTGGGCCCGGCCGAGCTCGGCCGACTCGAGATTCCAACACAGGCGCAACGCACGCCCCGCACCCGGTTGGCGGTGATGGCCTCGCCGTTTCCGGATCCACCCAGCACGATCCCGCGCTCGCAGCGGCCGGCAGCCACGGCTTCGGCCACCGGCCGGATGAACAGGGGATAATCGACCGGCAATTCGGAATCGGTGCCAAAATCGACGACCTCGTGGCCGAGTCCGACCAGGAGCGGCTTGATCAGCTCCTTATAGCGGAATCCGGCATGATCCGAACCGATGCCGATTTTCATGTCCGACCCCCGAAGGATGCGAGCGACCAAATGTCGCCGCTGCGCGATGACTGGCTCAAGTTCGAAAAAACCCGCACTCGTCGCGGCTCAACCTACATTTTCGCCGCCGGCGGGTCAACCGGCCGCACTCGGCGCCACGCGGCTGTCGGGCGCAAGCAAAAATCGGCGGCTTGCGTTTCAGGATTTTGCCGATTAAAACCGCAGACTTGCGTACCGTGCCGTCGCCGAACCGCTGGCGGCGTCCGGCACTACTTTCTTCCCACCCGTCACGTTTCACACCTGGCGCAAGAAGCCATGCCGCGCATCCTGGTCACGCCGATCGAAGTGGTTTACCAACAGGGAGCCTGTCAGGACGTGCTCCAGCAGGCGGGCTTTGAAATCGTCTATCCGCCGCGAGGCGTCCGGCTCTATGAACCTGATCTGCTCATCGAGCACCTGGCAGGCGTCGATGGCATGGTTGCCGGCATGGAGCCGCTGAACCGCCGCGTGCTCGAATCGAGCAAGTTGCGAGCAATCGCCCGCATGGGCGTGGGCTACGACGCCATCGACGTTCAGGCGGCCACCGAGCGGCAAGTCGCCGTGACGATCTCGCCGGGCACCAACCAGGTCTCGGTGGCCGAGCACACGCTCGCGCTGCTGCTCGGGGTGCTGCGCGGGTTTCCGCAGCGCGATCAGGCCGTGCGCAGCGGCCAATGGTCGCGCAAACTGTTGCCGCGGCTGGCCGGCAAGACTTTGGGCCTGGTTGGCCTGGGACGCATCGGCAAGGCGGTCGTTCCCCGGGCCCGGCGCTGGAACTCGATGTGATCGCCTATGACCCGTTTGCCGATCGGGAATTCGCGGCCAGGCACGGCGTGCGGCTGTGCTCGCTCGACGAACTGTTGGCGGCAGCCGATGTCGTCAGCCTGCACCTGCCTTGCACTCCCGAGACGACCCGGATGATCGACCGCCGGGCGCTGGCGAAGATGCGTCCCGGGGCCATCTTGATCAACACCGCGCGCGGCGGACTGGTGGACGAGGACGCGCTGGCCGACGCGCTGGCCAGCGGGCACCTGGGGGGGCGGGGCTCGACGCCTTCGTTGTCGAGCCGCTGCCGACGACGAGCCGCCTGCTGCAATTCGAAAACGTGCTTTTGAGCCCGCATACGGCCGGAGTGGACCAGGAATCGATTGTGGCCATGGCCCGCTTGGCCGCCGAGTGCATCGTGTCGCTGTACCGCACGGGCCGCGCCGGAAGGCTGCCTGGTGAATCCCGAGATCGGGTCGGCCTGGCGGTGGGACTCACGAACGAGCGAAAAATGACTTCGTCTCCCAACTCCTATCCCTGTAGGGAGAGGGTAGGGTGAGGGTCCTTGCGGCCGGCCAGGGTGAGGGCGGGCTGGCAACGCTCTTGGAGCGCCGTGCCGCGAGGTGTATCCTGAGTGCGGGACTTAAAGAACGGACCAAAGGTGCTACGATGTTGATCGTTTTTACGGTTTGGATTTTCAAAGGCGACGGCAGCGTGGAATGCCAATTCGAGGATTTTGCCGACGCCAAGAAGTTCGCCGCCGCAGCGGAAAAAATCATCGATGTCAAACAAGTGGGCATCACCAATAACGAGAGCCCGGAATATCTGACCGTGTGGACCAAGCCGGTCTGACGGCCGGTTCGCCGCTGGAGCGCCGGCCGGCCCGCTCAGGCCAAATCGAACAGCATGATCTCGGCCGGTTGTGCGGCGACGATCGTCAGGCTGCTTTCAGCGCTGACGGCCAGGGCGTCGCTCGATTCGAGCCGAGTGCCGCCCGCGTCGACCGCTCCGCGCAGGACTTGCAGCCAGGCGTGCCGGCCGGGCGCGATCTCGTGGCGGACCGAATCGCCGCCATCGAGCGTCGACAGGTAAACGCTGGCATCCTGATGGATGGTGAGCGAGCCGTCGGCTCCGCCAGGCGAGGCCACCAACCGCAACTTGCCGTGCGTCTGGGCGCTCGGCGAATGCCTTCTGCTCGTAGCTGGGTGGGATGCCAAGTGTCTGCGGCAGCAGCCAGATCTGGTAGAAGTGGACCGGCTCGTCGGCAGACGGGTTGAACTCGCTGTGGCGCACGCCGGTTCCGGCGGAAATGCGCTGGAACTCGCCGGGCCGCAAGATCGAGCCGTTGCCCAGGCTGTCTTTGTGCTCGAGCGCCCCTTCCAGCACGTAGGAGACGATTTCCATGTCGCGATGGGCGTGCGTGCCGAAACCCATTCCCGGCGCGACGCGATCTTCGTTGATGACCCGCAGCGCGCGAAAGCCCATCTGCGCCGGGTCGTGATAGTCGGCGAACGAGAACGAGTGGTAGGTGTTGAGCCAGCCGTGGTCGGCGTGCCCGCGCTCCAAGGCTTTTCGCAAGCGGAACATATTCGGCTCCTTTCGTTTGTCTGTCCGTTATCGACCGCCGACGCAGCGACCGCCGGTTGGAAATCAACGCGGCTTGGCCGACGCTGCGTCTTCGTCGGCGAGCGCCGCAGCCGCCGTGTCCAGGCCGGCGATGTCGCTGACGGTCTCGACGCCCGCCGGACCGTGCCGCGGATCGTGGTCGTGGGTATGTCCCTGGCCGTTCTGAACGACGAGCGGATCGGACTGGCCTGGCTGTCTTGCGCGGCCGCGAGAACGCACGAATTTGGGCATCCACGGGCGGGTTGCCGATCGGCGGCGGCCCTGGAACCCGTGGTGCAGATCGGCGAACCATTGGATGACGTAGTAGAACACGGGCGTCAGGAAGATGCCGAACAGCGTCACGCCCAGCATGCCGCCGAAGACGGCGGTTCCCAGCGTGCGGCGCATTTCGGAGCCGGCTCCGACCGACATCACCAGCGGCACGACGCCCAGGATGAAGGCGAAGCGACGTCATCACGATCGGCCGCAGTCGCAGCTTGCAGGCTTCGAGCGTGGCTTGGACGCGGTCATGTCCCGATTCGCGCTGCGCTTTGGCGAATTCGACGATCAGAATGGCATTCTTGCAAGCCAGGCCGATCAGCACCACGAAGCCGATTTGCGTGAAGATGTTGATGTCCATGTCGCGCCAACAGCACGGCCGCGATCGAGCACAGCAGGCACATCGGCACGACGAGAATCACCGCCAGCGGCAGCGACCAGCTTTCGTATTGCGCGGCCAGCACCAGGAACACCAGCACCACGGCCAGCAGGAACACCAGCATCGCCGTGTTGCCGGTCTGCAATTGCAGCAGGGCCAGTTCGGTCCATTCGTAGCGCATCGACCAGGGCAGATCCTGCTGCGACCACTTTCTGCATCAGTTCGATCGCCTGGCCGGAACTGACGCCCGGCGCCGGGCGTGCCGTTGATCGGCGCGGCCGGATACATGTTGTAGCGCACGATCATCACCGGCCCGTCGACTTCGCGCACCGTGGCCAGCGTGCCGAAGCGGCACCATCTGCCCGTGGTCGTTGCGGATCTTCAGTTGCTTAAGGTCGTTCGATTTGCTGGCGGAAGTCCTGCGTCGGCCTGCACGTTGACCTGCCAGGTGCGGCCGAAGCGGTTGAAGTCGTTGACGTACAGCGAACCGAGGTAACACTTGCAGCGTGTTGAACACTTCGGCCATCGAAACGCCCATCGGTTCGGCGGCTGAACGGTCGATATCCAGGTACAGCCAGGGGGTGTTGGCGCGGAAACTGGAGAACAGGTCCCTCAGCTCGGGCTCGTGCGGCGCCGCTCGGCCACGACCTGGTCGGCCACGTCTTGCAAGCGCTTCGAGCCCCGTGTCGCCGCGGTCTTCGATCATGATCTTGAAACCGCCGGCGGTGCCCAGCCCGTCCACCGGCGGGGCGCCGAAGACGTTGACCAGTGCCGTCGGTGACTGCTGCTGCAGATCTCGCTTGCAGCCGGGCGGCGATGGCGTCGCCGGTCAGATCCGGCGCCAGCCGGTGGTGAAAATCGTCGAGCATGACGTACATGGCGCCGAAGTTCGGCGCGTTGGCGTCCAGCAGGATCGATTGGCCGGCGATGGCCACGGTGTGCTTGACGCCGTCGGTGGCCTGCGCGATCTCGTTCGATCTGCCGCATGGCCCGCTCGCGTGCGCTCGAGCGAAGCCGAATCGGGCAATTGCAAGTTGACCAGCAGATAGCCCTTGTCCTGCGACGGAATGAAGCCCTTGGGCGTCTGGACGAAGCCGTAGTAGGTCAGCCCCAGCAAGCCGCCGTAAACCAGCAGCACGATCAAGCTGACTCGCAGCACAGTCGCCCGACGCATCCGGGCGTAGACGTTGGTCGCAGTAGTCGAAGCCACGATTGAACAGCGCGAAAAACCACGCCCAGCACGCGGTTGAGCGGCCAACTGGCCAGCCACGCCGGCAACCGCGCCGGCCGCGCGCCCAGCCAAGGGATGCTTCGGCCGACAGGCCCAGGCTGGCCGGATCGACCAGCCGCGTGACCCAGGGCGCGAGGAACTCCCAGCCCAGCCAGGCGCCCGCGGCGACAGAAGGCCAAGGCGGGCAGCGGTGCCGCACGGCCCCTTTGTCACGCGGACGCAGCAGCAGCGCCGTCAGCGCCGGGCTGAGCGTCAGCGAATTGAAGGCCGAGATCACGGTCGACACGGCGATCGTCAGGGCGAACTGCCGGAAGAACTGCCCCGTGATGCCGGTGATGAACGCGCAGGGAACGAACACCGCCGTGAGCACCAGGCCCACCGCGATCACCGGGCCCGACACCTGTTCCATGGCCCGCAAGGTCGCGTCGCGCGGCGACAAGCCATGCTCGATATGATGCTCGACCGCTTCGACGACCACGATGGCATCGTCGACCACGATGCCGATCGCCAGCACCAGGCCGAACAGCGTCAGGTTGTTCAGGCTGAAGCCCATCGCCGGCCATCACCGCGAACGTGCCGACGATGGCCACGGGCACGGCGACCAGCGGAATGATGGCCGAGCGCCAGTTCTGCAGGAACACCAGCACGACGATGGCCACCAGGATCACGGCGTCGCGCAGGGTCTTGAAGACCTCGTTGATCGATTCGGTGATGAACGGCGTGGTGTCGTAGACGATCGAGTAGTCGATCCCGTCGGGGAAACGGCCTTTGAGTTCTTCCATCTTGGCGCGGACCAGCTGGGCCGATGTCGAGCGCGTTCGAGCCGGGCAGTTGATAGATCGACAGCGCCACCGAGGGCTGGCCGTCGAGCGTGCAGGTCTGGTCGTAGCCCTGGGCGCCCAGTTCGATGCGGGCCACGTCGTTCAGCCGCACGATGCGGCCATCGGCGTCGGTCTTGAGGATCATGTCGGCGAACTGCGTCGGGATCGACCAGCCGGCCCAGCGTGCTCATCGTGAATTGGAAGACCTGGCCCGTTGGGCACCGGCGGCTGCCCGATCTGGCCGGCCGCGACTTGCGTGTTCTGCTGCTTCGATGGCCCGCACGCACGTCGGTCGTGGTCAGGTTGCGGGACGCCATTCGTTCGGGATCGAGCCAGAGCCGCATGCTGTAGTCGCGCTGGCCCAGGTAGGTGATGTCGCCGACGCCCGGCAGGCGCGACAAGTTCGTCTTTGAGCTGGATCGTGGCGTAATTGCTCAGGTACAGATTGTCGCGCGTGCCGTCCGGCGAGAACAGGTTGACGATCATCAGCACGCTGGGCGACTTCTTCTTGACCGTCACGCCGCGTCGCTTGACCAGGTCGGGCAAGATCGGCTGGGCCAGCGACCACGCGGTTCTGCACGAGCACCTGGGCCATGTTCAGATCGACGCCGTTCTTGAAGGTGACCGTCAGGATGTACGTGCCGTCGTTCGTGCACTGCGACGACATGTAGAGCATGCTCTCGACGCCGTTGACTTGCTGCTCGATCGGGGCAGCCACCGTGTCGGCGACCACTTGCGCGTTGGCGCCCGGATACGATGGCCGAGACTTCGACCGTGGGCGGCGTGATCTCCGGATACTGCGCGATCGGCAGCGTGAACAGCGCGATCGCCGCCGCCAGCGTGATGATGATCGACAGCACCGAGGCGAAGATCGGCCGATTGATGAAGAAATTCGAGAACAAAGCGGACTGCCTCAGTCGTGCAAGGCCGGTTCGGGCGGGGCACGGATGGCGATGGCCGCGGCTCGTGCGGTATCGGACGATCCTGCCGCCAGCGGCGGCCCAGCCGGCGGCACCGGCTTGCAGTGTCAGGACGTCCAGCGTGAAGTTGCGCGAGAGCCGCATGGCCCTGCGAGGCGAACAGCCGCGTCCCGCCCAGCCAGTCGATCGCATAGAAAAACACGGGCGTCAGGACAAGGCCGAACAGCGTGACGCCGAGCATGCCGCTGAACACGGCGGTGCCCAGGGTTTGCGCATTTCGGCGCCGGCGCCGCGGGCCATCATCAGCGGCACGACGCCCAGGATGAAGGCGAACGAGGTCATCACGATCGGCCGCAGCCGCAGCCGGCAGGCTTCCAGCGTGGCCTCGCGCGCGCGGCTCGCCCGACTCCCGTTTCTGCTTGGCGAACTCGACGATCAGAATCGCGTTCTTGCTGGCCAGGCCGACCAGCACGACGAAGCCGATCTGCGTGAAGATGTTGATGTCCATCTTGGCCAGGTTCACGCCGATGATGCGCGCTCAGCAGGCACATCGGCACCACCAGAATGATGGCCAGCGGCAGCGACCAGCTTTCGTACTGGGCCGCCAGCACCAGAAACACCATCACCACGGCGAAGGCGAAAATGATCATCGCCGTGTTGCCGGCGATCAGTTCGAGGAACGACATTTCGGTCCACTCGAAGGCCATCGATTGCGGCAATTCGCGATTCGCCAGCCGCTCCATCACGTCGATGGCGTCGCGCGAACTGACGCCCGGCTTGCCGGCACCCGTTGATCGAGGCGGCGGGGTACATGTTGTAGCGCGGTCAGCACCAGCGGGCCGTTCATCTCGCCGATGCTGGCCAGCGAGCCCAGCGGCACCATCGCGCCCGCGCGTTGCGCACCTTGAGCTTGGGAATGTCCTCGACCTGATCGCGGAATTGCTGCTCGGCCTGAACGATGACTTGCCAGGTGCGACCGAACAGATTGAAGTCGTTGACGTAGAGCGAACCTTGATAAATCTGCAGCGTCTCGGCAAAATCGCGCAGATTGACGCCCTTGTTCCATGCACTGCCGCGCATGTCGGGCTCGACTTTCAGCATCGGCACTTTCGACTCGAAACACGGAGAACACGCCGGCCAGTTCCGGCTGCTCGCCGGCCACGTCGCATCAGGTTCTCGGCCTGTTCTTGCAGGGCAGGCATCCCGGCGTCGCCGCGGTCTTCGATCATGATGGTGAACCCGCCGGCCCGGCCCACGCCGCGAATCGGCGGCGGCGGAAAGACCTGGATTCTGGCTTCCGGGATCTTGGCGAACTCGGCCGCCAGTTTGCCAGCGATAGTCATGCTCGATTTCTCAGGATCGCGGCGCTCGTGGTAGGCCTCCAAATTCACGAACATCGAGCCGAAGTTCGAGCCCAATGGCATTGAGCACGAAGGACTGGCCCGAGATGCCCGAGACGTGCATCGACGCCCGGCGTGTCGGCGGCAATGCTGTTCGAGCTTGCGCAGCACGCTTGGCCGTGCGCTCGGTCGAGGCGGAGTCGGGCAGTTGGACGTTGACCAACAGGTAGCCCATGTCCTGCGAGGGAATGAAGCCCTTGGGAGTCGTGACGAATCGTTGACAGGTCAACCCCAGCAGGCCGCCATAGACCACCAGCACGATCGCGGCTGACGTGCAACAGCTGCCGACGATCCAGGTGTAGACCCCCGCCGTGAGATCGAAGGCGGCGATTGAAAACGCGGAAACAGCCGGCCAACAGCCAATTCAGCGGCCAGGCGACGATAGTACCGGCAATGGCCCCGCCGGCCGCCAGCAGCCAGGGGAGTGCCACGGCCTCAAGCAGATTGCCGGGTCGACGAGCGGCTCGCAGCGCGGCGTCAGCAGCTCCCAGGCCAGCCAGCCGCCCAGCAGCGAAAACGCCAGCCACGGCAGCGGAGGCGCTGCGCCTCTTGGCTCTCGGGCCGCAGCAAAAGCGCCGTCAGGGCCGGGCTCAGGGTCAGCGAATTGAAGGCCGAAATGATCGTCGAAACCGCAATGGTCAGAGCGAATTGCCGGAAGAACTGGCCGGTGATGCCGCTGATGAACGCGCAGGGCACGAACACCGCGCTGAGCACCAAGCCCACGGCGATCACCGGCCCCGAAACTTGCTCCATGGCCCGGATCGTGGCTTCGCGCGGCGCGAGTCCTTCTTCGATGTGGTGTTCGACCGCCTCGACCACCACGATCGCGTCGTCGACGACGATTCCGATCGCCAGCACCAGTCCGAACAAGCGTCAGATTGTTCAGGCTGAAACCGAAGACGGCCATGGCCGCGAACGTGCCGACGATGGCCACCGGCACGGCCACCAGCGGAATGAGCGACGATCGCCAGTTTTGCAGGAACACCAGCACGACCACGGCCACCAGGATGATCGCGTCGCGCAGCGTGTTGAACACTTCGCGGATCGATTCGCGGGTGTAGGGCGTCGTGTCGAAGGCGACTTCCTAATCGATGCCCTCGGGAAAACCTTTGGCCAACTCGTCCATCTTGGCCAGGACCCGGTCGTAGGTCTCCAGCGCGTTGGCGTCCGGCAATTGGAAGATTGCCAGAAAGACGGTCGGCTTGCCGTCGAACCTGACGTTGACGTCCTGATTCTTGGCGCCCAGTTCGACCCGGCCGACGTCTTTCATCCGCACGATTCGGCCGTCGAGCGTCGCTCTTGAGGATGATGTCCTCGAACTGCTCGACCGTTCGCCAGCCGTCCCAAGCGTGCTGAGCGTGATCTGGAAATTCTGATCGCCAGTGACCGGCGGATTGCCGATCATGCCGGTCGCCACCTGGGCGTTCTGCTCGCGAATCGCCTGGGCCACGTCACCGGCCGTCATGTTGCGAGCGGCCAGCTTGTCCGGGTCGACCCAGATGCGAATGCTGTAGTCGCGCTGGCCGAACAGCAACACGTCGCTGACTGCCGTCGATCCGTGCCAATTCGTCCTTGATCTGCATCAGGGCATAATTGCTCAGGTAGAGCTGGTCGTAGCGACCCGACGGGCGAAATGATCGCAAATGCCCATCGAGGATGTCGGGCGAGCGCTTCTTGACGGTCACGCCGGTCTGCTTGATGACGTCGGGCAGCAGCGGCACGGCCAGGCTGACGCGGTTTTGCACCAGCACCTGGGCCATGTTGACGTTCGATGCCGTTGCTGGAACGTGACCGTCAGATTGTAGGGGCCGTCGTTCGTGCAATTCGAAGACATGTAGATCATGCCTTCGACGCCGTTGACTTGCTGCTCGATCGGCGCGGCCACCGAGCTCGGCGACGTCCTTGGCACTGGCGCCCGGATAGGCGCAAGTCACGTTCACCGTCGGCGGCGAGATCTGCGGAAACTGCGCAAGCGGCAGGGTGAAGACGGCGATCGCCGCCGGCCAGCGTAATCACGATCGAGAGCACGGCGGCGAAAATCGGCCGATCAATGAAGAATCGTGAAATCACGGCCGGTGTACCTTATCTGCCTGGACCAGGTAAGGCGCGAACGAAAAATAACTTCCGCCCGCAACCCCTCTCCCTCCAGGGAGAGGGAAGGGTGAGGGTTCGGAAAAAACTGAAGTTGTTTTTCGATCGCGCCTAATTGCTGCCTCGACGACCGTGGAGTGGAATGATTGACGCCGCAGACCCGGCTGCGGCCGCTTCCTATTGGTGACGCAGCTTGTCCAAAGGCGTCTCGCTCTTGGCCACGTCGGCGGCGCCGCCCGAATCGGTGTCGGCGGTGGACTCGGCCGGTTTGGCGACGACTTCGCCACCTGGCCGGACGCGCTGCAATCCGCTGACCACGACGCGTTCCCCTTCTTCCAATCCTTTGAGCACGACCCGCCGGCCGTTTTGCAGCTTGCCGACCTGCACGCGCCGATATTGGGCCTTGTTGTCGTTGCCGACGACGTAGACGAATTTCTGGCCCTGGTCGGTGCCGAGGGCCTGCTCATCGATCAGGATCGCCCGGTAAGGGTCGCCGATCGGCAGCCGCACGCGCACGAACAGGCCAGGCGCGAGCATGTGGTCGGGATTCGGGAAAGTGCCGCGCACCTGGAGCGTGCCCGTGGCCACGTCGAGCTGGTTGTCGACGAAGTTGATCGTGCCGCGGTGAGGAAACCCTTCTTCGTCCGCCAGCCCCATCAGCACGGGCACTTCCTGATCTTCGCCGGTCTGGACTTTGCCTTGCTCCACGTAGCGGCGCATCATCAGCAATGTCCGCTCATCCACCTCGAAGTAGGCGTACATCGGGTCGAGCGTGACCAGCGTGGTCAGGATGCTCTCGTCGGCTTTGACCAGATTTCCGGGATCGAACTGGGTGCGGCTGATTCGGCCGGCGACCTTCGGCCTGACTTTCGTATAACTCAGGTGCAAGTTGGCCGTTCCCAGATTGGCTTCGGCGACCCGCACCGCGGCTTCCGACTCGGCCCGATCGCCCACGACCAGGTCGTATTGCTCGCGGCTGATCTGCTTGCTGGCGATCAGATTGTTGGCTCGCTCGAAATCCCGCTCCAGGCGCCGCAGGTGGGCCTTGCTCTGCTCCAGCGTGGCCGCCGCCCGCTCGGCATCCCGCAGATAGGGCCGCGGATCGATCTCGAACAACACTTCCCCTTCCTTCACCTCGCCGCCGTCCTTGAAGTGAATCTTGTCGATATAGCCGGTGACTCGGGGGCGAATGTCGATCGTCTGCCGGGCTTTGGTGCGGCCGGTAAAGTCCTCGAAATCGGTGATCTGGGCCGTCGTGGGCAACGTCACGAAAACCTCCGGCGGCGGCGGCAACTGGGCCGCCGGCAACTCCTGTTTCTTGCATCCGGCCATCGACAGGCCGGCGGCCGCCAACATCAGCAGGCAAATGCCAGGAAAGCAGTATTTCACTTCGCGTCTCCTTGCCCTGTAAGTGCGATCGCTGGCGGCGAGGTTCGCGCGGACGCCTCTAACTCACCGCCGCCTGCGTCAACGGGGGCATCGGCGCGGTCCCGCGGCGGCTTGTCGCTCGCGCTCTTGCGGCGTCAAAATGCCGTTGAACATCACGTCGACGATGTCGCACGTCTGCTGCTCCACCGACGTGGGTTCGCCACTGAAGTAATTCATGAAGATCGTGCCGTACAGCAGATGGCTGACGACATCGCTGATCCGCTCGGCCGGCATCACTCGGATGCGGCCCTGCCCCATCAGCGAGCGATACAGCTCCTGCCAGCGGCGGACGTTGGCCTCGCGATGCTCGATGAATGTCGGTTTCTTGCGGTCCTTGAACTGGGCCCGCTCCTGAATCAACAACTCGACGAATTCGGGGTGCTCGGCAAAGAAACCCAAAAAGGCCCGGATCGCCACCCGGATCTGCTCCAGCGGCTCGACGATCTCCAGGATCGAGGCGTCGATCCGCCCGCGCAGTTGCCGCATCACCCGATCGGCGGTGGCCAGAAACAGCTCGCGCTTGCTGGGAAAATAGCGATAGACGGTCCCTTTGCCCACGCCCAGCGTTTCGGCCAGCGATTGCGTGTCGGTTTCCGAATATCCATGCCGGGCGAACAGCACGGCCGCCTGTTCGAGGATTTCTTCCCGTCGGGTGGCCCAAAGCTCTTCCCCGCAGGGGCGTTTGGGTCGATTATCAGCAGCGTTTGCCACAGGGCACTCCTCAGCATAGCAGTGCGGACTGACCAGTCAGTCCGCTTAGGCTCTATTAGTATGCGAACTAATGAGTGCTGTCAAGAGCGTTGCGGTCGGACCGACCGCAAAGGCCGGTTTGTGCGGCCGGTCGCGTCAGACGAGCCGGACTGGGGATGCACGGCGAAAACGGGCAACCAACGAATCCGAGAGGAAATCCTGTCCTGACTGGACGGGGCCGCGGGTGCATTTACCTGCGGGCGGCACAACCGGGTCCCCCCATGGATCTCCCCTGCCCCCTTGGGGCAGAATCGGTTTTTCCTGGTCGGCGGACCCAGGGTTTCGCGAGGCGCTCAACCCTGCTTCTGGGCTCGGCCGGCCCTGCGGGCCGGTGACGCGATATACCGCTGAAAGTGACTGCTTCGCCGAGTTACTACGCCAGCAATTCCTTAATGACGCGGGCCGGCTCGACGCCGGTCAGCCGCTGGTCGAGCCCCTGATAGCGGTAGGTGAACCGCTCGTGGTCGAAGCCCAGCAGGTGGAGCACCGTGGCGTGGAAGTCGTGGATGTGGACCGGGTCCTTGACGATGTTGTAGGAGAAATCGTCGGTCTCGCCGTAGATCGGTGCCCGGCCGCGAGCCGCCGCCGGCCATCCACATCGTGAAGCAGCGCGGATGATGGTCGCGGCCGTAGTTCTCCTTGCTCAGGCCGCCCTGCGAGTAGATCGTGCGGCCGAATTCGCCGCCCCAGATGACCAGCGTCTCGTCGAGCAGGCCGCGCTGCTTCAGGTCCTGGATCAAGCCGTAGCACGGCCTGGTCGACGTCCCGGCACTGGTCGGGCAGCCGGCCGGCCACGTTGGCGTGGGTGTCCCAGTTGTTGTGGTAGATCTGCACGAAGCGCACGCCGCGCTCGACCATCCGCCGGGCCAGCAGCGCCGTGTTGGCGAAGCGTGCCGGGCTTCTTGGCCTCGTCGCCGTAGAGCTCGTAGGTCGAGGCCGGCTCGTCGGCAAGGTTCGGTCAGCTCCGGCACGCTGGACTGCATGCGGAAGGCCAGCTCGTACTGCTGGATGCGGGTGTGCGTCTCCGGATCGCCGACGGCTGCGGTAGTTCATCTCGTTGAGCGCCTTGAGGCCGTCGAGCGTGCTTGCGGCGGACTTCGGGCGGCACGCCCGGCGGATTGTTGATGTACAGGATCGGATCGCCGCCGGTGCGGAACGAGACGCCGGCATGCTCGCCGGGCAGATAGCCCGACGACCAGAGCCGGGCCGAGATGGCCTGCACCTGTTCGGTGTTGGTCGGCTTGGCGACCAGCACCACGAAGGTCGGCAGGTTCTCGTTGAGCGAGCCGAGGCCGTAGGAAGCCCAGGAGCCCAGGCAGGGCCGGCCGGTGATCTGGTTGCCGGTCTGCATGAAGGTGATGGCCGGCTCGTGGTTGATGGCCTCGGTGTGCATGCTGCGGATGAAGCACATGTCGTCGACCATCTTGGCCGTATTGCGGCAGCAGCTCGCTGACCCACATGCCGCACTTGCCGTACTGGGCGAACTTGAACTTCGACGGCGCGATGGGAAACCGCGCCTGGCCGGAGGTCATGGTGGTCAGGCGCTGGCCCATGCGGACCGAGTCGGGCAGGTCCTTGTCGTACCACTCGTTCATCTTGCGGCTTGTAGTCGTACAGGTCCATCTGCGGCGGGCCGCCGACCATGTGCAGATAGATGACGTGCTTGGCCTTGGGGGGGAAGTGCGGCAGTCCGGCGCGGAGCCGCCGTGCCGTTCGGCCCGGCGCCGCCCGAGCAGGCCATCGAGTCCCAGCGAGGCCAGCGCGGCCCAGCCGCAGGGCATTGGCGCCGCGGCCGAAGAACTGGCGGCGCGTCTCGTAACGGCACCGTATTCGTCGAAACAGGTTCATGGCAGAACTCGCTTCGCAGTCAAGCGGGTGATCGCTCACTTGTTCAAGCACTTCGTCCAGATTCATCAACTCGTTGGCCAGCATGGTCCAGGCCGCCAGCGTCGGCGGCTTCCAGCGTCGCGTCGGCCTTCGATTCGCCGACACGCCGATCAGCTGCTTCGCATCGTCGGCGTGGGCCTGGTAATAGCCGAGCAGATCGTTCAGGCTGGCCTGCGACGATCGGCAGTTCTTCGGCCCGCAGCGGCCGGGCCAGCAGCCGTCGGGCCATGAAGTCCAAGCGAGCGTCGGTCTTGTCGCCCCCTTCCTTCAGCGGCCCGCTGGGCCAGGATGCCGGGCCGCCTCGACGAACTGCGGATCGTTCAGCGTGACCAGCGCCTGCAGCGGCGTGTTGGTCCGCTCGCGGCGGACGGTGCAGACTTCGCGGCTGGGGGCGTTGAAGATGTCCATCGACGCCGGCGGCGCGCTGCGCTTCCAGAACGTGTACATGCTGCGGCGATAGAGGTTCTCGCCGCGTGTCGCGGCGGTAGTCGCGGGTGTTGCTGCCGATCATCGCCACGGCTTCCCAGACGCCGTCGGGCTGGTAGGGCTTGACGCTCGGGCCGCCGATCTTGCGGACCAGCAGGCCGCTGGCCGCCAGGGCGTAGTCGCGGACCATCTCGGCGTCCATGCGGAACCGCGGGCCGCGCGACAGCAGCCGGTTTTGCGGGTCCTTCTCCAGCTTTTCCGGCGTGACCGACGGCCGCCTGGCGGTAGGTGGCCGAGGTGACCAGCAGCTTGAAGAACTTCTTCACGTCCCAGCCCGACTCGCGGAACTCGACCGCCAGCCAGTCGAGCAGCTCGGGATGCGAGGGCAATTCGCCGCTGACGCCGAAATCGCCGGCGGTGCGGACGAGGCCCGTGCCGAACACCTCCTGCCAGAAGCGATTGACGGTGACCCGGGCGGTCAGCGGATGTCGGGCCGCAGCAGCCAGTGGGCCAGACCCAGCCGATTCGCGGCAGGTCGGCGGGCATCGGCGGCAGACAACGCCGGCGTTGCCGGCTGCACCTGGTCGCGGCGCTTGTCGTACTCGCCGCGGAACAGCATGTAGGCCTGGCCGGCTCGGCGCGCTCCTGCATCACGTGGGCGATCGTGCCCGGGCCTTGATCGCGGCCTCTTCCTGCTGCAGCGCCGCCAGCTTTGCCCGTCAACTGCTGATAGGCCTGATCGATCGCCGGCAGCCACCAGTCGAACAATTCGTTCTTCTCGGCGTCGGCCGCTGGGCGGCCGGCTTCTGGCGAGCAGCCGCGACTGCCGCTGGCCTTGACCAGGCCGGCAATATCCTCGGCGCCGGCAGCGCCCGGCCGTAGATCCGCAGATCCTGCAGCACGGCGTCATTCAAGCGCGAGTCGCCATTGCCGCTGGCCGATGCCGCAGCGGCGCTTCGGTGCGGATGGTGCTTTGAGGCATTGGCCTGCGGCGCGGTCGTCTCTGCGGCTCGCCGTCGACGATAAATCTTGCACGCCGGCCGCCTTGCCCGAGCCGTCGTAGGTCACCAAGACATGGTGCCATTCGTCCAGTTTGAGCTCGGTGCGTGGCGACACCTTGATGGCGTCCTCCGGCCACTGGTGGATCATGTGCATGCCGAGGCGATTGCCCTGCGACCCAGACAGATCCCAGCCGCGATAGTCGCTCGTTCGTCGTCCATGCGGGCGACGATCGGCGCCGGTTTGGTTGGCCTGCGTCAGCTTGACCCAGGCGGCGCAGCGAGAACGGCTGATCGCTGCTCGAAATCGCCGACATCCGGCGATTTCCAGCGACGGCGTTCGGACTCGATCTTGAAGGCCTGGGCGGCCACGTGGCCCGGCTTCCCAGGCGACGTTGCCAGCGCGATCGGCCGCGTCTGGCCGTCCACGACAAAGTCCAGCGTCTTGCCGGTTCCCTCGCTCAGCGGGGCGTGGAAGCGCAGACCGTCGCTGGCGGTCGCGGCCGGCGAGTTCGTCGGGCGAGGCCTGTTGCAGCCAGGTGTCGAAATCGGCCCGGGCCGACTTGCTTGCGGGCTTCGGCTTGCCTGCGTGGCCTCGGCCAATCTCGCTCGGCAATCGCCTCGCCAGCTGCGGCTCGATCCTCCGGCGCGGCACCGACACGATCGGCGGCGTGTCCTTGATGTTGCCGTCCATGGCCGCCTGCGTGGTGTTGTTGAAGAACGCCGACAGCGAGTAGAACTCCTTCTGCGTGAGCGGGTCGAACTTGTGGTCGTGGCAGACGGCACAGCCGGCGGTCAGGCCGAGCCAGACCTGCGACGTCGTCTCGGTGCGGTCGCGGGTGTAGAGGACCAGGTACTCCTCGTCGATGGCGCCGCCTTCGCTGGTCGTGATGTTGCAGCGGTTGAAGCCCGAGGCGACCTGCTGGTCGAGCGTGCGATTGGGCAGCAGGTCGCCGGCCAATTGCTCGATCGTGAACTGGTCGAACGGCAGGTTGCGGTTGAAGGCGTCGATCACCCAATCGCGATAGGACCAGATCTCGCGGTAATTGTCGAAGTGGATGCCGTGCGTGTCGGCGTAGCGGGCGGCGTCGAGCCAGTAGCGGGCGCGATGCTCGCCCCATTGCGGCAGAGCCAGCAGCCGGTCGACGCAGCTTCTCATAGGCGTCGGGCGCCGGGTCGTCGACGAACGCCTCGACTTCGGCCGGCGTGGGCGGCAGGCCGGTCAGGTCGAGGCTCGACCCGCCGGGCCAGCGTGCGCCGGTCGGCTTCGGGGGCCGGCTGCAAACCCTGCTTCTCGAGCTTGGCCAGAATGAAACGGTCGATCGGGTTCCTGGCCCAGGCCGTGTTCTTGACGGCCGGCAGCTCGGGCCGCTGGGGCGCGATGAACGACCAATGCGGCTGGTATTCGGCGCCGGCCGCGATCCAGCGCTGGAGCAAGTCCTTCTGCGCGGCGGTGAGCTTCTTGTGCGTGCTCGGCGGGGGCATCGTCTGTTTCGGATCGGTCGAGAAGATGCGCTCGACCAGCTCGCTGTCTTCCGGCTTGCCGGGCACGATGGCCCCCATCTCGACGGCCACCTCGCGCTGGTCGAGCCGCAGATCGGCCTTGCGGCCGGCGCTGTCCGGCCCGTGGCAGGGGAAGCAGTTCTCCGAAAGAATCGGCCGGATGTCGCGGTTGAACTGGATCGGGGCGGCAGCCATTGCCAAACCGCTGCCGCCAATCCAGACCAGCGGTCCGAGGAGGCCGCGGAATAGGCAACGCCGAGACATCGTACAGGACATGCGATGTTCCCATCGATTCGAGAGGAAGGAAGCTCGATCAGCAGATCGACGGCAGCCGGCGGGCTGCACCCACGGGGTAGGACGAATTGCCGCGCCAGTCGTTCCCCTATCCGGCCAAGCGGCAAGCACGACGCGTGCGGTGGGACTGGAACTCGCGACAACCTTTGATTATGCGCTTTCGCCCTCGACACATCAAGGTTTTTTGACGGCCTAAACGTGGCGAAACGCCAAAGGGCTGCTCGTGCCAGTTCTCCTACGCCCAGCGAAATCACGGGTTTCTCGTCGAGGCGATTGGTGTCATTCGATCCCGAGTCGTCCGAATACCGGGGCTCTTGGCCGCATCCACGACGAATGCGAAGACGACTGCCGCGACAAGGTGCCGGCCACAACGAAAATCGGCAAAGGCGTCATGAAGATCCCCGCAGACGGCCAACGTCGAGGCGATCAGGATATCGGCGACCGATGACACGACGAGCCAGAAGCTGGGGCAAGAGGACCACAGACGCCGGCGTTCGCGAATGGCATAGATCGTCGCCTGATTGCCGAACACGATGACGACAAAGGCCAGAGTTCTGCAGCGCCCCGATTTCAAGCTCCATGCCGAATTTGCCGATGGCCAAAACCGCGGTGCAAAAGACAAGCTCGGCAATTCCCATGAAGACGCCCGCGATCGTCAATCTGCCGATTCGCCAGGCGTTGGGCAGCGGAGACGGTCGCACATTGTCCGTGGTCAAGGACATTCCCAGGAAGTCGCCGGTGATCATGACGATGACCATCAGCATCGGAGTCAGGATCGCGTGCCCGGTCATGATCAGGCCGACCGCCAGGAAGAGTACCTGGACGACTTTCTTGTTCACGGAGTTGAGCGTGTAGGTCAGGATGCGCTGGAACGTCACCCGGCCTTCCTTGACCGAGGCCACGATGCCGCCGAGCCCGGGTTCGGTCAGCACGATGCCGGCCGCCGACTTGGCAACGTCGGTCGCCGTGGACACCGCGATTCCCATCTGCGCCTGACGAAGTGCCGGCGCGTCGTTGGCGCCGTCGCCGCACATGCCGACGGCGTGGCCGTCCTTCTGAAACGCCTTGACGAGGTGAATATTTGCCCTCCGGCAGGACGCCGGCAAAAACCGCGAAATCTTCGGGACGGACGCCGTCCTGGATCGGCCCCGGTGGACAGACAGGTTCCCTCGAGCCCCACCGCGCGAGCCACGATGGCCGCCGTCGCCGGCGCGTCGCCGGTCACCATCACGGTGCGCACGCCCAACGTACGTAGCTCCGTGATGAGCGCTGCCGAGTCCGCCCGAGGCGGGTCGCTGAGTGCGATGAGTCCCGCAAGCTTGCAGCGCCGGCGGCGGACCGACGGCGACGGCCAGAACTCGGAAGCCTTGCGCTTCAAGTTCGTTTGCCGCCGTGGAAGCCGTTGGCGATGGTTGGGTGAGACCGGCGACAACGGCGAAGGCCCCCTTCACGATGCGCAAGATTGCCGCCGCTCGGATCGACCGCCGTCGCCTCGGACATCTTCGTCGCCGGATCGAACGGCACGAAACGTCATCCGTTTCGGCAGATCGGAGGGACTGTTGCGCCGCGGCGGCGGAGCGAATGGCCGCATCGACAGGATCCTGCCCGCCGTCCGAGCTGGCCAGCGCCGCCAGGCCCAGGACGTGAGCCTCGTCGAAGCCGGACAGCGGGCGAACGGTGGTCACCGTCAGTTCGTTGCGCGTCAGCGTGCCCGTCTTATCCGCGCACAGAACGTCGATGGATGCCGCCTCGTCCACGGCGGAGAGGCGCGTCGGCAGAACGCCTTGGCGTGCCAGAGACCGTGCGCCGACCGCTGCCGCCAGGGTAAACGTGGCCGGCAGCGCCACCGGGATTGAGGCCAGAACCGCCGTGAGCACGAGGGAAATGATTTCGGCAAGCGGCATGGCGTGAACCCAGGCATACGCCACCAGGATGACGATGAGCGTGCCGTTGAACAGCGCGAGATTGCGCACCACGCGCAGCACGGCCTTCTGCTGAGAGCTGACGACATGGGCATTGAGCACAAGCTCCGCGGTGCGACCAAACTTCGTGCGCGTTCCGGTCGCCGTGACCTCGGCAACCGCCTCGCCTCGCCGTACCAGCGCTCCGGCATAGGTTTGGAAGTTCGGGCCGGCTTCGATGGGAATGGATTCGCCGGTGAGCATGGACTGATCGAGCAGAATCGATCCCTCGGCCAGGCGGACGTCGGCGGCAACCACGGCGCCGAGCGACAGCTTCACGATGTCGCCAGGCACCAGCTCGGCGGCGGGCAGATTCGTCCAGACGCCGTTGCGCCGAACCGTCGCCGTCAAAGCCAGCCGCGACTTCAGGGCGGCAAGGGTCGCCTGGGCACGCCCCTCCTGGAAAAACCCGAGCGCCGCGTTGAACACCAGCAGACCCGCGATGATCGCGGCCTCGACATACTCGCCCAGCGCCATCTGCAGCACGATCGCGGCTTCGAGCATCCAGGGCACGGGCGCCCAGAATTTTTCCAGCGCCATGCGAAATGGATTCAGAGTCGTGTCGGGCACCGCGTTGGGACCGAACTGCTTCAGCCGGCGGCCGGCTTCTTCGCTCGTGAGACCTGTGCCGGCATTTACCGGTTCCGGCGTGGACGCCACAGGGGGAGCCTTCCCGTTTGGTGGCATGAAGCGGAGTTTCCGAGATGGATTGAGGCTGGAACCGACCGCTTCGCCGCTATTCGGACCACGTTAAGTCTTGCCGCCCTACCCCCTTGTCAAGCGCCCGCCGTGCGTTTCGCTTTCAAGTCGGAAGTCGGTAAAACCGTGCCGCCGTGCCGCCAAAGATCGCCCCGCGCTTCCGACTCGCCGAGCGGCCCCAGGGCCTCGACCAGCGCCTGTAGACCTGCTCGTAGCTGCCGGCCAACTCGCAGACGGGCCAATCGGAGCCGAACATGCAGCGATCGGGGCCAAACAGTTCGACCGCGGCTTGGACGTAGGGCTTCAAGTCGGCCGCGGTCCAGTGCCTGCCAGTCGGCTTCGGTGATCATGCCCGACAGCTTGCAGTAGATGTTCGGCCAAGCGGCAGCCGCCTTCAAGTCGGCGTGCCAGGCGTCGAACCGCTGCCGCTTGATCTCGCGGTTTCGACAGATGGTCGATGACCATCGGCAGATCCGGCAGCTGCTTGGCCAGCGTCGGGCACGTGCCTTAGGTGCTTCGTATAGAACAGCAGATCGAACGGCAGGCCGTGTTTTTCCAGCAATTTCAGGCCGGCGCAGGACACGCGGGCGGACGATGAAGTCGTCGTCCGGTTCGTCCTGCGTCACGTGCCGGACGCCGACGAACTTGGGATGCGGCTTGAACTCGAGCAATTGCTCGCTCGCAGTCGTCGCCGGCCAGATCGACCCAGCCGACCACGCCGGCGATGAATGGAACGCTGTTCGGCCAGACCGAGCACCCAGCGGTTTTCGCGCACGTCGTGCTGCGTCTGCACGAAAATCGACTGGTCCACGCCGCTGGCGTTCAGATGCGGCCGCAGGTCTGCCGGCAGAAAATCACGTTTGATTGGGGCCAGTTTTGGCGCGTCCAGCCAAGCGTAGTCGAATGGCTGGCTGAGTTGCCAGAAGTGCTGGTGCGCGTCGATCGTGAGCGGCATGCGATCAATCCATGCGCACGCCGATTGACAGCAGCACGTTGGCGAACCGCTGTTGATCGGCCGTTTGAATCGTGAGCACGTGATCCGGCGTTTCGACCGCCTTGTAGAAATCCCACTTTTCGATCGGCTCCAGCTTCAGGTTCAGGCCGGCGCGGCGGATCACCGCGGTAACTCGTCCCACACCGGCGGATCCTCGGCAGGGCGTACAGGCCGGTCGTCTCATACATCATGGTGTTGATCGCGTCGATCGGCACGGCCGACAAGACGGCCTCGAGCACTTGCGTGCAGTTGACCACGCCGGGCATCAGGTTGAGCGAGACGACTTCGGCGTTGCGGCCCCTTCTTGGAAGACGCAGGATAATTGCCGTCGGCGATCAGCACTTTGGCGTGGTGGCCGGCGCGGCCCAGCACTTCGTTGATTCTGCGGATGGATCAGCAGGTGTTTCAGCATGTGAGCGAAGTTCCTCAAGCGGTGACGGAAACAGCGGCGGAACATTTCGATCGTCTGCCTGGCGGCGGCGTCCGAGTCGGGATAAGGCAAGGCCTCGGCCGATGCATAGCCGGCGTAACCGATACGGCTCGCACGCCGGCCGCGATCGGCGCCATAGTCCAGATGCCCCAATCCGGCCGGCCGGCGGTTGGAGTCGACGAAGTGCAAGTGGCCCAAGTGGCTGCCGCAGTCTCGCAAGCCGCCGGCAATGTCGACGTCTTCGATATTCATGTGAAACAGATCGGCCAGCAGCTTGACGTTCCTGGTCGACAGCGATTTGAGCAATCGGAGCCCCGACTCGATGTTCGAGATCAGGTTGGTTTCGTAGCGGTTGAGGGTTCGAACAACAGCGGCACCGAGTATTGGCCGGCATGTTCTGCCCAATTCGTCGAGCGACTCGGCCGAGCAGGCCGATGCGCCGTGGCGGCGATCGACCTCTTCGCCGCTGCGGCCTTGCATCGAGCCGATGATCGCCGGCGCTCCCAGCGGGCCGGCGAAGTCGATGATCGACTTGATAAACTCCCGGGCTTTGGCCCGCTGCCCAGCGTCCGGAAGCGTAAGATTCAGCCGCTGCTTGACCCAGCCGGCGCCGGTGCCGACCGCGGCCAGGCCGAGTCCGTGATCGCCGAGCAGCTTGCGCAGCACTTCGATGCCGACTGCGTCGGGCCCCGGCGGAAACACTTCCACGGCGTCGAAGCCCAACTCTTTGGCCTTGCGGCAGGCGGCCGGCAGATCGTCCCAGAACACGAACGGCCCGCCGCGAGCTTCCGGCACCAGGCTGACCGTAACGCTGGATTGGATCACGCACTGTCTCCGATGTTGTTGCTCTCGCTGGCCGGCGGCGCGTCACCCTCGACCGCCGCCTGTTGTGATGGCTCGTCAGCCGCGTGCCCAGTCGGGTGGATTCTTGAGTCGAAACAGCATCTCGCCGGCTTTGGGCACGCACAGGACGCCTTCGTCTTCGCGGTTCTGGTATGCGGCGACCTCGATCGACTGCGGATCGCGATAGCCGAGGTTGATCGCGCGGCAAACCGCCTCGGGAATTTGCGTCGCCAGGGTCACCTGGATGCGCGGCTTTTCGACGCCGTCCACATAGGTGCCGATGCCGCGGACGTGCGTCGAATGCGCCAGGACGCCCCAGGGCTCGTCCTTGAAGCGGTCCCATTGGTTGAGAAAATAGTCGCGGAAGTGGTAGCCGATCTGAGCGATCCGCTCGCCGTGCGTGACCGAGATTTCGCGGATGTGCGGCGCGTAGATGATCAATTCGCCGCCGTCGGCCACCACCGGTTCGAGCTTGTACATGCACTTGCCGCCAACCCAAATTTCGTCGTACATCGGCGGCGCGCAGGAGAGCATGGTGTGAACGGACGGTCCTTGTAGATGACGTGCAGCGTGTTGCTCAAGTCGGCCGCCTGCGCCCAGGCGTCCTCGGGCGTGCCGGCGTACAGCCCGGCCAACTCGCCCTCGTGAACCACCATGCAAAGCGCGAAGCGGCGGCACCGGCACCAGCGCTGCGGCCCGATCGACCACGCGGCGGACGGGGGTCTATTTGTTGCCGATGATCCTGGGGTTGGTGATGACCGCGCCGAGCCAATGGAAGAAATTGAGCAGTTCCGCGCCGCCGATGCCCGGAAACAGATATTTGTTGCCGCCGGAAAAGCCGACCACTTCGTGCGGAAAGACGGGTCCGAGGATCAACAGCAGGTCGTAATCGAATACGGCGCGGTTGATCGTGACCTCGACATCCATTTCGAACAGGCCGCCGGTGAAGCGCGCCGATTTTGGCCGCTGGAATCGTGCCCAGGCTGGCCAACGCGGCCGGGTCTCGCCAGGCGTGGTTGAGCATCCGCACGCCGGCATACTTGCCCGCCCGCTCCTGCGGCGTGATTTCCAGGCGCCGGTCGATCGCCTCGTCGCTCATCGGCGGATGCGTACCCAGCGCGATCATCACGTCGAGCGACTGCGCCGTTTCGCCGATCACGTCATGGATCGTGCGGAACAACAGGCCGACCGGCGCGGTGCGCGTGGAGTCGGGCACGATCAGCAGCACGCGCCGCCCTGACAGCTTGAGCGGCAAGAGGCACCGGGCGACGATCTGGCGGACCTCGTCGTCGGAAAGCAGCCGGTCGCCTGCGCGCGGCGCGTCATCGGCGGCGGCCACAGCGCTGCTCGGAGCATCGGTCTCGATCGTTTGCGGTCGGTTCATCGAAAGTCGTTCATGGCGATTCGTGATTCGCTATGGCATTTTCCCTGGCCCCTACCGCTGGACCCGCGCCGATCCACCCTTGGCCAGCGCTTCGACTTCTTCCAGCCGGGCCATCGACACGTCGCCGGGGAATGTGGTCAGCAGTGCCCCGTGGGCCCAGCCCAGCCGCAGGGCTTCCTCCGGCGGCCGGCCGGCCAGCAACCCGTAGATCAAGCCGGCGGCAAAACCATCGCCGCCGCCGATCCGGTCGGTCACGTCAAGATGGCATGTCGGACTGACGAAGCGTTTGCCATCCAGCCAGAGCACGGCGGCCCAATCGTGGCGATTGGTGGAGTGAACCTCGCGCAGCGTGGTGGCCACCAGCTTGATCTTGGGATGTTGCTGGACAACGCGATCGATCATCTGGAAAAACGCGTCCGGGTCGAGTTTCGACTTGGCCGCCACCTCGGGGCCGGCGATGCCCAGCGAGTGCTGCAAATCCTCTTCATTGCCGATCAGTGCATCGACGTTGTCGACGACACGGCGGAGCACCTTCTTGCGCCTGCTTGGGTCCGCCGACGCTGGCCCAAGCTTGGCGCGATAGTTCAAGTCGAACGACACGATCGCGCCGGATTTGCTCGCGGCTTGCATGCCTTCGACGATCAATTCCGAAGTGGTTTCCGAGAGGGCGGCAAAGATCCCGCCGGAGTGGAACCAGCGCACGCCCCGGGCGAAGATGCCGGCCCAATCGAAGTCGCCCGGCTTGAGCAGCGCCCCCGCCTCGTTGGCGCGATTGTAAAAGACCACTGGCGGGCGAACGCCGTGTCCGCGGTCGCTATAGACCGTGGCAATGTTCGGTCCGCGGACGCCGTCGTGCTTGAACCATTTGTAAAACGGCGTGACGCCCGTTTCACGCACGCGGTTTTCCACCAATTCGCCGATCCCGTAGTCGACCATCGCCGTGGCGATACCGGTCCGCAGCCGAAAGCAATCGGAAAGCCCGGCGGCGACGTTGTACTCGCCCCCGGAAACGTGTACATCCAGCGAGCGGGCTTTGCGAAAGGGCACGATCCCCGGATCCAGCCGGTGAACCAGCGCGCCCAAGGCCAGGAAGTCGAGATCGCAGTCGTCTTTTCGGATCTTCAGTGCCGACATGAAAAGTCCCAAGTTTGAAAAAGAGAAAGGGGTCGGGAAGGTTGTGGCCAGTGTGGCGGCCGGGCTCCGGCGCCGCCCGCGGAAGCGAACGCTCGAAACCCCGCCGGCCGCATGAGCCGTCGATTCGATCCCATCGGCCAGCCCTGCGCACGGCCGAGGGTCGAGTCCGAACCTGCGGCGCAAAACTTCCGGCCGGCGGCAGCCAGGGTCGGCCCGCCATCGTCGTTCATCCGCCTCGTCTGGTCAACGTGGCGGCCGGATTTGCCGGACGTGTTACGATGCAGGCCGCAAGCTCCAGTTGCCCCCACGATCGACACCGCCCGGCTTCTTGACGGCGCGGCAATCGCCACCCTACACTGTCAGATGTCTGACAACTGCCTCGCAGCCGTTGTCAGGTCGGTTCGGCTCCCGGCAACCCGCACGCAAGAAAAGCCTTGCTGAAACCGGAATCCCGCCCTGAACTCTTGCCCCCAGGCAATCCGCCGTGCGCGTCGAGCCCATAACGCGTATTTCGCTGGTCGACGTCGTCGTCGAACGCATCCGTCAGGTGATCGACGAGGAGGGTATGGCATCGGGCGATCGATTGCCCAGCGAGTCGGAACTTGTCGAAAGTCTGCAAGTCAGCCGGACCGTGCTGCGCGAGGCGATCGGCCGGTTGGAAACGATGGGCTTATTGACGGTGCGGCGGGGCCTGGGCATGTTTGTCGGCGACCGCAGCAGTCTGTCGAATTGCGCCAAGCTGGTTCGCAGCGCCGTCAGCATCGCGCCGCGCGAATTGATCAAGATCACCGAATTTCGGCAGGTGCTCGAGTGTTATGCGGCGCGGCAAGCCGCCAAGTTGGCGACGGCCGAGGACCTGGACGAGCTCGCAGCGCCTGCTCGACCAGATGGACCAGCCCGGCCTGGAATATATGGAAGCCATCCGGCACGATTTCGAATTCCATCACAAGCTGGTAGAGATCGCCGGCAACGAGCTGATGGTCAACGTGCTGCAGGTCGTGCGCGATCTGATCATTGCGGCCATGATCCACACCACGCCCAAACCGCGCACGCGCGAAGAAACCAGCCGCTTTCACCTGGATATTCTCGCGGCGGTCCGTGCCGGCGATGCCGACGCCGCCGAAAAAGCCATGCAGCGTCACATGGACGCACTGACGCGCCGATTGCGCCTGGCCGCAGATCGTCGCGAGCCAGCTAAAGCCACACTCAACGGACACGGTTAGCCGATCATGACCAGCCGGCAGCCACCACGCGCCGCGGGAAGATCAGCCGCTCTTGGCACCGCGCTGCGGCTGCGCCTGGCGTTCGTCGCTCTGGCAGCCTGCACAATCGCCGGGCCGGCGGGGGCCGCCGAGCCGGCGCCGGAGGCGCTCGATTTCTTCGAGAAAGAAGTCCGGCCGCTGTTGGTCAATCGCTGCTTCGAGTGCCATGGGCCAGGCGACAAGATCAAGGGCGGGCTGCGTCTCACCTCGCGCTCGGCAATCCTCGCGGGCGGCGAATCCGGACCGGCCGCGGAGCCCGGCAAGCCGGCCGCAAGCCGGCTCATCGAGGCCGTGAAATACCAGGGCCTGGAAATGCCGCCCAAGGCCAAACTGCCCGCCGCAGATATCGACCGTCTGGCCCGTTGGGTCGAATTGGGACTTCCCTGGCCGGCCGGCGACACGGCGGATAGTCCGCCGCCGCGCGACCAGACCGACTTTACGATCAGCGACGCGCAGCGCAGCCATTGGTCGTTCCAAAGTGTCCGGCAGGTGGCGCCGCCGGCGGTGCATAACGCCGCCTGGCCAGGCGGCGACATCGATCGATTCATTCTGGCGAGACTCGAATCGCGCGGCCTGTCCCCCAATGGTCCGGCCAGCAAACCGGCGCTGCTCCGCCGCGCAAGCTTCGACCTGATCGGCCTGCCGCCGACGCCTGAAGAAACCCGGGCCTACCTCGCGGACCAGTCGCCGCAGGCTTTCGAAAAGGTGGTGGACCGTCTGCTCGCCTCGCCGCATTATGGCGAGCGTTGGGGACGCCATTGGCTCGACGTGGTGCGCTACGCGGACACTGCCGGCGAGACGGCCGACTATCCGGTGCCGCAAGCCTACATGTATCGCAACTATGTGATCGATGCCTTCAATCGAGACAAGCCTTACGATGAATTCGTCCGCGAGCAGATTGCCGGCGACTTGCTGGCCGCCGAAGGGCCGGTGGAGAAATACGCCGAGCGCGTGACGGCAACCGGTTTCGTGGCCATTTCGCGGCGTTTTGGCTTTGACCCGGAGAATTATCAGCATCTGACCATTGCCGACACGATCGATACGCTGGGCCGTTCGATCCTGGGGCTGTCGATCGGCTGCGCCCGCTGTCACGACCACAAGTACGACCCGCTCTCGACGCGCGATTACTATGCCCTGTACGGCATCTTCGCCAGCACCCGATATGCGTTCCCCGGATCGGAAGAGAAAAGGACTCCGCGCGACTTCGTGCCGCTGTTGCCGCCGGCGCAGGCCAAACCGCTGGCCGACGCCCAGCAGGCCGAGTTGGCACGGCTGGATGCGGAATCGCAGCGGGCGGACGAAGAGCAAAAAGCGCTCGGCACGCGAATCGCCGAGCTGGCCAAAGATCCGCCGGCCGAACCGGCCGCAGCCGAGCGCCAGCGCAGATCGACGCGGCCAAAGCGCAGCTCACCGAGAAACAGCAAGCGTTTGCCGCTCTCAAATCCCAGCGCAACTGCGCTGGCCAGTCGCGGACCCTACGAAGTCGCATACGCCGTCGCCGAGGGCACCGCCGCCGACTCCCGCATCCAAAAACGGGGAGAGCCGACCCGCCTGGGGGACGCCGTGCCACGCCGGTTTCTGGAAATTTTCGGCGCCGATCCGTTGCCAGCCGGCAATACCGGGAGCGGGCGGCGCCAATTGGCCGACTGGCTCACGGCCCCCGCCAATCCGCTCACGTCCCGAGTGATCGTCAATCGCTTGTGGCATTATCACTTCGGCCATGGGCTGGTCGGGACGACGAGCGACTTCGGCCTCCGCGGCCGCAAGCCGACACATCCCGAGTTGCTCGACTATCTGGCGGCGCAGCTCGTGGCCGAGGGCTGGTCGCTCAAGCGCTGCACAAGCAGATTATGCTCTCCCGCACCTATCAATTGTCGAGCGCCGCCGGCGGGCGCGGTGCCGAGATCGACCCGGGCAATGAAAGCCTGTGGCGGTTCGAGCGCGCTCGGCTCGACGCCGAGGCGATCCGCGATGCCATCCTGGCAATCAGCGGCGGACTCGATCCGGCGGTCGGCGGGCCGCATCCCTTCCCGCCGCCGAACACCTGGGGATTCACGCAACACGCTCCGTTCAAAGCGGTCTACGACTCGCGGCAGCGGAGCGTGTATCTGATGACTCAGCGGATCCAGCGGCATCCGTTTCTGGCTTTGTTCGACGGCGCCGACCCGAACACCAGCACGTCGGAGCGCAGCTCGACCACCACTCCCACGCAGGCGCTGTTCATGATGAACGACCCGCTGGTTCACGAACAATCGTCGTTGATCGCCCGGCGCATGCTGGGCGAGCCGCGGACGATGCCGGCCGCTTGCAATTGCTCTACGAATTGGCCTATGCCCGGGCGGCGAGCGAGCCGGAAGTCCAGGCCGGAGTCGAGTTTCTCGCGCGGTATGCGTCGGGGTTGCAAATGGCCGGAGTGCCGGCCGATCAGCAGCCGCTGTTGGCCTGGGCGGCGTTTGCGCGGGTGATCGTAACCAGCAACGAATTCTTATACTTGGACTGATCGGTCGGTTCCTTATTTTCAAGATCGTCACTTTCAAGATCTTCGCCAGGCGATGAACCCGGAAAGCGAAAGACTCATGTTTCCAAGTCAGTCTGGTTTCTCTCGGCGTGCGATGCTCCGTTCCGCGGCTGGCGGTTTCGGTAGCCTGGCATTGGCCGGGTTGCTGTCCGATCTGGCCGCCGCCGCGCCGGCCGCGTCGGCCCGGCCGGATCCGCTGGCCCCCAAACCGCCGCAGTTTCCGGCCAAGGCCAAGAGCGTCATCTTTCTCTACATGACCGGCGGCGTGTCGCATGTCGATACGTTCGATCCCAAGCCAAAATTGTTCTCCGAGGCGGGCAAGACGATCACGGTCGACAATTGGCAGGGAAAGCTCGGCGAGTTCAAACGCTTTCTCAAACCGCCCGGCTGGCAGTTCAAGCCCTACGGACAGTCGGGCATCGAAGTCAGCGATCTGTTCCCGCACGTCGGCGGCGTGGTGGACGACCTGTGCGTGATCCGCTCGATGGCCTCCGACCACACGAACCATTACGAAGCCACACTGGGCATGCACACCGGGTCGTTCACGTTCGCCCGGCCGAGCATCGGCTCTTGGGTCAGCTATGGCCTGGGAACCGAAAACCAGAATCTGCCTTCGTTTGTCGTCGTCTCGCCGTTCATGCCCTACGCCGGCGCCCAAACCTGGGGAGCCGATTTTTTGCCGGGTTGTCACCAGGGCACGCAAGTGTTTCCCGGCGCCACGCCGATCGCCAACATCCAACGCCGGGTGCCGGCGGCCGAGCTGCAGGAGCTCGAGCTCGACTTGCTCCGCCGCACCAATGCCCGCCACGCCGAAGAGCGCGCGCTCGACGAGGCGCTCGAGTCGCGGATCAAATCCTTCGAAACGGCGTTCGGCATGCAGCGCGAAGCGCCGCAGATCTTCGACCTGTCTGGAGAGTCGGACGCGACGCTGGCTTTGTATGGCTTGAGCCGGGGCCAGACCAACGGCTTTGGCTGGCAATGCCTGATCGCCCGGCGACTCGTCGAACACGGCGTCCGTTTCATCGAGTGCATCGACACGGGATCGAGCGGCAATTGGGACTCGCACGGCAACATGCAGGAACACGTCGGCCTGGCGAAGAACGTGGACCAGCCGATCGCCGGGCTGATCCGGGACATGAAAGCCCGCGGGTTGCTGGACGACACGCTGGTGGTCTGGACGACCGAATTTGGCCGCACGCCCTACCATGCCGAGGCAAATGCCCCAGGGCGCGAACATCACCATCAGGTGTTCTCGTCCTGGCTCGCCGGCGCCGGCGTCAAGAAAGGGCTGGTCTACGGGGCGTCCGACGAATACGGCATCGCCGTGGCCGACAACAAGGTTCACGTGCATGACTTTCATGCGACGATCCTGCACCTGTTGGGCATCGACCACGAGCGCCTCACCTACCGCTACAGCGGCCGCGACTACCGCCTGACCGATGTCAGCGGCGAAGTCGTGCGCGGGATTCTGGCTTGATAACTTTGCCCGCGGGACCCGTTTGTGTCGCGGACATTTTGCGGATAGAGTCCTGTTTGGACGCTACCCACGGAAAGCCTTCCGTGGGCCTAACTTGAACCGGACCAATTGGCGGCTCGACCCGTAAAGCCCGCGAGAATCCGATGACGAACCCTGATCCTGCCGCTGCCGGCCGCGAACGTCGTATTGCCGCATCGCCCCGCGCGCGCCGTTTGATGCGCCAGTTGGCCATCGATCCACAAAACGTTCGCGGCAGCGGGCCCGGCGGCCGCATCGTGGAAGCGGACGTGCGCAAAATGGCAACCGCTGCGGCCCAGCCGCCCAGCGTGCCGCGGGCGCAGCCTGCCGCTCGCTGGCGAGCGGAAAATCCGCCGCCGGCCGCCAGCACGATGCGCCGCGCGATTGCCCGCCTAACCGAAGCCAGCGCCGCCAGCGTGCCGCAGTTCTATGTTCGGGCGGAAGCGGATGCCTCGGCCCTGGTGGCTTGCCGCGAACAATTGATCGATCGCATCGAGGCCGACGTTCATGTCCGCTTGAGTTTCACCGATCTTCTACTGCGCGCTCAGGCGCTGGCCTTGAGCGATTTGCCGGCCGCTTGCGCCACCTGGCAGGACGATGCGCTCGTGCCGGCCGAATCGGTCGACCTGGGGCTCGTCGTCAACGTACCCGGCGGATTGCTGATTCCCGTGTTGCGCCGAGCCGATCAGGCGAGTCTTGCCGAGTTGGCCCGTGCGCGCCGCGATCTGGTCGAAGCGGCTCGCGCCGGCCGCCTCGGTTCGGACAGCATGGCCGGCGCCGTAAGCAGCCTGAGCAACCTGGGCAACAGTCGGGTGGACGAGTTTACAGCCCTAATCGCTCCGCCGCAAAGCAGCATCCTGGCCGTGGGCCGGCTGGCCCCGCGGCCGCTGGTGGTCGATGGTCAACTGGTCGTGCGACCCACGTTGCGATTGACGCTTTCGGCCGACCACCGGGTGATCGATGGCGCACTGGCCGCCGAATTGCTGGGCCGGATCGTCACGCTCATCGAACAGCCGACGATTTTGCTCTACCATTAGCGAATCGCCGAGTTGCCGTTCCTGGCAGGCAATTGCGCGACGAAGGGACATTCATAACCGGGGGACTTCTGCTCGTTTAGCGTCCAAACGATCGCGCCGGGAGCCGGCATTCCGGGCGGAACTTTTCGGCCGCCCAGCGCGTCTCAAAGCTACACTTAGAGGGTGGCTGCGCCGCATCGGCGCGGGCCGCCTTGCTCCACTCGTTTGGCCTTCGCTCGGAGATGAAACCTATGCGTACCGCCTGCTGGCAATCCTGGCTTTGTATCGGCGCCCCGGCCCTGCTTGCCACAGCGCTTGCGGCCACCGGCGCACTGTCCACCGCCGCACTGGCCGCCGACAAGTCAGATCCGCCCGCGAAAGGAGATAAGGAAGTGAAAGGCGCCAAACCGGCCAAGGTCGAGCTCTCCTCCGACGTGCCGCTGGAGCGCGTGGTGCTGTTCAACTCGGGCGTGGGCTTCTTCGATCGCCAGGGTAGCGTCAAGGGCGACGCCCAGATCGAACTGAAATTCAACGTCGAAGACATCAACGACCTGCTCAAGAGCATGGTCCTGCAAGACATGGGGGGCGGCCACATCTCGGCCGTCACCTACGGCTCCAAGGATCCGATCACCAAAACGCTCAAGACGTTCGCCATCGACCTGACCAGCAATCCCACGCTGGGTCAGATCTTGAACCAGGTTCGCGGCGAACGGGTCGAGATCGACGCCGCCAACTCGATCACCGGCATCATCCTGGGCGTCGAGACCAAGAAGAAAGAGATCGGCAAGGATCGCGACACGATCGACGTCGACATGCTCAACCTGCTCACCGCCGAGGGCCTGCGCAGCGTGCCGCTGGAGAACATCGGCACGATCCGCCTGCTCAACGAAAAGCTCGACAAGGAATTCCGCCAGGCGCTCAAGGTGCTGGCCCTGGGCCACGACACCGATAAGAAAACCGTCACACTGAATTTCCTGGGAGACGGCAAGCGGACGGTTCGCGTAGGCTACATCCAGCAGATGCCCATCTGGAAGACCAGCTACCGGCTGGTGCTCAAGGACGACGCGGCTCCGTTCCTGCAAGGCTGGGCGATCGTGGAGAACACGACCGAAGAGGATTGGAACAAGGTCGCCTTGACACTGGTCAGCGGCCGGCCGATCTCGTTCATCATGAACTTGTACGATCCGCTCTACGTGCAGCGGCCGGTCGTCGAACCGGAGCTGTACGCCTCGCTGCGGCCGCAAACTTACGGCCAGGACCTGGCGGCGGCCGACAAGCAATTCCGCGCTCTTGCGCCGCCCCCGGAGCCGCGCCGGCCGCGCCTCAGGCCGCCGCAATGGCCAAGAGGGGCGCCAAGGCTCAAAACCGGGCGCTGCAGGCATCTGACGCGGATGAATTAGCCCAAGAGCGGGCCGCTTTCAATCCTGAGCAAGGCGTGCAGTCGCTCTCGCAGGCCACCAACGTGGGCGAGCTGTTCCAGTACGAGATCGCCACCCCGGTCACGCTGCCGCGGCAGGAATCGGCCATGCTGCCGATCGTCAACGAATCGGTCAAAGGCAGCAAAGTCTCGATCTACAACCAGCAAGTCCAGGCCAAGCATCCGCTTAACGGACTGCGGCTCACGAATTCCACCGACCTGCACCTGATGCAAGGCCCGATCACCGTGTTCGACGGCGGCGCCTATGCGGGCGACGCCCGGATCGAAGACATGCAGCCCGGCACCGAGCGGCTGATCAGCTACGCCCTGGACCTGGACACCGAAGTGGCTCCCGAAACGGTCGGCCATCCCGACGAGATCACGCAAGTGCGCCTGATCAAAGGCGTGCTGTACGTCGATCACAAGCACCAGCGGACGAACAAGTACACGATCAAAAACTCGGGCAAGCGGGTCAAGACGGTGCTCATCGAGTATCCGTTCGATCCGGGCTGGAAACTGATGACGCCCAAAGAGCCGAGCGAAAAAACCCGCAATCAGTATCGCTTTGCGGTCGAGGCCGAGCCGGGCAAACCGGCGGTGCTGGAAGTGCTGGAAGAGCAGATCCAGAACCAGCAGATCGCGATCACGAACATCGACGATGGCACGATCTTGTTCTACATCAATCAGAAGGTGACCAGCGACAAGGTGAAAGAAGCCTTGCAGACCGTGATCCAGCGCAAGCAGCAACTGGCCAAAGTGGTGCAGGACCGGCAGCGGCTGGAGGAGCAAGTCAAGGTGATCGGCCAGGAGCAGGACCGCATCCGTCAGAACATGGCGCAGCTCGACCACGCGACCGATCTCTACAAGCGCTACGTGAAGAAGTTCGGCGAGCAGGAAGACGAGGTCGAGAAGCTGCGCGGCGAGATCAAGAAGCTGATCGACGAAGAGGCCAAGCTGCGGCAAGCGCTCGACACGTATCTGATCGGGCTGGAGCTGAACTGAGACGCCGCCTCGCACCCGTTAAGCCCACCGGCGGCGGCCGGTGGGGGGTCGCGAGCGCCATCGCCGTATAGCACGCCCCCACCGGCCGCAGCCGGCGGGCTTGACGAGCCCCAGCGCGGTATTGCAAGCGCATTTGCGCGAGTGCGATGCCCTTGGCAATGGGGTATTATTTCCACGCCGCACGCGCGCTGCTTGCTCGCGCTTCGTGCAAACGGGTAGAATTGGCTGCCGGATCGCTAAAGCCAACACCCCAGGGCTACCCGAAGGAGCTTCCCCCATGGCCACGATTACCAAGACCGTCAGGCCGCCGAAAATCCGTCAGACCCAATGCTTTATCGGCGGCCAGTGGGTGCCGGCCGCCAGCGGCAAGACCTTCGAAACGATCAACCCGGCCACCGAGGAAGTCATTGCCCAAGTGGCCGAAGGGGACGCCGCCGACGTCGATCTGGCGGTCAAAGCCGCCCGGGCGGCCTTCGAGAAGGGGCCCTGGCCGCAAGATGGACGCCCGCGATCGCGGCCGGCTGCTGTACAAGCTGGCCGATCTGATCGAGGAGGACGTCGACGAACTGGCGGCCCTGGAAATGCTCGACAACGGCAAGCCGATCAGCGAAGCCCGGCATGGCGACCTGCCGCTGGTGATCGACGTGCTGCGTTATTACGCCGGCTTTGCCGACAAGATTCACGGCCAGACGATCCCGATCCGCGGCAACTATTTCACCTACACGCGGCGCGAGCCGGTGGGCGTGGCCGGGCAGATCATTCCCTGGAACTTCCCCATGCTGATGGTCGCCTGGAAGTGGGGGCCCGCGCTTGGCGGCCGGTTGCACGATGGTGATGAAACCGGCCGAGCAGACGCCGCTGACCTGCTTGCGGCTGGCCCGGCTGGCTCAGAAGGCTGGGATTCCCGACGGCGTGATCAACGTCGTGCCCGGCTACGGGCCCACGGCCGGCGCCGCGATCGTCAAGCATCCGGGCGTCGACAAGATCGCCTTCACCGGCGAACATCGCACGGCGCAGATCATCATGCGCGACGCCGCCCAGACGCTCAAACGGCTGACGTTCGAGCTGGGCGGCAAGAGCCCCAACATCGTCTTCGCCGATTGCGATCTGGATGCCGCCGTGGCCGGCTCGCACTTCGGCCTGTATCTGAACCAGGGCCAGTGCTGCTGCGCCGGCAGCCGGGTGTTCGTGCAGGAGAAGGTTTACGACAAGTTCGTCGACAAGCTCGTCCGCGATGAACAAAGGCCCGCAAGCTGGGCGATCCGTTCGATCCCGAGACGGAACAGGGCCCGCAGGTCGACAAGGCCCAGTTCGACAAGATCATGCACTACATCGACCTGGGCAAGAGCGAAGGGGCCAAGTGCGTCAGCGGCGGAACCCGTCACGGCAAGCGCGGCTACTTCATCGAGCCTACGCTGTTCGCCGACGTGACCGACGACATGTCGATCGCCAAGGACGAGATCTTCGGGCCCGTCATGTCGGTGCTCAAGTTCAAGGACGCCGACGAAGATCGTCGATCGGGCCAACAACACCTTCTACGGCCTGGCGGCCGCCGTCTGGACGCGCGACATCGGCAAGGCCCATCGCCTGGCCGCCGCGATCCGGGCCGGCACGGTGTGGATCAACTGCTACGACGTGTTCGACGCCGGCGGCGCCGTTCGGCGGCTTCAAGATGTCGGGCATCGGCCGCGAACTGGGCGAAAAAGGGCTCGAAGCCTACACCGAGAGCAAGACGGTGACCGTCAGCCTGGCCTGAAACGGCTGGCGGCGAAATATCCCAACACTCGATTCCCGCAGCGATTGACATACGCCCTCGATGCATCGTCCCACGATCGGCGCGATTACCGTGGCCCTGTTTGCCATCGGCCTCGTGCTGTGGGTCGTCGAACCGTCGCGCGAGAGCACGCTGGCTCTGGCCTGCGTCCGCGTGGGCATCCTGATGGCGGTCTTGTGGCTGGCGCAGCCGCAACTCGTCACGCTGCCGCGCTGGATGATGCTGGTCGTGGTCGGCACCGTGGCCGTCGTGGCCTGGCGCCCCGAAGGCGCTGCTGTTCGCGTTGCCGGTGCTGATCCTGCTGGCCGTCATGCGTCCGCGCTGGGGCCGCAAGCCGGATGGCCGGGCGGAATGAATGCGGGCCCATCTCGCCGATCAAGCCGCCGTCGTTTCAAGCCGCCGTCGTTTCAAGTCGCCGTCGTTTCAAGTCGCAGTCGTTTCAAGTCGCAGTCGTCGCGCCAGACGGAAGCGTTCAGCCGATCTTGGCTTTGAGTTCGGCGAGCAAGCCGATTGCTCGGCCGATCTCGGCCTTCTGACGCTGCGGGTCCTGCGGGATTTCGCGCTCGATGGTCAGCGGGCCGTGATAGCCGATCTTATCGAGCGTGCGCAGATAGCGCTCCAAGCCCACGTCCCCTTCGCCCAGCGGCACCTCGGCGCCCCACTCCTGGCCGGGATGGGCGGCCCAGCGGCCGTCCTTGCAATGCACGCTGCGGACGAAGCGGCCGACTTTTCCAAGGCCTCGATCGGTTCGCCGGAGCCGTACAGAATCATGTTGGCCGGATCGAAGTTGACGAACAGGTTGTCGCGCTCGACGTCGTCGAGAAGCGGCAACAGTCCGTCGGCCGGCTCCTGGCCCGTCTCCAGATGCAAGGCCTGCCGATTGCCGCGGCAATGGTCGCAAACGTCGCGGGTCACGGCCAGCACTTCGCGGTACAGCGGGTCGGCGGTGTCGTGCGGCACGAAGCCCAGGTGCAGCGCCACCGACGTCCACCTCCAGCAGCCGGGCGAAATCGGCGATCTCCTTCATTTCCTGCGTGCGCGCGGCGCGGGTCTCCGGCGGCACCAGGCCCACGGTCCGCGCGGTGGTGGGGATGTCGGCGTAGCTTTCCCCTTCGAAACCGCCAAACACGGCGGTGATGCGGATTCGCATGTCGCCCAGGCGTGCCAGGAACTGCCGGGCCTTGGCCGCCGTGCGCGACGGCCGGGCCGGCGCGTGGAGCTGAATCGTCGGCACGCCCAACTCGTGGGCCACTTCGAGCTTGACGCCCAGGCCGGCGTCGATGCTGGCGAATACGCCGATCGGCCATTTTTCCATGATGGGTTCTCTGGGCTATTGCGGCTCGACCGGCGCGGGACTGCGAAAATTTGGCCGCACTTGCAGTGCGAGCCCAGGGGCCGCCGCCCCCTGCGCTTCACGCCTGGTGATTTGCGGCCAGCGGCTTGGGGCAGGCGTTGTGCGCCGCTCACGACCAGCGGGAGACGTCCGGTTTGATGCCTTCGGGCGTTTCGTCGCTGTCGATCGTCGAACCACTCGGGCTTGAATTCGATGCGGCGATTCTCGCGGATGGCGATGTTCGTCGTCAGCGCGATGACCGCGTCGCCCAAGGCCACTTCGGGATGGCAGCGGGGCAGGTTTTGCGGGATCCGGATTGCGGATGCACCAGGCCCAATGTTCCAGCTCTTCGGTGTAGCCGCGGCTGGGCGGCCCCGATTCGAGGGCCTTCTTGCCGATGGCCGCGGCTTCGCCGCCGCCGCTCTCGGTGGTGTCGAGCGTCGGCCCGCCCTGCTTGCCCTTGGCCACGGTGACCTTGGTGGTGGTGGTCGAGCTCCTTGAACAGCATCACCTCCTGCTCGCGCTCCAGGATCAGCGTGCCCTTCGGTGCCGAGGACGGTTTCGCCGTAGCCGCCGAAGCCGTTGCCGTTGATCGACGAATAGTGACGCCGATCTTCTTGTCTGTCGGATCTTGTTGTCGTAGCCGGGCGCCGGGAAACTCGAAGATGCAATAGACGTGGTCCTCGCACTCGCGGTCGAGCGGGAAGATCGGCCGGCCCCCCATGGCCGAAACGGTCAGCGGCAGGGCTTTCTTGTGGTCTTCGCTAAGCGCGCTGATGAAGATGCCGGCCGCGTCGAGCTGGTGGCTGCCCAGTTCGGCCATCAGGCCGCCGCCCGTGCGGTTCCACAGCCGCCAGCGGATCAGTTCTTCCAGCGGCGGATGCGCTGGGTGCCGTTGGGCAGCGTCTTGGTCTTCGTAGCCGTAATCCTCGGCGTTGAGCGATGATCTTCGTACTGCGCGGCTGCAGCTGCGCGACCTTGCGTGGACAGAGCCGCAGACTTCGCCGGACTTGGCGCCTTGTCGCGCTTCTTCGATCAGCTTGGCCAACTGCGGCTTTCATCTTGTCGTCCGGGAGCGGCGGCTGCCAACTATCGTGGCCCGGCAGGTTGCCGCGGTGCCACTGGGCGCGGATGTAATGCATGTCGCCGATCAGCCCGCGGCGGATCGTGTCGACCGCGTTGTCGTACAGAATGCTGTAGTGCCGCTGATGGCCGACGGCCAGGATCTTGCCCGTCTGGTCGGCGACGCGGGCCATTTCCTTGCACTGGGGCACGCTGTGGGCCATGAGCTTTTCGGTCAGCACGTGCTTGCCGGCCTTCATGGCCTCGATGGCCACCTTGGCGTGCAGGTGCAAGGGCAGGGCGATGATCACCGCCTCGATGTCCTTGTCGGCCAGCAGCTCGTGGTAGTCGGCCGTAGACCTTGACGTGCTGCCGGGCTTCGTCCTCGTCTTCCAGCCGTACTTGGTCATCAGGCCCGGCCGGGCTTTGAGAGCGCTGTCGCTGGAGTGATCGCCGTGGAACGCCCGCCAGACGTTGTACGGGCGGATGTCGGCGATCGCCACGACCTGGATATAGCTGGGCGTGACGGCGCCCAGCAGCACGCTCCCCTCGTCGCCGGTGCCGATCACGCCCACCCGCAGCGGGTCGCCGATCGATTTCTCGTAGCCGAAGTACATCGCGCCCAGGCCGGCTCCCGAGACGACGCCGGCGGCGATGCCTCCTTTGAGGAAGTCGCGGCGCGTATATTCCGATCCGATGGCGGCCTGAAAGTTTCCCTTGCCGATCGCCTTTTGTTCAGGAGTGAGGTTCATCGATTGCCTTTCGCCGAGCTCGGCCGAACAGATGATGGAGGAAAAAATCCAAACCGCACCAGCGCCCGACCGGCACGGTTGCCAAGGTCAACAGGGCGACCATTTCCAGCGCCTGCGGATACGTCGGGACGGTGCCCGCCAGCCAGGCCGGTTGGGCCAAAACGACCGACGCCAGAAACAACGCGCCCAGCAGCGATGCCAGCCGGGCGAACAATCCCAGGATCAAGCAGGCCCCCACGGCCAAAATGCCGTACTTCATTACGTGATCGACCGACTCGAGGGTCGTGCGCTCGCCCGACGCAGCCCCGGACTTGGACTGATCGGGTTTCAGCGTTTCGGCCAGATCCGTTTGCATGTCCTGTTCGATCGAGCGGAGTTGCGCGAGCCAGCCGGCCGCTTCGCCGTTGAGTTTGGCCAGGGCTTCGTCGATCCGCTTCTTTTCGAACGGGACGTCCGCGGCCGACTTGGACAATTGGGCCTTGGCGAGTCGCTGCCAGCCGTGGACGTGCTCGGCCAACTCGGCCCGGTGTTCGCCGAGCCAGCCCTCGAACTGGCTCTGGCGCCGCTGGCCGATCTTGTCGACTTCGGCCTTTTGCTCGTCGTCGAGCCTGTAGTGCCGGCCGAAGGCACCGCGGGCCGCCTTCAACTGAGCCGTGACCTCGGTTTTCCAGCGCTCGATCATCGCCTCGGCGTCGGCGCCGGCGTGCAGCGTGGCATCGAGCCCATAATCGCTACGCGGCAGCACCGACTGATAATACGGAGCCAACGGGCCTTTGGCCCCGCGCAGGAAGCCTTCGCTCGACCAGTGCGGCTCGGCAAGGTGCTTCGAGCCCTCGGAGAAGAAATGCCAGCCGATGGTCAACCGCAACACGACCAGCATCAGCGCGGTCGCCAGGCAAAACGAGCCACATCGAGTCTGCACCGAGAGGGTCCTCCAAAATGCGCAATCGGGTTGGCGAGCTGCGCAACGATTGCACCAAGCGGGCGGCTTAGCGCATGGCGAATCTTCAGTTCGCATCGCGGCGGTGGGAGCGAATCCATTTTTTATTCTAAATGGTTCGTTTGCGGTTCACCAGTCGGGCGAGGGCATCTCGCCCGGGCTTGATCGCGAGAGGTAGCGCGCAGCGGCAATCAGAGCACCGGCCGTTGATGGCTGTGGGCAGGCCTTGCTGTGCAAGTCAGCCGCCGCCAGGACGACCGTCTCGATGGGCTTCGTTGAACCATCGCTCTGCGACGAGCAGGAAAAATTCCGAAAGATTCTCTGAATCGAGGCTTGTGCGGGGGGTGCGGGCAATTACACTGTGGGCGGCAGCACTATCAATACGCGCTGCCATTGCCGCCTGCGAGCAGTTCGGCTTCTCGCTGGAAGGCTGTTGGCTCGCAACTGGAGCGGAAACAATCCTCAACGGATGTTGCCGCGGTGGATGAAGGTGAGCCAACCATGAGCGGGAGTGTTTGCCTTGAATTCAGTATTTTCTGCATTATTAGTTCAAAATATCTTGCACTCGCGCGTTGCCAAATGTGACGAAATGAACAATTCGAGCCTGCCGCAAGTTCGCAGGCTCTCACTGCTCGGGGAGCGGTGGCTGGGTATCTGAGGATTTCGCTGGCGTCCCATAGACATCATTACTTGAGTTTACCGTCGTTCCTTTGAGGAGTCTGCGATGAATCGTTCGACAAGAAATCTGCAGGCATGTGTCGTGGCGGTGGCCAGCGGAATGGTTTTTATCAATGCTCCGGCGCTTGCCGGCGACGTTTTCAACATCTCGCAGCCGACCCATGCGATCGTCGACAACGCCACGCCGGTCTATCCGGCTCCCGGCACGCCTGGCGATCCCGATACGTCGAACACGTTCCACACAGGTTACATCTACAACATTTTCGGCGCCGCAAACCCAGGCGTCGAGGGGACCGGCGATATGATATTCCACGACGGCTTTGCCACGGACTTCGTGGATTTCCACACGGCAACGCTCGTGGACCTGACGTCGGTGGGCTTGTCTGTCGGCTCCGAAAGTACCGACTCCAACGGACCTCGCGGCTATCTTGCCGCCACCTTTCAGCAATACACGAACAATACCTACTCGACCCCGGTCGGCCCGCTCTATACCTTCAGCAACAGCGCCCTTGTGCCAGCCGGCACGTACAATAACCTGCCGGTCTCGATCAATGCCGGACAGTACTTTCAACTGTCGATGACCACCAATGCAACATACGGCAACGGCGGCGTGCGAGTGTCTTCTTTCACCGGCACCGGCAGCTATGCTCCCGAGCCGTCGTCGTTCGTGCTCTGCGGCCTGGGTGCCCTTGGTTTGTTTGTCGCCGCGCGTCGGCGTCGCAAGGCCTAGTTTTGATGGCCAGGCAACGCGCCGAAGCCCCGTCATGTCGTCCCGCGCATCGCGACTTGCTTTCGCTTCGAAGCCACGATTTCCGGTAATTGGATCGTCATGGTAGCCAGCTTGGGACGACGTGCTTTCACGCTCATCGAGCTGTTGGTGGTGATTGCCATTATCGGCATCCTGGTCGCGCTTCTTGCTGCCGGCGGTGCAGGCGGCGCGCGATGCGGCCAGACGCAGCCAGTGCCAAAACAACGTAAAGCAGATCGCGCTGGCCGCGCAACACTTCCACACCTCCTTCAACCGCTTTCCGCCGCAATTCGGCTGGCTGGCAACCAACATCGTCACCGGAGCGAACAGCGGCGACGTGGGCACGGTGTTCTTCCATTTGCTGCCCTATATCGAAGAGCGAAACGTATTCCAAAAAGCCTTGATCCCGGCCAACCAATCGCAGACCTACCCCTGCAGTTTCACGCAGATCGCCGGCACGCACGACTCGCGCGACATGGTTGGCTCGGAAGAGCTCGCGCTTACATTTGCCCGGACGACAGTTCTCAGCCCTACACGTTGCCGAATTGGGGCTGGGGGGCTCCAGCTACGCCACGAATTTTCAGATCTTTCGCAGCAAAAGGGCACTCCGACGAACGGCGGCAGCAGTTGCGACGCGGGCGCAGTCGCCTTGTGGCAGGGGCGGTGCAATATCGCCTTCATCCGTGACGGCACTTCGAACACGCTGATGATCGGCGAGAAATTCGGTGATTGCCAGTCGACCGGCCCGTACCCCGGCAACCCGTCAAACTGGTACAGCCCGCAAAACGGCGGCGGTAACATGTGGGCCCGCTGGGACGGCCTCGATTCCTGGCAGCCCGCATTTGCGGCTTTCATCACCGGTCCGGCATCGATGTTCCAGGACAACCCGCAGCCGTTTACGTATGGTGGCCCCTGCAACCCGCTGCTGGCGCAAGTCCGCACTCCGGGATCATCGAGCGCCGGCATGGCCGACGGCAGCGTCCGTTTTCTCGCTGCGACTTTGGACGCTAACGTGTGGTGGGCCATCTGCACGCCGGCAGGCGGCGAGAACCCGACCCTGGGGGACTAACGGGTGTCGCAATTTGTCGTCGCATCGCGATCGGGCCGGGCTTGGCTGCTCGCGATGCTCTTGTTATTGCCTATTGCCGTCCCAGGCTGTCGGCAGAAACCACCCACCGGCGAAGTCTCGGGCCAGGTGCGTGTCGGCAGCGCCGCAGTGCAGTTTGGCACGATCGCGTTTATCTCCGCCGAAGGTCGCGTGGCCACGGCCACCATTCAAAACGGCGCTATCGGGTCAGCGGCGTCCTAACCGGCGCCGCCACCGTGACCGTCCAGGCGGTTCGGCAGGGAACGCCAGTCGGGCATCCTACCTTGGGTCCGATGCCGGCTGCAGAGGTGGTCGGCAAGTTCGTGGCCGTGCCCGACCGCTACACGTTGCCGAAAACGTCGGGGTTGCACTACGAAGTGGTGGCAGGCGCGCAGACGAAGGATTTTGATCTCGACGAGAAATGAATCCCGGCAAGTGGCGAACGAACCCGCTTTAGCGGTTCTTCTCGAAACGGTCTTTTGCCGCTTTGAGCAACTGCTCGGCCTTTTGCTCGATCTCGGCCGATCGCTTCAGATCGATCTGCACACCGGGCGAGTCATCCGTCCAGGTCAGTTTGACGATGCCCAAGCCAATCAGCACGGCCACCAGCAAGAACAGCGATCGCAGATGCCCGCGCACTGGGCAGGAGCTTCAGCAGCAGACACGACCAGCCTCCACCCGCGGCCGTATTGACCACCGCTTCGGCCACCAGGCGCTTCTTCGTCGATCTGGCCATCGAACTGCCTCCGCAAAGCCTGGGCCCCGCTGCTGGTTCGACGGCATGCCGATCGATTGGCACCGAACCGGGGCGCGATGAAAGGAGCCGCTCGGCAACAGGGGGGATGTATGCCGAGCGGCTCAGCGAAACAGGGCCTTGAAGTACCATGTCCTCGCGCTGGCCGCAAGGCCGACTCGATCCGGACTCCCCAGGCAGGGTTTTCGCATTGTTGCGTAGCACCCCCATCCACGTATAATTGCCAACTTCTATACTCCATCGAGGGGTTCGCCGGCACGTGCCGGCCGGCAGCGAAAGCGGCCGCATTCGGGTTGCCGGCCTGGTTGCTTGCGAGCCGGTTGAAACGGGGAACAGGCGGCTGGCGAAGCGTGCAGGTTAGTCCGGAAGACCGCGCGTTCGCTCGGACCTTGAGGCCCCTTTTCAACAGCCCGTTTGCGTCCTGCCGACATGACAAGCGGCTTGGTTCATTGGGTTCGGCAAACTGGTGGTTCGGCAGACTGGAGAGAGCCCTGCATGTCCGATGATCGCGGCAATTTCACAGCGTTCGACTGGCAAGAGCTTTTTCCTTGGACGAATCTGGCCAAGGCGCTGCGGCTGGCGGTCCAACCGCGGGTGCTGGTCTTGGCGGCCGTGGCGCTGGTCGGCACGGTGGCCGGCTGGCGAATCTGCGGCCGGGCCTGCACCGCGCTGTTTCTGGGCTCCGCCGATACCCGAGCGCCGCCGCCATGCCCGCTGACAAGGCGCAGAATCGACGAGGCCTACCGCACGCAGCACTTGGAAGACACGATCAACAAGCTGCGGGCCTGGCCCTGGGAACCGGATTCCACGCTGGCCGTCGGCCGCGGCGAATCCATCATCACGACCACTCCGGGCTCCTGGTGGGCGGACAATCCCGTGATCCGGGCGCGGAACCGATTGAGCGCGCCGTTTGTGGGTTTGTTCGACCCGAACGCACCCATCGAAGAGTTCGTGTTCCTGCTGTTCTGCGCTTTGGGAGCTGGTGCGTCTGGGCATTTTTCGGCGCTGCGATTACCCGCTTTGCCGCCGTCGGCCTCGCGCACGACGAACAACTTTCCTGGGGGCAATTGACCGGCTACGCACGCAGCAAATGGACGTCCTATTTCACGGCCCCCTTGTTTCCGCTGTTTGGCGTCCTGGTGGCCGCAATACCGCTGGCGCTGTTCGGCCTGCTGCTGCGATTCGAACTGGGGTTGCTGGTTGCCGGTCTGTGTTGGTTTGGGGTGCTGCTGGGCGGATTGTTCATGGCCGTCTTGCTCTTGGGCCTGTTCTTCGGCTGGCCGCTGATGTGGGCCACCATCAGCGTGGAAGGGACCGATTCGTTCGACGCACTTGAGCCGCTCGTACGCCTACACGTACCAACGCCCGTTGCATTATTTTTTTACTCCCTGGTGGCGGCGATGTTCGGCGACTTTGGGTTGGGTGGCGGTGGCACTATTTGCCGCGGCAACCATCGGTTTGGGTGCCTGGGGCACCAGTTGGTTGTGCGGTTCGGACGTTGCTCCCGTGGCGATTCCCGATTACCGCTGGGGCGGACTCCTCGTCGGCGGCCTGGATACGCCCGCGCGAATTTTCGACCCGCACGCACTCGGCACCGTCGGTCAGGCCGGACTGAAGCTGATCGGCTTTTGGGTTGATGTGGTCGTAACGCTGGCCATGGGTTTCGCGTTCAGCTATTTTTGGACTTCCACGACCGCCATCTACTTCCTGCTCCGCCGCCACGTCGACGCCACGGAATTGGACGAAGTTTACTTGCCCGAGGAGCGGCAGCCCTATGGGCTGCCACCGCTCGAACCGGATTCGGCCGGCGTGGCCGGCACCGCCGACGAATCAGCAGCCAGGCCCATGGGTCCGACGACCGATGTGGCCGGGCCGATGTAACGTGAGACCCTCGGTCCCTGACCACGCAAGCGCAGTATGCCCGTTTAAACAATGGTTGTGTTGACAAGTATCTGGCCGGTGCCTATGCTCGAACCTGAGCCAGCGAGCATCGCCGCGGGCAGCTGCGTCGGCCGACTCTTCCCGACCGTGTGCCTCGATCGCCATCCGACCGCGTTGTTGATCACGCCTTGCTTCGAGCATTGTCCTTTTTTTGTCCGCCGCTTTCTCTGCCGGCTTCCAGGAGCGAAACGAATGGCCAGTTCGCAGCCCGCAAGAGTCGTGGTCATTGGCGGCGGACCGGGCGGTGCGACGGCGTCGACGTTGATCGCTCAGCAGGGCCATCAGGTGCAGCTGTTCGAGCGCGAGCAATTTCCGCGATTCCACATCGGCGAGTCGCTGATCCCCGAAACCTATTGGGTGCTCAAGCGGCTGGGCATGCTGCCGAAAATGAAGGGCAGCCACTTCGTCAAGAAATACAGCGTGCAGTTCGTCGGCGCGTCGGGCCGGCTGTCCGAGCCGTTCTACTTCGTCGATCACAAGCCGCACGAATCGTCGCAAACCTGGCAGGTGCGGCGGAGCGAGTTCGATAAGTTGATGCTCGACAACGCGCGCGAGCATGGGGTCGACGTCCACGAAGGGGTGCGCGTGCTGGAGGTGCTGTTCGAGGGCCAGCGGGCCGTCGGCGTGCGGATTGCACGACGCAACGGCGGCGAGCGCGGAAGTGCGGGCCGACGTGGTGGTCGACGCCAGCGGCCAAAGCTCGATGATCATGAGCCGCTTCGGGCTGCGCGAGTGGGACCCCGAGCTGAAGAAGGCGGCGCCTGTGGACCTATTGGGAAGGGCGCCTATCGCGATACCGGCCGCGACGAAGGGGCCACGATCGTCATCCAGACCGAGGGCAAGAAGGGCTGGTTCTGGTACATCCCGCTGCACGACGACATCGTCAGCGTCGGCGTCGTGGCCGGTTACGAATACCTGTTCAAGAACCGGGCCGACAAGGATCACGAGACGATCTACTTCGAAGAGGTCGCCGCCTGCGCCGGCCGTCAACAGCGCGTTTCGACTCAGGCCCGCCGCGTGACCGAGTTCTTCGCAGCCAAGGAGTATTCGTACCGCTCGCGCCAGGCGGCCGGCGACGGCTGGGTGCTGGTCGGCGACGCGTTCGGGTTTCTCGATCCCCTGTATTCCTCGGGCGTGCTGCTGGCTCTCAAGTCGGGGCAGTTGGCCGCCGACGCGGTTGTCGAAGGCCTGGCCGCCGGCGATACGTCGGCCGCGCAGCTCGGCAAGTGGGAGGCCGATTTCGTGCGCGGGCATGGATCGCATGCGGCGGCTGGTCTGCGAATACTACGACGGCTTCAGCTTCGGCCGGTTCGTCAAGCGCCATCCCGAGTTCAAAGGACATCTGACCGATTTGTTGATCGGCGATCTTTTCAAGGACAGCCTGGACGAAGTCTTCGTCTTGATCGACGCGATGAAGACCGAGCCGGTCGGTCAGTCCGTCTAAGGCGGCAGCAGTCCGCGCGGGGAACGGCGCATGTCAGAGCGTCCGGCGTTTGGCCCGGTTTCCCTGCGGAGAACCTTGATCGGTTACGCCGCCATGATCGCGGCCAGCGCGGCGGGGTTCCTGCTGATCCGCCATTTTGGCGAGCAGATTCCGGCCCGCGCGCCGGTCGTGGCAGCCAGTTCAACCGCCGCCCACGCGGCGCCACTCCGCGCCGCACCCGGCCACGCGGCACCCGAGGAAGTACTGTTTCACGTGCTGCTGGCTTTGGCGGTGGTCATCGCCCTCGGGCAGGCATTGGGCTACGCTCTGCGGTATCTCGGCCAGCCGCCGGTGATCGGCGAAGTCATCGGCGGGATCTTGTTGGGGCCATCGCTGCTGGGCTGGGTGGCTCCGGCCGCTGCCGCGTTTCTGTTTCCGCCTCACTCCAGGCCATTTCTGGAAATGATCGGGCAAGTCGGCGTGATCCTGTACATGTTTGTGGTCGGGCTCGATTTCAACACGGGGCACCTTTCCGGCCGCAAACACACGGTGCTGGCGATTTCGCACGCCAGCATCATTGCGCCGCTGCTGCTGGCCGGCCTGCTGGCGCTGTGGATCTATCCGCTGGTTTCCCCGCCGGAGGTGGCTTTCACGCCCTTTGCGCTATTCTTGGGCGTGGCCATGTCGATCACGGCGTTTCCGGTGTTGGCGCAGCATTCTCACCGATCGCGATATCCAGCGCACGCCGCTGGGGGTCATGGCCTTGACGTGCGCCGCCACCGACGATGCCACGGCCTGGTGTCTGTTGGCATTGGTCGTCGGTGTGACCAAGGCCCAGGTCGGCTCGGCGGCGACCGTAGTCTTGCTCACCCTGGCTTACATCCTGCTGATGTTTCTGGTCATCCGGCCCTTGGCCGTGCGTTTCGGCCGGCGCCAAAACACCGGCGAACCCGGGCCGGATCGCCTGGCCGGAGTGCTTGTCGCGCTGCTGCTTTCGGCTTTGACGACGCACTGGATTGGCGTTCATGCGATCTTCGGCGCGTTCTTGCTGGGAGCCATCATCCCGCACGACAGCGCCGTCGCCCGCACTTTGGCCGGCCGGATCGAGCCGCTGGCGAGCGCGCTGTTGCTGCCCGCTTTTTCGCCTATACGGGTCTGCGCACCGAGCTGGGTTTGTTGTCGGGCGGCGCGAACTGGCTGTTGTGCGGCGCGATCGTGGCGGTGGCCACCTTGGGCAAGTTTGGCGGCACCCTGGCCGCCGCCCGATTGTCGGGACTCGGCTGGCGCGAGGCGTCGAGCCTGGGCATCCTGATGAATACGCGCGGCTTGATGGAATTGATCGTGCTGACCATCGGCCTGGAGCTCGGCGTGATTTCGCCCAAGCTATTCGCCATGATGGTCATCATGGCGATCGTGACCACGCTGGCCACTTCGCCCATCCTGGGCCAGCTTTGGCGCGGCCAGGCGGAACCGGCCGCCGGGCTGCGGGCTCCGAGCTGACGGCCGGCGTCTGCGCCCAAAGGCTGTTCGGCTTTGCACCACGAGCCGACAAGGTCGGCCACAGCAGCTCGCAACCGCGAAACAGAGAGCGCTTTGCCTTTCGCGCCAAAAAAACCGCCCGGGCAATGGCCGGGCGGTGTCGTTCTTGGACTGCAGCGGTCGCTCTAGGCTTTGCGACGGCGCCGGGCGGCGATGAATAGCCCCACCAGCCCCAGGCCGCACAATACAAACGTCGAGGGTTCGGGAACTGTCTGGGGGGAAATGTTGACCGTGCCCGGACCGATGATCGAACCGACAGCATCCGCGCCGCCTCCCCCGCCGATGCTCGAATTGTAGTACACGTATTCCACATTGTAGTGTGTGCCGGCAACCAGGTTGACCGAGGTGGAAAACAGGCCATTCTGACCGTGCTGCCCGTTGACTTCGCCCTCGGCTGTGCCGGTGCCTAGGGCGCCGGTGCCCCCGAGAAAGAACGCGCCGCCGTCATCGTTATTTGTGCCGAATGCGTAGGACCCGCTCACGTTGACGGTCAACGAGCCCGTTAGGTTCATCACAAACGAACCGAGTGGACTCGGGTTGCCAACGGCGGATGCCTGGTCGGCCGGGATGTTGCTGAGGAACGTGCTCAGAGACGAAGAATCGGTGCCGGAGTATTGCGTGCCGCTGTTGACCAGCGTCGACGTGAACGTCGCAAGTGGAGTGCCGGTAATGTACGAAACGGCTCCCCCGGCGCCAGTGACAGCACTGAGAGTGTTACCATTCGTGGTATAAATGTCGCCAATGAGCGCCGCATGAGTTGCCGCAGCACACAGGACGATGATTGCGAAGGACGAAGCGATGTTGCGGAAACTTGTCATGGCTGGCTCCTTGAGCGGGGATAAACCCAAAGTGAACGAAATGGAGGATCGAGTGCTTTTGCTTAAGTCAGATCTGCGTGCCGCAGCCTGGAACCGGTCCGGGCTCGAAACATTCGCCATGTCATGGACGTTTCCCAGCGAGACGGCTTACGGCAGCTGTTGCGGCCGTCAAGAATGTCAATGTATATTTACAAAAAACGGAAATAAATACTCTCGTTTTCGACAACAAACTAGCCGCTGGTAACGAACGACACGCCTAGCGGCGGCTCATCGACACGTCGACATCCAGAGCCAGGACGTCCTACCAACCCTTGTTCATGTTGTTGCCTTATGCAGCAATGAAAAAAGTTGCCGAGTCGCTCTGCCTTAGGCGCAGAGTGACTGGGCAACTTGTTTCTGAGTCGTGATACGCTTTCGACTCACGAGCGTTCCCCCCAAAAAACCGTGAAATGCCGAGAAATCTCACCGCCTCCGCACCTTTTCCCCATCATGGCTGTGCGGCGGGTCCGAGTCAACTATCCTGCGCGCAATTATTGCATTATTGCAAAGTCGTCAGCAGAACACCGCCGCAGTCGACGCCGACGAATCGCGTCTCTCACCCGGCCGCGCACTAGGGCGCAAAAAAACGCCCGGGCTATTCGCCGGGCGGTTTCGTGTTTGGAACGAAGCAGGTGAGCTAGGCCTTGCGGCGACGCCGGGCGGCGAACAGCAGGCCCAACGCGCCTAGTCCGCAAAGGACGAGCGACGACGGCTCGGGCGTCGTGGTGGTGGTGAACCGGACGTTGTCGATGAAGACCGTGTTGTCGCCGGATCCCGGATTGACGCCGGTAAATACCACTGTGTAGGCGCCGGCGGGCAGATTGACCGAGGCGGTGGTCACGGTGTTGAAGCTGGAGCCGCTCAGCGGCGTGAACGTGCCCAGGTTGACGCCATCCAGCGTGACCTTCACGCCCTCGTTGTTGCCGCCCCGCGACTCAAGGCTGAACGTCACCGAATCGGGACCGGCGTTGAAACCGGAGACGGTCTGGGAGATTGTGTTCGGATCGCCATAGCCGTCTTGAATGAACGCGGCCTGACCGCTGGTGCTGGTGGCGCCACCGTTCACGTTGCCATTGGTGGCCCCCGTCGTGCCGAAGGGGCTGCCGTTAGCAGTGATGCCGGACGTACCCGTAAAGGCCCACCCTGGAGGAGGCGAGGGGAGCATCGGCAGGCCGACGAGAGAGTAAGGGGTCGAAGTCCAATATCCATAGCCGCCCGCCCCAAGGTTCGGGCTTTCAAAGCCGTCGTTGACCGGATAGATCGTCTCCGCGCTGCCCACCAAGACCATGCTCATAACCAGAATGACGGCGAGGAAAAACTTGGCTTGATGCATGATCTCACTCCGGATTTAGCAGGCAGGGCAGTTGTCAATAAGGTGCAAGGCCGAACTCGTTCACAAATTAGTCGGCCAACATTCCCCGTTCGAAAATTGAGCCGCGAAACCGATCCGGGCTCAAGTTGTTAATGGTTTTCACCAAGCACTTCGACTGACGCTTCTTGAATTCACCACAAAGATTGCAGATGGAAGAACGTCAAGAATTATTTGTGGTATACTGTATTTTTTATCGTATTTGACCACACACACCTGCCCGCTCCTTGTCGGCCTCACCCCACAAGCGGCGTCTCCCGGCGTCCGCAAACTCAAAGCCGGGCCACAATTGTCAAATTGGCTCGTTGCGCGGCTGCCTGCTTCAATTCAGGCACTCTTTGCGCATCGCACGCGAGTCACCCCGCATTCTAACTCGGGAAATTCGGCATACAATCCCAGAAATGAAAAATATCAGGAAAAATTTTGATGCCAACCGCCCGGCCCTTTCGTCGGCCAACGAAAGATCGAGCTGGAAAAAAGCAAGCGTCCCGCCGCGCGGTGGATTCGCGGGTCGCCGGCGCTGGGAGGGGGAGTCGATGTCGAGCGGTTCACTGGTCCGGCAAGCCGGTGTAGCGCATCGCGTACCAGCGGTCGTAGATCAATAAGCCGATGAAGCAGTCGTTCGCCTGGTCGTAGCACATTCGCATCCAGCCGGCCCAGTAGTTTGGGTCGGGGGCCGGAGTCGCCGCGGGAATCGTTGCCCACTTGTCGCGCTGGGGATCATACACAAACGTGCCCGACGGCAGGCCATCGGCCGGAAAATGAATCGTCACGGCGATGACGAATACGTCGTGCTTCGAGTCGTAGGCCAGGCTGGTTTCGTTCAGCGCCGTCGGACAATCGGCCAGCCGCGTGATCGATTCCGTCGTGGGATCCAGGGCGTACATCTTGTCGCACGAGGCGTCCTTCTTCTTGCGGTTCGCCACGGCCACCGACGGATCGGTGACCATTCCGCCGGCGATCAACATGCGCTTTCGCGGGGGATCGTAAACGATTGTTTGGCCCCCGCCCCCCGTCGGCACGTCGTGTTTCCCCTTGCGCCAGCGGCCGGTGGGCAGGTCGAAGATCCAGATCTTGCCCTTGCCGGTGTAAATGATGGACCGCGTGTCCGGGCAATAGGCCATGCCCGCATCGAGATCATTGCGCGGAAACGTCTCGGTGGCAATCCGCGTCCAGGTCATGGTGCGCAGGTCCAGCCGCCAGGTGTTCTCGCACTCTTTTTCCCATACCAGCTTCCCGCCGACGGCGGCGGTGCCGTTGGCGCCGTTGCAGATGTAGACGGAATTTTCCTCGGGCACGTAGTCGAATGCGTGATACGTGTGCCGCGGGCAGGGAGTGGGATCGGTGGCGTTTTCCGGCCGCTCGATCGTCCAATAGCTGCTGGGGTTGTGCTGCACGGTCCAGTTGTCGACCTTGAGCGGCGTGACGATCCCCTTGGCCGCATCGAAGGCGAACAAGCAGTTGCCGTAGATCGTGCCGCCGCCGTGGCGTTTGTCCAACCAGCGGTCGTAGAACAGCACGCGCCGCCCGTCGGGATCGTACACGAGCTTGTTCCACCCGGCGGTACCCCAGGCGCCCTTGTCCTGCGCGTCGCCCGTGTCGCCGCCTGCGCCGGTTCCGGCCGGCTGCGCAGTCGTATATTTGAGTGCCACCCAGGTGTTGGGAGGCAGTTGGTCGAGGTCAAGGCCCGGGGCTTCGGGCGCGGCGGCGGCAAGTCGCACGGCCAGCAGCACGACGAGCGACGCGATCCAGCCTGAGGTCCGGCGTGGACAAATTGCTCCTGCGGCAGCGATCCAACTGCCACCGCTCCTCGCCGGCGTGGCGCCCCTGCTTGCGGGAATGGTCGAGGCGAGAGCGATCGAGAATCGATTCACGGGGCGCTCTGGACGCACTGAACATTCATCACGGCTCGAACCTTGAGCTACGCGCACGAATTCGCGCCGGCATCAGCCAATACGCCCGCCTGGACTTGAACCAGGAACCAACAGATTATGAGTCTGCTGCTCTAACCAATTGAGCTACGGCGCTTGTACCGAAAATCTCCGTGTTTTTGACGGATCTCCGGAAAAACGATAGGGTGTCGTGACACCCGTTATAGACCTTCTTTGCCAGCTTACCAACGGCGTTCACCGCCTGCCACGCAGGGGGCAACCGCGTGCCTCAGCGTACCCGAAACACGGCCAGCATCAAGCCGGCGAAGCCGTCTGCCGACTTCCCTTTGTTCGCCCCTGCCACTGGGCAATGGGCGAAAAAAACAGGGGTCGACTTCATTCCTTTGGCCCGTGGAATGAGGCGCGAGCAGCACTCGACAAGTACCTGGAAGTCGGGGACGCCGTGGTTCAGGTCGTCTCGGCCTTCTTCACGGGCGACAGCGGTCGCTTTGTGAGCGAGGTCGAGGCGATTGAGCTGTGAGAATGCCTCTGGCCCGAGCGCCGCGGGGAGTGGCCGCGGCTCAAATGCGAGCAATTCCAGTTCGACCATGCGGTTGCGACGCCCTGCGGCAGCCGCGGTTGCTGGGCAGGGTAGCGGCCGGTCATACTGCTGCTAAACATCCAACTGTTTTTTTCGAGACCGACGCATGAAACGATCGATCGGCCTGGCGCTGACGGTAGTCTTGTCGATAGTCTGCTGGCTCGAAACTTATCTGCTCGGCAGTAACGCCAATCTGCTGCGCAATTCCGACTTTGGCGACGATTGGATCACGCTGCTTCCGGAGACGAAGAATCACCATTGGTGCTATCCGTCGGAGTTTTTCAATCGTCGCGATTACAACCCCGACACTTGGGTGTGCCAGGGAAGTTGGCAGTGGCAGAATGCCGACGGCCCACGCGCCGGCCGCCGCATGGTGCTCGGCGGCCCGCAAGCCTCGGTTGTGCAGCGCGTCAATTGGGTGGCTGTCCACGACGATCGCAGCCGGAGCGGGTTTCCCGATGCGGGCGGCTTTCCCGACCTGAAGGTCCAGCGCAGCCCGCGGCCGCTCACGCTGGTCCGCGACCTGACGTTTCGCGTCCGGCTCAAGGCTCAAGACGTTCCAGCCGAGGCTGGCAAGATCGAACTGGCGCTCAGCCCGCCGGGCGCGGTGGCGTCAGGCGATCCTCTGGGCACCGTTGCACCTGCCACGCTGGTCGCGATCGCGCCGATCCCGCCCGGGTCGTATGAAGCCACCTGGGTCGAGGTCACATTATCGGCCGAAGCCTGGCTCAAGGCGGCCCAAGCCTCCGCTGCGGTCGATCCTAAGGGAGCGGGTGACGCGCTGGCCGACACAGCGCTGCCGGGTACCGTCACGGTCGCCGTGCGTTACAGTGCGGCCACCGGCCAGGTCGAAATCGAACGGGCCGAATTGACGGCCGCCGATTGCGCTTCGCCCAATCTGTTGCCCAATGGTTCGTTCGAGTCGGTCGCCGACGACGGATATCCGCGGGGCTGGAGCCGGCCGCAGAAGTATTGGTATTTTCCGCCGGCCCACTACTACATCTTCAACACCTGGCACAACAGCAATGCGGAGATCCGCGGGCCGGTGGCCGCCGACCGACTGATCTGCCATGCAGGGGCGAGCAGCCTGAAAATGGTCGTGGCGGCTGGCGATGAAAAAACCGTCGTTTCGGACCCGATCGTGCTTAAGCAGTCCGAGCCGCGGCTGATCGAAGTCTCGGCCTGGGTGAAGACCGATCAGCTTTGCATGCTGCAACTCGACGCCGCCGACGAGCACGGCCAGCGGCTCGACGGCTTCAATTTCATCCACAAGGCCCCGATGTCGATCGGCAGCGACGACTGGCGGCTGGTCCGGCAGGTGTTCCGCCCGCGGCAACCCCTGGAATCGATCCGGCTCAAGCTTTGCGCACGGGGCGTCAACGGTTACACCCTCGACGACACGGGTCCGCAGCCACAAAACAACGCCGTCGGCACCATCTGGTGGGATGACGTTCGACTTTGCGAACCGGAAAGCGGCGTCGACGAGCTGAAAACCCGGGGCGTCACCGCGGTGGAAGCCAACCCAGGCCGGCCGGCACCGCATCTGGAAGACTTGGACCTGGGCGAGCGCAAACTGGGAGACAACTTGCTCACGGCAACGCTGGTCAATCCGGGGCCAGCCGGCAGCTTTGCGGTGCGCTGGGAATTCACTTCGCCGACGGGCCACGGGTCCGCGTTCAATTCCAAGCCGCAACAGCTTGCCTCGGGCGGACACGCGGCCGTGAGCCTGCCCTATCGGATCGGCGAGCTTTGCCCAGGCGCCTACACGGAGTATCGCGGCGCAGCTCACGCTGCTCAGCGGCGAGAAGACGGTGGCCGAGAGCGAGCTGTGGTTTGGCACCTGGACCACGCCGATCGATTTGGAGCTCGGCGCGCTCTACCTGCGGCCCGAGCAGCAACAATTCGTGCGGATGAATCTTGGCCTGTCCTGGCAAACCCTCGCGCAGCTTGCCACGCTACGGCTCGAACTGGTGCGGCGCGGGTCCGGCAAGGTGCTCAAAGCCTGGGACTTCCCGACCACGCGTGATTCGATCGCGGCCCAGCGATTGAAGATTCCGGCCGGCTTGCGCGAGGATTTTGCCAATCTCGTATTGCTGGATCTGGATGTCTCGGAGTTGCCCATCCAGCCGTTCGACGATCCGCAGCGCAACTGGTTCTTGCGGGCCACAGCGGCCGACGGTGCGGGAAAGCCATTGGCCACGGCCGAGTCGGCGCCGTTTTGCCGCCAAGCGCACGAACCGCCGCAGCCAGCGGTCACGTCGGTGCGAATCGACACGCACAACCTGTTGTACGTCAACGATCGGCCCTGGATGCCTTGGGGAGCAATCTATGGGCACGTACCGGTCTACGCCGGTCCGGCCGATCCGGGGGACGGCAAGTATCGAGACTTGCAGCACGTGCCGGAGTGGTCGATGTACGACAACTTCGGCAGCCAGACGTACACGCGGTCCCAGAACGATTTCAATTGTCTGCGGTACGTGCCCGCCTACGGCCAGTCGGTCGACCCCAAGCTCGCGGCCACGGTCGAAACCGCCTGGAAGAACGACAATCTGTATTGCGCCACCATGTTCGTCAGTCCCAATCCGGGCCCCTGGTCGGCGGCCGAGCTGATCGCGCGAGCCGGCGGCGAGCAGCCGCTCGATACCCTGCTGGCACAGGTTCGCTCGGCGCCGATGGTCGTGAGTGCCGGTGCCGGCATTGAAGAAGCCTTCGGCCAGTTCACTGCCGCGACGCCACAGCAATTGCAGGGACTGGCCGATGCGGTTGAGATCATCCGCCAGAAGTCTGGCAAACCGGTCATGGTCGGCCACGGCGGATACTGGAACCGATTCGAGTTCGAGCTCGTGCCCTCGTTCGAATTTTCGACCCGGAGACCGAGCCCTTCTATCCGGCCAATCTCCATACCGACCTGTGGCCGCTGGTCGGCGGCAAAGCCAAGACCATTTGGCTGCGGCCGCAGATGTACGAGGACGTGCCCTACGAGCGGTGGCGATTCCACACGTTTGTCGAGCTGATGCGCGGCTGCCGGGGTTGGCAGTTTGCGCACGGGCCGGGCGACGCATCGCTCTTTCGCGGGCTGCACGGCGAATTGGAATTCCTCAAGCCCATCGCCTACAGCGCCGATCCAGGGCCCGCGATCGAGATCGATCCGCCGATGGAACATTGGTCGCGTCGGCACGCCGGCAAGACCTGGCTGGTCGCCGCCACCACGCACGGCATTCCCTTCGGCAAGTCGGCGCGACGCGCAGGACGAGGACGGCCGCCGTATCCGGGTGACCAGCGCCAACCTCGAATTGCGTGACGAGTCGAACGGCTATAGCGTCGACAAGGATCCGGCACGCGGCCCCAGCCTGCACGGTATCCAATATCTGCCCGATGCTCGGAGCTGGCCTCTGGGCGCAAAACTCTCGACTCAAGTACGGCTCACGTCAGGCGACCTGCCCAACTGGCTGCTGGTGCTGGTCAAGGCCGACGGCCGGTGGACGCATGCGGCCGGCTGGGGACCAGTCGAGCTGAAAACGCTGCGCGGTAACCCGCAGGCGGCCGCGTTCTTCCTGCGCATGTTCTATCGCCATGCCAACGGGTTTCTGGGTTGGGACGACAAGCTGGTCGACAAAGCGCTGGCATTCATTCCCGCTGCGGTCGTCGACTCTGGCCCCTTGCCGCCGTCCGGCCAATGGACCGATTTGGAGATCCCGTTGGAAAAGATCGGCGCCGCCGACAAGCTGATCGACGGAGTGGCGTATCTGCACGATGGCGGTCAGGTGGCCTGGGGTCGCAGCGTGATTCGCGACCTGCGAGGCGGCGAGGCGATCGTCTGGTCGGGCCGGTTAGGCGCCGAGCCGGACAGGCTGGCGAAAACCCGCATTCAGGTTGCCGGTCTCAAAGCGGAAGCCAAGATCCAAGTGCTCTTTGAAGACCGCGAATTGACGGCCGCCGCCGGATCGTTCGTGGACGATTTTCGCGGGCAGGACCTGTATCAGCGACTTCGGCGCCGGCGGCAGTTACGGCGACACACCGGTGTCGCTGCACCTTTACGAAATTGCGCCCTGACGTGCCGGCCCACGCTCGCCAGGCACCAAACGCCGCCGCTGGTTCCGCGGGGCCGGGTAAGATACGCGAACGGCCGAGACACCCACCAAGCCCCGCCGCCGCTGGTTCGCCTTTAGGCTGCGGACGCTTTGCACGATGGTGACGATCTGCGCGTCCATCTTTGGGTTTTGCGCCTCACCCCGCAAGCCGACCGCCGAATTATTGGGATCAGTGCGCGGCTGCTTTTGGCGTCGGACTGCTTGGCCCAGTCGACTTGGGTATGAGTGTGATGGCCTTGATGTGATGGACGGCGTTGAATGCTCCAATGAACAGCTGGTCACGTCTGGGCATCATCCATTCCGATGGGATCGAAGATGACGTTCCCGACCAATTAATCAACGTGGTGCCGTTGACCTGCACTTCAATGTGACGGCCGCGCACATTGCAAATGACCTTATACTGCCGTCGATCGCCGAGCACGTTGGCGAGTTGCTTTGTCGTCGGATTCGCGTTGACTTCCTTCCCGTCGACTCCGGCAATCCCAGTAATCGTTCCTCCCCAGCCATCCAAGACGAGTAGCACTTGCTTACCATCTACGACCAGTCCAATCATCAGATCCTTTCCCGCCTCACGCTCGCCGACGACTGTCAGCTTGTATTCTGACGGAGGCGCAAATGGAATCTGTAGCCGAGCGGCGTTCTCGGCTGGCGACGAGAGCACTCCCTCAACAAGAGTCCAGCGGCCTGCGAAGGCGTCGCGCTTGGGATCGATCAATTCGAGCAAGTCGATCGGCTTGCCTCGAACGACTTTCACCTCCTTGACAGGACGGACCGGTAGCGACGGCAGCGAGTCAAGCAGCCCCACGTCGATGTATTGTCCGCCCGAATTTTGGTGACAATGGACGGCAAGCACGTTGCGGCCCGGCTTGAAAATACTTCGAACTGCCGGAGGGATCTCGAACTCAAGGAAGTCCTGGAAGCCACCGAGTTGTAGGGCCAGAGCGCCGTTGATATAGACTTCGGCATCCTCATCGTGCATGATCCGGATGGAAGACGGGATGGGCTGGCCGTCGGCCAATTCAAAGTCGCGGCGAAGCCAAATATCCGACGAGTTCCAGAACGTGCGAGGTTTCACGAACTCGGATTGCCCGAAAGCGGCCGCCCCTCTAGGCCAGGCTGTGTCCTGGAAATCTGGCTGGCCCCAGTTGTCGGGTGGTCGATCCAGCGTGTAGTGCCAAACCTGCGGCTCGTATTCGCCTGTCGGGACGGGGCTGGCGAGGATGCGGGCCTTCATATCGACATTCGGCGATTTCACCGACGCAACTGCCTCCGGCGGGTGCGCTGCCGTGCTGATCGAAAGGCGAAAGCGGCCCAGACTTGCGCCGGGGTATTGCTGATCCAGCTCGACCGTCAAGAGCGTGCCGCCGGCGAAGCCGACCGATTCGCGCAATTGAAAAACTGCGGCGTGATTCTTCCCTTCGTTGGGATGGACGCCCCAGCCCGCGCCTGGGTTGCCGTCGATCATCGCCGTACAAGGCCAGCCGTCCTGGTTGAAATCCGCGCGCACATCTTGTATCGGCACGGCCGACTGCTTGGTGGGATCGCTGAGCGGCGCCGCCTGGACGCGCACTTCCGACAGAATAAAATTGCCGTCGTATCCCCGGCCAGGGCCGCCACAAGGGGACCGCGCATCGGTCAGGGCTTCGAGACGCATGGCAGTGATGCCGGCCAGGTGCGTCTCGGCCTTGATTGTGTAAGCGCCCACGGCATTCGGGCCGGCTACGAACACAGAGCCATCTGGTTGCAATTCGAGCTTCGAGCCGGCGCTCGACGACATCTGCGCCGGGATCAGGTCGACCCAATCGTGGCCGGACCGCGGGGTGGGCGGCTTAGGTTCCGTCGTGGTGGCGTCACCCGCCGGACGAGCATCAGCGGTTACATCATCGAGATAGTGGGTCCTACTCCGTGCGTCGTCCGTACGTTGCCTCGCTGGGGTGCTCGCGACCGTGGCACGCCGCTGGCTGCCCCGTGGACGGTGCATCCGCTGCGCCCGGCGCCGCTTGTTCTTTACTCTCAGGCCGACCGCCCTGCGGGGGCGGATTCGACTGGCCGGTGCCGGTTTTTCTGCGCCTGGACATCCTCGGCGTCTACGATCTGAATCTGCAAATGGTTCGCCCGTACCCAAAGCGCGATTGCCAAGCCGACAACACCAATCGCAAGCACGGCGAGCGGATATTTGCCGGGTCCCTTCCACCCCGAGTGCCTGCGAGCACTTGTGCGCGGCCTTGCCGCCTGGGCCGCCGATGTCGTTCATCGCGACCGCGAGCAGAGCATCCAAGCCAACCGGCTCGGGCTCGGCGGGAACCGCTCGCGCCAGGATGGGCTGCGCAGGCGTGCGGGTTGCTGGTCGCTCCGGCGCTGGCTGCGCGCCCCGAGTGCGGTCCGCAGCTGCGCGTCATAGGCCGCCTTTGCCGCTGCGCTGAGCAAACAAAGCCGGGCGGCCGAAACCTCATTCAGCAACCGCTGCGAATTTGCGCTATTTGCCCCGCCCTGAAAAGTCTTCAGATGCACCATCCGCTGGTCGGCGGCAGTGGCGATGACCTCTGGGTCGTTCTCATACAGCTCGATACCAAGCAGCCGGTAATGGTTCGGCGGCTGATCTTTTGGCGGTATGCCCAGCCAGCGGTGGTACGGATCGAATGCGGCGGACGACATGCCGGTGCTCAGCGAGTCGGAACGGAGCCATCACCGGCGGATGCGGCGGGTGGCTGCACATTGGGATGCGATCTCTGGGCCGAATTGGCCGCCATTTTACTCGGTTATTTTGCCGGTGCCTACAGGTCCAGCGGCGGCGAAGCCTGGCTTGGCTGCTGCTAGCCACGCCGACGAGTTGCTCACCCGCACCTCCGGCCGACCCGCCGTGACCGCCGGCACGCGATCGTCGGGCACGGGCCGCCGCCGGTTCCGCGGTGCCGGGCAGCGGGTATCATGGCGGATAGCGGCAAACCGGAAAAGCTGTGGAACTTTGCCGACCCCCGCCGGCGTCCAACCAGCTCTGGATGCGATCGAAAACCTGACACGCACGGGAGTCATCATGTTGGCTGGACGAAGAAAAGTGTCCCTGGTTGGGAGCGTGGTGATCGGATTGACACTGCTGGCTGGCGCGGCGCCCGCCTATCTCAAATTGGTCCGCTCAGCGCCGCTCGCAGGGGCCGCAGTCGATTTTCAAGCCGCTACGCGATCGCATTGGCAGCTCACCGTCAATTCGCCAGTGGGTGCCGATCGGCCCGACGTGCGGCTGGAAATCACGAACCACAGCACCACCGCCTATCTCTTTCCGGCCACCGGCGGCGGCTGGCTGACGCTCGAACGAAGCGACGGTCAACCGCTCAAGAGTTGGGTCCGGGCGGCGCGCATTGCGTCGCATCGAGTGGCTGCTCGTGTCGCCGGGCGAGAGCTACACGTCTGCGTGCCAGGTCGAAGTCAAATGCCTGGCCGACGGCACAACGCGGCAACTCACCTACACCAGTGCCGACGGCGCGATGTTCACTTTCGAGCCGCTTAACCCGGGCAAGTACAAACTGCGGTTCCGCTATGAAAATTCGACGCCGCAGGTGATCGACGGCCAAACGACTTGGACGGGCAAGTCCGAAACGGCACCTGTGGAGTTCGAAATCGTCGAGTGACGACCGGATCGATCCGGATAGTCGTCGGAGCGTGGCTCGCGCCTGCGGCTTGCGCCAGTGTGCCGCTCCGACGAGAGGAAACTTGGGGTGGATGCCGGCCCGGCAACGCGCTCCGTTGTCCGGCGCAAATCACGGCCCCCTATTGCACGCTACCACGGCGAAAATCGCTCGAATTGCCGGGCTGCACGGCCGTTGACCTGCCGAGACCTCCGCCCGACCCGCCCTGACGGCCGGCACGCGGTTAGAATGGGGCTGTGAAAAAGCCGCGGGTTCCCCGAGATTTGGCCGCTGCATGACTGGATTGACACGCCCGGACATTGTCGGCCGCAGAATACTGGCGGTTCTACAAACCCCGTGGAACTGGGCACCGAAATATGATGTCTCCTTGTGCCGCGCATTCGTTCGTCTGGATTCTGGCGTTACGTTCGAATTGTCTGATGACGACGCACCGCTCCATGAGCTGCCCGCTGAAGATGCCATGAACCAAGAGCTATTTGATTTCCAGTTTCCTGCCCACTGCCGGTCGTGCGTGGGGGAATCCATCGATGACGTCGTGGTCTCCGACTACTGGCCGACCATCGGACTCTTGCTTTCGAGCCAACGATTCCTGCTGTGCCAGGACTGGGGGCCGCACGCCTTCGGGCTCGTCCTTACCGACCTGGGCAGCTGCTACCACCTGAGCGATGTTCGCAGTTACTTTTCGCGTGGATGATGGAAAGGGGTGCAATCCCATGACCCCCGCTCGCCGGCAAATCAACGTTGTTCAGGCTCCGAACTGAGGAGATGACCATGCGGTGTCTCTGGATGCCTGTCTGGGCGATCACGATTGCTCCGGTACTCGCGGCCGATGCCCCGCCCCGCGAGATTTCTTTCTTCGATTCGGCCAATCGCTTCCTGGATAAAGATCCTTGGGCCGACAAGGCTCCCGCGAAGCTCGTTTCGTCCACAACGGTCATCGACTCGTTCGAGGACTGGGCCAAGACGAAGGCCGATTGGCTGTTCAATCCATACCACCTGAAGCCGGAATCGACGCCGGAGCACGCGACCGATGGCCAGTCGGCCCTCAAAGTGACCTTCGTGCATCCGGGCGATCGTGAGTGTGTGCTGGGTTACCGGGAGGGGACTTCCGGCTGGGGAAATCCCGAGTACGAACGCAAGGCGGCCCTCAGCGCCCGTGTCCTATTCAACGACGAGATCCGCTTGGACGTATTCAATCCGGGCGATCCGGTCACGTTGCTGGTCACCGTTGGACAAGAGGGTGCCCAGGCCGGCAGCGCGTTCAAGGTTCCGCTAACCAGCGGAAAAAACGAAGTCGCCCTGACGACGGCCGAACTGATCGCCAATCTGTATCGCGCCACCACGGTTCTCAACACGACGATGTTCGGCATCGCGGACCAAGGCGACAAGCCCGTGACGCTCTACTTCGATAACTTTCGCTGGGTCGGGCCGGGCATCGGCGAGAACCTCATCCAGCACGCGAAGTGTCTCCAATTTGGATCGAAATCGTACTGCCGGCCGTTTTTCAGCCACGTCGACAGCACGACGCCCTATACGCCGGAACGCGGCTATGGTTGGCAGACACCCAGCCAGGTCGTGTTCGAGTATTCTCGGAACATGATCACGGAGACGTCGACCGGCCGCCAGCCGCACGACGAGCTCCTGCGTGGCTCTGTATACCAGATCAACTCGCCTTTCCTGGTGGACTTGCCCAACGGTCGGTATCGCCTGCACGTGGTCGAAGGGGTGAGCCTTGGCCGTTACACGTTGCCCGCGTTTCGGTACGACTTCACCCTGGTCGCAGGTGGCACGCCGGTTCTGGTGAGGGCGCCGTCCAGAGCCCCTCGGACCTCCTGCGCTGCTCTTACGGCCTGGACCAGACCGATTACGAACCAGGCGAAGACAAGTTCCGCAAGTACATGGGGCCGGACATCTACCCGCTGGAGTGCGAGGTGGAGGTCAAGGGTGGGCAACTCAAGCTGGAGTTCAAAACCGATCCGATCGACCAAGCGCAAATGAGCATGATGATCCTCTACCCGGTCGACAAGGCGGCCGATGTCGAGCCGGAGATCGCGGCGCTGTCGGCGCGATATCGCCCATCGCTTCAACGACGTGAGCTACAGCTTCATTCCCCGCAAGATGGCCGAGCAGATGCACGTCCCGGGCCTGCACGCGGAATACCTGGCTCCCGAGGTGCAACGGCAAAAGGCCGCGGCGCTGAAACCCACGGCCGAGGAGCAGGCACGTGGGTTCATCGTCTTCACTCGCGACCCGCTGGACGAGGTTTATCCCGACAGCGTCCCATCGCCGGCCGAATGCAGCAAGCCGTTCGCCGGCATCGCGGCTCAGGGCGAAATTGCCTCGTTTGCGCCGGCCTTCTACGCGCTGAAGAAACAGGAGGATGTCAACTTCGATGTCGGAGAGTTCGTCGGACCCGGCGGCGCGAAGATCGAGGCTGGCCGCGTCGATGCCCGTGTCGTCAACTGCATGTACCGCATGAGCGGGCAGCAGTCGCACGGCGACTGGCGATATGTCGTTATGCCCTGGTATCTCGTGAAACGCGACAAGCTGAACGTCGCGGCGGGAACCAGCCGGCGGTACTGGGTGAACGTGGACGTGCCCGCGGGCGCCGCACCCGGGCGATACATTGCCACGGCGACGATTTCGGCCAAGGGCGCGGAGCCCGTCCGAGTGCCGTTGACTTTGGACGTTCTGCCCTTCCAACTCGACGACATCCCTGCCGATGTCGAACTCGCCATGTACACCGGGATCGAGGGGCACTGGTTTCAGCACCCCTTCACGTCGGGGTTCCGGTTTCAGATTTCCTGGAGGCCTTGGATGCCCCCGAGAAGAAGGCCGAAATGGACGCCCAACTCGCTGAACAGGCCAAACTGCAGAAGACAGGGTTGAAGGCCGAGTTCGACCTGCTCCGTCGGTACGGCTTCAACACGATTTACCAGTGGCGCCCGGACGGGGATATCACCCCGGAGTTGACGGCGGGGTTGAAGGTGGTGTTGGCCGAGGAAGACTGGAAAAGGATTTACCCGAAGGAAGTCTGGCCGCCGCCACAAGTCAACAAGGTGGACTACCGCAAGCGGGCATACATCTACGATCTGGCCGCGCTCAACGAGACGACCGCACAGGATTTCCGCCAGCAGGGCTACGAACTGGAGTTCAACTGGATCAACGCTTGGGAAGACCTGCAGCAGGAGGCGGGGCTGAACCGATTCGAAAGTGGTTTCCTCCTCTGGCGGCTGGGGGCCAAGGGCATCGTTCACAACCCGTGGAGGTGTTCTTGGGGGAATCCCTACCACCCCTTCGACGGCCACTCGGGCGAGTGGGGCAGTTACTGCGTGCCGGGCTCGGGCGCCTGGCCAACGCTGAATTCGACAGTTGTGCTCGAAGGAGCGCGCGAAGGCATCCAGGACTATCGCTGGCTGGTCACGGCCGAACGGCTCATCAAAGAAAACATCGGCACGCCCGCGGCAGCAACTGCGCAGACATACCTTAACCACCTGAAACAGAAGATTTCGCCCGATGCAAAATCGTATTTCCAAGGTGTCGGCCACAACGGCAGCGGGTGGGGGCAGACTTGGAGCCAGATGGACACCGCGTGGAAAGGCGACGACTACCGATTGGAGCGACAGCAGCTGGCAGCCCTGATCGCGGAGATGTCGAAGAATGCCCGCTAAGTCAGCGGAAGGTCTTTGACGTCGTTGCGATGCTTGAGAATGGTATCGCAACCGTCGCATCGGTGTCCGAACGGAATCGCTGTTTCGCGGCCACCGCGACGACACGAGGGAAGTAGCTTCTCGCCCCGCTGCGTCAGCAGCCCGGCTGGAATCCTGGCGGGAAACGGCAAGCCGGTCAGAGAAAGAGAAATCGTTAATTTGCTTGCAAATGCCTCGGCGGGGTGCTATCTTTCCCGTCATTGGTGCGGTGGCCTCGCTGCACATGATCTCACTCAGCCAGTCCGCTAATGCGACACGCGTAGCTCGTTCAGCTTACGGCATGCGGTTGCAATTCTCTTGGCGGACACGTCTACGCTTCTGGCGTAGCGTTTGATGCTCCGGTGCGCTGGATTTGCAAATCCTTCGCTTTCATCTTGATGGTAGGACCTATGCAGCAATTATGTTGGGCCTTCGCGATCCTTTCGCTTTGGGCCGGGCCCGGGATCGCGTGGGCAAGCAGCCTGGACACGGTCAACTGGGCTCCCGATATCACGGTCGATGGAACTGGAACGGGCGTGCTCGCCGCCACCAACACGGTTACCTACACGACTGCCGTCGGTTTCAACGCCGGCGTAACGTACCCCGAGGACTGGGCCAACCCAGTCACCTTTCTCGGTACCGCCGGAGCAACTGGTGGCGCCATCACCTATCCGTCGGGCGGCGTCCTGGGTGGTGCTGCCTCGCCTGGAACGCTGCAGACGATCACGTTCAGTGCTCCCGTCGTGCAGCCGACTCTGCTGGTGGCTTATCTCGGCGGCCAGAGCACATACGCGGCCGACACCTTCGACTTCGGTGCGAATTCGTTTACGCTCTTGAGCAACCACAACGCTCTGGCAGTGGGAAATGTGGTTTCCGGCACGGTGCTTGATACAGATTTGTCGAGCGATGGCTTCGGCATCCGGTTCAGCGGCACTTTTGGGCCCGGGACTCCGCTGCAATTCAACTACACCAGCAACGGCGCGGGCGGAAACGGCCTTCAATCCGTTGCGTTCACGATCGGCATCCCACTCGTGCCGGAACCATCTAGTTTCGTTCTTTGCGGCCTGGGCGCCGCCGGCCTCTTCATTGCCGCTCGTCGTCGCCGCAAAGCCTAGTTCGACCGGCACGCAGAAACACGAAACCGCTCGGGCAACGTGCTCGGGCGGTTTATTCTTGGGCGTTGATCACACGTCTCCACGACCGGGCTAGCCGAGCCGGCACGCGCAGCCTGCCGAGGGATACTCTTGTCTCGCGTGGTGGAGTAGTTGTTACCGCAGCCGGACGGGCGTTAGAATGCGGGTCACGTCGGATCGCGTCAAAGACAAATCGGAACACGACTTCCATGCTCCGCCGACCCCTGCGTGGTTTCACGCTCGTCGAACTGCTCGTCGTGATTGCCATCATCGGCATCCTGATCGCCCTGCTCCTGCCGGCCGTGCAGGCTGCACGCGAGGCGGCACGGCGTTCACAATGCGTCAATAACCTGAAGCAGCTCGGGTTGGGGGTACTGAACTACACCGACGCCGGCAAGGCGTTTCCCGTTTGCCAGTGGTTCTCCACGAACGGGGTCCTCCTCAACGGCATGGGGCTTTGGCCGCGAGTGCTGCCCTACATCGAGGAACAGGCGCTTTACGATCGAATCAACTTCCAACACTACATCACTTGCTCGCAGCATGCTTTCCTGCGACAGGCGCAAGTGTCGGTCATGTTCTGCCCGTCCGATGCCTTCGCGCGTATTGATGGCAACCGGGCCTTTCCGACGGGCACCAGCTGCAATGACCCGAGCGATACGGGCACGCCCGACGGCACGAACGGGAATTATCTTGGCACGATCGGCAACTACGTGGGCAGTTACGGGGATGGCTTCAATCTCATGCCTAGCGACGTTTATTGCGGTGCCAACGCGCGGACGCGTTATGGCTGCGGCGGCTGCAACGACGGTTCCGGAGGCCCCGACGCCGCGTGTCCGCAGCCAGGCCAGGGCTACGGCGGCGGGATCTATCATCGCGGCTTGTTCGATTATTACGGCGAAACGCCGCCGGTGCGACTGAAAAACGTTCAGGATGGGCTGAGCCACACGATTATGCTCGGCCATACGACCGGCATCGTCAACGACGGCGACCTGACTTTTTCGGCCGCCACCGGCTCGGTCTATGGAACGTCGCTGCCGATCAACTACCTGTTGAAGCCCTGCCTGCAAAATGGCGGCATGATGCTCGGCGCGAATTGCGGCCTGGGTGGCGCCCCGTGGAGCCAGTCGTGGCAGTCGCGCGGCTGGACGAGTTTGCATCCGGGCGGCTCGCCCGTTTGTTTCGCCGACGGCTCCGTGACGTTCCTCAGCGAAGAAATCGATCCTTTCGTTCACAATGCACTGGGCAGCCGCAACGGCGGCGAAACGATTGACGTCAACGATTTTTAGGCCCCGTCCGCGAATCGCCGGAGACGATTCAATTTCTGCCAGGTCTGCGGAGCGAGAACAATCTGCTTCCTTTCCCGAGGATGGTCTCGGTTACGATCATTGTGGTCGGTTTCGTCGGGTCCTCTTTGCGACGATCTAAACTTCAAATCCGCCCGGCCATAACCAACCTGATGGTATAGAGCGAATGTCGATTTCTTCACAAGCAACCGCTCTGCGTAATGGCTGGCGGTTGCTCTGCCTGGCAATAGTGCCGCTGGTGCTCGTGGGTTGCGGCAAGAACGGACCGCGGCGAGCACCGGTCGTGGGAACGATTCAATACGCGGGTCAGCCGGTGGTCGGGGCGACGGTGAATTTTGTCCCCCTGGATCGCAAGATGCGGATTGCCTCAGCAACGACCGACGCCCTGGGCAATTATCGATTAGAGACGATCGGAATCGGACCCGGCGAAATCCTTGGAGAGCATCAGGTGAGCGTGATCTTGCGCGGGCCTCCGTTACCGGTCCAGAGTTCGGGCGAACCCAACATGCTCCGCGACATGCAACGGCGACCGCTCGGCAAGCCCTTGCTGCCGGTCCGCTATTTTACTCCTGAAGAATCGGGCCTGACGGCGAACGTTGCCGACGTTGCCGAAAACCATTTCGATTTCACGCTTCAGCGCGATTGAACAACGCGATTGAACAAGGGGGCCGGCCGTGTTCTCACGCCTGCAAGAGGGTTGCGCGTTGATTGAATTGCGCACCGTGTTGTCCGAAGATGATGAGTCGCTGCTCGGCCGGATGCTCGACTGCTCGCTGGAGTAAGGCACGAACGAAAAATAAGTTTCGCCCGAGACCCCTCTCCCTCCAGGCAGAAATGAGGGTGATGGTCTGCCGAGAGACAGACGTGGTTTTTCATGGGCCCACAAGGCCCCGTCCCCAATTTTTCTGTCCCCAATTTTTCTGTCCCCAATCTTTCGACTCTGGGTAATCTGCGGCTGATTCTGCGTCTCTCAACGGGACGTCTGAAGTCAAACGTCCAAGATCCAACCAACTGCCGGGTGCCTGATGGAACTTTCGCGACAAGACAAAAAAACGCTGGCCAAGGCGCGCGAAGCGGCCGAAGATTGCGGCGTTCCGGATACCGAGCGGCACATCTTCTTGTGCTGCGATACCGACCGCGCAATGCTCCAGCAAGAAACGCATGCTGGCCAGTTGGGAATTTCTCAAGACCCGGCTGAAACAGCTCGGCTTGAGCGAACAAGGCGGGGTTTATCGCAGCAAGGTGGCCTGCTTCCGGGTTTGCGAGGGAGGACCGATTGCGGTCGTTTATCCCGAGGGGGTCTGGTACGGACTGTGCGATCCGCCGGTGCTGGAGCGAATCATCCAAGACCACTTGATCGGCGGCCAACCGGTGGAAGAGTACCGCATCGACGGCCGCTCGATTGCCGACCGCGAGATCCACAACCTGGACGCGTACGAGCGGGCCGTCGAACAAACCGAGCGGCCAAATCAGGCCCGGTAGAGAGCCTGGTTCAAGCGACGGGCGGTTTTGACGGATTTCATCACGCCAAGGAGCTATTGTCATGGCGAACTTGCTACGCCTTTTCCTTTTCGTGCTCGTATCGGGGGTCGCAGCACTGGCGGCTCGCGCCGACGATTGGCCGCAATGGCGGGGCCCGCAGCGCGACGGCGTGTGGCGCGAAACCGGTCTGGTCGAGCACTTCGCCGCCGACAAGCTCAAGCTGCGCTGGCGCGTGCCGCTGGGCAGCGGCTACAGCGGGCCAACGGTCGCGGACGGCCGCGTGTATGTCACTGATCGTCTGGTGGAACCCAAACAAGTCGAGCGCATCCACGCGTTCGATTGGCGCGACGGCAAGACGCTGTGGTCGCAGTCGTACGATTGCGAATATTCCGATGTCGGCTACACCGACGGCCCGCGGGCCAGCGTCAGCATCGACGACGGCCGGGCCTATGCGGCCTGGGCACCATGGGCAACTTGCTCTGTCTGGACGCCGCCAAGGGGGACATCCTGTGGCAGAAAGACCTGGCCAGGGAGTACAAGATCCGCATGCCCATCTGGGGCATCGCCGCATCGCCGCTCGTCGAAGGCGACTTGCTCATCACCCAGATTGGGGGCACGGCGGCGTGCATCGTAGCCTTTGACAAGCGATCGGGCAGCGAGCAGCTGGAAGGCACTCGACGATCGGGCCAGTTACTCGGCGCCGATCGTAATCGAGCAAGGGGGCAAGCGAGTCCTGGTCTGTTGGACCGGCGACAATGTCGTAGGACTTAATCCCCAGACAGGCGATGTCTATTGGAAACATCCGTTCACGCCGACGCGAATGGTGATCGGCATCACCACGCCCGCCGTGGGGGCGGGCCGGCTATTGGTCAGTTCGTTTTACGACGGCTCGCTGGTGCTCAACCTCGACCCCGACCTGCCCAAGGTCGACGAGGCGTGGCGCCTGCTGGGGCCCGACGAGCAACATACCAAGAGTCTGCACGCGATCATTAGCACACCCTTCATCGACGGCGAATATATTTATGGCGTCGATAGTTACGGCGAATTGCGTTGCCTCGACGCCAAGACGGGAGAACGGATTTGGGAAAGCCTGGCCGCCACGCCCAAGGGACGCTGGAGCACGATTCACATGGTCCGCGGCAGCGGCCCGCGGACGTGGATGTTCAACGAGCGCGGGCAATTGCTGATTGCCGAGTTGACGCCAGCGGGCTTTACCGAAATCAGCCGGTCCCAACTCATTGAGCCGACACCTGGCCAATTGGGCCAGCGGCGGCGTGTGTTGGGCCCATCCGGCCTTCGCCAACAAACATGTCTTTGCACGCAATGACGCAGCCTTGGTGGCGGCCAGTCTGGAAGCCGGCTCGAATTAGCGTACGAATGGTTTGCGTATGGCTTCTTCAGGGGGCGGCAGACGCAGTTTCTCTTGCCGCCCGAAGTGTAGGCGGCGAGATATAATTATCGTGGCGAGCGTTAATTACGTTGACCCAGAGTATGAATTCAGTACACTAACGCTCGACGAACGAGTGACGGGTCGTGGCTGGATGTCTCGACCGCCCATTCCAATCTGACTGCTGTTCAGGCGGTAGGGTCAGGCCACTAAGCAGGGAACGCTTAGATGCATGTCTACCGATCAGACGCGCACGTTGCCGTGCAGGCGACCGCGAAGCTGAACCTCTTTTTCGAGGTGCTGGGCAAGCGCGACGACGGATTTCATGAGATTGAAACACTCATGGTCCCCATCAGTCTGTACGACAGCCTGTCGTTCAGTCCGGATCCCTCTGGCCGTATTTCGCTTGATTGCCGTTGGGCCGGGCGGCGCTGTCCGTCCGCAGCCAGCCCAGCGCCGGCAATGACGAAAAGCTCGCGGCACTCCAGCACCCGCCGTCGGTTGACCCGCCGCCGGGAATCGCGCCCTTGGGAGCGCTGCCGCTGAGGCCGACAATCTGGCCACCAAGGCGGCTGTGTTGCTCCGCGATCGGGCCGGCATTCGCGCGGGCGCCAGGCTGCGTCTGCTGAAGCGCATTCCCGCCACGGCCGGATTGGGAGGCGGATCGAGCGATGCCGCGGCTGCTCTGTTGGCAGGCAACGTCGGCTGGAACTTGAACTGGTCGCGCGAGCGGCTGATGGAGTTGGCTGCCGAACTGGGCAGCGACGTGCCGTTCTTTCTGGCCGGGGGCGCCGCGATCTGTCGCGGGCGGGGCGAGGTCGTCGCGCCCGTGGGGCGGCTGGGCACTTTGTTTGGCGTGGTCGTGCGACCGCCCGTGGGCCTGAGCACGGCCCGTGTCTATGGACATTGCCGGCCCGGCCGGCCGGCCGCGCGGTGCAGCCTTTCCTCGAGGCACTGCGCGCGGGCCGACTTGCGCGGCTCGGTTCGTTGATGCATAACAGGTTGGAGGAGGCCGCTTTGGATCTTTGCCCCTGGATCGGGCGATTGCAAAGGGAGTTTGCCCGGCTGGACTGCGTCGCAGCGCAGATGAGCGGCAGCGGGACGAGCTACTTCGCGATTTGCCACCACGCCCGACACGCCCGGCGAGTGGCCGGACGGTTGCGGTCGCGCGGCGTAGGCCGGGTTTACACAGTCCGTTTGTAGCAGTTCGATTTCCTGTTTCCTCGAAGGAGAATGGTCGTGGAAATCACCGAGGTTCGCATCAAGCTCATGGAAGAAGGGGGCGAGCGGCTGCAGGCATTTTGTTCGATCACGTTCGACGACAGCTTCGTGATCCGCGACCTGAAGATCATCGAAGGCACCAACGGTCCGTTCGTGGCCATGCCCAGCCGCAAGCTGACGGCGCACTGCCCGCAGTGCGGGTCGAAGAACCACTTGCGGGCCGGCTATTGCAACCATTGCGGTGGACGGCTCAAAGAAGATCGGTTGCTCAAGGACGAAGAGGGCCGCGCCAAGCTCTATGCCGACATCGCCCATCCGATCAATTCCTCCTGCCGCGAAATGATTCAGGAGCGGGTGATCCGGGAATTTCACAAGGAGATCGAGCGGGCCAAATTGCCGGGTTATGTCTCGCGCTACGACGACTTCGATCCCGAGGATGCCGTTGCGACCGCCGCACGGCCGGCGGCCCAAGCGGACGGTGCCGCAGCGCGGCCGGCAGCCATGCAAAAGCGAATCCAGACCGCCGAACGCCAGCCGCGTGCTCCGCACACGCCAATTGAACAAAACCAGCCCAAAGCGACCTCCGGACCCCAGCACGACAGTTTTGGCGCCGGCATCTTCTAAACACAAACGCATCATGGTGATCGGCGGCGGCATCACCGGCCTGTCCGCTGCGCTGCGCTTGCACGAAATCGACCCGGCGGCGAACGTGACTCTGGTCGAATCCAGCGACCGACTGGGCGGAGTCCTGCAAACGGTCGAGCGGGACGGATTCTTGATCGAGCGCGGGGCGGACAATTTCATCACGAACATGCCGGGCGCGCTCGAATTGTGCCGCCACGTCGGCTTGGCCGAGGATGAGCTCGTGAGCACGAACCAGCGGTTGCGACAGGCCTACGTCGTTCGACATGGTCGTCTGCACCGAATCCCGGCCGGTTTCGTGTTGATGGTCCCCCAGCGCATCTGGCCGGTGCTGTTTACCGGACTGCTCAGCCCCTGGGGCAAACTGCGACTGCTGGGGGAGTATTTCATTCCAGCGCGGGCGGACGGTGGAGACGAAAGCCTGGCGTCGTTCGCCCAGCGGCGGCTGGGACGCGAGGCGTTCGAGCGGCTGGTGCAGCCGCTGGTGGGAGGCATTTACACGGCCGATGCCGAAAAGCTCAGCCTGGCCGCCACGATGCCGCGGTTCCTGGAAATGGAACGCACCTGCGGCGGTTTGCTGCGCGGCCGCCGGTTCGCCCAGCAAGCGCCAGGCGAGGCGGGCGATGCTCAATCCAGCGGTGCCCGATACAGCCAGTTCATGACGCCGCGCGGCGGCCTGTCCAGCCTGGTCCGAGCTTGTGCCGCCCGGCTTCCGGCCGGGAGCATCCGGCTGGGCAGCCGCGCGACGTCGCTCGAGCAGCGACCTGGGAGCGGCTGGTCCGTCGTATTGTCGGCACTCGGGCAGGCCGACGTATCGCTGGAATGCGATGCCCTGATCGTCGCCTTGCCGGCCCCCGCCGCGGCTCGATTGCTCGCAGGCGCCAGTGCCGAACTTGCAGCCCAACTGGCTTGCATTCCGTATGCCGGCGCGGCAGTGGTCTCGATGGGCTTTCGCCGGGAGCAGATCCGTCACCCGCTCGCCGGCTTCGGCTTCGTCGTGCCGGCCACGGAGTGTCGATCGATCCTGGCGGCGAGTTTCTCGAGCGTTAAATTTCCGGCTCGGGCGCCCGCCGGATGCGTCTTGATCCGATCGTTCGTCGGTGGCGCCTGTTCAGCCGGAACTGGCCGAACTCGACGATGCCAGCCTGCGCGACATGGTCCAGCAGGAACTGGGCGAATTGATCGGACGCGCGGGGCCCCGCTGGTTTGCGACATCGCTCGCTGGCCCGGCAGCATGGCCCAATATCATCTGGGGCACATCGAGCTCGTCGAGCGCATCGAACGATTGGCCGCTGGGCTGCCCGGGCTGGCGTTGGCCGGCAACGCCTATCACGGCGTGGGCATCTCGCAGTGTGTGCGCAGTGGCCAGCGGGCGGCCGAACGAGTGTTAGCGGTCGAGGAATGAAGCGATTTACACCAGATTGGCGGTCGCTTGAGTGCCGACCAGCGTCACGATGAGACTCGCTGACGCGGGGGCCGGAGGAGCCTGCGGGCTCGCTGCTTGTTGGACCACCCGCAGGTTGGCGGCCACCGTCTTGAATTTGGTGACCAGTTCTGGGTGGCTGGCCAACACTTGCTCGATCTTGTCGGCGTCGGGGTGACCGTTGGAAACGCTGAGCGTGCCCTCGGGCCCTTGCTCGATCGCGATCGGCTGCGAGCTGTCGATTCCGGCGCCGCCGAACAACCCCGCCAAGGTTCTCTGCAGATCGGACAGCGATTGGTTGTATTGCTGCTGCGGCGTTGCCGCTTGAGCGGCACTGCTCGTCTTTGCCGCCAGCTGGCTGCCGGAAGCCGAAGCCAGCGCCTGGGAGAAAGAGCTCGTCCCTGGTCGGGCAGCAGCCTGTCCGGGCGATAAGCCGCCGGCCAGGCTGCCGATCGAAGAAATCGCCATCGCTCGTCCGCCCTCCCTGCGGTTGATGCACCCCGACCGGCGTGTTCGCCGAGTCCGCCCCGCCGGAACCACAGCGCGCGTCCGCAGGATTTATCGGTTATTCCGCTTGCCCGCGATAAGCAAAACTTGCCGCGCTGCTGGCAGCCGGGGCCCGAGGGCAGGACTGATTGCCGGCGAACGTCTGTTGTGGCGCGGCCCAGCGCATGGCCGTACCGCTGCTTCCAGACAACGGGATCACCGGCGGTTGACGCTCTGGTAGGCTTCGGCTGCCGCTAGAATTCCGCGCCGCGATCGACCGGCATGCTAGCGATGGCTGGGACCTGGCCTGCGACGAACGCCAGATCCGGCTTGCTCAGCCGGTCGAAGGAAACCGTGGTGAACCGCCCCGACTCCTTCTGCAAACGAACTTTGCCGTCGAGCACGACGACGAGCCGAGCACGGACGCTGAAGGTGCCCGTGTTGTCGGTCCAAACTCGCATCTCGGCCAGGGCGGTTTCGGCTGCAGCCTGCCGGTTGGCTTTTGGCTCGGCTGGGGCGGCCGTCTCGCCGCTGTCGGGCAGCTGCGCGACGACATCCACCGGCTCGCTAGGAGCGGCTTCGCCGACTCCTCGGCCGGCATCGATTCATCGTCGGCAGTCGGATCGGCCAAATTCCCGGCCTCCGGTTCGGCGGCGGCACTCTTGGTGCCGGCTTTGGGTTCGTCTTCGAACAGGTCGTCGAAGTCGTCACCAGCGGGCTTGACCGAATTCTTATCATCGGCGGCTGCCGGCATGTCGTCGTCCGATTCGGCGGCCAGATCGTCGGTGTCGTCGGTGACTTTCTCCGGCCCAGCAACGGCCTTCGGTTCGGGCGTCGCCGGCGGAGCGTCCGCGCCCTTGTCCGGATCGCTGAACAAATCATCCAGGTCGTCGTCCGCTGGGGGCGTCTTCGGTGTCTTGGAAGGCGCCTCTTCCGGCATGTCCTCTTCCGGAGTCGGCTCCTCTTGCGCAGCCGGCGGCGGAACAGGCTTTGGCGCGGGCGCCGGCTTGGGTGCCGGGGGAGGCGGCACCGGCGCCGGTTTCGGAGCAGGCACCGGAGGGGGAGCGGGAGTTGGCGCGGTGCGGGGACCGGTTTCGGCGCGGGTGTTGGGGCCGGCGTGGGCGCCGGTGTCGGTGCCGGTTTTGGCGGCGGCGGAACGTCTGCGTCTTTGGGTAGCGAGGGCGGCGTGAGGTCGCTCGGTGCAGGGGCCTGCTGGCCAGCACCGCCTACCTCGCCCGTCGGAGGCATCCAAGTCGAATGGCTCGGAGCCGTCGACTCGCAGCTCGGGGCGGCCGGAGGCGCATGATACCGGAGCACATGATACGTAACACGGCTGGTAGCAAGGTGTGCAACATCGGGACCGGCAAGCCCAGCGGCCAGCCGATGCCGGATCGACCACCAGTAGCACGATGGCCGTCCAGGCCATCACCGTCTTGCAAACTCGTCGCATGGAAATGCCTCCCCCGCAGTTTTCCGGTTTTTGCACAATCTGGCGATCGAATGTCAGAACCACAATCGAGCGAGCATTTATGCTAACTACGGCCCTGGACCTCCGCAACCGCGCCCCTCCCCGGGATCGCCAAATTCGCCCAATCGGACCCCTGCGGGCCGCGGCAATGACGGCTGTAGCGGACTTTCGGGCCCCGGCCCTGTGGGGACTGCATGGTACCGGCGGCCGCCGGTCGCTAGGATCGCGCGAGCAGGTGAAATCGCTCGATCAGATCGCGCGTCATGGGCCCGGGCACGCCCAGCCCGATCACCCGGCTATCGACCCTCACGACCGGAATCACCTCGGCGGCAGTGCCGGTCAGAAAGCATTCGTCGGCAATATAAACGTCGTGCCGGGTGAGGGCCACTTCGCGGACCTCGCTGCCCGACTCGGCGGGCCAGTTCGATGACCGCCTCGCGGGTGATGCCTTCGAGGATGCCGGCGTCGATTCGGCGGCGTGAGCAGCACGCCGCTGCGGACCAGAAAGATGTTGTCGCCGGTGCACTCGGCCACTTCGCCCTTGTGATTGAGCATCAACGCTTCGACGCAGCCGGCCTGCAAGCCCTCGAGCTTGGCCAGGATGTTGTTCAGAGTAATTCAGCGACTTGATCCGCGGGCTCAAGGCGGCCGGATGGTTGCGGACGGTGCTGGCCGTGATGATCTCCAGCCCGTGCTCGATACAACTCCTCGGGATACATCGAGATATGATCGGTGATGATGATCACCTGCGGGTTGCTGGTGCGGTGCGGGTCGAGGCCCAGGCTGCCGGCGCCGCGGGTGACGACCAGCCGGATATAGCCGTCCTGGATGCCGTTGGCGGCCAGCGTATCGACGACGGCCTTGGCCATGGCATCGCGCGCGATGCGGGATCTCCAGCCGGATTGCTTTGGCCGAGTCCCACAGCCGATCCAGATGCTGCTCCAGGCGAAAGACCTTGCCGCTGTAGCTGCGCAGGCCCTCGAACACGCCGTCGCCGTAGAGCAGGCCGTGATCGTAGACGCTGATCTTGGCGTCTTCCTTGTCGTACAGCCGGCCGTTGATGTAAACTTTGAGGCCCATGGCTGAAATCACGACCCGAATGCGGAAAGAAAATTGCCAGCGGCACCGGGATTGCCGGTGCTGTGCAAAAGAGCCCAAAACGGCCGAACCCAAAACGGGACGCGGTTCGATCAGAGCGTTTCCACTTGGCCTTCCACCAGTCGCACCGTGCGGTCGGCTTGGTCGGCGATGCCCGGTCGTGCGTCACCATGACTATAGTGAGATTGTTGTTGGGCGTTCAAGGTTCGCAAGATCGCCATGATTTCTTGGCCCGTGGCGCTGTCCAGATTGCCGGTCGGCTCGTCGGCAAACAGCATTTGGGGCTCGATGATCAGAGCCCGGGCAATCGCGGCTCGCTGCATTTCGCCTCCGGACAATTCGCGCGGCTTGTGCTTCAGGCGGTGCGCCAGGCCGACCATTTCGAGCAATTGCGCGGCCCGGGCGTACATGGGCTTCTGCGCGATGCCGGCAGGATACTGCAAATAACCCTTCGCCGATCATCCGCGGCGAGAGCACATTCTCCAGAGCCGTGAGCTCGGGCAGCAGGTGGTAGAACTGGAAAATCATGCCGAACGCTTGTTTCGCAGGGCGTCGCGGCGGCTTCGGCGAGGTTGTCGATCCGGCCGCCTTCGAAATGGATTTCGCCCGCGTCGGGCGCGTCGAGCGTGCCCACAAGTGCAGCAGCGTGCTCTTGCCCGAGCCGCTCTGGCCGATGATCGACAGGAATTCGCCCCTGGTCGAACCTCCAGATCCACGCCGCGCAGCACAGGAATTTCGACCTGCCCCTTGCGATAGCTCTTGGCCAGGCCCACGGCCGCCAACTGGAGCGGGCCCGACCGACGCCGAGCGATCGTCTACCAGCTGCCTGCCTTGCGGGGCCGGCGACGCGCCGCGTGAGCGAACCGAGGCTGACGGGCAAACGCTGAACGTCACTCATAGCGCAGGGCCTCCACGGGATGCAGGCGAGCGGCTCGCCGGGCCGGCAAAATGCTGGCCAACACGGCAATCAACATCGCCCCGGTCACGATCCAACTCACCGTAAAGGGATCGACGAGCGTCGGAATCTTTTGGAAGTAGTAGATCTCCGGGATCGAACACCTGGTGCCCGGTGATCATGCCCAGCCAGTTCGGCGATGTTGTTGATGTAGATGACGAACAGCAGACCGAGCGACCAATCCGGCACCCGATCCGACCATGCCCAGCGACAGGCCATAGGCCAGAAAAATGCCCATGATGCCGCCGCCCGAGGCGCCGAGCGATTTGAGGATGCCGATATCGCGGGTCTTTTCGACCACGATCATGTAGAAGATCGCCAGAATGCCGAAGCCGGCTACGGCGATGATCAGGAACAGCAGCACGTTGAGAATCGCGGTTTCCATCTGCACGGCCGCCAGCAGCGGACCCTGCTTGTCGCGCCAGGTCTGCACGCCGTACAGCTCCGGAGGAAACGCCGCCCGCAATTGCCGGCAGATGGTGTCGCCGTCGACTCCCGGCTTCAGCCGGATCTGAATCGAAGTCACATTGCCGATGCCGGTCGAGGGGTCGATCATGCCGCGCAATTGTTGCAATTTCTTCAGCGGCACGAACACGAAGCTCGCTGTCGTACTCGCTCATCTTGCTTTCGTAGAAATCGACGATCGTAAACGTCTCGCTGACCGCCTTGGGCGGCTTGCCGGCCGTGGGAAGCGTGATTTTGACGTCGTCTCCCGGCAGCACCAGGAACCGGTCTTCGCCGTTTTGCGCCCGGAAGCTGGCCAGCGCAATTCCCAGCACGATTCCGGTATGCTGCTCCTTCGTCGGATCGAAAACATCTTCGACGTGCTGATGCACCTTGAAAATATCGGCCGACGGACTTACATCGTCCTCAGCGACCTGGGCAGGCGCCGGTCGATCGTCGTCCGCCGATTCTGCCGGCGGTTGCGGCGGCTCGGCAGCCGACGCATCCGCCAGCGCCGCGTCGGCCTCGGACGCGGCGGAGCCGGCCGGATCGTCTGCCGGCGCATCGCCCGACGCCGGGTTGGCCGGCTCGGATTCGGATTTCTCGAAAAACGGATCTTCCGGCCGATGCTGGGGCAGCACGGCCTCGTCGTAGGCCTTCTGCCGTTCGCCCATCATCCGCCGGTGTTGCCAGCCCGCGAATTCCATTTGCGTCCGCTTGCGGGCTTCGCGCCCCGCCTGATGGTCTTGTTGGTCGTAGCCCCGCTCGCGCAGGTCGAAACTCAACTGCTCTCGGTTTGCAGGATGCTGCAGAAAGCGGCCGAAGTCGCTCACCTGGGCGTGGGTCTCCTCTTCGACGCCGATGAAATTCACCTGCCGCGTCACCCACTGGCCGCCGACGTGAAAGCTGAGCATGGCCGGCACGATGACCGTGGGGGTCATGCCGGCGATAGTGTCGCCGGCCACGCGACGGATTTCGTGCATGTGCCATTCGGGATCGTGAAAGCCGTTCATGCTATGGCTTTCGATCACCAGGTCCGAGAGGATACCGTGGATGCGGTCCTGCATCTCGTGATTGAACCCGGCCATGACGCTGTTGACGACGATCATCGTGGCCACGCCGAGCGTGACACTGATGATCGAAGCCAGCGCGATGTAACGCGTGCGGAGATACCGCCAACAGAGCACCAACTTGTACATAAGCCATCCTTGGCAAAACGAGCAGGCGGCCTGGCGGCCGCAAGGGATTCAGACGCTCATCCTTGTTGGGCCGTCTCCAATCGCAACAGCGGAAACAGAATCACGTCGCGAATCGTCTGGCTGCCCAACAGCAGCATCACCAGTCGATCGATGCCGACGCCCAACCCGCCCGCCGGCGGCATGCCGCCCCGCAGCGCGCGGAGGAAGTCGTGGTCCATCTTGGCCATCGAGTCTTCTTCCTTCTGTCCGGCCAACTGCGTGCGGAACAGCTCTTCTTGCAAATCGGGATCGTTGAGCTCGGTGTAAGCGTTGGCGAGCTCCATGCCCTCGACGAACAACTCGAACCGTTCGGCCACGGCCGGATTGTCGGCCTTGCGCTTGGTCAGCGGGCAAATGCTGGCCGGATAGTCGATGACGAACACCGGGCCCTTGAGTCGCTCCTCGACCCGCTCCTCGAACACCTCGCTCTTGACGACGTCCGGGTGCTTGCCCGCGGTGGCCAGGCCGATCTCTTCGGCCAGGCGCTTGACGGCTTGTTCGTCTTGCGGCGAGACGCCCGTGTGCTCGGCGAATAGTTCGTCATACGTGCGGCGGGCAAACGGGCCGGTGAAATCGATCGTCGCTTCGCCCCACTGGACCTGGCGGCCGCCGCCGAAGGAATCCAACGCGTCCAGGATCAACTTTTCTGTCAGGTCCATCATCGAGCGGTAATCGCCGTAGGCCTGGTAGGCTTCGAGCATCGTGAACTCGGGATTGTGCCGGGGGCTGATCCCCTCATTGCGATACACCCGGCCCAATTCGTACACCCGCTCGATGCCGCCGACCAACAGCCGCTTGAGGTGCAATTCGAGCGCGATCCGCAAATAAAGCGGCATGTCCAGGGCGTTGTGGTGTGTCTTGAACGGTCGTGCGGCCGCTCCGCCGGCAATCGCGTGCAGCGTGGGGCCTTCGACTTCGACAAAGCCTTGGCCGGCAAGTGTCTGGCGGATCGACTGCACGATTTTCGTCCGCTTGAGGAACCGGTCCAGCACCCCGTCGCCGTAGGCCAGGTCAAGATGCCGCAACCGCTGTCGCATCTCCAGGTCCGTCAGGCCGTGGTATTTTTCCGGCGGCGGGTCGAGCGTCTTGGTGAGGAAATGCAGGTTTTCGGCAAAAATCGTCAGTTCGCCGGTCTTGGTGCGTTTCAGTTGCCCGTCGACTCCGATGATGTCGCCCAGGTCGAAACACTCGGCCAGGGCCCAGTTTTTTTCGCCCACCTGATTGCGGCCGATGAATAATTGAATCTGGCCCGTCCAATCGCGGATCTGAAGGAAAATCAGTTTGCCGGTCGGCCGCTGTAGCACGATCCGGCCGGCGGCCCGCACTTTGGGGCCATGCTGCACCGGTTCGCGCTGGTCAGGCGCCAAGGGCTCGGTGACGATCTCGCTTTCTCGGCTGCGGATTTCGTGAATCGGCACATGCGCGTTGAAGCGCTGGCCCCAAGGGTCATAGCCCAACTCGCGGATCTTGCGCAGTTTTCGCGCCGTGCTTCTTCAGGCTTCATCGATGGTCTTTCGGCACGGTCGTAAAAAGGCGTATCTGAGAACCGAGGGCCGACGACATTCGCCACGGGCCAAGCCTGCGGCGGCTTACCGACCTTGCGTTTAACTTCAAGAATCGCAACATTTTAGTGAAACCGGCGGCGCGGTCAATGTCAGAGTCTTCGCTCGGCTGCCGCCGTGCCGGCCGTAACCGCCATGCACGCGCAACTCGCGCTGTATCAAAAGCTTGGAGAGCCGTTTTCATCCTTCATCCTTCCGCCTTCATCCTTTCTCTCTCGCTTGGAGAGCCTGACTGTGAACAAGAACTTCCCCTTGAGCGACCGCCCCGGGCTTTACTGTATCGAGTTGCGGACGGCCGATTGGCCGGCCAGCGTCGATTGGTACCGCAACGCCTTGGGCTTGAAAGTGCTGGTCCGAGTGGTGGACGACGGCTATGCCCTGCTCGAAGCGGGCGAAACACGGCTGGCCTTGTTGGCCCGCGAGGCGCCGGGCGAACCCAGCTTGCGGATCAGCTTTGCCTTCGAAGTCCACGACTTGAACGCCGCCATCAGTCGGCTGGAGCGGGCGGGCGTCGAGGTCTCGGCCGCGCGTTTGAGCAGCGAGGAGCTGCGCGAGATCAACCTGACGGATCCCGACGGCAACCGCATCCGGCTCTTCTCCTGGCCCCAGCAAAGGTGAAGGGTGCGCGGAGAAGACGAGCTTGGCCGCGACAGCGCCCCGTCCGATCTTTGCGTCGCTCGCGTCGGTCAAACGACGGCGGCCTTCACGCAGTGGATCGGCGGAAGTGAAGCGGCGACGCAGTCGAACTTGTCGCCTCCATCGCGACCGCGCCAAAGCTGGCCGGTGGTCGTGCCGAACCAGACCGAGGGGCGGCGGCCGTCGTCGATATCCATGGCATCGCGCAGCACCGTAAACCAGGCGTCCTTTTTTGGCAGGCCATTGGTGAGCTGTTGCCACTTTTCGCCCGCGCTTTCGCTCCGCCACACCGCGGGCCGCGCTCCTGGGCAAGTGCGAGTCGCCCCCTCGAGCGGGACGACGTACACGGTGTCCGGATCGTGTGGATGCACCACGATCGGGAAGCCGAAATCGCTGGGCAGCCCCATCGAAATGCTCTTCCAACTCCGGCCACCGTCGTCGCTGCGGAGCACGCCCAATGTTGGATCGTCTTCCCAACCGCCGTGATTCTGCATGTAGAGCCGCTCCGGTCGATCGGGATGCGCCGCGATCTTATGCACGCACTGGCCAAATTCTGGGAAGCGATTCGGCTGGAAACCGGCGCCGATGCCCGCGTTCTCTGCTGCGAACGTTTTTGCGCCGTCGCGGCTCGTGTAATGGCCACCGGTCGAGATGCCCAGATGAAGTGCGTCACCGTGGCGCAGGATGGTGTGCAGGCAAAGCCCGCCATTGCCGGGCTGCCACTGCCGCGCATGCGCGTGATCGGTGATCCCAGCGACCTTCTCCCAGGTGTCGCCGCCGTCTCTGCTGCAAAACAGCGCCGCCGGTTCGACGCCGCAAAGGTAGTCGGTCGAGTCCCCGCCGGGAACGAGCGACCAGACGTTCTTCAAGGTGCGTCCATCGTCCGCGGCGAACGCCGGTGCCGATTTCGTCGGCTTGAACGTCTTGCCGAGGTCCTTGCTCACTTGAATCGTCGTTCCAAACCACGGCGAGCTCGGCACCGCGACGATCTTCGGCGTTGTCGAACGGCGATCGATCAGCACCGTGTTGAGCGGCATCCCGGCAAAGAACGGGCCACGCAGCTCAAACCGCTTTGCACCCGGGCGGCCCTCGAGCACGAACATCCCCTTCTTCGTTCCGACGGCAAGCACGGCTCGACTAGCCATCATTTATCCTCCAGATACCGCAGGCAGGATCATAACCAGGTCGCCTGCCGTCAACGGGGTGTCCAATCCGGCCCGCGCTCGGATGTGGTCATCATTGACGAAAACGTTGATGTGCGGTCGCGGCTCGCCACGCTCGTCGCACAGGCGTACGTGTACTTGCGGATGCTGCCTGGCGAGTTCCGCGAGCAGTTCACGGACGTCGTGCGCAAGGATGCAAAGCTCCCCATGCCGTAAATCCGCCTGACCGACCGAGAGCGACCGCAACGACTGCGGGATCGTGACTCGGATCTCGGGATCCGTGGCGTCCGTCGACTTCGCGCTTTGCGCCACTGCTTCATTCCTTCCAGACGAGCGTCGTCGCACCCTCCGCCGCGCAGCCGCGCCGAATGCCGGCCGTCGCCACCCGGGGAACAAAGGTCGTTGGCTGGCATCTTAACTCATGGATTCCCAAACCATATCGCAAGCGCGGAAGCGGATCAACACTTTCCGTTTCTTCGCATTCATCCGACTGTGTTCTGAATGGAGCAGAAAACGGGGGTTGGGTCTCCGGCCGCCGCAGATCTGGCCCCAGCCTTCGCCGAAACGCTCAATGCGATTTCCTCGAACTATGCTCGGTCGGTTACCGCCCGGTTTCGTACTTCTCCAGGCGCTCCTTCACCCCGGGAACGATCCGGGCGGCGTTCTCGAAGTAGATCTTCTTGAGCACGTCGTCGGGCAGGCCCAGGCCGTAAATCTGCCAAAAGCCCTGCGGCGGAAAGGCGTTCTCCGAGTAGGGGAAGTATTCATCCTGCGTTTCAAGAAAACGCCAGTGCAAGAGCAGGCGAGCCGACACGCGCGGCCCGTCCGTGCCGAAGAGCACTCGATCGGCATGATCGATCAGGAATTTGCGCGCCGTGTAGGGCTGCCGCCCCAGCTCGCTGATTCGAGCGGCGATGTCGACGTACAAGTTCGGATGTTCGCCGAGCCAACGGGCCACGGTCTTCAGGTCTTCGGAATTGCTGGCCACGTGGGCGCCGATGAAGTTGGTGTTCGGATGCCGCACCACCACGTGCAACAGCCCGGCCAGCAGCTCGTCGCGGTCGGCCTTGCCGTAGAAGCTCCAATCGGGATGTCGCTTCAGTTCCTCCCAGCGCTCGTTCGTTTCGTCGAGCGGCAGAAAGAAGGCGGCCGGGTCGGCCGTGTGGATCAACACTGGGAATCCCAGCTCGCCGCAAGCGGTCCAGATCGGATCCCAGCGCGGATCGTCGACCTTGATGAGCGAGCCGTCCGGATTGCGGTAGACCAGGCCAAAGTCTTTGAACACTTTCAGCCCGCTCGCCCCCTGGCCTTTCAGCTCTTTGAGCTGGGCAGCCATGCGGCGGCCGAAGTCGGGGCGCTGGCAATCCCAGGTGGCCGGTTCGTCGGCCTGGCCGTCGCCGCGCCAATCGATGTTGGCAAAGATGACAAACCGGTCGCGATACCGGTCCCACAAGTACTTGCGATGCTCCAAAAAACTCTGGCCCATTTGGCCGTCCAGGCTCACGCAGACGGCGATGTTCTGCCGGTCCATGACGTCGGTCACGAAATCGTCGAGCAGTTTTGGATCGTGATGAAATCGCACCCGGGGATGAAAGTGGACGTCCACGGCCGGAAACTTGGCCTGCTCGATCCGATGTTCCGAAACTGCCAGCATCGACTTGGGCCGAAACTTTTCCAGCGCCAGCTCGCGGCCGTCGCGGCCATCGAGCGGGGCCGTGTCTTTCGGCTGTCCCGCGGGCGTGGCAACCGGGTCTTGCGCCGCCAGCCTTGGCGACTCCGCCGCAAACGAGCTGCAAATGCCTGAGCGCCGCGACCAGCCAAGCGCTTTTGACGAGGGGCCGTATAATCATCACAGCTCACTTTTCGCTATTCGATTGCGGGAACCGACTTTCTCATACTATAACGCATAGTGTCGAGACAGCACGATCTGGGCACATTGCCAGCAGAGACTTTCGCCGGATGGTTTTCGACCAGACGCAACAGCAGTCCAGCGATGAGCAACTGTGCGCTCGGGACCTGAGCCTCAAGCGCTTGCGGCCCCCCACCGACGTTCCCGGCTACGAGCCCGAGCGGTTCCTCGGGGCCGGCGCCTACGGCGAGGTGTGGGTCGCCGATCGACACGCAATACCGGCCGCCAGGTGGCGATCAAGTTCTATGCCCATCGCGGCGGGCTCGACTGGTCGCTGCTGTCGCGCGAGGTCGAAAAGCTGGCGTTCCTGTTCGCCGATCGCTACGTCGTGCAATTGCTCGACGTGGGCTGGGACGCCGAGCCGCCGTACTACGTCATGGAGTACCTCGAGCGCGGCTCGCTGGAGGACCTGCTGCGGCGCGAAGGCCGGCTGGCCGTCGAGCAGGCCGTCGAGCTGTTTCGCGACGTGGCCGTCGGACTGGTGCACGCCCACGGCAAGGGCGTGCTGCACTGCGATCTGAAGCCGGCCAACGTGCTGCTGGACCAGGACACCAAGCCGCGGCTGGCCGATTTCGGCCAGTCGCGCTTGTCGCACGAGCAGACGCCGGCGCTGGGCACGCTTGTTCTACATGGCGCCGGAGCAGGCCGACCTGAAGGCCGTGCCCGACGTGCGCTGGGACGTCTATGCGCTGGGCTGCGCTGTTGTATTGCATGCTGACCGGCGCTCCGCCCTATCGCACCGACGCGGCGGTCACCGAAATCGAAACGGCCGCCGAATCTCGAACAGCGGCTGGCGCGCTACCGGCATTTGATCGAGACAGCCCCGCCGCCCAGCCAGCACCGGCAGATTGCGGGGGTCGACCGGGCGCTGGCCGAAATCGTCGAAAACTGCCTCGCCGTCGACCGCGAGCAGCGCTACGCCAACGTCCAGGCCGTGCTCGACGCACTGGCCGCCCGCGACTTGCGCCGGGCTCGCGGCCCGCTGGTCGTTTTCGGCGCGGTTGGACCGTGCTCGTGCTCGTGGTGATGTCGCTGTTTGCCTTGTGGTCGTTCGAGACCGTGCTGAAAAAATCCGACGACACGCTCAAGTCGCGGGCACTGGAGATCAATTCCTTTGCCGCCAAGTATGTGGCCAAAACGGTCACCAACGAGCTCGAACGCCGCTATGCTTCCGTCGACGACATGGCCGGCAGCCACCGGTTCCAGGAAATTCTCGAAGCGGCGCTGAACGATCCAGAATTGGCCCGGCTGCGGGCACAGCTTAGCGATCCCGACTTGCCGGCGGAAAAACGCGAAGCGCTCAGGGCCGAATTCGTTGCGCATCCGGCGCGACAAGCCTTGCAGCATCGCCTCGACGAACTGTTGAGCGACGAAAAAGAGCCACAGGCAGCCAGTTGGTTCGTCACCGACTCGACCGGTTTGCAACTGGCTCGCGCGCCCGATGGCTCGACGATCGGCTTCAACTTTGCCTGGCGGAGCTACTTCAACTCAAAAGGGGAGGACATGCCCAGTTCGTGGCGTGCTTCGCCTGACGAGCACATCAAAAAGACCACTCTGTCGAGCGTTTTCTTGAGCTCCGCGGTCAATCGCTGGAGCGTCGCCATTTCGACCCCGATCCTGAAGGACGAAGACGCGAAAGACGAAAATGCGGCGCCTCGCTTCCTGGGCGTGATGGGGATGACGGTCGAAGTGGGGCACTTCGTCGAACTGAATCGCCGGGCCGAGCAATTCGCCGTGCTGGTTGACATGCGCCCGGGCAACGACCGTGGTTTGATCCTCGAACATCCGCTGTTCGACAAATTGATCGATGAGCACGGCAAAGTGCCAGACCGCTTCCTGCAATATCGGCTGCAAGGCGATCGGCTTCTGGACGGATCCAAGGAGCGCGGGGCCAACTATGTCGATCCACTGGGCGAAGATCCGGAGGGGGGCGAATACAGCAAGCACTGGTTGGCCGGCGTGGCCAACGTCAGTCTCGTCGACGGCAATACCGGCTGGCAGGTCATCGTGCAGGAACCCTACGACCAGGCCATCGGACGCACGCTCGATGATTTGCGGAGCGGGTTGTGGTTGAGTGGACTGCTGGCGCTGGCAGTGATCGCCGTGCTCTCGACTGCACTCTGGAGTTTCGTCATCCGTGTCCTCTGGTCGAAGGCGGCTTGAAAGACGAGCAACGTTCCGCCAGGCCGCAAGTCCCCGTCCCAACCCTACGCTCTACTTTCTCCTCTCTACCCCCCTGGCGCTCCGTGGCCGACCTGATCGCTCAAGGCAACGAACCGCAACACCGCTGGCGACGCAAGCTGCCAGGGACCCAGTCGGTCGTGTTGGGACGCGGAGCGGCCAATTGGGCCACGCCTTGGGATGATCGCGTCAGCCGCGACCATGCCCAGGTTTGCTGGGACGGCGCCAAGCTGCATGTGGAGCGGTTGCCGACGGCCCGCAACGCCATTTTCGTCAAGGGGCAGCAGTCGGCGCGGTTCGCGATCGCGCCGGGCGAACACTTCGTCATCGGCGAGACCACGTTTACGCTGGCCGACGAACGCGTGAACGTCTCGCTCGATGTGCCCAAGCCGGCTCAGGAACAAGCCTTCAGTTCGCGCTATTTGCAGCAAGTGCAGTTCCGCCACGCCGACGCCCACATCGACATGCTCAGCCGACTGCCCGAGGTGATCTCGACCGCCGCCAGCGACTCGGAGCTGTGCGTGCGTCTGGTCAACCTGGTCCTCTCGGGCGTCAATCGCGCCAGCGCCGCGGCCATGGTGCTGGTCAAGCCCGGACCCGACGGTGAACCGACGATTCAGGTGTTGCAATGGGACCGCCGGCAGATCACCGGGGACGACTTTCAACCCAGCGAGCGGTTGATTCTCGAGGCCGTTCGGCGCCGCGAAAGCGTGCTCCACGTGTGGAATGCGACGGATGCGGCGGCCAACAGCGCGTTCACCGTCCGCCAGGGAGTCGATTGGGCCTATTGCACGCCCGTCGGCGGCAAGGCCTGCCTGGGTTGGGGTATTTACGTCGCCGGGCGATTTCAGAGCGAGCCTGGGAGTTTCGAAACGTCCGACCCGACCGATCTGCGCGACGACCTGAAGTTCACCGAGCTGGCGGCAGCCACCACCAGCTCGCTGCGCGACGTGCGGCTGCTCGAGCGCCAGCGCGCGGGCTTGAGCCAGTTCTTCTCGCCGATCGTGCTCGAAGCCCTGGAAGGGCACGACCCCGAGGTGGTGCTGGCCCCGCGCGAAGCCGAAGTGGCCGTGTTGTTTTGCGACCTGCGCGGTTTCTCACGCGCATTCGAGCAAGCTCGGCCGACGACCTGTTGGGACTGCTGAATCGCGTCAGCAAGGCACTGGGCGTCACGACGCACGCCATTCGCGAGCAAGGAGGCGTGCTCGGCGATTTCCAGGGAGACGCGGCGATGGGTTTCTGGGGCTGGCCGCTGGCGCAGCCCGACGCCGCGGTGCGGGCCTGTCAGGCCGCGCTGCTGATCCGCGCGCGAGTTCGAGGCCGCGGCCGGACGCAGCCAGGATCCGCTGGCTGATTTTCGCATGGGCATCGGCATCGCCACCGGCAAGGCCGTGGCCGGCAAGATCGGCACGGTCGACCAGGTGAAAGTCACCGTTTTCGGTCCGGTGGTGAATCTGGCCTCGCGGCTGGAAGGAATGACCAAGATCCTGCACGCGCCGATCCTGCTCGACGAGGCGCACGGCCGCCGCCGTGCGGGCCAACATGCCGGCCGATGTGGCCCGACTGCGCCGCGTGGCGATCGTCAAGCCTTACGGCATGGACAAACGGGTCGAGGTCACCGAGTTGCTGCCGCCCTTGGCCGAGCATTCCCGACGCTGAGCGACGAGAACATCGCCGACTACGAACAGGCGCTGGAAGACTTGCTGGCCGGCCGCTGGCCGCAGGCCTTCGAGCGATTGCACCGCGTGCCGGCGGAAGACCGCGTGAAGGATTTTCTCACCGTCTTCATCGCCCAGCACAACCGCACTCCGCCCGACAACTGGACCGGCGTGATCCCGCTGACCAGCAAGTGAATTCGCTTTGCCGCGGGGCGAACCCGCCGCGGTCTGCAGTGTCTTTGTGCGTGCGGTCAACGACCGTTGATGAAGATGAATTGGACAAGGCGTGTGAGATGATCGAAATCATAGGTTGGATTCTGCTGGGGATCGTCCTGGGCCTGATCGGGGCGTTCGGTGCTTCACGCTACCGCCGTGCGCGGAGGCATATCGTGATTACCAACCTCTTGAGCAAGCACTTCGCGCCGCTGGCGCTCGACGATTTGCATATCTCCACGCGGGAGTTCCCGTCGCATGTCCAGGCGGATCTGAATCGCCGGATCGAGCAGTTGTTCGGCGATAACACCGTGATCTGCCACTTCAGCGGCATGCGGCAGCCCTATGCGCACCAAACGCCGAAGTTAGCCGACTGCCTGGTTCACGACCCACATTTCCCGCCCATTGCCGCCCCGCCACAGTACTCCGACCTGGATGTGGGTGAATGCGAGCCAGTGCGCTGCCTGACACTCGGCGTATGGCTCTTGAGCAAGCAAGGCGCAAGTACGCCGTCTCGCTCAGCAGCGTTGACCGCATTCAAGGAGAGGGGGGGATCCAGTTTCAGGTGGCGACGGCCAACGACCCGGCCGGGACACTATTGGCGCAGGAATTCTTTCGCCACCTTGAGCAGTCGGTGCTCAAGGCCGAATCGTACCGCGGCAAGATACTGTCGCTTGAGGCGTCACCACATTCGTACACCGGACAGGCCAACGGCATCAAGGTCCACCGCTTGCGCACCGTCGATCGCCAGGATGTAATCCTGCCGGCTAAGACGCTCGACTTGCTCGACCGCAATGTCATTCAGTTCGTGGCACAACGGCCGCAGTTCGCGCGGCATCGATTGTCGACCAAGAAGGGGCTGCTGTTTTACGGCCCGCCGGGCACCGGCAAGACGTACACCCTGCACTACCTGGCGGCGGCGCTGCCGGGACATTCGACGCTACTGATTACCGCCGAGCAGATCGGCCTGTTGGGGCAATACATGTCGCTGGCACGTTTGCTCCAGCCGAGCCTGGTCGTCATCGAAGACGTCGACCTGATCGCTCGTCAGCGCGAAGACCTGAATACGTGCGAGGAAGTCGCGCTCAACAAGCTGCTGAACGAGATGGACGGACTGACGGAGGACGCCGACGTGCTGTTCATCCTTACCACCAACCGGCCCGAATCACTCGAAGCGGCACTGGCCTCGCGCCCAGGCCGGATCGACCAGGCGATCGAATTTCCACTGCCCGACGACATTGGCCGCCGCAAGCTGGTGCGGCTTTATGCGCGGGGGATCGAAGTCTCCGACGAAATCGTTGAGCTGATCGTGCGGCGGACCAATCGGGTGAGCGCGGCATTCATTAAGGAACTGATGCGCCGCGGGCTGCAGTTTCGTCTCGAACGTAACGGCGACGGTTCGCTGCAATCGGCCGACGTGGAAAGCGCGCTCAACGAAATGGTGTTTAGCGGCGGATCGTTGAACCTCAAGCTGCTCGGCGCCGAAGGTATCGGCGCGGAAGGTGCATGACCGTCGCGCATCACTCCCTCCCGTGCCGGGCCGCGTCAATTCACCACGTTCCGCAGCGGCAGGCCCAGGATGGCGCGGCGGCAGGCGTCCGAACCTTTGACGCGCATCTCGTTCAGCCCTTCTTCGCAGTAGAACGCCGAATGCGGGTTGATCAGCACGCGATGGTGCGCCGGATGATCCGGATCGCGCCAAGCCGCGATCAGCGGTTGGTCGTCTGCCGGCGGCTCGCCGTCGAAAACGTCGATGCCGGCCCCCGCCAGCCGGCCAGAGGCGATGGCCGCCGGAATGGCCGTCGTGTCGACCACGCCCCCCCGCGCCGTGTTCACCAGGAAACTGCCCCGCGGCAGCCGTTCGACCGTTTCGGCATTGATCAGGTGCCGCGTCTCGGCCGTGAGCGGGCAGTGCAGGCTGAGCACGTGCGAGAGGGCCAAAAGTTCGTCGAACGTTTCCACCCGGCGCACACCCAGCGACTTGTCGCGTCCGTCGGGCACGTAGGGATCGAAAAACAGCACGTCCATGCCCAGCGCTTTGGCCCGCAGGGCGGCCGCCGACCCGATCCGCCCCAGCCCGACGATGCCGAACGTCCGGCCGCGCAGCCGCCAGACCGGCTGAACCTGCGTGTACGTCCAAGGGCCCTGCTTGTCTCGCAGCCGGGAATTCAGGTATGCAATGCCCCGCGCGAGCGCCAGCGTCAGGCCGATGGCCGAATCAGCGACCTCTTCGGTGCCGTAGTCCGGCACGTTGCACAGGGCAATGCCGCGCCGCCGGGCCGCCGCACCGGCCACGTTGTCGTAACCCACGCCGCAGCGGACGATCAACTTGCAGTGCCGCAGCCGCTCGATCGTGCGCTCGCTGATCTTGAGCATGTGATAGACCATGATCGCATCGGCGTCCTCGATGTGGCCGTGCAATTCGTCTTCGTGATTGGCGCCGAGCGCGGCCAGGTCGGCAATCTCGCCGAGGATCTCGCGCTCGGTGTCCAGCTTGTCGGTGATGAAATCGGTAACGAACACCTTGGGTCGTGTGGCCATTCGGTAGGAGAACTCCAAGAGGATGAACGTCAGGCGCTGGACGGGTCGGCCAACTCGGCCAGAATCATCCGCACGGCGGCGGCGGAAGTCGCGGCCGGCAGCGCCGCGAAATCTTGCGGCAAGCCGGTGGTCTGCGTCAAGTCCAGCGGCAAGTGAATGAACGCGGCCTGGGTCCGCAGCCGCATCTCGTCGGCCAGATAACAGCTCAAATACAGGATTGCATTGCACAAATAGGTGCCCGCATGATACGAAACCGTGGCCGGAATTCCCGCTGCCGACAGCTTGACGGCCCAGTCGGCCAGCGGCAGCCGGCTGCGATAAGCCACCGGGCCTTCCTCGACCAGCAGGCGGAACTGGTCGGCGGTTTGGCCTGCGGAACCGCCGACGTTCAGGCCGATCGCTTCGAGCTGAATGCGCCCGCTGCCGGGCGCCTGGCCAAGGTGCAAGGCGTAATCGAAGTCGGCTGCCAGGTCGTCGGCCAGACGCTGTTTGACGGTCGAAAAATCGACCGGGTAGCGGCGGGTGACGAGTTTGTGTCCGGCCGGCAGATCGCGCGTCAATTCGACCAGCGCCAGCCAACTGGAATTCGTCTTCCAGCGGTCGTAGGGCTCGAATGCGGTGATCAGGACAGAAGCCATCGGAATCGGTCGAGAGTGCAGAGGGTTCGATTTTCGAGTTTAAGAATCGTCGAGGTCAAGTTCTCATCGCCGGCAGATCTTCGTCCGTGCTTCCCCTACACTCTACCCCCTACCCCCTACCCTCTACCCCCTTCCGCATTCACACCGGTGCCCGAGTGACAACCTTGCCGCGAGCCGCCACCGCCGCTTCGATGCGGGCCAGTTGTTCGGCGCTGAGCCGCCAGCCCATGGCGCCGGCGTTCTCCTGAATCTGTTCGGGACGCTTGGCGCCGCACAGTGCCGTGGTGATGCCGCTGCGGTGGATCGTCCAATTGACGACCACCTGGGCAACCGTCCGACCGGCATCCGCGGCCACCTCCCGCAGCCGGTCGACGAGGTCCTGGTTTTTCTGCCACTGGTCGCCCTGAAACATCGGATACTTGCGGCGGCTATCGCCGGCGGCAAACTCGTGGTCGCGCGGCAAGCGTCCGGAGAGCAGCCCCTTCATCAGCGGCCAGTAGACGTTCACCGCCACGCCCTGCGCACGGCACCAGGGGAGCGTGTCGGCTTCGATCTCGCGCTGCAGCATGTTGTAGGCCGGTTGATATGCCGCCAGCGGACAAGCGGCGGCAAACTGCTCGAGCTGGGCCAGATTGACGTTCGAAACGCCGGCCGAGAGGGCCTTGCCGGCGTCGATCAACTCTTTGACGGCCCCGGCCGATTCGGCGATTGGCACCTGGGGATCGGGCGCATGCAAGTAATAGAGCTCGACGCGATCGGTGCCCAGCCGCCGCAAGCTCTCATCGCACTGCCGGCGGAGCGTGGCCGGCCGGCCGTCCACGACTTGTTGCCGGCCCGGCCCCCACTCGATGCCCCCCTTGGTGGCGATGACCATCTGCTGGCGCCGGCCCGCCAGTGCCTGGGCGATCAGCCGTTCGCTTTCGCCGCCGGCGCCGTAGGCGTAGGCCGTGTCGAGAAAATTGATGCCCAGGTCGAAGCAAGCCCGAATGGTCGCCAGGCTGTCGGCGTCGTTGACGCCGGCGCTGGTCATTCCGGCGATCGGCCAGCAGCCCAGCGCGACGCTTGATACGTTTATCCCCGTGTTGCCCAGCGGTCGATGGTCCATGGCGTCGGCGGCGGAGTCGATCGATAGGTTGTCAGGTCGGGTGCGGCGTTCGGGCCACGATCAGTGTAAACCAACTCCCTCGCGTTCGACAGCGTGACCCTTGACCAGCGGTGCGCCGTTGGCAGGCCCGTAGGGAGGCATCGGGCATCGCGCGAAAAAAAACCGCCCGAGCAATGTCGGGCGGTTTCGCTTGTTGAAGGCAACGAATAGAACTAGGCTTTTCGGCGGCGACGGGCGATCACGAGGCCGCCAGCGATTGCCAAGCCCCACACGATGATTGACGCAGGTTCGGGGGTAGCAGTGGGGGAACCGTAAGCCGAAAGCTCGCGGTAGATGTCATTGCCGCCCGATTGGTCGACGAATTCGATGTAATTGACGCCGCTGGCCAAGGGACCGCCGAGCAGATTCGCGACGGTGCTTGTGGCGGCGCCGCCGTCACCGCCTGACGGCGAGTAATTGAAATTGCCGCCGGCTACACCCAACGCGAGTCCGGTAGCGCCGTTGCTCAGCGACGTGAAGTTGACCCCATCTTTGCTCACCAAGATATCATAGACCTCGTTCACCCGGTTGTCCTGATGGCCTGAAATTACGGTCACGGCCGTGAGGGTTTCGGCGGTCGGCAACTTGTACTCGACGTACCAAGGCTGCGGCCCGGCGCCCAAGTCGAACAGCGCGTTCCCGGCTTGGGTATTTTGGTTGAGGTCGCTGTTTCCATCGGTTGCTGTCTTGCCGTCGGTGAACGGAGCGGTCGTGCCGCCAAATGCCTCATTGTTGCCGACATAGTTGGTATTGGTGGCCGATAGCCCTAGCAACAAATCGCCAGTGGTATTCACGGGAATCGACGAGGCATTTGTGTAATTCCCGCCCGCGCCCGAGCTGTTGTACTGCTCGTTCGTGAGGCCAATGCCGGCAAAAGCCATGCTCGGAGCGCACAGCAGGACTGTCGCAAGAATCGCGTAAGAAACATTTCGCATCGATAAACCCCAATTATGCAAGTTCGTGACACCGGCACTTCGCCAGCGGGATCCGCCGCCGAATCCATACAAGTCGGCTGGAATAAGCGAATTTTGTGCCAAACATCACTGTTTGGTAAGCTGCCTCTTCGGTTTAGTCGAAAAATGGCCGCATTTTGCGGCAAAATCCTTCCTGCCAACGGCGCCGCGTTGTTCTCGCCGCAAAAAGTGCCTATCAATGTGATCGGTGTGATCGGTCCGATTATCAAAACGATCGGCTGCGGGGGCGCCCCCTCCCCACCTGCGGGCCGCGCCGGTCGCAAGCCAATTCTCTCCTGCACAATCGCACCTGGCAAAAAGCAAAACCCCCGGCGTTTCGGCCGAGGGCTTTGTGTGTCAGTTGGTTCGGGCCGAGGCGTCGACTAGGCTTTGCGGCGGCGACGGGCGGCCAGCAGCAGGCCGACGGCGCCCAGGCCGCAGAGGATGAACGAGGACGGCTCGGGCGTCGTGGCATGGCCGTAGAAGGCCACTTCGCGGTAGATGTCGTTGCCGCCGCTGTGGTCAACGAATTCAACGTATTTCACACCGGTGGCCAGAAGGGTGCCGAGATCGGGCGTGATCGTCGATTGAGCTGCTCCGCCGTCGCCGCCTGAAGGACCGTAGCTGAATCCGGTCCCCGAGGTTGCACCAGCCAGCGGACCCGAGAGGGTGTGAGGCGTGCCGTCGCTGAGTGAGTAGAAATTCGTTCCGTTAGAGCTGACGAGCAGGTCGTAGGCTTGATTGACGCGATTGTCCTGATGCCCGCTGATCACTTCGGCGCTGGTGATATCCCAACCCAATCCACTTGGGCTGGCTGGGAGTTGGAACGCCCCGTACCACGCCTGGGGACCGGCACCCAAGTCAAACGCCGCATTCGTGGCCATCGTGTTTTGATTTGGGTTGAGACTGGCATTGCCCGCGTTGCTCGGGTTCACAGCCGTCTGATTGTCGACCAGAACACCCACACTCCCGCCGGCCGCTTCGTTGTTTCCGACATAATTCGTGCTGAATATGGACGACCCCACAGCAATGTCACCCGGCCCCGGGACGATCGACGAAGCATCGGTGTAGCCACCAGTCCCGGCGGTGTTGAACGTCGTACTCGTAATCGAGCCGACGCTCACAAGCGGGCCAGCCATTGCCGAAGTTGCAATCGCGATTGTCGCTACACCGGCCACGAGGATGGATTTCAAATTGGTTTGCATGGCTGTCCTCTATCTGGAAAGAAGTCTCAAAAGGTATTTGGTAATGAATTGGTCAACGTCAAAAGGAGATTGTTGTTTGCCCACTCAGGCCGGGCCGGCAGACCCTGGAATCAAAGGGACTGCCGGGACGAGAATAGTCAAGTATTTTATAATGTGAATCAGAATAATAATCACTTCGTCGCACAGCACACCGTCCGCTTTCAGTCGAGCATCCTCTAGCAAAGCCCAACTACACGAGTGACTTCAAACCCAAACTGTGTTTCTGCTTTTTGCTCGGCGCGTTGCCGACGATGTCAGGCTGACGGACGACGGGATAGATCCAAACCGCCGCCGATTTCGACCACCTGCTGCCGGCGAAGCCGCAACCAAACAAAAAAAGTTGCCGAGAAACCCACCGCTAGGCGCAGGGCTTCTGGGCAACTCTTTTCCGAATCGTGATTCGCATCCGGCGCACTAGCGTTCCTTTACTGCGCAATGACCCCGAAATAAGCCGAAAACAACCGCTTTTCACGGCGCTACTGTCGCCATGATTGCTCCAATCGTGCGCCATGTCAACTAGCTGCGAGACATTTTCGTCGATTTTTTTCAAAAATGTTCCCCCGTACCCCAGGCCGGATCGCCGCCAAACATCAGGCCGTGGCGGCGCGACCTGCGGCGATGGCCCAGGCCGCAGGCCAGCCTTGCCTTGCGTTCACCCGCCCGGCGGTGTTTCGGTCGCGGCCCGGGCGACCGACTCGATGGCAATTGCCGACACGGCCGCGCCGTAGTCCAGGTCGATGTTCTCCATCGTGTCGTGCGTATCGTGATAGCCTTGGCGATTGATGTCGTAGTTCTCCATGAACAGCACGACGGGGATGCCGGCGTCGGAAAAGATCTGCCCGTCGGTGTTGTAGAGCGTGCTGCGCGGATCGTAGGGCGGACGGACTTCGCCGAACAGATGCGGATGGCAGCGCCACTTCCGGCAGCGTGCCGTCGGCACTGCGATGGCCGCGCCCACGGCCGCGGCGCTCGGGCCGCTCGTTCCAACTCGGCGCGAGCGCGTTCCAGGTCTGCGTGGCCTTGTGGGCCTGATAGGCCAGCCACATCGATTCGCGGCTGCTGCCCGGGCAAATCTGAAAGACGTCGCGGTCGCGGTCGTTGTTGTGGGCGACCATGTCGAGCACGTAGACCCCCTGAATCCGCGTCTGCGACAGGTCGTGGCACCGGTCGTTGCCCAGGTGCAACGCCAGCGTGCCTTGCACGACCTGCTGGGCCAGGAAGCGGGCCCCCATGCAGTCGGAGGGGAACTCCTCGCCCGTCAGGTGTACCAGCCAGACGTCGCAGCCGAGTTTGCCGGCCCGGCTCAGTTCGAGAAACGATTCGGCCCCAAGCATCAGCGCGGCCGTGGCCGAATGGTTGTCGTCCGCGCCGGCGGCCGAGAGCCGCGGACCGTGCCCGCCGTGGGCGTAGCCGAACGTGTCTTCCATGTAGGCCGTGTCGTAGTGGTCGGCCATGATCACGGCGCGGCTGCGATCGCGGCCGGGAATGACGACCATCAGATCGCGTTCGTACGTCTTGCGGTCCTGGTTCTGCAGCCAGCCCCCCATCCATGGGAAAGGGAATTCCGTTTGCCAGCGGAACGGCAGCTCGCCGACCAAGACGTCGGCCGACATTTTCTTGTCCGCAACCAGCCGCACGTAGTAGTTCAGCACATAGTCGCCCAGCGCTTCGAGGTCGCGTTGCTCGTGGGTCAGTTTGGCTTGCGTGGCCGGATCGCGCACGCAGTCGGCATTGTCCTTGTTGACGTACTGCCCTGTCGCCAGTTCGCTGATCAGATTCCAATACGCTTTCTCGTACGAGCGTTTGGCCGTCCGCGCGAAGGATAGCGAGCGGGGCGGCTTGGCCGCTTTGGCTTTGCCGCCGCCTTCGGCAGGTGCCAGGACCGATTGCAAGTGAGAAACCAAGCGCTCGCCGATTTCCGGCTGCCGGGCCCGCTTGGGTATCGAGCTCAGCCAATCCTCGAGCGATTCTTGCTTGGCAGAGTGTCAGCAGGCTGCGGGCGAAATCCGGCTCGAGCCGGCCATCGTTCAACAGGTCGTGCGTGTCGAGGATCTTGCGAATGTTGACCGACGTGCGATGGTAGCGCGCAGTCGTGGTCGCGCTCGAAACCCTCGAAGGCGATCCGCTGCGGCTCGCGGTCGAGCAGGCGCGGCCAGAGCTCGATCGGATGCTCCAGATCCGGTTTCTCGAAGCGATACGCCGTCAGATACCCCAGCGGCGCGTCGGGCAAGACGGCGGGCAGGTTCGTCTGGCTGGAAAACCAGGCCACCAGCGGCCGCTGCCAGTAAACCGCGTGACGGCCGACGCGCATCGCAGGATAGTAAAAACGATAGCCGAACAATCCGCCTTCGGCCGCCCGATCGGCAGCGGCGATCAGATCGCGGGCGTGGGCCCGGGGCCCGTCGAGCAGCGGCTCGAACTCGCGCGTCCAAACCTGTGCGTTGCGGGCCATCGGCTTGCCGTAGAGGCCCAAATCGTCGGCCTGCGTGCTGAAGAGCACATGGGCCACGCGGTCTTCCTGGCTGGTCACGGCCAGTTCGTCTTCGTAGCGATGGACGCGGCTCCAGCGATGCGTGCGCTGGAAGGTGTTGCGCAGCGGCCCGCGCTCGATCACGGTCGCCGACTGGTCGCAACGCGGCTCGTGCATCCAACCCGATTGTGGCACGCGGATGCCGCAGGGCGCTTCGTGCCGCACGATCGAATGCAAAAGCGCGATCTGGCCGGCAAACGGCAACTGCTCCGCCAGGCGGTTGTAGTCGGCCACGCCCCAGAACACCAGGCTGCCCGGAAACGGCAGCAAGTGCAGATCGCCGGCCAGGTAGGCCCGACGAACCGCGGGTGGCAGCCGGTCGAACGGCTCGAACGTGAGCAGGTATTTGACGCCGGCCAGCTTCTGCCGGGGCGGCCACAGGAACGGTTCGGTCCATTTGGGCAGCTTGTCGACGCCCCAATGTGGCAACGGCCGGCTTGCTCTGCTGATCCAGGATGCGAAAGCCGACCCCGGCCAGATCCGCCAGTCGCTCGGGCGATTCGCCATAGGCCGCGGCCAGCAGGCGGCGGACGAAATCGAGCGACCGTTCGACCGGCCACTCCTCGCCGGGCGCCGTGTAGAATCCGCGCCAGAATGCTTTGGCCGGGCCTTGCTCGCTCGCGCCGAACAGCGTCCAGCGAATGCGGCCTTTATCGTCCTGGGTGCGGGACAGCGCCAGCGGCGCCAGCACCACATAGCGTTCCGCGGCCGGCGCCCGCGTATCCTCAGGCCAGTACAGGTTGTCCTGTAGTTTATTCCGCGAAATGCCGTGGGCCGGCTCGCCGCGTCCCAAATGGTGCAAGGCGGTGACCAGCTCGCGGGCGATCTGCGCCAGGCCGGGGTTCAACTGGGTCGCCTGTTCATACTCCGTGACGTGCCAGCCCCAGGGATCGTCCTCCGCCAGCAGCAACCGATCGACCGAGCCGTAGGGCTTGCGGCCCAACCGCGGAGGGGGCATGAATTCGCTGTAGGCGGTGATCGGGTATTTGCCCTTGCCTCGAAACCAGGTATGGTTCGCCAGCAACCGTTTCCATCCGCGGTCGGCCATGTTGCGCTCGTGATGTTTGCCTAAGGGGGTTCTGCGCAAGCCTGCGCGCCGGTAAGATTGGCCACAGCTTAGCATCTGGGAGTTCGGTGGTTAAGCTTCCGCGAATCCGAGTTCCGAGTTCCGAGTTGAACCCAGCCCACGCTCGCCATCGTTCGCGAGTCTGAAAGAGAGCAGTCTTGATCCGCCCGACCGTGCCGGCCGATAGCGAAATCCTGGTCCCGCTGGCCCAGGAAACCGGCGTTTTCAAGCCGCACGAGATTCCGCGCTGGGCGAAGTGCTCGCCGATTATCACAGCACGAATCACCAGCTCGGGCACCGCTGTGTCACGTTCGAACAAGCGGGCCAGGTCCTGGGTTTCGCCTATTACGCCCAGGCCGCAATGACCGATCGCACCTGGTACTTGTGGTGGATTGCCGTCACCCGGCACACGCAAGCCCGGGGCATCGGCGGCAAGTTGCTCAAATACATCGAAGAGGACATCACGCGCTTGAAAGGGCGAGTGATGTTCATCGAGACGTCGTCGCTGGCGCACTACGACTTGACGCGGAAATTCTATCTCAAGCATGCCTACGAGCTGGCGGCCACGCTGCCCGACTACTACGCCGACGGCGACCACATGATGGTGTTCCGCAAGCGATTCAGCACGTAGCAAAGGCAGCGCCGGCAGAAACGCCGATTCGAGCGATTCAACGCACCGACAGCTTGTTAAGCCCACGGGCAGCGGCCCGTGGGTGCATGGCACACGGTTTTGCCGGCAATGGCAACTTCCTGCGCCCCACCGGCCGCCGGCGGTGGGCTTAACGCCGGCGGTGGGCTTAACGCGGGCATCCGGAGCGCGGACGATCCGCGCCGCCGACACGGCATCCGCCGATTACAGAAACGGCTGGGGCGTAAAGCCGATGATGATGAACAGCAGCGTCAGCCAGCCCAGCACCGTGCGGCCCGTGCCCAGCGGCATGTCGTCGTTGGCCGTCGGCGGATGATTGGGCCCCATGTACAAGAGCAGCATCAGCATCAACGACCAGCCCCAGTTGCCGGTGAGGATCACGCCGACGATGGCCCCCAGCAGCACGAGCTGCGCGACGAAGTGCGCCTTGGTCCGCAGCAGCGCGTAGAGCACGTGCCCGCCATCGAGTTGGCCGATCGGGATCAAGTTGAGCGCCGTGATGAAGATGCCCACCCAACCGGCGTAGGCTAATGGATGCAGGATGATGTCCTCGCCGGGCCCGCGGACGCCAAACATGAAATCGCAAAGCCATTGAAACAGGAGCGGTTCGCCCAGCCCGCCATGTACGCCAGGCGGCACAATGACTCGACGCGACATGGACAGCCCGACAACGCTGCACACGAGCGCCGGCCCCAGGCCGGCCAAGGGGCCGCTGATGCCGATGTCGAACAGCGCTTTGCGATTGCCCATGTAGCCGCGCATGCCGATCACGGCCCCCATGGTACCCAGCGGGGCGCCGGAATCGGAATGAAGTAGGGCCAGCTCGCCGGCACGTGATAGCGCCGGGCCTGCAAGAAATGCCCGAACTCATGGCACAGCAGCGTGAACATCAGCGGGATGGCGTACCACAATCCGCCGACTTCAAACGTCGTGTAGCACGTGGCCAGAAACAGCACCACAGGCAGCGCCGAGAGCGGCGTCGGGCGATAAGGCTCTTCCACCGGCAGCGTCGCCGGATTCGGCGCCAAGCTCACCTGGGAATACGCCTCGGCAGGCACACTCGGGCGATACTCGCCGGGGCGATAATCGTCATACAAATTACTCAAGGCTGAGCTCCTTAGCCGGACACTTCCTGTCGCCGGATTCCGCCGGCACGCTGGGGAATTCTAGGTCCGGCCTTTCGGTTAGCAACCGGGCGCGGCGTAACTGGCTTGTGGCAGAGTGTTTCCGGGCGGACTCTCTGCGGCCCAGCTAGTTCATTTCGGCCACGAGCTTGCCGCGGTGCGGACCGAAGAGCGCAGCAATTCCGTGTGCTCGTCCGAGCAGCAGCCGAGCGATTGCTCCAACAGCGGCAGCGCCTTGTTCGGCCGGCCGGCCCGCAAGTAGATCAGGCCTAAATCGCGCTGTTCGTCCGCGCAGCGCGGCAACAATGCGGCCAGCCGAATTTGCACGTCCAGCGCCCCTGCCAATCGTTCGCCAGCGCGAACGACGCCTTCAGATTGCGCAGCACCCGGCCCACAATATCGCGGGGCGGCGCGGCGGCAAATGTTCATCCCGCAGAACATCCTTCTCGCCCAGCACTTCCTCGACCCGACGCTGGCAACCCTCGCGGTCGAGCACTTCGCCGCAGGAAAACGGATCGACGAACAGCACTTCGCCGCCCGACCGACAGCCCAGCAGGAAGTGCCCCGGCGTGTTCACGCCGTACAGCCGCAAGCCGGCCCGAGCAGCCACCGAGAGGTACAGAATGCCGAGCGAAATCGGAATGCCCGTGCGGCGGGCGAGCACCTCGTTCAAATAGCTGTTCCGCGGGTCGTAGTAGTGCTCCAGGTCGCCGTGAAATCCTTCCACCTCGTAGAGCACGTGACTGATCGCGGCCAGCCGCTCGGCCGCAGTGCCATAGCCGCAAAAAGCCGGCTGCGCTGCGCACTCGACCCCCAGCCGATCGACTTCCAGCAAGCAACCGACGCGGTCGAGAGACGGGTATCGATCGGCCGCCAGCTCGAGCATCAGGCCCACCAGATCGACATCACACCGCCCATCCAAAAGCTTGTTGAATTCGGTTTCGGTGCTGAAGTTGGGCATAAAGAAACCGCCGGATTTTCGGGCCAACCGTTGAAATTCTAGCGCCCGACTCACGGTCCGGCAACACGCTCGTCGGATGATTCTTCGGCAATTGACCAGAAGAGGCGCAATTGCCGATCCAATCCGTTAGTTCGCTAATGCTCCGGCGGGCGGCCGGACACCCTCGCAATGGCTCGCTCGGCAGGCTTGGGCGGACCGGCCGAGATCGCCGCGGCGTCGGCCTTTGTGAAGCGGTTTCAAGCCGCTATGATGAGCGCGCTTCGCCCCCTGGCCGACCCCCAACCTTGCGACCCGAATTGCCCAAACTTTCATGACCGCCAGCAAACCTGCCGAATTCCGCGTCGAACACGACTCGATGGGGGACGTCCGCGTCCCGGCCCAGGCCTACTACGGTGCCCAAACCCAACGGGCCGTCGAGAATTTTCCCATCTCCGGCTGGCCGCTCCGCCCCGAGCTGATCCACGCCCTGGGCCTGGTCAAACTGGCCGCCGCGATCGCCAACCGCGATCTGGGCAAGCTGACCGGCTCCGGCAAGAACCCGCTGGACACGCCAAAGAAGTCGAGGCCCTGCTGGCCGCCTGCCGCGAAGTGGCCGCCGGAAAGTTCGACGACCAATTCCCGATCGACGTGTTCCAAACCGGTTCCGGCACTTCGAGCAACATGAACGCCAACGAGGTGATCAGCAATCGGGCCATCGAGTTGCTCGGCGGCGACCGCTTCAGCCCGCAGAAGCCGATCCATCCCAACGACCACGTCAACATGGGCCAGAGCACCAACGACATGTTCCCCACGGCCATTCACGTGGCCGTGGCGCTGGCGATCCAGAAACACCTGATCCCGGCCTTGCGACTACTGGCCGACACGCTGGCGGACAAAGCCCGCCAGTGGGACAAGATCATCAAGATCGGCCGCACGCATCTGGCCGACGCCACGCCGCTGCGGCTTGGGCAGGAAATCGGCGGCTTGGCCCGGCAGTTGGAGCTGTCGATCGAGCGGGCCGAGCGGGCCATGCCGCCGGTGCTCGAGTTGCCCGCCGGCGGCACGGCCGTGGGCACGGGCATCAACACGCATCCCGAGTTCGGCCGCCGCGTGGCGCAAGGCGCTGGCCAAGGAAACGGGCATCGCGTTCGTCGAAGCCGTCAGATCATTTCGAGGCCAACGCCCAGCGCGACGGACTGGTCGAATGCCACGGCCAGCTGCGAACCATCGCCACGACGCTGTTCAACGTGGCCAACAACATCCGCTGGCTGGGCTCCGGCCCGCGCTGCGGCTTTTACGAAATCAAGCTGCCCGATCGCCAGCCGGGCAGCTCGATCATGCCGGGCAAGGTCAATCCGGTGATGTGCGAGAGCATGATGCAGGTCTGCGCCCGCGTGATGGGCAACGATCAGACGATGCGCTCTGCGGCGCGGCCGGCGGGCAGTTCCAACTCAACATCATGATGCCGGTGATGGGCCACACCACGCTGGAAAGCATGATGCTGCTGGCCAGCGCCAGCCGGGCGTTCGTCGAATTCTGTGCCGCCGAGATGGAAGCCAACCCCGAGGCCTGCGAAGCGGCGGTGGAAAAGAGCCTGTCGATGGTCACGAGCCTGAATCCGTACATCGGCTACGAGCAGGCGGCCGCGCTGGCCAAGGAGGCCTTCAAGACCGGCAAGACGATCCGCCAGCTCTGCGAGGAGCAAAAAATCCTGCCGACCGAAACGTTGCGGGCGGCCCTCGATCCCTGGCGGATGACCGAACCGCAGGCGTGACGATGATCCGGCGGAATGGATTCGCCGGGTTGGCAATTTAACAGGGAGGACTCAAACCGATGCTCCTGGCACACTCGCGCAGTGGGATAAGGTCGCACGCACGCGGTGCGCCCCATAGCGACCACTTGGGCCGTGATGGTCTGCGTCGCGGCATTTTGCTGGGCTCCGCCCGCCCTGCGAGCGGCTCCGCTCGCGCCCGACGAAATCGATCCGGACACGGCGGCGGCCTCCGATCAGGACCTGCTCGACCCGAGTCTCCCCAGCCAGCAGGAACTGCAAAAGGCCGAGGCGGCCCCGCCGCAAAACCTTGCTCCGCCGCAAACCGAAGCCGCGCCGCTCAACCCGGCCGGTCCCAAATCCAAAGCGGCCGCCGACGCAAAAGTCCGGCCCGCCGCCGGCCAGTCCGCCGCATCCGATCCGACGACCGATGGCGAGCCGCTGGTCCGGCGGGCGTTCGAGCTGAGCAAAACCTCGCGCGATGAAGACGGATTGACCGACGTGCTCGAGTCTGTGCAATCGCGGCGTAGCGGCCGGGGTCAAGGGAGCGATGGTCGCCTTACACGCGGCAATTCATGGCCTGGGCCGACAACCGCCGCGGCGAGTTGCGGGCCGACGCCGACCGCAACTTCGAAGCGCTCGAAGACTTTGCCACGGCCGTCCGGCTCGATGATTCCAAATGGCGGCATTATCACAATCGCGGCGTTAGCCTGGCCACGCTGGCCAAGTTCGACGAGGCCATTGCCGATTTCGACCAGACGATCCAGATGAATCCGAATTACGCCAACGCGTACTTCAATCGCGGCGAGCTGCGCTACGAGAAGCAGGACTTTGCCGCCGCCATCCAGGATTACTCGCAAGCCATCCGCCTGGTGCCCAGGGATGCCGCGGCCTACAACAGCCGCGGCCACGCCCATTACCGGCTCCAGCACGTCCGCGAGGCCATGGACGATTACAACCAGGCCGTGCGGATCGATCCCTCGGCCTCGGCCGCCTATACCAATCGCGGCGACCTCTACGCTGACCTGGGCCAGTACGCCGAAGCGGCCCACGACTATCGCGCCGCCATCAAGCTGAGCCCAAAACTGGGCCGCGGCGTATCAAAGCGCCGCCTGGCTGATGGCCACGTGTCCCGACGAGAACTACCGCAACGAAGAGCTGCGCTGCAAAGCCGCCGAAAAAGCCATCGCCCTCGATGGAGACACGGATTACCACTATCTTGAAACGCTAGCCGCCGCCCAGGCCAGCGGCGGCGATTTCGAGGCCGCGATCGACACTCAGAAAAAAGTGATCGAACTGGTGCCTGCCGAGCAACAGCCGCGAGCCACCGGCCGATTGACTCTTTTTCAGAAACACGTCGCCTACCGCGAGTCGTCCGTCCCCTTGCAGAAAGCCGATGGTGCGCCTGCGGTTCGACCGCTCGAACAGCCCTGATGGCCCGCGAGCAGGAGAACTGCAAAGTCGATTGTAGGAGGCGACTCCGATCGCCGACTGCCCTAATTTGACGCCACGTGTCGGCGATCGGAGTCGCCTCCTACAGTGGAAGCATCGTCCAAATTCGACTTTGCAGTTCTCCTGCGCCCGCGGACCGGACAGTTGACATCTGTACAGTACCCGCTAGAATGAGTCGGAGCGCGGCGCCAAACTGCCACGCAGGCTTTTTCTGCGGGAGCTGCCGCCATGATTGCTATCGCTGCTGACCGTCCGCATCCCCAAGCCGACGATGCCCGGCCGGATCGAACAGGCTCGCTGCGCCGCATCGGAGACATCCTGGGCGAGCTGTTGGCCGGTTACGAACTGGTCGAATCCGCCTCGCCGGCCGCCGCCGCCGCGCGGGAATCCGAACCGGCTTTGAGTGAGTAGTCGCGCGCCCCACGCGCTTGCGCCGGTTGCGCTGTTTTCTCGCCGGGCGCGGCCGGCGCCGTGCCTGGTATCGGCCGTGCGCGGAACGATGCGTGATCGCCGCCTCTTGCAGCTTGCGGCCATTGGCCAGGCTGTTAGACTACGAACATGCCAATCGCGGGAGTAACTCAGTGGTAGAGTATTGCCTTCCCAAGGCAACTGTCGAGGGTTCGATCCCCTTCTCCCGCTCTGCCGAAGGCCTGTCCTAACGTTTGTGGCAGGCCTCTTGCGTTCTCCGTGGTGACGCCTGGCCCGGGGCCGGGATTTGCACGAAGCATCTCGACCGGGGATTACAGGCCAACGGGAAATCAGGCACCAGGCAAACCGTGGAGCAGGCCGCTAACGGTCTCGACCCCAGTCAAGAAAATCGCAGGCGACAAATTGCAGGCGAGAAATCGCCGCCACGAAATCGCCGCCACGAATATCACAGCCGCGCCACGGCACGCATCCATCATTTTTTCAGCAAAGTCGTTGGCGTCACGCAGAACAATGCCGATGGCACCTGGCGGCAAATGGTCGTCGGCAACTGCCAGCCGGGCGAGCCTCTGCGGTTTGTTGCCGACCCCGGCAATCCCTACGACGAAAATGCCATCAAAGTCATGCGCTCCAATGGAGAGCAATTGGGCTATCTCAACAAGGAGTTGGCCGAAGAAACCATTTCCAAGACGCTGGAGGGCTACATGTACGTGGTAGCCGTCGCGAGCGTTACCGAGCCGTTGCACGGTGGCTGGCACGGCTGCAATATCCTGATCTTCGAAGCGGAGCCGTCCGTCTCGGCCGCGGAGCTCGATGAATACGCCGCGAGCCACGTTCGCGCCCTGATCTCAGAGAGCGGCTAACGCTGACGGCCCATCCGGTCGTGCTCGCCAGTCGCCGCAAAGCGATCAAGTGCAGAATTGTGCAGGCTCTCGGTTAGTTTGGCGATGGCCCGCTCCAATTGATCGACAGTCACGGCCGTCGTCGAATCGAACTCTTCGCTCGTCACGGCCAATTGTTCGAGCCGCATGCCGGCTCGACCACGTCTCGGGCGTCGAAGTTGGAAGCCAAACCGCGGAGGCTGTGGGCGGCGTGATGTAATGCCGATCGATTCGGCAATAAATAGGCGGACTTGACCCGTTCCATCAGCGGTGGCCCGTCTTCGAGAAAGATGTCGATCAGTGCCGCCAGCAACTTGCGATCTCCTCTTAGTCGAACCAGGGCAGCATCGAGATTAAAGCCTCGCTGCGGCGGCGGTATGCTCTGATTCTCGGCCAAATCCCCGCCGCCGTTGCGTTGGCTCGTCCTGCGATCTTGCGACATCATTTTGCGGTACTCACCTTCCTGCGCGACGAAAAACGCCCCTCGTCAGTCTATTCCCATCTGCCCCGCACGGCAGCAAGGGCAAAATGCATACCAAATCCTCCTGACCCAAGGGCGGCGGTCAAACCAGCCACATGCGAACCAAAATACTCTCAAAAAAAGCCGATTTGTCCGCGCCATCGTCACGAGGCGGCCAAGAATCATTGGCCGGTTCGCGACCGGGATGACAGCCGACAAACCACGCTCGATTGCCCGGTGACTGCGCGACCCCTGGGTGGCGGATGTGCCATCCAGGGGGCCGAACTCCCGCCGGCTGCTCGCCGCGTGTCCGGGGGGTGGCAATGCCCGGCGACAGGAACGGGACCCTCGGTCTGGCACACTGATCTGCTACGCCTGTTCATCGCGTAACATGCGGTAGGACGTGACTTCGCCGGGCAACCGCCGCCGGGAGTCGCTCAGGGAGAGCTCCGTTTTTCAAGTTTGAACGCCAGCTAGGACACGACTTGCTTTGACACTGGCACCCAACCTAATGCCGAAGCGCCACGTACCGGCTGCAAATGAGCGGCCAAATGCAGTTGGACGATGTACGCCGGCTGGTGCGGTATCTCAGTGGGCTCGGGATCAGCACGCTTTATCTGTCCCCCATTTTGCGCGTGCCAAGGCAGCACCCACGGCTACGACACGGTCGACCATCGTCAGATCGATCCGCGACTGGGGACGGAAGAGAACTTGCAGGCGCTGGCCGAGGAACTGCGGCAATGCGAAATGGGCCTGATGCTCGACATCGTCCCGAATCACATGGGGATCGACGACCCACACAATGCCTGGTGGCGCGACGTGCTCGAAAACGGCCAATGCTCGCGGTATGCCCGGTTTTTCGACATCGATTGGTCGCCGCCGAAGCTGGCGCTGCACGACAAAATCTTGCTGGCGATTCTGGAGATCAATTCGGCAAAGTGCTGGAAGAGGGACAAATTCGACTGGCCTACGAGAATCGAAGGTTCGTTGTCGAGTGTCAGGGCGCCAGTTGCCGACCGATCCGCGCAGTTGGCCGGCAGTTCTGTCGCACGGTTCAAGTGCGTCCCGATGGCAGCGAGCTTCAAGAGGTGGACGAACATGTCGAATGGGCCCGGCTGATCGTCGCGCTCGATGGCCTGCCGGCGACGAGCGATGTTCATCCCGACGCCATCCAGCGTCGGGCGCGACAAGAGGATCTTTGTCAGCGGCTGGCGACGCTGATCGAAGGCAGCTGCCAAGTTGCGCCGTGCGCTTGATGACGCGCTTGCCCAATATAACGGCCGGCCCGGCGAGCCGCAAAGCTTCGACCGGCTGGAATCGCTGCTCGCCGAACAGCCGTACCGGCTCAGCTATTGGCGCGTGGCGACGGACGAAATCAATTATCGGCGATTTTTCGACGTCGACTCGCTGGCTGCCATCCGAGTCGAAGATCCCGAAGTGTTCGCGGCGGTTCACGAGACCCTGTTCCGCTACGTCGACAACGGCTGGGTGAGCTGTCTGCGGATCGATCACGTCGACGGACTGATCGATCCGCGTCAGTACCTGAAAGATCTTGCCAGCCGGGCCGCCGCGGCGCGGCCGCATCCCTATTGCGTCGTGGAAAAGATCCTCGCCCCCGACGAGTCCTTGCCGGCCGATTGGCCCGTGGACGGCACGACCGGCTACGACTTCTTGAATCTGCTGGGCGGCATTTTCGTGGACCGCTCCGGGACTAGCGCCCTGCGGCGGATCTACGGCCGTTTTGTCGGCGACGTCGACCGTTTCCCGCAAGTGCTGTACGACAGCAAGCGCACGATCCTCTCGACGTCGCTGTCCAGCGAGTTGAACGTGCTGTCGCAGCAATTGGTGCGGATTGCCGAACAACATCGCTGGTCGCGCGACTTTACCCGACCGGCCCTGTATCGAGCGCCTGCGCGAAGTGGTGGCCTGTTTTCCGGTCTATCGCACGTACGTCGCTCCCGGCGCGGCGAAAGTGGGCGACGAGGATGGCCAGCGGATCGCGTACGCAATTCGCCTGGCGAAGCGGCGTAACGCGGCCATGAGTCCCACGTTTTTCGATTTCATCGCCTCGCTCTTGCTGCACGAGGATCCGGCCGGACTGTCCGATGCCTGTCGCGACGACCGGCGGCTGTTCGTGCTCCGATTTCAACAGGTGACCGGACCGGTCACGGCCAAAGGGCTGGAAGACACGGCATTCTATCGCTATTACCCGCTGGCGTCGCTTAACGAGGTGGGGGGCAACCCGGCCTTTCCGCCGACGACCGTGGAGCACTTTCACCAGCGGATGCGCGACCAGTTGCGCGCACTGGCCGCACACCATGCTCAGCACTGGCACGCACGACACCAAGCGCGGCGAAGACCTGCGGGCGCGTTTGCACGTGCTGGCGGAAATTCCGGACCAATGGCAATCGGCCATCGATCGTTGGCAGCAATGGAATGCTCCGGCTAAGACCGATGTGGACGGTGCGGCCGCTCCCGACGCGAACGAAGAGTACTTGATCTATCAAACGCTGGTCGGCACGTGGCCGGTCGGACCCGCGGACGACTCGCAGTGGTCCGGCTACGCGGCGCGGATCGCCGCCTACTGCGAAAAAGCATTTCGAGAAGCCAAGGTACACACGAGTTGGCTCAGCCCGAACGTCGAATACGAGCAAGCCGTCGCCGGTTTCTTGCAGCGCATCCTGGATGATCGCCAATCGACATTTGCGTCCGATCTGGCCGCCTTCGCGCAGTCGATCGCCGACGCCGGCTTTGTCAACTCGCTCGCTCAGTCGCTCGTCAAGATCTGCTGTCCTGGCGTGCCCGATTTTTATCAGGGCGTGGAGTTCTGGGATTTCAACCTGGTGGATCCCGACAATCGCCGGCCGGTGGACTTCTCCGAGCGTCGCGATGCTTTGGCCTGGATGACCGAAGGGCAATCCGAGCCGGGCGCCGTGGCCCGAGAGCTGTTGGCCGGGTGGCCCGACAAACGACTCAAAATGCTGGTGGTGTCGCAAGCTTTGCGGTTCCGCCGCGACCATCCGGATCTGTTCGCAGGCGATTATTTGCCGCTGTTGAGCGTTGGCCCTCGGGAAGATCGCGTGGTCGCATTTGCCCGCGTGGCGGGAACCGGCCAGTCGCTTTGCGTGGTGCCGCGATTGACCCAAGAGGCGCTCGAGCAAGTCCGTCAGCCGGCAAGCGATCGCCAGACTCCGTGGCCCGCGGCCCCGTGGTGGAAAGGCACACTGCTGCCGCTTCCGCCCGGCGGATCGCGCAGCTGGCGGCATGTGCTCACGGGTCGCCGGTTGGCGGCGACGGTCGGCGCCGATGGCGGACAGACACTGGACTTGGGCGACGTGTTTCGTGATTTCCCGGTGGCCCTGTTGGCGAGTGAAGATCCAGCGGCCGAGGAGCCGCGACCGCCGGCGCCAAAGCGGCCGTCAACCGGTTGACGTGGCCGGTTCGAGCGAAAACCAGAAGAAGGCATGGGGCGACAGAGTCAACAAGTAGGGCGCTTGGTGGATCGTCGGGAATCGCGACTTGCCGAACATCTCGACCGGCGTCAGCGAGGCGTGGGCCGCCAGATCGAGTTCCACGTATTGCGCGTGCCGGGAGAGATTTGCGACTACCAGGATCGCTTCCTCCCCCAACCGCCGCACGAAAGCCAGCACCTTTTGGTTCGCCGGTGTCAGCGGTTCCAACGTGCCGCGACTGAGGGCCGCCGCTTCCCGCCGCACCCGGATCAGTTGCTTCATCCAGGCCAGCAGCGAGTGCGGATTGCGGGTCTGCATTTCGACATTGATCGTTTCGTAGTGATAGTCGGGGTCGATGATAACCGGCAAAAAGAGCTGCTGCGGATTGGCGCCGGAAAAGCCGGCATTGCGGTCGGAGCTCCATTGCATGGGCGTGCGCACGCCGTTGCGGTCGCCCAGATAAATATTGTCGCCCATGCCGATTTCGTCGCCGTAGTAGATCACCGGGGTGCCGGGCAGCGAACAGAGCAGGGCGTTCATCAATTCGATCTTGCGCGCGGTCGTTTTCCATCAGCGGCGCCAGGCGGCGGCGGATGCCCAGGTTGATCCGCGCTTGCGCGGTCGTGTGCGTACACCCGATACATGTAGTCGCGCTCTTCGTCGGTGACCATCTCCAGCGTCAGCTCGTCGTGATTGCGCAGGAACAGCGCCCATTGGCAGGTTTCCGGAATCGGCGGGCGTGCGTTCCAGGATGTCGACGATCGGAAAGCGGTCCTCCATGCGCATGGCCATGAACAGCCGCGGCATGAGCGGAAAATGAAACGCCATGTGGCATTCGTCGCCGTGGCCAAAATATGCCACGGCGTCTTCCGGCCATTGGTTGGCTTCCGCCAGCAGCATGCGGTCCGGGAAAGTCTGCGTCGACGTGCCGGCGCAGTTGCTTTAGAAAAGCGTGCGTTTCGGGCAGGTTCTCGCAGTTGGTGCCTTCGCGCTCGATACAGATAGGGCACGGCGTCCAGCCGCAGGCCGTCGACGCCCATTTCCAGCCAGAAATCGAGGATCGTTGAAAATCGCTTCGTGGACCGCGCGGATTGTCGAAGTTCAGGTCGGGCTGATGCGAGTAAAAACGGTGCCAGTAATAGGCCTTGGCCACCGGATCCCAGGTCCAGTTGGAGGTTTCGAAATCCTTGAAGATGATGCGCGCGTCCTGGTATTTCTCGCGGCGTGTCGCTCCAGACGTAGAAGTCGCGCCAGCGGACTGCCCGGTCGGCGCGCGCGCGCCCGCTGAAACCAGGGATGCTGATCGGAGGTGTGATTGAGCACCAGTTCGGTGATCACGCGCAGATCCGCGGCCGATGCGCCTCGCGCAGAAATCCTGAAATCGCTGCAGCGTGCCATAGGCGGGATGCACGCTGCGGTAGTCGGCGATATCGTAGCCGTCGTCGCGCAGCGGCGACGGATAGAACGGCAGCAGCCAGATGGCGGTGACGCCCAGGTCCTGCAGATAGTCGAGCTTTTGCGTCAGCCCGACGAAATCGCCGATGCCGTCGTCGTTGCTGTCGAAGAACGACCGCACGTGCAACTGCGTAGATGACGGCGTCCTTGTACCAATCGGCCGCGCCGGTTCCGCTCGTGGATGGGGGCGTGTCTGGAATGGTCATGGATGCGTCTCTTGCTGCCCAGTAAGCGGTACCGACTTGAATGCGAGAGCCGAGTGCCCCGGAAAAAATCCGGCCTGAGCGCTGCGGCGCCGCTGCCCAGGCCCCCGTAGCGCGGGTCCTCGCTGGACCAAAGCAATTGCCATTGGCAGGCCCGCGGCGGCACCAGCAAGGGCTCGGTCATCGGGTTCGAATCCAGTTGCCGGCCGAGATTGACGACCAGCAACCGATCGTCGTTCGCCGGGCCGAGAAATCGCAGCGCCAACGATTCTTCCGCCAGCACGGCGCCGTGGATGCGGTCGGTATCCTGGGCGGAGAAAACGACGTCGCTCTCGCGCAGCCGCGATCAAATCGCGATGCAGCGTCCAAGCCGCGGCGTGCCGCTGGTCGTGGACGGATCGAGCTTCGACTGCAAGAAAGTTTGCCGATCGCACGGATCGACGAAATGCCTGGCCGCATCGTCGCCAGCCAGGCAGCGAAACTGACGCTGCGCCGCCTCGCGGCCGCGGCGAACGAGCTGCGCCGATCTCAGGCACATGATCGGCGAAGTAATGAAACGGACTCGATGGCGCAGAATTCCTGTCCTTGAAACAGCATCGGCGTGCCGGGCGCAAGTAGCAGCAGCGCCGTGGCAGCGTGCGATGCCGCCCGGGCGAAGTGAGGTCGTGCAAACGCCAACCGTAGGGAGTGTTACCCACCTGGTCGTGGTTTTGCAAAAAGGTGATGAAGTGATGCCCTTCGACATCGAGGGCTGGCGAGCCGCGAAGGCTGCTGTTGCCGCGCGTTCCACTGCCCTTGGTACAGGTAGCCCCATTTGACGGCCGAGATCAACTCCTGCGGCGTGCCGCGATAATCGCCATAGTAGAATCGGCGTGGCCGGTCATCGCCACGCGGGCCGCGTGGTGGAAATCGTCGTTCCAGGCGGCGTCCAGTCCGTAGCCGCCATGCGTCCGATCGGGCGCAGGACCGGTCGAGCGTCCTGCAGTTCGTTTTCGCCATCACCAGCGTGGCCCGTCGCCTCGGCCGCCTGCGCACGCGCCGCCCGATCGCGGCCAGGATGTGCTCTGCCGAATCGTCGAAGATCGCCTGCACGGCGTCGATCCGCAGGCCGTCGAAATGAAATTCGTCGATCCAATAGCCGGCGTTGGCAATAAAGAACTCGCGGACCGGCCCGAATTCCGGCCGTCGAAGTTGATCGCTTCGCCCCAATCCGTCTGAAGCCGATCGGTGACGTAAGTCGGCGGAAAACTGCGACCAGATAATTGCCGTCCGGCCCGAAATGGTTGTAGACCACGTCGAGCAGCACGCCCAGGCCAAGCCGGTGCGCCTGGTCGACGAAGCGCCGGAAATCGTCGGGCGTGCCGTAGAGCCGCGTCGGCGCAAACAGATTCACCCCGTCGTATCCCCAGCCGAAGCTGCCGGCAAAATCGGCCACCGGCATCACTTCCAGCAGCGTGACGCCCAGGGCGGCCAGACGCGGCAGCTCGGCCGCGGCAGCTGCGCCAGGTTCCCGCGGCCGTAAACGTGCCGATGTGCAGCTCGTAGAGGACTTGCCCTTTCAAGGGCGAACCTCGCCAGCCCTGGTCGCGCCAGGCGTAGGCCTGGGGGTCGACGATCATCGACATGCCGTGCGGACCGTCAGGCTGAAAGCGCGATGCGGGATCGGGCAAAAGCTTCGATGCCTCGTCCAGGCGAAAACCGTACAGGCTGCCGACCTTGCCCGCCGGACAAAATCCGGCGAAGTAGCCATCGGCTTCGGACGACAGCGTCACCGAACGGGCCGTGGCAGAGTCGCCTGCCGCGGCGGCCAGCAGTAGGTTGACCTCGACCTTCCGGCAGCGCGGAGCCCAGAGGCGAAAATGCACGCCTCCGCCCGGCTGGATTTCCGCACCCACCGGTAATCGTCGGCAGCAACGATTCGAATCGGCATCCATAACGATCCAATCAGCGTTTCTGCGAGCGAACAGCAGGCACGGCTACTTCGACCGGCTTTTTGAGGCGGACTTCCCTGCGCCTCGGCCCGATCGGCTCTTCTTTCCGCCACCGGAGAGCTTATTGACGGTCGCCCAGGCGCGGTGCTTTGGCCGTCCGTTTGCCGACTCCGCGGTCCTCGTACGACTCGACAATGTGCTCGGCTTGTCTTTTCTGTTTGCTCGTGTAAGACGACTTATCGCCGCGCGGCATGATTCGCCTCCGCTATCGAAAAATGTATCCGATCCAACAATGACAAACGACTGCCGGGGCGATGCACTCTCGCTTTGGGCATGAGGGTACAGCCGCCAGGCAGTCGCTCGTCTTCCGATGGTCCATCGGTACTACGTGATCACGCGTCGATCGTTTTCGATCAGACCGACGGTCCGCGCCGCATGCCGCCGGTTAACAGGCTGATCACGAATAGAACCAAGAACACGACGAACAGGATCTTGGCGATCCCCACGGCGCTGCCGGCAATGCCACCAAAGCCCAACACAGCCGCAATCAGCGCGATAATCAAGAAAGTCACAGCCCAGGATAACATTGCAGGATCCTCCGAGAATGAGTTGACGAGCGGCGGTGGATCGGCCCCTCCGATCTCCAAGGCTCACGAACCCAAGTTAGATGCACAGTTCGTGCCAGAATCGCAAAAGCGTGCCGAATTGCGGTCGGAATCCTCGACCGGCCCTCGTTTGGGGCATTTGCCGACATCCCGCGGTTACCGCACTGGCGCCAATCCAACCAGCCTGATTGACCGTGGGCCAAGCGGCCCCCAGAGGCAAAAAGGACGAATTGCGCCCGTCTCTGGTACGCGAAACGGTAACGGTTCTGACGGCCGCGGCTGGGCCTCCTTGAAGCTGAAGCCCGACCCAAGCGGTCTGGTTCGTTGCCAACTCGGTACCGGGCTGCCAAGATGGTGGCGGCTGATTGTTGAACCGAATGAAGCTTTCCAGGGGCGTTTCTTGTATGCCGAGGCTGTTGCTGATCGATGACGACCGTTCGCTGCGGACCTTGATTGCCGGTGCGCTCAAGGAAATCGAACTCGAGTTGCAAGTTGCCGCCACGGCCACCGAAGGCATCGCTCTGCTGCAGAGCAACGAGCCGGACGTGGTGCTGCTGGACGTGATGCTGCCCGACATGTCGGGAATCGACGCTTGCCGCCAGATCCATGCCATCGCCCCCAAGGTGCCCGTGATCTTCATCACCGCCGGAGGGTCGAGCGACACGGCCATCGAAGCCATGAGACTCGGCGCGTTCGACTATCTGCTCAAGCCGCTCGACTTGGCCCGGGTCCACGAGCTGGTCACCCAGGCGCTCGAAATCCGGCGGCTGATGCACGTGCCGGTGCAATTACAGGCGGACGACGACACGCAGTTGTCGGGCGACCTGCTCGTCGGCCGAACGCCGCAGATGCAAGACGTCTACAAGGCCATCGGCCGCGTCGCTCCGCAGGACGTGGCCACGCTCATTCGCGGCGAGAGCGGCTCCGGCAAAGAATTGGTCGCCCGGGCAATCTACCACCATAGCCGCCGCGCCAACGGCCCTTTTCTGGCGGTCAACTGCGCCGCGCTGCCCGAGTCGCTGCTGGAGAGCGAGTTGTTCGGGCACGAAAAAGGGTCATTCACCGGTGCCACGGGGCGGCGCATCGGCAAATTCGAGCAGTGCAACGGCGGCACCTTGTTCTTCGACGAAGTCGGCGACATGACGCCGCTCGTGCAAAGCAAGGTGCTGCGCGTGCTGCAAGAGCAGCGATTCGAGCGGGTCGGCGGCATCGCAAACCATTCAGACCGACGTGCGGATCATCGCCGCCACCAACCGCGACCTGGAAAAAATGGTCAGGCGACGGAGAGTTCCGCGCAGACCTGTACTATCGCCTCAACGGTTTCACGATTCAATTGCCGCCGCTGCGCGAGCGCACCGAGGACATTCGCATGCTGCTCGAATGGTACCTCGCCCGGTTCAGCCGGGAGCTGGGCAAGGACGTGCAAGGCATCGCCCCTGACGCCTTAGAGACGTTGATGCAACTATCGCTGGCCCGGCAACGTGCGGCAATTGCAAAACGTGGTGCGGCAGGCACTTGTGCAGTCGACCGGGCCGGTGCTGATCTCGGCGTTCTTTCCACGCGAAATCACCGCTCCCCATGCGGCGGTGCCCGATCATGGCAACGAGCGCGAGGATGCGGAAACGAGCCTGCAATCGTTCGTCGCCCAGCGATTGCGTTCGGGCTCGGCGCAACTGCATGCCGAGACGATCGACATGGTCGAACGATTTCTGCTCACCAGCGTGCTGCGCCACACCGACGGCAATCAATCGAAAGCGGCGGAGATCCTGGGCATCACCCGCGGCAGCTTGCGGCACAAGATTCGGGAATTGGGAATCTCGATCGACCGTCAAGTCACAAGCCCGGAACAAGCCGACCGAAGCGGGTAGATCCAGCCACCCCCGCAGCCCACGTCCTGTGGCCGACCGCTAAGTACCCCGTCGGAAAAGCGGGGCAGCCGCCCGGCGGCAAGGCAATTTCGTAAAGAATCCCGCATCTTCGCTGGGAGGAGAGTCCCCTTTTTTCAAGGGGTTGTCAGCCCAGTAACGACGTGCCGGTGAAACCCGCTTCGTGCGGCACGCTGGCCCGGGCTTCGTCCGCGGTAACATAGTGCCGGTCGCATTTACGATCGATCTCGTTCCAGGCAACCCAGCTATCGTCGGCCAGTTGGGTGATGAACCATTTCTGACCGTCGTTCGATTCGAGTGGCGAGGAGGCGGCCAACAAGTCCTGGTGCGTGGCGAAACCGAAAGTCTGGTGGAGAGCCGCCTCGCCGCAGGTCGTTCCCCCTTGTCCGGCCACCGCTTCGACGGCTTGTTTGGCCAGATCCACGGCATGTTTGGCCAACTCGACCGAGCCGAGTTCCTCGACCAGTCGTTCCGCGTGCGCCCGGGCCGCCTCCGGCACTTCGGGAGCGATCAAACGCGCCGATTCAGGGGCGAAATTGGCCACAGGTTGCGTCGCGTTAAGCAGCGGGTGGCCGAGGTCATTCGTGTTGGCCATTATCAAAGCCTTCTGGTTCGGCGTGGCAGAGCAATTTCCTCTGGGGCTACTGCAACCGCGATGCCAAATGCGGCGCAGGCCGGCTGCATTTGCAAGAACGCAAGTCGAGTCGCGACGAAGGCTTTGGTCAAACACCCGAGATTCTCTCCAGTGCGCGGCCAATCGTGATCGCGCCGCGGCCAACCTGGTTCCCCAGCAGCCAACGCGTGGCTATTGCTTGGAACCCCCCAGCAAGCACCACCGAGCAACTTCAACGCCCTTTGCCGTCGTCGGCATAACGGGCCACCATTTCCACTAACACGCTAAAATCGATTGGTTTGGGCAAGTAATCGTCGCAACCGACCTGCATACATCGGTCTTGGTCTCCTTTCATGGCGCTGGCCGTCAGAGCGATGATTGGCACGCGGCAGCCCGCGGCACGGAGCTGAGCAGTTGCCTGATAGCCGTCGAGTTCGGGCATCTGCATGTCCATCAGCACGACATCGAATGCCTCGCCTTGGCGAGCGGCCCCAAGCACCTGCGCAATGGCCGCGCGGCCGTCGCCGACGATCGTTACTTGTGCCCCGGCGTTGCGCAGCATTCGCTGGATCAACATCTGGTTGTCGCGACGATCGTCGGCCGCCAGGACGCGGCAGGCCAGGCGCGGCGCGGCCGACTTGGGTGGCTGGGATGGCTGACGGGCGTGCTCTTCGGCCGGCGGTTGAACCAAGGTCCGGTTGTCGAGTGGCCCGGTCGGCAATACCAGCCGAAATGTGCTGCCTGAGCCCAGCTTGCTGTCCGCTTCCAGACGGCCGCCGAGCATCTCGGCGAGATGCCGGCTGATCGTCAAGCCGAGCCCGGTTCCCCCGACGCGCCGAGAGCCTGCCGATTGACCTTGCAGAAAAGGATGAAAAACACGTGGGAGATCCTCGGCGCTCATGCCGATCCCGGTATCGGCCACGGCAAAGACGATTTCGCTTTTACTGTGCGGTGCGGATTCGGCGAGCGAAACGACCATCCGCACTTCTCCTTCGTCGGTGAACTTGATTGCGTTACCAACCAGATTAATCAGAATTTGTTTCAGTCGTTTGGGGTCGGAGTGGATGGTTTCGGGAATCGGCCCGCGATACTCGGTGGCCAGACGAATCCCCTTCGAATCGGCGCGGATTGACATCAGCGAAGCAACTTCAGCTAGGAGAGTGTTGGGAGACACTCGCGCGTCTTCGATGTCGAACTTGTTCGCCTCGATCTTCGAAAGGTCGAGCAAATCGTTGATGATCTCGAGCAGGAAGTCGGCGTTGCGTTGAATCGTGTCGACGGCGTTCAACTGACCGGGATCTCGCAGTTCGCCGCGCAGCAGTTGAACATAGCCGAGGATGGCCGTCATGGGCGTGCGAATTTCGTGGCTCATATTGGCAAGAAACTCGCTTTTGGCGCGGTTCGAGGCGTCGGCTTCGGCCGAAAGCCTGGCGAGCGATTGGTTGAGCAGATGCTGCTCGCGCGACTGCGCTTGAGCTCGTTCTCCAGCCGCTTTTGCTCGGTGATATCGCGGACGACGACGATCCAGTGCTTGCATTCGTCACGATGGAAACCGGTGACGGCCATTTCCAGCTCGAAGCGATTTCCGCTTTTCCGCAGCCCATGGGCCTCCTTGCGAACCGTGCCCGTGTCGGGCCCCGCCGGCAACAGGCGTTGCCATGCGGCTTCATGATCGGTTTCGGGGAAAGTGACCATCGTCCGCAAGTCCACGCCGAGCAATTCTTCGGCGGGACGATCGAATACTTTCTCGGCCGCCGGATTGAGCATGATGACCCGCGCCTGCGGGTCGAGCATCATGATGCCGTCGGCCACGGTGTCCATCACCTCGCGAACCCGTTTTTCGGCGTGACCGAGCTTTTGCTCGTGTTGGGCGACAAACATCACCACCGCCGCGGCGATCGCTTCATCCAACAGCAGACCGATCGCCATCACTTCGCGGGTCAGCAGGGGCCGATCGAGCGTCTCATTGAGGTGGTTGACCAACAGCAGCCGCAGGATCTGGTAATCGCGGACTACCTCCGAAAGCTTCCAGCCGGCGCTCCAGGCGCTGCTCGCCGTGTTCGAGCGCCAAGAGGCGATGCGGTCCACGATCATCGCTGTCGGAGCGGCGAGGCTTGCCGCGACGGCGTGCAAAAACGCCGGCAAGCGATCCTGCATTTCCGCGCGATAGGCGGGATTCGCATCCGGCTGCTCGGCGCATGCGCGTGCCACCCAATCGGTGATCAAGCGATCAACGTCTCGGTCGATCAAGCGGCTGATTTCGTCGAATCGCTCGGCATGCAGGGTTTGCGGATCGGTATCCAAACGTCTTCGCTCCGAATCGCCGTGTCGCTGCCGAGCCGCCTCCGTGGCGCCCGCCTCGCAAAGTCATCTTAGGAGCCGGCCCGCGCAAAACCAGATGCGCCGCCTCGCGGCGGCACGGCGTTTGCCCCCGCCGGACGCAACTCGCTTCCGTAGATCGACCTGCCCCGTAGGGCGCGGCCGCCGTGCCCGCCGGTCACTGTCGGACACGTTTGACGTCAACGCAACCGCAAATGAAAACTGCTACAATCCGTCGAGGGCGGAATTGGGCTTGAGCGCGCGACGCGGCGATATGCAGCCCGGCGGAGCGGGTCGGCGGCCGACTCGCTCACCCAATGAAGGGATGCGTTGGCGTTCGAATTCGGCGGCTTCGGGCGGGTGCCCGCTACTATCCGGCGCGATGGTCCGGCCCGGCTGTGTGACATTTTTTGGGAGAGGATACTCGTGCAATTGGAATTGCCTACCGCGACCGCCGTTCGGCGGCTGAAAGTGACACATGCGAACCACTACGAATACGACCAGCCGGTCGTCCGCAGCGTGCATCGCGTGCGGCTGCGGCCGATTCACGATCTGAATCAGACGTTACAGTCTTACCGACTTCAGATCAGTACCGAAGTCGAGACGGTCGAGTTCGAGGACGTGTTTGGCAATTGGGTGACGCAATTCGAAATCCACCAGCCCTACAACAAGCTGTCGATCACGGCCGAGTCGCTGGTCGAATTGCTGGATGCCGACCCGTTCGCGTTCGCAGCGATGTCGGTGCGGCCCAAGTTGCCGATCCTGTGGATGCCTTGGGAGATGAAGATGCTCGCGCCGTATCTCGCCCCCATCGAATTGCCCGACACGCAGCTTGCCGAGATTTACGAATATGCCCAAAGCTTTGTGGCGCAAAACGACCAGGATCTATTGGAAACGCTGTTCGCGATGAACCTGGCATTCTTCCGCGAGTTCAGCTACCAGCCGGCCAGCACGTCGCTGGAAACCACGCCGTTCGAAGTGCTCGTCAACAAGCGAGGCGTCTGCCAGGATTTTTCCAACCTGATGATTTGCATGGCTCGCATGCTCAATATTCCCGCTCGATACGTTTGCGGGTACGTTTTTACGGGCAATACGGGCGAAGCCCGGCGCACAGCGACGCCTCGCACGCCTGGGTGCAGTTGTACTTGCCAAACGTCGGTTGGAAGGGTTTCGATCCGACCAACGGCGTCTTGCCGGCCACCGATCACGTACGGATGGCCGTGGGACGGCATTACCGCGACGCGGCCCCCACGACCGGCACGCTGTATAGCCCTGCCAACGAACGGTTGCACGTCGACGTGGATGTCGCACCGGTCAGCTAACAGCCCGTTGAAAAATGCCCTTTCGGCAGTTTTCAACCTCGCCACGCTCAGGGCAAGGTCCTTCGCGAAATCGCAGAATAACGACTTGCGTTGTTATTTTGGCATCGCATCCCTACGCTTGACGCAGCCTGTTGAGTATTTCAACAGGCTGCTAACGTGCGCCTCGCTACCGCTGCCGCAGTCGATCGGCGGCGCTTCGAGAATGCTGGCACGCTTATGCTTCCGATTGGCCGGAAACCACTCTGGTCGTCGAGAAGTCACACCGCTTCTGGTCGAAAACGAGCACCAGACGGCTCCTGCGACGTGCGGAGTCGGTTCTGGCCGCGATTCGCCGGTTCCTGCAATCTGGCACGCCGGTTGCGTTAGCGGGAGTGCCAGTGCGTCGCAGAACCTCGCGTCCAACGGGCCCTTGGCCATTCTGCCGCGTCCTATTCCTAAGAACCAATTCCCCGCTTGAGGAAATCATGAAACCTTCGACATGGACCCTGCTCGCCGGCGGCTTCGTGCTGCTGGGGACGATCGGTTGCAACGACAATTCGACCGGTGGCTTGCCGCCGGCTGCGATCCGCAGCGATGCGGACCGGGACGTCGACGTCCAATCGCCGCGGCGGAATGTTGAGGTGAATACTGGCCCGGGTGGCGTGGACGTGGACATCAACGGGCGACAGCCCGCGACGGGCAAGAAGGTAGGCGTCGATGTGGCTCCGGGCGGCGGTGTCGACGTCAATGTCGACGGCGCGGCGATTCGCGACGGCATTCAACAGCGCCGCGCCGAGCGGACGGGCGAATAGTTTCGACGTCGCAAGCCGTCACCGATAGGGAATTCTCTTTCTTACCGACCACGAAAGGAAGCAACGATGATCAATCAGCAAACGCTCAAAGGCAATTGGAACGAACTTGCCGGGATGCTTCGCGAGAAATGGGGCGAGCTCACGGATGATGATTTGGAGCAGTTCAAAGGGAACGCGGCTCAACTGGTGGGGTTCATCCAGCGCAAGACAGGCGCCGCACGCGCCGAGATCGAGAAATTCCTCGACGACGCGACAGATTACGGCGCCGCGGCAATCAGCCACGCCGCCGAGCGGTCGCGAGCGCGCACGCCGAACAGGCCATGGATGCGACCGCCGATGCGGCCGACACCTTGGCCGAGCGCGTCCGCGACGGCTACGAAAATGCCGAGAAGATCGTGCAGCGCCGGCCCGGTGAATCGGTCGCGGCCGCGTTTGCGCCGGGCTGGTTGCAGGCATTCTGGTGGCTCTGCTGGTCCGATCGCGCTGAAACGATTGAATCGGCGCGGCTGGTACGGCGACACGCGTCCGAGCAAGCGTAAAGGGCTTCGTGGAGACGCGCAGGTCGACAGGACAAATCAGGAGATCGAGACATGGTCGCAAAAGAATCGAGACTTCCACACGTCGAGGCAGAGGCTTGCAATGCCAGCGAGGCCTGCAGTGCGATTGCCGATTCGATCCGCCACGCCCCGCTGACGGCCGCGCTGGTGGGCTTTGGCGCGGGACTGGCCCTGGGATGCATCGTGGTCCACGCCGTCAAGCAAAAGCGCGGAGCAAGATGTGTCGGCCGCGCGGCGTTTGGGCAATTCGATCCTGCAAGCGATTGAGGGCGTGGTGCCGGAAGCGGTGAGCAGACGATTTGTCGGCTGACGCCCAGGGGTGACGCTCAGTTTGTTCGTGCTTTTTTGACAGCGCTCGAAAGAAAAGGAACATGCTCATGGCAGCGAATCATACGACCAGGTCTCGGCACGCCTCCGGCGACGAGATGGTTTCGAAAGCGGCAAAAGCAGTTCGCCAACCGGTCGAGGGGGCGATGAGCTCCCTGCGCGACTATGCCAAAGAGAACCCCGAAGCAGCGGCGCTTTGGTGCCTGGGCATCGGCTTTGTGCTAGGCTGGCGCCTGAAGCCTTGGTAGGGTTCGCGCAGCAGCGGGGGGGGCTGAACCGCGCCTTCCTTACCAGGCGCCAACCATAGCTCCTCAGCCCCTGCGAAGGATCCACGCCATGGCTCAAGCGGAAGGCCGCTCGCAGTCGCGACTGCTGACCCTGGGTACCACGGTGCTCGTGGTGGCGGCACTATACCTCGCCAGGGACTTCTTGATTCCCTTGGCGATGGCCGTGCTCTTCAGCTTTCTGCTGGCGCCGCTGGTGGTGCGGGTACAACGGCTGGGCCTCGGGCGGGTGCCGTCGGTCTTGACCGTAGTTGTGGCCACGGTCTTGGGAACCGGTGTGCTCGGTTACGTCGTGGGCGAACAGGTGCTCGACCTGAGCGGCCAATTCTCTCGTTATCGGGAAAACATCCTGGTCAAACTGGACCAGCTCAATCATTCGATCGAGCCCGCTTTGTCCAAGGCGAACCAGACAGTCGCCCAAGTCAACGAGCATTTGCGGCCGTCGACGTCCCCGGCCGACCTGGCAGCCCCGCGGCACCGGCGGAGCCCCCTGACGCACAGCTCGACCCGGAGAAAGAGGCGGCGGCCAAGCCGACTATGCCCTCGGCCGACGAAACGGCGGCGCTCCCGGTCAAGGTGGTGGCAACGCCCGTTTCGATGCCCTCGATCTTCAGCAACGTATTGGGGCCCGTGTTGGCTCCGCTGGGCAACATGGCCGTCGTGGCAATTCTCGTCATCTTCATGCTCATCCAGCGCGAGGACTTGCGGAACCGTGTCATTCGGCTTATCGGTGATGCGCATTTGCGACTCACCACGCAGGCGATCGACGATGCCAGCAAGCGCGTCAGCCATTACTTGCTGATGCAGTTGATCATCAACGCGTCGTATGGTGTGGCAATCGCCGTCGGTCTTTCTCTGATCGGTTTGCCGAACGCGATCTTGTGGGGACTGCTGGCGGGATTGTTGCGATTCATCCCCTATGTCGGTCCCGTGATTGGGACAGCGATGCCGCTGTTGCTTTCCTTGGCGGTCTTCGAGGGCTGGACGCGTCCGCTGTTGGTGCTGGGGTGGATCGTCGCACTCGAAATCGTCAGCAGCAACGTGATGGAGCCTTGGCTTTATGGCGCCGGCACGGGCGTGTCGCCGCTGGCCATCATCGTCTCGGCCGTGTTCTGGACGTGGCTTTGGGGAGGCATGGGACTGGTGCTGTCGACACCCATCACCGTTTGCCTGACGGTAATCGGCCGGTATGTGCCGCAGTTTCGTTTTCTCTACGTGTTGCTTGGCGACGAACCGCCCCTTGCGCTTCACGAGTCGCTTTACCAGCGTTTGTTGGCCTTGGACCAGGACGAAGCGGCGGATCAAGCGCGAGATTTTCTCAAGAGCCGCAGTGTGCTGGAACTGTTCGACGAAGTGTTGATTCCCGCGTTGCGGCTGGCCGAAGAGGACCGGCACAATGGCCAGCTCGACCCGGCGCGTCTGGAGCTCATGCACGCCGCGGTCCGCGAAATCGTCGACGACGTGGCCGAGCAAGCGGAGGCCGCCCGTGCTGCGCAAGCGCCGCCCGCTCAAAGCGACACGCCGGCCGACGAAGCGCCCTTGACGAAGGCGCCCGCCGGCGCTTTGCATACCCGCGTACGATTCGGCGGACGAACTGGTGGGACGGATGCTCTCGCACTTGCTCTCGGCCGGCGGATTCGTGGTGGAGATGCTGGCTCGCGAAACGATCACTGTCAGCCAGTTCGACGCAGTTCGCGTCAAAGACGCAAACGTGATCTGGGTCTCCGCCTTGCCACCGGTTGCCGAGATCCACGCCCGTGACGTGTGCAAACGGCTGCGAGGGCGAACCTCGGCGACCAAGGTCATGGTGGGCTTGTGGACCGGACCCACGTCGGCCCGCGCCAAGGACCAACTACTGCGGGCCGGGGCCGCCGACGTCGAGTTCTCTCTGCAAACGGCCGTCGACAAATCGATTGCCTTGATCGAACCGGCGCCGCCGGCCAGCGATGACGCGAGTGCGGTCCTGGGCCCGCCGCGCGAAACGGCGATGGCTGTTGCCGTCGGCAATTGATCGATCCAGCCGGCCGGCTCGACTCTCGTGCCACCGGAGGGACGCGTTCTCGCCGACCGCGCCGCTTTGCCTCTCGCACCGATCCAACGCTTTTGGCGAGTGGCGCAGTCCGCCGTCTGGGGCAGCGGCATCCAAGCCTTCTTCGAGGGCCCGGAGCATCCAGGGGCCGTGATCGCGCGATGCTCACTATGAGCATCTGCCTGCCAACAACGACCCTCGGCCAGCCGAATTGCCTCGGCGGAAGCCGCCCAACAGCAAGCATCCGCAATAAACAGGGCGAGACTTAGATGGATTCAACAGGCCGGCACGGATTTGCTTAGTCATTCCTGGGTTGTCTGGCCATTTCGTTACTACCTTTTGTCGGAGTTAAGAAAATGGACATCGTACTTTCGAATGCAATCGTCTTGGGCACTGCAGGATATTCGCTCATGTATTTGCTCGGAGGCGGTGGAATCCTGGGGGCCGGCGTGATTTTCATCGTGGCCAAGATGCTCGGCCGATGACCGGATATGTCGCTTGCAATCTCCCAGCGGGCATTCGGTCTACGCTATCCGCTCGCGGTGCGGGGGGGCAGCAAACTGCCGAGCCGAAGGCCAGTCGCTCACAGGAGAACTGCAAAGTCGATTGTAGGAGGCGACTCCGATCGCCGACTGCCCTAGTTTGACGCTGCGAGTCGGCGATCGGAGTCGCCTCCTAAAGTGGAAGCACCGTTCAAATTCGACTTTGCAGTTCTCCTGCCAGTCGCTGAGCCGAAACTCGACGCAGCGACGCTAGTTCGATAGAATGAGGGGAGAGTTTATCGAATTCCAAGCTAGGCCGAGCGCGAACCGAGGGTGGAAATGCCGGATGAAAGCCAGTGGCCGCTGTGCTCCCCGCAGCCGAGCGAACTGCAATTCCGACGATTGCTTGAGAAACTGCCGGCCGGTGCATACACGTGCGACCCTCGCGGGCTGATTACGTATTACAACCAGCACGCGGTGCGGCTGTGGGGCCGTGCGCCAAAGCTGAATGACCCCGCCGATTGCTATTGCGGTTCGTTCAAGCTTTTCTCGGCGGACGGTGTGCCCATTCGTCACGATCGGTGCTGGATGGCATTGGCCCTGCAATCGGGCCAGGAATTCAACGGCCAGGAAATCATCGTCGAGCGCCGGACGGCAGCCGTTTGACGGTGCTGGCCCATGCTAACCCAATCTACGACGAATCCAATCGACTCGTCGGCGCCGTCAACGTTTTGGTGGACATCAGCGAACGCAAGCGCGCCGAAGAGGCCTTCATACAGGCCGATCCGCGAAGAACGAGTTCCTGGCAACCTTGGCCCATGAGCTGCGCAATCCGCTGGCGCCGATCAGCAATTCGCTCCATATCCTGCGCCTGGCCGAAGATCTTGGCCCCGGCGTCCAGCGGGTGCGCGAGATCATGGAGCATCAGCTCCAGCACCTGGTTCGCCTGGTCGACGACTTGCTCGAAGTCGCACGGATCACCAACGGAAAAGTCGAACTGCGAAAAGAGACAGTCGAGTTGGCGGCCATTGTCGCCGGCGCGGTCGAGACGAGCCGGCCGCTCTTGGATGCCGCCGGCCACCAGTTGGCCACGACGCTTCCGGCCGACCCCATTCTGCTAGAGGCCGATCCGGTTCGGCTGACCCAGGTAATCGCCAACCTGCTTAACAATGCCGCAAAATATACGGGCGAGGGGGGGCAAATCTGGCTCACGGTGCGACGCGACGCTGAAGGCGTACTCGTGTCGGTGCGCGACAACGGCATGGGCATTCCGGCCAAAATGCTGCCCCACGTGTTTGACATGTTTGCCCAATCAGATCGCACGCTCACTCGGGCCCAGGGCGGCCTGGGAATCGGTTTGACGCTGGTCAAGACGTTTGTCCGATTGCACGGCGGCCGAATCGAAGCTCACAGCGGGGGCGAGGGCAGAGGCAGCGAATTCGTCATTCATCTTCCGGTGTTGGCCGCGGCGCCGCAGGTCAAAGACATCCGGCCGCCTCAGCCCAGCCAGAACGCATTCCTGCCACGCCGCAGGGTGCTGGTTGTCGACGATACGCGCGCCTCGTCCTACATCCTCGGCAAGCTCCTGGAGACGATGGGGCAGCATGTCCGCACCGCGAATGATGCCGCTACGGCGCTCGAGCAGGTTCGGGTCGAGCGGCCCGACCTCGTTATTTCGGACATCGGCATGCCCAGCATGGACGGCTATCAACTCGCCCGCTGCCTGCGGCAAGAGCCCGGAATGGAGGATGCGGTGCTTGTCGCTCTCACCGGTTACGGGCAAGAGAACGACAAACGGCGGGCTCGTGAAGCGGGCTTCGACCACCATCTCGTCAAACCCGTCAGTATGGAAGCCCTCCAGGCCCTCCTGGCAACGCTGCCCCGCGTCCGGCAGGTTGTCTAGTCGACACCACCGCGGCCATCTTGGGGGCCGATGTGTCGGCCGCCGGCCCTCCGCCCAATGGTTTGTCGACGGACAGCGCATCCGCCGATCACTGACGAACTTCCAGCTTGGCACAATGCCTGCAACTCTCGACCGGACAACCGCCACCGGAAACGCTCAGTCGTCAAACGGTCGCTTCCAACGCGGTGTGATCGACAGTTCCAGCAGCTCGACAAAATGTGCCTGGTTGGCCCGCCGCAATCGCTCGCCAGGAGTCCAGGTCTTCCGAACATGGGCGGCTAATTCGCGGATGCGTGCCGGGCTGGGAACGCTCATGAGTCGCTCATGTCGCGCTTTTCGCATGACGATCATTTGCTCTGCCCTCCTTCAGATGGCACGGATCAAAACCTGCATTCTGTCCGCCGACGACACGCGCGTGCGGCTCTGTCGTCAGTGGATTTCCCCAGCTTATGCAAACGTCGGGCCAATGATGTCCGAGAACGTAAGTCTTGCTGCCTCTCCTCGCGTGCTGCTCCTGCCGCAGCCAAGATCCCGCTCGCATAGACACAAATTGCTGTGGCGTTTGAAGCGCCGGCAATCAAGTCTGACCTAATCCTTGGGCTTACCCGCGGGCTCGGTCGGGCGCAGGTGCGGGCTCCCGGCCGGATTGGCGCACCGCGCTTTTCGATGGAATTTCGGTCCGGCTTGATCGCGCCGCGACCAGGCTGGTTCGACGGCGGGCAATGCCTCTCCCAGTCGTATCGATTCGGCCCGTTCGGCAACCAGATCTTGTGGTTCGGTACGGCGTGTGCGGGGTGGGTAGTTCCTGGAACGACCGAGTGCAACGAGACTCAGGAGAGGCTTCGTTCGCGGCCCGCTATTTCAAGGAGAAAAGCCATGAAGTCCGCTCTTATTCTGTCCGCCGTGGCGTTGCTGGTTTATTGGACGACCGCACTGAATGCACAAGTTGCGGTGGAGACGGTCCCCAATCCAGTGGCTCCGGCGGCCAATGCGCAGACTCCCGTGCCGGCCGCGCCCGTGCTGCCGACACCGGGCGGCGAGCGCCGAGCGATCCGGCGTGAAGAGCGCCGCATCGACCGGAACGATCCAAACGGCACTCTGGCGCCGACGGTGCAATTCGACGGCCGCGTGACCGCCACTCCGAACTATTCGCCGTCCAGCCCGACGGCGACAGCGCCGGGCACGCCGATGCCGGCCTCGCCCGAGCAATGGCGCTATCGCCAGCAGAACGGACAATGGTGGTACTACACCCCAGCGAGCACCTGGCTGGTCTGGAACGGCAATAGCTGGGGAGCGTATGGGCCCAGCGCGGGGATCTCCGCACCGGCCGCGCCATCAAACGGCGGCTATACGACGTATTACCGCGCGCCGAACCAGCCCTACTATGGCCGACCCTACCGGCGCGGTTTCTTGGGCGGGCGGTATTACTACTGATCCGGCGCGCCCCTTGCGCTGCTGGCTGGCACGGCCCAAATCGGCGATCTGGCGCAGATTGTCGGCCAGATAATATTCTTTCACCCGAAGCATCTTGAAAAAAGGATTGCACAATGTGGAGACCAAGATGCTGGACTGTGACGTACCCTGCTTTTTGCGTACTCATGCTGGCAACGGTCAGCGCCGGCTTTGGCGACGAGAGCGCCCAGATATGCGAACGATACCCGGCCAGACCGTTCGCCGCTGGACGGATGCGTCTGGCGCGGCATGCGACGGCCCGGCTGCTGGCGGCTGGCGAGCAAAGAGCTCGTCTGGAAAAACCCGGCGGAAGGGTCGTCAGCGTTTCGCTCGAATCTCTCCATTCGGACGATCAGCAGTTTATCCGAAATCAGTTGGCGGCAGCGGGCGCTGTGCAGTGGACCCAGATGGCCGTAGCGCGGACGACGGGATTGGTGGGACTGCCGGCCCTGGCCGCGGTGCCTGGCTTACTGGACCGCGCGTCCGCTCCGATACCGCCAAATGCCATTTATGTTCGCATTTCGCAGCCGTTCCTTAATCGGTATATCAAGCATCGCGTCTTCAAGAACGCGGCGGTGAGCGATTGCATCCTGGGAACTCCGGTGCAAGGAACTTCGCAAACTTCCGGCCGCACGGATCTAGCGTTGGTGCCGGACGCGAAGCGGGGACGGATCGACTTGCGCCTGACCGGAACGGCAGACGCCACCACCGTCGGCACGCATGACCCGGTTTCGATTTTCACGCATAGCACGACAGATTTTCATTCGGCCAAACAAGTGCTGGTGGACGACCGCGGCATCACCCAGTCGCCGGCGCAGACGCAGGCCCATACCCGCTCGACAACCACCGCCATCACGACCTGCCTCGGTCCCGTGCTGCAACGCTTCGTCTTGCCGACGGCCTGGCGGCGCGTGAACGAAAGCCGGGCTGAGGCCGACCGCATCAGCGCAAGTCACACGGCCCGCCGCGTCGATCGAGAACTGGACCAGGCTGTCGACGACGCGACGGGCCGGATCCGCGCGGCAATGGTGCAATTGCACAATGCCATGGAAAATCAAAAGATCAAGCAACCGCGCATGCTGTCGAGCACGACGAGCGAATATTTGCAAGTCATTCTGTTGCGCGACGACGCCGACGGGCAGGACGTCGCCAGCTTCGTCGCCGCTCCGGCAGCCGACCGAAGTCGGCCGGATATTGAACTGACCGTTCACTCGGCCGTGGTCTTTGCGGCAATGAAGGACGGCGAACTGCAGGCGTCGCTAAAGCCCGTCTTGAATTCGCCTTGGTATCAATCGTTGCTCAAGTTTTCCGCGGTCGCGCTGCTGTCGCCGGGCAATGGGGCGCCGCCCGGCTATGAGATGCATTGGTCCGAGGGGGGGGAATGGCTGACACTCCAGTGGAACGCCCAGCCTGGCGCCAGGAAAGATTCCGTGGCTCGCGCGAGTCGAAAGTGAACGATCGCCATCGGGCCCAACCGGGATCGCGCCCGGTTCGTCCCTGCCTGGCAAGGCCGGCCGCTCACGGGGACGTTTTGACCCAGGCTCTGAGCACCTCGGCCACGCTCCAAGCCTGAGCCGGGCAACCGCGCGGCGTATAGGGCGCTTCGGCGTCGAACACTTCGCTGATTGAGCCGACGCAGGCTTCGCTGAGATGATTGAAAAAACCGGCCAGAAATTCTCGCGCGATCCGCTGCTCGCCGGGATGCACCCTCAGCCAGGCATCGACGAACGGACCGATCAGCCAGGCCCAGACGGTCCCTTGATGATAGGCGGCATCGCGCGATCGCAGGTCGCCGTCGTATCGGGGCTTGTAATCCGGCTCACCGGGCGCCAGCGACCGCAATCCGGACGGCGTGAGCAGCCGTTCGGTCACTTTTGCAAGAACCGGTTTCCAGTGGACCTCGTCCAACACGGGATGGGTCAGTGAAATCGCAAAAACCTGGTTCGGCCGAAAGCTCGCATCGTCGCCGCGATCGCCGTCGACCACGTCGTAGAGGTAACCGCCCGGCGCATTCCAAAAGCGCCGATTGAAGGCCGTCTTGGCCCGCTGGGCATGACCCGCGATGTCGTCGCGCGCGAGTCGTCGTGCTCTTCCTCGCGCAGCCAAGTTTCGTAAAAACAAAGGGCGTCGTACCACAGGGCATTGATCTCCACGGCCTTGCCGCGGCGCGGCGTGACCACCCAATCGCCGACTTTGGCATCCATCCAGGTAAGTTGATAACCGTCGGCGCCCTGGCGTAACAGCCCGTCGGCCGGGTCGACGCCAATGCCGAACCGCGTGCCGGCGACGTGGCACGCGATAATCTCGCCCAGCTTGGGCAGAATGTGGCGGAGCGTTCCGCGGTCGCCCGTCGAGTCGACATAACGGGCCAAAGCGTGGAAGAACCACAGTGTGGCGTCGGCCGTGTGGTAGAGCCCGTCGTTCTGTCCTTCGGGAAACAAGTTTGGGATCAGCCCGTCCTGCACATAGTTGGCAAACGTGCGCAGGATCCAGCCGGCCTCGTTCTTGCGGCCCGTGCAGAGCGTCAAGCCTTCCAGGCTGATCATGGTGTCGCGGCCCCAATCGCCGAACCAGTAGTAGCCGGCGATCACGGTGCGGATCTCATCGCCGGTGGAGGCCGCTCGGGCGGCGTCCGCCACGCGAGACTTGGGCTGAATGATGAATTGATCGGCAGCCAGCACCAGTTCGGCGCCGTCTCCCTGGCAGGCCCGTGGATCGGCTTCGGCCAGCAGCCGGGATCGCCGGTCCAGTTCAGACATCGCGCCCACGGCCGGCGGCACCGCGTCGATGACTTCCCATTGCTCGGTCGAAGCGACGAGTGCCGTTTCCAGACCGGACAACAGTTCGGTCCGAAAGTAACCGGGACTCCACAAGCTGCCGTGCGCATCGTAGCCTCGGCCGGCTTCCGTGCGGTAAAAGGCGTCCTGCATTCGCCCGCCGTCCAGCACCAGGCCCGACTCCAGATCGGCAATCAGCCGCATGTGCACCGCAGGCCATTGCGGCCCGGCGATATCGATTCGATTGCCCTCGGCCAGCACGTTGTACGGCCCGGCGATGGTGTTACTGACATGATCATCGTGGCCGCGGAAGTTGAACGCCGGCCGCAAGTGCAGCCAAAGGCGTCCTTCTCCGGACAGCAATCGATACAGCACGTAGACCGTATTTTGGCCGTGCGGCATGACGATCCGCTTTTCGAGTTGAAACCCTTCCACGTCGAAGTGCCATACCGGCAGGCCCATGCGCAACGAGAAATCCTGCAAGTGCGGCGCACCATGCACGGTGGCTGTGTGATTGGGCAGTTCTTCTCCGCCCAGCCGCACGACGCGACCATCCGGCAGGCGTAGCTCTTCCGACAGGTGATTGAACATCATCGTCCGCCCCAGCGGCGCGGGCAGCGCCGCGATCAACAGGCCGTGATAGCGACGCGTGCAGACGCCGGCCACCGTGCCTGCCGCGTAGCCGCCCAAGGCGTTGGTCACGATCCATTCGCGCTGGACCAGCGCATCGGGATCATGTGGAAAAGGAGTGGAAAAAGGCGCTGCGCTGCAAGACTCGCGTTTCCATTCGACAAGATCCCCGTAAGCCATCAGGTCTGCGCCGCGGATGCCGCAACGGCTCGCAACAACACCGTCGCCTCGCCCGGTATCCTCCAATTCTCATCGGTGTCGAGCGGAGGCGTGCCCGATCCGCCGTAACGCGGATCCTCGCTGGACCAATGGATGCTCCACTCTCGATCCAGCGGCGGAGCCAACAGGGGCTGCGGCGCCGGATTGAAATGCAAATCGATGCCGAAATTGACGACCAGCAGGCGATCGTCGCCCTGGCCGTCGAAATAACGCACCACGAACGCGTCGGGCGAAACCGCCCCGGCATCGATTCGATCGCGCCCTTGGGCGGAAATCAAGCGATCCGCGGCGCAACCGCAACAGGTCCTGATGCAGTGCATAGACGTGCCGATGGGTTTCGCGCTCCTCGAGTTTCAGTTTACATTGGCCAAACGTGGCCGGATCGGCCGGGTCTGGCAGCCGTTGTTGCGCCTCGGGCATGGCGAGCGAACGGAACTGCGAGAGAAACCGGGCACGCCCCTTTGCAACCGCCGGCGCACGGTCCGGAGGACTGTCCAAAAAAAAGCAGAACGGCGTCGATGCGGCGAACTCCTGTCCTTGAAACAACAGCGGAGTTTCCGGCATCAACAGCATCAGTGCCGTCATGGCTCGCAAGCGGGCCGGACTGGTCAACCGGTCGATACGGTCGCCGCCGGCCGAGTTGGCCACCTGGTCGTGATTCTGCAAGTAGTGAACGAACGTCGGCGGCGCGAGGTCGAATGCGGGCGTCCCGCGGCGGCTGTTCTGCCAGGAATAATGCTGTCCCTGATAGAGAAAACCCCATTTCAACAGCGAGATGAACTCGCTGGCCGACCCCAAGTAATCGGTGTAATAGGCCTCGTTACGGCCGGTGAGCCGGACCATGGCGCTGTGATGAAAGTCGTCGTTCCACATGGCCTCCATGCCAAAGCCGCCGCGGGCGATTGGCCGCACAAGCCGCGTGTCTTGTTGCTCGCTCTCACCCAGCATCACGATCGAGCGTTGGCCGGCCGCCGCCCGTGCTGTCGCGGTGATTTGCGCCAGGATATGCTCCGGCGAATCATCGAAAATCGCTTGCGTCGCGTCGACGCGATAGCCGTCGAGATGAAATTCGTCGATCCAATACCTGGCGTTGGCCAAATAGAACTCGCGGACCGGCCCGCTGTTGCGACCGTCGAAATTGACCGGCGAACCCCACTCGTTCGCGTGACTGTCACTGAAGTAATCGCGGCTGAACTGCTGTATGCTGCAGCCGTGATTGCCGAAATGATTGTATACCACATCCAACATCACTCCGATGCCGACTCGGTGGGCCTGATCGACGAAGGCGCGGAAGTCGTCGGGCGCGCCGTACAGCCTGGTCGGCGCAAACAGGCAAACGCCATCGTAACCCCAACCGAACTCACCCGGCCAGTCGGCGACCGGCATGACCTCCAGGAGCGTGACGCCCAGCCTGGCCAACTCGGCCAACTCGCGCGCCGCCGCCGCCCAAGTCCCTTCCGGAGTGAACGTGCCCACATGCATCTCATAGAGCACTTGCCCGGACAGGAGCACGCCCTTCCAGGTGTCGTCGGTCCAGGCGAACGACGCCGGATCGATTACCTGCGAGGGACCTTCGGGGCCCAGCGGCTGAAACCTCGATGCCGGGTCGGGCAGCGGCAGTCCGTCGTCCAAGCGAAACCAATACAGCGTTCCTGGCGGTGCCGGCGTGGAAAGCGCGAAATAGGCTCCCTCCTCTGGCGTCATGAGCAGGGCTCGCGGCGATTGGCCCGCCATTGCCGGGCTACCTTCCAGAAGCAGCTCGACTTTGCCATGGTCGGAAGACCAAACGCGGAAGTGCGTCAGACCATCCGCTTGGACTTCCGCGCCCACGGCGAGCCTGCGCATCTGCGGGCAAACGGCTGCATTGCTGGCCATGAAAGCTCCGGAGTTTCGCTGGCGTTTTGTCGTTGCCGCCGGTTGCAAAGCCGCCCGGCCGCCGCACTCGGACGACTCGCACTCTTCGCACGGATAGACCTGCTTCGCGTCCACGAACAGAGCCCTCGGCCGTGACGCCGAGGGCTCGCTTCAGCGTAATCAATAATTGCCGTCCATCGGCCGTCAGCAGTCACGCCTGACAAAGAAACCGGCGGCGGACGATCTCAGAACGAAGAACCGTCGCCGCCTCGCGTATCTCCGCCCTGCGGTCCGGCCGGCTGACGGTTCGATCGCGAGCTTTGTCGGCGGTCGTCATCGTTGCCGGACCCCAGCGGAACGCGTCGCTCGCTGGCGAAGCTACGATCGATGGTCAGTTCGACCCGGTCTCCCACATCCAGCCGCGTGACCTGGCGAATCAAATCCTCCGGCGAGTTGACGTCGTGGCCGTTGACGGCCAGGATGACGTCGCCCGGCTGCAAGTCCGCCTTTGCGGCCGGACTGCCTGGTCGAACCTGGGCCACCGTCACGCGATCATTCGCCCGATTGTCGATTTGCAACCCCAACGTCGGCCGTCCGCCGGGACTTTCGGCAAGCCGCACGCTGATCGTAAAGGCGGCCTCGACGAAATCGAACTCTTCGGCGAACGGTTGGTCGGGGTCGGATCGGCCTCTTTGCGTGCTGACGGCCGCCGTCTCGCCGCGATCCGACGTCTGCCGCTTGCTCGCATATCGGCGCTGCTCCTCCTGCTTCAATTGTCCCATGAGATTCTCCAGCGCATTCTGGTCCTGCTTCACGTAGTCCAGTTGATTGTCGATCACTTGCCGCAGCGCGGGCGAAGCGTATCGCCTGAGGACCGTCATATCGGCGCCCATCGCGTCGTGCAGCATTTTCTGTTGGCCGACGAACGCCCAGTCGAAGTCGAGTCCCTCGCGGTCGCGAAGCTCCCTCTTGGCTACCCGCAGGTTTTCGTTGGCAATCTCCTGCGATACTTGCCGCCAGTCGAAGGCGGTCGTGCGGTCATTGTCGGCATCGCTCGCGTGATTGGCGTCCGCGGCCGCTCGGCCGATCCCCGCTCCGGCATCGGGGTCGAACTGCTGCAGTTCTTCGAGGTTGATCGAATGTTGCCGATTCTGGTTCCGGGCAAAACGATTGATCACATCCATGTCGGCGCGATCTTCCGCATATTGCGTCAATTCGACTTCGGCCTTGTTCATATTACCCAACAGGCGGGCGATGCTTCGATCCGCATCGCTCTGACCTTGCACCGGACGGGAGGCAGAGTAATGACGAGCGCTTGTCGGCGAATGGCTCGTCTGCGATTGGCCCGTTTGTGAATGGGACGAATCCGACGGTTGCTGGGCCCATGCGCTACCGGCGAGCGCTGACCCGAAAGCGGCAATCGCAAGAAACAGACCGGCCCTAGGATTGAGTGGCATGGTTCAACCTCCTCCTGAAAAGATCGACGAAACGAAAACACGTCTTTTTTCCGGACCGTCTCCCATGCGGCGATCACCCGACGGGGAACTGCGACACTGCGGCTGAGAAATCCCCCATGTGGCCGCGATTTCCCCAGGGGGGCCGCCATGGCCCGAAAGAAGCAATGATCGGTCGGCGGGGCCGATCCGCAAGCCCGGCCAGGATCTGCCAAGTCCAGAACCGGGACTCGATCGCACAGCGTGCCGGTCAGTTCACCTCGACGTGAGCGAACCGACTATCGCCATCCTAAAAGGCTGTCCGGCGGCGTCAATTATTTGCAGCGCCGGCCGCCTCGCAACGCTTGCTCCGGGCACAACTGTGCTTGAACGTTCTGCTGTCAGAATCTAGAACCATAACCACCGGCTGATGCCCCCCAACCCAGTCGACCACCCGAAAACCTGCCCCGCTGATGAGTTTGCGATGATTTTGCGCGCTGTTTTGCTGCTGATCCTTTCGCCGGCCATGGTGGAGTTGCGCCGCAAATCGGCCCAGACCGTCGAGAACCAACCGCCACTCGTTACGGTCAGCCATCCGCTGAAGCGAAAAGTCATCGACTATATCGATTACACCGGGAGAACCGAAGCCGTCAACGCAGTCGACATTCGGGCGCGCGTCACCGGCTACCTGATGAAGATGCCGTTCAAAGAGGGCGACGAGCTCAAGACCGGCAATTTGCTGTTCGAGATCGACCCCCGCCCCTACCAGGCCCAACTCGATCAGTCTGAAGCCAACGTCAAACTCAACAAGGCCCAACTCAAGCTGGCGCAGGCCAACAACGCCCGGGCCCAGGTGATCGCCAAGACTCCCGGCGCCATCAGCAAGCAGGACCTGGACCAGTATCAGGCCGCCCAAGAAGAGGCCGCGGCCCAAGTGACCGCCGCGGAGGCGTCGCTGGAAGCGTATCAATTGAACCGCGAATTTTGCGAAGTTACCTCGCCGATCGACGGCAAAGTCAGTCGCTATTACTACACGCTGGGCAACCTGGTCACCCAGGATCAGACGTTGCTCACCACGATCGTGTCGCTCGACCCCATGTACGCCTACTTCGACATCGACGAGCGCACCGTGCTGCGAGTGCGCAATATGATCAACGAGGGCAAGCTGAAGGCGATCAGCAACCCGGAAGAAATAAAGGTCTTGATGAGCCTGCAGGGCGAACAGGGGTTTCCGCACGAGGGGCACGTCAACTTCATCAACAATACAGTCGATCCGTTCACCGGAACGATCACCTTCCGCGGCATATTCCAGAATCCGAAGCCGGAGAAAGGCGTTCGCCTGCTGTCCCCCGGCATGTTCGTAAAGGTGCGCATTCCGCTGGGCGAACCCCGCAACGCGCTGTTGGTCAACGATCGCGCCGTGGGTACGGACCAGGGGCTGAAGTTTCTCTACGTCGTCGACTCGAAAAATCAAATCGAATATCGCCGCGTGACGCTCGGGCCGCTGCAAGACGACGGCCTGCGGGTCGTCGACTCGGGGCTGCTACTCGACGATTGGGTGGTGGTCAGCGGATTGCAGCAGGTGCGGGCGGGGATGGAGGTCTCGCCCGAGCGGATGGAAATGCCCGTGCCCACGGTTCAAGCCGCTGCTGCCGCGGCAGCCGAAGCCAATCAATCCGCCACAGCCGAGGGAGCCAAGCCCCGCCGGCAAAAGGCAAGCCACCGGCGGAAACGAAGAAACCGTAGCGATCCACCAGGCATGATCTCCCATTTCTTCATCGATCGTCCGATTTTTGCCGCGGTGCTATCGATCGTCATCACTCTGGCCGGCGCCGATCGCGATGATCGCGCTGCCCATCACCCAATATCCACCGATCGCCCCACCCACGGTCATCGTGTCGATCAGCTATCCCGGTGCCAGCAGCCAGGTCGTGGCCGACACGATCGGCGCGCCGGTCGAGCAGCAGGTGAATGGGGTCGAGGGCATGCTCTACATGTCGTCGTTTTCCGCCAACGACGGCTCCTATACGCTGACGGTGACGTTCGATCTGGGCGTCGATCTGAACACGGCGCTAGTGATGGTGCAAAACCGCGTGACCTTGGCCTTGCCGCAACTTCCCGACACCGTGCAGCAGCAAGGCATCACGATCAAGAAGAAGACACCCAACATCTTGATGGTCGTCAACTTTTTTTCGCCCGACGGCCGCTACGACGACATCTATCTGAGCAACTACGCCACGATCAACGTCCGCGACGAGCTGCTGCGCATCGAAGGCGTGTCGGACATCACCTACATGGGGCAGCGCGATTACAGCATCCGGGCCTGGCTCGATCCCCAACTGCTCGCGGCCCGCAACATTTCCGCCAGCGAGGTGGCCACGGCGATCCGGATGCAGAGTGTCGAGGCGCCGATCGGCCAGCTCAATCAACAGCCCGCGCCGGTCATCGCGTCGTTTCAGGACCCGCTGCACACCCTGGGGCGATTGACCACTCCCGAGCAGTTCGGCGACATCATCGTCAAGATCGCCCAGGGCAGCCAGGGGGCCGGATCGCCGCAGGTCGTGCGTCTGAAGGACCTGGCCCGGGTGGAACTCGGGGCCCAGAATTACAATCAGTTCGCCATGCTCAACGGGCAGCCGACCGTGGGCCTGGCGATGTTTCAACTGCCCGGAACCAATGCCCTCGACGTGGCGGATCGCATCAAGAGCAAGATGAGCGAGCTGGAATCGCGTTTCCCCGCCGGACTGACCTACGCGATTCGACACGACACCACTCCCTTCATCCGCGAATCGGTCGACGACGTGGTGCGCACCCTGCTCGAGGCGGTGGCGCTGGTGGCGATCGTCGTGCTATTGTTCCTGCAGAACTGGCGGGCGTCGCTGATTCCGCTGGTGGCCGTGCCGGTGGCCGTAGTCGGCACGTTCACGGTCATGCAAGTCTTCGGTTTCAGCCTGAATAACATCTCGCTGTTCGGCCTGGTGCTGTCAATCGGCATCGTGGTGGACGACGCGATCGTGGTGGTGGAGAACGTAGAGCGCTGGCTGGAACAAGGACTGCCCCCCAAAGCGGCCGCCCGCAAGGCCATGGAGGAAGTGACCAGCCCGGTGATCGCCGTGGCCGTGGTGTTGTGCGCGGTCTTCGTGCCGTGCGCGTTCATCACGGGCATCACCGGGCAATTTTTCCGGCAGTTTGCCGTGACGATTGCCACCTCGACGATCATCTCCGCGTTCAATTCGCTGACCCTCAGTCCGGCCTTGGCGGCGATCCTGCTCAAGCCGCATGGGGCTCGCCGCGACCCGCTAGAACGGCTGCTGGAGTTTTCGCTGGGCTGGCTGTTTCGACTGTTCAACGTGGTATTCGGCTGGACGACGAATTTGTACGCGGGCATCGTCGGCTGGTCCGTGCGGCTGTGCGTCATCGTGCTGCTGATCTACGGCGGCCTGCTGGCCGGCACGTATTGGATGTTCACGCACGTGCCGACCGGCTTCATTCCGCAGCAGGATCAAGGCTATTTGCTGGTCAACGTGCAACTGCCGGATTCGGCGTCCGTGCAGCGCACGCAGGCGGTCATGAAGCGGGTGGAAGCGATTGCCCGCAAAGTGGACGGTGTGTCGGCCACGGTCTCGGTCTCCGGCATGTCGACGCTGCTGAGCGTGAACAGTTCCAACTTCGGCTCGATGTACGTCACGCTGCAGGAATTTGCCGAGCGCCGCTCTCCCGACCAGAAAGCCGACGCGATCATGGCCAAACTGCGGCAAATTTGCCCGCGAAATCCGCGACGCTACGGTGAGCGTGTTCGGGGCGCCGCCCGTGCCGGGCATCGGCACGGCCAGCGGATTCAAACTGATGGTCGAGGACCGCGGCTCGCTGGGACTCGACCCGTTGCAAAAGCAGACCGAGTCGTTGATCGGCGTGCTGGCGAAGCAAAAATGGCTGATCGGCGTGTTCACGCTGTTTCGCTCGAATGCGCCGCAGTTGTTCATGGACGTCGATCGCACCAAGGTGCGTTCGATGGGCATCTCGCTGAGCGACTTGAACCAGACATTGACCATCTTCCTGGGATCGAGCTACGTGAACAATTTCAACGCGTTTGGCCGCTACTGGCAGGTCAACCTGCAAGCGGACGGCAAGTTTCGCCACCGCGTCGACGACCTCAATCAGATCAAGGTCCGCAATGACAAAGGCGAAATGGCGCCCCTGGCCACGCTGGTCGACGTGCGCGACTCCACCGGGCCGGTGATGGTCAATCGTTACAACCTGTATTCCGCGGCGCCAATCAACGGCGGCATCTACCCCACAATGGGGTCCGGCGAAGCCATTGCCGCGATCGAAGGCATGGCCCATCAGACGCTGCCGCGGTCCATGAAGACCGAGTGGACCGAGTTGACGCTGATGCAAACGCGGGCGGGCAACACGGCGATGTACGTCTTCGCCTTGGCCGTGATCTTCGTGTTTCTGGCGCTGGCCGCGTTGTACGAAAGCTGGTCGCTGCCGCTGGCGGTCATCCTGGTCGTGCCGATGTGCCTGCTCTCGTCGGTCGTCGGCGTCGCCACGGCACATTTGTCGATCGACATTTTCGTGCAGATCGGTTTTGTCGTGCTCGTGGGCCTGGCCTGCAAGAACGCGATTCTCATCGTCGAGTTCGCCAAGCGGCTGCGGTCCGAAGGCCGGCCGCTGGCCGAGGCGACGCGCGAAGCCTCGCGGCTTCGGCTGCGGCCCATCATTATGACGTCGCTGGCGTTCATCCTGGGTGTCGTGCCCCTGGTGGTCGCCGAGGGAGCCGGTGCCGAGATGCGACAGTCGCTTGGCACGGCCGTATTCAGCGGCATGCTTGGCGTCACGCTGTTCGGCATATTCCTGACGCCCGTCTTCTTCTTCGTCATCGAATGGCTCGGCGAAAGCCCGCTGCTCTCGAGCAGCGTCATGCAAACGGTCGGCTCAGTGTTCTGGGGTTCGCTGGCCGGGCTGCTGGTCGGGCTGCTGCTGTGGAACATGGAGCTGGTCGGACTGGGCGGAGCCAGTATCGTCGGCACGGTGATCGCGGTGTCGATTACCGTTTTGGTGCAACGTTTTGGTCGCAGTCCCAAATCAGGTCCGGCATGATCTCGCACTTTTTCATCGATCGCCCGATCTTTGCCGCTGTGCTGTCGATCGTGATCACGCTGGCCGGCGGCGTGGCGGTGTTTACGCTGCCGGTGGCTCAGTATCCGGACATTACGCCCCCCACGGTCCAAGTCACGGCCATTTATCCCGGGGCCAACGCCCGCACGGTGCTCGACACCGTGGCCGCGCCGATCGAACAACAGGTCAGCGGCGTGGAAAACATGCTCTACATGTCGTCGCTCTGCACCAACGACGGGACCTATGCGCTGACAGTCACGTTTCGCCTGGGCACGAATTCGGACATGGCGCAGGTGCTGGTGCAAAACCGCGTCTCGCTGGCCATGCCTTCCGTACCGTCTCTGGTGCAGCGGGAAGGGGTCAACGTCAAGAAGATGTCGCCCAACACGTTGATGATCGTCAATCTCTACTCGTCGGACGGTCGCTACGACAATATCTTCCTCAGCAATTACGCGACGATCCAAATCAAGGACGAACTAGGGCGATTGCCCGGCATCGGCAACGTCGGCTACATGGGCGAGCGCGACTACAGCATGCGCGCCTGGCTCGACCCGCAAAAACTGGCCGCGCTCAGCCTCTCGGCCGACGATGTCGTCGCTGCCGTCAGCGAACAGAACCTGCAAGTCGCCGCCGGCCAGATCGGCCAGCAGCCCGTGCCCGCCGGCCAGCAATTCCAACTCACGATCAACACCTTGGGCCGGCTGACCGACCCCGAACAGTTCGGCAACATCATTCTCAAAATCGGTCAGCAAGGTCTCTCCAACAGCGGCACCCTGATCGGCGGCCCCGGACTGGCCGGCGGACCGGCCGTCTCGGGAATCAGCAATTTGCCCGGCATGAGCGGCACCGCCGGAGGGGGCGGCGTGGCGGGTGGCGCCGGCATGTCGGGCGGCATTGGCATGTTCGGCCAAAACGCCCTGAGCTCGCAATACGCCCTGGCCAGCCAGCGCATGACGGCCCAAACCACGTCCAGTCGGCAGGGGTCCAGCCAGAACACCGGCAGCACGACCAGCGTCAGCGGCAACAATCCTTTGACCGGCGCAAGCTCGAACTCGCCGGCGATGCTCGGCGGAGCGACCGCATCCGGCGGAGCCTCGGCGGACGGCGGCGCAACGACGCAGCCTGGTCTGTCGGCCATGAACGCGCCGGCGCCCCAAGGCGGCGGCGGCTCGACTGGCCCTGGCGCCGGAACCACGGCCAGTGTCGTGCGGCTCAAGGACGTGGCTCGCATCGAGCTCGGATCGCAACAGTATGATCAGTCTTGCACGCTCGAAGGGCGGCCCTCGGTGGCCCTGTCGCTGTATCAATTGCCGGGCTCGAACGCCCTGCAAACCGCCAAGGGCGTTTACGCCAAGATGCGCGAGCTCAAGGCGCGATTTCCCGACGGCCTGGACTACAAGATCGTCTACGACACGACGCCATTCATCAGCGAATCGATTTCGGAAGTCTTCAAAACGCTGCGCGACGCGATCATCCTGGTGGCCATCGTGGTACTTGTGTTCTTGCAGAATTGGCGGGCCGCGCTGATTCCGCTGATCGCCGTGCCCGTGGCGATCGTGGGCACATTTGCGGTCATGGCCGCGCTGGGCTTTTCGCTCAACAACCTGTCGCTGTTCGGATTGGTGCTGGCGATCGGCATTGTGGTCGACGACGCGATCGTGGTCGTCGAAAACGTCGAACGCTGGCTGCAGGAAGGCATGGCCCCGCGCGACGCGGCCCGCAAAGCCATGGACGAAGTTACCAGCCCGGTGATCGCGGTGGCCTTGGTGCTGGTGGCGGTGTTCGTGCCATGCGCGTTTATCAGCGGCATCACCGGACAGTTTTTCCGGCAGTTTGCCGTGACGATCGCCACGTCGACCGTGATCTCGGCGTTCAACTCGCTGACGTTGAGCCCGGCGCTGGCCGCGCTCATTCTCAAGCCGCACGGCGTCGCGCGCGACCCGCTCACTTGGGCACTCGACACCGGCCTGGGATGGTTCTTCAAGTTGTTCAATAAGACATTTTCCGTCAGCACCGCGATCTACACCCGGCTGGTGGCCGGATTCCTGCGGATTAGCTTCGTCGTGCTCGTGATCTACGCTGGCCTGCTGGTGCTGACCTACGTCGAGTTCCAGCGGGTGCCGACCGGCTTCGTGCCCGAACAGGACAAGGGATACCTGCTGGTCAACGTGCAATTGCCGGACTCGGCCTCGGTGGAACGCACCCAGCAGGCCATGACCAAGATCGAACAGATCGCCCGCGAAACGGACGGCGTGGTGCATACGGTGGGCATCTCCGGCCAGTCGTTGCTGTTGGCGGCCAACGCGCCCAATTTGGGCTCGATGTACGTCATGCTGGCCGAGTTTCCCGAGCGGCACGGGCTCACTGCCGACGACGTGGCCGCCGAGCTGCGCGACCGCTACCGCCAGGAAGTACGCGACGCGGTGGTGAGCATTTTCGGCGCTCCGCCGATCGACGGGCTGGGTACCACCGGCGGGTTCAAGATGATCGTCGAGGATCGGGGCAATCTGGGACTCGAACGCTTGCAAAGCGTGAGCGATGAGATCGTCCTGGCCGGCAACCGCACGCCCGGCTTGCAGGGCCTGTTCAGCAGCTCGCGCGCCAATACACCCTGGCTCTATCTGGACATCGACCGCACCAAGTGCATGGCTGTCGGAGTGTCCGTGAGCGACGTGTTTGACACGCTCCAGGTTTATTTCGGCTCGTACTACGTCAATCTGTTCAACGAGTTCGGCCGATCCTGGCAGGTCAACGTGATGGCCGACGCCCGCTTTCGCGATCGCGTGGCGGAAATCCTGCTGCTGAAAGTACGCAACGTCCGCGGCCAGATGGTGCCCTTGGGCACCCTGCTCACCGTCGACGATTCCAGCGGTCCGGTGGCGCTGATGCGATACAACATGTACTCGGCCACGGCCGTGACCGGCAATTTGGCGCCCGGCACGAGCTCGGGCCAGGCGATCGGGTTGATGGAATCGATCGCCGCGAAAGAACTGCCGCAGTCGATGGCCTACGATTGGACCGAACTCACGTTCATGCAACAGCAGGCCGGCAATACGGCCGCCTTCGTGTTCGCCCTGGCCGTGGTCTTCGTATTCCTGGTGTTGGCCGCCCAGTACGAAAGCTGGAAACTGCCGCTGGCGGTCATCCTGGTCGTTCCAATGTGTTTGTTTTGCTCGGCCGTGGGCGTCGACGTGATGCGGCTCGACATCAACATTTTCACGCAAATCGGTTTTGTCGTGCTGGTCGGATTGGCGAGCAAGAACGCCATCCTGATCGTCGAATTCGCCAAACAACAGCAAGAGGCCGGCGTCGATCGCCGACAGGCCGTGCTGGAAGCGAGCCGCCTGCGGCTGCGGCCCATTCTGATGACCTCGTTCGCGTTCATCCTCGGCGTCGTGCCTTTGGTGGTGGCAAGCGGTGCCGGAGCCGAGATGCGCCGGACGCTTGGTATCGCGGTCTTTAGCGGCATGGTGGGCGTCACGCTGTTTGGCCTGTTCTTGACGCCGGTCTTCTATTACGTCCTGCAGGCGTTCGGCAAACCACCGCGCCCCATCGGCACCCATTCCCCGGCCGACAGCGCTCCGCCGCCCGAGTCGCATGGGCCGGTGTAGGGCCGCGGCATGCGCGACCGTGGGTGCCCGGTTGGGCGCTTACGAGCCGCCGCCGGCTCCGGCCGGCGGACACGCCGGAACGCACAAATAGCCCGGCCCGCAATTGGGCCGCACCGGCACGTTGGGCTTGCGGCAATAGTCGTTGGGGCAGACGCAACATGCCGGTGGCGGCAACCACGGCAGCGGCTTGGAGCAGTAGTCGTTGGGGCACCATTGGCACGGGCCCAGCGGAAAGTGCGGCGGCGGCTTGTGCAAGTAATCGTTAGGGCACCAGCAGCAACAGGCTGTGGATGGTTGATGGCAATACTGGCAAGCCGGCGCGCTGAGGAAACTCGGCCATTCGGCTTGGGCCAGTCCCGCAAAAAAACTTATCGCCAGCGCCAAGGCGCCGAGCCGCGCTGTTTGGCGTTTCATGGGGTCGTCGCTCCCCGCACCGGCCAGACGGGATTGCTCCAGCCAGCCGGCAGAATGACCTGACTATCCGGCGCCGGCGAATCGGGCAGAAGAATGCGCGCCTCGCCGGGCAGCGGCCCTCGGCCGCCAGTCGCGACCGCGCCTGCACGCGGCAACGGCTTTGTCACGGACGGTTTGGCCGTTGGCGCTGCGGGCGACGCAGCTCGCGGCGGCGCATGGGCCAAGGACTGCGCGGGCATTGTCGCCGGCGGCCAGACGTCGACCACGCGCCGCCGAGACCCGGCGGCAGTTCGACGGGGCGCCCGACTGGCCCCGGATGATAGGCGGCGTCGGCCGGCGCGGCGCCGGCGTCCACCGGCACGGGCAGCGGTTCGGGATCCTCTTTCGGCGCGAACGGATTGGGCGCCGGCACGACCTCGGCCGGCGCGCGGCCCGGCTGAGCGAGCGCGGCATTCAAACCCGGCGCATTGTCGGCCTGCGGATCCAAGCGATAATCCCAGCCGCCTCCCAATGCCCGATAGGTGTTGATCAATCCGGTGGCAATGGCACCCTTGGCTTGGGCCATCAGGTTTTGATACTGCACCAGATTCTGAGCCAGGGTGGCGACGCGATTGAAGTCGATCATGCCGCCTTTATATTGCACGATGGCGATGTTGACGGCCTTTTGAGCCGCGTTGACCGCCTCGGTCAGTTCCTGCGTTTGCTCTTGCGATTTCAGGAAGCTGATCAATCCGTTCTCCACCTCCTGGGCGGCGGTGACAACCGTGTACTGATACTGCGCGACGAGCTGTTGGAACAGCGCGGTCTTGCGCCCGCACGTTGTTGAGAATGCGGCCGTAGTTCAAGACGTTCCACTGAAAGGCCGGTCCCACGGTCGCTTGCAGCGCGCGCTGGTTGAACAACTGGCTGAAACCCACGGCCGAGTAGTCGATCGTCCCGTTCAGGTATAAGATCGGGTAAAATTGAGCCTCGGCGATGCCGATCTGCTCGGACTGGGCGGCGGCCAAGCGCTCGGCCATGCGCACGTCCGGCCGGCGGCGCAGCAGATCGGCTGGCACGCCGATGGCCACTTCCGGCGGCGCGACGGGTATGGGGCCCGCGCCGATGCGGGCGACCAGGTCCTGGGGCGCAATGCCCAACAGCACGCAGAGCGCATTGTTCGGTTTGGCGCAGTGTGATCTCGAGCGCGGGGATTTGCGACTCGGTCTGCGAGAGCACGCTTTGGGCCTGGTCGACGTCGAGCTCCGTGACCTGCCCCCCGTCGAAGCGCGCTTTGACCAGCGTGAGAATCGATCGTTGCAGGTCGGCATTGGCCTTCGTATAGGCGATCTCCGCCTGCAGAATGCGGATCTGCGCGTAGTCGTTCGCCACGTCGCCCAGCAGCGTGACCAGCACGTCGTCGTAGTTTTCGACCGACGCGTCCAGGTTGTCATTGGCGGCAATGATGGCCCGGCGCAGTCGGCCCCAGAAGTCGAGTTCCCACGACAACGTCGTGCCGAAGTCCCACTGCCCGTAAAAGCGCCTGGATACGAAGCTACGGTTTGCCGTCTCTTTGCTGATCGCGTTCTCGGTGTGGTCGCCCGTAAGCTGCTGAGTCTGCGGGAACAAGCTGCCCACCGCAGTGCCCAGGATGGCCCGGGCTTGCAACACTCGGAATGCGGCCTGGCGCAATGTCAGGCTCTGGCGATAGGAGTCGGCAATCAAGCCGTCGAGCACCGGATCGTTGAACACACTCCACCAACGCGACAGATCGTCCGAAGCGCTGCGCACGCGAACGTCGTTGGCTTCAATCCAATTGCGCTCCACCGGGGCCGACGGCTTGCGATAGTTCGGACCCACCTTGAAGCCGTTGTGAAAATACTCGGACCAGCTCGTACAGCCGTTCAGGGTGATCAAGAGGGCAGCGCAGGCAAATGCCCAGCAGCGCATCTTACGGCTGCTGGGATGGCGGCGCGGGCCTGCCGCCGGCGGCGAGCCAGCTCGCTGCGATGTCGATTGCCGAGGTGGTCGTCCTGACATGCCCCAGCGCCCCCTGCTGACGGCCAACGATCTCCCACGCGCAAAATGCACCACTAAAGCGGGTGCGCTCGGCCGCCTCGATCGCGCGCGAAGCCCGCAAAACCGCTACAAGCGGCATAGTCTGGTTTATCGGCAGCTTGCGCCGACCACCGGAGTGAAAAGAATCCGCTGGCCGTCCGCCGACGTTTGACCCATGCAGGCGCCCGGCCGCTAGCATTGCCCTGCTGTCGCGAATCAGGGCAGTTGGCAAGGATTTGCGGACCGCGGACCGAGTCAAGCCTCCGTGACGAGGTCTTCGATTCCGTCCGGCTCGGATTGCCTTTGCTGCGCAGGAAGTGCGGGAACCAGCAGCTTCAAGAGCGGCGGCGCGATGAACGTGGTGACCATGACCATCAAGGTGACGGCACTGAACAGGCCGGGCGTGAACGCGCCCGTGGCAAGCCCCATCTGCGCGAAGATCAGCCCGACTTCCCCACGGGGAATCATTCCCACACCGATCACGTTCTTGTTTCCCTGGAACCAAAACGGGGCATAACCGGCCACGAACTTGCCGATCACCGCCGCCAGGACCAACAGGCCGCCGACGAGCAATGTCTGGCGATTCGCCGGATCCACGGGGTTCAGCACCCGAACGTCGACCGAAGCCCCAACGAAAACGAAGAACAGCGGCACGAAAAAATGCCCGAGATGGGCAACTCCGCGCTGAATCTGATGCGATTGGGGCGTTTCCCGCAGCAGCAGGCCGGCGGCAAAGGCGCCGATGATCATCGCCGAGCCAAACCTGTCCGCCATCCAGGCGAGACCGAAGGCCAGCATGATGGCCAGCATGGTCGGCGTGCCGGGAAGGGCGACTTGGCTCGTCCAGCGCACCAGCGGCGGGACGATCAGCCGGCCCAAGAGCAGAGTGCCCGCCAGAAATCCAAAGGCCGTGCCAGTCATCTGCGCCACGCCGAGTGCCGTCAGCTCGTGCCCTTGCGTCAAACCGGAAACGACGGCCAGGATCACCAGCCCGATCACGTCATCGATGACGGCGGCGCCAAGAATGATTTGGCTTTCCGGTTCTTGCAGACGGTTGAGGTCCGACAGCACCCGGGCCGTGATTCCGACGCTGGTTGCGGTCAGGCTCGCTCCGGCAACGACCGCGACCAGGCTGCCCAGGCCGAGCATCCAGCAAACGGCATAACCCAGGGCAAAAGGCAAAACGACGCCGACCAAGGCCACCGCCGACGAAGCGCCGCCCACGCGCAGCAGTTTTTGCAGGTCGGTTTCCAGACCGATTTCAAACAGCAGGATGACCACGCCGAGTTCGGCTAAAAGGTGCAAGACATCGTTGGCCGGATCGACAATGCCGGCGACCGACATGCCCAGCACCACGCCAGCCACGAGTTCTCCCAAGACGGCAGGCTGACCGACGCGTTGGGCCGCCGCGCCGAATAGCTTGGCGGACGCCAAAACGACCACCAGCAGACCGAGAAAATGCGGTACGTCCAAATGGTCCATGCGTCGTTTTCCCTCGTCACGGCTCCGCACCAGCCAAGCAGCTGAAATTCAATCCGAGCGTCTGACCGGCCGCCTCATTCCAGGCAGTCGGAACGATGGCTCGGCGTGCCAGCAACAAAATCACCGTGCCACGGTCGACCGGCAACCGAGCAATCATTTTTCTTTGAGTGAAACGACGCCGTCCCAGTTGGCGGGCGGTGTAAAGCCGTGCTCTGCCATGAATCTCAGCAGAAATTCGCGAGCACCGTCGGCGGGGGCCTCGACCGCAGAGAGCTGCCGGGCGGCGGCCCAGTCGCCGTCGATGAAGGCCGCGACCAGCCGATCGTGCAAATCGAGCTGCTGATCGGAAAGCGCATCGGCGCCCTCGGCGGGCAACAATTCGCTCACCAGCACGCCGCTGGCCAGACCCTTGGGGCGCAGCCGAGCCAACGACCTTTGCCGCCCCACGGCGCGCGGCAGGCTGCTGCGCACGAAGTCGGCAGTCGTCGGATCGATGACGATCGTGACCCCAAGCTGATGCCCAAGCCTTGCAATCGCGACGCCAGATTGACCACCGGCCCGAACACTCCGATCTTGATTTGTTCGTCGGTGCCCAGCTTGCCGGCAATCGCCGGACCATGGGCGATCCCGATGCCGACGTCGAATCCGGCCAGCACGGGATCGGACTTTGCCGCGGCGGTGGCAAATCGCTCACGGATGGCGAGCGCCGCGCGGCAGGCCGCCAGCGGACCATCGGCCAGCGGCGTCGGCCAACCCCAGAAGGCGAGCACGGCGTCTCCCTGAAAGTCGGCGATCACTCCCTGTTCCGCCAGCACGCTGCGCGTCATCACGCCCAGCGCTTCGCTGACCCGGGCGAGGAATGCGCGAAGCTGGCTGCCCGATCGTTCGGCTTGTTGCGAGAACCCGCGTAAATCGCAAAACAGGACGGTGATCGGTCCTTCTTTCGGATCGAGTTGCGCTTCGAAGTTGGGATCGATGATCCTGTCGGCCACAGCCGGCGAAAAAAATCGGCTCATGGCCGCATGACGTTGTTCGAGCCGGCGGACCTGGCGGATCGCGGCGATGAACTGAGCCAACAGCTCGGTGAAGCGGATGTGACCCTTAAGCGAATCGGCAGGAGCCCCTGCGGCGATCGTGAACAATTGAAACTTGCCGGAGACGTACAGCGTCCAACCGCGGCAGGCCTCGCCGCCAATCGGCGTGCAGAACGCCCAGTCCAAATCCGCGCTACGGGTGAACTGCACGGATTCGCCCCCCTCCCAAACGTGCAACAGGCTCTGGCCGCGCTGCAAAGCGGCCGCAATCAGTTGCCGGCTGGGGCTGAACTGCCCGCTCTCGCGGCGGCAGGTCCAGCGAATCGTGGTCGGGTTGGCGGGAGTCAGCGTCTCGGGTGCGGCCTGGTCGACGAATGTCTCGGGACCGGCAGCTCCCCCGGATTTGCCGTCGGCTCGGCGTGCGGTCACAGGCATCACGACGACGGCCGCCGCGTCGGCTTGCGGGATTGCCTCGATCAGCAGGTCGACCAACCGCGCGGCAAGATCGACGTCGCTGCGCGAATCGGCGATCATTTGCGGCAGTCCGGCGAGCAGTTCCAAGCGGTCGCCAGCGTTGTCAAAGCGAAATTTTCGCAGATCGTCCCGGTCGTACACTTGCTCCAGCACCGCGGTCCCGACGGTTTGCGTCAAGTCGGGCCCGCCGGCCGCCAACTCGAAACGGGTGTCGCCAATCCGGAACTCTTCGCCGGTCGAGAGGACGAAGCTGCGCGTCGACGTCCCGCCGTAGATGCAGCCGTTGCGCGCGGCGTCGAGCACGCGCACGCTCAGCCGACCGTCGTTCCAGGTCAGGTCGGCATGTTCCCGCGAGATCTTCAGCTCCCAGGGAATTTCCCAACCGCTGCGCGGTGCACGGCCCAAGCGGATCGTTTCGCCCGCGGAAACTTCGATTTGTCGGCGCTGGGTCGGCCCGGCTCCGACCGCGGTGAGCTTGAGCATGGAAGGATTCGTCCGATTTCGTCGGGTCGAGCGCGGCGCGGGCCGGCGAATCGACGGGCTTCAGGCAACTTACTGACAAAAACGCGCAAGCGGGCAGTCCCGAAGCGGCGCACGGCACTTCGCTCGTTTGCCGAGCGCCGGCGGATCGATCGCCGCACTAACATTTCCCTAACATAGTCTAATTCTCGCTGGCCCCCAATCTCGTGCTAATTGTTGCTGCGCGTCAAGATTCCTAGAATAGCGTTTGCGGTTCATTTCGTTTTTGTGCGGTGGCGGTTCGTCGCACGCAGGCCGTACGGCACCGCGTCGGCCAATTGCCGGTTCGCAGCTGGGAAATGCCCGCCGGACCCGATTCGCGCCCCGCATGTTCGATATTAAGGAGACACCTGCTTTGACAACGACAATCGACTTGTTTCGCAATGCAACCGACTTCGTCACTTTCAGCGCGGGTCAGGTTGTCTTCAATGCCGGTGATCCGGGGGACGTGATGTACGTGGTGATCGATGGGGAGATCGATATTGTCGTAAACGACAAGGTCGTCGATTCGTCAGGCCCTGGCGGCATCGTGGGTGAAATGTCGTTGATCGAATCCAACCCGCGGATGGCGACAGTGCGCGCCAAGACCGATTGCAAGTTGGTGCCCATCACTCAGAAGCGTTTTCTGTACCTGGTTCAAGAAGCGCCCAACTTCGCCATCAAAGTGATGCGGATCATGTCGGAGCGATTGCGCAAGGCTCGGACCTAGGGGTTCGAGGCTTGTCGCTCTGGGCGCGCAATGTCAGCTGCAAGTCGGCAGGATTGCGGACCGACAGCACCCTGCCCTACTCGTGGGCGATTGAATCATCGTTTGCCCGACAGCACTCAGGCCACAAATCGGTTATTCGCTCAGCACGGTGACAGCCATCCCCAAACGGATGGCTGTTTCGTTTAGGTTACCGACCGCTTTCGCGGACAGGTCGCATGGCAGGGTCTTGATCGGCACTCCCTGATGCACGGGGCCAGCAATTGTTTGAGCCCTGGCGCACCACTAGACTACAGTCTCCCGCCACAAGGCCTTTTGCGCCGCCGATCTGCTGGTCTCTGGCCTTGCAAACTGAAGGACTCCCGATGAAACTTGCCGCCTGGGTCTGCCCCGTTTTCTGGACCCTGTGCCTGGCGCTTTGGGCTGGACCGCTGCCGGCTGCCGACGACGACGCGGAAGCCGACACGGCGCCCGGTGTGATCGCCCGCTTTCAGTCCGCAGCCCTGTCCGGAGCACAACCGGTTGTGGTCGAGCGAATCGAGGCCGTGCCGCGGCTGTTTGCAAGTTCCGCCGGGCCCGGACTGAAGGAGTCGGCGGCGCACGAATTGCCGCCCGGCGAGACTCGCGTCCAGTGGTCGGGCATGCTGACGATTCCCTATCGTGGCCAGTACGTTTTCACCGCCCGCCGCTCGACGCTTGACGAGCTGAAGATTACGATCGCCGGCCACGACGTCGCGCTTGGCCAGCCGATCGAGCTTGCGCCCGGCGCTAGCGACCTTATGATTGCCGGCCTCGAGCGGAGCGGTTCGCCCGCCTTCGAGCTTTGGTGGCGCAGTCCGCATTTTGCCGACGAGCCGATCGATGCCCGGCACTTCCGGCACGATCCGGCAGCCGCCGTCAAGACGACTGCGCCGCGGCGGGCCTTGGCGGATCGCGGCGCGGTGTTAGCCGACACGCTGAGCTGCTTTCGCTGCCATGCCGGTCCCGAAGCATTGGGCGCGGCGTCATCCGCCGGGCTGCCCCCGGGAACCCTATTGCCCGGCCCGCGACTCGACAAACTGGCCGATCGGGTGCATGCCCCTTGGGTCGTCGATTGGCTGCTCAACCCGCACGCCATCGAGCCCAGCCGCGCATGCCCAGGCTGCTGGCCGACTCGCCGGCTGACCGGCTGACGGCCCGGATTATCGCCGCGTATCTGACCGGCTCGGACGCTGCAGCGCCCGACGCCGCCGATCCGGCGCATCCGGCACCACAAGCCGACCGTGGCAAAACGCTCTACACGGGCGCCGGCTGTGCGGCTTGCCACGAGGTACCCAACGACGACACGACCGATCCGGCCCGCGTTTCCGCGACGCCGGCGCTCGCCAAACTGGGTCGCAAATGGAAACCCGCGGGGCTGGCTCATTTCCTGCAAAACCCGCTGGAAACCCGACCGCACGGCCGGATGCCGAGCTTTGGCTTTTCGGCCACGGAAGCGGCAGACCTGGCCGCCTATCTGCTTCAGCGCGATGCGGCCGCCGGACCGGCGACCGCCCAGATGGAGAAACCCAGCGACAAAGAGCTGGCCCAAGAGTGGCGCAAACTGACCGGCGACAAGGGCAAGTTGCCCGAAGCGGCTCAACTCTTGCCGCAGGTGGCACTGCGCACGATGGCCGCCCGCGGCTGCCTCGATTGCCACGATCATGACACGCGCGGGTCGTTTTCGATTACGCGGACCGCCAGCGGGGCCGCGCGGATCAGCGCAAATGTCGAACCGAGAGCAATTCGGCCGGCGGCGGTCGCGCCGGCGCTGGTCGGCCTGTCAGCGGCACGTTTCGAGTCGGGCTGCCTGGCGCCGGAAGCGAAGCTGGGGCCGGCGCCGCGCTTTGCCTTGTTGTCGGCCGATCGCGCCGCGCTGCGGGCCTACCTGCTCACACTATCCCAGGCGTCCACTGCGTCGAGCATGGATCGGCTGCGAGTCGACCTGGCCGCGCTGAACTGCCTGCGCTGCCACAGCAACGAGGGTCAGGGCGGCCAGTCGCTCTCTTCGCTTCTGGGCGGCGGCGAAGCGGCACTGCACAACATGCCGCCCCTGCTCAATGGCGCCGGCCAGCGAGTCAACGCCGATCACCTCCGCGCGTGGTTGACCGGTGGGGCCGGCACGGGAGCCCTGCGCCCCTGGGTCGGCGCGAAGATGCCCGGCTTCGGCCCGCTCGGTGGACGCGTGGCCGATGAACTGGCCGCTCGCGACGGAGCGACCGGGCCGGCGCCGCTGGCGGGCGCGGCGGCGCCGAGCATCGCGGCCCCAAATTTGGAACCCAAGCATCTAGCCGTTGGGCGAACCCTGGTCGGGACGAAAGCGCCTGGCCTGCATCAACTGCCACACGTTGCACGGCAAGTCGTTGGCCAGTCAGCCCGATCCGACGACTCGCGGGCCGGATCTGGACAAAGTGGCCGCCCATCTGCGAGGTGAGTACTTCGCGCGCTGGATGATGAATCCGGCCCGCGTGCGGCCGGGCACCAAGATGCCGCAAACGATTCGGCCCGACGGAACGGTGCCGATCCGGTCGTTGGCATCGCTGCCGGCCGGTGCGCCGCTGGATGCGCTTTGGACTTACTTGAGCCAGGGGAGCGCGCGCGGCGCCCGAGGACGATACGACGGTGCTGGTCGAGCCGACACTGTTTCAGCCCGTGGTGCAACGGGGAGAAGTGAACGGGGTGCCGCGCGGCGTGTCAATTGGACTGGCGGACGGCACACTTCTGTTCGACGCCGACAAATTGCAAACCGTGGCGCTGTGGTACGGCGGCTTCATCAAGAGCTCGCCAGGGCCTTACTTCGGAGTCAATTGGAGTACCCAAGGCAGTGCGCCAGAGCGGATCGAACTGCCCTCGAATCCGTTGTCGTTCCAAATGGCCGGCGGCCCGTGGACCGGCTTCGCCCTGCCGCTGGAAAGTGATCCCAATCGGGGAACCCGGTTCGAGGGATATCAAGTCGGCAAGTCGGCGATCCGGCTGCATTACCGGCTGCTGGTTGGCGAAACCACCGTGTCGGTGAGCGAGGACCTGCGGTTGGAAAGCCGGCCCGAGTGGCAAGGCTTCGCTCGGGTGTTGCGGCTGCAAGGCCTGCCGGCCGGCGCCAGAGCCGCGCTGGCACTTGGGCCCGCGGAAGCCTTCCAAAAATATTCGGCCAGCGGAGAGCCGGTCGACGACGTGCTGCTGGCTCGGGCTCCGCTGGCCACGCAGCTCACCGGTGGAACGCTGCGCGGGCTGCGGGCCACGGCCCAGGCGGATGCGATCTGGGACGCCGCGGATGCCACGGCGCCGCGGCTGATATCCGGCGCCGCTCAAGCCGGCACGCCCGTCGAACTGCGCGTCGACGCGTGGACCGCGCGCAATGCGGCCGGGCCGCCCAGCGCGGCGGCTCGGTCGCTGCTGGCGATCGACCCGCCAGTGATCGACGACGACTTCGACGCGCCGCCGCGACCCGCGCCCCCCTTGCCGCCGGTCCCGGCGATCGAAACTCCGGTCGAGCCGGCCCCGCCGCAGCCCGTGCGGGCGGCCGTCAACCACAAGGAGAATGTCGACGAGTTCCCGCCGGTCAAGGCAAAGTTCCTGCGCTTCAAGATCACCAAGGCTGAACAAGACGCGCAGCCCGGAATCGACGAACTCGAAGTCTACGGCGCCGATCCGGCGGTCAATCTGGGACCGGCAGGCAAAGCCAGCGCGTCGTCGGTCATACCGGGCCACGCGATTCATCAGATCGCCCATATCAACGACGGCAAGCTTGGCAACAACCATAGCTGGATCAGCAACGAGTCCGGCGCCGGTTGGGCGCAAATCGAATGGTCCCAGCCGGTCGAAATTCGCAAAGTGGTTTGGGCTCGCGATCGGACGGGCGTCTGCCGCGACCGGCTGGCGACGCGCTACCAGGTGCTCGTTTCCCACGACGGTGCGAATTGGATCAAGGTGGCCGACGACGCCGATCGTGTGCCAACGGCCGCCGCCGGCGCGCTGGTGGCCGACGCCTCGCCCGGATATCGCATGGAAATGATTCCCTTGCCGTTCGACGGATGTCGACCGTCGGACATCGAATTCGCCGCAGACGGCTCGATGTATGCCATCGCCATGACCGAGGGACAAGTGTATCGCACGCCACGTCCGCCGGCCGAGCATCCCGACCAGGTTCGCTGGGAACGTTTTGCCTCGGGGCTTTATCATCCCATCGGAATGGCGATTGTCGACGGGCGGATTTTCGTCGCCACCAAGCCGGAAATCACCGAACTGGTCGATCGCGACGGCGACGGCCGGGCCGATCATTTCCGCACGGTCGCCTCGGGTTGGGGTTTGTCGAAAGGCTGGCACGAATACACATTCGGGCTGGCGGTCGATCGGCAGAAGAATCTGTGGTTCGCGCTCAACACCGGTTATTTTTGGACCAACCCGGGCTACGTCAATCCGGGGCGCTGGCGCGGTTCGGTGATGAAGGTCTCGTTCGAGGCAGACCGGCAAGAGGTTGTGGCCAAGGGCTGCCGCGTGCCCAACGGCATCGTGCGCGGGCCGGGCGGCGACATCTTCTACACCGATAATCAGGGAGATTGGATCCAAAGTTGCAAGTTGGCCCACGTCGTGCCGGGGCGCTTCTACGGGCATCCCGAATATAAGGAAGATGCCCTGCCCGCCGGACAATATCCCGACGGGCGCAGCTCCGTCTGGTTGCCCTATGGCCTTTCGCGCAGCGCCGGCGGGCCGGTGTGCGACGAGACCGCGGGCAAATTCGGGCCATTTGCCGATCAGATGTTCGTCGGCGACGTCGGATACGGGGCCAATCCGGGCATCCTGCGCGTGGCGCTGGAGAAAGTCGACGGCGAGTATCAGGGCGCCTGTTTCCGGTTCGTCGACAATCAGCCACACGGCTGCGTGCGGATGAAATTCGGGCCGGACGATCAACTCTACATGGCCTCGCTGACCACCGGCCTGACGCGGATGAAATGGCAGGGGACCACTCCGCTGGCGATCCGCGAGGTCAACATTCGCCCCGGCGGCAAGGGATTCTCGCTCAAGTTCACCATGCCGCTATCGGCCGACACCCGGCTGAGCCCGAACGACTTTCGCGTGAGGCGCTATCATTATCTGTACACCGGTAACTACGGGTCGCCGGACGCCGACGTCACCCCGGTGCCGGTCCAGCAGGCCGAGCTGGCTCCCGATCGGCAGTCGATCGTGCTTACGCTGCCCGTCGAGACGTACCCGATTGGCATGGTCTACGAAATCAATGCCGGCAAGCTGACCGCCGAGAGCGGCGAAAACCTCGTGCATAATGAGGCCTGGTACACGGTGCATCGCATTCCCAAGTGAGCCCGCGCACCGCAGTGCATTGAGAGCGATTTGCTTATCCGGCGCTGCGGTCACTTGGCCGCGGCCGGCACGTCGATGGATTGCCGCTGAGCGAGCAGCAACCGCTCGGCCCGGAATGCGATCTCCGGGTCGCTGTTGGCCAGCGCTTGCCGCAGCACCGGAAAGGCCAGCGATCCGAAATCGCCCAGCCGTTGCTCGGCGGTCTCGCGCTCCTGATAACTGCGGCTGCCGAGCTGATTGACGAACTTCTGCAAGTCCACGCTAATCTGCGGATCGAGGTTGCGCCCGATCACCATCACCACCCGCACCGATTTGGAAGGCTCCGGCTCGACCGTGAGCGGATTGAGCTCCTCCACCACGCCGGGTGGCAAGCGCCAAGCCACCACCAGCGCTTCACCGGAAAAAAGAGCGGGACCGTAGAGCGACAACAGCAAGTCGACTTCTGGCTGCGCCAAACCGGCTTCGACAAGCCGCTGGCTGAGCTTTCCCTGCGACTGGGCTCGCAACGGGTCGCTGCCGGCCGCCAGCGGCTGCGACATCGCGACCTGCACGGCCGGGCCGGGAGCCGCCGTTGCCGCGGGAGCTTTCGGAACTGCCGGCTGCACCGCGTTCGAAGTGCTAAACACGACCCGGCCGGCCCCGCCGGCAACGATCACCTGGCCGGCAATCGCGGCAACCGGCACTTGCCCCGCCGCAACAGCGGCATGGTCGCCCGAGGCGTTGGCATCGGCCGCATTGCCGGCGGCAAGCGGCTTCTTGTCGTGCGCTGCCGGCAACGTGTCGAGCCAGCCGATCCGGCGACCTCCGTCGGCGGGGGCTACCAGCACCACGTCATGGAGCGGATAGCTGGCCGTGCTGCGAACGTCGTAGACGTCCGGCCCCCCCTCGAGCGACGAGCGGCACAGGGAAATTGGTCTCGAAATCGTACGTCAGGAACTTTTCCGCCCGGGATCCTTTGCTCAGCACGAGCGCGCCCGCGTCTTGTCGGGCGCTGCTGAACCAATGCTCGGGCGGCGCGGCGGTCCAGTTTGCACCGTCGGGCGCGGCGGCCACGAGCTGGTAATCCAGCCAGCGGAAGCGGTTGTTCTTCGATTGCACCGCCGGCCAAGAGCCCTGTAGCGCGCCGCCCTGCACGCGCAGATCGATCTCGACTGCCGGCACTGCCTGACCGCGAAATGTCACCACATTGATCGGCGCGGTCGTCTGCGCCCCTTTGACTCGCCGCGGTCGAGTGGTTTCCACCGATAGTGGCAGGCTGGTCGTAAAATGCTCCCGCGAATTGATGTCGCCCAGGGCCGGATCCGCCAGCCAGACGCCCCACTGATGCAGCTCGAAGACCGGTTTCGCCTCGGGCTTGTCGGTCGGCGGATCCTCGGCCGCCGCCGCGCTGGTCAGCGTCAACGTGGCAAGCGCCGCTCGCAGCGCTGGATGAAATCTGAATCGATCGGTCATCGGTCCCCCTGTGGATCGGCCCCGTTGTCCGGAGCGGCCGGAGCGACCGCGGTGACACTGGGCGTTGGTCGGAATACTCTCGCGCCGGCCCAAAGCACGCGGTCGCCCACGTCCTGGCCCTGGCCGAAATCGATTTCCAGCGTGAGTTGTTTGGCGCCGCTCACGTCGAGCTTGAGCGTCACCGGTTCGGCGTCGGACCGCAAGTCAGGGTTCGCGAGCAGCTCGCGATCATCGACCAGCACGCGGCAAGCCACCGCGCCGCCGGGGGGCGCACCGTCGTCAAAACCAAGCCGGGCCTGAAAGCTCTCATACGCGCCCGTCCAGCGAATAGGACAGCCGCGACCGCGAATGCACAGCCAATCCCTTGCGGTACGTCGTGCCGCCCAACAGCAATGGTCCGCCGTCCAGGCTTTCGTCACGGCGATAGGTCAGTGGGCGCGAGAAATACGGCGTCTCCTCGACCGCCAAGGGCTCGAGATCCGACAAATACGTGGCCCGGCCGTTGCGGCAGGTAATCGCCCGCACGCTGCTCCGCGGCAGCTTCAGTTCGCCATTCCAGAGCGTCCGCAGAACGATCGATTGCGGATCGACGCTCGTGAGCTGCCCGGCAAACTTGTCGCCGTCGCTAAGCTGGAACACCTGGTAGAACGTGTCGGCAACCGGCCGCGGCGGATGCGAGGCGAGCACGAATCCCAGGACGCGATCGATCGCGACTTTGCGGGTATCGCCGCCCACGACGAATTCGAGTTTGCCATCGATCACGCCGGCGAGATTCCCTTCGACCGCGGCGACCGACTGGTCGCGTCCCATAATCAGCGCCCAATCGCTGGCGCCGCCGGCCTTCAGCCGCTCGTCGAACTTCCGCCGTTCATCCGGGTTGGGACCGGCGAGCCAGCAGCCGCGAATTTCGCTCAAGGGGATATCCACCCGCTGGCCCGACCACACGGCGAGCTTCAGCGATTCCTTTTCCACGCCCAAGAGTTGGCCGTGGATTGTTTCGTCGCCGGCCAACAGCACGCCGGCTGCCCCCGCCGCCGGACTGGAAGCGGACGCGGCCTCGACGGCGCCGGCCTTGAGCTTGGCATCCGTGTGCGTCGCGGCGCGGACACCCAGTTTGACCGTCTGGTTATCGTCGAACGTCAAGGTCACGTCGAACGGCTGATCGAAGCAATCGGCCGCAGGGGGCTCCAAGTACAGGTCCGCCGTATCGCTGCCGACGGCTCGCTCGCTGGCCAATCGCCAAAAGGGAGTATTGCTCGGCTCGAGCATCCAGATCTGCGGCGCACCGGCTATGCTGGCCGCGACGACCGCCTGAGTAATCGTGCGGGCGGGCGACAGGCCCCGGCATTGCAAGTGAATGTCTTGGATTCCGTTGGCCCCGGCATTCGCCCCGGATTGAGCGACATCGTGGTTTTCCTGGCCGATCCAGGCCGCCGTGGGCGCGGAGAGCGAACCGAGTTCGATGCGCTCGACCTCGTCCAGCGGCAACGTCCAGGGCGGATCGCTGTCGATCGAAAGTCGGCCGGATTCGAGCGACAGAATCGGGCCGTCGAAACGATCGTTGTTGATCGTGAATACCGCGCCGCGCGGATATGCCAGTTCGTCCGACTTCGCCGCGGTCGGCTGCGCTTGAGGCATAGCCACGGGCCGCCCGGGCTGCAACTGCACCGCGAAGAACACTTGTCCGCACAGCGCAACACTCAGCCAGATGCTTGCGAGCGATGTCATGGTTTGTCCTTTGACGGTGCAGCCGCCTCGATCGCTCGCGCCGCTTTGTCGACCGGCGGCACATTGTCAACCGGCGTGACGGGCGCCGGGACCGGCTTGGCGACGTCTGCCGGCGAATCCGCATCGCTTAGCGCTTTTTCATCGGCCAGCCGGGTGAAGTAACGCTCGAGGATCTTCTGGTAATGGCTGGGAAAGCCCTCCTGGAGCGACTGCAGGATCCGCTCGCGCTCCTTGGCCGGCAACTCGCCCCATTGTTTGCCGTCGCGGCGCTCCGCGTGCAGCTTGCCCATGCCCCCCGGCCCGCTGCGGATGACCGAATCAGCCGCAGGCCTGGTGGGGTTGGGATTGACCGAACCACCCCGAGCGGCTCTTTGCTGTTTTTCCAGCTCGGCAATCAGGGCGTCGAGTTTCTTGAGCGCGCTCTGCTGCGGGTCTTGAGTCGGGCGGCCAGTGTGCAGCTTGCCCAACTGCGTCGCCGCCGAATTCATGTCGGCCGCGATCTCCAACAGCGGATTCGAATCCGCCTCGTCCTGGGCCGAGACTCCGGCGGTAACGAGCAGGCAGACGGCAATTGTGGCGATCGCGACCTTGCGAAGGTTGGCTGGCATGGCTTTGTCCTTGGATTGTGACAATCGTCGCCCGCGGCAAACGGCGTTTTTTTCCGGGCTATTCGAGTCTACGGCTGATTCAGATCGCGCTCGGTGGCCAGTCTTTCGGTCACGTCGCGAATATCCTCTTGCCGGCCACTCAAGGCGTCGATTTGGCGACGTAGTTTAGCCGAAACTGCCGGCGCGTCGGAGCGCTCGCGGTCGGTGTCGGCCGTGTCCTGATGCACCCGGGTCTCGAGCAGCCGCACCATTTTCAGTTCGGCGATCAAGCGGTTCAATTCGCGCTCCTGGTCTTGGCGATTGCCGTTCTTGCCGCCATCGCCTTTGCCGGCAGCCGGCATTTGCTTCATGGCATCGAGCAAGCTCTGCAAATCGGCTTCGATCCGCTCTTCGTCGGCGATCACGTCTTCGCCGGCCTCCGACCTGGCCAGCGCGGTCTGCACGCGCTCCATTTCGTCGCGGACGACGCGCAGTGCGGCGGGCAGTGCAATGCCAAACTCGGTCTCCTCGACCAGCGTGATCAATTCGTCGGCCAGGGCGATGATCTTGCCCTCGGACTTGGATAAACCGACGACCGAAGCTTGCGCTTGTCGCGAGCCCTGGCTGGCGCGCTTGGAAAGCGATTGGGTGGCCTCGCGGACCATCACCTGCTGTTCGAGCATCAGCAGCAGACCTTCCACAGTGCGTTTCTTGACTTCGGCACGCAATTGCTCCTGCAACCGCTCGGCTTCGGCGGCCAATTGCTCGCGGGCGTACTTGAGCGCGGCCAAGGCCTGCTGCTGCTGCTCGCCGGCGGGCGCGGCCTCGCGCGCGGCCAGGTCGGCCTCGGCTTTCGACATGCTGCCGCCGGCCTTGACCAGTTCGCCCAACGCACCCGAGCCACTCGAGCCCAGTCCGCGGACCATTTCGCTGATCGACTCGGTCGACCGCCGGTTGCCCGACTGATCCTTGGCCATCGCGGCGAACCGTTCGGCTACCAGTTCTGCTCGCAGCTTTTCTGCTTCCGACCGACTCTCGTCGAGAGCTTTGCGCAGCGCGGCGAGCGCGGCTTGCATGGGCGGGTTGGCCGGTTCCGATTTTTCGCCGGCCAGCCTTTCTTCGGCAGAGAGCATCTGCCGCTGGGCTTCGAGCAAAGGCTTTGTCGACGGCGACAACTCTTCCGCTCTGGGCTGCTGCTCGGCCGGCGTCAGTTCCGCCGTGGCCGCACGGGTTTTGGACTGCTCGGCGATCAACCTGGCTCTCGGGCTGTCGGCTGCCGGTTTGCCTGCGCCCGGGTCCGGGGCCAGCGATTCGAGCTCGTCGATGTGCGCCATTTGGCGCTCGATCAACTGCTGGATGCCGGCTGCGCGTTTTTCGGCTTCCTCCGCGCGCGACGCTTTGAGCGCGGCCTGCTCGGACAGCTTGCGTTCCCGATCTTCCTCGCGGATGACCGAGTCGAGCCGGCGCAGGACTTCTCGAATCTGCCGCAACCGCTCGAGTCGCATTTGAAAGTCGAGATCGGCGGACAGCAGCAATTGTTCCAGCCGTTCGAGCTTGGAAAGCAATTGCTTCTGCTCGATCACCGATTCGGCCAGGCTGGCAGCCCGCATTTGTTCCTGGATCTGCTTCATCTGATAGACGATCAACTCTTCGCGGGCGAACTTCACGCCCAGCATCAATCGCGACGCGTTTTCCGGCTCGAGCGGCTTAAGCGTCTCGGACAAGCGAAACATCCGCTGTTCGAGCTCGGTCATTTCGGCCGAGACTTTCGCCTGTTGGAATTCGAGCTGCGCGGCCGCCGAAACGGGCTTGCTCTCGGCCTGCGTTGCGCCGCTTGCCGGTGTTTCGCCTTTCGAGCCCTCGGCGGGTTTTGCGTCTGCGGGCGCAATTTTCGTGGCCTGCGGCGACTCGTCGGCCCGCAGCGGACCACCGGCGGACAGGCCCAGCAGCAGGCTGGCTCCGAACGCCGCGCTGGCGGCCCTGCGTGACAACCGCATCCTTCGCTCGGGCAGATCGAACTGCATGGCACGATCTCCTGGGGATTTTCGCTCTTTGGCCCGCCTGGCCCAACCGCCGTTTTAGGACTGGCCGCCTTGGCTGTCAAATCGCAAGGCTGCGCGGCCGTCCGTATCTGCAATCCTTTTCCGTTACTCGTCGAACAACTGGTCGGCTTGCTTCTTCTGCGCTTGTTCCGTGATGGCCTTCAACTCGCCTTGCAGCTTGAGAATATGCCGCAATTGGTTGACGACGTCGATAAAGCTCTCCCATTGCGACATTTGCTCGAGAATCCGCTGCATCGAACGGACGATCTCGCGCTCGGTTCGCAGAGCCGCATCGCGATCCGCCTCGTCGACCGCGTCGCCGGCGCGCAATCGCTCCAATTGGCCGCGTAGCTGCTCGAACGGCCCGTCGTGCAGGTCGCGCAGTGGTTGAATGACGCTTTCGGACAGCAACCGCCGGGCTGTGGGGTTGCCCAGGTCGTTCAGCGTCATCTCGCGCAACGTCCCGTCCAGCGCGGCGGCCACTTGCCAGACCTGACGCCCGATCGCCTGATGCACGCGGACCAGCGGCAGAACGCCATCAAGGCTGTCGAGCTTTTCCAGAGCCGCGGCCTGAGCTTGCGCTGAACGAGTGCCACGGCGAATTTCGTCCGCTGCTCGCGCTGCCGCATCAGGATTTCGTAAAACAGCTCCTCCGGCGTCACGATCTGAAAGCCCAGCCAGCGCGAATAACCCTCGTGGGCGCCCAGCGCGCAGCGGTCCAGGCCGCTGCGCGCACGCGAATCGACATGCCCGGCGAGAGCAGTTGATCCGCGAGCGGCAACTCGGGCGCACGGTCGACCGAGCCGGGCAGGGCCGTGGCCTGTTCGTCGGCAAAGTTTTCCAGTTGCCAGTTCTTGCTCGTCGTCTGCGGCTTGTCGCCCGCCAGTTCGGTCCGCTCGAGTTCCAGGCTCAGGCTGGCCAGTCCAAAATCATCGGTTGCGTGGATCGAAAGGGGCACGCGCGCCTGGGGCGTCACACGGCGCCCCACGCCGCTGGCCCGGAGCGTCAATCGCGGCTCGCGATCGTGCTGCAATCCGACCGTGATAAAATAGGGCCGCGAAACCAGTCCGCTGACGGCCGAGACCAGCCGCAGTTCGAGCGTCCGCGGCTGGGCCATTGTCCAGCGGAGACGGAATGTCCGCTCGTCGAGCGGTTCGAGCGCTTCGGGGGCTTCGTCCTTAGTCTGAACCTCCGCGCGGCTCAGTGCTTCGGTCGCCATGAGTTGCAATTCCAGCCCAGTCTCTTCCAGGAACATGAGCGGTTCGTCGGCCGCGCCAATCACGTGAACGTCGACTGCCTCGGTGCCGGGCGGGTGCGAGATCAACTTCAGCTCGGTCAAGGCCGGGCGGTCGATCGGCTCGATGAGCACCGGTCCAAACCAATCGTCGCCCCCTGCAATCATCAACTCGACCGGCTCGACCAGCGGCGGCAACTCATAGCGAAAGTCGGCCCCCTCGAAATGCGTGAAATTGCCTTGCTTGCTCGGGCCGCCGACGAATCGATAACGGACGCTCACCTGCTCGGGCACGACGCACCGGGGAGGCTCCTGGCCTTCGACCAGCAGCGGCTCGCCACGACCGGCAAGCAGCCAACCCCATTCGACCGGCTGAAAATCCGGCGCGGCCGTAAGTTGCAGCACCAGGCCGTCACCCCGGGCGGTGAGCAGGCGATTGCCGTCGGCCAGGCCCACCAAGGCCAGGTAGTTGGCCTGCGGCCAGCGGACGTTGTCGGCCAGGAGCCAGCGTCGAGCCCAGATCGAGGCCGAGTGCGGCCAGGCGACCGCGCACAGCAAGGGGACGACAAGCAAGCCGGCGAGCAGCGCCAGATTGCGCCGGCCGCGACGCGCATCGATCAGCGATTGGAAATCGAACCGGTCGAGCGCAGGGCATGATCGGCGATCGCCGCATCGACGAGCTCGGCCGAAGCGAACTGCGGTGTGGCAAGCAGATCGGGCAATTGCAACACGTCGGCAATGCGTTGTCCTACGCCAGGTCGCCGGCGCTCGACCAATTCGGCCAGATCCAGGTCCGCCAATCGAAGCCGAAGTGGACAGGCGACCCAGCGCAGCCGAGAGCGCCAACCGCCGCCAGGGCCGCCAAACCGAGCGCCAGGCGGCTCGACAATTCCAACCGCAGCCAGCGATCGACCAGCACGCTACAGACCACGAGCGCAACCAACAACTCCAGGGTCCGCGCAGTCCGGCGATCAAGAGTTGCCGCCGAATCGAACGCCGCAGGCTGGTCAAGCGGCGAGAAATGGCCTTCCGCTGCGGCTTTGCGCTGGAGGAGGCGCTGCGGCGTGATTGGACTGCAAAGTTGCGATCATCAATCGATCTTTTACGGTTGCTACGGCAACAAACTCGGACGCAAGATTCGACTGTTTCTTGATCCAGAAACCGGGGGGATCAACCCGACCACTCGTTCATCCACCGCGTGCCAGACCATTCTATCGCAGGCGCTTCTACGCCATTCGGCTCCACTTTCTGAGTACCCATTCGCTGGTCAACAGCACGACCAACAATCCAAACAGCAGCGGGGCATCCCACAGTTCGTCACGGTATTCGAGCACTCGCTCAACGCGCTTGATCTTGAAGGCGGCCGGCAGATCGCCCAATTCGGCCAACGTGAACACCCGGCCGCCGGCGGCCCGGGTCACATCGTCCAAAAGGGCCCGATCGAGCGCCGGTTTGTCCATTTCCTGGCTCCGCGGCTGCACGCGAAACGTGAGCGTGGCCGGCCGCAAGGCCGACTCTTCGCCGATCTGGCTGGACGGCGTCATCCGCACCAGGTACGGGCCAGGTTCGTCGACCGGAATCGTGGTCGAGAGCATGCCCTCTTTGTCGGCCACCGGCTCCAACTCGATGGCGACCGGCTGACCGTCGGGGCCCTCGACCTCGCCCTTGAGCTCCGTCGGCGCCATCGATTCGGCCGCCGCTTGAATCCACTCGGCCCGCAGCACAACCCGGTCCCCCGGCTGATAGGCCGACTTGTCGGTCGACAGCACGAACGGATAACGTCCGCCGAGCGCTTTGCTGCGGCCGACACGATCGACGAGCCGGGCCCAAAATCCGTCGAAATACGCTTCGTGTAGATATCGCCAGCGGTAGGTGCTGTCGAAACCGATGAACACCGTCTGGCCCGGACCGTAGCGCTGCGTGGCCAGCAGCACGTGCCGGCCGAACGCATTGCGCATCCGCGGATCGCCGTGGACGGCCAGCACGCTGGCCCCCGGCTTGGCGCGCGTCACCGGGCAATGCCAGAACATGCCCGGCAAACTGGCCAGGATCTCGCGATTTTTTCCGGCATCCTCCGCGAAGCGGAAGATCGAATCGGTCTGCCCCTCCGGCGTCAGCTCGAGCGTCCAGCTCTCGCGCGAGCTGAGCTGCACGTCGGCACTGGTTTGATACAAGCCCGGGTCGGAAACGACAGGCAGCACTTTCATCCACGTATTGTCGACGCCGCCGGGGCCCGGCGCATCGCTGCCCGAGGCCAGCAGTTGCTGCGCACTCAGTTCGCCGGCCACGAAGATCAATCCGCCGCCGGCCGAACCGACGAACTTTTGCAGCATCTCCGACCAGTCCGACCCCAAGGCCCGCATGTCCGGGTCGAACAAAATCACGACGTCGTACTGCGATAGCTCTTGCAGGTTCGCGGGAGGCCGGCGAATGGGCCGATGCCCGCTTTGTTCGTATCCTTCGCTGGCCGATTGCAGCCACGAGGCGAACTCGATGGCCGAATCGCGCAGCAGCGCATTGCGCAAAAACTGCACTTCCGGCGCCGGGTAGCCGGCCACCAACAGCGCTCGCACCCGTTGTCGGACCGCTTTGACGAGTTTGGCAGCCACGTTGTCGGCGTCGGTCAGCTCGGGGCCGGCATCGACAATCGTAGCCCGAAATTCGTATTGCCCGGTGGCTTCGGGCGTGAATTTGAACGTCGCCCGACCCAGCACCGAGTCGGCGGCGAACACAACGTCGTCGCGTCCCAATTCCGTCCAGGCGGCGTCGTGCCGCATTTCAAGCTGAATCGCCCCCGCTTTGCCCTCCAGCCCCCGCGACTCGTATAACACCGCGATCTCGGTCGGATCGCGCACGAAAACCACCGGGCTGGCTTCGATGTCGACCAGCCGCGCAGTTGCTCGGGCCTTGTTCCGTGCCGATTGCCAACGCCTGGATCACGACGCCGTCTCGACCGGCCGCCGCGGCGATCTTGCGGGCGTCCGCGCCCGAGTTAGACTGGCCGTCGCTGACGATCAACACGCCGGCCAGCGGCTGTCCGCGATGCGCCGCCAGCGCCGCGCCAGTGCGTCTCCAGCGCCGTCGCCGTCCCCGTGGCGCCAGGGCGTCCAAGCCCTGGGAACCCAAGTCCTGAAGATCGCTGGCAAACCGATAGGTGACCACTTGCCGGTCCTCGGCCAGCGGCGCCGAAAGTTCGCCCAGTGCGTAGCGCACCAACTCGCTGCGAGTCTGCCCGCGCAATTGTTCCGTGGAAAGCCTTTTGCCGTCGAGCGCAACCGTTCGGGCCGGTCCGTCGGGCACGGCCGAGTCGGCATACGGGTCTTTGAGACTCATGCTGGCCGAATCGTCGACCAACACCAGCAAGCGCGACGGGACGAGCTCCCGCTTGGTAATCACCAGGACCAGTTCGACGAGCATTCCGGCCACGCAGGCCAAAGCCGCCAGCCGCAGGCCGACGAGCAGCCACCGCGTGGCCGTACCGATCGAGCGCCTTCGAGCCGGTATAGCCACCATACGCCCCAAATGGCCGCGCAGCCGCAAGCCACGAGCACGACGGCCCGCAGTCCCTCGGGCAGGGCCTGGCAACGAACGGCCCAGGAGCCCCCGTCGATCAGGTCCGGAGACTCGTTAATGCCCAGCAGCCAATGGAAGAATTCGGTCATGAAGTGCCAACAGGCTCTCGCTATTTCAGTGCTGACGCCCGGCCCATGTGGCCACGCAAGTCTCCAGCACCAGCAGCCCCAATAAACCCAGCGCCAGAAGTGCGCCAGATTTCCTGTCCCTCGGCCGCGGCCGGCGCATCCGCGGCCGCCCCGACGTGGATGACTTCGGCGCCCGGCCCCCCAAAGTTTTCGCAGATCGTCGTCGGCGATCCGCGCCAGTGCGCTCTCGCGCACGTCCGGATTCACGGCAAACAGGTCGGTGCCGGCGCCGGCCTGCGCATCCTGCCACTGCAGCTTGTAGAGGCCAGCGCGGCGCGTGTCCGCGCAAACGAGCGATCGTCCGGCGTCGGCCTGCCCGGGTTCCGTCGCTTCGATTGCCAATGGCTGCGGTCGCTCGGCGTCGGGCAGTTCCGCTTCGGCATGGCTGATGGCATGCGTCGCCGAGACCTGTCGGCGGATCGCCTCGCCGGCCACAAGGTTGTGCGTTTGGGCGTCGCTGCGAACCAGGGCTTTCGCCGCCTCGCGCATCGCCAGGACGTAGCTCGGGTCTTTGGGCCAATCGCTCCAGGCCTTGTCGGCCGTCACGCTCCAGAGCAGCACGCGGCCCCGGCCGACTGCTTTTTCGATCGCCGCCGGCGATCCGGCCGGATCGTTCCAGCGCGCCAGCACCCGCACGCCGGCGGGCAACGTGGCCGGCAGCTTCAGCCGCAGAAACTTGCGAATCTTGATCCGCGACAGCACGGCTGGGTTCAACTGCCCAAGCGCCGCCAGCGGGCTGGCGGTCTCGTCCTCAAGCGTCAAGCCGAGCACTTCCTGATCTTCGATGCTGTCGATCGCGGCCGGCAGCAGCCCGGCTCCCTCGCGAAAGAGCACCTGGTTGTAGTTGTCGGGGTCGATCTGTTCGCCGGCGAAAATCATCAGGCCCACGCCCGAGGCGACCAGCCGCTGCAAGCACTGCGCCTGGGCCGGGGTCAGACTGGCGACGTTCGCCAGCACGATCAACTGTGGGTTGGCGGCCGTCAGAAAATCGGCCTGGGAGTCCGTGGCGATCTCGACCCGAAAGGCATCGGCATCGCTGGCCCCCAACGAAAAGGCCACGGCCAGAAAATCCGTTTCGCCACCCAAAGGTTCGGTCGAAGGTTCGCCGTCGACCAGCAGCACCTGCAACGCGTCGAGCACGTTGACCACGCTCCAGGCGTTGTTATCGCCGCGCAGGCGCGTCGGCCGCGAGCTGCAAGGCGACGTGGTGCAACCCGGGTTCGGCAAACGTGGCCGAGAGGGGCACTCGGGCCGTCTCGCCCGCGGGAATGACGGGTAATCGCACCAGCGTCGGTTTGCCGTCGACCAGGAAATTGGCTTCCGCTGTGCTGAGCTCTTGCCCGGTTCCGTTGTGGATCGCCGCCGCCCAATCGGTGGGGTTATTCGCCAAGGCCACGTTCTCGACTGGTTCCAGCGCCGTCACGGCGATGTTTTCCGTCTGCGCAATGCCGACGTCGAATACGCGCAGTCGAACGCGACCGGCCGCCCAGCGGTTGCCCAACTCGCTCAGGTCGTGCTGCCAACCGGCCTGTCGCAAATCGGTGATCAACGTCACTTCGCGAATGGGAAAGGTGCTGGTGGCCAGCAGCGAGTCGATGCCGGCGGCGACCGACTCCCAGGATACGAAACTGTCGACAGACCGGAGTGGCTCGATCAAACGGAGCGCATGCTTGGCGTCGACCAGTTCGACTTCGCGCAGCAGCGGCGTACCGGTTTGCGAGGCCACGACCAGCGTCAGGTGGTCGCTGGGGCCAATCTGCCTCACGATCGACTCGGCCAGCTCCTTGGCCGCGTCCAGCGCCGAATGTCCCCCGACCACGTAGCCCATGCTGAGCGAATCGTCGATGACCAGGATCTGGCTGGCGCGGCTACGGCCCGTCAGCCAGCGGGACAGACCCGAGGCGTGCAGGACGGGCCGGGCCACCAGTGCAAACAGCAGCAGGATGGCCGCCGTGCGGAGCAATAGCAGCAGGAGCTGTTCGAGCCGCACCCGCCGCCGATTACGTTGGACCGATAGTTTCAGGTAGTGCATCGGCGCCCAGTCGACGCGGCGGAATTTGCGGCGAAAGAGCAAGTGGAGGATCAGCGGAATCGACGCCAGAGCCAGTCCCCACAAGAGCGGCGCATTGAGGAAGGTCAGGCTCTGCATGACTTATTTTCCATACCGCAAGTGGGCCGAGCGCTCGCGGGCGTGCAAGTAATAGCTGAGCGCGGTGCTCAGGTCTTCGTCGGTGCGCAACAGCAGGTGGTCGATCCCGCGTTCGCCGCAAGCCGTCGCGCGTCTCGTCGAGAAAGGCCTGCATTGCCGCGACATAGGCCTTGCGAAACGCCCACGGTTCGGCGAACAGCTCCTCGTTGCCCTCGATATCGCGGAACAGCACGAGATCGCCAAAGGGCAGTTCCAGTTCGTCCTTGTCGAGCACCTGGATGACAAGGATCTCGTGCCCGCGGTATTGCAACCGCGCCAAACCATCGTAGAACGCAGGCAAGTCGGTCAGCAAATCCGAGATGACGATCACCAGGCCGCGCTGCCGGATCTGATCGGCCAGCAATCCAAGCATCGGCCCGAGCCGGGTTTCGCGGTCCGGCCGGGCGTTTTCCAAGCGGCCCACGATCTGCACCAGGTGCGCCTGTGTGGCGGCCGGCGGCAGAAACGGATGCAGCTCGCGGTCGAACAGGGCCAGGCCCACGGGATCCTGCTGGCCGATCAAAAGTGTGGCCAGCGCGGCCGCCACGGTGGCGGCGTAGTCGAACTTCGTCATGGGCCCCGAGCCGTAGCGCATCGACGCGCTCGAGTCCATCACAAGCGTCGCCCGCAGGTTGCTCTCTTCCTCGTATTGCTTGATGTAGTAGCGATCGGTGCGGCCGAGCACCCGCCAGTCGAGCCGGCGCAGATCGTCCCCCGGCGAATACTCGCGGTACTCGGCAAACTCGACGTTGAAGCCGTGGAATGGGCTGCGGTGCAGCCCGGAGATCGAGCCTTCGACGACTTGCCGCGCGCGCAGCATCAGGCCGGCGATCCGGGCCAAGACCTCAGGATCGGAGTACTTGGGAGACTTGCCCATCGAGGCGGTCAACTCCTGTTCGAGCCGGGATGTCGCGGAGCAGCGCCGCGATGATCGTGTCGGGAGTTTGCCCTTCGGCCTGGGCAGCGTACGTCGTCACCAGGCGGTGTCTGAGCACAGCCGGGGCAACGTTGCGGATATCGTCGATCGTGGCCGACGTGCGGCCCGCCAGTGCGGCCCGGGCCTTGGCGGCCAGCACGAGTCCCTGGCCGGCCCGCGGCCCGGCCCCCCAGGCGATCCACTTCGAGATGTAGGCCGGCCCCTCGCCGCCCACGCGCGTCGCGCGGACCAGCGCCATTGCGTAGTCGATCGGTGATCGGAAATCGGGATGCGGCGGACCAGTTCCTGCAAGCCGGGAATCTCGTCGCCGTGCAGCACTTTCTCCACTTTTTCCACGGCCGAGCCGGTCGTCCGCCGGTAGATCTGCCGTTCTTCGTCCGGACTCGGATAGCCGACGAACACCTTGAACAAGAACCGGTCGAGCTGGGCTTCGGGCAGCGGATAGGTCCCTTCCTGCTCGATCGGGTTTTGCGTGGCCAGCACGAAGAACGGATCGGGCAGCGCGTGGCGCGTGCCGCCGGACGAAACCTGCCGCTCCTGCATCGACCTCCAGCAGCGCCGCCTGGGTTTTGGGCGGCGTGCGGTTGATTTCGTCGGCCAGCACGATGTTGGCGAAGATCGGACCGGGAACGTAGCGCAACTGCCGCGCGCCGGTCGCGCGGTCTTCTTGCAGCACTTCGGTGCCCGTGATGTCGCTGGGCATCAGGTCCGGCGTGAACTGGATGCGGTTGAATTTCAGCGACAGGCATTCGGCCAGCGTGCTGACCATCAGTGTCTTGGCCAGACCCGGCACGCCCTCCAGGATGCAATGCCCGCGGGCGAAGATGCCGATCATCAATTGATCGATCACTTGCGTCCTGGCCGACGACGACGCGGGCGATCTGCTGGCGCAGGCTGTCGTGGGCTTGTTTCAGCTCGAGCCAAAGCGGACAGGTCGGCTTCGTCGGCGCGGAAGCGATTGCGGCTGGATTCCATCAGCGATAGGCCTCGGGAGCTTAGCGTTGATAAACGGGCAGATACTTATACGGCAGTTGCAGGATGATCAGGGCGATGGCGGTGCCGTAGGTCTTGCCGATGCCGTCGCCGTCCCAGGAACCGTCTTCCTTGTTTTGCATCTTCAGCAGTTGATCGCGCGTGGCCGGGAAATACTCGTCCCAATACTTGTCGCCCGACATGTAGAAACGCCTGCGACGCGTACAAGTGCGAGTAGTAGTCGTGGCCGCTCCCTTGCTCCAGTCGTCGTGCAAATTTGAATTCGCGCCAGACGTAATCCAGGCAGCGGTTGGCGACCGGCGCGTCGTATTCGCCGGCGTTGTACAGCGTGGCGACGGCGGCGGCCGAGATGGCCAGCCGCGGCCGCCGCCGGAGCCCAGCGAATAGCAGATTCCGCCTTCCGGCGTACTGCAGCGTTCGATATAGCGGACCGCTTCTTCGATGGTGCCGCGGGGAACCAGGAAGCCGGCATTGTGCGCCGCGCGCAGGCGCCTGCACTTGCGTCACCGTGACCGAGCCTTCGTCGCCGCTGCCGGGGATGTAGTCCAGCCGCCGGCCGGGCTTTGCCCGCGGGCGGTGAGCTGCACTCCCTTCTTGACGGCTTCGGACGTGCGGCGCAACGACGGCTTCGATTCCATGCCGTAGACCGAGGCCAGAAACAACAGCGCGAAGCCGTGCCCGTGCATCGGCTGGCCGGAATCCTCGTCCTGGCCCGTGAGCAGGCCGCTCTTGGTCGAGCAACTGAACAGGAACTCGGTGGCTTGCTGCACTTGCGGGGCATCGCGCCCGCGAGTAGGCGTATTGCCACTGGCCAGCAGCGCCAGGCCGGCCAGCGCCGAAACGGCCGTCGGGTAGGCCCGTCCGCCTCGGTATCGTGCCAGCCACCGTCGCCGGCTTGCGTGCGAGCCAGGTAATCCAGACCGTCGCGCACCGCCTTGAGTGTTTCGCGGTTCACGTGCTTCGGCAACACCTCGTCAGCCGCGTGCATTGGGGCCGGGCAAATCAAGGCCACACAGCACAGGGCGGCCAGCCAGCAACCGCCGGTCGGAACTGTCCCTGGGCAGCATCGCGGCCAAGCGCAATCGCAGCGCCGTTCGCTGGGCCAGCCACTTGTTTTCCGTGCGCGGCGTGCTCATGAAGTGCCTAATTCGCATTGCCTCTCGACGCGCCGCCGGCCTGCTCGGGAATCTCGAATCGGACGGTCAGCCGGACGGTCACCGGAACGTCGCCCAGCGTATCGGCGGAAATCTCATCGGGTTCCTTTGGGGTTTCCGTGGTCTCGGCCCAGTACCAGGGAAGCCGCTGAGCCGTCGATTCCGCCACGTCGCCGGCGACTTGCACCTCCTGCACGGCGACAACCGGCCCCAGTTTCACGCCGCTCAGCTTTGCCAGGCGGCCACCGCGGGTGCGGGCATCTTCGACCGCCTGCTCGTAGGCCTGCTCGCGCAGGCGCTTGAAATCGCCCAGCACGAACTTCACGCTGCTTCCGTTTGGCATGCGCCCGTATCGCATGGCCATCATGGCCTCGTTCGACGAGGGGCCCAGTCCCGCCGCCGGCATCCTTGATCGTATCGAGCACTTTGCCCACGGTTTTCAAAACGTCTTCCGGCGACAACTGATTGAGGTTCGTTAGTTCGACCTGTAAGTTGCCCGAGACTTCGATGGGGTTCGACGAGTCGCCCTGCGTGGCCATGCCGTTCACCATGGCCTGATAGGCGGCCTGGCTGACTCCGGTGGCCAGGGCCACCGACTGCTCCTGGGTCCGCAGGTTTTCGAGCTTGAGTTTGTCGAGGGCCTCGATCAGGCGGCGGCGCATCGCGATACTTCACCAGCCAGTCGTCCGTGATCTCGGCTTTGCCCTGCACGCGGACGTCGATCCGCACCCGGTCGGGGCGTCCTTTGGCGGTGCCCACCCCCGAGACCGAAATGCCGGCGGCCGCGGGCTTTGCAGCCGTGGCGGCTTCGGACTGAGCCCAAGCGGCTGGTCCTGTTGCCGCCAGCAGCGCGCAAGCCGGCAAGAATTTCGCAAGCGAATGGGACATTATTTGGCTCCTGGAACAATCGCGAAACGGACCCGCAGAGTGACGACAACGGGAATTTCCTGGAATTTCGAGCTGGAAACGCGCGTGTCGCCGCGGCGGGTTTGACCGGACGACCCGTACACAGCCGCCAGATAGACTTCCTGCACGTCGTCGTTGCCGGCACCCTCTCGAAGCTCTTCGACAGATTTCACTTCCCCGAGTTTTACGCCGCTGATGGCGGCCAGCCGCTGGGCCCGGTCGCGGGCGCAGTTCGAAGGCTTGCTTGAAGGCCTGTTCGCGGCTTTTCCACGTTGTCGGCCACGAATTGCACGGCCGGCTGAGGGCCCTGCTGGGCGGCCAATTCCTCCATCGCCGCGGAATTTTCGGCGGCACTGGCGTGGATGCCCATATCGCGCACGGTGTCGAGGAGTTTGCTGGCCAGTTTGATCAATTCGTCGTCCGAGAGTTTATCGATGCCGCCGACCAGCAAGCGCAACTCCGCGAGAGCACGACCTGCCCGCCCGGCGTTTGGCCGGGTTCCATGCCCAGCCGTGCGGCCGCAGCCGGCGTCATGCCGGACGTGGCGACGCCCAGTCCGCGGGGCTCCAGTTTCAAGTTCTGGAATTTCAATCCGTCGAATGCCTCCAGCGTTCGACTCACGGCCTGTTGATACTTGACGACGGCGTCGGCGCCCAGTTCCGCCTCGCCGGAGGCGGTCAGGTAGATCTCCAACTGGTTCGGCTTCACCAGGGCTTCGCCCGTGCCGCTGACCAGGATCCCCTCTTCGGCCACGGCGCGGGCCGGCGGCGATCGACATCAAAGCCAGCAGGCCGGCGAGGCATGGACCCATCAGGCACAGCGACACGTTTCATGGCAGATTCCTCGCTTGGGCAGATCACTGTCCCGCGGAGCCAACCGTTTGCCCGGCCGGCGGCGTGTCGAGACGGTAAGCCGTGATCGCGTGGTTGGAGACGGTGATCAACAATTTCGGCGTGGCCAGGATCGCTCCGCCCGAAGAGTCGAGGTCCGCGCCGCGAAACAGACGCAGCACGTTGCCGGTCTGCTTGTCGAGCTCGTAGACGCCGCGCGGCGTGAACTGGTAGTACCGGTTCCGAGTGATCCAAGGCCGGATCCAGGTGGTGCCGCCCGGCAGACGGTTGGACCAGGCTAGCTCCTGCGTCTTGCGGTCAAAGGCCAGCACTTCCTCGCCGGCCAGATAGATGCGCTGTTTGTCGACTCCGGCCAGCAGCGCATTGGCGGGCACGGCCCGTTTCCAGGCGACGGCCGGCACGTCGAGCGTCAGGGCCGAGAGTCTCGGCGATTGCATGCCCTTGGCCAGCAACAGTCCACCGCTTTCCAGCGGCGGGCTGGGATTGAACGTCGATGAAACTGGCCCGCCGTACCAGCGCTGCTGCGTTTCGGCAGCTTGCGAAGGATAGGTATAGGCCCAGCGGATTTTGCCGGTCGCGGCCTCGAGTTCCACGAGTCCGCCGGCCTGCGAATCGACGTACAACCGCGCACCGCCACCAGCAGGGTGGGCTGGGTGGAGGCGCTGGCCGTTTTGCTGTTGGGTGAATTGATAGGTGCCGACCGGAGTGGCCCACTGCAAGTGGCCGGTGCTTACCTTGACCGCCAGCGCATACAGCTCGGTGGGCTGATTTTCTTTGTAGGCGGTCAAGTAGAGGATATTGCCTTCCGGCCAGAGCGAGCCAAACGGGACGTACTGGGAAAGCTCCGCCGACTGCTTGCTGCTGAACAGCTCTTTTCCGCTGGCCGGATCGCGTCGCATCCATTGCATGTCCCCGCCCGCCTGCATCTGCATGCGGCGGCCACCGGCCGGCTGCTGGGACTGCGAGCCGGTCAACAGCCAAAGTTGGTCGCTGCGCATGCAGAGCGCAAAGCGATCGGCCGCGAACCAGTTGCCCTGCCGCATGGCCTGCTCGACGTCGTGAAACCGCCCGTTGCGCGGCGCAGCTTGCCGCTTTCCAGATCGAGGGCAAAATCGCAACCCAGCCAATTCGCGTACAGCGAATTGCCCTGCAATTCCGCCGGCATCACCATCTCCAGGTTCTGTGCTTCCTGCATCGCCCAGGGATTGAAGCGGCGAATTCGCGGGTGTTGCTTGGACGTGCTGGCCTCGAATCGAAATTGCCAGGCCGCCGTGTTGTCGCCGGGCAGCAACAGGTCGGGCACCGCGCCCAGCTCGTCGGGAGTTTGGCCGCCGTCGCGCCCTTCGAGCAACATCGCGATGTACTTCGCAGCCTCGACCCGCTCGCCGCCAAGCACGACCGATTCGCCCGCGTGCCGCTGGTCGAGCTGCTCGGCGACGGCTGATAGCTCACCCCAGCGAGCAGCATGCCCGAGCGCCACGCCAATCTTAGCCAGCAGCAGCACGAGACAGGCTGCTGTCCGGCCGATGGGTCAATATGCGCTGCCAGGCGTCGACGGCACCGATCATGTCGCCTTGCTCGAAGAGCAGTTCGCCCAACCGGTCGGACGCCAGATCGCCGACCGACGTAATCAGATCGAGCGTCGCCAACCGCGAGAGCGTTGCCATCTCTGCGGTTCCGGTCTGGCGGTGCGCTTGCTCCCAGAGCAATTTCGCCTGAGCATCGTGAAATAGCCGATAAGCGGCCTTGCCGGCGGGGCTTAATCTGCGCCAGGTCGTCGGCTAGCGCGGCATGCAGCGGGACCTTCAAACCGTCTTTGGCCGGCACCAGGCCCGCGGCCGTGTCGGAGGTCAGCTTGTCCAATTGCTTGAACGCCGCTTCCCAGGTGCCCTTGCCCACGGCCCGGCGGAAGTCCTGCAAGGCTTCGAGAGAGTCGGCTTTGGCAGCCGGCAGCACAAAGGGGTGTTTTGGCTCCGTGTCGCCGCCGGGGTCTTCGTCCAACTCCACGACAGCCGCGGCCGGCACCTGTGCCCATATCGCGCCCTGCTCGGCGGCCAACAGCACGAGCCCTGCGATCAAGATCGACGTCAGTCGCCGGCAGCGGCCATCGCGCCCGCCAGTTTGGCGAGGCGGATCGGGATGAGCGCAGAGTGTGGCGGTGATCGTCATGGTGTTCGACCGGAGAGCACTCTTCGCGAAGGGCGTGGGCGACAGGCACAGCGCGCTTGATTCTAGTCCGCCCGCACAAACCAAAGCAAATGATTCGGCCCGTCCCGCCGCAGGTTTGCAGAGTCGCATGGAGTAGGCCGCTTCGGGCATAATTCGCTGGCTGCCCGACGATTCAGTGTTACAATCCTGGTTGTGGATGGCGCTGCCAAGAGTCGGATTCCCTGGGGCGGAGCATCGGCAATGACCGCGAAGCACTCCGGTCAGTATTCGTCGCACAGGGCCCGTTGTTGGTTCGTTTTGGCCGGCGGAATTTATTGGGCCGCGGCTGCGCTGGCCGTCGGCCAGGGGCTGCGCGGGGCGGGATCTCCAGGGGCCTCGACCGAGACGCCAGCGGGCGACGTGCAGCAACTGACCCGGACGATCGATGCCTATTTCGAGCGCTATTGGACCTCGCAGGACGTGCAGCCGGCTCCGCCGGCTGACGATGCCGAATTCCTCCGCCGTGTTTATCTCGATTTCGCCGGCAGGATTCCCGCGGTCAGCGAAGTCCGCGCATTTCTCGCCGACGCGGGCAGCGGCAAACGGGGCGAACTCGTCGAGCGATTGCTGGCGCAGGGCGTGTATTCACGGCACTTCGCCAACTCGTGGGCGGACATCTTGCTCTGCGGCGCGGGTGACAACGCCGAAGTCCGGGCCTTGGCTCCGCGGTTGGAAACCTGGTTGCGGCTTCGCTTTGCCGCCAATTTGGGCTTCGACCAGATTGCCGCCGACTTGCTCGCAGCGCCGATCGGTCCAACCAATCGGCGGGCATTGACGGGCGATGCGCTCGCCGACCCGAGTGCTTTTTTTCAGGCCGCCGACCGCAAGCCGGAGCAATTGGCGGGGAACACCTCGCGAGTCTTCTTGGGTTTGCAGGTGCAATGTGCCCAATGTCACGACCACCCGCACGCGCATTGGACCCGGCGGGAGTTCTGGTCGTTCGCGGCGCTATTCACTCAGTTTAGCGCTCCGACCAGTGACTCCGGCGATGTCCCATTGACGAGTGACGAACCGGGGCCGCCGGGCGGGTTGAGGATTCCCGACACGGACCAATTTGCGCCCGCCGCGTTTCTGGACGGCACCGTGCCCGAGCCAGCGGCCGGAGAATCGGACCGCGTGGCCCTGGTGCGGTGGCTGACGGGCCGCCAGAACCGCTGGTTTTCCGCAGCGATCGTGAACCGCGTTTGGGAACAGTTGCTGGGCCGGGGGCTGATCGATCCGGCCGACGACCTGGAGGCGGCCGGTCCCAACGATCATGCCGAGTTGCTCACGTTGCTGGCCGGCCAGTTCAGCGCGGCACGGCTACGACTTGCAATACTTGCTGCGGGCGATCGCCGCCACGCGGTTGTACCAGATGTCCAGCCAGCGAGATCCGTCGCGGCCGGCGGCCCGGCACCAGTTCGCCCGCATGTCCTTGCGCAAAATGACGGCCGAGCAATTATTCGACAGCCTCGTTCAAGCCACGGGGCTGCGCGAGGCGCGCTCTGGCCGCGGCGCATTTTTCCGACATCGATTCCCTGCGGGGCGCCTTTCGGCAGAAATTTGCCGAGCCGGGAGGAACGCGAACCGAAGCCGAAACAAGCATTTTGCAGGCCCTGGCGCTGATGAACGGCAAGCTGGTGATCGACGCGACCGACTTGAAGCAAGGCGAAACCCTGGCGGCTGTTGTTGCCGCGCCGTTTCTGGATACCGCCGGCAAGGTCGAAACGCTCTTCTTGGCGACGCTCGGCCGGCCGCCGTCCGCAGTCGAAAGCCGGCGATTCGTCGATCATGTCGAGCGGCGCGGGCCAGGCGAGCAACCCGGCGCTCGGCTGGCGGATGTTTTCTGGGCGCTGCTCGATCGCGCCGAGTTCGTGCTCGTTCATTAGCGACAATTCCCTAGTTCGAAAACCGGCGGCAATTTCAGGAGTCGTCATGCGATACGCGGCCCGGCGTCGAAACGGCTTTGACTTCTCCATGTCGCGCCGCGACTGGATGCGGCTGGCCTCGATCGGCGCCGTCGGCGGCTCGATGGCCGGTTGGTTCGAGGCCTTGGCCGGCCAGGCAGCCGCGGACCCCCGGCGACGCCGCTCCTGCATCCTGCTCTGGATGAGCGGCGGCCCGAGCCAGATGGACACGTTCGATCTCAAGCCGGGTCACGAGAACGGCGGGCCCGTTCCAGGAATCGGCCAGCGCGGTGCCCGGGACTGCAGGATCTGCGAACACTTGCCGCTGCTGGCCAGGCTCGGCGAGAAACATGGCAATCGTTCGGTCGATGACCACGCAAGGAGGGAGATCACGGCCGGGCGACGCTAGTTCGTACACACGGGTTATCTGCCGAGGGGACCGATTCGCTATCCCACGCTGGGCTCGCTGGTGGCCAAGGAACTGGGGCCGATCGACTCCGAGCTGCCGAATTTCGTCAGCATCGCGCCCTTTCGTGCGTTCAGCCCGGCGGCGTATCCGCCCGGCTTTCTCGGGCCCGCAGTTCGCTCCGCTGATCGTCGGGCACGCAGGCCCGCCGGCGGTGATGCGAGGCCGACGAATCGCTCAATGTCGGAAGATCTGGAATCGCCGCGCCGATGGACGTCGCGACCGCGGACGCCCGGCTCGAATTGCTGCAATCGCTGCAACGACCGATTCGTGGGCGAACACGCCGACGTGCCGGCCATCGGTCACACGACCGCCTATGCCCGTGCGGTACGACTGATGCGCAGTGCGGCGGGCTCGGCGTTCAAGCTGGACGAGGAACCGGCAGCACTGCGCGACCGCCTACGGCCGCAACCGTTTCGGCCAGGGCTGCCTGCTGGCTCGGCGGCTGGTTGAGCAAGGCGTGCCGTTCGTGGAGGTCGCGCTCGGCGGATTGGGCGATGCCGCGCTGGGCTGGGACACGCACGCCGAAAATTTCAACACGGTGCGCAAGCTGTGCAAGGTGCTCGATCCGGCCTGGTCGACCCTGATCGACGATCTGGCCGACCGCGGGATTATTCGAATCGACGCTGATCGTTTGGATGGGCGAATTCGGACGCACGCCCAAGATCAATCCGGCCGGGGTCGCGACCACTATCCGCAAGGCCTGGAGCACCGTGCTCTCCGGCGGCGGCATTCGCGGCGGGCAGGCTTACGGCCGCACCAGCCCCGACGGCACGCACCGTGACCGATCGTCCCGTCACTGTGCCCGATCTGCTGGCCACCGTCTGCCGGGCCCTGGGCATGGACCCGCAAAAACAGAACGACTCGAACCTGGGCCGGCCGATCCGCCTTGTCGATCCGGCGGCAAGTCCAATCGCCGAGGTGCTGACATGAGCTGGGGCCGCCGGGCGATTTGCGGCACCGCCCTGGCACTCGCCTGCGGTTGGCTCGTCGCGCGAACTGCTGTGGCCGATTCGCCATCGCCCGGCACCGCCGCAGCGGAAAACGATACTGCCGCGGGACCCGGCCTCGACTCGCAACCAGCCGTCCCGTCGGTCGAACGATTGCTGCTGCTGACTCCCGGCGAGCCCTTGCGGCTCGATTTGGCCCTGGAGCTTGGCGGTCAACCGCTGGTTCAGGCTTGGCGCCAGCGGATCGACCAGTTGGCGGCCGAAATGGAGCAGGACGAAAAGGGCACGTTCCCCATCGCCGCAGCGGTCCAAGTTGCCGACCTGGCGAGCGGCGATTTCGGTCTGGAACGATCGCCAGCCCAAATCCGCCACGACTTGTCGCGACTGGCAAAACAATCGCCGGCCAACGCCGAAGGCCGCATTCGCCGCGATGTGCTGATCGACTACCTCTTGCGCACCTTCCCGCCGTTCGTCGTCGCCGCCGGATCGAGCCCGGGCAGTGCAGCCGCGCCGGCCCTGTTCGGGCTGCTCGACGTGGATCATGACGGTCGCCTGTCGCGGGCCGAATTGGCGGCCGCCCAGCGACGGCTGGCGGTGCGCGATTTTGACGACGACGAGTTGATCAGCGAACGGGAACTGATCGTCGATCCGACCCTGCAGCAGCCCGGCATCGATGCCGACACGAAAAAGCGGTTGCCGGCACCTGAATGCGTGATTTGGCTGTCGCCCTCGCTGCCAGCCGACAGCGCCAGCGCGGCGATCGTGCGACGTTACGATCGTGACGGCGACGGCCGGCTCAGCCTCGCCGGCAGCCCGCGGAAATCTTGTTGTCGGCGTCGGTTGCCGCGCGGCTCGATGCCGACGGCGACGGCAACCTGGATCCGCACGAACTTGAGTCGCTAGCCGCAGAGCCGGCCGCTGCCGTGCTGCGGCTGTCGTTCGGTTCGGCCGGGCCAGTTCGACGCAGCGAGGCGGCCAGTGACGAGTCGAGCGGACTGCGAGTCCGCAAGAAAATCGATGGTGGCTACAAACTTTACTTGGGCGACATTCAGATCGACGTCAATCGCAATAACCGCGACCCGCAGCAAAACGGCCGAGCCGACCTGCGTCTGGCGGCATTCGACGCCGATCAAAACGGTTACCTGGACCGAATGGAAGCCAAAGCCGGCCCGCTGGTCGCCGCCGCGTTCGACAGTATGGATACCGATCATGACGAAAAGTTGATGCCCGGCGAGTTTCAGGTCTATGTCGACGGCCAAAACGCCGCCGCCGCGTTGCGGGTGCGATTGCAAGCCATCGATCGCGGACAGGACCTGTTCTCGGTGCTCGACGCCAACGGCGACGGCTTGCTCACGCCGCGCGAGTTGCGTGCGGCCCCCGGTCTGGTCGACGCCGAGGATCGCGACGGTGACGGCTCACTCGGCGGCTCGGAAATTCCGGTCCGCTGGTCGCTCGACATCTCGCGGGGCTCGCCGCTCGCCGCCCAGACTGCTCCCAGTGCCCGCCGCCTCCGCGCACCGCAATTGGCCGCCGGCGAAACGGGTCCGGACTGGTTTCGCAAAATGGACCGCAACCACGACGGCGACCTGACGCTGCGCGAGTTCCTGGGCACGGCCGCCGATTTCGCCGCGGCCGACGCCGACCATGACGGCCTGATCGATGCCCAGGAAGCGGCGTCGGCGGCGCCGCGTTGAGCCTGGCTGATTTGCGGTCGCTGGCGATCAGCCGCCTCCAAACGTTCCAGCCAGGGTGGGCCGCTCCGTCGGGTTCGCCATTTTGCAGGCGACTTGTCTTTGTGTCATTATGGGCCGAGGAAGCCCCAATTCAGAACGGATGGACGGCCATGCCCAAACGGCCCGCGAAGAAGACCGGCCGCGCGAAGCCAGCGGGTTTGCCGCGGGCCCAGCGGGCGTTGACGCTGGTCGCCCAAGCCGAGCACGCACTGCGCCAGGCGATCGACGACTCGGTTTTTTCCGGCGGACGCCTGCCGGCCCTGATCGACCTGGCCGAGCAACTGGGAGTCAGCCGCGAAACGGTTCGCCTGGCCGCCGAGCGCTTGCAGCAAGAAGGCTTGCTGATGAAGCAGCGTCGGCGCGGCACGTTCCTCCGGCCGGCTCAGGCAAACCTCCGTTTGGAACCGGCGCCTTCGAAAACGATCGGTTACATCCAAGCCGATTACGAGGCCAGCGCACCGGCAGAGGCCGTCACGCGCGGACAGGGGGGATTGATGCTGGAGGGCGCCGTTCTGGAGGCCGGACGTAGCGGCTGCCAGTTGCTGGTGCGGATCGCCACGGCCTTGGAATTGCGCGGCTGCTTTGGAACAGATGACTCAGGCCGGCCGACTTCGCGGACTCGTCTTGGCCTCGGTGGCCGAAGAAAAATTCGTCCGCCGCCTGGCCGGCTTGAAGCTGCCAACCGTGTTGGTCGACCACGATCTGCACGTGCCGCAGCTCACGACGCTGCGAACCGATTCGTCGGGCTGCGCGGTTAGCGGTCGAGTATTTATGGGGCCTCGGCCATCGGCGCATCGCCTGCGCCTATTGGAGTCAAGCCGACCTGAATCCGTGGTTTCAGCGCGGCTACCGCCACGCGCTGCATCGCCTTGGCGGTCGGCCGAGACGCGCCTGGGAATTGCCGGTCGAGCTGACTCCGGCCGGCGCCGACTCGTGTCTCGCCCGGCTGTTGAGACTATCACCCCGGCCCACCGCCTTGATCGCCTTCAACAATCCTTTTGCCGAAGACCTGATTGCCGCGGCCTGGCGATCGGGCCTGCGCATACCCGACCAATTGAGCGTTTTCGGCGGCGGCGGCGAAGAGGCCGCCGGGCTGTCGTGCGCTGAGCTCGATTGGCGCCAACTCGGGCGCGAATCGATCCGGCTGCTTCAGGGTCTGGTCGAGGCAGCCGCCCCCCAGCACAAAATCGCTGAATATCACTTGCAAGTCGGGCGAACGACCGCCCCACCGGGCTGAACGGCTGCCTCTCAAGCGGCGGCGGCACCGCCGCGGCACGTGCAAGACATCCATTGCCCGCGCGCCGTTACCGTCTTCGCTTCTGGCCGGCCAGGCTCAACCCGGTCTTGATAATCCGGCGGGCGTTTCGCGGGCCACCCAGACGCAGTCTCGCACTTTGGCGGCGGCATGATTGGAGACGATGCGCCACTCCAGGCTTTCACGTGGCGTGGCCCGCCAGTGCGCCTTGTACGGCTCGTCGCCGCGGCAAAAGTCGAAGCCTCGAAAACCGTGTTCGATGGCCAACTGCACGGTGGCCATCGTGGCCAGTCGTCCCGGCTCGTGCCCGAGCGACTCCGGCTCGACGCCTCCCTGGTAGGCGAAGATCACGTCGCTGCCTTGAAGATGAAATTCTGCGGCGACGGGTCGGCCTTCCAATTCGATCCAGTGCAGGCGCAGCATGTCGGCCGCAAACAGGTCGATCGTTGCCGAGCGGTGGAACTCCTTGTAGACTTTCGACGCGAAGCACCCCGACTTGCCCAGCGTTTGCAGCCGCCGCTGGTGCAGCTCCGTAAGAATGTTCCAACCGCGCTCGACGCCGTCGGCCTGGCTGACGGTGTGTAGTTGCACCTGGCCGCTCTCGAAGGCCCGCCGCTGCCGCTGCCGTAGCTGCTTGCGATGCGACTTGGAAAGCAGCTCGAGATACTTCTCCCAGCTCGACGGCAATTCGATCCGCCACGTTCGGTCCTTGGCCCGCGGCGCGGCAGACAGCCCGCGCCGACGCAATTGTTCGACGAGCAGGGCCATCACCGGATCGGCCGCATCGACGCCGTTCAACTGCAGAATATCCCAGCGATCGCAGGCCGGGCCGGACTTGCGACTGGCTTGGACGAGCCAGTCGGCCAATTCGTTGGCGACGGCAACCTCGGCCTCCGGCCGGCACAGCAACCCCAAATAATCGCTACACGTTTCTCGGGAGCCCAAGAATTGGACGATCCGGCCTGCGGTGTGCGAACGTTCGAGATAACAGGGCAGCAGGGCGATCGGCTGTTGCCCGTCATGCACAGCCAGGGTGTATAGTTCCACCTGCCGATGCACGCTGGTCCAGGCGGATTGATATTGTTTCCACCAATTGGACAGCCACTGGAAGCTGCGAAACGGGATTCCGGCTCCCAAAAAAAAAAAAAAAAAAAAAAAAAAAAAAAAAAAAAAAAAAAAAAAAAAAAAAAAAAAAAAAAAAAAAAAAAAAAAAAAAAAAAAAAAAAAAAAAAAAAAAAAAAAAAAAAAAAAAAAAAAAAAAAAAAAAAAAAAAAAAAAAAAAAAAAAAAAAAAAAAAAAAAAAAAAAAAAAAAAAAAAAAAAAAAAAAAAAAAAAAAAAAAAAAAAAAAAAAAAAAAAAAAAAAAAAAAAAAAAAAAAAAAAAAAAAAAAAAAAAAAAAAAAAAAAAAAAAAAAAAAAAAAAAAAAAAAAAAAAAAAAAAAAAAAAAAAAAAAAAAAAAAAAAAAAAAAAAAAAAAAAAAAAAAAAAAAAAAAAAAAAAAAAAAAAAAAAAAAAAAAAAAAAAAAAAAAAAAAAAAAAAAAAAAAAAAAAAAAAAAAAAAAAAAAAAAAAAAAAAAAAAAAAAAAAAAAAAAAAAAAAAAAAAAAAAAAAAAAAAAAAAAAAAAAAAAAAAAAAAAAAAAAAAAAAAAAAAAAAAAAAAAAAAAAAAAAAAAAAAAAAAAAAAAAAAAAAAAAAAAAAAAAAAAAAAAAAAAAAAAAAAAAAAAAAAAAAAAAAAAAAAAAAAAAAAAAAAAAAAAAAAAAAAAAAAAAAAAAAAAAAAAAAAAAAAAAAAAAAAAAAAAAAAAAAAAAAAAAAAAAAAAAAAAAAAAAAAAAAAAAAAAAAAAAAAAAAAAAAAAAAAAAAAAAAAAAAAAAAAAAAAAAAAAAAAAAAAAAAAAAAAAAAAAAAAAAAAAAAAAAAAAAAAAAAAAAAAAAAAAAAAAAAAAAAAAAAAAAAAAAAAAAAAAAAAAAAAAAAAAAAAAAAAAAAAAAAAAAAAAAAAAAAAAAAAAAAAAAAAAAAAAAAAAAAAAAAAAAAAAAAAAAAAAAAAAAAAAAAAAAAAAAAAAAAAAAAAAAAAAAAAAAAAAAAAAAAAAAAAAAAAAAAAAAAAAAAAAAAAAAAAAAAAAAAAAAAAAAAAAAAAAAAAAAAAAAAAAAAAAAAAAAAAAAAAAAAAAAAAAAAAAAAAAAAAAAAAAAAAAAAAAAAAAAAAAAAAAAAAAAAAAAAAAAAAAAAAAAAAAAAAAAAAAAAAAAAAAAAAAAAAAAAAAAAAAAAAAAAAAAAAAAAAAAAAAAAAAAAAAAAAAAAAAAAAAAAAAAAAAAAAAAAAAAAAAAAAAAAAAAAAAAAAAAAAAAAAAAAAAAAAAAAAAAAAAAAAAAAAAAAAAAAAAAAAAAAAAAAAAAAAAAAAAAAAAAAAAAAAAAAAAAAAAAAAAAAAAAAAAAAAAAAAAAAAAAAAAAAAAAAAAAAAAAAAAAAAAAAAAAAAAAAAAAAAAAAAAAAAAAAAAAAAAAAAAAAAAAAAAAAAAAAAAAAAAAAAAAAAAAAAAAAAAAAAAAAAAAAAAAAAAAAAAAAAAAAAAAAAAAAAAAAAAAAAAAAAAAAAAAAAAAAAAAAAAAAAAAAAAAAAAAAAAAAAAAAAAAAAAAAAAAAAAAAAAAAAAAAAAAAAAAAAAAAAAAAAAAAAAAAAAAAAAAAAAAAAAAAAAAAAAAAAAAAAAAAAAAAAAAAAAAAAAAAAAAAAAAAAAAAAAAAAAAAAAAAAAAAAAAAAAAAAAAAAAAAAAAAAAAAAAAAAAAAAAAAAAAAAAAAAAAAAAAAAAAAAAAAAAAAAAAAAAAAAAAAAAAAAAAAAAAAAAAAAAAAAAAAAAAAAAAAAAAAAAAAAAAAAAAAAAAAAAAAAAAAAAAAAAAAAAAAAAAAAAAAAAAAAAAAAAAAAAAAAAAAAAAAAAAAAAAAAAAAAAAAGTTGTAAGTAAAACTGCAAGGCATACCAATATATATCTTTAATTTTAGCGTTTTTGTGCATGCTTTTCAGATTTTGTGTCAAGACCAAGATTTGATGAGAAGTCTCTAACACCATAGGGAAAACTGAATGATGAGTTTGAGAAAATTGACTTGCAGGGAAGACAAGATGAATACACCGCAATTGTGAAAGTAGTATATAACATGTATTCTGATTATTTAGATCTAGGACGGGTATACGGCTATCTACAATGAAGAAAGCTGTGACTTGATTGTGTAGAATGTAGGTGCTGTGGTACAGTAGAGAATAAAACACCATACTTAACACTCTGTGTTTATATGTACTTGACGTTATTTGTATGCATGCCTTTAGAGGACTACACAAGCATTGTACTACTAGTTAGCAGACTTCTAAGTGTAGGTACAGAAAGTAGAGTTTTGCAAAAACCTGTGCCTAAGATACTTTAGTTTCTCTATTTTTGTGTTCTAGACTGTTCTTCTGACACAACTTTTTTTGACTTTGAATGACTGAATCTATTCTACACAGTATACAGTATTGTAATGATTGAAACAGACAAGTCAAAAATAGAGAGTATGATACAGACGAGTGAAATGAGTGTGTATGAGTAGAAAACAAACGAAAGAGTAGAATATGGGTAGTTTGGTATCTGTGGCATGTACTACAGCATACTTACTCTACAGTGCTTATGACAAGAGTGTGGCTATATGACTATAGAGATGCTATACAAAGACTATTACATTCTATGACATACACCTAAGATGAAAGCATACACACAAAGACTACAGTACTTAATTGAGAGTCATGCTAGAACAAGAAGGTGAGGAATAGACTAAGATATGCTGTGACAAGATTAGATAGTACAATGTAGCTAAGTGATAGAAGAAACAAGACAAGGTAAGCGAAAACAGTGCTAGACAGAAAAGCGGATTAAGAATTACAAGCATACAAGATCATTACAGAATACATACAAGACAGAATATTATTAAAAATATATGCGTTTTTATTTTTTTTTGTAGTTCTTCACGTGCCTTCTTATTCTTTGGTGTAGTTCTTCCTTTTCCTCACACTCTTCCTCCAATATTTGATCTATCTCTTTTTTCAATGCTTCATACTTTTCATTTTTCGTAATTTTGTCAGCATTATTATTTTCAGATTTGTTCTGCACCACCAATTATCGCTTGTATTCTCTTTTTTAACATCTTCATTCTTCACAGACTGTATTCTCAATTTTATAGTAATAACAAATTGTTCAAGTTCCTTTGCTTTCAATCTTTCTCGTAATTCGTTGTCTTTTTCTAAATTATTTTCATAGTCTCTTTTCATGCTCTCCATTTCTTCTGTTGTAAGTGAAATATGATCTCTGATAAATTCTACCTCTTTTTCTTCATTGGTCGCTTTATCAACTGCTCTTACCTTTACATTTCTGTCCTTGTTAAAAGTAACAGTAATTTTAATTAGTGGCAGACCTTTTAGGGAAGGATTTTTGATCTTAAGTACAAATGTACCTAAATGATTGTTGTCTTTAAACGAGTATCTTAGTCCTTGAATGACTTGTATTGACACTTTGCCTTGGATGTCATAGGCTTTAGTGCGTGTTTTGGTACCTTTTGCAGGTATAATAGTATCCATATCAAGTATAAGAACTTATCTTTACCAACGCAAATGCCAATATTTGCAGTAACAACATCAACGGGATTTTGTGATCATTTCTATTCAAGGCACTCTGTAAACGATGCAAAGCACCATCCAACACCTTCTGCAACAACTGTATCAGTATCTGTTCAATTTATCTTAAATTTCTTTTTTCTTCTTGTCTAACAAAAAATTAAAAGGGCTAGGAAAAAAAGAAGCAAAAAGTGTTTATGCAAAAAAAAAGGAAAATTAAAAATTGGCCAATCAAAATGCGACAAATGGAATAATAAAATGAAAACTGGATGCGGTGTATTTTGATTAAAAAGTAGTTTTAGAGACATATACGTGTAGTATATTACACAAACATCTAGTTTTAGTACACCTGCTCCTATTTAAATTTAAGAGACATTATTTTATTTTAGTGAGCAAAGCATTTTTATAACGCTACAAAAACTAACAGACAGCTAGCTAATATGCTAGATTTGAGCTGACATAAAGTTTGCAATGCTATAGCGCTGTATTGTTGTTAGAAACATACATTCTCTATTTGCTCTGACAAGTTAAATAAAGTTTTGAATCATATTTTTTTTTGGCTTTTTGAATACTTGCACTATCTTGTAAACTGTATATGCTATGTTAGATACAGAGCAAAAACATATAAGTGCACTTAAAACACCATAGAACTTGGTGTAGACATCTTTGATTAGTTTTAGATGCTGTTTTTGTGGTATAGCTGTATGTGATTTTGTGTAGATGTTAGATTGCGCAGTTGACCGTAGAGATTAAACAAACAATCAAAGAGGCATTTGCAGAATTTTACAAAGCATAGGTGTATCTTGTATTTGCAGATAATTTATTGTTTGTGAGAGTTGTTTTGTATTCTAATGACTAGTATAAAAGTTGATAAAGGTGTTAAATGTATTTTGAATAAATTGTGTATACTGCGCGTTGTTTTATTGTATGCCTGCATGAGATTATTGCTTATACAAGTCGTGATTAGCTTTGAGGTACATATGTCATGCAGAAAAGAAGTAATTTGCATTGTAATGGAGTGTGGGCATTGTTGCATGGTAGTTGTACTGATGGTAGTAGAGCCTATCATCCAACATCATATATGATCATGTTAAAGTATCGGAAGTAGGGCATACAGATGATGTGTGAGTGCGGTAGAAATGATGGCGTTGTAGCAGATCATAGCGTTAAGATACAATCGAATTAGAAAAAAACGGTGCGATTGATATTTGTACTGCAAAGCTTTTATTTTTATGCATGCATTTTACACTAGTTCATCAATCCTATTGCAGTTTGGATCATGTTAGACATGGGTGAGATTTACCAAATTCTGTAGTTTTTGCTGTCTGTGTTTTCCATTTTGTGCATTGCTCCTATCTATTTTTCAGTGTCTTTTTTAGCTTGGCATTGTCACTGAATTCATTCTACTATGTATTACTCTATACATAGAACAAAGTAAAAAGTTGAATTTGAAAATATAAGTTTAGAGGTATAACAGTAAGAAAAGTATAGCAAAGCATGTGCAAATATATAAAACGTGTTTAGCACTATGTACATGTTTTAGTTTTGTACTTTAGTGAGCTTTTATTGCAGCTACGGTCTAACAAAACGCCTGCAAAACTACCTTCTATGTAAGTTATAAGCAAAACTGCAAGGCATAACCACACTTGTCATGTAATTCTATAGTATGTGTGTTTGACTTACACATTTTTTGTCACGACCAAAATTTTTGACGAGATGTTGTTTAATACCATAGGGAAAACTGAATGTTAAATTCTGAGAAAATTTGACTTTGCAGGAAAAGTAAGATGTATGCACAGCAATATGTAAAAGCGGCACAAAACACGTATTCTGTTATTGTTTTGATGTGAGACGGGTATATAGTGATATTTCTGCGAAGTGATAGTAGTGCGGGTTTTTGTTTGGACAAGTAAGACATTCTTTGTATACGTACAGATCTTTGATTGTTCTTATGTCCATTATCTTGTGCGTTGTCAGCTTTCTTGAGTTAAGCATTATGATTAGATCAATTTGACATTACTGTATAGTAAATGAGATTCGATTTGTTTCTGGTTCTAAGCTTACCAATAGTTTTGCAATTACACAAACATTGTTTCATAATACAACTACCAAGCTTTTGCATTATGACTTTGTAAACAGTACAATTCTATTTGCAGTTGAGATTGATGTAACTTTGTAAATCACATCAAGACAAAAGCACAACAGTACAATTGTATCACTGCAGTACTCTATACACAAACATTGTTTTTGTCCGCTGCACAAGTGATTTAATATTGCTGAAACATTGTCTCATATCTTTTGTTTACAGCAGTTTGACAGAAATATAGATTATGTAAACAGTATGTATGACAGATATGATACAGGCATGTTCTAATGACATTTGACCTATGATTAGCTCAGACCTTTGAGATTTGATTATGACAAAGATAATTTTGGTTGGCTAGTATGTAGTGTGGGAATAAAAACATAAGCGCTTGTAGGTAAAATGCAGTTTATTGTACTCAGATGCTGTTTTTTGCCTATTTTTTATTGTATCTGTCTTTCATTTTTACTATTGTCTTGATTACAACGCATTGCCGATTGAGGAATGTCAGCGAACTTGTGTGACATTAGGTGTTGCAATATTTTAAACTATACGCGCTGTGTGTTTTACATAGTTGTTTGAATGTTACTGCTATTTTTGTTATGTTTAGATGTAGATTATGAAGTGAATGAGTGCAGTTTGATAAGCTGATATTGCAAAAGTAATCAAATTTGATGTAAAACTAGAGATAAAGAGAGCGCTAAAGATATACAGAAGGTATACGCAGAATTTTGCTGTTTATGAATGTCTAGGTATGCATTGCGTCGAATAGTTTACATCGTGGTTTTATAGTACTACAACAACTATAGGTGAACAAGAAGTGCAAAGAAATAAGTATAAGAGTAAACGACAATACAAAAAATGTGCAATCTTTACTTTTTATGTCTTTCCTACACATTTCGGCCTAAGTTGGTAATTGCAATGTTTGTGTTGTGGATACTTATATGGTGGAATCATGTATTTTAGTTACTGATATCACCGAGAAGTATTTAGTCACTATAGTAATGTGCAGTGAGTATATTAAGTACTAGACAATACAAAAACATGATAGCACAAAAACTAGGTTGATTACACTGCTCTTACACTGATACAAGATGATGAGTAAAGAAAGTATTGATATACGAAGTGGTGAAGAGTCAATACAGATAAGCAAGTATAGGCATGTTAGAAGATATACAAGATATAATTTGATAAGAAACAAAACATTTGATAGCAATAAGAATGTGATAGAGAGTATCCACATGTTAGAATGAAAGCAGCAGAATATAGTCAATAAAAAGGATGAAAAAGACACGATTAGTTTGCGAACATGAAGGGTTAAGGTGCTGCATACCTTCTTGTGTGCATTTAGTTTAGACATTTCGGTAGTTTAATAATGGGAATTGTAATTTGGATGCTTGCAGATAAACACAGAATATGCATGACGTTTGAATAAGATATAGGTGACTAACACAATAAATTATAATGAGCATCATACAGAAAAGTGTAACATGGCGTTTGAACAGAGTGAAGCATGGTGATACTTGCAAAATTCATTGCTTTGTGCATATTTCAATATATGGAATACAGAGTGTGTAAACGAGTGTGCTTTTACCATTGTTTATGGTTTTGTTATTATTTGTCGCACTAGTGATTAATATTGCACAAATAAAGTTTTGCGTCATTATAGCGCTTTAATTTAGAGGGGGAGAATACACTATTTGAGTATACTGCTGTTTGTATGACAATACACCAAGATTATTTTATTGCAAGCAAGTTTGGCTGCTCTTACTCAGACGTGCATTCAAGACAGCATGACAGACACGTGATTGACTTTTGCTACACTTGGTATTGATTATATCTCTTTTTGTGCACTGCTGTGTTATTTTGCACTATTTATTTATGCGTTTTACAATGTTTGATCTTTTTATTGTAGAGTAAATCACAACGAATAGAGAGAAGAAAAATGAAAACAGAGAAAAGACAAAACAATAAACCAAAACTAGTAGAAAACGCGTTTAACCCAGGGTTAGGGGCCGGGCTTGGGTTGCCTACTAGTTTTGGGTTATTATCCTAGGTTTGGGTATATTAGAGTTCCTAGGATACTGACATACTCTGGATTGCGGACAGACCTGGGGTTGAGTGTACGAGTATGATTTTGGGTTATAAATCAAATCAAACGTTAGGTTAGGGTCATGGCTAGATATGCGTTCAGGCGTTCCAGCGGTCCGCCAATCCCGGCGCGTTGAGATCCTTCAGTCGTTCTACGCTCATCGAGATTCTCGACTTGTCTCGCAGCCGCGCTCGGCTTCGTTGGTTTCGCGCCGCTCACCCCTGTGCGCGAGCCCGAAGCGGCGGCCGTGCTCGAAATTCCGGCTTTTGGCAGCCCCGCGGATCCGCGCCCGGGCACGGCCCGCCGGCCGCGCATCGCCGGAAGGCTGGAAAAACCGCTGGGATGTAAAACTTTAGTGTGCAGTGGCGGCTCAGGCCACGTAATCGCCGAGCCGGCGCCCTGGCGGGAGGCATTCCCCCCTGCCAATGAACCGCTTGTGCCGACGTTGTGGTTTGGAGCGATTGAATCGCAGCTGGAAGCGCGCCGGACCGCCGGCCTCCGCGGAAATGTCTCACGGCGCGACAGGCCCGAAACGCGGCCTTGCGCGGGACGGCAGGCACCGGCCCTTTGTCCGGCGGCCCAGACATTCAGAGGGCCCGACTTGCGCAGGATCCAATGTTGCCAGCCGAACTTTCCAGCCGTAAGCTGAAGGGGAGTCGATTTTCCCAGGCCGACGTTGCGCCAAGGATTTCCCATGGACGTCATATCGATGAAGTCCCTGTTCGGCGAAAAGGGAAGTGCCGACCTTAGCCCGGATGCCCGAGCCGCACTGGCTCAAGCGGATGTGATCGTGGGAGTGGACGTCGCAACGCAGCGCGAATTCACGATTTTCGGAACTCCGGCATTCGAGGACACCGTGCAACTCGGTACCGAGGTCGCCATGAATACGGTACGGGTAGAACTGGACGAAGTGGCCGGCGACTTGAATAGGTTGGTGGCCTTGGTGCGAGCCATCAAAGCCCGCCCCTGACCCCGCTCCGGCCCAGCGCGACCGCACGAAATAGTGACGGTCGATCCGCGGCGCACGCGCGGAAAATCGGCCACCGAGGGCCGATTTCCCCACGTCGCTGTCCCGGTATTTTCCGCGGGCCGCCGGATTGCGCCGCGGCTGTTCAGGTCGCCTTGTTGCCGCCGGCATTCTTGCCCGCGGCACCCGCCCCGTGATGTCGGTGATGTTTGAAATTGACGTTTGCGGCGGCATTCGCCTGCCCCGCGGCCAAACCGTTGCCAGCGGCGGCGGCGCCTGCCCCGGCGGCCTGTCCGGCCGCTACGCCGCCCCCGCCCTGGCCACCGACGAGTCCTGCCCCGCCCTGGCCATTCATGCCATTCATGGCATTCATACCATTCCAGTGGTGATGATGGTGGTGATGATGGTGATGGCGATGGTGCCAATACGGCATGAACTGTCCGCCGTTCATTGCGCCGTTCATACCCATACCGCCGTTCATGCCGTTGCCGTTGTTTCCGGCCAGGGCATTCATGGCATTGTTGTTGCCATTCATCCCATTGTTGTTGGCATTCGTCCCGTTGTTATTGTTGTAATTCGATCGGTTCGACCGATGGGCCGCCTGCTGCATTCCGCCGTGGCTGCCTTGGTGATCGCCGCCATTATGACCACCGGAATGGTGCCCGCCGCCTCGTCCCTCGTGGGCGAAGGCTGTCATCGGCACCAAGAAAACACAAACGGCTGCGGCGGCGAGCAAATTTCGGCACATGGGACGGCCTTTCTGGCTGAAAGCTGGGAAATCCCTCCAACTAACTCTCTACGGGATTAAACTCCGCAGCTCGCTCCGTGGCGTCGGCCCGGTTTGATTACATGCCCGAAAGGAATCGGTACGGCCGGCCGCGACGCCTGATCAGCCTCTGGCATCATGCCTGTGCCGGCTCAACCTGTCGGCACCAGCACGATCTTGCCGAACTGTTTATCTTGCTCCAGCCGGCGATGTGCCTCGGCGGCCTGACTCAGCGGCAGAACGGCGCTGATTTTGCCGCGAATCGCGCCGCCGGCCAGAAACCGATTGATCTGCCGGGCGACGGCCGCCAATTCGTCGACCGTGGCGTCGGTCACGGTAAAGCCCAGGATCGTGCCGCCCTGGGTATAAAATGGCCCGACCGGCAACACCGTCCGGTGCGCGAGCCCCGACATCAACACCACGCGACCGCGGCGGGCCAACACAGAAACGGCCAACTCCAGGTTTGGCTTGCCGGTGGCGTCCCAGTAGATGTCGATTCCGTGCGGGGCAAACTCGTGCAGCGCCTGCTCGATGTCCTCGCGGCGATAGTCGATCACCCGGTCGGCGCCCAGCTCGCGGCACCAGGCCGCCTTGGGTGGCGTGCCGGCCGTCACGGCCACTTGCGCCGCTGGCCTTGGCCAACTGCAACACGGCCGTGCCGATGTTGCCGTCGCCGCCGCCTATGAACACGGATTCTGCGGTGCGCAGGTGGGCTCGGTCGAACAGTCCGATCACGCCCGTCAAGGCCGAGTGCAGCACAGCCACGGCAGTCACCGGATCGACTCCTTCGGGCAGCGGATAGAGCAGAGGCTCGTCAACGGCCAGCAGTTGGGCGAACGTTCCCTGGCGGCCATCGTAGCCTTGGTTGTTGCACCAGACGCGGTCTCCCGGCTTGAAGAGCGTGACGCCGTGACCCACTTCGATCACCGTACCGGTCATGTCCCGGCCGATGATGAACGGCAGCGGCAGATCGATTTGGTATGCGCCGCTACGGATGTAGGTGTCGATCGGATCGACCGCCACCGCCGTCATCTGCACGAGCACCTGCCGCTCGGCCGTCACCGGCGGCGGCAGTTCGCCGTAGCGGATATTCTCCGCGGGACCGGTTGATTCGATGTAGGCCGCTTTCATGGCCGTGCCGGGCGGGGATTCATTTCGGATCGGCGGACGGCAGCATTCGAATCTGGGCGGTCAGTTCGGCAGCCCGTTTTTCGGCGTCCGCGACCGGCAACCCGGCAGCCACGCCGGGCCGCTTGTGACCGGCGGCAGCAACGTACGCATCGCGCAAGACCCCCATTCGCTCCTGCACCAGCGGCAATAGCCCGGCCGGCGCATGGCCGATGGCCAGCATGTCCGCGGGAGTCGCGGCGGCTGCGGCCTGTGAATCGCCAAAGGCGCGGATCAACTGCTGGGCAATGAACCAGTGTCCCGCTTCGTTGGGATGAACGCCGTCCGGCTCGAACGTGAACTGCGGGTCCGCGGTCCGGCGGATGCGCACCTCGCGCGTCATGGGCCCGTGCAAATCGACGACCACCCAGCCGTCTTGTCGCCGCTCGAGCAGCCAATCGCTGTAACGATCGAGCACCTCGTTGTAGGCGAAGGGGAGCGGTGCGCGCTGGTCGTCGTAAAACGGCGGAGTCACTACGGCGAATTTTGCCCCGGCCTTTTCGACCGCCATCTTGAGCGACAACATGCCCCGACGGTAGCGTTCGAAACGCGCCTCATCGAAAGGCTGATAGATGCCGCAATTCATGCCATAACAGGCAATGACCAGGTCCGGCTTCGTCGCCGCCAGCACCCGCTCCAGGCGTTCGGCCAGGTCGGGCCGCGGAAAGCTGCCTCCGGCGTGTCCCTCTTCGCTCAGACCGGAGACGGTTTCGCTGGGCAGGCCGGCGTCGATGATCGTGGTTGTCTGCTGCGGACGCGTCGAGACCAGCCAGGCCTCGAAGTACGCCACGAATTGCCCCGACGCGGTGATGCTGTCGCCCAAGAACACGATTCGCCGCGAGCGGTCGAGCAACTCCCGGGCAGCCGCTGCATCGGCCGCTGGCGCCTCGGCAGCGCTGGCCTCCGCCGCCAGCAGCGTCACTCCCACGACCAGGGCAATCCGGCCGGCGGCGGCAAAACGCAGCCCCGAGGGGCGCTCAAGCCGTGCCGGCGCCGGCAGCCCGCCGCCGGCCGTTTGCCGCAGGACGCCGGAGCGATCGTGAGTCGTGTTAACCTCGGCGCGCGTTTTCATGGGCGGAAGTCTCTCCGGGAACTGATTCTTGGCGATGGCAACGTCTGCATCCAAAATCGCGGCCGCAGCGCGGCGCGAGACGATGGGAGCAGGCCGAGGCGCTCGAGCGCCTCGGCCTGCGAACGAGCATCAATACTTGCTCTCATCGACAGGCAGGCCGTCACTGCGGGTGCCGAGTCGTGTGTGGGTGGTCTGATCGATCGCGTAGCTGATCGGGTGGACCGAACCGTCGCAAAAGAGCATGTTGAACGCACCTGCATGGGCACTGCCGAAAATGTCGGCATAAGAGACCCCCGGCGTATCCTGAAACGCGGGCCAGTTGTTGCTCGAGCGGTGATTGTCGTTGTCGAAACCGGCGTACATGGTTTCGTTGTCGGCACCGTCCGTGCCTGTGGCATACGCATCGGGGTTGAGGTATTTTTCGCCAACCATGTACGTGTTGCTGGATCCGTCGGTGACATTCGCCAGCCGGATGGCGCTGCGCATGTAGGCGATGCCCTGGCAATAGGACGAGATGTCCGGCCAGGTGTTGCTGGCGGTCATCTGGTCGCCCGTTGGCAGATCGGGCGGCCCACTCTCGCCATAGGGATAGTATCCACCCACGTAGCCCGCATTGGCCCCGTAGTCGCCCCGCGTTGCCGACGACGTGACCGCCGAGCCATAGGGCTGGTTCAGCCCACTTTGGACGGGCCAGGTCTGCAAGGGCCGACGGGTGGGGCAGTTCTGCAATGCCAACGGAGTTTGGATCATCTGGGCGATCGCGGCCTGCTCCTGCGTGCCGGACAGGCCTGAGCCCAAGAGATACAAGTTTTCCTGCTCGACGTACGGCAAGATGGCAAAAACCCAGCCGCCCGGTTGCTGCAGCCCGCTGCCCCGATTGGGGTCGCCGACCCAATACCATCCCCAGCCGCCGGAAGGAAAACGCTCGTACGTGTTATGGTGCGAGAGCATGCCGATGCCGTGCTGTTTGAGGTTGTTCTGGCACTGGTTCCGCCGGGCGGCCTCGCGCGCGGCCTGCACGGCCGGCAACAACAAGCTGACCAGAATGCCGATGATGGCAATCACTACCAAGAGTTCCACGAGCGTGAAACCTCTTCGGCGCAGGGAGATCACGGCGACCCCTTCCTGGGTGGATAACCGGTTCGATGGCGATGGCAACAAGCGAGTTGCCTAGGTTCCGCTCCCTATTCTAGCGGACCAGCGGCGAGCGGCAATCGCCGGGGCGCTTAGGGGACCTGTCGAGTCTTGTGTCGTTTGCGTGCCGCCCTGGGCATTTTCCGCCAGGCTGTTTCGGTCTCGTTTGGAAGCAGAGTTGGTAGGCACACAAACCAGCGCCAAGGGGCATCATCGACACCCGCTCGATTTGAGCGCAAGTTCGGCGCCAAGCCCGGACGAATCGTTTCGCCGCCGGCTCGGAAACCTGCAAGAATATCGCGCAACTACTTGACTCGACGCGCGAAGGGAGCAATCATACGGATCGTTGCTCGTAAAATTGCCTGATGTCTCGGTGTTTTACGGCGCGATTCGGATGGCACGTGAATGAGTCGTAACCGAATCAAAATCCAGAAAAGAGTTGCCCAGAGTCCCCGCGTTTGACGCAGGAGGCCCTGGGCAACTTTTTTGTCGCTGCAAGAGGCAGCCCGGCGAAGAGTCAGCGCAGTGAACAAGTGTAGATAGACATTTGGGCTCAGGATGTGAGCGCGTTGACGAGCCGCAACGGACGGCGCCGTGGGGCAAGCACGGTGCGGAATGCCTGGACACGAATAAGTGTTATTTTGGATTATGGACAATAATAATTGACATTGTCGTGGCCGCAATTGTTGCATCGAACTGTTTTTTTTCAGCGTAAGGCACATCGGGCACATTCCCAGTCTGGAGCGGTTCTGGCCTTACTCTGACTCTGTTTAGGTTTTCTTCTCATCGTAGTCGACCATATCTGGAGACTGAGTCATGAAATCCGTAGGCATCGGTATGCTGCTTGTCATTCTTTCCGTCCTTGCAAGTTCCAGCGCGAATGTTGTTCAGGCGGGAGGGATCGACCTGGTTGGGTTCGACCTCTATAGCAGCGGCACCGACGGCACCAATGTTGGCGGCGGATATCGCTATAGCTCGAATTCGAATGACAGCGGCGCATACGCCCAACAGTTGACGCCCGGCATTGGCGGCCCGCAAACGGCGGCCATCAGCTTTCCGCTGCACTTAGGCGCAAACACTTTTACGTTCGCGCCCGATCCAAATTATCACGGCAGCACCGGTGTCAACCCCGGCGGTGATGCCGGCGTCAATCTGTTCTTCAACGGCACGGGCACCAGCTTTAATCCAACAACCAACGGCATTCTCAGCGATCTGACTGCCTTCGTGCCGACCGCCGGCGGCGCTTTTGCGGTTCCGTCTGCCGGAACATTGGTACAAGACTACGGGCCCAACGGCGGTGCTGTGGCCTACAGCGGGCTCTCGACCTTTCTGGTCGGAACCGATTCCGTGACCGTGACTGCGCTATCCATCGGCACCACGCCGAGCGGCAGCGTTACGCTGTATGTCACGCCCGAGCCGTCCTCGCTGATGCTTTGCGGCCTCGGCGCCGTCGGCCTGTTCATGGTCGTTCGTCGCCGCCGGAGCGCCTAGTCTGCGGCCGACCCGGCGTCGCTCGGCGTACCAGCCGGGCGGCCACGCTCGCCCCCGCGATTTATCTTGATCGATGCGGCTTTCAGGCGTATGATGCTGGCGGCCCTTGGCCCAGCAGGAAGCCCGAGAGCGAGCCCGGCATCATGCGTGGAATTCGACTCATCGCGCCGGTGGCCTTGGTATTCATTCTCACCGGCGCACTCGTTGCCGATGATGCCCGCCAGGGCCGTGGCGAAAGCTGGGTGCGCGAGCGCCTGGCCGCAATCGTCTCCGGTCGCAACATCGACGACTCCCTGCAGCGTTACGAGCGAGCGGATCGCAGTGACCAAACGGAGCGCCGCAAGTGGGACCAGCTCGCCGACGAGGCTGCCGAAACGAACCAGGAAACGCCGCCAGCCGCGAAGCCTGCCGGACTTTCCGGGCCGATCTTGGACCCGCCGGCGGGCAGTGACGACGCAGCCATGCCACAAGGGAACCGGGCAAATTCCAACTCGGTCGCCTCGCGATCGATCAAGAAGCCCTTCGGCGCCGTCCCCGGTAATCCGACCGGCAAGCGCGTGAAGCGCAAGACCCCGATCGACGACGGCGCCGCGCCCACGCTCATCATTCAGCGTCCCTATTGAGTGCAGGTTTTGCAGGGGTTCGCAAAACACGGAACCGCCCAGCGCCGTTCTGACGGCAAGCCCCACTAGGCCGGATAAGTGGCCGTTGTGCCGTTCACATCGAACCACTTCCGGCCCAGCACGCGCCGATTCATGGGCCGCCCGCCCTGTTGGGCCGGCGAATTGCCGCACGACCTCGGGGGCCTTGCGCCGCTGTGGGTGGTGTGGTATCTTTTCGGAAGTCGTTGTTGGCTCCTGGCCCGCAGGCGTGCCGTTTGGGGCGAAATTGGCCCGGCGGCCACGCATGATCCGAGGAACTGGCCGATCGGCCGAGAACGACAAGACCGGACGGGTAGCTCAGTTGGTAGAGCAACGGACTGAAAATCCGTGTGTCGCCGGTTCAATCCCGGCCCCGTCCACTCATGAAAAGTTCGTGATTCCGGGCTTGCCAGCTCGATCAGGCGGGACGCTCCTGCGCGAAGCGAATTACTTGCCTTTGATTTTCCAGCCGGCGAACCGAGTCTGGGCGTCGGCCTTCGACCACAGGCCGATCCGGCCGGAATCGGGGAACGTCTCGTCCTCGAAGTCGAAGTGCAACTTGTCGTCCAGATAGCAGCGAATACGTTTTCCGTCTTGCACCACGCGGATGACGTGCCACTCGCCGGCCGGAACCACCACGTCGGCCGAAGCCAGCTGCGTCCGTTTTCCCTCGACGACTTTGTACGCCCGGAAGTTGTCTTCCAACGGGTTCATGCGTGCCAGGTAATAATTGTTCGCATCGCGGTATCGCCAGACGATGCCGCCACCCTGGTCGAGTTTGCCGGCAATCGCCTTGAAGGAAACCGCCAGGTCGACGTCGGCGTAGCTGGGCGCGTCGGCAACGCACAGGTTGTACATCGCCTTGGGCCCGGCGGCCGACGTTTGCGCCAGAGTCTTGCCCCCCGGCGCAGAGTCGTCCTCGACGATCTGCCAGACGCTGCCGTCTCCCTCGCCCGTTTTCGCCGCCGACCAGCCGTCCGGCAGCTTTCCGACTTCGGCCTTGGCGAAATCGAAAAGGTCGGTCTCAGCGGCAGCGGCCAGCAGGGCGGCTGCGACCAACAGCAGCAGGCAAGTCGATTTCATGGAATCGGCCTTTCATTCGGGGCGAGCCGGACGGCGTGAAGAATTCTGCCTCCGCCCGGAGGAACGCCGATCGATCCGAGCGGCGCCGGCCCGCATTCTAACCCTGGCCCGGCCGGATCAGAAGGGTTTCCGCCGCCGGCCCACGGGCTCGGCCACTGGCCCCGCAATCGCCGGTTGGCCCGTGGTCGGCTCGGCCCTTGGGCAACCGGTCGATCCTGGGGCGAGCACCGGGTAAAGCCTCTGAAGATTGGCCCGAATTCGGCCGATTTCACGGTCTCAATTCTGACCTATACTTGAGTATGAGCCTGTCGCCAGCATCTCTTTCGATCTGGGAATCCGCGCAGAGCGTCTGCAGCGACGCGTTTGCGGCCACCGTCCAATGGTGCGGACTGCTCACCGACACCCAGCGTCTGTTGTTGCCGACCGCGCTGGCCGTCGTGGTTCTGCTGTGGACCAAGATGTGTCCGCCCAAAGTCAAGATACCCTCGACCATTGCCGAAGACGAGGCGATCTACACGGCCGCTATCGAGCGCTGGCTGGCCGCCAGCGCCGCCGACAAGCAACGGTGCGCCGAGACCTCGTCGTAATCGATGGTGCGCAGCCGACGCGAAGTCGGCAACCCGTTGCCGGCCGGGCATCGAGCCGGTTTTATCCGGCGCTCAGGCCGTTGCCCGCGTGTCCGCGCCAGCGACAGAATAAATTGACGACTCCGTGGGCCGGCAGGTCCTGCAATCCGGTAACCGGCTTTTCGTGTTGCCAATCGGGTCGCGTCATCATCGAAAGCTGATAGCGCGAGATATCCAGCAGCTCGAATACGCCGGCGGCCGAAGCTCCGTAGCGCGCCAATTCGTCCAGGTGCAGTTCCAGGTCGAGGTTCGCGCCCGCCGCCAGCAGGCCGCGTGCACCTTGCAGCACTTGCAGCTCGAAGCCCTCGACGTCGATCTTCAGCAGGTCGACGCGCGAAATTCCGCGCTCTTGGCAATACTGGTCCAGCGCGACGACGGGCACGGTTCGACCGCCGCCGGCCACGGTCTCTCCGTCGACAGTCACTTCCCCGGCGGCAGCCCCGACGGCCGCATAGACACACTGACAATTCTGCAGGTGATTCAGGCCGGCGTTCGCCTGCAAGACCAAGGCGTTTTCGGCGTTGGCCTCGAAAGCGTGGACCTGGCCGGACTTGCCCAACCAGCGGGCCAGGGGGATCAACGTAATGCCGTGATGGGCCCCGACGTCGAAAGCGATTCCGCCCGGGGGACACATTTCCTTGAGGAAGCGGCGTTCGCTGTCCATCTCCAGCCGGGGCCGGTGCCACCAGCTTTTCGTGTGTTCGCTGACGATCCAGAGCTGGAAGCTCGAATCCTCGAATTCGACGGTGTGGATAAAGGGGAGCGCGGCGTCGGGCGCGCGGCGAACTTGCACGCCGAGTCGAGCGGCAAACCGCTTGAGGAGATGCTTGACCATTGGACGTCCCTGCGCTATTTGCCAATCCATCGACTCTCGCCTAAGACCCTTCCGCTGTCAACTCAATCGACGGCCTGCGGAAAGCAGGAGATCTTTGCCTGTATTTTGGCGGAGCGTGGGTGAATCGGGTCGCAAAGGCAACACGCCGAGCAGGATCCGTAGGGGCAACGGACCCTTCAACCCGGCCGACGAACGCGACCCGGTCCAGCCAAGCAAGCACGCTGCCGACTATGGGCGGCCGCCTGGAATCGTACAGGACGCTTCGGCTGAACCCGCCCGGATTGCAAGTGGCCAAAGGGCGCAGGAAAATCCAGGTGCCACTTGTCCGTGTTCGCCGGTATCGCCAAGCTTATCTGGTCGAGACCGCGGGCGGCGCGGACTACCGGCAGAAACTCAACGCGAGGAAATTGATCGAACCGATCGACTTGACCGCCATCACCGACGCGCGGGGCTTGACGCCCGGTGGCAGGCGATTTCGGCCGAGGCGAGTCAAGCCAGACCGCGGCAGCCTCGTTGCTTTCAACCCTTGCCGATCGCACCACATGGCCCGCCGGCGGCAGGGCCAGTTTTCAACACAGGAGCACCGATGATGAGTAAAAAGATGCAGGCCGCGTGGCGGGTTGACGTTTGGGCTGCTTGCCGCGTCGGCACTGGCCGGCTGCTCAAGACCGCAGACGGCACACATGACGAGCGGCGGCGTGAACTTCCAAATTGCCGGCTCAGAGTCGGGCAAGACCAAGGTGCGTATGGACGGGTCGAGGCTGCTCATCAACGAGCATTACTACGGCACCGTGCAATCCGGCGACACGGTCGTGGTATCCGATGATGGAGCAGTCAGCGTCAACGGCACCAAACGCGCGAAGCAAGCCGCCCCCTAAAGCGACAACCCGCCAGGATTCCCAAGTCTCACGCGGCGGACGAACCGATGCCGGTGTCCAGTGGGCGATGAGGGACTCGAACCCCCGACCCCCTCGGTGTAAACGAGGTGCTCTAACCAACTGAGCTAATCGCCCGGCGGCCGAAGTCTTGGAACCACAGCCGATCAATCGTATCGAGCCGGTCGAACGACTGTCAAACGCGCCTGTGCGGCGAATGCGGCTGCGAGCTCCGGCGACTCGAACGGCTGAGTCCGCATCGTTGCCGCCAGATCAATTCCCGGGCGCCCCCTTCGCGACCGGAGGCGCGAATTCGCTATAATCTGACGTATGTACGACGACGATCAACATCCCGCCGCTTCGCTCCCGCTTAGCCAACGGATCCGCAGCCTGCTGCGCCGTGGACTGGGGGTTGCCAGCGTGGCGCCGGCCCTGGCCAGCAGCCGACTCCCCAAGATCCAGGAGATGACGCCCGGCGCGGCATCGGGCATCGAACACCACGAGTTGACGCAGCGACCGGGCACGACGGCACAGGTGGCCGTCACCTGCACCGATTTTTCGCCGGACCGCGTGCAGGTGGAACAAGTCGCCGATGTGGCCGACTTCATCGCCCGGCACCGGCCGGAGTGGTCGACGGTGCGCTGGATCAACATCGACGGCCTGACCGACATGGACGTGATCCGCGCGCTGGCCGAAAAGTACGGACTGCACCCGCTGGCCATCGAGGACGTGATCCAGATACCGCAGCGGCCCAAGGTCGAGGACTATCCGGGCACGGGCGACCACCAGGCGCGCATCTTCGTGATTGCGCGGATGCTGGAGCTGGTAGGCGGTCATCTGCACAGCGAGCAGATCAGCTTTTTCCTGGGGCCGCAAGACGCTGTTGACCTTTCAAGAGAATCAAGGCGACGTCTGGGATCCGATCCGGCAGCGCATCGGCGCCAAGGGGTCGCGGCTGCGGCAAACCGACGTCAGCTTTCTGCTGTACGCGCTGCTCGACGCGATCATCGACCAGTGCTTCCCGATCCTCGAGTTTTTCTCCGACCAGCTCGAAGATATGGAAGACCTGGTCTTGATCACCGGCGGCACCGAACCGATCCAACGGATCCACACCCTGAAGCGCGAGCTGCTGTTGTTGCGGCGATCCATCTGGCCGATGCGTGAAGTGATCAACAGCTTGCAGCGCGAGCCGCACGAATGCATGTCGGACGTCACGCGCACGTACCTGCGCGACGTCTACGACAATTGCGTGCAGATCATCGATCTGGTCGAAACCTATCGTGAATTCGCCACCGGACTGACCGAAACGTACATGTCCGCGCTCTCGATCCGGATGAACGAAATCATGAAAGTGCTCACGATCATGGGCACGATCTTCATTCCGCTCACCTTTCTGGCCGGCGTCTACGGCATGAACATGCCGATTCCGGAGAACCAGTCAACCTGGGCATATCCGGTGTTCTGGCTGGTGTGCCTGGTCACAGCCGCCGGAATGCTGCTATGGTTCAAGCGCCGCCACTGGCTTTAGTGGCGCTGCACGGCTGCGCTGATGACCGCCCGGCGGGCAGCGGCCCGAAACCAAAAATTGCCTGCCGCACGGCCGCGCCGGCTCAGCCCAATGGCGGCGAGCGCAACGGATGTCCCGCGGAGCCTACCTTAGGCAGCGGTCGCACACGGAATATGCATCGGGAGAGCCGACACCCGATCGATCGTAACCGCCTCATTCGAGCGCCGATTTGCAGGCTGCACTCGCCGATCGGGCCCCGGGCGGAAGCGAACAGGGGCCAAAACTCACGGACTTGCAAGCGATTGCGATCATTTCCGACCTGGGCCCGCAGACAGCCCGCTTGGCGCGCAGCCGCTCGGAGCCATCGCCAACGGGCACGATTGACAAGTCTTGGCAAGCCAATTGCACTGTGGTGCGCGTCACGCGAAGTCGCGGGGGGGCTTTTCTTGCAGCGAGCTGCCCGCGGTGCGGAACATCGTCATCGTTTTCCCGGCGGTAGAGGGAGTGAGCACGGTTGAGGAGATTGGGCTTGCCGTTCAAGGGATTGGTCTCGCCGATGGAGCGAGTCGTCTTGCCCCCCGCACTTGGAATTCGACTGCGGCGTAATTGGCCGCCGGCCCTGGTACTGGCCGCTCTGTGCGGCATTTGGTTCTGGGGACATCAGACTGCCTGGAGGTTCGTCGCCGCCCCTAGAGGCACGGCCGAGCCTGCGCGCTGCTGTCGCTGCGCAAGTGGTTCGCGGCCAGAACACCTGTGCGACGTCGATTCATCTGGCCTCGGCCGAGCTGGTGAAGCAACTGGGCATCGAGCTGGTCGATGCCCAGCGATGTCCGCTGAACCGCGAATTGGCAGCGGCCGCCCAAGTGAGCTACGATCAGAAGCACGTCGCACGGCTGACTTCGCCCGTGCCAGGCTCGGTGTGGCGGGTGGAAAAGTCGCGTCGGCCAACCAATCCGGCGGGGCGAGGTGCTGGCTGTCATCGATTCGTTGCAAGTCGGCAAGGCCAAGGCCGACCTGCTGCATGCACTGGTCGATTGCGACTTGAAGCGGAAACTGGCCGCCCGCCTGGGTCCCGCGGCCGCCAGTGCCGTGCCCTACAAACAGATCGAGCAGGTTCAAGCCGATCTGCGCCGTGCGCAATTCGAAGTGCTCAACACCCAACAAACGCTCATCAACTTGGGCCTTGTGGTCGATCTCGAGCAACTCTCGGGGTTGGCCGACGAGGAACTGGTGCGGCGAGTGAAGTTCCTGGGCCTGCCCGACTCGGTCACGAGCGAATTGAATCCCCAAACGGCCACCGCCAACTTGCTGCCGTTGGTTGCTCCAATCGACGGCGTTGTGATCGGGCAGGACATCGTCAACGGCGAGGCGATCTCGACGTTGGAGAAGGGTTTCGAGATTGCCGACGTCAGTCGGATGCTCATCAAATTCAGCGTGCCCGAGGAGGAATCGGCTCAGTTGCGGTTGGGGCAGAGCGTGAGTTTTCGCGTCGGCGACCGCGAATTGGTCACCGCCGTGTCGTGGATCAGTACGGAGGTGGATCGCGCGGCTCGCACCGTCGAAGTTCGCTGCGATACCGCCAATCCGGCGGCCGACGAAGTGCCCGGACCGCACCTCCTGCGGGCCAACATGGTTCTGACGGTGCGGATCTGCGTGGAGCAGAAGGCACAAGCACTGGTTGTGCCCACGCGCGCCGTGCAGCGGAGTGGGGGCGTGCCGGTGGTTTTCGTACGGACCGACCCGTCGTCATTCGAAGTTCGCAATGTTGGCATCGGCATCGAAACCGAAGACCTGACGGAAATCATTTCCGGCCTTGAGGCGGGCGAAAGGGTCGCGGCGGCCGGCAGCGACATGCTGAAGTCCAAAGCCTTGGGGACGCAATTGCCCGGCGCGTGATCGATCGAGCCGACCCTCGGCGCGGCCTCGCTGGCGGCCACAGCCGGATTCGCCCCGATGGCGCTCTCCGGCGGCGTGGGTTCCGAGTTGCAGCGGCCGATAGCCACGGTAGTGATCGGCGGGACGTTGACGAGCCACCGCAACGACGCCCTTCATCCTGCCGGCGCGATACGCCGGCTGGCGCAAGAACCGTGCGGCGGCATTCTCGAACGTCGGTCCAGCCGACCTATTGATGCGATTGGGCCGGAACGAGCCGGTGCGCCTCGTTGCTGACACCGTTCTCGATCTGTTGCCCGACCGACGGGGACTGCCCGTTTTGCTGGATCGACTGCTCGGCCTCGTTGACGATCTGCTCGCCGTCGCGAACGAATGTCGCCGTGGTCTGGCGGAGCTTGTTCTCGTCGATCGAGACGTTGATGTTGTCGCCGTTCTTCTGGAAATGGATCACGCCCACCGCCACCAGTCCAACGACAATCGCAGCCAGCAGAAATAGCATTCTCATGGGAAATTCCTCCGTGAATGTTCGATCTTGTCGCCCCGCAAGTCCACGGCCGTTCTCCACGGACGTGGGCAGGGGCGAAAATGAGCGGGGGAGTCTAGGCCCGGGGGCCCTCCCGCGTCAACAGCAATCGGCCCGCGAGCGCCTAATTGTGCGACGCCTGACGAGCGGCTGTCAGGCGGAAAGAGCCTTTCCTGGAAATAGCTTGCGTGCCGGCCGCGATTCGGGCATCTTGAACGCTTCCTGGCCACAAGGAGGCGCCGGCAGGTGCGACAAACGCGCGGGTTCAGCTTGATCGAGTTGCTGGTCGTCATCGCCATTCTGGGCCTGATGCTGGCAATTCTGCTGCCGGCGGTCCAGCAGGCGCGGGCGGCCGCTCGGCTCGCGACATGCCAAAACAACCTGAAGCAAATCGGGCTGGCGCTGCAAATGTTTCACGACGCCCGGGGCAGGCTGCCGCGCTGCAGATTGTGTCCGGCGCCGTGGCAGAACGGGCAGGACCTGCTGTGCGGCATGCTGCCATCGCCCGGCTACTATACCGGACCGAACGAACTGTGGTGGGCCCCCTTCGACGCCCGGGTCGCGGTGACCGATCCGCCGCTGCCGGATTTCGACCCGACGCGGGCGCTCATCTGGCCCTACCTCGAGGGCAGCCTGCCCACGTTCCGCTGTCCGGACGGCGTCGACCTGTCGCCGGGCAGCCCGACGTATGGCCAGTCCTATCAAATCAGCTACGCCATGAACGGGGTGAACGGCGGTCCGCAAGGGGGCCGGCTGGCGGACATCAGCAATGGCAACGGCACGTCGAAGGTGCTGCTGGCCTGGGACCACGATAACACGCCCAGTTGCGCCGACTCGAGTGGTTTCCCGGTCCAGCCTTTCGACGATGCAGCCGCGCTGCCGCACTATCCGATCCTGCGGCACGGAGGCGTCTTTTGCGCCTTGGCTTGCGACGGGCATGTCGACAGCCTGGAACAAGAACAGCTCCAACTGACCAATTTCTACTCGCACTAGGCGCCAAGCTCAGGACAAAGCCCTTCGCGGCAGGCACCCTGCTGCGGCGCGGCGAACACCGGCGGTCGCCCAGCGCGGGCTAGCATCGCTCGGCGAGGCCCCGACGCGGCCTCAGGCCCCGCGACGATCGCCGGCCGGCTGCTTCGCAACCGGCTGTCCCGTCGGCGGCAGCAGATGAAACACGATCGGGACGATCCGGGCGACGATCGAGGGTGAAGCGAAATAGTGCGACCAATCGTGTTCCGGCCCGGCATAGCAGCAGGCGTCGAACTGAGTGATCTTGGCTCGATCGGCGCCCAGTTGGCCGCCTCCGACCAGTCCGGTATATCCCAGCGCTTCGGCGCAGCTTCGGCGGCCGTACAGCCAGTGATACCGCTCCAGGACCCGATCGCAACCGTTGGTGACCAGCAACATCCGACGGACCATCTTCATCGCCCGACCGTGGCAGTGTCCCGGCAGCAGCCAGTCGTTGTCGAGCGCGGCGGCGATCAACACTACGTCGAACTGCGGTCGCCTGGCGGCGCTGGGCAAGGTCAGCGTGCGTCCGTTGACGGAGCCGCCGCCCAGCAGGTGCAAGGTCCCTGTGGCGATCCGCGCGCCGAAGCTGTAAGCCATGATCGTCACCTGCACTTCGCTCGACATGGCATCGATGAAGCGCGCCAGATGCAGCGACGAGGGCCCGGTGCGGGACGCTTTGATGCGGACGTCCTCGAACAGGCCGGCGTCGGTCCGCTCGCTGGGCCACGACCAGATCACGAATCTTAGCGGCCGCTCGTCGGTCGTTTTCCGGGCAATCGCGCTGTAGGCTGTCCAACCCACCTGAAACGCATCGCCGTGGCTGATCTGGTTGCCATGAATCCAGATGGTGGTGATCGCCGCGGGATCGTCGGCGGCAAAAAAGGCGGCGCTCGCCGCGCTTTGCCAACCGCGTCCCGGCTCGTAATGCCAGTAATGCAAGTTCGAAGCCTTCTGGTCGACCTCCGTGCAGCCCAGCGAGCGGTCGCTGACCAGCCACAACTGATCCTGCGGCCGGGGCAACGTAACACAGACGGGAGCGACCGCTGCCGTAGGGCAGGTTTGGCAGGCACCATCCGCGCCGCAAGCGCCGGAACCGCTGGCCAGCAGCGCGGCAGGCAGCAGCAACAGCAGATAATGCGCACGCAGGGATGTGGGAGAGGTTGGAAGTTGCATGTCTTGGAGGGTGGAAATCAGATGGCGGCCCGGCGCGAACGTCGACCGATTGCGGGCCAGGCGGCTGGGGTGCTGTGCAAGTTGGCAACTGGGTAAAATGTAGCACTCTTTCGACAGCGTGGCGAATTTTTGCCACGGGCATGTGGCAAAAAATCAACGCGTGCGATTTGCACATCGCAAAGCGTGGGGTAGAGTTGGTTGACCCACAGCCTCGCCCTGGTTCCCTACACGCATTTTTTGCGGGAGACGCCAGCTATGCGTAGGCTTTCGAGTTTGATGATTCTTGCGATTGCGACGGCCGGCGCCACCGGCTGTCAAAGCGCGTCGCAGCCTTGCTGCCGTCCGGCCAACACTTGCAGCCCCTGTGGGCAGAGTATGGGCGGTCCGGTCATCGAGAGTTACGGCGCTCCCACCTTGCAGGCAACGCCGGGCACAATCGTTCCTGGAACGATGGATTCCGGCACGCTGACCCCCAGTCCGCAGACCTACCAGCCCTCCATGCCCTAAGGTCGCGTTACCGGGAGTTGGCCTGGGCTCATCGATTGCACTTTGCGGCCTCCACGTAGCCGCAAGGTGACGGCGGCAGATCAAGACGATTACCGCCAAACAGGATGAAACCCAGAGTTCGTCAACGTCCGCCGCGAGTTGGTTGTTGCCATCCTGAACAACGACTGCTCGCGGTGGACGACAGGCGATAGATCGCCCGGCGTAAGTTTCCTGCCCGCCCGTTCACTGCTCCTCCCACCCGGCCAGCCCCGATGTCGCAGCTGCATCCTGCCACGAGCCGTCCCAACAACCGCGGCCGCCTGATCCTGCGTCTGCTGTTCGACGGCCCTGCCGCGGGCCCGTGCCACAGTGCCGCATCCTCGGCGGCAAGTGCGGCCGATGTCGACAAAATTGCCGTCGACACGCCGGAGCCGCTGACAAACGACAACCTGCGGCCAATCGTCGCGGTCCGTTCGCAGGCGCTTGCGACCCGGAACTAAGGGCCGCGGCGGTCGACCCGGCAAATCGTCATTCCACCGTCACCGATATGCCGCTCTGGCTGGGAATTTCCAGGTCCAGCTCCAGCGTGTCGCCGGCGATCTCTCGCGCGGGCTGTTCGGCGATCCGGCGGCAGTCGGCCGTGGCGATGATGAGCTTGCGGCCTTTGACCGCATCCGGCAGCTTCGTGCTGACGTGAACCAGTAGCTTGTCGTAGGATTTCTGTGCTTGCGGATCCTGGTGCGGATATCCGTAGTAGACCACGATATTGAATCGCTTGCCGTCGCTGGTGGCGATCGCATAAGCCCGGGTGCTCTCGGAATTCTTGAGCTGGGGAATGTCGAGCGCGACGGGATACTGCTGGCCGCGGCAATTGCGCATCAGCCAAAAGGCATTGTAGCGGTACGTGATCGGCTTGTCTTTTCCGGGATTAGGCCACTCGGGCGGCAGTTCGCCGTAGCGCTGGTCGAACTGACCGTGAACGCCGAACACGTAGCCCCCTTCAGCGTATTCGCGCCAGCGGTAATGGAGCGTGCCCAGGCAACTGTCGGCGTGATCGGCCAGCGGTTTCCAGCGCTGCATGATGTAGTCGAAGGCCGGCTCCCCATAGATCCAAAAATCCCATTCGGTGATCAGGTACTTGAGCGAATCGAGGCCCTTGCTTTTGGCATGTTCCGCGTAGCGGTCTTGCAGGTAAAACACGGCTTCGCCCGTGTGGCCGTAGGGATGCCGGCTGACCCAATCCAGATTCTTGCCGCAGCGGTCGATCACCCGCTGAATGTAGCTCCACTCGAAGAAGCCGCCGCAGCCGAGCTTGACGCCCGGATAGCGGGCGTGCAGCTTTTCGGCCGTCTCATTGAAGAAGTCGGTGAAGCGCGGCAGCACCTCGTCGGACGGCGTCAGGTTCGGCTCGTTCATGATCTCGAAATAGCTGATTCGCGGCCGATAGCCGGCCGAGCCGGGCTGGCCGTTGGCATGCTCAATGGCCGCGGCGAAGTACTTGGTGTAGCGCGCCGGCTGGGGCCAATCGGGGCCCCACCAAGGGCACCAGGCCAGCACGATGGGGCGAGCGCCGATCCGGTCGATGTCGGCCAGCACCGCGTCGCCACGATCGAACTTGTATTTCTTGGCGTCGAACGTGGTCAGATCGGTGCCGTCGTCGACATAGTCGTATTGCCCCTTGGGCCCTCGCTCCATGTAGTCGCCGGGCGAGCCGATTCCGGTGCGGGCAAAGGTGCCGTCGAGCCGCAGCTCCTGGTACAGGGCCAGGTCGGCGCCCTGCATGCCCGGAGCGCCCCCTTCGCTCTCCTGCCCGTGAATGCCGAAGTGTGCCGCCGACAAGGTGGGGCCGGATTTCGCCAGGTCGACTCGCAGCGTCCCGGCGGCGGGCGCGGCCGTGAGGTTCACGGGCGCGTGGCCGGCGTGCTCGGCCAGCCAGGCGAGCAGTTGCGCATAGAACTTGCCGAACTGCGGCCACTTGGAGAATTCCTCGGACAGCTCGTCGTTGGAAAACACACCGCCCAGCCAAACGGCTCGGCCGCGGCCTTTTTCGCCCGCGACCCAAATCGGTTTGCCGCTGGGCGAGCGAGCCAGCACGGTCGCGCCGTTCTTGACGTCGCCGTAGCGCGCGGCGGCCAGCGCCGGCGCCGCCGGCCAATCGAGCCCCAGCATCACGGGATGGTCCGGCGCGGCCGGCGCGATCTTGAGCGGCTTGTCCTTGCACAGCGGCTGGCTGAGCGCCGGATCGGAGGGGCGGAACGGCTCGACCTCGATCGGCAACACGCTGGCGAAGCTCAGCTCCTGGGTATTGAAGCTGAAAGCCTTATGGTTGTCGCAATACAGGAAGCCGCCGCCGCGCTCGACGAAATCGTCCAGGGCCCGCACCAGCCGGGGCAGCACGCTCTGGCCCATCACGTCGCCGGCCACGATCACGTCGAACCGGCTCAGCGAGGCCGGCTCGCCGTACTGCAGCAACTCGTAGCTCGTCCAGAGCGTGAACTCGAACTGGCCGGGAGCCGCCTTTTGGACTTCATCGCGCACGAAGAATCCCCGCAGCGGCTTTTGGCCCTGATAGTTGGGCAGTTGCGCCTTCCAGTCGCCGCCGACAAACAACACTCGAATCGGCCTGTCGGCCGCGGCGCTGTTGCGCGCCGCCCCAAGAACAACCAAGCCGAGCGAAACGCCGAACAGCAGGTGCCGCAATTTGCCGCAAAACATCCAAGTGCCTCAGTGAAAATGGGACGGTTTCAAGTCCTTCGCGTTCAAGCCGTTGGGTCAGCAGCCGGGCCCAGTGCGACCCAGGCGGTCCGGTGCAACCCACTGGCGACAGGCCGAAACCGGATCGACTCGTTGGCCCGCATCGTGGCTGGCTGGAATAGATATGTCGTTTGCAACGTCTGGCGTTACGTCCCACCTGCCGGCGATGGCCGCCGGAACCGTAGAAACCGCAGGATCGCGCGCTTGGCGACCGCGCCGGTTTGCGCAAGTTGAAGCCCCCAGAGGAATACGGCCGGATTGGATTACAGTTCGGCAAGGTGGGCATTCTTCGCTATTGGGCGAGCCCGCAGGAACCGATACATTTCGCAGCCCGAGGTATTCCGGAATACGGCCAAAGCCATCCTGTTGCCCGGGCATCAGTCTCGATCGCCCTCTGGTGAAAGGTCCGTGCTCTGATCCGGACCTGGAACGTCGGCTCGACGTGAGGCCTTGCTCGTCGAAAATTCTCCGGGTGCCGCCGCCTTCGCCACAGTGCGACCGAGACGTCTTTTCTGGGCGTGCTTCCGCGCCGCCCAAGGAAGGCCGGTTTGTGCCGAGCCCGCCCCCGGTGCCCCGCACCCGCCGACGCTTCGGGACGGCCCAATGCCGCCCGCAGCCAATTCCGGCGTCTACTCAGCGTCCCGAGCTGCTGTTATGCTGCCATTGGGCTTTCCGTGGCATATCCCGTTCGGACCCGCGCTCGGCGGCAATCGGAACATCATGGCCCTTCGTTTGCGGCGACAAGGTTTTACGCTCATCGAGCTGCTGGTCGTGATTGCCATCATTGGCATCCTGATTGCGCTGCTCTTGCCGGCGGTGCAGGCGGCGCGAAGCGGCGCGGCGGATTCAGTGCGATAACAATATCAAGCAATTGGGGCTTGCGCAGCTGACGTTCCACGACGTGCATCGGCAGTTGCCCAATGGCCTGGTCTGGGGCAATGGTTCCGTGAGCAGCACTTACTGCTCGCCCCCCTACAATTTTCCCCGCAGCAATTGGTGCTATCACTTGTTCCCGTTCCTGGAACAAAGCAATCTCTATTTCCAACTGCCACAGCCGGCCGCAGCGCAGCTCCAGTGGGAGCCCTGGGGAAGTGCCGCGGCCACCGATCCCAACGGACCGACTCGGCAGATCGTGCCCACCTTTCTCTGCCCCAGCGACGACGGAATCCTGACCGAATCGCAGCCTTGGGGCGTCTTCACGATGAGCAATTATCACGTCTTCTTTGGCGGCGCCAATTTGGGCGACGCTCAGGCATTGGCCAACAACCGCCAAGCCGCCTTCGGAGTGAATTTCGGCGCGCGGCTGGCCAAAATCGCCGACGGAACCAGCAAGACCCTGCTGATGGGAGAATATTTGCGGTCCCGGGGCGCCGCCACCGACCAGCGCGGGCTGCTCTGGGGCGACCAACCAGGTTACGGCCACATCTATGCCAACTTCAGTCCGAACGCCGGAACTCCCGATCTGATCTACGTCGGCTGGTGCGATAATCAGCCGCAGATGAACTTGCCCTGCATTTCCGGCGACGGCGGCCCCAACAACACGGCCGCCACTCGCAGCCATCACCCGGGGGGCGTCAACGTCGTTTTGGCCGATGGCTCGGTCCAGTTCATCGCCGACGAGATCGACATCACCATTTGGCAAGCCCTGGTCACGATTGCGGGCAGCGAAATCACGGGCGGCTATTGATGCGATTTGCTCTCAGCCCGGCCGGATGGTTCGTCGCAGCGCTGGCCGCAGCGCTATCCGGCGGTTGCTCGCGCTCAACCATCCAGCGAGCGGCCGTCACAGGCAAAGTGGCCGTCGATCACCAGCCGCTGGCCGAAGGCTCGATCGCCTTCTTTCCCACCGACGGTACGACCGGCCCCAGCACGGGCGGAATCATCCGCGACGGCGAATATCGCATTCCCACCGCGGCAGGTGTGGTCGTGGGTCGCAATCGCGTGGAGATTCGCGGCTTCCGCCAAACGGGCAAGACGGTCCGCGATCTTTGGAAGCCGGGCGAAAAGATCCAGGAGCGAGTCACGGCCCTGGGCCCCGAGTACAACGATCGATCGACGCTCGTCCGCGATATCCGGGCTGGCGACAACCGGCTCGATTTCGACCTGCCCGGCCGCAAGGACGACTAATGAAGCGACGTTGAGCCCTGCCTGCCCCGGGCCTGGATCTCGTTGAGTTGCTCGATCACGGTCTCGACCTCATCACGAGTCGAGCTCCTGCCGAGACTGTCTTCGCGATGGACGGATGTTCTACGCTGCTGATGATGAAATACGGCGGAACCTTCGCCCGATGCGCGAAGAAGAACAATAAGAACCGCCCGAGCACGTTGCCCGGGCGGTTCTGTGTTTTGCAGCAGCGGTCGAGACTAGGCCTTGCGGCGACGGGCGGCAAAAAACAGGCCGAGAGCGCCCAGGCCGCAGAGAATGAAAGAGGCGGGCTCGGGGGTCGCTGGCCCGATAATGTCGATTTCCCGATACCCCACATAACCATTTTGCACGCCGGGGCTGAAATTTGTGCCCGCGGGGAAAGAGAACATGACCGCGTCAACACCGGTCACCAAAGGACCACCAGAACCGTTGGTGAGAGCAACTTTTATGTCGGACGGACCCGTGGGAAAGTAAATGCCTGAGTTGACGGTGAAAAGCGGCGTAAAGGTCCCCGTGGGGCCCGTAGTGGATGTCGAGACAATATAGTTTTGCTGGGAACGCCCCCCGTCGCGCCAGCCGGTATACGTGTCGATTTCATTGATCGTGGTGTTCGCGGGGAGCGAATAGACCACGGACCCGCCGCTGTTGAAAATGGTCACTTGGGGATTTGGACCCGGATTGTTCGTGAGACCCGGCGGACCGAAGAGCCCATTCGTCAGCGCGAGCCCTGTCGTGTCGGTGTTCAGTCCCTCTTGGTCGGTTGTGCCGGCGATCGAATTGGGACTCTTGCCATTAATCAGGTCTGTGCTGGAAACGGTAAAGCCGGTCTGGCTATCTGAATCGGTTTCGATGATCGCGGCCTGAGCCGTCGATAGCAGGCAACAGAGCGACAGCGCGAGAATTGAGCTAAGTGCAACACGCATGAATATCCCCCACAAGAAAAAACGAATTAGCACCCAAACGAAAACTGTGGGTGTGTCCGCAAAGAGAAGTGCAACCGCGTGCCAAGAAATTTTGGACGTGCTACGCGTGCTGCATTAGCGGACTGGCTGAGTGAGATTGTTTTCGGCGCGGCGCCACGCCAACGAGTAGAATAATCTCCCCGTCGCCGGATGGCAAGTAAATTTCGCCACGATTCTATCCGCCGCGCGAAACCAACGGCCTTCGGCAAGTGCCCGACGATCGCGTGCCGGCCCGTCAGGGCGGGCGGAGCTTCGCTGCTGGGTCGCAAGTGAGTTTCCCGCCAACGGCGGACGCCCCCGGCGGCCGGAAGCCGAATTCAAATCGCCCGGCCCCTTCTCCTTTGCCGAAGGGCACTCGGGCAGTGCCCTCAAGCGGGAGCGGATGGGAATCGAACCCACCAAACGTCGCGAACGACGTTGCACAGGTTTTGAAGGCCGGGACGGTCACCAGAGCCGCATTCGCTCCCGAATCACAAACCGAACGCACCAACAGCCGGCAGCGTCTTGCCCATACATCGAGCGACTAAAATCGCGCGAAATGCAATGTCGGCGTCCGGCTGGCTGAGCTTCCGCACCGTTGTCGGAAGCCCAGACCCTCACCCTGCCCTCTCCCTGGAGGGAAAGGAGTTTTCCTCGCACCTTCGGCGCACAGGAAAAATAACGTCGGCGTCTGGCACACCCTCACCCTAGCCTCTCCCTGGAGGGAATGGGGTTGACGGCTCGTTCGTCGCTCAAATCACGCGGCAGACGTAACACTTCAGATACTCGCTTTCCAAACACGTGGCGCTGACCGGATGATCGGGCGCCGCACCGCGGGCTTCAAGAATCTGGATGTCGCGTTTGCTCTGCTGCGCCACGCCGACAAGCATGTACAAGAAATCCTCGCGCGTCACGTGCCCAGAGCAACTGCACGTCACCAGGATGCCGCCCGGCTCGAGCACTCCAATGGCCAGCCGATTCAGGTGGTGATAGGCCCGCAGCGCCTCTTCGACCGCGCCGCGGCTGCGGGCGAACTTGGGTGGGTCGACCACCGCGGCGCCAAAACGCTCGTGCCTCGCGCCGAGCGTCTCGAGCACTGCGAAGCAATCGCCCGGATCGAAGCGGACGTTGGTCACGCCGTTGAGCTCGGCGTTGGCCTTGGCCAGGGCCACGGCTTTCTGGCTGGAGTCGAAGCCCCAGACGTCGCTCGCATTGCCCAGCACCGATGCCGCCAGGCTGAAGCCGCCGCTGTAACAACACATGTCGACGACCCGGCGGCCGCTGCAATAGCTGGCCGCCACGCGGCGATTCTCGCGCTGATCGAGATAGAAGCCGGTCTTTTGTCCTTCGGCCAGATCGACCCCGTAGCTCAAGCCGTTTTCTTCGATGAACACGGGACCTTCCGGCGCATCGCCCCAATGCAGGCCGTCGCGCAATTCGATGTCTTCGGCCTGCGAAACCCCTTTTTCGGTGCGCAAGAAAATCCCCCGCGGGCCAAGCTGCCTGACCAGCACGCCGGTCAGTTCATCGAGGCGCGCGGCGGTCGCACGGGCCGTCACCTGCATCGACAGCCACTGGCCGTAGCGGTCGACGACCAGACCGCTCAGGCCGTCGGCTTCGCTGAACAGCAACCGGGCCGCGCCACGCGGATCGTCGTAGCCAAGCTGCCGTCGCCATTGGAGCGCACGGGCGATCCGCCCTTCCCAAAACACCTCGTCCAGCGCGTCGGCCGCCGACCAGGTATAAAGCCGGACGCGGATGCGGCTGGCGCTGTTGTAGATTCCGCGGGCGACGAATTTGCCGTTGTCGGCCACCAGGTCGACGACGTCGCCATCGGCCGGCGTGCCCTCGACGCGATGGACCGCAGTTTCCAGCACCCAGGGGTGGCGGCCGTAGAACGGGCGGGCTTTGCGCGGTTTGAGCACGACCCGTGCCTTGGCGTATCCTGGCGCCGCCACGGCGGCCAGTTCATGGACCGCAGCCGAGCCGTCGGACGATGCTTCTGGATCTTCGGCAGGGGCCTGGTCTTTGAGGTTGCTGGTGGTCATTGCTTTGGGAGCCGGCGGTGGCATCAGAGAGGGGAAACGTGCGCGAGCAGCCGTCGAGTGGCCAGGCATCGAATATAGACTGCCCGGGGCGGATTGGCTAATGGCGTTCGCAGGCCAGTAATGCAAGAGGCACTGGCGTTGATAACCGAACATTCTCGCCGGTCATTGCTAGGATGAGGCTGGGTGACGACTTATAATCCAGGAACGATCCGCGTTCGCTATGCCCACCCCCTTACGCTGGGGTTCCCTTGGTTCGGCTCCTGGCGTTTCCTCCGATTTGTGCCGCATAATAACGAGTTGCTGGTCGATTTTCGAACGCTCACTCGCCGTTGCGTCCGTAAACCGCGGGGTACGTCCCGCGGCTGGCTTATTTGCAATGATCCCGGCTTGAAAGGTTCATGCATGCCGCGAATTTCCGCGCGATGGCTGGTTTTCTTGTGCATTGCGTCCGGAGCGATGCGGTTCGAGGGCGAGGTCCTGGCCGCCGGTCCTTGGGGGGCTGCACAGTGGGTTTGGGACACGCCGTCCGGCGCGACCGATTCTGGCGACGAGCCGCGTTACTTGCGTTATGCATTCGAGCTGCCGGCTGCACCTGCCAAGGCGGAGATCGTGGTCTCGGTCGACAACGTCTACGAGCTGTCGGTTAACGGGCAAAAGGTGGGCGGCCATGCGAATTGGGCGGAACCCAAACATTGGGATATCGCGAAGCTGCTCCGCCAGGGCAAGAATGTCGTGGCCCTGGTGGCCCGCAATCAGGGCAGTGCGGCCGGAGCGATCGCCTGGGGCGAGATCACGCTGGCCGACAAGAAGACGATCGAACTGGCCAGCGGGCCCAAATGGCGGGTTTCGCTCCGGTCCGCAGAGGGCTGGGACCAACCCCAGTTCGACGACACGGCCTGGGCGTCGGCCGCGGTCCTGGGCCCCTCGAACATGGGGCCCTGGAATCTCGGCGGTGGCGGTGGCGGGTCGCAAGGCCCCAAAGACGGCGGCACGCCGCCGGCCAAGGAGTTTCAAGACGCCGCCAAGGAGCTGGCCGATTTCATCGTCGCGCCGGACTTCCAGGTCGAGCTGATCGCTGCCGAGCCGCTGGTCGTCAACCCGGTGTCGCTCGCGCTGGACGAAAAAGGCCGCATCTTCTACGGGGAGAGCCATACCTATCGCTGGGGGCCGCAAGGCTCGCCGTATCCCAAGCCCACGAACCCGATCGTCATGCTGGATCCATTGCCCGACGGCAAAGGCTACCAACGCGTCGTCGTGGCCGAAGGTTTTGACGATCCCGTGATGGGTCTGTTGGTGCGCGACGGCAAATTGTGGTGTACGTCCACCAATGCGATGTACTTGTTCGACATCGATGACCAGGGGCACACCAGCAATCGCCGCACCGTGCTGTTGGACAAGGAGAAGGCCTGGAATCCGTTCGGCATGTTCGTGCTCGAATGGGGACCGGACGGACTGGTCTACATGAGCGTCGGCAACCACAACATCGACATCGGCGGGCCGAACAACCGCGTCGTCTCGCGCGGCGGGGCCGGCATCATTGTGCGGATGAAGCCCGACGGCAGCGACCTGGAGCGGATGGTGCAGGGCCTGCGCGTGCCTTACTCGTTCGAGTACGATCCGTTCGGCCAGCTCTGGCTGCTCTCGAACGGCGAGGGCAACCCGAACCGGTTCGTCCGCGTCATCGAAGGGGTCGACTATCATTGTTACAGCCGTGCCAATGCCGACGGAGCGTGGCTGGCCGGCAATCATCCGCTGGCGCCCCCGTGCTTCGAGTTGCCGGGCGGAGCCAACACACAACTGCTGCGCTATTACGGCGCGGCATTCCCGCTCTCCTGGCAAGGCGACCAGTTCCTGGTCAACTGGGGCCGCCACGGCTTTCCCTCGGCCAACCATACGGTTTACCGCTATGTGCCCGACGCCCGGGGCAACATCGTCGACATGCAGTCCTGGCTGACCAGTTCGGACCCGCACTTCCGGCCCACGGCCATCTTGTTGGCGCCGGATGGCAACATGCTGGTGGCCGACTGGTACGGGCGCGACGACGAGAACGACAAGACAGGTCGGATCTGGAAAGTCAGTTACACAGGCGCCGAGCCGACCGGCAAGAGCCAGCCGCTCGCGCCGAACAGTGGACCGACTTGGCGCTGGCGATCGCCGCCTTGGGTTCGGCCGATCACAACGAGCGCGAGTCGGCGATGCAAAAGCTCGCGGCCCGTGGCCAGGATGCCGTTCCCCCCTTGGCCAAAACTGCCAAAGGCGCAAGCCCGCTGGCCGCGGCCGGCGCACTGTGGACGCTCGGCCGCATTGGCACACCCGCGGCCCTGGCCGACTTGGCCAATGGCGGCGACAACCGCGATTGGCGCGTTCGCCGGCTCGCTTTGCGCTTGATGCGCCGCTTCGGCGTGCCCCAGGCGGACGCCGTCGCGAAGAAGCTCTCTGCCGACTCCGACGCGGCCGTGAAGCTCGAAGCGGCACTCGCGCGGTCGCAGCCGGCGGACCGCTTGCGCGATCTGGTAGCCGCCTTGAATGCCGGCGCAGCCGATGATCCGCATTTGCGCTACGAAGCCGCCTGGCACATCGCCGAGAATGCCGATGGCAGTGTCCTGGGGGCCTTGTTGGCCTCGGAGAATCCGAACGTGCGTTTGGCCGGCCTGATCGCCATCGACGTGGCGCTGTTCGAAAAATTCGGAGACGCGCACGTTTGCCGAGCAGGCGCTCTCGGCGGCTCTCGCCCAGCCAGGCGAAGTCGATCCCATGCTGCTCATCAAACTGGCCGACATGAACCGCGGTCCTGCACTGGTTGCTCCGCTGCAAGCGCTGATCGCCCGGCCCGGGTTGTCGACCGACACGGCCGTGCATGCCATCTTGCTGCTGCGCACGCTGGCGCCGGCGGGGGTCAACAACCTGGGAGACCAGGCCGGCGCCAACCTGTTAGCGGCCATGCGCACCGGCCGTGTGCCGATCAAGACGGTGGACGACGCGCTGGTGCTGCTGCAATTGTTGCCGATCGAGGGACCCAGCGAATTCAGCCTGCAGAAGCTGGGCCAATACTTGTTCGAACGCAACGATGGTGTACGCGGCACTGCGCACGCGACCGTGCGCTTGTTCGGCGCTAAAGCGGCGGCGCTCGCGGCGCCCATCTGGCAGCGGCTGTTGACAAAGGGCCTCTCGCCCGAGGAAAAGGCCGAACTGATCACGACGTTGGTCGCCATCGAAGCCGAGCCCGACCTGGCTAAATGGACTCAGTTGCTCAAGTCGCCGGAGCCGGCCGTGGTGCGCGAGGCAGTCCGGGCCTGGCGGCGGTTCAAAGGCAACGGCAGCGCGATCCAGTTGCTCATCGACCAGGGGCCGCAGCTGGTCAAGAACGACAAGTCCCTGGCCGGCGATCTGGCCGCGGTGTTGGCCGAACTGAAGGCCGATCCGGCCGCCATCGTGCTGCTGGCATTGCCGCCGGCCGAGACGGACAAGGCCGTGCTGACCAAGGCCACGCTGGCCCATCCGGCGACCCCGTTGTCGGTGGCGCTTGGCCGCCAGGTTTTCGTGCGGGCCACGTGCGTCAAGTGTCACAACACCGCCGGGTCGGAAATCAAGATCGGGCCTCCTTTGACCGGCATCGGCCGCGTGCAAAAGCCGGACTACCTGATCGAGTCGGTCCTCGAACCATCCAAGATCATCAAGACCGGCTTCGAGACCGAGACCGTCCAGACCGCCAGCGGGCAAGTCTTGAGCGGACTGGTGCGCGAACATGGCGACGAACTGGAAATCATCGAAGCCGACAAGACCACCCGGCTGCCGAAGACCGAAGTCGAAACGCGGCAGGTGCAAAAGAAGTCGCTGATGCCAGAAGGAATCGAAACCCAACTGAGCGCGGACGAGTTGGCCGATCTGTTGGCATTCTTGGTTTCGCTCAAGGTGGGTGGTCCGGGCGACGCGGCCAAGTGACAAGCAGGGCGCGCCGACGGCAAGAATCGTGAGCCGGTCGCGCCCATGCACGAGCCGGTTCGCTGCGGCGTGGCTCGACGCATGGCCTCGGAAAGCCGCTGACACCCAGGAGATCGAACCATGACCGACGTGCGGCGGCGGGCGGCGGCAGTTCTCGCGGCGGTTGGCCTCGCGGCAGTTGGTCTTTGCGGCTGGGCCGCGGCCGACGACCTGCTCGACGACGTCAAGCCAAACTCCAAGCCGGCGGCAATCGGCGACGCCGTGGACGACCTGGTCGATCGAGCCGACAGCCGGATTCGTTTTCGCCTGGTGATGCACGACAATCCCGACGAGGGGCTGGACGAGCGCAGCTATTGGCGGAGTGTCCAGGGCGTGGTCGCCGCGCAGGTTGCGCCCAGCGAGTTCCGCCTGGGCGACGCGGAAATGCTGGCGCCCCAGGCTTCGCAGTCGGGCAAGGCAGAAGGGGCCGAACCGACCTTTCCGACCGAGTCGCTGGTCAAGCTCCCAGCGGGCAAGCATCTGCTCACCCCGGGCGGAATCCCGATCGAAGTTCGGGCCGGCGAGCCCGTATCGCAGCACCCGGCCGTCGAGATCGTGGCCGGCAAGCGGGGAACCGAGCTGCGCATTCGCTGCGCGGCCGTGCGTTTGGAGGCCGTTGATGCGTCCGGTACGCCGCTTCCGGTGCCGATTCGCGTCACGCGCGACCAGAAGTCGCTGTTGCGCAAAGAGGCCCGTTTCAACCCGCTGATCCTCTGGCTGCCGGTCGCCGGCCAATACGATTCGAGCTTTGGGCGATTCGCCCTCTCGGCTGATGGGAAGATTGACGCCAAAGCGTCGCGGTTGGCACCGGGCGTCGAGATCACGGCTGCCGGTTTGCGGCGGACGATCGACAAACCGGCGGACAGCTCGCCTGGCGCCGACTTGTCCTCGAACCTCGTGCCGGTGACGGTGAGCAGTCGCGGCGCGAAGGAGCCTTTTCCGTCGTTCTCGATCTTCGTGCCGCCGGTTGTTTCGCTCGGACAGCCCGTTTGCCTGGCCCTGTCGAAAAAGCAATTCCGCGATGCCACGGGCGAGGAATTGTCGCTCTCTGCGCTGTCTGCCGAGTTGGTGCTGGGTGGCGCCCCGGTGCCGGGCCCGCCGCTGGAAATCAACGCGCCGGCCGCCGGTCTGGTTTCGGACGGCGCCGCCGCTGCCCTGCATAGCCAGGCGGGCGATTTGCAGACGATTGCCATCGCGTTGCCGTCCTACCTGGCAGGGCCGGTGGGCGTGAACCTGTCGAGCAAGGCGTTCGACCGCGCCCGGATCGAATTCCTGGTGGCCAACCTGGGTGACAACCTGCAACTGGTGCCCCATCGCTGGCGGACGGTGTTTGCCGAAACGGAACAGGCCACCTATCAAGTGCTGCTCGCCGGGCCGTGGCCGCGGGGCACGGCCGAAGTGCTCTGCGCTGCGGCGGGACCCGGCCGGTCCGCTGGCTGAAGAGCCGATCCGACTGGGGCAAGTCGACTTGCCCGAGGTGGCCAAAGGCGGCAGCGATTCGCGGCTGTTCACGCTGCCAGCCGGCGATCTGCCCTGCGGCAAATATGACGTCTGGCTGCAGGCCGCCGGCCAGCGCAGCGGCCGTGTGCCGCTGGAGGTCGTGGCCTGGACACGCAAGAGCCCGTTCCTCTTGCAGGCCATGAGCTGCTGCGTGCCTTGCTGGCCGCTGTCGGAGTCGGGCCTGGCGCTGCTGGAGAGTTTTGATTTTCAGATGGGTACCGCCACCGGGCACAGCAGCCTGCTCGATACCGGGATGCCGCGGATCAGCGCGCCGCTTGCCGCCCGGCTGCGCGCCACGCGGCCCGGTTTGCCGGACGAACTGGCCCTGGCCCCGGCGGCCAACGATTCCCTGCTGGCCCGGTTGCTGCGGCATCGCATTCGCCTGATCGATCTGACCACCGCCCGGGGAGCCAATTTCTACAACGAAGGGCTCTCGTACCATCACAGCTATCCACCTTCGGTGGAGCGCATGATCCGCCGGATGCAGTTGTTTACCCAGCAGACGGGCGATTACGCCTCGTTCTGGGGAGTGAACTACAGCTGGTTTCCGGCGTTGGGGGGCTATGTCGAAGGGGGCGTGCCGATCGACGCGCACACGGGCGACCGAAATCGCGGCTGGACGAGGCGGTCCGCGCGGCCGGTTTCGAGCCTGCCAGTGCCGAAGACCTGAAGTGGTTCGCCCTGCACAAAACGTCCGCCGACCCGCAAGACCAACTGCGCGCCGCGGAAATCGCCCGCCGCGCGACCGATCGTTGGCGGGCCGAGCAGGAACTGGGCTTCGGCCGGCACAACCGCATCTACAACGCGGCCGTTCACGAAGTCCGCCCGCAGACCGAGTGTACGCTGTTCGAAAATGCGGGCCACGACGAGGGCAAGCGCAGCCGGGCACTGTTCGGCGACATGGCGGCCGCCTGCTACGAGAGCTACACCGATTTCGGCGACTGGCCGATGTCGGCCGGGTTTACGACCGATTGGGCCCGCGGCAACACCGGCGGCCAACCCGTCTGGCTGACCGTCTGTTGGGGCACCACGCCCGAAGGCACGGTCAAGAGCCTGCTGCACGCCTTCGCCCGGGGTATCCAAGGGGGCGGCGCCCCGCTCTGGGCCGAAATGGATCCGGCCGAAATCCAGCGCCGCGGCAAGGCGCTGCGGTTCGTCAGCCAATACGGGTCGCTGGCCCGCGATGCGACGCCCGACGGCCGCGTGGCGATCCTGTCGCGGACCTGCCGGCAAGTGCTGGTGCCCCGCGGCATGTACGAGCTGCACGCCATGTACTACCACCTGACGCGGCTCGGCTTTCCGCCGGCGTTGGTCTCGGACGACGAATTGACGCAGTCGGGCGTACCGCCTGCGGTTCGGGTGTTGGTGCTGGTGCAGGAGCAGATTCCGCTCGAGCCGCAGCTTGCCCTGGCGATCGCGGCGTTCCAAAAGCGCGGGGCAAGGTGTTGTCCGCCGGCACGTCGACGGTCGAACTGGCGGGCGCCGTGACGGTGCCCGGCGACGTCAAGCAGCTTTGGGGCCTGGGCGGCTTCGAAGCTGGCGGCCATGCCCAGATGTGGCAGGAGTTCAACGAGCATTGGCGAAAGCCGCTGGCGCTGGCCATGGACAAACTGGCCATCCAGCCTTTGGCCGGCACGGATTCTCAAGCCGGCCTGGCCCTGGCCATGGACGCCGGGCCCTTGCGCTATGTCACGGTGACCGCCGACGCGGCGGGCACCCACTCGAACGATTTTCAGCGGCCGCGCGGCCTGGCCGTGTCGTTCGAGGGCACCGGCTTCACGGTCCGCGACCTGGCGCATCAAGAGACACTCAAGACAACCACCCAGGATGGCCGCACGCTCGTGTCGCTGGACCTGGTGACCGAACCGGCAACCGTCTTGGCCCTGTACAAGCAGCCGCCGGAACGGGTCGAGATCCAGCACGCGGCCGATCCCAGGCTCGGCGCTCAGTTGGTGTTCGCGCCGCGGTGCGCTCGGCCGATGGGGCCAGCCTGGGCCGGGTGCCCGTGCGCTGCGAGTTGTCCGGCCCGGACGGTCTCGTCCGCCGCCATTGGTTCGAAGCGGCGGACTGCGAGCTGCGTGTGCCGCTGGCGGCGCACGACACGCCGGGCGATTGGAAGCTGACGGTTCAGGAACTGCTGACCGGCAAGATGGCCCTGGTGACGGTTCCCGTGCAAGTTGCCGCCGCGCCCGCACGTGTCCAAGCGGTGGGCGACGTCCATGTGGTCGATGCCGGGCACCTGAGATCGTTCGTCGAGCGCGAACAAGAGAAGCTGGTGATTGTCGAGCCGGGCCAGCAGGCATTGCTGCCGCTGGCGACGCGGCTGGTCGAACGCGCTCGACGCGCAGGGCGTCAAGACGCGGCTGTGGCAAGTCGCACCCGAGGATTTCGACACGCTGCCGCTGCGTTGGTACCCGCGCCCCGACGACGAAGCACGGCTGGCGCAGATCGCGGCCGGCGAGTTGATCGGCTATCGCGGCAACCTGGCGGCTCACATCGACAAGTTCAAGCGGGCGCACGTGCCTGAGTTGGGCGGCTATGCCGAGATCGACCCGCCCTACATCGTGGGCCAGGACTGCATCGTTTTTTCCGGCGGGCGGTTGGCCGAAAGTTTGCGTGCGGTCAGTCCTTGGCTGGGTTCGCCGCGCGTGCCGGGCCGCGGTCAGGGCCGCCTGCTGGTGACCTTCAGCCCGTTCATGGCCGATCGCCAGGCGCTGGCCTTGATCGCCAATGATGACCAGGGATTCGCTAAGGCAGCCGATTATCTGGTCCAAGCGGCCGGGCAAGCCGCTCCGGCAAAACCGGCCGGCCCGCCGGTCGTCAAACTGCTTGCCGCCCGCGCGGTGCAGGAAAGCCGACCCGTCGATCGACCTTACCGCGACTTTTCGCCCGAATTGCGTTCGCACCGGCTGCTGGCCGCGGACGACGGCCGCAGCATTCTGCTCGTCAATGGCCAAAAGGACAACCTGGCCTTTGTCGACGCGCAGGGCCAGATCACGGCCACGCTGCAAGCGCCCGAGTTGATCGCGTCTCACTTGCAGATCGACCCGCAGGGCCGGCTGCACGGATTGGTGCAAAAGGTGCTCGATAAGGATCCCTCCTGGCATTTTCCCACGCTGGTCGAAATCGCCTCGCAGACGATTACGCCCGACGGCAAGCTGGCCGGCGAGCAGCCCGTCTATGTGGGCGACACGTCCAGCTTGCCCCCGGATTGGCAGGCCGGGTTCGCCACCGCCCCGGACGGCAAGCGGGTGCTCGTGTCGCGGGCCGGGGCCTTGTTCGCCGGGCAGCCTGGGTTCGCCGGGCAGCCAGAATCTGCGGGCCAGACTGGTTTGATCGGTCCGCCGGGCGGCCCAGCCTGGCAAGTCTATCGGGACATCGATCGAGCGCATTGGCGATTCTCGGTGCTGTATCCGCGGCACGCAGTCGGCAGCACGTTTTCGCCCGACGGGCGGTTTGTACTGTTCACCATGGACAGTCGTCCGCCGTTCGGCGGCTTGGGTTCCCCCGCGTACCGGCCCACGGCATCCGAGACGGTGCTCTGGGACATCGAGTCGGACCAGGTGCGCTGGCGGCTCGGCGATGCCGCGGACTACATGACGTCGCCCTATGCGGTCCACAGCGGTTTTGCCGCGGTCGCCCGCGAAGGCAAGCTCACCGCGCTGGCCGGCTTTGACGGCTCGATCTATCTGCTGGACGCGGCCGGCAAACCGCTGGTCGAGCAGGCGGTCGCTTCGTCCGCGGCGAGTGGGTCCGGGCGGCTCGGTCCGCCCGATTGCCTGGGCGTCTGGATGTCGCCCGGGGGCGAGTTGGCCGCGTTCGCCTTCCAGAACCGGCTCTTGTTGGCCTCGGGCGATCACGTGGCGCGAGTCGAATTGCCCCGGATTGCCGGCGCGGCGGTGTTGGCCGATGGTTCGGCCGCCGTGGTCGCTTTGAGCACGGGCGAGCTGCGCGGCCTGGACGCCGCCGGCCAGCCGCGGTGGAGCAGGAATACCGACGGTCCCGGCACGCTCATCGCCGCGGCGGGCAAGGATCGGCTGCTGGCCGCCAATGGGGCGGGCGAGCTCGTGATGCTGGACGGCGCCGGACACGAGATTTGGCGCAGCAACGTGGCTGCCGCTGCCGACAAATCGATTCACGCGCTTCAGCCGGCTGCCGATTTCGTCCGCTTGCCGCCGCCGGCCGACTACATCGAGCCCGAGACACTCGCCTATGCCCAGCGCGAGCTCAAAGCGCAAGAGATTGCCCGCTGGAACCCTGGCGAACCGGCAACCCCGGCCGGGGGTCGAAAGTTTCATGCCCTGACCGACAAGATCGAGCTGGCCGCCGGGCCGGCCGAAAATGCAATTCTGCATCTGGTGTATCGGCGCGGGGCGACGAACAAGTCGCTCAAGGTCCTGGTGACCGAAGCGGGCGGCAGCAGCGAGTTCTGGCTCGATCTGCCCACGCCGGCGTATCGGGTGGTCGATATTCCGCTGGCGGGCAAGGGCGCAAAGATCGTCGTGGCCAGCGACGGACCGGCGGAGGTCGCCGAGTGCTCGCTGTGGAGCTTCGCCTGGCCGGGGCCGAATCTTTGCTACGTCAAACCGGCCGGCGCGACCGCCGAGGCTCGCTCGCCGGCCAAAGCGGACTCGGGCGGCGGCGATCTGGACGATTTGCTCGATGATGCGATCGACCGGCCGAAGGCGGCCGGCGGGGCGAAGACGTGCAAGATCTATTGCCCCAACTCCGACGTCGATCGGGTTGCCGGCACCTATTTGCCGGTGCCGCTCGATCCGACGCAAATCGCCGACGGCCGCCGCTTCGAAGGAGGTAAGCTGCCGGCCTGGGCCCCGGCGAACAGTGCGTACTTTCCCACGCGCGGCGCAGTTCTTTACGATCGATCTGGGCAAGACCGCGCCGGTCGGGCTGGTGGCCACCTACGACCGGGCGCTCAAGCAATCGCAGGTGGCTCGGCGGATCGTGGTCTTTACGACCGAAGGCCTGGACGACGTGACCAGCGGCCGCATCCTGGCCGGCGACAGCCAGAACGATCAGTTCTGGCGGCTGTTTTCCGTGGGCAAATCGAAGCTCGACGGCTTCGGCGTGCACATCTACAGCGGCCCCAGCCAACCCGCCGGCCTGGGCGAAGTCGAGGCGTACCGGTAGGTGTCCCCTTGAAGCGGCGAAACAGAGACGGGGATGGGGGGATGACTGGGGGATACGGGGGATGGAAGAGCCGGCAGAATGGCGTGGCGGCGAGTCTGCCGATCACTTGCGTTTCTTCGCCGTGTTCCTCTGTGATCTGCGGTTAAACTTTTGGTTTAGTCGCGCGCGGGCGACATGACGCAGTGAGCCGCAAGGCGCTAGCCGCCGGTCCGATCAGAGGTTAAACGGCACCAGGCGTACGACCAGCGAAAACCGGCCGGTCTAAACCCAGCACGAGCGGCACTGAAAACACCTAACGCACCCAAGGCACCGGCGGCTAGCGCCTCGCCGCTCACGCGCAGATTGTTTTTCGCTTCGCCGCTTCGCACGGCCAGAGTGTCGTGTCCTGGTGACCGACGCGGCACAAGCGGAACGACCGTCGAAGCGAGGGCGTTTTTCAAGGCGCGTTCCAAGGCCAGTGGCGATGCGCCCTCGGTGCGGGCCGTTCGCAGGGAGCGATTTCAGCGGTACAATAGGCGGCGCGATGGACGGCGGCGGCTGCGGGATTCGGTTGCCGGCGCGTTTCACTTCCTTTTCCTTTCTGAGACCTCTTCATTCCGTCGGGGAGGTTCCTTATGTCGGATGCGCACTTGGCGACGTTCGGGCCCAAAAAGCATGCATCACCCACGCCAGACAGCGCGGTCCGCGCAAGCGGATGCCTCGTCCTGATAAATTTCATCTTGCCTCCCGCGCGCGTGCAGCACGCTGCCCCAGGAAGAGCCGAATGACCGAGATGTTGTTACTTGGGGCGGGCGCATCAAAAGATGCGGGGCTGCCAGATGCGTACGAATTGACGAGGGCGATCGTCGCGGCAGTTTCGAACAAAACCTCCGCTTGCGCAAGGCAGCTGATATCCTGCACTTTGTGATCGGTGGACTTCTCTTCCAAGCAGGATGCCGCGGTTACAACCCACTGGATTCGGGGGTTAATGTAGAAGACCTATTTAATGCTGTGCAGTTGCTAGGAGACCGCGAGAACCTTGAGGCAGCTCCATTTATTGGGTCTTGGCATGCGCTCGTTGATCAGTTTGATCGCTACGACCCGTCTCCGCGTCAGACCGACCGTCTATATCGGACCATCTATGAGTCGATCACAAAGCAGGTGAGTCTCGCATTCGCAGAGCAGCCGCCATCATTTGAAAGTGCTCGCATTGACCGATCGCTTGAGGGGACACTTCGGACGGCGTTTGAAGCGGCGGCAAGAGGGAGGTCGCCGAGCTTCTCCTCCATTAACGGCATCGGTCAGGCGATTTCCAAGTATTTGAAGGATACGATCGAACGTTGGCAGAGGAAACTCTCGCAGACTCCCAGTAGTTCCGATTTCGGCCGTGAATTCGACCGTGCCATTGGCCAGCAGCCAACCTCCGCGGGTGGCCGACCGTTCGCCGAGGTGAACGAGGCAATGATCCGTGCACTCGCGGAAATCATTTGGATTGAGCAACCGGACAAAGTCTCGTACCTGCACCGATTCTCCAATGCGTGCGCCAGCAGAAGCAGCTGGTGATCGCTAGCCTCAATTACGATAACGCCATCGAGTGCCTTTTCGATGCAGCGGGTGGCGCGTATCCGTGCACAACCGGAATCGACGAATGGTCTCGTACAGGGGAGTTTCGTCCACCAGACGAAGGCGTACTGCTGCTAAAGCTCCATGGGTCAATCAATTGGGAATATCAGCGCCGAATTCCCGAGACTGGCACCATGCCGCAGGGCATCGTTAGGCAGGTCAGTCATGAGGAGTTGCAAAAACCAGGGTTTCGGCCTGCGGTGATATTCGGGCAGAGAAACAAACTGACGGCCGAGGGACCTTTTCTTGACTTGCTTCGGTCGTTCGGCAATGAACTCGCAAGTGCCAATCGTGTGACGGTGATCGGATATTCATTTCGTGATGAGCATATTAACGTGTTCCTCGCGCAATGGATGAACCAAAGCAAGGACCACCGTCTTCGTATTCTGTCGCGAGAGTTTCAGACATCCCGAGTACCGTTTGCAGAACAGTTGAGACGATCGGCCAAGAGTCAACTTGAAGTAGTCAACGCATGGGCCGCCGACGGTTTGCCGGGCGTCTTTCCGGAGTGATAGAGCTCATCAATGGGCAGTATCTGCCAATACCAACGGCTTCACCAAGTGCGCCGTCACGCCGCCTCGTTGTCAAAGCTAGGGCGTCGCGTTTTTCACCCTTCGGGACGACGGCCATCATGCGAGCGCATCTGTGAGCCGACCGGCAGCGCCGAACTTTGCATCAACTGCCGACGCGAGCACGTCGGCAAGAACTGGCCTGCTGGCAAGAAAGTGAGAAAATTGCCAGGGCCCCCGTTATCCGCTCGATTTACCGCGCCTTAGTCTAGAGCGCCCGCCGCCGCAGCGGCGGTCACTTGTCCAGATGGCCGAGCGCATCATAGTCGTGCTTCTCGGCCGCGGGCTCCCATGGCGCAAAACAAAACCCAGGGAGGTTGGCCCCCCTGGGTTGTTGTTGATTTGCTTGATCGCGGCTGCGGCCTTTGCGGCGGCGGTCGTTTGCCTCTCAGTCCACTACCGGCGAGGCGTAAACCGTGGCGCCGGCTGAGGGGACCGGGGTGGCCGGGACCTCGAGGGCCTGGATCATGTCGATCTCGCGGCAGGACTCGGTCGCGGCCAGGTACTTCTTGATGAAGTTGACCGTTTCGTCGATTTCGTCGGCCTGCACCAGCAGCAGCTCGCCGCGGCCGCACATTTCGCAGGGCGGTTTCCACCGCTTTGACGGCGCCCAGAATCTCTTGGATCTCGGCCGTGCGTCCGCCGGCCGACATGCCGTGTCGGAACAAGCCCATGATCTCGCCGGTCTGGCGGCCGCGGACATAGTGGTCTTCGTACAGGATCACGCGATCGAAGGCCTCGCCCAGCAGTTCGCCCTGGCGGATCATGTCGCACGTCGCGGCGATCGCCGGCGGCGGTGTAGACGCGGTGCGGCGCTGGTGCGGGAACTGTTCGATGGCTTCGATCAGGGCTTGCAGCGCCGAGACGTTGTGGCCGTAGTCGACGATCACCGTCGCGCCGCCGAACGTCGAGCAGGTTGAAGCGGCCCGGCACTTTTTCCAGGTCGCCGGCAAACGATTCCAGGGCCGGCGCGGATCGACGTCCGCGAAATGCCCAGGGCCCAAGCGGCAGCCGCCGCGGCCAGGGCATTTTCAACCTGGAAGCCGATCCGGCCGCCATGCGTCAGCGGCACGTCGGTCCAGCGAGATCAGCGGCATCTGCGCATTGCTGCCTTCGGCCAGCATGATCGTGTCGCGTCGCACGAAGACCGCTCGGCCGCCGGCCCGGCGGTGGCGGGCGATGGTCGGGATCATCGCCCGGGCGCGGCGAAGAAAATGACCGAGCCGTGGCAGTCGGTCGGCCATCGCGGCCACGTGCGGATCGTCGGCCTTGAGCACGGCGGATCCGCTCGGCGGAGACAGCTTCGACAATGCAGTTCGTTTGACGTTGGCCAGCTTTTCAAGGGTGTCGATGTCGGCCAGGCCCAGGTGGTCGCCTTCGCCGATGTTGGTCACGACGGCCACGTCGCAGCGATCGAAGCCCAGGCCGGCGCGGAGGATGCCGCCGCGGGCCGTTTCCAGCACGGCGGCTTCGACCGCGGGATTGATCAGCACCGATTGCGCGCTGAGCGGGCCGCTGCAATCGCCGCTGTCGATCCGGCGGCCGTCGATGAAGATGCCGTCGGTGCAGGTCATGCCGACCTTGCGACCGGTCGAGCGCAGAATGTGAGTGATGAATCGGGTGGTGGTCGTCTTGCCGTTGACGCCGGTGACGGCCACGATCGGAATGCGGCCGGTCTCGCCGTCGGCGAAACATCGAGTCGATGATCGCCTCGCCCACCGGGCGCGGCTTGCCCGACCGAGGGCTCGATATGCATCCGCAGTCCGGGGCTGGCGTTGACTTCGACCACGATGCCGCCCTGGCTCTCCAGCGGCCGGCCGATGTCCAGGGCCACGACGTCGATACCGGCAACGTCGAGGCCGACAATCCTGGCCGCCTCGACCACGCGGGCGGCGACTTCGGGGTGGACTAGGTCGGTCACGTCGGTGGCCGTGCCGCCGGTGCTCAGGTTGGCGTTGCGGCGCATCAGCACCTGCTGCCGCTGCGGCGGAACCGAGTCGGGCGTGAAGCCTTGCTCGGCCAGCACGCCCAGGCGCGATCGAGTCGAGCTTGATCTTGCTGAGCACCGTGGCATGATCGTCGCCGCGGCGGGGATCGCGGTTGACCTGCGTCGACCAACTGGCGGATGGTTGAATGGCCGTCGCCGACGACCTGTGCCGGCTCGCGGCGGGCGGCCGCCACGACGCGGTCGCCGACGACCAGCAGCCGATAATCGGCGCCCGGGGCGAACCGCTCGACCAAGAGGTGCTCGATTCCTCGCGGGCGGCCGTGGTATGCGGCCAAGACTTGTTCGCGGGTGGTCAGGTCGTGGCCACGCCGCGCCCCTGGTTGCCGTATTGCGGTTTGACGACGACCGGCAGCGCCGATCTCCTGGGCAGCTTTCCAGGCGTCCTCGGCATCGGTCACCGGGCGACCTTCGGGCACGGGCACGCCCATGGCCCGCAGCAGCGAGCGAGTCAGTTGTTTGTCCTGGGCGATCGCTTCGGCCACCGCGCCGGTGCGGTCGGTCTGGGCGGCCAGGATGCGGCGCTGGCGGGCGCCATAGCCAAGCTGGACGAGGCTTTCGGTATTCAGCCGCCGGACCGGGATGCCCCGCCGGCGGGCCGCTTGGACGATGGCATTGGTGCTGGGGCCCAGGCAAACCCGCTGGTGGAGTGCCCGCAGCGCGGCCAGCTCGGCTTCGATGTCGAAAGGCAGGTCCTTGACCGCGGCGTCGAGCAGCCGGCGGGCGGTTTCCAGCACGGCCCGGCCGACCTCTTCGTCGTGATATTCGATGATGACTTTATAGACGCCGTCTTCCGAGGTTTCGCGCGCCCGGCCGTAGCCGGCGTCGATGCCGATCAAGCTTTGCAGTTCGAGCGAGACGTGCTCGAGGACGTGGCCCTGGTAAGTGCCGGTCCGCAAACGTTCAAAGAAGCCGCCCCGGTAGCCCAGTCCGCAGCGATGTTCGATCATCGAGGGGATCCAGGCCATCAGCCGCTCGTTGAAGCCGGGCAGCGTGTTAGACGGGGAGTCCTTGAGTTCTTGGAGGTCGACCCAAGCTTCCAGGACGGGGAAATGTGCCCAAACGTTCGGTCCGCGAAGCGCAGGACCTTACGAAATTCCATGATTCTTCTCGCTCCAGGATGCCTAAGCTGTGTGTGCGCAGGGTTTTGCGCCCACCGATGCCGCCTTGGCAGCCAACCCAGCGCCGGGTTGGGAATTCAAGCATCCTGCGGAGGATGTTGTCGGGGGGAGCTGCGTTGCGTTTTGCGCCACCGCGCGGACGCGTTTTCGGAGGGGCCCGCTGTGTTGTTCGGTTGACCGCTGGGGAAGTCTTCAGGCTTCGGACGATGCACGTCGTGTGCCAGATACTCGCTACGATTTTCCTTCCCGTCCTGGGACCGGTCGCACCCGGACAATGTGTGTAATTGGCACGATTTACACATCGGCGGCCACCGTGCCGCAGTCTTACTTTCCGTCGCTGGTTTGACGGCAGGCGAGATCAAAGTGATCTCACTCGTCAGGCCAGCGGAGTGTTTGGCGTGGGTAGGCTCCGATCGAGCTTCCAGGCAGTCGTCGTGGGAACAACGACCGCCGGCGGGCAGGAAACGGTGGGGTTGAGGTCGGTGGGGTTGGGGTCGCTGCGCGGCGCAAAAAAACGCAACGGGGGCCAAGCACACAGCCTGGCCCAGGCGATTCTCGCGGTCGGATTTCGCCCCTGCGTGCATCGCTGCGCACGGCATGTATCGCTCATACATCGCTACGCGCCGGGGGGCGGACGCCGACGACTCCTATCCTAATGGGCTGCCGATGCGGTGCCAACTAGCGGCCCGGCAAAAATTCGCTTTATTTGTTCGGCCGGCCGTCGGATCGATCCGGTTCTGCCAGATCGGTTGACTTGTCGGGTGTCTTGGCGGCCTGGTGGCCTGTGGCAAAAAGGCATCCCTTGCCCAGAGGGGCCAAAGGGCACACGGCAGGCGGACGCAGATGCGGCCCGGCGTTGGCGGGGCGCGGGCCCCTATTCCGGCCCGGCACGGCGCCTACAATGGTCTCGATCCCCCCCTCACGAGTTAAGTCATGGCCACGAACGACTCCGCCCCGCCGATTGCCGCGCCCGGTTCGTTCGGCCTGAATCACGATTCCTGGGGGCGGCTGGTCTTGGTCGATGCGACGGGTCGGGCGCACCTGGGCGTCGAGCCGGTGCGGGCCTTTCCCATCTCCGATCCGCAGCATTGGATTTCGATCGTCGACGCCGAAGGGCGCGAACTGGTGCTGATCGAGGACGCGACGACGCTACCGGCTGCGGTGCAGTCGGTGCTCGAAGAGGATCTGGCCCGACGCGAGTTCGTGCCGCACATTCGGCGGATCGTGAAAGTCACGACCGACGCGGACCCTTCGGAGTGGCGGGTCGAGACCGATCGCGGACCGACCCGCTTTCTGCTCAACGGCGGCGACGACATTCGCCGCCTGAGCCCGTCGAGCGTGCTGGTGATCGACGTGCATGGCACGCGCTTACCTGATCGAAGACACGGGCAAGCTGGATTCGGCCAGCCGCCGGTATCTCGAGCGGTTTCTTTGAGCGGTTTCCCTGGACGGGCTCGCGCGGGCGAAGGACCGCAGGAAAAATAACTTCGGCTTCTGGCAGACCCTCACCCTACCCTCTCCCTGGAGGGAGAGGGTTTGAGCGCCGAGGTTATTGTTCGTCCATGCCTAACCGTGTCCGTTGTGAGAAGCATCGTGCTGCCGACGGTCTTCGTAAGCGGCCAGGTGCGACGCCGACAAATGGAAATCGACGACCAGCGGCAGATGATCGCTGGCCCGCCTGGCCAGCTTGGTGCGGACGACGCGCGCGGCACGAACGAAAATCGATCCGCGGCAGTAGACCTTGTCGAGCGAGCCCATGGGAAACCAGGCCGGGAACGAACGGAATCGCGAAGCCGGGTGCGTGACCTGTTGGAAGCCGTGCAGGGCAAACGGTCCGCGGCCGAGCGTGTTGCGCCAATCGTTCGTGTCGCCGGCAATCAGGGTGGGCAGATGCGACGACTCGCCGAACAGCGGATGTTCGAGCAAGTGCTTGACCTGCCAGTGCCGCTCGCGCTCGGCCAGCCCCAAGTGCCAATGAACCAGGTGCAGCGGGCCCTCGGGCGTGTCGACGACGGCGATCTGGGCGCCGCGCGGTTTTTTGGTTCCCATGCGGAGCGAGAACTGGTGCTTGCCGACAAACGGCCAGCGCGAGAGGACCAGGTTGCCGTAGCCGCCGCTTTTTAGCCGCACGTTCGTCTGCTGCAAATGGGCCACCGAGCGGAAGTAGTCGGCCAGCATCCGCGGCTGATCGTGAAACCGCGAGCGGCGGACGTTGTGGTCCACCTCCTGCAAGCAGATCAGGTCGGGGTTCTCTTGCTCGATAACCTCGATGATCCGTTCCAGCCGATAGCGCCGGTCCCGCCCGCCGACGCCTTTGTGGATGTTGTAACTCAGAAGACGCATTGCAGCAGGATCAGGGCGGGCTCGCCGGCCACACGGATGCCAACGGTCAAGGCAGCAAAGGCCCGCAAAGGAATTTGAGAAGACTACCAGGAAGATAGCCGAGGCAATTTGGGCGGTCAACGCCTCGCGGGCTGCTACATGACCGCGAAGTAATTCTCGACGGCGAAATCCATCATCTCGCTGGTCATCTCGGCGGGGCGGCCTTCGTAATAGCAGTAATTGCGGACTTGCAGCAGCAAGTCGCGGGGCTGGCAACAGCGGAACCGGCGGCCGACGGCCTTGTAGTGTTTTTCGACCAGGTAGTCGACCGGCTCGCTGCGGTACTCGAAACCCAGCTTGGGCGCCATGAGCTTGAACAACTGGCGAAACTCTTCCTCCGTGGGATCGCTGACTTCGATCTTGTAGGGGATGCGCCGCAGGAAGGCGTCGTCGACCAGGTCTTTGGGCTCCAGGTTGGTCGAAAAGATGATCAACTGATCGAACGGCACCTGGATCTTCTTGCCGTTAGCCAGGTTGAGAAAGTCGTACCGCTTTTCCAAGCGGCACGATCCAGCGGTTGAGCAGCTCGCCCGTGCTCATGCGCTGGCGGCCGAAATCGTCGATGACCAGCGTTCCGCAGTTGCTCTTGAGCTGCATCGGCGCTTCGCTGATGCCGGTCGAGGTGTTGAGCGTGACCTCCAGGTTGTCCATGGTCAGCTCGCCGCCGACGATGATCGTAGGCCTGCGGATCCGCACCCAGCGCTTGTCGATCTTGTGCGCTTGCAGCAACCCGGCGCCGGGCTCCAAGGGCAGTTCTTCGTGATTGCTGGGATCGAACAAGCGGATGATTTCGCCGTCGACGCCCAGCGCCGCGGAATCCAGATGTGTTGGCCGAACGCCCGGGTGACCCGTTCGGCGATGCTGGTCTTGCCGTTGCCCGGCGCTGCCGTAGAGGAACAGTCCGCGGCCGGAGTTGATCGCCGGGCCGAGGCGCCGCAGCATACTCTTGTTGATCAGCAAGTCTTCGAACGCGCCGTGCAGTTGGGCCACGGTTGGGTGCTGCGTGCTGAGGGATTGAGCAGCGACGCTGGCCACGTAATCTTTGAGGCAGACCGGGGCGGCGCCAAAATAGGTGCAATGGGCCGTCAGCCGGCGAGCCCGCTCGCGTCCTACGTCGGTCAATTGATATTGATAGTCGTTCATCGCCGCCGCGCCGCGGTGTACGACGATTTGCTCCGACTTCAATTGCCGCAGCAGCTCTTCCAGCAGTCCGAAGGGCAGGCACAATTGATCGGCGACCTGCCGGCCGCTGACGTCGCCCCGGGCCAACAGCAGCTTGAGGATCAACGCTTCCACTTCGCTGGTGGTCAGATTCGCGGCGGCGAACGAGTTTGGCTCCGGCGGCACGAAGCCCAACAGCTCGTCGGCGGCCGGAGCCGGGGCCGAAGCCGGGCGCGCCGCTGGTCAGGCTCTTGACTCGATTGAGCAATTCGTCGAGCTGCGCGGCGCTGGCGCTGGTGCTGTCGGCCGGCGGGGCGTCGGCAGCGGGCGGCGCCGGACGGGGCGGTGCTTCGTGACGCGGCTGCGCGGCGGCCAAGGCGGGCCAAGGATCGGGCCCTGCCGCCGATTGCCCATTCAGGCGGGCCAGAATGCTATCGGGCGATAAATCGGGCATCGGCGTTTGGCTCCCTGCCAAGAGCGTGTCCAGTCAGAAGTGGTACATCAGAGTTGGAGCAGGAGGTAGCATCGCAATCGTAGGTTGCCGCGGAGTGAAAAGCAAATCACGGCCGGACATGCGGATTTTTACGGATCTGCGCGGCGGGGTGACCGGGCTTGGATCGATCGGCCCGGGCCAGGGGCGGAGCGGCCGGACCCAGACAAATCGGCCTGGCTGTAGTACAATCTCCGCACGTTCGGCTGCCGGCAATTGGAGCGGCAAGTACGAACTGAAAAACAGCTTTGTGGCTTGCAAGGATAGGAAATCATGACCAGCACGGCACGCAAGACGGACTCGTTCGGGGCCCGCGACACGTTCGACACCGGTAGCGGCAAGGCCGCCTTGTACCGACTGACGAAGTTGGAAGACCAACGGTTGACGCGGATCTCGGATCTGCCCTTCTCGATCCGCGTGCTGCTGGAGTCGGCCCTGCGCAATTGCGACGGCTTTCAGGTCACCGAGCAGGACGTCAAGAACCTGGCCGGCTGGAAGGCCAGCGCACCGGCCGCCGGTGGAGATTCCGTTCAAGCCGGCGCGGGTGCTCTTGCAGGACTTTACCGGCGTGCCGCTGGTCGTCGACCTGGCGGCCATGCGGTCGGCCATGAAGCGGCTGGGGGGCGATCCGAAGCGGATCAATCCGTTGATTCCGGTCGACCTGGTGATCGATCATTCGGTGCAGGTCGATTGCTTCGGCAGCGCGACTGAACGCTGGCCAGTTGAACGTCGAACTGGAATTCGAGCGCAATCGCGAGCGCTACGAGTTTCTGCGCTGGGGGCAAAAGGCGTTCGACAATTTCCGCGTCGTGCCGCCGGCCGTCGGGATCGTGCACCAGGTGAATCTGGAATATCTGGCCAAGGGCGTGTTCCTGCGCAACGACGGCGCCGGGCCGGTCGCCGTTGCCCGATACGCTGGTCGGCACCGACAGCCACACCACGATGATCAACGGCCTGGGCGTGCGTCGGCTGGGGCGTGGGCGGCATCGAGGCCGAAGCGGTGATGCTCGGCCAGCCGCTCTACATGCTGATGCCCGAGGTGGTCGGCTTTGAGATCACCGGCGAATTGCCCGCCGGCGCGACGGCCACCGACCTGGTGCTGACCGTCACGCAAATCCTGCGCAAGGAGGGCGTGGTGGGCAAGTTCGTCGAGTTTTTCGGTCCCGGCGTGTCGCGCATGAAGCTGGCCGACCGGGCCACGATCGGCAACATGGCGCCCGAATACGGCGCCACGATGGGCTTCTTTCCCATCGACGAGCCAGTCGCTGGAATACCTGCGGCGGACCGGCCGCACCGACGCCGAGGTGGAGCTGGTCGAACGATATACGCCAAGGAGCAACAACTGTTCCGCACCGACGACGGCCCGATGCCCCAATTCACCAAGACGCTCCGCTCGACCTGGGCACGGTCGAGCCCAGCCTGGCCGGGCCCAAGCGGCCGCAGGATCGGGTGCCGCTCGAAGCCGATGAAGGAAACGTTCCGCAAAGCCCTGCGCGCCCCGATCGCCGAGCGCGGCTTTGCGCTCGACGAGGCAGCGACCCGCCGCACAGGCACGGTGGTCGACAACGGGCCATCGGCCGAGATCGGCCACGGCGCGGTGGTCATCGCCGCCATCACCAGTTGCACCAACACCAGCAATCCGTCGGTGATGCTGGCGGCCGGACTGCTGGCCAAGAAAGCGGTCGCCCGGGGGCTGAAGGTCAAATCCTACGTCAAACCAGCCTCGCCCCGGGATCGCGCGTGGTCACCGATTATCTCGACAAGGCCGGCCTGACCACGGCGCTCGAGGCCGTGGGCTTCAACACCGTGGGTTACGGCTGCACCACCTGCATCGGCAACAGCGGGCCCGCTGCCCGATCCGGTTGCCAAGGCGGTGACCGTCGGGCGATCTGGTGGCGGCCGCCGTGCTCAGCGGCAATCGCAATTTCGAGGGCCGCATCAATCCGCTGGTCAAGGCCAATTATCTGGCCAGCCCGCCGCTGGTCGTGGCCTATGCCCTGGCCGGCACGACCGACATCGACCTGACGACCGAGCCGTTGGGCACGGACCAGGCACGGCAAGCCGGTGTATCTGAAGGACATTTGGCCCGTCGCATGCCGAAATCGCCGCGGCGGTCGCGGCCAACGTGCTGCCCGAAATGTTCCGCCGCCGCTACGACAACGTCTTCGACGCCAACGAGCAGTGGAACCAGCTGCCGACGAGCGAAGGCGACCTGTACCAGTGGGTCGAGAGCAGCACGTACATCCAGGAGCCGCCGTTCCTGTGCGATCTGACTCGCCAGCCGGCCGCAATCAAGCCGATTCACGGTGCCCGGGTGCTGGCTGCCCTGGGCGATTCGGTGACCACCGACCATATTTCGCCCGCCGGCTCGATCGCGGCCAAGAGCCCGGCCGGCCAGTATTTGCAGGAGCAGGGCGTCTCGCCCGCTGGACTTCAACAGCTACGGCGCCCGCCGCGGCAACGACCGGGTGATGACCCGCGGCACGTTTGCCAATATCCGCATCCGCAACTTCCTGGCTGCCGGCACCGAAGGGGGCGTCACCCGGCACTTGCCCGACGGCAAGGTGATGAGCATCTACGACGCGGCCATGAAGTATCGCCAGGAGGGGGTCCAGCTGGTCGTGCTGGCCGGCACCGAATACGGCACCGGCAGCAGCCGCGACTGGGCCGCCAAGGGGACTTTCCTGCTGGGCGTGCGGGCCGTGCTGGCCGTGAGCTTCGAGCGGATCCATCGCAGCAACCTGGTCGGCATGGGCGTGCTGCCGCTCGAATTGCCCGACGGCAAGAGCTGGCGCGAGCTGGGCCTGACGGGCGAAGAGCAGTTCGACATCCAGGCTCTGGACGAATCGTTCCAGCCCGGCGACCGGTTGGCCGTCCGCGCGAAGCGAGCTGACGGCTCGGTCCAGGAGTTCTCCTGCAAGGCGCGGATCGACACGCCGGTCGAGCTGGAGTATTACCGCAACGGCGGCATTCTGCAGACCGTGCTGCGTAAGCTGCTGGAATAGCCGCAACTTGCCAGATTGCTGCGGATCGTCGCACGGCCGGCAATCAACGATTGCGGGGGCCCACCTCGGGATTCGAACTACCGCGCCGAGCTGGCCGTCGAATCCTGCTCGGGCGAGCGGTCGCGCAGCAGGACCAGCGAGCACGGCTTGATCTGGTACTGCTTGCCGGGCTCGAAGCGCTCACGGGCGGCCTTAGCGTCGGCCGAATCGAGCATCAGTTCCCAGGTGTGTTGCGCATCCAGTTCCGGCAGCGTGAAGTCGATCGTGTTGCCGTGGTCGGCATTGAACAGCAGCAAGAGCGTGTCGCCGCTGATTTCTTCGCCCCGCTCGTCGACGTCGATACCGTCGCCGAACAATTGCACGCCCAGGCAGCGCACGAATCCCTTGTTCCAGGCGTCGTCGGTCATTTCGGCGCCATCCGGATTGAGCCAGGCGATGTCCGGCGCCTCTTGGCCTTCGATCGCCATGCCGTGGAAGAACCGGCGGCGGTGGAAAACGGGCTGCTGGTGATAGATCTGCAAAACGCGGCGTGTGAAGGCCAGCAAGTCTTTCTGCCGGTCGTTCAGGTCCCAATGGATCCAACTGGTCTCGTTGTCCTGGCAATAGGCATTGTTGTTGCCCTGCTGCGTGCGTCCCATTTCGTCGCCGGCAAGCAGCATCGGCACGCCCTGCGAAAAGATCAAAGTGGCCAGGAAGCTGCGCTGCTTTTGCGCGCGGAGATCGAGAATCTTGGCGTCGTCGGTCGGTCCTTCGACGCCGCAGTTCCAACTGATGTTGTCGCTGGCCCCGTCCCGACTTTCCTCGCCGTTGGCTTCGTTGCGCTTATGGTCGAAGGAAACCAGATCGCAGAGCGTGAAACCGTCGTGGGCCGTGATGAAGTTGATGCTGGCGTGGGGCCGCCGGCTGCTCCACTCGTACAAGTCGCTGGAGCCGCAGAACCGCGTGGCGAACTCCGAGACGACCCCGCCGTCGCCTTTCCAAAACCGCCGCACGCAGTCGCGGTATTTGCCGTTCCATTCCGTCCACAAGACGGGGAAGTTACCTACCTGGTAGCCGCCTTCGCCCAGGTCCCACGGCTCGGCGATCAGCTTGACCTGCGAGATCACCGGATCCTGGTGGATGATGTCGAAGAACGCTCCCAGTTTGTTGACGGCGTGCAACTCGCGGGCCAGGGTGCTGGCCAGATCGAAGCGAAAGCCGTCAACGTGCATTTCTTCGATCCAGTAGCGCAAGCTGTCCATCACCAGTTGCAGCACGCGCGGGTTTTGCATGTTGAACGTGTTGCCGCAGCCGGTGAAATCCATGTAGAACCGCGGGTCCTCGGTCGGCAGCCGATAATACGCCGAGTTGTCGACGCCGCGGAACGAAAGCGTGGGCCCCATCTGGTTGCCTTCGGCCGTGTGGTTGTAGACCACGTCCAGGATCACTTCGATCCCGGCGGCATGCAGGTTGCGGACCATGGTTTTGAATTCGCCGACCGCATCCAGCGGAAAGCCGGGCGAATCGTAACGGATGTCGGGGGCAAAGAAGCCCGATCGTGTTATAGCCCCAGTAATTGACGCGCTTGGACTCGACCAGGTGCCGGTCGTCGACTCGCTGGTGAACCGGCAGCAGCTCGACGGCATTGATTCCCAAGTCGGTCATGTGCCGGATTGCCGCGTCCGAGCCCAGAGCGGCATAGCTGCCGCGCAGTTTTTCCGGCACTTCGGGATGCAGCTGCGTGAATCCCTTGACGTGTACCTCGTAGATCACGACGTTCTGCCAGGCGATGACCCGGTCGGCGGTCGTCGCCCCAGGTAAAGGCCGGGTCGATCACCACCGCCAAGGGCGCGATCGCCGCGTTGTCGCGATCGTCGAACGACAGGTCGGCCATCGGATCGCCAACCTTGTAACCGAACATCTCGTCGGACCATTTGAGGTCCCGGGCAATCAGCTTGGCATACGGATCGAGCAGGATCTTGTTCGGGTTGAAGCGATGTCCCTTGGACGGCTCGTACGGACCATAAATCCGATAGCCATAGATCTGGCCGGGGGCCACGTCGGGCAGATACGCGTGCCAGACCATGTCGGTGTATTCGCGCAAGGCCACCCGAGCCGACTCCTTCGGCTGGTCGATCGAATCGAACAGGCACAGCTCGACTTTGTCGGCGTTTTCCGAATAGATGGCGAAGTTTACGCCCGAGCCGTCCCAGGTGGCACCCAGCGGCGAAGATCGACCTGGCCACACTCGCATCTCGATACTCCGTGTTTTCGCGGGGGAAGCCTTGTTCCAAACACCGATCGCGGGCAATTGTAGGACCGGCAGCGACGGATACAAGGCCTTGCGCCGGCCGAACCGCCCCGCGCAACGGCCGAGCGGTTGCAACTGTTTGACGTGCCGGAGCCGGATGTTAAACTCTGTGTACGTCGACGGTTGAGCGATTGACGCGATCCAGGCCATGAAAGCCCCCAACTGCGGAGTGCATCCGTGCGGGGGCTTTTTTCATCGCCGCTTCGATCTCACCGACCGCCGTCCAATCCAGCACACTCACGACACGGCGAGCTAGAATAAACAAGGAGATCTCGATCATGGCAACCAACAAACGAACCGCGTCCGGCAACCGTCACCGTGCTGCCAAGCCACTCGGCGACAAGGTCGGCGACATCCGCCAGAGCGTGCACGAATTGGGATCCGCGGCGCTGGGATGCGGCCCAGCAGGCAGCAGCCCGAAATCCGCGACGGCGCCGCACAGCGGGCGACCGAATATTACGACGCGGCCGCGCACGAGGCCGAGCACGCCTGCGAGGCGGCGGGCGAATATTACGCCGCCGGTCGCGACCGGGTGCTCGAATTCGAGCACAGCCTGGAGGATCGCATCCGCGAAAAGCCGCTGCAGTCGGTGCTGATTGCCGCTGGCGTCGGCATCTTGATCGGCGTCCTTTGGACGCGCCGGTAGCCGAGAGCATCGGGGGCAGGAATCGGCGCCATGACGCAATTCGATCCCACCAGTCGGCCGGCCGATGCCGACCCTGAGGCAGATAATGCGTCGGCAAATGGGACGGCCGGTGGCCGGGGACCGGAGGCGGCCGAGCGCCTGCTGGAAGACCTGGCGGCACTCGGCGATCAGGCGGCGATGTATCTGGCCGCTCGGCAAGATCAGGTGAAACTTCGGCTCCGCCGCGCCCTAGTCGGCCTGTCGTTGGGAATTCTCGCGCTGCTGGCCGGCGCCGCGGTGCTGATCACCGCGGCCGTGATGACCGTGACCGGAATCGCGCTTGGATTGGCGGGGTTGTTCGGTGAGCGCCTGTGGTTGGGCCAGCTCGTGACCGGCACGGCGATCCTCGCACTAGCCGCAGCGGTCAGTTATGTATCGGTCCTGAGAATGCTTCGCTCCTCTCGCTGGAAAACCATCAAGCGTTATGCAGAACTCCACAACCAGCAACAAACCAGACGCCGCCCCGTCGCCCCCCAATCCACCGCCGGATCTGTCGGAGAGTGATTTTCTGGCCGCCGAGGCAGCCGCTGCCAGGCAGAAAATCGTCGACAACGTGCAGCGCTTGCGGGACGATCTGAAAGGCTTCGCCGATGTCGCAGCCTGGGTGCGGCAGGTATCCGTGGCCGACCCTGGGCATCGCCGCCGGGCTGGGTTTTCTGGCGGCCACGGTGCCGGCGCCAGGCGATCGAAGGACAATCCGGCTCAAGTGCTGGCCGAGGTCCTGGCAGCCCAGCGAACCAGCGCGGCGGATCATCCCAAGCCGTCGATTTTCGCCAGCTTATTCGGCGAACTGCTGCGCGGCTCGATTCGCGCGCTCGAGCCCGATGATCGCGGGCGCCTTTCGTCCCCCAGCGCCCACAGGCACGCCGACTACCAACGGACAGCCGCCGCCGGAGGACATGCCCACAGACCCCACGGACGATGGCCGTCAGGCCTGACATCAAAACAGCTGCGTGACGAAGAATTCTCGTCGACGACCCGGCCGGCCGGCAGCATTGTGGCGGGCGGCTGGACGGGGTGTTGGCTGGTCTGCAATAGGAGACGTGATATGACGCTGGCCGTGCGCCGGGAAATTCTTGGTCATCGGCTCCGATTTGTTCCGCGGTTGCGCGGGCCCGGCGTTCGGGCGGCCTGTCTGGCCTTGATCTGGGGCTCGGGTTGGTTGGGCATGGGCTGGATGGTGCTGGCCTGGAAGCCGCCGAATCGTTCCTTGCGCCGCATGACAAGATCATGTGGATCGGCGATTCGATCACCGCCCAGAATCTTTACAGCCCCTATGTGATGCGCGTGCTGGACACTTTGTACGCCGACGCGGGACTGGCGGACGTCAATTGCGGCACCGGCGGAGCAACCGCCCCCTCGCAGTTCCCCAGCATTCCGCTGCGCGTCGAGAAACAGCGGCCCACGATCCTCACGGTGATGTTTGGGGTCAACGATACGGGCTGGAGCGTGGGCAACGAGGCGGAGAAGGTCGAGACCTATACCCGCGGTTTGCAACAATATGCCGATCTGGCCAAGGACCGGCAGCTCGAACTGATGTTTCTGCACGAGACGCACTTTTCGCACAACCAGCAGGCCGCCGAACTGGAGATCGGTCTCAATGGCGTCCTGGCCCGGTTGTTTGCCGCCGAGGACCAATTGGCCCGCGCGAATGGCCGGCCGGTGATCGACGTTTTCGGAGCGTACACGCGCGAGCTAACTAAGGCCTGGCAGGTCGATCCCAAGTACGAGTTCACTCCCGGCTTCGTGCATCCCACGATGCAGGGCCACGCTGCTGTGGCGGGCGAGATTCTGCGGGCTTCTGGGCGCCGGATTGCCGCTTTCAGCGACTGGCAAGCGCGGGCCATTGCATCTGGACGCCCGGCAGCCCGTGGAACTGACGGCCACGCCTCATAGCGGCCTGACGCCCCCGGATGGCCGGCTCGCAATCACTATCCGCGCCGCGGCGGTCGACCGACGCGAAATCTCGGGCGATCTCATCGTGGTGGTCGGTGATGCAGAAGTTTACCACGCCAGTGGCGCTCAAACCCTGGGCCCGGCTGAAACGACCGTCGAGCTGCCGATGCAGACGCTGACTCGCCGTTGGGACGTGCTGCCGATCTACATGGCCTTCGTCGCTGCAGACGACTTCGCCGCAGCCGAAACACCGCTGTATTATTCGCATTTGTTGCCAACCGCCGCCAAGCCGTTCGTGCCTGACGCCAAGGGCTGGCTGGAGTGGGAAGGATATAAGCCGGCGGCTTCGACCGTCGGCGATGTTCAAGTTTCCGTCGGCAAGCAGTCTGTTCGAGTCGAATTCGCCTGGCGCGATGAGACGCCCGTACCGGCACGCACGGCGCCTTATACCGCTCGGCTGGGCCAGCCGGTGACCACGCCGCTGGACATGAGCTCGCCCTTCGGTCAGCCTTGCGACGCCGTGGAGGTGCTACTAGACCTGCGCGACGAGCGATCGAGCGGCCGCTGCACGGCGAACATGGACTCGCTGCCGGACGGCACGATCCGAATCGGACTCTACAAAATCGAAGAAGCGGGCCGGACCGTTTGCAAACTGGGCCTGCGCCCCAGTCGGCGGCCGCCGCGCTGAAACTCGTGGAGCTTGGCGGCGACCGCTATGCGATCGAGTGGACCGGCCCGACGCCCCTCTGTGGAGTCGGTTTCAACATGCAGGTGACCGATGCCAAGGAGTATGCGCCGAACAAGAACATCGGGGCCTGGCTGACCAGCGTGCCGGTGGCAGGAGTCGACTGGACCGACTTTTTCCGGCTGTCGGCCACCGCGAACGACGTGTTCTATCGCGTCGGCTATTGACCGGGGTCCAGAGGTTTGCCGGCCGGGGCTCGAGCGAAACACAAAACCGCCCGAACGACGCTGGGCCGTGTGCCAGGCCGCAATCACCTTGTGCCACTGCGACGCCCGCCAAGAAGCCATTCGCCAGCGACTCATCGCGCGCATCGGCAAGGCCAAGGCCAACGTGGCCATGGGCCGTCGACTGCTGCGCACGCTGTACGCGATGGTTCGCGACAAGCAACCATATCGCTGCGCGGAGCCAATCGATCGCACCACGCGCCTGAACGAGGCCCGAGCGCGCAAACGCAAGCCTCAAAAGGTAGCCTAAGAAGAACCTTGCAGAGAAAAAAGACGGCGGTAGTTCGACGTACGCGCCCGGCACGCACGTCACATCGAGTCGGTGACCGCGACCTGCTTTCATTCGGCCCGAGAGGCAAAGTCCGCTCACCACGACAGTCGTCAGGACTGTCGTGCGAGTATTCCAAGGCTCGGCCCGGAGTGCCTGTCGGTGACCGCGATAGCGTGAATTCGGCCCGACCGATGCGTACATGGTTTTATTCAGCCCGGAGAACACGTGTCGGCAATGCGACCGCCATGTCCGGTGACTGCGTAGAGATGAATTCACCCGCCCCGCCGCCTCGCGCAGGCTGCGGAGGACGGCCCAACTACCGCACCACAGCAGCAAAGCGACAAATCGAATCAGAAAGCCGATGCGTTGACATACGGCCCCTACAGAGATGAAGGCGGTCTTCGGGCCCGGACGCATTAACCGAATCCCTTCCAATGGGCGGCCGCCAATCGCGACAGCGCAGGCTACAGCGCAATTCGCAGGGGGACAAGGTTCATTCGTTCGACTCTGGGAAATCTCGCCAGCCAACCTGCCGCGACCTTGGATACGCGAGTGAGATAGCCGTGCTTGGAGTCGACATTCAAAGCCTTGAAGCACTGACGCAACCTGTTGAATTCTTCAACAGGCCGCTAAACGCCCCGGGCGACCGCGCCCCTCGCCAAGCGATCGACGAACTCGCCGTAGTGCATGCCGACCGTGCGCAGTGCCCGGGCAAACCCGGCCGATAGGCCGATATCGGGATTGCCGTTGACCTCCAGGATGAACACGTTTTCGTCCTGATCGACGCGCAGGTCGACCCGGGCATAGTCGCGACAACCAGTGGCACGAAACGCGCCGAGGGCGGCCGCACCAATCCGCTCGGCCAGGGCCGCGCTGACATCGGCCGGACAGCGCGGCCGGGTTGCCAGATCGGCCGCACTGCCCGAGTCCCATTTTGCCGCGTAGGTCACCAGGCGCTCGGTCTGCGGAGCGCTGCGGTCGAATTCGATCTCCGCCAACGGCAATAGCTGTGGCTCCGGCAAGGCCAGGATCGCGGCGTTGAATTCTCGGCCCGCGATGAACTGCTCGACCAGCGTCGCCCCGTAGCGCGACCGGACGCTGTCGATTTGCGCGACCAGGTCCGAATAATCGCCCACGACGCTGTGCGGCCCGATGCCCAGGCTGGCGTCTTCATGAGCCGGTTTGACGATCGCCGGCCCGAGCGACAAGAGAGCCCGCAGCTTTCGCTCGGGCAGCCGCTCTCCCGGTAAGATCAGCTCAAACGGCGGCGTCGGCCAACCGGCGCCGCCGAGCAGCCACTTGGTCCGGGCTTTGTCGCGGACCAGATCGAGGCATTTCCCGCCCGATCCGGTGATGGGATAGCCCAACAGCTCGATCAGGCCGGCGACCACCGCTTCGCCGCGGCCCACGCCGGCAAACCCCTCGAACAGATTGAAGACGGCGTCGGGCTTAGGGCAGCTCTTGAGATCCTCCAGCAAACCGGGCAGCGACCGCACCGGCAGATGTCGAGCGCGATGTTCCCGCTCTGCCAGGGCCTCGTTGACGGCCGCGACCGATTCGAGCACCCCGGCTTCCGAGGCGTAGTCGGGATCGTCCGGGGAGAGTGCCGGCTCGTTGTACAGCACCAGAACGTCGAGCGAAGGTTGCACAGGCGGCATCGCAGGTATCTCCCGACGCGCCCAGATGCCCGAGCCCCAGGCGGCCAGTTCAATGAGGGCTTGCGGCTCCGCGGGCGGCGGCCGGCACGAGCGGCGCCAGGCCATGCCGCTCGATCGCCGCAGCGACGATCCGGCCGACCAAATCCGGATAATCGATGCCGATCAAACCCGCGAGCAGCACCAGGTCGCCGGAGGTGGGTGAGAGGCCGGGCAAGGGATTGACTTCGAGAAAGTACGGGATGCCGTCACGAAGGCGAAAATCGATCCGCGACACGTCGCGGCAGCCCAGACGCGCCACGCCGCCAGGGCGGCCTGTTCGACAGCCAGCGTGTCGGCGGCGGTTAGCCTGGCGGGGCATTCATAGCGCACGAGCCGCTTCCAATCGCGCTTGACCTCCAAGCTGTAAATGAACGCATGGACCTTTTCTTTGGGCAGCACGCGCATGATGCCCAGCACTTGCGGCGGCTGGTTGCCGACGATGCCCACGGTCAGTTCGTCCCCCTCGATGAACTCTTCCACCAGCACGCTTTGGCGATAGTGCCGGTAAACCTCATCGAGTTTTTCCGCCAGGCCGGCTGTGGTGCGCACCAGGCTGGTCGAGAGAATGCCTTTGCTCGAACCCTCGAAGGCCGGCTTGACGATCAGCGGCAGGCGGAGGCCGGCGAGCTGCCCTTCGGCTTCCGCGTGGTCGCCGGCAAAGAGGGCCCAGGCCGGCGTTGCCACTCCGGCGGCCGCCACCAGTCGCTTGGCACAGTCTTTGTCCAGCGTGACGGCCAGCGTCAAGGGGTCGGAACCGGTGTAGGGAATGCCGAGCATTTCCAGGACGGCCGGCACCCGGGCCTCGCGCGAGCGGCCCCCGCCGGTCCCTTCGGCGAAATTCAACACCAGGTCCGGCCGCGGGCCGTCGAGCAGCCGCGCAGGAGCGGCTCGCCGTCGCCCAGCAGGTCCACCTGATGACCGAGGCTTTTCAGCACCGCGGACAGGGCCTGCACGGTTTCAAGCGAGTCGAATTCCTCGTCCTCGTCCCCCAAGCCGGCCAGTCCCTGCGGCCCGGATTCCAGCAGCCCGGCAGCCTTTGACGCACCGGCTGGTGCGCCTTTCCGAGCGGACATTGAACGTCATCCCGATACGCACGATAGCGATCCTTCCAGGAAAAATGCAGCGCCCACTTTGTAGCAAAAAAGCCCACGGGCCGCAGCCCGTGAGCTTGGAGATTCGCCGTCCCTCCGGCGTCGATCACTTGGCTTTGGAGCGATTCCAGGACGGGCGCGGGTCTGCCGCGCTGGCGTGCTGGTAGCCTTCGAGCTGGATGACGTCGACCGGCTTGTCGTCGGCGGCCGCTTCGGCTTCGACGGCGTGCTCTTGGCGGCGAGCCATCCGGGGCGTTCCCTCGGGCATCAGCAAGTCGCTGTTTCCGCTCAGCAGGTTGCTGACTCCCAAAGAAGGGTAGTGGCCGTTCGGCTCGACCCGGTCTTCGGGAGCATAGCGAAAAATCATGCCCTCGTAGTTGCGCAGCACGACCGCGTTTTCGGAGGCTGAAATGAGGTAGTTGGGCATCAAGGGGATTTTGCCGGCCCCGTGGGTGCCGTCAACGACATAGGTCGGCACGGCCAGTCCCGAGACATGGCCGCGCAAGCCCTCGATGATTTCCAAACCCTTCCAGACTGAGGTGCGGAAGTGCCCTGCCCCGGTCACCGGATCGCAATGGAACAGGTAATACGGACGGACTTTGATCCGCAGCAGGCCGCGGACCAGTTGCCGCATGGTGGCCACGGAATCGTTGACCCCCTTGAGCAGCACGGCATGGTTGCTCACCGGCATGCCGGCGTTGACCAGGTTGCGGACTGCTTTGGCGGTCTCCGGAGTGATTTCCCGCGGATGGTTGAAGTGCGTCTGGATCCAGATTTTTCCGGCCTGCCGGAGCAGGTCGATCAATTCCGGATCGAGCAGCCGTTGCGGCAAGGTGACCGGCACGCGCGTGCCGATCCGCACCACGTCCAGGTGATCGATCTCGGCCAGCCGGTTGACGAACCAGCGCAGCTTGCTCATGGGCAGCGACAGGGGGTCGCCCCCCGAGACGATCACGTCGCGAATTTCCGCGTGGTCGCGGACGTACTGAATCATTCGCTCGTCGTTGTGGCTGGGGGCGTCCCAGCCGTCGCGGTCCATGGTCACCCGCTTGCGCGTGCAGAACCGGCAGTACATCGAGCAAACGTGCGTCGTCACGAGCAACGCACGGTCGGGATAGCGGTGGGTGAGGCCGGGGACGGGCGAGTCCTTGTCCTCCTCCAGCGGATCCTCGAGTTCCAGGCCGGATTCGCTCGACAATTCGCGGGTCGAAGGCAGCGACTGCAAGGCAATCGGATCGGCCGGATCGTCGAAGTCGATCAAAGAGAGGTAGTACGGCGGGATCGCCAGTTTGTACTTCGCTTCGAGACTTTCCAGGGCAGAAAGCTCCTGGGGCGCAGTGGCATGAACTCGGCAAGTTGGGAGGTGGTGCGAATGGCATTCTGCATTTGCCAGCGCCAATCGTCCCACTGTTCGGCCGGCACATCCCTCCAGGTTGGATGTCGCCGGCTGGTACCGGGAGGCTCCTCGGATTCATCCGGCAGGCCGCTCCCAGTGGAGACCGCAAGAGACGCGGTTTCGAGTCGATTCATTGTAGACGAATCCCTCCTCTAGCTACGACAGTACGAGCCAGGCGACCGGAACGCCCCGATCGAGCATCCTAAACTCGCGTGCTTATACCATCGATCCAAAAGATCGACAAGCAGGCTTGGGGGCTGGGAGCGAATTTTTTCCATGTCTTGTCCAGAATTATCGGAGGGGTCTCGCTGTGGACAAGAGTTGATCTTGACGGGAAGCGAAAAATTTCCCAAGTCGTCGACCGGGGCATGCTGGCCGGCGCCGGGGAACCGCCGCAGCGCGAACGAAGTGGCCGCGCGAGCCGACGGTCGCCCGCCGTCGACTTGAATCGGCCGGCCCGATCCGGCACCCGGCTCAATCGCCCCGCCATCGCGCTTGTTTCCGCTGGGGCCCGGCAATATCATCGAGCTTTGCTGTCCCGCCGCCTCCCGCCCCGCAAGGAAACTGGCATGTCCTCTCCCAGCTTGAATTCGACGCGATTGACCATGACTCAATGGCTGATCGTGGTTCTGGCGGCGATCGGCTTTGCGTTTGATATCTACGAGCTCTTGATGGCGCAGTTCGTCCTGCCGCCGGCGATTCCCGAATTGACCGGCACTAAGCCGGGAACTCCGGAGTTTCAGGAATGGGTGGGCCGACTCTTCTATATCCCGGCATTCGCCGGGGGCATCTTCGGCCTGTTGGGCGGTTACCTGACCGATCGGCTGGGTCGTCGCCGGGTGCTGACCTGGAGTATCTTGCTGTACGCAGTTTCGGCCTTCCTGGCCGGCTTTTCCACGTCGATCTACATGTTACTCGTGCTGCGATGCACGACGTTTATCGGCGTTTGCGTAGAATTCGTGGCGGCGGTTGCCTGGCTGGCCGAACTGTTTCCGGAGCCCCACCGGCGGGAAAGCGTGTTGGGCTATACCCAAGCTTTTTCCTCCTTGGGAGGCCTGCTCGTGGCCGGGGCCAACTTGCTGGCCGTAAAATATGCCGCCGATCTGCCCGCAATCGCAGTTCCGGAATTCCTGACCGCCTGGCTGGGCACGATCGACCCGGGACATCAGCACGAAGGCTGGCGTTACACCTTGATGTCTGGATTGATTCCCGCGTTGCCATTGATTCTCATCCGTCCGTTTTTGCCCGAATCGCCGGTATGGGCCGCCAAGAAAGCCGCCGGAACCCTCAAGCGTCCGAGCCTGACCGAGCTGTTTGCTCCGCGTTTCCTGCGGACCACGGTCGTGACCACGTTGATGTTCGCTTGCAGCTATGGGGTGGCCTTCGGCGCCATTCAGCAAATGCCGCAGATCGTGCCCGGGGCACCCGAAGTGAAAGCGGCCGCCAAAGACAAACCGGCTCCGGAAGCCAAGAAAATCGGGCAGAAGTTCGCCGCCAGCGTCGGCACGATCCAGGAAATTGGCGGCCTCGTGGGACGCGTGTTGTTCGCGGTTTTGGCGGTTCGGATTGTCAGCCGTCGAAAACTACTGCGTGTGTTCCAGTGGCCCGATTTGATCGTCGCTCCGGTCGTGTTCGCCCTGTGCGCCACGCAAAACCTGCTGTTCATGCAGGTCGGAATCTTTGTCGTGGGCCTGCTGAGCGTGGCCCAGTTCAGCTTTTGGGGCAATTACCTGCCGAGGGTCTATCCCGTTCACCTCCGCGGCACAGGCGAGGGCTTCGCCGCCAATATCGGCGGCCGGATGATTGGCACCTCGTTCGCTTATGTCACGAACAAGCTGGTTTTGGCCATGCCGGGCGCGGCTCCCACCGAAAAAATGGCTTACGCCGCGGCCGCCGTGGCTGCAAGTGTGCTGTTGTTGGGCTCGATCCTGAGCTTCTTCCTTCCTGAACCGGGGCTCAATGATCCACAGGAGTGAGGCCCCCCTCGGGCCCGCTCACGCGGCGACGCCCGGCCCGCGCCCGCCATCGCTACGACAACTTGCCGCGGGCGTCGATGGTCAGCTTCTCCAGCCGGCCGTCCGGCTCGCGGAGCCAGACGCTGTCCTGCAGGTTGATGCACGGACAGATGTGGTTCGGGATCACGGTGACCCGTTCGCCCAGCTTGGGGGCTTGCTGGCAATCGCGGGCGTCGACCTGGGCGTGCTCTTCGCTGAGCTTGGCAATCTTGGCGTCCGGATATTCGCAAATCAGCCCGTGGCCGCTGTCCGGGGCCGTCGCGCAGCGATCGCTGGTGAGCGTTTTGGTTCCCGCGTCGAGAACGAATTGCCCGGGCACGGCCGTGCTGACGACCGTCGAGATGATGCGGGCGGCGCAGTCCTCCAGCGAGCAAAAACCGCCCCGGGCCGTGTTCAAATCGTTGAAAATGTACGTGCCGGGCCGGATCTCGGTGTATTCCGGCACGAGGTGCGACTGGTAGGCCGTAGGCGTCGAGCCGCCCGAAACGGCGCGGGCCTCGAGTCCGTGCTTGGCCCACAGATCGAGCGCTTCGGCCAGGATGTCGGAGACACTTTCCAGCGCTGGCCGCTGCTGGGCCGGGGGCAACCAGACGTGCCCCGGATAACACATGATTCCGTCCAGCCGCAGCCCGGCCACGCGATCGACGAATTGGGCCAGTTTGAGCGTTGCGGCGGCAGTTTGCAGGCCGGTGCGATGCTGGCCCACGTCGATGTCGACCAGAATGCCAATCGTTGAGCTGGTCCGCCGGGCCGCCACGGCCAGGGCCTCGGCCGCTTCGACCGAATCGACCGCGACGCGGATGGTGAAGTGCCGGGCCAGTTTCGCCAGCCGCTCGGTGCGGGCCGGGTCGATCGCCGGGTAGGCAACAAGCAAGTCGCTGCCCACTTCCGACATTACTTCGGCCTCGCCCACTTTGGCGACCGTCAGCCCAAGATGCCGGCGGCCAACTGGGCGGCGGCCAACTCGCGTGATTTGTGGGTCTTGGTATGCGGTCGAACGTCGAGGTCCTGCTCGTCGGCATAGGCAGCCAACCGCTTGATATTACGTTCGACCGTTGCGCTGTCGATGACCAGCGCCGGGGTGGCATGTGGGTCCATGCGAGCATTAGACGCCGTAGAGCCCCTCAGTTCAACCGGAACTGAAGTGCTTCAGGGCCCCAGGATCGGCGGCGCCGGCGTCAATCACCGGCCGCGGTTCAGCAAACTGCGCTGATTGAGGTAATTGACGAATACCTCGCCCATGTCGCGGCCGGTATCGACCAAGACGCGCTCGACGCGGTTGCGCTCGCAGACCTCTTGGAAGCGATCGTTGAATTTTTGCATCGCCCGCAGGTAGCCCTGCCGCAACTCGTCGGGCTGGGTCAACAGCTCTTGCGGAATCTCGAGTCCGACAAACTTGACCATGCCGTTGAACGCGAAGTCCAACTCGTCGTGATGCATCACCTGGAACAAAACGACTTCGTGCCGGTTGTAGCGCATGCGCTGCAGGGCTTTTTCCAGAGCGTCCAAATCGGTGAAGAAGTCGCTGAACACCATGATGATCTCGCGGCGCTTCATCCGGCCGGTGAGCTCCGTCAGGCACTCTGCCATGCGGGTCTTGTGAACCGGCTGAATGTCGTCCAAGTGGTTCGTCATGCGGACCACTTGGCCCATCGAATTGCTGGGCTGGACGAAGCCCAAAATGCGCTCGTCGAACGTGGCCAGCGACACCTTGTCGCTTTGACGGATGACCGAATAACCCAGCGTGGTGGCCATCTGGGCCGCGTACAGCAGTTTCTGCTCGCGCCCCTCGCCGTATCGCATCGAGGCGCTGACGTCCAGCAGCAGATGGCAGACGAAATTCGTCTCCATCTCGTATTGCTTGATGAAGTATTTCTCGCGGGTGAAATACACCCGCCAGTCGATGTGCTTGGGATCGTCGCCGGGAACGTACTCGCGATGCCCGGCAAATTCGACCGCAAAACCGGATAGCGGCGACTTGTGGGCGCCTGCCAGATTGCCCATCACCAAGCCGCGCGGCGAAATGTGGCGATCGGCCACGCGGCCGAGAACCTCCGGGTCGAGATAACGAGACAATACGCTCTTGGCCATGGCGAGACTCGGTAAGGTTGGGTCAGCGCGGGGCAGACCCAGGGGCCGCTGCCCGTGGGCTTAACCGGCGCGGGGATTGTAGCGGGCTGTTCTCAGGCTGCCGGCTTTTCGTACTTGCGGTCGGCCGGGACGGCTTCCATCAGCATTTCGATCAATTGTTCGCTGGAGACGTTGGCGGCCTGGGCGGCGTAGTTGCTGGCGATGCGATGCCGCAAGGCCGGCTTGGCCACGGCCTGCACGTCGCCCACGGTGGCGTGATAGCGGCCGTACAAGATGGCCCGGGCCTTCGCACAGGTGACCAGCGTGAGCACACCGCGCGGGCCGGCGCCCCAATTGACCCAGCGATTCACGAACTCGGCCGCCTCGGGCGTACCCGGCCGGCTGGCCCGAACCAGGGCCCAAGCGTAGCCCAGCACTTGATCGCTCACCGGGACCCGGTTGACGAGCTTTTGGATCTCGATGATGTCGTCCCCGGACAGCACGGCGCTGATCTTGCCGAGCTGGCCGGTGGTGACCCGGCGGGCAACTTCCCACTCCTCGGCACCGCTGGGGTAATTCACCTTGACGTACAGCAGGAAGCGGTCGAGCTGGGCTTCCGGAAGCGGATACGTGCCCTCTTGTTCGAGCGGGTTCTGAGTGGCCAGCACGAAGAACGGGGCCGGCAACTTGTGAATCTGGCCGCCGGCGCTGATCTGCCGCTCCTGCATTGCCTCCAACATGGCCGCCTGCGTCTTGGGCGGCGTGCGGTTGATTTCGTCCGCCAGAATCATATTGGCAAACAGCGGGCCGGGCAGGAACTTATATTCCCGGGCCCCGGTTTGCAGGTTCTCTTGAATGACTTCCGTGCCCGTGATGTCGCTGGGCATCAAGTCCGGCGTGAATTGGATGCGCTTGAACGACAGATGCAAGGCTTCGGCCAGAGAGCTGATGAGCAAGGTTTTGGCAAGCCCCGGCACGCCTTCCAGCAGTGCGTGCCCACGGGCAAAAACGGCCACCAGCACCTGCTCGATGACTTCGTCCTGGCCGACGATCACTCGGGCGAGCTCGTCGCGAACGCGGTTATAGGCTTGTTCGCACCGCTGGACGGCGGCGACGTCGTCGGGAGAGACGTTGTCGGGCATGGCAATCAGCTCCAAGGAAGGAAAGTTGTGGGCGGGAATTCTTGGTTTTCGGTCAGTCGATGTTTTCGAAGTAGCGCTGCAGGCGTTCTTCGTAGCCGCGCGGTGCGCGGTGCTGGCTCTTGGCCCGGATGGCCTTGCGGACGTCCGGCGGCAACTTAGCGAACCACGGCTCTTCCTTGAATTGATGCTTACCTGGCTCAGCGTCACGCGGCCCGGCATTGGGGGTCTTGCTGTCGGTGCCCATGGCCTGGGGAACGAGCTGCAAAGCCCCGTCCGGCCCGCGCTGATTTTGGGCTTCGTTGCCCCCGCGCGTGCTGCCGCCGGCGCTGCCGGTCGGCGAAGTCTGGCCATCGTGCGGTTCGCTGCCGGGATGCGGCTCGCCCGCATGGGGCTGACCCGGCTCTCCGGCGTGAGGCGAACCGGGGTGCGGTTGGCCCGGTTTGCCCGGATGCGGCGAACCGGGATGGGGCTGACCCGACGCGGCATGCTGTGCGGCCTGCGCCAATGCGGCGGCGGCTTGGGCGTTCGCTTGCGGGCCGGCGATTTGAGCCGCGGTCACTTCGGGCGAGTTGGGTACCAATCCGGTTCCCAGGCTCGGGTCCTGCTGTTGCTGGCCAGGTTGGCCGGTTTCTTGTCCAGGTTGACCCTGACCGGGTTCACCTTGCCCCTCGCCTTGACCGGGCTCGTGCTGACCCTGGCCTTCGTGGCCCTGGCCTTCGTGGTGACCCTGACCCTCATGCTGGCCTTGGCCTTTGTGCTGACCTTGGCCTTCGTGCTGGCCTTGACCTTCATGTTGGCCTTGACCTTCATGTTGGCCCTGGCCTTCGTGCTGGCCCTGGCCGGGCTCATGCTGCCCTTGCTCATGTTGACCCTGTCCCGGCTCGTGCTGCCCCTGACCGGGCTCATGTTGGCCCGGCTCGTGCTGGCCTCCCTCATGTTGGCCTGCCTCGTGCTGACCTCCCTCATGCTGGCCCATCTCAGGATGGCCTTGCTCCAGGCCGGGCAATCGATCGGCTTGCTGCAAGGCTTCGCGGATTGGCTGGTTGGCCAGTTCCTGTTGGTTGGCGACCGCGGCGGCCCCTTCGCCGGTTGCCCGTTGGGCGTCGGCGAACTTCTGCTGAGCGGCTTCAAGTGCCTGAGCGGCGGCGATTTGCTGGGGCGAGGCTTCGTGCGGCTGGCCGTTCTGCCCCTTCTCGTCGCCGTGCTGACCTTGCTGCCCCTGGGGTGGTTTTCCCTGCTGGCCCTGGGGTTTGCCGCTCTGTTGACCTTGCTCACCCTGCGGCTTACCTTGCTCGCCGTGCGGTTGGCCCTGCTCACCCTGCGGCTTACCCTGTTCGCCGTGCGGTTGGCCCTGCTCACCCTGGTGCTGGCCCTGGGCGTCGGCCTGCGCCAACTGGTCGAGCAGATCGCTCTGCTGGGCGATGTCGTCGCGGGCGGTCTGCTGCTCTTTGGCGAGTTGCATCAGGGCTTCGGCGATGTTCTTGTCGCGTTCCACTTGCGCGGCGCGGGCCGCTACGCTGGCCGCGGCACGCTCGAGTCCGCGCTGAACCCCCTGCTCCGCTTGAGCGGCTTGCTCAGGTGTAGCCTGCGGCTTGGCCGCTCCTTGCTGTGCGGCGTCCTCGGCGCTGCGGAGCGCCGAATTGGCCCCTGGGTCAACCGCGGCGACTTGCTCCGCTAGCTGGCCGGCTTGCTGTGCTTCGGCAGCGAGCTGTTGGGCTTCTTGTTGACCGAGGGCTTCCATGGCTTGCTTGACTTGCTCGGCCGCCTTATCGAGCCCGGCGGCGGCTTTTTGTTGTGCTTGTTTGGATGCCTGCTCGTTGCCGGCGGCCATTTGCTGTTGGGCCTGGTTCGATTGCTGACCGGCCTGGTTCAGCGACTCGGCAGCCATGGGTGCCGAGTCCGCAGCCAGCTGAGCCGCTTCGGCGGCGAGCCGACTGACTTGCTGTTGGGCCGCCGGGTCGGGCTGGCCGGTCGGGGTTTGCTGTGCGGCTTGGGCCGCGGCGGCTTGCGCTGCTTGCTGGGCATTTTCGAGCGCCTGGCGAGCCTCGGCACGAGCGGCATCGGCCTTATTGGGATTTCCACCGAGCGATTCCTTCGCCGCTTCGGCAGCCGCGGCCTGCGCTTTTTGCAGCGACTGACCGATCTCACCGTCCGCCTGCTGGGCCAGCGCCGCCGCTTGTTCGCCGACCTTCTGCTCGGCGGTCGCGGCTTGGGCCGGCGTATTGGCTTGCCCCTGGGCCAGGGCTTGAGCGGCCTGATCGGCCTGCGCCTGCTGGGCTAGAACGTCGCCGATTTGATTGGCCAACTCCATGGCTTTCGCGGCTTGCTCGTTGCCGGCGGCGCGCTGCTGGGCCGCCTGCGCGTCCTGGATCTTCTCGGCGGCCTGGCCGAGCTGCGCCGATCTTTTCGGCGGTCGATTCCGGCACGTTCGCCAGCGCCCCTTCGACGGCCTGGCTGGCCTGGTTCAATTGATCGAGCTGCTCGCCGGCCACCTTGGCCAATTGCTCGGCCGTTTGCCCGATCTCCTGGCGGAGTTGAGCGGCCGCTTCGGCCAATTTTTCGGCAGCCGCTTGGGCTTGTTCGCCGGCGGCCGCTGCGGTTTGCGGCGTCTGCTCGGCAGCCGCGGCGGCCTTTTGGGCGGCATCGATTGGTTTTGCGGCATCCGCTAATTTCTCGGCCGCTTTGGGGGCGGTGTTGTGAACGCCCTCGGCCACTTTGGCGGCGATTTGAGCCACGTCGGTCTGCTCGGCCGCCATGGCCTTGGCCTGCTCGGCCGAGAGCGGTTGGTTCTCGGCAGCCGCGGCTTTCGCCTCGGCGGCCATGGCGCGTTCGGCGGCGGCCGCCCGTTCGAGCGCTTCGGCGGCACGAGCCAGTTCGCCGACCTTGACGGCCAATTCGCGCCGCTGGGTGTCGGCCAGAGCCGCCTGGGCTTCGGCGGCTGCCCGTTCGATGGCTTTCTGGGCGTTGTCGAGTGCTTGCTGTGCCGACGGAGTGGGCTGCGGCGGCGATTCGGCCAAAGCCTGGGCGGCCTTCTGGGCGGCTTCTTCGGCTTGGGCCAGCCGGGTGTCGACCGCGGCCGGAAGGTCGCGGCCGTCGTCCACCTTGGCCAGGGCCGCGGCGACTTGCTCTTCCTGCGGTTTGGCGGCCGGGGCGTTTTGCTCGGCAGCCTTTTCTACCTGTTGCTGCTGCGCCTGGATCTTAGCCAGATCCTCTTTCGCCTTTTGCAGATCTTTGGCTTGCTGAGCCAACTGATCGGCGCTGCGGTTCGAGTTGCGCGGGTCGGCGGCGTTCTGGAGTTGCTCTTCGATCTGGGCCAAATTGCCGAGCACTTTGCTCTGTTCGGCCAGAGCCTCGTCCTTCTTGGCGTCGAACAGATCGGCCGTCGCTTCGTAGGCCGCGGCCTTGGCCTGCTCCAACAGGGGCACTGCGGCCGGGAGGCGTTCCAGCGATTCGTTGAGCTTGTTGAGTTCTTTGCGGATCTGGGCTTGTTTTTCGACCAGCGGCTCGGTGGTCTTCTCCGTCAGTTGCGTTTGCTTGGTCTCTTGCTTGAGTTGCTCCTGCTTCTTCATCATTTCGCGGACCAGCCTGAGAGCCTCTTCCTGGCTCGAGCCGATCAGGCCTTCCAGCCCTTGAATTTTCTCGAGCAGGGCTTCCAGGCCGCGGATGGCCGTCCGCTCGCTGGTGATCGCTTCGGCAAATTTGGCCGATTCCAGATGCCCGATCGATCCGTCCAGTTCTTTGTCGACCTGACCGGCTTTGAGAATTCGCAAGCCGTCGGCGGCGCCTGCGCCACCGGCCCGCCCCAGGTGCTGACGTCGCCCAGCATGGCGACGAGTTGGGAAAACAATACGATCACGTCGCGCTGATCTTCGATCGTGGCCAGGGTCGCTTGTTCGCGTTTGCCGGCCGCTTGTTCGGGCAGCGTTTGGGAGACGCGGAGTACGCCGGTTTCCAGTTGAATCAGTCGGCGCACTTGAGCCGCCAGTTCGGCGATTTTCAGCCGCCGCAGCAGATTCTGCCGCTCGACGGAAAGCTTGACGACGATTTCGCGAATCTTGTCGCGGGCTTCGTTGAATCGGGCCTGCCGCTCGGCTGACGGTCCGTTTTGGGCCTTGATCAAGATGTCGACCACGTCGAGCATTTCGGCCTCGACCAGCTTGTCGATGTTCTTCCGCATGCTGACGATCTCGGCGTAGATCGGCAGTTTGTCGAGCCCGTTTTCCTTCAGCTGCTTGATCTGAATGTCGAGAATGCCGGTAATCAATTCCTTGGCCATGCCGCGGGCGCGCTGCTGCGCCTCTTGCTTGTTACGCATCGCGTCGGACGTGCGCGGTTCGGCGGACTTGCTGCCCGAGGCGACCGATTCGGCGGCCATGACTTTTCCGGCCCCGGCAGCGCCGAGGAAATCCGCGGATTGGATCCAGAGGCACGAAAGAGTAGCGGTGAACGTCAGAATCCATCTCATTTCGATTCTCCGATACCGAGCTGTCGCTTGATAATCGCGTCAAGTTGGCGGGCCGAACGTTCGTCCGACTCAGAAATGGCCGCCAAGATGCCGCTTTCGTCCGTAACTTGAAGCACCAACGGTTCGCTCGTGGCAGACTGCCCCGCGGCCGGGCCGCGGTAGTCGACCGCTTCGAGCGTGACTTTGACCTGGTCGCCCTTGGTCAGCCCCAGTTGGGCCAGGTCCAGCTTATAGGTCCCCTTCCAGGGCAGTTGGTCGCGCAGAAGCGGTTGCTTGAGACGAACCAACTCTAACGTCTTCTCGTCCCCCTGGCCACTCTCCCCGCGCGACGACTGGAGATGGATCAGCAGCTTGCCAATGCCAAAATCGTCGTTGGCGCGATATTCGATCACCGGACTGCCCGTCGGAAGCACGAATCGCGTCACCACGTCCGCCGAAATGCGCGGGCGCTGGTCAGCCTTGATGCGGATGAAACCCTGGATGGGCACCTCCAACTGCAAACCGTCCTCATCGACGACCTGGACTTCGTAACGGGTCGGCTTTTCCACCCGTTCCAGCGGCGTGCCGGCGGTATTCAGGCTCCAGAGGCGGCCGGGTTCCGCCGATTTAGCGGATTCGGCCAGCGGATACGACTTGCCGTCGATCAACAGTTCAGCCTCGGCAAGCCGCTTGTTCGTGCAGTGCAGCTCGAATCCCACTTGGGAACCTTCGATCACCGAAATCTGCCGTGCCCCGGTCGCCGAGTCATCGGGGTCTTCCGCGTTCTTGGCGTACGACGGCGGCGTGGGCGTCAATCGCAGGTCCACCACCGGCAATGGGATGACGCGCAACTCAACCGGGTCGGTCCAGGCATCGCCGAGATAGATCTGGAAATACAGCGAATCGACCAGTTTTGGCAATTGTCCCTGGTAGACGGCCTGCCCGTCGCCGGCGCTCGCGTCTTTGGCACGCGCCAGGTCGACCGTCGACTTGAGGCTGCTGCCGACCGTTTCCAGGTCGACACGCCCCCCCTCGGGAAGCTCGCCCGAAGTGCGGACATCGAACCGCAAGGGCCGCCCGTAGGCCGTCTTCACGACGTAGTCGCTGCCGGGACTGGCGCTGATCGGTTTGCCGTTGACCAGGATCTGATCGATGGATGTGTGCGTTGGATAATGGGCGGAGCCGAGCAGGAAGCGATTCAAGAAGGCTGCGAAATACGGCGGATTGAAAGCGACCGCCAGGCCCAACAGCGCCACGGTGGCTGTCAGCGCGGCCCCACGCCGAACCAGTTCCTGGCGGGAAAATCCTTCGAAAACGTTCCAACCCTTGCCGAACTCGGCGACGTAATCGATGACCGCGTGCTCAAGCTGCACCGAACCCCATCTCGGGGCCTCTTGCGACTCGAATTGCAAGGCCGCGACCAGGTCGCTGTCGATCTTCTGTTGGCGCTCCACCATCAGCGCCATGTCCAGATCGGTCTCGTGATGCCCGAGATACGGCAACGTGAAGCGCCGGGCCACCCAGACCACCACGCCCACACAGGCAAAGAGCGACAGCAGCCGAGCCGGCTTCGACAGCTCGAAGGTCCAATCGACCAGGAACGCCGCCGCCAGCGCCGAGAGGATCGCCAGGGCCAGGGCCGCATAGCCGGTTCCCCAGCGCACCGTCTGCCGTCGCCGGCGCAGATCGGCCAACCGTGATCGTAAAGTCGTAAGTCTGGTCATGGCAAGTTGATCAACTTTCGCGCTAACCATTCACCCAGCATCAGTGTAACCACCACGCCGAACACCAGCCACGTATCCCAGAGCGGAAATACGCGGATCGAGGTTTCCGAGCGCGGGTTGACTCGAATGTCATCGGCCAGGCTGCCGACCGTGGTCAGATCGTAGGCCTTGCCGTCCGTTTCGGCCGAGATTGCGTTCTGCAAGGCTACGTTACGCACGGCGCTGCGGCGCTCGGCCGACAAGCTGGTCACCTGGAAATTGACTTCGCTGAACTCGCCGGTCACCGGGTCTTTCAGCCGGACCCGGTATTCCCCTCCCAAAGCGACCGGAATCCGCGCTTCGAACACCCCCTCGCGCAGCTGCGGAACCGCCAGGGGCACCGGTTCGGCCCCTTCGCCGGCTCGTTCCGGGAGCAACAGCTCGCCGACCAGCTTGCGATCGGTGAGCTTTTCGTCCGACAGCGGCTCGAAGTTCGCGTCGTAGGCCTCGACCGTGAGGGTCACTTTGTCGTCGGTCTGGTACTGCTGACGGTCCGTGCGCACGACGAACCGCTTCTGGCTTCCCAGGGCGTGGCTCAAGCCCAGGCGGTGGATCATCTGGCCCCAAAATTGCCGGTAATACAACTCGCCGTAGCGGCGGCGCAACCGCCACGTCTCGTCGAAGCCCAGGTAAATCACCTCGCCTCTGCCGTAACGGCGGATGGCCACCAGCGGTTGCAGGGTCTTGCCGTCGACGCAGGTGTCGGTCGGATGCTCGGCCAGAACGGTCGCCAGCGGGTGCGGTCGCGATACCGGCTGATACCACGGCAGCGGGCCGAGGTCGTCCCAGGCTTTGCGGTTCTCGGCGTCGTTGCCGCCAAGCTGCATGAAGTCGAATTGTTCGGCAGCCGGAGTCAATTGCAAACGGAACTCGCGCTGATCCTGGATCCGCGTCTCGCCGTCGACCACGACCGGCAACATATCGGCCAAGGCGGTGTCGGCCAGTTGCCCCGGTCCGAACCGCGGACCGGCGATCACCACCAGGCCGCCGCCGAACTTGCTGACGAACTCCTTGGCCATTTCGCAGAACCGCGGGCTGAGCGTCGCCTTGGGCATGTCGCCCAGGAAGATCACGTCTTCGGCAAAAAACTCGCTTCGCTGCGGAGTCAGGGTCGGCAGGAACAACTCGTTCGTGGTCCGCACTTTGGGATCGGCAGAGCGCAAGAACGTGCGGAAACCCCGCATGCCGACCAGCTTGTCGCGGTGGAACACTTCTTTGATGAACCGCCATTCCCAGGTCGGCTCGTATTCGACGTACATGAGCCGCAGGAAGTCGTCGCGAATGCTGACCTCGCGCGCCGCGCGATTGTTCTGGTCGACGACTTCGCCGGCGAGCGGCGGCACCTCGGCGACGAACTCGAAGCGGCCGGTTTCCTCCGGCGTGTAGGGGAAATCGATCGGCGTGCTCGCGCCGGTAAGCGTGACGGTCTTTTGCCCGATGTTCAGGTTGTCGAGGGCGCCCAGCGTCTCGGACGAGCCGCCCAGCCGACGCGCGGTCACGACCACCGTGACGACTTCCCCCTCCAGGCCGGTCTGCCGGAGCGTGGCCACCACGTTGGATCGCTCGGCCTTCTTCATCAGTGGCGGAGCTTGCAGATCCACCGCCAGATCGACGGCGCTGACCGGCCCGACGCCGACGGTGTAGATCGGCACGCCCAGGCTCTTGGCTTTGGCGACCGGCGGTGGACCCGAGTTCTGATCGAAGTCGCTGACCACGACCACTCCCGCCAGATTGCTGGTGGCGTGCCGCAGGGCCAGGTCGTCGAAGGCCTTGCCCAGCGCGGTCACCTGGCCCTTGGTGGTCAGGTCGTCGGCCGTCTTGGCCGGATCGAGCTTCTCGCCGCTGGAGTTGCTTTCTTCCAGGCTCCGCACGCCGTCCGGCGCGGTCCACCAGGAAGGTGCGGATGCGGAATTTGTCGGCCAGCTTGTCGAGCGTGTTGTCGTCCGACTTCTTCAGCCAGGCTTGCACGTATTGTTCGCGGCTCAGCTTGCCGGGCTTGGCGCCCTCGGCGCCGGCCGGAGCTTTGTCCGCCGTCAGCCCGACCGCGTCGGCCAGCCGCTGCCGCTCGGCATCGGGCATTTCATCCTCGATGGCCATGCTATCGGTGCCGTCGAACAGCACCCACAGCAGCGGACGCGGGCTGTTGGTAAGTTTTACCGTCAGCACCGGCTCGGCCAGGATGACCAGCAGCAAACCCAGCAGCAGCGCGCGGAACACGGCCAGCGCGACCCGCGTCCTGTGGCGGCTGGTCGGTTGGTAGCGGGCATAGAACAGCGCGGCGATCGCGGCCAGCAGCAAACAGCCGCCGAAAACCAGGATCGGACGCGCGGTGCGCCCAGGCGGCGCCGAACGACGGTTCGATATTTTCGATCGAGCGGACGTTTTCCAGGCCCAGCAGGCGGCCAATTCCTTCTTGCAATTTCACGCTGCTCGCTCCCTGGCCAGGATCGGCCGCGCCAAAATGAGCATTTCCGCCAGCAAACCGATGAGCACCAGCAGAATCAACCATTTCCAAAGGTCTTGGAAGCGGACCTGGGCGCCTTCGAGACTGATTTGTTCGCCGGGTCCGACCCAACGGTAGTTGGCTTCGCCCATGCGATCTTTGAGCGCGGCGGCATCGATCACCGCTAGTTCCGACTCGCGTGCGGGCCCGTTGACCGCCAGATTCACCTCCCACAATTTCGCCGCCGCGCCCTCGTTTTCTGCGCTGACGTCCCCCTTTACGGCGGTGACGGTATAAATGCCGCGGGCAGTCAGGTTGCCCAGCGTGACGCCGTAGACGTCGGCGCCCAGGGCGTCGACTTGCAGGATTTCCGGCGCCTGGCTCTCGGCCGCCCCGGGCCGCTTGAGCGTATACATGGCATTGCGATCGACGACGGGAATCGTGACCTGCTCGGCCGAGTCGAGATTTCGCTCCGGCAAGGTGCGGGCCAGCATGCTGCGCAACAGCCGATCGTAGAGGAACACCGCCTTCTCTTTGGGAAGCGTGTTCCAATTGGAGAAGACGCCGGTCGAGACCAGCAGCACCCGGCCGCGGCCGATCGGCGCTCGACGAGGAACGGCACGTTGTTATCGAAGGCCGCCAGCACCCGCGGACGCGTGTGTTCGGCCAGGACGCTCGATTTGACGTCGGTGTCGTCCGCTTGGCGCTCCGGCCACATGAGCCAACTGGGCTGAACGATGGCCAGCTTGTCCTCCAGCTCGTTGCGGTTGCCCCGATCTTCATCGGTGAGCAAGCCCCGGGCTTCCTTTTCGGACCATTTGGTCAGCTTTTCGCGAACCTCGGCCAGGAATTCCCGGTCGGCTGCGATCCGTTTTTCTTCTGCTTCGACTGCGGTGGCCAGGGTTTCCTGGCTGACGTCGGATTCGATGGCCTTGAAGAAGATCGGATCGCTGTAGATGTCCTCCAACTCTTCTTTGGACGTATTGGCCAGTTGAAAAATGTCGTGACCGGCCATGCTGGGGAAGGAGAGAAAGAACGGCTTGAGTTCGCCGGTCGTTTCCTCGGGGGTCTTGCCGATCGGCTGCGGCTTGAGCGGAACCGGCAGGATGCCGGCGCCGTCGAGCCAGGCGGCCTGGTTCCATTGGGCCGCATCGAATTCGGCGCCGGCGGCAATGACCAATTGGCCGCCTTGCTTGACGTAGTCGCGGAGCACCGCCACCGCGCTTTCCGGATTGGCCACGCCGGCGATCACCACCAACCGGGCGTCCTTCAAGCTCTCGCGATCGACCTGGTCGATCTTGAGATGGCGGATTTCCACCAGTTGCCGAATCGTGTCTCCGCGCGACGTAACCGGCGCGAGCAGCCGCCGCAGATGCAGCGTTTCGCCGTAGCGATTGCGCTTGCGGTCTTCGTCTGAGCCGTATTGATCGACGAACACCACCGGCAGCGCGGCCACCACCGGCACCGAGAGCACGCGGAAGTCGTCGGCCTCGAGATGATCGGCGGGAATCGACACTCTGGCCGGCACGAAGGCCGCTTTGCCCGGTTCGACGCCGGCGTCAAAGCGATACTTGAACGTCACCTCGCGCGCCTGGTCGCGGTCCAGATCGATGGTCTCGCTGCCCACCTCGGCCCCGTCCACCGTGAGCGTGACCTGGACGTTCGGACGCGGCGGGCCTTCATGTCGGATGATGGCCGAGAACAGGGCCGGGGTCTCGACGTCGGCCACCCCGTCCATGATCGAAAAATCGGCGATCCAACTGTTCTCGTGTTCTTCGGCCCCGACCGCCACGACTTGCAATTCCGGCAAGTCCTTCAACTGCTCGGACAGCGATTCGTTGGGCCAATCGATCGCTTGCTGGTCGCCGATGAAGGCCACACGCTTGGCCGGCATATCCGGCACCTGGGCAATGGCCTGCCGCGCCAGATCGGCCGCTTGCGGCGGCGCTGCCCGACCGATCGACGACCTCGATCTTGTCCAGAGCGTCGCGGGCATCTTCCTTCGTGCGATACGCATCCAGGCTGAAACTCGCCGCCGAACCGCACAGCGGCAGCACGCTGATGCGGCTGCCAGCCGGCAAGTCTTCGATGAACTCCCGGGCTTTGGTCTTGGCTTCGTCGAGCAGCGTCCGATCCAGCTTGCTGTAGCCCATGCTCAAGCTGTTGTCGACCACCAACACGGCGTGCAGCGGCTCATTGGCCGTCGTGCTGGCCGCCGTGCGCGACAAGAACGGCCGAGCCAGCGCCAGGCCGAACAGCAGCACGCAAGCCGTGCGCAGCGCGAGCAGCACCAGATCGCGCAGCTGCAGCATCCGGCGGTTGCGCTTCAAGGCCTCGAGCAGGAAGTCCATCGCCGCCCAGTTCACCACCCGGAAACGGCGGCGGTTGAGCAGGTGGATCAACACGGGGCCCGTCGCGGCGATCAGGCCGGCAAGGGCAAAGACTCCAGATCCTGGCAGGAAATTGAACATTGCTGAAGAGCCGGTTTGGAAGGCCAAAGGCCGGGGGTCAGGAACTGAGAAACTGGGACTGGGGGTAAGAATGCAGCGGGTCAGGACGCGGGCGTCAGGCGCCCGTGGGCGCTTTGTCAGCAGGCCGGAGTTCATGAATCAGGAGCTTGCCGATCACTTCTTGCCTTGAAATTTATTGCGCAGGCTATCGATCTTGCCCTCTTGCAGAATCGGCAGGTATCGATTGGGCATCGCCAGCACGAAACAGGCCACCGCCGTGCCATAAAGCTCGCCGGGCTGCCCACCGACGTGCCCGCCGGATTGCCACATGCCGTCCCGCAGATTATTGCCCGGCTCGATCACTTGGGTCGCGACCAGATGATCGCGCAGCTTGGGATAGTTGTCGATCCAGTTCTGCCCGCCCACCTGGTAGAGCGCCTGGCCCACGTAGTACAGCGTGTAACCGTCGAACGGGACCTGGCCGCTGCGGGCGCGCGGCTTTTGCTCGCGAATCGCGGCCGTGATGACTTCCATGTTCTTGGCAATCCGCCAATCGTCGTACTGGCCGAATTCCTGCAAGCAGACCACGCCGGCGGCCGCCATGGCGACGGTGGCTTGTCCGCCGCCTTTGTCGTAGGTGAATTGGCCGGCGATTTTCTGCTGCTCCGCTTCGCTCGCGTTGCGCTGACCGTTGGCCGGTTTGTAGTGTTCGCGGACGCTCTTGATCGCCAGGTCGATCACTTCCGGCTGCACTTCCAGCCCGCTGTCGACGGCGCTGCGCAGGGCCTTGGCCTGCATCACGGCCAGGCTCAAGTCGTGGCCCAGCGGTTGCGGCTTGGCCCGATAGTCCCAGCCGCCGTCGCCGCACTGGGTATTGGCGATCAGCTTGAGTGCGCGGTCCAGGACCGAGCTGATGCGCGGGTCGGCGGTCATGCCGTGGGCCTGGCCGAGGACAAAGGTGGCCAGCCCGTGGTTGTACATGTCGCGCTGCGGCGTCGGCGATGTTCAGCAGGCCGGACGGCTTGGCGTTGCTCAGCACGTAATTGAGGGCCCGGTCGACGTTCTTGCCGTATTGGCCCACGCCTGGCGTATGGCCGGCGGCCAGAAAGGCCAGGGCGCCCGATGCTGACCAGGCCCAGATCGTTGGATTCCCAGTTGCCTTCGGGCCCCTGGTTGCGGGCCAGCCAGGCGATCCCGCGGCGCAGCGCTTGATCGCTATCGGGGGTGATTTCCCATTCACCTTCGGCGCGAGCTGGCGACGCCAGACCGCAGGCCGAAGCGAAAATGCAGCAAGCCGTCGTTAGCGACAGTGCTCGACGCAACATAACTGTTTACCAGGGTGGGATCTGGGGTGAGAAGGCGGGCTAGCAGTCTCTCTTATAATGGCCCCATTTCGGGTTTGGTTACTAGCAGGGCGGACATTTTTTCACCTCGCGCGACGCAGCTTTGGCCACTCGCCGGTCTCGGGGCTCGCTAGCCGGTCCAATGCACGCGCAGCGGCCGATGCGGTTTGACGATGGACCCGGTGCCGACACACGTGGGAGCTTCGCGTTGTCCGCAAGGAATGAGGCCGCATCGGGCAAAAGCGCCGCCTGCCGTGACACCTGCCCTGCTTCCCGCGTCGGAGTCCGGGGGCGGCCGCAGCGTGAGCCCTGTCCGAGCATCCGGATTGGCAGCGGATTTGACCCGGTGAAAAGAAAAACCGCCCAGCCAATGCTGGGCGGTTTTGTATCTTGAATAGCGGTCGAACTATGCTTTGCGGCGCCGAAGGGCCACTAAGCCCCCGGCGATTGCCAAGCCCCACACGAGCAGCGAGGCCGGCTCGGGGGTGACGGTGCCCCCAGTGAACTCGACGCGAACGCCGCCGGGTCCGCCGTTGTTGGTTTGGATGAAATCGAGGGTATTGACGCCGGCGGTTACTGGCCCGGTGATCGTAAACTGGCTCCACGCGGTGAAGGCGCCGCCCGTGATTCCGGTGCTGACGCCGTTCAACAAGATATTTGTCCCGCCATCATCGGAGGCCCACTGGCCGGTGATGGTTACCGTGCCTGCGGTCGACGATACGAACGTGGTCACGTTGTTGAAGGTGCCGACGCCTTCGTTCCCATCATGGTCGGTTGACTCGGAGTCCCACCGAGACAGTGTGTCGTCACCGAGCCAGGGGGGGATTGGGAAGTTGCCAGGGTTGCTGGAATCCATTGTCAATTCGTTCAAGGGCCCCCCATCGGGGCTACTGGCGATCACATAGTGCGGGTCCACCGAGCCGTATGGCAGGACGGCACCCGAGTTGTCGACGCCCGTGTTGTAAAGGCCCGAAATGGCCGAAATGCCCGCGTGCAGGTTGGCGGACAGTGCCGCGACGACGAAAAGAGCAATTGCAAAAGTCCGCATTAGATTTCCTCTTCGATGCCAGAAAATGATAACGGTCCGTCTTCAAAGTTTGTAGCCACAGATCGTGGCTCACGCCAACCGCGGCGTCACGCAACGCACCGGTCGAATTAGGCTTTGCGGCGTCGTCGGGCGACGACGAGGCCCCCGGTGATCGCCAGACCCCAGACGACCAGAGAGGCCGGCTCAGGAGTCGTCGCAGACGTGAACTCGACGCGAACCCCGCCGGGACCGCCGTCGTTATTGCTGATGAAGTTCAACACGTTCGTGCCGGCCACAACCGCCCCGGAAATTGAAAATGGAGTCCAAACCGAAAACTCATTGTTATTTCCGGCGTTAACGGTCACCCCGTTGAGGGTTATGCCGACGGCTTCGTTGTCGGTAGCCCACTGGCCCGAGATCCAAACGGTTCCAGTCACCGACGAAGTGAATGTGGTGACATTATAGAAGGGACCGACGCCCTCATTCCCATGACCGTCGTTTGACTCCGAGTCCCACCGAGAAAGCGCGTCGTCACCCAGCCAGGGACCGATTGGGAAGCCGCCGCTGGAATCCATCGTCAACTCGGGCAAGGGCGCGCCATCGGGGCTGGCCGTGATCACATAGTGCGAATCCACCGAGCCGTACGGCAGGACGGCACCCGAGTTATCGACGCCTGTATTGTAGAGGCCCGAAACGCTGGCGTGCAGGCTCGAACAGAGGCCCGCGACAACGACAAGAGCGATTGCAAACGTCCGCATTAGATATCCTCTTTGATTCCTAAAAAATGGCAGCGGTCGGTGTTTTCTCTGGCTCAGCGGCAGTTCAGGTCTGACAACGCCAGCCGCAACCAATAGTCCAGTGAAGTTGCACAGTAGCGAATATCGTGCCGCCGCCCGAGGCAGCAGACCGCGAATCGTCGGATTTCCCGAAAGATACAGCGATTTCACCTGAAAATAATTTCAAGAAAGGGAATTGGCAGGCCTGATTTCTAGAATTGTTTATCATTCCGATCGATCGCATTTCTCAATCTGAGACGGATTGTCGGATTCTGGCTGTCGCTCGGCGAGCCAGCTGCAGGTCGCCAAATGGCAAAACCGTTGGAAAAACCAGCAATTCTTGCGGTCGTGTGCCGCGTACTCAGTTTGAGCGCCGGCGGTAGGAACACGCCGGGGCTCCTGCGCAGAGAAAAACGCTGCGCGGCCGCCGGGTGCCTTGGGCGTTTGGAGTCCCATTCGAGCAAGCTCCAGGGGCGATGCGTATTGGCCAAGCCGGGCGTGCGCTTGTATCATTTTCCGAGCCGGTCGCCCTGGGGCCCCAACTTTCTGCTGGGCCGTGCCCCGCCATGTGCCTGGCGTCGCATTTGGATGCGTGTTTATCCCCACTCGAACGTCGAGGCTCAGCATGACGCGATTCGTAGTCCATAGGGGTCAACATCGCCGTCCAGCTTTCATCCCACACCGAAGTGGATTTACGCTCGTCGAGTTGCTCGTGGTTATCGCGATCATCGGCATCCTGGTCAGCTTGTTGTTGCCGGCGGTGCAGGCCGCCCGCGAGTCCGCCCGGCGCGTGCAGTGCGAGAACAACCTCAAGCAACTCGCGCTGGGCTGCCTGGCCTATCACGATCAGAAGAACATCTTTCCCAACGGCTGCACTTTTCCCAACGCCGACGGTCCGAATGTCGATTACAGCACCGATTTCGGCGTCAATTGGGCGATTGCCATTCTGCCCTTCATCGATCAGGAGGCGCTCTACCTGACGTTTGATTTCACCCAACCGATTTCCGTCGACAACACGCCCGGCGGCACGAGCAATCGCCTGGCCCGGGGCACGGAGCTGTCCGTGATGACTTGTCCGTCCGACGTCGGCCACAACGTCAAGTTCAGCCGCTCGGGCGAGGGGGACAATTGGGCCCGGGGCAATTACGGCGCGAACGGTTCGCTGGGATTCATGTCGTCGTCTTTTCGACCGGCCTTCGGCACCAACTCGCAATACTGGCAAACGCGTTGGACTCGCGGAGTGATGGGCGCCAATGCTTCCGTCAACATCGCGCAAATCACCGACGGCACAAGCAACACGATCATGTTGGGTGAGCTGCGAGTCGGCCTGGCCGCGGTCGACCGGCGCGGAACCTGGGCGATGGGAGCCCCAGGAGCCAGCACGTTGTTCGGACACGGCACCGACGACGACAACGCTCCCGACGATTGCACGGCCAGCGCCGACAATATCCTGGGCTGCAGCGATATCTTCAGCGCTCTGGGCAGCGCCGCGGTCACGCAAGCCTGCATGGGCTGCGTCGATGGCAACACGCAGGCTGTGCCGCGCAGCAGCCATTACGCCGGCATTTACGTCGCCATGTGCGACGGCAGCGTGCGGTTTATCGCCGACTTCATCGAGTCTGGCGATCCGTGGTCGTTCGACCCGACCCAACCGGTCGATCCAACCGTCTTTCTGACCTGGCAACGGCTCAACGCGTCGGCCGATGCGCTGCCGATCGACGCCTCGCGATATTAGGCCTGCTGCCGCGCGCACGCCGCGGCGTGTGCCGGCCTGGAGTTCGACCCATGAAGTTTCGCGCTGGGAACGCTTTGCTCCGCTTGGCCGGCCGGCATGTTCGGCTCCTGGCCGGACTGCTGCTGGCAATCGCCGGTTGCGGCCAGCGAGCCCCGTATACGATCGTGCCTGTTTCCGGGACGGTGACGTACGACGATGGGACCCCAATCCCCGGCGCGGGTTGTGGTGACGTTTGTGCCCCAAATCGAAGCCGTCAACCCCAAGGAATTTCCACGTTCGGGGACGACCGACCTCAAACCCGACGGCAGTTTCAGCGCCGTGACCACCTGGAAACATGGCGACGGAGTGATTCTGGGAGCGCAAAAGGTTACAGTGATCTCGGTCGACGAGCGAATGCAGCCGACCGGGGCGGTGGATCCGATCTATTCGAGGATCGACACGACACCGCTGACGGCGGTGATCAACTCCGGCGACAATCGCGTCACACTTACGATCGCCGCGCCGACCTCGCGAAGAAAGCCGTAGTAGGAGAAGACCGGCCTGATCGTTGTTGCCGCGCGAACGACCGCTCCAACGTAAAAAACCGCCCAGGCGATCGCCGAGCGGTTTGTTATCGATTGGACGGCTGGTCGAAGTAGGCCATGTCGAACTAGGCCTTGCGGCGACGACGGGTGAGCAAAAGGCCGCCTGCAATAGCCAAGCCCCAGATGACGAGCGAGGCGGGTTCGGGAGTGATCCTGACGTTGTCGATGAAGACGGTGTTATCGCCGCCATTTGGATTATTGACACCGGTGAACACCAACAAATTCGAGCCGGCGGACAGAGTTGCGGCGGACGTCGTAACGGTGTTGAAGCTGCCGCTGCTCAACGGCTTATAGGTCCCCAAGTCGATGCCGCCTAGCGTGACGTCGACCGCGGCGTTGTTGCCGCCGCGCAATTCGAGACTGAAGGTTACTTCATAGGAACCAGGGGTAAAACCGGACAGGTCCTGAGAGATCGTATTGGGCGTGCCATAGCCGTTTTGCACAAAACCGGCCTGTCCGCTGGTGCTGGTGCCGCCGTCGCTGTTGCCGTTGGTGGCCCCGGTTACGCCGAAAGCGCTGCCATTCGCCGCGATGCCCGTGGTGCCGCTGAACGACCAGCCGGGAGGTGCCGAGGGGAGTTGCGGGACGCCCAAGCCATAAGGATGGTCGGGCCCATATCCATAGCCGCCCGCCCCCAGATCCGGCGATTCAAAGCCATTGTTGACGACGTCGATTCCGGCCGTCGCCGATCCGGCCAGGCTGATCAGCAGAACAAGGCCTGCCAGCCCACGTTTATGGAAGAACAGCATTCGTGTTCCCCGTTGAGCAGAAGAAGGAAAAATCTTGACGTGATGCAGTGCCTAATTTGGCCCGTACCCCACGCAAGCGAAGCGGTGCGAATTTCGTGCCACAACAAGAGTGGCCGGCTGACAGAAATCAGATTGTTCCGAGAATCGCGTCACTTTGCCGAGAAAATGGTTTTACGAAGCGGGGTTCCAACGAACGTGCTTCCGGAGTTTTATCATTCCGATCGATTGGGTTTCTCATTCTGAGAAGGAAGCGCGGTGCGCATCGTGCCCGCCATCGCGCGGCAATCCGCCGCGGCCAACCGGGTTCGATGAAAAGGCGCGCTGCCGCGGGTGCCAAAGCTACGGGAGGCGCGAGACCGATCTTTGACAACCGAAACGCGCCACCACAAGTCGAAGCTCGAGGGCTTACCACGGCCCAGCGCCCGCGGACCGACCCAGCGGCCAATCCGCGATCAATACACGACTTCCAACCGCTTCCATTTGGCGAAGGGCTGGGGTCCGTCTTCGACCTGGCGGACGACGAGCCAAATGTTTTGGCCGCCGAAGGGTTTTAGATCGACTTCCAAGTCCTTCCAGCCGCCGGCGGTGAAGGCCTGGTCGATCGACTGGGTGAGCAAGCTGCGCTGGCCCACGCGCACGTCGAGCTTCCACTTGCCAGCCGGATCGCCCGACACCCGCAAGCTTAGCCGCGGGTTGCCATTTTCCGGCACGGCCACCCGCCGCACCAGGCACAGGGGTCGCGCGGCGGACGTGGGCAGCGTGTTGAGCACGATCTTCTCTTGTTGCCACTCGGGCTGGATACCGGTCTGCGCGTCGATGCGGCCGCCGACCAGGGTCCACTGCGGCAGCACCAAGGCGGCGGCGGCCTCCAAGGTCGGATCGGTTGTTGGATTCCAGCGACCGAATCCCCGCGGCGACGACTCGCTCACCTGGGCTGCGCCTTTGGGCGTCAGCTCGACGATGTCGCGCGTCGGGTCCTGGTCGCCCCGGCCGAAAAAAGCAAACCGCCGCTCGCCGACGGCCAGCAGCGGACCGAACTTGGGGCGCTCGTGCTTAAGCATTTCCAGGCTGGTTCGGGATTTCGCCAGGCCGGTGGCCGGGTCGAGCCAGACCAACGTCGGACGCCAGTTGTTTTCGCCGCGGACCTGCTCGGCCTGCGTGTACATCAGGCCGCCCGGATCGCCGCACAGAACCGCATCCAGGCGCTTGTCCGCGTCGTGATACCAGAGCGGTTTGCCCGATGCGGTGTCGAGTGCGGTAAATCCGGCATCGGTTTCGACGATCAAGCGATCTCCGATCAAGCCGAGCATGCGTCGCACGTTCGGCAACACGCGATTCCAGAGCAAGCGGCCGCTCTCGGGCTCGAGCGCGGCGATGCTGCGCACGCAGGGCTGTGCGACGAACAATCGGCCGTCGGCCACCAGCGGCCGATCCTGGCTTTGCGCAAGCCAGGAGCGCTCGAGGCTGGGCGGCACCCAAGTTTGCCTGCGCACCCAGTGAACTTGCCCCAGCAGGTCACAGGCCAGCACCGTTCCGCCGCAGGTGACGACGAGCCTGTCTCCCAGCGGCAGGACCTGACAAGTCCGCTCTTGCCACCAGTTCTCGCGGAAATGCAACAGGGGCCGCGTACTGAGCACGGCCCCGGTTTGCGGGTCGTAGGTCGAGAGCGAAAGCGTGAATTCCTGCTCCAACCGCGTCATCACCAGTGCGAATAGTTCGTCCTGGATCAAGAGCGGATCGGAGACAACCCATTTATCGGGCTCGCTCTTGCTGTTCCACAGCACTTTGGCATCGGCGCTGGCAAAGCAAGTCAGCAGCGGACCGGCCCGATGCAGCCGGCGAACGAAAATGCGGCTGGCGGTATTAAGCGGCCGCATCGGCATCAGCGGCCAATCGTGTGCCTGGCCGTGCTCGCCGCCGAGCTCGCTCCGCCATTGAATCTGGCCCGTCTTCAGGTCGTAGGCCGAAAGTTGAAAGCGGTTGCTGAGCAGCAGCCTGTCGCCGTCGACGACGAGGGCCAATTGCCGAGCGACCCAATCAATGTTGTGCAACTGGTTTTCGCCCGGCACATTCTGGGGGCCGTCGCCGCCATCCCCCTCCAGCCGGGCGCGGAGAACGGTTTCATATCCGGTCGGGGCCGGGGCGGGCGTGGCGGTCAAGCCGGCCAGCTCGCCGCGGCCGGTGAGGTTGTCGGCCAGACGGTGCTGACGCAGATCCGCCACCAGCGCTTGCAGTTCTGCGGCGCTTAACTGGGTGTCGCCGAAGGTGACGCTGCGGGTGATCGGCTCTCCGGCCGATTGGCCCATCAGCGCGGCGGCCAACTGCTCGCTGGCCGAAATACGGCCGCGCAAGTCGGCTGTGGCGGTCCGCTCGGCCTGCCGATACTGGCCCAAAGCATGGGCAAAAGCGCCGCTGGCCAAAGAGCGATCGGCCAGCCAGAGGTGTGCTTCAGCAGCCGCCTCGGTGCCGAGAAATTGAATCGTCGCGGCTTCGACCGTGGCCACGTTATTCTCGGCGATCGACTGACGAATACGCAATCGCCCCAGCGCTCCGAACTGCTCGCTCATCGTCTTCCGCAGGCCAGGATGATCGCGCATGGCCAGCGCCACGGCGCCCGGCAACGATACCATCAGGTCGGGATCGCGCTCGTCGGGCAGCAAGCCCAGCATGCCGTTTTCGGTCGACGTGGAAATGATCTGGCAGGCATCACGGTAGGCACGGGCGTCCAGAGCCGCGCGGAATTCCGCCAGCACGTTGTAGCCCTCTTTGCTCAATTCCACGATCAGCGGGTGTCGCCAATCCATCAATGGCGTCGGCCCGCCGCGGCCCAGATGCTTGGGCAGTTGCGCTCGGGCCAGCGCATCGGCCCAATCGATCAGGTTGGGCGGCGGCGGGACGTTGGGCAGCATCCGCCGCCAGAATCGCTGCTGCCGACAGAAGTCGTGCAGCGGCGCCCACTCGGCCGCTTGAGACAGTTCCAAAATCTCGCTGCGGGCCAGCGTGTCGGGCAGGAAATTGTAAACATGCCGCGACCAGATCGGAGCCATTCGCTGCGCGTGCTCGATCAACGAGCATGGCCGGGTTTGTCCCTCGCGGTGGGCACGATAGCCGACCTGCTGATAAAGCTGGGCCATGCGCAATGCGGCCGCCGGGTCGTCCCAGGTGTGATACAGCAGCGCGGCTTCGTCGAGCAGTTGGAGGTGGCGCGGCAATCGGCTTGTGTTCCTGCAGCGCCTCGTCGATCAGACTGTCCAACAGCGGCGTTCCCAAGGCGGCCGTCGTACCGGCGGCCAGCGTGCGGATTGCGCAGGCCCGCCGCCAGGCTGCGGAGTCGGCGTCCGAGGGCTGCGATTCCAAAACCGCTTCCAGCCATTCGGTCATTTCGGCCGCTTGTGGCAAAGCCAGGGCTTTGCGGCGCAAGGCCAGCGGAGCCAGTGCGTCCAGCGCGGCCAACTCGCGCAATTGCACTTGCCGCAGTTTGATCGATTTGCGGGGTTGCCCTGGCACGCAGTACAGGCCCAGGTGGGTGTAAGGGGCCTGTTGATTGACCACCGGATCGAAGGCTCGCCCCCAGTGGATGCCGTCCCGGCTGGTCCAGACCTTGAACGTGCCACAGCCGAACACCAGCCGAAACCATGGTCGCGGCAGCGACATCGGCGAGAACGTGTTGTCCAGGTCGTGATTCGAGTCGACCCGGCCATCCCCCGGCGTAGTCGGAAAGAACGAGGTCTGGCCCTGATGCGCTTCGCGAAAGAATCCGACCGGGTAGCGCGGGCCTTGATCGTCGCCGAGAAAGAATCCGCAGCCCGGTTGGGGTTCGTCGAGATGAACGATGACTTCGCACAGCGATTCGCGGTGCGGCAGCGCCACCGACACCCAGGCCGGCAGCGCGTTCTTCTCGCCGCTGAGTTCTACCCGGCCGTCCGGCAATTTCTGGAAGTCCGTCCCCTCGGCCAGTTGTCCGCTCCATCTGAGCTTGGCCGGCTGGGTGACGTCGACCAGCACCGGCGCGGGTGGCGGGAGAGGCGGCAATTCGGCGGCGCCCACCACGGCGATTTGGCGGAACATGACGTGCCCGTCAAAATATACCTCGCTGGCCGAGCCCTCGAACGGCACGCTCAGCACCCGCACGTCGCCGCGGGCGAGGGTCAATAATCCGTCCTCGGCGCGCAGCTCCAGCGTCACGGGCTCCATCGGATTGGTGCCGCCAGAAGCGGTCTTCGTCGGTGCCCATGAGCGCAATCGTGACGGGTTTGGCTTCGGCTTGCTTGCGCGTCGCCTGGTACGCCGCCCACAGCTTGTTGGCATTGTCATAGTAGTGCAGCGTCACTCCCTCGCTGCCGTGCCAAACATGGATCTTTAGATTTTGAAAATCGGCCAACGACAATTTCAGGGCCGTTTTCGGCTTGAGCGGAGCGCGCAATCGCCAAACACCGTCCAGCACTCCGCAACCGACACCGTAGAAATCCTTCCGCGAGACGTTGTGCGGCTGGCCCGGCACTTCGCTGAACCACTGTTTCAGGTCTTCTTCGCGCGGCGGCGAGACCGTCTGATCGGGTTCGTCGAACAGTGCGGCCGGGCTGGGACGCGGGCGATCCTCGGCGGCGGCCAGTTCGTCCCAAGGATTCTTGGGTTCCGCCGGCCTGGCCTCGACAGCGGGAGCCGCCGCCACGGCCGGCGCCACGGCGGCGCTGGGCTGGACCGGAGTCGGCGTCTCAGCCGGCGCCGCGGGCGGGGACTCGGCCGAGTCCTGTTGCCGGTCGTCCGCGCCGGCTTGCGGCGGCGCGGCGGGCGGCAGGTCGCGATTGGCGGCGAGCGGCCGGTCGACGTCGGCCGCCGGCGGCACCGTAATGGTCAACAGCAGCACCAGCCCGACGAAGCCGATCAACAGCAGGCAGAGCACCCAGCCCAAGAGCGGCAAAGCGGGATTGGCCCGCAGGACCGGCGCCTTGCCCGCCCGATTCATGATTTCGTCGACAGAAACATTGACCCGGCCCAAGGCGGCGGCCAGGTACTGTTCCATTTCGATGCGCACCGACAGGGCCGCGCACAACATCGGCGACTCCGTCAGGCGCTGTCGCAGTTGATCGATCTCGGCGAGCGTCAACTCCTCGGGCGTCTTGGTTTCGATCAGGTCGAGCAATTGCTCGTCAGTCATGACCACAACCCAGGATTTTGGCGTCCAAACAGCGTTTGAGGGCCTGCCGGGCACGGAACATCAGCAATTTGACGGCCCCTTCGCTGCGGTGCAGTTTCTCGCCGATTTCCGCGAGCCGCAAGCGGGCCTGATAGCGCAAGTCGAGCGCCTGGCGGGCACTCTGGCCCAGTGCGCTCAGGCAAACCGGCAAGTGGGCCATCACGTCTTCGTAGGTATGCGTTTCGAATTCGATCAAGTCTTCTTCCAACCGCAGACAGAGCTCGGTCCAGGCCACTTCCTTGCGGCGCTTGATCTTGCGTGCGTGCTCGCGGAGCAGATTGCGGGCGATGCCCAGCAGCCACGGCCGGATCATCACGGTGCCCTCGAACCGGGCATGCCCCACGTAGGAGCGGAGGAAGACTTCTTGCGTGAGATCCTCGGCGTCGGCCGGCTCGAGCAGAGCGCGACCGCAAATAGCCGTACACGGCGCCCTGGTGCCGTTCGACGATGGTCTGAAAAGCGGCGCGATCCCCGCGATGGGCGGCGGCAATCAGCTTTTGCTCGTCCAAGCTCGGCAATGGGCGCAAAGCGACGGCCGGATGCGCGGCGGTCGGCAGGGACGGCCGCGCCGGCTGCTCAACGGCCGAGTCGGTCGCAACGGCCCTAACGGCAGGCGTGACACGCGAGCTGGTTCTCATAGGTCGCCTCTAGGTTCTGGCACTCTTTGCCGCGAAGAATTCCGAGCGCCAGCGCGAGACGTATCGATTGACCCCCTTAAGCATACACTCAACTCGATCGCGCTCCCACTAGTTGCCGCCGCGGCAAAGGATTCCGGCGCCGGCCGCGCGGGTTGGGCCGCTTTCAAGGGAGTGGATCGAAGTCGGTCATCGCGCGCCCCAACAAGATCCGGTCGAACAGCACGTACTGGCCATCGATCATCGAAAACGCCAGCCCGGTGAAATTGAACTCGCCAAAATCCTCAAACAAATCGCGCGTCACGAGCGTCCAGCCGGTGGGCAGCTTCGAATCGATCAGCAGCGAAGCGCCCCCACACTCTGCCCCGGGACCCGCATGATAGCGAAACTTGTAATTACCGGCCGGGCCCCAGGCGCCGTCGTGGCCGATTTGCAAACAGATGCCCTGGCCGTCCACTTTTTTCCAGGCGAATTGCAAATAGCGGAACTCGCCCGGCAGCGGATTTTGCCGGATCTTGACGCCCGTCGTTCCCAGCCGCGGCAGTCGTGCGTTCTCGCGCTGGCCGACGATCTTGACGGCCGCACTTCCGGAGAACTTGTCGTCCGAGTCGAGCAGCGCATTGCCGGCGCCAGCGTTGATTTCCGTCAGAAATTCCGCTTGGTCCTCGAAGATCGCCAGTGCCTTGCCCACCCAGTTGATGGGCAGCAGCTTGCCCGGCCGTTCGGCGGGCACCGGACGCGGAAAATTCGTCGCCAACAGTCGGAATCGGCCCAGCGCTTGCTGCGGAGGCGCCTTGTGGTCGAGCGTGAACGTGAGCACGGTGCCCTCGGGAAAACCGACGTCCTCGTCGGTGGTAAAGACCGCGCAATGGGTCCGCCCGGGCTCGCCCGAAGTGCGCCAGCCGGTCAGCGGATTTGGATCGATCGCGCCGGCGACCGGCGTATCGGCGTTCGAGAAGTCGGCGGTCGCGACTCGACAGCGTAACGGGCACCGATAACTCGGGCTTCCCACGGGGCGCCGCCGACACGCGAAAGTCCGTCAGCAGGAACGACCCGTCGGCCGCGCGTCCCGGCCCGTTGTTTGGCAAGCCGCGCATCCGCCAGCACTTCGAGCCGGATGGCGCTGATGCCCAATAGCTCCGTCTCGGCGACGACCGTGTAGCTGTCCACGTCTGCCGGCTTACCCGCGGCCAGAAGCGAATCGTCCGGCAAGGGGCTGAAGATCGTTTCGCCGGTCGACTTCGCCCGTTTGATTTCCAGCGGGATCCAAGGCGTGCTGGTCGGATATTCGGCGAAGCCCAACCCGCGCCAATCGACCCAGCTCTTGTCGGTCGTCGGAGTTTGAATGACTTCGATCAGCACCTCCCGCCCACGGTAAGCGGCCAAGCGCAGCAGCAGCGGATCGAGCACCACGTTGGGCACGCGTTCGGGTACGTCGAAGTCGGTGACCGGGTCGCCGTCGATGCGGACTTCGAGATGCGTTGGCGCGGACGCGCCGGAGAACCGGCTGACGGACAAGAGCAAATACTGTTCGTGGCTGGTGAGCTTGACTCGCCGGCTGAGCGTGAGCGGCCCAGCGGCAGTCAGGCATTCGATGCGAAATCGCCCGTCATTCGGGTTGGCCGGATCCCAGTGGTTGAATAATTGCAGCTTGACCGGGGGCGTCACGGCGACTTTCCAGTCTTGCCAGGCCAGCACCGCATGCGGTGCTCGTGCCGTGACTTCGGCCAGCAGTTTTTCCGGATCGAGAAAAAGCACTGGTTCGAGCCAGTCGACCAGATCGCGGATATCGAGCGGATCGCTCCCGGGCGGACGGTCGGCGTGGCGCCGGGTCGGCCACGAGCAACAGGCTCTGTTGACCGGCCGCCGGGCCGGCCAGCGCAATCGGCCCCGCCACCACCGACTCGTTGCTGCCGATCAAGTGATTGGTCCTGACGACCGGCTCTCCCTCGCGGCGGTTGATGTACACCAGGCCCTTGGCACAGCCGCCGCGGCCGGCGGCTTCGTCCAATCCGACGCGGGCTTGAAACTGCCTGACCGTGGACGGCAATTCGAAGTGCAATTCGGCAAAGGCTTGCACGCCGAAACCCCAGCCATAGGTCTTGCCGCCGTTGCGCAGAGGATTTCCTTGCACGTTGCGATCGGTCTGGCACGTCCAGCCGCCGCCGATCGACGACCGCTCGACCACCTTTGTCGGTTCGATTTGCGACAAGGGCACTTCCTGCGGCAGGAAAAAACGCCGCCATTGGATGTGCGTGTGACGCACCCAGAACGGGTCGAGACACCAGGCCGGCGCGAGCAAATGGAACCAGTCCTGCGGATTGCCCGAAACCGCCCGGGCTTGAAACCGCGACAGCGACGTGGTGGCCACCAGGCCGGCAAACGTTTCAATGCGCATCAGCCGCGCGGTGCAGTCGGCGGTGAGCACGGCCAGGCTTTCGTAATAGTCGTCCCAGGCAGCTCGAGCCGGCAGGTGCAGCTCCGCGATGTCGCTGAACGCGATTCGCCGCGTCCCGTCCGGCAGCAGCAGCATGACGGACGTCGAGGCCCAACGGACGGAGCGAAATTGAACCTGCCGGCCGTCGCGATAAAACAACGTGCCGGGAGAGTAATGATCGCTGCTGCGCCGCTGCCAAACGATTCGCCGCAGGCTGGGCAGCGTAACCCGCAAATGCGTACGCGGCGACCGATCGGGAACGTCGACCGGCACGTCCACCTTCACGGTCAGGTGGTCGGGCTGGCGCTCGGCCGAATGGTCGTCCCCGTCGTGGTATTCAACGACGCGGCCGGGAAGGCGGTCGCCGCCGACCATTTCCACAAAGGCCCGGGGACTGGCCTGTGTCTCGGGCGACTCGTTGCGGAGCCAGCGAATCGCCCGGTTCGGATCGAGCAGCGATTGCCCGTTCAGCTTGGGCTGGGCCGAAGTGTCGTGCCATTCGCTGATCCGCCCGGCGGCGACATAGGTGCCGTCGGCAAACAGGCCGGTGTAAGTGGGTTCCTGGCCGCAGACCCATCCCGTGCCAAGGCAGCAAAGCGCCGCGCCGCCGAGGATCGAAACAATCCATGTAGATCGAACCATGGCAGCCGCACGAACCGGTGGAGGGAAGGCTGGGGGGGCGAACTGGCGGACGCTACGGCACAATGACTCTTGGTGGCTGCGACTCTTGGTGGCCGCGACTTATAACCGCTCGGGTCTCTTAGCCGCTTGGCCTTTCAGCCTTGTTGGGCGTGAACTAAGGGCAGGCAGACTCTGGGGGCAGCGCTCGCTCGGGGTGGTCTAACGCCTTGGCGGCGAAAGCTAAACTCGCCGCAAACAATCCCAGCATCATAAACGAGCACCGATACGTTGTCCAATCTTTTGGGCGGCTGTTCAAACAAGCGTTTACCGCAAGCAAGCATCTCGCACGGCTATCCCGAATCGCCCCAACTGCCGCGCGGCATCGTTTCGGAAATCGCAAATGCGCCACACGCCCCTGTCAAGCGTGGTCGATCACGCGCCCCCAGGTGTTGATTCAGCCGATGAGCCGTTCAGCGCCTCCGACCGCACCGGGCAGACAGCACAGCGCGCTGCTAGTTCCTGCTTCACCCCGATTTACTGGCCAACTGCTGCGCAATCCGCTCGAAGGTCTGCTTGGGCGTCTCGCCAGCTTTTGAGGCCTCGACCCGCAGCGCATTCGGCGAAACGTGCGGGCCATGTCTCCTTCCTCGGCCGAAGGCACGGTGAACATCACGCGGCGGTTGCCAATCGTGTAGGCTAAAGTGTGAGGAGCAATGAGTGTCCCGTGCAGACCTTCTCGCGCCAGCAGTAGCCTTAGATACCTCCAGCCCATTCTTCCCCGCAAGAAGCTTGAATCCTCGCCGACGAACCAAATATCGCGCCACCGGTCGCGTGCAATTCTTCCTGAAGTAACTCGGCCACTCTCCATTCAGGCTCGGCCGCTTCCGACTGGCCGGGCAAGCGCATGGCGAACGCGTAAGCCCCGAGGGTTCTCATGCCGTCGTGGGTCGGGATCTGAAGCGGCCTGTTCACGGCCACTTTGACGAACGGAGGCCGTTTCGAGGGCTCGACCGAGATCGTCCAGGCGATCAAGGCCGAGACGACAACACCGAGGCTGACGAGTCTCTTTTTTCCCGCGAGCCGGTGCTCGCACGCGCGATCGAGGATCTGCTGCATGGCCAGCGGGAGCAGTAGCATCAAAGGAATCCCGTATTTGGCGCTTGTGAAGGAGGTCATGGGGTAGAGAAAGGGAAGCAGGGCGGCCGCCAGTACGAACAGGGGCCCCCGCCCGAAGCGAGCCGCGGTCTGGCGGGCCAGGGCTGGCAGTCCCGCGAGCACCAGAATCCACGCGAAGGGGTGCATGATGACCGCGATCACCTTGACGTTCCACTTCCAGCCCCAAGGGTAGGCCGCCTGCCCCAGGTTGACCTCGGAGTGATGGACGCGAAGCGTGTCAAGCAGTTCGAGCGGATGGAAGAGACCCACGGTCGTAGCCGCGGCGAGCGCGAACCCCGCGCCTGCGGCCATCTCAACGAGCGGGCGGACGGACTGCCGCTCGGCCCAGAGCACGGCCATGACGAATGGCACGGCCAAGAGGAAATCGAACCGCATGAAGGTCGCGAGAGCCATGCACAGGCCGATGACGGCCGGACGCCATGGTGCCGTCCGCCCCGCGAAACCAAAGAGGGCCAGGTTTGCAGCCGCGGCCAAAGGCATCGCCGGGGACGTTGTGTTATAGAACAGCCCCACATAAAAGATTTCGGGCAGAAGCATCAAGAGGGCCAGGTGGACCAGCGGGGAGCGCAGGTCGCGCGCCAGCCTCTGCATGGTGAAGAGGATGATCCCCACGCTCACCCCGCAGCAAATGGGCGAAATGAGGAAGATGGCGTCGGGGTGATTGAAGAGCCGATACACCAGGACTGACGTCTCGTAGGCCAAGGGCTGCCAGCCGTACCGATACAGGAAGATCTCTCCATTCCTCGCCTCGTCCATCTGAATGACCGCCGAGATCACCGACAAGTCGTCTCCCTCGTATCCATCGCGATCGCTGAAGGCCACAAGAAGCCCAGTGACCGCAAGCGTGATGGCGACGATGCCAACGAATTCCCGCCAGGACGGCTCTTGAGCACCGAGCGGGACGACTCTCGGGGGCCCATCACCGACGGCGACGGAACCCGGTGCGCGACTCAGCTCTTCACCTTTCATCAAGCCGCTCTCCGAGGAGACTGCTGCATCGTAACGAATCGCCTGGCTGCAAGGCCAAGATTTGGACAGGGCCAAGACTGGGAACGAGACAATCCAGGACGGTACTCATGCTAATCCACTGCCTCGGGTTCTGTCGACGGTTTTCATCCGCCGGACTGAGGGCATCGGGCGGAGCCGCGCGGCGCGGACCAGCGCCATGTTGTGCGAACGGGCGTCGGCAATGGCTCGGCAGAAAGCCCCTGTGCATTCGTCGAGGTCTGCAAGCGGTCAACTTCTCGAAGCGTGCCGCCGCAGGCCAGACAGGCACCGACATGAATGTCAAAGCGGCGATGAATCGACGTGCCAGAAAATCTCGGCCAGGCATCCGCAGCTACAACGAGGCGGCCACAAGAAGCACGGCAACGATCACCCCGAGGTATTTGCTTGTTCGGTCGCGCAAGGCAAAAACAATGGGGTCTTCCGACAACTCGCCGCGCGTCGCTTTCATCCATACCCTGCTGATCCAATACAACAGGACGGGGCAGACTAGCCAAAGCGGCCAGGGATTGCGATAGAGCAAGTTCATTTGCTCGCTATTCAGGTAGAGCGCGAGCACAAGCACGGCAATATAACCGCTCGCTGGCCCCATGCTCTCGATCAATCCAATGTCACCGACACCGTAGCCTCGGCCGGCCGCGGCCACTTCATTGGCCCGCAAGAGTCGTTTAGTTCCGCATAGCGCTTGGCGAACGCAAGCGAGAGAAACAAGAACATCGAGAATGCCATCAGCCACTGCGAGACCGTGATTCCCGTGGCCATTCCGCCGGCAATGACTCGGAGCGTATACAACCCGGCAAGCATGAGCACGTCCAAAACGGCGATACGTTTGGCAAAGAATGAATACACGCTCGCCACGGCGAGGTACAACCCGAGTGCGGCACAGAAGCCAGCCGGAAGCGTCAACGCGGCCACGCCAAAGGCAGCGGCCAGCAGCCCGCCCGCAAGGGGCACTCCGTAACGAACTGGCAGCCTGCCCGCGGCGAAGGGACGGTTTCGCTTGGTTGGATGGCGACGGTCAGCGTTGATGTCGGCAAGGTCGTTGAGGACGTACACGGCGGATGCGCAGAGGCAGAAGCATACGAAGGCGATTACTGCCGCCAAGGCAAGCGAGAGGTTGAGCACCATGTGCGCTGCGATGAGCGGAACGAAGATCAGAACATTCTTGACCCACTGCTGCGGCCGTAGGGCCGTAAACATATCGCGGGTTGCCGCTTTTCTGGTCCCGAATATTGCGGCCGGATCGGCAAACTCACGGACCCGGCGCAATAGCCCGGCGGACGGAGCCGCTAAGTAAGCACCGCGGGCCGCACGCCAGATTGGCAAATCAGCATGGCTATCGCCCAGATAATCAAATTCCGAGTAGCCGTGCTGGCGGCAATACTCTTGAATGGCCGCAAGTTTGGCAGCGCCTTTGAGATTTCGCGTTCCGTCGCTGGCCAAAATGTCGTCGAACGCGCCCAATTCGTTGGCGATGCACTCCGCCCAAGCGGCGTCCGTGGCCGTGGCCAGGATGATCTTTCTGCCCAGCGACCGCTGCTCGGTGACAAACTCCGGGCACATCTTCGCGAAAAGGCAGCTGGCGGACCTCCGGGGTCACGGCTGCGCTGACTGCCCGCTTGAAAGCGGCGCGACCGTGGGGAATTCTGAGCAATGCGAAAAAACAGTCGGGGAGATTCCTTCAACAGTTCTAGACTGGCTTCGTGGAGCAAGTCCGTTTGGATCAAGGTGCCGTCCAGATCGACGAAGAGTACCCGAGCCACCGCTTCAGCCTGGGCCGTCCCGGCATAGGCCACGGGAGTCTTGTCGCTTTGTGTAATGCTGTCCACTGTCGCACCGAAAAGTAAGTCGTGTTCGTGGAAAACGACACCGCGATCTCAGAACCGCCTGCCAGTATCTATCGCACTTCCCAAGATTCGTCGGCCAGCCGACTTTGCCAAAGTGCGAAGACTTCCGCTCAGGAAACGGGCGTCGGTGGAACTCCTTGCCTCGCTCCCGCGGATCCGCCGGTGCTTGCCCGGCATCACCCGACGTTGGGCTTCCCTGCGGTCGTTCGGCTACCGGGGGATTGTCCTCTCCGGCTCCAGAATGCGGCCGAGCATCAAAATCCGAATGACCGGGAACCAACCGTCGTCGAATGACGCGCGAACCTGCCGCGGTCTTCGGGACGAGTTGAGTTTGGACCGACGGACTCTTGGGCCAACTGGCCGCCAATCCTATCCAGTATAGCCACAGATCGCCGCTCTCGCTATTCAAAAACACGGTGAACAGCATCAACATGACGCTCGGGATTGCTCCGCCGGCCGCAGCGGCGAGCGCCTGAACCGGTGCGATCGACATCCGTCGCAATTCGTGCGAATCGGTAAGTTCCGGCGATGCCGACTATGACGAATAGGACCACCCCCAGCCATCCTTTGCGCAGAATCGTCAAAATGTAGTGGTCGTCGACTGACCAAAAATTGACGCCAATCACCTCTTTCTGGTAGGGGATATCGCTCATCTCGCAATCGCCGTAGCCGAAGAAACCGGCCCGGAGCAAGGAGTCCTTGTAGACGATGAACAGCAATTGCCGGTGCAGGCGCCGGAATAGTGATATTGTTTTCCGTCGATGAGAATGTTGGCTTGCCATTCGTGACCACCGGACCAGGTGTGCAGGGCATCCTTGAGAAAATCTCGGCTAACGTACAGCCCGAGGGCGGACACGGCGGCTACCCCGATCAGCAATTTGCGCAATTCGGGCCGGCGGAAAAACAGGAAACCGCCCCAAGTGAGCGCAAAGGCAATTTGTGGGCCGCGAGACAGCGTGCAAAAAACCGCAGCACCCATAAGCCAGGGCAACGACCGCCACCACCGCGGACCCAGACCTTGCGCAGGCTCGATGAGCCGCTTCGAACGTCAAGGGCGAGATCAACACCAACATCAGCCCAAACGTGATGGGACCCCGCCGCATTTCCCGTAGCCCGTCGCAGTCCCCAGCGTACTTCGTTGAAGGTGTAGTGGCCGAACAATTGATGCTGAATATTGATCCTACTCACGGCTTCGATGATCGTGCCCAAAGACACCGCCAGGCAAATCAGCGTCACGACGGGCAAGGCTTTGCCCAGGCTTTCCGGCGAGGTGCCGGCGATCCGTCCGACCAAGTACGGCAAGAACCAGATCCGCGCGAGATCCACACTGCCCAGCGGAGTGAATTCGCCGGCCAGAATCGTGGAATAATTCAGTGAAGTCAGGAAGCCGGCCATCAGCAAATCGGTTAGCGTCAGCCGCAGCCGCGGCCGTTGGCCGGGAGGCTGAAGGCACAAGGCAGCAAGAATCGCCAGGCTCGTAACGCAACGGAGATCGCACGTAAAGGAGTGAAAAAATCTTGCGCATGCCTACCGGCATCAGAATGGCCAACCACCAGCAACACCAAATCGCCTGGTAAATCCCTCGACTTGCGGTCACGAAGACCACCAAAGTCATCAGGATGATTGCAGTCGGGTAGAACATGCGAGCGGCTGCTAATGCGAGGCAGGTAAAGAGAACTCCAAGCAGTCGAGGGATACATGGAGCTCACGGGTATTCCGCGCAATTCGACGGGCCGAAAAGTCCTGCTGAAAAAACTCATCGACGCCCCGAGCAAAGAGAAATGACGTGGGCGCCGGTTTCAAAAACCAAATTCCCCCGGACGGCGCGAGACCTCAATCGTTTCGGTCCCCCGGCGACGCTGACAAAATTTCAGCAGACCGAATTGGTCCCGTCAAGTTGCCGCTGTTATTCGCCGTGCCAGCGGCCAGCTGCGCCGCATCCCGGGAGCGCCAGTCGCCGCGTGGTCGCTGACCGGCTCGCGACCGGCCGATGCCCTGCCGATCGCCCAGTTGGTTCCGTCGAACCTCTTCCCTCTCCGTCCGCTCGAACTGAATGGCCGCGGCGCCGCGAGCCACACCGGGCCGCATGGCGTGACGGTACTCGACGGCGACGCCCAATGCCCGCGGCCTCCGCGGAAGCGCAACAAGGGGTCACCGTGCGCGGTAGTAGAGCCCGGCCATCAGTTGCAGGTTATCGGTTGACTGGCGCCGCGGAATTCCTGGGAGTCGGGAACGGCGACATAGTTGAACGCTTGGAAGGGGTAATTCATCGAATCCTGAAAACCAGCGTAATCGAGAGGCGGGCCGCTCGCAAGGTAGTTTTTAGGCAGGAAAATGCGATACCGCAGGTCATGGCGTAGCAGCCCAAAAACCTCCTGAGGGGTAATGCCAAGCGCAGCCAATCCGGTCTTCGTGCATTCGAATACGACAATCGGTTGGCTCTCGGACAAAACCCTCGTGGCGCCTTTGAAAACATTGTATTCACCGCCTTCAACGTCGATCTTCATGAATCCAATCGGCATGCCAGGCGAGACGATGTCATCCAATCTCTTGCATTGCAGCTGCAGCGTTTGGTTTGCACCCTGCCCGTGCCGACCAAGCCCACTGAAACCAGAGTTCCGAGGGTCGTAGAAAAATTCGACGATCGCATCCTGCTCGCCCAGGGCGACTTCGTGAATAGCCACCTGCGGATATTTTTTTCGCAGCCAGGCCGCCTTATACGCCAGCGGCTCAACGGCGATGTGTCGACCCAGCGGCGACAAATTAACGATCTCATTGAGGACCGAACCCAAATGGCAACCAACATCAATGCAATTCATCTCACGGGTAATTGTTCGAACCATTACGTTCCGCAAGCGCTTGGCTTCCAAAAAAATATCCGAGAGCTCGGGGTGCTTCAGCCGTTTTGGGAGGCTACTCGCCCAGCGCAGCCCTTCGGCCGGAAGCTGGAGGGGAGTTCCGATTAATGCCGAGGCGATTCGTTCATAGTAACTCATCGCGGCACCTCATGGTCGGCACGAATCATTCCGATCGGCGGCAGGACGATCATTCGCACTTCCTGGCGACGTCTCCCGTCGAGTCAGCAGAGCCGAATTCCAGGCGCGCAGGTCGCATGGACACGCCTTGGCGTCGGCAAAGTGTCTTGTGGACTCGAATACGTCCGGCCGTTATTTCGAATTCCTGGCCATTCTCACCGCCCGCGTTGGGTCGAGACCCGCTTGGCAACTCCGCCTGGGGCAGGCGCTAACTCTTAGTGTTGCCCGGCGTGCGGCCAAGCGGGGGAAGCCGGCGGCACGAGCAAGAATATCCCCTCAAACAATGTCATCCTGAACGGCGCCCCGCCGCGGTGGAGCTGCGAAACTGCGTCCCTTCCGGGCACACGCCGGAGGCAACCCCAGGCTACGGTGCCGTGGGTGTCCGTGCAAGTCCCGCCTGCCAAATCTGTCCACGTCGAAATCGGATCGCTGCAACTCGAATGCAGAGCACTTGCCGGTGAAGTGGTGCGGCCGCTTGGGTTCTTGATTGGACCTTGCTCGCACGAGTCGAATCTCGTCTTAATCGCCAAGGCAACAACGGCTGAAGATCCGCTCGAGGACTTCCTCGGCCGGCACGGCGCCCGTGACTTTTCCCAGTTCGTCCAGCGCCTGCCGCACTTCCGCGGCAACGAGTTTCGCGCCGGCCGCGCGGCGGTTGATTTGCCGAGCCCTGGCGTGTCACACCTCGCGGACCAAATGGATTGCTTGGATTCTGATCCGTGCTCCGAACGTCTTTGAACCCCAGTTAGCGAACGATCCGCGTATCGAAAGCGGCGATCATGGCCCGTTTACTGCGTCATTCGACGGAAGGAGGCCCGACGAGCGGAGATGATCCAGGCAAAGTCCCATGACGGTCTGCTGAAACTTCTCGATGCCATTGGGATTGAGATGATCAGAATCCGCGAAGTCCTCGTCATCGAGCAATTTGCTGTAATCGAAGATCTTCACGCCCAACGCATGGCAAATCGTGCTCATTTTATCGAAATAGGCTGCTTGGTAGGGAAGATCGCTATCCCAGCTTCCCATGGGCATCAACATGACGGCGACGTTGACATTTCGTTCTTTCAGATCCTCGAGCGCGCTTTTCAGGTAACCGAGCTCCGAGTCCATTATTTCGTTCCAGTCGGAGCCGAGCAATTTCACCCATTTGTCGTTATATTCTTTGGGAGTTTGGACACGTGTGGACTTGAACGGCACATAAACCAAATTGACTGATTCCCTCAGGAAACCGGTAGCCCTGCTCGGTTCGAGGATGAATTCCTTGAGCAGAGGATTCGAATGCGTCCGACGGATAGTCCCGTCGGATTCGATGGTGTAGGCGCCGTGCCGTGTCCAGAGTTCTCGGAAGTACCTGCCCGGTCCTTCTCCAGGCAGCCTGCCCTGGCGAATGGTGCGATAATTCGTACCAAATACGATGAGCGTCTTTTCCGGGCCCGCCTTGAGCAACTCCTCCTCTTGCACCAAGAACCGAATGAAGTCCGCCTGGTCGGAATGTTTGCAGCCGCCGCAGCCGAAATTGTGGATCAGTGGGCGCACCTCCACGGGCAGTTCCCACGGCTTGAGGGCCCATTTAATGGTGGATGCTCCGAAGAAATAGACCCCCCCGCGAGAAACGTCGGCCGAGGGCAGTTCTTCGTGCAAAAGCCGATCCTCGTAGTCGACGAAGTGCCCGTTGTAGCAGTACATCGGAAGTAGTTTCTTGGAACGACTTTGCTCCCAACTGACGCGACGCATCCAGTCTTTGAGCGGCTCGCTGTGGGCCAATCCGCTAAGGAGCAGGCAGGTCGCGGTCACGACGCTGAGCATAATGAGCGCCTACGGAGGCGTGAATCCGGCTTGCTGCGATCCCGGGCGTGCTATTGGGTGATGTCATGATCCTAGAATGCCCTATAGACAATTCGGGTGTCGTTGCTGTTGTAGATCAGGATGAGCGTGGTGAGGATGCCCAGGACAATGGTCGCCGCGAGCATCAGCCGGGGATGTCGCTGGGCAAGCCGGTCGAGTCGGTCTTCGAGTGAGTCGGCCATGATTTCGCAGTCCCTAATAACCAGGATTGATGGGTTTTACCAATCTGACCAGGATTTGCCAGGCGCGATCGAGATCGAGCGCGAAGAACAAGAGCGAGAAACAAACATAATGAAAGGTGGCGAACCTGGCAGCCAGCCGAACGGGCGTAGAATTGAGGTAGGCTCGTAAACCCGCACGACCAGAGCGACGGACGATCGCGTTTTCCCAGAGCTTGGCCGCGGAGGCGCCGATTCCGTTCAATAAGCCGTAGACGAAGAAATTTCCGGTGGATCCGTGCCAGATTCCCGCCAGGGTGAAGGCGACGAAATAAGCGGAAACGGCCACCGTCAAGCCGCGCCTCGGGAGTCCCTCCACCCCCGCCTTGTAGACCGGACTGAAGAGATAATCGCGGATCCAGTGACCCAAAGTTATGTGCCAGCGCGACCAATAGTCAAGAATATTGCGCGCCAGGAAGGGTCTGTTAAAATTCTCCGGCAGCCTCAGTCCCAACAGGCTCGCCCCGGCGATCACCACATCACAGTATCCAGAAAAGTTCATATAGAGATAAAACAGAAAGCAATACAACATCGCGACAAAATAGCCAGCATTCTGCCAGCCGCTACCGATCAAGATGCTACCATCCGGTTCGAGCCGGCCTAGGAATGACTTGTAACCCTTTTCAAACAGGTTCGAGAGAACGACCATCTTGAGGATGCCCACGAAGATCCGCACGTAGGCCTTAAGAACTTCATGCCTTCCCAGCAGCATGGGTACCGGGTCTTGCCAGTATGCCTGAAACTCTTGATATCTCTGGATCGGGCCGGCGAGCAATGTGAACGGGTTCAACTGGAAATTGAGATAACTCGAAAGAGTCGGTTTCTCGACCTGTCCCTGGATCATGTCGACGAGAAACTGGATTTGCCGGAAGAGCATATAGCTCAGCCCGACGATCTCCACGCCCATGTCGAGAGCCGAGCCAGTCAACGCAAGACGGAGGAAACCGTACTTCTTAAGGATCGCAAAGGCGGCGATCAGCAAGATCAAATAGAAGGAAAAGATGATCCGGCTGGACCAGACCCGAAGCAATAGCGCACAGCCGTACCCGCTCAGCAGGAAGCCGAAGAGGATCAACCAGCTTTGGGGATTGGGCAGGTAGGTGTAGAGGAAACCGACCGAACAGGCCGCGAAGACGATTCGGCGAAAGACAGCGGCCGGAAGGAGAAAAAAAAAACGCGCTGACGAAAAAAAGGAGGAAGAGGAACTCCAGGCTGACCAGACTCATGAAAGGCTAGCCTTCTTGCCCGACACTTTGTTCGCAAGGAGTTGGATCAGGTGGCCCACATTCTGTCCTTCGGCCTTCATGCCGGCAATTTCAGCGGCGGCGAATTTCACGCCGAACCGCTTTTCCATGGCGATAATCAGATTAATGTGCATCAGCGAATCCCAGCCATCGATATCATCGGCCGTGGTAGCGTCGGTCAGTACGATTTCGTCGTCGCCGAAGACCTGTCGGAAAACCTCTTGCAATTCAGCGCGAACAGGCTGCATGGGGAATGCTCTCCTTGATAAAGATCGGAAACGGCGTCCAGCCCGCGTCGACGCGAAACTCCCAGGCAGAATGCGCGGAATCGGCGCAACTGAGTTGCGTGAATCCGAGGCTGGCGTAATGGTCGCGCACGAGGCCATTCTTGGCCGTGGGGATATACTCGCCTCGCAACGCCCGGAGGCCTCGAAGCTGCGCGAATTCGCACAGGCGGTTCAGCAAGAACTGTTCGACCCCGCGCTTGAGCACGCGGCAGCTCATCAGCCAGGTGTCGATCTCCAACGCGTCGCCGACGACTTTCGCGAGCAGAACGCTGATCAGGCCGTTGTCCCCGAAACGGTCTCGCAATGAGACCGTGCGAGTCAGCCAGGCGTCGTCGGCCATCATGGCCAGCAGATCCGCGGCGGAGTGGCGGCGGGTCGTGAGGTTGAATTGGTTCGAGCGTTGGATCAACTGGGCGGCCCGCTCCAAAGTTGCCGGCTCGATCGGTCCGAAGAGCGCGGTCATTTCCAGGGATTTCAGGAAGCCGTCCAACTCTTCGGCAGATGATTCGGCGGCCTGCCGGGCCGAGTCGGCCCGGTAGTAGTCGGTCCGCTTGAGGTCCTCGTTGCTCAGCACAAGCGGCTGAAAAAAACGATGGCGTTCCAGCGCCCTGATGTAACCGCAGGCGTCCGGAGGGAGTTCCGGGACGGCTACTTCCGGGCGAAGTTGCCGAACGATCGATCGCTCCGCGGGATTGTCATCCACGAAGACCAGGGAGTTCAAGCCGATGTTGAGCTGTTCGGCGATCCTCACAAGATTGCTGGCCTTGTCATCCCAATTGGCCACGAAACAAGAGATGTCATCCAGGCGCAAGACCATTTCCGAGTGTTTTTCGAAGACCTCGCGGGCGATCGAATCGGTGTTCTTGCTGCAGACAGCCAAGATCACCCCGCGCTGACGGAGTCCTTTGACATAGCTTTGAAACGCGACGAACGACTCGCTCTCGGGATCGCCCTGCCCGAGCCGGATGCCACCCAGGCCGTCGTCACCGATCACGCCCCCCCAAAGCGTGTTATCCAGGTCCAACACCAGACATTTCTTGACCACACCGAGATGCGCCAGGATCAACGACGCCAGACTGTGAGCATAGTCGACCAAGAGCTCGGGTGAGCAAGGCAATTTGGCGTGCTGATAAAAGCGATCGTCTCCCCATTCCCAGCGGCCCCAGGTCGCCGCGAGATTGTCGGTGTCGTGGATCGTCACGTATGACGGTGCATGATCCTGGAAGGCGAGGTTGACGAGCGTCGTGTACCGCCCGAAGCTCGCCGCGTGCCGCATTTCATGATTTCCCAGAATCCGCCAGGGGGGCGCATCGAAATTGTTCTGGATGATCTGGCATCCCAGCTTGTCATGCGCCGTTCGCCAGAGAAGGCTCCAGTCCGCCAACTCCGCCTCTACCTTGCGCTGGACTTCCGCGCGATCATCCCCGAGCTCGGGGCGATGTCCCAGATCACGCCAGCACGTGGCCAATACGATGAAATCCGGGCGGAATTTGTAGAGATCCGACTGGGGATCGAGCATTTCCTGGCGAAACGTCCCATAGTCTGCCTCGTAGACCTCGGCGCCCACCCAGCCGCCGGCAAGATACAATTCGAGCAAGGAGACGAGCTGATGGGTCGTGAAGCTCCCCAGGAAGGCGATTTTCGCCTTGCGATCGTGAACCGGTGCCTGCTGCGACACCTGGCCCAGCATCCGATGGAGGGAAATGGCCGAGGTGTAATCTAGCCCGGGCGTGATCAGGCGAGGAATGATTTCCTTGAGGCGATCCCACCGTTGGGCCCTAGCCTGCGACTTCAACCAAGCCGAGATTTCTCCATACGCCGCCCTCGGATCGGACATCGAGCCGAGATATTTCTCCAACAGCGCGTGAACGGATGAGCTATCCTCGCGCGAAGGATCCTGCCCGTTTTCATTTCCTGTCATACTTTCCGGTTGCCCCGACTCGCGTGCCGCACTTGAGATTGTCTTCAATCGCGTGACCCGGTCGCTCCGAACGGCCGCCTATCACTCGGATTAGCTCTAGCTCGCATTTCGCGATCGGCTTGCTGATTTCCTGCCCTGAAATCGACTTGGGCTGTGCAAAGAAAATAATCTCGTCAATTATAAAGGCTCGCGTGGACGACTGGCAACTCAAAATCGAAAAACGGCATTATTCACCGCCAAGGGCAACTGCGAGGTGTGCTCGTTGAGCCGGTCGTAGCGGTCCGGTGATTCGGTTTCGTCGCCAGCACTTCGTCGACGAGTTGCGCGGAGCCAATCGGGTGGAGCGAGAGCGGCTTGCCCGGCTTTCTCGGCTCTGGTTTTTCCTGCGGCCTCGGACGTTCGTGGGCGGCTTAAGATGTCGTCGCAATCGGACGAAACGCGCCACCCACCTCGATTCGTTCGGCACCTGGAGAGGCTATAATGTACCCCGTCGACATTCCCATGCGCCAGGCGCGATAGTCCAAAGTACGGTGGCCGATCCGATCGAAAGATCCAGCGACCTTTGTCCGTTCGGCGTGAATTCGACTTGCAAGTTGATTGTCCGAGCATGCTGCCAGCCATGAATTCATCGCATCCGGCCGAGGAGTGGGTGGGTCGTAAGTCCTCGCGCCGCGTGCTCATCACACGGGCGATGGTGGCGCAATTTGCGGAGCTGTCGGGCGACCATAGCCCAAATCATGTCAGCGACGAGGCGGCGCAGGCTCAAGGTTTCGAGCGTCTCGTCGTGCATGGCTGGCTGCTTGGATCCTTGGTCTCCGGCTGCCTCGCCAATGACTTGCCGGCAGCTCCGGGCGTGGAGCACGACATCGCGATGTCGTTTCGCAGACCCTGCTATCCGGGCGACGAGATCACAATCTCCCTTGAAGTGACCGAGTTCTTCGAGTCCGTGCGAACTTTGATACTCAAACTCGCGGTTGTCAGTTCCAGCGGCGCGACGCTAGCCACTGGCCGAATTCAATACGGGCTGAAATGAGCCGCGGTCGGCGCCAGATCAAAGCCGATGCGCGACGCGGCGTTGGCCAGCCGCGTCGCGCCGGCGGTAACAAGCCCAGGCTCAGTGCAGGCTGAAATAGATCAGCCCAATTACGCCCACGATGTTCAGCCCCCAACCCAGCCACGGGCGCAGCGTATCCAGGGGGAATTGGCTCTGAGCATGTCGCCGCGAATGCGGAGAGTGGGCAGTTCGATCCAGCGGACGAACAGAAAGCTCAGCGGTAACGCCAGCAGCCCGAACACGATGTTCAGCCAAACCGGAGTCTCGGCGATCGCTGAAACCCGTCGGCAAAGGGCTCCTAGGAAGTACTCGGGCAAGCCGTGGATCAAATAATACGAGTAGGTCATCAGCCCCAGGTAGCGCAGAGGACGGTGCATCCGCAAGGGAAGCCTAATGAAATTGGCCACCAAAATCACGATGCCCGAGAGCGCGTAAGTGATCCACGAAACCTGCGATATATGGGTCTGGCCGACGGCGAACAGCAGCCCAAAGGAGGCGACAAATGCGGCCCCCAACAATACCGATTGTCGATGTGAGCGGCTCTCGACCGCAGTCCACATTGGCGTGGCCGCCAGCAACACTCCCAGGCACAAACCCGCATAAAACGGAAAAAAGAACATGAACAGCAACGTCAACAACAGGCTGGCAGGCACGATCAAGCGCACGGGGACCCAGCCTATGAGCAGCGGTACGACCAGGTAGAACTGCTCTTCGATCGAGAGCGACCAAATCTGATTGAAGGAAACCCACGTGGGATGGATATTGCCCCGCAGGTCGTTGACCAGGTTGTACGTGTACGTCAGCGCCCGAACATCCGCTCGTAAAAGCCCGGAATCGAGTTTTGCCCTCGGGCGACGAACAGGGCGATCATTCCAGTCAGCACAATGAAATACGGGAGCCAGATGCGCGTAACGCGTTTGAAATAGAATTCAGGCAGCCGGATCGCGCCGCTGCGCCGTTTTTCGTCGACAAGTTGCCCGCCGATCAAATACCCCGAGAGTACGAAAAAGATCGCAACGGCGTGACCGCCGCCTTTCACGGCGTGGGCGTGGTTGAGCATGACCCAAATTGCTGCCAGAAATCGCACGACGTCGAGCACGGGCCGATAAGGCAGGGCATCGCGCTGCGGCTTGCTGCTTGGGCCGTCGACAAGCTGCGAACCGGCCGCAGGGGGAGCGGCAATTCGCCCGTCCTGCATTGGGTGGGTGTTTGGGCCCATGATTTTTTCGGGCGGAATCTCGCCTACGGCCCCCTGCGATGTAATTCTGTAGAAATCCGCGTAATGTGTTCGGATTTTACGGGGCTGCAGCTCCGCCCCACGATGGGTTCCTATGGCAAACCCTGCGGTATAGCGTGTCCCGGCAGTCGCCAAATGCCCACCACTCGCAGGACAACCGAATCGTACGTAATCCGTGCCAGCCGTGCCAGTGAGGTTTTGTTCGACGAGTCGAATTCCGTTTTACTTGCCGATGCAGAATCGGCTGAAGATCCGCTCGAGGACATCTTCGCTCGGCACGGCGCCCGTGACTTTTCCAGTTCGTCCAGCGCCAGCCGCACCTCCGCAGCGATGAGCTCCTCATTGCCTGCACGCTGATGAGTCCTTTCCGTGCTCGATAATGTCGGTTTAAGATAGGAACCGGAATGGAATTCCAGGCCTCAGTGATTGCCGGCGAATGCTTAGGCCGGGCAGGGCGGCTTCTGGCTGTCGGTTTAACTGCGCAGTTGTGGGCGGCCTGGCGCAGCGACCATCGGACCATGCACCACCCCGCGTGAACAAATTCCTCAAGCGACTGCGGAGTTTGACTCCCGCACCGGAGTATTCCGCCATGATCACAGACGGTAATTTAGACATGGCCCTCGGCGGTCGAAGGGTTGGCCAACGGGCGACGCTGCCCGCAGACCCGGGCTGGCGCAGCCTTCTCGGGAAGCAGCGCACCTACTCTCAGGAATTAATGATCGGCATCACCAGTTGGCAGAAATACGGCGCCGCAGATTCCAGGGCCAAGATTGCGATCAGTTCCTGAAGCGTGAGTTCTATGCGTTTAGTGAGCTTATCTGGCGCTTACTTCCGCACAGGCGACGATACCTATAAGCAACTGTACGTGGGTGAGAAGCTCAAGCAAATCTACCACGCCGGTGAGGATCGTGCGGAACAAAACGAGCGCACAGGCCAAGCTGCTGGAACACGACAGAGCAAGCGTTATTGAAGGTATTGCAAGCCGAACTGAACCCGGATCAACGGATCCGACTACAGCACGAACTCCAAGACATCGCCCGGATCATTCTCAGCGACGCCACGACGGCAAGCTGGAACTGCTGCTGGTGGGCGACTGTCTCTTTCTCGACATTCAGGCGTTCCTGCCGGCCCGTTGCCTGGAAGATGGAACCGGTGTGAACTTCACGTTCGCGGTCTCGAAGAATGGGCCCGCTCTGCGTAACCAGCTCAAGACCCTGGCCTCTCGCACGTTCGACCTGGTCTTCTACAGCCCGTTGACTTATGCGTTTCTCCCCTCCGCTGGAGCAGTTCCTCCGGGCAAGCGGGGCCTGGCCCGCATACACCACATCCGCGCCGCGGTCGAGGATGCGATGTCCGACGTACAGGCCACGCTCAACATCTTGGCTACTCGGTTCCAGTGCCCGGTTTTCGTCCACAACACGGCCAACATCCGCCGCCACGACGGCAGGCTATAAGAGCGCTACGAAAGGATATTATCAGCGGCCCCGACACATCGTCCGCGACCTGGCCAACCCACGCGTTGCCGCTGCCATCGCCCAGTGCAATGCGACGTCGTATGAGCACCTGTTGCTTGATCGACGAAACCGAGCTGCTTGCGCGTCACTCCGAGGGCAAACTGGGACGAAAGTTCTACGGACTCGGAACTTCAGCATCCCGCCGTTCTCGGTCTCGCACTTTCTGAGGTCTACCGCGACGTGATCGCCGCCGACCACGTCGGCCTGGCGGGGCGAAGAACTTTGTGGTCTGCGATCTGGACAACACCCTGTGGGACGGTGTCATCGGGGAAGGGCCCGTCACGCCTTTCCTCGACCGTCAGAGCGTATTGCAGAAGCTCAAGACTAAGGGCCATCGTACTGGCGGTGAATTCGAAAAACGACCCCAAGAATGTCAACTGGGATGGTGGAATCCTGAAGGAAACCGACTTTGTCAGACATGCAGGCGATAAGAACTGGGACTCAAAGGTCACCAACATGAAACGGATCCGCGAGACCCTGAACATCAAATACAAGGATTACGTCTTCGTCGACGACCGCAGCGGCACCGACTCGAGCTTATGGGCAGCTCGGCCATGCCCGAGATCCGCGTGCTCGACGCCACCGCCGAGCGAACCTGCGCGCCTTGCTCGACGCCTGGGCCGGTATGCTTCCGGAGCAGACCGAAGGTGACCGGACGGCTTGCCAGCGCCGAGCCCGTGCGGAAAACTTCGTCTCCGACATCCGTGATGAAGACGAGGAGGCCCTGTTCGCAAGACTGGAGATTCGCGTGACGCTGCGCAACGCCGCGCGATCCGATGCTGCATGCGTCACCGAACTGATAAACCGCACCGACCAGTTCGACTTGGCCGGCAGCCGCACCACGGTCGGCGAGATCAGCGGTTGGCACGAGGAAGCTGACACAACTCTGTTTGGTCGCCGAGGCCGCCGACAAGTTTGGACAAATGGGCCTCATCTCGACCGCCGTCGTGCAGCGAGACGCCGCGGCCTGAGCATTCCCATCTTCGTCCTGAGTTGCCGTGTCTTCGGTTACGGCATCGAGACGATCATGCTCGAGCGTGAAGCGACTGTCACGCGGAGCGAGGAGAGGATTCGCCGCTTCCGATTCGGGCGCCTACTGCGAGACGTCTCACAACGCGCGCTTGCAAATCAATGTACCCCGATAACGGGTTCAGCTGGAATGGCGGCACCTGGGTCTTCGGCGGCGGTGAGATAAGATCCGATCCGGTGTGGCTTACGGGTCGACGACCGGGTCGCTCCGAATCGCAAACCTTCCGTAGAGTAGGCAGAGACGCCGCCGGCCCGCGCAGTCGCTAAAACATGTTGAAGGAGAGCAGAATCCAAGCCCCAAACCGTTCTCTCGCATAACTCCTCGTGCCAAGAACGGGGGCACTCTCGGAATGGGAGCCGTCGATTGCATTCCAAGCGGCGATCGTGAATCATCAGGATGACCTGTTGCTCCCACTTCTCGATCGAGTTCAGGCGATCTGCACGAGCCAGATGCCGATTTGGTCAGGTTCGCGATGGGCACATACTCTAATCCGAAGGCTGAAATAAAATCGGAAAAGGCTCGGAATTCGTGGCAACTATCGGAAAACTCATCGAAGATCAGGATGTCGCCCGGCTTCAGGTATGGTTGTAGGAGGCGAGAGGACGCAAAGCGTTGAGCTGTAGATGTCGGCGTCGAGATGGACCACGAGTTTCTTGTGAAACGGAAAACTCCGAACGAAATCCGGAAGCGTTTCGTTGAAATAGCCGACCTGGAAGCTGCAGCGCGGTAGGCAACCTCGGGAATGCGGCCCTGGGTGGAGAAATGCCCCGCCCTGTTTTCACTTGTCCAGTCCTCGGGGAGGCCCTGGAATGAATCAAATCCGACAAATCGCGAAGCAGGGTCGGTGTTTTCCTTGACCCACCATTTTATCGAATGGCCTTGATAGACACCGAACTCCAGATAATTGATCGGACCACTGAGGTTGCAGGTCGCTTGACATAATTCCATAAGTGGACGCGAGATTCAGAGCCGATCGCTGCCGCAATTCTTGCAGGGGTGCGAGTCCATCCATTCGCGAAGCCTGATTGAATGAGCTTGTTTCCAGGTGAATTCACGGAACCATTTCGATCTCTTGAGCGGCGAAAAGACGGGCCGGAAAAATTTGGAAAAACTATTGAAGCTAGAAAAGGAGGACTGCGTGTTGTTTCAACGTACTCGGATGATCAGAGCGCAAGAGGCGTTCGAGCTGCACATCAATCGCAAGCACGCGCGCGTTTGCTGCGTGGATGGGCAGGCTGTGCGACGGGACATATCGTATCATCCCCATCGTCTTGCTCGACGATCTGTTCGTTTTTTTCTGGGTTTTGCGAGAATCGACGGCCGACTCGCCCATGGCGTCCGGGCGTCGACCCGCGCCGCGATTGTTCCGGCGTCCTCCCAGACCGGGAGCAGTCCTTGCCGCCTTGGACGTCCGTTGGCGTGGCCGCGGAGTTTCACGGCTGGCGGGATTTTTCCGGGCGGATTCTTTCCCACGGCCTGCGGGGTTGATTTGCAAACCCTGCAAGCTAGCGTGTCCCGGCAGTCGCCAAAACCCCGTCCGCCACCGGGGTCTGGCCACAATCAAAGCACTGATTGGCCGTCGTTGCGTCGGAGTGACTCGTTTCGAGACGGCAAGACCGAGTTGGTCCATTCTAAATAGGTCCACGCTGAAATCGAGGCGCCAGGCAAAATCGAAATGCGAAGCACTTGCCGGTGAAGCACTTCGCCGGTCTGGTGTATTCATTTGGAATCATCCTCGATTCAAGTGATTGCGCCGCAGACTTAACCTTCCGTACGTAATCCGTGCAAGCCATGCCAGTGAGATTTGGTTCGACGAGTCGAATGCCGTTTTACTTGCCGATGCAGAAGCGGCTGAAGATCCGCTCGAGGACATCTTCGCTCGGCACGGCGCCCGTGACTTTTCCCAGTTCGTCCAGCGCCAGCCGCACCTCCGCAGCGATGAGCTCCTCATTGCCTGCACGCTGATTGACCAGCCGAGCCCGGGCAAGCGCCGCGCCGGAGGTGCGCAGGCTCTCGGCAACCCGGGCCGCCGTGGCCCCGACCGACGGCAAATCGGGCAGTTGGATCTGACGCACTAGCGCGTCCGGCGCTCGATCAGAATATCGATTCCCCTTCCGCTGGGCACGCTGGTTTCGACGGCGCTATGAGCCAACAGCAGATCGCCCCGCGCTGTGGATCGGCCCGATCGGCCTTGGTCAGCACGAGGATCTCGGTTTTCGGGTCGAAGGCGGAAAGCCGCAATTGCTGCCAGGGGGTCAATGCCTGCCCCGCCTCGAAGCACAGCAGCTTGATTTGCGCCTGCTCGGCCTGCGACGTTGTCCGATCTTGCGCCTGGCGAGCGACTTCGTCGTTCGAGACGGCTGCTTCGACGCCGGCCGTGTCGATCAGATCGCACGCGGTCCCCGTCAGGTTCAACCGCGCGACCAGATAATCGCGGGTCGTGCCTGGCTGCCCGCTGACCAGCGCGGCGGATCCGTCAGGGCATTGAACAGGCTGCTCTTGCCGACGTTGGGCGGGCCCATCAGCACGGCGCGGACCGTCTCGTCGAGCCGGCCTCGGCGCCGAGCTGCGCATCGAGGCTTCAATTCGCGAACACGACCTGTTCGAGCTCGTCCTCAATTCTGCAGCTCCTCGCGTGATGAATTCGAGGTCGTCTTCGACGAAGTCCAGTCCCGCTTCAAGCTGGGCCAGCAGATCGAGGAGCGAATCGTGCAGGGCCGCAACAGGGCGGCTCAGTCCGCCCGCCATTTGAGCTAGCGCCGCAGCCAGCTCGCGCTCGCCGCGGGCATCGATGATTCCCAACACGGCTTCGGCCTGCGTCAGGTCGATGCGGCCGGCCAGAAAGGCCCGCAACGTGAATTCTCCCGGCGCCGCCGGCCGGGCTCCGTGGCGACCCAGCTGCTCGACAATGGCGGCCAGCAGCGGCGGCGAACCCAGCGTATGCAGTTCGGCGGCGGGCTCGCCGCGTGTAGCTGCTCGCGCGAGGCCACAATAACAGGGTCGCAGGCAACTCGCGCGAAAGCCGCTCGAGCCGCACCTGGCCCTCATAGGCACGAGCCCGGCTGAGATCGCAGGGGCAGTCGCCGGCAGGCCGAAAGATTGCCGAGACGGCGTCCACGATGCGCGGTCCGCTCAAACGGACGATGCCCCGGGCGGCGCCTCCCGCTGGGGATGCGACCGCAACGATCGTGTCCTCGAGATGGTAAGGCATCGGGTTGGTGGGTCTGGAGCGCGCTGAGGATCGCACGAAAAATGACTTCGGCTTTTGACAACCCCCACCCTGCCCTCTCACTGCAGGGAGAGGGGTTGAGCGCCGAAGTTATTTTTCGTTCGCATCGGAGGGCGCCGGGCCGTCACTTCCGGCCGGTCTGGCGCTCTTGCCGCCGGCGGCGCCGTTGCCGCCATCGCTGCGCACCGGCACGGCAGACTTGCCGGCGGCATCGACCGGCGGTGAGGCGAGCGTGGATTTCGGCAGCAGTTTTCGTTCGGTGATGCCCCACAAACTCGAAGCGATGAAGTACAGGCACAAACCGCAAGCCACTTTGAAGAACATGACGCCCATGAAAATCATCATGTAGGGCATCATCTTCTGTTGCATCGCCGTCTGCTCGTCGGCCGGCGGCGGCATGAACATCTTCTGCTGCCAAATGAACAGTCCGATGGTCACCAGCGGAAACAGATTCAGGTACGGTCCCAGAGTAGCCGAACGATGACGAAGCCGGGCATGAATCTGGCCCCAATCCCAGAGCATGTCCGGCGCGGCGAGGTTCGAAGCCCAGCGAATCGAATCGCTGATCAGCGGAGCTTGCCGCAGCTCGACATCGACCATCAGCGAGCGGTACAGCCCGACGAAGACCGGCAACTGGAATGAAAACCAGCAAGCAGCCGCCGAACGGGTTGTACTTGTGCTTGCGGAACAACTCCTGCTGGGCCTTGGTGCGCTCTTCCGGCTTTCTTGTATTTTTCGGTGATCTTCTTGAATTTCCGGCTGCAGTTCCTGCATCTTCTGGGCGCTGATCGCCTGCTTGCGGCTGAGCGGAAACATGCAGCCGCGCACCAGCACGGTGAGCATGACGATCGCCAGGCCGTAGTTGTGTACCAGCGCAGTAAAGCGTGTGCAGCAGCCACAGCATCGGCTTGGCGACCCACCGAACCAGCCGTAGTAGACCAACTCGCCCAGGTTCGAATCGCCGTTGACGTATTGGTCGAGCAGTGCGGGCTTCTTGGGACCGGCAAACAGTTCGTAGTCGTGTCGCAGCGACTCGCCGGGGGGCAGCTCAAAAGCCTTGCTGGTCATCCGGAAGGAAACGTCGGTGAGCTTTTTTTCCGACTTGTCGGTCGGAACGTCGCCCACGCGAATCGGTCGGACGTCCTCGAACCAAATGCTGCTCAATTGCGGCCTGCGCGGCAGCACCGCGGAGGAGAAATACTGCGTGTCGACAGCGATGAAGTCGAGCAGGCCGTCGCTTTCGGTCCAATGGGCCATCTTGCCCTCTTTGGCGTCGACGATCGCGGCGCACGACTCCTGGACGACGGAATTGCCCGAGCCATTGAAGCGGACGATCACATCGCGCATGCCGGCGGCGCCCCAGGTGTGGCTGATCTTGGTCGCGTACCAGGCGCCCTCAAGCGGCAGCCCGGTGGGACCATCGAGCCGATACGCCACGTCCTGCGTTTTGTCCGAAATGTTGCGGATCTGCAGGTCCAGCAGCAGGTTGTAATCGGGCGAATCGGGATTGTCGTCCGGTGGCTCGGCCTTCGCCAGACGATAACGCTTCGTGACTTCCAAAGCGAGCTTTTCCAGGCGGCGCCGGAAGACGGCTTCGTCGATCGAGCTTCGGACCACTTCCCAATTGCCGTCGCGCAAGTGGACGCCCGGCAGTTCCTCGTGCTCCTTGCCCAACCGCCGCTTGCCGGCCTGTTCGATGGTCATCAACAGCGACAGCGGATCGTGCTCGCTGGCGACGACGTCGACCGGCTTGCTATTGAATTCGGGGCGAATGATTTCCAGTGGGCGCCGGCCGAGCTTGAACGACAGCTTGAGGGGCTGATCGTTCCGCTGGCCGATCAGACGGATCTCGTCCCCTGCCTGCGTCTCCTTGAGCGCCGATTCGAAGTCGGCGGCGGTGGTGATCCGCTTGTCGTTCAATTGTTCGATGACGTCGCCTGGCTCCAGTCCCGCCAGGGCGGCCGGTGTGCCGTGGCCGACGACCTGCAAGACGCAACCGCCGGCCTGCGGCGCGTCGGCCGGGGCCAGATGACCGATGTAGCCGCTGCGGTCTTCCTGCTCGCGATAGCGGGGGCTGTTCAACTCGACCCGTTCTACGGCCGCGCCCGCGCTGGCCAGCGTGACCAAAAGCCGATAGCCCGACGCCGGGTCGTACGATCCGAGCGAGAGCCGCCGGCTGGGCGGTCCGGCGTCGGCGTTTGCCGCCGGCGCTTCCTCCGGGGCCGCGACCTCGGCCGGCGGTTCCTCGTTGGCCGGAGCCGTTTCGTCGGCCGGTTGCTCGTCGTCGGCCTCAGGGGCCTTGGGCCGCTCGGGCTTGGCCCGCTCTTTTTCCGGCTTTTCAACCGCGGCGACTTCGTCGTCCTTTTGGGCGGCCGGCGGCTTGCGCGGGAACAACAGCGCCGAAAGCAGCATGTTGATCATCAAGACCAAGAACGCCAACACCAGGAATAATACAAAACGTCGTTCCACGGACGGGGATCCTCAATTAATGCCAAAAGAGTGCGGGGGGCCGCCGCACCAACTGCCGTTTATTCGCCCCGGCCCAAGGAGAATTGCTCTCCAGACGGCCGACGGCCGAAAAAACCCCCGGCAACGCGGTCATTCCGGCGGCATGCGGCGGGTGGGCCAGCCACCCATTGGCCAAGCTTATCTATTGTCCCGCTCGGCCCTTAACTTGCAATGCCAAGCTGACAACTCCAAGCTGACGACTCCGAGCTGAGAATGCCAAGCTGAGAATGCCAAGCTGGCATGGCCGGCCAACAACCGCCGACCAGCGCGTCAAATCGCCAGGCGCTGTGCGAAACAACAGCGGCGCGTGGTCAGGCTGGGCCAGTGAAGTGCCCGCGCGGGATAGCGATTGCCACGCGGGAGGGGCAGCGCCCTATCGACCTTCGCGGAGCCGATCTCCCAGGAAATTGTCCAGCTCCGGAATGTCGTAAATCTTCTTGATCGTTTCCTCGAACGGGTATTCCACCCGTCGGAATCTGACGGTCCCCTCGTCGAGCACCACGTAGCAGGCCCGCGCGTCGCCGTCGCGCGGCTGGCCGACCGAGCCGACGTTTGTCATGGTTTTTTCGTCCGCGAGCCGATACTCGTAACCGATCTCTTCCGGGCTGAGGAAGTTCAGGCCTTGCGTAAAGACACCCGGCACGTGCGTGTGTCCCTGAAAGCAATGCTGCTCGATCAGGCTGAAGATTTTCTCCATCTTCCGCTGGTTGTAGATATCTTCCGGGAAGACATATTCGTTGAGCGGATTGCGTGCCGAGCCGTGGACGAACAAAAACCCGTTCTCGCGCCGATTGCGCGGCAACTCGCCCAGGAAATCCCAGCGTCGGGCATTCTCGGCCGGACTACCGCGGCCCGACTTCCAACTGGTCGCGCGTCCAGAAGATCGCCCGTTCGGCCCCGGTATTGAAGCCCTCCGGATCGAACAGTGCCCCCTGGTCGTGATTGCCCAGCAGGCACACGTTGCACTTCATCACCAGGTCGATGCACTCACGCGGATTGGGTCCGTAACCGATGATGTCGCCGAGACAATAAATCTCGGTGATTCCCTGTTGCTTGATGTCCGCCAGCACGGACTCCAGGGCTTCCAGGTTGCTGTGAATGTCGCTGATCAGTGCTCGCTTCACGCCGACGCCGCTTCAATGACAAGAGAAAGTCCGGAGATCCTTTACCCGCGCGAACCCCAAGATCGCGCAGTCGATCGCTGCGAAGTAAAAAAGTCATTGCCGGCAAAGTCGCTACCGCCGGCCGCAAACCCAAAGGGTGGCCATGGGTTCCGTCGGCAATCCAAAACACAACCCTTCAGTCTAAGAACCCACGATCCGGGGGTCAAGTCGAGCTATGCAGGCCCTTGCCCTACTTACGTTACGACCGATCAGGACTCGACACCGCCGAGCCACCCTCATAGGTTAGGGCCTTGGGCGCCTCAGTGGCGATTTCCCCGCATTGCCTGAGCCATTGCTCCCGAACAGGTCCGAGTCCTGCCGCATGCGCTTGCTCTCCCTGGAAACCAGCGGGACGACCGGGTCGGTGGCCGCGCTCGATGACAAAGACGTGATTGCCGAGCAGGCATTACCCGGCGGGCAGCGCAGCGCGCAGTCGCTCGTTCCCACGATCCGGGCCTTGCTGGACCGGGCAGGGTGGAAAATCTCAGCGGTCGAGTTGATCGCGGTCACTAGCGGCCCCGGCTCGTTCACCAGCCTGCTCATCGGTGTCAGCACCGCCAAGGCGCTGGCCTATGCGGTCGGGGCCGAGATCCTCGGCGTCAACACGCTGGAAGCGATCGCTCGACAAGTGCCCGGCGAGTGGCCGCAGGTCAAGGTCGTTGTCGACGCGCAGCGCGAACAGCTCTTCGCAGCCACGCTGCGGCGCGGCGCCGCGGGCCGGATCTCAGAGCCCTGGTCGACGGCCGTGGTCGACAATCAGTCCTGGCTGGACGCGCTTGAACCGGGCGACGTAGTCTCCGGGCCGGGGCTAAAACGGCTCGACGAGCGACTGCCGCCGGGCGTGATCGTCGTCGATCCGGCCCTGTGGATGCCCACCGCGACCGTCGTCGGCCGGATTGCTCATGAGCAGTTCTCGGCCGGCCGGCGCGACGATGTTTTTCAGCTCGTGCCGCAATACTTTCGCCGCACCGCCGCCGAAGAGCAGTGGGAGCGCCGTCAACACCCTGCCGGTTAGTCCGCGGACGGCCGACCGGGAGTGGAAATGGCGTCGGCAGGTCAGCGCAGATGAACACAGATACGATGGGGATGAACGCAGATACGAGGATGACGGTTTCTGAATTGAACCGGCAGCCTGGAACGCCGCAAGAGTTCGAAGACATCGGGCGTCGGCGATTTTCGAGCACTATGGCGGACGCTCCCCACTCTCTTTCTCTTTATCTGCGTTCATCCGTGTTCATCTGCGGTTTCGTCGGGCGTTCCAATCGCGTTGGCGCCGACGTCCGAAAAAACCGCCAGCGCGTTCGGACGCGCGATTCCGTCCGGCTGCGCAGCTGCCGACGATGCAATCGCGGTCGAGAACGGGTACACTGAAGTCGGTAGTCATATCGACCGTTTTCGCCCGGAGAATTCGCATGTCTCCCGACCGGGCCGGCCAATTCAAGCTCCGTGACTTGCTCGCCGCGACCGCGGTCGTCGGCTTGCTGTGCGTACTCGTGCCGATTCTGCTCGTAGAGAAACCATACGTCGGCAGCCGCCGTAGCACATGCCAAAGCAATCAGCATAATATCAGCCTCGCGCTCATGCAGTTCGCGGAAGCGCATCGGCATTATCCGGGCTATGCGAACAACGTAGCGACGAGAACGACGAGTTACCTGGTCCCGCTCATGCCGTATATGGAGAAGAGTGACGTTTACCAGGTGTGGAGCAAGCCGGATGGAGCCGAGGCGCCGCCGGACGCGACTATTTACCTGAACTTGCTCGTGTGTCCCAGCAACGCGCCGATCAACTCGACGGAGCCGCCAACGCCTATGTGATCAACGCCGGTCAGGCGGATTCACCGGATGACGTCTCGCCTGGGATGATCGAAGCCAATGGAATCGCCACCGATCTGACGGTTGCGGGGCCCGTGTTGGTCAGCCCGCAATACGTCGCTTCGCACGATGGGGCGCCGTACACGCTGCTGACCTCGGAAAACATCCAGGCACAGAGCTGGGCGCTGACGGATGCCGCAAAGCTTTACAGCGGCACGACGTTTCTCTGGTGGAGCAATCCGCCGCAAGACACACGCGATTACGAAATCAACCGCGGCAGGACTCCGCCAAGAAATCGGCGCGACCTGGTGCATTGTCGTCCGTCGAGCAATCATCCTGGCGGGGTCGTCGTTTCGTTCTGCGACGGCCATGTGCGGTTTATCGCAGAAAACATCGATTACGACGTGTACAAGCAATTGATGACGCCCAACGGCGCGGCGTCGGGTGACGCCGTCAACCGGGACATCGGGGACGGCGACTATTAGGCAATGACGGCGGCGCCGCAAGGTGGGCGGATCGCTCGCAGCGAGACGTGCTGCCTGCCGGCGACACGTCCTAGGTCGCTGGGTTGGGCGTGCTTCTTGGCCCGCACGAGCCAACGAATCCTAATCGGTTTCGTCGAGAAACGAGGCCCGATTGACGCGCACGCCTTCTGCCGTTCCCTTGAGAAACAGGTCGAATGCGCCCTGCGATTCTTCGTCGGTTTCGGCGCGGAATGACGTGCGATTGACTTGGGTGGGGTCCTGGCTCTCCACCGGCGGAGGCGGAACGGGCGGCAAGTCCTCACTCGAATCGGCTTGCAGCAGCACACGGGGGACGCGGCTCGGGTCGGCTGCCTGCTCCGCAGCGCTCGCCAGCGTCGGCCGATCCTTGAACGGAGTGGCGATCAGATGTCGCTTCTCGGTCGCATCGCTGGCGTGCTCAGGCGGATTGGGCGACTGAGCAGGAATCTCTTCCGGTGCGGCCGGCTCCTTCTGACTCGGCGCCGCATGCGGCTTCGGAGACTTGGGCTGGAAGTCGTACCAGGCCGTGGGCGTGAATCCGTAGCCGGGAATGTTTACGTGAGGGACGCACGGATCCGACGGGTTGGGCAGTTTCTTGGCAAATTCGTAGTCGCAACTCGTGCCTTTTAGCGGAGTCGTTTGGTTGATGTGCAACCCTGCGCAGCCGGTGAGCAAAATCGTCACGCAGGCCGGCGAGCGGCAAAGCCAAGACAGCACTCGTGCGATTGAAGGCATTTCAGAACTTCAAAAGGAAAGGTCCTGGCAAACACGGCTCCCCGCGACGTCGAGGGGACAACCTCGACGTCAAGTGTTTCGCTCGTATCTCGGCCCTGCAAGTCCCCTGCGAACCGACGATCGGCAACGGATGTCGTTGTATTCTTGGTCGAAACCCAATTCCAAGCCTGGCCAGTGAAATTACGTTCCGGTTGAACCGGTGCTTTGGAATCTATTGTAGAACTTAACACCCTTGGCCGTTTGCGTGCCGAGCAAGGTCACGCCGAACACACGCTCCATTGGAGCGATCAGTTTCGCCAGGTAATTGTCGAAGGCAACCAGGTTGTCCTCGGCAATAAAGACGCGGTCCCCGGGCATGATCTGGTAGTTCGTGGCGGCCGCTCCTCGTCCGGTAATCGCGCACCAGTCGACGGGAAGCACGATATTCTCTTCGCAGTCTGGCGTCGGTCGGGCGATCCAAATCTTCTTGGAGGAGACCGCCTGCAGGCCGGAGATCTGTGCAATCGCGTCCAAGACAGTCTCGTTGCCCGTGAGCGGCACGCGCATGACGTTGTCGCCCAGTCCGGCCCCTTGCGTAACGATGTAGTAGACCTTGCTGTTGTAGGCGTACACGTCCACGGCGACTTCCGGCTCCATCAAGTACGGAGAGAGGAATTCTTCGATGGCGACTTTGGCTTCCCGCAAGGTGCAGCCGGCTACGGACACGCTGCCGTAGGTTCCGAGCACCACCGTGCCGTCGGGTCCGACGAGATGCTCGCCCGCGATTTGCTGCAAGCCGCTGAATTCGGCGAGCGAAACAAACACCTTCGGATTGGCGAAACCCTTTTGAATCAGGACCTCGCGGATTTTCTTTTCCGCTTCTTCCGGCTCCATATTTTGGACGGAGATTGGGTCGTAGGCGGGACCCAATTCGATCGTGCCATTCAGGTTGATCGGGATGATGTTGTTGACCAACGACTCCTCCGGCACGTCGGTGATCTGCACGCTGACCCGGTCCAACGCGCGCAGATGGTAGGGCGGCTTCGGCAGAATCCGCACCGCATTGATTTCCAGAACATCGGCGCACTCGATCACGTAAACGGGCATTTTGACTTTCGTCAATTCCCGCGGCACGTTGCTTTGCGGCGGAACCACGAGCACCGGCGCCATCGGTGCATCCTGGCAGGCGCACCAATGACAGCCATGGCCGGCGCAAAGCACAGCGAGCAGGAAAATATAGCCAAGAATCGGGCGGGCCATCCGTTGCCGTCCTATGAGGTTTCTTCGAATTGGCGGCCGAGGTCGATATTCATTCGCCCGGCTTTGCACAGCGTATCCCACGGTTTCCACGTTCGGCGAATGCCGTCTCTGTAACGGACGACATCCTGAAGACACGTTCCTAGATCGATTTCGGCCGGTTCAAGGGCGGAAGATTAGCTAGAATTTGCCGAATGTGCCGATTGTGCCGGCAGTCAAATGCCGGCACGCACAGCGCGGAACGACAGCGGATGCGCTGCGCTAGCAACGGCCCCGCAAATCAATCGGCAGCCGCGCGACAATGACGCCGTCGCGAGAGAGATGTCGCCGTGAGCAATCGGGCAGGCGACTAATGGCGAGCTTTTGGCTTGAAGCCTTTTCGCGCCGACGAACCGCGGCTGGCCGATGAACCGCCGGCCGAGGGGTAGAAATGATCGAAGTTCATGAAGCCAGCCCCGGTTCCCGTCGACTTGATCTCGCTACTGTGGATCCCAAAGGACTTATCGAGATCTGCGATTTGGCTTTCTTGCTCCTGCGAAACGAGCATCTGCCGCTTGTTGATATCCTGTTGTTGCAACTGCGGCCGAGCGAGCGAGAAATAGTTCGGCAGCGGGCCGATATCGGGATTCGTCAGGTTCAGGTACGGGCTCAACGTGGCATTTGCCGGATTGTATTGCCAAGGTTGCCCCTTGGAGCTTTTCTTTCCGCCCGTCGATCCCTGTGCGTAGAGATCAGTGCCGGAAAAACAGACCGCGCCCATGAACAAACAGCAGGCAATCCACCGGCCAACGTTCATAAGAGCCACTCCCTTTGCCGCCTGGGCAAACTGTAACGTCTGAATTTTATCGACCCGCGGAACGCCGGGACGTGAATTCAGTTTCCCATGCCAGCACCAACATTGCAAGGAATTGTCGCGGGCGGGTCGTCGCAATGGCTGCCTGGGGGCGAAACGGAAGCCCTCGACGCAGGCAAGCCGTTTCAGCCAGAGCTGTTTCCCTTCGCGCAATTTCGCATTCTGCCTATTCTTCCAACGATTCCGCACCTCCATCTTGGGGATGCAAAGAGTCAACTTTGCAAGGAGATTGCTTTCTCGCGCACAGCGAACGGCGATTGGTTGATGCGGTTTTGCAAATACCAGGGCTTAGCCAGTCGACTCGCGAGGGGTGCTTCCAGGAGGCGGCACGCCAGCAAGTTGCGCCCGGCTGCAGTTTCCATGATATTGCACCGGATCGACGTTCCTCGAAACGACTCCATCGACGGCTTCAACGCAAGACGTGGTTAGCCGCAGAAATCGGCGCCGACGAACGGTCGACGATCCGCGCCGGAATTCCGACCGCAGTCGATTCGGGGGGCACATTTTGCAAGACCACGGCATTGGCGCCGATCACGCTGTCGTGACCCACGGTCACATTGCCCAAAACACAGGCCCCGCAGCCGATGTCCACGCGATCTTCGATCGTGGGAAGATCGTCGTTTTGACCGCGGCGCGACACCCAGGGTCGTATTCTGACGCAGATGGACATCGTTGCCGATGGACCGGGCGGAAATAATGATCCCGCTATGGTGCCAGATTCTGACTCGGCGTCCCAACTTGACGGTATAGGGCAAACTAATGCCACAGGTCCATTCGACCAGCTTGTAGAGGACCAGATAGGCGACGGTGCAAGGCGCTCGCAAGACTTTTGCCCTGAGTCCCATGCGCCAATTTCCAAAGCGGTGGACGGCAATCGCCCAGAACCCCTGCTCGAAAAGATTCCCATCGTGGGTTCGCAGGTCTTCCCGGAGTAGTTTCCAGATGCCGATCTCCGGAGGGTTCTCGTTGCGACTGCCGCGCTGGCTGGACGCGGACGCCGGCGGCACTTGAACGTCTTGATCTACCACCGCGCGACTCCACGAAAAAAGTTGAACCGCACGAAGTCACCGAAAAGATGCGGGGGTTCTCGCGTCGTCTTCCGCTGCACCGCCACGCGCACGCGATAGATCGCATAGCCGAGGGTCCAGGCCAAGTCGGCCAGGAAGGTTCGCAACCAACCGTAGTTTTTCAAGAAAAAATGGCGCCGCGATTCAAACCAGTACTTGGGCAGTCGCCGGGCGGCGTTCTCGTGGCCGGTGACGCCCGTGCTCTGTCCGACAAGATGCACCACGCGACTGTCTGGAATATACCAACAAACCCAGCCGACACGGCGTGCTCGCAGGCAGAAATCGGTCTCTTCGAAGTAGAGGAAAAAGCTTTCGTCCAACAACCCCACCGTCTCGAACACTTCCCGCGCACAAGCACGCTGGCCCCTGCCACCCAATCCGTCGAGTGATCCTCGAGCCGCAGCGGCGGCGCGACGACGAATCTGGCCAAGAATTTCGAGAGCAGGCCCAGACGCATTGCCGCCTCGAACTCGCTCAGGATTCCTGGAAAGCGGAAGGCCGATTGCTGAGGAGTCCCATCCGGGTCCTCCAGTCGACTGCCGACGATTCCCACCCTTTGCCGACCGCGGATAAATTCGATCAGAGGCCGCAGCGAGCCCGGCCGGACAATGGTGTCGGGATTGAGCAGCCAGAAAAAATCGGGCGGAGCATCCGAGCTCAGCGACAAGCGAACCAGGGCATTGTTCCCGTAGGAATACCCGCCGTTTTTCTCGAGTTTGACGAGTTTTACCCAGTCGCCCCAGCCATTGTTCGTGATCGCCGCCTGAATCTGAGCCGGCGACTCGTCATTCGATTGATTATCTCCGACGTACACGACGAGATTGGTGAATTCGTCTTTTAGTTTGGCGAGCGAGCCCAAGCAGTCAATCGTCAGAGCCGCAGTGCGATAGTTGACGATCAGCGCAGCCACTGACGGTGCGCCTCCGGACTCTGAACTACCCTCGTCGCCTGCGCTACAAGTCATCTAGGCGTCCCCGCGGCAGCGATCGCCCGATAGCGTGCCGACCAGCACCGTCTCGGGCAAGGCGAGCCGGTTGACTGGAGGAGCCAGAGCATCCGTTAAGTCATTGCACGGCACCCGGCCAGAGGCCATCCCAGCAGGCATCATCGACCCGCACAACAATACCATCGTCAGCTTGACGCATTTCCGTCGCCGCCGTCCACGATGCGTTGGCGAGGAAGAAGTGTCGGCGGCCACGTCGAGGCCCGTCAAATCGACAGCCACCGGCTCTGATGCTTGCCTGAATCGTTTTGCCGCTTCGCCCAGCATCGCAGCGACGATTTCCGTCGTTCCGACCCGGTCGGCGAAGTATTTCAGGGTGGAGTAGTTCGGCAGCTTTCTGAGGCCCATTGTTTCTTGCAGTTTTTCCGACGCTCGCACGACTTCGATCACGCCGCGGTACGTCGACCTAAGGTAGGCACGCAAGATCAGGCAGGTCATTAACTGGGGCTGCGTGAACGTATGCCGGCTCTTGGCACACGAATAGGGTTGCAGGTACTCGCCGGCCAATCGCATGATGAACCGGGCCAGCGGCAAGACCCTGTTCCGTTGCTTGCTCATGCCTTCAATTGTGAGCACCCGAAACGGCCGCCGTCAAGATGTTTTCAACAGACTGAACTCGACCTGGTTTAGGGTTTCGGCGGCAGTTGGGGGCGAATTTTCCGACTTTGTCGGTCAGCCGAGAAAGAACCAACGGCCCCCACATCTGGCCTGGGTACGCACCACTTTCCTTCCGCGGCCTGGTTTCTCCGGCGACGGCCTGCGTCAGGGCGAGGGATGCACGGCGCTGGGCAAAGCCGATCCCGTCCATCAAGAGATCGTCCAGCTTTTAAGTGCATTGGTTTGAAGGCAATAACGCGATGCTAGCGGTGGGGCCGCCCCGGGTCGCTGCTATCGTGCGGCGAGCGACAAGCCAACTCGCCGCGCATTTCGCTCAAAGCCACTGTTCTCAATCACTTAAAAGCTGGACGATCTCTCAAGTGCTGGGGTCGTCGGGGGAATTCGCCCCCTGAAGACATCCCTGCAACGGCAGAAGTCGAGCCACGACGGGCGAGATGGAATCCCCACGGCCGGTCGCGGGGGCCGTTGCCGCATCGGCGCGAGCGAGCGGCCGAAAGCCCCGGCACCTTCCGGCCCTGGACCATCGACTTGCTCGCCGCTCAGTCGATTTGAACCGCCGAATTCAGGGCCGAACAAGAGTCGCTGAATGATCTGGATTCGACCTGAGGTTCACTCCGCTTTCGCAAGAATCCAGATCGACAGGTCTTGCTCTTGAGGCTTGGTTATTGAGCCATTTTGATAAAACTCGCCAAGGAGATTCATCAAAATGATAAGGATTGGCACTCCGTTCGAGGATTGCCTGGCCACGACTCGCATAGATTTTTTTTGTCCTGCCCGAACGCGAAGGGTGTTTTTCGACGGTGCGATCGGTCCCTTGGCGGTGGCTCTGGGGGGTGAAAAAAGGCAGTTTTGAGATCGAGTTCGACAAGTGGGACTTCTATTAAGAACAGCACAGCTAATATCTTTTGGTTGCTGGAACGGAGCTTTGGAGCGATAAAAAGCCGGTGATAACAGCAGGATTGGCATGAAAATCGCTCCCCCGAGGACCAGGAACATTTCCCGCCTCGGGTATTTCGCCAGACCAACCCTAATCTCTGCGGACCAATGAGCAGCGTCAAAGAGGCCCCGACTCGGGTTAAGGATGACAGTGTTGAGCGGCGTCTTGCGCCAGCTTTTGACGATTGCTGTTCGGTATTTGGCCTGCGCATAGCGTGCTTTACTCACGAGCAGGCTCTGGACGCCGTTGAGAGCCTGATCGATAGCGGTCGGCCGGCCTATTTCATTACCGCGAACCTCAACTATGCGATGCTTTCTTCGCGGGACGTTCGCTTGCAGGCCGTAAACAAGAAGGCCGCGTTTCTGCTGGCGGACGGAATGCCGCTGGTTTGGGCTTCGCGCTCCCGCACGCCGGCGTTGCCGGAACGGGTCACCGGGGCCGATCTCTTTCCGGCTCTTTGGCGCGTGCTGCGGCCGGCGGGCACCGCGTTTTCTTGCTCGGTGCCGAGCCTGGCGTCGCCGCAGAAGCCGCGAAAAGGCTGCAGAAGCAGTATCCCAAGCTCATTATTTCGGGCATTGCCTGCCCGCGGTTGGCGGAGCTCAGCGAGGCCGAAGAACTGGCGCTCGTTGAGCAGATTCGGGAGAGCGGCACCGATCTGCTCTTTGCCGCCTTGGGTCAGCCGGTGGGGGAATTGTGGCTGGCAAAGCACTATTTGGCCTTGCAGGCGGTATGCGTGCAAGTTGGTGCATCGATCGATTTTGTCTCCGGAACCGTGTCGCGAGCGCCCTCTTGGCTGCAGGCGAATGGGCTGGAATGGGCTTATCGGATGATGGGCGATCCGCGTCGCCTGGCCGTCCGCTATTTGCGCAACGCATTTTTTCTGGCGAGGACGTACCTCGCGGATCTCGCCCGCGCACCGCACCGCTTGAGATTCTCGACGGACGAAGGGCATGGAAGCATCGCCGCGACGCGTAGTTCGACGTGTGATTTCGAATAACGACTGGATGAACTTCACTGTTTCGCAATCGCGCAGCCAGGACGCCTGGCGCTTGGATACGAGAGGGGGCGTGACATGTCGCCGGAATACGAATTCGAATTGCCAGCAGATACGATCTTCCTTGAAGGCATCGACCTGCCCGCGCTGGGTTACGAGACGGTCAAGCGTTTCTTGGACATTACCCTCGCCATCGTCGGTTTTGCCTTGTTGTGGCCGTTGTTGGTGCTGGTGGCGATTGCCATCAAGCTCCACGACTATGGCCCGGTTCTGTTCGTGCAAGAGCGCGTCGGGCGGAATGGCACCAAATTCAAGTGTGTCAAGTTTCGCACGATGATGCCCAATGCCGATCAGCGCAAATGGCTGCTGCTGCATCAGAGTCACCACGGTGATTCCATCACTTTCAAAATCCCGCAGGATCCGCGGATTACTCGCATCGGACGTTTGCTGCGCAAGACGAGCATCGATGAGTTGATGCAACTCTGGAATGTCTTGGCCGGCGACATGAGTATCGTCGGTCCGCGGCCGGCAGTTCCCAGCGAAGTGGCCATGTACGCGAATGAAGATCGACGCCGACTGCTGGTTAGGCCTGGTCTAACGTGCATTTGGCAAGTGTCGGGGCGAGGCGATCTTCCGTTCAGCGACCAGGTGCGCCTCGACCTGGACTACATCCAAAATCGCAGTCTCTGGTTGGATGTCAAACTGATCGGCAAGACCATTCCGGCAGTCCTCTCTGGACGGGGCGCTTATTGACCGCGACCTCAAGACGCTGCTGCTGAAACTTGACCGGTCGATGTAAGTCGTTGGCGAACTTTGAGCAAGGAGGCTCGCATCGGCACGCAGACATTCGATATGATTGGGGAAGTCGACGATGCGCTCTGGGCAATCATCGAACCCATCTTGCTGGACTATTGGCCTCGGAAACGCACTGGTCGACCGCCTGCCAGTTGGCGCGCCTGTTTGAACGGAATCATTTACCAGGTCCGCACGGGCTGCCAATGGAGCAAACTGCCCGAAGATTTTGGCGACGACTCGACGGTTCATCGCTGGTTTCGACGCTGGGCGGCCGACGGAATCCTGGAATCCGTCTGGGCAGTGCTCGTCGAGCATTGCGACGATCTGCAGGCAGTCGACTGGAAGGCGCAGACTGCGAACGGTTCGCTCGCCAGGGGGCCTCGGCGAAATTCGCCCGCGGCACGGTCCGCGTGGACGGGGGACTGTGCGGCCCTCTAGGAGTCTTGTCCGCGCCGGTGGCTGGGCAGAAACCTCGCGGCGCTGAAAAGACGCGATTGCCAATCGGCGTCGAGCGACCCGACGATATGCGGCATTTCCTGCTCGACCGGGATCTCCCGGTCGACCGGCACCTTCCGCTCGATCAAAGGTCGGATCATTCCGATCAGCGCGAGGCGGCGGCGTGTTTCGGCCGGTTCGCTGATCTTGCAGCGAACCGTAGGTTGGCCCGGCCGAGTCGCTGCAATCTGCGCCGCCAGCTGTCGAGCGAACTATCGTCTGGCTGCGTCTTTGCTAGGGCCTTCCGGGACGGTACAATGAAAACTTGGACAATTTTGCGGTTTGCGGCAGCTCGCCTTCAGGCTGATCTTCCGCCGCGATCATCGGCAGTTCATCAGAACGCGGGTTTTGAGATAGTTCCCTCGTAGCAAGACATTGCCTTTCTCGGACGACGTCCATCGGAATACCCTCGATTCAAATCTACATCTCAGTCCACGAGTAATTTCTGCTATGGCATCCAACGACGTGAGAATGGTCAAGTCACCAGTCATGCAATCGGGCCAGGTGCTGAGTGTCTCGCAGTCGAATCGCGACAGCGTGGTCTCGACCGTGTTGCGAAAACGCTGGTGGGTTTTGCTACTTTGTGCCGTCGCCGCCGGCGTTTTTACCGCCAGCATCGCCAGCCAATTTCCGCCGCTCGGAAAATGGACTTACTCCAGTGCGGTGCTCCATACCGGTTTGCCGCTGGCCTCGGTGAGCGGCTACAACGAGTCAACCTCCAAGTCGGAAGCCGTGGTGCTGGTCAGTAACAAGCTCTTGGCCCCGCTGATCGTCAAACACAACCTTGACGCCTCGATGGAACATTTAAGAAAGCAGATCGACGTCAAGGTCACCGACGAATTGATCGATGTATCCTTCGAATGGGAAGACTCCGAAGTCGGTGAACGCGTTCTGAACGATCTGCTGGAGACCTTTGTCGATGAAGTGGCTCAACGACGGGCACTAACGCTGGCGAATTTCTGCCGTGATCTGGAAAGGAGCCTGCTGGCAAATCAGGCCAGGCTGGAGCATGCCCGCGACAAAGTGGCATTATTTCGGGCCAATAACCCCAGGTCGGATGCCGCGAGGACTGCGGAAAGTCTCGTGGGTGGCGTCGCACTGACCGAAAACGCGCTCGATGGGGCCCAGGTCGCGCTGACAGGTCTGCAGTCTCAGCTCAAGGGTCTGCAGGCCCAGCGCGGGCAATTGTTGGTGCAAGCCAAGCAATTATTGCTGGAGTCGAAGCGAACCAAGCACGCGACAACCATGGCTTATCATCTCCCCGGCTCGGAGGGGCATACGCAGCTCTCGGAAGCGCTGGCCAAACTGGAGAAAATGACCGAGAGTGTCGCGGAAGATGAACTCGATCTGCGGGCTTACCAAGAGCAATTGCGTTCGCTGGGGGCCAAGTCCTCTGGGAGCGAAAAAGAGGGGGCCAAGTCCTCTCTGAGCGAAAAAGACCAGAAGACCCTCGAGCGCATCGAAGTGCGGACTGAGGTCCTCGACGACAAAATCCGAGACGCCGAATTTGCCGCGGCGGCCAAGGCGGCCGAGGTGAGTCACATTCAGGCTCGGCTGGAGGAGAAGCAGAAGCGTCTTGCCGATCCAACGATGCATGGAAACGAACCGCTCGAGTTGATCGATGAGGTGCGTCAGGCAGAGAAGATGCAGGACGAGATCGCCGCCCAGTTGGCGGGTAGTCGGCAGTTGGAAAAATGCAAAGTGCGGGAGTTCACGATCGTTTCTCCGGCGACGCTGGCGAAAGAAGTCGCGCCGAATTGGTTGAAGCGAATCGTGGTGATCTTTTCCGCATCCATGATGATTCTAATGATTCCGGTGATCGGCTGGGAGTTTCTGTCGAGTCGCGGCACCGCGGCGGATGCGGCCGCCCGCCGGTTCGGATTGCCCGTGCTCGCACGCATGTCTCGAGGCAGCCTCGTTTCCACGCAACCCGGTCTGTCCGTTTCCGGCAAAGAGGAGCTGCGGCTTCTGGCGCTGCGAATTCAACAGTTCATTCCCAACGCCGGGTCCGTGATCTTGTTCAGCCCCCTGGACCCTGCCGATTCGCCGATTGGCGTCATTTGCCAGCTGGCGGAATGTTTCGCTGATCGGGAAGAACGCGTCCTGATCGTTGACATGGGCATCTCGACAACGGCTGGGCGCGACCTGTTGCTAACGCGTTACATGACCGTTTCGGAGCAGAGCGACAACGAACATCGAGCTGCAGCGACGACCGCGAACGGTGTTGCCGCCCGCAAGCCAGCGGCCGCATTGGGAATCACGGATTTCTTGCGCGACGAATCGTTGGACTTTGCTTCGCTGGTAACCACTCCCACGTGCGAAAGAGTGCATTGCATACCTGCCGGAGAGCGCGAGTTCCCGCGCGAGTGCTTCGGAACCCGGCGAATGACCGATTTTCTCGAGCAATGTCGGCGGCGTTACAGCATGGTGCTGGTTAGCGCCCCACCAGCATCGGAGAGTGCCGACCTGCAAATGCTCGCGGCACGCTCAGACGGCATTTTGTTCACCGCGTCGCAGGGCAAACGACGCGCCCGTCACAACTATCACGCATTGCAAGAGTTGATGGATTTGGATGCTCCGGTGTTGGGCGTCGTCGGATAACGAGAACCGTCCCGTAGGGGATGCTGCGGATTGGACGCATGGCTGCTTTCGCCACATTTTTTGTCATTGCCTTGGCAGTTCCGACGATTGTCGCGTCGGTTGTGCTATGGGTCGAATGCGTGGCTGCGCTGTTTGCGGTTCGCGACCATCGGAACCCGATTGCCGGCACGCGGCCATCCGCTGCGATCATTGTGCCTGCCCACAACGAGGCCGCGGTCATTGGCGAGTCGCTGCGATCGATTCGGCCGCAACTTGCGGCGGGTGATCGATTGATGGTCGTTGCGGATAACTGTACGGATGCGACGGCAATCATTGCGCGCGAAGAGCAGGCGCATGTGCTGGAGCGTCACGACACCGAGCGCCGAGGCAAGGGATTTGCGTTGGATGAAGGTGTGCGCTGGCTGCGAGAGCGGCCCCCGGAAGTAGTCGTCGTGGTGGATGCCGATTGCCTGCTCGGACCCGGGTGCCTGGACATTTTGATCCGACAATCGGCCGCCACGCAACGTCCGGCACAGGGTGCCTACTGCATGTTGCCGCCGCCGGAGCCACGGCCGACGGACCTGGTTTCCGCCTTGGCGGTTTTCGTCAAGAATTTCGTGCGACCGCTTGGGCTCTCGCGCCTCGGGCTTCCTTGTCTGCTGAGTGGATCGGGGATGGCTTTTCCCTGGCGGGTGCTGGAACGATTCTCGCTTGCTGACGGCAATATCGTCGAGGACATGCAACTCTCGGTCGACCTGTGTCTGGCCGGGTTCCCGCCGCTGTTTTGTCCTGCCGGTGAAATCCGCTCTCTTTTGCCGAGCCAGCGACAAGCTGTGCACCGCCAGCGTAAACGTTGGGAGCATGGGCACATGGCGACGATCTTGTCGCAGACGCCCAGGTTGTTTTGGAGAGGGCTTCGTTCCGGCAATCTGGCGGCACTCGGCATGATGTTCGACATTTTCATTCCTCCGCTGTCGATGCTCGTAACTGTCTGGGGAGTGACCCTGACGTTGTCGGTGCTTGTCGGTCTTTTGTTCGAATCTTGGGTCCCGGCATTGCTGATGGCGGCGACCGGCGCCATCGTTCTCTGTGCGATCACGGTGGGTTGGATCGGCTTCGCCCGTAAGTGGCTTCCGCTGTCGACTTTGTTTGCCGTGCCGTGGTACGTGGGTGCCAAGATCCCCCTGTATTTGGGTTTTTGGACCAATCGCGAACGAACTTGGATCAGCACGAATCGCGACGCGGCAGTGCCCGGTCCCCATTTGGCAAAGCGTCGCGTCGAGATATTAGACAACTAATGCGGGCGATGATTTGTGTCGGATGTTGCCCCCTCGGCATGTTGGCGCGGTTTGCGGCTGGTGCTACCGCGTTGGTCGCCCGCACGACAGCTTGGGAACAAGTGCCCGATAAGTTGAATCCCTGCACGTGAATGTCTCTGCATTTTCCACCGGACCGCGGGTCACGCGATTTGTCGGCTCTCCGGGAGCCGGACCGGTCAATCCTAATCCAGGCGAAGTGGGCAATGTCGTCGCTGCTTCCGCAAGACCTTGAGTCCGCGCACGCTGGCTGCGCTCCCGCTGGTGCGGTGGAGCTTTGTCCTGCCGGCGCAAGCAGCCATGCCGAGCCGCAGATCGGAGTGGTCGTGATTGGCCGCAATGAAGGCGAGCGACTGCGACGATGCCTGGAGTCGCTCTCGGGGGCCCTGCCGAATATCGTCTATGTCGACTCGGGGTCTGCGGACGGCAGCGTTCAGATGGCTCGAACCTTGCGGGTTCATGTGCTCAACTTGGACCTTTCGCGTCCCTTCACCGCGGCCCGGGCTCGCAATGCGGGTTTCGACGAACTCATGAAGTTCGCTCCGAACACGGATCTGGTGCAGTTTGTCGATGGCGATTGTGAAGTCGTGGGCGATTGGCTGCGCACAGCCGGCCAGTTCTCTTGGTCGCATGAGGCGCTGCGCGATCGTTTGCGGTCGGCGGCGCGAGCGATTTCCCGAGCAATCCATCTACAATCGGCTGTGTGACATGGAGTGGGACACGCCGGTGGGGGAAGCGACCTGGTGCGGGGGCGACTTCCTCATGCGTGCGTCCGCGTTCACAGATCTGAATGGATTCGCCGCCGACATGATCGCGGGCGAAGAGCCCGAATTGTGCTCTCGGGTCCTCGAGCGGCTGGCAGATCATGCGGCTGGACGCCGAAATGACGATCCATGACGCTGCGATCACGCGATTTGGCCAGTGGTGGCGGCGGATGGTCCGCTCCGGTCATGCGGCTGCGGAACTGACGTGCCGACAGCAAAACCATTTGAGCGCCAACGGACGGATCATCCTGCGTTCGCTCGTGTTCTGGACATTGGCACTGCCGGCGGCGGCGTTGGCCCTGGCATTCGTGAATCCCTATGGGGCTCTCGCACTGCTGTCAGCAGGCTACGGGCTGCAATGGTGCCGCATTCTGCGGAAGCAACTGGCGCGAGGATATTCCCTGCGGCCTGCGGCTCAATATGCCGCGATGATCTTGTTGGGCAAGTTTGCGGAATTGTCGGGGCGCTAAGATACTTCGGCAACCGTTTGCGCCGTGGCAAGTCGCGACTGATCGAGTACAAGTAGTCCCAAGTCGCGGGAAAGATCGCCTGTTGTCCGCCACGGCGGCATATTGCAGCGGCCGGATCGTTTGCAGAACACTTACTGGGCGCCGGAAGGGGCCAGCACGACGGACTGAATCGCGGGCAAGAATTCCTTCAGGAATGCTGTAAATGCCGCGCGCGTTTCCTCGGGTGTCATCTCTTCGGAAAACAGCTGCAGACTGTAAATCAACGTATCTCCGCCAAAGTCAATGCGAGGAAAATTCGGTCGACTCCACGGCCCGCCATTGCTCCAGCCGTAGGCGATCTCGAATTCACTCGACAACGCGTTCGGCGCTTGGAAGCGGACGTCTCGAAAAGAATGGTCGACCTGATCGGCCGTCGTTATTTTTAATGCCGTCGAATCGCCGATGTGGATTGCGTTGCGAGTCTCATAGCAAAACTCCGGATTATGCCGGACGATTGGGCCTGCAGGGCCAACCGTCATGATTACTTCGACCCGCTCGCCGGTCAGTTGATTGCGGTACGTGCCGCTGCTGTGAGCGAAGGCATGGAGTATCAGCGCCTCGGTATCTGTGAGAACTTTCCCGTCGGCCACCTTGATCCAATTCCCAAAATGGTCGGGGATCTCATTCAGTCGTTGGGCTGCCGCGATCAGATCCGGCGGAGCACCCCAGCGATTCGAAAACTGTCCCTGGATGACTGCGGGAACGATCGTTGCCACCGCCAGGGCCGTGGCCATGACGAACGGGTTCGAAAACCGGGTTGTCTTCATAATACCTTTCTCTCGCTTACTCGATCTGTCCGAACGCGTCTGTAAGCTCCTTCAGGGCCGCGTGCTCGCCGGGGGTGAGCGGCGAACCGGAAAGTTGCATCGACTGGGCCAGCGCAAACGACGCCCGTGCCGATTCTTTCTTGCCGGCATGAAAATAGGCCGAGGCCAGGTGAAGGTAATTGACCGGATCCGGCGCAGACAGTTGCACCGATTCTTCGCACAATTCCAGGGCCGCCTTGGACTCGCCCCGACGGAGGAGCACCATTCCCCAGGTATCGAGCAAATTAGGCTTGCGGCCGGCAATCCGCACCGCCTCTTCGATCACTTGCAAAGGTTCCGGCGACTTGGCGTCTTGTTCCGAGAGAGCAAACGCCAAGTCGTTCAGCGCCCTGAGATTTTCGGGTTCGATTTTCAGCACCTGCCGGTAGAGTTTCACGGCATCCGGGCCCTGTTGCTGTATCAGCCGCAGGGTCCCCATGGCGAGCAACAGTTCCACATCGTCCGGGGCCTGTTTGAGCACCGACTTCAGAAACGGTTCCAGAGCGGATTCATTTTTGCCTGCGGCCACCTCGGCTCTGGCGAGGCCGGTCGCCAACTGTGGTCTAGGCACGGCGCGAAAGGCGTCGGATTCACAGAACCACACGATCGTTTCGGCCAGATTTTCCGTCAGCAGGACGCCGAACAGGCCCCTCAGCCATCTGCTCCGCTCCGCCTCGGCAGCCTTTTTAGGGAATCGTTTCTCAAAGAAAGTTTGTACGGCTTGCTGGGCTGCCAGGTTGAAATCGGACTCCTCGGACGCCAATCTGAGCCCCATTAATCTTAACCGCAACCCGAGCATTGGCGTCGCAGACGCGCTTTCCAGCGCCTCGATTTCCTCGGCTGCCCGCTTCGCAAAAAACGGGCTGTCGGCAACGTGGTTTTGCAAAAAAGTGATAAAGGCGGTTAGCACAGCCATGTTGCCGGATCGCTGCGCTACGGCTTGGGAGTATTGTTCATAAGCGGGTTGAATACGATTGTCCTTCTCATACAGGGTGGCGAGGCGAACCCGTTCCTCGTAAGTGGCTTGTTCGTCGTCCACCATTCCCTCGAGCAGCTTGCGGGCTCGTACCAGGTCGTCTTGCTTGCGCACCGCATCAACAAGCGTATTTCGAATCGCCGCGCCTGAGTCGGATCGAAACCACTGTCGGTCAATTGCTTCAACAACCCGAATGCTTCCTTCATTTCCGCTTCGCCGCCACGTTCGGCAAGCACCGTGAGCAGCATCGTCCTTGCCGCCAGGGATTCAGGCGCGAGCTGCAAAGCCCGCCGACAGTATTGCTCGGCGATCGATGGGCTGCGACTGGAATAGAACCGAGCGGCCCGCTCCAGCACCTGTGCCTGGTCGCTCGACGTGCTTCCCGGATCTTGAATGCTCGCCGCAGTCGCATATTCCTCGCCCGCTCGCAGATACTGACCGATCGACTCATAGATTTGCGCCAGGACAAGAGCCTTCTTCCCCGGCGGAAGATCGGACTTGTTGGAGAATTCCTGCAGCGCGGCGAGCGCTTTCTGCTGGTCATTCACCGTGCGGGCATAAAACTGCAACAGCGCCAGCCACGCCTGGACATTCGCTGGATCCAGGGCGACAGCTTTCTTGAACGACTTCTCGGCGCGCGTTTGATACTTCTTGCTGTTTGGCGCATCGGATTCGGCGGCAATCACGAGCGTCGTTCCCAACCGCATAAATCCTACGGCGGCCTTCGGATTGAGCCGCACCCGGTCCTCCGCCAGTTGCAGGGCTTCGGCGACCTCTCCCGTCCGCAGGAGAACGGGGATCGCGGCAGCCGTCAATCGATCGGACGAGGAAACGATTTCTCGCACACGAGCGAGAACTTGTGCCGCCTCGGGAAACCGCCCCTCCTGCTGCAGCAGTTCCAGCAGTTGCTCGCACGTGCTCACCGATTTATCGCCGAACTGGATGGCATTATTGAATGCGTCGATTGCATCGTGGGTTCTTCCCTGAAGTCGGGCGACAAACCCGCGCAGCATATAGAGCTGAGGCCAATTGGGTCGCAACTCTTCGATCTCCTTGAGCAATTGCGTCGCTTCGCGCAGGTCCTGTTGGCTCACACGACCTGAGGATCCGAGCAAAGCTCGCACGCGAAAATCGTGCCAGTGCGTCCCCGTGCTGCCCTCGAGCGTTTGCAATCGCTGGGACCAGCGATCGAGGTCCGGCCGATCGCGGTCTTCCCAGGCCAATTGCGCCGCCAGGATGGCGAGTTTCAGGTCGTGCTCATTCGCATCGGCCAGTTCGGCGTATAGTTTGCGGCCTTCTGAACGCTGTCCTGACCGCAGGCATGACTCGGCGAGCTGTCGCTTGATCTCAAGTTGTCGTTCCGGCGCCGCACCGCTCATGGCGGAGACGAGAAGCTGCTTCGCCTGGTCGAACTGACCCGCCTGCGCGAGAATCGAAGCCTGCAGCAACAGCGGTTGCAATGAATCGTCGCCGCTCAATCGTTTGAACTCGGCCGCCGCCCGCTCCGCCTCCGGCAGATTCTGGTTGCGAGCTTGAACGCTCGCTAAAGCCTTCCATAGCGCCGGCGAGTCCGTCGTCTGCTTCGTCGCCGCGTCGAGGATCTTGATTCCATCCTGCAGGCTGCCGACTGCGGCCGCATGTTCGGCACGCAGCAGAGCGATGGAAACAGCATTCGCCTGCGTCTTGGCGGCCAGGTCGACAGCACGAGCGAATTCGCTCCAGTCTCGTTGCCCTTTGGGCAACGATAGCTGCTTGGCCAGGCAGGCTTCCGCCAAACTCAATTGAGTCGTTGGGTCGTCCTCTTTCCTGGTAACGGCGTCGCGCAGAATCGCAACGGCTTCATCGTTACGGCCCGCCAATTGATAGGCGCGTGCGAGTGCGAGCCCATACTGGTCCGGATTGAAGCCCGAGCGGGCCGCGTTCCGGAAGGCGTCAGCCGCCTGGTCGAGGTCGCCGTCCGCAAAATAGAGGCTCCCCAACGTACCCCAGGCATCGGCCAGCGTTGCGTCGCGATTGTTCGGCGACGTGCTCGCGCGCGTTCGACTTCAGCAAGCCGGTCAGCAGGGCCGTAGCTTCCTGACGAGCGCCGGCGACAGCCTTGGCCTTGGCGCAAGAGAGTGATTCTTGCGCGGACTCGAGTTCGTTCCGGCTCTCTGAGGAATTGCAGATCTTTATTCAGCGAGGTCAAGAGTTCCTCGGCCTCATTGCCGCGGTTTGCCGATGTCAGGAGTTCCGCCAGCGGCAACGACAAGGCGAATCGCGAGATGCCAAGTTTGGTGAGCGCTTGAGTCCACATTTCAATGATCTCGTCGCGCGAAGCCGGTTCAGGCTGACGCAGCCTGAGATTGCCAAGTTGCAGGTATCCGCGAAAATCCTCGGGTGATCCGTCAATCGCGCTGGGCGTACTCGGTGGCTTTGGCGAAATCGTTACGCTCGCCTTCCCGGCCGGACGCAACCAACCAGACGTCGGTGTGAGGCTGGCCTTTATCGGCGATCGCAAGTTGCAACGCCTGCTCCAAGTCAGCGTCGTCCGGGGCTGCCGGGGGTTGTTGATCGTCGGTTCGTGGGTAGCTTCGGCGGTACACGTATCGTTGTAGCCACGCGCTGGCAGAATCGGGATTCCGCTCGACCAGCTGGTCGACGGTCGTGTCGGCCAGGACGATGCGCTCTTCCAACGACGGCTCTTTGAGGCGCAGGCGATAGACTCTCGCAAGCTCCATCGCCAGCGAAATGTCGGACGGGTTTTCGGCAATCGCGGCAATGAGCGCGTCGGCGGTATCCTGCCAGGGAACGCTTTCCGTTTGGTCCTCGTCGGCAAACTGCCGCACGATGGCGTTCGCCCTGAGTTTCAAGGCGACGGCCCGATCGGCCGCGGTGAGTTCCGGTCCCAGGGGCGGTCCGCCGATCAAGATCGCGGCTCGTTCGGCCGCCTTCGCGGAATCGCCCATTTCGAGATTCAGTTCCACCTCGCGGCGTCGCAAGTCAAATCGCTCGGGGGCCAATTTCACCGCGTTTTGCACCAACTGCATGGCGCGGCAGCTTTTGCCACCAATCGCCCGCCGACTTGTCGTAGGCCAGCGCCAATTCCACGACCGCCGTCGGATCGTCCGGTCGGGTCAGCAGATAACGGTTGAAATAATCGACGGCCTGACCCCATTTCTCTTCGGCCACCAATGCGCCGGCCCGCGTGAGAAAGGTCGCGGCCTGGCGTTGCACTTGATAGCGGTGCCAGAGAGCGGCCGCCGGAATGAGCGTCGCCACCACGATCGCACCGCTGACCAGCCGCATCGGCCGCCAGGGCCGATCGCCGCGCCGCGCGCTTTCAACTCGCCGCAGCGCCACGACCAGCGCCACACACAGCAGCAGGGCGAGCGGGATCATCATCCAGCCGGCGAAGTCGTGTCCGAAATGTCGTGCCGTTTCGTTGGAACAGAATTCGAACACCAGGCCCGTGATCACCAATCGAACCGTGTTGGCGATCAAGGCGATCGGGATCAAGCTGGCCAGCAAGACGTAATTGATCCATTTCGAGTTACGAACCAGCAGGATGAAGCCGACGGAAGCCGCGGCAATGCCCACCAGCATGCGCAAGCCGCTGCACGCCCGTTCCACCTCCAGCGTGTTCTCGTCGAGCAGAATCGTCGTGCCCTCGGCCAGCGCCGGGAGCCCCATGCATTGCAAGATCCAAGTCGTCGTGCTGGTGGCCAGCTGTTGCAACGGCGAGCTCAGGAAAATTTCCAGCGTCCCCGGCAGCGGGCACATGAACCAAAGAAACCCGATCGCCGGCCACGACCAGCGAACAAGTGGCAGGCCGCCATACAGCCAGCAGGCGCCGCCGATCCACAGCGGAATCGTCCAGCTATCGCCTTGGGGGATGTAAAACCGTCGCAAACCACGCGGATCACTCCGACCAGCAAAATCAGCGTCAGTCCCATCCAGGCAGGCTTCAGTTGGCCAGCGGGGAACGAGCCCCGCCGCTGCCAGAGGAACCACAGACTCAGCGGAGCTACGAAATAGCCGTGCGAGTAATCGGAATTCGAGTCCCAAGTATCGACCAATTCGCACAGCGTCGGCCAGTAGGACCAGCAAAACACGATCGCCGCGAACAGCGCGACCAGAAGGGAGTATTTGTTCTCGGCCAGACGATTGCCCCATGCGGCTCGCGCAGCGGAGCCTCCGACCGGTCGTGCTTCGTTCGGCGGCGGCGCTGGCGAACGAGGGGGCTGGGAAGTCGCTGGGGAATCCATGGATTCGATCTCGATTTTTTATGGCGCGATGGGTCGACCAACGTACGATCAATCATCAACGTTCCGCATCGGTGGCCGTGTCCGATTCCGAACGGACACCATTCGCGTCACCGCGGATTTTTGCCGAGCCGAATGTCTTGCGGGCAATTCCGTATTGCCTGATCTTGCGATAAATCGTGGCCTGACCAAGGCCCAATTGCTCCGCTGCCTTGACGGCATTGCCACCTGACTTTCGCAGGGCATCTTCAATGGCCCGCTTCTCCACATGTTCGAAAACCGTGAGCGTGTCGTTGTGGGGCATCGCCTGCACGGCAATCGGCCGCGGCACCGACTTGAGCAACTCCGGGGGCAGCAGTTCGGGCCCGATTTCGCCCCCCTTCGATACGATCACCAGTCTTTGCACCACATTCTCGAGTTGGCGAACGTTGCCCGGCCAATCGTTCTGCGCGAGAATCTCCAGAATTTCCGGACTCAGAAAGCAGGAGGCCGTGCCGTTTTTGGCTACGGTTCGCTCCAAGATAGCCGTCGCAATCATCGCGATGTCTTCGCGCCGCTGGCGCAGCGATGGCACGTCGATCGGAAACACGTTCAACCGGTAATACAGGTCCTCGCGCAACTGACCGCTGAGCACCATCTCCGCGGGGTCTTGGTTCGTCGCAGCCAGAATCCGCACATTGACCCGCTGCGAAATACCGCCGCCCACGCGCTGCACCGTCTGCTCTTGCAGGAATCGCAGCAGTTTCGGTTGCAAGTTCAATTCCATCTCGCCGATTTCGTCGAGGAACAGCGTGCCACCGTCCGCCAACTCGCACCAGCCTTTTTGCGTCCGGTCGGCACCCGTGAAATGCGCCTCGGTCATGTCCAAACAGCGCGCTTTCCACCAATCCCGGCGGCAGCGACCCCATATTCACTGGGACGAACAGGCCATTCCTCCCACTGCGGGCATGGATTTCGCGAGCCACCAGCTCCTTGCCCGTGCCGCTCTCTCCGACAATCAAAACGGTCGCCGCCGTGGGGGCAACTTGCTCGATCGTGGATCGCAACGACTGGATCAACGGACTGTTGCCCAGCAGTTGCTGATGACTCGCCTGGGATTCGGCGAGCTGCTCCCAGCGCTCCACCCGTTCACTTAATACGTATCTTTCCACCGCATGGGTGCAGATCATTTTCAACCGCACGAAATCCGGCGGTTTGGTGAGATAATCGTAGGCGCCCAGCTTGATCGCCGACACGGCCGTGTCGATCGAACCGTAGGCCGTCAGAAAAACGACGGGAATAGAAGGGTATTTTTGCACAAGTTGAGCGTAAACGTCCAACCCGTCATGCTTGCCAAACTGCAAGTCCAGCAAGATAAGTGCCGGCCGGCCCTCCTGCAGCCGCTCGAACAATTCTCCTTTATTCAAGGCGGCCGCAAAGCCAAAGCCCCAATGGGTGATCTGCGATTGAAGCGCAGCCACCAGGTCTGGGTCGTCATCACCCAAGAGAATGAGCGGCTTTGTCGGTCCCATAGGAGGAAGATTTGCGCGTGTACAGAAGCATCGCCAGACAGAAACGTCCTCGACAAGTAGCATACGATAATACACTTTAACCCTTGAGCATGCGAGCGCCCCGGGGTCGAATTTCCGTAGCCTGGGCGGCCTGTTCCGGCCGGCACAATCGTTGCCATTGGCCAATTCCTCATGGGGCCAGAGAGGCTTGTGCCGGCCGTCCGAGCAGCCCGTTGAAGTATTCAATAGGCTGCGTCAATCGCAGGGATGCGATGCCAAAATAACAACGCAAATTATTATTTTGCGCTTTCGCCAAGGGCTTTGCCCAGAGCTTGGCGAGGTTGAAAAATGCCACGAGGGAATTTTCCAACGGGCTGCTAGGGCACGGCCGTGGCGGCTTGCTGCCCCGCCCAGGAAGGCTGGCTGCCAGGGCGGGGCGATTAACTTGGAGTTCGCGCGCGGCGAGTGGCGACCCTGGCTTGGCGCCAAGCTCAATTCGTCTGGGAATTGGCGGTGGAGCGTTTCCGCCGTCGGGACAGTCGCATTTCATCCCGCCCGCGTTGCTAGCCGCCTTCCAGTAGGCGGCCGCAAGGCTGCTCGTGAACCGTCCGCCAGGCGGCTCTTGGACAAGACGATTCGCTTTATGGTTCGCGGCGGATCGCTGCTCGCGGGCAGTTGCTCGTGCGGATCATGCCAGGCGGGCGATGATCCCCACCGAGTCATACTTTTCCCAGGGCGTTGCAAACGCGGTTTTGGCGAGCAGGCTCCAGCAACGCATGTGCGAATTTCTTTTCGCCGAAATCGGCTCGCGCGAACCATTCGCCAGCTGGTCGAAGATCCGTTGCTCGGTGGCGATGTACGAGTCGGTGTAGTAACGGCAATAGCCACTGAAATACGTCCGGCTGACTTCAAGGCCGGCACTCTGCGCGAGCGCCACCAGCGACGATTCATTGAAGAAATTCAGATGCCGCGGGATGTCGAGATTCTCCCACGAAAGACCCGATTGCCGAGCGATCAGCGATTCGTTGTTCGGCACTTCGCAAAACAGAAGTCCCGCAGGTTTTAGCAACGCGGCCGCAGTGCGCAGCGCGGCGATCGGGTCGCACAAGTGCTCGAGAACGTGCGAGAACACTACGCCGTCGTAGGATCCCAGTCGCAGTGAATCCGGCAGGCTCTCGGCGGACCCCTCCAGCACATAAGTTGGCTGACCAGAAAGCGTCAAGGTGTGCGCACTCCGCTCGACGCCGACAACGTCAAAACCGAGCTCCTTCAACTGCCCCAGCAACACCCCGCCGCCGCAGCCGATGTCCACAATGCGGGCCTTGGGCTCGAGGGCCGCACAGATCAGATCGAACAGCGGCTGGCTTGCATCCAGCCGCCACGCCAGGTGCATGCGCAGTCGAGAACTGAAACCCGGGGGCCCGGTTTCCACCATGTGCGAGACGCCGTTGGTGTAGTACGAATCCAATTCATAGAAATGCTCGGTTTCCGTTGGCGACGGACGCGGATGCACGAATCCCGCTCCGCAAGTCGAGCAGTGGTAGATTTTCCCATGCGGGGTCGGCTGGAACGTCTTCGCATCGATCGGCATCGTCGTCTTGAGGATCGCCTCGCCATTGCACATTGGGCAACGCTCGGTCCCAAGCGCCTGGGGCATTGAGGGCGATTCCACGTCGGATCTCGAAGTACTCATGTTGTTCGGTCGCGGGCCATGATTTGGGCCGGATGATATCATTTGGGCGTCAAAACAGCGGGCGCAACCGCTGCGCTGGCGAAACGCCCAGGCAAGGCGGTCGAATTGCTGAAGTAGAAAATTCGCATCGCTGACGTGCCCCAGCCTTCGTACGCTTCGACCGACTCTGGCGGTCCGCAAGCGTCTGCCGCTGCGTTTCGCCGACGAATTGGATCGACAGCGAAATCGCAGCGCGGCAGCTCAAAAACCGAGGCAATTCGCAAAGTGCTGTTCCGGCTAAGCGCTCCGCGGACTTGATGTCTCTATTTAGAATTGCGCATTACCGATTCGTCAATCACTTCCCCAGCGGGTATTCGGCCCCCCCGGCCCGACCCAAGTCTCGGATTGAGCAGCAATCCGGTTGAAAAGACCGGGCCACCCGAAATCTGCTAACGCCCCTTGCTTCCTCCGAACTTCACAGGGGGAGACAAGGCGGAAGATTTGGTTTAAAATAAATCCTTATGGGGGGGCGGTTGTTCCGCCAAGTGCGGTGGTCCGACTCGGCCGGCCTTCCTTGAAAATGCAACGTGAGGGATTTTGATTCTTCGCAGCGTCGGCCGCAGCGAGCCTGGGAAATCGACGCCTGGCAGTTCGTCCCGTGCGGGCGCTTGCCCCGGCTCTCTTACCCCCCTGGCTAGCGGTGTGGACCTGTGAGCGATAACCTATAATTCGAGCGATCTCGCGATGTTTCACGGGGCAGCACAAGCAACGGATGAACCCGGCCGGCAGGGCCAGAAATCGGCGTGTCGGGGCCGATTTCCGGCAGCGACGGGTCGATTCTTTCGTTCGCCCTTTGGCGAAAATACCTTCGGATTTGCGCACACGTGAAGGCCACGCTTCCACAGGAAATGCCTCCGCCCAAGCCGGCCTCGCCGTTCAGCCTGCGGTCCAATCTGGGCAACGCCCGCGGAGCATTGTCCCGCCCCACGATCAACGCAGCCGCTTGGGCGACCAGCGGTTATGTCGTCGGGCAGATCATTCGCCTGACCAGCAACATCGTGCTGGCCCGGCTGTTGTTTCCCAGCGCCTTTGGCATCATGGCCTTGGTGAATACGGTCCTCACCGGACTGGCGATGTTTTCGGATGTCGGCATCCGACCCAGCATCATTCAGAACCGACGCGGCGACGATCCCGTTTTCTTGAACACGGCCTGGACGATCCAGGTCGGTCGGGGGATGTTGCTGTTTCTCGCCTGCTGCCTGCTGTCCGTCCCCCTGGCAGCCTTCTATGGCGAGCCGCTCTTCGCCTCCCTGCTGCCGGTTGCCGGGGCGGCCGCCTTGCTCGCCGGTTTCAATTCGACGGCGCTGGCCACCGCCAGCCGCCATCTGCGGATCGGACTCTTGACCGGCCTGGAAATTGGCACCGCCCTGCTGGGCGCCACCGTCATGTGCGTTTGGGCCTGGCTGGCCCCCAGCGTCTGGGCTTTGCTGGGGGGCAGCCTGGTTTCTTCGGCTTTCATCTTGGCGTGCAGCCATACGATTTTTGCCGGGCCGCGCAATCGCCTGGCCTGGGACGCCGCGGCGCGTCACGATTTGTTCCATTTCGGCAAGTGGATATTCCTCAGCACCATCACGACGTTTTGCGCCACGCAGGCCGACCGCCTGATGCTGGGCAAACTCATCCCGATCGGCGAGCTCGGCATTTATAGCGTGGGGCTGGCAATCGCACTCATCCCCTCGGCCTTGATATCGACTCTTTGCCACGGCGTGCTGTTTTCGCTGTTGACCAAGCAACTGCGCGAATCTCGCGTGATGTTTTGGCGGCGGCTGCACGGCGCCCGCGACATGTTGCTGCCCATCGCGATGTTCTTGGTGCTCGTCGTCGGCTTCGAGTCGCCTCATTTTTTCCACTTGTGTTACGACGCCCGCTATGCCCCAGCCGGCTGGATCACCGTCTATCTGACCGGCTGGATCTGGCTGCGCGTGCTCAGCGCCACCCTCGATCGCGCCTTGCCCGCCTTGGCCGATACCCGGGGTGGCGCCATCTTCGAACTGGTCCGCGCCATCGCCTCCCTGCTGCTGTCGCTCGTCGGATTTCAACTTGCCGGGCTGCCCGGCTTCATCGCCGGACTGACGCTGGGGGCCGCCTGCGGACACGCCGTCATCCACTGGCTGCTGTCCAAACATCGGGTTTATCCGCTCGGCCAGGATCTCAAGTACACGGTAGTCCTCATCCTGGTCGGGCTGTTCATCCAGGCGGCGAGTTTGCTGGGCGATCGCCTGATCCCCCACGGCCGATTCATCGTGCCGCCGTTGATTCTGGCCGCCGTCGGCTTGTGGACCGCCGCCCGCGTGCTGCGGCAGCTCAAGCGCGAGCCGCAAGGTGGCCCTGCACTCGCGGACTCAGCGACGGACGAAGAATAACCTTGGCTTTCAACCCCTCTCCCTCCAGGGAGAGGCCGGGTGAGGGTCCGTCTGCCTTGATCCGGGTTCAGGCCTTGATCCGGGTCTAGGGTCCACATGTCATGCGGCGGATATCCGCCCGACGCGCCGCCCTGGACACACGGCCGGCCCCCGTCATTGCCCCTTGAGACGCAAAACGGCCTTGCGCAGCGTGCCCTTGATCCAGCGCTGGGCCCGCTCCATGGGCATCAGCACCGTTCCCTTGAGCCGCTCGTTCGGACGGGCACGAAAGATCGTGCTGTGCGACTTGCCGTCCCAATGCGCCGGCGCTTGGGCCGTGTAGTAATAGGCTGCGAACGGCACCGCGCCGGTCGGGCGGGCAATTGACCGCAGTCACTCCATGGAAACTGATATCGCTCGTTTCGAACACCACGCAACGATTGAAAATCGGCAACAGCGAGTGATGGCATTCCCGCACGTCTTGGTCCCACAACTCCACTGCCCCGCCCCACTCGGGCCGCCAATCCTCGTTCAGGTAGATCAAGATGTTCAGCCGCCGGTGCAGATTTCGTTCTGCGATGAAATTGAAATCGACGTGTACGTCCAGGTGTCCGCGAGGGCCCGTCTGATGCATTCCGCCGCCGATCAGCTCGGGGTCGGCAAGCAGGTGCGGGATATCCATCACGTAGGACAAGAGTTCGAGAAATTCGGGCGAGGACAGCAGCTCGCTGAGCTTCAAGACCGGCGGGGCAAAACGATTCGCGTCCGTGATCTGCACCTTGCCGCGTTCGTTGACCGCCTCGAACGTGCGGCCCATCTTCACGGCCGCTGCGAAATCCGGGTAGCAGGCGGCGACTTCCCGCGCAAAGTCCGCGCCAAGAAATGGTCGATGCAGAAATTCGGAAACGGGGTCGCACTGCGGACTTTCGCCCGCAAGGCGTCGCGATCGATCGCGTTCAGATAGTCGTTCATGTCTGCCATATCTGCTCTCAACCCCGCTTCCCTGGCCGGCCGAGGTTCGGGTAAGGGTTCACTTAACTCCTCTCCCTCCAGGGAGAGGTTAGGGTGAGGGTTCGTCCGTCTGCTGGCGGGCTCGGCTTCGGCCGCCTACCCGCCAGGCGCAGGTTCGTCCGCCTCCCCGTCCGCCACGGTCGGCGAACTGCGGAAGTTTTTTCGTTCGTTTTAAGCCTGAAAGCGGCCGTTCTGGCCGCAGAAAACGGGACGCATGGACCACCCGGCTGGCCGCCAGCAATCGATTGTACCACCGATCGCCGCCTATCAAAAGCCGCTGATCGTAACCGTTTACGCTCTCGCCGCTCGTCCCCGGCACCGCCCGGCCGGCGTTGAGTTGGCCCAATCTGTAAAGCCGTCACCGTCGGCCGGCGGGCGGGCCGCCCGTAGGGCCCCGCTGCGAGCCCGACAACGCTCGGTCCACGATCTCCGCCCTACGCATTGTGGATAGGATCGGCGGACCTTGGCCGCGTGAGCACCGTGACCTGGAACGGCTGAACACCCGGGACGCCACTTGCGCCAGCGGAAATTACGCGCCGATGCCATGATCGATTATCGAACTGAGAAAAGATTCTTATCAATTTGAATCATTCCAGCCGCAGGCGGACGCCGTGCCGGACACCCGATTCGGCCTGGGCTGTAATATTGCCGGTTTCCTGCGAGGAAAGCCGTCATCGGCGGGGAATTCCTGCTCGACGGCCAGCGGTGTGGCACGCCATTCGCAGGTTGGCCATGAGTCCGTCGTTGGCTGACAACTTGGTAAAAGACCATTCTTGGGGGTGTTTCGTGAAGATTCGATTTTTTGGGGCAATCCTGACCGTGATCGCATTTGCCGCAAGTCAGGCACGCCCGCGTTTGCCGGCATCGGTTTGGCGGGGGCCGTGTACGAGCAGGGAGGCGGCGGCAGCCCTAATACCATCTCGGGTGCGGTCAGTGCCATCTCAGCACTCCCGCCGCCAAGCGTCACGTTCACATCCAACATGATCAACGGCGGTTTTGGTTGGAGTGGGGGCGATAGCCAGACCATTTCAGCGTTCCTTACGAATGATTCCCCAACAATTACCAACGGCACCGGCACTGGCTCGGATTTGCTTCTGACATCCGTGGTCAACCTGACCGGATCCCTTACGGTTAGCCTATCTGGAAGTTACACCTTCGGCACGACGTCAGACGATGGCAGCGTTTTCTTCCTGAGTGGAAATGGAACGCCCGGCACGGGGACCGAGTTGGCCGCCGTGGATAACACCCACCCACCGGTGTACGGCCAGTCCGTAGTCTCGCTGACTGCGGGGCACGTTTACAACCTTGAATACCTGTATTACAACACCGCTTGCTGCGGTGACGGTGGCGGCGCCTCCGCAGTCGCGTCGATCACCGGCCCCGGCACCGTGAGTTTTTCCACGTTGTCGACGCCGGAGCCCGGCTCGATGGTTGTTTGGGGTCTGGCCGGCTTGGGCATGTTCTTCGTCGCCCGTCGCCGCCGCAAAGCCTGATCCGGCTTCGACCCCACGCAAGAAACCCAAGAACCGCCCGGCAGTCGTCCGGGCGTTTTTCTTGCGCCGGGGGGAATTTCAGACTGAACCGCACGCCGCCGATCGGGTTCGTTTGGACGCGCGCGGCGATCGCTGGCGCGGCCATGGCGTTTTGCCCGCCCGCCGGGGATCGGAACTGAAACTCGATCACGGCTCGATCAAAGTGATAAACGGTTCGATCGGTTTGATAGGTTTTTGGGCAACGGTGCCCGTTTTTGGGCTGGGATCTTACGGTTGGGGGCAGGTAAAAACTGCCTGTTTTTCCGGAAAATGTGGCCGAAATGGTCAGTATGCCCTTCGGATGGGTGGGGATGGCACGCGATTCGCTCTTTATTATTGGCGGGTTGTGGTTTATCAAGGCGGGCTTGTTATCTGTCATTTTTGGAGGATTTGCGATGAAGCGAATTCTGGGTGTTTGTGCAGCATTGATGCTGTGCTTGGGTTTGGTGGGGTCAGCGGCCGCGCAGAGCGAGTATGCCTTCACCCTCGGGCCCACCAACGGCATGAGCCCTGCGGACGTTGCCGTCGGCACGCTGGATGTGTCGAACATCCCGAACGGCGATGGAAGCTACAATGTACTGAGCGGCACGATGACCCTGCTTGCCAGCTCCGATGGCAATGCGTCGATCGGCCCCTACTCGATCATCCCGGGAAATGCAGCCCCGGGCAGTACGTTTACTTCGCCCTACGGAACATTCTTCGTTGACAACCTCCTTTACCCGGGCAACAAAGCCGGTAGCGGGGTGGCCGGCGGCAACATCGGCGGCAACAACCCGTCGTACCTTACGAACGAAGGCCTGCTATTCACGGGACCGGGGGGCTTAGAAGCCAACATCTGGGGCAATGGTGGCGGCGACTATGCTTTCTACACTGCGACCGGCCCTGGGAATTACGGCATTACAGATGGTGGCGGCCTGACGTTCACGCTGGCACTGGTCAGCGTTCCCGAGCCGGCCAGCATGGCCGTGTGGGGCCTGGGTTTGGCCGGGGTGTTCTTCGTGTCCCGTCGCCGCAAAGCTTAGGCACAACGGGCTTGAGCCCCTTCGGCTGAAAACACAACCCAATCAGTTCGTCGCAAATTCGACCCAGGGCGCTCCTTTTGCGGAGCGCCCTTTTTTTGTTGGTCGAATGGCCCAGGCGGCGCCAAACGACGTCGGATTCCAGCTTGCGGACCCTACAAGGCGTTTTGCCCGTCTGCCGGCAGACCGCCGGAGGGCACGAAGTCGCAATCACGGCTCGATCAAACTGGTAAACGGCTTTATCGGTTTGATCGGATCTTGGTCGGATTCCGCTTGGTGGGCAGGGGCCGGATCGGGCCCGCCGGGGCGAAAAACGCCTTTTTCTCGGGCGGAAACAGTGAGTGCGGCTCAATTTACGCCCCGCAGGCCCGCACGGCACGCGATTCGCTAGTTGGCGACTACGGGTTATTGTTTATCAAGTTTGAATCTTTTGCGTCACCTTTGGAGGACTCACGATGAGGTGGATCCTGAGTGTTTTTGCAGCCTTGGTGCTGTGCCTGGCTACGGTGGCCACCGCGAAGGCCGGACTCGAGACCAACGGCGGCTTCGAGACGGGCGATTTCACCGGCTGGACCGTAACCAACAGCCAGTATGACGGGGTGAGCACGGCGTCCAACTATGCGGGGCAAAATCTGAACCCGGACACGGGCAATTACTTCGCCGCGCTCGGAACTCCCACGTCAGACAGCGGCGGTCCAGTGGAGCTTTCGCAAGTTCTCGCCACGTCTGCGGGCCAACAGTACACGTTCAGCTTCGCCTTTTTTACTCAAGGTCCAGGGCCTGATAGCTTCGCCGCATATTGGGACGGCACCAACTTGGTAAATGTGGTGAATGGCAATTCGGGTTCGGACGTCAATGGCAACGTTGTCTGGGCCCACGATTCGTTTACCGTCACGGGCACCGGCAGCGACACGATTGCGTTCTACTCGGGCAACGACCCAAATTATAACGGCCTGGACTCGGTTAGCGTCACGCTGAAGTCTTCGCCGACTCCCGAGCCGGCCAGCGTGGCCGTGTGGGGTCTGGGTTTGGCCGCTGCGTTCTTCGCGTCGCGCCGCCGCAAGGCCTAAAGCATTGAACAACCGAGCCGGATTCGGCTGGTAAACACAACCCACTTGAGTTCATCGCAAGATCGACCCAGGCGCTCCTGTCGCGGGACGCCCTTTTTGTTGCGCGGGGTGGCCCAGGCCGCGCCGAACGATGTCGGGGTTCCAGCTTGCGGTCCCGCCCGGCTCGTAGGGTCCGCTGTGCGGACCAAATGCCCGGCGATTCGACGAAACAACCTGGTCCGCACAGCGGACCCTACAAACCTGGACCGCTCCAAACGTGGCCCGCACAGCGGGCCCTACCGCCGCCGTCCGCGCAGGCGGCAGCGTCTGCGCCTGCGCCGGAGCTCGCGCGGCCCAAATGGCCTCGCTTCAAGCCCGCCGCAAGTGGGGTGGATACGCAATCAGGCCGCACTTATGCTAGATCCTGTCCGCACGGAACCGGAACAGATGATCGGCTATAAAACTCGAGGCAAGTCGTGGCCACGACGATCGGCACTGCGCTGTGACCCGTCCCTTGAGTTTGACGGGCGGATGACCGGACGAAACGGGCCCGTAGGGTCCGTAGCGCCTCTGGGGAAGTTGGCCGCAAGGGCGGCGAATTATCGCGCCGCCGCCCGATTTGTTCGCGCCCCCAGGGGGCCGCACCGTTGCCAAGACGCTTGCCAACGCGCTGCTTGCCCCTGGTGCCGATCGAGCCCGGCCAGGCCTCGACAATCCACTTGAAATCATGACCGAACCAGGGCCGGACCCATGTCGCTATCTGTGAGCTCGGGCAATTCGCGGACAGACAAAGAACTCGACGCCGTGCTGGCCCAGCCGGTATTTTTGGTCGGAGCCGAACGCTCCGGCACGACCTTGTTGCGGTTGATGTTGAACCATCATCCGCAGATCCGGTTCTATCACGAATTCGAATATGTCGTCGATTACGTGTCGGACACGGGGGAACTGCCCTCGGTGGCTGATTTCGCCGAGCGGGTCCGCGGCGAGAGAATTTTTCAGAACAACGGCGACGTGATTCGTGCGGACGTCGATTACCTGACGCTCGTACACGGCTTCTTGCGCGTCAAGCTCGACGGCCGCGATATCCGGGTCATGGGCGCAACGATCCACCGGCACATGGATCGATTGCTCTTTCTCTGGCCGAATGCGCGGTTCATCCATCTGGTGCGCGATCCGCGGGATGTGGCTCGCTCGCGGATTGCCATGGGCTGGTCCGGCAATACGTGGACGGGCGGGCAGGCTTGGATCGAAGCCGAGGCGAGTTGCGATCGGCTCAAGTCGCGGGTGTCGGCGGATCGCTGGATTGCGATGCGGTACGAGCCGTTGGTCAGCGAGCCCGAGCAAGAGCTCAGGCGGCTTTGCGACTTCTTGAAGTTGCCCTGGGACGCCGAAATGCTGACGTACACGAAGAATTCCGACTATGCGCCGCCGGATCCAAGCCTGGCCTGGCAGTGGCGTCGGAAGGCCACCGATTTGGAGGTGCAGCTGCTCGAAGCGCGGCTGGGCCCGTGGTTGACCGCGGCGGGTACGAGCCGAGCGGCCTGGCGGAGCTGCGTCTCACGGCCCAAGACATTGCGCGGCTCGAGCGCGAGTCGAAGCTGGCTTGCGTTGCCTTTCGCCGCCGGCGATACGGCGGGCCTTTGTTCTGGCTCGATGTTCGCGCCCGCCGGCTGGGCTGGCGGCCGATCCAGCGCTGGTGCCGGGCGCGCATGAACAAGATCGACGATCGCTTCTTGAAATAGAAATCGTAGGGTCGCTTGCCGTGCGGCAGCAGGGCCTTGCCAGCGATTTTTTGACCTTTTTTGGACCCCTTGGCCACTGCGGGCGGGAGGGCTGGCTCAACGAGAAAGAGCCAATCTGGACTATCGGGCATTGGGCAAACTGCTCACGGCGGATTATCTATTTGAGAGCCGAGCCGATCAAAATGATCGAGTTCCCGGCACTCGCAATTGCTTGGCTTGTTAAATTGCAAAAACATTTCGCCGGCCAGCGCATCCCCCGGAGCTTGCCAGCAAGATATCGGTGACGATTTGATTCGTGCCTTCTATGCACTTAACGGAGCGCCGCGAGTTGGCGAAAGCCATTGGAAATCGGCCGGTTTCCGCTTGGGGCGACGTCGGCCTGCCGGTTCGGATAGCTGGGCATACTTGTGGGTATGGGTTGTCGGCGCGATTTCTTTGCCGGGCGGAAAGCCTTTTTTGTGACTTTCGTTCAAACAATCAAACGATCCAGTCCTGATGGGTGGTGCATACGGCACGAGGTTTGCTCTTGGAACTGGATGCGGAGTTTATCGATAGGCTCCAGCAGAGCGTGCGTGCGTGCAACAAGTCCGTTTTGGTTGGGTGGTGTGTATGCGTTATGGGATCGCCTTAGTGTTGCTGCTCGGTGCTGCGTTCGTCGCGGACGCAGAGCGCGGGAGTGACCATTCAGGGCCTGGGTTTCTTGGGCGGGGTGCCGGCATCCAATGGCACGTATACGGGCCTTGTGGGGGAACAATTTACGGTTGGCAGCACGCCGCTGGCCGTCAGCGAACTGGGTGCTTATGACCCGGGTGCCAAGCTGACCGGCATCTATAGCTACACGGGCAGCGTTGAAGTCGGGATCGTCAATCGAACGACCGATACGATTGTGGCTGAAACTACGTTTACCAGCTCCAGCCACGGCACTTTTTCGGATGGGTATTTGTTTATCGCGCCGACGCTCGGCGCAGGCGCGATTCTCAGTCCGGGCGGCACGTACGAGATTCAGGAATACGCGGCTCCTCTCGCGCACGGTGGTGCACAGGGGCACGAATGGATCTACCCCGGCGGGACCCCAGTCCCTCCCGGCGCATGCCGGCTGGATATGTCAATTTTCCGAACCAAAACACCTATTCGATCGCGGGGGGTCACATCGGCACCCTGCCCAACGTGGCCAATTTTGCCAGTTATTCCGGCACGCACGACCAGATCGCCGGTGGGTCATTCCTGGCTGCTTCGACACCGGAACCCGGGTCGCTCGTGGTCTGGGGCGTTGTGGGCGTTCTGGGCTTGTACTTCTGGGGCCGCCGCAACGTGTAGGCCGGTCCACCCCAGATGCCGCTTGAGCTCGCCGCGCTTGGGCTGGCTGTCACGCGCAGAGCCCGTTGTGGTGGATTTGTCGTCGCCCACGGCCAGTTTTTCCATTATGAGAAAAATGGTCGATCGTATTGATTGGCGGTGGCCTCCACCCTTGGGTCGCCGAGCGATATCTCAGGGGTCATGATACTTGACATAAGGTATTTGTGGGCGGTACCTTAATGATGGATTTTCCAGTCGGTTAGGGAATTCCCGAGACAGCCGTCGAACAAAGGGCATTGCGTTTGCAAGTAGGTTGCATGCGCTGAGTTCATATTCTGGGCTCGAAAGGTTAGGTGGGCTTCCCCGGCATGGGTTGATGTGGTCGGGCGGTTTATCTTTGAAGTCCACGACGGAGCGACAACTTTGAAATCATCATCGACGATCAAGGCTGGTCTAGTGGCGGCAGTGATTGCCTTGGCCACGGGGTCCAGCACCGCGCCGGCATGGATCACATGTTGACGACGCCGGCAACGGGCTTTGCCGTCCCCGGAATGAGCAATGTCACCGAGCAGACGTTTACGGTTACCGGTGGCAACATCATCGTCAACCAGCTCGGCGTGTCCGATCCTTTTGATCTTCCCGCGAACCTGCCCGTTGGACCGGTTACGGTCACGCTTTCCGGGCCCAATCTTCCCCCCAGCTACTTACCCACTCTGACCCCTGTTCTGGGCTCGATAACGGCTGGGGGTCCGAGCACGATCACGGGCGGATTCGAGTATAAATCCATCGTTCCCGTCACTTTATATGTTGGCAACACCTATACGATTACGACAAATAGTGCGGTGGGCACCGTCGCTCATCCAACTTCTATCGATGTCGTTGTTTACAACATCACCTCAGATCTAGTCGGGCCGAACATTTCGCTAACCGGCGGTGTTAACAGCTATTTGCCGTATTCGTCGCTGTCTTACACCACTCCAGAACCCTCGACTCTGGTCATCTGGAGCCTGGTCGGCGGTAGTGGACTGTTCCTGGCAGCTCGCCATCGCCGCAAGACGGCCTGAGTCGGTTGGCGTTCGGTGCCTGCAATCCGCTGAGCAATCGCTCCAGCGGTTTTTTTATGCGGCGGCAGGCACGAAGCAACCGCGGCGCGCGGCCAGCGCGACACATGCCGATTCGTTTCCGCCCGGATTTCTCCCCAGCCCCGCTTTGACGCGGCCTCGATCGACGCGCCGTTTTTGCCACCATCGCGTTCATGATATACTGCTGCCGCAGCGGATCTGCCGAGGGGTGCCAAGAGACTTCTGACAGCACGATTTTCGCCGTAACCTGTTGGCTTTTCTCGAGAAAATCAACCACCATGCGCAGTATTTCGAAGAGCGTCGTTGGCCTGCTCGTTCTGGCCAGCCAGGCGGCGGCACAAGCCCCGATCAAGCCAGGTCCGGCGACCAGGCCGAACACGGCCGGCGCGACGGCTCCCGTGGGCACATCGAACCCGGCCGGCAAGCCGGCTGCAAACGGAAAAACGGCCGGCGGCAAGCCGGCCGACTTGGAGCCGGACGCCGCCTTGCGGCAGGCCATTGCAGCGCATGCGAAGGCCATCCGTGCCGGCGATTTCAAGGCCGCGGCCGCGTTCTGGACTGCGGAGGGCGATTACGCCGACCCGAGCGGAAAGCTGACGCCGGCGCAAAAGCTTTTGAACCGCGATTCGCCGAAGGCGTCTGACGAGGGCGACCCTCCGCGGACGACGTTGACCTTGGGCACCGTGCGCATGGCGTCGCCGGATCTGGCCGTCGAGGATGGTACGGCCGAACTGGTGCCCGGCAAGGGCAAGTCGCCAATCAAGGGCACGTACACCGCCGTGTGGATTCGGCAGCAGGGTAAATGGCTGCTAAGCAGCCTGCGCGAGCACGGGATGGGCAGCTCGGCCGGCCCGGGGCGGCTGACGCTCGCCGCCTTGAACTGGCTCGTCGGCCATTGGCAGGCAAAGCAGGACGGCAATTCGGTCGATGTGGATTGCCATTGGACGCCGACGAAGAGTTTTCTGCTGCGCGACATCACGGTGACGCACAAAGACGGGAACAGCCACCAAATCCACCAGCGAATCGGCGCCGATTCGGCCGCCGGCCGCATCCGCAGCTGGAGCTTCGACGCCGACGGCGGGACCTCCGAAGGGACGTGGGAAAAGAGCGGTGACTCCTGGGTCGTGACGCTGCACGGCGTCCGCAGTGACGGCACCGTGACGAGCGGCAAGAGCAAATATGCGGATATCGGCGACGAGGGTTTCACCTTCGAAACGGCCGAAAGTCGCGCAGGCGGCGAGGCCCAGCCCCCGATCAAGCTTCGGTTCAGCCGACAAGCGGCGGACGCGGCGGCGAGCGCAGACGAGACGCCGCGCGATCCCGCGCAGCAGGCGGCGCGCGAAAAGATTCTCAGCAGCCCGGCCTGGCGGCAGACGCTGTACGCCTTTCGCGATTGGATCTCCGCGCAGCCCTACACGCCCGAAGAGCTGAGCAAAATGAAAGCCGACTTCAAGCATAAGACCGATTCCCTGTCGGCCGACGAGTTGCAGGAATTGCTCGAGGACTCGCAGCGAAAGCTGGAGATCTTGACCAGCCAGCCGGCCGAAGAAGCCCGCCAGTGGATAGCGGCCCGGATGGCGCTGATGACCCGTCACACGCCCGAGGAGATTTCGATCGTCCGGCCGGACATTCTGAATATGACCGCGGCGCAGTTGCAGCAGCAAGTGACCGGCGTGCAAGCCCGGCGGGCCGAGATCGCTCGGTCGCAAACGGCCTTCAACAAAGCGAACCGGCAAAACCTGGAGGCTATCAATAACATGTTTTCTCAAGAGGAACGGGAACGTGAGGCGGCGATCAACCGTCCGGCCGTCAGCATGCCCTACGGAAGTGCTCTGGGTGGCGGCGTGAGGCAATATGACTACAAACCGCAAACGGCGAATCTGGGAGTTTGGGTTTGGTAGGCGGCGCTCGGCGCGAGATGCTCGCCCGGGCGACGGCGCGTCAGTCGCTGGTCCGCTTCTCGCGTCGGAAAACGACCGCGGCGAGTTTTCGTCGGCCAAGAGCGGCACGCTGCAGATCCGCAGCGCGGCATTCGGGCGATTCTTCGGCAGGAAACGGCGACCGCTGTGGTTTGCGGGTCAGCGGCGAGTTGCGGGTGGCGTCGAATCCGCATGATTGTCGTCGACCGGAATTTTGTCTGCGTCCGCCGGCCGGGCTTTTCGGTTGATTCGCCGGTGACGGTGAACTGCCGGATGCCGGGAAAACCGGCTAAGATGCGATCCGGGAACTCGCGTCCGAGGCATGGGAAGAGGTGAATGTGCGGATTGGAATCGTCGGGTGCGGATACGTGGCGGACTTTTACCTCGCCACACTCAAGTGCCATCCGGAGCTTGAACTGGCGGGCGTCACCGACCGCGATGCGGCCCGCGCGGATCGCTTTGCACGCTTTCACGGGACGAAGAACTATGGTTCGCTGGCGGCATTGCTCGACGATCGGCAGGTGGACCTCGTCTTGAACCTGACGAACCCGCGCAGCCATTATGAAGTCTCGCGAGCCTGCCTCGACCAGGGCAAGCACGTCTATAGCGAGAAGCCGCTGGCCACCGACTGGCCGCAGGCCGTGGAACTCGTCGAGTTGGCCGAAGGCCTGGGTCTGCAAATCGTCTCGGCCCCCTGCACGGTTTTGGGAGAAGCGGCGCAGACCGCCTGGCGGGCGGTCCGCGAGGGGCGCATTGGCCCGGTGCGGCTGGTCTATGCCGAGCTCGACGACGGCATGATTCACCGCGAAAACTACCGGACCTGGCTTAGTGCTTCTGGGAATCCGTGGCCGTACCAGGATGAATTCGAAGTTGGCTGCACGCTCGAGCACGCTGGGTATTACGCGTCCTGGCTGGCTGCAATGTTCGGGCCCGCGGAATCGGTGACGGCGTTCGCTTCCTGTCAGCTTCCGGACAAGGGCTCCGACGTCCCATTGCGTCCGGCCGGCACGCCCGACTTCTCGAGCGGTTGCATTCAGTTCGCCTCTGGGGTGGTAGCCCGGTTGACGTGCAGCATTATTGGATCTCATGACCACTCGCTTCGGCTGTTCGGCGACGAGGGAACATTAACCGTTGGGGAAGCCTGGAACTTCGCCTCGCCGATTTTTCTGCGCCGCTGGACTCGCTGGTCCTTCCGGGCGGAGCAGCGTCCGTTTCTTGCTCGCCTGGTGGGGTTGGGGCCGCGGCGTCTGCGTTTGCTTCGACGTCCCGACTTTCGCTATGACGTTCCTGGAGCCAACCGAATCGATTTCTGTCGCGGGGTTGCCGAGCTGGCCGAGTCGATTCGCGATCGCCGCGCGTGCCGGCTTTCGCCGCGATTCTCGCTGCACGTCAACGAAATCGTCCTGACCTTGCAGAATCCGCAGGAAATGGGGAGCCCCCGTCGTTTGATCAGTCGCTTTGATCCCGTGATGCCGATGCCCTGGGCGAACGACTGATGCCGGGCGAACCGCGAGCAAAGAGTCAGCACGGAATGACCAAGCCAATCCGCTGGGGTATTTTGGGAACCGGGGGCATGGCCAGCGCACTTGCGCTCGAGCTTGCCGGCCTGCCGGATGCTCAAATCGCAGCGGTCGGGTCTCGCGACGCCGTCGCGGCTGCAGAATTTGCCGCACGTCCTCGAGCGGGCCGGTCCTACGGGTCGTATTCCGGGGTCGTCGAGGATCCCGACGTCGACGTGGTTTATGTCGCGACCATCAACTCCACGCACCGCGACCTGTGCCTGAAATGCCTCGATGCCGGCAAGCCGGTTCTCTGCGAGAAGCCGTTTGCCCTGAATGCCGGACAAGCCCGCGACGTCGTCTTGCGAGCCCGCGAGCGTGGCTTGTTTTGCATGGAAGCAATGTGGATGCGTTTCGTGCCGGGCGTGGTACGGCTCAAGCAACTCGTCGACGAGGGCGCGATTGGCAATCCGCGGCTGTTGGTTGCCAATATCGGATACCCATTCGTGACGAATCCCGCGGGAAGGCAGTTCAATGCGGCGATGGGTGGCGGGGCGCTTTTGGATCTCGGGGTATACCTGATCTCGCTGGCGTATTATCTTTTTGGCCAGCCCGATTCGGTGACCGGACGGGCGACCTTGACGGCCGCAGGCATCGACGACACCGCGACGATGGTTCTCGGTTTCCCCAACGGTCGCAGTGCGGTTTTGTCGGCGAGTTTGGACACGCCCAGCCCTAACGAGGCGTTTGTCGCCGGGACGCATGGCGCATTGCGCGTGCTGTCGCCGTTCTTCCGTGCCGACTGCTTGGAATATCGATCGGCGGCACGGATCGAGCCGGGAAGCCGGGGTTCCGGCGGCCTGGCGGCAGCGGTGAGAAAGTCGCCGTGGATTCGCGGTTTGTGCCGGCGCCTCGAGCCGATCGGCGCCTTGCTTCCCAATCGCGCTGCCAGGCGGCTGTTCGTGCCCTGCGCAGGTGATGGATATCGTTATGAAGCGCAGGAAGTCATGCGCTGTTTGCAGCGCCGGCCAATTGGAAAGTCCGGGCATGCCGCTGGACGAGTCGGTGCGGATCCTGGAAACGATGGACGAATTGCGGCGGCAGTGGTCGCTACGATTTCCGGGCGAATGACGATCGAAAAGCGTGTCCGAATTGGGTGGAAACCCGATGTAAGGCGGCCTGCATGACACCAAGAATTGCCTATCTCATCAATATGTATCCCATGGCCAGCCTGACTTTCATCCGCCGCGAGATTGCGGCGCTGGAATCGCTGGGGGTGTCGGTGCGCCGCTACGCGGTCCGGTCCTGGCACGTCGGGCTGGTCGATCCGGCCGACCGGGCCGAGGCCGAACGGACGCGCACGATTCTCGCTGTCGGCTGGTTGCGGCTATTCGGCTCGTTGTTGCGCACCGCCGTCTGCCGCCCGCGATATTTTCTGGTAGCACTGGCTGCTTTGCGCAAGCTGAACCGCGCATCGACCCGCGGATGGCTGACGCACGCGGCCTATTTGGCCGAAGCATGTGTCTTGCTCGGCTGGCTGGAAGTGGACAACGTCACGCACCTGCACGTGCACTTCGGCAGCAACTCAACCACCGTGGCGCTGCTGTGCCGGCTATTGGGCGGACCGCCGTATAGCCTGACGGTGCATGGCCCGGAGGAATTCGACCAGCCGTTGGCCCTGTCGCTGACTCTGAAGATCCGGCATGCGACGTTCGTCGTGGCCGTCAGCTCCTATGGCCGCAGCCAACTTTGGCGCTGGGCCGAGTTCCGCGACTGGGAAAAAGTGAAAGTCGTCCGCTGCGGAGTGGACCCGACGTTTCTGAGCACGCCGCCGAGTCCACCTTCCGCGCTGCCGCGGCTGGTCAACATCGGGCGATTGGTCGAGCAAAAGGGGCAACTACTGCTGGTCGAAGCGGCCCGGCGGCTGCGCGACCAGAGCCGCAAATGCGAAATTATCCTGATCGGCGACGGCGAGCTGCGGCCGGTGCTGGAAGAGCGGATCCGGCAGCTCGATCTTGGAGGAAGCGTCAAACTGGCAGGCTGGATGACGGGGGAGCAAGTGCGCGCGGAGCTTCTGGCGGCCAGGGCCTTGGTGTTACCCAGCTTTGCGGAAGGGTTACCCGTGGTGATCATGGAAGCCTTGGCCTTGGGGCGGCCCGCGGTGGCGACGTATATCGCCGGAATTCCCGAATTGGTCCGGCCCAAGGAAACCGGTTGGCTGGTACCGGCCGGCGACGCGGAATTGCTGGCCGAAGCAATCGCCGAAGTCCTCGATGCGCCGCTCGAGTTGCTCGAACGCCTGGGCCGAGCCGGGGCCGGCGCGTGGCTCAAGAGCATGACGTGCGGATCGAAGCCGCGAAGCTGTTGGGGTTCATCGAAGCGGCCGGATCGGACACGCCCTGATACTACGGCGATACGTTTGCCGCCAGCCGCAGCGCGTCAGGTGATTGATATTGATGCCCAGGCTTCGTAATTTTCGCCATGTTCGCTTGCGGCGCTGCAAATTCCGTGAGCCGTCGGCTCACGCTGTCGCCCCTGGGCTGTCAAGCGACCGTTGCCGGAATCACCACGCTGCGGCTGATTCCCGAGGCGTTGGTCAGGGTGATCGTGATATTCGCCGTGCCGGTCTCGCCGGCCAGCGGCTTGATCGTGATTTCACGGTTTTGACCGCCGAAGAGGAAATTGCCGCTGACAATTTGCAAATTACCGTTAGGAATCAGCGTCGGGTTGTCCGAAACGGCTTGCAGTGTAAGCGGTGCCGCCGGGTTGGAGCCGTTGCTGACAGTGAAGGCGATTGTTGTGAAGCCATTTTCAGCGATTGCCGTGGGAGCGATTCCGGAGTACAAGCCTAGAAAGGGGGCCGTGTTTGTCAAAGGCGTTCCCGCGGCGTTCAAAAATTGCAACGAATTCAAACCGGCCGCCGTTTCGATGCGGATCGTGTTGAAGCCGGCTTGCAAGTTCAGCGTGAGCGCCGCGGTATTCGCCGTGCCGACCGTACCGACCGGAGACTTGAGGGTGCCGACGAGGTTGCCGTTCAGATAGACGGTGATCGGGGTCAATGTCTGCGCGACAACCACGTTCAGTTCGAATTGAAATGTGGCGGCCCTGGGCGAGAGGATGCTGTAGTCCCGACGCTGCTCGCTGAAACTGGCGGCATAACCCTGAAATACGATCGCCGGCTGGGCGTAGCCGGCTACGGACGCCGGGTAGCTGCCGTACGTCGGCGCGGACAAACGCGCGTCCAACTCGCCCGGCAGCGCGCTGAAGCCCGTGAAGCTGCCGGAGACCAGGGGAACCGGCGCGCTGGAACGGCACGGCCTTATAGGCCGCTTCCTTCGGTTCGCTGAGGCTGTCCAGATTGTCGGTGATGGCCCAATCGCCATATTGGCTGCCGTAGCCGAACTCGGCCTCTCCCAGGGAATAGAAATTGAATTGCCCGCCGCCGTTGGCGAACCAGACGTTCAATTCCTGCTGGACGATACTGGCAAACTGCGGGCTCATTTCGGCCGCAACATTGGCTTGCAGGTGCAAAGCGCTGGCGCCGCCCGACGGGTCGCCGAGCGAAGGGCCGCCTTCATAGGCTAGCGGCGACAAGCCCCAGGCGTGCGACTCGGTGACGAACGACTGGATGCTGGGCGTCAGGTTGCCCAAGTCCGCCTGCAAGTCGGCCAGGATCTGAGTGGACGTGAGATTGGGGTTTTGATCCTGGGCCGTCGTCAACGTGAAGTACGGGTTCATCGCCAGCCCGAACAAGTAATTCTTGGGGCTGCCGATGAATTGATTGATGTACTCGAGCGCATTTTCCTGGGTGGTGCCGCCGTTGCTGGCCAGGACGCCGCGAACTTGATTGTTAATGGCGGATTGTCCGTACACGGCGGCAAAATCCTCGACGATTTGCACGGTCCGCTGGGCGGCCAGACGCTGCGCCCATTCGTACTGGTTGGACGCCGCGCCGTCGAAATCCAGATTCGAACCGGAGATGACTTGTCCCGTCACCGGGTTCGGCGCGTCGGTAACGGCCAGGATCGCATTGGCCAGGTTGTAGCCGGTTTGCTGGAAACCGTAGTTCCAAAGCTCGTTGCCGTACTCCACGTACACGTGCAGTCCTGGGGCCAGGCCGGCGTAGTAAACACCACCCACGGTGTCGCCGTTCTTGAGCAAGTTGGCCAGTTGACGCACGTAATCGTCGGTCGCGTTGACCGGGATGTTGATCCACATGTCGGCGTGCAGTGCATTGGCCAGCGCGATGTCGTATTCCCAAGGCAAGCCGGCCAGACTGGTGACTTGCTGAGCGCCGATCGGATTGACTTGCGCTCCGGCCGGCAACGATTGAATGTTCGCAATCGATTCGGTGACTTTGTTCGCCTCGGGAAAGGCATTCGTAGGGAGCGTGCGGTCAGACCAATTGGTCACGACGTTGCCGTTCGTGTCGTCGGCATCCATGAACCGCAGCGACGTGGGACCGAGAGCCGCATAACTGTTCAAGAAGTCGGTCGTAAACAGCGGAGGATTGACGGCGGAGTATCCCGGCCGAATGATGTGCAGATTCTGCAGTGTGCCGCCGGTGTTCGTGAATTCCAGTTGCAGGCCGCTGGCAATGCCGCCATTGACGCCGCCCGACAGACTCGGCACGACGAGTTGGACCGTCGTCACGCCGTTGACCGTGACCTGGTTGAGCACTGCGATGCTTTGAGAGATGCCTTTGCCCGTCGCGTCGGTTCCCGTGGCGACGCCCGAGATCTTCGTTTGCGGCGCGCCGGTAAAGGAAGCGTTGTATGTTCCCGGGGCCAGGTTGTCGTAGCAGGTAAGGTTGAAATCTGCGAGCAGGTTTCCGTTGGCGTCCTGGCGCGGCGGCGTGGGGTTGCTCCATTGCACGACGCCGTTGACGATTTGGGTGATTTGCCCGATGTCCTTGGTGATGTCGACGAACGCGTCGGCGAATCCGACGTTGCCTCCCAGCAGCGTTTGTTGAGTCGGCGCCGCGGCGGCGACGGACATCAAGTCACGTCGCTCGAGTTGTTCCAATCGCAGACGCGTTGCGGTCCGTGTTGGTCCGGCGGCGCGCGAGAACGCTTTATCCGGGAGGAAGCGAGCGAACGACATGTTGCCTCTTCGGCATGCGCGTTGAGCGTCGTTCGGTCGTCACGGCAGCTAACCGGGAAGCTGCTGCGCACGGACCGGCAGGCGCAAGCGCGTGTAGCTTTGGGGGGGTGTTGGAATGGAACCGCCAAACGGACGCAGTCGTGTTCGCAGGCAAGCAGTCGGGTTCGCAGGCCAGTCGGTGTGACGCCATCCGTCCGATCCGCCCTCTTAGAGCGGAGCTGGAACGCGGCGTACTGTCCGAAAAACACCCCAATGCGGGAAGAGCAGTTTCGTTGCTTTGACGACCGGCCCGGCGTGGGAATCGCTTAATTTATTTCTTTACGAGAACTTTCTGAGACCGAGCGCCCTGAATATCCTTGTCCGAATCGGACCCAATCGACAATGCCCACCCGACGTGAAGCCGGAATGTCGCGATCGGTCGCGGGACCTGCTATCACGGCATGAGACAAGACGCCAGCCGCCGGACCCGCACAGATCGCTCGCCACACCCTCATGAATTTGGCGGGTGCGGTTTTCGTCCAGCAATGAAGGAGCTCAAGGCGGCCTGCCACGACGGCAAAGCTGGTCCGCTAAGATGATCATATCGCTGCGTGCCCAGGACGCTATACCTCGGCCGGGGAGCTGCCGCGCCAAAGTCGGCCGTCGTGATTCGCTCGACCGCGACGGCCAGCCCGGCCAGCCGAAAAATCTCCTTGGCGAAGTCGTACCAGGTTGTCGAACCGCCATTGACGACATGGCAGATGCCGGTCTGCCTGGCAGAAAGCAGGAAACAGATCGCTTGCGCAACGTGCTCGACGTAACTTGGCGTGCAGTGCTGATCGCCGACGACACGCACCTGGTCACGGTCGCGGCCCAAGCGGAGCATGGTGTCGACAAAGTTCTTGCCGTGGCCGCCGTACAATCCACAAGTGCGCACGACCAATGACCGCCGGCATTGACGGGCAGCAATCTCGCCGGCCAACTTCGAGCCAGCGTAAACGCCCTGGGGATTTGGCTCGTCGTCCTCGGTAAATGGCAGGCCGCGATCTGCCGACCCGTGGAACACGTAGTCGCTGCTGACTTGCACCAGCGGAATGTCGAGGTGGTTGCAGACTGCGGCAATAACCGCGACCGCCTCGGAATTCACGCGGAAACACTCCTGGGGATGGTTTTCGGCCGCGTCAACCTGCGTGTACGCGGCGCAATTGATGATGGCCGCCGGCCCGAGCGACTCCAGCCCGCGGCGACCGCGTCAACTCGATCGAGATCCAAGTCCTGCGCGACAAACCTGCGGCAGCCGATCCCAACCGCCGGCAAATCGCTCGACCAAGCTGCCCGTTGCAGCCCGTCACCAGGATACGCGGCTCACTCATAAGCGACATCTTGCACGAGATTCGACTCGAAATCGCCCCTCCCGCCGTCGCCTTTACACCACGCTGCTTTGACGGCAGCTCGCCGCCGACGGGAACAGCTCCGCCAGCGTCAGACCGTTCTTGTCTTTAGGCGATAGAATCGGATCGGCGACGGGCCAGACGATGTGCAGGACCGGATCATTCCACGGCGCAACGTTTGCTCGTCGTGAGGAGCGTAGTAGTCCGTACATTTGTAAAGGACTTCCGTGTCCGCTTCGAGCGCGGAGAGCCGTGGGCGAAGCCCGGCGGAATCCAAAGTTGTCGCTTATTGGCTGCCGAGATCGTCACACCTTCCCACTGGCCGAAGGTCGGCGATTCGGGCGCAAGTCGACCGCCACGTCATAAATCTCGCCTTGCACCACGCGCACCAGTTTGCCCTGCGGATGCTTGGCCTGAAAATGCAGGCCGCGCAGCGTTCCGCGGCGCTGTGGGAATGATTGTCTTGCACGAAGTCTTGATCGATCCCGGCCGCCTCGAATTCAGCTCGGTTATAGGTTTCCATGAAGAAACCGTGCGCGTCGCTGAATACCTTAGGGTCGAGGATCAACACGCCGGGCAGGCGCGTCGGAGTAACGGAAAGTTTCTTCATCGAAAGGATCTCGCTCGCTAGGACTGCTCGACCGCGCGGGGACGTGGATGGAGAGCCGATGAGGATTCGCGTGGCTGGGCCGACGCTCGACGAGCGACGTCCAGCAGATATTCACCATATTCGTTCTTGAAGGCCGTCGCCAAAGTCCGCAACTGCGCATCGTCGATGAAGCCCTTGTGCAAGGCGATCTCTTCCAGGCAGGCGATCTTCAAGCCCTGCCGCTGCTCGATGGTTTGCACGAATTGGCCGAAGCCTGCAGCAGCGACTCGTGGGTGCCCGTGTCGAGCCAGGCGAAGCCGCGGCTCGAAGCGTCTCGACGTGGAGCTGGCCGCGCTCGAGATACGCGCGGTTGACGTCGGTGATCTCCAGTTCGCCGCGCGGCGAGGGCTGCAAGCCGGCGGCGATGTCGACCACCTGGTTGTCGTAGAAATACAGCCCGGTCACGGCGTAGTTCGATTTCGGGAGCTGGCGGCTTTTCCTCGATGCGACAGGGCCCGGCCCGGCCGTCGAGCTTCGACCACGCCGTAGCGCTGCGGATCGCTTGACCGGGTAGCCGAAAATCGGTGGCGCCCTTGCGGGCGGCCCGCGGCCCGAGCGAGCATCTCCTGGAAGCCCTGGCCGTAAAAGATGTTGTCGCCCAGCACCAGGGCCACGCGAGTCGTCGCCGATGAACTCGCGGCCGATGAGAAGGCCTGGGCCAGCCCCTCCGGCCTGGGCTGCACCGCATAGCTGGATGCGAGATGCCGAGTTGGCTGCCGTCGCCCAGCAGCCGCTGGAAGCTACGCCGATGTCCTGCGGCGTGGAGATCAACAGCATGTCGCGGATGCCGGCCAGCATCAGCGTCGACAGCGGATAGTAGATCATCGGCTTGTCGTAGACCGGCAGCAATTGCTTGCTGACCGCCCGCGTGACGGGATAGCAGCCGCGTGCCGGAGCCGCCGGCCAGAATGATTCCCTTGCTGACAGTGGCCTGGCGTCACGATGGGCTCCCCTCGACTTCAGCCCAGTCGCTCGCGCTGATAGCTGCCGCTGGTGATCCGCTCGATCCAGGCAGGTTGTCCAGATACCAGGCACGGTCTTCGCCAGGCCCGACTCGAAATCTTGTCCTGCGGCCGCCAGCCCAGTTCGCTGCGGATCTTGCCGGCGTCGATGGCATAGCGGCGGTCGTGCCCCGGGCGGTCCTTGACGAACGTGATCAGCGACGCTGCACGGGGCGTGCGGCAGCCCCGGCCGCAGCTCGATCGACGATGCTGGCAAATGGTCCGGACCACGTCGAGATTGGTCCGCTCGCAATCGCCGCCGATGTTGTAGACCTCGCCGGGCGTCCCGCTTGCCAGCACCGTGCGAATGCGCCCGGCAGTGGTCTTCGACGTACAGCCAATCGCGGACGTTCTGGCCGTCGCCATAGACCGGCAGCGGCTTGCCTTCCAGGGCGTTGAGGATCATCAGCGGGATCAGTTTTTCCGGAAACTGGTAGGGCCCGTAGTTGTTCGAGCAATTGGTGATCAGCACCGGCAGGCCGTAGGTGTGATGATAGGCGCGGACGAAATGGTCGGCGGCGGCCTTCGATGCCGAATAGGGCGAGTTGGGGTCGTAGGGCGTGTTCTCGGTGAACGGCCCGTCGGCCCGAGCGAGCCGTACACCTCGTCGGTCGAGACGTGCAGGAAGCGGAAACTGCCGCGCGCGCGGCTCCGGCAGCCCGTTCCAATACTGCCGGGCGGCCTCGAGCAGTTGGAAGGTGCCCACCACGTTGGTTGCGACGAACGCGCCCGGACCGTCGATCGAACGGTCGACGTGCGATTCGGCGGCCAGATGGGCCACGCAATCAATCTGGTGTCGCTCGAGAAGCTCGCGCACCAGGACTGCGTCGCAAATGTCTCCTTGCACGAAAACGTGCCGCGGATGAGTCATGGCGTCTGCGAGCGAGTCGAGATTGCCCGCATACGTCAGCTTATCGAGCGTCACGACGCTGTCGGCGCCCTCGGCCATCAATTGCCGCACCAGGCAACTGCCGATGAACCCAGCACCCCCGGTAACTAATATGTGTCGCATGTTCATGTGGCTCGTGGATCGTCGTGGGGCATCCGGGAAGACAAGTGGCTGCGTCGTTGGCTGCTTGCCATTTGCGCCCCCAGACGTAGCGCGAACTGTATCAGCTCCAATCGGCGAAATTGACGTGTCCTGACCCGTGCCCAAGGACATCCTGGGAGGAAGCTTGCCACGCCCGCGCAACGCACGTTATCGCCGCAAAACAGGGCGCTGCAACCGGTGAAATGAATTGCGACAACGAGTCCCCCGGAGCGGGCTGATTCAACCACCACATCGTGCCTGGCAGTCCCCGTGGGGGCGGTCTACCGAGGCAAACTGCCGGCTCGGTCTCGCGCAGCGGCGGGAATGAAACGATTGGCAATCTCTTCGGCACAAAGGTCGATCTTGGTCACATGCTGACGAATTCGGCGCCAATCCACGGTACTATCCAAATGATTCAGCAGCGACTCCGCGTGCTGCGATAGGATCGGGAATCCATACAGGCCGCCCGTCCCCATCAGGCGGTGAGCGCGACGACGCAGAGTTTCGACGTCTCGATTCTTGAGGGCCCTGCGCAGCTCGTCAACCATGAGCGGAAACGTTTCGACGTAGTTCCGCGTCAGATCGATTTCACCATTGTGAAACGCACCGGGGTCCCCAGGCTGCGCGGCGTTGCCGGCGGCGGCCCCAGCGTCGGCGCCAGCGGTGGGGCCTATTTCAGCGGGCAGGTACTTCGAGAGCACCGACAGCAGCCCGGCCCGACCGGCGGACTTACTGACGCAGTCGGCAAACACCTGCAAATCGGCATCAATCGCCAGACTGCACGTGGCCGCAGTCAGGGCGATGATCGGCAGTTTGCACTTTTGTCGCCGCAGCACGGCGGCCGTCGATCGCCCGTTCAACTGCGGCAGGAAAAGATCCATCAGGATCAAGTCGCAACCAGCGCTGGCCTTCAAGGCCTCGTGCCCGTCCGGAGCAAGGATCACGCTCAGGCCGGCACTCTCGAGATAATATCGGATAATGGTCTGCATGGCTGGGTCGTCTTCCACCAGCAGAACGCGGCCACACAAACGGGGCAACCGGGCAGCCTCTGAGGCGACGAGCGAGCCGGACGCAATGTCGGCAGGTGCGGCCGGGACCTCCACCGGCACCCGCATGGTGAACGTGGTGCCTTTGGGAGTTCCGCAGGAGACGGAAAGCGAGCCGCCCAATCCGTCGACAATCCGGCGGCAAATATACAGGCCCAAACCGGCGCCATCGATCTGCAGGCGCCGAGCCTCTGTTCCGCGGTAGAAGGGAGTGAAGACCTCCGTCGCCTCATCCGTCGACAATCCACACCCTTCGTCGTGCACATCGAATCGCAACGTTTTGGCGCCCGGCTTGGCCTCCTCAGACGTAGCGTCCAGCGCTGCCGAGATGGTGATCGGCCCGGGCGGGCCGAACTTGATCGCATTACTGACAAGATTGTGCAGGACCTGCCGGACCGCGATCAGATCAACCAGTACTCGCCGCGGAACGGTCGAAAGGACTTGGATATTCAGGATCTGGCCGCGCTGCCGCGCCTCGTCGGCAAAACTGGTCATCACTTCATTGAGCATCACAACCGGATCGCAATGCCGCGCGATGACCACTCGATCGGCAGCGGACAGGGCTGGTACGGCCATCGAATCCAGGAGGTCCAGCAAGTAACGGCTGTTCGCATGCACGGTTCTCAGCAGGGAAGTTTCCTCGTCGATTCCTTGTCGCGAATCGAGAAGCATCTCCATGCATCCAACGACCTTGGCCATGGCCCCGCGCATTTCGTGGCTAAACGCTGCCAGGAAACTGATCCCTTTTTCACTCGAATGCTTGTCCAAGATGACAGATCCTTTGCACACAGGGTTGCAACGCGACAGTTGCCATTGCGAGGAAAATTCAGCACGCGATCAAATGCAGCAAGTCATCCGAAAACGGTGAGAATCGATCCTGAAATATCCTCACGTGGAAATCGTGAAGCGAACTGACTGGGGGTCGCAAGTCACGAAGGGACCGGTAGCAATGTCGCCGACGAGCCCTCGTCTGGCGCTGCTTTTCGGGGAATCCAAGTCATCCAGACCTGGATCAACGGAGCGAATTCGCCACCCAGGGCGCTCGATTCTCTGTCCTAGCGGCTGTTCTAGCCGAAATTCGCTCCGCCTCTCTCTCGGGCCTAGGCTACTTCAAGCAGGATGTTCGTGCAAGTAATTGGGGATCTGGGTAAGAAAAATATTTGCTGTGGCGTCTGGTCCGCGAGAGGCAAATCGTCGTCTGCAATCATTGAACACCGTGGCCCAGGCTTCGGCGGACGTTATTTGTATTCGGAGTCCGGAGAAAAACAACGCCCTCAAAACGACGCGACCAGGAATACCCCACTTGTAGGGTGGTCGCATGGCAGTCTCGGTCGAGCATGCAGCGCCGTCGAATTCGCGCCGGAGCACTGCCCAGACTCTTCCCCATACGTTCGGGGCCGCTAAGCTGCAATTCAATTTGCGGCTCCATCCCGGCAATGCTTCCTACAGGTCGAAAACCAGCTCTGCCGAGGCCGATTTTGCAATCAACGAAGTTGCGGCGGCGAGCAAAAAACCGTCGCCAAATTCGCCCCGCGCGACGAGAAAATCGGTCGGTTCAGGCGGATGCCCCCAGATCGCGCGCCCTGGCCCCGGCGCTCGCAAGGCGACCGCCGGGAATCGCGCGGTCGAACGCATTCGCGAGCAGCTTGCGTAGACTTCCAAACTGCCTTATTTCACGCTAGTTCGTACCCTTTTGGCCGTCAATCCCCCCGAAACGAAGGGCAACCGGAATAACCAACAAAGATCGACCGGCGAAGCGCCTAAATTGGCCGCGATGTGCCCGATTTTCGACCTCGCCCGCGGACAGTTGAATCATCCGGCGAACTTCTTGGGCGGTGAACACCGGTTGGTTCGCCGGTGTTTGGTAGACGTTTCAAACGAGCCGCCCATGCAACCAGCCGGCGGGCAGGGTCACGAGACAAGTCAATGCCTTGCAACTCGGCTCGCCACCCGCCGGCCACCGGCGAAGTCGGACGGGAATGAATCGTTCGCAGATGCACTTCTTGACGCATGCCAGGTTTCGCGGCCGCCAGAAATCCAGCCCACCAGCCGGCCGGAAGGGAATGCCGACAGCGGACACTCGGTCCTCCGGCGGCGAAGCGAGCGCGGGCCATCCTACTTCGCGCCGGAATTGGACAGCGTGAAGTCGAGATCGTTCTCGCCTGGATGAATCTCGGCCGGAACGCCCGAGCGGTAACGATCCGGCAGAATATCCTTGGGCACGCTCCGTTTGACGCCGGACGCAACATCGAGAACCTGAGTCGGTTCGGCCGCTTCGGCGTGGAAGCTGACGGTGTGAGAACCGACGGGGATCTTCGGGCAAACGTAACGGCCCTCGACGATCGCCGCTCCGGTCACCGGCCCCTGGCCGGCCGGGCTGAACGTGATCGCGCCTTTGGGCACGGGAGTGCCATCGATCGTCACGCTGCCGCGCGCCGTGCCATGCGGATAGGCCACGCCATCGCCGCAACCGCCAGTCGCCACACAGGCCAGCGCGAGCAAGCCGACGAATCCGGCGACTTGCGGCTTTGATTTGCGACACCCCGCCCGTGCTATGCCCATGCTCAAAAGTCCAAATCGACGGTGATTTCGCTGCCCCGGGAAGTGCAGATGGCGCGCGAGACGGAGACGTCGATGATGTCGGCAATGAAATGGACTGAGCCGTCCCCCATCGCGCTGTTGACGCCGGCCGGGTGCGCGCTCCGCGAGGCCATGGTTTGATTCGCGTCGTTCATATCGACTACGCAGGGTACTTGAAAGATCCGGTTCGTTGTGCAGACATTGGCCACGACGTCGGGAGAGGAACTGTTGGGGGTCAGATACGCCTCGAAGGCCTGGCCGCCTTCGGCAATCATGCCGTCGCCGGGCGGACCCCAGTATTCCGGCCCATGCACCGGCAGCACTTCGCTGAAGGCCACGGTCTTGCTCAAACCGTCAGGCACGTCGGCAGCCCGAGTGGGCTTGCCGTTGGTGAAAAATCCGCCCAGGAACGTGACGCCGTTCATGTTGATTTGGGCGTAGCCAGTATTGCCGTAGTTGGCAGCGTAGTTCAGTCGCATCCGCGACCATTGCTGCCAATTGCAGATGCCGTTGCACTGGGCGAAACCCAGCTGACCGGGACGCGGCTCGTCGATCTGCAGTTCGTCGTCCGGACAGACATAGGTATAAACCGGCGTCGACCGCGCCGGCGCATTGGCCGGATCGGAATTGGGAAGATTGAAGTTGTAGAGATCGTAGACCGCCATTTCGTCGATCTGCGGAAGGATCTGGATCGGCCAGGTGAAATCGCTGGACCAATCCGGCAGGCCGGGGCGGTTCCAGCCGTTGGTACCCAGCACGGCCGGCACGATTTCGCCGGGCGGAAAGACCTTGTGAGCGCTCGCGTAGGTTTGAATGGCCAGAGCAATCTGCTTGATCTGGTTGGAACATTGCGCACGCCGAGCCGCTTCACGCGCGGCCTGCACCGCCGGCAGCAATAGCGCGATCAAGATGCCGATGATGGCGATCACGACGAGGAGTTCAACGAGCGTGAAACCACGCACGGGTCGGCGGAGCATGGAAGTCACGTATCGAGTTTTTCTTGATGCAATCCTACGTGACCCGCATTTTAACGCCCCTCCGGCCGGGGAAGCAACGGCGCCAGCACGCGAGACATGGGTATGCCTGGACAGTCTTGGCGTGCCGATGGGATGATCCGCCCGGCCAAACCCCACGCGCGCAACAAGAAACCGCCCAGGCACGTTTCCCGAGCGGTTCTGTGTCTTGCAACGCGGTCGAACTAGGCTTGGCGGCGGCGATGAGCGGCGATGAAAAGGCCGAGAGCGCCGAGACCACAGAGGATCAGCGAAGAGGGTTCGGGCGTCGTAAACAAACGAACCTCGTCGATACCGCCTTGAAAGTATTCGCTCCCGTGGCCGCCGATCCCGAACCAGCCATTGGGGACATTCGGCGTGTTGTTCGCTGCGCCCATCAGAACTCCATTCACGTAGAGTTTATCTTGACCACCCTGCAAGAGTTGAGTGACTTCGGACCACGTATTGAGCGGGATGTTAGCGCTCGGGCCAAGCGTTACCCCGCCCAACAGTCCGATGATCGTCGCGTCATTGCCACCGCCACCGTACTGGTAAAGCCCAAAGCCGCTGCTACCGGAGTTGCCGTTGTAAACGATGTTGGCGACGATGCTATTGGAGGTGGGGTAGACCCAGGCTGAAATGCCGACGTTTGTCGTGAGGGTAGTCAAGACGGTGCCTTGCTCGTAGTCTGATGAACCATTGAATGCCATCGAAAGCGTACTACCGGGAGCGGCCACATTGTTGGAATACGTCGGCGCACCGCCTATTGGCAGGTTGTGGGCTCCGGGACCGGAATCCACGGTTAGCGGATCGCCAGGACCTCCGGCGACGGCCCCGGAATCAGCCTCGCCCAGGTGGTAAAGGTCGAGCGTGCCGGCCCGCGCGGGAGCTGCCCAGAATCGCCAGGATTGCACAGGTGATCAACGCAGCGTATGAATGATTGAAGCACATTGGAGGGTCTCCCATTTTTCGGAAAAATGACGTGAAATGGCCCTGGACATAGGCTATGCCAGGCGATCGGCAACCGCAAGCGGCCGCGGTTGGGTCTCTTTTCGAAGTTGTTGACCATTCCCCGCGATTCCCGCACAATGCCCCGCAGCAGCGAATTTTCACCGATCTCGAAAGGCCCGGCATTGCGGCGCACAGATGCTCGGGCATTTACGCTCGTTGAACTCTTGGTGGTGATCGCGATCATCGGCATCTTGATCGCACTGCTGCTGCCGGCAATCCAGGCGGCCCGAGAGGCGGGCCGCCGCGCCCAGTGCAGCAACAACCTCAAGCAGATCGGCTTGGCACTGCTCAACTACGAGTCGGCCAGCAAGGCGTTTCCGCCCGGTGGACTATGGAGCGGCAACGGCTCGTACGGCTTCTCCTGGATTGTCCGCATTTTGCCCTTTGCCGAAGAGAACGCGATCTACCAAAAGCTCGACTGGAGTGGTGCCAACTACGGCGGCGCGCTGGGCTGGTTGGGGCAAAACTCCGCCAATGCGCAAACCCTGGGATATGTCCAGTTTCCGTTCTTGTATTGTCCCTCCAGCACGCTGCCGATCCTCGTGCTCAACACGGGGGGCTGGACGGTCAACACGTCCGGCACCATGTATGCCGGCAACTCGGGGGCGACCAACGACGTTACCGCGCACGACAAGTCGGCCAACGGCGGTGCCCCGGGCAGGATCTCGTTCGGCGGCGTGCTCATTTCGCTGGCCAACGTTCGCATGGCCGACATTCGCGACGGTACGACCAATACGATCATGGTCGGCGAACAGTCCGACTGGTGCCAGGACGGGTTCGGAAATCAGAGCGATTGCCGCAGCGATTGCACGCACGGCTTCCAAATGGGACCGGGCAATGATGGCTGGGATCGGATCTTCAACATCACCACAGTCGTCAACGGTATCAATGAGAAATCGGCCAATGCGTTTGGAGTTCCGGGAAACTGCGGACCGAATCGCGCGATCCAATCGGTGCATCCCGGCGGAGCTCACATGCTGGCTGCGGACGGCTCCGTGCATTTCGTTGCCGAAACACTCGACATTCAGACCCTTTACAACCTCTCCAATCGCAGCGATGGCAGTAACATTACCGTGGATTGGTAGACCCGTGGCCGGATGTCGCCGGGACCGTGGGCCAGGAGCCGCCGCCCTGCTCGTGACAGCGGCGATGGCGGTCTTTACGTCCGGATGCGGGCCAAAGGTTGTACTTGGCAAGGTACACGGGCAAGTCCGCTTCCAAGGCCAGCCGATCACGGCCGGCATCGTCGGTTTCAGCAACGACGCCAGCGGCGTTCACATGACTGCCAATCTGGATACGGAGGGCCGCTACCAGGTGTCGATGGCCAAGGGTTTCGGACTTCCGCCGGGGCAGTACCGGGTGGCCGTCTACCCGTTCGTAGCCGATCTGCCGGTCGGATCCACTGCCCGGCCCGAGCCGCGCGAGTTTCCCAACATCCCGTCCAAGTATCGCCAGCCCACCACGAGCCAGTTGACTCTGACCGTGCACGAAGGCGACAACCCCTTCGACATCGACATGCAACCGTGAGGCTGCGCTGCCCGGCAAGTCGAACTGGCCGCTCGCCCGGCACGAGACTCAGCACTGTGACGTTCGAATCGCTCGAATTCGCCGAACTCTTGCCAGCCTCCTCGAACATTTTCCAGTCGCAGGCTTGCGGTTTCCGCTCGACGTTCGATGCAGGTCACGACCTGTCATGTGGCCCACGACAAAATCGTCACCACGGCAAACAGCGTCCGCAGGAGAAATCGCAGAAAGCGGCGGCCGGCTTTGGCGGGCGTGTCGGCCATGCGATCGCCTTACCCGCCCCGCCATCCCGCGGAACAAGCGGCGGGGAGCGGGAACACGCTTTCAGAGCGGCAAGGTGCGACCCAACAAAAGAGCCGCGCGGCTGGTGCGAGATAGCCTGCGGCTCAAGCCTGAAGGCTCGTAGCCTCCTTCCATCGGCTGACGAAGCCCATTTGGCGGCGCCGTGTCGCCATCGCCTGGTTCATGGGGTCAGCGCCGGCATTCCGCCAAGGATCATGGCCCGGCTTCTTTCGTCCACCTAGGGTGCTCCTGAGGATCTTCGATCCGGGCTTTGCCAAGGGGTTGGCTGAAAGGCCTGGGCGAGCACTGCCGGTTTATCGGGGGGAGCTTTTTCGATGCGATTCCCGAGGGCCAGGACGCCTACGTCCTCAAGCACGTGATCACCGATTGGGACGACGCCGGCGCTCGGGGCCTGCTGCAGAACGTGCATCGCTCGATGGGGCCCGGCGCCACGCTGTTGGTCATCGGGGCGGTGGTCGATCCGCGCAATGGGAAACACCGTCTCGTCAAGCTCTTGGACCAGGAGAACGCCGCCCTGCTGCCGGGACGATTTCGCACGCAGGCGGAACTTGAGTCGCTGCTGGCCAGTTCCGATTTCGAACTGCTGAAGGTTCATCCGACGGCGTTCTTGGACTTGCAGATCGTCGAGGCCCGGCCGAGCCGCTCACGGACGTGAAAAAAAACCGCCCGAGCACTCTTGCCCGAGCGGTTCTGTATTTTCCCAGCGGTCGCACTAGGCCTTGCGACGGCGGCGGACGACGACCGAGCCTCCGGCGATCACAAGGCCCCAGATGATCAACGACGAGGGCTCTGGCGTAACACTATTGATTTGACCGCTAATTAGCGTCAAGTCGCCGTAGAAGCCATAACGTGGATCGGATACCCAATCCACCGTGTCGCCAGCGTGCAAGTAGACGTTGAAACTGTAGAGGTGGTCAGGTCCGTAATAAACTCCACCTTGGTTGGGAGCATTATCGAACCCGGCCGGCGATTCACCGGCATAGGGACCGACCGTCGTGGAACGGCTGGTATCGCTGATTGGGACCGCCAGGTTGGTATCGGCACTCGCTCCTTGGTTGCCGATCATGGCGACGCCATTCACGAATACGAAGGGCGTTTGCGACTCACCGCAGCAAAAATTGTAGGCCCGGAAGTCGCCGCTAATAGTGACTTCGCCGGTGTAGTTGCTCGTCCAACGCACGTCCGATGCGACGGTCGTGTCGTACGGCAGGCCCGACCCGCCCACGGGATTGCTACTACCGTCGGAAGGGTTCGTCACGCCGTGAAAGAGAAGCTGATCGAACTGATCGTTGGCGCTGATTGGCGCTTGAATCTGCGGATAGGCTGCCCCGCAACAACCACTTTGGTAATTGCCGAAGTAGCCGGTCGGCGCGGCATTGGTTGGCATATGGGATGTGGTGAATTCGGTGCTCGGGTTGGGCACGCCACCGAATGCATACTGGTCGCTGCCATAAGTGTAACCGTTGCCACCCTGGGTGTATGAAAAATCGGCGGCAATGTCGGTGACTATGGCGGCCTTTGACAAATTGGCCAAGGTAATGGCAAGTACGAGTGCGGGACCGATGAAGTGTTTGGTCATTGAAAAAACCCTTCCAGAGGGGGTGTTGAACCCGAACTGGCCTCGCCCCTGCGAATTTCATGCCGGCACAGGATCAAGCAGCCACAAAGTTTACGATTGTTAGGCAAAACCCGGGCTTTTCCGTCGCGAATGTGATTTCCCCAGGCGGAAACGCCAAGCCAGCTTTCGGGATTTCTTATCATTTCGATCGATCGCGTTTCTCAATATGAGGACAGGCCGAAGTACCTGCCCCCTGGCGGCCCCCCCATGAATCTGTCGCAAGTTGGACCCACGGAACGGTTTGCAGTGTCTCGCCCGGCTGGCCGGTCACGCGCTGAATGTTTAATCCGCAAATCGCTTTAGCCAATGATCGGCGATCGCTTCCCCCGGCGACTTTGCCCAGATCGGCAGGCTCCGGCAGCACCACCCGTTCGGCATTGGTCAGCACGTCACGCTCAACGCGGGCCGCGATCTGGCTGCGGGCTAACGGCGATGACCGCCGCTTCCCACGCATTTTCGTCGGGACGGCCAGCAGCAAGTCTTGACGATAGGCTTGCTTGCGGTCGGCCAGTCAGACGGCGGCCAGCCAGGTCGAGCGGGGGGGCCAGCCGTTCCTGTCGTCCATGATCGGGCTCAACTGACCCGGTGCGCGATGAAAAAGCCCTCGGCTTGACGCGAGGACTTTCAATTAGTTGTAGCGGACAAACTACCCCTTACGGCGGCGGGCGGCTAAGAACAAGCCGCAGGCACCCAGGCCGTAGAGGATGAATGAGGAGGGCTCGGGGTTTAAGTTGATCGTGGCGGTGAACTGCATCGAATTATTGGCGCCCGAATGCTTGTTATTGGCGACGAAGGCGAGCGCATCGCCCTTCACGACCGACTTGCCCGATTGATTGTAGGTCACGGTCGGTAGGTTGTTCGGATCCACGGGATTCGGATTGGGACCGACATTTTGAGGCTCCCCTATTCCCGAGCCGGAGCCCTTGACGAAGACATCGTAATGGACCGTTCGTTCGCCGCATCCGGCGATCTTCGTGGGCGATGAACCCCGGTTGGTTCGCTGGTGTTTGCCAGGCGGTTCAAACGAGCGCGGTTGCAACCAGCCGGCGGGCAGGGTCGCCAGCGTCTCCAGGGTCTCACTGAAGCAAGGTCGTCGCCGACGTTGCGCGATGCCCCATGCGCCAACAAAAACCGCCCGAGTATTCGCTCGGGCGGTTTTCCTATTTCGTGTGGCCGCTGCGCCTTAAGTTTTTCGCCGGCGACGGACGGCCAGGAACAGGCCAGCGGCACCCAGCCCACAGAGGACGAACGAGCTGGGCTCGGGCGTAACCTGCGTCAACTGAAAGCCGTTGTATGAGACGGTGTTCGAACCAATGGCACCGGTGAATGAATGGGTAAAGGTAAGGTCGCCGGCAACCGGGGATACGTTAAAGAACTCGACGTAATTGCCCGGCGTGAGCGAAGTGCTGCTGGTGATCGAACCGCCGTTGACATAGCTCGGGCTGGCATTCCATTGAGTACCGGTTTGGTCAACATTGTAGAGCGTCGAGGGACCCGTCGTGGTCCCTACCGTGATCGCGCTCGCGCCCTCGTTTGCGACATCGTTCACCGTGTAGATAAACAGGTCGTAGTGGCCAGCCGGAACCCCCGTCAAGCTGTACGTGGCCGTCGACCGAGTCTTGTCCTCGCCGCTGAGCAAAGTGGGATCGCCCGCGCCGTTCGGGCCGTTAGCGGTGGTGCCGGTGGTCCAACTGTCGTCGGCGGTCCACGAGAAACCAATTGGCGTGGGGTGACCGCCCGCATTGACCAGGTTGCTAATGGGGCCGCCGGATTGGCCACCTGCCACGTTGAAATGAGCTTGCGGAACGACGCCGGCCACGGTGCCGATGCCCAAGGGCGTGCCGCCGCCGTTGCCACTTCCGGTTAATTGCACTCCCACATACGGCAAGTCGCCGGCGCGTGCGGAAGCGGCCGACAAGACGATCACGGCGACGAGGCATGAGCTTAAGTTCTTCATCATTAGCGCCCTTTTGCAACTGGTTGAGGCTGAGAATGCCAAGTAATTTACAGCGTAAACACAAAAAACATTGGATTGGCCGCACACACATCCCCTGGCGGCACTCGTACAGAGCACCTACTTTCTGGCGGCCAACTTCTCGTTTTTTCCTAGCGGGTATCTTCCTTAAATTCGCTCACACGGCTGACAGCCGGTATCGAAGGTTTGCTGCCAACAATGAGTGCAAACTATATCTTCTACAAACCGTTCAAGGAGCCACGCTGAACTTCGCCGGCAACGCCGGCAAAGGCAGAGCATGATCCCGGTCACTTTCGGCCAATGTAATCAAGAATTTTTTGAATGCAAGAGGTCCTGGCAGTTCTTCCTGGCAGTGCAAACCGACGACACGCGCGCTCGGAGCCGCCGTTGGTGCCCAGCCAGAATCGCGTCGGCTTGGCCTGCTATTGAAAATCTGACCCAGGTGTTATGAAGGTTTTTAGCCCTGTTGGGCAAGGAGACCTTTATGACGACACGAGGACGGAAGCGACACAGCCCGGAGCAGATCATCGCCAAGCTGCGGGATGCAGACGCGATGCTGAATGCGGGCAAGGATCTGGCTGTGGCTCTGCAGGCCCTGGAGATCAGCGAGTCGACGTACGAGCGTTGGCGAGCCCAGTACGGCGGCATGAAAGCCCAGGAGGCCAGGCGGCTGAAGGAGCTTGAGTACGAGAACCGCAGACTGAAGCGGTTGATGGCCGATCTGGCGCTGGACAACCAGATGCTGAAGCACATCTACGGGGGAAACTGGTAAGCCCTTCTACCCGCTTCCCTGTTGCGACCCCAGCAGCGACTTGACCGAACGAAACACCCCGAAGAAATCCCCCAAAAAATCAGCCGAAAGATTCCACTTGAACCGCGAGCCAAGACACGAGTGGCTAGGCTTTGCGGCGGCGACGGGCAGCCAGCAGCAGGCCGGCGGCACCCAATCCGCAGAGTATGAACGACGAGGGCTCGGGCGTCACCGTGCGCAGCTCGATGGCACTTACGATGGCGTTCGGGGTTGGGCCATTGTTAAAGGTAAAGGATTCCGAAGCGCCCGTAGCGATAAAGGTGCCAATCGCAAATTGTCCGTTTGCCGTTCCGTTGACTGTGGTTGCGCCGCCACTCAGCAACGGGCCGCCGACAATATTCAGTCCGTTCGGGGGATTGGTCTGGGGTGCGAATTGTTGGTTGGCCCAGATTTCTACGGAGTAGGGCGACCCGCTATGAAGCCCGTTGAGCGTCACAGTGCTGGTCGATGAGCCATCGTACGCAAGATAGCCGAGAATGGCGTTGTAAGTTCCGCTGCCGGTGTTGGGCGTTGACGGGCCGTAGGACGTGCTATCGACCGTCACGGTAATTGGCGCCGTGGCGAGGCCGTTCAGCGATGCCAGGTTAGCGGGCGAGCCACCCGTTGACGTGAATGTGGACCCATAGAACTTGTCCCCAAAATCGTCGGTGATCGTTGTCGTCCCCAAGTTAAGGGCACTGACATATTTGCCAGATTGCAGCAGGTCTGCGTCGCTGGTGATGTTTTGTGCCGCGGACCAAGTGATCGACCCGGCGGAGGCGAATTGGGAATTCGTGCCCAGGATACAGGCCAGTGCGAAGACCGCGACCATTGAACGAACCGTTTTGCGAGTAAACATGAGAATCTCCAAGGAGAATGTGAAGCTTCGATTGAAAACGGTTTTCATACCCATCGTGTCCTGACTTACGTTGCACGATTTATCGAACCGGCTCGCCGCAGCGGGCGACGTAGCCAAGCGTTATTTGTATTTATCAATAATAATATGTGCCTCTGGTCGCATACTCCCTGTCGCAATGGGCTGCCCTTATTCACACCCGCGCGACTCATCCACACGCTTGAATCGACATCGACTACCGGGATGTCTTTTTTTCTGCTGGTTGCGGTGCCTCGCTCGACAGGCGCAACAAAAGAGTTGCCCAGCACCTCTGCGTTCAGGGCAGAGATCCTGGGCAACTCTTTTCGGCAGCGTGATACGATTGCGGCTCACGAGCAATTTTCCGGCAAGAACGCGAAAAACTCGGGCATATCGGGCCTTTTTCCAGGGCCCGCCACTCTTACTGCGTATCCTTGCCTCGATCGAACTCGGTGTCAATTAGCCGCCTAGATTTTTTTCAGGTTTTGTCAGGAACTGGCCGGCCTGGGTTCGTGTACACGCCGGCGGCTCGCCGGCCGAAAAACCAGGCTCGCTCGCCGGTTTGCGTTGGCCGAAAATCTTGCGCAGGCTTGCCAGGCGTATCGTCGATGTCTGCCACTTGCCTATGTGACCTCTGGCGCGGTTTCGCACGGTGGTCGAACCAGGCTTCGTGGCTCGCAAATCAACTCTTGATGATCAGTGTTGCTAAAGTCCCTGGAAAAATTCAACTCAAGTCTTGTATCGCAATTTGCTTGAATTATATTGTGAGACGAGTGCGGCTGTCGATTTCGCCTCCATTGTCAACGGCGATGGACGGGTCAAGAAATTCAGCGTCGGCGAAACCTCGCTGACGGTGAACGGAGGCCTGCAAAGGTGCAGTCGCGGAATGTTGAGGTGGGTCGGCCGAGGCCGACGCTTTGGCGGCTGCGAACATCATAAAGATTTTATCGTTTTGGCAGTTTAATAATAGACAAATGTATTCTGACTGCAATTTGCTCTATCTAGTTTCGGCATCTGTCCGTTTTTGAGGAGTGAACATACTGACCGAGCCTGGATCAGTCGCCGGTTCGGACGAATTCGGAAAAAGAGGGTTTTGGAACACGCCGCCCCTATTCATTCAGATGAGGATTTAAACATGCTTCGCAACCATTCCGTGTCGCTGTTGGGTTTTGGCAAGGGGACGGGCGCACTGTTCGTGGTCGCCGCAATGACGGTGGCCTGGCTCGGCTTGGCCTGCGCTGCCCAGGCGCTCGATCTCGTGGCGTCCTACGACATGAATGAAGCATCGTGGAACGGGACGGCGGGGGAAGTGAAGAATTCTTCTGTGTATGGAAATCTCTTCAACGCCACCGACGTCGGCTATCCTCCGGGCGCTCCCGGAACCTTCAACGGCAGCAGTCAGTACGTGATCACCCCGAACCTCAATTCCACCGGGGCGTTCAATAGCTCGACCACGGTGCAGATATCTCTGAACTTCAACCCCACGGTGAATCCCGCCGGGGGAGTTTTTGGGGGAGTTCTTGTGTCTGAACTTGGTCAACCCATAATCAACGCGGGCTGGCACGATAGTCAGATTGAGGTAGAAACCAACGGCGCCGTGATGGTCAGCGTATGGCCCCAATCCAAGATATTGGACCTGGGGACCGCCCACGCCGGGGCGAATAACTCTGTGGAGTTGCTCTACAACTCTCAAACCCAGACCATCTCGGGAATTTTGAATGGTGTTGCGACATCGGAGAACTTTGGTGCACGACAGTCACCCGTGAACAACTATAACGGGACGCAGTACTATGCCTTTGGTGCTACCGAAAGCACAAGCCTGGGGAACCCAAACTTTTTCAACGGATCCATCAGCAATGTGCAGATCTCCACGACTCCGGAGCCCGGCTCGCTGACCCTGTTGGGAATCGGCGCCGCTGGTCTCGTGGCCTGGCGGCGCAGAAAAGCCGCGAAGGTCGGACGCTCCGCCGCGGTTTCGGCCTGAACTTTCTTCCGACCGCGGGTTTCCGTTTGTCGAAACGCAGGTGCTCAGGATCGAGGCCAATTCGGGTGCGAGTGGTCGCGGAAGATTCAGCGAAGGAAGCGCCTTGTACCAAAGTTGCCGTCGCCAAAGCTCCCAAGTCAAACCGTGGGCTTTCTTGCATTCGGCTTGCAAATCGAGAACCGGGCGACAGAATGGCGGATAATGCGGCAGCCCCGCTCGACGGGTAGCGTCCGCGGCCCAGGGCCTGCAATTCAGGCTTCAGAGAATTCCCATGCGTCGCCGCCGAGCTGCATTTACATTAGTGGAGTTGCTGGTGGTGATCGCGATCATCGGCATTCTGATCGCGCTGCTCTTGCCCGCAGTCCAAGCCGCCCGCGAGGCGGCCCGCCGCAGCCAGTGCAGCAACAACCTGAAGCAGATCGGCGTGGCGCTGCACAACTACGTCGACGCCAATAAGTCGCTCCCGTTTGGCTCGATTTACTTTTACGCCAGTACGCCCAATATCTGGACCGTGGCCATCCTGCCATTCATCGAGGAGCAGCCACTTTACGATCAGGTTAATTTCAACAAATCGGTGTTCGACCCGGCCAACGCGTCGGTCGCCAATTACGCGGTCAGCACGTTCATCTGCCCCAGCGATCCGCAAGGCACGAGCCCCGTGCTGCCCAACCGCGGCGATCCCACGTCGCCAAATCCATTGACCGGCGCCGGCATTTGGTACACCGGCTCGATCGGGCCGACGGCGCCGGACGCGTGCGTGTTTTGTTCCAACACACAGGCCAGTCCCGGTAACTATTGTTGCCAGGGAAACAATTTCGGCACTTGCTCGACGGCACAAGGCGCTGCGCCCGGTGGGTACAACTATCCGGCCAGCAACACGGTCGGCATGTTCTGCCGCTGCCCGCGGGCGATTCGTTTCCGCGAAGTCACCGATGGGCTGACGCAAACGATCATGGCCGGAGAAACCCTGCCGGGCCATTACATCTGGAATTGCCTGTTGTGTCTGAATTTCCCGGTCGCCAGCACCGCGATTCCGCTCAACACAATGATCCAGGACAACGGGCAGCACACGCTATGGTGGGAGGACAGCGGCTACAAGAGCCTGCACCCGGGCGGCGCCAACCTGATCATGGGCGATGGCAGCGTGCAATTCGTGCCCGAGACGATCGACTACCAACTCTACAACAATCTCGGCACGCGGTCCGGCGCGGAAACCGTGCAATTCCCGCTGCCCTGATGCCTTTGCAAAGACTGGTTCGACGCTGAGGTGGTCTGTTCAAGAAAATCGCCTGGCAACTTTTGGCCACGCTAACTTCCAGCCGTTCCCGGCAAGTTGCTCGGCATGATCCCAAGGAAAGTCGATGGTCAGCATCACGGTGCGCCGCCAGCGGGCGGCGATAGCCATCTTTCGCGACCAGGTGCGGTTCGCGCTGTTGGGGCGAGTTCGCCCAGTGGCTCCCCAACGTTCCAGCTTACGCCGCTCGGCGTCTTCGCGTGGCCAAGACACCGTCACCGTTAGGGCCTCGATTGGTAGCCTGGCTCGAGTGGTCACGTCCCGGCTCGTCGTCGCCCAGCCGGTGTTCACGGGCCGGCGATGGCGCCGCCACAGCATGCTTATGAGGCACCAAACGAAAAAACCGCCCGAGCGCGCTGCTGGGCGGTTTCTTGCTTTGACAGGGCGGATCGAACTAGACTTTGCGACGGCGACGGGCCACAAACAGCATACCCAGGCTAACGCCCGCCCACACGACGAATGAGCCCGGCTCGGGGGTGGGGTTCACCGTGGGCGTGGTGACCAACAAGCTTGAATACGTGTAGACGATATTGCCTGAGCCATTGGGACGCTCGCGCCAGCCGACGTCGTTGCCGAGGCTGGCCAAGGTGACCGACCCGACGGTTGCCGTTTGTCCGGTGTTAAAATAGCTACTGGTCGTGAGATCGTAAATCGACACCGTCACGGTCCCGGCCGTGGTGTTTACGGTCGCACTGATTTGGTAACTGTCGCCGGGCCTGGTGATGGCGCCGAGATCGAGCAGAAACGGCGGCGTCGCGCCCAGGTTTCCCTCGTCGCCGAGTAGTTGGGCCCCGGTTTCTTGCAGGACGACAAAATGTCCGTAATAGTCACCGGCATTCTCCTCAAGCAACAAGCCGCCATTCGTGTTGTCGCCCGTGATTACCAAGCCGGGTTGATTTTGCCCATTTCCGGGACTGTTGATGACGCCCGAAACCGTGTAGTTGGTAAGGCCGCTCGTGTAGGCCGTATTGGTTAGTAAATCAGATGAGTTGAAGCCGCCCGAAGTGGTGGAATACGTCAATTCATTCGCCGAAGGCACGCTGTAACTCCCGCCGCCGTCTCCCGCAGCCGTGTAATTGCTCAATGAAGCGCTGCTTGGATAGTTGTCGGAAAAAACCACCGCGCCATGAGCCGTTTGGCCAACCGCCCCGCATGCGACGGCAACTCCCGCAAAAACCCAAATGAAGGAAGTTTTCATGAACATGTTTCTCTAATCTTCAAAGGAGTACCCAGAGAATAACCGCGTACCGGACCCAGGGCCATGCAAACACTGTGCCGTTCCATAGCGGAAAAGAAAGTGTATTCCGCTAGGGCCTGTTTCCTCGCAAAAAGTGGTCGTTTTCAACGCAGCTCGCCCCATCGCGCCCTGCACGGATCCAGCGCTGGGAGCTAGCAATTATCAAAACGGAAAATGGAATTAGCAACTTTATCAATTCGATAATGAAAAATGCAGTCCACCGATCGGAAAGAACGGGAAGGTGGCTTGCGCTCCCCCTTCTGCGTTGGCCTGAAAAGAGGGCATTATTGGCCCGGATTCGTCGTCAGTTTGAATCTTGAATCAGCAGGGGCGGGGCGCGTGACCAATTCTTCCCTGCAATCGCGCAGTGCCACTCCCCACAATACGTCGGCGGGGGGCCGCGGCCCACGGCAGCGTCCGCTTTGGCTGCTACTGCGGGGGTGCCGCGTTTCGATCGTTCGAAGCATTGACGAGGGCCGTTGACCGTGCTCGACTCCGGAAGTCAATCTGTCATTGCTGCTGCGCCAAGCATCCCCGCATCGAATGATCGCATACCGATTCGTTTCCCGTCAGTAACCGCTTGGATCATTACCCCTGACAGCCGTTTGCAATCGGCGCCGCGAGGAAAGTCGATGGTCAGCATCATCGCGCGCTGCCCGCGAGCGGCGATAGCCGGTCGTTCAGGCTGGCCTGCGGCGTGCCTCTTGGCGCTGGGCTGGTGCGCGGCTTCGCTGGCTGCCGACGAACCGTCGCCAGCGATCGACGCCGGCACGATTCGCGGCAAAGTGATGTGCGGCTACCAAGGCTGGTTCCGTTGCCCGGGCGATGGCTCGAATCAGGGCTGGATCCACTGGAGCCGTGACTCGCGCCGGATCGCAGCGAGCACGCTGACGTTCGAAATGTGGCCCGACATGGGCGAGTGCGCCGCGGACGAATGCTTCGCGGCGTCTGGTTTTACGTATCCCGACGGCTCGCCGGCCGCCCTGTTTAGTTCGGCCAATTCGAAAACGGTGCTGCGGCACTTCCAGTGGATGCGCGATTACGGCATCGACGGCGGCGTGGCTGCAGCATTTCGTCGTCGACTTACCCGGCGGGCCTTCCCAGGATCGCTATCCCTCGCGGCGGCTTACGGTCGGCCACGTGGCCGCCGCCGCCGCCGAGACGAAGCGTGTTTGGGCGCTGTCGTACGATGTGTCCGGCATGCCGGGGGAGCGACTTTTTTCAGTGCTGAGCGACGACTGGAAGAAAATGGTCGACGAAAAGATCGTCCGGCATCCGCGCTACCTGCACACCGCCGGGCTGCCGGTCGTTCAGGTCTGGGGTTTTTATCGCGGCAGTCCCGGCATCGCGATGACTCCCGAGCTGGCCGGCAAGCTGATCGATTTCTTTCATGCCCCCGGACCGTATCAGGCCTACCTGGTGGGCGGTGGCGACTGGGATTGGCGCAGCAATCCGGACCCGCAGTGGCAAGCATGTTACCGCCGGTTCGACGCCTACGTGCCCTGGAATGTCGGCAATTATTCGACCGATGCCGAGGGGGTCAAACACGCCACGACGAATTACTGGGCCGGCGACCGGCGCGAGTGTCAGCGCAGCGGAACGTATTGGATCCCGTCGGTCTACCCGGGCTTCAGTTGGGATAACCTGCAGCAAAAGCCGGCCGGCACCACGGAAATTCCGCGCGCGGCGGCCGGTTTTTCTGGGAGCAATTTCACGAACTGGCCCGGCTGGACGTCGATACGGCCTACGTGGCAATGTTCGACGAGGTGGACGAGGGGACCGCGATCTTCAAAGTCACCAGCGAGCCGCCGACGCAAGCGCATTTTGTCGGCTACGAAGGCTTGCCCAGCGATTGGTATCTGCGGCTGACCGGCGAGGGCGCCGGATGCTGCGCAAACAGCGGCCGCTGGCGGCCGAAATTCCGCTGCAGCCGTAACACATCGGCAGCAGAGAGCCAGTCTGCCGCGACTGCCCTAACGGCGCGGCGGCAGGCATGTTTCGCAATGACGTCCCTGCGGTCGGTGTGCGGCACTTCTACAATGCGGTTGCCCTCGCGCCGCAGACCTGCGCATGCCACCGGCGCTCGTTCCCGCCAAGGCAATTCCGATCGTCTCCTCGACGCGCATCAGGAGTCTTCGCTGGCCCGCGGCCACACCAATCTTTTTCCGAAGTTTTGCCACCGTTGCTTGTATTGTGATTTCTTTGGATTACACTCACGGTCGTTTGTCTTTGCCTTGTTGGGGGTGCCATTGCTGGACGCAATCGTTCGGCGGCACACCGTTCAAAGCGAGAGACAGCCGGGCTTTCGAGCATGTGAATCGACGATCCGGCATTAAGGGTGTGTGCAATCAAGAACTTGCGGTGGTTTATGGGCATGCATGAATGTTTTATGAGATATTGCAAAAGAAACATTGACTCATTTGTGCTTCAAGGTATGTCAACAGTTCCTAATCTGACCCACGATTAAAAACGCCTGAGCGGAGACACTCCAATGACCAAGCTCTTCACGATCGTCGCCGTCGCCGTCGCCCTTGTTGTGACCAGCGGAATCCAGAGCCGTGCCGGCCTGCTGGAGGGCGTTTACGAGACTCCGAATGCGACAGGTCAATCGGGTGTGGTTCCGGGCGTGCCCGGCCCTTCTCAGCCGGCGCTGGTCGGCCCGACCGATGGCTACATCACAACGCTCCAGACCTACCTGCACGGCACGAACCCCACGTACACTTACTTGAATAACGCCGTGACCTTTAACTACAACGGGGGCGACGGTACCTCGGTGGGTACATACTTGGCCAGCGATGCCCCGGGCGTTGGGCCAAACACGGGTTCGCCAGACACCAGCACTAATAACTACAACGTCGTCTACGATGCCAACGGCTATCTGAAAGTCGGAACGACGGGGAGTTACACCTTCACCGTCAACTACGCCGACGATGCCGTCCGCGTGTATGTCGGAGGCAACTACCAGGTAGGCCAAAGCGGCTCTTTGCTGGCCGAACAGAACTACTACGGCGGCATCGGCCCGGCTTCGGGAACGGTAACCTTGACGGCCGGCCACTCGTATCCGTTCGAGGTCTTTACTTACCAGGGATATGGTGGCGCTAATCTGAGTCTGACCGTGACTGGCCCCAATGGCCTGGTCAATCTGAACTCGATCACCTCGCCGACTCCCGAGCCCAGTTCGTTCGTCCTCTGCGGCCTGGGTGCGGCCGGTCTGCTGCTGGCCGGCGTCGTCGCCGCAAGGCCTAGTTCGACCGCTCGTCGAACCACCAACCGCCCGGCAACTGTCCGGGCGGTTTTGTTGTTCGCCAGGCATAATTTGGATTTCGCAAATGCAAGGCCGTCTGCGCGGTACGCTTGTCTGGCCTGTCATTCCGGCGAACCGAACGAAACCCGTTTCGGACTCGGCTAGCGCGTGAAGACGAGCCCGTGCGCGACGGCCGACTCGGCAGCGTGCTGCCTGGTGATGGCTAGGACGATCAGCGTTAGCACAAAGAGCAACAGTCGCAGGGGATTGATTGCCGCCGAAGAAGGTTCCTCGATCCTTGCTAGCAGCGCGCCGGGAAAGTGCGGCAAGAATTATCAATTCCATCGACCTTGCGGGCGATTGGTCTCGAGCTTGAATTCAGCCACGGCCGCGCCCGGCCTTTGTGCGGCGTCTTGCGCCATGGATCGACCTAACGACGGCGGCAAGACCGCGGTCGGAGGTGGACGTGCCGCGACAGCATGCGTTTGGGCCGCGCCCGCACTAATTACCCCATCGGAACAACTGTGATAATCGTCACGGTCGGATCCGGTCGATAACAGTTACGCTCGCTCTCCGAAGTGCCGCGAGCCTGGCGCACTGAGCTGCGAGCGGCCGCTACGGGGGAGTGTCGGATGTCTTTATCAGGAAAGGCGTTGAGCATCCGGCCCCAGCGACCGGGCAGGATCCTGCCGACCGTCGTTCTGATGCTGGCGTGCTGCTGCGATGCGGCGCGGGCGGCAACACCCAAAACGCGCAACGCTAGCAGCTCGGGCGCCGCGACCGATGGCGGCCGGGAGCCGGAGCTTCTGCCACCGCCCGCAGCGCAACCGTGGCGCCGGCCCGCCCTGCCCTGGGGCCAGGCAGCTCGGTGTCGACGGCCGATGTTGCCGGCGAGCCAAGCCTTGGCACGGGCCCGCAAGGCAAGGGCGACCCAGGGACGACGCTGATCGATTTGCCCAGCGCGCTGCGCTTGGCTGGTGCCCAGAATCCGGCGCTGGCGATCGCCTACCAGCGCACGCTGGCGGCCACCGCGGCTCAGCAACTCGCGGCGGCTAGCCTACTGCCGAATCTGAACGGCGGCGCAAACTTCGACGGACACAGCGGCGTGCTGCAGCAAGCCAGCGGCAACATCCTCAACGTGCATCGCGATGCACTCTACGTCGGCGCGGCGCGGGTGCGGTTGGCTCCGGGACGGTTAGCATTCCGGGCGTGCAGTACAACCTCAACCTGTCGGACAGTATTTTCAACTATCTGATCAATCGCCCGGCGATCGACCGCGCTCGTTATCTGAACGGAGCGATCGGCAACACCTTGCAGCGAGACGTGGCGCTGGCCTACGGAGAGTTATTGCGCAGAAGGCCTGCGGGCGATTAGCCGGCAAATCCGCGACGACTCGGCTGAGGTGGCGCGCGTCACAGCGGCATTCACCAGCACCGGTCAAGGGAGTCCGACGGACTCCGAGCGGGCGGCCACGGAACTCCAGCGGCGTGAAGGCGTGTTGATTCAAGCCGACGCGGACGTGGCCATCGCGTCTGCCAGGCTGGTTGAGTTACTGAACCTGCGGATTTCAGGCCGCTTGCACGCCGTCGAGCCGTGGGTCGTCCCGCGGTCGATCGTTCCGGATCCGATCCAGCTTCCGGAACTGCTGGCGACGGCGCTGTATCAAAGACCGGAGTTGGCGGCCCAGCGGGCTGCCATCAACGGCGCGCATGCTTGCCTTGCGCGGCGCCAAGGTATTGCCGTTTTCTCCGCAAATCATGGCAGGATATAGCGGCGGCAACTTCGCCGGCGGGAGCAATCTGGTCGCCAGCGCCACGCCTCCGACCGGCGTGCCGCCCAACAGCCCCCGGTTTGGAGACGATGCGGCGAGATCGGATATCGACACGATCATGTACTGGACTCTCCAGAACTTGGGGATCGGCAATCACGCCATGATTCAGGGCGCGCGAGCGCGGTTGAAAGCGGCCGATATGGAACGCCTGATCGTGTTCAACCAGGTGCGCGCCGAGGTGGCCGAGGCCTTCGCCCGCAAACGTACGAGGCTTGCCCTGTTGGATGTACGGCGCCGGGCCGTCGAGACGAGCCAGCTCGCCTTCGAGCAAGACTTGCGGCGAACGCGCGCTGCCGAGGGGCTCCCGATCGAAGTGCTCGACAGTCTGCGGCTGCTCGACCGGCGCGGGCCGACTATCTCAATACGATCGTCGATTACAACGAAGCCCAATTCGACCTTTACTGGGCCATCGGACAACCGCCGGCGGACTTGCTCGTCAGACCCGTCGCCGAGGGAGTCCCGCCGGAGATGAACGACGCAGCCGGAAACGTCCAACCATGATCGCAGGGAACCAGCGGACGGCGGATTCGCCCGGCGTGACAGACGGGCCTTGCGATCGGCATTGCGCTCTGCGCACCCCACAGTCGCGACGCCGCCCAATTGCCGTCGCCGCACTCACGGCAGCGCTGTTGGCAGTCTTGGGGGCGATCGCGACGAGATCTCAGCCCTTCGCTGCGCGGTGCAGCCGGGCACAATTGACGATCGTGCGCGGGATTCCGATCGGGCCGTTTCCAGCGTCGCAATGCCCGCGGTGGCTGAAAGTCCCGCGGTCGAAATCGGTGCGACGATTCCGGTTTCTTTCCTTGATCCGGCGACACCCACGCAGCCCGAAACAACCCTGTGGAAGTGCGGTCGGGGGCGGGAGCCACAATTGTTGAGTCCGCCGCCAAACATGGCGATGTTGCCTGCCAGCGAAGCGGAGAGGTTGCCTACCGTCGAGACGGAACCGACGACTCGCATCGCGGGATCTCCCGGCGTCAGGGCCGGGCCGGCGGCCGATGGCGCCATCGTGCGCACCGCGGCCGCGGTTCCCGAAGAGATAACGCCGGGCGCCATGGCCGAGGACATCTCGAGTATTTTCCCCACCATTGAGGTGACGCCGATTGATTTGGCCACGGCGCTCGGCATGGTGGACATTCGGAACCCCGAGTTTCTGCTGGCCCAGACGCGTGTCCTGGAAGCGGTGGCCCTGCGCCAACTCGCGGCTGCGCAGTTCTTGCCCAACATCAACGTGGGCACCAGCTACGACGGCCATACGGGCAATCTCCAGCAGCCGACCGGAAACATCCTGAGCGTCAAACGCAACAGTCTAATCGTCGGCGCGGGCGTCAGTGCGGTCGGTTCCGGCACGGTGAATATCCCGGGACTGCTTTGGTATCAAAACCCCTCGGCGGTGCTGTTTGGTTATTTGAGCAGCCGCCAGATCGTTGCGCAGCGGCAATTTGCCACGCAAGCTCAGCGCAATGAAGTCGGCTTGCGCGTGGTTCAAGCATACCTGGATTTGCTCGGGGCCGAGGGACGTCGCAGCATTTTCCTACAATCCTATCGCGAGGCGGCTGAGCTGCGCGAATCACCGACGCCTACGTGCGCACCGGGCAAGGCCGTCCAGCCGATGCCAACCGTATCGCCACCGTCCGATTCGACCGCGAAGCGCTGGTCGTCACCAATGAGGGAGAGGCGCTGATCGCTTCGGCCCGGCTGGCCCGATTGCTGGGCATCGACCCGTCCCTACGACTTCATCCGACCGACAACTGGGTCGTCCCCCACCCGATCGTCCCCGACCCGATTCCGCTGCCGGAATTGCTGGCGATTGCCTTACTCGGGCGCCGGAATTGCGCGAGCGCCAGGCTGCGATCCGGGCGGCGCTGCTGGGGCTGAATGGCCAGCGCATGCTGCCTTTCTCGCCCATGGTCTACTTGGGCTTGAGCGCCGACGAATTCGGCGGTGGCAGCAATCTGGCGGATCAACCGGTGGGCAGCGCGCCCTTCGCGGCGGGCACGCCCCGCTTCGGCGCATTCGCGCCGCGCACCGATTTCGATGCCATGGCCTATTGGACGCTGCGTAACATCGGACTTGGCAATCGGGCCCAGATCGATGCCGCAGCCAGTCGCTTGCGCAGTGCCGATTGGCAGCGGCTCGGCGTCGTCGAACAGGTGCGAATGCAGGTGGCGAATGCTTACGTTCGGCGCAGGCCCGGCTGGCTCAAGTGCAAACGAGTGAAGAAGCCGTGGCAGCGGCCCGCGACTCCTGGACCGAGGACCTGCTCCGCATTCGCAGTAAAGAAGGCCTGCCGATCGAAGCGGAAGATAGCTTGCGGAATTTTGCCCGCGCGATTGGCCTATTTGACTGCGATTCTGGAGTACAACCGGGCACAGTTCGAGCTGTATGTAGCCTTGGGTCAGCCGCCGGCTGACGCGCTGGTGCGTCAAGTGCCGGCGAACGAGTCTGAATTGCCACCGCCGAGTGTGCCCGCTGCGCAGGCAGCCGACAAGGATGGTCGACCGTGACGATCCTGGATCCCATCCTGACATGGTTTTGCCATACGCATGCCCGGCGGCGTGTGTCGCCGCTACAGTGCCTTGGCATCCTGGCCAGCTTGCTGTTCCTGGCTTGCATTGCGCGGGCCGCCGGCCCGGCGGCCCGTCAGGCCGTGCAGGCTGTGCAGGCGACCGCGCGGTCCGCTCCGGTGCCCAGCGCCGAGTGCGGTCAGTTGATCGATCTGCCCACCGCACTGCGTCTGGCGGAAGGCGCGAATCCACAACTCGGTTTGAGTCGCGAGGCAGTGCGGGAGGCACTGGCGCAATACCAGGGCGCGAAAGTCCTGCTCTTGCCCGATCTGAATGCCGGCGCCACTTATCACCTGCACAACGGCACGTTGCAAACCTCGTCCGGCCTGATCCGCACGCTCAATGAGCAGTCACTCTATGTTGGTGGCGGCGCAAACTGTCGGAAGTCAAACCATCGGCATCCCGGCGGTGCGCATTTTCGGTCACGTCGGCGAGGCGATCTTCCTGCCCTTGGCAGCGCGACAGGAAATGTCGGCCAGGTCCTCGGAAGCCAACGCCACCGAAACGCTGGTGCTGCTGGACGTCGTCACGCGGTACTTGGAGCTGGCCGGCACCGAGGCTCAAGTCGACGCCTGGAAGCAGTCGGAAGGCGAGGCCGACGAAATCGCCCGCACCACCCAAGCGTTTGCTTTCACCGGCCAAGGACGAGACGGAGATTTCAAGCGGGCTCGCACCGACGCATTGCTCTTCCGAGTGGATCGGCAAGGCGCCGAGGCGGATGCGAACGTGGCCTCCAACGAGCTCGCCCGGCTGCTGCGATTGGATCCCGCCGTCCGGTTGACCACCGTTCGTGCGCCCATCGAGATCGTGGTCCTGGTCGACCCGCAAACCTCCGTCGCGTCGCTCGTCGAAATGGCGCTGATGCGGCGCTGGGAACTGGCCGCGCGATCGGCGCAGATCTCGGCCGCCGATCAGCGTTACCGGCTGGAGCGGACGCGGCCCCTGTTCCCGCTGATTTCGATCGGTTTCAGCGCGGGTGGCTTTGGCGGTGGCAGCAACCAGCAATCGCTCGGCGTAACGTCGATGTTTCAAACGTTCAGCGGGCGAGACGATTTTGACGTCATGGCGGTCTGGACCTTGCAAAACATGGGGGCCGGAAACATCGCTTCGGCGAAGGCACGTCGGGTGGAACGCGATGCCCTGTTCAGTGCCCGGGCTCAAACCGAGAACCAGGTTCGCCGCGAGGTGGCGACGGCCCACGCCGCCGTCGTGGCCGCGCAGCGCCATATCGACGTCGCCGACCTGCAACTCGTGACCGCCATGCGCGGCGCCAAAGAGGAAATGATTCGCACCCGAGCGGGTGAAGGCCTGCCGATCGAAGCGCTCAATAGCATTAAATTGCTGGCGCAAGCCCGGCAGGACGCGATCCGTGCGGTCGTCGACTATAACGCCGCGGAATTCCGGCTCTTCGCCGCAGTGGGGCAAATTCCCAATAGCCGAACGCCGGATCCGGTTGCCCCCAGCGGTGCCGCCGAAACAATCCCCGCCCCGCCGCCGGCTGCAGAAATTCTACCGGCCCCATAGACCGACCAGTCGTGGCTGTCCTGCACGGCATTGTTGCTGCCTGAGCGTGCGTCGCAGCTGCGGCGGCCGACGGCGCGGATCGGACTGTGACGGTCCTGCGGGTTGCCCGAAACGGGGCGATGCCCTTGACTGCTTCGAAGCGCCCTAACCTGAATTGCCCGCGGCAGAAATCGGCGGCGGCGGGCATCCGGCGGCGAATATTCGGCGTGTGGCGGAAGGGAGCCTGATGTCGGCATGAGCCCGCCAGGCGGACGTCGCTGGTTACTTCTTCGTTAGGATCGCTGCGGTTATTATTTTGCGACACACCGTGGGTAGAGCTACAATTTGAGTGGGTTGTTCAGTGCGGACAGGGTCCATTTGATGTTCGGGCGAATTTGCCAATTTGCGACTTTCCTGGGTTTGGCGCTGGCGCTGGTCAGTGCGCCCGTCGTTTCGCGTTGCGCTCCCCAGTCGTCGGCCATGCGGCATTTTCGTGCCCGGCGAGGCTCGGAGGTTGCGGTGCCGGCCAACTCGGCGGCTGTCTGTTTTGATCGTGATTTCCGCAGTCAATCCAGCTGTGTGCATGAGTCGGACGATGTCGCCGCGTCGCTGCAAACTCGCGCATCGCTTTGGCTTGGCTCGCTGCTCCGCCGACTCGTGGCGTCCGCTGCTTGCGTCGTGCGCGGCGATCAGGGTTCTCGCCCGCCCGATCGATACAACCAGCAATTCTCTGCGGCTGCGAATCCGCTTCGGTGTTAAGCGCGGCTCTTTGATCCCCGTTGCCGGCGTTTTGGGCGGCGACCCGGGAGACGGCAGCACGCGGCGCCGTGCCAGGGCGGGGTGCTCGGGCGCCGTTCAGTTCGCCGAGTGCAAGTGGTTCGCGGTGCTCTCGTTTTGCGCGGTTCCCCTGGGCGAAAAGACTTCGAGTCCTGAGGTAACTAAGGCATGCGTCGACAATTCTCGCGCTGGCAATGGATCGGCCTGATGGTCGTGGTGCTTTCCGTCGCCCTGACGGGGCGCTGGTCGCGTCGCGAAGTGGTTCGCGAGCGGTTGCCGCCAAGGAACCCGAGCATCCCTCGCAGGCCGCCGATCCAGCCGGCAGCTTGCGAGTCGAAGTGGCTCAGCCCAGCGTCGGAGGCATCGAACGGCAAACGATCCAGCCTGGGTCGGTGATCGCGTTTGAGTCGGCGGAACTGTTTGCGAAAGTTTCCGGATTCCTGAAGACGCAGGGCGTGGATATCGGTTCGCGAGTCCAGATCGATGAAACCTTGGCCGAGATCAGCGCGCCCGAGTTCAACAGAGCAGTCGATCAAGGACAGGCGGCCGTCGATCAGGCCGATGCGCAAGTGATTCAAGCCCAGGCGGGCATTGCGACTGCGATCGCTCAGCGCCAAGCCTCCGAAGCGGCCGTCACGCAGGCGGAGGCAGAAATCGACCGCGCAGCGGCGGTGCGTTCCTTCCGCGAAAAACAGTACGCCCGCATCAAGAGTCTGTTCGACTTGAAATCGATCGACGAACGTCTGGTCGACGAAAAGCTCGACGAGATGCAAGCGGCCCGGGCGACCGAAGCGGCCGCCCGGGCGGCCGTGCTCACTGCCAAAGCCGAGGTGGCGGCAGCGGCGGCCAAAGTCGAACAAACACGGGCCGATCTGTCCGAGGCCAAGGCCAAGGTCGAGGTCGAGCAAGCCGCGCTGGAAAAAGCCAAAGTCTTCGTCGAATACACGAAGATCATCTCGCCCTACGAGGGCGTCGTTACGAAACGCAATTTCTTTCCTGGCGCGTTCATCCGCTCCGCCGAGCAGGGGGGTCTGGTGCCGCTGCTGGGAGTCAGCCGGACCGACCTGATGCGCGTCGTGGTTCAGGTGCCCGACCGCGACGTTCCCTACATCAGTCCGGGCAATACGGCCAAGATTCAAATCGACGCGCTGCCCGGCGACGAATTCAAGGGCAAGGTGTCGCGGATGGCCGACGCCGAAGATCCGGAGACGCGGCACCATGCGCGTCGAGATCGATTTGCCGAATCCGCAGAACACGCTCCGCGAGGGCATGTACGGCCGCGTGACGATCCGGCTGAGCCAGGTTTCAGACGCCCTGACGATTCCCTCGTCGGCCTCGTGGGAGCGGTCGACAATGGCAAGGCGAGTGTGTTTGTCGTTCAGGACGGAGTGGCCCACCGGCGGAAGATCCGCGTTGGCACGGACAATGGGCTGCGGATCGACGTTCTCAACGGCCTGACGACCAAGGATCGCGTCATTTCCCGGCACAACGGCGCGTTGGCCGACGGCGCCCGGGTGCAGGTCGTGGCCGAGAGGGACGGCGGCGGCAAGAAAAAGGAGAATCGCATGAATGAACTTGCCCGAGTGCGGGATGCCTGCGGGAGTTTGCCTCGATGAATGGTTTGATTCGAGCGTCGCTGCGAAATCCCTACGCGGTGACCGTCATGGTGCTGACGATCCTCATGCTGGGAGTCATTTCCGTGCGATCGATCCCGATCGATATCCTGCCGGTCTTCAACAGCCCGGCGGTCCAGGTGCTGACGTTTTACAGCGGCATGCCGGCCGAGAGCATCGAGAAGGACATCACCGCTCGCATGGAGCGCTGGACGGGCCAGGCGGCCGGAACCGCCCGGCAGGAGTCGCGATCGATCGTCGGAGCGAGCATCGTCCGCAATTATTACCGCAGCGGCACCGATCCGAACGGCGCCCTGACGCAGGTGAATTCGCTGGCCACGGCCGCGATTCCCAACATGCCGCCGGGCACGTTGCCGCCGGTGGTGCTGCCGTTCGACCCGACCAGCACGGTGCCGGCTTGCCTGGTGGCGCTCGACAGCAAGACCCAATCGGAAGCGATCTTGTACGACACGGGCCGCTACGAGGTGCGCAATTTCATCATGGCGATTCCCGGCGCCGTCTGCGCCGGTGGTCTACGGCGGCAAAGTGCGGGCGGTGCTGGCCTATCTGGATCGCGAAAAGCTGCAAGCCCGCAACCTTTCGCCGCTGGACGTGATGAATGCGCTCGACAAGTACAACTTGTTTCTGCCCACCGGCGACGCCAAGTTCGGCGACACCGATTACGCCCTCGACTCGAACTCGATGTACGACCTGGTCGAGCGGATGGGGGACATTCCCGATCAAGACCGAGCACGGCAACGCGATCTATCTGCGCGACGTCGCCAAGCCCAAGGATGCCAACTTCATTCAGACCAACATGGTGCGCGTGAACGGCCGGCGGCAGGTCTATATCCCGGTCTTTCGCCAGTTGGGCATGAGCACGCTGGACGTGGTGAGCGGGGTGAAGAAGGCGACTGCCCGACATGGAGGCCCGCCTGTCGCGGCCCGACATCGGCCTGCACCTGGTGATGGATCAGTCGATTTACGTCCGGGCGTCGATCTCGGCCCTGGTGCAGGAAGGGGTGCTTGGGAGCGATTCTCTGCTCGCTGGTGATCCTGCTCTTCTTGGGCGAATGGCGGATGACGATGATCGCCATCACCACGATCCCGGTCTCGGTGCTGGGAGCCATCGTTTGCCTGTATCGTCTGCGGCATGACGATCAACGTGATGACGCTGGCCGGCCTGGCGCTGGCGATCGGACCGCTGGTCGATAGCGCGATCATCTGCCTGGAGAACACGCATCGCCATCTCGGGTTCGGCCTGGAGCCGAAAGAGGCGGCCTTCCTGGGGGCGAGCGAAGTGGCCATGCCCGAGTTGGTCTCGACGCTCTGCACGTTCCTGGTGCTGGCGCCGCTGGCGCTGATGCCGGGCATGGGCGAGTTTCTGTTCCGCCCGATGGCGCTGGCCGTGGCCTTTGCCATGATTTGCGCCTATTTCTGTCGCGGACCTTCGTCCCTCGCTTCAGCGCCTTGCTGCTCAAGTCGCATGGCACGCACATGCCGGCACGGACAGCGGCCGGGGCAGGGCGTGAGAGCCGGATCGGCCGTCCACCGCGGAGATCCAGAATCTGGTGCCGGGCATTCGTCGCGCACGTTCGGACAGTCGAGCGATCGATCGATCGCCTGATCGCCAAATACGTGGTTGGCGCTGGACTGGGTGCTTGCGGTTTCCGCCGGACACGGTGATCGTCGGCAGTTACGGCCTGCTGGCTGGTGCTGCTGGTCGTCTTCTCCCCCATTCTGCGACGGCGAGTTCTTTCCCGAGGTCGATGCCGGCGCATTCGAGATCTATGTCCGTGCTCCATCCGGCACGCGGATCGAGGAGACCGAACGAAAATCGCCGGTGTCGAGACTTTCATCAAGGAACAACTCGGGCACGATCTGGACGTGATCGTCAGCGAACTGGGAGTGACGCCCGACTGGTCGGCTGCTTACACGCCCAACGCCGGCCCGATGGATGCCGTGGTCAAAGTGCAACTGACACGAACAGCGCGAACACTCGGCGCAGGAGTATGTCGAGCGTCCTGCGGCAGCGGCTTCGCCACAACGACGGAGTTTTCGGACCTGGAATTCGCCTTCGACGCCGGCGGCATGATCCGCGGGGCCATGAACGAAGGCAAATCGACGCCGATCAACGTCCGCATCCTGGGCAAGGACCTTGCAGACGGCCCACGAGATCGCCGAGACGATGCAAGCCAAGGTCACCGAGATCGACGGCGTCGTCGATTGCCGGATCATGCAGCGCCTCGATTATCCGGAATACATGATCGAGGTCGATCGGGCCAAAGCGGCCGACTTGGGACTCGACCAGTCGGACGTGATGAAGAACGTCGTCGCCGCGTTCAATTCCAGCATCCAGTTCAACAAGCGCAACTTCTGGATCGATCCGGTGACCCACAACCAATACTTCGTCGGCGTGCAGTATCCGGAGCAGGACATCAAGTCGATGCAGACGCTGCTCGACATCCCGATCACCAGCCCGGTGCAAAACCGGCCGATCCCGCTGAAGAACATCGTCTCGCTCCGGCGGGCCAGCGTGCCGGCCGAAGTGACTCACACCAACCTGCAACCGACGATCGACCTGACGATGGGCGTTTCCGGCCGCGACCTGGGTCACGTCTCGGACGACGTGGCCAAGGTGCTCGACACGTTCGGCAAGCGAATGGAGAACGGCCGCTGGGCGCCGTTCGATCCCGAACGATCCGGAAAAGACCCTGAAGGGATCGAAGATCACGCTCAGCGGCGAATATGCCCGGATGCAGGACACGTTCCGCAATCTCGGCCGTCGGGCTGGTCCTGGCGACGCTTGCTGATGTATTTCTTGATGGTCGGCGCTCGACCGCTCGTGGATCGTGCCGCTGACGGTGATGTTGGTCGTGCCGCTGTGCCTGGCTGGCGTGCTGCCGATGCTCTATTTCACCGGCACCGCGCTGAACGTGCAGTCGCTGCTGGGCATCATCTTCATCGTCGGCATCAAGGTGGCCAACACGGTGCTGATGACCGATTTTGCCCAGGAACTGCGGCAGCACGAGGGACTGACGCCGATCGAGGCCATTCGCAAGTCGGCCTCGATTCGCGTGCGGCCCGTGACGATGACCGCGCTGGCCGCGTTCTTCGCCATGATTCCGGCCGCCCTGGCCATCGAACGGGGCAGCGAGGCCAATGCCCCGCTGGCCCGGGCGATTCTCGGCGGGCTGCTGGCCGGCGAACCGGCCACGCTGTTCGTGTTGCCGGCACTCTATTCGCTGTTGGTTCGCGACAAACGCCCGGTCGACTCGGCCGAGCACCACTGCCGCGAGTTAGCCATCGAATAGGTGTGGGTCGACAGACACACAGATTCGCTCGTCGGCTATCTCGTCAGCAGAACGTGGAGACGCGACCATGTCTGACTCAGTCATGCACTCAAGACCCGGCGACGAGCCGCCCGCCGCCGATGCAAATTGCCATCAGCGGGGCGGCGGGCCGGGTGGCTTACGGCCTGGTCTTTCGGATCGCCGCGGGCGAGCTGTTTGGTCCGCATCAGCCGGTTGCCTTGCGGCTCTGGACCTGGCCGGAGCGAACGCAACTCCTCGAGGCGATCAGGCTGGAATTGCAGGACTGCGCGTTCCCATTGCTGGCCGAGCTGCATTTGACCGGTTCAGGCCGACGAGGCATTCGCCGATGCCGACTGGATCATCATGCTCGGCCTGCGCAGCGCCGCGGCACGTTGGATCGCGGCACGATCGGAGCTGGTGCGGGCCAACGCCCCGATCTACGTCGAGCACGGCCAGGCCATCAATCGCGTGGCGGCTCGGGCCCGCATGCTGGTCGTCGCCGAGCCTTGCAACACCAATTGCCTGGTGGCGATGCAGGAGGCGCCCAATGTACCGCACGAGCACTGGTTTGCTTTGAACCGGCTGGATCGCATGCGGGCCACCGCCCTGATCGCCGAAAAGGCCCGCGTGCCGGTCTCGCAGGTCAACCGCGTCACGGTTTGGGGCAATCATAGCGAAAAAATCTTCGTCGATTTTCACAACGCGTTCATCGGCGATCGGCCTGCGTGCCAGGTGATTACCGATCCGCAGTGGCCCCGCGAAGTGCTGGAGCCCGCCGTCGCCCGCCGCGAAAGCGAAGTCTTCCGCAATTGCGCGGGGCGACGCCGGCGGCCACCGCCATCCAGGCGATTTTGGGAACGATCCGCTCGATCACGAACCCGACTCCGTTTGGCCGCGCGTTTCGGCGCCGCGGTCGTTCCGACGGCAGCTACGGCGTTCCGCAGGGCCTGGTATTCGGCTTTCCGCTGCGGACCGAGGACGGACGATACCTGGTCGATCGTCGAGGGGCTGTATCTCGACGATTACGCCAGTTCGCGGTTGGCCGAAAACATCGACGATTTGGACGCGAGGCGGTGGTCGCCGGCCTGTAGAGCCCGCGTTCGATCGCCAAATCCAGCCCGTCGCAGGGGGGCGATCCTAGAAATCGATCTGGAATCGGCTGACCCACAGGTCGGCCACGCTGTAGCCCTTGACCACATTGTCCAGCATACAGTGGATCCAGTTGAACTGCATCTTCGTGTGCGCGTTCAAAAACCAGGTCAATCCCAGGGTGGTGTCCGTCAACTCGCCGTTGCCGACTCGGCCCGCTGAGCCCGTCGTGAACGTGTTCGTGGTGCTATTGTAGTAGTGACCGTTCAAGCTGGTCGGATTGACTTCATTGACGTACGACAAACGGGCGGCAAGTTCCAGCGCGCCCCAGCCGCCGAAGCCGCCCCGGCGACCCAGCCCGAAAAAGTCGCTGAACGGAACGACGTTTTTCAGGGCGCCGGTCGTTTTGTCGTAAGGTCGGTGCTCGCCCGTCACGCGGTACATGATTTCCCCGTAGGCACCGTTATAGAAGATCGGGCCCACGACGCTGTTGACGACCGTTGCCATCCACTCCGACTGAAAGCTGAACGCGCCGGCTTGGGCAACCGTTTCCACACCATAAAGCTCGAACGCCGAAGCCACATACTTGCCGCTGTCGATGAAATTGGGCGTGCCGCTGGCCCCCGCCGCAGGGCCGAAACTCTGCGAATTCTCTGAAGATCCGAGCACTCCGAACTCCGGCAGAACCTTGCTCTGATAGAACGGCGCCGGGCCGCCGCCGCCGCTGGTTCCTCCACTGCCCGGAGCGTTGTTCTCACTCAATCGGCTGTAGTCGAAGCGCCGCCGACATGCCACAGATAGCGATCGCCGGCCGGCTCATCGTAATACAAGAGATACGTTAGCCGCGTCGAAAAAGAGTAGCCGCCGACGTTGCCGATCGCGGTCGCGTAGCGGTCGTCACCTAGCGGCGCGTTGTTGAAGCCGCCGGTCTTGAACCCACTGTAGGCAAGGTTGAGGCGTCGGTCTTCGGTCGAGTTGTAGGCTTCGATACCCACCGCCGGAAAGGCACAAACGCCAGGAACGGCAACGACCGTTCCAGGAAAGGCAGGTTGCGGAAACCGCTCATCGCATCGACGCTGAACGGCTGCACATATTGGCCGATGCGCACCGAGCCCAGCCAGGGAAGTTGGTCTGTTCGCCGTACACGTCGAAGAAGCTCGGCCGGCCGGCGGTGGCAAAGTCCATTTCGACGATATAGTTGGTGAACTCGGCCACGTTGCCGAACACGGCCAACCGCACGCGACGGAATCCGACGCCGTTTTGCGCATCGCCCACCGTGGCGCGATTCTGCAACGCTTTGCGAATAGTTCGCGTCGTCGAGTTGCGTGAAGCCGGTCAACTTGGTCGTCGGGAATTGATCTTTTTTCTTGACGGGCAGCGGAGCTGCACCGGGCGAACGGTATCCCGGCGGCTCCTCCTGCAACAGGGCCGTGGCCGGAATGATGGAATCGTCCGCGGCCGGCTCGGCGTCGGCGGCGTCGGCCGCCTGGGGCAACCGCATCAGCGTCGGCGGCTGCTCGTCCAGCCGATGCCGCAACAAGCGGATTTCTTCCTCTTGTTTGGCGAGCCGGGCCTGAATCTGCTCGAGCGATAGACTGTCGTCGGCAGCGTCGCCGATCGCATTCGCCGGACACGACAGCGCCAGCACGCAGCAGGCGAAGCAAAGCTGGGCGAATCGCCGTGCAGTGATGTTCATCGAAAGCTCGGTTCCCCGTCGGCGCTACTGAATGCTCGGCACTTGGCCGGCCAGCAGGCGCTCTCCATTGGGGCGCCTCCGGTTGCAACCGGTCGGATCCCAGTAGCAGCAAAGCCTCCCGAGCACGCGGGTCGGCGAAAAACAATCGGATTCCCTGCGCTCCCGGATACGATCCGGTAACCAGGTTTGATTTCCACATAGTCCGACACCGTTTCATTCGGCAAGATCGTTACGACCGCTTTAGCCGGAATCACAGCTCCAATTACGCCAAAGCCCGCAAGTTCACAGCAGTAACCGGGGCTTGCGGCGGCCGATTGCCAATGCCGCTGAGCACCGCCAGGATCGACGGCCCGGCGACCGGGATCGAGGTGGCGCTGGGTGATGGCATGCCGGCCAAGGGGGTCTTTTTGGCCGAGGTCCCCCGGCTTGCTCGCACGCCCGCATGGCATCGATGCCGATCGACCTCAGGTGAAATGCCTTCGCCCGCAATCGGTCCGCGGATCACGGCCGCCGAGGCGACGACGGGTGCTAGCCGCACCGCGGCTAGATCGCTGATCGCCATGCCTGGCATCAACACCGCTGGCTTGGCGGCAGCCAGCGAGCAGCCGCGCGGAAAAAACAATCCGATGCTGGCGTTGGCCGTCCGGCGCGGGTAGACTGCCCGGCGTGCGGACTTTCTTCCGCACCAATATCCGAAATCAATTGCGGAGACAGTTTATGTTAGCGAAACAGGTTGCGATTGCGTCGATTTGCATCGGCTTGGCCAGCGCGAACGGAGCGACTTCGCTCGCCAAAGACGCCGATGGGAAGCTCGCCGCGGCTTCGCCTGGCGTCGGCAACCTCGGTCCGCACAGCCAAGGCGCGCTCGGCGTCTCTTTAAGCGAAAAGGATGGCCGGCTAAGCATCAGCTCTGTCCATCCAGAAAGCCCGGCACTCCGAGCGGGACTTCAGGTCGGTGATCAAATCGACAAAGTCGGGGATTCGAGTGTCAGCACCGCCAAGCAGTTCATTGCCGAGATTACCAAGAGAGCGCCGGGCTCAAAGGTAGAACTTGGGATTAGCCGCAACGGCGAAAAGAAGACGATTAGCGCCACATTATCCAGCGTCGACAGGTTACGTGGTGCAAGCCAGAACCGCCGGATTCGGGACCTTGAGTGCGCAGCTTTCAGAGCTACAATCCCAAGTCGGCAAGTTAACAGGAAACCGGCAGCAGAACTGGCCCTCGTTCCAGGGCGCCGGCGACAATGGCTGGTATTACCAGGTTGAGCCGAATGATCCCAACCAGGGCATTCAAGACTTCGGCGCTCGTGCCAGAGATGGCCAGTGACGGTGAGTCGGTGGCCGCTACGCCATCGTAAACCGCCCAGCGCTGCTCGGGCGGTTTTTCATTGCGCTGAGCTACAGGCCATGCTCAGAATTCGATCTGAAAGCGCCCGGCGAGGATGTGCAATGTGTTGGCGCCGTAGTTGATGAAGGGCGCGGCGCCCGCCGGCGTGGTGGTGTTGTCTCCGCCGTTGTTGCTGTGAACGTCGCTGTAAATGTAGTTGAACACCAACTTCGTGAACGGGTTCCACCACCAGTTGATACCCAGGGTCACGTTCGCCATCTGGCCCTGGTTGATGCCGCCGCCCCCCGGAATCACGGTGAACGGATTCGGATTGCCGGCTTGATTCGGAGCCACCGCGGCCGAGCCCGGCAACGCCACCTGGTTCTTGGACAGGATATCGCCGTTCAAGTTGAGATACGAAAAGCGGGCGGCGATTTCCCAGGCCCCCCAGCCGCGGATTCCGCGGTGGCGTCCGAGCCCGACGAAGTCGCCAAAGGGTACGACCTGATAGTCGATCGCCCCCATGTACTTGTTATAGCCGACATTTTCTCCCGTGAGGAAATATCCGCACTGGAAGTAGGCACCGTCCAGGAAGACCGGCGGACCGCTCAACTGGCTGACGACCGTGGCGATATACTCCGACTGGAAGTGCGTGGGCCCGTAGCTGCCGCACGTCTCCAGGTGGTAGATGCTGAAGTTGTTGGCCAGGAACCGGCCGGTGTTCAGCGTGTTCGGCGTACCGCCGGCCGTGGTGCCGCCGGAGGCCGGGTCGCCCACGAAGAATTCCGGAATGGTCTGCGCCTGATAGGTGTGGGCGTCGGGACCGGTCGTACCGCTGCCGCCGACCGTGCTGTAGTTGTAGCCGGCGCCGACTGCCCAGAACGAGCGGCCATTCGTGGGTTCGTCCCAATACAGCAGGCGCGTGCCTCGTGCCGCGAACGAAATGCCGCTGTTGCCGAGGGTGGTGCCGTACTGATTGTCGCCGCCCAGCGAGTTGTAAACGGTGGCGCCGTTGTTCGGATTGGTGCCGTTATAGAAAGTTGCGCCAGTTGAATACACACTGCAATTGAGGAACGACCTCTCGTCCTCGGTCACGAGCCACTGCGCGACGCCAACACGGCGGAAGGGATCGAAGGCAAAGAACGACGAAGAGTATTCCATGAACTCCAGGTGCCGGACGTTCACCGCCCCATCGAGCGTGACCGGCTGCCGGTACTGGCCCATCCGAATCGTGCCAAGAATCGGGAGATTGCTTTGCTCGCCCCAGACGTCCATGAAGCTGGGATGCCCCGCCGCGGCGAAATCCAGTTCTACCCAGTACTTGGTTTGTGCGGCGACGTTGCCGTTGACACTCAATCGGGCACGGCGGAAGTCGGTGCCGTTTTGAATGTTCCCGTACTCGGCCCTGCTAGCCGCACTTTGAATGAAATTGCCGTTATCGAGCTGGACGAACCCATTGAGCCGATAGGTCGGATAGGTGGAATTGGTGCTCGGCTGGAGAAAACTCTCGACGCTTCCCCAGGGCCCTGCAAGCAATCCTGCGTCCAAGGGCTCACCTTGTTCGATCGCCGGATCTGTCGGCACCGGAGCCTGGAACGCCGTCGGAGTCGCTCGCACGCGGCTGCGGAGCGAAGTCAGTTCCGCTTCGTTCGCTTCCAAGCGTCGCTGGATATCTTGCAAGCTTACGCGTTCGGCGCTCGAATCCTCATCGGAGCTGGACTCGGCCGTGGCCTGCGGCAGACGCTCGGTGGCCGCAGCCGTCGAGACGAGTTGGACTCGTGGCTGGCCCGAGCGGCTCGCGTCATCTTGCCGGACGGGAGCCGGCGCTGAGAGCGGCGCTGCGATCGATTGTTGGGCCGGGGCCGGATTGGCCGACAGGCCCAATGCGAAGCAAGCAGACCTACCGTCTGCCATCCGTGGCAACGCATGCGTCCGCCCTGACAAGTTTTCCAGATTGTCTCTGGCATCCTCGTGATTGTCTTGACGGGTAGCGTAACGCGCTCAGACGTTCTATCGCATCCTGCCACCACAAACGTGTTGCCGATTCGCGGCCCCCCGCAGACTTTCTCCACGCCGATTCTTCGACGACCGGTGCAGACGACTTCGCCGGTCGCGGCTCGCGTGAGGGCCGACTTTCCTGCGTCGAGCCGGTGATTGGGCCGATTTGTTCGACAGACTTTGCCTGGGCGGCAAGGTCGCGGCAGTGCGCACAGTCCGCCTGACAAGAAACCAATAAAGCCGCGCCGCGGTCTGCTGGCCGAGGTGTCGAAGGGCCCGCTGAAGATTCCGGTCCGGTCGACGATGCAGGCCCCACTCTGCGATTTGCCCACAAATTGAACGTCGCCTGCGCGCCGCGATGGCCGCTCGCGGCTTCAGCACTTCGGTCGCCGCCCAATCGGACACTCGACCACCTCCGAACGGGCCCGACAACCGACCGACACCCCCCATTCGTGGCGCGACTTGCGGCGACCGACAGGCCCGACGATGTCGATTTTCGCCTGCTGCCTCCAACGCCGGCCGCAATGCATCAATGCGAAAAATTGACAACGAACTCTCTCGCCGTAGGATTGAAATAGCCCGCGGAGTGCGGGCCGGACTTCCATCCACTGCGAAAAGCCCCTGCGGATTGCTCCGTGCGCAGGGGCTTTTTTTTCTTCTCGTCGAGAGTCGAGAGCAACAAAGGAGGCGGATCATGTTCGCACAACAGTTGCGGATGGCATTGGGACTGGGTGTCGGGTTTGTGCTGGCAAGCGGCGCGCCTTCATGGGCCGACGACTCGGACAGCAACAAGGTCCCGGCGGCGGCGAAAGCGTCGACCACCGACGAAGCGAGCATTCGGACACCGATCAGGCAGAGCGAACCAGATCAGGCCGATGCAATGCGCCGAGGGCGCTGGGCATCTCGCTGCATGACGGCGACGGTCGGTTACGCGTCAGTGCCGTGCTGCCCGGCAGCCCGGCCGCCCAGGCGGGAATTCGGGTCGGTGATGAGATCACGCAAGTCGACGCTGCGAGCATTCGCGCGTCGCAGCAGTTGATTGCCGAGATCGGCAAGCGGCAGCCCGGCTCGCAGGTGGAGCTGGGGATCCGCCGTGGCGGCGAAGAAAAGACATTCCGGGCAACGCTGGCCAGCCCTGAAGCATTGCAAAGCGCGGCTCAGAATCGCCGGATTCAGGACCTCGAGCGACAGGTTTCTCTGTTGTCGGCGCAAATCTCCAGGCTGACGGGCAATCAGCGGGAAAACTGGCCCGCGTACCAGGGCAACGGCGACAACAGTTGGTATTACCAGATTCAGCCGGGCAGTCCCCGCGGGGGAATTTACGACTACGGGGCCCGCGCAGAGACGGCCAATAGCGGGCCGACGGGGTGGCTGGTGCTGGCCACAGCCGGTCGAATCGCGGGAACGATTTCCGGCTGCTGGCCGCGACAGGCAGTCGTTTCGATGTCGGCGACCTGGTCGGGCGGTGCCGGGGTGCAGCACTCACCCGAATCCGACACGGGCTGCCCGAGCCCGGGGTTCCCGTGACTCCCCCCTATCCGATAACCGGCCGTTCGCCGAACGACTTGCGCCGATGGGGATCTCGCGGTGAAACAGGCTTCTTTCAGGCCGCGATTGCCAGCCTACCGCCCTGCTTGGATACAGACAATTGACAGGCAGCAGCCGACGCATAGGATGTAAATCGCTTGCAGCGCGAGGCATTTCGATGGACGCTGCCAAAAAGCTCCTGCGGATTGCTGGGACGTGCTGCACAGTAACCTGATTCGTCGCCGGCCGAGGGATGGCTGGTCTGCCGCGAGAATCAGAGAACGAAAATACCGATTCATTTCACGTTTACTTTTCTTGGAGGTGCCAGCAAATGCGAATCGCTAAGTTATGGCCTGCGGCTTCAATCCTGTTGTTGGGCGGATGGATAATGCTGACGGGAGCTTCGGCCGCCGAGCCATCCGCGGGCCGCGACCAGTCAGAGGGACAAAGCACGCGGGAGAAAAAACCTCAGTCCGACAGCGACGACCATGTGCGTCACCACGCCGCGCTGGGAGTCTTGACCGGCAATTCGGAAAATGGGGTCAGCGTCGTGGGGCTGATTCCGGGCAGCCCGGCCGAACGAGCCGGCCTGCGCGTGGGAGACGAAATCCGTTTCGTCGGCGACCAACGGATTCGCACGACGCAAGGACTGACCGAAGAGATCCGCGATTCCAAGCCAGATGCCTCGATCGATCTGACGATCCGCCGCAATGGCCAGCGGCGAGTCGTGAGTGTTACGCTGGGCTCTCAGGACTCGACGTTTGGCAATCGACATCAGGTTAACCGGATGATGCCGACAGGAAATGAAGGTTCCCCGGCCTATAATTCGGGGCGAAACAGCGGCAGCACAAATGGCAACGCGCAAAGAATCCGCGCTCTGCAGCAACAAATTGCCCGGCTACAGCAAGAGCTCAACCAGGTGATGTCGTACCAGGCAGCTCAGCAACCCGATCCGGTTGACGATTGGAATTGGGAGAGAAGTTCCCGTTCCGGCCATGATCCGGATATCGATCAGTAGAACTGTTGGTAATGGATGATTCACGTGACACGACCTCGCTGGCACCATGCTGTGCCAGCGAGGCGTTTTCGTTGGCCGTGCCTTTGCGTGCCGCGTTTGTCATGACGCAATTCACGATCCAGGCCGCGGCCGCTTTTGCTTTCTTAGGCGGTCGGCGATCGAATGTTCTCGGCCGGCCGCGGCGGCGTTGCCCAAGAACTGATGCATGTTGGCCAGGCCGTCGTGGATTTCCGCCCGGAAGGGCGCGATGGCCGCGGCTTGCTGCAAATCGGCGAGCGCCGCTCAGGTCGCCGGCGCGCTCGCGGCAAATCGCCAACAGCAGCCAGTCTTCCGACAATCGACGCAAGCCGATTAACTCGTCCAACGCTCGTCGAGCTTCCGGCAAGTGTCCGGTTCGCAGGCCGATCTCGGCCACGTAATAGAGCGCGTTGATCCGGGACTTGGGCAGCAGGTTGTCGTAACCAAGCGCCTCCTGAGCCAGAGCGTAGGCGTTTTCAGGCTGTTGCTGCGCATAATAGAGCCGCGCCAGCGCGGCGCCGTCTCCGGCCCCCGCCAGCCTTGCGACCGCAGCCCGCGAAGCATTTCCAGCGCGCGAAGCTGGCAAGAGCGGGCCGACTCTGGCTCCTGTGGCTGTTGCGAGTAGGCGAAGTACGCCAGCGCGAGATCGCGCTCTTGTTCGACTTGGGAAAGGCCGGCCGGATCGTCCAACGGAACGAGCGTCACCGGCCCCCGGTCGGCTGGCGGCGATGATTTGCCGGAGGGCGATCGTGCGGCCGACGGCCGATCGGCATGAATGCCGATCCGGTGATGCGTGAACGCCAGATGCGTGATCTCGGTGGGCACTTGCGGCATGTGACACGACACGCAATCGTTGGCGGCGCTACGGCGCAGTCGCTCCTCTTTGGCCAGTCGGCAGCTCTCGTCGGCATGACAATTCAGGCACCTGGCAACATAGTCAGCTCGCTCGCCGGTGTTGGCATGCGGATCGTGACAGGTCGTGCAGGTCAGGCCGTCCGACTGGCGATAGCAGGCGCTTTGCCGCATTTGGCCCACATGGCCGACGACTTTCATCTCGGCGTCGGGCTGATCGAGCTCGTAGTTCAAATTGAAATCGCCAAGCGGCCGGCCAGGCCGAAAGTCTGCGATGCCGTGACCGGCGCATAGACCATGGCTCGCCGATCAGATGGCATTGCGCAGATGGCCTCGTTGAGATCGCGACTCAATCGAGCCGGGTTGACGATCAACGCACGTTGGCTTGACGAGGGTGTCGGCGATTCTGCCGCCCCGCGCCGCTCGGCCACGTGCAGCGAGCCCGGGCCGTGGCAGCGTTCGCAGCCGATTGCCTGTTCGGTAATCGTCAGTCGTTGATAGGCCTTGTCAGGTTCGGCCAGCCGACCGACATGGCAGACCAGGCAAGTCGATTCCGCCGGCCGCTCGAACCCCCGATGATTGGCACGATCGTACCCGGGAGACATGCCCCAAGCTTGCCGAGAAGCGTACCACGTCAACGGCGACTCGAGCAAAAAACCGTCGACCTCCACGAGGTAACTGCGGCTGAAATGGCCTGAGCCGACCAGATAGCGAATCGGATAATCGCTCGCGACACACTCTTGTCCGTCTGCATCCAGGGCGGCTTCGCGATGGCGCAGCTGGCCGCCAGCGCGATAGACACTATACGTGCGCCCGGAAGGGGCGTGAAAAAAGTTGACGTCCGGCGGCTCGAGCGCCGGGTCCAAGTCGGCAAGCGCCCGGCTATGCGGCGTGTGCGCATAGCTTTCGTGCTCCGCCGCATGGCATTCGGCGCAGGCGGCAATGCCGACGTAGGCGGCTTGCGTATCCGCACCACCGGCCGCCGGCGCCCGCGATGCGACCGTTTTCAGCGCGTCCGGCGCGCCGAGCGCTCGAGCCCGCGCGATGTCGTCGTCGGCGAGTCTTTCGCGGCTGGCTTGCGGCCCGGGTCGCAGCAGAAGCGCCAGCGTCGAGAGGCAGGCCATTGTTGCCAGCGCCGCGAGAGCTCGTTTTGACAGCAGTCGCTTCGACACCGAACGCATGGTAAGAGCCCGCGTGGCAAAATAGCCGTCAGGATGGAAGACGCGCCCAGTTTAGCGGCCAGGCGTGGCCTTGGCTGGCGTCGGAGACGACTCGCAGGCTTTTTCGCAAACAGGCCGCCGCGATTAACCGGAGGCTAACGCGAGTCGAACGACCGCCAAACAAATTGGCGTTCTTGGATCTCGCTTGGACGCCAGCCGCGTTGGCATGGCGGCCGCCTGTCCGAGGCCTTTTGGCCCCGGACGCGGCCGACTTCTTCATCGCTGGCCGTCGCCGCCGCAAAGACCAACGCGACCGCAGCAGCAAAACACCAAGCCACTCGGGCAAGGTGCTGGGGCGGGTTGTTTATGCGCGCGTGACGCACGTCAACGCCCCGAGCGTATTAGCGAAAGCTGCAATTACATCCGACAATTATTGAAAAATTTCCTTGACGACTGCGTGTCGCCCGCATAGGCTGGCAAGAAGTTGGCCCGTGGATTGGTCCGGGGGTTTGTCCAATGAGTCGTCGCGTCTGCGACAAATCGTCCTTGCGGGTCATTTCGATCCGAGTTCACCGCTTAGGAAAGGCTTGAAAAATGCGCGCCATCCTGCTCGCGATTGCTGTCGCAGCGTCGGCCGTCATCGGCACCAACGCCGCCTGTGCCACCGATATTGCAATTCTGAATCCGGGCTTCGCCCTGGATGTGATCAGTCCGACCGGCCCCGGATACAACAGCGGAGCGGTCGACTGGAGTAATGGCGGCGGCGGCGTGCTGTCCACGGCGCCAAACTTCTTCGGCCCCGTGTTGTCACAATCGAGCCCTGCGGACGTCGAAAACCAAAATGCCTGGAGCAATGGCGGCACCTTCTCGCAGGTGCTCACGGCCACGTTGCTGCCCAATGAGACGTATACCCTGACTGCCGACATCGGCCAGCGGAGCGATACGTTGGCTTCGTTTGGATATCCGGGTGGGGCGATTGACCTGGGCTACGGTTCGACGCCCGGCGCCAACCTGCTCTCGGCCGGTTCGATCGTCAATCCCGAGCCGGCGTCAGGCGGATGGAGCCTGTGGACATCGACGTTCGCTACGGGTGCTTCGCCTGCCGGAGCCGGCCAGTCATTGCGGATCGACCTGGTCAGCAACGGCATTCAAATGCAGTTCGACAATATAAAGCTCACGGCAACGCCCGAGCCATCCTCCCTCATCCTCTGCGGCCTCGGTGCCGTCGGCCTGTTCGCCGCCGCTCGCCGCCGCCGCAAAAGTTAATGCGACTACTGCGACCCGAACAGCCCCCGGTTGGACGCGAGGGATCGATCCATTGACAGGACAACGGCCGGGCCGGCGCAGGCGCTGATTCCGCCCGGTTCACTCCCGGGCCGTTGCGGCCGGGAACACCAAATAGACCGCCAGACTTACCGACAGGCATTGCAGAATCGGCGCGGCGATTGGGACATCGAAAAGAAAAGCGAGCATACCTGAGCCTACGTCACCAGCACGGATTGTCAAACCTCGAGTCGATAAAATCGCACTCGGCGGAGGACAGCGCCTGTTCTCGACACCGCTTCAGCAGGGTTTGATCGCGTCGATGACTTCATCGAGCGAAACGGTGGCGAAGGAACTGGCGTAGTCGGCCATCGCGTAGGGAATGATCAGTTCCCGGCCGTGCAATGCGGCGCCGCAACTGTAGACCACGTTGGGCACGTATCCCTCCCGCTCGTTTTCATTGGGGGTCAGCAAGCGGTTCCGACATGCCGGCCGATCACCTTGGCGGGGTTGTCGAGATCGAGCAGGAACGCCCCCATCGAGTATTTCCGCATCGGCCCCACGCCGTGGCTGAGCACCAGCCAGCCGGCTTCGGTTTCGATCGGCGATCCGCAATTGCCCAACTGCACGAATTCCCAGGGAAACGTGGGCTTGAGGATCAACTCCTTCGTGTGCCAGAAGTGGAGCATGTCCGAGTACATCAAGAAAATGTTCTCGTTGTCCTGCCGCGACAGCATGGCGTAATGGCCGCCCACCTTGCGCGGGAACAGGGCGAAGCCTTTGTTGCGAACCTCCGGGCCGTTGAGCGTGCTGATCTTGAATCGCAGGAAATCTTCGGTTTCCAGCAACTGGGGCAGAACGATCTTGCCGTCGAACGCGGAGTAGGTCGCGTAGTACCGCGTGCTGCCGTCCGTCTTCGAAAAACTGCACGAACCGGGCATCTTCGATGCCGTTGGTCTCGGTCGGCGAGTAGGGAAAGATGCACCGCTCCGAAAGGCTCTGGTCCGGCTCGTAGGACGACTCGTAGTTCGACTTGGCCAGCGCGATGACGCCTTTGGAGATCGGCTCCCATTCGGACTGCTTGGCGCGAAACTGGCGCAGCACGCGACGCACCGCATCCTCCAATTGCGGCGATGCTGAACTGCTCGTCGAGCATCATGAACACTTGCTCGGTGAATCCATTGGCGAGTCCCAATTCGATCAGCTTGCGCATGAACAAGGGCTTATCGTACTGGGGATTGGGCACAACGTGGGGCGTGGTTACGAAACGCGTGGGCTCGATCGATCTTGATTTGATTCGTCGGCGTCGACGGTGCCGGAGCGGAACGTGATCGACGAGACATGGCCCTCGCCGGTGGCCCGCAAGCTCAGCACGAATCGCCGCGCTCCGTCGGGCAACCCGCTTTGGTCGGGATGCCAGACGAGCGAGGGATTGAAGAGCGCCGCCGACTCGAGGGAATACTCGTTCGTAAAATAGGCGCCGATCAGCAGCCGCCGCTCTTCGCTCAGCGTCTCGTCGGTGAGCAGATGGCGCCGGACACTGTCGAATCGCTCCAGAAAGTAATCATGGAGCCGCTGATGTCGGCCTTGGAATTCGCGCATCACGTCGGCCAGCAGCGCGGAGACTTGCTCGTCGCTCACCGACATGACCCGGGCGATGATTTTGAGGATGCGCTCCTGAGCGGCAGGCTCGAAAGGCCGAAAGAGGACGCGGGAATTATTCGGTTTGAGAACCAGGCCCGTACGCTTGACGTCCATGTTGAGCGGTCCGATCGATTGGAGACATGATGAGCTTTTCCGCTGCGCCGCTGCAAAGGCTCCGCCTGCTGCAACGGTCTGATGACGTTTCGCCGATTTACAACCGCCCGGTGCAGATCCTGCGTGCCGGTGGCGATGCGGCACTTGCGTGGAAAATAATCGCCGACAAACGCTACCGTACGGACTTCGTTGACTCTTCCCATAGCCGGGCCAATGCTAAGAACCGCGTCGGATCGGAACCGCCGGGTGGTGGGCTGCCAAGCGGGCGAGCAAAGAAAGCAGCCGCGGGCCTCCAGAGAAGCCGGGCACTGCGGATCGCGTCGTCAAGCCGACCGGCAGCACTATATCAGATTGTCCTGACGACGATAGACCAACACCGCGGACAACGATGGCAGCGCGGGCGGCAGGCCGAGGTGGACCCCAAAAACTGGGCGCACCGAGGCAGGTATCTTACTTCACTTCTTCTTCACTTCGCGGACCTGGGGCGCTTCGGCCAGCGTGAGGACCACGACCTCCTCGGCCGTTACGGTGCTGATATCGTGGTGCAGGCTGAGAATCTTGACGCCCGTGACGTCCTGGACCAGCGCTTCGATGAGCGGCCGCGCCGCTTCGATCAATTGCGTGCGGACTTGCTTGAGCAGATCCCTGCCCTTCTCGACCGGCAGCGTCTTGACGAGCTGCTGTTCCGCCTCGGTCAGCACGCCCTGCAGGCGGACCAGGAGCAAATCGCCGAGCAGGTGGGTGTGGATCTTCTTCGGTCCCCGGCCCATGTATTCCTGCTCGAAGCGCGTGATCACCTCGCAGATCGCGGCTTCGATCTCTCCCTGAGTTTTCATAGCGATATCGGTCTCATCCCACATGCGGGTCCGCGCGGCAATTGCCCGCAAAGGGGCACGATTTGCTGCGCTTCGCAGTCCAGTCGCTGCTGCCGAGCCATGATACCAGAGACGGAATCTGCTTGCATTCCCCAATCCGGGGCGTAGAATCAGGGTTGAGCCGGTGAAGAATGGTCGGCTTGAGGAAGCGAATAATTCATAGTCGTCGGATGACTAAATAAAGAGCAACCCGGCCGTGCCGGGAAGCTGGTTAAGAAGTAAGCCGACGTGGTGGAAGGCCTGCGGGCGTTCCACCACGTCGGCTTTTTTGTTTTCGGCCGCGAGAAAACGTTGGCAACCAGCAGGGAAGAAATCGATGGAACAGCCCAACATGACCATGGCCCAGCAAGTGGCCCAAGCGGCAAGTGCTTTCCAGCAAAAACGGACGGGCCACACGCCCAAAGCAGTGAGCGTCGTGCTGAGTGAAGACACGTTGGTGATCACTCTGCACGGGGCCCTGTCGGCTGCCGAGGAGGCGCTGGCCAAAAGCCCGGCCGGTGCCGCGCAGGTGCAGGACTTTCACCGGCAGTTGTTCGCCAATTCGTGCGAGCCGCTGCGAAAAGAGATCAAACGAATCACAGGCGTGGACGTGCGCGAATCGGTTGCCCAGGTCGAGCCGAGCACGGGGACCGTCGTGCAAGTCTTCACGACCGGCACCATGGTGCAAGTGTTCTTGCTGGCGCATGGGCTGCCGGAGAGCACTTGGAACGGAACTGGCGAAACGAATCCGATATGAAACAGGAGGAATTCCAATGCTGGTCTTGACGAGAAAAAGCCGGGAAGCGGTCATGATCGGTGGCACCGGCGGCTTCGAGCGCGTGCTGAAAGTCACGGTGCTCGCGATCCGCGGAGGCAAAGTGCAACTGGGCTTCGAAGTCGATAGCGATATCCCGATCCACCGCTTGGAGGTTTATGAGCGCATCAATGCCGAGAGCCAGGCGGGCGAATCGATGCGGGAGCCAATGCATCAGGAACTGTCTGTTGACTGACAGACGCAGCTTTGGCCAAGTAACCTAAGGAGACTCGAGATGCTTTACACTATTTTGGTCGTGTGTTTGGTGCTCATGCTGCTCGGCGCATTGCCGGCGTGGAATCACAGCCGAAGCTGGGGCTATGGCCCCAGCGGCGGACTGGGGTTGGTCGTGCTCGTGCTGGTCGTTCTGATGCTGGCCGGACGGATCTGATCCTGTGGGACGTTTGCGTCTCGGAAAACCTCCGGCGGCGATGGGAACGGCGGCCGGCGAGGGGCATTCCAACCAGGGCACCCCAATCCGGGCAAGGAGCCTAAGCGATGTCGATTTGGATACTGGTCAGCGATGCCAGCCGCGCAACACTGTATGCGACCGAAAAACGGGGAGACGACTGGCAGGTGATCGCCTCTTACACGCATCCGGAAAGCCGGCTGAAGAACTCCGAACTGACTTCGACCGAGCCGGGGCACTCCGCCAAGTCGAAAGGTGGTTCGCGGCACACCGTAATGGAGCCGACCACGACTCCCAAGCAGGCCGAAATGGAGCATTTCGCTCAGCAACTGGCCGACGTGCTGACCGCCGGAACGAAGCAAAGGAGCTTCGAAAGCGTGGTTGTGGTGGCGCCGCCTCATTTTTTGGGACTGTTGCGGCATCGCCTGTCGACCGAAACCGAGAAGCGGCTCGTCGCCGTGGTACACAAAGACTATACGTTCGCCGATGCGCAGGAAGCTCGTCGGCGCTTGGAAGATGCGATTTTCGCCCAACCGAATCCATAATCAACGGCGCAGCGGAGGCTAATGGGAATGACAGGACCTCATGGATCTATCCGCCGGCAGCACAGGCTTTCGTCGATGGCGAGACCCAGATTACCAGGCAGAAAGGTGGGGCAATGACCCCGGATGAATCGACCCGTCTCTCCTCACAAGAAATGGGGGAGCGATTTGACCTGCTGGCGACGGATGCGAAGGAGTACGCCGTTTTCCTGGTCGGACTGGGCGGACATCTGCTCTGCTGGAACGCCGGGGCCGAACGCATTTTCGGCTACCAGTCCGATGAAATCATCGGGCAGCACTTTTCCCGCTTCTTTTCGCCCGAAGACATTCTCACGGGCCAGCCCGAGCACGAACTCAAGACGGCGTTGGCGGACGGTCGGGCAGACAGCAATTGCTGGCAGGTTCGCAAGGATGGCACACGGTTTTGGTGTCAGGCAACCGTGACGCCGCTGTTCGACGAGAACAAGCAGGCCCGGTCCTTCGCCCGAGTGATGCACGACCTCACCGAAAGCGAGGCGGTGCAGGCCCAGCGGAAGCGGGCGGACGGCCTGGCCGAAGCCAATCGGAGCAAGGAAGAATTCATGGCCTTGCTTTCCCATGAACTGCGCAGCCCGCTCTCGCCGATTCTCAACGCCCTGAACATCCTGCGGCAGATGAAGACGAACGACCCGATCATCGAGCAAGCCGGCAACATCATCGACCGCCAGGTGGGGGTGATGGTGCGACTGGTGGACGACCTGTTGGACATCAGCCGGATCACCAAAGGGAAACTGCGGCTGACCAAAGAGCAGGTGGAACTGCGGGTCGTCGTCAACCGTGCCGCCGAGACTGCCCGCCCCTTCATGGACGCGCGCAAACACGAGTTCTCGGTATCGCTCCCGACCAAGCCGATTTGGGTGGAGGCGGACCCGGCTCGCATGGAGCAGGTCGTGGTCAACCTGCTCAACAATGCGGCGAAGTACACCGACACGGGCGGACTCATTCGGATGACCGTCAGTCAGGAAGGGGCCGAGGCCGTGATCCGGGTGCGGGATAACGGCGTCGGCATCGCGCCGGAACTGCTGCCCCACATCTTCGAGCTGTTTACCCAGGTCGACGGCTCGCTCGGTCGGTCTTACGGCGGATTGGGGATCGGTCTGGCGCTCGCTCGCAACCTGGTGGAGATGCACGAAGGAAGGTTGCAAGCGTCCAGCGCCGGCTTGGGAAAGGGATGCGAATTCACGATCAAAATGCCGGTGCTGACAGAGCCATGCGGTGCATCGAACGCAAGATCGTGCTGGAGCCGGGCCAACGCGACCGGACGATCGCTGCATGTGCTGGTGGTGGAAGACAACGTCGATGCTGCCGACAGCCTGAGCCTGTTGCTGCGGCTGTACGGGCACGAGGTCCAAGTGGCTCGCACCGGCCCGACGGCCCTGGAAATGGCCTCGGCGTCTCGGCCCGACGTCGTGCTGCTGGACATCGGCTTGCCGGGGATGGATGGCTATCAGGTTGCCAGGCGCTTGCGGCAGAAGCCGGAATTCAAGAACGTGATGCATGTGCGCGCTTGACCGGCTATACCCCCAGCGAAGCAGACCGCCAGCGTCAACAGGAAACAGGGTTCGACCACTACTATGTCAAGCCGGTGAACCTGGCGACACTGCTCGAACTGTTCGCAACGATCGGGTCGCCGACACCGTGACCCTCCTGCCGGATGGCCTGCCGGACGGTCCGCTCACGGAAACTGAGGTCGTATACGGCGAGAGCGGCCCTCCGCACACGGCGGCATTTGGGGCTACGCAAGCTTGTCCTGGCCTCGGCGAGGAAACCGCGATGAGCGACGACCGTTTGGCGGAACCGGGCACTCCGCCGCCGCACGAAGAACCGAAAAGACAACGCATCGAACTTGAGTGCGTGGGCAGCTTTGTCGCCTACGCACAGGATGGCATGGCTCACACGATTGAAATTTGGACGAAGTTCGGATCGATCCACGATCGCAGTCGGTCGCGCGTGGCCCCGGGCCTGATGATCCTGACGACCACCGATGGTCGGGACGTCGAGTATGTCGGCCGGAGAATATACCGGCTCCACGACCAACCCGAGATCAGTCTGTCTTCTGCCGATGAAAACGCGCCGTAACTTCGTTCGGCTCGATCCGGACGGCGACCCGGTCGCTTTTTCGAATCGCCGCTGACGGGAAGCAAATGCATGGCACCCTCGGACCAGTTTGTCAAATCAGCCTGGATGTTGGGCTCGATCGCCGTGGTCGTCGCCGCCCTATACCTGGCCAAGGGTGTACTGGTCCCCTTGACGCTCGCGGTGCTGCTGAGCTTCCTGCTCAGTCCGCTGTGCGATTGGCTCGAGCGGCGCAGTTTGGGCCGTGTCCCGGCGGTATTGGTGACGGCAATCCTGGGCTTTGCGCGTTTGGGCGCTCGCGGCTTGGACGGCGGTAGTGCAAATGTCCGCCCTGGCCCCAAAAATGCCCGAGTATCAGGACAACCTGCAAGCCAGGCTTCATGCGGTGAATGACTACTTCATCGCGGAGCTCGGCAAGGTGACGAGAACGGCCCAGGATATTGGGCAGAATCTCCCACAAGTCGAGCAGACCGGCGAGCCACAGGGAACGGACGACCGCCCCTACTCGGTTCGCGTGCTTTCCTCGCCGGCAAGCCCCCTGCAAGTCCTGGGTGGGACGTTTGGGACCTTGATCGAAGGGTTGGGTTCGGCCGGCATCGTGATTATTCTCGTCGTGTTCTTTTTGATCCGCCGCGAGGACTTGCGCGATCGCTTCATCCGCCTGGTGGGAACCGGTCAAGTCACCGTGACCACCAATATGCTGGAGGACGCCGCGAAACGGGTCAGCCGATTCCTCTCCGTGCTGTTCGTCATCAATGCCGCCTTCGGCATCGCGGTCGGCGTCGGGCTCTACCTGATCGGCATACCGAACGCGATTCTGTGGGCAATCCTGGCCGCAATCTTGAGGTTTGTTCCCTACATTGGCCAGGCGATTGCCGCGGTGGCACCGATTTGCCTGGCGATGGCCATCTCGACGGGTTGGCTTGCGCCCCTCCTCACGCTTGGGCTGTTTGTGGTCCTGGGAATCTTCTTCGGGAACGTGCTGGAGCCGTGGCTCTATGGAAAAGGCACCGGCGTGTCGGCCGTGGCGGTCCTGGTGACGGCGGTCTTCTGGACATGGTTGTGGGGAATCATGGGGCTGCTGCTGGCGACCCCGCTGACCGTATGCCTGTTGGTCATTGGCAAGCACGTTCCGCAACTGTCCTTCCTGGACGTTTTGCTGGGAAATGAGCCGGTGTTCGAGCCCAAGAGGCGGGTCTATCAGCGGCTCCTGGCCGGAGATCAAGAAAAGGCCGCCGAATTGGTCGACGAAGATCTTGAGAACAGGACGCTCGTCGAGGTCTACGACTCGCTACTCATCCCGGCGCTGGCCTTGGCCGAAACCGACTGGCATCATCGCGACTTGGACGACGCACGGCACGCGTTCATTTTGCAGAATCTGAGGGAGATCATTCAGAGAGTGTGGTGACAGGCAACCGCAAGTGCCGACGAAAGAGGGCAGCGACGAGGGCAACCCGCCGCGACCGTGCATTCTCTGCCTGGCCGCTCGGGACGAGGCCGATGAGATCGCCGCAATGATGCTGGCGCAATTGTTGGCGACGGGCGAATGCCTCGTGCAGTCCGTCCCGTTTACGACCGTGGCCAACGAACTGGTCGATCTTGTCGTGCGGCGCAAGCCCGACGTGGTATGTATTTCCGCCACGCCGCCGGCCGCCGTAATGCACGCTCGCCACCTGTGCACGCACATTCGCGGCCGCTTTTCGCAAGTGCCCGTGATCGTGGGATTATGGGACGCCCAAGGCGATCTAGGCAAAGCGACAACGCGCATCGGCGGTGGCGCCGCAACGCATGTCGTCGCCACGTTGGCGGAGGCACAAGAACAGGTCCGCCTGCTGATTGAGCCGCTCTTGCCTCGTTCCGAGCAGCAAGTGCAGTCGGCAAGCGACCAACCTGTTGTCGAGGGGACTTTACATTAACAAGGAGAAAAATGAGCACTCTCTGGCAGGGATGCAGGCCACCGTCAGTCTTCCACAACGCTGCGCGAGAGTTCTGATCGATGTGCTATTACGAGAACCTTCTCAAAGAAAAGGAGTCGCCATCATGAGTGGTAAGACAGACGTCGTTAAAGGCCGAATCAAGGAAGCCGCGGGAGCGCTGACTGCCAACGAAGATCTTCGCGAGCAAGGACAGGCGGACCAGGCAGTCGGGAAAGCCAAACAGGCCGTCCAGAAAGCCGCCGACACCGTAAAGGAAGCTGTGACAAAAGTGATCGGGTAGCAGTGAACGAGTTGCGCGACCATCGCCGCTGTGACACGGGACGCTGTGACACGGGACGCTGTGACACGGGACGCTGTGACACGGGACGCCGTGACACGGGACATGGAACCGCCCTCCGCTGCTGCTGCCAGCGCACAACGAGTGGTCTGGCTTCGAACTGCACCGCGCAAGACTGTCGATGATTGCTCAACACGAGGATCTGAATGGTGATCGAATCCCTTGCTGGGCCCTTGCGTTCCCTGCGTCGATTGGTACAATCCACCTATGTTCGCTGCGGAACTACTGTTACAGCAGCCGAACCGATCTCGACGAATTGTCGGGGCAGACTTTTCGGACGACTAGCTAAAGAGCAGCCCGGCTTTTCCGGGACGCTCGTTAACGAGTAAGCCGACGCGGTGGAAGGCCTTCGGGCGTTCGATCACGTCGGCTTTTTTCGTGGCGATTGTGTTCCTTGACCCCCGGTGTCGGCGGAAGGTTGTGCGGCAACCATTGCATCGCAGCCGCGTCGTGTTTTCCGTCGCCGATGCTGATCTGAAGGGTGGAGTAACACGTGTCCGCATTGGAAGATTCTCACTACGAGCAGGTCGAACCTGTCGAAACCCTGGTCGAGCAAGTGCGGCGCTCCATCGACCACGGCCACGCGACAGGATTGCGTCTGATTGATATTCGAGTCAATGGAAACACGGTCGTCCTGACCGGCCAGGTTGCCACATTTCATCAAAAGCAATTGGCCACCGCTTTCGCCCTCAGAGTCGCCGGCGTTATCGAGGTCATGAACTGGCTTGAAGTACATGACGATTGCCAGGACGATAAACTACCGCGACCAGGCGGCTCGCGCTGGCAACGTTGCGCAGATGAACAAGTCGACCGCAGGCCGTCTTTTGATCTGCCGGATAATAGTTGAAATAGAATTTTCGGACGACTAGATAAAGAGCAGCCCGGCTTTACCGGGACGCTCGTTAACGAGTAGGCCGACGTGGTGGAATGTCTTCGGACGTTCTGGCACGTCGGTTTTTTTCCTGGCGGAGGTGTTTCACGGACGCCACCTTCATGCTGCCAGACCTCCGTGCGATTTGTGACGGAAGTCAGACGGGCATTTCGCCCTGAAACGTCATGGATGTTCCTCTTGTAGGAGACGCTTTTTATGACCACGGCCACGAAACACGCTGCATGCACCCATCACCAGACTGCCGCTTCAGAGCACGAAGCGGCTGCCCACCACCACCGGGAAGCGGCCCATCACCACGATCAGGGCGAGCACGATGAGGCGAAAGTGCACGCCGTATCGGCGCAATCGCACAGCCAAGATGCGGACCGTCACTCCAAGACGGCACATCAGCACTCGCAAAAGTAGATCGCGTTCAGGGCTCCGACAAGTGTGCCTTGCTTCATGCCGCCCTCGGCATTCGTGCCGAGGGCGTTTCACCTGTCGCCACTAATCCGTCGACGGCAAAGTACCCAACTCATAAGGAATGACGCCATGTCAGATCAGAACTCAGTAGTGGCTACGTTTGCGTCTCACGAGAAAGCGGAAGCCGCCGTCCGCGAACTCCAAAAGAGCGGTTTCGACATGAAGCAGCTGTCGATTGTCGGCAGGGACTACCACACGGAAGAGCACGTGGTCGGCTATTACAACGCCGGCGACCGCATGGCGTATTGGGGTAAAGCCGGAGCCCTCTGGGGAGGATTCTGGGGGCTGCTGTTTGGCTCCGCGTTTTTCTGGGTGCCGGGCATCGGTCCGCTTGTTGTGGCGGGACCGCTCGTCATGTGGATCGTCGGCGGACTCGAAGGCGCCGTCATGACGGGGGGACTCACCGCTCTTGGAGCCGCGTTGTACAGCATCGGCATTCCAAAGAACAGTGTCATGCAATACGAGACCGAGGTGAAGAACGGCACGCTGCTGCTGGTTGCCCACGGCACCGCCGACGAAGTCGAGCGCGCAAAAAGATCCTCCATCAAACGCCGGGGCAAAAGACGACGCTGCATGCCGCCCAGCCGGCCACCATCGGCCGATAACCCCACAGTCTGTGCGGAGTAATCTCATGGAAAAGAAAGAATGGGCCAGCTTCAACGTGCAGTTGGTCGAACTGCGCACGGCTGCTACGGAAATCGGGCGGCTTAGGCGCGTCGTCGCAAACGTTGCCGGCAAGCTGAAGAAAGCCGCCAGCAAGATTCTCGGGCAAAGAGGTTCGTCAAGGAATTACGCAATGACGGCGACTGCAGAATTACCAAACGCATTTTCTGAAGATGATGATCGCGAGAGCACATGCTAATCCACGTTGGCTGCGACATTAAGTTCGTGTTTCCTCAACCGACAGCCGTGATCTTGATGCTCAGTCTGCATCCGCTGCGCGGCCCAACGATTCGTAGGCATGAACACTTGCACGTCACGCCGTCGGTTCCGATCTCCTATTTTTTTGACACCAATGGAAACCGTTGCGGTCGGGTGTTCGTTCCGGCGGGTCACTTCTCGTTTTGCAACGAGGCAATCGTCGAAGACTGCGGCCTCCCGGACCTGCAGGCCATCAACGCCCCGCAGGGCAACATCCAGGATTTGCCGCAAGAGGTCTTGCAGTTTCTTCTTGCCAGCCGTTATTGCGAGGTGGACAGCGAGCTTAAAGCGATCGCCTGGAGCCTGTTCTCTCATACGCACGCCGGGCTGGCCGCGCGTCCAGGCGGTGTGCGATTTCGTTCACCGGCATATTCGTTTCGACTACCAGCAGGCCCGGGCCAATCGCACTGCGCTGGAGGTCTATCGCGAGCGGAGCCGGTGTGTGCCGCGATTACATGCACCTGGCGATCACTTTCTGCCGCTGCCTGAATATTCCGGCGCGCTACTGCACCGGCTATCTGGGCGACATCGGCGTGCCCGCTGCGCCTATCCGATGGATTTCAGTGCCTGGTTCGAGGCCTTCTTAGGCGGCAATGGTACACCTTCGATGCCCGCAACAACATGTCCGCGCATCGGTCGAGTGCTGATGGCCCGCGGACGCGATGCGGCCGACGTGGCCATGACGACGACTTTCGGAGTCAATCAACTACAGACATTCAGAGTCTGGACCGACGAAGTCCAGGAGGACTTTTTGCAATTGTCCGTCGCGACTCCGTGGCAGCGATGGAGCACGCATGACTTATTGCCTGGGGATCATGACGCATGAGGGCCTGATCTTGGCTTCCGACTCGCGGACCAACGCCGGTTCTGACGACGTGAGCGTCTACCCGAAGATGCACAAGTTCGTTCTGCCCGGGGAACGCGTCTTTGTTCTCCTGTGCAGCGGCAGCCTTTCGCTGTCGCAGTCGGTCATTACTCTGCTTGGCCGCGATTTCAAACAAGAGCTGGTCTGGCAACGGCCAAGACGCTGTACGATGCGGCGCGCGTCGTCGGCGAGCAGGTCGCGGCAATGTCGGCCCTGGACCGGCCCGCGCTGGAACGCGACGGCTATCGCTACAACATCCACTTCATCCTCGGCGGCCAGATTCGTGGCGAGCCGCATGGCTTGTACTGATCTATCCGCAGGGCAATCCGCTTTCGGCTGCGGAGGAATCGCCCTACTTGCAAATCGGCGAATGCAAGTATGGCCGGCCGATTCTCGTCCGCGGCGTCCACTATGCCAGCACTTCGCTCGAAGAAGCTACCAAATACGCCTTAATCTCGCTCGATTCGACGATGCGATCCAATGTCACGGTTGGGCCGCCCATCGATCTGGCAGTTTACATTGCCGACGAGTTTCAAGATCACGCGCTATCGCCGGCTGGGAGCGGACGACCCGGATTTGCGTGCCATTCGCCTGCAGTGGGAGCAATCCCTGCGCAGGGCGGTAAGAGAGTTGCCAGCGGTCCAGTTCGATAGGCCCTGACGATCAAAGGACAGTACACGACACCATGCTGCCTATCCAGCACTTCGCTCGCCGGTCTCTGACAGGAGGAGTGAAATGAACTATACGGAACGCTTCCGAGTGCCGCCCGGCACCGCCGTCAACCTTAAAGACATCGACCCGCGGTTCACCAACCATCATGAAGGCCATCAGGAGGCGGCTAAGGAAATCGAGCACTACCAAGAGCGGCTGAGAGAACTGCAAGAACTGCTCTACGCCGATGGACAGCGTTCGCTGCTGCTCTGCTTGCAAGCGTTGGACGCAGGTGGCAAGGACGGCACGATCAATCACATCCTGGGGTCGATGAATCCTCAAGGCTGCAAAGTGGTGGGGTTCAAGCAGCCCTCCGCCCTGGAGTTGGCGCACGATTTCCTGTGGCGGATCCATCGTGTCGCACCTGCGGGTGAAGTGACCATCTTCAACCGTTCGCACTACGAGGACGTGTTGATTGCCCGCGTTCATGACCTGGTGCCCAAAGAAATCTGGTCAGGCCGTTACGATCGAATCAACGCTTTCGAACGCGGCCTCGTCGACCACGGCACCCGGATCCTCAAGTTCTACCTGCACATCTCCAAGGGAGAGCAACTGAAGCGTTTCAAGGATCGGCTCGACGACCCTGCCAAGCAATGGAAGATCAGCGAGGGCGATTACAAAGAGCGACCTACTGGGACGACTACATGGCGGCTTACGAGGAGGCACTCTCCCGCTGCAGCACCGAGCATGCACCCTGGTTCATTATCCCCGCCGACCACAAGTGGTTCAGAAATCTGGCGGTGGCCCGGATCGTCTCCGAGCACATGGAAGGCCTCGAGATGACGTTCCCCCGCCCGCGGTCGATATCGAGCACATTCGCAAAGAGTACCACAGTGCGAAGAAGCATAGCCCTTGACCGGAAAGACACCGCTAAACAGCGAATGCGCCCCGGTGCGGTCGTGGGATGCTTCGAACGAAGGTCATGACATGATCCAAGTGCCCATGTATCCGTTGCGATTCGAACCGATCTATCAATACCGTCTTTGGGGCGGCCGTCGCCTGGCCGGTCTGCTCGCGGCACCGCTGCCCGGCGACGGTCCGATTGGCGAAGCCTGGCTGCTAAGCGACCGCGATGACCACCCCAGCGAGGTCGCCGCCGGGCCGCTCCAGCGAATGACGCTCCGGCAATTGCTGGAGCAGTCGCCGGAGCGGTTGCTGGGAAAACTGGCAGGCCGCTTCCGACGTTTTCCCCTGCTGCTCAAGTTTCTCGACGCGCGCGACAAGCTGTCGGTCCAGGTGCATCCGGAAGATCGACAGCAGGACTATATCCCGGCGGGCGAGAGCGGCAAGAGCGAAGCCTGGGTCGTGCTGGAAGCATCGTCGGCCAGCCGAATCTATGCGGGTTTGAAGCCCGGCAACACGCGCGGCGATATCGAGCAGTCGCTGGCGAATCGAACCGTGGCCGGCCATTTGTCGAGCTTCGTGCCGAAGGTCGGTGACGCCGTCTTCATCCGCTGCTGGAACCGTTCACTGCCTCAGCGACGTGGTGGTCTTCGAAGTGCAGGAAAACAGCGACGTCACGTTTCGTTTGAGCGACTGGGATCGCATCGACCCCAAGACGGGCAAGCCGCGACCCCTGCAAGTCGAGCAGGCGATCGCCTGCCTCGATTTCAAGCAGGTCGCGATCGGTCCGCTGGCGCCGGTGATCGAGGCACTGGCGCCGGTGCGGCGAGAGCGACTCTTTCATTGTGAACATTTCTCGCTCTGGCGGCACACGGGACAGTCGCCGTTTACCGTTGGCGCGGCGGACACGCCGCGGGTGCTGGTTTGCCTCGGTGGCGAGGGGAAGCTGGAGCACAGCGGCACCGATTATCCGATCGCCCGCGGCCATGTCGTGCTTTTGCCGGCGGAGGTCGGCGCGTGTTCTTTCCGCCCGGGCAATGCAGTCACGTTGCTGGAAATCGCACTGCCGGAATAGCTGCTTCTCGACAGGAACCGGATCACGAGCGGGTCGAAAAAGAGGGTATCAATAAAAATGAAAAAGCTCGTCGTGTTCGACCTGGACGGAACACTTGCCCAGAGCAAGTCGTCGCTCGATCCTGAGATGGCGGCGCTCATCAATAAACTGCTCGGCACGGTCAAGGTAGCCGTGATTTCCGGTGGCAAGTGGTCGCAATTCGAAAAACAAGTTCTCTCTCACCTGGCTTGCGACCAGCGATTGAAGAATCTGTCGCTACTGCCTACCTGTGGAACGCGGTTTTACAAATACGACACGAAATGGGAGCAGCTTTACGCCGAGGATTTCACCGGCCAGCAGAAAGAGAAGATTATCAGTTCACTGAAAAAAGCGATCGCCCAAGCGGGACTGAAGTCCGAAAAGGTCTGGGGAGACGTGATCGAGGACCGGGGAAGTCAAATCACCTTTTCTGCCTTGGGTCAAGAAGCTCCCCTGAACGAAAAAGTGAAATGGGATCCGGATTTCGTCAAGCGTAAGAAGATGAAAGCCATCCTGGACACTTTGATCCCCGAGTTTTCCGTCCGCTTGGGTGGAGCGACATCCGTTGATGTCACGAAGGCCGGAATCGACAAGGCCTACGGGATCAGAAAGTTGCGAGACATCCTGGGCATTGCCATTGAAGACATGATCTTCATCGGAGATGCCTTGTTCCCTGGCGGCAACGACTATCCGGCCGAAGAAGCCGGCGTCGTTTCGATCCGAGTCAGGGATCCGGATGAGACCAAAGGGGTTATCGAAACAATCATCGCTTGCCTAGCTTGAGTCTGGTGAGCGTGAGCTGCTGAGGAGGGGCGATGGCTGGATTTCAGTTGCAGCGGCTTGGGCTGATGATGGAGCCCGAACCGGGGAATCCTCTGGAGGTCGAGGGGGTTCTGAACCCGGCCGGCATTCGCGGCCCGGATGGTCAGTTTTACCTCTTCCCGCGGTTGGTCGCGCGGGGTAATTACTCGCGCATCGGCATTGCACGAGTGCGGTTCGACGAGGCCGGTGATCCCATCGGCGTCGAGCGGCTGGGCATCGCCCTGGAGCCGGCAACAGATTACGAGCGACGGCCTGACGGCCGCGGCGGCTGCGAAGATCCGCGGATCACGTTTGTCGAGCCGATCCAGCGTTACGTGATGGCGTACACGGCACTTTCGCCGGCAGGCCCACGGATTGCTTTGGCCCTCTCCGAAGACCTGTTCCATTGGCAGCGATTGGGGCTGGCAACCTTCCAGCCGTATGAAGGCATCGACTTCGGCGGCGTGGACAACAAGGACGCCAGCATTTTCCCCGTGGCCATTCCCGATCCTGCTGCCAAATCGGCCCTGGCTATCCTCCACAGACCTCTGTTTCCCGGCACTCGTCCCGAGGAGACGGCGTGCGCCCCGGCATCACGTGTAGTGGATCTCAAGCGGGAGAGCATCTGGATTTCGTATTGCGAAATGAATGACGACCCTGCTGAGCCGTATCACCTCCGCCACTTTACGTCGCACAGTCGGCTGGCCAGCCCGGCGGCGCCCTGGGAGCAGCTTAAGATCGGCTGCGGCACTCCTCCGATCCTGACCCGGCATGGATGGATGGTTATCTACCACGGTGTCCACGAACTGCGGGAGCCAAGCACGGCGGCGCACAAGTTATGTTACTCCGCCGGCGTGCTGATTCTCTCTGAAGAGCATCCGCGGGTGATCCGCTATCGTTCGCCGGAGCCGGTGCTGACCCCGGAATCGCCGCAGGAACGCATCGGAACCATTGCCGACGTGGTGTTTCCCACGGCCATCGACCGGCGCACCGATCTCGGCCTGCCGGACCGTTTCGACGTTTATTACGGAATGGCCGACGACCGGATCGGAGTGGCGCGTCTCGACGTGCCGGAATTTCTGCCGTCCGGAGCACTCGTCGACCGGCAGCGAGCCGAGGGTTTCACAAACACTTTTTGGAGCAAGTCGACATGCGAGAGCACCTAGTAACGTTTCCTGACTTGGCCCTGCTGGCCGGCACCCGCGCGGTGCTCGGGGCCGGGATCGGTCTGCTGCTCGCCGGCAGACTGAACGACGACCAGCGGCGGGCCGCCGGCTGGGCGCTGCTTACGGTGGGAGCGCTAAGCACCATTCCCCTCGCAATTGAGGTGCTCGGAAAACGAGAAATTCTCCCGCGCTAAAGCCTAGGGCGGAGGATCGATAGAACCGTGGCCGTAAGTTTCAAGAGGAAGTGCGCCAAGTCGTTCGTCAAGTCCTGGCAAGAGCTACTCGCCTGCATCGCTTCCAAAAGCGAGAACATCCAATGATTCACGGGGCAACGCCAAATCAAGAAGTCGATCGCTCGAACAACGGCGTCGTCACGTCGGTGCGCGGAAGCGTGGTCGATGTCCGGTTCGAGGACAAGTTGCCTCCCATCTACTCGCTATTGCGGACGGACCATGATGCGCGCATTGCCATCGAGGTGCTGATGCAACTCGATAGTCGCCATGTTCGCGGCATCGCGATGAACCCTACTCAGGGTCTCGCTCGTGGCATGGCTGTCCGCGACACCGGCGGTCCGATGAAGGTGCCGGTCGGCAAGGACATTCTTTCGCGCATGTTCGACGTCTTCGGAAACGCCATCGATCGCCAGCCGGCGCCCTGCGACGTGCAATGGCGCACCATCCATCGAGATCCTCCCCCCTTGATTGGTCGTTCCACGAAATCCGAAGTCTTCGAAACCGGCATCAAGGTCATCGACGTGCTGATGCCGCTGGAACGGGGCGGCAAGGCGGGATTGTTCGGCGGGGCGGGCGTGGGCAAGACCGTGCTGCTGACCGAAATGATTCATAATATGGTCGGGCATCAACAGGGAGTGAGCATGTTCTGCGGCATCGGCGAGCGCTGCCGCGAAGGGGAAGAGCTATACCAGGCCATGAAAGAAGCCGGCGTGCTTCCGCACATGGTCATGATGTTCGGCCAGATGAACGAGCCTCCCGGCGCCCGATTTCGCGTGGGTCTGGCGGCACTGACGATGGCCGAGTATTTCAGGGACGACGAACATCGCGACGTGCTATTGCTCATCGATAACATTTTTCGTTTCATTCAGGCAGGCATGGAGGTGTCCGGCTTGATGGGGCAGATGCCGTCGCGCCTGGGCTATCAACCGACGATGGGCACCGAGTTGTCGGGCCTCGAAGAACGCATTGCCAACACCGACACGGGTGCCATCACGTCGATTCAGGCTGTCTACGTGCCGGCGGACGATTTGACCGATCCGGCGGCGGTGCACACGTTTTCGCACCTTTCCGCGTCGATCGTCCTGTCCCGCAAGCGGGCCAGCGAGGGACTTTACCCGGCCGTCGATCTGCTGCAATCCAACTCCAAAATGGCGACGCCGACGATCGTCGGCCAGCGGCATTACCTGCTGGCGCAAGAAATCCGCAAGACGCTGGCACACTACGAGGAGCTCAAAGACATCATTGCCATGCTCGGCATGGAGCAGCTGACTCCCGACGATCGCAAGGTTGTCGGTCGCGCCCGCAGGCTGGAAAGATTTCTGACCCAGCCGTTTTTTGCCACCGAGCAGTTTAGCGGCATCAAGGGCAAGGATGTCAGCCTGAAGGACGCGCTCGACGGCTGCGAGCGCATCCTGAACGACGAGTTCAAGGACCTTCCTGAGAGTGCCTTTTACATGATTGGCGCGATCGACGAGGTCGAGAAGAAAGCAAAGCCTGCCAGGCCCGCAACCTCTGCCGATGCGGGTGCCAAACCCAACGTTCAAGCAAACCCACAGGCCAGCGGTGCGCCACAACCCGCGACTGAACAAGGAGCCCACGCCCATTAATCTCAAAGTTCTCCTCCCCTTCCAGATCTTCGCGGACAAGCAGGGCGTCAAGCGGATCGTCGCGCATTCGCTCCAGGGTTCGTTCGGCCTGTTGCCGCACCGGCTCGACTGCGCAGCAGCCCTCGCGCCGGGGATTCTGAGTTATGACACGGAGGCGGAAAGTGTGACCTATCTGGCCATCGATCAAGGGGTGCTGGTCAAGGCGGGCCCGGATGTTCTGGTCTCGGTGCGAAACGCCATCGGCGGGACGGACCTCGACGCACTGCACGAGGCAGTAAAACGGCAGTTTCTCAATCTGAACGAACAGGAGAAGAGCGTACGCTCCGTGCTGGCGAAGATGGAGAGCGGATTCATCCGCCGCTTCATGGAGTTTCAGCATGAGTGAAAAGCAAAACACGAAGGACGCAAACGCAGAAACGAACTTCAGCCGGCAGGTCGGCGCACAAGCGGTGCGCAAACTGAAGGCACAGCGCGGCGCCAAGAAAAGCGTCTGGTTCGGTTTGGGCATGTCCGGATTGATCGGCTGGTCGGTGACGATTCCGACCCTGATCGGAGCGGCGATCGGTGTCTGGGTGGACAAGCACTATCCGAGCAGGTTTTCCTGGACCTTGATGCTGCTGCTCATTGGCTTGATCGTCGGCTGCTTCAATGCCTGGCATTGGGTCGACTCGCAGTACAAAGAAATGCAGGAGGACGCGGATGAGTGACGTCCTGAATCTGGCGACTGCGCTCGTGGCCGGCGCCTTGCTCGGCGCGTTTTTCTTCGGCGGCCTTTGGTGGACCGTGCAAAAGGGCGCTACGTCCGACAGGCCGGCGCTTTGGTTCGCGGGCAGTTTGCTGCTGCGCACCGGGACGATTCTGGCGGGGTTCTATTTCATTTCGCAGGGTCATTGGTCGAAGCTCGTGGCCTGCCTGTTGGGATTCGTGATCGCGCGGGTGATCGTCGTGAAGCGCCTCACGCAAACGCCCACGGCAGACCAGACTCGATCGACAAAGGAGTCGCCCGGTGCGTCTTAGTCCCGATCAACTGGTTTTCTGGCAGTATGGGTTCGTCGTGCTCAATGGCACGATCGTTACGACCTGGGCGTTGATGCTCGCGATGGTCTTCGGGGCAAAGCTGATCACGCGCAAGCTCGCGACCGCAGGGCATATCTCTCGCTGGCAAGGCTTCCTGGAAATCGTGGTCACTACGATTCAGGAGCAAATCAAAGAAGTGGGACTGCGGCGTCCGCAGAAGTATCTCGGCTTCATTGGCACCTTGTTTCTGTTCATCGCGGTATCAAACCTGTGCATGATCCTCCCCGGGTACGAACCGCCGACCGGTTCGCTCTCGACAACGACCGCGCTGGCGCTCTGCGTGTTTGTCGCCGTGCCGCTGTTCGGCATCGAGCAGCAGGGGTTTGGCGGTTACCTCAAGTCCTACCTGAAGCCCACGTTCCTGATGCTGCCGTTCAACATCATCAGCGAACTGTCGCGCACGTTTGCCCTGGCCATCCGCCTGTTCGGCAACATCATGAGCGGAACGATGATCGTCGGGATCTTGCTGACGATCACGCCGCTCGTCTTCCCGATCTTCATGAGCCTGCTCGGCCTGCTGACCGGCATGGTGCAGGCTTACATTTTCAGCATCCTGGCCACCGTTTACGTCGCGGCCGCCACGCGCACGCGCGAAGGATGAAGCAACGTCACCAGCAACGAAAGGGACCTCCATGGACAGCATGACTCTGATCGCAATCGTTTCCATCATTACTGCCGGTGTCACGGTGGGAGTGGGGAGCATCGCGCCCGCGCTCGGCGAAGGACGGGCCGTCTCGACGGCGCTCAGTTCGCTGGCGCAGCAGCCCGACGCCGCCAGCACGATCACGCGAACGTTGTTCGTGGGCCTGGCAATGATCGAATCGATTGCCATCTACTGCCTCGTGATCTCGATGATTTTGATCTTCGCCAATCCGTTCTGGAACCACTTTATCGCCCAGACTACAGGAAAGTGAGCCATGCTCATCGATTGGTTCACCGTCGTCGCCCAAGCGATCAACTTCCTCATTCTGGTGTGGTTGTTGCAGCGATTCCTCTTCAAGCCGATCCTCGGCGCGATCGACGAGCGGGAGAAAGGAATCGCCGCGCAGCTCGCCGCAGGCCGAGGCCAAGAAGGCTGAAGCACAAAAAGAGCGAGAGGACTTTCAGCACAAGAGTGAGGCTTTCGACCAACAGCGCGCAGCGCTCATGAAAAAAGCCACGGACGAGGCTCAGGCCGAACGTCAGCGGCTGCTCGACGAGGCGCGAAAGGATGCCGACGCTTTGCGCGACAAGCGCCAGGAAGCACTGCGAAACGAACAACGTAACCTGAGTCAGGAAATCATCCGCTGGACCCAGAAGGAAGTTTTTGCGATCACGCGAAAGACGTTGGCGGACCTCGCCACGGCGAGCCTCGAACAGCGCATGGCCGAAGTGTTCGTCCAGCGCCTGCGCGCATTGACCGGCACGGCCAAGGAGCAATTTGCGGCCGCCCTCCAGACTTCGACCCTGCCAGCCGTTGTGCGCAGCGCGTTCGATCTGCCGCCGGCGCAGCGCAGCGAAATCGAAAATGCCATCAAGGAAATAGTCCGCCGCGGACACTCAAGTCCAGTTCGAGACCGCGCCGGAGGTGGTCAGCGGCATTGAACTCTCCGGCGGCGGACAAAAGGTGGCATGGAGCATCGCAGATTACCTCGCGACGCTGGAAAAAAGTGCCGGCGAACTTCTGCACGAGGAGGCCAAGCCCGCATCGACGAGCCGACGCAAAGCCGAATGCAGCCCAAGCGGCGCCGCACCGGGGGTCGCGGCCCCGTCAGACACGAACGCAGGCAAGCCGGAACGAACACCGGAGGTCAAGCCCGACGCGAAGGTCGCCGCCAGGGCCGAGCCAAAAAACGATTCCAAGCATGAACCGGCGCCTTCGGCCGCAAAGGCGAACCATTGAATAACGTGCCGGACAGCTTGCATGCAATTTTCGACCAGGCGTTCGCGGGATATCCGCCGGACATGCGAGACGTTTACTCCCCAAATGATGCCGCATGAGGTGGGAACAATTACCAGCGTCTCCATCGGCATCGCCAAAGTCTCGGGCCTTCCCGGCGTGGGCTTCGATGAGCTGGTGAAGTTTCCGGGCGATCTGTTTGGCATCGCCTTCAATGTCGATTCGGACGAAATAGGCGTCGTGCTGCTTGGCGAGTGCCAGCATCTGCACGCCGGGCGACGAGGTCGAGCGCACGGGTCGTGTGATGGACGTGCCGGTGGGCGATGGTCTGATCGGACGCGTCATCGACCCGTTGGGCGAGCCGCTCGATGGCAAAGGGCCGGTCGCCTCCAGCCAGCGTTTGCCCATCGAACGCCCTGCTCGGCCTATCATGGACCGCGCTACCGTCTCCGTGCCTCTGCAGACGGGCCTCATCGTCATCGATGCGCTCATTCCGATCGGCCGCGGCCAGCGAGAATTGATCCTCGGTGACCGGCAAACCGGCAAGTCCGCCATCGCAATCGACACCATTCTGAACCAGCGCGACCAGAACGTGCTGTGCGTCTATTGTGCCATCGGCCAGCGTGCTTCCGCCGTCGCCAAGGTCGATCGCCAATTTACGTGAGAAGGGTGCGATGGATTATACCGTGGTCGTCGTGACCGAAGGCAACGACCCGCCCGGGCTCGCCTACATTGCCCCTTACGCCGCGACCAGCATTGCTGAGCATTTTATGGAAGCGGGCCGGGACGTACTTATCGTTTACGATGACCTGACTCACCACGCGCGTGCCTATCGCGAGCTGTCATTGCTGTTGCGCCGCCCACCGGGTCGCGAAGCGTTTCCCGGCGATATTTTTTATATCCACTCGCGACTGCTGGAGCGCGCAACGCATCTTAGTGAGGAATTGCATGGCGGTTCGCTCACCGCGTTGCCAATTATCGAGACCGAAGCGCAGGACATTTCGGCGTATATTCCGACAAATCTCATCTCAATCACGGATGGCCAGATCTATCTCTCGCCCACGCTGTTCGAATTGGGTGTTCTTCCGGCGGTTGACGTTGGCAAATCCGTTTCGCGCGTTGGTGGCCAGGCACAACAGGCTGCATACCGAGCGGTGGCTGGCGATCTCAAGCTTGCCTATGCACAGTTCACCGAGCTCGAATCCTTCGCCAAGTTCGGCACGCGGCTCGACGAGCACACACGCAAGATTATCGACCATGGCCAGCGAATCCGAGCGATCCTCAAACAGCCAGAACTGGAACCAGCCTCCGTCTCCCAACAGATCGTCATCCTCGTGGCGCTGACTGGCGGTCTTCTCGACAATGTGCCGATCGACAAGGTGCCGGATGCCGAGCAAGCGCTGAGAAAAGCCGTAGCGGACATCCCGGCCGAGGTTCGTCAGCGTTTTTCCGCGAACAGCAAGTTGAGCGACGAGGACCGCAAAGCGATTCTGCAAATCGTCTGCAAAGCGATCGCGCCTTTCCAGCCCCCGCCCGCTGCGAGCCCAAGAGGAAGCCATGAGCGATACCTTGGCCAGCTTACGCCGCAAGATCGGCGGAGCGGGCGATCTGAAATCGGTTGTCCGCTCGATGAAGGCTCTGGCAGCCCTGAGCATCGGGCAGTACGAGAAGTCGGTCCTGGCGCTCGCGGATTATTATCGCACCGTGGAACTTGGGCTGGTCGTATGCTTGAGGAAACGACGGGGGACGGCCGCCGAGCAAACTGACGCGGCCCGACGCACCTGCGAAGACGATCACTGCCATCGTCTTCGGTTCGGATCAGGGACTTGTTGGCCAATTCAATGACGTGTTGGCGGATTTTGTCGCCAAAACTCTCGATGCTCTGCCCGGCGAGAAAAAAGTCTGGGCCGTTGGCCAGCGAGTTGAATCGCGGCTGGCCGATGCCGGTCTGACGCCGCGTGGGCCTGTTCGCTGTTCCGACTTCCGTGGGCGCCATTACACCGCTCGTCGGTCAAATTCTCGTGGCAAGTGCGAAGCCCATCATGGTATGGGCGAGATCGGATCAACTTTATCTCTTCCACAACCGTCCCACGTCCGGAGCAGCCTACGAGTCCGTCCGTCAACAGCTGCTGCCCCTTGGATGAAAAATGGGGACTCAGGCTGGCCCATCGCCCGTGGCCGACGCGGAAACCTGCCCGAGGTCATCGGTTGCCATGAGCAGACGCTGCGGGCGTTGGTGCGGGAGTATCTCTTTGTTTCGCTTTACAAGGCTTGTGCTGAATCGTTGGCCAGCGAGAACGCCAGTCGCCTGGCCGCCATGCAACGAGCCGAGAAAAACATCGACGAACTGGTGGGGGACCTGAATCAGACGTTCCGCCGCCTGCGCCAGACTTCCATTGATGAGGAATTATTCGACGTCCTCTCCGGCTACGAATCCTTGTCCAAAGCAAAGACACGCCGTGAGCGTCAGTGCCACGAGCAATTCAAACCGATACAATCTGCACGATCACGGAACCGACTTGATGATTGAAAAGTGATGCCAGAAGAATGTTGACCTTGCGCCGGAGCAACTTCGCAAGATCGATGCCTACTGGCGGGCCGCAAATTACCTGTCCGTCGGCCAGATCTATCTCTACGACAATCCGTTGCTGCGAGAGCCGCTGAAGCTGTCGCACGTAAAGCCGCTGGTGGTCGGACACTGGGGCACAACACCGGGCCAGAACTTCATCTATGTGCATCTAAACCGGGTCATCAAGAAATATGACCTGAACATGTTCTACATCGCCGGTCCCGGTCACGGCGGCCCGGCGCTGGTCGCCAATACGTATCTCGAAGGAACCTACAGCGAGATTTATCCGAACATCAGTCAGGATGAAGCCGGGCTGAAGAAGCTCTTCAAGCAGTTCTCGTTTCCCGGCGGGATTTCCAGCCACGTTGCGCCAACGACGCCGGGGTCGATTCACGAAGGTGGCGAGTTGGGATACTCGCTCAGCCATGCCTTCGGGGCCGCGTTCGACAATCCCGATCTGGTCGTCGCCTGCGTCATTGGCGATGGCGAAGCGGAAACAGGTCCCTTGGCCACCGCCTGGCAGTCCAATAAGCTTCTCAACCCAATCACCGATGGAGCCGTGCTGCCGATCCTGCACCTCAATGGCTACAAGATCAGCAACCCGACCGTACTGGCCCGCATCGAGCACGAGGAATTGGAGCAATTTCTCCGCGGCTGCGGCTGGACGCCCTACTTTGTGGAAGGTGATGAGCCGGAAACGATGCATCAACTTATGGCGGCCAGCTTGGAAAGAGCCATCGAGCAGATCCGTGAAACTCCAAGAGAATGCGCGCAGCAATAACGACACCACTCGGCCGCGGTGGCCGATGATCGTCCTCAAGTCACCCAAGGGCTGGACGGGACCGAAAGTCGTCGATGGTCTGCAAGTCGAGGGGACCTTCCGAGCGCATCAGGTGCCGCTTCTGGTCGATCCCGAACATCCCGAGTCATGTCACGCAGCTTGAAAGCTGGATGAAAAGCTACAAGGCCGAGGAATTGTTCGATGAAAGTGGCCGTCTCGATAGCGGAATTGGCCGAGATGGCGCCAGAAGGGCGATCGCCGGATGGGCGCCAATCCGCACGCCAACGGCGGAATTCTACTGCGCGACCTGCGCATGCCGGATTTTCCGGTTGCACGCCGTTAGCGTGCCTTCGCCCGGTGCTGTCGATGGCCAAGATACGCTCGTGCTGGGCAAGTTCCTGCGAGACGTGGCCAGGCTGAATCAGGATCAGCGTAACTTCCGCATTTTCGGTCCCGACGAGACACTCTCGAATCTCCTGGGCGCGGTTTTTGAAGTCACCAACCGTCAATGGGACGCCCGGGAAGTAACAAATGACGAATTCCTCGCCCCGGCGGGACGTGTGCTCGACTCGATGCTCAGCGAGCACCAGTGCGAGGGTTGGCTGGAAGGATATTTGCTGACCGGCCGCCATGGACTATTCAACAGCTATGAGGCCTTCATCCGCATCGTCGATTCGATGTTCAGCCAGCACGCCAAGTGGCTGAAGGTGACGTTGGAATTGCCCTGGCGGCGAAAGATCGCGTCGCTGAACTATCTGCTCGCCTCCCATGTCTGGCAGCAGGATCACAACGGCTTCACGCACCAGGATCCTGGTTTCCTCGACCACGTGATCAACAAGAAGGCCGATATCGTGCGCGTCTATTTGCCGCCCGATGCGAACTGCCTGCTGTCGGTCTTTGACCATTGCCTGCGCAGCCGGCATTACGTGAACGTAGTGGTGGCTGGCAAACACGCTCTGCCGCAATGGTTGACCATGGACGCCGCCGTCGTGCATTGCACAGAAGGGATTGGCATCTGGCAATGGGCCAGCAACGACCAGGGAGGCGACCCGACGTGGTGATGGCTTGCTGCGGAGACACGCCCACGCTGGAGATTCTGGCCGCCGTTTCCATTCTTCGCCAGCATCTGCCCGATCTGAAAATCCGGGTGATCAACGTGGTCGATCTGATGAAGCTGCAATCTCAGCAGCGAGCACCCGCACGGATTGAGCGATACGGATTACGACTCGCTGTTCACCAAAGACAAGCACATCATCTTCGGCTTCCATGGATACCCGTGGCTGGTCCACCGGCTGACCTACCGCCGGGCCAACCGCAATCTCCACGTCCGGGGCTACAAGGAAGAGGGCACCATCACGACGGCCTTCGACATGCGGGTGCAGAACGACCTGGACCGGTTCCATCTTGTGCAAGACGTGGTCGATCGTCTGCCGCATTTGGGCTCCCAGGGCGCCTACCTGAAACAGCAGATGCAGGACAAGCTCATCGAGCACAAGCATTACATCGATCAACACGGCCAGGATCTGCCGGAGATCCGCAATTGGAAATGGGCCCTGACCAATGTTTAACCGAAATTCCAACCCCGCGAAGGACACTCAGCTGAAGTCGATCAAAGAGCGGTTGTGATGCGGCGGTGCGCAGCCGACCCGCGGCAGCACGTTGCCAAACGATTGCACGCTTGGCAAGCAAAACGCGAAACGCGTGCCGCGCAATCGCCGATCGTTGCCGGCCAGTTTACTCGATGCTCAGAGTCTCGAGATACTTTTCCAGGTCCAGACGTGCTTTCTGCTCCTGGTCCGTGAGCATTTCGACCTGCGGCCGAAGCTTTTCCACGTCGTCTTCCTGCGCCGAACTTTTTCACGTAGCGCTTGTAGAGATCCGAGCCGCGGTCGAGCTGCGCCATGTTTTGCCGGATGCGAGATTGTTCTCCCTCAACCGTCGCGATCTTTCGGTCCAGCTCGGATCGCTTGGTGGCAATTGCCTGTAAGGCGTGCTTGCGGCGGATGACTTCGCTGATGGCCTTCTTGATTGGGACGCTAATCACCGGTGCGCTCAAATAGACGGCCGCGTCGTCTTCGTCGTCGAATGCGGTCAGAGCCACGTTTGCCCCGACCAGCTTCTCTTCCACGACCGACAAGCCGGCCGGTTTGCCCGGCTCAGCGGTAACGGCAAAACGATACAGCTGCGAGTCTTTTCCGCCGGCTCCGGCGCCGTCAGTTTCCATTCAGATTCGCTGGGCTGCTCGACGAGGACCTTCTTCGCGCGGCCGCTTGAGTTCTTGATCACGTATACGCGAGACCGCTCGATCTTGTGCTGGACTTGGAGGGTCCCCCCCACGACGCGGGCGCTGACCAGCGACTCAGGCGTCGCTTTCTGCTGGACTGCGACTTCGGTGTCCAAGTCGAGTGCATACGTGATTAGCCGCCGGCTGGCGGGAGCCAGGTCCTCGATCCGGGCGTCGCCCGCGTATTCTCCGCCGTCGAAGACCGTGATTGGGCCCTGCATCAAGTGTAGTTCCGTCGAATTGACCAGTTGCACCGCATTGAGCGGATGCTTGGCCTGCACCGAGGCATTGTAGAGCGAGAGCTTTTCGCCCTGGATCGAATCGTTGACGATCGGCAGCATCGCCGATTGCTGTCGCGCAAGTGTCACCGGCTCGTCAATCCGATAGCGGAACAGCTCGCCAACCTCATCTCCCTGTGCCGCCGATCGCACACCGGCGCTCGGATTGAGCGGCGGTTCTGCTGTCGCCTGGCCACGTCCGCCGCCGCCACTTCCGCCGCCGCCGCCGAAAAAGCCGCCACCCATCCCTCCCATGCCGCCACCCATCCCACCACCCATACCGCCGCGCCCGCCCGCGCCGCGGCTGCCGTAGCCTTCCCCTTTTCCGCTGCGTTCGGCGGCACGGAGGAACTGCTCTTCCTGGGCCGCCAGGTCCTGGCCGTGAGTTTGCGGGCGAAGCGCTGCGAATGTTTCGGGTGCCACGACCGGCCGGGCGACATACAGCGGTTGATAGAGATCCATGATGAACGAGATTGGCCGACCATTGACGAGCGTCAGGGCCACATTTTGCCAATCATGCTCGGTCGTGTTCTCAACGATCGCCCAGCCTTGCAACAGCGGCGGCCCGTCGTCCTTGAGCACGAGCCGATAGCTCGTCTTCCAGAGCGGCGCTTCCTGGATGTAGCCCACGCGGACCGGCCGCTCGCCTTCGCCAAGGAATTCAAGGGTTACGTTCTTCTTGTCGCGTGAATGGATCTGCGTGAGGATCGCCAGCGCGTCCTGCAGCTCGGCGTTCAATTTTTCGTTCAGCAAACGGATCTCACCGATGCTGGCCAGCGGGATGCTCCGCAGCCCGGTTGGCGTAATCAAATTGAGCATTTCGACATCGAGCATCTCATCCTTGCCGACTTTCTGCTGGCGGCGCTCGATGCCCAGAATCTTGCCGGTGACCGGATTGGGCAGCTCGACCAGCACCTGTTCGCCGCGGACTTGCCTGAGCAGGTCGGCGATGCCTGGCTCGCGGGTCAAGTCGATGGAAAACGTCTTGAGCGTCTTGGTGATCGGATCGCGCGAACCATAGGTGATGGTCGAGATCCGGCCGCCACCCTGGTCCTCCAGCACCATGCTCTTGAGCAAATCGTTGATGTCGGCGACGTTGAACTTCAAGTCGATTCTTGCATCGCCGTCGACCTTGCCGCGGTGCTCGAAAAATCCGACGCCGGAGGTGAACAGCACGACTCGCTTCAGTGGCAGTTCAGTCGGTTTGTCCGCCGGCTCAGCCGGAATTCCCTTGGGTGCCGGAATAAGCCAGACCGCACAGGCACAAACTAGCACAAGCGCGCAACGTCTCAACTGGATAGCCATGGCGGGGCCTCCTCGAAAGCGTGGGACGAGAGGATGTCGAATCTGTTCCGGATTCGTCCGGACGCGAACGGCCCGGCTGCGCTGATTCTACGCGCCGTGCTTCGTGAAAAACAGCAACATTCTTCCCCCGCAGCCGTCGGCCCGCTGATGTCTTGGTTGCCGCCCGCGTCGATCGGCCTCAGGCCAATCGGCGATGCACCGGTAACCGGAGCAATGCTGCTGAGACAGGCAGCAAGTGGCGAAGCACTTGCCGGACTGGTGCTCCGGCCATCGGGTGTTTTCGACTAGGATTCGTTGCGGGCGACCGACTTATTCCCGAGACCGCTGACTGCGACGGCGTTTTCAGGGCTGGCCAGGTAGCCCGGACGGTTGATTTTCTTGCTTTCCTCGCCCGGCGCGTTAGGTTGAATGTCGCCGCGGGTCCCTGGAACAGACCTTCGGCCCTGCTCGTTCGCTGGGTAGCACGCAATTGCGCAAAATCGCCCGAAGAGGCGCACCATGATCGACCAATCGGTCGCCGAGCTGGCTTTCTGCACAACGCCGCACGTTGTATGTGGATCCGGTACGCCAATCGCGCGCCCGGTGCTAACAAGTTGTCTCTCCAAAGCGAGGTGATCCATGAACCAGCGGAAGCTCGCAGCGTCCGGATTTTTCCTCATCGGTTGGGCACTGCCGCTCTTAGCGTGTGACCCGGCCCGGGCCCAGGAAGCGGTCACGATGCAGTCGGAAGCTGCCGACGCAGCCGAAGCCAAAATCCTCCGCTTGCTAGAGGGGCCGGTGAGCCTTGACTTTCGCGAGCAGTCGCTGGAGGAAGTGATGAATTATCTCTCGGACTCGATCGGCCTGCCGATACAATTCGATCTCAAGGCCCTGGAGGATGCTTCGATCGGACCCGACTTGCCGGTGACTTGCGAGCTGCCGTCGATGACGGTGCGCTCGGCGTTGAGTCTGCTCCTGGGGCGGCTGGACCTGACCTGGGTCATCAAGAACGAAGTGCTGCTCATCACGACGCCCGAGAAAGCCGGCAACGAATTGATCACCAGGGTCTATCCGGTACACGATCTAGTCGTCTGGCGCAGTGGCGACAGAACGGTCGAGAACTACCAGCACCTGATCGATATGATCACCGCCACGATCGCCCCGACGACCTGGGACGAAGTCGGCGGCCCGGGATCCATTCACGAATTTCGTCCGTCGGCCGCGCTTGTGGTCAGTGAAACCCGTGAAGTCCACGAGCAAATCGTGCCGCTGCTTGCAGCCGTGCGTCAGGCTCGCGATCTGCAGAATCTGACGCACGATCGTCTAGCCGCACCGCGCAACTCACGACATCTGGCGGCACCGGCGACCGCCGAAGCGAGCGAACCGGCGCGCTACGTCATCAAACCTGACGCCGGCTGGCTGCTCCCCCGGGTGCACGAATAAGGTCCATCGGCCCAAGAGCCAGCTTTCCCGGCCTGGAGTCGCTCTCTCCAGGATGTTAAGTCACCCATGATTTTTCAGCACACCTGGCGATGGATTCTTGCGCGTCGCAAGACCCAAACCTGCCGCATCGTGAAGAGTGGGCGGCCGCCATGGATCGTGGGCAAGTCGTACGCGGTCCAGCTTCCCGTTTATTCGGTATGGCGACGAATGAATTGGCAGTGAACGAGACAGCGGCCGGCGATTCGCTCCACTTTGCGAATGTGGGCCAGCATAAGCCCTTGGCCGCCCAGGTCGTCCAGCGACAAAACCACTTCGGCGTACTTCGGCCAAAGGGTCGTCCAAAATGAGAAGCCGCCCGCGGAAAAGTCGTTTAGCGTGAAAGTCTCGAATCGCAGGTCGGCAACATGCAGGTTTGGCCGGTAGGGCGCGATCCTGGAGTCTTTCGAGCAAGGCGTCCGGGGATGCGCCCTACGCTCGTGCTGCTCATTCATTGGAGCCCCTTTAGCCGGCCGGCTACTAGGAAGGATCGCGAACGGGCCCGCAAAGTGGACATTCGCCGAAGCGGCCGCGGCCGAAGGCTCTGATTCTGTCGGCCCCTAGGCCCGCGCCTCGACCGCGACCGTCTATCACTGGAAAAACGCCCGTGGGGTGCGCCCGTGACCGCGGAACCAGCGGCGGCGAGCGCGTGACGATCGCTTGCCGGCCCGTCAGGGCGGGTCGGCCAGAGGGGCGGACGAGCCTTCCGCCGCATGGCTTAGTTCAGCCGGAAGTAGAAGAATGTGTCTCGAAACACGGAGGCCGCCCATGCCGCCGCCAGTGCGGCGACCCCCACAGGCACGAGCAGCTTCCGCAATCCGAACGCCCAGCGGGGTGCGGCCAGGGGTGGGTCAGCTTGAGAATCAATCGTTCCTGTGCCTCGCGTCGCATGCCAGCGGGCCGATTGGCCGAAGCTGAACTCCTGGATTAACCACTTTTCGCCCTCCGGGACCAGGACAAACGAGGCCGATCCGTTCTTGGTTTCGCCCTCGATTTGGTAGGTCAATGTTACGGAACTTCCGCCGGTGCCCGCGTAAGCCTTCATGCCGCTGTTTGTCCATCCCTTGGATTTTCCGTGGTATTTCCCAAACAACTCCCACAAATCCGACATCTGCTCTCTTGAAGTGACCGCCTTGCATTTACCTGAGCAAAGGTCGTAGGCGTCATCGAACTCGCCAGCCTGAAGGTGGCCGAGAAACTTCCCCACCACCTGTTTCGATGACTGGATACCCGCCATCGGGTTGCAGCCAGCGAAAATGAGCAACCCGAGCAGCATGGCTGGGGCCAAAAGTCGCACTTGCACAACGGACATGGCGATGCTCCGGCTCGGAACAAGACGTGTTAAGAGGCCATTATTAGACCAAGCCCAAACGATCCGGCAAACCAAAATCGTCTGATACCGGCCAAATCGCTCGCCACCGCGTGGATCAAGCTACAGGCGTCTCTGCGCCTTCCGATCTGGCCCCAAAAGAGCCGGCGGCGGCGGAGATGGGCGGGTGGAACCGGGCACCCGGCAGCCACGCTGGAATCGTCTGTAATCAGGGCACGCCTCACTCTGCCCTTTCTAATCGCCAAAATTGCGTCTCCGTTTCACCGGGAAGCGATTGGATCAGTTGTTGCTCAGGAGCGTCGAGGCAGAGTCCACCGTGCCGAAAAACGAGTCGGACCGTTTCTCCAGCGATATGCTCGGGTCGGCATTCAAAGCCGCCTGCATACCACTGGATCGCGTCCATTCCGGGTCGGTCGCTTCCCTCGCGAATGCCCAGCGCTAGCCCGCTGTTGCGGTTGATTAGCCGAGCCCATCCTTGAGCATCGAATTCGAATCGCCAATGTTGTTCGGCGCCCGAGCTGTCCCAGACGATCAGCGGATGGCCCGCGTTGCGGCTGCCCTCTGAGACGCCGATGAATTTTCCACTCGTACGCTGGGCGATGCGCCACCAGCCGGTCGCGAGTCTGAAGGAGAAGGGGGCGGCAGGCAACGCGGCGACTTCGCCTAATCGGCGTTCCAGCTTAGTCTGTGCGAGGCCGGCGCCGGCCTGACTGCGCGGCCGAATATAAGTCGCCGGCATGAAACTGGATTTGTCGATGTGGCAGCGCCGGTTCGGCGGCAGCCAGATCCCACCAGGCATCCGCCAGGCTGCTGGCCTCGCGGCTGGCCGACGCGGTCTGCCGCTCGCGCCGGGCGAGTTCGGCAACTGGAGCGTCGCCGCCGCGTTCCAAGTGGGCCAGCCCACGCGTCCAGTCCCCTTGGAAGAAACATTCCAGTCGGCCGATGGCCAGATTGGCGGCCGGATCGTCGGGAGTGACACGAAGCGTTTCGTCGCCGGACGAGTTTTCTCGGCTTCTTTACCGATCGCTTCGATTTGTTTGGTGTGGGCAGCCGCTTCCTTGGCCAGGTCGGTGTCCCGCGACTTACGGGCGCTTGAGTGTGCCGCCTTGGTCAATTGCTTGGCCGACTCGAAGCGATCGGCCCCCACCGCTTCTTCGGCGGCCGCGCCTAGGGCCAATGCCAGTTCGCGATGATCGGCAGGCGTGCGGTTGCCTTTGGTCGCTTGTAGCAGAGCTTCTTGCTTGAGGTCGACCACGTCCAGACCGTAGCACTGGCCTAACTGGTTGCAGGCCGCCACGATCGGCGCCGGTTTTCCGGCCTGGATGCCCAATTCCTTGGCTTGCTCCAACAGGGCGCACCGCACGACTTCCTCGTCGGAGCTTTCCTGGGCCGCGTGCAGCAGACGGCACCGAGATCCCACTTTTCGACCGGGCTGACCGCGGCCGCCAATTCGCTGCGGTAAAGCTCGCGAATGCGGCGCAGCCCTTCCTTGCGTTCTTGGCCGATCGGAGCGGAAGGCTTGGCCGGGGCGACGGGCTGCGGAAAAACGCGGGGCACCTGTGGAACGACTGGCGGAGGTGCCGGGTCAACGGGGGGAGGTGCCGGGGCTGTTTCAGGATCGGGCGGCGCCGGTGCGACCCCGCCGGCCTGCTCCTTTGTTTCCGCGCGTGTGTTTGACACAGGCTCGGTCCGAGGCTCGGATCGCGGCGCAGGCACTGGCGCCGGCACTGGTCGTGCCGCCAAAGGCTGCGGAGCCGCAACCTGCCGCGGATTCAGGGCCCAAACGCCAACGACGATCGCAAGTAACAAGCCTCCCACGATCGCCACGAGAGGAACCTGCGACCGTGGATTGCGCCGATTGCGTCGGCGCGAACGCGAGCCTGTCGGCGTCTCCGGTCCGACAGTAAAGTCGGGAACTCCGCTCACCACGGTCGCCGGCGTGGCTGCGGGCTGGGCCAACGGCCGGGCAGTCGGCAGCGGGCGGGCAGCCTGACGAACCGGCGGGGCGGGCGGGGCCAGCGGTGCGGCCAGGGTGCGCAATTTGGCGTCGTAGACTGTCTTGTTCTGGGCATTGAGCAGGCAAACCCGCGCAATGGAAAGTTCATTCAGCAACTGCTGCGACTCGGCCGAATGCCCGCCGGTTTGGAAGGATCGCACATGCACCATTTGCCGGTCGGCGGCGCTGGCGATCACGTCCGGATCGCTCTCGAAGAGTTTGAGACCAAGGAGCCGGTAGTGATTCGGGGGCTGTTCGTCCGGCGGAATGGAGAGCCATTTGTGATAGGCGTCGAATGTGTCCGACATGACTGCCACTGCGGAGTTCGACGGAATTGAGCGAGAAACAGCAGGCCGTTGATTTTCCCAGCCTGTAGCGGGAGTGTCAAATTGGCGGGGACTTCCGGGCAGGAGAACTGCGAAGTCGATTGTAGGAGGCGACTCCGATCGCCGACTGCCCGAGTTTGACGCTACGAGTCGGCGATCGGAGTCGCCTCCTACAGTGGAAGCACCGTTCAAATTCGACTTTGCAGTTCTCCTGGGACTCCCGGGTATCTTAGCCGACCTCCGGCCGCGCGGAACCGGCGGCGGCGGGTCATGCCTGACGTGCCGTGCCGGACGGTCAGGGTGGAGCGGCCGGACGGCCCTCATCACAGAGAACTAACGGGCGCTGATAGAATAAGGATCGGGCAGCCGCCCATACCCGGTCCAATGGCTCGACGTAAATCGAAAATTGGTCCGCGACCTCGCCTCGTTCTCAACGTGACTCAATGCTCGACCTGACACGCATTTCCGAAGCCGTCCGTTACGAGGGCGGGGTCTCTCGCCGATCTGTTCTTGGCCTGCGGCGCGGCCGCAGCCGCGCTCCCTTCACTCGCCACACGCGCAGCGCCGCCGATCGCAAAGTGTCGTTCGAGGCAGACCCGTTCTCACTCGGCGTTGCCTCGGGAGATCCCGACGCAAGAAGCGTGGTACTTTGGACCAAATTGGCTCCCGCGCCGCTCGCGCCCGATGGCGGCATGAAGCCGGAGTTGGTATCCGTGGCCTGGGAAGTGGCGGAGGACGACGCGATGAAAAAGGTGGTCGCGAGCGGCGAAGCGGTCGCCACTCCGCAGCTCGGTCACTCGGTGCACGTCGAGGCCAAGGGGCTGAAGCCAGACAGCTGGTATTGGTATCGGTTCAAAGCCGGAGACGCGTTCAGCCCGATTGGCCGCACCCGCACTCTGCCGGCGGCGGATGCGTCGCCGAAAAAGCTCCGGTTCGCGTTTGCCTCCTGCCAAAATTATGAGCAGGGGCTCTACACTGCCTACGAGCAGATGGCGAAGGACGATCTCGACCTGGTATTCCACCTGGGCGACTACATCTACGAGAGCCTGGGAATCAAGAATCGCGTGCGGACGCACACGGGGCCGGCCAACACGAAAATCAAGACACTGGCCGACTATCGCGAGCGGCACGTGCAATATCGGGCCGACCCGACTTCTGCACGGCATGCACGCCAATTGTCCCTGGTTCGTGACCTGGGACGACCACGAGGTCGAAAACAACTACGCCAACGATATCCCGGAGGAGCAGCCCCTGGCGAGTCTAGACGGACCCGGTCGAGTTCCTGATTCAGCGGGCGGCGGCGTACCAGGCGTACTACGAGATGATGCCGCTGCGAGAGCGATCGCTGCCTACGGGAGCCGCACATGCAGCTCTATCGCAAAGCGTCATTCGGCCGGCTGGCCGAGTTCTTCGTGCTCGACACCCGCCAATACCGCACCGACCAGCCAAACGGTGACGGGCTAAGCCGCGCTGAACGAGGAGGCAATGAAGCCGACGAACACCTTGCTCGGGCGCGACGCAACGCGGCTGGCTCAACGCGGCGTCTGATCGCGTCGCCGGCACCTGGAATGTGCTCGCCCAGCAGGTGATGATGGCGATGGTCGAAGCCGCCGACGCGAGCACGCCGGGTACTGGATGGACCAGTGGCCCGGAGCGCGCCCACGAGCGGATGGCCCTGCTCAAGTTCCTCGCCGATCGCAAGGTGCCGAACCCGGTCGTCCTGACCGGCGACATCCACTCCAACTGGGTCAACGACCTGCGGGTCGACGACCGGAAGGCGGAGAGCCCGGTGGTCGCCACCGAGTTCGTCGGCACGTCAGATCTCCAGCGGCGGCAACGGCTACCAGCGAGCCGAAGGGCCTGGAGGCCATGATGGCCGCAAACCCGTGCGTCAAGTTCTTCAATAAGCAGCGCGGCTACGTGCGATGCACGATCACACCCGATGCATGGAAGAGCGACTATGTGGAGGTTTCGGACGTGACCAGGCCAGGCGGAGACGTTTTGACGCGTGCGTCGTTCGTCGTCGAGGCCGGAGCGCCAGGTGCAAAGAAGGCATAGCGTCCCTGCCAAAAGCTGCAATTGCGATGCCGACAAAGGCAGCGGCGAGGCGGGGAACTATCCCGGGTCAGCCGTGCTACCTCGGCGCGAGTCACTTCTGCATGGCAGTCTCGGCGGTGCTCATCAGTGCAGGCGAACCTTGCGTGCTCAGATTGCCTGGGCGGCTGCCGGTGTCCGTGTGCAACAATATCGCCCCGGTCAGCGTCACGATGACGCCTAGGAAGATGAGCAGATCCATGCCGCCACACCGGAAGAAGTCTTCGAGTTTTTTGCCCATTCTTCCATAGTAGCATCGCGAGACATGGGCGTGCGCAACAAAAAACCGCCCGAGCAGCACTGCGGGGCGGTTCTGAGTTGAGCGAAGCGGTCGAACTAGGCTTTGCGTCGGCGGCGGGCGATCACGAGACCTGCGGCAATGCCGATGCCCCACACCACCAGCGAGGCCGGTTCGGGGGTGGACGCAATATTTGCGAACAATCCCGTGGAGTTCGACCCGATACCGTTGGGCCCCACGGCGGCGACAAATGAGATCGTGCTGCCGGCGGCCAGCGTTTGCGTCAGCAGGAACGGAGTGACGGTGCCCTGTGGGCCTTCCGAGGCACTAAACGCCTGCACTCCATTGATGTAAATATTGATGCTCGTGTCGCCAATGCTCAGGGCCTGGTACGAGCCGGAAACGGTGTACGTGCTCGTGCTGGGCACGACATACTGCAACACGGCGTCCGCGATGGGTGGGGCGAACGCATCTCCCGTCGTTCCACCAGGGTGCAGCAGTATTTGGCCGGCCTGCATCGTCGTGCCAAAATTCGTCACAATCGGGCTGTTCGTATCGTTTACGAGTAGGGCCGGAACGAGTGCGTTGTTTGGGTAATAGAAACCCTGAATGCCCGCGCCGGTACCGTTGAAGCCACCAGCTCCCGTATGGACGAGGCCGGAAGTGCTGATTGCAGACGGCGTCGTAGGATTAAAGTTGTAGCCGTAGGTATATGGACCATTTGGATTGACCGGAGTGCCGCCCAATTCGTTGGCGACGAAAGCGGCGTTGACGTCGTACGTGACGCCAGCCACCGCGTTTTCTGCCAACAGCAACGGAGTCGCCAAGAGCGAGAATATCGCAAGAGACAATTTTCGATACGCATGAGTGCCTCTCCGTGAGCCGCCACTGACGATTGGAAACCGAGAACAGATCCCTCGTCGGTCCTATTCTAGCTCCGCCGGCACCTGACACATAGGGTTCTCCGAGCAATTGTGCCAATTTCTTATCGGCGGATCGCTTTCGATGCCTGCCAGGAGCCGACTTGCAGTTTCTAGCCCGAATCGTCGTCCTGGCCTTCCCCATGCCCGCCGCGGTCCCCTCATTCACCCGGTTCGATCGGCCGCTAGCCCGCAAACCGCCTGAGCCAGTGATCGGCGAATTCTTCCCAGGCAACGTCGGGCAGCAATTCGGCGGCCGGTTCCGGTTCACTCGATTCGATCAGGGCCGCGTTTGCGGTCAGATCCTTAGCAATCCTTTCCGTCAAGCCGGCTCTGGCGCGTCGAACGGCGTGCGGAGCCACGATGCTCCCGCCACTGGGCCACAGTCGCCATGCAGCCGTACTTGGCCGAGTCGAGCCAGCAGGCGATGAGCCGGGTCGCAACGGTTGGGCCGAGAATTAGAGGACTGGCGATAGGGCATCGTGGACGGGCGGATCAGGGCCTGCGGGGACTCGCCGGAGAATGTCGAGCGATAAGCGTCCGCCGGCGGAACGAGAGCCGGCGGCGGCGGGACCTGGTGGGTGTGTCGGTCGTGCTTTGATTTTACCCGCCTCACGGCACCACGGAAGCAGTGGCAGCCGGTGCCCGGCGATCGCGTGCCGGACGGTCAGGGCGGGTCGTTCAGATTGGCGGGCGAGCCTTCCAAACCAACTTCTGCCTTGATTTGTTGCGGCAAAGCATGCATCCGGTCGATCACGTCTTGGCCGCACTCGTCGCCCTGCGGCATTGCCCACACGCAGGCCAAGGCCGAGGCGATAAATATCGCAACGCCCAAGAGCGTTTCCCTGATTGCGAACGTCCAGCGGCGGCGCGCTTCGGCCGCACTTTGAAGATGAGACGGACAGTCGCACCGAACGCCTGAAGCCGCTGCACGTAGCCGCCCAGGCAGTCGCATTATTGCTGGTCGGTTGGCAGACAGAACCATTTCGGGCAGGCATTGGCCCAGTCGACCTGCGCTTGCCAGCCGCCGGCTATCCAGCTGAGCTGCGAACCCCGGACGTCGCGTGCCGCGAGTTGTCTGGGTGTCGATCCAGCCACTTTAAGCGGTTGCAGCCGCTTGCGATTTTCTGACCGCAAGCAGACAATGCCAGACGACGGCCAAAATCGGCCGCCAGGCAGTTTTGTCCCTTCGTCCCTCACGGAAGCCGTGCGATGCTCACTCAAGTTGTCCAAGACGCACTCAATCAGCAGATCAACAGCGAACTCAGCGCCTCGTACACCTACCTGGCCATGTCGGCCTATTGCGACCAACAAAACTTTCGAGGGTTTGCCCGCTGGCTGCGATTGCAGAGCGGCGAGGAGTACGGACACGCGATGAAGTTGCTGGACTTCGTCCTGGCTCGCGGGGGCAAGGTGCAGCTGAAGGCGATTGCCCAACCGCCCTCGCATTTCAAGGCAATCACGAGCGTCTTCGAGCAGGCTTTGGAGCAGGAGACGGAAGTAAGCGGCCAAATCGACGTGCTGTATGAACTGGCCTTCAAGGAAAAGGCTTTCGCCGCCCTGGTCGAGTTGCAGTGGTTCTTGACGGAACAGGTGGAAGAAGAAAAGACTGCCCGCGAGATCGTCGCCAAGTTCCACCTCTGTGGTAGCGACCCGGCCTCTTTGTTGGATCTGGATCGCGAGTTGGGCGCCCGGGCCGTGACGGCGTAAAAACGGGCCGCGGTGCATCCTCCGCGGCTGGACGATGGTCATTGCGCCGCGATGGGTCGGCCGACTAGCTTTCCCGCGGCCTTCCAAGCCGCCCGTCCACCGCCACCTGGCGAGTCGCCCAGAGTGCGCCCGGGGCCTCCGGATCCGGCTCGCCAGCACGCAGCAACGACTCGACCTGAGCATCTTGCGCGTCGACCTGGCGTCGCTATAGCCGACACGATTGGATCGATTAGCAGTTCCTGGTCAGCCTGGCCAACCGCCGGCGTTCTTTCCTGCTGCAAGCAGCAATCCAAGTGCTAGGCTTTTATGCTGTCGGGCTGCGCACTTTCAGCAAATGCCCTGTCGCGCTTGAATCGCCATTTCATCCTGCCTGCGGAGTTCTTGACATGAATGTAGTTTCGCGCCTTTGCCGATGCGTTGCCGCGAGCGTGGTTGTGGTTTCGATCATCGCTGCCGATGCGCGATCCGAGTTCACCCCGCAGGTCGGATGGGACGAGCATTTGTACCCTTCTTATCTAATCGCCACGGCGACCATGCGGCCGTCGGAGAATGACACGCAGGACGACTCGCAGCTGGGAGATCCGCGGGGGTTGATCGGCATTGTCGTGGTGGCGCCGTCGGACGAGTGCCCGATCACGGTCACCGTCTCGGGCGAGCCTGCTTTCGAGAGCAGCACATTCTCGGGCGTGTTGCCGACTGAAGGCGAAACGTATCGCATCTTCCCGCGGATCAAATACGACTATGCGGCCTTGGCCGAGAATAAGCAATCTGTGCCAATGCCGGTCCATTTCAGCGTTGAACTCGGCGAAGACGACGCCGAGGAAGAAACCGTCACAGCGACGCTCCGCTCGGTGAACGATTGCCCCTATACGATCGGGCGGGGCGAAGATGCCGTCGACGTCAGTTTCACGTTCGCGGCTTATGTCAACGAACAGCATCCGTATGTGGAGAAGATCCTGCGAGAGGCGCTCGACGAGGGAATCGTCGACAGCTTTACCGGTTATCAGACGGGAGATCCGCAAGAGGTTTATCGGCAGGTCTATGCCCTGTGGGATGTGCTGACCAAACGCGACGTCCGCTATGCCGACATCACCGTGGAGGCGGCCGAAAATCAACTGGTTTCGAGCCAACACGTGCGGTTGATCGATGAGTCGATCAACAATGCCCAGGCCAACTGCGTCGACGGCAGCGTGCTCCTGGCGTCGCTGCTGCGGAAGGTTGGGATCGAACCGGTGCTCGTGTTCTTGCCGCGACATTGCTATTTGGCCTTCTACCTCGACGGGGCCGGGAAGCAGCGCGTCTTTATCGAAACCACACTACTGGGCAGCGAGCCGCCGGACGAACTACCCAAGGTTGCCGACCTCAAGAAGGTGGTGGATGCCGAGCAGGCCAAGTCGGCATCGTGGGGCACATTCGTGGCAGCGATCGCCACGGGGACGGCCGATTTCGCCACGAATCGCAAAAAGTTCGCCGCGGCCGACGACCCGGGTTATCAATTGGTGCCGATTGGACCGGCAAGGAAGCAAGGCATTCTGCCAATCGCATTCGCAGCCGGAGACGACTTCGTGCCTGCCGAGAACCTAAGCGGAAGAAGTACACCGCTCGACGACGAAGACGAGTAGACACGGAGAGCGCTTTGCGGCAGCCATCGTGGAACTCGCCCTAGAATGGAGACGATCGCATACCGCCAGACGTGAATGGAAACCGCCCTAATCCGGTGCGCCAGGCGGATTCTCCTTCGCGGGTGTGTCGGCCAATACGCTCCGCAGCGCGTCGCGAAGTTGTTCTTCGAAGCGAGCGCTGGCGCCAACGAATAGCCGCAACACTTTGCCGTCGGGGCCAATGACGACCGTTTGCGGAATCGATGTGGCGCCGTACTTTTCGGCCACGCGACCATCGCGATCAAGAGCGATCGCCGGGCTGAGTTGTAGACGCTCCAGCAAGGCCTTTACCCGATCGTCGGTCTCTTCGAGATTGATGCCGACCAGTTCGACGCCTTGATCGGCAAATTCACGCGCCACTTTGTCGACCTGCGGCATGACCTGCAGGCAAGGACCGCACCAAGAGGCCCAAAAGTCGAGCACGACGGTCTTGCCGCGATGTGCGGACAAACGGAATCGTTTGCCTCCGAGCATGTCGAGTTCGAAATCCGGCGCCGGCTTGCCGACCAGGGCCGACTCTTGGCCGAGCGAGTCTTCCGTGGAGCTACCCTCGCCGACCGTAACCGCCAGCGGCTCTGGGGCCGGCTTCAATTTCCAACGGTGGAATGCCAGGCCGGAGGCCGCCTCGTCGATCGCCTGGCCGATCAACAATTGATCCACTTGCTGCATGTCGACCCGGCACGCGCCGAGCAAATCGCTATGCCCGGAGAGATTCGAGTCGTCGAGCCGCTCGGCAAAAAAAGTGAGGCGGTTTCCATCTCCCTTGAGGGCCTGAACGCGGATTCCTGCCTGTTCCGCCGACGGGACTACGCCGTGCGTGCCTGCAAGTTCGTCGGAGTGCATCCAGATGATCCGAGCCACGCTCGCCCGGGGCAAAGTCCGCGATTCCAGCCGCACCTCGACCTTGATTTCCTGCTCGTCCATTTCCAGCAGGCGACCACGCAGATAGTCGCCGTCGATCGAGCGGATGAGCTGCGTGGGCGGACTGTCACGTTGTATCCGGGGCAACGTCAAGAGCCGCTCTCGCTTGGACCTGGCAATCTGGGCCGGCGCCGCGTTGGGCATCAGTTCCAAGGCCTTGAGTTGGTCGTGCCGCACAAGCTTTGCGTCGGTCTGTTCACTATCAAACGCGACTCCCTCTTCGTCGATCCGAATCCGACTGCAGGGAATCATGTCGCCCGATCTCAGATGCAGCACCGACGCGGCCGCGTGGGGCGACTGAGTCTGACCACTGCCCCCTGCTCCCAGGACTGTCAGAAATGCACCGAACAGCCCTCTCGGCCGTGCGGGCTGTTTTGCCTGCGCGGCGACATTCGATGCTACGGGAAGCGGAAGGGGTGGCTCGCGGTAGACGATCCGTGCGGAGACATTCGGCGACAAGCCGCTGGCCGTCGCCGAGTGACGTGGTTGCCAGACAAGCGGCCCGCCCGTCCGCACGTCGGCATTGACGAGCGAGCCGGTCAGGCAGACGCCTTCCGTCTCCAGTCGCCCTTCGCGCCGGCCATGGGGAGCGTCGGACGGTCTTGATTGCTGGAGCACGACCAGCGCGTGCAGCGACTCGATCGGCACGTTCAGCGGTTCGCGAATACCCGGTACACGGACCCAGACTTTTTCGTCGCCGACCTTCAACAAGTCGCCGCTGACTTGGGAGCCTGCCAGCCGAGTGAACCGCAACTGTGACGGCGCAGGCGGTCCACCGTTGGAGACGAAGATGTCTTGGACCTGTTGCTGATCGATCGATTCGATCGCTTCTGCGCGGCGGACGGTGAACCGTCGAGTCTCGGAATCATACGCCTGGATCTGCCCGTACAGAATCGTGCCGTCGGTCCGAAGAATCCGAGCCTTGTCAAGCTCGATTACCTGCAGCGGTTCGCCGTCCCAGCGGCTGATGCGCAGCCGCGAAAGGCGAACATCACCGCGCTGATTGGTCAGTCGGACTACGCCGCCCGGCTCCATTTTTTCGGTCCCCACCTCCAGGTCTGCCAACCGCCGGCCCGACGCAGAGTACACCAGCATTCGCCCTTGCGACTGATCGAGATAGACCTGCAAGTGGACCGACCCTGCTCCAGGCCGAATGTTCTCGAAAGCCGCCACGTCGGCGTCTTGCTTCGTTTCGCACACCGCTACGAGTTGGTTTTTCCAAACCTCGAACCGGTAAGCCGGCACGACCGCTTGGGGATCAGCCCCTGCGACCACGCCCAACGCCAGGTCAAAATCGGGTTTGTCATTCCAACTGAGTTCGATTTCAAAGCGGGTCCGCTCGGGCAGGCCGAAGGTCCGCTGCAACACTGCGCCGGGAGTGTTCGAGACCAATTGAGAGCCTTCTTCACGCCAGGCGCCGGCCGCTCCCAAAGTTTGCCATTCCGCCAACCCGCTCGGCCCGAGAAAGATCAAACCAGCACCGCTGTCGCGAACGATGCGGCACAGCCGGCCGCGCTCGACGTGCAAGACACCGTAGTCGACGCAATCGAGCACGGCTTCGGCATCGTCCAGCGCGAGGAGCGATCCGAAGAGTACGTCTCCGCCATTCAACTCAAAACAAAATTCACCAGCGGGTTTCACGGGCTCGGCGGCGGGTGGAAATTGAATGCCCCGCACACAATCGAGCGGAAATTGAAACGGCGTCGCGAAACCGGCGGCCTGCCAAACCAGATGTACCCCGTCGGGTGAATCGACGAGCCTGCCTTGGGCACGGCCTCCGCCGGCTACCTCGAGCGTGGCGGCAGACGAGGTCGACCCTGTTTCGGCCCGACAGACGTCGGCAGCGAACAGCAACATAGCCGCCAGCGGCACGGACAAACCCAGCAGCGGCCAGCGGAATTCAAGGAGCCGATGCATGACCGAATTCCTCCGGAAGGGTGGTTGGCGGCGCTTCTCGTTGCGTGAGCCAGCTGGTGACGGCGCGGGGTGCGTGCCTGATCATCGTTCGTAAATCGGCAGGAACCGATAGTTGAGGGCCAGCGCCAACAGCGACATTGACGTCCCAAACGCGGGGCCAAACTGTGAGCGGAAACTGCCGTCATCGTGCTGGCTGGCCTTGAACTTGCGGATCAATTGGGTATTCCATTTGGCCCAAACTTCCGGATCCCCCTGAAACAAGGCCTGGGATTGGTAGTAACGCGAATATTCTTCCCAAGTTTGGGCCGGGGATTCGAGCCGCGTGGAGAGGTACCCCAGCGTCGCCTTGAACTGGGGCAAATCCTTGCGCCGGGCCACGCTGTAGACGAGCGTGGCGATCGAGATCCGCGCCAGCGACTCGTCGATGCCGCCGAAACCGCCGGAATAACCCACGTGGCCGGCCGGCGAAGTCATCGACGCGAAGTATTCGATTGCCCGCTCGATCGACGCATCGGGCACTTCGATGCCAGCGTTGCGCACGGCCAACAGCCCCATCAGCACGGCCCCGCTGACCGACGTGTCGGCGTCGTTGCTATCGGGCGAGTACCGCCAACCGCCGAAGGAATTCTTTTTTTGCGAAGTGACGGCGGCGCGGACTGCCAGCTCCAGCGCCTGTCCGATCGACCGTCGATTCGGCTCCGTTCCGCTCCACAAATTGCGATCATCGACCGTGCCGTAAGCCTCGGCCAGCGCGAGCATGCCAAAGCCGTGATGATACATGCTTTGCCCGAGAATGCCGGTCTGCGCACTCTGCTGAACAATGATGCTCCGGACGGCCCGGCGCACGTGGTTGCTGTAGAGACCAAAATTGGGATCCTCGCCTGATGCCAAGAAGGCCATCAGGCCCAGGCCGGTGGCGCCGGGCCCGGCCTCGGCGCCCCCCATGCCCCAGTCACCGGCTTCAGTCTGTGTGCTGGCCAGATATTGCAAGCCGCGGTCGTACATCTCGCGCACGTCGCGCGGGACAGCTTCGCGCAGTCGTGCCGTGGGAGGCTGGGCCACGGCTGCCGATGGCATGAGCCCCAGCGTGGTCAGCGCCCAAAGCAGCGACCGGCCGCAAGTGCTGGGAAAACAGGGCATCACGCTCATTGCCGAACCTCGTTCAATTGCGCCGGTGGCTCCGCGCCCGGCTGGTCTTCGGTTGGCAGCAGTTCGGCCGGGTCGTCTGCTCGGGCCGATTCGTCGAGCAGGCCCATCTGGATCAGGAAAGACTCGGCATTGGCCACATACTGCCGGGCGAGCCGTGCCTGTTGCTGGTTGTCGAGCAACGGCTTCAACCTTTCGGCCGGAACCTTCGAGAGCTGATAGACGAGATACATATATTCGAATCGGCCGAATTTCTTGGGCGGATCGGTTCCCCACGTCAACAGCTCGGTGAGCGCTGGGTACTGCTCAGGTCGCAATCCGATCCGATTGCCCAAGGCCGGAAGATTTCCTGCCACCAATCGTTCGTAGTCGTCTCGCGAAGGCTGACGGGCGAGCTTGGCGAACTGCTCGCGATCGAGCAACCGGTTCAACGTCTTCCCGAACAAGGATCCCGCGCTGAATGGGTCGGCCAGTTGCTGTTGCAACGCACTTATTTCTCGAATCAGTTTGTCGCTCCTGGTCGGGTCGTCTGGTTGCAATTCGCGACATTGGGCTCGCAGGTCCTCGAATGCGTCATCATACCGCTTGATGTCGCCTTCGGCCGCCAGTGTGAGTTTCTGTTTCTGAGTTTCGCTGAGATGGCACGCCAGATCCAAATGGCGCAGCCTGGTCGTCAATTGATGCTTGAACCCGCCGGCGCTCGCCTGAGTCTGCATCAGCACCTTCAATGCCCTCTGGACCTGTAAAACCTGCATGCGCTGAACGACGACAACACCGCTCGACTCTTCTTCGTCGTCGACCGCGGCAAACACGGCAGCTCCTGCCAGCACGGTCGCCAGCAGCGGACACATGCCGAGCCGAGCCGCTAACTTCGCGTGGACGAGGTACTGACTGCCCATGCTCTACGGCCCCCTGCAGCGCAAGCGTCCCTGGAAATCACTCCTCGGCGGGATCTTCCGCGTTCAGATCGGGGATCACTCCCTGGCCGATCATGAACGGTCTCAGCCCACCGAATTGGTCGCACAGTCGCTTGAACTGCTTTGCCTGTCGTTCGTCGAAAATCGGTCGGAGTTTGTCTAGTGGAACTGTGGCTAGCCAATAGAGCTGCAGCCATGAATCGCGTTCCTGGCTTGGCCCTTGCGGCTGCGTGTCGTCCAGCAGCACCTTGAGCAGCGCCTCGTGCTGCGAATCATCGAGCGGAATGAATTTCTCCAGTTGGGCCATTACAGTCAGGGCCTCCGCCTGCCGCCGAAATTGTCTGCGGCTGTCCGTCACGGCACGATAGCTGGTGATTTGGTCCGGTGTGAGCGTCTTGGCGATCACCTTGGAAAACAGTGACGCTTCGCCAAAGATGCCAGCCTGAAACTTCATCCGCAGCGGTTGGATGCGTTGCCACATCTCCCCCCATATCTGATCGAATGCATTCGGATTTTGCGCGTCGGCCGTTTTGCCTTCGTACTGCCGGCGGACCTCGTTCACTTCGTCGAAGAACCGTTTGGCGTCCCCCTCAGCGGCCAACCGCAGCTTTTGGCGCTGTGCTTCGCTCAGGCTGCATGCCCGTTCGAGCTCGTCGATCTGGACCTTGAGGCAACCGTCTATGTGGGATCGAGCCGCCGCTACGCTGCCGTCGGGTTGGAATATGGTCGCGTCGAACTGGGCGAGCAAATCCATCATCCCAGCCCCGTTGATCTCACCTTCCTCTGGTTCCTGCTGTTGCTCGACCTGCTGCACTTCTTGGTCATCCGGCGCAGCAGCAAGCTGCGTCGGGCCATGAATCGCCAGCAGCGCCACGAGGAGGACTGCGCTCGCGGCGCGCCGAATTCCCGTCACGGCGGGCATTTGCTTGCCAGCCCTGTCGCGTGCAGACGGCACAGGCCGTATCGGCGCGAGGGCGGATGGCCTTTGACCATCTCTGGAATCCATTGGCATCGAAGGAATCACGGCGCGTCTCCCCACCACCTGTCGTTGTCGTTGTTTTGGTCCTGATCGCCGCCCAAGAAATCCGTGGTCTCGATTTCTATCTTCTGCTGCTGCCGCCAGACCGACTTCTGATTGTCGGTCAGGTGCGGAAGTAGCAGGGCGGCGGGGATTTCAGGCATGTACTCCGGTCCCATCTGTGCGACTTGCGTCCACGATTGCCACTTGTCATCCCATTTGGCGTCAAGAGCCCCGCAGATCTTTTCGCGCTGCTCGGCGGTCAAGAACAAGGCGGCATCCAACCGTGCGACCAGGAACATAATGGCCGCCCGTTTCTTGGCGCCGACCGTTTGGCGTTCTCCTCCTGGTAACGGGCAAAATCTTCGGCTGAAACCGCGTCTTGCAATGCTTTGATCAGCGCGTCGCGAATAGCCTGGCTCGGACTGCGATCAGCCTGGGCTGACTTTGTCGTTCCAAACACGCGGAATTGCACCCTCATTCCCCGCAAGGCGGTCTCGGCCAACCGCTCGGCGGTTTGTTCCAACGCCTCATCGCCGGCGACTCTGATTTCTCGCCGCCGATCGGCGCCGGCGGGCAGATCCTGCGAATAAAGTCCAGCTCCGTTTGCAGCAGCGGACGCATCCTTTGCGGATACTGCTGCTTCAGCGCCGCGGCCTGATCGGCCGGGCCGACGTTGATCCGCACGACCTGGCCGACGTTGATCTGCACGACCGGGACGTCGAGCCCTTGGTCCGCAGCTTCAATCTCTTGGCCAGCGGCCGGCGATTCCAGGGCGAAGCCCAACCCCAGCACACCCATCGCGGCGACCCGGCGAAGCATGCGGTCGACAAAACCATTCATTTCGACATCCTCCCGCAATCGCGACTGCGGCCGATCCGGGCCGTTGGAATCGCGACTGATCGTTTGCTCACCGCGGGCCGCCCGTGCGTTCCAACCGGTTGAAGTATTCGTCCAAGCCGGCTCGAAATTCCTCGGGCAGTGCGCCGCCAGATTCGCCGGTAGCCTGAGCGACGCCATGGTCCTCGCGGACCTCTTTGTCGTTCGAGCCCGAGCCGATCAGCGCCAGGGCCGCGTCGGTAGTCGTTCCACCGCCGCCGCCGCCGGGCGACGAGCCGCCGCCGCCCCCGCCGCCGCGGATTGATCCGTTTCGATTGCAGCAACAATTCGATGGCTTCGGTTTCGGCGGCGATGGCCGGGGGCCCGGCTTCGGGTCGGCCAAGAATCTCGGCCGCTTCGTCCATGACCTGCTCGACCCGCTCGAGCAAGGCGATTTCCTTTCCGAACTCGGCTTCACCGTCGGGCAGTTCGCGGATCCGCGTGGTGAGTTTGCCCACTCGCTCGGAAATTGCGCCTTGGGCTTTGTGCAGTTCGCCACAGCGTCCGGCAAATTCGGGATCCGCCAGGCCGCTGCGAGCTTGCTGGGCGACGCGTGTCTCTTCGCGCAGGTTGACCTCGGCTTCAAGAATTTGCATCGCTTCGAGCACCACGCTGGGCGGCAGGCTGCTCTTCGACTTGCAGCCCGGGCACTTGCCACAGGCGGCCGGATCGATCAGGTCGTCTGCCCAGCGGTCGAACGTGTCGGACCAAAACTCGCACTGCGCGATCGACAAGCCGATCTCTCGCTGAGATCGTCGCGCGAAGTTGGCGCAAGCTGCCGACCGCGTCTTCGTTGCACGCATTTCTTCGAGGACGGTCTTAAATCGCTGGAATCGTCGGCGCTCGAAATACGACTGCATGTCGTCCATGATCGCCGAGACAGTCTGGCTCGACTTCTTTTCGGCGTCGGCCAACTCGGCCAGTGGCTGCCGGCCGGTGCGGCTGGCGCGGATTGCCACGTTGGCCAAAAGTGTCGGAGAGCTGATCGCCGAGCTTGCCAGCCATCAGGTATTGCTCGCGCGACGCCGCCTTGAGGCGCTTGAGCAATGTGCTGCCTTCGAGATTGGCAAGCACCTTGTTGAGCTCGTCGGCAATTTTCTCGAACTCGGCCAGAAGGTCCTGCTGGGCGGTTACCGCGTCGCCCAACTTTTGCACAGCGGGAGGCTGAGGTTGTTTGGAGTCCGAGCCCATGACCGTGGTCACCGGCAAGCGTAGAGCGGGCTTGGAATCGCTGCCCGACGGCTCTTGCGGCGGTGCGTTCTCATCGGGAGGTTGCTGCGAAGATTCTGCATCGACCACCTGCGGGACGCTCGCCGGCGGTTTGGCTTCCTGCGGCGTCTTATTCGATGTGCCGGCAGCGGCGGATCGAACCTGCCCGGCCTTTGGCGGCGATTGAGTCGCCTGGGCTGCCGCGACCTGGGCCTGAGCAGACTGCTTGAGCAAGTCGGCCACGTTGGGCATGCGACTGGCGGAAATGTCCTGGAGGATCTGCAACATTTCGGCCCATTTCTCGATGTGCCCCACCCCGAACTCGGGATTGCGCATTGCCTGGCGGACCAGGTCCTCACCGCCCGTGACCAATCCGCCGAGCCGGCGTCCATTGGCCCGCTCTGCCGTCGATTGGGCCTCGATGCGGCGGCGCGTCTCGGGCTGGTCGAGCGCCTCGGGCGACAGCAGACGGAGCTGTTGGTTGGCATGGTGCAACTGCATCTCGCGATCGCGAACTTCCAGCGCCTGGCGGTGCCACTTGCTCAGTTGATCGGTCAACCACACGAAGTGCTGCTCGGCGCTCAACACATAAAGCGTGTAAGCGGGGGAATAGACTCGAGGACGGCCGGGAAAATAATCTTCGGCAAACAGCCGCAAGGTCAGCGGCTGCGGCTCGATCTTGAGCGTCTGAGCGCAAAAAGTCCCGCCGCATTCGAGCTTGTCCCGATCGCTGGCTCCGGCGGCAAGCAGACGTTCGCCCTGGGCCGGCCTGGCCGTGACGGCGGATTCGACCCCCTGCCATTCCATGCCGATCGAACGGATACCGAAGTCGTCCTGGGCACGCACTTTAAACGTCAGCGTTTCCGAATCCAAAACGACCCGCTGCCTCGGCAGATCTTCGCACGACAGCAAAGGGGCTTCGTCATCGCGGGCGACGATCGCCACGGTGAACGCTGCTTGTCCGGCAAGTCCGAATTCGTCCGTCCAACGAAACTCCAGCTTGCGCGATTCGTCAACGCGGAACGGCGCGCTGACGATGTTCGTAACCTGCGGGGATGCGGACGCTCCGTCGATCGATGCGCTCGCCAGCCGGCGATCGGCACTCGCGGTGAAGATCACCCGGCTGCCGCGGACCAAGGAGAGCGTTCCGCCGCGCACATCGCGCTCGAGCGGTTGGGCACGTTCCAGATAGTTGGGCAACTGGATTTGGGCCTCGACTTTGGTGAGCTCCGGCCGCGTCATGGGTTCAACCTGGGTTCTCTGTCGCGCATCGCCGACTTGTAGACTTAGCCCAGCGCGATCGATTTGACCCGGCAACGAAAACACGTATCGCCCGGCGTCGAGTTCCGCCGTGACCGCAGCCTGACGATCGAGTTGAACCGTGCCGACCGACGGGCGCCAGGGAGATTCGTCGAGCAATTCGACCGCTACGGTGAACGGCTCGCCGTGCGGAACGACCAGCCGCGCGGGAAGCCCCTCGAACTGCGTGAAGGTATAGCGCGGAATCGGCTGCCAGGGCCTGAGCAAACGCGACCAGGCATTGGACGCCGCTTCCGGAAAAACTGCCGCGAGGGTTGCCGTCATCGCCAGCGCCACCAGAGCCGCGGCGGCCCAATGCCGGTGGCGCGGACGTGGCACGGCCTCATTCAAATCGCTCTGGCGTGCCACGTCGGCCACCTGCTTGATGGCCGCGATACATAGCGCCCGTGAGCGGTTCTGTTCGAATTCGCTCCGCACCAATTCGATTACACCCAGCATCTGATCACCCAGGCTGGCATAGCGACGGCTGACGAGCCGCGCGAGTTGATCCAGACGCCGGTGACACCAGATCCAACGATGCACACAGATCGGCAACAGCCCACAGGCGGCAACGGCAAACACGAAGATCGCCACCCGGGCCCAGGCTGGCGTGTCGAGGACGCGGTCGAGTGCGAACAGAGCCAGGTACGCAGCGCCAACCCCGACGAGCGCAGCGCAGGCGGATTCGATCGATTTGATGATCCACAACCGTCGACGCAATGCGACCAGTTGTCCCTCGAGCGAGGCTGGCAGCCGTAGCGGGTCGGACGGTCGTGCAAGACTCATGGCGCAAATCCTTTCTGGCGCAGGGCCAACCTCGAAGGCAGGCCAAGAGGACGCTCGTTCAGATCAACCCAATTATCTTACGCCCGGCCCAAAACACCCCCAACATTCCCACCAGCAGCAAACCCACCGCCGGATGACACCAGAGCCGCAGCCTGCGCACCGCAGGGGGCGGCTCGGGCAAAGCGGCCAACGACTCGACGACTTGTTCAAGCCGATCGGCGGCGATCACCGCCGCCGCGAGATCCGGGCGATCTCTTCCATGACCTCCGGCCGTGCCGCGCGGCCAATCCGCTCGATTTCGATCCCTCTGACGAAGAAGGCGGTATCGAGCCGTAGCGCCCGTCTGCTTGCAAGCCAATGTGACCTCATGCCGGCCGGATTCCTCGGCCGTGAATCGGCCGGCGAACGCCCCCCACTCGTCGCCGGCGGCGCTGAATCGCACCGTTTCAGCGTGGCCAGATGGGGCCGTGATGCGCGCGGTCACGTCACCCCCGGCCAGGGGCTCTCCGCCCGGCTCCATTACATTAGCGGATAACGCCAGGGTCTGCCGAACCTGAGGCTGTTCCGGCGAATAGTACATCCGCATGGTCGCGCCCTTGGCCATATTGCGGCGATACGCCATCCAGCGCACCACCTGCCCCCAGAAACGATAATGATAGCGGTCTTCGACCCCTTTTCGCCAGCGCCACGCGCCGTCGGTGCCCATGAACAGCACCTTGCCCGAGCCATACGTGCGTGTGGCCAACAGCGGCAATCGCCCAAAATCGTTGCTCACATCTTGATGCACCGCCAGCACTTCGCTGCCGGCTTTGGCCCGCACGACTGGCGCGTACCACTGGAAGCCGGGCAACCCTTCCCAAACCTCGATGTTGTCATCCTGAGTGTCGGCAAGCTTGGTTAGCAGGCTCCGGCGACCGAGCTCGGTCAACTCGAAATGACTCGGCGTCCGCGAACCCCAGCCGCCGGGCTGGGCCGGATCCAAGACAACCGGACACAGGTCTCCCAAGTCGGTATCGACGAGCGATAACTGCCGTCCTTGCCAGCCGGGCATGAACACCAGTCCGCTGGCTTGATGTTCGACCAGTCCCTTAAGCAACCGGCAGTCTTTGACGGACAGTTGGCCATCCTCGACGCCGACATCACCCAGGAAGACGACGTCATACACCGATAGGATGTCCAGCCCCTGGGGAAATTGCTTGATGTAGTCCCTATTGCCGCCACCGCTCTTCGCCAACCCAGGATGAAACAACAGGCAGGACAGCTCGACGCCGGGATCGCGCGACAGCGCATTGCGCAAGTAGCGATACTCCCAGCGGGGAACCGACTCGACGATCAGGACGTGCAATTTTTCTTCACGGATCGAAATCGGCGCCGACAGCCTGTTGTTGTCGGCCAGCAGCTCGTCGGGCTGTTTTGGAATGTCCAAAGTCAGGGTTTGCTCGCCGATGGTTTTGGGCTTCCAGAGCAGCCAGTCGCTGGTCCGGCCCATCGGCGCAACCTGAATTTCCTTGCTGATTTCATCGCCGTCCGAAGTCTTCAGCGTGACCGTGGTCACGTATTCGCGGGGCAGTGTGCTTTCGACGCTAAATGGCACCCTCACCGATTTGCCGACCGTGCCGAATGTGGGAGAGTCCAAGCTGATGAGTTCCACGTCAGGCAGCCGCGTCGGACTGCCGACGGGAACTGCAAACACGGGAATTCCCTTGAGGCGAAGCGTGGCCGCCGCTTGGACCGGCGGATCGCCTTCATTCCAATCGCCGTCGGACGCCAAGACGATCCCGCGAAGGTTCTTGACTCGCTCGGCTGCCTGGGCGAGCGGTTCGTAAAGGTTGGTTCCACGGCCAGGCTCGGCCGGGGAGAACGGCTGGATGACCACCGCCAGCCGCTGGGCCAGCGGCTTCCAAAAGGTACTCTCGGCGAGCGGAGCGGTGGCCTCGCGGCGCGAGAGCGGCGCCTCCGACGCGTCCTCGCCACGCACCACGTCGCGCGTGTCCATGCTCAGCGAACTGTCCCAGAGCACTGCAATCGAGGGCGTGTCCTGGGGACGGTACTCTTCGACCCATTCCGGCTGGTTGAGCAATAACGTCGCGAGCACCACCAACGTAAAGCGCAAGAGTTCCAGAGAGCCATAGCCGACGCGATATCCGCTGCGCCGCCAGGCCGCAATGCAGAGCCACGCGGTGAGGGCGATGATCACGAGCGAAGCGGCCGCCGACCACTGCGACCAGACAAACGTCAGTGAACCTGTGGCGTTCATGCGGCGGCCCCGGCTACCCTGTTACGACGCGGCAGACAGAGACTCGCTTCCACAACCAGGGCTACCAACATGGCGATCAGGAACACTCGCCAGATTTCTTGAATCAATGAGCTCGGTTCGACCGTTTGGTCGTTCACGCGGGAATAGTCCAATCCGCGAAACAGCTCTGCGACACGGGCATCCGCCAGAATGCCCGACTCGTCCTCGGCCGACGGACGATTGACCGCCAACAGGCGATCGCCGCAGGTGTAAACTCCGTGCTGAAACGGGCCTTCGGTGGACAGCGCCGCGTCGGAATTGCTCAAGCGATGCCAGTCGGCAGGATCGTTGGTCCCGGGGTCCCCGGCATCGAGTTCCAGGGCCTTGCCGAGTGTCGCCGCGCCGGCCGCCAGCGACCTCTGCACGAATGCGTACAGCACGACCCCCTCGGTCGCCAGCGAGGAGTCGCGGGCCGAAGGCGTGGTCGTCCAGAAGTAGACTCCGCCACGGTCGCTGGGCACTCGGACCAATAGCGGCGCATTATTATTGAGCGTCGCCAACGGCAAGAAATCGCCCGTTAGGCCACAATATCGGCGGATTTCCAATTGGCCTAGCGGCAGCGCTGCGCCATCCAAAGTGCGTGCCAACAGATCCTCGTCACTGCGCCAAGACTGCACGGCCAGCGGCTCCGCAGGGGCATTCCAGGATTTCCAGCTGAGACCCCAGCATTCGTCGGCGGTCGGCTCCTGCGGCGGAAAAAACACGACCCGACCACCGCGGCGCACAAGCTCCTGCAGAAAATCGGCGGCTTGCCCGGTCGGCGGAGGAGCCTGCCACAATACCAATCCGAGCGATTGCCAATCGACCGTTGGCAATTGGTCGAGCGTGGCTAGTTCTGCCGAGCAGGCCAGGCTGGGCTCGGGCGCGATTCCGGCTGCCAACGCGAACGGTTGAGCCGCCAGCGAGTCGTCAGCCACTACGAGAGTGCGCCGGGGAGGCGGATTATCGAAGACGAAGTAGAAATCGTCATCGGCCGGATTGGCATCGGCGGGAATCGACACGCGTCCCCACCCACGCTCCCGCGACCGCTCGATGGGGATTCGGTGGTCCTTGAGCTCGGCGAGCGGCCCATTCATTTCGACCGTGACGATCGAGCGCGCGCCTTCGACTTCGAGTTGAACCGGCACACTGAGCCGCTCAAGATCGCCGCCGGTGCGGGACAACTTGAGCGACAGCAGCAGCTCCGCTCCCTCGCTGGTTACCTGGCGCCGGACGTGCGTAACCCGAACGGCCACGTTTCCGTCGGCGGCTTGAGGATAGGCCAGCAGGTGCAAGCGGACGCCCTGCGGAAACTCTGCCAGCGCGTTCTGCAGCGAAACCCAGCGGCCACTGTCAGCGGTCCAGTCGTTGGCTCGCAGATCGGAGCAGATCCAGATTTCGGTCTGGCCCGGGCGCTGGTCGCGAATATGTTCGTAAGCGGCTTGGAGCATCAGGGCCAGATCGGCCGGAGCGCTGGCTGGCCCCGCGCTGGGCATTTGCATCAGCGCCGCCGGAGAGTCCAAGTCGATCGGTCTGTGGGTCGTGCTCTCAATGAGCAACCAGCGACCGGAACCGAGAGTCTCAAGCGTCCGTGCGAGCTGTTGCCGGCCGGTGTCGAGCTTCGAGCCGCCGCCGTTGCGGCTGCGCTGCTGCATGCTCGGCGACCGATCGAGCAGGATGATGGTGGTGTCGGGCTTGCCGCCCGCAGTCAACCCCAGCCATCCGCTGGCCAAAGGGCGGCTGACGGCCAACACCAGTGTCGCGATGGCTCCCATCCGCAGCAGCATGATCAGCAATTGCCGCAACCGCGAATAGCCACGAGCCATGCGGCGGGCTGAGAGCAGAAACATCATGGCTGCCCAGTGGATTGTCTGAAACCGCCACCGATTGATCAGGTGAATCACCACCGGCAGGGCAATCAGAGGCAATCCTCCCAACAACCAGGGTTGCAGAAAACTCATCGCAAGCCTCTGGATTGCGCGGCCCACGAGAAATCGGACCAACACTTGTTCGTAATTCTGATCCAGACTCACCCGCTGGTAATCGACGGCCGATTCCAGCACCGCTTGCTTCAACTCGGCCAGATACTGATTGAGCGCTTTATCGTACCGATCGGCGATGTCGTTGGGTTCGGCAAAGATGGACGGCCCTCCCTCCATGTCGACAAACCGCATCGGCCGGCGAAATTGGAAATTGAGTTCCAGTGGGTCCAGCAGGTGAAACACGGTTACGTCGTGGCGGCGGAACCGCAAGTGCTGAAAGCAGCCGGCCAAGAGCTTGGGCTCGATGAACAGATCGGACAGGATGACGATCATCGCCCGTTGGCGGATCGTTTCCGCCAGTTCGTGCAGCACGGCCGCTAGTTGCGTCGGTCCGTGCGGCCGGGCCTCTGCGAGCAGATCCAGAACCAGCCGCAGGTGAGCCGCGTTGCGGCGCGGAGGCAGATTTTGCACGACACCATCGGCCGCCGCCGTCAGGCCGACGGCATCTCCCTGCTGGCTCGCCAGGTAACCCAGAGTGCCGGCGATCCGCCGCGCGTATTCGATCTTCGTAACGCCTTGCGATCCGAAACCCATCGAACCGCTGGTGTCGAGTATGAAACAGCAACGGAGGTTGGTGTCGGCCTCAAACTCCCTGATATAGAACCGATCGGAACGGCCAAAGGCGCGCCAATCCAGACGGCGCAGGTCGTCGCCAGGGACATATTTGCGGTACTCGGCAAATTCGACACTCGAGCCGCGATGCGGGCTGGCATGGCGACCGGAGACATTTCCCTGCATTGGCCGCCTGGCAAACAAGGGCACGGCGGCCAAACGCGAGAGGACTTGAGCGTCGAGAAAGCCAGGTGGCTGACGGTCGGGCAACATTGGCCGTGTCTCTGGGCGTCGGGATGCGCCGCGACAGACCTCGATGCGCAACGTCGATTGTTACGCGGCAGGACGGTTATGCGGCACCACTCATTTTTCGGCGTTCGTTTCGGTAATCAATCTTTGCACGATTCGCCGCGCGTCGAGCCCTTCGGCCTGGGCGGCAAACGTCGTGATCACGCGATGCGTGAGCACCGGCAAGGCCACTTCGTGAACATCTTCCAGCCGTACCATGTAGCTGCCGTGCAACGCGGCGCGAGCCTTGGCGCCGAGGATCAAGAACTGGACAGCTCGCGGTCCGGCCCCCCAAGCGACCAGCGGCTTGAGCCAGGCCGGCGCGCTGCCGCCCTGGGGCCGGGTCTTGCGGACCAGGCGGGCCGCATGTTCGTAAATGTGGTCCGGAACCGGCAGCCGGCGGACAAGGTGTTGATGCTCGACGATCTCGGCTGCCGTCAGCATGGGATCAAGCTGCGGCAGAGCGTCGCCAGTCGTTGTCCGGGCGATTAGCACTTCTTCATCGTGCGAGGGATAGTCGAGCTCGATCAAGAACATGAATCGATCGAGCTGTGCTTCTGGCAATGGATAGGTTCCCTCCTGTTCCACGGGATTCTGGGTGGCCAGCACGAAGAACGGCGCCTCGAGGCTGAAACGTCTTTCCAACCACTGTCACCATCTGCTCTTGCATCGCTTGGAGCATCGCGGCCTGCGTCTTCGGGGGAGCGCGATTGATTTCGTCGGCGAGCACCACGTTGGCAAACACCGGTCCGCGCACGAAATGGAATTCACGCCGCCCGTCGGTTCCGTCTTGCAGAATGTCCGTTCCGGTGATGTCCATCGGCATCAAGTCGGGCGTAAACTGGATCCGGCTGAAATCCAGCGACATCGTCTCGGCCACCTTGCTGACCAGCAAAGTTTTGGCCAAACCGGGCACCCCCATCAACAACGCGTGCCCGCGCGAACAGGCATATCGAGAGCCTCTCGATCACCTCGTCCTGCCCGATAATCACCCGCCCCAGTTCGCCCCGGAGCCGCGCATAGAGCGCTCGCAGCCGATCAATCGCTTCGACGTCCTTGTCGCTCAAGTCCAGGTGGGGCGTCGGGTCAGTTGATTGCAGCATCGCGGCGATCCCGTCAAAAAAGTAAATGGACCCTTAATCAGTTCCTAAATCGCTCGACCACTGGCCGTATGACCCGAAGAGCTTCCGAGCGATGCGCGGCGCATTGGCCTGCCAGACGGCAAAGGCTGTCCTTCCGAGTAGGCCCCGAGGGACGGGAAGGATTGACCGATGCAGGTCTGGCAATGGCTTTCCCACCGGCAGTGGGAATGTAAGCCCCAAGCGGTGATCATACCAAAGTTTTTCGGCGGTGAGTATTTTTCGGAAAGGTGAGGCGAGAAGAACAGACAATTCTGCGGGAGGTTGGTCGCCAACGAGGAATCGAGTGGCCGCCAGGACATTGTATTCCCGACCACATCCACATGTACCTGAGCCAAACGGCGGACAGGATGCTCGTCGAATCATCGGGATTCTTAACGACAGTCGGGATGCACTCGCCGCCCAGCGTGGTTGAGGCGTATTATGCAGGAGGAATTGCGGCGACCGCAGTGGCAACGAACAGAAAGTGAAGACCGATCCGCATTGCACACTCCCAGTCGAACTGCCGATCAACGGCGCTTGTTCGAGCGATGATTCAGTCAGGCGAACCGCTCGATGTCGGCGTAGCTGTCGCAGCCGGCCAGGGTGGCGCAGGCGGCAACAGCAGGTGCAAGCTTTAGGTGCGCCAAGCTCGCGAATTGCACGGCCAGGGCGAAACAGCGCATAATGGGGCAGCCTCGATCGACCTTTTGCGTGCGCAGCGTTGCGCACGTGACTTGGGGGTTTCCATGCACCGCCGCCCATCAACTGCATTCACCTTGGTGGAGCTGCTCGTCGTCATTGCGATCATCGGCATCTTGATTGCCCTCTTGCTGCCCGCCGTCCAGGCCGCGAGAGAAAGCGCCCGCCGGTCTCAGTGTTCGAACAACGTGAAGCAAATCGGTCTGGCATTGCTCAATTGGGAATCGGCCCACCGAAAGCTGCCGCCCGGCACGATGGCCAGGCAGCGGTTCTCCTACACCTACGACCCGAATACCACGGGCGGCTACGAATGGCCGTATCTGCTCGATTACATCCTGCCGCAACTGGAGGAGAACAACTTCTTTCAAGCCGTCCACGGACCGTTGTTCGACGTGATGAACCCCTGGTACAGCCCGAGCACCTGGCCCGCTAGCGTAAACGGCGTGCCGATCTCGACGTTCTTGTGTCCCAGCGATTTGGGATTGGGCGGCGCTCAAGAACCTGCCGGAGTTTTCCCCGCCCGGGAGTTTCGTCCAATGTCCGGGGACCAACTACTTGGGTATCTTTTCCGGATTCAGCGACTGGCAAAATTACAAACTCACGGGCAACGGCGATCCGGCCTCCGACGGAACCCCGGGGGCCAATCCGAATCCCAATCAGCGAGCTGTGTTCGGGTATTATTCCGGAACTCGCCTGTCCACCATCGAAGACGGAACGAGCAGTACGATGGCGGTGGCCGAGTACTTGACGGGCATCGACGGCAACGACATCCGCGGGGCGTTCATCACCAACCGTGCCGGTTGCCAATTCTTGTATGTGACGCTTGGCCCCAATTCCTGGGCGCCCGACAATTTATTGAGTTGGAGTCCAGCGTTTTGCCCCCCAGACAACAGCCACAATTTCCCGGCGCTCAATCTACCGTGCACACCGGGCAACACCGATGCGAATTACGCCAGTCCGCGCAGTCGGCATCCAGGCGGCGTCATCACGCTGTTTTGCGATGGCAGCGTGCATTTCATTGCCGACGAAGTGGATCTACAGACTTGGCAGAGCCTGGCTTGGATCAACGACCAGCAGCTGCTGGGCCCCTATTGAGAGGCTGCCCAATGACGTCAGGCCGGCGGCGAGTGTGCGCCGTTTCAATTGCTCTGTTGCTGCTAGGCGGCTGTGGGCGACACGGCAACCATGCGGCGGTTGACGGTCAAGTCACGCTCGACGGCGAACCGCTGGCCCAAGGGTCGATCTTGTTCGTCCCGATGGAAGGCACGCAGGGTGTCCCGACCGGTGCAGATATCAAGGCGGGTCATTATCGCCTGCCAATCACGAAGGGCCCGGCTGTCGGCTGGAACCGGGTCGAGATTACGGCTGTCCGCCCGAGCGGCAAGATGGCCGCCGACCCGATGGGGCTGCCGGGCCAACAGCGCGAGATGTACGTCAGCGCCGTGGCTGCGCGTTTCAACACGAATTCCATGCTCAAAATCGAAGTCACGCCCGGCGACAACACGGCGAATTTCGACGTGACCGCGGAATGATCTTACTCGCCAGCGGCTATCGGCAACCCAACGTGTCGTGGTCAGGGCAACCGCTGTTCAACAGGCCGAGGGGTACGATGTCCGATTGAGTCGAACCCCAGGCTTGACGATCGCAACCCTGCACCCATCGAGACCAGCATTTGGTTGCCTGGACTGCGCTGGACAGCAGTTACGGCTACCTCTAGGATCATGCCTTCACCTCGGCCCCAGGCACCTCAAAAGGTCATCCGATGGATTTTTTGGGTGAGCGAAATCAAGAAGGCCGCGGCTTTCGTCAACTCGATTGGCGGGCTCGATAAAGCGATCGCCGTGCTCCAAATCCTCAAGGTTGCCAAGTAAGTGCAATAGGCCGCCAGGTCTCGGCGTTCGGCAATGCCCTACCGCCATTCCGGCACCGACCGAGGCCGCCGATCGCTTCGGCACCAACGGGGCATCGGCGCGGTGCGGAGGTTCGGCGGCATCGCCCTCCCGCTTCCCCGCAAAATGCTGGTTGGCATCTGGCAACACGGGCTGATCGAACGATGCATGAGCCAAGAACTGCTGATCGAACCGAGGGCAGAGTGCAGAGAGATCGTTGCTTCGATTGCTTCCGGCCGCGTGGCGACTGTTTCTGTGCCGCGATTCCAGCCATCGACAATCGGACCGAAGTGCTGATCTTGCAGCACCGGCGCAAGCGCTTCCATCCGTTCAACACGGCCCGCATGGTCCACAGGGCACTGCGGAACTCAAGCCTGCTGGTCGATCACACGGCCGCTCTGGAAGGCCGACTCGCGCTCAAGCCTCGCGCGGGCCTGTTGTATCCGGGGCCTGGGGCTACGTTGCTCGCGGACTTGCCGCCCGCTCAGCGCCCCGATCAACTCGTGGTGATTGATGGCACCTGGCACCATGCCAAGACGATCGTGCGCGACATCCCGGCACTGCACGACGTGCCTCGATATCGGCTCGCTCCCGCTGAGCCCAGCCGTTACCGCATTCGTCGAGAGCCGAGCGCCATGCTCTTGTCGACGGTCGAGGCCACCGTGGCCGCGCTGCGTGCTCTGGAGCCAGAGACCCGCGGCCTGGATCAACTGCTGAAGGCGTTTAACGGCATGGTCGAACGTCAGTTGGCCCATCCCAAAGCCGAGAACGGTTGGCGCCGCAATGCAGTGCGAAGCCGAGGCGGCCGGAATATCCCGGCGGCGCTGCTCGGCAACCTGGACCAGATCGTCGTGGCCTATGGCGAATCGGCGGCCGCCGAACGCGGCTGCAAACCGGTCTCACGGTCGCCCGTCTATTGGGCGGCCCAGCGCCTCGGAACGGGCGAGCGATTTGCGTGTGCGATCGAGCCTCAAGTCCCCCTGCTTGACGCCATCCTGGGATACTTGGAACTGACCCAGGAAGATTTCGTGCGAGCGTTGTCTCTCGACGAAGCCCGCACCGCGTGGGCCGAGTTTCATCGTCAGGACGACATTCTGGTGGTCTACAATCACAGCACGGCCCGACTGCTGACGCAAATTACCAAACAGTTCACCCCCTGCCTGGTACTCAAGTCGGTCGATTTCAATCCGCAGCGACGCTACGGCACGCTGGATGAACTTGTGGCAGCCGAGGGGTTGGCGGTCGTCCCAGCGCAGCATCCTGGCCGCGCGGGCAAACGGCTCGCGAGCGTGGTGGCGTTGATCGGCCACCTCCGCGTCTTGGGCAATTCATTCCGCCACAGTCACCTGAACGAACGACGTGTTACCCCGCATTAAGGGTCGTAGCGTAACGCGCGACACTACGCTAAACTTTCGTCTGTCATGGTGACTGTTACATTCCCGCAAACTGGAGTTCCTGATGGCAACCGCTACCGCAAAGCGTCATAAGAAGACACCGGGCCGGGCAGAGGCTAAGATGGATCGCCATTGATCAAGAACTGCGGCAAATCTGCGGGAGAGATGGCGCTCCGCCACCCCCAACCAGAGGCTTCCTACAGGCTGAATCCGGTGTACCGGCACCAGCGCCGATTCAGAAAATCAATCCGACCGTCAGGAAGCGCAGTCCATACCAAGCCGGGAAGAGCATCAATGATAGGACTTGATTCGATCGCCATTTCCGTTCGTTCCGCCCAGAAATGTGCAACCTCGAGTGTCAACCTCATCCGGGCGGCAGCGTTCCATCTAGTCCGGTAAGGCCCGACTGATCGCCTTCAACAGCGAATCTTCACTAAAAGGCTTGAGCAGGCAATCCACCGCTCCGTCGGCCATGACGCCCGCGACCACATTCTCATCGCCATGCGCCGTGATGAAGATAATCGGGATATTCCGCCGGCGGCTGATCAACTCTCGCTGCAGTTCGGGTCCACTCATCCCCGGCATACGCACGTCGAGGATCAGGCAGGCGGTTTTGGCCAGCGCCTCCGAACTGAGAAAGCTTTCTGCCGACGAGAACACCGTGGTATCGTAGCCCAGCGACTTGAGCAGACCTTCAAGCGATTCTCGGAGCGATTCGTCGTCATCCACCACGGAGATTAGGGAAACAAGGGTCATCGGATATCTGTTCAACTAGGGTGCGTCTTTCCACATGGTGAATCTATTAAGTCTTGGCCTCGAGAGTGAGTTCGTGCCGGTCTCACGTCTCCGCCTCGCTTCCCCAGTTCGGCCCTCGCCGCCAGCAACACCTCGGACAATTGACTGACCTATTGGGAGAACAATCGCTGCGATCTGAAGTTCGATCGCATTGCGGCGTCCGCAGCTCTGAACTCCCGTCTTGGGAGCGGCGATACCGCGTGAATTTGCACATTGGCGTCACTCGGACTCAACGCAATGTAGCGGTGGTTGCTCGGAATGCCGACGTGCAAACCTTTCGGCCATCTTGACCAGATTTGCCAATGACGTGGCGTTCATCTTTTCCACAGCGGTTCCTCGATGAGCCTTCACGGTGATTTCGCTAATATCAAGCTCGGTGCCAACCTGTTTATCAAGCAATCCACATACCACCAGATCCATCACTTCAAGCTCGTGAGGCGTGAGCGAGTCTCGGCAGTGCCGGAGACTGCGCATCTCGCATTGCTGGCTGAGAGTTGAATTGCTGTGCTCAATCGCGTCGCGAATGGGCCGCTCTCAAATGAGGAACATTTGCATCCGATGCTTTTCGTCCGCACTGTTACAAAACGCGCACGCGTGACGCGCTCGCACAGCTGAGAACCAGCGACACGAATGGGCGGGGTCTTCTTCATGGACCGCTCCTTTTTCGCGTGGTTCAGCGAGATCGGATGATACGCCATGCGCAAAGAAAACAATATTATACTTTCGTATTGGTTCGCGTTGCCAAGTCACAACTTGGTATCGCCAATACACTTGTCAAATAGATTCACCGACCTTCGACGTTTGCCGTGATCGCAACTTTGCATTGCGTGCAATCCGATCCGACGGGCACCGCGTAAGCCAGAACTCATACCTTGGTATGGTAGCCACCTTCGTCCAAGCGTTTCTTTTCCCGACATCTGATAGGAAGAGCACGGTAGTACATTGATCCGAACAAAGTGGCCATCCTCATTCGTGCCGAGATCCACCTACGCGTCACTCGCCCGGGTTTGCCGCGGCCTTTCAACCGTTGATTTCAAGGCTAAAAGCACATGCGAAAGACTACCTTTCCGTCGTCGAGCCCCCTTTTAAGCCACGTGCCACCACAGCTCGCTCCACCCAATCGATCAGGAGTTGTAGAAGTACGGCAAGCAACGCCGCAGGTATCGCTCCCGCCAAGATCAGCTTGACGTCGTTGAGCCGAATGCCGCGCAAGATTGGCTGCCCAAGCCCGCCGGCTCCGATGATCGCTCCTAACGTCGCAAACCCCACGTTCTGTACCGCTGCCGTGCGAATACCGGCCAACATGACCGGAAGCGCCATCGGCAGTTCGATTTCGGCCAACTTCGCTGCTGGGCTCAGTCCCAATACCGTCGCCGACTCGATCGTGCCGCGGGGGATTCCTTCCAATCCGGTGAACGTGTTCCTTACGATCGGGAACAAACAATACGCCAACAGGGCGACGACGGCCGTTACCGATCCTTCGCCGACGCTGGGATAGCCAAGGGCCCCCACCACCGGCATCAATAAGACCAACAGCGCCAGCGAGGGGATTGTTTGCAATAGTCCGACGACAGCCAGCACAACGCGGCCAGTTCGTCGAAAGCGCTGGCAAAAGATGCCCAATGCCGTGCCGGCGACGATGGCGGGCAACAACGAGCGCCGCACCAGGTCGAGATGCTCAGCCACGTGCTGCAGGATGACGCGACTCCATGATTCTTCCTTCGGCTCGGTCTTCACTCCTAGCTGTGTGCGTAGGAATTCGGCCGCCGCTTGCGATTCGGACTGCTCGCCTGACTCGACGGCGTCGTTTAGCTCTCGCATCTTTTGCTCGGAGATGCTCCGCTCGAGCCGGTGGATGCCCGCGAGCAATTTGGGCTGACGTTCAGCCGTGTCTAACCGATATAGCCACACGGCGTCGTAGCGAGGAAAGAACTTCAGATCATCTTCCAACAGCACCAAGTCGTTGCGATGGACCATTGCGTCGGTGGAATAAACGTCGGTCACGTCGATTTCGCCTGCCAAGAGCTGAGGATAAGCGATATCGTGATCGACTCCCACGACATTGCTTTGTGGCAAGTCATAGTGTCGAGCGAGCGCGCGCCACCCATCGCCGCGATCGAGAAATTCGTGCGTCAATGCCAAGCGCAACTCGGGCAACCGCCGGAGATCGGAGATTTTTCTGATTCCCAAGGCCTCGGCGCGTTTCCTCGTGAGCGCGAGCGCGTAGCTGTTGCTGAAGCCCAATGAATCGGACATCCCGATTCCGCGAGCGTGGAGCTCTCGCCTCATGGCTTCGTCATCGGGCACCGCTTTCTCGGCTAGAATCTCTTGCACGATCGTGCCGGTGTATTCTGGGTAAGCATCAATCTCGCCGGCCTGTAGCGCTTGGAACACGATCCGCGTTCCGCCAAATTCGCGATAGTGAGCGGCGTTCAGGCCCGCATCAACGGCCAGCAATCGAAGCATTTCTCCCAAGATCACCGACTCCGTGAATTTCTTCGAGCCGATGCGTACTGTCGCCTTTCGGCGCGGCAAAGGAGCGAGCCCGGCAGCAAGAAGCGCGACGCACAGTGCTCCCCATTTTAGAATGGCTGTGTTCTTCATTTGGCGACTAGCTGCGAGTTGACGAATTCGCGCACGAAGTCATTGGCAGGACTATTCACGATGCTCGCGAACGACCCCTGCTGCACAATTCGCCCGTTTTCAAGCACGCACACCCGATCGGCGAACCAGCTCGCCTCCACCAGATCGTGGGTGACAAGCAACACCGTGGCACGCGTGCGCTCGAACACGACTTTCAGGTCACGCTGCAGGCCGGCACGAATCATTGGATCGAGTGCTCCCAGCGGCTCATCAAGCAGCAGCAAGCGCGGACTGAGAAAAGGCGCGCATCAGGCTGACCCGCTGCCGCTGCCCACCCGATAGCTCGATGGGGTAACGATTGAGGGCGTCGGGCGGGAATCGCGTCATCTCGACCAACTCGGCCAATCGCTGATCGCGGCGTCCGCGGGACCACCTCTGGTGGCGAGCCATGAGCGTCACATTTGCCGCAGCCGTCAAATGCGGAAACAAACCACCCTCCTGAATCACATAACCGAGTCGACGTCGTACGTCGGGCAGGGTGCGCTCAGTCAGCACCAGGTCGTCTACGACAATTTGCCCTTCAGTGGCCTTCACTAGTCCCGCGACCATTCGCAGGATCGTCGTCTTCCCGCAACCGCTCGGCCCGAGCAGCACGAGCACTTCGCCGGATTCCACCGTCAAATCGAACGGGGCACAACGGTTGTGTTTCCGTAGGACTTCGAAACTCCTGAGAATCGAAGCATGTCAGCACTTCCCGATCTGCATCTTCATCAGCAACCTATGACTCGCACGGGCAAAAGAAGTTCACCGACTTCACCGAAAGAAAGAGAATACGCCGCGTCGGGCGTCACCGCCATTGGACTTTAGTATTGGTTCGCTGCCCCAACACTTAAGTCCAATATCGTTCACTCGCCACAATTGCTCACGTTCGACACTGCCACGCCAGCGTTCACATGACGATTGCAAGAGCAATGTGCAGTTGGCTCGAACTCGATTTTCCAAACCGGGCGGTCGGTGAAAATCGGGCTGAAGGGCTTTGAGGTCAGTGGCCTTGCACTGGTTCGCTGAGCAGCGCATGGCAGGCCGGTCAGGTTGATCGCTTGGTCGAAAGTGGGGAAACAGAATGGGAACCACGAATGACGGAAATGTCGACGGTCCAGGGAGGTCGCGTCGCCCCTTCCCGAGGCGGGGACGACTGCGGCGAGGCCGGGTCAGCCCAGGTGCGTCGTGCCCGCCGCACCGGCAGAGCAAGTGACGCATTCCGACAAACCGGTCGCCGCTCCGCCGATGCCGCCCGCGGCACACCCACCATCGCACTCCTGGCGCACATGGCTGCTTTGGCGGGGATTGTGATTGGCGTGGCGGCGGCAGGATACGTTCTGGTCCCGCTGGTGGTGACCGCGCTGAACACGGTTTCCACCGATGACGCCTACGTCAATGGTCACGTGACCTTCATCGCGCCCCGAGTTGCCGGCCATGTGACCACGGTCCTGGTGGATGACAATCAGCGCGTGAAAAAGGGGGACCTATTGGTCCAGCTCGACAAGGAACCGTACCAGGTCCAAGTGGACATCAAGAAGTCCGCGCTGGTGGCGGCGAAAAGGGACTGGCGACCGCGCTGGCCCAGGCGCGCGGCCTGGCCGGCCCAGGCCCGCAGCAGCCGCTTCAAGCTCGATCACGCGATGGAAGACGTGCGGAATCAGATCGAACTATTGAAATCCAACGTCGCGCAACTGAAGGTCGAGGAAGCGAATCTAGTGCTCGCCGAGAGCGACTACGCGCGGGGCGACAAGCTCATCGGCAAGGGCGCCATCAGCCAGCAAGAGTTCGACCGATATAAGGCTGCGCTGGAAGTGGCGATCAATCGCGTGACCAGTGCCAAGCAATCGATTCAGCAAACGCGTGCCAGTCTCGGTCTGCCGATCAATCATGAGAACCCATTGGATATGCCGGAGGATCTGGATGAGAGTTTCTCGAAGGTGCAAGAGGCAATGGCAGAATTGTACGGCAGCCGCCACGCAGTTGGGTTACACTCCGCCGACGTGGACCGCGACGCCGACAGCAGTTCAAGGAGGCGTTTTACTCGCAGGATCCGGACAAGAATCTGGACCGAATCTTCGAGCGGCTGATTCCCGAATCGCCCGCCGTCAAGCAGGCCGAGGCCAAGGTCGCTCAGGCCCAGGACGATCTGGCTCAGGCCGAGCTGAACCTCCGCTATTGCGACATCGTGAGCGATATCGACGGCCAGGTCACCAGCCGCAACGTCAACCCAGGAAATTACGTCCAAATTGGGCAAGGCCTGATGGCCGTGCGATCGCTGACGGAGATCTGGATCGACGCCAACTTCAAGGAAACGCAATTGGCCGACCATGCGCATCGGCCAGCGCGTGCGCTGTGAGGTCGACATGTATGGCAGTCGGCGGGAGTTCGAGGGCCGCATTACCGGATTCACCATGGGGACTGGCACAACTCTCTCGCTGCTCCCGCCCCAGAACGCCACGGGCAATTTCGTCAAGATCGTCCAGCGGCTGCCGGTCCGGATTGAGCTGACGGACTACGATCCCGAAAAGAGCCCCCTGTTCATCGGCCTGTCGGTCGTCCCTTACGTGTACATCAAGGAGCCGCCCACGGGGCCGCATGCCGGCGAAGTTTTGCAACCTTTTGCCGTGCTTCCACAAGGCCCAGTGGCACCCAAACCCTGACCGGCATCGGTCCCCTGCCGCCGAGGGAGCACGCATCATGAGCAACGTCGCACTCGCCCCCGCCGCAGCCAGCCGCCCGGCGATCAATGCCTGGTTCGTCGCCGCCGCCGTGATCATCCCCACGTTTATGGAGGTCTTGGACACGACCGTTGCGATTGTCTCGCTGCGGTACATCGCGGGCGACCTGTCGGCGGCGGTGGTCGACGCCGAATGGATCCTCACCAGCTACCTCGCCGCGAACGCCACCATCCTGCCGATCTCCGGCTGGCTCTCGGCCCGCCTGGGCCGTCGCAACTATTTCCTCATCGTCGATCGCAGTCTTTACCATCGCCTCCGCGCTGTGCGGCATGGCCACCAGCCTGTGGCAGATCATCCTGTTCCGGGTCATCCAGGGCCTGGCCGGCGGCGGACTGCAGCCCTCCAGCCAGGCGATCTTGATCGACAGTTTCCCGCCCGAGAAGCAGGGGACGGCCATGACCATGTTCGGCATCGCGGCACTGACGGCGCCAGTCGTCGGCCCGACGCTCGGTGGGTATCTCTCCGACTACCAGAATTGGCGTTGGATCTTCTACATCAACATCCCGATCGGCGGCCTCGCGTTTTTGATTATCCTACTTCGTCGTCAAAGATCCGGATTATCTCCAGCAGGAGCGTGCCCGAGCTGCGGCGAATGCCGCTCAATTTCGACTACATCGGCCTGGGGCTCTTGGCGCTGGTCATGTCCGCCTGGGAAGTGCTGATCACCAAGGGCCAGGAGTGGGACTGGCTGGCGGATCCGTTCGGAAAGGTCCAGACGCTGCTGCTGATATTCGTGCTGGGGGGCATCGTGCCTGGTCGTCTGGGAGATGCGCAGAGACAACCCAGTGGTCAATTTTCGGCCGCTGGGCGAACGCAACTTCTGGGTCTGCTGCATCATCATCTTTTGCGCGTACGCCGTGCTCTACGGCGTGAGCACGGCGCTGCCGGGACTGCTGCAGTCGCTGTTTGGCTACGACGCCTATCACTCGGGGCTGGTGATGTCGCCGTCCGGCCTCGCCTCGGTCACCATGCTGCTGGTCTGCGGCGCATTGCTCGGCCGGGGCGTTGACGCCCGCTGGCTGATCGGGGGGGGCATGCTCGTCGTGGCGGCCGGCAGCTATTGGATGTCGGTGATGAACCTCGAAATCAGCCCGTTGCAGGCGATCTTGCCGCGCGTCGTCACGATCGCCGGCCTGGGGATGGCCTTTGCCCCGATTAACGTGGCCGCTTTCATGTATACGCCCCGCCACATGCGCGGCGCGGCCGTGGGCCTGTTCGCCTTGCTCCGCAACGAGGGAGGTAGCTTCGGCACGTCGATGGCCCAGACCATACAGGTACGCCGCGATCAGTTCCATACGTGGCGCGTGGGGGAATTTCTCGATCCCTTTAACCCCACGGTCAGTTCCTACCTGGAGCAGGCCCAGGCGTTCTTCTTCCAACAAACCGGGGATGCGCCCGAGCGCAGCGGATGGCCTTGCAAAGTTTGGCGGACCTGCGGGAACAGCAAGCGGCGTCACTGGCCTACTTCGACGTCTTCCTCGTGTCGCGCCGTCCTGGCGGTGGCGCTCGCGTTCCTGGTGCTGCTGATGAAACGCTCG
>CAVOTX010000006.1:0-374220 GCA_963699445.1 uncultured Planctomycetia bacterium
GCAGGCCAGCACGAGAAGACCGTCGATTTTTCCGATCGGGAAGCGGCCAGCCAGTCGGCCGGGGCAGGGCAGGACCAAAGCACGGATCCGCTCAAAACGCACGAGCTTTGACGGGCGGTGGCCGTCACTTCGAATCGTCCGCGCGCCACAGCCAGCGGAGCGAGTCGGGCAGGATCGCGCCGCCGTGCTTGCCGTTGTGGCCGCCGTCGCCGAACTCGAATTTGTAGTCGTACTTCATGAACTTCAGCGCGGCTGCCATCTGCTGGTTGGCCAGCGGCCAGTTGCCGTGCAGGTTGTCGAGATCGCCCGAGCCGTCTTGCAGGAACACGCGGATCGGCTTCTTCTCCGTCTTGCGGATCAGGCCGGGATAGACGTCGCCGCCGCGGATGTTCGTGAAGCTGCCGACGTGCAGAGCACCTTGCTGAACAGGTCGGGCCGCTCCCAGGCCGCCGTGAACGCGCAGATGCCGCCCGAACAGATGCCGCAGATGGCCCGGCCGGCGGCGTCCTGGCGCAGGTTGTACTGCTTGCCGACTTCGGGCAGGATTTCTTCGGCAGGAAGCGGGCATACTGATCGGAGAGCGTGTCGTACTCGAAGCTGCGGTTGCTCGAGCTCCATTTGCTGTCGGGCGGTTCGGGGCCGAGGTGTGCCCGGATTGATGAAGATGCCGATCGATCACCGGCATCTCGCCGCTTGATGGATCAGGTTGTCGAAGCACGATCGGCACGCGGAATTCGCCCGTCTTCGTTCAAATAGTTGTGCCCGTCCTGAAAGACCATCACCGCGGCCGGCTGTCAGGCTTGTACTGCGCCGGCACATAGACGGAGTATTGCCGTACCGTATCGGGAAAGATTGTGCTGTGCCATGTGTGACTGCGTCATTGGCCCTGCGGCACGCCTTCGTGCCGCTGGGAATCGGGCCCGAGCTGATAGTCGTCGTCCGCCCGCACAAGGATGCCGCCATCACCGCCGCCAAAACGAAGGATGTCAGAGATCGCATGAGCACCTCGTTCATTCGTGAGCGGAAAAGGTTAAACCGGCGGCGCAGGCCGAGAACCGCCTCGGCGGCTGGCAAGCGGCGAGGCTTTAGGATCGATCGGCCGGCTTGAACGGGGCCTGGAACGACTTGGCGCCTTTGACCTTCAGCTTGCGCCTGTAAACCCGGTCGCCGCAGGTGGCAAACAGCGTGTCGAAGTTCTCGCCGCCGAAGGCGAAGTTCGACAACTTGCCGTTCGGCGTCGGAATGATGCAGTTCACCCGGCCCGCCTGATCGCACACCTGAATGCCCAGCCGCGTGGCCACGTACAGCCGGCCGTCGCGGTCCACGCGCAAGCCGTCGGCGCCGCTGTCGTCGGCCGTGTCGGGCACGTGCAGGTGGTAATACTTCTGCTTGTCGGCCAGCGAGCCGTCGGGCTGGATCTGATAGCTGTAGACCCAGTGCGTGCGGCTGTCGGCGACGTAGAGCAGCGACTGGTCGGGCGACAGCGTGACGCCGTTGGAGAACTTCAGCCCGGTGTCGACGACCTTCTTTTCGCCCTTGGGGCTGATGTACCAGACCTTGCTCGGCTCCTTGCCGTCCCAGCCGGGATTGCGTCACGTAAATGCCGCCGTCGTGGCGCACCACGATGTCGTTGCCGCGGAAGCCGTCGGCGATCACGCGTCGCCTTGCCGTCGGCGTCGTAGGCGATGATCTGCTCGGCGCCGCCGGCGACCGCGTACAGCCGGCCGTCGGGACCGAACGCCTGGCCGTCGCCCTTCTTCGTGTCGGCGAGGAACAGCGCTCACCTTGCCGTCGAGGCCGATCTTGTACGTCTTGCTGCTGCGGCACGTCGTTGAAGAACACCTCGCCCTTGGCGTTGACGGCCGGCCCTTCGGTGAACTTGTAGCCCTCGCCGACCAGTTTCCAGCCTTCGCCGGGAACGAGGATTCCTGCAGCTGCGGCGAGCCGGCGCCGGCCTTGACCGGCGGCCGGCCAGTCCTTCCACAGCCAGCGCATGGCGTCGGGGAAGACTTCGGTGCCGTGCTTGCCGTTGTGGCCGCCGTCGCCCCAGGCGTGGTTGACTTCGTAGCCGGCGAAGACGCAGGGCCCGCTCCATCTCCTGGTTGGCCATCCACCAGTCGCCGCCGTAGATGTTCAGGTCGTCGCTGCCGTCCTGCAGGAAAACGCGGAGCGGCTTCGGCTCGAACTTGCGGATCAGCGTCGGATAGACGTTGCCGCCGCGCAGGCCGACATAGGTGCCGATGGCGCTGAACACGCGGCGGAAGGCGTCGGGCCGTTCCCAGGCCGCCGTGAAGGCGCAGACGGCGCCGCTGCTGCGAGCCGCCGATGCAGCGGTCGTTGCCGTCGTGCGAGAGCTGGATCGCCCGGCCGTCGGCGGTGGTCTTCTTCTCCACTTCGGGCAGCAGTTCGTCCAGCAGGAAGCGGGCGTAGTCGTCGCCCAGGCCGTCGTACTCGTAGCTGCGGTTGAAGCGGTCCAGCGCCTTGTCGCGACGGCGCCTTGACCCCGCCGGGCGTGACGAAGACGCCGATCGTCGACCGGCATTTCCTTCTTGTGGATCAGCTCGTCGAACACGGCCGGCGCGTTGAACTGGATGCCGTCCTGATTGACGTGGACGCAGGCCGGCTTGGCCGGATCGTACTGCTTGCGGCACGTAGACCCAGTAGTCGCGCACCGTGCCGGGAAAGATCTTGCTCTGGTCGAAGGTGTACTTGCGTGACCTCGCCCTTGGGGGCGCCGCCGGATTGCGGATCGTCGGCACGCAGAATCGTGCTCAGCAATAAGGCCATAACGATGGCCTGTGGCGCAGGGGCCAAAATGAAGTCGCTGCATGGGTGAGGTCCAATTCCTGGTGGGATTTCGCAGGGCAGGGGGGATGCGCCCAGCGATTCTAACCACAACCGATCACCGTAGGGAATTGCGGCCCGCGAAGGGTTTTGTCCAGAGCTTGGCGAGGTTGAAAAATGCCACGAGCGATTATTCAACGGGCTGCTGGAGCCCAGCCAGTCCAGGGCTGAACCCCATGTGGCACACGAGTTGCTCCTACCGGGACCAATCCCTGGGCCGTTTCGCCGCTAGGCGAGCCAAGGGGGGGGTTAGGCGGTATTTCCTGGGGGGATTCCGTTTTGACAACCGCGAACCTGTTGCTCGTGATGGGCGGCGTGGCAACAACTGCTGTCATTTTGGGAGTCGACTGCCTAGAAAAGCGTCGCTGCGGTCATCACTTATTGACCTACAGCGCCCTAGCGGACCTTCGTCAACTGGTCGCTTCTCGGCCGCAATGGTTAATTCGTCGGAGCCGGACCGCCATCAGTGCCGTCTTCGGGCGGGCCGAATAAACAGGCTGGGGCCAACCTCAATGGCCAACGCCAACGACTGCCTGGTCAAGGCAGCCACGGGGGAAACGCCTCGCAACGCAGCCGCACCCGCTGATGGCTGCGCCTGGAGTGCCGTCTTCGAATCGACTCGCCGGCCGCAAATTCTAGCGGTGCAAGCCGGATTCGTTTCCCTCCCTCGATCGATCGCTTCGTCGCGCGTCGCAGGCCCTCATGCCTGCCGAATTGGCCTCTGTGGGAATCGCCGCATCGAGTACGATTCTTACCCGCGGCCCGAGGCGTCAACGGCCGATTACGATTCCGTAAGTATCGATCTCGCCTTGAGCTACGTGCTGAACAGCGAAGTCGCCGGAAACGTAGGTAGAGCGGCGCCCTTGCGGGCCACGAGATTAGGTGCCCGACCCCACCCGCGCGGCTGAGGTGGTCGCGCCGGCATTACAAGTCAGCAAGGAACTCTAGTTCCGCAGTCAAATGACTTTGCGGAAAATACGGCGGCTCGGTAATATCGGTGTTCCCACCCCCAAGAGCCGAGGCACCGGCACACCCATGCCAAGATCCAAGATAAAATCAATTGTTTATGTAACAATCGGGGTTATCGGCCTCGTCTTGTTTTATTTTGCCGTCGGCCGATTCGACCGGGCGATTGGATCTGCCTTGGAATTGTCGGCGACGAAATCGGGCCCGCAGGGTGCAAGTTCGCTCATCGAACTCGTCGAGGGGGTGCCCAACACGATCCGCTTGACGGAACAGGGAATGAAGACGGTCGGATCGAGACGGTCGAGGTCAAGCCGGCCCCGCCGCCGGAGCCACTGCGGCTGCCGGGATCGCTGCTGTTGGACCCGAATCGGCTGGTGCGGATTCATGCCCGCTTTCCTGGCGAGTTGGTTTCGCGTCGGGCACTGGATCCGGCGACGTCGGCGCGCCGATTCGGCGACGAAATCGACGGAGCCGGCCGACAATTGCGGTTTGGCGATCGGGTCGAGAAGGGTCAGATCATCGCGGTGGTCTGGAGCAAGGACATCGGCGAGAAAAAGAGCGAGCTGGTCGACGCCATTTCCAAATCGGCGATGGACAAGACGCTGCTGACCAAGCTGGAAAAGGTCGAAAAGGGCGTCGTGCCGGAACGAGTGATCCAAGACGCCCGTCGCAATTACGAGGCCGACCTGATCGCCGTGGCCAAGGCCGAGCGGACGTTGCGTTCCTGGCGGATGACCGAGGCGGAAATCGAGGAGATTCGCCAGGAGGCCAAGCGGATCCACAAACGGCGAAACCAGCGATCCGGCGGCCGATCGCACCTGGGCCGAAACCGAAGTCCGTTCGCCGATCGACGGCGTGATCGTGGAGAAGAACTTCAACGTCGGCGACATGATCGATCCCAGCCAGGACCTGTTCAAGATCGCCGATCTCAGCCGGGTGCAGGTGTTGGCCAATGCGTACGAGGAGGATTTGCCGCTGCTTGCGGATGCTGACGCCCCGAGCAGCGTGCATTGGAAGATCGACATCAAGTCCGATCCGAACGACGTGCCGGTCAGCGGTCAGCATTCGACAAGATCGGCAACATCATCGATCCGGCCCAGCATGCCGGCGCGGTGATGGGCTGGCTCGACAACCCGGACGGCCGTTTCAACGTCGGGCGAATTCATCACGGCGACGATCGACCTGCCGGCGGATCCGAGCCTGGTCACGGTGCCCACGTCGGCTTGATCGAGGACGGCACTTGCCCGAAGGTCTTCGTCGAGACGGGCAGCGGCGGTTCGCACGAATTTACCTGCCAGGCGGTGGCCGTCGTGCGCCGCGGACGCGAGCACGTCTATATTCGCCGCCCATCCCAAGAGCAACGAGGTCGAGTGCGGCGAGGAATCGCTCAAGGCGGGCCAGCAGGTCGTCAAATCCGGGGTTTTGCAGTTGGCGTCCGAACTGAAGAGCCGGCAGGCGGCGCGCTCGAGAGCGATAAGTCGGATGAAACCAAGATCCAACATTATGGGTGCGGTGTTGCTGCTGCTGGCCCTGGCCGGCGCGGGTGTGCTTTACCAGGTCGCGCAGCGTTGGAACCACGCGCACGCCGACGGCAACGTTCGTAGCGAGGAAACGGCCGGCGAGACGTTGGTGGAGCTGGCTGCGGCGCCGGCGACGATCCGCGTCAGCGCCGCCGGCATGAAGTCGTTGGGGATCGAAACGGCCCGGGTCGCGCACGCTCCGCCCCCGGAGCCGCTGCGGCTGAGTGGCTCGCTGCTGTTGGATCCGAATCGGCTGGTGCGGATTCATGCCCGCTTCCCGGGCGAGCTGGTCAGCCTGGGCATGGTGCCGGTCGATCCCGCGGAGAACGGCGCCGCGCCGTGGCGGAACTGCCGGCCGCTGCAGTACGGCGACAAGGTCGTCAAGAACCAGTTGCTGGCGGTCGTGTGGAGCAAAGACATCGGCGAGAAAAAGAGCGAGCTGATCGACGCCATTTCCAAACGCGACATCGATCGCAAGGTGCTCGCGCAAATACGAGGCGGCCCCGGACGTCATCTCGGGCCGCACGATCTACGATGCGCAGCGCAACTATCAGGGAGACGAGATCGCGGTGGCCCGGGCCGAACGAACGTTGCGATCCTGGCGACTTACCGAGGACGAGATCCAGGAAATCCACGAAGAAGCCAGGCGGATTCAGGATCGCAAGCTGAACGATCCCCGCGGCGATCGGACTTGGGCCGAGACCGACCTGCGATCGCCCGATCACCGGCATGATCATCGAAAAGAACTTACAACGTCGGCGACATCCTCGATCCGACGCAGGACCTGTTCAAGATGGCCGATCTGAGCCGGGTCCAAGTCGTGGCCAACGCGTACGAGGAGGACTTGCCGCGACTGCGGGCCCTTGCCGCCCGAACAGCGGCACTGGCGCATCGACATCAAGGCCGATCCGAACGACGTTCCCATGACGGGCAAGTTCGACATCGTCGGCAACATCATCGATCCCAGCCAGCACTCCGGCACCGTGATGGGCTGGCTCGACAATCCCGACGGCCGGCTCAGCATCGGGGCGTTCATTACCGCCATGATCGACTTGCCTGCGGACCCGAAGCTGGTCGTCGGTGCCAACGTCGGCGCTGATCGAGGCCGGGCAGTTGCACGAAGGTCTTCGTCGAACTCGACGGGCCGCAGCAGCAATTCGTTTGCCGCCAGGTCGTCGTGGTCACGCGCGGGCGCGAGCGCACCTATGTGCGCGCCGAACCGCGGCCGGACGAGTGGCCGGCGGAGCCGAACCGCTCGGCCATCGGCGAGCGCGTGGTCCAGTCTGGAGCGCTGGAATTGGCCGCGCAGAATGGCCAGCCTGCAAGCCGGCGCCGGCTCAGCACTGACTATCCCTCCTTTGTCCCACGGGACGGATGGGTCTTCCATGGTTCATAAACTGATCGCCTGGGCACTGGACAATCCGCTCATCGTCTGCCTGTCGGCCGTGTTTCTGGTGGCCTTCGGCAGCTACGCCTTCATCAACGTCAACGTCGAAGCCTATCCCGATCCGGCGCCGGCCATCATCGAAGTCATCGCCAAGTATCCCGGCGCCTCGGCCGAGGAAGTCGAGCGGCAGGTGACGATTCCGCTGGAGGTGGCCCTGGCCGGCATGCCCGGCTTGAAGTACACGCGCAGCAAGTCGCTGTTCGGCCTGTCGCACTTGCGCAACCAGTTCGAGTACGGCGTCGATTTCAGCGCGGCCAGGCAGGAAGTGATCAATCGCTTGCAGTTCGTCGACGGACTTGCCCGCCGGCGTCACGCCGACGCTCTCGCCGCAAAGCCCGACCGGCGAAATCCTGCGCTACACGCTGCACGAGTCCCAAGGACGCCGCTGGGCCACGACGTCTACAACGCTCAACGATCTCAAGGCCCAGCAGGACTGGGTCTGGAACGGCAGTTCCGCCGCGTGCCGCGGATCATCGACATCGTCAGCGGCGGCGGCACGGTCAAGCGCTACGAAATCCATCCCGATCCCGAACGGCATGGTCCGCTACGGCATCACGCTCGACAAGCTGCAGAACGCCATTCAGAACAGCAACGCCAACGTGGGCGGCGATTATCATGGTCGAAGGCGAAAACGTGCTGAACGTGCGCGGCATCGGCCTGATCGGCGGCGGGCAGGATCCGGCCCGCATCGCCGGAAGTGCTGCTGGAAAAGAATCCCGCCAAGGCGGCCAATGTATCTGCGAGCCGACGAAGAGCGGCGGATACTGCGGATCCGCCAGATCGTGATCACGTCGATCAACAACGTGCCGATCCGCGTCGAAGACGTCGTCGAGGGGGGCCGCTCCGCTATCCCGAGGACATCGGGCAAGCAGGGCGTGGTCGTCGGTCATCATGCCGCGGCTGGGCCGGGTCAGCCATGAGCCGTCGCCAGCTGGACGAAGCACGGCAACGAAGTGCGTCGACGACAGACGGCAACCGATCTGGATCGACGAACCGGACAAGGTGCAGGGCATCGTGCTGCTGCGCAAGGGCGAGGCTTCGCTGCCCGCCCTGCACGACGTCGAAGAAAAGATCGAGAGCTCAACGACGAGCCAGAGCCACTTGCTGCCCGGCGTGCAGATCGAGCCCTATTACGACCGCACCGAACTGATCGGCGTCACCACCGAGACGGTGCGCGAAAACCTGATCGCTGGGCATGGTGCTGGTGACGGTGATCCTGCTGATGTTCCTCAGCAACGTCCGCAGCGCCGCTGATCGTGGCGATCAACATTCCGCTGGCGCTGTTGTTCGCCTTCGCGGTGCTGTTCCTGCGCGGCAAGTCGGCCAACCTGCTGTCGATCGGCGCCGTCGATTTCGGCATCATCGTCGATTCGTCGGTGATCATGGTCGAGAACATCTATCGCCATCTCAGCTCCGGCGAGATTCCGAACTTGCCGCTCAAGGAGCGGATCCTGACGGCCATGCCAGCGAGGTGGAAAAGAGCCTGTTCTTCACCACCGCCATCATGGTCTGCGCCTTCCTGCCGCTGTTCACCATGCAGGGGCCGGAAGGGCAGATCTTCGGCCCGATGGCCGACACCTACGCCTTCGCCCTGGGCGGCGCGCTGATGCTGGCCCTGACCGTGGCGCCGGTGCTGTGCCTGCTGTTCTTCAAGAACCTCAAGCCGAGCCGCGACAATTTCCTGGTCCGCTACGCTGAAGACGCGCTACTTGCGCCAACTGCGACGTCTGCCTGCAAGTCATCGCTGGGTCGACGCTGGGCGTCATGGGCGGCCTGATCGCGATGACGCATCGGCGCTGCTGCCCCTTCTGGGCCGCGAATTCATGCCCGAACTGGAAGAAGGCAATCTCTGGATTCGCGGCACGTTTCCGATCAACATCTCGCTGGACGAGGCCTCGCAAGAAGGCCGACCAGTCGCGGGCCGATCATGCGCAAGTATCCCGGAGGTCGAGTCGGTCGTCTGCCAGATCGGCCGGCCCGACGACGGCACCGACCCGACCGGTTTTTACAACGTCCGAATTCTTCGTCCCGCTCGAAGCCGCGCGACGAATGGCCGACGGTCAAGAGCGCAGACCGGCTGGCGACGCTGGTTCGGCGCGACGCGCCGCCGCACCAAGGACGAACTGATCGAGGAGATGAACGACGAGCTGAACCGCGACATCGTCGGCGTCGATTGGAACTTCTCGCAGAACATCCGCGACAACGTCATGGAGTCGCTCTCGGGCGTCAAGGGCGACAACTCGGTCAAGATCATCGGGCCCGACCTCGACGAACTCGAAGACGCTGGCCGACCAGGTCAAGACCATCCTGGACGGCATTCACGGGCATCAAGAACGTGGGCGTCTTCCGCATCAAGGGGCAGCCGAACCTGGAGATTCCCGTCGATCCGCAAAAGTGCCAACGCTGGGGCGTCAGCGTCGCCGACGTCGAAGACGTCGTCCAGATCGCCGTCGGCGGCAAGGCCGTTCACGCAGATGATCGAAGGCGAGAAGACGCTTCGACATCACCCTCCGCTGGCCCGAAGCATCTGCGCAGCAGCGAGCAGGCGATCCTGAACATTCCCGTCGACGTCACCAACAACCAGGTGACCGCCGGCACGGCCAACGTCGCCGCAGACGCCGGTCACCGGCGGCGGCAGCCGGGCTCGTCGAAGGTCGGCACCAGCGTCGCCATGCCGGCCTATCACCGGCAGCCAGTACGGCGGCACGTTCAACAACATCTGCGCCACGCCCGCGGCGCCGGCTGGGCGACCTGGTGACGCCGCTGGACGACAGCGGCAAGCTCGACCCCAAGGGCCGTTTCATCCGCTCCGGCGCCTCGACCATCTACCGCGAGCAGGGCAACCGCCTGATCGCCGTCAAGTTCAGCGTCCGCGAGCGCGACCTGGCCGGCGCCGTCGCCGAAGCCCAGGACAAGACCAAGCACATCTGTTCACAGCGCCCTACCGCGCCGAGTGGAGCGGCGAGTTCCAGGAGATGCAGGAGGCCGAAGCATCGCTTGATGTTCATCATCCCGCTGTCGCTGGGCTTGATCTTGCTCATGCTCTACCTGGCGTTCCACTCGTTGCTCGATGCGTTCGTGGTCTTGTCCAACGTCGTCGACTGTCGATGGGCGGGCATCTGGGCATTGCTGCTGACCGGCACGCACTTCAGCATCTCGGCCGCCGTGGGCTTCATCTCGCTGTTCGGCGTGGCAATCATGGACGGACTGTTGATGATTTCCTACTTCAACCAATTGCGCAGCCAGGGACTGCCGCTGCGACGAAGCGATCATGCAGGGCGCCGAAAAACGGGTCCGGCCGGTGATGATGACCGCCCTGACCGCCATCTTGGGCCTGCTGCCGGCCGCCTTGTCGACCCGCATCGGCGCCCAGACGCAGCAGCCGCTGGCGATCGTCGTGGTGGGCGGCATGATCACCACCTGTTCCTGACGCGCTACCTGATGCCCGTGCTGTACAGCTTCTACGGCCATCGCGAGCCGCCGGCCGGGTCGGGCAGCATGGCGCACTGATCGGCGCCAAGTGGCGTCGCGACTGCCAGCAGTCTGGCTATCGCGGCCTCGCTGCGGTACGACATCGCCGCGGCAAGCCCCCCTCGCTGTGCCGGCCAGGCGGCGGGACCGTTGCCGCAACTTCTTACGGCCGAAGATCTTCGATCGACAATCCCCCCAACCGGAAAAATCGGCTTTGGCCAAACTGCCGATTCTACCGATAGAACCGATACGCCAAACGGCAAGAGCGCGGGGGCGTCTCTATGGTTTTCGATCGACCCAAACAGGTAATTCTTGCGCTGGCCTGGCGCTGGCCTGGGGACGCCTTGCGCCGGCCCAGACCGAGGAGGCCGAGCCGGAGCCGCCGGAATCCATCTCGGTGCCGCTGGAGCCGGTGCCCGAACCGGTTCCTCCCGGCCCGCAAGTCGCTCCGCCCCCGCGCCGATCGAGCGGCTGCCGAGCACGGTCTCGTTCGATCCGCCGGTGCCTTATTACAGCCAATTGGGCGTGGCCGACGACATCCCGCAGTACAGCCCGCAGTTCGAGCTTGCGCCGAGCGAAGTCAAGCTGGGGATGATCGCCTCGGTGGAAGCGAGTTTTCTCCAGCCGTTCATTCATAACAATCTCAATTCGGGCGCGCTGCTCGGAAACCTTCCCAATACGATCCAGGTTCCCACGGCTCAGCCCTCCTGGACCACGATGCCGCGCGTGGACCTGGGCTACCGCTTCGAGCAAGGCCTGGGCGAACTGCACGCCAGCTTTCAGTTCCTGGGCAATCAGGGAACGCAGACGATCAATAATTTCGATACGGCCGGAGCCGGCACGGTCACCAGCCGGCTGGATGTCGACATCCTGGATCTGGACTACGCCTTCACGGAATTCAATCCGGGCCGCATTCCCTGCGTCAATCCGGTGCTGCTGATCCCGGGCCGCCTGGGCCTGAATTTGCATCCGGAAGACGATCCGTTTCCGATGTTCCGCATGAAGTGGGCCTTTGGCGCGCGGGCGGCCAACGTGTTTTTCGATTCGCGCGGCACCGGTCAGCAGATCCTGCAAGAGCGCGTGACCAATAACTTTGTCGGCGGCGGCATGCACGCGTCGGTCGACATCTCCAAGCCCTTGCCTCGGATGCCGGCGCTGGCCGTTTACGCCCGGTTCGAAGCGTCGGGGTTGCTGGGCCAGGAGACGCAAAGTTTCACGCAGACGGAAATACTGCCGGGCGGAGGAACCGCCAACGGATCGCAGCGGCTGCCGAGTTTCCCGATGGGCGTTCCCGTGCTGGACGTCTATGCCGGCATGAGCTACGTGCCGCGTTTGTTCAGCAATACGTTGCGGGTGACCGGCGGTTATCGGCTTCAGCAATGGTGGTATCTGGGCCAGACGTCCAGTTCGGAGGCCGGTTTGTTCATGCAGGGCTTTTTCATTCGCGGTGAGTTCGGTTACTAACAACTCGAATCGTTGAGTCGGCTATGCGCGGTCGCGCGTCAACAAACCTGATCTGCCGGTATGCGGCACTGCTGTTGCTGCTGGCGCGGATGAGCGGCTCGGGCGCGCTTGCACAGCAGCCCGCCGCGGCGCCGGTCCGTGCCCAGTCGGCGGATGACTATCAGGCCGCGTCGCCGCCGCCCGGATCGCCTGGCTTGCAACCGCAGGCACCCAGGCGGCGCAGCCGCAGGTGTCGCAGCGCGCGGTGCCCAATGCGCCGCCAGCGCTGCAGGGCTATTCGCGACCGGGGGTGGCATCGCCAGGGCCGGCACAAGCGCAAGCGATCACCAGATTGCCTGCGGTTGATCTGTATCCGCCCGCCTCGGAGCGGCAATCGGCCGCCGCGCCGGCCGGTCCGATCCGGTATGGGGCCGTTGCGCCAGCCAGTTACCAGCCCGATCCGCAGTCCGAATCCGGTCAAGGGGCCGCAGGTCCGGCCGCCGCCGGCCAGGCAGGGCCGCGCCGCGAGCCGCTCGCGCCGCAACAGTTGCAGCTTCCGGGGAGTTCGCAACAGCAAGCCGCGCCGGGCGCCTGGACGCTGCCGCAAGTCGAAGCCACGACATTTAACTTCAATCCGATCCTCAGGCGGTCGCTGGCCCAGATCGAGTCGGCCCGCGGCGATGCGCAGCAGGCCGGTCTTTACCCGAACCCGACGTTCGACACCAATAACCCGGAAGTCTTTGCCGGCCCGGCCACCCAGTACAATTTCGGCTTCCAGCAAACGATCGTCGTCAAAGGCAAGCTGCGGCTGGATCGGGCGGCGGCGAACGAAGTGGTGCGGCAAAAAGAACACGGACTGACGCAAGACCGCTTTGCCATGTTGCTGGCCGTGCGCCAGCAGTTCTACACCGTTATGGCTGCCCAGCGGCGCAAGGAAATGCTCGGGCAGATCCGCGAGATCGCCGCGGCGTCGGTCCGCGCGGCGCAAGCACGCGTCGACGCCGGCGAGGGGACGCTGTCGGAAGTCTTGCTGCTGCAGACCGAACTGGCGCGGACCGAGATCGCCCTGCAAACGTCGCAAACTATTTTGCTGGCGGAGCGTCGCCAATTGGCGGCCATCATGGGACGCCCGGACCTGAGCATCGAGCAAGTCACCGGTCAGTTGACGTTCGGGTTTCCGGACTTCGACGAGAATTATCTGCGCGAATTCGTCGTGTCGCAAAATGCCCAAGTGCAGATCGCCCGCCGCGAAATCGAGCGCAACCAGATCCTGCTGCGTCGGGCCCGTGTCGAGCCCTATCCCAATCTGCACGGCGGGCCGGCCTACGCCAACAACCTGACCACCGTGCCCGGATCGCAACAATTCTGGTTCAACATTCAGTTCGACATGCCGCTCTGGAACCGCAACCAGGGCAACATTCGCTCGACCGAGGCCGACGTCGCCGACGCGATCGCCTCGCTGGGCATCCTGCAAAACGAATTGCTCCGCCAGGTCGAAGACGTGCTGGGACGTTATCGATCGGCCCGGCAGTCCGAAGAGCGGATCCGCACCCAGGTTTTGCCCACCGCCACGCGGGCTCAACTACTGGTCAAAGACGGATTCCAAAAAGGCATTCTCGACATCTCCACCTTCCTGCAGGCACAACGGGCATTGTCCGACGCCACGTTGAGCTATATCGACGCGCTGGAGAGCGTCTGGACGACCGCCGCCGAGATCGCCAGCCTGCTGCAATTGGACCGCTTCCCGTAAGCGCAGCCCTCTACTCTCTGCTATCTAACCTCTACTCTCTGCACGCCCGCCCCGCCCGCTCAATCGGCTGGCCACGCGCAGCGCCTCGATCATGCCGCTGGTTTCCGCCCGGCCTTGCCAGGCCAGGTCGAACGCGGTGCCGTGGGCGACGCTGGTGCGAACGATCGGCAAGCCGAGCGTGACATTCACGGCCCGGTGCATCGCCAGCAGTTTGATCGCAATGTGCCCCTGATCGTGATACATGGCCACCAGGGCGTCGAACTCGCCACCCTTGGCCCTGGCGATCAACGTGTCGGCCGGCAGGGGGCCGGTCAGGTCGAGCCCCTGGCCGATTCCCAGTTCAACGGCCGGCCGGATGATCGTGGTTTCTTCGTCGCCGAACAGGCCGTCTTCGCCCGCGTGCGGATTGAGCGCGCAAACGCCGATCCGCGGCCGCACGGCGGCCAGCCGCCGCATCACGTCGTCGACCAGTCGCGCCTTTTCCAACACGGACTGCTGAGTGATGGCGGCAAACACGTCCCGCAGCGCCATGTGCAGTGTCACGTGAACGATCGCCAGGCCGTGCGGCCCCTTCACCTGCTGGCCCCCAGCCAGATAGAGCATCATGGCGAACCGGTCCACGCCGCACAGCTCGGCCAGCAGTTCGGTATGGCCCGGGTAGCGATGGCCGGCGAGCCACAGGGCCGCTTTGTGCAAGGGCGCGGTGCAGACCGCGTCGATCTGGCCGGCCAAGGCCAGACCGGCCGCCGCCACCAGCGCGTCGTAGGCCGCTTGCCCACCGCGACGATCGATCGTCGCGGGCGGCACGTCGATCGCTTCGGAGGCGCAGGCGGGCAGGCAGGGAATGACATCGGCCGTGGGCAGGGCCTCTGCGGGCATCGCCACCTCTTTAACTTCCATGCGGAGGCCCAGCAAGGCGACGGCCCGTCGGAGGATCTGCGGATGGCCGACGACCAGCGGCCGACAGAACTCGTGGACTCCCCGGTCGCGCCAGAGCGCCCACGATCGTCTCCGGGCCGACACCGGCCGGATCGCCCATCGTGATCGCAATCAGCGGTCGCGTCGAAGTAGCCATGCTTTGATTCTAAGCAGCGGCAGGGGTTGGTTGTCAGGGCGCACCCGCCGAGGAAAAACACGGGGGCGATTGCCGCACACTCCCCGCGCGATCACGGCTGGACAACCCGCGTCGAGCCACGGTCTAATGCGGCCGTCGACTTTTTGCGCCTCGAAGCACCATTGCTGCACTTGCCGTGACCCGAATTTTTGCGGTCCTTGCCTGGTTCGCGATCCTGCTGGTGGCGGCCAACCTGGTGATCGGCTTGTGCCTGGGCGATGTTCGGCAGATCGACCCCCAAGTGCAGCGCTGGGCCACGGTCCATCGGCTGTTCGGGGTGTTTGCCGCCCTGGCCGTGGTGCTGGTCGACAGTATCGTGGTGACGTACTTCATCGGCACCAGCCGCTGGGCCAAAGAAGTGGTCGAGACGTACGGGCTCGATCGCGAGCTGATTCGCCGCACGACCGCGCTCAAGCGACGCACTTTTCCCTGGGCCACGCTCTCGATGCTGGCCATCGTGGGCGTGATCGCGCTGGGGGGCGCGGCCGACCCTTCAACCAATCGGCCCAACACGGCCGACTGGGCCACGCCCCATCTGCTCGGCGCGTTCGTGGGCCTGGCCTTCATCGCCTGGGCGTTTCTCGTCGAGTCGAGCAACATCTACCAGAATCATACGGCCATTGGCGACATTATGGCCGAAGTCAAGCGCATGCGCAGCGAGCGCGGGCTGGACGTCTAACCGTCGGCGGCCTATTGCTCGACGATGACGATGGTCGCGCCGCCGACTAGGTGTTCCGGCTGCCCCAAAGCCGTGGCCGCCGGGTTGTCCTTGTACGACGGCCAGCCGCCGAAATTCGTCGCACCCGACAGCGTGATTGGATAATGGCCGTCTTGGGCCGTGATCTCGCGCCGCTGATTGTCGCGGGTGATCAGCGTTGCCTTGGCCTTGGTCGCGGGAATCTTCACGTCGACCGCTTTGTCGGTATCGGCGAAAGCCATCAGGATGCGTTGTTTGCCGTCGCGACCGCGGAACTCGAACAAGTTGTAGCCGGTCTTCCATTTCGCATCATAGGCCGAATTGCCGGCCAGAAAACCAACGCCCCGGCTGCCGTGCAACTGCTGGACGAACGTCGCATCGGCAAACTCCTGGGCCAGCACGTCGCGATAGGTGGTCAACACGGGCTTGGGATCGCCCAGCATTCCCTGGTACAGGCCGCAGCCGTTCGAGTTGTCGAGTTGGAAATGAAAAAACCGCTCGACGCCCGCCAGTTTGCCCCAAACGAACGATTGCAGGACGTAATCGCAGTACTCCGCAGGCGTGCCGTCGAAGCCCGGCCCGCCGCCGTCGGTAATGCCCATTTCCGTAATCCAGGTGGGCTTCACCTCGCCCAGATAGTCTTGCATCAGCTTGTTATTGATGGCCACATAGTCGAACAGGTCGCTGGCCCGCGTGTACGAATGCTGGTTCATGAGGTCGAAGTAGAAGCCGTGCTGCTTGGCATCGGGGTCTTTCACGCACTCTTTCAAATACTCTTCGAAGAAACAGACCTGCGGCGGATAGGGAGTCGGCGGTTGCAGTTGGTGCGTCGCCAGATAGCCTTCGATCGTGCCGTAGCACAGTCCGGCGAACAGCACCGTGCAGTCGGGATCGGCCTTTTTGGCAGACAGGTAGCAAGCTTTCTGATAGGCGAAGAAGTCCTTGCCCGTGCCCTTGAAGAAAGCCGCTCCGGGCAGGTCGGGTTCGTTCCAGCTTTCCCAACACTTGACCACGTCCTTGTAGCGTTTCACCATTTCGTAGACGTAATGTCCGTAGAGGTTCTGCGGATCGTCGGGCGGCATGATCGTGATGCCGGCCTGCGGGCAGTTAAACGGAGGCGGGCCCTCGTAAGGCTTTTCGGGCCTGAAGCGCTCGTCCTCGGCCCAGGGCGGCCCGTAGCCGAGAAGCACCAGGTACTCGAGATCCGGCAACTGCTTTCGCAGCCCGCGGATTTCCTGCATCGCGGTCCAGTTCCATTTTTCCGGATCGTTGCCGGGTTGTGGCCGGATGTTCTGAAAGCTGATATCCACGCGGCACATGCGGGCCCCGGCATCCAGCATCTTGGCCGGGTACTCGCGATTCGTGAGCACGTTTCCGTTGGAGCACATCGCCAGGGGATGAGGTCGCTCGGCGCGAGCCGCCGGTGCATCCTCCGCCGCAGCGCAGAATTTCAGCAGAAACGACATCGTCGCCAGCAACAGCACGACCGAATCGGCTGCCCGGCTTGCCCCTGTCGATCGTAAAGGATTCATCGCGTCTGCCTCATCGTGATTGGAAATGGAATCGCCACAACGGCGGAATCACCCTATTCATGTGCGTGATGTTCGTGCGGGCTGCCGGTCGGCACGATGACATGCTCGTGATGGTCGTGACCGGCCGCCTCGACATAGACCAGGCCCCAAGCCAAAGCCAGCCCCAACAGCAGCGCCAACGAGAGCTTGAAGCGGTCGTGGCTGTGGAACTGCAACTCGGGCAGCAAGTCGCTGGTGGCGATGCACAAAAACGTGCCGGCGGCAAAGCCCAGCGAACGGCCGAGAAACGCGCTGGACTCGGTGCCCGACCGCTGCAAAGCCAATAAGTACAACAGCACGCCCAGCGGTATGACGGTCGCGTAGGCCGCGTTGATCAGATGCCGCCGGCCGGTCGATGCTCCGCTGGCGGACATCAAGGTCAAGATCGTCAGCGAGTCGAACGGCTTGTGCAGGAAGATCGCCAGGAACGCGCTCAGACCGGCCAGGGCGGCCAGCGGCGCCGGCCCGCCGGCCGCCGGTGGCTCGCGATATTCAGCCGTGACGGCCGCGGCCAGGGCGATTCCTTCGACCGCTCCGTGCAGCGTCATGCCGATGCCGGCTCCGACCCAGGAGAGCTTGCCGTGCCCGGCGGCGTGCCGTTCGTGCGCCGCCAAGCGGATGCCCGTGGTCGTGGTGCGGATCGTCGCACAGCTGGCTGTCGCCGGCGTGGGGCAATTCGGCGCGCGTCAATTCGGCCGGCGGCCCATGATGGTGAAAATGGAAGAATCGCTCGACGAAGAACATCAGCAGGAAACCGGCGAGCACCCAGCGCATCGTCTCGTCGATCGAACCGAGCTCGTGCAGGCCGTGGGGCAACAAGTGCAGCAGCCCGACGCCCAGGATCACGCCGGCCACGAAGCTGAGCGCGATTTCCATCCAGCGATGAGTCAAATGCACGAAAATCGGTAACCAGCCGCCGGCCAGCGACGCCAACAAAATCAGGCCGCAGTAGATGACAAGCAACACGCCGGCAGACATCCAGACTTTTCTTTCGCTCGTGCATGTCCCGGGGTCGAAAAGAGTTTGCAAGTATGTCGTGGGCACATCGGGCGGACAAGGGGCCCGGGCAATCGCGGATCGGCCGGCCCGAAAATGCGGATCGGCAATCGACAATCGGCCGCCGCTCGCCTATCGTAACTCGAGCCGTCAACGACGAGGGTCCCCGATCCATGCGCGCTTGTATCCAACGTGTCAGCCAGGCCCAGGTCACCGTCGCCGGCGAGTGCTGCGGCCAGATCGGGCGCGGGTTTGTCGTGCTGTTGGGCGTCGGCCAGAGCGACGGCGAGCCAGACGCCCGAGTGCTGGCCGACAAGATCGCCGGTCTGAGAGTCTTCGACGACGCGGCCGGAAAAATGAACCTGGCCCTGGCCGACGTCGCCGGCGAAGTGCTGGTGGTGAGCCAATTCACGCTCTGGGCCGACTGCCGCAAAGGCCGCCGGCCCAGCTTCACGGCCGCAGCCGGGCCGGACCTGGCCGAAGCACTTTACGAATGCTTCGTGGCCCGGCTCAAGAGCCTGGAGCTGCCGGTCGCCACCGGGCGATTTCGCCAGCACATGCAAGTCGCACTGGTCAACGACGGACCAGTGACGCTGTGGATCGACAGCGCGGACCTGGCCTGACGCGAGCCGCCCGGCGGTCGCCAATCGCTCGTCGACAGAGCAGGGGGTGGGCCGCGGGGCAGGGGAGGGGGCCATCAACTCCTGGCGAGCCGTGGAGTTTATCTCCACGGTGCCCTGCGAGCGACTCGCCCCCGGATTGCAATCAACGCGCCCGCTCAAACGTGCCGTGCTCTTGGCCGCACGCCGCGCAGGCGCCGCGGCCGAGCCGCTATTTCATCACGCGGTCGCCGGTCTGGTCGGCCACTTGTTGCTGGGCACTGGTGCGGAGCGAGCTGGTTCATGACCATCGGATCTTCGAGCGACATGAACGAGAGCAGCGCCAGTCCGGCGTACGTCAATACGTTGGATCCCATCGACTCGCCCCAGAACTTCATGGCGGTGCCGAACGAGCTCTTGAATCGGATCCGTCCGCCGTGAAAATCCAGGCTCCAGATTTCGTCCAGAACCAGATGCGACATGAATCCGATCATCACGGCGCCGCCGTTGAAATCGCGCTGCCACACGTTCTCGTGACCGGAAATCAAGAAAGCCAGCTCGCCGGCGATCAGGCAGGCCGGCAGGCTGTGGAACATGCCGCGATGGACGGTGAACCGGGTCAGCATCTTCGCCACGCCGAAGCGGATGAACAAATACATGAATCCGCCCAACAGCACGATGTACTCGGCCGGCATGCCCATGCGTTTGAATCGTTCGGCCATCAGCAGCGGCACGACGGCGGCGGCAAAGGCGATGCTCTCGCACTTGGGCACTCCGGAGGCGCTGTCCAGGTCGGGCAGCATGCCCGAGACTCCGCACAGGCCCCCCGCCAGGATGCAGGCCGGCAGCGGCACATCGTACAGCGTAAGGCGCGCGGCGCCGTAACCGACTCCCAACAGACTGCTGGTCGTGATGTGCGTTTTGAAGCCGGCCATAGGCAAGAGTCCTGAAAAGAAAGGATGAAGGCAGAAGGATGAAGGATGAAGGATGACTAAGCGTCGTAGGGTCCACCGTGCGACCCCTCTTGGTCACACTGAGAGGCCTTCGGTCCGTTACCGGCCGAGGACGCGTGGCCTGCCGATAGGGAGGGCGGACTGTAATCGAATCGCCGGCTGAGGCCAAGGCCAGTGGAGAAAGGCGGAAGGATGAAGGATGAAGGATGAATAAGCAGCAGAGAAAGGAGAAGGTGGGAGAAAGGCGGAGTTCGTGCTTCATCCTTCGCTCTTCCGCCTTCATCGTTCATCCTTCCGCCTTCCGCCTTCCGCCGTGGGCGGCTATACTCCTGCCCGCCCTGACCGGCCGGCGAATGCTTGGCGGGCGTGGCAAGATTCTTCCTCCGTGGGCGAAGAACCGGATATGGAGCCCTACGACATCCTGATGCTGGTCGTGCTCGGTGGGGCGACGGTGTTCGGCGCCTGGAAGGGCATGGCCTGGCAATTGGCCTCGCTGTCGTCGCTGGTCGTCAGCTACCTGGTGGCGGTGCGGTTCAGCGCGGACCTGGCCCCCTACTTCGGCACGCAGGTTCCGCTCAACCGATTCGTGGCCATGCTGGTGCTGTACGGCGTGACGAGCCTGGGCATCTGGTTCACCTTCCGCGTGATCTCGGGCTGGCTGGATCGCTGCCGGCTGAAGGAATTCGACCGCCACGTCGGCGGGCTGTTCGGCGCGGCCAAAGGCATTCTGCTTTGCATCGGGATCACGTTCTTTGCGGTGACCCTCTCCGAAGCGGCTCGCGAGACCGTGTTGCGCCTCGCAAAGCGGCCATTACATCGCCATCGTACTGGACCAGGCCGACTCGGTAATGCCCCACGAGCTGCACGAGGTGCTGGACCCCTACCTCGATCGGCTCGAGCACGAACTGGACCCGGCCGGCACTGGCAAAGGGACTGCGGCCCCTGACAAGGCACGCTCCGCCGGCGCACGGTCGGCCTCGAACCGGTAGCCCTCTGGCGCGGGACGCTCGCTGAGCCGCCGGCGAGCGGTTCAGGCGAATGCTTGACGCCTGCCTCGGGGCAATGCTATAAGCGTCGGCACGCGATGCGCAGCGCCGATTTTTCATCTTGCCACTGCCTTTCCTGGTCGCTGTTATGGCACGCGGGGCCGTTGGCCGAATTCCATCGCGGCGGAGAAAATGCCAAACATGGTCGACGTTCGAGTGAGCCAGTCCCAGAGCGAGGTCCCCGCGGAGCTCTCCTTGCTGTGTCCCATCTGCCAGGGGTCGCCGGTCGTGGCCAAGGCTTGGGAAAAGCACGAGCGTTTGATGCTGATGCACCTGGTGCCGCTCGGTCCGCCGATGATCACCACCTGGGTGAAGTGCCCGGGTTGTCGCAACACGTTCCTGAGCGCGAAGCGGCTGGAGGAGTTGTTGGAACTGCCGCCGGCCGACGCGGCCAAAGCCCTGACGCTGAGGGCATCGCTGCCGGCCCAATTCCTGGCCGTGGCCTCGATCGCGCTGTGCTGGATTCCGATCGTGGGGGCCGGGATCGGCCTCGTGGCCCTCGCGCCTGAACTGGCGAGCCGCACCTGGACGCGCAAGGCGTCGCAGATCGGCGTGCTGTTGGGACTGATGATCACGGCGGGGATCCTGTACTACAGCTACATGATTCCTCATGGGCCGCCGCGCGGACGCAGGTTTTAGACTTCGCCGGGGCCGGATGCCGAGCGCCGGCCCGTCGGGGCCGCCCGCGCGTCGTTTGGCGGCCACGCGTGAGCAGCCCCCCTGGGTGTCACAACCGCTATCGCCCGCCAGGATCGCCTGCGCCGGAGGCACCCGCTGGTGCGAGTTCCGAGCGAGCCGCGGGGTACGTCCCCGCGGTGGCCCGGCGCAGCCGCCTGGGCCTTGGTGCTGCGGCAGCCGAGGCAATCGCCCTGCCGCCGCGGACCGTTTCCGTCAGGCTGGGTTTACCAATTCTCGGCGCGGATTTCGAGTTCGTGCGAAAAAAGCGATTCACCGCGCGGACAAGCCGCTCGGGCTCGCTCCGGCAGGCGACAAGCGGCCCCGAATAGCCCGCCGCAGAGAGCTTGCCGCACGCCCCCCAAGCGAAAGCATGGGCGGAATGCTGGAACCGCGTTGGATGGGTGAATGGGCGAAATCCCCGGCAAAAACCCCTGCCCAACCGAACATAAGAAACATTATCGGACGTTGGGAAGCCGGTTTCCGCCGGGCTGTTGGCGGCTGCCCTGCATGGCAAGCGAAGTCCATCGAGATGGACTGTGGACGATTGAGATGGGCGAGATGGACCGGTGACACATGGCGCGCATGCGCTCAGGCGGAGCCGTTCGGATCGCGGGGTGCCGTTTGGCGCAGCGGTCGACCTGACTCGCGCGGTCCGGCGGCGTTGGCCGTCTCCGCCGGTTCCGACTCGGAAGCGGAGCCTTCCAAAGCCCGTTCCAGGAAAACGCCCATGCGGCGGAACTTTTCGTACCGGTTCGCCACGAGCTGATCGGTGGGCACGGGCACCAGCTCGCGCAGGCATTTGAGCAGGTAGATCTTGAGCCGGCTGGCCATTTGATGGTGGTCGCGGTGGGCGCCGCCCAAGCGGCTCCTCGATCACGTCGTCGATCACTTTGAACTGGCTGCAGGTCCTTGGAGGTCATCCGCAGCGCCTTGGCGGCCTGTTCGGCGTAGCTGGCGCTCTTCCACAGGATGCCGGCGCAGCCCTCGGGACTGATGACCGAATAATAGGCATGTTCGAGCATGGCCACTTGATCGCCGACGCCGATGCCCAGCGCGCCGCCGGATCCGCCTTCGCCGATCACGGTGCAGATGATCGGCGTCGGCCAGCCGCGACATTTCGAACATGTTCTGGGCAATGACCTGGGCCTGGCCGCGCTCCTCGGCGCCGATGCCCGGATAAGCGCCCGGCGTGTCGATCAAGCAGATGATCGGCAAACCGTACTTGGCGGCCAGCTTCATCTTGGCCAGCGCCTTGCGATAGCCTTCGGGATGGGCGCAGCCCGAGGAACAGGCGATTCGCTCCTTGAGCGTTTTGCCTTTCTGATGGCCGACGACCATGACCTTGTAGCGATCGAGCTTGGCAAAGCCACGGCGCATGGCACGATCGTCACCGAAGAACTTGTCGCCGTGCAGCTCCACGAACTCGTCGAACACCAGGTCCAGGTAGTCGCTGGTCATCGGGCGATCGGGATGCCGCGCGACTTGCACAGTCTCCCAGGGCGTGAGATTGCTGTAGACCTTGCGCTTCAGGTCGGCCAGCTCGCGCCGCATTTGCCGCACGTCCTCGCGCACGGCGAAGTCGGCGGCCGCGGCCGGCTCGGCGGCCACGATCCGGGCCTCGAGTTCGAGGATCGGCCGATCGAAGGTCAGTCGACTATGAAGGCTTGCCATAATGGATCCTCATCGGTCCGGCGGACGAGTCAAGTCGGACTTGTCACCGCCGGGCCTGTGCCGGCGGGCTCTTGAACACTTCGATGGCATGAAACTCTCGCAAGAACTCGGTCATGTCGCGCGGACGGCTCTTGGGGCTCTTGGCCAGCATCCGCTTGAGAAGCTGGGCGGCCGAGTCGCTCACATTGCGGTTGACGGCTTGCACCGACGGGGGCGCAAGCCGCAGGTGCTTGTTGAGCAGGTCGGCCGTCGTATTGCCCGTGAACGGCACTTTTCCGCCGAGTAGTTCGTACATCATGCAGCCAAAACTGTAAACATCGGCTCGCTCGTCCAGCCGCTTGCCGCGGATTTGCTCGGGCGACATATAGCTGCGGGTGCCCTGGATGCTGCGGCTGAGCCGGAAAAAGTGCCGAAGTCTCTTGAACCGGACGTTGCCACGCTTGGCCAGCGCGAAGTCGATCAGTTTGACGTCGCCGTTGGGTTTCATCAAGAAGTTATCGGGCTTGATATCGCAGTGGATCCAACCCTGGTTGTGGAAATACGCCAGTCCCTCGGCGGCCTGGCTGATGCAATTGTGAGCCAGCGGCGCCAGCGAGTCGAAAGAACCCTGGATCACCTGCTTCAAGTTCGGCGCGGGAAACAACTCCATCGCCAGGAAAATATTGTCGCGATCGATCCCAAATTCGTGAATCTTGATGACCCGGCGGTGGTTGAGGGCGCGCCCCACTTTGTGCTCGTGCCGCATGAAGCCGACTTCCGTGCGGTTGCGGCGATATTCGGCCAGCAGCAGCTTGATGGCATATCGTTGGTTCGCCAGGTCGTCCATCACCTCCCAAACCTGGCAGGTCTTGCCCGACCGCAGCAGGCTGAGCAGCCGGAATCGGCCGACGTAGTCTTGAGACGTATGTGCCACAGCGGACAATTCAGGTCAGAGTGATCGGGTCGAGCGAGCCCAAGCCGGACATCAGGGCCGCCGGGATAGCAGGACCCGCGGACGCCAGGGGTCTTATATCATCGATATCCCATCTTACCAAGCCGGGGGGGCCCGCGCCAAGGCACCTTTTCGGGGCGTACAGGGGACGTAACTTTTCGAAAAATGGCCCCCCCTGCCCTGGCCCCTGCCCATCGGCCGCCGCCGATGGGCTTAACCGTGGAAGTTGCGACTTACGTTGCGCGAGGGTTCACGCCGCCGCGGTTCTTGTCCGTAAGCAGACGTGTGTAGAGCGTTCGCAAGCGCAGGTCATTGTTTGGTGGCGAAACGGGTCCGTAAAGCGAGCTCGGCCCGTGGCACCCAAGCGCTCGCAGAGCGCAGGATCGGCAGCCAGGCGGACGATCGCCTCGGCCAAGCCGGCAATTTCGCGCGGCGGCAGCAACACGCCGGTTTCGTTCGGAATGACGACTTCCCGCGCCGTCGATGTCGTAGCTGATCACCGGCTTGCCAGCGATCAGGGCTTGCGGCAGCACGCGGGCCAGGCCTTCGCGCAGGCTGGTGTGGACAACGATATCCATGGCGGCCAGGTAGGCGGGAATCCGCTCCGGCGGCACGAGGCCGGCGAAGCGAAAATGTTTGCCCAGTCCGGAGCGATCGATTTGATCGTGCAGCCGCGCCGCCAGCAGACCATCGCCCACGAGCAGGAACTGCAGTCGCGGATCGGCCTGCACGGCCCGCTCGGCTGCGGCGATCAGGTACTCGTGTCCTTTGAGATGAAACAGCCGGGCGATCTTGCCGACGACGATCTGCTCGTCGCCATAACCCAACTGGCGGCGGAGCGCCGCTCGCTCGGCCGCCGCTGCCAGTAGCGGCTCGACCTCCAAGCCGCTGTAGACCGTTTGAAATTTTTCGGCCGGCGCGACACCGGCTGCGACGAGCTGCTCGGTCATCGCGTCGGCCACGCTGACGATCGCATCGCAGCGCGCCGCGGCGAACCGCTCGCAGTTGCGCAGCACGAAACGAGCCGCGGCACTTTGATACGGATGAAACGGCGCTCCATGAACCGTGTGTACGATGGCCGGCACGTGCAGCCGCCACGCCGCCAGCCGCCCGAGCAGTCCGGCCTTGCCGCTGTGCGTGTGGACCACCTCGGGACGCAAACCGCGCAAGCGCGCGGCGGATGGCGACGTAACTTGCGGCGTCGCGCCAAGGATGGATCGGGCGGCGCAGCTCCGGGAGGACCTCCAGCGGGGTCCCCCCTGCCCTGGCCCGTTCGATCAGGCTCCCTTCGGGACCCAGCGCTGGGCCGGTAATGAGCAGCACGTCGTCCCCGTACGTGCGTCGCAGGTCCTCGCAGGTGAGCAGCGTATTTTCTTGCGCGCCGCCCAGAATCAAGCGCGTAATGACGTGGGCGATGCGCATCGAAGAGCGGGGCTAGAGGCTAGGAGCTGAGGACTTGGGACGAGGGGCTAGAGATTAGGGACTAGGGACTAGGGAATGACGAGCGAGTACGCTCGGCAATTATTTTTTCTCGTCGCGCAATTCTGTAGGTGAAGGACGGCTCTGAACTAACGACGCTTGGAGCCAAGAGCGCCGCCCATGTCCTGATTGCTCCTTTTTCATCCTTCATCCTTCATCCTTCCGCCTTCTCCCCCGTACTTCACCCACAGCAGATACAATCCGTGTGGCGGCGCGGTCTGTCCGGCCGCGCGGCGATCGGCTGCGGCCAGCACTTCGGCCGGCCACGCTTCGCTCTTGGAGCCTCGGCCGACTTCGACCAGCGTGCCGACGATTGCGCGGACCATGTTATACAGAAAGCCGTCGGCTTCGACTTCCACGCGCATCAGATCGTCGTCGCGGTCGTCGCGGGCCACGTCGACGGCCGTTACGGTGCGGACGCTGCTGGCCCGCGGCGAGCCGGTGGTCTCGAAGCTGCTGAAATCGTGCCTGCCGACCAGCGACTGGGCCGCGCGGTGCATGGCCGGGGCATCGAGACGCCCGAACAATTGCCAGGCGTATTGCCGCCAGAAGACGTCCGCGATCTGGCCGTCACGGATCACATAACGGTATCGCTTGGCGAGCGCGTGGCGGCGGGCGTGGAAGCCCGGCGGCGCCTCGGCCGCCGCGACGACGACCATGTCGCGCGGCAGTTCGGCATTCAGAGCCCGCTGCAAGACGTCGGCCGACAGGTGCGTTTGCGTGTCGAAGCTGACCACCTGGGCCAGCGCGTGCACGCCGGCGTCGGTCCGTCCGCTGGTCTCGACGCGCAGTTGCTCGCCCGTGATCCGCAGGATGGCCTCCTCGAGCGTCACTTGCAAGCTGGGCTGCCGGGCCTGGGCTTGCCAGCCGGCATAGGCGGTGCCGTCGTACGCGAGGGTGAGCTTGATCGTCCGCATGCGAATGAACTGATGTGCCGTCCGCCCGCGTCACTTCACGTTGACGGTCGCCGGCCGGGCCGCCTGGCGCGCGGCCAGCAACTCGGCAATCTGCACGGCATTGGTCGCGGCTCCCTTGCGCAAGTTGTCGCTGACGCACCAGAACGCCAACCCGCGGGCGCTCGACAGGTCCTCGCGAATCCGGCCGATGAAGACTTCGTCGCGGCCGTCGCAGCCCTTGGGCATGGGGTACTGTTTGGCGGCCAGATCGTCGATCACCACGATGCCGGGCGTGGCCGCGAACAGCTCGCGGGCCCGCTCGACCGTGAGCTTGCGCTCGGTCTCGACCAGGATGCTCTCGCTGTGGCAGTTGGCCACCGGCACGCGCACGCAAGTCGGGCAGATCTGGATCGAATCGTCGCCCATGATCTTGCGGGTCTCGTAGACCATTTTCATTTCTTCGGACGTGTAGCCCTGATGCTTGGGCGATCCGATCTGCGGAATCACGTTGAAGGCGATGGGGTGGGCGAACGCCTGATGCGCGTAGTCCTGGCCCGCGAGCCGGGCCCGGGTGCTCTCGATCAGCTCCTGCGAGCCGGAAACGCCCATGCCGCTGGTGGCCTGATACGTGCTCACCACCACGCGCCGCACCCGGGCCGCATCGTGCAGCGGCTTCAGGGCCACGACCATTTGCGTGGTCGAACAATTGGGGCTGGCGATCAGACCCTGATGTTTGTCCAAGTCGTCCGGATTCACCTCGGGCACGACCAGCGGCACCTTGGGATCCATGCGCCAGTAGCCGCTCTCGTCGACGACGATGCAGCCCCGCTCGATGGCCCAGGGGGCAAAGTCCCGGGCCACTTCGTCGGGAGTGCTGCCGATGGCCAGATCCACCCCGTCGAACGCCTCGGGCGTCAGCTCGACAACGACGTGTTCCTGGCCGGCAAAGGTGATTTTCTTGCCGGCCGACCGGCCCGAGGCGAGGAACTTGATCCGCCGGCAGGGAAACTCGCGCTGTTCAAGCAGCTCGCGGATGATCGTGCCCACTGCCCCGGTCGCTCCGACGATCGCCACGGTCTCGAACACGCCAATCTCCTGAGAAAACGGTTTGGTGCTGATCCGGCGCTCCGCCGGGCAAACTGCCAGTATAAGCGGAACGGCGTGGGGTTCAACGTGGGGCGGCCGCTCGGCAGCGGGTGATAGTTGAGTTGGCCGACTCGGAACCGCCTCAGCGCAACAAGAAACCGCGCGAGCACCTTGCCCGAGCGGTTCTGTTTTGCAAGCCGATCGAACTAGGCTTTGCGGCGCCGGGCGACCACGAGGCCCCCGGCGATCACCAAGCCCCACACGACGACCGAGGCCGGCTCAGGGGTGGAGACGCTGTCCCCTCCCGTGAGCGAAAGCATGCGCACACCGCCGCCGTATGTCGGAGTGGTTGTCAACGTCAATTCAAAATACTGGCCGTTGCTAATGCTCACTGAAAGGGTATACGGGGTGCCCGACGGGATCGTATCGGGGTTGCTGAAAGTGTAGGCTGGGCCGACCGGCGTCGAATAGCTTGCGTTGCTGTACTGCTGAAAAGTCGCGGTAGTATAGCCGCGGGGACCGTCCGAGTAGGCGCTTTCAGATCCCACGGTCAGTCCCACCGATGTGAGATCCACCGGTAGGGCAGTGTGAAATTCGACAAAGTCAGTCGGGCCGGCCGCGAAAATCATGTCGTAAGCAGCGCCTTCGACGCCAGGGTTCGTGGCGCCAAACATGTTGTAGATGTAACCGCTCGAAAACGTGTTCGAGTTGTCGTCGCCGCAGCAAGGATAGACGTCCGTCTTGGCATCGACGATCGCATGTGTTGGCTGAGAAATCTCAAAGAGATCGAGACCGGCCAGCGCCGGCCGAGCCGCGAACAAGCACAGGCACAACACAATTGCCATAGGCCCGATCGCAATGCGGCTCATCGCAGACCCTCCCAAGGGGAAATAATTCACAGCAATAAGATGCTACCAACCGAGAGAGGGGGCATCAAGACAATTCCTCATGGACGAAAGAAGAATTGCGAGAAGCCTACCGACCGCTTCCGTGGTCCAGCCGACGGCGAATCCATCCAGGGCAGCGGAGCTGGCCTGCGATTCACCGGCCCAGTCACAGGGAACGTGGGCTTTTAGGCCCGGTGTGCTCGCCCGGCGCGATCAAACCAGATCGAGCTTGCGCGTCTGGCGGCGGCGGGAGCGACAGTCGGCACACTCGCCGGTGATGATCAGGCGATGGCCGGTGACGTGGAACTGGCGCTCGCGGGCGACCGCGTCGCGGATGGCGGCCACTTCGTCGGAGTGAAATTCGATCAGCTTATTGCACTTCTGGCAATGCAGATGATCGTGCTGCGGATAGCCGTAATCGTGCTCGTAGACGGTACGGCCGCCCAGCACCATGTCGCGCAGCAGGCCGGCATCGACCAACTCGGCCAGGGTGCGATAGACCGTGGGCCGGCTGACCCGGCGGTCGCCCACGATCCGGCTCAAGTGCCGGATCAAGTCCTCGGCGTCGAAGTGATCGTGGCGGCGAAAAACCTCTTCGACCAGCACCCGGCGCTGCTGGGTGATTCGCTTGCCGCGGCTCTGGAGATATTCCTCGAAGCGCTGCTGCGGAGACAGCGAGACTTCGACGGTTCCGAGCGAAAAATCGTTCGACATACGCACACTACTTGCTGCCGTTGGGCGAGCCGAAACCGAAATCGGCACCGGCCCCCTGCCAAAATCGATAATGATTATCAACTGATTCTACACCGCCCGCCGGGCGGCGGAAAATCGCGGCGCCCGGCCAGGCGGAGAACCGGCGGAAAAGTGCGGACAGAAAAACAAAAACGGCCCAGCGGGACAACCCGCGGGCCGTGGCACGGTGGAAAACATTTTTTTCTGATAGTTCGGCGGACCGGACCCGCGCACTTGCCCGGTTTGCCGCCGGCGCGTCGCATCAGGCGAGCGCAACGCAGGCGGAGCGGCGAACCGCGCGGACCGCCGAACGACGCAGGGCAGCATTGATTTTCAATCAGCCGATTTCGTCCAGCAGCCCGTTGACGGCGCCGCTGAGCTTGTCGGCCGTCTCGTAGGTGCCATTGGCAATGGCCAACTTGATCGCCGACACTCGATCCTGGCGAATGGCCGGGATGTCGCTGAGCTGGCTGGCGAGGTCGGCCGCCGGCGAGATGTCGACGCTGTCGGTTTGCGTGGCGGCAGGCGCCGCAGGCTGCGTGTCGGCCGTGCGTTGAATGTGGGGAGCGCTAACGGGTTGCGCACCGTGAAGCTGTGAAGTTCCGTAGATCTGCATCGAGTCTCCTCCCAGAGCACTATTGGCTTTCGGGCGGCCACGCACAGAGCGGGGCCTGAAAGCTCGAATAGCTGCCAAGGCAACAAGTCAATGGAATACGACCGGGCGACTTGACTCGGGACCGATTGGACAGTTCTGGCTCGCTTGTTCCGTCGACCAGGGCGCGAATGGCCCACTTCAGACTGGAGTCGGGGTCGAATGAACCTCTTGGAGCCAGCACGCTGCTGTCGTCAATCCTCCGAGTGCTTCCAACGCTTTGCCGGTGCCGCATTCCATGTCGGGAGTCGACGTCGCGAGCGAAAATGATCCGGGCAAGGGTACTCATCGTCGCGGCAAGCGTCGACCATTCAGCGAAACTCAACCACTCATGTATCTTAACACCCCAGGGCAGCGTGCTTATGACGCCTATGACGAACGCACGAAATCCGGCCGTTCTTACGTCGCGCGCGGGTTGCCAATTGGCATCGCCCTCACGTCGCCGAACCGCCACACGCCGGGGTGGACGTCGCGTTTTTGGCACATTCGCGCCGTAGGGAGCGGGCCGGATTATAGGGACTTCGGCCGGGCAGGACAACATCGACGCAAGCGCCACCGGCCGGTATCTTTACGGAAAACGCCGCGGCAGCCGGCCGCCGCCGTTTCGGCCGAATTTGCGTCTCGGCCGAATGCCCTGCTATCGACCGGGCGACCTACTTGATAATTCGCCGGAACTATTGTCGGATACAAGGGTTTCATCGGTAGTCGGCCTTCCCACGCGCGGCGGCGTCGAGACCACAATAGTGCCTGCGGCACCTGCTATCTGCAACACCAAACTTATCCCCGGGCGAGAAAATCATGAACCGCTGCCTGGCCTGCTTCGCCGCGATCGCGGCCGCTTTGTGGTGCGCCGCCAGCCTGAAAGCCGACGAGCCGCAAGCCGAAGGCAAACCAGACGGCGCGTTCTCGGCGGCCCTGTTCGACAAGCTCGACCGCAACGGCGACGGTCAACTCACCGCCGACGAAGTGCCCGACGATAAGCAGACCCTGTTTAACCGGTTGCTGCAAACGTCGGACAGCGACAAGGACGGAAAACTCAGCCGCAGCGAATTTGCCGCCGGGCTCGAGTCCAAGCGAGCTGCGCAGTCCGTTGACGGAAAAGCTGCCGGAAAGAAATCCGGGCGGAGCCCAGGGTATCGATCCGGAAAAAATCTTCGCCCGCTTCGATGCCAATGGCGACGGCCGGATCGTGGCCGCCGAAATTCCGGACGAAGCCCGGGGAATGTTCGAGCGGCTGCTGGTCCGCGCCGACAAGAACGGCGACGGGACGCTCACCAAACAAGAGTTGGTCGACGCGGCCAATCAGCTCAAGCCGCCCGCGGCCGGAAAGCCGGGGCAAATGGACCCTGCCAGGATGTTTGACTATCTGGACAAGAATGCCGACGGCAAGCTGTCAGCGGACGAAATTCCCGAGGGGCGACCGATGCTGGAAGTCCTGATGAAACGCGGCGACCGCGACGGCGATGGCAGCTTGAGCCGGGAAGAGTTCATCACGGGGATCAATGTCTTGCGAAGCTTGCAGCCAGGGCAGCCGCCGGCTGGGAACGGGCCGCCGGCAACGGGGCCGGCCGGACAGCAGCCGCGACCGGGCGTCGACAAGCAGCGCCTGGTGCAGAGATTCTCCCAGATGGATGCCGATCACGACGGCAAAGTCAGCCGTGAGGAATTTGATGCCGCGCGAAAGGCGCGGTTTGCCAAGATCGACAGCAATGGCGACGGCTACCTGGAAGCGGGCGAAATCGAGCAGCACGCCGCGGCCCTGGCTCAGAAGGCGGCCGACCGCAGTGCCGCTGGCCCGAGCGCCGCGCCGAGCGCAAGCCGCCAGCCGACAATGCCTCGCCAAAATAGGGTTCGGTTCGGAATGCCGGCCGGCGCCGGTTTGTTACGGTGCGTTCGCCCGCTGGGTCGGCGGCCCGGTCGGAATTCCCCGCCGATTGTCCAACATTGTCCTCGAAGCGGACCCTACGGGAGCGGAAAGTGCCATTTTGCCCCGCTATGGACGGCCGCGAGGTGCCAATGGCAGCGCAAATCCCGCCAGACGCGCTGTTTTGCGCAGGTCGCCGATGGGACGGCCGCGGATTGCCTTGATCGAACAGAGAGCGAACCCGAACTGCCCAAGCGTGTCTTACGTAATAAGACCAGCCCGTTTTGTGGGAATCAAACGCGGCCCTTTCAACGAACTAGAATGTAGATAGACGGACAATGCACACCGGCGGGGCCCTTGGGGATGACGGGGCGCCCGATTGACATGACACCTGGGATCACGGGAATTGGGGGCACAGCCATGATGCACGACTTGAACGCAGCCAACCGCTTTCCTTCCGATCCGCGGGATGAGTCGGGCGATTCGCCGCTGGTGCGGACCGAATCGGCGACCTTCCAACATTTTGACGAGTGGATGGACTTGGAGCTCGCTCAACTGGTGCAGCGCTGGATCCATACGGCTGCTCCCAATGCCAACCGCCCGCAAGTCGATCGGGCTCGTTTTTCGCATTGATTGCACAAAACCCCCCGGGCATTCTGACAAGCCCGGGCAGTTCGACGCTGGAACCGTCCGCCAAAGAACAGACCCAGGCAAGAGCCGCAGGATCGATCGGTCCGGTGGCTCTTTGTGTTGGTTGCCGCTCGTGCCTTGCAGCCGGTCGAATACTTCAACAGACGGTTACCGCATCAGCCACTCGATGGCCGCCGCCAGCCGCGCCTCGGCCGGTCCGCTGAACGCCGTGACGTTGACGTTGCCCGAAGCGCGATACACGGCCGCCACGGCGGCCGGCACGTCGCCGCCCTCGCCGGCCAACCACAACTCGGTCGGAGCGGCCAGGCTCAGCAGGCCCGGCAAATCGCCATACTTGACGATCCCAGGCATGAAGTTGAGGTCGTAGATCGATTTCAAGCCGGCGAAGCGAAAGCCGGCGGTGTCAACCGCCGCGCGATCGACCGCGCCGGGGGCTTGCGCCAGCGCCGCCGCCGCCCAGGGTGCCGCACCGGCCGTTGCCAGCAGATAGACCTTGCTCGGGTTGTGGGGCTGATAATTCCGCACGAAGGCCAGGATCGAGAGCAGGTCGCAGGCCCGCTGGGCGCACAAAGTCTGGTTGTAACCCCAGGTATAGCCGGCGAACTCACGCGGGTTTTCGACGTGCCGGGCTTCGGCCAGCGGCTTGCCGTCGGCCAGGAATTCTCCTTGCAACAACACATCCGGGGCCACGACCGACGTGCCCGCGGCCAGCAGCTTGCCAATCTCCGCGATCGGCTGTCCGTCGCCGGCGAACAGGCCGGCTTTGCCCATTCCATGGGCCCAGATCACAACCCGGCCATTCCATTGATGGGGGTGCAAGAAGACGACGGGCAATTCCTCGGCCTGCGGTTTGTTGCGCAGCAGCGCGGTGAATTCGTCATAGTCGCCCTTCGTTTGCTCGTCAATCATGTCGTACTGGATGTCGGCGGCGGCGGGCGCAGGGCGTCCGACGATCACGTCGACCGCGCCGCCGACCGACTGGCGGTATTTGGCCAGCGAAGCGGCATCGCTCGGCGCGAGCGCGGCCAGTTGGCGGTCGCTGTCGGCGGCCATGCCTTTGAGCAGCGAGCGCTCGTAATCCTCGCCGCCGGCCGGTTTCGGGTGGTCTGAATTCCAGACGGACATTTCCTCGGTCGTCAGGGGCTTGAAATCCTCTTCGAGGACGGGTTCCGGCAGGCCCAATTGCAAGTGCTTGTTGAACCATTGATACATGATTTCGCGGCTGACGAAGTTGTAATTGTGGCCGAATTGCAGCAGGGCCTTGGCCATCACGTTGTCGGGCACTCCCAACATGGCGTAGTGCTGCTTCAATTCGGGAAAGCCCTTGGTCATGATCTCCTTGGTCCAATCGTCGGCGGCGCTCATGCCCAGCGGCGCGGAGCGATCAGCGCGGCAAATTCGATGTTGCCCGACCCGACCCTGAGTAAGCAGCAACTTTCGCAGGTGCAGCCCCCTTGCATGGCCGTGGAGACCATGACGGCCGGAAAGCTGACCCGCGGCCGTTCGTCGATGGCCGAGAGGATAAAGGTTTGGGTTCCGCCGCCGCTCTCGCCGGTCACGCCGATGCGAGCCGGATCAACATCCGGCAGTTCGCACAGCCAATCGAGCGCCCGGATCGAGTTGTAGGTTTGAATTCCCATCACGCTCTGCTGCCGCAACTCGGCCTGCGTGCTGTACAGTCCCCAGCTCTCGGGCGAGTCCAACTGCGGCCGCTGCCTGGCGAAGCGATGGGCCAGGTCGAACGGGATCTGCACGCTGTCGGCATAGCCGAGCATGTCGTAGTGAAAGACCACGCAACCCATCCGCACCAGTTGCACGCAACGGGCCTGGTAGATCGAGCGACCGCCGTTTTCGAATCGCTCGGCCCCCACCATGATGGCCTTGCGTGCTTCCTGCGAGCTATTTTCGGTAAATCGGCCGGCCGGCGAATGTCCGTGGGGACAGAGCACGCCGGCGAGTCGCCCCGATTTGCCCTGCGGCCGGTACAAGTTGCCGGTGACGAAATGCCCCGGATAGCTTTCCAGATAGACCTTCTCGACGGTGTAGCCGTCGCGCTCGACTTTGCCGTGGATCACGGCCTTGGTCGGGGTCTTTTCGGGCATGGGCCACAGCCCCGTGGCGACCAGCATCTGCCGCCGCGCGCTCGGCCCGCACCGCCCACTCGGCCGGCGACTTGCTGGGCGTGAAGGGGAAATACCCGTCGTAGTCTTTGAGCTTGCCCAGCCGACTGTCGGCCGGCGTCTTGCCGGGGGGAAGCACGCGGGGGGCATCGGCCCAAGTCCGCGCGCTCGGCCCGGCTGGCAAAGCGACGAGCACAAGGGCGAACATCCGGCGCATTATCCTCGAGGAATTCCGATCGCCCGCCATGAGAATCTCCCTAGAATTCTTGATGAATTGATTGGCAATCGAGTTCGGCACGTGTAAGCTAACGCATAGGCGGATTGATTGCATCCGTCGCTTGTCAGGCCTCGGTCGAGGGTTGGGGGTAATCTTTCCTCTGGGTCTATCGAGGGTCGCTGCCACGGCGCTACGATCAGCGCGGCATGTTTATGCGGTCACGGGCCGATCCGACACTTCCCCAGATTATTCAGCTTTTGCATCCAATGCCAGAAAATTGCGCATTAGCGACCCCTCGGAATGCCTCGTTGCCGCCAGCCAGTGCATCCCGGCGGTGCGGGTTTACCCTCGTCGAGTTGCTGGTCGTGATCGCGATCGTGGGCATCTTGATCGCTTTGCTCTTGCCGGCCGTGCAAGCGGCGCACGAAAGCGCGCGGCGGACCCAGTGCGTCAATAATCTCAAGCAGATGGCCCTGGCCGCGATCACCCACGTCGGGGCCCAGCGCAATTGGCCGACCGGCGGTTGGGGGTGGGATTGGACCGGCGACGCCGACCGGGGCTTCGGGATCAGCCAGCCGGCCGGCTGGACGTACAACATCCTGCCGTTCATGGAAGAGAACAACATGCACGACCTGGGCAAGGGAATGGCGCAGGCGCCGAAGAATACGGCCAATGCGCAGCGGATTTCGATCGGGCTGCCGGAGTTCTATTGTCCCTCGCGGCGCGACGGCCTGCTGTTCATCAACAGCTGGAACGGCAGCAGCTACTTCGTGGCCAACAACTCCGACCCATTGCAAATGGTTGCCCGCACCGACTACGCGGCCAACTGCGGCAATTACACGAACAGCAACGACGCGACTTGCGGCTATGGTGAACCCAACCAATGCAACGGCGGCCCAGGCAGCCTGGCCAGCGGCGACAGCGGTTTCGGTTGGGCCAGCCCGGCCACTTGGAATGGCGTCGTTTACCAACATAGCATCGTCACCATGCGGATGATCCAGGACGGCACCACCTACACCGCCCTGTTCGGTGAAAAGTACCTGAATGGCACCGCCTACCTCAGCGGCAGCGATCCGTCGGACAACGAGGACATCTACGTCGGCTTCGACAACGACACTAGCAAGACTACCGCGTATTCGCCGGCCCAGGACACGGACAACATCGGCGACGACGTCCACTTCGGCTCGATCCATAGCGGGGCCATGAACATGTCGTTCTGCGATGGCTCGGTGCGGCAGATCGCTTACGAAATCGATCCGACGACGTTTCACGCCCTCGGCAGCCGGGCCGGCTCCGAAGTGATCAGCGTCAACGCCATGTGGGGCCAATAGGACGCCGAGTCATCAGCCTGAGGGGCCGATCGGCAGCGGGGCAAAGCCTTCGGCGGCGGCCATCTCGCGGATCTCTTCGGTGATCTTCATCGAGCAGAACTTCGGCCCGCACATGCTGCAGAAATGCGCGCTTTTGAACGTGTCCTGCGGCAGCGTCTCGTCGTGCATGCGGCGGGCCGTCTCCGGATCGAGCGCCAGGCGGAATTGCTCGTTCCAGTCGAACTCGAAGCGGGCCTTGCTCAGGGCGTCGTCACGCTGGCGGGCCCCCTTGCGATGCCGGGCCAAATCGGCCGCGTGGGCCGCGATCTTGTAGGCGATCACGCCCTGCTTGACGTCTTCGTTCTCGGGCAGGCCGAGATGCTCCTTGGGCGTCACGTAGCACAGCATCGCCGCGCCGGCTCCAGCCGGCCAAGGCGGCCCCGATGGCGCTGGTGATGTGGTCGTAGCCCGGGGCGATGTCGGTCACCAGCGGGCCCAGCACGTAGAACGGCGCCGCGTCGCAGACCTGAATCTGCCGCTTGATGTTCATCTCGATCTGGTCCATCGGCACGTGGCCCGGCCCTTCGACCATCACCTGGGTGTTCTTGGCCCAGGCGCGGCGGGTGAGCTCGCCCAGCACGTCGAGCTCGGCGAACTGGGCCGCGTCGCTGGCGTCGGCGATCGAGCCCGGGCGCAGGCCGTCGCCCAGGCTCCAGGTGACGTCGTACTGGTGCATGATGTCGCACAGGTCTTCGAAATGGGTGTAGAGCGGGTTTTGCTGCCGGTGGTGCATCATCCACTTGGCGATCAGCGAGCCGCCGCGGCTGACGATGCCCGTCACGCGATTCATCGTCAGGTGCAAATGTTCGAGCAGCACGCCGGCGTGGATCGTCATGTAGTCGACCCCCTGCCGCGCCTGGTGCTCGACCATGTCGAGGAAATCCTGCGGCCTCATGTCGCAGATGTCGTCGATGTTCTGCACGCAGCTGATAGATGGGCACCGTGCCGATGGGCACCGGCGAGGCGTCGATGATCGCCTGGCGGATGTTGTCGATGTCGCGTCCGGTCGACAGGTCCATGACCGTATCGGAGCCAAAGTGCACGGCCGTGTGCAGTTTTTCCAGCTCCCCCTCGATGTTGCTGGTGACCGCCGAATTGCCGATGTTGGCGTTGATCTTGGTTTTGGCTGCGATGCCGATGCACATCGGCTCCAGCCGCTTCGCCAGATGCACCTTGTTGGCCGGAATCACCATCCGCCCGCGAGCCACCTCGTCGCGAATCAATTCCGGATCCAGGTCCTCGCGCTTGGCGACATATTGCATTTCCGGCGTGATGACGCCAGAGCGGGCTTGTTCGATCTGAGTCATGCTTAGGTCGATACCTCCGTGAGAGCTTCGGTCACCAGTTGGCGGCGCAAAATCAGCCGCCGCAACCACTTTGCCCATCCTACCGGGATGCGGTCATTTGTCAATTCAAGGGACAAATCGTGGCCGCAGCCCTATCGTGGACACCCTCAAAGCGTCTTCAGATATTCCAGCACGGCCTGCTTCTCGGGTTCGTCCAGATCGTCGACGAACAAATGGCCGGCGGCGCTCTTGCCGAAGCGGGACGTGTCGAAGTATTGCCGCCGCTCGTGATTCGTTTTCACGTCGGCCGGCAGCTTTTCGAAGCTGCGCATCTCCAGCCCGACCTGGCGCTGGTCGTAGCCGTCTTCGCTCCGCCGCCAGACGCGCGGCCGCTCGCCCGGGTGCAGCACGTGCCAGAGCGTGGGCACCGAGCCGTTGTGAAAATACGGCGCCGTGGCCCAGACGCCGTCCAGCGGCGGAGCCGCATAGCCGACCGGCTCGAGCACGGCCTTCTGCTGGCCGTAATGCGCAAACCAACTGGCTTCGTAGGCTGCCCGATGCTCGCGCGACAAGGCGTCGAACCGCACGCGGTCGGTCCCCACCTCGTCGATCGGGATAACCTTCTCCGGATACGTCCACTGCTTGCCGTACCTGCCGTGACAGCGGGCGCAATGGTCTTCGAACGCGATCCGGCCGCGCTCGGCCAGCGGCCGGTCGACGGCAAACGGATACTTCGGCGCTTCGAGCCCTTCGAGCCACTCGTAAACGGCGCGGAAGTCGGGCTCCCACTGGCGGAACTTCGCCGGCCCGTTCTCTTTGATCAGCATGAACTGCATCAGCGCCCGATGCCCCTTGGTCGCGAACGCATCGATGTACAAGTGCTTCTTCTTGCGGAAATGCCACCAGGCGGGCGCATCGTGATCGTGATGCACCATGGCCGGAGGGAAAGACGGGGGCAGCACGTTCAGGTCGGCGTCGCGCCGGGCCATCAGCGCCACGCCGAACATCACCGCGTTGCTCGTGCCGCGCGTGGTGCCCAGCGGCATCACCAACAGGCCCAGGTCCATGCGCGTCATGGGCTGCCCCAGCCGCTGCTTGGTGGCCCGGGTTTCCTCGGTCAGCGATTCCAAATCGAAGAGCGAATTGGCCAGGCCCGGAATGACCCGGCCGGCCACTTTGCCTTGATGACAGGCCAGGCAGTTCATCGTCCAGCCGCCGGCCGCATCGACCACGTATTGCTGCGGTCTCGCCGTCGGATCGCCGGGAGCCGAGGTCAGCCCATAGCGCTCGAAGGCCATCTCGCGCCGGCGCTCGGGCGTGGCCCGCTCTGCCTGGCTGCGCAGCGGCTCTTCCCAAGTGCGCCAGGCCTCGTCGAAAACCTGCTGCGAGAAATCGGCGGGCAAGTAGGCCTTGGTCGTCAGGAAGCGGTAGCCTTCGCCGTCGAATCCGCTGGCGGCGAAGCAGGGACCGGCCAACAGCAACCAGCAGGCGCACAGCAGATATGACTTGCCTCGCGAAACCATCCGCTTATCTCCCAGCCTGGCACTCTTGTTCGTCGGGCCGCGTGCCGCTGCGAAGGCGCAGGCACTTCATTCTAAACAAATCCGCGCCTCCGCGGGCACGAACCGCCGCCAGTGCTGGCAGAATAAAGGACCGCTGGCACCCTTGGCACATTAACCCACACTGAGGAAGAGGGGCGGGCTGGCACGCCCATTCAGGCCGCAGATTCGTTTCCGCGACTGCCGTCGGCCCTAGTCCCCAAGCCGGGCACGAGCCTCGGCGATCGCCGATACATACTGCCGGGCGGAATGCTCGATCTGCGCCAGGTCGCGGTCGCGAATGGCCCGCGGTTCGACCAGTTTCGTGCCCACTCCGAGCGCAAAGGCCCCGGCCTCCAGGAAGGCGGCCACCGTTTCCAGGGTCACGCCGCCGGTGGGCATCATCCGCACGTGCGGCAGCGGCCCGCGCAGGGCACGCAAGTGGCCTGGCCCCAGCATGTCGCACGGGAAGATTTTGACGACGTCGGCGCCGGCCTCCCAGGCGGTCAGGACTTCGCTGGGCGTGAGGGCGCCGGGCATCACCACCCGATCGTAGCGGCGGCAGAGGCGGATCACTTCGGGATTGGTATTGGGAGCCACGATGAACTGCGCCCGGCAAACAGCGCGATCCGCGCCGTTTCCGGATCGAGCACCGTGCCCGCTCCGACGACGGCCCGGTCGCCCAACTGCTCGGCCACGATCTCGAGCACCTTGTGCGCTCTGGGCACGGTGAAGGTGATTTCCAGGCAATCGATTCCGCCGGCCACCAGGGCCTCGGCCACGTCGGCCAGCAAGGCGGCATGTTCGGTGCGCAAAATGGCCACGATGCCGCTCTGCTGGATGCGATCCAAGTGCTGTTGTTTGGTGCTCATGCGAAAGGTTTGACCCCGATTGACGACTCGCGAATTGCCCCTGGCGACACGAAGCTCGATTCAGTGAGTCTAGCAACGAACGAGTCGAAACGCTCGCCCTGCGATCCGGCGGGCCGCCGTTAGGCCCCTGACCTGAGCAACCACTGGGCTTTCAAAATCAGCACGCAGCTCGGGGCGTGCGTGATCCGGCTGGACAGGACCGCGTCCACCGCTTCGGCCAGCGGCATCGAGCGATGACGGATGCGCTCGGTCCCTTCGCACTCGGCCGCTCCCAAGCTCAAGCCACGGGCGAGGAACAATCGGGTCGGTGAGACGACAATCGTGGTGAACGGATCCACGCTGCCCAGTTCGGTCCACTCGGCGGCCCGGATGCCGAGCTCCTCGGCCAGCTCGCGCTGGGCTGTGACCAGGGCGTCTTCGCCCGGCTCGATGCCGCCGCTGACGACCTCAAGCGCGTCGCGGCCGATGCCGTAATGAAATTCCTCGGTCAGGTGGACGTGGCCCGCGTCGTCGAGGGCCAGCACGGCCACGCCCGGCTTCATGCGGACCACGACGTGGCTGCCGGGCCGGCCGTCGGGCCGGATCACCTCGTCACGCTGGACTTCGATCCAAGGGTCGCGATAAATCTCGCCGCGTGGCCAGGATTTGCCAGGGACCGTGTTGCCGCATCTGCCGGGCCTTATGAAGGAGGAATTCGGAACTCGGAACGGGGAACGGGGAACTCGGAGGGCAGCTCCCGGCGCACGGGACGAAAAACACAAGAATGATTTCCGACGCCTGAGCTTGGGATCACGCTTTCCCGGTTTCGGAATCCTTATTGTGGCTTTTTGTGCCTTTTCGTGGCCAATCTTTCTCGTTCTTCTCTGTGTCTCTGTGCCTCCGTGGTTTACTTCCCTTCGCCTTTGCACCTGCGCGGCGGATCGTTTTTTTCGTTTTCTTCCGCGCTCTTGGGATGAAAACCGGCGGCCGGCGTTATTCTGATGGAAATGGCGTCCGGCAGCGAGGTGGCATGAGTGGAATTGGCCCAGAACTGCTTGCCCGATTGCTGGACGAGCGGAGTCCGGCCCTGGAGTTGTACGCGCGCCAGTGGTGCGACACGCCGGCCGACGTGGTGCAAGAGGCCTTTGTCGGGTTGATGCGGCAACCGGCCGAGCCGCCAAACCTGCTGGGGTGGCTGTACCGCACGGTGCGCAACGGAGCGATCAGCGCCGCGCGGGCCGCCCACCGCCGGCGCCGGCACGAACGTGCCGCGGCCGCCGCCGGGGCCGGTTGGTTCGCCCCGGATCCGACCGCCGGCCTGGATCCGCAAGCGGCCGGCGAGGCGCTGGCCGGTTTGCCGATCGAGCAGCGGGAAGTCATCGTGGCGCATCTGTGGGGCGGATTGAAGTTCGAAGAGATTGCTGAAGTCGCAGGGACTTCAGCCAGCACGGCGCACAGGCGTTATCAGGCGGGCCTCGCGGCGCTCCGGCAGAAATTGGGGGTCACATGTTTCCAGAACGATCCGCAGCCGATGAAGTAGATCCCGAGTCGATCGCGCTCGCCGCGGCAATGGCCAGCCTGGCGCCCGTGCCGACGGTTAACCGGGATCGATTGATGTTCCTGGCCGGGCAGGCTCAGGCCGCAAGCCTCGCCCCGCGCAGAGCCAACCGGGCAATGGCGGCGGCCGTGCTGGCCGCGTCGCTGGCCGGACTTTTGGCGGGCTGGCAGTTGCATGCGCCGGGGCTGCCGCAAATTGCCGGGCACGGTCCGCAGGTCCCGCGGCCGGGGGCCGAATCGCCGGGGCCGATCGAGGCTGCCGGCGGCCAGCCGATCGAGTCTCGCGCGATCGCGCTCGCGCCGGCCGTCGTGCAATCCGGCGGCAATCGTTCACAGCCCGACGCCGACAAACTGGATGTGCGGCGGCGCGTGCTGTTGTTCGGCGTCGACTGGTTGCCGTCGCTGGAAGGAGCCGGGCGACAGGATGCCGCTCGGGATCGGTCGTTCTGGGAACTGCGCGGTCAATTGCTCGACCGTGATTTTCTGCCACTGCCGGGGCGGTTTTTGGATCTCGCTCCCCCCTACCCTGCCGGAACGCGCACATGAGACACGTTGTCTTGACGGTTTTGTTGGCTGGCTGCGGCCTGCTGGGCTCGCACCAGGCCCGGGCCGCCGGGCCGGAGCAGCCGCCGGCCGCAGCCCAAGGCCCGCCGCCGGTCAAGCTATCGCTTTATCCTGCGGCGGCTCCTAGGGCGGCGCTGCGTTACCGCTTGCTGCCCCCGGTCTGGGAGCTGCATCGCGGCAATGCGGCGCTTGTCTATTCCAAGCTAGCGATCGGTATGCACGGCAAAGACTTCGACGAGCGGCAACAGCGGTTCGAGAAATGGCTGGAGATGCCGCTGGCCGAATTGCCGTTGGACGAGATTCGCACGGCGCTGGCCGCGCTAGACTGGTTCGACGACCTTGACCTGGCTGCCCATTCGACCGAATGCGATTGGCAATTGCCCCTGGGCCAGCGTCCTTTTTTCTCGCTCTTGCTGCCCGAATTGCAAAGTTGCCGTGCGCTGGCCCGCTTTCTGACGGTGAAGGCCCGACTGCAAGTGGCCGAAGGCCATTTGGACGGCGCACTGCGCACGCTTCAAGACGGCCTGGCCATGGGCCAGCACATCGCACAAGGCCCCACGCTGATCCACGGATTGGTTGGCATGGCCATTTCGCAGAGCACGTTCAAAGCCCTGCGCGATTTTATGCAACATCCCCAGTCGCCGAATCTTTACTGGGCGCTCACCGCCCTGCCCTCTCCCTTGATCGACATGCGCCGCGCCGCTGACGTGGAATCGGCGATGCTGTATCTTTCCTACCCGGAACTGCGAGCGATCCACTCCGGAGACCGCACCCCCCGCGATTGGCAGGCCCTGATCGATCGGGTTCTCGGCGACCTGGGGTCGCTCGACCCGTCCAATGGGGTCACGCGGAACCGATTGCTCTTAACGGCAATGGCCTTGAAAGCATATCCTGAAGCCAAGCAGCGGTTGATCGAGGGCGGACAGCCGGCCCGAGAAGTGGAAACCATGCCCGTGTTCGAAGTCATCGCCACCGACGCCCTGACGACTTTCGACGAGCTGCGCGATCGTACGATGTGCTGGTTCTATGTTCCCTATTGGCAGGCCCGGCCGCATTTCGAAGCGGCCGAGCGTTACCTGCAAACCACAGGCCGGCTCCGCGAAAGCATTCCGCTAGCCAGTTTGTTGGTGCCGGGCATGCGCTCGGCGTCGCTGTCGCAAGCCCGGGCCGATCGCGAAGTGGCGATGCTGCGGGTGATCGAGGCCCTGCGGATGGACGCGGCCGCGCATGACGGACGCTGGCCGCGGCAATTGGCCGACGTCACCGACGTGCCGCTGCCGATCGATCCGGTGACAGGCAAGGATTTCGAGTACTCGTTGGCCGGCGACGACGCCGCGTTGGGCTCGTCGCCGAGCGAAGAGCCGCCAGGCAGGGAATTGCGCGTGCGGTACGAGTTGCACCTGGCAAAATAGCGTCGGTCGCTGGCCTGCCGAAGACGAGCCAGCGCAGATCGGGATTTCAAATCGGCACGAGCCATCGTCGTAGATCATCGAGGGCGTTTTATGCAGCGGGTTCGCAGCGGTTTATGCTTGGGCGTGTTGCTGGTGTCGACGGTGTCCAACGCGGTCGCTCAAGATCCGCCCAAGTTCGTTCCCGAGGCCCGCGCCGGCTGATTTCCAGATTTGTCGGGCAAGACGCCTTGGCCGTCGCCCACCTGGACGTCACGCGGCTGAAGGTCGAGCCGCTGTTTGCCGAGCTGAAACGACTGCGGCTCGGCGATGCCGAGCAAATCGAGTTCACTCGCGGCGCAGTCGAGGAATCGGTCGAGTTGTTCTTGAAAGCCGGCGGTCGCGAAGCGTTCGTCGTGCTATCGCCCAGCTTTTCGCCGCTGTTGGTGGTACCGCTGCCCCCCGGCGCCGACGAAGCCACGATCCTGGCCATTCTCGGCCAAGCGCCCTTCGAGACGACGGAGAAACTGGCCGGCGCAATCGTGGCGGGCAGCGAGCCGGTGGTGAAGCGCTTGCGCGATGACAGCCCGAAACCGCGTGCTGAGTTGCCAGAGGCGTTTGGGATGGCTGGCGATACGACGGCTCAAGTGCTGCTGATCCCGACCGAAGACAATCGCAAGGTGATCGAACAGATGCTCCCCAATTTGCCGGCCGAGATCGGCGGCGGTTCGACGCAGCCGATCGCCCGCGGACTGATTTCGCTCACGCTGGGGATCGACGGCCCACCGAAGTTCTCCCTGCTGATCCTGGCCCAATGCCGCAACGCCCGGGCGGCCGAAGATCTGAAGGCCCTGCTGACCGGCGTGCTGGATGCGCTGGCCAAGCGGCCCGAGTTCGTCAAGCTGTTTCCCGACCAGGCCGGCTTGCGCAGGCTGCTCGACTTTAAGGTCAGCGAAAGCCGGGTCGGGCTCGTCCTGGACGGCCAGCAGTTGCTCGACCAGCTCAAGGCGCCGCTCGGGCAGGCTCGCGATGCGGCCAAGCGGGCCCAATCGATGAACAACCTCAAACAGCTCGGCCTGGCCATGCACAACTACCATTCCGTCAATCAAACCTTCCCGCCGGCCATCCACGCCAAAGACGGCAAGCCGCTGTTGAGTTGGCGGGTTTTCATGCTGCCCTTCGTCGAGCAGCAGCGGCTGTACGAGCGGTTTCATCTGGACGAGCCCTGGGACAGCCTGCACAACAAGCAGCTGATCGCCGAAATGCCCGACGTGTTTCGCTCCCCTTTTCGCAGGTGGGCGACCAGGGACGCACGGTCTATCTGACGCCGCAGCGCCGAGACGGTGTTTCCCGGCCAACAGGCGATCAAGCTCCGCGATATCACCGACGGCACTTCGAACACCATCCTGCTGGTCGAAGTCGACGACGAGCATGCCGTCAGTTGGACCAGGCCCGACGATTGGGATTTCGACCCTCAGCAACCCACGCCGGCCTGCGGCTGGTCAACGACACGGGCTACACGGTCGGTTACTGCGACGGCTCGGTCCAAGTGCTCGACAAGCAGATCAAGCCGGCCACCTTGCGGGCGCTGCTGACCCGTGCCGGCGGCGAAGTGATTCCGGCCGATCGGCAGTGATTCGCTTGCGAATGAGCACCTCTGGGCGCTGCCCGGTTTTTGGGCGTTCTTGGCAGCCCAGATGGGACTGCCCGGCTCGCCGCCCAGCAGACAAAAAGCCTTAACGGCCACCATGCCCCCCGCTCGGTGGGGTTTTTCCTGCGCGGGTCTAGCCCTGAAAAACGGGCCGCGGACCGCAAGACCGTGAGAAAACGGTGAAACCGCTTGCCAGTAAGCCTCGGCGCGGTTATTCTTGGGCCCGTTGGCGTGAAATCCACGCCCAAACATTCTTGGCCAGTCTAGTCCGCTAATGCAGCACGCGTAGCTCATTCAGCTTTCGGCACGCGGTTGCGATTCTGTTTGCGGACACGATAGCGGCTTCTCGTTTAGGCGCTGAGTCCCGATCGGTAACTCCTCCGCGCGACCTGTGGCCGCACTGCGAGTCGGACTTTACTCCGACCCCCAAGTAGCCAACATCGTTGCGATTCTTAACTCCATCAATCGTGGATATTCGATTTATGAAAGCCGTAAAAACAACGCACCGTGCGGCATTGAGCCTCGCGTGTTTGGCCCTGCTGCTGGGCGGTGCCGGGCCGGCGCGAGCGACCGTTATTTACGACAACCTCAACGCCGCCACAAATGGCAATTTCAATTTCGTTAGTGCTCCTGACGGCCCCCTGGCCGACTCGTTTTCCACCGGGTCATCGGCAGTCGGTCTTGTCGACGTGAAAGTTCAGCTCTATATCCCCGTAGACCCCCCGAGCCCTTTTACCACCGTCCAGCTTCTCAGCGACAACGCCGGTAGCCCGGGTTCGGTGCTGACGACGCTGGGCACGGTTAGCGATTCGGCCTTGTCCCTAATCGGCCCGGCGGTTGTCGACTTTCCGCTCAGCACGCCTTTCGCCTTGGCTGCCGACACTCGGTACTGGGTCGAACTGAGTACGAGTACCGGGAGTAACGCCGCCTGGCCTTATTCCGCCGACACCAGCGGGGTCGGTGTTGCCAATGAGTTCTTCTTTGGCAATGGTTCGGTCCACCCCAACTCCACCTTCGGAGGACCCTACGTGATGCAAGTCACCGTGACCCCCGAACCGGCTTCGCTGCTGCTGGCCGGCCTGGGCGCGGTGGGGCTGCTGGTCGCCGTCCGCCGTCGCCGCAAGGCCTGACTCGACCGGCTCGCAGGACACACAACCGCTCGGGCAACGTGCTCGGGCGGTTTCCTTTTGCGCTGAGCCCTCTCCCGGCCCCGCCGCTCGGGTAGACTATGGGCTATGCAAGCGATCACCTTGTCCACCCTGGCCTGCACGCGCTGCTAGGACACTTCCACAATGGTTATCCTGGAAACCAAGCGACTATTCCTAAGGGATTGGGTACCCGACGACTGGAAGCGATTCAAGCCGCTGGCGACCGATCTGCGCGTCTTGCGGTACATTGGCCGCGGAGAGCCGTCGTCCGACGAGCGTATCCAGGCATTCGTAAACGGCGGGATGGAAACGGCTCGCTCTCGCGGCTGGATTCTCTGGCCGGTCATTCATCGCGCGGACGCCGAGCTGATTGGCTTCTGCGGGTTCGCCGACGGGTTTCCGCCGAAGTCGAGATCGGCTGGCGTTTGCGGCCCGAATACTGGGGCCAGGGGTTGGCAACCGAGGCTGCTGCGGCCGTGATGGAGTTCGGTTGGCGCCAGTTCGAATTCAAGCGACTCATTTCCGTAGCTCAACCGGCAAACCGAGCGTCCATTCGCATCATGGAAAAGCTGGACATGAAGTTCGAGCGGGAATTTGCTCACAACGGCATCCAAGTCGTTTGCTACGCCAAGCAGAATCCCGACGACAACAGCGCCCGCTACTCAGCTTGGCCGCCCCTGAATCAAACCGCGTGCCAAACGGCCTTCATGCCGGCGGCCGTTCGTCGCCGGAAACCCTTCGTCGCCGGAAACCCTTCGTCGCCGGAAACAAAGTGCATCACTACGCCCGATCGGCAGTAATTCGCCCGATCGGCCGGGTTCGGGTATGATCGACTTCCCACCGGCGGGCGACGCCGAGCTGGCAAGATCGAATCATCGCTAAATAAGAGGAGACCAGTCATGCCCGAGCGCACTTCGGAAGCGGTTTGGTCCGGGGACCTGAAGACCGGACACGGCACCGTCAAACTGGGCAGCGGAGCCCTGCAAGCCGATTACTCGTTCACGTCCCGGTTCGAGGACGGCAAAGGCACGAATCCCGAGGAACTGATTGCGGCCGCCCACGCCGGCTGTTATTCGATGGCCTTTGCCCACGGCCTGTCGCAAGCCGGCTTCAAGCCGAGCCAGGTCCACACTACGGCCAAAGTCCACCTCACCAAGGGCGAAGCTGGCTTCTCGATCCCGCAAATCGATCTGGTCACCGAGGCCAAGGTGCCGGGCATCGACAAGGCCAAGTTCGCCGAGCAGGCCGAGCTGGCCAAAAAGAACTGTCCGATCTCCAAGCTGCTGGCGGCCGCCAAGATCACGCTCGACGCCAAGCTGGTCAGCGGATAGTCGGGCCGGATCGCCTGGCGAGCCGCGAAAGCTTGCCGATCAGGCCGCTTCGCCCAGCTCGACCGCCAGATAGCCGGCGATCGCCAGGCCGACCAGCGCCAACACGACGGCCAGCAGCATTCCCATCGACAGGGGACTGAAGCGAATCGGCTGGCCGCGATCGATGGCAGCCCCCTGCGCACAGTGCTGGATTGCGCGCCCACATTGACGGCCACGCCCAACAGCACCAGCGTCACGCCGATGGCCAGCGACAGGCCCGATCGCTGCGGGATGTCGATGCCCCGGGCCTCGGCCAATTCGCGCAGGAACAGCCCGAACCGCGCGACCACAAATCCAAAGCCCATCAGCGCCAACCCGGTACGGATCCAGGCCAACAGCGTCCGCTCGGCGGCGAACAAAGTTCGCGGATCGCTGCCGCCGGGTGCCGGGGTTTCGTCTTGCTGAATCCGAGGCATTAGGGGATAGGGGGATGGGGAGCGGAAGGATGAAGGATGAAGGATGAAGGATGAAAACGAGAGGGGCGCTTCTTCACTTCTTTGTCATCTGCCTTCCTTGTGGCAGCGCTTTGTGGCTTTTTGTGTTTTTCGTGGCCATTGCGCCTCGTTCTTCTATGTGTCTCTCTGTGGTTTCCTTCCCCGCCTCCCGCCTCTCAGCTGGAGTCGCGTTTGAAAAGGATCGACGCGGGCGGCTTCTTGGGCATGGCCTCGGCCGGTTTGACGATGACAGGCGCCGGCCGGACGGGAGCTTTCGGCCCGGGTTTCGGTGCGGGGGGCTGGGCCGGCGGGCTGGCGTCCTCGTAGTCTTCGTCGTCGGCGGCGACGGCTGGCTTTTCCGCCGGCGCAGTCGGCTGCGCCGGCACTGCGATTTCCAACTGCCTGGCGACGTCGGGCGAGTCGGGCGGCTCGATCTTCAGCGTGAACTCGTCGGCATCGCGGAAAATGATCTTGGCCTGGACGATCTGGTCGCCGATCTCGAATTCGATCTTCGCCCGGTCCTCGTCGGCCGATAGGACAGTCCAGGTTCCCTCGGAGTCGGCAGGCAGGTCGAGCAGGTCGGTGTTGCCGCGCAGAAAAACGGTGCCGCTGGGCCGCAGGTCGATCTCGACCGACATCGTGGCTTTGGCCAGCGCCTTGCCCAGGAAGCGGGCCGCCCCTTGGGCCAGCGGATTCACCTCTTGCCCCGGCGCCGCTGACTGGACCATGGCGTCGACGGCCTCCGTGACCTCGGTGGCGCCCTTCCAGCGGCCCACGAGCCGCGCCTGCGGCGTCGCCGGCCCGCAGCCGACGATCACGAGCGCGAAGGTTGCCGCCGCCCCAGCGTGCAGAAAGCTTCTTGGCATGCGATTGCCCTCCCCTTTGGCTTGCCGGTCAGCGTATGGCGGCAAAGTTAGCACGTCGTGAGCGATGGACGAAAATCTCGGCAGGCAGGCCCCACAGATTATGAGCATCGCGGGCTGGCCTTTGCAATCGCCTGCGGGACCATCGCGCGGTTGCAGCGTGGCCAACGACGCTGGCGGCACAGGCACGACGAATAGGGACTTCCGTTCTCGACTCCTCTCCCTGCAGGGAGAGGGTAGGGTGAGGGTCCGGTGGCGATCGAGTTCGCCCCGGCACGGTTGTAGGGTCCGCTGTGCGGACCATCTGCGCGAACTGCAGAGCAATTGGTCCGCACAGCGGACCCTACGGGCTTGGCGGGTTGCAGCGTGGCCAACGCATCTTTAGCATGGACGTGATGAAGTGCCTGACCAAAGAGCTTTGGATGGAGATCCCCCATCGCCGGGCGATTGTGTCGATCCACAAGGAAGTTGCCCGGCTGGTGGCCGAAAGCGGCGTGCGGGAGGGGCTGGCCCTGGTCAATGCGATGCACATCACGGCCTCGGTGTTCATCAACGACAACGAGTCGGGGCTGCACCACGACTACGAAGTTTGGCTGGAAGGGCTGGCCCCGTTCGACGCCTCGCCCGCCCGTTACCAGCACAACCGCACCGGCGAAGACAACGCCGATGCCCACCTCAAGCGGCAAGTCATGGGGCGCGAGGTCGTGGTGGCGATCACCGAGGGCAAGCTGCACCTGGGCCCCTGGGAGCACATTTTTTACTACGAGTTCGACGGCCACCGCCGCAAGCGCGTGCTGGTGAAGATCCTGGGGGAGTGAGCAGGTGCAATACACAAACCTCGGCAAGACCGGCCTCAAGGTTTCCCGACTCTGCCTGGGCTGCATGAGCTACGGCGTGCCGGAGCGCGGCACGCACGCCTGGACGCTGAACGAAGAACAAAGCCGACCGTTCATTGCCCGGGCCCTCGAGCTGGGCATCAATTTCTTCGATACCTCGAACTCCTACTCCGACGGCACCAGCGAGGAGATCACCGGCCGGGCGCTGCGCGACTTTGCCAAGCGCGACGACGTGGTGATCGCCACCAAGGTGTTCTATCCGATGCGCCAAGATCCGAACGCCCGGGGCTTGTCGCGTAAGGCGATCATGACGGAAATCGACGGCAGCCTGCGGCGGCTGGGCACCGATTACATCGACCTGTATCAGATCCACCGCTGGGATTATCGCACGCCCATCGAAGAGACGCTGGAGGCCCTGCACGACGTGGTCAAGGCCGGCAAGGCCCGCTACCTGGGCGCGTCGTCGATGTTTGCCTGGCAGTTCTGCACGGCGCTGCACCTGGCCGATCGGCACGGCTGGACGCGGTTCGTATCGATGCAGGACCATTACAACCTGCTGTATCGCGAGGAAGAGCGCGAGATGCTCGGGCTATGCCGGGCTGAAGGCATCGGCGTGATTCCCTGGAGCCCGTTGGCCCGCGGACGATTGACCCGGCCCTGGGAGACCGCCGGCAGCACCGAGCGGGCCGCAAGCGACGAATTCGGCAAGACGCTGTATGCGTACGCGGCGACGCAGGACGCCGACCGGCGGGTGATCGAACGCGTGGGTGCGGTGGCCGCCGCCCGTGGCGTGTCGCGGGCCCAGGTGGCGCTGGCCTGGCTCTTGGCCCAGCCGGTCGTCACGGCGCCGATCGTCGGAGCGACCCGGCCGCAGCATTTGGAGGACGCGGTGGCGGCGCTGTCGCTGACCTTGTCGCCGGAGGAGATCGCCGCGCTCGCGGAGCCGTACGTTCCTCATCCGATCGCCGGTTTCGAATGAATCGAGTGTCTGTCCGCACCGCTGAAAGGATTCTTCCATGACACCTGAGCAGCAGCCGGCCGTAGCAAACAGTGCGGCCACGGACGTCGTCGTTGTCGGCTCGGGCCCGACCGGCCTGATGGCCGCCGCGCTGTTGGTCCGCTGCGGGGTGAATGTCCGGATTCTGGACAAGAGCGAGCAGCAAGCTCACGAGTCGCGGGCGTTTGGCGTGCAGCCCAAGTCGCTGGAGCTGATGCTCAACATCGGCCTGGCCGACGAGTTCTTGAAGCGCGGCTTCATCGCCACGGGCGCAGATCTTTGTCGACGGCAAGCAAGTCGGCCAGCTCAACCTGGACGACATCGGCCGCAGCGACACCCCCTATTCGTTCCTGCTCATGGTCCCGCAATGGGATATCGAAGACATCCTGGTCGAGGATCTCCGCCGGCGGGGCGCGGAAGTGGAACACAACGTCGAGGTGACCGGATTCACGCAGTCGGCCGACGGCGTGACCGTGCAGGCGAAGGATTCCGCCGGCGGCGTGCGCGAGCTGCACGCCGCCTATCTGGTCGGCGCTGACGGGGCCCACAGCATCGTCCGCAAGACGCTGGGGTTGCGCTACGACGGCGCCCCCTACCCGCAGCAGTTCTTGCTGGCCGATTGCAAGATCCAATGGGCCCTGGATTACGACCACTTGAAGTTTTTCTTCCGCGGCCGCGACCTGGCCATTTATCTGCCGCTCAAGGGCAAAGACCTGTGCCGCATCGTGGCCGTCAAGCCGCAGGGGGCTGTAGCGACCGGAGCCATCGCTGAGGCGGGCGGCGCCGAGCCGGCCACGCTCGACGAAGTGCAGCAGGTGGTCAACGACGCCACCGGCCTGGACATCCGATTGTCCGACCCGAAGTGGGTCTCGGGCTATCGCATCCATCATCGCGGCGTGAACAAGTACGGCGAGGGCCGGGCCTTCGTCGCCGGCGACGCGGCCCACATTCACAGTCCGGCCGGCGGCCAGGGCATGAACACGGGCCTGCAAGACGCGGCCAACCTGGCCTGGAAACTGGCCCTGGTGCTCAAGGGGCACGCCCCCCCTGCCCTGCTCGACACCTACAACGCCGAGCGCTGGCCGGTCGGGCAAAAGGTGCTGCACTACACCGACCGGCTTTTTGCTGGCGTGAGCTCGCAGATCGCCCTGGGCGGTGGCCGTGCGCAACATGATCCTGCCGCTGTTTGCCCTCACCGTTTCGCACAGCGACACGCTCCGCGCCCGGGCGTTTCACTTCATTTCGCAGCTTGGCATTCGCTACGAGCCGAACCCGTTCGTGCTGGACGACGCATCGCCCGGCGCGCCCCGGGCCTGGCGCGACGGTCTGACGGCCGGGCACCGCGCGCCGAACGGCCAGATCGAGCGCGACCTGGACGTGTTCCGCCTGATCGATGGCTATCGGTTTCACGCGCTGGCGCTATCGCGCACGCCGCTGGCGCGGGACGAGATCGAGCAGATTTCCGCCCAGATGGCCACGCTACCCAAGTCGATCGGCCTGGAATTGAAGTCGCACATCGTGGCGCATTCGCTGTTGGGCCGCGACGAGCGGATCGTGCGCTCGGAGAACAACCAGGTGTTCAACAACTACGGCCTGACGCACGAGGCGCCCCGGCGCATGCTGCTCGTCCGTCCCGACGGCTACATCGCCTACCGCTGCGACCGCTGGGACGTGGCGGGGCTGAAGAAGTTTCTCGAACGGTTTGGCACGAGCGGGCCGGCGTGAGCAAACTCACCGCGCACGACGGGACAGGTCCAACCCGAGCCCCCGCCGGCTTCAAAACGGCGCGGCCGAATCGACCTCAACCGCCGCGGCTTTGCCGGACTTCTTGCCCGGCGGCTTCTTGCCGGCGGCCTTCTTCTTCGCCGGCTTCTTGGTGGCCTTCGCGGCCGGCTTCTTCTTGGCTGCGGCCGGTGCCTTGGCCGGCTTGGCGGCGGCACGCTTGGGAGCACCGCGGCCGGGCTTCTTCTTGGGCGGGCCCAGCGCCGCGCGGGCGGCCAACAGCTCCTCGGCCTGCTCGAAGGTCAGCTCCTCGGGAGTCGCTCCGCGGGGCAGCGAGGCGTTCGTCACGCCGTCGGCCAGATAGAGGCCGTAGCGGCCTTCGAGCAACTGGATCGGCTGCTTCGTGACCGTCGAAGGCGGAAAGACCTTGAGCGGCTCCTTCTTGGCGCCGAAGCCGCGCCGCAGCGCCTTGGGCTGGGCCAAAAGTTCCAGCGCCTGCTCCAGCGAGATGTCGACCGGCGACATGCCGGCCGGCAGGCTGCGCGTTTCTTCGCCGCACTTGACGTACGGACCAAAACGCCCGTTCGAGACCACGATCGGCTCGCCATTGGCCGCATTCTTGCCCAAGTCGCGGGGCAGCGACAACAGCTTGAGCGCCACTTCCAGCGTCACGTCCTCGGGCTTCATGCCCTTGAGCAGCGAAGCGTTCTTGGGTTTTTCTTCGTCCTCGGGCGTGCCGCGCTGCACGTACGGCCCGAACCGGCCGACCTTCAAGAACACCGGCTTGTGCGTGTCGGGGCAAACGCCCAACGGCTCTTCGGCCGCTTCGGCATGGCTGAGCAGTTCCAATGCGCGATCGAGCGTCATTTCGTCCGGCGGCGTCTCGTCGGGAATGCTTGCGCGGCGCTCGCCGTGCTCCAGGAACGGTCCATAGCGGCCGTTGCGAACGTAGATCGGATCCTGCCCCTCGGGCCGGGCGATCAGCACGCGGCTGATGTCGCGGGCGTCGATCTGCTCCGACTTGTCGGCCAATTGCCGCTTGAGCCCGATCGTGCCGTTGCCGAAGTAAAAGCCGCGCAGATAGTCGACGTGCCCGGTCTCGCCGCGGCTGATGGCATCGAGGTCGTCTTCCATCTGGGCCGTGAAGCGATAGTCGACCAGGTTGGGCAGATGCGCTTCGAGCAGTTGGGCCACGGCGAACGCGACCCAGGTGGGCACCAGCGCGTCCCCTTTCTTGAAGACGTACTCGCGGGCCAGGATCGTATCGATGATCGAGGCGTACGTGCTCGGCCGGCCGATGCCCAGTTCTTCGAGCGCCCGGGTCAGCGAGGCTTCGCTGAACCGCGCGGGAGGCTGCGTGGTGTGGCTCTTGGCTTCCAGTTCGCGGCAACTGACCGACTCGCCCACGGCGACGCTGGGCAGCAATCGCTCGTTTTCGGCCAGGTCGGCCTCCGGATCGTCGCTGCCTTCGACATAGGCCCGCAGATAGCCGGGAAAGTCAATCGTCTTGCCGCCGGTCTGAAACACGGCCCCTTCGCCTTCGACCGTGATGGTGATCCGGCGTCCGCGGGCGTCGGCCATCTGGCTGGCGACGGTCCGCTTCCAGATCATGTCGTAGAGCTTGAACTCGTCGGCGTTCAGCTCGCCGCGCAGTTGTTCGGGAAAGTCGAAAGGATGGCCGGCCGGGCGGATGGCTTCGTGGCGCTTCCTGGGCGTTCTTGACCTTGGTTGATACAGCCGCGGCTGATCGGGCAGGTATTCGCGTCCGTATTGCGAGCCGACCAGCTCGCGAGCCGCCTCGATGGCCACGCTGGCCAGGTTGGTCGAGTCGGTCCGCATGTAGGTGATGTGGCCGTTCTCGTACAGGCTTTGGGCGGCTTGCATCGTGCGCCGGGCGGTAAAGCCCAGCTTGCGGTTGGCCTCTTGCTGCAGCGTGCTGGTGGTGAACGGCGCATAGGGCTTGGACGTGTAGGGCTTGTCTTCCAGCGACGCGACTTGGAACTTGCCGTTTTGCAGCCGCTCGGCCAGATCGGTCGCGGCCGCGTTCGTCCAGCTGCAAGAAGGCCGGATCTTTCAGCCGGCCGGTCGCCGGATCGAAATCTTTGCCCGCCGGAATGCGTGCGGCCGTCGACCGAAACCAGTTCGGCGCCGAAACTGCTGCTGGTCGGCCTTGGCGAAGCGGCCGACCAGGTCCCAATAGGTGGCCGAGACGGAACGCCATCCGCTGCCGCTCGCGCTCGACGATCAGCCGCACGGCCACGCTCTGCACGCGGCCGGCCGAGAGCTTGGGCCGCACCTTGCGCCACAGCAGCGGCGAGACTTCGTAGCCGTAGAGCCGGTCGATGATTCGCCGGGCTTCCTGGGCTTTGACCAGATCGTCGTCGATTTGCCGCGGATGTTCGAGCGCTTCCTGGATGGCTTCTTTGGTGATCTCGTGGAACACCAGCCGATGAACCGGCACTTTGGGCTTGAGCAGCTCGTTGAGATGCCAACTGATGGCTTCTCCCTCGCGGTCTTCGTCCGTCGCCAGGTACAGGTCTTTGGCGTCTTTGAGCAGCGCCCTTGAGCTTGCGGACCTGGGCGGTCTTGCCGGGCGGAATGATGTAGACGGGGTTGAAATCCTGGTTGACGTTGACGCCCAGGTAGGCCCAGTCTTCGCCTTTGAATTCCTCGGGGATCTGCTTGGCCCCCTGGGGCAAGTCGCGCACGTGGCCGATGCTGGCCTCGACCGTATAATCGCGGCCCAGAAACTTGCTGATCGTCCGGGCCTTGGCCGGCGACTCGACGATCACAAGCGACTTGCCGTTGCGAGTGGAGGCTTTCTTGGCCATGCGGCGCCTTGTGGAAGACTGGAGGTTCCGGGCAGAAATTACCACCATGGTAAATCTGCCGTTTACGGGGTGGTTCCTGAATCGTGTCTCGTCAGCCGGCGCATCCGTTCCATCCGCTGCGATCGCGCAAGTTCAGGCCGCCGGCCGACCGGGGTCCGGCCAGCCGCGGCCGGTTCAAACAGCCTCTGGGACCGGGTCACCGCCTGTTTGGCCGCTCGGCTGGCGCGGCCCCCAGGTACACCCAGGGAGCCCGACAAGCGCCTGACAGCGTGGCAGCCATTTGCCGGCCGGCCGCCGGCTGCGCAAGTCCCAGACTCCTTTTGGGATTGCATTTACGTCGCGTGGCGCTAAAATCGTTTGGCCGGTTTACAACGCTCCGCCAACGGCCCTGCAACGAGCCTGGGCCGACGGAGAAAAGTCCTGACAGGCCGGCACAACCGTCAATTCAATACTAATGCCCTACCCGGCTGTCAAGGGTCCCAGCGGCCAGGGACCCTGCCGGCGAGTCTCCCAGGAGCATCCGATTCATGGCAAGTCCGTTTGCAGTTTTTCGCCGCAATCAGCGGATGTTGATCGCCGTGTGCGGGATCATGGCGATGGTCGCCTTTGTGTTTCTGGACCCCGTTTTCCGCATGTTGGGCGGCACGCAAGGTCCGGAAAACCCGCTGATGGTGAAGACCAACTATGGCAACTTCAAGCGCTCGGAACTGGACGCCATCGAGCACCAGCGGAAATGGGTCGAAATCTTTTTGCAGCGCGTGATCGCCGCCCGCGCGCAGAAGGAGTTCGAGGGCAAGGGCATCCCGCCAGACCGCCTGCAAATGGAAATGGCCCGCGCCGCCAAGGACGCGTACAATTATTTCCATCAGCAATTGATGGGCCGGGCCCTGCCCCCAGGCGACGCCGCCGCGATTGAAACCGTCGTCCTGGCGAAGCGGGCCGAAGAGATGGGCATGGTCGCCAGCGACCGCTCGGTCAACGACCTGCTGCACTTGATCGCCGGCGACGTCTACTCGCAATTGCGCGACATCATCGCCGCACTGAAGCCGGACGGACGCGTTTCCATCAGTCAAAGCTATCTGTTCGACGGGCTGCGGCGGGAAATGCTGGCCTCGCGGTACGCGGAAATGTTCCACCTGGGGTCGTTGGGCATCCCGCCGGCCGAGCGCTGGGAGTATTTCGAGCAGCTCAATTTGAAAGCCGAAGCCCAGGTGCTGCCCGTCAAGGTCGAGCAGTTCTTGAAAGACGTTCCGCAGCCCGGCGAGGAAGAGCTGGAGAAGTATTTCGAGCGCTATCAGAACCAGCTTCCTCAGCCGAACTCGCCGGAGCCCGGTTTCAAGGAACCGGCCAAGATCGCCTTTCAATACTTCCAGGCGAACCTGGAGAAATTCATCGAGCGGACGACCGACCAGGTGACCGCCGAGGAAATGCACGACTACTACGAAAAGAACAAAGCCGTGCAGTTCCGCGAGATCAGCTTGCCCGGCGGCAAAGACAAAGAACCGCCGGCCAAGGAAGGCGAAATGGAAGATCCGCTCGGGCCGGATGACTCGCAGCCCGACAAGCCCGGCAGCGACGAATCGGGCGACGCAGCGCCCGACAAGAACGCCCCCGAGAAGGCGGATGTCCCGGCGAAAGACGATCCGGCCCCGGACAAAGCGGGGAAAGGCAACGCGCCTGCCGCGCCGGCCGGGAAGAAATCGTCGCGCGTCGAGCCGGCTGGCCGCCCCAGCCCGTTTCGGCTGACCAGCGCCCCCAGGCGGCTGCCGCCGCTCAAAAGCCTGCCGCCGGGAGCGCGGACGAAAAAGCACCGGCCGCGCAAGCGCCCGCCGACAAGCCGGCGGCCGAGCCGGCCGCAACCGCGGCGCCGGCCGATCAGCAACCCGGCGGAGAAGATGCCGGCGAAACGCCGGCGGCCGACGCGCCCGAGTCGGGCGAAAAGAAGCCCGAGCCCAAGTACGAGCCGTTCGAGAAGGTCGAAGAGACCATTCGCAAAGAGTTGGCCCGCGAGAAGGCTCAAAAGGCCGTGCAGGAAGCCTTCGACAAGCTGCGCTCCAAGATGCGGGCATACGCCACGGCGCGCAGCTCTTACCTGGCCAACAAGGAAGACAACCCCGAGCTCGAGCAGCCCGAGCCGCTCAACTTCGCCGCGCTGGCAGCCGAGTTCGGCGTCGAAGCGCAGGGAGACGGCGGCCGTTTCGGCCTACGAGGCCCAGACGCAAACCGACCTGGGCAAGTCAGGCAACTTCGCCAGCGATCCGCGGCTTGGATTCCGCCAGATCAGCTTCGTACAGATGGCCTATCTCGACCCGCACCTGTATCGGCCGGAAGAGACGTTCGACGACGAGAACAACCGCTTTCTGTGGTGGGAGACCAAGTCCACGCCGGAAATGGTGCCGTCGTTCGAAGACGTCCGCGGCAAGGTCTTGCACGCCTTCAAGATGAAAGAAGCCCGCAAGCTGGCCTTGGTGCAGGCCGACAAGTACGCCAAGGTGGCCAGCGCGGCCAAGAAACCGCTCAAAGAAGTCTTTGTGAACCGCGAAGGCCTGGAAGTGACCGACACCGGCCCCTTCACGCGCATGACCATCGGCCTCACGCCCTACGATCCCGAGTCGAGCGAACCGCGGCTAAGCCCCGTCCACGCGGTGGAAGGCGCCGGCGACGAGTTCATGAATGCGGTCTTCGGTTCGTCGCCCGGCGAGGTCAAGGTGGCCGCGAACGAGTCGCAGGACATCTTCTACGTGGTGCAGGTGGAGAAGTTCCGGCCCGACCGCGACCTGCTCGAGCACGAATTCCTTCTCGAGCCGTTCCAGAAGTACGCTCGGCTGGCCGGCGGCGATCAGCGCAAGCTGTATCTCAACTGGATCCGGACGTTGGAGCGGGATGCCGGCGTGGATTGGGTCGAGCCGCCCCGCACCGACACCCGCGCCGAAGAGGAATGAGCGGCGAAGGATGAAGGATGAAGGATTAAAAACGGGGCAGAAGGCCGGAGGCAACCTGGGCTTCGTTCCGCGTTGTCCGTCTTTCCTTTGGATCGCAACATGACCAGTTGTTGCGCAAGCCAATACGTTGCCAAACCGACGTTCCTGGCGGCCCATTCCAGAAACGAATAGCACCCGACAAGTGCAATCCAACCAGCCCGGACCGCAAGGCAGCCGTGTACCCACGGATTCCGCGTCCGCTGTTATTCCCTGTCGCAAGAACCGCGAAGACGGACTAGCGAATTGAAAACCCCGCGGCATGGGGAAATGCGCTACTGAAGGATCCGCGTAGATTATTGAAAGAATCTTCGGCTCCCCCTGCCGCCTTCATCCTTCATCCTTCATCCTTCCGCCGCTCCTCACGCCCGGCGGCGGGCCGCCTTGCGGCGATCGTTCTCGCTGAGCAGGATCTTGCGCAGACGAATCTTGCTGGGCGTGACTTCGACCAACTCGTCCTCGGCGATGTACTCCAGCGCCACTTCCAGCGTCAGCAGCCGCGCCGGCTTGAGCAGGATGTTGCGATCGCTGCCGGTGGCCCGCATGTTGGTGAGCTTCTTTTCCTTGGTCGGGTTGACGGCCATGTCCCCCGAGCGGCTGTTTTCGCCCACGATCATTCCCTCGTAAACGACTGTCGCCGGGCGCGACGAACATCTCGGCCCGATCCTGCAGGCTGTCCAGCCCGAAAGCCACGACCTTGCCCGCCACCATCGAAACCAGCACGCCGTTCTGCGCGCTCGGGAATTTCGCCCTCCAGGGGCCGATAGCTCTCGAAGCGGTGGTGCATGATGGCCATGCCCTGCGTGGCATTGAGCAGCCGGGTGCGCAGGCCGATCAAGCCCCGGGCGGGGATCGAGAACGAGACGTGGGCGAAGTCGCCGCGGGCGGTCATTTCCAGCATTCGGCCGCGCCGGGCCCCGACCATTTCCATCACGGCGCCCAGGCGGTCGTGCGGCACTTCGACGAGCAGGTTCTCGAACGGCTCTTCGGTCACGCCGTCGCGCTCGTGCAGGATGACTTGTGGTTTGCCGATCGACAGCTCGTAGCCCTCGCGGCGCATCGTTTCGATCAGCACGCCCAGGTGCAACAGACCGCGGCCGGACACGGTAAAGGCATCGCTGCCCGGGATCGGTTCGACCCGCAGGGCCACGTTCCGCTCCAGTTCGCGCATCAGCCGGTCGCGCAGATGGCGGCTGGTGACGTACTTGCCCTCTTTGCCGGCCATGGGCGAGTTATTGATGCCGAAGACCATTTGCAAGGTGGGCTCGTCGACTTCCACCCGGGGCAAAGCCCGGCGAACCTCGGCATTGCTGAGCGTGTCGCCGATTTCGACCCCTTCGAGCCCGACCACGGCCACCACGTCGCCCGCTTCGGCCGTGGGGACTTCCTTGCGGCCGAGCTTGTCGAAGACTTGCAGCGAGGCCACTTTGTGCAAGCTGGAGCGATCGCCCGACTGCATCAGCGCGATCTGTTCGCCGCGGTTGATGCGGCCGGAATGGATCTTGCCGATGGCGATCCGGCCGACGTAATCGGACCAGTCGAGCGTGGTCACCAGCATTTGCAGCGGCGAGCCGGCATCGACCAGCGGGCCGGGGATTTTTTCCAGCACCAGGTCCAGCAGCGGGCGCATCGAATCGCCGCGCACGGCCGCGTCGTGGGTAGCATAGCCCTCGCGGCCGCTGGCGAAAATGTAGGGGAAATCGGCCACTTCGTCGCTCGGCCCCCAGCTCGATGAACAGGTCGAAAACCTCGTCCAGCACTTCCTGGATCCGGGCGTCGGGCCGGTCGATCTTGTTGATCACCACGAGCGGCTTGAGCCCGCACTCCAGGGCCTTGGACAGCACGAACCGCGTTTGCGGCATCGGGCCTTCGGCGGCGTCGACCAGCACCAGGGCGCCGTCCGCCATCCGCAGCACGCGCTCGACCTCGCCGCCGAAATCGGCGTGGCCGGGCGTGTCGATGACGTTGATCTTCACCGCGTCATAGAGGATGGCGATGTTCTTGGCCAGGATCGTGATGCCGCGCTCGCGCTCCAGCTCGTTGGAGTCGAGAATGCAATCGCCCACCAGTTGGCTCTCGCGAAACTCGCCGCTTTGCCGCAGCAGGGCATCGACCAGCGTGGTCTTGCCGTGATCGACGTGGGCGATGATGGCGATGTTGCGGATGTCTTGGCGACGCATGATGTCGGTCTCAAGCGCTTCGGTGATCGATGATTGCATGATGCCTTGGGGGGCGAAACCTCGATGAAAGCCATCGGGCAGCGCCTAAAAGGGGTGTCCGGCCACGGCGCTTCGCGCTCTGCAAAGGCATACCGTCGCCAGGCTTCGGCCGACCAAACTGCGGACAAGCTCGCCGATCCGCGTCTGCCCCGCACAAGGCGGGCGGCAGCCGGGGGAACGCACGTATCAAGCTGGCAGCGGCAGGAGGGAATACCGAATTATAGCTGATAGTCCGGATTTGTCCCAGGGCAAGTGGGGCGGTCAGGCGGGCCGGGACCGGTGAAATTGCGGCATTTGCTCGCCACAAATTCGGAATTCGGAGGGCGGAATTCGGAAAGACGAGCAAGCGGCGAGGTCGCCGGAGAACGGCTGTGGCCGCGTTTATTAGGGGGCGGTTACGCGGGGAGGGCCAGGACCTGCGCCACACTGGCGGCCACCCGTGCAGCCGCGGCGCGCGCACGTCTACTTGCCTACCGCGTACAGCACCAGTTGAACGTGCGCAGATAGATCCGGCCGCCCGAAATGGCCGGCGAGGAGGAAATCGACTCCTCCATCTTGTTCTGCGCCAAGATCTCGAACTCGCGCCCCCGGCTTGACCACCGTGACCGTGCCGTCGCGGGCCGTCAGATAGATCTTGCCGTCGGCATAGACGGGGCTGGCCCGATGCCGGTCGGCGTGCCCGCGCTTTTGATACACCTCTTTGCCTGTCTTGCCCTCCAGGCACAGCAGCGTGCCGTCCTCGCGGCAAAGGTACAAGAGGTCGTCGTGGATCAGCGGCGAGGGGACGTCGGGTGTGTTGTGCTCGCGGGTCCAGAAGTGTCCTTGGTTGCTGTCGGAAATGTTTCCCTTGGCCGTCGGGTCGAGTGCCAGCACCGGGCCATTCTTGGCCGAGGGCACGATGATGATGCCGGGCACGGCCAGCGGCGAAGCCACCAGCCGCAGCGTCTGGTTGTAATTGCCCTTGGGGTTGAGCCCGCCGCAGCGGAAGATCTCGTCCCCTTGCTTCAAGTCGTGGGCCACGATGTAGTCGGCGCCGTGCGTTAGCAGATAGGCCTGCTGCTTGTCGCGATAGATCACCGGCGAGGCGTACGAGTGCTCGCATTCGGCCGTGGCGTCGCTGGATCGTTTCTGATGCCAGATTTCGTTGCCTGTCAGCGCGTCGAGGGCCACGACCGTGGCGCCGCCGCTATGGATCAATTGCAGATACAGCCGCCCCTCGTCGAGCACGGGAGACGAGCTGAGGCCGAACTGAATGTTGAACTTGCCGTACTTGTCCTGCACGTTGTATTGCCAGACCGGGCTGCCGTCCGTCGTAAAGCAGCCCAACTCGCCCGAGCCCATAAAAGTCCAGACGTGCCGGCCGTCGGTGGCGGGAGAGGGGGAGGCGTAGTTCCCTTCGTCGCCGCGGACCGACTGGTTGGTGGCGGCGATCGTTTGTTTCCATAGTTCCTCGCCCCGGGTGCTCGCGCACAACAGGACCAGGTTCTGGCCTTCGGCCGAGGTGAGAAAGATACGATCTTGCCAGACCGCCGGGGTCGAGCCGGCCGGTCCGGGCAGCGGCAGCCGCCAGGCGATGTTTTCGGTCTTGCTCCAGGTGGTCGGCAGCCCCGTCTCGCTGCTTACGCCGTCCAGCCGCGCTCCGCGCCACTGCGGCCAGTTTTCGGCCCGGGCCGTTGCGGCCAGACAGTAAGCAACCAGGCAACCGAGCGCGCAGCACGAGAGGGATTTCAGACTCATGGGGCACTCACGTGGCAGGGGTAAAAGGCGGGACGCAAACGGCCGGCAAGCGAGTCGCATTTCCAGGTTGCATTTAGTCTCGCCCAGAACCTGCCGCCGGTCAATCCACGGACTTTCGGCACACGGTCTTTCAATCCGTCTCCCTCAGGGAGAGGCCAGGGTGACGGTTCGTCTGGGCCCGGCGTGGCCACCGCGAAGGTCGGCCAATTACAACAGGCATTTTTGGTTCGTTCCCCCGGCCCGCAATCCGGGCGAAGTCCACGGCCGGACCGGTTAATATAGGATCAAGGCCGAAGACGGTCGGCCCCCCTGCCCCGCCACCGGGCTACTCGGTTACTGCCGCTGATGATGAAGATCGCCACCATTCCCCAGTTCTACCGCAATCTCAACAACCTGAACCGTTGGCGGGAGATTATTTCCGTTTTGAGCAAGTACGGCCTGGCCGATTGGCTGAGGCATTTCGATTACGGATTGGCCAAAGGATTTTTTCGCGATCACTCGGGCGAAGCGCTGGCCAACCTGAGCCGCGAAACCCGCATTCGTCTGGCCCTGACCGAACTGGGGCCCACGTTCATCAAGCTGGGCCAGGTGCTCAGCACCCGCGGCGATCTGGTCGGCACGCGGCTGGCCGACGAACTGCAACAACTGCAAACCGACGCCGGCGCCGATCCGCCGGACGTCGTCGGGCCACTCTTTCGCGCGAGTTATCCAAACCGCTCGACGAAGTATTTTCCGAGTTCGAGGACACGCCGATCGCCAGCGCTTCGATCGGGCAGGTCCACCGGGCCTGGCTCAAGACGGGCGAAAAGGTGGCCATCAAAGTCCAGCACGCCGGTATCGAAGAGCGGGTGCAGGTCGACCTCGACATCCTGGCCGGCCTGGCGCCGCTGGCCGAGCGGATTCCGGAGTTCAGCAACTACCGCCCCCGCGCCACCGTGGCCGAGTTCCAGCGCATGCTGCGCCGCGAATTGGACTTCCTCCGCGAACAACGCAACTTGCGCACGGTTTGCCCAGGATCTGGCCGGGATGCCGGACGTGCGGATCCCGGCCCCCTACCCCGAGCTGTCGACCAGCCGCGTGCTCACCATGGAGTTTCTCGACGGCATCAAGCTCAGCGACGCCTGCGCCGGAGGCGCCTGGCAACTACGATCTGCCGCAGATCGCCCGCACTGGCGCCCAGATGTATCTGGAAATGATTTTTGCCAACGGCGTGTATCACGCCGATCCGCATCCGGGCAACCTGATCCTGCTGGAGAACAACCAACTGGGGCTGGTCGATTTCGGCATGGTCGGCCGGATCGACGAAAACCTGCGCGCAGGCGATCGAGGAAATGCTGCTGGCTATCCTCGATCAGGACGCCGAACAGGTGGCGGCCATCATCACCCGGCTGGGCGCCGTCCCGGCGGACCTCGACTACAACACGCTGGGCATCGACGTGGCCGACTTCGTCGCCCAGTACGGGCATCAAAACCTGCGCGAGTTCAGCCTCTCGGCCGCCCTGACCGACGTGACCGAGATCATCCGCCGTTACCACATCATGCTGCCGGCCCGGGCCGCCATGCTGCTCAAGGTGCTGATCATGCTCGAGGGCACGTCGCGGCTGGTTTCGCCCGAATTCAGCCTGATGGAATTGATCGGCGAGTATCGCCACAAGATGCTCTGGCGTCGGCTATCGCCCGCCCGGCGGATGAAGAAACTCAACCGCATCTACGGCGAGTTCGAGCGCCTGGCCGAATTGCTGCCCCGGCGCCTGACCGACATGCTCGGTCTGATGCAGAGCGGCAAGTTCGACGTCCACCTGGATCACCGCGGGCTGGAACCGTCGGTCAACCGGCTGGTGCTCGGCATGCTGGTCGAGCGCGCTGTTCCTGGGCTCGTCGCTGCTATTGAGCCACAACGTGCCGCCCAAGTTTCACGACATCTCGGTGCTGGGCGCCGCCGGAATGGCCGCCAGCCTGGTCCTGGGCTTGCGGCTGCTGTGGGCCGTCAACAAGTCAGGCCGCCTCGACCGCCGGGAATGACGGCGCTGCCGGCGACCCGGTTGCCAAGGACTCGGTTGCCAAGGACAGGGCGACGGCGGCACTTTGCGCCAAAGCCGGCGCCAGCGGCAGTGTCTCGGTCGGCAGTGTCTGACGCTCGGCGGGTCGGCAAAAGGCCGAACACTCGGCCAGCACGCGATCGAGCCGGGCGTCGAGCTCGGCAATCTGCCGCAGCACTTCGTCCTGCCGGGCCTCGATGTCCAGGAGCAAGCTGACCGAAGCGGGAATCTCGCGCATGCGGCACGCGGGGCGGGGAGTGAGGGATGGCGGGCGAGCCGGATCGCCGGCGTGCAACGAACGCCGGAGAATCCGCAGCGCAAAACAATGCCGCGGCCGGTCGCGAGGCGTTCTTGCCGGCGGTTACCGATCACCATCGGCCGGTCGCCGCCGGCCGGTCGAGTAAAGCGGCCGTGGCCGTAAACGCCCGCCTGTCTTGCCTTGATATGCGGGACTTCTCCGGTCGGGAGGCCGGCTGAACTCTGGCGGTTTGGGCAATTCGCGACCGGTTCGATGGGCCGGGGGCACGCGCCGGCAGCACCGTGCATGATTCCCGCTTGGGCAATGGCGATCTTTCTCCTGCAAATCGGGCGATAAGGAAGTATTGCCGCACGGTTGTTGCTCGTTCACGCTGGACACGACAGCACGAGCCGACATATATTCATGGGTTCCGTAGGGTTCGCCCTCGTTTGAGGCAATTGGGTTCTTTCCGTTGGCAGCGTAAAAGGAGGAAATGTGGTTAAGTTGAATGTGCGGGATCGGGAATCGATCCAGGAAGCGGTTCGCCGTTTCCGCAAGCTCGTGGAGCGAAGTGGAATCAAGAAAGAAATGCGACGTCGCGAATATTACGAGAAGCCGAGCGAAACACGCCGCCGGGCCCGGTTACGGGCTGAGCGCCGGGGCGCCGCACCCGTCTGCTGCAAGGCGGACCCTGAAAAGCGGGCATCGACTGTCTCGGGCGGCGCCAGTGCCCCGAATGTCTTGCGGCCGCGCGATCCTTCCGGCAATACGCCGCGCGATCCTTCCGGCAATACGCCGATTGAGCCCCAGAACGCCTGGGGCTATTTTTTTGCGCCGGCTGGTTTCTTGCGCGGATTGGCTTTTTGCGCCGGCCGTTTTCTTGCGCGTCGGCGTGCAGCCGGCCGAGCGGCCGGTTATCATCCAATCGCCGATCCACGGCGACCTCCCGCCCCTAGGCGTGAACGGAAAATAACTTCGGCGGCGTGAACGGAAAATAACTTCGGCGCTCAACCCCTCTCCCTCCAGGGAGAGGTTAGGGTGAGGGTCTGCCAGAAGCTGAAAATCTTTTTTCGTGCGCTCTTTTAGCATCCAGCCGGTCCTCGCATGCCCAGTCAAAGCGGCTCCCTCCGAGTGGTGATCTTCGCACTGGTCGTCGGCTTTCTCGTCTGCGCTCCGCTGCCGGGCGACGAGCCGGATCCGCCGGCTGCCGCCCGCTGGTACAAGGGCAACTTGCACACGCACTCGCTGTGGAGCGACGGCAACGACTTCCCGGAGATGATCGCCGATTGGTATCGCGAGGCGGGCTACGACTTCCTGGCGATTTCGGACCACAACATCCTCAGCGAAGGCACCAAGTGGATGCCCGTCGACGAGGTGACCAAGCGTAGCGGCCACGACGCGCTGCGCCTATCGCCGCCGCTTCGGCGCCGACTGGTGCGAGACCCGCACGGTCGACGGCAAGCTGCAGGTCCGGCTCAAGCCGCTGGGCGAATTTCGCTCGCTGTTGGAAAAAGCCGATCGGTTCCTGCTCATCCAGTCGGAGGAAATCACCGACCACGTCGGTCCGCTGCCGGTACACATCAACGCCCACAACCTGCGCGACGCCATCCAGCCGCAAGGCGGCAAGACCGTGCGCGAAGCGATCGCCAACAACCTGTCGGCCGTCGAACGGCAGAGCCAGCGCACGGGCCGGCCGATGCTGGCCCATCTGAACCATCCGAACTACGAGTACGGCGTCTCGGCCGAGGATCTGGCGGCCGTGCTGGAAGAGCGGTACTTCGAAGTCTACAACGGTCATCCGGCCGTGCATCAGCAGGGGGACGCCCAGCATCCAAGCATCGAACGGCTGTGGGATATCGCCAACACGATCCGGTTGGCCGAGCTGACCAGCCCGCCGCTGTACGGGCTGGCCACCGACGACGCGCACGAGTATTTCGGCCATGCCGGCGCCACGCCGGGCCGCGGCTGGGTGCAAGTGCGGGCCAGCCGCCTGACGCCCGAGTCGTTGATCGCAGCGATTCGCCAGGGCCAGTTTTACGCTTCGAGCGGGGTAGTCCTGGACGACGTGCAGTTCGACTCGGCCCGCGGGATTCTGGAAGTGAACATCCACCCGGACGGCGAGGCCCGCTTCACGACGCAGTTCATCGGCACGCGCCGGGCGAAGGGCGTGAAAGCCGAATCGCCGCAGGCCGGTGATGAGACGAAAGTAGAAAAACCCCAGCCGCCGGGCAAGGATGGGGACAAGCACGCCGACGATCACGCTCGCCCCATCGCCGTGGGCGAAACGCTGGCCACGGTCGAAGGGCCGACAGCCCGCTACACGCTTGTGGGCGACGAGTGGTACGTGCGGGCGGTGGTCACATCGAACAAGCCGCCCGCCAACCCGTCGTTCAAAGAGCAAAAGGCCCAAGCCTGGACTCAGCCCGTCGGCTGGGAGAAATGGCTGCCGGCGGCGGCTGAGTCGAAATAGGCCGTGGGGCGCAGATCGTGCGACGGCCCATTGCAGGGCCGTGGCGTTCCCCGATGGGCTCGATAATTGTCCGACCCACCGTGGGAATAAATCCCACGGCTCGCTGGTTCGGCGATTCACGCCCCGGCGCTGTGATGCCGCCGGACTAATTGTCGATCAACTCTCTCGCCCTCGCAAACACCGCGTCCAGCATCGGCTCGGTCAGCTTGCCGGTGAACGTGTTCTGCTGGCTGGGATGATAACTGCCCAAAAGAAAGCGGCCGCCGGCCAAAGGCACGAGGGCGCCGTGGCCGAACTTGGGCAGTGTGCCCTGCTGCCAGCCCAGTCTGCGGGCCTGGACCAGAATCGCCCGCCAGGCGATTTGCCCCAAAGCCAGGAAGACCCGCGCGGGCACCACCTCGAACGTGCGGTCAAGCCAATCGCGGCAAGCGCTCAGCTCATCGGGCGCCGGCTTGTTGTCGGGCGGCGCACAGTGGCAGGTGGCCGTGATCGCGCAGCCGGTGAGCGCGAGGCCGTCGCTGGCATCGACGGAGTGCGGCTGGTTGGCGAAACCGGCTTTGTGCAGCGCCCGGTAGAGCCAGTCGCCGCTGCGGTCGCCGGTGAACATGCGGCCGGTGCGATTGGCGCCATGCGCGGCGGGCGCAAGGCCCACGATCAGCAGCCGGGCCCGGGGATCGCCGAAGTTCGGCACCGGCCGGGCCCAATAATCCCAATTGCGAAAGGCGGCCCGCTTTTCCAGGGCCACCCGCTGGCACCAGGCCCGCAGCCGCGGGCAGCGCTGGCAAGCGACGATGTCACGATTGAGCGCGTCCCAAGGATCGGATGGCAAGGGCATCAATCGGATTCAACGAAAGCAGTAAGGGGATAGGGGGATGAAGAAGGGGATACGGGAGATGAGAAATGGCAATGGAAAGCATACCTCGTCAGAAGTCGGCCATCCCGGTTGAGCCGCTGAGCGCCGCGATGGCGGCCATCGTAAGTGCTGCGCCGGCCACGATCGCGTGAACGAAGCCGAACATGATTAACAGCGTTCCGATCGCGACAAGGCACCCAGCTTGCGTGCGTGCGCCGTCCCGCTGAATCAGTGAGCGGCAAAGCCGCGTGCCAAGCCAGAACGAGGCAATCGCCCACAAGCTCTCGATCAGCGCGATTACACCCCATACGGCTGAAGCGCGAATGCTTGCCGCAGAGACCGCAACGAGCGTCATAGCCAGGAATAGCCGGCGAAGGCCGTATTGCACCTAGCGACCCTGCTTGCCCTTCGCCATCTTGTCCCGAAACCTCTAATGCACGGTTTCTCGTCATCCCCCGCATCCCCTGCCGCATCCCCCTATATCCCCTTCCAAAAAACCGTTCGCACCTTTCGTGATCCTTGTCAGCGATTGGTTGCTTTCGACCGCGGTTCGCGGCCGGCGGTCCAGTACAAGGCCTGGGCCAGCAGGCGACGAAAGCCGGCGTTGGAGAAATCGTCGGGATGTCCCAGCGAGGTGTAGAAGATCCGGCCCCCTTTGTACTCGCGCGTCCAAGCCACCGGGTCGCTGTGGGCCGCGCCGGCCGCGTCGATCACGCTGCCGGTGAGCAGCACTTGCACGTCGGCGGCCAGGTGCGGATTCTTGTACAAGCTGCCAGCCGAATCGAACGGCTCGAAGCCGGCCAGGATCGGATGTTTGCGGCCGGCGTCGGTGAAACTGGTTTTGGTGACGAGGCCGGGCCCGTAGTGCCCCTGGTAGTCGCCGCCCAGCACTTCTTTGTCGAGCTCCAGCCAGGTCTGAATGGCGTGGCTGGCCGTGCGCACGCCGACGATGGGTTTGCCCGACTGGCAATAGCGCTTGATGCGTTCCAGTTCGTCGCCCGAGAGCCGCAGCCGGCGGGTGAACAGCAGCATGACGTCGCACTGGTCGAGGTTTTCCAGTCCCGGCAGATGTTCTTCGTCGGCGCCTTGCTGAAAGGCCCGGGTGCAGCGCGCGTCGTAGCCCGCTTCGAGGAACTTCTGGAAATCGGCCAGCGTTTCGTTCGATTTGTACTCGAGCGAGCCCGAGACCAGGCAAACCCTTAGCGGCTCGGCCGCCGGCGCGGGCGCGGCGACAAGACCCGCGCAGGCGAGCAACCAACAGCAGCAGACGAACCTGTTGGCGGAGCGGGCCCACGTCATAGGAATTCTCCGCATGGGAAATGAACGAGAAACAACTTTCGCGATCTGCCGACCGTCGCCCCGAGCGACAGGGAACCCTCACCCTGCCCTACGAAGAACCCTCACCCCCTGCTTTCAGGCATCTTGCTCCTACGAAAAACCCTCACCCTGCTCATACAAAGAACCCTCACCCTGCTCATGCGAAGAACCCTCACCCTGCCCTACGAAGAACCCTCACCCTGCCCTCTCCCTGGAGGGAGAGGGGTTGATTGTTCCTCGCCCCGTCAGGCCAGGATTTCGTGGATCAGTTCGCCGTGAACGTCGGTCAGCCGCATGTCGCGGCCGCCGAAGCGGAAGGTCAGCCGCTTGTGGTCGATGCCCAGCAGGTGCAGCATCGTGGCGTGCAGGTCGTGGATCTCGACCTTGTCTTCGACGACTTTGTAGCCGTATTCGTCGGTCTGACCGTAGATGGTGCCGCCCTTGACGCCGCCGCCGGCCAGCCAGACGGTGAAGCCGAACGGATTGTGATCGCGGCCGTCGCTGCCCTGGGCAAACGGCGTGCGGCCGAATTCGCCGGCCCACACGACCAGCGTCTGGCTCGAGCAGACCGCGCTGCTTGAGGTCGGTCAGCAAGGCGGCGATCGGCTGATCGACGGCCCTGGCGTTGTTCTCGTGACCCGTCTTCAGGCCGCCGTGCTGGTCCCAACGATCGTGCGCCGACATTGGGGCAAGTGAGCTCGACGAAGCGCACGCCGCGCTCGACCAGCCGCCGGGCCAGCAGGCACTGCGCGGGCAAAGCTGGCCGTCTGCGGGTATTTGGCGTCCAGGCCGTAGGCCGAGCTACGTGGCGGCGCGTCTCGTCGCTGAAATCGATCAGCTTGGGCACGGCCGTCTGCATGCGATAAGCCAGTTCGTAGTTGGCGATGGCCGATTCCAGCTGATCGACCGCGCCGAGCCGCTCGACGGCGCCGGCGTCCAGCCTGGCGGAGCAGCGCGAGCTTGTTCTGTTGCAAGGCCGGCTTGGGCTCGGTGCGGGCGGATGTTGGCCACCGGCGCGTCGCCCGGGTTGAAGATCGACCCCTGGAACGTGGCCGGCAGAAACCCGCTGTTGAAATTATCGAGTCCGCCGGGCGGAATCAGGCCGCCGTTGAGCACGACGAAACCCGGCAGATCCTGGCACTCGCTGAACCCAGCCCATAGCCGAACCAGGCCCCCATGCTGGGCCGCCCCTGCATGCCGGAGCCGGTGTGCAGGAAATAGTTGGCGTTGGTGTGCTCGGAGAAATTCGACGTCATCGAGCGGACGATGGCCAGTTCGTCGACGTGCTCGGCCACGTGCGGAAACAGCTCGCTGACCGGGATGCCGCTCTGGCCGTGGTTCTGGAATTTCCAGGGGCTGGCCAACGTGTTGCCGTTGTTGTTGAACTGCGTGGGCTCGATCTTCATCTTGAACGGCTGGCCGTTTTCCTGGGTCAGCCGCGGCTTGGGATCGAACGTGTCGACCTGCGACGGCCCGCCGTCCATGTACAGGAAAATCACGCTCCGGGCCTTGGCCGCGAAGTGCGGCGGCCGAGGGGCAAAGGGGCCGAGGTCGCGCGCCGCCGGCTCGCCGGCCAGCAGCCGCCCGCCAAAATCGGCCTCGCCCAAGAGCGCGGCGAGCGCCACAGCGCCGAATCCGCCGGCGCAGCGGGCCAGCATCTCGCGGCGCGAGTGCGGCGCCTGTGCCAGTTTGCCACAAGGAAATGCCATGGAAGTTTTCTATCGTCCTAAGTCAGAAATCCGTTGGAATTATTTCGGCCTATAGGAGGCGACTGGTGATCGCCGACTCGAGAGCGTCAAACGAGGGGCAGCCGGCGATCACCAGTCGCCTCCTACAATCTATCATTGGTCGCATCCAGGTGAAGCACTTGCTTCCGCAGCGCGAACTGCCGCGAAACATCAATTGACGAAAATGAATTCCTTCGAGTTCAGCAGCACGTGGCACAGGTCGGACCAGGCCCGCTCGTCGGTTTGCCAGCCGCCCTCGGCGATGCCCAACTCCCGGCCTTGCTGTTCCAGGAAGGCCAGGGCCGATTGCAGTTCGTGCGATTCGGCCGGCCGGGCCAGCGCCTGCTCGTACAGCAATCCGATGCGTTCGGGCGGCGACAACCCCGGCTGGGCCAGCACGCGCCGCGCCCAGAGGGCGGCTTGTTCGACCACCAGCGGGTCGTTCATCATGATCAGCGCCTGGGAAGGCACGTTCGATACGTTGCGGCGGCCGACCGTATTGAACGGAATCGGCATGTCGAAGGCCAGCATCATCGGCGAGAGGAAGTTGCGGCGGATCGAAATGTAGACGCTGCGGCGGCCGTTGCCGTCCAAGGGCCCGCTCGCGGGCCGGCCGCGGCCTTCCATATATTGTGTCAGGTAGACCGGCACGCTGGGGCCGAATTGGGTCCGGTCGAGTCGCCCCGACACCGTCAGAATGGCGTCGCGGATGGCCTCTCCCTCGAGCCGCCGGATCCGCATCCGGTGCAATAGCAAGTCTTGCGGATCCTGCTCGTCGGCGGCGTCGGGTCGGCTCGACATTTGATACGCCCGGGTCAGCACCAGCGAGCGGATCAGCCGCTTGACCGACCAGCCCTCGCGCACGAACTGGTCGGCCAGATAATCGAGCAGTTCGGGATGCGTGGGCGGCTGCCCGAGCACGCCGAAGTTGTCGACCGAAACCACGATTCCCTGCCCGAACAAATGATGCCAGACGCGGTTGACCATCACCCGGGCCGTGAGCGGATTGGTGGGTGCAAGCATGGCCTGAGCCAACTGAAAGCGGCCACTGCCGCTGCCGGCGGCCAGCGGATCGCTGCCGGCAATCGCTTCCAGCAGGCGCCGCGGGACCGGTTCGCCCGGCGTCTTCGAATTGCCGCGAATCAACAGCAGCTCGTCCTGGCCGTTGCCTTCGAGCATGGCCAGCGCCGCGTGCGACTCGCTGGGCAGTCGCTTGACCAGCTCTGCCTGGCGAGCGACGAATTGCCGCCGCGCCTCGCCGAGTCGGGCCAACGCTTCGCATTGCGGCAACGACCACAATTCGGCGTGCGCGAGCAGCCAGTTGGCCAACCGCGCTTCGTCGGCGGCCTGCGGCGAGCCGGCGATCTTGTCGCCGGCCAGATGTTCGGCCACCTGACAACAAAGCTGCTGATAGCCCCCGGCCAGCGCCTCGATCGATTGCCGGGCGTCGCCGGCCAACAGATCGGCCAGCAGCCGATTGGGCAGATCGGCGGGCGCCGGCTCGACGGGCAGCGGTTGCCCGGGCGAATCGACCACTTTGGCGATCTCCAGGTTCTCGTCGCCCAGGGGCAAGAATTCGAAATGCGCGCGATGCCCGGCGTACGTGGTCAGATCATGCTGCACCCACTGCCACTGGTTTGCCTCCCCTTTCCACTCGCGGAGCACGGCGCCGTGCAGCGGGCCGCCGACGATCAAGTGCGAGTTGACCGCGGCATAAACTCGGCCCGATCCTTTGACCAGATACCAGACTTTGCCGGAACCGAGCGTCACTTCGGGCGTGCGGAGCGTGCAACCGGCCCGATCCCAAGCGCCAGAGCGGCGTAGTCGCGCTCGGTATTGGCCGCCAGCTTGAGATGGTTCCAGGCCGGATCTCGCTGGGCATAGCCCGCGGTGGCCAGTCGCAGGGAATCGGCGGAACCCGGCCCAGCGGTCGGCGCGTCGGCCGCCGCCGGCAGCAGCAATTCGCCGGCACGGATCGGCGCCGGTCCAAAGGCAAAGCCGTTCTGGAACCAAGGCGCCGCGGGATCGGCGTAGTCGACAATCGTCTGCGGCGGTTTGGCCGCCGGATCGGTCGGCGGCTGGCGAAGATGCGCGGCCAACTTTTCGCTCAGCGGCCCGAGCAGGCCGGCGCAGCGCGCCGGGTCGGCGGCCGCCGGATCGAGCGCCACCAGGGCAAAGGCATAGAGCGGATGACGGACATCCGTCTTGGCCTGCTGCAATTGCGCCGCCCAGGCGGCCAGCAACGGCACGTCGAGTGACCGGCTGGCGGCCAAAGCGGTCAGCCGGGCCTGAGATTCCTGGGCGAGCAGCTCTTCCGCCGGCGACGGGGGGTTCTTGGTTGGCTCGGCGTTGCTCGCGTCAGCCTTGCTCGCGTCGGGCGGAGAGAATCCGTCGAGAATGGCTTGCCGCGCGGCCAGCAAATAGTCGGCCGTGTGCTCAAGCGCCGGGCGCTGGGCGGCCGCGAGTTGGGCGGCCAGTTCGCGTCGCGCCTGGGCCCGCAGGGCGGCCAACTCGGCCGCGATCTGACGTTCGGTTTCCAGCGTCTCGAAGCGGACTTGCCGATATCCGCTGCTGATCAGAAAGCCGGCCAGGGCGTAATAGTCGCGCTGGGCGATGGCGTCGAACTTGTGATCGTGGCAGCGTGCGCAGGCTACCGTCAGGCCGAGAAAGGTCTTGGCCATGACGTCGATGCGATTGTCCAGCCGGTCCATTTCGTCCTGGCGAATGTCGACCGGCGAATGCAGCTCTTCGCCCAGAAACCAAAAACCGGTTCCCAGGATCGATTCGTTGAATCCGGCCGCCGGATTGAGCCGCGGCTTTTCCAAAAGATCGCCCGCCAGATGTTCGGTCAGGAACTGATCGTAGGGCACGTCGGCGTTCAGGCGCGGATGACATAGTCGCGATATTGCCAGGAGTTGGGAATCTGGGGGTCGTACTCATGTCCCGCGATTCGCCATACCGCACCAGGTCCAGCCAGTGCCGGCCCCAGCGCTCGCCGAACTGCGGCGAGGCCAGCAACTGGTCGACGACTTTGCCAACCGCTTCGGGCGAGTCGTCGGCCAGAAAGGCCTGGATGTCGGCGGGCGAGGGGGCAGGCCGACGAGGTCGAAATACAACCGCCGCAGTAGCGTTCGCTTTTCGGCTTGCGGCGCCGGCGGCAAGCCGGCGGCTTCCAGCCGGGCCAGGAGGAAACGATCGGCGGCGCCCAGCGGCCAGGCCTTGTCGCGCACCGCAGGCGGCGCGATCGCTCGGACAGGCTGCCAAGCCCAATGCGCCGCGCGGCGCTCGGCCAGGTCGAATTTCTTCGCGTCGGCTTTCGCACCGCTCGTCCACCGGCCAGGGCGCCACCAGTTCGACCCAGCGTGTGAGCACGGCGATTTCGTCGGCCGGCAGCTTCGACTTGGGGGGCATCTGGTAGGTGTCGCCGTAGTTGATCGCGTCGACCAGCAGGCTCTCTTTCGGATCGCCCGGCACAATGGCCGGACCAGTGTCGCCGCCGGCCATCATGTTGGCCCGCGAGTCGAGCCGCAGATTGCCCTTGGGCTTGTCGCCCGAGTGGCATTTTTGACAGCGCCGACCAACAGCGGGCGGACTTGTTTCTCGAAGAACTCGACGTTCTGCGGCGAGTCGGCCGCGGCAGTGGGCACATTCTCGGCGGTGCGGAGCGAACGCGCCGGCCCGACGAGCGTCAAGGCACCGCAGCAAAGCGCCAAGGCACAAGCGAGCAAGCGGGGCCAGCGGCGGCTCGGCAGCATCGGCATCAGGGCACTCGCTGGAATCGGAGTGTAGGTGGGACGCAGCGCAGCAAACCGATACGGCATCGCGCCATGCAGCAACCCTGAATATAACCGCCGCGCGGGCAGGCGGCAACTTAAACGCACGGCGCAGTTCGAATGCCCGGATGATGCAATTCAGCCTTAAGACCGGCCTGATTGTCTCGGCCGGACTCGCGATCTTGTTCGCCCAGTACCCGTATATCTATCAACTCGGCTTCCACGGGCAAGGCTACGGAATCTACGCTCCGAGTGGGCGATTCGCGACAGTTGCGGTCGTTGAAGTCGTGCTGGTCATGGGATGGGCACTTGCAAGGCAGGGCCGTTTTCCCTGGAAGGTGATGCTAGGGTCAGCGGCCTTGTTGCTTCTTTCCGGCTCGACACTGCTGATCGCTTTTCTCGGAATCAAGGAGCAACGGATCTTTTTGGCGGTGCCGACCATTTTGGCGTTGATGCTCTCGGCGGCGGTCATCGCGGTTTACGCGGCCTACCGCGCAATTTCCTGGGTCCGATCGGTTGCCGGCACCCTGTCGCACGGAGGCGGAGACGCTCGCGGAAATCGGACTTGAGCTCCGGCCGCCCGAATCGCGACTCTGCGCCGCCCGATGACGCTTCTCGGGCGGCACTTTCGCATCGGCGTCGCTTTCCTCCGCCGGGCGGAAGCCGTACATTCAACACTGGGGAAGAAACGCAGGCTGATGGCCGTCAACTCTCGATCCGCCGGAACCGGTTTGTGGCATTTTGCGGGCCAAGGCCTGCTCGTTTTTCTGGCGCTCGTCACGCTGACGCTGCCGGGCTGCGGCGGTTGCCGCAAGCCGACCAAGGCCGACGAGGCGAAAAAGAAGAAAGACGAAGAAGCCAAGAAGGAAAAACCCAAGCCCAAGCCCGACTTCGAACGGCTGGAACTGGCGGCCCAACCGAGCGAACGCAAGAACCCGCTCAAGGCCATCAAGCCGGGGCACTGGATGGCGGCCACCATCCAGACGAAAGCCAACAACTTCGACTTCAGCGGCGAACTGGACACCGCGCCCACCGATTCGCAGGGCAACCTGCTCGACCTGAAGCGCACCCCCTTCCGGTTGACGACCTCGCGCCCGGCCATGCTGCCCAAGGGGCAAGATCGCCGGCTGGAAGTCTCGCTGTTCGTGCCTGGCGGCGGCACGCGCGAGCTGGGTCACCACGCACCTGCGCGACCGCAACACGGGCGCGAGGCCAAGCGCGAGACCGAGGTCTTCGCCCACATGCCGGGCTACCAATACTTCATGCTCGGCCTGGTCAGCGAGCCGGACCGCTACCGCTGGCTGAAGGTGATCAACTCGGTTCGCCCCCCTGGGACGGCATGATCTCCGCCGGATTGGAAGATTATTACTATCGCGTGCAACTGCCCACGATCCGGCAAACGGCGCCGCTGCCCTCCGAGTCGCTGTGCTGGACCAGTCTGGCCTACATCCTTTGGGACGACGTCGATCCGTCGGTGCTCAACACGGAACAGCAGCAGGCCATGTTGGATTGGCTGCACTGGGGCGGACAGCTCATCATCAGCGGGCCCAAGACGCTCGACCGGGTCAAGCACGGCTTCATCGAACCGTATCTGCCGGCAACGGCCGGCAGCCCGCTGAAACTCGACGACCAGGGCCCGGCGCGCTGAACGAAGCCTGGACGATTCCGGGCGATGGCAGCCGCCCGCTTGCGGCCACGCTGCCCTGGTCGGCGGTCGGACTGGAGCAAGCGGCCCGGACGCAGAATTTCTGGCCGGCACCGGCTCTTTGGTGGTCGAGCGGCGTGTGGGCCGAGGCCGGATCGTGGCCACGGCGTTCCGCCTGGTCGAACGCGATCTGATCAACTGGCCCAGTTTCGACAGCTTCGTCAACGGCTGCCTGCTGCGGCGTGGGCAGCGGACGTACTCGCGGCTGGAAAGCGACGCCACGCGGCTCGATTGGACCGGCGCGTCCGGGCCACCGGCTCGATCCGGAGAGAGTTTGCCAACTGCGCTATTTCACCCGCGACACGGCCCTGCCCAGCCATCCCCGCAATCCGGCTCCCTCGCGGGCGGCCGATCCGGCAGACATGGAAGACGATCCGTTTGCCGAAGAGCCGGCGGCTGTCAATCCGTACGCCCAAGGGTACTACCAGTCCGACCCGCTGGAGGCCGAAGAGCGCGCAGCAACGTGCCTTGGGAGATTCGGGCGTGGCCGGCTGGAACGATTTTGGGCCTGTGGCCTCGGCGGCTCGCAAGTCGCTGAAGCAGGCCGCCGGCATCACCATCCCGCAGCGCGACTTCGTGCTCAAGGTGCTGCTGGGTTATCTCGTCGTGCTGGTGCCGCTGAATTGGGCCCTGTTCCGTTTGCTGGGCCGGGTGGAATGGGCCTGGATCGCCGCGCCGCTGATCGCGATCGTGTTCGCCGGCGTGGTCATCTGGCTGGCGCAGCTCGACATCGGTTTCGCCCGCTCCAGCACCGAGATCGCCGTGGTGGAACTGCAAGGCGGCTATCCCCGGGCCCACGTCACCCGCTATACGGCGCTGTACACGTCGCTTTCCACGACCTACGCGGTGCATCTCGAGCAGCCTTCGGCGCTGGCGCTGCCGATGTCGACCAATCCGCACTTCGAAATGCTCTCGGGCCAGCAGCGGACCACCGTTAGTTTTCGCCGCGACGACCGCGGCGCTCATTTGACCGGTTACTCGGTCTCGTCGAATGCAACCGGAATGATCCACAGCGAGCACATGGCCGAGCTGGCCGGCGCGCTCGCGCTGGCAGACGACGGGCAGGCCCCGCCGCGCGTGACGAATGCCACGGGCCTCGCGCTGCGCGATGCGGGGGTCGTGCGGCGGCTGGCTTCCGGCGCGGAGAGCGAAATCGCCTGGATCGGCGCGTTGAATCCGGGCGACGCGGCCACGCTGAATTTTCAACCGGCGGACGAGGACCTGTTCGCCCGCCACCGCGAGCGCTCGCCGCAAACCGCCCACGAACGCCCGATCGACACGCTCAGTTTGCGCGCCGCTGGTCGACCTGGCAGAAAACCCGGACCGGCTCGCCCCCGGCGAAGTGCGGCTTGTAGCCTGGCTGGACGACGCTGTGCCGGGCGAGCGGATCGAGCCGGTGGCCGCGCAGGAGCGGCACGCGACGCTGGTGGTGGCGCACCTGCGGCTGGCGTCCGCCCCGCTGCCGCGGCCCGATACGAACCTGCCGCGGCAGGCCAAGCCGATGAACGAGCAGTTCGAGGAAGGCGAGGCGGGGGTTGATGAAAATCGGAACTCGGAACTCGGAAATCGGAATAACGGAGGCTGAACCCCTTTGAAAACCGAGCCCACGATCATCGACGCGTTTGGCGTTGCCGTTTCTCGCCCCCCGTTCCGACTTCCGACTTCCGAACTCCGAAAGTTCACTTCCCAAACGGCCTCTCCATGATCGAACTCACCGATTTCGGCAAGCGCTATGGCGAGTTCACCGCCGTGGAGCGATTGAATCTCAAGATCGAGGCGGGCGAAATGTTCGGCTTCATCGGTCCTAACGGGGCCGGCAAGAGCACGACCATCCGCTTTCTGGCCACGCTGCTCAAAGCCACTCACGGCGAAGGGACTGTCAACGGCCACAGCGTTACCAAGGACCCGCTCGCGGTGCGCCGCAGCGTCGGCTACATGCCCGACAACTTCGGCGTCTACGACGGCATGAAGGTCTGGGAGTTCTTGGATTTCTTCGCCGTGGCTTACCAGATTCCGCGCGCCAAGCGCAAGCAGGTCATCGGCGACGTGCTGGAATTGCTCGACCTGACGCACAAGCGGGAAGACTTCGTCAACGGGCTGTCACGCGGCATGAAGCAGCGACTATGCCTGGCCAAGACGCTGGTCCACGATCCGCCCGGTGCTGATCCTCGACGAGCCGTCGAGCGGGCTGGACCCGCGAGCCCGGCTGGAGGTCAAAGCGCTGCTCAAGGAGCTGCGGCGGATGGGCAAGACCATCTTGATCTCCAGCCATATTCTCAGCGAGCTGGCCGACTGCTGCACGTCGATCGGCATCATCGAGCGCGGGCAACTGCTGATGCACGGCCCGATCGAAGACGTCTACCGGCGGATCCGCGGCAACCGGCTGGTCGAAATCAAGTTCGTCGAAGGCATGGAGGCCGGCCTGTCGCTGATCCGCAGCCTGCCGCAAACCCGCAATGTCCAGCTCGAAGACCATCGGGCCACGATCGAACTGGCCGCCACGGACGAGGAGGTGGCCGTGCTGCTGAATCAGCTTGTCCGGGCGGGGGTCAAGATGCGCTCGTTCGCCGACAAGGATCCCACGCTGGAAGACGTATTCATGATGGTCACCAAGGGCCTGGTGACATAGGAAAGAGGGGATTGATGCCGCGGGCTGGGGCCGGACGATCGGGGGTCGGCCACGCGGGGCGAATCGCTCCTCAATCCGCCGCGGGGGTGTGCCTTTTTGGCCGGCGGCGGGGGGAGGAATCTGATTTTCCTGCCGGGCCGCCGCCGGTTATCCTAAAGGCATGGCCACCGAAACGGGAAAGCCCGCTTACGAAAGTCCCCTGCCCTTCGATGCCGAGCGCATTCACGCCGCGGCCGTGCATTGCAGCGACGGGCGGTTCGGTGAGCACATCGACGACTTCCTGCACAACGTGCTTGGGCTGCCCAAGTACGACCGGCTGGCCATTCCGGGGGGCGCCGCTTGTCTGGCCGGGCATTTCGTCACCTATCGCGAGGAGGAAGCGCTCGCCGAGCAGCTCCGTTTCCTGATCGCGGCCCATCGCATTCGCCGCGTGGTGCTGATCGCTCACGAAGGCTGCGCCTATTATCTCGAGCGGCTGCACGCTTCGCCGTTGCAACTGCACGCGATGCAATTAGCCGATCTGGAAAAAGCCGTCGTGCGAGTGCGATCGCTGGGCAGCCACCTGGCGGTCGACCCGATCTTCGCCTATCGCGACGACCAGCGGGTCCGCTTCGAGCGGGTGGAGTTTTACGCGCGGGGTCGGAAGGCCATGCGAACCATCCCGTCAGGCGCTGGCTGCCTGGCCCTGCTGCTGCTCGCGCCGGCCGCGCGCGCCTGCCGGCCCGCGTAAGTCGGCTGCAACTTGTCGGCGATTCGAACCGGGTCGACGGCGTTCAATCCATCGAACTGCGAATCCATCGAACTGCGAATCCATCGAACTGGGGCAGATGCCAGAAGGGGACCGATGATCCGCCGGGCCTCGAGCATCGAACCGGCGGCGCCCGGACGTCTCGGACCGTGTTGGCCGCTGGCTGACTAATATCCGAGCGGCTGCACTTCGCCGCCGGCGCGGGTCGAGACCGCTTGCCAAACCGTCGAATCGATCAAGTCCGCCACCGTATGCACGGAGCCGTCCATCATGGCCACGTTGACGATGCCCGAATGGTAGCTGCGAGAGGTGAGGGCCGCATAGGTTTTCTTGGTCTTGGACGAATTCTCGTTCCGGCTGACGAAATCGACGTCGGCAACCGTGCCACTGTAGTTACAAATCACTCGGGTATTCGGCGTGAATGTGGATGTCATGCCCGTGTGCCAGGCGCCGCCGTCGGACCACTCGGTGTGCCCCGTGTTGTCGGTCAGGTTCGGACCGATTTGCCCGACATAGCCCCCCGCGCAGACACTGCTGGGCGTCGTCGGCGCGGTCGATCCGATCTTTCCCTTGTTGTAATAGGCAGTCCACATTTTCACTTCGGCTGACATCAGCGTATTGCTCAGGCCGTCGGTGAAATTCTTGGGCCCCAGCGCACTATTGGGAAAGAACGAGCCGACGGGGACCAAATTCAACGTGGGATCGAAAATCATCCAGGTTCCCAGATTGACTCCGTAGCTGACCGGATAGGCATTCGGCAAGTTGCTGGAATCCAGCTTCATCATCGCGTTGGGCTCGGACGGGCAGACGAAAATCGAAATTCGAAAGGTCGACAAGAGCGTGCCGTTGACTAGCGTCGATTCCTCGTTGGTCGTCGGCAGAACGTAACCCGCCAGCACCGACTCCTCGATATAAGGCGTGATGCGCGCCCACGCCGACCAATCGTTGAGCGTGCTGCTCACCACGTTGTTCCACATCATGCTGGGCGGATATGTGCCCTTGGCGGTCTGAAATTGATGCACCGCCAGCGCCGACTGCTTGAGATTGCTCATGCACTGGCCGCGGCGGGACGATTCGCGGGCTGCCTGCACGGCCGGCAAGAGCAGCGCGATCAGGATGCCAATGATCGCAATCACGACCAGCAATTCCACCAGGGTAAAACCCGGGATGGGTCGGCAGACGGGGGCTCGCAACGAGCAGCGGGGCTCGACGATCCGGCCGGTCGCGTGGGCCGCGTCGTCGGCAACCTGGCAGCGGGCCGCAGTGCGCCGCGCTAAGTGCAGCCAAACCAAACGCCGACAATGCCATACGTCGTCGGAACCAGCGCGAGATGGCAAAAAAAATGGCATTCGAGGGACTTGGGAAAGAAACGCAAAATGCCTCGCCTCATAGGACCCTAACCCTTTCTACTCCGTTTTCAACGCGTGTCAATCACGCTTTGCGCGGCGCCTCACGACACGCCGGCGGGTCACGGCTGGCGAATGTCTCCACCGGAGATGCGCAGCTGCGGCGTCCCCGGGGAACGATGGATTTTCTCGTCCAAAGCCGGGAATAAATTGTCGTTCCAAGTGCGAATAGAGTTACGTGGAATTGTTTCTTGGCCCCGGCAGTTCTTCGCCGGGTCCGCCGCCGTCTGCCTGCCGAGCGATTGCCCGGGCGGCGCTTGCCGGGCGACGCCGCGGCGCTCTGCCGGGCGCGAAATGTCTTTTCTCGCCCTGCCAACCCCCCGATTTTTTGGTCGCAATTGCGTGAGGTTCTCGTTAGCATGAGGTGACATTGGCGGCTCGGAACAGCATCTCAACAGCGGCCTGCCACAGGGGTTGGGGCGGGAGTCGCACGGACGTTTGGCAGTCATCCTGGGAATTGGCCTGCTGATCGCGCCGGCATTTCCGGCGGCTGATGCATCGCTCTGTGTATTCGTAGATTCGCACCACGGTGGAGCTTTGGGGGAACGGCCTGCGTGCTTTGCTCGGCAGGATCCGTGCCAGACGCAAGTTCGCGGCAGTCAATTATTGCTTGCATCGCAATCGGTCGCGTGTCCGACCGGCGAGCGTTGGATGTTTCGTGGAACCCTTGAGCGGAGCAGAGGTTCTTCATGTCCCGGCGGAAATTGGATTTGTTTCATGGTCGCTCGGCAAAGCGGACCAAGCGGCGAGGCGCAAGAGCGCAGCTTAAGTCGACATTGCACGTCGCCTTCGAAGCGCTCGAACCGCGGCGCTTGCTGGATTCGTCGCCCCTGATCATCAGTGAGGTCGAAGCCGACAACAAGCACGGCATTGAAGATACCGCCGGCTCCTCGGCCGACTGGTTGGAGATCACCAACACCAGCAGCAGCCAGTCGGTGAACATGACCGGCTGGCAGTTGGAGTACGGCAAGAGCACGTTCTGGGCGTTTCCCGACATGAACATCGGCCCGGGCGAAGTCCGGGTCATTTTCTGCGATGGCATTTCCCAGACCGATCCGGTTCAGGAGCTGCACACCAACTTCAGCTTGAGCAATTCGGGCAGCAAAGACTTGTACTTGCTCGACCCCACCGACACCATCGTTTCGTCCTACGTCCCTTACCCGACGGTTGGAAAAGATATTTCTTATGGCATCGGAGAAACCGTCAACGAAACCGACGTGGTCGCCGCCGGCGCCACGGCGAACTACCTGGCGCCGACCAATAACAGCCTGGGCCTGAGTTGGACCGAACCGGGTTTCAACGATTCGTCCTGGGCATCGGGGCCCACCGGACTGGGGTTCGATCAGGCCAACGGTTTCGCCGTCACGACGTACGTCTCGAACCTGGACAGCATACCGGACCTGGCCACGGCGGACGGAGTCGTCACCAATCCCACGGAACAGGCGAGCACGTACAACGCCACCAGCAGCGTGGTGAATTTCGCCGCCACTGGAGCAGGCGGGCACTACACCGCCACGGTCGACGCATTCCCCGGCCTGCAGTTGGGGACCGAGACCGACGACTTCGTGGTCGATGCCGACGGCTCGATCACCATCCCCGCCGCGGGCGAGTACACGTTCGGCGTCAACAGCGACGACGGCTTCGGCATGAGCATTCCCGGGGCCACGTTCTCGAACGGGGTGAATGCCACGACGGCCAGCGGCGACACGATGGCGTACGATGCATTGCGCCCGCCCGGCGACACGTTTGCCACGGCCAGCTTCCCGGCCGCCGGCACGTACAACCTCGCGCTGACTTATTATCAAAACGGCGGCGGCGCATCGCTGGAGCTCTTTGCGGCACCAGGCAGCCAGACCGGCTTCAATGACGCATTCGAACTGGTGGGCGACACGACCGACGGCGGGTTGGCCGTCACCAGCAACCCTTTTGCCGGAACGACCGGCACCGGTTCGCCGATCGCCGCTTCGGTGGCCACCAATGTCCAGCCCGCGGTGGCCGCCGCCATCGCGGCCGCCGGGTCCACGTCGCTCGATACCCGCATCGACTTCAATGCCTCGAACCTGTCCTCGTTGCAAAACCTGACGCTGAAGATGCAGTACGACGATGCCTACATTGCCTACATCAACGGCGTGGAGGTGGCCAGCAGCAACGTCGCCCAGTCGGTCAGCGGCATCACCGCCAACGGCACGACGGCCGTGGCAACCGACACGGATAACCGCTACTCCATTGGCGACACGGTAACGATCTCCGGCGCCACGCCCGCCGCTTTCGACGGCACGTTCGTGCTTACGGGCGTCAGCACCAACACGTTTACCTACACCATGGCCAGCGCGCCGGGCACTTCGGCCAGCGGCACCATCACGGCCAGCGACACCAGCGATTTCAATGCCCCAGCCGCCGAAGAGCGCACCAGCGAAATCCAGTCCACGTCGTACGAAAACGTCGACGTGTCGCAGTTCCTCAATCCCGCCACGGTCGGAGCCTTGCAAGCCACGGGCAACGTGCTGGCCGTGCAGATCCTGATGGCTTCGCCCAACGACACGCACTTGCTGGTGTCGCCGGAACTTTCCGACACGATCATCACGCAGGACGGCCCGACGTACTTCGCCGATCCCAGCCCCGGCGCATATAACACGATCGGCACCTGGCAGACGCCGCTGTCGGTCAGCGTGCAGCGCGGATTCTTTTATGCGCCGTTCCAGGTGACGCTGTCCACGTCGACCGTGGGCGGGTCGATCTACTACACCACGAACAGCTCGACTCCCAGCGCCACCAACGGCACGCTGTATACCGGGCCGATCACCATCTCGGGCACCACCACGTTGCAAGCAGTGACGGTCGGCGGCGGCGAAGCCGACAGCCCCATCGACACCGAGACCTACATCTTTCCGGATCAGGTCATCGACCAATCCTCGACTCCGGCCGGATTTCCGACCGATTGGGGATTGAACACGAGCGGCGGCGTGCAGGCCGCCAATTACGGGATGAACCCGGCGATCGTCGGCACTCAGTCCACGGCCGCCTGGGTGCAGGATCTGCTTTCGCTGCCCACGATCTCGATCACCACGAACATCTCCAATCTGTTCGACGGCAGCACGACGCCCGATCCCAGCGCGACCCAAAACACGGGCATCTACACCAACGTCAACAACATGCTCAAGAACATCCAGATGGAGGTGCCGGTTTCGTTCGAGTACTTCAACGCCGACGGCTCGATCAACGTGCAGTCGGACGCCGGCCTGCAAATCCAAGGCAACGTCGGGCGCTATCCGGAATTCGAAAAGCACGGTTTCCAGGTGCAGTTCACGAGCGCCTACGGAGCCTCGTCGCTCAGCTTCCCACTGTTTCCGGGCGACCCAGTCACGACGTTCACAAACATCGTCCTGAAGGGCGACTTTAACGACGCGTTTTCCTGGGACGGATCGAATGCCCAGTACATGCGCGACGATTTCGCCGCCATGTCGCAATTGGCGATGGGCGACCCGTCGTTTCATTCCCAATACGCGCTGTTGTATCTCGATGGGCAGTTCTGGGGCCTGTACTCGCTCGATGAGCGGCCGGACAGCAATTTCGCCGCCAGCTATTACGGCGGCAACGCGGCCGACTGGGAGGCCAACAATTCCGGCAATCCGATCAGCGGTTCGAATACGAGTCTGCCGCTGTGGAACCAGCTGCAGAGCTTCGGCAACTCAAACAACATGTCGACGCTGGCCGCGTTCGAAATGATTCAGGGAAACAATCCCGACGGCACGCGCAATCCGGCCTACACCGACTTGCTCGACATGAAGGACTACATCGACTACATGTTGCTGAACATCTACCTCGGCAACGCTGATTGGCCGTATCACAACTTCTATGCGGCCGACGAAACGACTCCCGACAGCCCCGGTTTCCAGTTCTTCAGTTGGGACGCCGAGTGGACGCTGGGCGATAACTCGTCACTCACCCAAAACCAGACCGGAGTCAACAACGGCGTGGCGCAGGTCTACGGCCAGTTCATGAATAACCCGGAATTCCAGGCGATGTTTGCCGACGAAGCGCGGCAATTCCTGTTCGACGGCGGCGCGCTGACCGCCACTGCCTCGCTGGCCCGCTACGAGGGGCTGGAAAACCAGATCTCGCTGGCCATGAATCTCGAATCGGCCCGCTGGGGAACCATTCCCACCAGTCCCGGTCCGATCCCCGACACGGTCGCCGCCTGGCAAAGCGAGGCCAGCTACGTCACCGGCACCTACCTGCCGCAGCGGACCGCGATCGTCATCGCGCAGCTGCAAGCGGCCGGGCTCTATCCCAACATCGCCGCCACGGAATACTACATCAACGGCGTCGACGAATATGGCGGCACGATCAACCCGGGCGACCAACTGACGATTACCGGCTCGGGGCCCATTTACTACACGCTTAACGGCACCGACCCGCGGATGGTCGGCGGCGCGCTCAACTCCAGCGCCATCCTCTACACCGGCCCGATCACACTGACCCAGGGATCCCAAGTCGATTCCCGCGTCTACTCGGGAGGCACCTGGAGCGCACTGTCGAATGCCACTTTCAACGTCAACCTGGCCAGTTCGATCCGCATTACCGAAATGATGTTCGACCCGGCGCCGCCTACGGCCGCCGAAACCGCGGACGGCTACGCGGCCACGGATTTTCAGTACATCGAAATCGAGAACATCAGCAGCCAAACGCTGCCGCTCCAGGGTTTGCAATTCACCGCCGGGGTCAGTTTCACGTTTCCCAGCGTCTCTCTAACGCCCGGCCAGTACATGGTCGTGGTCTCGAATCAGGCGGCTTTCCAGGAGCGCTATCCGACCGTCAATGTCAGTGCGATCGCCGGGCAATTCTCGGGACACCTCAGCCTCAATGGTGAAGAAGTCCAATTGACTTCTCCCGACGGCACGGTCGGCGAAGACTTCAAATACAGTTCCAGTTGGTATCCGCAGACCGACGGCGGCGGCTTTTCGCTCCAGGTCGTCGATCCCAGTGCTTCGAACGCCGTGTTGAGCACGGCCGCGGGCTGGGAACCCAGCGGCACGCCAGGCGGCACGCCGGGAGCGGCCGAACTCAACCCCATCCCCTTGCCCGGCTCGGTCGTCATCAACGAGGTCCTGGCAAACCCGACCACAGCGGGCGGCGACATGATCGAATTGGCCAACACGACCAATCAAGCGATCAACATCGGCGGCTGGTGGCTGAGCGATAGCAGCTCGAATCTCTTGATGTATCAGATTGCCGCCAACACCATCCTTGCGGCCGACGGCTACCTGGTGCTGAGCGATGCCAAGAACTACGGGGCCAGCTCGGGCGACCCGGGCGTCAAGACCGCCTTTGCCCTCGGCCCTTACGGCTTCGGCGTCTATCTGTCGTCGAATGTCCACGGCCTGGCGGGTGGATACCGCGATGTAGAAACCTTCGGCGCCACGCCGCCGGGAGTCGCGGTGGGCCGCTACACCACCTCGGCCGGCGTGACCGATTTCGTCATGCTGTCGACGCCCATGTTTGGCACCGCCCCCAACTATGCCGGCGCCGCCAACAGCAGCGCCACGTACGTTCCGCCGGTCGATATCGACCAGGTGATGTACGCTCCGGCCGCCCCCACCGCCGCCGAAAGCGCGGACGGTTACACCAGCCCCGACTTCCAGTACATCCAACTGACCAACCGTTCGAGCACCACCCAATCGCTCAGTAGTCTCTATTTGAGCGGCGGCATCGGCTTCAGTTTTGGCTGGTATCCCGACGGCACCGCCGGCGAATCGGAGAACGCTCGAGTCGGGCGCTACGGCCACCTGGCAAACGTCCGGCCTGACCGCCGGTTTCTATACCGTCTATGCCGATTACAGCCTCACCGACCCCAACGGCAACACCCGCTCAGCCGACGCGGCCGCCCAATACAACATCACCTATCCGGGCGGCACGCTCAATGTGGCCTCGATCAACCAGAACGCCGCGGTGGGCGGCAAACTGACGCTGGGCACGATCACCGTCACCGCTTCGGGCAGCACGCAGGTGGTGCTCACCCGCGGTGACACGAACGGTAACGATTGGACCCTGGCCAACCAAATCGAATTCGTCAAGACCGGTCAGGATCTTGTGGTTGGCAACCCGGTGCTCAATTCGTTCACCTCCTCCAGCGGCCTGACCACGCTTGCCCCAACGCCTCGGTGGTGGTCGTGAGCGACTACGCAGCTTTCAACGAGCGATACAACGCCGTCGCCAAGGATATTCCGGTGGCCGGCATTTTCAGTGGACAGCTCGGCAGCACCAGCGGGACGGTCAATTTGTATCAGGCCGGCACGGCCAACCTGACGACGGGCTACATCCCGTACTACGAAATCGATCCGGTCGACTACAGCAACGCCGCTCCCTGGCCTACCCAGGCCGGCGGCAATGGATCGGCGTTGATTCGGGTTCACCCGGCGGATTTCGGCAGCGAGCCGCTCAGTTGGCAGGCGAGCAACGCCGGCGGCACGCCGGGCGGCGCCAATCTGCCGCTGGTCACCTTCACCCCCAGCACGCCCACCAACCTGACGGCGCAGGCCGCGCTCAATCCTAACGAGGTCACGCTCGATTGGGTAGCATCGACCGCTCCGCAGAGCAACGTCGCTCAATACATCATCTATCGCAATGGCACGAGCATCGGCATCTCGACGACGACTTCCTACGTCGATACGACGCTCGTCCCCGGGACGAACTACTTCTATACCATCAGCGCCGTCAATCGCGACGGCTATGCCAGCCCGCAGTCGACGCCCGTCGCGATCGATCTGCCCGGGGTTTCGGCCTATGACTGGCCCACCAGCCAGCAGATGAGCATCGAGTTCAATGAACCGCTCAATGCGACCACGGCCAGTGCGGTCAGCGCCTACGCGCTCAGCGGCGGCATCACGATCGGCTCCGTGGCGCTGTTGCGCGACAACACCGAGGTGACGCTGACGACGAACCAGGCTTTTACCAGCGGCTCCGCGTACACGCTCACCATGACCGGGCTGACGACGGCCTCCGGCCGCCCGTTGCCAGCCAGCCTGCCGCTGGCTTTCATCTACGGCACGACCGTCGGTCAGATGACCGATTCGATCACTCCGCCGGTGCCTCAGGATCTGAGAGCCACCTTGACCGGCACCACTCAGGTGAACCTGAGTTGGCAGCCCGCGATCGATCTGACCAGCGGCGTCGCTTACTACGCGATTTACCGCGACGGTTCACTCTACAGCACGACAACGAACAATTCCTTCACCGATTCGTCCGACATCTCCTCGCAGACTCCGCACTACTACCAGGTGGCGGTCGTCAACTGGGACGGCTTGCAAGGCGCCCTGTCGCCCACATTGAGAGTGGTTCCGCCCGGCATTGCGGCGGTGACGGTGCTCGGTCCGACGACCGTCGAGGTGCAATTCACCGAGCCGGTAACCGGCGCTTCGGCCCAGGCGATCTCGAATTACCAGATCCAGGGCGTAACGATCAGTTCGGCAGTGCGTCAGTCCGACGGCGCGTCGGTCGTGTTGACGACCTCGACGCTCGGCAGCAACGGCTTCACGCTCACTGCCAGCAACATCGTCACTTTGGCCGGAGTCGCGCTCTCTGAGTTGACGAGCACTGCCGCCGGCACGACGACCGGCTGGACGGTCCAGTATTACCAGAGCACGGCGGCTTTCGAATCCTCGAACGGCACCATCGCCAATCTGGCCGAGGCACAGACTCTGGCCAATACCCCCGCCGATCAACTCTCGGCGCAGACGCTTACGCCGCAAGTGATCAACTACGGAGCCGGCCAGTCGGGCGCCGGGTCGGGCAACTTTACGCCCGACATCCTGCTGCCGGGCCAAACCTCAGCCAGCGAAGAAATCGACGACTATGTGCTCGTTGCGAACGGGAGCGTTTACATTCCCTCGGCCGGCGACTACACCTTCGACGGCAACACCGACGATGGTTTCCAACTGACCATCACCGGCGCCAATTTCGTCAGCGCCACCAATGCGACCGATTATAACGGCGACACGATGGAGTATGACGAGGGCCGCGGCGCAACCGACACGCTCGGCGTGGCCGCATTTCCCGCCGCCGGCTACTACCCGATCAACCTGCTGTATTTCCAGGGCACCGGCCCCTCGGGCAGCGAAATCTCGGCCGCCAGCGGCGCCTACACCAGTTTTGTCTCCGGCGCAGTTCCAATTGGTCGGCAATACGGCGGCCGGCGGCCTTGCGATGGGCGGCACCTACGTGGCGCCCCCGTTCAGCGTCGCCGTCAATAGCCAGTACACGAACAATCTGTCGCCTGCTTTGAACGGTGCCGCCAGCGATCCGACGGTTGGGCTCACCGCTCGCGTCAACGGAACCTACTACGCCCTGTCGAACGAAGGGGGTGCCTGGAGCCTGCCCAGCGGTGACATTGGGCCTGCATTGGCGGCCGGCACGTACGACGTGAGCCTGAGCGGCTGGAATGCCGGCGATCAAACCGCCTTCGATTCCACCCCAAACGAACTAACAGTCGACACGACTGCGCCCACGGTGACCATCACCAACCCCGGTCCGCAAGCCGGCGCGATCGGCTCGCTGCAAATCCAATTCAGCAAACCAATCACCGGCTTCAACCTGAGCGATCTGCAATTCACCATCAACGGCGTGAGCACGCCGCTGGGAGAAGCGACGCTCACCTCGACCGACGGCCAGAATTGGACGCTGGGGAATTTGGCTGACGTCACCACGGCCGACGGCACCTATCAATTGACGCTTCCGGCCATCGGCTCCGGCATCACGGATCTGGCCGGAAATCCCCTGGCCTCCGGCGCTACGATGAGTTTCCAGGTCGGCGCCACGACCAGCGCTCACATCGGCGTGACGGGCGCCGGGCAGCCGATCGCCGATGGGGCCACCACGACCAGCGGCAGCAACGATACGGCCTTCGGCAGTACGCCGCTGGGCGGGGCCTCGCTGAGCGAGACCTACACGATCACCAACAGCGGCACAGCGCCCTTGACGGTGGGCACGGTCTCGATCGGGGGCACCAATGCCAGTGACTTCACGGTCACCAGCCAGCCGGCCGGTTCGGTGGCGGTGGGTGGGACCACGACGTTCATCGTGCAGTTTACGCCCACGGCCGGTGGCACGCGCACGGCCACGGTCAGCTTCGCCGAGAACGATCCCACGTCGACCACGCCGTTCACGTTCGCGGTCAGCGGCGTGGCCACGACCACGGCCCACATCGGCGTGACGGGCGCCGGCCAGCCGATCAGCGACGGGGCCAGCACGACCAGCGGCACGAACGACACGGCGTTCGGCAGCACGCCGCTGAACGGAGCCTCGCTGAGCGAGACCTATACGATCACCAACAGCGGCACGGCTCCGCTGACGGTGGGCACGGTCACGATCGGGGGCACGAACGCCGGCGACTTCACGGTCACCAGCCAGCCAGCCGGTTCAGTGGCGGTGGGTGGCAGCACGACGTTCACCGTGCACTTTACGCCCACGGCCGGCGGCACGCGGACGGCGACGGTGAGCTTTGCCGAAAACGATCCCACGACGACCACGCCGTTCACGTTCGCGATTAGCGGCGTGGCCACGACCACGGCCCACATCGGCGTCACCGGCAACAGTCAGCCGATCAGCGATGGGGCCAGCACGACCAGCGGCACGAACGACACGGCGTTCGGCAGCACGCCGCTGGGCGGAGCCTCGCTGAGCGAGACCTACACGATCACCAACAGCGGCACGGCTCCGCTGGCGGTGGGCACGGTCACGATCGGGGGCACGAACGCCGGCGACTTCACGGTCACCAGCCAGCCAGCCGGTTCAGTGGCGGTGGGTGGCAACACCACGTTCACGGTGCAGTTTACGCCCACGGCCGGCGGCACGCGGACGGCCACGGTCAGCTTCGCCGAGAACGATCCCACCGCGAGCAGTCCATTCACGTTCGCGATCAGCGGCGTGGCCACGACCACGGCCCATATCGGCGTCACCGGTGGCGGCCAGCCGATCAGCGACGGGGCCACGACGACCAGCGCCACGAACGACACGGCCTTCGGCAGCACGTCGCTGGGCGGGCCATCGCTGAGCGAGACCTACACGATTACCAACAGCGGCACGGCGGCCTTGACCTTGGGCACGGTCACGATTGGCGGCACCAATGCGGGCGACTTCACGGTCACCAGCCCGCCGAGCGGTACGGTGGCGGTGGGCGGGACCACCACGTTCACCGTGCAGTTTACGCCCACGTCCGGCGGCACGCGGACGGCCACGGTCAGCTTCGCCGAGAACGATCCCACCGCGAGCAGTCCATTCACGTTCGCGATCAGCGGCGTGGCCACGACCACGGCCCATATCGGCGTGACCGGTGGCGGCCAGGCGATCAGCGATGGGGCGACCACGACCAGCGCCACGAACGACACGGCGTTCGGCAGCACGCCGCTGAACGGGGCCTCGCTGAGCGAGACCTACACGATCACCAACAGCGGCACGGCGGCCTTGACCTTGGGCACGGTCACGATTGGCGGCACCAATGCGGGCGACTTCACGGTCACCAGCCCGCCGAGCGGTACGGTGGCGGTGGGCGGGACCACCACGTTCACCGTGCAGTTTACGCCCACGGCCGGTGGCACGCGCACGGCCACGGTCAGCTTCGCCGAGAATGATCCCACGACGACTACGCCGTTCACGTTCGCGGTCAGCGGCGTGGCCACGACCACGGCCCAGATCGGCGTGACCGGTGGCGGCCAGGCGATCAGCGATGGGGCGACCACGACCAGCGCCACGAACGACACGGCGTTCGGCAGCACGCCGCTGAACGGGGCCTCGCTGAGCGAGACCTACACGATCACCAACAGCGGTACGGCTCCGCTGGCGGTGGGCACGGTCTCGATCGGCGGCACCAATGCGGGCGACTTCACGGTCACCAGCCAGCCGAGCGGTTCGGTGGCGGTGGGCGGGACCACCACGTTCACCGTGCAGTTTACGCCCACGTCCGGCGGCACGCGGACGGCCACGGTCAGCTTCGCCGAGAACGATCCCACCGCGAGCAGTCCATTCACATTCGCGATCAGCGGCGTGGCCACGACCACGGCCCATATCGGCGTGACCGGTGGCGGCCAGGCGATCAGCGATGGGGCGACGACGACCAGCGGCACGAACGACACGGCGTTCGGCAGCACGCCGCTCGGCGGGGCCTCGCTGAGCGAGACCTACACGATCACCAACAGCGGCACGGCTCCGCTGGCGGTGGGCACGGTCTCGATCGGCGGCACCAATGCGGGCGACTTCACGGTCACCAGCCAGCCGGCCGGTTCGGTGGCGGTGGGCGGCAACACCACGTTCACCGTGCAGTTTACGCCCACGGCCGGCGGCACGCGGACGGCCACGGTCAGCTTCGCCGAGAACGATCCCACCGCGAGCAGTCCATTCACGTTCGCGATCAGCGGCGTGGCCACGACCACGGCCCACATCGGCGTCACCGGCAGCAGTCAGCCGATCAGCGACGGGGCCAGCACGACCAGCGGCAGCAACGATACGGCCTTCGGCAGTACGCCGCTGGGCGGGGCCTCGCTGAGCGAGACCTACACGATCACCAACAGCGGCACGGCTCCGCTGGCGGTCGGCACAGTCTCGATCGGGGGCAGCAATGCCAGCGATTTCACGGTCACCAGCCAGCCCAGCGGTTCGGTGGCGGTGGGCGGCAACACCACGTTCACGGTGCAGTTTACGCCCACGGCCGGCGGCACGCGGACGGCGACGGTGAGCTTCGCCGAGAATGATCCCACGACGACCACGCCGTTCACGTTCGCGATCAGCGGCGTGGCCACGACCACGGCCCATATCGGCGTGACGGGCGCCGGGCAGCCGATTGCGGACGGGGCGACCACGACCAGCGCCACCAACGACACGGCGTTCGGCAGCACGCCGCTGGGCGGAGCCTCGCTGAGCGAGACCTACACGATCACCAACAGCGGCACGGCTCCGCTGGCGGTGGGCACGGTCTCGATCGGGGGCACGAACGCCAGTGACTTCACGGTCACCAGCCAGCCCAGCGGTTCGGTGGCGGTGGGTGGGACCACGACGTTCACCGTGCACTTTACGCCCACGGCGGGCGGCACGCGGACGGCCACGGTCAGCTTCGCCGAGAATGATCCCACGACGACCACGCCGTTCACGTTCGCGATCAGCGGCGTGGCCACGACCACGGCCCATATCGGCGTGACGGGCGCCGGCCAGGCGATCAGCGACGGGGCCAGCACGACCAGCGGCACGAACGACACGGCCTTCGGCAGTACGCCGCTGGGCGGGGCCTCGCTGAGCGAGACCTACACGATCACCAACAGCGGCACAGCGCCCTTGACGGTGGGCACGGTCTCGATCGGGGGCACGAACGCCGGCGACTTCACGGTCACCAGCCAGCCGGCCGGTTCGGTGGCGGTGGGCGGCAGCACGACGTTCATCGTGCAGTTTACGCCCACGGCGGGCGGCACGCGCACGGCCACGGTCAGCTTCGCCGAGAATGATCCCACGGCGACCACGCCGTTCACGTTCGCGATCAGTGGCGTGGCCACGACCACGGCCCACATCGGCGTGACGGGCAACAGTCAGCCGATCAGCGATGGGGCGACCACGACCAGCGCCACCAACGACACGGCGTTCGGCAGCACGCCGCTGGGCGGGGCCTCGCTGAGCGAGACCTACACGATCACCAACAGCGGCACAGCTCCGCTGGCGGTGGGCACCGTCACGATCGGGGGCACGAACGCCAGTGACTTCACGGTCACCAGCCAGCCAGCCGGTTCGGTGGCGGTGGGTGGCAGCACGACGTTCATCGTGCAGTTTACGCCCACGGCGGGCGGCACGCGGACGGCCACGATCAGCTTCGCCGAGAACGATCCCACGACGACCACGCCGTTCACGTTCGCGATCAGCGGCGTGGCCACGACCACGGCCCATATCGGCGTGACGGGCGCCGGGCAGCCGATTGCGGACGGGGCGACCACGACCAGCGCCACCAACGACACGGCGTTCGGCAGCACGCCGCTGGGCGGGGCCTCGCTGAGCGAGACCTACACGATCACCAACAGCGGCACGGCTCCGCTGGCGGTGGGCACGGTCTCGATCGGGGGCACGAACGCCGGCGACTTCACGGTCACCAGCCAGCCGGCCGGTTCGGTGGCGGTGGGTGGGACCACGACGTTCACCGTGCAGTTTAGCCCCACGGCGGGCGGCACGCGGACGGCGACGGTGAGCTTCGCCGAGAATGATCCCACGACGACCACGCCGTTCACGTTCGCGATTAGCGGCGTGGCCACGACCACGGCCCATATCGGCGTGACGGGCGCCGGCCAGCCGATCAGCGACGGGGCCACCACGACCAGCGGCAGCAACGATACGGCCTTCGGCAGTACGCCGCTCGGCGGGGCCTCGCTGAGCGAGACCTACACGATCACCAACAGCGGCACAGCTCCGCTGGCGGTGGGCACGGTCTCGATTGGCGGGACGAACGCCAGTGACTTCACGGTCACCAGCCAGCCGGCCGGTTCGGTGGCGGTGGGTGGGACCACGACGTTCACCGTGCAGTTTACGCCCACGGCCGGCGGCACCCGTAGCGCCACGGTCAGCTTCGCCGAGAACGATCCCACGACGACCACGCCGTTCACGTTCGCGATTAGCGGCGTGGCCACGACCACGGCCCACATCGGCGTCACCGGCAACAGTCAGCCGATCAGCGACGGGGCCACCACGACCAGCGGCACGAACGATACGGCCTTCGGCAGTACGCCGCTGGGCGGGGCCTCGCTGAGCGAGACCTACACGATCACCAACAGCGGCACGGCTCCGCTGGCGGTGGGCACGGTCTCGATTGGCGGGACCAATCTCGGCGACTTCACGGTCACCAGCCAGCCGGCCGGTTCGGTGGCGGTGGGCGGCAGCACGACGTTCATCGTGCAGTTTACGCCCACGGCGGGCGGCACGCGCACGGCCACGGTCAGCTTCGCCGAGAATGATCCCACGACGACCACGCCGTTCACGTTCGCGATCAGCGGCGTGGCCACGACCACGGCCCACATCGGCGTCACCGGCAACAGTCAGCCGATCAGCGACGGGGCCAGCACGACCAGCGCCACCAACGACACGGCCTTCGGCAGCACGCCGCTGGGCGGAGCCTCGCTGAGCGAGACCTACACGATCACCAACAGCGGCACGGCTCCGCTGGCGGTGGGCACGGTCTCGATCGGGGGCACGAACGCCAGTGACTTCACGGTCACCAGCCAGCCCAGCGGTTCGGTGGCGGTGGGCGGCAACACCACGTTCACGGTGCAGTTTACGCCCACGGCAGGCGGCACACGGACGGCCACGATCAGCTTCGCCGAGAATGATCCCACGACGACCACGCCGTTCACGTTCGCGATCAGCGGCGTGGCCACGACCACGGCCCATATCGGTGTCACCGGCAACAGCCAGCCGATCAGCGATGGGGCCAGCACGACCAGCGGCACGAACGACACGGCGTTCGGCAGCACGCCGCTGGGCGGGGCCTCGCTGAGCGAGACCTACACGATCACCAACAGCGGCACGGCTCCGCTGGCGGTGGGCACGGTCTCGATCGGGGGCACGAACGCCAGTGACTTCACGGTCACCAGCCAGCCCAGCGGTTCGGTGGCGGTGGGCGGCAACACCACGTTCACGGTGCAGTTTACGCCCACGGCAGGCGGCACACGGACGGCCACGATCAGCTTCGCCGAGAACGATCCCACGACGACCACGCCGTTCACGTTCGCGATTAGCGGCGTGGCCACGACCACGGCCCATATCGGTGTCACCGGCAACAGCCAGCCGATCAGCGATGGGGCCAGCACGACCAGCGGCACGAACGACACGGCGTTCGGCAGCACGCCGCTGGGCGGGGCCTCGCTGAGCGAGACCTACACGATCACCAACAGCGGCACGGCTCCGCTGACGGTGGGCACGGTCACGATCGGGGGCACGAACGCCAGTGACTTCACGGTCACCAGCCAGCCGGCCGGTTCGGTGGCGGTGGGCGGCAACACCACGTTCACGGTGCAGTTTACGCCCACGGCCGGCGGCACACGGACGGCCACGGTCAGCTTTGCCGAGAACGATCCCACGACGACCACGCCGTTCACGTTCGCGATTAGCGGCGTGGCCACGACCACGGCCCATATCGGCGTGACGGGCGCCGGCCAGCCGATCAGCGACGGGGCGACCACGACCAGCGCCACCAACGACACGGCGTTCGGCAGCACGCCGCTGGGCGGGGCCTCGCTGAGCGAGACCTACACGATCACCAACAGCGGCACGGCTCCGCTGACGGTGGGCACGGTCACGATCGGGGGCACCAATGCCGGCGACTTCACGGTCACCAGCCAGCCGGCGGCCTCGGTGGCGGTGGGCGGCAACACCACGTTCACGGTGCAGTTTACGCCCACGGCCGGCGGCACGCGCACGGCCACGGTCAGCTTCGCCGAGAATGATCCCACGACGACTACGCCGTTCACGTTCGCGATCAGCGGCGTGGCCACGACCACGGCCCACATCGGCGTCACCGGCAACAGTCAGCCGATCAGCGATGGGGCCAGCACGACCAGCGGCACGAACGACACGGCGTTCGGCAGCACGCCGCTGGGCGGAGCCTCGCTGAGCGAGACCTACACGATCACCAACAGCGGCACGGCTCCGCTGGCGGTGGGCACGGTCTCGATCGGGGGCACCAATGCCGGCGACTTCACGGTCACCAGCCAGCCGAGCGGTTCGGTGGCGGTGGGCGGGACCACCACGTTCACCGTGCAGTTTACGCCCACGTCCGGCGGCACGCGGACGGCCACGGTCAGCTTCGCCGAGAACGATCCCACCGCGAGCAGTCCATTCACATTCGCGATCAGCGGCGTGGCCACGACCACGGCCCATATCGGCGTGACCGGTGGCGGCCAGGCGATCAGCGATGGGGCGACGACGACCAGCGGCACGAACGACACGGCGTTCGGCAGCACGCCGCTCGGCGGGGCCTCGCTGAGCGAGACCTACACGATCACCAACAGCGGCACGGCTCCGCTGGCGGTGGGCACGGTCTCGATCGGCGGCACCAATGCGGGCGACTTCACGGTCACCAGCCAGCCGGCCGGTTCGGTGGCGGTGGGCGGCAGCACGACGTTCACCGTGCACTTTACGCCCACGGCCGGCGGCACGCGGACGGCCACGGTCAGCTTCGCCGAGAACGATCCCACGACGACCACGCCGTTCACGTTCGCGGTCAGCGGCGTGGCCACGACCACGGCCCATATCGGCGTGACGGGCGCCGGGCAGCCGATTGCGGACGGGGCGACCACGACCAGCGCCACCAACGACACGGCGTTCGGCAGCACGCCGCTGAACGGAGCCTCGCTGAGCGAGACCTACACGATCACCAACAGCGGCACGGCGCCCTTGACGGTGGGCACGGTCTCGATCGGGGGCACGAACGCCAGTGACTTCACGGTCACCAGCCAGCCGGCCGGTTCGGTGGCGGTGGGCGGCAACACCACGTTCACCGTGCAGTTTACGCCCACGGCCGGCGGCACGCGGACGGCCACGGTCAGCTTCGCCGAGAACGATCCCACCGCGAGCAGTCCATTCACGTTCGCGATCAGCGGCGTGGCCACGACCACGGCCCACATCGGCGTCACCGGCAGCAGTCAGCCGATCAGCGACGGGGCCAGCACGACCAGCGGCAGCAACGATACGGCCTTCGGCAGTACGCCGCTGGGCGGGGCCTCGCTGAGCGAGACCTACACGATCACCAACAGCGGCACGGCTCCGCTGGCGGTCGGCACAGTCTCGATCGGGGGCAGCAATGCCAGCGATTTCACGGTCACCAGCCAGCCCAGCGGTTCGGTGGCGGTGGGCGGCAACACCACGTTCACGGTGCAGTTTACGCCCACGGCCGGCGGCACGCGGACGGCGACGGTGAGCTTCGCCGAGAATGATCCCACGACGACCACGCCGTTCACGTTCGCGATCAGCGGCGTGGCCACGACCACGGCCCATATCGGCGTGACGGGCGCCGGGCAGCCGATTGCGGACGGGGCGACCACGACCAGCGCCACCAACGACACGGCGTTCGGCAGCACGCCGCTGGGCGGAGCCTCGCTGAGCGAGACCTACACGATCACCAACAGCGGCACGGCTCCGCTGGCGGTGGGCACGGTCTCGATCGGGGGCACGAACGCCAGTGACTTCACGGTCACCAGCCAGCCCAGCGGTTCGGTGGCGGTGGGTGGGACCACGACGTTCACCGTGCACTTTACGCCCACGGCGGGCGGCACGCGGACGGCCACGGTCAGCTTCGCCGAGAATGATCCCACGACGACCACGCCGTTCACGTTCGCGATTAGCGGCGTGGCCACGACCACGGCCCATATCGGCGTGACGGGCGCCGGCCAGGCGATCAGCGACGGGGCCAGCACGACCAGCGGCACGAACGACACGGCCTTCGGCAGTACGCCGCTGGGCGGGGCCTCGCTGAGCGAGACCTACACGATCACCAACAGCGGCACGGCGCCCTTGACGGTGGGCACGGTCACGATCGGGGGCACGAACGCCGGCGACTTCACGGTCACCAGCCAGCCCAGCGGTTCGGTGGCGGTGGGCGGCAGCACGACGTTCATCGTGCAGTTTACGCCCACGGCGGGCGGCACGCCGCACGGCCACGGTCAGCTTCGCCGAGAATGATCCCACGGCGACCACGCCGTTCACGTTCGCGATCAGTGGCGTGGCCACGACCACGGCCCACATCGGCGTGACGGGCAACAGCCAGCCGATCAGCGACGGGGCGACCACGACCAGCGCCATCAACGATACGGCGTTCGGCAGCACGCCGCTGGGCGGGGCCTCGCTGAGCGAGACCTACACGATCACCAACAGCGGCACGGCTCCGCTGGCGGTGGGCACGGTCTCGATCGGGGGCACGAACGCCAGTGACTTCACGGTCACCAGCCAGCCAGCCGGTTCGGTGGCGGTGGGTGGCAGCACGACGTTCATCGTGCAGTTTACGCCCACGGCGGGCGGCACGCGGACGGCCACGATCAGCTTCGCCGAGAACGATCCCACGACGACCACGCCGTTCACGTTCGCGATCAGCGGCGTGGCCACGACCACGGCCCATATCGGCGTGACGGGCACCGGGCAGCCGATTGCGGACGGGGCGACCACGACCAGCGCCACCAACGACACGGCGTTCGGCAGCACGCCGCTGGGCGGGGCCTCGCTGAGCGAGACCTACACGATCACCAACAGCGGCACGGCTCCGCTGGCGGTGGGCACGGTCTCGATCGGGGGCACGAACGCCAGTGACTTCACGGTCACCAGCCAGCCGGCCGGTTCGGTGGCGGTGGGTGGGACCACGACGTTCACCGTGCAGTTTAGCCCCACGGCGGGCGGCACGCGGACGGCGACGGTGAGCTTCGCCGAGAATGATCCCACGACGACCACGCCGTTCACGTTCGCGATTAGCGGCGTGGCCACGACCACGGCCCATATCGGCGTGACGGGCAGCCGGCCAGCCGATCAGCGACGGGGCCAGCACGACCAGCGGCAGCAACGATACGGCCTTCGGCAGTACGCCGCTCGGCGGCGCCTCGCTGAGCGAGACCTACACGATCACCAACAGCGGCACGCGCCCCTTGACGGTGGGCACGGTCACGATCGGGGGCACGAACGCCGGCGACTTCACGGTCACCAGCCAGCCCAGCGGTTCGGTGGCGGTGGGTGGGACCACGACGTTCACCGTGCACTTTACGCCCACGGCGGGCGGCACGCGGACGGCCACGGTCAGCTTCGCCGAGAACGATCCCACGACGACCACGCCGTTCACGTTCGCGATCAGCGGCGTGGCCACGACCACGGCCCACATCGGCGTGACGGGCAACAGCCAGCCGATCAGCGACGGGGCCAGCACGACCAGCGCCATCAACGATACGGCGTTCGGCAGCACGCCGCTGGGCGGGGCCTCGCTGAGCGAGACCTACACGATCACCAACAGCGGCACGGCTCCGCTGGCGGTGGGCACGGTCTCGATTGGGGGCACGAACGCCAGTGACTTCACGGTCACCAGCCAGCCCAGCGGTTCGGTGGCGGTGGGCGGCAACACCACGTTCACGGTGCAGTTTACGCCCACGGCAGGCGGCACACGGACGGCCACGATCAGCTTCGCCGAGAATGATCCCACGACGACCACCCCGTTCACGTTCGCGATCAGCGGCGTGGCCACGACCATTCCTACGGTTTCGCTGGCCAATGCCACGCAGTCGATCAACGAGAACGGTGGCACGTTCAGCGTGACGGTGAATCTCTCGGCCGCGTCGAGCGTGGTCACGACCGTGCCGTTCACGCTCGGCGGCACGGCCGCCAGCGGCGTGAACTATAGCGGAGTGACGGCCAGCCCGATCGTGATTCCGGCCGGCCAGACCAGCGCGACGATCACGTTTACGGCGATCGATGACGGCAAGTACGGCCCCAATACTACGTTGACCGTCACTCTGGGCACGCCGACGAATGCCACGCTCGGCGCTACCCTCAGTGACACGGTCACCATCGTCCAACTGCCGCCTCCGGTCAGCTACGTCGACCCCTTGGGTCCTCGGCAGAGTGCCCTCAGTTTTCCGATCACCGTAACGGGAAGCGATCCGGCTCCCGGACCAGGGGTTGCCTTCTACAGCATCTACGACTCGGCTAATGGCGGTCCGTTCACGCTTTGGACCACGGTGCCGGCCTCGAATCCGACGGCCACGTTCACCGCCCAGAGCGGCACGACCTATGCCTTCCACAGTATTGCTACGGACCTTGCCGGCAACGTGGAGGTCAAGAGCCCAACTCTGATCGAGGCCAGCACGTATGTTCCGGACCTGACGCCGCCGGCGACGCAGATCACCTCGGCCGTGGCCAACGCCAACGGAACCTTTGCGATCGCCTACTCGGCCAGCGCTCCGGGCGGCAGCGGAATTTCCAGCGTCACGCTGTCGGTGCAGGTCGATGGCGGTCCGTTGCAAACGATCGGCCAATTTCCCGGCGGCACGCCGGTTGCCGGCGTATATTCCGGACTGGCGAGCTATCAAGGGCTCAGCGACGGCAGTTCTCACACCTACACGTTCTCCATCCAAGGCACGAACGGCAACGGCATTCCGAACACGGCGCAGGCTTTTCCGCCGATCACGCAAACCTTTGCAGCCCCCGTCACGCCACAAGTCACTGCATTCAGCGTAGAGAATGGTCTCTCGGAGCGATCGTACATCCGCTACCTGGACGTGACGTTCAACGAGCCGGTTTCCAGCCTGACCCTGAACACCAGCACCGTGACGCTGGAACAGTTCGCCCTGAATGGCGTGACGCCGATCGCTTCCATCAACCTGACGGGCAAGATCAGCCTGGTGGACAAGGTGATGGAAATCGATTTTGGCGCCGGCGGGATCGGCGGCAGCGAGAACCTGCCCAACTCGCTCGCCAACTGGGCGGCTTTGACTGCCGACGATGGCTATTACAAGCTGATGATCAATACGGGCGGTCTGAATACGACGGAGACCTTCTACCGGTTGTTTGGAGACGTGATCGGCAACGCCGCGGGCGGGCCGACGACCAGCGGAGCCACGGTCAACGGCAACCTGATCGGCACGCTGTCCGAGGCCGATATCAGCGCGATCGCCGCTGCGGTTGGCCAAACCGCCACGGCGCAGAACCCGCTGCTCAACGCCGACATCAACGGCGCCGGCTCGGTGACGTCCAACGATCGTTTGTTGGCCGCGAAGTCCTTGGCTGCCGGTCGCCAATTGGTGGCCGGCTTGCCGCTGGACGATTGATCGCCAAACCAACGAGGCGTTGAGCGGTGCTTGGGGGGGAATGTCCCGGGCGATGACGTAACTGATGACGTAACTAATGAGCAATAATCAGCTTGCGACAACAGCCAGGCTTCGGTCAGCAGGTTCATCGCGGCCGTTTTTCCAGAGCCGCCGCGGCGCAACACGGCTGCAGAACGGCGGCCGATTTTTGGCCAACGGAAGCTTGTATTGGTCGCCTGACGTGGCTAACATAAGAGTGAATTTGATGATGGCCCGGCGGGGCCAGGATAGCGTTGAGCGCCGGCCCGAAGCACTCTGGATTCGCTAATCACACGACGAACAACTTGCCCGATCTTTCTGCTCAGCGGAGCGGAGGGATGCGGGTTTTTTTGTTTTCCGGCCCGCCCTGAGGGCCGGGGCCAGCGCGATGAATCCCGCGGACATCCATCCCTGCTTGCGGAAGAGGAACAGGAATTGAAAACCAGATATTCAACTTGTGTGCTTGCACTGGTGATGTTCGTTGCGACGGCGCAGGCGGACGTTCTGGTCACCGTCGGCAACCTCGATCTGCCGGTTGGCTCGACCAGTGGGCTCTTGCCCGTTTACATCAGCAGCAATGCGGCCGACCAAGTGGGTACAACCAGTTTCGAGTTCGTCATCACTCGCGGCGCCGGAACGAACACGTTCCTGGCGTTCAATCCGGCGGTCGATCCATCGAGCACCACGTTCAATTCGGTGAGTCCACCCTACGTGTTTGCGGGCAATAGTTTCGATCAATCTGTCCCGTTGGCTCTGTTGTCGAACATTACCACCACCAGCTATCCCAACGACACTGCCTTCGGCGGCGATTCAACGAATAACGGAGCGAACGTCACGCTGTCCAGCGTCAGCAACGGCACGCTCTTGGCGCTGTTGCCGTTGACGACCGCGACCGGTGCGCCGCCCGCGGTTGGCGACACGTTCCAGGTTAGCCTTGTGCCGACTTCCGATCCGACCGGCACGTCAAATCCCAATACTGGATTTTCTTTCAACGGCGAAGGCCAAACTTTTTATGCGTTCAGCAGCACGGTCGGGACGATTACGATCGTTTCTGCCGCTGTGCCCGAACCGGCATCGTGGATCTTGGGGCTGTGCCGATTGTCGCCTTGGCCGCCCAGCGCTCAGCCCGGCAGCGGAAGCGGGCCTGGCGGTAGGATTCGCCCAGCGCGGTCGAACGCGTGCCCAGCCAAGATCCATCTGGCTGACGACCCGCGACGGACGTAGAAGTCGGGGCAAGCTGTTTTCAGCTGGATTGAAAGCGGCCTGCTGGCGGACAGCAGTAGCCCGAATTCAATCATTCGCCTGAAATGCCGCAAGTCGCCAGTCCGATCCATGCGGTTTGCGTCGTTGGCAGCGCGGCCGTCCCCTGGCTCCACTGGGTACAAGAAAGTTGACCTGGCGTGTCAGTCGGGGGATATTGCCTGAAATGCCGTGCTCGCTGGCGATATTGTGCTGCGTCGAGGTTGCCATGCCCGTTGAACGAGAATTGACCGCGCGCCGCGAGGCCCCGTATGGCGTGCCCAGTGGCTGCGTGGCATCACTGCGCTGACCATCGCACTGGTTGCCGGCTGCCAACCCAAGAGCCACGTACTGGCCGCAGAGGTTACCGAACAGCCGAGCAGACCAAATATCGTATTCATCATGGCCGACGACCTGGGCTATGGCGACCTCGGCTGCTACGGCCAGAAGCGGATCAAGACGCCTAACATCGACCGGCTGGCCGCCGAGGGAATGCGGCTTCACGCAATACTATGCCGGCTCGGCCGTCTGCGCGCCGTCGCGGTGCGTGCTGATGACCGGCCGGCATCCGGGCCATGCCTTATCTGCGCGACAATCGCGATACTGCGCCAGGGGCCGGCCGCGCGAGACGACCGGCCAGATTCCCATTCCGGCCGACACGCGCACGCTGGCCGAGTGTTCAAGGCGCGCGGTTATGCCACGGCCGGCTTCGGCAAGTGGGGGCTGGGCGGGCCCGGCTCGACCGGCGATCCGCTGCGGCACGGCTTCGATCAGTTCTCCGGCTACCTCGACCAATGGCATGCCCACAACTACTATCCGCACGTTCATCTTCGAAGACGGCCAGCAGGTTGCCGCTCGACAATCCGCCGATCGACGTGCACCAGAAGTTCTGCCCAGGACCGACTGGAACGATCCGGCCAGTTACCGGCGATTCGTCGGCACCGACTACGTTCCCGATCGGCTGGCCGAGCGGGCCCTGGCTTCATTCGACAGCATGCCGGGGAGCCGTTCTTTCTGTACTATCCGACGACCGCGCCGCACGTGGCCCTGCAGGTGCCCGACGATTCGCTCGCCGAATACCGCGGCCAATGGCCCGACCCGCCGTATCCCGGCGGCCAGGGTTATCGCGCCGCATGCCGCGCCCCGGGCGGCCTATGCGGCGATGATCACGCGGATGGATCGCGACGTCGGGCGGCTGATGCAGGCTTGGACCGAGCTGGGGCTCGCCGAGCAAACGATCTTCGTCTTCACGTCCGACAATGGGCCGCGCCAGCCAGGCCGGCGGCGCCGACACCGAATTCTTCCAGTCGGCCGGCAAGCTGCGCGGGCAAAAAGGGTTCGCTCTACGAAGGGGGCATGCGCGTCCCGTGCATCGTCCGCTGGACGCGGCAAAGATCGCCGCCGGCAAATCGTCCGACTGCGTCGATCGGCGCCGAGGACTGGTGCCCAACGCTTGCTCGAGCTCGTCGGCGACAAGGCGACTTGCCCCCGGGCCTGGACGGCGTCAGCTTCGCGCCGACGCTGCTGGGCCAGGACCAGCCGGCCGCGGACGTTTCTGTATCGCGAGTATCCCAACGACGGCGGGCAGCAATCGGTCCGCATCGGCGATTGGAAAGCGATTCGGCAGAACCTGCTGCCGCGGGACGGCAAGACCGAGCCCGACCTGCGCGTGCGGCTTTACAGCCTGGCCGACGACCCCGGCGAACAGCGCGACGTGTCGGCCCAACGTGCGGACGTTGTCGAGCGGCTGGAGCGGCTGATGCGCGAGCAGCATACGCCGTCGGCTCAGTATCCGCTGCCGGCCTTGGATCGGCTGGGGGGATGAGCCTGCCGGCCCGCATGCGCAGCGATGGGCACGGCCGCGCCGGCTCGACTGGTCTTGACCACTGGGCCGCAGAACCCAGACACTGCTGGCGGAAGCCCCAGGTCGGTTCCGCAATGGGCCGAGGGCCGAGCAAACCTCGCGCTGAAGAGGAGGGCCAGTATGAAACGTGCCAAGGTTGCCGTCGCCCTGATGTTGAGCTGGACGCCCTGTGTCGCGGCATTGGCTGCGGAATTCCAAGTCGGCCAAGAGATTCTTCTGAAGCTTGACGCTCGCGATGCTGCCAATAACGGGCGTATCGATCTGAGCCGGACTTATCCCGCTGGGCCGATTGAGAAAATTGACGGCAACCGAATCCTTGTCGGCGGCCTTTGGATCCACGAGGACTACGCGCTGAGGTCGGAAGACGCAACCGCATACTACACCACCGCACTGCAAGTCACGCCGACGAATACAGAAGCACTCAATTGCCGCGGCGCTGCGTGGCTTGCGCGGGGCGAGTATGACAAAGCCATCGAAGATTACACCGCCGCGATCCGCATTGATCCGACCCTTGCCACCGCCTACGGCTTTCGTGCGATGGCTTGGATCAAGAAGCGCGATCTGGACAAGGCGATCGCGGATTGCGATGCGGGCCTGGAGGTCGATCCTGGTTTTCCGGGCCTGCACCACGTTCGTGGACTTGCGTATTCCAAAAGCGACCGCTTTGACGAGGCCATCAAGGATTACAGCGAGGCTCTGCGCCTCAATCCATCCTGGGTCGACAGTTACCGGAATCGTGGGCAGGTTCTGGCGCAACTGGGTCGCATTGACGAGGCACTGCGCGATTTCGATGCGCAGATCCGGCTCAGCCCGGATGCAGCGGACGGCTATTACAACCGCGGCGTATGCCTGGCCAAACTTCACAGGCTGGCTCCGGCAATCCAGGACTTCGATGCGGCGATCAAATTGCGTCCTCAGGAAGGCATGGCTTATCTCTTGCGCGGGAGCGCGCACTTCGAGCTGGGGGAATACGATCAGGCAATTGCTGACTTTAGCGCGGCCCTCGACATTAGCCCGGACCGGGGAGACGTGTTGATGATGCGGGCGAAGGCATACGGGAGGAAGCGCGACTTTGACAAGGCCCTGGCCGACTTCGATACGCTCGTAAACCAAACGGCGGGGCGCCCGACATGGCGCAAGCGCATGGTAGGGCCCTGTCGTGGCGGGGCGGAACGCTGGCCGAAGCGGGCGACTATCCGCGCACCGCTGCCGACTTGACCGAGGCGATTCGGCTAGCGCCGGACGACTATGTAGCGCTGGGCGCACTGGCGAGAGTCAGAGCCGTTTGCCCCAATCCGCAGCTCCGCGATGGGGCTTCAGCGGTGACCCACGCGACTAAGGCCTGCGAGCTTACCCGGCGCAAGAGCTGGTGGCGCTCGATTGCCTGGCGGCCGCGTACGCCGAGCAAGGCGATTTCAAACGCGCGGTCGAAGTGCAAGCCGAGGCGATAGCTCTTGCGCCGGACAACAGGATCTTCGCGACCGCCTTGAACTTTATAAAGCCAACAAGCCTTATCGCGTTATCGTGGCCGCGAACCCCGATGGGCCGTCCGCGTTTTAGCGATGCGGCACTGCACTAACTCGCCAAAATCCGGTCCATGTTCTTGGAGATCAGCTCCATCCGCTCGCGGCCGCCGCCGGGAATCTCGGCCGCCGCCCAGCCGGTGTAACCGATGTCGGCGAGTGCCTTCATCACCGCCGGCCAGTCGCAGTCGCCTTCCAAAAGCTCGACGCCAAAGCCCTTGCCCATGCCTTCTTCGTTGGCCTTCTTGAGGCTGTATTCCTTGATGTCGAGCTTGAACACCCGCGGGCCGAGAATGCGGATCCATTGCTCCGGCCAGCCGTAACGCAGCACGTTGCCCACGTCGAAATGCGCCACGACCAGCGGCGACTGGAATTCGTCGATGTAGCGGGCGGTCTCCAGGGGGCTGACCAGAAAGTTGTTCCAGACATTCTCCAAGGCGATCTTCACTCCCGTCTCTTCGGCCACGGGAATCGCCTTGCGGATTTCTTCCTGCGAACGGGCGTAGGCCTGGTCGTACGAGACCTGCTTGTTTACCACGGCGGGCACGAGCAGCACGCTGGTGCCGCCGAACTCCTTGGTTTCGCGCAGGGCCATCTTCGAGCGCCTCGACCCCGCGGGCCCGGACCGCCGAATCGGGACTCGATAGCGGCTGGTTCCAATGCACGTTGTCGACCGTGCCGTTGATGACCAGGCCGGTTTCGTCGCGAGCCCGGAGGATTTCTTTCTTGTCGAACTCCGTGGGGCTGTCGAGTTCGGCGCCGTCGAAGCCGACTTCTTTGAGCATTTTGAATTTTTCCAGCAGCGAGCCCGACCGTTGCACCATGCCGAACTTGAGCGACTTTCGGATCTTGGCCGGATTCGGCGTCGGCGCAGCGGCGACGCCGCCCACGCGCAGCGCGCCACCAGGCTGGCGGTCGCGGCCCCGGTGGCGGCGATTTTCAGGAAGGTGCGCGTTTCGATTTCGTCCGGCCGGCTCATGATGGATTTCCTTGGGGAGTGATCGGTGTCAGTCCGGGTCATCGCGGAGCGGTCATTATGCGTTGCATTTTTTCGCTCCGCAACGCGGCCGGCCGCAACCGATCGACAGCCGCGCTGTGGGCGAGACATTTTTTGCCGGCGGAATGACCCGGAAAAGATTGCAACGGCCCCGCAGCGGATCTAAAAAACGGACGTCTGTCCCCCTGCCGGCACTTGTATCTGAGGAACCTGGCAATGACGCGCTCGCTGTGGCTGATTCTCGTCTGGACTTCTTGCGGCCGGTTTGTCGCTCGCCAGCGCGGCCGAGCCGCTGCCGGGCACTGGACCGCTCGAGCTGCAAGGGGATCTGGCCGAGCAAATGGTGGCCGGCATCGACGGTTCCTGCTTCGCCAGATCGCCGCAGTCGGTCGCCCGCCGCGAGCAGACACTGGCAGCGCGACTGTATCGTCGCACGAAAAATACATGGCCGCTCGGTGGCCGCGAACCGCCAGCAGCTGGCCAAGATCATCGGCGCCGCCGATCCGCGCGTTAAAGCCGACGCGCTAGAATATGTCGCCACCGACTTCCCACACGGCCTTGGTCGGGCGAAGTGCGAGCAGTTCGAAGCATTTGCGGTTCGCTGGCCCGTCGTGCGGGGAGTGACGAGCGAAGGCTTCTTGCTGGTGCCACCGGGCGCAAGCGCGATGGCCGACGTGATCGCCGTTCCCGACGCCGATCAGACGCCCGAGACAGTTGGCCGGCCTGACGCCGGGCATCTGGCGCCGGAATCGCAATTCGCCCGCCGCCTGGCCGAAAGCGGCTGCCGGGTATTGATCCCCACGTTAATCGATCGCGCTCGACACTGTCATCGCGGCGGTTGGCTCCGCGGACGAACGAATCAGCCGCACCGCGAATTTATCTACCGGCAGGCATTCGAAATGGGCCGGCACATCATCGGCTACGAGGTGCAGAAAATCCTGGCGGCGGTCGATTGGTTCGCGCACGATCGGGCGGCCAGACACGCGGCCGCATCGGCGTCGCCGGCTACGGCGAAGGCGGGCTGATGGCCTTGTACGCGGCGGCGCTCGACGCGCGCATCGAGCGGCGCTGGTGAGCGGCTATTTCGACTCGCGACAAGACGTCTGGCAGGAGCCGATCTATCGCAACGTCTGGGGCTTGCTCGACGAGTTCGGCGACGCCGAGTTGGCCACGCTCGTCGGCGCCGCGGGCACTGGTGATCGAAGCCTGCCGCGGTGCCGGAAGATTGCTGGCCCGCCGGCGCCGGGCGACGGCCGCGACCGATGCGCCGCGCCCGGCCGGCTTGACGACGCCCAGCTGGCAACGTGCAAGCGCGCGCTGGATCGGGCCGCAGACGCTGATCGGCTGGACTCGCCATGCCCCGGCGCCTGCGAACTCGTCGCCGAGCGACGTCGGCCAGGGCCTGCCGGCGACGATGCCGCCGCTCTGGACAATTTCTGGCCGCTGTCAGCCGCCGGCCAAACTTGGCTCCTCGCGGGAGCTCGCCGACGCACGCTGCGCGAGCAGTTCGATCCGGCCGTCGCGGCTAGAAGCGGCTAGTTCGACGCAGACTCGCCGACTACACCCAGCACTTGCTCCGCGAAGCCGCGAAGCCATCGCGGGCCGAACTTGGTCCAAAGCCGACCGTGCAATCGCGACGCTCGAGCAGATGGCAGACATCGACGCGAGCCTATCGCGAACATTTCTACGACGAGGTGATCGGCCGCTTCGACGAGCCGACTGCTCCCCGAACCTGCGCACGCGCGAAAGTCTACGACGAGCCCAATGTAGACGGGCTACGAAGTGATGCTCGACGTCTTTCCCGACGTGTTCGCCTACGGCATTCTGCTGCTGCCGCAAGGACATGAAGCCGGCGAGCGCCGGCCGGTCGTCGTCTGCCAGCACGGGCTCGAAGGCCGGCCGCAGCGACGTGGCCGATCCGACGAGCGATCAACCGGCCTATCACCACTACGCCTGCCAGGCTGGCCGACGCGGGCTTCATCGTCTACGCGCCGCAGAACCCGTATATCTTCAGCGACGATTTCCGCACGCTTGCAGCGCAAGGCGAATCCGCTGGGCAAGCTTCGCTCTTCTCGTTCATCGTGCCGCAGCACGAGCAGACCCTCGACTGGCTGGCCACGCTGCCGGGGTCGATCCGCAGCGGATCGCGTTTTACGGCCTGTCGTACGGCGGCAAGACGGCCATGCGCGTGCCGGCGATCTGTGGAGCAGTATTGCCTGTCGATCTGCTCGGCCGACTTCAACGAGTGGATCTGGAAGAACGCCTCGACTGCGCGTCGCCGTACAGCTACGTGGCCACGGGCGAGTACGAGATGTTCGAGTTCGACCTGGGCAACACCTTCAACTACGCCGAGATGGCCGGCCTGATCGCACCGCGGCCGTTCATGGTCGAGCGCGGCCACCGCGACGGCGTGGCGCCCGACGAGTGGGTGGCCTACGAGTATGCCAAGGTCCGCGCTGCTGTATGCCGATCTGAAAATCCCCGAGCGGACCGACGATCGAATATTTCGACGGCCCGCACACGATCCACGGCGTGGGCACGTTCGCCTTCTTGCGCAAGCACCTGAATTGGCCGGCGAAATGAGGCTTCTTCGCGCCCGTCAATCCGCTTGTGGTGCGGCGGTTTTGGCCAACAGCAATTCGAGATAACTGCGGCGTTCGCTGCCGGTCAAAGGCAACTCGGCGGCCAAGGTGGCCAGGCTCGCTCGGGCCGCATCGACGCCCGCCTCGTCGGCGATGATCTCCAGCTCGACGAACGTGCCGACCTCGTCGACGTCGTCCAAGGCGGCCTCGACTTCATACCCCTGCCAGGCGAGCAGCCAGGTGCGCCGCCGCTTGCGGACCTCGGCCACCGGACGAAAGCCGAGCTGCTGGAGCAATTCCTTGAAGTCGCGGGCCGCCCCGTCGCCGGGCGCGAGCCCCACTTCGATCTCGCGGCGGGTCTTGGTCAGGCGATCGATCTTCGGCCCTTTGTAGGTAACGCGGTTCTGCTCGCCCGTGCGGCGAATCCGCAGCACTTCGTCGGACTCGGAAAAGTCGCGCCGGGTGGGCAAAATACAAATCGCGTTGGACGAGCTCCTGGCCGGGCCGGGCGCCCAGAGCCACAAGCCTTTGCTCGACGGCCGCGACGTCGGCGGCGGGAAATTTCTGCTCGACTTCGAAACTCATCGCGCTGGTGCCCCCCGAAGAATTCACCGCCGAATCGCGGCCTCCACACAGGAGGCGGCCAGACGGTATAATGCCACCAGAGGCGCCGCGCCGGCCAGTGCGGTGCGGGCAGCGAAAATAATGTCCTTGGGATTCTACCCGACGAACGGCAAACAACCTCCGCCTATGTCCACCCTGACCCTATCCGCTCCCTGGGAGGCGAGGGTGCATGGGCCGGCAATACCCGTCCCTTGATCCAATGCAATCCGGCAGAGCCCAGCCATGAGAGATATCGATGTCGATCCGGAACCGATCGCTGAGCGCAGCCGGCCGGCCGGATCTTGGATCCTGCTGACGATTCTGGCCGCCGTCGGCTGCATTTACCTGGCCCTGATCGTCGGACGCCACGCACTGGGACTTTTTCCGGACGAGGGGCCCGCGGGCCAGCATCCGGCGATCGGCCAGCGGTTGCGCTACTTGAAACTTCAGCCGCTGACCGGCGAATCGAGCGAAGTCACGCTCGACGACCTTCGGGGGCAAACGGTGCTGTTGAATTTTTGGGGCACCTGGTGCCCGCCTTGCCGACGCGAGTTTCCGCACCTCGCCGCGCTGGCCGAGACACTCAAGAGCGAGCCCGGCTTTCGGCTGCTGGCGGTCTCCTGCGGCGGGGGCCCGGACGAACAGATCGACGAGCTGCGGAGTGAAACGCAAGCCTACCTCGATCACGAACATTCACGACTGCCGACTTACGCCGACGAGGGCTACCAGACGCGGCGAAGCGTGGCGATGTCGCTGCAGGACAATTTCGCCTACCCAACGACGGTCCTGCTCGACGGCGATGCCCGCATTCGCGGCGTGTGGGTGGGATACGATGAGGGTTATACGGAACAGATGGAGCGGGGTCTGAACACGCTGTTGCATCCGGCGGAAAAATGAGCCGGGATCGCGTCTCTCGTAACCGGCAGAACCCTCACCCTAACCTCTCCCTGGACGGAGAGGAGTTACGTGCCCAGCAGCCGGCGCAGCTCGGCCAGGGCGGCCGCCGGGTGGGCCTCGTCCATCACCGCGCCGCTGACCGCAATCCGCGTCATTCCGCACGCGCGGACCTGGGCCACGTTGGCGGCCGTGATCCCGCCCACGGCGAAGGCCGGCAGACGGATCTCGCCGGCAACCTGCCTGAGCAGTTCCAAGCCCGGGTAATGGCTGAACTGTTTGGTCCGCGACGGAAACGTCGGGCCGACGCCGATGTAGTCGGCCCCGTCGAGAATTGCGGCCCGGGCTTGTTCCAGTGAATGCGTCGAGACGCCCACCAGCAGGTCCGGTCCGACAATCGCCCGCACATCCTTGACGCTCAGTTCATCCTGGCCGACGTGAACGCCGTCGGCCTGAGACAAGATCGCCAGGTCGGGCCGGTCGTTGGCGATGAACAGGGTTCGCGTGCCGCGCATCCGCGCCCGCAGCACCCGCGCCGGGCAATCAACTCGCCATCCGGCAGGCGTTTGTCGCGCAACTGAATCACGTCGGCGCCGGCGGCGACAAGGTCCTCGACGCATCGCTCGAACTCGTCCGCCGACTGGCGGCCGTCGACCAGCACGTACAGCCGCACGTCGGCCAGGCGCGCCGGACTATCGGTGGCGATGTCGATCGCCCGCTGGAGCGTGTACGTTCGGTAGCGCAGCGCTTCCAGCGTCGGTGCGGCCGCGGGCTCCAGGGTTTTTGCATATTCTTCCAGGCTGCGCAGGGCCTGCTGCGCGCGCTGGAATCCGGCCGCGACGACTTGCCTGGCGCCGCCCGCGCACTTGCTCGCTGGCCAGCGACAGGCCGGCCCCCACATCGCCCCGCGTCTCGCGGGCCGCATGCCGCAGGGAGAGCGGAAAGACTTGCAGCGCAGCGGTCAATTCGTGACGCAGGGTCTTGCACTGGGCCGTGAGAAACCGATCGTCGAGCGCGAATCGCGCGTAGTCCTCGATGACTCGCAGCCCTTCGCCGGCCCGGTTGGCCGCCGCATCCAGGATCCGCCAGATGGCGGTTCGATCGGTCGAAAGCGGCTCGCCGAGGGGACGTTCCCGGCCGACGTCGGGAGCGGCGACGGGCTCGAGATTCAGCGGGCCCGGTTCGTGGCCGCCCAGGCGATGGATCTGGGCCTCGAGCGCGGCGACATCCAGACCGCGCTCGGCGAACCAGTCGGCCACTTCGTTTTGTCCGACGGCCAGCCCCAACAACAAATGCTCGGTCGCCAACTCGACGGGGCGGACATAATCGGCCAGCCGCAGTTCGGCAGCTTGCAGCGCCTCGGACACGGCCGGCGAGGGCTGTGCGGCGCAGAGTGTCCACGGCCGAGTCGGCCGGCTGCAATTCTGGCCAGCGCCGGCGGACCTCGTCGACATCGATACCGCGAGCCGCTAGCAACAGCGAGGCACGGCATTCCGGCTCTTCGAGCAAACCCAACAGCAATTGTGCGGGCTGCAGGGAGTCGGCCGAATTGTCGGTTTGCCAACGAGCGGCGAACGCCAAAGCTCGCTGTGCACCTGGAGTTAGTTCGTAGTTCTTCACAAGTCCACTTTCGCAAGAGTAAGTGCGCCGGTAAAGGGATTAGCAGCTAGGACTTGCGATGCCGACGTCTCGACCGCCCGATATATTCGTTACAACCGCACTTGGGCCCGGAGCGGTCGCTGGGGGGGCGACCAGGCCTGACGGGTGGCAAATCCGCCTGACACGTTCCGCCTGTTCACGATGGGTAGCCATCGGCCGCCGTGTATTCGGGGCTAAGGACCCGGGGACGAATTGCGGTTGGGGCCGCGGATCCTAACTCCAACTGGGGCTGACATTTGCCTTGCCGGTATAGGCGTAAAGAGCTAGAATTCGCCGGGGCATGGAAAGCCGGTGGATACCGGCGGCTCGTCGCCTTGGCGGCAAAAAACCTGCGAGACGGAGCTCGTCTGGATGCGCATGGCTCGGTGGGCGACCTATCTTTGGCCAGGGCTCCCGCAATTATGGTTTGACGGGGCCTGGTCTGGACTTGCGCTGTCGATTGGCTTCTCGCTGCTGTTGAATCTGCTGCTCGTCGCCAGCCTGGTCTGTGGAGAACTGCTCGAGCCGGCGGTGTTGCGTTTCGGTTGGCTCGCATTGGGACTGGCTTGGGCCAGTTCGCTCGTGCTCATGGGTTGGGGAGAGAAGTCGCGGACAGCGAGCGCAGTCGCCCCGGCAAGAGGACTTGTTTCGCCGCGCCTGACGGAATACTTAAGGGGCGGCTGGTTCGAAGCGGAGTCTCTGTGCGGGCAGGTCATTGCCAATCACCCCCGCGACGTCGATGCCCGGCTGATGTTGGCCACGCTGCTGCGTCGCACCAAGCGCTATGCGGATGCCCAGCGGCAGCTGGCCGAGCTGGATCGGATCGAGAGTGCCGCCAAGTGGCAAGCGGAAATCGAACAAGAGAAACGACTTCTGACCCAGCGGATGGGCACGGCCGAAGTTCAGGGGCCGAACTTGGAAAGCCTGGATCCTCTCAACCTTATAGCAACCGTTGAAGCAACCATTGCGCCGGCGGCATAAACCGCCGGACCGGGAACAAAAAGCCGCGTCGCACGTAAGAATGTATTGAGTGAAACAGCGCTGGAAGCGCAAGCGCACCGCACAGGCAAAGCTTGTCCGCCGCCCAATCGCTAGAACGGAGAAAATCACCACTATGTACGAACGATTTACCGATCGCGCCCGCAAGGTCATGCAACTGGCCAACCAAGAGGCGCAGCGATTCAACCACGAATACATCGGCACCGAGCACGTGCTGCTGGGCTTGATCAAAGAGGGCAGCGGCGTCGCCGCCAACGTGCTCAAGAATCTCGACGTCGATCTGCGCAAGATCCGCCTGGAAGTCGAAAAACTCGTCCAGAGCGGGCCCGACATGGTCACGATGGGCAAGCTGCCGCAGACGCCCCGGGCCAAGAAGGTCATCGAATACTCGATGGAAGAAGCCCGGAATCTGAACCACAATTACGTCGGCACCGAACACATCCTGCTCGGCTTGCTCCGCGAGCAAGAGGGCGTGGCCGCGCAGGTGCTGATGAACCTGGGGCTGAAGCTCGAGGAAGTCCGCGAGGAAGTGCTCAACCTGCTGGGCCATGGCCTGGAAGGCGGCGAGGCCACCGAACGCGGCGGCACCGAACGCGGCGGACAGGCCGAATCGCCCAAGAGCGGCAAGTCCAAGACTCCGGCCCTGGACAGCTTCGGCCGCGACCTCACGGAACTGGCCCGTCAGGGCAAGCTCGACCCGGTCATCGGGCGGGAAAAAGAAATCGAACGGGCGATCCAGATCCTCAGCCGCCGCACCAAGAACAACCCCGTCCTGCTGGGCGAGGCGGGCGTCGGCAAGACGGCCATCGTCGAGGGCTTTGCCCAGCGCGTGGTCGAGGGCAACGTGCCCGAATTGCTGGCCGACCGGCGGATCGTCGTATTGGATCTGGCCATGATGGTCGCCGGCACCAAGTACCGCGGTCAGTTCGAAGAACGCATCAAGGCGGTGATGAACGAAGTCCGCCGGGCCAAGAACACGATCCTGTTCATCGACGAGCTGCACACGCTGGTCGGAGCGGGCGGAGCGGAAGGGGCCATCGACGCCTCGAACGTGCTCAAGCCGGCCCTGGCCCGGGGCGAGATCCAGTGCATCGGCGCCACCACGCTCGACGAGTATCGCAAATACATCGAGAAGGACAGCGCGCTCGATCGGCGGTTCCAGGTCGTGATGGTCGAGCCTTCGACCAAGAGTGAAACGGTCGAGATCCTCAAGGGGCTCCGCGACCGCTACGAGCAGCACCACCGCGTGCAGATCACCGACGACGCTCTGGCCGCGGCGGTCGAGCTGTCGAGCCGCTACATCACCGGCCGCTGCCTGCCCGACAAGGCCATCGACGTGATCGATGAAGCCGGCGCTCGCGTGCGGCTCAAAGCCATGACCCGGCCGCCCGACTTGAAAGAGATCGACGAAGAGGTCGAAAAGCTCAACAAGGAAAAGGAAGAGGCGGTCGCCAATCAGGACTTCGAAAAGGCCGCCGCCCTGCGCGATCAGGCCGACAAGCTGAAGAAAAAGAAGCAGACCATCACCCGCGACTGGCGGGAGAAATCGCGCGAGGCCGACGGCGTCGTCGACGAAGAGGTAATCGCCGAAGTCGTCTCCAAGATGACCGGCATTCCGCTCACTCGCATGACCACCGAAGACAGCATGCGGCTGATGCAGATGGAGGCCGAGCTGCACAAACGCGTGATCAGCCAGCACGAAGCCATCAAACGCATCTCCAAAGCCGTGCGCCGCAGTCGCAGCGGGCTGAAGGACCCCAAGCGCCCACCGGCTGCTTCGTGTTCGCCGGCCCGACCGGCGTGGGCAAGACGCTGCTGGCCAAAGCGCTGGCCGAGTTCATGTTCGGCGACGACGACGCACTGATCCAGATCGACATGAGCGAATACATGGAGAAGCACAACGTCAGCCGTTTGATCGGCGCGCCGCCGGGCTACGTGGGCTTCGAGGAGGGGGGCCAGCTCACCGAGAAGATCCGCCGGCGTCCGTACGCCGTGGTGCTGCTCGACGAAATCGAGAAGGCCCATCCCGACGTGTTCAACATGTTGCTGCAAGTCATGGAAGAAGGCCGGTTGACGGACAGTTTCGGCCGCAACGTCGACTTCCGCAACACGATCCTGATCATGACCACCAACGCCGGCGCCGAGGCGATCAAGAACGAATCGTCGTTCGGATTCCAGCGGCCCGACGGCGACGCCTCGTACGAGAGCATGAAGGACCGCGTCAACGAGCGGATCGAAAAAGTCTTCCGGCCGGAGTTCCTCAACCGCTTGGACGACGTGATCATCTTCCGGCACTTGACCACCGACGACTTGAAGGAAGTCATCGACCTGGAGCTGTCCAAGGTCCGCGACCGTTTGAACGAGCGCGGCCTGAAGCTGCGGCTGAGCGACGGTGCCAAGGAGCTGATCATCAAGAAAGGCTCGAACACCGACTTCGGTGCCCGGCCGCTGCGCCGCTCGATCGAGAATTACGTCGAGGATCCGCTGTCCGAAGAACTGCTCAAGGGCGAGTTCCAGGGCAAGGACACGATCGTGGTCGACGTCAAGGAAGTGGGCGGCAAAAAGCAGCTTGTCTTCAAGGGCGTCAACGGCGACGAGGAAGCCGATGCCGTGTTGGCCGAGGGCGCCGCCCTGAGCAGCGCTGCCGTCGGCGGCGACGCCGGTGCCGAAAAGGCGAGCGGTTGATCGGCAAGCCGAATTCATGTCAGAAATGAACCGCCGCTTCCAACTTGGGGGCGGCGGTTTTTTGCGCCGTCAACGATCGGCGGACGGCGGCAAGCCTGAGCCAGATTGCTGGGCGCGTGACGACCGATACGTTAACGTCCTGGTTTCGGTCGTTCTCTTCGTCATCTCCCGTATCTCCCCGTAATCCCCCGATCCCCTCCCTGACTTCGTCCGCATTTTCACGCCGGCGCGAATCTACAGCTTTCGCCCCAGCCGGGTAGGTCAGGCCTTGGCCTGACTACTTTTGCTCCTATCGTTCAACCGGCAATTCGCGGTCCCCGCCCGCATTTCAGGCCTGGGCCGGACACCCGTCCGCTTTGACGACGAATCCGTCAGGCCAAGGCCTGACCTACCACTGGGCGGTCGCTTACGGCGCCGGGCAACAAAATCCCCGCATGCACAGGGCCTGTGCCCGGCTGCAAAGAATTTGTCGAACGGCGAATCTGCGGTACGATCTTGGGTGCGTTGTGCCCATCGGACGATCGTCCCCAGTAAGGAGCACTCCTGCCATGTCCGGATTTCCCAATCGCCGCGAGTTTCTCCAGGCCGGCGTCGCCGCCGGCGCCGCATTGAGCCTGGCCGACGCCCTGCTGGCCGGCCAGAAAGACTCCGCCTCGGGTGTGCCCACCCGGCCCTTGGGCAAGACCGGCGTTGACGTCTCGGTCGTCGGGCTGGGCGGTTGGGACATCGGCAAGGTGGGCAAAGACGACGGCGATGCGGCAGCCATCAAGCTGATGCACGCGGCCCTCGACGCTGGCATCAGCTTTTGGGACAACTGCTGGGATTACCATGACGGCTATGCCGAAGAGGTGATGGGCCGCGGCGCGGAGGGGCGGCGCGACAAGGTTTTTCTGATGACCAAAAACTGCGAGCGCGACTACAAAGGCTCGCTCGCCTGTCTCGAAGACAGCCTGCGGCGGATGAAAACCGACCATCTCGATCTGTGGCAGTTCCACGAAATGGTCTACGACAACGATCCCGACTGGGTGTTCGAGAAAGGCGGCATCCGCGCGGCGCTCGAAGCCCAAAAGGCGGGCAAGGTGCGGTTCATCGGTTTCACCGGGCACAAGGACCCGCGAATCCACCTGAAGATGCTCGACAAGGACCAGCACTGGGACACGGCCCAGATGCCGATCAACATCTGTGACTGGCACTTTCGCAGCTTCCAGCGCGAAGTGCTGCCGGTCTGCCTCGACAAGGGGACCGGCGTTATCGGCATGAAAAGCCTGGGCGGCAGTTACCAGGGCAAGACCGGCAAGATTCCCACGGCCGGGATCGCCACCGGGCCCGAGTGCATCCGCTACGCCTTGTCGCAGCCGGTGTCGGTGCTGGTCTGCGGGATTCGCCACCAGAAGGACCTGGATCAGGCCCTGGCGGTCGCCCGCTCGTTCCAGCCCATGTCGGCCGACGAGCAGACGGCGCTGCGCGAGCGGGTGAAAGATGCCTCGCTCGACGGCCGGCACGAGATGTTCAAGACGAGCAAAGTGTTCGACGGCCCGCACCACCGCAAGCAGCACGGGTTTGATACGCAGCTGAATGGATAGGTCTGGCTTCGCGCCAGAATTGCCACCAGCGTTTGGGATTCATCTGCCTCTTGTTCTTCTCTCCGGGTCGGCTCCGCCTTTCCGTCGGCTCGTGTTTCCGTCTCTCTTCTCTGTGTCTCTGTGTCTCTGTGCCTTTGTGGTTATTTCTTCCCGAAAACGCGGCAAGATGCCGCTTCTACAATTCTTCTTTGCGCCTTCGCGGCTTTGCGGTTCGCTCTTTCGCTGACACAAACTACAGCTTTCGCCCCAGCGCTTCGGCCACCTTGCGGCACATGGCCATCGTTTCGTCGAACTGCTTGAAATTGAGCGACTGATAGCCGTCGCTCATGGCCGTCTCGGGGTTGGGATGCACTTCCAGGATCAGACCGTCGGCGCCTGCCGCCACGCTGGCCGCCGCCATCTGCGGCACGAGATAGGTATGCCCCGTGCCGTGGCTTGGGTCGACCACAACCGGCAAGTGCGTCTTCTGGTGCAAATAGATCACCGTGGCCAGCGGCAGCGTGAAGCGGGTGTGCGTTTCGAACGTGCGGATGCCGCGCTCGCAGAGCATCACGTTCGGATTGCCGGCATTCAGGATGTACTCGGCCGCCAACAACAGCTCTTCGATCGTGGCGCTGGGGCCGCGCTTGAGCAGCACCGGCCGATCGACGTCGCCGACGGCCTCGAGCAGCCGGTAGTTCTGCATGTTGCGCGCGCCGACCTGCAGCACGTCGGCATAGCGGGCGACCAGCGCGATGTCTTCGCTGGCCATCACTTCGGTGACGACCGCCAGCCCGGTCTCGGCGCGCGCCGCGGCGAGCATCTTCAGACCGTCCTCTTTGAGCCCTTGAAAACTGTAAGGGCTGGTGCGCGGCTTGAACGCCCCGCCCCGCAGTGCGGTGGCGCCCGCCGCCTTGACGGCTTTGGCCGTGGCCATGATCTGCGTTTCGCTCTCCACCGAGCAAGGGCCGGCGATCACGCCGATCGTGCCGCCGCCGACCACCAGGCTGCCGGCGCGGACCACGGTGGGCTCGGGCTTGAGCTCGCGGCTGGCGACCTTGTAGGGGGCCAGGATGGGCACGACTTCGGCCACCCCGGGACCGCTCTCCAGCGATTCCTTGTGGGTCTTGCGGTCGTCGCCGACGGCCGCGATGACGGTCCGCTCGGTGCCGACGATCACGTGGGCCTTCAGGCCCAGCGACTCGATCCGCTCGACCATGTGATTGACGTCTTGTTGGCTGGCGTTGGATTTCATGACCACGATCACTTCACAGGACTCCTAGGGGAGAGCAGGGATTGAATCAAAAGGTTCGAGCAGCTTTGGAACGAGCCGCCGCGGTCACTGCCGGCGACAAAAAAAGCCCCGGGACGTCTTCGAGTCCCGGGGCCGGTCGTTTATGTCGCTTGTGCACAAAGGGTTTTTTAACGCCCTCGGCCGGCCCCGCGACCCGGCGGGTAAAAAAAGTACCAAAAGAAATAACCGGCGAAAGTGCTCATAGGCTGTATTGTGCTTGGCCGGCCGGCTGAATGCAAGAGTGCTTGCCGCAGGTGGAATTGCCAGGGCGGCCATCAACCGCGCCCAGGCGGGCGTGGGACGGATCCGGCGGGCCCTGGATCAAGTTTTCACTCTTGGATCACCAAGCCCACCTGCCGGCCACTGCCGGGGCTGTTGTTGGCTTGCCCGATGAAAAACCCCCGCCAGTTTTTCTCGTCGGTCGGCAACAGCAGATGTCCGTTGGAATTGAGCACCCACATGCGGCGCACGGTCCAGCGCGTATCGTTGGGAGTGCCGGCCGCATCGGCCCGCTGTCCGGCGGCCAGCCAGCGGCCGGGGAGCTCGCGATTGTGAGCTTCCCAATGCCAGTACCAGACCCGGGTCGTCAGCTCGCGAACCGCGGTCTCGCGCTCGGCGAACAATCCGTGCGGCAGCGCAACGCGCGAGTCGGCCGGCCACTCGGGCTCGAGCACCTCGAGTAGGCGCTGATCACAAGCCTGCGCGGCCTGGTCCAGTTCGGCAACCCCCGCGGCCGGCAGTTCGATGACCGGCTTGGGATCGGCAAACAAGCCGACCTCGCGCCCGGTCGGCGCGTGGCAGCCGTGAAAGACGCCTTCAAAAACGCGCAGCAGGAAGTGGCCTTCAGACCAAACGACCCAACGGGGCTCGAGCGACCATTCGCCGTCGCCCGCGGCCATTTTTCCGTCCGGCAGAAACGTCGAAGGAATTCGCTGGTCCGAGTCCCCCCAATAAAAATGCCATTTGTGCTCGGTCAGCCGACGGGCCAGCATCCCGCGCTCGGCCGCAAAGGCGCCCCAGGCCGGACCGGTGTCGGCGGCCAGTTGGGTTTTGAGCGACCGCGCTTCGCCCTCGAGCACCCCGGCCAGGTCGGTGCCCGCCTCGTTGGCCAGCCATTGCCCGCGGACGCGTGGCAAGGCCTGCAACAACCCTTTGGCCGCGGCTTGCTCCGCGGCCGCAACCGTCGCCCAGTTCCGCGCCGGCGGCGACGCGCTGCTGGGCTTCGCAGCTGGCTTGTCGGGGGCCGGTTTGTCGGCAGTCGGTCGATCGGCCGCCGGTTTGTCCGGACGCGGCGTGGCGGTGGCCGTCTTGCGCGGATCCTTGCCGACAGGTTCGCCCAGAATCGTGACCTTGCCGGAGAGCAGCTTCAGTTTGATCGACTGCACCAGGATTTCTGCCCAGGCGTTGAGCCCCACCCCCTGGGCGGTTACGACCTTCCAGAAATCGTACTGCTCGCGCAAATCGCTGAGATTGCCTTGCCAGCGGACAATTTCGTTGCCGTCGAGCTTTGCGCTAATCGAGCCCGACTGCGGATCGCGCGGCGCACGGACAGGTCCAAGCGATGCATTTTTCCGGCGCCCAGCGTGCCGATCTGCACTCGCGATTTGTTGCCGGCATCGCCGATCCACTTGCCGTCGAAAGGATCCAAGCCGGCGAGTTCGCTTCCCAGGGTCAAGGCCGCGCGCTTGCCGGCCACCGGAAACGCGAGACTGAGCCCCTCGGCCGGCGTGGCGGTGGCAAACTCGACTCGCAGGTCGTAGTTGCCATCGATCTCGATCGGCAGCGGCAACGCGAAGTATTCGCCGCGGATCGACTTGAGTCCGTCTTTGACCAACAGCCAGTTCTTCTCCCGCTGCGATCGGGTCGGGTCGGTAATGGCCAGCACGTCGAACCAGCGACCCACCTGCGGGCGATTTGGAGCGGCTTGGCCCACGCTGGGCGGGGTGGTCTCGGCGGCCAGCTCGGCCAGTCGTTTTTCGACTCTGGTTTTTTTGAGACCCGTGAGCTTGCCCTCCCGGCGGTACCAGCGGGCGGCGTGCGCTCGCAGGGCGTCGCGGTCGGGAGCGTCGGCCTCAGCCGCGTCCCACCAGGCATCGCCGATCTGCAGTGGACTCGCTTCGCCGGGCGCTTGCAGTTCGAGCGCGGCGGCGGCCTTCAGCGTGGCGTCCGCGCCCTGGGCGAGGTGCCCCAGCCCCTCGTCCCAGTTCCCGAGGACAAAGCACTCGAATTTGCCGAGCGTCAGGTGCGCGGCCGCGTCGTCCGGATGCCTGGCCAATTGCTTGGCGCGGCGGTCGCGGCTTCGGCCAGCCTGGCGGCCGCGCTGAGTTGCTTGGCCAGCGCCGAAAGTTGCCGGGCGGCGTCGGCCAGTTTGGCCTTCCGCGCCGCAGGCTGCGCGGCGGTCAGGATTTTTGCCCCGTCGCCAAACTGCCCGGCCGCTTGAGCGTCGGCGGCCAGCGCGAGCGCACCGTCGACCAGCGCCGAGGCCGCCTCGGACGACAAGTTGTGCTCAGCTAGTTGACCGCACAGCGCGGCGGCCTGATCGAACCGGTCGATTTCAAACGTGTCGGCCTGCAGATTCAACGCGTCCAGTGCCACGGCCGGCGCGGCGGCCGCGGTGGCCAATCGCCGGGCTTCCACGATGAGCGCGAAGCGTTCATCGGGCGCACTCGACTCGGCGGCCATGGCGAGAAGCTTTTTGGCCAGGGCCGTCCGCTCGGCCGGCTTTTTGGCGGCGGCGTAATCGTCCTTAAACAGCTTTTGGATCTCGATGGTGGCCCCCTGGACCGCAGCGTCGTCCGGCACTGGCTGCCGCGTCCCTGCCGTCGTGGCCGTTTCAGCTGCGCCCGCATCGGCCGCATCCTGCCTCCCTGCGGCGTCCCCGTTGTCGCCTGCGGCCATTGGCGCCCGGACTGGGCGGCGCTAATATCCGTTTCGTCCTCCGCCGGCAACGATTCGTCCTCCGCGGGCGCAACTTCCTGAACGGCGGCCGTCTGGGCCGCCGCAGGAGTTGCACTTCCAACATCGTCGGACAATGGGGGCTGTCCTTTGGACGCGGTCGACGCTTTCGCCGCGCCATCTCCCGGCGCGGGCAGACTCGTGGCCAGCGGCGTCGGCCTGGGGCCCGATAGGAACGCGTAACCAATGCCCAGCACGACCAATAACGCCGTGCCGACGCCCGCGCCTATCCATGGCGCAATGGAGAAACGTTTACGCCGCAGGTTGCTCGCGCTGCGCGGACCGGCGGTTTCCGCAAGCGGATCGAATCCCAAATCGGCCGCGGGCGCGGCGGCCGGCTGCGATGCCTCGGCTGCCCGATGCGGGGCGGCGTTCAAGGGCTTGGCCTGGGCGATCCCGCGCACCGGTTGAAGTTGAACCGGCACCGCTAACGCCGGTTGGTGCCCGGCCGGTGGGATAGCGGCGGGCGGTGCGGGCCGAGCAGCCGCCAGCCGAGCCTTCAACTCAGCGTTGTACGCCGTTTTCTTGGCGGGGTCCAATAGCACGCGGCGGGCGGCGGCCAGTTCGTTGAGCACCCGCTGCGACTCGGCCGCCCGCTCGCCGGTCTGAAACGACCGCACGTGGGCCATTTGTCGGTCCGCGGCGACGTCGATGACGTCCGAGTTGGCCTCGAACGTGTCCAATCCCAGGAGCCGATAATGATGAGGCGGTTGCTCGGCCGGGGGAATAGCCAGCCAGTGGTAATACGGATCGAACGGGACCGGCATGAGAGACCTACCACGCGACGATGGTCAGCGGTTCATTGTCGACTCGGGGGAGCCCAAGTCAAGGAAATTAGCCGTCGGGTGGATTCTGGCAGGGTCGCGGGGCGACGATTATAATGATCGCCGCATACCCTCCCCGCCTCCGCAACGATTAGGAGTTCCCACCATGCGTACTGTTTCCGCCGGCTTACTTGTCGTTGCAACGCTGTTGTCGGCCTGCACCCTGGCCGATGACAAATTCACTGCCATTTTCAACGGCAAGGACCTGGAAGGCTGGAACGGCGATCCCGAGCTGTGGAAAGTCGAGAACGGTGTCATCGTCGGTTCCACCGAGAACAAGAACCTGACGCACAACTCGTTTCTGGCCACGAAGAAAACCTACAAGAATTTCGTGCTCAAGGCAAAGTTCAAGCTGCGCAACCACAACTCGGGCATTCAGTATCGCAGCAAGCAGGGCAACGACTTTGTCGTTACCGGCTATCAGGCCGACATCGCCGATAACGCCTACATGGGAATCCTCTACGAGGAAGGTGGCCGGGGCATTCGGGCCGAGGTCGACGGCGCCGAAGTGGCCAAGCACGTCAATAAAGGTGACTGGAACGAATACGTGATCACGGCCGACGGCCCGCACCTCAAGCAAGAGCTCAACGGTTTCACGACCGTCGATTACACCGAAAAAGAGCCTGACAAGGGCGCGACCGAAGGGATCATCGCCTTTCAATTGCACGTCGGCGGCAAGATGCAAATCGAGTTCAAGGACGTCGAGATTCGCGAACTGCCGTAGCAGTGGCGGGAAGGCGGATGGACGACGGTTGAAAAGGGAATTCCGCGTCGTTTATCCCTCCGTCTTTCGCCTTTCGCCGACCGGCTCGCCGGCCGCTGCGGGGGGGGTAAAAAGCCGGCAGGACCGCGAATTTTGCCCAATCGGCAAATCCGCGCCGGAAAACTTGACTTGCGCAGCGCAAATAGCCGAAAATAATCGCCGTCCGGTCAACCTACGGTGGATTTTCGAATCATGGCGCGACGCTGCTTGATCGCCTTGCTGGCTTGTTCGCTGCTGATCGCGCCCGCGATTGGCAACGTCAGCCGCTGCGCACGGCCGATCGTCGCCGATCGCGACTGCTGCTGCCGGGTCGCTAGCGGGATCGCCCAGCACGATTGCTGTCAGTCGCGACAGAAGTCTTGCTGCCGGCAGACCGATCGCGATGAAGCCGTATCGCACCAGTGCTTCTGCAAGCAGAGCGGTCCGCAGCCGGCGATTCCCGCCGAGCAGCGGGACGATTCGCGCTGCCACCCGCTCCTCGTGGCGGGCGTTTGCTGGCAGGTACCGAATGTGCCGGCGGAGGAATCCCGTCTGGCTCATTCGATTTGCGATTTGCCGAATTCTTTGGCGGCGCGTCAGGCCTTGCTCTGCCGTTGGCTGATTTGAAGCCGTCCCGGGAGCGCGCACCTTCCTGATCGGGTGGTGCGCAATCGGTTCTTGGTCACTAGCACTATTCGGGTCTGGGGCCATCTGTTATGGTCCCCGCGTATTGATCCGACGTTCTCTTTCGAAGGGAGTCTACGATGAAGTCTCGTTTGTTTTTGGCGTTGTTGGCGGTTGCGGCTCTGGTTGCGGTCCACTCGTTGCGGGCGGATGACAAGGCGCCCGGCAAGGACGTCAAGTGCCCGGTGTCGGGCAAGGACATCAATCCCGAAGCGTTCGTTGAATTCGGTGGCGGCAAGGTTTACCTGTGCTGCAACGGCTGCCCGGCCGCCTTCAAGAAAGACCCGGCCAAGTTTGCCGCCAAGGCCAATCACCAGTTGGCCCAGACCGGCCAGATTGTCGAAGTGGCTTGTCCGCTCTCGGGCAAGAAGCTCAATCCGGAGACCGGCCTGGACATCGCGGGCGTGACCGTCACGTTCTGCTGCAACAATTGCAAGGGTGCCGTCGCCAAGATGACCCCCGAGGAGCAATTGGCCAAAGTGTTCACCGACGTCTCGAAGAGCTACGAGCCGGCTAAGGAAGCCAGCAAGTAACTCCGCTCGAAGTCGTCTATTGCTCGACTGAGCCACCGGCCGGCGCGCGACCAGCGCGCCCGCCGTTTTTGTTTTTCACGGGCCGCGAAAACGCCTGCTCGGTGCGAACGAAAAATGACTTGGGCGCTCAACTCCTCTCCCTCCAGGGAGAGGGTCTGCCAGAAGCCGAAGTTGTTTTCGTGCGATCCCTACTTCAACGACTCCAAGTAGGCGATCACGTCGGCGAAATTCTCCAGCGTCAGGCCGTCCTTCAGCCCGTTGGGCATCAGCGACACGTAGCTCGTGCGGCGGGTTTCGATTTCGTCGGTTGGAATCCGCGTGACGCGTCCCTCCACATCCAGCACTTCGACCACGTCTTGTGCGTTGGTCTTGAGAATGCCGGAGTACACCTTGCCCGAATCGGTGATGATCGTGGTCACGGTAAAGCCTTCGGCCACGCGGATCGACGGTTCCAGCACCGAGCGGACGAGTTCCACGCGGGGATATTTTGCCCCAATGCCGCCGAGATCGGGACCGATCTTGCCCCCCTGCCCTGCGACGGCATGGCACTTGACGCATCCCACGCCTTGAGGATCGTCGAAGACTCGCTTTCCGCGTCCGGCGTCTCCGGGGTTCTTGTCGGCGAACTGACTGTAGATTTCGGTGTCGAACTTGGGCTGCACGTTTTCGTACAGGAAGGCGAATTCCGGGCGTCGGGTGTTGACCGCAAAGCTGAATTCCCAGGGGCCGCCGCCATTGCCCGACTGCAGCCAGATGTGATTGACGCCCTTCTTGAGCGGCAGCGGACCGTGCCCCTGGTCGGGCGCCCAGCCGCCGCCGTCGCGAAATTCGTAAATCTTCTGGCCGTTGACCCAGACAATGGCCTGATCGTCCCGTCCGATTTCGAAGTAGCTCGTCCCGTCCTGGTCGGCCTCGATCGTCGTGTAGGCCAGGGCCCAGACATTGGCGTCGGGTTTGAATTGGGAATGCAGCGCGATCCGTCCCTGCGGATCGCGCGTGGTGAATTGGCGCCACGCGGCCGGCTGGCCGTCAATCGTCACCTTCTGAGTCAGATCGGGCGCCCGGGTCAGGTCGAACTTGGGTTCCTGCGGCTTGGGCCAGGGCCCGACGATCTGCCAGTTCACGAGCGGCATCGGGTGGTCGAAGATGGCCTGCAATTCGGCCCGCACCGGTCCGGGCAATTCGTTCCGACCGGCGAGCTCGATGACATCCGGCCCGACCGCCTCGCGGAGGACTGTCATCGCGCCCCGGGCCGAGTTGCGCAGCGCCTGATTCTTATCGACCAGCGCGTCGAGATAGACGGCCAGCGCCCGGCGGTCGGGCATGACCGACAGCGCGGCAATCGCGTCGTCACGAATCGCCGGATCGCGGGCGACGGCGACGATCGCCGGGATCGTCTCGCGCAGGTTGAACTCGCCCGCGGTTCGCAGCGCCTGCTGCCGCACGCCGGCGTCGCCATCCGAGATGGCTTTGGTCACCCGCTCGGCGGCACCCGGGCCCAGCAACTGACCCAAGGCAAAGATGGCCTTGCCGCGGACCTGCGGGTTGTCGCTCTCCAGCCAGCGCTCCACGGCCGGCGCGATCTGGGCCGACGGCAGTTGGCCCGCCCCCTCCAAAGCGACCAACAGCACTTCGGGCGGACACCTGGCATCGCGGATCAGCTCGGCCAGGGGGTCGGCCGCCGCGGGAACCTTCAACGTCACCAGCAATCGAGCCGCGTCGTGCGCAGCGCGGGGGGATTCGATGCGTCGATCGCCAACTGAGCGAATGTCGGCACCGCGCCCACGTCTTTCACTTCGACCAGCGCCCGAACCGCCGCCTTGCGCGCCGCCTCGTCGGGTGATCCGACGGCTTTGCGCAGCGTGGCCAGGACCAGCGGGGTGCCCGACCAGGGGTTTTTCTTCGGCCGCGCGGGTTTTCCGCGGGCGGGCTGGGTACCCCACCAACCGTCCTGGTAGGGATCGGCCTGACGATGGACTTCGGCGATGGATTCGACGGCCTCGGCGCGAATCGCCCCGTCGCGAGCGTTTTCCGCGGCCCAGGCCAGGCTGGCGACGGCCTTGTCATGGTAAACGCCGGTCAGGGCCAACAGCGTAGCCTGGCGGGCCGCCGGGCTCGGCGCGTCGAGAAACCGCTCCGCCGGACGCCAATCGTTGATCGCCCGCAGCGCTTGCACCAGGGCAAATCGCGCGTACGCATCCGGCTCGTCGAGCGCGGCGTACAAAGCGAGCGCGGCGCTCGGGTCGCCAATGCGACCCAAGGCGATCGCCGCCCACATCCGCACCGTTGCGGACGGATCGCCGAGCGCGGTGGTCAGGGCCTCCACGGCACTCTTGATGCGACGGGTGCCCAGCGCGGGCCGCCTGGCTGCGCACCGACTCCTGCTTGTCCGAGAGCGCCGGATCCATTGCGGCGCCGGATCGAAGCCGCTGGCGCGATCGGCCAGCGCGTTGAGCACCCAAATCGCGTGCACCTTGGCGGAACTGCTCGCCTCGCCGGCCAGCAAGGCCGAAACCGGCCCGATCGCCGCCTGCCCCCGCGCTGCCAATTGCCATTGGGCACGCGTCCGCTCGCTATGCGCCGGATGCGACAGCGCCGTCAACTGCTCGTCGAGCGGGGCCTTGTCGGCCACACGGGCCGGCTCGGCCGCAACGTCGGTGCCGACGTAGCTGACACGAAACAGCCGTCCGCAAACTTTCGGGTTGACCCAGCCGCCTTCGTTCCAGTCGGCCACGTACATGTGCTTGCCGTCGGGGCTGAAGCACAGATCCAGCGGCCGAAATTCCTCGTTGCCTTCCCGGACCATGAAGTCTTCCATTTCGGCCGTGAAGGTGGCTCCGTTGGGCCGGGTTGCAAAGCGTTGGATCTTGCCCTTACCCCATTCGCAATGAAAGGCGTTCTCGCGATACTGCGCCGGCCAGGCCGCTTCGCGGTAGCAGGCCGCGCCGACCGGCGAGCCGCCGCCATGTTCGCTGATCCGCGGCAAGTGCCGCTCGGCATGGGTCAGGTAGTCGAACGGATAGCCGTAATAGCCGGTCGGCACATGATGCGTGAAGCGAGTCCACCAGCCCAAGCCGTCGTCGGTGTTGTCGTACGTGAAGATGTTGTCGAGCGAATCCATGGCCACGTCGAGATGGTTGCGGGTGCCGGTGGAAACCACCTCGAGCTGGGTGCCGTCGAGACGCATGGAAATCACGCCACCCCCTCCAGCGTGAGCGTGCTGCCGTCGGCGCCGGTGGCCTTGGGAACCCCCTTGTCGCCCACCGACACATACACGCGGCCGTCCAGCCCCAACCGCGTGCCGGTCACGATGTGATCGTTGAATCCGTAGACTCCGGCTGGCGGGCCGAAGCCGTCGGCCAGGTCTTTGCGCACGTCGGCCACTCCGTCGCCATCGGTGTCCTGAAACATGCTGTAGTGGGGCGCGTGCATCACATACAGCGCCCCGGCGTGCCAGACGAGTCCAAACACCGCCGACAGATTCTGACAAAACACCGTCCGCACCGGCTGTCCCGATTGCTTATCCCAGCGGATCAGGATCACGCGGTCGAATTCCTTGGTCGTCGGACCACGCATGTCCATCGGATCTTCCCCAACGAACAAGTTGCCTTCGTCGTCGCAAGTCACGACCGATGGGTGCTCGATGTCGGGAGCCCGGTAAATCAGCTCAGCCTTGAAACCCTCGGGGACCTTCTGCCCGTGGGCAACCAGCCTCGCCGGTCCAGCGAATAGGGCAACCACGAGGGAGAAGCTGCACGCCATGCGCAGACTTTGGGCGAGCGGAGCGGGCATGCGTGGAGATCCTGTCAGGTGTGCCGGGCGCCGGTCGGTCGGCGGTCCGGGTAGCGGTTGGGGGCAGCCACGCGGCGGGCCGGGCTGGGGCGGCCGGCGGAGCGAAAAATCGCCTCTGGCCGGGCACAAAGCACTTCAATGGCCCAAATCCAAATCTAAACTGCCGCACCCGACCGGTCAATTTGCACTTTACGCCGAGCGCCCACTTTTGCGATACTCCCGCCCCCCAACAGATTCCCAAAGGACGCAGTCTGCGATTGAACCATGAAGATTTTCTTTTCCGTGGGCGAGCCGAGCGGCGACTTGCACGCCGCCAATTTGATTCGCGAACTGCGGCGACAATGCCCCGACGTCGAGGCCGTGGGCTACGGCGGTCCGCGGATGGCCGCCGCCGGCTGCCAGTTGCACGCCGACTTGACGGCGCTGGCCGTAATGTGGTTTCTGCGGGTGATTCTCAACCTGCACAAGTTTCTTGCTCTGGCCAGTCGTGCCGATCGCTATTTCCGCCACCAGCGACCCGACGCGGTCGTGCTGATCGATTACCCGGGCTTCAATTGGTGGATCGCCCGCCGAGCGAAGGCCCACGGAATTCCGGTGTTCTATTATGTGCCGCCGCAAATCTGGGCCTGGGCCAGTTGGCGGGTGAAGAAGATGCGGGCCTTCGTCGACCACGTGCTGTGCAGTTTGCCGTTCGAGGCCCAGTGGTATTCCCAGCGGGGCTGCAATGCCACGTTCGTGGGCCATCCCTACTTCGACGAAGTCCGCGGCCAGCAGATCGACCAGGCGTTCGTCGATCAGCTTGCCGACGCCCAGCGGCCGCTGGTGACGATCCTGCCCGGCTCGCGAACGCAAGAGGTGACGCACAACCTGGCCATGCTGCTCAGGGCGGCCGCGCTGGTCCGCGACAAGGTGCCGCAGGCGCGTTTTGCCATCGCCAGCTTCAAATTGCACCACGCGCAGATCGCCCGCGGCCTGGTCGCGGCCAGCGGATTGGACGCCCAGGTGTTCGTCCGCCGCACACCGGAGTTGATCCAGGCCGCCGATTGCTGCTTGGCGGTGTCGGGCTCGGTTTCGCTGGAACTGCTGTACCAGACCAAACCCACGGCAATCCTGTATTGGATCAGCCCGCTTGCCTTCTGGGTGCAGAAGCAATTCCGCCATACGCGCTACATCACGCTGGTCAACATGCTGGCCAGCGACGACGTGTTTCCCCGCAAAGTGGGCGTCTACGATCCAGCGTCCCCGGCCGACGCCTGCGTGCTGTTTCCCGAATACCTGACCTGCCAGGACAAATCGCAGGCCCTGGCCAGTCACGTCGTGGAGTGGTTGACCGATCGGGCGGCCCACGAGCGGCTAACGGGCCGGCTCGCCGATCTCAAGCGATCGATCGGGCACGGCGGTGCCTCGCGCCGCGCGACCGAGTACATTCTGGACGTGTTGGCTCGCGAGCGCCCGCCGGTGCCGCGCCCGCATTTCATTCCGCCCGCTCTAGCGGAGCCGGCTCCAGCGGGGACGTCAAGCACTGCGGCGGCCAAGCAGGCGGCGTGACGATCGACGCCCGCCTGCCGATCCGGGGCGCGACGATCGCCTCGCGTGCTGCAAATTCTCCGGGTATACTGGGCAAGCACCGCCTGCTCGTAACGATTGCGTCGCGTCGGAACTAGCCCAGCCGACTGGCCCCCAAACGCGAGGAGACCACGCCTTGATCGGCGAGCCCGCCCCCTCTGCCGGCGATCTGCACTTCGCCGTGTTCGGCATTCCGGTCCGCATCCATCCTTTCTTCTGGCTGATGGCGGCGCTGCTGGGCTACGGTCGAACCCACGGCGAGCCGCGGCTGATATTCTTCTGGATCCTGGCGGTGTTGTTCTCAGTGCTGGTCCACGAAATGGGGCATGCGCTGGTTATTCGCAGGTACGGCTGGGCTCCCCGGGTCACGCTGTACGGTATGGGCGGCTTGGCTTCGTACAATGCAACGCGCATCGACCCCCGCACGCACATCGTGATTTCCCTGGCCGGACCGTTGGCCGGGTTTGCGCTGGCGGCACTGATCGTCGCCTTGGTGAGAGCCGCCAGCCACCCGGTGCAGTTCTACTTTGGCTGGCCGTACATCGTGTTCTGGCGGGTTGAAGGCATTTCCAACATTTTGCTGGACAGCTTCGTCGATGATCTGCTGTTCGCCAATATTTGGTGGGGCATCCTGAACCTGCTACCGATCTGGCCGCTCGACGGCGGGCAGATCGCCGCGACGCCTTCCATATTTTCAACCAGCCGGGCGGACTGCAGGGCTCGCTCTGGTTGTCGGTGTTCACGGCTGGCGCCGTGGCGGTCTTCGCGCTGACCCGGCTGGACGACAAATACATGGCCTTGTTCTTTGCCTACATGGCCTACCAGAGCTACATGCTGCTGCAAGGCTACGTGGGGGGCGGCGGCTATCGAGGACGACGTTAAAAGATGGCTGCCCAAGCCGATACCAGTCTCCGCCGCCGGGTCGTGGTGCTGGGCGCAAGTAATGTTGCCCGTGGGATTTCCGTCATCCTCGGCACGGCCGGCCGGGTGTGGGGGCAGCCGCTGGAAGTTTTTGCCGCCTACGGCCGCGGACGTTCCTATGGCCGGCCCAGCCAGGTCCTGCGGCGCGAGCTTTCCGGCATCGTTGAGTGCGGCTTGTGGGACGCGCTGCGAACCCGCGATCCGGTGCCCACTGCGGCGCTCGTGACCGACATCGGCAACGACCTCGTGTACGGTCGATCGGTCGACGAGATCGGCGATTGGGTCGATGCGTGCCTGGCGCGATTCGCCGCGCTGGCGCGCGTTCGTTGGTCACGCGCTTGCCGATCGACAACCTGATCGACCTCTCGGAGTGGAAATTTCTGCTGGCGCGAAAAATATTTTTTCCCGGCTGCCGGCTCGATCTGGACACGATTACCCAGCGCGCCTTGGCGCTCGATGTGCGCGTTGCGGAGGTGGCCTCGGCGACTGGGCGCGCGAGCCGTCTCGCAGCAGCGCGGCTGGTACGGAATCGATCCGATCCATATCTCGTTTCGGCAGATGTCGCGCGCCTGCGCGAGGTCCTGCGGCATTGGTCGGACGACGTCGTCGAGCCGCCGCTGGTGCCTCGCGCAATGGGTCGCGAGCTCTATTTACACTCGGTTTTTCCCGAGCGCCGCAAGCTTTTTGGCTTCGAGCAGCGCACGACGCAACCGGCCGGAACACTGCGCGACGGCAGCACGTTGTGGTTCTACTAAGAGCGCGAGAGGCCGCTCGCGCGACGCGCCCTGCGACGTACAAGATGCGCTTCCGGCGGGCTCGCTTTTCGTTGCGTGAAGCGCCGAGGCGCGGCGCGAAATCGGTTCGCGCGCTCTGTTCTTGCGCGTCACAAAGCGCGCCCTGCGATCGCGCGAGACTTGAAAAATTTGTGCCGCGAAGGAAAGAATTAGGCAAAACCATGTTGCACATTTCGCAAGAATTTGTACAACTACGTTCCAGCAAGATCCCTGAACGAAGTCAAATGGATTGGAGTTAGTCGGTCTGACGGAGAGCAACTCGTGTGTCTCTCGAAGACCGTGAGGAAGTGTGGAGTGTGTTCAGGGTGGGACTCGCTCAAAGTCGAGTGACCAGGAGGTCACCGGGACGGATCTCGCCGAAACTTTTTTAGGAGGACGGACTGTGGCCAAGAAGAAGAAAGCCGCGACGCACAAGAAAGCTGCTCCCAAGAAGAAGGCCCACAAGAAAGCGGCCAAGAAGAAAAAGTAGCATCGCGCTAGTCGGGGCAGCAGCGTTTCGGAAGAAACCCTGTCTCTCGGAGGCCTTTTGTTTCCGAGACAAACCGAGTTTCCACGAACGTGGTGCTCCTGAAATCCGCTCCTGTAGCGGTGAACAAAACAACGAGAAAGAGCCGCCGGACAAACCTTTGTCCTGGCGGCTCTATTTTTTTGATCGATTCCGCCGGCTTTCCGGGGCGGCGGCCCCCGACCATCCAGCGGATGCCTGGACATTCGTGCCAAGCGGGCAAATCGAGCCCTGGGCTCGATTTTCGACGTTCGAACCGGCAGGCGGCACCTCGATTTGCATTTCGCCGCTCGGATTGCCGCCGGTTGTCCTGGAGACGGCTGGGTTTTCTCCAGGCGGCCCAGGCGCTGCGTCCCTCCCGCCAAGAGTCGCTGCGCGAGCGCGGCTTCAAATCGTCCAGGGCTATAATCGTGCGTAGTGTGAATTCTCGTTTTCGCTCACGGCGGTACGTCGGCGTTTCATCCATTCGACTCGACGTCCGAGGGCCTGATTGAGGTCGATGGTCATGCTCTGCCAGTTCGATCGTGAACGAATCTCGCTCGCCCGCTGGCGGGAAGACCAGTCGATGCACCGGTCCCGCGGACGACGGCTGTGGGCAAACGACGTCAGACTTTGCCTGGCGCCGACTTGCTCGATCGCGATGTGGCTCATCGGCATGATCGCCGCACTGCCCCTGAGTGCTGCCCAAGACGAGCCGGCGGCCAAAGCAGCGGCCGAAACCGCCGCAGGCCGTCCCCGACGAGGCGGCGCTGCAAGCGGCCGTGGGCGAGATTCACACCTTGTTCAAACCCGAACTGGCGAAGGCCAAGAAGCCGGCCGACAAGGTGGCACTGGCCGAGAAGTGGCTGGCCATGGCCGGCGAAAGCGAAGTCGACGCCGAACGCTTTGCGCTGTTGGGCGAAGCGCGGCTCGCTGGCCATCGCCGCTGCGCGCCCGTCCCTGGTCGTGCAGGCGGTTTCGGCCACGGCGAAATCTTTCGCCGTCGATCGGCTGGCGACGATTGCTGCCGCCCTGGATGAATGTGGAAGCAAAGATTGGCCGATCGCGGCCCGCAAGGAGCTGGTGGAGGAAATCGCACCGCTCGTGGACGAGGCGGCCGCGGCAAGACAATTCAAACTAGGCAGGCGGATGGCAACGCTTGGGCTGGCCGTCGCGCGCAAGACCAACCAGCCGGCCGAAGCCAAGAGATTCGCGGCCCAAGCCAAAGACCTGGCGGCTTTGGAAAAGCTGGCCCTGGACGCCAAGGCGGCGCGTAAGACGCTGACCGGCCAGCCCAACGACGCCGCTGCCCACGCCGCACTGGGCAGGTATCTCTGTTTGTCACTGGGCAAATGGGACGAGGGCTTGCCACACCTGGCCAAAGGCAGCGACGAATTGCTGCGGGCCGCGGCCGAACAAGACCTGACCGCGCCCAAGCGGCGGCCGAACGCGTGAAAGCGGGCGACGCCTGGTGGTCGGCGGCCGAAAAACAATCCACCGGCGAAAAGCAGCAGGCCCTGGCTCGGGCCGGCTTTTGGTACCGGCAGGCGATCGACGAGTTGGGCGGACTGAATCAGATCAAAGTGCAAAAACGGCTGGACGAGTTGCCCGCCGCGGTTGCCGACAGCGGAGCCACTGGCGGCGCGGCGCCCACCGCCGCCGCCCCCACCGCCAACGGGCCGGCCGGCAAACCGGTCGAACCGGCGCCCGGCGGCAAGTCGGTGTTTCTCAGCGAATTGCAGCCCCGCGACGTCCATCTATTTCCCGGGGTGCGGTGGTCGGAGCAGGTGAATTTCGACGGCGCGCCCTCGCGCACGGACTTCAAGCCCATCCCGACGCGCAAGGCTTTGCCCGGCTGGTTTTCGATCTGCCGCCCAAGTTTCGCACCTTGCAAGGCGGAGTGGGAATCGATGACATGATGGCCGGACGAGGCGGGTCGGACCAGCCCATTCTGTTCCGCATCGTGGGGGACGGCAAGGAACTGTGGAAATCACGACCGATCCAAAAGGTCAAAGACAGCGAAAAGTTCAGTGTCGACGTTTCCGGCGTGAAGCAGTTGGAACTGTACGCCGATTGCCCCAGCACATGGGGCGCGCATAGTGTTTGGCTCGATCCCCAATTGTTCGCCGCGGCGCCGGCCGCCAAGAGCGGGCCCAAGCCGCCGCCGGGCAAGACGAGTGCCACGAAGCGATAAGATCGGCCGGGCGAGCTGAGGCTGCGGCCGACCGGAGACCCTTGGTCGCCACAGCCGCCCTTTACAGGACGTTCAAGGTCGGCAACGGCGGCGCGGCGCGGTGCGCGCGGCCAGATTGCGGACCAGCGTCTTGACGATGGCCGCCAGATACGGAGCGGCTTGTGGATCGCTGAAATTGGCCGCCGATTGTCCGGCGTCTCCATGCTCGCGGATCGAAATCGTGATCGGCACGTCGCCCAGGAATGGGATGTCGAGCTCGGCCGCTCTGCGTTTGCGCCGCCGCGACCGAAAATGTCGTACCGCTTGCCGCAGTCCGGGCAGACGAAGCAGCTCATGTTCTCGACCATGCCCAGGATCGGGATGTTCACCTTGCGGAACATGGCGATCGGCTTTGACGGCGTCGAGCAAGCGCCACGTCTTGCGGCGTGCAGACCACGACCGCGCCGGTCGAGCGGCAGCAATTGCGACAGCGTCAGGGCCATGTCGCCCGTGCCCGGCGGCATGTCGATGATCAGATAATCGAGATCGCCCCAGGCCGTGTCGCGGAGGAACTGGGTGATGGCACCGTGCAGCATCGGCCCGCGCCAGACCACCGCTTCGCCCGGCGGCACCAAAAAGCCCATCGACATCACCTTCAGACCGGCCGACTTCGACGGCTGGATCTTGCCGCTCGACGACTTCGGGCTTGCGATTGAGCCCAGCAGGTGCGGAATGCTGGGGCCATAGACGTCGGCATCCATCAGGCCGACCTTGCTGCCGGCCTCGTGCCAAGCCCAAGGCCAGGCTGGCCGCGATCGTGCTCTTGCCGACGCCCCCTTTGCCCGAGCCGACGGCGATCACGCTCTTGGCCGCCAGCCCGATCTCGCCCAGCTTCGAGCGGCGGCCGATCGTGAACCGCCAGCTCGACGTTGACTTCAGCCAATTGCGGGAACCGCCGCGCAACAGGGCAATCAGCTCCTGCCTGCGTTTCCTGCCAGAGCGGGGCCGAATGGGTCGCGAGCGCCAGCGTGAGCGACAGGCGGTCGGCCTGCAGACGCACGTCTGAACCTGGCCGGTTTCGACGACGCTGCGACCCGTCTCGGGATCCTTGAATTCGCCGAGCGCTCCGCTCGACGTCCGCCGGATTGACCGCATCAGCCATGAAGAAACCCTCATTCAGTCGAAACTGCCGCGGCTCGAGCGCTCGCCGGAACCTGGGACGGGTCGTCTGCGATCGACGGTGCCCGCGCGGTCTCGATGGCGGCGAATGAGTCGCACCAGCGGCCCCAATGCCTGCGGCGAACTCGTAAAGTGGGCGACTCCGGCTTCGCGCCGAGCGGCTCATCGGCGGCCGCGTCGCGCTCGGCCAGCGCCACCACGCACGTTCGCGGAAACCGTCGTGTCAACCGATCGACGAAATCGGCCAGGTCCGCCCGCCGGCCGGCCGACCAGTGGAGCAGCACCAGGCTGGCGGCCGCATTGGCCACTTCGGCCTGGCAATCGACGAGCCGGCGGGTTTCCCAGCCGGATTGGATGGGTTGGAGGCGCGCACCGCAGCGGCACGGCCCACTGGCCGCCCGGCTCGCAGATGACCAGGTTAAGGATGTCATGCCTGCCATCGGGGATTGTCACGAAGCGTCGGGTCATCGTAGGGGGGCCTGTCCCGCTTGGCAAGCGGCCGGAGCTGTGAAGTGCCAAGGGCACACCATGAATAGGTTCGGCTTCTGGGAGACCCTCACCCTACCCTCTCCCTGGAGGGAGAGGAGTCAAGCGCCGGGGTTGTTTTTTCGTTTAGCACCCTATTCCAACTCCTCGAACTCCACCAGTTCCTCCGCGCCGCCCAGACCCAATTGCACCAGCCGGCGGTACAGCCGGGGTCGAGTCAGCCCCAGCAGCTCGGCCGCGCGGCTCTTGTTGCCCTTGGCCCGGGCCAGGCATCGGTGGATCAGATCGGTTTCGATGCGTTGCAGCGTTTCGACCAGATCGATCGGCTCGTCCGGCCGGCGCGGCCACCGCGCAGGCGTCGGCAGCCAGGCGAATTCGCTTGGGCAGGTCGCTGGGGCAATCGTGCTTGCCGCTGCCTCGGCATGCGCCTCGCGCACCATTTCGGCCAGCTCATCGAGATTGCCCGGCCAGGGATATCCAGCCAGTTCATCGAGCGCCTCGGGCGAAAAGCCCGACAACTGGCGCCCGCCTCGGCATTGATTTCTTCCAGGAACATCTGAGCCAAGAGCGGCAAGTCTTCGATCCGCTCGGCCAGCGGAGCAAGCTCGATCGTCAGGGTCGAAAGCAAGGCCGCCAGATCGGCGTTGAACGACCGGTCGGACACCAGATCGGCAAGCGGCCGGCAGCTGTCGAAATCAGGCGCGGCACGACCGCGGACTTGAGCAACTTCACCAATTGCGGCTGTACGTCAAGCGGCAATTGGTCGATGTCGCGCAGCAACAGGGTGCCAGGCGCGTCGCTCGGGACGGGCGGTCGAGCCCTTGCCCAGCAGCGATTCCAAAGTGGAAAAGAACAGCTCCGCGTCGGAGCGCCAGGGCAGACAGCGGAATCATTGCCGCCCAAGGATTCCAGCGGCTGCCGGAAATGGATGGCCTTGGCCACGTGCTCTTTGCCGCAGCCCGCCGGCCCGACAATCAGCACGTTGGCCGGTGCGGCGCTGGCCAATTGAACCTGCGCCCGCACTCGCGTGGCGGCCGAACTGTGGCCGAGCAGGCGGTCGAGCACATAGCGGCCGGCAAATTGCTGCCGCAGCCGAGCCAGCTCGGCGTGCAACTGGTCGGCAGTCGACTCCACCTCCGCCGCGCGCGAGCCGTCCGCATCCGCCGCGTCGGCCGGGGCCAAGATCACCAGCAGCGGACCGGCGGCCGCGGGTTCGGCCAACGGCAGATAGTCGGCCCGCCGCAGTCCGACTCGTCCATCTGCCGCGAGCGCCGACACCAACCCGCTCGCCAGGCCGCCCTCAAATGCAGCAGGCGGCGGGCAGAGCCGGGCCGCGACGGCTTGGGCAGCCCGCTCCTGCGGCCGGCGAACGATAGTGACAGGTCTGGCCGACGAGTTGCTCCGCGTCGATTCCGGCCAGGCGGCGCAAGCCGCGTTGCAAAACAGAGATGGCCCGCTGATCGTCCAGCAAATAGATCGGCCGCGCACTGGCCTCGAACAGATGGAGCAGGTGGCCGGAGGCCTTGCGATGTCGGCGGCATCGATCGATCGTTCGATTAAGGAACCGGATCCGGTCGCCCGGCCGGGCTGGCCAGCGGTGTAAACCGCCCGGCCGCATGGGAAGGGGGCAGCCTTCTCTATTTTAGAATACTACGCCGGGCGACGAGCCGATACGGGGCCGCTACGTCGGGCGATTGCGCGGCATCGGCTGCGGGCGGCCAAACTATCGGCCGCCGGCATCTTCGGCCAGCAAGGCCTTGGGAGGCGGTCCGGGGCACGGCGGCCGGATGCGGCTGCCGATCGGGCATGACGACCCGGGTGCCGCACCGTTCCTCCGCGCCGCCTGACTGGCGATGTTTGCCGTTTCGAGCAGGGCGCCGGATTGGCGCCGACTCCGACCACGAGCATGGCACAGGCCACCGTGGCGAGTGCCGGCACCGCGCCTCCCCGCGCCGCGGGCACGCTCAGCGACGGGCGGAAATACATCACCGAGACGACCCGCAGATAATACCCGGCCGAGATGGCGGCATTGAGCACACCGGCAATGGCGAGCCCGATGAACCACGGCGATAACCCACCGTCGGCGGTTCGCACTCGCCATGGCGCCGGTCAGCAGGGCGAACTTTACCAAAATCCAGCGAAGGGGCGGCAGACCGGTCAGGCTGAACATGAAAACCGACAGCGCGGCCGCGACCCAGGGATGCGCGGCCCAACCCGGCCAGATCGTCGACGTTCTCCACCTGGCGATCCCCGTCGCCCAGATACGCCAGCACCGCAAACGAGCCCAGCGTGGCCAGGGCATAGACGAGCAAATAAAACAGCGTGGCGCCGACGCCGTCGATCGTCACCGCGCCTTCGGCGCCTCCGTTGACGGCAAACGCGACGGCCAGACCGATCAGCATGTAGCCGGCGTGGGCGATCGACGAATAGGCCAGCAGGCGGCGGATGTTCTGCTGCCACAATGCCGCCAGATTGCCCAGGGTCATGCTCACCAGGCTCAGTGCCAGGGCCATGTGCCAGGCCACCCCGGACAGTTCCTTCAGAAAGGCCTCGGGTCGGCCCGGATCGCCAGTCATGCTCACCGCGACGATTCGCACCAGGGCCGCCAGGCCCGCGATTTTGGGCACCACGGCCATAAGCCCGGCATTGGGATGCGACGTTCCCTGGTACACGTCCGGGGCATAAAAATGAAAGGGCACCAACGTGATCCGGAAACCCAGACCGGCAAACAGCAGCACCAGGCCCACTTTGGCAAAGCTGGCCAGATGCGGGCGCGCGGTCGAAGCCGCCTTCAACGCGGCGTAAATCGCGTCCAGCCGGGTCGAGCCGCCGACGCCGTACAAAAAGCTGAATCCGTACAAGAGCAGAGCCGAGGATAGCACGCTCAGAAAGAAATACTTCGTCGCCGCCTCCTGGGTCGCCGGACCACCCCGGCCCAGGTACAAGAGCACGTAGGTCGGTATGGAAACCAATTCCAGGCCGACGAAGACCAGCACCAGATCGCCCGCCAGCGAGACCAGCATCAAGCCGGCCACGATTAACAGCAGCGAGCCCATGCACTCAGGGGGCATTCCCTGGCTGGCCGAACGGGACGAGACCATCACCAGCGCCAGCCCGAGCGCCAAGATCGCCCAGCGCAAGGCGTGGGAAAACCCATCGATCAAGAGCGGTCCGCTGTGCAAGCCCTCGGCGACCGAGTTGCCCGTGTTGAAAAGCGCCTCGCTGACAAACTCAATCTGCTGTTGTTCGTACAGCGCCATGGCGGCCAGGAACAAGCCGGACGCGGCGAGCCAGCCCCAGCCCTCGCGGGCCGTGGTGAACGCCCCACCCAGGTAAATCGCCGTAGCCAGCAGGATCACGATGATCTCGGGCAGCAGCAGGTAGATCGTTTCGGTCGACATGGCGTCAGTCGGCATGGGTTGCCTCCGCGGCCGGCTGCGGCCGGCCGGCGCGAGCCACGGGCAGCACCCGCGTTCGATACATCTCGTCGAACTGCTGGCTGGCGGTCTGACTGAGCGCATCCACGCTGGGAGCCATCCGCTGCATGAAGAACGCCGGGTATAGGCCGATCCAGAACACGAACACCACCAAAGGGGCCAGGGCCAGCACTTCGCGCGGCGAAAGATCCCGCACGGGGCCAGAGTGTCCCGGGTGAGCGTGCTGGCCGTCGTGCCCCGGGTCGGGCTCGCGCAGCGGGCCAAAGAACACCCGCTGAACCAGCCACAGCATGTACCAGGCCCCCAGCACCACGCCCAGCACGGACAAAACGGCGATCGCCTTCGATGGTCCGCGAGCATGGTCGGGGCCGCGTCCAGGCCCGGCTGAACATCCCCAGCAAGATCAGGAACTCGCCGGCAAAGCCGTTCAGGCCCGGCAGGCCGATGCTGGAGAACGTGAACAGCACCATGAAGAAAGCCAGGAGCGGCGTTCGCCGGGCCAGGCCGCCAAAGTCGCCGATCTGCCGCGTGTGGTAGCGTTCGTAGATCATGCCGACCACGGCGAACAGCCCGCCGGTCGACAGCCCGTGGTTGATCATTTGCAGCACGCTGCCTGCACCGCCAACGGGTTCAGGGCGAAGAGGCCCAGCATGCAGAAGCCCAGATGGCTGACGCTGGAATAGGCGATCAGCCGCTTCATGTCGGTTTGGGCCAGGGCCACCAGCGCCCCGTAGATGATGCCGATCACCGCCAGCCACAGCATCCAGGGCATGCAGGCGGCCGTCGCCTGCGGGCAGCATCGGCAGGTTGAACCGGGCGAAGCCGTAGATGCCGATCTTCAGCAGCACGCCGGCCAGGAGCACGCTGCCGGCCGTCGGCGCCTGCGACGTGGGCCAGCGGCAGCCAGGTGTGCAGCGGAAACAGCGGCACCTTGATGGCAAAGCCGGCAAACAGGGCCAGGAAGATCCAGAGCTGCCACTGCGAAGCGATCGGATGCGTCGGCCAGATGGGCCGTCAGTTCGGGAATGGAGAAGGTCATGCGGTCGCTGTCGGTGTAATGATCCCAGAGCACGATCGCCAGCAGCCCCAGGAACGTCAGCAGGCTGCCGGCCAGCGTGAACAGGAAGAACTTCATCGCCGCGTAGCGCCGATCCTCGCTCCCCCAGATGCCGATCAGGAAGAACAGCGGGATCAGCGTGAACTCGAAGAAGATGTAGAAGAGGATGATGTCGCGGGCGGCAAACACGCCCAGCATGCCGGACTCCAGCAGCAGCAGCAGGCGGTAATACAATCGCGGCCCGGTCGTGGATCGCTTCCCAACTGACCAGCACGGCGGTGACCATCAACAGCGAGGTCAGCCCGAACAGCCACAGGCTCAGCCCGTCGAGGCCGACGCTCGAAGCGGCATCGCGACCGGCGAATCGGCCGCCGCAGCCAGTGCGATCGACCAGTCTCGGCGAACTTGGCGTCGCCCGGCTGGTAATTGGCGACCAGGATGGCCGACCATGACGCACCGTGAAGACCACCGTGACCAGCGGCGCTCTTGCGGACAACGCCAGCCTGGCCGCAGGTCTTTGGCCGTCCAGATCCACAGGCGCCGGCCAGCGGCAGGAAGCATCGGTCGTCAGCAGCAGTGCTCGGCATCGTCAACCGACGAAGTTTCCCGTTGTCAGACCTGCCACATCAACAGCGTGCCGATCAACACCAACAGCCCCAACACCATCGCCAGGGCGTAGAACTGGACCATGCCGCCTTGCAGCGGCCGGACACGCTGCGCCAACGCCGCGCGGAACCATGCCGCACGAGGTCGACCAGGCCGTCGATCACGCAGCGGTCGAACCAGGCGGCCAGCTGGCCGCCGCTAGCAGCGGCCAGACGACGACCAGCGTTGTAAATCGGATCGAAAAAGAACTTGTCCCGCGAAAGCTCGGTAGAGCCCGACGACTCGCAGCCCGGCCAGCCGCTCACCGGCCGACGCGTCGCCCAGATAAAGCACGGCCGCCAGGCCGATGCCCGCCAGGGCCACGACAGGTGCTCATGGCCGCAACGCCAGTGCATCCGGCTCGTCCCCGTGATTCGCCGGCGCGCCAGGCCGCGATAGGCCAGCGAAGGCGTGCGGACCAGGAACTCGGCGAAGCCGTGCGTGAATTCGAAATAGGCCCCCACCACCAGCGCGCAGAAGGCCAGGATCACCAGCGGCAAGGTCATCGTCCGCGGCGACTCGTGGGCGTGGTGGCCGGCCTCGGCGGGAATCCTCTCCGGTCCGAAGAAGGTGAGGAAATACGCCCGGAAGGCGTAGAAGGCGGTCAGCAGCGCGGTGACCACGCCGCCATGAACAGCACCTGGTACAGGAGTCCGTGCCGCCCTTGCCCGTGTGACGGCGGCCAGGATCGCATCCTTGCTCCAGAAGCCGGCGAAGGGGACCACGCCGGCCAGGGCCAGACAGCCGAACAGAAACGTCCAGTGCGTCGTGGGCATCAGCCGCCGCAGGCCGCCGAAGCTGCCGCATGTCGATCACGTCCGCCCATGGCGTGCATCACGCTGCCGGCGCCCAGGAACAGCAGGGCCTTGAAGAAGGCGTGCGTGAACAGGTGGAACATGCCGGCCGACGATGCCCGGCCAGCGTGCCCGCGCCCAGGCCCAGGAACATGTAGCCGAGCTGGCTGATGGTCGAGTAGGCCAGGATGCGCTTCAGGTCGGTTTGCGTCAGGGCGATCACGCCGCCCAGCAGGGCCGTGAATCCGCCGATCACGGCCACGACGCTGCGGGCGTCGGCCGACGACAGCAAACAGCGGCGTGCAGCGGGCGACCATGTACACGCCCGCCGTGACCATCGTGGCCGCATGGATCAGCGCGCTGACCGGCGTGGGGCCTTCCATGGCGTCGGGCAGCCAGACGTGCAGCGGAAACTGCGGCGCTCTTGCCGCAGGCCCCGAGCATCAGCAGCAGGCAGATCGCCGTGGCCACGCCGCCGCCGGCGTACAGCGCCGGGCGTGCTCAGCCGCGTTTGCCCGAGGACGCCGGCGCGAGCTGCCGCCGGCCACGTGTCGTGGAAGTTCAGCGTGCCGTAGGTCGTCCAGATCAGGAACAGCCCCAGGGCGAAGCCGAAGTCGCCGATGCGGTTGACCAGGAACGCCTTCTTGCCGGCGGCCGCGGCCGCCGGTTTCTCGAACCAGAAGCCGATCAGCAGGTAGCTGCACAGCGCCGACCGCCTCCCAGAAGACGTAGAGCAGCACGAAATTGCTCACCGAGACCAGCATCGTCATCGAGAACACGAACAGCGACGATGTAGGTGAAGAACCGCCAATAGCCCGGGTCGCCGTGCATGTAGCCGATCGAATAGATCGCCACCAGCGAGCGAGATGGACGTCACCATGGCCAGCATGATCGCGGTGAGCGGGTCGGCCCGCAGCGTGACGTCGATGCTGAAAAGGCAGCCGCGCGGCAAGCTGGATCGCTTGGCGCGGTCGCTGACGTCGGCTCCCGGCACGGCATCGTCCTGCGGTGCCGTAGCCCGTCCGATGACCCAGCTCCAGACGTGACAACCGTTCGACGGTCGCCGTCCGCAGCCGATGCTGCGCTCTCGCCTGCTCTGTCGCCGCGAACTCGGTCGCACGCGAACAACAGCGACCAGGCTGCAGCAGCAAACGACCGACCGAAGGCCGTGACCACGGGCACGTGGCTCCGCTGGCGGAGCACGCGCTTGCCCAGCACGGCGGTCAGCAGCGCGGCCGCCAGCGGCAGCGCCGGAATCAGGATCAATAACGTGTTCGATGCTGTCAAACATGGTCGCGGTGTTCGTAGCCTCCTGGATGTCTGCGGCGGCTCGACGCCGGCGGGCGGCAAGTGCGGCCAGGCGTGGTCGCGGTCGTCGCTTCCTCGGGCACTTCCACGTCGATGTAGGCCGGCTGGTTGGCCTCGCGCAGCTCGTGCCAGGCGGCCATGTCGAGCGGGCCGGTCCGCTGGAAGAGCGATCAGCACCAGGGCCAGCGCGATGGCCGCCTCGCAGGCCGCGACGGTAAGGATGAAGATCACCAGCACCTGGCCGCCCCAGTCGTTGTGGTAGCGGCCCCAGGCCACCAGGCTCACCGAAACGCCCTGCAGCATCATTTCTGCCGCCAGGAACATCACGATCATGTTCCGCCGGCTCAGGAAGCCGACCAGGCCGATGCCGAACAGCAGCGCGCCGATGAACAGGTAGTTCTCCAGCAGCGCCATTTCATCCATGCAGCACCCCCTGCGTCTCGGCGACGCCCGTCAGCCGCTCGAGCCTTGTCGGCCTGCGCGGTCTGCGAGATCACGATCCGCGGATCGAGCCGCTCCGCGCCTTGCCGCTCGCCGGCTTGCCCGACTGGGCCACGATCGCCACGGCGCCGACCAACGCGACCAGCAGCAGCGTGCCGGCCAATTCCACGGCCATCAGGTGCCGGCCGAACAATTCGCCGCCCAGCGTGGCCACGTGGCGGTCGGGCGCGAGGATCTTCTGTCGAGCTGCGCGGCCGTGAAGGCGGGCACGGGCGTTGGTCGGCCGCCGGAAAGCTCAGCACGCTCGCCATGGTCAGCGTCAACACGCCGACCATCATCGCGCCGGTACAGGCCGAGAGCAGTCCTTCCCAACTGGTGCGATCGTAGTAGGCGTCGCCCTTCGGGCTGGGCCAGCATCAGCACGAACAGGAACGTGACCAGGATCGCGCCGGCATAGACGACCACCGTGGCCAGGGCCAGAAACTGGGCGCCCTGGAAAAGAACAGCCCGGCCGTGCCCAACAGCGTCATGCCGAACCACATCGCGCAGTAGACCGGGTTGCGGAAGGTCACGGCGGCGACGGCCGAAACGATGGTCACCCCGGCCGAGCACGTAAAACAGCGATCGCGCCGGGCCAGGTCGCCCAGCCGGGGCAGTCGCGAGACCCAGCATGCCCAGGCGGCCAGGCCCAGCACCGCACCCGGCCGCCGGCCCCGCGCGCGGCCGCGGGGCAGCAGCAGCCACATGCCGGCGGCGGTCAGCAGGATCGCCAGGGCGAGATCCGTGCGGGCTGCGAGCGGCATCCGAGGATGTTTCTCGTGCCGCCGTTCACCGCGTGCCTCCCAGTCTCGCTCGATTTCATCGGCTCGGCGTCCTTGGTTTGGTCGTAGACGCTCAGCAGCTTTTCCTTGTCGAAGATCATTTCTTCGCGGCTCTTGCCCGACAGGTCGTAGAGGCTGGTCAGTTCGATGGCATCGACCGGGCAGGCCTCTTCGCACATCCCGCAATAGATGCAGCGCAGCTCGTCGATGGTGAAGCTCTCGGGATATTTCTGGCGGTCGGGCCAAGGGCTCTCGGCGGCCAGGATGTCGATGCAATGGGCCGGGCAGGCCGTGGCGCAGAGGAAGCAGGCCACGCACTTCACCCGCCCCTGCTCGTCGCGATTGAGCCGGTGCACGCCGCGATAAATGAGCGGGTTGCCGATCTCGGGGCGTGCTTCGGGAAAACTGACCGTCACTTGCGGCCGAACAGGTGCTTGCGCGTCGTGGTGAGCCCCTGAACAACAGCGGCAAATAGATCTTGCCGGCCAGGCCCAGCTTCGGCTCTTCGATCCATTGGATGTTCGGGTCGTCGGATTTCATGACCTTGCTGACTTTCGCCAGTGCGACTCTAGGGCTATGCGACTTTATGGCGTTCAGCGGGCGAGCAGTTCTTGTTCCGTGTCGAACTCGTGCGCATCTTGGGCCGGTTGTCATCGTGCAGCGGCGACCACACCGCAGCGGCGACCCAGCCCACGACCAGCACGATCCAACCGACCGCGACGGCGAACGCGCCAGCCAGGCCGGCGCATTCTGGGCCACGCCGCCGCACGATATTCGGTCACGATCGCGACCGCCACCAGGTTGACCATCCCCAGCGGCAGCATAATGTTCCAGGCCAGCGCCATCAACTGGTCGAAGCGGAACCGCGGCCAGCTCCAGCGGGCGAGCATGAAGAAGAAGATCACCCCCAACACTCTTGGTCACGAGCACCGCGATCCGCAACAAGGCGATCGGCCGAGGTAATCGTCGCTCGAGCCGGTCAGGCCCCAGAAGTGCCAGCCGCCCAGAAACAGGATCACGATCAGGAAGGCGGCCATGATCATGTGCAGGAATTCGGCCACCAGGAACAGCAGCAGCCGCATGCCGGCGTACTCGGTGTGGTAGCCGCCGACCAACTCCTGCTCGCACTCGGGCAGGTCGAACGGCAGCCGGCTGGCTTCGGCCAACGCGGCAACCAGGAACACCACCAACCCCAGCGGCTGCGTGAACGCGTTCCAGACGCCGCTTGTGGCCTGGTCGGGATGATCTCGTCCAGCCGCAGCGAACCGCTCACCAGCACCACGCCCAGGATGCCCAGGCCCAGCGGCAATCTCGTAGGCGATCAACTGGGCGCTGCCCCGCAGGCCGCCCAGGAAACTGTATTTGTCGTTGCTGGCCCAGCCGCCCAGCATCACGCCGTACACGGCCAGGCTGCCCAGCGCGGCGACGTAGATCACGCCCACGTCCACGCCCGGCGCCACGATCAGTTCGATGGGATCGGTGACGCCCGGAACGCCCAGACGGCGGCAGCACGCTGCCGAACGGCACCACCGCGAAGGCCAGCGCCGCGGCCAGAATCGCGATCGGGGCCAGGATGAACAGGAACTTGTCGACGTGGCCGGCGTCACGTCCTCTTTGATCATGAACTTCACAGCCGTCGGCCAGCGGTTGGCCCAGCCCGAACAGGCGGATCTTCGTCAGCGGAATGCCCACGCGATTCGGGCCCAGACGGTCCTGCACCCAGGCCGCCACCCAGCCGCTCCAGCAGCACCAGGTAGGCGGCCGCCGTCATCAAGCCGCCGAGGAACAAGCGCGATCTTCACCAGCGGCACGATCAGCACGGCGGCGAGTGTTGCGGGGTCGGCAGGCACGGCAGCGAGGTTGTGGGCTGAGGGTTGGGGAATGGTTGAGGTTACACGTGGGCAAACTCGGAACTCGGAAGTCGGAACTCGGGATTTGCAAGCGGATACCCCGCTTCCGCAGCGCCGAGTTCCGAGTTCCGAGTTCCGAGTTTTCAATTGCATACCGCTCCGTCACACGTTGGTCGTCGCCAACAAGTTGACTTTCAAGTCGATGCCCACCGCCGGCAGCGGACCGGCGGCGGCGGCGAAATAGAGGATCTCGGCGGCAATCTCGTCGAGCACGGGCCGCGCATTGTACCAGCCCGGCCCCGCCAGCAATTCCCAATACAGGCTCCCTTCGCTGCGCACGCCGGCCGGGCGGGCGGATCGCCCAGCCCACGGCTTGCATGCGATCGGCGAAGTTGACGTAGGAGCCTTCGCGTTCGGCGAATGCGGCGCCGGGCAAGCTGGTAGGTGGCTTGTTCCGACAGCGGCGAGGCGAACAAGTCCTGCACGACCAGCAGATCCAAGCGCTCGAACCGCGCCCGCGGTGGCCTCGTCGATCCAAGCGCCTTGTATCCGCCGGAGACCCAGGCGCCGCGGACCGCCCGGCCTCGACGGCCGCGATCAGGTCCTCGAGCGTCGTCAGGCGATGCATGAAGTGGGCGATGATCTCCTCGACGCCGCGGCGGTTGGGGCACTTCTCCGCGCGGATCGTAAAGCCGTTCGGGAAACGCTCGTCTTCGCCCGCAACCGGCACCGGCCCCAGGGCCAGCAGCGCTTCGGCGTCGATGCCGCGGATGTATTTCGCCAGCAGGTAGGCTTCTTCCACCGTCAGGTGCGGCGAAATCACCGCCGCCAGCCGGCCGGCGGAGCGCAAGCGGCCGTCGATCTCCTCGAGCGCCGCCGACCACTCGACGTTCTCGTAGCCCCCGTCGGTGCGGCGCCGCAGCTCGATCAGGCGCCGTCGCTGTGCACGTGGGGATAGCCGTAGCGGCCTTCGTTGCACATCCACCACTGGTTGACGTGCGGGTTCTCCCGCGGCTTGAGCCGATAGACGCGGTCCTGGTTCTCTTCCACCAAGATCGAGCAGCCGGTCGAGCAGCCGGTGCAGACGCCGGCGTGCCGCTTCATGAACCAGACCCGCTGCTGATAGAGAAAGTCCTTGTCGCCCAAGGCCCCCACCGGGCAGAGATCGACCACGTTGCCGGAGAGCTTGTTGTCCAGGGGAAGCCGGGGAAGACGTCGATTTCTTCGTGACTGCCGCGGTTGATGACCATCAACTCGCCGGTGCCGCTGATCTCGCGGCGTGAAACGCACGCAGCGGCTGCACATCACGCAGCGATCGACGAACAGCGTGACTGTGTCGCCCATGTCGCGGCGGCGGCTGGTGAAGGGATGGATGTCGGCCCGGCGTTCCGTCTGGCCGTGCGGAAATGATAGTCCTGCAAATAGCACTCGCCCGCCTTGTCGCAGATCGGGCAATCGATGGGTGGCCGAACAGCAGATCCTCTTCGACCATCGCCCGGCTCTTGCTGCACCTTCTCGCTGTTGGTGACGAACACCGTGCCGTCCTTGGCGGGCGTCTGGCAGGCCGGCACCAGCTTGGGCAGCATGGTGATCTGCGCCGGTCTCGGCATCGCGGGTGCCGGTCTCGACCAGGCACATGCGGCAACTGCGCCACGACCGTCAAGCCGGGATGCCAGCAATAGCGCGGAATATCGATGCCGGCCCGCTCGGCGGCCTGAATGCCGTTGAGCCGCTCGCTCGTCGCGATCTGCACTTCGTTTCCGTCAACGATGACAGTGGGCATGGCGCGGTTGGGTGGTTATGAGTCTTTTAAAGTAAGCGGATCAAGCGGTTGGCAAATTCGGAATTCGGAATTATTTGAAAGTCAGCAGGGAAGCGAACCACCGAGGCACAAAGACACAGAGAGACGGGACGAAACGCGATCTCTCAGTTCTTTAGTTTTCTTACTCGATGCCTTCTTGTCTGTCTTCCGGTTTCTCTGTGTCTCTGCGTCTCTGTGGTTTACTTCCCTTCTTCCTTTCCTCTTTGCGTCTTCGCGTCTTTGCGGTTCCATTCCTTTTTTTCAATGCGCCGACAACACCGGCAGGGCCTGGACCGCGCCAGTTTCCATATAGCCGGTCGGATTGCTGCGGCGGATATAGTCCTCGAATTCGCCGCGGAACTTGCGGATGGCGTTCTTGATCGGCCAGGCGGCGCCGTCGGCCAGCCCGCAAATCGTGGTGCCGGGAATGATGCCGATCGTGTCGCCGATCTCCAGCAGCAGGTCGAGATCCTTGAGGCGGCCGCGGCCGGCCTTGATGCGGTTCGAGCATCCGCAGCGACCAGGCGGTGCCTTCGCGGCAGGGCGTACACTGGCCGCAGCTCTCGTGGGCGAAGAAGCGGCAGCTGTTGTGGAGGAAATCGACGATCGAGACGGTCTCGTCGATGACCACGACCGCGGCCGTGCCCAGGCCCAGGCAGCCGACCTTGCCCGGCCCGTCGAAATCCAGCGGCGTGTCGAACTCGGCCTCGGTCATCAGGCCCATGCTGATGCCGCCGGGAATGGCCGCCTTGCCCTTGCGCCCTTTCCACACTCCGCCGCCATACTCGTCGATCAACTGCCGGCAGGTGATGCCCAGCGGGGCTTCGTAGCAGCCGGGCTGGTTGACGTGGCCGCTCAGGCAGTAGAGTTTGGGCCCGTAGCTGCCGGGATCGCGGGGGTTCTTGGGGTCGGGCGGCACGCCGATGCGACTTGAACCAGTCGACGCCGCGCGTGGCGATCTGCGTGACGCAGGCCACGGTCTCGATGTTGTTGACGACCGTCGGCTTGCGAAACACGCCCTCGACGGCCGGAAAAGGCGGCTTGATCCGCGGCCAGGCCCGCTTGCCCTCCAGGCTTTCGATCAGTCCGGTCTCTTCGCCGCAGATGTAGGCCGCGGCGCCGCGGTGCATGTAGATGTCGAGCGAGAAATCGTGCCCGAGGATGTTCTTGCCCAAGCAGGCCGTTGGCGTACAACTCGTCGATCGCCGCTTGCAGCCGATCGTAAGCCAAGCGGGTATTCGTAGCGGATGTAGAGGTAGGCCGTCGTGGCCCGGGTGGCGTAGCAACTGAGGATGATGCCTTCGATCACCTGGTGCGGATCGTCCTCCATCAGGATGCGGTTGTTGAACGTGCCGGGCTCGCTCTCGTCGGCGTTGATGCACATGTAGATCGGGCCGGGATGGTCCTTGGGCAGGAAGGTCCATTTCAGCCCGGTGGGGAAGCCGGCCCCGCCGCGGCCGCGCAGGTTCGTGGCCTTGACCATGTCGATCGTCTGCCCGGCGTCATTTCGGCCAGCACCTTGCGCAGCCCCTGGTAGCCGCCCGTCGGCCTCGTAGGCGGCCAGCGTATGGCTGTTCGGCTTGCCGACGTTGGCCAACAGGACGGGTTCGAATTTCGCCACGCGTTTACTTCCCGAAAGACACTTTGAAACAAGCCGCAATCGGCCCAGGGATTGCCATCCCTGGGCTTAACGGACGTCGTCGATCGCCTCGCACGCCTTCTTCCTTCATCCTTCTGCCTTCATCCTTTCCTTGACAAACGCCTCCCCCGACTCCTTGGTCAAATTCTTGTACAACGTCCGTTGCCGGCCAGCATGCAGGGAGCGAATTCGCAGGCGCCCAGGCACTCGGCAAATTCCAAGCGTCAGCTGGCCGTCGGGCGTCGTGCCGCCCGGGCTGACGCCGGCCACGTGGCACATGTGGTCGAGCACTTCCTCGCCGCCGCGCAGGCGCAACTGATCGAGCGGCAGACCCAGGCCCGCGTCAGGCCGTGCGGCTTGTCCTGCGGGAAACAGGCCGTAGAACGAGAGCGTGTCCTGAACCTCGGCCGGAGCCAGTTCGAGCAGTTGGGCAATTTCGACCACGGCCGCAGCGGCACGTGCCGCAGCCGCTCGTTGACGATGTGCAAGGCCGGCAACGTCACCGCTTGGCGCGTCGGATAGCGCGGGAAATAGGCCCGGATGGCCTCGACCATCTCGGCGGTCAAAATGCGGCTCGGCGACTGCCATGAATCGTCCGGTTTCGGATTTCGGAGTGCAGCGTTTGATTTCGAACCGTTGCCGCTCAGCGATCCAGTTCGGCGGCGATGATGTTCAGGCTTCCCAGCACGGCCACCACGTCGCTCAGCGTGTGCCCGCGGATCAAGTGTGGAAACATCGCAAAGTGGATGTACGACGGCGGCCGGCAACGGGCCCGATAGGCCACGTCGGTGCCGTCGCCGACCAGATAAAAACCCAGCTCGCCGTTGGGCGACTCGATGGCCGCGTAGCATTCTTCCTGCGGCACTTCGAAGCCGCGGTTGCTCATCGTCAGCTCGAAGTGCGAGATCGTGCCTTCGATGGTCTGATAAACCTGCCGCTTGCTGGGCAGCGCCGTCCGCTCGCCGATGTCGACATTCACCGGCCCCGACGGCAAGTTCTCGATCGCCTGCGCGACGATCTTCAGGCTTTCGCGCATCTCGGCCATGCGGCACCAGGTAGCGGGCGAAGCAATCGCTCCCCTGGGAGCAGCAGACCTGGAAATCGAAATCTTTGTAGGCCAGATAGGGCTCGTCCTTGCGCAAGTCGCGGCGTCACGCCGCTGGCCCGGGCCAGCGGCCCCGATGCGCTGCGATTGATCGCCTCGGCCTTGGTCAGGACGCCGACCCCCTTGGTCCGATCGACGAAGATGCGGTTGCGATTGAGCAGCCGGTCCATGTCGTCGAGCGTCTTGGGAAAGGTGCGGACGAACGTGCGGATTTTTTCCACGACCAGGGGCGTCATGTCGTACATGACGCCGCCGATGCGGGTGTAGCTGTTGGTGAACCGCGCGCCGCACAGCGTCTCGAAAATGTCGTACAGCACCTCGCGCTGGTAGAAGGCGTAGAGAAAGTAGGTGAAGGCGCCGGTGTCGAGCCCGACGGCGCCGTTGCAGAGCAGGTGATCGCTGATCCGCGCCAGCTCGGCGACGATCGTGCGGATGTATTTGCAGCGCGGCGTGAGCTCGATGCCCAGCAGCTTCTCGACCGCGCCGTGCCAGGCCACGTTGTTGGCCAGCGGCGAGATGTAGTTCATCCGGTCGGTGACCGTGACGTACTGGTTGTAATTGAGGTGTTCGCCGATCTTCTCGAAGCCCGAATGCAGGTAGCCGATGTCCGGCACGGCGTCCAGCACGCGCTCGCCGTCCAAGAGCAGCACGATCCGCAGCGTGGTGTGGGTGGCCGGATGCTGAGGGCCGAAATTCAGCGTCCAGAGGTAATCGTGCTCGCGGCTCGTCCGCTGCTGCCCCGTGCGGCGCTGTCCCGTCCGGGAGCTCGGCGTCTTGGATTGCCGTGTTGGATGTCGCCATGGTCTGGGTTCGCAGTCGGTCTGTCGCGCCGGGGGCAAATCACGCCGTCAGCTTGTCGCTCGCTGTAGCACCGGAAAATTGTGTCGCTCGCCCCGCCCCTGCATCGGATAATCCTTGCGCAGCGGAAAGGCCGTAAACTCTTCAGGCATCAGGATCCGCCGCAGGTCGGGGTGCCCCTCGAACCGAATGCCGAACATGTCCCAGACCTCGCGTTCCATCCAGTTGGCCCCTTCCCAGAGCGGAACCGCCGAGGGCACGACCAGATCCGGTTCGTCGACGAACGTTCGCACCGTGAGCCGCTCGCCGGTCTCGGTCGAGGCCAGCAAATAGACCAGCCCGAAGCGATGTTCCGCATCCGCGATAATTCAGATAGTCCACGCAGGTAATGTCGACCAGGAAATCGAACTGCCGGCGGAGCTTCAGAAATTCGAGCGCGGGCCGCAGCGCTTCCCGCGGCACGCTCGCGCGCGTCTGGTCGCGAAACTCGCTGTGCGTGGCGGCGGGAAATGCGGCCACGAGCGCCTCCAGGGTTTCGCGAGCGATCATGGGCATCTTCCTCGTCCGGATTTCCTCAGGCCCTTACGGCCCTTTGTTCGCGAAGCCCTTGCCCAGCGTTTCTTGCGTAGGCCCTAATTCTGCCGAAAACCCTGCGGCGCCGGGGCCATGCCCTGGGGTAACGTGATGATCGGCAAGTCTAATCAGCGCCCGCTTGGGTTGCTGACGTGCCCGCGTGGCGAACTCGCGGCCCCCCACGGTGCCTTCGTGCTGGATCTTGTCCTGCAAATCGATGATCGATTGGATCAACTGCTCGGGCCGCGGCGGGCAGCCGGGCACGTACATGTCGACCGGTATGAAGCGATCGATCCCCTGCACCACGCTGTAGGTGTCGAAGACGCCGCCGGTCGAGTGCAAGCCCCCATCGAAATGCACCACTTCGGTTCTTGCATCTGCAGCCAGATGCGCTGCAGCACGGGCAGCATCTTCATCACCACCCGGCCGGCGACGATCATCAGATCGCACTGCCGCGGGCTGAAGCGAAAAACTTCGGCGCCGAAACGCGCCATGTCGTGCCGGCTGGCCCCGGTGGCCATCAGCTCGATGCCGCAACAGGCCGTGGCAAACGGCATCGGCCAGAGGCTGTTCTTGCGGCACCAACTGGCCAGGGAATCGAGCCGGCTGACCACCACGTTTTCGGGCAGCTCTAGCGCCATCGAAACACCCCTTTGCGCCAGGCGTACACGAAACTCACGCCCAACAGTGCAATGAACAAGAGCACTTCGCCGAAAACCAATGCCCGGCTCTCCACCAACCCGCTGGCCACCGCCGCATCGACGCCGGCCGGATTCCGGCTGGCGACCGCCCAGGGGTAAAGGAACAGTAATTCCACGTCGAAGACCAGAAACGCAATCGCCACCAGGTGGAACCGCACGTCGAACCGGCGGCGGGCGTCGTGGATCGGATCCATGCCGCTCTCGTACGGCATTTCCTTGACACGATTGTCCTTGTGCGGGCCGATCAGGCCGCAGACGAAAATCAACCCGGCCGCCAGCGCGATCGAGCAAAGCACGAACAGAAAAATGGGCAGCACGGCGAGTTGCATCGAGAGCCCCACCAGTGTGGAAAGAGAACTTTGTGAATCTTGTCACAAAGTAGTCCGTTGAAAAAGCCCCATGCGCGAGCGGGGTTTTTCAGCAGCCAAGATCGTATCGCTCGCCCAAGGCACGGTCAAGCCGCCGGGGAGCGAGAGCAGGAGAACTGCAAAGTCGATTGTAGGAGGCGACTCCGATCGCCGACTGCCCTAATTTGACGCCACGTGTCGGCGATCGGAGTCGCCTCCTACAATGGAAGCACCCTCCAAATTCGACTTTGCAGTTCTCCTGGGAGCGAGAGATGGCTAAAGTGCGGTGGCCAAGAGCAATTCCAAGGCCCTGCCCGCTTTGACCCTGCCGGGCAGAACCGGCCGCCGGCCGCACGAGTCGGAGTGTCAGTACGTGCCCGTGCCGATGATCTGGCCGTCGTTCGACAGATTCAAAAGGTCCCAAACACCCAGGGTTGTCGAACCCGTGCCGAGCTGGATTTCATCGTAAATGAATTGGACGCTGCCGTCGCAAAAGACAACTTGCACTCCGCCGGGGTGCATGCTCCGGGCAGTCTGTTGGTGGCTGGCGGCGTCGCCGATGTAGCAGGGCATTTCGTAAACAATCAGCGCCGCGCTGCCGCCAAAGTCGGCGGTGGTAATGTTGCAAGTAAAAACATCATCTGCGTAGATCGACTGGCAATTCGGTCCGTTGTCGTCACCCATCCAGCCATGCGCATACATGGCACTCGCACATCCGCCACCCATGGCCCAAATTCCGCGCGCGTCGGTCGCTTCCAGGCCGGCGCGGTTCTCGGCCACGGCGATCGTCTTGCTGGTCCCGTCGCCGATCTTCTTCAAGTTGAGCGACACGTTCGCTCCCATCACGCCGCGGTAATACGTCTGCGACCAGCTGCTGTTTTGGCCGCCAACAGAACCGTCATCCATATAGTCCAGCATCGCGTTGGCGGCATAATTGCCCCGGGCCCAGTTGCTGCCCATGCTCCACTGCGAGCCGTCAAACGGCGTATCCGTGAAGGCGTCGCTGGGGCACCGCATCGTGGCGATCTGCGTGCCGCGCGCGTTGGCGTTCGACGGATCGCAGATCGAAAGATTGAGGTTGAATTGTTGACGAAGGTTCGATTCCTCCAGGAAGGGCAAGATCATGATGACCCAATTCGCATACAGGGTCGTGTTGGGCATGCTGGCCGTGGCCCCCGCCGGCCACAGCGAGCTCGGCGGAAGAATCACATGGACGTCGTGATAGGTTTGCAGCGCGATGCCGATCTGTTTGAGATTGTTCGCGCATTGGACCCGCCGCGCCGCCTCGCGCGCCGATTGCACGGCCGGCAGCAACAGCGCAATCAAGATGCCGATGATCGCGATCACCACCAACAGCTCGACCAGCGTGAAGCCGCGCGCCAGGGGCCGCGGAGCCTGCGCGACACGACCGCGCCGGGCGTGCCGGCCCGGGCTCACGCGGACAAAGTCCCGTGTCTCGAAATGCATATTCAGACCCGAAAGGCTTTCGCGACCGTGCGGAGCGGCCACCTCGTGACGTGAGTCCAGCCCACGATGCCACACTCGACGAGCCCTCACCGGCGAGCGCAAGGAGAATCCAAATCGACTGACGTGCAATTTTCAATTTACATGCTGCGGCCGGGAAATGCAATGAGAGCTCGCCGCATCGCCGCTTGGGTACGGCCTGCCCGGCCGGATGAGCGCGGCCCGGGCGCTGCCGATCACTGACCGTCTCGCGCCGCTAATAACTGTCGGCTCCGAGCGTCGTCTGATCATTCGACAGATTGAGAAAGTCCCACACCGCCAGCGGGCCGCTGGGAGTGCAGGTGGCCTCATTGGCGGACATTCCCGTAAACACCTGAATGGTGTCGGAGATGAACTGCACGCTGCCGTCGCAAAAGCCGACCATCACGCCTCCGGCATGCAGGCTGCGCGCCGTCTGCTGGTGATTCTGGGCATCGCCGTTATAACAGGGCATCCCCAAGGCCATCAGTCCAGTGACACCCCCTAAAGCGTTCTGCGTCGCCTGGCATCCCAGATTGTCGTCGGCGTTCGGCTGAATGGCGTTCGGACCGCTATCGTCCCCTTCGAAACCGTGCGCGTACATGGCGCTCGTGCAGCCGCCGCCGATGGCCCACACGCCCCGCGGATCGACTGAAATCAAGCCAGCCCGGATCTCGCCCAAGGCGATCGTCTTGGAAGTGCCGTCGAAGATGTCCTTGTACCGGCAAGAGACATTCGCCCCCATCACGCCCCGGTAGCAAGGGCATACCCAATCGACCGCAGCCGGACCCCGGTTGATGTTGCCGGCACTGGCGCCGAATACGTCGTCGTCGAAGTTCAACGACGCGTTGGCCGCGTAATTGCCGCGGGCCCAACCGGCGCCGAGGCTAGGAGATAAGGTCGTGCCGTCGAAGGGGGTCTGGCTGTACGGATCGCTGGGACAGGTCATCGTCGAGATGGGAGTGCTGCGGAACGCCAGATTGGTGGGGTCCGTCAGGGGAAGCTGCTTGTTGTATTGACGCAACAAATTGCTTTCCTCCATGAAGGGCATCACGAGAATCACCCAATTCGCGCCGAACACGGTCGTCGGCATGTCGAAGGTCCCGGTCGCCGGCCACAGAGAGCTGGGGGGCAAGATCTTGTTGGCGTCGTGATAGTTCTGCAGCCAACCCGAGCTGTTTCATGTTGTTGCCGCACTGCATTCGCCGCGCCGCCTCGCGCGCGGCTTGAACGGCCGGCAGCAACAGGGCAATCAAGATGCCGATGATCGCAATCACCACCAACAGCTCAACCAGCGTGAAACCGGCGCGCCGGCCGCCGCACGGCCGGCGAGACGGACCCGCGCTCGGGGTGCCTGTCCGGGGTTGCTCGGACGTAAGCCCTGGCATTGAACTGCATCGAGATTCCTGAAGGGATATCGCCGCCCGCCCGTGCGGCCATCCGTGTGACCTGCGTCCGGTCCGGAGTCCAATGCTCGACGAGGCCTCGCCGACGGGCCTTCACCGACGAGCCGCAGGAGTCAGGAGAATTCAAGATGACTGGCGCATAATTTTGAATCTACCTCTTCCGGAGGGAGAAAGCAATGAGGGCGTCCGGCGAGGCGCACGTGCCTGAAAATGGCGCCGCAATGGTACACTGGCGTTCAGAATCGGCCCCGGAATCCCCCGTAAAGAGGCGGCGACGCAGACGCCCGCAAGCATTGATGGTTCCCAATCTCGTTCGAGTCCTGAGCGATCTGATCGCGACTCCCAGCGTCAACCCGATGGGCCAGTCGGTCTCGGGACCGGAATATCTCGAATACCGGGTCACCGACTACCTGGAAAATCTGTTCCGTGAATTGGGCGTACGCTACCAGCGACAGACGGTCGAACCCCAGCGCGACAATATCATCGCCCGCCTCGACGGCCGATTCCGGCCGAGCCGCGCGCCGGTGTTGCTGTTCGACGCGCATCAAGACACGGTGCCGGTCACCGGAATGACGATCGAGCCTTGGACACCCGTGGTGCGGGAAGACCGGATTTACGGACGAGGCGCCTGCGACATCAAGGGGGGGCTGGCGGCAATGCTGGTCGCATTCGCCCGGCTGGCGGCCGAGCCTCCGTCGCACCGCCCTACGTTGATCTTCTCGGCGACCGTCAACGAAGAGCATGGCTTCAGCGCGGCGCGACGGCACTTACCAGGTTGTGGGAACAACCCGATTCAATCTTTCCGCGGCGCCCCCAGGCGGCCGTCGTCGCCGAGCCCACCGAGCTGAACGTCGTAGTGGCGAGAGGGTGGTCGCGCTGGCGCACTGCACAGTCACGGACGCGCCGCGCCACAGTTCCGAGCCGCACCTGGGCGACAACGCCATCTATCGCCTGGCGCCGGTGCTTTCGGCGCTTGAGCATTACGCGCAGCGATGTGGTGCCAAGCCTGGGCCAGCACCCGCTCTGCGGCCGCCCAACCCTGAGCGTCGGTACGATCCAGGGTGGCTTGAGCGTCAACACCGTACCCGATCGGGCGACAATCGAAATCGACCGCCGCCTGTTGCCGGGCGAAGACCCGCGCACCGCGTACGAGCACGTGCTTGCGCACCTGGCGGCGGTTTCCCAGGCGGCCGGTCGGCCGCAAGGTGGCTCGATCCAGCACGATCGGCCGTACATGCAGACCACCGGCTTGAGCGACCGCGACAATCGCGCTCGGCGAGCAATTGCTGCGCACCGCCAATGCGGTCGGCTCCGGCCGCGCCTGGTCGGAGTGCCTTATGGCACCAACGCCGCGGCCACCGGCGCCGCCAGTGTGCCGACGGTGGTCTTCGGGCCGGGTTCGATGGCCAGGCGCACACGGCCGACGAATGGCTCGCGCTGGAACAGCTCGAACTGGCCAGCGAAACGTACTATCGCTTTGCCCGGGAGTTTGCCGCCGGATGAAGGGCGGTACGCGGCCGCGTGCAACACAAGGCCCACGGGCCGCTGCCCGTGGGCTTAACCGTGTGGCGCTGCCGGAACTCCAGTCTACGCCTCCAACCTGCGACCCCTTAGAATTGGTCGAGGATGAAGTGGTGGCCCATGTGATAGAGCTGCCCTTCGGGGAGCATGTTGTGCCAGGCCTTGTTGTAGACTGGCGTTCGCATTTCCGGCGGATAGCGGAAATACATGTCGTCCGAGCTCTTGTAGTACTGGCTCGACCAGAAGTTCTGCGGATAGTACACATACGGATAGTGATAGAACCGGTTCCAGTCCTGCGTATTGTACGTGCGGCCCCACTGGGCTCCGAACCCCTGCTGGGCATGGGCTTCGGACGCAGACATCGCGACTGTCAATCCGGCGGCAGCAACCAGCGCCAGCACGCTTGTGCGGATCATCGACCGTCCCCCCTGCAAAGAATCGAAAACCTCAGCCAACCAATGCCAGCTCCCGGATCGTGGCGTTGATCGGGCGTCGCCGGTCTTGGGTCTAACATACCCATCGGCAGGCCCTACAGCCGGCATTGAGCGAATATCCGGTAGAATCGGCAGAGCGGCGAGGGTGGGGGCAAAAGGAGGAAGGATAAAGGAGGAAGGATGAATGCGCAGGCGAAGGGGTGCGTAAGCCTCGGCTAGATTGACCAAGGCCCCGCGCCTTCATCGTTCCGCTCGGCTGACTTCGGCGAGCTCAGTCGAGCCGAGCTCGCCGCAGGCCACAGGCCGCCGTCATCCTTCAGACGGCAACTTCCCGGTGGCCAATTCGTCGTCCCATTGGTCCATCAGCGGCCAATCGACGGCGCACGTGCCGAAGTCGGCCATGTGCGAATAGCCTTCGAGCCGTGCAATCGCGGTGTCGAGCAGTTTGTCGTTCTTGCGGAAGATCGGACCGTGGCTCGGCAGCAGCCACTCGACGTTGCTGGCGCGAATCCGTCGTAGCGAACGGATGAATGCCGTCAGGTCGCTGCCATGATGGGCGTCGATGGCGCCCACGCAACCGTCGCGATAGATGTTGTCGCCGCTGAACAGCAGATTGCCCAGGCGAAACGAGAGTTGGCTGTCGGTGTGGCCCGGCGTGTGCCAGACTTCGAGTTCGAGGCCGCCAACCGCAGCTTGTCGCCTTCGTCGATCAGTTCGTCGAGTTTCACCGGCGGCATTTCGAGGTGGATGTTCTGCGCCGCGATTTCGGCAAACGTCTTGATGCGATCGCCGCTGGCCAGCGGCTCGGCGGCCAGCGGGTGTCCGACGATTTTGGTCTTGAGCACCTGGTTGATTTTGGCCAGCCCCTGGATGTGGTCGACGTCGGCGTGCGTGGCAATCAGCATGCGGCATTGCGACAAGGGAAAATCGAGTTGCCGGATCAACTCCACGATTTCGTTGACGGTGTCGTCGAAGCCGATGTCGATCAGCAACCAATCGGACCGTCGTAGACCAGATATACGTTGCAACCGAGCCGCTGCCCCGCCTGGTAGTTGATCTCGATGACGTGGGGGAAGACCGGCTTACGCTGCAGCATTTCGAGACGAGCCTCGGGGGGAGTAGCAACTAGATTTCGACGCCTGGCGTGCGCGATGGCGCGAGAAGCACCGAATTTTAAAAGGCCACTTCGCCTCTCACAAGAACCCGCGTCAATCGGACCGTGCTGATGAGACACGTTCTCAGCTTTGCGGGCCTCTAAGAACACCGGGCAGGCAGCTTATTTTACAGCCCCCGCCTCGGCGGCCAAGATGGCGGCCAGACCCTCGCGGTAGCTCGGGTAGGCCAAGGTAATGCCCAATTCGGCGAGCATCCGCGCGTTGCGGACGCGTTTGTCGGCCGACGCCCGGGCCAGGGCCGGGCTATCGGCCGGCGGGGCCTCGTATTTCGGCGGCGGGGCCCCCAGCAGTCGGGCCAGCTCGACATAATATTCGCGCCGCAGCACCGGATGACCATCGGAAACGAGATACGTCTGCCCGCCGCCGTGCGCTCGGCCGCGGCCAACACCACCCGGGCCGCGTCATCGACATGAATCAGATTCAAATATCCGTCAGTCGGGACGGGCAAGGGCGCACCGGCCAGCAACTCGCGCTGGCGAGGAATCCGTCCCGGGCCATACAACCCCGCCATGCGCAGGACGACCGAGCGCCCGCCAAACGGATGTGCCGCCAAGAGTTGCTCGGCCGCCAGGCAAGCGCGACCGGCCGCACGATCGGGCTGGCAAGCGGTGAGTTCGTCGATCCAATCGCCGCCCGCCGGACCATAGACGCCGGTCGAACTGGTGTAGACGATCTTTCCGGTGGCTGTCGGCAGGGCGTCGAGCACCGCGGCCAGCCCGTTGACGTACACCTCGTGAATCGACCGGCCGGCCGCGCGATCGAAGCCGACCGCATAAAAGACCGCGTCGGCGCCGGGTAAGTCGACCAGCGTCGCCGGACGAGCCACGTCGGCCACGACCGGCACGAGACCCAGCTCCCGAAATCGGCGCAGTGCTCGCTCGACCGGGTGACCGCGTACACGGTTTCGCCGGCGGCGCGCCAACTGTCGGCAACGCGCCGGCCCAAATACCCGCAGCCGAAAACGAGCTTTGTCATCGCCAGATCCCCTTGCTATCGATCTTCGAGCCCCCGCAAATCGCCCTGCCCGGCCGTCGATTCCAGATACGCCGAGAGCATGATCTGGGCCGCCAGCTTGTCCATCCGCTGCTTGCGCTTTTTTTTGCTGAGTTTCGCGGCCAGCAAATGCTGCTCCGCCTCGAACGACGTGAATCGCTCGTCGAAGTAGTCCACCGGCACGCCAGTCGTTTCGGCCAGCCACTGCCCGAACGCCCGGGCTTCGCTCGATTTCTGGCTCTCGTGTCCGTCGAGGTGTACCGGCAGCCCGACCACGAATGCGCGATGCCGTTCTTCGCCGGCCAACCGGCGAAAATATTCGGCGTCGCCGGCCGGCCCGCGGCGGGTGTAATTTTCGTACGGCGTGGCAATGCGGACCTCCAAATCGGCGACGGCCACGCCGATCCGCACGGTGCCGTAATCAACCCCGGCAATTCGACCGGCCACCACAGTGATTACTCTCGTTCATTTCCAAAGGGGAGCCACGAGCGGCGACAGACCGCATTGTAGCGGGTGACAGGTTGCAAGTTCTGACTTTACATCGTGCGCCGAGCGACGAAAGAGGGTCGCCCTGCCCGTGTCGATCGGCAGGTTCAACCCGAGGGCCCCGGGCTGGAATCCGCAGGTTTTTTCCCTTACGCCACTAGCTTCGTCAGTTCGCAGCAGACTCCGCGATTGGCAAGCAACACGTGCGAAAACTGCCAATGGTCCCGGCGCGGCCCACGTCAAGGCAGAGCGACGCACGAGCGACAAGGAGAAAAAAGGCCTGCGCAGCGTGATGGCGGTATCCAAAAAAACCTTGTGCATCAAGCGCCACGACTGCGACAACGGCCCGGTCCTCGGCATCGGGACCTAATGGCCGCAGATTGAGCATTAGGGGGCGCACTGGCGCTCGTAGAAGCGGCATCTTGCCGCTTCAGGGGGCGCATCGCGGTCAATTCAATCAAACGTGCAGGTAGCGGCTTCTTTCAGCAGCGCCTCGCCAATCTCACCAGGAGTAGCCGATGCGGCAAGGATGATCACTTGCGACTCAAGCGGAACAAACCCTTCCTTTGGACCCACGTTGCGGTGCGGGGTCAGCGTGATCGTGTCCACGCCCATCTCGATCTCGACAAGCAGTGCTCCCGTCACGAATGCCGGCCACGTCTTGACACCAGCAAGCTGCAGTGCCGGCGAAAACAGTTTTCCCCATTCCGTAGGGTGCGGAACTCCTTCCGTCGACCCATTCAACGTCTGCCCTACACATGCGCCAAGTTCCGCTGGAATCTCACCTGAAGAGAGAAACGGCGGCGATGCGACCCACACTCCCGCGGTCGTCTTGCAGTCGGAGTGAAAAATCCATCTTCCGTTTCTTCGGAACGCTGCCGCGCTTCGCACCATTTCACCTCTATGATGTTGACCGCGGCGTCGGCACAGCGGCCCAGAGGAAAATGCGCCCCCGGCTCTCGGCACGCGAACGTCCGCTCGAAGGCGGATTCGTATCCGCCGTGAGACGTCGCTCGTTCGGCCCCCGGTTGCGGCGACGGTCATTGATGCCGGGACCGGGGGCCCAGCGCGGACCCTCACGTTAGATACCACCCGAGAAAATCGAAAAAGCTCTTCCAGCGCGGCTGAAGTGTCCTCGCCGCGAGCGCGCTTTGGTCGGCCAGGTCGAAGTCGTACACCGATCCGGAGGTCATGTCGTACAGATACGCTCCCTCGCCCTCAGTAGTCGTGAGGCAGATGATGTCCCCTGGCGTTTCCCAGACCGTGCGAACGAATCTTGTCGCCATCCCAACCGGCGCGTTCCCACGCCCCGACATGCTTTGCGATCGCCCCGTCCACTGCGGGCGATGACATCCTCAATTTGTTCGTGCGACCTATGGCTCTGGAGAAGAGACGGATCGTATTCCAGGTAGAAGGAACCAAGCTCGCTAGCTGGGTCGATTCCGAGCGCGACGAGATTCGTGCGTACCTGCAGTTTGTCGCCAGTCCGCGGCGAGCAATCCTGACCCACCAACATTCGATTGATGCTCTCTGGTATCATTTTGGTAACAATTCCGCTACAGGGTGCGCGTTGGTTTCGCGCCGCCGCCTCAATTGCAAATATTTCTTAGCAGAGATCCAGGTTCTCTCCGAGCGAGAGGAGAAAATCGACGCTCGGCGTGTTCCCGGACTTGGACGCTTCCTGCTCAGCGATTTTGCGAAAGTAGGCCAGAAGATCTTGTTTCTCTGGGTCGGACAACAGCTTCAGTTGCGAAGCCATTCCTTCAAGCTGTTCGACCGCTGCATCGGGATTGACCACATCGTCGCCGCTCAATCCAAAAAACAGGGCAGAATCCACCACGATTTGCATCAGAGGAAACACGGTCATGGCACCACCTCGACATCGATGTTCGTTATTTCAAGCTCTTCAAGCATCCTCTTTGCTCGTGCCGACGAAGGGCCTGAAGGGCACATCGCGGTTAACTCAATCAAACGTGCAGGCAGCGGCCGCTTTCAGGAGCGCCTCGCCAATCTCGCCGGGCGTAGCCGATGCGGCAAGGGTAACCGCTTGCGACTCAAGTGGGTCAAACCCCTCCTTCGGACCCTCATTGCAATGCGGCGTCAGCGTGATCGCATCCCCCTCCATCTCGATCCCGACAAGCAGTGCTCCTTTCACGAACGTCGGCCACGTCTTGACACCAGCCAGTTCCAGTACCGGTGAAAACAGTTTTCCCCATTCTGTAGGATGCGGGACGCCCTCCATTGACCCGTTCAGCGTCTGGCTTACGCACGCGCCAAGTTCCCCTGGAATCTCGCCTGAGGAGAGAAACGGCGGAGACGCTATCCAAACTCCCGCCGTCGTCTGGCAGTCGGAGTGAAAAATCCATTTGCCGCTTCTTCGATATGCCTTTGCGCTTCGCATTATTTCACCTCTATGATGTTAACCGCGACGCCCTTAGTTCGACTTTTGCACTTTTCAGGGTGCTAGAAACTGGTCTGCGCAAATAGCGTGAGCCATCGCAACAGTGCTTGGAACATCACTCTCAGGCATCGAGCAAGGAGGCTCACAATGGAACTTGTACCCGGTTTTGTGCTGTTGATGCAAGGACCGTCCGCCACGATGACCGCACCGACCTTCGCCAGTCTGACAACGATTCTGACCGGCTGGGTCTTCGCCAGCCGGCGGACGGTGACCCGGATGATCCTGGCGGCCGGCGGCGGCGCCGAGAAACACTTTTCCTCGTATCACCGTTTGTTCAGCGCGGCCCGTTGGTCGCTCGACGCGATGGGACTGGCCCTGTTTGACCTGATCCAACCGGTTTTGGGAAACGTCGTCATGCTGGGACTTGACGACACGCTGGCTCGCAAGCGCGGCCTGAAGATGTTTGGCACGGGCATGCACCACGATCCACTGCTTTCCAGTCGCGGCAAGGTGATTACCAACTGGGGACATAGTTGGGTCGTACTCGGCGTGATCGTCGAGTTGCCGTTCCGCCAAGGTCACTACTACTGCCTGCCGATCTTGTTCCGTCTGTACTTGAACAAGAAGAGCGCCCTCAAACACCGCCGCGTCTATCGCACGCGTCCCGAATTGGCGGTCGAAATGCTGGAGCTGTTGTGCAACCAGCGGAAAAACCGGCGTTTTCACGTGGTCGCCGATAGCGCCTACGGCGGCCAGAGCGTGCTCTGCTTCTTGCCGACGAATTGCGATCTGACCAGCCGGCTGGTGAAAGATGCGCGGCTGTACGGCCCGCGACCTGCTCGCAAAAGCGGAACGAATGGGCGGCCGCGCAAACGGGGCGAGCAACTGCCGACGCCGCAAGCCATGCTTGCTGGCCGCTGTCGCCGCGTGAGCTTGCATATTTACGGACGCAACGAAGAAGCGCGCTTGGCGAAGCAGGTCGCCCATGGCGCATGTTGCGCCGAGCGGCCGCTGTGCGTGGTCGCGGCAGAAGCCGTCAAAGGTGGGCGTAGACAAGAAGCGTTTTATTCCACGTGCTCTCATGCTACCGCCGAACAAGTGATTGGCTGGTACGCGATGCGTTGGAGCATCGAGGTGATGAACCACGACAGCAAACAACATCTGGGGTTCGAGGAGCCGCAAGGCTGGACGCGACGATCGGTCGAACGCACGGCACCGCTGGCCATGCTGCTGTACAGCTTGATCGTGTTGTGGTTCGCCCGAGAAGGTCATCGCCATTGGCGGTCGCTCATCAGTCCCTGGTACACGTCAAAAACAGAACCGTCGTTTGCTGATATGCTCGGTACACTCCGACGGCTCAGCGTACGGCAGCAGGTTTTGACATTGGCCCTCGGAGGGCCGGGGTCTCGGAAAATCCAACAACTACTGGAAAACGCGGTCACCCTGGCCGCCTAAAGTGCAAAAGTCGAACTTAGTCTGACCGTAGACCTTGAGTGCCTCAAGAGCTTCCCTTTGTGCGGCGGTGGCATTGGGCGGGATTGCCAAGTCAAGACCCCGCTTCGTGATCTGAGATTGTTTTGTATCAAAGCCGGCCCACGGCTTCGGTCTAAACGCCGCGACTTTGTCAATGTAACCTTGCCCGACCCGCGTGATTGCGGCGGGATCCGCATACGTTGGCGCCCGCAAATCCATGCTCATGATGCTCGTCCCGACGCCATTGCTGATCCTATCGAAGACCGGGTAGTTCTGCGGGAGGTTCTGGCCGAGCCGCTTTTCGATCTCCTCGCCCCGTTGCCCCGGGCCAAGTTCCCACACTCCTTCCCTCGGCGCAGCGGGCTTGGCGCTTGGTCGCCCCGTCGGAGCTGCCCCACCCCCCGGATTTCCGGATTTCGGTGGCTGCGGGGCAGGTTTGAGATTCGCAGCCTGCGGCGGTTTGGGTACACGCGCCTTTCCCGCGCTGGACGCTGCTTGCTTCAGCCGAGCCCGGCGCAGCAGGTTTCCGACCAACTGGTCGAGCCGCTTGTTCAACGAAGCGGCCGCCTTCCCGAGGACGGATCCCCCGAACTCCAACAGCAGAATCGCCTTGAGATCGGCGGCGGCGAAGTGCAGCAGCGGAAGCCAGAACTCGCCCGTCTCCAAAATTTCTTCGATGAACTTTTCCGGATCGACAGGCACCAGGTCGTGCGCCAGGCGACGAAAGATGGCCGCCCAGCCCGGGTCGATCGGCAGGTTCAACCCGAGGGCCACCGGCCCAATCACCTTTTTGGCTCCGCTGTAATCCTGCCGCAGCCCGAGCGAGCGCCCGTTGCGGAACACCTCCGTCTTCTTGTCGGGCACCGTGAACCAATCTCCGCCCGGCTGGCGGCGGAAAAACAGAACCGGCTTTCCGTTGACGATGTCCCGGCGCTCGTCAAAAGTCCGCACCGACTGCATTTCCTGCCCGCGGGCGTTCCGATAGCGGTCTGGCGGGGCGAGTGTTCCCAGCCCGCCCAAGCCGTCGCCCGGCCCGCTGGCGCTCGGGATCACGCTTTGCACGAAAGCGCCGTCGGCGGCGATCTGCGAATGCACGCGGCGCGCGGCGGGCTGGACTGCGGATCGGCTGGCAGTGAGTGGCGCGATTCAATGATCCGAGCGATCGTGTCGATCGAGTGCGGCTTGATCCCGATGCCGCGCTCGGGCGTCTCTTCAACAAAGCGATCGAGCTGCTCCGGCCAGTCGTCGGGAATCGGTCCGGCCAGAATGCCATTGAGCCACTGGTCGAGCGAATCGCGGAATGCTTTCAGACGTTGCCTGATGACGTCGTCGATCTTTTCGAGAACCGCCCGGACGACCGGTTCCCACGGGCTCTTGCCGTCCATGTGTTCCTCCGTGAACTGACGCGCAGCCGACGAACAACCGGCTCAACCGCATTCCAACCGCTGGGAAGACCCGTGCGCGAAGGGGCAATTACCGGCTAAATTTTGCACACGCGCGGTACTGCGACTGCCGCATGGCCTCGAGTTCCGACAATTCGCCCAACCGCTCGTCGACCACGCTTTCGACGACCGACCTGGCCGCGGTCTCCGCAAGCGATACGCACTCTCTTGCCGCAGCAGCCGCGACCTCGTCGACGTCGATCAGGCAAATCTCTAGCGTCGAGGGCATGGCATCGCCAGGTTGCACGCCGTCGGAGCGCGTCCGGTTCAAAGTAGCCGAAGTGCCGCCGGCCAATTCGTCGCTCGGGGGCGAGTCCCTGTCGTCGCCAGCGGCTTGCTGCGAATCGACCATTGGGTCATCAACCGATGGCCCGACAGTGACCTCGAAACCCTGGTCATCACCAGCCGGCGAAACCGGCGCCTCGATCGAGCCGGCCGACGCGGGATTGGACCAGTCGACGTCGGCCGCCGAGGGAGCGAGGACCGGTGGCTGCGGCGCCCCGCCTGGCGCCGCCTGTGAAAGCGCCGTCGGCAAAATATCGGCGCGGACCGACGGCCTCATGACCAGGTCCGACTCGTAAACCGACGTGTCCAGCGGCATGGTCGCGGGATCGTCGGCCGACATGCTGGATAAGAAACTGCCCGCGACGATCGACCGCTCGAAGTGCAGACTGCCCGGCGCCGGCGGCGATTCGAGATCGGCACCCGATGGGCCCAGCCCCGAATCCGCGGGCAGCGCCGACGCGGCCATCGGCAATGGCTCGGCGGATTCTTCCCCGCCGAGTATTTCGGGTCCGGCATCTTGCGGCGCCGATTCGTCAGGGTTCTCGTCAGTTGGCGCCGCGTCGTCGGCCGTTTGGCCCAGCAGCGTGCACAGCGAGTCGGCACGCTGCCGCCTCTCGGCCTCGTGGTCCACGGGCGGCGGCAAGTGCCGGCGGCCAGCTTCCAGTGCGGCGTCGCGGGCGGTCGGAAATTCGTCCGGTTCGAACATCATGGCTCCTTTGCGAAACTTTTTTGCCCAGCCTGTCGCCATTGCCGCCGATGCTGCCGCAGGCTTTGGTTGGTTCACCAGCCCGTGCGCGCAGAACGATCGTGCCCGAGAATCAGCCAGCACTCGTGAGCCCGGAATCGGCGCACGATCGACGGCGAATCGGCGCTGCTCAACTACTTCGGCCGACTATAGCGATTCGTTGCCAGATCCGCGCCAGGCCGAAACGGCCACTTGACAAGCGTCCGCAAAGTTGCGGGCTCCGGGCGGCAACCGCAACGTGCGGCGGGCAACGCCAGCGAAAGGACGATTGCAACGCCGACGGGGCCGGGCGGATTGCCCGCGCACGAATTACGGAGCGATGTGAGTGCCCCGTCCAGCATCCCGGCCGATTTCGCAAACTCGATACACTTCGCCACGCCCGTCGACGAACACCTTTTCCAGCACGCCGGCGGCCACCAGGCTGGCAAAGACCTCCGGTCGGACGAATGGCGTGAAGCCGTAATTGCCGGGCGAACGGTAGCGGTCGACTTCCGACCAATCGACAGAGACGTGCGAAACTCGCAAGTCGACGAGCTGCGCGGGCCACCTCGTCCGGCGAACGATCGCGGGCGATCTGCTCGAAAATCGAACTGTCGAACACCGTATTATAGAGCGCCCCCACGCGGAGATCGTACGGCGTGGCATCGCCCACCAAAAGCCCTGGTGGCCGGCCGAAACATGGTCGTCCAGATATTCGTGCGCCGGCCGAAGCTGCCGGGCTTCGGCGCAGGGCCTCGAGCGAAACAAAATAGCGGCAGCCGGCGATGACGCCCGATGTAACCACCACGAAGTCGTACAGCAACCCAACGGCCAGCCAGGCGGCGAGCGTCCAGCGCCAGGCGCCTCGCGCTCCAGGTCGCGCCGATGCCGGCCAGCAGCGCCACCACCGGCAGTACCGGGATCCAAAACCGATCGATGCGATGTGTCAGCAACCACCAGGCGCTCAGGACGAACAGCACGTAAGCCCCCAGCCACCCGACCAGGCGTCGCCGCGGGCGGCAAACCAAGGCTAGCGTGGCCAGCGGAATCGCCAGCGGATTGAGCCAGTCGCTCCAGAGCACCACGCCGCCTGCGCGCTGGAAAAGATCGGAAAGCGAAAAATTCGGCGGACCATGAACGCGCCGCCATTGGGCATCCTTTTCCGCCGTCCGCGTGCGGCCGTCGAACACCCGATACAACAGCGGATACGTCGGATTGCCCGTGGCCACCAGGTTCTTGATCAGCCACGGGCCGCAGGCCAGCGCGACCGCCAAGGCAAAGATGGCGAGCGACCTGGCAGCCGCCCGGCGGCCGAATCGAGCGGACGCGGCTCCCGGTTCGCTCGCCGGCAACTCCGGCGCGGCGCCGCTTCGCTCGCTCCGCGGCCGGCAATGCGCCAGACCGCGATCGCCGCCGGCAACACGACAAACACAACGGCCGGATACTTGATCGCCACCGCCCCGCCGGCCAAGAGCCCCAACAGCACCAGGGCGCCTGTAGCGCGGCCGCCGGCCGCTAGTTCGTCGCACAAATGGCCAGCGCGAAAAGACTGGCCAGCAGGTAGAAGGCCGCAGCGCCGTCGACGAGCCCAGCGGCCGAGACCAGCGCGACCCAGGGCGTCGACAAAAATACCAGCGCCGCGATCGCGCCCGCGGCGATCGACGCATAGCGGGCAGCAAGCGCCATCAAAGCCAGCGCCGTAAGCGGCGCGAAGCCGGCGATCGCCACTTTGCCGGCCAGTCCGCCGATCCACCAGTCGCCCAAGATCACCATGCCGGCCAGGTTGAACATCTCGGCCCCGAGCGGCATGTTGGCGTAAACGTTGTGTGCGAGAAACGTGATCCGCCCGTTCTGGTAGAACTCCTTCGGCGCTTGGAGGTGGTATTCGAGCACGTCGAAATCGATCGGCGGCAGAAACGCGCTGGCCAGGATCGCGGCGGCGAAAACCGCACTGGCTAGCAGCAGATACCAGACCTTGCCCAGGGGGTGCGCAGTTTGGCCGGGCACCGCGCCGGCCAGACGTCGATCGCGCAAGTGCTGACGCAGGGAACCGATCTCAAGCCCCAGGGCTGCGACGGTTGCCAGGGCCGGTGGCCCAATCAGCCAACCACGGGCGAGGTCTCCGGCCAGGCCGAGCGCCAACACGTAGAGCGACAGCAGATTGGCCCCCAGGCCAGCGCCCATCACCGCTCGTTCCAGGCCGGCCAGGCGGCGATCGAGCCCCAGCCCGCCAAGCGCCACTCGCCCCAGCCCCCAGGCCAGAACCCAGGTCAGCCCGGCGGCCGCGGCGATCGGCAGCCGGTCGACCAGACCGATCGGGGCACCGCCACCGAACCAGTTCGAGACGATTTTTTCGGGCAGCAGCGCCTGAAACCAGAATACCGTGCGGCGCAGCGGCGCGGCGCTTTCCGGATCGACCAGCGACGTCAGCCGGCTCGAGAAGAAGACCATCGCGTAAACCGCCGACAACACGGCGAATAGCCAGATGCCCGTCCTCTGACGGTTCATCGCCTGCGAGCTGGCGGCCTTCCGGTTCGCGGCTGCGGCAACGGACGAACGTGGGCGGGCGGAATGCAATCGAGCACTCGAACTCGGCCTTTGCGGGCCGACGCAATGGAGAGCTGCGCCCCTTCGTGCCGATTCAGGCCGGCGAATTGGCAAGCATCGAGCGGCGGGCTAGACTGGCGGCCACGCCTTCACTCTGCAAGTGATTGTAATGCCGATCGACGGCCGAAGGCACCCGCACCTTGTTCCTTCCGGACATTCCCGCCAGCAGAAAGTCACGCTATGCCGTCTGCGCGTATTCAGGGCATTTTCGTTCCCAACATCGTGCCGCTCGACGCGCGGGGCGAGATCAACGAGTCGGAGCTGCGCCGCTACACGAGCTGGCTGATCGACTCCGGCGTGCATGGCCTGTATCCCAACGGCTCGACCGGCGAGTTCACGCGCTTCACGGCCGCGGAGCGGCGGCGGATCATCGCCATCGTGGCCGACGAAACACGCGGCCGCGTGCCAATCCTGGCCGGAGCGGCCGAAGCCAACGTGAGCGAGACCCTGGCGGCCTGCGAATACTACGCCACTCTGGGCGTGCGATCGGTGGCCATCGTCTCACCGATCTACTTCAAGCTCAGCCCGGACAGCGTGTACGCCTACTTCAAGCAGATCGGCGACCGCGCGCCGATCGATGTGACGCTGTACAACATTCCGCTGTTCGCGCCGCCGATCGACGTGGACACCGTCGCCCGCCTGGCGGCCGAATGCCCGCGCATCGTGGCGATCAAGGATTCGTCGGGCGACATCGCCGCACATGCTCCGCATGATCAAGGCGGTGCGTCCGCTGCGCCCGATTTCAGCTTTCTCACCGGCTGGGATGCGGCCTTGCTGCCCATGCTGCTCGCCGGCTGCGACGGCGGCACCAATGCCGTGGCCGGAATCGCGCCCCGTTTGACGCGGCGGTTGTTCGAGCTGGCCGGCGAGCTCAAGCTCGATGAGGCCCGGCGCGTGCAGGAGCAAATCCTCGAACTGTTCGACGCGATCGTGTACGGCGCCGATTTTCCGGAGGGCATCGCGCGGCCGTCGACGTGCTCGGCTTTCGCACCGGCAGCGGACGAGCGCCGTTGGGCCAGGATCAGCAGGCCAAGATCGTGGCGCGTGCGCCAGGCTCACCCCGCTCTTTCAATCGATGGGGATCCTCCGTTAGCAGCGCACGAAAAATAACTTCGGCTTCCGGCAGACCCTCACCCTACCCTCAATCTGGAGGGAGAAGGGTTGAGCGCCGAAGTTATTCTTCGTTCACACCGCAGCCCGGGACTACCGCGCTTGAATTGCCGGCCCCGTTCCGCCGGGGAACGAAAAAAATAGCCGGGGTTCGATGAACCCCGGCCGGTGTTTTTTGGGAGTGCCGCTTCAGGCGAGCCTGCCGCCCACTAATAGCCGCGGAAAAAATTCCGCACGGGCTGGCCCGGAATATACGGCCCGCGTTGTAGTACGTCACGACCGGCGCGTAATAGCTCGTATAGGGCACCGCCGCCGGCGCATAATACGACGTGTAGGGCACGACGGCCGGTGCGTAATAACTCGTCACGGGCACCGCTGCCGGCGACGTAGTACGCAGTCGTCGGCGCGTAATAAGCGGTTGTCGGAGCGTAGTAGGCAGTTGTCGGCGCGTAATAAGCGGTTGTTGGCGCGTAATAACTCGTAGCCACTCCGCTCGAGCTGGACATCAGCACGGCGGTCTCGGGGCTGTAAACCCGAACGTACTGCTGGGCCTGGGCGGGCAATGCCGAAAACAATCCGGCCGCCAAGGCCACTGCGGCGAATAAAATGCGTTTCATGTCGAAGTCCTCCCCATTAGACCTATCGAAATCCTAGTTCGTGTTTCCCCGCGCGGCATAAACCGCACATCTCGTACCATTTTTGCGCCGCCCGGCGAATAGCAAGTAAACCGGTGGCGTTTGCGCGGCGAAAATCCGATCTGTGGCGTCCTTTCCGGACGCTTGGCGCCCAAACGGCCTGTTTAGCTGCCAGCAGCGGCCCCGGCTGCCGGCAAAGTAACCGTAAAAGTGGCCCCGGCCCCGACGTCCGAAGCGACGTCGATCCGCCCTCCCTGGGCCGTAACGATCCGCCAGCACTTGCTCAGGCCGAAGCCCAGCCCGCGCCCCGCTTCCCGGCCGGAAAAGTACGGATCGAACAGCCGCGGGCGAATTTCCGCCGCGATGCCTGGGCCGTTGTCGCGCACGCTGATTGCCACGGCGGCGCTCAATCCGCCCTCCGGCTGGATGCCAGCCGGACCGAGCCGGACCGGAACCGCGACCACTTCGATCCGTCCGCCGCGTCCCAGGGCTTCCAGCGCATTGGTCACCAGGGCTCGCAGCGCAACCGCCAAAGCATGCGATCGGCCCAAACGGCCAACGGAGCGGCGGACGGGTCGCCGGCCACGCGCAATTCGATTTCGGTCTGCTGCTCACCGGCATGGTCTTGCCAACTGCGCACGAGCTGGGCCAGAAACGTGGCCAGCTCGATCCGCTCCGGCTTCATCTCCGGCGGCCGCGCGAAGAGCATCAAGTCGGCGATCATTTCGTGCGCCGGAAAGCTTGCGTGTTGATGGCCGCCAATTTCTGCCGGCGCTCCGGATCGGATTCCTCTTTCAGCAGCGTCTGCGCCGGGCCGAGATATTGGCCAGCGGATTGTTGATCTCGTGGCCGGCGCCATAGGCAAATTCTTTGAGCGAATCGAGCTTGGCTTCCTCGAGGGTCCGATCGAAATCCGCCACGAGCCGTTCGTGCCGCGCGACGTGTGCCGCAAGTTGGCAGAGCAACTCGGCCAGACCGTCCGCGCCAGGCACACCCTCAGCGCCCGGGTCGTCCGCCGTCGAGGCAATCGCCGCGCAAACGCGCGCTTCGATCGAGTCCGCCGGACAATCGCCCGGCTTCTTCAGCCGGCCCAGCGGCGACGCCAGCCAGCGCGGAAGCATTTCGGCAGCCGCCAGGGGCTTGGGACGCGGGCTGCCCGACAGCACCAACCAATCGACCGCGCGATGCAACAGGCCGAGCAAGGCAGCATCGGCGTCGGCCGCCGAACCATCGCCGACTCGCCGGGCGACGGCTCGTGAGCGGGCCAGCAATTCCTGCCCTTGGGCGGCTCGTTTGCCCGCTGAAAAAGCCCGCTCGGGGGCCGCCGGCGCGGGGGGCGCCTGGGACAATTCGCCGCCCAGCCGCGGAGCAAGCCACTGGCAAAGTGCGGTCGCCCACGGCATGCCGGGGGCCGGCTCCGGAGCTTGCACGGCGCACCACAGTGCAAGGGGCGGGTCTTGCGCAAGGCCGCGGGCCAACCAGCCGAGTCGGTCGCCCGGACCGTCGGCCAGCAGCGCACCGGCCAGGCAGACGGCCGCTTCGGACGTCAGCGGCAACCGATATCGGACGCCCCCGCGGATGATCTCGGGGAGCGAGCTCATGCCTGCAATCTCTTCCGCTGGGGCATTCGAAAGCCGAGTCTGCCCGCGCGACGCAGTAACACAAACAACCGGCCCCCAGGCAGAGGATGACCCGCCCATGCGGGCTCCCTGTCTGAGGCCGAGCGTCCCACGACGTGCATCGCGATCCGCCGCCCTCGCGTCGCGCATCGAACGTGCCGGCGTCTTACGACGTGGACACGGTTTCCATGTCCAGCAGGTTGCACATCCGGTCGACCAGCGCTTCGACTTCGAACGGCTTGTGGATGAAGTCGTTGGCTCCGGCGGCTTTCAGGTCCTCGATCTTGTCGTCTTCGACCATGCCCGAAATGCAGATGATCCGCACATCGTCCATCGTCTTGTCGCTGCGGACCCGCTGGCAAACTTCTTTGCCGTTGATATCCGGCAACATGACGTCGAGCACGAGCAAATCGGGGTGATACTCTTTGACCATCATGCCGGCGTCGAAGCCGTTATTGACGGTGCGGACCTCGAATCGGCCGTCTTTTTCGAGCACTTCGGCAATCAACTCAACGAGTTCCTGATCGTCGTCGACGACGAGGATTTTGCGCTTGCCGCTCTCCAAAGCATCGGTCGGAATGCCGTTGTCGCGCATGAACGAGTACAACTGCTCGCGCGGAATCCGGCGAAAGCGGCTGCCCGGTACGCGAAATCCTTTGAGCTGCCCCGAGTCAAAACAACGAATAATCGTTTGCTGCGACACTTTGCAAATTTTGGCCGCCTCGCCGGTTGTAAACACGGTCTTCATGTTCGCTAACCACCCTCTCTCCTAGCCGATGGTAGGGCTAGTCAAAGCGGGACCTTCGGACCGATCCTGACGCAAGACGGGCCGAAAGTTCCTAATCCTCCATGTGACGCTTGACGGAATCTAGCCTGTTAGCTTCGTAAAGCCGTACCGCGATAGCTTGCCGGTGGCTCAAATGGCCACCGCACCCGGATATCAGCAGGGATCCGTCCCGTACCTGCCAAGATTGCCGAAATTGCCATCAAGCCCAATTATAGCTATCTTGCGGGGTGAGTCAATATCGATCCATTCGACGCAAACCATTCAAAGCACGGTGCTTACGTCTCGATAGGCGAATCTGGTCCAAATCCTGGCCTCGCCGTCTTTTCAGCCCACCCAAGTTGCCTCAGACCGGGCTTTCGCCGTGACTGCGCCAAGCACGCAACCCTAAAAATCCATGCGCCGTGAGTCTGGCGAGCAAGCGATTCGAGATTCCGTCAGTGTCTGCTGCTCGAGCCAATGCAGGCAGCCGGCGTCGCTCGCCCCCGCGCGGTTCGAGTCGTCATGGCGGCCACAGTTCGTGCTGCTGTCGGCGGAACCAAACGCTTGCCGCCGCGAATCATTTACCACTCAGGTGGATTATCAGCAGCGCCACATCGGCCGGCGTGATGCCGCTGATTCGGCTGGCCTGGGCCAGATCGAGCGGGCGCACGCGGGTCAGTTTTTCCCGCGCTTCGGCCCGCAGGTGGGTGATACGCGCGAAATCGAAGCCCGGCGGGATTTGTTTGTCCTGCAATCGCTGTTGGCGGGCGATTTCCTCGTCTTGCCGCTCCACGTAGCCGGAATACTTGATGTCATAGGTCAATTGCTCGACCACTGCCGCGGATGCTTGCGCCAGCTCGGGAGCCCAAGCGAACAGGTCGTGCCACTCGATCTCGGGGCGGCGGAGCAGTTTCTCCAAAGTGACGTCGGGCGTTCGGCGGGATGCCAAAAGCTCGGCAGCCTGGGCGATTTCGGCCTCTTTGGCCTCGACCCGCTGCCAGCGCTGCTCGTCGACCAATCCGAGTCGGTAAGCGAGCGGCGTCAAGCGGCGATCGGCATTGTCCTGCCGCAGCAGCAAGCGATATTCGGCCCGGCTGGTGAACATGCGATACGGCTCGTCGACGCCACGGGTGACCAGGTCGTCGATCAGGACTCCGATATAGGCCTGGTCGCGGTCGAGCACCAGCGGCTCGCGCCCGGCCAGCCGCAAGGCGGCGTTGGCCCCGGCCAGCAGACCCTGCGCGCCGGCCTCTTCATAGCCGGTCGTGCCGTTGATCTGGCCGGCGAAGTACAGTCCGGCCACACGCTTCGTTTCCAGCCAGGGCTGCAACTGCTCGGGCGGAGCGAAGTCGTATTCGACCGCATAGCCGTAACGCATGATCTCGGCTTTTTCCAGGCCCGGCACCAAACGAATGACCTGGTCCTGCACGTCGCGCGGCAAGCTGGTCGAGATGCCGTTGACGTAGATCTCGCGCGTCTGGCGACCCTCGGGCTCGAGAAACAGTTGGTGCCGATCCTTGTCGGCGAAACGCACGACTTTGTCTTCGATCGAGGGGCAATAGCGCGGGCCGCCGGCGCGAATCTGCCCGCTGTACATCGGCGCGCGGTGCAGGTTCGCGCGAATGACGTCGTGAACGGCCTGGTTGGTATACGTGATCCAGCAGGGCATTTGTTGGCACAGGAGCCGATCGGTGAGAAACGAGAAGGGCTGCGGGCGCTCGTCCCCGGGCTGGATCTCGGTCTGCGCGAAATCGATCGTGCGGCCGTTGAGCCGCGGGGGCGTGCCCGTCTTGAATCGCGCGAGTTGAAATCCCAATTGCCGCAGCGCTCCACTGATGCCGCCGCTGGTGCCTTCGCCGGCCCGGCCGCCGGGCGTCTTGGTTTCGCCGGTGTGCATCAGGGCTTGCAGGAACGTGCCGGTGGTCAGCACCACGGCGCGGGCGCGATAGACCGCATCGCCCCGCACGCGCACGCCGACGATTCGCGGCGGCTCCTCCTGCCGATCGCTCGAACGCTCCTCGACCAGCAGGTCTTCGACCACTTCCTGTTTGAGCACCAGGTTGGGCTGCTCTTCGACGATGCGTTTGATTTCCTGCTGGTAGGCTTTCTTGTCGGCCTGCGCCCGGGGGCTGTGCATGGCCGGTCCCTTGCGGCGATTGAGCAAGCGGAACTGAATGCCCGTCGAGTCGATCGCCTGCCCCATGGCGCCGCCCAGCGCGTCGATCTCGCGGACGATCTGCCCTTTGGCCACGCCGCCGATGGCCGGATTGCAACTCATCTGGCCCACGGTGTCGCAATTGGTGGTGAGCAGCGCGGTGCGGGCCCCCAGCCGCGCGGCGGCCAGCGCCGCTTCGCTGCCGGCGTGCCCCGCGCCGATGACCAAGACGTCGAATTCGTATTGCGAGCGGGTCATTCCAGCTCTTGCGAATGTTGCATGTTGTGGCGGATCGCGGCCACGATCTCGCCGGGCACGAAACGGGCCAACTCGTCGTCGCTGGCCAGCGCGGCGATCTGCTTGATGAGCGAGCTGGATATGTGCGAGAACTGGTCGTCGGCCATCAGGAACACGGTCTCGATGTTCGGATCGAGCTTGCGGTTGGCCAGCGTCATCGTGAACTCGGCCTCGATGTCGCCCAGCGAGCGCACGCCGCGCAGCAACACCCGGGCGCCGCACTCGCGGACGAAATTGACCGCCAGCCCGGAGAAGGACCGCACTTCCACGTTGCCCAGCCGCTTGGTACACAGCCGCACCAGGTCGACCCGCTCCTGGGGCGTAAACAGCGACTGCTTCTCGATGTTGGTCCCGATGCCCACGATCAGCTTGTCGACCAGCCGGCTGCTGCGCTCGATGACGTTCAAATGCCCTAGCGTGACCGGGTCGAACGAGCCGGTATAGACCGCGACGCGGGAATCGGAGTTGGTCATCATATGGACGGCCGTGGAGACCGAAAAAACAGGGCGATGAAAGCGGTTCAGCCAAGAGCCATCATGCGGAGTTTACCGGCGGAATGCAATCCGCGCGCCGCCGCAGGCAACGGCTCTAGGAAGGGGATCGGGGGATATCTGGGGATACGGGAGATAAACATCCAAGAAGGAGGAAAACACGCTGGATCAGCGCACTCGTGTTATCTTTAGCGGTCGGAGAGAGCGCCGATTCGGTAACCTGGGTTTTGTGAAATAGATCGAGAACGGCCTGCCATGACCGCATTGCAATCCCCGGACCCGTGGGCCGAGTTTCGCCGGCAGATGCCGATCGCCGAGCGCTGGGCCTACTTCGACCACGCGGCCGTGGCCCCCCTGCCCTGCCCGAGTCGCGACGCGCTGCTGCTTTGGGCCAGCCAGGCCGCCGAGCAAGGCGACACGGTTTGGCCCCAGTGGAGCCAGCGCGTGGAGCAGGCGCGCAGGCTTGCGGCCCGCTTGATCGGGGCCGACCCCGACGAGATCGCACTGGTGCGCAGCACCACCGAAGGCATCAGCCTGGTGGCCGAAGGATTTCGCTGGCAGCCGGGAGACAACGTCGTCACGCTGGACAACGAGTTTCCCTCGAACCAGTATCCCTGGATGAACCTGGCCGAACGCGGCGTGGAAACGCGCCGCGTGGCGACCGTCGAGGGGCGGGTCGATCTCGACCGACTGAACGCGGCCTGCGACGCGCGCACGCGGATCGTCTCGATCAGTTGGGTTGGCTACGCCAGCGGCTGGCGATCGAACCTCGATGAACTGGCCGAGCTGGCCCACCGCCGCGGAGCGCTGCTGATGGTCGATGCCATTCAAGGCCTGGGCGCCTTTCCGCTGGATGTGGGCCGCACGCCGCTCGACTTTCTGGCCGCCGACGGCCACAAATGGCTGCTGGGGCCCGAAGGGGCCGGGCTGCTCTTCGTCCGCCGCGAACATCTCGATCGCCTGCGGCCACTGGGCGTCGGCTGGCATAGCGTCGTGCATGCCTCGGATTACAACCGCATTGCGCTGGAACTGAAACCGACCGCCGCGCGCTACGAAGGGGGCTCGCAAAACATGGCCGGCTTCATCGCCCTGGCCGAAAGCCTCGAATTGCTGCTGCACTTCGGCGCCGAAAGCATCGGCCGGCGGATCCTGGAAATCACCGACCTGGCCTGCCAGCGATTGGCCGCGGCCGGCTGCCCCATCGCCAGCCCGCGCCAGGGGGACCACCGTTCCGGCATCGTGCTGTTCGAAACTCCCGGCCGCGACCCCACGCAGGTCCGCATGCAGCTCGAGCGGGCTGGCATCGTCGTCCGCCTGCGGGCAGGCAAGCTGCGCATCAGTCCCCACGCGTACAACAACGAGCAGGACATCGATCGATTGATCGAAGGGCTGACGAAAGGATGAAGGACGAAACTTGACAACTTCATCCTTCATCCTTCATTCTTCATCCTTCCGCCTTCATTCTTTTTCAAAGCGCCCGCCCATGCCCAACATCGACCTCGCCGCCTGCCGCACACGCCAACGCCGCTTGCTCGCCGTCATGGAGCGGCTTCATCTCGACCTGGCAATCGTCACCCAGATCGAACACGTGCAGTATTTCAGCGGGCCCAAGATTCCGCTGGGTCTTTTCCCCCTGCGCCGCGCTCGACCGCGCCGGGCGACTGACGCTCGTCGCGCCGGGCGAAGCGCCTGCCGAGGCGGCCGCCGACACGATCGTCACCTACGAAGCGCAGTGGCACTCGACGTTGCGCAACGATCAGCGGCAACCCTCGAGCGCCGCACTGCTCAAGGCGCTCGGCACGGCGTCCGCGGCGCGGCGGATTGGCGTCGAGTTCTCGAGCTGCCCGCGACACATCACCGATCAGATTGCCGCCGAGTTTGTCGACATCGAGCCCGATCTGTACCAGCTTCGCCGCCGCAAAGATCCCGATGAGTTGGCGAACATCCGCCGGGCGATTGCCGCCACGGCCGCCATGCACCGCCGGGCCCGCGAGATCGTCACCCCGGGCATCAACGAGCTGGCAGTGTTCAGCGAGCTGCAAGCCGTTGCCGTGGAAGTCTGCGGCGAAATGCTCACCGGCACCGGCAACGACTACGCCTCGGGCGAGCGCGGCGGCCCGCCGCGCGATCGGCAGATCGAAGCGGGCGAGCTGCACATCTTCGACCTGGGGCCCGCCTACCGCGGTTACTTTGCCGACAACACCCGCGTGATTGCCGTCGGCGGGAAGCCCACGCGCGAGCAACTCAAAGTTTGCGAAAAAGTCGCCGGTGCTTTCGCGATTGTCGAGCGCATGGTCCGGCCGGGAGTTCGCTGCCGCGCGGTGTTCGAGGAAGTCGACCGTTATCTGTGCGAAGCCAAGCCGCTCGAATTCGGCCACCACCTGGGACACGGCATCGGCCTGTTTCCGCACGAGGCGCCCCATTTGAATCCGTTCTGGGACGACACGTTTCAGGCCGGCGAAGTAATTGCCGTCGAGCCGGGTCTTTACGGCGCCGACTTGCGGGCCGGCATCCGGCTGGAGAACAATTATTTGATTACCGAAACCGGTGTCGAGCTGCTCACGCCGTTTCCGCTGGAGCTGTGACTGCCGGCGCCGGGCTCAACGATCGGCGCGGCCGTCCGAATCTTGGACGAATGACGCGTCTTGAAATGAAAACCGAAAAGAGCCGCAGATGAACGCAGATGAAGAAGGATGAACGCAGATACGCAGGCAGGGATGGCGCGAAGCCTGCCGCACTACCTGCGCTGCGACATCCGCACGGCAAGCAGGTCGAGCTGGCCCTTGAGATCGGCCAGCAGCAGGTGGGGCGAGGCGCCTTCGGCCATGTGGGCATAGAAGGCCTGCGAGGCCGAGCCGTGGGTCACGCCCAGCATGGTGGTGGCCTGATTGAGATCGGCCAGCCGCTTGTCGACTTCGCCCAGCTTGTCGAACGCGTAGCGGCTTCCCTGCCAGACGCGCTCCAGTTGCAATACCAGGCCCAGCAGCAGGCAGACCTGGCCGGCCACCGTGATCGGCATGCCCAGCGACCATAAGTTGTCGCGCTCCAGCACGAACGACAGGGCCAGCAGCACTCCGCCGCCGGCAAACGCCAGCACGCCCAAGAGCAGCACGAACCAGGCGAAAAGCGAACTGCCGAGCCGGGCCGGCCGGACTTGCGGCATAGCAGGCGGCGACGCCCAGGCGGCGGCAGCCGGCGAAGAAGCCAGCGGATCGAATCCCGCCGCGAACGACCCCAGCGGCGCGGACTTGCCCGCTTTGGCGGCGGCCACAAGTCCTTGCAGCTCGCGCAGGTCGTGGTCAAATTCCCACTCGTCGAGCGTCACGGGCGGCTTGCTGGAGACCCGTTTGCGGCCGGCCAGATCGACTCCGTGTGCGGCCAGATCCTCGACGCCGACGATGTGCGCCGGACCGCCCTGGCCCACGAGAGCCGCGCCGCAACGGGCGCAGGCCAATTGCCCCGAACTGGCGCTGGCCAGGCCCGGGACGTCTTGTCGGCAGTGTTTACACCACATGCTCGGCTGCCAGGATTCGGAGGAAACCGCGGCGCAATGCGCACCGCTTTATGGTCCCTCATACGGATCGGCAGCAAGGCTGATGAACTGTACCGATTCCGCCAAGATTGTCGCTTGCGCGGACATTGCCTGCTCTGCTCGCCCGTGGCGGGTGAAGCGGGGCAAGGGCGGCGGATGCCGGCGCCGGGGCAACTGCTAGCAGTTCGGCTTTTTCGCTGCGCGCCCAGCGGCCGCTGCCGGTGGGCGCGCCGGACGGAGGAAAACGATGGCGCGAAGACGCGGACTACTTTTCCTGCGCCGCTTTCGGCGGCCGGCTCGACGGGCGCTTCGACGGGCTCGGCCCCCCTGCCCTGGTTCCAGTCATGGCGCAGCCAATCGGCCAACAGTTCGATGGCCTGCGGGCCCAGCTCGTTCTGCGGCGAGCCGGGCGGATGGTCGGCAAAGGCCGGCATGCGGTCGTTATTCTGACCGTAGAAGCGCTCGGCCGCCGGATTGCTGATGAACGCGACGAGCCACTTGCGCGAACCGTAGCCCGTCAGGTCGGGCGCCGAGCCGGCCGCGCCGGCGTCGTAAAATACATGGCATTGGGCACAGCGGCTATCGTCTTTGATCAGTTTGGTGCCGGCGGCGATCCGCTCACGGTCGCGGGCGTCGAGCTCGGCTTGCTCCGGCAAATGGGCCTCGGCCGAGAGGGCGATGATCACGTCTTCGATTTCGTCGCGCTTCCAGTCCTTGAGGTCTTCCTGCACGAATTTCACCATGTCGCCGGCGTGGTGGCTGGTGCGTCCGAAATAGTCCGGTCCGTCGACCGCTTCGGCGCTGAGCAATCCGGCCAGCCAATCGCGGCTGGCAAACCGCTCGAGCTTCGGCGCAGCGTTGTACTTGGGCTGGCCGTCGTCGGCCTTGCCGCCGGCAGCGTCATGGCACTGGGCGCATTTGACCTTGAACAGTTTGCGCCCTTGGATCTGCGCATCGCGACGCACCAGGTGAATGGCCCCCTCGGGCGGGATGCCGGCGGCGGCCAGTTCGGCGGCCCGATGCGGCATCCTGCTCGGCATCGACGACGGCGGCCTGAAATCGCTCGGCCTCGGGGCCCTGATGATCGTCGCGCCAAGCCTGGTACGTCAGCAGGCCCGCGCCGAAGACGAGCGCGAACAGGAAAGCCACGTTAAAGCGATGCCCAAGCTTCCAGCGGCCCACCAGGGGCATGGCGGCCAGGATCAGCATCACGAGGCCGGGCACGACGATGGCGCCGACGAATTCGGCGGAGCCGGGAAAATACTTGAGCAACTGAAACAGGAACAGGAAGTACCATTCGGGCCGGGCCGCCGAGTATTGATTCGGCCGGGTCGGCCGGCGCGCCCAGCTCGGCGCCCAGATCGCGACGGCATCGTGCAAGTCGAGATCGATAGCCCTCGGTAAAGGCCGGCTCGCAGCACGAACAGCAGCACGACCGCCAGCACCGCCAGGCAGGCCACGGCGTCTTTCAGCACCTGGTCGGGCCAGAACGTGCATGTCGGGCACGCCTGGTCGGCTCGCGGTGGCAGGATGCCATGCCGGCGGAACATGCCACACGTGCAGCACGAGAAAGAACACCAGCAAGGCCGGCAGCACGCCGGCATGCAGGGCGAAGAATCGGGTCAGCGTGTGATGGCCGTAAGTCGGTGCCGCCCACGACAAGCTGTTGCAACCGCCGCCCGACGACCGGCACCAGGCCCATCAGGTTGGTGGCCACGCGGGTGGCCCAATAGCCCTTTTGGTCCCAGGGCAGCAGGTAGCCGGTCAGCGACAGCCCGAGCACGATCTGCATCAGGACCAGTCCCAGCCAGAAATTGACTTCGCGCGGGGCCCGATATGCGCCGTCGATGACGACCTGCATCAGGTGCAGCAGCCAGCAGCACGACCATGGCCTGGGCCGTGAAGTGATGCAGGCCGCGCAGCAGCCAGCCGCCTTGCATCTGGTATTGGATGTAGTACACGCTCTCCCAGGCGGTCTGGCGCTGGGGCTGTAGCCCATCCACAGGAAGATGCCGGTGATCGACCTGCACGCTGAACGTGAACACCAGGGTGCTGCCCCAGACGTAGCGCCAGCGGGCGCCGCCGGGAATGCGCTCGTACAGCGCCTCGTGAAGCAGATCGCGGCAGCCGGTCCGATCGTCGAGCCAGTCGAGCAGCTTCATGCTTTGGGGGTCTTGTGCGGCGTGCCGGAGAGAAAATTCTGATACTTGACCCAGATCTCGCCCGACCCGCGGACTTCGCACTCCAGCGAGTCCAGATTGCGCGGCGACACTGAGTTCAGCGCGACGCCGTCGAGGCTGAAAGCGCTGGTATGGCACGGGCAAACGAAGCAGTCGCGGGCCGGCTGAAATCCCACGGAACAGCCCGCGTGCGGGCAGGTGCTGTTGAAGGCCTCGACCTTGGTTTTGCCGGGCCCGGCCACCAGGAATACGGCCCCGATCGGCTCGCTGCGGTATTCGCTCCAGGCATCGCGGCGGGTCCCCAGGATCGCCACGCGCAGCGGAACGCCCGCTTTGAGCGAATCGATCGAGCCGACCGCAAACCACTGTCCGCCGGCCGATTTGCGCCGCCAGGGATCGCTGAACACCACCAGGCCGGTCAAGAAGGGAAACAGCCCCACGATGCCGCCGATGACGACGGCCGCCCCCTTGACGAAAAAACCTCGCCGCGGCCCGGGCTCTTTGGGCACGGCGGCAGCGCTCTGCGCGGGGCTGCTCAGCCATCATGGGGTGAATCTCTGGGGTCGCTTTGTGCCGGCAATCCCGCCCCGGTTTGCACCGGCCAAAATGCCAGGCCGATCCCAAGTCGAATCGGCTCCAAGGGCGGCAAACGCGGCGAGGGAGGGTTGCAGGCGCAGGGTGGGAAGAATCAAGAGCGTGTGCAGGAAATTATCGCATCCGGGCGCGCACAGCGTCAAGCACTTTCGCCTGCGCCGCATCCCACGGACCGGCGATGAAGGCCCCGGCAGCCGCCTTGTGGCCGCCGCCGCCGAACGTGCGGGCCAACTCGCTGCAATCGACTTGCGGCGTGCGACTGCGGAAGCTGAGTTTGTACCCGCCGCCGGCTTGCTCGACGAAGATCACCGCGACTTCGGTGCCCGCGATGGCCAGCGTCAGGTTGATGGCGTCCTCCGTGTCGGACGCGAGCGCGCCGGTCACCTGGAAATCTTCCCGCAAGGCGGCCGTGTAAGCCAGGCGTCCGTTCAAGTCGGTCTGCGTGCGAGTCAGGATTCGTCCGCGCAACTGCACCCGGGCCAGCGTCTCCTGCTCGTAGAGCTCGCAGTAAATTTCCTGCGGCTGGATGCCGGTGTCGACCAGTTCACCGGCCCGGCGATACGTGTCGCCGCTGGTCGAGGGAAAGCGAAACCAACCGGTGTCGGTGGCGATGGCGGCGAACAGCGGCCGGGCGATGGCGGGCGTGATCGGAACGCCCAGCTCGTGCGCCGCCTCGAGCACCAGGCGGCCGGTGGCCTCGGCCTCGGTGTTCTTGAATAGTTCGGCGCCCATTTCGTCGCTGTCGACATGGTGGTCGAGGACGGCCTTGTGGGCCCGGGTCGTGCGGACGACTTCGGCCATTGGGCCCAATTGTGCCCAGGCGCTGGTATCGAGCACGAGCAGCACCTCGACCGATTCGAGCGCGGCCGGCGGCACGTCGCTGCCCAGCGTTTTCAGTTTGTGCTGCGGGTCAATGAACTGCAGGTTGGGCGGAGTGGCCTGCCCGTTGACGATCAGGACCTCTTTGCCCAGCGTCTCGAGCACGCCGGCCATGCCGAGCTCGCTGCCCAGGGCGTCGCAATCGGGCCGGACATGACTGGTGAGCAGGAACCGCTGGTGAGAGCGGACCATTTGGCAGAAGCGTTTCCAATCGATCATCACGTCGTAGACCCCGGTTAATGGGCAAGTCAGATTTGCGATCATAATGTGCGTCGGCCCGGAAAGGCAATGGACGCCTCCGCGGTGGCGTGGCGATTGAGAATGGCATTTGCGTTTTCTAGCGAGCCGTGGGGCTTGTCCCCACGGTGGACGACCGCTGCGTCGAATGACGGCGCCTAGGACCGGGTTTCGCTGCATTCACGGCGGACAATGAAACGACGGGGCATTTTGCACCGCGGGGATAAACCCCGCGGCTCGCTCGGACGAGCCGACTGCGGCCAATCGACCTGGACTAGTCCACCACGTCGACCCATTCCGTGGCGCGCTCGCCGGCTGCGTGCGAACCGGCAATCTCGCTCGCCCGGGCCACGTCGCGGGCGAGTTGCTCGGTCAGCTCGGTCATGCTGCCAAAGCGCCGGGTGCCGCGCAATCGAACCCAGAAGTCGACCTCGACGACTCGGCCCACGAGCGACCCCTGCCAACCAATCAGGTGGACTTCGACTTTCAGGTCCTGCTCGCCGAAGGTCGGGTTGGGGCCGATGTGAATCGCCGCCGGCCAGGTTCGCTCGTCAACCAGCGCGCAACCCGCGTAGACTCCCAGCGCCGGCAGGATCGTGTCGACGCCGTGCAGATTCGCCGTCGGGAAACCGATCGTGGCGCCGCGCCCCGCTCCGGCCACAACTTCACCGCGAATTCGGTAGGGTTCGGTGAGCAGCGCGCGGGCCTCGGCGACCCGTCCCTCGCCGACCAGCCGCCTGACGCGCGAGCTTGAAACCGCATCGCCGGCCACGACGACCGGTTCGACTACCTCCAACACGATGCCGGCCTCGTGGGTCAAGCGCCGCAAGACATCGATGGTGCCGCTGCGGTGATGGCCGAAGTAGAAATTCGATCCTTCGACCATGGCCCGGGCGCCCAAGCCCCGGCGGACGATGGAATCGAAAAACTGCTCCGGTGCGAGCGCGAGCAAGGCCTGGTCCGTGGGATAGGCGATCACCGCGTCGACGCCCAGCCGGGCCAGCAACTGGGCCTTGCGATCGGTCCAGGTGAGCGGCGGCGGCGCCAACTCGGGCGCAACAGCCGCACCGGATGCGGATCGAACGTGAACACGATGGCCGGGCCCGCCGCCTCGCGCCCGGGCGATCAATCGCTCAACGATCCGCGCATGGCCCAAGTGTACCCCGTCGAAGTTGCCGATCGCCACGGCCCCGGATCGCACATCAACGGGCAGCGTGGCGAGATCGCGGATGAGCTTCACGTGAGCGACACGGGGGAGAGTGGGGCTTTTGAGGCGGACGTTGAATGCACAGCGAGAATTATGGGAAGTGCGAAATTGCCGGTCAATCGACAGGGCTTGAAGTGCTGTTGCCCTACCCTCTCAAGTCCTGATTGCTCCTTTTTCATCCTTCATCTTTCATCCTTCCGCCTTCATCCGTGTCCCCTTTCCCACTTCCTGCCTGCCGATTCGCGGTCCGTATGTTATCCTTGTGCATGTACCGACTCCCTGCCACCCGCTGGAATGCGATGGAAGAGAAGCAGTTCTATTTGTCGCCGGAGATGGCGGGCCGGATGGCCGCGATCGACATTGGCACCAACAGCATCCGGCTGCTGGTGGCCGAGCCGCTGCGCAGCGGCAATTATCGCATTCTGGACGAAGAGAAGGAATCGACCCGGCTGGGAACCAGCCTGAGCAAGACGGGCCGCCTCGACCCGCTGGCCATCGAAAAGTCGCTCGCCGCCCTGCGGCGGATGAAACAGATCGCCGAGGGTTTTCAGGTCACGCAATTGCGCACGATCGCGACCTGCGCCGTGCGAGAGGCCGCTAACGGCGACGAGTTTCGCCGCCGCGCGCTGGAAGATCTGGGCATCGAGATCGAAGTCATCAGCGCCAAGCAGGAAGCCTTGCTGGCGTTCTTCAGCGTGCAGCGGACGTTCGACCTGGTCGACAAGCACGTGGCCGTGGTCGACATCGGCGGCGGCAGCACCGAAATCGTGCTGGCTTACGCCAGCCACATCGAAGCCATCTACACCACGCAACTGGGGGCCGTGCGGCTGAGCGAAATGTACGGCAACGGCCCCGGCATGGCCGGCGACGACTTTCGCAAGCTGGTCGAGCACATCGACCGCCACTTGCGCAAGCACACCAAGAATCCGGTGTTCGTGCCGCACGCCCTGTTCGGATCCGGCGGAACGTTCACCAGCCTGGCCTCGATGGTCATGGCCGGCAAGGGCCAGGGCAACCTGCCGATTCGCGGCTACCAGGTCACCCGGGCCGAAGTCCGGCACTTGCTCGAGCGGCTGCGCAAGTTGCCGCTGCGCGACCGCAGCCGCCACGCCCGGCCTGAGCCCCGACCGCGCCGACATCATCGTCGCCGGACTGGCGATCATCGATCGCGTCATGGATCGCTTGGAAATCAACCTGCGTGCAGGTCCACAACCGGGGCGTCCGCGACGGGTTGCTGCTGACCATGATCGACGAATCGCTCGGGCCGGGCACCAGCACCAACCCGCACGATCGCGAGGCGGCCATCGAACGGCTGGCCCGCAGTGCCGGCAGCGAACTGGAACACGGCCGGCATGTGGCCCAGCATGGCCGGCTTGATTTTCTCGCAGTTGATCGACGTCTTTCAACTCGATCCGCCCGATCGTCCGCTTTTGGAAACGGCGGCCCGCCTCCAGGACGTGGGCTACTTGATCAACTACGACAAGCACCACAAGCACAGCTACCATTTGATCCTCAACAGCCGGCTGGCCGGCTTTCAGCCGCACGAGTTGGAGCTGATCGCCAACGTCGCCCGCTACCACCGCGGCGCCGATCCAGCCGCAAGCACAAGCAATTTCCGCCAGCTCTCGCCGGCGCGATCAGGCCAAGGTGCGGCAGTTGGCCGCCATCTTGCGCGTGGCCGGCGGGCTCGACCGCAGCAACAGCCAGCAAGTGCAAGGGCTGACCGTGCAGCACCACGGCGGCACGACCGAAATCCGCGTCCAAGCCAGGCAATATCCCGATGTCGACATCTGGGGTGCCCGGCGGCGCGTCGAGCTGTTCGAAAAAGTCTTCGCCACCCAACTCAAGATCGAATGGGACGGGTTGGCATCCTCCGTCCGACCGAGCGGTCCAAACAGCCACAACGGCCGCGAAACGGCCGCCCGACGCGACACCGCGGCCCGAGAGTGAAGGGCGACCGTGGCCTGCTCGGCCCGTAGCAACGGACAAGAACACGGATCTCCGCGATCCAAGTTGAATCATCCTTCGCACTGGGCCAGCGCCTGCGGAAGATGCGCAATCAGATCGCTGGCGATGATGCCCACCGGCCCCAAGCTCCCGCGGCCAGGTCGCCGGCCAGCCCATGCACATAAACGCCCAGCCGGGCCGCGTCGAAGATATCGAGCTGCTGCGCAACCAGCGCCGTGATGACGCCGTCAACACGTCGCCGGTGCCGCCGGTGGCCATGCCCGGGTTGCCGGTCGTGTTCAGGGCCAGGCGCTCGCCGTCCGTGACGACCGTGCGATGCCCCTTGAGCACCACCACCGCGCCGGTCGCGCTGGGCCAATCGCCGGGCCAGCGGCTCCGCTGGTCGAGCGGCACTTTGTCGATCTGCTCCAGCCGGGCGAACTCGCCCGGATGCGGCGTAAGGATCCGCGGTCCGCCGGGCCTGGCAAGAACGTCCTGCCGCTGGAAGGCGCATTGAGCCCGTCGGCATCCACGATCAGCGGTTTGTCGAGCGACTGGTAGAGCCAGGCCACCAAATCGGTCAGTTCGTCGGAACGCCCCAAGCCGGGTCCGCAGGCGACCACCGTGGCCTGCTGGACCGCTTCGAAGATCGCGCTCGCGGGCGTCGGCCGAGATCCGGCCATGGGCGTCGTCGGGCAAGGCGATCGTCATGTACGAAGGCTCGAAGCCCGCGACCGTGGGCTGAGCAGCTGCGGGCAGTCGCCACGCGGACCAGCCCGGCGCCGGTTCGCAGCGCCGCCATGCCCGACAGCGAGATCGAGCCGGCCATGCCCTGCGAGCCGCCGATCAAGAGCGCGCTGCCAAAAGTTCCCTTATGGCTGTCGGCCTTTCGGCGGCAGCCGCGGCAGCCGGTTGTCCAGTTCGGTCATGTCGTTCTCGCAATCGCCCCGGCCGAGTCCTGCAATGGTCATTCAAAAGCAATTGATTTCGATCCTTCCAGCGCGCCGCGCTCAGGCCCGATCGCGCAGCCTGGCCGCTGATTGGGCGATCAAGCCGGCGACGTAGGCCCCTTTGAATCCGGCGTCGATGTTGACCACGGTCACGTTCGCGGCGCAACTGTTGAGCATGCCCAACAGCGCCGCCAGGCCGCCGAAGCTGGCGCCGTAGCCCACGCTGGTCGGCACGGCGATCACCGGGCAGGGCACATAGCCTCCCACCACGCTGGGCAGCGCCCCCTCCATGCCGGCGATCACCACCACCGCGTCGGCCCCGTCGAACTGATGCAAATGCTCGCGCAGCCGGTGCGGGCCGGCCACGCCGACGTCGAAAATCATCGTCACCCGGGCGCCCATCCAGAGCAGCGTTTCGCGGGCTTCTTCGGCCACCGGCAGATCGCTCGTGCCGGCGGTCACCACAATCACGTGGCCCGCCTTGGGCACCGGCTCGCGGGACTTTTCGACCGGCACTCGGAAGGTGCGGCCGGCCGCGTTGTAATTCGCCGTGGGAAATTCAGTGGAAAGCTCGGCGGCCTGCTCGGCCGAAATCCGCGTGGCCAGCACGTCGACTCCGCTGGCCAGCAGCGCGTGGAAAATCCGCACCAGCGTGGGCACGGTTTTTCCCTGGCCGAACACGACTTCCGGGTAACCGCAGCGGCGATGCCGGTCGAGGTCGATCTGGGCTTCGTCGAGGTCGGCCGTGGCCGGCTCGGCGACCTGCCGCAGAAAATCGGCCAGCGCGAGCCGCCCGCCCAACAATTGCTCGGCGAGTTGTTCCATTCGTTGCGAGTTCATGCGTGTATGGTAGCCTGTCGAGCGATCGGGCCGCAAAGATCCGCACCGCGGCGCCGGTTGCGACATGCTGCCCCGATATACCCTGCCGGAATCGGCTGCACGCCAACTCGATGGACGTAATCGGCTGGAAGCCGGCCCTCCGAGTCCTTCGACGGACTCCTGCCAATCGGTCCACCGCCGCGGCAATTTCGCCCATTCCGACGCAGCCGACGAGGCTTTGCCTAAGGACCGGGTCGAAGGGGGCCGCTGGCCAGTGCGGCTTGACGCGAGTTTTGGCGAGCGTTAAAATTCCGCCCAAACCCGAACGCGCGTATAGAGTTGTGAACATGGCACGCTCGGCCCCCTGAGTGGGCCGAATGTCCGCGGAGTCGGTCCGCAGACGGCACTGCTAAACCGTGGCACATTGGCCGGATAGGCCGCCTGACTGGCCGCCCGATCGACGCGGTTCGGCGGACCCCAAGAATCCAAACAAACCATCCGGCTCCAGGCCGGATCTGCATGCGGGAGAATCGAGGGATGACAAGTTCCGGCTCCGGTCCGTCCGGCGATATCTTCGACGTCAAGCGTATTCGCCGGCTCGATCGAGCTGATGAACGAGCACGAATTGGCGAAATCGACCTGCGGCAGGCCGACCAGCGGATCCGCCTGCGCAAGGGGTCAGAACCGATCATGACCGCTGGGCGCGCCCGCGGCTGGCGGTTGCCGCGGCCAGTGCCGGTCGGCGATTCGGCTGACTGCGGCCATGTCCAAAGTCGACGACAAGGACCTGGCCTTCGTGAAAAGCCCGATGGTCGGCACGTTTTATCGGCTCCGCAGCCCGGACGCCCGCCGTTCGTCAAAGTCGGCGACCATGTGGGACCCGGAAACCACGGTCTGCATCATCGAGGCCATGAAGGTCTTCAACGAGATTCCGGCCGAAGTGTCGGGCCAGATCGTGGCCGTGCTGGTCGAGAACGGCGAGCCGGTGGAATTCGGCCAGCCGCTGTTCAAGGTCGATACTCGCAAGTAGCTTGCCCCCAGCCGATGCCTGTCCCGGTTTTCTCGAGGGCCAGCTAGCCCGCAATGCGTTTGCCCCGGTGCTCTCGATGTATAAGAGAATCCTGGTTGCCAATCGCGGCGAGATTGCGCTGCGGATCATCCGCGCCTGCCGGGAACTGGGCATCGAAACGGTGGCCATTTTCAGCGAGGCCGACCGCGGGGCCGCCTATCTGGAACTGGCCGACGAGGCCTATTGCGTCGGCCCGGCCAAAGGCGGCCGACAGCTACCTCAAGATCGACCGCGTGATCAGCGCCGCCGAGATCGGCAACGTGCAGGCGATCCATCCCGGCTACGGCTTCCTCTCGGAAAACGCCCATTTCAACGAAGTCTGCCGCAGTTGCAAGATCGACTTCATCGGCCCCACGCCCGAGGCCATGGCCCGGCTGGGCGACAAGAACGCGGCCCGGCAAACTGGCCCGCGAGGCCAACGTGCCCACCGTGCCGGGCAGCGCGGGCCTGATCGACGGACGAATCCGAAGCGCTGCGCGATGGCCCACGAGATCGGCTTTCCGGTGCTGATCAAGGCCTCGGCCGGCGGCGGCGGGCGCGGCATGCGGGTGGCGCTGAACGACCTGGCGCTCAAGATCGGCCGTGCAGCAGGCCCGGACCGAGGCCGAGGCGGCCTTCGGCGACGGCAGCGTCTACCTGGAAAAATACATCGAGCACCCGCGGCACGTCGAGGTGCAGATCGCTGGCCGACCATCACGGCAACGCCGTGCATCTCTGGGAGCGCGATTGCTCGACCCAGCGCCGCCATCAGAAGCTGATCGAGGAGAGCCCCTCGCCGCAGCTGTCGGCCGAGACGCGCGCAGGCGATGTGCGAAGCGGCGGTGCGGCTGATCAAGACGGCCGGCTACACCAACGCCGGCACGGTCGAGTTCATCGTCGATCAGAACGGCAACTTTTATTTCATCGAGGTCAACGCCCGCATCCAGGTCGAGCATCCGGTCACCGAAATGGTGACCGGCATCGACCTGATCAAGGCGCAGATCCGCGTCGCCGCCGGCGAGCCGCTGCCGTTCCAGCAAGAGGACATCGTGACCCAGCGGGGCCGCGATCGAGTGCCGCATCAACGCCGAGGACCCGGCCAAGAATTTCCAGCCCTCGCCCGGGCAAGATCGAGCGCATGATGGTGCCCGGCGGGTTCGGCGTGCGGTTCGATTCGCACGCGCATCCCGGGCTACTCGGTCTCGCCGCACTACGATTCGATGATCGGCAAGCTGATCGTCCATCAGCCGACACGGCGCGAAGCGATCGACTCCATGCTGCGGCGCTCTGGACGAACTGCGCATCGAAGGAATCAAGACCACGGTTCCGCTGCACCGAGCGATTCTTGAGGCATGCCGCGTTCGTCGAAGGCCGCATCGACACCACTTTCGTCGAACGCAGCGGCTTGACACAATAGAGACGACAGCCGGTTGAAGAAGTTCGGGCCGCCAGGCGCCGACCTCGGGATGCCTCGTGGCAGCCAGTCTGGCCCGAGACGGCGAGATATTTCAGCGGGCCGATCCGCGGGGCACCCCCGGTGAATCGGGCAGGACTTCTCGATCCGCTCGAGCTGGCAAACGGAACGGGGCCCGTCGGACGACGCATTTGCCGCTCCCCAGGGTCAGGCCATGTGGTTCGTGGAGCTGACTCGATGACGTTATCGCGACCTCCGAAGACGGAAACCAGCGTTTCGCCGCGTGGCGATTCTGTTTGCCGGCGGGCCGGCGCCGGCGGCCAACGCCGTGATTTCGACCGCGCGCCAATTCGTTTCTGCGCAACGACATCGAAGTGGTCGGCATCATGAATGGCTATGCGCGGCTGGTCGGATTTCGCTGAAGACCACCCGCTGGAGCTGGGTCGCGACTACATCATGCTCGACCAGCAAGGTGCTGCAAGCGCACTCGCAACTCGCAGGGCATCCTGATCGGCACGGCGCGGACGCAATCCGGGCCGCGACGTTTCGCATCCCTCGCACCTGACCGACCCGCAGCGTGTGGCCCCGCTACGGACCGTGTACAGGCGCTGCGTTCGATCGAGCGTCGACGCGCTGGTCTCGATCGGCGGCGACGACACCCTGAAGACGGCCAACAAGTTCAAGCTGTTTCAGGATCGGCCTGCCAGCGGATCATGCCGCGGATTCCGGTCGTGCATCTGCCCAAGACGATCGACAACGACTACATGGGCATCGACTTCACGTTCGGCTATTTCACGGCCGTCGACACGCTGGCCAGCGAGATTCGCAACCTGCTGGCCGACGCCGAAGCCGGCCGCAGCTATTACCTGGCCGAGACCATGGGCCGCAGCGCCGGCTGGCTGGCCTACGGCGCCGCCATGGCCGGCGAGGCCAGCCTGGTGATCAGCGTCGAGGACATCACCGGCAAGTACCGCGAACCGAGGAAGTCGTCGACCCGACCACCGGCGAGAGGACGACCCGGCCGGTCATGAACGTCGAGGAAGTCGTCAAGCGGATCGTGGCCACGATGCGCGTGCCGCGAGGAATCCGAGGGCAAGGAGTTCGGCGTGATCGTCATGGCCGAAGGGCTGGCCGAGTATCTGCCGATGAGCTATCTTGCAGGGCGTCCCGCGCGACGAGCACGGGCACATCGCCGTCGTCGCAGCTCAACCTGTGCCGGCTGTTCTCGCGGCTGATCGCCGACAAATACACCGCCCAGACCGGCCGCAAGCGCAAGATCACCGGCTTGCAACTCGGCTACGAGGCCCGCTGCGCCCGCCGCACGCCTTCGACGTCATGCTGGGCAGCCAGCTCGGCGTGGGGGCCTATCGGGCCCTGGTCGAAGAGCGGCTCAACGGCGTGATGGTCTCGGTGTCGGGCCAGTTGCAGCTGAATTACGTGCCATTCGAGAAGCTGGTCGATCCCGAAACGCTGGTGACGGTCGTCCGCTACGTGCGAGCCCGACTCCGACTTCCACAAGCTGGCCCGGTTTCTGGAAACGTACGTGAACGAGTAGCGCGGAGGTTCACCGCAAAGGCAAAGATTACCATGTCGCTTCTTGGAACGAAGATCCATCGCTTGAGATTCTTTCTTCCCTTACGCGGAAATGGCGGTGTCTGCATGAATCTGCGACGGTCGCTGTGCTTTTCGTTTGCATCAGTCGTTTTATTGAGTGTCTTTCCCGTCCCGCATCGCCTCGCGAGTTGCGTAGCTGGCGAGGCGTCCGAAATACCGCCTGAACTTCGGCGCGTCGTCATCCGAGAAAAAACCGTCCCCGTTTTTGACGGCAAGCATAAGTTGGCTGACGCGACATGGGGGGAACGTTATGGCGTTTCTCAGCAACAAGACGGCTGGCTCTGGGTCGAAAGCAAGGACGGAGTCGCCAAGAAACGGTTCATCAGGGGCTGGATCAAACGCGAATCGATTGTGCCGGAAGAGGCCTCGGAAGAGCTGTTTCTGGCCGCGCAACGTGAACGCCCGAACGATCCGCTGCCGCCTTTGTATCTAGCGCTCAAGTCGATCAAGAAGAAAGACGCGGATCAATCGCTATTGTTTGCGGACGAGGCCGTCCGGCTGGCCCCGAGTGCGCCGCTTCCGCACGTCGTCCGTTCTCAGGCCTTGATGCTCAAAGGCGATTTCGACCAGGCGCACGCCGAGTGCCTGACAGCATTGAAAATGGATCCGCCTCATCGGCCGCCTATCATTGCCTGGGCCATGTCCTCTCAAAGCAAAAGCGACCGCAGGAAGCGATCGATGCGCTCGGTCGCGCAAGAGCGAGACCCCTTTGACCCGGCGATCGCGCACTTTCTCGCCTGGTTGTTTGGAGACCAACAAGATTGGGGCAAAGCAAAGCAGGCGATCGACAAGGCGATCCGCCTGGATCCCGCTTGCGCGGCGTACTACTACCGTCGCTCAGTTGTTAATTGGAAGATTCACGACGTCGAGGCAGCATTCAAGGATATAGCGATCGCCGAGCGACTTGATCCGGACGATGCTGATAACAAGATCTGTTATTCGATGTTGCTTCAAGCCACTGGCGATATGCGGGCCGCCTACCGCGAAGCGATTCGTGGTTACGATTGCCAGCCTGGCTTTTATGATCGGCCGCGCCGTCTGATCCAGACGTTGCAACGGGACGACGCGGCTCCCGCTTTAACTCGGTTAGATGCCTGGCGCTGCAACCACCACAATCACCAAAAAAGTATTTACTGAGCGCGATGGCGCATGAAATGTGCGGCGATTGGGATGACGCGCTGGCCTTGGTGCGTGCTGCGCTTGAACTGGACGCAGACTACCTGCCTGCGATACTCGATGTCGCGATGCTGCTCGAATTCAAAGGCGAACACGACCAGGCGGTCAGCGTCATTGCAGCCAGTTCGCAGCTTCAGTCATCCAAGCAGCCGGTCCCGTGGCGGTTGTTCGAGCCAGCCGCGACCGGTGCGTACGGCACCCCGTCGAACGCCACTTCCAGCGACGTCCTGGCGAGTTTCGAACAAGGCTCAGACGCTCGCTTTTTATACATTCCCCTTAGCATCGATGGCAACACGGTTCGCATGGTGTTTGACACTGTGCATCCGGTGACGGTGGTCAATAACGACCTCCGCGCGCATAACGGGACCCCAAAGAACGCATCGCGCCCGGCTCATGATCAAAGTTCCTGGACAACCCAATATTGATATTCCGTTTGGGCCCAAGGACGTCGGCACGATATCGATACCTCTGCCGTTGCAGGGGGGCAGAAAAGTCGACACGACCGTGCATCGTCCTCGGCAACTCAAGATTGGATCAATGCCGGTGGAGATCGATGTCCAGCTCGATCTGCTTTGCGCCCGCGACAATTCCGTTTCCCCGATGAAGGACGCCGATGGAATCGCCGGGCTGGACGTTCTAAAAAAGACGATCCTGCAAATGGATCCCAACTCGGCGCGCGCTGCGCTTTCTGGCTCGGCTTCCCGCCGATCCGGGGATCCCGATTCCGCTGACGGAACCGCGGGCGCCGTTCATGACCCCAAGGCTCCAAATTTGTATCAGGTTCGGGTGATGGTGCAATTCTCCGAGGGGCAAAGTGAATCATTTTTGCTCGATACAGGGTGCCGGGACCCGATCGTCTTGCGGTCCGAGCTCTATCAACAACTTGAGTCGGCAGGCGCCATTCAGAGCTTGGAATCCGAACAAGGGGCTCTCGCTTCGAAAGCACGCACCAGCCGCGTCGGCTGTTTGAGTTCTCTGCGTTAGCGTCTTTCGAGCACCGCAACGTGCTGTGCGGCGAACATTCGACGGAAAACATACTTGGCCTCGGTTATTTGCGCAGGTTCATCGCGACGATCGACTTTTCCAAGAAGACGCTCTACCTTCGCCCTTCATGCCACTACGCAAAGTCGGAAGCGGAGCTGCATGCGTTTTACGGACAGACTGTTCTCAACCTGTTGCTTCGTGAATCCGCCGCGGAGGAAAAATGATCACCTACCAAGGCCGGGCATGCGGGCACAGAATTCCGCCGCTGGCGAAGGCGGTGTTCGTACCGCCGACCGCACCGCCACTGGCCTAGAAACGCGCCTTGAAAAACGCCGCCACTTCGACGATCATTCCGCTTGTGCCGCGTCGGTCATCAGGAGACTCTGGCCGGGCGAAGGGGCGCTGGGCGAAAAACAACCTGGGCGCGAGTGCAAGGCCGATGAACCGGGAACGAATTCTTCCCTGTGAAGGCCGAACAATCGCGAGGCGGTTGCCAGTAGCACGCCACGAATTCCGTCGGCTTGTTCTTGGGCCGGCGGTGCCCGGAAGTACGCGAAGCAGGGTTCCAAGGCGGAGGCAAACCGAGCAAACGTGGCTGCGAATTCCAGCCGCCAGTAACTCACGAGCCGCAAAAATCCGAACCGGGAGCAATCCTTCGACGAGAACTGAGCCTGGCCGAAGTTCGAGCAGAACTGAGCCCGTCGAAGTTCGACAACCCCTCCTCTGCGCCTGCCGGAGTCCGAACTGCTGCAAGACCGCGACCGGCGGCAAACCATCCTGCCGCAACCGGTGCGAGAATGTCACGCACCGGGGGTCCAACCTCAAGCAGCTGTTCGGCCCAATTGAGCAAGACAGGCGATCGCATGCCGAACGGAATTCCTCAGGCTATCTATCCCGTGGTGTACGCGGGTGACGTGCGTGCCACAAGGACCGGCAGCCAACCGTCGACGTTTTCGGACGGCCGGGCCCCGGTCGACCGTCGCGCGCCGCCCATGGGCGCGCGGCGCGAAGCCCTGATGGGGATGCTGATAGCTCGCTAGAGGGAGTCACCCCGGGCGTGCCGCTGCACCGCGCATATCGACGCCGCCGGCGTCGAACGGGCGGGGCACGGAGCGTTTTCTTTTAATCTTGAACAGCCGTGGACTCGCTGCCCGTGCGGCGGCACGCCATCTTGCTTCGCTCCTTCGAGCCGATCGCGTTCGACCGGGCGATTGTGCGCACACGCCGAACCGGGCAGCCAAGCCCCATACCAATCTTGACCGCATTGCGCGGCTCGGCTAAGGTTCGCACCCTACCTTGGGCTACCCATCTTTCACCAAAACCACAGGCGCGATTCGCTGCTGGCGAGCCGAAGCCATCTATGGTGCCAACGACCCTTTTGACCGAACCGGAAACCGGCATCGCCCCGGACGGGCGGCTTGCCGATTGGCCCGCGCCGCAGCCGATCAGCCGCTTTGCGCGATCAGCGACGGGATCGCCCGCCGGCCGCTCGTTGTCTTGGCTGCCGTGCTGCTGGTTTGGGGCCTGACCGACGTACGCAGTCGGGGGCGTGTCGATGCGGCGCGGCCGGGCGTACACCGCACCGATTTCACCGTCTACACCGAGGCCGGCGCGGCATTCTTCGACGGTCGCGATCCTTATGCGGTGACCAATCCGCGGGGCTGGGGCTATCTCTATCCGCCGCTGTTCGCCATCCTGGTCTCGCCGCTGCACGCTCTGCATCCCCAGTTGCAGGTTGTGACTTGGTTTTTCTTGAATCTGCTGCTGGTTTGGGCCTGCTATCGCGAGTGTCTCCGGCTCGTGCGCCTGGCGGCCCCTGCGGTCGACGAGTCCGCGCCGCTGGTGCCGCGCTGGCTGGCAATCGCCACGATCGCCACGGTCGCGCTGCCCACGCTCAATTGCCTGCAGCGCGGGCAGGTGGGCGTGGTCAAGATCTGGTTGCTGCTGCTGGGGCTGCGATTGCTGCTGGAAAGCCGCTCCTGGCGCAAAGCGTTTGCGGCGGGCGGCGTGTTTGCGGCGGCGATCGCGCTGAAGATCACGCCGCCTTGCCGGTCGGGCTGCTGGCGGCCGATCAAATCATCGCCGCCTTGCGACTTCGGGCCTGGGGCCTGCTGTCCCGGCGCGATTGGCACGCGCGGCGCGGGCTGGCCGCCCAGCGCGCCTGTGGAGTCGGTCTGGGCGTCGCCGCAGGATTGGTGGCTTGCCTGCTTGTCGTGCCGGCCGCCCTGATCGGCGCCGAGCGCAACGCACAGTCGCTCGAACGCTGGTGGAACCTGGTGGCCACGAAAGCGCCGGACGCCGGCTACGATCTGTTCGCCGGCGATTCGTACAGCACGCAAAACCAAAGCCTGCTCAATGCCGGTCGTCATCTGGGAAATTGGCTGGCCTATGAGTTTGCCGGCGGCAGCGACGATCGGCTGCGCGTGCCCGACGGCGAACCGGCCCACGTCATGGATGCCCCGCTTGTCGGCGGGCTGCTGACGGCGGTGCGACTGGCGATTGTGGCGCTTGCCGGCTTGTTGACCTGGCACTGCGGCCTGCGTCGGGATCGGCTGACGTTGGCGGCGGCGTTCGGCCTGGCATGCGTGGCGACGCTGATCGTATCCCCCATTTCGCGGGCGCATTACTACCTGCTGCTGCTGCCGGCAGTGCTGCTGCTGCCGCTGTGGTGCGAGTGCGCGGCCATGCGCGGCTCGCGCGGTGCATTGCCTGGATTCCCGCGGGCCTGGTCATCAGCCACTACCTGGCGGTTGGCTGGGTTGGCCGCGTCGGCCTGCTGGGCATCGGCACGACCGTCTGGTTCACGGGCAGCGCAGTGGCGATGATGGTGATCGAGCGGCGGCGAGTGCGGTTGCCGCAGCCCGCCCAAGTACACGCTTTCCGGGTTCGCGCCGAGGGGCCGGACGGCCACGCTGCGGCCGGACCCGGAGCGTTTGACCCCGGCGTCCTCGCGCCGGCCGGGTTACAGATCGACGACCGAACTGTCACGCGACTGCGGCTTGGGCCGCTGATGCCGGATCTGTTCCATCATGAACGAGATGGCTAGCGCCATCTGCCGGCTGGCCGCGCCGAATTGGCCGGCCGCTTCGGCCGTTTCCGAGGCCTGAAGCAGAGAATTGAAGCGGCCCCAATCGACGTTCCAGCGCTGGTCGGTCGCCGCCTCGCGCAACTTTTTCGCGTAGCCGGCCAGATCGCGCACCGACTCGCGCGTGGGCCGGCAATCGCTGGCCGTGTGCGGACCTTTGCCGAACGGACCGACTGCGGCCGGGCTGTCGGCGGCCCCCCTGCCGTAGGCCTGCACCAGGCCGACAACTGCCGCGGCGATCGCCACGGCGCTGCTCAGCGCGGCGGCGATGAAATTGCCGTTCACGGCCAGTCCAATCGTGATCAACGGCGCAACGCCGATCGTCACCCAGATTGCCGGATGAAACGAGAACCCCTTGCCCGCGGCCGCCGGCGGGCGAAATCCGCGATCGTCCGCCACCCTGTCCAACGGCCGGGCCACGCGCACGACGATCACGGTAATGTTGTCCGGGCCGCCGTTGAGGTTGGCCAGGTCGACCAGCGCACGGGCCGCCTCTTGCGGCGCCATCGAGCCCAGGATCACGCCGATCTGATCGTCGCGCACCTGCCCCGACAAGCCGTCGCTGCACAACAGGAACGTATCGCCGACTTCCAGCGGGAAGGGGCCTTCCAGGTCGACCTTCACTTCGGCGTGCGGGCCCAGCGACCGGGTGATGATATTCTTCGGCACGAAGTTGCCCGGATTGCCCGCCGGCAATTGGCCCGAGGCCATCATTTCCCAGACCAGGCTGTGATCGAACGTCAGTTGTTCGAGCCGCGCATTGCGCAGGCGGTAGGCGCGGCTATCGCCAACGTGCCCGATCAGGGCCCCCTGCGGCAAAATCGCCAGCACGCTGCACGTGGTGCCCATGCCGTGGAACTCGGCGTTGGCTTCGCCGCGGCCGTGGATGCGGGCATTGGTTTCGACGATTGCCTGGCGCAGCGCGTCGGGCGGCGCCGCGATCGAGCAGCTTGTGGTAGGTGTGCGGCACGCCGTCGCAAGCCAGCTTGCTGGCAAGCTCGCCGGCGGCATGGGCGCCCATGCCGTCGGCCACCATGAAGACGTGTCCGCGCTCCGCCAGTTGCGCTCGTCGCCGGCCAGCGCGACACAGAAACTGTCCTGATTGTTGGAGCGCCTCAGGCCAACGTCGCTGAGCGTGGCATGCTCGAGGAAGTTGTTCCAGGTGGCAACGTTTTCGGCCATGTGTTGGCGACCAGCGACCTCGTGCGAAACGGGACGTGGTTCAGTGCGTAAATGGGGAATTTAAGGTAACTCGATAGAACCGGTCGCCGCAACCGCGGACAATCGATTTCAGGTGAAAAACTGGGGGTGGGCGAGCCGGCTTCGGGAGTGCTAGCGCCCTGCTATTCTAACTCTAAAGCCTTTAGCGAGATAGCCGCGTCGATCCGGGCCCGGTGGAACCGCAAATCCGCGGTTTTGGGGCAGGTTCGCGTGTAGCAAAATCTGGCTGGCGAATTTTGCGGCTCGCCAATATACTCGCCCGCCGTGTGGTCCGGCGCCTTGCCCGCCCGAGGGGCTTTGTCTCATCTTTCGCGCTGCCGTCCACCGCCCTTCCCCGCTCGAACCGGGGCTCCCAGAAGCCTGTTGAATCCATTGCGATGCGACTCAGCCAGCCACAATCCGCGGGTTATCTCGGCAAGGCGACCGCGCTAGTCGCCGTGCTGGTCGGCTGTGCCGTCCAAACCGGCTGTGTGCAGCGTCGCCTGACGATCCGCAGCAACCCGCCGGGGGCGGTGGTGTATGTCGGCAACCAGGAAATCGGCTCGACGCCCATCTCGCACGATTTCATCTATTACGGCAGCCGCGAGATCACGCTCGTCAAAGACGGCTACGAGACGCTCAAGGTCAAGGCCGAGTTGCCGACGCCCTGGTACGATCTGCCGGGCATCGACTTCATCAGCGAAAACCTGATCCCCAACGAAATTCGCGACCATCGCACGCTCGATTTCCAGCTCCAGCCGCAAGTGATCGTGCCGACCGAGCAGTTGATCGGCCGGGCGGAAGAGCTGCGCCGCACTCGCAATCCGCAGGCCACGGCACCGGTGGCGCTGCCGGGCGTGGCCCCTGCCGCACAACCTTTCGCGCCGGTGGGTCCACCCGGCACCGCGGTGGCTGCGCCAGCCGCAATTCCGCCGGCCGCACCGGTGTTCGCTTCGCCGCCGCCGTCGATATCGCCGGCCCGGCCTTCGCTGCCGGCCGGTCCGCCCCCCAGCGTCGCGCCGCCGAATGCCGCGCCGCCGTCGAACTTCTGACGGTCGTGCCCGAGCGTCGCGCTACTTCAGGCCCGGCCCAGGTTTGACGGCGTCGCGGAGAATGACACCCGGATGTTCGGCCATTTTGCTGACAAACACCCGGACGTCGTTCACGATCGGCCGGAGTTGCCGGGTCAGCATCTCGATGTTGCAAGCCGCGGCGTTGATGTGCTGATACAGGTCGGGGTTGTTGACCAACTGGCCGAGCGTGCCTTCCTTGCGGTTGAGCGCCTGGCTGAACAGCACGAGTTGCTGCAACAGCTCGTCGATGCGGCCGATGGTCTTATCGACTTTGACGATCCAATCACTGCCGCGATCCTTCAGGGGCTGCGTGAATTGCTCCAGGTTGGCGAGGTTGCGATTGGCCGCAACGATCGCCGCGCGCATGTCGATGATTGCGTCGCGCGTTTCCGACATCAACTGCGGCAGCGTGGTCACGCGGCGGCGGCCTTGCCCGTCGGCCGGCGGCATTTCGCCCGGCGCCAGCGGTTCCTCCAGCGAGAGCGCCATCGCGCTGCCGTCCTCGTTGCGCAGCGACGCGCCCATGGCGTCGACGTCGCCCAGCAGCACGTTGACGCTCTGCAGGGCCTTCTGGAACGAATCGAGCGAACGCTCGGTCTTGTTGACGATCCGCCGGAGCTGGTCCTCGTTGCCGTCCAGGAAGGTATCCAGCCGCCGCGCCAGCCGGCCCACGTCGTTTCCGGCGCCGGTCATCGACGTAATGACATTCGTGATGTTCCCTTCGAGGTTGGTGATCAATTCGAGGGGGTTGGGGGCCACGATGCCGTCCAGGTAGTCGCCGTTCTGGATGAACTCGGGACTGGGATGGGTGCCGCCGGGCACGAACTGCAGCACGGCGTCGCCCAAGAGCGTGGTGCTGATCCGGCAGCGTTCGTTCAGGTGGATGTGGCGGTCGGCATGGATGTTGATGGTGACGATCACGCCGCCTTCGGTCTGAAACCGCGGATCGTCGTCGGCAAAGCGCACCTTGACGACCTTGCCGATCAGGATCCCGTCCTTCCGCACCGGCGTATCGGCGGCCACGCCGGGCGCCTGGGAGAAATGGACGAAGACGGTGTAATTGCCCCGCCAGAACGAGCCAAAATCGTTGAACAGCACCACCAGGATGCCGAGGACGATCATCGTGAACAGCACGATGACCCCCACTCGAAATTTGACGATGCGTTCATCCATGATTGCTGATCGCCTTGCGCATTTCCATCAACCGTTCGCCCGCCTCGCCCTCGACGAACTGCGTGACGCGCGGGTCGCTGGCGGCGTCGATCTCGTCCGGCCTGCCATCGAAAATGACCTGTGGCTCGTCGGCATCGAGCCGCGCCAGCGGATAGAACATCACGATCCGTTGGCCGACCTTGCGGGCCGTGTGCATGTCGTGCGTGACGACGATGCTCGTCACCGGATACCGCGCCCGGGTGCGCAGGATCAACTCGTTGATCACGTCGCTCATGATCGGGTCGAGCCCGGTCGTGGGCTCGTCGTAGAGCATCAACTCGGGGTCCATGGCCAGGGCCCGGGCCAAACCGACCCGTTTGCGCATGCCGCCCGAGAGTTCGGCCGGCTTCTTCTTCACGACACTTTCCGGCAGACCGACTTCGGCCAGCCGCGAGAGCACGATTTCGTCGATCTCCTGCTGGTTGGCCTTGCCGTGCTCGCGCAGGGGAAAGGCCACGTTCTGGCCAATGGTCATGCTGTCGAACAGCGCCGCTCCCTGGAACAGAAACCCGAAGCGCAGCCGCTGTTCGGTCAGCTCGCGGTCGTTCAGGACGGCCAGGTTGCGGCCGTCGAACCAGATTTCTCCGCGCGTGGGCTTGACCAGGCCGATCATCGTCTTGAGCAGCACGGTCTTGCCGCAGCCGCTCTCGCCGATCACCACCAGCGTCTGTCCGCGGGGGATCGTCAGGTTGATTTCGCGGAGCACGTGCTGGCGCCCAAATTTGACGTCGAGCGCGCGCACGTCGACCATCGTATGGGAGGCTGGCCCGGTGCTGGCGGCGGGGTTTGTCATGACGGACCGATTCTGCCCAACAATCTGCGGGCAAACGTCGTGGCCTAGATGTTGCGTGCCGTATCGGGCCAGGCCCAGTAATAGAACGAATCGAGGCCGATGCCCAGGAAAAAGTCGAGGACCAAAATCGCCACGAAAGAATACACAAAGGCGGCTGTGGCCGACCGGCCGACGCCTTCGGCGCCGGCTTCGGAGTGAAAGCCCTGGTGGCAACTGATCATTCCGATGGCCGCACCAAAAAACAAGCTCTTGAAGATACCCGAGAATAAGTCGAAATTGCCGACGTAGCGCTGCGAGCTTTCCCAGTAATGATGGGAATCGATTCCCCAGACGTAGATGCTGTAAAACGCGCCTCCAACGACCCCCATGAAGTCGGCCATGATCGTCAAGGTGGGTATCAGGATCAGGCAGGCCAGAAATCGCGGCACGACCAGGTAATGAATCGGGTTGGCGCCCATGCTGCTCAGAGCGTCGATCTGCTCGGTGACCCGCATCGTGCCCAGTTCGGCGGCCATCGCGCTGCCCACGCGGCCGGCCAGCATGGTGGCGGCCAGCACGGGGCCCAGTTCGCGGACCAGCGACATATTGATGACGGCGCCGAGCTGCGTCTGCAAGTTGTATTGGCGAAATTGGGCATAGCTTTGCACCGACAGCACCATGCCGATGAACGTGCCGGTCAGGGCCACGACCGGAACGCTGAGCACGCCGATCTGGTAGAAATTCGGCAAGATCGTCTCGCGCCGCGGCAGCCGGGTCACCAACCACGACAGCGTGCGCAGCACGAATTGCGAAATGTCGCCGAGCGACACCAGGAAATCGACCGTCACCGCGCCGATCTGCGTGATGAACTCGACAAGCATGTTGTCGCGCTGCGAATTGCTGGCGACGCTGCTATCAGTCGGCATGCTGGCCATCGATGGTCCTCGCCCGGTCAGCGCGGTCCTCCCGCGCAGCGCGCGACCCCAACGGGGCGCGTCTTGGGGATATTCGACCGCGCCAGTCGTGCCGCTTGAAGGAAGATTGCGTTTGAAACCGGCAGCGCAGAATGGGCCAAATGGCGAAGCGGTCTCGCGTCCGGTCCACTCGCCCAGGGCTCAGGCACCCTAGCCCAAAGCCTCGACGACCAGGTCGCCGACTTGTTGGGTCGAGTAGCCCATCTTGCCCGCGGCCTGGCTCTTCATCTTGGTGCCGGTGACCGTCTGGATGGCCTTCATGATCCGCGCTGCCGCGGCCGGCTGGCCGGTGTGTTCCAGCAGCATCGACATGGCGTTGATGGCCGCGATCGGATTGATCACGTGCTGACCCGTATATTTGGGGGCGCTGCCGCCCATCGGCTCGAACATGCTGGTGCCGCCGGGGTCGGGATTGATGTTGCCGCCGGCAGCCACGCCCATGCCCCCCTGTAGGATGCCGCCCAGGTCGGTGATGATGTCGCCGAACATGTTGGTGGTCACGATCACGTCGTAGTATTCCGGATTCTTGACCATCCACATGCAGCAGGCGTCGACGTGGTTGTAGTCGGCCTTGATGTCCTTGTATTCCTGGGCCACGTCCTGGAAAGTCCGCCACCACAGATCGTGGCCGTATGTCAGGACGTTGGTCTTGGCGACCAGTGTGAGCATTTTTTTCGGGCTGTTCCGCTTCCGGGTGTATTCGAAAGCCCAGCGAATGCAGCGCTCGCAGCCTTTGCGGGTATAGATGGCCGTCTGGCTGGCGACCTCGTCGGGCGTGCCCTTCTTGAGAAAGCCCCCCACGCCGCAATACAGATCCTCGGTGTTCTCGCGCACGACGACGAAATCGATGTCCTTTGGACCCTTGTCGCGGAGCGGGGTCTCGACGCCGGGAAACAATTTTACCGGCCGCAGATTGATGTACTGATCGAGCTGAAAACGCAGTTCCAGCAGCAAGCCCTTCTCCAGGATGCCTGGCGCCACGCCGGGATGGCCGACGGCACCCAGATAGATCGCGTCGAACTTGCGCAACTCGTCCACGGCGCCGGCAGGCAGGATGTCGCCGGTGCGCAGGTAGCGGTCGCCGCCGAAGTCGAAATCGACCGTCTCGAACTGAAATTTCTCCATCTTGGCGATGGCCGCGAGCACCTTCAGCCCCTCGGCCGCCACCTCGGGCCCCGTGCCGTCGCCACCGATCACGGCGATCTTCATCTTTTGGGTCGTATTCAACGCATCCTCGCTTCAGGCTGGAGTGGGGGCCGACGAGCGGAAATTCTAACACTCCCCGGGGGCGCGTCGGAAGGGGGACGGTGAAAGGCAGCCTGCGGCGAGCTCAGCCGAGCGGAAGGCAGAAGGCAGAAGGCGGAAAAAAGAAGAAGGAAGGAGGAACTACGCGGCGATGACTCGCTGACGATCAGAGCCGACAACCTCTCGCAGGGGTCGCGAATGGGCTTGCCCTGTTGCGCACGCTCGTCGATCCTGATGCGATCACCTGGGCATTCCGCGGTCTGACTATTTCGACGATTCCGCCGCCGTCGACCAAATGCCGCGGCGGGCCGACTGGGCCTCTTGCTGCGCGATGCGAAATCGCCGCTTCATCGTTTCGGAATAATGGTACTCGGGCTCGAACCGGGCCAGCCCGGCGCGCACCAACTCTTCGTTGAGCATGCGTTCGCCAACCCAAACGTAGGCCAGCCAGCGCCCGTAGCGATCCAGCCGCTCGCGGTCGAATTCCAGCCGGACTTCGCCGCCGGCCACGAATTCCCGGGTGAACTGCGTGGCCTCGGGACCGAACGGCTCGACCGGATGATCCCGTTTGACGGTTTCGGGCGTGTCCACGCCGATCAGCCGCACCCGTTGACCGGTGGCCAGCAGCAGCGTGTCGCCGTCGAAGACGTACTCGAGCTGGTAACGGCCTGACGGCAGCGGCTCGGCGTCGGGCGGCGCGGGCGCTGCGATCCAGAACCGCACCGCGACAAACAGGATCAGTCCCAGCCAGACCAGCCAGGGCCAACGCGGGGGCCGAAATCGCCTCTGCTTCCGCTGCCTGGCCGCTGGGGCTCGTGGGTCAGCCGGCGGCCGTGCGTGAAACGGGTCGATCGCAGTTCACCGGGCGTGCCGCACTCGGTTTTCCAAGCAACGAACTTCCGACTCGAGCACGCTAATTCTTGCTGAAGTCGAACTGCTTGGGAAATTCGCGGGCCAGAGGGTTCTTCAGGAATTTCTTGTGACACTCGGTGCACAAGTCGAACCGCAGTTGCTCGTACACATCGCTCGAGATCGGATCGTCGGTGGAATCCTCGGCCCGTTGCAGGATTTCCTGGATTTCCTGCAGATGATCTCGATCTTCATCGGCCTCGTCCAGCGCCGAGGGATCGAATGCTGCGAACACCTCCATCTTGACAACATAGCGCAGATCTTCGGGGTCGAGTTCCCGTTTGCAGCAATCGCACGAATAGTGAATCATCTTACCGGTCCCCGCAAACAAAGTGGTGGGCTTCACACCGCCACCTCCAATCCTAATGCCAGTTCTGCGCGTGGAGCAAGTCAAGAATGGATAAATTTTTCGTCACGCCAGAAATCTTGTCTCGGCGAAGCGGCGTGCGCTTGACAACGTATGAATTGCGCCTTCGACAAATGCGGCGAGCGACTAGCCGCGAATTGAGGGCTTGGGGGGCGACAGGGGGGTACGCCGATTGCCAAGCCATGGCACATCCGCATCCGTAGCAAGCGAATCTGACGGCATTGGGTCGTTCGGCCAGCAGCGGCGGGAGCCTTGTCGCGAACGACCCGAGAGCCCAAAAGGCGAGCGGCGGTCGCGTGTTAAGTCCGCATTAGTTCGCCGGCGAGCCGGCGATAGCGCGAATCTTAGCCGTCTGGCCTTGGATGTTTGCGACGATTACAATCAAGAGGCAGCCCGCGACGGCTGCACAAAACGCAAACAAGGGCAGCGGGCGCCCCCCCACAGGCCAGTCAGTCGTCGCACTCAGGATTGCGGCGCACCGCTTGCGAAATCAACGGAATCGTGAAATCCAGCCGGCTGGAGGTTCTGATGTCGAGTGTGGCCGCATTGGGCAACCCACTCGGGGCTAGCGTCCTGGTGCTCAACCGCTTTTACATGGCAGTCCACGTCATCAACGTGCGCCGCGCGTTTGGCCTGCTGTTTCGCGAATTGGCCGAGGTGATTCACTTCCAGGCGGGACAATACGCCAATTACAGCTTCGAGTCATGGCGCGAAATCAGCGAGCTCAAGGCTTCGTTCAAGGAGCCGCACGAAGACTGGATCCAGGCGGTGAATTTCGAGATCCAGGTGCCGCGGGTGATTCGGCTGCTCGAGTTCGATCGATTACCCAAGCAGACCGTGCGGTTCAACCGCCGCAATATTTTCGCCCGCGATGGAAATCGCTGCCAGTATTGCGGCAAGAGCTTTCCGACCAGCGAGCTCAGCCTGGATCATGTCGTTCCGCGCAGCCGGGCGGGCGAAACATGCTGGGAAAACATCGTCTGCGCCTGCGTGGCTTGCAACGTCCGCAAAGGCGGACGGACGCCGCAGGAAGCCAACATGCGACTGATTCGGCCGCCGGCCAAGCCGAAGCGCAGCCCGCTGCTGGCGATCAAGCTCGGCAATCCCAAGTACGAGAGCTGGAAGACGTTTCTCGACAACGCCTATTGGTCGGTCGACTTGAAATAAGCGCCGATCGCGCCTGCGCAGCACAAATCGCGCATTAACCGGCAGCCAATCGCGGCCGGCCTGCGCGCGCGCCAAAAACGGTTGAGCAACGGTTGAACGCCGCCGGCGGACCGACTCTGTCTTGCCTGCTCTCGCAGAGCGCATGGACTCGCTCGGCCAGCCTGCCAAAAATTGCGCGGCCCGGCGCTTCGGCTACGTCAGCCGCCGCCGCAGAGTGGCTCTTTCTTTTCCGTAATCACCTCGCACTGCGAAGCCATCTCGGCGTTCAGCGCGGTGAAGTCTTTCCATTCTTCCGGGACGTTGTCCTCGTGAAAAATGGCTTCCACCGGACATTCCGGCACACACGCTTCGCAGTCAATGCACTCATCCGGATGGATGTAGAGGATCTTCTCGCCTTCGTAGAAACACTCGACCGGGCACACGACCACGCAATCCGTATACTTGCAGCCGAAGCATGGCTCGCAAACAACATGAGTCATTGACGCTCTTTCTCCCTTTTCCAGTCGAATCTCTCGACGGAAAGCTAAAGGAAACAATATCGCACGATTACCACGAACTGCCCGCAGACCGTCACTTGCCGTCCATCGGTTTGGCCCCACAGCCACGATGCTGGGTCGGCAGGCCCCACCGGTAGCGCCAGCCGGCCGCAACGGTTGCTCCGCTCCTGACAACTCAAAATCGGCCGCCAGGGCCAAAAAATCGAGCGTGTCAAGTACTTGCCAGCCCAGCACTTGTTGGTCGCAAGCATCACGACGGCGCACGAATTCTAGTGACGCCAAAATCGAGTGTCAACCCATCGCCGTGACCGAATCGCTCCTGGCGGCACTTCGGCGTGCGACTCGGCCTTGCTTCGTTTTGCCAGCGAACTTAAAATCAAAGTGGTTACGCAGTTTAGAGCAATCCCCTCGCTCGCGACTGGTGCCCTGGTGCTTTGGCGCGAATTTGCCCCCGCACGAGAGTCGCCGGTGACGAGGAATCTCACGTCATGGCACTATCGGATATCGATCGCAGTCTTCTGCAGCGCTGTTTAGCGCGCAAACCACGGGCGTGGGAAGATTTTGTCGATCGCTTCATGGGACTGGTGATCCATGTCGTGAACCATTCGGCCCAAAGCCGCTCGCTACGGCTCTCTGCCGAAGATCGCGAAGACTTGATTGCCCAGGTGTTTCTGGCGATTGTCAAAGACGATCTGGCCGTATTGCGGAACTTCCGCGGTGGCAGCAGCCTGGCCACCTACCTGACGGTGATTGCACGCCGGGTCGTCGTTCACGATCTGCTCAAGCAGAAGTCTCCCGCGCGGCTTGGCGCCAATGGCGCACATTCGTCCGTCGCCTTGGCCGAAGGCGATTCGGGTCATCCGGAGCACTCCCCAAACGAGATTGCCGACCGGCACGAAGATGGCGAGCCCGAGCAGCGGGTCAGCGACCGCGAAGAGATCGAGCGACTGCTCGAAGAGCTCGATGGCACCGAAGCAAGAATGGTGCGCATGTATCACCTCGAGGGCAAGAGCTATCAGGAGATCAGCTCCGCAGTCGGGATGCCGGAAAACAGCGTCGGGCCGGCCCTGAGCCGCGCTCGCCGCAAGATGCGCCGCGCCGCGAGCGAACCGGGCGTGGAGTAAGACGCCGGTCAAGTCTTGTTCACCAGCCCGGATCTCGGCTTCGGACTGGCATGGCGTACGATTCGTACCCGTGCGCGGCGCAGGATGCAGCCAACCGCGACGGCGCCTTCCTCGAACCACTTGCGGCAAGGATGCAAAACGCACGTGAGCGCACCGACTGAGACTCGCTTTCGCTGTCCTGGCGAATCCTATTTCATCGATCGACCGATCCATCTGGCTCGCCTGGCCGGCGGCTACGCGACCTGCCGCGGCTGCTTGCATCGCTTCGACGCCGGACTGCGCCCCGTGAAAGCGACTGCGGCCGACGCTCGCCTTGCCCACAGTAATCCCGAGCGCACCGACTCGGCGGACGCCGAGCCCGAAGCCGCTTGTGCCGAGGGCCCGCTGGGGATCGCCCGCAACCAAATCGACGCGCCGCTCGTGCGGCGGTATGCCGCGGCACTGGGCACGGCCCTGCGCCGGCGCGTCGAATCGGCCGGCGGCGTGCCGCGCGTGGCGGTGGCTACGGACGGCCGCTGGCTCTCGGCCGAACTTGTGGCTGCCGCCGGCGACGGGCTGGCGCTCAGCGGTTGCCGTGTGGTGGAATCCGGAGCGGCCACCGCAGCGTCGCTCGCCAGGCTTGTCCATCGGCACGGGCTCGACGGCGGGCTGCTGGTCGGTAATTCGTCCGGCGCACCGCAGATCGTGAGTCTGAAATGTTGGGGACCGGCCAGTTGCCCCTGGTCCGCCGGTGGCCAGCTCGACGATGTTACGGCGCTGTTCGCCGGCGCTCCGGAGCGATCCAGCCGCCGCTCGGGGGGCTTGGAACGCATCGACCCCGGCCCGGAGTATCGCCAGGAACTGGCCGACTTGTTTCACGGCTTGCGTCCCTTGCGGTTCGTGCTCGATACGTCGAGCCTGCCCCTGGCCGAGCATCTGCGGCAACTGGCCGGCAACAGTGCCTGCCAGATCGCCGGGCCGCGGCTGCCAGCGGCCGGCAAACCGGCACAGTCGGCGGATCGCAAAGGCAAAACCGCGAAGGCAAAGGCCGGGTCGCCGTCGACCGCCTTGACGACGGCTGCCGCATATCGCGGCCGGCGAGGGCAGCGCCTGCGCGAGCAAGTGCTCGACGAGTCGGCCGACTTCGGATTGTGGATCGATGGCGACGGCGAGTCGCTGGATCTGATCGACCAGCGCGGGCGGCCGGTGAACGCAGAGCGGCTACTGTTCGCCTTTGCCCGGCAGCTTTCCGCCGAAGCCAAGTCGGCGGGTGTGGTCGTCGAGGCCGAGGCGTCGCCTGCAGCCCACGGGCAACTTACTGCCGCCGGCACCGGGCCGATCGAAAGTGCGTCCCGCTGCGAATCGATGTTTGTTGCCATGCAGCGATCGGGCGCGGCATTGGGTGGCGGTCCATCGGGCCGGATCTGGTTCGGCGGCGAGTTGCCGCAGCCCGACGCGCTGCGGACCCTGGGCGAGCTGCTGCAACTCCTGAGCCAGAGCGATCGGCCGCTGTCGGAAGTGCTGGAAGGCAGCGATTGAGCGCCGCTGCGGCTTCGCCCGCAGGGGCATCTGGACGCGCCGCTAGAACGGAGTGCGGACCCACCCGGCATTCGCCTTATCGCTATCGAAGGTGTAGATGTCCCAACCCATTCCGTAGATCAATTGAAAATGGCCGGGGCCTAATCTTTGATACCAGACGGGTCGCGAAAACCCATGGCCTTGAACCAACGGCATGGGATGACCCAACTGCCGCACCAGGCCGCCCTCATCGACCGGCGCATCGCCCAGGCGTTCGCAAAGCGCAGTGACATCCTTGACGATGACTTGCAAGCGGCGACTGTTTTCGGCATTTTGCTCGGCGATCCAAGCGTTGCGGAAGTTCTCCAGCATGGGCGGAGCAATTAGCAGGCCGCTGATGGGAGCGATCAAGCAAATCGCCGCCGCGACCCAATTCCGTCGCGCCCCTGGCCGCCCAGAATCGCCTTGGAAGAAAAAGATGAAAAACGCCACGACGAGCAAAGCGGCCGCGATGAGCATCAGCAATTCGACGATTGCATCCTGAAAGAGGCGGCCGTCGTCCCGGTAATACAGGAACCCACTCAGAACCGCGGCCTGCGAGCCGAGCGTTCCAAGCGCGGTTCCGATCGTGCTCGGCCGAAAGAGCTTCCAAGCCAGCGCGGCGGCTCCGGCCAGCACGCAATTAACGAATCAGCGCCGGTGCTTCGAGCCGCAGCGCAGCCCCCAAAATCGCGCCGAAAAGCGCCGTGGCCACGAGCATCCAGCGCAGCGTGAACTGCCGCGAAATATCGCGCTCGGGCGATTGGCGGGGGCGTGCGTCGATCGGCGAGTCGGGGGTCGAGCACATAATTGGCAATTGCGAGGCTACCCCGCATTGTCGCATAATCTTTCCTGCCGGGCACGGCCGCGCCGGATCGATGAATCGAGCTCGGTAGGCGGCGCTGGCGGCAAGCCAACCGGCGGCTGTTAGCCGCCGGCTATGTTTGTCAAGAAGGTCGTCCCTTGGTACCTTTCAGCCTTCATCCCTCCGCCTTCATCCTTCCACCTTCCCCCCATGTCTTGGATTGCCGACCGCACCCGTTACTGCGACAGCTCGGGCATCCGCAAGGTGTTCGACCTGGCGGCCACGATGACCGATCCGATCAATCTGTCGATCGGCCAGCCCGACTTCGCCGTGCCCGACGAAATCCAGAACGCGGCCGTCGACGCCATCCACGCCGGCCGCAACGGCTACGCTTTGACACAGGGCATGCCCGTGCTGCGCGAAGAGCTGGCCAAACGTCTGGCCGCCCAATACGGCCACGCCGATCGTCAGGTGTTCGTCACCAGCGGCACCAGCGGGGCGCTGGTGCTGGCGATGCTGGCGGCGGTGAATCCGGGCGACGAAGTGATCGTTTTCGATCCGTACTTCGTCATGTATCCGGCGCTGGTGGGCCTGGTCGGCGGCAAGTGCGTGCTGGTGGACACGTATCCTGATTTCCGCATCGACCTGGACCGCGTGCGGGCGGCGATCACGCCCAAGACGAAAATGATCCTGTTCAACAGCCCGGCCAACCCAACCGGCGTGACGGCCACGCGGGCCGAGATCGAAGGCATCGCCCGGCTGGCCGCCGAGCACAACGTGCTCTTGGTGAGCGACGAGATTTACAGCCGCTTTGCCTACGACGAGCCGCCCCTCTCGCCGGCCACGTTCAACCCCCGGACGCTCGTCATCGACGGCTTCTCCAAGACGTACGGAGTGACCGGCTGGCGGCTGGGCTTTGCGCACGGCCCCGAGGAAGTCGTTTCGCAAATGGTCAAGCTGCAGCAGTACACGTTCGTCTGCGCCCGCAGCCGTTTCAATGGGCGGCGGCCCGGGCGCTGGAGGTCGACATGCAGTCGCACTTCGACGCCTACCGCAGCAAGCGAGATTTTCTGCTGGCCGAATTAGCCGCCGACTACGAGATCACCCGGCCGGGCGGCGCATTCTACGTCTTCCCCCGCGCCCCTGGGGCACTGGCAGCCAGTTCGTGGCCAAGGCGATCGAGAATCAGTTGCTGATCATCCCGGGCAGCATCTTCAGCCGCAGCGACACGCACTTCCGCGTTTCGTACGCGGCCAGCGACGCGACGCTGGAGCGGGGCGTGGAGGTGCTGAAGAAACTAGCGAGAAGGGAAAGGATGAAGGAGAAAGGATGAAGGCGGAAAACGGAAAGGATGCCCCGCGATCCTTTGCGTCCCCCCATTCATCCTTCAGCCTTCATCCTTTCAGTCTTATCTGTGGCCGCGTCCCATCGCCATACCGCCCATTCCCATGCCGCCGCCGCCCATGCCGGCCATGCTCGACCCGCCTGAACCGCTCATGCAGCCCCCGCCGCCGGAACCGCCCCCCGACATCCCGGTCATTCCGTAGCCGGCTCCGCCGCCATTTCCGTAGCTGTTGTTCATGTAGCTGTTGCCCGGGTAGCCGTTGCTCCCGTAGCCTGTGGCTGCGCCGGCATATTGCGGGCCGCTTTGCGCTGCTTGCGCCGCGCGCCGCTGCTGAGAGATGGACGTGCGGGCCGCTTGCCGCTCTTCGGGGCTGAGCTGGCCATCGCCGTCGGTATCGAACTTGGCGATGGCGCGCTCGCGCGCGAGACCTTCTTCGCGCTGCTGCCACTGGGCGATTGACTGTGCTCGTGACGCACACTCGCGGACGAGTTGTTGCTGCCGTCGCGTGGATTGTCGGCCACTCCAACCGACGCGCTTCCCGCCGCCCAAATGAGACAGGCGCAGCAGACACAGCTCCAGAAGCATCGCATAGAGCCCCCCTTCTCTATCCAGATTGCCGCATGACGAAAGTCACGACGGCATCGTTCCGGCCAATCCTAGCACTTTGCGTCCGTCGCAGCGCTGTGAATCCACCGCGGTCCTCTGCGAATGCACTCAATCGGCCGCCCAAAGGGCCGGGCTCTCGCCCAGCCCACAGCGCGCCGCCTCAAGACGCGCGAGGCCTGTCCAATCCATGCTGTCACGGCAGCGACGCAAAACCGCCGCGCCCCGGAGAAAAACGAGGAGAAAAAATGCCCGGCAAGCCACAAGGGGCGGACGACTTCCCTGAATTGCAAATCCGCCCGACTCGTCGGCGCCGTCGGTGGGCGAAGATTGCGCCGATCTCGCGCTTGTCGGACGATCGATCGGCCGGCTCGGCTCCGGGGTTGTTTCGCATTTGTGAATCACGCTGACTGTACGCCGCGGGGGTCATCCCGCGGCTCGCTCCGGGGCTTTCGTGCCGCTAGATATTGGCCCTTAACCCCCCGCGTGACCACCCTCGGTGCCGGCACTGTTGTCAAGTCGACCGCAGCAACCTACCATTGTGACGTAGTAATGACGACACTTGGGATGCTCCTTCTCGAGCGGATAGTCCAACGGAAGCAGGTTTTTCGGGCCATGGTTTCCACCAATCTGGGGCTCGGCGAGCAGTCGTTCGAGCCGCTGCAAACGCATCCGGATCTGGCCGGTATCGCCGCCGAGTTGTTGTGGCGAGCCAGCCGGCTCGACGCGCGGGGCGAGTTTCTGGCTCAGGCGCTGCCGCTGCTCCAGCAATCGACGGGCGCCGACTTTGCCGCGCTCGATGAGCTCCGAAGGGGCGCATTGGAGCGCGTTGGCCAAGACGGGCATGGCCCGCGCGTTGCCGATCGCGCTATTGGCCGACGTGCTCGATCGCGAGTCGGCGGCGGCCGAGGGTTCCTGGGTGGCGGCGCCTTTGACACGGCACGCGGCCAGCGGCGAGCTGTTGCTCTTGCACGGCGCACTAGAGCGGACCAGCGCCGAATCGCTCCGCACGATCGAAGCCCTGGCCGTCGTGTTTTCCAGCGCGCTCGATACGGTCCGCCTGCGGCAGCAAGAGCACGGACGCATCAAGCGGCTGGAGGCGATCCTCGAGATTGCCAACCAGTGGAGCAAGACCAACGAGATGGAGCCGCTGCTCAAGCAAATGGCCGAAGCGGCCACGCGGCTGCTCCGCAGCGATCGGGCCAGCATCTTTCTCTGGGACCGCCCCAATCACACGCTCGTCGGCCGCCCGGCCCTCGGCGTCGAGGGGGGCGAACTGCGCATTCCCGACAACTCGGGCGTGGTCGGACAGGTGGTCCACTCGGGCGAGCCGCGCCGCGTGACCAGCGTCGACGAGGCGGCCGGGATCAACCGGCAGGTCGACCGGCAGTTGGGCTATCAGACCCGCACGCTGCTGTGCGTTCCTTTGCGCGGCAGCCAGGGCGAACTGTTCGGCGCGTTCGAGGTGATCAACAAGCTCGAGGGCGACTTTACAGCCGACGACGAACTGGCGCTCACCGAACTGGCCGGCCACGCGGCCGTGGCGCTGGAAAACACCCAACAGTTCGAAGAGCTGCTGATCACGCATCGCCACATCGTCGAACAGGCGGCCGAAGGCGTGCAGCTCATCGGCCGCAGCCCGGCCATCGAGGCCCTGCGCTCGACCATCCGCCGCGTCGCGCCCACCGAGCTGGCGATTTTGATCCTGGGCGAGAACGGCACGGGCAAGGAAGTGGTCAGTCAATCGGTGCATTACCTCAGCCCGCGGCGCGAGCGGCCGTTCATTGCCGTCAACTGCGCGGCGATCACCGAGACGCTGCTGGAGAGCGAGCTGTTCGGCCACGAGAAAGGGGCGTTCACCGACGCCCACGAAGCCCGACAGGGCAAGTTCGAGCTGGCCTCCGGAGGCACGCTGTTCTTGGACGAGATCGGCGACCTGAGCCTGAGCGGCCAGGCCAAGCTGTTGCGCGTGGTCGAAGAAAAGGTGGTGGTGCGCGTGGGCGGCTCAAAACCGATCCACACCGACGCCCGGGTGATTGCCGCCACCAATCAGAACCTGGCCGAGATGGTCCGCCAGAAGCGGTTCCGGCAGGACCTGTATTTTCGGCTGAACGTGGTCACGCTCGAACTGCCGTCTCTGGCCGAGCGCGGCGACGACGTGTTGCTGTTGGCCGATTACTTTCTGGCCGACTTTTGCCACAAGGCCCATCGCCGCCCGCTCAAGTTCTCGGCCGCCGCCCGCAAGCGGCTCGAGCAGCACACCTGGCCGGGCAACATCCGCGAGCTGCGCAACCTGATGGAGCGCGTGGCGTACTTGCTGCCCGGCGAAACGATCGAGGCCGAGGATCTGGCCTTCATTCTGTCGCCGGCCGGACAATCGCCGGCATTCGTCGATCCCGACTTGCCGCTGGCCGAGGCGACGGACAAATTCCAGATCGAGTACATCAAGAAGGCGATCGAGCGCGCGAAGACCAACATGAGCCTGGCCGCCGAACGCTTGGGCCTGCACCGCTCGAATCTGTATCGCAAGATGCGCCAACTGGGCATGAGCGCCGGGGAAGAGTGAGAAAGGATGAAGGCGGAAGGATGAAGGATGAAGGCGGAAAAACGGGGGACAGTGATCCGTTGCCCGCGTGCAACCAGTGCCAGTAGTGGCTCCACAGCGGAAAGACCTCTGCGCTTGCATGTCGGCGCGCACTCGCGGAAGCAATTTCGCGCCGGAGGCGTGCTGCCGCGGATCGGCAAATGTCGCTCGCCCCTTGCAGCGTGGCGGTCGCCGGGAGTAAATTGATCCTCCCGGCCGTCGGCCTCGATCGGCGCCGCCGGATCTTGCTCCCTTAGCTCAATCGGCAGAGCATCTGACTCTTAATCAGAGGGTTGTTGGTTCGATTCCAACAGGGAGCACATACAAAGCCTTGCTGCACAATGAGTTGTGGCGAGGCTTTTTTCGTTCGCGGACCGGGATTTCTGCCGGTGCTACACTGGTGCTACGCCGTGGCGAAAAAAGTCGTCCAAATCCGGACCGTCAAGGGATCGCACCGGCCCACGACTGCATGGGACGCCACGGAACGGTTGCCCACAGCGGCCCCCATGAATATCGGCTCTTGGTATCGACTCGCGGCGGGCGCACTTCGCACGCACTGTGCCTTCGACCGCGGGGAACTCGACCACCTCGGGCAGGCAAACTCAGTCGATAGGACCCGCGGTTGCAAACCCCCGCCATCGGCCGGCAGCAGGGGACGGACTATATCTTTCGGCCCCCCGGCAACGGTGGGAACCGCCACGGTGCGAGCGGCGGAGGACCCGCGAGTTCCGCGCCCCTGACGACCGCCGGCGTAAGGGCTCCGAAATACAAACACTTGGCACAAACAGCCGGCGGCGGCGAAACTCCCGGCGATAAACTCTTGTGATAAACAGCCGGCGGGACGCCAAGCGGCGGAAACCGCTGGAAAATGGGCACATCGCCACCGGGACGCCAGTTTATAGACTGCGGTGGAACGGGAGTTTCTTGAGGGACTTTCCCGGTTTGTAGGCTTCGGCGACAGGAAGCTCTTGGAGGAAGCTGTCCGCGGGACGCGAATCGACGGAAACCATTACGAACGTAACACTTATCAGCCGGCGACCCAGTTTCTCGTCTTCGGCGAAAATATCGGCTCTTGGTATCGGCTGCCGGCGGGACGCGAACCAGCGGAAACCGTTACCGTGGTAAGGCTTCACCGCCGGCAACCAGCCGATAGCCCTCGGCGAAATTCCGGCGACCCGTTCACACCCAGGGTTCACTCCGGACCAGGCGTCCGGCGGAAAGAAATTGCAGGTGGTTTTACGCCGGCTTCGGCGGCACGCAGCGCGCGTCGGTAGCCGGAAGGACCCGCCGGCGAGACTTGCACATAGCAGACTTGCGGCGGCGTTCGAGTGTTTGCCCCAGGGAGTTAGCGCTCGCGAGGGCAAAATCCCTTTGAGGCAAAATCGCGGATTGCGTCCTTTTGGCGCCGGACTAGGTCAAAATGCCGTGGAATCATGCGTAAACCTCGGCTCATTTGATTGATCGAGCTATTTTGCACCCGCGGCCGACGCTAGTCTCTAAGGCGCTAATCTCCGGCGCCTGGAAATTGGGGGCAAACTCTGCACGACCGGCGGCCGCAAGGCCAGTCTCCTATGGGCCAGTCTCGGAGGACCGGCAAAGTCGGCGGCCGGCGTCTGCCAGGTCGATCACGTCCAGCCGATACCCCCCCCTATGTTATTTCGCGAAATCGCGCGTGCGCTTGCTCAACGGTCCGTATTCGAAAAGTTGGCAAGATGGAAACCGCCCCCGGGCCGGCGCCGTGTCCGGTTCTTGTGTCCGGTTTCTGTGTTCGGCCGGCAGGTTTTGAAAACTTCCCGGAATCGCCCAAAAACCCGCGACGTTCCCCAGCGGTTCGCGGTCGAACAGCCCGAAGCTGGAACTCGCCCGCCAAACCGGACACGTTTTTGGGATTTTGCGATTTCTCGCGCGTGACTGCCGAACGGTCCGCGGTCGAGCAACGGGCAGGATCAGACTGACCCCCTATATCAAAACTTGCGCTCGGCAATCGGAAGTGATCTACGGTTTGCGTTCGCGATGCATCCAAGATTGCGACGGCCCCCCGACCATGCCTGTAAACCTTGGGATTTCGCCAAAAAATACGCGGGGCTGGCACACGGTCCTCGGGATTGGCCCCGACAAGACTGCGACCGCCCCCGCCCCCTCACTCCCGGCCCCGCCGCTCGGGTACACTGATGGACATGAACAATCGCCACTATTTCTGCCGGCGGTGCGGCGCAGTTAAGCGCAGTCAGGCGCTTTACCGATTCAGGGACAAGCCGTACCCCAAGGAATGGCCCCGATGCTGCGAACGGCTAATGCAGGCACTCGATTACGAGAAAGCTGCGGCGATTATCAAATTGACTCCCAGCAAACGATTGGTGTGGTCGTCTTTCGGACAGCACATCTTTCGCGGGCGCAGGTGGGGCATCTGGAAGGCTGCTTTAACGGAACGCGAAGTTGCAACTGCGATCGAGTCCAAAGCCAGCTATCACAAAACGGTGATGGGAACTTTCGGCAAGCCAAAATGGAAGCCGAAAAAGCCTCGCAGGCAGACCGTGAACAAGTCGCAGTTATGACCGCGCCCCGCCGCCGCTGGTCCTATTCGTTGCGGACGCTGCTGGTCGTGGTGACGGTGGTTGCGGCCCCGCTCGGTTGGGTTGCCTACCAGCTCAATTGGATTCGGCAGCGTCATGCGGCGCTGGGATCCGGCGGCGAGATCAACGACGATCCACTTGGCTGCGCAATTACCCAGGGCACTGCCCCGTGGTCGTTGAGAATATTTGGAGAGCCGGGCTACGAGGCGATTTATGCGCCGGGCCACCGCTCGACGCAATCTGTTGCCCGCTTGCAAAGTCTGTTCCCCGAAGCGGGTATCGAATTTAGGGGCAAGTTTCTGAAGCATGGCGAGTCACCCGCCGCCCGCACACACTAATCACCCACCCATAACCGCCCCCGCGTCAAGGGTGGTGGGCTCGCCTTTCAAATTGGAACGGAGGGAGGCTAGCCGGGGTGCAGGGCCGGCAATGAGGGCCCTGCTCGGCGGCCCCCGCCGAATGCCCGCTGCGACGCGAGGCGTTCCTTAGTTGAGCATGCGCACGGGATAGTCACCCATTCGTGCCGTCCGGCTTGGCCGTCGCACATTATGCTTTGCAATCGGCAAGGCACCCAATCACTACCGCAGCACAGCGTCTAGCTTGCTAGTCCTAAAGACGGGTCGCTCTTTCCCCCATCGTCGACTGCTGCCAAGACCAACGTCACCCGATGCAAATCGATGCCCACGTGCCACATGTGAATTCTCCTAGTTCGGGGACCCTACGAAACCGTCTGCGAAACGTTATCGTAGCCCTCGAACCAGTGGACTTCCGCCGGCGTCGGGCGGTTATAGCATCACTACCAACCTGCGAGCCCTCTTGCTCATCACGTTGGCGATCGGGTCGGCCCTGGGCTGAGCGATTCGCCCCTCTATTGCCTTTATTGCGTGGGATTGACAGTTTTCGAGACATGCTGGCCACACGCGCTCGATTGACCCGCCCCTTGCTGCGTCTGGGCATGCTAGGCGGTCGGTCGCTCATCGCGTAGATTGTCAGCCATGAACAATCAACTCGGAATGTCGCTACTCCAGCTAGCCGGTCTTGTGGCGTTTTGGATTGTGCTGCTGCTCTTTACCCGCACCAAGGTCGGCCTTAAGCAGATACTCTGTATCGGCGGCAGCTTCGCGATCATAGCGCCGCTCCAATTCCTCGTGGACAGAGAATGGCTAAAACAGCACCCGCAAGTCGGGTTGCTTGCGGTAATCGCAAGCGCGTCTTGCGTTCTCGTCGCAGTGTTCAAGCCGACGCCCAAACCCGAATAAATCCGCTCCGCACTCCCTCGGTCTCCGCTCGACGACGGCGGGGGCGGCTGAAATTTACTGTCTTGCTGCCGTGCGTTTGGCCTTGAACAGCCGCGACATACCATCGGCCTTCCGGTCCAATGCGAGCATGTCTAGCGCCTTCGCGATTCTCTCGACCTCATCGACCGCCTGCTCGCGCGGGTCACTGGCCCGATTTTCAGGCCCGCCGCTGTCGCGACGTCGGCGTGGCCCGCCCACTCTGACGGCCGCCGGCGAGCGGGGACACGGCAGCCTCGGCCAAGTGCAAAGGACCGAACATGGAGATAACGGCCAGTAAGATCGCCGCGCTCTTGGTCGCTCTCGCGTACATCGTGGTGGCGTTCGGATTTGGTGCTCCGCTCAAGGTGCTGGCACTGTTCTGCCTGGTCTTGGCCGTTCCCCTCGGTCTGATTTGGTTTCCAGATGAGTGTGGCGGAATCACGGGTACCGTGTCGCGCGGATACATCACACGGGAAACGCCTGGGGGCGTGGTTGCAGCCGTCGGCTGGTTTCTGCTAGTCGCATACCCGGCGATCGTGTACCTCGTTACTCGCAATGCGGCCAAGGGCTAGAGTGATTCAACCGCCGCTCGTCGTGGTGGCGATCCCGTCCGCCCCGCCCCTGACGGCCGCCAGGCGAGCGGGGGCACGGCGGCCGGTCGTCCCGCAGTCACGGGGAGCGGCAAAAATGGAGCCCATCGCCTACTCCCCCGCCAAGCCCCGCACGCCGCTGAGAAGGAAGCCGCGGCCGAACAATCTGGCGCTGTCCGCCGCGGCTCTCGCTGCTTTGGTAGGCTGGATGGGTGGGGAGCGGGTTAATTGACCGCGGAGGACGCAAAAAAAATGGCACGCATCCAAACGCTGGTTGCCGCACTGGTGCTGTGCGCGGGGTGTTCCGGGCGGGCGACACCGGGCCGGACCGAGGCGACTCGCAGCGACCCGCCGCGGACGTTTCCCGAGGCGAGCATCGTTGTTTGCCCCCGCGAGACGTCGTCCGGTTCGACCGGCGACAACGGCGCGCAGCGGACCGCTACGCTTAAGATCGACGCGGAAGAGCTGCCCGCACAAAGCCTCATCGATAAGTCCCTTAGCGAACTACCAGTGCTGTGCCCATTAGAATCAGTGGTTCGCGTGCTCGGTCAGCTTCCCCTTAGCGACTCGCTCATCTATCGCTACTCCGATATCGAGGGCAACGACTACATCGTGTCGTGCGTTCCGACAAATGAAGTACCGTGGACGCCCATCGAGGGGGACCAACTGCGAGTGTTTGCCGTCGTGAAGCGCCCCGCCAATAACAGCACGGCGAGGCTAATCTACGTCTACCCGCCGAACTTGATAGGTCACCGTTGCACCGGCGCGCCTGGCTTTCCTCCGTTCGAGGACGACTAATTTCGGGCGGATTTGCTGGCCCCTGCAGTCCGATAGAATGGACGTCATGGCCAACACGTCCGCCAAGTCCCGCCGCCGCTGGCCGCGTTTCTCGCTGGCGCGCTTTCTGGCTGGACTTTGTGTCGCTGCCATCGGTCTGGGCTTGATGTCGATGGAAATCTGCAATCAAGTCCGGCTACCCGAGTTAATGGTTTGGGCCACCATCGCGACCACTTGGACCGGGATTGCGTTGCCGTTCGTCCGAACGCTATACGCGATCGCCATCGGCTGCGCATTGACCGTTCCGACTTGGTGTGGAGTCCTATGGTGGGCCTTCAGTTCGATGCGCCGACAATGACACCATAAGTTCGCGCACAAACTACCAAGCCCCGCTACCGCTGGTCCTTCATCTAGCAGCCGCTGCTCCTCGTCGCGCCGATCCTGCCCAACCCGCCCCGCCCGGCCGGCCGGCGAGCGGGGGGGCACGGCGGCAGATGGTTCGGAAGGCCCCGTTGGCGACGATGGCTCAAGTGGCTCCCCGCCCCGCCGCTCGGGTAAGATCAAGGCATGGACGGAAGTCATCTGCGCGAGCCGCAATTCGTTCGCGATCTCCTGAAACCGCGAGTGCGGATACTAGCGGCGTTGCTCATCGTCATAGTGCCCGGGGTGATCGGCTCCCTGCTGCTTACGGTCAGCCTGATTGGATTTTCTGGGCTGGGGCGACGTGACCCTTTTTCGTGGGCGACACTAGAATTCGCCGGCGCCGCATGGCTGGTCACGGCGAGTGCGGTCTTGCTGGTTCGCCGGAATGCACTTCGGAGAGCCCCATGACCGCTCCCCGCCGCCGTTGGTCGTCACAATGACGACTCAGCCCCCGCCCGCCCTGACGGCCGGCCGGCGAGAAGGGGGCACGGCCGCGAATTGTAAGCGACCGGAGGGCGGTTGAGTATGATGGCGAACATGGAACGAAAATCAGGGATCAAGACCGCTGTTCTTGTAGCCTCGGCTTGCTGGGCGGTCGCTTTGCTCCTCGAATGGGCTTGGTTTCATCCGGCAGATCGACGGTTTGCGGCATGGTGTGCCGGCTGGGTCTGCACGTGCGAGTGCGTGTCGCTCGGCTATTTCCTGCGATTGCGGCGCCCGGCGATGGGCGCGATTGTCGGGTTAGTCGTTGGACTGGTAGCGGCCATGGCGGTCCCTTGGCTGGTCATCATCAGCGTTCCGCCCGTGTGGCCCGAACTGGACCTCTAGGTTCCGCCGCCGCCACCAGGTCGGCGACCCTTTCGTCGAGTTGCCGCCCCGCCCTGACGGCCGGCGAGCGGGGCACGGGCGGCTGGTGGCTCACGGCCTCAGCTGTCAGGTAAAATCGACAGCATGCCCGACACGCCCGCCAAGCCCCGCCGCCGCTGGTCGTTTTCGCTACGCAAATTGTTCGCGGCGGTGACACTTCTAGCTATTATCATCGGATGCCTTAGTGCACTCGTCGCCAATAGAGAACGCCGTGCCATCGACAAAATTACGCAGCTTGGCGGTGAAGTCTTCTATCGGCAGGGAACCCCCGGAAATCCGCTTGGCAACGCACCGCCACGCCGCCATTGGTCGATCCGCTGGCTCGTAGGTGACGATGCCTTCGCTAAGGTGGAGGGTGTCCGAATCAAAGGCGGGGACGAAGCAATGGGCGTAATAAAGACCCTCTCCGATGTCGAGTCTGTGGCTCTGTATGGCGATGGCTTTACAGCCCGAGCCCTTGAAGACGTAAACGAGTTGCGCGCCTTGCACGATTTCGAATTGGGGTTTTGTTCGATTACACCTCAGGAATTGGTCAAGTCACCGATGGCGTCTCGCATTCGAAGATTGGTAATTTACGGCGAAATCGACAATGAAGGGCTGGGAGCACTCAAGGGTCTCCGCAATCTTCAAAGCCTGGTTGTCGGAGGACCGGCAGTTTCGGAGCAGGCGGTTGCGCAGCTCAGAAAGGAAATGCCGGACTGTCGCATTAACCAAATGTTGCCTATGGGCGGGTGGAATGGTGTCATTCGGCGCTTCAAGACGGGGACTTAGCGCCGCACAACAAACGGTAACGTGATCCGCATGGGCGAAGCAGTTCCTCCCCGCCGCCGCTGGTCGTTCGGCTCGTGGACACCACTCGTCATCGTGGCGATTCAGCCCGCCCCGCCCTGACGGCCGGCCGGCGAGCGGGGCACGGGCGGCTGGTGGCTGGGCGGGGCGGGCTAATTACCGCAGCTCACCAGCATGGCCGTTGGTCCCTAGCTGACGCGGGGCGTTTGCCAGAAGCTTCCGTAGCTCGGCCTGGACTTCAGCTGGACTGCGGGTTTCGCGGTTGGTGTTGTCGGTCTTGGTTGGAGCGTATAGGCCAAGGAACTTGCCCTCTTCCCTCAGGGTATCGAGCACGATTGCCAGGCATTTCGTATCGCCACCAGTCGCCCGAAATTGCCCCCAGGCCTCTTGCCGCACTGCTTCGACACCTGCTAAGAACCGCGATTGAAATTCCCGCATATCGACCGCTCCGCGCTCCGCGCCCGCCGCTTGACCTCTTCGATGTCCGCCCGGACCGACGGCTGGCTGACGCCAAACATCTTGGCAATCTCCCGTTGCGTGTACTCCCGGGCCAGCAATCCCGGCAGTTCGGCCAAGTCCAACTCACGTTGAAGTGCATTCCGACGGGACATGGTTGATAGGTGCTTGAGATAGGTTTAGAGATGGGGTCGCTATCCATCGCCATCAATTGCTCGACGGCTTACCGTACCAGTTCACGAATTCCCAAAAGCAGCCGCACCGCTTGCAGTCCCGCCGGACTGATTGCCCGCCGTGGATCTCGACGTCGAGGAACCGCCGCGACTTGCACCGCCGGCACTTCTGGCTCGTGGGCTCGGGCTGGTGGTCATCCTGATTCGCAGCAGCCGGCTCTGCTTCGGCATGCAGCAGCCGCAGTAGGACGGGCTTGTGCTCGACGATCATCTCGACCGTTTCCGCCGGCAGGCTCTTGGGCTTGAACTTGATCCGATCGCCTTCCGCTTTCAGGATCACGCCGCTGTGCCGCAGTTCCGCCAGCAATTCGTAAGCAGTCACTATGCGTCCCCCCAGTCGTCATTCGGCTCGTCAGTCGCAAGGATGCCGGGTTCAAACAACTTGGCCACCTTGCATTCTTGGGGCTCAAAATCAGTCGTTTCCCTCGGGGATTCTCCAAGGTGGCCAAGATTGCCAAGTAGTTTAAGGCTGGCCACCTTGTCGTTATCGTGGCCACCTTGCAGTCGCCAGTACCACGGACCGGGCACCTTATCCCGATCCACCTCGACCCCCAGTGTCTTTTTTGCCCGCCTCAGCGTCCGTTCGCTGATGTCCGCAGCTTTGGCAGCTTTGAAAACTTCCCGTGCCAGCCGGGGACCGTCGGCAAGTGCAGCCGCAAGAAATTCCTCGGCTTCATCCCGTTCATCGGGATCGGGGCCACGCCGCCGCTCGGGTGGGGCGAGCGCTTCATCAGCCGACATATCGACCGGGACAGCGGACCACTCAACGATGGGCTGACCGCCGGAATGGATTGCAGACAGCACGAATTCCAAGCCGGTCGAGTCGTTCCCGAGATTGTTCTTCACTGGAATCATCAGCCGCTTTTTTCCATCGGGGTCGGTCGGGGACCGTGCGACCAGGAACGCAGCCCGTGCCGCGGCGATGAAGGCGATACTTCCCAGCGTCCGATAGACTGCCGGAGTCGCCGGGCTCTTGCTCAGGTGCGAGATACAGAGCACCGCCACGCCGTGCCGCTCGGCAAGTGCCGCCAGCGGGGCCAGCACACCGCGAACGTCGGTATTGTTGTGGGAGTCCGCCTTGCCGCCCAAGTAAGCGCTGATGGGGTCGATGACGACCAGCTTGCAGCCAGGGCAGGAAAGGATCGCCGCCTCAAGTGCGGCGATGTCCCTCGACAAGTCAAATTGCCGCTCCGTCGGGTCATCTTTGCTGACCATCACTTTGACGGCGGTTAGTGCGATGATGCGAGTCACGTCAGCACCAGCGGCATCGAGACGTGGGCGAATCGTATCGGCTAGTCCATCTTCACAGGTCAGCAGCACAACACCGCCTTGCGGGGCGTGCTCGTCGCAGTCGGGCCAGCGCGATCCCAAACTTACGGCGCTGCAATGTCGAGGGATACAAAACTTTTTCCCAGCCCGGGGTTGCCCGCCAACATTGTCAACTTGCCGATTGCGATACGCTCGACCATAACCAGCGGACCGCCTCGGGCTGCACGTCGGATAGCCTGGTCATCATGGGCTGGACGTAAGGCTCGTCAGCGGCATCCGGCACTCCCTCGACCACGTCAGCCGCATCCGCAAGGGCGTCGATTTCTCGCCGCAATTCGTTCGGCTCTGCGGCTTCACCGTGGGCATCAATCCAATCGACCATGTCGCCGCCCTCGGGCAGGTTCGGCAGGTTCAATTCCCTGACCCTCGCCGCCGGCACCAGCTTCGACAGGATCGCCGCTACGTCATCGGCGTAATGCTGACCGGGCTCGTCATTGTCCGGCAGGATGATAACTTCCATGCCAGCCAGCGGAGTCCAGTCGGCTTTGGCTGCACTGGCTGCACCGTGGGGCGATGTTGTCGCCGTTAGTCCGATTGAACGTGCGGCTTCCGCCGCTTTTTCGCCCTCGGGTATGTAGACTCTTTTCGCGCCAGCAAGGTCAGGCAAACAGTACAGCGGGCGCGGTTCGCGCATCCCGCCGATAATCCAGCCGTCGCCGTGCCGGCTGACCGGGCGAATATCTTTTTTTCCGTCCGCCAAGTCCCACCTGACGATCACGCCAACGGGCTGACCGCTCGCATCGTGGTATGTCCAAAGGGCTGACCGCGGACCGTGCCGCCGTTCTAAGTCGGCAATGGCATCAGCAGCCGTTGGAAATATCTTGCCCGCCGCCTTCAGCGGCTTCTCGATCTCGGCATCATTTTCGAGTCGCTCGATTCTCTTGAGCACCTCGGTCGAGGTACTTCGCTTCGTCGGCTTCGTCCTGGTGCCGCTCGTGCCCAGCCCAAGATGTTGCGCCACGAGCCTGACCGTCGACGGAAAGTCTATTCCCAGCGACCAGCCGACAGCCGCTAGAACGTCGCCGTTCTTTTCGGCAAAGCAATTGCGGCAGTGAACAGCACCAGCATGCGCATCGACCAGAGCGAAACGGTCACTGCCGCCGCACCTCGGGCATGGGTGCCCGTGGCCGTCGAGGATCGCCGCGTCGATGCCCGCCACGTTTGTTAGAATTTCTTTACACCTACCGCCGGCAGCGGCTTTCACGTCTTCCGCCGATACTCTCGACGGCTTAGTTTTCGTACAATCCATGTTCAGCGATTTCCTTTGCCGCAGCCGGACCCATGCCCAGGTCGCCGGCTGTCGGCTTTTCTAGGGGGAAGATGGTCAGGCGGTCGCCGTAGAAGAATCGCCAACGGTGCGGGCTGCGATAAACTGGTCCAGTTCGGATCGCAGATAGCGGACCGACCGGCCCACGCGAACATAGGCGAGCGGATATCGCTTGTTGGTTGCCCAGACGGCTAGGGTTTGAGGCCGGACGTTGAGATACGCCGCGGCTTGCTCTCGCGTGAGCAGTGAATCAGTAGAAAGCATTTCGATACTCCAATTGAGGGATTAAAACTCCGTCAATCAAAGTATTCGCTGGTGCAGCAGCAGCGGACAATCCTCAAGAATCGCGGTTCTGTACAGCCTTGCGATTCTTTTTCCGTGGGGTGTAGGTCGGCAGTTTGGCCGACAGAATCTTCTCGACGGTACTCGCCGAGATGCGCTTGCCGCAACCCTTTTTCGATGCCTTTGCAATTCGCTCGGCAAGTGTCTTTCGCTTGATTCGTGGCGACGTTTCCAGAATCGCACGAGCACTTTTCACAATCCACTTATGCCGCACTTTGGCGCCGTCTACGTTCGCCTGTTGCGCTTTGGGCGTAGCCGCTCTCATGGTCTTTGCGACCTCGGCAAGCACTTGATCGGTCCGGAACCCCAATTCCCTTAAGACCGATCCGAAGTGCTGAGGCCGCGGAGCATGCCACGGCTTCGGTCGAACCTTCATTAACGCAAAACTCAAGTGTGGCAGGGTTCGCAGTGCTAGGACAGCGTCCGCGGCTCGACGTCGCTTGTCCGGCTTCCAATCCGCTGGGAATTCCATCGGGCCGGTTGCTTTTGGCAACAAGCTGGCGGCTAGCGTCAAGTCCGCTCAGTTCGTTGACGCAAAACGCCCGGATTGCGGGTATAATCAGTCCGGCCCACAACTGGTTTAGTGCAATACTCCCAAACTTTGGAAAAGTCGGGATTCGTCAGGAGCCGCCGCTCTCAAAAAGAACTAGGGTAAATGCCCCGGCGAACTGAGGAAAATTCTCGCCCCGTATCCTATCCGGTGTCTTTAGCAGGTCCGGCACGGCTTCCATGAGCCGCTTCACTATCCGCGGCAATTCTTGCAGATCCTTCGGGGGCGGGTCAGTCTTATTGGCTTTACGCTTTGCCATTGGTCGCCCCCTTCCGCTTGGATTTCTTCGCCGGCTTTGGTGTCGCCGCGGCCAGAATCAGGGCCGTGGCCGCGTCAACGGCAGTCCGCACCGGGTCGAGGTCGAGTCTCGCATAAACCGCCGTCGCCCCTTGCGACTTGTGCCCCAGTGCCTTGCCGATGGTCAATAGGCTGGCACCGGCAGCGGCTTGAAAACTGCCCAACGTCCGCCGCAGATCGTGCGGGCGTAGATCGGCGAGCCCGGCGCGATGGAGCAGCCGCCGCCAGGCCGTCTTGGGCTCGACCAGATGCCCGGTTTTGCTGTGAGTGGCAAATACCCATGCGCTTGTGGAGTTTTCCTTCCGCCCTTTCAGCACCTCGACCACCACGCTCGACAGATGCACAAGCACTGGGTCGCCGCTCTTAGTGTCGGGGATCCGCCATACGCCGGCGGTCAGGTCGAGCTGATCCCACTTCATCGCCTGCACGTTTGCCCGCCGGGCGCCGGTGAACAATGCCACACGGAAAAAGTCCTTCAGCGTTTCGTTAGGCTCGGCGTCGAGGGACGCAAAAAACTTTGGTAGTTCATCCGGCTGCAAGTAGCGGTCGCGGGACGTTTCCTTGAATTTCTTGACGCCAGCCGTCGGGTTGTGTCCCTCGAATCCGATCGCACTGGCGACATTGAACATGGCACGCACCAGGGCCAGTAGGCGATTGGCGGCGTAGTGTCCGTGCTTCGTGCCCGACTCGTGCATGGATCGCCTGCACGTCGGCGTGCTTGATGTCTGATAGCCGGCGGTTCGCCCACGTCTTGAGGAACACGTCATATTGCCGCTGATCCTCTTTCCACGTCCGCTTGTGCGGCTTGGCGTGCGAGTCCATCCAGTAGGTGAACAGCCCGCCGACGGTGTGTTCGTGGCGTGCAGCACGTTTGCGAGCTTGTGGGTCTCTTCCCGTGGCAATCTCGCCCAGGTATGCCGCCGCTTGCTTGCGGGCTTGCTCCACCGTCAGGTCAGGGAACCGACCGAGTCGCAGCCGGACCGGCCGGCCGTTGATTCGACGGTAGACGTAGAACGTCTTGGCACCGGCGGGTGTCGATGCAGATGCACAGGCTGGCTTGCTTGGCGTCGAAGATGTAGCTACGTGCGTCCAGCGGAACGCGGAGTCTTTCGAGGCTTGCCTTCGTGAAATTGAGTCGTTGGGGATCGGCTTTTGCCATGACATTCTCCCGGTGCTGACCGTTGCTCAGTGCTACGGTGCTACGCCGGTGCTACGCTCGGAATCAATTTCCGTCAATTTCAGCGTAGCACCAACTAAGAGAATGTATCGGTAAATCCAGGCTTAGTAAAGCACTGTCAACGTCGAGGAATCAGAGGGTATCGCCAGACCTTAAAACTCTTAATCAGAGGGTTGTTGGTTCGATTCCAACAGGGAGCACTCAGTAAGCCGTGAATCCCCAAGGGTTTGCGGCTTACTGTTTTTTTCGGCCGGGAGCGATTTTGGGAAACTGTTACCCAAAGTGTTACCCGAATTGCTCCAGGACAGCCAACCGCACAATAAACTAGCCGATAACGATCAAGTTCCGCTTGGGGTCCGGTCGAAGTTCGCCCGAACTCGCGCGTATTAATGCCTTCGTTGGTACCCCCGGCGCGGGCTCTCGCTAGCAGCCCGTTTAGATATTCCCTTTCCCCGCGCGGCTGATAAATTGGCGGCGATGGGCTTTGACGGAGCGATCGACGGCAGGGAGGGAACACGCATGGCGATGGGCAAACGCAAACGGCGGCAGGAGTCGCTGTTCATCACGGCCGACAACTTGCCGCGTTCCGACGGCCACCCATTTTATCAGAAGCTGAACGCCCTGTTGGCCGAAGCCGGCTTCGATCGCTGGATCGAGGGGCGCTGCCGGCCGTTCTACGAGCAGGACGAGACGCGCGGCAAGCCGAGCATTCCGCCGGGCGTGTACTTTCGCATGCTGCTGGTCGGCTACTTCGAGGACATCTCCAGCCAACGCGGCATCGCCTGGCGGTGTGCCGACAGCCTGAGCCTGCGGGCGTTTCTCGGCGTGCCGCTGGACCAGGCCACGCCCGACCACTCGACGATGTCGGTCACACGTCGGCGGATCGGCGCCGAAGTCTTCGACGAGGTGTTTCGCTTCGTGCTGGCGATCGCCGAAGAGAAGCGGCTGCTGGCGGGCAAGACGGTGGGCGTCGACAGCACCACGCTGGAAGCCAACGCGGCGATGAAGAGCATCGTGCGGCGCGACTCGGGCGAGGACTGGCGGCAGTACGTCACGCGGCTGATGCGTGAGGACGGCACGATCGAGCCCGACGACGAGCCCAGCGACGACGAGCTGCGGCGCTACGACAAAAAGCGGAAGAAGACCGTCTCGAACGAGGATTGGGTGTCGAAAACCGATCCCGACGCGCGGATCACGAAGATGAAGGACGGCCGCACGCACCTGGCCTACAAGGCCGAGCACGTGGTCGATCTGGACAGCGAGATTCTGCTGGCGGCCGAGATCCGGCCGGCCGACCATGCCGATCAGCACACGCTCGTCGACAGCGTGATCGAAGCGAAAATCAACTTGGAAGCCGCGGGCAGTGACGTCGAGATCGAAGAGGTGGCGGCCGACAAGGGTTATCACGCCAACGCCACGTTGGAACTGGCCGCCGACCTCGGCTTGCGGACGTACATTCCCGAGCCGCAAGCAGAAAGACGATCGCGTGTGGACCGACAAGCCGGCCGAGTTTCAGCGCGCGGTGGTCAACAATCGCCGCCGCATGGCCCGCGCCAAAGGCAAGCGGTTCGGACGACTGCGGAGCGAGCGCGTGGAGCGGAGCTTCGCCCACGTGTGCGATACGGGCGGAGCGCGCAGGTCTTGGCTGCGCGGGCTGGAAGACGTGACCAAACGCTACCGCTTGGCGGCCGCGGCGCACAACTTGGCGCGGATCATGCGACTGCTGTTCGGCATCGGCAAGCCGCGGGTGCTGCAAGCCCCCGCCGACCTTGTTTGGCTTGTGCAGCTTACCGTGATCGTTATCTGGCGATGGTTGGCGACCGCAGCGCGTCGCTGGAGCGTCGTCGTCGGCTGCCCGTTCACGCCGGCACCACGCTGACCGCCGGCCCGCCAAAAGCCTTTCCTAAACGGACTGCTAGCCCGACCCGCCCTGACGGCCGGCAGGCGAGGGGGGCACGGCGGCGAATGGTTCGGCTGGCTGCATCGGCAACGGCACGTTGAAGTGGTTCCCCGCCCCGCCGCTTGGGTAAGATGAACAACTGACTCAATGTTCAAGAAAGGGGGCGAGCCGTGGATGGACGCCAGGGGCAAACGCGGGTCGAGCGAAACCGGATCGTCGATATTGCGATTGCCTCCTTCATCGGCGGCATTTTCGGTGCGTTTCTGACATTGACGATACTGTCGCTCGGGCTCTGGAATCACGGCATCCGCGTCACTGAGATTCAAGCTACCGATTTGCTGATCAGCGGCGCTTCCGGCACGGTCACGATTGACGGATCAACCGGAATTAGCATGTATCGCAAAGACTATGCGGGCGCACTGCTCTGGTTCTACGAGCCAGGGACGAAGAACTCACCAGCAACTGATCCGACGCTAAAGATAATCCCGTTGTCGGACACACGCGAGCCGGCGCGTGCGAGTGAGGAGCCATGGCCGCTGCCCGCCGCCGCTGGTCGTTCGGTCTGCGGACGCTGTTCGTGGCGGTGATCCCGCCCGACCCACCCTGACGGCCGGCCACGATCGTCGGCACTGGCGGCGGCCGCCGCTGGTTCCGCGGGGCCGAGGCGCGGATAAGATAACCGTATGGTCGACACGCCCACCAAGCCCCGCCGCCGCTGGCCTCGATTTTCGCTGCGGACACTGGTGTTCTGGATCGTTCCCTATGCAGCGATCTGCGCGTTGATCATGTCGTGCAAACTGGTGATGATTAGCCCAGGGCCACCGGAGAGCGCGTTCGATTGGCACCGTCGACTTGCACTCCTCGTGGTCACGGCTATTTGGGCAGTCCTCTTTTGGGAGGATCGACGGGCTCGCAACAAGAACACGGAATAGATGGGCTGCACTCGCTGCTAGGGCATTGCCCCCTGCTCGCGAATGTTCCGCACGCCCCTCCGGCCGAACCGCCCTGACGGCCGGCAGGCGATCGTCGGGCACGCCAGGCGCTCTCGGCGGGGTTTTTCTTGCGCAGTAGAATGAGGGCGCCCTTCAGAACAACCCAGGCAAGTAATTCCATGTCCGCACCAATTCCCACGCCCGAGCAAGTCAAGGCAATGTCGACCGATGAAATCCTATGGCGGATGAAACTGCTGACGGCCGAGCTTGACGCCAGGACCATGCGATCGGACGAAAAAACCGAAGCGGATCGGCCGGCTCAGCGGCCCCCGCAAGAATAATTTCAAAAGACCCCACTGCCCCCACCGGGGCAAAGTTGACGACCGCCGGCAAATGGTGCCATGATGCGCGGTGCGCCGAAAGCCAGGCAAGGCACCACCCGCCGCGGCTGATACCGGGGCTCCAATGGCTAAGTTGTGGTCCCCAATCGCGATGCTCCATCCCGAACCAGCCCAGCCGCGGCCACCGTAATGGCGACGACCGCGAGTGGACCCGGCCCTTTCTACCCCGCGGCACGCCTCAGACCGCCACCACGAGCAGCCAAAGTATTCCAAGCACCACCAAAAGTGGAATCGCGCCGAGGAACGGAAGCACGACCGCACGCGAGTCCGGGCCGAAAAACAAACCGTCCCGCGTCGAGGTCGTCGAGATAGGCCCGGATCACGGCAAACAACTGTCGGGAATAACCTCTGCCCGGAGGGAGGGGAGTTGACTGCTACCCATCGCGCCGTCGTTGGTAGACAATAAGCTAATGACCGCCGCCGATCGGTGCGCAGCGTGCTCACGCAAGGAGCAGTCGGATGTCAAGCGATCCATTGGACGAGACGGTGAGAATTCCCCGTATGGCGCCCTTTGTGGTGTCGTCGACTTTGCCACAGCAAGAGGTCGCAGTCGATATTGCCGGGCTCACGGACCGCGGCCACGTTCGGTCCAAAAACGAGGACTGCTTTCTGGCCGTCGAGTTTGGCCGGCATCTGTTCATCCTCGGCAGCAGTCTTACCGATGAGGACGTTAGCCCATTCGAGCAAGGAGGCTACGGCATGGTGGTAGCCGATGGGGTAGGCGGAATGGCGGCCGGGGAGGTCGCCAGTCGGATGGCAGTCAGCGGGTTGCTGCGGCTTGTCGAACAGACACCTGACTGGATCCTGTCCATGAAAGACGATTGCGTCAATCAGGTGATGGAGCGGATGGAGCAACGCTTGCAACAAGTTGCCGACGACTTGGGCCTCATGGTGGAATCATCGCCTGAGCTGTCCGGAATGGCCACGACCATGACGCTGGCGGTGAGCCTGGGCCCTGAAGTGTTGATTGCGCATGTCGGCGATTCGCGCGGTTACCTGCTCCGCGACGGGCAATTGATCCGCCTGACCCACGACCACAGTCGTGCGCAGGTCTTGGCCGATATGGGGATTATCGACGCACGGGACGTGGCGACCCACCCCATGCGCAATGTGTTGACGAATTGCCTCGGCCAAGGCCGGCGGGTCGAAGTTGACTTCCGGCGTTTTCGGCTGAAAGATGCCGACCGCTTGCTGCTCTGCACGGACGGCCTGACCGACATGGTCGACGAGTCGCAAATGCTGGCAATACTTGCCGCTCAAAGCGATTCTGCAACGGCCTGTCGAGCGCTCGTCGGCCAGGCACTAGAACGAGGAGGAGCGGATAACGTGACCGTCTTGATCGCCCGCTACACAATCGCATCGCTCGATGCCTGACAGTCCCTCGAAAAATGACCACAAGGGGCTCGCGAACCGAGTCGCATTCTTGACACACCGGACGACTAAGCGGGAATTTGTTTTGCGGGACGGCAATTTGCGAATGGAATTGTCGGAAAGAGTCAACCGGCCGGTGAGCTGCAGGGCGCTGTCAAGAAAGGAACTTATTTCGCATCTGGAGTAGCAACCCACAACTCGTCCGGTGTTGCTTGACAGTTGGAAGCCGAACGGGATTCTAGTCACGCTCGACGGCCTTCGGGTGGAGTATTGATCACAGCTTTGACCCGACGAAGAGTGGAACGAGCACTCGGTTGCCGCCGAGCTCCAGCGACTTGGTCTGCGTGCCTTGCGTTTGACGCACCTGCACAGTGTAATTCATGACTTTGGGAAAGTTGAAATCAAGGGTCGCATAGGTGAGCGTGGCCGTCGAATCGGTGATGGCGAAGGCGGGCGTGCGGCCGGGGTCGCCCCAGGACGGATACAACAATCCGCCTAACAACTCCGTCTGACCTTTTCCGGTGGTCTCGATCACGGTTCCCAGGCCCTCGGTCTTGATGCCCAAGATCCACAGCGTGGCGCCGTGGTTGGTAATCATCGTGCGATTCCCCTCCGGGTTCCACTGCCGGGCCCACACTTGTTGGTTCGGCGCCAAGAACCAACCGACGCCGTTGGCTTGGCCGCTGACATCCTCAAGGAAGAGATTTCCCGCATCAGGGGCTGCGCGATAGGCTGCGTCGATTTGGCCGTACATTGCCAAGAACTTCAGCGTCAGCTCGCGCGGCGATGCATGCTCCAGGAACAGCAGCCCCAGCCGCGGCTGAAACGGGATAGACAGGTTGAGGTCGAATCCTTCGACGATTACGTCATTGGGACCCTCGAAACGGAACATGGGACGCGGGGCGTTGCCGTTGTCGAAACCTGTTCCGCGGACGCACAAATTACTTCCGCACCCGAAGAGATGTTTCACGCCGCCCTGCACGTGCAGAGTATCGCTAATCAGGTACCGCCCGCTGGGAAAGTAGACGGTCGACTTGCCCGCGTCCAAAGCATGCTGGATGGCGGCTGTGTCATCGGTTTCGTCGTCGGGAGTTGCACCGTGTGCACCGACGCTCTCCCAGTGGCTCAGGTCGGGATCAAGACCCTCGGGCGTCTCTTGCACCTGCAGGCCGAGCGAATGTTCCGATGTCGCGAAGAGGCTGCGCATCTGGCCGGAGCAGTATTCAACGACCTTTGGGCCGGCAATGTCGCCGTCGGGATTCTTGATGACCGAGTGGTAGCCAGCGGCGGTGACGTTGCGCGCAAACAAGATGGACTGATTGTCGATGGCACTACAGGCTGAAGAGTCTCCGGTGCCGCGGAAACTGCCGTCGACGACGCAGATCATGCCGAACGGTTGACCATCAGCCTCAGCAACATTTTGGATCACAGGAACGGTGCCTGTGCTGCGCAAATCGCGCAGCGATAGTACGTTCCCCTCATTACGGATTCCGGCAACTCGCTGACGGCTTAGCGACAAATGCTCGAAGGTGACGCCATGGAGTAGGTGTTTGGCCACGACGCCATAATCAAACCCCTCAATGGCGACGTTCTTGATCAAGCACGGTCCGGGGCTGCGCGTCAGCGCAATTCCGGCATGTCCCTGCGGCACTCCCGAGCGGATCGTCACGTTGCCGATCTCGCCGTTGTTGTTGGCAATGTAATCAATGCCAATTGCGCCGGGATTGCCACTGCCGGCGTCCACGGTCAGATCGAAGATGTAGTTCCGAAAGGCGTTAAAACCGCTGCCATTCGCTGGATCATAAGGTCCCCCGGGCTGCGATCCGGTATGAATCACGCCGCGCGGACGCAGCGGATCGCTGAAACCGTCTGCATGGTCACACAGTCGGATCGTTGTGGCACTGCGACTCTGCCCCTGAAAGGTCAACCCACACCACCAAGTGCCGTCGGCCTTGCGTCCCTCCAACCGGCGACGGACAAGGTAGGTGCCGCTCGGAAAGTAAAGGATGTGCCCGGTGCCGACGTTCTCGTGAATCGCCTTCTGCAGCGCGACCGTGTCGTCGGCGATGCCATCACCCCGGGCACCGTAGGCCGTCTTGACATTGACGACCGCCGAGTCGGGAAAGACTTTCTCTGGGCTTTGGGCGAAAGCCCGACAGCACGTTGCGGTTGCCACAAGGATGAACGCCGAGCCTACAAGGTTATTTCGAGTTGTGGTGGCAAGGAACATCATATTGAGGCGATCGGCCAGGTTTTCAAGGTGGAAAAAGGATCAATGGGTAAGCCCATTATAAGCGGTGAAGGTCACGAACCGTAGGCGATCCCGTCACGGATGCAACGGGCGGTCGTCAACACGGCGCCTGCGGCAGCTAGATCGCTTGTGAAACGCATTTTCTGCCCCACCGGCCTTTACCCTAGCAGTCCGTTGAACTAACGGGTTTTCGCACGGTATTCAGTCAGGCGGTGCTATTGGTGCGTAGAGGCTCCAGCGCGATGTGGATAGATGAGATCGTCTCGCAGACGCGTTGGAACGGCAGAATCACAAGCTGCACAAGCGCGGCAAGGCCGCCGAAGCCCTGCAGCGCCCTCGGTTTCCGCAAGAGCAGCGACATGCGATGCTCCAGATCGCTGATGCGACCGTCTCGGCTCTGCAACTCAGCGAACAGCCGAACGAGCGCTGCGTGGTCTGACGATCGGCAGGAAGAACTGGCTCTTTTGCGGCAGCGAACGAGGCGCCCAGGCCGCCGCCGTTCATTTTAGTCTCATCGCCAGTTGCCACCGCCACGGACTGGATGCCTTCGCCTATCTGCGGGACGTTCTCACGCGCTTGCCTCTGCTCGGCCCCGCCCCGTCCCGCGATGATCTTCGTCCCTTGCTCCCCGATCGCTGGACTAAGCAATAACGCCTACGGCCCGCTTGAGCACTGCAACGAAACCTATGGGGTTCGCCGGTCGCTTACCCGATTGATGACGTCCGCTGCCCGCGTCAAAAAGTCATCCGTTTGACGGGATCGTCTGGCCGCCCTTGAAAGCCAACCGAATTCTCGGAATGATGCGAGGCCGCGCGTTGTCGCGGATCTGGCCTGCTGCGAGGCGCAGCAAGCAAACGGTTTTCGGGGGGCTCCAGAGGCGGCTCAGCATGATGCGTCGCCACCGGCACGGACCGAGAGCCTGGACGCGTCCGTTTGGCGCGGCCATAATCTTGCCTTTCCTGCAAACCGCCCCAAACAATCAGAAGTGGATCAAATGCGCGTAATGAGCCGCTGGTTGCACACAATTTCCGCCTGCTGTGTGGCCACACTGGCAATATTCTTGCTGGTGGATGCGCAGGCGATGGCCACTGAACTCGCCGGCAACGTCCAATGTGCGCGGAGGTCCCGTTGCAGGCGCGACAATACTGCTGAATGCGGCTGGTGAAGGCGCTTCCACGAAGCTGGCTCAAGGCAAGACCGACGCGAACGGCGCGTTCAAGTTGTCCTTCGGTCCAGCGCCAAAAGGGAGCGTGCTCTATCTTAGTCGCGAAAGGTGGCGTGCCAAAGGTTGCCGAGGCCAAAGGGCCGAACGACGCCATCGCGTTGCTGGCCGTACTGGGTAATTCCCCGCCCAATAAGGTCATGGTCAACGAGTTCACGACGATTGCGTCGGTTTGGACATCGGCGCAGTTCTTGAAGGGCGACGTGCTGAGCGGCAAGAGTCTGGGCCTGAACATCGCCGCCGGCAACGTGCCCAATTTCGTCAACCTCGAAACGGGCGGGTACGGCGGCGCGATTCAGGACGCCCTCAATAGCGCACAGACGCCGACGATGGCGAATTTCGCGACGCTGGCAAACGTGTTGGCCGGTTGCATCACTCAGGTGACACCGGATGCGTGCACTCGATTCTTTGCGGCGGCGACGGACCCGGCCGGCAATGTCCCGACGGACACGCTGATGGCCTTGGAGATGATCGCTCAAAATCCGTGGCATGAGCCGGCGAAGGTCTTTGAACTGTTGGTCGCCTTCTATCCCGTTCCGCAGGGTAAATTCCTGCGGCCCACGCCGTTCCAACCTTACCTGAGTTTTCCTCCGAGTGCGTGGGTGTTGCCGCTCAAGTTCACTGGTGGCGGGATGTGTGCTCCCGGCAAGCTGATGATTGATGGCCAAGGCAATTGCTGGGCGGCTGATAACTTCTTGGTTGGTGCCCAGAACCAGTCCATCCTCTGGTCAGGCAACCTAACCAAGCTCGCCCCGAACGGCCGGCCACTCTCGCCGATGACTTCGGGCTTTACCGGCGGCGGGCTGATGGGGCCTGGTTTCGGTCTCACCCTTGATGCGGCGGACAATGTTTGGGTATCGAGCTTCACTGGCGCGGGAATTTCAAAATTCGACAATTCTGGCAAACCACTCTCGCCCCCCGAGGGCTACACCTTTAACGGCCAGCTCGGCAAGATGCAGGGCATCATCGCCACGCCCAACGGCGATATTTGGGCAGTTGACGCTACGAAAATGCAGGTGGTACGGTTCCCTAAGGGCGACACGACCAAGGGCGAGTTGCTCATGCGAAACCCGACCGACGACCCGCTAAGCAACCCCTACAAGCTGATGGCCCCGTTTCATCTCGCCATCGATCAGCAGGACCGGATTTGGGTCTCGAACGCCGCGGGCGATTGGGTGACGCGCTTTGCTGCCGCCGACCCGACCAAGGTTGAAACCTTCAAAGTCGGCTTTAGCCCCAGCGGTCTCGCCATCGATAGTAAGGGCAACGTCTGGGTCTCCAATCGCCTAGGCAGTTCCGAGCGAGGCCGCCTGAAGTTGTACGAAATGCTGGCGGCATTCAAGGTGAACATCGACGGCGACCCCGATCCAGCGGACAGGCTCACCAAGGTTCTGATTCCCGCGATGGCGGCGCAGACCTCGGGCTACTGGGAGGGCGGAAGTGTATCCGTACTAACTCCTAATGGCAGCCAAGCGTTCTTCTCGCCGGTGTCTGGTAAGGGGCTCACAGGACCCTGGGCCGTGGCCGTGGATGGCGACGATCATGTTTGGATCTCCAACTTCAGCACCTCCTCGGCTGGCATTGTTGAACTGTGCGGTTTTCAGACGGATAAAAATCCCGCTGGAATGAAACCGGGCGATGCCATCTCGCCGCCCGGCGGCTATGTCGGCGGCGGATTGCAAATGCAGGTGGATATCGACATTGATCCTGCTGGCAACGTCTGGGTCTCGAATAATTGGCAGGACTATCCGGCGGCGCTGCGTCCGGCGGTCGAACCGCTCTCCACCCTCGGCGCCGGCCAGGGCGTGGTCGTTTTTTATGGCATGGCCAAGCCCGTGCGAACGCCCCTGATCGGTCCACCGCGCCGTCCATAACCCAAAGCACGGCGTCTTTTCCCCGACGAACTCAAGGCTTTCAGCGCTAATGGTTCGATTGGTAAGATTCCCAGAAACTCATTCGCGTGTGAGATCGCAATAATCGACCGTTTTCTCGGAGCGATAGCGACGAACGCGTGTTTCGGTCACGTCGACCGAATAATGTCGCCACGCCCCGTCGCCACTACCGGAGACGCGGTTGTTGACCTTCGACCTGCTGCCGGTCGGGCCGCTGAGCCCGCTGCAATTTCTGATCGACGGCAAAATACCGTTGGCGAGGTGCGAGCGAAGCTGCCTGTCTTACGCGCAGTGGGTGCGGGAGACTACATCTTCGCTCCCTACGAGAGAATGCCCCAAGTCTCGTTCTTTCGCGAGATGATGGGTGACGACGCAGTTGCGATAATGCAGTTTTCGGAATTTGTGCCTGCCGAGAAACAGGCAGAGTTCAGGAACTGGTTTCCTGAGGCCGAATTCGAGTGGCCGTCCGAGCCAGACTATCTCCGGTCCGAAATGGAAAACGTTCTCGGTCCGATTTCAAACTGGCCGACAAAACCGTTCGCACCGCCGCCAGGCGGTGATCCCTTTGAGTGACCGGTCCTTCCTGAGCTAGTACCCTTTGATCCGGCAGCTCCGCACGCCCTGACGGCCGGCTCACGATCGTCAAGGACTGTGGCCGCCGCTCGTTTCGCGGTGTCCGGTGGTCGGTAAGGCCACCCCGCCCCGACGGCCGGCACGCGATCGTCAGGCACCACGGCGGCCGGTGGTTTCACGGCCCGCGGGAGCGGATAGAATAAAGGTCGCTTGCGCCCCGACAAGAAAGGCCCGACGGCCATGAAAACCTTCGCCCTGCTCTTCCTGCTGCTGTTGCCAACATACGCGCTGTCGCGCGGAAGATGATGCGCAAGGGGCAGGAGGACGACATTCGCGAGGCCGTGTTCCAACACCAAATCGCAGGCCACAAATCCGAATTCTATTTACTGAGGCTAGTCGATGAGGAAAAGCAGTCCGTCGATCCTACAGAAGAATTCTTGGAGCGATTCAAGGATCTGAAAGTCTCCCTCGGGAAGCAGTCTGATGGCAAAATTACTCCACCGACGAATAAACTAACTGACGCTGCAAGCGGAAAGCCGGCATTGCGGTTAACGGTTGTCCATGTCAAGTGGATGTCCGATGACGAGGTAAATGTCCATGGTTCGGAGTTCTCGAATGGCTTGAGTGCGTCCGGCTATTTTTACGTCCTCGAAAAGCGGGACGGGAAGTGGACGGTCACCAAATCGGTCCTGAGGTGGCTATCGTAGATCGGCGGGAGTCACCGTTGGCACGCGGTTCCGCAGCGGCTCCGACGGCCGTGAACTCCCTCTTACCGCCGCCTCCGCTGGTTCCGCGGCCTCTCGGCCGCTAGCCCGACCCGCCCTGACGGCCGGCAGGCGAGCGGGGGGCCCCGCGGCCGGTGGTTTCACGGTCACGCGCTGCGGCTAAAATGAACCGCATGTTGCGTCCTGACTGATTCACCACGCACAAGGGTGGCGGATCGTGCTGTATCGGACTAGCGGGTGAAAGTCCCGTCGCGTTAAGCGCCGGAGCGCCGTGTAGCAGATCCCAGGCGGGAGGTGAGAACCTGTCGCCCGAGCGGGATGTCGAAAGCCCTGAGGAGGCCGTATGGCCTCCCTGAGGGAAGCGAGTTCGCGGGCCGAACATTAAGTGAACCTTGCAGCCTCGTGACATAAGAGCCCGAAAGGGATGGGTGGCCGAGCCGATCATGCCACGGCGAAGGCAATAGACTGCATCTGCAAGAACCGGAGGGATGCAGGACGCCCACGGGGTACGGAGGACGGCACGTGAACAACAGCCCGATACGGAACAGGAGAGACCCGTCCCGGCGACCCACGTCGGGTGAAGGCGGTTCCTATAAGCCGATGGTGAAGTGGAATCGTGCTGGGCGGGAGTCCGAGGGGCTCATAGTACCGGTGACGCCGGCCGACAAGGCCGGTCGAGGGAAGGGGCTCTGCTTTGGTCGTGCCGAGGTACGGAGGTAAGCGCGAGGGCATGGTCGCAAGACCCAACAACCCCCCTGAAAAAGTGCGAGAACTCCAGCGTCGGCTGTACATCGCGGCCAAGCGCAAGCGGGAGCGTCGTTTCCATGCGCTTTACGACCGGATCTGGCGGAGTGACGTTCTGCTGGAGGCATGGGAGCGAGTACGTAGCAACAAAGGGGCTGCCGGCATCGATGGCGTCACGCTGTCGATGATCGAACAGCAAGGCGTGGCAGCATTCCTCTCGGAATTGCAAGCCACACTCCGTGCGGGGACGTATCGGCCGCAACCGGTGCGGCGAAGGTACATTCCGAAGCCAGACGGCAAGCAGCGGCCGCTGGGTATTCCGACGGTTCGAGATCGCGTGGTGCAGATGGCGGCGAAGATCGTGCTAGAGCCGATCTTCGAAGCGGACTTTCAGCCATGTAGTTATGGCTTCCGTCCGTGTCGAAGCGCCACGCAAGCACTGGAGACCATCCGAATCTCGGGTGGCCAAGGCCACTATCACGTAGTGGACGCGGATATCCAGGGCTTCTTCGACGCGATCGACCAGGATCTCCTGCTGGAGAAGCTGGCCGCTCGTATCTCAGATCGGCGAGTGCTCAAGCTGCTGCGACAGTGGTTGCGGGCCGGGGTGATGGAGGACGGGGCGGTGCGAACGACGACTGCGGGCACCCCGCAGGGAGGTGTCATTTCGCCGCTATTGGCCAACATATACCTCAACGACCTGGATCGTATCTGGACAACGACCTGTGCTCATCTTGGGCAACTTGTGCGGTATGCCGATGACTTCGTCATCCTCTGCCGTTCTCGTGCCCAGGCCGAACAGGCCCTGGCCAGGGTGTGCGAGATCATGGCCTTGTTACACCTGCAACTGCATCCGACCAAGACGCGGTTGGTCGAACTGGGGTTAGGCAAGGAAGGCTTCACGTTCTTGGGGTGCTACCTGCGGATCGTGCGTTCCTATTTCAAGGGAAAGCTCTATCTGTTTCGATGGCCGTCTCCTCGGGCGATGAAAGCCATTCGTAGCCGAATCCATGATCTTACCGAATCGCGACGATGGGCGGGCATGAAGGACATCCGCGAAGTGATCGGGAAGCTGAACCCGGTGCTCCGAGGATGGGGTGGCTACTTTCGGACGGGCAATGCCTCCGGCAAGTTCAACCAGATTGACGACTACGTGTATCGACGGCTAGTACGGCTGCTGATCCTCCGTGGTGGTCAACGACGGTGGCGACCCGGCGGTCGTCCATTTAATGTCTGCGAGTGGCCGCACAGCCGGCTGGTCGAAGAACACGGTCTTTATCGGTTGCTGGGTACAATACGCTATCCTGGAGGCGCGTATGCTGCATGAGAAGACCATCGGTAAGCCGGATGCGGGAAATCCGCACGTCCGGTTTGAAAGGGGACCTCAGGAAACGGAGCCCAAGCGCCACCGCGCCTGAGGTCTACCAATGGGGCTCGAACATCTGGTCATCGTCATCGGCATTGCGCTCGTCTTTTGGTGGTACTGGCGGCGCCGGGTGGCCTAACTCCGGTGACCTTAGGCCACTCGTCTTCCGCATTCGTACGGTGGCGGTCGATGGTCCGCCGCCACCTCGCGACCCAGTCCAGACGCCAGACGCCCCGTGACCGCTCCCCGCCGCTGGTCATTCGGCCGGCGGCCGATGTTCGTCGTTGTGGCGATCCCGCCCGCCCCTCCCTGACGGCCAGCAGGCGAGCGGGGGCACGCGGCGGCGGGTGGTTTGGCTGGCCCCCATTGTCGACGACACGCTGAAGTGGCTCCCCGCCCCGCTGCTCGGGTAGACTGACACAATGGGCGAAGCCTCCCCAATGCCCCGTCGCGGGTTCCTGCGATTCAGTTTGCGGACGCTGCTAATTCTGGCGACCGTTATCGGGATCGTCCTGGGCATCGTCAAGTGGTCTCTTAGGGAGTCACCGCCGGTCTATCGAGACCTGCCCCAGTTGCTTCAGCCGTTTCGGGAATGGGAAGTGCTCCAAGGCCCGGATCGGCCGGGACCATATCAGGTCGTTATCATCATGTGTGCGCCCTCGCTGGGTGCATCTGTGTCCGGCACGGTTGGGGGACGGCCCGTTTTCCATCGGGGCGTTCCCGGCTCCGAGGTTGAGATCGTGGCGCTGAGAACGCAGAGCGCTGGTCCGACCTTTATTGTCCTAAAACGAAAAGCATCCCCATGACCGCTCCCCGCCGCCGCTGATAGTCCTTCACGCCGCGGACGCTGTCTATGGTGGTGGCGACTCCGGCCGCCCCGCCCTGACGGCAGGCACTCGATCGTCGGGCACTGGCCGCCGCTGGTTTGGTGGTGCCGGGGGAGCAGCATTGCGACCATACCCGTGACGCTGGCAAGCAACCGGCTTCGCCACGCTGCGGCCATTGAGATTCGCCGGCGGCGATGTTCTTCGGAGACTCCTACCTCTTCGCCATCCCCGCCAATTCCTCCACCCACTTTGCCGCGCCTCCAACCCGTTCTCTCCGCCGGCTTGACTCGCGATCGTCCGGCACCGTTCGCCGAATTCTGGAGCCCTCAGTCGGGCGAGGGCGTGACTCATGTGCCCGCTGCTCCGACGCCGCGACCCGAGTGCCAAGCCTGCCCCCAGCTTGGTCACTCGGGCGGCATTATCCGGTTGGTCCCACGCGAGCGGCAGGACGAGTTGCGGGCATCCCGCCTCCAGGGCGGCCGCGGTGGTCCCGACACCGCCGTGATGGACGACCGACCCGCAGAGCGGGAGCAGTTGGCGGAATGGTGCGAAGGCACAGTGACGCACCTGGGGAGGCAGGTGTGGCGGGATCATGTCGGGGTACTTCGTCAGGAGGAGGCCCCGCGCACCGAGTGCGTCGCAGGCTGCCACGGCCGCACGGAAGAAGCCGGCCGCATGTGTCATCCCGGTTCCGAAGGTGAATGCGATCGGCGGAAGCCCCTCCGCGCAGAACTTCCGCACATCCGCGGACAATTCTCCCCGCGGCCCGTCGAACCGACCGAACCCGGCGAGGCGGAGTTGTGGCGGCCAATCGGGCTGGGGGGCCGCATACCAACCGGGGAAGAGTCCGATCACCAGGTCCGGGGACAGCCACCAGCGGAAGACCCGGCGGACCGGGGATAATCCCAGACGGCCTCGAACCCGGTTCAGCGTCGGGGCGACGAGTGCGTACGCGGCGGCATCGACTGCGAGCCAATAGAAGCGCCGGAAAGGATGGGGGAGCCACGCCGGGATGGTGGCGCCGCCTGGCATCTCGGGCGGTGCAGTGCTGCTCGGGAGGAGGCCGGGCTGAAGGAGCAGGGAGGCCGTCGGAACGCCCAACTTCTCCTGGACCAGGCGGGCGGCCAGAACGCCGGGGTTGGCAACGAGCACGCTGTCCGGCTGGCAGGCAAGGGCAGCGAGCGCCTCGTACTGGCGGGAGATCATCGGGCCGCCCCACCGGGCCATCATCATCCCGCTCCGGAAGGGGCGCCAGAGGTCCGGATCGGCCAACATTCGGTCCGCCTCGGCGACCCCGACGAGCGAGCAGAACTCGATCCCGAGGGCCTGGGCTGGGGGACGGTAGGTTTCCGGTGCGGCCAGAGTGACTCTGTGCCCGCTGGCGTGCAGCGCAGCTCCGAGCCCGACATGAGGGAAGACGTCCCCGTCGGTGCCTATGGTCGCCAGGATGAAGTGCATGGAGCCGGCTCCGGACGGGTCGGGCCTCCATCTTATCCTAGGGCCATCCACTGCCAATTCAATCAAACGATTGTCCGGGCCGAGGTGGCAAGACATGAACTGATACGTCCCGATGCGCATCGACGTCGGAGCGACATATCAGCCATCTATTAGTCTGTCGATTCCGATTTCAAACCGCCCCATGACCGTTCCCCGCCGCCGTTGGCCCTTTACATGGCGGCCGCTGTTCGTGGCGGTGGCGATTAGCCCGCCCCGCCCTGACGGCCGGCCCGCGATCGTGGGGCACTCACCGCCGCTGGTTTCGCAGCGCCGAACGTGGGCTATGATGACACTATGGCCGATACGCCAATCAAGCCCCGTTGCCGCTTTCTGCGGTTTTCGCTGCGGACGCTGTTCGTGGTGGTGACGGCGTTCGCAGCGGCCATATCGATCGCAAACTGGATTTCCTCCAACGCCAAACTCGTCGCCGAACGGCGTGAGATTCTGGGTCGAATGAGGTCCGAAGGCACTGGCGTCGATGTGGTGGACTCCGAATCGACTTTCTTCCTAATCGCCGGGCGAGAAATCGGACCTGTTGCGCCGCTTCCGTGGGTGCGCAAGATGCTCGGGGACAAGCGTGTGGCAGTGATTCGCCTGGCGAAGGTTAGTCCGAAGTTCGACGACTTGTGCCGAGCCCGTAAAGCATTCCCCGAGGCCACGGTGTGCGAGTTCAGCGATTGGCGGGAAAGGTACGACGAATGTTTCTTTAATGAGGTTGTAGATTTGCCAGCTGATCCGCTACTCAGGATCGTGCGCCGTCGCTTTGGGCCACCAAAACCCTAATCGGCGACTGCGGTTGAGCCGCCCCCCGACCTGCAAACGGTAATCACTCACTACCGCCTGGGCGGAAACGTGACTAAGCGGCTGGCAGCGTGCCAAGATGACGAGTGCCCTCAGGCCGCCCCGCCCTGACCGGCCGGCAGGCGATCGGGGGGCACTCGCCGCCGCCGGTTCCGCGGTGCCGCGGGCGACGACACGCTGACGTGGCTCCCCGACCGGCCGCTGGGTTATGATTAGGGCATGGATGAGGATATGGGGCCCATCACCGAACGGAAGCCGCTGAGTCGGGGTTCAAAAGACCCCTTCGCTCAATCGCCGGCGGAGGTGGCTCTGGCCGTATTCCTTTTGATCGCTGGCACAGCCGTCGTGATCTGGATTGCCAAGACATTGATCGATGGGGCAAATTGCTGATGAACCCTCCCCGTCGCTGGCTCTCCTCCAGTCTGCGGACGCTGTTGGTGGCGGTGGCGGCGTTGTTGCTGACAACCGCTTCCGCGACATGCATTCCGTCGCGCAGTGATCCACCGGCGCACTTTTCCGCAGCAAGTTTCAATGTCGCTCGCATGACGTTCACTTCTCAGGAGGCCGAAACGAACATCTCGCAAGAGAGAATTCCGTTGGTTCTGTCGGCGCTTTCAGAGGGGATCGTCGATCCCGCCCCGGCCAAATGGGCCGTCCTTGGAAATCTGCGTTGTGAGATGCATTCGGGACAAGTCGTCGACATTGGGGTGTATACGATTGACGACCGCGAACTGGCATTTCGGACCGACCAGCAGCATTATTTCCGCGGCGTGGACACTGCCAAGCTTGCAGCTGCAGTCGGCCACCAACAGTCCGCCGAGCCGCCCTGACGGCCGGCAGGCGATCGTAGGGCACTCGCGATCGCTGGTGCCGCGGCCCCATCGCTCCGATTGCTACCGGCTGGAGCGACCAGTTGCCGGGCGGGACTTGCACCCGCTGAAAACCAACACCTTTTCACGGCACACGGTAGACTGGGGGCGCGGGCTACCTGTGAATCAGCGCCACCGAAACCGGAGCCATGACCATGAACGCAAACGCTTGGGTGCTGCTCCTGTCGTTCGTGTTCATGCAGGCTGACGCGGTCGCTATTCTTGCCGGCGACCCCAACCAAAAACCAATCCGCGAGCTGAGTGACGACGAGAAGGCAGAATACGAACTCAGTGGCAAGTGGCAGCTTAAGGCCGCTACGTATCAGAGCGTGGGTACGGCGATATTTACGTTCGACGGCGATATCTTGGTGATTTCTCGGCAAGCAGCCCCGGAAGCGAAGCGCGGAGATTATGACCACGTCGTCGAATGGATGAAAGTGTATCGCTATCGACTCGATCTTCGTCAAGATCCAAGGCAGATCCTCATTACGCCGGTAAATGGTGAACGCCGGAAGAAGGAGGAGAAAAGGTATTTCGAATTCCGAGATGGGACGCTGTGGATTTCCACTGATGATAGCCCAAGGCCGAAAGGCCGGTCTGCGCTGAAGGATTATCTCGGAGTGGAGGGCCTGGAAAGAATCAAAGAGATCGCCCCATGACCGTTCCCCGCCACCGCTGGCCCCGCTTCACGCGATGGACGCTATTCGTGGCGGTGGCGATTCCGCCCCGCCCTGACGGCCGGCACGCGATCGTCGGGCGCGGCGGCCGCTGGTTCCACGGCCCGAAGGACGGATAGTATCGTGGCCAAGGCCCACTCTCTTCGCCTCGGCGTCAGGGTAGATTATGGGAATGGATGCAAGCTGGCTAACGAAGCGTGCTGATCTTCAGGCGGAGATGGCTGAGACGTACACCCCCAGCTTGAAAGATGACTGGGATCGGTTGCTCGCCAAGATGGTGCCGAGCGATGAACTTTGGCACTTCCAGCCGCCCTCCAAGCGGGACATTCCGATAGGTGGCGTGGCCCTGGTGCGAGACGGACAGGTTGTCTCCAAGGTCGTCTATTGGGTGGCATGATGACCCCTCCCCGCCGCCACTGGACGTATTCGCTGCGGACCCTGTTCGTGGTGGTGATCGCTGTTCCGCTGAGAAAGAAATGAAAAACGCTTAGTGTGCAGCGACCTCGGCCTTGGATCAACGAGCCCGGCGGCAGGCGGTTGCCTGATCCACCTCGGCGGCATGCAGCCGCAAGAATCCGGGCGACTTCTGGGATCGACGCGGGATGCCGATGCAGCTTCTCGTGTTTGGCGGGGACGAACAACTCGCTGTCGCCGCAGTGCTCGGGCGCTCGAAACCGGAACCACGCCGTCGCCCGGCTCCCAAAGGCTGATGCCGCCGGTGCCGATGATCGAGTGCAGGTGCGTCGCGCAATTCACCGGCATCTGGGCCAGAGCCTGCAGGAACGGGACTTTCCGGATCGAGCAAGTCGATCGTCGTGGGTTGGTGTCGCTGGACGCATCGGCTTGAAAACGTCGCGATTTTGGTCCATGAGTTGCCGGTATTCGTCGTTCTCGGCCGTATCCGAAACTGACCAGGGCGTTCCCGACGCAGCCCGCGAGCCGCCGCGCCAATCCGCTGCCGTGGTGCGGAGTGCCGATGAATACGACCCGTTTGACCATCGGCACCGGCTCGAAAAAGAATTCGCGGCGCCAAACGTTCCTGCAACTCGGTGGACGCGCCGCAGCGCGCCGAACGGCTGCACGGCCACTTCGCGCCACAGCAGGTCGTACGAGCTGGTGATCTGCATCTCGGACACCAGTCCGCCCAGGCTATGCCCGACCAACACCATGGCGTCCAGAGCCGGGTCGGTGTGTTGGGGATCGAACGTGTCGCGGGCAAGCTGCAATCTCTGCCGCAGCACCGCGGCCGACTCCAACACCTCGCCGCCGGTCGGATAGCGAAACATCCAAAACTGAAATTGATCGTACAGGTCCGACTGGGCGCGCAGCTCGTTGACCATGTCGACCCAGGTGATCGGATCCGAGTACAGCCCATGGATGAAGACCACCGGAATCTTGCCACGCTGATAGGGTTCGATCAGCAACAAGCTGCGGCTTGCACCGACGTGTCGGTCGGCGCGGTGAACCCACGCAGGTATTGCCGCGGAGCCTCGTTGACGATCGCCGCCAACGGGGCCGTCAGATCGCGCGCCAGCGGGTGCGGAACGCCGCCCCAGACCACCGTATCGAACGCCAACGGATTGTAAAGTTCCAACACTTGTCCGCCGCACCCGCCCGACGTCACCATCGGCGACAGGTCGCAACACGGCTGTCACGGCAAACGGTTGCCAAGGCGCGGAAGAAGGTTTCCTGCGGACAAGCGGCGATGCGCTCGCCCACGAGCGGCAGCCCGAGGCCCGGGCACGCGTAATGATGGGCAATCTCGTGGCTTTCCAGATGTTCGGCGGACGTGAGCCGCGAGAACTCGTCGGGCCGCCAGGCAAAGCCAAAATAGCGGATGGGCACGACGCGCGTCGCCTCCCTCGACCAGGATCAATTGTCGCCGCGGATCAAGGCCGCCGGATACCGTTGCCCGGCATCGATCAAACCGGCCAGGGCCTGACGGTAAACACCAGTCGAAGGCAAACGGCGCCGCCCGGAGCTGCGGCGAATTGTTGGAGACATTGTTCGGCCTGAACCGCGGCCAGATAGTAAAGATCGACCGCGCGGTCTTGCCCGTCGCGGTCCAACTCTTGAGCCTGCCCGAGCGTGATCTGTGCCGCGACAGCGTCCGGCGACGCCCGGCGACGCGCGGTGGAAAAAAGTACGACCTGGCTCGAACGGCTGCCCGAGGTGCAACCGCTGAGTGCCAGTACCGCCAGCAGGACCCAGCAGCCAAGCGTCGATCGATGCGCAAGCGCGATCCGTGGTGGATGAGCAGACAGAAGGCATCGTGTCTGGTAGGGGTGGGCGGCAGGCAGGCGGTCAATCAAAGAATACCACACGAAATGCGCCCGAGGCGGCTCGCGATGCCCGAACGGTGTCGTCGTCGCAGACTCCATCGGGCGAGCCCGCATTACGATCGCTACATGTTACGCAGCTTCGCGGCAAATCGGACAGTCTTTGAGGCGACTGCCGGCTTTGGGCGAAGTGCAGCCCCAAAGCCGTCCGCTCCTCTGGCCGCCCCGCCCTGACCGGCCGGCACGCGAGCGGGGGCACGGCGGCGGATGGTTCTGCGGTGCCAAGCGTCGGCTACAATGAGGCCAACAGTCGCACTCTCGTCGAGTGCGGCTTACTGAAGTACACCGGGAGGTCCGTTGCTCCACCACTAAGTTCGACTTTTGCAGTTTTACGCCGCCAGGGCGACCGCGTTTTCCAGTAGTTGTTTGATTTTTCGCGATCCTGGGCCTGCCAGGGCCAAGGTCAAAAAGTGTTGTCGTACACTGTGCCGGCGGAGGGTGCCGAGCATGTCGGCGAACGAGGGTTCTGCCTTCGACGTGTACCACGGGCATTGAGCGGCTGGTAATGGCGATGACCTTCCCGCGCGAACCACAACACGATCAACTGTACAGCAGCATGGCCAGCGGCGCGGTGCGCTGGACTGCCTCGGCGCGTCCATCCTTGCGGCTCTTGGAACCCGAGGTGTTGTTTACTGTCGTGATTCATGACTTCGATACTCCAGCGCATGGCGTACCAGGCCGATCACTTGCTCGGCCGAAGCCTCATGACACGTCGAATAAAAAGCTTGTCGTCCGCGTCCGCCGCTGAGCGGGTCGACCGCCACCACGCACAACGGTCGCTCAGGCGCGGCATGGACACCGGCGACTTCGCAGTCAGCCAAGCGAGCTTCTTCGGTCCGTCCATAGATTGCCAGCGACACGCGGCGGCAGCGGCCAGCCAGCATCTGCTGGGCGAGGGCAATCGGCGGCCCCGCTTGCGAGGCCGACCTGGCTGTCCCGCTTTCGCGCGCAGGCCGCGGGCCGTACAGCCGCGCATCCAACAGCAACCGGCTGGTCAGGTCGCAGTTGTTTGGCAGGTAGTTCAAGCACGCTTTGTCCGCCGTAGGCGCTATCCGCGACGACGTGAAAACGCCGCTGTTTTTCCGGTGCTGCACAGCAGCTCCAGCATTTCGACCGCCAGTTCAGGACGCGTGCGATAGACGCGGCGGTGCTTCAGGGCGCATCTTCTTGTTCAGGTACAAGCGGAACAAGATCGGCAGGCAGTAGTAGTGGCCCCGGCGGAACGGCAATTCGACGATCACCCCGAGCACGACCCAACTGTGCCCCCAGTTCATAATCGCCTGGCCGCGACTGGAGAGCAGCGGATCGTGGTGCATGCCCGTGCCGAACATTTTCAGGCCGCGCTTGCGAGCCAGCGTGTCATCGAGTCGCCAGCAGCACCTCGCCTCCCAGAACCAGGGCTCGATCAGCGCGAACACGGCCATCCCCACGGCGTCCAGCGACCAACGGCGCCGCGCTGAACAAACGGTGATACGAGGAGAAATGTTTCTCCGCCACTATCGCCGGCCGCCAGGATCATCCGCGTGACCGTCCGCCGGTTGGCAAATACCCAGCCGGTCACGATCGTCGTCAAACTCACGAAGGTCGGCGCGGTCATCCTGGCGGACAAACCTTGCAACAACTGCACAAAACCGGATACAAGTTCCATCGTGAGCCTCCTTGCTCGATGCCTGAGAGTGATGTCCCAAGCATTGTGCCGGAGGCTCGCACTATTCACGCAGACCAGTTTTCAGCACCCTAAAAACTGCAAAAGTCGAACTAAGACGCTATTTCAAAACCCGAATTGATTGACTACTATTCCGCCGTCGCGTAACGCAAGGAGGCCTACGCATGGCGGAGCTTGTATCGGATGAGTTGTGGCAACAGATCGAACCGCTTCTGCCGCCGGAACCGGAGCCGTCGCCCAAGGGGGGACGGCCACGGGTGACCAATCGGCAGGCGTTCACGGGTGTCGTGTTCGTGCTCAGAACCGGCATTCCCTGGCAAACGCTCCCCACCGAGATGGATTGCGGCAGCGGCAGCACGTGCTGGCGTCGATTCGCCGAATGGACCCAACTCGAAGTGTGGTCACGGCTCCATGCACTATTGCTCAACTTGCTGGGCAAGGCTGGAGCGATCAACCTGGAACGAGCCGTGATCGACAGCGCGAGTGTGCGGGCAGTTTTCGGGGGGCGCATCCGGGTCCGAACCCGACGGACCGCGCGAAAGCCGGCTGTAAACGGCACGTTCTGACGGATGCCACGGGCATTCCGCTGGTGGTGATCACGACGCCCGCCAATACTCGCGATGACCAAGTTGCTTTGCCACTGGTCGTCAACATGCCGCCCATCGCTGGACGGCGCGGGCGGCGACGCACGAAGCCCCAGGCGTCGCAAGGCGATGCCGGCTACGGCTCGGCCGACCTGGTGACGCTCGTTAAATGGCTGGGGATCAAGCCGATCCTCGCCCCGCTGGGCAAAGCCCAACCGCACGGCAGCGGGTTGGGTAAGACTCGTTACGTCGTCGAACGCACGCTTAGTTGGTTCGGCAACTTCCGACGACTGAGGCTCTGCTACGAACGTCGCGGCGAACACTTCCAAGCCTTTCACGAACTGGCCGCAGCGATCCTGTGTGTCAATCGCGTCGCGCGGTTAAACAATCGGTTTTGAAACAGCGTCTAAACAGCCAATACTTGGCAAACATTATCGGTGGGCCACAAGGTATGCGGCAGACAATCCCGGCGACGGACGCGACGGCAGCGGCAGCGGAAAGATTCCGAATGCCTTCGACAATGCACTCTATTTGTCGCTAGTTGAGAGCGTCGATTTCCTCAAATGGGCCAAGCAAGCAATGCCCGCACGTGTTAGCAAAGTCAATTTTGCCCATGATCGCTGCGTAGGCAGGAAACGTATCCAAGAATCCGAGTCCGCCACCGGTGGCCTATTGTACGCCCATGGTCGAACGTCTGCTAATTCTCGCACAAATTGTCGATCTGCTACCAGATGGCACTCTGGGCAGCCTAATGTTTTATGCTCCGCTACGCGCTCGGCATTGGCTGGATCACATGGATGATCCAGCGCCGCAAGATCACCCGCGTTGAAACATGTCTCCTAATTGCTTTCTGGGCTCTATTGCTCGCCCTCTATGTCCCCGTATTTATTGCTGAGCACCGAGTGCTTGAGAAGGAACGCTCCCAGCAGCACGAATGGGAAGCACGTGATCCTCAAGTCTCGGCCTAACTTCCTGTAGCCCCGGGTGGCTATGATTGGCGGAATGGACGAAAGCAATCCTTATCGTGCTCCCACGAGACAGGCGGAGCCCATCGCTCGGAAGAGTTCTTCGTGGGTTGGCACTGCGGTGCTCGTACTGGCCGTCTTGGTTTATGGTCCAATGACCTTCACTCCACTGATTCATGCAATTCGAGGGGAGGAAACGGGCTTCATGCTCGCCGCCTTTGCCTTCAATGGCACAGTTTTTCTGGGCTTAATCTGGCTGGGTAGATGGCTGCGCAGGAGAGCCCTGGCTGTTGCAGTCTCGAATCGGGTCCAGCAGGACGGACCATGACGGACGCAACTCCCCGCCGCCGCTGGTTTGCGTTTTCCCTGCGGACGCTACTGGTGGCGGTGGCGATTCCGCCCGCCCCGCCCTGACGGGCCGGCACGCGATCATGAGGCACTCATAGCCGCCGCTGGTTCCGCGGTGCCGGGGGGCGGCTACAATACGGCGATGATGCAATCCAGCCTCAAACAAGCCATGATCGGCACTGCCGCGATCGCTGGCCTCTTACTGGCCGGCCGAAATGTCGCCGCAGTCACTGACCCTTCTTCTGCAATTACTTTCTACGAAAATGGAAACGGTTGGTTGCAGAAGGGGGACTACGACAAAGCAATTGCCGATTACGATCAAGCCATTGCTCTCGATCCGAGAGTCGCCGAATTCTTCGATTTCCGTGGTTTTGCTTGGTCCTGCAAGAAAAACCGCGACAAAGCAATCGCTGATTACGATGAAGCCATTCGCCTTGACACTAATGATGCATACGCATTCCGCGCCCGTGGCGTTGCCTGGTTCTACAAGCGTGACTACGACAAAGCAATCGCTGACCTGAGCGAAGCACTTCGCCTCAGGCCGATCAATCCAGACGTTTACAGTGGCCGTGCCTGGGCCTGGATCTATAAGCGGGACTTCGGCAAGGCCACAGCCGATCTTGCAGAAGCGATCCGCCTCGATTCCACTGATGCGGACAATTACAACTTTGCTGCATGGATCAAAGCGACTTGCCCGAATGAACGGTGTCGCAGCGGCACGGAGGCGATCGAGCTCGCGACTGTAGGCTGCGAATTGACCCTATGGGAGAATGCCAACATTCTCGACACCCTCGGTGCAGCGTACGCTGAGGCAGGCGACTTTGACTCGGCGATCAAATGGCAGCAAAAAGCCATCGAGCTATTTTCGGACGACGTCGAGTTGGTGAAGGGAGCCAAGCAACGCCTGGCCCTCTACAAGGACCACAAGCCGTATCGGGAAGAGTAAGCGACCGGCCCAACGTCGACTTGGGTCTTCGACCAGGAGTCGGCCGCGTGGCGGGGCGAGCAGCGCGAGATCCTGCGGGTAATCGAACAACATCAAGACGCTGACCAGAGCTATCTGGAGGAGGGCGTACCGCTTCTGGAACTCGCCAACCACGATGGGGAACTCTTCGAGCGTCAGGACGCGCGTGAAAAAACGGCAATTGCTGAATTTCGTAGTCTCGAACTGCTCCTGGAAAGTCGGCCAGTTCACGCCCAGATTTCGCCAACCCTTTGACATCATTGCAGATGGGGCCAGGCTAAGCGCAGAGAAAAAGGCCGCCGGAACAGCCTCCGACGACCTTTGTCTCGTTACGGGTGGCTGACCGGACTTGAACCGGCGACCCCCAGATCCACAATCTGGTGCTCTAACCAACTGAGCTACAACCACCATCTTCGACGCACGCACCATGATACCGCTTCCCGCGGCCAAGGGTCAACGCCGGAGCGGCCGTTGATCGGCTGCTCGCACGCCCTGCGAAAGCCGGTTTCATCGATCTCCACTCGGCCACCGGCCCAGGCAACTTTCGACGGCCCACGGCGCTAGCGCAAACACGACCAGGCCGGGCCACAGCGGGCCATCGAGCCGGATCGGCCAGGTCCATTCACCCGCCCCGAAATTCAAATCGGCCGAGCTGCCCTGCCCGCTGCGGGCTGCGCTGGCATCGGTCTCCAGCCGATCCGTCAACTGACTAGCGATCGCGGCCGGCGGCGCGGGATTTCCGTTCGAGTTTTCGGCCGTCGACACGATCTGCCACAAGCCGACCCGATCCAAAGGACCCACGACGCCTTGTCGAGGTTCGACCTCAAGCCGCCGATCAATGGGCTCCTGGCCACTGGGCGGCATCAGGCGGCGCACCGCGTCTGACGGTCGGATCGAAACCATGTCGGCCGTCGTTACAGCCGGCTCGTAGCGCGCCGCACTGAGCCCGAATGAGCGCAAAGCGTCGGCAAACAAGATTGGCAGCGAACCCCGGGCAGCCAGGTCGGTCTTGTCGATGCGGACGTGCAAGACGAGCACGTCTCCGGTCGCGCGCTCGAGCAGGCTGTAAATCGGGTCGCCCGCCCTGCTGATGACCAGTGAGCGAGCGGGCAGCAGGAAATTCAACCGGATGGGATCCTCGAGGACGGCTTCGGTGAAGTCGACGTGGGCCACCGGCGGCGACTCGACCTGTTCGACGACCACCGCGCTGCCGATCGCGGCTGTGCCCAACGTCCACAGGTCGCAAATCGTGCCGGGCGCCAGGACCAGATTCGGCCCGGGCGGCAGGCGCGCCGGCACTTTGTCGTCCCAGACCAGCAGATCGGCCGGCGGTGCGGTGTCCGGCGCCTCGCTCAGAACCTTCAATTCGATTCCTGGCAGGCTGGCCAAAGCCGCTTCGACCGCGCGGTTGCCGGGCGAAACAAGCGCAACGCGCGTGCGCCGCCGCACGGGAACCTGAACCGCCGCCACGTTGTCCGCCGCCAGGGCGTCCGCATGATCCAGTCGGGCCACCAATAATCCGCCCTGCGGATCGTCGATCGACTCGATCCTGCGGGTCGCCGCGCCGGGGCCGATTTCGAGCTTTGACCGCATGACTCGGTGCGCCGCGATAGTCGATCGCCAGCGGGCACGCCACAGGGCGGGAGCCGGCATTGAGCACCTCGATCAGCAATTCCAATTTGGTCGGATCGTTTGGTCGGGGCCGGATTTCGCAGCGAGTGACGCCGACGTTTTCGGCTGCCGCGTCAGCCGCGAAGATTTCGATGCCGGCCGCCCGGCCGCGCAGGCCAGGCGCGAAGTCGGCGCGGTCGGTCGCTACAATGATCCGCCCACGCTGCGCAGGGGAGATCAAATCCTCGGCCACGGCGACCGCCGCAGTGAGGTCGGCCGTGCCGTCCGTGGGGCAAGCCGCATCGAGTGCGGCTCGCAACCGCCTGCGCTCGCCAGTCAGGGCACAGTCGACCCGGGTCGCACTGCCGGCACAGAGCAGCGCCATCCGCTGACCTGGGCGTAGATCGTCGACCGCCCGGCGCACGAGGCGCGAACCTGGTCGAAACGAGAACCGCCGACCGCCTGGGTTTGCATGCTGGCCGATACATCGAGCACCAGGATCAGGACTTCCGCATTGTTCGAGTCCAGCCTGGGATCCGCGGCGGCGATTACGAGCATTTCCAGCACCACAACCCGCAGCGCCAGGCGGAGGGGTCGTCGCGCAGGCTCGAACCGGGTGCGATCGGCCAGCACCGCATCCCACACGAGTCCGCTGGAAACCGTGTGCCGGACACTGCGCCGCACGACGCTCAGCAAGATCAGCGGAATCGCCAACAATCCCCAGAGCAGCATCGTGGGATGCAACAGCGTCATACGCGCCGCCGGAATCGCGAGGACCAGATGCCCGGCCGCATGATCTGCCGGAGGTTGACGTCGACACCGGCTGCCGTGTCGATTCGCAGCCAGCCAAGCTGATGGCGACAGCAGTAGCCTTCGAGCAACGCGCAGAACCGGGCGAAGTGCCTCCGGTACCGGCGCAAGTCGGCTGCTCCCACGACCAGTCGCCGTTTGATGCCGGTTTCGGCATCCTGCAACTCGATCGCACCCCGCAGGCGGGGCTCGGCGTCTTGCGGCGAGACCACGTGCAAGAAGTGGCTCGAAGCGCGCCTCCCGCAGCAAGTCGAGCGCCGGCGCAAACCCGCGCCATCGAGAAAATCGCTGACCACGATCGCCAAGCCCGCAGGGCGGCGCAAGAGCAGGAATTCCTGCACGGCCGCATGCAGATCCGTTGCCGCGTCGCTGACCGCCAGCGGAGTGAAGAATCTGTCCAGTTCCGCAGCGTGGCATCGGCCGCGGATTGGCGGCAATTCCGTCTCGATGTGCTGGGCGATCGACGCCGCGCCCACGCTGGCGCCGCCCGCCAGCGCGATCGACGCCAGCCCATACGCCCAGTCGCGCGCGGCGGCGAATTTCGTCGGATCGGCAGCGCCCATGCTTGGCGAACAATCGACCAGCAGATAAACGAACCGGTTGTCACTGGGGGCCAGCGGAAACGTCCTCAATTCATCGTGCCGGGCGCAAAGGTTCCAATCGATCTGGCGATAGTCGTCGCCGGCCACGTAATCGGTTCGGTCAAGCGCTACCAAGGCGTCTTGCCGCCTGGCCAGCCAGCGCAGGCCGGCATGCGTGCGGCCCAGTCGGCAAGCCGCCGGCAGCGCTGGTGAAACTCGGCGGCTGGCAGATTACTTAGCGTCATGATCGCTTACGCGGGCCAACACCTCTCTCAGCATTTCGTCCGGATCGACTCCTTCGGCGTAGCCTGCGTAATTCAAAGCGATGCGATGCCGCAGCGCCGGCACTGCGGCCGTGCGAATGTCCTCAATCGCAACCGATTCGCGCCCTTGAGGATGGCACGCACTTGGGCCATCAGCACCAGCGCCTGGGCCCCCCGGGGGCTGCTGCCGTGGCCGGCGAACTTTTTTACCAAGGGCGTCGCGGACGGCCGGTCGGGATGCGTCGCCAGCACCAGTCGGCTGGCGAACCGAACGATTTCGGCGCGAGGGAAATCTGCCGCGCCAGCCGCGACATTTCCAAAACCCGATCGCCCGTGCCGGCCAGCGCTGCGCACTCTCCGGCGGCGCGATCGTGCGGTCACAATCGCGTCGAGTTCCGCTTCGGTCGGGAATTCGAGGGTCAACTTGACGAGGAACCGGTCCAGTTGCGTTTCCGGCAACGGGAAAGTCCCGTCTGCTTCCTCTGGACTTTGTGTGGCAATGACGAAGAACGGCCGCGGCAGATCGTAGTCCTGGTTGGCCACCGTGACGATCCGCTCTTCCAGCCCTTCCAGCAATGCCGCTTGCGTTTTCGGCGGAGCGCGCGATTGATCTCGTCGGCCAACAGTACCTGCGTAAAAATCGGTCCGCGCTGGAAATCGAATTTCCGCTGGCCGTGCGACTCCAGCACCACGTAAGTACCGGTGATGTCGGCCGGCATCAAATCGGCCGTGAACTGGATCCGCCGGAAATCAAGATCGAGCGCGGCCGCCAGGGTGCGGGCCAGGCGGGTCTTGCCCAGGCCGGGCCGGCTTTCCAACAGCACGTGGCCGCCGGCCAACAAGGCAATCAGAGTGGTCTCGATCGCCTGCTCCTGCCCGACGACGGTTTCTGCGATCTGCCGGCGCAGAGCCGCGAACTCGGTCCGAAACTGATCGAGTTGGGTTTGAAGCGACTCCGTGGTGCTCATCGGCCGCGCGTCTCTCGTGGGTCGTTTGTTCCTGAATCGGGGCCCTGTCTCTCATGCTAACTCGCGCTCCCCGCACCCGTCCAGCAAGGCTTTTCCCAGGACGGTGCGGTGGGTCAGCGGTTTTGCCCCTGGTTCTCGAACCGCGTGAGCGCTGGGCCGCGTAGTGACGTGTCGCCAGGTCGTCGGTCGTGATCACACGGCGCAGACGGTCGATGGTTTCCGCGGTCCCCGGAATGGGAAGCAGGGCATACGTTCGGGCTGCGGCCTGGCGAGCCGCGCGATCGCCCGCCAGGGCTCGGTTCAGAGCCGGGATGGCTGACAGCAGTTGCGGCCGAAAGCGATTGGCAACGTCGCTGCCGTCCGGCGATGCCTGCTGTACCGCGTCGAGCGCAGATCAGCCGCCTGGCGGACCGGCGGCCGGTCGCTGCACAGCGCCTCGGCCAGAACCGGCAGCGCCACCAGTCCCGCCGCGGCCAGAGCCCGCGCGGCATGCTGCCCGAGCGCCGGTTCGTCCGAGTTCAACAGTTGCGACAAAACCGGAATCACCTGCCCGTCGAAGGGGGCGCGAGCGGCGGTGATCTGGTCGGGGCTCGCGCCGCTACGATTGAACGTCGACCGGCGAACCTCGTCGGCGATCGTGCCCAGGGCATCGGCCGCGCTGGTGCGGGCGTCGAGGTCGAGCGGGCCGGATCGATCGGCAAGTCGCTCGGCGATCGGCAGCAATGCCTCGGGCCCGATGGCTCCCAAGGCCCGGGCGGCCGCCCGCCGGATATCGGCATCCGAGCCGGCGAGCGCCGCAAGCAGAGTCGGGATGCACGCTCGTGCGTCGGGGCCAATTTCTGCAAGCGCCAGGCACGCGTGAAATGCAGCCGGATCCTTACCCGACTCGATCAGCCGGGTGAGAGTGCCGATCGCGTGCTGGTCCGCGTTCACGCGCCACAGAGCCAAAGCACTTTCGACGCCCAATTCGTGGTCTTCGGCATCGAGGTCCGCAACCAGCGCCGGGATCGAATCGACCGCCGACGCCCCGAAGCGGCCGAGCGCTCTGGCCGCCACGCGCCGGCTGTACCGGTTGCTGCGCGGGTTGGTCGAGCGCATCGGAAAGTGCCGGCACGGCCATCGGCGCAGCCGCGCCGATCCGTCCGAGCGCATCGAGAGCGTACCAGTGGACCTCGACGTGCTCGTCCTTGAGGGCCGCGACCAGCGCCGGCACCGCCATTGCCGCCGCGGCGCCAGATCGCCCAGCGCATCGGCCGCTCGTCGCCGGTCTTCGAATTCGCCCTGCTTCAGCCGATCGATCAAGCCCGCGACGCGCGGATCCGCCGCCGGTTCGGCCGCCGCCAGGGCCGGCGACAGCAAGATGGAGACCACCCAGATCGCGCCAGCAGCGATGGCGACGAGCTGGCATCCTCGGGTTGCAGTTGCGAAAACCTTCATGGCGGTTGAATCCTTGCTAAGCAATCGCCGCGGCGGCTGACTCGGCCGCCGGCAAAGTTGCCAGATGCAGGGCGATCAGCAACAGCCCACGAGCAGCGCGATTGCCGCCAGTAGCCAAAAGTGCCGTAGCGCGGACAGGGACTTTTCCAGCACAACCGGCTGCCGGCTGTGACGCAGGCCGGCCAGCCGGCCGGCATGCAACGAGAGCTGAATGGCGACCGCGGCCAGGATGCCCGACTCGATCAGACCGCAGGCACCCAGACACAGGGACCAACCCGAGCGCGCTGCGCCGCAGTGCCGAAGAATTGCCACAGGCTCCAGAGGCAGCAACTGCCGGCCGCCAGGCAAATCGTAACTGCCAGCAGCAAGGCAAAGGGGCGTAAACGTAGGGCCGTGCGGCAGAGCCTTTCGTCGAGAGCGGCGTCGCCCGGCGGCTGGAAATCGCCCCCCGGGGGATGGATGCCGCCAAAAGTCAGGCCGGAAATCTCGGCGGCCGCGCACCAGCCGGCCATGCCACTCTTCCAGACGAAATCCTCTCTGGCCAGGCGGCCCGCGGCGGTCAATTGCTGCAGAATGCCGAATTCGACGGGCCCTTGCTGCTTGCCCTGCACCGAATACCACCACTCCGGCCGCCCTGGCGCGAGCACGTCCACGATCGCGGAGTTGGGCGGGCTCGCCGGCGGCGATGCGGCTCGCGGTGGCGGCTCTGGCGCCGGCCGGGCAGCCCGTTCGGTCGTCGGTTCGGTTACCGGGCCGACGAACAGCTCGGGAAAGGTCGACGCCCGAGCCCAGTTGATGCCGTCGGTCGAGACCTCGTGCAGCCGGCTGAGTTGGCCGCGGCGGCTGAAGCTTTGCAGCTTTTCCTGATCGAAGGGCCCCTGCACTCGGCCGCGGACCCGCATGTAATACTGGGCATCGTCCATCGTTACCAGCAGACGGTTATTCTGCGTCCGGTTGTGCGACGACATAAACGGGCCGACCCTCGACCAGTGCCGGACCGGTTGCGGTGATCTCGGCCCCTTTGGGCGTCAAGTGCCCGATCGCGTGCAGAGTTTGCTTTTCGCCGGCGGCGCCCAGCACATACAACTTGCCGCTCTGCGGCAGCGGCAGATTGGCGGCGCATTGCCAGCGGCCGTCGGAACCGCTGCGGAGCCAGCCGATCCATTGGAATTGCTTGCCCAGCGGCGTGCCGGCCTGCGCCGTTCTTTCGCCGGCGATTTTGGTCGCCGGCGGCACCTTGGCCAGTTGATCGAGTTCGCGGACGGCTTGTTCGCGGCTGGCGTTGGCTTCGGCGTCGTCCGGTTCGAGCCAATTGGCGATCGGGCTGACTTTCGAGTTCTGCATCATCTTCATCTGCTGGGCCAGCTCGCCTTCGAGCTGCGAACTGCCGCGGGCGGCAACCTCCACGGTTTGCTGTAGCAACTTGAGTTTGAGCAGCGGGTCGATCCGGGGACCCTTGGCGTCCGATCTCCAGATCTCGGCGATCAATTCGCGGAACGAAGCATCCCAGTTCTTGTCGTTCAAGCCGGCCAGGATTTGCAGCGCCTTCTCGGACAGGGCGACTTGCGGGGCGCGATGGGTGGGCAGCACCTCGCTGGACTTGATGTTCCGGGTTTTCTCGCTCAGGTCGAAACCCGCCACGTATTTGAAATGCACGAGGCCCGTCCCCGTCGCATCGGGTGTACTGCGAGAATAGTACGCGCTTGCGGTCTTTGAGTTCGACGAGCCACACGTCGGCCATCAGCGGATCGCGGAACAGCCGCTCCAGGCCGGCGACCAGCGGCTGGTCGTCCGCCACGCGCCTGGCCACGGCTTCCAGGTAAGGCACGCACTGAGCAGCGAGGCATTGCCGGGCCACTGGGGATATTTGCCGCAAAACGTCTTGATGGCCGCGGCTTCCTGGCCGGCCCGCTTGGGGTCCACCGGCGTGGGCGCGGCGGAGCCCCAGGTGTCGATCAACGAATTCCAGTCGTCGATTTCGTTCCACAGCCGGGCTTCCGTGGAGGGCGAGAAGCCGCCCGTGCGCGGAGCGTCCTTGAACCGATCGACATAGCCTTGCATGGCCCGGCGAAACGCCTCCGGGTCGCCCACAGCCCGGGTGATCGCCGCCTCTTGGGCCTGCTGATCGATCTGGCGGCGGGCGGTGTCCGCGTCGGCATCGACTTGTGCTGAGAGCAAATCGAGCGCACGCCGCGCATCGGGCTCCGCCAGATCGGTCGAGTCGCGCTGGAGCACCGCCAACTCCTGTCGCAGAGCATCGATCGCCGTCAATCGATCGGGCAAGGCCAGGGCACGATTGGTCGCCAGAGTCGCAGCCCGTGTGGAAAGCTGATCGGCACGGCGCGGAAGTCGGTTTGCCGGCGCTGTTGCAGCGCGGTGCGAGCGGCCTCGATGCGGCCATCCAGCGCCATCAATTCGCTGCGCTCGGCCGGCGTACGGACCAGCACACGGCGCAGAGTGCGTCCTGGTCGGGCTGGTCGACCCCGGCGGCCACGGCCGTCGCCAGCGAGGCCTCGAAGGCCTGGTGCCGCTGGGCTTCCTCCTGTTTGAGACCGCCGATGCGGACCACGAGGCCGGCCACGGCGGGTCAGCGGCCCAATCGGGCGTTTGCTGTGCCAGCCGATCGGCGAACTCTTGCGCCTCGTCCAGCTTGCCATCGTCGATCAGTTGTCCTAGTGCGGCGGCCGCGGCGGCGATGCGGTTCGATTCGGCTTCGTGCAGCGCGAGGGCGGCGATGGCCGCGGCCCCCCCGGCGAAAACGAGCAAACTTGCCACCAGCCAACCCCGGCGGCGGCGCACCCCCCGATCGATCGCCGCCAACCGCTCCCAGTATTTTTTTTCCAGTTCGGCGGGCAACTCCCGGCCTTCGAGCGTCGCCGCACGATAAAGCTCCTCGAGGTCGCCGCGGTTGGCCCCCTGCACGAGCGCCGTTTCGAGCTGGGCGATCGCTTGCCGCTGAGCCCGATTCGGTCGCTTCGAGCCGGTCCTGTTGGGCAAGCCAATCCAGGGTTGGGGCGACTTGCCGGGCCAGGAGTCGTCGGCCTTCAGACGCACGAGCGCCGCTGCGGCCTGCCAGCGCGCCGCAGTTGCCGCCCTTCGGCCAGGTCCAATTGGCAATGGGCCTGATCCAGCGCCGCGGCGAGTTGCGCGAGCTTCCTGCCGGGCCGAATGTCGTACGATCCGCGTCCGCGCTTCGGCCGCTCGCGAGAGCAAGCCTTGCGGCGGCGGTTCCAGCCAAGGGTCGCCGCGCAGTTCTCGTCGAGCGTTGTCAGCACGGCCAGGTTGCCGGCCTCCGAGGCCGCGGTGACCTCCTTGTGCAACTGCCTTGGCTCGCGCTCGTAGGCTGAAAGGTCCTCGCGCCAGACGGGGTTTTGCATGTCCAGATCAGCCAGTTGCCGCAGCACCTGGATTCGCGCTCGCAGCGGACTGCGGGCCAAGGCCAACAAGCGATGCTGTTCCAGCAGTCCGGCCAAGGGACGCTCGTGCACGTAGGCCTCATTCAGTTCGGCCGCCAGGTCGAGGGCCAAGGGCGGCCCGGGGGTGATGCCGTGCTCAGCCAGCAAGTCGCACCATTGCTGCCGATCGGGAAAATCGAGCATGGCCACGACGTCCAAGAGCACCGGTTCGATCTCGGCCAATTGAATCGCCTCGCTGCGGGAACCGCGCCGCAAGAAGCTGACGCAACGCCGCAGCCGCTCGTTGACCTCTTCGCAGGCCGAACGATCTTCGCCCGCCGCCAGCGAACAAATCGAGCGTCTCGCCGCTGGTGCTGTCGAGCGAGTGTGCACGTCGTCGAGAATGCGTTGATAGTCGAGCATGGAGAGTGGCGACACACGATTCGCCGTACATGGGACTGACTGTCTAAATGGAAACGGCGAATCCCCTTCGCTGGGACGGCGGCAAAAACTTCGTTATTTGCCGCCAAATTTGCGGCGCCTCAAGGTGTAGTTCTTCTGTCGGACGCACTAGGGTCCGCTCGCCGAAGTGACCAGCGGTGCGGCTGGTTCGCTCGTCGAAACGACACAAACCGGATGGCCATCGACATCGCACGAAAGTTGGAAGTCGAAGCGGGCGCTTTGCAGCACGGCGAAAAGACGGTTGAGTGCCTGGGCTTGCCGCATGTGCTCGTTGCCACGGCGGATGCTCTGCACGAGCTGCTGCCTTTCCTGCGAATTCGCGTCACCCGGCGGTCCGCTGTTTGGCGGGGGCGGACTGGCCGGCCGCGGACCGAGGGCTTTCAGCTTTTCCGTGTCGGAGCGGATCTGTTGGCCGAGAGAATTCACACAGCTGCGCAGCGCCATCGGGTGTAATCGGCTCGGGTTCGGCCGTTGGCGAGAGAGCCTGGGGGTCATCGGCTTTCAGGTGCTCGCGAGCGATTTGCACGCCTCGATACGTCAATCGCACCGTGCCTTTCAGCTTGCTCTGCAGCATGTGCTTGCCGAAAACTTTGGGGGGAAGAACCTCCACGGTCAGTATGACCGGCGTGGCCACGGGTTCCGAGGCAGGATTCACCGACAGCGATTGCTCGTGGCTGGACAGCGACAGGTTCCCTGCGGTTCTAACCAGCGCAATGTATTTGCCGCCAGGCGGCGTGTCGACTTCCCAACTGCTTTCCGCCGGCTTGCCGCTGAAAATCAGTGTCAGCGGCTGGGCGTGCTCGGGCTTGCGCAGGGCCACGCTCCGCTCGCCGGCCCCCTCGGCGCGGATCAGCAGCACCTGGTTCTTCAGTTCGCGCCAGCGCAGTCGCTGGTCGGCATTTTTCAGCGGCTCCCAACGAAACTCCAGACGTCCGTCGACGACTTCCAACTGCCAATCCGTTCGCTGCCGCCGGTGGCGCTGGCAAACTCGGCAAGGATCCAATAACGCCCGGGCTCGTACCCCTTAAGCACCAGTTGAGCGCCGTCGGCCATGCGCGGACCGCGCAATTTCAGCACGTAGTCGGCCACAGCCTGGGGCAAAGAAAAAAGCGCCTGCGGCGCCACCGCGCCGCCAACCGGAGGAAGTTCGACAAAAGCCGGGATCGAATCGAGACTGACTCGGACGATTGGCTCGGCCGGCGGCGAAACGGAATTGAACGGGGAGGGATCCTCAGGCCCCAGCGTGTCAGGAGATTCGGGAGTTGGCGAATCGGGAGTTGGCGAATCGGGCGACACCGCATGCGGGTCGGGCTCGTTTGGCTCGTCCGGCGGCAGGGACTGGGGCCAGTGCACGATCTTTGGCGGACGGTCCACAGGCCCGATCGGCGACGGCTTGACGGGAGCTTGGTGTGAGGTTTCCGGCCTGGCGGAAGGCAAAGCGTGCTGCCGATTGGCGATGGCCGAGCTCGGTCTCAGCCGTAACCAGCCAGCTACCCCCAGAGCCACGCACAGCAAAGCTCCGACGCCCGCTGCCAACCACATCGGCCAGCGCGTTTGTGGCTTTGGCGCCAGCGTGCCGCGTGACCGGCGGCTGCCACAAATCCGTGCCATACTGCGGCGGCGGACCCAACTCGATTCCCGTGTCGGCCAGGGGTGGACAGGATTGCCACTGCGCGGAGGCAACGGGAGCTTGCGCATGGTGGCTGTCGATTGAATAGGCGACGTCCTCGACAGCCGGCAGTGCGCGTGCGGCTGGCGCCGGTGATGGCTTGACGTCGGCAACCACCCGACCGGTTCGCGCGGCGGCGACGAGGGCTCCGCCTTGGGCAGGCCCCAGCGGCCGAGTCAGCTCGATCACCAGCACCGCCAGGAACGTGCCGCGCTGAAAGCACTCAGGGCTGCCGGCCACGAGACCTCGCCACAGGCAGTCGACGCCGGCGGGCAAACGCGTGTAGTAGCTGCTGAAGGTCACTTGCCAACGGCGCTCGGGGGGGAGCAACGCCAGAGCTTCGGCCATCAAACGCAGCACGTCCGTCCCCGGATTGTAAATCAGCAGCGCCGGCCGGACGGCGGAGCCGAGGGCCGATTCGGCCAGGACTCCGCCCCAACCGGCGTCGCCGGTTGCGGCCTGCCATGCGCGACACACCGCCGGCGCCGAGGTCACCGCCAGCGCGCTCCGCCCCTCGGGAAGCAATCGCGCCTGGCCGTCCCACTCGACCGCCATGAAACCGGGTGCCGACAGCAAGGCCGCGGGACCGGCCGGGATCAGCTCCGACGATTCGAGCGACCACGTGATGGGCAATCTTGTTCGAGCGCTGCGTGTAATCGAGCCCCGACGCGGCGATGCGCGAAAGCACGTGATACGTCCGTCCAGCGACGCTGAGTCGCAAATGCGACCACACCGTCGGGTTGAGCGCGGCCTGCGCGGTCCTGCGCCGCATAGACGTGCCGATAGCCGCTGAGCGATTCGAGCCGGTCGGCCAGATTGGTGCTGAGCCCCTGCGTGCTGACCACGACACAGAACCCCTGGCTCCCCGGCCGCAGTCCGCGTGCCGCCGAAGTGTACAGCAGCTCGTAGCTCACAGTTCGCGCCTCCGCTGCTGGAGCGGCTGCTCGCCCTCGAAAATGCCTGGCCCCCGTCCGACCGCCGGCGGATGTAGCGTGAACTCGCCGGACAATTTGGCCGGCGACTCCGTTGGCGGCCGGCGGTGGAAAGCCTTCGGACTGCGAACCGATGGTTCCTTGTCCGGGCGGTGGAAGCATGGCTTTGCGCCGGCTGGCCTGCTCGTCGAAGACCGGAATCACGCCGGGCATCCAGCGGCTGAGCACGTAGAGCATCGGCACTTCGACCCATTGCGGGGCAATGTCCCGCGGCCGGATGCCGAAGGCGCCGGTCACCGGGTCGGTCTCCGGCCCACGCCCCGTAGCGCTGACGGGAATGTAGATCACGTGGTCCGCGAATCCCTCGGCGGCCGCAACCAATTCCGGTGTGAGCTGCCAGAGCAGCGCCCGCACCCGATCCGAAATCTGCTCGACGGCTTCGGTCTTGAGGGCCGATAGCGACGATTTCGAGCCAGCGACCCAGGGGTTGTCGAGCGGTTGACGATGCAACAGCGAGGACCAGCAATCGTACTTGGTGACGATCACCACCAGCGGCCGGTGATGCTCTGGCGTTTTGCCCAAGGCCCGTATAGCGGCGCACGCGCCTGCGCCGCTTCAAGCAGAATCGTTTCTTGCCGGACCGGACGCTCGCGCTCCAGCCGCTCGCTGCGCTGCTTCATTTGCGGATCGTCGGTCTGACCGTGCACAAGCCTGACGGAACCGCATGTCCTGCGTCGGATCGAACAGGAAGAACAGCGCCTGCGACAAGGCCAGGTGCCGCGTCACCGGGCTGGTGGCCGTATCCTGGCCGGGCAAGAAGCTTTCGCCCGCGTTGTCGTACAGGCAGACCACCCGCGAAAGCCGGCGCGGGACGGCGAAGTTCGGATGTCGCTCGAGCGGCGCCAGCGAGAACAGGAACGGCCGCGGAAAGTTCACCGCCTGGTCGCCAAACAGCACCGTGTCGTACAGGTCGCCGTGCGTTTGCGGTTTTTTCGATCGCCACCAGCGAGTCTTGGTTGGGATTGAGAAACTGCAACGCCTCGTATTCCTGCAGGCGATGGTTCGATCCCGGATCGGCATCGCCGAAGTTCAAAGCGAAGTGCTTGGGCAGGACCTGCCGCAGCCGCCAGGTCATCGATGCCAGGAAATACGACTTGCCGCTGGCCGGTGCCCCCAGGATCGACAGAAACACGGGCTGCATTTCGAACAGCGCCCGCGGCACCGACAAGGTGGCAGTTCGGGCAGGCCAGGCCGTGGCAGGCGAAACCGCGCGCGTCGATTGCCGCCCCGTCGACGGTAAACCGCGTGGGCAGAAAGCGTTGCTGATGATCGGCGCCCAGCCGCGGCGTCGCCGATCAGGTCGGGATGCTGCGCAATCCACAGGGCCTGCTGCGGCGCGAAAACGTGCCAACAGTGAGGGCATGTCACCCGCAAACGCAACTTGATTGCCTGGCGTGGGTACAAGGCCGGATTTGGCATAAGCGCACGAGCAGTGTCGGATGCAGTACGGACCGTGCTGGCCGCAATGTCCATGATAACCGTTTTTACGCGGCGGAGGTGCTGGGGCACACAAAGACGCTGGCTAAGGCACAGCAAAGGCACCGCCGGAGCACGGCAAAGGCCCGGAAAAGGCTGGCAAAAGTGACCGTCGGCTTGCGTTTTTGTCAGGCTCTGCCCGGGCTCGCAGCACTTCGGCCGTCAAATCACGACCGGTCCCCCCGCAGGCCGGCGGCCTGGCCAAGACTGGTCGCCGAACGCGGCTTGCCCACTCCGGCGCGTCGGCGTCCGGCACGGCAACCCCCCAGACCGTGGGCTGGCCCGCGGAATGGCATGTTGTCGATCTGCCAACGGGCCGGTACGGGGCATGCCGAGGTCGGACGATCGGCCGGGCTCACCGACGAAGAACCCCGACTTGGGCGGACATTTTGGGGTCCGCCCAAGTCATTGGGGCGTCCTTCTGGCTTTGCGGAAGCCAGAGTTTTCAAGCCGCTGAAAGTTGGACCGCCAGACCACTGCTGCACACCTGGCGCTATGGCCAAGCACTTGCAGCAGTTGGATCCGGGCGGTCCCGCAACGAGGCTTTATTTCATGGCAAAGTCGGGGTAAGCATAAGCGCCCATCTGAGGCCCGTCGAGACCTTCGATCTCGACTTCCTTGCTCACCCGTACGGGCACGATGAGGTTGCTGAACTTGAACCAGACAAAGGCCATCGCGAACCCAAACACCGCGACAACCGCGGCATCGAGCAATTGCACCATAAGTTGCGAGGCATCGCCATAGAACAGCCCGCGCACTCCATCGTAGGCGTAGCCCACCTTCTTGATCCACTCGGCCTTGGCCGCGTCGTCCAAGCCGCTGAAACGGTCGACGCCGTTCCAGCCGACGCCGTATTTGCCGTTGGCAAACAGGCCGACCGAGATCACGCCCCACAGGCCGTTGACGCCGTGGACGGAGATCGCGCCCACGACGTCGTCGACTCCGACGCGGTCCCAAAAGAAGACGCTGACCACGCAGAGCACGCCGGCCACGGCGCCGATGACGCACGGCGCCCAGCTATCGACGAACGCGCAGGGAGCCGTGATGGCGACCAGTCCCGCCAACATGCCGTTGCACATCATCGACGGATCCGGCTTCAGTGCCGATGGACTATCAGGTAGCACATCGCAGCCAACGCGCCGGTGAAGCTGGCCAGCATCGTATTGACCGTGACGGCCGAGATGCGCAGATCGGTGCCGGACAAGGTCGAGCCGGGATTAAACCCGAACCAGCCGAAGGCCAGGATGAACGTGCCGATGACCACCAGCGGAATGTTGTGGCCGGGCAAGGCCTGCGGCTTGCCATCGATATACTTGCCGATGCGCGGCCCGAGCACGATGCAGCCCGCCAGGGAGATGATGCCTCCCATCGCATGCACGACCCCGGAGCCGGCAAAGTCGACCGCCCCGTGTCCGAGTCCCCAGTTCTTGCCGGCTTGAGCCAGCCAGCCGCCGCCCCAGACCCAATTGGCATAGATGCAATAGGGCAAGGCGACCCACAGGCCGTACAGACAGAAGTTCTACCAGCTCCAACGTTCGGCCATGGCGCCGGTCGGAATCGTGGCCGTGGTATCCATGAAGACCATCATGAAGAAGAACAGGGCCATCACGCTGACGTCGTCGATGCCATGCAGGAAGAAACCCTTGGTGCCCAACAGGCCGTAGGTAAAGACGCCCGTCGTGCGCCGGTGGTCGCGTCGTGGCCGGGCTAGCCCGACCCCTTCGATTCAACATGGACAAGCCGGCCCCAGCGAAGCGATACCAGCCCGGCGGCACCGGGCCGTTGAACCAGTTACCCCAGCCCAGCGCAAAGCCGTAGATCCAGAAGCCAAGACAGCCCAGCGGATAGATCATGAAATTCATCGACCAGGTATGGCAGGCGTTTTTGGCCCGCGACAAGCCACCCTCGACCATCGAAAACCCGGTCTGCATGAACATGACCAAAAAACCGGTGATCAGCGTCCAAACCATGTTGATCGAGAACAAATTGTGGGCGATCCGGTCGTAGAGACCGGGGACGTCCAGCGTGCTGGGCACATCGCCCTTGCCGTCGCCGGCGGGCGTGGCCCAAACTCCGGATGCGGCGCCAATCGGGTCGGGCCAGCTTGGATGCTCGGCGTCGGCACTTGTGCCCGTAAAATACGGGGGCAACACCGGCGGCCGCCGGCGCTGCATCCGTGGCCGGTGCCGCTTCACCCGCGGCAGGAGTTTCAGCCGCCGCCTCGCCCCCCTCGGCTGGCACCGAAGCGGCCGGCTCGGTATCGTCCTGGGCTACGGCTGCGCCGCATCTCGCCAGCAAAACGACAGAGACCGAGAAACACGCGACCACAGATAACCAATGCAGTTTGTCTCGAACCGTTGCCATACACTTTCTCCGCTTGCAGAAGGACTTCGAACCGTACATCCGCCATGCGCACCCGACGCGAGTGCGCACGCCGACCCCGACCGGATCACTGGTAGCGCGCCACATTGCGTTACCGCCGATCAGGATCCCCTCGTAGCAACCCACTCGAAAAGCCGCCACCGCATGGGCGGCGCAGGCCCGAGTTCGTCGTCAAGGGAGTCAGCCCTCGGGTCCTGGGCCGTCTCCCCGGCGGAATCGAAAGCGGGCTCGCCGAGTCGGTGCCGGCACCGCAATGCATTCTGCATGCCAAGACAAAGTGCCTGGCAAGTTTGTCCAATCGCGCCTGGCACCCCTTGCCCGGCGTGCGCTGTTTTCGAGAGGCTGGCAAAATGTCTTGCAAGGTGCATGGCGAGTTCATGGATGAATTGCAAGTTGCATGGAAAAACGGCGCCCCTCCGATCAAAATGAACAATGCAAACGAATGAGCGCACATTCGCCCACGTGACTCGATCGCGGGCTGTTCTGCACGAAGGCGTAACTCTTCAGCAACATTTGCTCATGCGATCAGCAAGTTGGAGTTGTGCGTGTGCGTGCGATCTGCGCGGCGCCGTGCTGCGAAGCACTGCGCAACGTCGAAGGCAATTGCAGCGAGATTGCTAAGCTTGCGAACTGTTGCCCGGATCCCGACAATGCAGCCAATCCTCCGCTCTCAGCGGACCACGGCAATGGATACCGCTGGCATTCGATGAATCGGGCGGCTTTGGCATGCACATCGTTTCTTACGACGTGAACGAGAGAAGCCGATGACTCTTCGCGCCAAGCTGCTCCTGGCTCAGGCGCCGCTTGCCGTGGCGCTGATTGCGGTGGAGGCGCTGGCCGTGTGGGCAATCTCCGCGCTCGACCGCAGTTCGCAACTCATTCTGAGAAGCAATTACGTCAGCGTCGTGGCGGCTCAGCAAATGAAGGACGCCATCCAGCGGATCGACGCCGGCATCAGGTCGGCGGTCGGCGGCGAATTCGACCGTCAGGCCGGTCGGATCGACCACGACTGCGCCTATTCGAGGCGGAGCTGAAAGTTCAAGAGGGCAACATCACGGAGCCCAACGAACTGGAGGCCACGACTCATCTGCGCGAGCTGTGGCAGGGTTATCAAGCCCGGCTCGGGCAGTTGCGAGGAATTACCGATCCACAGCGGGCCCGGCGTTATTACGCGGAAGAAATCGAGCCGCCAGCTCGAGCCCGTCGAGACGGTCGCTGATCGCATCTTGGCGATCAATCAGCAAGCCATGCAGGACAAGAGCCAAGCGGCCGAGGGATTGGCGGCCTGGGCCAACCGGGCGTTGGTGACCTGTGCCGCCGCGGCGCTGGCCATCGGCGTGCTGCTTTCGGTTGTGTTGACGAATCGGCTGTTGCACCGTTGTCGGTCCTGACGCGGGCCGTCGCGCGTGTGGACCAGGGAGATTTCGACGCTCGGGCAACGGTTTCCGGCCGGGATGAAATTGCCCGGCTGGCCGGCCAATTCAACACTCTGGCCGAGCACCTGAGCGACTATCGCCACAGCTCGCTGGGCGAATTGATGTTGGCCCAGAAGGCGTTGCAGGCCGCGATCGACAGCATACCGGATCCGGTCATCGTGTTTGCCAAAGACGGCCGGGTGCTGATCGTGAACGACGAGGCCGAGGCTCTGCTGCAAGGTGGCCGGTCGGCCGCAAGTCATGCGGAAAGCGTCGACTTGCTGGCCGGCGCATCGCCGAATCTGCGCGCAGCCCTGGAAAAGGCTCGCTCGCACGTCTTGCAAGGCAAGGGGCCATACCTGCCGAAAGGTTTCGAGGATTCGCTGCCGGAAACGACATCCGACGGCGAGCGCTGGTACTTGCTGCGGGCGACGCCGGTCTGCGAGGACCGCGGCAAGATCACCGGAGCCACCGTGATGCTGCAAGACGTCACCCGGCTGCGCAGGTTCGACGAGTTGAAAAACGACCTGGTGGCCACCGTGGCCCACGAATTTCGCACGCCGCTGACGTCGCTACGGATGGCGGTCCATCTCTGCCTGGAAGGAACCGCCGGGCCGCTGAGCGACAAGCAAGCCGACCTGCTATATGCCGCGCGCGACGATTGTTCGCGACTGCAGCGCACCGTGGACGAACTGCTCGATCTGGCCCGGATTCAATCCGGGAAAATCAAGCTGAGCTTGCAGCCCGTGGCCGCCGGCAGCCTGGTGGAAACGGCGCTCGAGGCATCCCGTGCGCAGGTGGCGGAAAAAGCGGTCTCGCTGGACGGCGACGTTGAGGCGCAAGGCGATCGCGTGCTGGTCGATCTCGACCGCATTCAATTGGTGTTTTCCAATTTGCTCGCCAACGCGATCCGGCACACATCGGCCGGCGGCGCCGTGCCGCCGTGCGGACCGTGAAGCAACCCAAATCGATCCGGTTCGAAGTGATCGATACTGGCGCGGGCATCGCGCCCGAATACCAGGCCGCGGTATTCGAGAAGTTTTTCCGCGTGCCCGGTTCCGGGACGGGCGCGGCCGGGTTGGGCTTGTCGCTCTGCAAAGAGATCGTCGAGGCCCACCAGGGGCAAGTCGGAGTGCAAAGCACGCTGGGCCAGGGAAGCACGTTCTGGTTTACCCTGCCCGCCGCCCCCGATGACGATTTTCCGTGACGATAATCTCCTGACGGAGCGTCAAGACGTTTCGTACTTCTTGCGCTTCCGCCACAGCGTCGAAGAATCGATGCCCAAGATTCGAGCGGCGTCTTCCATCGAGTCGGTCCGGGCCAGCACACTGAGAATGTGCCGCCGCTCGATTTCCTCCAGGCTGAAATCTCCGCCCACCCGCGGAATGGCCGCGACCTGCGACACCATTCGCTCGGGCAGGGCCTCCGGCTCGATCACCTGACTCGGCCACAGGATCACGGCCCGTTCCATCGTGTTGCGCAGCTCGCGCACGTTGCCCGGCCAGGTGTACTTCGTCAAGGTCGATTCGGCTGCCGGCGAAAGCTGTGGCGTGGGCCGGCCGATGCTGCGAGCAAAGAAGGCCAGGAATCGTCCGGCCAGCGCCAGCAAGTCTTCGCCACGATCGCGCAGCGGCGGCACGACCACTTCGACGACGTTCAACCGATACAGCAGGTCCTGGCGAAACCGGTCGGTGCGGACGTCGGATTCCAGGTCCCGACTCGTGGTCGCCACGACGCGCACATCGGTTTGCCGGGTGCGTGTCTCGCCGGCCCGCTCGAACTGCCGGTCCTGCAGGAAACGCAGCAACTTGGACTGCAAATTGAGCGAGATCTCGCCCACTTCGTCCAGCAGCAGTGTGCCGCCTTCGGCCGCCTCGACTCGCCCGGGTTGGTCGACCAGCGCGCCGGGAAAGGCTCCCTTGGCATGCCCGAACAATTCTTTGCTCAACAGTTCTTCCGACAAAGTGGGGCAATTGACCACCATGAACGGGCGGCCCTTGCGCTTGCTTCGTACGTGCAGGGTGCGGGCCAGCACCCCCTTGCCGGTGCCGTTTTCGCCGCGGATCAGCACCGTGGCTTCGCTGGCCGCTGCCCGTTCGATCGTTTCCAAGGCCATCCGCATTTTGGGCGAGCGGGTTTCGAGGTCGATCTCGGGCACCGACTGGCGCAATTCCTGGTCGAGCTCCTGCAAGCGCCACCGCGCCGAGCGGCTCTCGTTGAACTTGCCGACCAGGTGCCGAATTTGCTCCGGCGTGAAAGGCTTGGACAGATAGTCCATGGCGCCGCGGCGGATCGCCTCGACAGCCGTTTCGAACGTCGCATAGGCGGTCAGCACCACGACGCCCAGGTTTGGACTTTCCGCCAGCAGCTTGGGCAAAAGATCCAGTCCGCTGGCTTCGCGCAGCCGCAGATCGAGAAACGCGATCTCGAACGGCTCTTGCGCCAGCGCGGCCAGCGCGTGCTCGCCCGATCCGACGGCCGCGACCTTGCAACCGATATGCTCCAGGCACATTTGCAGCGTGGTGCGAATGTTTTTTTCGTCGTCGATGATCAAAGCACGGAGCATGGGCAGGAACTCAGGGGACGGTTTGACCGATCAGCAACTGGGAAAGCGACGGTCGTCGGCGATCGAGCCTGTATCTTAACGAATCAGCTTGGGACGAGTAATCCAGCCCGGTTTCCGCAGTGGCGGACTTCGGGCAAGGGGCGACCGCTCGTCGCACGGATGTTTCATCGGCCGCTGCGATCCGGGGGCGAATCTGGGGGCCCTCGTTGGTGTCCGCCAGGCGGGCTTTTTCAGTCGCAAATTCAGCCGGAGGTGTACCATGCGAACGAACCGCTTTAGCCACGAGGAGCCCTTTTTTCCAGCCGCTAAGCAAGCGTCGGCGAGGATTCCCTAGCGAAACACACGTCCAGCGCGGCCTGCGCATCGTTCACGGCGGCAAGCTGCTGGAAGAAAAGCTCGGGGGCAACGACCTCTGCCCCTGCGGCTCGGGCCGGCCCTTGAAAAAATGCTGCCTGCGATCGGGCCGCTTTTGACGGCGTGAACCGGGACCACTACTTTTATTGAGTCCTAGCCGTTGAATGGGCCGTGTATATTATTTCGAGTATGAGACCACCAGGGCCAGCTGCTGCTTTGGAGAAGCGCCGACGGACGGCGGTCGAGTTATTGCAGCAGAAGCTACGGATTGTCGATGTCGCCGAGGCCGTGAATGCTTCCACCAGCAGCGTGAAACGCTGGCGTGATGCCTTCGAGGCCCACGGCGCGGAGGGCTTGAACTCGGCCCCTCCCACGGAACATTCGTCGCGTTTGACGGATAAACAACAGCAACGGCTGATCCGCACGCTGCTGCGGGGCTGCGGTCCAGCGGGTACTCCAACGATCTGTGGACCTGTCCGCGGGTGCTGGAGGTGATTCAGAAATTGTTCGGCGTGACCTACCATGTGGATTACGTTGGCACGCTGCTGCACAAGCTGGGTTGGAGCGTGCAAAAGCCCGAGCAACGAGCCCGCGAACGGGACGAAGCGGCGATTCAGGGTTGGCAGCAGCAGGAGTGGCCGCGGATAAAAAAAGGGAGCCAAGCAAAAAGCTAGCGTCGTCTTCCTCGACGAAAGTGGGTTCATGCTGCAGCCGCTGCGTCGCCGTACCTGGGCTCCACGCGGGCACACCCCCGTGCAATACGCCTGGGACCGGCATGACCGCTTCAGCGTGCTGGGCGCGTTGAGCTTGGCCCCGTGGCGCTGCGAATCGGGCTGTACTTCCAGTTGTTCGATCACAACATCACCGCAAGCGACGTGGCGAAGTTCGTCAAGCAATTGCACAGGCAAGCTGGGCCGTCGAATGATTCTGGTTTGGGATCGGTGGAGCGTGCATCGCTCGGCAGCTCGGCAATTGGCCCGCTACGACTGGCTGCAGGTCGAGTACTTGCCGGCCTACGCGCCCGAGCTGAACCCGGTGGAAGCCGTCTGGAACCATACCAAGTACGGGGATCTGGCAAATCTCATCCCGGCCGATCGTGAAGACCTCCGCCGCTCGATCGTCGCCTCTCTCAACCAACAACGCTCCGATGCTCGGTCCAAATACTCATGCTTCCGATACACGCAGCTCGCCTAAAAGCCCATTTCGGACCTAGGACTCAATAGAGACTGACTTTTAGCGATTGGCGACAGCAGCCCCGAATCTTACTGCGGCGAGGTCGGGGCTGCTCTTTCAACTGCGGGCAATCTCATTCCTGCGCGGCATTCTCTTGTGGAAAGATCGACCATGAGGGGCGATTGGAACCCGCTGTCGTTCACGGACTCGTACAAGATGAGCCATTTCCGGCAGTATCCGCCCGGAACCGAGCAGGTTTACTCCTACTTCGAGTCGCGCGGCAGCGACCCGAAATACGGCTTTGCGGAGGTCGTCTTTTTCGGTCTGCAATATGTGCTGGAGATGATTGCCGGGCAATTCGTGACCCGGCAGCGCATCGACCAGGCCGAAAGCCGCTGCCGGCTGCACTTCGGCAACGACCGCAATTTCAACCGCGCCGGCTGGGAGTACATCCTAGAGCGTCACGATGGCCGGCTGCCGGTCCGCATCAAGGCTGTGCCCGAGGGAACCGTGGTTCCCACGCACAACTGCTTGATGACCATCGAGAACACGGATCCTGCCTGCTATTGGCTGACCCATTGGCTGGAAACTCTGCTGGTTCAAGTCTGGTATCCGACGACCGTGGCCACTCAAAGCCGCCAGATGAAACGAATCCTGCTGGGCTATCTGGACCAGACCGGCGATCCGGCCGGTATCGACTTCAAGCTGCACGACTTCGGCTGCCGCGGCGTTTCCAGCATCGAGTCGGCAGGCATCGGCGGCGCGGCCCATTTGGTGAATTTCCGTGGCACGGACAACTTGCCGGCGCTCGAACTGCTGGCCGAGACCTACGGCGACCCATGCGGCGGCTTTTCCATTCCGGCCAGCGAACACAGCACGATCACCTCCTGGGGCGAAGACGCACGAGCTCGAAGCCATGCGTAACATGCTGGAGCAATACCCGGACGGCCTGGTGGCCTGCGTGAGCGATAGCTTCGACGTCTTTCGGGCCTGCGCAGAGTATTGGGGCGGCGCCTGCGCGAGTCGGTGCTGAACCGCGACGGCACGCTCGTCATCCGTCCCGACTCGGGCGACCCGGCGACCGTGGTCTGCCAGGTGCTCAAGATCCTGGGTGAACGATTTCCCACGACCACGAACGCCAAGGGCTTCAAAATCTTGGACAAGCATGTGCGGCTGATTCAAGGCGATGGGGTCGATTTTGCCTCGCTCGGACAAATCCTCCAGGCCATCCAGATGCAGGGCTGGAGTGCGGACAACATCGCCTTTGGTTCGGGCGGCGGCTTGCTGCAAAAGCTGAATCGCGACACGTTGAAATTCGCCTTCAAATGCTCCGCAATCGTCGTCGAGGGTCAAGAGCGAGAAGTCTCCAAGCACCCGATCACGGACGCCGGCAAGCGATCGAAGTCCGGACGATTCAAACTCGTTCGCACGGGCGCAGCGCACGGTTCGACGTTCGTCACCGTGCGCGAAAGCGATGCGGGCGACGACCATCTGCAATGGGTCTTTGAGGATGGCAGCCTGCTCAACCGCACCGATCTGGTCGCAGTGCGTAAGCGGGCGGCAATCGAAATGTCGTGACGCAATCGGCGCCACGGCCGAGCGAGCTGAGCAATAATTGCGAGCAAACGGCCCGCCGCCAGCAACAAAATGTCCACAGCCTCAAAACGAGTCGATTAGCGTCGCCGATCCGCGCAGAACTCGCTCGATCGGGCCCCGTCTGCGATCGGGCGCTCCCCCATGCCAAAGCAGCGCAATTGCCCGTCGGCGACATGGAATTCTTGCCGTGGCAGCTGGATAATGGTATACAATGAACTTTGTTGCCCGAGCTTGAACGGAATCGCAACGGCCTGTTCTGGGCCGCCCGTCGTCGTCGCAAAGCTTGGCTGGAAGTCGGCGCAACCGCAGGATCGCTCGAGCAGCTTGCGTGAAATTAATCCTCAGGCGCATCATTTGCTGTGATGCGTTGCTGCGTTGTGATGATAGGTTCCACGGAGGGTCGCGATTGCGTCGATGCTCTTTTGCGGATCGGACCGATGCGCATAAATGGTTTCCAGGTAATTGGTACGACTTGCACGCTCGTGCTATTGGGCACGTCCCTGTGCCACGCCCAGCGGCCAGGTCAGCGGGCAGCAGCAGCGGCAGTCCCTGCCACGAATGCCCGCGGCGCGGACGGCGACTTTCGCTCGGCGATCGAAGCAGGCGAGCTGGAAATCTTGACTGCGCGGGCCGGTGCATCAAGCGTTCGCGGCCCTGCCGGTGGAGCAGCCCAGCGTGCCCCCGTTGGTCCGATTAAAGCCACCCCGGCCGCTGGGCGAGCAGGTGCCTCGAACAAAACCGGCTGGAAACGCCCAATGGATTCCCGGCTACTGGCACTGGAACGATGAGGTCGACTGCTGGGTTTGGGTAAGCGGCGCTTGGCGGGTTGCTCCGGCCGATCGGCACTGGATGCCCGGTCACTGGTGGCAAAGCGAGTCCGGCTCCCGCTGGATCTCGGGTTTCTGGAACTCCGTCGATTCGAGCCGGCTGACCTACTTGGCCTCCCCGCCGGCCCCGAAGCAGGATCCCGACGATCTGCATCCGGGCGGCGGCGAGTTTCGGATCCCGGGCTACTGGCTGCCGCAGGATGGCAAGTTCGTCTGGCAGCCAGGCAAATTGGCCGAGTTCAAAGCCGGCCGGATCTGGATGCCATCTCAATACTTTTGGACGCCGGCCGGTTATGTCTTCGTCGATGGTTACTGGGACTATGCGTTCGATCGGCGGGGCTGGCTGTTCGCTCCGCTTGGGCTGACCGACCCCGCGGCGGACTCGGCCCAGTTCACGTTCTCGCCCGACATCCTGCTCAATCTGGCCAACATCTCGCTCGAATTATTCGCCCGCCCTGCGCTGCGGACGTATTACTTCGGCGACTACGACGGCCCCGGCGACTTGCGGCACGGAATTTATCCCGCTTCGCGGTATGCTGCCCGGCACCATGAGCCCCTTGTCAGCTACCTGGTCTGGTTCAAGGGCCGGCAAAATCCCAATTGGCTCCGCGATGCCCAGGCCGCCCTGCGCAGTCGGCCGTCCGGCGCAGCACCCAATGGCGGCGCCAACGTCTCGAACATCAGCTCTCGGGCACGGCAAACGCTGATCTGGTTGAATGAATTTTCCGCCCAGTCCGACGTGCGCAATCGCATCCAGCGGCTCGACGCCGCCCAGCTCGACGACGTGCAACAGCAAGTCGGCCAATTGCGCAGCGCCGTTCGCGAGCGGCGGAAGGATGAATTGGACCGCAGTGCGGGCGAAACGGCCGCTGTCGTTTCGGCCCGTCAGGCAGTCGCGCGGGCTGTCGGTGGCGGCGCGCATCTCGGCCATCTGGCCGCTTCGGCGGACGAGATCGCCGGCCCCGTGGCGCTCAGCCCGGCTCGACGAATCTGAAGTCTCGGCCGCTCACCCGGCAGTCCGGCTTCGAGCGCGACGACTTAAACATCGATCGCTTGGACTCGAACGAAGATCTGACCGCCGATGCGGCGATGGGGCCGGGCTTGCGGCTGCAAATCGCGCCCAGCTTGTACGGCACCGCGGCCATTGCCGGGCGCACGTACATCGGCATGGGCGGGGGAACCCGCGGGATGTCCTCGCGAGCGCTGATCTACAATGGCCTGCCGATGGGCGTCGGCAATACCTTCGGCGGAGCCGGCGGAATCTCCGCTGGCGGAGTTCCGTCTTTCCCCTCGGGGATTGGCAGTGGCTATCAGGGCGGTTCGCCGACCGGTGGCATCAACGCTCCGGGCGGGTCCTATGGCCTGGGAAGTCCGGGTGGAGGGGGTGGCGCCTTCTACGGAGCTGGCGGCGGCGGGACCGGCCACGGCAGCCCCGGTGGCGGTTCCTAATGGTCCGCATCGCGGCAGGGGAGAAGCTGAAATGAAAGAATTCGCCGTCCGATTTTCCGCGGGAGTGTGTCTCTTCTGCCTCGCCGCTCTGCTGGGCTTTAACGCCCCGGCCGGGACGCTGGCCGGCGAACCGGCCAAAGGGCAATCGGCCGGCGCTGTGGCCAAATCGGCGGCCGACGATTCCCCGGTCGCTGAGACCTTGTCGGCCGGCGCTGAGTCGTCCGATCCTGCGGCCGACGAACTGCTCGTCGATGAGGAAGAACTGGCCCGGCAGCGGGCCGAGATCGACACCCGCTACGCCGAGGTCTATCGAAAAATCGCCGAGCTGAATTTGCAGTCGGCGCTCGATGCCAACCGCCACGTCCCGAACACGGTGGCCGCGGCTGAAGTCGACCGGCTGCGGCAGATCGTCCGGCTGGCCGAGGTGCAATCGAAGGCGGCCGACGCGGGCGAGGCGTCCAACGACCAGAGCATGACGATCGAGAACGACGCCAGCCAGGTCAAGATGACTCAAGAGGCGCTGCGTCGCACGATTGCCGCCAACAACCGCGCTCCCGGCGTGGTGCCGCGAATCGAACTCGACCGGCTGCGCTTGCTGGCCGAACTCAGCCGGTTGCAGTTGGCCAAAGACAAAATCGCGGCCGAAGAGAAGAAAGCTGCCGGCGAGTTGCGCAAGCGCGTTGTGCAACTCGAAAAGCAAGTCAAGGATCTGGCGGCCGCTGTCGAACGCTTGTCGCAACGCGCGCCGGCAGTTTCCGCTCAGACGACTTCCTTGGCGCCGGTCCGCTCGTCGACAACAAGCAACGCGAATAAGCCCTAAGCCGCGACCGCGGCAAGCCTGTGCCAAGCGGCCGCTGCACTTTCGGCGCCAGCTGTACAGATTCGCCGGGCAGGCCGGTTTTCTGCGGAACAAGATCCCATTTTTTCCCAGCAAGCGGCGCCACCCTGCCATTCGGCATATTGGATGCGACGGCGGCGCGGGCGTACGCTGGCAATGGATGTACCTGGACCACATCAGTGTGCGCATTGCGCCGCGAGTCGAGAGATTGGCCCACAATTGAGTACCACCTAGCCGACGATCCTCATCCCGCGCGATCGCCGGCCGAGCAGATGTCGAATCGCGATCGATTCTCATTGCACCGCGCAAGAACGGGAATCATAATTAAGGGCGTTGCACGGAGTTCCTCAGGCGGGTTTCAACACCATGTCTCTCCGCATTCTGTTGGTTGACGACAACCTGGACGCCGTTTCGCTTCTCGCCAAACTCCTCGCGCGGCATGGCTGCGAGGTGCGATATACCAGCGCACCGCACGAGGCGATGTCAATCGCCCAAGAGTTTCAGCCCGACGCCGTCTGCCTGGACATCGGGATGCCCGTCTTGGACGGTTACACGCTGGCCCAATCGCTCCGGCAGATCTCGGCCTTGCGGGATTGCCGAATCGTCGCGGTCTCGGGGCATCCCCCGGACCGGGAGCGTTTGGACAAGGCCGGAATCGACATGCATCTGCTCAAGCCGGTTGCGGCCTCGGTGTTGGCCGAGGCATTGGGTGAAACGGCGAGCTAGATCGACGGCTTTCGACCGATATCGTGATGGCGGGGCGGAGCCGCAGCCCCGTAGATTTCGCGCTCCCTGCGCGGATCTCACGGAATCGCATCGCAGATCACTCGTTGGCGAAGAGCAGCCCGTTGCCAAGGACCAGCACATCCTCCTGCCAATATCTGGAGTCGGCGACCTTGATTTCGAAGCGCAGCGTCTTGGCGTTCGAGAGATCGATGTCGAAGGTCTCGGCTTTCCGCCCGATTTCTCGCATGCGAGTCTCGTAGTCGAAAGGCTGTGGCGCGGCAACCTCTCTACCGTCGACCAGAATTTTCAGTTGCACGCGGTCCCAGCCTGAATGGCTCATGCCGGCGTCCAGCAGCAGGCGACTGTATTTCTGGTCGAGCGCGTATTCCAGCACGCCCTGTTTGAAATCCGGTTTGACCCGCAGGCCAAATCCGTAGGTCGCGGTCTTTCGCACGTATTTCAAGACCGGATTCGGCTCGTATCCGTCCACCAGAAACGTCACCTGCTGGGTGTGTTTGTCCAACGCGGTGTAAGTCTCGGTGAGGAATTCGATCGGTGCGCCGTCGAAGGATGCGGTAGTGCTCTTCAGATCCTTCAGCAACACTGCGCCTGCGGGTTTGTCGCCGAGTCGAACGGTCTGCTCGGCCTTCGCCGACAGGTTCTGCCAGGCGTCCACCGCCTGCACGGCAAGCTTGAATTCCTGGTTCCAGGCGAAATTCGAGAGCACGATTTCCGGACGATCTGCGTAGTAACTTAACACCCCGTTGACATAAACCCGATACCAGGCGATGCCGCTGGCGTCGCTGGATGGGTTCCAGCGGATGGTCACACCGTTGCCGGCGGGCAGCATCTCCGTGCGGATATCCGCGGGGGTCGATGGCGGCACGGTCTCGATGCTCCCCCACCGCTTGAGCGCCAGGCGACCGAACAAATAAGGCCCGCCGCTATGTTCGCGGTTGTTGCAATACAACACGTCGCCAATCGGATCGTAGGCAAAGGAAAACGCCCACGGGTGGTCGTTGAGTCGCACAGGCAACTCGGCCAATACATGCCAGGACTTCCCGCCGTCCAACGTCTCCGCAACACGGTCCGAGCAGAGCACCAGCATCTGACTGGCGTCCTTGCCAAACAGCGGGCCGGAGCGCACCAGGCGGTTCTGGATCCACTCGTCCGGGAAGGTCTGGCCGACGAGCGTCCAGGATTTGCCCTTGTCGTCGCTGGTGTAAACGCCCGTCGTATTCAGCCAATACACTTTGTCCTGGAAACGCTGGCTTACGCCGATGAAGGTGGCCGGGACGCTCTTCCCGTAGGGACCCATGTACGCCGGCAGCGGGACTTCCGCCAATGTCTTGCCGTAGTCCTCGCTGCGAACGAGCTTGTCGCTCTGGAACAGCAGGACGTCGTCGTCCATCAGGGCCATATTCTGCGTGTTGATCTGCTGCGTGATCTCGGGCGAGTATTCGGTAAAGTTCTCGCCGCTGTCGCGGCTGAGCCACATCCGCGCATGTGGCCAGGTGTGCGAGCGGGCCACGATCATCTTGCCGTCGCCATGCCAATTGACGTGCCCGTCCTCGAACCCGAATTTGATTTCGAAATTCATGTATTTCCAGGTCTTGCCGCCATCCAGCGAGAAGCCGCTGCGATCCGAAGAGAAGATCCGCATCTTCTGCCCTTCGGGGCTGACGTGCAGGCTCGTGGGGGACTCGTTGAAACCCCAACTGGGGACATCGTGATTGAGCCACTCGAACGTCTGGCCGCGATCCCGGCTGAGCCACAGGCGCCGCCCTGTGGGAACGCGAACATTCTTCCGTCGGTGCGATCGACGCTGACCAACGGCGCCCACAGTTCGCCGCCGGAGACCCTCTTATCCTCCTTCTTGGTCCGCTGATAAGCGGCATCCAGGCGATTCCCCAGACTGGTCCAGTCCGTGGCCGTGGGCCCAGCCCAATCCCGGGTCGCACTGGCCGGCACGTCAGCCGCCAGACCAAAGAGAGGCTGGATCAAGCCCTCGCCGACGATGACCATACAGTTCATGAATCGATTCCAGACGATCGGGAACATGAAAGGCATCTTTCTCAAAGAAGGTCAACGAATCGAAGTCAAGGATCGCAAGTGGGCCCAGGCCCGATCGTCAACGTGCGCCCCGTTGACGGACACGTTCTCGATCCGCTCGCCGCGACCGGCGTAATTGAGACCATCGCCTCTTACCTCGGTTCGGTCCAGCGAGAGCCACGACCGCTGCGGAACATTAACGACGCGGCCAGGTTCGCATCGCAATGGGCGGTTGAAGGCCGAACGCCGCACCATCATACCCGCGCCGGGGAGAGGGAAGAGAAGGCAAGGGCTATTCCGAGCGGCTCAAAGACCGAATTCGGTTCCGATTTGGGCTGGCCAAGTTGCCATTCGAGGAGGAACTGACGGGCCGGGCCGTCAATTGCCACTCAATTGCGTTGACATCGAACCAGCGCCACGGCCAAGCGAACGGCCATTGCCGGGGGCGGTGTTCTTCAGCCGGATTTGAGACAAGTCGGGGCGACATGATTCGAACATGCGACTTCCAGCTCCCAAAGCTGCGCTCTACCAGGCTGAGCTACACCCCGAAAACCGAAACGCCGCGACCCTGGCCGCAACGCATTTTCGTATCGTATCAGCGGTGCCGGTCGAAGGCAAACCGCACGCGCGATCAGCGATTGCCCGGTTGGCACTTTCGTTCGGCCATCGCCCGACTACTTGCTGACGATCGAGCGGTAATAGTCGATCGAGCGGCGCAGGCCCTCCTCGAAACCGATTTGCGGTTCGTAGCCCAATCGCTGCCGGGCTTGGGTAATGTCGGCCAGGCTTTCGCGCACGTCGCCGGCTCGCGCCGGAGCGTGGATCGGCGCGACTTGAGTTTCGAGCAATTGGTTGAGCACGTCGATCAACTCGAGCAGGCTCGTGCTGCGGCCGTTGGCCACGTTGAATGTTCCGCCGGCCACGCCGGGCGCGTCGGCCGCCAGCAGGTTTCCCTGGACTACGTTGGCGACGTAGGTGAAGTCGCGCGATTGGCCGCCGTCGCCATAGATCGTCGGCCGGCGGCCGGCCAAAAGCGCCGTGATGAACAGCGGAATCACCGCCGAGTATTGGCTGTGTGGATCCTGTCGCGGCCCAAACACGTTGAAGTAGCGGACCGAGACGGTCTCGAACCCGTAGGTGGCCGTGAAGGCCTGGCAATACAGCTCGGCGGCCAGCTTGGCGGCTCCGTACGGCGAAATGGGGGCCGGCAGATCGGTCTCGCGCTTGGAGGAAGTGGGCCGGTCGCCGTAGGCGCTGCTCGAAGCCGCGTAGACCAGCCGCCGCACTCCGGCCCGCCGGGCCTGATCGAGCACGTTCAGCGTGCCGGTCACGCAGGCCGCGTTGGTGTCCAGTGGCGTTTCGACGCTGCGCGGAACGCTGGCCAAGGCCGCATCGTGAAAGACGCAGTCCACGCCGCGCACCGCGGCGGCGACGGCAACCGGATCGACGACGTCCCCTTGGATGAACTCGATGCGGTCGGCGATGTGGCGCAGATTCGCCAGATGGCCGGTGCACAGGTTGTCGAGCACCCGCACTTTGTCGCCGCGGTTGACGAGAGCCTCAGCGATGTGCGAGCCGATGAAGCCGGCGCCGCCGGTGACCAGGAATGTTCGCATGATGGCTACCTGAGAAACGGTGGATCCGCAGTGGGATTGCGGCGATTCTAAAGCATAGCTCGCGGCCGCCAAAGTGCACGGCAAAACGCGGAACTTCAGGCCGGCAGCGAAGATGTCGAAACCGAGAACGCGGGCCTCGGAACAGCGGACGCAGGAAGTTTGGCGCCGACTGCCGCACATGCCCCGGGCTCGGCCGACATCGCCCCGTGGAGCGCCCTATCCGTCCGGGGGGCGAATCGAGACAATTGCCCCGAGTACCTTCGCTCATAAGGCGCAGAACGAAAAACAACTTCAGTTTTTTCCGGACCCTCACCCTACCCTCTCCCTGGAGGAAGAGGAGTTGCGGGCGGAAGTTATTCTTCGTTGCGCCCAAGCCTGTCGCGAGGATTTCGATGCCCTGGATTCAGCGCAATATCCAACTACGTCCGCGGCCGCGCGGTTTCCATCTCGTCACGGACGAGCTTCTGGCTGCGCTGCCCGAACTGGCCGCGATCCTGCGCCGGGCTGTTGCACGTCTTCATCCAGCACACGTCAGCGTCGCTGGCCGTCAACGAGAATGCCGACCCGGACGTGCCGCGCGATCTGGAAGCCGCTCTGAATGCGATTGCGCCGGAGGATTTCGACTACGCCCACACGGTCGAAGGGCCGGACGACATGCCGGCCCACGTCAAGGCAATCTTGATCGGCACGTCCGTATCGGTGCCGATCCAGCAAGGGCGGCTGGCGCTGGGCACCTGGCAGGGCATTTACCTCTGCGAGCACCGCAACCGCGGCGGCGGCCGACGCCTGGTGTTGACCGTCGAGGGGGAGTGAGGAGGAAATTCGGAATTCGGAAAGGGGAATTCGGAACGCCAAAGTAGGAGAGCCGGCCGACAAACTTCGGCTGGACGGGAATTCTTCGTTCCGAATTCCCCTTTCCGAATTCCGAATTTCTGCCCCTACCCCGTTCCGCTGCCCAGGATCGCCTTGCCCGGGCCCGCCCCAGCGAGGCGGCCGCCAGGTCGTCGAGCCAGCACTCGATCAGCGTGGCCTGGTGGGCGTTGCGGTCGACGTGCGAAAGTGCGTCCAGCGAACGATCGGCCAGCGCAGCCATCTGTTCCGGATCGCAGTCTTCCGTCGCGCTCATGGCCGCGCGGCACAAATCGGCATCGCCCACTGGCGGCAAACCCGTGGCCACGCGCAATCGCTGCCGGAAAAAATCGATCGCGAACCGGATGACCTGCCGGGTGCGATTTCGCCGGGCCGCGGCTTCCTTGCCGGCCGCCTCGACGAATTCGTTCGTGCGCCGCGCAAGCTGCACGCTGTCGAAGCGCGGTTTGGCCAGTTGCGCGAGCAGGTCCTGGCGAAATTGCCACAACTCGGGGTCTGCCAGCTCGACTGCCCGATCGAGGCTTCCATCGCTGAACAGCGCCAGGCGCCGGGCTTCCGTCGGATCGGCGACGAACCCCTGCGAGACCAGCAGTTCGGCCACGATATCCTCGGTCAGCGGCCGGAAGGCGATGATCTGCGAGCGCGAGCGGATGGTAGGCAATTGCTTGTCGGCGCTGGTGCCGATCAGGATCAAGACCGAACGCGGCGGCGGCTCTTCGAGCGTCTTGAGCAGGGCATTGGCCCCCTCTTCGTTCAGGTAATCGGCATCGTCGATCAAGGCGATCTTGCGTCCCCCCATGAACGGCTTGAGCGCGATGTCGTGGCACAGCCCTTCGCGCAGTCGCCGTTGCTCGTCGCCGAGGAAACAGGAGAGCGGAATGAAACTCTTGTCGGCCGGCTTGCTGACGAGCAGCAAGTCGGGATGCACGCCGGCTGCGATTTGCACGCAACTATCGCAAACGCCACACGGATCGAGTGCCGACTCCGGATTCACCTGGCAAAGCAGCGACTGCGCTAGCCTGAGCGCGAACGTCCGCTTGCCGATGCCCGAGGGACCGACGAACAAGAACGTGCTGGCCAACCGGCCGCGCTCCAGGCTAAGGCGAAATCGCTCGACAATCTCGTCATGACCCAGGATGCCTTGCCACATCATCAGGGTTTTTCTCCGGTCCGGTCGAGCGGCCCGGCGGCCGACTCGCCCAAGGGGTAGGTCGGACTGAACTCCACCGGGCTGGCGGCAGCCGATGGACGGTGGCGCTCGCAGCATGCTGGTCGGGCCGCTCAAGTGGCGCGGCCCCGTCGCGGTGCGCTGCGATGCGGCCGGTAAGGATCGAGCCGATCGGAGGGTCGCCACTGGGCAGGAGCGTCCGGGCGGCCCGCTGGGGCATCAGGACCCAGCGGATCGCGGCACTGGTCGCGCCGGCCAGCAAGATGATCGCCGCCCCGCTAACGAACAGGATTCGCAACGTCTTTGCATTGTCCGCGTCGACGTCGCCGGCCGACGCCGTGACGGCCAGTGCCCAGACGGCGGCTGGAACGGCGATCGGCAAGCCGCCGATCGCGAACGCTCGCACATATCCGCGGCCATAGACCAATGCCGAGACCAGGGCGCCCGGCAGGACGCACCAAGGGGCCAACAAAGCATAGGGCAAATACTCGTCGGGAACGCCGAACAACAGCCCGCAAATGCCGCCGGCCACAAGGGTGAGCGCCAAAATGGCGCGGATTGAGAATTGCATGCCGAGGGTGCCTCCATTCAAGTCAGATTCCTCTCGCGCGAGCGCAAGCTAACCGGCGGGTCAATCCGTGTCAAACGCAAGGCCGGGTCGGCCGCCGAGCGGATACCTGCCGGTCGATTCTTAGCGGTCGCCAACAGCCCCGCGGCGGTCTTTCGGGTCGCTGCGGCATGGATCGCCAAGGGCCCCCCCAATCGAGCCTTTTTGCCCGCTCAGGGAGTCCGGAAAACATTGCGCAAGGTCGAAATCGTGCCGGCCGGTGGGCGCCGGCGGCCGCTCTCTGGCAAATGCCGTGGTTCACGGGTATCCTACAAGTGGCGCGATCGTATCAGGCGTGTCTGTAGATTCCGGCGTATGGGCGTCTCGCCGGACACTTTCTTCCCTGGCCCCAGGGTCACGACCATGTTTCGCACAGCTCCGCATTTGGCGACCGTGCTGCTCTTGGGTTTGCTGGTCGGCAGCGGCCGAGGGCAACAGCAAGCGCCCAAGACTTTGGATGAAACCGGAACGATCAAGGACGTGGCCGACGCCACGCTCCAATTCGAAACGGCCAAGAGCGAAATGTGGTTGATCCAGCTCGGCGGCGAAACCAAGCTCCGCGTCGCCGGCACTGCCGAACCGAGTTATCTGCGGGGGGCTGGCCATCCGATTCACCGGCGAATTCGATAAGAAAGGAGCGCTGCAGGAAGACATCAAGGAGCTCGAAGTCTTCACGCCGCAGGGCAAGAACGGGCTGGGCCTGTTTGCTGATTCCAATTCCGAAAAGCCGGTCCGCAACGCCTCGCCCGGTAGCTACGAAATCCGTGGCAAGGTCACCAGCTTCAAAGACAACGAGATCGTCATCTCGGCCGGCAACAAGAAAATCTCGGGCAAGGTGGCCGAGGACGTGGCGATCAAGATCAATGTCGAGGACACCAAAGACGTTCGCATCGGCGATGCCGCGAAGGTAAAGGCCACGTACTTCGACCGGCAGAAGCCCTACGGGATGAATCCGGGCTCCGCCGTCGGCGACGAAGTTGAAGTCACGCTCGCCAAGCCGCTTACCGGCACGAAGAAGAAGGCGCCCGCCAAGGTGGCCAAGCCGCCGAAAGAGAAGAAGGACAAGAAGACGACGGCCGAAGGCGCCGAGGACTCGCCGCTGGTCGTGCAAGACTTGTTCGGCGTCGACAAGCCAAAGGACGACAAGCCGGCCGACGACAAGCCGAAGACCACCAAGAAGACGACCAAAAAGCCGCCCAAAGACGCGATGGACGACGACACGAAGAACTGACTCGCTGGCGCCGCTCGAAGCCGCGAGGCTGACTTAGGAGCGCACGAAAAATAGCTTCGGCGCTCAACCCCTCTCCCTCCGGGGACAGGGTAGGGTGAGGGTCTGCCAGAAGCCGAGCGTATTTTTGCGCGCTTGTTAGCGTCCGTCGTTTTGGCGCCCTCCGTCTGGGCGCCCTTCGTCTGGGCGCCCTTCGTCTGGCGGCACGTCCAGCGCCACCAAATGCCCAGCCGCGTCGCGGCAATAGATCCGCCCCTGGGCCAGCACCGGCACGGTCCAGCACAGACCGTCCATGACCTGGGCCCTCGATATCGGCTCGAAGCCGGCGGCAATCGCGGGGGCCGTGACCAATTTGCCGGCATCGCCCAGCGCGATCATCGTTCCGTCGGCGATCAGCAGCGATCCGCAGCCCAATCCGCGCTTGCGCCATTTCTCTTTGCCGGTGGCATATTCCAGGCACACCAGGCTGACCACCCGGCCCAGATTGCTGTTCCCATCGAAGCCGTAGAAGTGTCCTTGCCAGAGCACGGAGTTGTTCATGTGGTTGCGCAAACTCGTGTTTTCCCAGACCGATTCGAGTTTGCCACCGACCAATCGCACGAGCGCGGCGCCGTGACCGTAGGCGGTGGAAATGAAAATCGTGTCTTGCCAGACCACCGGCGACGTGGCGTTGGTGGCGAAACTGGTGACCCAGGGAAACTTGTCCACTTCGCTGCCGTCGGCGGCGCGAACGACCAACAGATAATCGTTGTTGAGCACGGCGATCAGATCCTCTGCGGCCGGCACGAACAGGGTCGGCGACCCGTAGCCGGGCCGATAGGCGTCGGTTTTCCACATCAATTCGCCCGATTCCCAGTCGAAGGCCACCGTGCGTCCGGCTTCGACGATGATCCATTTCTGCCAAGGCAGCGGCGAGCAGGAGAAGCCCCACTCCGGCATCTTCACTTCCAACAGGGGCTGCAAATCCTGTCTCCAGTGGATGTCGCCGGTCCGCCCGTCAAAGCAAAACAGGTGTCCCTCTTTGCTCAGCGTGTAGACGCGGTCGCCGAACACCGTGGGCGTGCAGGCTGGGCCCCCTTTGTGCAGATTGTCGACCAGTTGGCACGGATACGTGTGTTTCCACTCGACGTCTCCGGTCTCGGCTTTCAGGCACCAGACCGTGTCGCTGCCTTCGGCATGTCCCATCGTGTAAAGCCGCCCATCGACGACCGTCGTGCTGCTGAAGCCCGTCCCGACTTCCGCCGTCCAGAGCCGCTTGGGTCCGGTGCTGGGCCATTGCGACTGCCATTGGTTATCGCGGGCGATGCCGTCGCCGGCCGGTCCGCGCCATTTCGGCCAATCACCCGGCAATTCCTCGCCCGCGTCGACCAGCAAGTGAGCGCTGGCGTCGGCAGCGCCTTGGTCGTCGGCCTGAGCCGTGTCGCCGGGCTGCGGTGCCACCAGGCCGCGCTGGCAGCCCGCGCAGAACAGCGCCAGCAGCGCGGCGACGGCAAATCTCGTAATCATCCGCTTACCTCCGGCCTCATTATTCCGGGTCAGCGGGAGCAGGCCAAGGTCTAACGTCCGGGTCTCGCGCGCCGGCGCCCCGAGGTTGCGGACTTTCGCCTGGGCGCTGGTCGTCGCCGTGGTGCGCCGTGGCGAGGAATTCCGCCACACCCCAAGACACCGAATCCCGGCATCGCTTTGCTATGATGACGCTCCGGGAGCGAGCGATGATCGAAGTGCGACACTTGCGGATGGAATACGACGGCAACGTCGCGCTGGAGAATCTGCACATCGAGATTCCGCGCGGAGAGGTGTATGGCTTGATCGGCCCCAACGGCGCGGGCAAGACCACGCTGATCCGCATTCTGGCCACGCTGCTCGAGCCCACCTACGGACAGGTGCGGATTGCCGGCATCGACGCCCTGGCCGAGCCGCTCCGCGTGCATCCGCTGATCGCGTACATGTCCGACTTTTTCAGCCTGTACGAGAACATGCTGGTCTGGGAATACCTGGACCATTTTGCCCGCTGCTACGGCGTGGATCCGCGCCGCCGCGACCGCTTGATCGACGAGGTGCTCGACCTGGTGAGCCTGGAAGGGCGCCGCCAGGCCGAAATCCGCACGTTGTCGCGGGGCATGCGACAGCGACTTTGCTTTGCCAAGAGCCTGCTGCACGAGCCGCAGGTGCTGTTGCTCGACGAGCCGGCCTCTGGGCTCGATCCGGCCGGCCGGATCGAATTTCGCGAGCTGCTCAAGAAACTGCACGAAATGGGGCGGACGGTGCTGATATCAAGCCACATCCTCACGGAGATGGCCGCCTTTTGCACGTCGGTGGGAATTCTCGAACAAGGAAAACTGCTGGACAGCGGCCGCGTGGAGGAGATCTTGCACCGCCTCACGCCCGACATGCAGTTGGCCTTTGACGTGCTCGACGACGCCACGCCGCTGCTGAACCTGCTCGACGGCGAGCCCCAAGTCCACCGCATCGAGCGCGACGGCCATACGGTCCGCTGCCAGTGGCGCGGGGGTCGCGAGGGATTGCCGGAGCTGCACCGCCGTATCGTGTCGGCGGGCGTGCCGCTCGTTTCGCTCAGCACGGTTTCCGACAATCTCGAAGACCTGTACATGAAAATCTCCGGTCACCGGACATCCTGACAAACCGGCTGCGGCTCTTCCATGTCCTACGACTTCTGGAACAATCCGCTCGTCGTTACGGCCCTGCGGCTTAAGTATCGCCGCGGTTCCCCCGGGCGCTTTCGACCCTGTACCTGTTGGCGCTGGTCGGCCTGGTGCGCACTGTTTCATCGCTATTGGGAAGACCCGCAAGTTCCTTGGCTCCGCGTTTACCTGGTGGCCATGTTGGCTATCCAGTTCCTCGTCTCGGGGCTGTACTCCTTGATTTCCACATCCGCATCGGTGTATTCGGAGGTGCAGCAGCGGACGCTCGATTTCCAGCGGATCGCCGGCTTGACGCCGCGGCAGATTCTGTCCGGCAAGCTGCTCGGCGACCCAGTCGGCGGCTATCTACTGGCCATCTCGACCTTGCCCCTGGCGCTATGGTGCTCTTGGCCGGCGCGTGCGACCTGGGCGTGCTGGCCTTGTTCTACCTGCAGGTGGCGACCGCGAGCCTGATGTTTGGCGCGATGGGAATGGTGCAGCCGCTCGAGCCATCGGTTGCCAAAGCGGGTTCCGGCAATCGCCACGCCGGCAACGCCGGCCTCGGCCCGGTCGTCGGTTTCGTCATCCTGGCTTGCCTGCCCAGCGCGATCGCCACGGTGGGCGGGGGCGGGACGCTGCCTCCCGTTATGGGATTGCTGATGGGTGCTCTGACGCCGGTCGTCAGCCTGATCGGCTTGTTCCAGGCAACGCCTTGGTTGCGCTCGGTCCACTGGTTCTCCATCGAACTGCCCAGCCTGCTCGTCGCGCCGTGCGTCCAGGCGATGGTCGCCGCGTTCTTCTTCTCCGGCATGGCCCGCAAGCTGTTGAACCCGCTGTTCCCGCTGGTGAGCAAGCCGATGGCGTACCTGGCGATCTTGGTATTCGACACGCTGATCGCGGGCAGCTTGTACGACAAGCGGCCGGGCGCCAGGCCGCTGGACGAGCTGACCGCGCTGTTCATCGGCGGTCACTTGCTGGCCAGCCTGATCTTGCTCTACGGCTCGACGCCCGGGAAAGCGTGCCTGCTGAGTTGGCTATGGCGGTTTCGCCGGCAGGAGTCTCGGCTGGCGTCGAGTCTGCGCGGAGACCGCAGCCCAAACAGCCTCGAGTCGCTTCTCCTGGCGATCCTGGGCGTGGCCATCTGGCTGCTGGGGATCTGGTGGCCGGCCTATCGCATCGGCTCCGCGCCGCCGCTGGCCGAGATCGACCCGAACGCGGTACATTTGGTCGCCGGGGGCACGCTGCTCTTGCTGGCGCTGGCGACCGTCTATCAGTGGTTCGTGCTCGTCGCGGCGCGCAGCGGCACGGTGGTCTTCGCGCTCTCGGCGGTCGTCGTGATTTTCGTTCCGGCGCTCGTCGGTGGCTATTACGAGATCCGCTGGCTCTCGGCGATTACGCCGGTGGGACAATTCGTATCGCGGCTGATCACCAACGACCCATTGCCGGTCACTCCGTTTTATGTCACGTACGGCCTGATCCTGATCGGCAGTTGGCGGCGATTGCGCCGGCGCCTGTCGGCGCACGCCGCGATGATCGATCGCAAGCTGACGGAAATGGGCGTGGCGCCCGACGGCGGCTCGTCGGAATTGGTTTCCCCCTCGGCCGGCTAGCGTTCGATCGAGCGGGCAAAGCAACCTGTTCGGCGCCGATGCTCCCGGCGGCCAGGCTCAATTCACATGGCAATAGCGGCAGCTCTTTTGCACTGCTGCCGTGGCCGATCTGGGTATCAGCGTGTCGGGGGCCGCATTGTGGCATTGCGTGCAGCAATGCTCGATGTCGACGTAACGGCGCTGGACCCAGTTCACGTTGTCCTCCAGTTCGTCGGGGCGGTTGTGCGGGGTTTTGTCCAGACAAACGAGCGGCAATTGCAGCGTGGCATTGCCCTCGGGCGCGGACCCCTGGGCGACCGACGGCAGGCGGGCCGCCTCGCTCGGCGGATTGACCGCCGCTTGGGCTACTGGTGCCGCGCCGCCCGGCGTCCGTCCGGATTCGGCGGGCGCAAAGCCCCGCAGCACCGAGCCGATGAACACGCCCAGCGCCACGAGCGCCGCGACCTGCCAGACACTCGAGCCGGTCAGTTCGCCGACCGCGTGCGAATAATGAACCAGCGGCCGGCGCAGCCGCGATCGCCGCACGCGCCGGGCCGTATCGGCGCCGGCCGCCCGCAGCTCGGAAGATTCGACCGCCACCTCGCCCCAGTAGCTCGGCAGATCGTGTCCTTCGTCGGGGCCCACCGCCTCTTCGAACAATTCGATCGCGGGCCGCAGCGCGGCGGCCAGGCGGGCACACTCATGACACTCGGCCAGGTGCGCTTCGACGGCGGCATCGTCGGCGGCGCCGGTCGGGAACGGTCCGCGGGTGAGTACGTCGAATACCCGGTCACAATCGATCATGGCAGTTCTCCGGTAGCGGACTCTCTGGAATTGCGCCGTCGCGGCGGCCGAGCCGGCGCGAAGCAGTTCCGCCAGCCGCAGCAATCCCCAGCGGACGCGGTTCTTGGCCGTGTTCAGGCTGCACTGCATCGCAGCGGCGATCTCCTGAAATTTCAAGCCGCCGAAAAATCGCAGCCGCAGTGCATCGGCTTGAGCAGGACTCAACCTTGCCAACAGTGATTCGAGTTGGGCCGTCCGCTCCTTGGCCAGCAATTGGCCGAGCGGCGTTGAGCTGCTTTCGGACTCGATACCGACCGCCGGCTCGCACTCGGACGCATCGGGCCAGGGTTCGACGTTCGGCGCTCGCGACCGACGTTGATAATGGGCCCGGCACTGGTTCAAAAGAATGGTCCAAAGCCAGGTGCGAAAGCTATAGCGACGATCGTAGCTATGGCACGACTTGAAGGCCGCCAGAAAACTCTCCTGCACGACTTCCTCGGCCCAATCATCCCGCCCCAGCCGTCCGCGCAACACGCGCAGCAGCGCGCGCTCATATCGCCGCACGATTACGGCAAACAGCTCGGTCTCGCCCGCTACGACACGGGCAAGGATCTGTTGATCGGAGTCAAGCGGATCGCGGTCGAGCACGTTTGGCACCTTTCCGTCGCTGGGCCAACTCCAGTTCGCATTGGCGCTTTTCATTTATTCTGGCGAGTTGACCGCGACAAGACAATTGCACCAGCCGTGGCCCCGGGGGGTAACTCTTGCCGTGGCAGGCGATTCGGCGCGTCGAGAGCGGGCCCTGCAAGGTAAAAATCGAACGCCGCGGCCGCAGTTTCGTAAGATAGATAAAGGAGAAGAGACTTTCCGTCCCCGGGAGACGATCGCTGTGTTTTCGCGGTTTTCGCGGCTGTTCCTGTTGCTGACGCTCTTGCCGCTGGTCGAATTGGTCGTTTTGGCCTGGATCGCCACCAAGACTTCCTGGCCGGTGGTGATCGGTCTCGTGTTGGGCACCGGTCTGGCCGGCGCCTGGATCGTGCGCCGGCACGGCTGGCGGACCGTTGTGCGGATCCAAGCCGATTTGGCGGCCGGGCGGGTGCCCGCGGCTGCGCTGTTCGACGGGCTGTTGGTTTTCGTCGCCGGCGCGCTACTCATCATGCCGGGCGTGCTCAGCGACCTGGCGGCCATGCTGCTGCTCATGCCCGTCACGCGAAACATGGTCAAGCGCTACCTGAAATATCGGTTCAGCCGGCGGATGGTCGGTTCGTTCACGGCTTATCGCGCCGCCGGCCCGGGCCGGCACGACGAGATCATCGACGTGCGGGTCATCGAGCCGCCCCGGCCGGCGGAACGCTGAAGTACGATCGCGCTACGACTTGGCAGCCTTCTGAGCTCCTTCGGCCGCCGCGGCCAGGCAGGCTTGCACGTCGGCAATCGGGTTGGCGGGGTTCTCCTCGTATTCGAGCGACAGGGCGCCGTCGGCCGGAAAATCGACTTTTTTCAGCGCCTTGAAGACGCCCTCGCAGTCCAGATGTCCTTTGCCCAGGATCACACCCTGCGTGTTGGCCTTCTGTTCGGCGAAGTCCTTGAGGTGGATGCCGTACAGCCGTCCTTCGAGCAGGTGAATCACGCGCACGGGGTCCTCGCCCGAGCGGATGTAATGTCCCAAGTCGGCGCAGCGCCGATTTTGGGGTTGTGTCCTTTGATGGCCTTGAGCAGGTCGGCCACTTTATCGTAGCGGGCGCCCGGCCCGTGATTGTGGATGGCGATGCGTATGTCGTATTCATCGACCAGTTTATCGAGGCTATCGAAGGAGTCTTCCGACGGATCGGCCGAAAGTTCCCGCATGCCGGCCTTCTTGGCGAAGACGAAATAGCGGCGATTCGCTTCGTGATCCTTGGAGAATCCGTTGACGCCGTGTGCCGTCATCGTGATGGCGGCGGCGGCGGTCTTGTCTTTCATCTTTTGGATTTGCTCGTCGGTCGAATCGACCGGCAGATGGGCATTGAAAAGCTCGACGTAATGCAGACCGAGATCGTCGTGGATGATCTCCAGGGCGCGATCGATCGGAAAGTTGCGCAGCGTATAGCTCTGGATACCCATTCGAAAGCCGCCGTACTTGCCGTCGTCGTCCGCGGCTCGCAAGATCCGCGGCGCTGCCAGCGTGGCCGTGCCGACCGTCGTGGCCAGCGCGCCGAGGAAATGGCGTCGTGAAACCGAGATTGGCATGTGCTGATTCCTCCAAGTTGGTCGTTACGAAACCGCGCTCGTGCCGCGGCGCTCGCGTCCATCGACGCGGACGTCGCGCCACGCATCCCCGCCGAGCCGGCGGGAACACGCGTGCCGCTATCTTACTTCAACCGAATTAGGACGCATAGCAATCCGCCGGCAGGCAGCCGCCGCCAATCCGGGCGCATTTGGCCGCGGCGGCGGTTGCTGCTTTGCAACTTGCCGCGACGGCCGATCAACGCGCGCGGGCGGGCCGCGATCACTTCTTCGGCGGTTCCGTGAATGCCACGCCGATCACACCGACGCCGATCCGCGGGCCGGAATTGCCGGCTGGCTGAGACTTCAAATCGTCCGGGTCGGCGTGCACGACGATCGAGCGGCCGATGATGAAGTGCAAATGCAGGTCGTGCGCTTTGACGTCCACGTGGGCCACGCCGTCCGCGCCGGCCTCGATGTTGCCCAAGTCGCCGGCATGGTGCTCCTTGCTATCCGGACCGCCATGCTCGTGTCCGTCGGCGCATAGTGGCCGCCGGCCATGGCGCCGTCGTTCTTGCCTTCTTTCGTCCGCAGGTCGCCGAACGTGTGGATGTGGAAGCCGTGCAGGCCGGCCTTGAGTCCCGAGACCTCGCCCTTGACGAGCACGTAATCCTTCTCTTGGGTCAGCGTCAGCACGCCGCTGACGTGGCTGCCGCTGGTCGACACCAGCACGCAGACCGCCTCTTTGGCCGGTGCTGGTTCGTGCTCATGGTCGTGTTTTTGGGCCGCAACGGGCAGCGCCAATCCAAACGGCAAAAGCAGGCCGAGCGCAGTCCACAAGATCCTGTTCATGAGTGGGTCCTTTTCGATACGAGGGTGGTGGAAAATCAAGCGGATAAAATCTGCCCCGTTCGCACGGCGTGATTGTCGCTCGGGCGGCATTGCGCTCGCGCTGTGGCGTCCGGGTCGTCGCCTCGCGGTTGGGCACATCTTAACGAATCGGTTTTCGCCTGTCGCCTAACTGCAACCAATTGGCTAATTCGAGTCGAGCAGCTTCAGGCTGGGGGCGATTTCCGCAATCTGAGCCGCCATGAAGCGCTGCACGCCGGCCGTCGTCTTGATTTCCAGTGCTCGGCGCACAATCCGCTCGGCCCGCCGGCGGGTCAGGTGGCTGGTCAACTCCTTGATCGAGGGGATGAAGGCCGGGCTCATGCTGAAGCTGCGCAGGCCCATGCCAAACAACAGGACAAAAGCCCGCGGCGCCGGCCATCTCGCCGCACACCGTGATCGGCTTGTGAGCTTCCCGGCAGGCCCGAATCAGGTTGGCCAAAACGCGGAGCACGGGCGGGCTGAGCGGCTGGCAAAGATGGCTGACCTTGGGATTATCGCGGTCGGCCGCCATCAGGTACTGAACCAGGTCGTTCGAACCGACCGAGACAAAATCGACTTCTTCCAACAGATTGTGAATCGAGACCGCCGCGGCCGGCACTTCGAGCATCAAACCGATCCGCACCGGGCCGTAAGGTTTGCCCTCCGAATCGAGTTGCCGTTTGGCCTTCCGCACCATCGAGCGGACGCGGCGCATTTCCTCCAGCGTGGTGATCATCGGAAACATCATCCGTACCCGGCTGCTCGCGCCCGGCGCCGGACTGCCGACCGCAGGATTGCCCGGATCTGCTTGCTGAAAAACTCGGGATGCTCGAACGACAGTCGGATCGAACGCCAACCCATGAACGGATTCGCCTCGCGCGTGTGCCCGAGATAGGGAATCGTCTTGTCGCCCCCCAAATCGAGCGTGCGGATCGTGACCTGATGATTCGGGCTGGCCGCGATGATCTCGCGATAGGCGTTGAGTTGTTCTTCCTCGTCGGGCACGTCGGGATGGGTGAGAAACAGGTATTCCGTGCGGAACAAACCCACGCCCGAGGCGCCCATGGCGGCGGCCGCCTTGGCGTCTGCCAGACTATTGATATTGGCCAGCAGTTGCACGGCGATGCCGTCGGCCGTCACGGCCGGCTGGTCGCGGTTCACGGCCAGCGCATCCTTGAGGTCGAAGAATTCTCGCTGCAGCTTGAGATACGCGCTGGCGGTCTCCGGGTCCGGGTTGACCAGCACGTGCCCTTCGCGCCCGTCGACGACGATCGTGTCGCCGGTCTTCACGTTCTTCAGAATTCCGCGGACACCCGACACGGCCGGAATGCCGCGACTGCGGGCCAGGATGGCGGCATGGCTGGTCGCTCCGCCGGCCTGGGTGACGATGCCCATCACCTCGCGATTACCGAGCATCACGACCTGCGACGGCAGCAGCTCGTCGGCGACAAGAATCAAGGGGCCGGGCAGCACGCCGGTTTGTGGTCGCAACACATCGGTCAGGTGTCCGCTCAAGCGAATCACCACGTCGCGGACGTCGGCCAATCGCTCCTTGATGTATTCATCCTTGGTGCGCGAAAACAGCAGCGTGTATTCGCTGAGCAGCCGATCCAGCGCGGCCGCCGCCGTGGCCCGGTCGTCCACGATCGCTCGAGCGGATCTTGGCGGTGAGGGTGGGGTCGAGCAGGATCGATTCGTCGGCGCGAAAGATGGCCGCTTCTTCCGGCCCGACCTGGCTGGTCACTTTCTGCGACAGCGCGTGCAGATCGGCGACCGTCTTGGAGCGCGCGTCGTCGAAGCGGGCGAGCTCGCCCAGAACCTCGCCGTCCTCCAGACGCTTCGAATCCGGACTGACGAAAATCTCGTTGATGCAATAAGCAGTTCCAACGGCCACGCCGGGGGAAACGCCAATCCCTTTTCGCATGCCGAAATGTACCACCCGTCCGCCGGCCAAACAACCAAGCGCCCGCAGGCTGCCGCACGCGACGTGGCCCAGCCACGGCGACGATACGGTGCCAACTCCGGCGCCAGGACGACCCATCGCCCGCTCGCGAATGCCGAGCCCGCGGTGGTGGCAATCGACAGCGTCTTGCCAGTCGCATGGTTTCCAACTGCGCGCGGCCCGAGCCCAAGGAACCGCCACTGTCGACGGGCAAGTCGACCGGACTGCGAAAGGAACCGGGTCGGCGCGGCGCCCGCCGTGCCGTCGAATCGCATCGCCTGCCGATCGATCGGGTCGGATCCTGGTCAGCGAGAATGGATTTCGCTGCGGTTTGCCCGGTAAGGTGGAACCAGGATTTCGATGCGCCGCCAATCGGCCAAGTCTTGCGAGGCGATTGCGGGACGCGGCGTTCATACGTCGGGGTGTGGGGCGATTTGCCGTCGGCAATCCACGCCAGAATCACGCCTATCGCATAAAAAGGCCGTTTTTTCTTGATTGTTGAAGCAGCCGCTTCTTGCCCCCTCCCCCCGCGAGTGAGAGCCATATCGACCGTCCGCTGACTTTCTGGGTAGCGGAGCAAAAAGGGCACGGCATAGGGCTGGGAAGTCTAGGAAATTGTCCTGGCGGCGAAACGAGCGAGTTTGGATAATTTGATTGGATTTATCGAGTCGATCGATTATTCTAAGAGACGAGTCGGACCGGCAGGCATTTTAACCGTGGGGCATTCGCCCGGACGGTTGCTGGCCCAATTCACGCGCCGGCGCGCGCCCTCGCGCCACACTTCCGCTCGGGAACAGGGAACAGAACCAGGAGAGGGTGAACCATGAGCTGCAAGAGACGTGTTGCCCGCTGGGTTGGCATGGGAATGGGTCTAGTTTGCTTACCGGCGCTACTGATTGGCGCGGAACGCCGGGCGACGTCGGTTGCCGCCCGAGAGAAAGCGGAGGCCGCCGATCGGGCGGTCGTTGACCAGGACGACGAGGCCGAGGCTTCGGCGGCGTCGGTCGAAATGTTCGCGGCTATGAAGTCGAAGGATATTGAAGTCAAGTTCATTCCCAAGGACGATCGCGAAGCCCGAGTCCTCATCAAAAACAACACCAAGCAGCCCCTGACGGTGCGCTTACCTGATGCGTTCGCCGGAGTGCCGGTCTTGGCGCAGGCGCGGGGTGCTCCCGCAGGTGGCATGCAAAATGGCATGATGAATCAAGGCATGGGCGGCGGCATGGGTATGGGGATGGGTGGCGGCATGGGTGGCGGCATGGGTATGGGCGGCGGCATGGGCGGCGGTATGGGCGGCGGCGGCGGATTCTTCAACATCACCGCGGAGAAGGGCAACACGATGAAAGTTGCCGCCGAGAAGGTAACCCAATTCAAGGTTGGCCTGGTTTGCCTCGAACATGGCAAACGCAATCCGACGCCGAAGGTTCCCTACGAGCTGCGCCCCATCGACACGTTCACCGGCAAGCCGGGCGTGGCCGATTTGTTGGTCATGTTCGGGCAGGGCAAGGTCGATCAGCGTTCGGCTCAGGCTGCCGCCTGGCACTTGAATAATGGCATGAGTTGGCAGACGCTGGCGGCTAAGCGCATCGAGCACCTGAACGGCGAAATCGAGCCCTACTTCTCGAGCGATCAGATTGCCATCGGCATGCGAGTCGCCGAAGTAGCGCTTGCCGCGGCTCAAGAACGCGGCATGACCGGCCCGAGCCAACCGACGACCAGCCCAGGCCAAACGACCGGCGCAAGTCGAAATAGCGACTCGGGCAGCACACTGACCGAAATATTCGCCTTGGACTCTTGCACATTGAGTGCAGGGTCCGAGGCGTTTTCGTTTCGCGGAGCACTGTTTTCGCAGAGCAAGTGCGTCCGACGCCAACCGCGGCAGCCCGACGGCCTGCCCAAGCGCGCGAGCAGAAAGCGCCGCGCGAAGTTGAGGCGCGGTTGCGCCTGTGGGCAAATCGGCCGCGATGGCCCGCAGAGCCCGCGACGGGGCGGAATGATTTTCCGACCCGCCGCGGCTGGAAAGGTACTGCGCCAGTTTCTCTCAGCGCTCTTGCGCAACGCGGCCGAGCACGAGCGAAATTACAGCGGAGTGACCGTGGCGGCGCGAGGCCCTTTGCCCTTGGGCGCTTGCCCTTGTTCAATGGTGTATTCGACCTGCTGACCTTCGGTCAGGTTGTCGAAGCCATGATCCCCGACGGTCGAGTGGTGGAAGAACACGTCCTCGCCACTGTCCGTCTGAATGAATCCGAATCCTTTGTCTTGAACCAGTTTTTTGATCTTGCCGACCGACATGCGTGAACACTCCTCGAACAAAGCCGAAACAGAACTGATACAGGCCTGACCTTGTCGCCGCCTGACGTCCAACAATTGGACGTCAATTATGGTAACCGATAAGCGGCGATTGATGAATAGTCCGCTTTCCAAAATGTGCAGTTTTTTTGGCCGGGGGGTGCAGCCCGGCACCCCCCGGCCTCAATCGAAGGCAAAAATCGGCCTCTTCGGCTGCCCCAGCGAAACGTCCTGGGGGGCAGCGATCGTCCAGCGGCGGCTACTCGGCTTGCCGCCGCCTAACTCCTTCAACGGCAGGAGCCTTTGCGTGCCGGGCAGGCATTCTCTGGGCCTCGCCGCCGCGACGCTCTGCTAAAATGCGGACATACGATTCAGTCTCGGGATACTGCTGGTGCTCGTGGCGGCGGCCGGCCTGCCTATGGCCCAGCATCCCTTCCTCCGACTGGTTTGCCCTCACGTTCATCGCCTTGTCGACGAAGACCCGGAATATGGGCCGATCGTCATGGAAACCGGCTTTCTCACAGACGCATATGCATATTACGTTCCAACAATAGCGTTCGCCGCGACGACTGTAGCCGAGGCTGCATTCGTATGCGCCTGCTTCATCCGCGGCACAGTACGACGACATCGGCAGACCCTATGACGCCTCTTTGGCGGCGATCGTCGTTTGCTTTGCGAATGTTGTTCGCGTCGCTCGCCGTCCTATTCGCACTGGCAATGATCCTGCCCGCGCTCAAACGTGCAAGGGAGCCGCACGAAAGGCAATACTTTGCGTGGCGGCGAGCCGCTGAACGGAGCCACGCCGCATCAGCACGCGACGACTCGTCGGCTGCTCGCGATGAACGGCCCTGAATCATGCGCCGGTCGCGTCGCGCTTACGTGATGATGCCGCCACTTGGGCACCGCACGTCCGGCACTGGCTTTCGCCGCCGGCCGGTCTCTCCTAAAATGTCGGCTGCCGATACAGTGCGTCCCTCTCCCAAAGTGTGAGTTGGCCATGCGGATTGTCGTCGTTCTGTCCTTGCTGTTCTTCGCCTTTTATCCTTGCACCGGCGCGCTCGCGGCCGAGCCAAACAGGAGCGAGATCGCCGAATCGGTGCGTGTGCTCGAACAGGTCGGGCCGGAGGGCGCCGGGCACCGCGCCGCCCAAGCGGCCTGGAAAAAACTGGCGGCCCTCGACGCCACAAACTTGCCGGCGCTGACTGGCGGCGCTCGACGATGCCGGGCCGCTGGCGGCAAATTGGATCCGCGCAGCCATCGATTCGATCGCGGCGCGCAGCGCACAGCCGGCGAACAGCTGCCCACCGCAGCGATCGAAGATTTCCTCCGCGACCGGAAACATGCGCCGCGCACGCGCCGGCTGGCATTCGAGTTGCTGGCCGCCGCCGATCCGGCGGCGCCCGACCGCTGGATTCCGCAGATGCTCGATGACCCGAGCTTGGAATTGCGCCGCGACGCCGTCTCGCGGCTCATCGATCAGGCCGGGCGCTGGCCGGAAAAGGGCAGGCCGATGCCGCCGGCAAGACCTTTCGGCAGGCGCTCAGCGCGGCCCGCGACCTGGATCAGGTCCAATTGGCGGCCGAAGAACTGAAGAAAATCGGCGTCGAAACCGACCTCCCGAAACACTTCGGCCTGATCACGAATTGGAAAGTCATCGGGCCGTTCGACAATTCCGGCGGCAAAGGCTATCTGGCGGTCTATCCGCCCGAAACAGCGGTCGATCTGACGAAGTCGTATGCCGGCAAAACGGACGATTTGCAATGGCAGGACGCCGCGTCGACCGACGCGCTCGGTCACGTCGACTTGAACCGCGCTCTCGGCGTGCACAAGGGCGCCGTTGGTTACGCGTATGCCGAATTCAAGAGCGACAAGCGGCAGCCTGTCGAACTGCGGCTCGGTTCCGACAACGCGTTCCAACTCTGGCTCAACGGTAAGCGGATCAACGACGTTGAAATCTACCATTCGTTCACTTCGTTCGACCAATATGTTGCCCGGGGCGTGTTGGAGCCGGGCGTCAATCGGATTCTGGTCAAGCTCTGCCAGAACGAACAGACCGAAGAGTGGGCCGGGGATTGGAAATTTCAATTGCGCCCATGCGACGCCACGGGCGGCGCGATCTTGTCTGAGGAGCGGAAATGAGCAGATCGATCGATGGCAGCAGATCCTGCGCCGGCGCGCGCCGGCGCGACGCAATCTCGATGCTTCGGCCCTTGGCCCCGCTCGCCGGTCTGCTGTTGATGCTCGCCGGCGCTACCGGCTCGGTCCGGGCCGCCGACTGGCCGCAATTTCGCGGCCCGGCCAGCAACAGCGCCGTTGCCGAGAACGAAGGGCCGGCGGATTGGGACCTGGCGAAGATGACTGCCTGGAAGGTCGAACTGCCCGGCAGCGGCCCATCGAGCCCGATCGTGGTCGGCCGCCGCGTACTGGTCACTGCTTCCAGCGGGATCAGCCAGGATCGGTTGCACGTTTTGTGCTTTGACGCGGGCGACGGCCGGCGGTTATGGGAGCGGCAGTTCTGGGCAACCGGGCGGACGATCACCCACCCGCAAAGCGCCAACGCCGCGCCGACGCCGGCCAGCGACGGCCAGGCCGTATTCGCCTTCTTTTCGTCCAACGATCTGGTCGCCCTTGATTTGGAGGGCAATTTGCTTTGGTATCGCGGCCTGGGGCGAGATTATCCGCGGATCGGCAACGATGCCGGAATGGCCTCATCGCCGGTCGTCCTGAATGGCCTGGTGATTGCGCAAACCGAGAGTCAGGGGGCGCGTTCGCCATCGCCATCGACGCCCGCGACGGAACGACTCGCTGGCGCAACGACCGCGACAAGGTGTCGAGCTGGACGTCGCCGATCGCCGTCAACGAAGGCGTCGCAGGCGCACCGGCCGTGCTGGTGCAATCGATCAATCGCTTGGACTGCCTCGATCCGTCGAGCGGCAAGCCGCTCTGGAGCTATCAGGCGGCTTGCGACGGAATCTCGTCGGCCTGCGCGGCCGGCGGACTCGTTTTTCTCCCGTCGCAAGGCATTACAGCCCTGCGATCGACGCCGGGCAATCCAGAACCCGAGATCGTGTGGAAATCGAATCAACTCCAGCCGGGCGCTGCCAGCCCGATCGCGGCCGAGGGCAAATTGTATTTGATCAACCGCTCCGGCGTGCTGGTCGTCGCCGATTGCGCCAGCGGCGAGATCGTTTCGCGGACGCGGCTGGAAGGATCGTTCTGGAGCACGCCGCTGGTGTGCGGCAAGCATTTGCTGGCCTTCAATCACGAAGATGGGACCGGCCAGGTCGTGGAAATTGGCTCGGACGCCAGCACGACTCGGGTTGCGGCAAAATTCTCGCTCGGAGAGCGGGTGCAGGCTTCGCCGGCGGTGGCCAACCAGGCGATCTACATTCGCAGCGATCGCCACCTTTGGAAACTGGCCGCCCCGGGCCGCTAGCGTTGGTTGCTGCGAGCCTATTGCCGGCAGCGCGGGCGCCTTCCGTGGCGCCGAGAAACTGCGGATCGGCTTCAGAGCCGGCGCCTGAGCTTGGAGGCAAAATTGCCGCCCCGCGAGGTGCCGTTCTCCCTTTTTCTGGTGTGCTGTGAAGCCCCCCAATCGGTCCGGGCGTTCGAATTCGGCTTGTCGCCAGGCACAAGACTGGCGAAAATCAGCCGGCTATTGTGCAAGGCCCGCCTTGCCGTAAATCCACGAATCCCACGAGGGCGAAAATGCGAAACGGAAAACTGTGCCTGGCCGGACTCTTGGCGTTGGCCTTGGTAGCGATGGGTTGTCAGGTCGGACTGGCGGGCACCGAGCCCGGACCGGACGACAAGGATGCACCCAAGGAATTCAGCGAGACCAAGTCGGGCCTGAAGTATCGCATCTTGCGAAAATCCAACGGCAAGAAGCCGACCGCCAAGGACACGGTGACCGTCAACTACAAGGGCTGGCTCGACGACGGCAAGGAGTTCGACAGCTCGTACAAGCGGGGCGAACCGATCTCGTTTCCACTCAATGGAGTGATTCCCGGCTGGACCGAAGGAATGCAACTCGTCGGCGAAGGAGGCAAGATCGAACTGTTGATTCCGTCTCGTTTGGGATATGGCAGTCGTGGGGCCCCTGGCGCCATTCCGCCGGATGCCACGCTGCATTTCATCGTCGAACTGAACAAGGTGAAGTAAGTCGGCACTGAAAAAACGCTCTCGCATTCAAGGAGGATGCACAATGCGAATGTCGAATCCTGGCTCGGTCATGCTGTTGGCGCTGGCATTGGCACTCGTGGCACTGGCTCCAGGGACGGGCCGCAGCGCCACACAGCCGGGCCCCGACGACAAGGACGCTCCCCAAGAATTCAGCGGCACCAAATCGGGTTTGAAGTATCGAATCTTGCGCAAGTCCAACGGCCGCAAGCCCACGGCTCAAGACACCGTTACGGTCAACTACAGGGGCTGGCTCGACAGCGGCAAGGAATTCGATAGCTCGTACAAACGCGACGAGCCGACGACGTTTCCGCTGAAAGACGTCATCGCCGGCTGGACCGAGGGGCTGCAGTTGATCGGCGAGGGCAGCAAGATCGAGTTGATCATTCCCTCCCACATCGGTTACGGTCCGGCCGGCATGGCCGCCGGCCACATCCCGGGCAATGCCACGCTGCACTTCGTCGTCGAATTGATCCAAATCAAATGACGGCCGCCCCACGATCGACGATGCCGCGAAGATCCTCGCGCGCTACCTCGATCGGGACTTCCCCGCGGCGCCGTTTTGGCCGGACCGCCGCAAATCGGCCGGGTCCGCTCTGGCCCGGGCTAGAGCCACGCGGTCGCGCAGCAGCGCCCCCGGTGCGTGTTGCCGGAATGCGGCGACCCATCGCTGGGTTCCAAGCGTAGGCCTGGATAGGCAACGTTCGCGCCCTCGGGCACTCGGTCGGCCTCGTGCCAAGGAATTCCGCTGGCCGAATTGAGCGAAATAGGCCGCGAAATGTCGGTCCGCGCGGGCGTTTTGACGCTTTGAGCTGGGGCCGAGCCGGGTTACACTGGAACATAGCCACGGGCCCTGGCTTGCTGGCTTCATATCTAAACCGTTCCGGCGAAAACAGATGCTGACCGGAAGTCACCGGCGACCCGACCGCGCCCACCATCATCGCAGCGGCCCTGCGCGGGTGCTGCCAAGCGCCGTTTTGAGCTACGTCTCGGGCTGCTTGCTAGTCGGCCTGACCCTGGCCGCGGGCGGGCTGGGGGCGCAAGAAAAACGGCCCAACGCGGCCAAGCCGGCCGGCGGCCAAAAAACCTCGCCGGCGGCGCCGGCGACACCCGCCCCTGGCGCTCCGGCACCGACCAAACTGCCTGCCGCGGCCCCGGCATTGCCGGGCGAGGTCGGGCCGGCTGAATACCTGGTCCAGGATAAGGACGGCAAATTACAGCATTTGCTCAACTTTACCTTCGAGGACTTTATCCGCCTGTACAAGCTGGAACACCGCTTGGAGAACCAGGATCAGCAGCCGAGGTATGTGATCCAGAACATTCAGCTCAGCGGCAGCGCTACGACCAATCCGGCCGCGGCGGCCGGCGCCGGCAGCAACAGCACCGAGACTCCGCGGGCCGAATTGATCGCCGAATTTACGATCGACGTGCGCGAATCCGGCTGGGTTCGGGTGCCGCTACGACTGCCCAACGCCATCCTGCGGGAGGAAGCTACCTATCAGGGATCGGGCGAACACCTGCTCAATTTCGAAGACGAACAGGAAGGCTACGTCAGTTGGCTCCGCTCGGAGCCCGGCAAGACGCACGTCGTCACGCTGAAGCTGCTTACGCCGCTGGTCTCAGTGGGGGGCGAAAGCCAGCTCAAGCTTGCGCTGCCCAGAACCCCCCTTTCGCAACTCAAGCTGGAAGTTTCGACCGACCGGGCCGTGGCGCGCGTTTCCGAAGGCAGCGAATTGCTCAAGCCGGTTTCCCTGCCCGGCGGCAAGACCCTTTTGACGGCGCTGCGCATCGGCGGCGACTTCGATTTGGCCTGGCATGCCTCGGAGGGGCACATTGCGGTCGTGCCCACCGTGCTCGAAGCCACCGGGGCCATGTTTCGCGGATCGACGGTCATAGCGTCAACACGGAAGCCAAGTTGACTGTGCGGAGTTTCGGTGGCCAGTTCGACCGCTTCCAACTGCGGTTGCCACCGGCGGCCGAGCTCGTCGGAGCGAACCAGCCCGGGGTGCAGCTCGTGCCGGTTGAGGGCCAGGAGGCTGGCGGCCAGTTGATCGAGGTCAAGCTTGCTCGCAAGACCACGGGTCCCGTGGAGCTGCGCTTGGTGACCGAACGTCCCCACAACCTCGCCCGCGGCGATGAATTGTTGGAACTGGCCGGCTTTCAAGTCGTGGGAGCGGTGCGGCAATGGGGCTATCTGGCCGTGCAGGTTGTCGGCGATTGGCAGGTCGCCTGGGGGCCGCGGCAAAACTCCCGGCAGGTCGACGAATTGCCCGAAAGCCTGCGCCGCGACGATCTGACCGCCGGGTTCGAATATTACGTGCAACCGTTTTCGCTCACGGCGCGCGTCGTGCCGCAGAAGACGCGCACCAGCGTCGAGTCGGAATTCGTGGCCTTGGTCGGCGCGCATCAGGTTCAATTGCAGGCCCGCTGCAAGTACACCGTGCGCGGTGCTAAGCTGCGGGGCGTGGAAATCGATCTCCCGGATTGGGAACTCGACGAGATCGGACCGCCGGGCCTGTTCAACCTCGATGCATCGGCGGCCGGCGAATCCAGCACCAGGACCATTCCGCTGACGCAGCCGACCGCCGGGCAATTCGAGTTAACGCTGCGCGCGCATCGGACGATTGAGCCGGGGGACAAGAACATCTCCTTCGAATTGCCTCGGCCGCACGCCGATAACTCGAGCCAAGCGCTGCTGGCCGTGCTGCCGGCCGACAACGTCGAACTGGTCCCCGACCTCGAATCGACCTTCGGGCTCAGCAGTCAGACGCTCAAGCCGGCGATCAAGCTTCCGGAGCGCCAGCAGGATCCGCTGTTTTACCGGTCCGAGGGTTCGACGGCACGGTTCGCGGCGGCCCTCAAGGTGCATCCGCAGTCGATCTCGGTCGATTCGCTCGGCACGGTCCTGGTTGACGAGCAGGTCGTCGACGTCGACGAGCGTTTCATCTACCAAATCGCTTACGAGCCGATCGACAGTCTGGACATCCATGTGCCGCGCTCGTTGCCGCTGGATGCTCTGACCGTCACCCTCGACGGACAACGTCTGGCCGTGACCGCAGCTGCGCAGCAATCCGGGGGCCGAAGCCGCCGAACCGACCCTGTTGCGGCTCGCGCTGCCCGGACCTCGGATCGGCCGCTGCGAATTGAAGATCGATTACGCACTGGCCCACGACAAGCTTTCGCCGGCCACGAGTCTGTCGCTGGCGGTACCGTTGGTCACGCCGGGCACCGGCAAGCTTGCGCACAATCAACTTCAGGTATCGCCGCGTGCCGGCGTGCTCGTCAGTCCGCGCAAGAGCACCTGGACATCCGACACCAAGTCGCCGGCCACTGGGGGCGTCGCTCTGGTGTTGTCGTCGCTCGAGGCGCCGTCGGAAATTCCGCTGGCCGTCGAACTCACGCGGCGCCAGGCCGAAGGCAAGACCAGCATCGAATGTGGCTGGGTTCAAACCGTGCTCGCCGATCGCGGCCGGCAAGATCGCGCTGTCTTTCGTTTCAAATCAGGCGAGCAAAAGCTGCGCATCGAGCTGCCCTTCGGAGTGGAAATCAGCTCGCTCGACGCGCGGCTGGACGGCCGGTCCGTGTCGCTCGGCGAGAGCGACTCGCCGAGCGAAGTGCTTGTCCCGCTGGCCGGCGACGCGCGCGAGGAGCACGTGCTCGAGCTGCGTTACGACGTGCTGCCGCTAGACCGCTCGAACAACGGTCGAACGGAGATCCAGTTGCCCGAGTTTCGGCCGCCGACTTGGGTCCGGCGGCTGTACTGGGAGCTGGTGACCCCGGGCACGGAGCACCTGCTTTCCGGACCCGCCCGGTTTGCCAGCGAATCGATCTGGGTTCGCGACGGCCTGCTTTGGCGCCGCGAGCCGGCGCTCTACCAAACCGAACTCGAGTCGCTGGTGGGCGGCGGCGTGGGATTGCCGGCCAGGGCCGGTGCGAACCGCTACTTGTTCAGCACCGTGGGAATCGTCGAGCCGCTTGAGGTATGGATCGTCTCGCGGTCGGTGTTGGTGTTCGCCTCGTCGCTGGTCTTGCTGGGCATCGGACTTGTCTTAATCTATTTTCCACCGGCGCGACATCCCGGCTTGATCCTGGTTCTGGTGGTTTGCATTCTGGCCGCCAGTCTGATCAAACCGGAAGCGGCGTTGTTGCTGGCCCAAGCCTCGAGCCTGGGCCTGGTGCTGGCCTTTCTGGCGGCGGCTTTGGCCCGCAGGACCTTGCGCCGCTCGCCCGTGATCGCGTCGAGCCGAGGGAGCTCTCGGGCCGTGCTCGACCGCAGCGCCACGCAGGCCTTTCACCGCCCCGCCAAGTCCACTCCAAGCTCGACCGCGACGGCGACCGCCATGCAGATTTCTTCGCCGGAAAGCCAGTCATGAAGCGGCTTCTTCTTGCGGCCGCCGTCGGCCTGCTGCTGGCGCCGCTGCGGCAAAACGTGGCCGACGACGTCGCGCCCCCAACCGCCGCCCAGCAGCCCGCCGCCACGCCGCCGCCCATTGCCGCCCAGCCACCAACCATCACGCCGCCGCGCTTGCGCTTTCGCCGTGTCTATGCGCCGGCCGCCAGGCTTAATGACTGGCCGCTGGGTAACATTCCGTATTTGCCGATGGAGTCGAAGGATTTCGATCGACTGATCGCGGCCGTTCATCACGACGATCAAGGCGCGCGCTCGTGCCACCGGCGCACGAACTGCTTCGCGCCGAATACCGCGCCCGGCTGCGGTCGCCGGACGTGCTCGAAGGCGAAGCCACGCTGTCGATCGAGCATCGCACGACGCCGGCTGTCTTGCTGGCGCTCGACCCGCTGGGGCTGGCCGTCTCGCAGGCTTCCTGGGAAACCGGAGCGGCCGCGCTGGGCCGCAGCTCTGATGGCCGCCTGGGCGTGATGGTCCAGCAATCTGGCGAGCTGAAACTGGCTTGGACCTTGCGCGGCGAGCGAGGTCCGTCCGGCGAAATGACGTTCAGCCTGGAACTTCCCGTCTGTCCGGCCGGACATCTTACCGTCGATCTGCCAGGCGGACTGGTTCCGAGCGTCGACCGGGGGTTGATCCGCCAGCGCACAGCGCCCGACAATGCGACGCGCCGCTGGTCGATCGACGTCGGCGGCAGCCGTCGTCTGCTGTTGCGGCTGGCCTCGTCGGACGCCGTCCGGCCGCGGAAGCCGCTGGCCTTGGTGCGGCAGACGAGCACCTACGAATTCTCGCCGCGAGGCGTCGACCTATCCGTGCAACTGCGGCTCGACGTTCACGACGCTCCGCTGGAGCGATTGGAATTGCAAATCGATCCGCGGTTGCGTCTGGTCGCGGCGCATTATGCCGACCGCGATATTCCCTGGACCAGCGGCAGCGGCCCGGGTGGAATCGGCACGAGCGCGATCTTGGAGTTGCCCGAAGCAATCTCGGGGACCGGCCGCATCGTGCGGCTGTCGGCCTTGTGCCGCTGGAAGAAGACCAAAAGTGGCGTCTGCCCGTCGTGCGCGCCGAAGGCGCGACCTGGTTGGAAGGGACGGTCCAAATCGTCGTTCCCAAGCCGCTGGTGATCGGACAATTGATCACGGCCGGTTGCCGGCAATCGAAGGCGGCGCCGCTGGGAGCGCCGCTGGCGGGAGAGTCGCTGGAGTTTCAATGCTTCAGTCCGGAGGCCGCGATCGACGTGGTCGTGGGCCGTCCGCGCGACCCGCTGCACGTCGACATCGGTAGCGACGTCGAGTTGTCGGCCGTCGAGATCAACTGTCGCAGTGTGGCCGAGTTGAGTCTACGGCAAGGCGAAGAATTCGTCGTCGCCTGCGAGACCGGCCCGCAGTGGTTGATCGATTCGGTCGATTCGAGCGGAGCGGAAGTGATCGAGGATTGGCAGATCGAAACGCAGGAGGGCCGGCCGCCTCGGCTGACGATTTCCCTGAAAAAGGGCGTTTCCTCGAATCGGCCGGTGCGCCTCTCGATCGTCGGTCATCGGGCCGCACAAGCCAGCGGGAAGCTGAGCGTCGGCGAGCTGGAGATGCTCCGCTTTCCGGGGGCCGAGCCGGGCAAGCAATGGTTGGCCCTGCGCGCTTCCGATGCGCAGGAGCTGCAGCTTAGCGGAGCAGACCAGGTGGTCCGACTCGATCCGCAGCAGTTTACGCCAGCCGAGTCGCGCCTGTTCGTCGAGCCGCCGACCGGACTCGTCATGGCGATCACGCCGGCCGCCGATCGGTTGCGTGTCGGCACGGCCCCCCGCAAGCCGGGCTATACCGGCAACATCAACATCGACGTCTTGGTCGATGGCACGTCGTTGACCGAGACATTCATTTTTCGCTGTGTGCCGCAGTCGTCGCGGCTGGATCGGGTCCTGGTGTTCTGCTCGCATGCCCGCTCGGCGCCCCTGCGATTCAGCCTGGCGGGCGGCAGCAGCGGGCAGATTTCAGCCCGGCGGCTGCCGACCGAGAACTATGCGGCGTCGGCGCAGCGCCTGGCGGCGAAGTTTGGGAAATCACGCTCCGCTTGCCGCGCACCGGCCCCTTCGAAATCCGCGGCGTCCGCACGGTGCCGTTGAGTGGCAAGACTCCGCTGTCGCTGGCATCGTTGCCCGATGCGGCCAGTTCCCGTGGCACGCTGGCCGTTCGAGCGCTCGGCGAGACCAGCGTGACGATCGACAATCAGCGGCTCAAGCCGATCCCGGCGGAGTTGTCGCAAGCCGATTCGTATCAAACCGTACGGGGTGCCTTCCGATACGAACCGTCGCGGGATGCTGCCAATCCGGATCCAGCCATCTTCGTTAGCGCGGCGGCGCCGAATCCGCGGGAATCAGGAGCCTGGGTCTGGCAGGCCCGACTCGACTCGCGCTACGCACAGAGCGAGTCCACCATGCACATGGCGAGCTGGCGCGTGCAATCGTCCGGCCGCTCGCAGCTCCACTTCAAGCTGCCGCCGAATGCCGAATTCCGCAGCGTCGCGGTGGATGATATTCCCCTTGTGGAGGCCGCGCTGAGGAAACTCGGCGGGCAGTTTTCCGTCGATCTGCCCGGCGGAAAGCAATTCGCGTCGGTCGTAATGCACTTTACCACGCCCGGCGAACTTCCGCTGCTCTCGCAGCCGATCGAACCGGCCTGGCCCGACGTCGACGTCCCGGTCCTCAACCGACGCTGGAAACTTTGGATGCCGGCCGGTTTCGAATTGGCCGAATCTGACGGCCGCTGGGAAAGCCCGGCCATCGATCCACCGACCTGGAGCCAGCGGCTGTTTGGCCCGCTGGGTCGGTCGAGCCGGGCATCGACGTTCGATCCGCTGGCCGCCGGAGATTGGCTCGATCTGTTTGGCCGCGACGGGGAGGATCAGGCAGCTCGGACCAACTTGCAGCAGTTTCACGTGGCGCTCGCCGGCGCGCTGGCCGCCGCCGCTAGCCGCCAAGAGCACTTGCGTTGGGGCGAACTGCTGGGCCGGGTTTCGGCGACGCTCGCCGCGGCGGATATCTCCGTCTTGGTCGACGTGCCCGGCTTGAGCCAAATCGCCCTCACGGCGGACTCACCTTTGCCGCCAGTCGACAGCGCCGCTGGGCGCGATCGAGGTCTGGCCTTGCTGCAGCAGGCCAGGGTATTCGTGCTGCTCAGCCCGCAAGCCGTCGTGCTGACGAGCGAGCAGGCGGCCAGCGATTATCGAACGCAGATTGGTCCGACCGGGCACCGGCAGTCCGGACGGCTCCTGCCGGGTCCGCTCGCCGATTCGCTCGACCTTGCGGCGCATGGCGGCGGTTCGGCGCGGGCCGTGGCTGTGGCCCAGTGGGCTGCCGGCCCGGCGGAGCCCTGGCGTCCTGCGCTCACGGCCGTAAGCCCGTCCTGGGAGAGCCGCGGTTGGAACACGTATACGCTTTCTTGGGAAGGCGGACTCACCGTGCCGGTCCGCATGGTCAACACGACGGCCATGCAGTCGCTTTCCTGGGCCGCGTTCCTGCTGGTCCTGGCCGTTTCGACCTGGAAGCTGCTGGATCGTCTGCATGTTCTCGTCTTGTTGGCCGCCCTGTGGGCCGCCGCGGCGCTGCTGGTCTCGCCGGCCTTCCTGCCGATCGCCGCGGGCGGTTTTTTGGGATCGCTTTGTGGCGTCCTGCTCGCGGTCACCGAGCGGCACCGATCGGCCGAACACCGACGCGATGGCAGCCCGCGGGCAAGTTTCGCTCCGGCTTCCGCGCTGCTGCTGGCACTCACCGCGTTGTCGGCGATGGGGCTGGGAGTAATTGTGGGTGCGGCCGAAACGCCGCCAACCGCGCCCGCGGGCGACGCAGGTGCGGCCAGCGCCGAATCGGCACCGGCTGAGGCATCGACGCGCCCAGCAGGCGACGGGGACGCTCGGCAATTGGTAAACCGGCTGGCGGAGGAAGGCCGCACCGGCCAGGTCACAGTGGACAGAGTGTTCGTGCCGGTCGACGAAGTGCAAGTGCCGATCGGCTCGAAGGTCTATGTGCCGCTCGAATTCTACAAGGGCCTGTTGCGACAGGCGGCCGCTGCCAGTGAGCAGCCGGGAGACTGGCTATTGACGCGGGCCGCCTACCGCGCGACGCTGTCGCCCGTTGCCGCCCAAAAGAGCGTCAGCGCCGTCGAGCTCAAAGCGACTTTTGATTTACAGGTGTTTCGTCCGCATGTCGAGGTAAAGCTGCCGCTGGGGCACGACGGGCTCGCGCTCGTGGCCGGCAGGCGCAAAGCTGGACGGTCGTTTGATCGAAGTGAACTGGCCGGAAACGCAGCGCGCTCTCTCGTTTGTCGCCGATCAGGCCGGCGTTTGCCGGCTGGAACTCGGCTTCGAGCCGGTGTTGCGCAGCGAAGGCGGCATGACCGGTTTCGAACTGGCGATTCCGCCGCTGCCCGACTCTGTGTTGTCCGTCACGTCGGTCGGCGATCGTGCTGCGGTCGAAGTGACCGGCGCGCGCGGCGCGGTTTCGACGGTCATGCCGGAGTCGACTTTGCCTGGGGCGACCGATCATGAGCTGCGTGCCGACATTGGCCCGAGCGACCGCATCGGCCTGCGTTGGCCGGACGAAAAAAACCTGCCGGCCAGCCTGCCGAACCTCGATGTCGAGGAACTGATCTGGGTGAAGCTGCAGCCCGGCTCGCCGGTCATCGACGCCCGGTTCAAGTTCCATGTCATCGACGGCAAGGTCCGCCGGGTTCGGGTGCTGGCCGATCCTCGATTGCGCCTGCTTCCCTCGTGGAACGCGGCCTCGGCGGTGACGGCGCTGCACACCGTGCCGGGGGACCCGGCGACGATCGATCTGGATCTGTCGGCTGCCGCCGGCGAGCAGGTTGTCGTCGACTTGACGTTCCTGGTAGCCGGCACTTCCGGGATTGGGAATTTTCGCCTGCCCCGCCTGGAGGCGTCCGGCGCGGCTCACCGCTCGCCTCTTGGCGGTCACGCTGGATCCGGCCTTGCATTGGGAGGAGCAACTGGGAGACGAAGTCCGGCAACTGACGCCCGCAGACTTCGCCAGCGCATGGGGTGAGGCGGCCGTCAGGCCGCAACTGGTCTATGCCATTCCGCGGGGCGAGGCCGCCTGGTCGCTGGGAACGCGCCTGCGCGAAAGCCGAAGTTCGATCGAGCAGGCGGTTACGCTCGACGTGGGCGCGGGCACGGCGACGGTCGAATTGAATGCCGCGATCAACACCACCGCCGGACATCAGTTTCAATTGCGCTTGATCGGGCCGCCCGGTTTGGAGGTCGACCACGTCACGCTGTTGGACGAAGGGATCGAGCGAGTGGTGCGCTGGGCGAAAGGGGATGCCGGCACGATTACTGCTTTTCTCACCGGACCGGTCAGCGGCCGCCAGCAGTTTGGGTTGCGCGGGCGGCTGCGGATTCCGACTGCGGGAGAATTCGTATTTCCGAGTTTTCAATGGCCGGGCGCCGAGGTGAAAAAGAGCCAACTGCAGATTTTCCGCCAGGCGCAGACCCTGATCGAAATCGAGCCCGCCGCGGAAATGTCGGCGATCGAGCCACCGGCTGTCGACAAGAGTCGCCCGGAACTGGGCCGGCCGGTGGCTGCGTTTCTGCTGGGGAGCACGCAAACTTCGTTGAAGGTCAAGCTGAGCGCCAACATCCCGGAGACGGAGGCACGGGAGGTGATCGTCGTCGAGCGCGACCAAGACCTTTGGACCGCGACCGTGGACTATCAGGTCACGGTCCGCGGTGGACTGGTGGACGTGCTGCGGTTCGAGATCCCTCCCCAGTGGAGCGAGCCGCATCAGGTCGATCGCACTGCGGCCCGGCTGGAGATCGTGCCGATTCCCGGCGAGAGCCGTCGCCAATTGGTCGTGTATCCCCAGGAGCCGATTGCCGATCAGTTTCACATTAAGATCCGCGGTCGAATTGTTCCCTCGATGGGCGATCGCTTGCGCGTTCCCGACGTCCTTCCGCGGCGCCCTGAAACTGGATCGCTTCGTCGCGCTGCCGAACGAGTGGGAATCACAACAGGTCGATTGGGAAATGACCGGCCTGACGCCGTCCACGGTGCCCGCCGATTGGCGAATGCGCCAATCGCGAGCGCAGCCAATGAACTTCTACCAGGTGCTGGGCGAGCGCTTTCAGGCGGCGCTCAAGAGCATCGAGCGGGTCAGCGGCCGACCGCGGGTGCGGCTGGCCGATATTTGCGCCGCCTGGCGCCCGATGGGGGCTTTGCGGGAGTGGCGAGCTTCGACTTGGACCCGGCCGGATCTGCCCAGGCGGTCCTCAATGTCCCGCCGGAGGTCGAATTGGTGCATCTTTCGGTTGCCGGCTTGCCGGTTGCCGCGGCGCCGGCCGGGCCGGACAGTTGGCGAGTGGCGCTGCAATCGACTCAGTTGCCGCAGCGGATCGAAGCCGTCTTTCGCGGAGCGCTCGCCGCCAGGTCCGGCACGATCAACCGCGTGCAGGTGTCCGCTCCGGGCATCGAAGGAGTGGAGGTGGATCGCACTTTGTGGACGGTCTACGGACCGCCGTCGGCGGGTCCTGCCCTGCTCGAACCGACCGGCAATTTGACGCCGGTCCGGCAGGAGTTATCCAGGCTGGAAGCGGCCGAGTCGATTCTGGACCTGGCATCGCGCGTCGCCAGCGAACAGGCGCCGAGGAAATCCGGCGCTGGTATGCCTCTTGGAACGCGCGGTTCGTTGCGGCCCGCAGTCGCATTCAAGAACTGTCTCGCCTGGCCAGTCGGCCGAGCGCCGCGCTCGATCAGGAATTGGACGCCTTGAACCGGCAGGAGCAAGCGATCGTCGAGCGATTGGGGATCGGCTCCGGTTTGCCGGAGGAAGCGGGAGTGTCGTTCGAATCGGCTCGGCTGCTGGACGGCCTCAGCGCCCGCGGCCAGGAACCGGCCCGTTACTTGTCCGAGGGGGATGTGCCGGCGCTGACGTTGCGTTATCCGTATCCGGCGGGCAGCTACTTCGTACCGCGGCTGCTGGCGGCACTATCGGCCGTGGCTGTGGCCGTATCTCTGTGGCGTGCCCGGCGCCGGCGGACGATCGCCATTGCACCTTGGGTCGTGGCTTTGGTTCTGAGCCTGTTCACGTGGCTTTGCTTGGAGCCCAGCGCGCTGGGACTGGCCGTCCTGTTGCTCTCGATCGCCGCCGTGGTGACTCGGCGATGGCGCTCGGCAAGGCCCGAGCGGCGTTCGACTCTGGCGACCTGAGCGCAGGCGTGCGCGTTGCGCTAGCGGGGCGTCGCTGAGTGGTAATAGTGCGAATAGTTGAGATAGCGAGTTTCGTGCCCGGTGTCGCGGATGTTTTGGCCCGGTCGCTTTGTCGGAGCGGCTTGCGTGCTCTGGACCTGTTGCTGCAAGTTGTTGATCGACGCGTTCTGATGGTTCGTCGTCAGGCGCTGTTGCATGAGCGGTTGCACCAGCATTTGGTAGTTGAGCAGGCCGGACTGTCCGACATCCGTCATCAACATGTAAGGACTGACCACTGGATTCGGAAGCATTTCTTCTTGCACCATGTTGTAGCCGCCGACGCGCGGCATCAATAATTGCTGTGCTTGGGCGTCGCTACTACAGCAGCACGCGGCGACTCCAATCAGCGCTGCGGCCAGGCAGATCCTGTTTCGATTCATGAGACGTTTCCTCCTGTATCAGGGCAGATCGACGATAGTCCGTCAGCCGATCAGGTGCCGACGCCGAGGCCGGCACCCTTGGGAAAGCGGTTGTAAAGCTGGATGGTTTGCGCGCCCAACAGCGAGAAACCAAAAATCCGTTCCATCGGGTTGGTGAAGCGGTCGATCCAGGTGTCCAGGGCAATCATCTTGTCCTCGGCAATGAAGATTCGATCGCCGGGCAAGACCTGATAGTTGCTGGCCGTGGCCGCCCCCTTGGTGATCTCGTACCAGTTCACCGGCAGGATCTGATCGCAGTTCACGCCCCCCGGCGCCGGCCGCGCAATCCAGATGTTCTTGCTCGACAGCCGGCTCAAGCCATTGACCTGCGCCAGGGCGTCCAGCACCGTCTCGTTGCCGGTGATCGGCACGCGGATCAGCGAGTCGCCCGAGCCGGCCCCTTCGGTGATCACGTAATACACTTTGCTGTTGAAGGCAAACACGTCGACCGAGACCCGCGGCGATTCGAGGTAGTTTTTCAGTTGGTCTTCGATGGCCAGCTTGGCTTCGGCCACGGTCAGGCCGGCCAGGTAGACCGAACCATACGTGCCCAGGTTGATCGTGCCGTCCGGCCCGACCAGATGTTCGCCGGCAATCTGCTGCTGGCCCGCGGTCTGGCCCAGGCTGACCGAGACCTCCGGCGCTTTGAGAATGCCGCGGAGGTGCTGTTCGATGGTTTTTTGGGCTTCTTCGACCGTCTGATTGAGGATTTTCACCTTGCCGTAAGCGGGCCCCAAATCGACGATGCCCCCCGGATCGACCGGATACTGCCCGCTGATCGGCTGATCCAGCAGCGTGCCGGTGACCGAGATCTGCACGACGTCCAGGGCTTCGATGTGATAGGGCGCCTTGGGCACCAGCTTGACGGCGTCGATCAGCAGGATGTCCGGCGGCTCGATGACATAGGTGGGCAGCGTGGTGCGGTCTTTTTCCGTCGGCACGCTGGCCACCCAAGGGCTGGTGGCGACGCCCGGCGGGGCCTGCGCCGAAGGCTTGAGGCCGTTGTTCTGCCCGCGGACCGTGAGCGGTGCCTGGCAGCCCAGCGCGGCCACCAGGGCCACTGCGGCCGAGCCCGACAGGATCGACAGGGCCCACAGGGGCAGTTCGCAGATCGAAAACCGGCGCGGCATGCAAGTCACGCGTGGAGCAGTGGTTTAGGGACAGTGGTCTAGGGGCGGCGGTTTAGGAGCACAGGGATAGGCCCATGTGCGACGGGCCGCAAAAGCGCACTAACCGGCACTGCTGTACTAATCGGCAAACTCAGCCCAAAACCTTTGGGCCCTTTAGTGTCGCACCCCTGCCATGCCAGCGACCCCCTGGTCCCAAGCCGGCGCCGGAGTTACCCAGGTTCCCCGGCGCCCGTGCCGATGGGAGGCCCGGCAGCCAGGGCTGCACTGCCGAAACGCCGCACAATCCCCCTTCCCGGGCCTATCGAGTGGAGGCCCGGGTTCGTTGAGGGCGGGCGGGCGTGCCAGATGGATTGGATGGACAAATAGCCCTTTTCCGGCGTGCCGACTTAGCCGGCCTTCCTTGAAACCCGGCGATCATGGGTTGCAGGAATCGGCCTCCTGATCGAGCGGCCAATTTCGCACCGGGCCTGGAGTTGCCCTATAATGCGAAGCAGTGGCCCAGCGGTGTTGATTAGGCATCTGCGAACCGTCAACGAGGTCGCGTCGATGGACATTCTCCGCCAGCAAATCCGTCGTGCCCAGTTGCGCATGACGCTCCAGCGCTTTGTCGGTCGGCTGAGCACCTGCCAATTTGCGGCGCCGTTGATTGCGGCCGCAGCCGTGGCGGCACGGAAGTTTTGGAGCTTTCCCGTCGACGGTCGCGTCTGGTCGTGGGCTTGGATCGGCGGCAGCGTGGCGGGCGGCCTGCTGGCCGCAATCGTCTGGACGTTCTGGCGGCGGCAAAGCGCGATCGAAGCCGCCATCGAAATCGATCGCCGATTTGGACTGAAGGAACGTGTCTCGAGCAGTTTGGCGCTGACGGCGGTCGAACGGGAGAGCGAGGCCGGACAGGCGCTCGTTTCAGACGCCATGAGCCGGATCGACCGGTTGGACGTGTCGGATGCGTTCGTGGTGCGCCCTGATCGTTGGTCGCTGTTGCCCTTGCTGCCGGCGGCAATTGCCTTTGCGCTGGCGTTGTTCGTCGGCGACAAGGGATCCGAATCGACGGTTGCCGCCAAGACGGCCGGCGAGCAGACCGAGCAAGTGAAGAAATCCGCGCAGACCTTGGAAAAGAAACTCGAAGAGCGCCGCCGCGAAGCCCGCAAGCAGGGCCTGGAAGACGCTGCGGATCTGTTCAAGAAGCTCGAACAAGGCACCAAGGATCTGGCGGAGAAAAGCGATCTCGATCGCAAGCAGGCCCTGGTCAAGCTCAACGATCTGGCGAAGGAAATGGAAAAGTCGCCGCGACAAGCTGGCCGACGACGAAAAGCTGAAACAGCAGTTCAAGCAGCTCAAGGATTTGCAACAGGGCCCTGCCGACAAAGTGGCTAAGGCGCTCAAGAACGGTGACTTCAAGGACGCCGTCAAGGAAGTTGAACGGCTGAAGCAACAACTCGCCAACAACGAACTGGGCGAAAAGGACAAAGAGCAGTTGGCCAGGCAAATCGATCAGATGCGTCAGGCGCTCGAAAAGCAGGCCGAAGCCCGCGAGCAGGCCAAGCAGGATCTGCAAAAGCAGGTCGAGCAGGCCCGTCAGGCCGGCCGCACCGAAGATGTGCAGAAGCGGCAGCAGCAGCTCGATAAGTTGACGCAAGAGTGTGAAAAATGTGCGAAGGCGTCCGACCTGGCGAAGCAACTCGAGCCGGGCCTCGCAGGGGCTGAAACAGGGAGACGCGAAGGCAGCTCAAGCGGCGCTCGACAAAGTGGCCGAGCAGCTCCAGGATATGCAGCAATCCAGCGAAGAAATGGCCATGCTCGACCAGGTGCTCGACGAGATGGCCGAGGCCAAGAGCTCGATGGACTGCAAGAATTGCAAAGGCCAGGGATGCGCGCAGTGCCAGGGGCAGGGGCAGGGTCAGGCGAAGAAACAGGGTCAGCCCGGCAATGGATTGGGCAGGGGCCGCGGTCAGGGGGACCGTCCGGAGCACGAGAACCAGACCAGCTTCTACGATTCGAACGTCCGCCAGAACGTCGGCAAGGGCGGGGCCGTGGTGACCGACAAGGTCGATGGACCCAACCGCAAGGGGGAGGTCCGCGAGGAAATCAAGACGTCGTTCGAGAGCTCGAAGCACGAAGCGGCCGATCCGCTCACCGGTCAGCGCTTGCCGCGCGAGTATCGCGAGCACGCCAAGACGTACTTCGACGCGATCCGCGAAGGGCAAAAGTAAGACACCCCGCGCCATCCACGGCCGCGCCGCCCTCTTTGCCGCCCGTCTCTTTTTCGCCGCGTGAGCTAGACTTGTCGATGGATCGTCCCACCAGACGGACGTGCCGTTTCGCTCCCGCAAAAGCAACTACCCTTATGCATCCCGCTGCTACCCTGCTCGGCCTGGCGCTGCTGGCCGCCGACACCAGGTCGATCGAAGAGCATTTCCCCGACGGCGCCGTCCTGCGAATGTGCGAAGCTGCGCATTGCTGCGGACGGGGCGGAAATCGAGCACGGCCGCGACGCCAGCTTTTTTCCCGATGGCCGGCCGGATGCGCGAGTTGTATTGGGTCGACGGCAAAAAGGAAGGCCCCTGGACCGAGTGGTATCCCTCGGGCGAGAAAAATATCGAGGGCTCGTATCTGGACGACCGCAAGGACGGCGTTGAGATCGGTTACTTTCCGCAGGGTGGCAAGCGATTCGAAGCGACGTATCAGGCCGGCGAATTGCACGGCCCGTCGTTTCGCTGGAGCGCCTCCGACCAACCGGAGAGCGAGTGCAACTACGACCACGGCGTGCTCGACGGAGTCGAGCGGCGCTGGCACCCGGGCGGACCGTTGGAACTCGAAAGAACCTGGGATCACGGCCGCCCGGACGGCCGCGAAATGCGCTCGTTTCCCAGCGGAAAACGGCGACTCGAGGTAACCTATCGCCAGGGCGAGAAAGACGGCCTCGTGGCGCGAATGGTTTGCCGAGGGCCAGCTCAAACGCGAACTGAGCTTTCGCCAAGGGCTGCCCGACGGCCTGGCTGAAGAGTGGTTCGCCGACGGCCACCCCAAGAGCAGCCGAAATTACCGGCGGGGCAAGCTGCACGGAGCGTGGAAACAGTGGTCCGACGGCGCCGAGCATCTGCCGGCGTCCGAATTGAACTTTGACGACGCAGTGGCCGAAGGCTGGCAAACCTACTGGCATCCCAATGGCCAGAAGCGACTGGAGATCCATTGCGCCGGCGGCGTCAAGCAAGGGGAATGGACCGAGTGGTATCCCAGCGGCCAGCCGAGGGCGAAGGGTTCGTATGCCGCCGGCAAGCCTGACGGCAGGCTGACCTTCTGGCACGAAGACGGCAAGATCTGGAGCGTCAGGCAGTACGACCAGGGAGTCGAACGGGAGACACAAGGCGATCTCGACGTCAGCGGGAAACCGCTCGCCGAGGACCCGTCGAGCGTGTCGAACGCCCGATAGGCGGTTTTTCCAGCGCCTCCGCAGCGCCGCGAGTCGGGGTTCAACGAACCGGGGTGGCTTGCGCCGCGAGCAGACGCTACAGGCGAGCGCGGTTCGCCCTAGGCAGCACGTTTCGGAATCGTGATCGTGTAGAGAATCACGACCGCGCCGACGGACATTAAGCTCCACGGCGCCCACTCAGGGGGCTCGACCTCGTGGAAGGAGGGCGGCGCTACGGGCAAACCCGGCCAGCGTGTTCGAGTCCTCGCCGTGCAATTCAGCCCGTTCGATGATGAGGCACTCAACTCCCAACAGCAGGGCCGAGATGCCGAGCGCCAGAAAGAAAGATCGCATCATTGCCGAGAGTCCTCGTCGTCAGTTTCGACGCAGTGCTTTGGGGCCAGCCGTGCAAACCCAGCCAGTCCGCCCGGTCGGTTTGCCCAAGATCGGCGATCCGCGCCGCACGTCCGGCGGCGCTGTTCGCGACAATCCTCTGCTATCATCCATCGACAGCATTGTGTCCAAAATCAAGCCGATGCGCAGCCGGCCCTGAGCCCCCGCCGCCGCGACCATGCACTGACCGCTGCACCCGGCAGACTTTACCCCGGATGCCTCGCGGTCTATCATCGGGGTGGTTCTGGACGGCGCAAACCGGTTTGCCAATACAGCGAACGAGGGATCGAACGATGCCAGCCGTTCGGCCTGCAACGATTTTCCGAGCGTGCGGATGCGGTCTGGCACTGCTCGTGTCTGGACTTGCCGCGCCGGGCTCCGCAATGGCTGCCGAGCGAACCGCCGCCGACCGGCAATTGCTCGCCGCGCGAGGACTCGTCCTCTCGGGAAATTTCGCGGTGATGCGGCAGGAATTGGAACTTCGCAAGCGCCTGGACGGCATCGACGCTGCCGTCAAGCGGGTGGCCCTTGCGCATCAGCAGGCCGAAGCGCTGCTCGAGCGAAACGAAATCATCCGGGCCGGCCTGCGACAGGCCGAAGCTTTGGCCAAGCCCGACGGCAGCGGCAACCTGCCCGGCGCGTTAGCTTCCTTAAAATCGCCAAATACGACGGACGCCAAGGGGCGGCCGGCCGACCGGCTGAACTCGCAAATTCCGGATGTCACCGGCGCCGGCGAACAAACGCCGTTGCAGACCGCGCTGGTGGATTGGATCAACGCCCGCAGTGCGCTGCAGGTGATGGTGCTGGAGATCGAACGAGCAATTGCCGAGCTGGACGGCGACTACCGGCGGCTCGCCGCGGATTCGTCCGTGTCGGCGGCGCTGGAAAAAATTGGCAACGTGCGGCTGGGACCGGCCAAGGATTATCGCCGCAATAATCGTCTGGCCGCGGCCAAAGAGGTTTTTACGACCAGCCAACCGGTCTATCGCGAGAGCGGCCGCTGGCGAATCTGCGCAGTGCTCAACGAGCGGACTCCGGCCACATTCAGCTTCGTGGAGCAAAGCCGGCCGACGCTCATCACGGCGACGCTTGCCGAGTCGCTCGGTCTCGAACCGGAACCAGGGGTGGCCGCCGAAAAACAGCGGATCGGCGACCGTGATTTAACGGTACGGCGGGCGAATTTACCTTCGCTGCGGCTGGGGAAATTCGTGTTTCGCGACGTTCCGGTGATTCTGCTGCCCCCCGAGGCGGAGGACCTGGGTTCGCAACTGGCCAGCGGCGCACTGGCCGGCTGCCGCGTGCGACTGGAGCCGAACCGGATGGCGCTCGAATTGCAAACGCTGGCCCTCGATCGGCCGGCTTTAGCAACTATGCTTGCAATTCGGGTGCGGATTTCTGTGGAATCAGGGAAAACTCCGCCGGACATGCTCCGTAGTCAATAAAAGGAGTTTGTGCGTCCGATTTCCATGATAGGGGCTTTGGGCGGCGGGGGCTTCCGCGGCAGTGGCTTTCCCTGGCGGCGACGGGCGGCAATCATCGACATGAGTTGAGCCAGATGCGTCCGGCAGCGGGCGTTCGTCAGCGGTTGTTGCCGATTTGGCTCGGCCCTATAATACTTTCGTGGGGTTCTCGCCTAGTTGGAGCATCGGGAATTGTCGGCCAAACCGAAAATCCTGGTTGTTAGCGATGGTCAGGCTACGCCGGAGCAGTTCCTCGAATTGCTGCGCGACCAATTTGACGTGGTCGAAGTCCAAAGCTCGGTTCGCGCCTTAGCCGTTTGGCGCGTGAATGCTTTGCGGGCGTCTACGTCACTTCGCAGCACCTGACCGATACCGTCCAGGTCGGCAAGCTGCTGCAAAACGAGCAAATCTTGCAGGGCATGCCGGACGGCATCGTGTTGCTCGACGCCGACAACACGATCATCTGGGGCAATGGCCGACTGAAAGAGTGGACCGGCCACGAGAAGGTCGTCGGGGCGAACTTCTATTCGATGTTGGGCAGTCCGGAGATCCTGGGTCCCGACTTTTGTCCCTTCCATACCGCCCTGGCCACCGGCCGGCCCAGCAGTTCCACGCTCCGTTCCGGCGAGAATCATTACTTTCAGGTGCATGCTGCTCCTTTGTTCGAGGCGGGTCAACCGGCCCAGCACCTGATCGTCACCGTTCGCGACGTCACCAGCGAAATGCTCCAGCAACAGAAGCTGGCCGCCATTCATCAGGCCGGCGTCGAATTGGCCGATCTGACGCCCGACGAGCTGTCGCACATGACGGTTGAAGAGCGGATCAAACTGCTCAAGTCGAACATCCTGCACTTCACCAAGGACTTGCTCAATTTCGACGTGGTGGAAATCCGTTTGCTGGACGCCAAGACCGGCAAGCTCGAGCCGTTGCTGTCGGTCGGCCTGATGCCCGAGGCCGCCAATCGCGAGCTCTACGCCCAGCCTCAGAACAACGGCGTGACCGGGTTCGTGGCGGCCACAGGCAAGAGCTATCTGTGCGAGGATACTACGGCCGATCCGCTTTACTTGGAAGGGTGCCGCGGCGCGAAGAGTTCGCTGACCGTGCCGCTGGTCCTGCACGATGAAGTGATCGGCACGTTCAACGTCGAGAGTCCCGACGCCGCGGGCATTCACCGAAAGCGACTTGCAGTTCCTCGAGATCTTCACCCGCGACGTGGCCGCGGCGCTCAACACGCTGGAGTTGTTGCAAGCCGAAAAGGCTTCGACCGCGGCCGAAAGCGTCGAAGCCATCCACAGCGCCGTGGCGCTGCCGGTGGACGACATCCTGAACGACGCCGTCAACATCATGGAGCGCTATATCGGCCACGAGCCGCAGGTGGTCGAACGGCTGCAGAACATCCTGCGCAACGCCCGCGACATCAAGCAATTGATCCAGAAGGTCGGCCAAAAGATGGCTCCCGCCCAAGCGCTGCCCACCTTGTTGCAGTCCGACGATCGACAGAATGTTGCGCAACCGGCGGATTCTGGTGGCCGATGCCGACGAGGGCGTCCGCAGCGCGGCCCACAATCTGCTGGAGCGCTACGGCTGCGTCGTCGAAACGGCCCACGACGGCGGCGAAGCGTTCTTCATGGTTCGCAACATCGGCGCTGGAAGGCAACTACGACGTGATCATCGCCGACATCCGCCTGCCGGACATGTCGGGCTACGATCTGCTGGTCAAGTTGCAAGACGATCGCTCGATCCGGTGCCGCTGGTCTTGATGACCGGATTCGGTTACGACCCCGGCCATTCGATCGTCAAGGCTCGGCAGGCCGGTTTGCAGTCCTGGGCTCTGCTCTTCAAGCCGTTTCGGCTCGATCAACTGCTCGATACGGTCGAGAAGATGGTCAAGTTCACGAACACGGTGCCGCAGCCGTGACGGGGGCCACGGTTGCGGTGCTGCTCGCGGCCCTCGTCGGCCACGCCGTGTTGTGGGTGGGGGCGGTCAATCGGATTCACGCGCTGGGGTTGCCGCGCAAACTGGTCGCCGCGCTGAGCGCCGCCTGCCATGCCACGCTGGTGACCGTCCCGCTGGTGTTTGCCTGGTGGTTGCTGTCCGGCGGGCGAGTGTTTCCCGGCTCGCTCTCTCCGGGTCTCGTCCTCGAACCAGCGCGTGCCTATCTGCTTGTCTGCCTGGGGCTGGCCATTGCGCATCTGCCGGCTTGGATTCGCCTGCGCCTCGCGGCGCGGCCGCCGGCTGCCGTCGTACGACATCACATCCGTTCGATCGACGTTGCGGCGAGCTTAGGACACTGGCCGGCCGTCGGCCTCAAGGCCCGTCTGTTGCGCGCGTGCCCGGGAATCAACTGTTTCATCTCGATGTCGACGAAGAGGAAGTCGAGCTCGACTCCTTGCCGGCAGAGCTGGCAGGTATCTCAATTCTGCACCTATCCGACTTTCATTTCAGCGGCCGGGTCGAACCGGCTTATTTTCATGAGGTGGTCCGCCTGGCCAATGACTTGCGGCCCGACTTGCTGGCCATCACGGGCGATATCTGCGACTTCGCCGCCGGGATCGATTGGATCGCCGATATTTTCCGGGGTTTGGTCGCGCCGTTGGGAAAGTTCTTCGTCCTGGGCAACCACGACTTGCGGACTCGCAACCTGCCGCGATTGCGCGCGGCCATGGCCGCGGTCGGATTCGTCGACGTCGCCTCGGCGCCGATCACATTGGAAATCCGCGGCCGTCCGGTGTTCGTGGCCGGCAACGAGCGCCCTGGATCCGTTCGCCCGAGCCGTTCGATCTTCCCCCGTCGCTGGCGGCCGCCGGGCCGCTGCGGATCCTGCTTTCGCATTCACCTGACCAGTTCGACTGGGCCCGCGAGCGCGAGTTCGACCTGATGCTGGCCGGCCACACGCACGGGGGGCAAATTCGCCTGCCCTGGATTGGGCCAGTGGTTTGTCCCAGCCTGCACGGCATTCGTTATGCCGGCGGGACTTTTTTCACGCCGCCGACCCTGCTGCACGTCAGCCGGGGGATTTCCAGCTTGCTGCCGCTGAGGCTATCGTGTCCCTGCGAGATCACGAAGCTCGTCTTGTTGCGGCCAAGCTCGTGCGGGTAGATCGCCTCAATAATCGGTCGCGTCCAATTTCCGCGCCGAGAAGGCCAGCACCGCCACGGTGAAGATCAGCGACGTAACGATCGACCACGCGAACGAGAAACCGTGCGCCTGGAGCGTGTCGAGTTTGAAGAGCCGGGCGAAGCTGCCGTCGGCTTCGAGCAGGTTGAACAGCAGCAGGTTTACGTCGGCCGGTTTCGGCAGCAACCAGTAGCCGGCATCCGCCAGCCAGGTCAGACCGGGCGAAAACGAGCCGGTGGACAGCGTGTCGGCGGCCACCGTCAGGGCGTGCCGGCCGTAATTGATGCTCCAGGCCACGCCCCAGAAAACGATCGAGCCGAACACGCAGATGACGGTACTTTGCGTCCAGACGGCCAATAGCGCGCTCACGCTGAAAAACATGGCAAAGTGCAACACCAAGAGCGGGATGGCGTAAAGATAGCCGGCATCCCAGATACCGGTCCGCAGGCCAATCGCCGACCAGGTTCCGACCACGAAGATCGACGCACTGGCCAGCACGAAGCACAACACCCCGATGTATTTGCCGACCAGGAGCGACCAGCGCGGCACCGGCTTGGCCAGCAGCACGGCCACCGAGCGGCCTTCGAGGAAGCCGGGCAGAAATCCGGCCGTCCAGATCAGCGTCAGTAGCAGGCCCAACGTGTCGGCCACCCCGCCGGCCAGCAGCAATTCGAGAAAGTGGACTGCACCCCGCGCATCGCGGGCCAGCGGAATGCGAATGGCGCCGAAAGCCAGCTTCAAATCGCCGCTCACGGCCACTACCCCCGACGATTTGAGCTTGGCCGTATCCTGGGCGTCGCGATCGTCGCGGGGCAGAAAATCGGGGTTCTCGCCGGGGTAGGCCAAGGGGGTGCCTCCCTCGACAGTTGCGCTGCGCAAACAGCCACGGCCACGCAGCTGATCGCCAACAGGATCCAGAAAACGCCGCTGGCCCGGGATTGTCGGAAAGTATCGCGGATCAGCCAGCCGAGCGTTCTTGCCGTATTGCCGAGCGTCATGCCAATGCCTCCTCATAGTACGGTTCGAGAGCCGTTTCGAGCGCGGCCGGCGCCCCGCCGGCGCGTGGGCCGTCAATGCGCTCACCGGACCGACGAATGCCGCGCGGCCGCCGCGGAGCACCGCGACTCGATCGCACAGCCGCTCGATGTCTGAGAGCGCGTGCGAAACGAGGATCGCGGTCTGACCCCGGTTGCGGCGATCGGTCAACACCTCGCCCAGCAGCCGCCGGGCCGATAGATCCATGCCTTCCGAGGGTTCGTCGAGAACCAGGAGATCCGGATCGTTGATCAGAGCTTGAGCCAGGGCCAGTCGCTGCAGCATCCCTTTGCTGAACCGGCCGATCGGCTCCCGACTGCGGTCGGCCAGGCCAAACCTCTCCAGCAGTTCGGGCGCCCGTTGGCGAACCAACGCCGCAGGCACAAGGGTGAGCGCGGCATAATACTCGAGCAAGGTTCGGGCCGTCAGATATCGCGGGAACGCCTGGCTTTCATGCACGTAACCCACGCGCGCCAGCGTCTCGCGATGCCACCAGGGCGCTCCCAGTCGCATGACCCGACCGGAGGTCGGACGGCAAATCGAGAGCAGGATCTTGACCAGCGTGGTCTTGCCGGCCCGATTGGGGCCGACCAGGCCGAAGATTTCTCCCGGCTCAATCGACAGGCTCACGCTGTCGAGCGCCCGCAGCACACGGCGCGGCCGCCAGGGCGAGGCATACAGCTTGGTGACATTTTCGAACTGGACGACGGCCGCCACGATTGACTCGCTTTCTTATTTTCGCATCTGGGTCTTGGGGCGGAGCCCAAGGCGAGACCGCAACCTCATTGGATCAGCGAAACCTGCACTCCGCTTTGCAGGATCTGCGTAAAGGCCTGCTGTAAGTCGGTGATGATTTGCGACTGGGACCCGTAAATGATTTTGTAGCTGGGCATGTTGTCGGTGACGTTGCCGATGACCTGCATCGCATTGAGCGTCGCGATGTTTTGTGTCCGCGTCGAGCCGGTCGGCGCGAATTGGGGGCCGAAACCCAGGCAGTGGATCAGCACCGGTTTCGAGGGCGTGGAATACCCGGGCGGGCTGGCGGTATTCAACGCGCAAATCTGCGTGCAGATGCTGTTGATCTGGTTGGTGACGGTGGAACTGTTATCGCTGTAACCGTTGATCGAGTTCGGAAAATCGCTGGCCGACGGATTGCTGCTGTTGTAAAGGATGTTGTAGTAGCAGTTGTAAGCCGTGCTGGTGGTAAAGTTGGCGCTGGCAGTGGTATTCGGCGGCGCCGTCGGTCTCGAAGATGATGATTTTCTGGCGCCGTTACGGCCGTTGCCGCCGGCATCGCCGGCCGGTGCGCCGGGGTTGTAGTTGACCAGCGTCGAGTTGCCGCTGAATTGGTTGTAAGCCTGCATGAGCGGCATGGAGTAGCAGGTGCCCCCCATCGCCCGCGGCACTTCCAGATTATCCGAATCGTACGGCGTGACCGTGGTTTGCGAGCCGATGACGGTATTCGGCGGATACCAAAGCGAGTTCTGCATCGACTGGAAATTCTGTCCCAGCCCCACCCGCACGCGATTGAAGCGCGTACCGCTGGTGTCGGTCGACGACGACTGGGGCACGCTGAACATCGTCAGCGCCACGTAGTCGTTGGGCTCGTTGGTCTGAATATCGCTTAGCGCCGCTTGGATGCCGAGCTTGCAGGCATACATCGGCGCCTCGTGGCAGGTGCCGGGCCACCAGCAAAACCGCGAGCAGTAGGGATTCAGGTCGTACCAGACGTTGTAATTGCCCAGGCAGTCGACCATCGACAGCGGGCCGAACCAGAAATGCAGCTTCGGCCGTAGCGGGTTGTCGCCATAATACATGTAGGGATACGCGTTTTGACTGGCGTTCAAGCTCAGCGCGCTCTTGGCGGTAATCCGCACCGTGCCGAACGTAAAGTCGACGCCATAGCCCCCTTCGCCGCCGCTGCCGCCATACGCGCCCGTGTTGCCGTTGTTGATCACCTCCCAACTGTTGCTGGACAATTGGATCAATCCCAGGGCGTAGTCGATGTAGTCCTTCCAGAACCGCTGATTAAGATCGCTTGGCGGCCAGCTCGACGTATCGATCGTCGAGGGAATCGTCGTGTAATAGACGATGCGGCCGGATTGCAGCGTCGAAGGGAACGGATTGGGCCCGATGTTCTGGAGCCAATTCAGGATCGCCGTGTAATTGATCGAGTAGGTCGACGCGCCCGGGGTCATCCAATTGCCATTGGCGTCCCAGAGCCTTGAGTTGTCGTCCATGGGCGTCGAGGTGCCGGGATAGGTGAAGTACAGTTTTCGCCAGTCGTTGATCGGATCGGGCGGCCATTGGAAGAACGTCTTGCCCCAGTAGCCTGGTCCTTGCGTGTATCCTTTCGTTCCGCCGGCCTCCATGCTGTAGGCGGCATAGCCCAGGGTTTCGAAATTGGCGTCCCGCGTGCTGCTGGTCGGGCTGCTGTAGTTCAACAAGTCGGCCGGGCAGGTGGCCCAGGTTCCGCCGGTGTTCTTGTTGACCATCATCGCCGGATCGCCGCCCGGAGTGGTTGCATAACCGGCCGAAGCGGCGCTCCAGGCCGACGTGCCGGAGCTATTGATGTAAAAATCCTGAACGACCGGGGGCCGGCCGTCGCTGGTCGTGGTGGTGATGTTCGCCGCCTCGTAAGGCTCGGTGAACGTCGTGGCCTGCAATGCAGCCGAACCGGACGAATAGGCTCCCCAAGTGGGATAGACGCTGTCCGGATTATTCGTGGCCCGGGTGGCCGTGGCGTAATCGACGCCGAGCAAGCTCGAGAAACGCATCGACCCCGAGTAGTCCAGCACGATCACGATGTCGCGAGGTCGCTGGACGGCCGTGCTGGTAGTCTGGATGTTGCCGCCGCTGAAGTTGAACACCTTCGAAAACGGCAGTTGGCTGCTCACGTTGGACGTGATTTGAGCTTGCACCAGGCTCCAGTTCTGGTTGGAGGGACCAGGAAATTGCCCTTGGAATTGCAGGGCAGAGGTGTTGTAGGCGTAGCGACCGATCTGCAGGGTGAGTTGGCTCGAAGTCAACGGCTTGCCCAGAACCGAGTTGGCCGTCGTGGCGGCGGTGGCATTGGGAGTGACGTTCGCGTAGTTGTTGTTCGCGCCGCTGGCCGTGTTTCCGTTGAGCGTGCGTGCGCCGGCCATGGCCGCCGCGTCCGCCGCATCCTGGCATTGGGTCCGAGCCACGGCCAGCATGCCCAGGTCGATGGCCAGGGCCATGAAAGCGATGATCGCCATCAGTGAGACCGCGAACAACACCATCACCACTCCGCGCCTGTCCCCAACCCGATTTCGCTTACGCATGGTTTGCCTCTGAAAAGCGTTTTTTCTTCGTTCGTAACCCGAAAACGCCAGCGTGCCGAAGCCTGACGAAATCAGCTCCCCTCGACGATCATCACCGACTGTGCTTTGAACGCGATGGACGCCGGCATGTGCAGGTACGTGCTGAGCAGGGGAATATAGTTGCCGGTAATCTGGACGCAGATGTACTGGCCTTCGACGGCGTTGTTCCAGGCGCCGACGTTATTGCCCAAGGCGTCCGACGCATAGATGCTGACGTTTTGAGCGCTAAGCTCCACGCCCGGCGATACGTTGCTGATGATCGTCGTCACGTTGGAGGTTGCGGCGCCGTAGGTTACTCCGTTCAACGTGACGGGATTGACGTGCGTGACCGCATAACGGCAGCCTTCGCGGGAGGCGTTGGTGAGCACTTGCTGGGTCATGACGAAACGCCCGTATTCCATGATTCCGAACAGGAACAGCAGGGCCATCGGCAGCACTAGAGCGGTTTCGACCGCCGCCGCACCGTGTCGCTGTTTGGAACGATTCGAACGTGGACGCATGCTTCACCCACTCCGCGAGTCGCTAATAGGGTAGCGTCGTGCTGACGGAGACCTGCGAGTTGTTCAAGGACTGCCAGTTGACCGTGGCCGTCAGGCTATTGACGTTGGTTAATTGCGGCACGAGTGACCATTGCAAGCTGTTGAAGGGCGAGCCGGAGGGTATCGTGACCGTCACCTGAAACTTGTCCAGCGGCAGGGCGTTGCAGGGATCGGTCCACGTGGGCGTGGCCAGGCAGGTTATCGTGACCTGGGCCCCGTTCACCGCCGTGCTGGGCAACCCGGCCGCGGTCATATAGTTTTGCACCGCCTGTTGCGTCATGACGGCCGTCACCGACGTACTGGCGTTCGTCCCGCCGGCCGCCAGCCGGGCCCCTTCGGCGCGGCGTTGTAAAGCACCTGGTAGACCTGCACCATCCGCCCGACTTCCCAGACGCCAAACAAAAAGATCAGCGCCACGGGCAATACGAACGCGGCTTCGACGGCCACCGCGCCGCGTCGGCGTTGCGCACTCGTTGAGCGTCGGCACATGAGGTCGCAACGATCCAAGGTCCGCTCTCCGGAAATTCTGCAATGGTCCAAAGGAAACCTAGGTCAAGAAACCCGCGATGGCAAACCGCGCCCTCGCAGCCCTTACAACCCCGGCCCACGTTCGCGCCGGCAGGGCAGGCCCCGAGCCAAACCCGCGACGTGCCCATCCCGCGGCATGCCCCCGCTGCCACCTGGACAAACCGGCGCATGCGGCATACTCTGGCATTGCCGCGTGCGAGCGGGTTGCACGCCGGCCGCTGGAATTCTGCCGGCCTTGGCGATTTTTTCGATTCTGCGCGTGTCGCTCCCCTGGCGAGGACGGCTTATGTCGACTGCGGACCTGTTTGGACTGTTGTTCCGCTGGCTGCACATCCTGGCCGGAATGACGGCCGTGGGCGGAACGATTTTCGCGCGGTTCGTCGTCCTGCCGACGCACGCCGGATTGACGCCGCAAGAGCGCGAATCGCTGCACGCCGAGATGCGCCGCCGCTGGTCGAAAATCGTCATGGCCTCGATCGGCTTCTTGATCTTGAGCGGTTTCTACAACTATTTGCTGATCGTCCACAGCTATCGCGACGTGCTGCCCAAGTGGTACCAGATGCTGTTCGGAATCAAGTTCCTGCTGGCCATGGTCGTGTTCGCGGTCGCCAGTTTGCTGGCCGGTCGAACGGCGCTTGCCGAACGGCTGCGAACCAACGCCCGTTTCTGGATGAGCTTGAATATCCTCTTGGCCGTGTTGATCGTGTGCATATCGGGCATCCTGCGGACGGCCCATCCGCCCGGTTCGCCGGCGATTGCCGCCGACGCGCCGGCCAAGGCCCGACCGGCCGACTAGCCAGGCCCGCGGACGCACGGCCACGGCAATGGAAAAAAACTCTCTCGAGCGCCCCAGGTGCGACAAAGCCCATGGACAAGAAAGCCAAGAAGAAGATCGAAGTCTTGCGAGATCGCCTGACCAAGCTCAAGCAGCAACTCGCCGGCGCCAAGAAGCAAATGGACGATCCCGACGAGGTCAGCCGCATCGAACGCGAGATTGCCCAAGCCACGGCCGAATTGGAAAAGCTCAAAGAGTAGCCGGCGCAAATGCACCCCCTCTGCCGGACCGCCTTCAAGGAATGGGCCGCCGTCTGCGCGGCGCTGTCTGCCGGCCGGCAGACGGTCATTCTGCGCAAAGGGGGCATCGCCGAAGGGCCCGGCGGATTTCAGCCCGAGCACGGCGAATTCTGGCTGCTGCCCACGCGCTTCACGAGCGGCCAGAGTGCTTGGCCGAGGCGGACCGGCATTTTTTCGACGTCTCGCAGGCTCTCTTGCCGCCCGACGATCGGCTGCGCATCGCCCAATACGCGGTCGTGGCTGACGTGATCCGGATCGCAGACGCCGGGCGGTTGCCGGCGCTCGAACCGCTGCACGCGTACGGCCCGGCGACCGTCAACGAGCGATTCGAGTATCGCCGCCCGGGTTTGTTCTTGCTTGCTGTGCGGATTTATCTCGCCCCTCAAGCCATCGAGATACCCATCTGGCCCGAGCTGGCCGGCTGCCGCAGTTGGGTCGATTTGCCCGAGCCGTTCAATACGGCCGGCTTGCAGCCGGTGATCGGCGATGAAGCGTTCGCCGAGCGATTGGCGGAAATTCGCCGGGCCGCGTGTTGATCGGCCGGGTCAGGCGTCCGATTCGGAGTCGAAGTGGCCTTGCAGCGAGGCCGCCCAAGCCCAATCCGCTGGCAACGTCAACCGATAGCCGCAGGCGCGAACAACCATTACGCGCTCCAGACAGCCAGAGCGAGGCGACGCAAGCGCTCAGCAGACGCGACGGTAACTCGTCGGCTGGCGCATGCCCGTAATAAGCGGTGACAAGGGAGCCGAGCACTGCCAGCATGTTCGCCAGCGCCAGCCTTGCCGGCGGAGGCGCAGGCGACAGCGCGGCCCATGCGACCACATCAACTAGCAATGCGGCGCCGGCAGCCCCGAGCACATACGGATTCAAATGCAGCACGGCGTCGTATGTGTCCGAAAGGGGACGAACGAGGTTTCCCGCACTCAGCAAAACCGCGACGGCACCCGTAAGAGCAAGCAACTGCCTTAGCGAGAACTGCGGCCACGCGGACCCGTGGGCTACAATCCGGCCGGCAAAGCACTGGAGCCGCACTCCGGCCAGCCACGTCGCCACGATCGCACCGGTAATGAAAGCAAAGTAGATCAGGACGATCTCGCAGTGGCTCACGACGGTCGCCGCCGTGAACGAGTAATGGTCACGATCCAGCAGCACCACAAGCGATAACGACAGAACGTACGAGGCGCAGCCAACTAACAGACCAGCAGATCGGATGACCAGGCGGCTGGCTCCAAATACCGCCCACAGCGACAGCAGCATGATTTGGGCCTTCAAGACGGAGCCGCAGCAGCGACGGAGCGATTCGCCGTCCATGAGCATGGCAATCGCCGCCACATGTGCCAGCAAATTGACGACCACCAACACGCGCAAGACGAATCGTCGTTTGGCGGGCATCATCGGGGTGCTAACTCGGGTATGAGCCTTGGAATCCTGCCCGGAATTGTCGAGCAAAGCCCGTAGCCCCGTCAAATTGCCGAACCGCCGGAGCCAAGCCGACCGTTTGACTTTCGCCCGCCACAGTCGCTAACCTGGAGTATCGCGCAGGGTTTAGGAAACCGCTATTCTCATTCGGGTTCAGGGCATGTCTGTTCGGCGTTTCAGGCAGTTTGCGGCCCTGGCGATATGGGTCGTCTCGTTGATGCCGGCTTTGTCGAGCGGGCAGTCGACCACCAAGGGCACCGCCGGCTCGGGCGCCGCGCCCGCCCCCAAGGCCGACCCACGCGATTTCGGCCTTGATATTCCCGACGACGGTCCGGTGCGACAGGGCGAAGGGCGCCGGGTGCTGGTAAAGAACCCGGCCGGCAAGGAAGTGGTGGCCAATATCCACGTCGACGTCGGCGACCGCCGGCTGGTGACCATGCCCGACGGACGCATGGCCTCGTACTTGATCAGCGAAACCCAGTCCACCAGGCAGCCCTTCCAGGCATCAACCCAGGAGGAGATTGCCAAGGACCTGACGGAAAAAACCTTCGCTGGTTTCCGCACCAAGAACACCAAGCATTACCTTTACATCTACAACACTTCGAAGGAATTTCATACCGCCACCAGCCGGATTCTGGAGACGATGTACCCGGCCATGCTGGCCTACTTCAAGCGGCAGAAGTTCCACGTTCACGATCCGGACACGCCGATGGTCGTGATTATGTTCGAGACGGAGGCCGAATTTCAGAGGTACCATGCCATGCCGCCGGGCGTCGTGGCCTATTACAGCAACGTGTCGAACCACGTCGTCGTATACGAACGGGGCAAGCTCAACCAGTTGGCCCCCCTGCTGGCAGAGCAGCAGGCCATTGCCACGATTGCCCACGAGGGCGTGCATCAGATTCTGCACAGCATCGGCGTGCAGGAACGCCTCGCCCACTGGCCCATCTGGATCAGCGAAGGGCTGGCCGAGTATTTTGCCCCCACCACCACCGATGAACGGCTGCGTTGGAAAGGGGTGGGCAAGGTCAACGACATGCGGATGTTCGAACTGGCCCGGTATCTCAAGCAGCCCGACCGGGAACACGGCTCAATGATCGAGCACACGGTCTCGGCGGCCCGGCTGACTTCGACCGGCTATGCCACGGCCTGGGCCCTGACGCACTACCTGGCGGCTCGCAAAAAGGATAAGTTCTTCGCCTACCTGACGGATGTCGCCAAAGCGCAGCCGCTGGCAGCGGGCGTGACGGCCGACGTGTCCGACGAACCACTCGACAACAAGGAGCTGTTCGTCAAGCACTTCGGCGCCAACTTCGGCGTCATGGAGACCGACCTGATCCGGTATCTCCAGACGTTGCAATAAGGCCCTCTAAGGCGCGCGCGCCTCGGCGACGATCGCTCTAATTCCGCAGGCCGCGGAGCACACTGTCCAGGTCCCCGTGGACATCGTCGGTCTGCGCACGACGATTGCGTGTCGCGGAGCAAAGTAGATGATCGTGCCATTGCCGCCGTTGACATCCCAGCTTTGCGGGGCGATGGTGTGCTGGATCAACTCGACTAATTGCAGCCCATAGTCGGGCGGCCCTTGCTGCCCCCCTGTCCACCCGTTGCAACCTGCCCACCAATTGGCACCTGTCCGTCAATTGAAACCTGTCCACCTGTTGAGACCTTCCCGCCGGCGGGCGGACTGCTCGATTCTGACTTCACGACCGTACCGCTCGGCTGCGTCACCGCTTCGGCGGCCAAGACGGCCGGCGGTTTCTTGCCGGCTTTTTCGAGCCGTTTGCTGATCCGCTGGCTGGCGCGGGCCAGCCGGTTACGGACCAGGCCCCGTAGCTCGGCCCGTTCGTCTTTGTCGATTCCCTTGGCTTTTTCCAGCGATTCGTAGAGCGCGACCAGATCGCGGACGGCCTGGTCTGCGCGGCCCCCTTGGCCGAGGATTCGCGGCGCAGGGCGGCATGCACGCGAGATTCCCAAACGCTCATCACGGCCTCCGCGGGCTGCTCCGGTTCCGCCGCGACCGGCGCGGTTGCGGCCGACCTGGTCGGTTGGGCAGTCTTCGACGATTGTGCCGCCGTGGCCTTTGGCGTTGTCGTTTCGTCGGCGGCCAGGGCGCTTCCGCGCTGCGCCGCAAATTAGGGCGGCAAACAAAGCCCACGACCGAGCCGCATCCGTTCTCCATTGCCTCGCCATGACCCCCTCCTGCCTTCTGTTCCTAGCGGGTCGAATTCGGCCGTTTATCTTCCGGCAGATAAATCAATCGGCCGCAGTTCTTGCAAAAAATGCCTCGCGACATGCTCAACTCGGACATATTGTTGGGCGTGAGCTGCTGATAGCAGCCTCCGCAAAAGCCGTTTTGCACTTCGGCCATGGCGTCGGCGCCCTTCGATTTGACGACCCGGTTGTAGTCGCCCTTGAAGTCGTCGGGAATCTTGTCCTCGGCCTCTTTGAGTTCGAGTTCCAAGCGATGGATTTCGGCATCCAGGCCCTGCGACTCGCGGCGGACCGTTTCCTGCACTTTGGCCAGTTCGTCTTTGGCGACAGCGAGTTTTTTTTGTGCCTCGGCCACGATCCCCTGGAATTCGTCGATCTTTTCCAGGGCCTCGATGGTTTCGTCGGCCAGCACGCTATTGGCCATCTCGTCAGCGGCGATCTGATCTTTGACGGCCTGATACTCGCGGTTGCTGTTGGCGGCGTTCAACTTGGCCGCCAGCCCTTTGATTTTTTCCTCGCCCGACTTGAGCAAGAGCTGTTTTTGATCTGCCCGCACGCTGCGCTGTCTTGACTTCGGCCTGCAGTTTGGCCAGTTCGTCGCTGAGCCGAGCCAGGTTGGTTTCGCGGGCACGGACCTGTTTGGGGCCGCGATCGAACCGCTCGCGCACATCGCTGAGTTGGCGGTGGATGCGGTGCAGTTCGCGCAGGGCCTCCGCGGTGTAAGCCATCGATATTCCTATCTTGCCAGGAACTCGCGCGGTTGTGCGCAGTTCGTCATCAATGTATTTAAGATCCCTCTCTAGGATACCAAATGCGGCGGCTTTCGCCGAACGAAAAAAGCCGCCGGCCCGAGGGGCCGGCGGCTTGGGGATCCTGCCTGGTGGCCTAACCACCCGGCGGTTTTTACTTCGCCGCGTGCGACGCGGCCGGTGGGCGCCTACCGCTTGCAGCGCACCGGTTCTCAACTGGCAATTCCGCCCAGAAAACCTTCGAGCTGCTTGCTGCGCACCGGGTGCTGCAGCTTGCGCACGGCTTTGGCCTCGATCTGCCGCACCCGTTCGCGCGTGACCTTGAAGATCCGGCCCACCTCTTCCAAGGTATAGGTGTAACCGTCGCCCAACCCGTAACGCAGGCGGATGATCTCCCGCTCGCGATAGGTCAGGGTTTTGAGCAGCCCTTCGATTTTCTCCCGCAACATGCCCTGCGCGGCCGTGGTGATCGGGCTTTCGGTGCCCGACGTCTTCGATAAATTCGCCGAAGCTGCAGTCTTCGCTCTCGCCGACCGGCCGGTCGAGGCTGACCGGGTGCCGCCCGATGTTCAGCACGCGGCGGGTTTCCTCGATGCTGATGTCGGCCGCCCGGGCGGTCTCTTCGGTCGTCGGCTCCCGGCCCAATTCCTGTGCAAGCGCTTCGACACGTTGCGCAGCCGCGACAGCACGTCGATCATGTGGACCGGAATGCGGATCGTCCGGGCCTGATCGGCGATGGCCCGGGTGATGGCCTGCCGAATCCACCAGGTGGCGTAGGTCGAGAACTTGTAGCCGCGGCGGTACTCGAACTTGTCGACCGCCCGCATCAGGCCCGTGTTGCCCTCCTGGATCAGATCCAGGAAGCTCAGGCCGCGATTGCGATACTTCTTGGCGATCGAGACCACCAGCCGCAGGTTGCCGCTGGACAGTTGCCGCTTGACTTGTTCGTAGTCGCGGAACTGGCGTTCGATCAGTTCGCAGCGGCGGCGCAGGCTGCGTCGGGCTTTCCAGCGTGATCAGCATCAAGTCGCGGAGTTCCTTGCGCAGATTGGCCCGCTCGTCCTTGGCCGACGTGTCGCCGGCAATCCGGTACAATCGGTGCTCGGAGTCTGCCATCCGCTGCGACATTTCCATCAACTGTCCGCACCAGGGGTTGGACGCGGCGGGTGCGCAGGCTCAGTTCCTCGACCAGCGATCAGCGCCTTGCGGCGGCTGTCGACGAATCGCCGGCGGCAGGCCGCCTTGGCGGTCGTCGGTGGCACTCTTGCCGATCATCTGCCGGAAATCCTGGCGGTTTTGTCCCATCAGATGGTCGAGCGTCCGCAGGTTGTGCGGCATGCGGGCCATGATCTGCTCTTTGGTCAAGCGCTCGGTCAGCGAGACCTTGATCGTGCGGTCGAACGGCAGCGCGCCGCGGTGTACCTCTTGCAGCGTGCGGACCGTGGCTTGCATGGCAAGATTGCAGCCCAGCACCGTGCGGCGGAAACGCTTGCGCGTGACCTCGATTTTCTTGGCCAGCGAGATTTCTTCCTGCCGCGTGAGCAGCGGGATTTCGGCCATTTGCGTCAGATACATCCGCACCGGATCGTCGCTGAGCTTGGGTAGCTCCCGCTCCGGCAAGGCGGCCAGGACCGATTCTTTTTCCTCGGCCGCCGGGCCTTGGCGGCGCCGGCCGCCTTGATGCTCAGGACTTCCGGCTCCAGGTCCGGCGCCTCGTTGACCAGTTCGATGCCCAGTTGTTCCAGGGCGATCAGCAGATTATCGAGTTTTTCCGGAGTGACTGCTTCGTCGGGCAAATACTCGTTGACCTGGTCGTAGGTCAGATAACCTTGTGCTTTGCCCGTGGCGACCAGTTCTTGCAAATCCATATCGCAGTGGTCCACCTGTCGATTCCCTCCTGAGCGTCATGTTCGATGGCGTGCTCAATGGACACTAGGAGTGATCGATTTCGCAACTGAGCCTCATGCTCCATCGCGCTTTCGACCAACCGGCAGCGGCATCCTACCCATCCATGGGCGCGGAAATGCCTTGCCGGCTTTTGACCTGCTGCTGAATCTTGAGCAGCAACGCGAGCGCTTCCGACTCCGGAAGCTGCTCGGCATTCAGGCGTGTCGTTTGGGCTCGTACCTCCTCCGCGCTCGCGCGGCGTTGGAAACTCGCCAAGACGTCTTGCAGTCGCGCTTCGAACTCGACATTCGGCTTCAGGCGGGCTTGCTCGTCAAGTTCGACAAGCAAGTTTTTAACCTGTGGGTCGTCAATCTCCAATAACAATCGGCCGAAGTTCACCGGCACCCCCTGGGCATGCAATTCCAGCGCCCGCACGTACACCTGCCGGGCCAAATCCGCGACAATCTGATTCGGCTTGACCGATTCGGCCAGACGATCCAAAATAGCCGGCGCAGCGAGCACCAGCTCGAGCACTTCCCGCTCCGGCAAGCTCACGCGAATTTCCGGCAACCGCCCGCCGCCTTCCGCTTTCGCCGCCTGATGGGGCGATTTTCTGCGCAACTCCGCCAGCCGCGTCCGCAGTTTTTCCTCGGGCAGGGCGAAATCGCGGGCCAGCCGCGCCAGGATGGCTTCTTCCCGCAAGCGGCCCTCGGTGGTCGAGTCGTCGCGCAGCCGCGGCGCCTTGGCCACGATGTCCAGCAATTGCTCAGCGCCTCGCTGGCCCGGTGCGTGTCGCGCACCAGGTCGATGCCCGCGGTCCGGTTCTTCACGGCATGGCGCAGCGCGTCGGGCGCCGCATCGACCAGCGCTTGCAGGGCCTGCGGCCCGCGCTCCAGCAGAAACTCGGCCGGGTCGAATTCCTCCGGCAAGGTCAACACGCGGACGTCGGCGTTTTCGGCCACGAAAAGTTGCAGCACTTCGTTGGCCCGCTTGCGGCCAGCCTCGTCGCCGTCGAGCACCAGCACGATTCGCAAGCGTTCGGCGAACCGCTTGAGCAGCCGGATCTGCTGGGTGCCCAGCGCGGTGCCCAGCACGGCCACGGCGTTTTCGAAGCCGCATTGGTGGGCGATCACCACGTCGGTGTAGCCTTCCATGACCAGCACGGTTTCGGTTTTCTTGATCGCCTCGCGCGCCAGGCTCAGCCCGTAGAGCTGATTGCTCTTGGTGAACAGCGGCGTCTCGCGCGAGTTGAGATATTTGGCCGTGTTTTCGGCCTCGGGGCCGGGCAGCACGCGGCCTCCCATGGCGATCGCCCGGCCCTGCACGTCGAATATCGGAAACAACACCCGGTTGCGGAACCGGTCGTAGTAACCGCTGCCGCTCTGCCGGCGGCCCACCACGTCAGCCTTCTCCAGCAGGGCCGGCGAAAAGGCCGTGCCCCGGGCCGCTTTGAGAATCCAATCCCACTCCACCGGCGAATAGCCCAGCTTGAATCGCTCGACGCTGGCCGGCGTGATCGAGCGCTCGGCGAAATACTGCCGGGCGACTTCCGCCTGCGGACCGTCGACGAGCAAGCGATGGTACTGCTCGGCGGCCCAGGCCATGGCCTGATAGAGCGAGCGCTTTTCGTCGGGCGGCGGGCCGGCGATTGCCGCGCGGCTTGTCGAGTTGCACGCCGGCGCGATCGGCCAGCATGGCCAGCGCCTCGGGAAACTCGACGCGCTCGATCGCCATGACGAAGCTGAAGATGTCGCCCCCCTTGTCGCCGCAGACCCAGCACTTGAACGACTGCCGCTCGGGATTGACTTGCAGGCTGGGTTTCGAGTCGTCGTGCCAAGGGCAAAGCGCCTTGTAGCCGCGCCCTTCGCGCCGCAGTTGCAGATATCCGCCGACCAGATCGACGATGTCGACCGCCTGCCGAATCCGCTCCTTGACGTCCATGGGCGAGGCAAACGCCATCGACGGATCCTCGATTGAAGAAAAGCCGCGCGCACTGGGGCGGCCGTTGGCGGTGGATTTTGTGCTGCGCTCTTTTCCGGGGGGCGTCGGCCGGCGAATGGTGGAAGTGCCCGTTTTTTCCGGCTTTTTCGCCCTTTTTTGCCCTGCGTCGCGCCCCCGGATTATAAGACCCGCCGCGCGACAGGGTCAAGCTGCCGAAAACGGCCAGCGCGGCGCAGCGGAAAATCTGGACCTGCGATACTGCAACCGACCAGCTTCGCAATTCGCCTGAGAAGAGGATGGGGGGATGGCCGGGGATACGGGGGATGGAAGAGAATTTCAGACTGCGCAGTGCGAGCGCGGAGACTATCCGGCCACGACCCTCGAGTCTTAGGACCGCCTCCGGATGGAAAGTATATTGAGATTGCCCAATGAAGCTTTCAGGCGAAGCGTTGACCAAGGGCAGGTATACTAGAACGGATCGTCCATGGACCCGCATCCACCACCAGACTGGCGGCTGGGAGTTTTCTTCGCCATTGCTTTTCCGGTCTTTTGGTGCTGTATCTGCTACTTGCTGTCCGTAACCGGCGGTTGGTGGCGACTTGCCAAACGCTTCCGCGCCAACGCCCCCGTGGCCGGAACGACATGGTGGTTCCGATATGCCGAAATGCATTACTACGCGGGCTGTTTCTACCGGCATTGCTTGAACATCACCGCGAACGCGGACGGAATCGGATTATCGTTGCCGTTTCTATTCCGACCCGGGCATCCTCCCTTGTTCATTCCTTGGCCGGAGATCCTCGTCAGCCGGACGCGGAGGTTCATTTTCTTAAATCGAGTTCACTTCGCATTTCCCGAAGAGCCCTCGGTTTGGATCGAGTTGAGCCCAAGGTTGGCCAGCAAGATTCAGGTGGCAATCGGCCACAACTGGTTCCCCGACTTGGGCTCATAACCGGGTTCGCGCCGACATCGGCTTTGCGCACGGCCAGCGGCTCTTCTGCCTCGTTTTTCATCCTTCATCCTTCATCCTTCCGCCTTCATCCTTCCTTCCGCCTTTTCTCCCCCGCCCTTGTGTCCCCTTCGCCGCTTGGCGATAGTGCTCTGGGCGGCGCAAGTTTCTCCAGGCCATCGGAGGGTGCGAATTGGCTTACGGGTCCAGTGCGTTTCGCAAGGACATGATCGCCGGCGTGACCGTGGCCGCCATCGCGGCGCCGCAGGCCATGGCCTATGCGCTGATCGCCGGCGTCGATCCGCGCTTCGGGCTGTACTCGGCGATCGTGGTGACGGCGATAGGATCGATCTTCGGCTCGTCGCAACACCTGATCAACGGGCCGACCAATGCCATTTCGCTGTTGGTCTTCAGCGCCTTGGCGTTTTTCGATCCGGACGCCGGTCAAGAGGCTTATGAGGCCCTGTTTCTGCTGGCAATCATGGTCGGCGTCATTCAGATTGCCGTCGCCATGTTCCGGCTGGGCGATCTGACGCGCTACATCTCCGATTCGGTCGTGCGCGGGTTCATGGCCGGCGCCGGCTGCCTGGTGGCCTTGAGCCAGGTTGGCAACGTGCTGGGCCTGCAAGACAAAGGCACCGGCCACCTCCATTTGCTGCACCGGCTCTGGCTCACGCTCACCACCGGGGGCACCGTCAACTATCGGGCCCTGGCGATCACCGCGGCCACCGTTGCGGTGGTGCTGTCGGGCCGACGCCTGGCCCGGCGGCACAAACTGCCCCGGCTCGACATGCTGGCCGCCCTGATCCTGGCCGCGGTGGTGACCTCGCTGCTCGGTTGGTCCGAGGCCGGCTCAGATGGCAAATCGCTCGTGGCCGTCGTCGGCCGCGTGCCGGCCGGATTGCCGGCGTTCCATGTGCCGGTGTTCCAGGCCAAATGGATCCCACAAATGGCCGGCAGCGCCGCGGCGATCGCTTTTCTGGGCTTGCTCGAGGCGCTGGCCATCGCGCAATCGATCGCCAGCAAGACGCGGCAGCCGCTGGATTACAACGCCCAGTGCCTGGCCGAGGGGCTGGCCAACCTGGGGGCGGGTTTTTTCAATGCTTGCCCGGCTCCGGATCATTGACTCGCTCGTCGATCAATTACAACGCGGGGGCCGTCACCAAGTGGTCGGGCGTTTATTCCGCGGCGACCGTGGCACTGGTGGTCATCCTGCTTGCGCCCTTGGCCCATTACATTCCCAAGGCCGCCCTGGCCGGCTTGCTGCTGGTGACGGCCGCCGGCTTGGTGGATTGGCAGCACCTGCGCTATACCGTGCGGGCCTCGCAGTACGACGCGGCGCTGGTCGTTTCCACCGCCTTTTCCGCGGTCTTCTTGAGCGTGGAATTCTCGATCCTGATCGGCACCGCCCTGTCCATCCTGCTATACGTACCCCGCGCCGCGCGGCTGCAAGCCACCGAGTTGGTCGTGGCCGCCGATCGCACGGTGCGCGGGCGGCTGCCGACCGATCCGGTCTGCTCAAAGATGGTGGTGCTCGACCTGGAGGGGGAACTGTTCTTCGGCGCCGCACGGGAATTGGACCGCTACCTCGACGACCTGAAAGCCCGCGTGCAGGCCGGCGTTCGCGTGGTCGTGCTGCGGCTCAAGCGGACGAGAAACCCCGACGTGGTCTGCATGGAGCGGCTGGAGCGATTCATTCGCGATATGGAAAAGCAGCACGTATTGGTGCTACTGTGCGGCGTGCGCGAGGATTTCGACCGGGCGATGCAGAACCTGCGCTTCGACCAGTGGCTGCCTGCGGACCGGGTGTTTCACGAGACCGAAGTCACAGGCTCCGCCACGCTGTCGGCCGTGCGAGCCGGCTACGACTGGCTGGGCCTCGACCTTTGCCCGTCCTGTCCGCGCCGCAATCATGGCGCGGAGCCGCCCAGCGAGCCGCTGTATTACATGATTTGAGCGTTACTCGTCCACGCGGCGGTAGGCGCCGAAATTCTTCTCGGCCAACGTCTTGAGGAAGACGTCCATCGGGCTGCCCGGCAGGCCGGCCCCGATGCCGATCGTGTAGATCGACTCGCGGCGCGAGACGTTCATGGCGGAAATGATCTCGATGATCTGCGCCGGAGCCGAGACTTTGCCGCCGAACGGCGCGCCGTCGGTGAGAAAGAAAATCGCCTCGGCGTCGAACTGCAAAGCCGCTTCCAAGGCATCGTACGAGGCGGTGAGCGGATGCGTATCTTGCTTGGTCACGAACAGATCGGCCTTTTTCTTGGCCATCGGCTCGGCCAGCACCAGCTTCTTTTGCCACATCCGCACGTCGTTGTCGAACACCAGCACCGTGAATTGATCCTTGGGCTGCAAGCGGTCGATCGCCGCCACCAGCTCGCGCTTGGCCGCCATGAGCCGCTGCCCCTGCATGCTGCGCGAGGTGTCCATGATGAACACGATCCGCCGGGCGTAAACCGGCAAACCGTAATACATGGTCACGCCCGGCGACACCTTGTCGGCGGCCGCCAGCGTGCGCCCGGCCGGCGAGGGAATGTTGAACGTGGCCGAATTTTCCTCCCACCACTTGGCCCAAGCCGCCTGGTTGTTGCCCAGGCCCTGGTTGGTCACCGAGGTGAGATACTTGATGGCGTCGGCCTGGGCCTCGCCGTCGATCTCGCCCACCAGTCCGATCAAGGCCCCGATGCCCGGCTTACTGTCGATGTGCGCCAGGGCCCAGATCACGGAGCGGCGAAAGCCGAACTGATTGGCAAAGGCTTTGGTCTTCGACAGTTTGACCAGTAAGGCCACGTCTTCGTCCTGGCCGTGGGCGGACAATTGATCGGCCACCTCGACGGCCAGCAACCGCACGCCGGGCGCAGCTTTCAATCATCTTGTCCAGTAGCGCCGTGGTGTCGTGCTCGACGCGCTCGTTCTTTGACGAAAGCAATGCGCCCAACAGCGGGGCCGCCGTCTCGTCGACTTGTTTGCGGCGCATCTGCTTTTCGAGCGTGTCGAGCAGGTACTTGCTGGCCGCCGGGCTGTCGCTGATCGCGCTGGCAGCGGCGTAGGCCGCCTCGCGCACTTCGGCCGCCTCGTCCTTGACGCCCACGCTGAGCGCCAACTTGGCCGCATCGGCCACGGGAAACTCTTGCAGTTTTTTCAGGGCCGCGATCCGGTCGTCCGGCTTCTTGCTGCGCAGCTGCTGCTGGATAGCCATTTTGGCGGCGCGGAATTCGGGCGAGTTATCGCCCTCGGCGGCGCAGGCCACTGCCGCGAGCCAATGCAGCGCCACCAGCGCCGAGCAAACGAGCCCACACTTGGACATGATGCATCCCCGCTCTCAAAACCGCGGCCGGCAGCCCCGCCCAAGGTCGGCCCCGGTGATCGCGCACGCACCGGCTATTCTCTGGTTACCGGGCGAGGGTGTCAAATCGAGGCCGGGCCGCCGGCGTGTCGGTGGTTTGCGGCCACCCAGCGAAATTGATAAGTTGACGCAGTTCGGTCGCCGGCGGCAGCCTTATCTGCTCGCCGGCCGAAAAAATGCCGTCGAGGCCCGTCCGGCGGCTGCGAGACGTGCAGGACTCATTTTTCGGCCGACAATCGGGCACGATTGAGCCACAGCGACGCAAAGACTCACAGCCAAGGTCGCTTTGATGGACTGGCCAGAGTGGTGGGAATGGGACCTGGATTTCAGCTCTCATGCCGATAAGCGGATGTCTGACCGCGTGTTGTCCGAACCTGAACTGCGAGCGATGCTAGGTGATGCCACGCGTATTGTCGAACAGCGTCACGGTACCTATATCGTGGAAGCATTCAATGATGGCAGGCGGTGGGAAATTATCGTCGCTCCAGACAACGAAAAGAGAGTGATTGTTGTCGTGAGTGCGTACCCTGACCCTTAGTGTTTTTGGGGGAAATGCGATGCACGGAAAATATCTTGAGGTCACGTTTCGGTCGGGGAAACCGTTGGCAGCCTACTTCTATTTGCCGAGACAACCCGGTGACAAAAGCGTCCGGGTGGAGAAAATCGACTTTGGGCTGCTGATCGACTTTGCCGCCGACGGTCGCCCTATCGGGATTGAGTTTGCCGTGCCCGAGTTACTAAACGTAGAGGCGGTAAACAAAGTCCTCCAAGCTCATGGTCTTGCTCCCATCGAAGAAGCGGAACTAGCACCGCTTAAGGTGGCTGCTTAGTAGTAACTCGTTGTCGGACAGGCTGCGGCGCGCCGACTTCGTTGGGACCTGCTGGACATTCTATTTCCCGCGTTGCCTTCCCCCTCACGTCCACATCTGCCGGTCCAGCATCCGGTAGTTGATCGCCTCGCTCAAATGCGCTGGCTGAATGCCGGGGCTGGCGTCCAGATCGGCAATCGTGCGGGCCACGCGCAAAATCTTGTCGTGCGCCCGGGCCGAAAGGCCCAGTTCGGTCATCGTGGCCCGCAACAGCGCCATGGCCGGCTCGTCGAGCGCACAATAACTGCGAGTTTGCTTGTGCGTCATCTTGCCGTTGTGTCGGGTGGCCGTGCCCGCAAACCGCGTGCGCTGAATCTGCCGGGCCGCGATGACGGCCGCCCGCATGTCGGCGCTGGACGTGCCCGGCGTGGCGGCCGAAAGCTCCTTGAACGGCACCGCCGGCACCTCGATGTGGATGTCGATCCGGTCGAGCAGCGGCCCCGAGATTTTGCTCATGTAGCGCTCGATCTGCGGCACCGTGCAATGGCAGTCGCGGCGCGGGTCGTTGCGGTAGCCGCAGGGGCACGGGTTCAAAGCCGCGATCAACATGAAGTTGGCCGGGAACGTCGTGCTTTGCAAAGCCCGAGAGATGGTCACCGTGCCGTCCTCGAGCGGTTGCCGCAGCACTTCCAACGTGCGGCGGTTGAACTCCGGCAGCTCGTCGAGAAACAAGACGCCGTTGTGGCTGAGCGAGATTTCGCCGGGCGCGGGCGTGCAGCCGCCGCCGACCAGGCCCGCATCGCTGATCGTGTGATGCGGCGAGCGATAGGGGCGCGTGGCCAACAGCGGCTGGCCCGGCTGGAGCAGGCCCATGGCACTGTAGATCCGCGTGGTTTCGATCGATTCGCCGGGCGTCAGCTCGGGCAGGATCGTGGGCATGCCGCTTGGCGAGCATCGTCTTGCCGGAGCCGGGCGGGCCCGAGCATCAGCATATTGTGCCAGCCGGCGGCGGCGATCGTGATCGCCCGCTTGGCCATCTCCTGGCCGCGCACGTCGGCGAAGTCGACGTCGTAGGCCGCGTAAACGTCGGAACAACTCGTCGAGCCGCGGCGGCGTGGGCTCGATGTCCATCTCGCCGGTGAAAAAAGCCGACGGCCTGCGCCAGACTGCTGACGGCGATGATCTCGATACCTTCGACCACGGCGGCTTCGGCGGCGCTGTCGGTGGGCACGACCAGTCCGCGCAGGCCGGCCTGCTGCGGCGGCGGCCATGGCCATCGACAGCGCGCCCTTGGTCGGCCGCGTGTGCCGTCGAGCGCCAGTTCGCCCACGACGGCATAGTCGTCGAAATGTTCGGAGGCGATCTGCCCGCTGCCGGCCAGCATGCCCAGCGTGATCGGCAGATCGAACGAAGCGGCCTGCTTGGGCAGCTCGGCCGGGGCCAGATTGATCACCACGCGATCCTGCGGCCGCTGGAAGCCGGAGTTGACCAAGGCCCGCTCGACGCGATGCGTGCTCTCTTTGACGGCCGCCTCGGGCAGGCCGACGAGCACGGTCTTGGGCAGCGCGCCGGGCGAAACGTCGACTTCGACCTCGACGGGCAGCGCCTCGATGCCCACCAGCGAAAAAGTGCGCAGCTTGGCCAGCATGGAGTGAAAGGAGGAAGGCGGAAGGATGAAGGATGAAAAACGAAGAAGAAAGTCGACGAGCCGCGGTTCGCGCGTTTGTCATTGTGGGGCAGGGTTCGGGCCGGTGCAACAGTGCGTTCGAGGGGCCAAAAAGTGTCGGGTCTGCGGTGATTGATTCGGGATTCGGCCTCGGCTAGGATCGGGCAAGCCGCAGCCCCTACGCGATGTTTGCTCCCGTATGGTTCTGTGGCAGGTTGGGCCGTTCGGCCTGGGGACCTTTTTCCACTCTCGACGATTACGATCCGCTCCGCCCTCGTGGAGAGATTCGATGCGATTATTCCTTCGCTCCGCTATGGTTGTGATACTGCTGGTCTGTGTGGCCCTGCCCGGCATCGGGAGGAGCTGGACCGACAAGAAGGGCAAGGTGATCGAAGCCGAGTTGGTCGAGGTCAAGAAGGGAGTCGCGATTCTCAAGCAGGAGGACGGCAAGGTCCTCAAGCTGCCGGTCAATCGGCTGAGCGATGAAGACCAGGAGTTCCTCAAGCAACAACCAGAGGAAAAACAGCCCGCCACGGGCAAGGCCGGCGAGGCAGGGCAAGCCGACTGCCGGCGAAGGCGGCGCAACGATCGACGTCGTGAGCCTGGCGATGAACAAGGCGATTCCCGCCGCCCCGAATGTGCAGCCCGGTTCGGGGCAGGAAGAGGTTCCCCGCTGCTGCAAAGGAACGAGCCTGTATCTGTTCGTCGCGATTCCCGGCAAGCGGCTGCTGGGTATGGGGAGAGCAATCCAAACTTGCTCGCTTCACGGACGACACTGGACGGGATCTGGCCAAGGCCGACCAGGAGCAGGCCCAGTTTGGCCCGCGTCAGCCGTTCACCTTGCACGAGGCCATGAAGGACGGCCGCGGCGTCGTGGTCATCACCGAGCAGCCGGGCACCCCGGCCTCGGGCCCGACGGCAAAGCTGCATCTGGTGGGTGAGCTGGCGGTGATGACCGGCGAAGGAGAAAAAACGGCGGAGCAAGCAGACGTCCCGCTGATGGCCCAAACCAAGATCACGATCGGGCCGCTGCCTTTTGTGGTCAAACCCGGGTTAGTCAACCAGTTTCAGACCGAAGTCACGTTTGTGCTCGAAGAGCCGATCGGCCGGATCAAGAAGATCCAGCTTCTGGACGGCGAAGGAAAAGAGATCGGCCAGCAATTGATGCATTGGGAGAATTTCACGGTCGGCACTAAGTTCTACTTTTGCACTTTAGGCGGCCAGGGTGACCGCGTTTTCCAGTAGTTGTTGGATTTTCCGAGACCCCGGCCCTCCGAGGGCCAATGTCAAAACCTGCTGCCGTACGCTGAGCCGTCGGAGTGTGCCGAGCATATCAGCAAACGACGGTTCTGTTTTTGACGTGTACCAGGGACTGATGAGCGACCGCCAATGGCGATGACCTTCTCGGGCGAACCACAACACGATCAAGCTGTACAGCAGCATGGCCAGCGGTGCCGTGCGTTCGACCGATCGTCGCGTCCAGCCTTGCGGCTCCTCGAACCCCAGATGTTGTTTGCTGTCGTGGTTCATCACCTCGATGCTCCAACGCATCGCGTACCAGCCAATCACTTGTTCGGCGGTAGCATGAGAGCACGTGGAATAAAACGCTTCTTGTCTACGCCCACCTTTGACGGCTTCTGCCGCGACCACGCACAGCGGCCGCTCGGCACAACATGCGCATGGGCGACCTGCTTCGCCAAGCGCGCTTCTTCGTTGCGTCCTTAAATATGCAAGCTCACGCGGCGACAGCGGCCAGCAAGCATGGCTTGCGGCGTCGGCAGTTGCTCGCCCCGTTTGCGCGGCCGCCCATTCGTTCCGCTTTTGCGAGCAGGTCGCGGGCCGTACAGCCGCGCATCTTTCACCAGCCGGCTGGTCAGATCGCAATTCGTCGGCAAGAAGCAGAGCACGCTCTGGCCGCCGTAGGCGCTATCGGCAACCACGTGAAAACGCCGGTTTTTCCGCTGGTTGCACAACAGCTCCAGCATTTCGACCGCCAATTCGGGACGCGTGCCATAGACGCGGCGGTGTTTGAGGGCGCTCTTCTTGTTCAAGTACAGACGGAACAAGATCGGCAGGCAGTAGTAGTGACCTTGGCGGAACGGCAACTCGACGATCACGCCGAGTACGACCCAACTATGCCCCCAGTTGGTAATCACCTTGCCGCGACTGGAAAGCAGTGGATCGTGGTGCATGCCCGTGCCAAACATCTTCAGGCCGCGCTTGCGAGCCAGCGTGTCGTCAAGTCCCAGCATGACGACGTTTCCCAGAACCGGTTGGATCAGGTCAAACAGCGCCAGTCCGATCGCGTCGAGCGACCAACGGGCCGCGCTGAACAAACGGTGATACGAGGAAAAGTGTTTCTCGGCGCCGTCGCCGGCCGCCAGGATCATCCGAGTCACCGTCCGCCGGCTGGCGAAGACCCAGCCGGTCAGAATCGTTGTCAGACTGGCGAAGGTCGGTGCGGTCATCGTGGCGGACAGTCCTTGCATCAACAGCACAAAACCAGGTACAAGTTCCATTGTGAGCCTCCTTGCTCGATGCCTGAGAGTGATGTCCCAAGCATTGTCGCGGAGGCTCACACTATTTACGCAGGCCAGTTTCTAGCACCCTAAAAAGTGCAAAAGTCGAACTTACCGTGTGCCGTGAAAAGGTGTTGGTTTTCAGCGGGTGCGAGTCCCGCCCGGCAACTGTTCGCTCCAGCCGGTAGCAATCGGAACGATGGCCCCGCGACACCAGCGGCGGCCGGTGCCCCCGATCGCCGGCCGGCCGTCGAGGGCGGGGCGGGCTGCACGACCAAAGAGCCGCGGAAACGGCGGCGGCGGGGAAGAGGGCGTCCTCGATCTATATTGCCGGCCGACGGCAAGTAAGCCCCAAGCTATTTCTCAGGCTGAACAGGTGGCGGCGAATTTCTCCAGTCCGCTCCAAGCTGCTGCCCAATGAATTGCGCGACCGATTCCACCAAGTGTGCGTCAGCGACTTCAAACAGGCGAGGCGTCCACGCTGCGTTGGCTGACGCGCAGGCCATTACGACATGTAACCGCTGGGAACCCGGTATCGGTTGGCCCATTGGCCTCAACGAAATCGAGCGCGATCACGCCCAAGGTGGTGCTATCGGTACGTTTTGTCAAAGCTACAAAGAGGTCGTCGACTCGCAGCAGATACGACAACTCAGTGGCCCACCTTACGGTCGCACGTGGGACCGCTCGAAGCAAAGCAGGTGTGAATTCCTCGAAGAATGCCCAGTCGCGCTCGTACATGCTCCCCATCGTACCGCGCATGAAACGCGAGGGCGACAGGCGACGTGACCGTCAAACCATCGGCCGTCGTGCCCCCCTTCGCCTGCCGGCCCGTCAGGGCGGGGCGGCCGGAATCGTCGCCACCATCGGCAGCGTCCACGGGCCGAACGAACAGCGGAGGCCGGGAGCGGTCATGGGCGATGCAAAGCCTTGGACTGTCCGGGGACGTATGTCAACGCCGCTTGAATGAGTGCTCGTGGAACGACGTAAACTGGCCAAAGTAGATTTGCGCTGAAAATGTTGGCCATGCAGCGCCTACGGAGAATCGACCGCATGCAGGGCGGGCAAGCAGCAACGTAGTCCCCTTGAATCTGAGCGCCGACCAGGAAAAACACACAGCGGTCCAACACCTCGTAAAACTTGACGTTCGCAGAGTCGATGCCGCACTTTGGGCACTTCCTCATGACAGGCTGGGAGCTTGGAGGCTTGTACGGATTCTCGTCCATGCTTGCGATTCTACCCGAGCGGCGACGCGAGGAGCGAGGGCGACGGCCGCGATGCCGCCCCGTGACCGCAACACCAGCGGCTTCGAGTGCCTCTCGATCGCCAGCCGGCCGTCAGGGCGGGGCGGGCTGAATCGCCATCACGACAAACAGTGACCGCAGCGTGAACGACCAGCGGCGGCGGGGAGTGGTCATGGGAATACCGTCATGATGCGGCCCGATCAATTGTCCATCGGGTCATCATCCAAGCCCAGCAATTCGGCAAGCTGCTTGCCGAATTTTGCGCGCACCGCTACGGGAAGCCTTCCATGGTCGCTCGGGCGTTTCTGGTCCCAGACGTAGATCATTTTCTCGTCGGCGAAATGGAGAATCGGCTCGAACGTGCCTTGACATCTCACCGTCGTATAGTGGAGCTTTGGGCAGAAAAATGGCTTCGGTTGTCCGCTATCCCGTCCAACTGTGAAGCTATCGGCCAATTCGTTTAGCGTCGACCGGTCCGTGATGACCAATTCCTGGCCGACCTTCGGCTGCGGTCCCCATCCATTCACGATCACCCTGTCCGCGTTGCGAAGCGCCGACCGGATGAACGTCTCAATCTCAGAATCCTTCAATTGGCCCAACGGCATTCTTGACAGGACTGCGGGGTCAGTGATTTCCTGCCGCGGGCGCATAGCGAGAAAAATTGCGGAGACGCAAGTCGCAAATACTGCGATAACGGCAATTCTCCGACGGTAATGACCCATCCCGCTAGTTTACCCAAGCGGCTGGGCGGGGAACTACTTCAGCTTGCCGTCGCCCACGGCACCGCGAAACCAGCGGCGGCGGGTTGTGCCTGACGATCGCCCGCCGGCGGGTCGGCCGGAGGGGCGGGCGAGGCTTCGGGCTGATCCCAGGGTCCCGACGACACTACGATGGTCGTTTCAATCAACCTGATTAACTCACGAAACTCGCGCTCGGCCTTCCATGCTTGGTACTTGCTGAATGCGGGCGGTCCCACGAAACACAGCAGGGCGGGAATCGTCACCGCGACAAACAGCGTCCGCAGCGAAAAGCGGAACCAACGGCGACCGGGCTTGGCGGAGGTGTCGGCCATGAAGTCATCTTATCCGACCGTTGTGGCCGCGAAACCAGCGGCGGCCGTGAGTGCCCCCGCTCGCGTGCAGGCCGTCAGGGAGGAGCGGCTATTGGCCAAGGGACCTCGGAACCAGCGGCGGCGGGACTTTGCCATTGGAACCGGGCTGAAAAGTCGTTCTTGGGCCGGACGGTGCCGCCGTGTTAGATTGCCGCTGACAGGGACGCCCCACAGGCACGCCCTTGATGTCGCGGGCGACCGCAGGAAAGGCAGGCGAGGATCATGCGAATTCGTCTTGCGGTCAGTTACGTGCTGTTGTCGTGCGCAGTTGCGCGGGTCTCGGCGGATGAGCTTGCGCCTCCCGCTCGGCATGCCAAAGGTGCAGGCGTAGATCCAAAGGCAGTTCTGCTGGAGGCCAGCGAGATAGTGCGGAAGCAAGGGGAAGAGCAGCACTATTGGTGCGAACGTGCGCTGCTCGACATCGGCAAGGTGCAAATCCAGGCGGGTGATTTCGATGGTGCGCTGCAATCCATCCGCAGCTCCAGTTACGAATACGGTCGCAATGCGGGCCTGGTGGATTTGGCTGAGGCAATTGCCGCCAGTGGCCAGCCCGAACGCGCCTTCGCAACATTGCGCTAGTCGGCTCCGACCATGGCTGGCGGCAAGACTATATGGACGACAGTGTGCAATTAAGGTGGATCGAGCACTTAATCGCGTCCGGTGATCTGGCAGGCGCCGGCAAGGCTGTCGAGCAGCTGCGGTCGGATCGGTACCGTCCGGACGGATTGCGAAAACTGGCAGTCGCGTATGCCACATCAGGGACGGCAGTGCGAGCAGCGGAATGTTTTTCGAACGCCATCGCCGCTGCCGAAGAATTGAAGGACGACTACGACCGTGCTTGTGCCTTGTGGGAAACGGCCGACTCGCAGTTAACGGCGGGCACGTCCGACGCTGCGAAAGCCACGGTTCGCCGACTTATCGAGAAGGGCAACATCAAGGACCCTTGGACCAAAGTGGCTTCGTTGCGGCAGTGCGCCATGTTGACCGCTAAGGCGGGCGACGTCCCGACCGCCCAGCGCATGTTTCGTCAAGCGATCGAAGCCCAGAAAGCCGTCGACGCTTTGAACAAGATCGGAGCGATGGAGCAAATAGCCGTATCCCAGGCGAGCGTTGGATACCTCGATGACGCGCTGGCGACTGCTTCCATGATTAAGCATAGCGAGAAGGACTATACGGAAGCCGGCGGGCGCGAGAGGGCCCTGCTTGCAATCGCTATGGCCCAACTAAGTTCCAACAACATCGAAGGCGCGGTCCATACAGCATTGTTGATCGAATACTATGTTCAGTATCGCGACGACGCGTTGAAGGCGGTCACCGATCACCAGATCGCGAATGAGGACCTCAAGGCAGCGCTGGCGACGAGCGAACAGATCGTCAATCGGTCAAGGAAGGCGACAGCTTTACTCAACGTGGCCATAGCGCGCACGCTACGCGCGGGAGAGCACACTACCGCAACCGACATCGCGGCGCGGATTGAATTGACCCAGCCAGATCACTTTGGAGCAGTCGTCCATTTCGACTTTCGACGCCCGCAATCCTGGGGCGTCCGTTATGAGCCCGGGTTCACGTTTGCGACGATTAGTCTGTCTCGTCAACGCGCCGCAGAAGTCGCTGCGGCGGCAATGACCCTTGCCCAGGAGCTTGAGCAACGCCCCAAGGAATCCTACGCAATCTTGTTCAACGACATTCGCGCTGAAGAGGTCACTGAGGCGCTCGCTCGCGCCCACGCTGCTTCGGGCGATTCCCGCGAAGCGCTGACGTGGGCCAAGCAGATCGGGACCAGCGACAAAGTGCCGTCAGAAGACGACCTTGAGTCGACGTGGGCAGTTCAGCGGCGGATCTTTGCGCTCCTCGGCGTTGCCGAAGGAGTGCTTGATCGTTCGAGCCGGCTGCGGATAGAACCGGCTCGGTAAATATCGGTCGACAGCCACCGTCCTATCCACCCCGCTGCGGCACCGCGGAACCAGCGGCCGCCGTGCCCGACGATCGCCTGCCTGCCATCAGGGCGGGGCGGCATAAATCGCCACCGCGACGAACAGTTGCCGGAGTTAGAGGAGGGCCAGCGGCGGCGGAGAACGGTCACGGGCTCAGAAATACGCCGCCTGGGCTGGGTGTTACCCAATGGCAAACCGCTGCTCGGGGAACACAACCGAAGGGGAAGAATCATTTCAGCGTGCGGCGACCGGCTTGGTGGCGCCCGCATCACCCGAGGGCTGCGCGGGCGGCGGCTGTACCGCGGTCCAATTCAACGGAGCGGTGGATGGATCGACTGTCGCTGGAGCCGTCTTGTCATGGACCAGCACCTGACCGTCCCCCACGAAATACGTCGGATAGCCGTCGATCACCAATCCGTGGGCGTTTTTCGTGCCGGCGTCTTCCACCGATTCGATGACTGCCGTGCCCCGAAGCGTGCGCAGTGCGTCACCCGGTTGAAGTTGGTTGGCCATTCGCCAGCCGCGATGCTCGACCCAGAAACGATGCCCGCGCGTCGCCACGATTTCCTGGCCGCCCTGCGCGGATTCGCAATTGCGGCGCATCGGGCCGCAACGAAACGCTAGTCACGACCTGGAATGCCAAGGCCCCGGTCTGTGGGTCGATGGCCAGAACCTGATCACCAGGCGATATCGTCTCGATCGGACGCTTGCCGGTCAGCGTGATCACGGGTGTGCCCGGAGCAAAACAACTGTGCGTTTGTGTCGCTGTGACCCACGTGGGTTTGCCATACGGCATGGGATAGTAAAGGTCGTTGTGCTGCGTCCACCAGTCCCACCAATCGGAGGGCTCTGGTCCGTGATCGCTACCGACGATTTCTCGGAGGGCCGCGCACAGGCCCTCGCGAAATCTGTCATTCCGTTTGTTCCATTCCTCGACCCAGGCGCGATCCTCTTCCTGGAGCGCGATCGCGGTTGGCAGTTTCCGCGATGCAAGGTATGCGTTTACGGGCTCGGACCGCACTCCGCGAACGCCGACAAGCATCGAACGGTTGCTCCTCCGGTGCTGCAACTCGAACAGTGCCGTCTCGATGCTGAAGCGACCTTCATACAGGACCTCTCCGGTGTCCAGAACATCGATCTGCGAATCGAACCGCATCTCGGGCAGAAGATTGGCCATCGCATAGGGCATGAATTCCAGCCAGTCGCGCTGCTTGAGTTCCGCGGTGGCCAGTGCCCGCACTTCCGGCCATTTGGACATGGCGGCATGGCGCACGAGACATTCGATGGGATCTGGTCCTTTCAGTCGTGCCAGGACCGGCACCATGGCCAGAGCGAAGTCGGGCCGCGAGTGGCTGCCACGTCCGGCATCGACAACCCAGTCGAAGGCGAATGTCACGTCGGGATCATCGATGGCGCGGACGTTCTTGAGACCGATGGCCCGCGTGGCCTCGTTCTTGACTTCCAACTGTTCGCGGTAGCGCTCAAGCCTAGCATTCCATTTGTCGGTGGCCTCCTTGTGGCGGTTGTCGTAATCGACCCGCCGCAGGTACTCGTCGCGGGAAACCGCATCCCCTTGATACGCAATCCTCTGTGTTTCGCGTAAGGCTTGGCGATGCTGAGGATCCACCGCTAGGACGTTTAGCCAGTGGGCCTGGGCTACTGGGGCTAGCTTGTTCTTCTGACACCACTGGGCCAGCGCCGCCTCCTTTTCCGGCGTCGCCTATTTCCCCAGGGCCGCGCGCCGCTGGGCGTATTCGGCCAGGCGCGGGTCTTCGCTCGCCGCAGCCTGGATGTCCGCGATCAAGAACCACTTGCCCTGGTAAAGGACTTCCCCCGCCCGCCAGTGTTCTCGCTCCGCGGCCGTCGGCGGCTGCGGGTCTTTCTTCTTAAGCTCCGCGCGCACCCTTTGCTTGTCGCGCTCTTTACGCTCTTCAGCGCGGCGGATCGCCTTCAAGTCCGCATCGTCGGTCCAACCCGAAGGCTTTTCAGCGGCCAGCTCGCGGCAGAAGAAAGCGAGCGACGCCGCAGCGGTCGTCACTACGATGAATGTGGAGAACACTTTTCGCATGGCAAGCTCTCCCAGACAGTGCAATTCCGCAGAATCAAGCAAAGTCGAAGGCTCGAACCGCAGCAAGGGGAGACGTGTCATTGACGCTTGCGCAATTGCGCGTGCGGATTGTCGGCAGTCTACCACTTTCTTGGCCCTGGCCCAACGCGCCGATTCATGGATCTTCCGTAAGCCAGACGAGCAGTCGATCAAAGCGCAAGCGATGCGCGGGCCGGGTGGCCCGGCGGCCGCAGCATGCCGCCGGATCGAGGCGACTCTTACGGGCTGTCCGCCAAGGTCGAGCACTTGGGTCGGGCCTCGAATTGTCCTGTCGACGATGGCGGCTCCCCTCCGATGGGGTGCCTGAGCGGAGTTGACCCGCGACCCTACCCGAGCGGCTGGGCGGGGAGCGGGCCATGGCCGCGGTGGTGCTCCACGATGGCCGCCAAACCACCGGCCGCCGTGCCCCCGATCGCCTGCCGGCCGTCAGGGCGGGGCGGCCTGTGCAGCGGGCGAACCCGCCGCGTGGATTCTCCGAGCGGCCGGCCGGAAATCGGTCAGAAGGCACGTCCATTCGGCAGCCAGGCAGAAGAGAAGCAAATCCTGTACTCGCCTTCGGTGCATACCGAGATGTAAAGCGTGCCTGTCGTGCGCTTGTACGCGAGCGTTTCCGGATTCTGGAACTGCTTTGCCCAATTCGAGTTTGGCATTCCGAAATGTCCAGGCCACTCTCTGCAAGGTGGGCCAAGCCGGCGAAGAATTCTGTACCTTGTAAACCCGACATAGTAGTTGTCGGCTTCATCGACAGTGTGCGGAACACGGAAGGGCGCGAGAGCCTGCCATCCGACCCACGCGAATATGACCAGGATAGTCCCGACAAGCGGCGCTCGGAATGGCCAGCGGCGGCGGGGAGCTGTCATGGAGTGGCGCTCGGTTCGGAGGGCGGCGTCCAGTGCATATTCTTTCTCGTGCGCCAAAGCCATCCGCCCTCTTGGCAGTCCCTGTTGAACATCGCCATTAAGCTGGCCTCGGTATCTCCGGCCTCGTCGCAGCTATCCGAAACGATTGCGACGTTCCACCAGTTCTTGAAACCCTTGGCAAGACACGCCTGTTCAAACGATGCGAAATCGTCATCGCCACCGACGATGCAGGGCGTGTCCACTTCATATCGCTCCGCATCCGGCAGGAAGATTGCTGCCGCCAGATTAAAGTCGTAGATGCGACGCAGGACGTCGCCAAGGGCTCTGATCGTTTCGGGCATGTGACCACCGGATCGAATTGTCCGCTCGGACACTCGTGTTGTTGATTTTACCCGAGTGGCGGTGCGGGGAACCACTACAGCGTATCGCCGCCCCCGTCACCGCGGAACCAGCGGCTGCGGTGCCCGACGATCGTCGGCCGGCCGTCAACCAGAGAGCGCAGGTTTGGTCCGTAATCAATTAGGGTCGAAATTGATGCCGATGATTGCCGCGCTGCTTGATTGGGCAGTTCGCCTGTGGGTTAATGAACGTACAGACGGAATGCGCACGATGGTATCGCCGATCACTATGCCAATCGATGCTGCTCGCTGCGTTCGCCTCGGAGGATAGTGAGATGCATGCCGTACAGCCGCGGCACGGCTGGCCATTTGTGATCCTGGCGACTTTCGCCGGCGCTATCGTGCTTGAGCACCGCCTGCGGATTGCGGCCCGCCGGCACTGTGCCGGAATTGACGGCCGACAAGGACGAGCTCGACAGCCGACCGCCGAGCGAAATCGGTCCGCCCGAGTTCACACTCAGCGCCGTCGAACTCAGCACGGCGTTTCAGCAGCAGGAGGACGAGGCCAAAGCCAGGTACGACCGGAAGGTCGTTGAAGTTCACGGCTTGATCTCGGGCCGCAACGACGACATGGGCATGCCGATTATCGAACTCAAGGGCATGCCTATCGACAAGAGCCAAGACAGGCTGTTAACGGACCCGACGGTGATGTTTTGCTTCGAGCAACGGATCAAGGGCTTGCACGATCTGACGATCGGGCAAGAGGCCGTCATTCAGGGCATCTGCACTGGAAAAGTTGGGCACCTCGTTGGAGTTCACGAGGCACGAATCATACGCCTCGGCGACCCACTGCCGATTCAGGTGATGTCGGCGGAGCAGTTGACGAGCGAGTACCGCGCCAATGAGGCGGCTGCCGATGAGAAATTCGGCTGGAAGGAAGTGACGCTCGACGGCGTAATCGTCGCCTTCCATCACGACGACGAAGACGACCGTTCCCACGTCACCGGCGTGACGTTGGCCGGATGCTTCGATAACGAACCGTACCCCCTGCGTGTGTATTGCCGGTTCGCTCCGGCCCATTGGCGTGATTTGGTCGGCTTGAAAGTCGGCCAGACGGTGCGCGCTGCGCGGGGACTGTCAGCTCGCGATTCGGGACGAAGGGATCGAATTCTACACCTGCGTAATTCGCCCGCGCAAGCCGGATGTGCGATAGTGTGCCCCCGCTCGCCTGCCGGCCGTCAGGGCGGGTCGGCCTACTCGACCAACGTTTCCGCGGAACCGGCGGCGGCGACGTGCCCGACAATCGCTCGCCGACCAGCGATCGGCGTTCGCTAGCCTGGGTATATGCACCCTTCAAAATGTCTGGCTTTTGCTTCGGGAAATAACCTTCTAAACGCTTCGACGTCGTCTGGCATCAGGCAGTCGATGCTCTCGAAGCCCTCTTCGCCCAAGAGCCAGAGACCCATAGGGGCCCTACCCGGTTGCTTGGTGACAACGGGGGTTGTCGCTAGTAGTTCGTGGCGCTGGCGAATCCAGTTGAGCGAGTATCCTATCCAGCACGCGGCCACCGTGACCACCACGAACAGGGTTCGCAGGGAAAATCGCAGAAAGCTGCGGCGGGGCTTGGCGGGTATGTCGGCCATGACGGTTCATTCTAGCCGCCGCCGGGGTCCGCGGAACAAGCGGCGGCGTTGCCCCCCGCTCGCCTGCCGGCGGTCAGGGCGGGTCGGGCTGAGGCTGTGCCTGCCCTTCGAGTAGCTTAGGAGTGCGCGATTCCAGATACCGTCTCCATCGCGCTGCGGCCTCCGGTGCCTCATTGCCGACACGACGAGTCGCAGGACCGAAATCAACCTCGTGGCGCTCTAAGAAATCGATGACTTTTTCTCGCCAACGCCATTGCTCGCCGCCTGGACCAATCGGCGTATTAATCACTTCGTAGGGCAAGTCGTATTCCTGCTTGCCGCTCTTGATGCCAAAATCTGCACCCGCCTCTAGCAAGCAATAAACCGCGTCGAAACGATTGATAGCTGCGGCAAAATTAACCGGTGGGTCACCAGATTTCGTCTTATGATTTAGGTCCGCGCCTGCCTCGATAAGGATTTCCAAATTCTTCAAGCTTTCACGTTGTATCGTACGAAAAATTGGCGTATCCCCGATCTTTCCGGTAACAATGTCGGGATTGCCTTTGTGTGCAAGTGCGATTTGCAGCCATTCCGAATCATCCGAGCCAGCAGCGAAACGCACAATGGAGCCAACTCCCCGTACGGTTGCATTTGGGTCGGCACCGAGCTCCAGGAGGCGACGAAACGCGTTTTTTCGTCCGGCCAAACGCGACCACAAGAGCGGAGTCATCTCTTGCCAACCGCGCGCCTTCGAGTTTCTGCCGAGCGCGTTCACATTGGCGCCAGCAGCGGCAAGGCGATCTATCGATTCGATGTCCCCCTGGCCGACTGCCCTCACAAGCGCGATCACTTGTGGGTCCGGAAAATAGTCCTCCGGCTCCAACTGTCCTTTTTCAGACATGGCGCATCCGCAGGTTGCGACGGCGATCAGAAGCATAGCGCCCACAGTGATGGCCGCGAGCGCAAACTTGGCCTGCAAGGAAAACGACCAGCGGCGGCGGGGAGCGGTCATGGGGCTACGCCGTAATCACGTTTGCCATCGCCCAAAACTGGATGCCGATGGCGATCACCTCTGCCATTGCGAGTGCCACGACGACAGCACCGCTCAATCGCCTGCGCCCAGCAGCATCAGGCGCCCACCACCAGCGGCGGCAGGGCTTGGTGGGTGTGTCGGCCATTCGCGCGATTTATCCGACCTCCACCGTGGAACCAGCGGCTGCGAGTGCCCCTCGATCGCGTGCCGGCCGTCAGGGCGGGGCGGCGGAGCGGGCGGGCACGCGATTCGTCATCCGGCTGATCGGCGGCAGCAAGGTCAAGTTTCGCCCCAGGGCGGTAGTGAGTGATTACCGTTTGCAGGTCGGGGGGCGGCTCAACCGCAGTCGCCGATTAGGGTTTTGGTGGCCCGAAGCGACGGCGCACGATCCTGAGTAGCGGATCAGCTGGCAAATCTACAACCTCATTAAAGAAACATTCGTCGTACCTTTCCCGCCAATCGCTGAACTCGCACACCGTGGCCTCGGGGAATGCTTTACGGGCTCTGCACAAGTCGTCGAACTTCGGTCTAACCTTCCCCAGGCGAATCACTGCCACACGCTTGTCCCCGAGCATCTTGCGCACCCACGGAAGCGGCGCAACAGGTCCGATTTCTCGCCCGGCGATTAGGAAGAAAGTCGATTCGGAGTCCACCACATCGACGCCAGTTCCTTCGGACTTCATTCGACCCAGAATCTCGCGCCGTTCGGCGACGAGTTTGGCGTTGGAGGAAATCCAGTTTGCGATCGATATGGCCGCTGCTAACGCCGTGACCACCACGAACAGCGTCCGCAGGGAGAAAGAGAGCCAGCGGCGGCGGGGCTTGGAGGGTGTGTCGGCCATGCGCTCGATTTTACCCGCCCACGGCACCGCGGAACCAGCGGCGGCGGATGCCTGACGATCGCGTGCCGCCCGTCAGGGCGGGGCGGCCGGGTCTCCGGGAGCATGCACAATCGCTTCCGGAAACAGTACGCGAACCTCGTCGCTCGTGTGTGGCGGCCAGACCCACATCTCCGTCACGCCACGCTCGCCCAGCAGGCGTAACGACCACGGGGCCGCTGGCGTAGGGTATTCACTTTTACGCAGCAGTGCACTGTAGACGTGCATTCTTGGATCACTCTCCTGGAAATAAATGCTCGGGTCCTCCTGGAAACAAATGCTCGGGTCGTTGCGGGCCGCCGCCCGTCGCTGCATCCAGCGAAACTGGAAGCCAGCCCAACCGGCCAGCGCGCCGATGGCCGTGACTATCAGGAAAAACGCCCGCAGCGAAAACCTGATCCGGTTACGGCTGGCGGTGCATAGAAGCAGCGTCGCCGCCGTGCCCAGTGCGAACGACAGGAAAAGGAGCGTCGAAAAGGCCCAAAGGTGCAGCCGCTCGAACCAAGAACAGCATAGCGCGAGCGCCCCATAGGTCAGGACACCGGTCAATCCGCCAATGAGCGGCCATGGAATAGTCATTGGCTGCTTGCGATCCATACCCGTCATCATACTCGCTCGTCGCCACCGCCGAACCAGCGGCCGTGAGTGCCCGACGATCACCTGCCGGCCGTCAGGGCGGGGCGGGCGGAGTCGCCACCACCACGGACAGCGTCCACAGTCGGAACGAGAGCCAGCGGCGGCGGGGCTTGGCGGGTGTGTCGGCCATGACGGTTCATTCTAACCGCTGCCCGTGACCACGGAACCAGCGGCGGCCAGCGCCCGACGATCGCGTGCCGGCCGGTCAGGGCGGGGCGGCCGATCCGACACACGGAGCCGCGGGACCAGCGGCGGCGGGGAGCGGTCATGGAGGGAATCCATAGTCGTCTGCGCTGCACTCGGGCAAGTCTGCCTTTCGGTAGAACTTGGAGATGTCGGCCCCACACCAAGGGCAGAAGTTAATCCGGTGGCGTCCAGAAATCGACAGAAAGGCGTCACCACACCCTTTTAACGCCTGCGGATCGACATCCCTATCGAGGGCACTGAACTCGTAGAAACAGGCGACTGGGGCGCCCATTCAGACCAAGTAGATTGAGGTGCCACGTTTTCCGACAGCATGCTCAGCGACCATTGCGCCGAACACATCGCAGCAAAAACTCTGAATGCTGGTGTTGCTCATGCCCATCAGTTTACCGTGTGCCGTGAAAAGGTGTTGGTTTTCAGCGGGTGCAAGTCCCGCCCGGCGACTGGTCGCTACAGTTGGTAGCAATCGGAGCGGCGGTGGCCGCGGAACCAGCGGTGGCCGTGCCCCCAATCGCCTGCCGGCCGTCAGGGCGGGTCGGCGGGAGGGGCGGGAAAATCTTCCGGGAGCAAGTCCCTGAAGGTTGTGGTCGCAAGGTCAGCTCGATGAAAGCATGTCAGTCCGTAACGATCCGATAATCGGCCACGTTGCCAGATTTGTCGAGGCGAATGACGAGCCATTCATAGTCCAAGCTAAGCGGTCCCCGCTCTTCGCCACGCAGATAGACCAGACCCAAACTATCGGTTGGAGTATTCGGCAAGGACAAGTGTGAATTCGCCCGTGTTTATTCGAGCCTGTAGTGATCGCGGGCACAAGAACTCGCGCTGTCTATGGAAACTCCTTCCGAACCTACTTGAACAGCAGGTCGCCCCAGTTGGCGGGCACCATTTTCAGTTCCAGCACGACATCGGCCACCAGGCCGGTCTGCTGGTTGTTCCAGTAGGTCCGTAGTTGGGTGCGCTGATTGGAAACGTCGGCGTGCGTGACGCCGAAATCGCCTCGCAGCTTGAGTCCCTCGTGCGGAGCCAGCGCCAGCGCGGTCAAGGGGATCGCGGCCTCGACCACGTAACTCTTTTGATCCGGCTGAACCTTGACGGCAATTCGCGCGTCGTCCAGCACGTCGACAAAATCCATCTCATAATTGGTGACCACGCCAGACGTAAACGCCCGAGGTTTCTTCACGTCGGACACCTGGCGATACAGCACCGCCGTGGGCTTGCCCTGAAAAGGACCAATCGAAAGCCGCAGGTCGCCGGCCACGGCGTCGGGTCGCTGGGGCGACGCCTGGGGATTGGTCGCGAGCTGAAAATCAACCGTGTCGCCCGACGTGTACATCTGCGCCACGTCCTTGGCGCCGTTCACCCACGGCGAATCGTCGCGAACGTCCCACGCCAGGTAAAGCATTTTGTCATCGTAGGCGGCAACGGAACGCACGCGGGCGTTGTCGTTTTTCTGATACGACATCACGTCGCAGCCGGAGAAGTCCGCATCGAGGCCGCCAGTGAAGCCGGGAGTCAGACGCTTGATCGAGTAGGACTTCGTGCCCGAGGCCTGCTGCAGCGCCGCGTCGCGCAACTTGGCGGCTCGTTGCACATCCTCTGATGACAACGAGATCTCGCCGCCGGCCAGCGCGACCACCTTGTCGAGATGTTCGACCTCGACGTTGCGAAGCGAGTCGCGCCGCATTGCAAATAAACCTTGCCGTCGGCGGCCTGCGTCATCGAGCCGCCAAAGTCTTCCTGGCCGCCGCCCGCCGGGCAATCGTTCAACGACACGCCGGGCACCGCCTTGGCTGGCCAACGCCATTTGAAGGGATCGGATTCGAACAGCGTGCTGAGATAGAATCCGTCGCCGGTGAGCAGGTACCATTCGCCGGCGTTGCCATTGATCGCCCAGACGGTGCCAATCGCGGGAAGCTTGGCAATGCCGATCGGACCGTACGCGCCGCGGAACAGACCCGGTTCGGGGCCGGGCGCGTTGTGGGAGCCATGTACCTGAAACCAGGGGTTCGGATAGGTCCACAGCCGCTTGCCGCTGGCCAAGTCGAAGCAGGTCCAATTCCAGCGTAGATCGTGATGACGGCCGGACTTTTCGTCGTATAGGTTCACAAGCAGGCGAGCGCCGTCGGCATCCGGCAGGGCGAAGCCGTAACCGTCCTGATAACCTTGCGAAAATTCAGCCGGCATTACTTTGCGGTCCGCCAAATGATATTGCGGCGCGCGGGCCGCCGAAAAGTCGGCGACGCGAAACTGCTCAAGCCTGCCAGATTGCACATTGAAGCCGTACAGCGTCAGGTCGAGTCCGACATTGATCGACCAATGGTTGGAACCGGTGAAGTTCAACCAACCTTCGCTTTCTTGCAGTTCGCCGGCGTCTTGGCGGCCGTCGCCATTGGCATCGGTCCACAGAACCGTCGTTTTCGGCCGGCCTTTATCCAGCTCGAGGCCCGGGCGAAACTCAGCCTGCAAAACATATCGCCCATCCCCCAGCCGCTCGAAAATGCGAAGGCTGCCGGGCCGATGCTCCTCGGCCGTGATGGTGAACAGATACAACCGGCCGTTGGCGGCCGGCCGAAAGCAGGCGAAGCCGTGCAGTCGACGATCAAAAGTTCCCAGGCACGTGTCGCGTCCCGTGACTGGATCGATGCGCCACTCGCAACCCTCACCCACCATCAGGTTGGGATCGCGCGGATCGACTTCGCCGCCGCTGCCGCCATAGTGGCAAGGGCCGAAAAACTCTTTGACCAGGCTTCCGTCTTTGAGATTCCAGACGCTGACCCGCTTGGGGTGATAGTCTCGCTCCATGACCCACAACTTGTCGTGTGAGTCGACCGCCAGACCGAATGGATAAAGCATGCCGTCGGCCTGATAGGGGCCCAGCGGCGCTCGACCGCCGGCACGCCCTACCCGGCCGAGCTCCTTTCCCTCGGGCGAAAAGACAAGTACCTGCTGATTGGGTTCCCAGGTGCTCACATAGATGCGACCGGCGCCATCGACGGCCAGGCACCTGGCATTGGTCAGGCCAGTAATCAATGGTCGTGCTTCACCGGTGTCGGGATTGACGGCAACCACGTTGCTGTTGTCGGTAATGACATAAACCATTTTGTCGTTCACGGCGCGGACAAATCCCCCTTGTTCCAGCGGCCAAGTGCGTGCCTCGCCGGACTGGCCATTCAAGACGACAAAATAACCGGTCTTCAACGGCTTGATCAGAGATGCCATCGCGACATCCAGGAAGCGGCGATTTGCCAGGGCTCGCGATTGTTCGGATAGCTTCGCCGTTTCTGGCGCCAAGTCGGTCGCCGCTAACAGTGAGTTCAGCACGCGCAGCACTTCACGGTCGAAGACCGGTCCGCCGGCCCAGGTGCGAAAGGCTTCGGCTTGTGGGGTCTTGCCGGAGAGAAAATCAGCCAGCCGATTGGTCGTGGCCGGCTGGATCTGCGACCAAATGCGACGCGCCAAGGGGCTGTCCGCTTGAAGCCGGGCAATCGGCGCTTCCAGTCGAGAATGTCGCTGGGACGAAACGCGGCGTCGTTGCAAGTGGCATAGAGCTTGCCGTTTCGGGCGTCGAGTCCGTCGAAGTGGTCCGGCATATCGGCGTCCTTCTTCCAGACGTCGGCGATCCGCAGCACGGCCGAATCGCGACCTTTCCAATTGACATAGGACCCCTCTTCGGCGCTGACCCGGCTGATGATCGGCGGCACATCGTCCCAAAACTTGTGCAAGATAAATAATTGGCCGTCGTCGACGGCAATCACGTCCGGGTCGCCGGTGCCGGTCGTATTGCGCAGACCCCACTGCACGTTCCCTTCCAAATCGGTGCGCAACAGGTGGCGGCCCCCTTCGGCGCCGTTCCACGCCAGAAACATTCGCTGACCGTCGGTCACGCAAGCTGACGGCGTGCCGTGGTCGCCGCCCCAGGTGCTCGTCGGTCCGCTCTCCCACGGAGCGCTGGCGCCATCGCAGGCCCAGCCGCGAAACCGCAGGTTGAACGCCGGATGGGTGATCGCTTGCCAGCGATAGGCGCCGGCCGGGACCGGCTCGCCAGGGTTGCGATGGATTGGCGTTGTCAACCCGTCCCAGGCCACGGATTGCTCCCCGGCGGAGCGGAAGTCGGTGGTCAGCAATTGCCGGACCACGACGCCCTGCTGGTCGACCAAGTTGAGCGAGACGAAGCCGTCCGCGGGCATCGTGAAATGGATCGACTTAAAGCCCGGCCACTCGAACTTCTTGACGACGCCGGTCCAATCCACGATCGGCATGCCGTCACGCAGCGTCGCCGCGAACGTTCGCCCGTCCGCGAGGCGGACAGGCGCGGTTTCGATCTTGCCCTTCGGCTGCAGAGTGGCCGTGCCCCACTGGTCGAAATTCATGAACGTGAAAATGCGGTCGGGCTTGGCGACGCTGTCGCTAAAGATGTCCTTGATCGTGATCCGTCCGTATTGGCTAGCCGAAAAATTCGGCTCGACCGTCATCCGCAGTGCTTCACCGGCCTTAGACGGTTTTCCTTCAGTGCTCAACAAGCTCCAGGGAATGCGCAGTTCTTGTACATAGCCTTTGCCGTCAGAGTTGACTTGAAACGCCTGCTGCGCGCTTTCACCAGCGCGTTGGTCAGATGCGGTAGGCGTACGCCGCGCTCCGGGCAATCGCGGTCGACAATGTCTTTGCCATTGCGATCGCGCGCGACAGGTCCACCACGTGATCGTCTCTGCCGGAGTGTGATGCCCCAGGATGAAGCGCAGTTGCAGGCAATCACCGTTGAAGCCGTAGTCGCCCGAGCCGCTGCCCAGGTTATTCAGTGGCGTGGGATCCTGCCATCTCGCCAGCACGTAGATCGCCTCGCCGTCGTACATCGCATGCACCCAGACGCTGAATTGATCTCGCAGGCGCTCCACGTCTCCGCATACGAACAGTCCGCCCGAGAGATCCCAATCGTCCGACTTGCCGTCGACCACGACTTTGCCGGGAACCGGAAGCACCGGCAAGTTGTGATTCTCGGTTTCGGTCGCTGACGTCGGGACCGATGTCGCGAGCGCGACGCACAATACGACGCTGGCTGACAAAATGCGTTTCATAGAGTCGTCATCCTTTCGGACGTAAGAGGTGTTTTCGTGATTGCTTCTGGAAAAAACAGGGCGAGGGTCGGATTGCGAACCAAAGCACCGAGGATTTGATTGGCGGGATTTGGGGGCGGACTCAATCGGCCCTCTCGACGCGCAGCTGCACCGCCGGCCACACAAATACTCTCAAGCCGCAGTTCTTGATTGGGCAGGTCGAAGGCGGGTTCGATCTCCAATGTGTGCTCGATTGCCGGATCGAGTCCTTCGGCAATCACCTGTACGAGATGCGCATTGCCGTGGACGGCGCGACCGAAGCGACCAGCGTCAAACTCGTCGGCCGGCGGCTTGTCCTTGGCTTCGCGATATTCGATCCGTCGGCCGTCGACAAGCACTCGATATTTGCCGCTGGTGGGGGTCGTCTCGCCGAATAGCATGATCATTTGGCCGCGGAAGCACACTTTGAACCGCTCGGGCTGCACGATCGCCGATTGGGCGGTGCCGGGAGGCTTACTGCCTGCCGGTTCGCTGTCTGCTGCCTTACTGTCTGCTGGCTTGCTTCCCGGCGATTGTCCGTCTGCTGCTTTGCCGTCCGCTGGCGCACTGGCCGCGGCGATGGTCTCGTCATCCAACCAGCGCGACATCAGCATGTCGAAAAACGCGGATACCAGGTTCGGCGATCCCACGCGCCAACCTTTCGGCGGCGGACCCAAGCTCGACAAACGAACGCGAGCACTCTGCATATACGTGTCTGCATATAGCATCTTGGCCGGCGCTCGGCAAATCGTGCCACCCTCCACCGCTTGCTGAAAGGCCGACCAGGCTGCGTCCGTGAACAGTTGATATCCCGCGTCACCGGGGTGAACCCCGTCCGTGGGCCAGATCTTTTCCGTCGTTGTCGTACCCGCGCACACGAGCTTGTGCCAATTCGATGGCGTCGCCAACCGCCGTCGAGTACGCCTTGGCGATTTCCAGATGGGCATCGCGGCGTTTCATTCCGTCGAGCTTGCCAACTGTGACGTTCCACAGAAACGGGAAGATGACCTGAACCACGGGCGCTTTGGACTCGACCACAATCCGGCGGATGATCGCTTCGTAGCTGGCCAGCGTTTCGGGCGTGTCGGGATTGATGTCATCGTTGGCCGAAAAGTCGACTAGCACCAAATCGGGCTTGTGCCGCAACACTTCGCGTTCCAGGCGGAACACGCCCAACTGCGATCCAGTGCCGCCGATCGCTCCATCCAAGAATTTGAAATGGGCCTTGGGGTACGCGGCTGTGAGGCGATCGGCGAACTGTGCGCGATAGCTTGTGAGTTGCGGATCAGTAGCGTTCGCTCCCCAGGTCAGCGAAGCGCCGAAGAACGCCACATTCAGCTGCTCCCCCGCTTTCGCTCGTCGATCGAACTCGCTGAAGCTGCAGCTATTAGCCGCCAGCAGCGGCCGACTTCCGCACGTCAGGAGCGCGCACATCAAGAGCCAGCGGCCCAGCCTGCGACGCCGAGCAAATACCGAGGCTGTCGCCATGTTGTCGTTGATATTCACGAATTATTCTCCGAGAGGCAAGTCGGCCAGATCGACGCCCGCGCTGCGCGGAGGTCCTGTCGTCAATTCACTGTACTGCTTTCGGCTGGCCTTCAGGAGGCATTGCCGCGAGCCGCAGCGGCCAAAGCGTATCCGTCGGCGCTTTCAGCACAAGGCCAGCGCGAAACGGCGGGTAACCCCAGCAAAAACCGCGGAATCGCATTTCGTTCCAGCCGGTTCGCAGCGTGATCGGACGCTTGCCAACTCGCACCCCTTCGTGGGGCTTCGGAATGCTTTGCGGGTCGGGTTCGGCATAGTCTTTGTCGGGCAAGTCGATCGCCGCGGCGTTGAGCGACCAGCGCAACTCGGTCTGCGGATGGCTCTGAAACTCGGCGTCGATGCGCACCTCCAGGGGCGAATAGATCCAAGCGGCTCCATACCAGACTTGTCCGCCATCGCCACATCGTATCCGCGTGTCGAGCGGATCGACGACGGCATGCCGCCACTTGACCTGACCTGGATCCTGCCAATAACCGCGCACCAGGGGTCCGCTGAAAACCGCCTTGGGATCGACCTCGGCCTTGTCGGGCGGAAAGTGTTCGCCACGGAAGAAGTCGCGAACAGCATCCTTCATGTCGAGATTTGTGCCCTGAATAAGGCCGCCGGGGTCTTGCCGGAATCTCTCCGTCTCGGGTCCGCCGAAGGGCCCCACGAGCAGCCAATCGCGGACGACGATCCCGTTGGCTAGTCCCAACAACTCCGCCGGAGCCCAGGAGCCCGGATACGATGCGCACTCGGTCGGTTCGTCGTACGTCTCGCGGCTGGCCGAGCCGTCGGTATTCGCCCACCAGACTTTGCCGTGGCCGCCAAAGGTCGCTTCGAAGTTGACGCGGGTGCGCATGTCGCCGGCGAATGGCTGCGTAATACGCGGCAGTGCGGTCGCGGAATAACGGCCGTCAGTACGAATCCTTGCCCGTCATCGTCGATGCGATGGGAGCAAACGCCGCTCGTTGATCGGAGCGACGTGAGCAAACTTGGCCTCTCCTACCGGGGTGCGATAATTTGCGGCTTGGCCGGGCCAGCGCCCTGCCAATCGACGTACATGCCGACGGCCACAGGCTTGGGTTTTCCGGACTCATCGTCAAACACTCCAAACACGAAACGTGCGTCGCCGCTGCGACCGTTCGTGTTCCGCGGCGGCCCGGCGGAGAAATCGCTTTGGATATAAAACGACAGCGTGTCCGCCAATTGATCGTGCGTGAAGATGCGCTGAGCGGGCGGCATCGACTTTGCAACGAAGGGGCGCCCGAGCCTACCTGCCAGCGGAGCATCAATTGATCGGGCCGATACAGACAGCGGACCTCCACATTTTGGTCTTTGTCGCCTTGCAACCGAATTGGCTCGGCCGCCTCCCAGCCTGTCATCGAGCCATCCAATGCCGGCTCGCCCAGCCCAGGCGCGAATCTGGCCAACTTCGCGCCATTCGCGCCGCCGTGTACGACGATCGCCTCAGCGGGTGGAAAGGCAATCTGCGCCGCGTTGATGGTCACTGTTTTTTGCAGGTCCGCGATCGGACGAACCGGGTTGTCTCGCAACGACCAGCCTTCGATCTCGAAGAGCAAGGGCGTGTACTTGCCCATGGCGACGTAGAGCTTTCCGTTGTCTCGATTCGGCACGATCTCTCCGGCAAAGAACTCGCCAGGAAGCTGGTAGACCCCCGTTTCCTGTTTGCTGAAGCGATGTCGTCCGGAAAGAGCGTGTCGACGTACAATCCTTCGTCGGTGTACAGCACCACGCCGCAGCGCGATTGGTCGATCACGCTCACCAGCCCATTGATCGGACGCTGAATGCGCATCGCACCATAGATCTCGCCACGCTGGGCGATTCCTTGCAGGACGCTGCGGCCGATCCGCCACTTCATCTGGTAACCGCCTTTTCCATCGGGAACGTATCGGGTGATCTTGTGCTGCGAACCGAAGTTCGCGCTGAAACTCGGACCCCCGCGCCTGCACGTAGTACCCTTGCTTTGGAGAGCCATCGGCTCCGATCCAGTCGCTGGAAAATTTTGTATCCAGTTCGTTCCCGCCGTGAATCGCGTCGGCGATTCGATTTCCGCGTGCCGCAAAGATGGATCCGTGAGCACCTTTGTCCAGGTCTTGAAGATCGGATTGCCATGCGGGTCAAAGCCGCTGGGCTCTAGCCGCCACACATCCTGGCTGTCTTCCGCCGGGGCCAGCAGCGACAAGTCCTCGAGCCAGTTCTGTCCGTGGTACGTAAGCACCTGGCCGGGCAATGGGGTGCGATTGAGTTCTTCTTCATCCACGCGGCCGTTGCCGTTTGCGTCGTGCCACAAGGCGTGCTTGCTTGAATCACGTCCGAGTCGCAGGATTCCGGCGGAGAGGAGCAACTGATCGCCGTCGAACCGGTAGATGGTGAACGAACGCCGGCCGGCAATGTAGAGTCGGCCTTGCGTGCGAATCACCTTCGGCCGATCGAGTCTTCCGGCCAGCGGATCGTTCTCTTCAAACGGCCAGACGGCATTGACCTTCCACTCGCCGGTCGCGAAATTCACCTTGAAGCGGGTCATCCAGCCGCGCTTGCCGGACAAATACACATGATCGGCGTGCTCGGGATCGAATCCGTATCCGTCATTGGCGTACGTTTGCAGCGACATGAACTCGCGCAACAACTTGCCGTCTGTGCTCCACTCGCTGACGCGATTGGGCCCGGCTTGCTCGACGACAATCAAGCGTTCCTTGCCCGCCGCGTCCTTCCAGACGCTCAACTTTTCCGGGGCCATCAAGGTCAATGGGTCGTATGCACCGGGCTTCGAACCGCCAGGCGGCCAAACTTACGAACGACGTTCGCCGTGGCGTCGAGTTGAAAGACCTGATTCGCCGCCGGATCGCTAAGATAAAATCGGCCGCTGCCGTCCACTTCCAGATCGAACGGCGTGATTCCGTCGGGAACCGTGAAGACTTGCCGCCAGTCGCCGGGCACGCCGTCGATGACTCGTCGCGCTGACAAGAAGCGCCGCCATTTGCATGCAACGCGTACAGCACGTCGCCCTGAGCGCCAGGCCCAGTGGGCTCGACAGGGGCTTCTCAGCGATGACGTGCCCGTTCTCTCCATCATGTACGGTGATCTTGTTTACGACTGCGTCGTGCTTTCCAGAAAATTGCGATCTCCCCCGGCCGGCTCGATCTTTCCTGCGCTGTGCCACATACACGAAGGACTTGGCTGTGGCCTTGTTTCGCCAGGCAGCCCATGGCCGTGACCCAGCCCTGGGGCAAATAGCTGTTCGCCCGGTTTGCTTCATGGCTGGAACCGAAAGACTTGCGGTCGGCGCGATAGACGAATTTTGGTCCTCCGTCGGTCGAAAAGGCCCACACCGTGTCGCCGTCGGTCGCGACGCACGGGCCTCCCCCGGCTCCGCCCGAATCGAAGGCCCGCAAACATTGACTGATCCCAAGCGGTTTGTTCAAATCGACCATCGGCAAGTTGCGGCCATTTTCCAGATACTCGTAGTAGAAAACAGCCACCCCGTTCGATCCAATGGCCACGTCGCGCATCGGGGCGGCACGGATCGCCGCCAAACGGTTCGGCCACCCGCCAATCCTCGGGCGAGGGCAGCCAGGGTGACGCGCCGCCGACAAATGCGGCGTAATGGCATGCCACTCTTTGTCGATGCGCCATTGCGCCGCCGGAGAATAGATGCCTTTGACGGCATAATCGCCGGGCGGCACCGGCATGAAGTTCTCATCCAGCCCGTCCCACACTTCGCTGAACTTGCCGCCGTTTTCAGCCGTGACTGTTCGAGCGGCGGCACTCACAAACTGGCTGATAATATTGTCCGGGTTTGTCGTCTCGACAATCGCGAGCGTGACCAGGTAAGCGGCGCGGCAAGGGACCATCGACGGGCAGCCGATAAGTGATGGGAACGCCGATCGTCGGGCTTTCATTCGCAAAAGCCGGCCGACGACATCCACAGGGCAATCGCCAGGATCCGCAGGCTTTTGCAAGGGGTCGTCATGAAGTCGATCCATCCATTGAATAGGCCCTCGGGCCTTGATCGAAAAGCATCGTTCAACGGCCGGCGGGTAAAGGAAAGTGGCTGCGGATAACGAGCGGTGTTGAGTTTGGTTCCATTTTGACAAGTTCTCGCGTAATTGCGTGGCCATCCAGCCCATGATTCGGCAAATGTGTCCACACTGGTAAGTTGTCGATCGTCCGTGAAACTTGAGAAAAATTTCATTCAAATCGCCGATCGCGGAAAATTTCAGGGACGCCCCCTGTCAGAATCAGACCGGTTCGGAAGATCTAGAATAGGGAAGTTGCCATCCGTTGCCGCCGCGAAAACAGCCCGTAAGGCTGATCGAACGCGAGGGATCATTCCCTGGAGACCGCTTTGGACCAGCAAAAAACATCAGCAGTTCGCCGAATTGATCGTGCGTAATCAGGCGACATCTACCGCTACATCTTGAGCGTGGTGGGCCATCGGGCTGATGCGGACGAGCGATTTCAGCAGGCCACGCTTACGCTGGAAGGTCTGGATCGCTACAACGCGTTCGCGCCGATTTCTTCCTTGGGCATTCGCAATTGCCCATAACGAGATTCGCAACTTCTTACGTCGGCAACGAAGCGGCCACGCTGCTGAGTCGCAATGATCGCCGAATTTGATGAAACGACGCCGCATGGAAGATCCAGGGATTTCGAACCAGCACAACACCGGCGCTGACGGAATGCCTGGGCGACTCGAGCGCCGCAGAACAACTAATCCACCTTTGCTATCTATTATGCTCGAGGACGATCGATGAAAGCGGTCGCCGAGAGTCGCGGCCAGAGTCCGGACGCACTCTACAAGGCGATGCAACGGATTCGTCAATTGCGGCTGCATGAACTGAACGAAGTAAAGAAGAA
>CAVOTX010000007.1:0-511297 GCA_963699445.1 uncultured Planctomycetia bacterium
GGGCCGTGCGGTCGAAAAGGTAGATGCCCATGTTGGCCAGGCAATCGCGGCCGTGGCTGGGAATGCCGTGGGCGTCGATCCACTCCGGAGCGGTCCGCACCAGGGCCAACTCCTGCTCGGTCTGCGGCTTTTCCAGGAAACCCATCACCCGGCCCGTATCGTCCAGCCGCATGATCCCCAGCCCCGAGGCCTGATGGCTGTGGACCGGCACGGCGGCGATGGTCACGTCGGCCCCGGTTTTTCGTGCGTCTGGACCATCTCCTGGAAATCCATGCGGTAGAGCTGGTCGCCCGAGAGGATCAACACCTTGTCGATGCCGGGCTGCTCGATGTAGCGGAGGTTCTGCCGCACGGCGTCGGCGGTGCCCTGATACCAGTCGGCCCTGTTGTTGCGTCTGCTGGGCGGCGAGGATTTCCACGAAACCCCCGTTGAAGGTATCGAAGTTGTAGGTGCTGCGGATATGGCGGTGCAAGCTGACGGAATTGAACTGGGTGAGCACGTAGATCCGGTTCAGCCCGCTGTTGATGCAGTTCGACAGGGGGATGTCGATCAGGCGATATTTCCCCCCCACCGGCACCGCCGGCTTGGAGCGGACTTGGTCAACGGGTAGAGCCGCGTGCCCGGCCGCCGCCAAGCACCAGGGAGAACCGTTACGCATGGTTTGCCTGTGGCGAAAGGATGAAGGCAGAAGGATGAAGGATGACAGAAGGGACCCGATGGCCAGCACTTGATCACGAAGTTGACCAGCTCGCCCCGGAACCACGATCACTTTCAACCACGTCTTGCCGGCCAGCAATTCGGCGACTCGCGGGTCGGCCCGCGCGGCCTGCTCCGGCCTCGTCGGCCGGCGCCGGCGGGCACTACGACCCGGCTGCGGAGCTTGCCGTTGACCTGCACCGGAATCTCGATCGTGTCTTCGCGGATGAGCGGCTCGTCGTAGCCGGGCCAGGGCTCGTAGGCCAGCGTGTTGGCGTGGCCCAGAGCTGCCACAGCTCCTCGGCCAGGTGCGGGGCAAAGGGCGACAGCAGCAGCACGAGCTGCTCCATCGCCGACGCGCGGCCGCACTTCGTCCTTGATGAAGAAATTGGTGAACTCCATCATCCGGGCGATGGCCGTGTTGAACGACAATTGCTCGAGGTCGTGCGTGACCGCCTGGATCGTCTTGTGCAACACGCGGTTCTGCTCGGCGGTGCGGCTCGACGTCCTGCACGGCCGCGTTGAGCTGCCGACGTTTCGGCCCGATCGTCGACGATCATCCGCCAGACGCGGTCCAGAAAGCCGCGCACGCCGCTCACGCCGTCCATGCTCCAGGGCTTCACGGCTTCCAGCGGGCCCATGAACATCTCGTACAGCCGCAGCGAATCGGCCCCGTATTCGGCGACCACCTGGTCGGGGTTGACCACGTTGCCGCGGCTCTTCGACATCTTGTAGGCGCGGCTCTCGACGCGGATGCGGGATCGGCTCTTGAGCACGAAGCTTTCGCCCTGCTTCTCCACCTGCTCGGCGGGGCGACGCGAACGGCGTCGACGGCCTCGCCCGACGCGCTGGCACACCGGCTGCCGTCGGCTCGTTTCCGTGACGTCGGCCGCGCTTACCCAGCGTGCCGTCGGCGTCCTGGTAGCCGGTGAACTCCATTTCGCCCAGGATCATCCCCTGGTTGACCAGCTTCTGGAACGGCTCGGGCGTGCTGACGTAGCCGCGGTCGAAGAGCACCTTGTGCCAGAAGCGGGCATAGAGCAGGTGCAGCACGGCATGCTCGGCCCCGCCGACGTACAGATCGACCGGCATCCAGGCCTTTTCCACCTCGCGGATCGACGAAGGCCTCGGTCGTTCTTGGGATCGAGAAACCGCAGGTAGTACCAGCACGAGCCGGCCCATTGCGGCATGGTGTTGGTCTCGCGCTTGTAGCGCCGGCCGTCGAGCATCGACGTACAGCCAGTTCTGCGGCGCTTGCTCCAGCGGCGGCTCGGGGCGGTCGTGCGGCTTGAAGTTGCGGCATGTCGGGCAGATCGACCGGCAATTGCTCGGCGCGGCACCGCCCGCACCAGGCCGGTCGGCTTGCCCGCTGCGCGTCGAGTTCGTGCAGGATCGGGAACGGCTCGCCCCAGAAATGCTGGCGGCTGAAGAGCCAGTCGCGGAGCTTGTAGTTGACCGCTGCGCGGCCCATGCCCTTGGCTTCCAGGTCGGCGGCGATCTCTTGCTTGAACTCGGCCGTGGTCAGGCCGTTGAAGCGGCCGGAGTTGATCGGCCGTGCCGTCGGCGGTCAAGGCGGCCTGGCCGGCCAGCACTTCGTCGCGCAGGCGGCTCGGCGTCGCGTCGGCCCGGATCGACCACCGGCACGATCGGCAGCTCGAACTGCTGGGCGAATTCGAAGTCGCGCGTGTCGTGGGCCGGCACGGCCATGATCGCGCCGGTGCCGTAGCTGGCCAGCACGTAGTCGGCCACCCAGATCGGAATCGCCTTGCCGTTGACCGGGTTGACGGCGATACGAGCCGGTGAACACGCCGGTCTTGTCCTTGGCCAGGTCGGTGCGGTCCAGGTCGCTCTTGCGCGCCGCCTGGTCGCAGTAGGCCCGCACCGCTTCGGCCTGGGCGGGCGAGCGTCAGCCGCTGGACCAGCGGATGCTCCGGGGCGATGACCATGTAGGTGGCGCCGAAGAGCGTGTCGGGCCGGGTGGTGTAGATCCGCAGCACGTCGTCGCCCGGCTTGCTGCGGGAATCCGCTGATCGATCGCGGTCGTTGCTCCAGGCTTCGAATTCTTCGGGCCGGCCTGCCGTCGGCCGTGGCTCGCGGCCGATGAAGAAATCGACCTCGGCGCCCGTGCTGCGGCCGATCCAGTTGCGCTGCAAGAGCTTGATGCTCTCCGACCAGTCGAGCCCGTCGAGATCCTTTTCCAGGCGATCGGCGTAGGCGGTGATCCGCAACATCCATTGCCGCAGCGGGATCCGCACCACGGATGGCCGCCGCGCTCGCTCACTCCGCCGACCACTTCTTCGTTGGCCAGCACGGTGCCCAGCGCCGGGCACCAATTGACCGGCGCTTCGAGCTGATAGGCCAGGCGATGCTCGTCGTGATAGCGCCGCGACGGCCGCTTCGCCCTGCGGCCGCCACTTCGGCGGGAATCGGCAGCTCGGCGATCGGCCGGCCGCGGCTTGCTCGGCTGCGTCGTACCAGGTGTCGAACAGCACCAGAAAGATCCACTGCGTCCAGCGGAAGTAGTCGAGGTCGGTGGTGGCCAGCTCGCGGTCCCAGTCGTAGCTGAAGCCGAGCATCTTCAACTGCCGGCGGAAGTTGGCGATGTTCTTCTCGGTGGTGATCCGCGGGGGGTGCCGGTCCGCTTGGCGTGCTGCTCGGCGGGCAGGCCGAAGGCGTCCCAGCCCATGGGGTGCATCACGCACTTGCCGCGCATGCGGGCGTAGCGGCAGACGATGTCGGTGGCCGTGTAGCCCTTCGGGATGGCCGACGTGCAGGCCGTCGCCGCTGGGGTAGGGGAACATGTCGAGCACGTAGAGCTTTTCGGCCGTTGGGCAGGCGCGGCGTGGCGAAAGGTGCTGGTTCGTCTCCCAATATTGTTGCCACTTGGGCTCGATACGGCCGGGTTGTAACGGGGCATGGATGGACCGGAGTCTTTTTCGCTCTTAAAGGGACGCCGAAACCGCGCTAAGAGGATGACACCCCAGACGGGCGTCCGGCTCACGCTAAGCCCACGGAAGGCTTTCCGTGGGTTTGCCGCGAGCGGCCGCTCGTCGGCCGCCACGCGGACAAAAGTCTCTCAGGAATTTGCCGGATTCTACTAGCTTACGGCAGCGGCGGCAAACGGACCTGGAGACAGGTCGGATTGGGCTTCGGCAGCAGGCGGTGGGAGCCGGAAAGAATCAGGCCCCTCGTCGCGCTAAAAACTCATCACGAGCCCCAGATCAGGGCCACCATGCCGACAATCGCCAGCGCCGTCCACCACCAGGGCTTGCCCGACCAGACGTGCGTCTCGGGCGTGATGAAATGGCCGCAGTGCGGACATTGCTCGGCCTCTTCGTAGACCTGGCGGCGGCACTGCGGGCAGGCGATGGTTTCCAGGTCGTCGTCGTCCGACACGTCCTCGTCGGGATATTCCCGGTCGTCCAGTTCGTCGTCGGAGAATTCGGTGTGATCGGACATCGGGCACAGCTTCCCCGAAAAATGACAGGTTATCGCCGCGTGATTCACTTCGCCGAGGTTTCCTTTTGCGGTGCTACCGCCGCCGTACCGAATTGGACAATCTTGTCGCCCTGCGATCCAGCCCTACAATTGCCACACAGAGCTTCACTCGTCTGACCGGAACGGACGCGGGGGGGGTGATTGTATGGAGCGGCGCTTGAGCTTGTTGGATTGGTTATCGTTGGCGATCGCGGTCGACCTGGCCCTGGCGCAATTCCTGGCCGTGCCGCACGATCTGGATCCGATCGAACATTCACGTCCGCTGATTCACTGGTACGGTTTTCCGCTGGTCTGGCTGGCGGGGCCGGAACCGGCCGATCTGTTCTCGCGGCCGATCCGGAACTGGGCCATTCCGGCCTTGGTCATCGACATGGCGTGCCTGGTCGCGGCGCCGCTGGCCGTGCGGCATAGTGCCGCCTGGATGGTGCGCAACGATTACGGTCCGGCTGGGTTTCAATTTGCGTGGGCTGCTCTGGGGCGTCGCTTGCTACAGCATGATGTGCGCGGTCTGGCTCAATCCGCGCTGGTGCTTCCTGTGTGACTCTTGGAGTTGCAATTTCGTGATCAACCGCGGCTTGCTCAGTTCGGCAATGTACTTGCCGTTGGTGCTGCCGGCCATCCTGTTTTCGTCGATTGCGCTGGCGGTGCTGCTGGAACTGTCGCTCTCCTGGGCCCGTCGCGCCTGGCGCCACCGCCGTCGAGCGCAGTTCCGGCCTGACGCGGCCGACTTATTCGGCGGCCCGACTGCCGCCGATGCCACGGCCCAGTAGATCCGCCTGGCGGTGGTGTCCTAGTTCGGCATTGCGGATGGTCGGCCCGCTATTCCAAATGCCAGAGAATGCCACGCAGCGGATCGTCTCCGCCGAATAGGGCCCGATCGATCCAGTTTATCGGGCCATAGAAAGCCGCCAGCCGATAATGGTCGGTGAGATCTTCCTTGGCCACGGCTCCCTCAAGCGGAATGTACAGGAACCCGGCCATGCCATTGGCGGCGGCTTCCCGCATTCCCCTGCGCGAGAGGCGGTAATAACTTCCGACGTAGACGGACACCAGTGCGCAAACAGCGATCAGCACGAACAGCGTCCGTGGCGAGAACGATCGGCATCGGCAGGAAGCGGTCATGGGCCACCTTCACTTGAGCGTCGTGCTCTGCCAAACCTTCTGGATCAGTTCCCACTCGCAGTGGCGATTTGCGCTCTTCGCATGATCGCGTAAAATCGAAAGTGCGGGGGCTCGGGATAATCCCGTTCGTATTGCTGCCTGTCCTCCGCAGAGAGCCATGATAGAAAGTGAGCCAAGCGCCGAATTCCTGCGAACCCGGCTGCTCCCGCGGAAATTCCGGAAAGGCAATCCATGGTGGAGGAGGCCGCTCTTTCATAGGCTCCATCCTAGCCGACCGGCGGAGAAATCGAGACCGCCACGGTCCAGCCGTACGCGGCGGCTGATCGGAGCGGCAATTGAATTCCGGCGGATATCGTGTTCTACTTTGAGTTTCAATCGCGTCGAGCTTGCGGCACCCGCCGGCCGGTCCGAGTTTGCAGCGGCGGCCACGTGCACAACTCATTCCGGCCTTGGGCCGCCGCATCGGGAGAACAATCACAAGCGATGTTCGAGTCGGTGGAAGGATCGGTCCGTTTTCCCGCGCTGGAGGCCGAAATCGGCCGGTTTTGGCGTGAACAGGGGATCTACGAAAAATCGCTCGAGCCCGGGCCGGCAGCCCGCCGGTTCGTGTTCTACGAAGGCCCGCCCACGGCCAACGGCCTGCCGCATCCGGGCCACTGCCTGACCCGGGCGATCAAGGACCTGTTCCCCCGCTACCGCACCATGCGCGGCTATCTGCTGCGAGCGCAAGGCCGGCTGGGACACGCACGGCCTGCCGGTCGAGGTCGAAGTCTGCAAGGAGCTGGGCATCCACTCCAAGGAGGAGATCGAAAAGTTACGGCGTCGAGCCGTTCATCCACAAGTGCCATCGAAAGCGTGTTCCGCTACACGCAGCAGTGGGAACAGCTCACCGAGCGGCTGGGCTTCTGGGTCAACCTGGACGAGGCCTACGTCACCTACCACCAGAGCTACGTCGAGAGCGTCTGGTGGGCGCTGAAGAACCTGTTCGATCGCGGGCTGCTGTACCAGGGGCACAAGATCGTCTGGTGGTGGGCCCAGGGCGGCACGGCGCTCAGCTCCGGCGAAGTCGGCCAGGGCTACCGCGAAGTGGCCGATCCCGAGCGTGTACGTGCGGTTTCCGCTGGTCGACGATCCGCCCGGCCGTGCTCCAGCACGGCGCTGCTGGTCTGGACCACCACGCCCTGGACGCTGCCCAGCAACCAGTTCGCGGCCGTGAATCCGGACCTGGAGTACTCGCTGGTCGAAGAAGGCCGAACGGGCGAGCGGCTGATCATGCCTCGGCCCTGGTGGAGACGATCGCGGCCAAGGCGGCCAGCGAGCTCAGAGTCGCTCGAAACGATGTCCCGGCCGCGAACTGGTCGGGCTGCGTTACGGCCGCCGTTCGATTATTACTACAAGTCGCTCGGCGAGCGCAGCGGCACGCTGCCATGGGCGGCGCAGCAGCATCTTGCCTGGCGAGTGGTGGCGGCCGAGTTCGTCACCATCGACAGCGGCACCGGCATCGTCCACCAGGCGCCGGCCTTCGGCGAGGTGGACTTACGACGTGCTGCAAGCCGAGCGCTGCGCTTCTTGCCGCGGCGACGGGCCGGAGTTGATCTGCGCCGTCGGGCCGGACGGCAAGTTCACGGCCGAAGCGCCCGACTACCAGGGCCGCTGGGTCAAGGAGTGCCGACAAGGACATCACTCGCGAACTGCGGCACCGCGGGCTGCTCTATCACCAGGAGCAGTACCTGCACGAGTATCCGTTCTGCTGGCGGGCCGAAGAGGATCCGCTGATCCAGTATCCGCGCAAGAGCTGGTTCATCCGCACCACCGCCTTCAAAGAGCGGATGCTGGCCAACAACGCCAAGATCAATTGGCTGCCGGAGCACATCCGCGACGGCCGGTTCGGCAATTTCCTGGAGACAACGTCGATTGGGCCCTGTCCCGCGAGCGCTACTGGGGCACGCCGCTGCCGATCTGGGTCTGCGAAGACGACCGGCACATGCGAAGCGGTGGCCAGCTACGACGAGCTGCTGGCCAAGCCGGGCGTCGCAGGCACCGAAGTCTGGGAGCGGCCAAGCGGCCGAATCCCGCAGCTGTCCGACCATCTCAAGGTTCACAAGCCGTACATCGACGCGGTGACGTACGCCGGTCCGCAGCGGCGAGCGGATGCGGCGCGTGCGCGAGGTGATCGATTGCTGGTTCGATTCCGGCGCCATGCCGTTCGCCCAATGGGGCTATCCGCACCAAGCCAGCGAGAAGTTCCGCCAGCAGTTCCCGGCCGACTTCATCAGCGAGGCGATCGACCAGACCCGCGGCTGGTTTTACAGCCTGCTGGCCATCAGCACGATGTTGTTCGGCGAGCGGGGGCCGGGGCGGGGGAAAGCTCGGAACTCGGAACTCGGAACTCGGAACCTGAGGCAGACGCGAAAACGAGTTCGCAGCCGCAGGGCCTTCCCCCGATGCCCGTCGCGCCGTTTCGGCCGAGTATCCGCATCCGTTCCGCAATTGCATCGTGCTGGGGCTGATGCTGGGCGAAGACGGGCAAAAGATGTCGAAGAGCAAGCGGAACTACCGCGAGCCGCACGAGATCTTCGACCGCTACGGGGCCGACGCCCTGCGCTGGTACTTTTTCGCCAACCAGCCCCCCTGGACTTCGATCCGCTACAGCGAGCAAGCGATCAAGGACAGCATTCCCGAGTTCCTGCTGCGGCTCTGGAACGTCTACAGCTTCTTCGTGATCTACGCCAACATCGACGGGTTCGACCCGGCCGAACGGCTCGCTGGCCGACCGATCGCGGGCCAGTTGCGACTCGACGCGCCGGCGAACTGGCCGCGGGCAAGCGCTACCGGCCCGATCGGCAAGCGGAGCGAGCTGGACCGCTGGATTCTCAGCGAGCTGGCCACTGTCACAGGCGGCGTCATCGAGCGGATGGACGCCTACGACAATTACGCTGCCTGCGGGCGGATCACCGAGTTCGTCGACGCGCTGAGCAATTGGTATGTGCGCCGCAGCCGCGATCGGTTCTGGAGCGGCGACAAGCTGGACACCGACAAGGCCGACGCCTATTGGACGCTCTACGAGTGCCTGCTGACCACTTGCAAGCTGATCGCGCCGTTCGTGCCCTTTGTGGCCGAGGCCATGTGGCAGAACCTGGCCGTCGGGCCGCTTCGGCCCACGGGCTGCTGGAGAGCGTTCACCTGTGCGACTTCCCGCAGCCGCGAAGCGGCGGCCGTCGACGCCGAACTTTCCGAGCGGATGGCGGCTGGTGCGCGAGATCGTTTCGCTGGGCCGCGCGCCCGCATGGGGGCCAAGCTCAAGGTCCGCCAGCCGCTGGCCAAGGTCGAAGTGGTGCTGGCCGACCGCAAGCATCAGCCCTGGCTCGAGAGCATCGCCGGGCTGATCGCCGAAGAGCTGAACGTCAAGCAGGTGGAGTTCATGCGACAGGCCGATCAGTACATCACCTACACCGTGCTGCCCGACCTGAAGCGGCTGGGCCCGCGGCTGGGCAAGCGGCTGCCGGCGCTGCAAGAAGGCGCTGGCCAGGCCGACGCGGCCGCGCTGCTTGGCGGAGCTGGAAGCGGGAAAGGTGGTCACGCTCGAGCTGCCCGACGGTCCGGTCACGCTGGACGCCGCAGGATCTTCAGGTCCGCTTGCAGGCCAAAGCCCGGCTGGGCCGCCGCCCAGGGGCCGGCTGCGTGGTGGTGCTGTCGACCGAGATGACGCCGATCTGCTGGCCGAAGGGCTGGCCCGGGAATTGGTCCACGCCATGCAGAACGGCCGCAGGATCAAGAATTGCCAGTACACCGACCGCATCGAGATCGGAATCGATACGCCGACGACGCGGAAGCCTGCCGCGCCTGCGCGGCAGTTCGCCGATTACATCCAAGCGAAACGCTGGCATCGCATCGGTTCGGGTCGCTCGACGGCGTCGAGCCGCAAGCGGTCAAGATCGGCGTCGGCCGCGGTGAAGCTTTACATCATGCGAGCTGCCGAGTGCCAGTGCAGCGAGCACGCATCGCGAGCCGGCTTCCAGAGCCCGCCTGTCGCCGCTGCGCATGGCAGTGCTGATCTCCGGCGGCGGGACCACGCTCCGCAATTTGCTCGAGAAAGATCGCCGCCGGCCAGCTCGACGTCCGGATCGTGCTGGTCATTTCCAGCAATCCGCGGGCGCGCGGGCTGCAATTCGCCGCGGAGGCCGGCATTCCCCGCTAGTGCTTCGAGCGACACTCGTTCGACGGCGAACGAGGCATTCAGCCAGGCGATCTTCGACGCCTGCCGCGGCGGCGAACGCCGACATCTGGTGGCGATGGGCGGGTTTCTCAAGCACGTGCTGATCCCGGCCGATTTCGAAAACCGGGTGATCAACATCCATCCGGCCCTGATTCCGGCGTTCTGCGGCCAGGGATTCTACGGCCATCACGTCCACGAGGCGGTGCTGGCCTACGGCGCCAAGATCAGCGGCTGCACGGTCCACTTTGTCGACAACCAGTACGATCACGGGCCGATCATCCTGCAGAAGAGCGTGCCGGTGCTGACGGCGACACGCCCGACACGCTGGCCGCCCGGGTGTTTGCGGCCGAGTGCGAGGCCTATCCCGAGGCTTTGCGGCTGATCGCCGCCGGGCGGGTGACGCGTCGAGGGCGGGCAAGTGCGAGTTCGCTGACACGGCCCGCGAGGTTTCGGCGGAAGCAAGGGCGCCGGGGATTGTTCGTGACAGGGACTGAGCCGTAGAATCAATTTGCAAACGTCGTTCAGGGTGAGCCCGCCAAGATTCCGCGCGGCAATTTGGAATCAGCCCCATGTCCGAAAATCCCTATTCCAGCACTCGACACTCCGGCGATTCGCCGGGGGAAAAAAGGGGTGCGAGAGTCTGGGTCACCGTGCTCACCTTTTTCGGCATCGGAACCGTCTTGATCTGTTTGCTGTTGCCAGCGGTGCGGAGCGCCAGGGGGCCCGCTCGCCGCGCGAATGCGGAAACAACTTAAAGCAAATCGCGCTGGCTCTGCTTACCTACGAGACCGTCTACCACGCCTTGCCTCCTGCCTACACGGTCGACGCCGATGGCAAACCGCTGCACAGCTGGCGGACGTTGATCCTGCCGTATCTCGAAGAGCAACGGCTTTATGAAACGATCGACCTTGCGAAAGCCTGGGACGACCCGGCGAATGCGGAAGTTTGCAAGACGGAGGTGTCGGTTTTTCGTTGCCCCTCGGACGAATCCGTATCGCCGCCGGGTCACACGACTTACCTGGCCAGCGTTGCCCCGAGCGGCTGTTTTCGCCCCACCGAAGCCAGGTTCCTTTCCGAGATCACCGACCGCCTGTCCCAAACACTCGTGGTCATTGAGGCGCCGCCGGCGCAGTCTGTTCCCTGGATGTCTCCCAAAGACGCGGACGAACAGTTGGTGCTGAGTATTGGGCCAAATTCCAAACTGTCTCATGTCGGAGGGACGCATGCGGCGATGTGCGATGGAAGCGTTCATTTTCTTCAAGCCGATTTGCCGGCCGCCGATCGCCGCACGCTGATCTCCATCGCGGGAGGCGACAACCTCGCCGAGCTCAGCGATTGAGCCGTAGCAGGTGCAAATTCCCTGTCATTTCGGCTTGGCCCGGCGCCTCCCGAGCGTTAGCGCCCGGCCGAAGTAAGCACGCTTTGGGCCAACGAGCTTCCGGCGTGTCGATTTCCCGCCCGGCTCAATTCAACAGCCGTCAGCGGCACCAGCCAGCACGCCCAGGCCGCCAGCGGATCGATCCACGCGGCCTGGGCGCCCGTCACCGTCGCCAGGCCGCCGATCATTCTGATGACGACGGCCGAGCATAACAGCAGAAAACTCCGCTCCATCCAGCGCTGATGTTCGGCGAAGCGCCTTTTCACTGCCGATCTCCAGCCCAGCGCAATACAGGTTCCCGTGACAACCGCCAGCGAAGCAAACCCAAAGGCCGCGATGGGGCCTGCCTGGGCCCGGCATGCCATCCACAGGCCGCTGGGAGCCACCAGGAACAAGACGCCGAGCGCCTGAATCCGTCCTAGACGCCGATGCCACCTGGGAAAACGTCGACGAAATCGCTCGCTGATCAGGATCAATCCAAAAATGAGCGAAAGGGGACCGGACGCGAGATGGGCATAGAACGCCCATTGGTAACTGCCTGAGAAGTACGGTTCCCGGCCCCGCAGAAAATCGGATTCGAAGTTCGGCGGGAAGTAGTCGCGATATTTCAGCACCGCACTCGCGGTGACTTTGAGTATCAACAGTCCCGCCAGAAACGTCAAAACACGTTGCAACGTCGTTGAGCGGATTCTCGGCATGTTGCACAAATCAGTTTCGGCCAGCGATGATCCAGGATGCCTAACCGCCGCCCGGATTGTCCCTCGGCCGACCACGTCGAGTGGGGATGCCCTAAGTGGACAATTCCTGGGGTATGAATTCAATAGCCGTCGTGTCGCCCCGGCTCCCCCATCACGCTTCGCGATATCCGAGCGCCGATACAGCGCCAGCGCCTCGCTCCAGGCCGCGTGGGTTTCCAGATAGATTTCGCGGCGGCCGGAGTCCCAGACCAATTGCTCCAGGTGCCGGACCAACAGCCGGGCGACGCCCTTGCGCCGCTCGCGCGGCAGGACGGCCAGCCAATGAATCACCGGCTTGCCACTCTCGGCCGGCCCGCGCCAGCCCAGCGTGGCCGTGCCCAATTCGAGCGCCGCAGGCGAAGCCCGATCGCCGGACTGGGCGAACCACAGAGCCTCGGGACGCCACCAGGACTTGGCCAGGAATTCGGCCTCGAAATCGGACCGGCTCCAGTCGCGGATGCCGACTTTCTGCCGGGCGAACGCCTTGCGGCGGATTTCCAGCCACAGGTCGATGTCGGCCGCGCCGCCAAAGTGCCGCAGCGTGACCAGCTTGACCGCCGGCGTCTCCGGACGGCAATCCAGTCGGCGGACGAGCTGCAAGACATTTCCCATCGCTGCATTGTCCGCGCCCGATGCAGAGATGCAAAGGCTGCTTCCAAGGGCCACTGGCCGGCCCGCGCCCTACTTCGCCAGCTCGTACACGTGGACCGTCCGCGGCAGCGCGAATTCGTCGGCGAATCCGCTGTCCGTCGGCCGGATCGTGCGCCCTTCGAAACGCACGTTCACGCCCGCGTAGCGCGAGCCGGCCGGAAATCGAAAGGCCGCTTTCACGGCGCCCTCTCCCTCGGCCCCGCGGACCGCCAGCACATACAGCTTGTCCTCGCGCACGCGCTGCAGCGTCTCGATCGCCGGGTTGTCGCAGACCACCGGCTCGGCAGGCTCCCGATCGGTAATCACGGGCCCCAGACTGCGAAACTCGGCGTTCAGGCCGCGGAGGAAGTTCACTTTCTCGGGACGCGACTCCATCATGCCCGACGGGCAAAGCCCGACGCCCGCCGCGCCGTTGAGCACCGAGCGATATCCGCGCCACCGCAGGACCAAGTCCGACTGATAGAAATAGGTCTCCAGGCCGACCAGCACGGCCGTGCGGCGCTCCTTCATCAGGGGCACGGCCACGCGCCGGATCTCGGGCACAGTCTCGAAACTCGCCTCGACTCCGATCACGTCCCAGCCGGGCACGAAGGCCGGCATGGCTTCGTTGTGCTGGGGATGCCCTACCAGCCAGGATTGCGATCCGTTGATCACGTGGTTCGGATCGGCTGCGCGAATCCATTCGATCGCCCGCAGGCACCATTTCACGCGATCGGTCCATTGCGGGCCCTGCAATTGCATTTCGCCGTCGCCGAGCTCGTATTGAAAGAACTGCGGGTCGTTCTTCACTTCGGCCACCTTGGCCAAGAGCTGGGCCTTGATGTCGTCGTCCGGCATGGCATTCTTCGAGCACACCAGCTCCGTCAGGTCGAGCGCCTTGTAGCCGCGAGTTGTCGGCGGATAATCGGCCTCCGGCGAGACGCCGAAGTGGGGTGTCCAGTAGACGGGAAAATAGGACTGGCCGTTGACCGTGAGATAACCCCGCTCATCGACCGCGGTCCGCTCGATGCGCGGGAAAACCCGGCGCGGGGGGACGTTCCATGAACCCGAACTCCATCGGCAGGGTCTCGGCCAGCACCGCGCCGCCCTGCCGCAGCCGGACCGCAAAACGATTGTCGCGCACCGGATCGGTCCAGGGATGGACGGAAAAATCGCCGCTTTCCAGCGGTATCTGCACCAGGTTCCGCGTGTTGATGTAGTTGGGCGCCGTCTGCGGCTTGGAGATCGATTTCAGGTCGGCCACCGGACGGATCTGCGTGCCCTGGGGGCCGGTCATCACCAGCTCGCAGGCATCGAGCTTCGCCAGGGCCGCCGCGCTGGCGTTGATGTTGGCATAGGCCACGAGCTGCTCGCCCGGATAGCCGTACGAGCCGCTCAGGCCGGACTCGACGAGCGTGGCCGGCGTGCCGAAATAGTACACAACGGGCTCGGATTCAGCATCGCCCGGCACGACCAACCGCAGCGTCAACTGGTATTGATCGTGCCACGATGAGCACATCTCATCGACGAGATAGGGCGCGATGACGACGGCCGCGCCGCGCGGGTTCTCGGCCGTCGGCGGCCGAATCACCCGGGCCGTGCCGATCGACTCGCGCACTTTGCCCGCCGGCGTGCGCAGCGAGAGCTTTAACTGGCACTGCCCGATGCGTGCCGCCGCCGCGGGCGTAAATTCCAAAAGCATGCCGGCCGCGTTGTCGCCCCACAGCCGCTCGCCCAGATCGAGATCGACCGCGCGGACGTCCCTGGCCGGCTGTGCTGGCGGCGGCGCTGCCGGCGCCGCCTGCGGCTCGCCATGGGCGAACACCTCGACGTCGTCGATCCAGACGGTCCCCACGACGTTCCGCTCGATGAGCTGACCGTCGAACCCGCGAACCGCCAGGACCAGCCGCAAAGACTTGACGGGCTGGCGGGGCGAAAAATACTTCCGCACGCAGCACCAGTCGTATGTGCCGCAGCCCGTGCTGCCGAAGTTGTACGCGCCAGGCTCCTCCATGTCGTCGCCGAGAAAATCCCCCTGCGGCAGCCACTCGCCCGTCTCGTCGCGGGCCATGATCTCCAGCGTACGGAGATTGTCGGCCTTGACCATCGCCCGAACCTCGATCGGCCGGGCAGCCGACTGCCCGAGATCCAGGGCCGGTCCTTCCACGGCGAAATTGTCGCCGGGAAACACCGTCATCCGCAACGAGGCCCGACCCGAGTTGGACAAGAGCCGATCCAGCGACGCCCCGCCCCGAAACGCTTTGCTGTCGGAATGCGACCAGCCGGTCCAAACGTAGTAATCGTTGCGAAACCAGGTCCACAGCGCCGGGCGCGACCAACCCAGCGGCCAGGCGGCGGCGACGTCGAATTGTTCGAAGCCGCCATTGGGCAGGCGATTCTCGGTTGCGGCCTGCGGCTCGACGCACGAGACGTCGTCGAACCAGACACTGCCGTCCGCACTCTGCGAGATCAGCGTCACCGTGGCCATGAATGGTGTGCCCTGGATCGCTTCGGCCGCCGGGCCGTCGATTCGCACTTCGCGATACTCCCAGTCGTGCGTGCCGGCGGAAAACGACACTTGATGCGTCGACCGCGTGGCCCGCACGGGCGCCGGCGATTCGTAGTCGGCCCGCTGGGCGCATTCGACGCTGACGACCAACTGCGGCTCGGCCCCGGGCTTCACGTCGCGCGTCCGGCACCAGGCCCCGACGATCACCGGCCGCCGTGGGAGCTGGGCCGCCAGACGGCCTTCCATGGGCATGTAGTACGAGTAGAACGCGCCGCCGGCGCGGGGCTGCTGCTCGCCGGCAAAACGCAGCAGTTGCGTGCCGCTGCCCGGCTTGTCAAAACGGATCGATCGCCGGCCGCTTCTGGCCGCGTCGAGGTCCCAAATCTCCGTCGGGCTGGCGCCACGAAACTGCCAATGGTCGACATGGCCGTCGCACTCGGCGACCCCCATGTCCGTGGCCTGCAAGAGCAGGAAACGCCGCTGCTCGGCCAGCCGGCGATTGAACCAGTTGTGCTCGAAACTTGGGTTCTTGATCAGGTTGCCGGCCACGCGATGCCGGAGCGAAGAGTTCGCCTCTGGCGGAGTCTCGGCCGCCGCAAAGCAGGCCAGCAGAACAAGGAGCAACACTGCGACAGACGCCCGGTGTGCAGGCATTCGATTTTCTCCCCCCCATCCGCTTGGGCAGACGCCGTTTCTTCGTGTCCCGGCTTTCTCAGCCGGCTTGGGCAGCGGCGCCAGCGCAGGCCGGCACCGGCCGCCATTCTATCAATGCCCCGGCCGCTCGCAGCCCGTGTGACGGAAAAATGGCACTGCCGCGCTGTGTTTTCTGAGGAATGTCGAGAAATCGCTTGCTAACGACACCGATCAACCCCCGGAAAGTGGCCGGAAAGTCGGGTTATTTATCCTGTACTTCCAAGGATGCAAGAATCGATGGATCGAATTGCCGACAAATTGGTAGATTTCTACCATTATGGTGATTGTATTTGCGCATAGATGCTGCCATAATCGCAGTTTGAAGTGGAATAACTTGGTCATTCCCATGCACGGATTTTCCTATCTTGTTGGTCGAACATCGCCGCCACCAACTGCTGGAATTGGTGCGGAATCGGGGTTTCGCGTCGTTACCGGAGCTGGCCGAGGAGCTGAAGGTCTCGGAGTCGACGGTGTCGCCGGGACTTGGATCACCTGGAGGAAAGCGGCACCGCCCGGCGGACCCACGGCGGGGTGTTCTATGCCGGACCGTTGCCGCGATTGCCGCAATTCGACGAACGCGAACCGTCGCAGTGGGACAAGAAGAAACTGATTGCCCAACGGGCGGTCGAGTTGATTGACGACGGCGACGCACTGCTGCTCGACGGGGGCAGCACGACTTACGAGGTAGCGCGACTGTTGGTGGGGCGTCCTCTGCAAATCGTGACCAATTCGCTGCCCGTGGCCAATCTGTTCGCCGCCAACAAGAACAGCGACCTGGTGCTCCTGGGCGGCTACGTTTATCCGCGCACCGGAGTGGCGATCGGGCCGTACGCCAACCAGATGCTGGATCAGCTCCGCGTGCGCCGCACGGTGCTCAGCGTAGCCGGCCTGAACGAACGGGGTTTTTACAACAGCAACTTGCTCTTGGTCGAAACCGAACGGGCCATGATGCAGGCCGCCGAAGAAGTGATCGTGGTCGTCGACAGCACTAAGTTCGGCCATCAAAGTCTGGCCCACCTGGCCGCGCTCGATGCCGCACATCACCTGGTCGTGGATCACGAGATCACGCAGGACTGGCGACAAAGGATCGTCGACGCGGGGCTCAAGCTCCACGTGGCCGGTCCCACCGATAAGACATAACGAAAAAGCAGCGGATTGGTCCGCGGGCGATCCTCAAGAAGATTCCTCCTTTGTCCGACATCATGAGCACATCGGCACCGGCTATCGATCGCGCGACCATCGAGCGGATCGTGCGCGAAATCGTGACAGCGCAGATCGGGGCGGGCAAAGCCGGCGCAGCGGCCGCCGCGCCCAAGCTGGTGGTCAGCATCTCCGCCCGGCACGTGCATTTGACGGACCAGCATGTCGAAGTCCTGTTTGGGCCGGGCGCAAGCTGACGCCGATGAAACCGCTTTATCAGGACGGTTTTTTCGCGGCGGAAGAAACCGTCGCGGTGGTCGGTCCCCGGCGGCGGATGCTGCCCTCGGTCCGCATCCTCGGGCCCACGCGCGACTACAGCCAGGTGGAGCTGGCCTTTACCGACGGCATTTCCCTGGGCATCGATTTGCCGGTCCGCCCCAGCGGAAAGATCCAAGACACGCCCGGCTGCGTGCTGGTCGGCCCGAAAGGCGTGGTCGAATTGAAACAAGGCGTGATCCGCGCCGAGCGGCACGTCCACATGAACCATCGGCAGGCGAAAGAGTACGGCGTCGCCAACGGCGACCGCATGAGCCTGCGGATCGAGTCGTCCTGCACCGCGATGTTCGAGGACTTGCTCGTCCGCGCCGACGAAGTGAGCAAGCTGGAAGTGCATCTGGATACCGACGAAGGCAACGCGGTCGACCTGGATCATGCCACGAAAGTGGAGCTGCTGAAGCAGAGGGGCAAGTGAGTGCTCGAGCGGAATCACGGTTGCCCGCCATGACCCATTAAGCCCACGGGCGGCGGCCACTCATACACACGAACATCCACTGACTGCGGCCCGACCGACCCTTACACGCCAACCAACGAAACCACCCATTTCTTTTCTCTTTTCCACTTTGGAGTACGCACGATGGCAAAGGCTATGGAAGCGCTGGGCATGATCGAAACCAAGGGCTTTATCGCCCTGGTCGAAGCCAGCGACGCAATGATGAAGGCCGCCAATGTCCAGTTCATGGGCTGGGACAAGGTCGGCAGCGGGTTGGTCACGGCATTCGTCACCGGCGACGTCGCCGCCGTCAAGGCTGCCACCGATGCCGGCGCCGCGGCTGCGGGCCGCATGGGCGAAGTCATCGCGGTGCAAGTCATTCCGCGGCCGCACGACGATCTGGGCATCGTTCTGCCCGAGAAGCGCGCCGGCAAAGTTCAGAATGCGATTTCGTAGTTGAGTAGAAGATCAGGCCCTGCGGAGTGTCGGCCCAAGGGCCGCCGCCCCTGGGCTGAACAAGTGGCGAACATGAGCGGATAGACAATCGCCGCATTTCGCTGCGGGCCCCTGGCCCCCGGTTCCTAACCTTTAACCCCTTCCTGCAATCGAGAGCACATGAATATGGATGCCATCGGACTTGTTGAAACCAAAGGCTTGATCGCACTGGTCGAAGCCACCGACGCCATGGCCAAGGCGGCCAACGTCGAAATCGTCAAACGAATCTCCATCGGCGGAGCCTATGTCACGACGGTCGTCCGCGGCGACGTGGGCAGCGTGCGGGCGGCGGTCGAAGCGGGCGCCGCGGCAGCCACTCAGGTGGGCGAGTTGGTTGCCAGCCACGTCATTCCGCGTCCGGCCGAAGGGCTGGTCCTGGCGTACCTGTCGTAGATTCGCCCGGGTCGATCATCACGGTTCCCCGCAAAGGATTCGAGTCGCTGTCGACATGAAGATCCTGGTCGCCAATCTCGGTTCGACGAGCTTCAAGTACCGGCTGTTCGACATGGCCGACGAGCGCCAGATTCGCGCGGCGGCATCGAGCGGATCGGCAGCGGCGAGAGCCGCTGTTTCGTCGAGATCGGCGGCGCGCGGCGCGAGCTGACGGCGCACGTCCCGGATCACGCTGCGGCGGTTCGGCAAACGCTGGCCCAATTGACCGACCCGGACTCGGGCTGCCTGCAAGACGCCGGCGAGGTTTCCGCCATCGGCTTCAAAGCGGTGCATGCCGGCCGCATCAGCGGAGTGCAGCGCGTGACGGCCGACGTGCTGGCGGCCATGGAGGAGATGCGCACCGTCGCCCCGGCGCACAATCCGCCCTACATCGCGGCCATGCGGCTGCTGGGCGAGAAATTGCCTCAGATCCCGCTGGTGGCGGCCTTCGAGACCGGGTTTCATCAAACCATCCCGGCGCAACAAGTATTATCCGGCGCCTTACGAATGGGCCGAAAAGTACCACGTCAAGCGCTGGGGGTTCCACGGGGCCAGCCATCGTTACATCGCCACGCGGACTGCCGAATTGCTGGGCCGCACGGACCTGCGGATCGTTTCCTGCCACCTGGGCGGATCGAACTCGCTGTGCGCGATTCGCAGCGGCCAGAGCATGCTGACCAGCATGGGCATGAGTCCCCAGAGCGGGCTTGCACACAACAACCGCGCGGGCGACTTCGACCCGTATGCCCTGCTGGTGTTGCGCGAGCGGACCGGCAAGTCCTTCGAGGAATTGCTCGACGACCTGGCCCAGCGGAGCGGACTCTTGGGCTTGAGCGGCCACAGCGGCGACATCCGCGACCTGGAAGAGGCGGCTGCCGCCGGCAACGAGCGGGCGCGGCTGGCGCTGGACGTGTTCGTGGCCGGCATCCGCTATCACCTGGGGGCCATGCTCGTCGAGTTGGGCGGAGCGGACGTCCTCGTATTCACCGGCGGAATCGGCGAGAACGGCCTGAACATTCGCTCCGGCGTTTGTCAGGGGCTCGAACAACTGGGAATCGAGCTCGATCCGGCCGTCAACGCGGTCACAAAGCACGAAGGCCGGATCAGCACGGACCGCAGCCGCACGCAAGTTTGGGTCGTTCCGACCAACGAGGAGCTGATCATCGCCCGGCAAACCAAGCAACTACTGGAAGGATGAAATCATGTTCGTGGCCAAAGTCACTGGCTCGGTCGTCGCGACCCAGAAGGTCGAGTCGATGGTCGGCCGCAAGTTGCTGGTGGTCGAGCCTTACCGGCTCGATCCGCAAGATCGTATGCGGCTGGTCAGTACCGGCCGGACGTTCGTGGCGGTCGACACGGTCGGCGCCGGCGAAGGCGAGTTCGTGCTGATTACACAGGGTTCAAGTGCCCGGCTGACACCGGAAACGAAGAACCTGCCGATCGACACCGTGATCATCGGCATCGTCGACACGATCAACGTCGAACAGCATTGCGTGTTCAGCCGCGAGACCGTGCCGAGTTGAGTGAGCGGCGTTCGTCGGCGACCCGCGGAGGGGCGCACCCACGGGCCGCCGGCCGTGGGCTTAACGAGTGATGATGTCCAAGTTTGAATTTGCTTCAGTTTTTCGAACCCCGAGCCCCTGGCCCCTAGCCCCTCTCTTCCTCATGCAAGCCACTGAAGAACTCATTCGTACGGTTGTCGAGCAGGTGCTGGCCAACTTGGCACGGCCCGCAACGGCCAGGCGGCCGGCGGTCGCAGCTTTAGCGGCCGGTTCGGCGTGTTCACCTGCGTGGACGAGGCGGTCGCGGCCGCGAGTGATGCCTTTGAGCAGCTCAGCGAGCGCACGCTCGAAGAGCGCAAGCGAATCATCGACCATATTCGCCGCATCTCGATCGACCAGTGCGTCGAACTTGGCACGATGGAGATGGAAGAGACCAAAATCGGCCGGCTCAAGCACAAGATTGAAAAACTCAAGACCCTGGGCGAGCGCTCGCCGGGCGTCGAATTCCTGCGCAGCGAAGTGTTCAGCGGCGATCATGGCCTGGCGGTCATCGAGCACGCCCCGTTCGGCGTGATCGGCACCATCACGCCCGTCACGCACTCGCTGCCCACCATCACCGGCAACGCCGTCAGCATGATCGCCGGCGGCAACACGCTGGTGGTCAACCCGCATCCCAGCGGCAAGCGGGTAGCGGCCGAGGGCGTGCGGCAGGTTCAACCAGGCGATCTATCAGCGACCTGGGCATCGACAACCTGATCTGCGTGATTGCCGAGCCCACGATCGAATCGGCCGATGCGATTTTCAATCACCGCGGCGTCAAGCTGATCTGCGTGACCGGCGGCCCCGCCGTGGCCCGAGCGGCCATGCAATCGAGCAAGCGGGCGATCGTGGCCGGGCCGGGCAATCCGCCGGTCGTGGTCGACGAGACCGCCGACCTGGATCGTGCCGCCCGGGCGATGATCCAGGGCGCCGCCTACGACAATAACCTGCTGTGCATCGCCGAGAAGGAAGTTTTCGTCGTCGACCAGGTGGCCGACACGCTGCTGGCCGCCATGGAGCGGGCAGGCGCGGTGCGGCTGAACCAGCGCGAGATCGAAGCGCTGACCAAGGTGGCCATCGCCACGGTCGGCGAAGGCGACCACAAGCACGACGTGGCCGCCAAGGACTTCATCGGTCAGGATGCGGCTGTGCTCGCCAAGGCTGTCGGCAAGCAGGTGGCGGCCGACACCGAGCTGCTGTTCGGCGAGGTCGACGAGAGCAATCCCTTCGTGCCCGTCGAACAGATGATGCCGTTTTTGCCATTCGTGCGGGTCCGCGACGTCGACGAGGCGATCGCCAAAGCCAAGCATTACGAGCACGGCTTCCGCCATACAAGCATCATCCACTCGAACAACGTGCGCAATATGACCCGCATGGGCCGCGCGCTCGATACCACGCTGTTCGTCAAGAACGGACCCTGCATGGCCGCACTCGGTTTGGGCGGTGAGGGCTACTTGTCGTTTTCGATCGCGACTCCGACGGGCGAGGGCGTGACCACGCCGCTAACGTTCACCCGCGAGCGGCGCTGTTCGCTGATCGACGACCTGCGAATTTTGGGAAGGTAACAAAGGTAAGCGCGAATGCAAGTCGGACTGGTTGTCGGCACGACGACGTCGACCGTAAAGCATGCCTCGATGCATGGCTGGAAGCTGCTGATCGTGCAGCCCTACGGGGCGGACGGCCGCACGCCGGACGGAGAACCCGTCATTGCCGTCGATGCCCTGGGGGCCGGCCGCGGCGAACGCGTGCTGCTGTCCAGCGACGGCCGCGGCACTCGGGCGCTGCTCCGTAGCGACACCACGCCCGTGCGCTGGAGCGTGATTGGCATCCAAGACGAATGAGAACAACTTCACCGCGGGGCCTGTCCCGCGATGTCGAATAGAGGAGGGTGGACCGTGCGTATCGGCAAAGTAATCGGCAATCTGACGCTCAGCCGTTGGCATCCGTCGTTGGGCGGAGCCTGTTACCGGCTGGCGGTCCCGCTATCGCTCGACAACTTGGCGGGCCGGACGCCGGCCGACGCCGAGCCGATCGTGGTCTATGACGACCGCGGGGCAGGAGTCGGCACGCTGATCGCGATCAGCGAAGGGGGCGAGGCGGCCCAACCGTTCTATCCCGCACAGAAGCCGATCGACGCGTACAACGCCGCGCTGCTCGACGACATTCAAATTCATCCCGAAACCGAAGCGACGAGCGTCTGACGCTCTCAAGCCAACGCCTGAGGAACCGATGATCCCGAATCTGCACAAGCTGAAAGAAGAGATCTGCGACATTGGCCGCCGGATCTACGCCAAGGGCTTTGCCGCCGGCAACGACGGCAACATCTCGTTCCGCCTTGGTCCAAATGAGGTTCTCTGCACGCCGACGCTGATCTGCAAAGGCTTCATGAAGCCCGACGATCTGTGCATCGTCGACATGGAAGGCAAGCAGTTGGCCGGCCGCCGCCCGCGAACCAGCGAAGTGCTGTTGCACCTGGCAATTATGAAGGAGCGGCCAGAGATCAAGAGCGTCGTCCATTGCCATCCGCCCCATGCCACGGCCTTTGCCGTCGCTCGCGAGCCGATTCCGCAGTGCGTGTTGCCCGAGGTCGAAGTGTTCCTCGGCGACGTGCCGATCACGCGCTACGAGACGCCGGGCGGGCAAAAGTTCGCCGACACCATCCTGCCCTTCGTCAAGAAAGCCAACGTCATCATCCTGGCCAACCACGGCACGGTGAGCTACGGCGAAACGGTGGAAAGGGCTTATTGGTGGACCGAAATCCTCGACGCTTACTGCCGGATCCTGATGATGGCCAAGGATCTGGGCCGGGTGACGTACTTCAACGAAAAAGAGACTCGCGAACTGTTGGATTTGAAAAACAAATGGGGCTTCGCCGATCCGCGGCTGAACCCCGACATGCAGAATTGCGACATCTGCGCCAACGACGTGTTCCGCGAAAGCTGGCAGGCGGCCGGCATCGAGCGCAAGGCGTTCGAGGCTCCGCCGGCAATGGGCCCCAAGGCCAACTCGGCGACGAGCCGCCCCGGCCGGAGCAGCGTCGGCCGACCAGGAGGCCCTGATTCGCACCATCACCGAGCGCGTGATGGCGGCTCTGGGCGCGAAGTAAATCCGTCAATCCGTTTCAGCGCCGACACTTTCAGCAGCAGACCTATTCGACACCCCTTGAGTTTTCCATCCCATGAAAGTTAGCATCATCGGCGGCGGCGGACTGGTCGGCTCTTGTACGGGCTTTGCCTTGCAGACCGGCAAGGTCGTCCGCGAGATCGCACTGCTCGACGTCAACGCAGACCTGGTCGCCGGTCAGGCGCTCGACCTGTTGCACGGCGCCAGCGTGTCGGCCGACCAGGTCATCACGTCGGGTAGTTACGAGCACGTGCCCTCGAGCGACGTGATCTGCATCACGGCCGGCTTGCGGCGCAAGCCCGACGAAAGCCGGCTGGACCTGGTCAATCGCAACGTCGATCTGTTTGTCGGCATCCTGAACGAAGTCAGCCGGGCCGGCGTCAAGCGTGATGCGGTCGTAGTGGTGGTCTCGAACCCGGTCGACGTGCTGACTTATCTGGCCGCGACCGCGTTTGGATTTGCCCACGAGTCAGGTAATCGGCCTGGGAACGCAGCTCGACACGATCCGCTTCCGCAGCTTGATTGCCCTGCAGCTGGCCGCGCCGCCGACGCAGGTCAAAGCCCTGATCCTGGGCGAGCACGGCGACAGCATGGTGCCGATCTGGTCCAGCGCGACGGTGGCCGGCTTGCAGCCTGGAAAGGTTTCCCGGCTGGAACCCCAATCTGGCCACCGAACTGTTCACCGCGCACCAAGGGCTCGGGCGCGGAGGTGATTTCCAAGAAAAAGGGCGGAGCCGGATTCGCCGTCGGCCTGGCGATCCAAGAAGTGATCGAGGCGATTGCCCTCGATCGCCAGGCGATTCTGCCGGTCTCCAGCGTGCAGAACGGCTGCTATGGCATTCGCGACGTGGCCCTGTCGGTGCCGACGGTCGTGGGGCCGAAGGGGCTTGTGCCACTCACGAGATCGAACTATGGCCCAAGGAAGCCCAGGCCTTGCGCAACAGCGGCCAGGTGCTGCGTCAATCGATCGACGCCGTTTTGGCCCGGCTGAAAAACAGCAAGTAAGCCAACACTGCCGCGACGTTCAGCGGAGGGAACGGTTTTTTCAAGGGGATAGGGGGACGACTGGAGATACGGGAGATAAAGGAAAGTCCGACGGAACGATGCAGGAGCCCGGCAATTGAGCCTGCGGCGCAGAGGAAGTAGTAGCTGATTCAGCCACATTACCATTTTCCGGGTTCAACGACGCAGAAACATAAACCAGTGCCGCTCATCCTTGTGCCTCCATCCCCGGTATCCCCAGTCATCCCCCTATCCCCTTCTCCTCTGACGTCGTCTCAAACTGGCGGAAGCACATAGATCATGGAAAAATCGCTCGATCGCAAACTGGCCGCCATCCATGCGGATCCGTCCGGCTCGAAGGAATTCATCCTGGCCGACGCCAAGGATGCCGACATGGCGTTCGGTATCGGCGCGCCCGGCAAGTCGCCTGAAATGCACGCCGGCGAAGGCCGCCTGCGCACCCTGGCCGAATACCGCGAGCAGATTCGCCAGATTGCCCGGCAGGGACTGATCGACATCATGCTCATGTCGGCCAGCAGCAATCAGGTGCTGACGATCGACGAGGGCCTGTTCGACGACAGCCACGTCACTCCGGCCGCGCGGGCGAACGATGCCAGCGATATCTTTGCCGTCCGCCACGGCCGTTACCTGGGCGAGCCGGCTCGCCCGTTCCGCACGGCATTGCTCGATCACATTCAATGCGGACATGTCGACTGCGATCCGGCCGAACGAGCCCGGGGCGCCAATCTGGGTTTGTACAGCGTCACGCTCAACAATCGCCTGTCCGAGGACCTGGTCACGCTGGAACAGTATCGGGCGTTCCGCGAAGAGGCCGAGCGCAAAGGCTTTCGGCACTTTTTCGAAGTCTTCGACCCCAACAATCCCGCCGGGCTGAGCGCCGACCAGATGCCGCAGTTCATCAACGATTCGATCGCCCGCACGCTGGCCGGCGTGGCCACGGCGGGGCGGCCTATTTTCTTGAAGGTCGTGTATCACGGGCCCAAGGCGATGGAAGAGCTCGTCGGCTACGACCCGCACTTGATCGTGGGCATCCTGGGGGGCAGCGCCGGCACGACGTACGACGCCTTCAAGCTGATCGCCGAGGCGCAGAAAGTACGGGGCCCGGGCCGCCTTGTTCGGCCGCAAAATCAACAACGCCGAATGCCAATTGGCGTTCGTCGAGTTTCTGCGCCGGATCGTCAACGGCGAAATCTCGCCGGAGGAGGCAGTGCGGGCCTATCACGCGGTGCTGGGACACCTGAAAATTCGGCCGCAGCGATCGCTGGACGACGACCTGCAGTTGCAGTCGGCGGTGATGAGCTACGGCGGATCGAGCGCGAGCGTGCCTCGCTTGCCCATGCCCAGCGCATCCGCGCCGAGTGCGCCGGTTGCCGGCGCCGCGCACGCCGCGTGCGGATGCTCGGGCGCCAAGCCAGATGCCTGCGGCTGCAAAGACAAATCTGCCGCGCCGTCCGTAGGGCCGAGCTTGGCGGCCGCCAATGGCCCCGGCCTGCCCGACTTTTCGCGCCATGACCGTCGCCGAGAAGCTGGCCTATAACAGAGCCAAGCGCGATCGGATTTTCGGCTGAAAATTAGCAAGGCCCTGGCTTGGGCGGGCTGCACCAACCCAGCCAAGGCTGGCTATGATTCTCTGCCGGCCCGCCCACATTTCAATTGAAGATGTAACCTTCTTCGCCATGCTGGCTGACGTCGAGGCCTTCCATCTCGTTGTCGATACTGGCTCGCAGTCCGACCGTGGCATCCAGGACTTTCAGCAGCGCGAATGTCACGACAGCGGCGAACACCCAGGTGGTGGCCGTGGCGATGATCTGAGCTTTCAGCACCGGTCCTCCCTCGAGCAGGCCCAAGGGCTTGCCGGCACCGATGTCCCAAACGGCTTGCGTCGCGAACACGCCCGTCAGCAGCGCGCCGAGCGTGCCCCCCAGTCCGTGAACGCCGAAGGCATCGAGCGAATCGTCGTAGCCCAAGCGCAGTTTGAGGATCGAACAGGCTTTGCTGCACAGGACGCCGGCGACGGCCCCCATGAAGAGAGCCGGCATGGGCTGGACGAAACCGGCCGCCGGGGTAATGCAGACCAATCCGGCGACGGCGCCGGACGAGGCGCCCAGCAGCGAGGGCTTGCCGTGGCTGATCCATTCGACCAGGGCCCAAGCCACGGCGCCGGCCGCGGCCGAAAAGTGCGTGGCGGCGAAAGCACTGGATGCGATTCCGTCGGCGGCGCAGGCAGCTGCCGGCATTAAAGCCGAACCACCCCACCCACAACATGCCGGCGCCCAGGGCCGTATACGTCAGGTTGTGCGGCGGCATCGGCTCTTTGGGAAAACCCAAGCGCTTGCCGAGCACCAGGCAACATATCAGCGCCGAAACGCCTGAACTGATGTGGACGACCGTGCCGCCGGCGAAATCGAGCGCACCGCCGCGCACACCACTGGCCCGCATGCACCGTGCCATACTGAAAAATCCCGCCGCCCCAGACCCAATGGCAGAGCGGGCAATAGACGATGAGTCCCCACAGAATCGAGTACGCGACCATCGCGCTGAATTTCATCCGCTCGGCAAACGCGCCGCAGATCAGCGCCGGAGTGATGATGAAGAACATGCCCTGAAACAGCATGTGCGTCAGGCGGGGAACATTTAGCGTGGTGTGCAGCGGAATCACCGAACCGGAACCGGTCCACTCGGCTTTAACGCCGTCCATGAACAAGTAATCCATGTTGCCGATCCAGGCATCGGGAGTAGGCGTCACCAGCTTGCCGCTGGTCTTGTCGAGGTATTGCTTGTCTCCGCCGAACGCCAGCGTATATCCGACCGTCGCCCACAGCACGGTCATGAGCCCCATCAGAAAGATGCACTGCATGAGCACGCTAACCACATTCTTCTTCCGTACCAGTCCGCCGTAGAACATCGCCAAACCGGGCGTCGTCATGAACAGCACCAGGGCCGACGAAGTCAGCATCCAGGCATTATCGCCGCGATCGAGTTGATGCGGCGGGGCGGCCGGCGCGTTCTGAGGACTGCTGGCCGGCCGTTTCGGGCGATTCGACCTTCGGTTTGTGGCCCACTTCTTCGTTAGTTTCCTGGGCCGACAGCGCCGCCGGCGCCGCGAAGGGCACCGCCAAGTACACTGCCAGAACGAACGGCAACTTCACTGCGCGACACATCCGGAGCTTCATTTGAACCTCGACTTCCAGCAGGATGTACGACCCGAGTCCTCAGCACCCTTTGCCTGGGCGGCCAGCATTGTAACGGCTTTGAACCGGGTGCCAATCGGGCTCCGCAGAGCGCACCTAAGGCGTGCTCGCAGCGGCAGCGCGATTCGGCAAACATCCTTTGACAAAAAGCCTCGCGCCGTTTACGGCGGGCAAGGCGCGGCACATCCTCCGCGCGCAGCTTCTGATGCAGCCAGCTTTGCTCTACGGCGCCTTGCCGGGGCACGCCCGAATCGACGGCAGCATGCACCGCCGAGCCGGTCACTTCGCCGAGAACTTATGCACCGTCTGCTGCCGGTACGACTGGCTGGAAAGGAGAACTGTCGTGGGAAAGGACGGCCGGTTGGGAGCATCCGGATAATGCTGGGTTTCCAGACATAGCGCGTCGTGCTGGTGGAAGCCGCCGCTGGCGGTGTCCCCCTCCAGGAAATTGCCGCAATAGAGTTGGATCCCCGGCTCGGTCGTCAGCACCTCCATCGTCCGGCCGGAGTTCGGATCGGCGACCCGCGCGGCCAGGGCCAGCTTGCCGTCCTGAGCGTCGAGCACGTAGCAATGATCGTAGCCCTTGGTCGTCGAGGGCGGCTGCTTGAGCGCCTCGATCCGCTCGCCAATCCGGTGCGGCGTGGTGAAATCCATGATCGTGCCTTTGACCGGCGCCAATTCGCCGGTGGGGATCGAGTCGGCGTCGGTCGGCAGATAACGGCCGGCCAGGATCGTTAACTGTTCGTCCAGGATCGTGCCGTGCATCGGCTTACCGGCCGCGATGCCCCCCAGATTCCAATAGGCATGATTCGTCAGGTTCAGGATCGTCGCCTTGTCAGTAGTGGCCGCGTAATCGATCGTTAGCTGATTGTCGTTGGACCAGGTATACGCGACCTTGACGTCGAGGTTGCCGGGATAGCCCTCTTCTGCGTCGGGACTTCGATAGCTGAATTCGACGCCCGCCGCGTCGGCACGCTCGAGCGGCTTGGCGTCCCAATGCCGGCGGTCGAACCCCACCAGTCCGCCGTGAAGACTATTCGGACCGTTGTTGGCGGCCAGCGCGTACGATTTGCCGTCGAGTTGAAACCGGCCTTTGGCGATCCGGTTGGCAAAGCGCCCCGTGGTGCAGCCGAAATACGACTTGTGGGCGACGTACGGCGCCAGCGAATCGAATCCCAGGACGACGTTGGCCAGTTTGCCATCCCGATCGGGGACCGTGAGCGAAACGATCCGTGCCCCGTAGGTCGTCAGTCGCAACTCGCATCCTTGGGCATTCCGGCAGATGAACAGCGTTTCTTCGCTGCCAGAGGGTGATTTGCCGAACGATTCTTGGCGAGGCGGTTCATTTTCCTTGAGCGGGGCTGCTGGCTTGAACGGGGCTTTTTGGTTCGACGGGATTGCCGGAACCGGCGGTCGGGCCGGGACCGGCGGCGCGGCCGGGTCTTGCGACCGCCGCCGTCACGGCCAACAGGCAGGCGATCAGCCAGATCGCCCGCCGAAAACTCCTGCAAACGCCGGCCTCTGGATCGCCGTGGGCCGAAAACCAAGGAACGCCAATCCAAAAGACCATGAACTCGTCTCCGCTTTCGAGAACCTGCCGCGCTGGGGCGTCGTCATCGCCGACATTATGCACCGCGACGGCAGGCATGGGCAATCGGCCGCTTGAAGCAAAGAATCCGAAGATGGCTTGCTTGCCGATTGTGACGGCATGCTTTACATTAGGGCCATGCCTCTGCTTTAGGAGTCTGCGGTTTCTCGTCCGAGGGGCACTTTTTCGATTGGCAGCGATCAGGGCGGTGGCTGCAGAATCGGGCTGTTCTTCGCCGCTGTCCCATGACATCGGGCTGGCGACGCGGGCATCGTGTTTTTTGGCGAAGGGCTGTTGCTGCGCGGCATGGCCGGGGGTGGTTGGCGGCGCCCGATTAAGGGTCGCCTGCCGTGTGACGCGCCAGCCGCCAGTGGCAACTAAGTTTGGGCGTACGGATTGGGCAAGCTTGTCCGGTGACAGGCGGCCAGGTGGGAACTGAGAAGTAATTTCTGAAGCGACGGACGCTATGCTTTTCGTTTTGGCAGGATTCACTGCGTTTGCAGCTCTCTTGGCGCTCGATCTGTTGACCGCTCCTCGGCAACCGGAACGCCGAAACTGAACGGTCGCTCGAATCAGCCGACGGCAAGAGCTTGGCCCGCTGCTCGAGTTGAATGGTCGCCCGAAATCGTCGGGCGCCTGTTCAGCGGCCTTTGAGTCGCGGATTCGGCCGGTTGGGCATTTCGGCCACGCGAACTTTCTTGGCCTGGCGCTCGCCGCCCCGCAGGATCGCGCAGTCGACCTCGGAGCCGACTTCGCTGCGGGCGATCAGCAGCCTGAGCGTCGTGTCGGAATCGATCGCTTGACCGTTCCACGCGACGATCACGTCGCCCGGCTCGATGCCGGCCACGTCGGCCGGACCGTCCGCCACGACCTGCTTGACCAGCACGCCGTGCGCGCCGTTGAGCCCAAGTTTCTGCGCCAATTGCGGCGTCACTTCTCCGTCCTGAGCGAGTTGCACGCCCAGATAGCCCCGCACCACGTGACGGTTTGCCCGAAGTTGATCGTAAATATGGTGGGCCGTTTCACTGGGAATGGCAAAGCTGATTCCCTGGTAGGATTTGCCGACGATCGCCGTATTGATGCCCACCACCTCGCCCTGCACATTCACCAGCGGGCCGCCGCTGTTGCCCGGATTGACGGCCGCGTCGGTCTGCAGGAATTCCTGGTACGGATTTTCGCTGAATCCGCGCCGGCTCTTGGCGCTAATGATGCCGAACGTGACGCTGCGGTCCAGCCCGAACGGATTTCCCACCGCCCACACCGGAGCGCCGACGGGCAGTTGCTCGCTATCTCCCCAAGGGGCCGGACTGAGCCCGTCGCCGGCGATCTTGATGACGGCCAGATCGGTCGCCGGATCCATGCCCACCACGTCGGCTTCGATCTTTCGGCCGTCGCTCAAGCTGACGGTCAGCTGTTGGGCCCCGGCGACGACGTGGTTGTTGGTGATGATGTAGCCGTCCTTGTCGACGATGACGCCCGAACCCTGTTCCGCCAACTGCTGGGGCCCGCCGAAAAACGAACTCAATTCGTCCTGCCGGCTGTCCACGTTCTTGATCGTGTCGATGTGCACGACGCTGGGGCCGATGCTCTTGGCCACGGCCTCGAAGGCCTGCACGAACGGCTCGGCGCCGTTGCGGGCCAATTCCTCTCGTGCCACCTCGACCTCGGCCCGCTCGCGGCCGCGAGTGATCGCAAACTGAATATTCTCGACGAAACGAGGCAGCATCCAGACGATTGCCAGCACAACGAGCACGGCGAACAGCGTGGGCAGCGAACTGGGCCATGCGGGTTCGGGCCGCGGCGGCTCGACCCGGGGCGGATACAGGGCCGGGTCGTGGGGCATAAACTCAGGCATCGGACGCGAACCTTTTCCAGCGATTTGCCCGTCGACCGCTGGCGGCGCCGAAAGGCAGGATTTTGGCGACGCTCGACGTTGGCGCCGCCGCGTGCTAATTATAGCAGCCGGCGGTCATCCTCCTAAATAAGTGCCTGGCCAATTCGAAATCGCGGCAAGTCGCGATGCACGGACCGGTCGAGCGCCGACCGCCGGGTGCATTTACTGGCCCTTTTCGTCCCGGTGCAGACCGCGGCGCCGACGTATGAGCAAACTCGGAAAATCCAGGTTTTTTCCGCCGGCCGAATTGGCCGAGCCCGAAGGAGTCGTGCTGTTCGGCGGACAACTGTCGGTGGAGTTCCTGCTCGACGCCTACGCCCATGGAATCTTTCCCTGGCCCATTTTTCACGATAGCGACATGCTGGTCTGGTGGTCTCCCGACCCGCGGGCGATCTTCGAATTGCGGCGGTTCCGCATCACGCGGCGCTTGTGGCGGACCTGCCACGGCGACCGATTTCAAGTCACCTCGAACCGCGACTTTGCCGGCGTTATCCAGGGCTGCGCCACGGCCGGCGGCCGGCAGCGCAACACCTGGCTCACGCCCGACATGATCGCCGCCTACCGTCGGTTGCACGCGCTGGGCCATGCCCACAGCGTCGAAGTCTGGCAGGCAGGGCGGCTCGTCGGCGGCACCTACGGAATCGCGATCGGCGGCTTGTTTGCCGGCGAGTCGATGTTCCATTACGAGCGCGATGCGTCGAAAGTGGCGCTGGTGTACCTGGTCAATCATTTGCAGGCACGTGGTTATGTGCTGTTCGATATCCAGCAGCTCACCGCCCACACCGCGAGCCTGGGCGCGGTCGAAGTCTCGCGGCACGAATATCTCGATCGGCTGGCTGCCGCTCTGGACCAGCCGACCGCATTCGGCAGCGAGCTGGCCCCGCTGCCCGGGGAAATCGAACTGCTAACGGACAGGCACTCGGAATGAACGCCGCCTCTGTTAAGCCCACCGGCAGCGACCGGTGGGCAGCCCGCGCGGGGGCACCTATCGGGCAGCCGGCTGTGTGGGATACCATTGAGGCTGACTCCACGACTTTCGACGAGCCCCAGAACCCCATGAAGACCCGATCGACGACGATCTTGAGCGTGCGGCACCATGGCGCGGTGGCCATGGGCGGCGACGGCCAGGTGACTTTGGGCAACTCGATCATGAAGGCCGACGCCAACAAGATCCGCCGGCTGATGGACGGCAAGGTCATCACCGGCTTTGCCGGCAGCAGCGCCGACGCCTTCGCGCTGCTCGAACGGTTCGAGGCCAAGCTGAAGGACTTTCCCTCCAACGTGCCCCGGGCCGCGACGGAACTGGCCAAGGAATGGCGCACCGACCGCGTCTTGCGGCGGCTGGAGGCCCTGCTGGCCGTGGTCGACGCCCGGCACACGCTGCTGGTCACCGGCAACGGCGACGTGATCCAGCCGACCGACGGCGTGCTGGGGATCGGCTCCGGGGGCAATTACGCCATGGCGGCCGCTCGGGCGCTGTTGGCCCACTCCGATCTGGGCGCGGCCGAGATCGTGCCGCCGCGCGCTGGAGATCGCCGCCGGCATCGACATCTACACGAACCGCAACATCGTGGTGGAGGAGCTGCCTTGCGTGACCTGACCCCGCGGCAGATCGTCGCCGAGCTGGACCGGCACATCATCGCCCAGCACGACGCCAAGCGGGCGGTGGCCGTGGCAGTGCGCAATCGCTGGCGGCGGCAGCAATTGCCGGCGGAGATGCGCGGCGAGATCGCTCCCAAGAACATCCTGATGATCGGTCCGACCGGCGTCGGCAAGACCGAGATCGCCCGCCGCCTGGCCAAGCTGACCGGCGCACCGTTCATCAAGGTCGAGGCCACGAAGTACACCGAGGTCGGCTACTACGGCCGCGACGTGGAGAGCATGATTCGCGAGCTGGTCGAAAACGCGATCGGCCTGGTCCAGGAAACCGAGCGCGAGCAGGTCGAGGGCGAGGCCCGCTGCCGCGCCGACGACCGCCTGCTGGACCTGCTGGCGCCGGCCCCCGTGCACTAGGACACCACGTCCGAAAGCGCCGATTCCGCCGAGCGGCACCAGCGAACGCGCGAAAAGATGCGGGCCAAGCTGGCCGCCGGCGAAATGGAAGACCGCAAAGTCGAGCTCACGATCGAGCAAAAGCACGCCCCGATGATGCTCACCGGCATGGGCCTGGAACAGGTCGACTCGACTTGCAGGGGATGTTCGAGAAGATCATGCCCAAGCGACACGACGCGCCGTGAAATGACCGTCGCCGAAGCCCGCAAGGTGCTGTTCGAGCAGGAGTGCGACGCGCTGATCAACCAGGAGAAGGTCAACGCCGAGGCCATCGAACTGGCCGAGGACCTGGGCATCATCTTCATCGACGAGCTCGACAAGGTCGTGGCCAGCGAGCGGATCGCGCGGGCCGACGTTTCGCGGCAGGGCGTGCAGCGCGACCTGCTGCCGATCGTCGAGGGCACGACCGTGCAAACCCAGTACGGCTACGTCAAGACCGATCACATCCTGTTCATCGCCGCCGGCGCCTTTCACCGCGCCAAGCCCAGCGACCTGATGCCCGAGCTGCAAGGGCGATTTCCCATCCGCGTCGAATTGCAGGACCTGACCAAGGAGGATTTCGTGCGCATCCTGACCGAGCCGAACGGCGCCTTGACCAAGCAATACACGGCGCTGCTGGGCACCGAGGGGATCGAGCTTGAATTTCAGAGCGACGCCGTCGACGCCCTGGCCGAATTCGCCTTCCAGGTGAACCAGACCACCCAGAACATCGGCGCCCGGCGGCTGTACACGATCATGGAGCGGCTGCTGGAGGAGTTGAGCTTCGAGGCCCCGGAAATGAAGCGAGGCCGGGTGGTCGATCAACGCCGCCTACGTGCGACAGCCGGCTGGAAGAGCTGACCCAGGACGAGGATCTAAGCAAGTTCATCCTGTAGGACGCGCATCACGCTGTAGAGCGCGGCCCCGGCGGTCCGCACCTCGAACCGCCGCTGCTGGTCGCCCGTCACCCGGATGTGGATTTCGATCCGCTCGCGGGGCAAGCAGCCCGCTACGCGATCGGCCCATTCGACGAAGACCAGCACGTCCTCGTCAAATCGTTCGTCGACGCCCAGGGCCATGAATTCGTCCGCGCCCTGCAGCCGATAGGCGTCGACATGGTAAATGGACCGCCGGCCGTGATACTCCTGCACCAGGACGAAGGTCGGGCTAATCACGTCGCGCCGGTCGATGCCGCAGGCTTCGGCCACCGCCTGCACGAGCCGCGTCTTGCCCGCCCCCAGCGTGCCGCTGAGCCCCACGACGCAGCGGGCCGGCAGCGCCGGGCCAGCGCACGGCCGAATGTCGCGGTGCCGGCTTCGTCAACGGCGTCGAACTGAAATACGGCGTCAGGCATAGAGGGGTTGGTTTGGGGTTTCTTGTGATTTGCAAATCGCGTCGCGGGACCCACCGGGCGCCGCCGGTGGGCTTATTTGTGCTCCCAGCCGCGTGGCGTCAGCTCGCGGCGGCCGCCGCCAGGCAGTTGCTCCCACAGCCCGGCAGCCGAAACGAACTCGCCGATGCAGGTCACCGGCACGTTGAGCGGCTGCTGCTGCAGAATGCGGTCGGCGTCGGCCGGCGGCACGGCCAGAATCAACTCGAAATCCTCGCCGTCGCCCAGCGCATGGTCGAGCGGAGTCGCACCGTCCGGCCGCCCGTCACCAGATTACGGGCCGCCAGATCGTGCGCCGCCTGGGCAATCGGCACTTGATCCAGCCGCATCAGGCGCTCCGCAGCCGCTGGCCGCCGCCAATCGGCTCAGGTCGAGCGACAACCCGTCGCTCACATCGATGCCGGCGTGCAAATCGTACCGACTGGCCAAGAGCAGGGCCTCGTGCACGCGTGGTTCGAAATCGAAATGCCGGTCCAGGATGCTGCCGCCAAACGCACCGGTCACCAGGATCCGATCGCCCGGTCGAGCCCCGCTCCGCAGCAGCGGTCCACGTGGGCCGGGCGTGCCCAGCAGCGTAATGGCCACGGCCAGCGGAGCATCCCAACTGTTCGTATCGCCGCCGGCGATCGCCACGCCATATCGCTCGGCCAGCGGCAACAGACCTTCGTACAGTTCTTGGGCGATCCGCAGTGCGTCGTGCCGCGGCAGGGCCAGAGCGATCACCGCCGCCAACGGACGGGCCGCCATCGCCGCCAGATCGCTCAGGTTGACCGCGAGCGCTTCGCGCCTCGATGCGATGCGCTGCATCGGTCGCGAGGTCGAAATCGACACCGTCGGTGAGCAGGTCGGTGGTGACGACCGTATCGCATCCGTCTCCCAGCCGTACCACTGCGGCGTCATCACCGGGCCCCAACCGCAAGGCTGCATGTTCGCGCAAACGCGTGCCGAGCCAGGCAATGAATTGCGATTCCATAGTGGCGCCGGAATGAACGAGAATCCGGAGGAAGGCATGATCTAGAGCCGCGGCTCTTGCAGACCGCGATTCCAAGAGCGTTATTATGGATCGAAAGGGACGGTCGAGACAACTTGCTCCCCTGGACCCCGGGAGCCTTGGGCTTTACTTGCGAATCGTGACATTCAAATGACCGAACAGCGGTTCGTTGTTGCGCAGAATGTAGAATTTCAGCGGTTCCAGGTCGGCAAAGTCGGGCCGGTTGAGGACGTAGGCCACGTTGTCCAGCGACACGGTTTCCCAGATGTGCATACCCACCAGGATGTCGCCGCGGCGAATCCCCTGCCGGGAGGCAGGGCTGTCGGGCCGCACCGATTGGACAGCCAACCCGCCCTGATACGCGATCTGCATCTGGCGGAACTTGGCGCTGGGCACCGGTTCGAGCTTCAACCCGAGCACGTCCCAGGCCTGGTCCGTGGGCGTGGAGCGCCGCTTGGTGGCCAGCACCAGGCTCAGGGCAACCGCCTGGTGATTGCGCTGGACCGAGACCGTGATTTCGTCTCCGGCTTTATGATCGAGCATGGCCCGCTCGAAATCGAGTGCCCGGGCGACCGGCACGCTGCCGACCTTGGTGACCACGTCGCCGATTTGCAACCCTCCTTTGGCGGCCGGGCTGTCGTCGTCAACTTCGCCGACCACGAATTCGCTGGGCGAGCCCTCTTGGCGCGGCGGACGCACTCCGTGGTAGGTGCTTTCGATCCGCTCCACGCTCATCAGGTTGGCGGCGATCGACATCGCCATGTCGATCGGAATGGCGAAGCCGATGCCCTGCGCTCCGGCCCGGACCGCCACGTTGATGCCGATCAATTCGCCGTCGATATTTAACAGCGGGTCCACCCGAGTTACCCGGATTGATACTAGCGTCGACCTGAATCAAGTCCCGATATTGCTGGGCATCGCTGACCTGTACGGTGCGGTGCAGGGCACTAATGATACCGCGCGTGACCGTGTGCTCATAGCCGAAGGCATTTCCGACCGCGATCACCGGCTCGCCGGTCATCAAATCGCTCGACGTGCCGACCGTCATGCACGGCAGCGGGTCCTTGGCGGAAATCTTGATAATGGCCAGGTCGGTCCGCGGGTCGTGGGATACCAAGGCGGCGGTGTAGGACTGGCCGCCGGCCAGCGTCACCTGGATTTTCTTCACCCCCTCGACCACGTGGTGGTTCGTGATGATGTAGCCCCGCTCGTCGATCACAATGCCCGTTCCCATGCCGTTGACGTGTTGGGGCGCATCGCCGCGGCGGGCACCGTCTTCGCTGGGGCTCACGGTTTTCTGACCGTGGATATTGACGATCGAGGGCCGGGCCTGCTCCACCGCGCGGACCGTGGCGGTGCGCCGCAGTTCGGATCCGGCGACCGACCCGGCGCTGGTCGAGAGCGTCAAAAGCCAGGAAAAACACGAAAGTCCACAACACACGGTCACAACGAAGTGGTGCAATCGAGAGCGCATGGTGGGCCGAGCTTGGTATGCGGTTGAGACGCGGCAGGAGGCCGCTAGCTAGGCTCGCACGATTCGCCGGTCGTGCGACGTACGTAGCCGTTAGCGGCACGAAAGCTAGATCGGCCCGCCGTCAAAATCGCTTCAACAGCGCCACCCGCGCCGGCAGACCCCCCCCAGGTTGACACGCGGCCGCCGGAAGAGTTTGCCCCTGCGGAAGAAACGGCCGGTTCCTGGCCGCGCAGGGTACCCGGGCGGCAGACTAGCGGCAGGACTGGCAACCGTCCGTGAAACTGCTGGCTTGCGCCCGCAGCGGTCGCGGGGCCTTCTTGCCCGCGCTGCTGCCGGGCTCGTCGGGCACCGGCACATCCTCGCCGCCGGGCATGGGCGCGCTGGGCTCGGGAGCTGCGCCGGCCGGTACGACCAGCTCGTCAGGCCGTGGCCCAAACACGGGCCGGACGGGTACCGGGTGGAAGTGTCCGGGCCCGGCCACGAGAGGCCCGGCCTCGGGCTGCGACTTGCCGCCCGTGTCGTAATCGCCCGGCTGGCATGTCGGCCGCTTGATCGGCAGCGGTGCAACAGCCCGTGGTGCAACCCTCCGGGTTGTTGGGCTGGCGATGCAGGGCCAGCGTCCAGTCGACGTGAAAGACGTAGCCGTGCTCATCGCAACAGCAGCAGCCCGCGCCACTTACGGCTGGCAGACCGACGAGCGCAATCCAGCCTAAGCAGCGCATCAAGCGTCGCATGGTCACCCCCCGACGACCGGACGAGGCGCCAGCGGACCCGCAACTGGCGATATGCCAGCGCGCGAATGCTGCCCCCCTCACTCGTTTGATCGGCAGGCGGCCCGGCGGCAGAACAGGAATAATCGGCAGCGGCAGCCTAATCGGCCGGTCCGTCGCCGGCGTCAGAGTCGCCGGCTCCAGAGTCGCCAGCAGCGGCCGTCTTGCGGGTGGGTGCCGGCTCGCGCTTCAGTGCCAGCAAGAGCAATTGCAGGGCCAGAAACAATCCCAGCACGCCCAGCAGCACGTAGGGCCACTTGGGAATCAGCGGCACGTGGCGGCGCAGAAAATCCTCGAGCACGCCCACCACCACCACCGCCGCCAGCCCCACGACCAGCAGGCAACAACCGACGGCCGCCATCGTGCCTTTGAACGTGCTGGCCTCGCTGTACTCTTCGTAATACAGCTCAATCGTCCGCCCACGCTTCAGGCTGCGATCGATGGTTTCCGTCAATTCGGCACTGCGGGCGGCGTCGACCCAGTCGGGTTTGACCGCCTCGCCGGCGATCGCGCGGGCCAGGCCGTCGAGCGCCTGTCCGGCCGGATTCCAATCCCGATCGAGCTGCCGCTCGAGCCGGCTGCCGGCGACCGACAGCTCGAAACCCCACGGTCCGGCCTCCGCGGGTCCGGCGTCCGAAGCAGTGGTCACCACCGCCCGGCCCGCCGAGCCCACCAGGGTCAGCCGGCCCGAGGGATGTTCTTCGGCCGGCGCGAGCGACCAGCGCACGAGCAAGCTCGACGCCCCCGACATCTGCACAGTCAGGTTGGCGTACGACGCACTCTCGATGCTGGGGCCCATGGCGTGCATGCGGGCCACCTCGCCGCCGATGGCTCGCAGCAGATCGACATCGCTGGCAAATTGCCTGCGGACGGCCGCCTTGCCGCGGTCGACCAGATGACGCTCGAAGATCAGTTGCTCGACCTGGCCGATCGGCCCGTCGGTCTGCGGCTGGCAGAGGCGGGCCAGTTCGACGATCGCCGGATGCCAGCGGTCGGGCAAATAGGGGAGCAGGATGCCCTGCGTGTCGCGGCAAATCATGTCGAGCTCGTAATACACGATCATCGACGAGAACAGCGGATGCGTGGCCAGCACCGGCATCGCGGCCTGGGCGAACTTGCGCAACTGTTCGGCCCGGCGGTCCTCGTCCGGGCTGTAAGCCACGACGACCGCATCGACAAATTCCGAGTCGAGCAGCGTCTCCCAATTGTCGATTTCCGCAGCCAGCAGTCCGCGCTTGGCCAACGCACGGGCCAACTCGCTGCCCTGGCACTCGCAAACGGCCAGCAGTTTGTCCTCGCGCCGCCCGGCGATGGCCGTGGCGATGGCCGGCGTATCGGCATCGGCGCCCAGCAGTGCGAGCCTCATGCGGCCCCCGCAGCGTCTCGATATTGGTTGCGAACGGTCACGGTGGCCGGCTCATGCGGAGTGAATCGTGCAAGCAAGGCTCTCCCAGAGTTGATACCGCAGGCCGTAAGCGATTGTCAACTCGCGCGGCGCACTGCACCGGCCCAGTTCCGCAATTACGCGAACTCCTCTCCCTGCAGGGAGAGGCTGGGAGAGGGTTAGTCTTGCTCGGGCATGATTTCGAAAAAACCATAGAGTTCACTTGGGCCCACAAACATCTGGCCGATGCATGCTTATAATGCTCCGATGGACGCCGCACCCCCATCGCCGCGCCGCTGGTTCCGCTTTAGCCTGCGTAGTTTCTTATTGCTGGCGCTCGTCTGCGGGGCCGGCCTGGGCTGGCAACTGCATGTCGTTCACGAGCGGGCCAAGCTCCGCAGTTGGTTGGAATTCCGCGACGCATTGGTCATGGTCGATCGGTTGGAATTCTGGCGCAAGCCACCCGACATTGCGCACTGGGGCGAAATCCCGTGGCATCGCCGGCTGTTCGGCGACGAGCCGGTTATGTGGATCGTTCTATCGGGAGACGTTTCCGACGAGTCGATGGCCCAAATTAAGCTCTCGTTTCCCGAAGGATCCGTGGAGCGCGAAGGGCGCGGGCCAGCCCTCAACGACGAGCAGTATGCCGCCGTGAAGCAGCGCGAAGCCGAGGAGCGCATACGAGACGGCATTCACTCGCCTTTTCGGCCTGCAGCGGCAGCCTTCGGATGTCGAGCTGTTCGAGCTGGCACCGCTCATGGCCGATCGCTTGGGCAAAGGAATCCAAGTGTCCGTCGAGATGGAAGTGCTTACGGTGGAATCCGCGATCGAGTTTTTTCGGACCGTGGCGGAGTTGCGAGAGCTGCTCGGGCGGCTGAACAAAATTGCCGGCGCCGGGCCGCAAGCGCTAGCAGACTTCTCGGCAAGCCTGAAAAGCCTGCAACGCATCGTGGCAACGTCGCGGGCGACGGCGCACCACGCGAATGGGCACGCACTTGCCGAGCGGCTGATCGCCTATGAGCTTGCGCGTTGTGCCGCTCGCGCCCGATGCGCAGGGTGGAGAAGCAGCGAGCGCGGCGTTAGATGAGGCGGCCAAATCCGCCAATCTGGTTTGCGACGCTGCCGAGTCGGCGCTGACGGATGGCGTGATTGTGCCTGATTCGCTGATCAGCTCTTGGGAGCGACGCAGAGAAGCGCACCTGGCCGCGGCCGACCTGGTCGGCGGACCGGCGGCACGCCGCGCGGCCTGGCAACAGTATGCCGAAGCCGTGCGGCGACGATTGGCAGTCGTCGAGCCGCTGTTTGAGAACGGTGATCCGGGAGGCGAAGCCGAAGGATATCACCTACTGCGCTCTTGCGCCGCAAAGGCGGATGCCGCGCTTGCAAAGGCCGATGGAGGCGGTGCAGCCGAATTATCCGCGGTAACCTCCGGCGCAGGCGCAGGCGAAATGCTGGTCGAAGCCACCAAGACGGCATTCGAGGCAGAAATGGTTACCGTCGAGCAGTATGTGGATGCCATCAATCGTCGGGCCGCCGCCGAGCGGCGATTGGCTCAACTCCGTCCCGACGCTTCCGCCGATCATGATTGGCAACAAAGGCAAGCGGCCGCTCTGCACGATTTGACGTCGAAATTGAACGCCCTGCGGCTCGTTTCCGATGGGGGTTACGATTCGTGCAAACTGTCTTACTCTGCCTGCCAATACGCTCTCGTCCGCTGTCGAATGGCAGAAAAAGCGGAGCACTGACTTTCGGCTGCCGCGTTCTCTAAACTTATGATCGGCGCACGCTGTCCGTCGGTTATCGCTACCCACCTGCAAAGACCGCCCCGTTGCCCGAACCCGCCAAATACGATCCGGCCTTGCACGTCGTGCTCGTCGCACCCGAGATCCCGCACAATACCGGCAGTGTGGGCCGAACGTGCGTCGCCACCGGCGCCAAGCTGTGGCTGGTGCGGCCACTGGGCTTTCGCCTGGACGATTACTACCTGCACGGGCCGGCCTCGATTATTGGCCCCACTTGGAATGGGAAGCAGTCGACGATTGGGCCGCGCTCGCAGCCCGGTTGGCGGGCGGGCGGTTCTGGTTTTTCAGCAAGGCGGCCGAGCGGAATTATGCCCGGGTGGCCTACCAGCGCGGCGACGTGCTGGTTTTCGGCAGCGAGTCGCAAGGCTTGCCCGAGTCGCTGCGCGTCGAAAACCGCGATCACTTGTTGCGAATTCCAATTCGCGAGCAAGTTCGCAGCTTGAATCTGTCGAACGCAGTCGCCATCGTACTGTACGAGGCGCTGCGGCAGGGCGTCGGCCCGGCGGAATAATCGACTTGCTTTAGCCGTCATCCTCCCATCGCTCCTCGTATCTGCGACAATCTGCGTTCATCTGCGGTTGCTTTGGGACTTTATTTCATACGAAGTTCAGCGGTCGGGGATTTGGACGGCTACATCGTTGGTGCAGCCGGCGCCCGCACGTAACCGCAGATGAACGCAGATACGCGCAGATGTACACAGATCGGCGGAGCGCAAATCAACGCGTGCTGCTTTACTGGGAATGAAGACAATAGTGGGATGATACGGGGAAGGAAAAAGGAACGGGTATTTCCGCATGCCAAACTTTGCCGCTGATTCGTTACGCTCCTTTGCCGCACGACTTTTGGAAACGGGCGGCGTCCAGCCGCCGGAGGCCCGGTGCGTGGCCGACAGCCTGGTTGGCGCCAACCTCCGCGGTCACGACTCGCACGGCGTGATGCGGATTCCCTTCTATCTCGACGCCGTGAAAAAAGGGGACGTCGTGCCGGGGGCTGCGTTTTCCGTCATCAAGCAATCCGCCAGCCTGCTGGCCGCCGACGGACATTGGGGCTTCGGCCAGGTACAGGCCCGGCGGCTCACGGAGCTTTTGATCGAGCAAGGCGCAGGCCAGCTCGGTCGTGATGGGCACGCTGATTCACTCGGGCCACATCGGCCGGCTGGGCGAATACTGCGAGCTGGCCGCCGCCGACGGGATGGTCTCGATCGTGATGGTCAACACGCACGGCCACGCGCGGCGCGTGGCGCCCCCCGGCGGCAAGGCCCCGCGATTGGGCACCAACCCGCTGGCCTTCGGCTCGCCCGCACGGAGCAGACCGATCGTGCTCGACTTTGGCACCAGCGCCACGGCCGAAGGCAAAGTGCGCGTCAAACGCATCGCCGGCCAGCAATGCCCAGACGGCTGGTTGCTGGATAGCGACGGCCGGCCCACGCGCGATCCCAACACCCTGTACGCCAACCCGCCGGGCACGATCCTGCCGATGGGCGGCAGCCAGGCCTACAAGGGGTTTGGACTGGCGATGATGGTCGAGATTCTGGCCGGGGCCGTCTCGGGCGGAGTGTGCATTCGCGAGACGCCGATCAATCCCAACGGCAATTGCGTGTTCATGCTGATCGTCGATCCGGCGGCGGTCGGCGGCGCGGAACATTTTTCCACAGAGGTCGCGGGACTGGTCGAATTCGTCCGTGGCTGCCCGCGGATCGATCCGGGCGAACCGATCCAACTGCCGGGCGATCCCGAGCGGCGGCACGCTGGCCGAGCGATCGGAACGGGGCATTCCGCTCGACGAGGGCAACTGGCAGGAGCTGGTCAAACTTGCCGCGCAGGTGAACGTGCCCACTCCGGCGCCGGGTTAAGCGCCACCGATTGCTTGCCCGGCTTGGCGGCCTGGGCGATAATCGCAACCGCGGCAACCTCTTGGCACCCTCGCGTTGCTGCCCCCCGACACACCCTCAACACGGACCAGAATTATGCCGCGAAAAACGAAAGTCTGGCCGGCTTTCCTGTGGATGCTCAGCATCATCCCGGCCGTGGCGACCGCCCAGGACAAGCCGCCCGCGCCGATTGCCGACGTCGCATTGCAGCCGCTGGCGGCCCAGGCGACAGCGCGTGGCGCAAACGCTCGATTTGTTGGGCTCTCCGCTGAGCAATGAGCAGCAGCGGCGCTCGACAAGGCGGCCGCCGACAGCGATCCCAAAGCGGGCGTGCTGGGCATCCAGGCCGTGCTCGATCCGCTCTGCCTGGCCGGCGTCAACATCAATCCCGAAAGCCGAGTGAAGGTCGCCGCCGGCCCGGCGCCGCCAAGCTGGTGCAGCAGGGCTGGCGGGTGTTTCTCGTCAAGGTCCACAACGAGGCCGGCGTCACGGCGGCGCTGCGCGTCGGCAGCCCCAACGCCGGCCGCCGATCTACACCCGCTCCAGCGGCAGTCCCGAGCCGAAAGCCACGATCAGCGCCAGCGACGTGGCCGACCGCTGGCTGGACGTCGCGATCGCACGACGGCCAGCCGCTGAACAAGAACCTGTCGGGCCTGCAGCTGGAATATCGCGTCGTCGAGCTCTACAGCCGCGACGCCGGCCAGCGCGAGGCCAAGCTGACGTTCGACGTCGGCCAGGGCACGCAAGACCTGGGCTTCCGCAACGAGATCAACGTGCTGTTCCAGCTGCCAGCCGGCGGTCGAAGTCGACACTGGAAGTCCTCGACGACGATGGCCGCCCCACGACCGGCCAGTTTGTCTTTCGCGACGCGAAGGACCGCGTCTACCCCTCGCTGGCCCGCCGGCTGGCCCCCGATCTTTTCTTTCACGAGCAGATCTATCGCCATAGCGGCGAGACGGTGCTGCTGCCGCCCGGCAAGTACCACGTGACCTACGGCCGCGGCCCGGAGTATCGCGTGCTGGACCGCGACGATCACAGTGCCCGACTGCGGTCACGCACAAAGAATCGTTCCAGCTCAAGCGCTGGATCAAGCTGGCCGACTCAGGGCTGGTTTTCCGGCGATCATCACATCCACGCCGCCGGCTGCGCCCATTACGAGTCGCCGGCCGAGGGCGTGCAGCCGGACGACATGATGCGCCACATCCTGGGCGAAGACCTGAACGTCGGCTGCGTGCTCTCCTGGGGGCCCTGCTGGTACTTCCAGAAGCAGTTCTTCGAGGGCAAGAGTCAACAAGCTCTCGACGCCCGACAACTTGATGCGCTACGACGTCGAAGTCTCGGGCTTTCCCAGCTCGCACGCCGGCCACTTGTGCCTGCTGCGGCTGACCGAGGACGACTATCCCGGCACGACCCGCATCGAAGAGTGGCCGAGTTGGGACTTGCCGGTGCTGCAATGGGGCAAGAGCAGGGCGGCGTGGTCGGCTTCTCGCACAGCGGCTGGGGACTGCAAGTGCCGGCCAACAAGCTGCCGACCTACGACATGCCGCCGTTCGACGGCATCGGCGCCAACGAATACATCGTCGACGTCGTCCACGGCGCCGTGCGATTTCATCTCGGCCGTCGACACGCCGGCCATCTGGGAGCTGAACATCTGGTATCACACGCTCAACTGCGGCTACACCGCCCGGATCAGCGGCGAGACCGACTTTCCCTGCATCTACGGCGAGCGCGTCGGCCTGGGCCGCGCCTACGTCAAGCTGCCCAAGGACCAGCCGCTCGACTACGACCGCTGGGTCGACGGGCTGCGCGACGGCCGCAGCTACGTGCAGCGACGGCCTCAGCCACCTGATCGATTTCGCGTGGTCGATCGGCCTGGGCGTCGGCGAAAAGGGAGCCGGCGGCCGGACGAGCGTGCTCGGTCCAGGCCGCGGCAAGCCGCTGGCCATCGGCGTCAAAGCGGCCGCCTGTTGGCCGACAAACCGCGCGACGACATCCGCGCCAGGCCGCTCGGCCGAGAAACCCTACTGGCACATCGAGCGGGCCCGGATCGGCACGACGCAAGGACGTGCCGGTCGAGTTGGTCGTCAACGGCCAGTCGGTCGAGACGCAAGCGATCGTGGCCGACGGCAGCATCCACGACCTCAAGTTCAGCTTCACGCCCGAGCGGTCGAGCTGGGTGGCCCTGCGGATCTTTCCCAGCGCCCACACCAACCCGGTGTTCGTCGAAGTCGACGGCAAGCCGATCCGGGCCAGCAAGAAGAGCGCCCAGTGGTGCCTCGACGCGGTCGACGTCTGCTGGAAGGCAAAATCGAAGCAGATCCGGCCCGCCGAGCTGGCCGCCGCCGAAGCGGCCTACGAACATGCCCGCAAGGCATATCGTCAAATCTTGGCCGAATCGGTGGGTGAATAGCGAGCCGCCCCGGGGTTCGGCATGATCTGCCGCGACTGCGGGGGCCGCGATCCTGGATTCGTGATCCTGGCCTCACGATTCCGAGCAATGCGCGGTGGGAAGCGCGGCTGCGGGCGAGTACAATGGAGTGCTGCGGCCTCGGCACGTGCCGCCGGCCGCTGGAAGAAAATCGAGGTGTGCCATGAAGCGAATTCGCCTGGGTTGTTTGATCGGACTCGTGGGGCTGCTCGTCTGCCAAGGGGCAGGCCCGGCTGCGGCTCAGAGCTATTCGCCCGATTACCGGCCGGCGCCTATCCGACGCCCGTGCGGAATATGAGCGGATTGGTCTCGGGGTACGAAGCCTGGCAACTGCACGACATTCGGCGGCGGGCCGAGATCGGACGCCAGGTCGACCTGAACGCCGACATGTTTTGGCGCTGGAGCGGCGCGAGCAGCTATTATCCGGCGCGTTCGAGGCCTGGCCGATGGTGCCCGGCAGCATCTGGGGCTGGCCGGCCGCCGCGTCGCCGCCGGTTGTGTCGGGGACGCGCGTGCCGCCGCAATTCGATCCCGAATACGCGCAACCTCCGGTCGGGTTTCAGCCGCCCGCGGTGTTGCAGGCGCCGGTGGTGTCGCAACCGGCCGACAGTTCGGCGACGACCGAAGGTGTGCCGGCTCCGCCCCCCAATTTTTCGCCGTCGCCCGAGCCTGAATTGAAGCGCCGGCCTCCGACGCTCCTGCCCCCAAGGCGTCTGCGCCGAAGCGCCAACTCCCAAGGCACCTGCTCCGAAGGCGCCGGCTCCCAAGGTAAAGTCAGCTCAGGCACCACAGGGCGACGTCCCCAACATGCAGCAACTATTTGCCGGTCCGCGGCGATTCTAGACCAGCGCGCGCCGAACATGAGCAGCGGCTCTGGCTGGCAATCGGACAAAGTTGTTCGAGATTGGCTCTTCACCAAACGGCCAATGGCCGATAAGATGGGACTGTACGGCAACGGGCGAATCGTCGTAGCGGATGCCGGCACTTCCAATCAAAACATGACGCGGGGTGGAGCAGCCCGGTAGCTCGCGAGGCTCATAACCTCGAGGTCGCAGGTTCGAATCCTGTCCCCGCCATTCTCGATAAGCCGGCTCCCATGCGTGCAATGGGACCGGCTTTATTTTCGCCCGCAGCCCGTTTGGCTTGTCCGTCATGGACCTCAACTCCATTCGAGATGCCCTCCGCCGACAGCCGTTTCAGCCGTTTGCCATGTGTCTGGCGGACGGCCGCCGGGTTGAGGTACGTCATCCGGAGTGTATTGCCATGAATAAGCGCACCGTCATCATGATCGACGATGACAGCTTTACAATGACGTTCGAGCCGCTGTTGATTGTCACGCTTGAGGAATTGAAGCAACCGCCGAAATCTGGCAACGGCAGGCACAAAAAGAAGCGGCCAAACTCTTAGCTGAGGGCCGGACCACGCCCGGGATGAACGCAGCCGTTCGCTGCCAACAAGGTCGGTCATGGCCAAGCCTCCCGCTGACGCCGACCCCGAGAAATTCATTGTCGGACGGGGTGTCTACAGCAACTTGCAGACCGCTCGGCCCTATTGCGACGATCGCGTCTTCCGCATCGATCTGGTGCCGCTGCCGGTGTGGACGATCGTTCTCTACAATCTCTTCTTCGTGGCCTGCTTTCTTGGTTTCCACCTGGCATTCAAGCACGTGGCCGGCGGCGAGGCCGGGCCTTGGATCGTCTACGGGTCGCCGATCGGCATCGGTCTCCTGACTTGCGGCATGTTCACGGCGGTCGTGTACCGCTGTTTCAACAACGCACGCCGCTTGGGGCCATGGCTCGATCTACGACAAAGCCACCGGCCGTGTCGAGCTTCCGCGTGAGAGTGCGAGCTTCGACCGCTGCGAGATCGTTCACCTTCAGTTCATCACCACCAAACGGCTCGACTGGGGTGGGGTGGTGAACAATGACCGCCTTTCGGAGTTGAACCTGGTCGCGTGCCGTGATGGAATTCGCCAGCGGTGTCCGTTGCTTCGATCCGCCTTTCACGCCAAGGCGTTCGATAGTATTTTGATTCCATTGATGGAAAATACCGATCTGCCAGTCGTGCGCGTGCAAGATGAATGGTTGGGCTGGAACGTCACTGAGACACCGTACCGCGTTGGCGGGTAGCCGAACGGATTAGTGGAAACATCGGCGACCACCGCGGCCGCCACGGCGCTTGCCGGTGCGAACACGGCAAGGTGTGCCGTGCGCGGCCCAATTCCACCAGGGCGAATCACCGGATCGAAAACGTGCGCTCGATTTTCGACAGGTTTCCCTGACGGTCCTGGATCGACACCGTGAGTTTGCCGGCCGGAAGTTTGGCGATCGGCGTCTTGAACGGCAGCGAGCACCGCTGCCGGTCAGCGGCTCGAAACGCCCGGCTGCGGATCGGCGAGCGTCAGCGTCGGCCGGCCCTCGTCGAGGATCCAGCCCTGCCGGCGACGAAGTCGATCGCCGGGGGCAGTGCATGCCGCCGGTTCGGCGGGGCCGGGGGACAAGTACCTGGAAGGATACCCCCTTTCCCAGCGGGTCATTCCGTCGCATGCACCATGTGGGCGAGTTCCCAGTCGTCCGGACCATCTCGAGAAATGCCGGTCCGAACGAGTTCAGCCGACGGCGCCCGCTCACCCGTCGCCGCCGCCACGCGGCCAACACCACGAGTCCGGCGAGAGTCATCGCCAGGGCTGACGGTTCCGGAACAGGAGTGAGCAGTAAGCCGACATTCGTTCCCTCGGGCTCGCGTTAATGGCCGCTCCGAAACTGTCTGTTTCGCCGAACGCACAGAAAGGGCACGGCCCGTCGAATTGCCACCCGCATGTTCTTACCAAGGGGGCATTCTGTGAAGTCGCAGGGAAACCGCGGCGCGTTCGCGGTGACCTTCGTTTACGTATCCGCACGATTGACGTGCTCTTGTCGTCGCTTCCGGCATGCCAATATGGCCGTGCCGAATGCGGCGAGCGCGCCGAGGGTCAACGTGGAAGGCTCGGGCGTGATTGCCGCGTATTGCGCTGCTATCTCCGATGCACTCAATGCCCGGTTGTAGATGATGACCGCATTCATGATGGCCAGTGGAGATTCGGGAACCACATCGGCGTTGCTTCCGATCTGGTATCGCTCGAGGTCGATATTCGCGCTGCTCGTCCCGACCAATTTGCCATCCAAGTAGAGATCCATCCCCGCGCCAGCGTGGTTCACATAGACGAGATCCATCCATTGATTGAGCGGAGTGGGCACGGCGGGCGAGAACGTGTAGTCCTTTACCCCGTATTGCGTGAAACCGACCTGTTCGGTATTCGGAAATTGTTCAAGTTTCAGAGCTGTGCTGGGAACAGCAAATGGAATGCCACGAATCAGCACGGAAGACGTTTTCGATCCGACGCGATCCAGAATGAATTCGGCCGACCAATCGCCGGTAAGGTCGGTGCCGTTCAAGATCACGGTACTCTGATTGCCGAACAGAGCGGCCGTGCCGACGATCCCGGGAACGCCCCGCGTGGCATCCAAAGCGCCTGATCCATAGGTGCCGTTTAGATGCTGGGACCCGTAGTCGATGGCAGTGGAGCCGCTCGTTTCGTTGAATCGATACCAATTCAACGGTTCGCTGGCAGCGATCGTGGACATCCAATCAGCGCTTGCCCCGCGCAAACAGAACAACTGTTAAGAACGCATAGACAAATGTCCTAGGTTTCATTAGCGTTCTCCCTATCGGGTCGGGCGATAGACAATAACGTCGCGGCCGAAATTCTCGCGCAACTCGCCGTCACAAACGGGACCAACTGCTTTTGAGCCGGCGAACTCGGCAGCGCCACGATGCGAGGGGCGATTGGCACCCCGCATGGGGACGGCGCTAGCCTAGCAGGTTGAGCGCCCACCGTCGAGCAATTAATTGCGGACGACACTCGCGCCCGGACCATCGCCAAAATGCCCGACTCGATCGCTTCCGGCCGCTGCAGCCAGGCTTCGATAACCATCGCCAATTGGGGGTCAGCGGCGGCCTTTTCTGCGCCGAGTGCGCCGGATTCTGCGCCGCTACGGTTGCCGACTGCCTAATTTCCCGAGTTTTCCGGTGGCAGTTCAAGTCCTGTCCCCGGCATTAGAACACAGCCAGTGGTCAGTCTTGCTTACACTGGGTGTTTTCTTTCACCCGCCTGGGCCGGCTCCGCCCGAAAGTGAACGCAGCGGTTCCCCGCAGACAAGGCCGACTTTCGATCCGCCTTTCACGCCAAGGCGTTCGATAGTATTTTGATTCCATTGATGGAAAATACCAATCTGCCAGTCGTGCGCGTGCAAGATGAATGGTTGGGCTGGAACGTCACTGAGACACCGTACCGCGTTGGCCGGTAGCCGAACGGTTCAGTGGAAACATCGGCGACCACCGCGGCCGCCACAGCGCTTGCCGATGCGAACACGGCAGGATGTGCCGCGCGCCAATTCCACCAGGGCGAATCAGCGGATCGAAAACGTGCGCTCGATTTTCGACAGGTTTCCCTGACGGTCCTGGATCGATACCGTGATTTTGCCGGCCGGTAGTTTGGCGATCGGCGTCTTCAGCGCCAGCGACCACCCGCGCCGGTCAGCGGCTGGAAACGCGGGGCAAGATTCTCGCCGGCCGGCACGCCGTCGACCGGGAAATCGGCTGTCACGCGAAAGCTCTCCAGACCCAGCCCCGTACCGTAATCGTGCATGCCCACCAGCAACAATGAAAGCGGCTCGGCATTCTCGCCCGGCTGCGGATCGGCGAGCGTCAGCGTCGGCCGGCCCTCGTCGAGCATCCAGCCTTGCCCGCGACGAAGTGGATCGCTGGGGTCGTAATCGAGATCGATGGGGCAGCCGATGTCGATCCAGCGGACCAGCGTGAGCTTGTCTTCATCCCCCAGCGGTGGCACCTGGATGAGCTGGCCCTGTGGACCTTCGAACTCGCCGGCCAGGGCTTTCGCGGGCGGCATGGGGCTGCCGGTGAAGTCCACGTCGCGCTCGAAGCGCCGGCTGTGATGGCACCAGTCGAGCACGTTTTGCTTGTTGTCGTAATCGATGGCCGGACTGGGAATGTCGTCGTTCGTGAAGCCGTCGAGACGTTTGCCGTACACCTTCCAAACGAGCGGGCTGCGCCGCGACTGAAACGCCCAGCAATATTGCACCAGCCGGGCGTAGTTGCGGGGCAGCCCTTGCCGCACGTGTACGTTCTCGGCCCAAGGCACGAGGCCCGGTTCCTTGATCGGAGTGGAGTCGTCCAGAGCCAAATGGCCGGCCGGATCGTCGCTCTGGGTGGTGTGGCAGGCGACGCAGCTACGATCGAGGATCGGTTTGACGTCGCGGTAGAACTCGACGTCGACTACGGCCTTGCCGGCCGTCGTAAGGCCGGTGCGGTCGTCCGTGTCCCACTTGCGCCCCGATCGATCGTGGGCCTTCGTGGTGAACAGCGGCGCGTCCTCGGTCAGATCCCAAACCGGGTAATCGGGCCGGGCGGCGGCGGTGAGCTCGAAACGCGTGGGCTGCTGGCTGTGCGCGTGGCAGCCGCCGCAGTCGTTGCGAATCTCGCCCGGCCGAAGCTGGTGCCACGTTTGCGCCATGTTGAGCACCATGCCGTTCTGGTCGAGCGTTTGAAACGTCCAGGCGACGTCGCCCGGCAGTTTGGCCAGAAAGCTGGTGTCGGGGTTGCCGTCGGGGTCTTGCGGTTGGGAATCGCCCTGGAATTTACGCACCGGGAACTCGCCCAAGATGCGCAGCCGCTCCTCCGAATTGCTGACCAGCGCGTAATGACGCTGCTTCTGGTAAACGGCATCGCTGACCGGCTCCAGCGCCAGGATGCGAATGCCCCAGATGTCGCCGTTGGCGTAGAGGCCCGCTTCGCCGCCCTGCTCTCCCCAATTGCTCGGGTGGCTGAAGCGCGACACGCTCAACTCGCGCCGCATATTCTTAAGATCGCTCGGCCGGGGCGAAACGGCGGTCACGCTGCCCTCGGGCACGACTCCGCTGGGATAGCTTTCTCGCTTATAAAGGCTCGACGTGCCCACCAGCCCGAACGGCGTGCCGGCCGGCAATTCGGGCGACGCCTGGCCGTCGTTGTGGCGCACGAAACGTGGCGGCTCGTCGACGCCGAAGATGCGCCGATACGGCACGAGCGCCCGGGGCCACAATTCCTGGTACTGGGGATCGTTCTTGATGAGCAGCATTTTCGCGGGGTGATTGATCGCCCGGCCCGAAGTGAGCAAATAAATGCCGGCGTCGTAGACCTTCAGCGACTGATCCTGGGCTTCCCAAGGTAGCGACCAGACCAGCAACAGGTGATTGTCGGGCACCGCCGACGGATGCGTCACGTTGCCCATGAAGTGCTGATTATTGACGTTGCCCGCCGGGTGATTGGGCCGAACATCGGCGAAGTTGGCAAACAGCGTCAGGTTGAGCAGGCCTTGCGGGGCGAACTGTTTCAGGCCGGGTGCGAAGCTGGCGTAACCTTCGGCCGGACGCACCGGAAATTTCCAGAACGTGCCGAAGCCGTCGGTCGAGCCGGTCTGATAGTACGATTCGACCACGATGCTTTCGTCGCCGAGTTGGGCCTGAAAATGCACCGCCTGCCCCGGCGGCGAGCCCAGCGCGCTGGTCAGCGGCTCCCAGTGCGTGCCGTCGGGGCGAATGGCCCAAATGCCCCAGCGCTCGTCGCTGCGCAATCCCTGTGTTTCCAGCGAACTGAACATCACGCGGCCATCTTTGAGCATCACCGGATGCAGCGCCGCGCCCAGATTCAGGTGCCCGATGTGCTCCACATTGCTGCCGTCCTCGTCCATGACGAACAATTGCAAGGCGGGCTCGGTCTCGTCGCGCACGCCGCGGTAGCCGTTGCGATCGCTGACAAATACGACCCGGCCGCCGGGCGCCGGGCAGGGACCCAGATTATGCACACCTCGACGATGCGATTCGGTTCCCTGGGGCACCGCCCCGGTGTTGGGCGTGCGCTCTTGCGCAGTGATTTGCAGCAGTTTGCGCGTGGGCACGTGGATCTTGTAGATGTCGGCCCCCTCGCGGCTTTGCAACTGGGTCATGCTGGCCGTGGCGCCGGTGTTCATGTGATGGTATTTCGCGAAATACACCCACTGGCCATCGAAGGAAACGACCGGGTCGGCAATCGATTCGCGCGGCGTTACGGCCACCAGGCTCTCATCGCGGCCATCGGGGTAAAGAATCCGCAGCTCGGCTCCCGGAGCATTCGTTTGATGCAGTCCGGCCTGCGTGAGGTGATTGATGTTGTAATATTCCTTTGGATACGGCCGCGGCACGCGCACGTACACGATGGGATAGTCGTAGGCGACCGATTTGTCGGTTGCAATCTGCGGCGGCAGATCCCGGCTCGAATCCCAAGCGCGCATTGGTGCTTGCTTCGTATCGCCGGGATCCTGGTCGAGCGACAGCCGGGCCTGGGCATTCGCGTTCGGTGCGGCCCCTGTCGGCGCGTTCGGCTCGGCCGCGGTCGCCCGATCCACTGCGATTCGACCCCAGAACCGGCTCTCGGTCAGCGTAAGCACGGCGGCGACCGCCGCAAGCGCGACCGCGGTCACTTTAGCCAGCTTCAAGTTTGCAGGCAGCATCGGTTTCACCATGCGTCGAGGCGCGAAGGATGTGGGAACTGCAATCGAACGATCCGCAACGGCCTGGCGCTCGCGCCGTTGGAAGAATCGCCACCACCCTTGGGGAAGCAATTCGGCCGCCGCAGCCGCAACAGCGCAAAGGCAAACGGGCGAGGGCAATGCCCACGCCGATTTGCAAGCGCCGTCAAGCACCGGCAGAGCGAATGATTATTTTGCCAAAGCCAAAATCGAAATGCGAGCATTTCTTGCCGGGCGAAACAAACGGCTTGCTTCCACGCGTTGCGACCGCTCCACTGTGGCATGCGCCGGCTTGCGAAGCTGGGTTTGATACGGAGAATTCCGCCAAGGGAGTGGCGGGTATTGCCATCGCGCCTTGTCGTTATGTCACACGAGTCATCGCAAATCGACATCCAGCTAGCTCACCGGCACTTTGCTGTCGAGTGTTTCAACCAGGCCTGGAGCTACATCGAGAAGCCGGATCGCACCGCAGCCGACGACGAGATGATGATCCGGTTGGCGACGGTGTCGCTCTGGCACTGGACGCAGCGCGGCGACTGCACCGATCGGAATTTGTCGGTCGGTCATTGGCAACTCTCCCGGGTTTTCGCATTGGCGGGACGCGGCGCCGACGCACAGCGCCACGCCCGTGCGGCTCTTCATCATGCGCAAGGTTCCTCGGCGTTTTACGTCGGTTATGCCCATGAAGCGGCCACCCGAGCTGCCCTGGTTCTCGGCGACGGGGCCGAGTTTCGCGAGCAGCTCGGGAAAGCGCAATCCTGCCTTGCGGCCGTGAGCGATGCGGACCAGTTCGCAATGCTCGAGCGAGATCTGCGCTCGCTGCAAGCGGCGGCCGGCCCGGCCGAGTAATGCCTGACGCCAGGTCGACCAGCGAACCCCAAACCGCGTCCAGGGCCGGCCGGCTCGCAAAACTCCGATAAAATTTTTCGCAGCTAGTTGACACGACCCACGATCGAGACAAACATAGGGGCACTTGGACGGCGGACGGGCCGAATTCCCGGCATTTTTCGGCCAAATTGCGGGCGGAACGCAAATGAACTGGAATCGAAACGCGATTCGGAAAAAGGCTCCCCAGCGCCCCTGCGCATAGCACAGCGGCACTCGGCAGCTTTTTTTTATTCCGCGTTGCTCGACAAAGCAGCGCGAGGGCTGAGCTTGGCGGCAGGCGTGGCTTGAGCTGTCACTGCGGGCTCGCCAAGAAAAGCAGGTTTGGATTCGGGTTTCGGTTGTGGGCGTGTAGGGAACCGCTGTTGGGGTAAGTCCGTCGGACAGCGGTCGGCGGAGTGCGACAAAGACGGGATGTTATTGTGGATATTAATAAAAAAGACTTGTCAAATTTGCGGCCCATGACTCCCGACATGACCCTGATTGATGTGACCGCATCCGTCAAAGAGTGCGTTCCCGGGCCTCGATCTAAGCCAGGCTCACCACGAAATCGAAGTATCGAACTAATCCCATCATTCTCGATTTACGCTTAAGGATTTTGCCATGAAAACGACGTTCTCGCAGGCTGGGCGTGCCGCTTGGGCCGGTTCTTATTCAAGCTGCTTTCTCCGCGCCGGGATGTTCGCGGCCGCGTTATTGGTCGGCGTCGCGGGTGCCGAGGCGGGAACCATTAACATCGCCCCGTCGGGAACGGCGACGATCGGCTATACCTCCAATACATCGCTCGCCGGAACCGAGAACGACCACGCCTCCAGCACCGTCGGCGCGCAACCTGTCAACGACCTCAATCTTTCCACGCACGTCGACGATTATCCGTATACCACGAACGACTACGTCGGGATTACATTCGGTGCTCCCGTCCACAATGTGGTGAGCGTTGGCTTGGTGATGGCCATGTTTGTGGACGGCGGATGGTTTGGTCCCAGCAGCACAACCCCGGGAGCGGGCAATCCGCTGGCCGCGGGCGACTTGCTCGCGCCAACGGTACAAATCACCACGGACGGGACCCACTGGACCAACGTCGCCTCGACGACGAATTATGACAGCGTGATGTTGGGCGCTGGAATCGGCGGAGGTCTGAATCCGAATCCGAACAATTCCCCGCTTAGCACCTTCACGCTCGACACGACTGCTTACAATATCGAGGGGATTCGCCTGATCGGTAACGGAGGCGGCGTGGCCGGCAACGGCGGCTTCATCGGTGTTGCCCAGTTGTACGTGAATGCCGTTCCGACTCCAGAGCCCAGCGCGCTGGTTCTGGCCGGCCTGGGTGCGGTGGGCCTGTTCTTCGCAGCCCGTCGTCGCAAAGCCTAGCTCGACCGCTTGCTCGCTCCACTCACCGCCCGGCATTTGCCCGGGCGATTTTTTTGCGCCCGTTCGAATTCACGGCCGTTCGGCAGGGAGAAAAATTGATGCCCCCCTCGACGCGGGGTGGAGGGCGAGTTGATACAATGGCGGCGGACCGGTCGGGATCGATTCCAGGCTCAACACAAGCGGGAAATATCGGTTCTCGAATTTTCCAGCACCCCCCTGAGTTGCGCAACGCTTGCAGTTATCGGGATTCGGATGCCGCTGGCCGGCCCAGGGATGAGATTCGGCCTGCGGCGCGTCAGGGCGTTCAGGAGAGACTGTGAGCAGGCTGCATCGGCTCGGTTTTACTTTGGTCGAACTGCTGGTCGTGATCGCGATCATTGGCATCCTGATTGCGCTGCTCTTGCCGGCAGTGCAGGCGGCCCGCGAAGCGGCGCGGCGGACGCAGTGCGTCAACAATCTCAAGCAACTCGGCCTGGCCGTGCAAAACTGCCAGGCAGCGCAGGGCAAGATTCCGCAGTCGGCCGGCTATTTTCCCATCGACGGAACTTACAATTCCGCCACCGGCACGCCCAGCCTCCCGTTCAGCAACACGGCGCCGGCGAATTGCTCCAGCATTCAATACTTCGTGCTCCCCTACATGGAAGAAGTGACGTTGTACATGCAGTTCGCCGGCTGGACGCAGAACCTGCTCTGGAACAGCACGATCGCCTTTGCTCCGGCAAGCCAATTGTGCCCATCCGATGCGTCCGGCCTGCCGAATGGTTCGATGCTCTTTTCCGACGGCGTGACGACCTTGGGCTCGGGCAACTACGCGTCGAACGTGCAGGCCCTGGGCAACTGGTTTACCGGCCAGCCGACCCCCTACCAAAAGCGAGTCATTCCCAAGGGGTTTCCTGATGGGACGACCAAGACCATGATCTTCGTCGAGCGCTATGCCGTCTGTCCGACGACCGCCAACGGCCGCATGGCCTGGCTGGGCACCATTCCCTCGCCGCTGTTCGATCCGATCATTGCTTCGAATGACGGCGGCGGCAACCCGATCATCCAGCCGCCACAAGACGCGCCGCAACTGGCCATCTGCAATCCTTACACCGCGCAATCCGCGCATCCGGGCTCGATGAACGTGGGCATGGCCGACGGCAGCGTGCAAACCGCGGCCATGACTGTGAGCATTCAAACCTGGACCCAATTGATCATGCCCAACGACGGCACGATACTGGGAACCGACTGGTGAATGGCGCTGCTGAGTGACGTGGCGTTTCGTGATTACAACAACCAGGTAACACATGTTACCGATACGCAACCGTTTGACGGTCACGGCCGCCCTGGCAACGGTCTGGCTGACCGGCTGCGGCAACCGGCCGGTCGTCCATGCCGATCGGGCAACGGTCTCGGGCACGGTGACGTTTGCCGGCAAACCCCTGCCGGGGGGCAGCGTCGCCTTCATTTCGACAGCCGACCCGGCCAAGCGCGTCACGGGCATTTTGCAAGAGGACGGGACTTTCCGGGTCGCCGACGTGCCCGTCGGCAAAGTGGATGTCGCGATCGATACGGAACCCATGAAAATCGGCGCCCCGAAGCGATACGTCACAATTCCTGAAAATTATCGGAATCCGGCAACGTCAGGTCTCAATTATGACGTCATGCCTGGCGACAACGCGCCGGCCAGGTTCGAATTGAAGTAGCTTCGCGCGGACTGCACGACATGACCAACCCGAATCCGCCCGGCAATCGGGACGTACTTTATCTCGACGACCTGCATCTTGGCCAGCGGTTCACGACGGGCACGCACGAGATCGACGAACCGCAGATCAAAGCCTTTGCCAGGCAGTTCGACCCGCAGCCATTTCATCTCGATGTCGAGGCTGCGCGGGATTCGCTGTTTGCCGGACTCGTGGCGAGCGGCTGGCACACGGCGGCAATCTCCATGCGGCTGTTGGTGGAAGAGGGATTGCCCATTGCCGGCGGCCTGATCGGTGTCGGCGCGGAGATTGCCTGGCCGCGTCCCACGCGCCCTGGAGATGTCCTGCACGTGGCAGGCGAAATCGTCGCCTTGCGACCGTCGAAATCCCGGCCGACGAGCGGCCTGGCGACACTCCGCAGCACAACGCTCAATCAGCGGGGCGAGATCGTGCAGGTGATGACCGCCAGACTTCACGTGCCGCGCCGGAATTCTGCCGGCGGCGCGGGATAACGGAGCCTCGCGCCGCCAGGCCGGCCAGGATACTCTCTCAAACGCGTCGAATTCCCGAAAGGAGCGCCCAGCATGTTTTTCGGCATTTCGCCTTTTACGGACGTCCACGTCGGGCTGAGCCTGGTGGGAATCGGCGCGGGATTCGTAGTCCTGTACGGACTGCTCACCGCAAAGCGGCTCAGCGGCTGGACGGCCATCTTCCTGGCGACCACGGTGGCGACGAGCGTGACCGGGTTCTTCTTGCCGGCCGATCATTTCATGCCGTCGCACGCGCTGGGCATTATTTCTTTGGTGGCGCTAGCGGCGGCAATCGCGGCGCTGTATTCGTTTCGGCTGGCTGGCGCCTGGCGCTGGGCATATGTCGTCAGTGCGGTCATTTCCCTCTACCTCAATGTCTTCGTCCTGATCGTGCAGTCGTTTCTCAAAGTGCCGCAACTGAAGGCCATCGCCCCGACACAATCCGAGCCGCCATTCCTGGTGTCGCAGCTCGTCGTACTGGCCGTGTTCGTCGTGCTGGGAATTCTTGCCGTAAGGCGGTTTCGCCCGGAACTCCTGGTATAACAATGTCGGTTGCCTGACGGGCGAACGGGTCGATCGCTCGTTTGATCTGCTCCAGTCCGACCCGCCGAATCCAAACTCCAATCCGCCGCAAGACAAGTGAGGAGAAGCCATGAACCGGTGCAAACCCGTTCCGTTTCGCGAAATTCTTTTCGGCACGGCTGCCCTGCTGGCGGCGATCCTGCCGCTGTGTTCGACCCGGGCTCCGCTGTTCGCCAAAGAGCCGGTCAAAGCGGCCGCTACGGCACCGGACAAAGCCGCGGCCAAGCCGCCGGCCACGGCAGGCGCCAAAGGGCAGGCGAGCAGTTATGACCAGATTGCTCCGGTGCTGATCGGCAAGCAATCGTTCGCGGACATGCTGGCCCAGGACAAGGCTGACAAACCGGCGGTCGCAGCCCGCCAGCAAAAGTTGCTCGACGAGCGCTACGACCTGAAGCCGCGCACGCAGGGCAAGGCGACGATGTCGCGCGGCAAACCGGTGCCGGCCGGCCCTACTGCCCGATTGCCCGCTGGCCTGACCTGGGCCAAGCTGGCCGATCTCTCGCCAGACGACATTCGCGCCAAGGGGCTGCTTCCCCCGGGCTTTCTGCCGCTGCCGCATCCCAAACACAATGTGGGCGGGATGGTGTTTCCCAAAATGCAGTTCAAGCAATTCCCCCGGCTGGAACGGTTCGACGTCGAATTCGACCTGCCCGAGGCGTTCCTGCCCGAGTTCCCACCGGCCTTGTATCTGACGAGTCGCAAGGACCTGGGGGACGTGTCGCAGGGCAAAGTCGTCACGATCGACAATTTTCAGGAGCTGTTCCAGGGCATTTTGAATTCCAAAGACCTAGAAGGCCTGCGTCTGCTGGTCACGCAGTTTCCCCAGCAACAGTTCAACGCCACGCTCGACCGCAAGACCCAAAACCCGCTGGGCATGCAAGGGGTCGCCTGTTTCGATTGTCACGTCAACGGACATACTTCCGCGGCCACGCATCTGGCCGGAGACATTCGGCCCCAGTCGCACCGGCGGCGGATCGATACCGTCAGCCTGCGGGGCGTGAACGTGCAGCGCTTGTTCGGTTCGCAGCGAGCGCTCAAGTCGGTCGAGGACTTCACCGAGTTCGAACAGCGGGCAGCCTATTTCGACGGAGACCAGGTTTCGGCCGCGGCCAAGGGCATCAATCCGCTGGAGCGCGGCAGCCAGGTGCACTTCATGGCGGAGCTACAGGAATTGCTCGATTTTCCGCCGGCCCCGGGCCTGGGTATCGACGGCAAGCTGGATCCGAAAAAATTTGGACCCGATACGCCCGAGCGCAAAGGGCAGGAATTGTTTTTCGGCAAAGCCCAATGCGGCACGTGCCATCCGGCGCCCTACTACACCGACAACACGATGCACGATTTGCAGGTCGAACGATTCTACAAGACTCAAACGATCAATGGGCTGGTCGCCACCGCACAGGGGCCGATCAAGACCTTCACGCTGCGGGGGATCAAGGATTCGCCTCCTTATTTTCACGACGGCCGATTGCTTACGCTGGACGACACCGTGGAGTTCTTCAACCTGATTCTGGAACTCAAACTGACGCAGGACGAGAAGCAGTCCCTCACGGCGTTCATGCTGCAGCTCTAGCGGGCTGCCGACGGGGTGACGGCATATTCGCCCATCCCACGACCGCCGAAGGCTTGGCGGTCCTGTTTGCGACGCTCTGAAACTCGGTCTTCAACAGCGACGCCAATGCGCGCCGGCTTTCAAGGCTTCACGTACACCATCCAGGCAACGCCGAAGCGGTCGGCCAGCATGCCGAAGCGCGGAGAAAAGAAAGTCTTGGCCATCGGCATCTGCACCTGCCCTCCTTCGCTCAGAGCCTTGAACAGCCGCTCGGCCTCGGTTTCGTCGGACACCGTGAGCGACAGCGCAAAGCCCTCGAAGTTCGTCGTGCCCGTGCAGCGACCATCGGAAAGCAGCACCGTCGTTTCACCGATGCGAAGATTCATGTGCATCACCTTGTCTTCGGTGCCGGGCTGGACCATGCCCGAATCGGGATTGTCCTTGAAGCGCACCATCATCACCACCTCGGCGCCGAGCTTGCTGCGATAGAACTCGGCCGCCTCGGCCGCGCGGCCGTTGAAGAACAGATACGGCTGGATTTGCATGGCATCTCCTTGTCAGGGTCTGGGAAGGATCGTGGCCAACTTGCTCGACGGACAAAATTTCTTTCGTTCCTAGGCCGCGGATTTGCGCAGTTCCGCCAAGACCGGGCCCGTCAGGGCCGCTTCCAGCGCGGCGAGCGCAGGCCGACCGTCGCACCGTCGACCACGCGATGGTCGTAGACCAGCTTGACGGTCACGTCTCCCTGGTCGTCGATCACGCCGTAGTTGATGACGAAGGAAAGCGGCGCCAGCGGGTGCAGCGACTCGCAGCCCAGGCTCGAGTAGACGCTTACGCCAAACGTGCCGAACTGCCGGGCCCGGAACCAGCCTTCGGCATTGAGCGCCCACCACCACAGCAAATACCGCAGCGGCCACCAAAGCAGGCTGACCCAAAGTCCCAAGCGGGCCAATCCCATGTTGGCCTTGGGCGAGCGGATGAACCATTTCAGGTAGCGATCGAGCGCCGCCCAGGCGATGACCGGCCGGATCGCGAAGTTTGGCAAAGAACACGGCCGTCTGGCCGCGGTCGAGCTTTTCCACCGCCACCGAAGCGATGCTGATCGGATGTTCGTAGAAGTGCGCCCAGGGCAGCCCCAGATAGGATCGCCGCAGCTCGGGCATGTCGGCGGCGACCAAAGCAAAGGCCTTGGTGAACACGACGACCCAACTTGGCCGCGGCTGAGCATGCTGCCGGGCCGCCACGACGGCGCCCAAGTGCATTCGGCGCTGCACTGGTATGCTCGGCACCTTGCGCGAAAAGTACATCAGGTCGGAGATCATCACCCGATGGGTGGTCATTCCGACCCAGCGTCCCGGTTTCTCCTTCATGGCGGGCTTCGAAATCCTGGTTTACACAGCGATCCGGCCTTGGTGCAGCAAGTTGCCAGCGGTCATTTGCCTGGAACGGCCGGCGAGTCGCTGGCGCTATAGTCCAGCTCCAGATGGATTTTCTCCTGGGGCGAGATGCGGCAGCGAACGGTGTATCCGTCGTCGACGCTGCGGTCTGGAACGATTCGCAGCGCGATGCCGTGGAACTTCTCGCCGCCCGCGACCACACCCTTGACGGCGCGGGTCACGTCGATGGCAAACGACTTGGCCGGCTTGTATTCGGGCGAGTCCGGCGGTTGCAGGGGCACGACCGTGGTTCCGGCGATATTGTCCAATTGTTTGAAATCGCACGGCTCGCCGGGCTTGACCGGGCTGGTCAGGAAAACGGCGCCCAGTTTCCCATTGGCCATCGAATGACCGTAAGAGACCGGCACCACAAGCCGGGCGGCCAGCAGTTTGCGGTTCGGCACCGGCGCGAACTCACCTTGGATCAACACGGCGCCCGAGATCACCTTGCCCTGCTCCATGGCGTTCTTGGGCCAGACGAGCACCCCGGCGTCGGCAATTTCCCCCTTCTCGTTGCAAAACTGCACGTATTCGAGCGGCAGCCGGGTGGTTGTAACGGGCTGGGCCTGGACGGGTTTCGGCGTCTCGGAACCGATCAGGAACGGGTTGGGGAGCGTCGCCAATTCGTCGCCCGGTTTCGGACTTGCCGCCACGGCGCCCTCCGGCAGCGGAAGCGGGGCGGCGGCGGGCGACAGCACCTCGCGGCGGACCAGCAACATCCGCGGATAGACCGGATATTGGCCGTGGGGAGTCGGGCAGTCGATCTCGAAACTGGCCGGCAGTTCTTTGGCGGTAAATGTCTTTTGCACGTACGTCGTCGCGTCGGCCCACTTGGCATTGTGCTGCCGCGCGATTTCCTTGCCCTCGTCGCACAATTGGTCGAACGACTTGGTGCGCGAGCCCAGCTTGTAGGCATAGGTGACTACGAGTTTGTTGCCGCCCAAGGCTCCGGGATTCGCGACCGAAACGGACACGATGTTCTTGCCCGGCGAGAGGTAAGGCAACGAGCCGGGATTGTTCTGCACCAGGGCCTCGATTTTCACGCCGCGCAGGGCCGACTTGAAGCCGATGCGGATCAGCGCCGACATGCGGCCCTTGATCGCCGCCGAGAAATCATTGAGATCGATCGTGGCATAGCTCTTGCCTGCGTCGGTCGAGACTTCCACCGTCTCGGCGCCGTCGGCCTGTCCGCCGGCTTTGGTCAATATGTAAGGCGACTCAAGCTTCAGCACCACGGACGCCGGCTTGGAGGCGTCTGCCGGAACCAGCGCCTGGTCGGCATATCGGGCGTTCTCCACCGCGGCGAAGCTTGCCAGCACCGAGTCGCTCTTGAAGTCCGGCAGCAGCGAGAGCATTCCGGTGCCATAACTGCGAGCCCGGCTGGCATTGATGTATGGTTCGAGGATCAACCCGTAAGCCGGATCGTTGCGGTTGTCTTTGAAACCCGCACAGGTGTGGCCGGGCGCCGCTTTCTGGTCGGCCCAGTACCAGGCGTCTTCCACGGCGTCCCAGGTATTCGTCAGGCTTGATCCGAGAGCCAGGCTGACGTCCGTCGAGTATTTGCCGTCGGCGTGATTGATACCCATCCAAGAATCGGCGCGGTCGGCGCCGCGGTGCGTCTTCAGCCCGCCAATCACGTCGGCGATGGTATCGCCGCAGGAAAGCAGGGCCGGCGCGCGCCAATTGGCGTGTTCGCCCGCCATGACGAACTGATTGTCCTTGGCATAAACGCAGCCGCGGCCGGGATCCAACACGAACGCTTGCTTGACCAGCGCGTCGGAATTTGCCGTCAGGTCATCCTGCGAGGCGATGGTCCGTCCGCCCTTGCCGTCGGGCTCCCAGGCGTAGAACTTCAGGAAGATGTCGAGATAATGCCATCGTCCGTCGTATTTGGCTTCGACCGTGGTATGCCCGTTCCAGCCGACGAAACGGTGCTCCCAGCCTGCCTCCTTCCATAGCGCCGACTCGATCGAGTGCAACCCGCCGCATAGGCTCCAGCCGTAACAGTTGATCACCTTCAGGGCCGGAATGCCGCCGGGCTCCGAGGGATACGCGCGGTGATAGTTCGTCAGTTGGCAGAAGTTATAGATCGCGATTGCCTTCTGGTCGTTGGACTGGCAATCGCGCGTGACCGTTTCGACGATTGACTTGAGCGAGCTGCAATCGGGGGCCTTGTCCGGCAGGACTTTGATCCCCTCCACCCGGCTTGGCGATTCGCCCGCCGCTGGCACGTCGGCGGCTTGGGTCGCCGCGGGAGCCAGCGCGACCGTCACGAGCACGCTGTGCAGCACAAACAGCAGCGCGGCGGGAACTCGTTTCATCAGCATCACCATCGCGGCATCTCCTGCACGGTTCCGACAAGGATTCCGACGTTGTGTTTCTTGGCGGGGGCGACTTGCGAACTGGCCCAGAAGAGCCCGTCCAGACGTTCCGACAATCGTTATCTTATTAACGCGCCCCAAACGCCGTGTCCAGTGTGCGGTGGGTCCTGGGCCGGGTTTCCTTCACGCGCCTGCCTGGCCAACTGCACTGGCTGGTCCGGCCTGGTGCGACAGCGGCCGCAGATACCACTGCCGCAATGCCCCCCGCGCCGTCTTGTCCGTTCCACCGCCGCCGTCAGCGCGGGCAAGACATGCAGGTCGGGCGTCAACCGCTGGCTCGGCTAGCGGCGGGCGGCCCGGCCGGCCTTCAAGAACAGTTTCAGATCAGGCGGCGGGGGCGGCTTTTGTCCCTTGGGCAGCGCGACATCGAAATAGCCGACCATCATCTCGTCGGTCGTCTGCAGGCCCCAGCCGACCTTCTTGGTCGAATCGGGATTGTTCAGGTTGCTGTCCGAATTGTCGAAGTTCGCCACGCAGCGCAACTGGCTGCCCATCGGCAAGGCCCGCGGCTCGACCAGCCGGTACGCGGTCTGCCAATTGGGATCGTAGCGCGGCACGTCCAGCAACATCTCGCTCTTGCCGCCGGGAAGGATCAGTTCGTAGCTGAACGAGGTGCCGCGCAGGTGCATGTGCGGCATCATGCTCAGCAGCAGGCATTGGGCGGGGGCTCGGCTCGAGCGGGCCGTGACCCGATACCGCGCCGCGCCGGGCGGAATCGCCATCGTGCGGCTGAGCACGCTGCTGGTGAAGACTTCGTACTCGACATCTTTGGGATCGGCGAATACCAGACCGATCTTGCAGCAGTCGGTCTGCGGGGTGCCGTTCGGCGCGTAGTGTACCTGGAACAGCAACTGCGACCCGGCCGTAATCCGTTTGGCCATGCCCGGCGGATAGGCGGCCACGCGCATTCCGGGCACGAAGACGGCCAGGTATCCGTCGCTGGTCCCATCCACCAGGGCCGTGTCCGGACTTCCCTTTAGGGCGTGAACCACCACGTGATGCACGACCGTTCGATTGCCCGGCACGACTTCTGCCGCACTGATCCAGCGGTCTTCCTGATAGCCTGGATCGACTTTGAAGAACTGATATCCGATCGGCCCTTGCAGCGGCACCTGGAACGGAGTGCTGCTCATCGGGATCACGACGTCCGGCGGACGGGGCAACTGCCACTCGCCGGCCGCGGCCGGCTGCGGGTCTGCCGGCAAAAGCGACGCCACCTCGTCGACCGAGGCATTCTCGCTTGCCGGGGCGGGCCGGGGAGTGCCTCGCGGCGCGCCGGCGGCCACCCAGGTCTTGATCAACTGTTTCTCGTCGTCGGACAAGTGCCGATCGCCTACGAAACGGCCGATTTTCGGATCGGCATGCCAGGGAGGCATGCGGCCTTCGGCCACCACTTCGCCGATCATCTCGGCCCAGCCTGAGACTCCGTCGAAATCCGTCAGAGAAAATGGACCGATCTGGCCGGGCCGGTGACACTCGACGCAGCGGCGCTGCAGAATCGCCGCCACGTCGTCTTCGTAGGTCACCAGGCTGGTCGCGTCGGCGGGGCGAACCCGGCCGATCAGACATCCGGCAACCTCGGTGCGCGGCTGAGTGACCGGTTTGCCGGCCAGAAGTTCGTCGAGTGCCCGCCGCAGGTCGTGCTGCTTGGGCTCCGGCCGAACGCCACCAGGGGCGTATTGATCGTCGACCCGCCCGCGATAGCGGATCGTCCGTCGCTCGTCGAGCACGAAGACCTCGGGAGTCCGCTCGGCAGCAAATCGGTCGGCAACCACGTTGCCGGCGTCTCTTAGCAGCGGGAAGCGAATGCCTTGCGTGCGGGCGAAAGCCGCGATCTCGGTGATCGAATCCTGCGAATTGGAATCGATGCCAATCAGCGCCACGCGGCGTGGACCATATTCGGCCGCCAGCTTATCCAGCCGCGGGCCGTAGCGCTTTGCCAAAGGGCAGTCGACGCCGAAAAACACCACGACGACGAATCGCTGCTCGGCATATTCGCTCAGGCTGAACTGCTGGCCCTGGAAGTCGCTCAGCGTGAAGTCCGCGATCGGCCGCTGGGCGACGTCGTCGGTTGCCGCGCTGGCGGCGGCCGTCGCCACGAGCAGCAGCGAAAGCAGCAGGCGCACATCTCCGTAATCGAGCCATATTTCGCTCCCTCACCGTCCTGTTGGGATGCTCAGATTACGGAAATCGGAATGCAACACAATCGAAAGACCGCCAGTTTTGCGGAATCTCACGGAGACTTCATGCCATTCTCACGCGGCCGCCAGCGCGCGCGAGAAGCGGTAGCCGCAAATGCACCGCTTTCGAGAACGACGAATCCGAGGGGCGATTTGCCCGACGGCCAGAGGCCAGTGGCGCTGGCCAGGGAAGTGGTTTTTCCTCGATCCGCTGGAATTGCCGATGTGATCGGCGAGATTGCCGCGGCCCAGGACTGTCCGCCGATTATACCGCCAAATCCGACCGGCGGGGCGAGAAATCGGCCGATGAGGCGCGGATTGCGGTGCCCGGCGCTCGATCCTGCACTCTGGGCAGTCTCGTGCGACCACCGTGAATCAAGCATCGAATCCGTCGCGCGGCCGCGGCCGAACCGATTGCGTCCTGCCGGGGTAAGGCGATAGACTTCTGATAACGAACGGCAACCGTTTGCCGGGCGGCTTCGCACCAAACAGTCAAACCGGGAATCGCAAGAATGGCCGAAGGCACCATCAAGAAGTTGACGGACAAGGGATTCGGGTTCATCAAGACGGGAGGCGAAAAGGATCTGTTTTTCCATTCGTCCAACGTTGAGGGGGGCGGCTTCGACGACCTGCACGAAGGCCAAAAGGTTTCCTTTACCGAAGCCCGGGGACCCAAGGGCCCCTGCGCCGAGAATGTCAAACCCGTCTAGCCGTTATCCGGGTTCTCCTCGCAAGCCGAGGAAACAGATTTCTGGCCACGATCGGTTGATGCGGCGGCGCTGAACTGGACAGCGGGCTGTTCGGCGGCGGTTCTGCGCCGCTCGCGGTGGTCTGCGCACTGCCGTCCCGCATGGACCGGGTGCCGTATGTTCGCACTCGGCAGGTCGCGCTCGGCGGCGCAGTTCAATCTGCGCTCGTCCATGGCCCACGGTTGAGAATTGCCGTGCTCGCGCTCGCCGAATGTCTTGCCATGCGCTGCGTTGGTCGGCGGGCACGACCCGCGCCGACAGCAGGCTTGCGGCGTGGTTGCGGTCATCCGCAAACGACGTGCCGCAATGCTTGCGGAAAATTCTGGCAAACGCTAATCTAACATCTTCTAGGGGGGTCCAATGTTCGCAACTCTGCCTGACACTTCTCTCGACCCTCCCCATCAAGGCGCGGTTTCGGAGCAAAAGGAAGGAGGCCCGCAGTGGCAACGGGCAAGATTCGAGGCACCACCGGTACGATCAGCGTGGGGCGCTGGACGGCGCCCCTGGCTGGACTCGAGCCGGCGCTGGAGGTGTTGGTCAGCGAGACGGCTTGCGGTTCCCGTTTCAGCCTGACGATTTGGGCGGTGGCGCAACCCCCGCTGAAGATCGATCAACCGATCACGCTGACGATTTCAACGGCGGAAAAGAAGCATTCGATTCGGGCAAAACTTACGCGCACGCAGTAAAACGGCCGATCGGATGTTTTTGGCGTTCGAGCGGTGCTAAAAGGTGCGATTTCCGCCTCGTTGGGGGTATAATCGCCAACTGGGGGAGCGAGATGCCCGCAAGCCATTTGGTGCGGGGAGACTTGTTCCGCCCAAGCGTTGGTAGGCGGCATTGCGCTGTGATCGCGATGGTGCCGCCAGGTCCGTTTGACTCGTGCGCGTTGGCTTTCACTTCAAACATTCTCGATTTTCATGGCGTGCAAGCGGCCAGATCCTGGGCCGCTAAGCTGAGGCCCGCGCACTTCTTGCATACCGCATACTGGATTTATCCGGCGCACGATGAGCACCGACGAAGCTTCGACAGCACGAAAAAGCGCGCCTGCCGCAGAAGAAATCCCGCGCCGGTCGCTTTTGCGCCGCATGGGAGATTTCTTCTTCGGCTATGACTACTTCATTTCGTATTGCGCGCTGGACGGCAAAGTCTACGCCACCGCGCCTCTACAAGCAGTTGGTGGGACGCGGCTACTATTGCCGTTTCAAGATTCCTCCGCGGCGCAAGCCCAAGAGCGAAGGCTGGGATTTGCTCGGCCGCCGGGCGTTGCTCAAGAGCCGGGTCCTGATCGTTGTGGGCACCAAGGGGGCCCTCGCGTCGCCGACGGTGCTGCGTGAAGCGCGGCGGTTTCATCGCCGCCGCAAGCAGATCGTTCCGATCAGTTTCGACGGTACGCTGGAACGGTCTCTGCCGCGCAAGGGTCTGCTGGAGTTCATTCCCTCGAAGCTGCTGCGCATTAACGCCACGGCCGCCGAACTGACGACTGGACCCGCGCCCGGCGCCACCGAACGACTCAGCCGGATCTTCGACGTCTCGCGGCAGTCGACCATGCGGGGGCGGCTGGCGCTGGTGTTGGGGGTGCTGTTTGCGATTCTGGCCGCGATCACCGGATACCAGTGGTGGCTGACCGCCAGCCGGTTTCAGCAGGCCAAGCAGGACCGCTATGTGTCGGACATGGCGCTGGTTCAATCCCGTTGGGACGCGGGCGACTGGAGCGCCGTCATTCCAATCTTGGAGCGACACCATCCGCAAAGCGACCGTGATTCCGAGCGCGGATTCGAGTGGTCGTATCGCTGGCTGAAAATGCGGATGTCTTCGCCCACGCTGCAAGTGCACAGCGGCGAAATCCAGGACCTGACATGCGGCCCCGACGGCGCTTTGCTCGTGGCCGCTTCGCGCAGCGGCCTGCTCTCGGTGCGTTCGACGGCCAGCGGAAAACTGATCAGCGACCTGGAAAACCCCAGCGGTGCAATCGTAAACGCGGTCGCTTTCAGTCCTGACGGGCACCTGGTCGCCGGCGTGGGCGACGACAAGCAGTTGCGCCTCTGGGACCCGCTGACCGGAAAGCCGGTCAAGAATTGGCAACTCGACAAGCCGTCGCCGTCGACAGTGGCGTTCGTCAACGACGGCAAGTCGATCATGGTGGAAACGACCAAGGGCGTGGCAATCTGGGAGATCGAAACCGGCCAGCGATCTGCGTCGATCGATTTGCAGGAAAACAACGAACCGGTCACCGGCCCGATGGTTTTCTGCGACGACGGCCGGTACATCGCCCGGCTGAAGAAAGATCACGCGGTCGATCTCATCGTCACCAAGACGAAGAAATCGACCGAATCCACGCCGGCCCGTGGTGACGCGCCCTACATGGTCGAATTCAGCCCCGACGGCACCCTGTTTGCCACTCAAGCCGAAGACCAAACCATTCACGTCCGCGATGTCACTTCGGGAATCGAACAAACCAGCCACGACAAACCCATTGCCCCAGCGTCGACGCCCTACGGCATGGCTTTCGACCTCTACAACCGCTTTCTCGCCGCGGGCTGTGACGACGGTTCGATCAAAGTGTGGAATTTCCGCACCGGCGACCTGATGGCCGATTTCAAGGCCTCCAGCGTCCGAATCTACTCCGTAACTTTCAGCCGCGACGGCGGGCGGGTCATCGGCGGCAGCCTGAACGGCGAGGTGCGGGCGTTCATGCTCGGCGCCGCGGACCCAGACCTGATCGTGCCCACCGGCGAAAGCGGCGCCGCGGCCGCCAAAGACAACGACGTGGCCATGGCCTTCAGCCCCGATGGAATGGCGCTGGCCACCTGCGCCGGCGGCGACTCGGTTCGAGTCCTGGGCATCGCCGACGGCCAGGAACGCAATCGATTCGAAACGGGCCAGGGCTCCATCCTGGCCATGAAGTTCAGCGACGATGGGCGGCGGCTCGGCACGCTGGGCAACGCCAGCTCCTTCAACTGGTGGGATCTAAGCAACACCAAACCGACCCTGGCCGAGACGCGGCTGGTCAACGTGGGTGAGGTGCCCGTCGCCATCACCGCGGACGGGGAATGGGTCGTGGCGCTGACCTACTCGGCCGAGGCGGAGGAACCGCACTGGGTCTTGCGGCGGATCGCCATCAGCGGCGCCGAACGCGTCTTTGCCACGGACATCGCGGCCGACATCGGGCCCGGCGTCGTGCATCAGGTCGCCGCCAGCCCGTCGGGCGCCCTGTTCGCCGCGGCGATTGGCAACCGGCACGGCTCGGGCGCCTTGGTCTTGGGCGAAGTCATCTCCGGCAAAGTCCGCTGGCTCAAGCAATATCCGGACGAAACGCCCAAGGGCGTGGCCTTCAGCCCGGACTCGAAGTTCGTCGTGGCCCAGTCCAATCTCGGCCACGTTTGGGTCTACGACGTGGCCACGGGTAGCGAGCAATTGGCGCTGCAAAGCTCGCGCCCGACGGAAGATCGTTCGGCGCTGGGGGAGGTCCGGTAACCTTCGACCGTTCCGGACGCCGGCTCGTGACCGCCGGCGCCGACGGTTCGCTGCGCATCTGGGACCGCACTCTGGGCACCGAACTGCTGGCCACGAAGTCGCACAAGCGCGACGTCTTGAACGTGGTCGTGAGCGCCGACAATCGCACGATGGCCACGAAGTCGCGCGACAAGACGGTTCACATTTGGCGCGGCACGACGACTTTCGCCCCGTAGACGCGGCCCGCCTGAAGGTACGTCGGCCGCCTACTTCGCGGCGGCCGGAACCCGGACGGACAGGTCGTCCCAATCCGCCGCGTTTTCTGGATCCGCTAATTGGTCGGCAGAGCCTTTGCCGCCCTCGTCCTGGCCGTTCACGCCGACGCTGTAGAGCAAGTAGCCGTCGCCCTGGCGCGCATAGTGCAACTCCGCCGCGCTGAAGATGTCCTGCGGAATCTGGGCCGCGTAATCGGGCTGCAAATCGGAAAGGCGCTCGGGGTATGCGTCGTGCTCGGCACGGTAGGCGGCCAAGGCGCAGGCCAGTTTGATCAGTTCGAACTGCATCGTTGCGCGATCCTGACCGCGGATCGCGGCTTCACTGGCGGGAAATATCATCGCTAAGAGTGTAAAGCCGATTGCCTCCGACGCGGCCTGTCGCGAATTCAGCAGCGCCGATAACGCCTTGGTGAATCCGTTCTTACCCTTGCCGGTGATCTTGCGTTCGGCTTCGTCCCACTCGTCTGTGACCTTTTGCATGGCCGTGATGCGCTCGACCCGAGTCGGGAGCCGATCCGCGGCGACCGCCTTGTCGTACCAGGTGTTCCCCATTCGCAGCATGAGGTCCCAATCCAGATTGCCTGGGTTTTTCCCGGTCAACTTTGCCATTCCGAAGCTGTCGGCCCCAGGTGTCGCGGACATCTCTCGCAGGATCCCCAGTACAGCGCCGAGATAGATGAATCGCTCCGCGTAGTCGAGCTTGTCGGCCATTATCGGCATCGCAGCCAGCCCGGCCAGGTCGGCCCGCAATCTCGCCGCCTGCGCGGCTGTTAGCGGCACCGATTGCAACAGCCCCTGGTCTGCTGTGCAGGCAGCCTCGTCGATCGCATCGGCCACCAGGGCTTCGACCATCGTGGGGCCTTGGCTCATCAGCCTGGCCAGGCGATGACAAGCGAGCAGATCCTCCCACGCCAGGTCGAACTGAGCATTGCCGGCCCGCAACATCGCCCGGGCGGTCAGTGCCTCGACGGCGCGCCGCGATTGGGTGATCGCCGGCATCAGCACTGCGATGACCGTTCCGTCCTTCGAAATCATCGCGTCGTAACGTCGCGGGCGTTTCGAGGCATCGATCAGCAAGCCGAGCGGCCTTTCATTGGCCGCCAGCCATTCGGCCAGCAGCGGAAACTCTTGTTCGGTCCACGCCTGCTTGACCACCAATTCCAACTGGTGCGTGGTCGCGTCCGCGTCCTCCTCTTCCGCCGGCAGGCTAGGCTGCTGCGTACCGTCGGCATGTCGCTGGATGTATTTTTCCGGCGTGACGAAATAGTCGCCTTGCTCGGGAAGTGGAGGCACGCCCAGCAAGCGGAAATATTCGTCCCGATGCGTAGCATCGATGGCGTCCGGCCCCATCGCGGTCCAGAACAGCACGGCCGAGTTGTTCTCGGGCGTGACGCCCTGGCTGCAAGTCTCGTTCAGCGCGGCGACGTAGTCGACAAGCCCATCCGCGCCCAGAGGACCGGTGATGTAGGTCGTATCGCGGGCCACGGTGACGACCGTCGCGGGCCGGGTCGCCATCGATATGAAAAACTCGACGACGACAAACAGCCCCACGCCAACGATCACCCACACTGCGCGTCGCCTGGCGAATTTCATGGGCGCTCAGCCGCCGGACCGGCCTTCCTCTTGGAGAACGTCCCAGAAACCCGGGTAGGTGGCGGCTTTGCGAAGCGCAGCCAGCAGATCGTCTCGCGATCCCACGGCCCGGCGCCCTTCGTGCTGGATCAAAAGAAATCGACTCTCGGCCGTGACGAGCAAGTCTTCCAGCGGCGTCTTCCAGAACTTCTCCACGATGGCTCGCCGGACAGCGATCGCCGCGTGCTCGAGATCGCTTGCCATCAACGTTCGTCTTTACAAAAAGGAGAAGTCTCTCTCGCCCCTGCCGCTGCACCGCGACCGGCGTCTGGCATCCTAGCAGATTTGCCCGTCGACGATAGGGGCTCCGAGGGACCGGCTGCGCCCATGCGTGCGCCGGACAACACAATTGTCACAACAGCGTCCGGGTTGCCCGCGACAGCAACTGTGCCGAGTTCAATTCCCGGCGCGCTGCGATTGCGGTTTCCCCCCGAGCAGCTAGGGCGTCCGCCCGACGCCGAACTGGTTGCCGACCCGCACCGGCACGCCGTCGGCGAAGTCGATCTCGAGCATTTTTTCGCTATGCACCGGACGCTGTTTTTCGTCCTCGAGCGCGGCCACGATGCGCCTGTCGGCGGAGCGAATCACTTCGCCGGTCGAGCTATAAGCAAAGCGCCCATCGAGGCCGAACGTCACCCAACCCGGTTGCTGGCGCAGCTGGATGCTTGCGACTTGCCGGGGCGGCGCAACCGTGACGTCGAACACATGCAGCCGGCTGTTGTGGCCGTCGCAGAGCCAGATCTCGCGCCCATCGGGCGAGAGGCCGATGCCGTGGCAGGGACAGCCGTGGCGCTCGACCGGCCCCTTTTCGAAGCCTTGCACTTCGACGCGGTTCAAAACCCGTCCCGATTCCAAGTCGCCGATTTCGAAGCCCAGCAAATCGTTGACGCAAAGAAACGCCCGCTTGCCCTGGGCATCGACGGTAAAGGGGCGAATGGCCGCGGCAAAGGGACCGGCCTGGCTCACGACGCGGTGCGTGGCAGTGTCGGCAATCGAGAGCAGCGGCGAGCGGAGCCCGGCCAGGTACATCCGCTTGCCGTCCAGGCTGCACACCGTGTTGTGCGCACCGCTCTTGGTCTCGACCGTCGCCACGACCTCGCCCGTCGCGCCGTCGACGACGTTCCAGATGTCGTTCTCGAACGACGGCACGTACAACAGGCTGCCGTCGGGCAGAATCGACATGCGATCGCAGCCCAGCGGCAGGGCCTTTTCCCAGAGCGTCCGCTCCGAGACCAGATCGAGGCAATAAAGCCGGCTGGGCGTGCTGAAGTACAGCTTGCGGGTCGCTGCACAAGCGCAGATGCCCTTCATGTTTTCGGGCTGCGGTTTGGCGCTCTGCGGAGTCTCGATGCGTTTGACGAACCGGTGGTCTCGATCGATGTCGAACACCAGGATGCCGGCGCCGCCGAACTGCAAGTCGTTGCGAATGCCCGGGGCGGCCACATAAAGCAGCCGGCTCTCTTCGGCCCGCGCAGCCAACGCGATCCCCAAACAGGCCATCCAACCGAACACGACCCGGAACTCACGCGCTCGTTTCACTGGAAGTTTCTCCTTTCTTCTCGGCCGTTGCCATCGCCGGGCGGGGCCCGTTCAGGCGGTCGAACCATCTGACTCGAACAGCGGTTTGACCGACGGACGCAGCAGCACCAGCAGCGTGCAAACACCCAGCACGCTGCCCTGGGGCACAAACAGGCATTCGAGTCCCGCGACGATCAAACACAGGATGTAGTTTTTCCGCCGGGCGAGACACCGGCCGGCGTAGATCGTCAGGCCGGCGATCGTCCATCCCACGATAATGAACAGGCTACCAGCGACGATGAATATCCAACCGGCGAAGGCCGGTATCTGTGGCTGATTTTTCGGCACGGGAATCGCCCCGCTGGCCAGGGCAATCCCCACCGTGACATGCAGGATCGGAAAGCAGGAAAACAATCCGACCATGCCGCCATAGACATAGTGAAAGATCGACAACAAGCGCAAATGCTCCCGGTCCCTGTCGATCATCGCATGCATGGTTATCGGAGCATCGAGTCCCGTGCCCGCCTTGTGGTCAACCCGTTCGTTGTGGTCATCCCTGTATGACCGAAGCAGCCTGCGGCGTCAATTGTCCGCCGCACTGCGGGCATCCCGGCACCCGGCCCTCGAACGCGGCCGTCACGGCTTGACTGCGCCAAAGGCGGCAAAGCACGAGTTCTTGTGCAGCACATCGACCTTTTCGAAGCCGACCTCGCGCAGCAGTTCGAGTTGAAACGTCAACGGGCGCGGCGTGTCCTCGCGCTCGACATAGGCAAAGACGTGGTCGCGGTAGGTTTCGTCCTTGAGCCGCGACAGATACTCGCCGTACTGCCGGCGCATGAGCTGCTCGACGGCGGGAATCGAGCTTTCAACCAGATCGAAGATCCACAGCGAGCCGCCGGAGCGCAGCGCGCGGTGCAGGCCGGCAAACACGCCGCGCCACTGGGCGTCGGAGCGTAAATGGTGCAGTACGGCGGCGGCCAGGATGATGTCGAAGCGCTGGCTGTCGAGCCGGACCTCGCGAATGTCCCCCTGGATGGCGGCGACGCCGCCGGTGGTCGCCTGGCGGATTCGCTGCGTTGCCCGGTCGAGCATGGGCCGGCTCAGATCGATCAGCGTGACATCCAGGTTCGGCAATGCCTGGAGCAACTTAAGGGTGTAATTTCCGGCCCCGCAGCCGACGTCCAGGACATGCCGCGCTTGCGGCGTGGCGGCCGCGGCAGCCGCGGCGACCAAGGCCATGGCCAGCGGCGCATCGACCGTGGCCGACTGTCCGGTCTCGAGATTGGAGAACCGCTCGACTTCGGCGTCGAAGCGGCGCCGGATTTCATCAACCGTGGACTTGTCGCTTGAATCCATGTTCCCCTTGGCCTCTGCTCCTGGCACTGACGACTTCGAGCAAAAACTCCCGTCGCGCGTTCAATCCTCGGCCCGGCTGCCGTCGCCGCACATTTTGACGATCTTGGGATCGAACCGGGCAACGATCTCGACCAGGTCTTGCTGCTCCTGCATGACCTCCAGGATGTTTTTGTATACGCCCGGAACCTCGTCCGATCCGGCCGAGAGCACGTGGACTCCGGCCTGCTCCAGATTTTTCTGGACGGCCCGCCAGGTGAATTTTTGCCGGGCCTGGGTGCGCGACATGCGGCGGCCGGCGCCGTGCGACGCGGAATTCAGACTTTCGGCGCAGCCCTTGCCTCGCACGACGAAGGCCGGATCGGCCATCGAGCCGGGAATCACGCCCCATTGCCCCAACGCGGCGGGCGTAGCGCCCTTGCGATGCACGAAGACCTCCCGACCGCCGTGGATTTCTTTCCAGGCGAAATTGTGGTGGTTCTCCACGCCCGCGATGATCTCGGCGCCCAACAGTTTCGAAACCAACCGATGAATCACGTCGTGGTTGGCCGCGGCGTACTCACCCATCAGGTTCATCGCCGCCCAATACTCCTGGCCGGCGTCGCTGTCCATGTCCAGCCACGCCAGCCGGCCGAGCGCTTCATACTTCTTCGGCAGCCGGGTCCGGGCGATGGCGCTGTAGGTCGAACAAACGGCCGCGCCCGCGCCGCGGCTGCCGCTGTGACTGAGCAGCGCGACGTACTCGCCGGCTTCCAAGCCCAGGTCGGCGTCGGACCGCGGCAGCGACAGCAGGCCGAATTCGACGAAATGATTTCCCGAGCCCGACGTGCCGAGTTGCTTCCAGGCCTTGTCCTTGTTCTCGCGGGTGACTTTGGTGACGTGCCACTCCTTTTGCATTACCGGATGGTCTTGAGGCTTCTCGTGCCCCACGCCCACGCCGAAGCGCGTGCCTTTTTCGATCGCCCGCTGGAACAAATCGAACTTGAGCCGATCGCCCAGCGCCCAGGCCGGCATGTCCAGGACCGACAGCTTCATGCGGCAAGCGATGTCCACGCCCACCGCATAGGGACAGACCGCATTGTCCAGCGCCAACACGCCGCCGATCGGCAGCCCGTAGCCCACGTGCGCGTCGGGCATCAGCGCCGCGCCGGTGGCCATCGGCAGGCCACAGGCCTGGCGCATCTGGATGTGCGAGGCGGCGTCGATGCCACTTTCACCCCAAGTGCGGTACGAGATCGGCGGGCGCACGTCGATCGGCGCCCGGCCTCGATTGCGGCCGAAGCGATGGCCCGGGCGAACGGGCCGAAGTGATCGTCGTCCCGGTGCGCATCCGGATCGGCAAGAATCTTGCCGATGACCTGCTTGACGTTCAGTTGCCGCAGCACGCCCGCAGCGGCGGCGCTCTGGATCGCCAGGATGGCACTCTTCATGCACTCGGTCGGAACGCCGAGTTTTTCCAATTGTCGAGCATTCATGGCAAACCATTCGAAAAAACGCCGGCTCTACCCAATGTTATCGGCGGGCCAAAAGGGCAAGTCGCGCGTGCGACGACAACAGGGACACCGGGCGGCCAAACAGGGTTCAGCCCTTCTTTTCTCGCCACCGCCGCCAGTATAACGTCTCGCAGAAAGTTGGAATCCTGTGCGAGGGGAACAGGGGTCAACGTCGCCCCGTCAACTCAGCACCCACTCGAGAATCCGCCAATCGATCCAGCGGCGATCCGGGTCGCACCCCCGCCTGGCGATGAACCCCAGATGCCCGCCGCCGGGCGCAACGTGCAGCACGGCGCTCGGCGGCAACTTCAATCGCCCGAACATCGCGATCGGGATCAGCGGGTCGTCGGCGGCGGTGACGATCAAGGTGGGCCGTCGGATGCCGGGCACGAATTGGGCGCTGCTCGACTGGCGATAATACTGCTCTGCCGTTCCAAACCCGCAAACGGGCGCCGTGAAACGGTCGTCCAGCTCGTACAGCGAGCGCGGCTTGGCGCCGGGCGGAAACACCGCGGCGCCCGGCACTCGTCGTGCCCGCTGGCGGATCTGCCGCAAGAGCAGGTCGACGAAATGCCGATCATACAACCGATTCTCGAATTCGTGAATTCGCCGGCTGCACGTCGCCAGTTCGACGGGCGGCGATACGGCCACCGCATCGACCAGGTTGCCGCAGGCACGGTCGCCGAGTTCGCCGAGCAGCTTGAGGGCCACGTTGGCGCCGAGCGAAAATCCAACGAGCGAGGTGGGCGAATCGGGACACAGCCGGCCGATCCAGCGCAGCGCCGCCGCCGCGTCGTCCGACCGCCCGCTGTGATACGGCAGCCGTGCCAGCGTGGCCCCGGCCCCGGCTCCGCGCAGATCGAGTCGAAAGGTCCGCACTCCGCGTTGACCCAGGCGAGCCGCCGTGCGCTGCATGTACAGGCTTTGATGGCTGCCGCCCAGTCCATGGATCAAGAGCGCACTGCGACCTGCCGGCCGCCAACCGGCCGGACAATCGTCGTGCAGCACGAGCGCGTCGCCGTCGTCGAGATCGACGCGATGCTGCCGGGCGCGGTATGGATAGCTGGGGCCCGGCAGAAACAGGCTGGCCAGGGTTTGCGCATGTCCGCCGCGCAACAGCGGGTGCGGCTCAAAGGGCACGAGCTCGAACGGTTTTTCACGGCCGGGTCGGATCATCGGACGGTCTTACTGCGGAATCACCCACGGGATCACAAACGCATAGCCGACGACGACCAGTCCCACAAGCGTGACCAGCGCCAGGCTGTGCCCCAACACGGCTTTGAACAGCGCGGCCTCGCGCCCCACCTGATCGGTGGCGGAAGTGGCGATCACGATCGATTGCGCGTCGATCATCTTGCCCATCACGCCGCCGCTGGAATTGGCGGCAGCCATCAAGATTGGACTGAGCCCCAGCCGTTCGGCCGTCACGCGCTGCAGGTTGCCGAACAGCGCATTCGAACCGGCATCGGTGCCGGTCAGGGCCACGCCCAGCCAACCCAGCAGCGTGCCGAAAAACGCATAGGCGGGCCCGGTGCGGGTCAAGCTCAGCCCCAATACCGTGTCCATGCCCGAGTAGCGAGTTACAAGCGCCAGCGCCACCATGCACATGATGGCCAAGAGCACTGCACCAATTGCCGGCAAGTGCGCAGGAAGATCCGAGCCGTGGCCGCCGGACTCATCCCCAAGAGCAGCGCCGACGCGACCGCCGCCACGAACACCGGGGTGCCCGGCGGCGTAAGCGGATTCAGGTCGGCAATTGCGTCGTCCGGTTTCGGACTGATCACCACCGGCGGCACCTTGAGCACGGCCTGGTGCAAACCGGGCATGGGCAACTTCAGCTTTTCCCATTCCAGATAACCTCGGATTTGCGGCAGGCCGCAAACAAAGATGAGCACGGACGCCAGCAAGAACGGCGACCATCCGCGGAGCACCGCCAGCCGACCGATGACGTGCGAGGGCGCAGTCGTCTGGGCAATAGGCAGGATCGTCCGCGGTCGCCAAAACTTGAGGAAGCCGGCCGTCACCAACAGCGAAACCAGCGCTGCCACGACATCGACCAGGCCCGAATCTTGATAGTTCGACCAATAGAACTGCATCCCGGCAAACGATACGCCGCTGACCAACAGCGCCGGCCAGACTTCGAACGTTTGCCGCCAGCCCACCATGCTGCGCACCAGCCAGAAGGGCAGGATGCAGGAAAACGGCGGCAGAATGCGGCCGGCCATCGCACTGAGCGCCCCTTCGGGCAGGTTGCTCACGCGGGCCAGCGTGCTAATCGGCGTGCCGACGGCGCCCCAGGCGACCGGCGCCGTGTTGGCAATCAAGCACAGCGTGGCCGCCTGAAACGGATGGAAACCCAGGCCGATCAGGAACGCGCCCGTGATCGCCACCGGCGCACCGCCGCCGCCGGTGCCTTCCAGGAACGCTCCAAAGCAGAACGCGACCAGGACGAGTTGCAGCCGCTTGTCGGCCGACAACACCGCGATCGAATGCTTCATCACCTCGAATTGTCCGGTCTCGACCGCCACGTGGTACAGAAAGATCGAAGCCACGATGATCCAGGCCATTCGCGCCAGACCGAAGGCCGCACCCAGACCGCACGCACCGGCGACCATCGGCGCCGGCATGCCAAACACGACCAGCGCCAGTCCGATGGCCACCAGCAATCCACACAGCGCGGCCACCCAAACCCGTGCATGGCAGACCAGGAGCACGAAGAACAGCGACAACACCGGCAGCGCGGACACCAACGTCGACAGCGGCCACGAGTGGCAGGGATCGTAATTTTGCGACCAGGTCACCGAACCCCCGCGCAACGTAAGAAAGAAGATCGGCCAGGATTGTCTGCGGCGGGAGTGCCGACGCGGCGATGCTTCGCAATCGCTCCGCCCTGGCCCGGCCCGATTCGCCGAGAGTAGTAGTCTACAGCGCCAACCGCAGCCGGACAGGCGGTGTCGACGGGCGGACTGGCAGAGCCCTGGCGAGCCGCCGCCGCGGGGGGCGATGCGAACTCCCCGCGGCCATCTTCGCCCCATTTCGCCGACTACCTGGACCGCCGCTCGGTCGGCGATTACATTTGCGGGGGCTTCAACATCGGATCCGCTCGAGGGCATGGGCCGCGGGCGATCGGTTTACTTGCAAAAAAGGCGGCACGATGCGCGTCGAACATCCGGGCTCCGACAAGCCGGCCGATCCTTGGGGCGAATGGCTGATGCGCATCGCTTGGCGCCGGCCGGCGGATTCCTTGGGCGAACGGGCACGGCGGCGGGTATCGGCCCACGTGATTCCCGTGCTGTTTGCCCTTTACATCCTGGCCTACCTCGATCGCTCCAATGTCTCGGTGGCCGGACTCGACATGAAATCGCCGCTGAGCGAGGGGGGGCTTGGTTTTACCGACAAAGTCATCGGTACGGGGGCCGGCGTGTTCTTCTGGGGCTATTGGCTGTTGGAAATCCCCAGCACCTTGAGCGTGCTGCGCTGGGGGGCGCACTTTGTCTTTTGCCGCATTCTCATCCTCTGGGGCATCTGCGCCACGCTCGTTGGTTTTGTCGGGATGCCCTGGTTCGGAAATTTATTCTCCTGGCTGCCGCACCTGCCCGAAGGCATCGCCGGACTCACGACGATTGCCGAATATTGGAACGGGCTGGCCGACAATACGGTTTACCAGTTCTATTTCATGCGGTTCTGGCTGGGCTTTTTCGAGGGCGGCTTCTTCCCGTCCGTCATCGTCTACCTTTCGCTTTGGTATCGCCCGGAGGACCGCGCCAAGGCAATCGCCAGTTTCATGTCGGCGATTCCCCTGTCCTTGGCGTTTGGTTCACCCGCGTCCGGGGCACTGTTGAACGTGACCTGGTTCGATCTGGCCGGTTGGCGATGGATTTTCATCATCGAGGGCATCGCGCCGATTCTGGCAGGCATCGGCGTCTTGTTCTGCCTGCCTAATCGACCGCGCGATGCCACCTGGCTGCCGGCCCAGGACGAGACTACCTGCAAAGCGAACTCGATCGGGAGCATGCGCGGAAAATGCAAAAGGGGCATTTCGAATGGCTGCACCACCTCGGCACGGTGGCGGCCCTGACTGTCGTCTATTTCTGCCTGAACGTAACCAGCTACGGACTGTCGACCTTCATGCCCGCGATCATCAAGGCGCAAGTCGGATCGACCAGCCAGGCGGCCAGCTATTTGACCACCCTCCCCTACTTGTGCGCATTTTGCATGATGCTCGTCAACGGCCGGCACTCCGACCGCAGCGGCGAACGGATCTGGCACGTGGCCGTTCCACTGTCATGTTTGACCCTGGCGATCGGCGTGGCCGCGGTTGCCAGCAATTACTCAATGCTGCCGATGTTCGTGATGCTGGTATTCTGCTGCGTGGGCACGTTCATGTACGCCCACCTGCCGGCGTTTTGGCCCATCCCGAGCATCTTCCTGGGTTCGACGGCGGCCGCTTCGGCGATCGGTTTCATCAACATGATCGGCAATCTGGGCGGCTACGTCGGCCCGGAAATCGTCGGCAAGGCGGCCACCAGCGCGACGGGCGAAGAAGTCAACTTCTCGCTCAGCCTGTGGAGAATCGCGCCCTGGCCAGTCGTGGCCGCGACGATCATCGTCACGCTGGGCCTGGCGCGGCGCAAATCGTTCACCGCGGCGAGAACCAAAAGCGCTCAGCCGGGCCGAGTCCGTGCGGTGATCCGACCAGCTCGTGCCGCAACGCGGCACGCCGCGTCTTCGACGCGGCCGGCGGCGCCTCTTCGGGGCCCAAACGCTCCAGACGCTCGCCGAGAATCTCTTCCGCGGCCCGCTGCCGCGAGGAGACTCCGGGCTGCGGATACAAGCCGCCGCCCAGGATCAAGGCCGACAGCGTCAGAACGGCGAACCGCTCGCGCGGCCCGATTTCCAACGAGACGGTCGACATGTGCCGCGCCGGTAAACAACATGAAATAGGCCCGCACCACGGCGATGCCGTTCAGCGCGGCGGCCGTGACGACGGCGATGCCCACGTAAGGGCTGGCGTCGACCGCGCTATCGACGAGCAGTTCCGTGGAGATGAAACCCAGCGTGGCCGGAAAACCAACGCTCGCCAGACCGGTCAACAAGAAGCACACCGCGAGCGTGGGCGAATGTTCGTACAAACCGTGGTAATCGCTGAGCGAAAGCCGGCCGAAGCGGGCTTCCAGCGCGCAACGTCAAGCCGAAGCCGCCGAGCGACAAAATCACCGAAAACCACAGGCACAGCGAGGCGGTCAGCGACAGCTCGGTGTGCAGTTCCAACCCCACCAACACCAGTGATGCGTGACTCAGGAACAGGTGCGCAGTAGAAGCGCCGGGCCTCGCGCTGGATGGTCGCCATGGCCGCGGCATAGACGGCGGTGAACAACGACATCAGGCCGATGACTTGCAAGACCCAGTCGGGGGCGACCGGCAGCACCAGCCGCACCGCCGCGTACACGCCGCTCAACGGGACGACGAACAGCAAGGCGATGCCCAGCGACGCGTGCTCGAACCAGTCGGTCAGCCAACAATGGGCCGGCACGGTGCCGCAGCGGATCAGGATGGCGGCCGCCAGCGGCAGCGTTGTCCAGCGCGGAGCGACGGCCAGCCCCCCGCTCGATTCGACCAGCATCCAGCCAAACACGAGCAAACCGACGAACAGCCCCATATGCAGCACGTAAACTCGCACCGGACGGCCGCGATTGATCAGTTCGACATAAGGCGGCACGGTCGAAACCGCCAACAGTCCGATCAGCACCCAAGGATCGGCGCAACTGAACGTGGCCAGGCGAATGACCTCGGCCGCCAGCGACCAGGAAAAGGAAAACCGCCGCATGTGCGTCCGCGCGGTCGCCAAGGCGGTGAGAAAGTGCAACAACCCGACCGTGGGCAAGAGAGGCGCATTGACCTCGTCCAGAATGAAAAGCTGCTGGTGAAAAAGGTACGGTTGCAAACTCCAGGCGCTCGTCAGTTCGGGCGGAGTGCCGACGTAGAACGCCAGCCAGGCCAACAGCGAGCAGATGAAGGACAACCCCGTGAACACCAACCCCCAAAGGCTGGCGCGTTCTGGGTCGCGCAGCCGGCTGACGGCGATCGATCCGACGAGCGCGATGCCAATCGCGAGATCGACCCAAGGCAAGTGCAAGAGGTTCATGAAAACTCTTCGATCGTGCCGAAACGCGACTTGACCTGATCCGATTCACGCGACGTCCCGCCCGCCAGAAAGTCGGTCCAGCGGCGTTCCAGTGCATCGCAAAAGCGAAACACCCGCACGAACGGAACGACGGCAAACTCCATCAGGCTCGAATCCAAGTAACCGCGCTCCAGGGCGAATCGGTACAGCCAAATGTGGCCGCCGCGCGGCGCGATGCGGACCCAGGGCGTGTCGGCCGGCGGCAGACGCGTGCCGATGGCGTTTTCCAGCGTGTGGTAGTCCCGCAGCAGCGTCGGTGCACGGACGAATTGCAAAGTCCGCAGGCAAGCGTGTCCGAGCAGATGGAACAAAGCCAGATAATGCCACCCGAAGCCAATCTCAGCGACGATGATCCCGACCTGCATCAACGACGCAAAACTCAAGGCGGACTTAATGTCGGTCTGCACGCTGCTGGCCAGGTAGGCGAACACGGCGGTCAACAACCCCAACGACACGACCGCCACGCAAAGCCAGGTGGACAAGACCAACAGCGGGCTCACACGCAGCAGCAAGAAGGCGCCCAGATGCACGCTCAGCGCGCCGTAAAACACGGCGCTCGACGGCGTGGGACCTTCCATCGCCCGCGGCAGCCAGCCCGAGAAGGGCACCAGCGCCGATTTGCCCGCCGCGGCGATCAGCAACAGCAGCCCGACGACGAGCGCCTGGTGAACGGGCACGGAGGAAATTTCGTCCGGCCACGACCCCGCGCCCAACAGCTTGTCGAAGTCTCCTTCGCCGCGTAAATGGTGCATCGCGACCGCGGCCAGCAACAGCGCCGCGTCCGACACACGATAGATGACCCAGACCCACAAACCGTTGCGCACCGGCGCCGGGCGATCCTGGAAAAACGCGACCAGCAGCGCCGACGACAAGCCGACGAATTCCCAACCCGTGAACAGCGTCTCGATGGTGCCGGCCAGCGAAGTCACAATCATGCCGAGCACGAAAATCGCGTAGAGCACGAAGAACCGGTTGAAACCGGGCTCGCGGTGCATATAGCGGCTGGCGAAGGCCCCGATGGTGCCGGACAGGACGAACGACAAGATGGCCAGCGGCACCGACAGCCGGTCGTATGTGAATTTCACCGAAAAGTGATAGTGCCCCGGAATAACGACCCAGTCCCCCAGCTCGATGGGCATGTGGCGATTGCCCCCGATCAACATCAGCACCAGTACGGCCACCGCCGCCGTCAGCCCGCAAACGATCGCCGCGTAAACCAGCTTGGTCGTCGTCTCTTCGGCCAACTTGCGCCCCACCAGGGACGAAAAACCCAGGATGGCCGTCAACAGCAAAGGGCTGACGACGACGACCAGCCCCAGGAACCTCATGATTTGGTCGGAGTCTGGCATTCTGCTCAATCTGTTGCGGAGCCCGCGGGCATCCTACGACTCGATTTCCGCAAATTCCAAGTGATCGCGGCAGCCACGATACCAGTCGACCGAGGAAACCGCCTTGGGCAGAACGGCCGCCCGAGGCTGATAGGCCTGAAAACGGCCGCCGCGAAAAATGCTGATCTCGCGAGTCTGCGGATGCACCAAGGCCAACTGCACCCATTTGTTCCGGCATAGTCGCCCGATGCCCGGGTTCCGGTCCATGATCCGGGTCATCGAGTCAGCGGTCGTCTCGATGATGAACAACGAGCGGACCGGCTCGTGAATTTCCACCATTTGCCAAGGCAAGCCGGTGCGCAAATCGCTGCCCGCGCCGTCCATCACGCCCAGCAAAGCGGCCACGTTGTGCGGCAGCTTCGTGCCGCAGCCAAAGCCGGCATTGTCGACCCTGGAAAAAAGGTATTCCAGATTGATCCCGGAGCAAACCGGAAACACGGCCTGCAGAATGCGCGTCAAGATCGCGCTTTCGTCGTTGTCCTGTGTCGGGTCGTACGAATGCAGAAAAGCCCGTCGGTCGAGAAACAGACCCCGGGTCCATTCGCGACGCCCGACGATCGTGATGGCATTCGTGGCATGCCCGAGCTCGGGTCGGGTTTGCGCCAGGTCTTCCGAACGTTCTTCGACGTGTTGCCGAGCCCCGGCAAACGACATGGTCAGCGGAGCCGACATGAACCGCCGGCAGCGCTCGTGGGCATTGCGATCGCACGTCCGCTCGATGTACTGGCGGGCCGCGTCGAATTCTTGCTGGTGGGACTGCGGCAAACAGTCCAGATCGGAAAAAGTCACCGAATCGTTGCACGTATTATGATGTCCACCGACGAAGACGGTTTCTTGCGGCAGTTTCAGTCCTCGCCCTGCCAGCCCCTCGCGGATCCGAGGATCGTTGAGGATTTGCGCCATGGCCCGGGCGTTTGGTCCGCCGGACGCGCCACCGCAGGCTCCGCAGTTGTAGGCGGAATTATGCGGGTTGTTCAGGCTGTTCGAGCCATGCCCCAACAGAATCACCAACCGCGCAAAGCCGTACGTGAGGCCCATATCGCGGAGCAATCGCTCGCCGACGTCGGTCATTTCCGGGACGCTATATCCCAAATGACCATCCTCCGGGCCCGCCGTCGTCTCCATGCGTTCCAGGCGCAAGTACGTGCTCGGCGGAGTCTGAACGATACGGCCGAAGACTTGCCGAATTCGGGCCGCCGCGCGGGAAAGAGGATGCGGGCCACCAGGGGAAACGTGGCCAAGACTCCGACGGCCCCAGAAAGCAACGCGCCGACGGCAAAGCTTCGGCTGCCCAAGTGGAATTGGTGGGAAGCCGTTCCCAGAGCGCGCCGGGTGCGAGCCCGGCGGCGGTGGGTTTCACCGTCCTCGACGCTGACTTCTTCGGCCACCCAGTGCTGGGGTCGGATGACGACCGGACAAAGGGGAGTGAAATGGGCATCGGCCGCGCCGCGGTAATACATGGCCACGCTGTAGAATCCGGCCGCGCCGAACGTCTCGACCGAGGGAGCCAATTCCTCCAAATGACGGCGGAACGATTCTTCCCGCTCGTCGATGCAACAGATCATTTGAAATTGCGGAGAGTCCGGCCGGCCGGCCACCTGCCGGCTGTGGATCCCGATGGCGTCGAGCGTCTGATTGGTGAATCGTTCCTCATAAGCCAGGTGAAAAATTCGCCGCCGCTCGAGGCCGGAGAAGGCTTCGATCTCGGCAACCAGGTCGGCCCATTCCGTCTTGCCGAGCCGATGCAGCATGTCCGGCGACAGGCCGAGAACCTGGGCCAATTGAAATACCAGAAACGCCCGTTGCTCGACGCTCGGCGGCCAATGCTTGTCGACCCGCGCGCGGATCGACTCGCGCAAGGAACTGAGCGGCCCGGAAAATCCCAGCGCCCTGCGGGCCGCGAAGGCCAGCGCAAACCGGTCCAGGATCAGGCGGATGGCGACAAACCCCGTCAGACTTCCCTCGGGCACCGGGCGCACGACGCGGTCGCCGCGCTGTTCGACTTCGCGCACCATGCCTCCCCAGCCACGCAAGGAAAGCAGCGTCGCGGAAAGGTACGCCTCCCACTCGTGGTCGGGCACGCCGAGGATTTCCAGCGACTCGCGAATCGACTCCAAGGGAGTCACGCGTTCGTCTTCCAGCCGCCCCAACTCGGCGGCCAACCCCTCCATCCATTGATCGGGTGAGCCCACCGGCTGGCGGTAGAGAGCGCAAAAAGAACGGAAAAAGCCTTCGTCGCGCCGCGGCAGCGGCCAGCGCGACAAACCCTGATCCAGGAATGCGGCGCAAAAACGGATGAGCATGTTGTTCACGAGCGAGTCGGCGTCGACGCCGGTCGGGTCGAGCAACAGGTCGCGATGGCGAATGGGTTGTGTCGGGGGCACGGTGAACGGCGGCAACTCCCGCACTCCGTCGCAACACACCCGCCACATGGCCTGCAGCGTGAACCCCTCCCAGTCGTCGTCCGTCCAGTTTTCGATCGCCGATTCGCCGAAGCGATTGAGCAGTTCGGTCAGACTCTGAGAAATCCGCCCCTTGCCCGGGACTGCCGGCGAGCCGCGCTGGGAGGGGTCGTTGGAGACTCGCAGGTCGCGCAGCACCCAACGGCGCGTTTCGGCGATCAGCCGCGCACGGACCGCCGAGGAGGCTTCCGTTCGCACACGCCGCAGCGCATTGGCTTCGGCAACGTACCATACCAACTCCTCCGCCGGCCCGGTCCTGAGCGGATACTGGAGCATCGCCAGCCGCAAGTCCAAACGCGTGCCGACCGGCGCGACTTTTTCTGCGCCGCGGTGCTTCAAGTCGCGGTCGAGCACCTCCTGCAAGTCGGCAAAACGGATCCGCCCTCGCCGCAGGTTGTCGCGATAGAGGTCTTCGGACAAATACGGATTGCAGCCAAAGACATGGGCCGCCTCCTTGACCGCGTCGCTGAAAGACAGCTCTTCGAAGGCGTGAAGCGTGTTGTGATGAATGAAGACCGTGATCGGTCCCTGAGCCGGCAACAGATGGGCGGCATGCTCGATCACCTCGCTCAAATGTCGCAATCCGTCGCTCTGCTGTTCCGCCTCCGGCGCCGTCAAATTGTGGGAAATCGAGGCTGTCATGCTGCCCATGCACCGTGGATGATTAGCAAAACCCGACGACGACTTGCCAGACGGGGAAGCGGCGAGGAAGGTCGGAATCACTCGACTGCACGGCACGCCCGGCACGACGCCCCACTCGTGAGCTGTGCGATCGCGATGCATGCGTCCTGATGCACCCGTCGGGAAGCGACTGCTAGTCGATCTATACGCAGCCCGGGTGATGGGGGATCAGGAAACAGTTGCCCAGATGTATATGATAGGGAACCTCTCAGACACCGACAATGCGGCTAATTCTTGCGTTTCCGTAAGCAAACCGAAGTGCTGCGGCTGGACCGCGTTGAGAACTGCGAAGTCGGATGCACGAGGCGACCGAAGATCGCCAACACGCGGCGCCGAGCGGGAAAGTCGGCGAATCTCACTCGCCTGCTACCCTCGCCACTCTCGGACGTCAGCGGATGTCAAAGCGGCATGAAGTGCTATAATGCGGGTCTGTCGACGGTACGTCCCCTGCCAGCGCGCAGGCGCTAGCACCGGCGCCTGCACGGAGGGTCGCTGCTTTGCCACATCGAGCACTCATGTCGGCCATTGCCACGGGCTTGTTGTGCGCGGCAGCAGCCATCGCCGGACCGCCATCCGGTCCAGCGAAAATCGAAAACTTTTCACTTCGCGACTATCGCGGAAAAATGCACGCGCTTGCCGACTATGCGGACAGCAAGCGACTTGGTGGTCGTTTTCTTGGGCTGCGATTGCCCGGTCGCCCGGCTGGTTGCGCCGCGCCTGGCCCGATTGTCGCGCCAGTTCGAACCGCAAGACGTGGCGTTCCTGGCGATCGACGCCAATAGCCAGGATTCGCTCAGCAAACTGGCCCAGTTTGCCCGCACGCACGACATTCCCTTTCCGGTCCTCAAAGACGTCGGCAACGTCGTTGCGGACCAGTTCGGTGCTGTCCGTACGCCGGAGGTGTTCCTGCTCGACGAGCAGCGGATCGTTCGCTATCGAGGCCGGGTCGACGACCAATACCTGGTCGGGAAGCAGCGTCCGCATGCCACCCGCGAGGATTTGAAGTTGGCCCTGGAGGAGTCGTTGGCGGGACGCGCCGTAAGCATTGCGGAAACGGAAGCCGTCGGCTGCCATATCGGTCGCCTGCCGCCGGCACAACCGCCGGGGAGTTCATCCCAGCCCGCGGTGACCTACTCGAATCAGATCGCCCGCTTGTTCCAGGCGCACTGCGTGTCCTGCCATCGCGACGGCGAAATTGCGCCGTTCCCTTTGACGAGCTACGACGAAGTCCAAGGCTGGGGCGAGACGATCCGCGAAGTGGTCGAGCAACAGCGCATGCCCCCCTGGCTGGCCAATCCGAAGTACGGAAACTTCGCCAACGACTGCCGCCTGAACGAAGCCGAAAAGCAATCGATCTACGACTGGCTCGACGCCGGCGCCCCCGAAGGCGACCGCAGTCAGTTGCCCGAGCCGCGGGCGTTCAGCGTGGGCTGGCAAATCCCGCCGCCGGACCAGGTCGTTTTCATCGCCGATCAGCCGGTGGACGTGCCAGCCGAAGGGATGGTCAAGTACCAGCATTATCTCGTCGACCCAGGATTCAAGGAGGACCGCTGGATTCAGTCGGCCGAGTGCCGCCCCGGCAACCGGTCCGTCGTACATCACATCGTGGTCAACTTCATTCCCCCCGGCGCAAAGCCTCGCATCGGGCTGAATGGGGCCACCGTCGGCTTTGCTCCGGGAATTCCTCCCGTCCGCATGCCCGAGGGCATGGCGATGTTCGTCCCGGCCGGGTCGAAGATCTTGTTTCAGCTGCACTATACGCCCAACGGCTCGCCGCAGCAGGATCGCAGTTCGCTGGGCATGGTCTTCGCTGACCCCAAGCAAGTGCGCGAGAAGGTCGAGAGCTTCGGCGCCGCCAACGTGACTCTGGACCTTCCGCCCGGCGCAGCCGACGTGGCCGTCGAGTCGCAGCATCGCTTCAGCCGTCCGGTGAAATTGTTGAGCATGATGCCGCACATGCACTTGCGGGGAAAGTCGTTCCGCTTCGAAATCAAGTATCCTGACGGCCGCAGCGAGATCTTGCTGGACGTTCCCCGCTACGATTTCAATTGGCAGTTGCGCTACGAATTGACCGAGCCCAAGCTGTTGCCCAAAGACACGGTGCTGACCTGCACGGCGCACTTCGACAACTCCGCGGAAAACCCGGTCAACCCCGACCCCACGGCCCGCGTGCATTGGGGCGAACAGACTTGGGACGAGATGATGATCGGGTATTTTGGCGCCGTGGCGGTCGACGATGGCAGTTCGGTGGCCAGCGCGCTCGTGCGCGACGACGCCGAGGCCCAGCGCAAGGCGAGGCAACTGATCGAGCAGGGGATCGAAGCGCTCGGCGGCGCGCAGCGGCTCTCGCGGCATTCCGTGCTGAGCTACAAGATGCGCGGCAAAGTGTATGTCGCCCAAGCGCCGCTCGACTTCGAGGGCGCCGCGACGGTGCAGTCGGCGGCCAATCGCCTGCGGCTCTCGATCGACGGCAGCGGTTTCAAGTTTGCCATCGTCCTCGACGGCGACCACGGCTGGTTCAAGGTCAACGATCGCGTGCAGGAGTTGCCCGCCGAAGCGGTCGACGAGCAGCGCGAGCGCCTGCACGCCGAGACGGTGGCGCAACTGGTCCCGATCCTGGCCGATGCCAAGTACCAGTTGGCGCTATTGGTCGACGCCCGGGTCGGCGACCGGCCAGCGCAGGGCGTGCTGGTCAGGCACGATGCGCATCGCGAGGTGCGTTTGTACTTCGATCCGCAAACGCAGCGGTTGTGGAAGACCGAAACCCAGATCAACGAAAACGGCAAAGATACGCGCCAGGAAACGCTCCTCGAGGAGTACGCCGCGATCGACGAGGTGTGGCGGCCGCGGACGGTGCGGATTCGCTGGGACGGCGCCGACCGGGCGGTTCGCGAAATGTCCGACTTTCGCTCCGCCGACAATGCCGACGCCGATGCGTTCGCCCGGCCTTGATGAACCGCTTGACCCCGTGCCAGGGCGAACAGCCCCCTTTTTCGGCGGGCTGGCTCGCCGTCATCGGCCCGGTCGTTTCCTTCGGCACAACCGGGCGGTCCCCATGTCCGGGCCGCGACATCGGCAATCCGTCCGGCCGTCGTGCAGCGCACTTCGAAGGTAGACTTCGGTAGCCTTGCCTTCAGGCACTTTGTGCTCGCCGGATACCCAAACGGGCACCCGACTGGGTCCGAGCCCGAGAACCTGCCGCCGCCCTGCCCAGCTCAACAACGCTTTCTTCAACAGTCAGCCGGCCCATGACGGTTTCCCCTGACGCCCTTGATCGTTTCGTCGGCCGCGTCGGCCAGCTCTACAGCTTGCCCGCCGTGGCGGTCAAGGTGCTTGAGCTCACGGCGCAGCCGCAGGTCGACTTGCGGGCGCTGAAGGCGTGCATCGAGAACGATCCGGCGCTGGTGACCAAGGTGCTGCGAGTGGTCAACAGCTCGCTTTTCGCCCTGACCTGCGAAGTACGCGATCTGAACCAAGCGCTGACCCTGCTCGGAATCAAGCCACTCAAGTTGCTGATCCTCGGATTCAGTCTTTCCGAAACGCTCTGCAAGTCGCGGGGCGGGCGGGGCGTCGATCGCTATTGGCGGCATACGCTGACCCAGGCCGTGGCGGCCCGGGAGATCAGCGAGCAAATCTGGAAAATTCCCGGCGACGAAGCGTTCCTTGCGGCCCTGTTGCGGGACGTCGGCATCCTGGTGCTGCTGGACGAGTTGGGCGAGCCGTATGCCCGGTTCCTCGATCAAGCGCTGGCGGCCGACAAGGACGTCGCCCAGTTGGAAGAGAGCATCCTGGGGTTCGACCACCGGGCCCTGGCGGCCCAACTGCTCGACCTGTGGCATTTGCCGAGCTCGCTGGTGTCGGCAATCAGCTTGTCGCTGCGCCCGGAGGCGGTCGACGGTCTGACGAGTGCCGAACAGGCTTTGCCGCGGATCCTGCGGTTGGCGCAGCTCATGGCCGACCTGGTCGTCGATCGCCGGCATTTGGCGCTCGAGCGGCTCAAGCACGAACCTTCGACGGGCGGACCGCTTTCGGCCGCACAGATCCAAGCACTGGTCGACGCCTTGGAAGCCAAAGTCGAGCAATTGGCCGGGGTGTTCGCCTTGGAACTGCCGCCGGGCATCGATTATCGCGACGTGCTCGTCGAGGCTCACCGGCAAATGTCGCAGGTGGCCAGCGATATGACCGGCGATTGGCTGAATGCGGCCGCGGCCTCGAATCACACGCCGCCCGAGTCGGCTTTGCTGGCCGAAGTCGAAAACCTGGCCGCCGCTGCGGCCCGATTCGCCGACCGACAGACGATCGCTTCCGGGCGGGCCGACGTGGCCCACGGACCGGCAGACCGGTTGAGTGTGCCGCGGGACGATGCCAGCCAGTTCGCCTGCGCTGCCGCGGTGCCGCGCCACGCACTTGGGGAGCTGGCCGCCGCCACGCCGCGGATCCTGGAAGGCACGCTCGCCGAGCGGTTGGAGACGGCACTGGCGGCCGGCCGCCAACAGCGTGCTCCGTTGAGCCTGGTGCTGGTGGAGATCGACCGCTTCGACGCGCTGGCCCGATCGGTGGGCCCGATCGCCGCCGAGCAACTGGTGCGCAAACTGGGGCACCTCTGCCAAACCTGCGAAGTGCCGGCCGCCAACTCGCTGCCCGTGTCGCAGGCTTGCTTCGCACTGCTCCTGCCGGGATGCGATCGGGGCGAAGCCGTCGAGCATGGCGATCGGCTGCGGGTCGGATTTCGCAATTACGTCCAGGGGCAAGCCAATCCGAACATCGCGGGATTAACCGTTAGTCTGGGCGTGGCCACGGTGCCCTCGCCGCCGCGGAACTTTCGCGTCGACGACCTGATCGCAAGCGCGAACCGCTGCCTGGCGGCGGCCCAGCGCTCGGGCAACGCGCTCAAGAGCATCGGAATTTATTAGCCACACCCGCGGGCGATCTGCCAGCGCGTCCGACGTCACGGCTCGGTGCTGCTCTTTTGGCCGGTCCCCTTGCGGCCAGCGATCTTCTGGCGATAAAGGTCGGTCGCCAGGGTCTTGACTCCCTGCAAGTCGAGTTTACCGGTCCCCAGGACCGGAATTGCCTCGACCTCGAAGAAACCATCCGGAGCAGGAATCCACAGATTCGGCAAGCCGGCGTCCGTCAGTTCGCGCGTGATTTGCTCCGGCGTTTTCTCCGTTGGGGTGTGCAGAACCAACAAACGCTCACCCTTTCGCTCGTCCGCTACGGCCGTCACCGCTGCCGCCAGGTGCTGGCCGCCGGGAGCGATGATTTGCTGAATCAGCTCCTCGACGCGCCCGTGCGGCACCATTTCGCCGCCGATCTTCGAGAAGCGGCTCTGCCGGCCCGTGATCGTGATGAAACCGTCTGCGTCGATCCGGGCCATGTCGCCGGTTACGTACCAGCCGTCACGCATTACCTGGGCGGTCAATTCCCCCTGGCCAAGATAGCCCTGCATCACGTTGGGTCCGGCGATCAAAAGCAGCCCAGCCTCATCGACGGGCAACGGGGCCCCCGTGTCCGGATGGACCACCTTGGCGGTGACGCCGGGCACCGGTCGGCCGACGGTCCCCTCCTTTACTCCTGCGCGACTGTTGCCGGCCGCGCGGTTGGGCGGGACGTTGACGGAAACCAGCGGCGACAGCTCGGTGGTGCCGTAGCCTTCCACCGGACGCACGCCGTATTTCTGCTCGAAGGCGTCGCACAGATCGACGGGCAGTTTTTCAGCTCCGGCCACGACCACGTCCAGCGAGGCGAAGTGCTCCGGCGCGATCCGCTTCATGTAGCTGCGCAGGAACGTGGGCGTCGACAGCAGGATCGTCACGCGATGCTGGTCGCAGAGCTTGCCGACCGCCTGGGCTTCGAGCGGGCTGAAATGGTAGGCCGCCTTGATGTCCAGCACCAGCGGCGCCCACAGCGTGACGGTAAACCCCAGCGAATGGAAAAACGGCAGAATCCCGCACAGCACGTCATCTTCGGTCAATTGCACGACCTCGTTGATCGCGGCGACGTTCGAGCCGATGTTGCCGAAACTGAGCATCACGCCCTTGGGCTGACCGGTCGAGCCCGAGGTGAAGATCACGGTCAACAGGTCGTTCGCTTGCAGTTTGTCGATTCCCAGGCGTCGTTCGAGCATCGACAGCGGGCAAACATAGGCCTCGAAGGCGCCGGCGAGCTTGTCCCAGGCGGTCGCGCAGGTCCTTGAAATCCTCGAGGTACACCATTTCCGCATCGAGCTTGAGCGGCATCTTTTCCAGGAAGCGCCGGCTGGTGAGCACGTGCCGTATGCCGGCCTGCCGGAGGCAATGATTCAAGATCTCGGCCGAGGCGGTGTAGTTCAGGTTCACGGCCACGCGGCCGGCCAGCGACATGGCGGCATTGGCCACCACCGCGGCCGCCGACGGGGGTAGCAAAAGGCCGACAAACTTTTCCTCCGCATCAAGGACGTCGCGCGCGAGCAGCCGGCGCAGGATCAACGTCCGCAAGAGCAGGGTGCCGCCGGTCAGGTCGACGCCCGTGGAGTCGGCAATTTTGGACTTTCGCCGCCAGCGGCGACAAGCCCTCAAGAAAGCCCTGGGCGGCAACAAAGCGTCGTCGACGCGCTGGTTCACTTGGTTTTCCCTCGAACTGCCGGTTGGCTGTTAGCGCCTGCCGGTTTGGCCGACGGCTGAATTTCCTCCACCAACTTCTCCGCCCGATACACCTTGCGCAGCGCTTCGACAATGCCGCCGGAGTGGACCGAGACGGCGCGGGCAACGTCGTCGGAATAGACGAAATCGAGCGCCAGCGACTCGATGTTGCCGTCGAAGATGATGCCCACCAGTTCGCCGGCCCGATTGATGACCGGGCTGCCCGAATTGCCGCCGATGATGTCGGCCGTGCAAATGAAGTTCAGCGGCGTCTTCAGATCCAGCTTGCTCTTGGCAGCGATCCAACTGGCCGGCAAGCGGAATGGCTCGACGTTGTCATGCTCCTGAGCTCGGCGGAAGGCGCCGCCGATCGTGGTCCAAGGCGGCACGTCGTGGCCGGCGGCGCGGTAGCCGCGCACAACGCCGAACGCCAGCCGCAACGTGAACGTGGCGTCCGGATACATATCCTTGCCGAACACGGCGAACCGGGCTTGAGCGATCTTGGCATAGGCCTGCCGCAGCGGCTCGTCGACGTCCGACTCATACTTCTTGCGCACCTCGCGGGCAGCCGGATCGATCTGCCGAGCCAGGTCCAACATCGGGTCTTCCGAAGCATCGACTGCCTTGAGTCCTCCTTCGGCGAGCTGCTTACGCAGCGCGACGTCCTGCAATTTCGTCCCTTGGACCAGCTCGGCCGCCCGCTCTTTGGGCGACTTGCCGTCGAGCATCTGGAGCACCAGCGGATCGTCGGCGCCCAGGACTTCCATGCACATGCCGAGCGAATCCGCCAGGCGAACCGCTTCCAGGTCGAGATGGATCGGCGCCGTGGAATAGAGCCGTTGTTTGACCGACTCGAGATTCGATTCCCGAAACTCGCGCAACCGGTCGGGATTGGGCTTCTCGGTTTCCGCGGCCAAGCGCAAGACTCCGCGAGCGATGTGAAACAGGTCGCAGTCCAACGCCGCGGCGTCTTCGAGCAGCAGCTTGCTGGTGTAAATCGGTCTCAAGGTGTCGAGCGCGGCGGCGACCTGAGGCCAGGCCTTGTCGTCGTCGGCCAGTTTGGCATTTGCGCGAATCTCGGTCCGCAGTTTCTGCTGCGCCGCGCTTTGCGGTCCATGATGGCCGGGTCTTGCAAGGCCGCCAGGCCTCCCAGCTTGGCTTTGCGTGAATTTTGAATGCCGAAGTAATCGTCGGCCGCGCAGCGCGCGTTCTCCCGCGAGCGTTCGCTGAAGGCCTTGAGCAGCACTTCGTGGCGATACAGGATCGCCATCGCCGTCGGAAAGGCTCGATCGCGCAAGAATTCCAGGTGATCGACCGTGTTCAAGCGATCGGTGTGTCCCGGGTTGCCGGCCACGAAGACCAGCTCGCCATCGCCGGCGCCGGCGGCGCTCCACTTCAAATAGTGTTCGATCTTGGCCGGCTGGTCGTTTTCGTAGGCGCGAAAGAAGCAGATATCCAGGTCGTAGCGCGGATATTCGAAGTTGTCTGCGTCGCCGCCGAAGAAGGCGATCTGCTTTTCCGGCGCGAAAACCAATCGCACGTCGGTGTATTTCTTGTAGCGATACAAGTGGTAGGCTCCGCCGTGATAGAGCGTGACCACGTCGCTGCGCAAGCCGGTCGCATCGAGCGATTCCTTCTCGATCGTATTCATCACGGCTCGCCGCGCCTGCTCGGCCTCGGCCGACGACATGCCGGCCGTGACCGCGGCGGCGACGCGGTCGCTGACGTCCTGGATGCTGACGAGCACGTTGAGTTCCAGATCGAGACACTTGACTTCCTCGGCCCGGGTCTTGGCGTGAAAGCCCTGCTCCAGGTAATCGTGCTGGGTGCTGGAGAGCTTCTGCAGGGCATCGGCGCCGACGTGATGGTTGGTCATCACCAGCCCTTGGGCGGACAGGAACGATCCGGAGCCGCCGCTATTGAAGCGCACGGCCGACTGCTGCACGTGGTTCAGCCAGGCGTCGGTCGGATCGAAGTTGTACTTTTCGCGGAGCAATTCGCGCGGCGGATGGTTAAACAGCCACATCCCCTCGTCGCCCCGCCCCATCGCGGCCCCGGCCAGTGTCATCGTCAGGGCCCCCAAGAGTATCCGTGCCATGCAATCGTTGCCTTTCGTATTCGATACAGCGCTTCAATCCTGCGTGCGGGCCGGAGCCGACGAGAGCAGCTTGCCCAGCCCAACCAGCAGCAGGAATATCAACAAGACCGAGAACGCCGCCACGGCGGGCCAATTTGCGGCTCGCCAGGTCTCTGGCAAATACTTGCCCAAATCGATCGCTTTGTTGAAGTCGTCGGGGGCAAACACGAACAGCAGGCCCAGCAAGCCGGCAATCGTGCCGCCGGCAATGTAACCCGACGAGAGCAGCACGCCCGGACTGGCATCGGAATCGGCGGCGGCGCCTTGCCGCTGGGCCCGCTTGTCGACCAGCCAGCGGATCACGCCGCCGCAGAAAATCGGCACCGATTGTTGAATCGACAGGTACATGCCCACCGCGAAAGGCAGCGATGGAATTCCGGCCAGCTCGAGCGTCGAGCGCAACGAGCACTCCCGTGACGACCAGTCCCCAGGGCAATCTCTGTTTCAGCACGCCGTCGATGATGATGGCCATCAGTTCGGTCTTGGGCGCGAGGAATTTTTGGGCGGCCGGCGTATTGTCATCTCGAAATTTCAGTCGACCATTGATGGCGGGGTCGACGTAATAGCGGATTCGCCCCGAATCGTCGACGAGGTACTTGCCCGCGGCCACGTCCTTGATTTCGCCAAAGCCGACGTGCAGCACGTGATAGAGATGGTTGTCGACGCCGGCGTATTGGCCGCCGGGCGCGACGAGCTCCGTCAGCTTGTCGACGTTGGGCACGACGACGTCGGGCACGAATTCCCGCCTGCGCGTAAAATCCGTGCCGGCCCGGTTGATGACCAAGAGCGTAAATCCCATCACCAGCGCGGAGGTGACCGCGCCAATGATGATCGCCCGTTGCTGCAGGACGGGAGTCGCGCCGACGAGGTAGCCCGTTTTCAGATCCTGGGCCGTGGTGCCGCCATTGGAACAGGCGATACATACGATGGCCGCGACCGAAAGCGCCGTCAGCGTGTCGGTCTTGCCGGTCTTGTCGAAGCTCAGGAAAATCAAGCACGTGAACAGCAGCGTGGCCACCGTCATCCCGGAGATCGGGTTCGACGACGAACCGATTTCGCCCGTCAGCCGCGAGGATACCGTCACGAACAGAAACCCGAAGATCACGATCAGCGCAGCGGCCAACAACCCGTGCCAACTGAAGCCCAGTCCCAGATTGGGGATAGCGGTCATGGCCAGAACCAGGGCCATGCTGCCGGCGAGCGTCACCCAAATGGGCAAATCGCGTTCGGTGCGTTTGACCACCGGCTTGCCCTCGCCTTCGCGCGGCCCGGCGGCCGTCAGGTCGCGAAATCCGGCCATCACGGAGCCGAAGATCAGCGGCAGCGCCGGAGCATGCTGACGATTCCGCCCGCGGTCACCGCGCCGGCGCCGATGTACAAGATGTACGTCATGTGAATCTCGTGGGGCGACATCTGGCTGACCAGAGTATGCGCCGGCGCGACCGGCCTGGACTGCTGGGCGGTGAACATCGCGATCATCGGCGACAATACGAGCGTGGAAAGCACGCCGCCGGCCAGCATGATCGAGGCGATCCGCGGCCCGATGATGTAACCCACGCCGAGCAACTCGGGCGACAACTCCCCGCCGAATTCGGCGCCCGGAAGTCCCTTGCCCCGTTCGTTGTAGAGCAAGCGGGTGGGAATCTCGCGCCACAACTTCAAAACGACGGTGGCCAGCTTGAAGCAGAAACCGAGACCGAAGCCGGCAAACACGGTCTTGGCCGTCGCGCCCCCCTCCTCGCCCACGATCAGCACTTCGGCACAGGCCGTGCCTTCGGGATAGGTGAGCGTTCCGTGCTGACGAACGATGAACGCCCGGCGGAGCGGGATCATCATCAAGATGCCCAACAGCCCCCCCAGCACGCCGACCGTCATGACGCGGACAACGTCCATGTCGTGCCCCAACAGCAGCAGCGCCGGCATCGTCACGCCGACGCCGAACGCGATCGACTCGCCGGCCGAGCCGGTGGTCTGCACGATGTTGTTTTCCAGGATCGTGGCTTGCCGCATGCCGAACGCCCGGGAGAACGCCCGAAACAGCGTGATCGACAACACGGCCACCGGGATCGACGCCGAGACCGTCAGGCCCACCTTGAGCACCAGGTACAGCGACGAAGCGCCGTACACGATTCCGAGCACCACACCCAACAGCACCGCAGACCAGGTAAATTCGGGAATCCGCGCCTGTCGGCGACGTAGGGCTCGTGCCCCGCGCCGGCGGCGGATCGAGGCCCCGTCCTTGCGGTCTGCGTCTTGGCCATGCGCTGCGGATCCTGGAGATGGAAAGGCTTTGGATTTATAGCAGAAGAGGGCCACTGGCCGCGACCGCAGGAAAGCCCCGTGGTGCCAGACAGCAGAAAATGTGGGCGGATCGGCCGCTCGGCGCGACGGCGGACGGGATCTGAGCCTTGCGGCTGCCGTGTGTGCTGAAATCAGGCCGGCGGCCGAGCCAGGCTGCCAGCGGGCGTTTCAGGTGATCAGCAGCGCGTTCTTCCGGCTCGTGCGCCGGGGCCAGGTGCTTGTGGCCGGCCCACCACAGGCGGAAGCGGTCCAGATAGAGATACACGACCGGCGTCGTGTAAAGCGTGAGCATCTGGCTGAAGATCAGTCCGCCCACGATGGCGATGCCCATCGGACGACGGAGTTCCGAACCCACGCCCGTCCCCAGCGCCAGCGGCAAGCCGCCCAACAGGGCTGCCATCGTGGTCATCGTGATCGGGCGGAAGCGCAGCACGCAGGCCTCGTAGATCGATTCCTCGGGCGATTTGCCGTGCATGCGCTCGGCCTCGAGCGCGAAGTCGATCATCATGATCGCATTCTTCTTCACGATGCCGATCAGCAGGATGATGCCGATCAGGGCCATGACGTTCAGCTCCGTCTTGCAGAGCAACAGCGCCAACAGCGCCCGACGCCGGCCGAGGGCAGGGTCGACAGGATCGTGATCGGATGGATGTAGCTCTCATACAGCACGCCGAGCACGATGTAGACGGTGACCAGGGCCGCCAGGATCAGCAGCGGCTGGTTGCGCAGCGAGGCTTGAAACGCCTGGGCCGTGCCCTGAAAGCTGCCGCGAATGGAGTTCGGCATGCCCATCTTGCGCTGCAACTCGGAAATGCTTTCCACGGCCTCACCGAGCGAACTGCCGGGAAGCAGGTTGAAGGAAATCGTCACCGACGGAAACAGTCCCGAGTGATTCACGGCCAGCGGCGTAGTGCTGGGGTTGTAGCGCGCGATGGCGTTCAGCGGAATTTCGGTATCGTTTCGACCGGGCACGTAAAGATGCCGCAAGGACTGCGGGTTGTCGAGGAATTCCGGCTCGACCTCCAAGACCACGTGATATTGATTGAGCGGCATATACATGGTCGAAACCTGGCGCTGGCCAAAGGCATCGTAGAGCGTGTCGTCGACCGCCTGCGAGGAAATGCCATAGATGGCCGAACTGAGCCGATCGATCGTCAGGCCGGCTTGCAGCCCGCGGTTTTGCTGGTCGGTGGTCACGTCGGCCAACCCCTTGAGTTTTCTCATTTCGGCCAGCAGCTTGGGTCCCCAGGTCTGCAAGTCGTCCAGACTGTCGCTCTGCATGGTGAACTGATACAGCGCGCCTGCTGGCGCGGCTGCCGATGCGCAAGTCCTGCACGGCTTGCAGCGTAAAAAAGCCGCCGGGGATCTTGCTGAGTTTGGGACGCAGCCGGACCGATGACGTCGTCGGCCATGACTTTAGTCCCGTTCTCGTTCAGGCCCCGCTCTTCCAGCGGTTTGAGCGTGACGAACATTCGGCTGGCGTTCGCCGCGCCGCCGTTTTGGCCGCCGATCGAAGCCGTCAGGCTTTCCACGGCGGGGTCGTCCAGGATCGTGGCCGCATAGCGGTTGAGCAAGGGCTCCATGGCGTGGTAGGAGATATTCTGATCGGCCTGGATATTGCCGATCAATCGGCCCGTATCCTGCTGCGGAAACAAGCCCTTGGGGACGATCACGTACAGATAGACCGTGAAACCGAGCGTGGCTAACGTGACCAGCAGCGTAATGAACTGATGGCGCAGCACCAGCGGCAGAGTCCTTTCGTAGATGCCGATAATGCACTCGAAAACCCATTCGCTGGCTTTGAACAAGCCGCCGTGCCGCTGCTTCGGCGTGAGGCTTCAGCATGATGGCGCACATCATGGGCGTGGTGGTCAGCGAGACGACCATCGAGACGCCGATCGCCACCGAGAGCGTGACGGCAAACTCGCGGAACAGCCGGCCGACGATGCCGTTCCATCAGCAGGATGGGAATGAATACCGCCACCAGCGAGACGCTGATCGAAAGGACCGTAAAGCCGATTTCCTTGGCCCCCAGCAGCGAGGCTTCCAGCGGCGACATGCCGGCCTCCAAGTGCCGGCTGATGTTTTCGACCACCACGATGGCGTCGTCGACCACGAACCCCGTGGCAATGGTCAGGGCCATCAGCGACAAGTTGTCCAGGCTGTAGCCCGCCAGGTACATCACGCCGAACGTGCCGATCAGCGAGACCGGCACGGCCACGCTGGGAATGATCGTGGCCCGGACGTTGCGCAGGAAGACGAACACGACCAGGATCACCAGCCCGACTGAAAGCAGCAGCGTGAATTGCACGTCTTCGACCGACGCCCGGATCGTGCCGGTGCGATCGAGCGCGACTGCACGTTGATGTCGGCGGGAATGGCCGCTTCGAGCTGCGGCAGCAGGGCCCGGATCCGGTCGACCGTTTGGATGATGTTGGCGTTCGGCTGGCGGAAGATGACCATCGAGATCGCCGGCTTGTCGTTGAAGATGCCCTTGGCCAGGATGTCCTCGACGGAATCGGTCACGTGGCCGATGTCTCCCAGCCGGACAGGCGCGCCGTTCTTATAGGCGACGATCAGCGGCCGGTACTCGTCGGCCGTGAGCAATTGGTCGGTCGTGCTGATCGACCAGGCTGCGGCCTTCGTTCGTCGATGCTGCCCTTGGGGCGGTTGGCGTTGGCGGTCGCCAGCACGGTGCGGACGTCCTCCAGTCCGAGCCCGAAGTGGTTCAGCACGGTGGGATTCACGTCGATCCGCACGGCCGGCGCGGCGCCGCCGCCGACCATGACCTGCCCGACGCCGCGGACTTGCGACAGCTTCTGCGCCAGGATCGTCGACGCCGCGTCGTAGATCCGCGCCTTCGTGTAGGTGTTGGACGTCAGCGCCAGGATCATGATCGGGGCGTCGGCCGGATTGATCTTTTGCTAGGTCGGGTTGCTGGGCAAGTTGGTCGGCAGTTGACTCGCGGGCCGCGTTGATCGCCGCTTGCACGTCCCGGGCCGCGGCATCGATGTTGCGGTTCAAGTCGAACTGCATCGCGATCGAAGTCGCGCCCAGGTAGCTGCTCGAAGTCATTTCCGTGATGCCGGCGATCCGGCCGAACTGCCGCTCCAGCGGCGTGGCCACGGCCGAGGCCATCGTCTCGGCGCTGGCACCCGGCAGAGGCTGCCGAAACCGGAAATGGTGGGAAAATCGACCTGCGGCAGCGGCGACACCGGCAGCAGCATATAGCCCAGCGCGCCGGCCAGCGTGATGGCGACCGTCAGCAGCGTGGTGCCGACCGGACGATGGATGAACGGGGTGGACAGGCTCATGCTGCCCTCCGACCGTCATCAGTTCGTGGGAGGGCTGGGCGTGCCGGCGGCGCTGGAATCGCCGGGCGATCCGATCGAACGCCAGATAGATCACCGGCGTCGTGTAGAGCGTCAGCAATTGGCTGAAGATCAGGCCGCCGATGATGGCGATGCCCAGCGGACGGCGCATTTCCGAGCCGACGCCGGTACCCATCGCCAGCGGCACAGCGCCCAGCAAGGCGGCCATGGTGGTCATCATGATCGGGCGGAAGCGCAGCAGGCAGGCCTCATAGATGGCCTCGCCCGGGCTCATGCCGTCGTTGCGCTCGGCTTCCAGGGCGAAGTCGATCATCATGATCGCGTTCTTCTTGACGATGCCGATCAGCAGGATGATGCCGATCAGTGCGATCACGCTCAGATCGGTGCGGCACAACAGCAGGGCCACGAGCGCGCCGACACCGGCCGAAGGCAGCGTCGAAGGATGGTGATCGGGTGGATGTAGCTTTCGTACAGCACGCCCAGCACGATGTACACCGTGACCAGCGCGGCCAGGATCAACAACGGCTCGTTGCTCAGCGAAGCCTGAAATGCCTGGGCGGTGCCCTGGAAACTGGCCTGGATGCTGGCGGGCAACCCGATCTCGTCCTTCTGGCTTGGATCGCTTCGACCGCCTCGCCCAGCGAGACGCCCGGCGCCAGGTTGAAGGAAATGGTCGCCACCGGAAATTGTCCCTGATGATTGACTGCCAGCGGCGACGTGCTTCTGTTCGATGCGGGTGAACGGTGCTCAAGCGGCACTTTGCCGGCCCGCGGCGAATGGATGTAGATTTCGCCGATGTCCTGCGGATCGTTGCGGAACTCCGGCTTGACCTCCAGCACGACGTGGTATTGATTCAGCTGGGTGAACATGATCGAGATCTGCCGCTGACCGAAGGCGTCGTACAGCACGTCGTCGATCATCTGCGGCGTGATGCCCAGCCGCGAGGCCGTGTCGCGGTCGATCACCACGTGCAGTTGCAGGCCCTGGCTCTGCTGGTCGCTGGCCACGTCCCGCAGTTGCGGCAGGGCCTTGAGCTTCTCAACGACAGCGCGGCAGCCCATTCGGCCAGTTCCTTGGCGTCCGGATCTTCCAGGCTGAATTGGTACTGCGTGCGGCTGACCCGGGTTTCGACCGTCAGATCCTGCACCGGCTGCATGAACAGCGTGATGCCTTCGACCGCGTCCAGTTGGGATCTGCAAGCGGCGAATCACTTCGCTGGCGTTGATGTCCCGCTCTTCCAGCGGCTTCAGATTGATCTGGATGCGCCCGCTGTTCATGGTGGTGTTGGTGCCGTCGACGCCGATGAACGACGACAGGCTCTCCACGGCCGGATCTTGCAGGATCACCTTGGTCAGCTGCTGCTGCAAGCCGGCCATGGCGCTCGAAGACTCGTGCTTTGCGGCGCCTCGGAAATGCCCAGGATCACGCCCGTGTCCTGCACCGGAAAGAAGCCCTTGGGCACGATGATGTACAGGTAGACGGTGGCCACCAGCGTCGCGACCGCGACGACCAGCGTCGATGAACTGATGCCGCAAGCACCACGTTGAGCGTCTTGCCGTAGACGCGGATCACGCGTCGAAGACCCAGCTCCGAGCCGCGATACAGCCAGCCCTGCTCCGACTCCGGCTTATGGCGCAGCATCTTGGAGCACATCATCGGCGTGAGCGTCAGCGACACCACCGCCGACACCAGGATCGTGACGCTCAGCGTCACGGCGAATTCGCGGAACAGCCGCCCGACGATGTCGCCCATGAACAACAGCGGGATCAGCACCGCGATCAGCGACACGCTCAGCGAGACGATCGTGAAGCCGATCTGTTCCGAGCCCTTCAGCGCGGCCGCCAGCGGCGGCTTCGCCCTCTTCGATATAGCGGGTGATGTTTTCGATCATCACGATGGCGTCGTCCACGACGAAGCCGGTCGAGATCGTCAGCGCCATCAGCGTCAGATTGTTGAGGCTGTAGTCCCAGCAGATACATCACGGCAAACGTGCCGATCAACGACAGCGGCACGGCGACGCTGGGAATGATCGTGGCCGGCAGATTGCGCAGGAACACGAAAATCACCAGCACCACCAGCCCGACGGTCAGCATCAGCTCGAACTGCACGTCCTCGACGCTGGCGCGGATGGTGGTGGTGCGGTCGGTCAGGACGGCGATCTTGATGGCCGGCGGGAGCGAGGCCTCGAACTGCGGCAGCAGCCGCTTGACGCGGTCGACCACGTCGATGATGTTGGCCCCCGGCTGGCGCTGGATGTTGACGATCACGGCCGGCGTTTCGTTCATCCAGGCGGCCTGGCGCAGGCATTCTCGATGCCGTCGGCCACGTTGGCCACGTCCGACAAGTAGCACCGGGGCGCCGTTGCGATAGGCGACGATCAGCTTGCGGTACTGTTCGCTGGTCAGCAGCTGGTCGTTGGCGCCGATCGTGTAGCTTCGCCGGCTGCCGTCGAAGCTGCCCTTGGCCTGGTTGACGTTGGCCGGACGAAATCGAGACGTGCAAGTCTTCCAGGCTCAGGCCCAGCGCCGACAGGGCCGTGGGATTGGCCTGCACGCGGATCGCCGGCTTTTGGCCGCCGCTGATGCTCACCAGCCCCACGCCGCGACAGTTGCGAAATCTTTTGCGCCAGCCGCGTGTCGGCGAAATCCTCGACTTTGGACAGCGGCAGCGTCTTGGAGGTCAGGGCCAGGGTCAGGATCGGCGAATCGGCCGGGTTGGTCTTGCTGTAGATCGGCGGGACCGGCAAATCCTTTGGCAGGAAGGTCGCCGCCGCATTGATCGCCGCCTGCACCTGCTGCTCGGCCACGTCGATGTTCAAATCGAGCATGAACTGCAGCGTGATGACCGAACAGCCCCCCGAGCTGGTCGAGGTCATCTGGTTCAGGCCAGGCACCTGGCCGAATTGCCGTTCCAGCGGCGCCGTCACCGACGATGCCATCACGTCGGGGCTCGCGCCCGGATAGAACGTGAGCACTTGAATCGTCGGGTAGTCGACCTGCGGCAGCGCGGAGACCGGCAACTGGTAATAGGCCACGATGCCCACCAGCAGGATCGCGGCCATCAACAGCACCGTGGCTACCGGCCGCAGAATGAATGGCCGGGACGGACTCATCGGGATCCTTGTTCGGCGCCGTCTCCGGCAGGGGAATCCTGGGCCGACTGCGGCGGGGCTTTCGGTTTGGCACTGTTACGGTCCCGGGCCTCGACCTTCTTGCCGGGCTCCAGCTTGTCGACTCCGTCGACCACGACGACTTCGCCGGCCTCGAGTCCGCTTTCGATCACCGTCTGGTCCGCCTCGACCGGGCCAATCTTGACGGTTTTGCAGCTCCACGGTTTCGTCGGGCTTGACGACATAGACGAACGTCGAGTCGGGGCCGCGCTGCACCGCCGCCGACGGGCACGATCACCGCGTCGCGCTCCGTGTCGACCAACAGCCGCGCGTTGACGAATTGATTGGGGAACAGCATGTTGTCTTCGTTCTGGAAGATCGCTTTGATGCGCACCGTGCCGGTCGTCATGTCGACCTGGTTGTCGATCGCTTTGAGCTTGCCGGTCGCCAGACTTGCGTGGTGAAGTCGCGGTCGAAGGCCTCGACCGCCAGTTCCTCGTCAGCATTGACTCGCTTTTGCACGCGGGCGATGTCGTCCTGCGGGATCGTAAATACCACCGTAATCGGCTGAAACTGCGTGATCACCGCCAGACCGCTGAGGTCGTTGGCGTGCACCATGTTGCCCGGGTCGACCAGTCGCAGCCCGATGCGGCCGCTGATCGGAGCGGTGATCTGGCAGTAGAACAATTGCAATTTGGCATTGTCGATCGCCGCCTGATCGGTCTTGATCGCGCCTTCGCTTTGTCGGACCAGCGCCAATTGCGCGTCGAGCTGCTGCTGGGTGATCGATTTCGACCCGATCAGCGCGTTGTAACGGTCCAGGTCCAGCTGCGCAACTTTCAAGGCCGCCTGGTCGCGAATCAGGTTCCCCTCGGCTTGCTTGTGCATCACGTGGTACGGGCGAGGATCGATTTCGGCCAGCAGGTCTCCCTGATGAACCATCTGTCCTTCGGTGAAATTGACTTTCAGCAGCTCGCCGTCCACCCGCACCTTGAGCGTCACCGTGTACAAGGCCGTTACCGAGCCAAGCCCGTTCAGGTAGAGATCCATGTCCCCTTTGCGGGTCACGGCCGTGAGCACCGGAATCGGACGCGGAGGCGGCTTGACGACCGTCGTCGTGGTGTAGTCCTTCCACAACTTGATCACCTTGTCCCAAGGGACTGTGTAGTAGGCGGTCGCGGCAGCCGACAGCCAAACGACCGGCCAGAGCAGCCGCGCCCAAAGCCGCTGGCGTTTCGTCCGCGCGCGCTCCCACGGCAGGCGCTTGGCAACCTGCTCGCTCGGAGCTCTCTCGCCCGGCGCTCTTCGACCGGCACGCGTTGACCGGGCATCGCTCCACGGGCAATTGCTCGACAGTCGCTCGTTCGCCAGGAACGAGATGCTCGGTTTTGGTTTCTTGTTCGGGTAGCACCTTGGTGATCATATTCCTCGCCACTGATGTTTGCGACCCCGCGCAGAAGTTTCCGGCGGAGACTCTGAAGGTAACTTCGGCTGCGGCACGGCCGCCAAAGCAGGCTCTATCTAAGCATGGTGTGTGGATGCCGGAAAGGCGACCGCCCAGCGGCAGCACGCCCCCTATGCCATTCGGCATATCCGGACGCTCGGCGACCGGGCTCCAGGCTCCCAGCGCCCACAAAGTACGGATATAGTGAAGGAATGGTCGGTTCGCTTGCCAGGCTGGCAAATCGACGGGCGGCCGTGGGCTTTTTTTCTTTTTCGCCAGTCCGGCTTGGCACGAGACCCCTACAGGTCATTCAGATGCTTCCACTGCTGCCACCGAGCGGCACTGCCGCCAACGAACCGGCCACCCGTCGACTGCGGGGTTCCGCCAGGCCCCGCTGCGTTGGGCTGGCGGCGGCCAGGCGCGGGCCGCGCGGTTGCCGGCCGGTTCGAACGGTCTGGGCCGCGCTGGCGACTTTGGTCCTGCTGAGCATGCCTGGCCATTCGCTTTGGGCGATCGCACCGGACCGGCCGCTCACGCAGAGCCTGCAACGCATTTGGCAAACGCAGCAGGGCCTGCCGGCAACTCCGATCATGTCCATTTTGCAAACCCAGGACGGTTATCTGTGGCTGGGAACGCAAAAGGGATTGTTTCGTTTCGACGGCATGCATTTCACCGCGCCCTGACGGCGCCGCCGAACAGCGCGGACGTCGCGCTCGACGAGCTGTGGGTCCAAGACCTTCACGAAGACGCAAGTCTCAATTTGTGGATCGCCACCGACGGCGCCGGGCTGATCCGGCTGCGGGAGGGTGTCGTCGAGCGCTACCGGGTCGCGCAGGGCTTGCCCTCGGACGACGTGCGCTGCCTGGCCAGCGATGCGCAGGGCAACCTTTGGGTCGCCACGGCCGCCGGCCTGGCCAAACTCGTGAATCCTGCCAGCCCGGACGCGCGAAAATTCGAGTGCTTCGGCCAGGGGAACCTGCGGGCCGTGTGCCAGGCGAAGTCCGGCGGCATCTGGGCCGGCGGTGACGGAAATCAACTCGACATCTGGAACGGGCGGGAATTCAACACCCGGCACATCGAATCGCTGCCGGCTCACGGGTCGGTGCGCGCTCTCTTGTGCTCGGCCGACGCCACGATTTGGATCGGAACCAGCGACGGACTGGTGCGGCTGGCCGATGGGCGGGAACGCCGCTACACGACGGCCGACGGGCTGGCCAGCGACAATGTCCTGTGCCTGACGCGCGGCGCCGACGGCGTGCTGTGGGTCGGTACGCGAGACGGTTTCAGCCGGCTTGTCGGCGACGAAATTGAGAGCTTCGACACGCGCGACGGACTCTCGCAAAGCACGGTATACAGCCTGTGCGAAGACCGCGAGGGCAGTCTGTGGGTCGGCACCAAGCACGGATTGAATCAGTTTCTCGACCGCCGCACGGCTCTCTATACGACCCGGGAAGGGCTCCCCAGCAACGATACCGGACCGGTACTGCAAGACGCCGAGGGCAATATCTGGGTCGGCACGCTGGGGGCCGGCCTGGCCCGGTTCGACGGACGCCGGTTCGCCGTGTTGACCACCGCCGACGGTCTGGCAAGCAACTCGATCTCCGCTCTGGCCGACGGCAGCGACGGCCAATTGTGGATTGGCACGGGCGCCGGGCTGAATCGACTGGCCGGCGGCCGGGTCGACGCCACCTTCACCACCACGCAGGGTCTGCCCTCGGGCAACGTCCGCTGTCTGTGCCGCGATCAGCAGGGAACCTTGTGGGTCGGAACCGCGGCCGGCCTGGCGCAACAGCAGGAGGACCGGTTCGTGCAACCCGCCGGCGAGCCCGACGCCTTGCGTCTGCCGATCCGGGCGCTGGTCGATGCACGGCCCGGCGAACTGCTGGCGGCAGTCGAGACCGGCGGATTATATCGCTGCGCCGGCGGCAGTTGGCAGCCGTTTGCGGCCGGCGATTTGGATCATTGCACCATCGACACGTTCTTCGCCGACGAATTGGGCCTGCTCTGGATGGGAACCGAGGGACGCGGTTTGCAACTGCTGGACGGCGACAAGACCTACGCCTTTACCACGAAAGACGGGCTCTACGATGACGACATCTTCGGCATCGTTCTCGACGACCAACAGCGGCTGTGGATGGCGTGCAGCAGAGGCGTTTTCTTCGTTAGCCGCGACGACCTGCGCAAGTTTGCCGCCGGCCGGATCGGCAGCCTGACCAGCACGCCCTTCAGTCCCATGGACGCGCTGCGGACCATCGAGTGCAAATCGGGCGTGCAGCCGTCGCTGTGGAAAATGCACGACGGGCGGATCTGGTTCTCCACCATCCGCGGGCTGATCGTCATCGACCCGAATCACTTGCAGCGCATACTGCCACCCACACCCGTCATTGTCGAAGACGTCGTCGTCAACGGCAAGAACGAACGGCCGGACCAGGTCGCGCGGCTGTCTCCGGGGCAAACGAATTTGGAATTCCGCTACACGGCCTTGAGCTTCGCCACTCCTACCCGCACGACGTTTCGCTACAAGCTGGATGGTTTCGATCACGACTGGGTCGACGCCGGCACCCGGCGCGAGGCGTTTTACACGAACCTCTCCCCAGGCAGCTATCGATTCGAGCTGGCGGCACGGCTGCTGGACGGCCCCTGGCAGGCGGCCGCCCACCCGGTCGAATTCACCGCTCGAGCCCCACTTCTACCAAACGCGGTGGTTCCTGCCGCTGTGCGGCGGGCTCGTCCTGTTTGCCGGCTGGGGCGCCTACCGGCTCCGCGTCCGCCGGATCAAAGAGCATTTGCGGCTCGTGCTGGCCGAGCGAAGCCGGATCGCCCGCGAACTGCACGACACGCTGATGCAGGGTTTCTCCGGCGTGACGATGGAAATGCAGGCTCTCTCGGCCAGGTTGTCTCCATCGCCCGAGCGGCGCACGCTCGAAGAGATCATCCGCGACGCCGGCATCTGCCTGCGCGAAGCGCGGCGTTCGGTGGCCGGCTTGCGCAACTCGCGCGGCGACGAGACCGGCTTGTCCGCCGCCATTGCCCAGGCCGCCAAGCACCTTACCGAAACTCAGGACGTCCGCCTCAAACTCGACCTCGGCGGCACCCCGCGGGACCTGCCTGACGACGTCCAATACAACTTGCTGCGGATCGCCCAAGAAGCGATCACGAACGCCGTCAAGCACTCGGGCGGGCGGACGATCGAAGTCGATTTGAATTGCACCGCCGACCGGCTGCGGCTCTCGATCCAGGACGATGGCGTGGGCCTGGGCCGCGCAGGACGGCAATCACCCGCAGCCGGGCCATTATGGCTTGATCGGCATGCGCGAACGGGCCAACCAGATCGGCGCCGAGCTGCGCATGCAAACCGTGCCCGGCCAGGGGACGAACGTTTGCGTCGATCTGCCGATCGCGGCGGGCCGCGCCCCCCTGCCCCAGCCCGACAACGGGGCCCCGGCGCAGCCAGCCAACAAGTCCCCGGCGCAGCCGGTCAACGAGACGGCGGAGCCCTAAATGTCCCCGGAAAAAACCGGCTCACCGATTCGCGTCCTGTGCATCGACGATCATCCGCTGGTGCGCAAGGGGATCGCTTCGATCCTGAACAACGAAGCCGACATCGACCTGGTCGCCGAGGGGGGCAACGGGCAAGACGCGGTCGAGCTGTTCCGCCGCCATCAGCCCGATGTCACGCTGATGGATCTGCGGATGCCCCAGCTCGACGGCATTGCCGCCGTCAAGCTGATCCGCGCCGAGTTTCCCGCAGCCAAGATCATTGCCCTGACCAGTTTCGACGGCGACCAGGACATCTATCGGGCTGCGAGGCCGGCGTGCGCGGTTACCTGCTCAAAGAGATGGTCCATACCGAAGTGCTCAACGCCGTTCGTCTGGTCCACGGCGGCAAGCGGCTGCTGCCGCCGGAAGTGGCCGAACGGCTGAGCGAATACTTTCCGCAGCACAACGCGCTGCACGCGGCGCGAGGCCGAAGTGCTCACGCTGGTCGCGCAAGGCTTGGCGAACAAAGAGATCGCCGCCCGATTGGGCACCGCCAGCGGCACGGTGAAAATGCACATCCAGAACATCCTGGCCAAGCTCAACGCCACCGACCGCACGCACGCCGTGACGATCGCACTGGGACGCGGAATCATTCACTTGTAAATGTCCGCGACGCTGGCGCAAGCGCGCCGCACGCGTGCCATCGCGCGTCGAGCAGGATCACCTGCCAATCGCGGCGCGCCCTGCGTGCTAGCGGGAAAGCGTTTCCAGCAACGTATCGATCGCCGCCAGGTCGTCCGGCGCGAGCTGCCAATCTGCGGCGCCGATCGTGGCTTCGATCTGACTCGGCCGCCGGGCGCCGACGATCGCCGCGGTAACTTCCGCTCGCCGCAGCACCCAGGCGATCGCCAACTGGGCCACGCTGCGGCCGTGCTGGTCGGCAATCCGCCGCAGGCCGTCGACGAAGGTCAGATTCGCGCTCAGTCGCGGCTCCTGGAACTGCGCGTCATTGTGGCGGTGATCGGCGGCCGGCAACGCGTCGATCCACGGGCGATTGACCTTGCCGGTGAGCAGCCCCTTTTGCATCGGACTATAGGCCACCACGCCGATGCCATGGGTCTGGCAATAGGCCAGCAGGTCGGCCTCGACCCCGCGGTTCAGCAGGCTATAGGGGGGCTGGAGCGATGCGATCGGATGGATCGGGCGGATGCGCTCGAGCTGCGCAAGATTGAAATTGCAGACGCCGCCGTGGCGCACTTTGCCCTGGCGGATAACATCGGCAACGGTCCGCCAGCCTTCTTCGATGTCTTCGTCCGGCTGCGGCCAGTGCATTTGGTAGAGATCGATCGTGTCGACGCCCAATCGCCGCAGGCTGTCTTCGATCTCGGCCTGAATGCTTTGCCGTTTGAGCCGGGGGGACAGTTGCCGCTGTTGGTCCCAAACGCGTCCGCACTTGGTGGCGATGAGCGGACGCTCTTTGAGGCCGGCCAGCGCCTGGCCGACCACTTCTTCGCAATGACCCAGACCGTAGGCCGGCGCCGTGTCGATCCAGTTGATGCCCAAGGCCAGAGCCCGGTGAATCGTTGCGATCGATTCCCGATCGTCTTGCGGCCCCCAACCGAATTTCCAGTCGCCGCCGCCCATGGCCCAAGTGCCCAAGCCGATCCGCGAGAGTTGCAATCCGGAATTGCCCAACGGTTTGCTTTGCATCGAGGGTTCCTAGGCTCTGAAGTGGTCGCCTGGCGGGATTGCTGGATCCGCGGTCGGAGAACACGCCGTGGCGCTGCGCGTGCGGCCCGACCGGGCGAAGTCGTCGGTAATTTTATTTTATTGCTCGTGCCTCGTATCGAACTTAGCGAGCAAACCAACCGTAGGAAAGTTTGCGGGAAAAGGGGTTGCTAGCTTATTGGAGGAATTGTCGGCCTCGGCTATTATGGGCCGCGTTGCCAGGACGGCCCGCGGCACCATGGTTAAGAACGGCCGCGCCAAAACGTCTATGCCCCGCGATGGATCGCGGGGCTCTTTTTTTCGCCGGATCCGCTCTGGCCGCAGCGGCGACCGGCTTGACTCTGCCCGTAGTATGCCTTGGAATTGTGCCTAGGTCGCCCGAAGACAGCGTAGCAAGGTAGCAAGCCGCAGCGGGAGGCACCATGAAACTCACGCGCTCGGTCAGTTATGCCGTAGGAATCCTGCTGCAAATCGAGGACACCCGGCGGAAAGGGCCCGTCACGGCGGCGACCATCGCCCGCGATTGCAAGTTTCCGCCCCGCTTTTTGTATCGCGTGCTGCGGCGGCTGGTGGATGCCGGGTTGCTCGTCGGCACGTCCGGACCGTCGGGGGGCTATACACTGGCAAAACTGCCCAGCGCGATCACCCTGTTGGACGTCGTCAATGCGGTCGAATCCCCGCCGGAGCCGAGCGTGCTCGAGCCAGTGCGGGCAAAGCACCGCCGCCCGATTGCGGCAATCAATCGCCTCTGCCGGGCCAATTCCGATCGCTTCAAGCAGGACTTGGCGAAAACGACGCTCTCCAAGCTGCGAAAGTAAGCTCGCCGGCCGAGAGCGAAAAAGAGAACGAGCGGCCGAGAGCGCACTTGAATTAGAACAAGCCGCCCGCCGAACCACCGTGCGCGCCGGGCCGATGACCCGGGCGCCAGGGTTCAGCGGGCGGCTTTGTGCTCGCCGACCGGCTGCTTGCACCGGCGCACGGTTCTCGGGCATAACTTTGCCACGTTCCCCATGCGCAATGCAAACGCGAACCGCTGTGGCCTGAGTTGTCTCAGGCGCAGACTGGCTTAGGCCATGTCCTTCAGGCTCTTGAGTGCCCGCACCTTGATCTTGGTGCTGGCCGGCTTGGCCGGAACGTCCATCAGCTCACCCGGCTTGAAGGGATTGGGAACGCCCTTCTTGGCCGGCCGGGCCGGAACCTTTTTCTGCTCGATCTTGACCAGGCCGGGAATGGCAAACACGCCCGGGCCTTTGTTGCCAAGCGATTTCTTGATTTCGCCGGCTAGGGCTTCGAAGACTTCGCCGATTTCCTTTTTGGACAGTCCAGTGACCTCGGCAATGCTGTTCGTGACTTCCGACTTTGACGGTGCCTTTTTTGCGGCCGTCGCTGGGGCTTTCGCCATAATCCATCACCCTCCTTGCGGGTTTTCAAAAGGGAACAGTGTGGGCTTTCTACGGCAGATTTTGTCCGTCCGCCGTGCGGCAACGGGATGATTAAAATCGAGAACACCAAAATTGCAAGCCACAAAACCGCTAAATCCCCGCAATTCGTCGCAAAAATGCGGGTTTCCGCCCCCGGCCGGGCGGCCGGCGATCGCGCAGCCACCCATACGCAGCACGATGCGGCGAGCCAGCGCTGTGGGTAGAAAGCCCCCGGCGCTGCTGAGTTGGCTGCCGGCGGCGAACGGATCTCTTTGGCCGCTCAGTCCCACGAACCGCCCAGGCTTGGGGGATGGTCTCGCCGGCCGTAGGCCGCTAAACCCATTGCAGAAAAGCAGTTGGGCGGCCAGGAAGTTGGGCCGGCTTGGTCGACTTGGGCCCATCCATACGTTAGGCTAAAGGGTCGGGCTCCGGTGTGCGCGGCCCCGTGCCATGAACTTCCGCAGGCCGTGGGGCTACTAAGTACCAGCGGCTTTGCAGCCTGGGCAAAGCCTGACGGGGGCGGGCGCAGCGACAGGGGCGCAGCGACAGGGGTGCAGTGACAGGGGCGCGGCAACGGCAGCGCCGCGAACTTGACGCAGTCGATCGGTCGATCCGCCGGGCTGGAATGCCGGCCGGACCATCCACGAACGCAAAAAGGACAAAGCAGCATCATGGATCGATGGCTCAAATCGCTGGTCGCGACCGTGGTCGCGGCGACACTCGTTTGGCTCGTGACGTTCGAAGATCGAGCCGTTGACGCGCAAATCATCATCAACGGACGGCAAATGCGCGGTCGCGCGAACCGCGCGAATCCGTTTCAGGCGCAGGGGGCCTCGGACGACGACTTGATCGAGGGCGTGTTTCTGCCCCCCGATCGCACGGCCAAGCGGCGACTCGAATTGGCCAAGGAGATGACCGAGGCCAAGCGCTACGGCGAGGCCGTGCGCTACTTGGGGTCGCTGCTCGATAGCTCCGACGATTATTTCTTCCGCCCCGACGCGGGCGAAACGGTGTTTCGCAGCCTGAAGGCCGAATCCGGCCGCTTGATCGCCGCCTTGCCCCCCGAGGGACGCGAATCGTACGAGTTGCAGTTCGGCGCCAAGGCCCGGCGGATGCTGGACGAGGCCTCCGCGGCGGGCGATCCAGCCGCGCTGGCCGAGGTCTCGCGGCGCTTCTTCTATACCAAGGCCGGGGCCGAGGCGGCCCTGCTCTTGGCGCGCAATCATCTCGACCATGGCCGGCCCTTGGCGGCCGCCCTGCTGCTCGAGCGCTTGCAGGCCACCAGCGAAACGACGGGGCGATTCGAGCCCATGCTGTCGCTGTACCTGGCGAGCTCCTGGCTGCGGGCCGGGATGCCGGAACGGGCACAGGTGACGTTGATCGCGCTCGAAGAATCAGCGGCCCCAGGTCGAGCTGCGGATCGGCGGCAAACCGGCGAAATGGTTTCGCGACGATTCGCAGGCCCTGGCCTGGCTGGACGAAAAAATGGGAGATCGAACGGCAACCCAGACCGCCGTCAGCGCCGACGATTGGCTGATGTATCGCGGCGATGCCCGTCGCAACGGCTCCGTGCGCGGCAGCCGGCCGCTGCTCAACCCGCGCTCGCGCGTCCGCGTGGCCCATCATCCGGAAATCGAAAAACTGATCGGTCAGTTGCGCGGGGCCTATCTCGGCCAGGATCTGGCCGCATTGCCCAGCATGCATCCGCTGGCCATCGGCAATGTCATTTTGATGCGCAATTCGCGCAGCTTGCTGGCGGTCGACTTCGAGACGGGCAAGCTGATCTGGGAAGCCGAGCCGTTCGCCGATGACTCCTTCGATCAGCTGCTTTCCATGGGCGGGCCCGCGCAGCCGCAATTTGGCCAGATGCCGCAGAAAACGCAGTGGCTCGACCAGCGCATTTGGGACGATCCCACCTACGGCACGTTGACCAGCGACGGCGATTGCATCTTTTTCGTCGAGGATCTCGGGCTCGGATCGGGCGGCGGACCGGCCGTGATCCTGCCCCGCGGTCAACGCCAGATACCCTTTCCCAAGACCTACAATCGGCTGGCGGCGCGCGAACTGAAGACCGAAGGCAAGCTGAAGTGGGAAGTGGGTGGCCCGAACGGCGAGGACGAGCCCAAACTGGCCGAAGCGTTCTTCCTGGGGCCACCGCTGGCATTGCAAGGCAGGCTGTACGCCATGGCCGAAATGAAGGGGCAGGAGATTCGCCTGGTGGTGCTGTCGGCCAAGACCGGCAAGCTCGACTGGTCCCAGCAGTTGTGCGTGGTCGAGCAGAACATCTCGCAAGATCCGGAACGCCGCGCCGGCGGCGCTTCGCCGTCGTTTGCCGACGGAGTCCTCGTTTGCCCGACCTCGGCCGGCGCGGTCGTGGCGGTCGATTTGACCAGCCGTTCGCTGCTTTGGGGTTATCAGTATCCGCGCGGCCAGCAGGGCAATGTCAACCGGCTCAATGCGCTGCGGATGGGCGTGTTTCCCGGCGCCGAACGGCGCATCGGCCGGCGACCGCTGGGTCGACGGCATGGTCACCATCGCCGACGGCCGAGTGCTCATCACCCCGATCGAGTCGGACCAGATCTATTGCCTGAATCTCATCGACGGCGACGTGAAGTGGAAATTCGAGCGGGAAAACAACTTGTATGTCGCCTGCGTCGACGCCGGCCACGTGATCCTGGTCGGACACAACCAGATGGCGGCCTATAGCCTGACCGAGCTCGACGCCAAAACCAGCAAGCCGAATCTCATCTGGTCGTTCGATCTGCCCACGGGAAGCATGCCCAGCGGCCGGGGCTTCTACAGCGGGCATCGTTATTTCCTCCCCCTGTCGTCCGCCGAAGTGGCCGAAATCGACCTGGCCGCCGGCGAGATCGTCAGCCGCGCCAAATCGCGGCTGGGTGAAGTGCCGGGCAATTTGATCTGCCATCACGGCGAGATCATCTCCCAGGCGCCGACGCGGTCGAGGCTTTCTATCAACTCGACTTGCTCAAAGGCGAGGTCACCGAAAAACTCCGTCAATCGCCCGACGATCCCAAGGCGATCACTCGCCTGGGAGAAATCAAGCTGGACGAGGGCAAGCTGGCCGAGGCCATCGAGCTGTTCCGCCGTTCGTACGAACTCGACTCCGAGGACCGCACGCGCGATCTGCTGGTCGACAGCCTGCTCGACGGTTTGCGAACCGATTTCCCCGGCAGTCGAGCCAAGGCGGCCGAACTGGAAAAACTCATCGATCAAAAACACCAGCGCCACACGTACCTGCGACTGGTCGCCGTGGGGTTGAAGAAGTCGGGCGAAACGCTGCCGGCCTTCGACCATTACCTGCGGCTGCTCGACGAACCCGGCGCCGAAGGCAAGTCGGAGCCGGAGCGACCCGAGCCCGAAGCGGTCGACGAATCGCTGTCGGTCCGGCGCCGAGCGCTGGTTGCAAGCCGAGCTGGCCGACCTGCGTGCCCGGGCCACGGCCGACGAGCAGCGGCAAATGGACGAGCGCGTTTCCCAGCGGCTGCTGGTGGCGTTGGACGCCAAATCGCCCCCCGAGCTGCGCAAGTTCCTCCGCGTGTTCGGCACGCATCCGCTGGCCGATCGTGCCCGCGAGGGTCTGCTGTCGGCGCTGGCCGGCGGTTCGTTGATGGAGCGCGAGTTGATCTTGCGGCGATTGGAGCAGCTCGCCCCAGGAAACGACGGTCCGAGCGGCCGTGGCCCGGCTGGCGGCGCTGTTCGACGAGGCGCGGCGGCCCGAGCTGGCCGTGATTTACTATCGGCAACTTTCCGGCCCGCTGGCGGACGTGGTCTGCCTGGACAATAAGACGGGCAAGCAGTTGGCCGAAGGACTTCCGGCCGACGGCCCGGTGCGCAAACTGCTCGCCGGCGTCAAACCCTGGCCGGCCGGTCGGGTCGTGCCCAAGGAAGGCGGCAGCCGCACGCTCAGCGCGGCCCACCATCAGCGTTCGTTCGATCTGAACATTCATGGCCAGACCGGACCGTTCTTCAGTGACATGAACGTCACGCTCGAACCGCAACAGCAAACGATCGTGGGCGAAGACGGCCTGGGCAACGAACGCTTCAAAGCCGTGCTGCACGAGACCGGCAGTCGCCGCGTCTACGGCTGGAACGGCGTCAACGGCTTCAATAACCCGGCGCTCAATTACGTCAGCGTGAACGGCAATTTGCTGCTGCTCTGGATGGGCCACCAGGTGCTGGCGATCGACACGCTGCGGGGCGGCGAGGGGGGCAGCCGCGTGCTCTGGTCGCAGGACCTCAACGAACAAGTTCCCGGCGTGCAGGTCCAACAAGGATTCCACCAGATTCCGGTCAACGTGCCCTGGGGGCTGCCGCGATTCGTCGCCAAAGACGCCTACGGCCGGCTGATCGGCAGCATGGGACCGGTCAATTTCGACGGCGTCTGTTTCCAGCGCTTTCGCGAACTAACCTGTGCCGATCCGCTGACCGGCGACGTCATGTGGACGCGCAAGAACGTGCCGGTCGGCAGCGACGTGTTCGGCGACGAGGAGTTGTTGTTCGTCGCTCCGCCGGACGGCGGCGAGGCGCTGGTCGTGCGGGCCCTCGACGGCGAATTACTGGGCCGTCGCCCCGTGCGCCCCCGGAGCAACGCATGACGACCGTCGGGCGGAACGTGCTCGTCTGGGACACGAAGGACGGCAAGCAAGTCGTTTCGCTGCGCGACGCCTGGACCGGCAAAGACGTCTGGTCCCAGGCGTTCGACGCCGGCGCCAAGGGCGCGGTCGTGGCCAACGATGCGGTCGGCGTGCTCGAGCCCTCGGGCCATTTCGTGCTGACCCGGCTCAGCGACGGCAAGAAAATCGCCGAAGACAAGCTCAAGCCCGAGAACGCCCTGAGCGGAATCTACCTGCTCGGCAACGCAACCCAATACTTGCTGATCACCAATTCGCCGCCGACCAACGTCCAGGCCAACGTCAACATTCAGCCGGCGCCGGGCGGACTCAACAACCCGATCGTCAACGGTTGGGTCTATGCGTTCGCCCGTGGCAGCGGAGAAGAGCCGTCGCGGCAGCAATGGCCCGAGCCGTGCGAGGTCAAGCAGCAGGGATTGGTGCTGACTCAACCGAGCGAAGTGCCGCTGTTGTTTTTCCTCAGCCACAGGCACACGGCCAACGGCGTCGGCCAGCACGAAACCCGGACTGCGGTGCTCGGCCTGGACAAGCGGAACGGCCAAAAAGTTTACACCAACGACGACTTGCGGACCGTGATCAGCAATTTCGAAATCACGGCCGATCATCAGACCGACACGGTGTCGCTGATGCTGCCGAACAAAACCATCACCTTTCGCTTGACCACCGACCCGTTGCCGACCAAGGAGGAACAGGCGCAGGCCAACAAGAAGGGAATCCTGGGGGCGATCGGCGGGGCCATCAAGCGGGCCGTCGAGAAGCAAACCAACCCGAACGATCTCGACAGCGACGACGATTGAGGCCACGGCTGGCCCAGCGCCGCGGTGTGCCTGTAACGCGGTGCGCCATGCCGCGGTTTGCCAGTGTCGCGGATGTGCCAGTGCCGCTGCTGGCCCTACCGCCCTGGCGGGCTGCCTGAACAAAATCGCCCGCCGGGGCACTCACATAGGGGGAGAGGTGCTTGATGCAAATTGGCAGAATGCTCGTGCTGGCCGCTTTGGCGGCCGGTCTGTGGGGGATGCCGCGGCCGCTGGCGGCCGAAAAGCTGGATCCGCGCACCGCCAAGATCGTTTCGCACGGGCTCGACTGGGTGGCCGCCACGCAGTCGCGCCTGGGACACTGGAACGCCAACGACGGCCGCTATCCCACGTCGATGACGGCCCTGGCCGGCGTCGCCCTGCTGGCCGAAGGCTCGACCACCACGCAAGGCAAGTACGCCAAGAACATCCGCCTGGCCGTCGATTATCTGCTCACCCGCAGCCGGCCCAACGGCCTGATCGGCGATCCGTTGCGCGACGACCGCTACACCTACGGGCACGGCTACTCGCATGCTGTTCCTGTCGCAGGTGTTGGGCGAGGAAGAGGACGAGACCGCGGCGCAAGGAACTGATCGACGTCTTGACCCGGGCGCGTCCGATTTACCGGCGAAGCGCAGACGGCGGCCGGCGGCTGGGGATATGTCAGTGCCAAGGATGGTAGCGATTTCGACGAGGGCTCGACCACCATCACCCAGGTGCAGGGGCTGCGCGGCTGCCGCAACGCCGGCATTCCCGTGCCCAAGGAAATCATCGACAAGGCGATGCGAATATATCCGCAAATGCACGCTGCCGGACGGCGGCGTACAATACAGTTCCAAAGGGGGCGGCGGCCGCCCGGCCATTTCGGCCGCCGCCATCGCCTGCCTGTTCAATGCCGGCGAGTACGACAGCGAGTACGTTCCCAAGCTGCTGAAGTATTGCGAGACCAACCTCGGCGACATTTCCAATCAGGGCTTCGGCCACTGGCACTACGCCCACTACTATTACGCCCAGGTGAAATACCGCGAGGGCGGGCAAGAGTGGGAAAACTACCGCGACAAGGTCGTCAACAGACTGATTGCCGAAGCGACCGACAACGGCAAGCAGGCTCATTGGAATCAGGGCTACATCGGTCCGATCTACACCACCGCCATCAACCTCACCATCCTGCAAATGGAAACCGGGGCCTGCCGATTTATCAACGCTGATTTCCATCGAATTCCCCCCGCGGCGGCAGACCCGGCAATCTGCCACCGACTCGCAGCCAACCCACGCAGCCTTGCACAACACCAACGACGTCAATTCCTCCGCCAACCGTCCAACTTCTCGTCGTGGCCTCGCTGCCGCCTGGGCGCATTCGCTTCGCCGCGAGTTTTGGCCCGCCCGGCTCGCACTGCCACCCTTTTTCGATTGCTTCCTTGAGGAACCCCGTTCATGACCGATCTGACGCACACGATTCGTCCATTCGTAGACTGGGCCAGGCCCGAGAACGCATCATCGAGCAGCTCTCCCAGGTCATCGTCGGCCAAGACCAGGTGATCGAAGAACTGTTGATCTCGCTCTTCAGCCGCGGCCATTGCCTGCTGGAAGGCGTGCCGGGGCTGGCCAAGACGCTGATGATCAGCACGCTGTCGCCGGGCGCTGAATCTGTCGTTCAGCCGCATCCAGTTCACTCCCGACCTGATGCCGGCCGACATCACCGGCACGGAGATCATCGAGGAGAACCGCACCACCGGGAGCCGCGAATTCCGCTTCCTCGAAGGGCCGCTGTTTTCCAACGTGATCCTGGCCGACGAAGTCAATCGCACGCCGCCCAAGACCCAGGCCGCGCTGCTGGAGGCCATGCAGGAGCGGCAGGTCACGGTGGGCCGCGTGCGGCACAAGCTTTCCGATCCGTTCTTCGTGCTGGCCACGCAAAATCCGATCGAGCAGGAAGGCACCTATCCGCTGCCCGAAGCGCAGCAAGACCGCTTCATGTTCAAGGTCTTCGTCCGCTACCCGAACTTCAACGAAGAGTTCGAAATCGCCCGCCGCACGACCAGCACCATCACCGACTAGATCAGCCGGTGCTGACGGCCGAAGAGATCATCGAACTGCAGCGGATCGTGCGCGAAGTGCCGGTCACCGACCACGTGATCCGCTACACGCTGTCGCTGGTCCGGCAGACACGGGTCGGCGAAGCTCGGCACGCCCGATTTCGTGCAGGACCAGTTGAGCTGGGGCGCCGGCCCGCGGGCCGTGCAGTTCCTGATCCTGGGCGCGAAGGCCCGGGCATTGCTGCACGGCCGCACGCACGTTTCGACCGACGACATCCAGGCGCTGGCCAAGCCCGTGCTGCGGCATCGGCTGGTGGTCAATTTCTCGGCCGAGAGCGAAGGAGTCACGCCGGACGACATCGTCGACCGGCTGCTGGCCATCACCCCGACCAAAGAGGACGAGCTGACGCGCGATGCCCGCTTCCAAAAGATTTTTGCATCCTGAAGCAATTGCCCGGATTTCGCGGCTCGAGCTGCGGGCGCGGCACATCGTCGAAGGCTTTTTGTCGGGGATTCACCGCAGCCCCTACTTCGGCCAGTCGGTCGAGTTCCTGCAGCACCGCGAGTACACGACCGGCGACGACCTGCGCCACATCGACTGGAAAGTCTGGGCCAAGCAGGACCGCTTCTACGTCAAGCAGTTCGAAGAGGACACGAACCTGCGGTGCGACGCTGCTGGTCGACGTCTCGCAGAGCATGCAGTACGGCTCGGGGCCGCTGAACAAGTACGAGTACGGCTGCACGATCGCCGTCTGCCTGGCGTACCTGCTGCTGCGGCAGCAGGACGCGGTGGGCTGCGTGGCTTTCGACGAGACCATCCGCGCCAAGGTGCCGCTGCGGACCAAACGCAATCATTTGACTGCGATCATTCAGGCCTTGAGCGTCTCCGAACCGGCCGCACAAAGACCGACCTGGCGCCGATCCTGCGCGGCGTGGCCGAGAGCTATCCGCGGCGAGGCCTGATGCTGCTGGTGTCCGACCTGCTGACCGACCGCGGATCGCTGCTGCAGGGGCATCAAGCTGCTCCGCCAGCAAGGGCACGACGTCTGGTGTTCCACGTCATGGACGACGACGAACTCGATTTTCCGTTCAACGGGCCGACGCGCTTCGAGGGACTCGAATTGCCGGAAAACCTGAATTGCAATCCGCGCGCCCTGCGCGAGGGCTACCTGGAGGCGATCGGCGAATTCCTGGCCGAGGTCCGCCGCGGCTGCGCCCAGAACGGCGTCGACTACGCTCTGCTGCGAACCAGCCAGCCGCTGGACGCGGCGCTGGCCGCTTTTCTGAACCACCGCTTGGGCATGCACTCGAAAAACTGATGTTTCCCGTCGTCCACGAATCGCTGCTCTGGGGTCTGCCGCTGTTGGGCGTGCCGATCCTGATCCATCTGATCAACATGATGCGGCATCGCCGCGTCAAGTGGGCGGCCATGGAGTTTCTGCTGGCCAGCCAGAAGCGGCACCGGACCTGGATCATCCTCAAGCAACTGTTGCTGCTGCTGTTGCGAATTGCCGCCGTCGCCGCGGCAATCCTAATGCTGGCTCAGCCGCGCAACCAGTGGACCGCCTTGTTGGGCCAAACCAAGACGCATCATATCGTGCTGTGGGACGACAGCTTCTCAATGTCCGACCGCTGGGCCAACACCAGCGCGTTCGATCAGGCCAAGCAGGTCATCGGGCGATTGGCCGACCAGGCCGCCCGGCAAGATAATCCTCAGGCGTTCACGATCCTGCGCTTTTCGCAGGCCGGCAGCGGCGGCCGCAGCACCCAGACCGACATGCTCGAAGAGCCGTTGTCCGTCGGTTTCAAGGATCGCCTGGCCAAGATTCTGGCCCCCCTGCATCCCTCGCAAACGGCGGCCACGCCCGGCGAAGCGCTGGAAGCGATCGACCGCGTAGCGCAAAAACGCGATTTCGAAGACCGCGTGGTCTACATCATTTCCGACTTCCGCGCCAAGGAGTGGGACGATCCGGCCGTCTTGCGCAAGAGCCTGGCGCGGTTGCAGGAATCGGGTTCGCAACTGCAACTGGTCAATTGCGTGGACGAGGCCCACGGCAATCTGGCGATCGCGGGCTTGCAGGCCGGCACGGGCCCCCGTGCGACCGGCGTGCCGCTGTGGATGGAAGTGGCGGTGGCCAACTTCGGCCCATCGCCAGCCCGCGACGTTTCGGTGCTGCTCGAAGAGGATGGCGCCACGCGGCCGGCCGTGGTGATCGAACGAATTCCCAGCGGCAAGGTCGTCAAGCGGCGTTTTCCGGTCGTCTTCGCCGCGGCCGGCCAGCACCAGGTGACCGCTCGCCTGCAGGCTGACGCCGTCGCTGCCGACGACGTTCGTTATGCGGTGGTCGACGTGTCGGCCGCCGTGCCGGTACTGGTGATCGACGGCGACCCACGTGCGCAGGATGCATTGTTCCTGACCTCGGCCCTGGCGCCCGGCGGAAATGCCAAGAGTGGTTTGAGTCCGCTGGTCGAGTCGCCGCGCTTCCTGCGCGATCATGACCTGGACAAATACGACAGCATATTCCTGCTCAACGTCGACCGGCTCGATCCGGCCGAAATCGAGCCGCTCGAGGCCTACGTGCGGAGCGGCGGCGGAGTCGGACTCTTCCTGGGCGAATTGTCCCAAGCCGATTTCATCAACAAGCATCTTTACCGCGACGGCGAGGGACTGTTTCCGCTGCCGCTGGCCGGGCCCACCGAGCTGTTGGTCGATCGGCTGGATAAGGCTCCGGATCTGGAAGTGATCGATCACCCGATCTTTTCGATCTTTGCCGGCGAGCGAAACAGTTTCATCAGCACGGTGGTGGTCGAGCGGTACTTCGCCGCGCAGAAGGGCTGGACGCCGCCGTCCGATTCCACCACGCAGGTCATCGCCCGGCTCCGCACCGGCGCTCCGCTGGCCGTCGAACGCCGATTCGGCGACGGCCGGGTCGTGGCCTTCCTGACCAAGGCGGCGCCGGTCGAAACGGCACAAGGCAGTTGGAACAACTGGGGCCGCAACAATCCGAGCTACGTGGTGGCCATGCTCGAACTCGAGGCCTATCTCGCCGAGCCTCGGCACGCGGATCACGCGCACCTGGTGGGCAATCCGCTCACGGTGGAAATGCCGATCGCCGAGTTCCAGCCGCAAGTGCGGTTCGTGTTTCCACCCGACCAGGGCGGCGGCACGCTGGCCGTCGATGCGGCGGCAACCTCCACCGAGCTGACGGCGGTGCTGGACGACACCTGGACGAGCGGCGTCTACGAGGCCCAATTGGCCGAGCGAAGCAGCGGCCAGGTCGACTCGCGCCGTTTCGCCTTCAACGTCGACCCGGCCGAAGGCGCGCTTGCGCGGCTCGACGGTCCGCAGCTTGCCGAGCGTCTGGGCGGGATCAAATACCATTATCAACAAGCGGCAGACTTGGTGTACGACGCCGATCGGCTGGCCGGTCCCAACCTGGGCAAGTACTTCCTGATGTTGCTGGTGGCCATGCTGTTGGCCGAACAGGTGCTGGCTTACTCGGCCAGCTACCATCCGGCCCCGCTGCGAACGGCCCAGGCTCGAACCGCCTCCAGCCGGCCCGCCATGCCCCTTGCGCCCCTCGGCGGAGGTGCGCGCTGATGGAACTTTTGCTGCTGGCTCAAACGACGACGCGCACCACCTACGACTTCGAGCAATTGCAGTCATTCACGGAGCGCTGGCATTACCTGCTGCTGGGCCTGGTTTGCGCGACCATCGTGGCCTTTGTCGGCTATATGTATCGTCGCGACAGCGTCGAACTACGGCGCGGAGTGGGCGTGCTCTTGCTGGGCCTGCGGCTGCTGGCCCTGCTGGGAGTGCTGGCGTATTTTCTCGAACTGGAAAAACGCTCGGAACGCAAAGTCATCCACAACTCGCGGGCGATCGTCCTGGTCGATACCAGTCTGAGCATGGGCCTGCACGATTCCGACTCGTCGAGCGTGCCCGCTACGCCCAATCGGCTCGAACAGGTTGTCGCCGTCCTCGACGCGGGCGGCTTGATCAGCAAGCTGCGACAGAACAACGACGTGATCCTGGCACGTTTCGACACCGACACCAGCCGCATTGTCTCGTTGGCCAAGTTGCCGCTCCATGCCGACGGCAATCCGCCGGCCGGTGCCGCGCTGCCGACGGATGCCGAAACCGCTCAAGCCGCCGCCGCGGCCGACGCCGTCGATTGGAAGCAGGCGCTGCTCCCGCAAGGCAGCGAAACCCGGCTCGGACAAGCCGTGCGCAACCTGATCAACGAGGAACGCTCGATGCCGGTAGCCGGTATCGTGCTGTTCAGCGATGGCGGGCAGAATGCCGGCAGCGACGCGCAGGCGGCCATCGACGCCGCCCGCGACGCCAAGATCCCGGTCTTCACGGTCGGCATCGGTTCGGACAGGCGGCCGGCCAACGTGCGGATCAGCGATTTCATCGCGCCGACCCGGGCCTATCCGGGCGACAGTTTCAACGTCACCGGCTATTTGCAATCGCAGGAACTGAGCGGCCGCACCGTCACGGTCGAGCTGACGTCCAAACCGGCCGGCGAGGCCGGCAAGAATCAGCAGGGCAAGGTCGAGGGCACCGAACGCGTCACGCTGGGCAACCGCGCCGAAGTCGTGCCGGTCAAGTTCGAGATTACTCCCGGCGACGTGGGGCGGCGCACGTTTCCGCGTCGAGGTCAAAGCACCGCCGGAAGACAACAACGCCAGCCGACAACACCCAGGAAGCAGACGTGGAAATCGTCGACCGCAAGACCCGGGTGCTGCTGGTCGCCAGCGGCCCGACGCGCGAGTACACGTTTTTGCGCAACCTGCTCCGCCGCGACAAGGACGTGATCGTCGACGTCTGTCTTGCAGTCGGCGCCAGGCCCGGCATTTCGCAGGATGCCAATGCAGATTCTCGAGGACTTCCCGTCCTCGCCGCAGGAATTGTTCGAATACGACTGCGCTCGTCGGCTTCGATCCCGACTGGCTCGAGCTGGACGCGGACGAGCTCGACCTGGTGGAACGCTGGGTGGCCGAGAAGGCCGGCGGCATGATCGTGATCGCCGGGCCGGTCGAGACCGACCACTGGGCCCAGGACGCCAAGATGTCCAAGATGCGCTCGCTCTATCCGGTCGAGTTCAATCGGCGGCTGGCCCTGATGGAAGAGGGCCGCTTCGGATCGGAAACGCCCTGGCCGCTGGATTTCACCCGCGAAGGGATCGAGGCCGAATTCCTCTGGCTGGCCGACAGCGGTCCGGCCAGCCAACAAGCCTGGGCTTCGTTCCCCGGCGTGTTCGGCTATTACGGCGTGCATGTGCCAAGCCGGGCGCCACGGTCTACGCCCGCTATTCCGATCCGGAAACGCGCCAACAGCGGCGAGCTGCCGGTTTACATGGCCGGCCAGTTTTACGGCTCGGGCCGGGTGTTTTACCTGGGCAGCGGCGAGATGTGGCGTCTGCGGGCGATCGAGGAGTCGTACTTCGAGCAGTTTTACACCAAGCTCATGCGCCACGTGTCGCAAGGCCGGCTGCTCGTCGGATCGAGCCGCGGCATGCTGCTGGTCGACCGCGACCGATACTTGCTCGGCGGCACGGTGGTCGTGCGGGCCCAATTGAGCAATTCGCAGTTCGAGCCGCTCGACGCGCCGCAAGTCACCTTGCAGATCGTCCGCCCGGATAGCACCGTGCAGAGCCTGGTCCTGGCCGCCGATCCCGACCGCAAGGGCATGTTCGCCGGCCAGTTCACCGCCCTGCAAGAGGGAACGTACCGGCTGGAGCTGGCGGTGCCCGGCAGCGACGACGAACCGCTCACGCGGCGGGTCCAGGTGAAAGTGCCCGACCTGGAACGCGAGAACCCGCAGCGCAACGACGCCTTGCTGAGCGAGTTGGCCAAGCGGACCGGCGGCATCTATTACGTCGGGGCCGAGTCGGTGCTCGGCCATAGCGGCATGCCCGAGGTCGCCAGCCAGCTCAAAGATCGCACCGAAGTGACTTACCTGGCGGGCGTGAAGGACTTGGAATTCGAAGAGCGCTGGATGTGGGTGCTGCTGAGCGTGATCTGCGGCGCGCTATTCCTGGAGTGGACCATTCGCCGGCTATCGAAACTCGCATGAGCACCGTCACCGAACCAAGAACGAACCCTGCGCCTGGAGCCGACCCTGGAATCGGTTCTGGGGCAACTGCGCCGCTCGATCCGGGCCTATGTCTGGGCCGATGGGTTAGCGCCTGGTGCTGATCGTGCTGGGTGCCAGCTTTTGGTTCAGCCTGGGTTTCGATTGGATGTTCGAGCCGCCGGCGCCGCTGCGCGTGCTGCTGCTCGTGGCGGCCGCGACTCGCGCTCGCCTGGGTGCTGGTCCGCTATATCCTGCGGCGGGCGTTCGTGCACCTGGCCGACCGCAGCATGGCCGTGCTGCTGGAGCGCAAGTTCGGCCAATTCCAGGACAGCCTGCTGACCACGGTCGAATTGGCCGAAGCCCCGGATCATGCGGTCGAATTCAATCCCGAAATGCTCGTCCACACCCAGCAGGACGCGCTGGCCCGGATCGCCGATTTGCCTTTGCGGCAGGTGTTCGACTTGCGACCCCTGGTTCGCCGCGCGCCCTGGCGGTGGTGCTGGTGGCCAGCGTGCTGGCCTTCGGCGTTCGGGCTTCCGACGCGCTGGGCACCTGGGCCCGCCGCAATCTGATGCTTTCCGATGAACTTTGGCCCCGCAAGACGCGACTCACGGTCGAAGGCTTCGACGCTGCCCGCCGCATCAAGCTCGCCCGCGGCGCGGATTTCGACTTGCTCGTCAAGGCCGACGCCGGCGCCGAGCGCGAGGTGCCGGAACTGGTCGAAATCCGTTACCTGCAAGGCGGGGCGCGGGGCCGCGACAACATGAGCCGCTCCGGCCAGGCCGTCCCGGGACGAGACGATTTTCAAAACTACAACTACACGTTCAAGGACGTGCTGACGCCGGTCGAGTTTTACGTCCGCGGCGGCGACGATCGACAGGGACCCTATTATCTCGACGTGGTCGACAGCCCCACGGTTGGCCAGATGATCCTGCACTGCGAGTATCCCGCCTACATGAATCGCGCGCCGCGCGACATTCCCGTGGCCGGGGCCATGCAGTTGCCGCGCGGCACGCGGGTCACCATCGAGGGTCAAACCAACAAGGACGTCGTTCAGGTGCAGATCGACGACCTGATCGACGACCAGACGCCCATCACGCACAAGTTCGATCTTGCCGATCGGCCCGCCGACAGCCGCCGCAGTTTCGAGTACGTGATCGATTCGCTCGACGGCGACAAGACGCTCCGTTTCACGCTGCTCGACACCGACGGCATCCGCAGCCGCGACCCGGTGCGGCTGGCGCTCTTGGCCGTGGCCGACGAAGCGCCGCAAGTCAGCGTGCAGTTCGCGGCATCGGCTCGGCGATCACAGCCAATGCCCGGCTGCCGATGATCGGCGAGATCACCGACGATTACGGCCTGGCCAAAGCCTGGTTCGACTTTCACGTCGACGACGGGGAGCCGCGCCAGCAGCCCTTCCAAGCCAAGATCGCCGGTCAAGACCGACTGGCAGCTCGACGAGGCGCTGGAGGTCGGAACGCTGGAGCTGGTGCCCAAGCAAAAATTCCACCTCGCCGCCGAAGCGGCCGACACGCTACGCCCTGGGCGACGCGCCGAACGAGGGCAGCGAGCCAGCACTACGTGCTCGACGTGGTCACGCCCGAACAGTTGCGGGCTCGCTGCTCGAAGCCCGCGAACTGCTGCTGCGGCGGCGGTTCGAAACCATCATTCAGGAAGTGACCGAAAACCGCAACGCTGCTGGCCCGGATGGAATTCGGCCCGGCGGCTGCGGAGCCGGCAGGCAGGCGATCGAGCCGCGGGTGCTCCGGCGAACGGCCGAGGGCCAGGTCATCACTCCGGCCAAGGACAAGACAATTGTCGAACCGGGCGACGAACCGGCGGGCGGGCCGAGCCGGCGGCGCACGCCGCCGGCGGGCGAGGATGCGCAAGCCGCCGCGAGCGCGCAACTGGCCTCCGCCGCGTGCAGGCCGAGCGAGCGCTGCAGAACAGCCAGCGCAGCGCCGACGAAACCCTCGGCGTGGCCAACTCGTTCGACAGCATCCGCGAGGAGTTGATCAACAACCGCGTCGACACCGAAGAGCTGAAAACGCGGCTCAAAGACGGCATTGCCGACCCGCTGAAGCGAATTTCCGGCGAGATGTTCCCGGGACTGGAACGCCGATTGCGTGTGCTGCAGGCCCGGCTGGCCGATCCGGCGGCCGGCAACGGTCGCCCAGGCCGCGGCCTGCGCCCAGGCCGACGCGATTCTGGTCGAAATGAAGCTGGTGCTCGGTAAAATGGTGGAACTGGAGACGTTCAACGAAGTGCTCGACATGCTGCGGGGCATCATCGATTCGCAAGAAAACATCGAACGAGCGGACAAAACAGAAGCAAAAAGAGAAGCTGCGAAATCTGACTCGAGGAAGAATGAACCGCCGGCGGCAGGCGCTCGTGGCTCTGGAAAATTGCTCAGACTAGTACGTTCGCGAAGGAAGGCTTGCCGAGCACCCTAAACGCGGCAGGCAGGGACGATATGATCAGTCGGACGTGTCATCGGTCGGCGGCCTGTGCTAGCGATGCTGTCGGCGTGGATTTTCGCCTGCGGCAGCGGCCAGGCACCGCTGCTGCCGACGACGATTCGTCCGCCGGCACGCCGGCTAAAGCGGCAGCGGCTGCCTCGTTGGCGAGCCGAGCAGAAGCAAATCGCCGAACGATTCGACAAGCTGAAGGAAAAACTGCTTCGCATGGCCGAACTGACGGCCGCCACCGATCCCCGCCGGGCGGCGCTGCTGCGCAAGGCCGTGGCCCAAGCCAACGACCGCGGCATCGACGCTGAATTCGGCCAATTGGTCGAGTTGCTCGCAGCACGACAGCCTGTCGCCGGCGTCAAGACCCAGGACGAGCGTTCACAGGACCTGGCCAGGCTGCTGGAATTGCTGCTCAGCGAAGACCGCAGCAAGCGCATCCAATCGGAAAAAGCAGCGGATCCGCGAATACATCAAGCGCGTCAACAAGATCATCAAGGAGCAAAAAGAGCTGCAGGGCGAAACGGCCGGCGGCGGCGACGCCAAGCAAGTCGGCGACGAGCAAGGAGAACTGGCCGGCAAGACGGGCGAACTGGCCCGCGACATCCAGAAAAACGAAGCGCGGCAAGCCGGCCGCCGATGGCGACAAGAGCGAACGCGAAAAGGCGAAGGAAAAGGCGAAGGCAAGGGCGAAGCGAAGGGCGAAGGTAAGGGCGAAGCGAAAGGCGAAGGCAAGGGCGAAGCGAAAGGCGAAGGTAAGGGCGAAGCGAAAGGCGAAGGTAAGGGCGAAGCGAAAGGCGAAGGTAAGCGGCGAAGCGAAAGGCGAAGGTAAGGGCGAAGCAAAGGTGAAGGCAAGGGCGAAGCGAAAGGTGAAGGCAAGGGCGAAGCGAAAGGCGAAGGCAAGGGCGAAGGAAAAGGTGAAGGCAAGGGCGAAGGAAAAGGTGAAGGCAAGGGCGAAGGCAAGGGCGAAGGCAAAGGCGAGGGCAAGGGCCAGGGCGAAAGGCCAAGGGCAAGGGTCAAGGCAAGGGAGAAGGCGGCGGCGAGGCCGAAGAGGGCGCCGAACAGCCCGACGGGCCACAGGACCAAAATCCGGCTCAAAAGCGCATGGAAGCAGGCCGAGCAAAAAATGCGCGAGGCCCAGCCGCAAATTGGAAGAAGCCAAACGCAACGATGCGGTAGAAAAACAAGAAGAGGCCAAACGCGAGCTCGAACTGGCCAAGGCCGAGTTGGAAGCGATCCTTCGCCAATTGCGGGAGGAAGAGAGTCGCCCGCATGCTGGCCATGCTCGAAGCCCGCTTCCGCAAAATGCTCGACAGCTGCAGATCGAGGTTTACGAGGGCACCAAGCGGGTCGACCAAGGTGCCCCGCGAAGACCGCGACCGGGACGAGCGAGATCGAAGCCGGCCGCTTGAGCCGCAAAGAGGCCGGAGATCGTCATCGAGGCCGACAAGGCGCTGGCCATGCTGCACGAGGAAGGCACGGCCGTCGCCTTTCCCGAGGCCGTGAGCGACATGCGCGACGACATGGAGCAGGTCGTCGTGCGACTGGCCCAGGCCAAGGTCGGCGAGATTACCCAGGGGATCGAAGAAGACATCATCGTGGCCTTGGAGGAAATGATCGCCGCCCTGCAAAAAGCCCAGAAAGATCTCGCGGAAACAAATCCAAGCCCATGCCCGGCCAGGGCGGCCAGCCAAGCGAGCCGCCGCTGGTCGACCCGATTGGCCGAGATCAAAATGATCCGGTCCATGCAAATGTGGGTGAACAAGCGGACCAAACGTTATGCTGAAATGACGAAGACCGAACAGGCCGAGCAGCCCGAGCTGCTCACGGCGCTCAAGCGTCTGGCCGAACGCGAGCAGCGGATCTATCGCGATCACGCGCGACATCGTCGTAGGGAGGAATCAATGATCCGGTTCAGAACATCCTGGCTGACGGCCCTCGGCATTGGCCGCCGCGATTCCTATCGGCAGCTCAAATCTGACGCGGCCGCACGAAGCGCGTGCCGATCAGGTGTTTGCCCAGCAGGCCACCTGGAAGACGCCCAGCGGCGTCCAAGTACGCGAGCAGTTGCTGGCGCTGATCGCCCAGGTGCCAGTCGACGAAGCCATTCGGCAAAGCGATCGACGAGTCCTGGAGCCAGGCCGACGGCTGGACCGATCCAAGCCAGATTTTCGACCGGCTGCTGGCCAGCCTCGGCGACGCTCGACCCGCAGGGCGCGGGAAGTGGTCGAGCTTGTGTTCGCGGCCGCGCGAGCGAGTCGTGCTGCCGGAATTTGCTTTCTTGTCCGACGACAAGACGCCCGCGGTCGAGAGGAACAATCTGCGACTGCTTTACGGGCGCTGGCTGGTGCAGGAGAAGCTGATCGACGAGGCGCTCGATCAGCTCGAGCCGCTTCAGCCGGACCAGGTCGCCGATCCGGCCAGCCTGCTGTTTTATCAGGCGGTCGTCTACCACCGCACGCTGAAGAAGAAGCCGGGGCTCGACAACATCGCCAAGTTGCTCGAGCGCGAGCAAGAGATTCCGCGGCGTTACGCGTCGGTGGCCAAGCTGATGCAGGCCGATCTTGTCGCCGCTCAAAGATGACTCGCTGGACCACATCGCCCGGCGCATGGACGATATCCGCCGCCGGCTCGACCTGGGCCGCGCCGGCCCCAAAGTCCGCGAGGTCGAAGACGGCGTGATCAAATCGCTCGACAAGCTGATCGAGGAAATGGAAGAAGCAGGCCGCAGGCCGCGGCGGCCATGGCGGCCGCCGGCGCCCAGGGCAACATCCGCTCGTCTTCTCCGGCGCCCGACAGCATGCCGCTGGGGGGCAAAGGACCGGGCAAGGTGACCAAGAAAGACATCGGCCACGAGAGCGGCTGGGGCGATTTGCCGGCCAAGCAGCGCGCAGGAAGCGCTGCAGCAGATCGGCAAGGATTTTCCGGCCCATTACCGCGACGTGATCGAGCAATATTTCCGCAAGCTGGCTAGCGAGGACTCCGACAAACGATGAGCCGACCGCGTCACGATCCGCCAGTCCGCCCTGCGCAATTGCCGCGCCGCTGCTGCGCGCTGGCCGCAGTGACCGACGTCGCACCGATCATCGGCCCGTGCCGCGGCCGCGTCGCCGGTGCGGTCGAAACGCAGGACGGCAAACAACTGACGGGCGAGCTCGTCGGGCTCGATCGCTCGAGCGCTGGTCTTGGATACCGCCGCCGGGCGCGGAAAAACTGCCGACCTCCAGCGTGCTCTCGGTCAAACCGGGCCAGGCTCCGCCGGTCGGCGCCAGACCACAAGGCAACCTGCCGCGTGGAGCTGGTCGACGGCTCGCAGATTGCCGCCGTGGCTTATCTCGTCACCGGCGGCACGGCCCGCATCGAGCTGGTTGGCTTGGCCGCGATCGAGTTGCCGACCAAATGGATCCGCTGGGTGCGGTTCCTGGCCGACGATCGCAACGACAAGCTGGCCAAAGAATGGTTGCAGATCGTGGAAGGCAAAGCGGCCAGCGACTTGCTGGTGGTGCGCAAGCAAGGCGCGCTCGACTACCTGGAGGGCGTGCTCGGCGACGTCGACGACGAGGTGATGCAGTTCGAGTTGGAAAAAGAGCTGATTCCGGTCAAACGACCCAAGGTCGAAGGCCTGATTTATTACCACGCCAGCGGCGATGAACTGGCGGAGCCGCTGGCGGAGGCGATCGATCGCGGCGGGTCGCGCTGGCAAGTCAAGTCGGTCGAACCGGCCGGCGATCAGTTGACGTTGACCACTCCCGCCGGACTGAAAATATCGCAGCCGATCGCGAACCTGGAGCGGTTGGACTTTTCGAGCGGCAAGATACGCAATTCCTCAGCGACTCGAGCCGGATACGTTCCAGTTCGCGGCCTACTTTCCGCCGCGGAGCGGATTTGCCCATCTTGACCGAGTCGAACAAGCCGCGGCGCGACGTCGGGTTTCGAACGGCTTGCCGCTCAAGCTGGACGGCAAAGCCTACGCCAAGGGGCTTTCGCTGCACTCGCGAACGGACGTCGGTTTTCGCTTGCCGGGCAGGTTTCGCCGCTTCAAGGCCCTGGTCGGAATCGACGATGCGGTGCGGCCGGGGGGCGACGTGCAGGTGGAAATTCGCGGCGACGGAAGCTGCTGTGGGAAGGCCGGGTTCGCGGTTCCGACGCCGGCCAAAGCGCTGGATTTGGATATTGCCGGTGTCAAACGGATCGACATCCTCGTCGATTTCGGCGCTGACCTGGACGTCGCGGACGTGCTCGACTTATGCGAAGCCAGGATGACCAAATGATGCCAGTCCACTTCCCACCGGCTTTGGCCCGCTTCGCTGCGGCCGCTGTTTTGACGCTGGCCTGCCTGCCCGCCTGGCTGCCGCGCCCCGCGACGGCCGCCGACGTCGATCCCGCCGTGCTCGAGGCCGAAGCGCGATCGCGTCGCGGTGGTCGAGCGGGCCAGCGGCTCTGCCGTGGCGGTGTTTGCCGCCAACGGACAAGGGGGCGGCTCGGGCGTGGTGATCTCGCCGGACGGCTACGCACTGAGCAACTTTCACGTCACCCGCGAAGCCGGCAACGCCATGAAATGCGGCATGGCCGACGGCCGGCTGTACGACGCCGTGCATCGTGGGCATCGATCCGACCGGCGACGTGGCCCTGATCAAGCTGCTGGGCCGCGACGATTTTCCGCACGCCGAAATGGCCGACAGCGACAAGGTCCGCGCCGGCGATTGGTGCTTTGCCATCGGCAATCCGTTTCTGCTGGCCACCGATTTCAAGCCGACCGTCACCTACGGCGTCATTTCGGGCGTGCACCGCTACCAGTCTCCGCCGGGCACGCTGCTGGAATACACCGATTGCTTGCAGGCCGACGCGGCGATCAATCCGGGCAACTCCGGCGGCCCGCTGTTCGACGCCGAGGGGCGGCTGATCGGCATCAACGGCCGCGGCTCGTTCGAGAAGCGCGGCCGCGTGAACGTGGGCGTGGGCTATGCCATCTCGATCAACCAGATCAAGAATTTCCTCGGCTCACTTGAAGAGCGGCCGCGTCGTCGACCATGCCACGCTCGGCGCCCGCGTGGCCAGCGACAGCGACGGCCGCGTGGTCGTCGACGACATCCTCGACGAACTCCGACGCCTTTCGTCGCGGGCTGCGCTACGGCGACGAGGTGCTCAGCTTCGCCGGGCGGCCGATCAGCACGGCCAATGGCTTCAAGAACATGCTGGGCATCTTCCCCAAGGGTTGGCGCGTGCCGCTGAGCTATCGCCGCGACGGCAAGATTTACGACATCCTGGTGCGGCTGGCCGGCGTCCACGGCGAAGCGGAACTGGCCGCGCTGCTGGCCGGCCCGACCGAACGCGGCAAGCGGCCCGACGGCGGCCGGCCGAAGAAGCCGGCCCCGAAGCGCGACCCCGAGGTGCCCAAGCCCGACAAGCCGCGCGACCAGCAGCCCGACGGACCGCAGCCGGAAGCCCCGCCGGAGCCCGGCAAGGCGGCGGCCGCACCCTGCCCCGCCGCCGATGTCGGAACTGGCCAAGCAACACTTCACGGCTCGGCCCGGCTACGTCAACTATTACTTCAACCAGCTCAATCAGAACCGAGTCTGGAAAGCCCTCTCCAGCCGCGGCGACGTGGCGGCGATGAGCGGCAAGTGGACGATCTCGGGCGACCTGGCTTCGGGGGGCGAATTCGAGATCGTGCTGAGCGAAAAATTCGCCCTGATTACGCTGCCCGGCGGACAGGCCAAGGTTGATTTGTCGGGGTCGCTCGCCGATTCGCTGGGCCCACCAGGCAGCGGCGGCCTGCTGGTTACGCTCGGTTTGTGGCACCGGCTGATGGCGGCTTTCGCCGGCCCACTTCGGAGCCATGCATTATGCGGGCACCGCACCGTCGCCGGGACACGCGTCGCTGGTCGACGTGCTGGCCGGAACGCACGGGGGGGTCGACTGTCGATTCCTGGTCGATCCGGGCGGAGGGCGATCTGGTGGAACTGGAAATGTTTCCCGACGACGATGCCGATCCGTGCGAAGTATACTTGAGCGAGTATCATGAGGTGGACGGGCGGATGTTGCCCGGCAAGATCGAAGTGCGCTACGGCGACGGCATCTACCAGGTTTTTTCGTGCAAGCAGTATAAATTCGAGCCCGCCGCGGAGAAGCAACTCCCCGCCGGCGAGAAGGAGAATGCTGTGGAGAAAGAATCGTGAATCACGGGCCCGAAGAGCGTTTCACTCGGGTAGTGCTCGGCCGGAATGGCGCTGGCCACCGCGCTGGTCGCGACGGGTTTTGTGCCCGGCGGCAGCGCGGGCTTTGTGCCTTGCCGGGCTCTGGCCGACGAGGGAGCGTTCGCGCCGGCCATCGCCGTGGCGCAGCCCAAGATGGTCAAGATCTTCGGCGCCGGCGGCCCGGCCGGGCTGGAACCCTATCAGAGCGGCTTTCTGATCTCGGCCGAGGGTCACGTCCTGACCGTCTGGAGCTACGTGCTCGATACCGACTACATCACCGCCACGCTCAACGATGGCCGCAAGTTCGAAGCCAAACTGCTGGGCGCCGATCCGCGGCTGGAAATCGCCGTGCTCAAGATCGAAGCCGCCGACCTGGATCATTACGAGTTGGCCGCCAGTGCGGCGGCCGATACCGGCGCCCGGGTGCTGGCCTTCAGCAACTTGTTCGGCGTGGCCACGGGCGACGAACCGGATAGCGTGCAGCACGGCGTCGTGGCGGCCAAGACCCGGCTCGACGCCCGGCGCGGCGCCTACGCCACCCCCTATCACGGTCCGGTCTACGTGCTCGACGCGATGACCAACAATCCCGGCGCCGCGGGCGGAGCGCTGACCAATCTGCGCGGCGAGCTGCTGGCCATGCTCGGCAAGGAACTGCGCAACTCGCAAAACAACATCTGGCTCAACTTTGCCGTGCCGGTCGATCGAGCTGACGGTCTCGGTCGACCAGATCGTCAGCGGCAAGACGCGGACCACCGCCGATAAAAAGCCCTCGCGAGTCGACGGCGGTCTCGATCTGGCTCGGCTGGGCGTCGTGCTCGTGCCCGACGTGTTGGAACGGACCCCGCCCTTCGTCGACGAAATCAGGCCGGGCTCTGCGGCGGCCGCCGCCGACCTGCGGGCCGACGACCTGGTGGTGTTCGTCGGCGATCACTGGTGCAATCGCTCAAGGCCCTGGCGGAAGAGCTGGCACAGCTCGAGCCCGACGCCGAGATCCGGATGGTGATCTTGCGCAATCAGGAATTGATCGACGTGCAGTTGAAAGGTTCCCCCGCCAGCTTGCCGCAGCCGCGCCCGTCGAAACAGCCGGAGGCTGAGGAGCAGGCGGACTAAATGCGAGCTTGCCAGGTCCTCGTTCTGCGCAGGAAGCGCTTCGTTTCGCGCCGCAGTCGCAGGCTTCTTTGGCTGGCGCTAGCCCTGATCGCCTGCCTGACCCGGTCGACGACGGCCAGCGCAGCCGGGCCGCTGGCCGAGCTCGAAGAGCAGGCCATTCGAGCGGCCGTCCAGCGCGTCGCTCCGGCGGTGGTGCGGATCGAAACCGTCGGTGGGTTGCAGCGCATCGGCGAGCTGCTGCTCGGCACCGGCCCCACGACCGGCCTGGTCGTATCGCCCGACGGATGGATCGTTTCCAGCGCCGTTCAACTTCGTTCAGAAGCCGGATTCCATCCTGGTCACGCTGGCCGACGGCACGCGGTTGCCGGCCCGGCTGATCGCCACCGATCACAGTCGGGCCTTGGTGCTGCTCAAGGTCAAAGCCGAACAGCCGCTCGCCGCTGCCCGAGGCGGTGCCCTCGAGCGAATTGCGGACCGGCCAATGGGCCATCGCCGTTGGGCGGACGTTCGAAGCCGACAAGCCAAACGTGTCGGTCGGCATTGTCAGCGCCCTGGACCGGGTCTGGGGGCGGGCGATTCAGACAGACGCCAAGATTTCGCCTTCCAACTATGGCGGGCCGCTGGTCGATATCTCCGGCCGAGTGCTGGGCGTGCTGGTCCCCCTGGCGCCCGATGCCACCAGCCAGGTCGCCGGAGTGGAATGGTACGATTCGGGAATCGGCTTCGCCGTGCCGCTGGATCACGTGCTCAAAATGCTTCCCACGTGGTCCGCAGGCAAAGACCTGTACACCGGCATCCTGGGCATCAACCTCAAGGGCAACGATCCTTACTCGCAACCGGCCGTGATTGCCGCCTGCCGCGTCAACTCGCCGGCATACGACGCCCATTTGCAGGCCGGCGACACGATCGTGGAAATCAACGGCAAGCCGGTCACGCGGCAAGCTCAGCTCAAGCAAGAGTTGAACCGCTTTTATGCCGGCGACAAGGTCAGGCTGGTCGTGATGCGCTCCGGACAGCGCATCGAAAACGAGGTCGAACTGATCGACAAGCTGGAACCCTACGAGTTTCCGTTTCTCGGCATCCTGCCGGTGCGGCCCGTGGCCGGCAAACCTGAGGGGCTGATCGTGCGGTACGTCTATCCCGACGGACCAGCGGCCAAGGCCGGTGTGTTGGCCGGCGATCGGATCGTTGCCATCGCCAAGACGGAAATCAAAGACGCGGCCGGCGCCGCCGAAAGACTGCGGGCCCTGTCGCCGGATGCCAAGGTGGCCATCGAGTGGCGCACGCGACGGCCAGTCGCTGGACGCCGAGATCACGCTGGGCCGTTTGCCCGGCGAGCCGCCAGCCCCGCTTCCGCCGGCCCATGGCGAAGCCAAACCGGCCGAGGGTGCGTTGCCGGCGGTCGGTGTCGTGGAAATCAAGATTCCCGAGGTCAAGAACGAGTGCCTGGCCTACGTGCCGACCGATTACAATCCGAACCTGGCGTACGGCGTGGTCATCTGGTTGCACGCGCCGGGTGGCGACAAGCAAGAGGAACTGCTCGCCCGCTGGCAGGATCGGTGCCAGAAACACGACTTGATTCTGCTTGCTCCCAAGAGCGCCGACCCGACGCGCTGGCAGCCGGCCGAGGCGAAATTCGTTTCGCAAACGCTGGCCGAGTTGCTCAAGACGTACCAAATCGACCGCACTCGGATCGTCGTTCACGGTCAGGAAGCGGGCGGCTCGCTGAGCTACATCGCGGCCTTCGGCGACACGGAGATGATTCGCGGCGTGGCGCCGGTCTCGGCGCCGATGCCGCAATTTGCCGCCCTGCCGGATAATGATCCGTTGCACCGGCTGGCGTTCTTCATCGCCACGGCCACCAAGAGCCCGTTCGCGCCGGTGGTGGATGCCGGCATCAAACGCCTGCGCGAGGCGAAATTCCCCCTCACGGTCAAGGACCTCGGCGAGCAGCCGCGTTATCTGAACGACGACGAGCTGGGCCAGCTCGTGCGCTGGATCGACTCGCTCGACCGGCTGTAGGAAGAATCGAAACGCGGTAGGAATTGGAACCGCGAAGGCGCAAAGACGCGGCGAGCGGAAACCGATCACGTCGCCGTTGCAGCCACAAAACGTGAGGAAGGTCCCACCGCCGAGGGAGTCACTCGCTGCTTCCGGCCAGGTTCACATCATTACATTTCCTTCGTCGTCTCCTCTCTGTGTCTCCGTGCCTTTGTGGTTCCCTTGCGTCCTTTTCCTCTTTGCGACTTTGCGTCCTTGCGGTTGAAAAAACCCGCCCGCGCTATTCCGCCGGCTTTGCCCGGTCGGCGATCGCCGCTTTGAGCATGTCGACGATGTCGGCGTGGCCTTTGTCATTGGCCCAATCGAGCGCCGTGCGGCCTTGGGCGTCGCGCACTCCGGGGTCTGCGCCGCTCGCCAGCAAGAGTCGCACCACGTCGGCCCGCCCCTTCTCGGCGGCCATGCTGAGGGCCGTGTAGCCTTTGGCGGTCCGCTCGTTGACGTTGGCTCCGCCCGCGAGCAGCTCTTGGGCCGCATCGGTGTGGCCATGATAGGCGGCCGCCATCAGGGCGGTCGCGCCGGCCGAGTCGCGCGCGGCCGGGTCGGCCCCGGCATCGATCAAGCGCTTGACGATTTCCGGGTGGCCATAGGTAGCGGCTCCCAGCAAAGGAGTGCTTCCCGACTTGCTCTGGGCCCGCGCGTCGGCCTTGTGTCCGAGCAGCAACTGGACGATTTCGTCGCTACCGGACCTGGCCGCCCAAATCAGCGGTGTGTTGCCGGCCGCGTCCGGCCGATCGACTTCGACCCCCTCGTCGACGAGCCACTGGGCCACCTGGGCATGTCCGTTCTCGCAGGCCATGCTCAGCGCGCTAAAGCCGGCTTGGGTTCGCGCGGCCGGATCCGCTCCGCGCTCGGCCAGCAGCTTGATGACGTCCAAGCGGCCGTGGAAAGCGGCCTGCATCAGGGCGCTCGCCCCGCGGCGATTGGTCGCCGCCAGTTCGGCGCCGTGGTCGAGCAACAGCCGAGCCACCTCGGGCGTCGCGGCCCAAATCAGCGGCGTGTTGCCTTCGGTGTCGCGGCGGTTCACGTCCAGGCCCCGATCGATCAGGTATTCGACCACGTCCTGATGACCGCGTTCGGCCGCGAGTGCCAGCGCGGTGTAGCCCTTCTGGCTGGCGGTGTCCAACGGGGCGCCTTGTTCGGCCAGAAACTTGACCACGGCCAATTGGCCGCGCGCCGCGGCCAGCATCGCGGACGTATTGCCGGTTTGATTGCGGGCGCGAAGATCGGCTCCGGCTTCGAGCAGCCGGGGCGCCACCTCCGGATTGGCGGCCCGCATCAAGGGCGTATTGCCGTCGGCATCTTTGCTGTCGGGCGCTGCGCCGGCCTCGATGAGCATGGCCACGACGTCGGCAGCGCCCTGTTCGGCGGCCATGCTCAGGGCGGTAAAGCCGCGCTGCGATTTCGCCTGCGCTTTGGCCCGGTGCTCGATCAGATAGCGGACGACGTCCAGATGGCCTTTACCGGCGGCGTGCATGAGCGGCGTGTGGCCCTGCCGGCCTTGGGCCTCGACGTTGGCACCTTGTTCGACGAGCCAGGCCACGATTTCCAACCGGCCCTGTTCGGCCGCTTTGGCCAGCGCCGTGCAGCCCAAGCTGTCTCTTGCTTCGAGATCGGCCCCGGCGGCGGCCAGTGATTTCAGTTCGTCGAGCTTTCCCAGATCGGCCGCCGCCACGATTGCCGGCGGCTCTTCGGCGGCCAGCGCCGGCCCTGCCGCGCTGGCCCGGACGGCGAACAACAGCAGAGCGAAAAGAAGGATTCGAGTGGGCATAGCCGACGCTCCGCTCCCGGGATTGCAGGCCTTCAAGATAACGCCCAGCAGGACCTGGAAGCAAATGGCACCCAACCCTACAATTGCCAGGGCTCCCGTTGACTCGGGGCGACCTGGGTTCGAACTCGCCCCGGCCCATGGGCCGACCGCAAAACCGGAGAAACGCATCGTGGAAAGCAACCTGCACTCCCGCAACAAACCCTTTCGAGTGGGCATCTTTGCCAAGATGGAACAAGCCGACGAGGCCGTGCGCGGCCTGCTCGCCGCCGGTTTTACGGAGCACCAAATTAGCGTCGTCTGTTCCGACAAAGTCAAAGAGCAACACTTTCGGCGCTTCGAGCACGAGGATCCGGCCGGCGCGCATGCCGGGGCTGCCGCCGCCAGCGGCGCCGCCATCGGCGGACTCGTCGGCCTGTTGTCCGTGGCAGCCTTCGTGACGGGCACCGGCGGCTTGGGCCTGTTCGTGGTCGGGCCGCTGTTTCTCAGTTCGGCCGGCGCGGGAGCCCTGGTGGGCGGGCTGGTCGGAGCCATGACCACGCGCGGCCTGGAGAAGGACCTGGCCGACTTCTACGACCAGGCCGTTGTGCAGGGAAAAATCCTGGTGGCCGCCGAAGCCCATGGCGATGGCGGGCCCGCTCGGCTCGCCCGGGCCGAGCAGATCTTGAAGCAGGCCGGCGCAGAACCCGTGGCGCTCGACTAAGCTCAGCCATGGAAACGTACGTCTTGCTGTGCCTGACGGCCGCGGCGGCAGGCGCCATCAATTCGGTGGCCGGCGGCGGCACGCTGCTCACGTTTCCGGTGTTGTTCGCGGCGCTAGGCACTTCGGCCGACGCTTCGGTGATCGCCAACGGAACCAGCACCGTGGCGCTCGTGCCGGGTGCGCTGGCCGCGCTGTGGGGGTATCGTAGCGAGCTAAAGCCCGTGCGCCGCTGGGCCTGGCGGTTGGCCGGGCCGAGTCTGGCCGGAGGGCTCATCGGCGCGCTGCTTGTGGTCTGGCTGCCCGAATCGTTCAAAGCTGCCATTCCCTGGCTGATCCTGACCGCCGCGCTGCTGTTTGCGGTGCAGCCGCTGATCGCCCGCTGGACCGGCATTGGCCGCCCGCGCTCGGAGGTGTCGACAAAACTGGCGATCGCGATCGCCATGCTGCAGTTTTGCATCGCCATCTACGGCGGTTACTTTGGGGCCGGAATCGGCATCCTGATGCTCAGCTCGCTGGGCATGATGGGACTTTCCGACATCCACGAAATGAACGCGCTCAAATCGCTGCTGGGCGCAATCATCAACGGAGTCTCCGTGCTGGTGTTCGCCGACTACCACTGCATCGATTGGCCGTTCGCGCTGACCATGGGGGCCGCCAGCATCGTGGGCGGATACGTCGCGCGCGGGTCGCCCGCCGATTGAACCGCAACCTGGTGCGAATGGCCGTCGTGCTGATCGGTTTTACGCTGGCGGGTTATTATTTCTATCGCCTCTGGGCCGCATGACTTCGTGCAGGAAGATGCCGCTGGCCACGGCCACGTTCAGCGAGTCGGTGCCAGCCGCCATGGGAATGGTGAACTGAGCATCGCAGCAGGCGATCCAGCGATCGTCCAGCCCGTGTCCTTCGCTGCCGAAGACCAGCCCCAGCCGGCGCGGTCGCGCGGCATCGCCGAGCGGCTTGGCTGCCGGCCGCAGCACGGTGGCCCACAGTTCGACATTCCATCGGCGGCCCAGGTGCCGCAGGTCGACTTCCAAATCGGCCGATTCGACGATCGGCATGCGAAACGCGGCGCCCATCGAAACCCGCAGCACGCGGCGCGAAAACGGATCGGCCGCATGCGGTCCGACAAGCACCGCGTCGACGCCGAAGGCCGCGGCGTTGCGCAAATGGCGCCCAGGTTCTGCGGATCCTGCACGTCGGGACAAACGACCAAGGTGAGCCTGTCCGTGCGGCTCAAATTCAGATCGTCCAGGCTGCGGCACCGCGGCCTGCGCGCACAGGCCAGGATGCCCCGATGAAAGTTGAACCCGACGATGCGCTCGATCCAGTCCGGTGGAACGACCAGCACCGGCACGTCGGCCGCCACGAGCGGCGCGAAACGCTCTGCATACGAGCCGGAGACCAGGAGCGATTCGATCGCCAGGTCGCTGGCCAGCAGCCGTTCGACGAGTTTCTCGCCTTCGGCCACGAAGACGTCGGTCCAGCGCGTGGCGTTGGTGTCCTTCAGATGCCGGTAGGGCTCGAGCCGGGGGTCTTCGAGCGTGGCGATCGGATGTTGCCCCATGCAGAACCTTGCTAGCGGCAGTTTTGATATCAGTACATAGGGATGGCAGCACCCCCCCGCAAACTCGGGATAACCGTCAGACTCGGCGCAATCGTTAAAGTCACGCGCGACCGGGGGCCGAATCTAACGGACGAAGGTGAGGCGACATTAGCTGCCGAATTATCGACCGTTCGCCGCTGGCGAGCAAACCCCTCGAAATGCGTCAGAATAGCGTGACTCAAACAGCAGCCAAGTTTCGTATTAGCCCGCGCCGGGGCAAGCTGGCTCGTGGTGGCGCTGCTGGCGGCCTCGGCCGGATGCTCGCGCGCCTATTATCGCGTGCAAGCGGACAAGGAAGTCGACTACCTGATTGGCCAGAAAGGCCACGAGCTGAGTTGGACGATGCCGCGGTTCCCGACGTATGCCGATCCGCGGAGCCGCTATTTCGAGCCGACCAGCCCCGACGCACCGCCGATGCCGTTGGACGACCCGGCGGCCCATCGCTACATGCACGAGATTTACGGCATGAAAGCCTGGCCTTGCTGGCACAGTTACGGCGACTGGTGGGAATACGAGAATCCGCGCTGGCGGGAGCGAATGAGCGAATATGCGGAGTTCACGAAGGACGGCGCCGTCAAGCTATCGCCCACTTCGGCCGTGCGGATCGCCGCGGTCAATTCGCCCACTTTCCGCCTGCAGATCGAAACGGTGTATCTCTCGGCGCTCGACGTGAGCACGGAGCGGTTCAGGTTCGTGACGCAATTCTACGGCTCGACCGACCTGGGTTTTCTGCATACTGGTAAGGACACCGCGGGCGGCGAAACGAACACGCTCACCGTCGCTCCGCTTGTCAATCCGGCCCCCGGTGTCGGCTCCACGCTCCCGGCCGCGGCCAGCAGCCAGACCGGAAGCGCTGCCTTCCTGCAGAAACAGTTTGCCGCCGGCGGCGAGTTGTCGATCGGGATCCTCAATCAATTCACCTGGAACTTCTTCGGACCGAATACGAACACCAACAACACCCTCTTGAACCTGAGTTTCGTCCAGCCGCTGTTGCGCGGGGGCGGCCGGGCCATCGCCCTGGAACGTCTGACCATCGTCGAGCGGCAGCTGCTGGCGAACCTGCGGGCCCTGCAACGCTTCCGCCAGGGATTATGGACGCAAATCGTGCTGGGCGACGCCACGGGCGTGACCGGTCCCAGCCGTGACGGCGGTTTCGGCGGTGGCACCGGCTTGTCCGGCTTCAGCGGAACGGGCACCGGCGGCTTCGGCACCTTGGGCCAGGTGACCAACTTCGGCGGCAGCCTGGCCACGACGACCACCGGCGGATTTGGCGCTGCCGGTGGTGGCACCGCGGGGTTTGCCGGCGGCAGCGCGGGGCTGGTGCAAGGGTTTGTCGGCCTGGTTCAACAGTTGCAACAAATCCGCAATACGCAGGCCAGCCTCAATTCGCAGGTTCGTACGCTGGGCTTGCTCGAAGCCAATCTGGCGGCCGGCCTGATCGACATTGCCCAGGTCGATATCCTGCGGCAAAACATCGAAACCGAACGCGCCAATCTGCTCAACGCGCAAGTGGTCCTGGCCAACACGCTCGACAACTTCAAGGTCAATACGTTGGGCCTGCCGCCCAACACGCCGATGGAAATCGACGACAGCATGGTCGAGCAATTTCGCCTGGTCGACCCGGCCACGACCGCGGTGCAATACCGTATCGACGATTTCATCGACATTCTCGGAGACATGCCGAAGAGGCCGTCCGAGGAAAACCTGCACAAGGTGATCGATATCGTCGCCAGCCTGCGCGATTTGGTGGCCACCCGCTTCGAAGCGGCGCATAAAGACCTGGAAAAGCTCGACGAGGCCACGCCAAAACGGCTGAGAACACTGGACAAGCGGCAGCAAGCCAGTTTTCAGACCGACAAGAAAAAGCTCATCGAGGCGCTGGACGACCTGGAAAAGCGCTTCTGCGCAAACCAAGGACATGCTCGACGAGAAAAAAGGCTCGCCGCTCGACGACGCCAGCAAGGCCACCGACGAGCTCGTAAGTCTGGCCAGCAGCCTGTCCGGCATGACGCAGGAATTGTCGCTCGTCCAAGCCCGCGCCCGGCTCGAATCGGTGACCATCGATCCGGTCATGCTCAATCCCAAGCGGGCCATCGACATCGCCCGCGCCAACCGGCTCGACTGGATGAACAACCGCATGTCGCTGGTCGACACGTGGCGGCTGATCACGTACAACGCCAACGCCCTGAAGTCGGGACTGACTGTGAGTTTCAACGGCAGCGTGAACACGAGGAACAAGAATCCGGTCAATTTCAACGGTGACACCGGCAGCCTGGCAACCACCGTCGAGTTCGACTCGCCACTGACCAGGCGGTTGGAGCGCAACAACTTCCGCCAGGCTCTGATCAGCTATCAACAGACCCGGCGGCAGATGATCCTGTTTCAGGATCAGATTTACCAGCGCTTGCGAAATTATCTGCGTACGCTTCGGCAGTTTCAGGTGCTGCTGGAAATCCAGCGCCGGGCCGTCGTGATCGCCGTCCGCCGCGTCGATCAGACGCGCGAGAACCTGAACCAGCCGCCGCCGGCCGTCCAGCCCGGCCAACCCGCCGTGCAACTGTCGCCGACCTCGGCCCTGAACTTGTTGAACGCCCTTTCCGATCTGCGAAACGCGCAAAACAATTTCATGAGCGTCGCGCTCAATCACTACGAGACCCGGGCCTTCGTCATCCGCGAGCTGGGCACGATGGAAATCGACGAGGAGGGGCAGTGGGTGGACCACCCGATCGATGAATCGGAATGGGTCGAAGACGAACTTTGCCCACTGCCGCCGCCGATTCCCAAGAAGTGGCTCCGCGAACTGGACATGGAGTCGGAGGCCGAGGCCGATGCGCTGAATGCTCAAGTGCCGGGCATTGGATCGCGCCGCTCCGACGTGAACGAAAACGCCCCGGCCGATATCGAGCAGATCTTCCCCGTTCCCAGGGAGGACGTCGTTCCCCTGCCGGATCAGCCGCTGCCGCTGCGAAATCCGCCGGGTCTGGAGCCGGTCGATCCGTCGAATCCGACCGAAGAGTTGGACGAAATGCCGGAACCGGGGGCGCCCACCGCTCCGGGGGGCACCGCGCAACCGCCCCCCAACCGGGAGGCTGGCGGAATGTCGCCTTGGTCGCCGCCGAACTGGCGACCGGCAAATCGGGCCCGGGCGCCGGCCGGCGCAGTCGTAATCGGAAGATTCAATCAAAACGGTCCCACAATCCCTCACAGTCAAGCGGTTTCCGATCGGCCAGTTTCGGCGCAACCAAAGCGAGGCTTGTCACGTATAAAGTGCAGTGAATTCTCTTTTCGATGCGCCGCGATGCACTTGGCCGCGCCGTCATTCCCCAGGCTTGCAATCGTTCGCGGCGGAATTGAGAATGAAAGTATTCTCTGCCGTTGGGCGATGGCCCGCCGAAGGACTGCCGGCCGCCGCTTGACGCTACCCTTAGGCCTGCTATGGCAACCGAAGCCGCTACCCCTGTTGTTCTACCGAAGTGGGACGAAGAAACCGAACCGGCCCGCCAGGGCCGCCGTCTGCCTTACCGGCTGATCGTAGCCGGAGTGATCGGGGTCATCGCACTGGTTGCGGTGCTGTACGCACTGAAAGGCCGTCCTTCCGCGGGCAGCGGCGGGCGTGAAATCACGCAGAAGGTCATTCGCGGCAACCTGGTCATCGTGGTCACCGAGGACGGCAACGTCGAAAGCTCCAGCAACGTCGACGTCAAATGCGAGGTGGCCGGCGGCAGCACCATCCTGTGGCTGGTCAAGGACGGAACCCGCGTCAACGAAGGTGACGACCTGGTGCGGCTCGATTCGTCGTTGATCGAAGACCAGGTCAATTCGCAAAAGATTGCCTTTGCCAAGGCCCAGGCCGCCAAGATCGAGGCGGAAAAGACTTTTTCCTCGGCCAAGATCGCGGTGCAGGAATTCATCGAGGGTAACTACGTTCAGCAAATTCAGGATGCTGAAGGCAAGATCACTGTCGCCATGGAGAACCTGCGCAGTGCAGAGAACAGCAAGCAGCACACCGATCGCATGGCCCGCAAAGGTTACGTGACCAACTTGCAGGCCGAAGCCCAGACGTTCGCGGTCGAGCAGGCCAAGATCAACCTGACGTCGGCCCACACCGCCAAGACGGTACTGGAAAAGTTCACCAAGCCCAAGATGTTGGTCGACTTGGAGAGCAAACGCGATACGGCCGAGGCCAAGATGCGCTCCGAGGAAGCCGCCTTTGGGCTGGAAACGGCCCGACTCAAGCGCTTGCAGACGCAATTGGAAAAATGCACCATCAATGCCCCACACTCCGGCATGGTGGTCTACGCCAACGAGGCCGGCGGACGTCCCGGCCAGCAGACCGTGACGATCGAAGAAGGGGCCGGCGTCCGCGAGCGACAGTCGATCATTCGCCTGCCGGACCTGGCACACATGCAAGTCAAATGCACCGTCCACGAGTCGAAAGTCGACCAATTGCGTCCCGGCATGCGGGCCCGCATTCGCATTCAAGATCGCGACTTCCAGGGCGAGGTGGCGACGGTGGCCAATCAACCCGAGCCAGGCAATTGGCTGTCGGGCAACGTGAAGAAGTACGCCACGATCGTGCGAATCGATGGAAAAGATCTGAACTTGCGCCCGGCATGACCGCGGTCGTCGAGATCCTGGTCGCCGACTTGAAAAACGTGCTCAGCGTGCCGGTCGAAGCCGTGGTCGAGCAGGGAAATCGCATGTATTGCTGGGCGAAGACCTCGGGTTCGCCAGAGCGACGGCCGGTGGTGATTGGCCAAAGCAGCAGCACCCAGGTCGAGATTCGCGATGGCCTGGCCGAGGGAGACGTGGTGCTCTGAATCCTCGCGCCATCGTGCCGGAAGCCCGCGAAGAGATCAAGGCCGACGAGGCGGCCGCGGACGTCAAGAAGAAATTCGGCGATGCCAAGCCCGTCGCCAGCGCCGGCCGACGCCGGACCCGGCGGCGCGTTGCGCGGCGCGGGCGGCAATGGTTCGGAAAGCGGCGGTGGCGCTAGTGGCGGCGGTGGCGGGCGCGGCGGCCGGCCCCCCATGAAGAGTTTCTCCGAGCTCGACAAGAACGACGATAAGAAACTCACGGTCGACGAGTTGCCCGAGCGCATGCAAGCGCGGTTCGATACGATCGACACCGACAGCGACGGCGGCATCGACGCCAAGGAATTCGCGACTTTCCGAGCCGAAATGCGGAAGCGGATGGAAGCCGGCGGCGGCCAGGGCGGTGGGCCGCCGGGTCCCTAAGGCGCGAACGAAAAATAACTTCTGCCCGCAAGCCCTCTCCCTTCAGGGAGAGGAAGAGTGAGGGTCCGGAAAAAATTGAAGTTGTTTTTCGTTCGTCCCTAAAAGCAGTTTCGCCCCAGTTCGACTCCTTCTCAAAGACCGCCTGCAATCGGGCGGGCCACGTCCTTGCCTGTCCGATTCCTGCAAACCTTGCGACTGGGGCTCAAGAGCCTGCTCTTGCACAAGCTGCGCTCGGGCCTGGCGGTGCTGGGCATTCTGATCGGCGTCACCGCCGTGATCTGGCTGGTGGCAATGGGCGAAGGCGTGAGCTATCAGGCCCAGCAGCAAATCAAGGAACTGGGCGCGAACAACATCATCATCCGTGCGGCCAAGCCACCCAGCGAAGCCACGCGCAACACGGGTGGCGGCCGCGGAATTTCGGTACTGGTCTACGGCCTGTTGCGCGACGACTTCCGCCGCATCATCGGCATCTCGACCGTGCGCAACGCGACCCCCATGCGCGAGGTGCGCCGCGAAGTCCGTTATCTCGACCATGTGACCGACATCCGGCTCGTCGGTTGCACCGAAGAATATCTGGGCCTGGCCAACCTGAAGATGGCCCGCGGCCGTTTCTTGAGCGATTACGATGAAGAGCACTCTGATAATGTCTGCGTGATCGCCGACCAGACGGCTAAAATCCTCTTTCCCTATGAAGATCCACTCGGAAAGGCCATCCAATTGGATGACCAGGCCTATGTCGTGGTCGGGCAGACCGAAGATCGCATGTCCAGCGGCAATGTCGGCGGCAGCTTTGCCAGCCTGAATTACAACCTCGACGTTTACATCCCCCTCTCAACATTGCGCTGGCGGATCGGCGATCGCGTGATCAGTTCGCGGTCGGGCAGCATGGAGGGCGAGGAAGTCCAGCTCAGCCAGATTACCGCCACCGTCGACGACCTGGACGACGTCGACCAGACCGCCGGCGTGATTCGCACGCAACTGGAAAAATTCCACAAGTTCGTCGATTACGAAATCATCGTGCCCAAGGAGTTGCTGCGCCAAGCCGAAGTTTTGCGGTTGATGTTCAAGGTGCTGCTGGCGCTGATCGCCGGCATTGCCTTGGTCGTGGGCGGCATCGGCATCATGAACATCATGCTGGCCACGGTCACCGAGCGGACGCGCGAAATCGGCATCCGCCGCGCCCTGGGCGCCAAGCAAGGGGACATCATCCAGCAGTTCCTTACTGAGACGGTGGTGCTTTCGGCCACCGGCGGGCGCTGGGTGTCGTGCTCGGTTTTACCTGCGGGCCGTGTGTCATCGTTTTTCGCTGGCTCGCCAAGCACGTGCAGCCCGACTTGTACAACTCGCTGCCGCCGAACATCCAGCAATTGCAGCCCATCTTGGACTATTACTCGGTCGTGGTGGCCTTTTTGATTTCGGTCGCCGTCGGAGTCGGATTTGGCCTGTACCCGGCCTACCGGGCCGCGCGGATGGACCCCATCGAAGCCCTGCGACACGAGTAACCTCCGCAAGCCCATGTCCAAACTCTCGGCACAAGTCATCGACATCAACGAAGGACTACGTCCTGGGCGGCGGCGTGGTCGTGCGCGCCTGCGCGGCGTGTCGATCGATTTTCCCGAAGGAGACTTCGTGGCCATCATGGGCGCACTCGGGATCGGGCAAGAGCACGATGCTGAATTTGCTCGGCTGCCTCGACCGGCCCACCTCGGGGCAATACATCCTGGCCGGCCGGGACGTCTCGCGGCTCGAGCGATGACGAATTGTCGGAGATCCGCAGCCGGTACCTGGGATTCATTTTCCAGTCGTACAACCTGATCCAGCAATTGACCGTGGTGGAGAACATCGAGCTGCCGCTGTACTATCAGGGCAACGTCTCGCGGCAGGCCGCGCAACAGTGCATCCGCATGGCCGAAATGGTCGGCCTGGGCGAGCGATTGGATCATCGTCCGTTTCAGCTTTCCGGCGGCCAGCAGCAACGCGTGGCCATCGCCCGGGCGCTGGTCAACGATCCGCAAGTCATCCTGGCCGACGAACCGACCGGCAATTTGGACTCGGCCACCGGCGAAGAAATCATGCAGATGCTCGAGGGGCTCAACCGCGCCGGCAAGACCATCATCATGGTCACTCACGAACCCGACATCGCCGCCCGGGCCAATCGCATTCTCCGCATGCGCGACGGCGTGCTGGAGCAGGCGCACCACGCCGAGATCGTCGCCGGACGCCGTGCCTAGTCGGCCGGCATTCGCCCCGGCGAGCCGTTCCACTGCGTCCCCCCTTGCGCCCCGACCCCAACGCGAGTTAGAATCGTTTCGCCCATCAACCGATCGCCGCGACGCCGGGTCTCCTGGAATATCTGGAAAGGGGATGATCGATGATTGCCAACGTCGAAGACCTCTCGTGCCGGCATCAGCCGCTGAGCAACCTGTTTCCGCCGCCAGGCAGCCGCGCCGATTGGGACGGCTACCGGTTGAGCGATGCTCAGGTGCGATTCTTTCACCAGCAAGGCTACGTCTCGGGCATCCGGCTGCTATCGGACGAGCAGGTCGAGCAACTCCGTGGTGAGCTGGCCGCCCTGGTCGATCCGTCCCATCCCGGCAATAAGCTGTTTTATGAATTCAATTCGAACGAATCGACCGATCCGGCGCGGGTGCTGTTTCATGCCCTGGGCGCCTGGCGCATGTCGCCCGGCTTTCACGACATCCTGTGGAACCCGGCCTTCTTGGTGCCGGCCAGCCAACTGTTGGAAGGGGCTGTGCGGTTCTGGCACGATCAGTTGTTTTGCAAGCCTGCGCACCACGGCGGCGTCGTGGCCTGGCACCAGGACTATTCCTACTGGACGCGCACGCAGCCGATGGCCCACTTGACCTGTTGGATCGGACTGGACGACGCCACCCGCGACAACGGCTGCCTGCAATACATTCCCGGCAGCCACCGCTGGCAGCTCTTGCCCGTCACGGGGTTGGCCGGCGACATGAACGCGATCCAGGCGGTGCTCTCACCCGAGCAGCAACGACAGTTCAAGCCCGTGGCCATCGAACTGCGAAAAGGTGAATGTGCGTTCCATCATCCGCTGATGGTGCACGGCTCTTACGAAAACACGACCGCCGGGCCGCGGCGTGCCACCGTGATCAATGTCTTTCGCGACGGCGTGCGTTCGACCACGCAGGAACGATTGCTCGACGGCGTGCCGATCATTCCCCCCGGGCAAGCCATGTCGGGGCAGTTTTTCCCGTTGCTGTTCGATCCGGCCGGGGTCTAGCGGGGGCCCTGAGGTAACGCCCCCACCGGCCGCCGCCGGTGGGCTTAACAATCGACATTCCCCACATTACCCGCCCTGCCGCGGTCGCCGGTTTTGCCGGAAACCGCCCTTCTTGTCGCCGGCCGATGCCGCTACACTTCGCGGCCGTGGGGTCCGGCTGAGCAGGCGGAATCGCTGGCCGGCCATTCCCGCCGCCCGAATGCCGCCAAGGAGAATCCCATGTCGATCGAGCCGCGAGCGCTTCCGCTCGCCGCATATCCGTGGCCATCATCTGCCATGACGACCATGACGCGCTCCGTCAAACCTTGTCCACGGCGCGCGCGATCGCCGACGAGGTCATCGTCGTGGACAGCGGCACCCAGGGCAAGTCGAGCGAACTTGCGGCGACCCCGGGCCTGGTCGTCGTCGAGCGTCCTTGGAATCAGGATTATTCAGCCCTGCGCAATGCCGCGCTCGAGCGCGCTACGGGCGACTGGCTGCTTTGGCTGGAACCCGGCGAGTCGATGGCGGCGGACGCGGCCTCGGCGCTGCGGCAGTTCGTGCTTTCGACCGCCCAGGCAAGCAACGTCTATTTGCTGATCGTAACCGTGCCCCCCGCACCTGGCGAAATCTCGGGCGAGCAGGTGGCGCATGTCCGGCTGCTGCCTCGCGACGGCCGTTTGCGCTTTCGCGGCCGCGTGCGCGAGCGACTGGAGCCGACGCCCGAGGAGATCGGGCTGGGCAGCGAAGGACTGCCCTGGCGGATCGCGCGCACGGCGCGTGAGAACGACGCGCGGTACAAGATTGCGCGCGCCAAGCGCGACCTGGAACTGGTCGATCTCGATATGACCGTGCGCGGCGCTCGACCGTGCCTGCTGCTGGCGCGTGGCAGGGCGCTGGCCGGTTTGCACGATCGGACCGGTGCGGCTAAAGCATTTCGTCTGGCGATCGCCGTGGCGCCGGTTGCGTCGAGCGCCTGCGCGAGGCGTATTACGGCCTGTTGACCACGTACATCGACCCTCCCCAACGGCCGCAGCAAATCCAGGTCTGCGTCGAAGCGCTGGAGAAGTTTCCCTTCGACGCCCAATTGCTGTGCGCGATGGGCGGTTACATGCAGGCCGAAGGCCGGTTGGATCTCTCGGCCCAGGCCTACCGCACGGCGGTCGACTATGGACAGATCGATCCCCAGACCTGGCACGTGCCCGACATCCACGAGATCGCGGCGATTTGCCTGAGCCTGACGTTTCAGCTGCGCGGCGACGAGGAGGAAGGCCGGCGCGTGCTCGACGAAATGCTCGCACGGCGTCCCGATTCACAGCGCGTCCGCCGTCACTTGATCGATCTGCACGTGCGCAGCGACCGCCGCCAAGAGGCCCTGGCCGAATTCGACCGGTTGCCCGCCGACACTCCCTATCGCGAAGCGCTGCCAGGCGCCATCCGTGGCGCTTGCCTGGCCGCCAAGCGCAACTGGGTTCCGGCGGCCGCTTACCTGCAAACCGCGTTTTCGGCCGGCTGCCGCGACGTGCTCTGCCTGCGCTGGCTGACGGTGACGCTGTTGTCCACCGGACAAAACGCCGCTGCGCTGCCGGTCCTGCAAGCCTGGAAGGCTCTCGACCCGCGCAGCGTCGAGGCCTCTGGCTTCCTCAAGGCGCTGGAAACGGCCGAGGCCAAACCCGAATTGGCGCCGCAGCCGGCCACCGCGATTCCTGCCGGCGGCTCCCGCAGGCTGCGGGTCGACGCGCCGGACCTGGCCGCCGGCGTCCCTCTGCCGGCGCCCAAGATCAGCCCCGCGCCGATTCGCTCCGCTTGACGTTCGCCCGGCTTGAACTTCGCACCCGTTCGGGGCGCTAATTCATCGCGTCGACGCAGATCACCGTCAAACTGCGCGGCCCGTGCGCCACCGATCACCAGCGACTGCTCGATGTCGGCGGTCTTCGAAGGCCCGGAGATCAACAGTCCCAGGCTGGAACTGCCCACCGGCGCCCGTTCGTAGGCCTGGTGCAGGTTGTGCACGATCTGGTCCGTCGGCAGAATCAGCGCCAGGTGCTGGACGATGAAATAAATGGCCCGGTGCTTGACCCCGGCGTCGGTCACCCAGACGGCGCCATTCTCGGCCACGCCGAAGGCCCCGGGCATCACCGCCCAGTCAACCGTCTCCAACTGGTGCGGATCCTCGATCTGGTCTAATTGCACGGTCGACTCGACGCCCGGCACCAGCGACACGACCTGTGTGGCCGCGGCAAACGCCGGCACCGCCTGAAGCGCCGGCCTCACGTCACAGGGCCGGGCAACGCGCAGGGTCGTGCCGCCGACCGACTCGACCATTTGCCGGAACTGTGCCAGCGGGTCTTCGTAGCGGATCCACGCGCCATCGAGCGCCGGCAACTCGGCCGGCTCGACGCGCTGAGCGCGGATCGCCTTCAGGATGTCCTGTTTGCTGCTCATGAATCTTCTCGCCGCCGCTGGGCGAACTGCTCGCGAAAGCTGCGGCGGGGAAAGTCGGGAAGTTCGCGCTGCCGGCCCCAGACGTTGAACCGGTTGTAGAGCATCCAGGCGCGGCAAGACCGGCACGACACGGCGGGCAATCTTGCCGGCAAGTCGATACAAACCGGGGTGCCGGAACACGAAGCTCGCCAGCTTCATCGACATCCGCTTCGAAAAGGAAAGCAAACCACGGTCGGCTAGTTCGCGACGCCAGGTGAGCAACTGATGGTGAATGTCGATCTTCACCGGGCAGACGTCCGTACACGATCCGCACAAGCTGCAAGCGTGCGGCAAACTGGCATACTTTGCGGCGTCGCCGGCCGGCGCCAAAATCGAACCGATCGGACCCGGCACCGAGCTTTGATAACTGTGGCCGCCACTGCGGCGATAGACCGGGCAGGTATTCATGCAGGCGCCGCAGCGAATGCAATTCAGCGAGCGGCGATGTTCGTCATTGCCCAGGAGCCGGCTGCGCCCGTTGTCGACCAGCACGATATGCAGCTCGCCGCCGGCCACGGGACCGTGAAAATGCGAGGAGTACGCCGTGATCGGCTGACCGGTTGCCGAACGAGCGAGCAACCGCAGGAATACGCCCAGGTCTTTAGCCCGGGGGATCAACTTTTCGATCCCCATCGAGGCGATGTGCAGCTTGGGCAGCGAGACGCCCAGGTCGGCATTGCCTTCGTTGGTGCAAACGACCAGGCCGCCGGTTTCGGCAATGGCGAAGTTGACGCCGGTCAGGCCCGCGTCGGCTTGCATGAATTTCTCGCGCAGGTGCCCGCGGGCCGCCTCGGCCAGATAGCTGGGGTCGGTCGCGCCCGCTCGGGTGTGCAAGTGCTCGTGGAACAACTGGCCGACGTCCTCTTTCTTCTTGTGGATGGCCGGCAGCACGATGTGGCTGGGCGGCTCGCCGGCCAACTGCACGATCCGTTCGCCCAGGTCGCTATCGACGACCTCGATGCCGTGCCGCTCGAGATACGGATTCAAATGGCATTCTTCGGTCAGCATCGACTTGCTCTTGACCAGCCGGCGCACGCCGTGGTGCTGGAGAATCTCGAGCACGATCTGGTTGTGCTCCTCGGCATGGCGGGCCCAGTGAACGACGGCGCCCAGCCGCGATCGCCTGGGCCTCGAATTGCTCCAGGTAATCAGCCAGCCGCGACATGGTGTGGGCCTTGATCGCGGCGGCGGCTGCGCAATTGCTCCCACTCGGGGAGCGATCGAGCCGCCTTGTCGCGCTTGGCAGCGCACGAACCATAGCGTGGCGTCGTGCCAGGCGGCCCGCTCGCGGTCCTTGATATATTCGGCTGCCAAGACGGCGTGGTTCATACGGCGTGTCCGGCCAGAATTTCGGCAATGTGCATGACCTTCAGCGGCGAGCGCTGGCGGCGGATCAATCCTGCCAGGTGCATCAGGCAGGACATGTCGTTGGCCGTCAGCACCTGGGCGCCGGCCGACTCGTGGTCGTGGATTCGGTCGAGCCCCATCATGCAACTGACGGCTTCTTCGGCCACGGCAAACGTGCCGCCGAAACCGCAGCATTCGTCGGCGCGAGCCAGCGGCACCAGCTCGATTCCATCGAGCAGTTTCAGCAGTTGCGCCGGCTTGCCGAAGGCGTCGATCACCAGTTCGCTGGAACTGCCCAGCCGCAGCTCGCGCAGGCCGTGGCAACTTTGGTGCAGGCCCACGCGATAGGGAAACGGGTGATCGAGCTTGTCCAGCCGCACGACATCCACCAGGAACTCGCACAGTTCGAACGTCTTGGCCTTCAGCTCGGCAAAGCCCGGCTCTCCGGCCAGATATTCATCATAATGGTGCCGTACCATTGCCACGCAGCTCCCCGACGGTGCGACGACGTATTGAAAATCGCGAAAGATTTCCAGGAACCGCCGGGCCAACCCGCGCGCATCGCCCGTGCAGCCGGTATTGGCCATCGGCTGCCCGCAGCAAGTTTGCTGCGCGGGAAAAACGACCTGAACGCCGCAGCGTTCGAGGATTTCGACGGTTGCCATACCCACTTGGGGATACAACTGGTCGACGTAACAGGGAATGAAGAGCCCGACGCTGAGCATGGATTACCAAACCGGAACGAATGCAGCCACTCGATGCAGTATAAGTAGGGAAACCGCGGGCCGAAACCGCTAAACAGCCGGGTTTGGCCGCCGGGTGAGCCGCCGGAGACAACCTGGGCGCGGGCCGCTGGCGGCGCGGCGCCGGCCCTTTTATCATACTCCTGAAGTGGAGGGTTCCGCCGGATCAAGCCCGACAGCGCAGGGGGCACGTCTTACGTGCTTGTGTGACGCAGTCGAATTTGGAGCAGTGCGCGATGCGACTCGGTTTTCTTTGTGTCGGTTGGATGCTAGTGGTCGCGCCGGCGGTGGCGGCGGTCGAAGAGCCGCTGTCGCAAATTGCCTTCGGCTCGTGTGCCGATCAGCAGTTGCCGCAACCGATCTGGGAGGCGGTGGTCGCGGCTAAGCCGCAAAGATTCATTTTCTTGGGAGACAACATTTACGCCGACACCCTGGATATGGACGTGCTGCGGGCAAAGTATCAACTGCTGGCCGACATTCCCGGTTTTCAGGAGTTGCGAAAAACCTGCCCGGTGCTGGCCACTTGGGATGACCACGATTACGGCGCCAACGACGCCGGGGGCGAATTCCCCAAGAAGGCCGAATCGCAACAGGTGTTCTTGGACTTCTTCGGCGCCAAGGCCGACGACCCGCGGCGAACTGCGCGAGGGCGTCTACAGCGCGCACGTCATCGGCCCGCCTGGAAAGCGGGTGCAAATCATCCTGCTCGACCAGCGCTACTTTCGCAGCCCGTTGAAAACCGGATTCGTCGGTGGCGAGCCGGGCGAGGGCCGGCGCGGCAAGTACGTCGGCAACACGGACGCCGGCGCCACGGTCCTGGGCGATGCCCAGTGGAAATGGCTGGCAGAGCAACTTCGCCTGTCGGCCGAACTGCGGATCCTCGGCGCCAGCTTTCAATTCGTCGCCGACGAGAGCGGCTCGGAGTGCTGGGGCAACTTTCCGCTCGAACGCGAGCGGCTACTGCGTTTGATCCGCGACACGAAGGCCAAGGGAATCGTCTTCATCAGCGGCGACCGGCATCTGGCCGAAATTTCACGCCTGGCCGCCGACGATCCGCTGAGCCCCGGATACCCGCTGTACGACGTGACCAGCAGCAGCTTGAACAAACCCAGCGGCAACGTCACCAGAGCCAAAGTGCGATTTGCCAACGAGATCAACATGTACCGCGTCGGGCTGACGTACTTCGACGTCAATTTCGGCTTCATCGCCATCGACTGGGATGCGGCCGATCCGGTGGTGCGGCTGCAAGTGCGCGACGAACTGGGAGGCGTGGTGCTCCAGCAGCGATTGAAGCTCAGCGAGTTGGCCCCGCGCTGAATCAAGCCCGGGTGATGAACGCTTCGACCAGATCGGCCACGGCGTCGATCTCGTCGCGCTGCACCGTGCTGCGCTGGCCGATGGGCAATCGCTGGCCGGCGTCGTTGACCAACACGACCCGACAGCCCCAGTCGTCCTTTTCCTGGACTTCGACCGCGCAAAAAGTCTCGAGCGGAAATTCCACCCGCCGGGTGCGCCGCACGCTCGTCGATTCCTTCACGTAGGCGTGCTTGTCGCGATCGAAGATATGCGTCACGCGATATGGACCGTACACCAGCAGCACGAGGCCAGTCAGGAACAATCCGGCCAAGGCGGCCAGCAAGGCCACCGGAGGCTGCGCCTCGAAAAACGTCTCGTTGCTCAGCGCTTGCATCGTGGACCGAACGACCAGCGCTAACCCCGCGACGGGCAGCAGCAATAGCACCATACCCAGTGCCCGAAACACCTTGTGACGGGACTGCAACACCAGACGTGCCGGCGAATGTTCGAGAACTTGCACAGGCTCCATCCTTTCCAGGCAAAGGGCGATGGCTACATTGTCGGCTGATCAGGGCCCCGAGCAAGTTAAAAGATCGTGTGAAAGCCATTAGGAATCCGTTTGACCGGTTGCAGCCGCAATCGGTAAACCCGATGCCATAAGAAGTTATCGCGATTCCGCAACGGATTCTGCCTGGCGGCGTGTCCTTCGGCCGGCATTTGGCGTAAAAGGATTCAAGGCGTCCGCAACCATCGAATTGCGGCCGACCAGGCGATTGCGCAACCAGGCAGTTTCCGATCGTGCTGTGCGGTTACAAGTTGACCCTGCAAAGCAGTCAAGACGAATAAGCCACCGGTTTCGGCTTGTCCCATGAACCGAGAGGAATCACGTCCGACGCCGCCCGATGCATCCCAGGCATTGATCCGCTTACGCAGCAGATCGCTGACGCTCGAAGAAGCCAGTGCCCTGGCGATCCAGGCCCAGCGCTGGGGCACTTTCAGGCCGCGACAGATCTTTACGCCCTCATTCTCGCTCAGTTTCCCGACTATGCCGAAGCCCATAACAACCGGGGCGTGACCCTGCAAGAACTGAAGCGCTATGACGCTGCGCTGGCCAGCTACGACAAGGCCCTTGCGCTTCGACCTGATTATGCCGAAGCCCATAATAACCGAGGAGTCGCCCTGCAAGACCTGAAACGCCATGAGCAGGCGCTGGCCTGCTACGACCAGGCGATCTCGCTGCGACCCGGCTATGCAGAAGCCCACAGCAACCGCGGCGTTACCCTCGGGCAACTCAACCGCCACGCCGAGGCGTTGGCAAGCTGCGACCGGGCGTCGACGCTGATGCCCGACTACGCCCAGGCGCATAACAACCGCGGCATCACCCTGCAAGAACTCGGGCGCTATGACGACGCTCTGGCGAGCTACGACAAAGCCCTGGCGCTCGTGCCCGACTACGCCAGGGCGCACAACAACCGCGGCGTTTCCTTACAGGAACTCGGCGCTATGACGACGCTTTGGCGAGCTATGACAAAGCCTTGACGCTCGCGCCTGACTATGCCGAGGCCCACAACAACCGTGGTGTCAGCCTGCAAGAGCTGAAGCGCTATGTCGAGGCGTTGGCAAGCTACGACCAGGCTTTAGCGCTCCGCCCTGACTATGCCGAAGCCCACAACAACCGCGGCGTTGCCCTGCAAGAGCTGAAGCACTATGACGCTGCGCTGGCAAGCTACGACAAAGCCCTGGCAATTGCGCCCGACTATGCGGCGGCCTGCAATAACCGCGGCGCCATCCTGGTGACCAAAGGCGACATGCAGGAAGCAGAGCAAATGTTTCGCCAAGCGCTCGCGCTTAAGCCGGGCTACCCCAATCCACTGTGCAGCCTGGCGGCCATCCGACAATATCGAGACGCCGATCACGCGGATATCAAGCAACTGCAGCGCTTGCTCGACGAGCCGGGAATCTCGCTTCGCGATCGAGCTTATCTCTATTTCGCCCTGGGCAAGAGCCACGACGACTGCGGCCTGTACGACGATGCGTTCGAATACTATCGGCAGGCAAACCAGATTCTCAATGCGGACGTTGTTTATGATTCCGCAGCAGTCAGCAACCTCGCCCACCGTCTCAGCGCTGTTTTCAGCAAGGAGTTTTTGGCTCAGCGGTTTTCCTACGCTTCGGACAGTCAGGTGCCCTTGTTCATCGTCGGCATGCCCCGATCGGGCACCACCCTGATGGCCAGCATCTTGTCCAACCATCGCTGCGTCGGAACGGCCGGAGAATTGACAGCCATGATCGACGGCACGCTACGCCTGCCCGACATGATCGCCGACGGCATCTCCTATCCGCAGGCCGCAAAGCACATTACACCCGCCATCGCCGGCCGCCTGATCGACGACTATGAGCAGCGTCTGCGATGCGGCATGGATGCCGACGTCGTACACGTTGTCGACAAGCATCCCTTCAATTTCAAGCATCTCGGGCTGATCTCGATGTTGTTTCCCGAAGCGCGAATCATTCACTGCACGCGGCATCCCTTGGATACGTGCCTTTCCAATTATTTCCAGCGCTTCAGCTTGGAAAACGACTATTCCTTCGACCTGCGGAATATTGGCCATTTTTACGCAGCCTACGCGCAACTCATGGATCACTGGCGCCAGGCCCTGCCCAGGAAAATGCTGGAAATCAGCTACGAAGACATGATCGCGAACACGGAACAAACCGCGCGCCGGGCCCTGGATTTTGTCGGATTGGAATGGGACCAGCGCTGCCTTGCTCCGCATACCAATCCCTGTGCGGTCGAAACGGCGAGCAATTGGCAGGTACGCCAGCCGATCTACCGGCAATCCGTGCAGCGCTGGCGGCATTACGAAAAACACCTGGCTCCGCTCACGGAAATGCTGCCGCACGGCCAGGGCCCCTAATCCGTTTGAAGCCGTCAAGCCGCCGACAGCTTCGTAGGGTCCGCTGTGCGGACCATCCCTTCGTCAAACCGTGCGGCAGTCGGTCCGCACAGCGGACCCTACGGACTGAAGGAGATGCTGCCGCGAGGTGTTTGCGCTTCGTTTCGGCAGGCTGCTAAACCGCATCGCCGCGGGAAATCGTCTCCAGCTCGCCGACGAGCGCCCGCAGAAACGGCTCGACGTCGGTGACCAATCCCACGGTCTGGAACGAGCCGCGATCGTTGAGCTTGATGACGGTCGACGGATTGATGTCGACGCAGACCACTTTGACCCACGCCGGCAGCAGATTGCCGACGGCGATCGAGTGCAGCGTGGTGGCGATCATCAGGCAGAACGTCACGCCCTGGATCTTGGCCCGCATCTGGCGCTGTGCGTCCAGCACGTCGGTAATCACCTCCGGCAGCGGGCCATCGTCGCGGATGCTGCCGGCCAGCAGAAAGTCGACGCCGCGGCGCACGCACTCGTACATGATTCCGGACGTGAGCAGGCCCGTTTCGACCGCACGGCGAATGCCCCCCGTGCGGCGAATGCGGTTGATTGCCCGCAGGTGATGCTCGTGTCCGGCCTCAGCCAGATCGCCGCGCTCCAGGTGCACGCCCAGGCTGGTGCCGAACAGCGCTTGCTCGATGTCGTGCGTGGCCAGCGCGTTGCCGGCGAACAGCACGTTGATGTAGCCTTCGCGGATCAGCCGGCAAAGATGTGGGACGCTGCCGGTGTGTACGATGGCCGGGCCGCCGACGAGCAACGTCCGGCCGCCGCTTGCGCGGGTGCGGAACAGTTCGTGGGCGATCTGCCGGATGGCCACGCCTTTGGGCTTCTCGGTCGAAACGGCGCTGTTCATGAACTCGAACGACTGCGGCTGATTCGTGCGCTGCTCGGGAAACACGCGCACGCCGTTGTGCCCGACGACCAGCGGCATGCCAAGCTGCACGTCGCTCATGGCCACGCAGCGCGCGCCGGGTCCGCTGGGGTCGATGGCGATGCCGCAGTCCATTTCCTGATCGGCAACGTCGATCCAATGCCCGCCGACCCGGATCTCGGTCCGCTGGTTGGTCGTGCTGTAGAAGCCCTCGGGAAAGGCGCCGTCCATGTCGGCCGGCACCAGTTGGCAATCGTGCTGGGCGGTCGGCACGGCTCCGTGATCGCCGATCTGTCCGAGAATCTCGTTCAGCAGTTGGGCGCTTGCCGTCCGCACTTCGATCAAGGCGTAGCTCGGATCGAATCGGGCCTGCCCGATCGTGATCTGCTTGATACGAAAGGCTCCGCCGGCGGTTGTGATCAGGTCAAGAATCTTGGGCAGGATCAGGCTGTCGATGATATGTCCGCTGACCTGCACATCTTCGACGAAATCGGGCGGATTTTGAGCCGCAGGCGGTTTGGTCTCCAAGGGACACCTCAGGGGTTATGCGAGCAGAGACTCGTTGGTCATCCGTCATTCTTCCCGCCCTTGGCGGCGGGAAAGCCCAGCTTTTTGTCGACCAGGTTCAGCAGCGGCTGGCCGGCCTGATAGCGGCGCAGATTTTCGCAGAAGAAATCGGTCATCTGGTCGATCCGGCGGCGGCTTTGACCCCCGACGTGCGGCGTGATGATCAGGTTTTCCATCTCCCACAGCCGGCTGCTTTCGGGCAGCGGCTCCTCGGGCGTCACGTCCAGGGCGGCGCCCCAGAGCTGGCCCGACTCGAGCGCCTCGACCAAATCGGCTTCGACCAGCAGGGCGCCGCGGGCCACATTGACGAGCACCGCGCCCTGCGGCAGCCGCGCCAGCACCTGGCGATCGATCATGCCGCGCGTCTGCTCGGTCAGCGGAGCCGCCAACAGCAAAATGTCGGCCTGCGGCAACAGCTCGGCCAAACAATCGGGCGGGAGCAATTGATCGACGTAGTCGGGCCGGTCGATCGGAAACACGTCGGTGGCCAGAATGCGCACCTGAAACGGCCGCAGCACTTCGGCCACGCGCCGGCCCACGCCGCCGAAGCCCACGATCAAAACGGTCGAATGATGCAAGTCGCGGTTCGGGCGGCGGATGAATTCTCGCTTCTGCTGTGCGCGGAAAAATGTCGGCAGTCCGCGCAGCAGGCCCAACAACAGCGCCAGCGCCTGTTCGGAAACCTGATCGGCCAACACGCCCGACGCGCTGGTCACGATGATCTGCGAAGCCACGACCGACGGCGTCAGGCAATGATCCAAACCGGCCGCCGACGATTGCACCCACTTCAGCCGCCCGCCGGCCACGACGGCATCCCAGTCGACCGGCACCTTGGCGTGGCCGCAAAACACGTCGGCGGCCAGCAACTCCGCGGCCACACGCTGCTGGCCGGCATCCACGATCTCGGCCCGCGGGGCGGCCGCGCCAATCTGCTTCAGGTGCCGGGCTTCGACGGGGTAGCAAAGAACGATGCGCATCAACGGATTGATCCAAGAAATCGACGGTCCAGGGCCAGTCCAGCCCAAGCTACACGACCGCTCGCTTCTTCACTAGCCCGCCGGAGTCGGGGAACGCCGGCTGTCGGGCCGTCTCGGGGCGGTTGGCAACCCCACGTGCGCAGCGGAGCGTGTCGGCACGGCCTGTCGCTCCGCCCTAAACCATCGATCCGGCGGCGGTTGTGTCCTGGACAAGTCGGCGCGGCACTTTTAGAATTCGTACTGCCTAAAACGGCCTCCCTGGCCGATGGCTTTTGGGGCGGTAGCTCAATTGGGAGAGCGCTGCGTTCGCAATGCAGAGGTCGAGGGTTCGACTCCCTTCCGCTCCACTTTTTAAGTCGTGTTGATGCAATTATTTGTGTCGATGAGCCGGTGACACCTTTCTGGCTCGCGGCCCTCGGAGATACCCTTCGTGATACCTCTGAAATGAACTGCGGGATGAAGCCGTGTGGAATCTCAATGGTCGCCGAGGAAGGGCCTAGCAGGCTTAGCGACTGGTGGAAAAGGGGCGGTCCGAGTCAGAATTGAATGCTGACGATTTGGCCGGCAGAAAGCGTCACTCAGCGATGCGTGCAAGAAGCTCGCGAAGGTTGTCGGGGCGGTTAAGAGGGCTCGGGCCGCTCTGAAGCCATTCTCCGACACGAAGCGCGATCGGGTTGAGACGGCTCGTGCGAAGCGGTCCTAGATTTCAAGCCTGCCGCCCGCAAACTATGTCGGCCGCGGCCCGCCGATGTCGAATCGCCGTCAAAATCGCCATCCCTCGCCGGAAAATACCTGCCCAGTCAATCGTCTGTGGCCCGCCAGCCCTCCGGCCGCGACCTAAAATTGTTGCGCGGCAGCGTCGATCGAGCTAGCGCCTGCGGCTTTCGACGGGCCGTCGACACGTTTCCGCGGAGATTCTTATGGGCGATCTCGATTCGAAGTTCAATGTGTTGGTGTTGCTCTGCCTTTGCGTCGCGGGCTACTTTTACATCAAGAAGGCCTCTGAGCCCGTCAAGCCGCCCGAGGATCCCTGGTTTCAGACAGCTGTAGTCGAGCGGACCGAGCCGGTGTTGGTCAAGTTCGGCGCCCCGTGGTGTGGACCATGCCGAATGCTGGACCCCGAGCTCGACAAGCTGGCAAGCTCAGGCCGGGTGAACGTCGTGCGCATCGAGATTGAACGGCATCCCGAGCTGGCCCATCATTACGGCGTCACGTCGATCCCGCGACTGCTCTTATTCGACCACGGAAATGTCCTGGCCGATCGCGTCGGGTACGCAGATTACAAGCAGTTGCAAACCTGGATCGCCAACCACACGAATTAGTTCGTGGGCGTTTTCGCGGGGCTCTGAAACCTCTGGGGACGGCACGAGACGCCGGGCACGAGAGCGGGCGGTCGAACCCGGGGGTGGATTGCCCCACTTCCTGTGTTCTCCAGCAAACGAGACCAGCGCCGCGGTTTCGGTCATCGTCCGGTCCGGTCGTCCCGTGGCTTGCCCCGGGCATCCGCGTGACAGCTTGCTGGCCCGTCCCAGCGCCGCGACCCCGAATCGCTCTTGAATGCGATCGGCAACGTCGTCGAGATGGCGCTGCTTCTGCCGCTCGTCCGCGTCGAACAGCAATCCCTGCGACGCGTTCGAGTCCAGGCCGCTGACGCCCATGCCCAGCAATCTCACCGGCAGATGCTGGGGCGGCAGCCGCGCCGTGAGCAGTTCCACGCCGGCCTGCCACAGTTCCTGGGTGATGCAGGTCGGCTCAGGCAGCGTGACACAGCGCGAAACGGTCTGGAAATCGGCGAACCGCACCTTCACCTCCACGGTGCGGCCTTTCAGGTTGTGCCGGCGGAGTCGGCGGGCCACTTGCTCGACCAGTTCCAATAGCCAGGCCCGTAGGATCTCCATGTCGTCGATGTCGGCTGCGAACGTCGTCTCGTGCGAGATGGATTTGGCCTCGCGGTCCGGCACAACCCGCCGCTCGTCGATGCCGCGGGCAAGTTGCCAGTAGTGCTCACCGGCCGCGCCGAACAGCTCTGTGAGCGTTTCGACCGGCAGCTTACGCAGCTGGCCGATGGTGCGGATGCCCAGCCGATCGAAGACTTTGCCAGTCACTTTGCCGACGCCCCAGAGCCGGCCGACTGGCAGCGGGTCCAGAAACTCCTGCACGCGGTCCGGGTCGACGACGACCAGTGCGTCGGGCTTCTGCAAGTCGCTGGCGATCTTGGCCAGGAACTTGTTGGGCGCCACGCCCACCGACGCCACGAGCTGCACCTCGTCGCGGATCCGCTGCTTGATCTGGCGGCCGATCTCGGCGGCCGGACCGAACAGCGACTCGCTGCCGGTCACGTCGAGAAAAGCCTCGTCCAGCGACAAGGGCTCCACCAGCGGCGTGAACTGCTCGAAGATTTCGCGGATCTGCTGCGACACCGCTGCGTAATGGTCCATGCGGACCGGCAGGAAGACGGCCTGCGGGCACAGTCGTCGGGCCGTGACGGCGGGCATGGCGCTGTGGATGCCGAACGTGCGCGCGACGTAATTGGCCGCTGCCACGACGCCCCGTTTTTCGGCCGTGCCGCCGACGACCACCGGCTTGCCGACCAGGCGCGGATTGTCCCGCTCCTCGACCGAGGCGTAGAAGGCGTCCATGTCGCAGTGCAGGATCATCGCGGGTCCCTCGCGGCACCATGATAACAGAACGGATGGTGGAGCGAGGGTCACCTGGCCGAGCCGATGATGAGCCTCAAGAAGCGTACCGTCCGCGTGGGCCAGCGCCTCCGGTTGCGTGCCGCTCAAAAAGCAAGGCCGCGTTTCCGCAGCCCTGGTCCCCCGGCCTCGTGAGGGTGCTGCAGCTACGCGACCGTGGACCTGACCGAGCTGGTGTTCCCCGGCCGGTTCATCGTGATGATCCACCCGTTCAAGGTATGAAGCACTCCGAGGGCCGGAACTGACGTCCCGGCCGCGCGGCGGCTCGCTGTCGGATGTGACCGACGTGCCGATCAGCGGTGGCCGTGACCATGAAAGTTTGCCAGCATGGGCGCCGGCAAAGGAACCACTGACCCGATTTCTCCGCGAATGCTATCATACCCACGGCAATAAGGACGTGGTTGGTACGAGCGAGGGGACAATTATGGCAAAACGGCAACATACCGGTGTGCTAAATCGATTCGCGGGCAAGAAGCTCGTCTTCAATGGAAAGTTCGGCTACGGGGTCGAAGCGTCGCTGAAGGCATTGGCCGAAGCGCAGAAGGGGACTGTTCGTGACGATCTCGATGAGAAGGCGCACTATCTGGTCCTGGCGGACCTGAGCGCTGGCAAGACGATTCAGAAAAAGGTGATGTCCCTCAATGGCAAAGGCGCGGCGATCCAGGTGATCGACGCGGACGCCTTTACGAAACTGGCCGAGCCGACGGACGAGGAAATTCTGGCGCTGCTCCGCGGGGGCGAATCGGAGATCTTTGCAAAAATCTACCGGTGGACCGGTCGCCGCAACCAGGTGAACGCGAAACCGGCCAAGACTCGGTTTCATTCGGAAACTCTCAGGGGTTTGAAACTCTTTGGCGTGGACTTCGACGACATCGAATTTAGCGATTGTGATTTCGTCAGCGCAGAGTTCGACCGCGTACACCTGGGATCGGCGACACATTGCGACTTCTCAAAAATCACAGGCGAACGCAACTGTTTCGGCGATGTTCAGGGGAGCCGGTTTGCTAATGCGACGTTGAAGCAACCGCGTTTCGAAGGTCATTTCTCGGGGGCGGACTTTACTGGCGCATTGCTCGACGACGCTTCGTTTAGCGATGGCGCAATTCTGATCTCGCCAGAAGAAAACCGCACAGGCAGGAGCGGTGTTCACCAAATCGAAGTTGAAATCGGCTAGCTTCCACGAGTTGCACCTGAAGTCGCCCGATTTTACCGGTGCAGATCTTACGAAGGCTGAGTTCCAGCAATGCACGATCGATTCCGGGACATTCTGTAGCGCCACGCTACAGGGTGCCGTGCTCATTGGGTGCAAACTTTCGGATGCGGATCTGAGTAACGCCGATTTCACGGGGGCGAACCTCGCGGGTGCCGATCTAACGGGCGCCAAGTTGGCGGGCGCCAATTTCAAGAATGCCAACCTGCGCGGGACGAAACTCGACGGAGTCGACCTCTCGAAGGTGAAAAATTACGATCCTAGCGGGACCCCTGCCGGGTCGGTCGGTCCGGCACTCAAAGAACTCGACTCGGTAAATGCCAAGGCTAAACGAATTCAAGTCACGTTTCGCCTGCGTTCCTCGGACGGCGATCCGGGGCAAGAAGTCGGAATCGACACTTCCCGCCTGAAATGGGGATTGGGGGTGCAACTACCGACAGGCATTTCGGCGCGGCAGTTTCACCGGGGGTGCGCGGACGTTTTCCGATGCGATGCTTGAACTCGCCAATGTCGCGGGCAACCTGCAGGTTTGTTTCGAGACAGCGGACGTGAGCAGCAGCAAATCGCCCAAGGGAGGAAAAGAGCTGCGCGACCTGGTGTTGCGAGGAATTGCCGAGGCGTTTGCACAGGACATGCCGGCGGAGGACGATCTGGCAGCGGCGACGAAGAAGCACCGCGAGGGCCAGCGCGAGAAGCGCAGCCGACCGTGAGCGCCGTGAGCAGGCCAAAGCCGAGGCAGCGAAAGAAAAGGAGAAAGCCAAGAAGCAGATCGCCAAGAAGATCGAAAAGGCCGTGGGCAAAGTGAGCGACGTCGCGTCGTTCCTTAAGGCTCTGGAACTGCGGATCGAGAAACCGAAGATCGACAAAGCGACCAAGATGCTCAAGGCGTCCGGCTTCAAGCTGTTCAACGACGTCACCGACCAGCACGTCAGTGGCGTGGTCAAGAGCCAGACGGATGCCGAATTGGTCTATGCCTGCCGTGTGGCGCACGACGGCCAATATTCCTGCTGCACCCAAAATCTGAACGTCTGCGGAGGCTTGCGGGGATCAATCTGCAAGCACTTGCTCGTGCTGATCATCGGGCTGGTGCAAGCCGGCGAGCTCGATCCCACGACGATCGATGCCTGGATCGCCAAGACGCACAGCGTGAAGCCTGAACTGGACAAGGAGAACATGGGCAGCCATCTTCATCAAGTACAAAGGGGCCGAGGCGGGGGAGGTCGACTGGCGACCTACCGAAACCGTGCCCGAAGATTACTACGCGTTGTAAAGGGTCGTCGATGCAGCCAACTGACGAGTTGGAAGAGTTGCGAGTCGGCCTGGAGCGTATCCGGACGCTGCTGGACAATCTCGTGGTTCGCGGGCTGCGGGCATGCGGGCCGGACGAGTTTTCACAAATTGGTTCGTTCGCCGAACACCTTGAGCAGACCGGCGCCGGCCATCTGGCGTCGCGATTGTCCGACCTACGGAGCCAGATCGAGCGCGACGACCGAACCAGTGCGCGAACACTGCTGGAGACACAGACTAACGTGCGTCTGCTGGAGCGGCTGCTCACCTTGCGCGTGGTCAAGGGACACTACGCTGCCGCCATCGAGGCCTGTGAGCATTTCGACTCCGCGACGGAAACAGACAGTGAAGTCGATGAAGACAGTGCAGTCGATGAAGACAGCGACGCCGATGAAGATGCGGGGGCCACCTGACTTCCTGTCGCCCTAACAATCCCTCGCCCCTGGCACCTTTCCCACAAAGGGAGAGCGGAGATGTTTTCAAAGGAGCGAGCCGTGCAGGATAGCGAAAAGAAACAACTCGTTTCCCTGCTCGACGAGCTGAGCAAGGCGGTGGAGGAGCTGCTGTTGGCTGGGCTTACGGCAGCGTCGAAATCGACTGTCGAGCGTCTCGACGTGAGCTATAAGGAAGCATCGCGAATGAGGCTGCTGCGGCTCGGATCGACTCTCCGCATCGCCAACGAGGAAATCGTTCGCTTTACCGGTGGCTCGTCGCAGTTCTCCGCGCGGCGGTTGGCGTTTTTCCTGAGCCGGTCGTGGCTGTTGGCCTCCGCCATGCGGCGGGCGATCGACTCGAACGACCAGGAAACGCTGAACCGTTTGCAGGTCACCCCCCCAGCGCAGCCCGTTGAGAAGTTGAAGGTCGTGACGCTGGGCGTTGGCAAGCGCGTGGTGCCCGGTGCGTTCGCGAGCTTCGACTTCCGGCTGCGTGCCCTCGGCGCCGCCGGACCCGTGGTGGACAAAGAGCCGCTGATCTGGTCGTGCGTTTTTCCGTTGCGAAAGGATCTCGACCTGCCGAGCGAGGCGTTCTTGCATCTCCCGCAAAAGCAGAAATTCAAGCCGTCCATCCTGTTGGAGAAGAGGGTCGTAGAAGTGACGAAGTGTGCCGTGAGCGCACAGGCGGGGAGCGCAACGCGATTGGTGTTGGGTGAGGCCAGCACGATCACGCCTGGCGAAGCGTTCGCGGATTGGCCGTCGCTTTTGGGTTGGGATATGGGCCAGGCCGCCGAACGGTTGGAGCGGCACCACCCGACGCCGATGGATTTGGAGATCGAGCTGCAAGAAGAGGTTTTCATCTCCGACTGGCAGCCCGGCGAGCGGCGAGAGACACAAGATGGCTACGACCTGCTGCCGATCGAGTCGCGTTTTCTGCCGCTGGAGGTGCGGTTGGATCGGGGCCCGTCGGGTGTGCCTGTGCGCGGCGTGATGACCAAAATGGCCGAGAAAAAACGCCGTTCGCCAATTTATGGCGTTGCCCATTACGAATCGTGCCGGTTGGTCCTGCAACCTTTGGCAGCGCGCTCGGCAAAGACGGTATTGAATATCTGACCGTGTCGCCGGATAAAATCAGCCAAGCGGAGCTGGTGAAAGCAATGAAGTTTACCTAGTGTCTGCCGCAGTACGACAAACAGGCGAGGAGTTCCACCAATGGCCAATAAGACTGACAAGATGTCCGCAGCGCCCGCCGGCGCGACGCCGGCCGAGGCAAATGGCTTCGCCGACGTGCTGCGACAGCCGGCGGAGGTCCTCTTCGCCGATCAACTCGAAGCGCTGCGTCAAAACAAGACCGATACAGCGCCGCATTCATGGAAGCTGGCGCCCCGTTCGGTATTGGCATACATCATCGGCGGCAAGACACTCGACGCGACGATCGGCGGGAAGAAACAAAAGGTGGAGATCACCCGAAAATTCTTCGGCGACACGGCCATCGTCGAGCGGGCGATTGTCACCCTCGCCTCCGACCGCGTCTGCTGCTTGTGGGTGATCCAGGCACGGGCAAGAGCTGGTTGAGCGAGCACCTGGCCGCCGCGATTTCCGGCAACTCAACACTTGCCATCCAAGGGACCGCCGGCACGACCGAAGAGCAAATCAAGTACTCGTGGAACATCGCCCGGGTCATCGCCGAGGGACCGCATCCGGGCAATATGATCCCATCGCCCACGATGGTGGCGATGCGCACTGGCGGCGCTTTCGCGGTTCGAGGAAATCACCCGCTGCGTCCCTGACGTGCAGGATGCGCTCGTTTCGATCATCTCCGACAAGAACATTGCGATCCCTGAATTGCCCGACGCGAACACCGTGTTCGCCAAGCCGGGCTTCAATATCATCGCGACGGCCAACTCGCGTGATCAGGGAGTCAACGACCTGTCGTCCGCTCTCAAACGCCGCTTCAATTACGTGCACATCCCGATCATCGCGGACAAGAAGACCGAAATTGAAATTGTCCGCCAGCGCTCGGCCGACCTACTGTCGCGGTACGACATCCCGGTGGTCATCGAGCCGGCCATCCTCGAACTCCTGGCGACCGCGTTCCGCGAGCTGCGCGACGGCAAGACCGGCGAGGGGGTGAGCGTAAAATCTCCCAGCACGACCCTCTCGACAGCTGAGGCGATCGGGACGGCGGTCGATGCCGTCCTGCACTGCCGCTACTTCGGCGATGGCAAGGTGACGAGCGGCGCGATCGCGCGCAATCTCATCGGGTCGATCGTCAAAGAGGATCCTCAGGATCTCGCCGCCCTGAAGGAATACATCTCGATCATCGCCAAGAAACGCGGCGCCTCGGACAAGCACTGGCAAGGCTTTCACGACGAAGCGCAGAAGTTGCTCAAGTAAGTGCCCATGGCCAAGCACACCGCCCCGACAACTTCACCGGTCGTAGACGCCGTGCGGTCCACTGCGCTCGATCTCGATGCGCTCGTTGCGCGCGTGGATAAGATTTTGGCGGAGGAGATCTACTGGCTTCCCGTACGGCATCATTCGCCCGCGATCGCTGGACAGGTCGGCGCCTGTATCCGCGACCGCAAGCCGAAGATCGTGTTTATCGAGGGTCCGTACGAAGCAGGGCATGATCGAGTTCCTGGTCGATTCTAAAACCCGTCCGCCGGTCGCGATCTATTCCAGCTTTCGCGACGACGCCGCGGCAGCGCCGGACGACGCGGAGTTGGCCGCCGCCCCGCCACGGTATTCGGCGTGGTACCCGCTCGTCAGTTATTCACCCGAATTGATCGCCATGCGAGCGGCACAGGAAATCGGGGCGGCACGCCGTCTTCATGGACTTGCCGCATTATGCGATCGAGCGTCCTGTGCCGACTGCCAACGAAACTCCTCCCACAGACAACACCATCCCAAAAGCACCTCCGCAACATCGCCGGCGGAACCTGGGTGAAATCGCGCTCCGGAGCGAATTCTACCGCCTACTTACTAAGGCGGCCGGATACCGAAACTGGGACGAGACGTGGGATGCACTCTTCGAAACGCCGCGCACCCGGCGCACCTCCGGGGGGCTGCGGCGGGAAGTCGCGATCTTCTGTGCGGCCGTCCGCGCCACCATCGATCCCGCTTCGCTGCGCGACGATGGCACGCTCGCCCGCGAACGGTTCATGTGGAAGACGATTCGCGAGACGCTCGCCGAACACAAGGTTCAACCGCGAGACGCGTTGGTTGTCTGCGGCGGCTTCCACATCTTTTTGGACCAGCACGATCCCGAGCCGCATCCGCCCATTCCCGAGGGAACGCTCAGCGTCACCGTCACCCCCTATTCGTACTTCCGCATCTCCGAGCTTTCGGGCTACGGGGCCGGCAACCGCGCGCCGCGTTACTACGAGATGTGCTTTGATAGCCAATCCGCCGGAAACGATCGGTCGCAGGTCGTCATCGATTATGTGATCGATGTGATCAAAGAGGCTCGGCAGCGCGGCGAGCGGCTGTCGCCAGCCGACGCGATCGGCGCCACGCAGCACGCCCTGATGCTGGCCCGTCTGCGTGGCCGCCGCGAGCCGCTGCTGGACGATATCCTCGACGCCCTCATCACGTGCTGCTGCAAGGGGAACCCGAAGACGGACGCCACATATCTGACCGAAGCGATCGACGAAGTCAACATCGGCACGCGCCTTGGCCGCGTGACCGACCGCATTGGCCGCTTGCCCATTGTCGGCGATTTTTACGAACAGCTCGATCGGCTGGGACTCGATGAAGTCGTCGCACGGGAAAAGGTCTGCAACTACGCACTCGACAAGCGGCAGCCAAAGGATTTGGCTCGCTCGGCGTTCTTGCACCGCTTGGTGTTTCTGGGGCTTGAGATCGGCTCGGTGCAGCGCGAGGCGGCACCGTTCGGGCAATCGATCTTCAGAGAGCACTGGCGGCTGAAGTGGAGCCCGAAGTTGGAGGCCACGCTGATCGAACGTAATCTGCACGGCGACACGATTGAGACCGCGGCGACGACATTACTCACCGAAAGCCTGGGCGTTAACGCCGCACGAAGCCGGCCCGGCGTGCCGCAGGCTCGTGCAGGCCGTGGACATGGACCTGCCGCAACTGATCGCTCAAGCGGAACAGATGACAGGCCATGCGATCGACCACGATGAGCGATTTCATTCGCTCGCGGACGCTCTGACATCGCTGATGCTGCTAGAACGTTACGCCGCCTATCGAAGTCTGGGTAAGCAGCGACTGGAAGACCTTTTGAGGCGGTGTTTCGAGCGAGCTTGCTTGGCCGTGCCCGAGGTTTCCTCGGTGCCGCCGGAGGATTGGGAAAACGTGATTCAAGGATTGCTCGCGCTGGCAGAGCCGGTCGTACAGCGGCAAGATCTTGACGCAGATCTGTTTGCCGCGCACGTCGAGCGAGCGGCAAAGATCTCTACGATGCCGTTCTTGCGCGGAGCATTCCTGGGCGTGCTGACCGAAATGCGGCGAATGAAGCCCGAGGCGCTGGCTGCCGAGTTGACCGGTTACGCCCGTGGCGGTGTCGATCAACAGGTGGTGGCGGGTGATTTCCTGCAGGGCGTTCTGCGCGTCTCGAAGACGGCGATCCTGCTGGGCGCGACATCGCTGGTTGCGGCGGTCGACGAATTGCTCCGCGGCGCAGGGCGAGACCTTTCTCAACATTGTGCCGCGCTTGCGAGCGGCGTTCGAGACCCTGCACGAACGACAGCGTGACAGCCTCGCCGCACACGTCGCCGAGCTGTACGGCCTCAAGGAAAGCGAGTCGCTGCGAACTTTGGCGACGAGCGTCGGTGCGGCCCGGCTCATGGCCGAGCTCGACGCCGAAGCTGCTTCCATCCTTAGCACGTGGCTCGACAAGACCTCATAAGACATTGAAGGGACGTGTAGACATGGCCGGCCTGACGAACGACGAGCGGCAGATGCTCACCCGCTGGAGGCTGGTGCTGGGAAAGACCGCCGAGCAGCACGGTATCTGTATCGGCGGCGACGACAACGAGGCTCGCCGGATCGAGGCCCTCGTTGGATACTTGTTTGCTCCATCGGATGGCGGCGGCGGTCGATCCGAGGATCGCACGGGCGGCACTGGCCCGGGCCACGCAATGAACGTCCCACGCTGGGTGGACGAGGTCGGCCAACTCTTTCCGCGGCAGGCGAAGGAAGTCATGGAACGGGAGCTGATCCATCGCAAGGGGCTACGCGAGTTGATGGAAAAGCCCGAGATTCTCGAGCGCATCGAACCAAATCAGGAATTGGTGAAGACGCTGCTGACCCACCGCGACCTGATGAACGAGAAAACGCGGGCGCTCGCCAGAAAGATCATCGACAAGGTCGTCGAAGAGTTGAAAAAGAAACTCAAGGTGCAGATCGAGCCGGCGATCACCGGCGCGATTCGCCGCGACAAGCACTCCCCTCGCCGCGTCTATCGCAATCTCGACCTGAAGCGCACGGTCCGCCGCAACCTCCACAATTTCGACGCTGCTTCGCGCAAGCTGATGGTCGATCACCTCTATTTCCACGCCGCCGAGCGCAATAGCCGCCCCTGGCATATCATTGTCGCGGTCGATCAGTCCGGCTCGATGCTCGACTCGGCCATTTACTCCGCAGTTATGGCTTCGATCTTTGTCGAGCTGCCGGCGGTTCGCACCAGCCTGTTCCTCTTCGATACCGACATCGCCGACCTGACCGACCAGGTGGGCCAGCCGGTGGACGTGTTGTTGTCGATCCAGCTCGGCGGCGGCACGGATATTACCAAGGCGCTGCAATACGGTTATCAACTTGTTCGGCAGCCCGCACGCACGATCGTCGTGCTCGTCACCGACTTTTACGAAGGCCGCGCCGAGCGAGACTTGGTCAATCAGGTCAAGGAGATGGCGCAGGCCGGCATCCGGATGATTGGCTTCGGCGCGCTGGGCTACGAGCCGCGCCCAGTTCAACAAGACCACCGCCACCAAATGTCGCAAAATGGGAATGGACATCCTCTCCTGTACGCCTGAAAAGCTGGCCGAGGCGATGGCGCATATCATCCGTGGCTGAAGCTTGTCGGTAATACCTTGGCGTCTTGTTCGGTCGCCGGTCAACGAAGCGACCTTAAGTTGGGTCGGCGGCGTTCGCCTTGCACATCAGTCCGACACGCCGACCCGGGTTAGCCGGCGCGGCCGCAGCGATAACGCAAACCAGCGGCGGCGTGGCTTGGCGAGTGTGTCGGCCATAGTCTGATCTTAACCGACCCACGCGACCGCGGAACCAGCGGCGGCGCGGAGCGCGATGTGCTCGTTTGAGCGAAGGCACTTGCGTTTTGGCGTTGCTTCTCTGCCTGCTCGTCCAGATCGGGCCGGCGGCAACACGGTTGGATAATCATCGACGCTCACACGGCGGCGCGGTATGCTGCAACGCGTCATCTCATCGCTTCTCATCGCCCCAGGCCATCGGGAGACAATGCCATGCTCGGATTTGGACCCATTGAATTGTTGATCGTGATGTTGATCGGCAGCGGCACCGTGGGCGCACCCTTGGGCCTGCCGCCGCTCGCTCCCGACGCGACAATCGAGCGAGCCGTGCCCGAGGAGTGTCTGCTGTTGGCCTATTCGGCCGGCACCGCTGAGCCGGACGCGAAGAGCACGAATCAGACCGAGCAACTGCTGGCCGAAAAAGAAGTTCAGGAGTTTCTTGGCCAGATGGGCGAACAGATCGTCAGCGCCATTAACCAGGCGGGCCGGCGTAATCCGCAAATCGAGCCGCTCGCGAAATTCGGCCCACCGATCGCCAATCTTCTGCTCACACGGCCTGCGGCGTTCTACGTCAGTCACCTGGCGATTCAGCCGAACGGCCCGCCGGACGTCCGCGCTGCCCTGATCGTCCATTGCGGAAAACAGACGGCCGACGCAAAGAAATGGCTTGCCGATCTGGAACAATTGGCCGCCGGGCACGGCACGCCGGTCGACCAGATCAAGGACATCAAGCTGGGTGGCATTGCGACTGCGGCAACTTGCCGTCCCCGGCGGACTCGATGCGGCTTGGGGGTTCAAGGGCGACTACTTCCTCCTGGCCGTCGGCCGAGGCCAGCTCAGGAATTGGTCGACCGAATCAGCACGTCCGGGAATCCCGCCGTTTGGCTGGGCGACCTCAAGCAGCAGGTCGGCATCAAGCGGTTGAGCACGCTTGGCTATTTCAACGTGGCCCGCGCTCTTGAGATCGGGCTGCCGCTGGTCCGCGACCCGCAAGCGAAAACGGTGATCGACGCCTTAGGATTGACCGGCGTGCAATTGATCGCCAGCGCGAGTGGGCTCGACAAACAAGGCATGGTTAACCGCACTTTGGTCAACCTGGACGGGGCACCGCAAGGCCTATTCGAGCTTGTGTCGGACAAGTCGCTCACGCTGGATGATCTCAAGAGTATTCCGCAGGCCGCCACCTTCGCGGTGGCCGCCCGGCTTGACCTGGCGACCGTCTACCGGCGTGCGATCGAGCAGCTGGGCAAGGTCGAGCCGCGAGCGGTCGACGAATTCAAGGGCAAACTGGCCGGTGTCGAGCAGTCGTTGGGATTCGAGATTGAAAAAGGCCTGCTTGCCTCGTTGGGCGATTTATGGACGATTTCCGCCACCCCGGACGAAGGCGCATCGCCCTGGACCGGGCTGGTCGTCACGATCTCGGTTCGCGACCGAGCAAAACTCGTCGATATTCAAGACCGGCTCGTGAGCCTGGTCAAATTGCAGGGCGGCGGCGCGGGCGGCCCTCCATTTACCATCCGGGAGACCAAGCTGAGTGGAGTTCAAGTTCATCAAGTGATGCCCAAGGGGCCGGTCCCGGTCTCGCCTGCCTGGTGTATTTTGGAAGACCGAATTGTGGTCGCAGCAACTCTGCAAACGCTCAAAGCGCAATTGGCTCGCGACGCCAAAGCGCCAGTCTGGCGGACGTGCCCGAGGTAGCCAAGCGGTTCGGGGGGGATCGGGCACCGTCGCTGCTCACCTACCAGGACACGAAGTCCGCGCTACGCGGCATGTACGCGATGGTTCAAATGTACGGTCCGATTGCGACCGGCAGTCTCGCTCAGCAAGGCATCGAGTTCGACCTGCCGCCCCTGCCGAGTCTTGAATCACTCGATCCACACATCTTGCCATTGGTCGGGCTGGCGGCGCGGCAAGCAGAGTTTGTTGTTCGAGCGATATCAGACAGTGCCGGTGATTGCCGGCAACGATGCGGCGACTACGGGGGTGCTCGTGGCGCTGCTGCTGCCGGCCGTACAGGCCGCGCGTGAAGCGGCCCGGCGTAACCAATCGTCGAATAATCTGAAGCAACTCGGCCTGTCAATGCACAACTATCACGACGTCAACAAGCACTTTCCCGCGGCGGCGATTGCCGACAAAAACGGCAAACCACTGTTGAGCTCGCGCATGGCGATCTTGCCGTACGTCGACGAGACCGAGCTCTATAAGCAGTTTCATCTCGACGAGCCTTGGGACAGCGAGCACAACAGGACGCTGATCGGAAAGATGCCCTCGGCATTCGCAAACCCAAACCTCGGTCCGCTCGACGGCAAGACGATTTATTTGGTGCCGACCGGCGAGAAGACGATGTTTTCCGGCAAGGAGGGACTTCGACTCCGCGATATCACCGACGGCACAAGCAAAACGATCATGATGATCGAAGCCGATGCCGATCACGCGGTCGAGTGGACCAAGCCTGAGGACTTGAAGGTCGATCTGAAAAACCCGCTAGCGGGCCTGACGGGCGTTCGTCCTGGCGTTTTCATGGTGCTTTTTGCCGACGGATCGGTGCGAGCCATTTCCAGCCAGATCGATCTGGAAGCACTCCGCGCCTTGTTCACGCCCGCGGGCCGGGAAGCGACCGTGCCGCTTGATGAGTGACCGTCGGAAGATGTCATCCTAACCGACCCCCGGCACCGCGGAACCAGCGGCGGCGAGTGCCCCCCGATCGCGTGCCGGCCGGTCAGGGCGCAAGAACCACAGATACTCACCAAGCGCCGAATGCATGAAGCCCAGGATGAGGCACCACCAAAAGCGACCAAGCGGCGCGCCGACAGATCCTGCGGCAAATACCGCACTTCAGGCGCAGGTCGCACGTTACTCAAGCTCCGATCCATGTCCCTGCACGCGGTACGAACGCCCCCACAACGCTGCCGCGATCGCAGTTGAGCTAATCGCGAGCATCATCCGCCTGAGACGGAATGTCGTTCTGACTATGCGTGTCACTCGTTCGCTTCGTCGGCTGATTTCTCGGCAAGATAAGGGCGGACGTCCCAGATGCGAATCGTTCCGTCGCTCGAAGCACTCCCCAAACGGTTTCCGTCGGCTGAGAAGGCGACGGCGTTCACTCCATCCCAGTGGCCAAGGAATTTGTGCAGGAGGCCGCCGGATTGCCAGTCGTAAAGGGCGACCTCGTAGCCGAGCGTGCCGATCGCACATAGTCTGCCTTGCGGACAAGCGGCGATTGCCCAGGCATTGCCCACGACGTCGATCGGAATGGAACGGACCTCGTGACTCGCCAGGTCGAAAACGCCGATTTTCGGCAGGCCGCCGATCATCAACAGTTTTTTCCCGTCCGGCGTGAAGGCCAGGCTCGTTTGCGAGCCGACCAATTCATTGACGACGTCAGCGGTTTGGTTCTCGACGTCCCAAATGCGCACGTTGCCTGCCAGCGTAGAACTGGCCATTTTCGTGCCGTCGGGCGAGAGTGCGACGTGGCTGAGCGTTTCCGGATGCTCGAAACGGCGCGGCGTGGGCAATTGTTGCCACCGCCAAACGTACGCGGCATTGTCACCGCCGACGCTGGCCATCGTCGTGCCGTCAGCCGAGAAGCAAAGGTCGCGCACGGCCTTCTTTTGTGCGTCGAGCGGAACGATGCCGATCTGCTGCCCGATCGGCTTGCAAAGGTAGATACGAGTCGATTTCGTTTCATCGCGGACGTTGCCGATCGCGAACAGGTTATCCTTCGGGTGGGGCGCCACGATGACAAAATCCGGGACGCCATCGAGCGACGTGGAGATCCTGCGGCCTTTGGCGATATCGACGAGTAGCGGCAAGCAGCCGGTGTAACTGCTCGTCACGACATGCCTGTCGTCGACAAGAAAGCCCAAAGTATTCAATCCCGTGTCGGAGCCCGTGTCGATCAGTTGCTGCTCGGCTGCTTCCGGCCGTGGCCTGAAGGCCCAACGTTGAGCGGCTGCGAACCGGCGCGCCTCGCGCCAACTGTCGATCAGACAACTCTCCGGACTGACGAGTTGGAGCAACTCTCGGGTGAACTCGCGATCGCGCCGAGGTAGGAAAGCCGGCAAGCATCGTGCAGGAACTCGTTCCTTACCGGAAACTCAAGGATCAATGTCCGCAACCCAGCGACCAATGTTTCCCGATCGTAGTCCTGGGCGTCGAACGTGGAGGCGCCGTCGCTTGAACGCAGATTCTTAATCACGACGAACGCGTACATTGCGTCCCCCAGCTTGCCGCCCAAGCGCTGCCGGAGCGTGCGGGCAAATTCGGCTTGATCGCCTGGCTGGCCGGCCCAGCGGGGGGCCAGGTATTGGGCCATCGCGGTATACGCGGGCAAGAAACGCGGGTCGTGCTCGCAGACCTGCTCGATGCACTCGTCGACGTACTCGCGGCTGCCCGACGTGTTGCGCCAAACCAGATCTTGTCGCTCATCAGGCGAGAATCGTACTTGCCCAGCTGCGTTGCTCGTTCGAGTAGTTCAGCGGCCAAGGCCAGCCGCTCGGCATAGAGCTTTGCTCCTTCTGCGGTGACGTTGATGGCCCAGTCGGAGCCTCGCGCCGCGAACGCGTAGGAGGTGCGACCGGCGGCTTCGATGACCAGCGGCGTGACCGACTCCGGTTGCTTTTCCTGCCAGCGTTTCAGCCGTTCGAAATGCTTGAGCATGGCGCATCTCTCCGCCAGCCAGCGGCGCGCCGAACAAATCGTAGAAGCGGTCGAGCACTGGAAAGCCGTCGGGCGCCGGATCTGCCTCGCGCACCGCCTGGGCGATCTTCTCCAGTTCGGCGAAATCCTCCTCGTTGAACAGCTTGATCGCGCGGTTTTGCCTGTCATCCAGGTCCTGATAATACTTGCGGTACTCCGTACCGAACTTGGCCAACCATTCGGGCTTCGCGGCCTCGGGACTGACCCAGGGATCGAGCCAGATTGCGTGGGCATTCAGGCCGTGACCCGCGTGCGTGGTGTCGTACAAAGTTTCCAGCCGCAGATGCTCGGCGTCCGTGATGTCGAGAAGTGTGTCGTGAAAACCGCCCTGTTTGGCCAGCGGCCCCAATTCCGAGATGAGCCGATCGTCGACATAAATGCGAAACTGGACTGGCTGTTCGGGCCCGGACCCCGTGGTGTCGTCCATGGCCGCAGTCACGCGGAGCGTACGATACTTTTTTCCCAGGTTGTAGTCGACGAAAGAGTTGGGATGCGTGCACAGCCCGTGCGGCACGGTAAATCCAAAGAAGCGGAGATCGCCTCCCCAGAAGGCCGAACCCTTGGTGAACTTGCCATAGCCGACGCTGGCATTTTGTTCTGGCAGGTCGGACAACCAAACCGCCCCCTCGGGTGCCGGCGTGGCGAACTCTACCTCGGCGCCCTGCTTCTGCGGTTTTTCAGTTCGCACGGCGGGCGCGATCCGCTGGACCGGTTGTTGGCTTGGTCGACAACCCGACAGGCACAACAGCACCAGCATTGTGACCAGGTGAGGCCGCGGCAATCTGCGTGCGCCGCTAAAGCGTCCGTCGGCATCGGCCGGAATATGCGACATGGCATGTGCTCCGGAGGTTTGGGTCGCTCCCCCCGATGATCCCGGGACCAGCCGGCCGGACTGCAATGGCTTTTCTGTCGCAATCGATTCGAGCTGTTTTGCCGGCTCGTGCCCAAGAGCGATTCTGGACGTCTTAGCGGGCTGTTCATCCTAATGCGCGTGCGGACGTGCTCAACGCGCCGAATGGCTTGGTAATGTCTGAAAACTGAGTTGGTCAGCCGGCGGGCGACAGGGCGGATCGGCCATGTGGTTAGTTTACGCGACCCCCAGGGCCGCCGATCCATCTGCTGCCGTTTCCCCCGATCACCTGCCGGCCGTCAGGGCGGGGCGGCGGGAATTGGACTTGCCACCGAGTTTGGTCTCCTTGCCAGGCCATTAAAGTTCGTTGACGGACGACTTCAAACATAACTCGTAATCGTTAGTCCGGCCTGCACTGCCCAGCGGCGCATGATGTTCCGCTCCTTGTCGGTCGGCAGGCGGTTTAATTTGCCGCGTGCTTGGCAAATCATCCGCTGCTGATTGCGGACTTCGATGGTCAAGGCTTTGGTGTGGCCCTCGAACGAGTCGACTTCCAAGGTCCAAATCGAGCAATGCCCTCGGATGCACGACCTGGCATAAGAGGCCACGCAATGCTTTAGCTGCCTCCCTTCGGCCGTGAGAGCCTTGCTGCTGAGCAACTCCCGAATGGTCCAGAATTTCAAGGTGCGATTGGCCTCTGAGCCTTCAATGAACTCGTATTCGTCAATTCCCGTCGGATTCCATTGCCCCACTTGATGCGTGTTGTCGCTGGCCAGTTTGCGATGCCAGGCTTCTACCTTGCGGAGCAGCGACTCGGGCGTCCGACCTCTTAACGTCAGGCTGGGTTGCGGCGGTGGTAATTCCTGACGACATCCAGGACCAGCGCATTCGATGACGGGCGTGAATCGTTGATCTTGCAGATAGTCGATTACTGGTCCGACATGCGCTCGGTCGAGCATCGGATTGGCGATGAACCAAAGGATCACGGTGGTCCAAAAGTCATCGTTGTCGAAACTGTCGCCCAGGCGAGTCGCGATGATTGCCCTGGCCAGGCGTTCGTCGCCAGCGAGGCCAAGCACTTGCCCCCAACGAAGTGCTTTGTCCACGATCAGGTCGTCCGGGGCGTGCATGAAATGGTGGGCCATCTTTTTGGTGAGCAGGATCGGCAGATCACAGTGCCGAACGCTATCGCCCCGGCCGACATGGAGAAACCACGTTCGGTGCCGACCCGAGTCCGGAGTTCGACCGTCGAACCAAACGGAATCGAAGAACAAGGGAACGTCGTCGTATTGAGCGAACAGGTGCCGCAGCAGCGAGGCGAATTGTCGGCGAGCGTTATGCGTTCGGGGCTTCCAACTCTCCAAGGGTCGCAGCCAATGCCGGTAATGGGCTGCGATCAGAACAAGGGCCTCGACGAACGTATTGCCGATGCGCATTCCGAATTCGGAAACGACCGGAACGGTATCGAAGAAATTGGCTCTTTGGCCGTGCAGGTGCAGGAGCAGTTGCAGGGTTTGGGGACGAGCGACCTTTGGATCGTGCGGCGCCCGTTGAGCGTTGATGGCCTCACTGAGCCGCCGGAGGTGAGGCTGCGTGATCTCGTTGGCGAGCAGGCGACTTTGACAGATGTCGGCAAACAGCTCGGCCGGGTTCCGCTGTTCCCGCTTTTTGCGAATCAAGCGTTCCTGGATGACGCCTTCTTGAACGATTCTCCGCTCGCGACAACGCTGCTTCCAGTCCTTGTTCAGCTTGCGGCTGAGACCATGCCGGCGCACCAGTCCCGGTATTCCTCGACGGTTTGCAAGCCGAGGGATTGGACGTGTTTCAGTAGATCGTAATCGTGCTCGTCGAGCACCGGGCATCGTTTGCGGCCCATTGGCTGACCTGTCGGAACGGAGTTGCATTGATCGTGACTGTCCTCGTGGCTGGGGACTGCTTGGGACTCATCGTTAAAACTCCTTCCTTCAGGGCGAATTAGGGCGTTTGCACTCGGATCGATTTCGAGGACACTCAAATGGTCCGGCAGGTTCGCAGGAAACCGTCCGGCGTCGAGATCGGCTTGTGCCGGCGATGGCAGCTTATGCCCGCCCCTCGAAATCAATTTGCCGACAATCTGAACCAATGATCTCGCTGATCTACCATCCCCGGTACAACATCACCGCCTTTGGCCTGGAGCGACTGCATCCCTTCGACGGCCGGAAATATCGACGCATCCACGACGCCCTCATTGCCTGGGGCCTCCGCCACAAGAAGGACTTCGTGCGGCCTCAGCCTGCGGCGCACAGCGACCTGTTGCGGGTCCACACAACGGATTACTTGCAGTCGCTGCGCCGGCCCAAAGTGCTGGCCAACATCCTGGAGGTGCCAATTGTCCGTCGACTGCCCGGCTGGGCTATCGATTGGCGCATTCTGCGTCCCATGCGGTACGCCAGACGATTCACGGCCGCGTTGACTCTCGGACACGACAGACGTCGGATTTCAGCGGAGAGATGGCCGCGGCTTGCCGAGAAGTTTCCGGCCCGCTCGGGCAGGGCGATTGGCCAGTCAACGTGGCTGTGTTGGTCGATGGCCCATGACCGCATCTTCACGGTTGGAATATTGGGCGAAGTGGCGGTTCAATTGACAGGTCCGTAGCAATTCTTGATTCGGCGTCGACAAACCGGCAATTCGCATGATTCCGTCGTGGGTATGGATGCGCTGGACAACCACACTAACTGCCCAATCAAATAACTGCGAAGCAAATGAATCTGATCCAACTCAAGCACCAGTCGATTGGTGAAATGCTGTTCCAGCAGCGACCAAATCTGCTCCGCCAATGGCGGCGTTTCGGTAGCCTGTGGGCTGATGCATCGGGGCCGCACGAATAGCCAATCTGGGCCGCGCTCAACATCCAACTCCCAACCTTCGGCAATCTGGACCATAGCCTGCCTCGACGTCAGCGGGGCGTCTTGGGCATTCGCAATACACAAATCGGCCCAAGGCGGGGGAGCGGGCAACCCCCCTGCCGTAGATTATTGTTCTTTGGCATGGCGACGTCAAATTTCTACAGATTCGTACCCAGCCCCGGAACCAGCGGCGTCGGGAAGTGCCCGACGATCGCCTGCCGGCGGGTCAGGGCGGGTCAGCCCGGGGTGGGCAACTCGTCGGCCTGATGGGTCGGCGACAGCGAAATCACGTTTCGCCCCGGGGCGGGAGTGCGTCAGTCTGAAATCAGGAATCTGGGATATGGCCGAGCAAGCGGCCCGTAGTGTGAACGGCGGAGTACCGCACACTCTCATTTCGCCTCCGCTTTGAGGCGTTCGAGCAGGCGATCCAGTTCGGCCTCGGCTTCGATGACTTTGCCGGCTTCGACCAGAGGCTTGAACTTCTCCGCCATCGTCCTGAGGATATCGGCTGGATCGCGCCCGCTGTCTGCCCACTTGTGCGCCCCTCGTTGACGCGCTCAACTTTTTCAGAGAGACGTTTGCGTGTGTCTTCCGCGAGTTGCGTGCCCCCATCCTTCACGATCTCGCGCAGCTTGGCCTGTTGTTCGGGCGTCAGCAGATTCTTGATCGCCACCATCAATCCAACATGGAGATGCTTCAACTCGCGCTCGACATCAAGGACCTTGTCGAGCTGCGCGACGAGCGACGCCTCGTCCACCCGTTCCTGTTTGGCCAGTATCGCGAGCGTGGCGGTTTCGCCTTCCAACTTCGCCCGCAGTTCATCGGAACGCGACTTTGTCTTCTCCATACGAGCGTGGAAAGCCTCCCGCTGCTCCATAGTCAATGCGATTCGGTCGTGCGCGAGCAACACCAGTTCCGGTGGGAAAAACGCACCGGCAAACGGGTCGGCGGCCGTCTTGGTGTCGGCGGCTGCGAGCAACGGACAGAGCGCGATGAGGAGGGCAATGAAGGCGATACGTTGCCTGGCGCCTGTTGGCATTGACTCGTGGATCATGTTCGCACGTCCCATTTTGGAAATTGGCGGTTGATGGAGCATTGAGGCGGTGCGCTCAATGAATCGTGCCATCTTGGCATGTCCTGGCGTCGCATTGGGTCCCACATCGAAATTCTACCCGGGCCACGGGGCTTGGCGAGTGTGTCGGCCATAACGGCCATCCTATCCAGCTCCCCGGCAGCGTGGAACCAGCGGCGGCGCCCGATCCAAGGCCGCCGCGTCATTCCTACCGGCCTGCCTCAGGCTGAATCAATTCCAGGCGGAAGTTTCTGAACCGCACCTGCGTCGCTCCGCCCGAATGAAGCTGCAGCGCCAGGATGCCGCGATCCGCTCCCGCCGGGTCGTCCAGGTCGACGCAGGGCTGGCCATTCAGCGACGTGCGGACGTGATGCCCTTGGGCCACAATCTCATACGCGTTCCACTCGCCGACTTTGACATGCCGCTCGCCCGGGTTGTCCGAAAGCATCCCTCGGCCCGACTCCTCGTAAAGCTTTCCCCACCAGCCGGGGCCGATGTCGGCCTGGTAGCCCTGCATCTCGCCGCCGGGCAGCGCTGCGCTGCGGAATTGAACGCCGCTGTTGCCCTGATTGTCGACCAGCTTGACCTCGACCGTGAGGCGGAAATCCCCCAGCAGCATCTCGCTCTTCAAGAACTCGTTGCGGGCAAGACCCTCGGTGCGACCGACGATCTGGCCCTGCTCGACGCTCCACAGCTTTTCGTCGCCGACCCACAGGGAAAGATCTTTGCCGTTGAACAGGCCCGCGCTGTTGTCGGCTGTGGCCAGCATGGGCACCTGGTTGGCGCTGCCGAGATACGCCAGCAGGCTGCGCATTTCGTCGGGCGCAAGCGGCCTGAGCAGATCGTCGGGCATCATCGACTTGTCGCTTTGCACGATCGTGTCGATTTCTCCGCGGACCAGCGTCAGCACTTCGTTTTGCGTTTGCACGGTCAGCGAATTGTCGTCCTGGGCTTTGACGATTCCCGTAACCACGCGGCCATCGTCCATGGCCAGGATGCTGCTGACATATTCCTTCGCCAGGACCGCACTCGGGTCCAACACGTTCGAGAGCAGATAACCGACGTCGGACCGGTTGGCACCGGTCAGGTCGGGGCCCACCTTGCCGCCGACGCCGAACAACGTGTGGCATTGCTGGCAGGTCTTGGCAAACATGGCCCTGCCCAGATTCACGTCGGCCGGCGGATCGGTCGGCGCGGCGAGCAGGCGTTTGTAGTCTTCAACGAGTTTCGCTTTGTCGGCGGGCAGCTCTCGCACGGTCCCCCAAACCTGGTCGAGCGAAGCGTTCAGATCTTTGTCGCCCAGGGCTTTCAACTGCCTGACCAGGTCGGCCGACAGGTCGCGCCCGGCGATCCGCTTGTCGGCCACGGCGGCCAGCAGCACCTTGGCGTACGAAGCCCGCGCGCAAAGGGTTGCCAGCGCGTTGCGCCGGTCGGCCGGCGGCAAGGAGTCGTAAACCTCGACGATGGTCGAGGCGGTCGCCGGATCATCGCTGGCCGCCAGACCGCGCAGAGCCGGACCGCGGAGTGTCGGGTCTTGCAGCAAACCTCGTAGCAGCGGGGCCAACTGCGGGTCTTTGGCCTTCACGAGGCCGGTCAGCGCATCGATTCGTTGCTGCGGCTCGATTTTCGTATCAGCCAACCGCGCCCGCAGCGCCGCCAGGGCCGCCACGTCGCCAAAGGTAACCGCGAGTGCTTCGAGCTGCGCCCGCACGTTGGGGTCGCCAGTCGCGAACAAACGCGCATCAGGTCGCCGGCCACGACGGTGGAGCGGCGATCTGCCTGCGGCCGGCGAAAGCCGTGCGCAGCGCGTCCAAGACGGTCAACTGGCGCTGGGCCGCCGGTTGTGCTCCCAAAGTCTTGACGAGCGTTTCCAAAGCCTCGTCGCTGCCAATGGCGGCAGCCCGGCGGACCGCATTTCGCAGCAGCATTAAGATCGGGCCGCTTTGCGCCAGCTCCAAAGCCCGGCCCGTGTCGACGGCCACCAGCGGCTCCAGCGCATACCAATACATGCAGGGCAGATTCTGGTCGGCTTCGTCTTCGGCATGCCGCACCAGCGCCGCGAGCACGTTCCATCGCTCGGCAAGCGGCAGGCGCTGCAGCCGTGCCGCCAGGTAAAGCCGAACGACCGGCGAGGGATCTGCAGCGGCAAGCTGCTCGAGGCGGCCCAAATGCGCCGTGCCTGCGGCCGCCGGCGCCATGTCGCCGGCAAGTTGAATGCTCCAGGCGCACACCTGGGGACTGGCGTCGCCGAGCAACGCGTCTTGCAGCCGATCGTCCAGCGCGCCGATCGCGTGCAAAGCCCACACACCGCGCAGGCGGCGTGTCTCGGACTCGTGCCGGAGCGCGATTTGCTGGAGCGTGCCGATGGCCGCCTTGTCGATCGCGCGCTTCGCGGCCCGCTCTTGCAGGAGCCGCCGCGCGTGGCGGACGTGAAAGTCATTGGCATCGAGCATCTGCGCGGCAAGCTGCTGGTCGGTCAGCTTGGACAGGTCGGCGGGGGCGGACATCTGGTTGCCGTAGGCAATCTTGAAGATCCGGCCGTTCGAGCGGTCGTGCCCGGCCACGTCGCCGTGATGGCAGGCGTTTTTGTCGTACCAGTCGATCATGTACACCTGGCCGTCGGGGCCATATCGCAAGCTCAAGATCTGCGACCAGAGATCGTTGGTCAGGCAAAAATCAGGGCCGTGACTGCCCACATAACCCGATCCCTGCGGCTTGAGCACGTCCATGTTGATGCGCTGGCCATGAATGTTGTTCATGAAGATCTGACCGCGATATTTTTCCGGCCAGGCAGCGCCCAGGTAGATCATTGCGCCGGCATGGGCGTGACCTCCCCCCGCTTCGTCCGAACGGTTGTTGCCGGCGTGCGGTTCGGCGCCCAGATAATGCCGGTGGTCGGCTATCGTCTTGATTTCGTCGTAGGTGAAAGGATTGAAGTGCTGGCCGCCTTGCCGCTCGTAGCGGCCGCCTTGAATCACCTGGTAGAGGTGCGGGATGACGCAGGAGGTGAGGAACGACTGGCCGAAATCGTTGAAATCGACACCCCAGGGGTTGCTCGTGCCGTGGCAAAACACTTCGAACACATGCCGCGTCGGATGGTAGCGCCAAATGCCGGCATTGATTGGCACTCGCTCGCCGTCCGCCGCGCCCGGCTTGCCGACGTTGGAATGCGTGAACACTCCGTGACAGCCATAGAGCCAGCCGTCGGGCCCCCAGATGAAACTATTGAGCGTCTCGTGCGTGTCCTGGTAGCCCCAGCCGTCGAGCAGCACTTGCGGCGGGCCGTCGGGCCGGTCGTCGCCGTCGGCATCGGGAATGAACAAGAACTGCGGCGCTGCCCCGACCCACACGCCGCCGAAACCCCATTCCAATCCGCTCACCAGGTTGAGCTTCTCGGCAAACACGGTCCGCTTGTCGAACCGGCCGTCGCCGTCGACATCCTCGAAAATCAAGATCCGGTCTTGGGCTTCGGCATCGGGCAGGCGGCGCGGATAGCTGTAGGCCTCGGCGATCCAGAGCCGGCCGCGATCGTCAAGGGTCATGGCAATCGGCTGCTGCACGTCGGGCTCGCCGGCAAATGCGCTGGCCGTGAAGCCCTCGGGCAGTTTCATGGCCCGGGCGGCCACGTCGGGCGTCAGGCCGGCAAACTCGTACTGGTCGTTGGGCCCTGGCTGATCGGCCGGGCGGGCAAAGACGGGCTTCGTTTTGTGGAAGCGAAAGTCGTCGAAGTTGAGGTGCCCCCAACCGTCGCTGCGCCGGTCGACCAGCCGGATGAAAATCACCTTACCGAGTTGCGGCTTTAGGTCCACCGCGACAGGCATCATTTCTTCCAGGTCGCCTCCCGAGGCTTTGAAAACCACCTGGCCGGTATCCTTGCGCACCAGTTCGACACACGTCTCGGCGTGCCGCCCGCCGCCGACGCGAAACGACGCGAACGGCTGGGTCACTTCGAAGGGAACCGACGTCAGGGTGCCCTGCGGCTGGTCTTGCTTGAGTTCGAATCCGCCGATCCAGTAATCGCCCTGCTTGTGGGAGCGCTTGTCGCCGGCCAGGGGCCGCTTGGAGTCGATGTCCCCCTTGATGGGCTGGCCCTGAAATGCCTCGCCCTCGGCCGTCCAGTCGTCGAGCGTGCCGCGCTCGAAGTCGAAATTCAGCGGCCGGCCATCCGCACTCCGGGGTAGTTCGCCGGCACTCGACGCCTGCGAATCCGTTTGGGCCGGCTCGGCCGCAAGGCACATGCCGGCCGCGCTGGCCAAGACTGCGGCCAGAACCACTCCACACTGAATCATTTTCAATCTCACAGCCAATGCTCCCACGAATCTAAAGCCAAGTTGGATGCCGTTTTCGTCAACTCAGAATTTCTTTCACCACGCGTCCGTGGACGTCCGTCAGGCGGAAGTCGCGCCCCGCATAGCGATAGGTAAGCCTTTCGTGATCGAGCCCCAGCAGGTGCAGGATCGTGGCGTGCAAATCATGCACATGAACTTTGTCGGTCGCGGCCGCGAACCCGGCCTCGTCGGTCGAGCCGTGGATGTGCCCGCGTTTGACGCCGCCGCCAGCCAGCCAGACGGTGAAGCCGTGCCGATTGTGGTCCCGTCCCGGCGTGGTGTTGGGGGCCGGCAACTCGGCGGTCGGCGTGCGGCCGAACTCTCCGCCCCAGAGCACCAAGGTGTCGTCCAGCAATCCGCGCTGCTTGAGATCGGCCAGGAAGGCGGCGATGGGTTGATCGACGTCCGCGCACATTTTGGGCAGACGATCGGCGATCTCGCCATGATGGTCCCAAGGAAAGGTCGGACCATACCACACCTGCACGACCCGCACGCCCCGCTCCAGCAAGCGGCGGGCGATCATCAATTGCCGGCCCTGGGTGCCCTGGCCGTAAGCCTCGACAACGCTCTTGGGTTCGCGCGACAGATCGAAGGCGTCGGTCGCCTCGACCTGCATGCGGAAGGCTTGCTCGAAGCTCTGAATGCGCGATTCCAGCCGCTCGTCGTCGGCCCGCCCCTGCTGATGCTCGTGGTTCAACCGGGCCAGCAGCGCGAGCTGGGCCCGCTGCTCGTCGTCGGAAACGCGCGCGTTGCGGATATTCTCGACCAGCTTGTCGACCTCCTCGTGCTTGCTGTTGACGTATGTTCCCTGAAACACGGGGGGCAGGAAAGCCGATTGCCAGTTCTGCGCTTCGTTCAGCGGGTAGCCGTCGGGGCACAAGGCGATGAAGCCGGGCAGGTTCTGATTCTCGGTTCCCAGTCCGTAGGTAACCCACGCGCCCAGGCTGGGGCGGCTGACCCGCGCGGCCCCGGTGTTCATGAACAAGATGCCGCCGTCGTGCGAAATATCGTCGGCGTGCATCGAGCGGATGACGCACAGTTCGTCGGCCATGCCGCCGATCCGCGGCAGCAACTCGCTGACCTCGATGCCGCTCTGGCCGCACTTGCTGAACTTGAAGGGCGAGGCCAAGGCCGGGCTGCCGCTGCCTTGGGCCTGGCGCGCCCCGGCGATCAGTTCTTTGGGCAGCCGCTGGCCGTCGTATTTCTGCAATAGCGGCTTGGGGTCGAAGGTGTCGATCTGCGACGGCCCGCCGTTGGCGAACAGATGCACCAGGCGCTTGGCCCGGGGAGCGAAATGCGGCGCATGCGGTGCCAAGGCCGAGCCCGCGGCGCCAGAGGCCGTCTCGGCGGCCCGGGCCTGATCGGTCTCGCCCAGCAGCGACGCCAAAGCCAGCCCCCCCAGCCCGGCTCCGCAGCGCCGCAGCAGTTCCCGCCGACTCGGCCGCCCGTATTCGTGCAAGTGCATTTCGCAGTCAACTTTCTAGCGCCCGTAGCAATTCAGTCGATGAAAACCAACTCGTTCGATTCCAGCAACACCTGGGCATAGCGCACGCGCACCGTGTATGGCTTGCGGTTGGCGGCGGTGTCGCCAAAGTCCTTGACCGAGTCCCACACCTGCGCCGCGCCATCGGCCGCACTTTCGGCGGGTTGGGCTTTCAGCACGGCAGTCCAATTGAACCCGCTGGAGCTTTCCGCGCCGCGGCCTTCAACCACGAAGTCGATCGTGTCTCCTTGCCGTACGTCCGTCTCGGGCACGTCGGTTTGCTCTTCGGTGCCGTGTACGATCCACGATCCCAGCCGTCCCGCGCGGCTGGACACGATCCAACCCCGTACGCCGCCGCCAGACGGCCGCAGCGCGCCCGCCTGGGTGGCCAGCGTGCCGGTGATCGAAAGCCTGGCATCCCGCGGCGCGACCCAGCGCCGGATGACCGACCGGGTGCGATCGTTGCCGGCTTGCCCTCCCTGCGAGCGTACGTGGCATCGCCCCAGCAGCGGATCGTCTTCTTGTGGCCCGCCGCGCCAGGTGCCATTGACGAACAACGGAAAAGGCTCGAAACCGCTCACGCGATCCAACGACTCTTGATATGTGCCGTATCCGTATTGCCAAGCGCCGCCAAGCGTGTCGGCCACGGACGGGGGCGGGGCCGAATCGATGAAGTCGACACCGAGTTGCGATTCCTGGGGGCTGGGCGCTCGCCCCAGCACCAGCCGGTAGATCGCCTTCACGTAGCCTGCCGACGATTCCTCACACGCTGCCTCCGGCCGATGCGCGAGGCGGTACGCCCGATCCATCACAAAGGCGTTGTTCATCAGGAACAGCGCCTGATGCGCCGTCGTGGTCTCGTGCCGGGCCGGCACGTGGACGTCCGGGCTGGGAAAGTCGAAGTGGCGAAAGAACGCCGGCAGGTTGATTCGATCGACGAATCCGTAAACCGTCCGCCGCCGCGCGCGGCTTTGGTCAGATCTTGCGCCGCCCGCCGATGCCGCCTTCCAGGTCGCCGGAGACCGACAAGAGCGAATCTCGCACTTCCTCGAAACCCAGCCGCCGCCGGCTCATCCGCCACAGCAGGCGGTTCTCCGGATCGACTTGCCGGCCGGCCGGATTGTCGGCGCTCGATTGCTGGTAGGCGGCCGAGAGCAGGATCCGCCGGTGCAGTTGCTTGAGCGACCAGCCGTCGCTAATCAGTTGAGCGGCCAGCCAATCAAGCAGTTCGGGGTGGCTGGGCGGCGCACCGCGCACGCCGAAATCGCTGGATGTGTCGACCAGCCCCCGGCCGAAATGGTGTTGCCAGACGCGGTTGACCAGCACCCGGGCGGAGAGCGGATTGCCCGGATCGACAATCGCCTGAGCCAGTTGCAATCGCCCTTGTCCGCGTCGAAACGGCGGCTGGTCCGCCGCGGACAACACCGTCAGCCAGCGACCCGGAGCGACGGTGCCCGGCATGTTGGGATTGCCGCGAAGGAAGATCGGTTGTCGATAATCGCCGGCGATTTCGCGCACGATCAGGCCGCGGCCGATCGCGCCGGGGTGGTCGAGAAACATCCGGGCCAGATTGCGGTCTTTGCCACGCAGTTCGTCGCGGTCCTTGAGCGAGAAGAAATCGTCAGCCTGACTGTGCTCGATCCGCGTGACCGATTGCGGGCCAACCACGATCTGTCGCACTGCGTCCGCCCGCGGGTCTGCGGACGAGGAGTCGTCGGAATCGACTTTGGCAATCAGCCCGGCATAACGCTCCGCCACCTCTTTGAGCGACTGGGGCGGCAAGGCAAACAATTCGGCAACCAGCGGGCCGGCCGAATGCTGGGGCAAATCGGCCGCCACGCCCGGGGCCTTTTCGGCGAATTCGGCTTCGTCCAGTGCCGCGAACCGGCGCCAGGCCCCAAACAGGGCGTCGTTGTCCGCGGCGCCCCGTTTGAGCAGTGCGATCCAGCGCCGCAACATGCGCTCGCTCAGCTTTTGCTTGTTGGCAATCGACCGCAGTCGCAGTTCGTCGGCCTCGCGCACTTCTTGGGCAGCCAGCAAATAAAGGGCGATTCGCTCCGGGCGGCGAAAGTCCGCCACAACCGCGTCGCGGCGCTGCTTGAGAAAATCGCGCAGGCTCGGCGGCTGCGGGCGCCGACTCTTTGCAGTACGACAAGAATTGATCTGTCGCGACCGGCAATCCAGCCAGGCCGGCCAGCATCGCCCGCCGTCGCGCCATGAGCCGCGCCGTCTCGTCGCGAGAGAAGAACGGGCCCAGCTCGCCGAGTGGAATCAACACCGGGCTGTCGTTACCCCGCAGGACCTGGCGGATCGCTTCGTCGTCGGCCTCGGCCGCCACGACCGGCCCGTCGAGCCGCAAGAGCAGCTCGGCGTAGCGGGCGGCCAGGTCCATGAGCGACGTGGGCGCCGCCGCGAGCATGGCTGCCACGTGTCGGTTAAGCGGTTTGGCTCGCTCGCGCTCGGCCAACTCCGCCGCCCGCGGCGCAAAATCGCCGTCCGCCAGCGCGGCGAACGCATGCCAGGGTCCGAAAACCGGTTGCGGCTCCTTCGCTGTCCGCTTCAGCAGCCGCACCCAGCGAGTCAAAATCTCCGCATCGAGGTCGCTCCGCTTCAGCGCCTCGCGCAGTTCCTGGTCGGACTTGAGCACCAGGCCCTGCGCCACGAGCATGTACTGCGCGATCCGGTCCGGCCTGCCGAAATCGCCCCTCACGGCCGCTTGCCTCGCGGCCAGCTCCTGGTCGACGCAGCTTGCTCGGCCTGGTAGGACTGCTGCATTGCCGCATCCGCCGGCTCGGGCTCAACCGCGGGCAAATCGGCCAAAAGGCCGGTCCCCTCGACGGGGAGCTGAGATGCCGCGAACAACCCGTAGAGCGAGTAGTAGTCCTCGGTCAGGATCGGATCGTACTTGTGATCGTGGCAGCGGGCGCATTGCACCGTCAGACCCAGCAAACCGCGAGTCACGACGTCGATCTGGTCATCGATCACGTCGTGCAGGTTGCCGGTGAACCATTTTCCAATGCTCAAGAAGCCGAGCGCCGCCCAATCGTCGGCGGCCGGCGGCGGCGAAAGTTGATCGGCCGCAAGCTGCAGCGTGACGAAGCGGTCGTACGGCATGTCCTGGTTCAGGGCGCGAATCACCCAATCGCGATAGGTATACGCGAACGGCAGCCGGCGATCCTCACCCGCGCCCACCCAACGGCTATCGCCATAGCGCGCCACGTCCAGCCAGTGTCGCCCCCAATGTTCGCCGTAGGCCGGAGTCGCCAGCAGCCGGTCAACGGCCCGGGCAAACGCATCGGCCGAATCGTCGGCCGCGAACTGGTCGAGTTCTTGGGCAGTGGGGGGCAATCCGGTGAGATCGTAACTGGCGCGACGCAACAGGGCGCGACGATCGGCCGGCGGCGACGGTGCCAGTCCCTTTTGCTCCAGCCCGGCCAACAGGAACAAATCGATCGGCGAGGCGGCCCAATCCGATCGCTTGACCGCGGGAAGCGGCGGTGGCTTCACGCTTTGGAAGCACCAGAACCGGCGACCGTCGGCAACGCGGCTGGGCTGCTTGCAGTTCCGCCCGCTCCGCGCCGGACGCGTCGGGATAGGGCGCCCCCAGCTTGATCCAGGCCAGGATGTCGTCGACTTGAGCCGGCGAGAGGCTTTCGCGGTCTCCCGGCGGCATCTTCAGGTCCGGGTCCGTCCCCCGCAGCGCGCGGACCAGCAGGCTGGTCGCGGGGGCAGCCGCGTCGAACACCGGTCCGGAATCGCCCCCTTGCAGGACTCCCTCGCGCGAGTCGAGCCGCAGCCCCCCTTTCAAATCGTCGGCCGTCGCGCTGTGGCAGGCGAAGCAGCGCTCGGCCAGCAGGGGACGAATGCGGTTCTCGAAGAAATCGCGTGCCGCGGCCGGATCGGGTTCGTCCGCCAAAACTCCGGCCGGAGGCAAGCACTCGACCAGCGCCGCGCCCACCACCAGCCACGCGCCGGCCAGCGCGATCGAGCCAGCCGGCGCAACACGACTCCCTGCGCGGCGCAAATGCGGCCGGACGACTAACCGGGAGGCCACGCGGTGGGGCAACGGCATGCGATTTCGGGGGGAGGATGGTTGGCAGGGCGGCAACCCGGCAGCGACGCACGCACCAGCCAGCAGTATAGTTGCCGCCGGCCGGCCGGCAAAGCGGCCCGCAATGTGCGGCCGTGATTGGCCGGCCCTGCTTGGACACGGCCCTGTTTGGACACGGCCCTGTTTGGACACGGACCGGCGCGTTTGCCGATCGCGCGGGTGCGTCAGTACTTGCTCGCGTCAATCGGCAACATGTCGCTGCGATTGCACAGCCGGCGGTGGACTTCCGGGTCGATCGCGTAGCTGATCATGCGCAGCGAACCGTCGCAAAAGGAGATATTGCAACCGCCCAAGTGAGCGCTGCCGAAACCTCCGCCGCTGAGATTGCCCATCACCCCGGGAGTATCCTGCGTGGGCGTGAGGCAAGTGCTGGGATTCGTCGTATCGCTGCAATACGCGCCCCGAACGATATCGTCCTGTTGGCCGGTGTACATGCTCCAGTCGTCGCCCCCGTCCGTGCCGGTCAAGTAATCGTCGGGATTGATGTACTTTTCGCCGAGCATGTAGGTATTGGACATGCCGTCGCGAATCAGGGCGACGGGTAACTCGCTGCGGATGTAGCAGATTCCCGTCACGAACGACATGTTGGGCCAGGCAAAGCTGTCGGTGCCCGCCGCCAAAGTGCCAGGCGGCGTATACCAAATCACCGTGCCTTGGGTGTCGCCGAAGTTGGCCGCGTAGTCCGCCCGGGCCTTCAGGCTGGTGTCGTCGGCGTTGGCCATTCCGCAGCAGGGCCCCGCAAAGGGCTGCGAGGGACGCCGGGTCGGACAATTCATCGTCGCAATGGGCGTTTGAATGCGCTGGTCGTTGACCGAATTGGGGGATTGCAAAGGGTTGCCCTGTCCGACGCCCATGTCGAACAGCGCTTGCTGCTCGATGAAGGGCAAAATGCTGTAGATCCAGCCGCCCGGTTGTCCGCGCCCGAAACCGCCGTTGGGGTCTCCGACCCAGTTGTACGACCATCCGCCCGTGGGCAGGAATCTCATCTGTTCGTTATGTTGCAGCATACCCAGTGTGAGCTGCTTGAGGTTGCTCTTGCATTGCGTTTGCCGGGCCGACTCGCGCACCGCCTGCACGGCCGGCAGCAAGAGCGCGACCAGGATGCCGATGATGGCGATCACGACCAATAACTCGACGAGCGTGAAAGCACGCAGGGGTCGGCGAAGCATGGCGGTTGCGTCCCGATAATTGCTTGATGCGCTGGTGCGCAGAGGTGAACTGTATTATACGGGATGGCGTGCCGCGGCGGCAACTGCGCCCACCACCGGGTAGTGTCTGAAATCTGTGTTGCCGGCGGGAAGGGCCGCTCGGCCATCTGGAGCGGTGTCATTACCAACAATACTGGTACACCTTGACGATGATCCAGGGAGGCGCCGCACCAATCAGCGCCCCCCAGATGACGCCACGCCTGAACAGCACTCCCCCGGATGCCCCAAAGCAGCCGCAAATCGAAGAAACAATCAAAAGCTCGACATCGATGTACACCGGGCCTTGATTGGCCACGACGCGGTGCAAGAACCACCGCGCTGACGCGCGGTGCCCGCGCCCGCAAACGCAGTGGCAGCGAAAAACCTCCAGAGGGCAATCTGAGGCAGCTTCATGATCCCCATTCTACCAACTTTCCCGGCCGCGCTCTAAAATGCGGCCTTCTGGCTGGGTCTGCGGCTGATCCCCGCTCACGGCCGGCTGGCCGAATGTGGCACCTACTCCACGCGGCTAGCCTGGCCGGCTCAGCCTTAGTAGGTATCCCGAATGCCGTTCACCGATCTCAATGGCGCCTTGCGCTTGGTCCACAGGATCGATGAAATTCTCGCGCTGGTCCGGTCATGGTCCGAGGAGCAGAGATTCCGCAACGCGCCGATTACTCGGCAAATTCCAATTAGCGGTCTGGCGAAATTCGAGGAACTGGACGCTAGGATTGGCGGCCTAATGAATGCCCTTGGTTTTGTCCTTCCGCCGTCCCTCATCCGCGTCTCATCAAATTCGCCATCAAAGCCGTTTGTGCATGGATTCACCGAGCTCGGACTGCCGAACCGCCAATGCATGCTCCACCCCCATGAATGGGAGCGGCGAATACTGGCGGTACGACACGCGGCCGAGGAAATATTGGACGTAGCAAGATCGAACGAATCCGACAAACGGCTTCCGGACACCCCTAGAGTCCGTGAGCTTTGCGCACTCCTTGCGAAGAAGGCTGCGAGTGGTAGGCCGCTCATCCAGATAGCGCGCGATCTCACCGGGGAAAAGCCGAAAAAGGACCGGACTGCAAGGTCGCTTCTGCGGCAAGCACAACGCTATCGACACCTCTGGCAGAGCGATGACAAGTAATTTGTCAGCGCTGACAGCCTCACGCTGACATCTACCGTGTCAGCGCTGACAAGTGGCCGTAAATGGCTGGCAACTGGCCATTTCGCGCATAGGATCAGAGCAGCTTGGAAGGCTTGCTCGAATCCTAGTCGGTCGTTAGAGCGACCGGCGTAGCACGAAAGCGAGGTGCCGCGTGCCGTTTCGATTACCAGACGGCGCCGGATAGCGGCGCGGCCCACGAATGGGCCGAACCGATTCGGCAGGATGGCTGAGCGGAAAAGCAGCCGGCTTATACCCGGCGGTCCAGGGCACGCCTCGCGAGCAAGCACCCTGGCGTGGGTTCGACTCCCGCTCCTGCCGCTATTTTCGCAGCTTCTTGGCGGCCTTCAAGAGCAATTCCCTGGCCCAGGCAGAGGCATTGCCGCCGGCTGCGCTATCGACTAGCTCGCGCTCTTCGGGCGAGAGCCGTATCCGTAGCGGCTTTTCCCGGCGAACGTCGTCCGGCAGTTTCTTGCGTCCCATTGGTAGACCTCAGGCGCGGTGGCGCTTGGGCTCCGTTTCCTGAGGTCCCCTTTCAAACCGGACGTGCGGATTTCCCGCATCCGGCTTACCGATGGTCTTCTCATGCAGCATACGCGCCTCCAGGATAGCGTATTGTACCCAGCAACCGATAAAGACCGTGTTCTTCGACCAGCCGGCTGTGCGGCCACTCGCAGACATTAAATGGACGACCGCCGGGTCGCCACCGTCGTTGACCACCACGGAGGATCAGCAGCCGTACTAGCCGTCGATACACGTAGTCGTCAATCTGGTTGAACTTGCCGGAGGCATTGCCCGTCCGAAAGTAGCCACCCCATCCTCGGAGCACCGGGTTCAGCTTCCCGATCACTTCGCGGATGTCCTTCATGCCCGCCCATCGTCGCGATTCGGTAAGATCATGGATTCGGCTACGAATGGCTTTCATCGCCCGAGGAGACGGCCATCGAAACAGATAGAGCTTTCCCTTGAAATAGGAACGCACGATCCGCAGGTAGCACCCCAAGAACGTGAAGCCTTCCTTGCCTAACCCCAGTTCGACCAACCGCGTCTTGGTCGGATGCAGTTGCAGGTGTAACAAGGCCATGATCTCGCACACCCTGGCCAGGGCCTGTTCGGCCTGGGCACGAGAACGGCAGAGGATGACGAAGTCATCGGCATACCGCACAAGTTGCCCAAGATGAGCACAGGTCGTTGTCCAGATACGATCCAGGTCGTTGAGGTATATGTTGGCCAATAGCGGCGAAATGACACCTCCCTGCGGGGTGCCCGCAGTCGTCGTTCGCACCGCCCCGTCCTCCATCACCCCGGCCCGCAACCACTGTCGCAGCAGCTTGAGCACTCGCCGATCTGAGATACGAGCGGCCAGCTTCTCCAGCAGGAGATCCTGGTCGATCGCGTCGAAGAAGCCCTGGATATCCGCGTCCACTACGTGATAGTGGCCTTGGCCACCCGAGATTCGGATGGTCTCCAGTGCTTGCGTGGCGCTTCGACACGGACGGAAGCCATAACTACATGGCTGAAAGTCCGCTTCGAAGATCGGCTCTAGCACGATCTTCGCCGCCATCTGCACCACGCGATCTCGAACCGTCGGAATACCCAGCGGCCGCTGCTTGCCGTCTGGCTTCGGAATGTACCTTCGCCGCACCGGTTGCGGCCGATACGTCCCCGCACGGAGTGTGGCTTGCAATTCCGAGAGGAATGCTGCCACGCCTTGCTGTTCGATCATCGACAGCGTGACGCCATCGATGCCGGCAGCCCCTTTGTTGCTACGTACTCGCTCCCATGCCTCCAGCAGAACGTCACTCCGCCAGATCCGGTCGTAAAGCGCATGGAAACGACGCTCCCGCTTGCGCTTGGCCGCGATGTACAGCCGACGCTGGAGTTCTCGCACTTTTTCAGGGGGGTTGTTGGGTCTTGCGACCATGCCCTCGCGCTTACCTCCGTACCTCGGCACGACCAAAGCAGAGCCCCTTCCCTCGACCGGCCTTGTCGGCCGGCGTCACCGGTACTATGAGCCCCTCGGACTCCCGCCCAGCACGATTCCACTTCACCATCGGCTTATAGGAACCGCCTTCACCCGACGTGGGTCGCCGGGACGGGTCTCTCCTGTTCCGTATCGGGCTGTTGTTCACGTGCCGTCCTCCGTACCCCGTGGGCGTCCTGCATCCCTCCGGTTCTTGCAGATGCAGTCTATTGCCTTCGCCGTGGCATGATCGGCTCGGCCACCCATCCCTTTCGGGCTCTTATGTCACGAGGCTGCAAGGTTCACTTAATGTTCGGCCCGCGAACTCGCTTCCCTCAGGGAGGCCATACGGCCTCCTCAGGGCTTTCGACATCCCGCTCGGGCGACAGGTTCTCACCTCCCGCCTGGGATCTGCTACACGGCGCTCCGGCGCTTAACGCGACGGGACTTTCACCCGCTAGTCCGATACAGCACGATCCGCCACCCTTGTGCGTGGTGAATCAGTCAGGACGCAACATGCCAAAAGTGTAGCCACGGATTTATTTTCGTCAATCCGAATAATTGTGGCCACGCCTATTGACAGCAATATAAACGTGGCTACAATTATATTCGTTGGGAGTAATGAACCCCGACAAAAAACCCCGGGGCCTGCTGAAACAAGCACCGGGGCAGGAAAACAACCAGGCTTTCGCTAGGCTGCTCTCGACAAAGCCATTCTAGCGACGGCCGCAACAAAAAGCAGCCCAGCTATGATGATTGTTTGTGCCCACGCTGAATCGAAGAAGTTTGGAAAAGACCGCAACGGAAATCCCCGGCATCGTTGCGTGCTCTGCGGCAAGACTTGGACCGACCGGCAGCCGAAGCTGCTCGGCAGCATGTACGTGCCCGCTGCCGACGCTAAGCGCGCCTTGCATCTGCTGGTCGAAGGCATGTCGATCCGGGCCACTGAGCGCACGACCGGGATTGATCGCAATACGATCCTCAAGTTGATCGTCCTGTTTGGCGATGCCTGCCGCCGATTCTCGGACGACCGGATGCGCGGGCTCACGCTCTCGCATCTGCAATTCGACGAGCAATGGACCTACGTGGCAAAAAAGCAATCTCGGCTGACGACGACCGAGCGGGCCGAGTCGCACGACGTTGGCGACGTTTATCTTTGGACGTGCATCGACCAGAAAACCAAACTCATGCCCGGTTTCCTGATCGGCAAGCGCTCGGCCGACAACGCGCGGCGGTTCTTGATGGACATCGCGGGCCGACTCACGTTCCCCAACCCGCACGCCAGCGACTCGCATTCGTTCAAGCTCGGCAGCTATCCCACGATCGTTCAAATCTCGACGGACGCATTTGCGGGCTACCGCGAGGCGGTCGATCTGGCGTTCGGCCCCTATGCCAAGTACGGCATGATCATCAAGGAATACCGCAACGCCAAGATGATCTATACGCCGAGCGAAATGGTCGGCACGCGGTGCCAGGGCATACGGGGCATAGAGGGCCGGCAGGCTCGCACGATAAGCACGTCGCACGTCGAGCGGCTGAACGGCACCCAGCGCCTGTTCATGAAGCGGCTCAACCGGCTGACCTACTGCTTTTCCAAGAAACTGCGGAACCTGGAAGCGGCCTTTTCCATGTTCGCCGCCTACTATAATTTCTGCTGGCAGACACGAAAGCCGGGAAATAGCGGCCAGAAGCGGGGCACGGCTGCTATGATGGCCGCGATCGCCGGCCACGTTTGGACATTTGACGAGCTATTCGACGCTGTGTTGGACCGCTGAGAATCGCTAAAATGAAAAAGGCCATCCCTGCCAGGATGGCCCATTTTCAATAGCTGCCGACCGTCCATGCCCTCTCGACAATGGCATGGTATCCCGGTCGCTGTGCGCGGTCAAGATTCTGCCCGCGCCCTGAAGGACTTCGCCGGGTCGCCGATGATTCAACTGAATAACATTTTGGCGAAGATGACGAAAGTAAATCTTCGGGGTGGCGTGGTCGGAAAAGTTGCGTACGTCTTGATTGCCGCCGTGTTCGGATTGGGGGCAGTTGCTTGCACTATCCGAGATGTTTGGTTGGCGGCGGCAATCGTTGCCGTATTGTTTGCGCTTTTGTGGCGATTCCTGAACCGCATGATCGACTTTGCCGACAAGCACCCCCAGGCCGCACTGTTTGAGGGGGCGGAGTTTCTGGCTCACGAGCAAATGACGTTAGGGGTGAAAGGAGTTCCTCGCATTCCAGTAACGCCCGGCGACCTTACTGCCGACCCGGCCGCGCCTCCTGCATTGCCGAGCCCAGATAGCCAGTTGCCCGACAACGGAGAAGCACCCTCAGTGGAGGGAGCATAGATGGTTGGCTTCTACATCATCAGAATGATTACAAAGCCTGGAATCAGCGACGAGGCCGTTCAAAAGAGACTAAACCTCGCGATCGACTGGGCCAAGCTGGGACAAGATACGTGGTTGGTTTATTCCACTTCAAATGCGCACAAATGGGATGAAAGACTTAGGGAGCTTGTCGAACCCGAAGGCGAGCTTTTTATTTGCAAGCTCGACACAGCAGACAAGGGCGGCTGGACGTATAAGCACGTCTGGGAATGGCTGAAAAAGGATCGCAAATAAACCCAAAACTCCGCCCCTCTCGGCGGGGTTTTTCATGCGCGGTAGGATGAACCCTATGGATGAGAACCCGTACACACCTCCGTCATCCCCAGAGTTGCCGGAGTACCCTGCTGATGCACCGGGCAGCCGTACAATGTGGGACAAGCGGGCGCTTCCGATATTCGCCTGCATCGCTGCCTTCGGGCTTCTTCTGGTCTGGACCAGTGAAGGCGAGAAGGCCCCACTGCTGTATAGGATATATAGGGCAATCGCATTTGGCGGCTGCCTCGGGACTGCCGTGTCGGCAATGCGATGGCATGGCGCCTATCAGTTCAGGCAGCGACAGCGCAGGCTCTTGGCCCAATCGGAAGAGGGCGAACAGCGATCCCGGTAGTGATCGCTGCCGGCAACACAGATTTCAGACACTACCCACCACCGGGTAGTGGGTGAAAGGTGAGTTGGCAGCCGGACGGCTGAGCGCGAACAAAAAACCGCCCGGGCGATTGTGGGGCGGTTCTGTTTGAAGCGGTGGTCGAACTAGGCCGTCGAACTAGGCCGTCGAACTAGGTCTGGGTGCGGCGGCAGCGTGCTGCCGCGGCGAGGCTGCTTGCGATGGCAAGCCCCCACACGACGACCGAGGTCGGCTCGGGGGTGGACGTAATGTTTGCGCTGAGCTGCGTCGTCGCGTTGCCGTACCCGTTCTCGCTGCCGGCCAAGACGAAGTCGATCCTTTCGCCCGCCACCAGCGATAACGACGAACTGTAAGTGGCGGCCACCCCGGCTTGCCCGGGCCCCGTAATGGTGGGAGACCCCGCGAGGCCAATGTACCCGCCCGTCGCCATCAAAGTCGCAGGGTTATACACAAACACATACGCCCCTGCAGTTGTGTTACCAGACTGCGTTTGCGTGAAGGTAGCATCCGTTGTGTACAGGCCCGTCGTGGGAACCGTGAAGCTTACGACAACCGGCCCCCCATAGGGCCCGAGCGTGAGCGAATTGCCGGGGATGAACCCGTCGTATGAACTGGCCGAGGGGTTGTAGATGACGTTCGGATCGATCCCGTCCGGGGACCCGTTCGGGCTGTTGTACCAGACTTCAAGGGGCGGTGCGAAGGTGTTTGATTCCGTGGCAAAAATCGCCAGAGTCGCTGGATTCACACCGCCTGTCGCGTAGGACCCATAGCTCCAGACGCCATTGGGATTGTTCGTCGCCGAGAAATCAGCGAGTGCGTTATAATCGACGCCCGCCGTGGCCGGGCCCGCAATCGAGAGAGCAAGAACAACCAGGCTGAACTTCAGCCAGATTCTACGGCTTTGCATAATTTGCTCAATCGTATTAGCCGTTAGAAAACCAGATTTTGGTAGCAACACGTGATTGTACTTCCAGATCCGACACGTGGATAGCCCCTGCCTACTGGACTCCCTGGGTATTGGACCGGCCGGTCATCGCCGAACCGGCCCCGGGAGCCTCTCGTCTGGCGCGATTGGCCCGTTACGCTGGCCGACGGGCGCTTCAAAACCAAGGCCCGCAGCAAGAACTTCCAATCGCCGCGAACTAGCTCGCTAACGGCCCGATTTCCTGTCCCCCGAGTTCCTCTCAAGCGGCTCGAGCGAGACCACGGCCGGCTCGTCGCTTTTGGCGGCCGGACAAGCCGCGCAGGCGCCGCAGCCAGCTCGGCGGCGCACAAGGGTCCGCCAACCGCTGCGAGCCAGGTATGCCAGCGCCGCGGACACAATCAATCCGACGATCACGTTTTGCCAGTCGATGTGCATCACAGTGCCGCTTGGATTCCGGTCTGGCTCATCCGACGAGCATGCCGATCTGGTAGGTCGCCAACGCCGCCACGTAGGCCAGGACAGTCATGTAGAAGAAGGTGAAGATCGGCCAGCCCCAACTGTTCGTCTCGCGCTTGATGACGGCCAGCGTCGAGGCGCACTGGGCACATAGGGCAAAAAAAACCATGATCGACAGCGCCACCGGGATGTTGTAGACCAACTCGCCCGTGTCGTCGCGACGCGCGGAGCGCAGCCGATCCATCAAACGATTCTGATCGTCCGTTTCGCTCACGTCGATCCCGCCGCCGAGATTGTAGAGCACGCCCAGGGCCCCCATCACCACCTCGCGAGCCGGAAACGAGGCAATCGCCGCGCAGCCGATTCTCCAGTCCCAACCCAACGGGCGGACCGCCGGTTCGATGAAATGCCCCATCCGTCCCAGGTAGCTTTGCTGCTGATATTGGGCGGCAACCTGCCGGTCGATCTCGGCCAAACGCTCGCTCAGCGGCTGGCGATCCTCGTCGGCCAGGTCGGGCGATTCCAGGTCCGCCGCCAGCGCGGCTTGCTCGCTGCGAAACGGCCCTTCGACGCTCTGTTCGTCGCGCGGATAGTACTGGGCCGCCCAAACCACGATCGACACCGCCAGAATCAACGTCCCGGCGCGATACACGAATCCCCAGGCCCGTTCCAGCATCCGCCACAAGACCAGCGATGGCGAGGGCCATTTGTAGCTCGGCAATTCCATGACGAAAGGCGGCGTCGGGCCGCACAGCAGCGTCCGCTTGAGCACCAGGGCCACCAGCGACCGCGGTGACCATGCCGACCAGGTACATGGCCAACAGCGTCAGTCCTTGCAGCGGCACGAGCCCGCCCAGGAAATTTCGGGCCGGGATAAAGGCCCCGATCAACACCGTGTAGACCGGCAACCGGGCGCTGCAACTCATCAGCGGCGCCACCAGGATGGTCGTCAATCGGTCGCGGCGGTTCTCGATCACGCGGCTGGCCATCACGCCCGGTATCGCGCAGGCGAACGACGACAACAGCGGAATGAACGACTTGCCGCTCAGGCCCACGCGGACCATGAGTTTGTCCATCAAATAGGCGGCCCGGGCCATGTAACCGCAATCTTCCAGCACGGCGATGAAGAAAAACAAAATCATGATCTGGGGCAGAAAGACGAGCACGCTGCCGACGCCGCCGATCACGCCATCGACCAGCAGCGACCGCAGGGCTCCACTCGGCAGCAAGCCAGACACCGTGCTACCCACCCGGCCGACGCCGGCGTCGACCAGTCGCATCAGGGGTGCCGCCCAGAGAAAAATCGACGAGAAAACCACCAGCATCAGCAACACGAAGGCGATCGTCCCCCAGAGCCGATGCGTCAGCAGGCGATCGAGCGAGTCGCCCCGCGTGACCACGCGCCGGACCGGCCGGGCGACCACTCCCTCCAACACTCGACCGGCCCAACCGTAGCGGGAGATGGCCTCGATCGCAGGCACCGGCGAGCCGGCAGCGGCCAATCGAGCCCGGGCGGAGGCCAGTTCCAGCCGGATCGCGGCCGCGTGCCCTTCGCCATACCACTCGTCGAGCAACGGGCCTTCGAGGTAACCGGCCGAATCCAAGAGCAAGCGTTCGACAAGGTACCGCGGCAACCTCGCCCCGCCGTGTGCCAACAGGGCCGCCTCCAGCCGCAACACCTCGGCTTGAAATTCCGGTGGCAGCGGACTGGCCGGAACGCACGGCGCCGAAGCGACGGCTGCGGCCAGCTCGCGCTTCAATAGGTCGATGCCCAACCGCCGGTTCGCCTGCACTTCGACCACCGGCACGCCCAATTGCCGCCGGAGCCGATCGACGTCGATCGATAGTCCGCGCGAGCGGGCCACGTCGACCATGTTCAGCACCACGACCGTGGGCAGAGCGAGCTCGAGCACCTGGCTGACCAGGTATAAGTTGCGCTCCAGGTTGCTGGCATCGACGATCGACAGCACCGCGTCGATCGGCCGCACGTCGTCGCGGCGAGCCAGCAAGACATCGACCGCCACCATCTCGTCTGGTGATCGCGGAGCCAGGCTATACGTACCGGGCAGATCGACAACGTCGAACCGCCGGCCCTCGAACTCCATCTGGCCGATCTTCTTCTCGACCGTCACTCCCGGATAATTTCCGATCCGCTGCCGGATGCCGGCCAGCGCAGCTGAACAACGTCGACTTGCCCGTATTCGGATTGCCCACCAGGGCGACCGTCAACGGCTGGGCAGACGAATTCGCGGCCATGGCACAAGTCAATCGAAGGCAATTCAGTCCGGGCCACTCAAAGCGGGGCCGGACGTGGTCGGGCAAAACGCCGCCTGCGCGGCCGGGGTTCGGGATTGGCGCAAGGCGGGGCCAGCGCCGAATTCGCGACGCTACAGCGGGTTGATTTCCACGCGAGCGGCTTCGGCACGTCGCAAGCTCAACCGATAACCGCGCACTTCCAGCTCCAACGGATCTCCCAGCGGAGCCACACCCAGCATTTCGACCTCGGCTCCGGGCGTCAGGCCCATTTCCAGCAGCCGCAGGCTGATCTCGTCCGATCCTGCCACCCGCACGACGCGGCCGCGGCCGGCGATTGCCAGATCCGCCAGAGCGGTCACGCCAGCGCCTCCCGGCCGCACCAGCACGCGCAGCAATTCGTCGGCCCGGAAACACAGCTTGTGTCCGGCCAGGCGAATGATGCAGGGGCTGCCCGGCTGCACCATCTCGACCGCGGCGCCGCCGCGCAAGCCCAGCTCTTCCAGCCGATGAATTTGCTCCGGCCGTCCCGTGACCTGCCCAATGAAAGCCGTACACCCGGCGTGCAGCATGTTCAGGGGAATCAATTCATTCATGATGCGCCGACAGGCTCCGCCCTTTCCGGGGATACTACCGCTTGCCACTGCAACTGAGACTCAATCTCAGTCGACCAATGGATTCTAGCCGCCGGCGGCCGAGAATGCAACAAGAACCGTCAGGCGCTTCCGCGCGATCCGACGGCACCCGCTACATTGCAAGCCCGTAGCGGCTTACAATGGGTCGGAGGCCGCCTCAAGCGGGCGACGATGGGGGCAGAAACCGCGAAGCTTTTTTGTCGAGGGTGTCGATTTGGCGAACGGACAAAATGGGAATTCGGCGTTTTTCGGGCGGCTCGCCATTGCCGCCATCATCGCGATCATCTCGCTGATCTCGTATTACGGAAACAGCGTCCGCAATCCGGTCACGCACAAAAAGCAGCACGTCACCCTATCGCCCGACCAGGAGATCCGGCTGGGGTTGCAAGCGGCGCCCCAGATGGCCGCTCAATATGGCGGGCTAGAGCCCAATCCACGCGATCAGCAGCGAGTCGACGAGGTCGGCCGGCGGATCATTGCTCAAAGCGATGCCAAGGGCGCGCCGTACCAGTTCCAATTCCACGTGCTGCGGGACCCGCAGACGATCAATGCCTTTGCTTTGCCCGGCGGACAGGTCTTCATTACCGAAGGCTTGTTGAACAAGCTCAGCACTCCGGGGCAATTGGCAGGCGTGCTGGCGCACGAAATTGGTCACGTGGTCGATCGACACGGGGCTCAACATCTGGCCAAGCAACGATTGACCCAAGGGTTGGGGGGCGCGGCGGTGATCGCCTCGTCGGACCCCAACGATCCAAACAGCCGGCGCAATGCGGCCATTGCCATGGCGGTGACGGAGTTGGTCACCTTGCGTTTCGGCCGGCAGGACGAGTTGGCGGCGGACCGACTGGGCGTGCAATTCATGAGCCAGGCCGGCTTCGACCCGCGCTCGATGATCGACGTGATGCACGTCCTGGCCAGCCAGGGGGGTGCGCCGCCCGAGTTCTTTAGCACTCACCCCAACCCGGAGCATCGCATCGAGAAGATCGAGGCGGCCATCGCCAACGAGTTTCCCCAGGGCGTCCCGTCCGGTTTGGAGAAGTAACCCACGACACCAGGCCGCAAGCTGCTGGGGCCGACTGGCCACAACAGAACCTATGGCGGGGAGCATTTGTTCTCGTTTTTCATGTTTCTGACTTGCATCGTTGTCCAACTTCTCTCCGGTCTGTGGCCGCCCGCCGCGCGTGCCTGGTTGGAGAGCGAATGTCCGCTCACCCGACATAACCGGCGACCAGACCGACGTGTAAAATATTGGAAGCGCGTCCAGGCCAGCACTTTGCCACCTCAGAGGGGGGGATACCGCGAGGGTTGGCGAGAAGAAACGAATAGCCGGCTTCCGAGGTACGATCGACGAGATGAAGACCCTCCAGCCCAACATCCTGCCGCACCAGGCGACCGGCGCCGAGCAAGCAGCGCCAGCCCAGGGCGAATTCGCCTGTCCCCTGGGGCCCGGCCCCGCTGGTCGGCGTGTTGCCCGCCGCGAGCGCGGCATCAAGAACACGGCCGGTACCGACTCGAGACTCCGCCGGGCTCCAAGCCAACGGCGTTCACGTTGATTGAATTGCTCGTCGTGATCGCCATTACGGGCATCGCGCTGTCGATGTTGCTGCCTGCGATCCAGTATTCGCGGATTGCCGTGCGGCGCACGCAGTGCCAATCCAACTTGCGGCAGGTGGGGCTGGCGCTGTTCATGTACCTTGACGCCCATGGCGGCAAGGCGCACTTTCCCACCTGCGCGGACATGCCCACGATCAACGTGGGAATGCCGAGCCTGGTAACGGTGGTTGGTCCCTATGCGGAAACGAATTCGCAGATGTTTTGCTGTCCGGCCGACTTGGTATACTTCAGCACGCAAGGCATCAGCTACGAGTACCCGCTGCTGTCCCTCTCGAACCCTGACGGCACGATGAAAACGCGCCAGCAAGTCATGGCGTCGAACATGGGGAAATACGGCGCTTCGAGAACCGCGATTCTGTGGGATTTCGAATGTTTTCACGGCACTCCCGGGGACGAGGGCGCCCGCAACTATTTTTTTATGGATGGTCATGTCTATGACACAGTTCCAACGACCTCGACAGCACCCCAGCAGTAAACCGGCCAAGCCCTCGGCGACGAAGCGGTTCTTTCGCACCTTGGCAGTCCTGCTGTTGCTGCTGGCCGTGCTGGCCGGTTCGGTCTACGGCTGGCAAGCCTGGTCGAATCACAGCAAGGTCAAGGCTTTGCAGGCGCAGCTCGCGGCCTCGTTCCAGGAAGGTCGCGGTCCCGGCAATCGCGAGCGTTTTCGGGAAGTGCGCGAGCAGGTCGAGGCGCCATACCCGCTGCGTATCAGAAGGAGTTCCGCAAGGGCATGCGAGACATGTTCCAAGAACGCATGGAGAAGCGGATGCGGGATTATCTGGCGCTCGATAAAGCCGGCCGGCGTGCGGAACTGCTCAAGCAAATCGCCGAAGACGAGAAACGCCGCGCCGAACGCGAAAAACGCCGCAAAGAACGCGAAGCACTCGCCGCCAAGGACGGCGCAAACTCGGCCAGCCAGCGCGGCTCGGGGCCGGGCGGACAAGGTGGACAAGGCGGACAAGGAAACGGCGGACAAGGTGGCAATAATCAAGGGGGTGGGGGAGGCCGCGGCGGCGGCCTGGCTGCCCGGCTCGACAATAGCACGCCCCAATTCCGGGCCTCAATGGCCGAGTACGTTCGCGATATGAATCAGATTCGTATCCAGGAAGGGCTGCCACCGATGCGCTGGGGGCGACCCTGGCGGTAAGCGGCGCTGCGGCTGTTCATCTTGCCCGGGCTGGCTGGCCAGGCGCCCCTTGCGTCGACCTCGGTCGGTCGCCCCTTTTCTGGCGACGCCCGCAGCAGCCGGCCTCGGACGATCCACTCGATACGAAGTCGCCCTTTGCCATTGCGCGTCACTGCCGAGGTCAGCCCTCGTTCGGCAAGAGAACCCGCCGCATGACGCGGCGATCCACTGCCTCCGCATGGCCTCGCGAGCCCGTGGGCACCGCGATCGGCCCTGCGAACGATGGCTTCTCACTTTCACCGGATACCTTTATACTAGCAAGATGCACGCCTGGGCGCGAGCTTCTTGAGAGAGGTATTTCGTGGTTCCGAGTAATGAAGATCATTGGAATTTCCTGGCGGAAAAATTAGGAGCGGAAGTGAAGCCGGAGCAGCCGGCGGCCCCGCCCCGGGCAGTTGCCCCCCCTCCCCGGCCCAAGCCGGAGCCCAAACATCATTCGGCCAGCCAGCCCGCGCCGGCGCCGACCAACTGGTCGCAACTGGCAACCTCGTTGGGTCTTGAGCCGGTGGCCGCCGAGCCGCCGCCGACTGTCCGCCGCGATCCGCAGGCCAGCCCCGTCGCCCCGCAACGGACAGCCCCGCCCGAAAGCCCCGTGGCGACGGAACGCCCCGCCGTGCCGCAGCGCGAGCCTCGATCGGAGCGCCGCGCCCTACGCCGAGCGCCAGCGCCTGAGTCTCGCCGGTCGGATCGCCACGATCGATCCGATCGTGGTCGGCGCCCTCCGCGCGGCCAGCGGCGTGAAGGCGGCCGCCGGGATGACCGGCCCGAACCGGCGTCCCATCCGCGCCGCGACGAAGCATTCGAAAGCGGGCCGGCTGGTCGCGAGCCGATCTTCGACGATCCGGACGAGCCGGTGGACGAACTCGATCGCGACCTGATCGCCGACGAGATCATCGACGCGGAGATCGTGGAGGAATTCGTCGCCGAACCGGCAGCGGCCGACGAGGGCTCGTCCGCCGAACTGTCCTCGGACGGCGGGGATCGCGAGCAGGGCGAACAGCGGCCCGGCGGCCGACGACGCCGACGCCGACGCCGGGGGCGGCGCGGCAGATCGGATCGACAGCCCGAATCGGCGGACGGGCATTCCGAGCCGGCGGACGGGCCAGACGAACCGGGCGAAGCGCACGAATTGTCGGACGATGAAGCCGAGTTTCTCGATGCCGACGTCGAATCGCCCGACGCCGTTTCTCGATCGTCCGCCGCGGACGGCACGCGACGGCCGGACGGCGACCGCAAGGGTCGCCCCCGTCGACGCCGGCGCCGCGGATCGCACGACCGCAAGTCCGGCCCGGCGGACGCGTCCTCCGCTGCCGATTCGCCGGATGAGGAGGCCGTCGACGAGGACTTGGACGAAGCCACATCCGCCGCAGCGGTTCTGAGCGCGGCGTCGAAAGAATCCGACGCCGACCATGCCGACGGGGATGACGACGCCGACGCGGACGGGTCGTTCGACCGACACAGCCATCGTGGCATTCCCTCGTGGGACGAGGCCATGAGTTACATCATCGACGCGAACATGGAAGCCCGAGTCAGGTCGCCCAAGCCGAGCGGCCCGCGCGGACGACGGGGCCGCGGACGCCCCTCGGGCCGGCACGAGCGAGAAGGGGAGCGGCCGTCGTCGTGAGTCGGTGCGGGCATGGCCGGCGGAAGCCGGCCGGCTGACAATCGCCTACTTTTCCAGGAGTCGCTCTCAGCGTGCGCCGGAATCTCGCTTGTCTCGTTTGCCTCTTCTTGTCGGCCGGCTGCAACGCGAATCTCGATTCCGGCTCCGGCGGCCACACCGCGACCGACGCGCCGCGCGCGCAAGTACCGGATCGCCGTGATTCCCAAGGGCACCACGCATGAGTTTTGGAAATCGGTCCATGACGGGGCCGATCAGGCCGGCAAGGAATTCGACGCGGAAATCGTCTGGTCGGGACCGCTGCTCGAAGGGGATCGCGAAGGGCAAATCAGCGTCGTGCAGAACTTCGTCACGCAGCGAGTCGATGGGATCTGCCTGGCTCCGAACGACTCGCAGGCATTCGCCGGGCCTGTCAAGGATGCCAAGGACCAGGGCATCCCGGTCGTGCTCTTCGACAGCGGATTGGACGACACCAGCGCGATCGTCAGCTATGTAGCGACCGACAACCGCCGCGGCGGAGCACTTGCCGCCGACGAACTGGCTCGCCGCCTGCCCAAAGGAGGAAACGTCGTCCTGCTCCGCTACCTGGTGGGCAGCGAAAGCACCCAGCAGCGCGAGGAGGGCTTTCTCGAAAAGATCCAGGACTATCCGCAACTCAAGGTCATTTCGTCCGACCAATACAGCGGCGACACGCCTCAGTCTCGCTCGACAAAGCTCAACAACTGCTGAACAAATTCGGCGATCAGGCCGACGGCTGGTTTTCGGTGAATGAGTCGTGCGCCGCCGGAACGCTGCGGGCTCTCGAAGACGCCGGCCTGGCCGGCAAGATCGTCTTCATCGGCTTCGACCCGAACAAGCGGATGGTGCAAGCCCTGGCGGCGAAAAAAATGCAGGGCATTGTCCTGCAAAACCCCGTCAAGATGGGCTACCTGGCCGTCAAGACGATGGTCGAGCATTTGCAAGGCCAGACCGTGGAAAAACGAATCCAAACCGGCGAATTGATGGCCACGCCCGACAACCTGAACGATCAGCAAGTGCAGCAATTGCTTGGTCAGCAAACTCCCTTGAAGAATGAGTGATGAAACCCGATCGCGGCCTGGCCCGCCGCCGCCTGACACTTCTCAAGAGCCCCTCGCACGCATGCCCATGACCGACCCGCTGCTGCTGCGGATGGAGGGCATCACCAAGCGCTTCGGGGCCACGCCGGCCTTGGCGGGGTGTCGCTTTCGGTTCGCCCTGGCGAAGTGATGGCCTTGGTGGGTGAGAACGGGGCGGGCAAGAGCACGCTGGTCAAGATCCTCAGCGGGGCCCTGCGCGCCGACGCCGGATCGATGCGAGTCGGTGGCACAACCTATCGGCCGGCCGGTCCGGGCGAAGCGCGCCGCCGCGGCGTGGCCATGATTTATCAAGAGCTGACGCTTGCGCCCGACTTGAGCGTCGAAGACAACGTCATGCTGGGGCAGGAAAGCAGCCGCTGGGGATGCGTCGATCGCGCCGCGCAGCGACCGCGCGTGCGGCAAGCGCTGGCCTTGCTCGGTCACCCGGAGCTGCGGCCGGAAGCCGCCGTGCAATCGCTCTCAGTCGCCGCCCGGCAACTGGTCGAGATCGCCCGGGCGCTGGTGCAGCAGGCGCGGCTGATCGTATTTGACGAGCCGACCAGTTCGCTCGGCCGGCACGACGTGGAGAACTTGTTTCGTGTGATCCGCAAGCTCCGCGATGCGGGCATCGGCATCGTCTACATCAGCCATTTTCTCGAAGAGATTCGCGGACGTTTGCGATTCGTACACGGTGCTGCGCGACGGCCAGACGGCGGGCGCCGGCAGTCTGGCCGGTATCACCGAGGACCAGATCGTGACGCTCATGGTCGGACGCAGCGTGGCCGAGCTGTTTCCGGCGGTGCCCCACGGCATCGGCGAGCCCGCGTTGTCGATCGAGAGCCTGTCCGGTCGCAGGCTGCCGCAGGAAGTCACGCTGACGGCTCGCCGCGGCGAGATCCTGGGGATCGCCGGCCTGGTGGGGGCCGGCCGGACCGAACTGCTGCGGATCGTGTACGGGCTCGATCCGGCCGCCGGCGGCGCGGTCCGCGCAGGCGCCGAGACTCCCCGGCCCACCCCCAAAGCCCGCATCGCCGCCGGGCTGGGTATGGTCTCCGAGGACCGCAAAGGCGAGGGGCTGCGCAGGACCGGTCGATCGCCGACAACCTGACCTACAGTCGGCTGGAACCCTACAGCCGCTGGGGATTCGTCAACTTGCGCCGCCGCCGGCAGGCGGTCGCTGGCTGGATCGAGAGCTTGGCCATCAAAGCCCGCTCGCCCGAGCAGGCTGTGGCCGATCTTTCCGGCGGCAACCAGCAGAAAGTGGCCATCGCCCGCGTCTTGCACCAACAGGCGGACGTGCTGCTGCTCGACGAGCCGACGCGGGGCATCGACGTGGCCACCAAGGCCGCGATTTACGGCTTGATCGGCGAGTTGGCAGCCCAGGGCAAGGTAATCATCGTGGTCAGTTCCTACCTGCCGGAGCTGCTGGCGATTTGCGACACGATCGGCGTCATGGCGCGCGGGCGGCTCAGCGAGCTTCGGCCGCGAGACCAGTGGACGGAAGAATCGATCATGGCCGCGGCCGTCGGCCTCAACGAATCGAGCGACACGCCGCGGGCCAATGAACCGTCGGCCGGCCGCGGCGGGGAGGGCGATCGATCGAGCCGGCGCGAGCCAGCGACGCGCGGTTGCCCGGGCCTGCCATGCGCCTGGTCGCCGGGGCGGGGCGCGTCGGCCTGATCGCCGCCGTGTACTTGCTCATGGCCGGCCTGATTTGGGCCTGCGACGCCGGAGCGGCTCGCCTGGGAGTGCCCCTCTTGAAATTCACCGGGCTGGCAGTCGATATCGCGCTGCTCGCCTGGCTGGGGGTCTGGTTCGGGCGGCGCGGGCATCCAATCGGCCCGGCGATCGGGCCGCTCGTGGCACTGCTGTTGGTCGTGCTCTTGTTTTCGGTGGTCGATTGGCTGATGCACGGAGACCGGGCCAGCTTCTGGCGTGTGGCCAACCTGCGGATGATCGCCGTGCAAACGTCGACCGTGGCCGTGGCCGCCTTGGGCATGACGATGATCATCATTGCCGGCGGCATCGATCTCTCGGTCGGAACCACCCTGGCCCTGTGCGCAACGGTGCTGGCCTACGGATTGGAATCCGGCTGGGGGATTGCCGCGGCCATCGCGGCTTGCATTGCCACGGGTCTTTGGGCCGGGCTGATCAACGGCGCGTTGACCAGCCTGCTCGGTGTCGTGCCGTTCATCATTACGTTGGGAACGATGAGCATTTACCTGGGGCTGGGCAAGCTGGTGGCCAACGAAACCACCGTGCGGCCGCCCCCCGGGGTCGTGCCCGACTGGCTGCCCAAGCTGGTCACCCCCTTTCCGCGGCCGGCCTGGCTGCTGGAGCCGCTGCTGCCCAACTTCGGCTGGGGCGTGTGGCTGGCCGGCGGAATGGCGATGCTGCTGGCCGGGCTGTTGCACTGGACCGTGCTGGGCCGCCATGTGTTTGCCATCGGCTCCAACGAGTCGACCGCCCGGCTGTGCGGCATCAACGTGACGCGCACGAAAATCCTGGTTTATTCGCTCTCAGGGCTGTTCGTCGGCATCGCCGGGCTGTATCAGTTTGCCCGGCTCACCGAGGGAAGTCCGACGTCCGGGACGGGGGCCGAGCTGAAAATCATTGCCGCCGTGGTCATCGGCGGCGGCAGTTTGACCGGCGGGCGCGGCTCGGTGCTGGGCACACTGACGGGAGCCGCGATCATGCTGGTGATTGCCAGCGGCTGTACGGCTTTGGGGTTGAAAAACCCCATGCAGGACATCATCATCGGCGCGATCATCGTGGCGGCGGTGACGCTCGACCAGATCCGCCGCCGCCGCTTGCTCGCTTCCTGAGCCCGCGTGCGGCATAGAATGGAATAGGTGCCAGCCGCGCCCGACGGACATTTTCCCATTGTCGGCCGGTCGCGGCCGCTCGCTCACACGTCCTCGAGTTTCTGCCCCATGCCGCACTACCAATCCCTGCTCGAAACGCTGCGCAAGGCCTTTCCTCAGCCGGTCTCCGATCCGGTGCATGACGGCTACGTGGTGTTCTCCATCCTGCGGGCGCTCGACCAGGTCGATGCGCTCAAATCGCAGCGGCCGATGCTCGGCGCGCCGGCTGGTGCCCGACTATCCCACGGCACGCGGCGATCGCATGCACGATGCGGGCCAGTCGCTGGAAGAAGTGATTCCGCAGCTCGTCCACTACTTGCAGGGCATGTTCATTTGGGGCCACCCGCGCGCTCAAATCAACGTGGTCCCGAATCCGACGATCGCCAGTCTGATCGGCATGCTCTTGCCGCTGGCCTACAACCCGAACTTGTGCAGCGACGAAAGCGGCCGCTTGTTTTCCGAGGCCGAAGTCCGCGCCTCGGCCATCACGGCGGCGCTTGTCGGTTATCCGGCCGAACAGGCCCGGGGCGTGTTCACGTTCGGCGGCACCGGCGGGCTGTTGTATGGAATCAAAGTCGGGCTGGAAAAGGCCCAGCCCGGCAGCGCGCTCGGCGGCGTGCGCGAGGGCGCCGTGGTGTTGACCTCGGCCCAGAGCCACTACTCCTGCCTGACGGTGGCGGCCTGGCTGGGCATCGGGCAGGAAAACGTCATCGCGGTGCCGACGCAACTCGACAACTCGATGCGGCTGGACTCCCTCGAACAGGCCGGCCGCGACGCGCTCTCTCAGGGCAAGCACATTGCCGCCATCGTGGCCACGATGGGCTCGACCGACGCCTTTGGCTTCGACGATCTGGAAGCCATCGATCGCGTGCGGCGCCGCCTGGCCGACGAATTCGAGCTCTCCTACCTGCCGCACATCCACGCCGACGCGGTCATCGGCTGGGCCTGGTCGGTGTTCAACGATTACGATTTCGAGCAGAACCCGCTCGAATTTCGCGGCCGCACCGTGCGGGCCCTGGCCGCCGCCCAGGAACGCATCCGGCATTTGCCGCTGGCCGAATCGATCGGCATCGACTTTCATAAGACGGGCTACGCGCCCTACGTCTCGTCGCTGGTGATGTTCCGCTCGGCCGCCGATCTGGAACGGATCGGCCGCCCCAAGCAGACGATGCCCTATCTTTATCAATCGGGCGAGTTGCATCCCGGCATGGTCACTTTGGAAACCACGCGCAGCGCCGCGGGGCCCATGGCGGCGCTGGCCAACCTGCTGCTGCTCGGCAAAGAAGGCTATCGCACGCTGCTCGGTCACGCCGTCGAAATGGCCGAGGTGCTCCGCGAACAGATCGACGCCCATCCGCACCTCAGCGTGCTCAACGACGACAATGTCGGCCCGGTGACGCTGTTTCGGGCGTATCCCGACGACGTCAATACCTTCACCGTCAAGGACCACGAACGCACCGATCCGAAGTACCGCGACAAGCTGCTCGCGCACAACGATTACAACCGCCGGATCTTCGAGCGCGTGAATGCCGAGGCGCTGTCCGGCCACGGCGTCGTGATCTCGCTCACCAGTTGTTACCGCCGCACCGACTACGGCGAGCCGATCGTGGCGCTCAAATCCTACGTGCTCTCGCCCTTCTCCGACGAGTCGCGGATGCAATCGATCATCACCCACGTGCTGCGGGCGAGGCAGGAAGTCGCGGCCGGATAGCGTGCATCGCCGATGAAATGAGACGATGGCATTCACCTGTCGGAGGCAACCCCGATTGCCGACACGTCGCTGAACGCGCCCTGACGCGCCGTCGATCGCCCGGCGAACGAGATCGTGGTCGAAATAGTTGATCGACATGCCGGCGTCGACGATCAGGTTCTGGGCGTTGATGCCGCTGGACCGCGGGCTGAGCAGGAAGGCCACCACGTTGGCCACCTCTTCCGTCTGCGACGGCCTGTTTGCGGAGCGTGGCTTGCTCGGCGTAGAGATACGCATCGACGTAGCCGGGAATGCCGGCCGAGGCCGAGGTTTTCAGCAGGCCCGGCGCCACGGCGTTGAACCGCACCCGCGAAAACCGGCTGAACGACTTGGCCAGAAAGACCAGCGACGAATCCAGCGCCGCCTTGATCGGGGCCATGTAGCCGTAGTTCTCGCTGGCCATGCGGCGTGGTGGAAATCGAGATGCGTCACCACCGAGGCGTCGGGGTCGAAGCAGATCCTTGAACGCCCGGGCCAGGGCCATCAGCGAAAAACAGGAAATGTCGACCGCCCGCAGGAACGCCTGCTTGGCCGTTTCGTGGAACGGCCGCCGGCCCGGCCGCGTAGTCGGCAAAGGCGATCGAATGCACCAGGCCGTGCAAACGCGGATCGCCGGGCGGCGACGTCGGCGCGCAGCCGGGCGATTTGCTCCTCGTCGCTCGACGTCGCAGACGTAGACTCTCGGCCTCGGGCAGCAGTTTGGCCAGCGACGCTTGCGCGGCTGCGGTCTGCGAACCGACGTAGACGCACCGTCGCGCCGGCCTCGGCGAGCACTCGGCCCGACGTGCCAGGCCACGCTCTTGCGGTTGGCCACGCCGAAGACCAGGATCGTCTTGCCGGCAGAGTTGCAGAAAGTCCATGCACGCTCTCGGGCTCACTCGGCCGGCGGCGAGCGGTGCAGGCGAACTCGAAGCGCACGGCCAGCTTGCCGTCGACCGTCACCTTGGCCTTCAGGAAGAAGGCGTCGGCCAGCCGCTCGCTCAACTCGACTTCGATGCGGATCGTTTCGCCGGGCCGACCATCCGCTTGAAGCGCACGTCGTTCATCCGCGTGGCCACCGGCACCTTGCCCGCCATTGCGTCGGCGGCAGGCACTGGCCCGACAGCAGGACGGCGCCGGCCTGCATGGCCGCTTCGCACAGCAGCACGCCCGGCATCAGCGGATAGCCCGGATAGTGGCCGGCGAAGAAGTCTTCGTCCGGCCGCGAAACGTCTTGCGGCAGACGATCGGCGATTCGCTCGCGCTCGACGATCTCGTCGACCAGCAGGAACGGCTCGCGGTGCGGAATGGCGGCGTGGATTTCGGCCAGGCTCATGGGCTGACTGCGGACGCGGCGGCGGCTGGAGAGTGCTGGGCCGAGGGTGACTTGAGCAGCAGGGCAGTCGACGTCGTTGGCCACGATCACGCCGTAATTCACCGCCCCCAGCCAGCCCGACATGATGATGCCCACGCTGCCGGCATGATACAAGCCCGGCGATCTGCTCCGGAATCGCCCGGCTGACGGCCAGCCCTTCGAACTTGGTGCCGAAGCTGGCGCCTTCCAGGTGCTTGGTGTAGCGCTCGAAGGTGAGCGGCGTGGAAGCTTCGGCGTGATCGAGCTTGTCGCGGATGTCGGGCACGTACTTGGTCAGGGCGCCTCGAGCGTGGTCTCGATCAGGTCGCGTTTGCTGGCCTCGTATTCCTCCGGCGAAAGGTCGGCCCAATCGCGCGTAGTTGGCGTTGGTGCTGGAGACGATCAGCGAGCGGTCGCTGCCGGGCCGGGTCGCGCGGATAATAGAACGAATACGTGCGGCTGGTGACGTTGCGGCTCAGCAGCAGCTCGGTGCGGAAGAGCGGCGCGGTCGAACTGAACAGCAGGTCGCCGCAGGCTCTTCGTCGAGCAACTCGCCCGGCTTGCAGGGCCATGTAGACCTGGCTGCTGGAATTGTTGAGCCGCACGGCGCGGGCCTGCTCGACGAAATCGCGGTCGAAATGTTCGCTCTCCGACCAGGTTGAAGATGGTGGCCTTGCAGATTGGCGTTGGAGACGACCGCCCGGCGGCTGATCGTGCGGCCGTTGACCCGGACGCCGCGTGACGCGGCCGCCGCTGACGAGGATCTGCTCGACGTCGCAGCGGATCCGCACGTCGACGCCGCTTGCAGCAGCTCTTCGTGCATCAGGCCGATCAGCCGGTCGGTTCCGCCCTGGAAGGTGTACACGCCCTTGGACATGAAGTTCGAGAACACGATGCCGTAGCAGATGGCCGGGATCTTCCAGCGTCGAGCCGTTGGCGTAGGTGATCGGCTCCATCAGCAGCCGGATCACGTCCTCGCGGCCGGGAAAGAACCGCTCGAACAGTTGGCCCACGGTCGATCGCCTGGTCGTCGTAGAAGTTCATGCCCCGGGCCGCGTCGAAGAAGCGCCCGACGGTCTCGGCCGGCACCTGGAACTTCTCGACCAGCAGCCGCGTGAAGTCGTCGCGGTCGAAGGTCGTGGTGAGCGAGAACATCGGGTTGTCGAAGCGGATATTCTTCAGCTGCACGATCGAATCGGCGATCTCGGCGGTCCAATAGCGGCGGCAGCTCTTGATCATGCCGACCGGAAAGCCGTGCAGCGAGATGTCGAAGATGTGCCCGCCGGGCCGCTTGAACCAGGTGGCCATGCCGCCCAGCTTGTAATGCTGCTCGAGCAGCAGCACGCGAGTGGCCGGCGCGGGCCAGCGTGTTGGCGGCGGTCAGGCCGGCCAGCCCGCTGCCGATGACGATCACGTCGTACTGCGTTCGCGGGCGCCTTGGAGGAAGTCTTTGGGCATGCGTCTCACTCGAACGTTCCCTGCAGCACGTGTCCGAGTTGGCCATGGCGATGCCGCTGAGGATCGCGCCGACGATGCCCACGAACCCCTGATCGGTTGCCGCAGATGAAGAGGTTCTTCAGGTGCGTCGTGCCGTCGTAGCGTTTTTCCGGGGCGCCGTACACGGCGCCGTTATCGTGCCCCGTATAAGCGGCGGATCGTGGCCGGGCGTGAACATGTCGCGTGTCGATCACCGCGCAGCGGAAGTCGGGCACGAAGCGGACCGCCGAGGCGACCATGCGATCGTACCAGCCAGCTTCGCCAGCCGATAGTCCTCTTCCGGCAGGGCTGCCCAGCGGTCGAAATTGGCCAGGGCCGTGATCCGGATCATTCCCTCGGCCGAGCGGCTCGTCGTAGACGAAATTGTTCGGCGAGCAGATCACGCCGCTGCGGACGTCGACCAGGTCGTCCGGCTTTTCCCAATGGAACGTCGTGCTGTCGTTGAAGAACACGATGGTGCGGTCGTGGCCCAGGTCGTGCGGCTGGGCATTCAGGACCGACATCGATTCCACGAACGACAAGCTGCCCCGCCTGGCGTCGATCGGCCGGCTGACGTCGTCGCACAGCCGCATCGTTTCCACCCAGCCGGCCGACGAGATGACCCGCTGCGGCCTGCAGTTCCGTGCCGTCGTCGAGCACGACGGTTTGCCACCTGCCCGTCGGCGATCGACATCCGGCTCACGCCGGCGCGCAGCCGCAGCTCGCCCCCCAGCTCCTTGAACTTGCGCACCAGTTTCTTCAGGATCAGCCGCACGCCCGGCCAGCGGCCGGGCCAGCCCTTCCAAGAAAATGCTGCGGAACATGATGCAGAACTGGCCGAAGTCCATGTCGTGCTCGCCGGCGCTGCCGTAGAACAACAGCGGGCAGAACAGCATTTCCACCAACAGCGGATCGTGCATGATTGCCGGACATCACCGCCCGCGCCGAGCGACTGGCCACGGTCTGCGATTCGAGGTCGTCGTAATCGATCAATTCGCCCAGCAGCCGCTCGAAAGTTGTCCTTCTCGGCCGGGAAAATGCCGGTGCGACCTCGGAGCGGAACAACTCGAAGTCGTTGGTGAATCGCAGCGTCACGCCCGGAAAGGCGATCGCCGAGCCGATCTGCGGCACCAGCGGCAAAGTCGTCCCAGCGAAACCGCAATTGCCGCAGCAGCCGCGCCAGCGGGCCCTTCTTGGCCCCCTTGGGCGTGAAGTTGGTCACGGCGTGCAGGCCGACGTCGTAATTGCGGCCGCCGCAGGCGATAGAACGAATTCAGCCCGCCGATCGTCGTGTGCCGTTCCAGGATGCAGACCCGCTGATCGTAATGGGCCAGGCGAATGCCGGCCGCCAGCCCCGACATGCCCGCGCCGATGATGATCGTATCGTACATGGCATCGGAGCGATATCAGCCGTCAGGTGTTCATGGCCAGATCGGCGCATGCCGCGACTCGACCGGTCAGCGGCTTACCGCATGTCCTTCATCAGCGGTTCGAGATACTGACCGTGCTGTCATGCTGCCAGCCGGATAGTCGTCCTCGGGAATCTGCACGCGATAGCGCTTGCGCAGCTCCATGACGATGTCGAGAAAGTCCATGCTGTCCAGTTCGAGCTGCTCGCGGAAGCGGCACGTCGTCCTTCAGTCGCTGAGATCTTCGTCGGGCGCAATATCGCCGAGGATGTCGAGGATGACTTCTTTGATCTCCGCAGGGGTCATGCCGTACCGTCTCCAGCTAAACTTGCGTCACAATGCGCTTGACGATCACCACCGAATTGATGCCCAACATGCCGAACGAGTTGTTCAGGATGTAGTCGACCCGGTCCGTCTCGCGCGGCTGGTTGGCCACCAGGCCCGGCAGCGCGCACTCGGGGTCGAGCCGGTCGACGTTGATCGTGGCATGACAAACGCCGTCGCGAAAGGCCGGCAGATTGCCGGCCAGTTCCAACGCGCCGGCGGCGCCCATCGCGTGGCCGATGAAGCTCTTGGTGTTGTTGAACAGCGTGCCGCGTCGACGCCGTCGAACAGCCTGCCGCAGCGCCAGGCACTCCTGGGCGTCGCCGCTGGCGGTGCCGGTGGCGTGCGTGCTGACGATGTCGATGTCGCTCGGCCGCGATGCCGGCCCGGCGCAGCGCCAGGCGCATGCACTCGGCCTGCCGCTCGGCATTGGGCAGCACGAAGTCGATGGCATCGCTGTTCATGGCGTAGCCGGCCACTTCGCCGTAGATCTTCGCCCCGCGCGCTGGGCGTCGGAAAGCCGCTCCAGCACGAACAGGCAGCCGCCTTCGGCCACCACGATGCCGTTGCGGTCGCAGTCGAAGGGCCGCGAGGCCTTGGTCGGATCGTCGTGCGTGGCCAGCGCCCCCTGGCTCTTGAAGCTGGCGAAGATGCCGAACGTGTGAATGCTCTCCGAAACGCCGCCGGCCAGGGCCACGTCGCACTCGCCCAGCCGCAGCATCTGCACGCCCTGGATGATCCCGGCGTTGCCGGCGGCGCAGGCGGCGCCGATCGTGTAGTGCGGGCCGGTGATGCCCAGGTTCAGCGAAATTTCGCCGGCCGGATTGTTGGCCACGGTGCGCGGATTGTGGTGGTGCGACCAGAACTTGGTGTCGTAGTCGAAGCCTTTGAGCTCGTAGATTTCGTTTTCGGTTTCGACGTTGCCGTGCTCGGTCACGCCGACGTAAATGCCGACCATCGACTTGTCGACGTTGGGCCAATCCAGGCCCGCGTCGCGAATCGCTTCGTTGGCCGAATAGATCCCCACGCTGCCGGCCCGCGTGCCGCGGCGCAGATCCTTCTTCTTTTGATAGCGCAGCTCGTCGAAATTGCAGACGCCGGCCACGGTGGGGCCGACGTAGCGAATCTCGTAGGGCGCCACGCCGCTGCGCCCGGCCAGCAGGTTGTCGCGGAACTCGGCCAGCGTGTTGCCGTTGGGGGCCGTCAGGCCAATGCCCGTGATGACAATCCGTTGATAATCGGGTCCGGCGGCGATCATATCACCATCCCTGAATTGCCCGTTGCCTTTTGCACCCGCTGGCAAACGTCGACCGCGGCTGAAAGCAACGAGATCCGGCCAGGCGGCTTGGAGCGAGGGTTGCGGCGAAAACAACGTCGATACCCAGGACACCCAGAATGTGCGCCTGGTATCCTGTAAAACCTTTGAGCGTAGCGGTTTCGGGCAGCAGTGGCAAGCGGCGCCCGGCACAAACTCCGCTCAAGTGCTGGCCGGCTATCGGCTTGCCGCTCGCGGCTGCCAATCGTCCGCCAGCCGCTGCATCCCTTGGTCCGTGGAAATCGCCGGCCGATAGCCGAAATCGTCTCGCGCGCGGTGGATGTCGAAATAATGCGAACGTCCCAACTGAGCTGCCAGGAATCGCGTCAACGGCGGCTCGCCCCGCAGGTTCAGCGCGCCGTAAACGGTCTCACAGGCAGCGCCGATCGCCCAAGCCATGGGGAGCGAAATCGATCGGTTGACTTTCGGCAGGCCTGCCAGCTCGAGCAGCTCGTTGATCCAGTTCCAGCAATTCACCGGCGCGCCTTGGCTGATGTAATAAGCACGACCGGCCAGAGGCGAATCCGGCCGCAGGGCGTCGGCGGCCAGCAGGTGCGCGGCGGCGGCATTCTCGACATAGACCATGTCGATCCGATTCTGGCCGTCCCCCACGCGGCGCAATTTTCCCCGCCGCGCGCGCTCCACCAGCCGCGGCACCAGATGATGATCTCGCGGGCCCCAAATCAGGTGTGGCCGTAGCGCGCAGGTGGCCAGGTCCGGTCCGCTGGCTAACAACACCTCGGCCTCGGCCAGGGCCTTGGAATGCGGATAATGGCAGAGCCAGCGGCCGGCGTAGGGCCCGCTTTCGTCGACGCCCTGTTGCGCGCTGCCGTCGAACGTCACGCTTGGGCTGCTGGTGTAGACCAGGCGGCCAACCCGCCCGGCGCGGCAGCCGGCAATGACGTTTCGCGTGCCGACCGTGTTGATCGAATAGTAATGTTCCCAGGGCCCCCAGATGCCGGCCACTCCGGCCACATGGTAGACGACGTCGACGCCCGCGCAAGCTTTGGCCACGGCCTGGACATCGCGGACGTCGGCCGTAACGACTTCCACGCCCAGCCGCCCTAGCGCCGGGCACTCGCGGCGCACCAAGGCCCGCACCATTTCGCCGCGGGCAACGAGCTGCTCGACGACATACAGGCCCAAGAATCCGCCGGCACCAGTCACGAGTGCGGTCATGGCGTCCCCACCCTGACGTTCAGCTTGCGGGCGGCCCAGGGGGCCAGTTTCTCACGGAAGATCTTGGCGTTGTGTCGAATGTCGACGGGCATCGCCGGGTGAACCAGAAAATCGCGGATGCGCTCGGTGATCGGATGCCGGCCGCCGATTTCCATCAGCTCCGCCGAGAGCCGCGCGTGCTGGCCGCGGCCGCGCGGCCGCCGGCCGGGCCAACACTCCACGACGACGACCGGCTGCTGGTCGCCAGCCGCGCCGATGCCGACCAGGGCGGCGCGATACACCGCCGGATGTGTTTCGAAAATGGCTTCGCACGGCGTCGAGTAGCAGGCGCCGTGCACGGTGAGCACCCGATGCGTGACGCGCCCGCAATACCAGAAGCGGTCCTGCGCGTCGAGGTAGCCGGCGTCTCCCATGCGATGCCACAGGTCGTCGCCGTCGGCAATCTTGGCCAGTGCGTTCCACCCGCGGCGCGTGACGTACTCGCGCGTGACGACCGGGCCTGAGACGATCAACTCTCCGATCTCGCCGGGCGGCAGTTCGTGCGCGTCGGCGAGCGAGGGAATCGGACCCTCGGAGATACGGATTACCTTCCAGCGGATGCGCCCGAAACGCCGACCGACGCAAACTCCGGCCCCGGCGCGGGTCAGCGCTTGCGTTTCGCCCAGCACTTCGCTCGCCGAAATCGAGGCCACTGGCAGCGCCTCGGTGGCGCCGTAGGGCGTGTGAATCTCGGCTGCGGCGGGCAGACACGCCTTCATGCGTGCCAGCACGTGCGCCGGCACCGGCGCGCCGGCCGACAACACCCGGGTCAACGTGGCGATCCGCTCGCCCGTCCGCTCGCAGTGCATTCCCACGCGATTCCAAATGGCCGGCGATCCGAACGACTGCGTGACGTGCCAGTCGCGGATCGCCGAAAGCAGCTTGGGCGGATCGACTTTGGCCGGTCGCGTCGGGTCCATGTCGGGAACGATGGTCGTCACGCCCAAGGCTCCGTTGAACAGGCCAAACAGAGGAAACCCCGGCAGGTCGATCTCGCCCGGTTCGATCCGATAAAAATCGCGCAGCTCTTCGACTTGCGCGTCGAAGTTGCCGTGGCGATAGAGCACTCCCTTGGGCGGGCCGGTGCTGCCGGTGGTGAAGATGATGGCCGCGGGATCCTCGGCCCGGGTTTCGGCCACTGCGAATTGCGCGTCGCCGCCGGCTCGTAGCGCCGCGAGCGTCGTGCCGCCCCAAAACCAGCGGCGGCCGACCGTCACATTGAGCCGGGCTTGCCGGAATCGATTGCCCAGCAGGCTGCGGATTGCCTGGGCCAGCGGGATCGCCACAAAGCCGGCCGGCTCGGCCGCGCTAAGACAAGCAACCAGGTTTTTGCGGCCCATGCCGGGGTCGATCAAGATCGCCACCGCGCCGACTTTGAACAGCGCAAACACCAGCGACACGAAGTCGATGCCCGGCCGCACCAGCAGCGCCAGCCGAGTTCCAGGAGTCACGCCAAAGCGGGCCAACCCGCTGGCGATCCGATTGCTATCCTGGTCCAGTTCGCGAAACGTCAGCCGTGCATAATCGCCCGGACCCCGCAGGCTGCTGGTTCGCGGGGCGGCCACGGCCAGCGCGTCGGGCCGTTGCGCCGCCATCGAGCTCAGCCGTCGGGCCACGTTGACGGCCGGCGGAGTGGATGGCGTGACGCTCACGGTTTGACGGCCGGCAGAACGCCGCAATGGATCAGCGTGGGTTCGATAGCGCCGGGCGCGAGGCCGGCTTCGACGAGCCAACTGCGGTATTCGGCCGCGCTATAGGCCCGTCCCTCGGTGAAAGAAAACAGGGCCGCCGAATACAGCGCGATCGGCAGCGGCCCGTCGTGCGCGTCGCTGAGAAACACGTCGTGGATCGCCAACTGTCCGCCGGCAGGCAGGGCGGCCGCCGAGCGCTGGATCAAGCGCTTGTTTTCCGGCACGTCCCAGTCGTGCAGGATGTTCGAGAGCAGGATGGTATCGCAACCGCCAGGCACGGGATCGGCGAACATGTCGCCCGCACGGCATTCCAGGCGATCGGCCACGCCGTACTCTCGGGCCATTTCGGCGGCGACCTTGAGCACCTCGGGCCGATCCCAGACGAGCGCCTGCAAATGCGGATTGCTTTGCAGACAGGCAATGCTGTAGATGCCGGTTCCGCCCCCCACGTCGAGCAGTTTTTTCGCCCGGCCGAACCGGGACAACTTGGCCAGATAGGGGGCGACACACTTCGCCCGGCCGGCCAGTGCCAGGGTAAAGTGCCGCGCGCTGGCTTCTTTTTCCATGGCCGATTCGAGCCCCGCGCGATAAATGAAGGCGGCTCCTTCCTCCTCGGGTTTTGCGCCGGCGGGGCGGTTGGTTCGCAGCCGTTCGACCATTTCCAACACGCCGGGGCTGCCGGCCGAGAGGCCGATATAGTCGCCGATGTAGAATCGCGCCCCGGGAAGCAAAAAGTCCCGCCCCAGGCCCGTCAACTCCAACCGGTTCGCTGCGTCGGCCCGGATCAGTTGCATCGCCCGCAGGGCAACCGTCAGCACGACGGCCGGCCGCTGGGCCAGTCCCAGTTCGCTGCCCAGCGCCGCCAAGGAAAGCGGGGCGCGAGCGAGCCGGGTGAACAAATCGAAATGCGCGGCCGCCGCCGTCAACAACTCCGTGGCGTAGTTGCCGCGGAACAGTTCGAAGATCGGCGTCGGATCGACTTTCGGAGTGTCGCTGGACGTTTGCGCCATGGGCGATCGACCGGCCGCCTTTCAAGCTCGTAGCTGATCGTCGTGCCGCATGCCGCTGGGGGGCTGGTCGGCGTGATGCAGGTTGGCCAGCGCCGCTTTGGCGCCGGCATGCTGCTCGACGTCGTTGTCCTCCCATTCGATGGACACTCCGCCGCTGTAGCCGGCCCGGTTCAGTTCCACCAGCAACTGTTCGGTCGAAGTCGAATCGCGACCGGCGCCGGCCGTGACGAAATTCCAACCGTTATGCTTGTCGCCCATGGGCTTGTGGCCGCCGAGCAGACCGTTGCGGGTGTAGCCTTTCACCACTTGCACGCCCTTGATGTGAGCGCAGTGGATGCGGTCGCCATAGGCGCGGATGAAATCGACGCCGGAAACGCCCTGCCACTCCATGTGGGAGCAGTCGAAGTTGAAGCCCGACGCTTTCGCGAATCCGGCCGCGTCGAGTGCGGCCAGGTAGTCGCCGGCACTGGCGATGTCGCCCATCGCCCGCTCGCTCGGATGACACTCCAGGTTGTACGTCGTGCCGTATTTCAAACAGGCCTGGAAGACCGGCGCAAAACGCTCGACCAGCAGTTCCAGGCTAACCTGATAAACATCGGCGATCGGGTGGCCGCCCAACGACTTGGGCAGCGGCGGAAACAAGAACCAATGGCTCCAGCAATGCGCCGGCGAGCCGACGAATCCCGAGACGGGCACCGTGCGATTCTGCAATTGACCCAGGTGGTGCGCGAGGCGCACCGTGGCCACCAGCGCGTCGCTGGCCTGGCGGCGGGCGATCTCGGCCACGTCCGCCGGCACGTGGAACGGATCGGTGCGCGGCGGCTGGTTGCCGGCGGCGCGCCAGCGCGAATAGGCTTCGACCGACTCGCCGCCCAGGAACTGCAATGTCTTGGCGCTGGGCTCATCGCCCAGGGCCTGCCCTTGCAGATGCGCGGCGATGGACAGGATCTCCAGTTTGCGGCTCTTGGCCTTATTCACCCGCTCTTCGGCGTAGGCCTTGGCGCCGGCATCGTCGCCACAGCGGCGCAAGTCCAGCTCCCAACTGGCTTCCTCCCAGCCGTCGAATCCGATCTTCGCGATCCAGTCCAGCCACTGGTCCTCGGGCACGTTGCCGAATTGTCCGCGAACCAGGCCGATCTGGTGATGCGAATGCCTGCCGTGCCGATGTTCCTTGGTCTGATGGTAGCCCATGCCGCCCCCCGCGCCTGCGATGTGAAGGAGTAAGACACCGAAGCGGGCATCTTAGGAAATCGGCAGGCTAATTCAAGGGTTCGCCCGAGCGGGAAGCGTCCAAGCCCGGCCCTGGCCCCTCGGGCCGCGCGGCAGGCAGGATTCAATCGTTGCCCCAGGGTGCCACGATCGGATCCGACCCGGCAGGGACCCCTGCCGAGCGATCGTTGGCGGCCAAGGCAATCCGGCGCACGGCGGCCGTGTCGTCGCTCACCAAGAGTCGAACGTTGTCCAGCCGCACCAATTGGTTAAGCGCTATGACCGCCGTCTTGGCCGATGCCACGCCGACGGCCAGGCCCAAACATCCCGCCACGAAGGCGCAGAGTATTCCGTTCCAATCCGTTTTCCAGTGATCGGGGTTTGCTGCGAACCGCATTCGTTTCCTCAAGGTTGGCCCAGGGGCATGAAACTGGCATCGGCTTCAACCGCGGCATTATAGGCGCAGCCATGGCGGTGCAATCGCCAATGCGAGGGAGTCAGGTACGCAATTCCCGTGCCCTGTCCGCCGCAAGGCAGAGATTAGACGCTCGATTCAGCAGATAGGTTCGCTGATTTGGGCCTGATTGCTTGTGGGGCGGGCAATCACGGCTCAAGCCGCAGGCAACCCTCTGAGCGCAATTCTCACGGCGAACTAACGCGACATCGAAGCGGCGCGAATCCTTCTTGAACGACACTTGGTCGGCGCCGCGCAAGCCTGAGCGCAGCGCGCCGTGCTATCGCCGGTCTGCCGTTCCTCATGCACCGCCTCTGCGCTGGGGGCGTAACCCGCCTCTGGCGGGCGCGCCCGACCGCTCATTTGTCTTTGCGCTTGAGCTTCGCGTCGTTGTCTTTGAGGAAGGTTCGCAAGTCCTCGGAAAAATCCAACAGCCGAGTCCACTGTTCGACGTACAGCGTAACGGGCATCCGCTGCAATCCGTAGACGCTGACCGCCCCCTTCTCGCTGACCTTGCAATACAGCGCGCCGCGCTTGGGCTGCTCAATCTCCTCCAGCAGTTTGGTGGCCTCGTCGACTTTGATTTCGCCCGCGGCCAACTTGGCCAGGATTTCTTCCTTTTTCATGATTCCACGACTGGTTGAGGTTTTGAAGGGGAACTGTCGCCGCCGATCATAGGACATATCGCCGCCCGGCGTCAATTCGGACGCTTCGACGATTCGGTCGTCCCAGCGACCGGTTCCGGTGTCGACTCTGCAGCCGCCAGGCGCCCGTCATTCCTCCTTGCTTTTCGCTTTCTGACTCAGCAGAAAGGCCAGCAACTGATAAAAGTCCTGCTCGCTCAGCACCTCGGAGACGTTGGCCGGCATCGGCGACAAACTCGATACACTTCGCTCGGCAATTTCCGCCAGCGGCACGCGGACTTGCTGCCCGCTGTTGTCGAACAGAACGAGCGTCTGCCCTTCCTCGCGAAGCCCGAATCCAGCCACGATCCGGCCCGCCTCGGTTTCGATCAGGTTCGTGCGAAACGCCTGATCGACATTGCGATTGGGGTCCAGTACGTCTTCCAACAGCCGATCCAGGCCGCGATTGCCGATGCCGTCCAGCGCCGGGCCGATCGTAACGCCCACTTCGCCCGCGCGGTGACAGTTCTTACACACGCTGCGGGCGAACACCGCGCGTCCCAGCTCGGGGTCGAACTTGCCAGCCAGATAACCGGCGCGGCGCTGCTTGACCAGCTCGGCGATGCGATCGTCGGCGGCCGAGAGCTTGGCGGTCAGCTCAGCGATTTGCTTGTCCAGATCGGCGATGCCCGAGGCCCGCAAGCGGTCGAGCACCGTCGGCTCGCGCAGCAGCGTGGCCGATGCCCGGCCGGCGCGGATCTCTTCGACGAGCGCCGCGGCGGCAACATTGTTGCCGGCGATGGCCGTGGCGATCGTCGCCGCAATCGGTCCGGGCACCGCGCGGAGCTGAGCGAGCAATTCGCGCCGCGCTTCGTCCCGATCGATGCGACCCAAAAGCTCGGCGGCTTTCTGACGCAGGGCGATGGCCTGGTTCGCGTCGGCCAACACCGCGGACAGCGGCGCGATGGCCGCCTCCGGCTTGAGTGCCGTCAGAGCCTCGCCGGCCGCCAACCGCAGCGCGACTGCCGCGCCAGCGTCGGCGCTCGTTTGCACGATCGCATCCGTCAGCTTGTCCAGCCGCAGTTCGCCTGCCAGCTTGATCCCGGCTGCCCGGCCGACTTCCGCATCGAGCGCACCGGCCGTCGGCACGCGAATCACCGGCGGGTCGAACCGCGAGACGGCCAACCAGGCGAACCCGGGGGCCGACAGTCCGTCGACCACTTCCACGTGGCCGCGCTGGCCGGCATCGTCGGCAAGGTTCCACTCGAACGGATGCGCCAAGTCGCTGCGCGGCGGCAGACTGCGGGCCACTTCCTTGCCGTCGTCCAGCACCAGACGGACATAATTCTGCTTCAGGTCGGGCGTGCCGGGCGGCCCGTTGTGGCCGCACATCCAAAACGAAAGCTTCGCCGGCAGCACGAAATCCGGACTGCGCAGCACGCCTGTCAGACGCTCGGCGTCGGCACTTCGATTGCCGATCGAGCTGATCATCGGAACCTGGTTTTGCCCGTCCTGATAGCTGCGGGCCTCGGCCACCCAGGGGCTGGCGGATGCGGGCGCGTCCGCCAGCGGAAGCGCCTTCCACTGGGCTGCCGACTGGCCGGCGATGGCCGGGCCGAGCAGATCGACCAGCACGGTTCGCATCCGCTCGGTGGGTTTGAGGCCACGCTGGGCGAGCCCCTCGTACATCCCCTTGAGCAGCGATATCTGGTACTCGCCGTCGCCCGGGTTCTTGTCGACGATATAATCGACCAGCGCATCGACTCGCTGCAAGTCGACATACCGCGCCGCGGCCGGCAGAGCTTTGGCCAGCAGGTCGGGCGGCACGTTGCCCTCGAGCGCCTCTTCGTAAATCAAGAGCGCCGCCGGTCCATTCGGAGCCAGCACCGCCAGCGATATCACGCCTTTCCGCTCCTCGGCGGTGAGCTTCAATTCTGCCAGCCGCTCGGGCACACCCGGGCTGCGCAATTGATCGCGCAAGGCGATCTTCGTGGCGTGCGCCAATTGCATATCCCCCTCGGGCACCGCCACCTGCAACTTCAAGAGCGGTTTAAGATTGTCGGCCGTCGGGTGTCGGGCCAGCGCCGCGCTCGCCGCGCGCTGGACAAACGGATCGGCGTCGGCCAATCCGTCACGCACCAGATCGAACTGCCAGGGCTGCCACTCGGGCGTCGCGCCGAGCGCTTGGATCAAGTGAACGCGAATGATTGCGTCGGGTTCGCCAGCCATTCGTTTGGCCAGCGGCTCGTCGATTTTGTCGGTCCGCTGCAAGATCCACAGCGCGTGGGCCCGCTGGGCGGCCCGATCCAGCCTTTTCGTCGCCGTGCTGGGGACATGTGTCGGACCGTCGAGCACTTGTCGCGCCAGCGCGGGAGCCTGTTTGGCAAACCGATCGACAAGCGCATTGGTTGCCAGCACTCGAACTGTCAGATTGGCGTGCCCCAACAGTTCGACCAGCGCCTCGGCCGAGACCTTGGCCAGGTCGGGCATCGCCGAGTCGCTGGCTGCGGGCGATTTCTGCACCCCGCCGGCGCCCTTGTACACCACCCGCCAAATGCGTCCCCGCTCGCGGTCGCGGCCGGGATGCGTCAGCGGCACTTCGTAGTGGCCGATGATCCGATTGTAAAAATCGGCGATGTACAGCGCTCCGTCCGGCCCTAACTGCAAGTCGACCGGGCGGAACCAGGGATCGTCGCAAGCGACGAAATCTTCGACCGACGCAACCGTGGGGGACGAACCGATCCATTTCAGCCGGTCGCAATGAACGCGATTGGTGATCACGTTGCCCACGAATAGCACGCCGCTGAACTCTGCCGGGAATCGATGGCCCGCCGAGTAAACCACGCCGGCCAATCCGGTGCCGCCATGATCCTTGTCCGTGGTGTCGGGGGCAAAGTCCAGCCCGTCGTGCGGCTTGCCGAAGCTTTGGTAATAACCCTCGGCGAGCAGCATGGTGACGGCCCGCGAATGGCAATCGGCCGAATACAGATTGCCCAGCGGGTCGAAGCACAACCCGAACGGATTGACCTGCCCCCAACTGTACTGCTCAATCGCCGAGCCGTCCGGCCGGAAGCGATACGTATTGCCCGACTGCATGTCGATCACCACCGGCCCGTCGCCGCCGCTCTTGGGCTGGCTGTGATTGTTGAAACCGTGGTTGGCATAGATCCAACCGTCGACCCAGCGGGTAAACGCATTCTGGTTGCCGTGGGTGTCGATGATGCCGAACGGTCCGAACATCACCGTCCGCTGGTCGGCCACGCCGTCGCCATCGCTGTCGACCAGCCGGTAGATGTGCGGAATCGACCAGGCCAGCGCCTCGCGATCGCTCAGCGGCAGAACGCCGATCGGGATATTCAGGTGCTCGGCAAAGCGGTGGACTTTGGCGGCCCGGCCGTCGGCGCCAAACTCGCTGAAAACCGTGATCGCGTCGCGCGCCGCGCTGTCGTCCTTGGCCGGAAAGGGATACTCCAGGCTGTGCGTCACCCACAGCCGTCCATGCGCGTCGAACTTCATGTTCATCGGCTTGTGGATGTCGGGCTCGCAGGCGACCAGTTCGATCTCGAAGCCCGGCGGCAGCTTGAATTTCTTCTGCTGCTCGGCCGGCGTGAGCGGATCCGTCGGGGCGACCAGCGGCTGCGCGGCGGCGCCCCGGGCAAATACGATCAAGACAGCGATCACGAGCCAAATGCGAGGCACAGGGTATCTCCGGCGTGAGGGGCTTGGGCTGAAAGCGCCACGGGCAATTGCAAGCTGACCGTGACTTGGCGGATCGGGCGGGGTGGTTCGCGGCGACGATTTGTGGGGAACCTTCCTGGCCACGTTCATCATAAATGGCCCGCCTTCACAGCGTAAAGCGCGAAGTTGTGCCCTGAGCGGTTGGCAGGCGCCGGGCCGCCAGTCGCGGCCGCGTCCGGCGGCACACCGAGCGACCGCCGTTTTTTCCGCGTAATTTCGATACCGGGGCCCCGCCGCGGGGTTCAATCCCCGGGGCGGCCGCCAAGCGCGGTTGCCGCGATTGGGCCGGGCCGCCAATTGGCTTGGAAAGCGACCGCGGCCCGGCTTAGAATGGCAGAAGTGCAAATCCACGAGCGACCGGAAGAATCGGAGTTTGTCCAATGACTTACGGTGATTTGCGGCAGCGGCGGTGCTTGGTCGGACTGTTCCTGCTTGGCGCACACGCGGCGCTGGGCCAGCAGGCGGTCGCAGGGCCGCAGGTCAAGACGCAGCCGGCCAAGGCGTCGGTCACGTCCAAAGAAAAGGTCGATCCCAAAGCCAAGCACGGCATGCCTCCTGCCGCGCCCGATTTTGGCATTTTGCAAATCAAGCTGATCAACGAGCAGATCCGCCAAGGCTGGCAGGCTCATCAACTCAGCCCGTCGCCGACCGCGACCGACGGCGAATGGTGCCGGCGGCTGTTTCTCGACTTGCTGGGCCGGGTACCGTCGACCGCCGAGTTGAACAAGTTCCTCAATAGCAAGTCCGCCAACCGCAAGGTCGAATTGGTCAACGCGAGTTACTGGGCGAGGAATACGTCGAAGACTATGCCAACAATTGGACCACGCTCTGGACGAACATCCTGATCGGCCGCACCGGCGGCACCGGCAAGAAGGCCATCATCAGCCGCCCGGGCTTGCAGTTCGCGCTGCGGCGGGCGTTTCAAAAAGACATGCCCTACGATCGGCTGGTGAGCGAACTGGTCTCGGCCGAAGGCATGAGCAAGCGCGGCGAGACGGGCTTCAATGGCTTCGTCAATTTCCTGGCCGGCCACCTGGCCGACAACGGCGTCGAGGCCACGGCCCGGACGGCGCAAATCTTCCTGGGCATTCAGGTCCGCTGCACGCAGTGCCACAACCACCCGTTCAACGATTACAAGCAGAATCAATTCTGGGAGATGAACGCTTTCTTCCGGCAGACGAAGACCACCCAGCACTTCGCCGACGCCACCACCGGCGGCAAGAAGAAAAAAGAACTGGCCTACATCGAGCTCAAGAATCAGGATTTCACGGGCGAAGACAAAAACCCGAGCGAGGCGCTGCTGTTCTACGAACTGCGCAACGGCAAGCTGGCCTCGGCCGCGCCGGTGTTCGTCGATGGCACGCCGCTGGCCAGCGCCAGCGGCCGCGTCAAGGATGTCGATCGCCGCAGCGAGCTGGCCCGGCTGATTACGCACTCCGACCAGTTGGGCCGGATGATCGTCAACCGCATGTGGGGACACTTCCTGGGCTATGGCTTCACCAAGCCGATCGACGACATGGGGCCGCACAATCCGCCCACCCATCCCGAATTGCTCGATCAACTGGCCGTCGAATTCCGCAGCAATAGCTTCGACCTGAAACAGCTCATCCGCTGGATCGTGCTCAGCGAACCCTATTCGCTCTCCAGCATGAGCGACGCTCGCAACCAGAAAGACGATCCGTCGATCGGCGAAAAGCCCATGTTCAGCCATTTCTATCTGCGGCAAATGCGGGCCGAGGAACTGTACGAATCGCTGCTGCGGGTGACCGAGGCCCAGAAGACCAAGGACAAGCAGTCGGAACAGGACGAGGTGCGGCAAAAGTGGCTCAGCCAGTTCACCGTCGCCTTCGGCACCGACGACAATGAAGAGACGACCACATTCAACGGCACGATCCAGCAATCGCTGATGATGATGAACGGCGACCTGATGCGGCAGGCGCTGAACATCGACAAGGGCGGCTTCCTACACCGCATTGCCAACGACGGTCGGCTCAATAACGGCGGCAAGATCACCGAGCTGTACCTGGCCGCCTTGGCCCGCAAACCGACTCAGGCCGAGATCACCAACGCCAACCAGTTGCTCGTGGCCCGCAATCTCGACCCCGCAGCCGCCCTGCAGGACGTGTGGTGGGCCGTTCTGAACAGCAACGAGTTCATTTTGAACCACTGACGGAAATTCGGAATTCGGAACTGGGAATTCGGAACTGGGAAGTTCGTAGTCCCACAGCCCGGCGAGCCGTGGGATCTACTCCCACGGTCTAAGGACGACGGGGGATCCGCGGAGCGATCGTCACGCGAGGGCGCGGGGCATTACACCGTGGGAATAAATCCCACGGCTCGCTCGGACGGTCGCCAGGCCGGTTGCTACTTCGCGGCTTTCGCAACCGCCGGCTTGGCGCGGTCGAGGGTCACGCGGGCCCGCAAACCTTGGTTCTCGAACGTCAAACCAAAATCGGCGCTTGCAAACTGGCGTAGTTGCGGCGGGGCGGCGGGCCCCTCCTTGGGCTGGCCCGGATGGCCGTACACGGTCGACTCCAGGCTGCGGAATTTTTCGTTCCAGACGTACTTCCCGCCGCCCGGGCAAACGAGCCGCGTTCGCCAGACACGCTCGTGCAGCGCCACCGGATCGACGTCGGGATAAAGCCGGTGCCACTCGTTCAGGATCGGCAGATTGCTCCAGGCCAAGCGCTGCATGGCCGCTTGATACTGATCGCCTTCGATCGCGGACAGGATTTCGACGATCCGGGCGTCGGCATGCACCGCCAGGTTCTCTCCCAGCAGCTTTGCCGGCGCGGACTGTGCCGCCGGACCGTTCGCGTCGGCCGATTTTGGCCCGGCGGCGGTCAATTGCCGATCGATGGCCCGCTTCAGTACGGCTTCGCTCAGCGTCAAGACCAGGGCCGACGCCGACGGCGAATAGTAGATGGCCGCATCGCGAAACTCCTGGTTTTGGCGGTTCGGATCGGCCAGCGAGATTTTCATGTAAGCCCGGCCGCGATAGTCGAGCGGCTCCCAGCGGAGCATGTTGCCGGACGTTTGATCGATGAAACCCCGCGCCGCGACCAGAAACACGGTCAGCTTCAAGGGATCGCTCACCTCGAATTGGACGCCCAGCGGCAAGCGGTGCCAATTCTTTTCCACAAAGCTCTGCCGCTCGTCCGGGTCCGCGGCGGCGGCCTGGGCCCACACAGGATCGTCGTCCAGGTAAATCGAGACCGCGCCGCCCAGCCAGGACAGCGGGTCGATGTTGGCATTGGGGGCGAACATCCGGGCCATGCCGCTGGCCTGCTGCACCGTCGGGCTCTTGAGGTTGATCGCCAACATCAACTGGGCCAGTGCGGCGTGCGGGTCGCCGGCCCCCGGCTTGATCTTGGCGCCTTGCGTCACCGAAAGCACCTGCCGGTACTGCGAGCCCGCAATCAGCGGCATGACTGTCAAGTCGGCGGCCAGCTTAGCGGTGCCCAGCCCGATCCGCAGTCCGATCGGATCGAACGCCCAGCGCCAGTTGCGTTCGTAGCCTTCGCGCCAATTGAGATACGCCGTCGCCTCGGACGGTGTCACGCGTTCCAGCGGGATTTCGGCGATGGGCGTTTGAAAATCCAACGTTCCCAACACCGACGAGACGACACCCGTGGATGCAAGCCGCAATTCGCCGCCGGTTGCCAGAATGAAATCGAATTGCAGCCGGTCGGCTCTACTCTCGCCCTTGACGATGTCGGCCAGGCAGGTGGCTTGCAGCTCGGTCATCACCGCCAGGTCGCGCATCCGCCGCGACTCGGCAATCCGCCACCGCGGCCCGCACCAGCGGCGGATCGTGGCGTCGGAAAGAAACAAGAACGCGGTTTCTTCCGCATCGCCAAGGCGGTAGCGGTCGCGAAAAAACTTGAATTCGGGCAACGATGCCAAGGCGGGGCTCTCGGCCGCCAGCACGCTCGAGATCCGCTCGAGTTGATAGGTCGAATTCGTCACGACCACGCCGCCCGGCAGTTTGGCCACGTACGAGCAGATGCTTCGATCGGGCGAGCGCAGGCCGTGATACTTGAGCCGGCCGGCCAGGCCATCGACCGGCCCCGCCTGCTTCTCGTTGGCAGCGGCCAGGGCGATTTGAGCCAACAGCAATTGTTCCAGCCCGGCCGGGTCGCCCGCTTCGAAGACGATCGCCATGTCGGTGCCCGAGCGATAGAACGGGTCGGAGCCGGTCAGCGCCACGCTCTTGACGACCTTGGGTCCGACGAGGCGGCCGACTCCGGTGAGCGACAGGCAAAGCTGCCGCTGATAGCGCTCCAGGGTCCGCGCATCTTCCGACCGCGGCTCGGCCATTTCCAGGATCGGCGTGCCGCCTGCCATGCCCTCGTCGATGATTTGCACGAACTGGTTGAACGAGGGGAAGAACACCGCGTGCTGATCGGCCGGTATGACGGCAGACAAGGCATCGAGCTTGGGTTCGACGCCTTGGGTGAGCTTCGACCAATCGATCTCGGCGATCGTGATGCCTTTGATGTCGGCCACGACTTCGCTGTCGGCTTCGGCCTGGGCATGGTCGGCAACGCGCAGCAGTCGGTCGAGCTGCAAGTTCTCGCTCATCGCGCGGCCGCCGGTCAGATATTCGAACGCATCGCTGATGCTTTCAATTCGCCCGGGTCTGGGCCCGCCGGCGGCGCCCGCGAGCTGCTCGGCACGCTGCCGGCCCATGGCCTGGCGGGTTGCGACGATCTGATGGCGGAACCAGGCTCCGCCGGGAATCCGCCGCTCGACGAGGGCATTGAGATAAGCCAGCTTGAGCGCGTAGAAATTCGTCTCGGCGTCGGCCTTGGCCGCCGATCGGGGCACGCGGAAAGGCATCGGCTCCAAGCCTTTCGCATCGGCCGTCGGAACGAATAACACTCCTTTGACGTCGACGTTCGAGGGGGCGCGAATTGCAATCAGCCTTTCGCGATTCGGAGGGCGCATGACCAGTGCCGATAGCGACTCCATATAAACTTCTCCCGGCACGTCCAGCGTCGCATAGGATTCGAGTTGCTGTGCCTGCAGCCATCCGCCGCGGCCGTTTTGGCGCGCCGTCGCGTCAGGTTGTGGAATCTGCTTGCCGCCAAAATCCAGATCGGAAACGACCAGGTCGTAAAACACATCCTCGGCGGTTGCGGGCCGTGATCCGGCGGCGCAGGCCACGAGGGCCCATAGTGCGATAGCAGTCCTGCGGAATCTCATACCCACCTCCTGTTGATTCCAATCCTTCCCAATAACTCCTTGGCCGGCGGCATCCTACTGCGCCCGACGGAGACCGCCTAGCGTGGCACGTGCTCGCCCCGTGAGAGTACCCTGGCGGCCATGGATGGGTTTCAGCCGCTGATCGGCTCAAAGGCCGTGTGCCGCTCGGCGTGCCAGGACTAGCTCGGGGGGGCGGGTCCTTGCACTGTGGGAATAAATCCCACGGTGCGCTGGGAGCTGTGCGCTCGTGGGCCAAAGCGGTTGCAATCCCCCGCTTTCCGCTACGCGCGGCGGCGGACTTGTGCTTATACTGCCATTAGCCCGGCGCCGCGTTGATGGGCTTTTAGCGAGTCGAGCGACATCCACTTGGGATCGCGCTTCGGTAAAACATTTCGGCGCACCACCTCTCATGGCCAATCCGAAGTTGCGCCGGGAGATTGCCTTCGAGGCGGCCCGGCTGATGTATGTCCGGCAGGAATCGGAATACTATCGGGCGAAGATGAAGGCGGCCCGGCGCCTTTGCCAGGGCTGGGTCAAACCGGCCGATTTGCCCTCGAACCGCGAAATCCGCGACCAGATCCAGGCCTTTGCCCGGATGCACGAAGGGGACCGGCGGACCGACAACCTGCGCGAGATGCGCATCGAGGCCCTGCGGCTGATGCGCATCCTGCGGGCCTTCCGGCCGCGGCTCATCGGCAGCACGATGACCGGCCACGTCCGCCAGGGATCGGACATCGATCTGCACGTCTTCTCCGACAGCCTGACGGGCGTCACCGGCGCACTCGACGCCGAGGGCATGGTCTACGACGTCGAGCACAAGCGGGTGCTCAAGCACGGCGAGGAGCGGGTGTTCACGCACATCCATGTGCAGGACCGGTTTCCCTTCGAGCTGACAATCTATGCGGCCGACCTGGCGCATTACGTTTTCAAGAGCTCGGTCACCGGCAAAGGCATCGAACGGGCCAGCATAGCCGAACTCGAGCAATTCCTGGCAACGGAGTATCCCGATTTGTCTCTGGACGAAGCCGTGATCGAGGCCGAGCAGAAGATCGATCGTTTTCAGATCTACCAGATGCTGCTGTTGCCGCTCGAAGGCGTGAAGCAGAGCCCCAAGTGGCATCCGGAAGGGGACGCGCTGTATCACAGCCTGCAAGTCTTCGACCTGGCCCAGGCCGAACTGCCCTACGACGAGGAATTTCAGCTCGCCGCCCTGCTGCACGACGTGGGCAAGGCCATCGATCCGGCCGATCATGTCGCGGCCGGGCTCGAGGCGCTCGAGGGCTATATCACTCCCCGCACGGCATGGCTGATCGAACATCACATGGAAGCGGCGCGCACTGCGCGACGGCACGCTCGGCGCCCGCTCGCGGCGCCGGCTCGAAGCGGACGAGAACTTCGAAGAGCTGATGTTGCTCTGCGACTGCGACCGCCGCGGACGGGAAAAAGGGGTCGAGGTCCCGGAGCTGGAAGCGGCGCTGGCCAGTGTCCGCGAACTGGCCCAAATGTGCGACGGGGGATGAGGGGAAGGATGAAGGATGAAGGATGAAGGATGAAAAACGAGGAAGAAGAAAACGACGTAAGAATCATCAACGACTGGAATGGAATATGAGAACAACCGCAAGCCAACGCCGGCGTATGGGCCTGGGTGGGCACCAGTTCAGCGGGCACCTTCAGAAGCGCAGCCTGTGGGGGCGCTGCCTTGCGTCTGCTGGTCGTTGTTGCGGGCCTGATGGTTTTTCGACCCGGGGAGAGCCAGGCCCAGACGTCCGGGGCGAATATCACCGTGCAATTGCCCAGTTTCGGCGTGGCGGTCGACGCCGAGGGTTTGCTCGCGGTCAAGACGGCCGAAGATCCGGACGGCCGGTTGCACGCCGCCCGGCTTGCCGCCGCCACGGCGGTCATGCCCCCCAACCTGCTGAAGGCGTCCAAGGTGCGCAAAGTGTCGCTCGTGCGACTGGAACGAGCGCTCGCCGCGGCCGTGGCCGCCGGCCAATCGCCCGACGACGCGATGCTGCACCTGGCCGGTTTGGAGCGGCTGGAATCCGTGTTCTGCTATCCCGAGTCGGGAGACCTGGTGATCGCCGGACCGGCCGCCGGCTGGGTTGACGACCCCAGCGGACGCGTGGTTTCCATCGCCACCGGCCGGCCCGTATTGCTGCTGACCGACCTGGCGGTGGCGCTGGCGCGTATCGGCCGGGCGGAGCGAAGGGGATTTCGTCGGCTGCACGATAGATCCGCCGGCGGCCGGCCTGGCCCGACTGCAACAGTTCCAGCGCACGATTCCGCATTCCGTGCCCGACGACCAGCGCGAAGCGGTGGCCACGCAGATTGCGGCTGGCATCGAAGCCAGCCTGGGCCTGGCGGAAATCCGGGTGTTCGGCATTCCGGCCGGCACGCACCTGGCGGCGGTGCTGGTTGAGGCCGACTATCGCATGAAACGGATCGGCATCGGCTTGGAAACGCCGCCGGTGGCGATCACGACGTTTCTCGACTGCGCTCGGCTCGGCCCGCTCGCAGAATTTGCAGCGCTGGTGGTTCACGCCGCGCTACGAATGCGTCCAAGTCACCGACGACGGACTGGGCATGGCGATGTTCGGCGAATCGGTCGAATTGAATGCCGAGGATAAAGTCATCGGGCCCGAGGGCAAGCTGCTGGCCGGCTCCCCGCCCAGCAAAGCCAGCGAGCGGTTTTGCGGCAGCTTCACGCGCAAGTACCCGGAACTTGCCAGTCGCAGCCCGGTGTATGCCCAACTGCGGCAATCGATCGATCTGCTGGTCGCCGCGGCATTCATCCGGCAGCAGGACTACTATGGGCGGTTGAACTGGAATCTCGGCGCACTCGGCGACGAAGCCCGGCTGCCCACCGAAGTGCTCGACGTGCCGCGCAAAGTCGCCTGCGTGGCCAACGCCCGCTGGCAGGGCGCCCGTTTGCAAACACCGGCCGGCGGCGGCGTGTCGATCGTGGCCGACGAGGCGCTTTCGCCCGCGCGGTTGCGGCACGACAAAGACGGCAAGCTCAACCTGCGTCGGCTCGATGTCGCCAAGAAGCCGCCCGGCGACGCGTGGTGGTGGGATTGACCAGCAACGCAGCCGCCCCGGCCTACGTCTTCCTGGCTGATCCCCCGTATCCCCATTCCCCCCTATCCCCTTCGCTCCGGTGGGCCGGGCGTTGCCGTGGCCTGCGATTGACCGTGCACGTAACTCAGATACGTGCTGGCGATGTCGAACCGCCGGGCCAGCCCGACGACGTGCCGCGCCGTCAGATTGTCGACGATCGGCAGCGCCAACAAATCGTTTTCCACGAACAACTGCATGGCCCGGTCCAGCTCGTCGTTTTCGGCCAGCGGCGCGACGTCGGTCCGCATCATGTCGGCCACCAAGATCCAGGGCCGCATGTCGGGCAATTGCGAGGCCAGGCTGATCTCCTCCAGGTCGACGACGCCCAGCAGCCGATCTTCGCCATCGACCACCGGCAGCACCGGAAAACCGCTATGCGCCAGCCGGTCCACCACGACCGAGAGCGGATCGCCCAATTGCAGCTTGGGAAAATCTTTTGGCCGGGCGAACTGGCTGATGTTGACGCCGGCCATCACGTCGCGCACGAAGGCCCCGCGATGGGCCGGCGAACGCGACCGGCTTTCGACCTGGGCACTGTAGATTGATTGCTCGTCGGAAAGCATGAAGGCGATCACGCAGACCCAGAGCGTCGGCAGCAGCAGGTCGGTAACCGCCGGTCATTTCGCTGACCATGACCAGGGTCGAAAACGGAGTCTTGGCGGCCGCGGCGAAGAATCCGGCCATGCCCACGATCGACGAAACTCGCCGGATGCGGGCATCAGTCCCGGCCAGAACTGGTGGTAGTGCAGCAAGACATCCCCAGCGCGCCGCCGCCGCAGCCACCGATGACCATCGAGGGCCCGAACACGCCCCCCGAGCCGCCGCTGCCGATCGTCAGCCCGGTCGTACAGGATCTTGCCCAGGGCGATCGCCAGCAAGACATCCAGGCGGTGACGGTTCCGTCGGGCTCGAGCGCGGACTGCAGCGACATTGTAGCCGAACGACAATACACGCTAGCACGACGACTGTTTCGGCCAAAGGCAAAGTACAGGCCCAACCCGACCGCGCCGGTCAAGAATGCCCCGATGGCCGGCTTGACGTGCGGCAGAATCGGCAAGCGGTGGAACCGATGGGTCAGCCCATAAAACGAACGCGTGTAAAGCATCGCCAGGATCACGGCCACAGATGGCCAGCGAGCAAATAGGGGAGCAGCTCCAAGGGGTCGTTGAAGCCGATATCGGGAATGGCGAACAGCGGCTTCCAGCCGAAGATCGAGCCGAACGTGCTATACGAGACCACGCTGGCCAGCGCGGCTGGCATGATGACTTCCGACTCGAACTCCGGCGAGCGATACAGCACTTCCGCGGCAAACAGCGCACCGGCCAACGGCGCGCGAAAGATCGCCGCGATGCCGGCGCCCATGCCCGCGGCCATCAGCACCCGGCGCTCGGCTGGCCGCAACCCCAGCGTTGTGGCCAGGAACGAGCCGAAGCCGGCTCCGATCTGGGCGATCGGCCCCTCGCGGCCCCCCGACCCGCCCGTGCCGATGGTGAGCGGCGCTGGCCACGATCTTGACCAGCGGCACCCGCGGCCGGATCAGGCCTTGGCGGCGATGATAGGCGTCAATCGCGTTGTCGGTGCCGTGCCCCTCGGCCTCGGGGGCCAGCGTGTATACCAGCACGCCGGTGAACAACCCGCCCAAAGTGGGCACGACCAACAGCAGCCAGGGGCGAAACGATGTGTTGACCGCCGGCAGCCAGGACAGGGGGATTTCGCCGGCCGGGTGGGCGCAGGATCGTAGCCCACCAGCGAGATCAAGGCGTAGTGCTCGACCACCACCGTGGCCACATAGAACGCCGCGGCCGCCAGGCCGGCCACGATGCCTACCAGCACCGATAATCCCAGCAGCCGCACTTGCGATTGATAGCGCAACCGCACGACATGAAAGACTTCAGGCAGCCAGCGCCAGTGGCGGGCACCCGTGGATGGTATGAGCGTGATCTGCATGAATGACTCCTCGCGCGGTTTGCCGCCGCCTCGGCAAACCGCAAACGACCAACCCGCATCGTGAACCGGCATTTTGCGAGCCGGCCCGGTTCGCCACAATCCCTCTTGGGGTACAATTGCGGCAATCGCGTTGGCCAGGCTCCTGGTTGGTGACGCCAATGTTCGTGCAAGTAGTTCAGATCGTTGTAGCGCTGCTCATGTTTGTCGCCCCGTTCGCTGCCTTGATCTGGGCGACCTACCGCATGGACCGGGCTACAAGAACGACTTACGTCCCAGGCATGCCGGGATGGGTCCGCAGCGGTGCGCGGAAGCTCCGAGTTTCGCAGGCGGACGCCTGGGCAGCGATCGAGCTGCAGAAAATTGCCCTGCGTTGGGAGGAATCGCGACTCGGCCGATCCGCCGGCCGGCAAACCGGTCTTGCTGCCGGCCCGATCCGTGCTCCGCGAAATCGAACGCGCTGACGCAGCCGCCGGCCTGATCTGGTGCCTGCAACTCCGTTTTCCCGAGCTGAACCGGTTGGCGATTTGGCTGCTGGGGCGAAGCGGCGGCACGCTCGGCGCCACCGAAGTGGTCGCGTTCTACCGCCACGCGGATGTCCAGATGCGGCGCGAAGTGGCCCGGGCACTCATGCGGATGAGGGCCTGGAGCGAATTGCGGCATATGGCCATCATCGACACCGATCCGCAAGTCCGCCGATTGGCCACGCCAGCCAAGAAAAGGGAGTTTGCCACCCGCTTTGCCGCCCTGGCCGCCGCGGGCGTTACGCCGGCTCGCCAATCGCCCGCACCCGGTCCGATGCCGCTGGTCTGGAACGTCTCGTCCGACGCCGGCCGGCCGCCCAAGCCCGGCTGGTGGCTGCGGCAAGTCCTGGAGCGGATCCACCGGCTGCTGCGCGGCGAAGCGCCATCGCAATAGCCGTATCAAGTTGCGCCGCAGCCGCGGCGACCCTCGTGGCCGAGCACCGCTGCTCACAGCAGGGCATCGATCCGCTCGAGGGCTGCCAGCGCACCCAGCGGTATCGAGATGTCGCCCGGCGAGACGTCTGCTTCGCGGGGATTGATGCGAATCAGCACACCCGCGCGCGCTCGGACTCGTCGCGCACTGTCGGCACGGCGGTGCCGGCGCCGAGCTCGACCACCACCATTTTGGGGCGACGGCTTTCCGCCAGCCAGCGCCCATATTCGGCCGCCTGGACTTGCGCCCGAGCGTCGAGCCACCCGTGGTCGCCGAACATCAAGATGTTGGGCCGGGCCAGGCCGCCGCAATCGGGGCATTGCGGCAAGGGGGCCCGGGCGCGGAACGTGGCCGGGTCGACGTCCAGCGTCAGGCAGCCGGCCGGCCAGATCCGCTCGGAGCAGGGTTCGCGGCATTGCAAATGGTGGATCGAGCCGTGACATTCCAATACGTGCGAGTCGTCAAAGCCGGCGCCTGGAAATGCCCGTCCACATTGCTGGTAAAAACAAAAGATCCCGCCGGTCGGGTCTCGCCCCAGCGGCGCAGGATCGCAAAGCCGGCGTGCGGCGCCGTGTCGCGATAGAGGTGATAGCGATGTCCGTAGAATCCCCAGGCTTGCTCGGGATCGCGCTGGAACCAGATCGGGTTGGCCAGATCGACAAACGACAGGCCGAGCCGCGCAAACGGCGGATACGCCTTCCAGAAGCCGGCGTTGCCGCGGAAATCCGGCAGCCCCGAATCGACTCCCAGGCCAGCGCCGGCGGTGATCAGCAGCGCATCGGCCGCGCAGGATTGCCCCGGCGGCACGCTCGATCGCCCGGGCGATCGAATCGGACCTGTCGTCGAGGTTGTCGGCCATGTAGTCCCAACTCCGCAAACACGGTCGCCGGCCACCGATTGCCGGACAGCGGGCGCGGGCCGGGCGATTCCCTCTCGACCGCGAGTCGCTATGATCATAATCGAAACCGTCCCCAGGGAACCCCGCATGTCCATCGCAAGCATCAATCCGGCCACGGGCGAGACCCTGCGCACGTTCGATTCACTCTCCGAGCAGCAAATCGATGCCAAACTCCGGCTCGCGGTCGAGGCGTTCGAGCGCCACCGGCGGTCCCCCTTTGCCCAGCGGGCGCAGCGCATGCTGCGGGCGGCCGAAATCTTGCAGGTCGAGCGCGAAGTCTTCGGCCGCCTGATGACCACCGAGATGGGAAAACCCCTTGCGGCCGCTTGCAGCGAGGCAGACAAATGCGCCTGGGCCTGCCGCTACTATGCCGAACATGCCGAGCGGCTGCTGGCCGACGAGCCGGTGCAAACCAAGGCGGTCCGCAGTTACATTCGCTACCAGCCGTTGGGGGCCGTGCTGGCGGTGATGCCCTGGAATTTTCCCTTCTGGCAAGTGTTTCGCTTCGTCGCGCCGGGCTTGATGGCCGGCAACGTCGGGCTGCTGAAGCACGCTTCGAACGTGCCGCAATGCGCCCTGGCGATTGAAGACATTTTGCTCCGCGCCGGCTTCGAGGCCGGGGTTTTCCAAACGCTGCTCCTTGGCGCCGATCAGGTCGAGCGCGTGATCGCCGACCCGCGTGCAAGCCGTTACGCTGACCGGCAGCGAACAGGCCGGCAGCCGGGTGGCCAGCGCAGCCGGCAAGCATATCAAGAAGACCGTGCTCGAACTGGGCGGCAGCGATCCCTTCATCGTCATGCCCAGCGCCGATCTGGAGCGCACGGTTCAAGCCGCCGTGCTGGCGCGAACCATCAACAACGGCCAATCCTGCATCGCGGCCAAGCGGTTCATTGTGGCCGACGAAGTGGCCGATCGCTTCGAGCAGCGCTTTGTCGAGCGGATGACGGGCCTCCGCGTGGGCGATCCACTGGACCCGGCCACCGACATCGGGCCGCTGGCCACGCGGCAAATCGTCGAAGAGCTGCACGACCAGGTCCAGCGCAGCGTGGCCGCCGGCGCCCGGTTGCTGACCGGCGGCCACAAACTGGCCCGGCCCGGCAACTATTACGCCCCCACGGTGCTGGCCGACGTTCCGCGGGCGGCGCCCGTGTTCCACGAGGAATTGTTCGGGCCGGTGGCGATGCTGTTTCGCGTGCCCGACCTGACGGCCGCCTTGGAATTGGCCAATGACACGCCGTTCGGCCTGGGCAGCAGCATCTGGACCGACGATCCGGCGGAACAAGCCCGTTTTGTCGACGAAATTCAAGCCGGCCTGGCATTTGTCAATGCGCTGGTGGCGTCCGATCCGCAGTTGCCGTTCGGCGGCGTCAAGCACTCGGGCTATGGCCGCGAGCTAGGCACCATCGGCATCCGCGAATTCGTCAACATCAAGACGGTCTGGGAGGAAAGGAGGAACACGAAAGGATGAAGGCGGAAGGATGAAGGATGAAAAACGAAGCGGCCGCTGCTCGTTCCGACTTCATCCTTCATCCTTCCGCCTTCATCCTTTCTCGAGCGCCTCCCAGCGCGCGTAGGCGTTTTGCAGCTCCTGATCCACGGCGGCCAATCGCGTTTTCGTCTCGGCGATTTGCGCTCCGGCCTGGCGGTAAAAGGCCGGATCGGCCAGGGTTTCGTGCAATTGCTGCTGCTGGGCCTCCAAGCTCGCGATGGTCGAGGGCAGAGCGTCCAATTCGCGCTTTTCCTGGTAGCTCAGCTTCCGCACCCGCTCTGCCGGTCCCGGGGCGGCCTTCTGGGGCTGGGACCCGGGCTTGTCCGCCCGGGCGCGGAATCTTCGACGTCGGCGGTCGCAGGCGTGCCGCCGCGCAGCGCGTCGTCGTAGCCGCCGGCCGATTCCTTGATTCGGCCGCCGCCTTGCAACAGCAGCGTGCTGCTGGCCACGTTGTTGAGAAACTCGCGGTCGTGGCTCACCAGCAGCACGGTGCCCTGATAATCGGCCAGCAACTCTTCCAGCAGCTCGAGCGTTTCCAAGTCCAGATCGTTGGTCGGTTCGTCGAGCACCAACATGTTCGACGGCCGCGTAAACAGCCTGGCCAGCAGCAGCCGGTTGCGCTCGCCGCCGGAGAGCTTCTTGACCGGCTGCCGGGCTTGCTCCGGCGAAAACAAGAAATCCTCCAGGTAGCCGATGACGTGCCGACTGCGACCGCCGACGGTCACCCGCTCGCTGCCGTCGGTCACGTTGTCGAGCACCGATTTTTCGTCGTCGAGCTGGGCGTGCAACTGATCGAAGTAGGCAATCTCCAGGCGAGTGCCCTGCCGGATGCTGCCGCTTTGCGGCGCTAGTTGGCCCAGCATCAGCCGCAACAGCGTGGTCTTGCCCGAGCCGTTGGGGCCGAGAATTCCCACCTTGTCGCCGCGCATGACCACGGTGGAAAAGTCGCGCACCAGCGGGGCCTCGGCCGGCGCATAGCCGAAGGTCGCCTGCTTGACCTCGATGACCAACCGGCCGGAGCGATCGGCCTCGACCGCCTGCATCCGCACTTCGCCCGGTCGCTCGCGGCGCGATCGGCGCACCGCGCGCAGTTTTTCCAGCGCCCGCACGCGGCCTTCGTTGCGCGTCCGCCGGGCCTTGATGCCGGTGCGAATCCAGACTTCCTCTTGGGCCAGCTTCTTGTCGAACAGGGCCTGCTGCTGGGCTTCGGCCTCGAGCGATGCCTGCTTGCGCTCCAAGTACGTCGTGTGGCCGCACGACCAGCTCGTCAAGCGCCCGCGATCGACCTCGACGATCCGCCGGGCCAGCTTGCGCAGGAACATGCGGTCGTGCGTAATCACCACGAACGTTTTCTCGTATCGATCGAGAAACCGCTCCAACCAGTCGATGGCCGCGAGGTCCAGATGATTCGTCGGCTCGTCGAGCAGCAGGATGTCTGGCTCGCGCACCAGGGCCCTGGCCAGCAGCACCCGCCGCTTGAGGCCGGCCGACAGGTCGGCGCAGGCGTCGTCGGGCGCGAGTTCCATGCGCGACAAAATGCGGTCGACCCGCTGCTGCAATTGCCAGGCCCCGTGCGACTCGAGCGCGCGTTCCAGGCGTGCCAGCTCGGCCTGCAAGCGAGCATCGTGCGTGGTCGCATACTGGCGCTGGCGCGATGATACTCGGCCAGCAAGTCCGCCTCGGTGCCCAGGCCCCGGGCAACCTCGTCGAAAATCGTGCCGCTCAAATCGCGGGGCACTTCCTGGGCCAGCATGGCCACCAGCAATCCCTGCCCGCGCACGACGTCGCCCCGATCCGTCGGGATTTCGCCCTGGATCAAGCGCATCAGGGTCGACTTGCCGGCGCCGTTGCGCCGACCAGCCCGATCCGCTCGCCGGCATCGATCCGCAGCGTGACCCGCTCGAGCACCGGCGGCCCGCCAAAACTGACCGTGACGTCCTGCAATGTCAAAAGGGGCACGCATGGTCTCCGAAATGCAAGAAGGCCTCGCGCCAGCCTCCGCTCATGTGGCAGCGCGGCGGAAATGCGGTCTACAACCCCTCGGTCGGGCCTGGGTTGAGCGGCTGCTCGCGAAAGCGGCGAATCTGATCGCGCAGCCGCGCCGCCTCCTCGAATCGCTCCTCGCTGATCGCCAGTTCCAGATCCTCCTTGAGCCGTACCAGCGGATGCTGCGGGGGCGGTTCGGCGGAAAAGCGGCCCGGCCCTTTCGAGGCCAGTTGATCGCGCAGGCGCATCAGTTGGGCCAGCTCGGTACACGATTCGGCATTGTCGAGTTGGTTATATTCGGCCAGAAACTGACGAATGCCCGCGATGCCCGCGTCGATCACCCCGATCGCGGTCTCGTAATCGTGCAACGCGGCCAGCGGCGTCGCCACGGCCCGGGCGTGCATCATCGTGACATAGGGCCGCCACTGATCGAACATCAGCTTGTCTCGCTGATGCTGGGCGTGGTCGCGAACGAAGGCGAACAGCCGCAGATTGCGGTTCGTGTCGCGAGCGCAGAGCTCGTAGCGCTCCAGGTGCCAAAAGCTGATGTAGCGATGGTAATACTGGATTCCCTCGCGGAGCAGCCGGGCACAATCTTCGCTGCCCAGCAACAGCGGCGCGCCGTCCGGATGGGCGGCGTCGTGTGCCTGCTGGCGGCGCTGGTAGAACTCGAGCCAAGAGTCGCAATCTTCCACCCTGCTGCCGTCCGGCCGTCCGTCGAATTCCATCTGCAACATGCCCAGGTCCAGTCGGAGCTGGATCTTGTCGCGACCGTCGTCGCCGCGGATGATTCGCACCGAGACGCGGTCCGGCTCGTATTGCCAGCCGCTGAGCGTTTTGGAAATGTCATTCGACACGAGGATCTTCCTCCATTTGGATCCGGTTCCCTGGTAAGTCTATACCGGGTGCCGTGTTGCCGGCCAGGGCGATCGATGCGACCACGATCTCGTCGGCAATTCGGCTGTGCGGGCCGGCAGCACCTCTGCCGACGTGCCAATGCAAACACCCCGTTACCGGGCAGGCCGGCAGCGGGGTGGCTATAGGATTGACGATGGCCGCGAACTCGGCTCGCAGAACAAGACCGTGCCGACTTCAGTCGTTCGACTCGCGCAGGATCGGCTCCATGACCTTGGTATTGCGCTCGATCGCCAGGACGATCGTTCGCTGCTCGCCGCCGTTGGCAGCCGAAGCGACCACCGGAATGACCTGGCGCTGGTTTGGCAGGCTCATCCGCACCGTAAAGCTGCCGTCCGGCCGCAGCCGCACCGGCTCGCCGCGCAGACTGACGTGAGAGTTGGCCTCGGTGACGCCGTAAACGATCAGCTCGGCATCGACCTCCAGCCGGAAGTTGCCCTTGGTGGGGAAGAGTCCCTCGATGCCCTCGCCGTAGCGGGTCATCATGGGCGAGCCCATCGGGCGGCGCAGACGCTCCTCGAACAATTCCTGCAATTCGTGGTTCGATCCCTCGACCGAGTAGCCGCCGCTCATGGCGTAGATCTTGTCGAAATCCTGCGCAACGCCGGCCCAATGCTCATCGATGGCGTCGGTCGTGCCCGGCGGAGGGGTGGTCACGACATTGCTGCGGGAAAGGGCGAAAAACTTGCCCGAACCGGCCAGGTAGCCGATCTCGACGCGATAGCTCTTGGGGGGCTCGTTCACGTGGAGATACCAATTGGACACGCCGCCGTGGATCGTCACGTCCTCGACGACCCGTTCCGACGCGTTTGTGGCACCCCCTTCGGAAACCTCGAGGCAGACGCAGGCAAGGATGCGCCAGGTGCCAGTCCTGCCCCATCGCCGCCTGGGCGCGCTCGACGCTGTGACGCGTCAATTCCCAATAAACGTGCAGCCAGTAAGAATCTCGCACCATGACCACGATGCGGTCACGCACGTGGGCGGTCCGCTTGCCGCCGCCGGGCAAAGCGAGGTTTTTGGAGCGATCGAGCCTGGCTTTGACCTGTTCGATGTGCTTGACCACCCGTGGGCTGGTCGGTTTGCGCAGCGGCGCGGCCGAGCGCGCGGCAACGTGGCCGTTGGTCGCCGGTCGAGCGGCGCGTTTCTCCGCGGCATGTCCATTGACCGAACTGCCGTTGGCAGATCCGTTACTCCCCGGCCGAGCCGGCACCGCACTGCGGCTTGCGGCACCGCGGCTTGCGGCACCGCCTCCAGCGGCACCGCCTCCAGCGGCGCGACTGCCGCCGGCTGCGCTTCCATTGCTGAGCCGGCCGTTGCCGTTGACGACGGCCCGGCTACTGCCGTTCGCGGCGGCGCGGCTACTGACCGTCGCAGCCCGAACAAGATTGCTCCGCGCGACTCCCTCGTTGGCCATGCGGCCGCGAGCAATGGCGGCGCCCGCTGCGCGTTTGGCGGTGGTTGATCGACGCGCCGGCGTGGCGACTTTCTTGGACGTTTGAATCTTCACGGCCCGGATGCGGGCTGCCGTGAGCAGCGCCTTGATCAGTTGATCTTTCCGCATGGCGTGCCACCCACGCACACCGCCCTGGCGGGCCATTTGTGCCAAGTCTTTTTGGCTGTAGGACTTTAGTGAAGCTGGGGTCATCAAAGGACTTGCCTCCGCGGTTGCCGGCAGGCAAGCGGGAAGATGCTTGCACTGGGCAGGAAGTCGTAGGGGGTGTGAGCGTCCTCCTTGACCGGATCAAACGCTCAAACCTCAGAGGCAGTCCTTAGCCGAATGAGGTTGACGCCAGCCGCATTGCACCTGGAGCCGCCAACCTCACCCGTTTGAGGCTTGGACTCCAGCAAACAACACGGCCAACATCCAACGCAGGCTATAGTCCCAAACAAACACAAACCGGGGTGTGGATCATGCTCGCAGGGTTGCGCCGCCCATTCCCGGCGGCGTCCAATCTGATCCCCGCGTCCAGCCGAGCGGCATACGGATGCAAACCGCCCAAACTTCGCGCTGGGACAGATCAGATAAACAAAGTCTAATCGAAGTCGGCCAGACACGCAATGCACTTCCCGTTCCGCGGGCCGCTTCGGATGCCGACAGTCGTTCGCAAGGCTTTATCCAGTAAAGCTTTGTCGTGGAACGCCAGATCGAGGCCGCCGTGTTATTCGGTGGAATATCTTTCAACGCGGTTTGCTAATCCTGGGATTACGGATCGCGGTGCTGCATCGCAGCGTCGGCAGTCGCCACGGCTGGCCTTGTCCGAAGCGGCTTTGGTGACTGTAAATTGCTGCGCATCAGTCACTTAACCGACTTTGTGAAAAAAAACACGAATTTCAATCCCAGCCAATTGACCCCTTCCAAAACGTCGGGTACCATTGGCCAAACTTAAGAGATCGTAAGGGCGGTGACCCGGTACTCACACGACGAACCGGGGGCCACTCTTGCTGGGGTTTGTCAGCGGAAAGACCCGAGCGGGGCCGAATTCGGCCCGTCCGGGCCAGCCCGCGATAAGAACCGCCGCCGCGAGAACAGCACCCGTGGCTGAGCTCCCGCCTGATCGGTCGCCGATGGCCATTGCCCTGGAATGGTCTGTAACGATCATGACCATCGCCGCGGAGATGGTGTTGCCGGGACTTGGGGGTTACTGGCTCGACAAGCAGCTGGGAACGCGGGCTGTTTTCCTGCTTTTGGGGTTCGCCTTAGGTGGACTATTGGCGGCCCTTGGTTTGGCACGGATCGCCAAAGGCCGCACGCCGCGACAACGTTAGGCATTTCACAAATCTGAAGAAGATGCCCGCCAACCAGGATTCCAATTCGGCAAGCGCGGCAGCGATTCCTCGCTGGCGCCGACTGCATTCCCGCTGGGAACAAATGGCGCGGCTGGGTTTGGTTGCGCAAAGCGGCATCGTCGCGGGTGCTGTGGCCGCGGCCTGGTTGGTGATTGCCCCGTGCAGTTACGGTTTCGGTGGCGCGGCGGGGGTCTTGGCGGAGTGCGTGGCGGCGGGTGTTTCGCTGCTCGCGGCCCAATTGGCCTTGGTCATCGGCTGTCTGTTCCAGGGACGCGCTGCGGCGATGTATGGGATGGTATCCGGGATGACCGTGCGGATGGCGGTGTGCCTGATGCTGGGCGTGTCGCTGCAACTGGGCATGCGGGAACTGGCCAACGGCGCGATGATTCTCTACCTGTTGATCTTCTACATGGTGACTCTGGCGACCGAAACCGGACTCTTGCTCGCCAGGGTACGGCCCCTGGCCGCCCTGCCGAAGGTAGCCTGAAATGTCCACGCGTGACGATCAGCCGACGCCGCACGCCGAAGAGCACGCGGCCGGCCATGCGCACAATCCGTTTGAAGCGGGGCATTTGATCGGTCACGTGAAGGACTCGGAGTATTTCGAGTTCCCCCGTTTTCTGGGGGGTAAATGGAAGATTCCCCAACTTCGGCATGGGGCCGAGCCGATCGCCACAATCCATACCGGCTTCAAGCCGGTCGACGATCGCATCGAGCCGTTTGACTTGAAGATCACGAAGTTCATGGTACTGGAGTTGATCGCAGCGGTCGTGCTGGTCGTCGTTTTCAGTCGGCTGGCCTCGCGACTCAAGCGGGACGGCGTGGCCAAAGGCACGCTGGCCAATGCGCTCGAGGCGATGATTGTCTTCATCCGCGACGAAGTGGCGCGGCCGGCCATCGGCGGCCACGACGCCGACCGGTTCCTGCCGTTCTTGTTGACCATGTTCTTCTTCGTCCTGGCCTGCAACCTGTTCGGGATGTTGCCTTGGGCGGGCTCGTCCACCGGCGCGTTGGCCACGACCGGTGCGCTGGCCCTGGTGACGTTCGGCACCGTGGTCGCGGCCGGCTCGCTAAAGCTGGGGCCGGTGGGCTTTTGGACGGGCCAGGTCCCGCACATGGAACTGCCTTTGGTGCTGGCGATCCTGCTCAAACCGATGATCTTCATCATCGAAGTCATGGGCCTGTGCATCAAGCACTTCATCCTGGCGATGCGTCTGCTGGCCAACATGATGGCGGGCCATCTGGTGCTGGCCGTGACCATGGCGTTCATTTCGGCCAGCGCCCTCAGCCTGGCGTGGTGGGCGGTAGTGCCGGCCAGCGTGCTGGGTGCCGTGGCGCTGAGTTTGCTCGAGCTGTTTGTGGCGTTCCTGCAAGCCTACATCTTCACCTTTCTGTCGGCATTGTTCATTGGCATGGCCGTGCATCCGCACTAGCGCTCTGGAGCGCGTCGCGGGGCCGGCCCGAAGCTTCCCTCAAACTCCACTTTTCAAGGAGACCGAATTGATGAGCCGCGTTCTGAAAATCGCCCTGTTGTGTCTTACCGTCCTTTTGATGGCTTCCCCCGCCATGGCCCAGGGAGCCGGCAAGGATTCCGCGATTTACCTCGGCGGTGCCTTCGGTGCCGGGTTGGTCATCTTGGGTGCCGGGTACGGCATCGGCAAGATTGGCGCGAGCGCCGTAGAGAGCATGGCGAGGCAACCTGAAGTGGCAGGCAACGTGCAAACGGCCATGATCATCGCTGCGGCCCTGATCGAAGGTGCCACGTTCTTCGCGCTAATCGTTTGTATGCTCTTCAACAACTGACCGTAAACCTCTCGGTGCAAGCGAGTTCGTCATGAGTTTGGCACGAATTGTCGGTGCGTCGGCAGTGTTCTGCGGCGCGGCTTTGTTTTCTGCCCTGGGCAGCGCCTCGGAGAGCGTCGAGGCGGAGGTGCACCGGGCCGAAAAAGAAATCGCCAAAGCCGGGCAGTCCGACCATGCGGACCCGGCTTCTGATCCGCTGTCGGTCGATCCGGATCTGGCGGTGTGGACGTTTGTCGTGTTCGTCCTGCTGCTGGCGATTCTCTGGAAGTTCGCCTGGGGGCCGATCGTCGCCGGGCTGGAAAAACGGGAAGAGGCGATCGCCCATAACATCGCCGAAGCCCAGCGCCAGCACGACGAAGCCAGGCAATTGCTGGCCGATTACGAACGCAAGCTGGCCGGCGCCGCCGACCAGGTGCGGGCCCTGATGGAACAGGCACGCCGCGACGCCGAACACGCCAAAGCGTCGATCCTGGCCGAGGCCAAGAGTGCCGCTGAGGGCGAACGGCTCCGCGGCTTGCGCGACATTGAAGCCGCCACCGATGCGGCCCTGCAATCGCTCGCCGAGCGGAGTGCCCAACTGGCGGTCGAGTTGGCGGGCAAGATTGTCCACAGCAGTTTGAACGCCAAAGACCATGCCAGGCTGATCCAGGAAGCGGTGGCCCGGTTTCCCGCCGCAGCGGCCAGCAAAAACTAGGTATCCAGTCCGATGACCGACGAGCCGACGGACAATTCGAGCCAGCCGCACTTCGACTCGGGCACCCAGCAGGTGGCCGCAGTCTATGCCAAGGCGCTGTTGGGGGCCGCCGAAACGGCCGGCAACACCGCCGACGTGGCGGACGAGCTCGATGCGCTCGTGCAGTTGCTCGTCGATCAACCGCGCTTCGAGCAAGTGCTCGCTTCGCAACTCTTGGGAGACGACGAGAAGCAGGCGGTGATCGATCGCGTGTTCGCCGACCGCTTTACGCCCACCTTGGTCGACTTTCTGCGGATCCTTTCCCGCCGCGGGCGACTGCGTTTGCTGCGGGCCATCCATGTCGAGTTCCACCGGCAAATGGACACGCTGCGGGGGATCGTGCCGGTGCGGGTCAGCACGGCTGCGCCGCTCGACGCCGCGACCACCGACCTGCTCAAACAAACACTGCGGAAAATCGTTCAGGGCGAGCCGCGGCTCGACGCCAACGTCGACTCGGACTTGATCGGCGGCGCCGTGCTGCGCTTCGGCGACACGGTGTACGACGGTTCGGTCGCCCGACAACTCGAGCAACTGCGCTCGCAGATCATCCATAGGAGCGTTCATGAAATTCAAAGCCGACGAGATCGCTTCCGTCATCCAGGCGGAAATTGAGAACTTCAAGTCGCAGATCGACGTCCGTGAGGTCGGTCGCGTGCTGGAAGTGGGCGACGGTATTGCGCGCGTCTACGGCCTGTCCGGCGTCATGGCCGGCGAAATGGTCCAGTTTCCCGGCGGTACGATCGGGCTGGCCTTCAATCTCGAAGAAAACTCCGTCGGCGTGATCATTTTGGGCGATTACCTCGCCATCCAGGAAGGGGACGAGGTCAAGAGCACCGGCCGGCTGTTGAGCGTGCCGGTCGGCGATGCCGTCATCGGCCGCGTGGTCGACCCACTGGGCAACCCGCTCGACGGCAAGGGACCGATCCTGACCACCGAGCGCCGCGACGTGGAAACCATGGCTCCGGGCGTCTCGGGCGCAAACCGGTCACCGAGCCGCTGCAAACCGGCATCAAGGCCATCGACTCCATGACGCCGATCGGCCGCGGCCAGCGCGAACTGATCATCGGCGACCGCAAGACCGGCAAGACCGCCATCGGCATCGACACGATCATCAATCAGAAGAACTCCGGAGTGAAATGCTTCTACGTGGCCGTCGGCCAGAAGGCATCGACCACGGCCGGCGTGATCGAAGCGCTGCGGCATCACGGGGCCATGGATTTCACCACCGTGATCGTGGCCAGCGCCAGCGATCCGGCGCCGCTGCAATACGTCGCTCCGTATGCCGGCACGTCGATGGCCGAGTTCTTCATGTACAAGGGCCAGCACGCCCTGATCGTCTACGATGACTTGTCGAAACAGGCAACCGCCTATCGCCAGCTCTCGCTGCTGATGCGCCGCCCGCCCGGACGCGAAGCCTACCCGGGCGACGTGTTCTATGCCCACAGCCGGCTCTTGGAGCGATCGGCCAAGCTCAGCGATGCGCTGGGGGGCGGCTCGCTCACGTCGCTGCCGATCATCGAAACGCTCGAAGGCGAAGTTTCGGCCTACATTCCGACCAACGTGATTTCGATCACCGACGGGCAGATCTACCTGCAACCCGACTTGTTTTTCGCCGGCATCCGGCCAGCCATGAACGTGGGTATTTCGGTCTCCCGCGTCGGTGGAGCGGCCCAGATCAAGGCGATGAAAAAAGTGGCCGGCGGTTTGCGTTTGGACCTGGCCGCGTTTCGCGAGTTGGAGGCCTTTGCCCAGTTGGGCACCGACCTGGATCCGGCCACGCAGGCCCGGCTCGACCGCGGCTACCGAATGGTCGAATTGCTCAAGCAAGGGCAGTATCAACCGTTGGAAGTGGTGGACGAAGTGCTGATGATCTTCGCCGGCACCCGCGGTTACCTGGACAAAGTGCCGGTCAAGGAAGTTTCGGCCTGGGAAAAGGCATTCCTGACGTTCATCCGCGATCAGAAGCCAGAGATTCGGCAGAAAATCGTGGAAACGAAGGATCTGGATGACGACGCCATGGCGACGCTGGCCGCCGCTCTGGAGCAATTCCAAAAGCAATATGCGGGCCGCGGCGATCACGTCCGGCGGGTTTAAATGATGGTCAAGGTGTCCCGATTGAGTAGCGCTTGGTAATTTCGCCGTTTGAGACGCGCCCACGGGCCGCCGCCCGTGGGCTTAACACTCCCTAGCCCCTAACCCATAGCCCCCCTAGCCGCTCCCAGAATGGCCAAAGCCCGAGCTCTCGACAAACGCCGCAAGTCGATCCGCAACATCCGCAAGATCACGCGGACGATGGAATTGATCGCCACTGCGCGATTCAAGAAGGCTATGGATCGTGCGCACGCCGCCACCGCCTACACCAAACGGATCACCCGGCTGGTGGCCGACCTGGTGGCCAGCGGGCTGGAGGTGAAGCATCCGCTGCTGGCCGGCCGCGAGCACACCCAGCGGGCAACTCTGCTGGTGTTGACCGCCAATCGCGGGCTGTGCGGCGGCTACAACTCCAGCGTGCAACGGGCCGCCAACATGCGCTACCTGGAGCTCAAAGAGCAGGTGCCGGAAGTTTCGTTGGAGGTGTCCGGCAAGCGCGGCCTTTCCGCCTTCCGTTTCCGGGGCATCCAGCCGAACGAGACCTTCACGCACTTCGAGGACAAACCAAGCTTTGCTGAAGTCGACGTGCTGGCCAACCGTTACCTGGCGGCGTATGCCGCGGGGCAGCTCGACCGGCTGGACGTGGCTTACATGCGGTTCGAGAGCGTCAGCCGGCAGGTCGTCTCGGTCGAAACCCTGCTGCCCTTGGGCTCGCTGGAGGGCAGCACGCCCGACCCGGCGGCGGGCGGACAGTCGCAGTACGAGTTCCTGCCCTCGGTCGAAAGCATTTTGGAAGAAGTGGTGCCGACGAGCTTCAAAGTCAAGCTCTTCAAGTGCTTCCTGGATGCGGCAGTCAGCGAGCAGGTGTCGCGAATGGTGGCGATGAAAGCGGCCACCGAAAACGCTTCGGACCTGATCAAGCGGCTTTCGATGTCGTACAATCGCGCCCGGCAGAGCCAGATCACGGGCGAGATCATGGAAATCATCGGCGGCGTCGAGGCGCTCAATTAGGCGTCCCGGGATCGCCCGGCTCAAAGTTCAACGAATTGCCATTGTCTTCATCCTGAAATCGTCCCGCGGACAACATCACACCCCTATCAAGCACGAGTCAGTCCCGTCATGGCAACAGTCAAGAAAGCGGCTCCCGCCAAACAACCCGCCCAGGCGACCAACATCGGCCACGTGACGCAAATCATCGGATCGACCTTCGACGTCGAATATCCCGAAGGGCACTTGCCGGCGATTTACAACGCCGTGAAGATCACGTCCGAGCACAAGGGCGTGAAGCTCAACCTGATCGGCGAAGTGCAGCAGCAGCTCGGCGGCAGCCGCGTGCGCTGCGTGGCCCTGGGCAGCACCGACGGCATGGTCCGCGGTATGGACTGCGTCGATACCGGCTCGCCGGTCAAAGTGCCCGTCGGGCCGGCCACGCTCGGCCGGGTCTTCAACCTGGTGGGAGAGCCGATCGACGGCCGCGGACCCGTCAACGCCACCGAATTCTGGCCCATTCACCGCGACGCTCCGGCGCTGAGCGAACTGACGACCAAGACCGAGCTGTTCGAAACCGGCATCAAGGTCATCGACCTGCTCACTCCGTTCGTGCGCGGCGGCAAGGCCGGACTGTTCGGCGGGGCCGGCTTGGGCAAAACGGTGATCCTCACCGAGCTCATCGCCCGCATCGCCACCGCCCACGGCGGTTCGTCGGTGTTTGCCGGCGTCGGCGAGCGAACCCGCGAAGGCACCGACCTGTGGCTGGAAATGCAGGAAGCCAAGATCGGCGACACCGGCCGGCACGTGATCGACCAGACCTGCATGGTGTTCGGGCAAATGAACGAGCCGCCCGGCGCCCGTTTGCGCGTGGCCTTGTCGGCCTTGACGATGGCCGAATACTTCCGCGACACGACCGGCACCGACACGCTGCTGTTCATCGACAACATCTTCCGTTTCTCGCAGGCCGGCAGCGAAGTCTCGGCCCTGTTGGGACGCATGCCCTCGGCCGTGGGTTACCAGCCCACCCTGGCCACCGAAATGGGTCAGTTGCAGGAACGCATTGCCTCGACCAACAAGGGGGCCATCACGTCCGTTCAGGCCGTGTACGTGCCGGCCGACGACCCGACCGACCCGGCCCCGGCCGCGGCGTTCGGGCAGCTCGACGCGTTCTTGTACCTGGAGCGCTCGATCACGGAAAAAGGCATCTATCCGGCGGTCGACCCGCTGGCCTCGTCGAGCCGGATTCTCGACCCGCAGTACGTGGGCGAGCGGCATTACGCGATTGCCCGCCGGGTGCAGGTCACCCTGCAGCGTTATCGCGAGCTGCAGGACATCATCGCCATTTTGGGCGTCGACGAACTGAGCGAGTCGGACAAGTTGGTGGTCCACCGCGCCCGCCGCATGGAACGATTTCTGTCGCAGCCGTTCCTGGTGGCCGCGGTATTCACGGGCAAGCCGGGCGAAATTACGCCGCTGGCCGACACCATCCGCAGCTTCGAGGAGATTGCCGACGGCAAATGGGACCACCTGCCCGAGCAGGCTTTCATGTATGTCGGTGCGATCGAACAGGCTGAAGAACAGGCCAAGAAAATGGCCGCAAAAGGTTAAGCCGCATGGTCGACACAACACACGGTGGCAGCAAACGTGCCGGTGGCAGTGCCGGGACCCACGGGGCCGGTTTGCTCGGACAGCCGCTTCAATGCGTCGTCGTCAGTCCCGAAGCCACGGTCCTGGAAGCCACCGCCGACTTCGTCGCGCTGCCGCTCTATGACGGCGAAATCGGCATCGCTCCCGGCCACAGCCCGCTGATTGGTCGCTTGGGCTATGGCGAAATGCGGATCGTCTCCGGCGATCAAACCAAACATTTTTACGTGGATGGCGGCTTCGTGCAGGTTGCCGGCAATGTGGTTTCAGTGCTGACGAGCCGGGCCGTGCCCACCGCGGAAATCGATCCCCGCATCGCCGCCGAGCAATTGGCGACCGCCCGTTCCCGCCCGGCCGCCAGCGACCAGATGCTGGCCGAGCGCGATCTGCTTGAGTTGCAGGCACGAGCTCAACTGCGGGCCGCACGCAAGAATTAACCCGCGAACGAAAACTAAGTTCTGCCCGCAACCCCTCTCCCTCCAGGGAGAGGGCAGGGTGAGGGTCCGGAAAAAACTGAAGTTGTTTTTCGTTCGCGCCTAGTCGCGCTGCAACCGCCAGCCTGCTGTGCAGCCCAGTTCGTGCAGTCGAATCTGCCGTTTACCACAGCAGCTCGAGCAGCAGATTGACCACCAGCACGCCGGCCGCCAGTAAGATCGGCACCAGCAAGAGCAGCACGAGCGAAAGCGAGAAATCGCCAGAGTCGTCGGGGGTCACCGGCCGGCGGCCCAGATCCGGAATGGTTTCCTGGGCGGTTACGGCCATTCGGTCGGTCGACTGCGAGAGCTGGCTCGGGCTGTCCTCGGCCGGGTCCGGAGCATCGCCAAAAAAGCCCGGCTGCGTGTCGGCCAAAGGAATGGGCAACTGCTGCCGCGCGTGCCCGGAGCGATCGCCGGCGGATTCTTCGGAATTGGTTGCCACCGCGTCGGTGGCCCACGGCTTGAGGCGTTCGACGACCTCGGCGGCCGTTTGAATGCGCTTGCTGCGATCCTTCTCCATCATCGCCGCCAGGACGTCGATGAATTCGTCGCTCAGGTCCGGATTGATCCGCTTGGGGTTCAGCGGCGTCTCATCGCAATGACGGCGAGCCTTTTCGCGGGCGCTGCCGCCGGGAAACACCACCTTTCCGGTAACGGCGTAGTACAGCGTGCAGCCCAAGGCGTAAACGTCGCTGGTGCCGTTGACATCGCGCGGCGACAGCACCTGCTCGGGCGACAAATAGTCGGCCGTGCCCACCACCTTGCCGGTGCGCGGATCGTCCTCGTCCTCGGCACCCAAGAAGCCGGCCAGGCCGAGGTCGGAAACCTTCGTGTGTCCGTCGGTGGTAACCAGCAAGTTGCCCGGTTTCACGTCGCGGTGGATCAGCCCGCGACTGTGGGCATGGGCCAGCCCGGACGCGGCTTGCGAAATGATCGTGGCGGCCTCTTGCATCGACAGCCGTCCGCGAACCCGCACGAACTTGCGCAAATCGGTGCCCGGCACGTACTCGGTCACCAGGAAATAAACATCGTCGTGTCCGGCGTCGAAAGCCTGCACGAGATTCTCGTGATCGAGCTGGGCTTGGGCCCGGATCTCGCGCGTAAAGCTGTCGATGGCGTCTTTGGTCGACTTATGTCGCGGCAGTACTTTGACGGCCACGGTGCGGCCCATCATGGTGTGTTCGGCCTTGAACACTTGCCCCATGCCGCCTTGTCCGATCGAGTCGATGATCTGGTAGGGCCCCAGATTGAACTTGGACCGCCCCTTCTTGAGTTGCTCGGCTTGCCAGCGGTTGAGTCGCCCCATCGAGATCAGCTCGGCCGCTAATTGGGCATCGCTGAATTCGGTAACCACCGCCGGATTGGGGTCCTGGGCGCGCAGCGTCTGCTCGGCCTCGCGGAAATCCCCGGGCGTGAGCAAACCGCTGGCCAGGGCGGAGCGGCGGAAAACGGAGCGATTCACAGCTTCCAAGGGTCAAGCTCGACGGAGTGCCAGGGCTCGAAATAGCGCCAACAGATTCGACTTAACTAGTCTAACTTATTCCGTCCGCAAACACGGTCGGGAAAACCATGACATGTTCGTAAGGATTTTCGTCGACAGCAGCCTCAAGAGGCCTGTATCGATTAGGACACGCCCGCTTGCCGGCTAGTTCCCCGCGATTGCCAGCAAAATCCGCGCCCCGTTCGTCGACGTGCTGCCGGCAGCCTGGTTGAATGCCTAACCAAGGATCCTCCGGGCGGTGCGGCAAGCCCCCTCTTGGGCTGAGAAAACTCGGCTGAATCGAGCCAATCCGCGCCGAACGTTTGGCCCTCGCGAGCTCGCGCGATCACGATCACGCTCCCGCTCAGTTCGCAATGCCCAGGCGCCGCCAGGCCAGCGGCAGCGAAGCGACGATCTCGACCGGCTCGTGCCGCGTCGGATGCTCGATCACCAGGCGCCGCGCATGCAGGGCGATTCCGGCGGCAAAGTGTTGCGAGCTGCCATATTTTCGATCCCCCCGCACCGCATGGCCCAGGCCGGCCAGTTGCAGCCGAATCTGGTGCTTGCGGCCGGTAATCAGTTCTACCTCGACCAAGGAGTCCGAACCGATCGAACGCAGCCAGCGGTATCGCAACACGGCTTGCTGCGCCTCCGGTCGCACCCTTGGCGGCCAATGCCATGCGTTTGTGCGGCTCGTCCTTATAGACCCAGTCGACCAGTTCCGCCTCAGGCGGCGCGATCTGGCCCGATACGATGGCCCAATACGTCTTTTCCGCCCGGCGGCCGGCAAATTGCTCGCTCAGACGGGCCGCCGCTTTGGAAGTGCGGGCAAGCACGAGCACGCCGGAAACCACCGCATCCAACCGGCTGACGACACCCAGGTACACGTTGCCGGGCTTGTTGTAGCGCTGCTTCACGTACTGCTTGGCCAGGCCGAGAACGCTCTCGTTTTCGGCCGTTACCCCCATCGTAGCCATGCCGGCCGGCTTGTTGACGGCCAGCAAGTGATTGTCTTCGAAAAGGATGTCGAGCATGGGCCCAAGGGAGCGGATTTCTGACGCGCAGCGTTTTCAAGGATTGTCGATGTGGGGCCGGAAAATCAAGCTCGCAGGTCGACGTCATTCGCCCGATTTACCAGGGCTGCCGACGCTGGCCGCCGGGCGGTTGCGGGCCGTCTCCGCCTGCCAAAGGTCCGGACATGTTGATATGTTAGCGTTTCTGAGCAGGAAAAGGTCACGCCGAATTGCCAAACTTGCGCCGCACGGTCTTTTCCGATCGGCTTTTTCAGATCGGCGACCCGTCGCCCGAACCCCTAAACCCTCTCGCGCCGGCTCCCGATGCCGAATGTCCGACCAAAGCTGATCCTGGCCAGCGGCTCACCGCAGCGGCGGGCGCTGCTCGAAGCGGCCGGTTACGAATTCACCGTGCTGGTGCCCAGCGTCGGGGCCGAGTGCGGCGTGTGCAGCAAAGAGACACCGCCCGAGTATGCCGGCCGCATGGCCTGGCAAAAGGCGGCCGACGTGCTGGACCGGGTCCCCCGGGGCATTGTCCTCGCCTGCGACACCGTGGTCGAGTGCGCCGGCGCCATCCTGGGAAAGCCGGCCGATGAAAACCATGCGCGGCAAATGCTGCAGTTGCTCAGCGGGCGCGTGCATCACGTCTATAGCGGACTTTGCCTCTGGCCCCGGCCCGACGGACCTGAGCACTTAAGCGTCGCAGCCACTCGATTGCGCATGGATCCGCTTACACACGACCAGATCAACGAGTATGTCGCCAGCGGCGGCTGGGAGGGCAAAGCCGGCGGGTTCGGCTTCCAGGACCGAGTGGGCTGGCTGCACATCGACGAGGGGAGCGAATCGAACGTCATCGGTTTGCCGCTGGAACTGCTGGCCGAGATGCTGGCTCGGCTCGAATCAGGAACGAACGAGAAATAAACTCCCACGCTCAACCCCCCTCCCTGCACGTAGAGGGCAGCGTGAGAGTCTGCCGGTCGCTCAACCCCTCTCCCTGCAGGGAGAGGGCAGAGTGAGGGTCTGCCGGTCACTGAAACCAATCTTCGATCGCTCCCAAGGGCTCATCGCTGCCGTAAATCCAGAACCAAGGAGACGCCGTGGCCAACGAGTACGTGACGCTTGCCCGCGACGAGAACCAGGCCCGCGCCATCGGTCACTATGCGATCGATTTCCTTTCCGGCCAGATTGGCCAGCCCGCGCCCAGCGCGCTCGACAAGGTCGAGCAATTCCACCTCGACAGCCTGGCCTGCGGCGTATCGGCGCTGGCCTGCGGCGCCACGGGCACCGACCGTGCTGCGGGCCGAGGCGCTCGAATATCGAACGCAGGCCGGCCAGCGCGGCGTGCCGTGTTTCGGCTCGCGCACGGCGGTCATGCCCGAGAAGGCCGTGCTCGCCAATGCCTCCGCGGTGCGCGAGTGGGACGCCAACGGCACGAATTTCGGTTACAACCCGGCCCGCGGGGCGACGCGGGGCGAGTTCGGCCACAACGACTTTTACGCGGTCGCCATCGCCGGAGCGCAACTGAACGGCGGCGACGGGCGGCTGGCCCTGCGGGCGATGCTGGTGCTCGACGAGATCCGCGGGCGCTTGGCCGAAGTGTTCGCGCTCAAGGATCACAAGATCGACCATGTGGTCCACGGGGCCATCGCGTCGGCCGCCGTCTACGGCGCGCTTTCGGGCGCCACGGCCGAACAAATCGAGTCGGCCATTGGCCTGGTCGTGGCGCACTACATTCCGTTTCGCGCCATCCGCGCCGGCAAGCAGCTCTCCGATTCGAAAGGCGCATCGGCCGCACTGTCCGCCGAGATGGCGGTGACCAGCGTACACCGCGCCCTGCGAGGCTTCGTCGGGCCGGCGGACATCTTTCGCAATCCCGAGGCGATCTTCTGCCTGTTCGAGCCGCCGGCGCAGGCCAACACCAGCCCCTTCGATCTCACGCTGGCCACGCGCGGCGACGATTTCGCCGTGCTGGGAATGCATTTCAAGCTGGGGCTCTACGAACATCAATCGGCCGGCGCGATCCAGGGCCTCGTCGATCTCGTGGCCGGCAATCCGGCCCTGCTCGCAGACCCCGGTCAACTGCGTTGCCTGCGGATCACCATCTACGAGCCGGCTTTCAGCATCATCGGCGATCCGGCCAAGCGCGATCCGCGCACGCGGCAATCGGCCGACCATTCGATGGTCTACATCATCGCCACGCTGCTGCGCAAGGCATATCAATTGCCTCCCCAGAGCGGCCCCATCGGTTGGCCGGAGTTGATGCTCGTGCCGAGCGACTACGACGACCGCGCGCTGGTCGATCCCTTGACCCGTAGCCTGATGGACCGCATCGAGTTCCGGCACGGTGGACGCCCCTACGACGAGCGGTACCCCGACGGCATCCCGACCACGCTGGAAATCGACCATCAGCAACTCGGACAAATGTCGAGCGGGCTTGTCATGTATCCCGAGGGGCACGCCCGAAACCACAGCGGCAACCTGCCTCGGCTCTTGGAAAACAAATTCCGCCTGCTGGCCGGCTTGGGCGTGCGCGACGTCGACGCCCTGTACCGGCGGTTCACGGGCCTGGAGCGGAAATCGCCCGGCGAAATCGCCTCGCTTTACGACTTCGAGATCCGCGGCCTGCCCTGACGACTTTGCCCGGCCGCAGGTCGCCAAAAACCGCAGCCCGAGCGCCAGGCGGCGCATGGCTGCTGTTGTCGGGCGGCACCTAGAGCGTTAGGCTGGTGGAAGCAATTTGCAGCGCGAAGGCGGAAATCGTCCTCCTTCGCCTTCGCCCCTCGAACAGGAGAGTTCCATGTTTGGCCGGCAGACCGATTCCAATCCGCGCGGTACGTTGACGCTGGCCGCCCTCTTGATGGCCGTGGCCGCCAGTTTCCTGGCCGTGGCCCTCTGGCAGGCCGATCCGATTGCGGGGCGATTGTCGGCGGTTGCCGCCGCGGCCGACGAAGATCCGGCCGACACCCCCAAGTCCAAGGGCCCCGGCAAGAAAGACGTCAAGAAAAACGACGCCAAGAACGACGACTCGGACGACACGGCCAAACGCTACCAGGTGCCCGACACGAAAGATCCGGCCGAGCTGCTCAAGTTCATCGAGGGGATTCGCGAGTACAAGCCGGAAAGCGTCGAGGATTCGATTGCCCAACAGAAGCAGGCGCCCCAGGCCATCAAGGCGGCCGCGGAATTAATCCTCAAGCTCGAAAAGGATAAATCGTCCGACGCCTATCAAACCGCCAACCTGATCATGACGGCGTTTCGCATCTCGACGGTCGAAGACGCCAAGCCGGCCGAGCAGCGGGCCCTGATCGACGACATCGTCAAGCGGCTCTCCGCCGAGAATCCGTCCCGCGAGGATCTTGGTCTGGCGCTGATGCTCACACGCAAGCTCGACGGCTTGGAGGACACCAAGCTGGCCGCCGACGCCTACAACCGCATCGGCAAAGCCTTCCAAGCGAACAAAGACCCGCAGGTCGCTTCGCTGGGTGCCCGCCTGGAAGGCGCCGCGCGGCGGATCGACCTGGTCGGCAAGCCGATGAAGGTCGAGGGGCAAACCGCCAGCGGCAAGCCCTTCGATTGGAAAGCCTACGCCGGCAAGATTGTCCTGGTCGATTTCTGGGCGACCTGGTGCGGCCCGTGCCGCGCCGAATTGCCCAACGTCAAACGCGCCTATCGCGAATACCACGATCGCGGCTTCGACGTCGTCGGCGTCAGCATCGATGACGACACCGAGGCCCTCGAGCAATTTCTGGCCGACGAAAAGCTCCCCTGGGTCACCATCCACGACAAGGACAAGAGCGACGAAAACAGCCACCCCATGGCCGACTATTACGGCGTCATCGGCATTCCGACCGTCATGCTCGTCGGCAAGGATGGCAAAGTAGTCACCCTCAGCGCGCGCGGCGAAGAGCTCTGGGAACAGTTGGGCAAGCTGATCGGTCCGGCCGCCAAGGAAAAAACCGACGACGAACAGCCGGCGGTCAAACCTTTGAAGCCGCTCGTCAGCCCTAAACCAAAGGGCACCGGCAAGTAACGCCGCACCCGACGCATGTTTGGTCTGTTGAACCTGCATAAGCCGTCCGGCTTGACCTCGCGCCGCGCGGTCGACCGGGTCCAGCGGCTGGTCCGCCCCGATAAAGTCGGGCACGCCGGCACCCTCGATCCCTTGGCTTCGGGCGTGCTCGTCGTCGGCGTCGGGCCGGCCACGCGATTGATTTCCTACGTCCAGCAGCAACCCAAGCGCTATCGAGCCACGTTCCTGCTCGGCTTTACCAGCCCGACTGAAGACATCGAAGGCGATGTCCGTCCGCTGCCCGACGCGCCCCAGCCCCTGCGAGCCCAGGTGCTCGCCGCGGCCGCGCGCCTGCAAGGCACCCACGAGCAGCGCCCGCCGATCTATTCGGCTCTCAAAGTGGCCGGCCGCAGGTCCTACGACCTGGCCCGCGCCGGGCAGGCCGTCGAATTGGCGCCGCGACCCATCACGGTCTACCGCATCGAGCTGATCGAATACTGCTATCCCCAGATGCAGCTCGACATCGAGTGCAGCGCGGGCACGTACGTCCGTTCGCTGGGCCGCGACCTGGCCGAGAGTTTGGCCACCGGGGCCGTGATGTCGGCGCTTGTGCGGACCGCCATCGGGTCCTTCACGCTCGAACGCAGCATGCCGCTCGATCGACTGTCGGCCGAAACGCTTCCTGGCGCACTCGAAGATCCGCTCTCAGCGCTCGCTCACTTGCCGCAACTGTGTTTGAGCGCAGACGAAGTGGCTCGCGTGCTCCAGGGCCGCGCGATTCCGGATCGTTTTTCCGGCGCGAGTGCGGAAGTGGCGGCGGTCGACGCCGGCGGCCGGCTGGTGGCGCTGCTGGCCCCGTTGGCCGACGGCGAACTCCGTCCCACGCGGTGCTTCGTTCAGCCGGCGAAAACTTACGCGCGAACGACAAATAACTTCCGCCCGCAACTCCTCTCCCTTCAGGGAGAGGGTAGGGTGAGGGTCTGCCAGAAGCCAAAGCTGTTTTTCCTGCTCTCCTTCGTCCGGCGCGGCGGGCGCCACGCGTCGACGACCGACGGAGCCGGCACTATACTGGACCAACCCGACGCGCGCCGCAAGCAGATGGATTCGTCGAAATCGATCAAGGAGGATTCCCTTGTCCAATCCGGATTTGCTGCGCGGCGAGTTACGTACATACGCCGCGTCGAACGCGCCGCATTGGCCCAAGGTTCGACCTAGAGCGCGCGGAATTCGAGTTGGGTTGTTGCTGGCCGGCGGGTTGGTCTGCTTGGCGGCGCCGTGGAGCGGGGTTCAGCCAGCACCGCCCGACGCGGACCGCGCCGGCCTCCGCTCACGCGATGCGCACCAAGCCTGCGCAGATTTGCCGAGGGCAAAGCCAGAAGCGGTGTGGAGCACATTTCCGATCGTCGACGACGAATCGGTGGTAATGGTGCCTGTCACCCTGGGTAGCCGGGAATACCCGTTCATTCTGGACACCGGCGCAACCTTGTGCGTGGTCGACGAATCGCTGAGCTACTTGCTCGGCCACTACCGCGGAACCACGACCCTGTCGACGCCCGCTGGTCCCATGACTGGCAGACTATTCGAACCCCCGATGGCTTGGGCGGATTCGATTCTATTGCCCACCGACGCATTGGTCGCGACGTGCGATCTGACGGCCATTCGCCCCTCCGGCTTGCGCTGCGAAGGTCTGCTCGGCATGCCGTTCTTGCGGCAGCTGGTCGTGCAGTTCGACTTCGACGAGCACGCCTGCCGGATCTTGTGGCGCGAAAGCGGGGACGAGCTGGGCTGGGGCGAGGAGCAGGCGCTTACGCTCGAGACGAACAATCGGCCGCTCCTGGCGGCCGACTTTGGAGGAAGCGAACGCCAGATGTTCCTGCTCGATTCGGGAGCAGGCATGTTCGGCTCGGTCGTCAGCGGCTCTTGGGAGCGACTTAGCGCAGCCGATCAATTGGCGCCGACGGGCCGGCAGCGATTCATCACCCTGGGCGGCAGCATCGAAGAACGCGTGGGCCAGGTAACGGAAATCAGCGTCGGACCGTTCAAGCACCGAACCGTTCGAATGTCGGAAGGCAACCAGTCGATATTGGGAATCGAGTTCTTGTCGAAATACCTGGCCACGATCGACTTTCCGCGACGGAAGATCTATTTGCAAGATCGCCAGCGAGCGCAACTTCAACGCGACATCGCGGCGAGCGCGACCGCCGGGAACGCCGGTTACGATCGGTGACTCGGGTGCGATTGGCCGCGAGGTCTAGAGGCGGACGCGAAGCCGCGTCTTGTTCTCCCCTTGTGGCCCACCTGTCCGCGGAGGTTCGATCATGCTACTTCGCCGCGGCATCCGCCTTGGCCTTGGCGTCCTGCGCGGCCGAGAGTTCGGGGTTCGGCGTGGCATCCCCCTTCTCGTTGCCCAGGATCCAGTTGATGCCGCCCAGCAGCGATTGCCGGTACACGGGATTGGCCCAGACCGATTCGTTGTGTCCCAGGCTCATGTGCATCACCCGGCCGTCGCCGTAGTCCTTCACCCAGGCGATCGGCACATGGTAGGGCTGCTTGAGGTTGCACTTGGCCATGTTCAGGCTCATCAGCACGCGCACTTTCTCGGGCTGCCAATTCTTGAACTTGTAGATCTCGTCCTGGATCTCGAATTCCGGCCCCCAAGGCTTGCTGACCGGGTGCTCCTGGTCGTGAACGGTGATCGTCACTTTCTCGCCGGAACCCCAAGGATGGCCGTCGAACGTGCCGCCCAGCATTTCCCAATACGGCTCGTAGTTGTGATAGGTGTCGGCCGCCGAGTGCGTGCCGATGAAACCGTGCCCCTTCTGCTTGACCCATTCCTTGAACAGATAGTCGCGCACCTCGGGCTGGATCGGCAGGTCGCCCGTGGTGTAGAAGAATACGATGTCGTGATTGTCGAGCGCCTCGCGCGTCAGGTCCTTGGCCACGTCCTGCGTGGTGTCGACCCGGAAGACGCCGCTGGACAGGCCCAATTCGGTCATTGCTTGTTCGGCCGGCGAAAGCTTGTCCCCCTGCCGGCTGACCGAGCCGTGCTTGAAGCCCGCGCTTTGGGTGACCATCAGAATGCGGCCGGTCTTTTTCGGCGCATCTTCCGCCCGGGCCGCCGTGGCAGCCAGCAGCAGGCCGGCCGACAGCACGAGGGCCGACCAAACCGCGGGATTCAAACACAGAAAATTCGCGGGGCGTGACTTGTTCACAGGTGGGGCTCCTTCGAAGAACGAGGTGCAGGGTGGGTCTGCGCGAATCGGCTGAATCGCGGACTTACATTCAAGCATCCGCCGCGATGCGATGCAACGGCCCGATGAGAATTCACTGCTGCAGGCCCAGCAAGCCATCCCCTTCCGGCCGGGCCCACGGGTCGCGCCGCCCGCCGCCTGCCCAGGACGCAAATGCGGCGCGGCGCGCCGCATGTTTCAATTGCGGGCAATCCGACCGACAAGTCCCCATTCAGCGCACTCACCGCGGCGATCACTTGTTAGATTGATATTGGAGCGGAAAGGAACGCATGCCAGACGCCGCGCGATCGAAGGCTGTCTGCTGGGAACGGCGCTTGGCGATGCGCTCGGTCTGCCCTTTGAAAACCTTTCGCCCCAGAGGGCCAACAGGATCTTCGGCCAGCCCAACCGCTTTTGCTTCGTGTTCGGCCGGGGCATGATTTCCGACGATACCGAGCACGCCTGCATGGCGGCCCAGGCGCTGATTGCCGCCGCCGATGACGACGCGGAGTTCGGCCGCCAGCTAGCCAGTCGGTTGCGCCGCTGGTTGGTCCTTCTGCCCGCAGGCAGTGGGCTCGCGACAGCCCGGGCGACGATCAAACTGCTGATCGGGGTGCCGCCCGATCGATGCGGCGTCTTTTCGGCGGGCAACGGTCCGGCGATGCGCAGCCCCATCCTCGGGGCGGCAATCGACAATGTCGACGTGCTCAAGCGGTTCGTCCGCAAGTCCACGCGCATGACGCATACGGATCCCAAGGCTGAATACGGTGCGCTGGGCGTAGCGCTCGCTGCCCGATTTGCCTCGCAGCACGCGCCTGTCGAGCCAACGCGATTTGCCCACGCGCTAACAGACTTGCTGGCCGATCAACCGGCGGAGGAGTTCCTCAAGCTGGTTCGCCGCGCTGTAGATAGTGCCGACCGCAACGAACCGGCGACCGCGTTTGCGCAGAGCCTGGGCCTGGGCCGAGGAGTCAGTGGCTATATCTACCACACCGTGCCCGTCGTCTTGCAATCTTGGCTGCGAAATCAGCACGATTTTCGCGCTGCCGTCCGCGAAGTGATCGCCTGTGGCGGCGACACCGATACGACAGCCGCGATCGTTGGCGGCATCGTGGGAGCTGGGGTCGGCCAGGATGGCCTGCCCGCCGAATGGTTGAGCCGCTTGTGGGAATGGCCGCGATCCGCCGAATGGATCTCCGGCCTGGCGCCGAGCTGCATGCCGCGCGGTCGGCCGGTATGTCCGGCCGCCCTCCGACGCTGCCCTTATGGGGCCTTGTGCCGCGCAACTTGCTGTTCCTGGCAATCGTCTTGGTTCACGGCTTCCGGCGTCTGTTGCCGCCCTATTGAGACCAAAGAGGAGACTCAAGCGGACGGGAGCCGTTGCTTGCCCCGCCGGTCCTGTCCCTTTGCCCGCGACGCGTCACGCTCCGCGGCGCTGCGGCGGCGGTGCGCCTGGGCGAGGCGGTTCGTGCGGCGGCGGTTCGCCGCGTAGCGCCCGATCGCGGGTCCGAGGATCGGCGGTACGCGCCGGACTTTCACGCCGCGCTGGCGCAGCTCGTCGGCTTTGGCTTTGGCCTCGCCGGCGGATTTGGTTTCGCCCAACTGCGACAGCACGTCGGCAAGCTGCTGATATTGAAGGGCCAGCGATTCGCCCCCGCGCCCGCCAGGTCTGTGTTCCTGGAGAACTGCGATCGACCGCTCGACCACGCCCTGGGCATCGCGCGGACGATTCTGAGTCAGCAGGAAACCAATCATGCCACGCTCGAGGTCCACCAGCTCATCGAGCCGACGATCGACGCGGCGCGGCGCCGCGCCCGGCTCGTGGAGCAGTTGTTCCTGCAATGCGATGGCGCTGTGATAGTGCGACTCGGCGACAGCCGGCTGGCCCGAGCGCTCGGCGACGACGGCCAACAATCGTTGGGCCCGGGCTTCGAGTTCGATATAATCCGCCTGGCCGGGGTCGCGCGCGGCGTGTGCCGCCGCGGCGCTTGCGGCCGCCTGGGCGAACAGCCGCGTCTGATCGGAGTCGGCGGACATCATGGCCCGCAGGGCCCATTGCAACTCGGCCCGCACAGCGCCAAACCATAGCGGGGCTCGGCGGGAAAGTCCGTTTCCAGCGCGGCGAAGACCGCGATCGCCCGGCGATGCGCATCCAGGGCCTTTTCGCTTTCGCCCAGCCGGGCTTGTGCATCGGCCACGCGCGCGTAGGCTTCGCCGGCCTCGAATTTGAGCTTGGGATCGGTGGCGTTCTGCTCGGCGAACCGCTCGTAGAATTCGAGCACGGTCTGGAGCAAGCCGGCTTCGATTTTGTCTTTCTCCGTCGCCGGGTTGGGGCGGGAACGCGGCGCATCGCGGCCCGCCTCGCGCAGCAGGCCCAAAAAACCGTCCGCCGGTCCGCCCGCCGCAGGACCGCGCGCGGCCCGGTCGGGTCCACGCAGCGGCTCGGCCGGTCCGGGCCGGCCCGGCGGCCCGGCGTCGTCCGGCGGCGGCTGTTGCTGCTGCTCGCTCAGCGCGGCAAAAATATTTTGCAGCGCGGCCAGCGACAACTGCACGTTGGCTTCAGCCCGCTCGGTCGCCCGATCGGCTTCCAAACGCCGCTGCGATTCGCTTTCCAGTGCGCGGGTGGTGCTGGCATAGCCCAACCAGCCGACCACGGCCGCCAGCAGCAACGAACCCATTGCCACGGCTTCCAGCGCGGCGAGCGCCCGATTGCGCCGGCACCAGCGCACCGCCCGCTCCAGCGGCGCGACGCGGCGGGCCAGGATCGGACGATCGTCCAGGAACCGGTGCAAATCGTCGGCCAGCGCCGGGCCGTCGGGATAGCGGTGGGCCGGTTCGCGGCTGATGGCCTTGAGAACGATGGTCTCCAGGTCGCGCGGAATGGCCGGGTTGCGGCGGCGCGGACGCGGCCGGTTCGTGCTCGCTGACCAGCCGCAGCAGCTTGGCCGGGTTGGTCTCGTTGAAGGGGCTTCCAGCGTCAGCAGCTCGTACAGCGTCAGGCCCAGGCTGTAGACATCGCTGCGGACGTCGGACTGGCCCTGGATGCTCTCGGGAGCCATGTATTGCAGCGTGCCGATCACGTCGCCGGTGCAGGTCAGGTTGTCGTCGTTCGAGCGATCTTGGCCAGGCCGAAATCGGTGACCCAGACCGTGCCGTGCGGATCGACCAGCAGGTTCGCCGGCTTGATGTCGCGGTGCAAGATGCTTTGATCGTGGGCGTATTGCAGCGCTTCGGCCACTTGCAGCGCCGAGGGCGGCCACCTGGTCCCAGTAGTTGCGCACCGGCCGCTCGCCGACCGATTGCGGCAGCAGGGCCGGCGGCGATGGCGCCGCGGGTGGCGGCTCGGGTCGCTGGAACGCCGGTGAGCGGCGAGCCGCGGCGGGCAACGGCGGCGGTCGTTTGCTGTCTGTCGAGGCGGCACGCGTAATGACCGCCGGACCCTACCGGGCCAGGATTGGTGGAGAGGTTGTGATTGCCTTCGGTATCCGCGGGTCGATTGGCCATTGTTTGAGCGCGGCCAGCACCTCGTTGAGAGCTTGCCCTTCGATGAACTGCATGGCGTAGTAGAACAGCGCCGTCGCTCTCGAACAGGCCGAACACCGGCACGATGTTGGTATGGTGCAAGCGGGCCGCGGCCTGGGCCTCGTGTACGGAAGCGGGCATGCCGCTTGGGATCGAGCAGCGAATGGCGCGGCAGGACCTTCGAGCGCCACGCGGCGATCGAGCGATTCCTGTCGCGCCTCGTAGACAATGCCCATGCCGCCGCGACCCACCTCGCGCAGGATGCGGTAGTCGCCAATCCGCTCGGGCAGCAACTCGGCCGCCACCGCTGCAGCCGGCCGGCGATTGCGTTTCAGCTGTTCGAGCAGCGCGACCGACGGCAGCACCTCGCGTAACTTCTCGGCGACGCTCGGATGCCGCGCGGCGTAATCGTTGACCGAAGGCTGCTGCCCGCGCCGGCACTCGTCGGCAAACTGTTCGGCCAGTCGGTCGATCAATTCCTGTTCGGCCGTCAACTTCGTTCATGAGGGACTCATTCGATTTCTTGGTCCAGCAGACCGGGAATCGCGGCCAGTGCCATGCGCAGCCGCTCCAGGGCCCGCAGGTAGCGTTTGCTGGCGGCCGATTTCTCGATGCCCAGGATGGCGGCGGTGTCGCCATTGCTTAGCTCTTCGAAATGCCGTAGCGACAGTACCTCGCGATCGATCGGCTCCAGGCTGGCCAGCGCCGACTCGACTTTGGCCGCCAGTTCCATCCGCTCCAGGGCCTGGCTGGCGGGAGTGAACTGGCCGATCAAATGCTCCGCCAGGCATGCCGAGCTGGCTGCCGGCCCAGCCCCCATGAGGCAGCTCGATCTCCTGCGCGACGCTCCGCATCTGAGCCCCCAAGTGCTGGCGGTGGACGTCGACCAGCCGCTGGCCGGCAATCAGCCGCAGCCACAGCCCGAATGGCATGTCGGGCTTCTGGAAGTAATGGGGAGCCCGCTTGAGCGCGTCGAGATAGGTCTCTTGCAGCACATCGGACGCGGCCACCCGGCCGTTCAGACGCGGATCGAGCCGAAAATCGATCATCCGCGCCAGCGGCACCGATACAGGGCGAACAGTTCGGCCAGCGCCGACTGATCTCCCTGCTTGAGCCGGTCCAACAGCGGTTCGATTTCCTGCGTGGTGCTGGTCATGCCAGGCGGCCGGGTCCGGTGACGTGTGTGCGGAACTACCCTCTATAAGCATAAACGGCCGAAAGGGCCGATTGGAGACCGCCGCCGGGCCGCCGGGCAGTCCTCGCCGGACCGCCAAGTGCGTCCAACTAAAGAACTACACCTTGAGCGCCGCAAATTTGTCGGCAAATAATGAAGATCTTGCCGCCCTCTCTGTGCAGGGCATTCGCCGTTTCCACTTAGACCCCCTGCCGGGCAAATTCTTTACCGCCAGATGTCCTCAAACCGGCCGGTCCTCCGTTGTTATCCTTAGAGCCTAGCCGAGAATCGCCCGGGACCGTCTCATTTTTGCATTCTGCGGAGCAAGATGGGGCAATGCTCTGCTCCGAGGCGGTGCTCGGATAGGCTCCCAGCGGAATCCACACAACTTTGGATTGAAAGGAAGGCAGCAATGAGATTCGTCCGACTTCCGGCTGTTTCGCGATCTTGGCGGTTTGGGCTGGCGGGGACAAGTCTCGCCGCTGTCTTCACAATGGTTCAATTGCTGGCGGCCGATCCCCCGGAAACCCCTGCCCAAGATCCGCCGGCCGTGCGAGCCAGCGCTCCGGCGGCCGATCCGCCGGCGCCCGCTCCCCAGGGCCGAGAGCCAGCCGCCAATTCTTCGCCCCGAGGCGAGAGAAATCCGGGTGACGCTGCGCCAGCGGCACGCGAGCGCCAGACCGCGATGCCGGCGCCACGCGGCGAGCGCCGCCCAGGTCCGCCGGCGCCCGACGGCGCAGGCGACCGGGGTCGAGGCGGACCGCCCCCAGCCGGTGCGAATGATGCTCGCCGCGGGCGACCCGGCGATGCCCCAGACGGTGCGTCGCGCCGCTCAGGTCCGCCGGCACGGATGGTGCTGGCGACCGGGGCCGAGGCGGACCGCCGGCCGGTGCGAATGATGCTCGCCGCGGACGACCCAGCGATGCGCCCGCAGACGGTGGATCACGACGCTCAGGTCCGCCAGCGCCCGACGGTGCAGGCGACCGGGGTCGAGGCGGACCACCCCCAGCCGGTGCGAATGATGCTCGCCGCGGACGACCCAGCGATGCGCCCGCAGACGGTGGATCACGACGCTCAGGTCCGCCAGCGCCCGACGGTGCAGGCGACCGGGGTCGAGGCGGACCACCCCCAGCCGGTGCGAATGATGCTCGCCGCGGACGACCCAGCGATGCGCCCGCAGACGGTGGATCACGACGCTCAGGTCCGCCAGCGCCCGACGGTGCAGGCGACCGGGGTCGAGGCGGACCACCCCCAGCCGGTGCGAATGATGCTCGCCGCGGACGACCCAGCGATGCGCCCGCAGACGGTGGATCACGACGCTCAGGGCCGCCAGCGCCCGACGGTGCAGGCGACCGGGGCCGAGGCGGACAGCCCCCAGCCGGTGCGAATGATGCTCGCCGCGGACGACCCGGCGATGCGCCCGCAGACGGTGGATCACGACGCTCAGGGCCGCCAGCGCCCGACGGTGCAGGCGACCGAGGTCGAGGCGGACCACCCCCAGCCGGTGCGAATGATGCTCGCCGTGGACGACCCGGCGATGCCCCAGACGGTGCGTCGCGTCGCTCAGGGCCGCCGGCGCCGGATGGCGCTGGCGACCGGGGCCGAGGCGGACCTCCCCCAGCCGGTGCGCGAGATGGCGATCGCGGGTCAAGACCTGCTCCGTCGCCCGAGCGTGCTCCGGCAGATCAGCCGGTGCGCGGCGAGAGGTAACGCGGCTGCAGGTTTGAGCTTTCCAGGGCAGGCTGCACGGTGTCGGGTAAAGCGGTCGCTTCCCTTGGGGAGTCGTACGCCGCAAGAATGGCACATGCTAGCTGCAAACAATGCGGACTGCGAGAAGCCTAGCCCCGACTAGTCATCCGGTCTGTAGTTGGCGACTGGTGATCGCCGACTGCCTCAAGCTAATGCAACGAGTCGGCGATCGCCAGTCGTTTCCTACATTGTGATTTTGGCGAAATCGTCCCAACGCACAAGCGCCAAGCAATTTGCGGTGATGCTGCCAGTCGCTAGGAATAATCCGGGCTAGCCGCGGGCGGATGACTCAATTCGAGAGTTTCTCGCGGGCGGCTTGCACCGTGGCGACGACGGACGGATGTTTCAGCTTGCGCTCCACCGAGATCGCGTAAAATCGCTCGTGGACCCGTTCGAGTGGTCCGAGGACTTCCACTTGATATTGGCGGCAGATCTCGTCCTCGACGATCGAGGGCGCGGCGAACAGTCCCAGGCTGTGCCCGCCGAGCACTTGCAGCACGGCCACATCTTCGATCTCGCCCACGATCGACGGCTGAAATCCCTGGCGGTCGAACCATTGATCGAGCGAGCGCCGCAGAGCCGTATTGCTGGTGGGCATCAAGAAGGGAGCATCTTCGAGCGAATCGGGGAAATTGGGCCGGAACCTGGCAGCCAGGTCCGGATCGCCGAACACCGTGACCCCGCATTCCCCCAGCAAATGGTTGTAGGCCCGGGAGCCTTGGCTGGGCGCGATCGGGTGATCGGCCAGGACCAGATCGAGCGAATGAATGGCCAGGTCGGACAACAAGCGATCGGTCTTGCCGATGCGAACCATCAACCGGCACCGCGGGGTCAATTGCAGCGCCGGTTCGAGCAGCCGATAGGTGGTCAGTTTGGGCATCGAGTCCAAGATGCCCACGGCGAACCGCGGCGGCCGATTCTCGCCGGCTCCGCGGACGGTATTAACCAGCTCGCGACCGAGCGGGAAGATTTCCTCGGCATAGCGGTAGACGGCCTGGCCGGTGTCGGTCAATACCAGGCGGCGGCCACGGCGCTCGAACAATTTGCTCCCCAAGGAACGCTCGAGCAATCGCAATTGGGCGCTGATCGTCGGCTGGGTCAACCGCAAAAGTTCGGTGGCGCGGGCGATGCTGCCCTCGCGGGCAACGATCCAGAAGTACATCAAGTGATGGTAGTTCAGCGAGTCCATCGAGCCTTTCCGCTCGGCGCAGGACGATTGTGCGATTGCCAAGAGCGCGCGAGCCTCATAAAAGGGGATTGCGTTAGTGAGACCGGTTCGGCAGCGCTGCGGCCGCCCATTGTGCGGGCAATGTCGCGCGCTGGGCCAGCGCCGCCCGCTCGTCGAGGAGCTGTTCGGCAGCTTGATAGCGCGAGGCGACTCCCGGCTGCGGAACGAGGCCGAGAATCAAAATCAGGGCGGCCAGGCTGAGCACCGCGTACCGCTCGCAGCGGCCGATCTTCAGCGAAACCGTGGAGAAATAATGCGTTCCGGAAAAGAGCCGGAAGTAGGTGTTGAACACCGCAATGCCGTTGATCGCCGCGGCGATGACGATGGCGATGCCGACCCAAGGATGCGTTTCGACGGCTCCGTCCACCAGCAACTCGGTGCCCACGAAGCCGAACGAGCCGGGAAAGCCGATGCTGGCGAATCCCGTCAGGCCGAAGCACATCGCCAGGTTGGGCGTATGTTCGTAAAGCCCTTGAAAGCGGTCAAGCGATAGCCGGCCGCGACGAGCTTCGAGCGCTCGCAAGGTCAGGCCGAAACCGCACAGGGCCAAACCGACCGACAACCAAAGGCACAGCCCCGCCGTCAGGCCGATCGGTGAAACCATCACGAGGCCGAGCAGCACCAGCGCGGAGTGGCTGAGGAACAGATAGCAGAAAAAACGCCGCAGGTCGCGCTGCACGAGCGCCAGCGCGGCCGTGTAAACGGCCGTAAACAGCGCAGCCAGTTCAAGGGTCTGCAAGGCCCAGAAGGCGCGATCGGCAGCACGAGCCGGGCCATGGCATAGGCGCCGACGAGCGGTGTCGCGAAGAGCAGCGCCGTGCCCAACGTCGCCTGTTCGAACAAGTCGGTCATCCAGCAGTGAAACGGAGCGATGCCGCTGCGAATCAACACCGCGCCCGAACAGGGGAACCACCGCCCACGCACTCGCGCCGAGGGCCCAGCCGAGCCCAAGCAGCGCAAACAGCAACGCCATGTGCAAACCATAGATCCGCGCCGGCCGCGAGCGTGCCCGCAATTCGATGTAGGGAGGCACCGAGCCCAACGCCACCAGGCCGATGACCGCCCAGGGGGCCTTGCAAGCGAACGTGGCCAGCACGATCGCCTCGGAAGCCAGCGTCCAGGCAAACGAGGACTGCCGCAGCCGGCTGTCCAGGGTGGCGATTGCCGTCAGAAAGTACAACAGCGCCACCCAAGGCAGCAAGGGCGCGCTGAGTTGATCGACCGCCAGCAGATCGCGGCCGATCGCGCTGGGCAGCAAGTGCCAACCGTCGCCGGGCGCTGCACCGCCGGGCGATTCGGGCCCCACCGGACTGAAAGTCCGCCACGCGACCAGCGCAAAGCAGCGCCAGTCCCGAGAACGCCACAGACGCATTCCGCGCCAAATCCGGACGGCGCAACCGGCCGACGAACAGTGCGCCGGCGGCCGGAATCAGAATCATCGCTTCCAGCCAGGGCCAGGCCCAGACGCTCATAGCAATTCCTCCAGTACGGCAGGCAGTGAAGTCGACCGCTCCGGCTCGCGCGACTGTCCGCCGGCGAGGAAGTTCGTCCAGCCGTGCTCCAACGCATCGCACCAACGCAGGCCGCGCATCAACGGGCGGACAAGGTAGTCGGACAGCCAGGCGTCGAGATAGCCCTTCTCCAACGCCAGACGATACAACCACACCCGCGAGCGCTCGGGAACCCAACTGCCCACGCGGGCCGGCAAGCGCGGCAGGCGGTCGCCGATCGCGTTTTCCATGTTGTGATAGTCGTACAGCAGCGTCGGCGCCCGGACGAATTGCAGGGTCCGCAAACAGCCGTGACCGATGATGTGGACCAAGGCGATGTAGCGGAAGCCCAGGCCGATCTCGGCGACGATCAGCCCCACTTGCGTCAGCGAAGCGAACGTAAGCGCGCACTTGATGTCGGTTTGTACCCGGCCGGCGAAAGCCGCGAACAGGGCCGTGGCCAGACCCACCACGACGACAATCGCGCTCAGCCAGAGGCGAGATGTCGAGGATCGGGCCGACGCGCAGCAGCAGAAAGCGCCCAGATGGACCGACAGCGTCCGTAAAAGACGGCGCTCGACGGCGTCGGCCCTTCCATCGCCCGCGGCAGCCAGCCCGAGAACGGCACCAGGGCCGACTTGCCGGCCGCCGCCAGCAGCAACAGCAGGCCGACGAGCAGCGCCTGATGCTGGCTCAGCAAGGTATGTCCGTTGGGCCAGGGGCCGTTGCCCAGCAATAGGTCGAAGTCGCCTTGGCCTTTCAGATGGTGCAAGGCCACGGCGGCAATCAGCAAAGCGGCGTCGGACACGCGATAGACGGCCCACACCCGCAGCCCGTTGCGGACCGGTGCGGTCCGCTCGTGATAGAAGGCGACGAGCAACGCGGACGACACACCCACAAGTTCCCAGCCGGCAAACAGCGTTTCGATCGTTCCGGCCAGCGAGGTGATGACCATGCCCAGCAGGAACAAGGCATAGAAGACGAAGAAGCGGTTGAATCCTCGTTCGCGATGCATGTAACGAATGGCAAAAGCGCCCACCGTTCCGCACAACACGAAGCACAGGATCACGAACGGCACGGAAAGCCGGTCGAACAGAAACTTGACCGCGAAGTCGTAGTCGGGAATGACCACCCAACTGCCCACTTCGATGGGCACGTGCCGGTTGCCCGACAGCAACATCAGGCCCAGTACGGTCAATGACGACATCAGCGCCGTGCCGATGGCCGTTTTCACCAGCCATCCGGTCACGCGTTCGGACAAGGGACGTCCGATCAGCGTGGGCACGCCCAGCGATACCGTCAGCACGGCCGGGCGCGACAACCGTGACCAGGCCCAGCAGTTTGATCAGCAAGTCGAAGTCGAACATGGCGACTCAGAACCTGTCGGTTGGTTGAGGATCGAGGCAGGGACCGTGACCCGGCAGCCTTCGATGGCGGCAAAACCCAGGTGCTCGCGCAGATTGCGATACCACTCGAGCGACGAGCCGGTCGACGGCAGTTCCTGTGCTTCCGGTTCGTAAACGTCGAATGCGCCGTGCCGGTACAAAAGAATTTGCGAGTTCTCGGGATTCAGCAGGGCCAATTGAGCCCAGCCGTTGCGCAGGATCCGGCCAATGACTTCGTTGCCCGCCATGATCGCTTCCATCGCCGCGGGCGTCGATTCGATCACCAACAGCAGGCGCATCGGCTCATGAATTTCGACCCCCTGCCAGGGCAATCCGCAACGAAGATCGCTGGACGCTCCGTCCATGACTCCCAGCAGCGAAGTCACATTGTGCGGCAGCTTGGTGCCGGAGCCCCAACCCACCGAGTCGATGTAGGAGAAGAAATACTGCAAGTTGATGCCCGCGCACACCGGCACGACAGCGCCCAGGATGCGGGCCAGGATCGAGTGGTCGTGATCGTCCTGCGTCGGATCGTACGAGTGCAGGAACGACCGGCGGTCCAGATACAGCCCGCGCACTCGCTCGCGGCGGCCGACGAAGCACATGGCGTTCGAGGCGTTGCCGAATTCCGGCCGGGTTTGCGCCAGATCTTCCGACCGACCCTCCACGTGGCGGTGGGCCGCCGCATACGACAAGCTGAGCGGCGCCGAATCGAACCGCCGGCAGCGCTCGTGGGCGTTGCGCTCGACAAGCCATCCCCAGGAGTTCGCGGGCCGCCTCGAAATCGGGAATGTGCGATTTCGGCAACAGATCGAGATCGAAGAATTGCACCGAGTCGTCACAGGTGTTGTGCAGGCCGCCCAGGAACCAGGTCTCGGCCGGCACTTCCAGCCCGCGGTCGCTCAGCATGCCGCGAACCCGCGGATCGTTGAGCATGGCCGCCAGGGCCCGCGCATTCGGCCCGCCGGCGCCGCCGGAGCAGGCGCCGCAATCGTAGGCCGACTTGTGCGGATTGTTGAGACAGAACGAACCGTGCCCGAAAAACATCACTAGCCGCGCGAATCCCGAGGTCAGTCCGATGTCGCGGAGCACGCGCTCGGCGAAGACCGCCATTTCATCCACGCTGAAACCGATCTGATCGCCTTCGGGCCCTGGCTCGGCCGTAGTCCGTTCAAGCCGCAGCCGCGTGACCTGGGGCGGCTGGACAAAGCTGCCGGCCGTGCGCCGGATGCGGGCCGTCGCTCGCGGAAACAGCACGCGCGTCACGAGCGGAATCGAAGCCAGCACGCCGACTCCGGCGGTCAACAGCGCTCCGCTGGTGATGCTGCGGCTGCCGACGTGGAACTGGTGCGAGGCCGTGCCCAGGGCGCGCCGCGTCTTGGCGCGGCGCCGATTGGACTCTTCGAGCGAATAGACCACTTCCTCGACGACCCAGTGCTGCGGCCGCAAGACGATCGGACACAAGGGCCGCGAAATGGGCGTCGGCCACGCCGCGATAATAAATCGGGATGCAGAAGAACCCGGCCGCGCCAAACGTTTCGGCCTGCGGCGACAAGCTCTTCCAGGTGACGGCGAAACGATTCTTCGCGGGTGTCGATGCAAAACACGGCCTGAAGCCGTGGCGACTCGACACGTGCCGCGGATCGCTTCGTATAGATGGACAGCGCGTCGAGCGCATGCGTGCGGAACCGGCGCTTGAACGCATGATGGAAGATCCGTCGCCGCTCCAAGCGCCGAAAACGACTCGACTTCACCGATCAACGCCGACCACTGCTCCTTGGACAAGCGATGCAGCGTCGGCGCGTCCAACCCAGCACTTGCGCCAATTGAAACACCAGGAAGGCGCGCTGCTCGGTGCCCAGACCGTGTTGTTCGCCGCGCTCGGCGCGGATCGCCGCTCGCAGCCAGGACAGCGAACCTTCGAATTGCATCGCTTCGCCGGCGACGTGGGCCAAGGCCAAACGCTCCAGGATCAACCTCACGGCCAGGAATTCCACGAGGCTTTGGGCCGGCGCAGACAGGGCCACTCGATCGCCGCGGACTTCCATCTGGTAAATCATGCCCGCCCAACCGCGCAGTGCCAAAAGCGTGGCGGGAATGAAATCGTCCCACTCGTCCTCGACGACGCCCAGCAATTCCAGCGATTCGAGAATCGAATCCAGCGGACTCATGCCAGCCGCGTCCAGGCGATCTAGTTCGGCTGGCAGGCCCTGCAACCAGACGTCCGGCGGGCCGCCCGATCCGCGATACAGCGCCTCGAACGAACGGTAGAATCCTTCCTCGCGGTGCGGCAGATGCCAGTGCGCAAGTCCCTGATCGGTGAACGCGGCGCAAAACCGGATCAACACGTCGTGGACCAGCGCGTCGCTGTCCTCGCCGGTGGCCTCGAGCAGGTAATCGCGATGCCGCAACGCGGCCAGCGACGCAGGGGCAAATGTTTCGATGTCCTGAACCCCGTCGCGGCACACGCGCCACAGCAGCTTGCAGCGAAACGGCCTCCCAGTTCTGGTCGGTCCAGTTGTTGATTTTATCGACGTCGAACCGGGACATCAGGTCCGCCACGATCTGGCGGTCTCGAGGATCTCGCGTAATCGGCGGCTGCTCTGCCCCGGCGCAAAGCGAACGCACAGCTCGCGCATCACCCAATGCTTTGTTTCCGAGATGAAGCGCTCGCGCACCCCGAAAGGCGCTTTGCTGCGCAACCGGTTGAGCGAGTCGGTTTCCGCCACGAACCACCGCAATTCCTCGGTCGGACCGATTCGCAGCGGATGCTCCAGCATTGCCAGCCGCACGTCGAACCGACTGGCCAGCGAACAGATCCAGTGCTGGCCATGCTCACCCAGGTCCTCCTGCAAAACGGCCGCCAGATCGACTGCCTGGATCCGGCCCGCGGCGAGTTTCTCGCGATACCGGTCTTCGGTCATATAGGGATGGCAGCCAAACAATCGTCGCGCCGCGACGCACGCCTTCGTCGAAGGGTAGGTCTTCGAGTGCCTGCAACGTGTTGAGAAACACGAAGGCGGTGATCGGGCCCTGGGCCGGCAATAGATCGCCGCCGTGCGCGATCGCCCTGGTCAGCAGGGCGCGGCGCGGTTGTTGATCGTGACCCGACGAGTGCGCAGTCTTTTGTCCGCTGGCGTGTTGCATCATGTTTGGTTCAACTCGAGGTTAGGGGTGGCAGGAGAACACCAGGCGAATACAACGCGGAATCGATCACGCACCGCGCGCAGAAACGATTCTCGAACACGCTGTCGACGCGGAATGGGTTGGAACTCGGCTTCGCCGTGGAGACAGAAAGCGAGTCGCGACCGTGTCGTATTTTCCACTGAGGTCGAGCACGATGTATTTACCGCGTTCGCATTGCGCGGCCGATACTGCATCGTTGGCGGGATACATTACATTTCATTAACGTCGAGATTGCGCGCACACCTTATCCGATCGACCGTCGCGCCGCGCCGCGTCCATCGAGCGCGACCACCGAAACATTGACACCGCGGCCTCTTATTCAATTTGCGGGCCGAAACTCGCGAATTTTTTTTCGCTTGTCGACGCGGTGTACTTCAACGCTGTTGCAGCAGTCGACTTAGGTTTCGTCTATGAGTGCCGAAGAAATAACGCTCGCAGACTGAATGTTCTCAGCCTGCGAGCAGCGCGCTGCTCGATCCTCAGGCAGCGCTGCTCGCGAAGTGCGCGTTGCGCTGGCCGGCGCGCCCGCGCGCAGGCGGCGCTCTCTGAAATTGTCAATCTTGACCGCGGCACATTGCGCTGCTGTTTTCTCTATGGATGGCGATCGCATTTTCTATCGCGGGAAATCCGTAGTGCCGCGGACCAACAGTCCCAGACGCGGCCGAGCGATTGCTGACACGCGCACCGCAACCGCTGCGCCGCCGCGCTTCGCGCCGCATGGGCCACGCCGTCGCGCGATTGCAACGCCATCGACAAGCGGTCGCGCGCTCCAAATCACCAGCGCGCGACAGGCTTGCCCCTGAATCGGCCGCCGAGCGGCATGCGCGACGTCTTGCCGCTCGCCGAGGCGCGGTCGAAAGCGGCAATAAAACCAGAACAAAGTGGTATTTGCCGACAGGGGCGCCGACGGGGGCAACGTCGGCCCGTTGGCCGGCGACCGACGGCCGCGGCGCTACGGCGCGCCGAAAGGCCAAAAGCAGAGCCGCACCTCGATTGCCCGTCAACGACGGTGACGCACCCGGGCAAGCTGTCGGTGGGAGGAGCGACAGAGTCCCTGAACAGAGTCTCAGGGCAGAGTCCCAGAGTCGAGGACGAATTTCCCGTGACCCGGCGACTCTGCCTGCGCGCCGCGATCCGCATTGCGACCACTTCGGCCGCGCCGGCTTGCTGTTCGCTGCGCCGCGGACGCACAATGGCGCTTTTCGAAAACGATCGATGCCACGCGCAGCGCCGGACGCTCCGCGAGGAGCACTCCGACGCCGCACGTGGCATCGACTACGTCGACCCGCGCGTGCGAGTTCCGGCTCAGTAGCTGAGAACCTTCTTGTCGACGCGCAAGTAGCCCGGCTGGGTTGCCTGCCCATTGCCATAGTACCGGGGAGCCGCCGCTTGCGGCTGATACGAGTAGCGGCGCGCCGGAGCGGCTGGAGCCGCTTGGACGGGCGGAGCCGGTGTCGCTGCGGCAACTCGCGGTGCCGCGGGCGCCTGCGGCGCCGGGCTGTAGCTGAAACTGCGATACGCGTTGCCGGCGCGGACCGCCTGGGCCTGACTCGCCTGGCCCACCATGTCGCCGTTCGCCTTCGAAGCGGCATTCTTGTCCAGCGGGCCGGCAAGAACAACTCCAGCACCGCACGCCACCACCACCACAAACAAACTCTTCATCAAGCATCGCATAGGTCTACCTCCACCTTTCAACTAGACCCAAGCCTGCGACGACCGTCGGGAGAACGACGGCCAGGCTGCAATGCCTCGCGTCGCAGTCCGCGTGGGCGTGGCCCACGCGGCAGTTACCAACTCCCTACGCTTTTCGGCACCCCCATCGCGGTGCCATCGATCGCCCGGCGAAATATCGCATCGCCGAGCAGTGAAAATTTGCCTCTTTCCACCGCCTTAATATTACGTCCGAACCGTGGAAAAAGACAATGCGACCCGGATTTTCCCCACCAACGGCCGGGGGCCGCGAGCCGCTGAGGGTCGTTGCCTGCGAACGGTGGATCGCCGGTGAACGACCCCTTGGGCACCCAGCGGCAAGGCGATTTTCGCAGGATCGCGAACCGGGGCCCCTGGGGCCGCCGGGCGCCGACGACCCATTTTTCCAGCCGGTCGGCCCATCCGGGCACGAGCCTTTCGAGCCGCTCGCACCGGACAGGACCGGCAGCATGCACCCTCGCCGTGTCGGAGGTCGCGGGCCGCTGAGCCGGAGCTACCCGCCGCCGAGCGACGGGCGAAATGGCAGGCCGCCGGTCGCCCCGCCTCGGCTCGGCCCACCATCGGCGGCCGCCGGCATCTTCGGCATGCTCGTTACAGCCCTGCCACGGATCGTCCCGGGCGAAGAGAAATTGCCGTCTTCCGGCCGACAGCCGCTGCGGAATTGACATAAGGTTCCTGTTGAAGGCCGAATCGATGACCCGTTCGGCGCTTCTCACTTCTTTTCCTTTCAGGAGACTGTCATGCGATTCTTGCTCTTTGCCGTTATCGCCGTAACGAGCAGCATCGGTTCGGCCGCCGCGCAAACAACCTCGAACAATCCGCCGGCGGGCAGCTCTTCGGCTTCGTCCACCAGCCCGGCACAGGCGTCAGCCGCCCCCGCGGCCGCAAACAATGCCGGGACCGTGGGCAAGGATCAGCGGACCGTCGATCGCGATCGGCGTGAAACGAACGCCCAGCGCCGCAATCTCGATCAAGACCGCCGCGACGTCCGGCACGACGAGCGAAACATCGGCCGCGAGGAAAGCAAACTGCAGGCGCCGAGCCGCGACCTGGCCCACGACACGAATCCGGCCGCCCGGGCACGTGACGAGCGCGACATCGCCCGCGACGAACGGAACTTGAACCGCGATTCCCGTGAATTACGGCACGACGAAAACGACCGGCGGTTCGATCGGCATGAGCTGAATCAAGATCGGCGCCAATTGGATGCCGCCCGCGAGCAGCGCAGACCAGGCGCTGGCCGGACAATCCTCGAACTCCAATGCCCCGACCGGCGGCAACGCATCGGCCGGTTCCGGTTCGCCGAGCGCGGCCAACACGACCGGCGCCGCCCCGGGAGCAGTTTCGTCCGCAGCGACCGGCAACAACCCCGTCGGCAATAACAGCCCCGCCAATACTGCCGCCGCGCGAAATCTCCGGCCGCCGGCGCGAAGTCTGCCGGTTCGGCTGGCAACAAGACCTTGCAAAAAGATCAGCAGCAGGTCAATCGTGATCGGCGCGAGACGGGCGCCGAGCGTCGCGACCTCGGACAAGACCGGCGAGCCATCGGCCGCGACGAGCGAAACATCGGCCGCGACGAAAACAACCTGTCGCGCGCCGAGCGCGACCTGGCCCATGACAAGAATCCAGCCGCCCGGGCTCGCGACGAGCGCGACATCGCCCGCGATGAACGGAACTTGAACCGCGATTCCCGCGACCTGCGGCACGACGAGAACGACCGGCGGTTCGATCGCCACGAGCTGAATCAAGATCGGCGCCAGTTGGATGCCGCCCGCCAGCAGCGCAACCAGGCACTGGCCGGGCAATCCTCGAATTCCAATTCGTCGACCGCCGCCGGTGCGGCGAGCCCGACAAACACTGGCGGCGCTTCGGCGCCGCTTCGTCTGCCGCGACGGGCAACAGCAACGCCGCGAAGACGGGTGCCGGCTGGAAAGGTTCGGCCAGCGGCGCTAATGGCGCGAAGTCGGCCGGCTCGACCGCGAACAAGGCGTTAGGAAAAGATCAGCAGCAAGTCAATCGCGATCGCCACGACTTGAACCGCGACCGCCGCGACCTTGGACAAGACCGCCGCGCCATCGGTCGCGACGAGCGAAGCATCGGCCGCGAGGAAAGCAAACTGCAAAGCGACCGTCAGGCACTCAGCAGCGCTTCGAGCCCGGCGGCTCGGGCCCAGGATGCCCACAATCTGGCGCAGGACGAACGCAACTTGCAACACGACGAACACGACTTGCGACATGACGAGCGCGACGCACGTCACGATCGGCACGAGGCCAATCACGATCGTCACGAGTTGGATAAGGCCCGCCATGAGCGCAACGAGGCCGCCCACAAGGCGCACGGCGGCGGCACGCATCCGGCAAACCTGTCGTCCCGCTCAGGCAAGGGCAAGAGTGGCGGCGGGACGCCGGCCGGAGGCGGCCACGGCGGCGGTGGTGGCGGCGGTGGCGGACATCATCGCTAATTCGCGGCACCCGGTCGTCCGAGAGCTTCACCGGCAGGCGGCAAACCGCTTGCCGGTTGGCTCTCGCCGGGTTTGATGTGCCTGGTCCGGCCGCTACGCAAGCGGCTCAAGTCCAGGCGAACATGCAGGTTTCTCGGCAAGTTTGCGTCGCTTCGCAGTGCCTGCCCCGGTTTTCCGGAGCCGCAATGCCTGGCAGCCCGGTCTGCGCGGCAGGGGGCGACCGTGGGCATGGATTTTGTCCCGCCCCGTCCCGGACCTTGGCTGGCAAGACGATGCCTGCACGGGACTTGCCCGCCGAATCGCCCTGACGCATGCCGACCCACTGCCGCGCACGGCAGAACCTCGCGAACGCCGCGGTGTTGAATTGGAGTCCTCCCTTTTTTTCACACGGTGTACAATTGGGGGAGCGTGAAAAAGGGAGTCTTCATGGCAGCCGCGAATTACCTGCTCGACAAGATGAGCAAGAATCGAGTCTGCGAACGCATCGCGCCGATATCTTGCCGGGTGGCCCGGCTGGCGTCGATCTGCGCGGCAATGGCCTGGCTGGCGGCCGGCGGACTGATGCCACTCGCCGCGGCCGCAGCGCCTAAGGCCGCGGAGCAGCGGCCCTCGAAAGAAGGCGCCGATTTCTTCGAGAACCGAATTCGGCCCGTGCTCGTGCATCAACTGCTACGAGTGCCACTCCGGCGATCCGGCCAAGGCGAAAGGCCACCTGGTGCTCGACACCCGCGACGGAATGCGCAAGGGGGCGATTCGGGGCGCCGGTGGTCGTCGGACATGCCGACGACAGCCTGCTGATCGAAGCCATCCGCTACGAAGGGCTGGAAATGCCCCCCAAGGGGAAACTGTCCGACGAGGTGATCGACGATTTCGTCGCCTGGGATCGAAATGGGAGCCCCCGACCCGCGCAGCGGCAAGGCGGCAAACCCCAAGAACAAGGTCGACCTGGCCGAAGCCCGTCGCTATTGGGCATTCCAGCCGCCCAAGGCGTCGTCCGGCCGCCGACGCGCAGAGACACGAACTGGCCGCAGGCCCGATCGATCGACTTGGTCCGCGCCCGGCAGGAGCAGGCCGGGCTGAAGCCGGTCGCCGACGCCGACCGCACGACCCTGATCCGCCGCGTGACGTTCGACCTGACCGGCTTGCCGCCGACGCCGGAGGAGATCGATGCATTCGTGGCCGACAAATCCGCGGGCGCATTTGCGACCGTCGTCGATCGGCTGCTGGCTTCGCCGCATTTCGGCGAGCGCTGGGGCCGGCATTGGCTCGACGTGGTGCGCTACGGCGAGTCGACCGGCAAGGACCGAAACCTTCCGTACCGCTATGCCTGGCGCTATCGCGACTACGTCATCGACGCCTTCAATCACGACAAGCCGTACGACCGGTTCATCATCGAGCAACTGGCGGGCGATCTGCTGCCGGCAAAAGACGGGGCCGAGCACGACCGACTGCTCGTCGCGACCGGCTTGTTGGCCATGGGTCCCAAGGGCGTCAACGTCAAGCAGCCCGAGCAGTTCCGCATGGACCAGATCGACGACCAGATCGACGTCACGACGCGCGCGTTTCTGGGCATGACCGTGGCTTGTGCTCGCTGCCACGACCACAAATTCGATCCGATCCCCGACCAGCGACTATTACGCAATGGCCGGAATCTTTCACAGCACGCAGACCTTTCCGGAATCGCCCCGAGCAAGAAGACGGCCAGCGACCGGCGCCTGCTGACGCTCTGCCAGTCGTTCGCCAAACAGATCAAGGCCACGCAGCAGCAGCTTCAGGAGCAAACGTCGCGGCAAACGGAGATCGGACAGCTCGAAGCACGAATCGATGCACTCCGCGCCGCCACAAAAGCAATCTCGCCAGGCCCAAAACCGCCAGCGCCGCGGCCGCCAGCAGCGCAACCCCAACGTCGCACCGCTTGATCCCAAGAAAACTCGGGAGGAAATCAAGAAGCTGCAAGAGCGTCTGGACGAGTTGGAGAGCGTTCCGATGATTGGCGAGATGGCCATGGGAGTGCGCGATGCCGACTCGCCGGACAATTGCAACGTGCTGGAGCGCGGCGAGCTGGATAAGCCAGGGGCCGAAGTGCCGCGCGGCGTGTTGACCGTGCTCAAGACTCAGGCCAGCGCGCAGATTCCGCCGCGGCACAGCGGACGGCTGGAACTGGCCCGCTGGATCGCCAGCAAGGACAACCCGCTGACGGCCCGGGTAATGGTCAACCGCGTTTGGGAGCACCTGTTCGGACAGGGGCTGGTCGATACGGTCGACAACTTCGGGGCGCTGGGAAACGAGCCCAGCAATCCCGAGCTGCTCGATATGCTGGCGGTCCAGTTCATCGAAGACAAATGGTCGGTCAAGAGACTTGATCCGCTCGATCGTCCTCAGCCGGACCTATCGACTGGGCAGCCAGCACAACGCGGCCAACTACGAAAAGGATCCGGCCAATCGCCTGCTGTGGCGGATGGAGCCGCGCCGGTTGGACGCCGAGGAGATCCGCGATGCCATGTTGGTGGTCAGCGGACAGCTTGACCTGACGCCGCCCGCGGCGTCGCCGATCATGGAATTGGGCAACGACAAAGTTGGCGGCAGTGAAGAAGCTTCAGGGGCGCAACGTGCGCAGCGTCTACTTGCCGATCCCGCGCGGCGTGGTGCCCGACTCGTTGCAAGTGTTCGACATGGCCGATCCGAACCTGATCGTCGGCAAGCGCGACGTCACCACGGTGCCGACCCAGGCCCTGTATCTGATGAACAATCCGTTCGTGCTCAAGCAAGCCGGGCAGTTGGCCCGGCGTGTTTTGGATCAACAAGGGCTCGACCAGGACGGCCGCATCGCCTGGGCCTATCGCCTGGCCATTGGCCGGCCGCCCAGCTCCAGCGAGCGCGCCAATGTGAGCCAGTTTTTGGCTGAATTCCGCAAATCGCTCGCCGAGGCCGACAAGAAAGGCAATCCCCAGGTCGCGGCCTGGACTTATTTTTGCCAGACGTTGTTTGGCGTCAGGCGAATTTCGATACGTGTACTGAATGATGAATTGCGCCACGGCGCCTGTGTCTTTGGCGGCGTTTCTTGCGGCGAGCGCGAAGGAAACAATGGATACTCCGCCAGCGTTCGACGGTTCCGGCGAAAGGGCCACGACCATGATTTCCGACAACTTCCCGGCATTCCTCTCCCGCCGCCAATTGCTCAAGACGGCCGCCTGCGGTTTCGGTTACCTGGCCCTGGCCGATCTCTGCGCCGCAGCGTCGACCGCCGCCGCGGGCAATGGGCTGGCTCCGCGACCGCCGCATTTCAAGCCGCGAGCCAAGCGCGTGATCTTCCTGTTCATGCAGGGCGCTCCTTCGCACGTCGACACGTTCGACTACAAGCCGCGGTTGCAGGCCGACGACGGCAAGACGATCGACGGCAAGGGCAAGGGACGGAAATTGCTCAAGTCGCCCTTCAAATTCACCAAGCATGGCCAGAGCGGGCTGTGGTTTCCGGAGATCTTTCCCAACCTGGCCGAACACGCCGACGACTTGTGCCTGCTCAACAGCATGTACACCGACGCCGCCGTCCACCCGCAGGCGACCATCCTGATGCACACCGGCAATTTCCGCTTTCCCCGGCCCTCGATGGGGGCTTGGACCGTTTACGGCCTGGGAACCGAGAACACGGAACTGCCCGGCTTCATCACCATCAATCCGGCCGGCGGTGCCCAGAGCTACGGCAGCTCCTTTCTGCCGGCCTCCTTTCAGGCCACCAAGATCGACGGAATCGGAGGGGGCGACAGTCGCAAGAGCCAGGTGGCCGATATCGAGAATCCCCGGCTCACCGCTGAACTTCAACGCAAGCAACTCGATCTGCTGGCGGCGCTGAACCAGGAACGACTCAAGATGGACAAGGTCAATCCGGGACTCGAAGGCGTGATCGAATCCTACGAGCTGGCGTTTCGCATGGAGGGAGTCATTCCCGAGATCATGGACCTGTCGTCCGAATCGCAAGCCACGCTCGAGGCCTACGGCATTTCCCAAAGGGGCACGAACCGATTCGGCCGGCAATGCCTGCTCGCCCGCCGCTTCGCCGAAGCGCGGAGTCCGCTTCATCGAACTGGGCATGAACGGCTGGGACCAGCACAACAACCTCCGCGCCAAGCTGACCTCCAACGCCCATGCCATCGACAAGCCGATTGCCGCGCTGCTGGCCGACCTGAAACAGCGCGACATGCTCAAAGATACGCTGGTCGTTTGGGGTGGAGAATTCGGACGCACGCCGTCGGCTCAGAACCCGGACGGCCGCGACCACAACAACAAGGGCTTCTCGATGTGGATGGCCGGCGGCGGCGTCAAAGGCGGGTACCGCCACGGCACGACCGACGAGCACGGCAGCGCGGCAGTCGAAAACCCGATGCACATCAACGACCTGCATGCCACGATGCTGTACTTGCTGGGCTTGGATCACACCAAGCTGACCTATCAATACAGCGGCCGCGAAATCCGCCTGACCGACCTTGCCGGCCACGTGGCCCAGGACGTCGTAGCCTGAGTCGACGACGGGCGGGCCGACCGGGCGCGAACTACAATCACTCGCCGATCGGTTCGCCGTCGGTCGGCACTTTGCGAATTCTCGTGCCGCCAGGCCCCGATGACGCCGTGTCCGAGTTGTCGCCGGCAAGATGGCAGAAATAGGCGCTGACATTACCGGACGACGCGACGACCGCTTCGAAGCCGCGTCATTTCTCGTTTTCCCTCGGTTCGTCGTCGGCGAACTTATCCAGGTCGACACCGACCGGCGCCAAGATCAGATAGTTGATCGGTCCCTTGACCGTAAAGACAAGTCCGTCGTCGCCGGCCTGAACGATCCGGGTGGCCAAGTTATTGGCGTGCCCCTGGTAATACACCAGCGTTTCGGTTCCCAGGGCCGTCCAGCACTCGAATGGATTCGCCCCATAATCGGCGTCTCCCATCGCGATCCGCACCACGTAGGGTCCCTGGGGGACTTTCACTTTGAACTGATTTTCCTGGGCCCCGCTGACGAAACTCCTGAGCAGGAAATTTTTGGCGCTGTTGCGATCATCGCGCAGCGACATGTTATTGAGGCTGATCCATCCAAAGCCGCGCGCATCGCTGTACCGTTGGCCGTTTTCCGCTTGCCAACCGCTGCGCGGCGGCGAGTCTTTGACTTGGAACCGGATGCGCTGGACGACCGGCACCTCGGAAACCGTGACCTGGGACGTGTCGGTCCGGCCTTGGTAGGCGGCAGTGATTGTGACGGGGCCCCCGCGGCCAGTCGCTTTGATGATCCCGTCGGAAACGGACGCTACTGCCGGATCCGCGGAAGTCCACCTCACTGCGGCGGTGCATGGCCGCGTGAAGCGGTCTTTGCCGCGCGTGTACGAACCGGCGACCTGGAGCCGGAAACTTTCGCCCCGTGGGATCGTCAGTTTGTGATACCTGGCCTCGATCGAATCCAGCGTCGCGTCGGGGAGAATGTCCCTGACGTTGACCGTGACTTCTTCGGAAAAGCCACGACTGAACGCCGGGTCGGAGTAGGCGACTCGGATTCGCGCCGCACCCTGGGCGATTCCTTCGATCACGCCGCCTCCGCGCGGGGCGACCCGGGCAATCGCAGGATCTTGCGAAAAATACCAGGCCTGGTCGGTGACGTTCCTGCGTGTGCCGTCCGCGTAGATCGCTTCGACGGTAAGCGCGGCGGTCGGAATGTCCGTCTCCACCTGTTTCTTGACCACCGTCGCCGCGACGCCGGTAATCACGTTTGGCCGGTCGGCCGTCAAACGATAGATGAACACATTCTGCTTCACCGAGTTGTACAGCACGAAGATGTTTTTCGAGGCTACGTAGCGGAATCGCCCGAACGTGCCCCATTGGTCGGCCGGTCCCGGCGTCACCTTGTTCCCTGCTGCCGGCGAATGCTTCGTCCATTTTTTCGTGTCCAGGTCGAGCGTGTAGACGTCGGCGCCTTGGAACCAGGCCACGAACTTGTCGATCAGCGGCACATAGCAAAAGCCCGGGCTGCTGCTGTCGACGATCTCCGCGCCGCCGGTCGTGTGGATTTCCTTAAAGTCGATTGCCGCCGGGATGGGTTTCAATCGCCAGGTTTTCACCTTGCCGTGCCCGCACGAAACGAGCAGCCCGCGCTTCCAGTCGACGTCCGCGGTTTCGTAATAGGTCGGGTCGGGCGAAGCGCTGCGCGCAACGTCCATTGGTGGGTCAAGGGATCGAATTGGCTGAGCTTTCCAAACGTGGTCGGAGTGCTCAGCCAGAGCAGTCCGGAGACGGGGTCCACCGCGCTGATGTCGCCCGTGCGGCCAGTGCCGTGGTCCGGATGCACTTCCCAATGGTCCGGCTCGTCCGGGTTCAGGGCATACGTTCGGGGCGTATTCCAGCCGCCCACCACCACATAGCGATCGACGGGGGGCGGCAGATAATCCAGGCCATCGTACGTGTGCATGGCAAACGGCGCTTTGTTGAGGTCCGTGTATTCGGTGCCGGGGATGACCGGATCGGGGTCGTTCAGCCGCCGCCATTTCAAGTCGTTCAGATCGAACGCGTAGACTTCGTTGCCGTTGTAGCCGGCGTGACCGCCGCCCGGCCCCAAGTACAGCCTGTCGCGCTGCGAGTCGAACGCGCCGCCGCACCAGCAGGTTACGACTCCCGCGACCCCGGAACTGCCGCCCAGCCAAGGGAATTTCGAAACTGGCGCCGCCACGGCCTCGAGGTGCGAATCGGGCACCTCGAACCATTCTCCCGGCTTGAGATTGTCCAAGACCGAATTGACTGGCTCGGTGGTTGATCGGTTGGCCGCCTTGGCCGGTTCCGGTCCATCCGCGGCCGATCGACGCGTCGCGGCGGCGATGGGCACGACCGAAAGCAACACGATTGCCAAGATGCTTCTCGGGTCAGGAATGCCAGACATCCTCTTCTCCATTACTCGTTGGTCTCGCGGGGGATCATCATGGCCTCGGCGCGAGTCGCTGGTATTTGTCGAGCACAGCGCGCAGCGGCTCCTGCGGCAGGGCGATGATCGGGTGGCCGTCGCGCCGAGTCATCGTTTCAGCCGCGATCAGGGTGATCCGTCAACCAAAGGTTCCTTCGAAATCGGCCCCGCCGAACGACTCACGCCAGGTCCCACACTTGCACGAAGCCCGCGATGTCGGCTGCGGCAAGACGGCGCTCGTCGGGCGAGAAAGCAATCGACGCCAGCCAATCGGTGAACTGGCCGCCCCGCTCCTGGCCGATCACGGCGACCTCGCCGCCGTCTTCCACCCGGGTGATCCGGAATCGCGTGTCCCGACCGGCCGAGAACAGGTACTTGCCGTCGGATGTGAACGCAAGGTCGGTGACGCCATACTTGTGGCCGGCGACCGAGCGCACGACTTTCCCGGTCTCGGTCTCCAGGAAGTGGACCTTTCCCGCGCCCCCTTCGCCGCCCTGGCCGACGGCCAGCAGCTTGCCGTCCGGGGAAAACGCCAGCGCCACCAGTCCTTCGGCCACGAACTCGTGGTACTCGTATTGATACTGATAGGGCGGGTTCTTTTCCTTGGGGTAAAGCGTGGCCAGCACGTCGAGTTGCACGCTGCCGTCGGCAACCTTGAAGATCCGCAGGCCGGCCGGATAGTTGTTGAAGTCGCCTCCTTTGCGGCGGTATTGCGACACCGCAGCCGTCTCGCCGTCGGCGGAGAGTGCCGCCGCGATGACCCATGCCACGCCCGGGCACTGCCAGGAACCGATCTTTTGCCGGCTTTTCGCATCCCACACGATCACCAGGCCGGAGTCGTCGCCGCTGATAACGCGCTGGCCGGAGCGCGAGATGCCCAGGGCGCTGATCCAATCCTTATGGTCGGCGAGCGTGGCCAGCGGCGCAATCGTGGGCAGCTTTACGCCCGGAGCATCGAGAATCTCCGGCCGCTTTTTCTCTTCAACCCGTTTGGCCGCGCGGGCCCGGGTTTCTCGATCGAGCACCAATTCGGACTCACCGGACGCGGCCGCATCCAGATCCCAGACACAGACCGTCCGATCGTAGCCGGCCGAGAACAGCGTATTGCCGCCGGCCGTCGGCACGACGTGCATCACCGTATTGGAATGGCCCACGAGTTGCCGAGTGGGCAGCGGCGATTCGAAACCGTCGACCTCTTTTCCGTTTTCGTCTTTCACTTTGGCGGCGACAGGCGTTTCCGGCAGCTCCCACTCGACGAGCGCGCCGTCCTGGTTGCCGGCAATGATCCGCCGCGACGAACCGGCAAAAGCCACGGCCACCGGCCACGAGCCTTCGAATGCCAGCTTCCACAGCGGACGGATTTGGTCGGGTTTGTATTCGGGCATCTTTCTTCGTACGGCAGATTCTTAGCCAGCCGTTGCCTGGGTCTCCGATCGCGTAGCTGGAAAACGTCGGCTTACACCAACACGTCCTGGACCACCTTCGACCCAAAGGGCGCGACAGGCACGGGGCGCGAACCGGCGAAATTCTCGCTCGTCGGATCGATGCCCAGCGTCTGATAAATCGTGGCGAAAAAGTCCCCTTCGGTCACTTCGCCCAAAGTAACGTCGTGGCCGTCCTTGTCGGTCTCGCCATAGACCAGGCCGCCTTTGACGCCGCCCCCGGCCAGCACCGTGCTCCAGGCGCGGACATAATGATCGCGGCCGGCGCGGTTGTTGATTTGCGGCGTGCGGCCAATCTCGCCCATCCAGACAACCAGTGTGCCGGCCAACAGCCCGCGCTCGTGAAGATCCGTGAGCAGGCCGGCCCAACCTTGATCCATGGGCGGTAAGAGTCCCTTATGGCCGGTGAAATTGTCGGCGTGCGTGTCGTAGCCGCTGTGGCCGATTTCCACGAAGGGCACGCCGGCTTCGACCAGTTGCCGAGCCAGCAGGCAGTTGCGGCCGAAAAAGCTGTCCCCGTACAGCGGCTCGTACTTTTGCCACTGCTCGTCGATCTTGAAGGTGGCCAGCGCACTCTGCAAACGGCGAGCGCTGTCGTATGCCTCGCGATGCATCCGGGCCGTCTCGGCCCGATGCCGGACTGCGTATTGATCTTCGACGAATTGCCGCAGCGCGTTGCGGCGTTCTTCGACCGCCGGTTCCAGGTGCGATTGGGCGAACTCCGGCAAACGGCCGTCGTGCCCCATGGCGAAAGGTTGGTATTGCGGTCCCAGGAAGCCGCTGCCCGAATTGCCGTTGGAACCGATCTTGATGAAGTTGGGCAGCGAGGAACCCGCGCGGCCGAGGTATTTGGCGATCACTGCGCCCAGCTCGGGAAAACGAATGTTCGCCGCCTCGGAATAAGCGGTGTGCATCAGGTGGATGCCGCCCGGATGATCGATCTGCGATGTGCGCATCGAGCGAATCACCGTCAGCTTGTCCATCTGCTGTGCCATCTTGGGCAGCAGCTCGCTGACTTGCGTGCCAACCACGTTGGTCGCGATCGGTCGAAAAGGGCCGCCGGTCGGCCGCCCGACTTTCATGTCGAAGGTTTCGAATTGGCTGGCGCCGCCGTTCATCCAGAGCAGGATGCAGCGCTTCTGATTCCTAATCACTTCGTCGGCCCGGGCCGGCGAAGCAAACAAGCCGCCCCAATTGGCGACCGTCGTCCCGGCCCCGGTGGCCAGCAAGCCCTTGAGCAGCGCCGGCGTGAAAAATGTTCGTGGCCTGGGCAATAAGGATTCATGGCTACTCCTGGGCTGGAACCCGCAGGCCGCTGCTAATGGCTGAATCGAAATTCGCTACACGTCACCAACACCCAAATCGATTGCTGCACGCGCTGCTGCTGCTGGTTCTTCTCATTCACGTCGCAGAACTCGCTGAACCTGGCCCGCTCTTCCTCGCTGGGACGACGACTCAGCACCGCCAGGTACAGCCGCTCAATGCGCGCGTCCCAAGGCTCGGCCGAGTTGGACAACTGATCGAGCAAGCCGTCTTTTTCCGAGGTGATCAAGCGACCCAGCTCGCCGTTGTTCAGATACAGATGCTCGTGCAAGCCGCCTTGGAAATCGCCGACGCCATTGTTGGGCTCGCCGAAATAGCGACGGACATAATCGAACGTAATTCCATAGAAGCGGCCTTTGTGTTCGTTCGGCTTGCGCTGGGCGATGACGTCGAAGTTGGTCGCCACGCGCCACGACTCGATCAATTCTTCCGCCGACAGCGGTCGCGTGCGAGCCCGCTCGAACCACCGCGGCCTGGCTTCGGCCACTTCGCCCGTCGAAGCCGCTTGATAGGTCTGGCTGTTGAGCAGTTCGCGGATGTACCACTTCAAATCGAATTGGTGCGCGACCAGTTCTTTCGCCAGCGCGGCGAGCAATTCCGGGTGGCTGGGCTTGTTCGATTCGCTCATGTTGTCGACCGGATGAACCAGGCCGCGACCGAGGAATTGCGCCCACACCCGATTGGCCACCGCCCGCGCAAAGTACGGATTCTCCGGCGATGTCACCCATTCGGCCAGCTTGTCCTTGCGCGAGAATCTCGGCGGCGGCGGTGGCTGGCCGTCCGGGATGCGCTTTTCCTCCTTGTACTCGGCCGAAAAATCGGGCTCGTCCAGCGCCGCGGCGAGCAGAAACTTGGGAGGGATCGGTTCGCCTTTTTGCCCCGGTTTGGAGTCCTTGGCCGGGCCGGTGAATTTGACATCGCCCGTATTCAGCTCGCCCACGAAAACCTTTTCGATTTCCTTGTCTTCCAGCCTGGTCTTGCCGGCTTTCACCATTTGCAACCGGGCGAAGAACGCGGCCATGCCGTAAAAGTCGCGCTGAGTCCAGCTCTCGTAGGGATGATCGTGGCAGCGGGCGCATTGCAACTGCACGCCGAGAAACGTCTGGCTGACCGCCATGGCCGCATCTTCGGGATGACGATCGTATTGCACCAGGTACATCGCCGCCCCTTGTTCGGCCGTGTTCCCTTCGGCCTTCAGCAGTGCCCGGGCCAAATCGTCGTAGTGCATGTTTCCGGAAAACGCGCCCTGCAGCCAGCGTTTGAAGCCTTCCCGGTTCGGCGCTTCGTAGCCGGGAGGATTGCGGCCGAAGAGCAGCATATCCCACTCGTCGGCCTGATGCAGGCCATAGCGCGGATGGTCGAGCAACCGGTCGATCAGGTCCGCCCGCTTGGAGGGAGAAGCGTCGTCCAGAAATGCTTTGGCTTCGTCGGCGGTCGGAATGATGCCGCACAGGTCGAGATACACCCGCCGCAAAAACGTGGCGTCGTCGCAGGGTCCGGCGGGCGTGACTTTCTCGCGCTGCCAGACGTTGGCGATTTCGGCGTCGATCAGGCCGCGCAAGGGGGCGTCGGCCGTCCGGGCCGAAAGTGGCGCAGCCACCCAGGCTGCCACAAGCAATCCAAGCCAGCGCCGCGCTGGTTGCCGACAATCCATCGCACTGCCTCCGCAAGGTAGGAATGATTGGGTAGGAATGATTGGGCAGGAATAACTGGGCGGGAATACGCTCTACTCTAGCGACTTGCCGCCGCCCGTGCCCGCCTTCCGGCCGATTTACCAGACAATTGTCTTTGTGTCATTCATCGCGGCGGGAGGGCGCCGCCGCGTCCCTCTGTTTCCCTCGACGGATTGATCGCGATTGACGTGCAACCAAATGGTTGCATAATAAGCCTGTGGACTCCGAAATGGACAACGTGTTCAAGGCCCTCGCCGATCCGGGTCGCCGACTTTTGCTCGACCGCTTGCGTGCGGACAATGGGAAAACGCTCGGACAGCTTTGCGAACACTTGGACATGACCCGGCAAGCGGTGACCAAGCACCTGACGGTGTTGGAGGCGGCGAACCTGGTGGTCGTTCTTTGGCGGGGCCGCGAAAAGTTGCACTATCTCAACCCGGTGCCAATCCACGAGGTCGCCGAGCGCTGGATTCGCAAATTCGAGCGGGGCCAGCTTCGCGTCCTGGCCGAGCTCAAGAAACAACTGGAAGGAGGAAGCGATGGCTGATTCGCGATTCGTTTACGTGACCTACATTCGCACCACGCCGGAGAAACTTTGGCAGGCGCTGATCGACCCCGAGTTCACCCGCCGGTACTGGGTGGGAACCTGGCAGGAATCGCAGTGGAAAGTCGGGGCCTCGTGGCGAATCATGATTCCCGATGGGCGTGTCGCCGATAGCGGCGAAATCCTGGAAATTGAGCCGCACAAGCGGTTAGTCCTGAAATGGCGCAACGAATTCAGGCCCGAGATGCGCGAGGAGGGCCATTCACGCATGACCTACGAGCTCGAGCCGCAGGGCGAAACGGTCAAGCTCACGGTGATTCACGAGAGCGACCGGCCCGATTCAAAACTGATCGAAGCCGTATCCGGCGGATGGCCGCTGATCCTGGCCAGCCTCAAGAGCCTGCTGGAAACGGGCGACTCGCTCGAGGAAACTCGCCGTTGGCCGGAGAAGTACTGCGCCACAGAAGCCGAAAAGTTCGAATCCCGTCAAGAGGCGCCTTCGCAGCTCGCGGCGGACTCTTGATGTTACGAATCCGTCGAGGGGATCGGTCACGGTGAGAACTTTCCTGCCGATCTCCGCGATTGCGCGCTACTGCGATTCTGAGCGACGTGACGCGCGGCCCCGCATCTTGCCGACCCGATGCTGTCGGGCGAAGCCGCCCCATCGGGATTGGTTGCTCGAGGCTTGCCCGCGGTACAATGCCTTGGGGCGATTCATAAGCGGGGGTTAGCCGCTCGGCTTCTAGTGGGCTGCCATTTGTGGGCCTGGCATTGGGGCGTCTTCGCCCACCGGTGAACAACGACGAAGGTGAGCGCAGGTGATTTCGTTTATCGTGCCGGCCTACAACGAAGAAGTTCTTTTGGGGCCTACCTTGCTGGCCTTGCACGCCGCCGCTCAGGCGGTCGGCGAGCGCTACGAATTGATCGTGGCCGACGATGCTTCGACGGATCGAACAGCCGCCGTGGCGGAAGAACACGCTCGCGCGTCGTCCAGGTCGCTCACCGGCAGATCGCAGCAACCCGCAACTCCGGAGCCCGCGAAGCAAAGGGCGATCTGTTGATCTTTGTGGACGCGGACACCGTAGTCAATGCGGCGGTCGTTCGGGCTGCGCTGCAAGCAATTCATGACGGTGCCGCCGGCGGCGGTTGCGAATTACGGTTCGACGGCCGCCTGCCGTTCTGGGGCCGGCTGTTAGTAATGTCGCTGCGGCCGGTGTATCGGGTGGCCCGCCTGGCGAGTGGCTGTTTTCTCTTCTGCACGCGGCCAGCTTTTGAGGCTGCCGGGGGTTTCGATGAGTCGCTCTACGCAGCGGAAGAAGCCGTCATGAGCCGGGCGCTCCGGCGGCAAGGTCACTTCGTTGTTTTGCGGGAGACGGTATTGACCTCCGGGCGGAAATTGCGCGTGCATTCGCTGTGGGAAGTCCTGCGTTTGTCATGCCGGCTGGCGGTCTTGGGACGAAGGGGCGTCGCAACACGTCAAGGCCTGGAAATCTGGTACGGCGCGCGTGCGCGGATCCCGAAATCGAAGACCGGACACGCCACCAGCAAGTCGTCAGCGCCAAGGGCCTCAATCGCCGGCTCCCGAATTCAACGCCGGATCATGGCCGTTCCACCTGAGCCTACGACCCAGCATCGGTCGGACTGAGCGCGGGGCGTAGCGGTCGCGGGATCCCGGCGGTTGCGATTCTCGCCAGCCTCACCAGCTCGCATCGAACAATTGGCTGTCGGCCGGGTCGAGCGCAAAGTTCCAATTGCTTTGACTGATGTCGTCGTTGATCTGGCGAACGCTGCCGTCCATCATGGCGATGTTCATGGCGCCCGGATGGTAACTTTGACACAGGTTCGGATTGGCCGATAGCGGCGTAGTGCCAATCTGCGGCAGCGGATACCCGCTGGTGGCTGAATAGGGGATGAAATTCGGCTGGCCGGGCAACTCGTCAGGGTTCGGCCAATAGCAACCGAGCGTGTTCGTATAACAGGGGTAGGGCCAGGACATCCAGTTTTCCAACGTCCCGGATTGCGGGTCCACGCTGGGATAGGCGGGAAAACAGCCGCCGCACTCCGTCAGGCAAATGGTCTTGCTGGTTCCGTCGGGAATCTTCCCGAATTTATAGGGCGACGATTGCCCTTGCAGGCCCCACGTGCCATTGGCCCCGAACAGCACGGTATTGATCGTGTAATTGCCGGTGGCTGTTTTGCCATCCATGGTTGCCAGCCCGCCGATCTGCGTCGGGTCCGACGGACACGTTTGCACCGGCAGCGGCACAAGCTGGGCGCCCAGATATCCCGCGTCGGGCCGGTTCTGCGTGTAGCTGCTGAACAGGGCTTCTTCTTCGTAGAACGGCAACATCGCGTAGAAGGCACTGCCTTGGGCCGCATTGAGGGGCTGGCCGTTGACGACCCGGTAGAAATTGCAGGGGGGCAAACATCCGTAGTTCGCGCTGGCGAACATCTGCACGGCCAGTGCCAGTTGCTTCGAGTTGCTGACACAGGTGGTTCGCCGCGCCGCCTCGCGCGCCGCCTGCACCGCGGGCAAGAGCAGACCAACCAGCAGGCCAATGATGGCGATCACGACCAAGAGCTCGATCAGGGTAAAGCCCAGCGGACCGCAGTGGCACGTACTTGCTCGACGACGCTTTGCGTTGGAATATGACATGCTGGGATGGCCCTCCGATCGCCAGGCAGGCGTCGCATATTCGACAGCCCCTTCACTTCTCGTACAATCGAAACGATAGCGGCGATCGCGAAAGCCACAATGCGGTAAATTGTCGCAGCCCGCAGCACGCATACTCGGAATGAGCACACTCGGCAGCAGTCAGCCGGACCTGAGAATACGCGGAGCCCACGATGAGCCACCTCGCCCAGAATTCGCACGCCGCGACGGCCGGCGGTCAGCACCGAATTGACCGGCAGCAGATCAATTTGTCCTGGTTCGTCAAACTTCGCTGGGCGACGATCGTCGGCCAATTGACGACGATCTTCGTCGTTCGCTATCCGATGGATATCGACCTCCCGCTGGCCAGGCTGTTCGGCAGTCCTGGGTGTCGCGGCTGCAACCAACGTCGCGCTCGGGCTATGGCTGCAACTGCGCTCGACCGAGCGGCCCGGAATCGCTCGACGCGACGAATCGGTGCTCGGCTGCTTGATGCTCGTCGACAATCTGCTGCTCACCGCTCTGCTGTACTATACCGGCGGCCCGGCGAATCCCTTCACCGTCTGCTACCTGGTGAATATCGCGCTGGCCGCGGCGATCTTGGGGGCCCGCTGGGCCTGGGTCTTGAACGGCGCAGCGTTCGCCTGCTTTGCCTTATTGTTTTTCGCGCACCTGCCGCTGGCGGAATTGGAACACGGACCGGAGCACGAGCACGCGATGCACCACCACACCCGCACTGCGCCCGGGCCCATGAGCTTGCACCTGCAAGGCAGTCTCATCGCCTTTGGCGGGGCCAGCACGTTCATCGTCTATTTCATCACCCGGGTCACGCGCGAGCTTGCCCGCCGCGAAGCCGAGTTGGACGAAGCCAGCCGGCGCCGGGCGCGGACCGACAAGCTCGCAGCCTTGGCGACGCTGGCCGCGGGTGCCGCCCACGAGCTGGCTTCGCCGCTTTCGACCATCGCGCTTGCTGTCGCACGACCTGGATCTCGCGCTGCGCCGGAGGCCCCTGGGACGAAGCGAAGGGGATCAAAGACGTGCGATTGATTCGCAGCGAGGTGGCCCGCTGTCGACGCATCCTCGACTCGATGGCGACGGGCGCGGGCGAGAGCGTCGCCGAACCGTGGGTTCGCGTCTCCGTGGAAGAATTATTGCGATCTGGGACGTCGCAACTGGCCGACGAGGACCGCGTCGACCTGACCGTCGATGCCGAGTCTTGATGGCCGCCGCTTCACCACGCCGCGGCAAGCCGTCACGCAGGCGCTCAGGGCGATCGTGCAGAACGCTTTGCAAGCATCTCCTTCGCCGGGCCGGGTTAGGGTCATCGGCAAGCGGCAGGGAAATGATTGGATCGTGTCGGTCGCCGACCAAGGGTGCGGCATGAGTCCGGAGGTCTTGCGGCACGTGGGCGAGCCGTTTTTCACCACCAAGCAGCCCGGCGCCGGCATGGGGTTGGGGCTGTTTCTTGCCGGCCGCGTGATCGAGCGACTGGGCGGCGAACCTGACCTTCCAATCGGAGTTGGGCGTGCAAACCACCGCCGTCGTCCGGATTCCGCTGGAGAACTCGCTGGCGATGCCGCCCCGCTCCGAACCGGCCCACGCGATCGCCAGGCCGCCGTCTGACGAGAGCGGGCGGAGCCGGTAAGATATGCCAGCCGCGCGAGATGTTTCGATCGATTGCAGCACCAGACGCTCTCGCCATGACCCCGACCTCTGACGACCGCCCCAGCTTGCTCGTCGTCGATGACGATCAATTGCTGCGTCAGCAACTGGCGCGCTCCTTCGAGAAGCGAGGCTATGCGGTGCGCATCGCGGCCGACTTTGACGAAGCCGTGGCCTTGGCCCAGGCCGAAGCGCCGGAGTTGGCGGTCGTCGACCTCAAGATGCCGGGACGCTCGGGCCTGGACCTGCTTTCGGAGCTCAAGCGCATCGACGCGACCACCAAGGTGGTGATGCTCACCGGCTTCGGCAGCATTGCCAACGCCGTGGACGCCATGCGACTGGGGGCGACAAACTATGTCTCCAAACCGGCGGACGTCGACGACATCCTGGCCGCCTTTGCTCGCTGCGAACAACCGGTGGGCGAAGGCGCCGCGATCGACTATCAAGCTCCAAGCCTGGCGCGAGCGGAATGGGAGCACATTCATCGCGTGCTTTCGGACTGCGCCGGCAACGTTTCCGAGGCCGCGCGGCGATTGGGGATCCATCGCCGCTCGTTGCAGCGAAAGCTGTATAAGCTGGCCCCTGACTGATCCGACTGAGCCTGGGCTCGGCCTTTCGAGCCCGCACGCAGAGGGTCACCTCGGGATCGTACCCTCGTTCGAGCAAGTCCTTCGCCCCGGGGTCATTTCTATTGGGGACCAACTCAGCCAGGCACGGCCGATTTGACAAAGCCCTGCGGCCAGCCTAATCTCTTGGTCTGCCTCGATTCAGTCATGCCCGTTTCGCCCACCGCTTTGGAATGACTCTCGCCATGCGACTCGCCACGCCTTTTCGGCGCTGGGGTGACCGCCGATGCCGCGGCGGGGTGGTGTTGCTCTCCGTCTTGGGCTATCTGGCCGCGGTGGTGGGCTATCCCTTACCGGCCCGCCCATCGCATTCGTCCGACAAACCGTTCCCGTGCCAGCATCACGCCTGCGGTTGTGCCGATGCCCAGCAATGCTGGCGCGGCTGTTGTTGTTTCACGCCTGCCGAGAAGCTGGCTTGGCGCGAGCAAATCACGTGACCCCACCGGCCTATGCCGAGCAGGCAACGGATAAACCACAACTTGCCCGGCACGATCACGAAGACGATCACGTCCATCCGGCCAGCGCGGGGCATGCCGCCGGATGCGATCACGCCACGGCAGGGCACAACACCGCCGGCCGCTCGACGGATCGGTGCTGCCGGCCCCACGCCCGGCACGTCGGCAGCCATGCCCCGGCTGAGGAATCGCTGGCTATCCGCACTTGTCGCGCGGCCGCGACGGACTCCAAGGAAGACCCGGGCCCGGTGCAGTTCGTCAGCAACGATGCCTGGCGCAAGTGCCGCGGTTTGCCCACGCTGTGGGTCGCGTCGGCGCAGCCGTCCCGCCGCCGACCGCCACCCGCTGGCAATTCTCTTGGGACGTAATCGAGTGGCTCTCGACTTCGCCGCCCGCAGCTTACGGCGGCTGTCTGGTGCCGCCGGTTCCTCCGCCCCGCGTCTGATCCACCGCCTTCGGCGCGCACCGCCGGCCGTTACCGGTCCCGCCGTGCGCAGTCCGCGTGTCGTTGTGGATCGAACTTCCAGTCTGCGCTGCTGCAAGACGATTGCGGCGCCGACTGCTCACGCCGAGACGTCGGAGGATATTCATGAAAAAGCGACATGGTTTTACGCTCATCGAGCTTTTGGTCGTGATCGCGATCATCGGCTTGCTAGTTGGACTGCTGTTGCCCGCGGTGCAAGCGGCCCGGGAAGCGGCGCGGCGATCGCAATGCGACAATAATCTCAAGCAGATCGGACTGGCGATCTTCATGTACAACGACGCCCGAACCGTTCTGCCGTCGTCTTACTGCAGCACGGCCGGCGGGGGCGGTGCGATGGGTCCGCCCGATCCGACGACCGGCGATGCCGGGCCGGGCTGGACCCTATTTGTACAGATTATGCCCTACTTGGAAGAAAATTCGCTGCGGAACTCCTTCAACATTAGATTGCCCTGTTGGGATCCGTCCAATCTGACTGCTGCGGCCACTCGCGTGGCAGCCTTTCGCTGTCCCTCGGTCAGTGACGATTCGTCCACGTATGGCGTCGTGGGCAGCAGCGGTTCGACGTTGTATACGTTTGCCCGCGGCCATTACACGGCGATGGCAGGTCGGTTTGACGTGTGGGATAACCCCAGTGCAGATTTGTCGACCTTCGCCGACGGCGTTTTCTACCGCAATAGCAAGACTCGCCTGAAGCAGATTCTCGACGGCACGAGTCATACGATGTTCGTCTGCGAACAGACGCCGCTGCATAGTAATTCCACTTGGGTGGGGATTGTGCCGGGATCGATGACTTGCCCTGGTCCGCTCTTCCCGGGCGGAGACTGTGATCTCGCCGCGGCCCAGGTGAACGTGCACGCCGGCCCGGGCGGCGACCCGCTGCCGGTAATTCTGACGCCGAACCTGACTAGCGATACCGATAATACATGGTCGCAACATCCGGCCGGATGCAACATTCTGTTCGGCGACGGCAGCGTCCACTTCATTCCCGATGAAATCAATCCGCTGACCTGGTCGGCGCTGTCGACGTGCGCAGGCGGTGAGATCGCCCAGATTCCGGACCCATAATCATGCAATTTCAAACCTCGCTTGGCCGATATTTCTATTTCCGCCGGTTGGTCCTCCCGGCCCTGACGATTTATCTGCTGCTCGGCATGGGTTGCCACCGGCCGCCACAAATTGGACAGGAAAACCGCCGACTCATTACCTCGTTGCGGACGGCCGTCGCCGCGCACAAGGTCGATTGGCTCGATCTGAATGCCCGGGCAATCAACGACCGCTATGAGGCCGGATCACTCTCTGGGGAGCAATACGCGGCATTGAAATCCATTATCGACCACGCGCGAGAGGGCAATTGGGCGGACGCTGAACTAGAGGTCAACCAGCTTGCAAAAGCGCAATAGTCGACCGGTAAAGACGCCGCAAATCGCGCAAGAAACCGCAAATTATTGAGGGCAATTCAAAACGGCGGCCGGAGAATGTAAGCATGACGGCGCCCTGGGAGCATCCCTGCAAAGCCCCGGGATGAAAACGTCGACCCCCACGACGGCCGGTCATAGGGATAGGGAACTGGTGTCGATGACCAGCGCATCCTGGCGGTTCGACAGCCGGCGATGCAATTCGGCGTCGATCGTATAGTCGATTCCATGCACCGATCCGTCGGCAAAAACCATCTGGAATACGCCCGCATGGATGCTGCCCCAAATCCAGAAGTTGTTGTAGCCCGGTGTGTCTTGCACGGGGGGCATGCAGGGGGACGGGTAACCGGGGCTGCCCGGCAGAGGGCACGGTGCGCCGCCTGTGGAAGCGGTGCGGGCATTGTCCCAATTCAGCCCGGTGAATGCGTCTTCATTATCGCCGAGATCGCTGCCGGTCGTGTAAAGTTCCGGCTGCAAGTATTTTTCGCCGATGAGATAAGTCTTGGACAAGCCGTCGGTGATTTGCCGCAGCTTCAACTCGGCGTGCGGAACGCAAGTGCCGTTCGAGGACGGGTAACCAACCCAGAAAGTGCCGTCGCCTTGTGCGAAAGTCGAAGGTTGACCGGTCTGCGTCGCATCGACGACGGTATTGTCCCCGGCGTTGCAGGCGTAGTCCGTGTGAATGACAAGCGGCGCAGAGCCGACGTTGAGTTCCCCCGATCCCTGGGCAGGGAAGAGCGCGTACTGTCGACGGCTGGGGCACATGATGCCGGGCACGACCGTGGTGATGACTTGCACCATCGCCACGGCCTTAGGTGAACTGGTGCTGGGAGCGCCGGCATTCAGGCCTTGACCGATCTGGGCAAGCGCCGTCTCTTCGATGTAGGGCAAGACGCAATACAGCCAGCCGCCCGGTTGGCTCAAGCCGGAACCCCGATCCGGATCTCCGGTCCAGGCAAATCCCCAACCTTCCGTGGGCAGAAAGCGCCTGGCCGATTCGTGCTCCAGGATGGCCAGCCCCAACTGCTTGAGATTGTTCGAACATTGGGTGCGCCGAGCCGACTCCCGCGCGGCCTGCACGGCCGGCAACAAGAGCGCGATCAGGATGCCGATGATGGCGATCACGACCAAAAGCTCGACCAGCGTAAAAGCGTGCGGAAAACGTGCGCTTGCGCGAGGTTGATTTGTCGGCCGTACGTTGTCCATGATCGGGGGTTCGCCGGAGCTGAATGACGACTCGAACGGCCGGCCTGCGCTGTTGGTAGAACGCCGGCGCAAATCGATACCGCATCGATGACCGGGACGATGCGCCAAGCGCCCTCGCTCCGAATCGCTGAGATTATAGCAACTGACCTCCGAATTGCCGAACCGCTACCGATCCTGGGCGATTTCGGCCAGCGCGGCCCGGGCGGCCGCAACCGTGACGTCGACGTCGGCGTCGCTGTGGGCGGCCGAGACGAACAGGGCCTCGTATTGGCTGCAAGGCATGTAGACGCCCCGATCGATCAGACCCCAAAAATAGCGGGCGTAGCGGCCGCGTATCGCGACCGGCTGGCCGTAGTTCCAATCGACGACCGGCTCGGCATTGAAGAACAGCGTCATCATGCTGCCGACGCGGCCAATTGGCTGGCGGCACGCCGGCGTCCCGGGCCGCCTGCTGCCAAACCCTGCGCCAGCCGTGCGCTGAGCCGCTTCGATCCGCCGATAAGGGCCTGTCCGTCGCCGAGCAGCTTCGAGCGTGGCGATTCCGGCGGCCGTGGCCAGCGGATTGCCGCTGAGCGTGCCGGCCTGAAAAACCTTGCCGGCCGGCAGCACGTGGTCCATGATGTCGGCCCGGCCGCCGTAGGCGCCCACCGGCAGGCCGCCGCCGATGATCTTGCCCAAGGTGGTCAGGTCGGGCGTCGATGCCAAGCAGCGACTGGGCCCCGCCGTAGGCCACGCGGAAGCCGGTCATCACTTCGTCGAAAATCAGCAGCGCGCCGTGCTCGCGGGTCGAGCTGCCGCAGGGCCGCGGCGAAGAGATTCGCGCGTCGGCACACGCAGCCCATGTTGCCGACCACCGGCTCGACGATCACGGCGGCGATTCGTCGCTTTGTGCCGGCGAAGGCCGCCTCCAGCCCGGCCGGATCGTTGTAGGCCAGCACCAGCGTATCGCGGGCCGTGCCGGCGGTGACGCCCGGCGAGTTGGGCACGCCCAGCGTGGCGGCCGAACTGCCGGCCGCGACCAGCAGGCTATCGACGTGGCCGTGATAATTGCCGGCGAACTTCACGATCATATCGCGGCCGGTGAAGCCGCGGGCCAGCCGGATCGCGCTCATCGTGGCTTCGGTTCCGGAGTTGACCAGCCGCACCTTCTCGATCGACGGCACGGCCTCGATGATCAAGCTCGGCCAGTTCGCTTTCGGCCTCGGTCGGCGCGCCGAAGCTGGTGCCCCGCTCGGCGGCTCGCTGCACGGCCGCGACCACTTGCGGGTGGCAGTGCCCCAGGATCATCGGGCCCCAGGAGCCGATGTAGTCGATGATAGCGATTGCCGTCGAGGTCGTAGAGGTAGGCCCCTTGGCCGCGCTCGAAAAAGATCGGCTCGCCGCCGACGCCGCCGAAGGCCCGGGCCGGGCTGTTCGACGCCGCCGGGCATGAGTTGCCGGGCGCGGGCGAAGGCTGCGTGGCTTTTGGGACCCGGGTCGGAGGGTGCTTGAGGATAATGTTTGTTCATGGTTTACGACCGGCACAATCGGCCGGCGATTGAGTGCTCTGTAAGCGTACGACGTGCCCGACGAAAGTGTACGGTCTGGCGGTCGGTAAAGGTATTGGCGCCCGCCTGGCATCGCGGCGGCTGCCGTTGTCGCGATTGAATATGTCGTTTTTCTTCAGTACGAAAAAGAGCAGCCCCCGCCGTTTCGGGCGGGAGCTGTTTGACTGCATCGCTCGATTCCGGGCCGCCTTGGTAAGCGACTGGCAGTCGCCTTCGCTACTTCTGAGTCGATTCGCTTTGCAGCGACTCAATCACTTCGCTGGTCATGTTGGCGGCCAGGTCCTTGAGGCCGGCGGCCTCGTGGCCATCGGCCGGTTGCCAGCCCGACTTTTCGGCCACCAGCAAGTCGATCAACAAGCCTAGCATGCCGCCGCCCGCTTGAGGCTGGCCATCGGCCCCGCCGCCGACAAACAGCCGCTCCGGCACCAGCGGCTGCGATGCTGCGCGATAAGTGCTCGGTGACGACCGACAGCGCATACAGCCGCGGGTCGCCGAACGAGCGAATCTTATTTTGCAGCACGGCCGCTTCGGCCAGGCCGACCTGCATGGCGTGCTGGCCTTCGCCGCGGCCGGCCAGCTTGAACTGCTGGCTTTCGGCTTCGGCCATCAGCACCGTTTGCTCGGCCTGCCGGCGCGAACGGGCCAGTTCGGCTTCGGCCACCACGACCGTCTGCTCGGCCTGCTTGCGCGCTCGGGCCAGTTCGGCCTCGCCCTGGTTCTCGGCGATCTGCACTTGCACCTGGCGTTGGTCAGTTGCGTTTGCATCGTTGGCCTGGGCCTGCGCTTCGTTGAGCGTCCGCAGCTTTTCGGCCGCGGCCGTCTGCCGAGCGTAGGTTTCGAGCTGCTCGATGCGACAACTGCCGCTGCCGCAGTTGTTCGAGCAGCACTTCGATCTTGCCGCCGCCTCCTCGGCCGTGTCCGGCTTGCCGATGAGCACGTCGACGCACTCGATGTCGAAGTCGCGGAACTTGCGGCGCAGTTCGGCCGCGGGCCTCGCCCTGGATCGCGTCGCGCTCGTGCAGCAGCTCGAGCATGGTCTTCTGGTGGGCGACGTCGCGGAAGTAGGCGCTGAGCATCGGGTCGAGCGTCTGCGTGATCAGCTTCTTCACGTCGCCGAACCGCTGGATCACGCTCGGGCGCCTGCTGGTAGTCGATGTGCACGACCACCGACAGCGGCAGCAGCGGCTCGTAGGCGTCTTTGGTGACCAGGTCGATCGACCGCAGGCTTTCGTCGTAGCGGTGCGATTCGGTCTTGCCGGTGATCCAGTGCAGCACGAAGTTCGTGGTCGGCACCAGCACGATGCTGCCGGCGTAGGTGTTGAAGGGGTACTTGCCCGGGCCGAGCGGCCGTTCCCACACGCCGCGCTCGCCGTGCGGCCACGCGCTCGCCGTGCCGGAAGGCCGTGCCGGAAACGTCCGCTGCCCTGCGGCCGTAATAGCTGACGACCACGCCGACGTAGCCGATGGGCACCACCGTCTTGGGGATCATCTCCACCGTGGCGAACCAGCGATTGATGAAGTAGGTGCCGTCGGTGAGCGGCACATACTGCCGGCCGCGCCGGCCGCCGGCCCGCAGAAACGCCTCGGGATCCTGGAAGTTGTTGTGATAGTTCGGGTCGGCCGGATCGGTGCCGACGCCCGGGGCGATGATTTCGCCGGGCGGCAGCGAGGGGCCGTCGTGGACGGTGACGATGCCGATGCTGTCGACGCAGATCGGCTTGTCGGCGTCGAGCGGGTCGACGGCGCTCGATCGGCGCACCGATGACCACCGGGTCGAACCCGTCGATCTCGAGCAGCTCTTCACGCCACGAGGAGGCCATCGTTCGCTCTTGCGGTTGCGAGACCTGGCTCAGGCCATGCACCGCAGTTCTCGGTGATCACGACGAACAGGGCCGGATTGATGGCGTAAACGCCTTCGCGCAGGATGGCCCGCTGGCGGCCGCGCTGGCCGATCAATCCATGGCCATTGCCGGTCAGAAAGGCACGGGCGTCCTGGAAGTTCTTGCAGTCGATGACGCGGCCCAGCGTCTGGCTGGGCGGCAGCGGCTCGCCGTCGCGGGCATAGACGTAGCCGATCTTGCCTTGCGGAATCGTGACCAGCGGAGTCTTGTGAACGCGATACTGCCAGCGCCACAGCCGAAGTGCAAACCGCCGCGGAGCAGGTCGGCCTGAAAGCCGGCCTCGCCGTTCAGCGCAATGATGCGGCCTTCCGAAACCGAGCCGGTCGCCGACCAGAGTTTTTCCACGACGCCGACCTTGTTGTTCGGGATGTAGCGAACCGTCAGCCAACTGATCAACAGCAGCACCAGCGCAACCGCCGCGGCAATCAAAATGCCGATTTCCAGCGAGTGAAACCACGGGGCATCGAGCCATTGGGGTCGCACAGCGGCAAACAATAGGAACATAGAGCACCTCAGGGGGACTGGTTTTTCGGTCCCCGGCGAACGAGTGCTCCCGTGCCGAGTGTGACGCCACTAGAGACGAGGAGTGCTCTTTCAAATTGGGCCGCGACGACAAGATCGCGACCGGCCTACGAGGTTAGCTGACGGGCTAGGGCTTGAAAGTGCCCCGGCTCGCGGCGTCGCGAGCCTGCGCCCAAAAAAGGCTGACCTAGAGCCCCTTTTATTGGGTCCCCCGTTCCCGCATCGGTCTGGATGCGAGACTCGGCTACACGTGCATCATTATAATCGTTGTTCCCAGCGGCCTTGCGGATTAGGCCACAAGTCACATCGAGGCAATCGCTTAGCAGAGAAAATCGATTTGGTTCGCAAACTAACGGCCAGCCGTGGGGCATTCCAAGTCTCGGCCGAGTGGAAATCGCGATCGCAGGTTCTGACTTAGGCCAGCCAGCGGGCGACGTCCTTGGCCCAATAGGTCAGGATGATTCCGGCCCCGGCCCGTCTGATGGCGGTGAGCATTTCCAGCGCCGTGGCTCGCTCGCCGAGCCAGCCTTGGGCCGCGGCCGCTTTGACCATGCTGAATTCGCCCGAAACTTTGAAGGTGCCCTCGTCATTCCCCGGGCCGCCGCTCGGGGAGAGCCGCATCCCAGATATGTCGTTCGGATCCCAATAAGTCCGCGATCCTGCGCCATTCTTGGGACCGCAGGCTTTCGGGCGGCGGCAGTCCGCACTCGTTCGTTGCCCACATTGGTGCTTGACTTCCCCGCTTGCGGACGGGATGATCGATCCAAGAATAGTCTTATCTGAACTGCCGAGTTTCATTCCAAGAGGGACGCAATCATGACCTTGGCTCTGCGACTCTGCGCGGTAGCGATTTGTGCGATTGCCGCCTCATGGGTCAGCGCAGTTGCGCACGCTGGAGTCGTTCCGCTGACGAATTCGACTTTCTCCGATCCGGCCCAAGGGTCGTTCATGTCCACGCCCGGCAGTTTTTCCGGGTGGACGACCGGCGGCAATGGTGGCGTCTTGAATTACACCCCTTATAACGGCGCCCCCAACGAAGGCCCCTATTGGCCAACCGTGCCGGGGGGCACCACATTCGCCTACAGCAACGGCGACAATCTAACGCAGATCACGACCAGTTCCCTGGGTCTCATCACTCCCGGAACGACCTACCAATTGACGGTCAGTGTCGGCGAGGGAATCGGATTCACGCCATTAGACAACACCATTGCCCTCATTCTTCCGAACGGCTTCGTGCTCAATTCGCTCACCGCCCCAAACACGATCGGATACTTCTCGATCGAGACGTTAAAATACACCGCGCCGCTGTCGGGCCCTGTGCTGGATCAGCAGATTGGCGTCCAACTGGGCTCCGCCGGCGTCCAGAGCAATTTCGATAGCGTCGTTCTTTCGACGGTTCCCGAGCCGGGTTCATTCATGGTTTGGGGCGTTTGCTTTGGAGCAGTAGCCCTTATTCGTCGCAGGATGCGGAGGCGAACGGCGTAGACCAAATTTGCAGCAGCAGAACCGCCGAGCGTTGCTCGGGCGGTTTTTTTATTGCGCATGCCACTGTCTCGCGACGCCACTCTGGAAGAATGGGTAAGAAACTCGAAGGCTTCATCCGGTGCGGCGGTATCGATCTGCTCATGTTCCTGGGCGTCTGTTGAAAAATGCCCGTCGCGGCTCGCAATATTCACGACTTACGTCGCGATTTTGGCATCGCATCCTTGCGATGGCGCAGCCTGTTGAATACTTCAACGGGCTGTTAGGCCAGCCAGCGGGCGACGTCCTTGGCCCAATAGGTCAGGATGATTCCGGCCCCGGCGCGCTTGATGGCGGTGAGCATTTCGAGCGCCGTCGGCTCGCTCGTCGAGCCAGCCTTGGGCCGCGGCCGCTTTGACCATGCTGAATTCGCCTGAAACATTGTAGGCGGCCAGCGGCACGCCGGGGAACCGGTCGCGGGCTGCCCGGACGATGTCGAGGTAGGCCAGCGCCGGCTTGACCATCACCAGATCGGCCCCTTCGGCCAGATCGAGCTCGATCTCGCGCAGCGCCTGGCCGGGATCGGACGCCGGGTCCATCTGGTAACCGCGGCGATCGCCGAATTGCGGGGCGCTGCCGGCCGCGTCGCGAAACGGCCCGTAAAAGGCGCTGGCGTACTTGGCCGCGTAGCTCATGATCGGCAAGTGGCTGAATTCGGCGGAGTCGAGCGCGGCGCGGATCGCGCCGACCATGCCGTCGATCATTCCGCTGGGGGCAACCAGGTCGGCCCCGGCCCGGGCGTGGCTCACCGCTTGTTTGGCCAGCAACCCGAGCGTTTGGTCGTTATCGACATCGCAGCGGCCGGCATGGTCGCCCAGCACGCCGCAATGTCCGTGATCGGTGTACTCGCAAAAGCAGACGTCGGTCATCACCAGCAGGCGTGGGGCCGCGTGTTTGGCGACGGCCACGGCTGCGCTGAATGATCCCGTCCGCGCTGTACGAATCGCTACCCAGGGGGTCTTTGCCGGCGGGAATGCCGAACAAGATCACACCGCCCAGCCCCAAGCCGGCCGCCGTGCGCACTTCGTCGGCCAGCAGATCGGGCGAAAGCTGGAAATGGCCGGGCATTGACGCGATCGGCAACCGCTCGTTGTGCCCCGCACGGACAAACAGCGGCAGGATCAGGTTGGCGGGGGAGAGCGTCGTCTGCTGAACCAGTTGCCGCATGGCGGGCAGATACGCGCAGGCGACGCAATCGCGTCGAGGGGAAGCGGGCCGGCCCGCTATGCTCGCTGTGGTGGTGCTCGGAAAAGCTCATACTTCTCTTATAACCCGGCGGCGGCCGATCGGAAACCGACGCCGGCCCGGATCGCCAGGCAAATCGTCGCTTTGACTGATTGCAGGGCGTTTTTCCCAGCCCGCGGAGCGTGGCTGCCGCTGGGTTGTTCAGGGGTGCGGATCGACTGGTACGGCCGACGGCTGGTCGTCGGGCCCCGGCGGCGCGGCCAGCGCGCGGTGCGCCTGGTCGACCAACTCCCGGGCCCAGGGCTTCTCTTCATACAAGGTGATGACCGCTTGCCAGACTTTTCGCGCGGACTCGGGATCCGCGGCGGCCAGGCGATCGGCCTCGGCCAACTGAGTCTCGATGGCTTTGCGGTCCGCACCGATGTCGACGGCGACTTGCTTTTCGAGTCGCTGAAGCTCGTCGCGGGCCAAGCCGACGCACTCGTCCTCGTCGTCGCCCGACCCGCCGTACAGGTCGACGACGGCCCGGAATTTTTGGATCGCCAGTTCGGGGTTCGAGGTCCGTAACGACAAAGCATCGCTATAGGCACGTTCGACCGGCGAGCGGGCACCTTCGCTTTTGAGTTTACGGCTCGTGTTCACGACGTGCCGGCGAGCAGCCAACTCTTTGGCCCGGTCGTTCCATTTCTGCACTTGGGAGTGGCGGTCGTCGCCGGGAAAACGCTGGAGAAAGTTGCGCAGATCGTTACGCACATCCTTTAGAGCGTTCGGGTCGCTGTGCAGGGCTGCCGTCTCGATGCGGGCAAACAACTCGTCGGCCGAAGGGCCCTCGAGCGAATGCCAGGCAAACAGCCCGATGGCCAGCAGGCCCAGGGCCGCGGCGATTGTTTGCCAACTGGCCAGCGCGCTGTAGAGATCCTCTGCGCCAAGTCGAGGCCTGGGCCACGGAGTCTTCCACTTTGGTAAATCGGCCGCCGACGCCGGTAGCGCTGGTGCGGACGCCGGTCCCCGCCTCAGACATTCGGATGTCTTGCCCGGCGTTTGGGCCGCCATCGCGGCCAGGCGCCGTCGATTCGCCGGGCCGGGCCAGCGGCGGTTCGTCGGGCACCAAGGTCGGGCCCAGCGCATCGATCGGCGGTTGGTGCGCATCGGACTGGTCTTCGTCCGGCAGCGCGAAATCCAGCCGCTGCGACGAAAGCGAAAGTCCGCGATCCATGGCCTCGAGTGCCCGGGCCAGGATCAGCGCGTTGACGAAGTGCTTTTGCGGCTCTTTTTCCAAGAGCTGGCGGATGATGCGGTCGAGCTCGGTCGGCGTGTCGGGCGCCCAGCGCCGGACCGGCTGCGGCTCGGCAAATCGCTGCAACTGCAGCATTTCGACCAGGGTCGACGCGCGAAACGGTGGTCGCCCGGCGAGCAGGGCATACATCACTCCCCCCAGACTGTATTGATCGCAGCGGTCGGTGACCGGCCGGCCGTCGGCCTGCTCGGGAGCCATATACTCGGCCGTGCCCAGCACGCCGCCGTCGTTGGTCAACCGCGTATTGCCGAACAGGCGCGATGCCGAAATCGGAGAGGCGGATTTCGCCCGTCGTGGAGAGCAGCAGATTGGCCGGTTTGATGTCGCGATGGATGATGCCGTGATCGTGGGCGTGCTTGAGCGCCTTGCAGAGCTTGATCGCCAACTGCGTCACCTCGCGCCAATGGAACCGGCGCCCGGACGCGCAATTCCTCCTCCAGGCTCGTGCCTTCGACCAGCTCCATCGCATAGAACAGATACTCATCTTCTTCGCCGTATCCATACAGGCGCACGATGTTGGGATGCCGCAGCTTCTTGAGCGATTCGATCTCGGCCTCGAAGCGAACGCGAAAGCCCTCTTCGCCGGCCAAATGCGGCGAAAGCACTTTGATCGCCGCCACTTTGCCGGTCGATTCGTCGACGCCTTGGTAAACGGACCCCATGCCGCCTTGGCCAAGTTTCTTGCCCAACCGGTAGGGACCAAGTTTTTCGAATTGCATGCCGACACTCAAACAGGCGAAGTAAGCGGAAGAGATGGCAGATGGTCACGGAAGCGATGCGATCTCGCCCCCGGCCCGACTTCCCAAATTGTTGAAGAGCTGATAGTCGATTGTATCGACCGCGAGCTGCACACTGCCGTCTGCCATGACGAATTGCGCCCCGCCAGGATGATAACTCTTGAATCCGCAGCCCGTGTACCACAGGTTGTCGACGCCATCCGTGGTGGAGTCGAAGGTATCGAGCGGAATCGTGGTGCCCGCGACCGGGAAATTGTTGTTGTAGGCACCGTTGTACGTGCACTGCGAAGGAATCGTTTCTCCGACCATGAACGTGTGCGCAAGCCCGTCGCTGACGTCGCGAAACTTGATCGGATGGTTCGCCCGGTCGAAAATCCCGGTCCCGCCCACGACCTGGCCGCCGATCGACGCGCAGCAGCCGTAATCGCTCGTATTGGAGCAGCAATAACAAGGGACCGTGCCCGCGCAGAACACACACGAGTTGCCCGGCGCCGTGCCGTCGCGAGTGGGTCCCATCGAGCCTGGGTACCACAACCCCATGGATTTTCCGGGGTTTTCACTGCCGCTCTGGATGCGGCCACCTTGCAGTGGATTGCTGCTCGTCGGGTCGCTAGGACAGACGAAAGTGCTGACGACCGCTTGCACTGCGGCGATGTTGGCCGGATCCCAAATCGTCAGTTGAAAATTGAATTGATCGTACGCGTTGTTCTCTTCGAGGAACGGCAGGATCGCGGCCGCCCAGGTCGGGGCCCTCAGGTACTGAAAATCAGCTCCGCCCGGCAATTTGGCCTTGGCGTTGTGGTGCATCTGCAACCCCAGTCCGATCTGCTTGAGGTTGTTCGCGCACTGCGTTCGCCGCGCCGATTCGCGGGCCGCCTGCACTGCCGGCAAGAGCAGCGCAATCAGAATGCCGATGATCGCGATCACGACGAGCAACTCGACGAGGGTAAACGCCGCCGGACGCAAGCGGAACAGGCATCGCCTTTCGGCCGGCGGACGGCCGGCAAGCCAGCCGATCGAGCGATTGGGGGAAATGCGGGTACCCATGGTCGATGACAGGCCGCCCAACAGAAGAAAACGCAGGGTCGAAGTACCTCTCTCAAAAAGCTTAGCGCAGTCCGCAACCGGCTTCAAGCATTCGAGGCATCCGGCGCGTTGCTCGACTCGAGCCTGCATTGTAACCGCAGGGCACGGGGGTCGACGGCATTCGTTCGGCCTGCGGCAGAAGGCAGCGTCGAGATGCTGCCCGGCAGGGGGATCCCAGGCCGCGAAGAAAAGTGAAAAAGCGAGATTGGCAATGTGGCGATGCACGACGACTTCCCTACACTGGAGTAATCGCCGAAAATGAGGTCGCATCCGCTGCGACGGATCGAACGAGCCGTGCGGCGCATGAATCACAACCCCCTATCGTACAGCGAGACCACCAACGTGCGCAGACCGATCAGAAATTGTTTGTTGCTGACTATTTTTTTCCAAACGGCAGCAGCCGCAATCGTTGCCGCCCCAACGGCCCATGCGGCCGAATCCAGGTATCAGGTCATTCTCGATCCAAAGAATTCGTACAACTATTACTACCTGGATGGTTCGCGCCAATTGCTTCGCATGGGGATCTCCGGTTGGGGGCCCGCGTGGTCCTGGGCTGCGGTCGTGGCGCACCAAAAAGCCACCGGGCAGGAAGTCGACGCATCGAACCAGGCCCGTCTGGGCAACGAAGACCTCGCCGTCAGCCTGCACGCCAAACGCGCCAACCCCGCTTCGCTATCCTTCGAATACGTCCTGGCGGCGAAAAAGGCCGTTCCGCTGACGATGCTCGTGGTGACCTTGAGCGCCTTTTCCGGCGAAGGGTCCAAGGCCGTGCTCTCCGGCATGGACGGAAAAGAAACCACGATCAACCTTCCGCCCGGCACAGCCGCCTTCGACTCGATTCGACAGATCACTATCCAGGGAACCGATCGGGCAGGCCAGCTTCGATTCAAACTGGATCCTCCGATGCGGGTGACCACGGACCGGGAAATTCGCCTGGTTTTGGCCGCCGACGTTTTCCCAGCGGGCGAAAAAAAGACTGCCGTGACTGTCGAATTTCCTGCCGACGTCGCGTTTGCCGTGGAAGAATCAGCTCTGGCGAAGTTCGCCCCGCCCGTCGTCGAGCCCGACTGGTTCGCGTTCAAATCCACCGATCGAACCGGTCCCGGCGCGGCGGGAATGGAAGACTGGCTCGACAAACCGGCTGGAAAGCACGGCGGAGTGCGCATGGAAGGGGATGGTTTCCGCTTCGCAGACGCTACGCCGGTCAAATTTTGGGGGACGAACCTATCCTACGCGCTCAATGCCCCCACCAAGGAAGACGCAACATTCACGGCAGCCCGTTTCGCCAAACTGGGCGTTAATGGCGTCCGCATGCACAAGTTCACCGGAGCCAAGAGTTGGGAGGGAATCGGCGATGACAACGACGCGACGAAAATGAAGCCCGCCGGCTTGGATCGCCTCGATTACTTCTGCCAGCAGCTCGGCAAGCGCGGCGTCTACTACGGTTGGTCGCACACATTTGGCTTTGTCGTGCTGCCCGGCAACAGGGCGCGGCGTGTCCGGCTACGACGAGCTGATGAAGCAAGGCGGCAAGACCTATGCCGTCATCAATTGGGCGGAGGACGTACAGGATCTGCTGATCGAACAGGTCGTGCACCTGCTCGAGCACAAGAATCCGTACACAGGCAAGACCTACGCCGAAGATCCGGCCTTGTCGTTCGTCGAATTGCAGAACGAGGATGACATTTTCTTTTGGACTTCCGGCAAGGCCTACGACGATTTCCCCACCTATCGCAAACTGCTGCTCACTCGCTACAGCGAATGGTTGCAGGCCAAATACCGCACGCAAGAAAAACTGGCGGCCGCCTGGGGACCGGCGCTCAAGCCCGACGAGAAACTGGCTGCCGGCAGCGTCGCCGTGTTGGCCAACCCTTGGGCCATGAGCGACCAACACCTTCCGGCTGCGAGCGGAGGCGAGCGTGTCCGTCTGCTGGACAATGCGGCGTTTCTCCACGAAACCCAAAATCGCTTTTATACGCGTTTTGCCGCCGCGATTCGCAAGACCGGCTACCAAGGCCCGCTGGTGGGCTCGCCCTGGCAGGCGCCCGCGATGCTGCCGCATTATTACAATCTCAAGTCCGACGCGATGGTCGGCTACATCGATCGGCACAACTATTTCGGCGGCGGCGCTAAACGACACGATGCTCAAGTCTCCGGGAAGTGGCTATCTTTCGACCGGCCTGCAACAGGTAGCCGGCCTCCCGTTTGCGGTCTCCGAATGGATCCACGTTTATCCGTCGCTTTACAGCGCCGAAGGCCCGGTGATCATGGCGGCGTACGGCCTGGGGCTGCAAGGCTGGGACGCATCGTACGAATTCCAGTCCACCAGCATCAAACCCGCAGGCAAGGACGTCGTCGGCCAGCTACCCTGGGGCGTTTGGAATGCCGACGCGCCCACGCAATTGGGTCAAAATCCGGTTTTGGCTCGGATGGTCCTGCGCGGCGACGTCAAGGAAAGTTCGGTCATCTCGGCCCGCCGCATCAGTGCCGCGGACTTACAGCAGGGCACGTTCAACTTTTCCGACAAAATCGAACAGCAAGCCGATGCCAAGACGTTTACCGGCTCGGTGCCGGCCGAATCGCTCGCGGCCGGCCGCGTGCTTGTCGAGTTCGTCGACAAGACCGCCCCCAGCACATTTCCCGACATGACTCGCTACACGAAAGGCGACGTCGTTACGTCGGCCACCGGCCAACTGAAGTGGGATCGCGGCCAAGGCGTGATTACGATCGACACCGACGGCACTCAAGGCGCCGTCGGATTCATGCCGGAAAAGCCGATTCGCCTGAGCCGGATCTCAATCAAGCCGTCTGGCAAATACGCATCCATTCTGGCGACGGCCGCCCAGCGGAATGAGTCGCTGCTCAGCGGCCGGCGCGTGCTGGTCTCGGCCGTGGCCCGCAACGCCAACTCCGGATTCCGCTGCCTGACGGTCGACGGTAAGTCCATCATCGACAACGGCCAAAGCCCGATCATGCTGGAGCCGGTCAACGCCGACGTCACCTTCATCGGGCGTCCGATCTCGGCGGTCAAGATCCTCGACCATGACGGCGTGGTCACGCAGCGCCAGGCCGCGTTTCGGGGGGACACGTTCACGATCGACGGTGCCAAGGACAAGGCGCTCTATTATGAGGTTCTGCTCAAATAGCGGCACGAATGTGACTCGATCGATAACGTCGTGATCTTGCGCGAGATAGCAAAGGGCGCGAGGATGGGGCTGCGCACGAAAAAACCCCGCGTGATCTGTCGACCACGCGGGGTTTTGAAAGAAATCCGGCGATACCTACTCTCGCACTTTTGGTACTACCATCGGCTCTGAAAGCTTAACTACCGTGTTCGGAATGGGAACGGGTGTGGCCTTTCAGATATGTTCACCGGAAAGTAGCCAGGGGGGCGGTCAAGCCGCCCCTGGCTGGTTGTTGCTTGAGTGGCAGATGTTCCTAAGCTCGATCTCTTGAAGATCCTGGATGAATCGAGAGAGCGTTGGATATATGTGGCCAAGCGTTCGTCCGTTAGTACCGGTTAGCTGAGTACATTACTGCACGTACACATCCGGCCTATCAACCTGGTGGTCTTCCAGGGGACTTTCGAGCAATTGCTCTACGAAACCTAATCTTGGAGCAGGCTTCACGCTTATATGCTTTCAGCGTTTATCCGTTCCGTACATAGCTACCCAGCCGTGCCGCTAGCGCGACAACTGGTACACCAGAGGGCCGTCCTTCTAAATCCTCTCGTACTAAAGAAGAACCTCCTCAAGTTTCGTACGCCCACAGCAGATAGGGACCGACCTGTCTCACGACGGTCTGAACCCAGCTCACGTACCACTTTAATTGGCGAACAGCCAAACCCTTGGGAGCGTCTTCAGCCCCAGGATGTGATGAGCCGACATCGAGGTGCCAAACCGCTTCGCCGCTATGGACGCTCGGAAGCGATAAGCCTGTTATCCCCAGAGTACCTTTTATCCGATGAGCGATGGCCCTTCCATACGGAACCACCGGATCACTAAGTCCTACTTTCGTATCTGCTCGACTTATGGGTCTCGCAGTCAAGCACCCTTCTACCTTTGCGCTCGAAGCCTGATTGCCAACCAGGCTGAGGGTACCTTTGCACTCCTCCGTTACTCTTTTGGAGGAGACCGCCCCAGTCAAACTGCCCAACTGAAAATGTTCTCTGCCCGGATTCACGGGAATCAGAGTGAGAACTAAAGCAAATCAGGGTGGTATTTCAACGTTGGCTCCCTGAACACTGGCGTGCCCAGATCATCGCCTCCCACCTATCCTACACAGAACATACCACAGCCCAATATCAGCCTGCAGTGAAGGTTCACGGGGTCTTTCCGTCTTGCTGCGGGAACGTGGTATCTTCACCACGACTACAATTTCACCGAGTCTGTGGTTGAGACAGTGCATCAGTCGTTACGCCATTCATGCAGGTCGGAACTTACCCGACAAGGAACTTCGCTACCTTAGGACCGTCATAGTTACGGCCGCCGTTTATTGGGGCTTCGGTCGCGAGCTTTGCTCTTACGAGCTAACCCTCTTCCTTAACCTACCAACACCGGGCAGGCGTCAGACTCTATACTTCCTCTTGCGAGTTTGCAGAGTCCTGTGTTTTTGATAAACAGTCGCTGATGCCGATTTACTGTGGCCTCTAGAGGCTATGCACCCCCGGAGGCACCCCTTATCGCGAACTTACGGGGTCAATTTGCAGAGTTCCTTAACCAGAGTTCTCCCGAGCGCCTTAGAATTCTCGTCTCGCCTACCTGTGTCAGTTTTAGTACGGTCACAAAGATTTCAACCCTTAGGAGCTTTTCTTGAACGTCTTTCAGATGACTTCTCGAACATAAATGCGATCGGTCCTACCCGTTGGCTTGCGGGGGCGGATTTGCCTCTCCCCCACCTTCGAATAGTCCACGGACATTTCTAATCGTACCGCTCACCATCCAGACGCCGTCCCTCCATCGGTCCACCTTCGTGGCGCAGGAATGTTGACCTGCTGTCCATCGTCTACGCCTTTCGGCCTCGACTAAGGCTCCGGCTAACCCTGGGCGGAATTACCTTCCCCAGGAAACCTTAGGCTTTCGGCGAGCAGGATTCTCACCTGCTTTATCGTTACTCATTCCGGCATAATCACCTGTACGCCCCGATACTGTTCCTTACGGTACAGCTTGTGTCTGACGTACAGCGCTCTCCTACCATATACGCCTTACGGCGGATATCCATTGCTTCGGTGACGTACTTACTCCCGATCATTATCGGCGCAGAATTTCTCGGCCAGTAAGCTGTTACGCACTTTTTAAATGGTGGCTGCTTCTAAGCCAACATCCTGGCTGTCACAGAAACTCAACTTCCTTAGTGACTAAGTACATCTTCGGGACCTTAGCAGATGGTCTGGGTTGTTTCCCTCTCGACCGCGAAGCTTATCCCTCGCGGACTGACTCCTGAGATAGTCGCAACGGTATTCGGAGTTTGGTTCAGCAGGGTACTCTGGGAAGAGCCCCAAACCGATTCAGTATCTCTACCCCCGTTGCGTAGTTGCTCAAGGCTAGCCCTAAAGCTATTTCGAAGAGAACCAGATATCTCCGCGCTTGATTAGACTTTCACTCCTCCCCACAAGTCATCCCAGCGGTTTTCAACCCAGATGGGTTCGGTCCTCCACGCGGTATAACCCGCGATTCAACCTGCTCATGGGTAGATCGTGCGGTTTCGCGTCTAGCACCAACGACCAATTGTCGCCCTATTCAGACTCGGTTTCCCTGAGGCTTCGGCCCTGAAGGCCTTAACCAAGCCGTTGACGCTAACTCGCCGGATCATTATGCAAAAGGCACGCCGTCACACATTGCTCGTGAGAGCCATAGTGCTCCGACCGCTTGTAGGCACATGGTTTCAGGTTCAGTATCCTCCCCTAGCAGGGGTTCTTCCCATCTTTCAGTCGCCCTACTGAGTTCGCTATCGGTCGTCAGGTAGTATTTAGCCTTACGGGATGGTCCCCGTCGATTCAGTCGGGGTTCCACGTGACCCGACCTACTCAGGTACCCCTCGGGAGATGATTCGCTTTCACGTACGGGACTGTCACCCTCTGTGGTCCGACTTTCCAGACGGTTCGGCTAGCAAATCACTTTGTAACTCCCATGTGAAGGGCCCTACAACCCCGTCGAGGAAAACCTCAACGGTTTGGGCTATTTCCCTTTCGCTCGCCGCTACTGAGGAAATCGAGTTTTCTTTCTTTTCCTGCGGCTACTGAGATGTTTCAGTTGACCGCGTTCGCTGTGCATGCCTATGGATTCAGCATGCACCGGTTCGGGAATCTTGGGATCAACGCTCGTTTGACAGCTTCCCCAAGCTTTTCGCAGTCTTCCACGCCCTTCAAAGCCTCCTGACGCCAAGACATCCCCCATGTGCCCTTAGTAGCTTGACCACATAAATCCAACCCTCTCCCCCCCACGACGCACCTCGCGGCACGCTTCGGAAAAGAGAGACCTGAACGGTCTTGCTACGGCCCACGCCGCCGGACGATTACCGACTTCGCGGACCAATCAACACTTTCGATCATTGCGGACCGCCGAACTCCCCCACGACCACCTCTTTCGAGGCCAGCCGCGTGGAAACCCGTCGTCCGCGTCTAAGAGCCTTGGAGAACAATTAAGCACGCCGCTGACCCATCTGAGCCGGACCCTGGAAAGGGCCCGACGCCAAAAAGGCTGCGCGGCATGCCGTCTTGTTCAAAATACAAGATGCCACTCTTGCAACAACCAAATTGTCAAAGATCGCCGGGGCTGCCGCCGCACTCAAAATTGCGGCTTCGCACCGCTGTCAAAACAGACAGAGGCTGAATCCATCGCAGTCGATGAATCCGGCCTCTGGCCGCTTAAACTGGCAAACAGCTAATCCTACTGATTTGCCGCACCTCGTCAAGTGGACCGGACGAAATCCACCCTGCCGACTTCCAGGAAAGCCTCGACTCGAAGCGAGCCAAGGGCGGCACCTTCCTGTGCCGGGAGCGTAACCATTGGTTTTGCCGCCAATACCACCCCTTTCGGCGACGCCGTTTGCTCGCTCTTTTCGCAAGCGGTCGAGCGACGCACCAACGGGGGTTCCTCGAATCCCTTCGTCGGCCCGAATTCTAATGCCGCTATCGGAATTTACAAGGGGCGTTTTCTGGCTCTACCGGCCTCGGCGCGGCGCCGGCAAAGGCGATCGCCAGATGTGTATTTTCGCCCTGCGCAAGCCGTCAAAGGAATGGTTTCTTGGCCCGCCGGCCTTGATCTGCCCGCAGGGCAAAATCGCCCGGCGCGAGTCCGGGCTGGGCTTTCGGCGCGGCCCGAGCAGCCTGTTCAAATATTCAGCGGGTGGCGTCAAGCGAAGGGATGCGATGCCAAAATAACAACGCAAGTTGTTATCTTGCGCTTTCGCGAAGGCCTTTGCCCAGAGCTAGGCGAGGTTGAGAAATGTCACGAGGGCATTTTTCAACGGGCTGCTAGAGATGCACGCGATTCAGAAACCGGCAGCCGACGAGAAACATCGGTCCCGTGCTGGTCGAGGTTTCGACCACGTTGACGATTTTCGCGCTCATATAGTGGACGTTTGGCCCACAACCCAGCTCGAGGACGAGCGCGTCGAACTCCGGTCGGTGCCCGATCAAGAACGACACGCCGCCGGCCGAGATGTCGCGGAATTGCACCTGGATGAACTGGTCTTTGGTCGGCAGCTTGCCGCTAGCGATCGGCGCCACCGACTGTCGATAGGGATAGGCCCTCCGCGGACTGGCCCGCAACTGCGAGTGTTCGGCGTCGTCCAACAGTTGAAACGCGCCTTCGCGCGTCGGACGGCGAAACCGCGGAAGCATGTCCCGGCTCGGCCGCCGCGGGCGTGGGCATTTGCGACCGAGCCTGTGCCTTCGGCGAGCGGGCTTCGGCCAGCTCGCGTTCGAGTCGGGAGAGTTCCGTAACGTCGATGCCGGTCAGGACCATCGAGCGAGGGGCGTTGCGCTCGTCGAGCATCGCGGTTTGCGACCAGCGAATCCGGCGATGGTCCCCTTGTTTGGTCAGCAGATCGCTTTCGTAAGCGGCCGCCTGGCCCGTCTCCAAGCCTTGCAGGAAATTCTGCCGCAAGAGCTGCAGCTCGGCGGGCGTGGCGATCACGTTCCACAGTGGCCTGCGGGCGAATTCTTCCACGTTATAGCCCGTCAGGCGCTGGCCGGCCTTATTCACGCGGGTCACGCGACCCTCTAAGTCGGTCAGAATGACGATCGACTCGGACGCATCGAGCAAGGTGGACAGGACCTGCCGCTCGGCGGCCAGGGATTGGGCCGCCTCGACCCGGGCAATCGTGGCAATTAGCAGGTGTGCGATCGTATCGGCAAATTCGATATCGTCGGTGGTGAACTCGTGCGGCTGCTTGCTGAATACGCAGATGGCCCCAAACGTGCCACCGTCCAACCGCAGGGGCAGGACCAGCGCGCTGGCAATGCCGGTCTGGCGGAGAAAGAGGTCCTTGAATCTTGCTTCCGTGGCCAGGTTCGAACAGGCGACGGGTTGGCCCTTTTCGATGGCAAAGGCAGCCAGCGAGTCCTGCGCACCGGTCGGATAGCGATGTTCGAGCGGATCGGCACCGCCGCCGGGCATGCGGATGTGCAATCGCCACCCGTCGGCCACGTCGACGCGATCAACGGTTCCCCGCAGCGGAATCTGCAGCGTTTCGCCGATCAGCGACGCGGCGTCCAGCATCAATTTGGTCGGCTCGCCCCGGCCGACCGAGCGACGGCTATAGGCCAGGATGACCGCCCGCTGGCGCTGCCGCAGATCGGTCTGTCCGGCCAACGACGAATTGTCGGCCGCGAAGGCCAAAGCTTCGGTCATGGGCTGCGTTTGCGGCATTTTAGCGGACTCTCGCGTGGTCGTCAGCGATCGTCGCGACACCGGAAAACGGTGGGCGACTCTCGATCATCAACACTCCACGAACACATCGCTGGAGGGCGTTTCGACCGGTTCGTACGTTTCGCCGTTGTGCAGATGGGCGCAATTGCCTCCGGCGGCCTTGGAGGCAAAAAGCGCGGCATCGGCCCGCTTAATCAGGGAACTCGGGTCATCGGTCGCACTGGCCTGGGCGAGTCCCAGGCTGATCGTAAAGTGGATTTCCGATCCGCCGATTTGCATGCCGCACGCTCCGATCGCCGAGCGGGTGCGCTCGCCGAATTTGGCGGCGCCCGCCAGGTCGGTGCCCGGCAACATGATGGCAAAACGCCCCTCGCCGTAGCCCGAGACCAAGTCGATTTCCTGGACCGAACTGCTGAGAAACTCGCCAATGGTTTCCAGCACCAACTCGCGCACGGAACTGCCGAGTCCGTCGGTGATCGACTTGAAATCGTCGATATCCAGCAGCACCAGCGAAAGCGGCACGTTGAAATTCTGGCACTCCAGCACGCGGCGACGCAGGTCGCCGCAGAAGGCCGTCAGCGGGCGGCCCTCGGCAGACGGCGCGGCCGCGGCCTGAGGTTCGGCAGCGGACCGAACCGGTTGGGGCGCTGCGGTTGCCACGGCGGTCGGCGGCGTTTCGGACGCCGGCAAGTCGATGGGCAGGCACTTTCCTCCGTCGTGATACCAGGCACAATTGCGGCCGGCCTTCTTGGCCGCATACAGCGCTTCATCGGCGCAGTTGCACCAGTTGCCCGGTGTTTTCACCCCCCGCAATCTGACCCACGCCGATACTTGTGGTGACCCGCAGGGCCGCTCCGGCGATCCGCGTAATGCTGGCCTCGACGGCGACCCGGCGCGACTCGGCGGCCCGCCCGGCGTCGGGCAGCGTCGTCACGGGCAGGATGATGGCGAATTCCTCGCCTCCGTAGCGTGCGACGAGGTCCATTTCGCGCGTCGTCTTGGAAAGGGCTGCCGCCACGTCCCGCAACACCTGGTCGCCGGCCTGGTGACCGTGCTGATCGTTGAATTTCTTGAAGTGGTCGACATCGACCATCAGCAGCGAGAAGGGGGTCTTGCGCCGCTCCCACTCGGCGAAACGACGGTTCAGCTCGTCGTCGAAGGCGCGGCGATTGTGCAATCCGGTCAGAGCGTCGGTGCGGGCGACAGCGACCTGGGTTTCCAGTTCTGCGGCCTGGCGTTGCAGGCGAATCTCGGCGGTTGCCAACTGCTCCTGCAGTCGCTCATTGGCTTTGATGATGTCGGCTACCGATCCGACGACGACATCGTCCCAGTCGGACTTTTGCCCCTGAGTGCCGGCCGATAGACCCGTGCTCAACTCACGAACGCGCGAACTGTGCTCGCCGACGTCCTGAGCCACGCTGGTTGCCAAGTCTTGCAGCCGTTTCACGGCTTGCAACGCCCGCTCAGCTTCGCCAGCTCCTTGCGAACCGTTCCGACACAGCCAGCGCGCGGCGGCAAAACCGCTCGCCAGCATCGTGCAGGCGAAGGCGAAATCGACCATCCAAACGGAAAACGAAAAAGACATCACAGCAATCATTTACGACTCCAACGGCTCGTCATTGGTATAGACCTTCTCCCCCTGAAAGCTAGGTCACTGCAAGCGCGAGTCAAAATTGCACAAGCACGAATTTTTCGCTTGCAAGCCGTTAGCCCGTGCCGAGTTGGGCCAGCCGCCACCAAGGCCAAGGTCGATCGTTTTCGGCGACGTAAGTCTTTATTTTTAAGGTGGTTATTTCGCGACATCCCCCCGAACCCACGCTCCAGGGGGGGCATGCCGGCGGTTCGCAGCTGACCATGTGCAGCGGCGAAGCGCAACAGCCTGATCGCAACGACGGGGCCGAATGTTCGCGCTTGCGCGATGGAACCGAATGGGGGCCCGGAGCGTCAGTACAGCGCGGAGCAAAATCGCCCCGCGAACGACCGGCAGCCGGTTGAAAAACGTCGAGAGATACCCCGAATCCGCTGCCACTGCCCCCAACCTCTGCGTTGAGCCTGATTGTCCAAATTTCGGCTCGCGGCAACGCGTCGCCCACCGTCGTCTAAACTCATCCGACCCGACAACCCCTGGCGGTCCACATCATCATGCACAAGGGCCTGGCCGTGCTGATCGGCATTTCGGCATTTCTTGCGGCGCTCGGATTGGCTGAGTCGGCCGATCCGCCCGTTACCCGGGACGAGCTGCAAAAGACCTTCAAGGCCGGCAACTTCAAAGACGCCTACGAAGGGCTGCGGCGGTTGGCGCTCGATCCGCAAGACGACCCGCGCTTAGTGGGCGAAGACCTGAAGCTGGCGGTGCAGGCCCTGCGCAATTTGGGCCGGGTCGCGGAAGTCGACGATTTCCGTGAAGAGGTGATCAAAGTCCACGAGAAGAACTGGCGGTTGCTCGATGCGGCGGCCGAGTCGATTTTCACGGTCGAAAACCACGGCTACATCGTGGCCGGCAAGTTCTACCGCGGCAACCATCGCGGTGGCGGCAAGCTGGTCAATGCGTTCGAGCGCGACCGCATCCGCAGTTTGCAATTGATGGTTCAGGCGAAAGACCTGGCAATCAAAGACGATCAGAAAGACGAGGTCGCCAAATTCTTCATCGGCTTCGCCCAGATGTTCATGGGCAATCGCGGTTATGCCGAAGCCTGGCGGCTGCAGTATCTCAGCGACCTGGCGGAACTACCCGACTACCAGGACGGCTGGTACTACGGCCAGGGGCCATCCGGCGCACCGGTTGATGCCGCGGGAAAGCCGGTCTTCTATCACTCGCCCAAGAGTTTTGACGAAGCTGTCAGCGATGGCGAGCGCTGGCGGTGGTGTTTGAGCCGGGCAGCGGAGATCTCGCCGGGCCGCTTGAACGAAACGCGCAAGCTGCGTGCCGACTTCCTGCACCAGCAGTTCGGCGTGCAGACCATGGCTCACTATGGCTGGTACTTCGGCCGCTCCGACGGCGCCGACGACGACACCAAGAAAAACGAAAGCGGCACCTACGATCTGCACACCCTGGGCGAAGACGAAACGATCGCGCAGTTGGCCACCGGAATCAAGCACTTCAAGCTGCCCGATGAGTTCAACTTCATCAAGATCTACCTGCAAATCGCCGACGATCCGAAAACCGGCAACGGGCCCGAGGCACTCGACACGTTGGCCCAGATCTTCGAAAATCGCCGGCAATATGACCGCGCCGCCGAGTTCTGGCGCCGCGCGATCAAGGAGTACGGGCCGGGCAACAACAACTACCGGCAGCAGCGGCTCGACCAGATCGTGAGCAATTGGGGCCGCTTCGAAGGCGTCATGACCCAGCCCGCCGGCCAGGGAGCCACGATCGATTTCCGCTTTCGCAACGGCCGCAAGGTGCAGTTCGAGGCTCACGCAATCCGCGTCGACAAGTTGCTGGCGGACGTGAAAAGCTACCTCAAAGCCAAGCCGAGCCCGGTCGATTGGCAGAAGATCAACCTGGGCGACATCGGCTACCGCCTCGTAATCCAGAATCAGCAGGAGTACGTCGGCGATAAAGTAGCCGCCTGGGATCTGAACCTGGAACCGCGGGAACGGCACTTCGACAAGCGGATCACCGTGACGACTCCACTGCAACAGGCCGGGGCCTACCTGCTTGTGGCGAAGATGGCCGACGGCAACGTAAGCAACGTCGTCGTGTGGCTCGCCGATACGGCGATCATCAAGAAGCCGATGGTCAATAAGACGTTCTATTACGTGGGCGATGCCGTCAGCGGACAGCCGGTCCCGCATGCCAACGTGGAGTTCTTCGGCTATCAGAACAAGTTTGTGGGGAACAACAACTGGCAGGTCGACACGCTGGACTTCGCCGACTTCACGAATGACCAAGGCGAGGTCATGCCCGACCACAACCAGCAGCCGGTCGATCATCAATGGATCATCACGGCTCGCACCGACGAGGGGCGGTTTGCGTTCCTCGGCTTTACGAACGTCTGGAACGGCCAGGGCTACGAGCTGGAATACAACCAAACCAAGGTCTTCACGATCACCGATCGCCCGGTCTACCGCCCGCAGCAGAAGGTGAAGTTCAAGTTTTGGGTGCGGCACGCCCAGTACGACCAGGAAGACACATCGAGCTTCGCCGGGCACGACTTCAACGTCGAGATTTTCAATCCCAAGCGGGAGAAGATCCTCGCCAAGGATTTCAAGGCCGACGACTACGGCGGCTTCGAGGGCGAGTTGGACCTGCCGGACGAAGCGGTGCTGGGCGTCTACCAGATTTACATCCCGAAGATGGGCGGCGGCAGCTTCCGTGTCGAGGAATACAAGAAGCCCGAGTTCGAGGTCACGGTCGAAGCGCCCAAGAAGCCGGTCGCACTGGGCGAGAAAATCACCGCCAAAATCAAGGCCAAATACTACTTCGGCGCACCGGTCGTCAAAGCCAAGGTCAAGTACAAGGTGCTCAGAACCAGTTATTCCAGCCATTGGTATCCCAAGGGCCGCTGGGATTGGTTCTATGGGCCGGGCTATTGGTGGTTCGCCTGCGATTACGACTGGTACCCCGGTTGGGGCAATTGGGGCTGCCGGCGGCCCACGCCCTGGTGGTGGTGGGGGCAAGCGCAGCAGCCGCCCGAACTGGTCTCCGAGCGCGAGGTGGAGATCGGCGCCGACGGAACGGTGCAGGTCGTCATCGACACCGCGATGGCCAAAGAGGTCCATCCCGACCAGGACCAACAGTACCAAATCACGGCCGAGGTCGTCGACCAGTCCCGCCGCACGATCGTCGGCTCCGGCAGCGTCTTAGCGGCCCGCCGGCCGTTCAAGGTCTTCGTCTGGCTGAACCGCGGCTACTATCGCACGGGCGACGCCATCCAAGCTCAATTCAAAGCCCAAACGCTCGACCAAAAACCGGTCGAAGGCACCGGCACGCTCAAGCTGCTGGCGATCCGCTACGACAAGGACAACAAACCGGTCGAGAAGACCGTGCAGCAATGGAAGCTCGACACCAATTCCGAAGGCGAGGCCAGGCAGCAGATCAAAGCCGCGGCCCCCGGCCAATATCGCCTCTCCTACTCGCTCGTGGACAAAGAGAAGCACACGATCGAGGGAGCTTATTTGTTCACGATCGTCGGGCAGGGATTCGATGGAGCGGACTTCCACTTCAACGACATCGAGTTGATTCCCGACCGGCGCGAATATGCCCCCGGCCAGAAGGTTCAGTTGCAAGTCAACGCGAACCGTGCCGGCGGACTGGTGTTGCTCTTCGTCCGGCCCGCAAACGGCGTCTATCTGGCCCCGGACGTCCTGCACCTGGACGGCAAGAGTGCCGTCCGCGAGATCGACGTCGTCAAGAAGGACATGCCCAACATGTTCGTCGAAGCCGTGACGATTTCGGGCGGCCGGGTGTTCACCGAGGTCAAGGAAATCGTCGTGCCGCCAGAATCGCGGGTGCTGAATCTCGAAGTCATTCCTTCTGCCGAAACATACAAGCCGGGCCAAAAGGCGAAGGTCGGGCTCAAGTTGACCGATTCCGCGGGCAAGCCGTTCGTCGGCTCGACCGTCACGGCGATCTACGACAAGTCCTTGGAATACATCTCGGGCGGCTCGAACGTGCCGGAGATCAAGGCCTTTTTCTGGAAGTGGCGGCGTGCGCATCAGGCGCGCACCGAGACCAATCTCGACCGCTTCGCCGCCAACATGCCGTTGGCCAATCAAACGCCGATGCAAAACCTGGGCGTGTTCGGCGAGATGGTGGCCGGCGAGCTCGACCAGTTGCAAAAACGCGCAAAAGGGGGCCCGCCCGGCGCCTTCGGCGGCAAGCCGGGGGCCCCGATGGCCGCCCGCGGTGCCGATCGCGCCGCCGGCCTGGGCGGTAACAACTTCGCGCGCCGCGATCAGCTCCAAGCCGAAGGCGTCGCCCAGGCCGCCAAGAGTGCGCCCGTGGTCGGATATGAAGCCGACGGACTGGTCGACGAGAAAAAGGCCATTGGCGGCGATCTACCGCCCGAAGCCGAGTTGGCGCAGCCCACCGTGCGCTCGAATTTCGCCGATACGGCCCTGTGGGTCGGCGCGCTGACGACCGACGACAACGGCCTGGCCGAGGTTTCGCTCGACATGCCGGAAAACCTCACCACCTGGAAAATCCGCACCTGGGGCATGGGGCACGGCACCAAGGTCGGCCAAGGCGAGGCTGAAGTAATCACGCGCAAGGATCTGATCGTCCGCATGCAGGCACCGCGGTTCTTCGTCGAGAAGGACGAAGTCGTCCTCTCGGCCAACGTGCATAACTACCTGGCCAAGAAAAAGGCGGTCAAGGTCGTGCTCGACCTCGACGGCAAGCAACTCACGCCCATGACGCCCGCCGCACGTACGATCCAAGTGGCGGCTGAGGACGAAGCCCGGGTCGACTGGCGGGTGAAAGTGGCCGAAGAGGGCCAGGTCGTGATTCGCATGAAGGCGCTCACCGACGAGGAGTCGGACGCCCTGGAAATGAAGTTCCCGGTTTATGTCCACGGCATGCTGAAAACCGAAAGCTGGTCCGGCGCCATCCGGCCCGACAAGACTTCGGCCCAGATTTCCATCCGCGTGCCCGAGGAGCGGCGGATCAGCCAATCGCGGCTGGAGCTGCGTTATTCGCCCACCTTGGCCGGCGCGATGGTCGACGCCCTGCCCTACCTGGTCGATTATCCCTACGACTCGACCGATCAGACTCTCTGCCGCTTCTTGCCGACGGTGATCACCCAGAAAATCCTCTTGGACATGAAGCTGGACCTGAAGGCCATTCAGGACAAGCGCACGAATCTCAATGCCCAGGAAATTGGCGACGACGCCGAGCGGGCCAAAGGCTGGAAGCGCTACGATCGAAATCCGGTCTTCGACCAGGATGAGGTTCGCGAGATGGTCAAGCGCGGCGTGCAGCGGCTGACCCAGATGCAGCTTTCCGACGGCGGCTGGGGCTGGTTCTCGGGCTGGGGCGAACGCTCCTGGCCGCACACCACGGCGTTCGTCGTGCATGGGCTGCAACTAGCCGCTAAAAATGACGTGGCCCTGGTGCCGGGGGTACTCGAGCGGGGCGTCGCCTGGCTGACCAACTACCAAAATCAGCAAGTCCAGATGCTGAAAAACGCCGACGGCAAAGTCAATCCCTGGAAAGACCACGCCGACGCGCTCGACGCTTTCGTGTTCATGGTGCTCGTCGACGCCGACGTCAAGAACGACGAGATGCGCGACTTCTTATACCGCGACCGCACCAAGGTCCCGGTCTACGGCAAAGCCATGTTCGGCCTGGCCCTGCACAAGCTGGGCGATCAGCCCAAGCTCGACATGATCCTGCAAAACATCAGCCAGTTCGTCGTCCAGGACGACGAAAACCAGACCGCGTATCTCAAGCTGCCGGAAGATAATTACTGGTGGCACTGGTACGGCAGCGACGTCGAGGCCGATGCCTATTACCTCAAGCTGCTGGCCCGCACCGATCCGAAGGGCGAAGTCGCCTCGCGGTTGGTCAAATACCTGCTCAACAACCGCAAGCACGCCACCTGGTGGAATTCTACCCGCGACACGGCCGTGGCCATCGAAGCCCTGGCCGAATTCCTCCGCGCCAGCGGCGAGGACAAGCCCGACCTGGCGATCGAAATCTGGCTCGACGGCCAGAAGCGCAAGGAGGTCAAGGTGACCAGCGAAAACTTGTTCACGTTCGACAACAAGTTCGTGCTCGAAGGCGATGCCGTCGACTCCGGCGTCCACCAGGTCGAGTTCCGCAAGCAAGGGCAAGGCCCGCTTTACTTCAACGCTTACCTGACCAATTTCACGCTCGAGGATTACATCACCAAGGCCGGCCTGGAAATCAAGGTGAACCGCAAGTACTACAAGCTCACGAAGGCCGACAAGAAGATCAAGGTCGCCGGTTCACGTGGGCAGGTCGTCGACCAGAAGGTCGAGAAATACGTGCGGCAGGAGTTGCCGAACCTGGCCACGCTGACCAGCGGCGACCTGGTCGAAATCGAGCTGGAGATCGACAGCAAGAACGACTACGAGTACATCATGTTCGAGGACATGAAAGCGGCCGGCTTCGAGCCGGTCGACTTGCAGAGCGGTTACAACAACAACTCGCTCGGCGCCTACATGGAACTGCGCGACAACCGCGTGACGTTCTTCGTTCGCGGCTTGGCACGCGGCAAGAACAGCGTCTCGTACCGCATGCGGGCCGAAATACCCGGCAAGTTCAGCGCCCTGCCCACGCGCGGCTCGGCAGTCTACGCGCCGGAGTTAAAGGCAAACTCGGACGAACTCAAACTCAAGATCGTCGATGCCGAAGCGCCGCGGCGAAAAAGTGAGCCCGACGAGCGGTTTGCAGGCGTCTCCGTTCGGTGAGAGGCCGGCCTAGCGTGCTCCGCCCCAACCTTGCAGCGAGCGCACTCCGCCGAACGCCGGTAGCGGTCCCACCTGGATGAATGCCTTTTTCGAAGTGGCGTAAGGGGGCGGGGCGTAGTTGCCGTACTGCGGAATGTTGTACCACGAGTTGTTCCGATTCCAGCCGCTGCCGGAATTGCCCGAGTTGAATCCGTTGCCGGTCCCGGTCGGGCCGGGGGCCGCGCTACGGCCGGTATTGGTCTGGGCCGGGGCTCGATAATTGCCCCGCCAGCGCCCGGCGGCCGCCGGGCTGGCCAATGCGCTGCCAATCGTCAAAGCCAGGACCGCACAGGCCATGGCCCGCGGGAAGGATCGCGGAGGTTGAAATGATCGGTTCATGGAAAGCATCCCTTTCGTCTGGAAAACAAACCTTGCCGTGTCGCCCCAAAGCATTGAGCGTAAAGGCTCGCCAATTGTTACACGGCGGTTCGGTCAGTCCGCCAACTCCATTATAGGCGACCGGAACGTGGGCAGACGAAAAAATTCGTGTCCTGGGTCAAGCGGGATAAAAGTCGCCTGCGGTGAATACGAACCGGCCGAAAAGCTGGGCAGGAACGGCCATTGCCGCCCCGTTGCAGCACGAAGCGAATCACCAAACGCTGCCTGAAGTCAGGTCGGATTTGACGGCGTTGACCGAACTGCGCTTCTTACGGCATGAAGTCAGTCGCCGAATTTGGGTGTGGAGGCCCGAGCGGCGCGGCTCTCCGCAGAATTGACGCGATATCAATAAATGCTATCATTGAGGGATGGGCAAGCACGACAAGACGCTCGCTGCGATCTTTGCCGATCCAGTTCGGGCAGGCGTGCGATGGGCCGACGTGGAAGCGTTATTCGAGCATTTGGGTGCGGCGATTGAGAAACGAGGCGGCTCCCGAGTGCATGTAACGCTGAACGGCGTGGATGCCAGTTTTCACCGGCCTCATCCAACTCCCAATACGGACAAAGGGGCGATCAAGTCGGTTCGTCGGTTCCTCAGTGAAGCGGGGGTTACGCCATGACAGGTCATTTCATCACGGGAGCCTACAAAGGCTATCTGGGCCGTGCCGAGTACGACGCCGATGACGACTCACTCCACGGTGAATTACTGGGAATCCGAGATGTCATCACGTTTTCCAGCAAAGCGCCCAAGGGCCTGCAAGAGGCGTTTGAGGATTCGGTGGACGATTACCTGGCGTGGTGCAAGAGGCGAGGCAAGGAGCCGACCAAACCGTTCTCGGGGACCTTCTTGATTCGGGCCACTTCTGAACTGCACCGTGGTTTGAACGTGCGTGCCCAAGCCGAGGGCAAAAGCCTGAACGCTCTGGTGGTGGAACATCTGGAAGGACTTGTCGAGATTCCACACCGTAGAAGTCGGCGGCAAGCAGTGTGAAGCGGCAAGAAATGGCTTGCCCCTGAAGGAAGAGAGGTTGCGTGCGCTCAGCGCGGCGCAATATTTGCGATTGGCCCAATCGTACGTCGTGTGATGGACAGCTAAAGCAGGACCCCAGCGCCCGTCACGACCGAGTCGTCCGGGCGCCGGTCCGTGGTGAGCTTGAATGATGAAAAAACCCGTGTCCTGCGCGAGCCAGGCACACGGGTTGATCGGTTTTTCAGCTTTTTGGCGAGCGTGCCCACCCTTTGCGCGGCACGCCCCGTGCGTTCAGGCCCCGTGCGGTCAGGCTTGGAACGAGCTGCCGCAGCCGCATGTCTTGACGGCGTTTGGATTATCGAACGTGAAGCCGCGCTTCTCCAAGCCGTCGTAAAAGTCGACCGTGGTGCCGTCGAGGTACAGCGCGCTCTTCTTGTCGACAACGACCGTAATGCCGTGCTGGTCGCTTTTGGCATCGGTTTTTTCGTCATAGGCCTTGTCGAAACCCAAGGCGTAGGAAAAACCGCTGCAGCCCCCGCCGTTCACGCCCACGCGGAGCAGCGTTTCCGGCCCGTAGCTCTGCTCTTGCATGATTCGCTTGACTTCGCCGGCGGCTTTTTCGCTAAGAATGATGCCCATGTGCAGTTTCCCTAAGAGAATCGGATTTTTCGCAACCCGGTGTGTCTAAAACCCACTGTGTCTAAATTATACGATGCTTTGGCGAAAGGAAAGGCGGTTTCGCCACAATCGGGGTTTAGGGCCTAAAATCCTCGCGGTCGGACCACCGGCTATTGGCTCCCTCAGGCCATGCTGCTCAGCTTTCGCAGCCGGCCCACGGCCGCCGCGACGGACGAAATGGCAAATTCGACCTCCGCGGCCGTGTTGAACCGTCCCAGCCCGAATCGCAGGCTGCTGCGCGTGGCGTCCTCGCTCAGGCCCAGGGCCCGCAGCACGTGACTGGGCTCGGGGTTGGCCGACGTACAGGCGCTGCCCGAGCTGACCGCCAGATCCTTGATGTTCATGATCAGCGCCTCGCCGTCGACGTAGGCAAAGCTGACGTTCAGGTTGCCCGCCAGGCGCAAGGGCGTCCCGTCCGGCGCCGCCAGATCGACGCCGGGCCGTTGAGCATGACATCGTCGAGCGCTTCGGTCAGGCCCTGGAACAAGCGATTTCTCAGTCCGGCCAGCCGCTCCTGCTCGGGCGTCATTTCCGCCAGGCACAGTTCCAGGGCTTTGGCAAAGCCGACAATGCCCGGCACGTTGAGCGTGCCGCTGCGCAGGCCGTGCTCGTGGCCGCCGCCGGCGATCTGGGCATCCAGCCGCACGTGCGGCTGGCTGCGGCGGACATACAACGCGCCGACCCCCTTGGGGCCATAAATCTTGTGCGCGCTGAAGCTGGCCAGGTCGACGCCGAGCTGCGCAACATCGATCGGCAGTTTGCCCAAGGCTTGCGTGGCATCGCAGTGCAGCAGCACCCCGCGCTGGCGGCAGATCCGACCGATTTCGGCCAGCGGCTGCACAACGCCGATCTCGTTGTTGGCCAGCATCACCGAAACCAGCAGCGTGTCGTCGCGAATCGCCGCGGCCAGGGCTTCCGGGTCCAGGCTTCCGGCCCGCGCGCTGGCCGCCGGCTCGACACCCAGCACCGTCACTTCGCAGCCGTGCCGGCCGAGCCGCTCGATGGGATCGAGCACGGCTTTGTGTTCGGTCGCCACGGTGATCAGGTGGCTGCCCCGCCGCCGGCTGCGTTCGGCCACGCCGCGAATGGCCAGGTTGTTGCTTTCGGTCGCGCCGCTGGTGAACACGATCTCGCGCGGGCTGACGCCGATGGCGGCGGCAATCTGCTGCCTGGCCGCGTCGACGGCCTCCTTGGCCTGCCAGCCGAACGCGTGGGTCGTGCTGGCAGCGTTGCCATACTCTTGGCTGAAATAGGGAAGCATCGCTTCGACCACCCGGGGGTCGACACGCGTCGTGGCCTGGTTGTCGAGATAAATCGGCACGGGCGGCCGGGGATCGGGTCGCGGGGCCGAGTTTGCGGGGTTGGCGGCACACATGGGGCGAGGCGGGCAGTGTCAGCCGCCGGAAAATGCGATAATAAAAGGCGATCCGTACGAAGCTTTGGCCGGAGGCAAAGCGTTTTGCGCCCGGCGATCGCCGAACTGTTGCTATGCCAAATAATTATAGACTCGCGAGCCCCACCCGCTCAGAGGCAAAATTGGGGCCCGGACTGGCGGCCGGCCAACCGCCTGCGGACGATCCTTCGAAAAATTTGCCGCTTTCGCCCTAATGAATCGGCCGCCGAAGCGTCAATAAGGATGAGGCCACTCGTGAACGAGGCTCGCCCGTAGAATGCTGGAAAACGGATCGTCGCCAAACTCCGATTGGGTGGCTTCCGCGGCCGATCGCTTCGAAGGCCCGCTGCTGCGCTACGTGCGGCGGATCACCGGCGATCTGGAGACCGCCCGCGACGTGGTGCAAGAGGCGTTCCTGCGGCTGTGCCGCGAGGAGCCGGCCAAGGTCGATGGACACCTGGCCCAGTGGCTGTTCACGGTTTGCCGCCGCCGGGCGCTGGATGTGCTCAAGAAGGAGTCGCGCATGAAAAACTCGACGGGCGCCGTGGTCTTGGATCGTCCGGCCAGCGGTTCGGTTGGCGAGGCGGCCGAACGGCAGGAAACGACCAGCCGGATCCTCGAACTGCTCGACCGGCTGCCGGCCAACCAGCAGGAAGTCGTGCGGCTGAAATTCCAGGCCGGCCTCAGCTATCGCGAAATCAGCAACGTCACGGGCTTATCCGTAACGAACGTCGGCTACTTGATCCACACAGCCATTCAAACGCTTCGCAGCATCCTGGTGCCGAGCGTTTCCACGTAGAAGCGAACCATCGCCACAGCAACATCAACTCCAGCGAGCCGTGGGGTTTACCCCCACGGTGTACTCCCTGGAACGCGGGTCGAAACAAACCGGCCACCGAGACCAATCAACGAAACCGAGTCAGACGACCACAGCCACACACCGTGGGGATAAACCCCACGGCTCGCTGTGCAACCCGACTGCCCAATTGCGCGTTTCCTTAAAACATGATTCAGCCGGCCAACGTCCGGCGTGCGGAGGAATTTGCCATGTCATTCGACCCTCTCGACCCCAAGTGGTCGGCCTTCGTTCTCGGCGAACTGGACGACGAAGCCCGGGCCCAAATCGATCGCGAGCTTGCCCAGTCGCCCGACGCGCAGCGCTTCGTCGACGAGCTGCGGCGCACGATCGATTTGGTCTCGGCCGAACTGCGAGCCGAGCCCTGCCCCGTCATGTCGGACGCAGAGCCGGCGACCGGCGACGTGTCGGACGGGGAACCCGCCGATGGCGAATTACGCGCCCGCCGCCGCGACCGACGACGAGCCCGGCAGCCGTTCCAGGCTGTTTCGCACGGTTCGGCCGGAAGGCCACTCGCGCACGGTGGGCCGCCTGGCGGTGCTAGGGCTGGCCGCCTCGCTTTTGGCGATGGTCAGCTTGGGAAGCTACTTGCTGTTTCCGGGTTCTTGGCACATTCGCGATCTCAAGCTGGCTTGGAAGTCTGATCGCCACACAGAGGCCAGGGTTGCCGAATCGCCGCCCAGCGACGGGCTGCCGCTCGATGATGCGTCGGCCAATGGTCCCCAACTGGGAGCGAGCGCGGACATGGGCTACGTGGAAATGCCAGAGGATGACGCGCCGGCCGTGAAGCTACAGCTGGCCCCGTCGCAGAGAAATCTCACGTCCACCGTGCTCAGCCCGAAAACCGAGACGAAGTCAAAGAGCAACGACCGCTTTGGCGGCGAAGTTAAGTATCAAGCTGGGGACACCGGATACTCCGCGCCGCGCGGCGAGCCGGGTGACCGCTCCGGCGGCGGCAAGGACGGTGGACGAAACGACGACCGCCCCATGTTCGGCCAGCCTGCGAAGGGCGAAGCGGGCCAGCGACACGGGGCCGGCGAAGAAAAGCGGGAGGGCCAGGGGCAGCCAACGAAGCCGCAGATTCAAACCAAATTGCCGCACGCGCGGCCAACCGGCAAAGAACGGGGCGTTGTCGATTCGCTCGGGCAAGTCGAGACTGCCAAGGCACCGTTCCCGGCCGACCAGCCGATTGTGTACCCCGATAAGCAAGTCTGGGACGAGCTGACGGCGCGGCGAATGAAATGGCGCGACTTTAACGCGCAAGACACGAAGTCACCTGAGGGGCGCACGGGCAAAGAGACACAATCGTTGAAAACGATGGTCACGCCCAAAATCGTGATTCAGGAAGAAGAAGAGGACCGACTTGGGATTGCCGGTCGCGACGGCAACAGTGCCACCTTGCCGGACGGCATCGAAGTGCAGCTGCCTGACTTCCACGCCGCCGAAGCCTACGAGCCGGTCACCGACAACCCCTTCCTGGCCGTCAGCGACAATCCGCTCTCGACGTTCTCGATCGACGTCGACACGGCCTCGTACTCGATCGTCCGCCGCTATTTGCAGCAGAACCATCAGTTGCCGCCGCCGTCGGCCGTGCGGATCGAAGAGCTGGTCAACTACTTTCACTACGACTATCCGCAGCCCGAGGGGGACAAGCCGTTCGCGGCCAATGTGGAAGTTGCCGGCTGCCCCTGGAACGCCGAGCATCGGCTGGTCCGCATGGGCCTCAAAGGACGCGAAGTGGCCCGCGATCATCGGCCGCTGAGCAAACCTGGTGTTTCTGGTCGATGTGTCGGGTTCGATGCAATCGCCCAACAAGCTGCCGCTGGTCAAAGAGTCGCTAAGGCTGCTGGCCGAGCAGATGGGCGAGAACGACCGCGTGGCGATCGTGGTCTATGCCGGCAGTTCGGGCCTGGTGCTGCCCAGCACCAGCGGCGACCGAAAAGCCGGCCATCCTGGCAGCGATCGACGCGCTTGAAGCCGGCGGCTCGACCAACGGCGGCCAGGGCATTCAACTGGCCTACGACATCGCCGTGGCCAATTTCATCAAAGGGGGCGTCAACCGCGTCATCCTGGCCACCGACGGCGATTTCAACGTCGGCGTCACCGACCGCGGCGACCTGGTCAAGCTGATCGAGCAAAAGGCCGCCAGCGGCGTGTTCCTGACCACGCTCGGCTTCGGCATGGGCAACCTGAAGGACTCCACGCTGGAACAACTGGCCGACAAAGGCAACGGCAACTACGCCTACATCGACAGTGCTCGCGAGGCCAAGAAGGTGCTCGTCGAGCAGATGTCCGGCACGCTGGTCACGATCGCCAAGGACGTCAAGATCCAGATCGAGTTCAATCCCAGCCAGGTGGCCGCGTTTCGGCTGATCGGCTACGAAAACCGCATCCTGCGGCACGAGGATTTCAATGACGACAAGAAGGATGCCGGCGAGATCGGCGCCGGGCCACACCGTGACGGCGCTTTACGAACTGGTGCCGGCAGGCAAAGAGCCGGCGGTCGCTCCGGCCGGCGCCGAGCCGCTCAAGTATCAGCAGAAACTGGCCCTGACCGACGCCGCCCGCACCGGCGAACTGATGACCCTCAAGCTGCGGTACAAACAACCCGACGGCGACAAGAGCCAGTTGCTGGAATATCCGGTCAAGGATCCGGGCCAGCCCTACGCCCGGGCGACCGGCGACTTCAAGTTTGCCAGTGCGGTCGCGCTGTTCGGGATGCTGCTGCGCGATTCGTCGTACCGCGGCACGGCCAGCTTTGCCGCCGCCCTGGAATTGGCCCAGGAAGGCCGCGGCAGCGACGCAGAGGGCTATCGGGCCGAGTTCATCGAGTTGATCTCCGCGGCGAAGGCGCTGCGGCCGGGAGGGGGCTAGGGGCCAGGCAGTAGGGGCTGGGGACTAGGGGCTGGGGACTAGGGGACGAAAGCAGATCGATCTCGGCCGCGGGTGTGCGCCCCTGCGACGTCTTCATTCCGCAAGCACCGATCAGGTTGCGCCTCGTCGTGCCGTCCGCCACCCATGTCCTGATTGCTCCGTCCTCCCCGCTAGCCTCCAGCCCCTAGCCTCTAGCCCCTCTCCCTCCCTATACTCTCCCCATGCCCACCTGCCTGAGCGTCGGCATCCTGGTCGCCGATCATCTTTGCGATCCGATTTCGCACGTCCCCAAGGCGGGCGAACTGATTCTTTGCGAGCGGCTGCCGCTGGCCATCGGCGGCTGCGCCTCGAACGCCGCGGTCGATCTGGCCCGGCTGGGCGTCGACGTGGGCGTGGTGGGCTGCGTCGGCAACGACTACTTCGGCCGCTTCGTCACCGATACGCTCTCGGCCAGCGGCGTCGACGTGGGCGACGTCCGCCGGCTGGACGGAGTCGAAACGTCCGGCACGCTGATCATCAATGTGAAAGGCGAGGATCGGCGTTTCATCCACACCCGGGCGCCAACGGTCACTTGCGGGCCGAGCACGTCCCGCTCGCTCGCCTGCGCGAGGCCCGGGTGCTGTACGTGGGCGGGTATCTGCTGATGCCGGCGCTCGAAGGGCACGAGCTGGCCGCGCTGTTTCGCACGGCCCGCTCGCTGGGCGTGAAAACGGTGCTCGACATCGTGCTGCCTGGCGCCGGAGATCATTGGCACCAGCTCGCACCGGTCTTGGCCGAGACCGACGTTTTTCTGCCCAACCAGGACGAGGCGGCCGAGATTACCGGGCTGGCCGATCCGCTGGCCCAGGCCGAGCGCTTTCGCGCCGCGGGCGCCGGCACGGTGGTGATTACCTGCGGCCATGCCGGCAGCGTGCTGGTCTCGGAGCGGGAGCGGCTGCGGGCCCCGGTTTTTCCGGTGGAGTATCGGGGCGGCACCGGTTCGGGCGACGCGTTCGACGCCGGCTACATCGTCGGCCTGCTGGGTGGCGAGGACGCGGCCGGCTGCCTGCGCTGGGGGAGTGCCGTAGGAGCCAGTTGCGTGCGCTCGATCAGCGCCACCGAGAGCGTCTTCACCCGGACCGAGGCCGAAGCGTTCCTGCGCGAGCAGCCTTTCCAGGTCGAGCGGTTTTGATTGCCGCTCGCGCGGCAACGGCGCGGCGAGGTCGATCTAGCAGCCCGTTGAAAAATGCCATCGTGGCATTTTTCAACCTCGCCAGGCTTTGGGCAAAGCCCTTCGCGAAGCGCAAAATAACAACTTGCGTTGTTATTTTGGCATCGCATCCCTGCGCTTGACGCAGCCTGTTGAGTATTTCAACAGGCTGCTAGGCCTTCCGTCGGCGGGCGACGAAGAATAGTCCTGCGGTGCCGAGCGCGGCCATGACCAGCGAACTCGGTTCCGGTGTGGCCAAGGGCGTGTTCGTCTTAAAGGTGATGTCGGTATAGTACGCTTTCTCAATCGCAGAATCGTACGTCCCAAAATACGCATTTTGCGTCAGGATCTCGTTACTGAACACGAGAACCGCCTCGTACTGGTGATTAGGGCTCAACGTGAGGGCCGGGAGGGTTGTCGAGGTAAAACTCGAAACGTTGCTGGCAGTACTCACTTCAAAGACCTGCTTGGACGTAGAGGTATCTTCGATGAAAAAATTGACAAACGGGAAAGTCGTGCGCGCGTCCGGGACGAACGAGTTCCAATTCAGCTGCAAAGGTTCCGATGGGTTGTAGTGCTCCAAGTTGGCAAACGTCGTAGAGGTCAGAAACGGCACTTCACCGGGATAAAACGTATTGGCAGGCATATTTATCGTGGCCGATTGCCCCGACAGAGTTCCTGATGTGACGGCAAGATTGTAATTGCCGTTGGGATACGCCGCGTCGAGCTGTGCTTGGGTCGAATAATACGGCGGCGGGAAGGTCGGAAGCGTGAGCAGAACGGCGCCCGTCATCGAAATCGGTGTGCCGCCCGGCGGCGTCAACTGGGCTGAGAATGTCGTTCGCCCCGCCGTTGTAGACCTGTGCGTTAAACGACCACAAGCTGGCTGTCGCCGGTTGCGAGCCGCTCGTCTGGTTGAAGAAGGCCTGTTTGGAGACCGTGATTTGGCCCGGCTCGGCCCAGGCGAACTGGGCACAAAAAAACGCCGACAGGCTTGCCAGAGAAAGCACGTAACGGGTCGTTCGCATTAGCGTTCTTTCGCTTCCCGTGGATCGTCCGAATGTCCGACGGCTCAATGCCGGGGTCAGCGCGCGGCAACAGCCTGCCGGGCGCCGAGGCGCCCCACTTTGCGTTGCACCGAAACCTTGCCCCTTTTGCACCGACGGAGTTTCCCAACCATACCCAACGAGAGGGGGTCACGCAAGCGCCAGGCAATCGACTAACCCCCGACGTTCGCCGCTTCCCTCGGCCGGATTTTTCCTACGCGGCAGGATGCGGGCATGACTCAAGCGGACAGAGATCGTCGACGGTTTCTGTCCGTTGGCCTATTGCCGCTGGCGATCGCCGTTACTGCGGGAAGCGGTGTCACAGCATGGCTTTTCCACAATTGCGAGCGATCACGGAGCGAAGACGATTGGCGATCCGGCCCGGGCCGGCGACGTCGATTTCGGCGGCGATGGAACGCACCAATCCCCCGCCGGCGCCCGCAAAGTCGGCGAGCCGATGCGCAAGTTTTTCCAGGGCGACTCGACGACCAAGGGGTGGTTCAACAGGCCCTATCCGCAGGCGGCCGGCTGCAGTACGCCGGTAGGTTGCCCGGCGGCCCCCCAGCAGTAATCGTGGCGGAATTTGCTTGCCAGGAAAACTGCTCGTTGCTACACTAGCGCCGCAGCCTCTGGATTTGGCTGCGGGCTGAGCCTTTGCTGAGTCTTCTTTCTTTAAGCTCAGGATCGAATTCAATGCGCATCAATCGCTCGTTCGCCGCAGTCACATCTCTGCTGGTTATCGGCGTGGCTTTGGCCCAAGAGTGCCGAGCCGGCCTGGAGATCGCCTACGACAATGCTAATTTGGGACAAACCAATCAAGATTACGGTGGCTCTCTGGGTTTGCTTTTCAATGTCAATACACCTATTACCGTTGCGGCATTGGGTGCCTATGACTCGGGTAACAGCAGCCAACTGATAGGGGCGGACGGGTCGAGCGGAGTGACGGTGCAGATTTACACGACTGGCGGCAGCCCAGTTGGCACCCCGGTTGTATTTACCCCGACTAACGCTGGCACGCAAATCAACGCCGATGCTTTCTTGTGGATCACTCCCTTGACCCTCCCGGTCGGCAGCTACGCGATCGTGGCCTTCAACGATAACAACTACAATACCAATGGCGGTTTCAACGCGACCAGCACTCTCAATACCTTCGGCGGGGCAATCTCCTTCGTTGGCGGCGGGAATTACGGTAGCGCTGGATCGTACCCCGGCACCGGCGATGGTGGCCCGGCAAACCGGTACGACGCCGGCACGTTTGCAATCACCCCCGAGCCGGCCTCGCTCGTCGTCTGGGGTTTGGTGATCGCTGGGGGAATTGTGATCGCCCGTCGCCGCAAAGCCTAGGTCGACCTGCTTGCAAGACACGCAACCGCCCGGCATTGCTTGGGCGGTTTTTTGTTGCGCTGAGCGGCCAGCGACCGAAATCACCACACCAATCACCCACTTCCGCGGCAGCGCATCGATTGCAGCCGGGCCGCCACGGTTGGATAATGCGGTTTCACTGCGCAATCCGCTGTCCAGTCTCGCGTTCCTAGAACACGGCTGACTCCCATGATCCGCCCCTTTTCAAAGCGGCAAGATGCCGCTTCTACGGTCATCGCTCGCTGGATTTATCTTGCTTTGCTGCCGCTTTTTGTCTCGGTTGGGACCACTGCCCGGGCCGGCGACGTCGATTTCGCCCGCGACGTGCGGCCGATCCTGGCCCGGCATTGCTTCAAATGCCATGGCCCCGATCCGGCTCAGCGCAAGGCCGATTTGCGCTTGGACGAGCGCAAGATCGCCGTCGGGCCGGCCGAGTCGGGGGAGCGGGCCATCGTGCCGGGCGAGCCGGATGCCAGCGAGCTGGTGCGCCGCATTTCGAGCGCTGACGCCGACGAGGTGATGCCGCCGCCGGAAACCAAGAACCCGGTCACCGTGGCCGAGCGGCAGGTCTTGCGGCAATGGATCGCCGAGGGAGCCGAGTACAAAGCGCATTGGGCCTTTCAGCCGCCCGGGCAAGCGAAGCTGCCGGCGGTGAAGCGGGCCGATTGGCCGCGCAATCCGATCGATCGTTTCGTGCTGGCCCGGCTGGAAACGGCCGGCATCACGCCCTCGCCCGCTGCCGACAAGCACACGCTGGTCCGCCGCGTCTATCTCGACCTGATCGGCCTGCCGCCGGAGCCCGCCGAAGCCGACGCCTTTGTGAATGACCCCGCGCCGGACGCCTACGAAAAACTGGTCGATCGCTTGCTGGCTTCGCCCCATTACGGCGAGCGCTGGGCTCGCCGCTGGTTGGACCTGGCCCGCTACGCCGACACGAATGGCTACGAGAAAGATCGCGTGCGGTCGATTTGGGCCTATCGCGATTGGGTCATCCAGGCCCTCAATGCCGACATGCCGTTCAACCAGTTCACCGTCGAGCAGTTGGCCGGCGACATGCTGCCGGGCGCTACGCTTTCGCAGCAAGTCGCCACCGGTTTTCACCGCAACACGATGCTGAACGAGGAAGGGGGCATCGACCCGCTGGAATTCCGCTTCTACGCGACGATCGATCGGGTGAATACGACGGCCACTACCTGGCTCGCCTTGACGCTCGGCTGCGCACAGTGCCATACGCACAAATACGATCCCATACCGCACGCCGAGTATTACCGGATGCTGGCCCTGCTGAACAATGCCGACGAGCCGGAGTTGGAAGTGCCGCAAGCCGACCTGGTCCAGCGCCGCAGCGAGTTGGAAGCCCAGATCCGGGCTCTGGAGGCCGATCTGCCGAATCGATTTCCCGTCGCGTCCGACATCCGCTGGCAAGCACCGCGGCCCGCGAGTGTTGTGTCGGCCGGCGGGGCCACTGTCGAACAACTGGACGACGCATCCGTGCGATTGAGCGGCACAAACCCGGAGCGAGACACGTACACCGTCACGATCGACACCGACTTGACGGGCATTACCGCGCTCAAGATCGAAGCGCTGACCGATCCGGCTCTGCCGAGCACAGGCCCGGGCCGCACGCCGCACGGCAATTTCGTGCTCAGCGAGTTGACGGTCACGGCCGCGCCCCGCGACGGATCGGCCCCCGCGCAGCCGCTGAAGCTCGTGCGCGCGGCGGCCGACTTCGCCCAAGCCAACTATCCGGCCGCGCACGCCATCGACGGCGATCCCAAGACCGGCTGGGCGATTCAAGGTCCTGCGCCCTGGAACCTGAATCGCAGCGCTACCTTCGACCTGGACAAGCCGGCCGCATTTGCCGGCGGCACGCGAATTTCGATCCGCCTCGATCAGCAATTTGGCCAGCAGCACACGCTGGGCCGCTTTCGCGTCAGCCTGGGACAGCCCGGCTTGCCGCCGGCCGATGGAGTCGATCGCCGCGGCGAATTGCTCAAAAGCAAATTCAACGCCTGGCTCGACGAGCAGGCCAGCCGAGTCGTCCGCTGGACCGTGCTGCGGCCGGTCGCCGCCACGGCCAACATTCCCTTTCTGACCGTGCTCGACGACGCCTCGGTGCTGGCCGGCGGCGATCAGTCCAAACGCGACGTCTACCAGCTGAAGTTCGATACGCCGCTGCGCCCGATCACGGCCATCCGTTTGGAGGTGTTGCCGGCCGACGCACTGCCCAAGCACGGGCCGGGCCGCGTGTATTACGAAGGGCCGGCGGGCGATTTCTTCTTGAGCGAGATCACCGTGCAGGCCGACAGTGGACCCGCGAAGCTGAGCAAGGCTTCGCAAACCTTCGGCAACGCCAGCCTGGCCATCGACGGCGATCCGCAGTCCGGCTGGTCGACGGCCGGCCAGCAGGGGCGCCCGCACGAAGCGGTGTTCAACCTGGAGCAGCCGCTGGCCGACGCCAGCGGCCTGACCATCGAGCTGCTGTTCGAAAAATACTATGCCGCCGGGCTGGGCCGGTTTCGCATTTCGGCGACCGACAGCGTCCAGCCGGCCGCGGCCCAGGGCTTGCCCGGCGAGATCGAAGACCTGTTGCTCAAGCCGGCCGCCCAGCGCACGGCGTCCGAGCGCCAGAGGTTATTGGATTACTATCTGTCGGTGGCGCCGGAGTTGGCAGCCGAGCGCGAAACGATCCAGAAACTGCGCGAACAAATTCCGGCTTATCCGACCACGCTGGTCATGGCCCAGCGGCCGGCGCAGCATCCGCGGCCGACGTTCCGCCACCACCGCGGCGAGTTCTTGCAGCCCAAGGAACCGGTCGCCGCCGATGTGCTTTCCTGCTTGCCGCCTTTGCCCGCCGGGGCTGCGCACGACCGGCTGTCGTTTGCCCGCTGGCTGGTCGACGGACGCAATCCGCTGGTTGGGCGGGTGGTGATGAATCGGCAGTGGGCCGCCTTGTTCGGCCGCGGCCTGGTGCGGACAACCGAAGATTTTGGCTTTCAGGGCGAACTGCCCACGCATCCCGAATTGCTCGATTGGCTGGCCGTGGAGTTCGTCCGGCAAGGCTGGTCGCTGAAGAAAATGCACCGGCTGATGGTCACCAGCGCCACGTATCGGCAGTCGGCCCGGGTGTCTGCGGAAATGCTGGAGCGCGACCCGCAAAACCTGCTCTTGGCCCGGGCGCCGCGGTTCCGCCTGGACGCCGAGTTGGTTCGCGATGCGGCGCTGCGAATGAGCGGCCTGCTTTCGCCGAAATTGGCCGGACCCAGCGTGTTTCCGCTGCAGCCGGCCAATATCACGTCCGAGGGCACCTACGGCGCACTGGCCTGGAACGTCAGCCCGGGCGAGGATCGCTACCGGCGCGGACTGTACACCTTTACCAAGCGGACCGCGCCCTACGCCATGTTTGCCACGTTCGACGCCCCCAGCGGCGAAGCCTGCCTGGCCCGGCGCGAAGTCTCGAACACGCCGCTGCAATCGCTGGCCCTGCTGAACGACGCGGTGTTCGTCGAAGCGGCGCAAGCCCTGGGTCGGATGATGGCCGCCCAAAGCGGCAGCGACGAAGCCCGCGCGGTCGAGTTGTTCCGCCGCGTGCTGGTGCGTCCGCCGAGCGACGAGGAGCGTGTGCTGGTGCTGAAGTTCCACGCGGCCCAGCGCGAGCGGCTGGCCAACGGTCAATTGGTCGCAGCCACGATCGCCGGCCCCGGCGACGGCGACGCGGCCACCCGCGCAGCCTGGACGTTGACAGCCCGAACGCTGCTCAATCTGGATGAAACGATCACCCGAGAATAGTCCCAGCGCCCCTGCGTATTTCATCAGCCCTGGCGAGCCGTGGAGTTTACCTCCACGGTGTACCCGCCAACCGATACGAGCCGCAGCACCCCAAGAGCGAGCCCGTCATGAATTGCCAAGATCATTTGTTTCGCGCAGCCAGTCGGTCGCTGGTGACCCGTCGCCACTTCTTCGGCCAATGCGGCCTGGGCGTGGGCAAAATTGCCCTGTCTTCGCTGCTTGCCGACCAGGTTGGGCGTGGGGCGCTGTCGGCCGAAACGGCGGCCGGCGCGGCGATGCCCCGCCCGCTGGCGCCCAAGCCGCCGCACTTCGCCGCCAAGGCCAAGCGCGTGATCCACCTGTTCATGGCCGGCGCGCCCAGCCAACTCGATCTGTTCGACTACAAGCCCAAATTGGTCGAGTTCGAGGGCCGGCCGATTCCGCCGGAGGTTATCGGTGGCCAGCGCTACGCCTTCATCCGCTCCGACGCCGCCGTGCTCGGCCCGCGGTTCAAATTCGCAAAATACGGCCAGAGCGGGGCCGAACTATCCGAGATGTTGCCGCACCTGGCCGGCGTGGTCGACGACATTTGCCTGATCAAATCGGTCCACACCGACCAGTTCAACCATGCCCCGGCGCAAATCTTCTTGAATACCGGCTTTTCCCAGCCCGGCCGTCCCAGCATCGGCTCTTGGGTCACCTATGGGCTGGGGGCCGAGACCAGCGATCTGCCGGCCTTCGTGGTGATGTCGACCGGCGCGGGCATCAGCGGCGGCGCCGCCAACTGGTCGAGCGGCTTTTTGCCCACGGTTCATACGGGCGTTCGCTTCCGCAATCAGGGAGATGCGATTCTCGACGTCAGCAGCCCGCCGGGCGTCGACGCCCGCTTGCAGCGCGATTCGCTCGACCTGGCGGCCGCGCTCAACCAGCGCCACCTGGACGCGATCGGCGACCCGGAGATCGCCACCCGGATTGCCTCCTACGAGATGGCCTACCGCTTGCAAACCTCGGCCCCCGAACTGTTGGACCTGGCCGGAGAAACCAAGGAAACGCTCGAACTGTACGGAGCCGAACCGGCCAAACCCTCGTTCGCCCGGGCCTGCCTCTTGGCCCGGCGGATGATCGAGCGCGGGGTGCGCTTCGTGAACATCTATCACGAGGGTTGGGACGCCCATTCCGACGTGTCGGGCAACCTGAAAAACAACTGCGGGGCGACCGATCGGGCCGCGGCGGCCCTGGTCAAGGATCTCAAGCAGCGCGGCCTGCTCGACGACACGCTCGTTGTCTGGGGGGGCGAATTCGGCCGCACGCCCATGGTCGAGACCAACGCCGCCCTGGGCCGCAGCCTGGGCCGCGATCACCACCCGCAGGCGTTTACCATCTGGATGGCCGGCGGCGGCGTCAAGGCCGGCTTGACCTACGGATCGACCGACGAACTGGGCTTCAACATTGCCGAGCATCCGGTCCACATCCACGATCTGCAAGCCACGATCCTGCACCTACTGGGGCTCGACCACGAGCGGCTGACGTTCACCTTTCAGGGGCGGCAGTTCCGCTTGACCGACGTACACGGGCACGTGGTCAAAGACATCTTGGCCTGATGGCGGCGCCGGCAGGGAAAAAGCGCCTCACACCCGGCCGCAGGCGTGTCGATTGCGTTTGCGGGAGCAAAGCGCCGAAGACGCGGTTGGCTGGCCGCCAGCGATGGTGGCCCGCATTCCTTCAAACCCCTCGTCCGGGCGACATATTAATGCATGGTAAAAATATTGACTTTTGATGCTTGACTGTCGATTTTGCGCTGTTTATACTCCCCGATAGCGCAAATCCACGGTGGTGGGCGTCGCTACCCGCATTGTTCTGCGGCTGACTTTTCACCGAGAGGGAGAAGCTAATGAGCCTGAGAGAAAAGTTTTTCTGCGGGGCGCTGGCCCTGCTTATGGCCGGTGCAGGGCATGCGACGTCTTGTCTGGCGAGCTTCTATGATTTCACGGTCAACGACGGGGCGGGGGACGTCGGCCACGGCACGTTGACAACGACCTCCCCGAGCGGCTGGGGTGACGACAGCCAATTGGCGGTGAGTGGGCTGCTCTCCGTGACCGCGACACAAAACGCGGGCCTCCTTCCGCTGGGTAACTATTCGCTGATCCCGACCCCTGGCGGTACCGTATCGACGAGCGGCACAGGCGGGTTCTTTATCGACAGCCTGGTTTACCCCCTCAACGACGCTGCTTCCGGCAACAACAACGCGAATTTGTCTGGCAACCCCTCGTACCTCACGAACGATGGCCTTCTGTTTGGCACGAACGGCACGTTCGAGATCAACATCTGGGGGAATGGCGGGGCCATTAATTACGCGCTGTACACAGCGACGAGCGGACCCACCTACGGCGTTACAACCGGTAGCGGTGGGCTGTTCACGTTACAACAGGTCCCTGAGCCATCGAGCCTGATCCTGGCCGGAGTTGCCGGCGTGGTGGCCGTGGGCTGCGGCTTGCGGCGCCGCCGCCAAGCCTGATTCGGCCGGTTTGAATCACCAAACAAGAATTCTTCCAAGCCTCCGCCCGAACCAAAGCGGAGGCTTTGTTTTTTGGCCCCCGGGCCGAGCCGGCCAAACAGGCCGAAAACTTTCTGTCCGGCGTGCTTGACAAGCGATCGTTCGGCAACTAATTGTAGAGGGTAGCCCAGGCGGGGCGTCGGCAGCCGGAACCCGATTGTCCTCCCAGGAATTCACCTCTTCTTTTGCGCGAGTGGCTAATGAGGTCGAGGTAGGGCCCAGCGCCCCCCGAGCAAAACATTGCAGTGCCCGAGCGCGGCGTGTGCCGCGTCCCGTCTTTGAGAGCACAATTGTTTTGCGGCTAGCCTTGACCAGGCTGCTACCCCCAATCGCCTTGATGCGCGCTGACGCGCCAGCAGGCGATGAACCGGGGCGGCCGACCGGCCTAGGCTGCGGGCACGCGGTGAGACCTGACTCGATCTCGGATACGTTTGCCAGCGCGAGAAATGCCGCTCGGTACGTCGACACCTTAGAAAAGCACCCATGATTTCAACCAGGTCGATTTGCGTAAGAACTCTGGCAGGTGCCAGAGAGCGATTGTTTACCGGAGGGCTGCCGACATCCGGTGACCGCCGGTCCTGCGCCTTGGGATTCAATCGCGCAAGGATGCGGGCAACAGTCTGCTGCGCGGCGCTGCGCGCTAGTGATCGCAGCGGTTGGCCAGGCAACGACCTGCCGGGCCGACTATGTGACGTTCACGTTTTCCGACACGGCCGGAGACCAGGCGCACGGTTGGTTGATGACCGATTCGACCTCCTTCGATTCGGCCGGCGGCCAGCATGTCACCAGCGGCATGCTTGATGTGACGGCCAGCGTCAACGCCAACCAGGCGGTGGGCACTTACACGCTGCTGCCGATCGGACCCGACGTGTCGGTGAGCCCCAGCGGGCAACTTTTCGCGGACAACCTGCTTTACCCGGTGAACAATGCCGCCGACGGCTTTAACCCGGGATTGATCGGCAACAACGCCTCGTATCTGACGGGTTGGGGGTTGCTGTTTGGGCAGCCGGGCACGGGATCGCAAACCGAAGTCAACATTTTTGGAAGTTCCACCGCCGCCAGCGGACCGAGCGGCAACTACGCCTTCTATACGGTCGCTGGCGGCAACCTGAACATCCAAACGAGCAGCGGCGGTACATTCTCTCCGATCTTCGTCACGCCCGAGCCTTCCAGCCTGCTCCTGGCCGGCGTCGCCGCCCTGTTGGCCGTGGGCTACGGGCTAAAACGTCGGGACCGGCGCTTAACAAGCCGTGCTCGGGGGATTTTCTCGCATCAGTGGGATTTGATGCTTGACCGACGTTTCCTACCACCCTAAAATCGGGGCAACCTGGGTAAACCGGTGACATAGCTCTCTTCGAGTTCGGCCTTTCAACCGCTTTGGTTTCTCAACCGGGATTGGCGAACTAATGCTCGTGCAAGAGACGATCTGTTCTGGCGCTGTCGGGCGGTTGGTCGCGCCTGCGGGCCGGTTTCAGCGTTCTTGCCGCGCAAAGCTGTTGTGCATCGTTGGCAGTGGGCTGTTTTTTCTGACAGCTTTCTCCCCGCCATCGAGCCTGATCCCGGCCGGCGTGGCTGCTTTGTTCGCCGTGGGTTTTGGCGCTCGTCGTCGCCGCTCTGTTTTCGTGCGAGCTTCAATGTGCGTCCGATAGCGTGCTGAAAATGGAAATACGAAAAATAGTTCGTCTCGCGCTGCTGGTGGCTTTGATCGCGACGTTTGGCGAAACGGCGACGTGCCTGGCGGGTGAGTACCCCTTCACGATTTCCGACCCGCAGGGAGACGCGGCACACGGCTTGCTGTCGGCGGGGCCTTCCGGACAGGGCGACGGCAGCGTGCTTGTCACCGGCGGATTCATCGACGTGACGGCCAGTTCCTCGGCCAACATTCCGACCGGCAACTATCCGGTGCTGCCGTATGGACCTGCGGATGTTTGGACAGGGAGTTTCGGCGTCGACAACCTGCTTTATCCCAACAACGATGCGAACAACGGCGTCAACAGCGGTGGTATCTCAAGCCCATCTTATGTCGACCCGGACGGCTTGATTTTTGGAACCCCGGGCCTGCAGATCAACATCTGGGGGAACGGCAACGCCGATTACGCGTTCTACGGCTGGACATCGACCGGCGGCTACGGTCCGACGAACGGCAGCGGCGCAACGTTCACCCTGATACAAGTGCCCGAGCCCTCGAGCCTGATCCTGGCCGGTATGGGCGCCGCCTTGGCAATCGGCTTGGCTGCGCGTCGTCGTCGCCGGGTCTGACTCGGCGCGCCGAGACGGCAAACAATAATCCTTGCCGGACATGGCCTTTGAAAAGACCGGGGCTTTCTTGTCGGCAAATGTGCCGCCGGCCCTCGAGTGAGCGGCTCAGCGCTCCGTTGCGCGCGATTCACATCGCCGGAGATCGCCGGGCCACAGCGGCGCGGCTGAAGCGGTCTGGGCCGCCTGTTTGCGGTCGGAGCCCTGTCGCAGAGCACGCCCGAACCGGGGACGTTCGTCTTGGCGGCGATCGCCTGCGCGGCGCTGGGTGGTGTGGGCTGGCGGCGGTTCCGGCGGCGGCCGGGCTGAGGAAGGTTCGGCCCGAAGCGGCAGGCCGGCCGTCGCGCGGCACCCGCTGGGGCTCGCTCGCTGGCGCCGAAAGGCGGCTTGCCCTCTGCCAGGGCCTCGGCTTTTGCGCCGATTGCCCTGTTTCCGATCCACCCGGCCTTGGTATAGTAGGATCGGTCGGTTGGTCGACCTGAATGGCTGCGCTAGTTGGGCGGAACTGCTGCGCGGAAGCTTCTCTTGGCCATTCGTACCTGGCGGACCACCAATTTGGTCCCTTTCGTTTGCGGCCCGGAAAGCAAGCAGCGGGTCGGTCTTTTCAGTTCGAGGAGTTCACGGTGGCTAAGAAGCTTTATGTCGGTAACTTGAGCTATTCGGTTACCAGTGCGACGCTGGAACAAATGTTCGCGCCGTTTGGAGCGGTGCGCAGTGCCGAAGTGATTCAAGATCGCGACACCGGCCGCAGCAAGGGATTCGGCTTCGTCGAAATGTCCGACGACAGTGCCGCCCTGGACGCAATCAAGGGCCTGCACGAAAAGGAACACGAAGGCCGGCCGTTGGTCGTCAACGAGGCGCGTCCGCGCGAAGATCGTGGCGGTGGTGGCGGCAGTCGAGGTGGCGGCGGCGGCGGTCGAGGCGGCAGTCGCCGTTATTGAGTCGCCGTTCTCGAATCGACACGCTCGATTCTGACTTATTGAGACAACCGATCCAGCCACCGAAGAGCTCGCGGAGTTCTTCGGTGGCTGTTTTGTTGGCGCGAAGGCCGCGATGCGGCCGGCGCCGGAGAACCCGCCTGGCGTCCGCCGCGGGCCGACATGCCGCCCCCCAGTTTGCTTGTGGGCCGGCCATGGCGTAATTAGACTCTTTTCAGGGGTGTGGCGACCAGCGCCGCACATCGCCTCGGGCTGTGGGCCCGCATGAGGCTCGCGGGAATGCCTCGACCAACGGTGGGCAGTTGGTTGAGGGCGGCACAATCCCGGACGATTGCCCTCGGTTGCCTCATTCCTACGGACTGCGTCCGCGGAAACCCGGTCATTCGCTGGACGACTCATGTTTTCGAGGCAGGTGGACATGATCTTCACGCGCGCGCTGAGCCGGCCGGCGCTGCGGCATCTGCCCGGGTTGTTCGCTGGCACGCGGCCGGGGCGCGCGCCGTTCCAGGCCCGGCTCGAGGCACTCGAGGATCGTGCCCTGTTGTCGGTCTCGACGGTTGTGCCCGATCCGCAGTTCGTCGGTCCGCAGTTGGCGCCATCGCCGTACTACAGCATTACCGGCGCAGGCAACAATCTGGCCAACCCCACCTGGGGACAGGCCGGAAACGACCTGTATCGCGGCATCGTGGCTTCGAACTACGGCGACGGCATCTCGACGCCCAGCGGCCAGGATCTTCCGAGTGCCCGGCTGATCAGCAACGTCGTAGGTGCGCAGCCGTTCTCGATCCCCGATGCGGCCGACCGCTCGGTGTTCATCTATGTTTGGGGGCAGTTCATCGACCACGACCTGGACGACACGCCCGATGGCGGCGCGTCCGATCCGATCCCCGTGCCGGCCGGGGATCCGCAGTTCGACCCGGACGACACCGGCACGCAGACGCTGCCGTTCACGCGCTCGCTTACCGATCCGGCGACGGGGACCAGCACCAGCAACCCGCTCAATCAGCCGACCGTGATTACCTCTTTCCTCGACGGCTCGATGATTTACGGTTCCGATCCGACGACGGCCGCCGCCCTGCGCACGTTCGTCGGCGGCCAGCTGAAGACCAGTGCGGGAGACTTGTTGCCGCTCGATACGGCCGGACTGCCGATGGAAAACGACGGTACTTATCCCGAACAGGACCTGTTCATGGCCGGCGACACGCGGGTCAACGAGAACCTCGACCTCACGGCGTTGCAAACGCTCTTCGTGCGCGAGCACAACCGCCAGGCGGACATCCTGGCCCAGGAGAATCCGACCTGGACCGACGAGGAGCTTTATCAAGGCGCCCGGCAGATTGTGATCGCCGAGATCCAGTCGATTACCTTCAACGAATATCTCCCGGCGCTGCTTTCGCCCGGCGCGGTCACGCCCTACACCGGCTACAACCCGGACGTCTATCCCGGCATCGCGGCCGAATTCTCGGAGGCGGCATTTCGGTTCGGCCACAGCCAGGTCGACGACGGCGTTCAGTTTCTCAACAACGACGGCTCGAATTTCTCGTTCACCTACACGCTGCCGGATGGGACCCAAGTGCCGGTCAACACGCCCTCCGACATCTTCTTCGGCAACACGGGCGTGTCGCTGGACGACGCCACTTCCAACCCCTATATCCTGGAGCCGGCGGGAGTCGAAGATTCATTGCTCAAATACATGTCCACCGACGTGGCCCAATCGGTCGACACCGAAATGGTCGATTCAATCCGCAACGTGTTGTTCGGGGCGCCGGGTAGCGGAGCCGGCGGCCAGGACCTGTTTGCCCTCGACATTCAGCGCGGCCGCGACGTCGGGTTGCCGACCTACAACGAAACGCGGGTCGCCTATGGACTGCCGGCCGTCACCAGCTTCAGCCAGATCACCAGCAACACCACGTTGCAAAGCGAACTGCAATCGCTTTACGGCAACGTCAACAACGTCGAACTGATCGTCGGTGGCCTGGCCGAGGACCACGTCCCCGGCAGCGCCATGGGCCCAACTTTCCAAGCGATCATCGCCAACCAGTTCGAGCGCACTCGCGACGGGGACCGGCTGTGGTATCAAAACACCTTCAGCGGCGCGGCCCTGCAGGCGATCAACGACACGACGCTGGCCGATGTCATCGAAGAAAACTCGTCGGTGACGAACCTTCAGCCCAACGTGTTTTTCTTTGACGCCAGTGCATCGCCTCAGGTCAAGGCGTCCGCCGTCGAAGACACCTATACGGTGGGCGGCACCCGGTCACGGTCGATCCCTTCGTGTTGGTGCTGGACACCCAGAATCTGGCGGGCGCCACCATGACCATCACGAACTACCAGCCCGGAGACGCATTCAATGTCCCGCAGCCGCTGCCGACCGGCATTAGCGTCGCTTCGAACGGGGCCGGCGTGCTCACATTGACCGGCAGTGCTCCGGCGGCCAGCTACCAAACCGCCTTGCAGTCGATCAGCTTCTCCACCACGAGCTACAGCGGGGTCACGCGCACGGTTGCCTTCACGGACACCGACGGCAGCTTGACCAGCGCCGCCTCGACCAAACAAATCGCCGTGGTGCCCTTGCCCGCGGACCCGTGGCAGAATCCGACCAACCCGCTGGACGTGAACGACGATGGCGAGGTGACACCGATCGATGCCCTGGTCGTGATCAATTACTTGAATTCCAACGGCGAGGGGCCGTTGCCGGTGAACTTCACAGGACCCTACTACCTGGACGTAAACGGCGACGGTTCCGCGACGCCACTCGATGCGCTGGCGGTGATCAATTACCTCAACACCCAGGCCGCGGCCGCCGAGTCCACAGTCGTAGCGAGTCTGGCGCCGGCCGGCGGCGTTTTCAACACCGCGACACCGGTCGCCGCGGCGAGGCTCGACAGGTCTCTGGCGATGGGCGTCTCGCTCGGCGCAAGCGCACCACCGGCCGTCCGGGGCAGTAGTGCGCCGGCGAATCCACCGGCCGCCGCTGGACCGCCCGTTGAATCGAGATCCGGCTCGGTATTCGCCCGCGGCGGCCTGAATCAATCGGCGGCGGACCCACTGCCCTAAGTGCGTCCAACTAAAGAACGACACCTTGAGCGCCGTGAATTTGGCGGCAAATCGCGAAGTTCTTGCCGCCGTCCCAGTGCCGGGCATCCGTCGTTTCCACGTAGACTGGCAGCCGGCGCAATGCGGCCGTTTCCGCAATGCTCTCCGATCGAGGACTGTAAGGACGGGGGCAAGCGCCAGCGGAGAGCAAGGCCACGCCGCAAGCCCTTGTCTATTCGCGTCTTGCAAATTGCCGGCGATTGGATCGAAGCAACGAAAGACCCCGGCAGCCCGGGTGATTCGGCCGGCAAATTGTGTTACCATAGCAAGCAGCCGGGCTCGACCCGCCGGTCCGATCCGGTCTGCGATCGGAACTGCCCGATAGGATTTGCCTGCCAGAAAACTTTCCCTCCTGCGGCTTGCCCCATTCGTCGCCCCAACAGCTTCCTCCCCGACTTGAAAGGTCCAGCAGTGACGCACAGGATCTGCCAGTGGGTCGTCATCCTGGTTGGCTGCTGTGTGCTCGGGCGCTGCGCCTTGGAAGGTAGCGCGCGGGCGGCCGAAAGAGCAGTCGACTTCAACCGCGATATTCGACCGATCCTGTCGGACAAGTGTTACAAGTGCCACGGACCGGACGAGAAGGAACGCCAGGCCGGCTTGCGGTTCGACAAACAGGAAGTCGCGCTCGTGCAATTGGAGTCGGGCGTTCGGGCAGTCGTGCCGGGCAAGAGCGGCGAAAGTGCGCTGGTTGCGCGGATCACGCACGCCGACCCCGAGGAGCGCATGCCGCCGGTCGATAGCGGCAAAGTGCTCTCGGCGGCCGAAATCGCTCTTTTGCGGCGCTGGATCGACGACGGCGCGGTCTGGAAAGGACATTGGTCTCTGATCGCGCCCGTGCGGCTGGAGCCGCCCGCGGTCCGACATCAGGCCCTGGTTCTCAACCCGATCGACGCGTTCGTTTTGGCCCGGCTCGAGGCCGAGGGTCTCGAACCGGCCGCGGCGGCCGACAAGATCACGTTGGTCCGCCGGTTGACGTACGACTTGACCGGATTGCCGCCGACTCCGGCCGAGGTCGACGCCTTTGCCGCCGATGTGGCGCCGGACGCCTACGAGAAGCTCGTCGACCGGTTGCTCGCTTCGCCCCGGTACGGCGAGCACATGGCCCGCTATTGGCTCGACGCGGTGCGCTACGGCGACACGCACGGTCTGCACTTTGACAACGAGCGTGCCTTGTGGAAGTACCGCGACTGGGTGATCGCGGCTTTCGGCGGCAACATGCCGTTCAACCAGTTCACCATCGAGCAAATGGCCGGCGACCTGCTGCCCGGCGCCACGCTCGACCAGCGGATCGCCACCGGCTACAACCGCTGCAACCTCTCGACCAGCGAAGGCGGCTCGATCGACGAGGAAGTGCTGGCCCGGTACGCGGTGGATCGGGTCGAGGCCATGTCGACGGTGTGGCTGGGGCTGACGACGGGCTGCGCGGTTTGCCACGACCACAAGTTCGACCCGATTTCGCAGAAAGAGTTCTATCAGCTGTTCGCATTCTTCAATGGCACTGCCGACGCCGCGATGGACGGCAATGCCCTGGCGCCGCCGCCGATCATCAAGCTGCCGACGGCGGAGCAAGAGTCTCAAAAGCAACAGTTTTCCGCCCAGTTGGCTCAAGCGCAACAAACGCTCGCGGTGGAGCTGGCCAAGGCGGAGTACCGCGAGCCGGAAACGGCGCCGGCCGTGGCCGCGCTCGAACGGCGAGAGTTCGTGTGGATCGAAGACGCCCTGCCGGCCGGCGCAAGGCGTCGGTCGAAGCCGGCGGCTGGCAATTCGTGGCCGCGCCCAGTCCGGTGTTCAGCGGCAGCAAGTCGACCCAGCGCACCTCGCAGGGACTCAGCCAGCACTATTTCACCGAGGCCAAGCCGGGCTTGCGCGTGGGCGAGGGGGACGTTTTCTTTGCCTACGTGTACCTCGACCCGCTCAACCCGCCCAAAGAAGTGATGCTGCAATTCAACGACGGCTCGTGGGAGCACCGGGCCTTGTGGGGCGAAGACATCATTCCCTGGGGATCGGCCAATTCGCCCAGCCGAGTTCTGGCCGGCCCCTTGCCCGAAGTGGGCAAGTGGGTGCGGCTGGAAATCGCGGCCGCCGCGGTGGGGATCGCTCCCGGAGCAACCATCAATGGCTGGGCCTTCACCCAGCACGACGGCACGGTCAACTGGGACAAGGCCGGCATCGTGTCCCGCACTCCGCAGGACAACGAGAATTGGACTTCTCAATTAGCTTGGGAGGCCTACGAACGTGCGCAGGCGAAATCGGTGCTGCCGCCGCCCGTGTTGGAGGCGGTGAAACTCGAACCGGCCAAGCGCAACGAGGCCCAGCAGAAGTTGGTGCGTGACCACTTTCTGCAGAACGTCTACGCACCCACGCGCGCCGTGTTCGCGCCCTTGCAAACGCAGATCGCCGATACGACCAAGAAACTTGCCGACCTCGAGGCGGCGATTCCTTCGACCATGGTCATGGCCGACATGCCGCAGCCGCGCGATACATTCGTGCTGATCCGCGGAGCCTACGACAAGAAGGGGGATAAAGTCGAACGCGGCGTGCCGGCGGCGATCGCGCCCTTTCCCGCCGATGCGCCGCTCAACCGCTTGGGCCTGGCCATGTGGCTGGTCGATCCGGCCAACCCGCTCACCGCCCGGGTTACCGTCAACCGCTTCTGGCAGCAGTATTTCGGCACGGGCATCGTCAAGACGGCCCAGGACTTCGGCGCGCAGGGCGCTTGGCCCACGCATCCGGAGCTACTCGACTATCTGGCGACGGAATTCATCCGCACGGGCTGGAACGTCAAGCAATTGCAACGGCTGATCGTCACCTCGGCCACGTACCGCCAGTCTTCCCACGCGACCGCCGAAATGCGGGAGCGCGACGTCGCCAACGAATTGCTTGCGCGGGGTCCGCGGTTTCGGCTCGATGCCGAGGTGATTCGCGACTCGGCGCTGGCCGTCAGCGGTTTGCTCGTCGAGCAGATCGGCGGTCCCAGTGTCCGGCCGTATCAGCCGGACGGATTGTGGCCGGCCGTGGCGTTCGTGGGCAGCAACACTTCGGACTACAAACCCGACCAGGGCGCCGGACTCTATCGCCGCAGCTTGTATACGTTCTGGAAGCGGACGTCGCCGCCCGCCTCGCTGGTCACATTCGATGCGCCCTCGCGCGAGACGTGTACCGTGCGCCGCCCACGCACGAATACGCCGTTGCAAGCCCTGGTGTTGATGAACGACGTGCAATTCGTGGAGGCGGCCCGCCGGCTGGCCGAACGCGCGATGACCGAAGGCGGCTCCGCGCCGCCCGAGCGGGCCACGTACGCCTTTCGGTTGACCACCGGCCGCCCGCCCGCCGCGGACGAGTTGGCCGTGCTCGTCAAAGTGTTCCAGGAGCAGCTCGCCGGATTCCAGGCGGACAAGGACGCCGCCACGAAGCTGCTGGCCGTCGGCCAGTCGAAGCGCGGCGAGTCGCTCGACGCCAGCGAGTTGGCCGCCTGGACGATGACGGCCAACCTGATGCTCAATCTGGATGAGACGGTAACGAAAGAGTAGCCGCGGCTGCCAAGAAGATCGAACAACCCGCTATTTCTTGCCTTTCCGGGAGGACTCGCCCTATGGATCCGCTGACCGAATACGCCCGGATGGAGACCCGCCGACATTTCTTCGGCCGAGCGGCGGCCGGAATTGGCACCGCCGCGCTGGCGTCGTTGCTCGATCCTGGGCTGCTGCGAGGCGAGGCCGCGGCGTCCCCCGCCGAGAAGGTCGGCAGCGACAGCTTTGGCGTTTTGCCGGCACTGCATTTCGCCCCCAAGGCCAAGCGGGTGATCTGGCTGTTCATGGCCGACGCGCCCTCGCAGCTGGATCTGTTCGAGCACAAGCCAAAAATGCAGGAGATGTTCGACAAGGACTTGCCCGAGTCGATCCGCAATGGCCAGCGCATTACCACCATGACGTCCGGGCAGGCCCGCTTTCCGGTGGCGCCGTCGGTGTTCAAGTTCCAGCAGTACGGCAAGTCGGGAGCCTGGCTGAGCGAGCTGTTGCCGCAGTTGGGTTCGATCGCCGACGATCTGACATTCGTCAAAACGCTCAACACCGAGGCCATCAATCACGATCCGGCGATCACGTTCATTCAGACCGGCAGTCAGATCCCGGGCCGGCCGAGCACGGGCGCCTGGCTGTCCTACGGCATTGGCAGCCCGAATCACGACTTGCCGGCCTTTGTCGTATTGCACTCGCGGCTGGCGGCCGGCAGCCAATCGCAGGCGCTTTTCTCGCGTTTGTGGGGTTCCGGCTTTCTGCCCACCAGGCATCAGGGAGTGGCCCTGCGCTCCAGCGGCGATCCGGTGCTGTACTTGTCGAATCCACCCGGCGTCAGCGACCATTCGCGGCGGCAAATGCTCGACGGTCTGGCCGAACTGAACCAGAAGCGCGCAGGCCGAAGTCGGCGATCCGGAAACGCTTGCCCGCATCGCACAATACGAAATGGCCTATCGCATGCAAACCTCGGTGCCGGAATTGACCGACATCTCCAAGGAGACCAAGGAGACGCTGGATCTGTACGGTCCCGAGGTGACCCAGCCCGGCACGTTCGCATTCAACTGCTTGCTCGCCCGGCGGCTGGCCGAGCGGGGTGTCCGCTTCACGCAAGTTTTCTTGCGCGGCTGGGACCATCACGGCGGCTTGCCGGGAAGCATTCGCCAGCTGCGCCGGTGGCCGACCAGGCCTCGGCGGCCTTGGTCAAGGATCTCAAGCAGCGCGGCATGCTCGACGACACCCTGGTCATCTGGGGCGGCGAGTTCGGCCGCACGATCTACAGTCAGGGAACGCTGACCAAAGACAATTACGGGCGCGATCATCACCCGCGCTGTTTCACCATGTGGATGGCCGGCGGCGGGATGAAGCCCGGCATCACGTACGGTCAGACCGATGATTTCAGCTACAACGTCACGGAGAATCCGGTACACGTGCACGACCTGAACGCCACGATCTTGCACTTGCTGGGAATCGATCATCAGCGGCTTACCTACCGCTTCCAGGGGCGCGACTTCCGTCTGACCGACGTGCACGGCACGGTCGTCAAAGACATTTTGGCCTGATCTGTGTCGCGTTTTTCGGCGCAGCGTCGGGCTCGGTCGGGGTGCCGTCACCGTGGCGCTGATCTGGCGATAGCGGGTCGCTGCTGGCTTATCGGGACCGCAGCCGACTTAGGAGCGCACGAAAAATAACTTTGGCTTCTGGCAGACCCTCACCCTGCCCTCTCCCTGGAGGGAGAGGGGTTGTGCGCCGAAGTTATTTTTCGCTCACACCTTACCCGATCGGTGCGCCCGTCCTCCGGGCCGTCGCCCCGATCCAGTCTCGCCGGCCGGCCGTTCTTGCCGGACCTGCCAGCTTGATCGAGGCTTTTACCAGGAACTTACACTCGCCGGCGCGCTTCTAACTACAATGACACCGGTACGGCGCTTATTCTAGCGCTCGGCGAAGCGTCGATTCGCAATGGTCCCAAATCTTCTCCTGCGAGAGTGCTTTATGCCTTGTGCGACCCATCGGCGGCTCTGGGGTTACGCTCTGCTATGGCTTGCCGCGGCGGCGCCGGTTTCGGCGCAAGAGCCCGTGGTCGGACCGGCCGCACCGGCCAATCGCGTCGCGGCGACGGACGATGACGCTCCGCCGCTTCGCGAGCAAACGATCTACGTCCCGTACGACAAGCTGCGCGAGACATTCGAGAAGACCGGGCGCGGCGTATTCATTCCCTACGCTCGCTTCGAACAATTGTGGAAGGCGGCCCGCGAGCAGCAGCGCAAGCCGCCGGACGGCAGCCCTCCGGCCGCTGCGGTGATTACCGAAGCCGACAGCGAAGCCACGGTCGGCAAGGAAGTCGTGCGTGTGGTGGCCCGATTGAAGATCGACGTGCTCGCGCGTGGCTGGGTCGAAGTCCCGCTGCGCCTGGCTGACGCCGGTGTCATTTCGGCCACGCTGATCGGCAGCGACGGCCAAGAGCAGCCCGCACGGTTGGCGGTCTCGCCCGACGGCGGATACAAACTGGTGATCGAAAATAAGAGCAAGGAACCGATTCAGCTCGCGCTGCGGCTCGAGTACGCCAAGGCGTTCAACAAAACGCCGGGCCGCAATGACGTCTCGTTTGCCGCGCCGCAGGCGCCGGTAAACCGCTGGCGGGTGCGGATCCCCGAGAGCGGTGTCAAGATACATATCGATCCGTTGATCGCCGCCACCGAAATGCCGAGCGCCGCGGAAGATGCGGATGGTAAGCCGGACAACGAAAAGGCCCCAGGCGGCAACGCGGGAGACGATAACCCCGGCGCGGAAAAAGCGAACGGCAAGAAGCCGGCTGAAGAAACCGTGCTGCTGGCGTTCGTCGGCGCGGCTCCGGCGGTGCGGATCGATTGGACAGCCAAGGCTGAAGGCGCCAGCGGACTGGCGGCGCTGGCCAATGTCGCGGTGGAGCAAGCCGTCCGCGTCGAAGAAGCCGTGCTGCGCACTCATGCCACACTTGCCTATTCGATCAGCCGCGCCGAGCTTGGCCAGCTCACTCTCGATGTGCCGGCAGACCAGAAAGTGGTCAACGTCGCCTCGCCCAACGTCCGCCAATGGTCGGTCGAAGCGGCCGGAGAAACACAAAAGATCGTCGTCGAGTTGTTCGAGCCGGCTCGGCTCTTGGAGACGATCGAAGTCGACCTGGAACAGTACCGCGAACAGGCCGAAGCAGGCGAAGCCCCGGCCGGCGCCAATGCCGAAGACGCCAAACTGCCGAGCGCCAGCGTGCCCATCGTCCGCGCCCTGGACGTTTCGCGGCAGCAAGGAATCATCGTGGTCGACGTGGCCGAGGGCCTGCAAATCGAAGCCCGCACGCGCGACGGTCTGCTGCAACTGGATGCCGCCGACCTGCCAAAGGCACTGGCGACGGGGCCGCATGAGCTTTCGTTTCGCTATGCCGTGTTGCCGTTCCGCCTGACGCTGGACGTCACAAAGATCAAGCCTCGACTGCTCGCCGACGAGTTCGTCGTGGCTTACTTGGAGCCGGAGCACCTGACCCTGCAATTGCAAGCGATTTTCACCGTCGAACGCGCCGGCGTCTTCACGCTCGACCTGGACGTTCCGGCGGGGTTCGAAATTCGCGAAGTCCGCGGCGACGCGCTCGCCGGCGCAGCCGGCGCAGGTCGATTCGCATCATCTGGAAGGAGACGAGAAGACGCGTCTGATCGTCAACCTGTCCCACAAGGCGCTGGGTCGCGTGGGGCTCTTCGTCGCCCTGCAAAAGCGGCTCGAAGACGCCAATCTGCTCGACCCCACCGGCAAGACTTCCGACGTGCCGCTACCCATCCCCCGCGTCGCGCCGGAAACGATTGAACGCACCAGCGGCCGCCTGGTGGTCTACGCGCCGGAAAGTTTGCGCGCCAATCCCGGAAAATCGTCCGGGTTGCGCAGCGTATCGCTGGCAGAGGCCCTGGCCGGCGGACCCGGCGCGGCGATCCAGCCCGGAACGAATCAACCGGCCGGCGGGCGAGCGGTGTCGTCGTTCGTCTTCACCAAGTCGCCCGTCGAGCTCAGCCTGCAAGTCGAGCGCCGCAAGCCCTATGTCACGGCCGCTCAATTGCTGGTCGCGCGCGTCGATCCGGGTGTGGTCAAGTTCGAGGCGAATTTCTTTTTCGACGTTCGCTACAGCGGCGTGAAGAATCTGCGGATCGATTTGCCGGCCGAACTGGCGGCCGAGATTCGCAACAATACGCCGGGAATTTCCGAATCGCTGCCGGATCCGCAACCGGAGGACGTGGCCAAGGGAAACGTCGCCTGGAGTTTCACCGGCGAACGGGAACTGCTGGGGCCGATCGAGATCCGGCTGTCCTGGCAGCGGCGGCTCGACAATCTCGAAGTCGGTAAGAGCCTGGAGTTGACCTTGCCCCATTTGGAGCCACGCGGCGCCGACCGCGCTTGGGGCCAGATCGTGCTGGTCAAGTCGGAGACGATCGACCTATTGGCCTCGGGAAAACCGACCGGCTTGCGGCCGATCGATCCGCAGCACGACCTGATGCCGGGCGCCAACGTGCCCGACGCGGCGCTGGCTTTCGAGTTTCACGACGCCTGGTCACTGGACATCACGGCCACTCGATACCAGCTCGAATCGGTCAAGCACACCAGCATCGAGCGCGGCTTGGTGCGCACGGTCGTGACGCGCGGCGGCCAGATCGCCGTGCAAGCGCTGTATCGCATGCGCAGCGCGCCAACGGCTGGCAGTGACTTTGCCCAGCGGCGTCGAATTCGACACCGAACCGTTGCGGATCAACGGCCGTCCGACGCCTCTGGAACGCGGCGCCCAGGACGAATTCTTCGTGCCGCTGGCCGGGCGATCGACCGGCGAGCCATTCCTGTTGGAATTGCGCTATACGCTGACCGGCGGAACTCTGCGCGTGGAACTGCCGGCGTTTGCCGACGAACCGGCCGTGCAGCAAGTGTTCGTCTCGGTCTTCTTGCCGCAGGAACTCGAGTTGCTGGGCTCTCAGGGACCCTGGACCGACGAACAGCAATGGACCTATACCTCTCCCTGGTCCCGGGTTCCGGCGCCCCGTTACACGGATACCGGCTTGGTGAACTGGGTCCGCGCCGGATTGACGTTACCGGTCAATCCGGCCGATTCGTTTCCGATCGACGGCCAGGCGGCCATCTTCAGCACGCTCCGGCCCGAGAACGACGCGGCGGGCAGTCTGCGACTCACGACGATCAACGGCAAGTGGCTGCATTTCTTCACTTTTTGCGGCGTGCTGGGGCTGGGGATCTTGCTGCTCACGCGCCCGCTGGCCCAGCGCGGCGCAGCGTTGGCTGCTCTGCTCATCGCGCTCGTGCTGCTAGGCGTGTTCTTGCCCACGCTGGCCACCGAGATTATTTTCGGCGGCTTCTGGCTGGCGCTGCTGCTCACGCTACTGGCCTGGTCCGGTTGGGCCTTGTTCCAATTCAGCCGGCGGCCGGCGTGGGCCGTAGCCAGCGGCGGATCGGGGCAAACCGGCTCTCGCGCTGCCGGCGGCGAGCCGCACCGACGAGCCAGCCTTGCCTGATTCGTCCGCTCCGGAGAATTCCGCTCCCAACGACAAGCCGCCGGCCGCCGGCGCTGCGGGCCAGGAAGGCGGCTCGCATGAGTAACCATGACCGATACGCCCTGCGAGTCGCACTGACCTGGTCGATATTCGCCCTGTTGCCCACGGCAGCACTGGCCGGCCAGCCGCCGATGTCTGTTCCTGGCCCGGCCGTGCCGATCGAAGAATTGCCGCAGCGCGAGATTTTCGTTCCCGTTGCCGACTTGCACGTGATCTTGTTGTCGGACATCCAGCGGCGTGCTGCTGACCCGTGACGAATACGAGGTTTTGGCGGCCAAGGCCCGGGCCGTCACACGACCGACCGATCCCACGCAGCCAGCCGCCGTCTTGTCGGCCGACTACGCGGCCACGGTGGAAGAGAACCGCGCCCGACTGTTGGGCACCATCGTGGTCTCCGCACCGGACGAGGATCTGAGCGCCGTGGAATTGGATCTGTCGGGCGTGGCGGTGCGGTCGGCGACTCTGGACGGGCAACCGGCTGCGATTGGGCGAAATGCGGCCGGAGTGCCCGTGCTCTTCCTTAGCGGCGCCGGCCGGCACGAGCTGAAATTGGAGATTCTGGCGGCCATCGAGACCGCCGCCGCGCAGCGGACATTAAGCTTTCAGATCCCCACTCCGCCGGCGACGCGGCTGCGGCTGACGGTCCCCGGTCACGTGGAGATCAAGAGCGGCGCCACCGTGATCCGCCGCCAGGAGGACGAGCAGCGTCAGATGACCGAGTTCGATTTGCTGCCCCGGCGCGGCTGCAACAGCCTGGTGCTGTCGCTGAATAACCGCCAGTTGCAAAAAGAGCGTGTGGTGGTCGCACATGGCGTTCTGGTGGACGAAATCACCTCGGCCTACGAACGGTTGCACGTGACGTCTTCGCTTTCCGTCCTGCACGGCGCCGCCGATCGATTTCGCTTCGCCGTGCCCGCCGGATTCGAAGTGACGGGCGTGCAGCGCCCCGAAGTGGCGCGCTGGGAAGTCACGACCGAGGCGGCCGGCACCGACGAGGAACGGCGGATCTTGGAAGTGCACTTGCGCGAACCGGCCACCGACACCGTGTCGCTCAACATCTCGGCCGTGCCGCTGGCCGGTCCCGCTCGACGACTGGCGGCTGCCCAAGCTCTCGCCCCTGGATGTTGCCGGCGAGGCCATCGTGGTCGGCCTGCTGCTGGAAAACCGCTTGAAACCGTCCGATTTCCGCCCGGACAATCTGATCTCGATCGACGTCGACGTGCTCTCGCAAGCGTTGCCGGCCAGCGTCGAACAAGATCGGGCCGGAGCTCCCGCGGTGAGCGCCGTTGCGGCGTTTTATGCTCCGCGATCCGGCTATGACCTGCGGGCGCGATTTACGGCCCCCGAATCCGAATTGCGCGTGACGACGAACATTCTCTTGACGCTTGCCGACGACAAGCTCGAAGCTCATGGCGGCTTTGCGCTGTTGAACTCGGCCGACAAGCTGGTCGAGTTCGACTTTTCGGCGCCGGCCGGCTGGCAAGTCACGGAAGTGACGCCCGAAGGGGGCGCGCCGCTGCCGCTGGAGATCTACCCGGCGGCCGACGGCGCCTCGCGCATTCACGTGCGATTGCCCTTGTCCGCGCCGCCCGGGCAATCGCGGAGCGTTTATTTTCGGGCCGTCAGTTCGCCCGCCGGTTGGCTCGACGATTGGCGCACCAAATCCATCGACTTTCCGGTGTTTCAGGTAGCCGGCGCGACCCGCGACGTGGGGGCTGTGGCCGCGGGGGCCCGCGACGACATGCTCGTCCGCGCCGACCAGACCCAGCGACTCACCCCGTTGGACGCCAACGAAAAAAATAAGTACGGCCTGGAAGACGTGTCCACGCAGGTCGCCTTCCGCTACGAGGCGCCGCCGTACTCGCTGCTGTTGGAAGCGGCTCGGGTCGAGCCGCGCCTGACCGCTCGGGCGTTTTCGTTCTTTGCGCCGATCCGGAGCTGATCACCGCCCACTACGAAATCGCCTACGACGTGACCGAAGCTCGCACCAGCCGGCTGGTCTTCGAGTTGCCCGACAGCACGCCGGGCGAATTGGCGATCCGCGGACTCGACGGCCTTTCGATCAAGGAATCGAGCAGCGCTGTGGCCGATGGCCTGCGGCGCTGGACCGTGCTGTTGGGAGAATCGCGCCGCGGCAGCATCCGGCTTGCCGTCGATTTTCAGCAACCGCTGGCCGGCTCGGCAGAGGATGCCCGGGCGCCCGCCGAACTGACGTTGCCCTTGGTGCGCGCTCTCGGCGTGGCATATCAATCGGGCCTGGTGGCCGTCGAAGGCAGCGCCGACCGCGACGTCCAGGTCAAGACCGCGCTGCGCAAGGTGGATGTCGGCGAGCTGGCCGATGCCGATTATCAGCCCGGCCGCCGGCTGCTGGGCGCGTTTGGCTACGGCGGCGATGCGGCGCAGATTCAGGTGCTCGTGGCCCGCCCGGCGGAATACGACCTGCCGACGGCGATCGTCCAACGGGCCGAATTGCTGACGATGGTTTCGGCCAGCGGTCGCAGCCAGACCGTGGCGCGGTTTCGCTTGCGGGCCAAGGCACTGGTCGTTGAGGTCCGACTGCCCAAGAGCTCGACGCTGTGGTCGGCGCTGCTCGATGGCGAGCCGACGTTGCCGCAACGCGAAGCGGGCAGCCTGCTGGTGGCATTGCCGGCCGGGGCCGAAGCCCGGCAACGCGATTTGCAACTTGTGTACGAAACGCCGATCGACCCCTTGGGCGGCGTCGGCAGGCTGGACCTGGAGGCCCCGAAGCTGCTGTTCCGCGGAGATCCGGCCGCCCCAGGCACCGCCGTGCCGCTGGCCGACCTGGTCTGGCGGCTGAGCACGCCGGCCGGCTTGAAGGTCGTGCGCTCGAGCGGCACGGTCTTCAGCGACGATTTGGCCCTCCGCCGTTCGCCCTTGGCAGCGATCGCATCGGCCGTGTCGCGGACGCTTTCGCCCATTCGCTTTGCCGGCGGGAATAATTGGAAAAACGCCATCGAGACGGAGGCGCCGATCAAGTCCGTGGACGATTCGCGCTCGATGTCCGAATCGCTCAAGAGCGAAGACGCCTTCGGTTTTTCTCTGCTTGAGGAGGGGAAATCCGCGGGCGAAACACCGGCGGACGCCGAAGCGTTTGCATTGCCTGCACCCGATGCGGCCAGGCTGCCCGCCTTGCCGCTCGACGTCACAGCGGGTGTTCAACCACCGGCTGAAGAAATGGACGAAATGGCCGGTGAATCAACGGCACGGACGCCGGCGGCCGGCGGAATGGGCGGCGGGCTGGGTGGCATGCCAATGCCGGCCAAGCCGAGCCCGGGACGACAATCGGTTTGGGCGCTGGAGGGTGTGCGCAGCTTGCCCATCGAGTTGCAAGCCGATCTGGTTCAAGCCACGTTTCATAGCCTGGGCGCCGAACCACGCCTGACCGTAACGGTGGTCGACCAAACGCGGCTCGACTTGCTCGGCTGGTGCGTTGCGCTGGCCGTTTTCTTGCGTGGCGTCTGGCTGACCGGCCGGCCGCGCCGCGAGCGGGTCCGATTCGTTGGCCTGACGCTGCTCGTCGCCCTGCTGCTGCCGCTGGTTCTGCCCTACAGCGGCCTGCTCGGGCCAGTCTGCAACATGGCGTTTTATGCCGGTTGCTGGTTGATCGTGTATTACGTGGCCACCGGCCTGCCCAGACGATGGGCGCGGGCCATCCGTGGCCGTGCCGGGCAAATCGGAGCTGCGGCAGCGACCGCCACGACACTCTGCTTGCTGCTGCTCGCGCCGCGATGCGCAACGCGGAGGAGCCGGTTTTGCCGGTCACAGTTCCGCCCGATGCAATCATCGTTCCTTACGATCCGCTGGAACACGACCCGCTCGAGCCCGTGCAGGCCGGCGTGGACGAGGCCAAACCGGATGCGGCCGCCCCCGACGCCGAGCCGCCCCAAGCCAAAGCATTCGCCACCGACAAGACTCAGAAGATCCTCGTCCCGTACGACAAGTACCTGGAATTGCTGCGGATCGTGCAAACTGGGGGCAAGGTCCGCCCTGCCCCGCCCGCCCAATACGTGCTCTCCGGCGGCGAGTTCACGACCACGCTCGACGGCGGCCAGTCGCTCTTGGTCGAGGGACACTTGGATGTGGAAGTCTTGGGCGACCGGGCCGTGAGCGTGCCGCTGGCGCTCTTCGGCGGCGTGCTGACCAAGGCCACGCTTTCCGCAAACCCGAACAAGGCGGCCGGACAAGAACCAGCCGCAGGTGGGGTCGGCGTCGGGGCCGAGGCCGTGCAGAAGGCGGCCGCTCCGCCCCCCGGCGAGCCGCCGCTGGCGATTGTCGTGCCTGGTCCTGGCCGGCGGCGATTGGATCTTGCCATGCGGTTTCGCATTCAGCGCCGCGGCGGCTGGCAAATGGTCGAAGGGCGATTGCCGGCGCCGGTGGCCGCTTCGCTCAGCTTGCACGTCGCCAAGGCCAACACCGAGGTCGTGCTCGCCGGCGGTGTCGATCGCGGCACGATCGAAACCAAGCGCGACGACGAAACCATCGAAACCGCCCTGGATGCCGCTGGAACTTTGCACGTCCAATGGCGGCCCAAGGCCGGCGCCGCCCCGGTCGATCAGAGCCTCACGGCCAGCGGCACCGCGCTGTTCGACGTCCAGGAAGGCGGATTGCGGCTGCTGTGGCGGCTCAATCTCTCGTTCCGTGGCGGACAGCGAGAAAGCTTTACGCTCGACGTGCCCGCGGGCTACCTCGTCGAGAAAGTCACGGGGGCCAACGTGCGTGGCTGGCGGCTGGAGCAGGCAGGCGCCGGCCAAAGGCTCGAAGTGACTCTGCTGCAAGCGGCTCAAGGCAGCGAGTCGTTTTCCGTGGCCCTGTCGCTGCGCGGCGCGGTTGGCAGCGGTGAGCTGACGGAGTTCAGCGCCCCGGTGTTAAGCGTGCAAGCCGCGGCCCAACAATCGGGCGAGTTGACGATCCGTCGCAGTCCCCTGCTGCAACTGCGCACCGAGAGCACGGCCGGCGTCTCGCGGGCCGACGGCAGCCTCCCGGCCGCGGATGCCAACAGCGATGCGGAGGAAAGCCCACTGGGCATTTTGCCCTACCAGTTTTACCGTTTCGCCACGACGCCGTTCACGGTCAAGTTGTCGGCGCGGCCGGCGGCGCCGCGGGTCTCGGCCGCATTGCAGACGGTGCTCAAAGTTTCGGCCCGGCAGCGGACTTTGGAGAGCCGCATCCGCGTGCAAGTGGCCGAGCGGCCGATTTATCGGCTGCAAATCGCGCTGCCGGCGGACTGGAAGCTGGACCGGGTTTCGGCGCCGGAGCCGTTCCAATGGGTCAGCGGCCGTGACGGCGAGCGGCCAGTGCTGAATCTGTACTTTGCCGATGGTCAGGGCAAGGCGTTCGATGTCGTGCTGGCCGGAGCGCTGGGGGATTACGGCGCGGTGGAGAACCTGTCGGCGCCCAAGTTGGAAGTCGTTGCGGCAGACCAGCAGCAAGGCGGCATTGAGCAGACCGGCGATCTGGTCGTCGAAGCGGACCCCGCGCTGAACATTCGCGCCGAAAAGCTCGTGAATTGCGAAAGCGAATTGCTCTCCAACGTGAGCGCCTGGCTGGCGCCCGCGCAGCAGCAACTGGCCCGCTTGGCGCTGCGCTACCGCAGTGCTGACTTCTCGGCCCAATTGTTGATCTCGCCCCGCAAGCCAATCGTCCACTCGACCACGGTCAGCAATGTGCGCGTCACTCAGCGGACGGTCGAAGAGACGATCCTGCTGGATTTCACGATCCGGGAGGCGGGGATTCGCAGCCTGTCGTTCCTGCTGCCCGGAACATTGATGGATGCGCGAATCAGCGCGCCGATGCTGCGGCAAAAGACGATTACCCCGGTCGCGGGCGACCCGGCCGGGCGCGTGCGGGTGCAGCTCGAATTGCAGGAAGAAGTGATGAACAACCTGCGCGTGCTGGTAGAAGACGACCGGCTGCTGACCGGCGAAAAGTACCTGGCGCCGATTCCGGAAGTCGAGACCGGTGAGACGCTCCAGCGCTACATCACTCTGGAGAGCGCCGGGCGCGACGAGATCGTGGTGGCCGAGCACGATGCGGTCGATCCGGTCGGCCTGGAACAGGCCGAGTGGCGGATGCTCTCGGCCATGCTTGGCCGCGGCCTGACGCAGGCCTATGCGGTAAAGTTCAATGCCGCCCTGCCGCGGCTGGTGCTGCGGGCCGAGGATCGCAAGGCGGTGGAAACGGCCGGCGCACGCATCGGGCTGGCCAAGGCGACCCTGATGATCGACGCCCAGGGTGCATTCCGCGGAACGCAAGTGTATCGCTTGGACAACAGCCTCGAGCAATATCTGGTCGTCCGCCTGCCGGCCGGCGCCGAGCTTTGGACCGCGCACGTGGCGGGCGAGCCCGTCAAACCGGCCGCCGACAAGGCCAAGGACACCGTGCGGATTCCGCTGGTCAAGACCGCGCCGGGCGATGCGGACTACCCGGTGGTCCTCAAGTACGGCGGGCAGTTGGGGCGGCTCGCCGCGCTCGACCATGTCGCATTCCCGCTGATGCGTACCGTGAACATTCATGTCGAGTTGAGCCAGGTCGAGCTCTACGCGCCGGAGAGTTTCGACTGGTTCGACTTCGGCGGCACCATGCGGCTGGTCGAAAGCGAAGGATATCTGGCCGCCGGCGAGCTGGAATACAACACCAAGCAGATCGGCCTGGCCATGCAGGCCCTGCACAGCGAAGACACGTACGCCAAAGCACGGGCCGCGAACAACCTGAAAACTCTGCAAGCCCACGCGGCCCGGCTCAAGCAATCGGCGGCCGGCTACCTCGACAATCCTGAGCTGGCACAACAACTGCAGAACAACACGCAGATTCAACAAGGCCTGGAGGCAGAGATCAACGTGCCGAATGACCCGAACCTTTTCGTCGACGAAAACGACAACCGCAGTAGACTGGGCGAACTTTTTCGCTCGCAGGCCAGCAGCAGGGCCAACGACGTCGTGAGTCAGACGGGCGAGAATTTTCAACCGCCGCCGGCGGCAAAACCGTCCGGTCAACCGGGCGCCGGCGGAGGCGGCCAGACGCTCAGCCGGAGCTGGTTGGCCAAGAATAAGCTGGAAAACCCGCAGGCCAACGGTCCGCAGGCCAAGCAATCGCGGCGTGACCTCGCCGGCCAGGATTCGCCCTACGGCGCGCCGAACTCGGCGACGCAGGCGCCGGTCCAGCCCGCTGCGCCCAACGCGTTCGCCAAAGACGTCGAACCGCGCGGCAAAGAATCGGACGGAAAGGACAAATTGTACGAGCGGGAATCCGCGGGCAAGAAAGCCCAACGCCAGCTCCAGCGCTATGCCGATCGGCTGGAGAAGCAACAACAGGAGCTGTCGCAATCCAATGTCGCTGCCCAACAGCCTGGCAGCGCGGGATTAGCACCCGCACAGAGTCAATCGGCAGGCGAGGGTCAGCCGCCTTTTCCTCAATTCACCAGCACCCTCGACATCCCGTTTGGCGGGGGAGGCGGATTTGGTCAGCCCGGCCAGCCGATGGCGCAGCAAACCGCACAGGCTTTGCCGCCGGCCGCACTGGCCAGTTTGGACGTGGATCTGAATCCGCGCGGCAAAAAGTACCTGTTCACCACGCCGCGCGGCGATGTTGAGGTGACCGCCCGAGCCGTCTCCGGAACGCTGCTCGGCCGTTTGATTCGCCTGGCCGCCCTGGCAGTCGGGGTGTTGCTGCTATTGGCGGTCACTCGGCGTCTGCGTTATTGGGCGGCCAACGGTAAGCCCCTAGCCCATACGAATTGATGAACGCGGTCAGGGCCTCGGTCGGGCGCAGTCGGTGTTCGGCAATCACCAGGGCGTTGCGGAAGCGGCCCAGGTCCAAGTAGGCCTGAAAGTCGGGCGGAATCTTCACGCCCAGGTCGCCAAAGTCGCTGCGACCGGCCAAGAGTCGCTTGAAGTTTGGTGACTTTTGCGCCTCGACCAGCCAGTTCAGGTCCGGGGTCTTGACTTGGCTCAGTCGTTTGAGCAATTCGCGCTTCGCCGGACTGATGAGCTCCACGCGGGCGACCATGACTCGCTGCATCTCGCAGGGTTGCGAAATGCCCAGCGGCAAGATGCGATCGGTCCAGATTCGTGGCACGAGGGAGAACAGCCTCAGGCCCGGGCTGCAGAAATAGGCCTGGCGCCAGGTCGCCAGCATTGCGGACGCCTCGTCGTCGTAGAGCCCGGCGGCCGCGAGCGCGCCGTGCATCGAAGCGCTCAGGCGGTCGATGTTGCCCGGCGAGAAATCGGCCGCCGCGAAACGGCGTGGCGCACTCGCCAGGGCCGGCCCTTGTTCCAAGGTCCTTGCCCTTGGCGCCACGGTGCGATATGCGGCCTGCCCGTCGCCGCGCACTTCGACCAGCCAGACTGGACCGATCTTGGCAGTTCTCGCATTCTCGATCGAATCGGAATCGCCGGCTTTCAGTTGGATGGTCTGGGTTGCCATGTCGCTGACGACTCGCAGCGGAGCAGGAAAATTGCCCACGCCTCGATAGAACAAATACTGTTCGCTTTCGCCGGATTCGTCCGTCACCCGAGCCGAACGGACTTGGCGCGGCGCGATCCACACCGTCGCGTCGGTTCGCGGCAGATCTGCCCGCGTTCCAATTTGCAGCCCGCGCCAATCGAGCGAGCTGCGTGTCGCGCTCGTGATCGAGCCGAAGTGGAATTTGCCTTCTTTCAGGCCGGGCGCGACCGCGTCGGCCTGCGGATAGAACTGCGTCAACCACCCGCCGCGAAAGTCGACGTGAACGTCCACGGTGGCCGCAGCGGCCTGGCCATCCGGCAGGTAGAAATATACGACCGGCGTCTCCAGCCTGAGCGTGACGTAAGGATGCCGCTCGGGCACACCCTTCATGTAAATGTTCCGCAGGCCGTTTGGCCTGGCGAGGATCCGTTGGCTCAAGCTGTGGACGAAGTCCGGCAAAGGCTCGTCATCGACATTGATTCCCGCCAGCGCCGTGCCGTCATCATCCTGCAGCGCCGTGAAGGTGCCCCATTCGTGAACGACCAGGCGGTCGCTGGCGCACAGGTTGCCCAAGCTCCGCTGCGCCAGCAGCAAGAAAACCGACCCGGCGAGCAACATTGGCCATCGTTTGGTTCGCGCATTCATGGGATCTCCTGGCAAGCAGCGTTCGATGAAGGGTGCTGGTAACGGTGGAGCGGATACATTCCACTCGCCTTCAGGGCTTCACAGTACGGCGCGACGGCCAACGCAGATAATTGTTTTTACAACTTCTAATCATCTTTATTATTGTTTAAGTCTCGCGCGGCGATTATCTTGATGGCTGAAGCGCAGTAACCCGGATCGGCGGAGACATTGCGGATGCAACCGGAACCACCGACGACCTTGTCGACCGACCAGGTTGCGGCCTTCGTGGAATTGGCGCGGCAGGGCAGTTTGCGCGCCGCAGCGGACCGGCTGCTGATTACCGAGCAGGGTGTCCGCAATCGACTGCTAGCGCTGGAAGCTCGGCTCCGCGTGCAGTTGTACCGCAAAAGCCGCGGTCCGCGCCGCACGAGTCCGCTGACGGAGCAAGGCCAACGGTTCCTGCCCCATGCGGTGGCCTTTCTGGAGCGGTCGCGGGAACTGTGCGAGGTCTTCACGGCGCCGTGCGCGCCCGGCTCGTTCACGTCGCATCGAGCCAGTATTTGCTGCTGTACGTGCTGATCGATTCGATTCGCCGCTTTCACGCGAAGTGTCCGCAAATTCGCATCCGCGTCAGCACGCTCACCGAGCAAGGCGTGGAAGAAGCTTTGCTGAGGGATCCCGAGATTGCCCTGGGCGTCGCCGCGCCTTACGAGCCGCTTCCCGAATTGGCCTACACCCATTTGTTTTCACTCCCCTGGAGCCTGATCGCGCTGCGCGGGCATCGACTGCTGCGCCGGCGAGCGCTCGAGCTGGCCGAACTGGCCGATCAGCCGCTGATTTTATTCGAGCGTGGATCGACGGGGCGGCAGCACGTGGTCGATGCGTTTCACGAACAAGGACTCTCGCCGCGGGTGGAAATGGAAACCACGAACACGGAAATCATCGTCCGCATGGTCGAAGCGGGCCTCGGCGTATCAATCGTTCCCTTGCTGCCAGGCGGGGCGGTGACGCGCGGCCGCAACGTCGGCATCCGCCGGTTGGGCGAGGCGATTCGTCCCATTCACTCGGGAGTGCTGACCCGACGCGGCGAACAGCTTGCGCCAGCCAGCCAGCAATTCCTGGAGTTCATCCGCCGCTTTGCGCCCAAGGCCAGGGCCGCAGGCAAACACGGCCGGGCTGCGGATCCGTGATGGCGGTCGGGGATTCGCCCCCTCGCGCGCGAAGCGTTGCCGTCGCGCCTGCGCCATCGCATAATCGAGTGGCCGTCACGCTTCCCCGCTCTAGGGAGTTCTGTGCATGTACCGACATTCGGCTGCGGTCGTTGCCACCGCGCTGGCCATTGCGACCTCCGCATCGGCCGCGACCGGCCGCGTGGAAGTGCATGTCGTCGACGCCGGAACCAGCCAACCGCTGCCGGCGCGGCTGGTGCTAAAAACCAGCGATGGCCAATTCCCTGGAGACCGCATCGGCTGTGCGGCGACGCGCTGGCCGAATATCGAAGCGCACGGAATCTTCATCGACGGTTCGGGTACGTTCGAGGTGCCGCCGGGCTCGACGTCGATTTCGGCGGCCCACGGCGCTCAATTCGATCTGGACGCCGTCACAGTCGAGGTCAAGCCCGGCGAGACCGCGAAGGTCGAGCTGAAATTGAAGCGAATCGTCGACCTCCGAGCCAACGGTTGGGTTGGCGGCGACGCGCATGTGCATATGATTCATGGCGAGAACCAACGAACCACCAGTTACCAGGACGTCGCCACGACCTGCGCCGCCGGCGGGCTGGATTTCGTTTCCGTTTGTCAGGAATATGTCGGTGCGGGCACTTTGGAACTGGACGGTTATCGAGCCGCGTGCGACGCCGTATCGACCGACAATTTCCGCATGTTTCTGGGGGCCGAGCGACCGAAGAGCATTCTCGGACATCAGGCCTTGATCGGCGCCGCAGACCCGTTCGTCATTGCCGAAGATCCTCCCTATTTCGCATCTGCCCGCGTCATCCACGCGCAAGGCGGTGCGTCGTTCTACGTCCATCCGGTCCGGTATTACCCCGGCAAGCAGCATGCCGGCAAGTGGCTCGATTTCCCGGGCACCAATCTTGCCCGCGAACTCGTTTTCGACGCGTATTGCGGTCCTTCGTTCGACGGCTTGAGCGTGCTGAGCGACGAGCCGGCCAATTCCGCGGCACACGCCTTGTGGTTCAACTTGCTCAACCGGGGTTTTTTCGTGCCGGTGCTGGCCGACGGCGACGCCTGCTTCGACCGGCCGCTGCTCGGAGAAAAGGCCCCCGGCTTCTGGACCACGTACTTTTACATTGGCCCCGGCGCCGCGGTAACGGAGCAGACGGTGAGCGAGGCGCTGCGCGAGGGCCGCACGGTGGCCACTACCGGTCCGCTGCTGGAATTCGAGATCGACGGCCAGCGGAGCGGAGCCACGCTGCCCAGCGACGGCTCCGCCCACACCGCCAGGATCACGGCGCACCATCACCGCCACGCCATGACCTTGGAGTCGACCGATCGCCGCAGCGGTCAGAGCGTCGGCGTCCGGCGGGTGGAATTGATTCGCAACGGCGAAATCATTCGCACCTGGGAGCCGCAAGCGGCCGACGTGCGTTTGGAACACACCGTGAAAGAAACGGGCGAATGCTGGTACGCCGTGCGCGCCCTGGGCAGCGACGAGCGGTGGCAGGTCGCGATCGCCAGTCCGATATACTTCGCCCCGCAGCCCGTTTCGCCAAAGCACGAACCGGCAATCGCGATCGTTCGCGGCCGGATCTATGATTTTCGCTCGGGAGACGAGCGGGCTGCGACGGTGGTGATTCATCGTGGCGAGCAGGTGCTGAAGACATTTTCAGCGGACGGCCAATTCCGCGTCGCCATGCCCTTGGATGCCGAGATCCGCGTCGAGGCGAACGGCGAGCGGCCGATTACGAAAAACCTGCTGCTGGATTACGGACCGATCCATCGTTTCTTGTGGTATTTGGAGAGCAACGATCTTGCCCGGCCGGAGACGTTCGAGCGGTTCGAGCGACTGCTGCGCGAAGTGGACTTGGAATTCCCGCTCGGTTTCAAGCTGCCGGGCTGCTACCTGGCGCAAGACCTGCCGGGCGAAACGGCGTTCGAATCCGCCCGGCTGATCGAAAGCCCGCCGGCGGCCAGTGGCGGAGCGATCGCGCTGGCGGCTGTTTTTCTGGACACCGAGCGGGTGAGCCCAAGCGATACCATTGCGGCAGCGGCCATTTTTTGCGACGAAGGCGGCCGCAACGGGTCGGACTTATTGGTTGTCGAAGCTCGCGGATACGATCCGGCACGCCCGACTGCCTTCGGGGCGCTGAAGAAGTTTGCCGAGTTCGAAAAAAAATGGGATGCGGCCATCGATCTCGGCGGCGGATACCGGATGATCGTGGGGTCGCTCCGATTGCCCGCTTGGGTGCGGCCGGGGCCAACCGGCGGAATCGACATTTCGGCACGTGCCCGCCGCGGCAGCGAGGACCTGGCATTCGTGGGACTGGCGGTGCCGCTGGGACCGACGAAGCGATCGCTGTGCGTCGGCTCGGGCTGGCCAATCATGCCCATTTCCTGGGCGGACGGAAACTATGGCATCGGACCGCTGAAGATCACCGGCCGGGCCGGCACCCAGGGACAACCGCGGGCCGACTATCGCCGATTGCACGTTGAGCTGCAAACCGCGCGGGGCAAATTCGACATCTGCCCGGCCCGTGACGCTTTCGGCTGCCCCGATGCCGATGACGCGGCCTACACCGAACGCTTTCTCGACGAGACCCTGTCCGCCGAAACCCGGATCGGCACGCCCGACCCGGTGCGTCCGCAACCCAGCATTACCTGGCGGGCCCAGTTGCCGACCATCGACGCGACCCACCCCTGAGCGGGGGCGTCGCCTCGTAGGGCGGTGCGCCTCGCACTCGTCCGCTTGAGTTGTTTTCTTAACAGCGTGTTCACCGGGATTCGTTGAACCTCGGCAATCCTTGTGCGACGCAGCCGACTCGAGTTCCCGCCTCGAAGGTCAGACTACAGGGTCGGGCCGATGCTCCAAGGCGCAAACTCATCCTCGCCGACGCCGCTGAGTTCGCTCTTGGTTTTCTGGCCGCTGGCGACCGTGAGAATCTCTTCGAAGATGCGTTGGCCCACGACTTCGACCGGCGTGCCGTCGAGAATGACGCCGGCGTCGATATCCATGTCGTCGATCATGTGCCGGTACATCGGCGTGTTGGTCGCCACTTTGATCGAAGGCGCCGGCTTGCAGCCGAACACCGAGCCGCGTCCGGTCGTGAAAACCAGCACGTTGGCGCCGCCCGCCACGATGCCGGTCATGCTCACGGGGTCGTAGCCGGGAGTGTCCATGACGACGAAGCCCTTGGCCCGCACCGGTTCGGCGTAGCCGACAACGTCGACCAGTGCCGTACTGCCTCCCTTGGCGATTGCGCCCAACGACTTTTCGTAGATGGTCGTGAGGCCCCCCTCTTTGTTACCCACCGACGGGTTGTTGTTGATTTCGGCTCCAAAAACGCCGGCGTACCACTCCCACCATTTGATCCGTTCGACCAGCTTTTCGCCAACTTCGCGGCTGATCGCCCGGCGGGTGAGCAAATGTTCGGCGCCGTAGATTTCGGTCGTTTCGCCGATGATGCTGGTGCCCCCCTGAGCGACGAGCAAGTCCGAAGCCACGCCGACCGCCGGATTGGCCGTCACGCCGCTGTTGCCATCGGAGCCGCCGCAATTGGTGCCCAGGATGAGTCGGCTGGCCGGCAGCGGCGTGCGCCTGGTCGCGTCGGCCTGCGGCAGCAGTTCGGCGATGGCTCGCACGCCGGCGTCGACCGTCTTGCTAATGCCGCCGCACTGCTGGATCGACAGCACCAGCGGTTTCTTGCGGCTGCCATTGAGCTGCACGAGTCCCTGATTCTCGATCAGATGGATCGCCTGGCCGGTTTCGCATCCCAGGCCGACCAGGATGTAGGCGACCACGTTGGGATGCCGGGCAAAACCGGCCAGGGTGCGATCGAGCTGGCGGTGATCGGGCCCGTCGTATTGCATGGCGCAGCCCGCCTTGTGCGTGATCGCCACCACGCCGTCGACATGCGGATACTGCCGGAGCAAATCCTGGGCCTTGAACCGCTCGCTGATGTATTTGCTGGTGCTGGCCGAACAATTGACCGTGCTGATGATGGCGATGTAATTGCGCGTGCCATACGCGCCCGTCGCCCCGGTCGTAGCCCTGCCAGGTGCGCGGCTCGGCCGGCGCCGGGGGCGGCGGACAGTCGCGGCAGAACGCGTAGTCGCGATCGAATGCGCCGGCCGTCAGATTGTGCTCGTGGATGTGATCGCCCGGGGCGATGTCCTGGCTGGCGAAGCCGATGATCTGGCCGTACTTGTAGACCGGCTGGCCGGCGGCGATCGGACGCAGGGCCACCTTATGCCCCAGGCCGATGGGCTGGCCCAGGATGATCGTGCGGCCGTCGTGCTCGACCGCCAGACCGGCCCGCAAAGGGCGTGCGGCCACTGCCAGATTGTCCTCGGGACGCAAATGGACGGCGAACTGCGACAAGGGCTCGGCCGGCATGGATCACCTCAAAGTTTGCGCTGGCAAGCTGGGCGAGCGCTGCCCCGTAGCGCCGCCCAGCAGGTCGGGCGGCGCAAGACTGACTATTCAGATCCTAGAACGCGGCGAACTGGCCCGTCAAACCGAAATAAACCGCCGCTACGGGTCTGCTTGCCAATTGAAGGGTCGCCCGGCGATCTTTATTCTTGTGGTGCAGAGTTCGCGACGTATTGCAGAGTGTGTCCGCTGGAGAAAACCTGACAATGAAGTTCCGTCCGCTAGGCGCGACGGGCTTGCAGCTTCCCTGGCTCAGTTTTGGCGCGTCGTCGTTGGGGCAGGAGTTTCGCGCCATCGATCTGGGCGAGGCCCTGCGCTCGGTCCGCGTGGCCCTGGATTTGGGCATGAACTTCATCGACACCTCGCCCTTTTACGGCAAAGGGATGAGCGAGTGCCTGCTGGGCATCGCGCTCAAAGGCATTCCCCGCGACCGCTACTATCTGGGTTCGAAGCTCGGCCGCTACGACCGCGACCACTTCGACTTTTCGGCCCGGCGGGTGATCGAAAGCGTGGACGTGAGCCTGCACCGGATGGGCGTCGAGTACCTCGACATCATGCTGTGCCACGACATCGAGTTCGTCGAGATGTCGCAAATCGTCGAGGAGACGTTGCCCGCCCTGCGAAAAATCCAAAAGCAAGGAAAGGTGCGGTTTGTCGGCATCAGCGGCTATCCAATGAATATCTTCCGCTACGTCCTGGACCGCACTGATTTGGACGTCGTGTTGTCGTACAATCATTACACGCTGCAGAACACGATGCTCGCCGACCTGGTGCCCTATTTGCAGTCGAAGCGCGTGGGCATTATGAACGCCGCTCCGTTCTCGGCGCGACTGCTGACCAACGGGGCACTGCCCCCCTGGCACAAGGCCACGCCCGAGGTGCGCGCGATCGCCCGCCGCGCCGCGGAGCATTGCCAGACGCGGGGCATCGACATTGCCCAGTTGGCGCTGCAATACTCTCTGGCCGGCCAGGACATGGCCACTTGCATTGTCGGCTCGGCGAATCCCGAGAACGTAAAACTGTGGGCCAAATGGGCCGAAACGCCGCTGGACGAGCAACTGCTGGGCGAAGTGGTCGACATCCTGCGGCCGATACACAATTGGTTCTACGTCGAAGGGCGACCGGAAAACGGCGACCCGCAGCCCGGTGCGACCAAACATTAACCTGCCGGTAGGCCGCATCCGCCCTCTTCCTGCCTTTTGGCCTGGACGTGAGAAAAAAACTCGATGAAAGCCATCTCGCTCGATGCTCCCAAGACGTTTCAGCGGATCGAAGTCGCTCCGCCGCCGGCTCCGACGGCCGGAGAGGCGCTGGTTCGCGTACATCGGGTCGGCATCTGCGGCACCGACATCGGCGGCTACCTGGGCAAGATGCCGTTCTTTAGTTATCCGCGCATTCCCGGCCACGAGTTGGGGGTCGAAGTGCTGGCCGTCGGCGAAGGAGTGACGAACGTTCGAGCGGGGGACCACTGTTCGGTCGAGCCATACATCAATTGCCAGAAATGCTACGCCTGCGTCCGGGGCCACACCAATTGCTGCGAGAAGCACCAGACGCTGGGTGTCCACTGCGACGGGGGCTTGCGGCCGCAATTCATTGTGCCGGCCCGCAAGCTGCATATCTCGCGCAAACTGAGTTTCGAGCAGTTGGCGCTGGTCGAGACGCTGGCCATCGGCTGCCACGCGGTGAATCGTTCGGCGCTGACGGCCCAGGAGACATGCCTGATCATCGGGGCCGGGCCCATCGGCTTATCCACCTTGGAATTCGCCCGGCTCAGCGGGGCCAAGATCATCGTCATGGATATGAGCCAACAGCGGCTCGATTTTTGTCGCCGGCAGATGGGCGTCGAACACACGATCGTAGCGGGCGAAAAAGTCGAGCAAGACCTGCGCGATTTGACCGACGGCCACTTGCCGGACGTGGTTTTCGACGCCACCGGCTCGAGCGGGTCGATGTCGGCCGCTTTCGGCTACACGGCCCAGGCCGGCCGGCTGGTTTTTGTCGGCATTACCACCGACGAGGTCCGCTTCCGGCATCCGGTGTTCCACCGCTCCGAAGGCACCCTGCTCTGCTCGCGCAATGCGCTGGCGGCCGATTTCACCCGGATCATCCGACTGATCGAAGAGGGGCAGATCGACACCCGACGTTGGATCACGCACCGCACGCCGTTCGACGAACTGATCGAAGTGTTTCCCTCGTTTACCAGGCCCGAAACGGGCGTCCTCAAAGCCGTCGTGGAAATCGGCGACTGACGCGCACCGCCGCTACCGCGAATTCGCCGGCCTGATCGCCTTTCTTGCCTCTCCAGTTAAAGGTTCATCGATTCCATGTTGACGCTCGCCAAATATTCGTTCGGCGTCGGCGACCGCTTTGCCCATCAGGCCAAGGCGCAGTTGCGGGCCTGCATGCTGGCGGCCGAGCACGGCGCCGACGTGGTTCCGGTCTGGAACAAGTCGAACCGCGAACACACCACGGTCGGCTCGCAGCCGGCCAGCGTTCGCGCCGCCGCCGATGCCGCGGTGCGGGAGCTGGGCTGGAAAAAGCCCTACCATGTCGACGCCGACCACATCCGCCTGCGAAACCGTCGACGGCTTCATCGCCTCCAGCGATTTCTACACGATCGACGTGGCCGATTCGATCGGCCAGCCGGCCGATGCCGCCGCCGTCAAGGCGTTTGCCGATCGGCACGCCGAACTGGTCGGACGGCTGGAGATCCCGGGCATCGATGAGCCGCTTCACCATCGAACGGGCCGACGTGCGAGCGAATCGCCGGCAAATATCTGCGGGCCGTGCAGGATGCGGGCGAGATCTATCGGCACATCGTCGCGGCCAAGGGCGCCGGACACTTCATCACCGAAGTGTCGATGGACGAGACCGACAGTCCGCAGACGCCGCCGGAATTGCTGGTGATCCTGGCCGCCCTTGCCGACGAGAAGATCCCCATGCAGACGATCGCGCCGAAATTCACCGGCCGCTTCAACAAGGGGGTCGATTACGTCGGCGACCTGGCGCAGTTCGAGAAGGAATTCCAACAGGACCTCGCGGTGATCGCCTTCGCGATCGACAAATACGGGTTGCCGGCGAACCTCAAGCTCAGCGTCCATTCCGGCAGCGACAAGTTTTCGATCTACGCGCCGATCCGCCGCGGTCTGGCGAAATTCGACGCCGGTCTGCACATCAAGACCGCCGGCACCAGCTGGCTGGAAGAAGTCATCGGCCTGGCCGAAGCCGGCGGCGCAAGGGCTCGAACTGGCCAAGGAGATCTACGCCAAGGCGCTGGACAAGCGCGAGGCGCTGTGCGCACCGTATGCCGCGGTGATCGACATCGACCCGGCCCGATTGCCGTCGGCCGCCGAAGTGCAGAACTGGTCGAGCGAGCAATTCGTCTCGGCGCTGCGGCACGATCCGGGCTGCCCGGCTTTCAACCCTCATCTGCGGCAATTGATCCACGTCGGCTACAAGATCGCGGCCCAAATGGGCGACCGCTATTTGCAAGATGCTCAAGAGCTGCGAGCCGACGATCGCCAAGAACGTGACCGGAAACCTGTACGAGCGGCACTTGAAGCCGCTGTTCGTAGACGGCTGAAACCAAACGTTTGCCCCCGTCGACGTTTCACGATACACCGAAGAAAACAATGACCGACAACCTGTTTGATCTAAAGCACGAAATTGCCGTCGTGCTCGGCGGCACCGGGGCCTTGGGGGGCGCATGGCCGACGGCGCTGGCCGCCGCCGGAGCGCGGGTTGCCATCGTGGGACGCAATGTCGAGCGCAGGCAGGACCGCCTCCAGGCCATCGCCGTAAGCGGCGGCCAGGCCATCTTTCAGGCGGCCGACGCCCTCGACCGCGACTCGCTGGCCCAGGCTCGCGATGCGATCACCCGGCAATGGGGAACTCCGAGCGTGCTGGTCAACGCCGCGGGAGGCAACCGGCCCGACGCCACGCTACCACCGGGCGCCGATTTCTGCAAGCTGCCGCTGGACGCCTGGCAGGGCGTGTTCGACCTGAACCTGGTCGGCGGCGTACTGCTGCCGGCCAGGTTTTTGGCGAGTCGATGCTGGCTGCCGGCACGCGGAAGCATCATCAACATCGCCTCCATGGCCGGCATGATGCCGCTGTCGCGGGTCGTCGCCTATTCGGCGGCCAAGGCGGCGGTCATCAACCTGACTCAATTTCTCGCCCGCGAGTGGGCCACCCAGGGCCTGCGCGTCAACGCGATCAGCCCGGGTTTCTTCCCGGCCGAACAGAACCGGGCCCTGCTTTTCAACCCCGATGGCAGCTACACGCAGCGCGGCGGGCAGATCATCGGCCATACGCCGATGGCCCGCTTCGGCGAAGCCGCAGGAACTGGCGGGCGCGGTCGTCTGGCTGGCGGCCCGGCGGGCGTCGTCGTTCGTCACCGGCCAGAACATCGTCGTCGACGGCGGATTTTCGGCCACGACGATTTAGGAACCACTGGAGCGCCCGCGTGGCCGTGGACCGCTCTAGCGATGCGATCGCTCCAGGCCGAACTTGAGCTTGAGCTGCGGGTCCTTTTCCGAATCCGGGTTCAGTTCCTTGAACAGCAAACTCGGTTGGATGTCGTGATTGTGCTGGTATTTGTCGCTCACGTATTCGGTGATCGTACCGGAAATCTCGTGATAGAAAATCTGGCAAATCGGCACGCCCGGGTAGATCCGCACCGGCTGGACGGCGAACATTTCCAACGTCCAATAGCCGCAGAAGCCGGCGTCGCCAAAACCGGCCGTGACATGCACGAACAGGCCCAATCGGCCGACCGACGAGCGGCCCTCGATCATCGGCACCAGGTTGTGCGTTTCGGTATGTTCGACCGTGCGGCCCAAGTAGAGCTGGCTGGGGCCCAGCACGAGCCCCTCCGGCGGAATGGTCAGTCGGCGCACGCGATTGGGCTTCGCCATGTCGAGCACGACTTCTTCGTACGTCATCAGTTCGTCGTGCAGTGTCAGATTGTAGCTATTCGGGTTGAGATGCGCCTCGTTGAACGGATCGATGTGGATGTTCGTCCCCAACTGACGGCGAATCTCGTGGCCGGAAAGGATCATACCGGGGCAACTCCATTTCGCGGACAGATGTCGTCAAGCGGGCACTCATCGCACTTGGGCCGACGGGCAACGCAAATTCGCCGGCCATGATGAATCATTCGATGGCTGAAGCCGATCCACTCCCGCGGCGGAAGCAATTCGATCAAGTCGCGCTCGATCTTTTCCGCATTCGTGTGGGTCGTCAGCCCCAGGCGATGGCTGAGCCGGCCGACATGCGTGTCGACGACCACCCCGCTGGCCAGGCCGAATGCCGTGCCAAGCACCACGTTGGCCGTCTTGCGGCCCACGCCCGGCAGCTCGACCAGCGACTCCAGATCCTGGGGCACTTGTCCGCCGAAGCGATCGACCAATTGCCGGCAGCAGGCCTGAATGTTGCGGGCCTTGTTGCGGAAAAATCCGGTGCTCTGAATCGCGCGCTCCAACTCCGCCAGCGGCGCCGCGGCATAATCGGCGGCCGTGGGATACTTGCCAAACAACGCCGGCGTGACGAGGTTCACGCGCTGGTCGGTACACTGCGCCGAAAGAATCGTGGCGATCAGCAATTCTAGCGGATTGCGGAACGTCAGGGCACACTCGGCGTCGCCGTACGCTTTGCGCAGACGCCGGACCACTTGGGCGGCGTATCGTTTGGCGTCGGCACTGGCTGCCATGCAAGGCTCGGACGCGAGTGCCACTGGAGAAATTCCCCGACAAAGCCAGCTGCGGTTGCCGCTTGGGTGATTTGCCGTGTGTCAGCAGCGTCATTGTCCCGAATGCCGTTCGCGCCTGTCAAGGGACCCCCGGATCGGTCAGACGCCAAAAAGCACACGTGCGTTGGCCGTGGTCTGCCGGGCAAAGGCCGCCAGCGGCTGCCCGCGAACTTCGGCCAGACAGGTCGCGGTGTGAATCAAGTGCGCAGGCTCGTTGCGCCGGCCGCGGAGCGGATGCGGCGACAAATAGGGACTGTCGGTTTCGATCAGGATCCGCTCCTGCGGAATCGTTGCCGCCACGGAGCGCAGGTCGCCGGACTTCTTGAACGTGACCATGCCGGCAAAACTGATCCACAGCCCCAACTCCACACATTCCGCGGCCGTTGCGGCCGTGCCGGTGAACGAGTGCATCACGCCCCGCAATGGGCCGCGGCAGCGCGCTTCGCGCAGCATGACAAGCACGTCGGCATCGCAATCGCGGGTATGAACGACAAAGGGCCGGCCGAGCTGCTGCGCCAGTCGCAGGTGGCGGTCGAAATAGTCCTGCTGCGTGGCAAATGGGGCATAATCCCAATAACGGTCGAGCCCCGTCTCGCCGATCGCGACGACGCGATTCTGCCCGGCGAGAGCCACGATGCGGTCCCAATCGTCCGCGGCGGCCGCGGCCGTGTAATTGGGCTGAATACCCACGGCGGCCCAAACGCCCTCGAATCGGCCGGCCAGTTCGAGACACGCACTGCTGGTCGCGGCCGTGGTGCCGACGGCCACCATCGTTTCGACGCCGGCCTGGCGCGCCCGCTCGATCACAGCCGGCCGGTCCGCGTCGAATTCTTCTTGATCGAGATGGGCGTGCGTGTCAAAGAGCATGTTGGCCTCAAGCGCCGCATTGACGAATAGCGCAACCATTGCGGCGAAATCGCACGCACTGGCGCAGTCACCCGACTACGCCACCGGGGCCGACGATGCGACAGGGGCCGGCTTCGCCGCTGCCGCAAGCTCTTCGAGCGACTCCAAATGGGCACGGGCGGCGCCCAGGGCTTCTTCGGCCAGAGTTCGCGCCGCGGGCACGCTCGACAGGTCCTGCACGCTACTGGCGATGGCCGCGATATCCTGCTGCTGACAGCGAATCAGCCGCGACACCAGATAGTCGAGCGAAAGGTCGTGCAAATCGGTGAAACCCATCGAATAGTCGCCGGTATTCAGGGGCGCCTGCTGATCGTGCAAGTATTGCGCGATCCGCGCACAAACGGCCTTCTGGTCGGCCACAATGTGCCGCAGGGTTTCCACGATCCGCTCGTCGCCGTGATGCGTCCAAGGCACCGCGTACGTCAGGTACATCGGCAGCGACCGATAAAGCGTGATGAACAGGTGGTTCAGCGCAGCGATGCAGCGACGATCGAGCATAAGAAAGCGACTTGTCAGGAGATTAGATTCATGACCGCGTCTTTGGCCCACACATTCAAACCGTCCCACCAAACTCCCAGCACGATCACCGGAATCGTCAGGGCCACGACAAACGTGCCGGGGAGCAGCGGAATCGCCAGCGGCAGCCGCTGCTCGGGCTCCGGCTCCATCGTCATCACTTTGACGACTCGCAAATAGTAGAACAGCGAAAGGGCCGTATTGAGCCCGCCGATGACCAGGACCAAAATCAGCTTGGCCTCGACCAGGGCGTAGAACACGCGAAGCTTTGCCGCGAAGCCGCCCAGCGGCGGCAAACCGACCAGGCTGAACAAAACGATCGCAAAACAAACCACCACGATCGGCGCGCGATGGATCAGCCCCGCATAGTCGGCGATCTCTTCGCTGTGCAACTCATTGCGCAGGAAAGCCACCACCGCGAAGGCGCACAAGTTCATGAAAAAATAAACGCTGATATACAGCACCAGCGCGGCGAGCGCATCTTCGGCCACCAGCGGCTCGCCGGCCAGCGCCACCGCCGCCGCCACCGCCATCATCATGTAACCGGCGTGGGCAATGGTCGAATAGGCCAGCAGCCGCTTGATATTCGTCTGACCATAAGCCGCCAGGTTGCCGAACGTGCAGGTGATCACCGCCACGAAGGCAATCAGCTTGGAAAGAAAATCGCGGGCCGACCCCAGATGGTCGGTCGCCGCAGCCGCTGAATTCTTTGTCGCAGATGCGGGCAGATCGTCGATCAAAGCTTCGTCGGGCTCGGCCAGCTTGTCTCCCACGGAATACAGGGCCGTGGAATGCGGCGCATCCGGGGTTCGATACCTGGGCGTGATGCGCCGGCAAAGCGCAGAAGCCGATCGTGACTCGCACTAGCAGCGCCAAGGCGGCCGCCTTCGAGGCTACCGAAAGGAAGGCGTTGACTTCTGCCGAAGCCCCCTCGAACACGTCCGGGCACCAGAAGTGGAACGGCACGGCCGACAGCTTGAACGCCACGCCGACCATCACCATCAGCGCCCCCAGCATCAAAACCAACGGCTTGTCCGCGCCCACGTTGCGAGCGGTCTCGCTGCCCAGCAGGTCTGACAGCCGCAGGGCCATGGTAGGAATGTGGAAGGATCCCAGCACGCCGCCCAGCAAGCTCACTCCGTACAGCATCACCCCGGCCGTGCCGGCGCCATAGACCGCATATTTCAGGGCCGCCTCGCTGCTCCGCTTCCGTCCTTTGAGCAGGCCGGCCAGTACGTACGACGGCACGCTGGCCATCTCCACGCCCAGGAACACGATCAGCAGATGATTCGCCGAGGCCATCAGGCACATGCCCAGCGTGGCGCCGAGCACCAGCGGAAAAACGTCGGGTGCGGCATCCCGGTCGGGAATGCCCGACAACCAGGTGAAGATCGCGAACAGCACGACGAACAACAACAGCACCACGCGGAAGTAGACGGTAAACGCGTCGTACACCAGCATGCCGGTGAACAGCTCCTCGCGCTGGATCGGCAGATCGCCGGCAGTGGCCCAAGGCGTGATCGCCAGGGCCAGCGCAACGGCCGAGCCCACGAGCGCCAGCAGCAGCGAGCTGACCCGGCTGCGTCAGCCCGATCATGCGCAGCAGCAAGATCACCACGATCGTCACGCACAGGGCGAGTTCCGGCTCGAACAGCCGCAGGCTCTTGAGCGTGTCGCCGTTCAGTCCGTGTATCAGATTTTCGAAACCCACGACATTCGTCTTTCTCTTTGCCGCCGATCGATCGGCGAGCCGCTGGAGGTCGCCGACGAAATCGGTCGTTATGCAGTTCTGATTTCCACCAACTCGTGGGACCGACTAAGGGGTTGATTCCGACACGCGAGCCACCGCCAAGGCTGCGTCTGGGGCCCGGTCCTCGGCTGCCGCCGTCTTGCCCGCCGCCGTCTTGCCCGCCGCGGTCTCGCTCCAATCCGTCAGGTCTTGCACCGTGCGATTGATGCTGAGCTCCTGATAGCGCAACAGGGCCTGGGGATAAACGCCCAGGGCAATCGCCAGGGCCAATAGCGGCGCAGCGATGGCCAGCTCGCGCGAGGTCATCGGGGTCAGGTGGTCGCCGTGCGGGCCCTTGTACTCGGGGCCCAAGTAAACTCGTTGCAAGGTCCACAAGATGTAAGCGGCCGTAATGATCACGACCGAGGCCGAGATCACCGCGTAGGCCGTGTTGTATTCCCAGACCGATAAGGTTACGAAAACTTCGCCGATGAATCCGCACAGGCCCGGCAAGCCCAATCCGGCAAAGAACACCCCCATCGCCAAACCGGAGTAAACCGGCATCTTGTCGAACAAGCCGCCGAACTGGTCGAGGTTACGGTGATGCACGCGCTCGTAGACAACGCCCACCATGAAGAACATGGCCGGTGAACTGATGCCGTGAGCGATCATTTGAAACATCGCCCCGTTCATGCCCATTTCCCAATACCGCGGATCGTAATGATTGCCGGCCACGGCGCTCCACACGCCGATCCCCAACAGCACGTAGCCCATGTGGCTCACGGAGCTGTAGGCCACCAGCCGCTTGAAGTCCTTCTGGGCCAGCGCCGCAAAGCCGCCGTAAACCATGCTCAGCAGACCCAGACCGCAAACCAGCCAGGCCAGATCGAAGGCCGCGGCCGGACAGATCGGATAGCAGATCCGCAGGATACCGTAGCCGCCCATCTTCAAGAGCACGCCGGCCAGGATCATCGAGATCGGCGTGGGGGCTTCGACGTGCGCGTCGGGCAACCAGGTATGCACCGGCACGGACGGGACTTTGATGATGAAACCGACGAACAACAGCAGGAAAGCCCACCACTCGAGCGACTTGCCGAACAGCATTTCCTGATCGAACAACTTCGTGTGCTGACCCATTTGCTGCAGGGCCATGATGTTGAACGTGTGCTGCGGCTCGGTCTCGGCGTGGATTCGCTCGACCTCCTTGCCTCGGTCAACGTCGGCCAGGGTGCGCGACACGGCGTTCGCAGCGACCAACTGACCCTTGTTCAGCTCCCGCAAGTCGCTGGAGAAGTACAGCATCAGGATGGCGATCAGCATGAACACGCTGCCCAAGAGCGTGTACAGAAAGAACTTGATCGCCGCATACTCTCGCCGCGGGCCGCCCCACACGCCGATCAGGAAGTACATCGGCAGCAGCATCACTTCCCAGAACACGTAGAACAGGAAAAAGTCGAGCGCCATGAAGACGCCGAGCATGCCCGTCTCGAGCAGCAGGAACAAGATGCAATACGCTTTGACGTGCTTGTCGATCGGCCAACTGGCGGCCATCGACACCATGGTCACGAACGACGTCAGGATCAACAGTGGAAAGCTGATGCCGTCCAGGCCCATGAAATAGTAGATATCGAACGACGGAATCCAGGGGATCGAAAACGCCTTCTGCAAACCGGCGGTTTCCGCCTTGAACACCCAGCGATCGCCCACCCCCGGAAAGATCATCAGCACCGTGATCAGGAACACGGCGGCCGTGATCAGCAGCGAAAACATCTTCATCGCCTCGGTCTTCTCGCGCGGAAAGAAGGCCAGCGCCAGGCGCCAGCGGCCGGCAAGAAGACAATCACGCTGAGCAGCAGTGCGTAACTTGATTCCATAATCCCATCAACCTGCGTGGCTAGAAGACCAGAATGTAATCAGCATGAACAGCGCGACCGTGCCGACGACGATGAACATGACGTACTGCCGCAGCTTGCCCGTCTCGACCGAGCGCAGGTTCAGGCCCAGCGCATACGTCCGGCGGGCCGTCCAATTGACCGCCCCATCGATGAAATAGCGGTCGATCAGGTCGTCGAGCACCGCAATCCGGCGGACTCCGTAGGCGAGCGAGTCGATGAAGCGGTCGATCACGGTCTTATCGAACTGGGCCACCCGCCGCGAAAGAAACATCACCGGCTGCACGAAAATCGCCTGATACAGTTCGTCGAAATACCATTTGTCCAGCAGGAACCGATAGATCGCCCCGAATTGGTGAGCGACTTCATTCGGATCGAACAACCGCCGGCCGTACATGACCGTGGCCAGCAAGAACCCGGCCAGAGCCGTGCTGAAGGCCACCAGCTCCGCGGTCGTGTGAACCTGCTTGTTCACCTCCAAGTGCAAATCATGTTCGCTCGGATATTTCAAGTCCGGCAGCACGCGGCCCACCGTGGTCACCAGCGAACCGGCAGGCCGCGCCTGTTCGAGCAGATTCTGCACGCTCAGACCGCGGATCTCGCCGCCGACGAAAACCGCGAACAGCGCCAACACCACCAGCGGAAAATACATGATCCGCGGCGACTCGTGGGCATGGTCGTAGACGTGGTGGTCGCGGGGCGTGCCGGCAAACGTCATGAACCACAGACGGAACATGTAGAACGCCGTAATCGCCGCGCCGCCGGCGGCCACGACGAACAGCCAGCCATAGAGCGGGTTGCCGCTCTTGAACAGCAGCGCCTGGGCCAGAATCGCGTCTTTCGAATAATGACCGCTCAGACCGATCGAAAACGGCACCCCGGCGCCGATAATCGCCAGGCAGCCGGCCAGCATCGTGTAGGCGGTCCAGGGCATTTTCTTCCGCAGGCCGCCCATTTGCGTCATGTCGTTGGTGTGGCAAGCGTGGATCACCGAGCCGGAGCACATGAACAGCAGGCTCTTGAAAAACGCGTGCGTGATCAGGTGGAACATGCCGGCCACCCAACCGCCGACCCCCAAGGCCAGCATCATGTAGCCCAATTGGCTGACCGTCGAGTAGGCCAGCACGCGCTTGATGTCCGTCGCCGTAATGGCGATCGTGCCCGCGATGAACAGCGTGATGCAGCCGATGATCGCGATCACCAGCAACACCTCGGGCACGAATACCGGAAAGAAGCGGCCCACCAGGTAAACGCCGGCCGCGACCATCGTCGCCGAGTGTACCAGCGCGCTGACCGGCGTGGGGCCTTCCATGGCGTCGGGCAGCCAGACGTGCAGCGGAAACTGGGCACTCTTGCCCACGCAGCCGCAGAAAATTCCCAGCCCCGCGATAATCAACAGCCAATAGGCCCGCCGCCCGGTGCCCTGAGGACTGAAGTCTTCGCGCCACTGGTCGAGCTGCGCGGGCGTGTCTTTCACGCCGGCGGCGATCTTGTCGGCGGCCGCCGCCCGCAGCATGCCGTCCGGCACGACCAGGTGATAATCGTTGGCGGGCAAGCGAACCTGGCTGAATATGCCCCGCTCGTCGGCGTCGATCCGCTCGTTGCCGTTGGTGTCACGATCGCCGAAGGCAAACGTGCCCAAGCCGGCAAACAGGGCCATCAACCCGATGATCATGCCGAAGTCGCCGATGCGATTGACGATAAACGCCTTGTTGGCGGCGGTCGACGCGCTGTTGCGCTCGATGTAAAAGCCGATCAGAAAGTAGGAGCAAATGCCGACCAGTTCCCAGAACACGAAGACCATCGCGATATTGCCGGCGATGACGAGGCCCAACATGCTGAAGCAAAACAGCGACAGGTATTGGAAAAACCGGTGGAAGCGGCCCCGTGCGGTGCAGGTGATGGCCGTCGGCGAGCGTCACCTCGTGGTCGGTCACGTCGTGCAATTCATCGTGCATGTAGCCGATGGCATAGAAATGGATGCAGGTGGCGATGAACGTCACCATCGCGAACATCAGCACCGTGAGCGAATCGATGTAGTAACCCACCGTGACCCGCAACGGCCCGAAACCGCTGGAGCCGAATTCGCCCAGCGTGTACCAATCGCCGACCACCGGCTGGATTTCCGCAAACGGCTCCTCGTGATGCGAGACTCGGGTCGTGCGCCTCTTCGACTTCGGCGGCCGTGGCGGCCTCCGACCACGCGGGGTCTTGGCCCCGCACCGCGCCGACTTTTTGGCTGGCAATGGCGGCCACGAGCCGCATCCGGTCGTGGCCGACGGTGGAACCGGCGGATCCGGGATTTCCTGCCGCATGATGCCCTGCGCCGGGATTTCCGGCGTCCGGATGTTCCGCTCCATGGTGGCCGGCGGCGCGCCCGCGCTGTGCTGCGGCAACCAGACGCCGAACAGGGCCACCAGCGACAGCAGGCAGGAGCCAGGATCGCGGCGGTGGCCAGGGTGCCGGCATGCTTGCCGCGCATGGCCCATCCGCGGACCGAAAAACACGATCAGCGTGAACGAAGCCAGCGGCAGCAGCCAGGCCAGCGGCCAGCAGTTTGGGAAGTGCGACAGCGGGATCCATCAGCCTCTCAGCTCGTCGGCCTGATCGACGTCGACCGTGGAATGGTTATTGTAAAAATTCAGCGTAATGGCCAGGGCCACGGCCGCTTCGGCGGCGGCCAGCACAATCACGAACAGAGCGATCAATTGGCCGTCCAGCCCGATGCCGGTGTCGTTCCGGCCGCAGGTACTCGCTGCCGAAGGCGACGAAATTGATGTTCGCCCCGTTGAGCACCAACTCGATGCCCATCAGCACGCCCAGGGCGTTGCGCTTGGTGGCCATGCACACCACGCCGGTGACGAACATCACCGCGCCGACGACCAGGAAATGCGACACGCTGACGGATTCGGCCAGATTCATCCGCCGTCCCCCATTTCAAACGTCCCCCATTTCAAACATCTCCCAACTCGCGGTCCGCGCCTCGGCCGACGACCAATCGTTTCTTCGGTCGGGCCAGATACGCCGCACCGATCAGCACGACCAGCAAATGCACGGAAACGATTTCGAACGGCAGCAGATAGCCGGCCATGCCCGCTTGCGAGCGACGCCGGCTCTTCGAGCTTGTCGACCCGGGCGCCGAGCAATCCCAGACCCAGTCGGCTGGCGGTCACCGGCGCATCGTTGCAGGCGGCTCGGGCGGCGCGACGCCACTCGCGGCACGCTGACCGGCGGCCATCAACAGTACAACAGCAACGACCCGCCCACGATCCCGCCCAAGATCCATTCGCCGCTGCGGGTCTTCATCGAGATGAACGGACCCTGGGCGGTGAGCATCACGCCGAAGATCAGCAGCACCAGCGTGCCGCCGACATAAATCATCAGTTGCATGGCGCCGACGAAATCGGCCCCGGCCAGAAAGAACAAGCCGGCGGTGGCGCCCAGCGACATCACCAGGTAAAACGCCATCCGCACGATGTTGCTGGACATCACGACGGCCAGGGCAAAACCGCAGGCGATCGAGCCCGAACAGCCAAGAAGAAGAACGAATGCCAGTTGATCACGGTGCACCTGCCTTGCCCGTCCGGACGCGTCAACCGCCACGACGCGGTTCGACTTGCCGCTGGTTCCGGCCTGGCCCACGCTCGGCCCGCGTGGAATCTTCCTCATTGTCGGTCGGCTGGCTGTCGCCGGCGGATGCTCCTCTTCCTGTACCAGCCAGCTTTCGCGGACTGCGCCCAGGCGGCATACGGACTTGATGATCCAGCCGCCCGGAAACGCGTACGACCAGAGCACAGTCCCCAGAAACATGGCGGCCGCAATCGGCGTGCAGTATTTCAGACAGGTGGTCATCACCTGGTCGATCCGCAACCGCGGCAGCGTCCAGCGGACCCACATCATGAACGTCACGCCGAAAACGCACTTGCCGATGAAGTTGACACATGCCCAGCAAGTTGCCCAATAGTTGAACAGTGGGTGAGCCGTGGCAAATTGCACCGGGTGCGCGGATCGCCAGCCCCAGCCACTCGGTGATCGGCAGCGGGCCGTTCCAGCCGCCGAAGAACAGGATGGCGGCCAGCCCGCTGACGGCGAACATCGAGCCGTATTCGGCCATGAAGAAGATGCTCCAGCGCAGGCCGGAATATTCGGTGTGAAAGCCGGCCACCAGTTCGCTTTCGGCTTCGGCCAGGTCGAACGGCGCCCGGTTCACGCTGGCCGTGGCGCAGGTGAAGTAGACCCAAAAGATGACGAACGTGAACGGGTCGTGAAACACGAACCAGTTGGTGAACCAGCCGTGCTGCATCTGGCCGATCGCCACCAGGTCCATCGTGCCGGCAATCAGCACCGGCACCACCACGCACATGCCCAGCGGCACTTCGTAGCTGACCACCTGGGCCGCCTCGCGCATCGCGCCGAACAGCGACCACTTCGATGCCGACGCATAGCCGGCCAGGATCACGCCGAACACTTCCAGCCCCAGCACGGCGAGGATGAAGAACACCGCCACGTTGAGTTCGCATGCCCACCCAGCCGTCGGCAAACGGCAAGCGCAAAGTAACCGCAGAACGAAGCGCAAAAGCTGATGTAGGGCGCCACGCGGAACAGCAGCTCGTCGGCGTCCGCCGGACAGAGGTCTTCCTTGGCGATCAGCTTGATGCCGTCGGCCAAGGTTTGCAGCCAGCCGAAGCGGCCGCCGACGCGGGTCGGGCCGAGCCGATCCTGGATCCGGCCGGCGACCTTCCGCTCCAGCCAGATGAAGACCAGCGCACCGACCGCCACCACGTTCAATAGCAGAACGCAATGGATCAGGGCGGCAACCAGGATAGGCCAGCCACTGCCACTCGGGCAGAGAGAAAGCCCTTGAGATATTCTGCCACCGCTTAGTTCGTCCTTATGCGACCCAGCTCGGGCCAAACCGGCGCGAATCGGCGTGCTGGCCGTCCGCGTCACACCAGTTGCCGGCCGCGAAGATTGTGAAATATGGCACAAAGTGCTCGCCATTTGAAGCCCCTAACGAACTTATCTTTCCCGGCCCGGGCCACCCGCTTCGCCCGCTGCCAGCCGTGGCGGCTAGCGGCACTTGCCGAACCCCGGACTACCGATCGATCTCGCCCATCACGATGTCCAGCGAGCCGACGATCGCCGGCACGTCGGCGATCAGGCAGCCGCGGCACAATTCGTGGGTGACCGACAGATTGCAGAACGAACTGCTGCGGGCTCGCACGCGCCACGGAATCGACGTCCCGCCGGGGCTGACGATGTAAAAACCCATCTGGCCGCGGGGAGCCTCGGTTTCCAGATAGGCCTCGCCCTTGGGCAGCTTTTCGTTCAGCTTGACCGGCTCGCCCTACGAGCCGCTGGCCGTGCTGTAGCGGTCGATGGCCTGCCGCACCAGGTCGATCGACTGCATGACTTCCAGCATCCGCACGTAGAACCGGTGCCAGCAATCGCCCAGCACCGCCGACGTCGGGCACCGCCGGATAATCGTGGTCCTTGGGATAATGGCCGTTCTTCTCGACGATCACTTCGAAGGCGTAACCGTCGTACATTTCGGTGTAGCGCTCTTCGCCGTCGCGGCGCAAGTCGTGGTCGACGCCGCTGCCGCGCAGCACCGGGCCGGTGCAGCCGTAGTCGATGGCCATCTCGGCCGACATGACGCCGATGCCCGCCGTGCGGCGGACGAAGATCGCATTGCTCGTCAGCAGCGCGTGGTACTCGGTGATGATCGGGCAGCAGTTGTTCGAGAAAGCTTTCGCACTTCTTGCAGCCAGCCCGGCGGCAGATCGGCCGTGGCGCCGCCGACCGTCAGATAGCTGTACGTCAGCCGGGCGCCGCAGGCCTCTTCGAACAGATCGAGAATCTTTTCGCGCTCGCGAAAGGCATACAGGAACGGGCTGAACGTGCCCAGGTCGAGCCCATAAGCGCCCATGCCGACCAGGTGGCTGGCGATGCGGCTCATCTCGGCGATGATCACCCGCAGGTGCCGGGCCTTTTCGGGCAGTTCCAGCTTCATCAGCTTCTCGACGGTCAGAGCCCAGCCGAGATTCATGTTCATGCCGGCCAGGTAGTCCATCCGGTCGGTGTAGGGAATCCACTGCCGCGGCGTCAGGTTCTCGCCGATCTTTTCGGCGCAGCGGTGCAGATAGCCGATGTGCGGCGTGACTTCGGAAACGATTTCGCCGTCGGTCCGCAGCACCAGCCGCAGCACGCCGTGCGTGCTGGGATGCTGCGGGCCCATGTTGACCAGCATCTCGTCGGTGCGGACGTCGAACTCGATGATCCGCGGATCGTGCAGATTGGTGGCCATGATGACTCGTGTGCTGTCGGTTCGGCTGGCGTGAAGAGCTTGTCGCGAAAGCCTCGTTGGCGGGCTTACCTTGCCCCGAATGCCGTGATATTCGAGCGGCATCTCATAATCCTTGCGCAGCGGATGGCCGACCCAATCTTCCGGGCACAGAATGCGCCGCGGATCGGGATGACCCGACGAAGCTGACGCCCGACAGATCGTAGACTTCGCGCTCGTGCCAATCGGCCGTGCGCCAGACGCCCGCTGACGGTGGGCACCTCGGGCAATTCGCCCGGCCTGTCGTTCTTCCAGCGCGGCAACATCACCTTCAAGCACCAGGCTGGTTTTATGCGGCAGGCTCCAGAGGTGGTAGACCACTTCCAGGTGCGGCTGCCAATCCACCTTGGCCGCTTTCTTCGGATCGGCTTCGAAATAGTCGACCCGCCGAAATGCAGTTCAGCAGGTTGAACCGCAGATCGGGCTGGTCGCGCAGATAACGGCACAGCGGCACGAGCCCCGCCGGCGAGACTTCGATCCACGGATCGATCGCCTGCAGGTTGGCGCCGGTGATCTCGCTCGCCGAACTGCTGCTTCAACCGCTCCAGAAAGTTTTCGCCACGCATCGTTTCCACGTCCAGAGTTCTTAGTTCAGCGTTGCTTGTTCGACCAGCGTCGGGGCGTCAAACCGGCAGCGATTGCCCGGCGGAACGCTGGCCGCGGCCGATCCATCGGCCGACTCTTACTGCTCGGCGGACTCGTTACATCGACAACACATGCTGCTCGGGCGTTTCGATCGGCGGCCCGCGCTGGCTGAGCACGCTTCGCTCGCGTCCCACGGCACGCACCCAATCCAAGTCGCCGCGGTTCCACACGTAAGCAAAGCCAACCAGCAACACGGCAAAGAAAACGCCGATGTCCAGGATCGAAACCTTGGCCAACAGGTCGGCCGATTTGCTCGACGCGCCCTCATGCGTGCCGGGCATGTCGGTCTCGGCGACGCCCAATTCTCGAAACAATGCCGTCTCGGTGTCCGAGCTGCTGTCGCGCCGGCACGTCGCCACCAGCCGCGGCCGATCCCTGCTGCGCCGCCACGCGCGGATCGAGCAGTTGAATTGACTTGCCGTAGACCGTCGCCCAGGGAAAGAAAAAGGCCACTTCCACGTCGAAGATTATGAACAGCAGCGCGACGACGTAGAATCGCAAGTCGAACTGCACGAAGCTCGAACCGATCGTCGGTTCGCCGCACTCATACACTTCGAGCTTCTCGACGCTCGGCGTACTCGGCCGGACGAAGTGCCCAACGAGCAAATTGACGAACACGAACAGAAAGCCCAATCCACCAAACAGGGCCAGGTAACCGACGATCAGGCTGGGCGAGTTCATGGATCTCCGATCGAACGCACGTGGGGGCCGGCAGCAATCCGGCTGCACTTTTTGACACGAGCATTCTAGGAAGCGGCAGCCCACATCCGCAAGACTCCCGCCCGCCCATGTCGGGCAGGAGACTTTGTCGGGCAGGAGACTTTGTCCAACAGGAGCCCCCTCTCCGGCCGCGGACTTTTCGCCGTAGCGATTGCTTGCCCAATCAGGAGCCGCCGCCGGGCAGCAGATTCTCGCCAGAGCGGTCCGCGCTGTCGCCCACGGCACCGCCGCCGGCGACGCTGCCAGCGGCCAACGGCTGGCGGCCGCCGAAACCGGCATCGATGTCGTGCCAATGGAGGATTTCCGGTTCGCCGAGTTTCCAGCACAGATAGACCAGACGCCCGTCCATTTGGGAGGGAAAGTCGACCAATCCTTCGGCCGATTTTCGGCTCGACGCCCAGTTCCGCAGTTCCTCGACGAAGCCCTGCAAGCGCGTTTGGTCTTTGTCGAGTTCTTCTTCGATCTGGGACAACTCGTCGCTGTAGGGGTCGCGGTGGGTGCTGTGTCGCCCGGCCGTGAGCAGCGCCAGCCGCTGCCGGCGACTCGATGACTTCACGCGACAATTCCACCAGGTCCGTCGTGATCGCCGGACCAGCGGCAGCACGGCATTGGCCTGCTCGACGGTGAACACTTTGCTGGGCCGATAGTCGGCGGTGCTCATGGCTTGCAATCTCACTGATTCGGCCCGCCGTGGACCGGTTCGACCACCACTTTCGAAGCCGCCACCGCCGTGGGGTTCAGGGTCGCGCGACCCCATGCCACATCCACCGGCAAGCGGGCAAAGTCCACCAGACATCCGTCCCGGCTATAGCAGCTCAGGTCGTGCGTCGCGCCCATGAAAATGCAATCGACCGGGCAAGGCTCGACGCACAGGGCACAGAACATGCATTTCGAGTAATCGATCGTGAAGCCGGTGATCTTGAAGCCCTTGCCGGTCGTAACCCGTTCCTTGCCGATGTAGATGCAGTCGACCGGGCAGGCCTTGGCACATTGATCGCAAGCGATGCAAGTCGTCAGATCATAGCGGTGAAAACCCCGGTAGCGGGCCGCGACGGCCACCGGCAATTCGGGGTATTCGAAATGCTCGGTAAACGTCCGGCGCTCCGGGCGATAGGTAATCATCCGATAGCGCAGCGTCACCCACATGCCCTGAAGCACGGTGTGCACCGCATCAACAATGTTGCGCAGCCACTCTCCCATGACCAACTCAATCTCGAAAGCCAAATGAGCGCTGACCGCGCGGCGCCGACAAAACGCCGTGCTGCAAAAAAACAGTCGCACAATCGAATTATAGGCAGCCTCGAATCGTCCGCAAGCGTGAATGTCTTGCCGGCCGCGCGGCCCGCCCTCATCCTCGGCCGGCAGAACCGGCGACGGCAAGGCCCCGGTTTCGAGGGACATCGCAATCGCCTGGCTGTTGCCGACGGGCACAAGCGCGGGCAGGCAGAACAAGCGATTGACAATGCGGCGACCAATCGCCCCAGAATGCAACAGCCCGTAGGCGCCCTTAGGCAACCGACCCACGGCCGGATGCAGCCTGTCGGCGCGATCCGAATGCCGATGGATCACCCGCCGCCAAGACGGTGCCGGCCTCGATCAGCCAGAAGCAGCGCCGGTTATCAGCGAACCTAATAGAGCGCAAGATTGTCGTTTGTGCGTCTACGAATTGGTCTGGGCGGACTTTGCCGGTCCCGGACCGGTCGCCCGTAGCCCGATCTGCGGCGGCCGAGCGGCGCCCGTGCCAAGATCGGTTGCCGGCATACCGAATGCACCCAGGACAAGCGCCTTAACACATTGCCAACAAATAATTTAAGTTCAGTAGAGCGGGACCGGAAACGGGCCTCAAAAACCGGCGGGCCAGAGCGTCCGGCAGGTGCTTCCATGCGTATCTTATGCCAACTCAGTACAAAATACTCCGGAAAAGCAGCGTGCGCTAGTTAGGGAAGCTTGACTCGCCTCTGGCAGCACGTAGAGTAAATGTAGAAAGCGGCTGGTGCGCTTGACTCTTAGGGCCATGAGGTGCCTGCTGCAATGGGCAGTGTCCTCAGGCAGCGGGTGAAATCTGGCGGAGTCTTTAGGGGTGGTCAATCGAGGACGCCCTGAGCAACATCGAGGGAATGGACATGTTGGTTTTATCGCGCAAGAAGAACGAGAGTATTGTCATCAATAATGACATCACGATCGTGGTCGTGGAGATTCGCGGCGACAAGGTGCGGCTGGGCGTGGAAGCGCCCAAGGAAGTGCCCGTCCATCGCCGCGAGGTCTACGACGCGATTCGGCGCAACGAAGCGGCCGAAAGCGACAAAGCTGCGACGCAGCCCGATGTGAACGGCAGCGCCGGCGAAGTCTAACTTGCCCGCCCACTGCGGCTCGCCGTCCCCTGCGGCGCGAGTTTCGCTTTTTTTCGCCTCCCCGAGCGTCTCTCGCCCGGTTCCGCATCCTGGTAGTCGGCCCTCGCGGCTTGTATCGCCTGGCACGCCTTGCTCGTTCTTCCGCCCACGCGTTCGTTCTCGCTCGGACGGTTTTTTTGTGACCACCCGCGAAAGAAGGCTTTTCACCCGCGTCGCGTCGATTCCGGGCCGGTCTCTTGACGGATTGCCTGCCCGCCTTGTATACACCGGGGCTAGGCTGCGCAACCTTTCGCCGATGCGCTTTTTGCGGCCCCGTCGTCTAGCCTGGTCTAGGACACCGGCCTTTCACGCCGATAACACGGGTTCAAATCCCGTCGGGGTCACTCTTTTGTGGCACAAGTCTCTGGCCCACAATACGATGCCGTATTGGTTGTCTCGTTCGGCGGGCCGGAGGGGCCCGACGACGTCCTGCCGTTCCTGGAAAACGTGCTCCGCGGTAAGAACGTCCCACGCCAGCGGATGCTGGAGGTCGCCGAGCATTATTACCATTTTGGCGGCGTTAGTCCGATCAACTCGCAGAATCGCGCGTCTGATTCGCCGATCTCGAGCTCGAACTGGCCGCCCATGGCCCGCAACTTGCCGGTTTATTGGGGCAACCGCAATTGGCATCCGCTGTTGCCCGATACGCTGGCCGCAAATGGCGCCCGACGGCATTCGCCGGGCCATCGCCTTTTTTACGTCGGCTTATAGTTCGTATTCGGGCTGCCGGCAATATCGCGAAAACATCGAAGCGGCCCGGCAGCAACTCGGCGGTGCATCGCAAGAGGACGGCGATCCAGCGAAGATCGATAAACTGCGGGCGTTTTTCAATCACCCGGGGTTCATCGCCGCCCAAATCGATCGAGTCGCGGCCGCCTTCGGGCCAGATTCCCGCCGAGCGGCGACCCGCCGCGCGAACTGATCTATACGGCTCACAGCATTCCGCTTTCGATGTCCGAAGGCTGTCAATATGTCGCCCAATTGCGGGAAACGGCCCGGCTGGTTTCGGACGGATTGCGGCGTCGAGCCGGCAGGAATTGGCGTATCAAAGCCGCAGCGGTCCGCCGGGCCAGCCCTGGCTTGAGCCGGATATCGGCGATTCACTGCGCAGCTGAACGCCGCCGGACGGCCGCGATGTGGTCGTCGCGCCGATCGGGATTCTTGTCCGATCACATGGAAGTGATCTACGATCTGGACACCGAAGCGCCAGCGCTGTGCGGCGAGCTTGGGCTGCAAATGATTCGCGCCGGCACCGTTGGAGGCCATCCCGGAATTCGTGCAGCATGATCCGCGAGCTGATTGCCGAACGCGTCAAAGGCCAGTCGGCTCGGCCCGCGTTGGGCGACGCTCGGCCCAAGCCATGGATGTTTGTCCGGTCGACTGCTGTTCGTTTCGCCACAGACGTCCGGACTGATCGGGATCGAGCAGGGACGGCCGGCTGGGGGCGGCAGCGATTCGCCCGGCGCTATTCGCGCTCGATGATCATGGCTACGGCGTTGCCGCCGCCCAGGCACAGTGCGGCCAGGCCGCGCTGCAGATTCGCGCTCGGCCAGCGCGTGCAGCAGCGTGACGAGCACCCGCGCTCCGCTGGCGCCGATCGGATGCCCCAAGGCGATGGCGCCGCCCTGCACGTTGGTCTTTGTGGTGATCGAGTCCAGCGGCCGCATGCAAGCCAGGCATTGTGCGGCAAAGGCCTCGTTCAATTCGACCAGATCGATGTCGGCCAAAGTCAGGCCGGCTTTGGCCAGCACGTGCTGGATCGCCGTCACCGGCGCGATGAACATCTCCTTGGGAGCGACGCCCGACGTGGCCGAGGCCACGATCCGCGGCTCGCAGCGGCGAATCGCTGCGCTGGGCGATCGCCGCCGACGCGACGATCACCGCGGCGGCACCGTCGCTCAGTTGCGAAGCGTTGCCGGCAGTCACCGTTCCCTGGGCGCGCGAAGGCCGGCTTGAGCCGCGCCAGGGCTCGCCAGATCGTATCGGGCCGCGGGCCTTCGTCGGCAGTACGACCGTCGTCGCTTTTGGACCGGGCACGATGACCGGCACGATTTCGGCCGTGAAATCGGCCGCGCAGCGGCGCGGCGATGGCTTTCGACGGCGAAAGCGTCCTGGTCGGCCCGCGACACGCCGCGGCTCTCGGCGATGTAGTCGGCTTCGGCCCCCATCGGCAAATCTTCCAACGCGCACCAGAGGCCATCGTGCAACATCGAGTCGACGACCTTCTGGTCGCCGAATTTCCAGCCCTGCCTTGCTCCGGGCAGCAGATAAGGGGCCCGGCTCATGCTTTCCATTCCGCCGGCGACGATCAGCTCGGCGTCGCCGGCGCAGGATCGCCTGATCGGCCAGCATCACGGCCTTCAGTCCCGATCCGCAAACCTTGTTGACCGTCACGTGCGGCAACCGATACGGGCAATCCTGCGCCGAGGGCCGCCTGCCGGGCCGGCGCCTGGCCGACGCCGGCCGTGAGCACGTTGCCCAGGATGACTTCGTCGATTCGCTCGGCGGCCAGGCCCGAGCGGCGAACGACCTCGGCGATCGCCACCGCGGCGAGCTTCGGCGACAGGCAGCAGCCAGGCTGCCTTGAAACTTGCCGATCGGCGTACGGCAACCGGCCAAGAGATACGAGTGCGCCACGACGGTTCCTTCCCTGCAAACGAGCCCCCCTGGCAGCGCACGAAGACAAGTTCGTGCAGAACAAGCCTGCCAGGAGAATCCATTATACGCACACCGCAAGCTGGCGAGTGCTAGCGTGAGCCGGTCGGTCGGAACCGAGATTGTGTCGTCGGGCGGTCGGCAGTTAAAACATCGGCCGTGGCGAAGAGGGCCAGTTCGCCCGTCGCATCCATCTCCAGCGGAGTTCCCCCATCATGCAACGAGTGCTGATCCTTCCCTTGCTGCTGTGCTGTGGCGCCGCTGGCGCAGCGCGCACGGCTTACGCAGACCCCACCGAAACGGTTCGCGCGTCCGAGCAGGTGCTGGCCGAAATCATGGCGATTCCGGCTCGGCGCATTCCCGAGGCACTGATGGCCGAAGCGCAAGGCGTGGTCATCATCCCCAACGTGATCAAAGTCGGCTTTATCGCCGGCGCCCGCCGCGGCCACGGCGTGGTGCTGGTCCGCGATAACGAGGGAGAGTGGAGCCTGCCGCAGTTTGTCACACTCACCGGTGGCAGCGTCGGCTGGCAAGCTGGCATCCAGGGGAGTGACGTGATCCTGGTGTTTACGACCAAGAAAGGCGTCGAGGGTCTGCTCAGCGGCAAGTTCACCATCGGAGCCGACGCGGCCGCTTCGGCCGGTCCGGTGGGGCGCAACGCGGCGGCCGCCACCGACGCCACGCTCAAGTCCGAGATCCTTTCCTATTCGCGCAGCCGCGGCTTGTTCCTCGGCGTGTCGATCGACGGTTCGGTGCTGGAGATCGATCAGGAGGCCCACCAGGCGTTTTATGGTTCGCCCAGCTCGCAGTTGCCACATCAACTGCCGGCCGTGGCCGCGGAGTTGCGCCAGGAACTGGTCAGCTTGACTCCGGCGCGCAGGCGGTGGTGCCCCTGGGCGCGGCCGTCCCCACGCTGGCCGTGCCGATACCGGCCGTGAGCAACCTGGACGCTTTGCGGCATGCACTGGACGGCAATTCGCGGCGGTTGTTCTCGATCATCGATCCGCCCTGGCAAAAATACCTTGCCCTGCCCAAAGAGGTGTTCGAGCCCGGCGCCCAGCCAAATCCCAATGCTTTGAGCGCCATCTTGCAGCGCTACGACCTGGTGGCCAAATCGGGCAATTATCAGCAACTGGCCGAACGGCCCGAGTTCCAATCGACCTACGAGGTGCTGCGGGAATACACAGCCGCACTGTCCGCACCGGCGCAATCCGCTTTGCAGCTACCACCACCGCCAGGCGAGCAAGGGAGAGGACGATGAAGATCAGGATCTGCCTGTTGGCGCTCTGCGTTGCCGCGCTCGTGTCGTCCACGGCCGGGGCTTGGGGGCCGCCGCCTCGGCCCGGGTTCTATTTCGGCGTTTATGGGCCGCCGGTCTACGGGCCGCCCGTTTATGGTCCTGGCGTGTATGGGCCGCCCGTTTATGCGCCGCCGGTGGTCATGGCGCCGCCTCCGCCGCGCGTTTACGTCGGACCGGGGCCCGCCTATATCGCGCCAGGCCCGCCGGGCTATTATTATCCGCGGCCGGCCGTCGGTGCGACATTTTGGATTCGCTAGGCGCCCTCGCGGCACGGATTTGAAGACGGAACCGTGTCGCGGGGATTCGGCGCCAGTGAGCAGCGGCCCCAGTCTGTTTCCAAATCATGGAAACTCATGCACAATCCGGTACTCGGTCCCGGTTTGATTTCGTGCATGCGCGTACGGAGTCACGCGGAGCACCACCCGGCGGCCCGTCGACACGTGCTCAGCCAAATAGTAGCTGTAGGCGTCGTCTGTATACGCATGGTCAAGCATCTTGTAGTCATCCAGGAAGAAGCCTTTCCACTTCCCATCGAAAAGCTTCATGTACTGCCAGCAAGTAAGTAGGCGCTCGCCAACGAGCCAAGCGCCAAGATCGGTAAGCGCCGTCGGATATGAACGCTCTGCCGCAGGCCGGTCGTCGAACTGCCGCAGTAGCAAGCGGAGTTCGTCCGCGGCAATCAAGCCGCTGCGCCAGATTGTGCACGAAGCGTTCGAACAAGTCATTGCCGATCGGACTGTCCATAGGCAAATCCTAGGCGAGTGCAGGGCACCGGGCTACTCTTCCGATCTTGAAATTTACCGCCGAACAACTCCTTTTGCCCGGCCAGGCCTCGGTCGGGCTCAAAGGCGTTGCAGTGCGATTCTCTCTCGACGGCTGTAACCAAATCCCCCCTGCCGTCATAATGCCTACACTGCATCGCGGGGTTGCGGAGCGCCGGCCGCCGAGCCCCGACCCGCCCAATCTTGGGCAATTCGCCCCATTGCACTGCAACCCGATCGCGCCGACGCGTCTTTTTTAAGGAAAGTCGATCATGCCTGACATTGCCGTCACGCTCGAGCAACCGGTCCGAACCGGCCCACACCGCGGCCTGCCTCTGTGGGGCATCGCCGTGGTTGCCCTGCTGTCGGCCGCCGGCAGCGGTTCGCTCTGGCGCAAGCCATCGGTCAATACGTTCAATTCGAACAGGCGTTCGGCTACAAGAGCAGCGAGCCACCGAAGAGTTTTCGCGCTCAATTCGTCGGCTCCAACGTGCCCGGCAATGTCTTCTGGCCGGGGGACGAAGCCCGATTCGATTTCCAGATCATCAACCTGACGGATCAACCGCTGAAGGCGGCCGGCCATTGGGAACTGATCCAATACTCCACGCGCTGCCAGCCGCTCGACCCGTTTGCGCCGCCGATCGTGACGCGGATCAAAGAAGCCGGCAGCGTGCCCGTCACGCTGGATATCGCGGCCAAGGGATTTGTCGATCAGACCTTCAAGCTGCCCCTGCCGGCGGAATTTGGGACCTATGCGGTCGTGCTGGCCATCGATGGCCAGGGCCGGCAATTTGCCGCCAATTGCATCCGCGCGGTTGCCGCGACCCCTGGCCGGGAGCAGTTCCCCACGTATGCCTGCGACATCGGCCGGCGCGAGCAGTTTCCGTTTTTTCAGCGTCTGGGTGTCAAAGGCACGCGGCAGGAGTTGGGATTCTTCAACGCCGACGATGCGGCGCAATGGGCGCGCCTGGACGCCGACATGAAAGATCTGATGGCGCGCGACATCACGGTCATGCTGACCGTCAGCACCGGCGGCGATTACAGCAAGATGCCGCTGGGCCGGATCCGCGGTTTCTTGAACGAAATGAACGAAGGCAAGATGGACTACCCTGGTGACTTTGCCGTGCTGCCGCAGTACGACGAGGCGTTTCAGGACTGGGTCCGGCAATTGCTCGAGCGCTACGGCTGGCCGAAGGGTCCGGTGAACGCCATCGAACTTTGGAACGAACCCTGGGAGGGGATCAGCATCTCCGGCTGGGGCGCGGACATGCCCCGCTATCGGGAATTGTACACGCGGATGGCGCAAGGCACCGAAGCCGCCCGCAAGAACGCCGGCGTGCAGGTATTGATCGGCGGCGCGTGCTCGTCGATGAACACCGAAGACAAGCTGTTTCCCGACGGCCGCGACGAGCCGTTCCTCAAATGGCTCGATTTCACCAGCATCCACTATCAGCCGATGTGTCCCGAGCCGGTGCTGATCAAACGCTTTGCCCAGCGCAACAGTCCGAACGGTCCGACGCGCGTCTGGGATACCGAAAGCTGGATGGCCAATAGCGAAGATCGCGTGGCCGGCATGATCGCCTCGATGCGGGCCACGGGTCTCGATCGCACCAACGGCGTGAACCACGGCGCCGTGCGCGAGGAGATCGACGTCGACGTGCGCCAGAACGACGGCACCAGCAAGCGCGTGTATACCGTGCAGCCGCTGGCGCCGGCCGGCGCGATTGCCGCCATGGACCAGTATCTCGGACAGCGGGCATTCCAAAAAGTATTGTTTCCCAGTGGGCTGCCCTGGGTCTTCGTGTTCGCCGGCCAGAAGAATGCCGACGACGGCACGGTCGTCGTCATCGGCGACCTGGGAGCGATCTACGACCGGAATCTGCTGTTGTTTCGCGGCGTGCTCGGTTTTCGGGCCCGCGAGCGCGGCGCACCCCTGCGCGCCAAGCTGGCCGCTCTGCAGGCCGAAGCGCCGGAAGCCGAGCGCAACGCGATTATCAACGAACTGCGGGCGGCCGAGGTTCTCGATCAGGCTAGCCTGACCATCGCCGACAACGGCCATTTCGTGCCGCTCGACTTCTACGGCAACGTCCTCAAGCCGGCCGACGGCAAGATTGTCGTCCCGCTCAACGGCTTGGGCTACTTCCTCCGCACCGACGGCTCGGCCGGGTCGTTTGCTGGCCTGCTCGCGGCGATCAAGGCCGGACGGATCGAGGGCTACGAGCCGGTCGAGATCGTGGCGCACGACCTGCTTGTCCGTGTCGCTGACAAGCCGGCGCTGCGACTAACCCTAACCAACATCCTGAACCGGCCGATCCGCGGAAAGCTGGAGGCAAAGCTGGGCGATCTGCCGCTCGACGGCGGACCGAAGCAGGTGTCGCTCGCGCCGCACGAGACGAAGGAGTTGGAGTGGAAAATCGACGGCGGACAAGCCGCGGCCAGCAACAGTTACCCACTCTCGGTCGCCTTCGACGCCGGGCCCGACGGACGCAAGCTCCACGAAGAGACGCTGCACGTGAATCTGATCGCCCGCAAGAAAATCAACGTCGACGGCAATCTCGACGACTGGCAGGACGTGCTGCCGCAGCCGATTCGCAGCGCACCCGGCGCCGGCAAGAATCTCACCGAAAAGGCCTGGTTGCCGCTGGTCAAGTTCGACGCCAATGCCGGCCAAGGCTTTGCCTCGGGCTACCTGGCCTACGACGCAGAGAATTTCTATTTTGCCGCCAAGATCGCCGATGCCAAACCGTATGAGGGCAACGTTCGCTTTGCCAATCGGGACGAGGACGCCGACTTCTATCCGCAGACGTCGCTGGGCATCCAGGCCGACGGCAAGCTGCAGGAATTGCACTGGCCGGCCGGAGTTCGCCGTTTTTCGTATCGCCAAAGCCCCGCGGTCCCGGCCGGCGAGGAGACCGAAAACGTGCAGATCGCCTTCAACGTCTTGCCGATCGACGAGAGCGACTGGCTGTTGCACCCGCCGGGCACGATGCCGCGGTTCGTCTGCTACAAGACCACCGATTACGAATACGCGCTCAACCTGGTGGCCGACAAGTTCGGCGGCGGCACCGAGATCTGGCGACTGCTCGCGCCCGGCATGCCGCGCAAGCATTTTTATCCGCGGCAGCCCAAAGTGCCCGCACCGGGCAAAGACGGCGGCGCGGTCGAGGCCGGCAAGCTGGTCATCAAGCGCGACGGCGATGTGCGGCTCGTCGAATGCGCTCTGCCTTGGTCGGAGATTCCCGACGTGAAGAAAAAGCTCGATGCCAGCGAGCCGATCCGATTCACGTTTCGCGTCAACGAGAACAACGGGCCCAAGTACGAGTTGAACGAGGGGCGCAGCGTGTCGAAGGCCGACACCTACGCGCTGCACAACTATTGGCAAACGTCGTGGGCAGTGGAAACCGAATTTGCCTTCGAAAAGTGACGCACGGGCAGCACCGGCGCCGGCAGCGGGTGCCCGCGCCCTCGGACGACTTGCCGGCCGCTACGCCAGGATCTTGTCGAGCACGTTGCCGGCGACGTCGGTCAGGCGATAGAGGCGGCCGTTGTGCTTGTAGGTGAGCCGCTGGTGATCGATTCCGAGCTGGTTCAGGATCGTCGCATGGATGTCATGCACCGATACCGGATCGACGGCGGCCCGCAGGCCGATCTCGTCGGTCTCGCCATAGCTGGCGCCGCCGCGCACGCCGCCGCCAGCCATCCACATCAGAAAGCCCAGCGGATTGTGGTCACGGCCTTTGCCCTGCTCGGAGACCGGCATCCGGCCGAATTCGCCGCCCCAGACGAGCAGGGTCGAATCGAGCAGGCCGCGCATCTTGAGATCGGCCAGCAGGCCGGCAATCGGCACGTCGGTGTCGGCACAGCGGTCCGAGTGGTTGGCGGCGATGTCGCCGTGGGCATCCCACTCGTCGTTCGAGTAGACCTGAACGAAGCGCACGCCGCGCTCCACCAGGCGCCGGGCCAGCAGGCACTTAGTGCCAAAGCGGGCTGTGCTGCCGCCGCGATCAAGGCCATAGAGTTTGCGGACGTGCTCCGGCTCATCCGCCAACCGAGTCGCGGCCGGCGCTTCCATCTGCATGCGAAAGGCTAATTCGAAACTTTCGATCCGGGCCAGCAGATCGGCCTGGCCCGGATGCCGCTCCAGGTGAGCGGCGTTCAGGCTGCCGGCCAGGTCGAGCATCGCGCGCTGCTCCGCTTCGCCCAGCCGATCGGGCCGCTCGAGATTCAGGATCGGCTGGCCGCTGGTGCGCAGCAGAGTGCCCTGGTACGAGCTGGGCAGGAAGCCCGCGCCCCAGTTGTTGGCCCCGCCTTTGCCGACGTCGGACGGCAACACGACGAAGCCGGGCAAGTCCTGGTTTTCGCTACCCAGGCCGTATGTCACCCAGGCGCCCGCGCTGGGGAAACCCGGGCGCGTCAGGCCGGTGTTCATCTGGTACATGGCCGGCGAATGATTGGGCGACTCGGCATAGACCGACTTGATGAAAGCCAGATCGTCGACGTGCTGGGCCAGCGCCGGGTACTTCTCGCAGACCCAGGCTCCGCTCTGGCCATATTGCCGAAACTTGAAGGGCGAGGCCAACAGCGGACCCGGATTGCCGAAGTGCGTTTCGACCCCCTCGATGCGCTGGCCGGCCCGGGCGGTCAACTCGGGCTTGGGATCGAACAGGTCGAAGCCGCTGGGCCCCCCCTCCATGAACAGCCAGATCACGGCCTTGGCGCGGGCCGGATGATGGCCGGCGCGAGCAGCCAGCGGTCCCTTGGGCGGCGCATCCGCTGCGGCCAACAATCCCTGGCCGGCCAGCAGATCGGCCAGCGCCAGCGTGCCGAATCCTCCGCCCACGCGGCGCAGGAAGTCGCGGCGGTCGGCATAGCCGGCCGCACGGCGCGAGCATTTTTGGCAGGCGTCTGGGCGGTGATGCATCACTCAATCTCCTCTAATGGAAACGCGGCATTCCCGGCGGATACAGCCTGGCGATGCGCCATTTCTTGAATATCCGGCAAACGCATCAGTCGACATAGACAAATTCATTCAGCCCGAAAAGTACGTGACAAAAATCGACCAGCGCCGTTTCGGGCGGCTGTGCGGCCAGGAACCGCATGCGCAGCTCGCGTTCGTCCGGCTGCGGCGGCGCGCCCAGGCGCCAATCGGTACGCCCAGTCGATCTGGGCCGGCCGCTCGGCACCCGCCGCGGCCCGGCAACGCTCGGCGAAGAACCGGGCCTGATCTGCGCACGAAGGGGTCGTTCAGCAGGGCCAGGGCCTGCGTCGGCACGGTCGACTGCATCCGCCGGCCGCAACTCGAGCTCGGCACCGGCGCGTCGAACGTTTCCAACAGCGGCGTGGGCAGCGACCGCTTGACGAACAAATAAATGCTCCGCCGCCACTGCTCGGGTCCGTCGCTGCCGGGCGCACGAGGTTGTCTTTCACCCGGCCGGACAGAGCCTCGGGAGGCAAGTAGGGCTTGACCGCCGGACCGAACCGCGTGCGATCGAGCTGGCCGCTGACCGCCAGGATCGAATCGCGCAGCGCTTCGGCGGACAGGCGCTCCGGGCGGCGATAGTAGAAGCGGACATCCGGATCGATCTCGGCCAGCGCGGCCGCTGACGTGACTTGCTGGCGATAGGCGGCGCTCATCACGATCTGCTTGTGCAGCGGCTTGAGCCGCCAGCCCCCCTCGACGAGCTCGGCGGCCAGAAAATCGAGCAGTTCCGGATGCACCGGCCGCTGGCCCTGCACGCCGAAATCGTTGGGCGTCCGCACGATCCCCTCGCCGAAATGCTGTTGCCAAACGCGGTTGACGATCACCCGGGCCACCAGCCGCCCGGCCCCGCGCTGTGCGTCGGTGAGCCATTCGGCCAGCGCCCTCGCGCTAGCGTGGTCTTGGCGTCCGGTGGGGCGGGTTGGCGCCAAAGTTCGCTGCGGCCGTCGGGCGTCAAGACACTGAGGAACCCGGACGATACCGGCTCGAGCTTTTTCTGCGGATCGCCGCGACCCAGCAGGAAAGCCGGGGCCGCCTGCGGCCCGCTGTCCGTCAGCAGCAAGCGCGAGCCGGCGGCGCGGTTTGGTCCAGGTCGGTCTGAGTCAGTTTCTGCTCCTTCGTCGCGACCAGATGCACGCGCTTAACGCGCGCTGAAATCGGCCGCCAACCGATAATAGTCGCGCGTCGGGATCGGGTCGAACTTGTGATCGTGGCAGCGGGCGCAGCCGATCGTCAGTCCCAGGAAGGCCGAACCGACCGTCGAAACCATGTCGTCCAACTGATCGTAGTGGTACTGCTCGTACTCGGCCTTCGTGCCCGTTTCGGTGATCAGCGCGGGCCCCACCGCCAGAAAGCCGGTGGCGGCCTGGGCCTGCGGGTTGTCCGGTTCGTATTCGTCGCCGGCCAACTGCCAATGCACGAAGCGATCGAACGGCAGATCCTGGTTGGCGGCCTGGATGACGAAATCGCGGTAGTAGTAAACGTTGATGCGGTCTTCGTCGTGCTCGTAGCCGGCGCTGTCGGCATAGCGAGCCACGTCCAGCCACAGCCGCGCAAAACGCTCGCCGAAGTGCGGGCTGGCCAGCAGACGGTCGACCAGACGCTCGTACGCATCCGGCTCGCGGTCCGCAGCGAACTCGTCGATCTCCTCCGGCGCCGGAGGCAAGCCCAACAGGTCGAAGCTCAGCCGGCGGATCAATGTGGGCCGGTCGGCCGGCGGGGCCGGACTCGCGGCTTTCGACTCCATCGCTGCCAGCACGAAGCGGTCGATCGGCGTCGTCGGCCAATGGCTGGCCCGCACCTCTGGAGGCGACGGATGGGTCAGGGGTTGGAATGCCCAAAAGTCGCGGCCGGCTCCGCCCAGCGCTTTCAAGTTGCGCGAGTAGGCGGCGCCGGCGATAATCCACTGGCCCACGTGCGCGACGGCATCCGCCGGGAGCGGATCACTTCCGGCGGGCATGAACGGCTCCTCCTCGTGTCGGATCAGCCGATAGAGCAGACTGCCTGCCGCGTCGCCCGGCACGACGACCGGACCCGACTCGCCACCGGCCAGCAGAGCGTCGCGCGAGGACAGATCGAGCTCGCCCTTGGGCTTGGCGCCGGAGTGGCACTTGAGGCAGCGATTTTCCAGTAGCGGCGCGACGTTTGCGGCAAACAATGCGTCGCCGGCCAGTCCGCTGGCGATGTAATGGGCCCGTACTCTCTCGTCGCTGAGCACGTGGTTGTAAACGGCCACCTCGTCGAGCAGGCCCTGCAAGTCGCGACCGCCGAGGATCGGGTCGGCGCCGACCGTGATCGCGCGGTTGTTGCTGATCGAGCCGCCACCGTCGCCGGCCGCAGCGACCGGCTCGCCGTCGATATACAGCCGGTTGTCGCCGGCCGCGGACCGGGTCCAGACGACCTGGTGCCAGCGGCCGTCGTTCAGTGCGCCGGGGGAGTGCAACGTCACGTCAACGCCGGGCCGCGGACCGGCAGCGGCGATGACCCGGCCCTGGCCTCCCTCGGCGGCGCAGCCGGCCACCAGCACCCAATCGCTGGAACCGTTGTTGGCGGTGGCCTTGGAGAGAAAAGTGCCGCTGCCCGGCCAATAGCGGTCGGGGAAGGTTTGCCCGGACTGAAACCAGAATTCGACCGTCACGGTGTTGCCGTCGAAATCGGCGTGCGGAGGGACCCATAGGTGGGCCCCAGGGCGAGAAAGCGACAAGGCTTTGCCGCCGATGCCCGGCACGCCGTCGGCCAGTTGCACGCCGCCGCGATACTCGGCCGCGTGGCGCTGGACGTCGTCTTTGGCCATCGCACCGGGGCTTGCCGCCTCGTCGTCGAAGCGCCAATAAGCCAGGGGCCGATCTTCGCGCACTTCGTCGCGATAACCGGCGCACGCGCCGGCCGCGACTGCCAGAACGAGAATCAGAGCCAGCGATCCGGCAAAACGGTTCATCGAAACCTCGGTGTGATGCCCGCCGCGGCCAGGCGCTCTAGTTTACACGCCCGCCAGCAGCATTTCACTCGACGCAGCCAGAATGCCCGGTGGCGATCGGCGCGCTCAGTCCGGCGTCAAGCCGCCGGCGCGCCCTTGCGACGTCTCGCTGAGGGGATCTATTGGATTGTAAAACGGTGCTATTGCCGGCGCATTGTCGGCCGCGGCTGGAGCGGCGCCGGCCGAAAATTCGATCACCCGCATCGACTTCCAGCGCCCCTCGTGAAATCGCCACAGGTATCCCAGGCCGAGGACCACGATGAACACCGTCACGGCGATCCAGGGAATCGTCAGGCCGGTGTGGCCAAAATGGGCTGCCGCGTACGTGGGCAAGATCAAGAGCAGCGTGCCCGTGACAAGCGAAAAAACCAGCGCAAAGCGCGTGTCGCCAGCCCCACGGGTGGCTGCGCTGAAGATCGTCGCCATGGCGTCGAACAACGAATAAACGGCGACAAAGCGCAACAGGTGAACGACGTGCTCCTCCAATTGCGGGAACTGGCTGGTCTTTTCGGACAGCGCATAGGGCAGCAAGATCAGCCGCGGAGCGAACAGGTAAATCGCCGCAAAAATGGCGATGTATCCCATCGACATCCCAAAGGCCATCCAGGTGGTCCGAATCGCCAGCTCGGGCCGCCGCTCGCCGATCCGCTGACCCGTGAGCGTCATGACCGCCGTGCCGACGCCGAGAATCGGAATGAAAGCCAGGGCGTTCAAGTTGAACGCCAGACTGCTAGCCGCCAGGTGCTCGGCGCCGAGCGAACCGATCATCTGCACGAAAACCGTCCAGCTGGCGATGTCGACGAAAAACTGGACGCCGTTGGGCAGGCCGAATCGCAGCAAACGTCCGAACAACTCGCGATCGAATCGCCAGGCCGAAGCGAGGCGCAAAATGTTCCCGCTGCGGATGTCGAACCAGTGCGATCGCATACATCGTGCTTCCCGCTGTCCAGGCGATGACGGTGGCCATGGCTGCGCCGGCAATGCCCATCGGCGGCAAACCGGCGCCGCCGAAAATCAGCACGTAGTCGAGCAGGCCGTTGATGAGCGCGCAGGACACGTTGATCCACATGATGACCCGGGTCTTGCCCCGTCCGCTGTAAAAGCACGACAGCGTATTCTGCAACAGCAGCGGGAAGGCGCCGTAACACAAGACGCCGAAAAACTCCGTTTCCAGGCGCCGGATCGCCGGCTCGTGACCGAACCATTCGAAGATTTTCGGCGCCAGTGGGACAAACCCGCGCAAAACCAGGCCCGCCAGCAGCGATAAGTAAATGCCTTGCCAGAGCACGGCTCCGATGCGGCGGGGTTCGCCCGCTCCGTGGTACTGCGCGACGAACGTATTCACGTAGCCGGTCGTACCAAGAGCCAGGCTCACCAGGGTCCAGTGCAGCATGCCCGCCGGCAGCGTGGCCGCCATGGCGTCGGTCGAGTACCAGGTGAGAAACACCCGGTCCATCACGTACATCAGCGAGGCCGAGCCGGAACTGATCACCAGCGGCAGCGCAACGCGCAACAGCTCGCGGGCGCTCCCCGGAGCCGCCGCGGCCCGCGCTGCACTCGGCGGTGGTTCGGCCAACAACATCAATGCGACACCTGATCCTGCGCGAAAGACTGGACGACTTGCTGATGCCACAGCCGCCAGCCACCGAATAGGACCGGCCGCGGGGGCAGCCGGTTCGGGGAAAAAAAGGGCGAATACCGCGTCGGGTCAGTCCGGGCAGGCTGCGTAGTGTTTGGAAATCTTTGCCGCCGCCGTGCCGATGCCGTAGTAGCCGATCGACAGTCGACCGACGTGGGTCAGCAGATCGTAGGCTCGCCAGCGGTTCCAGCCGAAGTCCTGCTCCATCCAGAGGATGAGCTGGGCAAAGGCCTGCGCGGCCGAGCGTTCCATCGGCGCGCCGGAAACGACGGCCATGATTTCGCTTTCCGTTTCGATCCGCGGCCAGGCCAGCCGCTTGTTCTTGAGCAGACGGACCGTAATCACGCTCTCGGCCGGCATTTCCAGCCCACTGGCCGAGAGTTCGCCATGCCCCATGGCCGCGTGCGCATCCCCCAGATACAAGTAGCCGCCGGGCACGAAGACCGGCAAGAGGACGGTACTTCCCGGGCGGACCTCGACGATGTCCATGTTGCCGCCGTGGGGCCCGGCGGGCAAGGTGCCCGGCACGGTGATGTCCGGCGCCGTTCCGATGCAGCCGAGCATCGGCGCGTAGGGAATCCGGACTTTGTCGCTCCAGTGGATCACTCCGTCGCGAATCGGGCAGACGTGCGTGCCGTGCGGACAATCGCCGCCGAGCCACTCGGCCAGTTGGCGAGCGTCGCCCGTGCGTGTGGCACATTGACCGATCAGCGGGCGGATGGCTTCGATCGTCACAGCCAAAGCGTCCCCCGGCTCGGCGCCTTCGATCCAGATCGGACCGGTTTGCGGATTGCTCAGCGGCATCTTGACCCGATCGCGGCGGTCGGCGTCAGTGCGGATCTGGCCCGAGAAGGCATCTTCCGACTCGACGACGACGGTTTCGCCGGGCTCGATCCGCAGTCGCGGTTGTTCGTGGCGGGAAAACTCGTAAACCAATCGGCCCAGGGGTAAGCGTTTCATAGCGAGCGGTGTCCGTCGGGTAAGAGGGGTGGCCCGGCCAGACGAACTTCAGCGGCTGCGGCCCCGAGCTGGTCTTGTTCCCAGGCCGAGAGCCAGCGCTGCCAGGAAATCGGCACGCAGGCAAACGCCAATTCCTCGCGGGCCAGCGAACCGGTCTCGCGCAGCCAGCCGGCCTGCGGGTCTGACTGGGGAGGCCAGTCGCGCAGCGGGTAGACGATTTCTGCCCCTGCGTCGTGCGCGCCGGCGCACGACCAGCCCGCGCTCGTCGATTTCGTATACGTGGGCGGTCGGCTGAAGTTGCGCTTCGAGCTGCTCGCGCACCAGGTCGACGCCGGCCAGCTTGTAGAAACCGGCGAGCGCATTGGCCAGGGTGCGCCGCTGGCGGCGGCTGAGCCGGTCGAGCCAGCCGCGCTCGTGCACCGCGGCCACGAGCCAGCCGGCGTGTTCCTCCAGCGCAATCCACAGGCTCTGCTCGCCCAGGTTCGGCGAATACAGCTCGAGCAAAATGCGATTGGTGCCCAACTGAATTTCGCCGACGCTCAGAGGTCCGGCTTGCCAGCCCTGGCTTTCCAGCAGCAGCGTCATCAGTTCGCGTTGGACGAAACGCCGCACGTGCCGCTCGACGCCGAGCAAGCCGGCCGAGGGCTTGCCGGAGGCTTTCCAATGGCCGGTCGAAAACGCCTGCCGATCGACTTTGCGCCGCTTGGCGTACAGTTTGGGCAGCGTGCCGGAGCGAAAGCCGGGTCGCATGAAGCGGATGATCGTTTCGCCGTGATGTCCGACAATCACCGGCCGCAAGTTCGGCGGCCGATTGACCGCGTACAATCGCCAATTCTCCTTCAGCTCCCAAACCAGGAATCCAAATACGCCGGGCAGCAAGAAAATCGTTGGTCCGGCAATGGCGCCGGCCAAGACCTTGCCCAAGGGGGCGGTCAGGATGCTGGTCAGGTGCGGGAGAAACGGCAGGATGATTTTGTGTCCGACCGTGACAACCGGAAAGTGCTTGATTGGGTTGATCTGCGGCTCGATTAGCAAATTGACGAAGAACCGAATCACGTAGTCGATGACTCGCCAGATGGGCGTCAGCACGGCCTTGACGACCGTCGTTCCGGTGCTTTCGCCGGCCTTGAAGCGCAGCCACTCGTCGACCGTGTAGAGCAGCCGCTCGATCGTCTCCAGGATTCGCTGGAAGACCTCGACGATGAAACGAAACAACGCCGTAAAGACGTGGATGCGGAGTTTGTGCCAGAGGTTCACCGCCCAGTCGGTCACCAACTCGTCGACGTTGCGGCCGAAGCGCGAATTGAGCAGCACATTGACGGCGAAAAAGATCCCGACCGCCGATTCGAGCGTTGTGGCGCCGTTGAAAAACAACGCCACGGCCGCCGTCAGCAAGGCGGAAATGACGGCCGGCTTGAGCAGATATCGCTGAAACAGCCGAAAATAGGGACTGGCGACCAGCGCCCGGACCAACGGCAGATTGAGCACGCGGGTCGGAAATTCGACGAACACTCGATGACCGGCCTGCCCAGCCGACCAGAGCAGCTCCAGGCACAGCGCGCGAAAACCCCGATGATGCAACAGCCCTTCCAGGAACAACCCCAGAACGAAAACGGTAGACCACCATTTCAAGCGATCATGCTGCACCGGCACCGTAGCGGTGACCGAGGCCAGCGGCTCGGACGCCACCACGTGGGTTTGCAGCAATTGCAACAGGTGATAGGCGAATTCGAGCGCCAGGTACGCTCCGCCGAACGGAATCGCCACATACTGTGTCAAGAACCGACCCATGCGCGTGCCGAATGCCAGCGAACTGAGCCGCAGCGGCAGGCGCAGGTAGGTCTCGCCGCGACGATAGACACCGTCCAGCATGCCGGCCAATTCGTAATCCGCCTGCAACAATTGATCGCCCGAAAGCCATTGGGCCAGACTCGTCACGTCCAGGTCCGGCAGTTTCAGGTCGTTGCGCGACAGCGCATCGCGCAGATCGCTCATGGTCAGAAAACCCCGTTCCACGATCCGGTCGAGCAGTTCGTCGACAAGCTTGCGGCGGGCGACCCGCTCGGGCAGGTTCTGCGGAATCAGCCGCACCCGATCGAGCGCGCCGTCGATCGCCGGGCGGAAATTCGAGCGGAGCTTGCTTTCGGTCCGATGGACGGCCGTTTCGAACAGCCCCTGCAAACGCCGCCGGGCACGCTCGGAAAGTCGGGCCACCGTCAGCCGGTCGCGTGCTCCGCGCAAGTGCTTGACGACGAGCACGTCGCGCTGCCCGGGCAACAAGCGCTTCAGCGGCTGTTTGCCCAGCGAGCGGATCCAGGGCCACAAGTTCAGCGCATAAATGCCGCGCTCGTGGTCGACGCAAACTTTTTGCAGGTCGTACAGCAACCGGGCTTCAGGCGTCCAAATGCCGCGGGCCGCGTACTCCAAGAGCGGCGACAGCGCCTTGGTCCATTCCTCAATGTCGGCGGCGCCGAAGCCGCAGGCCGCGTGCAAGCGCCGCGCCAACCGCTGCAAATCCGTCCCGGCCGCAGCCCGAGCGGTGAGGGCTTCGTCGCCGCCGGCGTGTTGAGCGGCCTGGATCCGCAGGATGGCGGCCCGCACGATATTGCCCGATGCCGCGGTCCGCTTGGCCTTGTCGAGCCCGCGCCGATGAAGTTGCCCCGACCGCGGCGATTGAGTCGGGCCGGCGCACGCAGGTCGACGCGGTCGGCCGCCTCGCGCCGCACTTCGGCGTGCTGTTGAGGGTCGGGCGCGCACCGCCAGCCGCGTGGCCGCGAGCAGCCCCAGGCCGTCGATGTCGGAGTGCAACATATCGTCGATCCGGCCCAAGTCGCGCAGCTCCGGAAAATAGCTGCGCAGCAGCTCGTCGGCAAAATACCGCAGCTCCAGGTACACGGCGGCGAATTCGACGTACGTCGACAAATCGCTCTTGGGGGGTAAGAGATAGTCTTCCTGCCGCAGCACGGCGCGAATCTCGGCGAATTCCGACTGGCCGATCTCGCCGATCCGCTGCCGCAACAAATCCGCCGCGAACTTGCCCTCGGTCAGCAACTGATCGAAAGCCAGATGGACGCGGGCGTGAAACAGCATTCGCCAGTACTTGAGCAACAATTCATCGGCCGACATCGTGGCGATTCGTTGTGGCGTGGGGCGGGCCAGCAAAATCACCCGATCGGCCAGAGAAATGTCGGGCGCCAGGTCGAGATCCAGCGGATCCACGATCGCCAGCAACTCCTCCCGCGAAATCGAGTAGGTCTTGCGGTGCGGCACCCGCAAACCGAAACCGGGAATCGAGGCGTGCTGTTTGATCACCCGTCGCAAGATCCGCGGCGGAATGAGAATCGCCGTCGGATCGGCCGCATGCACGGCCTGCTCGAGCTCCGGCAGCCCCAGTTCGCTGCGAACCGCTTCGACCGGCTGCTGGGGTGAACGCGTCATGGATCGGGGATGGCCTGAAGCGGGGGTCCGACGCCGGGCGATCTCGGTCCCTTTGAGGGTCGCTCGCCGCCCGGGGCGAAAAGTTCGATTCTAGCGGAAAGCCGCTAGCACAGAGAGGGGTCGCTCGACGGCCCGGCCGCTCGAGCAAGCCGCTCAGCGAGGGAATGGCTCCGAGCCAACGTGTGACCTTCTCGACGCCTCGGCGCTCTGGCGAGATGCCTGGCCCGTTCTTCAACCGGCTGCTATCGCCACCGCTGGCTGCTGGCAGTGCGCAGGCAGCAGCGCCAAAGCGCGAATGTCCGCTCTGCCGATTCTCCGATAATCCGGATAGCTGACGCCGCCGTTCCTGCGGATCGGACCTTGGAGACCGGAAAAGTTGGGGCATCGCCCGATCGACGATCTCGCTAGGATTAGGCAGCCTGTCTGATTGAGCCGTTCCCATCACTCGCTCGCGATGCTGCTTTCTCGGCAGCGCCATCTTATGCGTCGCGCAGTCATCTCGACACTGCTCGCTTTATCGCTCGCGTCGGCCGCGGCTTGGGCCGACGACGATGCCGGGAACGCGCCGGCTCCAGATAGTCAATGGCCGCCCAAGCCGATGCCAGGGCTGCAATACCCCGCTCCAAATGCCGCGGTTCGATCGTCCTCACTGCCTGCGGCCTCGCCGCTGAGCGCGCCCGACCCGCTCTCGGATGGGGGCGCCGCCGCTGGGTCTGCGATTCCCAGCCAACCGGTCGCGCCATTCCAGTTGCCCGACGGCAAGGTGATTGGCGGGGATGGCGGCGTGGTCACGGTCTTCGACAGCGGCGAGCCCATGCCGGATTGGAGCTTCTCGGCCGATGCGATGTGGCTGCAGCGCACGATCGGCACCGACAACCGGTTGGGCGGAGTGTACTCGTACAACACGCATCACTTCATCGACCATCTGACGAGCGAGGACGCCGGCTTTTCCATGGAACCGGGAATGCGGTTGCAGTTGATTCGCCGGATCGACGACCAGATCGCCTGGGAGGGCATCTACTTCGGCCTGCAGAACTGGTCGGCCGGACGAACGGTCGGCGTCGATCCGTTCGGCGCGAATACGGTGGCGTTTTCCCCCTACACGCAGACCGACGCCCTGATCGGCGGCTTCGGCACCAGCTTGGGCTACACCGACCGATCGAGCTTGCAGAACGTCGAACTGAACCAAACGTTCAAGCGCGTCGACTTCGGCAATTGGCGCTGGGGCACGCTCTGGGGCTTGCGCTATTTCCAGTTCAGCGATCGCTTGGATATTCTCGGCGTCGACGACTATTACCCCGCCTATGAGAACTTGAATCTCAACAGCACCAACAACCTGCTCGGCGCAGCAGATCGGCGCGCAGTGGCAGCGCGATTGGAACCGCTTTCACCTGCAAATGTCGGGCAAGCTCGGCTTGATGGCCAATATCATCCACCTGCACGAATCGAACCTGAACTCCAGCGGAACGCTTGGATCGCCGCCCGGCTTCTACCCCTATGACATCAGCGCCACGCGGACCGGTGTGGCCGGCGTGTTTGATTTTTCCACGATCGCCACCTATCAAGTGCGGCCGAATTTCGTGCTGCGGGCGGGCTACCAACTGCTGTTCGTGCCCGGCGTGGCCCTGGCGCCCGGATCAGTTGGACGGAGAGGTCCACCAAAACAGCGTCTTCCTGCACGGCCCGATGGCCGGCTTGGAACTGCGTTGGTAGATCGGCGCCAGCCGCCAGCGGGTTGGCTACTGCCGGGATCCACAAGCCGGCTTTCGGCCCGCAGGTCTCGCCCGGCTGCTCATTCCCCGGCCGTTCACTCCTCGGCCGTTCACTGCTCGGCCAGGCAATACAAATGCGCCTTGCCGCGCAGCAGAAGCATATTGTCGACCACCGCGGGCGACGCATCGAACGAATCGTCCAGACGGTTGGTCGCCAGGACTTCCAAATCGTCGGCATCCTTGATGACCAGGGTGCCTCCGTCGCGGCCCACCAGATACACGCGCCCCGCGGCGCCTACCGGCGAGGCGTAGACGTTTCGCAAGCCCTCCAATCGCTTCGGCCCGAACAGCGGTTTGCCGGTCTGCACGTCGAAGCAGGAAAGAATGGCGTTGTTGCTGGCGTAGAAATAGAGCCGCTGCCCGTAAAGCAGCGGCGACGGCACATAGGGCGTGTTCTTGTTATGGCTCCAGGCGATGGCGTCGCTGCCCGTCAGATCGCCGGTGTGCCCCAAGCGGATCGCCAACAGCGCGCTGCCCTTGAATCCGCTGGTCGCGTACACGGTGTCGCCGGCGGCGACCGGGCTGGGAATGGAATTGGTCGTCAATCCGGCGCACTGCCACACGAGCTCTCCGCTGGCCAGGTCATAACTGCGAATCTTGTCGGTCGCGGCGGTGACGACCTGCGCCCGGCCTTCGTGCTCGACCACGATCGGGGTGGCCCAGGACGTGTGCTCGTCGCGCGGCTGCCGCCACAACTCGCGACCGCTCTCTTTGTCGAAGGCGGCGATGAAATCATCTCCTTCATGGTCCCAATTGACCACGATCGTATTGCCGAACAAGGCTGGCGAACTGCCTTCGCCAAAGCCGTTGCGCGTCTGCTGCCGGCCGAGATCCTTTTCCCACTTCAGCTTGCCTTCGAGGTCATAGCAATAAAGTCCGTGCGAGCCAAAATTAGCACACACGCACGTGCCGTCGGTGACCGGCGAGCGCGAGGCGAAGCTGTTGTCGGCATGGTGTCCTTCGTGCGGCACTTCGGTCCGGGCAACTTGCTCCCAGAGCGTCTTGCCGGTGTCGCGATCCAGGGCCATGAGCACGAACCGCTGTTCGCCCATGGCCTCACTGCCGCGCCGTCCGCCGCCCGGTCTGCCCGGCCGACCGCCCCCAAGCCGGCGGCCTCGGCCACGCGGCGGCTGCGCGCCATCGGCCGGCCGCTCGGCCGGCTCGGCCTGTTTGGCGTCTGCGTCGGCAGCGGAATCCGCGGCATCCGCGCTGGCCGCCCCATCCGGTTTCTTTTCACTGGGAATGGCGGTTTGTATGAAAATCTGATTCTGCCAGACCACCGGCGTGGCCGTGCCACTGCCGGGAAGCGCGACCTTCCATTTGATGTTCTTGCTGTCGCTCCACTCGAGCGGCGGATTGGCCGCCGGCGCCGCCCCCGTGCCGAGCGGCCCACGCCACTGCGGCCAGTTCTGCTCGGCCAAGGCGGGTATCCCCTGCGCCAGCCAAAAAGCCGCGCACAAAACGGCAACAGCCGGCAGACCGAACCCCCGCATCACAGCGCCTGCCGATAGAGATGCTGTTTCTTGTCTGCCGAAAAACCGGCCCGGCACAGTCCTATCAATGACCTGTTTGCCAAACATGTTCTCCCCCGCGATGTTCTGCCCACAATTGATCGCAAGCGGCCCCACGCCGATTCGCAGCCTGCCGGCGGCCCGCAAATAGAACTCCATCTTGACCGGCGGAATTTCCAGGCCTGGCCCATTTCAACCTAGCCCTCTGGCCGGCGCCGTGCAAGCCGAGTGTCCCCTCCGGCCCGGCGCCCGGTTATGATGTGGGCATGAGTCATCCCGATTTCAAATCGTTCTTGTCAGACAGTTGGGTTCGCGCGGTCAATGGGCGCTGAGCCTGGCAAGCGTTTTCCTGCTTTCCGGCTCCCCAGCCTGGGGGGACGATTCGGCACCGCAGCCGGCTTTGAACGTTACCACTGGCCGACCGGCCCCGCTGCCTGACAAAGATTACGAGCAGTGGAGAGAAGCGCACCGCGGATCGCAGGCCACGCTGCCGGATGCGATTCACGTGCCTGCGGGCTACGAGGTGGAGCTGCTCCGCTCGGCTCAGCCGGGAGAGAATTCCTGGGTCAGCCTGGCGGTCGATCCCAAGGGGCGAGTGCTGCTGGCCAAGGAAGGGACCGCCGACGGGCAGGAGCGCGGCATCTTGCGGCTGACGCTGCCCAAGACCAGGTCCGACGCCACGACGGTCGAATCGATCGACCAATCGCTGCAGGAGTGCCGCGGGCTGCTGTGCGCCTTCGGCGGTTTGTACGCCCGCTGCAACAAAGCCAGCCCCGACCGGCCCACCGGACTGTATCGGCTCCGCGACACGGATGGCGACGATCGATACGACGAAGTCCGATTGCTGCACGCCGAAGGCGGGTCCGGTCACGGCATCAACGACCTGGTGCTGGGCCCCGACAATGGGCTGTACTTGATTCAAGGCGACGATTCGAAATTGCCGCCGGATTGGCGTCCGGCCGACTCGCGCATGCGGCATTTCGGCTACGATCAGCTTTTCGACGATCTGGAATCCGGCATCCAGCCGCATTTCGAGCGGCCGCCGCCGGGTTACCTGGTGCGAACCGACGCCGAAGGCCGAACCTGGGAAGTGCTGGCCGCCGGTTTGCGCAATCCGTTCGGCATCGACTTCAACACCGACGGCGAGCTGTTCACCTACGACGCCGACATGGAACTGCACGTCGGCTTGCCGTTCTATCGGCCGACGCATCTGGAGCATCTGGTCTCGGGGATCGATTACGGCTGGCGCACCGGGACGCGGCCATGGCCGTTTTATTATCCCGAGCGACCGCCGGTCAGCCTGCCTCTCGGCCTGGGCTCGCCCACGGCCGTCAAGTTCGGCACAGCCAGCAATTTTCCGGACCGCTATCGCAAAGCGTTGTTCATCCTCGACTGGGCCTATGGGCGAATCCTGGCCATCCACATGAAACCGCACGGCGCCAGTTACGACTGTACGTCCGAGGAGTTCATCGACGGGCGGCCGCTGAACGTCACCGATCTGGATTTCGGGCCGGATGGCGCCATGTATTTTATCACCGGCGGACGCCAAACGCAGTCGGGCCTGTATCGCGTGCGTTATGTCGGCAATGGCGACGGCAAGACGCCGCCGGCCGCGAAAGAACCAACGCCCAGCGGCGAAACACCGGACGAGCAGGCCCTGGCTGAAGCCGCAGCGGCCCGGCGCATGCGGCGGCAACTGGAGTCGTTCCACGGCCATGAAGACGCCCTGGCAATTCCGGCCGCCTGGCCGCACTTGTCGAGCGACGATCCTTGGATCCGCGGCGCGGCGCGGGTGGCGATCGAAGCCCAGCCAACCGGCCAGTGGCACGAGCGGGCATTGACCGAGCAAGAACCGACCGCCGCATTGACGGCGCTATTGGCGCTGGCCCGCACGGCAGACAAAGCAGCCCAACCACAATTGCTCGCTCGGCTGGGGCAGTTTTCCTGGTCGCCATTGGCGGATGAGCAGCGGATGATCTTGCTGCGAAGTTACGAGCTTGCATTGATCCGCCTGGGCGAGCCCGACAGTGCGACGGCCGCCGATATCGCCCGGCGATTGACCGCGGTGTTCCCATGCGGCAACGCCCCGCTCGATCGCGAATTGTGCCAACTGCTCGTTTACCTGCACGGCCCGGATGTGGTGGCCAAGACCGTCCCGCTGGCCGCCGAGACGGAATCGCAAGTCGACCGGCTGTTCTTCCTGGAGATGCTGCGATCCGTGGCCGACGGTTGGTCGAAAGCCGACACGCTGAGTTATTTTCGCTCGCTGGCCAAAGCCAAAGCGGCCCGCGGCGGCGGGAGTTATTCGAAATACGTCAAGACCGTCGAGACCGCGGCGCTGGCACGGCTTTCGGCCGGCGAGCGACTCTCCGTCGCGGCAATCCTCGAGCCGGCGCCCAGCGAACCGGCCGTGCCGCTGCCGCCCAGGCCGCTGGTCAAAGACTGGACGCTGGCCGACCTGGCCGAGCGGCTGGGGCCGGTCGAAAGGGGACGCAATTTCCAACGCGGCGAGGCCATGTTTGCCGCCGCCACCTGCAAGAGCTGCCATCAGGTCGGCGACGTCGGCACGCTCGTCGGCCCGGACCTGACAAGCGTCAGCCGCCGGTTCTCCAAGTTGGACATCCTGCGCCTCGATTATCGAGCCATCGCTGGCGATCGACGAGAAGTACCGCTCCACGGTCGTCACGACCGCCAGCGGCCAGACGATTACCGGCACGCTGGTCGACGAAGACGACCGCCTGCTCGTCTTGTCGCCCAACGTGCTGGCGGCCGAAGTCGTCCGCATCGACAAGGCCGACATCGAGGATCGCACGCTCTCGCCCATCTCGCCGATGCCGGCCGGCCTGCTGCGGACGCTCAGCGAGGAGGAAATCCTCGATCTGCTGGCCTTCATCGTTTCGGGCGGCAATTCGGCCCACGCCAGTTTTCAGCCCGCCAAATGAGTTGATCGACGCATCCCCCCACCCCCTTCGCAGAGATTCCCGCTTATGACACTTATTTCGCACCGCACCGGCATCGTTTTGGCAATCGGTCTGGCCCTGGTTGTGACCCAACTGACCGGCGACGAATACAAGAGCGGCAAAGTTTGGCCCAAGCCAAAGGTAATCGATCCCGGCGCGCCCTGCGGCGGCCCGCCATCGGACGCCATCGTGCTGATCGGCGGCAAGGATCTGTCCGCCTGGGCGGGGGGCGACAAGTGGCTCGAACCAGGACGGAGTGGTCACCGTTCGCGGCGGCGGCGCGACCACCCGGCAGGCCTTCGGCGACTGCCAGGTGCATGTCGAATGGGCCACTCCGGACAAGGTGGAAGGCTCCGGCCAGGGACGCGGCAACAGCGGCGTCTATCTGATGGGCAAGTACGAAGTGCAGATCCTCGACTCGTACGACAACGAGACCTACTATGACGGACAGGCCGGTTCGATCTACAAGCAGAATCCGCCGCTGGTCAACGCTTGCCGCAAGCCGGGCGAGTGGCAGACGTACGACATCCTTTTCAGCGCTCCGCAGTTCGACGCGGCCGGCAAGCTGACCAAACCGGCCTACGTGACCGTGCTGCAAAACGGCGTGCTGGTGCAGAACCACTTTCAGATCGAAGGCAGCACGGCCTGGGACGCGCCGCCGGCGTACAGCGCCCATCCGGACAAGCTGCCGCTCAGCCTTCAAGACCACGGCAACCCCGTGCGGTTCCGCAACATGTGGGTCAGGGAGTTGTAGGGCCGCTCGATAAGCAGCGCCGGGTTAGTTGCCCGCACTGACCGCACAGATCGCACTGTCGAGCGCGTCGATGAACCCGTCCGCGCCGTTGGCCAAGACCGCGCAGGCTCTTGGACAAAGAACGGGCCGAAATCCTCACGGTGTTATTGGTCGTCAGTCCGTAGTCCTTCACCCACGGCTGCGAGCCCCGCGTGATCCCGCTCAAATCCAGCGCTGAATGGTAGATCTGACATCCACTGCTGCTGCTGACGTCGATATCGACCTGGGACGCCTGGGCCGGGCCGACCGCTTCGGCCAGCGCGGTGAGAAAGCGGCCGGCCTCGTCCAGCGGGAGCCGCGCCAGGGCTCGATTCTGACCGTCGTCAACCCATACCACGCAGGCGTCGCGGCGAAACTCAGAGATCTCGATCGACAGCACCTTCGGTGGAGCCGCGCTGGTCGCGCGAACCGCAACAATGTCGCGAACTTCGCCGCACCGTCCTGCCCGCCACGTGAGCGGTGCCCCAATCGCCGAAATCTGCGTCCCCCTCCTCATCGACCAGGTAATCCAAGACCAATTCGTCGCCCGCCGTCAGTACCAGGCAGTCGCCCGGCGTAATGCGATACGAACCATCGGCGGCGATCGGCTTGGGCATCACGGCGACAATCCGCGAACGCAGCTCCGCTTCGACGGCCCGCTGCCCCGCCACGACTACGGCTGCCAGGCGCGCAAGAGCATTGCCAATCCCATGAGTCCGAACAGCGCCCCGATGGCCCGGTCGGCCTGGCGGCCTCGCCGGGCTTGCCGCAAGCGGGACCGCGACGCCGTCGGACCAACGAGCGGATTAGCGTTGGATTCATCCATGGTCTTTCGGGCCACCGCGGTTCTGTCGCTAAGAGCCTCGCCGGCGCTGCCGGCGTCTGGCGGTAAATTTAGCCGAGAGTCTGATGCGGTGTAAATCTGGATTCTGCCGACTTCGTCGCCCAACCCGCATGCCATGCCGCGAGCGGCCACCTGGACCCAGTCGTTCGCCTTGGCTTAGGATAGTTGCACGGCTTCCATCGCGAGAGTCGCGCTCAGCCACATTGTTCGTTTGCGACGAAGGAGGGCCCTTGGTTGTTTTGACGGAAAAGCTCGCCACGGCCTCGGCCGGGCCTGTGCTGTTCACCGCGTGCCTGCTCGTCGGGGGTCTGCTTGCCAGCAAGGCCGCTTGGGCCGCCGACAAGCCGGCGCCGGCCGCGAAACCGCCCGCGGCCAATGCGCTCAGCGCCCGCGATCGGCAGAAAGTTGCCAACCTGATCGCGGCGTTTCAAAAAGCCCGCGCAAAGCCCGACAAACGCGACGCGATCGTCGAGCAAATCATCGAGATCGGCGGACCTGCGATCGGCCAACTATTGGCCGTCATCGAGAAGGAAGTCTCCGGCCAGAGCAACGCCTATGGGCAGAAGTTTCAGAAACGGGCCGTGATCCTATCGCGCGGCAAGACCGACAAAATCGACCTGGCCGAGCTCGCCCGCCTGCGGGCGCAGGTGCTCGATCTGAAAAGCCAGGAAAACTTGACCAAGGAAACGATCGTCAGCCAGGCCGATCCGGCCATCACGCGGCTGAGCGAAATGCTCGTCTTCGACCATCAAATAGTGCTCGACAAATCGCCGGAGCTGCGGCCCGACCGCCTGAAGCTGTTGGCCCTGGGCCGCTACTGGGAAGTCGTCACGGGGGCACTATTGCGCGAGCAGGCGGCCGCCAAAGCCGCCGCGGGTGACCAGGCCGCCGGTGAAGCGGCCGCGGGGGCCGGGAAGGCGCCGAGCTTCGAAGATTATCTACAGGGCGAAGAACACCTGGCTGCGCAGATGGCCATGCCGATGGACGATTCCACCCGCGCCGTCCTGGCCTCCAATTCGGCCCTGGCGCCAAAAATCGATCCGGAAGAAGCCCGGGCGATCCTGGGATGCAATCTGCTGCGGAATCTGTTGGGCCTGGCGCCGCTGGCGATCGACTTGCAACTTTGCGCCGCGGCCCGCGATCATTCGCAGGACATGGAATCGCTGAAGTTTTTCGCCCACATTTCGCCGGTGCCCGGCAAGAGCGAACCCTGGGACCGAGCCCGTAACTTCAACACCAGCGCGTCGGGCGAGAACATCTATGCCGGCAGCACCGACGGCAATCAGGCCAACCTGGCCTGGTTTCACAGTCCGGGCCACTTCAAGAACATGCTCGGCGATCACGTCCGCATCGGCATGGGCCGCAGCGGCGTGTACTTCACCGAGCTGTTCGGGAAGTAGGGTAAGGGGAAGGTAACCGCAAAGACGCAAAGACGCAAAGAGGAAAGGCAAATTGAACGAGCAGCAAGGCACCAGCGCGAACGACGACCGTGGTCGGGACAAGAAACAAGAGGAACCTGGAAGAGGAGCCACGCGGAGCCGGGAACGGCCGAACTCCCAATCATTCCGCGAGTGAGCGTTCGCCGGCCCCGTTTCGATCTCCGAATTCCAAATTCCACTCCCGTCCTCTCTGCGTCTTTGCGCCTTTGCGGTTCAATTCCCCCTTTTTCCTATCTAAACAGAAAGCTCGCGGCGGTAGGGAATCGAATCGATGGCTCCCGGCCGGCTGACCGAAATCGCGGCGGCCCGGCAGGCGATTTCCAGGCTGGTCTTGATCTCGGCTCCGCGTAATCGTTCGGCCAGAAAATAGCCAATGAACGTGTCGCCGGCGGCCGTGGTGTCGACGGCTTTTACCGCAAGGGCCGGCACGTGCAAGCGCTGCTCGCCTCCGGCATACAGCACTCCACCGGCGCCCAGCGTGAGCATGATCTCGCTGGCCGGCAGTTTCGTGGCGCAGACGATGCAGGATGTCGTCGGGCGTCCGGCCGCCCGTCAGCCCCTCGCCTTCCGACTCGTTCACGATCAACAGCGCCACCCGATCGAGCGGATAGTCGAGCACCGCGGGCGTGAACGGTGCCGGATTGAAGGCCACCGGCAGCCCGCAATAGGCCGCCCGCCCGAGCAGAAAGGCCACGTTGCTGGTTTCGTTCTGCGTGAGCACCCACGTGCCCGGCGAGCAGGTGGAAAGCGCGGCATCGATGTCGGCCTCGGTGATCTGGTGGTTGGCGCCGGCCAAGAGCACGATCGCGTTCTGGCCGTCGTCGCCGACCTGGATGATCGCCTGGCCGGTCGGCGAATCGGCTTGCTTGACCGACGCAGTATCGACTCCTTCGGCGGTTAACGTGTCGACCAGCCACGCGCCGTCCGGCCCGACGCGGCCGCAATGCCATACCCGCGCACGGCGCGCGCCAGGGCCACGGACTGATTGGCCCCCTTGCCGCCGGCGAAGACTTGCAGCCCGCTGCTGGCCAGCGTTTCGCCCGGCCGGACAACGTGCTGCAGGCGGAACACGCGATCGATGTTCAGCGAGCCGACGTTGAGCACGCCCGGCCCGTGACTGCCTAGTTCAACGTCGTTCATGGCTGGGGCGAGGCCGCGCCGACTCGCTCGGCCGGCTGGGCGAGCAAGCGCTGGGCCTCTTTGAGCAGGAATTGTGGATCCGTGAACGGCTTGTAGCTGATGTCCTGCCAGCGCACCAGTCCGGCCGCATCGATCAGGAATGCCCCGTGCAAAGGGCACTTTTCGAAATCGTCGAACGCGCGATACGCTTTGAAGGCGCCCAGCGACTCGTCGGAGAGGATCCGCAGCGCCTGTTTCAGCCCGGGCGTGCCCAGCGCCGCCGATTCCTGCATGGCGGCCAGCGAATCGGTGCTGATGGCCACCAGTGCGATACCGGCCTGCTGATACTTTTCGGCCAGCGGCGAAAAGGCATTCAATTGCTCCACGCAATGAATGCAGCCGAAGCCGAGGTAGAAGATCACGACCAGCGGCTTGCCCCGATAGTCAGCCAGACTGGCCGGCTGGCCTTCGAGGTCCGTCAATTTCCAATCCGCAGCGGGCCAGGGATGCCAGCGAAAAGGACCAAGGTCCCCCAGCGGCGGCCGCTCGCCCAGATCACCCGGCGGCGTGCGTGGCTGGCGCCAATCCGGCGGAAGCTGCCAACTCTCGACCGCCGGCTTCAAGCGATCGAAAAGCGGCAGGTCGAGCTGGGCCTGGCTGGCCAGGGGACGCAACTGGTCGAACGCCTTGCGGGCTTCGTCGGTTTTTCCGCCGCGGTACAGCAGATCGACCCGATTGGCCAAAAGCGACAGCTTTTGCTGCGTGTCGCGGCTGATCTCGTCGGCCTTGGCCGGGTCGCCGGCCTGGAACTGGGCCCGGCTGAGCACGAGCGGTGCGACGTCTTTCGCCTTGCCGAACGACTCGAGCGCACCGCGCGCGTCGCCGGCGGCCAGCCGCTGAAAGCCGACCAGTTCGCTGCGCAGCTCTTCGATTTGCGCAAGCCGGCCCTGAAAGCCGTTCTGCGCGTCCGACTTCGCTTTGGTAATCTGGTCGTCGGGTTTCTTTTCGTCCCGGGCCTTGGCTTCGGCCTTTTCGCCCGCCGCCTGCTGCTCAGCCTGGGCCTGTCGCGTCCAGTCGTCGAGCTGGGCCAGGTACTTTTGGCCTTGTTCCGCGTGGCCCCGCATCCAGTGCGCGCGGCCGAAGTATTTTGCCCGCGACATCTGCGCGTCGCGATCGTCGGTGGGTTCGAAATACGCCGCGTCGTCCTCGAGCGCAAGCAGTTCGTCCCACAACTCCCAGGCGGCCAGCAATTCCAACAACCGGCGCCGGCCGTCGGCGGCAGTGACCTGGCCGAACTTGGGATGCCGGGGCAACTCGATCATGTGCTTGCACAAATCGACCGCCTCGCGCACGCGGCCGGAGTAGTCGAGGTTCTCGATCAGCCAGCCGCGATTGTGAACGAACAGGTACGTTTCGTCGGGCAGGATGCGGCTGCGCAGCATGTAGGCGTGGTCCACGCGCAGCGCGGCTTCCTGCTGCCACGCGCCGTCGGCATACGCGCTGGCTGTCGGAATAGGTGTGGCCCGGCATGTGCCACATGTGGGCGATGCTGGGGGCCGACGGCCCGCACAGGCCGGCCGAAAGGAACGTCTTGGCCTGGTTGGCTCCGTGGAGATCGCCGAGATGGATGCGGTAATGATGGGCCGGGTGCAGGGGCTCGGCGGCCAGCACTTCGCTGATCAGGGCCTGCGCCGCCAGCCGGCTGCCGATCGGCGCACCGCGATCGTTGTTGTCCCAAAGCTGCCAGAGCACGAAGGCTTTGGCTTCGAGCTCGTCGGGATAGCGGTTATGAAGTTCTTCCCAGCGCCTGAGCAATTCGCCCCGCCGCTCGCCATTGACCTGCTTGTCGCCATGGAAGTAGGCTTTGAGCGCGTCGATCCAATCGCGTTCGCGCGGGCTGGCCTTCTCCTTACGCTCGACGGCTTTGGCCAGAAACGGTTTGGCCCGGATTTCGTTGTTAAAGTTGGCCATCGCCATGCCCCAGTAGGCCATCGCACAATCGGGATCGAGCGCCGCCACCTGGCGAAACGACCGCTCTGCCTCGTAATACCAGAAGCCGTGCAGTTGCCCGACCCCCTGGTTGAAGAACTCCTGGGCGGCCGGCACTTTGGTCGTGACCGCGATCGACACCTTGCCGGTGCCCCCCATCAGATACGCGGCTTGGCGCGGCCCTTCGTTGAAGACTTCGCCGTGCGAGGAGTGCCCGGGCAGCACGGTTGTCGCGGCCGTCGTGCCGGCGGCGGGCGGGGCCGGCGCGTCGTCAGCCAGCAAGGTCGGCACCTGGATCAAACAGGCCACTGCCAAGAGCAGCCAGGAATCGGCCAGTCGCAACGCAGGTCGGAGGACGATCGTCGGCATGAAGGCGGCTTTCGCGGTCGCGCCTGGAGAGGTTCGGACTGCCAAAACGTATCTTAGCAGCATGCGCGAACGAAACGGCGCTGGCAAGCGAATTGCGTGCTGCCCGGAGAGCCTGGACGACCGGTTGCCCGCGGAGCGACTGTCGCTCGAATTTCAGAGGCCTCAGCTCCGTACCAGGCTTACGGCGTCTTTCACGTCGCTGCCCAGGACCTTGGAGTCGGTCTGCTTGAGGGCTTTGACCACCAGGCCGATGGCCTGCCCCTCTTTGGCTGCTCGAACCGCTGCGAGTAGCTCCGGCCGCGCCGCGATGAACTGCTGGATCTCTGCGGCCGTCATGTACTTCGGCAGGTAGGTGTTCAAAACGGCGATCTCTTCCCGCAGCGCCTCGGTTTTCGCGGAGGCTGGATCGGCATCGATGACCTGTTGATTGGCCTCGGCCAGCTTGCGCAGCTTGGCCTCGATCTGCTCGTCGCTGAGCGAAGCATGCGTGGACTCCTCGGTCTGGATGTCGCCCAGAACCACGCTGAGGACATTGCGGGCCGCTTCGTTCCTGGCTTTGCGAGCCACGAGCAAGTCTGCCTTGATGCGATCTTTAAGGCTCATGGGTGCGGTCCAGTTGCAAATGTACGAAACGCTACCGACAAGATACGGCCGTAGCGGATCCCGCACAAGGAAACCGGCCGCGTGCCTGCAAACAATGCCAGAAGGGGCGATCCAGGGAGTATCGAGGGCTGGCGGTTCTGCGAAACACCGCTTAGGCGATTTCACCGCTGGCGGCGTTCGAGGATCTTTTTCAAAACGAGCGCTTCATTATGTTCCTCGTCCCGCGCGCCGTAGAGAAGCGTCACGGTATGCCCTTTGGCCTTTTGCCTGAGGGCTTCGAGGGCGTCCTTCTGCGCAGCGAGCTCTTTCCGGTAGCGAGCTTGAAACTCCTGCCATTTTACCGGGTCATGATTGAACCACTTGCGCAGTTCGGTGCTCGGAGCGACCTCTTTGAGCCACAATTTCACCGCTGCCCGCTCTTTGCTCAATCCTGCGCGGCCATAATCGGTCGACCAGAATCCGCAGGCCATCGGTGCGAGACGGTTTTTCGTAGACCCGTTTGATCTGGATCACCGCTCTTGACCCCCTCGCAATGCGGCGCGTTTTGGCCGACCGGCCACCGCAGCGCAGGCGCTTGTTATATCCTGGCTCGCCGTGCAGCCCGAGCGGCTTGCCAATAGCCGGCCGCCCGGCGGTCGAAACGCGCCGGAAACGGCCGGCTCCGGCTCAGAGCATGCTCGGGGACGGGTTGTGCTCGACGCTCGCCGGATCGTCTTTCGTCAACGGTCGGTCAGAATGGCTCCAGCCATGGTAACTGGCCAGTGCGCCTCCCTGCTCGAACTTGCAGATCCCGTCATGCTCGGACAGGGTTGCCCAGCGCACGTAATTCAGCAATTGCTGGTCCGAACCGAACGTGGCCAGCAGCTTTTGAGGAACTCCGGGCTTCGAACCGTAAAGGTAGTGCATCGCGGTGCCTCAACGCCCCTCGGTGCGATGCGCGAGCACGGGGATGAAGGCCTCGAGTTCGCCGCGCGGCCGCATCCTCGCTCGACGCGGCGGGCCTCGTCGGCAGGCGTCTCGCCGGCGACCAGATCGACTTCATCCCCCGGTTTGAGAGACTCGATCCAGGGAGACGTCGCGCCGCTGGCGGTCTTGCAGATGATTACCTGCGACTCGCCGATCACGCGCAAGTGATCTCCTTGCACGACCAGCGCGGCACCCTCGTCGATGCCCAAACCGACCAGTTCCGGATGTTCGGCCAATACGCCCAGCAGCCGCTCTTGCCGGTGCCGGCGGATGAAATGCTGATCGACGACCGCCCGCGCCAGCAGGTTGAATCCGGCGCCGACCACCGCCTTCGGCGAGCCGTAGCGAATCATCATCCGCGACATGATGGCCGCGCCGGCCGACGTGCCGCCGACCACGCCCCCCCGCTCCAGCACTTTCATAAGCGCCTGTTCGACTTTGGTGCCGACGTAGACATCGGCCAGGCGCCCTTGCTCGCCGCCGGAAATCCAAACACCGGTCGCGCTTCCAGTGGTTTGACGAATTCCTCTTGGTTGGCTTCGTCGCGCGATTCCGTGTCGAGAAAGGACAGCGACTCGATGGGCATCTCGCGCCAAGACGAGAAGCGGTCTTCCATCTCCTGTCGATTGGGAAACGACGTGGCTGTGGGAATGATCACGATTTTCGCCTTGGTGCCGTCGGCCAGGCGGACAAATTCGTCTCGGAAGCCGTCGGGCACGGGCCCGCCACCGCAGATCATCAGTTTGCCCGCGCCTTTGACCACCTGGGTCGGCAATCCGAGCATATTCGCCGTCTGGCCCGGGCTGGCCGAGACCGGCCCGAAAATGCCGCCCAGACCGATCGAAACCAACAGAATCGGCCGAAAGACCGGGCGGCGGCCTCTCGGCCGGTCGAATGAGGTGGCTGCGTCCATGGTGTGTGAATCCTTTCCCTAGGGGCTGCCTACGCCGGGCCGACGGCTGCGCTGCCAATCAGAGCGCCACCGTGCGGCCTGCGATCAGGCCGTTACCAAAGTGCATCCTGCCGCTGTAACAAATCCGCCATTCACCAAACCGCGAGTTGGGTCTGGGAGCCGATGTCGCGCCGGGTCAGGCAAGGGCCACGGGGATTTGTGGCCAACCCGGTTTCTTGCGCCAGGCTGTGGTTGGTTAGGCAAGTACATTTTATTCTGCCTGCCCCAGCAAGGAAATAGCGATCCGCGGGGCCATGCAAGCACGACGGCGTTCTCGGCACAAGCCGTGCCCCAGGAAGCCATAGCAGAGGCGCAGGACCGCGACGGGTACCCTGGGTGTGGAAGATTACATTGTCGTAATCGGCGCGCTCTCAGGGCGATGACTTCAATCGGCGCTCGGCGTCGTTTAGGATATCGGGACCCCACCCCACCCCAAGCACCTTACTTGAAGAGGCCCAACGTGACTCGCTTCCAACCGCTGCCATTCTGCTGGGCCCTGGTTATCGTCGTGCTGACCTCGCTGTTTTCCGCCCGCGCCGGGCTGCCGATCCGTGGATTGTGATCGAAGCCGGCGACGGGCCGGGCAAAGGCAAACAGGTCGTGCTGGTCAGTGGCGACGAGGAATACCGCTCCGAAGAGGCCTTGCCGCAGTTGGCCAAGATCCTGGCCGGGCACCACGGATTCAAATGCACCGTGTTGTTCGCAATCGATCCCAAGGACGGCACGATCAATCCCAACCAGAACGACAATATTCCCGGCCTCGAGGCCCTGCAAACGGCCGACTTGATGATCATCGCCACGCGCTTTCGCAATCTGCCCGACGAGCAGATGAAATGGATCGTCGACTACACGGACTCGGGGCGGCCGATCATCGGCATGCGCACCGCGACGCACGCCTTCAACCTCGACGGCAAACGCAAGTACGCCACGTACGCCTGGGGCCCTGGAGACGGGAAGGGTGGATTTGGTCGCCAGGTGCTCGGCGAGACTTGGGTCAATCATCACGGAGGTCACGGCTCGCAGAGCACGCGCGGCCTGATCGCTCCCGGCCAGGAGAGCAATCCGATCCTGCGCGGGATCAAGGACGGCGACATCTGGGGCCCGACCGATGTCTACGAAGTCCACTTGCCCGCCGATTGCACGCCGCTGGTGTTCGGACAAGTGCTGGCAGGAATGAAATCGACCGATGCGCCGGTCGTCGGAAAGCTGAACGATCCGATGATGCCGGTCGCCTGGACCAAGACCTACACGGGCCCGGCCGGCAAGGCATCCCGGATCTTCACGACCACGATGGGCGCTGCCACCGACTTGGAGAGCGAGGGCACGCGGCGGATGCTGGTGAATGCGACCTACTGGGCCGTCGGGTTGGAAGACAAGATTTCCGATAAATCCAACGTCGACCTGGTCGGCGAGTTCAAGCCGCTGCCGTTCGGGTTCGGCGGCTATCAAAAGGGGGTCAAGCCGGAAGATCGCGCAAGTGAGCCCTCGCGCGATGCCATCTCGAGCTGCTCAGCTTATCGCGCTGGACCACCCACTAAACGTGCGACAGGTCGTTCGGCCTTCTTGTTTCCTCCCCGTCCTTCATTCCTCCCCGCATTCGTTCCTCCGCGTCTTTCGATCCTTTCTGTGTCTGAGTGGTTCCCACCGGTTCCTGCTCTTTGCCGCCTTTGCGACTTTGCGGTGATCCGTCATTCCCCCTTTTGAGTGCTGGTCGCTCCAGCCAGCACTTCATTTCCTGCACCTATCCTGCGCCGTCTTGGGGTCGCCGGCCTGACCGATCAGTTGCTCTGGCTGCAAACGCCGGAATTGCCTATTCTCCGCCCCTCGAATCATTCGACCGGGTACCAAAAGGAGTTGGCCATGAACCGGCAGACATGGAGCATGACGCTCGTCGTAGCGTTGGGGTTGGTTTTCGCGGGCCGCTACTTTGCGATTCCCGGCGCCTCGGCCGCGCCGAATCGCAGCAAAACATCGCCTGCTACTTCTCGCCCAAGGGCGGCTGCACCGACGCCGTGGTGGCCGAGATCGTCCGCGCCCGGCAGACGATTCTCATTCAAGCCTATTCGTTCACGTCCACGCCGATCGCCAAGGCGCTGGTCGACGCCCACCAGCGCGGCGTGCAGATTACGGTGGTTCTCGACAAGAGCAATCTCACCGGGCAGTACTCTTCAGCCGACTTCGTGCTGCACGCGTCGATCCCCACGTACATTGACGACAAGCACGCGATCGCGCACAACAAGATCATGCTGATCGACGGCCGCACGATCATCACCGGCAGCTTCAATTTCACCAAGCAGGCCGAAAGCAGCAATGCAGAAAACCTGCTCGTGATTCGCGATCGCCCCGAGTTATTCGCCCAATATCAGGCGAATTTCCAGAAGCACCTCGATCACTCGCAATCCTACCAGGGCCGGCCGAACGTGGAGTCGGCCGGGTTGCAGGGGGACGGCGACCAGGGCATCCGGCAAAAACATCGCACCGTCGCCGCTAAGTCAAGCGGCTCATTTCAACCGCTTGACGAACTGGCAACCGATCCGGTAGCGGCGTTCGCCTTCCGGCACGCAGAAGGTCGTGCGGCCGATCAACCGCATCGACGCCATGCTCGATTCGAGGGCCACCACCACGTACTCGAAATCGAGCAACCGATCCCAGTAGAACGACATTCCGCCTGCCGAGATGTCGTGACAGGGCACGCGGCGAAAATCGGCCGCCCGCGGCATGTCTTTGCCCGAGTAAGGCGCCACAGTCTGCTGCGAAGAAAAAGCGAATCGCTGCGCATCGCGGCGCTCATCCTCGTCGACCACAGCCCCTTCGGGAAAGGTTCCGAGCACGCGATTGATTTCTACCACGTCTGCCGTTTGCATAATGCCAGCCGCTCTCCATTTGTTCGTCGCCTAAGAGTTTTATAGCTCGATCGGGGGCCAAGGCGGGCCATTCCGGCGTTTCGGCCGGCAAATTTCAGTCTTTTTGCCCGCGTTTGCCAATTTGACCGGCAGAAGCATCAATGCCGGAACTCCCGATACGGGCGGCGCACGCGCGGCCGGGTCGCCGGTCCGAATCACGTCAAGGCAATTCGCTCAACCCTTGCTGCCGACGGCCGATTCGGCGGCTGAGGATGGTAACTCAACGTCGCCGCAGTGTCGGCAATCTCGACGACCGTGTAGCTCACGGTGCAAGCGTCCGCGCGGCTCATGCAAACGCTTAACTCGGGCGCGTCGGGCCATTGGTGTCGATGAAAGGCGTCTTGCTCCGTCGACCAATCCGCCGGATCGTGGAACCAGCGGCGGAAGAGCTCGCGCCGTGGACGATCGACCAGTTCGTCCCCCAGCCCGGACGAAGTAAACATCAGCGGGCCGGTCAGCGCGCATGCGCGATTTCAGCCCTGATCGCAACCCGGCCCAGCCCACTTCGGCCACTTCCTGCGAGTCGGCCAGCACCAGTCGAAACGCGGCAAAGCGGCGGGTGTCGATCGCCAGGGCTTGCTCCACCAACTGATCGAAACAGTCGCTGCCAAGCAAACTAGGAATGATCGTGCCGCGGCTCACAAGAGGCTGGTCGACCTGGGCCGGGGCGGCGGCGACCGAACTGGCGGGATACGCGTTGAGCAGGACCGCGATAAAGCCGGCATCGTTGACGCCGATCCAAGTGCCGTCCGATACCGGATCGACCGGCATGATCATCCGCCGGCGCTGTGCCGCGCGCACCTCCGGCGAGCAGCGCCGGCGGCCGCGTGCGCGACTCATCGCGGTTGCAAGCCACTCGCACGCCGCGGCCCGCGGCAGTCGGCAAGGGAATGATCGAAAGCGTACACATGGCAGCGATTCCGGCCGGGTCGTCACGGAGCGAGCACGGTGAGTTGTCCGTTGGGAAATGCGGCCTGGAGCGCTTGCACGCCGGCCGGTGTGACCGCAGTTGACTTCAGTTCGCAATGCCGCAAGGAACGCAGTTTCGGCAGGTGCAGCAAGCCGGCGTCGGTGATTCGGGTGCCTGACAGGTCCAAGCCCTCCAGACGCTTGAGTCTGGAAATTACGGCCAGCGCGTCATCATCGACAGCGGTTTCCTGAAGAGACAAGCTCCGTAGCTTCCAAAGTTGTCGCAGCACCGACAATCCCGGTCCGCGCACTTGGGTATTGTCCAAACACAGTTCGTAGAGCATCGGCAAGCCAACAAGATGAGCGAGCCAATCGTCTTGGACCGCGGTCTTGTTCAGCCGCAGCGATTCGAGCGATCGCAGCTTCGCGATCTCGACAAGCCCGGCCTCGGTCAACGGAGTGCCATTCAGCGACAGGCGAATCAGTTTGGGCAGTTTCACGGGGGCACTCAGGCCAATTCCCGTGACTTTCGTCCTGTCCAGATCGAGCAAGTTGAGCTCTTCGAGAGCGGCTAGCTGCGGCAAGCCGACATCGGTCACCAGCGTGCCGTCCAAGCCCAAGTTTTGCAGCTTGGACAACCGAGAGACAGGGGCCATTGCGGTGTCATCGATGGGCGTATTCGTCAGATCGACATCCTCGAGCAAGATCAGCCGCTCGATGGCGGCTAGTCCCACTGACGTGATCGGCGCAGCCTCGCAAAGAAAGCCGTCGCAATTGCGTCAGCGAGCGGCAAGCGGCCAGGCCGCGGTCGGTGATGCCGGTTTCGTCCAGATCGAGACGCTGCAATCGCGCCAGCCGGCCGACCTGAGCCATGGACTCGTCGGTGACGTGCGCGCCTTGCAATGACAAGCTTTCCAGCGTTCGCAAGCGGCCGATTGGTTCCAAATCGGCGCCGCCCGTTCCGGCCGGCACGGCCAGAGACTTCAAACGCTCGAAGCAGGTCAGCCGCGCCAGGCCACCTTGCTGGGCGATCTCAAACAACCGGAAATTCTCGCCGCTGCTCGCCAGGTCGATGAGCACCACATTGGCCGCGAAATCCTCGCCAAACATCGGCCGGATCCGTTCGGACCGGGTTTTTCCGCCCGGCGACTTCGGCGCTGAAGTAGACGTCAGCTCGTCGGCCACTTTTCCGCCGGCGAACTGGATCTGTTCGACCAGTCGCTGCCGCTCGCGGGCCAGTTTCAGCTCGTAAGCCATCCACCCAAACAGGATGCAGGCCCCCAGCATCAGCGCGAACAGCCAGCGCAATCCGTAGCGGAAAGGGCGGCGATGCTCGACCGGATCGCTCATAGCCCACAGTATAGCCGGAATTGTGACCTATACTTTCAGCGGACCACGCTGCGGAATTGTTCGCGGCCGTTTTTGGTCCCCGTGGATTATCGGTGGCGGAAACCGTGGAGGGGCTCATGCCGGCAATCGAGCGTCGATCGAAATTTGTGACCGTACTTGTCGGAACGTTCGTCGGCTGCGCTGTGCTTGCCTTGCCGGCGGCCGCTGGATTCATCGGCGACGATGATTCGGACCAACCGAACCAGGGCTTCGGACAACCCAATCGTTCGGACAGCCCGACCGAAGTTCATTATCACGTCCACAACCATTACCACTCGCCGTATCTGTCGCATGCCGACAGCGCCGGCCCGTCCGGCTACGGCCCGGGCAGCACGCAGCCCTTCGCGCCCAACGGGGTCGCCGGGGCGAATCGCTACTACACGCCGGGTTATATGAATTCCAGCCGCGCTCCGTCGCCCGCGACGCGCTTTCTCGGCGATCGGGAAGACGCCGGCCCGACCGAAGACATGGATTCGCCCGACTCCGACGACGCCAGCAGCAACGACGAGGCCGGCGAAAATGTCGACCAGCCGGACTCTGACAGCGACGGACCGTCGAGTATCGCCTCCGACCAGGCCGGCGAGATCGTCGACCAGCCTGGCTACGCGTTCGGGCCACGAGCTTTGCCCGGCGACCGGGCATATTTGCGCGTGATCGTGCCGGCGCCGAACACCAAGTTGATCTACGACGGCCACGAGGTGCCAGGCAGCGGACTCTTGCGCTCGCTGATGACAGCCCGCATCCAGCCGGGGCAGAGCCTGGTCTACACGCTCGTGGCCTACTGGAAGGATCCTTCCGGCAAGCCGCGGGTTTCGATGCACGAAGCGGCGATCGGCGCCGGCGACCATCAGACGGTCGAGTTCAACGTGGCGGCCAGCGGCAGCGGAAACTGACGCTGGTCGCGGCGCTGGGTTGGCAAGCGCAAACAACTCTGCTTGCGCCTTAGCGATTGCCATCGAACAAAAGGCGCCCGCCGCCACATTTCGTCAGCCCTGCTGCCAGGCGACGTTGTCACGCCCGGCGTATGGGCGATCGATTGCTTGATCGCCCGCTTTCGCCCGGCGATAATGCCGCGTACGGGAGCGAGCCCGTCGACCGAACGAGGCGCCACATTCCGTCGGTTCGGACATCCCCCGGCCATCGCCGTCGTTTTTCAGCCTTCAGCCTTCATTCTTTGCCCCCCAATCCCCAGAGCAGCGGAGCCGGCAATGCCCCGAGTCATTCATTTCGAGATTCATGCCGAAAAACCAGAGCGGGCGATCAAGTTCTACAAAGACCTCCTGGGCTGGGAATTTCATAAGTGGGATGGGCCCATGGATTACTGGCTGATCAAGACGGGGCCGGACGGGCAACCGGGAATCAACGGTGGCTTGATGGAGCGGCGCGGCCCGCTGAGCGGCGACAGTGTGATTGCCTACGTCTGCACAGTCGACGTGCCGTCGGTCGACGAATACACGGCCCGGGCGACGGCCGCCGGCGCTCAGATCGCAATGCCCAAGATGGCGATTCCCGGCGTCGGCTGGCTGGCCTACTGCAAAGACACCGAAGCCAACATCTTCGGCATGATGCAAAGCGACCCGGCGGCGAAATGAACCGATGGGCGCGTTGGTCACACGCTGTCCCGACTGCGCCGCGCGGAATCTTCCATCCGCGTGATCCTGCGCGGCATCAGACCACGCGGCAATGCGCCAGCAGCCGCTCGGGCGTGGTCACGTAGCTGACGTAAAACGGTCCGAATTCGGCGTAGCGCGCACTGGCCTCGTCGAACCGCATGCGATAGACGATCTCTTTGAGAAACTCTGGGTTGCGGGCCCAGAGCGTGACGCCCCACTCCCAATCGTCGAAACCCAGGCCGACCGTGATTAGCTGCGTTACCCGGCCGCCGAACGTCATGCCGGTGCGGCCATGTTCGGCCATCAAACGGCTGCGCTCGGGAAACTCGAGCAGAAACCAGTTCTCACCCACCTCGCGCTTCTTGTTCATCGGATAAAAGCAGGTGCTGGGCCAGGGGGGCAAATCGGGCGTCAGCCGTTGCTTGCGCATCATGACTTCCCGCGATTCGTAGGCTTTGAGCTTGGCGGCATAGGCCGGCCCGCTGGGATTCTCGCCTTCCTCGACCAAGCGCTGGCCATATTGCTCGAGTGACGGAACGTACTCCGACACTTCGGTGACCGACACGAACGAGTACGTCGGCTCGAGCGCCACGCCCAGCGGGCCGGACATCAGCCGTTGATGCACGGCGTCGATCTTGAGCGGATCGGCGTCGAGCAACATCAGCCCGAAATCGGCCTTGTGACCGCTGACCAGCGAAGTTTGCAATCGGGCCGGGGCCTCCGGGCCAGCCGGGTCCAACGCGGCGGCCAGCGCTTCGCGGCCGGCGGCCAATTCGGCCTGAGTCAGGCCTTTGAGCGCCGCACGGTTGAAGCGGTAGTACAAGTGGCTGCAATGCCAGCCTGCGGACGGAACGAGCGAGACTTCGGCGCTGGCTGCGGGAGCATGACTCATCGGGTCGAATTCCTGCCACTGGATGCGGTGCGTGACGATACGTCCCTCATGGTGCGCATATTTGCCCGGCGAGGTCAACCGGGCCGGTCCAAGCAAAGAGCGGGAAGGATAGCCGCGAAAAATGCGGGAAGATACCAAGAGCATCGCCAAGAACCGGGGCCGAGCAGAGTCGTCGTCGGTCGGCACCGGCTATTTGCTGGCGGCCAATTCGCGCAGGTCGGCAAGCAAGGCCTGCACGTCGGCGCTGGTCGTGTCCCACGAACACATGAACCGCGCACCGCCGGCCCCGATGAACTGATAAAACCGCCAGCCGCGGTTCCGCAGACCCGATTCGACCTTGGGCGGCAACCGCAGAAAAACCGAGTTGGCCTGCCGCGGAAATAACTGCTCGACGCCGGCAATTTGCCGGCAGCCGGCCTCCAGCTCGGCCGCGGTCTGGTTGGCGGACTGGGCATTTCGCAGCCAGGCGCCGGAGCGGAGCATGCCCACCCAGGGCGCCGACAGGTAGCGCATCTTGGAGGCCAGCTGGCCCGACTGCTTGCAGCGGTAGGCGAACTCGGCCGCCAGCTCACGGCGGAAAAAGATCACCGCCTCGCCCACCGCCAGGCCGTTCTTCGTGCCACCGAAACAAAGCACGTCGACCCCCACCTGCCAGGTGATCTCCTTGGGCGCCACGCCCAGCGACGCCACGGCTCCGGCGAACCGGGCCCCGTCCATGTGCACGTGCAGCCCCAGGCGCTGCGCGGTCTGGCCGAGGCGGCGGACGTCGTCGACGCCATACACGGTGCCGACTTCGGTCGCTTGGGTCAGGCTCAGCACGCGCGGCTTGGGATAGTGGATGTCGCAGCGCCGCTGAACCAGGTGTTCGACCGTGGCCGAGTCGATCTTTCCGTCCGCGCCTTGGCCAGCAGCACCTTGGTGCCGTTGGAAAAGAACTCGGGTGCGCCGCACTCGTCGGTCTCGACATGCGCCAGTTCGTGGCAAATGATGCTGTGATAGCTCTGGCACAGCGCGGCCAGCGCCAGCGCATTGGCCGATGTGCCGTTGAATACGAAGAACACTTCGCAATCCGTCTCGAACAGCTCGCGCAGCGCATCGGCGGCGCGCTCGGTCCACGGATCGTCGCCGTAGGCGGCCGCATGGCCCGCATTGGCCTCGGCCATGGCCTGCCACGCTTCGGGGCAGATGCCGGCGTAGTTGTCGCTGGCGAATTGTCGGCGGGCGGCTGTGGTCGTCATGGGTGCAAAACCGGTTTGTCGGGGATCAATCGAAGGAAAACGGCGTGTTGGCGTCCAGCACGGCGCGCTCGACGATGCCGCCTGGTGTTCGCGGATCTTCGTGCCCGCATCCGGCCGGCAAACTTCCTGCGATCGCTAGGAGCGCCAATCGCGGCCAAAAGGGAAGTTGCATGCGGTTTTGATTCCCCCCTGGAGGTCGCAAAGCCGCGGCCCGCCCAATGTTCTGCCGACGCCGGCACCGCCTTTGAAGCCGTCATGGGCGCATATTTGACGCGGTTGGTCAAGCGGCCGACCGCTCGAGCCCGGGGTCACGCCGGTACCCCGGCGGCGCTGCGGTGTTTAGACTAAGAGAAGGGGTGTCCGAAGCGCAGCCGTCACCTTTGGGCGGCACGCGCGGCCGCGGCGCACGCTTAACGCCACCAGAGATTCACAACCGGGAATTCGCCATGCCATCGCTGCGGACCGTCAAGATCGCCGGAATCGAATGCCGGGTCGTCATCAAAATGCCGCTTTACACCTGGCAAGCCAGCGGGGAATTTCAGGGCCAGCCGGTCGAAGTGGCCGGCTTCAAGACCGAGAGCGAGGCCTATCGGGCCTGGAAACTGGCGGCCGGCCAACTGGCCGCGACCACAGGGCCGGCGGCCGGCTCGATTTCTTCTCCGGCCGGCTGAACCGGCCTGCCGGGCTGAATCAGCCGGCAGCGCTGGCCAGATCGGCCGCCAGCCGCAACAGCACTTCGCGCGTGACCTGGGCCGGGATCGGCATCCGCTTGGCGCCCTTCGCGCCGAATACCGCACCAGCGCCAATTCGCCCGAGCGGGCCACGAGCAGCTCGTAATAGTCGATCTGGTCGGCCTGCTGCTTGGGCGGCAACGACCGCATCTGCACGATACAGCGGTCGATGTCGGTTTCGATGGGATTGATCGGTTCGAGCAGGTACGTCAGCCGCTTGGCCAGGTTGCCGGCAACCGCCTTGAGCCGCTCGATGCTCGCGCCGGCCAGCCGATCGGACTGCAGGCTGAGCGACGTGAAGGCACAGGCCAGCGAGTCGAGCGCCGTGAGCACGCAGGTGATCCGATTGCCGTCCTGCTCGACCGTCAGGATCGCTTCACCCTGCTGGAACAAAGGCCATGCGGCCAAAGTCTGCTGAAGTTGCTCGTCGAGTTTTTTCGCCGCTGGGGTCATGACTTCTGCTCTCCGCTCTTTTCCAGCTTGTGCTCCGAACCGTCGTAGGACACCACGGTGGTTGCGCCTTCGAGCACCGTCTCGATATACACCGGCCGCGTCCACAGGGCATGGAGGTTGACTAAAGTGTCCCGGGCCCAACTGATTTTCAGTTCGACGCCGCCAAATTGATGCTCCAGAAAAAGCTCGCCGCGGTTCTTGTAATTGCCGTCGCGCACGGCGATCAGCGGACGGCCGACGTTGGTCAGGTTGAACAAGAGTTGTTGCTTGATCTTGGGGAATTCGCGGCTTTCGATCTCGTAGGCGTCGCTGGCCGGGTTGTAGCCGAAGGAAAACAGCTTGTATTGCCGGCAGAAATCGAGCGTCAGAAATTCGTCGATGAACGTCAGGTCATTGTGGATCCGGCGGACTTCGAAGATCTTCTGCCGACCCAGGCCGGTGTCCTTGTTCCACTGGCGTTTGGCCTGCAAGTCGTCGCAGTCGTCGAAATCCTTGCCGAAACGCCCCTGGTTCCAGCGCTCTTCGATATCGCGAAACAGCTCGATGCCCAGCTTGTACGGATTCAGCTTGTTCGGCGAGCTGGCCAGCGTGCCGGAGTGATGGTCGCAGTAGTGAATGACCTCGTCGGCGTTGAGCTGGCCGCGGGTCATCATGCTGGAATGCCAATAGCTGGCCCAGCCCTCGTTCATGATCTTGGTCTGAGCCTGCGGAGCAAAATAATACGCTTCGTCGCGAATGATCGACAGCACGTCGGCCTGCCAGGGCTTGAGCGGAGCGTGTTCCAAAAGGAACAACATCACGTCGCGCTGCGGCTGGGCCGGAAACTTGTGCTCCTGCTGCCGCCGCTCGTCCTCGCGGCGCCGAGCTTCGGCCGCCAGCACCTCCGGCGGGTTGATGTAGCTGTGCATGTAGTCCTTCGAGCGGAACCGCGCGACGGGGTCGGGTTTCTCATCGTCCTCCGAACGTCGAAAGTCGTACTTGTCGCGCGGATCGAAGCGATTGATGAACGGCGAGTGGATGTCGATCAGGTCCTCGATGCTCAGGCAGGCATCGATGAATTCTTCGACCGCCTCCACGCCCTGACGATCCATATGCCGGCGGATGCGGTTGCCGCCGTTGGCCATCTCGTCCATCATTTTGCGGTTGGTCTGGCTGAACCAGAAATTGTTCTTGAAGAAGTCGCAATGCCCGTAAACGTGGCACATCACCAGCTTCTGGTCGACGAGCGAATTGCTCTTCATCAAGTAGGCGTAGCACGGATTGTTGTTGATGACCAACTCGTAAATCTTCTGCAAGCCGTAGTGGTAGCCCTTGGCGAGTTGCTCGTACTCCATGCCAAAGCGCCAATGGGGGTAGCGGGTCGGAAAGCCGCCATAGGCGGCAATGGCGTTCAGCTCGTCGGCCTCGACCAACTCGAAGATCGTGGGGAAGAAATCCAGGTCCTGCAGGCGCAGCGTAGTCTTCGATCTCGGCCTGCATGGTGGCCAGCTCTCGCGGCAGCGATTCGAAGTGGACGGTGGCCATGAGTTAAAGGCAGAAGAATGAAGAATGAAGGATGAAGGATGAAAAACGAGGAAAGAACTACCGGCGCTGACCTCTCTTGCTCCCAGTTCGCAGTTCCGAATTCCGAGTTCCGAATTCCTCAGACGCCCTTGCCTAAGAACGCTTTTAGCGTGTCGTAAATCGCTTCCTTGTCTTCGATCTCGGCCAGCACCAGGTTCTTGGTTTCGTCGCCGAAAGCATGATGCAGCGAACGAATGAACTCGCCGCTGCCGTAGGGGCTTTCGACCTGACCGTAACAGAACAAGTTCGACTGGGGCAGCAACTCGTCGCGCAGCAGCCCCAGGCTCTTTTCGTTGTCTTCGCCCCAGTTGTCGCCGTCGGAAAACTGGAAGCAATAGATGTTCCACTCGCTGGGCCGGAATTGGCCGGCGATCAGATCGGCCGCCACTTTGTAGGCCGAACTGATCCGCGTGCCGCCGCTTTCGCGCGTGTGGTAGAACGTTTCCTCGTCGACTTCCTTGGCGGCCGCGTCGTGGATGATGTAGCGCGTTTCGACCCGCCTGATATTGGCTTCGCAGCCAGGTGTCGAGCCAGAAGGCCGCCGTGCGCACGATCTCCTTCTGGTCGTCGGTCATCGAGCCGGACACGTCCATCATGTAGATCACGACCGCGTTGGCCTGCGGCTGCTCGACGTCGGTCCAGGAGCGGTAGCGTTTGTCCTCGCGGATCGGCACGATCAGCGGGTTGTCGGGCACGTACAAGTTCGACGAGATCTGCCGCCGCAGGGCCTGCATGTAGGTGCGCTTGAAATGCCGCAGCGATTCGGGGCCGGAGCGGCGGACGCTGGTGTAGCGGGGCTTGCTCTGGTCGATATTGGCTTTGCCCTTGGGCTCGATCCGCGGCAGCTCGAGTTCGTCGCCCAGGATGGCGGCCAGTTCTTCCAGCGTGACTTCGACTTCCAGCACGTGCGCGCCGGGTTCGCCGCCGGCCTGGCCGACGCCGTTTTCGTTTTCGCCCTGTCCGACCGGGGTGCCTTCTTCGCCGGCCCCCTGGCCTACGCCGCCCGAGCCGTTCTTGCCGTAGCGGAAGTGGGGCACGTCGAGCTGCGGCAAGGGAATGCTGACCAGATCGTGGCCCTTGCGGCCGATCATTTCGCCGTGCGTGACGTACTTCCGCAAGTTCTGGCGGATCTTGCCCCGCACGATCTGCTTGAATCTCGATTGATCGCGCTCGATCTTGACGTACACTTGAACCCCCTGCGCTCGTTTTTCACGAGCCACGTCACGCTCCCGCACTCGGTCCGAATCACACTCCGCACCAGCCTCTTCCCTGAGTTGTTTGCCGTTTAGTCCGCCGAAAATTCTCTCTGCAACTCAGCACGCACGCCGTGTCCCGCGGGGATCAACCCCGCGGCTCGCCAGGCGCGCCCCACTTCATCCTTCCGCCTTCATCCTTCCGCCTTTCCCTTAGTGTTTCACATCGCCGCGGGCGAAGATGCTGGCCACGAAATTCAGCACGTCCGTGGCGCTTTCGTCGTCGTAGCCGTAGTCGCGGATCAGCCGCGACTTGACGACGTCGATCTTGGCTTGCGTTTCCGCGTCGATCACCTTGGAGACCAGGCTGGTCAGCTTGATCGAGTCCTTCTGGTCTTCGAACAGTTTGAGTTCCAAGGCCTTGTAGAGCCGCTCGTTGGTCTTGTAGTCGAACATCCGGCCGTCGATCGACAGGGCGCCGATATAGTTCATGATCTCGCGACGGAAGTCGTCTTTGCGGCTGTCGGGAATATCGATCTTTTGCTCGATCGACCGCATCAGCCGTTCGTCCGGCTCCTGGTATTGTCCGGTGAATGGGTTCTTGACCTTTTCGCGCTGCGTGTAGGCCTTGACGCTGTCGATGTAATTGGCGCAGAGCCGCTTGAGCGCGTCTTCGTCGGCCGCGATGGCCCGCTGGACCTCGTTCTTGACGATGTTCTCGTACTCTTCCTTGACCACGCCGAGCAATTCGCGATACTTGGCCCGCAGCTCGTCGCTGGTGATCAGCGTGTGGTGTTTCAGGCCCGATTCGAGCTCGTTCATGACCATGAACGGATTGATCGAAGTCGCTTCGGGATGGGCGACCAGGGCGTTGGAAATTTTGTCCTGCACGTAGCGCGGCGAGATGCCGTGCATGCCCTCGTTCACGGCCTGCTCGCGGAGCTCCTTGATATTGTCTTCGGTGAAGCCGGGCAGGCTCTTGCCGTTGTAGAGTTTGAGCTTTTGCAACAGCGACAGGCCGGCATTCTTGGGCTCTTCGAGCCGGGTCAGGATGGCCCACATCGCCGCCATTTCGATCGTGTGCGGCGCGATATGCTTGCCTTTGACCGTCCGGCGGTTGTAATCCTTCTCGTAGATCTTGATTTCGTCGGACAACTTGGTGACGTAGGGCACGTCGATCTTGACCGTGCGGTCGCGCAGCGCTTCCATGAACTCGTTGTTCTGCAGCCGGCGATACTCCGGTTCGTTGGTGTGGCCGAGAATGACTTCGTCGATGTCGGTCTGGGCGAACTTCTTCGGCTTGACCTTGTGCTCCTGGCTGGCCCCCAGCAGATCATAGAGGAACGCCACGTCCAGCTTGAGCACTTCGACGAACTCGATCAGGCCGCGGTTGGCCACGTTGAACTCGCCGTCGAAATTGAACGCCCGCGGATCGCTGTCGCTGCCATATTCGGCGATCTTGCGATAGTTGATGTCGCCAGTCAGTTCGGTGCTGTCTTGATTTTTCTCGTCCTTGGGCTGGAACGTGCCGATGCCGATGCGGTCCTTCTCGCTGAGGATCAACCGCTTGACGCGTACGTCCTGCACCACCCGGGTCCAGTCGCCGCCATAATGCTTGCGCAAATCGGTGTAGACGTAGCGGCAGAAGGGGCACAATTCGCCGTGAATCCGCACGCGGACCGCGCCCTCAGCGAGCCCGACGTTGAGATTGGCGGCCACTTCCTCGCGGAAGCGTTCGGGCACGAGATGCAGCGGCTCCTCGTTCATCGGGCACCACTGGACGTTGCCCTCGACCGACCAGCCCAGCGTGTACATCGCACCCTCGTCGATGGCGCTGTACCGCTCCAAGCCCTTCTTGAGCAAGCGGGCAATCGTGCTCTTGCTGCTGCCAACCGGACCGTGCAGCAGCAGCACGCGCTTTTCGATGCCGTAGCCTTGGGCCGCGCTTTTGAAAGCATTGGCCAACTGGCTGAGCGACTCGTCGAGCCCGAACACCGCGTCGCGGCCGCCGTCCTCCGGATCGCCAAAGAAGCGGTAGCGGGTGTGCCGCTCGCGGTTCTCTTCGAAGGTTTCGGTGCCGTACGACTGGATCATGTCGTAGACACGCTCGAAGGCATTGCGGGTCAGGCGCGGATTCGCCCGGACCATGTCCAGATACTCTTCGAAGGTTCCTTCCCAGTTCTTCTTGCGGAACCGTTCGAGATCTTGGCGCTCGGCCACCAAGGAGATGATTTCGCGTCCGGCTTTCATGTAGATTTCCCTCCTCGATGGGTTGGACCATCGCCGGAAGGCTGCCCTGAAAGCCAGGGCCCGGCGAATCGCGCCTCACCCGGAACAAACGCTGTTCAAGTGGAAAAAATGAACAGATGTTTAGTTGCCGTCTCACTCCTCGGGTTTATCGAATCCGCCAAAACGCCTCTGCCTGGCGCGCGGAGCGATCCGCGCATACAATTTGCAGGCTCCGTCACACTTGGGAGGCAGATGCGCAGCAGTCCTCACTGCGAACTACATCCCCTGGGTGCCGGACAGAGAGAAAATTGGAAAAGAACGCTGGAGCTGAGGTGCGGCGGGATGAATAGGCAAACTTTACCTATGCATTGCAGGTACTAAGAGGCTAACCATCCTTAGCTTGCCCCCTCTCCTACCTCTTCCTTATAAAGTATCGTCAGAGCTGCAACCGTCGACAATAGCAATCTTTGTACAAATGCGCGCACAGGATTAGCCCGACAGCATCAACAACGACATCTAAGTATCTATCCAAAGCCAGCTTAGATATGAATTCACCGGCCCGCATCAAATGCCTGAAAATTTATGCGTGGGCAGACATTTACGCCCACTGCGGCACCACGATACCCCCCTGCGGTATTGGCCGTTCGGCGCAGAAGGGCCTTTTTTCGGCAGCGTCGCCTGGCTCTGCAAGCGCGGAAGCGGCAATTTGCCGATGCGCAAGCCACTCCATCGCAGGCAGCGGCGCTGGGTCGTTCACCGGATTGGGCATTTGCCGGTGGGCTACGCCAGCAGTCGATCGACGCTTTCCATCAGGCGATCCATGGCAAACGGCTTGCGAATGTAATCGTCGACGCCGAGCATCTCGGCGTAGGCCTTGTGCCGGCTTCCCTCGTTGGCCGTGATCATGATGACGCGTAGCGGCACCGGGCGGCTGCGGCGGAGTTTCTCCAGCACCAGAAACCCGCTCCGCTTGGGCATCATCATGTCCAGGATCACCAAGTCGGGATCCTCGCGCTCGGCCATGGCCAGGCCTTGATTGCCGTCGCGGGCGATCAGCACGGCATATCCGCGCTGTTCGAGGGCATATTTCACCGACTCGACGATTTCTCCGTCGTCGTCCACGATCAGCACGCGCTGGCCGGTTTTCGCCGGCTGCGGTTTTTCCGCCTTTTCTTCGGCCATGTTGACGGTTGCCTTCCCAAGCTTACAAGGGCCCAAGCTGAGCCCAACTTCGGCTCGCTCCATTCGAAATTCAACCTAAAGGATTAGCCGAGATCGCCGCCGTTTGCAAGCAGTCGGGCGCGGAAAACAATCGCCCGGCCGCCCGCGCCCAGGTGCTGTGGCGGAATGCGGCGTTTACGGGCCTATTTTCAAGCTGCCGCGCCTGTGCCGTTGCGTCCAAGCGGGCAATTACTTGTCGCCGGCTGGCGGCCCTGATATCCTCGCACGCTGAACGATTCCACATCCGGAGACGCCCGCATGCCCGCCGAAACCCAGGCCGCTCAGCAACTCGCCCACATGGTTTACTTTACCCTCAAGGACCGCTCGCCACAGGCCGTGCTGCGGCTGGTCGACGCCTGCCACAAATATCTTTCCGGTCATCCGGGCCAGGTTTACTTTTCCGTGGGCACGCGGGTCAGCGACCTGACGCGGCCGGTAAACGATCAGGAGTTCGACGTGGCCTTGAACGTCGTCTTCCAAAGCCGGCAAGCCCATGACGACTATCAAGCGGCGCCCCGGCACCTGGAGTTCGTCACCCAGAGCAAACCCAATTGGGAAAAAGTGCGGGTTTGCGATTCGTATTTGAAATAGGCCAGGGTTACGGCGCTTCGGCTGCTTCCTCGGCCAGTACCAGCGGAATCTCTTTCGCCGCGGGATCGGGCTTGCGCGCAGCAGTTCGTTCAGATTGAACTTGTGATACTCCTGCTCGGCGGCCGGCTTTTTGTCGTGCGAAGCGTTTGCCACCCAGAGGTCCGTGCTCTTCGGCGCGAAGAGCGCGTTGTGCAGGTTCGATTTCATCGCCACGGGACAATCCATCAGCCGCATCGCGGCGGCGGCGTCGATCTTGCCATGCGCCTCCTGCGTGCGACGGGCCAGTTCCTGGTAGCGGCTGCCGGCCGACAGCAGCGCGGCGTCCTTGATGGCCGCCGGCAGCAGCGGATGGGCCTCGCCCGGTTGAATCACGTTCAGCTTGTTCCAGGTGGCTTCCATGCCCACGGCGCGGTTGGTGTTGCCGTCGGCGATCACGTAGTAGTATTCACACGTTCGCGGACGATCGCGAAACACGGCGATCGCCTGGTCGAGATCGCCGGCCGTCTGCAATACGTCGCGCACCAGCAGGGCCATGGGCTCGCCGTCCCAATGGCCGAGGCCGCGGCCTCCCATCTCGCCGATCGAGACATGCCTGGCGTTCATGCCCGTCACCGAGCCAATGAAGCCGGCGTAGCTCACGTTGACGAAGGGAATTTCGCCGGCCGGCTCGCAAACGATCAGCACGGCATGGTCCTGGAGTTGCCAATCGACCGCGTAGTCGAGCACGCGGCCGTGATACAAAGTCCCGTCGGTGGTGGCCGAGTTCATGACGGCAAACCCGCTGCAATGGAATAGCTCGGGAATGAAGTTGCCGGCCCGGACGTCCTTGAGCGGCATGTCGGCAGCGGCGGCCAGACCTTCCATTTCCTCGAAATATCTGGCCGGGACGTGGCGCTCTTGAAACTTGACGATCGACTCGATGGCAGCTCGCGGCGACAGCGGCAGCGGACCGATTTTGACGGGCGTCGTGCCTTTGACCTCGAGCAGATAGTGCATGTTCTCGCGAACGTCCTGTTTCAGTAGCGCGCCGTGCTGATAGCCGATCTCGTAAGGCGTGCCCTTGAGGTGCAAGACCCGACAGCCATCGATCGTTTCGAGCCAGCCAGCCCCGCAGCGGGCGATCGTCGCCGGGGTCGTTTCGGGCGTCGCGGTTTCGGCAGCCGCAATCGCCGCCACCGACGTGCAAACCAGCGCGAGGCAAAGCCAATAACCGTATCGAGCGCGATATCGCACGGGGCACCTCGGCGATTCATGGGGCGTAAGGGGCAATCCGCAGCAAACCGGCGGCATCGCAGAATTGTAACCCAATGCGCGGCCCCGTTGGAACAGCACCCCGAATGGGAATGAACTGCGTGGCGAAGTATCGGCCGCCCTTACCGTTCCGGCGGTTGACCAGGCAGCTCGACCGTCCGAATTCCGATCTCCGAATTCGGATTCTCGAATCTGCGCCTTGGCCCCTACTGCAGAATCTGCGTCGATTCGTCGGCCGCGATCGGGGTCTTGTCCCGATCGCTGGTCACTTCGGCGTGCAGGTTGCCGGTGCCGGCCCGATCGCCGCGAACGCGCAGTTCGAAGGTGATCGATTCGCCGGCTCGGACTTCGGCAATCGGGGTGAAGCGCACGCTGCGCGGAAACATCGTGCCGCGCACCGGGCTGGTTTGCACCTTGGTGATCGTCATTTCGGGCGAGACCGTCACCGCCAGCGCCACCTGCCTGGCCGGCCCGACGCCGCTGTTGGTCACGACGATCTGATACGTCGTGTCGCCGCCGGCGCGAATCGGATCGGCCTGATCCGCCACCGCCACAGACAGTTTGCTCGCCGCAACGGCCGGGGCGCCCGGAGCGGCCGCTTGGGCAACGATCTCGACGCAGGCTTCGTCTCCGCCGGTCGTTCCGCCGTCCGCGGTGACGCTGGCACGGTTGCAGGCCCGGGTCGACTCCTTGACGCAGCGGCAATCGACGCGGAAGGACTTGCTTTGACCGGCATCGAGCGCGTCGATCGTCCAGACGAGCGCTCCGCCGCGGATCTCGAAGCCCGTCTCCGCGCCGGCAATTTCGAGACTGGTCTCGGCCACATCGCTCACCAGGACGTTGTTGAGCGGCGTATCTCCCGTATTGGTCACCGTGATGACGAACTGGGCCGATTCGCCCAGCTTGCGACTGTCGGGCCCGGTCATGCGAACGTTCAGCCGCGAGCCACCGACTGGCTGGGTCGATTTAGGAATGGCCGGAACGGCAACGGCCGGCGGTGGAACGGCCGGTGTTGGCGCCCCTTGCGACAGGCCACCTTGCGACGAATTTGCCCCGCTTTGCGGTCCGACGATGATGGGCGCGCCGGCCGGCGGGGGCGCCACGCCGGCCCGGTCGCTGGCCGTGAGGCAACTTCGCGATTCGCCCCGCAACCCGCCGTCGGCCGTCACGGTGACTTCCTGACAAAGCTGACCGGCTTGCGTCACGTGGAACGTGACCGCGATCCGCCGCGTCTCGTGCGGTCCGATCTGGCCCAGATTGGCTTCGATCGGACTGGCAGCGGCCGCATGCTGAAAACCGGAATCGAATCGGTCGGAAACCAAGACTCCGGTGGCCGCCGCATCGCCGCGATTGGTCACTTCGATCGTGAATGAGGCGTCGGTGCCCACTTCGGCTGCCGCGGGCCCCCGGACCGCCACGTCGAACTGCCCACCACCGACCTGGGTGGTCGCGCAGCCTTTGGCCGTCAACCCGGAGCCTGCGGTGACACTGGCGCAGTAGCTGAGGCTGCCGGCCTGCTCGACTCTCAGGTTGACTTCAATCACCCGAGTTTGCTGCGGGCCCAAGTCGCCGATCTGCCACTCCTGGCCGCTGGGGGAATTGCCCGCGGCCGGATTGCTGTTGAGGAAAACCAGCCCCAAGGGAACCTGGTCGGTGACGACCACATCGTGAACCGCGGTGGCCGCCGGATTCGTGACTTCGATGCGATAGGTCGCCACGGAGCCGACGCCCGCCTGAGCCGGGCCGGTCGTGCGCAGCGAAATGTCCGTCGCCGTCCAAGTCGCCGTCGTCGACCCTGTGCCGACCACGACGCGCCGCGCCGGTCCGCCGGAGCCCGCGGGTCGAATCACCTGGATATTGATCGGGTTGCTGCCCGGTGTGGCCGATTTCTGAAAGATCTCGGCCGTGGCCTGGCCGCTATCGCTGCTGATCAGCTCGATGGCCGAACTGCCGTCAGGGGCGAACCCGGCGTCCGGCCCGCCGGCGATCTCGTACCTCACGATCCAGCCGGCCAGCGGCGAGCCGTCGGTGTGTCGGTTGAGCGTCGTGGTCAGGCCCAGCCGCGCACCGGCCGGGTTGACGGCTGGCGGCGGAAAAGTCCATTGGCCGTCGATCCAGTAGATGGTGCCGGTTTGCTGCCGCTGATCCCAACCGCGGACGGCCGGAGCAAATGCGGTGACGAACGTGCTGCCTTCGACCGGCGAGCTGATGGTGACCCAGGCCTGGCCACTGCGAATCGGCACGTCGTCGGCCGGATTCGCGGTGCCGCGATCGACGGCCGTGTTGAACGTAACGGTCGAATTGACGACGTACGTGTTATTGACCTTCTGCGGCAGTCCGCGGAGCAGATCCACGAAATCCAAGGCGCCGCGTTTGCCGGGCGAGACGAACTGACCCACGCCGCCTTGAGCAATCGTCCATTCCACACGCTCGCCGGGTAGCGTGCTACCCTGCTGGTTGACCACCGTGGCGATCATGATGACTTCGCTGTTCACAGGCGCAACCCGTATCGAGCCCAGCGCATCGCCTTGCTGGGGTACCATCACAGCGGCGGCCGGCGGCACAGGCGCAACTGTGGCCACTGCCGGCGGCAGAGAAGGCACAACAACCGGCGGCGGGGGGGCCGGCGGCGCCACCACCGGCGCCGTGATCGGCGGGCCGACGACGACCGGCAATGCCGGAGGCGGGGTCGAATTTCCATGCACAAAGATGTGATCGCCCGTCGGATCGATCCGCGGCAAACAGCAGCGGCCGCTCAGGCAGCAGACGCCATTGGAGCAGCCGCCCAGTGCCAGCGCAGAGCACCCCCAGGACGCCCAAGCGCCGGCCCGATCGATGGCAGGTAAACGCCGTAACCATGTTGCGCAAAAAGCGGCCGGTTCTCAGGACGGGGAACTACCCCTCTACCTGAAAACTACCATGCTCTTTTGGCAACATGGTGAATTTTGGCAACGTCGCTGCCGCGCACGGTCTGACTGGCCCATAAAACCAGCACAGACCGCACCACCCGCTCAGCGCCGGCCGAAGATGCCGGTGGCATACCAAATGCCGTTGCGGCCCCGTTTGATGTCGAAGCCGAACAGCGGATGACGTGAGCGCACCTTGTTCCAATGGCCGGGTGATTGCCGCCAGCTATCGACGCAATCGACGCAAGCGTCGACCAGGCTTTCGTTCGGCCAGCTTTCGGCGACCACTTCTTCGGCCGTCGCGCCTTGGAGCCGGGCGTTGATGCGGTGAAAACGGTTCTCCCAGTTTTGGTGCCCCTGGACCAGGATGTTCGCCTGGTAGTCGGACTGCAGCTTGGCCTCTTCGGCCAGCACGTTGTGGAACTTGCCCTGGGTGCTGGCCGGCGCCTCGGGATGCGTCCGCACGGCGTAGATCATCGTGCGCTGGGTTAAGCTGCCGGGCGGCAGCGAGAGGATGGCGTCGACGGCCGGCCCGCGATAATACTTGCCCCGGACGAACGGAAACGTGCTCACCACGTGCTCGTAGTATTCCGCCTTGCGATGCGCAAGGTCAATGATCGCGATTCCTTGCCGGCCCAGCATCTCGGCGAACGCGGGGTGCCGCAGCAGCGTCAGGGACCGGCCGCCGGACGAAATCTTTCCGTCAACGGATAGCTTCAGCAGTACGAATTCGGCCAACTTGGCCTTGATGTCGGGTCTGGCCAGCGTCTGGGCTTCGAACGACCGCCGCGTGGCACTGGGCTGAGAGTCGAAAAAATACACGAACAGCAGCCGGCCATCTTCCTTGGCTTCGGCCCAGGCGTCTGCATAATCGTCGTACCAGTAAAGTTCTGGTTCCGGGACCGGCTTTTCGACGACGTGCAGCTTTGAGATCGCGCCTTCGGCGCCGGCAGCATCCCGCGAGTCTGCTCCGCCATCCGACAGCTGTGCGAGGTATTCCGGCGGCGTGGGATTGAGGCCTTCGACCAGCGCGTCGATGTCCGGATCGGCCGTCGTTGGCTCGCTGGCGGTCGCCGGAGCGTCCGGCAGTTCGCTCGCCGACGTGCTGCCCAAATCATCCGCTTCGGCCGCCCGGATAGCGTGTTCGGCCGTTAAGTCGGGCTTTCCGGCGGATTGGGCCTCGGCGGCAGGTTCGGCCTGGGAAACCGCTTGGACCTCGGCGGCCGGCGTGGCCAAGGATTTCCCGCTGGCAATCCCCGCTCGCTCGACCTTCGTGGACGGACTTGCCACGGTTTGTGCGGCGTAGCGATGTTTCTCGAGTACCCCCATTCCCAGAGCCAAGAGCAACCCCAGGATCAGGGCGATAGCGAGATACAAAGTACGATATTTCATTTTCGTCAATCTCCCAGGGGTCAATCTTCATACCGGCTAGGCGGCGTGCGCTTCCGGCACGCCAGCAGCTTTGGTTTGGATCTCCGCTGGGGCGGCGGCCGCACGGGGCTTGCGGCTGCAATCGAGCGGAGGGTAGGTCGTTCTCGGCAGGCCGGCCGACCGCTGAAAAGACGAGACGCACCACTGGGCAAATTGCCCGCGGCGCCGGGGGCCGCAATCATCCCCGGCCACCCACTCGCTTTTCAACCGCCTGCCAAGGCTGGATGGATCCAAGACCCCTATGGTGCCAGCCCGGCCGGGCGAATGCAACCACCAACTACGCCGTCTGGGGGGTTTGGCTAGCTATTTCCGATTAGGCAGATGAAGCGGCAAAGCCCAAGACTCGGGTTTTTTTTTGACCGGCCAGTGACTATGCTGCAAAGCCTGAGGAGTTTGCGAGTTCGGGCAGCATGCGGCGGGTCATTTATGCTAATAAAGCGGGGAGTTTTTCTTGTCTCACCGGCGGCACATCGTCCGTATTAACCAGGAGGGTTCAGCGATGCGACTCGTACGCTCTGCATTGGCACTCGTGTTGATTGTGCTCGCCCCGAGTTTCTCGGCGGCTGCCCAGCCAGACGCCAAGGCCGAAACCGCGTCCGCTTTGAAGCAACTCGAGTCCTGGCTGGGGTCCGGCCCGGTCGGCGTGCAGTGGGGCAAGTATTTGGATCTTGGCGTGCTGCATCGCGAGCTGGAACGTTCCGGCCCGGTCGACCTTCCCGCTGACCCAGGTGCTGACCAAACTAAACAGCGGGGCAAAGGGCCTGGAACTGGCCCAGTTCGCAAAGCTGCAAACAAGTCTCAGCGCTTGGGTCGACGACTTGAGCTTGCCCGGCCCTGCGGCCCTGGGCGATGCCGTGAAGGATGCCGCGACCCAGTTTCATCCGATCGGTTCACAGGATCTGGAGCAAGCTCGCGCCGAATTGCTGCGCAAGAGCAGCGAGCTGAACGCTCATTTCGGCCGCCTGGGGGCCAATGGCGCGGGTTGGCAAAAGTACCTGTTGCTTGCGGACCTGCTGGCTCAATCGCAGCCGGGCGTTGCGCCGGATCGCGAATTGTTAACGAAGATCGCGGCCCGCTTCGACGCCGACAAGCCCGGTCTCGAGACCTCGGAAGTGCGCGCCGCCGGCACCGCGCTGGGCGGCTACCGGCAACTGCTGACGGCCGCGGCTACGGACGATCTGGCCAAGCAGTATGAGACCGAAATCGGCGGACTGGCGGAGTGGCTCGGCAAGTATACGAATACGCCGGGAGAAGAAGCCGCAGCGGAAATCAACCAGCGGTTAGGATGGCTGAATCAAGTGCATCAAGCCGGAAAACTGGTCCGTGCGATCCGACTGCGCGTTCGACCGCCCCAATTTGTACGTGGCCGCCAAGTCGCAAATCGTCGGCGCCGGCATCGCACGTCTTGTGGACGACGTTTCCCCCTGCGCGACAACATCGCCGGCACGCAGATCAGCGGCACAGGACACACGGTCGGGCATTTGAAAGTGGAGCTGGTGCCGGACGCCAACCTGCGCCGTGTTCGACATCATGCTCTCTGGCTCGACCTATTCGCAGACGGTGGGCCTGAACGGCCCGGCGACCATCTACTCGCAGGGCACGACCCAAATCGGCGGCCGCAAGCGTGTGATGATCGATGCCACGGGAATCCGTAATCTACCGGCCACCGCGGCCGCCGTAACCAAAACCCGGATCACCGGCGTCGCGGCCGGCCGGGCTGGTGGCCTGGTCAACAACATCGCGCAGCGCAAGGTTGCCGAGGGCAAAGGACAGGCCGAGCAGATCGCCTCCGAGCACGCAGTCGCCCGGGTTCGCAACCGGCTGAATCAGGAAGCGGCCGCCGACTTGGGCCGAGCCAGCCGCGACTTCCTGGAAAAGTTCCGCAATCCGCTGGTGCGGCAGCACTTGTTTCCTTCGGTGTTCGATTTCAGCACCACCCGGGAGTTCATGCACGTGACCGTGCTTGAGGCGAACGACGGTCAACTGGGGGCCCCGGGCGCACCGCCGGAATTGGACGAGTCGGCCTTCGATCTGGCCGTGCGGATGCACGAATCGGCCGCCAACAATCTGGCCGCGCAGGTTCTGTCCGGTGTTACGCTGCACGACGAGGACGTGCGCAAGAAAATCATCGAGCTGCGGGGATCCTTGCCCGATCAGCTCAAAGACCAGGACGACCAGGAGCCCTGGTCGATCACGTTCGAAAAGTTCCGGCCGGTGAGCGTCTCGCTGCGCGACGGCGGAATGGAGATCGTCATCCGCGGCAAGGGTTACACCACCGGCGAAAAGGGCCAAAACAAGTACGGTTCCATGTATGTCACGGCGCGGTACAAGACCGAGCGCCAAGACCAGGGCTATCGACTGGTCCGCCAGGGGGAATTGGACCTCAACCCGCCGACCCAGGGCCAGCAATCGATCAAAGTCGTCACGCTGAAAACGATCTTGAAGAAGAAATTCTCCAAGCTGTTTCCGGAAACGATCGAGCCCCAGGGATTGGAATTGCCCGGCAAGTGGAAGAACGCCGGAAAGTTGTGGGCCGCCCACGTCCAAACCGACGGCGGCTGGGCCGTAATCGGCTATCGACAGGCGTCGCCAGCCGAGGCCAACGTGGCCAGCCGGCCGCAGTAGCGGCTCGGGGCCGGACGAGGTTGGGATTATGGACCGCTACGTCGACGTTGTATTCGATTGCCTGCCGCTGCGCAGCGTGACCAGGCTGGACATTCCGATCGACGCCTCGCCCAAGTACCGTGCGCGATGCGAACGGATCAAACGGGCCATCGAAACGCACGGCTCGCACAACTCCTATTATCTCTACAACGCCGGCTGCAAGTTCCATCTGACCAACGATCCGGACGTTGGGCGGCTGGAATTTCAATTCGAAGGCACCGTCCTGACCGATCCGACCGATCAGCGCACCCAGCATTGCCAGCTCGAAATCGAGCTCGTGCGCGAAACCTGCGATTGGCTCACCGAGCCGGTCGTGGCCTGGTTCTGGGAGACGGTGCGCCGGGCCGTGACGGTCGAATTCAACCGCTACATCGCGGCCGGTGATCTGGCCCAGACGGTCAAACGCATCCAGCAGATCCAGGCGCAGGTCGACCAGTCCGGCGGCTTCGTCGGCATGTACTTGTAGGGCGAAACCGCCGCGGAGTGCGGCGCCGGCGGAACGTTGTGCACCGCCAGGACATTCAGGACGAACCCCGCCGCGGCCCGGGCAGGATGCGGCCCGGGCTACGGCTTCAGCCCGAAGTCATCCTGCAAGCTTCTCCAGACCAGGTGAATGTGGTTGGCCAGGTTGCCGGCCGCATCGGGCTGGACGTTGACCAGTTCGATCACGAACGTGGGTGCCTGGATGCGGTAATAATGGCCGATTCCCGGCTTGTCGGCGCCGGCCCAGGCAAAGTGGATCGCATCCAGGCCGGCCTCGTGAATCTCGGCCAGCCGCGCGGTGCTCAATTCAGTGCGCCATGTTGCGGGCGTGCGTCTCCAGGAGCGTCTCGAACGTCTTGCGTTGCTCGGCGTTCAGTTTGCCGCCGGCAATGCCGGCCAGATCGGTCTTTTTGGGCTGGGCGCCGCCGGCGGTAAGAATTTCGGCCGGCGCCTTGTCGGCAATCACCGCGACTTTCGCGCCGCTCCGGGTCGAGCGAATGCAGCAGGTCGAAGCCCAATTGCTCCTCCTGAGCCAGAACGCGGGTGCCTTTCGCCGGAGCCACGCCGTAATCTTCCATGACCAGTGCCGGATTGACGCCGAAGAAAGACGGAGTCGAGATGACCTGGCCGCCATCGACGACGAAATTGAACGACAGGTGATGCCCTTCCGCGCTTCAACCCCAGCGGCCGTCTTCCTTGGGCTGGCCATAGATGGTGAAGTAATACCGCTCCGAATTGCGCAGCGGCGTGCCGGTCTTGCTCTTCTCCAGTTCGCGCAGCAGCACTTCCAGACTCATGATTTGCGTGGCCTTGCCGTAACCGATCTCGCTCAATCCGCGCTGCAGCAGCTGCGCCAGCGCCAGTTTGCGCTGCGGGGCGTCCATTTCCTTGATTTGCAGGCCCTTGCGCTTGTCCAGCGGAATGAAATTCCAATTGGTCCGCTGCGGATCGTCGAAGGCCATCGTGGCCTTGGCCTGCTGTTCGGCGCCCAGCGACTGCAAGAACTCCTGGGCGGCGCCGGTCATCGATGTGGCCGTATCGCGCATCGACAGCCGCATGGCGCCGGCGACTGCCAACAACAGCAAGCAAACCAACCCGATCCTCCGGCTGCGACGTGGCATGAACGATCTCCGTACGTTTTTCAAGGCGATGGTCTGGGGACTTCACGTGCTCAACAGAATAACGGAGCCGGGCGCGCCGGGCCAGCTTTTTCCGCGCCGCGGCAGGCGAACTGAGGAAGCGGGAAAGGAGGAACTGCGAGCAAGATGGACAAGAAATGGCCTGCTCGTCCGGCCTTCATCCTTCCTCCTTCCGCCTTCATCCTCCCCCCCTTGGCACCACGTACAACATCACGCCGACAAAGTGACAGGCGTCGGCTGCAATCACGAACAAATGCCAAACGGCATGATAGTACGGAAAAGCCGCACGTCGCGATGCAAAAACCACGTGCCCAGCGTGTACAGCACGCCGCCGGCCAGCATCCAGCCGATGGCCCCCGCAGGCATCCGCTCCAGAATCTGCTTGATCGCCAAGATCGGCAGCCAACCCAGCAGCACATAACCGGCCGTGGCCACGTTATCCAGGCCTTTAACGAGCAACTTGAACAGGGCCCCGCAAACGGCCAGCAGCCAGATCGCCGACAGCAGGACGGCACCCCAGCCGTGGCGATAATAAGTCAGCTCCCAGGGCGTAAAACTCCCCGCGATCAAGAAGAAGATGCAGACTTGATCCAAGGTCCGGAAAAAGTGGCGTAGCCTCGGCCGATGAAACGCGTGCGACAGGGTCGAGGCGGCATACACGGCGATCAACGCGGCCGCGTAGCCTCCGCAGCCGGCCACCAAGGCTGGATCTCCACAATTCCAAACCGCTCGCATCAGCACAGCGGCCGCGGCCAGACTGAGCAGCAGCCCCAGCGCGTGTGTGAGAAAATTCAACCATTCGCCCAACGGGCGAAAGTTGCCGAGATCCAGCACTTCGGGAACAGGCGTGCGAGCGCTCATCAATCGAGGCGGGTTTCCCATTTTGCCATACGACGGGTCGGTCGAGCATTCTAGGTGCGCAGCCAGGGGGGCGGCCAATGCACCGGCGGGCCGCTCCGCTCCCAGGTTGAGAACCGGTCCCATTTACTCTACAATTCGCCACCTTAACGACCGGAACGAAAAAAACCCAGCGGAGAGACCGTCATGGAGCGCACCCTGATCCTGCTCAAGCCCGACTGTGTCCAACGCAGGTTGGCCGGCCGCATCCTGAGCCGATTCGAGGACAAAGGCTTCAACGTCGTGGCCCTGAAGCTGATGCGGATCACCCCGGATCTGGCCAAACAGCACTACGCCGAACACGTTCAAAAGAGCTGGTATCCAACGCTCGAGCAATTCATCACCGGCGGGCCGATCGTGGCGGCCGTCATCGAAGGCCTGGAGGCAGTTCGCGTGGTCCGCGAGATGCTCGGCGCGACCAGCGGGCTGAAGGCTGCGCCCGGCACCATCCGCGGCGACTTCAGCTCCAGCCGGCAGATGAACCTGGTCCACGCCTCCGACGGACCAGACGCGGCGGTCCGCGAGATTGAGCTGTATTTCAAGCCACACGAAATCCTCAGCTACACGCCGACGATCACGCCGTGGCTGCGGGCCGGCGACGAGTCGTAAGCGAGTGAAATTGCCACGAACGGACGAGCACAAGAATGGCCACAAAAAACACAAAAAGGCACGAAAAACGACAGCGGAAAGCAGCCGGCTAGCCTCGGCTCACCTCTTCGGACTTTTTGTGTCTTCTGGTGTTTTTTGTGGCCATTCTCCGTTCTTCTTCGTGTTCATCTCGATCGCCTGGGACGGATTTCCCTTGGGCTCATTTCTCCCCGGCGGGCGGAGCATCGAACTCTTTGAAGCCCGGCGATTCGTAGGTCGCCAACTTGCCGTCTTCCATCCGCAGGATCAAGACTTGCGGCACCGCCCGTCTTGGCGACGAGCGCCAGCCCTTTCTCCGGTCCTAACACGCTCACGGTCGTGTCCAGGCCGTCGGACGTAAAGCAATGGTCGGCGATGACCGTAACGCTCGAGCTGTCCGTCAGTCCCAGGCCGGTGCGGGGATCGACGATGTGTGAATAGCGTTTGCCGCCAATATCGACGTGCTGAAAGGCGTCGCCCGACGTGCTGATCGCTCGATTGGCCAACTCGACGTAGCGCGAGGGGGCCGCATCGGTGCGCAAGGGAGCGATTCCGACCCTCCAGCCGGCCTTGCCGGGCGGCGGATCGCCGACGCCGATGTCGCCGCTGGCGTCGACGAGCGCACGACGGATGCCCTGTTTCGCCAGGACGGCCAGCACTTCGTCAACCGTGTAGCCCATGGCGATGCCCCCCAGGTCGAGCACCATCTGCGGCCGCAGCAGCATCGCGGTTTGCGCTTCCGGATCGAGTTTCAGGTTTTGGAACCCGACGGCCGCGGGCAGCTTGCTCGAGCCGCTCGGCACCCGGCAGCTCATGGATCCGCCTGGCACGCCGCCATAACCGCACATAGGGGGCCACGGTGATGTCGAACGCGCCGTCGGAAGCGACCGCCAGTTCCTGAGAGCGTTCCAGGACTCGCCACAGCGGATCGCTCAATTTCACCGCCCGGGCGGTGGGCGCAGTTCGGCTCAAACGGCTCAGCTCGCTCTCGGGATCGTAATCGCTGAAAATCCGGTTCAGCACGTCCACGTGCTGAAAGGCGGCCTCCGCCGCCCGATTTGCAGCCGATTCGTCCGGAGCATAGAATACGAGCTTAAACGGTGCGCCCATTTTGGTTCGGGTGTACTCGAACCGGTCGTCGCCAGCGGCCGATGGGCTACCGAGTGCCAGCACGCAGATCGTGGACAGCAGGCCCGCCAGCCAGCTGGCCTGTCGATCCGGCAATTGGCGTCGTGCCCTGAGGCAACGATTCGCATTGGTCAGTGTATCCATTGCCTGCCGTCCTCCCCAGCCGACACGCTGGCGTCCCGCCCGAGAAACCACCGTCTGCCAAACAACAGCTCCGGCCGCCCGCGATGCATAGTGAAGGATGCTCTCCATGTGTAGCGTAAATCGAACTCCGGGCTGGTTGCAACCGCGAGCCGTGTTTGTGGCACTGCTGGCAGCCGGTTCGATCCTGACCTGCCTCCACGCTCTGGCAGACGACGCGCCGCTCGACCTGCGCAAGGTGCCGAATGCCGACGCCAAGACGGCCGCGGAAATGAAGCCCTACACCGACGTGATCGCCAACACCGAAGTCGTTTTCGACATGGTGCCGATCCCGGCGGCAAGTTCCTGATGGGCAGCCCCGACGGCGAGCCGGGCACAAGCCGAAGAGGGGCCGCAGCACGAAGTCGAGATCGAGCCGTTCTGGATGGGCAAGTGCGAAGTGACTTGGAACGAGTACGAGATCTGGACGTTCAACCTCGACATTCAGCGGCGGCAGGTCAACAATCGTCGAACCCAGCGACCTGGACAAGGCGGCCGACGCGGTGACCGGCCGACCAAGCCCTACACGGACATGACCTTCGGCATGGGCAAGGAAGGCTATCCGGCGATCTGCATGACGCAGCTCGCGGCCAAGAAGTATTGCAAATGGCTCAGCGCCAAGACGGGCCGCTACTATCGGCTGCCGACCGAGGCCGAGTGGGAATACGCCTGCCGGGCCGGCACGAAGACGGCCTATTCGTTCGGCGACGACCCGGCGGAGCTCGGCGAGTATGCCTGGTACTTCGACAACAGCAACGACGACGTATCACAAGGTCGGCAAGAAGAAGCCCAATCCCTGGGGCCTGTACGACATGCACGGCAACGTGGCCGAATGGACGCTCGACCAGTATATCGGCCGACTTCTACAAGAAGTTTGCCGGCAAGACTGGTCGATGGATCCGCTGGCGCTGCCCAAGCTGGTTATCCGCAAGTGGTGCGCGGCGGCTCGTGGGATGACGATCCGAGCCGGCCTGCGCAGCGCCGCGCGCGCGGGCTTCGACACAACGACATGGAAGCAGCAAGATCCGCAATTGCCGCAAAGCATCTGGTATTTCACCGACGCGCTAGTTCGTCGGCTTCCGCGTGGTGCGTCCGCTGCAACGAGCCGACGGCCGAAGAAAGCAAGAACTGGAAAGCTTGTGCGGACGACAGGACCGGCGACAGCGCGACTATGCATGTAAATCGATCGCAGCGCTTGCGCCCCTCGGCCCTCGATGGACCGATCTGCAGGTCGCTCTGCTGCACCCATCTCCTTTCTCCGGAGAACTGACCATGAGCGACGAACCGTCCGCAAGCGATCCCGCCGGCGCCCGGTCCGCCGCGATTTCCTCAAGACCTCGACGCGCCGTCGTCGGCGGCCGGCATTGGCCGGCAGCTTGTCGATCGCCCGCACCGCCCATGCCGCCGGCGACGACACGATCAAGATCGCGCCTGATCGGTTGCGGCGGCCGCGGCACCGGCGCCGCCAACCAGGCGCTGAGCACCAGAAGGCAACGTCAAGCTGGTGGCGATGGCCGATGCCTTCGAGGACCGCCTCGAACGGCAGCCTGCAACGGATCTGCAAGGACGAAGTAGGCGACCGCGTCGACGTGCCCGAGGACGCAAGTTCGTCGGCTTCGACGCCTACAAGAAGGTGCTCGACTCGGGCGTCGACCTGGTGATTCTGGCCACGCCGCCGGGCTTCCGCCCGATTCATTTCGAGGCCGCCGTCAAGGCCGGCAAGCACGTCTTCATGGAGAAGCCGGTGGCGACCGACGCCGCCGGCGTGCGCCAGGTGCTGGCCGCGGCCGAAGAGGCCAAGAAGAAGAACCTGGCGCGTGGGCGTCGGCCTGCAGCGCCGCCATCAGGCCGACTACATCGAAACCATCAAGCGGTTGCAGGACGGCGCCATCGGCGACATCGTCTGCCGCCCGCGTCTACTGGAACGGCGCCGGCGTCGTGGGTCAAGCCGCGCCAAGACCGGCCGGACCAGACCGAAATGGAATACCAGATGCGCAACTGGTACTACTTCACCTGGCTCTGCGGCGATCACATCGTCGAGCAGCACATCCACAACCTGGACGTCATCAACTGGCTGAAGGGCAAGGCCGCCGGTCAAGGCCAACGGCATGGGCGGCCGCGAGGTGCGCAAGGGCAAGGACTACGGCGAAATCTTCGATCATCACTGCGTCGAGTTCGAATACGCCGACGGCTCGCGGATGTTCAGCCAATGCCGCCACATTCCCGGCTGCTGGGACTCGGTCGACCGAGCACGCCACGGCACCAAGGGCTACTCCGACATCGGCGGCGACAGTACATCAAGTCGCCCGGCTCCGCCGATTGGCAGTTTCAGCGGCAAGCACGGCGGCGGCTATCAGACCGAGCACGAAGATTTGTTTGCCAGCATCCGCAGCGGCAATCCGATCAACGAGGCCGAATACGGGGCCCACAGCTCGATGACTTCGATCCTGGGCCGCATGGCAACTTACGGCGGCAAGGTCGTCGAATGGAAGGACGCGATCAATTCGCCAATCAGCCTGGTGCCGCAGGAGTACTCGTTCCAGGCCACGCCGCCGGTTGTCCCCGACGCCAACGGCTTCTATCCAGTGGCCGTGCCCGGCGTGACCCGGGTCGTTTGACGGCGCCGCATTGACCGCCGACGAGGCGCGCCCTTTGCCAGAAATCTTCGCCGTCCGGAAAATATACAAGCCCAGGGATTACGGTCCCTGGGCTTGTTCTTTTCGTGAAGGTTACCGCCGCATCGCGGAGGTCGCCATCAACTCTCGGTCTCGCGGGCAGGGATCTGGCGCCCCCGTCGGCGGATTCAGCAAGGGTTGGCCGGCACCCGGCAACGGAGGCGTTGGCGGTTGCTCCGACTTCGGCGCCGGGCCGACTTGCGGACGCCGACCTTGGCCGCGAAGATGTCATGCAGCTTGCGCGTCGCCGGGTCACGGCCTTCCAACTGCACTGCCTTATCCAACTCGCGCACGGCCTGCGTCGGGTAACCCAGATAACCGAAGTGGAATCCGAGCAGGAAGCGCAGCGCAGGGTCGTCGGGCTTGGCGTTGCGGGCCGACTCCAGGGAGCGTAGTTGATTGGTGTAATCCTGCACGTTGCCGTAGAGCTGTTTGTAGTTCTGCACCACCGTGCCCCACTTATCCTCGGGCAACATGCCCATCGCCATCTCCGTGGCACCGGCAGCCATGCGATAGTCGCCGGTTTGGAACAGCGACTGTCCCATGAGCATCAGGATGCCGCCATTTTGCGGATCGTCGACCATCGCATGGCGAAAATCGACACCGGCCTGCTGGTAAAGTCCGGCCCGGAAGTCGGCCTCGCCCTTCGTGGCGTAATCGAGCCCGGCCTGCATCGAGGCATCGGTCGGCTGACCTACGGAAGCGTACGCGTTGTTGCCGTAGCCGTATCCGCCATAGCCGCCGTAGCCACCATAGCCGCCGTAGCCACCATACCCACCGTATCCGCCATAGCCACCATACCCGCCATAGCCACCCATGCCATAGCCCATACCATATCCCAACCCGAAGCCGAAGAACGGCAGGAAGCCAAAGCCGCCATAGCCACCGTATCCACCATAGCCGCCGTACCCGCCGTACCCACCATAGCCGCCGTACCCACCATAGCCGTTACCTCGGCCATAGCCGCCGCGGCCGTAATTGCCGAAGGCCGAGTTATTGCCAAAGAACACCGAATTGTTGCGGTTCATGTTGGCAGTGCCATTGCGCCCCATTGCGGAACCGCTGTTGCCGAAGTTGCGCTGGGCGAAATTTTGCGATCGCATCCCGCCGTTCATGCCGCCGTTCATCCCGCGTCCGTTCATTCCGCCGCCATTCATCCCGCCGCCGTACATGCCGCGGCTCATCCCGCCGCCGTTCATACCGCCCCCGTACATTCCGCCGCCGCGATAACCACCGCCGCCGTAACCTCCGCCGCCGTGAAAGCCGCCACCGCCACCATGACCGCCACCACCACCGCCATGTCCACCGCCACCGCCACCGCCACCGTGGGCAAACGCGGCTTGCGGCATGATGGATGCCGCCAGAAAGGCCAAAGTTAGTCCCCAAGTACGTAATCTCATGACCGGCCCCCCCCGAGCAGAAGAGATTGAATTGCCACACATCTATTCTACGCTCGCGTTTGGGTGCAGGTCTTGTGCCAGATTACAAGTTGCACAGTTTCGCCGGTCTGCAACTCGCCCGGCTGGACTATCCGGAACCAATTTGGGCAGCAAACGGCCGCTTTCGAGCGCGCGGCCGGCAATGGCGGCGACCCGCCTTGCGGCCGAACCGGGCTGTGGCAGGGACAAGGCCCTAGGAACCGACCCCACCGGCTCAAACCGATGGTGTTTTCGGCGCCCACCAGACCAGAGTCATTCCCAGTGAACCGGCTTGCCCAGCAGAGAACCGGTTCCCAGCGGTGACATGGTCGATGGCTGGACTGCGCCAGGCGCAGGAGCCGTCGCCGGCTGCTCCGATTTCGGCACCGGGCCGACTTGAGGAGCGCCGATCTTGGCTGCAAAGATGTCGTGCAGTTTCCCGCGCTGCCGGGTCTCGGCCGTCGAGTTGCACGGCTTTGGCCAACTCGGTAACGGCCTGCTGGGGATAGCCAAGGTAGCCGAAGTTGAAGCCAAGCAGGAACCGCAGTGCCGGGTCGTCGGGCTTGGCGTTGCGGGCCGCTTCCAAAGACTTCACCTGATTCGTGTAGTCCTGGACGTTGCCGTAGAGCTGCGGGTAATTTTCGATGATGGCACCCCACTTCTCCTCGGGCAACAGGCCCATCGCCATCTCCGTGGCCCCGGCGGCCATGCGGAATTCGCCGGTTTGGAACATGGCCTGTCCCATCAGCATCAGGATGCCGCCATTCTGCGGATCATCGACCAGTGCATGCCGAAAGTCGTCAACGGCTTGCTGATAACGTCCGGCTCGAAAATCCGCCTCCCCCTGTGAGGCATAATCGGTGCCAGCCTGCGGGGAATTCTGACCGGCTGCCGCATTCACCGGCGCCGAGGCGTATGCGCTATTGCCGTAGCCGTACCCGTATCCGTTGTTGCCGTAGCCGTACCCGCCATAGCCGCCGTACCCGCCATAACCACCGTACCCCCCGTAGCCGCCATAGCCATAACCGGAGAAAGGCCAGAAACCAAAGAAGGGCCCGTAGCCGTAACCGCGGCCGTAACCGCCGTATCCGCCATAGCCGCCCCCGTAGCCACCGTACCCTCCATAGCCGCTGCCGTAGCCACCGCCATACCCGCCGTAGCCGCCGTATCCGTAGCGGTGGCGGTAGCCATTACCGTGATTGCCGAACACCGAATTGTTGCCGACGAAGGCCGAATTGTTGCGGTTGAAGTTGACGTTTCCGGTCCGTCCGTTCAACGAGCCCTGTCCCGAGTTGCCGAAGTGGTGCTGGGCAAAACTTTGCGACCCATTTCTTCCGGCGTTGCCTCGCTGGGCCATACCAGCGGACGTTCCCCCGTGGTAACTGCCGCCGCCAGCATGGTGCCCACCCCCGGAATGTCCACCGCTATGATGTCCTCCGGCGTAATGACCACCGCCCCCGCCCCCGTGTCCGCCGCCGTGGTGGCCACCGCCATGCCCGCCGCCGTGCCCACCGCCATGTCCGCCGCCGCCGTGCCCGCCGCCGCCATGCCCACCACCCCGGGCAAACGCTGCCTGCGGGATGACGAGCGCCACCAGAAGGGCCAAACAAATTCCGAGGATGGGCAATCGCATGGGGGGCCTCCCTTCATGGGAAACGACGGTTCGCTTCAGTTAATCTTACGCTCGATCGTGAAATTGGTTTTTTTCTGCCAGATTACAAGTTGGTCAGTATCCGTCAGGCGTGGCTGAATCTGTCGGGGTCACTCCTTGAAGATTTAACACCGCCCGCCTCCCGCCGGAGCCGGCTGTTCGGCGACAGCGCTTTTTTTGGCAACCGGTTACTTCTCTTTGCACCCCGCTCGGGTCCGACTAGAATTCTCCTCGAATGAGTGCCGAGGTAGAGGCCATACCCGGGGCGTCGGACCGATTGATGGATCTGGTCGGCCGCCTTGAAGGACAGCCGGGCTTCGCCGAGGTTTTGGCGAGTCTGGCCGCAGGGCACGGCGCCGCCCTGGGCGGCGTCTGGGGCTCGAGCTGCGCGCTGGTGGCAGCCACTCTGGCGGCTCACGCGCAGGGCCCCTTGGTCGTTGTCGTCGCGCACGGCGACGACATCGACGTTTTCCGCGACGACCTCGCGCTGTTCTGCCAGGACCAGGCTGCGTCATTTCCCGTGTGGGAATCGAGCGGCGGCGAGCGTGTGCTGGTCGACGAAACTTTCGGCCAGCGGCTGCATCTGCTCAAGCGGCTGGGCGGTGCCGACCCGCCGCGGCTGATCGTCACCAGCATCCAGGCCCTCGAACAGCCGGTGCCGCGGCGCAAGACGCTCGCCCGGCAGACGCGCCGGCTGGCGCGGGGAACCGAGCTCGACGCTGTGGCGCTAGTGGCCTGGCTCGTCGAGAACGGCTTTCATGCCACGAGCGCCGTAGAGCTGCCGGGCGAGTTCTCCAGCCGGGGCGGGATCCTGGACATTTTTGCTCCCGACTGGCAAGCACCGGTGCGCGTCGAGTTTTTCGGAGATGAAGTCGAGTCGCTGCGGCGCTTCGAGGTCGCCACGCAGCGCAGCCTGACGAGCCTGGAGTCGGTCGACGTGACGGCACTTGCTCCGAGCGACGACGATCGCGAACATTTCGCCGGTTACCTGCCCCCGGACAGTTGGTTCGCGCTGGTCGAGCCGGCCGACGTCCAAGAGGAAGGGCAACACTTTCTCCAGCGGCTGGAACGTCCGCAGGACGCGCACAGCCTCAACTCGACGCTGACACAAATCTACCGCTTTCCGTCGGTCACGCTGGCCGCCGTGCCCGTCGGCTCGATGGAAACCACCTGCCACTTGCGGATCGAATCGGTCGAGCGGTTCAGCGGCGACATCAACAAAGTGCGCGACGAGCTGGACGCCGCCGCGACCGGTCAGGACGTCTTCATCGTTTCGCCGACCGCGGCCGAGAACGAACGGCTCGAACAAATCTTCGGCCAGACGAAGCTGGCCGCCGCCGGGCAACTGCATTTTCGCATCGGACAGCTCCAGGCTGGCTTTCGCCTGGTAGCCGATCGCATCGCGGTGGTCAGCGGCAACGAGCTGTTTCATCGCACCGACCTGCACCGGCCTGCGCGGCGGCAAACTGGGCCGGGTGATCGACAGCTTTCTCGAACTGCGCGAAGGGGACTACGTCGTCCACTTGTCGCACGGCATCGGCCGCTACCGCGGTCTGAAGCTGTTGGAAAAAGAAGGCCAGGTCGAAGAGCACCTGGTGCTCGAATTCCAGGAGCAGACCAAGGTCTTCGTACCGGTCTCCAAGATCGACCTGGTGCAAAAGTACGTCGGCGGCATGAAGAGCCGGCCCACCTTGGCCAAAGTCGGCGGCCGCAGTTGGAGCAAGCAGAAGGAAGCGGCCGAGCAGGCCGTCACCGACCTGGCGGCCGACATGCTCGATTTGCAAGCCGCCAGGGCCATCCGGCCGGGGATCGGCTTCGTCCAGGACACGCCCTGGCAGCAGGAATTCGACGCCTCGTTTCCTTATCGCGAGACCCGGGATCAACTGGCGGCGATCGCCGCGATCAAGCACGACATGCAGCAGCCGCGGCCGATGGACCGCTTGCTCTGCGGCGACGTGGGCTTCGGCAAGACCGAGGTCGCGATGCGGGCGGCTTTCAAGGCGGTCGACAGCGGCTATCAGGTGGCCGTGCTCGTGCCGACGACGATCCTCTGCGAGCAGCATTTGCGCACTTTTCGCGAGCGGATGGCCGCGTTTCCGTTTACCATCGCCTCGCTGTCTCGATTCAGCTCGCCGCGCGAGCAAAAGCGCGTGCTGGAGGCCCTTAAGGTCGGCGCCGTCGACATCGTCATCGGCACGCACCGCCTGGCACAGCACGACGTGCAGTTCAACAACCTCGGCCTGTTGATCATCGACGAGGAGCAGCGATTCGGCGTGGAGGTCAAGGAACGGCTCAAAGCGATTCGCGGCACCGTCGACGTGCTCACGATGACCGCCACGCCGATCCCGCGCACGCTGCATCTCTCGCTGCTCGGGGTTCGCGACATCTCGAACCTGGAGACGCCGCCCGACGACCGGTTGGCCATCGAGACCGCGCGTGACCCGCTTCGACGACGAGCTGGTGCGGCACGCGATCTTGCGCGAATTGAACCGTGACGGGCAAATCTACTTCGTCCACAACCGCGTACACGACATCCAGCGCGTGGCAGACCGGCTGGCGCGGATCGTACCCGAAGCCCGGATCACGATCGGCCACGGGCAAATGGGCGAAGGCGAGCTCGAGCACGTGATGATCGAATTCGTCCATCATCGCAACGACCTGCTGCTGGCCACGACGATCGTCGAGAGCGGGCTCGACATCCCCAACGCCAACACGATCTTCATCGACGAGGCCGACAAGTACGGGCTGGCCGACATGCACCAGCTACGCGGCCGCGTGGGGCGCTACAAGCACCGCGCCTATTGCTACCTGCTGATCGATCCGGACAAGCACTTATCCTCGACCGCCTCGCGCAGGCTGCGGGCCATCGAAGAATTCAGCGACATGGGCTCCGGCTTCGCCATCGCCATGCGCGATCTCGAATTGCGCGGCGCCGGCAATATCCTGGGCACGCAACAGAGCGGCCACATCGCCATGGTCGGCTACGAGTTGTATTGCGAGTTGCTCGAGCAGGCGGTCCGCCGTTTGAAGAAACTGCCCCCCAAGGAAGTGGTCGACGTGACGCTCGACTTGCCCGGCGAGGCGTACATTCCTCGCACCTACGTTCCCGACATGCGGCTCAAAATCGATCTTTATCGCCGGTTGGTTCGCATCGCCAGCCAGTCGGAACTCGACGAACTCGCGGCGGAGTTCGTCGACCGCTTCGGCGCCCGGCCGAAGGAAGTCGACCGCATGCTGTCGCGCGCGCAACTCCGACTGCTCGCGCACGGCTGGCAGATCGGATCGATCCATCTGGAGGACGAATTCGTCGTGTTTTCGTACACGCGGCGGCGCAAGATCGAACAACTGGCGAAGCAATCGGCCGGGCAACTGCGGATCGTCGACGGGCAGAGCGCGTATCTACCGATAAGCAAAGAGTTTGAGGCGGCAGACGATCTGATGTCGATGCTGAAAATGCTGTTGTCCCCGGTTTGATCGGTCCCTATAATCCGCCCCGCGCCGCAACTTGGGCTGCGCAAGCGTCGCCCGCTGGCGGCGGTTTCGCCAGGCTAGTGGCTCTAAAGTAAATTGGCAGCTTGCTGCAAGGACGCCGCGTGATTCGCGAAGGGTTGAGCATTGCGACGCAGGTGGCCGCACTCATAGGCGCTGTGGCGTTCGGCTGCGGGGCACTGCTTCCGCTGTCACGTTCGGCCGCCTGGGCTCAAGCCCCCGCCGGTCCTGACGGACAGCCGGCCGGGCCCCCGGCAAGCGGCATCGTGCCGATCTCGCCGAACTCCCCCAACAATCCGCAGAACTTCAATCCGACGATCGGCAGCCCCGTGGCGCCGGTCCAGTCGCAGCGACCGGCCGGCTGGCCGGGCGGACCGGGAGACGATTCGACTGCGGCGCCCACCCGCAAGGCGTATGCCCCGGCGTTCGGATCGGCGGGCAAACCGGCGCAGGTCGCCAACAGCGCCGCCGCGCAGCCTGCGGCGAGTCGATTGCAGTTCCCGCCCCTCGAACAGATGAAGTTCGAAGGCGCCGAAATCATTGCTTGGGTCGGTTCTTCGCCGATCCTGGCCGCCGACGTGCTCTACGAAACGAATAAGATGATCGACAGGGTCCTGGCTGAAAACGCCGGTAAGTCCATCAAGCCCGAGGAACTGGCGGGGACGGCTTTCGTATATGAAGCATAACCTGACCCGGCTCGTCGAGACCAAGCTGTTGTTCATCGAGGCGGCGAAAAACGTTCCGGCCGAGGCGGTTCCGAAAATCGAAAAGCAGTTCAATGAAACGTTCGACAAGATGTACTTACGCAAGATGATGGAAGGCGAAGGCTGCGGCTCGCGCGGCGAACTGGAAGCCAAGTTCCGCCGACAGGGCACCACGGTCGACGGGATGCGGCGAATGGCCTTCGAAGGCAGCTTCGCAGCGCGCTGGCTCGACGACCATGTGAAAGACGATGACGAGATCACCCACGCCGACATGCTGACGTTTTACAACCAACACCACGCCGAATACGAAAAACCCCGGCGGCTGCGCTGGGAACACCTGATGGCCCGCTTCGACAAATTCAACTCCAAGGCCGAGGCCTTCGGAGCCATCGCCCAGTGGGGCAACCAGGTTCTCACGGGGACTTCGTTCGCCGACGTTGCCAAAGCGCACTCGCACGACTTGACGGCCGAAGACGGCGGCGTGCATTCCTGGACCAACGAGGGCAGTTTGCGATCGACGGTGCTGGATAAGGCCCTGTTCGAACTGCCGGTCGACAAGCTAAGCCAGATCATCGAGGACGACCGCGGTTTTCACATCGTGCGCGTGATCGAGCGCGAGGACTCGACGTGCCGTCCCTTTACCGATGTCCAGGGCGAAATCCGCAAGCGGATTCGCCAAGAACGGACCACGGACCGGCGCAACGAGTATCTGGAAAAACTTCGCGCCAAGACGCCGGTGTGGACGATCTTCGACAATCCGGAGCCTCCGCGAACCGCCTCGGGCGCCACTCCGGGGCGAGGGTAAGCGGCCGCGCCGGTTGATCTTACGCTGCGGCTGTGTTAGGCTCGCAAGCGTACCTGAAGGTCAACCTCCCCAGGCCGTCATCGAGGTGGTTTCCATGCTCCGCTTGACCTCTCGCGGCGCCGCGCAAACCTGCGACGGCATCACCCGCCGCGATTTCCTGCAAGCTGGCACGCTGGGCGCGATCGGCCTGTCGCTGGCCGATTTGTTGGCCGCCAAGGCTGCAGGGGCCGTCGATCCGAAACACGACGACCGCGCCGTGATCATGATCTTCAATCTCGGCGCACCCAGCCAGCTTGATACCTGGGACATGAAGCCCGACGCCCCGGCCGAAATCCGCGGGCCGTTCAAGCCGATCAAGACCAACGGCCCCCGGGATCGAAATCTCCGAAATCTTTCCCCGTGATGGCCAAGCACGCCGACAAGTTTTCGCTGGTCCGCAGTTGCTATCACACGGCCGCGGCCGTTCACGACACCGGCCACCAGATGATGCAGACCGGCCGGCTGTTCACCGGCGGCATCAACACGCCGCATGCCGGCTGCGCTGGTCAGCTATCTGCAGGGCCGCCGGACCGATTTGCCGGCCCACGTCATCCTGCCCGAGCCGATGGGCCGCACCGGCGGCAACCTGCCGCACGGCCAGGACGCCGGCTTCCTGGGCAAGTCCCACGATCCGTTCGTGCTGATGGCCGATCCCTCGAAGCCGAATTTCAAAGTGCCCGACCTGTTGCCGCCGGCCGAGATCGGCGAGGCCCGGCTCGATCGCGCCGGCGGCAATGCGGAGCATCGTCGACGAGACGGTCAAAAACTTCGAGGCCAGCGACGACGCCAAGCTGCTGGACAGCAATTTCGACTCGGCGTTCCGGCTGATGACCAGCCCGCAGGCTCGCGAGGCGTTCGATCTTGATCGCGCGAGCCGCAATCGAGTTCGCGAACGCTACGGCATGAACCGCTTCGGCCAGTGCTGCTTGCTGGCGCGGCGGCTGATCGAGGCCGGCGTGCGGTTCGTCACGCTCAACACGTTTCTGACGGTCTTCGACGAAATCACTTGGGACATCCACGGCTCGAAGCCGTTCACGTCGATCGAAGGCATGCGCAACATCGTGGCCCCGATGTACGACCAGGCCTATCAGCGCCCTGCTGGAAGACCTGTACCAGCGCGGCATGCTGGACAAGACGCTGGTCTGCCAACCTGGCCGAGTTCGGCCGCACGCCGCGCGTCAATCCGGCCGGCGGCCGCGACCATTGGCCGCAATGCTGGACCGTCGGCATTTGCCGGCGGCGGCGTGAAGGGGGGCCGCATCGTGGGCCGCAGCGACCAGATCGGCGGCGTGCCGGCCGAACGCCCGTCGAACTGCGCCGAAGTCGTGGGCACGATCTACCACAGCCTGGGCTTGAACCTCGAAACGAAGTTGCCCGGCCCGCAAGGGCGGCCTTTCCCGCTGGTCGACACCGGCAAGCACGAGATCCAAGAACTGTTTTAGCCTCCATGCGTGCCCCGCGGCAGCGCCGCATGGCATTCTGGCCTGGCCGGCGCGGAGCCAGCCAGACGGTGCCGCCCGCCGCCAGCACACTTCAAACTCCCCCCAACGATCCAATCGACCTTTCGTTCGAAGACCGCATGAAACCCTCCCGGCCCATGCACCTCAGGTTGATCTGCCGCCGGACTGGCGCTCGTGCTCGCCGTGGCCGGCCGTGGTGCCTCGGCGCAGGAGCTCGTGCTCTTGCCTCGGAGTTTTAGCTCGACGGCCCTGCCGCCCGGCAGCGTTGTTGGTCGAGCGCAGCGCGACGGGCAAAATATCGGCGCTGCGGAGGGCGGCGTCACGTTTGTCGTGGGCGATCCGCGGCTGCTCAAGGTGGTAGAGGGCCAGGCGGTTCCCTTGGCCAACGGCCGGCCACGGTCACGGCCGCCGCCGACGGACTTTCCGCCAGCGTCGAAGTCACGGTCGCGCGGGCTCGACGCGCCCGTAGCCTGGAGCTTTCGCAATCACGTCGAATCCGTGATGGCCAAGCCGGGCTGCAGTTCCGGCGCCTGCCACGGGGCGCTGGCCGGCAAGAAGGGCTTCAAGATCTCGCTCTGCGGGCTACGATCCGCAGGGAGATTACACTCCATCACCCGACAAGCCCGCGGCACGGCGCATCGTCTCCAGCGATCCGGGCCACAGCCTGCTGTTGACCAAGCCGACCGGCGCGATCCCGCACAAGGGCGGCGTGCGGTTCGACGTCGATTCGCTCGAATATCGCGTGCTGTCCGACTGGATCGCCGCCGGCGCCCTGCCGCCCGCGGCCGACGACCCGCGGCTGGTGCGGCTGGAGATTCTTCCCGGGCGGTCGTGCTCAAGCCGGGACGATCGGCAACCGCTGATCGTCCGCGCCCACTTCAGCGACGGCCATGTCGAAGACGTGACGCGCTGGGCAAGTATACGTCGACCAACGAATCGGTGGCCAAAGTCGACGCCACGGGGCTGGTTCGCGTCGTCGGGCACGGAGAAGGCGGCGATCAGGGCCTGGTACTTGAGCGCAATGTCGTCGCCACCGGTCGAGTTCGCCGTATGCCGAGCGGCCTCGCGCACGGACGTCTTTGCCACTGCGCCGCGGCGGAACTTCATCGACGAACAGGTGCTGGCCAAGCTGGCCGCCTTGAACCTGCCGCCGTCGCCGCCGGCCAGCGACGCCGAGTTCATCCGCCGGGCGTTCCTGGACACGATCGGCTTGCTGCCCACGGCCGACGAAGTGCGAGCGTTCCTGGCCGACGCGTCGCCCGACAAGCGCGACAAGCTGATCGAGCCGCTGCTGCATCGGCCCGAGTTCGTCGACTATTGGGCCTACAAATGGAGCGACCTGCTGCTGGTCAATAGCGAGCGAAGCTCGACGAAGCCGGCCGGCGATGTGGGCCTACTACATTGGATCCGCAACAAGGTCGGCCACAACACGCCGTGGGACGTGCTGGCCCGCGAGTTGGTCACGGCCACCGGCAGCACGCTGGAAAACGGCGCGGCCAACTTCTTCATCCTGCATAAGGATCCGGCTCGAGCTGGCCGAGACCACCTCGCGTGGCCTTCCTGGGCATGTCGATCAACTGTGCCAAGTGCCACAATCATCCGCTGGAAAAGTGGACGAACGATCAATATTACGGCATGGCGAACCTGTTCGCCCGCGTGCGCACCAAAGACCTGCCGGGGACGGCAACCGCATGGTGTTTGCCGGTGCCGGACGGCGAACTGATGCAGCCGCGCACCGGCAAGCCGCAGCCGCCGAGGCCGCTGGATGGCACGCCGCTCGGCACTCGACGCCGCGGCCGATCGCCGCGTGCATCTGGCCCGCTGGCTCGTGGCGCCGGAGAATCCCTACTTCAGCCGCGCGATCACCAACCGCGTGTGGGCCAATTTCTTCGGCGCTGGGCCTGGTCGAGAACGTCGACGACTTGCGGCTCACCAACCCGGCCAGCAACGAGCAGCTGCTCGCCGCCGCGGCCCGATTCCTGGTCGACAATCATTACGATCTCAAGGCGCTGATGCGCGCGATCATGCAGTCGGCCACCTATCGCCGCTCCAGCCAGCCGCTGCCAGGGAACGAAGCCGACAAGCGCTTCTACTCGCACTATTACCCGCGAACGCCTGATGGCCGAAGTGCTGCTCGACGCACTGTCGCAGGTCACCGCCGCGCCGTACGCAGTTTCCCAACTACCCGGCCGGCTGGCGGGCCATGCAATTGCCCGACGTCGACGTCAACTCCTACTTCCTCAAGACGTTCGGCCGGCCGGCCCGCAGCATCACCTGCGACTGCGAACGGACGGCGGAGCCCAGCATGGTGCAGGTGCTGCACATCTCCAACGGCGATACCTTGAACCAGAAGCTCGAGACGGCCGGCAATCGCATCGATCAGTTGCTCGCCGCCAATTCCCCGAACGACAAACTGATCGAAGAAGCGTATCTGGCCGCATTGTCGCGATACCCCACCGACGTGGAACAAGAACGGCTGCAAAAGACACTTTCCGAAGCGACCGAATCCAATCGCCGGCTGTTCGTCGAAGACCTGTACTGGGGCATCCTGACCAGCAAGGAATTCCTGTTCAATCGTTAACGGCGATCGAAGTTGACTACCGGCCTCAACTCCTCTCCCTCCAGGGAGAGGGTAGGGCGAGGGTCGGCGAACTACGGACTAGAATTGCTGCTCGTTCCTTAGGTTTCCAACCATTGCCGATTCGTCACCGATGCTGAATGATCGCCATGAATAGATACTGGACGAACGCGGTTCCGCTGGTATTTGTCGCCCTGCTGGCCGCAATTGCGCCGGCCGCCGATCCGCCTTCGTACAACGACCAGATCGCGCCGCTGTTCAAGAAATACTGCACCGGCTGCCACAACGCCGAAGACCGCGAAGGCGAACTGGTGCTGGCCCGCTACGATCTCGTCCTGGCCGGCGGAGAGCACGGCGCGGTGATCGCCGCCGGCGACAGCCAGCGCAGCCGGCTGATCCAGGTGCTCAGCGGCAAGGCCAAGCCGTCGATGCCGCCCGAGGACAACGAGCGGCCCACGCCCGACGAAATCGCCCTGCTCGCCGCCTGGATCGATGCCGGCGCCAAAGGGCCAGACGGAGCCGAGCCGGACCCGACCGTGCTCGTCACGCCGCACATCGCGGCCCGCGGCACGGCGGTCGAGCCGATTTCGGCCGCGGCCAGCCGGCCCACGGACGGCACGATCGCACTTGCCCGCTACGGCCGCGTCGAGCTCGTCGATCCCGATCGCAAACTCGCGGGGCGGCAGCTCGAAGGTTTGCGCGGCCGGGCCAATGCCGTCGGCTTTTCGCGCGATGGCAGCGCTGGTTTGGGCTGCCGGCGGCGAGCCCGGTCTGTTCGGCGAACTGAAGATCTGGGACGTCGATACCGGCTCGGTCGCCCGGACGCTGCGCGGGCATCAAGACAGCCTCTACGCCGCCGCACTCAGCCCCGACGGCAAGCTGCTGGCCACGGGCAGCTACGATCAGCAAATCAAGATTTGGGATGCCTCCAGCGGGCAAGAGCTGCGCACGCTCTCCGGCCACAACGACGCGGTGTTCGATCTCGCCTTCCGCTCCGATTCGCGCGATCCTGGCCAGCGCCAGCGGCGATCGCACTGTCAAGCTGTGGGATGTCGTCAGTGGCGAGCGGCTCGACACCCTGGGCCAGTCGCTCAAGGACCTGTATTGCGTGGCCTTCAGCCCCAATGGGCAGTACGTCGTGGCGGGCGGCGTGGACAACCGCATCCGCATGTGGCAAGTCAGCGCGGATGCCAAAGAAAACACCAACCCGCTCGTCTACTCGCGATTCGCGCATGAAGGCGCGATCCTCAAGCTGGTCTATTCGCCCGACGGCCACACGCTGGTTTCGGCCGGCGAGGACCGCACCGTCAAGGCTTGGGACGCCGAGAAACTGGTGGAACGCTACGTGATCGAGCGACAGTCGGACTGGGCGGCGGCGATCGCCATCAGCCCCGACAATCAAACCCTGCTGGTCGGCCGGCTGGACGGAACGACATCCAGCTACGAACTGGCCACCGGCAATCCGACAGCGCCGAAAGTCTCGGCGGCGGTGCCCGCGCCGGCGACGAGGCTCCGCACTGAACGCGCCGCACTCGGAATTGCCGGCCGGCTGGCGCTGTTTACTCTCGATCGCGCACTGCCTGCTTCGCTCTTCGAGTCGGCCGCCACGGTGCTGCCCGCGGTGGTCGTTGCTCAAACCCAGGCCACGCCGGCGGCCAAGCCCGAATTGACGGGCCTTTCCTTGCGCAGACTCACGCGCGGAACCACCGCTCGCCGCACACTTTCGGGCAAGGGCCTGTCGGACACGACGGCGATCAAAACCAATAGCGACCAATTGGCAGCGAGAATCGTGGCCACGACGCCCGAATCGCTCGACGTCGAGTTCACTGCCGCGGCCGATCTGGGCCTGGGCCGTTACGAGTTTTGGGCCGTCTCTCCAGCCGGAGAAAGCGCAGCATCTGGCCGTTTTCGTCGACGAGCTGAACCAGGCCGGCGAGCAGGAACCCAACGATCCACCCGGCGCCGGCAATCCGCTCCAAGCGCCCGGCGCCATTTGGGGTCTGCTCGCCAGTCAGGGGGATAGCGATCGCTATCAGTTCGACGCCCAGGCGGGCGAAACCCTGGTCTTCGACGTCACGGCCGCCGACATTGGTTCCAAGGCCAACGCCGTGCTCACGCTGACCGACGCAGGCGGCCGCGTGCTGGCCACGAACAACGATTTTGGCGGCTCGCTCGATCCGCTGTTGGCGCATACGTTCGCGGCCCAGGGCGCTGCTCGGTCGAAGTGGCCGACCTACTCGGCAGCGGCAGCGGCGAGCACTTTTACCGGCTCTCGGTCGGACCGTTCCACTTCGTGACATCGGTGTTTCCGCTCAGCGTCTCGGCCGGCCAGGAGCGCGAAGTCGAGCTCGTCGGCTTGAACCTGCCCGAGCACGCCGTGGTCAAGGTGCCGGCCGCGGCAGCCGGCGAGATTGAAGTTCCGCTCGACACGGCAATGTATCGATGCCGCCGGTTGCCGAAGCTAGTCGTCGGCACGCTCCCCGAGACGCTCGAAAGCGAGCCCAACGACGCTCCGCAGCAAGCCACTCCGATTGCCGCTCCCGGGGTCGTGGGTGGGCGGATCGCAGCGCGGGCGATTGACCAGCCGGCGGACGTCGACCTGTTTCGCTTCGAGTCGCAGGCTGGGCAAAGCTGGATCATCGAAACCGAAGCGGCCCGGCGCAGATTCGCCGCTCGACACGGTGATCGAGGTGCTCACGGCCGACGGACAGCCGGTGCCGCGGCTGCTCTTGGCCGCCACGCGCGATTCGTCCATTACGTTTCGCCCCATCGACTCCAGTTCGCGCGACTGCCGCGTCGTCAGTTGGGAGGAAATGCAGCTCAACGAATTGCTGTACTTGGGCGGCGAAGTGGTCAAGCTGTTCCGCGCGCCGCAAGGGCCCGACTCCGGTTTTCAGTTCTACGAGGGAGACGGCGGCAAGCGGCGGGATTATTTCGATACCACGGCCACCACACACGCCCTGGACGAGCCCTGCTACATCGTCGAGCCGCATCCGCTGGGCACCCGGCTGGTGCCCAACGGGCTGCCCGTTTTCACGCTGTACTATCTCAACGACGACGACGCCCAGCGGCGGCTGGGCAGCGATTCGCGATTGACGTTCACCGCGCCGGCCGGCGGCAGCTATCTGGTGCGCATGCGCGATGCCCGCGGCGCCGGCGGCGAGCGCAGCGCGTACCGGCTGATCGTGCGCGAGCCGCAGCCCGATTTCAACGTCACGCTCGGCGGGGCCGGCATGACGGTCGACGCCGGCAGCGGCAAAGGTTTCTCGCTCACCATCGACCGCTTGGACGGTTTTGACGGCGAAGTGAATGTCGACATCAGCGGACTGGCGGCCGGTTTTCACGTCACCAGTCCGATCGTAATCCAAGCCGGACAGCGCAACGCGCGGGGCGTCGTCTGGACCGACGCGGACGCCGTGGCTCCCGCAGCCGGCAGCGCCGCCCATTGCGTGGTGCAAGCCACCGCCGTGGTCGACGGCAAGCTGGTCGCAAAGCCAGTCAACAATTTCGGCGAGCTCAAGCTGGGCGCAAAACCCAAGCTGATCGTGCGGCTCGAACCGGCAGAGTTGACCCTGGCTCCCGGCTCGAGCGTGACGGCCACCATCAAGGTCGAGCGCAACGGACACGACGAGCTGATCACGTTCGGCGTCGACAACCTGCCGCATGGCGTGATCGTCGATAACATCGGCCTGAGCGGCGTGATGATGCCCAAGGGTCAAACCGAGCGGCAGATTTTCGTAAGCGCCGCCCCCTGGGTGCCCGACACCGACCGCACCTGCTTTGCCGTCGAAAACCAGGCCGGCAACCAGGCCTCGCTGCCGCTGCTGCTGAAGGTGCGGAAGAAGGCCGAGTGAGGCGGTGCGGCCCCCCAACGGGCCGCCGCCCGTGGGCTTAACCGTATTTGGCAACCGCGCGACCTATCCGCCGGCCCAGACGACACCGCGCTCTCCCGCAATGACCTTGCCGATCAGCCAGCTCGCCAGTCCGCAGTCGGCCAATTGATGGCGGATCGAATCGGCGTAATACGGACTGGCGATGAGCACCAGGCCCAGGCCCATGTTGAACACCTGGTCCATCTCGTCGGCATCGACCTCCCCCAGCCGCTGGATCCAGCGGAACACCGGCGGCACGGTCCACGAATAGCGGTCGATCACCACTTGCACGCCTGCGGGCAGAATGCGCGCGAGATTTTCGCGCAGGCCGCCACCCGTGATGTGGGCAATGCCGTGAACCACGCTCTTTACCTTGTAATTGCCCAGCACGCTGCGCAGCGGGCGGACGTAAATCTGCGTGGGCCGGATCAAGGCCTCGCCGACCGTCTCGCCCAACTCCTCGACGTGCGCGTCGGCCTTTAGCCCGGCAATCTCGAACACCACCTTGCGGGCCAGGCTGTAGCCGTTCGAGTGCAAGCCGCTGGACGCCACGCCGATCACCACGTCGTCCACGGCAATCGCCCGGCCGTCTATGAGCTTTGCCCGTTCGGCCACGCCCACGCAAAAACCGGCCAGGTCGTAATCGCCCCGAGCGTACAGATCGGGCATGATCGCCGTCTCGCCGCCGAGCAGCGCACAGTCGGCCTCCAGGCAGCCGGCCGAAATCCCCTCGACGATCTGTTCGAGCAGGCCCGGGTCGTCGTGCGACATGGCCACGTAGTCGAGGAAGAACAGCGGCTCGGCCCCGCAACACAGGGCATCGTTGACGCTCATCGCCACCAGGTCGATGCCGACCGTGTTGTGGGCGCCCATCAATTGGGCCACTTTGAGCTTGGTGCCCACGCCGTCGGTGCAGGAGACCAGCACGGGATTCTGATATTGCCGAGCGAACAGCTCGCTGGCGAAATCGAGCTGAAACAGGCCGGCGAATCCGCCGTCGAGCTTGATCACCCGCGGGGTGAACGTGCGGTGCAGCAGCCGCGGCAGCCGGGCCATCGACTCGCGATAGATGTCCAGGTCGACGCCGGCATCCTTATAAGTCGCTTTGGCCATTCCCACCGCTCGCACCGGGGCCGGAAACGGGGCATTTTAGGGGCCGCCCGCGAGTGCTGTCAAACGGTAGAAGTGGCGTCCCGCCGCTTGGCCGCCAAGCGTTTCTCGCCAGTCGTCTCTTGGTGATGCATCGACGTTCTTCATGCCTGTCATTCGCGCCGACCGGCGCGTTGTGCCTACACATCCGCCTGCGTCCAGTTGCCGTCGACCAGACGCCACGGCTTGCCGGTCGAGTTCTTGTCGCGCAAAGTCGCCGGCAAACGATCCGGCCGCACGTTGTCGTAACACGCCAGGGCCGCAAACCGCCGCAGCGATGCCGGAATGCCCACCGCCGTAAAGCCGGGATGACCGGTGGCCGGGTACGGGCCGCCGTGATTCATGGCCGGGCTGACCGCGACGCCGGTGGGCATCTTGTCGTTGAGCAGCCGGCCGACGCGCAGCCGCATTCGCGGGGCCAGCACGGCGTAGGCCCGGTCGTCTTCGCCGGCCGTGTGCGTGTACAAGCAGCCGGTCAGGCTGCCTTCCAGGTGGTCGATTACGTGGGCCATCTCGTCCAGGTTTTGGGCCACGACGAGCAGCGAGACATTGCCAAACGCTTCGGTTTGCAGGGCCTGCGGATTGGCCAGGAACTGCTCGCCGCTGGCCCGCAGCAGCGTGTTGGCGAACGAACAGCCGCGACCGCCGCCCGCTTTGCCACCGGCCAGCACCGCGGCGCCCGAGTGGCTGAGCGTAGCAACGCTTTCCACCAGCGTGCCGGCCACGGCCTTCGAGAGCAGCGTGCCGACCGGAGCCGTGCGGAATTTTTCGGTCACTTGCTCCACGAATCGCTCTGTGGCCGAGCCGGCCAGCAGCAGCACGATGCCCGGATTGGTGCAAAACTGGCCGGTGCCCATCAACGCGCTACCGGCGAAGTCGGCGGCGATTTGGTCGCCGCGCTCGGCGAGCGCGGCGGGCAGGATCGCCACCGGATTGACGCTCGACAGCTCCAGATAAATCGGCTTGCCGGCTTTGTCGGCGGCCGCCTTGAGCGCCAGGCCCGCCCGGCGGCTGCCGGTGTAGCCGGTTGCGCCGCTGCGCGGGTCGGCAACGGCCCGCTCGCCGTCGGCATGGCCCAGGCGATACAGCAGTTGCACGGTGCCGGCCGGCAGTCCAGTTTGCTGGGCCGCCGCGTGTGCCGCTTCGGCCAGCAGCCGCGTGGTGCCCGGGTGCGAGGTGTTGGCCTTGGCGATCACCGGGTTGCCGGCTGCGATCGCGGCGGCAAAGTCTCCGCCGGCGACGCTATTGAACGCGAAGGGAAAATTATTCGGCCCGAAAACCCACACCGGCCCGATCGCCTCGTACTGCGAGCGGATGTTGAGCTTGGTGTCGAGCGTGGGCAATCGCCACGATCCGGCCCGCGCGGCCGCGGCCGCCTGCCGCAATTGGCCGGTGGTCCGCGGCAGTTCGACGTCGGCCAGGCGCGGTTTGGCCGGCAGGGCCGTTTCTTCAACGGCCAGAGTCACCAATGCTTCCGCCCGGGCTTCGATCGCAGCGGCAAAGGCGTCCAAGAACCGCGCCGGCACCTCCGCCGGCAGGCTGCCGAGTTCGACAAAGGCACGGCTGGCTGCCGTCAAGGCGGCGTCACAGTCGGCCCAGGAACTGATCGGATACTGTTGGGGCAGCGGAGTTTGCGTGGCCGGGTTCTCGGCCTGAAACGTCCCGCTGGCCGCGGCCTCGCGCCAGGCTCCGTCGATCAGCACTTTCTCATTGGGCACGCTTTGCTCCTCCTCGGGTTTATCAAACTCACATCGCAGAATGTATGTCTAAAGCCTAAAGGATTTTACAGGCAGCGCAAAGGAGGTGAGGAAAAACCAAGACTGAAGCAGGAAGAACAAGTAATCACAGATTCGTCTCGGCGCCTTGCGGTGCAGCGTCCGGAGGGCCCGAGGAGACTAGCCCAGGGTGTGCGGTGCTCCGCGATGCAGGAATTATCTTGCCGCGCGTCAACGGTAACCTAGGGCGTCGCTGCGCTCGGCCCTGGGCTGGGCTCCGCTCGCCCCTTCAGGCCGCCGACGCAATCCGGCTCCGAATGCTTGACATCCTCGGCGGTGACTCCGAACAATGCGACAAGCGATCGGCAGCGCTCGTGGATCCTTTTTTGCTCGAAATGGCAGTCAGCGCCCATGACACCACTAATGCGGCCGCGTTTGCGGCCGATCGAAAGCTTTCCGGTGGCCGGAGCCGACGGCGAAGTGCTGTTCGCCCTGCGCGACCCGGAAGGTTTTTCCGGCTCGATCGTAATTCCTTACGCGGCAGCCAGCCTGGCCGCGCTGATGGATGGCGACCGCACGCTGGCCGAGATCCAGGAGCAATTCGAACGGCAATTCCGCCAGAGTGTCGCGCTTGCGGATATCGAGGGGTTGGTCCGCCAACTGGACGATCGCTACTTTCTGGAAAACGAACGCTTTCGCACGCGCTGGAAACAGGAAGTCGAACAGTATCTGTGCAATCCCGTGCGACCCGCCGCGCATGCCGGCGGCGCGTACGCCGGCGAGCCCGAGGCGCTGCTCAAACAACTCGACGCGCTGTTCCTGCCGCCGGCCGGGCCCGGATTTCCTGCGGAGCCCGGCGCCAAAGCGGGCGGCTCAAGATTGGCGGGCGTGCTCAGCCCGCATATCGACCTGCATCGCGGGGGCACGGCCTTTGCCTGGGCCTACAAGCGGGTGGTCGAGGAGAGCGACGCCGATTTGTTCATCATCTTCGGTACCGCGCACTCCTGGACGCGGCATTTGTTTTCGATCACCCGCAAGCACTTCGACACGCCGCTGGGCACCGTCGAGACCGATCGCTTTTTCATCCAGCGGCTGGCCGCCAGGCTCAAGGCCGCGCCGGGCGCCGCCGATCTTGATCTGTTTGCCAGCGAACTGGCGCATCGGCAGGAGCATTCGATCGAATTCCAGGTGCTGTTCCTGCAATATCTGCTGGGGGGCAAGCGGCCGTTCAAAGTGGTGCCGATCCTGACCGGTTCGTTCCACGAGTTCGTCGTCGCCGGCCGACAGCCTGGCGATTCGCCGCTGGTGCGGGCGTTCGTCGATGCGCTGCGGGCCACGGTGGCCGAACATCAGGGCCGGGTCTGCTATATCAGCGGCGGCGACCTGGCGCAGCATCGGCCAGCGCTTTGGAGATCGCCAATTGCTCGACGGGCAGCGTCTCAAGGCTCAGGCCGATTGGGACCTGCGCTTGCTCGACGCGGCTTGCCGGGCCGACTCGGCCGGATTCTTCAATCATGTGGCCGGCGTGAAAGACGAGAACCGGATTTGCGGTCTGTCTCCCACCTACACGATGCTCGAAGTCATGCAGCCGGCGCGCGGCGAACTGCTCAAATACGACCAGGCCGTCGAGCCGGACGGAACTTCATGCGTCAGCTTCGGCAGCCTGGCGTTCTACGGCGAACCGGGGCCGGGTTAGCAAGAAAACGCCCGGGTAGCGGGTGTTCCGTCATTGCCGGATTGCGTGGGCCATGCATGACGGCGGAGCTCTTGGCTCTGGATTTCGCCCAAGAGCTTGCGCGTTGGGCGTCGTTCCCTTGTCACCCGGCTAAATCGGATTCGACGCTCCACCCGGCGCTGGCGGGCGGGTGGCCTCTGGCGAGTCAGCCCGCGATCGGCGAGACTTTCGCCATGCCGCGCCGCCGACTCCCGCCAGGCCCAGGATCAGCAGCGGCAAACTGCCCGGCTCCGGCACCTGCTGGATGAAATTGTAACCGAGCACATTGAGGGCCGTAAATTCCGCCGGCCCCAGGTTGATCGCAACGCCCGGCGAACCGAAGGCGTCCTGCACGCGGGGAGTGCTCGTGGTGGCCCAATCTCCGTAGTCGGAACCCCCGCCGGCTTGGTTGAATGGTGCAATGTTCGTCTTTCCGCCATCGATGGAAAAGTAATCGGTGGCACTGGCACTCAGGGTGTAGCTGCGAATGCCCTGGGCCGAATAGCGGAATAGATCCTCGGCCCGAATGGGAACGTCCGACGGGTCGTTCAAAGCCGAGCCGGTGGCCAGGGCCTCGTCAATTTCGTGAGAGACGACGGCATGCAGGTCGTAGTTGCTCGGACTCAATGCCGGCCCGCCAGGGTAACTCAGCAGCGCGGTATTCAGCAGGATCGTGCTGTCATACGCGGGATAACCGGCGACGTATCCGAGCGCCTTGGCATCGGCGGTGGTGATGTAGATATTCGTGCCGCCCTTAACGGGTTCCGTCATTGTGGCCGGCAAAGTGGCGTCGGCGGTCATCTGATTACTGCTGGTTGCCTGGCTAATCAAGGCGGACCGGTAACTGGCGTACGTCACGGGAAGGAGAAATGTCGAGCTTTCACCCAAGCCCGACGTCGTTTCCTCGAAGTTGATATTCACATTGATGGGATTGGAGAATGTCGACTCGTAGACCGCGATGGCGGCATTGATCGCGGCCTCGATCGCAGCTCCGTGGGTGGCGTCGGCAGAAATCGCCGTGCCACCGTCCAGAGTGGCGTTGTAATTCGGAGTGATCGTCAGATGCGACCCTAAAGCCGGCGCGAGTTGGCCGAGCAGGGCGATCGCCGCGCCGGCCACAAGCCCTGTGGCGCAAAGCGGCGGCCACGCTGCCACTTGGAAATCGGCAAGTTCTGTGGGCTCATTAGCGGTACCCCGCGCCGGGGATCGACGTGTCCGATATGCGTTAGGCCCGGTTCCGGTTCAGGCCGGCCATGGCCCAGAGTTTAACCGCCGGCGCGCACGCTGCAAAGCGTTTGCCCGTTTTTTTCGTTTTTCCGGGCTCTTGATCCCGTCGGTCGGGGCGGGCGGTGCCGCTATTCGAGGGGGAGAACGCATGGGCACGGTTTGCCGGTGGGGCAACCCCTCCAGGAATCACAGCGTGACCACGATCTTGCCGATCTGTTGGTTCGATTCCAAATAGCGATGCGCTGCGACGATCTGCTCGAACGGAAACGTCTTGGCGATCACCGGCTTGAGCTTGCCGGACGCCAGGCCCGCGACGACAAACTGCCTGCCCCGCTCGAAGCGCGCCGGGTCGCCGGTCACCTCGAACAGCACGTAGCCGCGAATCGTGAGCGTCTTGCTGAGCAGGTCCATCAGCGGCAGCGGCGTCGGCTCCGCGCTCAGGGCCCCGTATTGAAACAGGATGCCGTGTGCGGCCATCGCCGCGGTCAGCCTGGCCACCGTGGGGCCGCCTACCGGGTCGAACACGACCCGGCGCCCCGGCCGCCGGTCAGCCGCTTGACCTCGGCCACCAGGTCCTGCTCGTCGCTGGCGATTACGTGCGCCGCTCCCAATTCCACGAGCGCCTTGCGCTGGCCGACGTGCGCGTCAGCGCCAGGGGAGTGGCGCCGACCAGGTTGGCGATCTGAATGGCCGCAACGCCCACGCTGCTGGACGCCGCGGGGATGAGCAGCGTGTCGCCGGCGGCCAATTTTGCGATGTCGATGATCGCGCCGTAGGCGGTCAGGTATTGCATCCAGATGGCGGCCGCTTCGCTCCAAGACAAGTTGCTCGGATGCTTCACCACAGCGGCGGCCGGCACGTTGACCAGATCGCCATAAACTCCGTATTTGTTCTGCGAGAACGACGGCACCGTGCTGACGGCGTCGCCCGGCCTGAATCCAGACACGTTTGGCCCGACCGATTCGATGGTCCCGGCGGCTTCATAGCCCAGCCGCGCCGGCAGAATCGGATCCTCCAGGTATTGGCCCCGGCGGAACATCGACTCGGCGCGGTTCAAACCCAGCGCCTTGACGGCGATGCGGACCTCGCCCGGCCCGGGCGGCGGGATTTCGACCGTGTCGATTTTGAGAACTTCTGGGCCGCCTGTTTGATGAAACCGGACTGCGCGTGGCATGGGAATCTCCTGCTTGAGGGATGTTTCCGCAGCCTATTATCCGCATGAGGCGCGAACGAAAAAAAACTTCCGCCCGCAGCCCCTCTCTCCAGGGAGAGGTTCGGGTGCGGGTCTGCCGGAAGCCGAAGTTATTTTTCGTGCGCTCCTGAGTCAAGGGGCGGCTCCCGAGAGGGACCGACGCGCGGAAGCGGGCTGTTGACCTCCAGGCCTTGGCAAGACTGCACGTTGAACCCGGCCACGTGAAAGATCATCCTCCCTGCATCACCTGGCCTTTGCGGAAACATCCTCGATCTGCTCGTCGCCCTGCATCGAGATGGTCCTGATTTCCTTGGCGCCGACGCCCACGGACTTCAGGTCGACCATGCGGATGCGGCTGTTGTCGAAAGTGCGGAAGTAGTAGCGGCGATTCGTCAGGTCTGCGGCAACGGTCCACTGGGTGTAGTCGGCCACCTCCTTGCCGTGCTCGATGCCCCGTGCGGCTCCGTTGGGAATGTCGAATTGATTCAGAATGTGGAAGGCTTGCAGGACGCCGTCTTTGGCCGTTTCGACCGGCAAGGCCGTCTGGGTAAATGCCACTGCGCGGACGAACCGGGACGGCGGCGTGAAATCGCCGGGCAAGCCGAGCATTCCACTGCCTTGGCCCAGCCCCTTGATCTGTTTGCCGGCAAGGTCGATTTTCTCGACGTTCTGGGCGCTCATGGTGACGTAATTGCTGAGGTTGGTCAGGTGCCAATCGAAGGTCGGCGAGTTTGTCAGCACGCCGAGCGGATTGGCGTACACCTTGAGCTGCCCGCCGATGTATTCCAAAACCACGCTGTTGCCGCCGGCTTCGGTCACGATGTAATGGACTCCCGGCACAAAGCCCATATCCTTCTGCACGGCACCGCCCACCAGCACGCTCTTGGCGGCCGCCAGGGCTTCCTTCAGGTCCGAGCAGGTACCAAGCAGGAATGAGCCGAGCTCCCAAGGGGCGAGTGCTTTACCCATATCTTGGGCCTTCATTTCCTGATAGGTGGCGAATCCGGGGAAGTAGAACAGGCCGACGTGCAGCCCCTTTTCATTGAGGCCATCGACGGTCACCGGCAGGTCGAATGCGTTGGCCCCGACGACCGCGTACTTGTTCTGCCAGCGAAGGCCCGGCTTGCCTGCCGGCGCGGTCCCGATGGACTGTTTACCCCTGGGCACGATGAGGATGTTCGATTTGAGGTCGGCGGCAAATTCGAGCGTCCGGGCAAAAATGACCGAGCCATCTTTGGGCTTGATGGTGATGCCCGTGCAGGCCCGAGCGGCGGCCGGGCCAAGGGTCGAAAGGGCAGCAACCGCCAGGACCGCAGTCGTTTGAAAGCAAGTTTTCACGGTCGCTTCTCCGGAGTATGCGTTTGGCTCGTTCGGGCATGAGAACCTCGTGATCTTAGCGGAAGCGCAGGCAACGGAGGACGAAAAAGCGGGACGCGACTTCGAATTGCGACCGCAGATTGGCGGGAAGCGGCGGGGATTGCCGGGCCACCTGGCCGACGCTGGCACTGCGTGGCGACGTTGAATGTCAAGACGGTATTTGCCGCGGCCTGCCTGCTCGCCGGGGAAGAAGAGGGGGCGCGAGAGCAGCGCCGCTGGCAGGCTAGGGCAGGATCGTCAATCGCACCTTTTGAAACACGACTCCGCCGCCGATGAACAGGTAGCCGTTCTTCTCGTGCAAAAAGGGAGCGAATTCCTGGAAATCCGGAACGGTGAACTCGAGGTCATCCGCCGACTTCCCGTCGTTGTCGGCATCGATTGAAAAAGTGACCGCTGCACCCGATTTCCCGATTCGCAACCGGTGCGGTCCATTGGTCACGATCGCTCCCAGCTTCTGCACTTCCTGGGCGCCGCCAGGACCGCCGTTCTTTCTGAAAATTGCCACATGCCCCTTGGCGGTGCTTGCCGGGGGGAACTCGGCGAGTTGGACGAACTGCTCCGGCGAATCGCCGTTGGCGCTGGCAGCGCCGATGCCACAGTACATGGTTCCCTGCTCGCGCCCGCCTGCGACAGAAAAGGTGTATTCGGCCTCGAACACGAAGTTCCGCTTGAGGAAATCGCCTTGCTTCGTGTACACCGCTTTGTTTTTCCGCACATCAAGCCCGTCTTTGCCGATCGCCGCCGCATCGCCGCCGTGCAAATAACTCGGCCAGCGAGTTTTGCTTCCGAATGTTTTCCAGTCGCGGTCTTCGGCCGAATCGCCCCCGGCGCCCCCACCGCCGCCGGCGGCCGGCGCAGCGGGGCCAGTCGCGGAAAGCGGCTGTGACATGGCGAGCAGAATCGTTCCGGAGGCGACCTGAATGAGCCGCACGTGGACTTCGCTCTTGTTTCCGCTGACGACGATCTTTCCGGCGAGCACGACATTTGCGCCCAATTGCTTGCCCACGGTCTGCGCCGTTTTTTCGTCGAACAGCGCGGAATTTTGAATTGCCAGCTCGGTCAGCGCTGTTTGCAGGAGACTGCGTTCGACGACGTCGATTCCTTTGCCGACGAGCGAAGTGGTCAACTGCTCGGCGATCGCGGCGCCCGCGCCATCGCCGTTCTGTTCGCCGATCGGAAAGACGGCGACGCGGATTCTTTCGCTCGGCAATTGCACCTCGTCGCCAACTTTCAGCTCCGATTCGATATCGCCCAACATTCTTGCCTTGGAGTAATTCTTGCCCACCTCGGTGACTTGAGCCTTGGCGATCTTCTGCCGATCGCTGGCCAGCACCGCTTTCGTATCCGGGTCGATAACGTCTCCCGAGTTGCGGAACACGTCAAGTTCCTGGCCGACGGCCAGGCCGCTATCAACGCCGAGCGTCAAATAGACGAAATTGGGATTCACCTTGGCCACCTTGCCGACCGCGGGAACTCGCCTGGCCAGGGCGGCAACCTTCCAGGCCAAAACCTGGGGCAACCCCACGTATCGGGCGGCTTCGCCCTCGCTGATTGCGGCCTCGACCTTCGCCAGGCCGGCCTTCTTGTATTCCGCTCGCTTGCCCGTGTCGAGCAGCCGCAGCGTGATGGCGGTGTCGCTGTTTTTCAGAACTTCGCCGACGTACGACTTTCCGGTCTTCGTGTGCACGCGTCCCAAAGTCGGCATTACCGGCTGCTCGGAACCCAATGCGGTTATCGCGGCAACCGCGATCGCAAAGAATGCGCAATAGAGCACGCATCGCATCGTCGGCCCTCCGTAAGCGGATTGGTCAGTCGTCGCCGGCGCCGTATCCACCGCAGCCGCCGCAAAATTATGAACGTTTTCGCATCCCACCGCAACCTGACGTACTGCGGCGATGCCGAAAATGGCTGCGAATCGGACGGCAAATAAAACGAAAAGCGGGAACGCAGCCCGCTCGAGTCCGCCTACTCGAGTCGACGGCAGGCGGCGGAAATCGGCTTGACTCCCGTTCGCTAAAGGCAGAGATTCACAGCACTTTATCTCGCTCGTTCTAGTCGCAAACGATCGGCATCCACGATGAAGCGATCAGGCAAACGATTCATTTTCGTGGGGACGGGAATCGTTCTAGTATCTGCCGTTGCCCTTTACTGCACCGTCGCTCAATATGCGGTGGGGCAAGAACTAATGCCAGAAAATCACGCCTGGCGTTAAGTCGATCATGGCATCGAAGGTCAACGGGTATTGATTCAAGGCGTCAACGTCTGGGATCACGATTGGAAGAGAACCGGCGAGCCACGAGCTACCGTGGGAGACCCTCTCTGCCACGAAGCCCATGTCCTGTTGCACCGCCGCGCCGACGAGCACGCTCTTGGCGGCTGCCAGGGCTTCCTTCAGGTCGGAGCATGTGCCAAGCAGGAATGAGCCGAGCTCCCAAGGGGGCAGCGCTTTGCTGGCGTCTTGGGCTTTCACTTCCTGATACGTGGCGAAACCGGGGAAATAGAACAGGCCGACGTGCAGCCCCTTTTCATTGAGGCCGTCGACGGTCACCGGCAGGTCGAATGCGTTGGCCCCGACGACCGCGTACTTGGTCTGCCAACGAAGGCCCGGATTGTCCGCCGGCGCGGTCCCGATGGACTGCCTACCCCTGGGCACGACCAGGATGTTCGACTTGAGGTCGACGGCAAATTCGAGCGTCCGGGCAAAAATGACCGAGCCATCTTCGGGCTTGATGGTGATGCCCGTGCCGGCAGGCGCGGCTGATGGACCCAAAGCGGTTAGGACCACAAGTGCCAGGTTCGCGGTCGCTCGAAAGTAGTTTTTTACGGTCGCTGCTCCGGTGATAGGGGCCTGGCTGCGGCCGCTCTTATTTCGGCAAGGGCTTTGCGCTGGCCTGTGTGTCTTGTTCGCGGCCGGTCAGGTCGTAGCAGGCCACGCAGTCTTGCAGCCGCAGGTATAGTTTGCCGTCCACCACCACGGGCAAGGCGCCGGGGCCGGCATCGGGATTGAACCGGCCGAGTTCCTCATATTTCTCGGGCGTGGCCCGGTACATCACCGCGTACAGGCTGTTCTCGCTGTTCTCCAGCAGAGCGATGATTTTGCCGTCCACCACGACGGGCGAACTTGCCTCGGCGGCACTCATCTTGCGCGGATTCCATTTCAATTCGCCGGTTTTCAGATCGAGGCAGCGCAGCGGGTTGTCGCTATGGCAGCCGCCGGAAATATAGACGTGATCTTGAAAAATCACGGGGCTTTCGCCGCGCACGTCACCGGTTTTTTTCGCCTCCCAGAGTTTCTCGATCTTGGCCGGCGTGATCTTGAACGCCATCGTCTTGTTGTGGCTGCTTTGCATCACCAGGGTGTCGGCGCCGGTCAACAGCGGAATTGAGCTGCCCGGGCAGAAAGTGCTCCAAAGCACCTCGCCGTTGGCCGGGTCGAGACAGTACACGCCGCCCCCTGGAGTGGAATACACGCCCCCTTGGAAGCTGATGATGAGGTAATTCTTTCCGTCGCACGTCCAGGGCGTGAAAGAAGAGTTCGGGTTATTCAACGAGGGCCGGCACCAGAGCACGCGGCCGGTCGGGCCGTCGTAGGCAGTCGGCTCTGGAACCAAAACATAGACCGTGCCCTCTATGACCAAGGGCGAGGAATTGCTGAACGCCGTCTCGGCCTGCCAGATCACCTTCCCGTCTTGCACGGATACACAATACATCCCGGTGCTGCCCGCGACGTAGCACTTGCCGTCCCAGATTGCCGGTGTGCTCGAAGCGCCGACGTTGGCCGCTCCGACGTAGGGACTGACGCTGCCGGGCCATTCTTTCCGCCAGATTTCCTGACCGGTGTTGGCGTCCAGGCAGATCAGGGCGTCAAAATAACGGATCGACCGGTTAATCAACAAAACTCGGATGGCGTTGCCGGAGTTGCTCGTCCAGGGATTCGCACCGCCCAGTTCGGCATCCAGGCGCTTCGACCGTGGGAAACTCTTGATCCCGAACGGTCGCCAACTTGTCCAGAAAACTCCACTCGAAGAAGGGATCGTCATTTAGCTTGGAGCCCTCGGCTTCGATCCGGCGATCCAGTTTTGCCGGCGCGGCAACCTTTGTCAGCCGGCGCTGGATCCAGGGGCCGAATTTCTTGGCCAACGCGGGATCGAGTCCGGCGATATATTGCCTGGCGTAGGCATCCAGCTCGGGCCCCGGCTTGAGTTTTGTTCCTTTGCCGTAAACCCGTTCTTCTTCGACCTGGCCGGCCAGCTCGTCTGGCACGCCCTCGATCCAGCCCAGGTCGTGCAGTTCTTTGGTGCTGAGCACCACCTTGCCCGCCTGCTCTGCATTGCGTTTGAAGTTGGCAAAGACGAACGCTCTTCCTCCCGCGATGGCGATGCTTCCGCAACCCGCGTGGGGCAAGAGGTCTCCTTCCTTGCCGCCGCCGAGCTTGTCCCAGAGCGTCGCGCTTTTCCAAAGCAGCTTGGGCCCGTCCTCGGGCCAACTGTCGAGCAGTTTTGGCCCGGCCGGCGCGACGCCGTCGCGAGTCGGTCCACGGTATTGAGGCCAGTCGGCCGCAGCCGCTGCCGGCTCAGCAGCGCCCGCGGCGCCGCTACACGCAAGGAACAGGATGCCCAGCCAGATCAATAGGAGCGTTCGCATCGTTTTTCTCGACTCTCGGCTGCCAGGCTCACGACCGGCGCGAAGCCGGCTGAAGACTCGGGGCATGGGGGGCACGCAGCATTCCCTATTCGAGTAATGTCAATTCGCTCCTGCCGGTTCCGGGCTTTGTCCCCGAATTTTCGCGCCGGTCCAGCAGTCCTCGCGGCGGATCGGGGTTGCCACCATTGACCGGCGGTAGCAAGCCAGGACGATAACGGGACCGCATCGTCGGCAATGCTTGCCCAGGCCCCGGGGAGTTGAGAAAATCATCTTCCGTGACGTCGCAGGCGGCGAGTTCTTCGGCAACCCTGGGCGAAACTTGAGATGCGTCCTTTGCTCGTGTGGGGTTGTGCCGCTGCATTCGCGCTGCGCTGACGCTGCAGGCCGCGGAGCCGGCCAACGGCTGGCGGGGGAACGGAACCGGCCTGTGGCCCGATTCGCAAGCGCCAACCGAGTGGGGCCGAATTCCGCACGGGGCGCTGGAAGGGATGCGGGGCTCGTCCGAAAAATTGGCCGGCAATGCCGCCGAGACCGCAGACCTGGTGCGCAAGGGATTGGTCCGCCAGTGGCAAGCCCTCGGCCCGTTCGATGTGCCCAACCCCATCGCGGATTTCGACCTGTCGCCGGCGGGCGATGAATCGACGCTCGAGCCGCGGCCCGGAAATGTCGCGGGCCGGGCATGGCAAGAAATCATCGTGCCCGCGGACGATCTGTATGTGTTCGGTTCGGCCGAGTTGCCGTGGCTCAATCTCGGTAAAGCGCTCGACGCGAAAGCGAAGCAGATCGCGTACGCGCATACCTATCTGCACTCACCGCGCGGAGGCAAGGCCCGGGTCGTCGCCGAGCACATCGAAGGCCTGAAAGCCTGGGTCAACGGTCGCGAGGTGTTTCGCAATCCGCAGCGGGCGCGGCCTTGGGGTACTTTACCCAGTTGAGCATTCTCGAGATCCGCAACCTGGACGGCGTCACGTCGCATTTCGACGTGGACCTGAAGCCAGGTTGGAACCGGCTGCTCGTCAAGCTGAGCACGTCCCATATCGAAGGACTGGCCGATATGCGCTGCTCGCTGCGGATTAGCGATCCACCCGACGTGGCCTACGAAACGAAGAATATCGTCTGGATGACGCCGCTGCCCGGGCGGAGCACCTCGACGCCGATCATCGTCGGCGACCGCTTGTTCGTGCTGGCCGAACCCGACGAGCTGCTGTGTCTCGACAAGGCGTCGGGCCGGGTGCTCTGGACTCGCACGATCAACTATCTGGAGACCGCGACGGCCGAGGAGCGGGCGCAGAATCCCGCCTACGCGGCCACGATCGATCCCCTGGTCGCGAAGCTGCGGACGGAGCCCGATCCCTTGGCCCGCGTGCGGCTCCGTGCCGAATTGCAAAAAGTGCTCGAAGGCATCGATAAGGATCGTTTCGCAATCGACGCCAACGATCACTTCGAAGCGCATTTCGCGGTCGTCGGCTACACGATGCCGACGCCCGTCAGCGACGGCCAGCGCGTCTACGTTTGGAGCGGGCTGGGAGTTGCCGCCTCGTTCGACCTCGATGGCAACCGCCAGTGGATCACCCGGATTAAGACCGATCATCTCACCTACGGTTCTTCGCCCGCGCTGGCCGACGGCATGCTGGTGGTGTACCTGAACAAGGTCTATGGACTCGAGGCGGCGACGGGCAAGCTCGTCTGGGAGCAGCCGCGGATCCGTAATAACGTGGCCGCGCTGCAGGGAGCTACCTTGGGCGGCCAGCAAGTGATCGTCACGCAACGCGGCGACGTGATCCGCCCGAAAGACGGCGAGCTGCTCGTGCGCCAGCGGGGCAGCGACGTATCGAACGACCTCGGCTGGGCTCCCCCGGCCATCCTGGGGAATCGCGTCTATACGCTCCGATACGGGGTGGCTTGGATGATGATTCGCGATTATTCGCACGTCGAGGGACCGCGTTGGGAACCGGAAGTGGTGGCGGATTTGACGCTGCCCGAGGGCTTCAACCGCAAGCCGGATGGCGATCCGATCGAGCGCTGGACGGCCGGCTCGCCGCTGGTCTGGGACGACATTCTGTACACGGTCGATATTTACCATCGGTTGTACGCCATGGACCTCAAGAGTGGGCAATTGCTTTATCGGCAGGACCTCGATCTCGACGGGCTGATGCACTACAACGCGGTGCCGGTGGCGGCCAGCCCGACGCTGATCGGCAAGAACATCGTTGTGCTCGACAACCAAGGGACGGCCGTCGTTGTCAAGGCGGGGCCGACCTATCAGCCGATTGCCCGCAACCGCATTGCCACGCAACTGGAGCGGCGCTACGCGATTCCCGCCCAGGAAACGGCCTGCTACGCACCGCCGATCGTCGACGGCGACCGGATCTTCCTCCGCGGCGAGGCGTATCTGTATTGCATCGGGACAAAGTGAATCGGATTTCGTGCCACAGCAGCATGTATGCCCATGGTTCGAGGTCACAGCGGTCAAGAGTCCACCGAGCTTGAAGGTCAAGCGCCGTGATTTGCCCGCGGCGCCACCCGCGACACAGGCTAACCGGCCCTGAATCGGGCCGCACACGGTCCTAGGACAAAATGGCACCAATTTAAGGACTGTAGGAGGCGACTCCGATCGCCGACTGCCTCAAGCTGATGCAACGAGTCGGCGATCGGAGTCGCCTCCTACAGGCGGAGATGATCCTAAAGTTAGTGCCATTCGGTCCTAGGACACTTCCGCCGAGATCGCCAAGGAGTTTGGCGTTAAGCCCGGTCTCGCCTACGAAGTGAAGGCGGGAATAAACAAGAAGTCCGGGACGGCCGCTGGAAAGAAGCGGGGACGGCAGCCCGGCCAAAAGGCAGGCCGCTCCGCACGCCGCTCATGCCGCATTGGATTCGGCCTTTGAGTTCGTCACAAAGGTCGGCGGATTACTTCTTGCAGATCCGTTGATCGGCAAACGGAAGTCGATCAAAAAGAAGCTGTAGGAGCGGTGCTGCCGGTCGCACAAATTGCGTTTAAGGGCAACTTTCGCAGATCAAATTCAGAGGGTGGCGGGCAAGCGGGGTTCACCCATTGAATGACGACGGCCCATCCTGACGCTGTCCTCGTCATGTTGCAGATAACCGTGGATAGGCTTGACAACCGACCACCCGTCCTTGATGTGGATGCTAAGAACGGGATCGAAGAGCTTTCCGTCCAGGACCGCATCGACATATTGCTCGACGCTCATCGTCGAGCAGTGCTTTGCCATAGCCGGGCAATCGACTGGCCCCCACCATTCGCCAGAGTCGTTCTTCCTGCACGAGGAAGCGGGCCTGATCCGTCAGTGCGTGCGCGATTCCGTGGTGTTGATGGTCGGGATGCACCATGATGTCCGCACCGTAGAGCGTCGGCCCTTGGGGATTGTGATCGAGGAACGAGCCGCCAGCCGGTAAGAACATCCCACGCATCGTCGATATGAAAATCCATCATCCGTAGTCGCAGGGTGAAGTGAACTCCGGCCACGGCACCAGAAACCTCATCGATGGCGACAAATTGACCCTGCGGGAAAACCTGCCGATGATCTTCGAGTTCTTCGAGCGTGTAGGGCTTCTCCGTGGGGTAAACCAGCTTGCAAATCTCGATGATGGCCTCGTAGTCCGAAGGGGCAACAAGGCGGATTCGATAGTTGGCCGGAAGCATGAGCGGCTCCTTTGACTCGATACTCAGCGGTTGGCGGAAGAGGCCGGACGGACTGCTACCGAAGTCTAGGTCACAAATGGCGTCGGCAGCTTGCCGATTCCATAAAGCAGGTTCGCTGCGAGCAGATCAGGCAGAGCGGGCCCTCTTGCGTGTGCGAGTATTCAGGACCGGCATTTTTCGTCGTCATGGCTTCGGCGGGTGCGCCGTTGACAATGCGATCTATTTGGAGTGCAACGCTTCGTTCAGATGTTCCTGGAATGCGATCGCCTTGCCCACGTTTGGAAAATCTTCCTTCGTGCCGCCTGTGCCCGTGATGACCAAGGTGCCAGAACCCCAAATAAACCTGTCCGACAGGGATTGATTGACGGTGATGCTTTCAATCTTTTTCAGAACCATCTCGTAGGACGTTCTCGCCAGGAATCCATGATGGATCAGCACCCGTTGATTCGTCACCACAAACTCGGACGACAAATACTTGGTGAACGGCAGACACCAGCAGCAGAGCGGCCACGGGCAATAAACGCCCAGAACAAGTAATGGGCGTATTCTGCGGCAATGACTCTGGAAAAGAACGCCATAACCAGGGCGACCACGCGACAAGGCAAACGGTTTCACGAAGAGTCTGTTTGGAAAACCTGGTGGAATAGATCACATGCTCGTCGCTGCTGAGACTCATCACCGGCCTCCTGGAACTCCCAAAATGTAGGAATCAGTATTTCTGTTGTTCGTTGATCCTCAGGCGTTGTCTTTGGATCATTTGCCGCAATGTTCAATGCAGTAACCGCCGGTAAGCTAAGGGGTTTGCGGCAGCAGCCAAAGCCAACGTCTCGCCCAAGTCTACAAAGGCGACCCCGAAAGTCAAAAATCAATCGCACGACGGGAGTTGGATTATTGCTCCCTATTACCCGTCCCAGTAAGGCCCGCTCCGGCCGTGGCGAGCGGCCTGATCGAGCGGCTGCCGGCTCCCGGTATAATGTCACCGACGAAGACTCTTCGGGGGGCGAGCGATGGCGGGCGTGCAACATCAGATGACCGTAAATGCCGCTCGACTACGTTTGCTCTACGATGAAATCAAGCGGACCTTCAGCGTGCATCCGCACGGCCCATCGCATCACGCCGCCTGCTCGGCCTTCCACGGTTCATACGACGCTCTGGCATTCCCGGGCGGTCTCGACTCTGGCATGAAACGCCTCGAACAACAAGAGCCGGACGCAATCGACGCTGCCGTCAGGTTTCTTGTTGCGGACCCCTGGTTTCATCGATCCGGCTATATCAAAGAAAAGATTATTCGGCGACTCAAGCACGCGCCGTTAACGATAGAGCAACGTTCTTCGTTGCGATCCGTTGTTCTGAGAAGTGTAATGGTTCCACGAGGGGTTTTGATCCAGCGACGCCTTGCGACGCTCGCTCCAACCGTCGATACACCAGAATTCCGCACTGCCGTTCAAGAGGCTGCAAATTCATCTGATCCCGGGATTCAACGACGAGCCAAGCAGGTGTTACACGTGTTACGCTCGGCTCGCAGAGACTGATTCATGGATGCACTGACCACCTCGCCGCACCCCCGTCTAAGCCGTGCTGAGTATTGGATTCTCGAAACGGCTGTCCAATTTGGCGTGCCACTCTGTTACCTGGGAGCGAACAAGGTTTCGATCGAGGCCCAATTTAACAAGCCGGGGCACGGGCTTGATAATTCCGAGCTTGCAAGCTGTCTGCACAATCTGTTCTCGGTTGGTGCAATCGAGGCGAGGAGACGGGACGATGAGCTGGCGTTCATGCCAACGAGAGAGCAGATCGTTGCCGCTCTGGATTCAAAGCCTCCAACCCGAGGGCGAACGGCATCAGAGTACGACTTCCTCTACAGGCTCTCGCCAACAGGCTGTTCGATCTGGGAGGCGTTCGCCGCACCCGAATGGGAGCGATTTCTGTTGGAAGACTTCGATTATGAAGGGTACGTCGGAACTCTTACCTGCGTCACTCGTTCACGAATCGAGAGATACCTAGACTATTTGGTGCTGCATTCCGATCATTACGCAATCCAGAGAGACACCATCAAGATCGTCGAATGCGGTGAATGGGATGCGACCTATTGGAAGCGACTCCACGAAGGTTTCCGTGCGTCGTTCGCCTGGAGCAAACCGTCGTTGCGTCCGTCAAGCCTACTAGAGCGACTCGCTTCGTCCGGAGCGTGCCAATTTCGTGACCGCTGGTATCGGTGGCGATAGGTCTAGCGCAAATTGCCACCCGTAATTCCCGGTATGCCGCGATGATACGATTCGACGGCAGTTTGGCCGGAGCTGGACGGGATGAGGTGCCTTCACGGCGGAGGGGCGCTGCTCATTCTCTGCTTCTGCTCAGCTCGCGCAGACCTTCCAGTTCATTTTGGACGAGGGCAGTCTTCTTGGCGTGCGCCCAGCCTTTGAACTGGCGCTTGCGCTTGAAAGCGTCAGCCCGGTTTGAATGCTGCTCGGAATAAGCGAGGCTCACCGGCAGCCTGGCAGCGGTGTAGGCCGGGCCGGCACCGGCCTGATGAGTTTCGATCCGAGCTTGCAGGTCACTCGTGAAGCCGACGTAGTAGCTGCCGTCGCTGCACTCGAGGATATAGGTAAACCAGATGCCTGCGCTAGGCACCGATGGCGGGTCTTCCACAGCGCCGTCCTTCGACTCACTTCGTTCGCTCAGGACATTCGACTCGCTCTGAGCTTTTTTGCCCGTTGCACTCGCTCAGGACAGCTCGTCAAACGGCCTGCCATGAGCGAGCGCAGCGAGTCGAATGGAGGCGGCGGGAATCGAACCCGCGTCCCGCGACGTTTCCATGTGCGCTTCTACGTGCGTAGTCGGCTCATTTACGCGTCTCGCCCAAAAGGCCCCCAGTCGACAGGGTGCCCTCCAGGCCAGTCAGGAACGGTTTTTAGCCCCGGGCGTGCCCGACAGTGACCCGGCGCGATTCGGATTTGGTGACGGACTTTTGGGCCTCTCCGACTAAAGCCCGCAGCCCGGGTTACCTATCTCTAGGCAGCCAAAGCAAAGGTATCTTCGGCAATTGAAGATATTGGTCAGCTTTTTTACGTGGCCCACTGACCAACCACGGCACGCCACCCACACTTCAGCAATCCGGTCGAACCCAGTTCGCCCCCCGAAGCAGATGGACACGCCAATTATACCGCCGGTTCGCCCGCTCCGCTAAGGGAGATTCACGGGCCGGGATTTCTACTGCCACGAAGAACAGAGGAGAAGACGAGAAGAATGGCCACAAAAAACACGAAAAGGCACGAAAATCGGGCGGAGGAGGGACTATGTGGCAACAGGAAAGTTCAATCGCACCTCGCGCCCTGACCGCGTTCCGCCTTCCGCGTTCCGCCTTCATCCTTCCGCCTTCATCCTTCCGCCTTCATCCTTCCGCCTTCATCCTTCCGCCTTCATCCTTCCGCCTTCATCCTTCCGCCTTCAGTTTCCCACGCCCGTCATGGGATCGAGCCGGCCACTGGCCAGCAGGGCAATCAGCAAGCCGGCAAGCAAGAGCCGATAGACGACAAAGACGGTCGTCGCATGCTGGCGAACATAGGCCAACAACAGCGCGATCGACAGATAGCCCACGATCCCGGCCACGACCGTGGCCACCAGCAGATTGATCGCGTCGTCGCTTGAGCTCAGCAAGGCCTTGCGGTCGTGGATCAGTTGGTGTGCGGCCGCGGCAAAGACGGCCGGCAGCGAGAGTAAAAAGGAAAACCGGGCGGCCGCTTCCCGGGAGAGCCCGCGAAACAGGCCGGCCACGATCGTAATGCCCGAGCGAGACGTGCCCGGCACGAGCGCCAGCGCCTGGGCCAGGCCCACCGTCACGGCGTCGCCGAAGTGGACGTGTTGCATGTCGCGCTGGGGGATCGCCTGGGCCCGGCACCAGGCGAAAACCTCGGCTGCCAGCATCAGCAGGCCGACCACGATCAGCATCCCGGCAATCACGTACAGCGACCGGAAACTGCTCTCGATCAGCGGTTTGAAAATCAGCCCGCAGGCCACGATCGGCGCGGTCCCGATCACGATCATCCAACCCATGCGGGCGTCGAGCGACCGCCAGTAGGTCCGGGCAATCAGTTCGCGTAGCCAGGCGGTGGCGATCCGCAGCACGTCGGCCCAAAAATAGCCCAGAATCGCCACCAACGTGCCGAGTTGGATCACGGCCGTGAAGGCGGGGCCCGGGTCGGACCAGCCGGCCAGCGCCGGGACAACGCGCAGATGGGCCGAGCTGCTGACCGGCAGGAATTCGGTCGCGCCTTGTACAATGCCCAGGATGATCGCTTCGGCAAGGGTCACGCTGAAAACACGTCGCAGGCAAAACAGCGGGGGATTGGGGCGAACGAAGGCCAGAATATAGCCGCTGCATGGCCGTCTGGCTACGAGATTGCCGCCAGTTTCCCGACCGACCGACGTCGAAACTCGATCGCCCCTTGGCACTGCGGTCCGGTCCCCTTCCCGGGCGGCCCTGGCTTACCGCGCAGGCTTGCATGTCCGACCTGCCGGCACTTGCCGGCAGATCGCGGCCCCGATTGGCGAATCCGGCCGGCGCAATCCGCCGGGGCGCGCTTTAAAGCGGCAGACGAATTTGGCATAATGGCCGTTTGCCCACCCTGCACTCCTGTCCCCCCTGGTTGTCGCGGCCCGATTACGGCTGGCAAGACGAAACGATGTTCAAGAATCTCAATGTCGAGGCGTTAGGCGTCTCGGGGCGTCCGAGCGAAATCGTCGAATTGGCGCTGTCCAATGGATTCAAGGGTCTGGACCTGAATCTGGTCGACTTCGCGGCTCAGGTGCAAACGTACGGCCTGGCCCATGCCCGGCGGGTGTTCGATAGCTCAAGGCTGAAATTCGGCAGTTTCGCGCTGGCGCTCGACTGGGACCTGGATCCGGCCGGATTCAAGAAAGAACTGGACGGCCAGGCAAGCCTGTTCGAACTGGCCCGGCAACTCGGCTGCACGCGGGCAGTGACCACGGTTCAACCGGCCAGCGACCAGCGGCCCTATCACGAGAATTTCGACACGCACCGCCGCCGCTACGTGGAGTTAGGGGACGTACTCGCCGGTCATGGCATCCGCTTGGGGATCGGCCTTTCCACCGACATTCGGCTCCGCACGGGGCGCGCGTTTCAGTTCATCCAGGGGGTCGACGCTTTCTTGATGTTGTTCAAGTCGATCGACTCGGCGAACGTGGGCATGGCGCTCGACGTGTGGCATTGGCACTTGGGGGGTGGCACGCTCGACCAGATCCGCTCGCTGGGCGACAAGATCATGACGTTGAGCCTGGCCGACGCCGACCCGGGCATGACAGGTCACACCGCGGACGAAACCTCGCGCCGTTTGCCCGGTGCGACCGGCGTCATCGATTCGGCTGCCGTGTTGGCCGCGCTGGGCGAAGCCCGCTTCGACGGACCGGTGACCGTCATGCCGTCGAAGACCATCTTTCCGGGTCTTGGTCGCGAAAAGATCGTGAAGCAAACTGCCGCTGCGCTGGACGCCGTTTGGAAGGCTGCCGGTTTGGGCCAGCGCCGGCGCCGTCAGCCGCCCGTAAGCAAGCGGAACGGAAAACCGTGGAAAACTGCGCGACCCAAAAAGCCGGCACCGGAACCGTTTCCGTTCGGCGGCCCTGGCAAGTCTCGACGCGACTCATGGACCTTTCGCCGCTTTGTTCCACTACGACCGCGGATTGAAACTGACGCGGGCCGACCTGGCGATTGACTTTCGCCGGCGACAGCCGCGCGCGTTCGTATCGCACGCGCACAGCGATCACATGGCCCGGCACGAGTACGCGCTCTGCACGCCGGCCACCGGCCGGCTTTATCAGTTCCGCTATGGACCGCGGCCGACGCGCGACTTGCCCTATCGCGAGCCGCTGGAGTGGGGCGGCTTGCGGCTGACGACCTTTCCGGCCGGCCACTGCCTGGGCTCGGCCATGCTGTTGGCAGAAGACGGCGACCGCTCGCTGCTCTACAGCGGCGACTTCAAACTGGGCGAATCGGCAACGGCCGAACGTGCCGAACTGCCCCGCGCGGACATCCTGGTGATCGAGAGCACCTACGGAAATCCGCTGTATCGCCTGACCCCCAGGGCGCAGGCGATCGATCAACTGTTGACGCTGGTGCGGCAAACACTGCACGCCGGGGCCACGCCGGTCGTCGAGGCCTATGTGTTGGGCAAAGGGCAAGAGGTGACCCGCATTCTGACCAGCGCCGGCATCCCGGTGCTGCAGCATCCGCAAATGTACGCGATCAGCCAGGTGTACCGGGCTTGCGGAGTCGACCTGGGCGACGTGCATCCCTATGCCGGCCAGCCGTTGCCGGGCCACGCCGTCGTGGTGCCGCCGCGGATGCACCGTGGCGGCCGGCTGCCGAACCTCAAGCGGGTCGTGACGTTTGCCGTGACCGGCTGGGCCATGCACTCGCGCACCGAGAGCCGGCTGGGCGTCGATCACGCCATCCCGCTCTCGGATCATGCCGATTACGACGAACTGTTCGAGGCGGTCGAGCGCGTCGAGCCGCGCGTGATTTACTGCACGCACGGACCGGAGAGCTTTGTCGACTGTCTGCGTGCCGCCGGGCACAACGCGCATCCGCTCGAGGGCTCGCGGCCCGAGAGTCCCTTGGGCGGCCAGCAGTTGTCGCTGTTCTGAACGACTCGGGCGGTTTCTTGGCCTTTTCGGCCTGTCGCCCTGTTGGCTCGAAGCCGGCCTGCTCAAGCCGCCGGGCAGCAGTTTCCCCGCAAGTTCGGCCCCAAGTGGCCCCGTTGAATGCCTCCCCCCTAGTCGCTGCCTGCGCGGCAATGTTACATTTCTGGCCTGCGGTGCGCACGAAAACTTACTTCGCGTCCGGACAGACCCTCACCATGCCCTCTCCCTGGAGGGAGAGGAGTTGAGCGCCGAAGCCATCTTTCGTCCACACCTGGCATCCGTGTGTTTCGCCCTCCGCCCGTCGGTACGTTTGTCATGCCGCCCATTCGCAAATTGCTCGTCGCCAACCGCAGCGAAATCGCCATTCGAGTATTTCGCACCGCCCACGAACTGGGCATTCGCACGGTGGCCATCTATTCGCACGAAGACCGCTACGCCCTGCACCGCTTCAAGGCCGACGAGGCCTATTTGGTGGGTCAGCCAGGAGAGCCGATCCGCGCGTATTTGAACATCGAAGCGATTCTCGACATCGCCCGGCAATACGAGGTCGACGCGATCCACCCGGGCTACGGATTCCTGTCCGAGAATCCGGCGCTGGCCCGGGCCTGCACTGCGGCGGGCATCACGTTCTGCGGTCCGCGGCCGGAAGTGCTCGAACGGCTGGGAGACAAAATCGCCGCCCGGGCCTTGGCCACAGAGGCCGGCGTGCCAGTGCTGGCCGGCAGCAGCGAACCGCTGGCCGGCGCCAAGGCGGCCGGCAAGCTGGCCGACAAGCTGGGTTATCCCGTGCTACTCAAAGCGGCCCACGGCGGCGGCGGGCGCGGGATGCGGGTGGTCAACACGCCCGACGAGTTGGCGCCGGCGCTCGAGCAGGCGCAGCGCGAATCGCAGGCGGCGTTCGGCAGTTCCGACGTGTTTCTGGAAAAGTTCATTCCCCGGCCGCGGCACATCGAAGTCCAGCTCATCGGCGACAAGCACGGCCATCTCGTGCATCTCTTCGAGCGCGATTGCTCGGTCCAGCGCCGCTATCAGAAAGTGGTCGAGATCGCGCCGGCCTTGAACCTGGACGAGACCCTGCGCGACCAGATCTGCCAGGCGGCCCTCAAGATCGGCCGACGCGTCAGCTACGAAAGCGCCGGGACCGTCGAGTTCCTGGTCGACTCCGACACGGGGAAATTCTTCTTCATCGAGGTCAATCCGCGCATTCAGGTCGAACATACGGTCACCGAAGTCGTCACCGGCGTCGACATCGTGAAGTGCCAAATCCTGGTGGCGCAGGGAATCGCGCTCGACGACCCGCAGATCGGGCTGGAGTCGCAAGAGAGCATCCGCACCTACGGCTGCGCCCTGCAGTGCCGCGTGACCACCGAAGACGCCGAGAACCGCTTCCTGCCCGACTACGGCCGCATCGCCCACTATCGCTCGTCCGGCGGCCTGGGCGTGCGGCTCGACGCGGGCACCGCCTTCTCGGGCGCCGTGGTCACGCCTTATTACGATTCGCTGCTGGTCAAAGTCACCGCCTGGGCCAGGCGATTCGAGGACGCCGCCCGCCGCATGGAGCGGGCGTTGCAGGAATTTCGCATTCGGGGCGTGAAAACAAATATTCCCTTCCTGCTCAACCTGGTGACGCATCCCAAGTTCATTGCCGGCGGATTCACGACCCGCTTCATCGACGACACTCCCGAGCTGTTCGAGTTCAAGGCCCGGCAGGATCGCGCCACCCGGCTGTTCAGTTACTTGGCCGGCGTGATCGTCAACGGTCATCCGCAGGTCAAGACGGCCCCGCCGACAGTGCGTCGCGAGCCGGCACCGATTCCGAAAGTCGATCACGACAAGCCGGTGCCGCCGGGTTCGCGCAGCAAGCTGCTGGAGCTTGGCCCGGAAGAATTCTGCCGCTGGATCAAAAAAGAAAAACGGCTGCTCATCACCGACACGACCTTGCGCGACGCGCATCAGTCGCTGCTGGCCACCCGGGTGCGGACGCACGACATGGTGGCCATCGCCGACGCGTACGCCCGGCTCACGCCGCAGATGTTCTCGCTCGAGATGTGGGGCGGCGCCACGTTCGACACGGCGATGCGGTTCCTCAAGGAGGACCCGTGGCAGCGGCTGGCCGACCTGCGCGAGCGGATTCCGAATATCCTGTTCCAGATGTTGTTTCGCGCGTCGAACGCACTGGGCTACTCCAATTACCCCGACAACGTCGTCAAGGCCTTCGTACACGAGGCGGCCGCCGCCGGCATGGACTTGTTTCGCATCTTCGACTCGCTCAACTGGGTGCCGAACATGCGGGTGGCCATGGATGCGGTGCTGGCCGCCGGCGGACTGTGCGAAGCGGCCATCTGCTACACGGGCGACATCCTCGACGAGCAGCGCACCAAGTACGACCTGAAGTACTATGTCGGACTGGCCAAAGAGCTGGAAAGCATGGGCGCCCACATCCTCTGCATCAAGGACATGGCCGGGCTCTGCAAACCCTACGCGGCCGAAAAACTGATCAAGACGCTCAAGGGCGAGATCGGCATCCCGATCCACTTCCACACGCACGATACCAGCGGCGTGCAGGCCGGCGCGGTGATCAAGGCGGCCGAGGCCGGAGTCGACATCGCCGACCTGGCGCTGGCTTCGATGTCCGGCCTGACCTCGCAGCCCAACCTGAACTCCGTGGTCGAGGCCCTGCGCCGCGCCGCGCGACACGCAGCTCGATTTCGACAGCTTGCAGGCGCTCGACCAATACTGGCAGGCCGTGCGGCAGTTCTACTTGCCCTTCGAGACCGGCATGATGGCCAGCACCGCCGACGTCTACCAGAACGAAATTCCCGGCGGACAGTACACCAACCTGTTCGAGCAGGCCAAGGCTGTCGGACTGGCCAGCCGTTGGCCCGACATCTGCCGCATGTATGCCGAGGTCAACCAAATGCTCGGCGACATCGTCAAGGTGACGCCGTCGTCCAAGGCCGTCGGCGACATGGCCTTATTCATGATTTCCAATCAACTGACGCCAGCCGACGTGCTCGACAGCAAGCGCGAGTTGGCCTTTCCGGAATCGATCGTCGACCTGGTATCCGGCCGCATGGGACAACCCCCCGGCGGTTTCCCGGCCAAGGTCCGCGCCCGCATCCTGCGCGGCCAAAAGCCGCTCCGCGGCCGGCCCGGCGCCAGCTTGCCGCCGGCCGATTTCAAACTGGTTTCAGCCGATCTCGCAGCCAAAATGGGACACGCGCCTCTGAAACGCGACGTGATCTCGTACCTGATGTTTCCCAAAGTCATGACCGAGTTCGTGGCCCATCAGCAAAAGTATTCCGACACCAGCATCCTGCCCACGCCGCTGTTCTTTTACGGCCAACTGCCCGGTCAAGAAGTGGCCGTCGACATCGAGCAAGGCAAGACGCTGATCATCAAATTCCTGGCCGTCGGCGATCCGCATCCCGACGGCCGGCGGACCGTGTTCTTCGAGCTCAACGGCCAGCCGCGGAACATCAATGTCAAGGACCTGTCCCTCGAATCGACCGCCGAGGCGCGAGCCAAGGCCGATCGAGCAGACCCGGCGCAGATCGGCGCACCGATGCCCGGCATGATCGCCACCGTCGCCGTGCGCAGGGAGACACGGTGTCGGCCGGGCAGAAGCTGCTGACGCTCGAAGCCATGAAGATGGAGACCACGATCTATGCCGAGCGCGACGGCAAAGTGTCGGCGGTGCTGGTCTCGCCCGGCACGCAGGTCGACGCCAACGATCTGCTGCTGCGGCTGGAGTGAGGGGTGGTCGCTAGCAGCCTGTTGAAATATTCAACTGGCTGCGCCAGGCGCAGGGATGCGATGCCAAAATAACAACGCAAGTTGTTATTTTGCGCTTTCGCGAAGGGCTTTGCCCTGAGCTTGGCGAGGTTGAAAAATGCCACGAGGGCATATTTCAACGGGCTGCTGGGACAAATCGCCAGTCGACGAAGCGTTCGGCCAAGGGTCACCCTTGGTCGAGCGAATTCCTGACGGCCGGGCGAACGCCGGTTCCTTTGCGTTCGGCTCGCGGCATGTAGCCCCAGGCTTCGATCAAGTCGACGACCTGGATCACGCCGGCCACGCGTCGACTCAGGCGGACCGCCAACTGCTTCTCGTAGAACATGCGCACCGAGCCCCACAGGACGACCGTGTCCCCTTCGACTTCGACTACGATGTGCCTCAATCCGGGCAGGTTGCTGCCGATCAGGAACTGACGCACTCGCCGCAGCAGTTCGTCGTTGGCAGCCGCGGAGGCGCCGGCGATGGTTTCGCTCGTCGCTTTGCCTTGCGTTTCAGCACCGAGGAGAACCGTTGCCGCAGACTCGTGTGTGGCCGGACGTATCATCATGTCGCGTTTTCCTGCGCTGGTTCATCGGCTGACAATTGCTGCGCCAGACGCAGTATGGCCCCGGAATGCCCGAGGTCGATTCAGGAAACAAAAAAACCCGACCGTGCAGTTGGCACAGCGGGCTGTCGTGCTCCGCAATGGTTGCCCCTCACGAGCAACCATGAAATGCAATTTATCGCGGCTGGGAAATATCGTCAAGTTTTTGCACGAATCCTGCGCACTTTTAATCAGAATCGTGCGCAGGCGCTCACCGATCGCCAACAATCAGGCTCGGCATTTGGCGCTTGCCGGAACGAGCTCCGGCAGCATAGTCTCGATAGTCGGTGAATTTTGCATTTTGCACCCCGATTGACGTTCCCCCGATGTGCACTGGGCGTTGTTCACGGTTCGTCATCTTGACGCACAGGATGCCGGCAGGGGATCCTCGGCCGGCGCATTGGGATTTCATCCTCGAGATGGCCGCTGTGCTGCGCACCTGGGCGTTGGCGTCCGAGCCCGGCCGAGAAGCCCCGATCGCGGCCCAAGCGCTGGCCGATCATCGCCTGCATTATCTCGATTACGAAGGACCGATTCAGCGCGGACCGCGGCGAAGTCAGCCGCTGGGACTCGGGCCAGTACACGATCGAGGGCGAGCAACCCGGCGAACTCGTGGTTCGCCTGCTGGGCAGCCGGCTGCGCGGCCGAGCGACGCTCCGCCGCGAGGATGCAGAAAATCAGCGTTGGAGATTTTCGTTCGTCGCGGATTCCAACTCCGCCTGATCCATGGCCTCCGCCGACTCTTGGGCGTCGGGCGACGGCTCGTCGTCCGGCGGTGGTTGCCGCCGGGCCAATTCGCGGCTGCCCCCCGGAGTTGTTTCGCCGGCCAGGTAAACGGCTCCGTCGCGAAGTTCGATCGCGTCCAGTCGCAATTCGCGCTCGTCGCCGTCACTGGCCGGCGGCAAGCGGATGAGGGCCACCGGATCGCCGTGCGACTGGCGCCATTGGAGTTCCAGATCGAATTTGCGGGCGGCTGTGGAAATGGCTTCCAAGACGCTCGATAACGGTACTGGCAGCGACCCGGCGCAGACGCTGTGTACGCGCAAAGCGGCCACGTTCGGCGCGCTCAAGAACAGATCGAAGGAGATCGAAACGACCGTCGTGCGGCCGCCCTGATTATAGCCGCATGCCAGCGTGGCCAGCGCACTCTGAATGTCGACGCGCGGACTTTCCAGTTCGCCCGGCAGAGTGTCGGGATAGTTCTTGGCCAGATCGACGGCCAACCAGCCGTTGATTTGATCGGCGGTGAAGACCGCTTGCCAGCGCCCGCGCGATGCACGTCGCTGGCCAGCGCGGCAGCCAGCCGC
>CAVOTX010000008.1:0-671126 GCA_963699445.1 uncultured Planctomycetia bacterium
TATCGCCCCGCCGTTCACCCTGGAGACTGCGATCCAGAAAGCCCGAGCGGGCCGAAGACGCCTGGAATAGCCGCGATCCGGACCGGGTTGCCTTGGCCTACACCGAGGACTCGGTCTGGAGGAATCGAGGCGAGTTTCTGGTCGGCCGAGACCAGATCCGCCAGTTCTCTCGCCCGCAAGTGGGACCGAGAGTTCGACTACCGGTTGGCGAAGGCGCTCTGGGGATTCCCCGACAACCGGATGGCCGTGCGGTTCCAGTACGAGTGGCACGATGCCGAGGGCCGGTGGCTCCGCAGCTACGGCAACGAGCTCTGGGAGTTCGACGAACAAGGGCTGATGCGTCGCCGCGAGGCGAGCGTCGACGACCGGTCGATTTCTGCATGCCGAACGCAAGTTTTTCTGGCCCGCCCCCGGCCCTCGGCCCGCGAACCACCCCGGTATTCCAGACGTCGAATGATGTTTCCAGTCCGATTCAATCCAAGGCGCTGTTTGTGCTTGAGCTTGGCGCAATTGAGATATCGAAATTATTGGAGAAACTACGATGTCAGCGGTGAAAGAGTGGGCCACGGTGATGCCTTCGGCCTATGCGGAACAAGAGCACGACCACGATTCTCATCCGCTCACCCCTGTGGCTGCACGGGGCAGCTTGGAGATGAGCGAATCGACGCAATGGGAACAGGAACAATGCGGGTCCACGGTTCGAACGCAAACGATCCGCGGGGAGAGTTCCTGGCCATGGTCTTGCACGAACTGCGGAGTCCGCTTAGCGGCATACAGTTGGCGACCAAATGTTGCGATACGCCGAAGACCGACCGCCGGCTTCTGATCGGTTGTGGGTGGTGTTGGAAGAGGCGATTGGGCAGGTCAATACGCTGACGGAGGACCTTTTGGACCTCTGCCGGACGACGCACCCGACGTTTCGGCTCCATACCCGGCCGATGGACCTGGCATCGATGGTGCACCTGGTCATCGAGCGGCGACGGCATGAGTTCGAGCGAAACGGACTCTGGCTGGCGGTCGACGCGGGTCCAAACCGGTATGGATTATTGCCGACGCGGAGCGTTTGGAATTGGTCTTGGGCAATCTACTGGACAATGCGTCCAAATACACGGAGCCGGGCGGCCAGGTGATCGTATCGGTCGCAGTTGGGCATCACGAGGCTGTGTTGCGCGTCGAGGACACCGGCATTGGAATTGCACCGGAAGCAGTGCCGTCGGTGTTCGACCCGTTCGTGCCGAGGGAGTTGCTGCGGGGCCGAAGACTCAAGGCTCGGGCATCGGCTTGCTGCTGGTGCCGCCACGCTGGTTGAACTCCACGGCGGCCGGGTGGAGGCGTTTAGCGCCGGCCGTGGCCGGGGAAGCTCATTCGTCGTGCGGCTCCCGCTCCCTAACTGTGCGACACCCGAGGCCGGGACCGCTCGGCCCGTGCGACAACTTGACTCTTCCACCTAGAACTCGCTCGGTAAACAGAAAGAGGCGGTCAAAGACTTTTTCGCACAGGTCGCCGCCACGCGTACGATCGTGCAAGCGGCAAAAACGTCGTTTGCAAAGCTCGGATCCGCTGCGTCCGAAAAACCGGGCGTTGCCAAGTAGATCGCTCAAATTCAGCAGCAGCTCAAGCAAGTGAGCGAACAGCTCAAGCAATTCGAGGCCCATACGAACCAAGAGATCGCCGACTCGAGCAAGGTGCTGACCCAAGCAGCGGCTTTGACCAAGCAGTTGGGTGCGATCGAGGCCACCGCGCAGCAGACCGACAACGACTTTTACGACATGGATTCGGCCAATTATTACTCGACCGGCGAAGGGCATTCCGTCGACAGAAGTCCTTCATAAACATTCGGGCCTGATCGCGTTCCTGCGGCAGCTATGACGGCATCCGAAGTTGATTTCGGGCCGCAAACGTCACAATTCGAAGGAGTCAAAGCATGTCCCAATCCATCGCGGGGATCCAAATTCCCGACAGTAAATTGGCCCGGGAGGCGACTGACTTGTTGCGGGAGCACGGCACCCCGTTGCTCTTCGCTCATTCGATGCGCGTTTACTTGTTCGGCTCTCTCCGCGGTCGCCGCCGAGGGCTGAAAGTCGACGGCGAGTTATTGTACCTCGGAGCCGTATTCCACGATCTAGGGCTGACCCCAAAATACCGCAGTCCGGATCATCGGTTCGAAGTCGATAGCGCGAACGCGGCCCGCAACTTTCTCCGGGCCGGAGGCGTCGACGAATTGCTGATCGACGTGGTTTGGGACGCGATCGCATTGCACACGACGCCGGAGATCCCATGGCACAAGCGGCCGGAGATTGCGCTTGTCACCGGTGGAGTCGAGGCCGATGTCCTCGGCGACGGGCTAGGTGAGATTCCGGTCGAAGATCGAGACGCCGTGCTGCCCGCCTATCCTCGGATTGATTTTAGGCGGGGAATCGTCCGCGCATTTGCTGACGGTTTTGCCTACAAGCCGGCGACCACATTCGGCACGATGAATGCGGACGTGCTGGAGCGAAACGTCTCTGACTACCAGCGGAGAAACTTCTGCGATTTGATTGCCACCAATCCGCTGGCTGAGGCGGCTCATTTCTGAAGCACGACGAACGTGCCGACCACAAGAGGTTTCCATCGCAATTGGCCGCATCGACATACCAATTCAAGCGATTCAGCGCGAAGTGCTGATCGCGTAACGGCTGAAATTGTCGTGATTTCCCGCGGGATGATGGATACCCGGTGCGCCCGTTGTTCCTGCTTAATTGGCCGCATGGTTTTCGTCAAGTGATTGATTCATTTCCAGGCAGTACGTGAATCCGATGCAGCGTGGCTTCTTCATCGGCTCACCGGCGCTTGACGAGTGCGATTATGTCGCACTATCTAGGGCCGAGCGACGAAAGTGGTCGTCACTTGCCGCCGGCGAAACAAACTATGACAGCTCTTATCGGCCGTTCTTGTCCGTGATGAATACGTCTTTGTGCGGGAACTTCTCGAAGACGGATGCCGGCTGACCGAAGTTCGTGGCCAGCACATCGTGCCTCACGAGAATTCAATCGGGCACGGCCTCGACCGACGCGGTTTTTTGCAAAGTGCCGGCCTGCTGGGCGCAGGCGTGGCCCTGTCGGAGTCTTTGCCCCAAGCCCAGGAACGAGCGCCCCAAATTGAGCTGACCAACACCGGCCCCGATACGATCCCGTGTTAGCCGTTCGGACGTACCAAGGAGCAGATTTCGGTAATTGGGCTCGGCCGCTATAGCCTGGGTGATGCTCCATCCCTCGAGGAAGCCACCAAGCGACGGCACGTGACTGTCGGCGACATTCGAAAGTGACACGGGCATGCGGTGCCGACGGTGAGTGTCGACGACGAGGGACAAGCCGAAGCGGTTAAATGGGCTGATTCTGCCACCGTTACTCGCGCTGCGAATTCGCCGCATCGTGCGGTACGCCAACTGTCTCTTGATGGCATCGCTTGGCCGTCTCCTTCCTGGTCGGCCAATTCAGCGATGGCCGCAAAACGAGAGTACAGTCGCCGCTGCGCCTCGGCAGAACGATCGTCAGGGGCAATGTTGCTCGCGGTCGAAGCCGTTGAGTCCGCGAAATTTTCAGCGGAATTCCGACGGGGCCGGAGGACGCGTAGATGAGTCAACGTCGGGAGAACTGTAGCAGAATGTAGTTAATTCCCCTGAATTGGTCGCAATTGCCCGTCATCCTTACTGATTTTGGGGCAGGCCATTTCTCCGGCAATAAGGCACATCCCTCATGAGAAAACCGGCGCTTACCCGAGACGGCCGGCACGCGAGCGTGGGGTCGCGAGCCGCTGGTGCCGCGGACGTACAGTTTTTTGACCTCAGGGTGATAACGCGTAGACTTTCGATAGCGGGCTGGTTTGGTCGACTAAGGCGGCCGCGGCCAGCATTCAGGGCAGATGCCAGTGCAGGTCTTTGCTTGTCGCGCTGCGACGCCCGCCGGCGGATAGTCTCCGATCCGACGTGCGCGGGGCCCAACGTCTAATGCCACTCGAACCCGAATCTTTCCAACGGAGGATATTGCCATGACCCGTGTGCTTTCGATCTTCGCCGGCCCCCAATCGGGCAGTACAATTCTGATTCGAATGGTGTCGCTACTGGCGGCAATCGCCGCTGGCGTCTCGACGGCCGACTGCGCACTCGGTCAAGAAGCGCGGGGCCGTAGCCGCCCCGCATTCGACGATGGCAATTCCGACTCCGAGTCCTATGCGTTCGATTCGGCTTACGATGCCGACTACGGCCACTATTCGCCGGCCGATCGTCAGCACGGCCGGGGCGATCGCTCACGCCGCGAAAACCGAGACGCCGGTCGAGGGATGTTGGGCCTGCGGTTGCGGGCCAGCGACGAGGGAAGGGTGTTCGTGAACGCGGTGTTTCGTGGTGATCCGGCCGACCGGGCCGGCCTAAGGCCGGGCGACAAAGTGCTGGCGATCGACGGCTATGAGATCGGCTCGCTAGACGAAGCCAAGCGAACTCTCCGCCGGCACAACACCGATGAAAACGTCGAGTTCATTATCGCCCGCAATGGCCGCACGCGAGAGATTGACGTGCCGCTAGACGGCAAATGGGGCAACCCGGCGGAAGCCATCGCCGTGGGGGCGGAAGATTTCACCCGGGCGGTCGGAAAAACGGCAGCCGAACTCGGCAGCGGCGTGCGGCGATTTTCTCAGGCGATGCGACAGGATATTCGCGGGGGTTCCAGCGGGCGTCCGCGGGCGAGCGTTCGCGATCCGTACGATCGTTTCAGCTACGACTCGGAGGGAGTTCAATCCGATATCGACGACGAAACCTCAGACTTTAGCGGCCAGCCGCAGGAAGTGATCGAGATCGATATGCTACCGCCGGACCAGGTTCTCGATAGCGACCTCTCGGGACCGCAGACGGACCGGGGTGGCCGGCATCAATCGTTGCGCCAGTCTAATACGACCGGGCGATCGACCAGATCGTTCGACTCGGCCGAACCAAATCGCTCGGGCCCTGTGCAGCCAAAATCGAATCCGCGCCGCGATTCGGCCTCGCAGCAACGCCAGCGCATCGAGCTTTGAGAACGGCGCCGACACACGAGTCGAGGAATTAGCACGGCGGCTAACTCGCAAGCGCCGGCCAGATCGACACGCCCGCCGTTCGCGCGCAGCGAAAATCGCAGGAAACGGCGGGGCGGATTGGGGGATGTGTCGGCCATGCGACCATTCGCACCGCCGCTGGTTCCGCGGTCCGTGAGTCAAGTAGGCCGCCCCGCCCTGAGCGGCCGGCACGCGATCACCGGGCGCGGCGGTCGCTGGTTCCGCGGGGCTGGGGGGGCTGGGCACTAATCTGCAAGAATTTGACGTCGCCACGCCAGTGAACAATAATCTACGTGAATGCGGCTGCCCGATCTTCCATCTTGGGCCGCTTTGCGTAATACAAATGCCCAAGATGCCCCGCTGGCGTAGAGGCAGGCCATGGTCCAGATTGCCGAAGGTTGGGAGTTGGATGTTGAGCGCGGCCCAGATTGGCTATTCGTGCGGCCCCGATGCATCAGCCCGCAGGCTACCGATACGCCGCCATTTGCGGAGCAGATTTGGTCGCTGCTGGAACAGCATTTCACCAATCGACTGGTGCTTGAGTTGGACCAAATTCATTTGCTTCGCAGTTACTTGATTGGGCAGTTAGTCTGGTTGTACAAGCGCATCCATACTCATGACGGAATAATGCGAATTGCCGGATTGTCGCCGCCGAATCAGGAAGTGCTACGGATCTGCCAGTTGGACGGTCACTTCGCCCAATATTCCAACCGTGAAGATGCGGTCATGGGCTATCGACCAACGCAGCCGCGCTGACCGGCAAATCGCCCTGCCCGAGCGATCGCAAGACATCTCGGCAAAGTCGTCTGGACGAAGCTGCGCCGCCAGCCGTGGGCATCCTTCCGCTGAAATCCGATGTTCGTTGCGTCGGAAAGTCAACGCGGCTGCGAATCGTCACCCGGACCACGCCCATCCGCGCGGTCTTGTCGATCGCGCCGGCGGCACATCTTAAGGTCGGGCGTCGCCCGAAGGCTTGATCGGCTCGAACGATCGCTACGAAGAAATCTGTTGGCGATGAATCGGAATCGCTCGCCGTGGCGGTCATCAATGGCGAATCGTTTCTGATCGGGCTCGATAATTCCGAGGGTCCGGATCGACATCAGCAATCAGTCACGTACGACCCGTGTCTCCTGAGCACCGTAACCGTTTCACCAACCGCATCTGGACTGGTCGGGTAGGCTGAGGTCGGGCACTTTCCGCCTTCAGGAGACTCGACGATGTCTGCTGGACGTGGCCGTGATCCGGCCAAGGAGCGACGCTGGCGAACGCTTGTCGGTGAGCAGCGGCGGAGCGGTCTGACGATCGCTGCGTTCTGCGTGGACCGTCAGCTGGGATCTGCGGCGTTTCGCTATTGGAAGCGAGAACTGCGCGCTCGCGACGCCGAGCGCCGAGCGATCGCCACGGCGCCACCTGCGAATGCGAAGCCGCCGACCGCGGCGACTCCGCGCTTCTTGCCCGTAGTGGTGGCCGACGCGCCCACCGCGAGTGCGGCACGCTCGGCATTGCTGGAACTAGCATTACCGAGCGGCGAGGTCCTGCGGGTGCCGGCGGGGTTCGATCTCGGCACACTCGCTCAAGTGCTTGTCCTGCTGCGAGAGCGGCGCTAATGCTCAGCCTGACGCTGCCGGTCGAGATTTTTCTGTGTGTCGAGCCGACCGACATGCGCAAGGGCTTTGACGGGCTCGTGGGCCTGGTGCAAACACAGCTCGCGCGCGACGTGCTGGCCGGCGGATTGTTCGTGTTCGTGAACCGCCGCCGCGATCGGATCAAGCTGATCTACTGGGACGAAGATGGACTGGCGATCTGGCACAAGCGACTGGAGGCCGGCACGTTCGAAATGCCGGCGGTGCAGGCCGATGCGACCTCGGTGCGGCTGACGGCTGCTCAACTGGGCCTGATTCTGCGCGGCATCGATCTGGCCAGTGTCCGTGTGCGAAAGCGCTATCGCCGGCCGGCCTGAAGATTTTTCTGGCGACTGCCGTAACCTTTTCGCGCGCCCGTGTATAAACAAGGCATGAGCACGGATGCAACACACTTGCCCGACGACTTGGCCACTTGCCATGCGCTGATCGGGCAACTCGCGGCGACGAACGACCAGTTCTCGGCAACGGTCGAAACGCAGCAGCGTCGACTCGAACAGCTAGAGCACTACGTCGCCCAGTTGCTGCGAGCGCGCTACGGCCCGCGCAGCGAGAAGGTCGATCCGGCACAGTTGGCGTTGTTCGACCCGAACGCTGCCGAGCCGGCGGCAGAATCCTGGCCCCAGCCCGAGCCGCTGGACACGGTCGTTCGTGCTCACCGTCGTCGGGGCAAGCGTCAACCCTTGCCGGCCGAACTGCCGCGTGAGCGCGTCGAGCACGACCTGACCGAGGAAGAGAAGTGTTGCCCGGCTTGCGGCCAGCAGCGCGAGCGGATCGGCTGCCAGACGAGCGAGCAACTAGAGTTCGTGCCGGCTTCGCTCTACGTCGTCGAGCACGTACGCTGGAAGTATGCCTGCCGCGGCTGCCAGGAACATGTGGCCATTGCCCGGCCGGCTGCCAAGCCGATCGAGCGCGGCATTCCCGGCCCAGGCTTGTTGGCCCAACTGATTGTCAGCAAGTACGGCGATCATCTGCCGCTATATCGCTTGGAGGACGTGTTTGCCCGACACGGCGTGGAACTGGCACGCAGCACGCTTTGCCGCTGGGCTCGGTTGGCGGCCGATCGGCTGGCCCCCCTCTATCAGTTGATGGTCGCCGAGGTGCGACGCTCGCAGGTGATCCATACGGACGACACGCCGGTGCCGGTGCTTGACGCCGAACTGCCGCACACCCGCACTGGCCGCTTTTGGGTGTACGTTGGCGATACCACGCATCCCTACTCGGTGTACGACTACACGCCCAGCCGCAAGCGCGACGGGCCGGCGGAGTTCTTGGCCGGTTACTCGGGCTATCTGGCGGCCGACGCCTTCAGCGGTTACGACGGCATCTACGTTTCAGGCACGGTCAAGCAAGTGCTCTGTTGGGCGCATGCGCGGCGGAAGTTTTACGAGGCCCGCACCGCTCAGCCCGCGGCCCATCAGGCTCTGGCTTTCATCAGGCGGCTGTACGACATCGAACGCGAAGCCAATGGTTGCTCGGTCGAGCGGCGACTGAAGCTGCGCCGTGCGCGGAGCCTGCCGATTTTGGATCAGCTGCACGTGTGGCTCGCGACGACCGAGCCCACAGTGCTGCCCAAGAGCCCGCTGGGCCAGGCGATCGGCTACGTGTTGCCGCGCTGGGATGGTTTCACACGCTACTGCGAGGATGGGCGGCTGGCGATCGACAACAACCTCTCGGAGCGGACACTACGGCCGTGTGCGATTGGACGCAAGAACTGGTTGTTCCTGGGCAGCGACCGCGGCGGGCGCACGGCGGCCATCTTGTTCAGCCTGGTGGCCAGCGCCAAGCGACACGAACTGGAGCCATTCGCCTATCTGCGCGACGTGTTCTCCCGCCTCAGCCAGAGCTCTGCCGATCATCTGCCCGAACTGTTGCCCGACGCTTGGCTGCGCCGACACCCCGCCGCCCAGCGCTGCTCGCCCCGTTGACCGCTGCCGACGACAGGATGCGGTTCGTGGCACGCTTACTGAGCACCGACAAATGCGGCCGATCTGAGTGATTGTAAGCCTGCTTAGTCCGCGTTTGGAGCTCTCCGTACGAGCACGTACTTGCGCCACGGCGGCTTATTGAGCTTGAAAATATTGTCCTCGACCATCTTTGCTTCGGCGTCGTCCTTGGCGACGCGGCCATCCAGGCCGATAATTTTCCGCTCGGCCAAACTGAGGCATTCCTTGCACTTGATGCTGTCGGGGTGTGTGTTGGCTTCTCGCCGGGCATCAACGTAGTCCTGGAAATTCCACCATTCGTCCCGCAGGGCGTTGATTGGCCCCTCATTCCGCTGCTTGTTGAGATTCGCCACGACCAATGCTTGTTGAAACTGCGGAGTCCTCGCGTTGTCCTGCAGTTCGACGTGCTGTTCGAGCTGTACGTTGTCGTAGATCCCGACATCCTGGCCGTCGATGGTGAGCGTATACTTACCCGGAGGCAAACCATGGATTTCCAGCGATTCCAGACTCGCGCCATGCCCTAGTTCTGTTAATTGTGCGCCGACTTGGGCCTCCTCGGGAACAACCCAAGGCAGGCATTCAGCTTGCCAATTGAACTCGATGCCGTCGTCGCGCCAACAGAGGTCGCTCAACTGACCTCCCGCTGCGTTGACGCAGTGTTGCCTGTCCGCGCTGAGCACGATGCGGATACTCGACACCTGCTGCGGCAGCCCGAGGTCATGAATGATCGCCATTGCCCATGGCCACATGGCCAGCTGGTCCGGGATGGACACTATCCGGAACCAGCGTGAAGTTGGCGTCGGACTTGCGTCGCTGCAGTGCGATGTTGTTGAGCGGCCCCCACACGTCGACGAATCCGAAGCCCTGTTCCGTCGCCACTTCCCGCAGCCATGCGCCGTAATACGCGAGCACGGCGTTATAGAGTGAAGTGGACTCCGGGTCGGCGTCAGGGCGGCGCGCCCGCCTGACACGGGCATCGAACATGGTCGGGGTCAAGATGATCGGCGTGGCGTCAATCTCTTGGATTTTCTGCATGATGGTAGTCATGTCCCGACGGTAGGTAGCAAAAATCGCTTGATTGAACGGTTCGTGATTTCCGTCATTCATGCCCAGTAGAACCATGACGTATTTCGGCTTGTAGGCAGCGACGTCCCGGTCGAACCGCTCTAAGGCCTCCCAGGCGACCGACCCGCTGACCCCGGCGTTGTGGAGCCTAAGCCGCATGTTTGGAAAACGGGTATAGAAGTAGTCCTCGACAAGCTGTGTGTAGAGTCGCTGATGGGTAATGCTATCACCGAAAAACACGATGCCATCGCCGTCTTTGAGGTCAAGCCTCGCGAGCGGCGACTTGAGATCGTCGGCCTGGGCAACGCCGATGACAGCAAAGCTGAGCAAAATCGCGGCAAAGAAGTAGGGCCCGCGAGGTGTTTCAGAATTGACCACGAGTTTCTGCGTTGGCATGTTCGGCACCTCTCTCCGCACTGGTCGTTTTCGAATCGAAATCGGTGTTTTCTCGACGGTCATGGCGCGAGGCTCTTTCCGCGCAACCTTTTCACTCAGAAGGACTCTTGAACGCAGATTACTGCCGGTCGCCGCCGGCGACGGCATGCACACGCATTCGTATCGACACGCTCTGCAAACGCTTGACCAGTGGGTCCCGCTCAAAAGTCATAGGCTGTTACCATTCCGCCTTTGCCATTGCAGCCATGACACGGCATTTCGATATGCCCTATGCCTTCGCAGCGTTCACAGGAACTCGATTGATAGGCCGAGTTGCCGCCGCAGTCTGGACAAGTCTCGACGACGTAGCCTGTGCCACGGCAATACATGCACGCATCGGGCATCGGCCATTCCCTCCCTTGTTGAACTTTGATTTGTCCCCCCTCCCACATTCAGCGGTTGCATCCACCGGTATGCTTGAGTGAGCAGCCGTGGGCACCGAACAAATCAACTGAACGGCCATGCACAGAAAAGCAGCCGGCCAGCGCCGCAGCAGCATACGGGCTCGCATCATTCTTGTCGCGGCCACTCCTCGCACCCCGCGGCATCCGATTAGCGGTCGTCCCAGACACTGAAAAATCCGCCACCCATTCCGCCCATGCCACCCATGCCCATGCCACCCATCGCCCATGCCACCCATGCCGCCGCCCATGCCGCCACGTCCCCCCATTCCGCCGCCCATGCCGCCGCCCATGCCGCCGCCCATGCCAAAGCCACCCATGCCGCCGCCCATGCGCATGACTTGAATCGGAATCACCAAGTCGGCTACGGGATAGACTTTGGTGACCAGCTCGTTGCCGGCTTTTTCGGGCGTGGTGATCATCAGCACTTCGTTCTTGATGACATAAGTCAAGTCGAGTGCACCGAGCATCAGCCGCAGGGCGCTCTTTGAGCGAAATACCTTTCAAATTACGAGTGACCGGCGTATCGGCACCGATGCTGGCGTCTTCGAGCGCTTTCGTGTCGATCTGAATTTCGATGTTGTGCAGATCCTTGAGATAGTCGACCACGTCCTGCAAGGGCGCCTCGACGAACTCGATGCTCGTCGGCTCTTCGAGCGCCTTGCGGATTCGAGCCTCGGCCCCTTTCTGATCCTTCAGGTCGGCCGAGGCGAAGTCCTTCCACTTCTTGCGACGCAGCGACAGTTCCTCCCACACCGCGGCGTCCGGGTATACGATCGGCTGGTCGTCCGGGAACGGGACGTGCGAGTATTCGACTTGGGCCAGCGAATCGACGACTGCCTTGCGGCGGGTAGTATTCGTCGTGTGGGCCTGGGTCACGTAACGGGTCGTGCGCGAGCTCGAGGACGGCCGCCACGGAGATCGGGTCATTGGGAGCCATCTCTTGGACTTCGGCTGCCGCCGCCTCCTCGGCCAGCAGGTATCGGCCCTCGGACATCAACGAGTCGAACCGATCCATCAATTGCTTGATTTTTTCCTGCTTGCGATCCAGCGATTGCGTGATCCGCAGCCGCTCTTCGGCGGCCGCTCGCGTCTGCTCGAATTCGATGTCGCGCTGCTCTTTCTCCACTGCCCGGCGATCCGCTTGGCGCAGCGCCGCGGCAAGCTGGCCGCGCAATTGCGGCGCGTAATTCACTGTTCAGTTCGGGAGCCCGGAGCACGCGTCCGAGCGCGACTTTCAGGGCTTTTTCGACGCCAGCCGGGTCGTCCGCCATCTGCGATTGCGCATCGCGCAGATTGTTTTTCTACATCGCTCTTGATGACCGCCGCAATGAGCTTGTCTTGTGCGACCGTCATGTCTAACAACGACGCTTGGCCGTCCTCTGCACGAGCAGGACCTGGAGCGGTCACCGAGACACTGCTGTCACCAGGACCTGTGCTCTTTTGGGCCGCAGCGCCGACGCCTTGCACGACTGCCGCCGCCGCCACGCCAACGGAGACGGTCCACAATAAAACCAAACGAGTAGTTCGAGTGCTCATAACACCCCTCGCAATGGAAGAAACAAGAAACGATCGTTGTCCTGTCTACGCGTCCTGCGATGAACGGTCCCGCCGTGGCTCCCCAAGTACAAACCAAACCGCCGAGCAGGCCTTCGTCGAGGATTACGATGACTCGAAGACATGGCCCGCAACATTGATCACCTCCCCCGCCCGCTTACCTGGGATCGTCTTCGTTCGACTCTGCAGCTTGATCGGCCCGCACCCGCTGCATTCCGAATGCGGCCGGACTGGCATTGATGTCGTGCGGCCGGCTGAAAGCGGTCGCGTTGCCTTCGTTGAAAACGCCATCCAAGCCACGACCGATTGCGAACAAGAGCGCAGCAGCAAGATCGGCAATATGACAAGGCCGGCGAGCGACGTGAATCGCTGTAGCGCGGCGCCGTCGTCGATCTGATCGCGTTTACTTCTGGCATGATATCTTTCATGGCGTTTTCGTCGGGTCTCGCCCGGCCTCCATGTTCACAGCGGCCCTGCCTATACTCGTGCATCGGACTAAAGCGAGGCAACAAACTGAACCCGAGGCATAGCATGCCTCGCTGAACTGTTCCCCAAGTCTCTGATACGGGTGGCTGCGATCAGATTGCTGATCGCCAAGCCTTATAGAGCCAGCATTGCAACCGTGTCGCAGCGCGATCCTTTGCAACGAGCCACTGCCGAAGACAGCATGGCCCAGGATTCGATGCCAATGCGCTGTTGCCATCGCGCCCTCTGGAAATACGGTCGTCCTCCCGGTTACATTCAGGGATGGTCAGGCACGCCACTAACCCAGCTAAAGTGCATAGTGTACAATGCAGTTCAGGCCACGTCAATTGAACTGCTGTAATCACCGTAAGTAATTGCTTTATAGTGTCTTGCGAATTTTTTTGCCCGAGCGTCAACTCAGCATTCGATTGAGTTGTCTATATTGTGTGCGAACATGATCGCGGTATTGTGTGCGAACATGATCGCGGTTCCTTGGCTGTTTGAGCGATTCTTGAAATGCTTTCCCTCGAAGACCAAATTGTCCTCGCCCTGCGACGCATTAGTCAGGCCATAGACCTTTGGTCTCGACACTTGTGGCACGACTATGGCCTGACTTCGCCGCAGCTGGCCACACTCCGAGAGATCCTGGGGGGCAAGAACGTTTCGCCGGTTACCCTGGCGGCGGCCCTACACATCTCGCAGCCAACGGTTACTGGCATTCTGGGCCGCCTGGAGCAGAGAGGCCTCATCCGGCGCGAGGCGTCGTTGACCGATCGCCGTAGCGTCCTAGCAGTGGCGACGGACAAAGGGCGGGAACTTGCCGGGCAGGCTCCGCCCTTGCTCCGTGACCGGTTCCGCCACGAGCTGGAGAAAACACCGGAATGGCAACGGACAGAGATCCTCGCAGTCCTGCAACGCGTCGCCACGATGATGCATGCTCCCGAGATTGTTGACTCTCCTTTTCTGTTCAACGAGAAGGAAGAAGCCAGCCGAGTCGACTCTGAAAGGCCTGCAAGACGCCGCAAGAAATCCGTCAAGGACGGCGGCACAGTCGGCGCAGCTGGCTCGGACACAATTCAACCAGCCAGCAAGAAACGATCGGCGGTCAGAAAGACGAAGACCGTCTAATCGCACGGCCTCGATTTTCACTCTATTTCCTGATCCGCATAGCCTCCGATCGCCATCCCTCGCCTTCGATCTTTATGCCGAACGTTCTATCCACACGCCTCAAGACCTGGTTCGCGATCGCCGCGGTCCTGCTCGTCGGCAGTTTTGCTGCCCGCTACGTCACGTTTTCGCGACTCACCGACACTTCCCACGATGCGGCCAGCACGCGTGACGTTCTGCGCGAGCTCGAACGGCTGCTCTCGACCTTGAAAGATGCCGAGAAAGGCCAGCGCGACTACCTGATTACCGGAGATCCGAGCCATCTCGATGCGTACGCAAGAGCCAGACAATCGCTGGCGGAAGACCAGGTCCGCCTCGCGATTCTGATCGGCGACGATCGCGCCATCGCGCGAATGGCTCGCCCAGCTGCGCAAGACTATCGACGCGAAGTTGTCCGAACTCAAGTCGACCATCGAACGGCGAGACCGCGAAGGGTTCGCAGTGGCCAAGGAGATCGTCGAAGCGATTGATGGGCGCGAGTTGATGCGCAAGGCCAGCAGCCTTGTCGAAACCATGATCTCGGGCGAGCAAAATCGGCTGGAGATCGAACAGCGGCAACTGCGGTCCGCCGAACGATTCAACTTGATCAACTTTTTCGGTCTGGCGGGATTCAATTTGCTGTTGATTGCCGTGCTGTTCAGCGTCGTCCGCTTCGACGCCCTAAAACGGCTCGAATCGGCCCGGATCATCGGACAACACGAAATGCGGCTGCGGCGCATCGTCGAATCAAACGTCATCGGCATCATGTTTTTCGACGCCGGCGGCGCCATCATCAATGCCAACGACGCGCTGCTGCAAATGGTCGGCTACCAACGCAGCGACCTGGACCTGGGTCGGCTGGACCGTACAAGCGTCACCAGCCCGGAGTTCCGGGATCGAGATGCAGCGCACTGGCGGAAGTCCGTCGCACCGGCAAGTGTACGCCCTACGAAAAAGAGTATCGGCGCAAGGACGGCAGCCGCTTGCCGGTCCTGGTCGGGATCGCCCGCATCGACGACGCGGACAACGAATTCGTCGCGTTTGTGCTCGACCTGACCGAACGGCGGCAAGCGGATAAGGCGCGGGCCAGATTGGCGGCGATTGTCGAATCTTCGGACGACGAAATCATCAGCAAGACCTTGGACGGCACAATCGTCACCTGGAATGCCGGTGCAACGCGGCTGTTCGGCTATACGGCGGAGGAAGCCATCGGTCAGCCCAATTCCATGCTCGTGCCGCCGGACCGATTGGAAGAGCACCAACAACTGCTCAGCCGGTTGCGGCACGGCGAGCGGACCGAGCACTTCGAGACCGTGCGCGTCGCTAAGGACGGACGACGCGTCGACGTCGCCTTGACAACCTCGCCGATCCGCGACGAGAGCCGACGGATCATCGGCATCTCGACTATTGGCCGTGACATCACGGCTCGCAAACAGGCGGAGCAAGAACGCGACCGGCTCTTGATCGCCGAGCAAGCGGCCCGCGCCGAATCCGAGCGCATTGGTCGCGTCAAGGACGAATTCCTGGCCACCCTGTCGCACGAACTGCGCACTCCTCTACGGCGCAATTCTGGGCTGGGCGCATCTCCTGTCTTGCGGGAGCATGAAAACCGAAGATCTCAACCATGGGCTGGAAATCATCGCACGCAGCGCGGCGGCAGACTCAGCTGATCGACGATCTGCTCGACATGAGCCGCATCGTCTCCGGCAAGCTGCGCATGGACGTGCGCCGCGTCGATCTGACCGACGTTATCAACGCCGCAATCGAGGCTGTTCGGCCAGCGGCCGACGCCAAGCAAGTCCGCATCCAAGGAATGCTGGATCCCAGCGCCGGGCTCGTCCGCGGAGATCCCAGCCGGCTGCAACAAGTCGCTTGGAACCTGCTCTCCAACGCCGTCAAGTTCACTCCGAAGGGTGGTCGAGTGCAGGTCGCGTTAGCCCGGGTCAGTTCCCACGTTGAGATCACGGTCAGCGACACCGGCCAAGGAATCGATTCCGAGTTCCTGCCGCATGTCTTCGAACGCTTCCGCCAGGCTGATTCGTCGACCTCGCGCCGCCACAGCGGACTCGGGTTGGGGCTCGCCATCGTGCGCCACCTCGTCGAATCGCACGGGGGCACCGTATCGGTCGCCAGCCTGGGCAAAGACCAGGGCACGACCTTTACCGTCTCGCTGCCACTGATGATTTTGCACGAGCGCGACGATGCAACGACGCCCGTCCATCCGCACGCCGAAGGAGGAGGTCGGTCCACGTCCTCAGCACCCAGCCTGAAGGGAATCAAAGTGCTCATCGTCGACGACGAGGCGGACTCGCGCATGCTCGTCAAGCGGCTCTTGGAAGACCGGCAGGCGATGGTGCTGACGGCCTCTTCGGCGGCTGAAGCGATGATCGCGATCCGCGACCAGCGACCGAATGTCATGGTCAGCGACATCGGGATGCCCGAGCAGGATGGATACGCGCTGATCAACCAGGTGCGATCTCTTTCCTCTGAGGCCGGCGGCAATCTGCCGGCCGCGGCGCTAACCGCCTTCGCACGCTCGGAGGACCGACGGCGGGCGCTCGACAGCGGTTTCCAGATGCATTTGAGCAAGCCAGTCGAGCCGGCCGAATTGCTGGCCGCGGTGGCTAATCTGGCTGGCCGAAAAACCGTCTGCGGCGATTGACAGGGCGCCGCGTCACCGCGACCGCCAGGCTGGCACGCCGCATTGCGGCTATTGTCGGGACGGCGACGAAGCGGGATTGCAATTCGCAGCCGATGAACTGCTGGCGGGCTCCCGGCTTGTTCCAAAAGACCGCTGATAACGCCATGCCCCGCCCCCCGCGGTTCTCGTTCTCGTTGCGGACACGGTTCGTATCGGGGACGATATTGTGACTTTGGTCGTGAACCGACCCAAGCGTTAACTGAGGGTGCTGACATCTATTGGGCTGGCACTCTTGGATGCGGCACTACTGTGGACGGCTGTGGCTTAGATCAAGTACAAGACGAAACGTCGTTTTCGTGCGATTCGCTTTTTCTTAGCTTGGCATTCACATGGAAGAAACTCAGCAAAATAGTCAGCCCGTCCCCACGCATCCGTTTCGGTGGCTGCCAGAATTCCTGGAACTTGGTCGGAAACGGGTTCGATCTCAAGCCCGGCTGCTCGGACTGTCGTTGATAGTCGGCATTATCTCCGGTTTGGGGGCCATTGTTTTTTACGTGGCCTGCCAATTTGTCTTGCATGTTGCTCTCGATGGGATTGCCGGTTATCGGCCCTCGGCACCGGGGGGAGAACCACCCTTGTTCAGCGATTCTGAAGCGGTGTTTCGTCCCTGGCTGCTCTTGATCGTGCCCACGGTCGGAGGGCTGCTCAGCGGATGGATCGTGTTTACATTTGCCCCCGAAGCCGAAGGACATGGAACGGATGCCGCCATCGCTGCTTACCATTATCGCCAAGGCCAGATCCGCCCACGGGTTCCCCTGGTCAAGATCGTCAGTAGTGCGTTGACGATCAGCACGGGCGGATCAGGTGGACGAGAAGGCCCGATTGCCCAAATTGGAGCGGGATTTGGTTCCTTCCTGGGCACCCTGCTGCGTTTACGACCGGCAGATCGTCGCACGTTGATGGCGGCTGGCATGGGAGCCGGGGTCGCTGCCATCTTCCGGGCGCCGTTGGCCGGTGCATTATTTGCCGCTGAAGTTCTCTACAGTTCGCCGGACTTCGAGTCGGAGGTCATCATGCCTTCGGCACTGGCGAGTATTTCAGCGTACTGCACGTTTGGACTGGCGTTTGGCTGGACGCCACTGTTTTCGCTGTCGCCCGACATTTTGCAGAGCCTCACCTTTGACAATCCCTTGGAGTTGCTGCCGTACACGATGTTGGCATTGTTCTGCGTCGTGATGGCGATGATCTACACTCGCACGTTTTATGGGATGGTGTATTTGTTTCATCAGATTCGCCTCCCTCGGCATTTCGTACCTGCCATCGGAGCATTTCTGTCGGGCCTGCTGGGGTTGCTCCTCTACTACCTGTTCGGTCACGAGAAGAAAGTTCTGGCCGTGTTGTCGTTCGGTTACGGCAGCTTGCAAGATGCGATGACGCTTTCTCCAGGCGACAGCACGCTGTTCATGGCCTTGATTCTGCTGGCAATCGCCCTGGGCAAGATCATGACCACGGGCCTAACGATTGGCAGTGGCGGGTCGGGGGGAGTCTTCGGCCCCTCAATGGTCATTGGCGGCTGCGGTGGCGGGGCACTGGGAATCTCGCTGCATTGGGTGTGGCCCGCTCTGGCTCCTCACCCCACGAATTTCATCATTGTCGGCATGGCGGGCTTCTTTGCCGCCGCTGCCAAGACACCGTTTTCCACGCTCGTCATCGTCAGCGAAATGACGGGCAGCTACAGCCTCTTGTTGCCGACCCTGTGGGTTTGCACGTTGGCTTTTCTATTATCCGACGAACAGTCGATTTACTCTTCGCAAGTCGATGGACGCAATCGTTCACCTGCTCATCAAGCCGAATTCGTCAAGGGGATGCTCTCTGGTTTGAGCGTCGGACAATTTGTCGAGCGAGACGAGAAACTTCCCGTGCTTCAACTCCAGGATCGGCTGGATGCGGTGCTGAGTCGCATGAGCAACGATCCCCATACCGTCCTGCCCGTTACCGACGCAGACGGCAAACTTCTGGGAGTCGTCAGTTTGGAAGAAGTCTACTTGGCAACTCAGATTCTCGACGCTCCCTCGGTCATCTTGATCGCTGACCTCATGCGAAGCGATGTAGTGCCGCTCCGGTTTAGTGACACGATTGACCACGCAATGGAACTGTTCGCCGAGCATGAACTGCTGGAACTGCCAGTGATTGACGAAAATGATAGTGAACGGGTCGTGGGAACTGTGCGGCGGGCAAATATCTCCAGCACCTACCTGCGGCGTGTTCAGGGATCGATCCACAAGTGAATCAGTCGAAGCCCGGTGGCGATCCCGCTTCGCAGGCGAAGATCGTGAAAACTCGCATATCGGCGCGAGGTTGGATAGACGCAAATTACGTCGAGAGAATTCGCGGCATCACAATCGTGTGCGGCCGAGACCCGTTTGAGATTTCCTGGATTTCGTAAGTTCGACTTTTGCACTTTTCAGGGTGCTAGAAACTGGTCTGCGCAAATAGCGTGAGCCATCGCAACAGTGCTTGGAACATCACTCTCAGGCATCGAGCAAGGAGGCTCACAATGGAACTTGTACCCGGTTTTGTGCTGTTGATGCAAGGACCGTCCGCCACGATGACCGCACCGACCTTCGCCAGTCTGACAACGATTCTGACCGGCTGGGTCTTCGCCAGCCGGCGGACGGTGACTCGGATGATCCTGGCGGCCGGCGACGGCGCCGAGAAACACTTTTCCTCGTATCACCGTTTGTTCAGCGCGGCCCGTTGGTCGCTCGACGCGATGGGACTGGCCCTGTTTGACCTGATCCAACCGGTTTTGGGAAACGTCGTCATGCTGGGACTTGACGACACGCTGGCTCGCAAGCGCGGCCTGAAGATGTTTGGCACGGGCATGCACCACGATCCACTGCTTTCCAGTCGCGGCAAGGTGATTACCAACTGGGGACATAGTTGGGTCGTACTCGGCGTGATCGTCGAGTTGCCGTTCCGCCAAGGTCACTACTACTGCCTGCCGATCTTGTTCCGTCTGTACTTGAACAAGAAGAGCGCCCTCAAACACCGCCGCGTCTATCGCACGCGTCCTGAATTGGCGGTCGAAATGCTGGAGCTGTTGTGCAACCAGCGGAAAAACCGGCGTTTTCACGTGGTCGCCGATAGCGCCTACGGCGGCCAGAGCGTGCTCTGCTTCTTGCCGACGAATTGCGATCTGACCAGCCGGCTGGTGAAAGATGCGCGGCTGTACGGCCCGCGACCTGCTCGCAAAAGCGGAACGAATGGGCGGCCGCGCAAACGGGGCGAGCAACTGCCGACGCCGCAAGCCATGCTTGCTGGCCGCTGTCGCCGCGTGAGCTTGCATATTTACGGACGCAACGAAGAAGCGCGCTTGGCGAAGCAGGTCGCCCATGCGCATGTTGCGCCCGAGCGGCCGCTGTGCGTGGTCGCGGCAGAAGCCGTCAAAGGTGGGCGTAGACAAGAAGCGTTTTATTCCACGTGCTCTCATGCTACCGCCGAACAAGTGATCGGCTGGTACGCGATGCGTTTGAGCATCGAGGTGATGAACCACGACAGCAAGCAACATCTGGGGTTCGAGGAGCCGCAAGGCTGGACGCGACGATCGGTCGAACGCACGGCACCGCTGGCCATGCTGCTGTACAGCTTGATCGTGTTGTGGTTCGCCCGAGAAGGTCATCGCCATTGGCGGTCGCTCATCAGTCCCTGGTACACGTCAAAAACAGAACCGTCGTTTGCTGATATGCTCGGTACACTCCGACGGCTCAGCGTACGGCAGCAGGTTTTGACACTGGCCCTCGGAGGGCCGGGGTCTCGGAAAATCCAACAACTACTGGAAAACGCGGTCACCCTGGCCGCCTAAAGTGCAAAAGTCGAACTAAGAGTCAGTTGTTCGTGGACGGCGGTCAAACGTCGTCGGTTGTAGTAGAGTGTAGTTAATCGCACTGAATGGGACTCAACTGCCCGCAATTCTCCTGAACAAGAAAGGCGAGCCCTTTCCGGAAAACAAGGCGTGTTTCTCGCACAAGACCGGGATTCAGTTGGGGTTGCCCATACTTATCGTCGGCGAGCATTAAGACGATGTTCGGGCGACGCGGCTGTTCGGCAACATCTGCGGCCAGCACGTGACTTATTGGTTGCCAGCAGCCAACCAGCGCGATGGTCAGCGCCGCGATGCCACGCAGCCGATGGGCAAGCCATACGGGGTCGCGCGGTGCGCGGTCAATTCTCGTTCAACGGGCATGGCAACCTCGACGCAGCACGATTTCGCCAGCGAGCGCGGCGTTTCCGCCAATATCCTCCGACCGATGTGACGGGTCAACTTTTGCGACGCAGTTGCCCGCCTGCAACGACCGCCGAGACGGTCCACTGCTCGAACATCCGACAGCAACGGTCAAAACAGCAACGGTCGGCGGCGCAGGACGGCCGAAAAAGTGGTCTGGGGCAAACGAGGCCGCCAGGGCTAGAATCAGCAACCGTTTCAGACTCTCCGTTGCCCCGGGAGGGCGTATGCAAAAGTCGCTGCCCCTGCTGACCGTGATCGTTTGTTTGGCCGTCGTCGGAATTGCCCACGGCCAGCCGCGACCCGTCGATTCGACGCCGTCGGACTACGTGCCGCAAGCGGTGCAGGAACTTCCTTCGCCGGAAATCCTGCCGTCGATGCCGCCTGGCGGGGCGAATTTTCCAGTGCAACCGCCCGCCGCCGACGGCTGGCCGGAGCCGGAGCCGGAGATTTCGCCCAACGCAGAAAAGTGGCGCTACGTTTGGTTTGGCGGCCGGTGGTGGTATCGCCAGCCGACGAACCGCTGGTCGTATTGGACCGAAGGACGCTGGGTCGATTACGTGCCGCCGGCCCGCGGCAACACGCCGCCTTACGTGCAGCCGCCGCCCCCAGTGCGCCGGCGCTGGCGTGTCGGCGCCGCGGCGCCCTACTATCGCAATCCTTCCGCGCCGGGTGCGGCCGTTCCCTATGGCGGTGCGCCAAATCCGGCCGGCTACTATTGAGAGCCGACGTTACCCGTCCGTTTAGCCCAGCCGGCAGGCTCTTGCCGGCGACGCTTGTCGGGTTCCAGACAAGCGCCTGCTCATGGCGCCGCGCATCCATCACGGCAAATAGACTCAGCGGGCGCGAGCCGACTCGACGGCGCGCAGCACATCCTGCCAAAACCCGGGCAGCACGTCGGCGGCGTGATGCTCTGTGACGGATTTGAGGCAGTCTTCAAGGCCGCGGCGTTCGACCCGGCTCAAGGCAGCAGCAACCACGGCCGGCGGCGCGGCTCATTCCAGCCCCGCAACAAACGAGCGTCGGCAAGTCGTGCGAGATCAACGTCACCACGGACGTGATCGCCAGCGACAATACATTGGGGTCGTTGCCGCTGCCGTCATCCAACGGAAACCGCAACAGGATGAAGTCGCGCGGGACCGGAATGGAAGCTTCTTCGGCCGCCAACTGGACGATGGCCCGGATGTCTCGGTCGAATAGGTTTTGCAGCTCGCGCCCGTCTCCGGCGTGTCCGACCCAAAGCGCATAGGGTTTGATCTGGTTCATGGGGTTTTCGCCTGGCAACGCTCGACCGCGCGACCAACTTCGCGAATCCACGTTTCGCCGACCCATTCAAGGTCGCCATAGGGGACGACGTGCGAAACCATCCAGCCAGCGTCTTCCAAGACGCGTTGCATTCCCGGAGCCGCCAGGCGATTGGTTGTGTGCAGAATGACGGGACACCTCGGAGGATTCGTCGCCAAGAAATCGGCCACGTCGCGGCCGGTGCCGGGGTCAAACACTGTGCCCCTGCGCATTTGATTTGGGCCGAGATCGTGATCGAGCGACAGAAGGCGCACCCCATCCAAGTGCGCCCTCAGCCACTCGATCATATTGGGGGCATTCTCGAAAACCGCGACCTCGTATTGTGAGTACCGCCGGGCGAGTAAAGGCAACATGGCCTGAATACGCTCCGATTCGTCGTCAAGGATGGCGATGAATCGCGACACATGTTCCTCTCTCACCGCGCTACTCGCTTCACGGGGCGGGCACTGCAAGATGTTCGATGCCGGCTGCGACCAAGCTGAAGCGAACGAAGCGGCGGCCAGACTTGGGACGGACTACGGTCATCCTAACATCTCAACCACTCGGCTGAAAATCCGGCGATTTGTCGGCGAATCGCGGCCAATCAGCGCCGATCCCGGGTCGCCATCGCCCAGTCATCGGTGCGAAACGGGGAAGCGGGCAAGCCCTCGGCGTTGTACAGGTTCGCGCCTTCCGGGTTGTCGGCCCAAGCGTAACGCACGGCGACGGGCTCGGTCACTTCGGAGCTGGAGACGATCACGCGATCTCCGTCGATGTTCGCATCCGCCCAAACGAATTTCTTGTCTTGACCCGCGATGGCAAACTGCCGGAGTGGCCCGCCCTTGGCCACGAGTCCGCCCGCGACAGTTCGGAACCGCACCGTCGCCTTGTTGCCGGCGACCTGCACTGACTCGTAGGACGGGCTGTCGGCGACGTTGGCTTCGCCATAGGCCACCCGGCGGCCAGCCAGGGCCAGACGATATCCGACGTCCTGCTTGTTTCGCGGGTGAATGTTGTTCGCCTCGCCCAGGTCGATGTTGACCGTGACCGCCGTATTCGGCAGGGCCAGTGCCGCAAGTTGCGCTTTGCGCAGCTCGGCCCAGTTCGATTCGCCGGGCTGCGATGGGGGCTGATGATGATTGCAAAGTTGCACGACCAGGAAAGGAAAGTCTCCCTGATGCCACAATCGCCGCCAATCCTGAATCAGGGCCGGCAAAAGTTTGCGGTATTGCCAGGCCCGGTCGGCATTCGACTCGCCCTGGTACCAGATCACGCCCCGCAGGGCGTAGGGCGCCAGCGGCGCAATCATGCCGTTATACAAGGTGGAAGCCATGTCCCAATCGGGCAGCGGATTATGCGCAAGCGGCGTCGTCGCCGGGAACGGTGGCGGCTGATCGCCAGCGGACGCGGCACTTTCGGCGGCGGGCTGCCACGCCGCGATCTCGCGCGAAAGTCTCCATCTCTCGCCCCCATTTCAGCAATCGAGCGTTGTGGCGCTCGATGATCGGCCGAAAGTCGGCCTCCGCCAACAGCACCGGCCGGCTGGTCCAGGCCTCGGCGTAGCTGCCTCCGGATGAAGCATGGATCAGCCCGATCGGCACGTGCAGCTCGCGATGCAAATCGCGTCCGAAAAAATAGGCCACGGCGCTGAAGTAGGCGGCCGTGCCCGGACTGCACACCTGCCACTGGCCGTCCACCTTGTCTTGCGGCGAATCCTGGAAGTTCAGCCGCACCCCGAAATGCCGAATCGCCGGATAGTCGGCCGCGGCAATTTCCTGCTGTGCGTCGCGGGCTTCGGTCAGCCCCCAACTCATGTTCGACTGGCCGGAGCAAAGCCAGACTTCGCCCACCAACACGTCCCCGATGACGATCCGGTTCGTGCCGGTGATCGTCATTTCGGCCGGGGCCGCGCTGGTTTTTAGCGGATCGAGCTTGAGCTGCCAGCGGCCGTCTGCGCCGGCGGCGGTCGTGTGCGTCTGGCCGGCGAACGCCACGGTTACCTCTTCTCCGGCTTCCGCAGCGCCCCACACGGGCACCGCCATGCCCTGCTGCAAAACCATGTGGTCTCGGAACAGCGAAGCCGGGGTCACGGCAGCGTCGATCCGTGCGGCGCACCACAAGAGCACGACCAACGTTGACGACCATCGACGCACGTGAAAGAATTTGCACACGGGATCACTCGCGGGGTGGAAACGATCGTGCGACAGAGCGAACCAAATCAGGCCGGGAAAGAGGACACGGAGCGGGTCGCACAGGGGGCAAACCAAGTATCGCCGCGGCGCGGTAGTGGTTCAAGTAGCCGCCCGCCGCGTGGCAGATGCCGACCAACCCGCCGGTCGACGCCCCCGGTGTCGATCGATGGTCGAAGAACCAACGATGGTCGAATGCGCTGGGCCTTTCCTGTGCGGACGGGTCAACTACAATCGCTTAGTATGAAAACACATTCTCTTCTGCCCGGCGCTTTGATGGTTTTGACCTTGGCCGTGCCGAGCGCGGCCCAACCCAAGCCGGCTCCGCGGCCCTGCATTTTTTGGGCGTCGGACCCGGTGCGTCCCGACGAAACGGTGCTGCTCCAAGGCAGCGATTTCGGCACCACGGCCATAGTCGAGATCGCTCGACTGGACGACGCGGCGGCCGGCGAGCCTCCGGATCCACCGCGGCTCGCACGAGAAGCACAGCTTAGCCAAATCAAAGCCTGGACCCCCGTGCCGGTGTTGCAAGGGACCGACGAGTCGCTGAAATTCGTCGTGCCTGCCGACTGGGCACCCGGCGTGTTCGTTTGCCGCATCACCGCGGGCGGTGCGACTTCCGATCCGGCGCTGCTCAACGAGCCCGATCCCTGGTGGATCCAAGGCGACGAGGGGGAAGCGGCAACAGCGGGGGGCTGGCTGCGCGTGCTCGGCAAGTCGCTGACCAATCCGGAACCGGCGGCCGACCAACCGCCGAGCACCGTGCCGCCTGGAACCGCAGCAGGGGCCGGCGGTCGTGCTACCGGCCATCGCGGCGGATGGCTACTCGTTGCGCTGCGAAATGCCGGGCGACCTCGCGCCCGGTAAGTACGCCGTCCGGCTCCACAACGGCTGTGGCGGTCCGGCCGCCTGGAGTTTGGCCGGCAACGTCGAGATCGTCGCCCGGCCCAAGCTGCCGGCCGAGGTATTTAGCGTGCTGGAGACGTACGGACCGGACGCCATCAAGGCGATGCGCAACTCGCTCGTCAAGTACAACCTGCCGCTGGATCGCACCGAGGGCATCCAGGCCGCCCTGCAGAAGGCCAAACAGAACGGCGGCGGAACGGTCTATTTTCCGGCCGGCCGCTACACGATCAAAGGTCCACTCGTGATTCCCGACCACACCGTGCTCAAGGGCGAAGGCATGGGCCTGGTGACGCTGTGGTGGGGCGAGGGGCATTTCAATCTCGATGGCGGCGGACCGCAGGGCCGCGCGAAGGCCGACGGACCAAAGCCGCCGGACATCTTGATCTTCGGCCAGGACTATGGCATTGAGGATCTGAGCATTTACCTGCCGCTGGCCTACGAGCAGGGCATCGTGGCTGACCAACGGCTGCGAATGCACCGCGTGCGCGTGCGGGTCGACCACTCCTGGCTGCCCGAGCGAAACGGCGAAGGGACCGTCGCCCGCATGGGCCGCAACTTTCAGGTCACCGATTGCGATATTTACGCCAAGGGGCAGGCCCTGGTGTCGGGCTATTACGGCCTGATTGCCAACAACCGCATCCTGGCGGCCAAGACGAACACCCCACTGGGCGGCGCCTGGGGCGTGATCGTGGAAAACAATCAGTTCGTCGGCATGGATCCCACGGCTTATCAAAACATCGCCGGTTGCGGCCGCAACATCTACTACGCCCACAACCGCCAGGAGAGCCTGTTCGTGCACCAGGCCGATTACTCCTTCACGTTCGACGCCAGCGCCGGCGCCTATTTGGGCGGAATCGCCCAGGCTCTGGGAGCCGAGATCACGCTGGCCGCCGACCCGGCGTATCCCGATTGGGCTCGCGAGGAAAGCAGCCTGTGGCGGCGGTCCGTCGTTTGCATCCTGGCCGGCCGCGGCGCCGGACAATGGCGCGACGTGCAGGGCAACCGGGGCCGCGCGTGGAAAATCGATCGCCCCTTCGACACCGCCCCTGACGCGACCTCGGTGGTCTCGATCATTCCGTTCAACGGCCGAGTGCTGATCGTCGGCAACCGGTTCGAGGATGCCGCCTGGGTGAACGCCGGCTACGGCACGTCGATCGACGTGGTATGGCGGAAAACCAGGTCATCCGCTCGGCGCTGCTGATGAATCTGGGCGTGCACGCCGACGACTGGTTCGAGCCGTCGTGGTACGTGCAATACTTCGACAACCGCGTGACCGAAGGCCAGACCGGCATCGAGTCGAACGGCGGCGGCCAGAAATCCGACCGCTACGCCGGTCCGCTCACGCGCTGGGCCGTGCATCGCCGCCACACCATCGCCGCCGACAACGGTGGCAGCATCTCGATCGCGGGCAACCTGCGCGACGTGATTGTCGAGGGTTGCAGGCTGAACCATCCGATGAGCGTCATCAAAGTCGACGGCATCGCCCAGGGCGTGCTGCTGCGAAACAACCAGTTCGTCGGCGCCGCCGAGCCACGCTACGAAGGGGACGGGGCAAAGACGGCAGTGGTGCGGAGTTCGCCGGCATCAAAATAGCGTGGCCCGGCGCAGCCGGACGCGCAAGAACGCAGAACGCCGTGGGATTTGCCGGCGTTCGTTCAACACCGGCTAGCGCCGCCGCTGGGAACCGATACGCGCTCTAATGATGGTGATGACCGTGGAACAATTCGTGGTCCTTGTCCCCTTGGGCCACGATGTAGGCGATCAGGTCGAGCACTTCCTCGCGGGTCAATTTGCTCGCCAACCCCTCGGGCATGATCGACTTGGCTGATTTCTGCCGCGAATCGATCGAGCTCTTGGCGATCACCAGCGGCTCGGCTTTGGCCAGCGGGTTCTCGATCAGCTTGATCGAGTCCGGCGTCTCTTCCAGGATCATGCCGGTGACCGGCTTGCCGCTGTCGAGCTCGAAGACCCAGGTCTGAAACTTTTCGTCGATCTTGTCGGACGGCGTCAGCAGCGAGCGGAGGATGTGCTCCGGATTCCGCTTCTGCGGTTCGAGCTTGCCGAGCTCGGGCCCAAACTGCTGCCCTTGCTCGCCCAGGCGATGACAGGCGACGCAGCCAGCCACCTTGAACGCATTGAGCCCGACCTCGAACGAACGGTCGTGCCCCAGCGCCTTGACCGACTCCAGCAACTCGTCGACCTTCCACTCGTGGCTCTGGCCGACCAGCTTGAGCAGCTCATCCTCGACCGGCAGTTTGTGGGCGGCCAGATAGGCAGACGGATCGGCCTGATACTCGGTCAGGCTCTCGACGACGTACAGGGCTCCGTACATCCGCCGCCAATGTCCCGGATACGTGCAAACGTAGGGATAGACGCCGGGCCGCTTGGCGCATTCGAACGCCAGCGACTGCGACTGGCCAGGCGCCAGCAGCCGGCTGGCCAACAGGATCTTATCGGATTTGGGAATGTATTGGCGCTCGATGGCGTCCGCATCGCGGGCCGTGGCTTCGGCCGCCAGCCCGATCTCTTCCATCGCTCCCGGCAACACAATGGCAAAGTTGTGGGGCATGGCATCGGAATTCGAGAAGCGGAACTCGACCGGTTTGCCCGCTTGAACGGCGATCCGATCCTTGTCGTACTGCATGCGCTCCGGCAGCGTGCCCACGGCGATAACCTGCACGTCCAGCTTCTCCAAACGCTGCCGGATGGCGCCCGCCTGATCGGCCGGCAAGAGTGCGGCCAGGTCCTTGGCCAGCGCGAGTGCTTCTGCGGCCGTCGATCCGGTGCGGCTACTGGCCGGCATATTGCTGAGATATTCGACCAGATTGTCCACCAGCGGACGGGCCTGCTCTTTTTTCCAATGCTGCTGGGGAATCTGGCGGATGGCCAGGATGGCGCTCGTGCGGTTTCGGCCCGCCTTGATCAACCGGGTCAGATCGAGAAACTTCTCTTCGTCGTGACCCGGAATCGCGCGCACCGCGGCGATGGCCAGGTCGTGCAGGTTTTCTCCGCCGGACACCAGCAGCTTGCCGGCCGGAATGCTTTGCATGGGGATATTCGGACCGGAATAGGAAACGCTTAGACCGCTATCGCCCGTGCCGTTGTAGTAGGTGACCACCAGCGGATGCAGGCCGGCGGCCAGGTCGATCGATCCGCGTTTTTCCGACATGCCGTGCGCGCCGTCGTGGTCGATGACCAGTCGGTTGTCGACGTACAGCCGGGATCCGTCGTCAGAGCTGATCGAGAACGTGTAGTTGCCGGTCTGCTCGATCAGCATGACGCCCGTGAATTGCAGCGCGTAGCCGTCGTTCTGGGTGCGCTGCGGCACTTTGAGCGTGATTTCCGGCACCACGCCGCTGGCCTTCGGCTTGAGCCTGGCCAACGTTTCGATCGCCACGTTGCCGCCGTGGGGAGAAAAGAAGTCCACCTTGACGCCGCTGGTGGTCAGCGAAGCGCCCCCTTCTTCGCCGGCCAGAGCTTGCCGGTAGATCGAACAGCAAGGGTTGGATGCGGGAGTACAGGCCGGCAAGCAGCCGCTTGTCGGAGATCTGCACAACGGACGCCAGCAATTCGCCCAAGGCGGCTTTGGACTGAGCCGCCTTGGCAAAGGCATCGTCGCCCGAGCCGTCGGCGGTGATCCAGCCGGCATAGCCCGCCGCGCGTCCGCCGATGGTCTTGCCCTCGCTGGCCAAGGCGATCAGCCGGTCGCGCAAGTTCGCAATTCGGCCGGTGGTTGTTCAACAAGCAGTGCGGTCAGTTGACGCAGGCCGTCGTCTTTGCCGTTGGCGTCGCGCTGACTGATCAGCGCCAGCGCCAGATCGGACTGGCGCGTGCCACGGAACTTCGCCAGACCGGTCAGTGCTTCGCCGAGTGCGCCTGCCGGAGCGCTGGCGCGGGCGAGAATTGCCTCGTAAACCGCTTCGCTGCGTTCCATTTTCAGCAGGTCGTCAACGGGAGCGTTGCGCAGGATATAGGTCTGTGCGGCCAGCGACGGCTTCTTGCCGGCCTGGAGCGATTCGCTCACGACGCTGTCGAGATTGATCTTGCTGCGAGCGTAGTCCAAGGCCAGGTTCAACTGCTGATCGGTGGGCCGGGTGGCCGCCTCGAAGATCACCTCGGCGCCCGCCAGGCCGTCGAGCGAGACGGCCGCCTTGATGGCTTCGGCCCGGACCAACGGCTCGTTCTCACGCGCCGCGGCCAGGATCAGCGCGTCGCTGCCCGGCGCCTTTTTGCCCCAGTGTCCCAGCGTGCGGATGGCGGCGGCCCGCACGCGCGGCTCCTTGGCCTTCAAGACCTTGGCGGCCAGCGCCAGGTTGGGCACGCGGTGTTCTTCGCACACCCACAGCGCTTCGAGCAATGCTTGCTCGTTGGCCGCATTGTTGGGCTCGATGCCGGCCGCCCACTTCGACACGGCAGCCGTCACGTCGCGCGTGTCGCGGCCGCTCAGCTCCAACCGCGCGCGATAGCGCGTGCCGTTCTCCTTGGCATGGAAGTTGGCCAATACTGCGTCGAGCGGCTTGCCCTTCATTTTGGCCGGCTTGAGCAGCGGCCGCCCTTCGGCCGTCACCCGGTAAATGCGACCGTGCGTGTGGTCCCGGTTGGGATCGCGGATATTGTGCTGCATGTGGCCGATGATCGGGTTTTGCCAGTCCGAGATGTACAGCGCACCGTCGCCGCCGATCTCCAGATCGGTGGGGCGGAAATTGGAATCGCTGGACAGCAGAATCGGCTCGATCTCTTCGGCGTTGATATCGGCCCCGTCGTATTCCACCTTATGCTGCAACACCCCCAGCACGCCGATCGAATTGCAGATCAGGAAATTGCCGTTGTTCTCGGGCGGGAAATGGCTGCTGGAAAGGATGCCCGTCGCCGGCACCGGCCGCACCCGCTGCCGATACCATCCCTTGGGCGATCCGACCCCGTGGCCAATGTGGATGTAGCTGCCGGAGCCGCCGGTGCCGTCGCTGGCGAATTGATAACCCCACTGATCGAAAACGTCGCCGTGCGGGTTGGGCCCGATCGGAAAATGAAATTCGAGCTCGAACGTCCGTGGGTCGAAGCGGTACACGCCCGAGTCGGTCGAGCGGAATGTCTTGGTCGGCGTCTCGCTGTTGTCGACGTGAAACACTCCGTGCGAGAAGTACAAGCCGCCATCGGGGCCGATCACCAGCGAGTTGGCCGTATGATGCGTGTCCTCGGCGGAAATGCCCTGCAGCATGCGGATTTTGACGTCGGCCTTGTCGTCGCCGTCGGTGTCCTTGAGGAACAGGATCTCCGGCGCCGCCGCGACCAGCACGCCGCCCCCCCAAAACTCGAATCCGGTGACGCTATTCAAGCCGTCGGCAAACACGACCAGCCGGTCGGCTTTGCCGTCGCCGTCGTCGTCGGGCAGGATGACGATTTTATCCTGGAGCCGCTCCTTGGGATTCCAGTGCGGATACGTCGGCCAGGTGGCCGCCCAGAGCCGGCCGTCGGTGTCGACGGCCATTTGCACCGGCTTGATCAAGTCGGGAAACTGCTCCTCGGAGGCAAACAAGTTGACTTTCATCCCGTCGGCCACCTGCATCTTGGCGATCGCATCTTCGCCCCCCAGAAACGGAAACTTGCCGCCGGCGAGGGGGCCGGGAATGTTCGTTTTCACTTCCACCAGCGGCGGAGTGTTCTGGTCGTTGACCGTCAGGTCACCGCCGTCGGCGATTGCCCAAACGCGCTTGTCGCGGTTGGCCGTCATCGCGTCGAAGACTTCCATCTCGCGCTTCATCACGTCGGCATTGCTTTGGCCGTTGAAGGTCAGCGTCGATCGGCCGCCGAAGACGTTGAATCCGTCCACAGTGCGGTAGCGGCTGAACCAATAGAAATCCTTGTCGACGACGGCCTGGCGAAGCTTTTCCAGCGCCGCCGCATCCGGCTGCCGCGGGCCCGCCAAATAGCGCTTGATCGATGACCGAGGCCAGTTGCCGGTCTCCCTCCGGAGTCAAGTGGACGCCGTTCATCGTCAGCGGCACTTTGGCCTTGGCGTACAGCTCGCTGGTGGGCGAAAACAAATCGACGAAAACCACGTCTTTCTCCGCGGCCACTTCGGCCATTGCCTTGGAGTACAGCGAAAGTCGGGCGTTGTTTTCGCTGCCGTCGGGTAAATTCGGGTTGTGCAGGTTCTCGTGCGCGATGGGCGAGAACAACACCAGTCGCGGGGCGCTGGTGCCGTTGTATTTTTGCCGCGACGTCTCGTCGATGAACTTTGCCAGTTCCCGGCGGAAGTTGTCGAGCCCCGCGGCGCCCGCGAGCGACTCGTTGTAGCCGAAGAAGGCGAGAATCACGTCGGTTTTTTGTGTGGTCAGCCACTGGTCGGGCGAACCGAAATTATCGGAGCGCGGCCGGCGGTTGATCTCGTCCCCCGGAAAGCTGAGGTTGCGGAAAACCAACTGATGTTTCGCGAACCGACGCTGAATCAAAGTCTCGAGCCAGCCGTCGTGCTGCATGCGATCGGCCAAGGTATTGCCGATGATGCTGACGTGGTCGTGCGGCCGCAGTTCCAGCTTCGGCGGGTCGGCCGCCGCCCAGCGCGGGCCAGGACCAAGCAGCAGCACACCGAGCGAGACGATCCGTAAATGGCGGGCGAGCATTCGTTCTCCGATTCGCGGTGGGCGCATTCCTGCGGCGGGGGCGGGGACGGCGGAGGGCAAGCATCTATTATAGTCGCAGCACGTCTGCTTGTCGGTCCCCCTGGCGCATCGAACCGCGGCGGCAACGACGCACATCGGTCGAAAATTTCGCAAGTTCGCTCGGGTGGTGTGCGGGCGGCTGGCTAATCTCCTGTTTTGCTCGGCAAAAACGAGTGATTTCCGCCGCCAGCTCGATCGACTGTGGACCTGCGCCGCGGGCTCCAGCGAGATTTGTCAGTCGGCAATCGGGGCGATATGATCGCACCGGCAGAGCGTGCAACGAAGAGTCCGCGGCCGAATCGGGCCCTGTCACGGACACGGCACTGAGGCGCGACGATGCTGATTCCTTTATCCACCGATGCGCCGATCTACCACTTTCCCTGGGCGACGATCGCCGTGATCGTCGTCAACGTGGCTCTTTACCTGGCCGGCATCACGCCCGACAACGAGGCGGTCAAGCCGTACCTGCTCGAATACGCCAAGGGCTTGCATCCGCTGCAATGGCTCTCCGCCAGTTTCCTGCACGACAGTTTGGTGACGCTGATCGTCAACATGATTTTCGTGTGGACGTTCGGCCTGGTCGTCGAGGGCAAAGTTGCGCCTGGCGTTTCCTGCTGCTCTACCTGGGCATCGCCGCGCTCTCCTGCGGGATCGAGCAGGCGCTGATGCAGGCCTTCGGCCGCAGGCAGTTCTTGGCCGGCAAAGCCTCGTTTGGCGCAGGCACGGCCACCTTCGGACTGCTGGGCGTGGCACTCGTCTGGGCACCCAAAAACGAAATGAATTGCGCTGATCGTCGGCAGGCCGGTCCTGATCGACATCGCGATCCTGTCGCTGGCAATGATCTTCGTGCTGTTGGAATTCACGATCGCCGTATTCACCGGCTTTTGGATCCTGGGCTCGATCGTTCACGTGGCCGGCGCCGTTTTGGGCGTGGCGGCCGGACTGATCATGCTCAAGCTGGACTGGGTCGATTGCGAGAATTGGGATCTGCTCGCCGTCATCGCCGGCCGCGAAGGCAAGCCGCCAGCTAGCGCCGAGGACCGCGAGTCGGACGCCCAGCGCACGACCCGGCTGGAAGCGCAGGGCGTCGAGGCCATCCAGCACATTCGCGGCTTGCTGGGCATGGACAAAATCGAGGGGGCCCTGGCCGTTTACAAGAAAATGGCTCGCACCATCCCCGACTGGAATTTGCCCGAGACCGAATTGCTGGACCTGATCAAAGGCCTGCACCGCAACTCGCTGTGGAACGAATCGCTCCCCTTGATGGGCGAGTATTCGCGCACGTTCCCCGATCGCTCGCAGCGGATGCGGCTCAAGCTGGCCGAACTGCTGATCAAGCAGGCTGCCCGTCCGCGGTTGGCCCTGAAGGTGCTGGCGAAGATTCCGGCCGGCACTGCCGGCCGATCTGGAACGATTTCGCCCAGCTCGAAAGCCAGGCACGATTGCTCGAACCCGACGCGCTCGCCGAGCCTGACGCGGCCGAAGACTGGTAAAGCCCAAGGGGCTCGGCTGCCGGTGGTCCCCGGGCTATGATACTGGGACGGACAAAATAGCCCCATGCCTTCGCGCAGCACGCGGCAGGAAAGCTTCATGATGACCGTCCTCTTGGCGACCCATCGATGGGTGCTCGTGGTGGCGATCTGTGCCGCAGGCGCCTCGCTCGGCGGTCGACTCGTCGCGGCGGACTCGAGCACCGAGCCGCCGAACGTGGTGCTCATTTTCTGCGACGACCTGGGCTATAGCGACGTCGGCTGCTTCGGCGCCCAAGGATTCCAGACGCCGCACCTCGATCGACTGGCCCGCGAGGGCCGCCGATTCACGAGTTTCTACGCGGCCCAGGCGGTCTGCACGTCGTCGCGGGCCGCACTGCTCACCGGCTGTTACCCGAACCGGATCGGCCTGGTCGGCGCACTGGGGCCCAACGATCGGCACGGGATCAGCGCCGATGAAACGACCTTGGCAGAGATTCTGCGCGGCCACGGCTACGCGACCGCGATCATCGGCAAATGGCATCTTGGCCATCACCCGCAGTTCTTGCCGACGCGCCACGGATTCGACGAATACTTCGGACTGCCCTACTCCAACGACATGTGGCCCCAGCATCCGCAATCGCGGTTTCCCGATCTGCCGCTGATCGACGGCGAAAAAACGGTCGCGCTCAATCCCGACCAGTCGCAGCTCACCACTCGGTACACCGAGCGGGCGGTCGACTTCATCGCTCGCCGGCACGACCGGCCGTTCTTCCTTTACCTCGCCCACAGCATGCCGCACGTCCCGCTGTTCGTCTCCGACAAATTCAAAGGCCAGTCCCAGCGCGGGCTGTTCGGCGACGTGGTGATGGAGATCGACTGGTCGGTCGGCCAGGTGCTCGACGCACTCGACAAGCACCGGATTGCCGATCGCACGCTGGTCATCTTCAGCAGCGACAACGGTCCCTGGCTGGTGTATGGCGATCACGCGGGATCGGCGCGACCACTTAACGAAGGCAAGCAGACCACCTTCGACGGCGGCGTGCGCGAACCTTGCATCATGCGCTGGCCCGGTCGGATTCCGGCCGACAGCGTCTGCGACGAACCCGTGATGACCATCGACCTGCTGCCCACCTTGGCGCGGTTGGCCGGCGGCGAGCCAGCCGCGAAACGGCCGATCGACGGGCGGGACATTTGGCCGTTGATGGCCGGCACGCCCGGCGCACAAAGCCCGCATGAAGTGCTCTATTTTTACTGGCTCGGCGAGCTGCAAGCCCTGCGCCGGACGTTGGAAAATGCACTTCGCCCACGACTATCCGCACGTCGTCGAGCCCGGCCAGGGAGGCAAACCGGGCCGCAGTGAAAAGCGCCGTATCGAGCCGCGCTCTTCGACTTGCAAGCCGACATCGGCGAAACCGCCAACGTGGCCGCCGAGCATCCGGACGTCGTGGCCCGGCTTGAGCGGCTGGCCGAACAAGCCCGCGAAGACTTGGGCGACACCGCCCAGCACCGCACGGGCAAGAACGTCGCGCGCCCGGCCGGGTCAACGATTAGCAGCGGCACTGCAAACCCCAAAGGCGGAACAGTCAATGCCCGACCAGAAGTTTTCGATCGAAGGCGTCGATGTACCGCGTTTCCTCTACGGCACCGCCTGGAAGGAGGACCAGACGCAGCGACTGACCGAGCTGGCGCTCGAGCAAGGGTTTCGCGGCATCGATACGGCCAACCAGCGCCGCCATTACCACGAGGCGGCGGTCGGCCAGGCCGTCTCGGCGGCGATCCGGCGGGGCCTGGTGGCGCGCGAGGATCTGCTGCTACAAACCAAATTCACGTTTCAGCCCGGACAGGATCATCGCTTGCCCTACGATCCGGCGGCTCCGGTCCCCGTCCAGGTCGAGCAGTCGCTGGCCAGCTCGCTCGAGCATCTGGGAGTCGAGCGCATCGATTCCTATGTGTTGCACGGCCCGTCGCAGCGCGTCGGTCTGGGGCCGCTTGATTGGGATGCCTGGCGCGCGATGGAAGCCCTCCACTCGAGCGGCCGGACGCGCTGGCTGGGTATCAGCAACGTTACGCTCGAACAACTTCAAGCCCTGTGCCAGCAGGCCCGCGTGCTGCCCCGCTTCGTTCAGAACCGATGCTTCGCCGTCCGCGGCTGGGATCGCCAGGTACGGCAGTTCTGCGCCGCCAACCAGATCGTCTACCAGGGCTTTTCTCTGCTGACCGCCAATCGCGAGGCGCTCGCGCATCCGGAACTCGCCCGAATTGCCGAGCGGCACGGGCGCTCTGTCAGCCAAATCGTCTTCCGGTTCGCCCTCGACCTGGGCATGATGCCGCTGACCGGGACAACCAGACGCCGCGCACATGCGTGATGATCTCGCCGTCTTCGACTTTCGTCTTTCGCCTGAGGAAGTCGAACGAATCGAGATTCTGGTCTCGGCCTGAGCCGTAGCGGCATCGCTTCCACCGCGACACTACCGCGGGCGCAGCACGCCGGTTACCTGGCCAGCATGAATTCGAACAGCACCCAAGGCAACGGAAAACCGCTACAATGTGATGAGGCCCTGGGAAACGGCGAGCACCTTGGCTCGTCGAATCCGCCAGGAATTCGTGTCGGAGTCCGGAGGAATTAACCCGCTCTGATTCTTGGCAGGCCGTTGCCGCGATCCCCAGCGCAGGCACGGCTCAGCGCCTGTCGTCGGCTTTTGTCCGCCGGCGGAGCGTCAACCGAGTTGCTTACCGAGTTGCTTTTCAAGGGGGGATCATGAACGAAAATCGATCGATTGCGTGGTCGCGCTGGGGCCGGGTTGTGTCGGGGGTCATTGTGCTGCTGTGCAGCGTCGTCACGAGCGGGGCGGACGAGGAACCGAAGCCCCAGCCCAAGTACGGTTCGCAGGCGGTGCGACTATTCCACGCGCACGAATTTCTGCGCACCCACGATGCGCCCGACTTCTGGGCCTTGATGCCGTATTACGTTCACCAGATCAACGAGCGGGCCTGCTCGGTGGCCAGCACGACGATGATCGTCAACGGCCTGCGGGCCCAAGTCGAGCTCACAACTACCGACGAGCTGATCACCCAGAGCAAGTTGCTTCAGCGGGTCAGCTACCCAAAGTGGGCCCGCGACGTCAGTCCCGAGGGGGACAGCGTCACGATCGAAGAATTGGGCGACTACGTGCGGGAGAGCCTACAGCTGTTCGGCCCCAATAAGTACGAAGTGCAAGCGGTGCGCGTCGATCCGACGGACAAGCAATTGCGCGCGACGCGTGCGGCGGATGCTCGTCGAGAACGAGCGCTCGGACGACGACTTCGTGCTGGTTGTATTCTGGCAGGCCGCCTTCACGGATGATCCCGAAGGAGAATCCGGCCACATCGCCCCGCTGGCTGCCTACGACGCCGAGCGGGATAGGGCCCTGGTGTTCGACCCCGACCGCGAGTGGTACGAGCCGTATTGGGTGCCGCTCGATACGCTCGTGGCCGGAATGGCCAAGGTCGATCCGGATACCGGCAATCCTCGCGGCTATGTCTGGGTGCGCACCAAGCAGTGAATGCGCGCTCAATCGCCGGCGCGATCGGGCAGCGATTCCGCTGAGGTGTGAACGAGAAACCACCTCGGCGCTCAACCCCTCGCCCTCCAGGGAGAGGGTAGGGTGAGGGCCTGCCAGAAGCAGAAACTACTTTTCGTGGCTCGTAACTGGCGCCTGGCTTCCTGGGCGCCCTCGCCGGGAACCTCGGCCAGCCAGGTCCACAAACGCTTCGCCGCAACAATGTCCGCGTCACTGCCGGCCTGGATGGCCGCCGCACTGGCGCATCGCCAACGGTCATGGCTCCCAAGAGCTTTCCCGCTGCCTCTCGGGCCGACTTGACTTCCTCTTCGTTGAGCAGCGTGCCGGTCGTGCCGGATGCCAGCAGATTGGTTTCCGCCTGCCGATGCACCAGCGACAGGGCATGCCCCAACTCGTGAGCGGTGACGCGCGGCAGCGGCTCGTCGATTCCGCCCTCGACTTTGCGCAAATCGGCGACTTCCTGCACGAACGCGGTATCCCCGCCAAAGTGGACGCCGTTGACCGGAAGCTGATGCAGGTAGTAGACGTGCAGACCGTCGAACCGGCGGCTCTCCGCCGGAGCGAGAACCGTATAGACGCCTAGCGCCGATTCGCCGACCGCAGCCCGCAGCAGCCGAAATCGCTCCTGCTCTGCCGCCGGCTCGCGCCGCAACGACTCCAGGCCGAAGTGAATTCCGGCCACGTGCCAGATGCGGTTGATCTTGCCGACGATCCGCGCGATGTCCTCGTCTTTGAGTCCGCAATCGACCTCGGGCAAGTCAGCGGCCGACAGCACGTGAACGCGCAGTGGAATGACGATGAACTCGGCGTAGGGCGGCGGCTCGACCACATCGGCAGCCGGCTCCGCCGCGATCGCGGCCACCGCCAGCAGCATTGTCATCGGTCCGAACATGATCTGAACTCACCTCAATAGGCTGCGGGGAATTGCCGACTCTTCTCAAAGCATAAGGCATGGTTTATGCTTTACCAAGTCGGCGGGCACCGTGGCGACGCGGGCATGACGCTGGAATCCGACGACCCGACGCGCCGCCTGGCCCCGAACTGCGTTGATGAACTAACACCGCTGGACCGCGAGCAGCACTTATGAAAGCCAGCAAATTGCTCGGCGGGCTGCTCACCGCGCTGCTGGCGGCCGGCAACCTGAGAGCGGCCGGGCCGACCGGCGAACCGGTCGCAGCCCTGACCGTCGATCCGGCGGTCGTCACACTCAAGGGGCCCGACGCCCAGTGGACGCTGTTGGTCGAGGGCGGGCGCGGATGGCCGGGTGATCGATCTGACTTCGCAAGCCCGCTACGAGTCGCGGTCACCACAGATCTGCCGGGCCGGCACGACCGGGCTGATTTCGGCTGTCGCCGACGGGTCGGGCACGGTCGACGTGACGGTCGGGGGCCGAACGCTGCAAGTTCGCGTGATCGTCTCGGGCACGAGCGAGCCGCGCCGGGTGGATTTCGAAAACGACATCGAGCCGCTGCTCGGCCGCTTCGGCTGCAATGCGTCCGGCTGCCACGGCAAGGCCGAGGGGCAAAACGGCTTCAAGCTGTCGGTGTTCGGCTTCGACCCGCAGGCCGATTTCGACCGCGCTGACGAAGGAAGGCCGCAGCCGGCGCGTGACGCCGGCCGTGCCGCGGCAAAGCCTGCTCTTGGCCAAGCCCTCGGGCCTGGCGCCCCACGGCGGCGGCCAGCGATTTGCGCCCGACTCGCCGCAGTTTGCCACGCTGCACGCCTGGATCGCCGCCGCCGCGCTGCGCGGCGACCCGGGAAGCACGCGGATCGAGAGCATCGAACTTTCGCCCCGCTCGCGGCTGCTTGATTCGGGCTCGAGCCAGCGGCTGCGGGTCGTGGCCCGCTATGGCGATGGCCGCACGATCGACGTTACCAGCCTGTCCCGCTTCCAATCCAATAACGATGCGCTGGCAACCGTGGATGAAACGGGGCTGGTCACAGCCGGCCAGACGCCGGGGCAGGTGGCCGTGATGGCCAGTTTCATGGGCCGCGTCGACGTCTTCGAGGCCCTGATTCCACGACCCGAGCCGGTGGCGTTTCCCGACATCGCCCCGCTCAACTTCATCGATACCCTGGTGTATGGCAAGTTGCGGCAATTGAACATCGTGCCGGCTGAGGTTTGCAGCGACGCCGAGTTCTTGCGCCGCGTGCAACTCGACCTGATCGGCACGCTGCCCACCACGGACGAAGCCCGGGCGTTTCTCGCCGATACCGGCGCCGCCAAGCGCAGCGAGCTGGTCGATCGGTTGCTGGACGCGGCCCGAGTTTGCCGACTACTGGGCCATGAAATGGGCCGACTTGCTGCGCGTCGATCGCGGCGCCTTGGGACACAAAGGCGCCGCCGCGTACCACGGCTGGCTGCGCGAGTGCATGGCACAAGGCAAACCGCTGGACGCGATGGCCCGCGACCTGGTCACCGCCCAGGGACCGATCTCCGAATCGCCGCAGGCGAATCTGTATCGGGCCGTAACCAGGCCGGGTGAGTTGGCCAGCACGCTGGCCCAGGTTTTCTTGGGCGTGCGGCATCGGCCTGCGCCGAGTGTCATCATCACCCCTCAGACCGCTGGAGCCAGACCGACTATTACGGCATGCAGGCCTTCTTCGTTCCGGTGGCTCGCAAGGAATCGCCCACCGGCGGATCGATCTTCGTCACCGGCGCGGCCGAAACCCGGCACCCGCGGACGGGCGAAAAGATCGTCGCTCACGCGCTCGGTCAGCCGATGCCCGAGGCGATTGCTGCCGGCGATTGCCGGCCGGCGCTGGCCCGCTGGATGACCAGTCCCGACAATCCGTGGTTCGCCCGCAACCTGGCCAATCGGCTCTGGGCCCATCTTCTGCGGCCGGGGGCTGGTCGAACCGGTCGACGATCATACGGGCCACCAATCCGCCCAGCAATCCGCAACTGCTCGACGCGCTGGCCCAGCACCTGGTCGACCAGCGGTTCGACATGCGGGCGCTGATCCGCTCGATCGTCGCATCGCGCGTGTATCAACAATCCTCACAGCCCAGCGCGACCAACGAAGACGACACACAGAACTACTCGCGGGCGTGGTTCAAGCGCCTGGACGCCGAGGTGCTGCTGGACGCCGTTTGCCAGGTGACCGGCGTGGAAGAGAAATTCAGCGGGCTGCCGCGCGGCTACCGGGCCATCGAAGTGTGGGACAGCAAGCTGCCCCATTATTTCTTGCGATTGTTCGGTCGACCCACGCGCGAGTCGGCCTGTCAATGCGAGCGCAACGTCGAGCCCAGCGTTGCGCAAGTGTTGCACCTGCTCAACTCGCCCCAGATCGACGACAAACTGCGGCATCCGGCCGGCCGCGTCGCGCGGTTGTCCGCGGGCATTTCCGACGACGCGGCTTTGGCCGACGAGCTGTATCTGGCCTTTTACAGTCGCTTTCCCACGAGCGACGAGCGCCGTGGCCGTCGCTCATTTGCAAGGGGCTCCCGACCGGCGTCGCGCTGCCGAGGACCTGGCTTGGAGCCTGCTCAATTCGCTGGAGTTCGTTTTCAACCACTAGCACTCCGCTTAGCTTGCCCCCCGGGAAACCGACAGCCATGAACCGATCCGGCACTTTCTGCGATGCTTTGCCCCGCCGCGACGTGCTGCGTTTGGGCGTGGCGGGGTTGCTCGGCAGTCAACTTGCTTTGCCCGATTTGCTCCGCGCCGAAACCGCCGGCGGACGGACGGCAGCCGGCCAAGGCGCTGATCTTCGTATTTCTGCAGGGGGGGCTGAGCACGATCGATACGTTCGACCTCAAGCCCGACGCGCCGGCCGAATTTCGCGGCGAGTTCAAGCCGATCACCACGAGCGTCCCGGGCATCCAAATCGGCGAACATCTGCCGCGCACGGCCCGGCAGATGGACAAGTTCTCGCTGATCCGCTCGTTCAGCCATCGCAATTCCGATCACGGGCCGGCCGACCACTATATGTTGACCGGCTATTTTCCCACCGCCGGGTTCAATCCCACGCTCAGCCCCAACAACCAGCGGCCGGCGCACGGCGCGATCATCGCCCGCCGGCTCGGCCGCGGGGCAGCGTGCCGGCTTACGTCTGCCTGCCACGGATGCCGAACTGCGGCGGCTCGGCCTATCTGGGGCCGGGCGCCGCGCCGTTTACGATCGAGGCCGATCCCAGCTCGCCGAATTTCTCCGTGCCCGACATCCTGCCGCCGCTGGCGATCGACGCCAACCGCCTGGATGCCAGGCAGCAGTTGCTCTCCCGCGTCGACCGCTACCAGCGCACGGCCGAAGCCAAAGCCAACGCCGCGGCTCAAACCGTCGAGGTGTTTCGCGGCAAGGCGTTCGAGCTGATGACCTCGGCCGAGGCCAAACGGGCGTTCGACATCGCGGCCGAGCCCGCGGCGCTGCGCGACCTCTACGGCCGCAACACGCTGGGCCAATCGTGCCTGATGGCCCGCCGCATGGTCGAGGCGGGCGTGCGCTGCGTGACCATCGAGCATGCCAATTGGGACACGCACGACGGCAATTTCGTTTCACTCAAAGGGCAACTGCTGCCGCAACTCGACGCGGCGCTGGCAACCTTGTTCAGCGACCTGGACGACCGCGGGCTGCTCGACTCGACGCTGGTCGTGGTCAGCGGCGAGTTCGGCCGCACGCCGCGCATCAACAACAATGCCGGCCGCGACCACTGGGGGCCTTGCTTCACCGTGGCCCTGGGCGGCGGAGGCATCCGCGGCGGCCGCGCGGTCGGCAGTTCCGACGCCCGGGCCGAAAAGCCGGCCGATTCGCCCTATGGCCCGGAAGATCTGGCGGCCACAATTCATCACTTGCTGGGAATCAATCCCGACGACGAATTCCACACGCCCGACGGACGTCCCATGAAGATCGTCAATGGCGGCCGCCTGATTCGGGAGCTGATCTGAAGATGCCGCCAGCCGCCAAGACTATCCGCTCGGGCTTCGGGCCGCGGTGGTTACGCCCCGCGTCGGCGGGCCGGCCGCCGCTGGCGGTGCTGTTTTTCTTGCCGCTGGCAGCGCTGTCGTGCTTGTCGCCGGGCGGCGGGCCGCTACGGGCCGACGAGCCGGGCGCCGCGTACATCTTTCCCGCCGGCGGACAGCAAGGGACTGCGGTCGACGTGCGCGTGGGCGGTTTGTGCTTGCACGAAAGATGTCCGTGGCAAATTCTCGGGCCGGGCGTCACGGCCAGCAGCGAGATCCGGCGGACCGAGACCATCTGGTTCGAGGGGCCGATGCTCACGGCGGCCGCGTCGCAGCAAGCCGAGAACTATCCTCAGGATTATGCCGGCCGCGTGACGATCGCCGCCGATGGGCCGCTGGGCACGCGGTTTTCGCGGCTCTGGACCGCCCAGGGGGCCACGCCCTCGATGCGATTCGTGGTGGGCGAACTACCCGAAGTGATCGAACAAGAGCAGGACGGCGCGGCGCTGCCCGTCGACGTAACGTTGCCGGTGACGATCAACGGCCGCATCTTCCCGCGCGAAGACGTCGACCTGTGGCGTTTCGCCGCGGCGGCGGGGCAAGTCGTGCGGGTCGAAGCCTGCGTGGCCCGGCTCGGTTCGCCGCTCGAGCCGCAACTGGAACTGCTCGACGAGCAGGGCCAGCCTGTCCATGCGGCTGTCGAAATGGAGGGCGGCGATCCGGCGCTCGTGTTCACGGCCCCGGCATCGGGCAAATACCAGGTGCGGATCCACGATGTCGGTTACGGCGGCCTGCAGAACCATGTTTATCGGCTGACCGTGTCCTCACAGCCCCATGTCAACCGGGTCTATCCGCTGGGCGGACGCCGCGGCGGCAAGCTCGAACTCGAGCTTGCCGGCAGCAATCTCGCCACGACCACGGCCCAGGTGGAATTGAGCTCGCCGAGCGGCGAGCAGACGGTGCGGTTCGACCAGGCGGGCGCGAAGAGCAACCCCGTGCCGCTCGACGTGGACGACCTGGCCGAGATCCTGGAGCACGAGCCAAACGACACGCCGGCCGGCGCTCCGCTGCTTTCGGCGTCAGCGGTCTGCAATGGCCGCATCCAAGTGCCCGGCGATGTCGACCTTTGGTCGATCGAAGCGAAGAAAGGCGAAACCATCGACCTGGAAGTGCGGGCCAGCCGACTGGGGTCGCCGCTCGACGCCGTGCTCACCGTGGCCGATGCCGAGGGCAAGCAGTTGGCCCAGGCCGACGATCTGGCGCCTGGAATCGTCGACGCGCTGCTGCGATTTGCCGTGCCGGCCGACGGCGTGTACACGGTCGCCGTTGCCGATTGCACGCCGTCGCGGGGCAGCGAGGCCTTGGCCTATCGCCTGCGGATCGACCGCCAGCGGCCGGCCGACTTCCGGCTCTGGATGACCAGCGACGCGCTGACGCTGTATCGCGCCGGCGAGGCGCGGCTCAAGGTCGAGGTCGAGCGGCTGGGTGGCTTTGCCGGGCCGATCGATCTGGCCTTCGACAATCTGCCTGCCGGCGTGACCGTGAGCGGCAACCGGATCGCCGAAAATGCCGCACAAACCGACGTCGTGCTGAAGGCCGACGCGGCCGCGCCGATTCGCACGCTCGAGTTGAACCTGCAAGGCACCGCCCAGATCGCCGGTGCCATTCAGATGCGCTCGGCGCGCGCAAAGTGGGCTGCGGCGAAATGCGGCTGGAGTCGATGTTGCTGGCCGTATCGCTGCCCACGCCATTCAAGGTGGTCGGCACGTTCGAGCTGCGCTACGCCCCTCGCGGTTCCGTGCAGCAGCGGCATTATCGCCTGCTGCGCGGCGGATACGACGGACCGCTGGAAGTGCGGTTGGCCGACCGCCAGATGCGCTATTTGCAAGGCGTCACCGGGCCGTCCATCACGCTGCCGGCCGGCACCGACGAGTTCGATTATCCGATCACGCTGCCGCCCGAGATGGAACTGGGCCGCACCAGCCGCAGCGTGGTCACCGCGTCAGCCACGATCGGCGACGGACAAGGCGGGCAGCATGTGGTCGGGTTCACTTCGCAGAACCAGAACGAGCAAATCGTACTGCTCGTGTCACCCGGATCGCTCAGCCTGCGAATCGAGCCGACTGTGCTGATCGCCCAGCCGGGCCGCGAAATGCAAACGACCGTCCATCTGCTGCGCAGCGCCGACTGCACCGCGGCAGTGAAGATCGAGCTCGACGTGCCCCGTCACATCTTGGGTATTGCGGCCGATCCGGTTGAGATCGGTCCCGAGCAAACGCAAGCCGTGCTCAAGATTCGCTGCGACAAGAATCTGGGACCACTGAACATGCCGCTCGTGGTGCGGGCTAGGGCGACCGCTGGCCCGCCGGCCACCACCGCCGCCCGTTTGGAATTGATCGAGCCGTCAAGATAACCAGCGGCGGGCATTTGAATCCTTCATCGTTCCGCTCGGCTGACTTCGGCGAGCTCAGTCGAGGCGAGCTCGCCGCAGGCCGCCTTCATCCTTCCGCCTTTATCCTTCATCCTTCCTCCCTCATCTGCTAAGATCTGCCTTATGAAACATCTGCATCCCATATGCCTGGCGGCCTGTATGAGCAATTTGTCCCTGTCGTTGATGGCTGCCGCCGGCGTAGCACTGGCCGACGACGAAGTTCAACAGCGCACCATCCGTTCGCAACCGAGCTTTGTGATCGCCGACAAGCAGACGGAGCTAGCGGTCACGAAGCTCGGCGGCCACATGGCGCCGGTGACGTTTTTCCGCGACAGCGCGAAGCCGCTACAGCCTTACTACGTAAGCCCCTGGCAGGATGAAAAGCCGGCCGAATTGGCGCGCCGGTGCTGGCCCCGCTGCGCGGCGATTTCTTCTGCCTGCCCTTCGGCGGAAATGCCGACGCCAGCGGCGGCGAAAAGCATCCGCCGCACGGCGAGATTGCGGGCTCCGAGTGGACGCTGGTCGGCGGCAAGAAGCACGGAGACGTCGCCACGCTGACGATGTCCATCGAGACGAAGATCCGCAAAGGCCGCGTGACCAAGGCTCTTTCGCTCGTCGATGGCGAGAGCGTCGTTTATTGCCAGCATACGGTCGAAGGCTTTGCCGGGCCCGCGCCGCTGGGACATCACGCCACGCTGGCCGTGCCCCAGAAGGATGGGAGCGTGCGGCTGGCGGCCAGCCCGTTTCGCTTCGGCATGACGTATCCGGGACTGTTCAGCGATCCGCTGCAGGGGGAGTATCAGTCGCTGCTGCCGGGCGCAAGTGGACGGACCTGTCCAAGGTGCCTGTCGCCTGGAAGGGCGCGCCCGACGCCGATCTGACCCGTTTGCCCGCCCGCTACGGCTATGCCGACCTGATCCTGCTCGTCAACGAGTCCTGGGACAAGACGGGCGGGCCCGCTTGGATGACGGCCACTTACCCCGACGCCGGATATGTCTGGTTTTCGCTGAAAGACCCCGACGTCCTGCGAACAACGCTGTTCTGGATCGAGAATCACGGCCGCCACGGCGCGCCCTGGAACGGACGTAACAACTGTATCGGCCTGGAGGATGTGACCGGCTATTTCGCCGACGGACTGGCCGGCTCGGCCCAAGAGAATCTGCTTTCCGCCGAGGGCGTGAAGACCGTAGCCCAACTGACGGCCGATAAGCCCACCGTCATCAACTACATTCAGGGCGTGGCGAGAATCCCCGCCGGCTTCGAAATGGTGCGCACGCTCGAGTTGCGCCGGGCAAAGTGACTTTCCTGTCGACCACCGGCCAGAAGGTCGTCGTGCCCGTCCGGCACGAGTTCCTCAAGTCCGGCCAGGTGCAAACTGGCGGTGCCCGTTGATCGCGGGCCCGATGAGGCCGCCCGGGCCCTGAATCCCGTTCGCACGACCCCGTTCTCAGAACCGCTTCTTTCCGACACTTCACCCACAAGCAGTCTGGCCGCCACGATGAATCGATACTTGCTGCCGCTCTTGGTCTCGGCAGGCGTGCTAGTCGCCGGGTGCGGCAAACCACCGGGCGCCCCGTCCGCGAATCCGGCGGGCGAATCGGCAGCAGCGACGAAAGGCACGATCGGTGTCTCGCTGCTGACGCTCGACAACCCGTTCTTCAAGGTGATCGGAGACAACATCAGCGCCGAGGGGCAGCGGCAGGGCTTCGACATGATCGTCGTCAGCGGCGACAAAGACATCGCCAAACAGGGCAACCAGATCAAGGATTTCATCGTCAAGCGCGTCGTGGCCATCGTGCTCAGCCCTTGCGATTCCAAGGCGATCGTGCCTGTGATCCAGGAGGCCAACGCCGCGGGCATTCCGGTCTTCACCGTGGACATTCCTTGCAACGAGCCGGGCGTGAAGGTCGCCACGCAGATTGCCACCGACAATTACGGCGGCGGCCGGGAGGCGGCCCGGGCGATGATCGAGGCGCTGGGGGAAGCGGGGGGCAAGATCGCCGTGCTGGCTTTCAAGCAGGCCGAGTCCTGCCTGCTGCGCGTGAAAGGGTTCCGCGAAGTGATCGACCAGCACAATGCCAACTCCGACGCCAAGATCGAGATCGTCACCGAGCTCGAATCGGGGGGCGCCAAGGATATCGGCTACAAGGCGGCCGAGGACGCGCTGCAAGCCCAGCCCGACCTGCGCGGCATCTTTGCCATCAACGATCCCGCGGCGCTCGGAGCGCGGGCCGCCCTGGAAAAGGCCGGCAAGACCCGGCAGGTGCTGATCGTCGGCTTCGACGGCCAGCCGGAAGGCAAGCAAGCGATCAAAGACGGCAAGATCTATGCCGACCCGATCCAATTTCCCGAGAAGATGGGGATCCAAATCGTCGAGGCCATCGTGCGTCACTCGAAGGGCGAATCGCTGCCCCCCGAAACGTTGATTCCCACCAGCCTGTATCGCAAGGCGGACGCCGACCAGGATCCCGATCTGAAATAACCAGGGCACCCGGCCAGGCCCGGCGCTCCGGGTGCGCTAGGTCGCAGCGCCGGCCGAGCCCGATGCGCCGTACGGCGCAAGTCGCGGGAACTCGCCTGCTGGAATCATGAACGCGACTCTCCCCACTTCCGCCAGTTCGGCCGCGCCGCTGTTGGAAATGCGCCGCATCGTCAAGTCGTTTCCCGGCGTTCAGGCGCTGCGCGGGGTCGATCTGGTTCTGCGTGCCGGCGAGGTGTTGGCGCTGCTCGGCGAGAACGGCGCCGGCAAGAGCACCTTGATCAAGGTGCTGGGCGGGGCGCACCGCGCCGACTCGGGCGGCATCGAAATCGACGGTCGCCCGGTGCGATTCCATAGTCCGCAAGACGCGCGCCGCGCCGGCGTCGCCGTCATTCATCAGGAGTTCAACCTCATTCCGGGCCTGACCGCCTGCGAGAACATCTTCCTGGGGCAGGAGATTACCCGGGCCGGGTTCGTGGCCCAGCAGCAGGAACGTCGCCGCGCCGCCGAGCTGCTGCGGCGCCTGGCCGGCGAAATCGACTTGGACGTCCCCTGCCGGCGGCTCAGCGACGGCCCAGCAGCAACTGGTCGAGATTGCCAAAGCGCTGGCCTGCGAAGCCCGCATCCTGGTGATGGACGAACCGAGCGCGGCCCTGACCTCGCATGAAGTGGCGCGGTTGTTCGAGATCATTCGCGATCTCAAACAGCGCGGGATCGGCATCATTTACATCGGCCATCGGCTCGACGAGATCTTTGCCATCGCCGACCGCGTGACCGTGCTGCGCGACGGCGCGAACGTCGGCGAACGTCCGATCGGCCGCGTCACGCGCGGCGAGCTGATCGAGCTGATGGTCGGCCGCGAGCTGAACAGTGAGTTTCCGGCTCGTTCGAGGGCGATCGGGGAGCCGCGGCTCGAGGTCGCCGGCCTGCGCCGCGCCGGCGCGGTGCGCGACGTTACGTTCGGCGTGCGCCGCGGAGAGATCCTGGCGCTGACCGGGCTGGTCGGCGCCGGCCGCACGGAAACGGTGCGGCTGATCTTCGGCGCCGACAAGCGCGACGCCGGCGTAATCCGGCTCGACGGTCGCTTGCTGGCCATCCGCAGCCCGCGCGATGCGATCGCGGCCGGCATCGGCTTGCTGACCGAAGATCGCAAGCTGCGAAGGGCTGGTGCTCGGCCACTCGGTGCGCGAGAATTTCGGTTTGCCGAATCTCACCTGGCTGTGCCGTGGGGGTTTCGTCCAGCGGCGCCGCGAGGGACGGGAGTTTGCCCGCTGGGTCGAGCGGCTGCAGATCAAAGTCGCCAGCCCGGAGCAGCGGGCCGGCACCTGTCCGGCGGAAATCAGCAGAAGGTCGTGCTGGCCAAATGGCTGGCCCGCAACTGCGACGTGCTGATCTTCGACGAGCCGACGCGCGGCATCGACGTGGGGGCGAAATACGAGATTTACCTGCTGATGAACGAGCTGGCCGCCCAGGGCAAGGCGATCCTGATGATCAGCTCGGAATTGCCCGAGGTGCTCGGCATGGCCGATCGCATCCTGGTGATGCACGACGGGCGCGTGACCGGCGAGATCACTGTCCCGCAAAGCGCGACGCAAGAACAGATCATGCAACTGGCCATTGCTTAAATAGCTACTCAACGAAATCCGAGCGCGGCGACTGGAACAACGGAGGCAAGTCGCGAAGCACTTGCCGGCGCAGCGCTCCACGGCGTTGGTGTTTTCATTTTGAATGGGATCGCATTGCCTGGCACCCTGCGACGACTGGTTTCCCGTGCATCTCCGAATACGGCATGATCTTCGTGCTGGCGCTGTTGTGCGCCTTCTTCAGCGCGGCCACCTACAGCGAGCAGTCGCCGACCGGCGAAGCCGCCGCGCGGCAGTTGGCCAGCCACATCGGCGGGCGATTCGGCCGGGCGCCGCGGGTGCTGATCGTCGCGCGGGCCCTGCCGGACGATGCGGCCTTCGCCCGCCGACTCGCCGGCGACCTGACCGCATCCGGCGGCACAGGTGCTTGCCACCGTCGAGGGCGACCCTAGCGATGCGCGACAGGCACTGACGAAGATTGCCGCGTCCGACGAAAAGCTGGACGCCATTGCTTGCACCCAGGCCGTGGCCGGCTGGCTCGTCTTCGCCGACTTGAAGTCCGATTTTCCGTCGCTGGCAGGAGCCGCAAATCGTCACGCCACAGAGTTATCGCTGGCCCAATTTCCTCAAGGCCGAAAACCTGCTCAACATCGCCAATCAGATCGCCGTGATCGCGATCGTCGCCATCGGCATGACGATGGTCATCATCACCGGCGGCATCGACTTGTCGGTCGGCAGCCTGATCGCGCTGGCGGCCGTGCTGGCCGCGGGGTTCATTCGCGATTACGCCGGAGCGGCCGAAGCCTCGCCGCTGGGCATGACCGTCGCCTGCATTCTGGCCATCCTGATCTGCGGGCTGGTCGGTGCTTTCTCCGGCGCCATGGTGACGCTATTCGCCGCTCCGCCGTTCCTGCCGCCGTTCATCGTCACGCTGGCCATTATGCTCGTCGGCAGGGGACTGGCCTCGACCCTGGCGAAAGGGGAATCGATCTATCAGTTGCCGGATAGTTTTGTTTGGCTGGGGCGCAGTGCCGACCTGTTCAAGATCCCCAATGCCGTGGTCTTGATGCTCGTGTTGTACGGCGCGGCCCACGGAATGATGGCGCACATGCGGATCGGCCGATACTTGTACGCCGTGGGCGGCAATCGAGAGGCGGCGCGCCTTTCCGGCGTGCCGGTCCGCCGCGTGTTGCTGTTTGCCTACATCGCCTGCGGCCTGTTGGCCGGCCTGGGCGGAGTCATCATGGCCTCGCAGCTCAAGAGCGGCTCGCCCACCTACGGCAACATGTACGAGCTATACGTCATCGCGGCCGTCGTGGTCGGTGGCGCGAGTCTCAATGGCGGCGAGGGCCGGATGTTCGGTACGCTCATCGGCGCGCTGACCATCGCGGTGATTCAGAACGGCATGAACTTGACCAATGTCGAGAGTGACGCCCAGAAGGTGGTGCTGGGACTCGTGATCCTCGGCGCCGTGCTGCTCGACACGCTCAGGCGTCACCGCTGATGCGGCGCGATCCGACACGCCGGCGGCCGACGACTCACAGTACCTGCCGGATCACTTCGCCGCGGCTGATCGGCAGGGGCCGGCCGCTGGTGTTGCGGATTTCGGTGCCGGGGGGCAGGCCCAAACAGTGATAGATCGTGGCCGTCAGATCGGCCGGTTCCACGCGGCCGCTTTTCGGCTCGGCCCCCAAGCGGTCCGACGAACCGTAAACCTGTCCGCCGCGCACGCCGCCGCCGGCCAGGGCCACCGAGAAGACAGACCCCCAATGGTCGCGGCCGCCGGCTGCGTTGATCTTGGGCGTGCGGCCGAACTCGCCCATCCAGACGACCAGCGTTTCGTCGAGCAGCCCGCGACCGGCCAGATCGTCCAAGAGCGCCGAATACGCCTGGTCCATCCGCGGCATCAGCACGGTCTTGAGGGCCTCGGCGTTCTTGGAGTGCGTGTCCCAGTGGCCGTTGTTCAAGGCGCCTTCGATCCGCGGCCAGTTCAATTGCACGAGCGCGACGCCCGCCTCGATCAGCCGCCGGGCCAAGAGCACGCTTTGGCCGAACTTGTTGCGTCCGTAGCGATCGCGCGTGGCGGGGGATTCCTGGTTCAGATCGAACGCTCGCCGCGCGGCCGGCGAGGCCATCAGATCCAGCGCCTGCTGCCGCCAGACGTCGAATTGCCCGGCGGCCGAATTGCGCTGAGCCGCGGCGATCCGGCGGTCGAGCTGCTCCAGCAGCGACAGTCGCTCCAAGACGCGCTCGCCGGCCATGCCGCCAGGCGGCACGAGGTCTTGCACTTGATAGTCGGGCAGCGACGGGTCGCCGCCAAGCACCCAGGGATCGGCGCCGCGGCCGAGAAAGCCCCCGTCCTGACCGGGCCAGGTCTTGTTGCCGTCGTTGGCCGCCACTTCGTTCAATGTCACGGCGGCCGGCAGACCGGCAGAACCCTTCGACAGATGTTTGACGACCGCGCCCAGGCTGGGCCAGTCGTTCGGCGCTCCGGCGCGGCTCCCTCGACGCCCAGCGGCACGTGCGGCACGCCGGTACACATCGCGTAGCCGCTGGTCGAGTGGGCGTTGTCGCGCGTCGAGCAGCCGCGCAAGACGCAGATTTTCTCCATCCGCCGGGCCGTGAGCGGCATCAACTCGCCGACCCAAACGTCGGGAACCGACGTGCGAATCGGCGCGAGCTCGCCGCGAATCTCCACCGGCGCGTCGGGCTTGGGATCCCAGGTCTCGTGCTGCGGCGGAGCACCGAGCATGAACAGCACGATGCAGGAGCGGGCCGTTTCGCCCGGGCCGCCTGCTTGCCCGGCCGCTTGCAGGCTGCGCTGTTCCAAGAGCGCCGGCAGGCCCAGGCCCAGCGCACTCAGGCCGCCCAGGCGCAGCACCTCTCGCCGGCTGCGCGAGCCGAAGCGATCGGCAAATACTGGCGGTGCGTGCATGTTCGACACCGGATCAGGGCCCTAAGTAATTTCACACAGAGTCGATCTGCTCGGTTCGTCGACTTTCGCCGTGCCGGCTCAGACCAGCTCGGCGATTTTTTCGCGCTGGTCGAGCAAGTACATCGGGCGGCCGTTGTGATTGGGGATCGTGGTCGCAGGATCGATGCCCAGCACGTGATAGATCGTGGCCAGCACGCTTTCGGCCGTGTAGGTGTGATCGATCGCACGCTCGGCGTAGCGCCCCGTGTTGCCGATCGATTGCCCCATCTTCAGCCCGCCGCCGACGAACAAAACCGAGCCGGCCGGCGCCCAGTGATCGCGGCCGCCGAACTTGTTGATCCGCGGCGTGCGGCCGAACTCGCCGCAGATCACCAGCAGCGTCTGCCGGTCCAGCCCGCGGGAGTAAAGATCGGTAATCAGGGCGTGGATCGCGCGGTCGTAGACCGGCAGTTTTTCGCGCAAGCTGGCGAAGTTGGTCTTGCTGCTCTGGTCGGTGCCGGCGTGGGTGTCCCAATCGCCGTTGGGAATGCAGGTGCCGGCCAGCGACAAGGTGACGACGGGCACGCCCGCCTCGACCAGTCGCAGCGCCAACAGCAGCCGGGTGGCCTTGTCGTAGCGTTCGCGGACTTTGGCCGGCTCGCGGCTGACGTCGAACGCTTCGACTGCACGGCGCGAGGTGATGATGTCGAGCGCCTGAGCGGTGTAGGCGTCGACCCCGGCCAGGTTGCCGCGCTGATCGTCGACGTCGCGGCGGAACGAGTCGAGCGCCGCAAGCAGCGATTTGCGATGCTCGAGCCGGTCCAGGCTCAGGCCGGCGGGCAGACCCAGATTTTCCAGCCCCGGCCCGTCGGGCGTGAACGGCCGATGGGCGGCGCCCAGATAGGCCGGTTCGCCCGGATCGCTGCTGTTCTCGCCGCGGAGCGAAACGTACGTGGGCAGCCCACCGCGGCTGTTGCCCCACAGCCGGCTGACGGTCGAACCGAACACCGGGCGGCGATCCTTCTCGTTGAAACCGGTCATCACGGTCCAGGCGCTGTGCGTGTCGATCGTCTGCACGCCGTTGACGATCGCCAGCTTGTCGGCGATGCGGGCCTGGAGCGGCAAAAGCTCGCACATCCGGATGCCCGGCACGTTGGTCTCGATGGGGTTGAACTCGCCGCGGATCTCGGTCGGCGCTTCCGGCTTGAGGTCGTACATGTCGATGTGACTGGGTCCGCCGGCCAGAAAGACGAAGATCACGCTCTTGCCGGCCGGGCGATCGGACCCGGCGCTGGCCGCTTGCGCCCGCAACCGCAGCAAGTCGGGCAAGGCCAGGCCCGAGAGGCCCAAAGCGCCGACGCGCAGGAAGTTGCGCCGGCTGACGCCATCGCAAACGCGATACCGGGCACCATGCATGTCGAGCATTGCTGGATCCTTCGGCGGGCGGGCGGCAAGTCCGCCAATCAAAGTCAATTGCTATGAGACGTAATTCCGCGTAGGAGTGCAGGAAAAATAGCATCGGCTTCTGGCAGACCCTCACCCTACCCTCTCCCTGGAGGGAGAGGGGTTGCGGGCGGAAGTTATTTTTCGTTCGCGCCTTGGTCTTTCGACATCTTTATTTTCCCATCGCTCAACTGAATCGCTTCGTGCCTTCCCGAGCCCGAATCGTATCAGAACCGCTGCCGCGAACAACTTCGATCGCAGGCCACTACGGCCTGAGCCGGTCAAACTGAACCGGGAATCGGGCTGGCTTCGGCCAGCCGCGCAATCGACGCCAGGGCCGGCGCCAGCCGCAACTTGCCGACGTCGAAAACCGTGTGCAAGATCGTGGAAATCAAATTCTTGTTCGTCAGCGGGTTGGATGCCGGCTCGCCGCCGTCGCGGGTCGACTGGCCGATCACCTGGCCACCGCGGATTCCGCCGCCGTAAAGCATAAGGGGCGCGAGCCGAGCCCAGTGGTCGCGGCCCCCCTTGTTGTTGATCCGCGGCGTGCGTCCCATTTCGCCGGTGGCCACGAGCAGGATCTTGTCGGCCAGGCCGCGGGCTTCCAGATCGGCGACGAAGGCGGCCACCGCATGATCGAACGCCCGGCCGACCGCTTCCATGCCGTCGCGGATGTTGAGGTTCTCGGCGTCGGCGTGCATGTCCCACACGCCCTCATAACAGCCATGCACGGTGACGAATCCGCAGCCCGCCTCGCACAGCCGGCGAGCCAGCAGCAGCAGCTTGCCCAGCGAGCGGGTGTGGCCCGTATACAAACCGCGCCGGCCGCGAGCCGCGCTGCTCCAGTTGTCACTCCGGGCGTAACGGCTGGTGTCGTAGAGTTCTACCAGCCGGGGATCTTCCTTGCCCAGATCCAGCGCGTCGGCCATGCGTCCGCTGAGCAATAACTCGCCGGCCTGCCGCTGGAACTTGTCGAAATCCTGAAACTGCGATTCGTCGTCGAACTGCCGCTGCAATCGGTCGAGCCGGGTCGATAGGTCCTGCCGGTCGCGGAAACGGTCGGCCGATAGCTTCAGCTCCAGGTTCTTGACCAGTTGTCCGCTGCCGCCCGGAATGAACGGGGCGTAGCAGCCGCCCAGCGTGCCGGTTGCGGCCAGGTCGCCCCGGCCCTGGCCCTTGGCCACGTCGGCACTGACGGACTGCGGAAACAGCACGGCATTGGTCGGAATGGCGGTAGTGGGATGGGTCGGCCCGACCACGCGCGAGACCAGCGAACCGATGTTCGCGCCCAGCGAGTCGGGCCCGACGATCGGAATGATATTGTGGCCGGCGTTGCCGGTCTGAAAGTTGCGGACGATCGCCAGCTTGTCGGCCAGCCGGGCAAGCTGCTCCATCGCACTGCCAAACTGCACGCCGGGAATTGACGTGTCGACCACGTCGGTCATCGTGCGGATTTCGGCCGGAGCGCTGGTTTTGGGATCGAACGTCTCGAACTGGCTCGGGCCGCCCTGCTGAAACAGGAAGATCACGGACTTGCCGGTGACCAGGCTCGACGTGCCTGCGGCGCTGGCCCGGGCTGCCAACAGCGAGGAGAGCGACAACCCGCCCAAGGCCAGACTGCCGACGCTCAAGAGTTGGCGCCGGGAGCATTTGGGCGAGTCGTCGTGGATGGCGAGCATGTTTCCGGCCCGAACTTTCCGCTTGGCGAGCAAGGTGGGCGCGACGACGCATAAGCCAGCGCTTATCGATTAGAGCAGCAGCGCGGGGCAGAGTCAATGTGGGGGCGGGTGGCCGCGGCAACGCCGCCGCTGTCAAAGTCTGGCGGTCTGATTGGCCGCCAGGCAACGGACACTGTCGGACAGCATCGCGGGGCTGCAAGGCAGCGACATTTGTTAACCGCAGACGAACGCGGATGAACGCAGATACGAGCAAGCGCACGAGAGAAAGATCGACCCGCGCTTAGCTGAGTCAACTTGGTACTGCTCGTCATCATGGCGGTTCGGCGGAGGTGGAATCCAGGACAATTTTCACCTGCGGGAGCGCCACGTTGAGTTCGCGGGCCCCTTCTTGCGTCACCTGCGTCCCTCGGACGCCCAGTGATTCGAGTTGTGTCAGCGCCGCCAGATGCATCAGCCCCGCGTCGCTGACCTGCGTTCTGGCGAGGTTCAGGTTTTCAAGGTGTGCGAGCGCCGCCAGATGCGTCAGGCCGCCGTCGGTCACCTGCGTATTTCCGAGGTCCAGAAAATCAAGTTGCGCAAGAGTTTCCAGGTGCATTAACCCCTGGTCGGTGACGCGCAGTTCCGCTCAGGCGCAGGTTGTTGAGCCGGACCAGGCCCCGCAGACGTTCCAACCCTTTGTCAGTCACGGAGGTGTAGTCGAGCTCCAGAAATTCAAGTTGCGTATGTCGCTCGAGATGCCTCAGCCCCGCATCGGTGAGTCGCGTTCCCCTGAGGCTGAGGCCTTTGAGGTGCGTGAACGCTTGGAGATGCACGAGATCGCCGTCGGACATCTCGTAGTTTCGATCGCAAACAACGACCACGTTTCGAGGCCGCTTTTCACCGAGCAGCCGCCTGAGGGTTTCCAGAATGGTTGTTGCCGCATCGTCGGCATAGTAAACCGTGCAGCCGATCTTCTCCAGGGCCGCGACCGCATTGCCTTGCTGGCGAACCTTGTACAACGTCCAACCGAGTGCCGCACCGGTTGCGAATACCAACAGCAACAGCGTCCGCAGCGAGAAACGCAACCGGCGGCCGTGCGATCGAGGGGGTGTCGATGTCATGGGTCACTGCGCGGGGAAAATAGAACAATCGCTACCCCAAGGGACAGCCCCAGGCTTGCGGCGGCGACGGACAAGAAAAGCGACTGAATGATTCCTTCATCGAAGCCGAAACCGGCGCGAGCCGCGCCGAGAAACACGCCGATCGAGAGCGCCCGTCCTGCCAGCTCGCGTATGGATTGCCGCGTCCGCATGCCTGCTATTTTAGCCGACCCCGCAAAGCGACGGCAGCGGCGGCCGGGCGCAGGCTGCAACCCTAGGAAAATTCGATCCCCGGGGCGCTGATGCGCGCGCCCGGTTCACCGAGCGTCGCAGCCTGGCGTGAGGCGATGTGCTAGAATGTCGCTTTTGGCCGCAAGGCCGCAGACGCGACGCCCATTTTTCAACCGGAGTTCCTCGCGATGCCGCGAATTCGAGTTAACCGGCTGCCAGCGGCCAGCGTGTGGTGCGTCTTGTCGCTCGTCGCCGCCCGGACGGCCGGGCTGCACGCCGACGAGCCCGGCGATGGTGCCCTGCCGGCCGTCACCGCGCCGCCCGAGTCGGCGCATCTCGACCCGTTCTATCGGAAGTACATCGAGGCCGAAGGGCTTCCGATCGTCGGCTCGGCAGGCGTGAGCGACTATGCGCTCCGGGAAGCCGCCTACCTGGCGCGCGCGATGCTGGCCCATCGCCCCGACATCCGCCGGGCGATGGTCCAGAGCGGCTCGCGGCTGTGCATCATCGCCCATAACGAGTTCACCACCGACCTGCCCGAGTTCGCCCATTTGGCAAAGGAGAAGCCGGACGAGCTGCCCGACTTGCCTGCCAAGGAATATTGGGACGCCCGGGCCCGGGGGCTCGGCGGTGACGAGAGAGATCCGCTCTGCTCTTCAAGCGAGGAGAACCTGCTGGGCTATGCGGGCGATCCCTACGCCGCGGAATGCGTGCTGATCCATGAGTTGGCGCACAACATCCACCTGCGCGGCATGGTGCGCGTCGATCCGACGTTCGACACCCGGCTGCAGGAAACCTATCGCAAGGCCCTGGAAGCCGGCTTGTGGAAGAACAAATACGCCGCGGTCAACCATCGCGAGTATTTCGCCGAGGGCGCGCAGTCGTGGTTCGACAACAATCGCGAGAACGATCACGATCACAATCACGTCAACACCCGGGCGGAGTTGATCGAGTACGATCCGGGCCTGGCGGCAATGTGCCGCGAGGTATTCGGCGACACGCCGTTCAAATATACCCGGCCCGCCACCCGGCTCAGCGGCCACCTGGCCGGCTTCGATCCGGCGCAAGCCCCCAGGTTTGTGTGGCCGCAGCGCTTGGACCGGGCCCGCGCGAAATCAGCCGGCAGGCCGAAGCCCGCGGCAGTGGCAAGACGGCCCAGCAGCCCGCGGCTGCCGCCCCCGCGGCAGCGCCGGCAGAGAAGCAGGGCGGGTGAAAGGTCGGGCGCAGTGCCAACACATCATCTGGGTTTTTGCGTCAGCCGAGCCCAAGCAGCAGGGCTCGCCTGCGCCGGTTGCGAGCCAACTTTTTCTTTTGGCGGCGTTTGGCGCCCGGCTTCAGGTAGTAATCTTTCCTGCGGTTGTGATTGGCCTGATTGATGTACCCTAGCAGCACGCCGTGAGCCTTGGCGGTGCGCTTCAGTCGCTTGATGGCGGCAGGCAGCGAGTCGCCTGCCGCGAGGACGATCTTCCCCGGCATGAATTGCGTCTTTACGGCTGACGCCGGGCCGTTGTCGTGGAGCGTATGACTCCTGGGTCAGAGAAATCGGAACGCCGTATTGTAGCCACTCCCGCGGCCGGACGGAATCGATGCCTCATGCGCGGGCGCCTCATGCCAGCGTTAGTTCGCCTGTTTCGCTTCCCCGACCGAGAACGCCCGCTCGATGCGGCTGGTGTTTCCTTGGCGATCCCGGATCTCAACGGTTAGCCTGGCTTGCGGCAACTGGGTAATGTTCTTGTCCAGCTTCCACTGCCAAATGCCGGGGCCCGTCGGCTTGAACCGCGGCGCCAGATTTTCGCCGGCGGCCGCGCCGTCCAGGAGCGTGTCGGCCGTGACACGGAAGCTGGCCGGATCGAGACCCGTGTAATAGTCGTGCATGCCGATCAGAATCCGCGACAACTCGGCGTTGGCGCCGGTCGCGGATAGGTCAGGACCAGCGTTGGCCGGTTGTCGTCGCACATCCAACCCGCGCCGCGCGACGGGGTCTGCTGGCCATCCGGCGCGGCGCGTCAGTCTGTTGCGGGGCGTAGTCCAAGTCGATCGGACAGCCCAGATCGATCCAGCGCACCAGCATGAAGCGGTCCTCATCGGAGAGCGGCCGCACCCGGCCCTTGGCGACGGCCTCCGGGGGCGGCATCACGCTGCCCAGGAAAGCCACGCTGGCCAGCTCGCGATTGTGCTGGGTGTCGGAAAGCGGCTGCCCCTTGTGCTGTAAGGAAGCCGGATCGCCGGGCGTCGTCTCGTGCGGAAAGTCGTCGTTGTTCCAGCCGTCGAGCCGGCGGCCAAAAATCTTCCAAACCAGCAGGCTGCGCCGCGACTGCATCATGGCGACATAGCGCGAAGCGGCCTGGTTCGTCCAGCCGTGCCGGTGCAGCGGCTTGTGGCCCCAGCGCCCCTTGGCGTCGGCGGCCAGTCGGGCGTACGTGCCGGGCAGCGTGATCTCGAAACCCAGCCCCGAGGGGTTCTCGGTCTTGACGTTGCTGTCGTCGTCGTCGAGCACCAGGTTGCCGGCCGGCTCGTCGGCTTTCTTGCTGTGGCAGGCCACGCAACTGCGCTGGAAGATCGGTTGCACGTCGCGGAAGTATTCGACATTTTTGACGCCCGGCTCGAAGCGCAGCCCGCTGGTGTCGCGCTCGTCCCACTTCTTGCCCGCCTCGTCGTGCTGCTTGGTGGTCAACAGCGGCGTCTTTTGCGTCAGGTCGAAGATGGCATAGTCGGGCCGGGCCGCGGCGGTTTCTTCGAACAGCGTGGGCTTTTGGCTGTGGGCGTGACAGCCGCCGCAGTCGGTGCGGATCTCGCCGGGCCGGACCTGGTGCCAGGTCTGGGCGCTGTTGAGCACCATGCCTTGCTTGTCGAGCGTCTGAAACGTCCAAGCGACGTCGGCCGGCACTTTGACCAGGAAGCTCGTATCGGGGTTACCGTCCGGGTCGAGCGGCTGACCGGCATCTGCCGACTGACCCGCTTCGGCAGCCTGGCCGCGGCTGTTGAACTTGCGCACCGGAACCTCGCCCAGGATCCGCAAGCGTTCTTTGGCGTGGTTGTAGAAGCTGCGGCCGCCCTTGGGCCGGGTCTCGCTGGTCGGCTCGAGCAGCAGGATGCGAATCGCGTGGATGTCGTCGTTAGCGTACAGGCCGGCGTCGGAACCTTGGACCGTCCAGTTGTGCGACGTGTCGTGCCCGCGATAGCCGGTCGGATCTTTCGCGTCGGCAAAGCTCGCGGTGACCGAGCCGGGTTGCACTGCGCCGTAGGGGTAGCTCTCGCGTTTGTAGAGGCTCGACGTGCCCACGAGTCCGAATGGCGTGCCCTCGGGCAAGTGCGGCGAAAGCCGACCGTCGTTGGCCAGCGGCTCGATGCGCCGCGGCTCGTCGACGCCGAAAATCTGCTTGTAAGGGACCAATGCCCGCGGCCATTGCTCGTGATACGCCGGATCGTTGCGGATGAGCAGCATTTGGGCCGGCTCGTCGATCGGCTGGCCCTGCTTGATCAGATAGATGCCGCTGTCGAAGGCGGGCTTGTGCCGGGCGTAGCTGTTGAGCGAGCCGGCCGACCAGGCGGTGAGCAGGTGATTGTCGGGAGCCGCCGCAGGATGCGTGAACTTGCCCACCCGCGGCGAATCGTTCTGGCCCGGGACCGAGGGCTCGGACGGATCGTCCCCCTTGAGCACGAAGGGCGTCAGCGCCTGGACGCCGAAGGGGCTGAACGGATGCTGCTGGTAAATCGGGCGGCCGTCGGCGTGGCGGCCGTGCCGCAGCTTGCCGTTGCGCGGATCGGACTTGAAACCCGGGCCGAATGCGGCGTAGCCCTCGGGCGCAGAAATCGGGAACTTGTAATAGGTGCCGAAGCCGAAGTTATTCAGATTGTAGTAGCTCTCGACGACGATCTGCTCGTCGGCCAATTGTGTCTGGAAGTGGGTCGAGTTGGCCGTGCCGTTGCCGATCTCGAAAGCGCTGTACAAAGGCCCCCAGTGCGTGCCGTCGGGATTGATCGACCACACGCCCCACAAGTGATGGCTGCGCAGTCCCTGCGACTCGAGCGAGCTGAACATGATGCGGCCGTCCTTGAGGATCACTGGGTGCAGCGCCATGCCCAGATTCAAGTGACCGATGCACTCCAAGTTGCCGCTCGTCTCGTCCAGCACGAACAATTGCAGCGCCAGGGCATTGGGAGCATAGCCGGGATTCACGGCTTTGAAGGCGTTGCGATCGCTGACAAAGGCCAGCTTGCCGCCGGGCAAGGGGCAGGGGCCCAGGTTGTACACGCCCCACGAGGGGAGTGGCGTCTGCGACCAGTCGGCAGCGCCCGTGTTGGGCGTGAACTTCTGCTCGGTCAGTCGCACGATCTTGCGCGTCGGCACGTGGACCTTGTAAATGTCCGCGCCCTGGTGATTCTTGGCGTCGTGCTTGGCGTCGTGAAATTTGGTGTAATAAACCGACTGGCCGTCGAACGAAACTTGCGGATCGGCGATCGATTCGGCCGGCTTGACCGGCACCAGCACTTCTTGACTGCCGTCGGGTTGCAGCAGCACCAGATCCGCGCCGGGTTCCATGCTGCGCGGGTCGCCGACTTCGGCCCAGCTTGATCGACCGTCGGCCTGCAAGCGCGGCGCCCGAACGTAGACGATCGGAAAATCGTACTTGACCGTCGAATCGGTGCTGATGTGCGGCACCGTCATGTTGAGCGGGCCCGGATAGCGCGGTTCTTTTTCCTGCTGCGCCGCCAAGGGCCGGGCCGCCAGGGCCCAGATTGCGAGCAGGCCGGTCAGCAGTGCTCGTCGTCCAAGCCATACGCGCGGTCCCGCTGCACGACAGAGGACGCCAAGTGTCCATGGTGGTTTCTCCCGAGTTGTCGGCGGCCGCGGTTTGGCGAGCACCAATATAACAACTTGAATTGCCGAGGTAATCAAGTCCGAGCGTGCTCGGCGCTCGGGTCAGTCGGCGGCGCTAGAATTCCGCCCGGGCCGGTTGTCGTCGACCGCTCGACCACGTTGCGGCCCGTTTTCCAGCGCGCTAGGGAGATGAACTGCTGCGGATCCGATCCGCCAAGGCGGCTTGCAGCAGCACGCCTCGCGAGGCGGACAATCTGGTTTTCAGGCACGGACCGTCGCGGTAGCAGCGGCGCGGCGCAGCAAGCGCAGCGGCCGAAATCGCGGACCGGAAATCACCGCGCCGCGGCAAACGCCTTCCGCTTGCCGGCGCGGCCGGCCAGGCTGGCAACCGTGGCCAGCAGCTCTTTCGATTCGACCGGCTTGGCCAGATGCATCTGGAAGCCGGCGATCAGGGCCTGCGTGCGGTCCTCGCTGCGGGCGTAGGCGGTCAAGGCGATGGCCGGCACTCGGCCGCCGCACTCAGCCGGCAAGTCGCGGATTTTGCGGATCAGGTCGTAGCCATCCTCGGTCGGCATGCCCAAGTCACTGATCAACAGGCCAATCGACGTGGTCGCGGCGATGGCCAGGGCCTCGGCAGTGCTGCCCGCGGTCAAGACGGCCGCTCCGTGCCCTTCGAGGAGTTGCCGCACCAGCTCGCGCACGTCCGATTCGTCGTCGACCACCAGCACCTTGATGCCATTCAGATCGAATTCCGAGGGCGTGGCCTGCATCACCGGGCGGTCGTTTTCCGCCCGTCCGGGTTTCGTCGCCTGCCCGGTCGTTTGTGCCTGCTTGAGCGGCAGCGTGAGGCTGAACGTCGAACCCTTCGCGCGTCCGTCGCTGGTAGCCCGGATGGTCCCGCCGTGCAGCTCGACCAGATGCTGGGTGATGGCCAGACCGAGCCCCAGCCCGCCGTGCCGCCGGGTGGTCGATCCGTCGAACTGGCGGAAGCGCTCGAAGACGTGGGGCAGAAAGGCCGGTTCGATGCCCTCGCCGGTATCGCTGACGCTGACTTCCAGATTGCGGGCCGAGTGCTCCAAGAGCACGCGCACGCGTCCGCCGGCGGGCGTGTACTTGATGGCATTGGAAAGCAGGTTCCAGATCACTTGTTGCAGGCGGTTCGGATCGGCGGCGATCGGCGGCGCGTCGGCGTCCAGCAGGACTTGCAGCAGAATGGTTTTGGCGTTGGCGGCGGCGCGGACGGTCTCTACGGCGGCTTCGATTACGCCGCCGAGGTCGACCGACTGCACGTTCAAGCGGACCTTGCCGGAAATGATGCGGCTCATGTCCAGCAGATCCTCGATCAGGGCCGTCTGGACGCGGGCGTTGCGTTCGATGGTTTCCAGGCCCAGGCGAAGTTTCTCCTGCGCCACGGGATACTTGCGGAGCAACTCCGACCAGCCGAGAATCGCATTGAGCGGGGTCCGCAGTTCGTGGCCCAGCGTGGCCAGGAATTCGTCCTTCATGCGGTTGACGCGCTCGGCTTCGCTGCGGGCAGCCCGCTCGCTGGCCAGGAGCTGCTCGCGTTCGTCGACGTCGGTGCAGGTGCCGATCCAGCCGGAGAACTCGCTGGCGCTGTTCAAGAGCGGCGCGCCGCGGGCGATCACGTGGCGATAGACGCCGTCGTGGCGCCGCAAGCGATATTGGCGAATGCAAGGCTTGGGCACCTGCGAGGTTTCCCGCCACCAGGCCATCACGTCGGCGCGGTCGTCGGGATGAATCGCGTCGGCAAACTCGTAGCCGCGCAGTTCTTCCCACTTCTGGCCGGTGAATTTGCTCCAGGAGGCGTTTTCGTCGACGGCCGCTCCGGTGCAATCGGTCGTCCAGACGATGTCGGTGGTGGTCGCCAGCAGGGTGCGGAAGCGATCTTCGCTCTGCCGCAATGCCCGCTCGGCCTGCTCCTGCTTTTCCAAGGCCACGGTCTGCGCGGCGATGATTCGCCGCAGTTCCAACTGGGCCATGACCTGGCCGGCCAAGGCGGCCAGCACTTCCTGCTGCTGGACCAACAGTTCGCGGGCGACTCGATCGAGCACGCACAGGGTGCCCAGGGGGTGGCCGTCGGCCGCGCGGAGCAGAGCCCCCGCATAGAAGCGGATGTGCGGCGCGTCGGTGACCAGCGGATTCTGCGCGAACCGCTCGTCGGCGCTGGCGTCGTTGACCACGAAAAGTCCGTCCTGCGCAAGCGCGTGAGCGCAGATCGAAGCGCCGAGCGACGTTTCCTTCAGCCCCAGGCCGATTTCGGACTTGAACCACTGCCGGTCCCGATCGACGAAACTGATCAGCGCAATCGGCACCTGGCAGATGTGGGCGGCCAGTCGGGCAATATCGTCGAAGGCGGACTCCGGCGCCGTATCGAGAATACCGTAGCTGCGTAGCGATTCCAGCCGCAGGTCACTGGCAGATTGCCCCGCATCATGCATCGGTCGCACCACTCCATTGGGCGTCAGGGGATTGGCTCAATCGCCATCAACTTACCAATTCTTTCCCGCGATCGTTAGTCGCGATCGCGAGAATCTCCGTATCCTGGGCAATCGCTGGTTGCTCACGCCGCGTTTTGCGCCCGGTTTTTGCGGACGATATGCCGGCGCCAGTTTTTTTCGCTCCCCGTGCCGCCGGAAAATGCTCAGGGCAATAACCGATCGCTCGCCGGACCACAGCCGCCCGAGGCGTACGTGCTGGCGGAGCGTCCGCCGCGCGGCTCAGGGACGAATGCCGGCCCGCAAGGGATCGCGTGCTTCGACGATCAGCGTGGCTTCGGCGGTGATGTAAGCCGCGCCCTGGATGTGCGGAACGATTGCATCCTGCTCCAGCGTCGCAAATCCTTCGAACAGGCTGCCCACGATGCTCTCCTGCCGCCACACCTGGCTTGGCCGCAGTTTTCCGTCGCTCACCAGGCAGGCGATCTTGGCGCTGGTGCCGGTGCCGCAAGGCGAACGGTCGTAGGCTTTGCCCGGACAGAGGACGAAGTTCTTGCTATCGGCGCCGGGCGCCTGGGGCGGCCCGAACAGCTCGATGTGGTCGATCTCGGCGCCGGCGGTTCCCGTGATGCCTTGCTCCCAGAGCGCTTGCCGCATCCGCCAAGTCACGTCGGTCAAGCGTTCGACATTGGCCAGGCACAGTTTTTCCGGCGTATCGGCGACCAGGAAGAACCAGTTTCCGCCCCAAGCCACGTCGCCGGTCACCGGTCCGTAGCCATTGACATCGAGCCGGACGTTTTTTTGCGTGCGAAAGCTGCGCACATTACGCACCAACACCTGATTGTCGTCGAGCAGCATTGCGGTGACCACGCCGACCGGCGTTTCGATCCGCTGCTCGCCGGTGCCCAAGCGGCCCAGATGGGCAAGCGTCACGGCCAGGCCGATCGTGCCGTGAACGCACATGCCGATCGTGCCGACGTTGTTGAAGAAGATCACGCCGCAGGCGCAGCTCGGATCGACCGGCTCGCAGAGCAGCGCGCCGACCAGCGCGTCGGAACCGCGCGGCTCGCCCACGACGGCCGAACGGAATTCGTCGAACCGCTCGCGAAACGTCGCCAATCGGCCGGCCAAATCGCCGCCGCCCAAGTCTGGCCCGCCCTCGATCACGACCCGCGTCGGTTCTCCGCCGGTATGCGAGTCGATCACTCGAATTCGCTTGCTGTCCACGGCCGGCATGACATGGCTCCAGGCTGGCTCTGAGGGAGGAACGAAACATCCGTTTTGCACGTCACGGACCCTCACCCTAACCTCTCCCTCCAGGGAGAGGTTAGGGTGAGGGTCTGCCAGAAGCCGAAGTTATTTTTCGTGCGGTCCTTAACAGACGCAATCCTGCATTGCCTATCGCGCGGCGACGGCCGGCCGCGTGGCCAGGGCCCGGCGAATGATCGCCAGCACTTCCTCGCGCTCGCTGCCCGCGAGCGGCAAGCGCGGCGGGCGAACGGTTTCCGAGCCAAGTCCGACTTCGGCCATCGCCAGCTTGATGCACTGCACCAGCTTGATCCGCGTGTCGAGGTGCAACAGCGGCATGTACCAACGATACAGTTCCCGGGCCGCCTCCCACTGGCCTTCGTCGGCCAATCGCCACAGCTGCCGATTCTCGGCCGGAAACGCGTTGACCAGGCCCGACACCCAGCCTTCGGCCCCCAACAGCACGCTTTCCAGAAACAGATCGTCCACGCCGCAGAAGATGCGGTAGCGATCACCGAGCAGATTAACCAGGTCGGTGACTCGCCGCACATCGTCGCTCGACTCCTTGATGGCCACCAGCGTCGGCTCGTCGGCCAGTTCGGCAAACATCGCGGGCGTAATGTCCACTCCGTACGAGACCGGATTGTTGTAACACAGGATCGGCAACATGCTGGCCCGGGCCACGGCGCGAAAATGGGCCATCGTCTCCCGCGCGTCCGACTTGTAAACCATGGCCGGCAGCAGCATCAGACCGTCGAGGCCGACTTGCTCGGCAACTTGGGCGAAGCGGCAAGCCTGGGCCGTGGTGTACTCGGCCACGCCCGTCAGGACGGGCACGCGGCGATCCACGCGCTCGACGACGTGGCGCAGCACCTCGATTTTTTCGGCCGCTTCGAGCGAACAGTTTTCGCCCACCGTGCCGAGCATGATCAAGCCATCCACGCCTTCGCCGATCAGGACTTCGACGTGCCGTAGCGTCGCGTCCAGGTCGAGCGCGTAATTCGGCCGAAATTGCGTGGTGACGGCCGGAAACACTCCGCGCCAAGTGACGTTCATGGTTGCTCCTATTGATTCAGCTTCGCTTGCCGCGCCCGGCCGCACGGCCCGAGCTGCTGCCGGCGATGGCTACACGCCGCACGGCGAAACCCTTGACGCCGCTGCGCCGCCCTTTAAGATACGAGAATGTGACATTGCACGCAATGTAAAATATCGCCACCGTCTCCGCGAGCCCCCAGATGAAAATCCGCCGCATCGCCGCCTATCAGGTCGACCTGCCGCTGCACGAGGGCAGCTACCGCTGGGCCGGCGGAAAGTCGGTCGAGGTGTTCGACAGCACCGTCGTGTGCGTCGAAACCGATACCGGGCTGACCGGCTGGGGCGAGGTCTGTCCGCTGGGAGCCAGCTACTTGCCGGCTTACGCCGCGGGCGTGCGGGCCGGCATAGCTGAATTGGGCCCCCACCTGCTCGCCGCCGATCCCACGGAGCTGGCGGCCCTCAACCGGCGGATGGATGCCGCGCTCAAAGGGCACGCTTACGTCAAGTCGGCCCTCGACATGGCTTGCTGGGACATCCTGGGCAAAGCGGCCGGGTTGCCGGTCTGCACGCTGCTGGGCGGACGCTACGGCGACGATTTCGTCCTTTATCGGGCCATCTCGCAGCAATCGCCCGACGAAATGGCCGCCAGCGTCGCCGGCTATCGCAGCGCCGGCTACCGCCGCTTCCAGCTCAAAGTGGGCGGCGATCCGGATGTCGACATCGAGCGCATTCGGGCCGCGGCCGCAGTGCTCGAAAGCGGCGACCGGCTGATTGCCGACGCCAACACCGGCTGGCCGATGCACGAAGCGGCCCGCGTGGTGCGCGCGGTCCGCGACCTGGACGTCTACATCGAGCAGCCTTGCCTGAGCTACGAAGAGTGCCTGTCCATCCGCCGGCGAACCGATCATCCGTTCGTGCTGGACGAGGTGATCGACGGCATTGACATGCTGCTCCGCGCCAGCGGCGACCGGGCCATGGACGTCGTCAACCTGAAGATCAGCAAGCTCGGCGGACTGACCAAAGCCCGGCAGGCCCGCGACCTTTGCGTTTCGCTGGGCGTGGCGATGACGATCGAAGACACTTGGGGCGGAGACATCGTGACCGCGGCGATCGCCCACCTGGCGCACAGCACTCCGCCCGAACTGCTGTTCACCTCCACCGATTTCAACAGCTACGTGACCGTCAGCATCGCCACGGGCGCACCGCAGCGCAGCGGAGGGCGGATGGCCGCCAGCGGGGCGCCGGGCCTGGGCATCACGCCGCGGCCGGAAGTTCTCGGCCAGCCCGTGCTCGACATCTCCTGAGAATTTGCGATGACCATCGTGGCCCAGATCAAACAGGATCTTCAGGCACGGATCCAGGCCCGGCAGATCCCGGAGCGGCTCACTTTGGCGGCGCTGGCAAAGCACTACGGCGTCAGCTTCACGCCGGTGCGGGCCGTGGTCGACCAGCTCGTGCGCGAGCGGTATTTGCACAAGCAGCAAAATGGGCGCTTGGCGATCGGCCCGCGCGCGGCCGGCAAGCAAGGCCACACAGTGGGCACATCCCACAAACGCGGCAAGATTGCCCGGAGCCCGCGGCGGTCGAGAGCTGGGAGTCGATCCTGATTCGCGAGATCATCGACCGCAGCCTGCGCGGCGACGCCGACTACCTGCGCGAGGAGGCGACCGCCCGGCGCTTTGCGCTTGGCCGCACCGCTCTGCGGCAGGCCTTCAGCCGGCTGGCGGGCAAGGGCCTGCTCGAGCACGTGCCGCGCTGCGGCTGGCGGGTGCGGGCGTTCAGCGCGGTCGATTTGGCGGCTTATTTGGAAGCCCGGGAGACGCTGGAGCTCAAGGCGCTCGATTTGGCGCGTCCGCGACTGGTGAGCGAGGATCTCGAGCGGATGCTCTCCGGCAATCTGCCGGCCCGCCGCCACGAGCCGCGGCTGGACAATCGGCTGCACGCCTATTTGATCGAGAAGTCCGAGAACCGCTATCTGGCCGATTTTTTCGAGCGTCACGGGGTCTATTACACCACGCTGCTGGACCACGCGGCGCCGGCCGCCAAGGTAGTCGACGAAATGGCCCGGCAACATCGTGCGATCTTGCGGGCATTGCTCGACAAAGACTGGCCCCGCGCCCGGCGTGCGCTGCGGCAGCACATTCGTTCGCAGCAGCCGATCATCGAGAAGCTGTTGGGGCAGTTGAACGGCGGGGGAGAAATAAAGGATGAAGGCGGAAGGATGAAGGATGAAAAACGCGCGTCACGGTCGCCGGTTTAGCGATCGTTCGTCGTTCTTCGTCTGCTGCGTCTCTGCGCCTTTGCGGTTCAATTTCCTTCGTCCGCCCGATGGGCGCGCGGAATCGCCTGCCGTCGAACCAAATGGCTCGAACGAGTGAAGCAAGATGGCGTGCCGCTCAGCGGGCAGCGGATCCGTGGCCGTTCTTGTTCAAGAAAATCGCTCCACGCTCCGCCCGTTCGACGCCGGCGGCGTCGATATGCCCGGCAGAGCGGCACGCCCGGGGTGACTTCCCGATTTGCTATCAGCATCCCCATCAAGCCTTCGCGCCGCGAGCCCAGTGGGCGGCTCGTAGCGGTCGACCGGGGCCCGGCCGTCCGAAAATGTGGACGGTTGGCTGCCGGTCCTTGTGGCACGCACGTCACCCGCGTACACCACGGGATAGATAGCCTGAGGAATTCCGTTCGGCTGCGACCGCCTGTCTTGCTCGATTGGGTCGAAAAGCTGCTTGAGGTCGGACCACCGGCGCCGGAAATTTCGGCACCGGCTGCGGCAGGATGGTTTGCCGCGGGTCGCAGTCTTGCAGCAGTTCGTCGCCCGGCAGGCGGAGAGGAGGGGTTGTCGAACTTCGACCGGGCTCAGTTCTGCTCGAACTTCGACCAGGCTCAGTTCTCGTCGAAGTGTTGCTCCCGGTTCGGACTTTGCGGCTCGTGAGTTACTTGCGGCTGGAATTCGCAGCCGGTTTGGCTCAGTCTGCCCCCGCCTGGGAGCCGGACCTCGACTTCTTCCGGGCACCGCCGGCCCAAGAACGAACCGGCGGAATTTGCGGCGCTGGCTCCAACCGCCTCGCGAGCATTTGGCTTTGGCACGGATGAATTCGTTCCGCGTTCATCAGCCTTGCGCTGCGCCCAGGTTGTTTGCCGCACTTCGCCGCTTCGCCCGGCCAGAGTCTCCTCAGGCCGACGCGGCACAGGCGGAATGATCGCCGAAGCGGTGGCCGTTTTCAAGGGAAGTTTGTAGGCCAGTGGGGCGGGGGCGCAGTGCGCAGGTGCTCGCGGACGGACCGGCAAGCGATACAATACGAGGGTTTAGTATGCGACGAGCTGATTAGGTCGCTCGGTTCTTTACGGAGACGGAAGAGGGCATCGCGGATTCTCGTTGCTGACTCGCGGAATTTACTCTCGACGAGCCGCCCCCATCAACCCTATGACCGACTCGCTCGCCCGCTGCCGATCCCTTCGCTTTAGCCACCGAGCAACGCTGCTCCTCGTGGCCGTGCTGCTTAGTTCCAGCTGTAATCGCAAGGTGCCAAACGATTCCGATGTCACGGCTGCAGGGGGAGAAGCGGACGATGCACTGGCGGAATGCAACGAAGCCATCCGGGTCAACCCGGGTTCAGCGGAAGCATACTGGAACCGTGCAAATGCCTACAGCAGGCGACATCGAAACGTCGAAGCAATCGGCGATTTGACGGAAGCAATACGGTTAGAACCTGACGCAGCAGGAGCCTACAGCTTCCGAGGCGTGGTGAGGACAGAGCTAGGCCAATACGATGCCGCGATTACGGACTTTGCTGAGGCGATCAGGATCCTTCCCGATTTTGCGCTGCCGTACGCTGGCCGTGGACGGCTATGGTGTTTGAGAGGTGACTACCGCCAAGCACTCAGAGACTTCGATGACGCTATTCGCGTCGACCCAAGGTATTCGACGGCTTATTTTGAGCGAGCGGACGTATGGCTCAAGAAGGGGATGTACGATAGTGCGATTCAGGACCTCGACAAAGCCGTCGAATATGATGCGCGGTACGCGTTAGCTTACAAGCGCTTGGCGTGGATTCAGGCGACTTGTCCAGACGGGCAATATCGCGACGGCACAAAAGCCGTTGAAAATGCAGCGAAGGCGTGCGAGTTGGGCTCGTGGACATTTTCTGGCGACGTCGACGCCCTCGCCGCGGCCCACGCCGAGGCGGGTGATTTTGACGCAGCGATCAAGTTTGAGAAACAGGCAATTGCGATGGAGCCGGATGACGCAGGGTTCATAAGGGCAGCGAAGAGGCGAATCGCTCTCTACAAGGAGCACAAGCCGTACCGCGATCAGTAGTCTTGCCGCTAACGCCGCGGAATAGCCACGGGCGCAGTCATATCCGGGATTGGCCCGAGGAGCCGAATGCAAGCCACGACACAGCACGGGGACCGATACTTCGATTTCTGCGAACAGCTTTGGACCGATTGGCTGGCGCGTCCGTTGGAAGTACCGGAACTCGTTCGGGAGGAGTTCGACACCGATGCCGCCGTCGAACCGTACATCCGGTACGGCAAGGGAGCACGTCCATTGGTCGTGCTGCTGACCAATCCGGGCAAGACGATGCCACACCAGAAGCGGGTCGCGGTTGAGGCGGGGGACGGCCCGGTCAAGATGGGTTGCAGCTACGCCGACGTCGCGCAGGAACTGGGTAAGCATTACTTGACGGATCCGAAACTGGGGAAGGCGGCGCGGCGCCGAAACGAATCGCTGTTGGCACTCGCGGCCAGCCTTGGCTATGACGGATTCATCGCGGTCGAGTGCTGTCCGTTCCACAGCAAGTCTTTGCCCAAGAAGAATAAACTCCTGGCCGTCTACAAAGAGGCTGGTCGGTTGCAAGAGTACCTGGTAGTCCTGCGGGAGTTCTTGCGGCCCCGGCCGGTGGTCATCGTTTCGGCCGTGTCGTCTCATGGTTCGCTCGTCAAAGAATCGCCGCTGTCAGACTGGCTCGCATGGCAGGCTGATCTCACGGGAATCGATCGAGGCCGCGCGGAGTTCCTGCCGCTGCTGACCAAAGGCGAGCATACAACCTGCGCCGCGCTCATCGACTTTGTGGGCGAAGTTCCCAAGGTGCTGGTGCGCATGATGGGCGGCAACCACCTGCCGAGCCACGAGCATTTGCAGCCGTTGGTGAACCGCCTGGCCAGCCGCGGGTGAACTGCCGCGCTTCGCCGCCGGTCCGCCCAAGCGCGGATCACGCTCGGAATTCCGGCAGGTCGTCTCGGCCCAAGGGGCCGAAGGAACACAGCCCAGGGTCGCAGCGCAGCGAGAGACCCTGGGTTACGCGGAAGCCCGAAATAGATCGCCGCCCTGAAGGGGCGGCAGGACGGCCCAAGGGCGACCCGCGAAACCGGACCGGCCGAATCGACGCTGCACGCGCGCGCTCCTGTCGCCCCTTGGTGGGCGACGACATCGCGCGGACGATCTCAAACCCAGGGCGGCGCTGCGCTGGCCCTGGGCTGGGCTCCCAAAGCCCGTTGGGCTTTATGACCTTGAGGCGGTTGAGAACGTTAGCAGGTTTTTGCGCTGATCGCGGCTGCCGCCGCGCGGGGTGGCGTGTCGGCAATCTCTTGCCGAGCGCATGCGACACCCGTCGCACGCAAAAAACCCTCACCCGACGCCACGAACCCTCACCCTACCCTCTCCCTGGAGGGAGAGGGGTTGCCGACGAGCGCCCGTTGCGTTCAGCCCACTCACGCGAGCAACTCTTTGATGACATGCCCGTGCACGTCGGTCAGGCGGCGGTCGATGCCGTTGTGGCGGACGGTCAGACGCGTGTGGTCGATGCCCAGCAGGTGCAGGATCGTGGCGTGGATGTCGTAGACCTGGGTGGGGTTCTTGCGGTCGAGCGGCTTGTAGCCCAACTCGTCGCTGGGGCCGTAGCTGATGCCCGCCCTTGATGCCGCCGCCGCACAGCCAGTTGGTGAAGACAGTACGGGATTGTGGTCGCGGCCGCTGCCGCCCTGCGACGAGGGCATGCGGCCGAACTCGGTCGTCCACAGGATGATCGTGTCGTCGAGCAGGCCGCGCTGCTTCAGGTCCTGGATCAGGGCCGCCGCGCCGCGGGCCATGCCGAAGGCCAGCGGGCCGTGGTCGCGCTTGACGTCCTCGTGCGAGTCCCAGTTGCGGCGCGGAAAGCCGTTGTCGTTGCCCGACCAGATCTGCACGAACCGCACGCCGCGCTCCAGCAGCCGCCGGGCGACCAGGCACTTGCGGCCGAAGTAGTCGGTCTCCTCGAGCGGGTTGATCTCCTTGTCGAACGTGGTCCGGCCGTGGTCGAGCCCGTACAGCTTGCAGGATGTGCGGCCGGCTCGCTCGGAGAGATCGAGGGCCTCGGGAGCGGCCAGTTGCATCCGGGCGGCCAGCTCGTAGCTGCGGATGCGGGCCTCCAGCCGGTCGTCGCCGGCGCGGCGTGGCGGCGTGCGTCGCGGTTGATGCGATTGGCCAGGGCGATGCCGGCGGCGTCGCTGCCGCGGGTGATGTAATCGCCTTGCCGGGCCGGGAACAGGTCGGCGATGGGGTTTCGGTGCCCGGGATAGATGACGGTCCCCTGATGCTGGGCCGGCAGAAAGGCGCTGTCCCAGTTCTTGGTGCCGTTGGAGGCCGAGGCCGCGATGATCGGGCAGCACCACGAACGTGGGCAGGTTCTCGTTCATGCTGCCCAGGCCGTAGCTGACCCAGCAGCCCATGCCGGGAAAGCCGGGCCGGTTGAAGCCGGTCGATTGCAGCAGCGTGCCCTGGCTGTGCACGCCGGTCTTGCCGACCATGTTGTGGACGAAGGCGATGTCGTCGACGACCTCGCCCAGCGGAGCGACGACTTCGCTCAGCATCTTGCCGCACTGGCCGTAGGGCTGAAATCCCAAACCGGCTTCAGCCAGGGGCCCAGGCCGTTCTGAAACGCCTCGACGTGCTCGCCGAAATCGGACGGCTGCGCCGTGCTGCTTGATCAGCTCCGGCTTGTAATCGAACAGATCGATGTGGCTGGCCGCCCCGGCCATGAACAGTTGCACCACGCGCTTGGCCTTGGGGGCAATGGTGCAGCCCGCCGTCGGCCGACCGAGCGCAGCCGGCAGTGGCGTCGGCGGCAAGCAGACCGTCGGCCCCCAACATGCTGGCCAGGGCGATGCCGCCCAGCCCGCCGCCGGCTTTCCAGAGGAATTCGCGGCGCGAGGGCTGGGCCTGGGCGGCCTGCGCATGACGCCGAGCGGCCGGGGTGTGGAACCAGGATTGATGGACGGCCATTGCAGCGGACCTCGACGAATTGAGCGGGAATTGAAAGTAAGGGCACGTGCGGCGGACCGAAAAGCGGACAACTCAACCGCGGAGAGGCGCGGAGGAACGCAGAGGAACGGTGTTTCGTCTTACTCCCTCTGCGTGCCTCTGCGACCTCTGCGGTAGAACCGTCTTCACGGGTTGCGCTGCGACGTTTCTTTTCAAGTCTTTTCAAGAACTCCTAGTCCACGAACACAAACTCGTTCAGATTCAGGATCACGCGGCAGGCCTGGGCAGGCCGTACTCTTGTGCGTAGGCCACCAGGCCGGCCAGTTCGTCGGCGGCGGGCGAGCGGCCCAGCGCCAGACGAAAGGCGGCCGTGACCTGGGCTGCCGGGTCGGCGCCACTCTGGGCGACCCGGGCGGCAAAATGTTTGGCCATCGCCAGGGTGAGCTGGTTGTTCAGTAGTGCGAGCGCCGCAGCGGCGTGATCGTCTGGTTGCGCTTGTCGACCATCAGCGACGGATCGGCGCAGTCGAGCGTCGCCAGGAAGGGCTGCTGCTGCGAGCGGACGATGAAGCGATAGATCGATCGCCGATGCGAGGCCGGATCTTCCGGGTCGTGCAGATCGTAATGATAGTGGGGCGAGTGCTCCGGCTTCTCGACGACAAAGTCCTTGAAGCTCGGACCGTACATCGTCGGATTCAGCTTGCCGCTGACCGCCAGGACGCTGTCGCGGATGGCCTCGGCTTCCAGCCGGCGGCGATTCATGTGCGAATACCAGACGTTCTGGGCGTCGGCGGCGGCCGCTTGGGCCGTGACGGCCGACGATTGCCGGTAGGTCGGCGCTGGTGAGCATCAGCCGGTGCAGTTGCTTGAGCGATCCGCCGCCATCGCGGAACTCGACAGCCAGCCAATCGAGCAGCTCGGGGTGCGACGGCAGTTGGCCCATGCGGCCAAAATCGTTGGGCGTGTCGACCAGTGCCGCGGCCGAAATGGTACAGCCAGACGCGGTTGACGATCGAGCGCCAGGTGAGCGGGTTCGTGGCATCGGTAAGCCAATGGGCCAGGGCGGCGCGGCGCTCGCCTTCGGCATGGTCTGCCGAGCAGATCGAAGCGGCCCGGCAGTGCGGTCAGCCGGCTGAGTGCGCCGGGGCCGACCTCTTTGCCCGGATTCTTCACGTCGCCGCGCGGCAGGACGTGAATACTTCGCGGCTTGCCGCCAGCGGCGCCGGTGCCGGCGAAATGCGCCGCTGCCGGTGTGAACGGTGCCGGCGTAAACCAGCCTGGCCGGGCGGCATCTTGGCCAGATCGGCTTGCGACGGCAGCCAGATCGGCGGCGACTTGCTGCTGCTGGCGGCGCTTGGGTTCGTCGAGCACGCGATCGAGCAGGGCCTGCCGCTGCGGCAGTGAGCGAGTCGGCCGATTGAGCCGCATCGGCCGTCGAACAGACCGCGCTGGGACGAGGCCGTCCACGAGGTTCTTCTTCGACCAGCGCGGCGGCGGCTTCGATCGAATCCAGGGCGGTGACGGGTTTGTGCAGGGCCAGGTTCTTGCCCGCGGCGTCGAAGACGCCAACTCGGCCAGGGCGAAGATGTAATCGTTCTGCCGCGGGGCGAGCTTGGTGGCGGTCATGCGGACATAGCGGCCGGCGATGCCGCTGGCGGTGGTTTGTTGCGGCTGGGTGCCGGGATTCGGCACGTCGGCCGGCGTCTGCGTCGACCACGACCTGCACGCCCACGTGAAAGCCCGGATCGTCGGCGACTTCGATCTTGAACCGGAGCGGAAAGCCGAAGCCGGCGCCGATCGTTGTTGAAGTCGTCGTAGCAAGCCGTATAGACGATCCGCTCGATCGGCACGCTGCTGCCCAGATCGACCTGCACCCACTTGGCCTCGCCCGCATCTGTGCGGCCAGCGCGCTGTGATAGCCGAACTCGACGCCCTGCACGGCGGGGGTGCCCGACACGGCGGGCGGCGATTTGCTTGTCCAGTTCGGCCAACTCGGCGCCGCCGCGAGGGCGGTGACTTTGGCCTCGACGAGCGTCTGTCCTGCGCTTTCAGCTCGCGCTCGCGGGCGACCAGAGCTCGCGCTCGCTTCAGCGACAGCGCCGGATCGGCGTCGTACGGCCTATCGGCCCGGTCGACGGCCGCGAAGACGGCCTGCAGGCTGTAGTAATCTTCCTGCGTGATCGGGTCGAACTTGTGATTGTGGCACTGGGCGCACTGCACGGTCAGCTCGTCGAAGCGTGCTCGATCGTGGTGCCGACCATGTCGTCGCGATCGAGATGACGGGCGATCTTGCCGTCGATCTTCGACTCGGGCACCTCGGCATGGCCGATGAAGTCCCAAGGGCCGGCCGACGATGAAGCCCAGGGCCTCGATGCCGTCGACCGTGCCGGGAAACAGGACGTCGCCGGCCACCTGCTCCTGCGACGAATCGGGCGTACGGCTTGTCGGAGTTGAAGGCGCGGATCACGTAATCGCGATAGGGCCAGGCGTTGGGGCGCGGCTGGTCCTTGTCGTAGCCGTGCGTTTCGCCGTAATGCACCACGTCCAGCCAGTGCCGGGCCCAGCGCTCGCCGTATTGGGGCGAGGCCAGCAGCCGATCGACCAGCTTCTCGTAGGCCAGGGGATCGGCGTCGGCCACAAACGCATCGATCTCCGTCCGGCGTGCGGCGGCAAGGCCGATCAGGTCGAAATAGAGCCGCCGAATCAGCGTCCGCCGGTCGGCGGGCGGCGCGGGTCGAGCCGGTTTTCCTGCAGCCGCGCGAGCACGAAGGCATCGATCGGACCACGCACCCAGGGGGAATCGAATTTTGGCACGGGCGGCCGCACAAGCGGCAGCAGCGACCACCAGCGCGGTATCGATGACTTTCTTGTCGGTGAGCGTCAGGCCGTCGGGCCACGCGGCGCCGGCCGCGATCCAGCGGCGGATGGACTCGACCTCGCCGGCCGCCAACGCCGAAGCGTCTTTGGGCATTTCGGGTTTGTCGCCCGAGATGTACTCGACGAGCAGACTCTCGTCCGGCTTGCCGGGCACGATCGCCGCTCCGCTTTCGCCGCCGGCCAGCGCCGCCGCGCATCGATCAGCGAGAAGCTTCCCTTAGGCTTGCTGCCCTGGTGGCAATGCAAGCAATGTCGTTCGAGCAGCGGCGAAATCGACTGACGGAACGCTTCAACGCCGGCGGCAGCGTCCTCGGGAGCCGGATCGGCGGCGTGCGCAGTGCGCAGCGAGACAGGGCCGACCAGGAAACCGCCACAGACGGCCAGCGCAATCTGCACTGCCAGCAGTCGAGCGAGAGGGGCGAGAATCACGGCCTGGCGTGGCGGCATCATGCACTTATTATGGCAGGAGCGAGGCAAGGCGGGCGGGCCAAAATGGCAAAAATAGCCGCCGAGCCAGCGGCTCGTTCACTCCCTAATCTCTAGCCGCTTGCCCGTTTCCGTCCAGGATTCTGGCCACGCGGCCGCTGACGAGCGCCGCCTCGAACTCGTCGATGTCGGCGTAGACGGCATGGCTGAGAAACTTGACGGCCCAATTGTGCGCAAGCGGGCTGATCGTGAGCACGATCCGGCCGTGCTGGTGGGCCTCCCACATTTCGATCGCGGTACCCATCGAGGCTTGGGGCACAAAGGCCAACAGCACATCGACTTCGCGGCACAGGCGGTTGTGGTAAAAAAATACTTCCCGGCCGGTTTGGTCGTCGTAGGCCAGGGAGTTGGCGTGATCGGCCAGCGGGTCGTAGATTTCAGCCTGAGGGAAATGCGACTTGAGCAGCGAATCGATCCGGCCGCGGTAGTCCTGGTTGTGCAGAATCGCCCCGAGATGCGAGCCCTGCATGATTCCGGCCAGAAAAAAACGCATGTTGCCGAGCCTGTCGAGGGTGAGTTGCCGTGCTGATGGGCCGATTCCCGGGCTGCTGGCCATTGCCTGGCGATCAGGGCTAGCGCATTTTAAGCTGCGGTTGTCGGGATGGTTAGGAGATGGTTGTCGTCCCAAGCGTCCTTCTTGCGATGGCGGCGGATGCTCGTTTTCGTGGGTCGGCGCTTGATGAGCGAAACCGCCCGGCGACTGCCGGACGAATTCGACATCGCACTTACCACTCAGGAGACTAGCCGGCCTCGCGAACCTGGGCCGGCATCGCCGAGAGCACTTCGCGTGCGAGCTGCTGGTAGTCGTCCGCGCCGTGCGAGTCGGGCGCATAGCCGAAGATCGATTGGCCGAAGCTGGGAGCCTCGGCCAGGCGAATGTTCCGCCGGATTCGCGTCTGAAACATTTGCGCTTCGGCCCACGGCCGATTCGGCTCGCGGGCTTGCTGAAAGTAGCGATCCACGTCGCTACTCACCTCGGCCGCTAACCGCGTGCCCGACTCGTACAGGCAAAAGATCACGCCGGACAGACGCAACCGCTCGTTGAGCCGCCGGGCGACCAGGTCGATCGTGCCGAGCAATTTGCTCAGCCCGTGCAGCGCAAGAAAGTGAGGTTGCAACGGCAGGAAGACTTCGTCCACGGCGGTCAGGGCGTTGATGGTCAAGATGCCGAGCGAGGGGGGACAGTCGATGAACAAGAAGTCGAAGCGGTCGCCCAGATCGGTCAGCTTGTCGCGGAGGATCAGTTCGCGGCCGACGACCCCGGCCAGTTCGACCTCGGCAGCGGCCAGATCGATGTGCGAGCCGGCCACCCACAAGTGGTCGCCGACTTGCTGAAGCGCGTCGGACAAGCTGGCATCGGACGTAAGTACGTCGTACGTCGAGCATTGTTGCTGCCCGGGGGCCAATCCAAAGTGCAACGTGGCGTGGGCCTGCGGATCCAAATCGACCAGGCAAACCCGTTGTCCGGTGGCGGCCAGTGCGGCGCTGAGGTTGACGGCCGTGGTTGTCTTGCCTACGCCCCCTTTTTGGTTGATGATGGCAATCGAGCGCATGCGGAACTCCGTTTCCTCAGGCGTAGCGGGGCGGTCGCCAAGTGCGGCGCGTCCGGGGCGGGATTATACGGGAAGAACGCGGAATTCGGAACGCGGAATTCGGAACTCCGGAGGTGGTGACCTAGGCAAGTGCCGCAGGCGACGGACTTGCCACCGCTAGCGTCCGGCGCAAGTTCCTCTCAAGCCGAAATCCGAATTTGCCGCCACTTGAGGATCCAGGAGTGCTTCGTCGATGCGGGTCATCGTGGAAACCGACGCCGATCGTGTGAGCCACACGTCGGCCCAATTTCTGGCGGCCGTCGTGCGCCGCAAACCGACTTGCGTGCTCGGTCTGGCGACCGGCGGCACTCCCTTGGGACTGTACCGCGAGTTGATCCGCATGCACCGCGAAGAAGGCTTGGATTTTTCCCGCGTGGTGACGTTCAACTTGGACGAGTACGTCGGCTTGAGCGGCACGCATCCGCAAAGCTACCGTCATTTCATGCAGCACAACTTCTTCGATCATATCAATATCGACCAGCGCAACACGCACGTTCCCGACGGCCGGGCACTCGACTTCGAGAGCTCCTGCGAGTTGTACGAAAAGCGCATCGTCGACGAAGGCGGCATCGACTTGCAGGTCTTGGGGATCGGCGGCGACGGCCACATCGCCTTCAATGAGCCGGGCTCATCGTTGGGCAGCCGCACGCGGCTCAAAACCCTGACCGCGGAAACCATACGCGACAATGCGCGGTTCTTTGGCGGCGAGCAGGACGTGCCGCGGCTGGCGATCACAATGGGTGTCGGCACGATCCTGGAGTCGCGGCAGTGCCTGCTCTTGGCCGTGGGCGAGAGCAAGGCCAAAGCCGTTCGCGATACCATCGAAGGCCCGATCACGGCCCAGGTGACGGCGTCGGCGCTGCAATTCCATCGCGAGGTGATCGCCGTGGTCGATGAAGAAGCGGCTCGCCTGCTCGAGCGCCGCGGCTACTACCGCGAGATGGAACAGGCCCAGGCCCGGCTCAAGTCGGGCTCGCTGGCCGGTTTGATTCCGCCGGGCGGCGGTTAGGCCGCCGCCGTCACCCAAGCCGGTCTTTCCGCGCCGCGGCCTTGGCGCGCGGGCAGTCCGTGGGCCGCTCGCCGAGGCTGTCCGGCGCCGGCCAGCGGCTCGTAACCACTGTAAGGCGCAAATCTTGCGGCCTGCACTCGGCTTGACCCTCTCGGCCGGCGGTTGTAAAGTTATCGGTTTCTCAGCGAACCGGAAACAACGCATGTTGCGGTCGACGCGCTTCATGGAAACGATCGTCAAGCCCGTGCAATCGCGCCGCGAGCGCAAGCAATTTCTGACGCTCCCCTGGCAACTTTATCGCGACGATCCGAACTGGATTCCGCCCTTGCGGCAGAACCAGAAATCGCTGGTCGGATACAGTCGGCATCCGTTCCACGAAGTGGCCGAAATGCAGACGTTTCTGGCCTTTGCCGACGGCCAGCCCTGCGGTCGCATCGCCGCCATTCTGAACCGCACCCACAACAACTACCACAACGAGCGGCTGGGCTTTTCGGGGTTCTTCGAGTCGATCGACAACCAGGAAGTCGCCAACAAGCTGTTCGATGCGGTCCGCCAGTGGATGGCCGAGCGCGACATTCACCATTTGCGTGGGCCCTGCAACCCGTCGCTGAACTACGAGTGCGGCCTGCTTGGTCGAGGGCTTTCATTCGCCCCCCACGTTCATGATGACTTACAACCCGCCCTACTATCAGCGGCTGGTCGAAAGTTACGGCTTCGGCGGCTCGCAGGACTTGTTCGCCTATTGGGCGCCGGTGGGCATGGTTTATCAAGCTGGACAAGAAGCTGGCGTTCATCGCCAGCGAGGCGGCCGAGCGTTTCGACGATCAAGGTGCGTCCGATCGACAAGTCGCGCTTCGAGCAGGAGATCCAGCTGTTTCTCGACATCTACAACCAGTCGCTGGGAGGGACCTGGGGGTTCGTGCCGCTTTCGAAGCACGAGATCGAGCACATGAGTGCCGAGATGAAACACTTGATCATCCCGGAATTGGCGCTATTCGCCACGGTCGACGGCAAGCCGATCGGCGCCGTTTTCGGCATGCCCGACTACAACCCCCGCATCAAGCAGATCGACGGCCGGCTGTTCCCGTTTGGTTTTCTCAGGCTGATCAACTTCAGTTTCCTCAAGCCGATCAACAAGCGCCGTCCGTTCAAGCGGTTTCGCGCCATTGCCACCGCCGTGATCCCCGAGTATCAGAAATGGGGAGTGGGTCTGGTGTTGCTGAAGGCCCTGATCCCCAAGATTTTCGAGTCTGGGTTGCAGGAGGCTGAGTTTTCCTGGGTGCTCGAGTCGAATCACCTCTCCCGCAAATCGCTGGAGAAGGGCGGAGCCATCTTGGAAAAAACCTACCGCATCTACGACTTCCCAGACCCGCAACGCGCCGCGGCGCCAAACAGCGCCTGACGGCTCTTCTTGCTAGGCCGCCGGCTGCAGCGGACGCGACGGTGCGGCCGACGGCTGCGGCCGCTGGGCCGATCGGCGCCGCGCGACTCGCGCCAAAGCTGACCGATCGCCGCCGCCAGGCTCGGACAGTTCGTTTGCCGATACGGCGAATCGACCGGCAGTTCGGCCATCAGCCGGCGATGCGCCGCGGCCATGTTGTGGTAGGGCAGCGAGGGAAACAAATGGTGCAAGGCATGGAACCGCAAACCGAGCGGCGCCCAAATCAGTCCCGTAATGCGCGAGTCCGGATAATTCACCGAATCCAGCAACTGCTCCGTGAATGTCATTTCTTCATGGGCATTGGTGTAGCGGGTGCGCTCCGAGCGTGCGAATGTGATTCAAGTAAAGGATTGCGACCGCGGTGCAGTATGCCTGAATCGGAAAGCCGATCGGCAGTCGGCCGCGGACCAGCAACACCGCCGCCCCCAGGCACACCAGAAAGCAGCCGGCCTCCTGCAGCCGGAAGATGCTGAGACTTTGCCGGCTGGGCAAAGGGCGGCACATAAGTCGGATCCATCACCAGCGACGAGGCGCGCGATGCAGCCATCGGCGCAGCCGCGGGCTCAGCCAACCCAGCGGTCCCAGGATCAGGAAGCGGGCCAGCGCCAGCGGTGGAATCACCAAGGGTTGGCACAAGTACAGCAATATCTGCCAGGGGCGGGTCGTGCCCAGCGGCAAATATTCGCCGTCTTCGTCGGTGCCGAAATGCTTGCGCAGGTGGTGGTCGAAATGCGAGTAGTAGGTGAACGAGGGGGTCAAGAAGGGAATGCCGCAGAGCAGGTTCCAGGCGATCCGGAACGCTTTGAACTGGTTGTCCCGAAAATGGGCCATCTCATGAATGAACAATGCCGAGCGGTAGTACAGCACCACCGAGATGCCAAACGCCAGGCCCTGCTGCACGCTCAGCGGCGCCACGCGGCGAACCAGTGCGTAACACAGCGTGCCGATGAGGAACGAGGCGAGAAAATCGCTCCAGTAAATGACCGGATTCGGCCGGAACAGGTCTTTTACGATCGACCGCGCCTGGGCGATCGAAAACGTAGCGGCTGCGGCATGCGGAGGCAACATCGCAAGAGCCTTGTCTCAGGGGAACCGACCGGCCGGTTGGGCCCGTCGAGCTCGAACCAGGGAAATGACCAATGGCGCGTTGGGATTACCGGCTGACGCGCCGAAACTCGTCCCTGAGATTGCAATCGCTTCCGGCCGCTTGTCGCTCGCCGCCGGGAGCCCTCCCTACTTCATCCCTGCTTTAGATCGGCGTTCCGCGCGGATAATTTGGAGCCTTGGACAAGAATTCCAGGTGTAGGGGACATGGGTTGTTTGACGCTTGTTCGCCTGCCGGGCTCCGATTACCATGAGGAACGCAAAGTCGCAAATTGGGAGAATGTTGCGCTGATTCCTCCGAAGCCTTCTCCGAAGGCTTCACAGTCGCCGCAACCGATGGAGTCGAGGCATTGCCGCTGCCGCCACGCTTGTCCCGGCGCTTGGGCAGTATTCCGGCTTCTTGGGGAGGTGGCCAAAAGCCCCGCTGGGGGCACCGTCGCCCGGGCAATCGCAGCCGAGCCGTCGAATTGCACCTGTCAAAGTAAGCGAGACCGACCGATAGTCCTCTAACCGGAAGGTCCCCGGGTTTGGCCTGCGCTTGGCGGCGCAATTCGCCGTTCACGGTTCCCAGTTGTCCCCTCAACGCCCGCATGGGTGGGCAGTCGTAGTTCATGGTCCCGCCCCGCGAAGTCGTGATTACCGGCCTGGGGGTCGTCAGCCCGATTGGCCTCGGGCGGGATGCCTTCTGGCGGTCGTTGGCCGCCGGCTCAAGCGGCATCGCTTTGCTCAGCGAGTTTGCCGGCGGAATTGCCCCCTCGCCGATCGGCGGACAAGTTCACGACTTCGACCCCAAGCTCTACGTCACGCCGCGAAAGAGCCTCAAGGTCATGTCGCGCGAAATCCAGTTCGGCTTCGCGGCGGCCCGCTTGGCGCTGGAGGAAGCGGGACTTTCGGCCGGAGCCGTCGACCCGGACCGCTTTGGAGTCGTGTTCGGAGCCGACATGATCTATTGCGATCCGGCCGAACTGGCACCGGCTTTCCGCAGTTGCATTTCTGGCGGCGCGTTCGATGCCTCGCTCTGGGGTTCGCGGGCCCTGGGAGAAATGTTTCCGCTCTGGATGCTCAAGTTTCTGCCCAACATGCCGGCCTGCCACATCGCCATCGCCAACGACGCCAGGGGGCCCAACAATTCGGTGCTGATGGGCCAGGCTTCCAGCCTGCTGGCCATGGCCGAATCCGTGCGTTTGATCGAGCGCTCGCTGGCCGACGTGGTCATCGCCGGCGGCAGCGGTTGTCGGATTCACCCCATGATGTGGGTTTGCCGGGAAGAACGCCTGATGTCGCAGCGATACCACGAGCCGCAGCGGGCCTTGCGGCCGTTCGACGCCCAACGAGATGGCACCGTCTTCGGCGAAGGCGCGGCGGCCTTTGTGCTCGAAAGCCGCGGGCACGCGCAGCGCGGGGGCGGACCGTGTTGGCCAAGGTGGTCGATTACGCCAGCGCGTTCGAAGCCCCGCGACAATTCGCCCCGGCCGTCGGCAGCGGCATCCGCGCCACGATCCGACAGGTCCTGGCTCGGGCCGGCATCACGCCCGCCGACATCGACCACGTCAACGTCAACGGATTGGGCACAGTCGCTGCCGATCGTGCCGAAGCCCAGGCCATCCGCGGAACTGGGGGATGTGCCGGTCACGGCTCCCAAGAGTTTTTTCGGCAACCTGGGGGCGGCCACCGGCGCTGTCGAAATGGCGGTCAGCCTGCTGGCCTTTGCTCACGGGCAGATACCCGTGACGCTCAACTACGATCAGCCGGACCCGGAGTGTCCGGTGCGTGTGATTCACGGCGAACCGGCGCCGAGCACGAAGCCGTTTGCGCTGCTCTTGAACCAGTCGACGACCGGCCAGGCGGTGGCCGTTTTGATCGCCCGCCCGGACGAAAATTGACGGCAGTCGGCCGCGCTTCGGCCGAATAAGGACACAGGATATGGAAATCCAAGTGACGGCCTCTCGCCGCGGCAAACGGAGCGACCTTTGGGCCGGCGGCTTGCTGTTCGCTTGGGCGATCGCGATTTCGGCCTGCGGCGCGGCGCGGCTCAGTCCGTTGACCCGGTCATCGTCGAGGACGATTCTCCGCCGGATCGGCCCATTCTGGCGCTCGATACCGGCGGCCATACGAACGCCGTCTACAAATTGCTGACAACGCAGTATGCCGATCAATTGATCTCGGTCGGCTTGGACAAGACGATTCGGTTCTGGGATATCGGCACGGGTGAACCGGTTCGGGTGTTGCGACCGCCGATCGCTCGCGGCGCATTCGGTTATCTGTTTGCCGCCGCCATCTCGGCCGATGGCAAGCGGCTGGCAGTGGGCGGATATCGAGCCCAAACGCCGCTTTACGATCATCGCATCCATCTCATCGCGCTGCCCGAAGGACAAATCGTCCACAGCCTGAAGGGCCACAAGTACGCGATCTACGACCTGGCTTTCTCGCGCGACGGCCGGCAATTGGCCTCCGCCAGTCACGACGGCACGGTGCGAATCTGGGATGTCGACACCGGCGCCACGAACAAAGTTCTCGAAGGACACACGGCCGTGGTTCACGCGGTGGCCTGGAGTGCCGACGACAAATATCTGGTCAGCGGATCGATGGATAAGACGGCACGCATCTGGTCGGCGGCCAGCGGCGCTGCCGTGGCCGTGCTGCGCGAGCATGCCGCCGAGCTGATGACCGTGGCCTGGAGCCCGGACGGCCGCTCGATCGCCACCGGCTGCAACGACAAGGCCGTTCGGCTGTACGAGCCGAACGGCAAGCTGCGCTACGCGTGGTCGAAGTTGCCCAACGAAGTGACGTCGGTGGCCTTTTCCCCCGATTCGAAGCGGCTGCTTTACACGTACGGCAGCAATTCGCGGCCGCCGATCGGAGCAGCCGTGGTGGATATGGTCGATGGGCGCGAGCGCAGCCGCTACCAGAGCCACGAAAACAGCGTGCTTTGCGGCGTCTTCGTCCACGACGGACAGCAAGTGGCGACCGGCGACTCGGTGAGCGGAATTCGGCTCTGGGATGCCGCCACCGGCGCGACCGTGCGCCGCCTGGAAGGACAAGGCAAGAGCGTGATTTCGGCCGGCTGGAGTCCCGATGGCCAGGCCGTCGCCTGGGGACACAGCACCAAGGATGCCACGGTCAATTTCGGCGGTCGGCTGGAGCGCACCTTTTGCTTCAATCAACTCGACTTCGGACCGCCCCCGGACAAGACCTTCGTCCGTGCCCGGCCCCAGATGGGCCAGCTGCAAATGGGCCTCGGCCTGGATGGGGGCAAACTGAACATGCGCAAAGTGGGCGTGCAGCGCGGCGGCACCATCGTGTCGATGTTCACCCTGCCGCAGGCCTACGATCAGGTGCGTTGCTTTTCGCTGCTTTCGGCCGGGCGAGCCGCCATCGGCAGCAGCGGCGGCGCCTACGTGATCGACATCAACACGGCCCTCGTCCAACTTCAGTTGATGGACCGCGGCGAAGACATCTGGGGACTGGCGCCCTCGCCCGACTTCCGCTATTTGCTCACGGCCGGCAACGATCAGATCGTCAAAGTCTGGCAGCTTGATACCGGCCACCCGCTGGTTTCGCTGTTCGTCGCCGGAGACGAATGGGTCGCCTGGACGCCGCAAGGCTACTACGCGGCCTCGCTGGCCGGCGAAAGCCTGATGGGTTGGCATGTCAACCAGGGGCCCACGCAGTTGGCCGCCTTCTATCCGGCGTCGCAATTCCACAAGTCGCTTTATCGCCCCGACGTCATCCGCCGGCTGCTCGTCTCGGGCGACGTGTACAAATCGCTCGAGCTGGCCGACGCCCAGCGCACGACTCACAGCCGCAAGCTGGCCATCGCCGATGTCCTGCCGCCGCAAATCACGATCACCGCGCCGGCCGAACCGCAGATCGAACTGCACGCAGCCGCGCTGACCGTCGAAGCCAGCGCCACGCCGGCCGACCAGGATCCGATCACGGCCCTGCGCCTGATCGTCGATGGTCGCCCCTACGGCCTACCCAAAACCGTCACCGCGCCGGCCGCCGAGCCCGGCGCGGCCATCCAACAGCAGTGGAGCCTGGAACTGCCCCCGGGCAAGCACCAGGTTGTGGTCAAAGCCGAAACCGCCGAGAGCTACGGCCTCAGCCGGCCGCTGGAGGTGACACAGTTGCCGGCCGAGGGCAACGCGGACGATGCCACGGGCGAAAACGCTGCCGACTCCGCCGCCCCGGCTGGCAAACTCTATGTGCTGGCGATTGGCGCCGCCCCCGACGCCACCGCAGCGAAGCCCTCGATTTTTGCCAAAGACGCCCAGGCCATCGCCGCAGCGCTCGACGCGGCCGGCCACCGCGGGTTTGATGCCGTTAGCGTGAAGCTGCTAACCGACCAGCAAGCCAGCCAGGCGGCGATCGAAGCCGAGCTGGATTCGTTGCGCCGTCAAATGACTTTGGCCGACACGGGAATCATCTATTACGCCGGGCACGCCTCCGCCGATGCGCAGGGCCAGTACATCCTCGGAGCCACCCGGCAGCCTGGTCCTGCGGAAACGTCCGGCGAGATCTCCGGCGCAGCTCAAGTCGAAACTGGCGGCCACTGCGGGCCGGTTGGTGCTGGTGCTGGATGTCATTCACTCCGACGAGCACACGCGCCGCGAGTCCAACGCCGGCTTCTGCGGCAGCAACGAACAACAAGACGGCGACAAACACGTGGAGGCCATCGCCGGCGAATGGCTGCGGGAATTGTTGACCGAGGATTACGGCGTGGTCGTCATCGGCGGCAGCCGCCGCCCCATCGCGGACAAATCCCAGGGCGGCGCCAGCGCTCTGCGCAAGCCCTGAGCGAGGCCATCCGGGCGCGGCCGACGCCAACCACGACGAAACCGTGGATCTGCACGAATTGGCACCCTACGTCAACGAGCGCGTTCGTGCGCTCAGCGGCAACAAGCAATCTCTGATCATCGAACGACCGCACGGCATGCACTCATTCCCCCTGGGCAAGGCCGCCGCGCCGCCGGCCGCCAGTTCGCTTCCCCCGGCCAAACCCGGCGTATCGCCGCCTGGCAGCCAGCCCTAGGGAGCGCCGCCATGACGCTGACCCAAACATCGTGGCTGCCAGTGGCCTTGGTCCTGGGCAACCTGGCTGCGAACCTGCCGCTACGGGCGGCCGAGCCGAACTTCGTTGCCGGCTGGTCGGACGACAGCCGCAGCACGGCCGACGAAGTCGTCGATTGGCAGCGGCTCGAATCGCGGCCCACGCTCGGCGGCCGCCTCCTGCTGGATGCCAAGAACCCCATTCGCTGGCTGTGCGATACGCGCCTGATTGACCTCGCCCCGGCATCCGCGCGGGTCGAATTCGTCGGCGGAGATTGCCTGCCGGGCCGGGTCGTCGCCTACGCCGAACATTCCACCGGCTCGGGCTCGCTTGCCTGTCTGATGGTCGCGCCGGGTATCGACGTCGACTTGCCCGGGCAACATCGCGAACTGATCGCCGTTCGGCTCGATTTGGTGCGGCGGATCATCTGGCAGCCGCATGGCGCCGGCCAAATCGAGCCGGGCTCGCTCGTGCTGGCCGATGGCCGGCGGCTGGCTTTCCGCTCGATTCGCTGGAACGAACTGGGGGTGGAAGTGCTGGCCGGCGAGCAACCGGCGCGGTTCGCGCTGGACGAACTGGCCGAGTTGCACTTGCCCGAGCCCGACGCCTGGGATGCGCACGTCCGCATGCTGGCGCTCTTGAGTCCCGATCTATCGGCGCGATTGATGCGGCTGGACGCCGCCGGCGGATCGCGGATCACCACGTCGCTCGCGCGCTTTCAGGCCCGCTCGGTCGGCGGCGACGCGCCGCAGAAATGGTTTCACCTGGTGCAGCCCGCCTGGACGCAGGAAGCGTTGTGCATCGCGCATCGGCTGATTCGCCTGCGCACGTTTGCCAGTCCGCAGGCGGTGCCGCTGTGTTGGTTTCGGCCGGCCGCCAGCCGGCACCGCGGAACCTTTTCGCCCGGCTGGAGCGAGGCGCAAATCGACAAAAACGTGCAAGGCGGACCGCTGTGCGCCGGCGGCCAGCCGTACGGCTGGGGTTTCGGCACCCATGCGCATCACGAACTGGAATTCGATCTGCCGGCCAGCGCCCGCACGTTTCACACGCGGATCGGACTCGACCAGGTTGTGGCCGGCGGAGGCTGTGCCCGGGCACGCATCCTGGTGGGCGGAAAAGCGGTTTTCGCCAGCCCGCTCTTGATCGGTTCGGGCAAGCCGGCCGACAGCGGAATATTAGCGATCGGCGCAACCGGGCCGGTCCGATTGGCGCTCGTGGCGGATGCCGCAGCGCAAGATCGCCCGCCGGGGGCCGACCCGTTCGACGTCCGCGACGCCGTCGACTGGCTCGAGCCGGTCATCGGGTTCGACCCGGTCGAGCTGCGGCGCGAGATTGCGCGGGCCGCGGACCGCGCCCTGTGGGGGCCGACCGGCTGGACCGCTGATGCCGTGGCGGCCGGCAGCTGGCGCGTGGTGAATCGATTTAGCGATGCCGACCACGCGCATCCCCGCTTTCGTTCGCTGGTGGCGCTGGACGCTGCCGCTGACGCTCGCCCGTCGCTTGCACATCGAACCGGGGCGAACCTCGGCACGGCTGTTGCTGGGGCGCCTGCCGCGCCCGGCGAGCAAAGCCACGTTCGAGATTGCCATCAATGGCCGGCGGCTGCCGCGGCAAGAGATTCCGCCGCTGGGCGAAACGGGCGAACCCAGGCCTATCGACCTGTCGCTGGCCGGATACGATGGCCAGGTCGAGTTTTCGATCCGCTTCGATCCGGCCGGCCAGCCGGCCCTCATCGATTGGCGCGGGGTCGTCGTCGCGGACGAGCCAGCCGCGGCCGACACGCGGTGACGCCCCAGCGCCCGGCCGCCCCGCCCGAGCAAATGGCAACACCGCCGAGCGAATGGTCACTCGTCCGCGCGCGAATGGTCACTCGTTCGAGCGAGCCGTGGGGGTTTATTCCCACGGTGTAACGACCATCTCAAGCGAGTTCCGACATTCACCGCTGGACCACGTCAATCGGCGCGCCCCGACGCCTGCGATTGAGAATCGACATCCCGGCGAATCATCGTCCATGCTCCGCGCCTGTAGCACCGCGAATGCTACCTGATCGCGCGGCGCGGCGTCCCAATACCGTGGGGGCAAGCCCCACGGCTCGCTCGGCGTATTCGGGCACTGCCGACGCCTCGCCACTCAACCGGCCGCGCTGCCGGTCAGGCCGAGCGGTTCGGCGATCCGGGCCATGGCATCGATGACGAACTGAATGTGCTCGTCCAGGTCGACGCCCAGATCGGCCGCCCCGCGGGTGATGTCGTCGCGGCTGACGCTTTGGGCAAAGCTCTTTTGCTTGAGCTTCTTGCGAACGCTGGAGGCCTGCAGGCCGCGGATGCCCTCGGGCCGCAATCGGGCAACGGCCGTGATGAAGCCGGCCAGTTCGTCGCAGGCGTAGAGAGTCTTGTCGAGCGGCGCGAGTCGCGGACAGTCGGTCAGATAGTCGGCATGCGACTTGATGGCGTAGATCACCTCGGGCGGATAGCCGCGCTCGGCCAGGATCCGGGCGCCTTGGAGCGGGTGGTCCGGTGGATTCGGCCAGCGCTCGTAATCGAAGTCGTGCAGCAGCCCGACGATGCCCCAGCTGTCTGCATCGGCGGCGAACTTGCCGGCGTATGCCCGCAGCGCCGCTTCGACCGCCAGCATGTGCTTCCGCAGGCTGTCGCTCTGGGTGTACTCGCAGACCAGAGCGTAAGCCTGCTCGCGGTTCACGGCCCCCCCTCCCTTTTTTCGCAAGCGTCGCTGCTACCTGCGGGCCGGGCCGCCGGAACGTGGCGCTTCGGCTTTGTCGAGCGACGATTCGGCCGACGACTTTTCCTTGGTCGTGTCCTGGCTGGCCGAATCGCCGTCGGCCGGCTCGCTGGCCGAAGCCTTGATCGAGTCGGCATCGTCGGCATCGTCCTGCTCGCCGGCTTCGATGGCCAGATTCGGCGGTGTTTCCTCGCGCCACGGCTTGTGCTGCTTGTAGCTGTCGAGTTCCTTGGCCAGTTGCTCTTTCATGTCTTTGCTGCCGCCCAGTTCGACGGCCTTTCGCGACCAACTCATGGCGGTGTCGAAATCGCCGGTCTCGGCGTAGCCGGCGGCCAGCGTGCTGAGAATGTGGGCCTGTTTGTAATCGGTCAGCTTGCAGGCCTCGGTGGCCAGCACGATGGCCCGCTTGCCGTCCCGCAGATTTTCCTCGGTCGAGGTGCCCAACAACCAGGCCAGGTTGTTCAGGATGCCGGAATCTTCGGGGCGCCGTTTGAGGGCGGCCTCGTAATCGGTCAGTGCGTCGGCTTGTTTGCCCAGCGACAACCAGGCGTCGGCCCGGCCGCGATAGGCCATCCAGTTCTCGGCGTCTTTGGCCAACACCTCGCCATACGTGTCGACTGCCTTTTGCGGCTGCTTGTCGGCGGCGTAGAACAGGGCCAGTTGCAGCATCAGTTCGGCATCGTTGGGAGTCTCGATGTTCAGCTCTTCCAGATCGCTGATGGCCTGATCGATCCGGCCCGTGCCGGCCGCCAGCACGGCGTGCAACTTCAGGGCTTCCTCCAGGCCGGGGCTCAGCCGCAGCACCTGGTTGACGTCGATCAGGCCCTTGTCGTACTTGCGGGCCTGTTGATACACGCGGGCTCGAAGCAGCAAAAAGTCGATCGCCCGGGGCTGAAGCTCCAGCGCCTTGGCCATCTCGGCCAGGGCTTTGTCGTTGTCCCCCTGGATGGCATAGATCCGGGCCCGATGCGTGTACGTCAGGGCCGACTCGGGGGCCAGCTCGATCGCCTTATCGAGAGTTACGAGGGCCGCGTCGTAGTCTTTCGTCATGAACTGCACGACCCCTTTGGCCTCGTACCCGTCGGAGTTGGCCGGATCCAGCGCGATGGCCTTGTCCAAATCCGTCAGGGCCACGTCGAATTGGTCTTTCGACAGGTAATACAGTCCGCGCGTCCGCAGCGCATCGGCGCTGTGCGGGGCGATCTTGACCGCTTCGTTGAGATCGGCCAATCGCTGCTCGTCGTCGTCGCTCAGGCTGGCGCGTGTCATCAAAGCCTTGCTGCGGGCAGCCGGCTCCTTCCCCGTCAGAATCACAGCCACGTCCAGCGCTTCGAGCGCCCGCTTGCGATCGCCGCCGGGCAGCGAGTTGAGCCGTCCGACCATGTATTGGGCGTCGATCTGGTCGTTGTTGAGCTTGAGCGATTCTTCCAGGTCCGCAAGGGCCAGCCGCCGGAGTTCCGGCCAGCGCGGCGACGGCGAGGGACGATCGATGATTTCGGCGGTGACGATTTCAGCCCGCTGGGTGAGCGTGCCGGCCAGCATCTCCGAAGCAAACGTCTTATTCTTGTCGTCCAGCCCCAGCCGCAGCGCACTGCGGCACAGCCGGATCACTTCGCTCAGGTCGTCCATGCTATCGGCCGAAAGCTTGGCCTCGGTGGCCTGATCCAGGGCCGCCTGGCCGTCGTTTTCGGCCCGTCCGACGCTCGGAAAAAAGACGACCGAGCCTGATAGCATGAGAAACGAAATCGCCAGCCAGCGGGCGGAATGGCGCGACATGGAGAGCTCCTTTGCAGTCCCTTGCGATCGAAACAGCGCGCTGAATCCAGCCAGCGCGACCCATGACATTTGGGCATTATGCCGCGATTGGCAAAACGACGCCATGCGAGTTCGTCAGGCTTCGCCAGCGGCGGGGGCCTGCGACTGGCCGCACCCCCCAAAGCGTGTGCAAGCACAAGCGAAGTGCGGATTTCCCTCCGGCTTTCGCCGCACGATGAACACACCGCTCACAGCCCGGGTTAACAAACCGCGCCGGCCGCGGTTACTCCGATGCCGAAGACCCAACGATTTTCCGAGGCAACTCGAAGCGTGCCGCCATGCTAATCGCAATAACATGCCCAACGGTCGGCCCCACAGGGCCGGGCAACGCCTCAACGAAAAAAACTGCCGGCCGCCCGCGGCTGCACGACCCAGACCCGCTGTTGCGCTTCATGCGATGGCTGCCGCTGCTGGTCCTGACGGCCGTCGCCGCGACGCTTTCGGCGGGCAGGCCCGGTTGGCTGCAAATGCTGTCGGTTGCGCTTTCGCTCTTGGCCGGGCTCAAGTGGCTGTCCTGGCGATCGGCCCTCGGGCACGGCAGCGCCGGTGTCCGGACACTCGGCTATCTGCTGGCCTGGCCCGGCATGGACGCCCGCGCGTTTCTGGACGTTCGCCGCACTGCGAACCGGCCCGCGCGCCGCCAGTGGCTCTTAGCCGGCGGCAAATTGCTGCTGGGCGTCGTGCTCGTTTGGGGCATCGTGCGGCAGGTGATGCCGATGTCGCCTTTGTTGGCCGGCTGGATCGGCATTGCCGGGTTTCTGGCGATGTTTCATTTCGGCTTGTTCGACCTGTTGTCGTTGGCCTGGCGGAGTCTCGGCGTGGAGGCCCGGCCGATCATGGACTGGCCATTTGCCGCCCGCACGCTGAGCGAGTTTTGGGGGCAGCGCTGGAACCTGGCCTTTCGCCAGGTGGCCTTTGATTGCGTCTGGCGCCCGCTGCTTCGTCCGCTGGGCGCGCGGGGGGCGCTGGCGGCGGTGTTTGTCTTCTCGGCCGTGCTGCACGAACTGGCGATATCGCTGCCAGCCCACGGCGGCTACGGGTTGCCAAGCGCCTATTTCCTGCTGCAAGCTGGGGGCGTGCTGGCCGCGCGTTCGCGGTTGGGCCGGCGGATCGGCATCGATCGTGGGCTGGGCGGCCGGGCGTTTGCCTGGCTGATGGTGGTCGGGTTTGCGCCGCTCTTGTTTCACGAGCCGTTCGCGGTGCGAGTTATCGACGGCCTGCTGGCTGCGGTTGGTGCGATATGAGATTGTGTGTCGAAGAAAGGAGCGCGAAGGATGACCGATCGTGAATGGCTGCTCCGCATTGCCGGCGTCGTGCAATTGGGAATTCTGATGGCCAGTTTTCTCGTGCCCCGGGTGCTCGACTGGCGCGATTCGCTCCGCGGGCTGCCCAAGCTGTCGCGCGACCTGATCTGGGTGCATGGGGCCTTCATTGTGCTCGTCATCGCCGGCTTCGGCCTGCTGACGCTCTGCGAAGCCTCCAGTCTGGCCGACGGCACACCGCTGGCCCGCGCCGTTTGCACGCTGATGGGCTTGTTCTGGCTGGCGCGGCTGGGGGTGCAGTTTTTTGTGTTCGACGCGCGGCCGTTTTTGACCAACGCCCTGCTCAGGCTGGGCTACTATGGCCTGACCGTCGCGTTCGTCTATCTATCAGTCGTTTACGGCTGGGCGGCGCTGGCGTAGGGTTCTGCGCTGAAAATCCGCCTGCGTTAGGGCTGAAGCCAGTCTTCGATCTTCAGCCCAGGAATGTTTACGAAGTCTTGCACGTTGTGCGTCACCAACATCAAACCATGAGTTAGGGCAGTCGAGGCGATCAACAAGTCGAGGTCAGGACAGGGACGCCCCGCGTCGAGCAAAGCGGCACGTACCCGGCCGAACTGCTGGGCGATGGCTGGAGTGATGTCGAGAATCGTCACGTCAGCGAGAAAATCCTCGAGCGACTGGAGCCGCTTTGGGGACGCCTTCGCCCGCCTCGCCCAGGTGTACAATTCGCCTGCAGTGATGACCGACACGTGCAGCCGGCCGGCATACTGCAGGAATTTGCTCGTCACCACTGCCGCAGTTTGCTTGAGGTGTGCGGAGCAAATGTCCGTGTCAAGCAAGAAGCTTAAGAGGCGATCTCCGGCCGGCTTTGCTTCCGCTGGTCACGACTCCAATTGAGAAACTCGTCCAAACCCTGAGGATCGTCACTCCATCCGCCCGCCGAGCGACGAATCCCCTCACCCGGCGGGAATGGCCTGCCAGCGGATGCCGGAGCCTGCACGGTGACCACCACTTCCTGACCATCCGGCAAGCCGGTGTCCTGATCGAGCTCAATCGTTCGACCGTGGACAATCCCACGATGCGTTTGCCAGTTGCTCGGCATGATCCACCTCTTGACGGTTTTCCACCTGCCTCAATCGTGGACCGGCTGGTCCGGTCGCCACTGCGATCAATTCTAGCCCAATCAGGTACTGTGTGCACTGCGGTAACTGTGGCCTGGAAGTCGCACTGACCGTGACATTTTGGCCGATCTGACCGCGGCGCCGAGCTGCGCCTCGGACAACCTGGCGTCGGGCACGGGGTTGTCCCATCTCGCACTGTGGCAGGAAATCCGCATCGCTGGCATTTGATAATCGTTGCCGCACTGCTGCATCGCCCGATATCATACCGGTAGGCGCAGCCAGTCTGTTGCGGCGTTCGCCGCAGTGATTTCGCTCTATCCAAGGTCTCCCCGGGCCCCGTTTCGCGTGTCTCTATGTCGGCCGAACGCGGTAGACGATTCACGCTCCGCGATTTGTTTGCGCTGACCACGGTCATCGGCGTGCTGCTGGCGGTCTCGGTGCCCGCCATTCAGGCGGCCCGCGAACGCGGCACGGCAGGATCAGTGCCGGAGCAAGCTCAAACAGCTCGGGCAGGGGCTGCTGAGCCGTTGGGACGTTTACCACAGGTTCCCGGCCGTTTCGAACCAGTACAACTGGGCGGGTAATGCGAATGTCGGCGTCATGCCGGGCAGCGGCAATTCGGGAACTTCGGATGGCTTCGTGGCGGATCCTGGAACGGCTTCGGGCTACAGTTGGATCGTGATGATCCTACCGTTTATCGACGAACCTGATTTGTACACTCGGATCTCAACGGCCACGTCAAGGTTTTCGCAGGACGGATGGAGCAACGCGACCTCGTTTCAGGTTCCGCTGAACGGCGCCTCGCGACATTTCTCCACGATTCAGCTGGACGAGGTTTCCTGCCCCAGCTACGGCGGCCCTACGGTTTCGACGGCGTGCAGCGGCGTCTCGAGTATTCCTGCCGCAGTGGGGGGCTACTCACTGCCGAGCACTGGCTACGCGGCGTTCCATCAACCCGGTGCATTGCCACCCGTTGGCGTCGTCATCACGAATTACGTTGCCTTGTCGGCGACGACGTCGCTGAACATGCCGAGCCCGGACAAGGCCGACGGCACGATCATTCCGGGGAGGGGCATTAACATGAAGTCCGTCCTGGACGGCACCTATGCGACATTCATCGTTTGCGAAACCAAGGAGCCGGCGTTCAACTCGTGGTACGATGGCACCACGGCCTGGACCACGGCCACTCCGGCGGGAACCAGCCTCACTACGGATTCCTACGGTTGTCTTACTGTTCCCGCCGGTGGCGTGAGCTCGCTCAATTGTGGTCCCTGGTCGGGCGTTGCGCCTGGCACGCCGCGGTTGTATGCTCCGTCCGGCTATACGACGGCCGGATTCTCCGGCCAATCGGGCTCGATCGCGTATGGGCCGAGCAGCGATCACGCCGGCGGCGTTGTGATGCACATGACAGTCGACGGGTCGGTGCATGCGATCACGACCGACATCGATCCCACGCTCTACGTTCGCCTCGTCACCCGGGCCGGACACGAGGCGGCGACGCCCGCGGACCTGCCATGACGCTTAGCACCCGCTCGGCCCCCCTCACGGCCGCATCACCAGGTTGCCGCTCAGCCGGCGGACCAGCCGGCGCATCTCCAGCACGCTGAGCGTGGCCAACACCTGCTGGACGGGCAAACCGCTGGCCACCACCACCGCATCGACCGTGGTCGCCTCGCTGCTCACGGCGGCCAACACCTGCTGCTCCAGCTCGTCTAGTGCCAGATCGGCCGGATGATGGATCTCGCGGCCGGCGCGACCAAGGGGCCCAACTCTTCCAACACGTCGTCGGCCGTCTCGACCAGCTTGGCCCCGTCGCGGATCAACCGGTGGCAGCCCTGGGCCAGGCGATTGTCGACCCGGCCGGGCACGGCAAACACGTCGCGGCCTTGCTGCATCGCGTGACGGGCCGAAATCAAGGCGCCCGAGCGGGTCCGCACGATCACGCCCAGCGGGGTGGCCATCGCCTTGGACAAGCGAAAACCCCGTATTTTCCAGGCTGGAAACGCCTTCGGCCTGGTTCGGACGGCCATCCCCCGCGGGCCGCCCGGCGGGTCGAGGCGCCTTTTTTTGATTAGTCTGCTATGATTCGCTTGACGGTCAGTTTGGGGGGAGGCCATAATGGGCGAACGTCAGATTTTTTCATCAGGTCTTAATCGCATCCCGTTCAGCAAAGAGGTTGCAGATGTTCCGCCTGAGCCTTTATTTGAGCGTCGCGTTTGTCGTAGCTTGTGCCCTGGGTGCGTCTTCGGTTCAGGCAGGGATCACCGTTATTCCATCGCCGGCCAGCGATATTCTGCTTTCGAGCCACGGCGGTGTGGCGGACATCAACGGGAGTACCGTAGACGGCGGGGCGAACTATTCTGGACTTCCCCCAGCCAATCTGAATGATGGAGAACGCGACGGTTACTACAACAACGGCCTTGGCGTGGACGGCATGGGAAACCTCGCCCACACGGCCGGGTCTGGGGCTGGTCAAGAAATGGGAGTGACGATCCCGACGCCTGTCGCGATCGGGTCGGTCGATTTGTTCGATCGAACGGATTGCTGTGGCTATCGCATCGATGGCAGCGGGACAGTCCCCTTCACGCTGAACATCTACAACGGCGCCACGCTCGAATTCACTCAGAATTATCTCTTCACCCCAACCATCTTCCTCTCAGGCTATAACCCCAACACCAACCAAACCGAAACCGCTTTGGGTATGGTCATGTTCACGGGCGGGGTGGTGGGCAATTACGTTCAAATCGTCCAGAACAACAACGACTATATGAACCTGGCCCAACTGGAAGCCTACAAGACCCCCGAACCGGCCTCGATGGCCATCTGGGGCGCTGTGATTGCCGGTGGCCTGTTCGTCGCCCGTCGCAAGAAAGCTTAGCGAGTTCGAGACACGATTCCCCCAAAGCCCTCGCATCAAACCGGGGGCTTTTTCATGCGCCAGTCTTGGTACCGACGGGGACTAATTTTGCGGCATTGAGTATCGGGCCAACGGGGTCGCGCCCCGGTTTGGGCACCGCCGCGGTGCCTTCCGGCTGCGCCGGCACCCCGGCCTGCCCGGCCAAACAGGAAAGGTCCGACGTCGCCGCCATTTTGGTCTTTGGTGCGCAGCGGCGCTGCAAGCGCGGAATTGACGAGCCGGCTCTCGAACCGGTATCGCCCTCACGGCCGCATCACCAGGTTGCCGCTCAGCCGGCGGACCAGCCGGCGCATCTCCAGCACGCTGAGCGTGGCCAACACCTGCTGGACGGGCAAACCGCTGGCCACCACCACCGCGTCGATCGTGGTCGCCTCGTTGCTCACGGCGGCCAACACCTGCTGCTCCAATTCGTTCAGCGCCAGCTCGGCCGGATGATGGATCTCGCGGCCGTCGGCCTGCACGGCCGGCGCGACCAAAGGGCCCAACTCTTCCAGCACGTCGTCGGCCGTCTCTACCAGCTTCGCCCCGTCGCGGATCAGCCGGTGGCAGCCCTGGGCCAGGCGATTGTCGACCCGGCCGGGCACGGCAAACACCTCGCGACCCTGCTCCATCGCGTGACGGGCCGATATCAGCGCGCCCGAGCGCGTCCCAGCTTCGACCACGATCACGCCCAGCGACAGCCCGCTGATGATCCGGTTGCGCTGCGGAAACGCGCCGGCCATGGGCGGGCTGTGGGGCGGCGCTTCGCTGACCAGGGCGCCCGCGGCCGCCACCTGCTCGGCCAGCCCGCGGTGCTCGGGCGGATAAATGTTCAACAGTCCGCTGCCCAGCACCGCGATGGTGCGGCCGCCGGCCGAGAGCGCACCGCGATGGGCGGCCGCGTCGATGCCGCGGGCCAAACCGCTGACGATCGTCAGTCCGGCCCGGGCCAGGCTGCCGGCCAGCCGCTCGGCCTGGGCCAGGCCGTAATGCGTGGCATGCCGCGAGCCGACGATGGCGATCGCCAGGGCGTCCTCGTGGCGGATCTGCCCCTGCACGAACAGCACGCCGGGCGGATCGTGAATTTCCAGCAGCAGCCGCGGATAGCCCGTGTCCGTATCCGCGAGAACTTGGATCGCATGTTCGCGACACGTTGCCAGCACCTGTCCGGCGTCGATCTCGTCGCGCGCGGCGGCCAGGCGATTGGCCAGCTTGGGTCCGATGCCCGGCACTTCGCGCAGCTCGCTGGGGGCCGCGCGGAGCACGGCCTCCGGGTGCCGAACCGATCCATGAGCGCCTTGCGGAGCCGCGGTCCCACGCCGCTGACCAGCGCCAGTTGCAGGGCGCTAGCCAGGGTATCGGCGCCGGCGGGAGTGGATTCTTCGCTCACGGGGCCTATTGTCCCGCACGGGAAGTCGGTCGGCCAGAGGGTCCGCTCACGTTCTACGGATTTGGGCGAGACACGCGTCGAGCGAACTTCACCCTCACCCGGCCTCTCCCTGGAGGGAGAGGAGCTTGCCGGTGGTCCTCTTATGTGCAACAGGGCCGGGGTGAGATACGCGGCTGGTTCGCTTCAGCCTCACCCGGCCTCTCCCTGGAGGGAGAGGAGTTTGCCGGCTCGCCAGGATGCCCCGGCCGTGAGTCAGCAGCCAGAGTTCTCAGGTCTTTTGCAGTTCGTCGCGGGGTGCGGCCTGGCTGCCGGCCTGCTGACAAACGTAGCGCTGGAAGGCCCAGATCCGCTCTTCGCGCGTTCCCAGGCAGCCGGTGTGGGGAGAGGCCTCGACGCCCCGCTGCAAGGCGGGAAACATTGCGGCATCTTCCAACTGGATCATTTGGTTCGACTGCCGCCCGCTGCGGGCCACGAACCAGGCCAGCAGCCGGCGATACGGATCGCGCCCCTGGCCGTGGTAGCTGTACATCCGCGCGATGGCCCGCGACGTGGTCGGCGTGACCGGCAGATACACATGCGCGTGGGTATACAGGTCGCTGGTGGTGACGACTAAATGGGGGTAGATGACGTAGTGCGTATAGATGTCGGTCGATGTGCCGCCCAAGTGCCGCACCACCCGGCGCTGTGTTTTCGTCAGGCTGGCGGCCTCGCGCAGGTCGTAGCGCAGGACGCTGCCGCGGCCTTCGAGCTCGTGGGCCTGGGCCTCTTCGCTGGGATAAATGCCCGTGAATGTCTTCTTGTGGACTTGGGGCAAGTGATACGTCTCGACCGTGTTCTCGATGCCCAATTTCCAGTTGCAGGGATAATCGTGCTCCCAGCGCCAATTGCAGCGCCAGGGACCGCTGGTCGTGGCCGCCAGGATCGGAAAGACGTCTCCCAAAAAAGCTTCCAGTGCCGGGCCCTCGTCGGCCAGCGACACGAACAACAAGTCGCCGCACTCGGCCAGCCGCAGCGCGTGCAAGTGCGCCGACTCGCGGTCGAACGGCCGAAAGCAGCCGGCGTCGGGAATGCGCCGCGTGTAGCCGTCGGGCCCGTACTCCCAGCCGTGGTACTGGCAAGTCAGGGTTGGCTGCCGGCCGGCCGGCAAGTCGGTGAGCCGGCAATGGCGGTGGGCGCAGACGTTAAGAAACGCCTTGAGCTGACCCTGGAAGTTATGGATCAGCACGGGCTGGCCCAGCAGTTCTCGCGAGATGAAGTCGCCGTCGTGCGGCATGTCGCTGCGACTGCCCACCAGATGCCAGGCCGGCAGCATCAGGCGTTCCAGCTCGCGTCGATGTTGGGCCGGCGAGCTGTAATCGGCCGGCACGAGCTGATAGGCCAACTGACTTTGATGGACGAACATGGTCTGGCTCTGGGTGCGATTTGGACCGGGAACCGGAAAGCGGGCAGCCGTCGCCGGACCTTGGCGCAGTGCGGCCGCCGCCGTCTTGTCCAACGGCTCCTAGTTTAGTTACGCCGCGGCGCTAAGAAAAGGAAATGCGGCCGGACGCTTTCGCCGCAAAAACCCCCTACGACCGGCACATTCCGGCGTCGACGCGCCCGGGAAGTTGCGGTAGCATTATTAGTTTACCGCCAGTTTGTTGCCATTCGTGGGTCCGGGAGAGCCGCTCCGATGCTCGATCAAGAAGTCCGCCGCTGGACGGCGATGGACGCCGCCGAGCTGTACGACGTCCGCCGCTGGGGCAAGGGCTACTTCTCCGTGGCCGAATCCGGACACGTGCTGGTCCACCCCACCAAGGATCCCAACCGCTTCATCGATCTCAAGCAACTGGTCGACGGGCTGCAACTGCGGGGCATCGATCTGCCGATCCTGATTCGCTTTGCCGGCATCCTCAAGCATCGGCTGGGCGAAATCCACGACGCCTTTCAAGCCGCGATCAACGAACACAAATATTCCGGCCGCTATTGCTGCGTCTATCCCGTCAAAGTCAATCAGCAGCGGCAAGTGGTCGAAGAAGTCTTGCGCTTCGGCAAGCCGTATCGATTCGGGCTCGAGGCCGGCAGCAAGCCCGAGCTGCTGGCCGTCATCGCCATGACCGGCAACGACACGCCGATCATCTGCAACGGCTTCAAGGACGCCGAGTTCATCGAGATGGCGATGCTGGCCCATAAGATCGGCCGCCAGATCATTCCCGTGGTGGAAAAATACACCGAGCTCGAACTGATCCTGAAGTTTGCCGAAAAGGTCGGCGTCCGACCGACGTTCGGCATGCGGATCAAGCTGGCGGCCCGCGGCTCCGGACGCTGGCAGTCGTCGGGCGGCTATCGCTCGAAGTTCGGCCTCACGACCAGCGAGATCTTGCGGGCGCTGGGCGAGCTCAAGCAGCGCGGGATGCAAGATTGCTTTAAGCTACTGCACTTCCACCTGGGCAGCCAGATCACCAACATCCGTCAGATCAAAGGCGCGCTCAACGAAGCCGTGCGCGTCTACGTCGAACTGCACAAGCAAGGCGCCGGCCTCGAGTATCTCGACGTGGGCGGCGGACTGGGTGTCGATTACGACGGCTCGCAAACCAACTTCGAGTCCAGCGCCAATTACACCCTGCAGGAATACGCCAACGACGTCGTCTATCACGTGCAAAGCGTCTGCGACGAAGCCAGCGTGCCCCACCCCACGATCATCTCGGAAAGCGGCCGGGCGGTGGTCGCCTATCACAGCGCGCTGGTCTTTGGCGTGCTTGGCGTGGCCGGACTGGGCGAGAACGATATCCCCAAACAACTGGGCGAAGAGGTCGAACAGCCGCTGCACGACCTGCTCGACGCCTACCACCAGATCACGTCCCGCAACGTGCTGGAAATCTATCACGACGCCCAGCAGTCGCTCGACATGGCGCTCAACCTGTTCAACGCCGGCTACCTGCCGCTGGTGCAGCGGAGCATGGCCGAAAACCTGTTTTGGGCCATTGGCCACAAAATCCAGCGCTTGACCCGGCAAATGGAGTTCGTGCCCGAGGAACTCGAAGGCCTCGACGCGCTGCTCTCCGACACCTACTTCTGCAACTTCTCGCTGTTCCAATCGATGCCCGACAGTTGGGCCGTCAAGCAGCTCTTTCCGGTGCTGCCGATCCACCGGCTCAACGAGCGGCCCACCCGGCACGCCGTGCTGGGAGACATCACCTGCGACTCGGACGGCAAGATCGAGCAGTTCATCGACCGCCGCGACGTGAAGAAGACGCTCCCGTTGCACAATTTCACGGGCGAGCCCTACTACCTGGGCGCGTTCCTGCTGGGAGCCTATCAAGAGATCCTGGGCGACATGCACAACTTGTTCGGCGACACCAACGCCGTCCACGTGAGCATGGACGACGAGGGCGAAGTCGTGCTGGAAACCGTGATCAAAGGCGACACGGTCCGCGAGGTGCTCGACTACGTCGAGTTCAACGTCGAAAGCCTGATGCGGCAATTGCGCAGCTCGATCGAAGTGGCGGTCCGCGAATCGCGCATCGGCTACGAAGAGGCCGGCCGCTTCCTGCGGTTCTACGAAGACGGCCTGCAGGGCTACACCTATCTGGAAGAGCCCAAGGAACGCTAGGGACGAAAGGATGAAGGCGGAAGGATGAAGGATGAAAACGAAGGACACGCCGCGCGGTCCGCGGCGGTACCGTCTAAGGTGAGCCGGTCCGCCGGCTTGTAACGCGCTGCGGTTGGGATATGATGTCCCAGCGGCCGGCCGCTTCGGTCCGTCGGCCGGCACGCTCTCATCCCCCTGTTCCTGCGAGACAGGCATCATGCCCGACGACTTTTCTCGTGGTGGCGAGAACCCCTTTCCGCATACCCAGCCGCCTGGAGTGCCGCCCACAACCAGCGGCAAGGCGATCGCCAGCCTGGTCCTGGGCCTGTGCTCGTTCATGTGCAATTTGTTCACCGGCATCCCCGCCATCATTCTTGGCATTTTGGGACTGCTGGAAATCAATAAGAGCAATGGCAAGGTGCAAGGCACCGGGCTGGCGACCGCCGGTATCGTGACGGGCAGCGTGGGCACCCTGATGGTCTGCTTTGTGGTGCCCCTGCTGATCGGTTTGCTGCTGCCGGCCGTTCAGGCCGCGCGGCAGGCGGCTCGCCGAAACCAATCGAGCAATAATTTGAAGCAAGTCGGCCTGGCACTGCTCAACTACAACGACGTGAACGGCAGTTTCCCAGCCGCCTTTTCCCAGGATGAGAACGGCCAGGCACTCGTCAGTTGGCGCGTCGCCATCCTGCCTTATTTGGAACAGGCCGCGCTGGCCCAGCAGTTCCATGCCGGCGAGCCCTGGGACAGCGCCGGCAACGAAGGCTTCGTCGCGCAATGCCCCGGTTTTTACAAGTCGCCGGGCGATGAAACGAATCCTGGAACCGAGACGAACGTCTTGGGCATCGTCGGCCCGGATACCGTGCTCGCCACCGACGGACCGGTCAAAATAACCGACATCCGGGACGGAACCTCTCGGACCATCGTGGCCGTCGAATTGGCCGGGGCCGACATCCAGTGGAGCGAGCCGCGGGACATCACGGTCGACGAATTGCTGGCCGCCATGCACCGCGAGCCCCACGACGGCGGCCTGCGCCCGGTTTATCCGGGCGGCGTGATGTGTGTGTTCGCAGACGGGAGCGCACATTTCATTCCCACCGACATCGATCCGGTGACGCTGCGCGGACTCTGTACGCGCAGCGGCGGCGAAGCGGCTCAGGTGCCACTGGACTAGAAGCCGGCGGCCGCGGTTTCATCCCCCGTACCGACGAGATAGCCACCATGACCGACGACTTTTCTCGTGGCGGTGATAACCCTTACCAGTCCGCCCAGGGTTCCGGAGCTGCGCCTACAACCAGCGGCAAGGCGATGGCCAGCCTAGTCCTAGGCCTGTGCTCGCTGGTGACCTGCTTCGTGACCGGCATTCCGGCGATCATCTTTGGCGTGTTGGGTTTGGGGGACATCAACCGCAGCAACGGGCGGGTTCAGGGCAGCGGCCTGGCGACGGCCGGCATCGTTTTGGGAGCGGTGGGCAGCATGCTTAGCACTGTCGCTATCTTGATCGCTTTGCTGTTGCCGGCCGTTCAGGCCGCGCGGCAGGCGGCCAGGCGGGCCCAATCGAGCAATCATTTGAAAATGGTCGCCCTGGCTGTGCTCAATTACCACGACGTGACCGGCAGTTTCCCAGCCGCTTTTACTGCCGATGAAAACGGCCGCCGGCTGCTCAGTTGGCGCGTCGCCATCCTGCCGTTTGTGGAGGAGACCGCGCTGGCAAAGCAGTTTCATCCCGACCAGCCCTGGGACAGCTTCAACAACCGATCTCTCCTTGTTCCTTGCCCCGATGTTTACATTGCACCGGGCGATGTCACGAATCCGGGCATCGAGACCAACGTCCTGGGCATCGTCGGCCCGGACACCGTGCTGTCTGCCGATGGACCGGTCAGACTAGCGGATATCAGGGACGGATCCTCCAAGACCATCGTGGCCGTTGAATTGGCCGGGGCCGGCATCGCCTGGAGCGAGCCGCGGGACATTACGGTCGACGAATTGCTGGCCGCCCTGCGCCGCCCGCCCCACGAGCCGGGTCTGCACGCGGTTTATTCCGGCGGCGTGATCTGCATGTTCGCCGATGGAAGCGTGCGCTTCCTTTCCTCCGAGATCGACCCGAGGACGCTGCGCGGGCTGTGTACGCGCAGCGGCGGCGAAGCGGCGCAAGTTCCGATCGACTAAAGCCGCTGCCGGGCCGCGCCGTCGCGCGACCCGGCGACCGACAATTTCTTGGCCTGCGCAGCGCCGCCAAGGCTGCACATTCGCCACCACCGCTGCCACCGCCGGGCTCCAGGCGCGGTGGTTGCGCCTGTGCCGATCTTCCGGGCGGCAATCTTTCGCTGATTCGCAAAATCTACGTGTTGCGTTTGCACATCACCGGGCGTGTCGTAGAGTTGCATTACGTAGACATTCCTGCCGCCGGCCTGCCGCGGCAACAAGCTCCCCACCGCACGAAAAACACTCCCCACACCGCCTCTTCGAGGCTTTCGTCATGCGAAAGACATTACTCATCTCGATTGCGCTGATCCTGGTCTCTCAGGCCGCGGGCTGCAGTTGCTGCCGCGCCCTGGTCGAATGCGAGCAGCAAAAGAACCAGTGGCTCAGAGACCATTGCTGCGGTTGGCTGCATCACAATCGGGCGGCGGCAGTCGCTCCGTTGGCGGCGGTGCCGATGGTCGCGCCGGTTTATACCTCGCCGCCGCAACAAGTCGTGGTCGCGCCGCCGCAGCAACCGATCTACATCGCGCCGCCGCAGCAGGCACCGGTCATCGCCGCGCCGCGGATGGCAGCGCCCCCGGCAATCTGCGCTCCGGTTGCCGTTTGTCCGCAGACGCAGGTTTGCCCGCAAGTGACGGTCTGCCCGCCTGTGACGCAATGCCAACCGGTCGAGCAATACTGCCCGCAGTCGCAAGTCTGCGAAGATCCGTGCGACATGATTTGCGAGCCGATGTGGTGCCCTTAGGGAGAAAGGATGAAGGCGGAAGGATGAAAACGGAGGACTAATTAACTGACGTCCCCATTCATCCTTCCGCCTTCATCCTTCATCCTTTCCGTTCGGCCTTGCCGAACTTGCGGTTGGCGGCTAAAAGACTCCGCCATACTGCCCTCATCGCGCACCCAAAGTGAAACGGAGTTCGGCCGTGGCACGTCAGCTAGTGCTGGGACTGCTAGCAGTCTTGTGCCTGGGAAGCGCGGCGTCCGCGGCGGCGCCGAGTTCCGACGAAACCGTTCGCTCCGCCGGCAAAGTCCTGCAAGAGCTGCGGAGCACGCCCGGCAAGCAGATTCCCATCGACGTGCTGGCCAAAGCACAAGCCGTCGTGATCATTCCCGACGCGGTCAAGCTGGGCTTGATCGGCGGCGTGCGTTCCGGCCGCGGGGTGGCCCTGCTGCGGCAGGACGACGGCTCCTGGGGTTTTCCGCAATTGATCAACCTGGCCGGCGGCAGCATCGGCCTGCAAATCGGTGTCGAAGACATCGACATGGTGCTGGTCTTCATGACCAAGCGCAGCGCCGAAGGATTGGCCAGCGGCAAATTCACGATCGGCACCGACGCCTCGGCCTCCGCCGGCCCGGTCGGACGCGATTCCACGACCGTGTCCGACGGCCGATCCACGTCCGAAGTCCTTTCCTACTCGCGCAACCGCGGGCTGTTCGTCGGGGCCTCGATCGACGGGGCCCGGCTGCACATCGACTATAACTCCGTGCGGGCGTTTTACGGCGCGGTTCCGCCGCAGCCGCCGGTGCATGCCAGCGAGGCGGCCACGACGCTGCGAGCCCAACTCACGGCCGTGGCCAGCGGCGCGGCCGATCCCACGCCGCAGGGCCCTCGCTACGACGCGCCGGCCAGCGCCCACAAAGCGAAGCCCTATCGCCGCATGATGACCGGTTTCGGCATGGGCGGAGGCGCGGGTACGTAAGCGGGCGGTCAGGAAAGCTCGTTCGCCGATCCTCGGCCGCCAATCAACGCCTGGCAGCTTTGCCGTTCTTTTTTCCAGCCCTTACGCGGGCGACGGCGGATCTTTCGGCGGCACCGACCACGCGCGCGATGGAATCTTTGAACAGACAATGAACCCGCTTGTCGTCGATCTGCATGACCTGAAACAAACGCAGCGCCACGCCACCGGGCTCTCTGGTGCCTTGTTCCCAGTCTCGCAAGGCGCTCGCGGACGTTCCAATGAACCTGGCAAAAACGGCCTGGCTGGCGTTGAACGATTCTCGTAGCGAACGCAGTTGGGCGGCAGAGATACTTGGCGGCGGCTGAATCGTGAACTTGCGCGCGTGAAGCGCTCGCGCGAAAAGTCTTCGACCGGATGATCGGATTTTTCAAGCTGGTCGGCGAATCTGCAAAGTCGATCGGCGATCGATTTGCCGAACGCGCTGATTGGCGGGTCGTTTTCATTTTTTCTCGATCTTCTTTCGTAGTCGCTGTTCGATCAATCGCAGGGCCACGCAAATGGCCTTCTTCTCTGCGGCGCTGAAATTGTCTTTTTCGATGTGGTCGTAAGCTTGAGTGATTACGACGACCGCCGGATTTCACCTGCCGTTGATACCGCACAAACAGCGGCCATTGGCTGCCGGCCGTCGACTTGGTTGAGGCCGTGCCCGCCCCTACACGCTGAAGCGGATATTCAAAATGTCGCCGTCGCGGATGACGTAATCCTTCGGCTCCTGGCGAACCAGCCCGGCGGCTTTGATCTCGCGCTCGCTGCCCAGGCGGATCAAGTCGGCGCATTGCATGGTCTCGGCGCGGATGAAGCCGCGGGCCAGGTCGGTGTGAATGTTCGCCGCCGCCTCGAGCGCCGTACCGCCCTTGCGCAGCATCCAGGTGCGAACTTCTTTTTCGCCGGCCGTGAAGTAGAGCATCTGGCCGGAAACGTCCAAGATCGTGCGCAGCAGGCTGTCGCGGTCGTAGAGCGTGATGCCCATCTCTTGCTTGAACGCTTCGCGCTCGGCCGGCTCCATGCCGCGCCAGCTCCAGCTCCAGCCCGATGGGCACGGCCACCACCGAGCCCAGGCCGGAAAGCTTCTGTAGAAAGCGCTCGGGTTTTTCCTCGTCGTCGGCCGTGTTGAGCACGATCAGCCGGGGCTTTTCCGTCAACAGGCGGAACGAACGAGTGGCCTTGAGCTGTTCGTCGGACATGTCCGACGCGTTGAGCGGCGTGCCGGTTTCCAGCGTGGCGGCCAGCGGCTCCAGAGCGGCCAATTCGATCAGTTCCTGATCGCGGCCGGGACGCGGCTTCTTGGTGCTCTCGCGCAGCCGTTCGACCCGCCCGGAAACGATCTGCAAATCGGCCAGCAGCAGATCCTCGTCCAGGCGGCGGAGGTCGGCCACCGGATCGGCCGCTCGATCGAATGCCCCGACCACCACGACCAGCGCTCCGGCCTCGCGGATCAGGCCCAGCCGGGCGGCATTGCCCTCGTGCGAGCGGTTCAGACCGGCCGTATCGACCAGTTCCAGCGAGGCCAGCGTGATCTTCTTGGGATGATAGACGCCGCACAGCGGCTGCACGCGGTCGTCGGGCACGGCCGCCATGGCGCTTTGCGAGGCGTGGGCCAGGGCTGGATCGGCTTTGATGCCGGTGAGCCACTCGAACAACGAGCTTTTGCCCGATCCCTGATATCCAACCAGGCCGATTTTCATCAATTCAACTCGGAAGAAAAAAAGGAGGAAGGCGGAAGGATGAAGGAGGAAAAACAAGGAAACTGTTGAGACGCAGTTATTTCTTACTCATCCTTCCGCCTTCATCCTTTCCTACAGCTTCTCTTCCAAGGTGCCGCAGAGCATGTTCTACCGCCTTGGCTTCCGAGTTGTCCAGCGGCCGGCTGCCGAAGCGCACGCGATAGAACGCCTCGACCACGCGGCGGGGCAGCGAGGCCAGCGGAATGTGCTCGATGCTCTCGGCCAGCTCGCCCCCGGCGGCGACGGCAAACTCGAAGGGCGTCTGGCCTGCCAGCCGCACCAGGCCGCGACGCGCCAGCACCCGTTCGAGCCGGCCGATCATTTCGCTTTGGGACCTGCGGGCCAGGCCGAATGGCCCTCCCAGCCGCAGGGGCCGTGAGCGCCACCAGCGCGCGATCGGCCGGCCGCTGCGGTAGATTCCGGCGGCAGCCAGCAGCACGGCCATCGTAATCAGCGCGCCCGGCAGGCTGAACCAGTGCTGCCGATACCATTTCCAGGGCACGGCGATCGCCCGGGCCGCGGAGTCAAACCAGCTGCGCCAGGCGTCGATGCTGAAGGCATTCTCGAACAGCGCGCCGAACCAGCGGCCGAGCGGCTCGTAGATGGCCTCTCGCTGCGAGTTGGCGTCGAGCGTGGCGATGTATTTGATCCACAAGACCTGCACGTAGTCGAGATACATCCAAGCCCGGTTCCACAGTCCGGAATTTGCCGCATCGCTGGCGGCCCCCTCGCCGGCCGGAGTCGGATCGAGCACCAGCCAGCCGCCCCTGGCCCACGCGCATGTTCGCGCCGAGATCTTCCTTGGCGTAATGTTCCGGTTCGAGCAAGACTTCCACCCAGGTGTGAGCGTGCAACTGCCGAACCTGGTAATAGCCGCCCGCCGAATTCCACTCGCCGCAACGAAAGCCGATGGCGATGCGGGCCGGAATTCCCTGGCTGCGAAGCATCAAGGCCAGTGCCCCGGCGAAGTATTCGCAGTGCCCGCGCCGATGCTCGACGACGAAATCCTCGATCGGATCGGCCCCGACATTCCGCCTTTGACCTTCGAGCGTGTATTGGAATTCGCCCGAGTCGCGCAGGTATCGCTCCAGCGCCCGGGCCAGCGCCAAGCGGTCGTCGGCCTCCAGGCCAGCCCGAAGCCTCACGCGATCGGCCGCGGCCCGCAGTCCGACCAGCGGGTCGGGCATTCCGGGCCCGGCGTCGGGCAAGTTCAACAACTCGGACTCACGCTCGTGAACGCGGAAGTAATCGTGCAAGGGCAAAATCGCCGACTGCCGTCGCCGATCGACGCCGGTGGTCGCCAGATCGAACTCCATCCGTTGCGAGCGGCAGCTGCCAGGGCGAAAGATTTCGCTGCCGCTATTGTCGATCCGCAGCCGGTCGTCGTCATCGACGCGGTAAGCCGGCATCAGGGAAAACAGCGTGGACTCGGCGAGCTTTTCCATCGTGATGTGCTGCCGAACGTAGTGCTCGGTCCGATTCGGCTCCAGCGTTCGAGAGTCATGCGACCGCCGCGATTGGCTCCATTTGCCGCGAGAGTAATTCGTGGCCACCGAACCGCGAAACAGCGGTTCGCCCGTGAGCTGGAACGGCAAGCCGCCGGGCTCCTCGAACAACTGGACGCGCATGACGACGTCGGGATTCAGCGTGGCCTCACCGGCCTGCTCGCCCAGCGTCACCTCCCTGGAGAAACCGACGCTACGGATCTCGTCGTCAAAGCCCTCGCGCTCGCGCTCCAGGCGCAGGAAACACACGTACACCAGGCAGGCGCCCAGCAGCGTCCAGATCGCGATCGCGGTTGTCTGCCCCGCCAACGTCCGCCGAAACGAGGCCTGCGGCAATTCAGCCCTGCCGCCGACGAATTGCAAGGCCGGACGCGGCGCCGGAGTCTTGAGCAAGGCCCCAAGGGCGGCGGCCCGGGCTGCCGGCGGCTCAGGCGCCGAGCGATCGAACCGCGCCAGTTCGCGATGCATCACGAGCACGGCCAGCGCCAGAACGCCCAGCACGATGTAGACCACGAGCAGCAGCGCGAACAACAATCCGGTGCACAGCGCCGAAGCGACCGCCGTTTGCGCCACGCTCAGCACGATCAATTGCCAATAGATGCGGTCGCCTTTGACCTGAAAAAACAGGATCACTTGCAGAAAGAGCAGCACGTAGGTCACGGCCACCAACTGCATTTCGCCGACCAGCACCATCGACTCGGCGAGCCAGATGGCCACCGCGCCGCACCGACAGCAGGTTCGCCCACCAGCGCGGCAGGCGAAACCGGCCCGTCATGTCGGCCAGGTAAATCGCGGCCACGGCCAGGATCGCCACAGACGCGACCAGCCAGGCGGAGCGGTGCCCAGGCTGAACAGCATCGTGGCCAGGACCATCATCCCGGCCAGCACGATCTGCAATAACCGCTCCAAGCTGATCTGCGTCGAACTCATACTCTTAGGTTTAACGCAGGACGCCGGTTATGCCAAGCTTCGCACGCCGCGGCGGCGCCACCCGGCGCCACAAGCGGTGCCCGCCGGGACGGCAAAACTCGCTGCGCTGCCCGCGGCGGACCAACAAATGCCGCTCCTGCTCGGCGGCTGGCCCCTTGTCCGTCGGCACGCCCGCGGGGAACAATGGCGGTGTTCCCTTTTTTGTCTCGATTTCCAGCGGGAGTCTCCCAGCGGTGACAACTGGCGGCATCTGGTCCGAAGCCGAAGTGGCCGGCCACACCTGCGATCTCTACGAGCCGAAGACCCTGCATTCGCAGCAGTTCGTCGTGATCTACCTGCACGGGGTGCACGCGAACCGGCTCGACGAGCAGCCGGCTTTCAACGCCGAGTTCGACCGGCACGGTTTGCGCGTGATCTGCCCGCGGACGGCGCGCAGTTGGTGGACCGACAAAATTTGCCCCGAGTTCGACCCCCACATCACGGCCGAGCGATACGTGCTGGACCGCGTGTTGCCCTATGTCGGCCTGCGGTGGGGCGTGCGGCCGCCGGCCGTCGGCTTGCTCGGCACGAGCATGGGCGGCCAGGGGGCATTGCGAATGGCCTTCAAGCACCCGCGCACGTTTCCGGTCTGTGCGGCCATCTCGCCGGCGATCGACTATTATCTGCGTTGGAACGAAGGAGACGAGACGCTGCCGCAGATGTACGCCGACGCCGAAGCGGCCCGGCAGGATTCGGCCACGCTGCACGTGCATCCGCTCAACTGGCCGCTGAGCACCTGGTTTTGCTGCGATCCGCTCGACGATCGCTGGCACGGCAGCGCCGACAAGCTGCGGATGAAAATGGCGGCGCTCGGCATCCCGTTCCAGTGCGACCTGGAAACCAGCGGCGGCGGACACGGCTTTGCCTACTACGGCCGCATGGCGCCGGCCGCGCTCGCCTTTGTCGTCGAACGACTCGAGCAACAGAGCCGCCGGGTCTGAGCGCGGCTCGAGCCCGCCCGGCACCCAGTCCCCGGCTCACCACTCGAACTCGCTCAGCTCTACGGCGCGATGTTCGCGCGCCGAACGGTAGCAGGCGTCGACCAGCGCCATGGTGCCCAGGTTGTCGCGGCCGCTGATTGTCGGGCTCGCCGCCCGTCTTCCAGCGCGCACAGCAAGCTCGGCCATCGGGCCGACGAACGCGTCCGGGAAACCAGACCTCCGGCCAACGCGGCTTGATCCACGTCGGGCCCAAGCGCGCGGGTCGTGTAGTCGAGCGTGCTGGGCGTGCGGCTCGGGATACTCGGGCCAGCCGATCGTGCCGCGGGCCATGCCTGCGGTGCCTTCGACGCGCCAGCGGATGCCGATGTCTTCGGCCGCGCCCTCGCGAGCCGGGCCGGCCCAGACGTCGTCCCACGACGCGGCCCGCAGCCCGCCGGCGTACTCCAGGATGTACAGGCAAATGCCGTCTTCGTGGGCAAACTTTTCCGCCGTCCGCGGATCGGGCCGAATGCTGGCAAAGACTCGCTGGGGATCGCCGAACCAGAAGCGGAACGTGTCGAGATGATGGATGCTCATGATCCGCAGCGTGACCCAGCCCAGCCGCTGCTGCCAGGGCATCCAATGCGGAATCGCCCGCATGTCGATCGATGGCGAACACCGGCTCGCCCAACTCGCCGCGGCCAAGCAGCGACTGGCAGGCCCGCACCGATTGGTCGTAGCGCATGTTCTGATTCACGGCCAGCACGATGCCGGCCGTGCTGGCACAGGTCGACGATTTCGCGGGCCTGGGCGAAATCGACTCCCAGCGGCTTTTGCGCCAGGATGCCGCGCAGGTGGCTCGGTCCGCGCGCGGCGCACGCTGGTCCGGATCGACCGATCGCACTGCACGTCCGGCGGCACGGCCACGTCGACCACTTCGACCTGCGGATCGGCCAGCAGCTCGCTCGTAGCGTGGCGTAGACGTCGCGAATCGCGTGCCGCGCGGCCACCTCGCGGGCGTGCTCGACGCGGGCCGAGGCGATGGCCAGCGGGTTGAAAGCCGGCCTGCGCGATAGGCCACCAGATGGCAGTCGGCCATGATGAATCCGGCGCCGATGCAGCCGATGCCGACTTGCTTGTGGGCGGGCAATTGCGGCAGGTAGTCGAGCGGAGTGGGCATCTATTTCTGCTTGCCGGCGCCGGTCGTTCGATCGACGGCCGGATCCAAGAACTCTTTGCCCGACTCGCTCCCTTTGGCGCCGGCCGCCTGGATGGCCGAGTCGGGCACTTTCACGAGCGGCGTGTAGCGCGGGTGATGCGAGTCTTTGTACGGGTCGTTGTGCCGGGTGTTGTAGCAGCAGAGCAGGCCCCAGCGCGGCTTGTCGCTCAGGTTGGCGTCCGAGGCGTGCAGCAAATTCGAGTGAAAAAACAGCCCCGTGCCGGCCTCCATTTCGCAGTAAACGAGTTCCAACCGCTCCAGCGCGGCCCGGACCCGCTCGGGATCGGCGCCGGTTTGATCGCCGAAGCGGCCGTGCTCGATGCGGCCGATGTGATGCGAGCCGCGGATGACTTGCAAGCAGCCGTTTTCGCGCGTGGCGGCGTCCAGCGCGATGAACACGCTGGCCATCTCGGGCCACAAGCAGCCGTTCTGGTACCAGTAGCCGTAATCCTGATGCCACTCCCAAGCCCCGCCGACCTTCGGCTCCTTGGCGCATCAATTTGCTGTGGTAATGGTAAACCTCGCCCCCCAATAGCTGCTCCATCGCATCGACCACGCGATGCGATCGGGCGACCATGCCGTACACGTCGTCGCCCGGATGATTCCACAGCGACAGGTTCGTCGAGCGTCCCTTGGTGTCGGCAATGTGCATGGCGTGCTCGCGCATTTTCGCATCGGCGCGGGCGGTCGAGAGCACCAACTGCGTCTCGACGGCATTCAACAAGCCGGGAACGAACAGGAACCCGTCGGCGCAAAAGCCGCTACCTGATCGTCGGTAAGGGATGGCGCGGACATCGAGTTCTCCTCCAGCGTTGCGCCGGATAATCAAGCACTGCAATACGGCAACGACCACGGGGGCCAGCGGCGCCGCCCTTGGATTGTCCCGTATCGTATCATCCGCCGGCGCAGGATCAAAAGTCAGCGCGATGAAAGGATGAAGGCGGCCTGCGGCGAGCTCGGCTCGACTGAGCTCGCCGAAGTCAGCCGAGCGGAAGGATGCAGGATGAATAAGGCGCAGGCTCGAAAAAACGCCGCGAAGGAATCGCAGCACGCTTCCCGAAATAGGGGCCGCGGCGATCGCCGGGCTTATTCCACCGGCGGCAGGCGCTCGATCGTACCTGGGGCCGGGGCTTCCTCGGGCGCTGTGTAGAGCGCGGTCGTCACCGGCGATGGCTCCGCCCCCGAGGGACACGCGGCCAACGTATCGAGCGGCTCGCGATGCGAGACCAGCTTGCCTTGGCGGCGGACGCGCCGAACCAGCGCGCTCAGCTCCGGCACCGACTGCCAGGGCTTGGAAAAGCCGAGACCGTTGATCCGGGCCGACAACTCGGTGCCGGTCGCCGGCCGCTTCGAGTCGGAGAAGTAGCCTTGCTCGTCGAGTCGCTGGATCAGCAGATCGACCTCGGCGATCGGCAGATCCAGCGCCCAGGCCGATTCGATCCCATCGGCATAGGCCAGGCCCGGCAAGCGGTCGCGCGTGGCGCGGCGCACGCTGCCCAGCCAACTGTCGGACCGGTTGGCCGCCATCGCCGACGGATCTCGCACCACGATCACTTCGGCCAATGCCAGGCCCTGGCGACCCGCCGGGTGGGGATATGCGATCGACAGATACTGCGTGCGCGACGCCGCTGCCGCTTGGGCGCGAACGATGCGGGCTGCACGTCGCCGGCATTTGCGCCGGCGGCGGCAATCGATAGTTGATCGCGGCCGAGTCGTACGTCGGCGCCTTGCTGCCGATGGGGCGAAGCTGAGTCTCGGCCGGGCGCAGCGGCGTGCATCCGGCGCTGGCGCACAGCCAGGCGCAATCAGCAGACTTTTCCAGCCGCAGCCCGATGCATTCATAGAGTCGTGGCAGTAGCGTTTGATGCGTTGGCCGCCCTTTGGCGGTTCGCAGCCAGCGCGAGACAAGTCCCCCCTGATCGTTATCGTCCGCAAATCCGCTACAGCTTGACACGCACTGCCGCCGGCCGAAGCTGCCAGCGAGCGGAAAAACTTGCCCGGCCGGCAAACTGCGCCAAGATCGGGGCAAGCTGGGCAAATTCGTCCTGATCTACGGGTTATTCTGGTGAATCCGCGACGGATGAACGTTGCCGATAATTCCGTCGATGACGGAAGTGCGGAGCGTTTGCTTTGAACCGAATACGACGGTGAATCCTGAAATACCGGAGGGACAAGATGTTCGTGCACAAACGGTTAATCGGCAGTTGTTTGGCGGCGCTGCTGGCATGCCCGTTTGTTCCAGCGGCCTGCTGGCCGCCGACTCCTCGGACCCGGACAGCGACGGCCAAATCCTGACCACGTCCGTAGTCAAGCCGGCCGCGGGTTCGGACTGGTCGAACGCGCCGTCCGACGACGATTCGCTCAGCGGGCAGCTCCGCCGCAAAGGTCGCGTCGTCGTGATCAACCCGGAAGGGCTGCCGCCATCGCCGGGTGTTACGCAGGCCTCGGCCGAGACGCAATCCCCTTACAGTGGCGATGACGTCTGTTCGACCTGCCAACAAGCGCCGTGTTGCTGTTCGAATTTCTGGCAGCACCGCAATTTTGTGTTTGGCGAGTATCTTTACATGAAGTCCTATGGCCCCGACTTCGTCCACGCCAGTCAGTTTCAGACTGCTAACCCGGCAAACCCGCCGTTCACGCCGGGCAACGCGCCACTCGGCACCGCCCAGAATCTGATTCAGCCCTGGCAACCGGCATTTCGCGTCGGCACGGCTATGCCTGTAGCGATTGTTCGTCGATCACCGCGACCTACACCCAGTTTCAAAGTCACACCACCGATACCCTGGGACTGCCCAGCGGCGGGGCCGTACCCACGAGCGTCATTTCGTCGGTGTTGGTACCCGGCACGACCAATGCGGGCACGACTTTCTCGCAAATCATCGGCACCAGCGGGATCGCCTTCAGGACGGGCGACATCATGTATAGCCGGTTGCTGGCCGGCGGAGACAATTATTACGTCAACTACGATATTGGCGCCCGCTACGCCCATCTGGAACAAGGCTTCGCACAGGATGCCCAGTTTGCGCAGCCCGGCGGTCCCATGTTCACCAATACCAAGATCCGCTACGACGGCGTCGGTCTGCGGACCGGGTTCGACGGACGGCGAAAAATCGGCTGCCGCGGCCTCTCGACGTACGGCCAGGGCTTCCTGAGCGTGCTGTTCGGCGACTTCAATTCGAATTACACCCAGATCAACCCGCTGGCGTCGGTGAACCCCCTGGCGGCCAACAACTGGGAAAGCACCGGGTCGTGCCGATCCTGGAATACGAAGTGGGCATTTCCTGGACCAGTTGCAGCGGCTGCTGGCGGCTGTCGACGGGCTACTACACGGCTTTCTGGTTCAACTCGGTCACCAATCCCCAGTACATCCAGGCCGTGCAGAGCAACAACTTCGTGAAACTTGGCGAAACGATCACCTTCACGGGATTGGTCGCCCACGCGGAACTGCGGTTCTAAGCGGTTGGTTGAAAAAGGGGACTGTCCTCCAGGCAAACGTGTCGGTTGTTCGACATGTTTTCACCGCGGCGAGGTGCCTGTCTCCCTTTTTCAACGGGCGGTTCTCACAGCGGGCGATCGCATCCCGGGCGGCCAGCGGGCCGGTCGACTCGATACGCCTTTCGATTCTGAGCGGAGATATTTAGCACACAAACGATTCACATCGCGAAGCCCGCCCGATTCGTCCCGCCCGTTCGTGAAGGCCGGACCTGCTTCCTCAGCAGGTCCGGCCTTTTTTCGTTTTGTGTTACAATGTGCCGGATTTGCCAAACAGTTGGTTGACTTATCGATACGACCGGAATACCCTAACCTCCTAGATTCTCTATTTTGTACGATCAGTGCCGTTACGGCCCGCGCGAACGGCCCCTGACGGGTTGGATCAACGCGCCATAAGATTCTGCCAATGCTGACTGCTGCCTTTGCACAAGGAAGACACCATGAGCCCTCATTTTTCAAAGCCAGGCCGACCTGAAATGCACTCCGGCAAAGCGGCCCGTAGGCGGCGACAGATCGAGCGCGAAAGACGCAGCCTGAACCTCGGAGCGCGGTTGTCTCAATTCCCGCTCGAGCGGCTGGAGAACCGCTGGGTGCTGGCCACCGCCGCGCTGAGCATTCCGACGGATCTGAATGCCTTTCAAAACGGCGTTGTGGCCGTCCCCGTCAACGTCGGCCCGCTCTCGGCCGGACTCAGCAAGGCCGATTTCGCGATCGACTACGATCCGAGCGTGTTTACCGTTTCGGCGTCGGATGTTTTCCTGGGGGCCGCTCCCGCCAGCGGTAACAACTGGGTCGTCAACGCCGTCAACCTCGGCGCGGGAGAATTAGGTATCACGATTTCGAGCGCGACACCGCTCAGCAGCTCATTGGGCGTCCAGATTCCCAGCGGCACGGTCGACCCGTTGATTTACGTCGATTTCCATGTTCAGGGCGGTGCAGCGTTGGGCAATACCCCAATCAATCTGGCCGCCAACAATTCCGCCGGCCCGACCACGACCGACCTGATCGACGCCAACGGTAACCTCTACACGCTCAATCCCGCGCCGACGAACGGCAGCAGCGATGCCGGCGTCGACGGCAGTGTGAACATTGAATCCTCTGCCTCGGCCCCGCCGATCGGCACCTGGTCCGGCGACCCGGGGTCAGGGACGAACGTGAGCCCGCTCACCCTGCCGCCGACCCCGGGCAACCCGACCGGTATCGGCACGATGTTGCAATTGCCCGATGGCACGATCATGGCCAACGGCGGCAGCAACGGCAATTCGCAGGACTGGTGGCAGCTCACTCCCAACAACGGCAGCTATGCCACCGGCTCGTGGTCGCAATTGGCATCGATGACCGTGCAGCGCAGGTTCTTCGGATCCACCGTGCTGCAAGACGGTCAGGTGATGGTGCTGGGCGGCGAATACAGCAGCGTCGGCGGAGACACCAATACCGGCGAGCTTTTCACGCCGCCCACAACCCCAGGCGGCACGGGCAGTTGGCAAACGATTACACCGATTCCCACGGGTACCTTCGGCGACGGGCAGTTGGACGCGCTCAGCGACGGGACCGTGCTGGCCGGATTCCTGGGCAACGGCCAGACCTGGCGCTACAACCCAGCGAACGATCCGCTGCTGCACCCCAGCCTTCCGGCTGGCACCCAACCCTGGACCAAGGACGCCGTCATGCTCAATGGCGACCGGCCCAATGAGGAAAGCTTCGTTAAGCTGCCCGGCGGCAAGATCATGACCTACGAAATTTTCGGGACACAGCCGCAGACCGGTCAAATCTGGGTTCCGGGCGCAACGCAGGCCCAGGATCAATGGACACCCGCGGGCACCGTTCCCGTGACGCTCGCCACTAGTGGGGTCAACGCCCTGGACGCCATCACTTCGGCCATCGGCACCGGCGGAGCGAACCCCATCCAGATTACCAGCTTCGATCCGTTGCCCTCGGTGATGATTACCGGCAGCTGCGTGAAAATCAGCGGTGTGACAGGGTTCCCGGCTGCGAATGGCACGTTCTCGATCACGGTCACCGGCTCGAATACGTTCACGCTCAATAACACGACCGGCGACACCGGGAGCAGCACGCCCAGCACAGGCACGTGGTCTTCGTTCGCGCCTTCGGACTCGATCGCCGCAGCCGTCGGCACCGGTGGCGCGAACCCGATCCAGATCACCAGCACCAATCCTCTGCCGGCCGGTATGCCCAGTGGCGCCAAGGTGACGATCAGCGGCATTACCGGATTCTCCGCCGTCAACGGAACATTTTTCATCACCGTGACCGGAGCGAACACGTTCACGCTCAACGGCACCAATGGCACGACCGGCACCGCCAATCCCAACACCGGCAACTGGAGCACGCCGTCGGGCAATATCGCTTCGGGCGCCGAGCTTGGCCCAGGCTTCCTGTTGCCCGATGGCGACGCCTTCTATGTGGGCGCCACCACGAACACGGCACTCTACGATCCCACGACCAATACCTGGTCGGCCGGACCCACCATTCCCAACGGCGTCGGGGCCAACGACGCTCCAGGCGCCGTCCTGCCCAACGGGCGAGTGTTGTTCATGGCCAGCGCCACGCCCGCCTTCGGTCCGGGAACGAATTCGATCAACCCGGTCCCGACCGGTTCGTCGCTGTACGAATACGACCCGGTCTCGAACACGATTACTCAGGTGGCCAACCTGCCGCCGGTCTTCAACGGCATCCTGACCGGCCAGGCCGCTTTCGTGTCGCGCATGCTCGTGCTCCCCAGCGGGCAGGTGATGATCACCGACTCGGACGGTCAGCCCTACATTTACACGCCCGCCGGATCGCCGCAAGCTGCCTGGCGACCGGTGATCACCAGCATCACGAACAACGGTAGCGGCACGTTCACGCTCACAGGCACGCAGCTCAACGGCCTGGACGAAGGCGCGGCTTATGGCGACGACGCGCAGATGGATACGAATTTCCCCATCGTCGAACTCCAGAGCGGCGGCAACACGTACTTCGCCCGCACCTTCAACTGGAGCAGCACCAACGTCGCGACCGGTACGACTCCCGAGACCACGCAATTCACCCTGCCGGCGGGGACGAACCTGAGCGATTTCTCGAGTGTCACGGTGGTCGCCAATGGCATCGCCTCACTGCCGGCCAATATCGTGAACATGAACGGCAGTCAAGAGAATCTCGTCATCCGGGTCAATCCGGCCGATTCGACGGACATCCAGGTTTTGGTCGACGGCACGGGCCAGGACATCGCCGACTTCCCCAACAATTCGGCGAATCCGATCCTGGTGTTCGGCGACGGCAACAACAACCGCCTGGTCGTCGACGAAACCTACGGCAATGTCAACACGCCGATCAATTTCGACGGCGGCGGATCGCCCGGCGCACCGGCGACCGGATGCTCGTCGTCGGCTCCAGCGGCAACGATACGCTGGTCGTCACGCCGGTCACGCCGACCAGCTCGACCATGTCGTTCAACGGTTCCGCCGTGTATTCATTCACCAACATCCAGCAGTTCGGTTTTTACGGCGCCGGCGGCAACGACAACATGAAGGTCGACAGCAGCATGTCGTTGTCCTCGGTCCCCATGCTGTACGACGGCGACAATGGATTCACGCTCAGCGCCAACGACGATGATGAAGGAGGACTCCAGTTCGGCAGTTTCTCCGGCGGCAACGGGTTCAACACGCTGACCCTGACCCAAACTGGCGGACCAACTCAAACCAGCGATACCTACAGCGTCGGCCCCAACAATGGCGAAGGCTCGAGCGTGATCTCCGGCGGCGGCGTCACGCAGACGATCGATTTCCAGAACTTGGCACCGGTCATCGATACCGTCCCCTCGCCGACCCTGATCGTCAACGCCACCCCGTCCAGCAATGCCATCAATTATGCCAACGCCAACGACGGCACCGGCAATGGCCTGGTGACGATCGACAACGAGGAGTCGATCGAGTTTGCCAATAAGGCCAATCTGACGCTCAACGGCGAACCCGGCAGCGACACGATCAACCTGAACTATCAACCCACCACGATCGGAAGCGGCCCGCAAAAACCGGCCGGCCTGACCAGTATCAATGTCAATGGCGGCGATCCCACGGGCAGCGGTGACACGCTGATCGTCAATGGGTTGGCCGCGGAGCTGGACAATCTCTTCGTCACGCCGACCGGCACGGGCGGCGGCACCGTCACCGATCTCAATACCACCTTTGTCCCGGTGACATTTGCGACCATCGAAAACCTGACCGTGGTGGGCCAGTCGGCCGACAGCGACACGCTTCAGTACAACGGAACCACCGGCAACGATACGTTCGAATTCAGTCCGGGCACCACGCCCGACAGCGGCACCATCACCGGCTTCGACGCCAGCATTTTGGCCCCCTTCACCTTTGTGCCCGTCCAATTCTCCGGCTTTGGCGGGGTTGCTGGCGGAGGGTCGTCTGTGATGCTGGATTCCGGGTTCGGATCCGGCGGACCCGCCGGCGGAACCGATACGGCGATCATCGACGGCGCCGTGGGCGGGAATACCACGTTCCGCCTGGCTCCCAATATTTTTAATCAGCCCCAGGTAACGCTCAACGGCTTTACCCCAAGTATCCTCGTGGACCCGACCGGGAGCGTGACCACGCTCCGCTTGCGGGGCATCGGCCCCGACAACACATTTAGCACCAACTTCAGCGCGTTTCCGGTCGTCCCCGCGACATTGGCAATCCAGGTCGAGGGGACCGGTTCCACGCCGTCGGAGGACGTCCTCAACTATACGGCGACCTCCGGCGCCGCGACCACCATCGACTACGCCACGTCAACGATCTCGCAGACCGGTCCGGCAACCAGCCCGGTGACGTTCTCGGGAATCGGGATCATCAACGAAACGTCCAGCGGAGCAGGCGCAACATTGACCATCATCGGCGCGGCGTTGGCCAGCACGCTGACCTATACGCCGACCGGCGCAACTCCGGCACCGTTTCGCTCGCCGGCGCCAATCCGACGATCAATTTCACGGGCGTCGATTCGACCGTGGCCGGCGCGTTCACGATCAATGGCGCCACGGCAGGCCTGGCCAACCAGGTTTACGTGGATGGCACTCCGCTGGGCGACACGTTCCTGATCGACGAGCCGTCCCGCACCGTCACCGTGACCTCGCCGATCAACAACTCGACACCGCCGGTTACGCTGCTGCCGGTCGTGCTCGGCCCCAAGATCGCTTCGCTTTCGGTTTTCGGCTTGTCGGATGACGACACGTTTACCGTCAATCCGGCGCCGGTATCCGCGATCGTTCCGAGCGGTTTGCCGGTCTATATCAACGGCGTCGGATCAGAGACCAGCGATGCGCTGATCGTCAATGCCACGGCCGCCACCCAGTTCACCGTGCTCAACCAGGGACGCGCCGCCAACACCGGCACCGTGCGCATCTACAACAGCGCGGTGGCCGATCCGGACATCACTTACACGAACGTCGAGATCGTCGATCCCAACACGTTTGTTCCGGCCGGCTCGCTCAGCGCCCGAACTTGCTGGTCATGGGCCCCGACGATTACGAGTCCAACAATTATCTGAACACCGCCACGTTCCTGGGCTCCGGATCGACGCTGCAAATCCAGAACGCCTCGATCTTCCCCAATGCCACCGAAAACGGCAACAATCCGGGCGTGCCCGCCGACCAGGACTACTATCACGTCGTGGCCCAGACCACCGGCACGCTGGATTTCCAGGTTTACTTCCAACTGTTTTCGACCGCCTTGCTGCCGGGCGGCGGCAACCTGAACATTCAGGTGCTCAACGCGGCGGGGCAACTTCTGGGAACCTCTTCAGGCGCGTTCGGAGCCGACAGCACGCTCGCCTCGGCCGCCCCGACCGGCGGCTCGGGTCCGCATCCCCGTCGTGGCCGGACAAAGCTATTACCTGCGCGTCACGGGCGGCCTGAATGTCGACGGCAACATCAACTCCGCGATCGTCAACGGCTACAACGCCACGATCATCAACACCCCGGCGCCCGTGCCCTACGACGTCGAACTGTCGCGGAGCGTCCCGGCCCCCATCGCCGGCAATCCGGATACGGGCGATCTGCCCACCAATGCACCGGCCGACGACACCGGCCGCTCGCAATTCGACAACGTCACCAACATCAACACGCCGACCATTTACGTGCGGGTGGCCGACGGCATCTTGCTGAACGACCTGCCGGGCAACGGCACCAGCGACAATCCGCCCGTGGGCGAGATCCCGATCCCTTTCAGCAATACCAGCCAAACGACCACGGGTTACAACGTGGCGATTTTCGACGGCAACAACACGCAGACGCCGGTCGGCTATGCCACCCAGGTGGCCGGCTTCCCCGGTCTCTACACGTACACCTTCACCACGCCGCTGGCCGACGGCATTCACAACATCGTGGCCGCCGTCCAGATGGTCGACCCACAGAACCCGCATGAGACCGGCTTCGGCGCCGACAGCACGTCGTTGGCCATCACCGTCGACACCGTGCCGCCGCCGGTGCAGTTCGGCATTACGTCCGACGGCACGACGAGCACCGGGCTGCTTGCCAGCAGCGACTCGGGCGTCCTCGGCTCGGCCACCGACGAGCAGTCGACCGTAAGCGACCTGATCACGAATGTAACCGACCCCACCTTCTACGGCACGGCCGAGGCCGACGCGATCGTCAAGCTGTACGCCTACGACATGAACGGCAATCCGGTGCTGCTCGGCCAGACTACGGCCACGCCGCTGGATGGCACGAACGCCGACCCCAACGGGCAGTGGACGATCACCTCGACCATCAGCCTCAACGATCCGACGTATTTCGGCTACGACGGACTGCGCAGTTTGTACGTCACCGCCGAAGACCTGGCGGGGAACGTCAACACCGCCGGCACCGCTCCCATCGGCCCCGTGCTCAATCCCGAGCAGCTTAATATTTTCGTCGACACGCAAGGTCCGCAGATCGGAGTGCTCCCCGGTAGTACCACCCCGCCGGTCCAGATCGTCACCAGCTCCAACAACGGCGCCACGCTCGTGCCCTCGAACTTCAACATCTTTGGCCTCAAGCCGGACAATGGCCCGGCCGGCCCGACTCCGCTGGTCTACGGCCTGACGTTCAACCTCATCGATTATCCGGACCGGGTCGCCCAGTTTCTCGACGATCTGGCCGTCGTTCCGGAAATCGCCGAGACCCCGGGCGTGATCGAACTGGTGGGCGACTCGACGGGCGTGGTTGCCATCAATCCCAGCAGCATCACGGTGGTCAACGCCCCCCAGGTGCCGGGACAGCCCGCAACGGCCACTATCACCATCACGTTCGCGCAGCCGCTGCCCGACGATCGCTACACGTTGACGATCAATGCGGACGGTGTGCTCGATTCGGCCGGCAACGAGCTGGACGGCATCAGCAATGCGATCGAACCGAATGGATCACCCGTGTTCCCCACGGGCGACGGCCAGTCGGGCAGCAACTTTGTGGCCCGATTCACGGTCGACAGCCGGCCGGAGATCGGCACCTATGCCGCCAGCACGGCGTATATCGACATCAACGGCAACATGGTTTGGGATCCGAACAATACCGATGCGACCAACCGCGATTTGATCTTCACGCTCGGCGTTGCGCCGGCGATGCAAGGCACGTATTCGCCCTTCGGCATTCACGACGCGCTCACCGACGGCGACTTTCTGTCGCAGGCACAAATTGCCACGTTCGCCGGGCCGCCGCCGGCAGCGCCGCTCGCCGGACAGCAGAAGATCGGCTACGACAAGCTGGCCGCCTACGGCTATGACCCGCTGGCCAATGGCGGCAGCGGCGGTTTCCGCTGGCTGATCAATACCAGCAACAGCCAGACCATCGACCCCGCCAACGGCGATTACGCATTTGACATGGCGCCGGGATCCCAGATCAACGGCGTGCCGCTGGCCGGCGATTTCGCGCTCAACCCGGCGGCCGGCGATCAGATCGGCTTGTTCAACGGCACGACCTGGTATCTGGACACTTCGACGAACATCGCTAGTTTTGCCAACGCCGCCGCACCGGGTGGTTCCCTGCAATTCTCCACCCCGTTCTTGAGCGGGTCGCCGGTGGTCGGCGATTTCAATGGCGCCGTCGCACCCAACGGCAGCAGATTCCCGACCTGGCCACGTATCAAAATGGCGTGTTCCACATCGTGTTCGGCCAATACATCGGGGGGCATTTAACCTTCGTCGCCAGCCCGGCCTTCGAAGACACCGTCAACATGTCGTTTGCCGGCGTGGGCGGAATTCCGGTCGCAGCCGACATGAATCAAGACGGCTATACCGACTTGGGCGTTTACGAGCCGGCCACGACGGGCGCCACGCCGCAAACCAGCACCTGGTATTGGCTGATTTCCAATCCCACCGCCAATCCGGCCCACGCCGACAATGCCGACGCCCTGAACCATCCGTTCAGCCCCGCCCCGGTCGGCAACGACATCTTCGCCGACTTCGGCCAGCAGAGCTCCTTGCCGATCGTGGGCAATTTCGATCCGCCGGCCACGGCTGCGGCCAGTCCGGCCGCGACCCCCCTCGGATCGCTCTCGGCCACCGACTCCGTGTCCGGCCAAACGATCAACGAGCAAAACTGGTACAGCTTTACGCCTCTGGCCAGCGGCACGATGACGATCACGGCCAGTGGCGCGTCCAGTCCGGTCGAGCTCGCCTTGTATAGCACCAACCAGAACCTCATCACCTCCGGCGGCACCCAAGTTGCTAGCGCGGTGACCGCCGGCACGCAATACCTCGTGCGGGTCACGGGCAACGCCACAGGGGTCAACCTGAACTTCTCCAACGCAGCCAGTTCCACCGGTTCGTACTCGCCGCTGGACGTCAATCACGACGGCCTCATTACGCCGCTGGACGCGCTGGATATCATCAACGATCTGAACGAGTACGGGACGCACGCCCTGGCCGCGACGCCGAACAATCCCGAGGCGGCTTTCGACGTGAACCACGACGGCATGATTTCGCCGCTCGACGTCTTGGACATCATCGATTACCTGAACGCCGCCGCGGCGACCGCAGCCGGAAGCTCGGCAGTCGTCAGCAGCGCCGCGGTGGCTGCAGCGCCTGCTTCCACCGCCACCGGCGCCAGCCCCGGTGCCCCCGTCGCTTCGGCCTCGATCGCCGCAGCGCCGGCGACCGGCAGCACCTCGTCAACCGGCAGCACGCTTTCGACCAATGTGCTGGCGATCGATGCGGTCTTCGCTGGCCTGGCGTCGAGCAGCCAGCCCACGACGTCGACCAACTTGCAGTCGAAAGTGGCCGCCTCGACGTTGAGCACGAGCTCGCCGCCGGTCCGCAAGACCAGCAATACGGCCGGCTCCAACGGCGCCGACACGCTATAGCAGGGCCCGTCTGAGACAGCCCGCCGCCGCTGGTCATCCCGCTGGATGACCGGCGCCGCGCACGTTGCCGGCCGCCGGCTTCATTCCAGGAAAACCTGTTGCCGGCCCGTCATCGCCGGCGCCACCAAACGGGGTTAGCGGCTCGCGAGTCTCCCGGTGTATCATGGCTCGACGGATCGTTCCCCCCTGGTCTGGCCGATGAACTTTATCGCGATGAGCGATTATCACCCCACGTCGCGGCGGCCAATCGCAGATCCCTTGCGCCGCACGGCCGGCAGCGCGGTTCGGCTATGCGTGCGACTGGGAATTCATCCCGACGCGATCTCTTACGCTTCGATGCTGGCCGCGGCCGCGGCGGGCGGCTGTTTCTGGCAGGCCAGCCGCTGGCCCGCGCTGCTGATTCCCGCGGCCGGTTTCTGTTACTTGCGGCTGTGGTTCAACATGCTCGACGGCATGGTCGCACTGGCGGCCGGCAAAGCCAGCCGCCGGGGCGAGCTGCTCAACGACTTGCCCGACCGGGTTTCCGATGTGCTGATCTTCGTCGGTGCCGGCCACAGCGGGTTGTGCCACCCAGCCAGCGGTTACTGGGCCGCCATCTTCGCGCTGCTGGTGGCCTACGTCGGTCTGTTCGGCCAGGCCGCGGGGGGCCGGCGCGAATTCAGCGGACTGATGTCGAAGCCCTGGCGGATGGTGGCCCTGCACGTTGGGGCCTGGATCGCCCTGGCGACAATCTGGCTCGGCGGCGGCCAATCGACTTTCGGCGGACTGACCATTCTGGATTGGACTCTGCTGGTCATCATCGGCGGCTGTTGTCAAACGATTGCCGTGCGGCTGCGACACATCGTTCGAGCGCTGGAAGCCGCGCCGCCCACATTGCCGGACGCACCACCCAGGGAGAGACCCGATGTCGCCGGCAGCAGCCCTGGCCAGTGATGTGTTCCGCGCGTACGCGCTCGTCGTGCTCGCCCTGCTGCTGCTCGTCGGAGCGCTATTGGCCGCACTGCGGTGGGGGATGGGCAAGAACGTCGGCCACGCCTGGGCCGCCTATCGCGGCTGGCTGGTCATGGTGCCGGCAATTTTGCTAGCCGTGCTGCTGGGCCGCGCCGCCGCGATGAGTTTCTTTACGCTGGTCGCCCTGCTGGCTTTCAAGGAATACGCCCGGGCCACCGGCCTGTGCCAGGACCGGCTTCTCTGCGGGGCGGTGTATCTGGGCATCGCCGCGATCCTGGCCGTTTCGCTGTCCGTCGATCCCTTTACCGGCGCGCCCGGCTGGTACGGGTTGTTCATGGCGCTGCCGGTCTACGTGATCGCCGGGCTGCTGGTCATTCCGATCCTCCGCAATCGCGCCGCAGGACAACTTCAGAACCTGTCGCTGGCCATCCTGGGGTTCATCTACATCGGCTGGATGTTCGGTCATCTGGTTTTTCTCTGCAACGCCCGGAATGCCTACGGCTATCTGCTGTATTTGTTGTTTGCCGTCGAATTGAACGATGTGGCGGCGTTTACGTGCGGAAAGGCGTTCGGACGCCATCGGCTGCGGAGCAACATCAGCCCCAACAAGACCTGGGAGGGCGCGATCGGCGCCGTCGCCGTCTCGCTGGCGCTCCCCTGGCTGCTGCACTTCTCGTTTCCGCAATTCGGTCCGTGGCAATGCTTGCTGACCGGACTGATCGTCGGAATCGGCGGCCAACTCGGCGATCTGTCGATCAGCCTGATCAAGCGCGATGTGGGCGTCAAAGACATGGGCGCGGCGATCCGCGGCCACGGCGGCGTGCTCGACCGGATCGACAGCCTGATCTACGTAGCGCCGCTGTTTTTTCACATGACGCGATTCTTCTACGGCCTCGACTGAAGCGGCAAAAGCCCGGGAAGCTGCCAAACGCAGAAACTCGTCTGCGAGCAAATGGTGCAAGGCGGTTGCGGTCGGCAAATAAATGCCGTCCTAATCGGCCAGCGCTTGTTCCAGGTCGGCGATCAGGTCTTCGACGTCTTCAACTCCGACCGACAGCCGCACCAGGCCGTCGTCGATGCCGATCTCGGCTCGCTTGGCGGCTGGAATCGAGGCGTGCGTCATCAGGGCCGGATGCTCGATCAAGCTTTCCACGCCGCCCAGGCTCTCGGCCAAGGCGAACAGCCGGCAGCGCTCCAGAAACCGCCGCGACCGCGCCTCGCCGCCGGCCAGCACGGCCGAGATCATGCCGCCGAAAGCCTGCATCTGCCGCCGCGCCAGGGCATGCTGCGGATGGCTGGCCAGTCCCGGATAGCGCACGCTCGTCACGTCTGGCCGCCGCTCGAGCCAGGCGGCAATCCGCTGGGCATTGGCACAATGCCGCTCCATGCGCAAGGCCAGCGTCTTGAGGCCGCGAAGGGCAAGAAAACTGTCGAACGGACCGCTGATGCCGCCAACCGCGTTCTGCAAGAAACCCAGTCGCTCGGCCAGGTCCGCCCGCTGGCCCACCACGGCAATCCCGCCGATCATGTCGGAATGGCCGTTGAGGTACTTGGTCACCGAATGCACAACGATGTCGAAACCCAGCTCCAAGGGGCGCTGCACGTAGGGTGTGGCAAACGTGTTGTCGGCCACCGCGATCAGCCGATGCTTGCGGGCCAGGGCCGCCAGCGCCGCCAGATCTGCCAGCTTCAACAGCGGGTTCGAAGGCGTCTCGATCCAGATCATCCGCGTCGTGGGCCGAATGGCGGCGGAAAACGCCGCCGGATTGGTCGGATCGAAGTACGTAAAGTCGAGATTGGCGCTGCGGCGGCGAACCCGCTCGAACAGCCGATACGACCCGCCGTACAGGTCGTCGCAAACCAGGACGTGCGCACCGTGGTCGAGCAGCTCGAGCACGGTCGCCGCGGCAGCCAGTCCCGAAGCGAACGCAAACCCGGCTGTGCCGCATTCCAGGTCGGCCACGCAGCGCTCGAGCGCGAACCGGGTCGGGTTGTGGCTGCGGCCGTAATCGAAGCCTTTGTGCACGCCGGGCGATTGCTGCACGTACGTGCTGGTCGCATAGATCGGCGTCATCACCGCGCCCGTGGTCGGGTCGGGCGATTGACCGGCGTGGATGGCGCGCGTGGAAAAGCCGGCCCGCCGTGCCGCCGCGGCCACGGGCACGATGGCCGGCAGGACTGTTTGCGAAGTGGAAAAGTCGGCGTGCAAGGTGTCCATGGCGTTCGTTCCTGTTCCTCGGGGAACGAACGAGTGGCAGCTCGCGCGTTCTACCGACCCTCGCCCTGGAGGGAGAGGGGTTGGGCGCCGGAGCTGTTTTTCGTTCGTTTCCTGTGCGTACGATTCCGGTTCAAGCCGCCAGTTGCCGGCGGCGCAAATGATTGAGCACGTCGACGCGGGTGATCAAGCCGTGAAATCCGCCGGCGTCGGCCACGATGGCCACGCGCCCCGCCTCGAAGATCGGCTGCAGTTGTTCGAGCCGGGCCGTGCGCGGCACGGTTTCGAGGTTCGAGCTCATGAACTCGCGTACGGGCTGCGAAAAGCCCTGAGCGTTTCGCGACACGGCCAGCAACAAGTCCGATTCATCGACGATGCCGACGATCCGTTTGTCCTCGACCACGGGCAACTGCGAAACGTCGTACAGCCGCATCCGCTTGTAGGCCACGGCCAACGGTTCGTGCGGCCCGACGCTGACCACCGCCCCGTCGGCAAAGCGGCGCGGAATCAGATCGCGCAGATCGCCGTAAACTTGCGATCTTTGCAGACCCTGATCGGCCATCCAGTAATCGTTGTACATCTTCGACAGATACTTATTGCCCGAATCGCAAATCAAGGTCACGATGCGTTTCGGCTCGGTCTGCTCGCGGCAGTAGCGGAGCGCCGCGGCGACCAACGTACCCGACGACGAACCGGCCAGAATTCCTTCATTGCGCAAGAGTTCGCGGGCCGTGTTCAGGCTTTCGGCGTCGCCGATGGAAAATGCGGTGCGGACCCGCGACAGATCGGCAATCGGCGGAATGAAGTCCTCGCCGATGCCCTCCACCAGCCACGAACCGGCCTCGCCGAGCTCGCCGGTGTGAACGTAGCCGGCCAGAATCGATCCGACCGGGTCGGCCAGCACCATCTCGACGTTCGGCGCGACGCGGGCAAAGAAATGGCTCAGCCCGGTCAGCGTGCCCCCCGACCCGACGCCGCACACGACCGCGTCCACTCGGCCTTCGGCCTGGGCCCAGATCTCGGGGCCGGTCGTTGTCTCGTGAGCCAAGGGATTGGCCGGGTTGGCGAATTGATTGATGTAGAAGGCTCCCGGCGTTTCGCGCGTGATCCGCTCGGCCAGGTCTTGATAATAGTCGGGATGGCCGCGCGCCACGTCGCTGCGGGTCATGACCACTTCGGTGCCCAGGGCCTTGAGATGAAACACCTTCTCTTGGCTCATTTTGTCCGGAATGACCAGAATCAGCCGGTAGCCCTTTTGCGCGGCGACCAGCGCCAGGCCCAACCCCGTGTTGCCGGCGGTGGCTTCGACCAGGGTCGAACCGGGTCCAACAGCGCCGGACATTTCGGCCGCCTCGATCATCGAGCGGCCGATGCGGTCTTTGATCGAGCCGCCCGGATTGTGGCTCTCGAGCTTGACCAACAACTCGCAGCAGCCGGTGTCCATGCGCCGCAGCGCCACCAGCGGCGTGTTGCCGATCAGTTGCAGGATATTGGAATGACTGGCCATCACGCATCGACCTCCTGACGGAAGGCGGAGCGAATTCGCGCCTCTTGCCGCCTTCGAAGAAGTTCGCCGGCGCGGTGCCGTTGGCGATCGTCAGAATCGCTAACGCCGGCAGAATCGGTCTATCTGTTGTTTTCGACAGTTGCGGCCTCCGGCCATGAGCCGTCCCGGCGGCATGCGCGGAGACGTCGGAGTTGCCCAGCCGCTACCGAGCCCGCCGGCGTCAGCTAGCTCGGATTATTCATAGCGACTGGCAGCATCACCGCAAATTGAATGGCGCATGTGCATTGGCACGATTCTCCCCAAATCACCATGTAGGAGGCGACTCCGATCGCCGACTCGTCACATTAGCTTGAGGCAGTCGGCGATCACCAGTCTCCTCCTACTGACCGGATGAATAATCCGGGCTAGCTCTCGCGCTTTCGGGGCTTTGCAGCGGGCCCCGGCAAATGCAGCATCTTTGGCCGCGCCGTGGTGACCCCAAGCAGCACAGCGGCAACCAACCACTGGGTCGCACTGCGCCGCATGCCGGTGCGAATCCGTGGGGGTGAAGGGGCCTAAGACTCGCATGCCACACGTGTTGCGGCCTGCCATCATCCGCTGGCCCCGTTTTTTGTTCACCGAGCGGGCATTTTCGTCGGCAGTCAGGCAAAGCGAGTGCTTGCAAAGCTGGGTAAAATACGTATCCTTCAGTTTGCGCGATTGTAGCCGCTGCTGGCGTACTGAGTTAGAAGTTCGCGTTGTTTGTCCGCCTGTAGGAGGCGACTCCGATCGCCGACACGTTGCGTCAAAGGAGAGGCGATCGGAGTCGCCTCCTACAAGTACAGACGAATTGAATGGACTTGCAACTCAGGCTGCTAGGGGGCGGATGACGCGTGATGCGGCAGAAAATTGGTTTTGTTTTCTGAGGTCGGCAGGGAGAGCCGCGCCGGAAGCGCGCGTTTTTGCGCCCTCGGCGGCGGAGCGGAATGAGCGAAATTCTTTTTCAGTACCATAAGGTCAACCCGACGACTTGGGTTTATTTGTCGTCGCTGCTGACCATCGGGCTGTTCTTCAAATTCAGCCGCCTGCTGAGCATCCGCAACCTGGACCTGATCGGGTTGATCTTGCTCGCTCCCGGCCTGCTGATGGTCGAGTACGGCGTGGCCAAGGCCAGCGTCGATGTGGAGCGCGCGGTTTCCATCGAGCAGGCGGGCTATGTCTGGCTGTTCATCATGGGAGTCCTGTTCATCATCCGTCTGTTGCTCGATCCGTTGATGGTCCGGCGGCCGCTTTTGGAACCGAACCTGTCGGTCGGCGGCATGACGTTCATCGGCACGTCGCTGTTGGTGTTCTTGATGGCCAACGTCATCAACAGCACGCTCACCGCCGACGACCTGGCCGGTGCCAAGAAAGCCCAGCAAGTCACGCAGCTTCAGTCGTCGTCGCCGGAAGACACGAGCCTGGCCAAGCACGGCCCGGGCTATCCGCTCTTACACTTGTTGCCGGTGATCTCCACGCAGATCGTGTTTGACGAGGGAACGGAGAAACAAACGCCGCTGGAGCGCGATGCCCGGCGGAGGTCGGTGCAGATGGCCACCGCCCGGACCATGGCGATTCTCGGACACATGGCCGTGGTGATTGGCATGGTGGTGATCGGATTCCGGCATTTCGACAACACCAAGACCGGCATCGCGGCGGCCACGCTGTACTTGATGCTGCCCTACACGGCCCAGATGACCGGCCGCGTCGATCACGTGTTGCCGGCCGCGTTGCTGATTTGGGCGGTCGAGGCGTATCGCCGGCCGCTGGTGGCCGGCGCGCTGATGGGCCTGGCGATCAGCGTCAACTATTACCCGGTCTTCCTGCTGCCGCTGTGGCTCAGTTTTTATTGGCATCGGGGGCTGCTGCGGTTTAGCGGCGGCGTGGTCGCGATGATCGCGGTCATGGTGGCATCGCTGATCTTCACGTCTCACGATCTGCAATCGTTTCTCGAGCAATTGCGGCAGATGGTCAATTGGCGCTGGCCGGCGGACGTGGCCGACGGATTCTGGAGCTTCGACCAGATTTCGTCCTACCGCATCCCGGTCTTCGTGGCCTTCCTGGTGCTCTCGATCAGCTTCGCCTTCTGGCCGGCCCAAAAGAATTTGGGTACGCTGATGAGTTGTTCGGCCGCGGTGATGTTGGGCACCCAGTTTTGGCAGGCGCAGGGGGGCGGGCTGCACATGGCCTGGTACCTGCCCCTGACCCTGCTTACGATTTTTCGTCCGAACCTGGAGGATCGTGTGGCGCTGTCGGTTCTGGGCGAGGGCTGGCGGATCAAGTGGCGACCGCATCTGGCCGGCGCCGAACGGGCCGCGTAGGGCTACCCATGCAGACTCCCTTTCTGGCCTCCCGCCGACAGATCCTGCAATCCGGCGCGATTGGCTATCTCGGTTTGTGCCTGCCGCAACTGCTCCGCGCCGACCACAGCGCAGCGCCCAGCGCCCCTCGCGGAGTGCCGACGCCGCCATCCTGATCTTTCTCAACGGCGGGCCCAGCCACCTCGACATGTGGGACATGAAACCCGACGCCCCGATCGAGATCCGCGGAGAATTCCAGCCTATCTCGACGACGGTTCCCGGTGTGCAGCTGTGCGAGCATCTGCCGCGGCTGGCAAGACTCGTGCACCGCACCACAATCCTGCGATCGGTCCATCACAGCGTCAACAACTCGCACGCGGCGGCCGTGTATGCCGCCCTGACCGGGCACGATCGTGGCGAGAAAGGGGGCGGCGCGCGGCCCACCGACAACCCGGCGATCGGCTCGGTCGTCGGCAAGTTGTTCCCGCCCAGCGCTCCCATGCTGCCCTACGTCTCGATGCCCTATATCACCAAGGAAGGGGCGGCCGGGCCGCCGCAACCGGGCTTTTTCGGCGGCTGGCTGGAACGCACCCACGATCCGTTCTTCGTGCTCCGCAATCCGAATGAACCCGGCTTTCGCGTGGAAGACCTGGCACCGGCCGCCGGCATCGACGCCGAGCGCTTTGCCGCCCGTCAGCAATTGCTCCGCGGTTTCAGCTCCCAGCGGTCGTTCGACGACGAGCATTCGATGCAGAACTGGGACGAATTCCAGCACAAAGCCTTCGATCTGCTCACCTCGCCCGCCACGCAGCGGGCTTTCGACATCGATCAGGAACCACCCGAGCTGCGCCATCGTACGGCCGCAATATCTACGGGCAAAGCGTGCTCTTGGCCCGCCGGCTGATCGAAGCGGGCAGCCGAGTCGCCTGCATCTCCTGGGCGCCCGACGCCAACGCCACTTGGGACACGCACGGCAATAATTTCGCCCGGCTCAAACAGGAATTGCTGCCGCAACTGGATGCCGCCGTGTCGGCGCTGCTCGACGATCTGGTCGTCCGCGGCATGTTCGAGCGAACCCTGGTCGTCGTCATGGGAGAGTTCGGACGCAGCCCGCGGATCAACAACGGCGCCGGCCGCGACCACTGGAACTCGTGCTACGGCTTGATGATGGCCGGCGGCGGAATCAAAGGCGGACATGTCTTCGGCGAAAGCGACCGTACCGGCAGCCTGCCCTTGAGCCGGGCCGTCACTCCCGCCGACGTCGTGGCGACGATCTATCACACGCTGGGCATCGCCAAGGATTTCGAATTGCACGACAACTTGGGCCGGCCATTCCCGGTGGTGCCGGCGGGCGACGTGATCGCGGATATCTTGACGGCCGCGCCAAATTCAGCCAGGCGTGATGGATCGACCGGTGACGAACCCATGTGCATGACGCCACTCGGCGAGCGCAATCTACAGCCCGAGTTGATGGACGCGCCCGATCTGGACCCCCAGAGCCACGCTCAGGCGCTGGTCGCCCTGCGCCGCGTCAACGTGCTCAGCCGCACGGCGGCCGTCGTCTGGTCGGCGATCCGGCCGCTGGCGCGCAGCCAGCCGGACCGCCCCTTGCGCGTGCTCGACGTGGCCAGCGGCGGCGGCGACGTGACGCTGGGCATCTGGCGCCGCGCCAGCGCGAGGGTTTACCCCTCGAAATCGTGGGCCTGGACATGAGCGCCGTGGCAGTCGCCGAGGCCCGCTCGCTGGCCCTGGCCGAGCGTGCCGAGGTGGAATTTCGCGTGGGCAATGTCGTCGACGCTGCGCTCCCCGCGGATTTCGACGTGATCGTGACGTCGCTGTTCTTACACCATCTGACGCGGGCCGACGCTGTCCGACTGCTGGCCGCCATGTCGCAGACCGCCCGCCGGCTGGTGGTGGTGAACGATCTGCGCCGCAGCACGGCCGGATATCTGCTGGCCCAGGCCGTTTGCCGGCTGATCACGCGCTCGCCGGTCGTGCACGTCGACGGGCCGCGCTCGGTGGCCGGCGCCTTCACGATGGCCGAGATGCGCCAGATGTGCGTGGACGCGGACCTGACGCCGATTCGTCTCGTGGCGCTGCTGGCCGTGCCGGTTTCTGCTCTCCTGGGAGCGGACTTAAACCGACATTTCAACGTCCCTCGTCCCGCTCCGCCGTGCGCCGCTGGCGGTAGTATTTCAGGCCGGGCACGAAGAAACACAGTGCCGACACGACGCCAAACAGCGTGATGCCGACGCGGATGCCCTCCCGCTCCAACCAGGCCATCGCCAAGGCGGTCGCAAACAGCGCCGCGGCCTGCACGTAGAACTTGCCGGTCAAAATGCCGGCCTTGGCCACGAACACCATGCTGCTGGTCAGCGCGATGATCGGCGACAGGCTCAGCACCGGCAGCCCCAACACGATCTCGACGCAAAACAAACCGGCAATGCTGATCACGCTGGCTGCCCAGACATGGGCGATTTGCCGCTCGACGAACGTCACCGGCCCGGCCCGGCGGCGCAAGGCCCAAAAAATGCCGGCCCACGCCCCCAGGCCGGCCACCCACAAACCCAAGTAGGGCCAGGGCGACGTCTGATTGCGCCACTGCAGCCAATTAGTCGCCAGCGACAGCACCAGCAGCACCAGGCTATGCCACATCCAGAGTACGCCCCAATTCTCCAGCACCGTGGCGTGATGCGTCTCGCGAAACCAGCGGGCCAGCACCTGGCTGAACAGGCCCGAGCGGGCGGCAATCGGCTCGTCGGCCAGAAACGCTCGCAGATCGTCGGCCAAAGCCTGGGCCGTCGCGTAACGCAGCTCCGGCGGTTTTTGCAGGCATTTGAGCGCGATCATTTCCAGCTCGCGATCGGCTCGGGCATTGAGCAGCCGCGGCGGCAGCGGCTCTTGTTCCAACAGCAGCAGCACCGTATCGACCGGCGAGGCGGCCTGGAATGGGGGTCGGCCGGTGAGCATCTGGTAAAGGATCGTGCCCAGGCTATAAACGTCGCTGGCCGGCCCGACCTGCCCGCGGCGGCCGGCGGCTTGCTCGGGCGCCATGTGGCAAGGGGTGCCGATGATCGCGCCGGTCGTCGTCAGCCGCGAATCCCCCTCGATCCGTTTGGCCAGGCCGAAATCGGTCACCAGCGAGCGGCCGTCGCGGTCCATCAGGATGTTCGAGGGTTTCAGGTCGCGGTGCAATACGCCCCGTTCGTGGGCATAGTGGATCGCTTCGCACACCGGAGCCAGCAGCGTGGCCGCGTCGGCGGCGCTCACGGGCCCTTCGGCCAGCCGCCGGGCGAGCGTGCTGCCCGAGACGTACTTCATCGTGAAGTACGGCTGCCCATCGTGCTCGCCCACTTCGTACACCGGCACGATATGCGGATGGTCGAGCCGCGCCACCGCCTGTGCTTCGGCCTGAAATCGGGCCAGGTCGGCCGGCGATGCCAATTCGCCGCGCAAGATCATCTTCAGCGCCACCGTGCGCCCAGGCTCAACTGCCGGGCCTTGTACACCACGCCCATCCCGCCGCGTCCAAGTTCCGCGAGCAATTCGTAATCGCCAAACCGCCGCGGAAACTGAGCCCGGCGATCCGCGCGCCCCGGCGAGTCCGACGATTCGCCGGCCGGCGACTCTCCGGCACCGGCCAGGTCGCTGGTCGGCTGGTCGAACGCGGCATCGGCCGCCGGGGATTCGCCGTCGGGCTCGTCGTGCCGGCTGGCGCTGGCGGCTGCCGCGGCCACGAACATGGCCCCCCACAGCTCGCGCAGTTCGGCGGCCAGATCGGGCTGAGCGCGGGCAGCCGCGTCGACGTCGGCCGCCCCGCCGGCGGCAGCCGCGTCGGCCAGCCGGACCAGGATGGCAGCCAGCCGCTCGTCGCGCGTGGCTGGCTCGTCGCCCGGCGCCAAGGACTCTTCCGACCGCCAGCCGTTCATGACGCGCCGCTTTCGCTGCCCGAGGCATCGAGGATCACGCGCAGCCGGCGGATTGCCCGCAAATAGCGCATGCCCGCGGCCGGTTCGCTCAACGCGAGGGCCTGAGCCACTTCCTGGTTGGACAATTCCTCGAAGTGTCGCATCAGAATGACTTCGCGGTCGGACTCGTCGAGCTGATCGATGGCCGTGCGGAACTTCTGTTGCAGCTCGCGTCGCGTGGCCGCGGCGGCCGGCGTCAGTTCGCGGTCGCGAAGCATGGCCGCCAGGTCCATGGCCGAGCGGTCCGACAGCTCGGGCCCGGCCAGCGGTTGTTCGCGGTCGATGCTCCGCCGCGCCGCCCCGCGATGGCGGCGATGGGCGTCGATCATCCGGTCCTGGGCGATCTGCCGCAGCCAAAGATGGAACGGCATCTTGCGTTCGCGCAGGTAATCGTCGAGCCGGCGATTGGCTTCGACCAGCACGTCCTGCACGATGTCGCTGGCATCGACGCGGCGGGCGATGGCCCGATCCAACCGCAGGGCCACCAGCCGCACCAGCGCCTCGCGATGCCGCATCATCAATCCGTCAACGGCCTGCCGATCCCCATCCAGGGCCTGCTGGAGCAAGCGTTGCGTTTCGGCGGAATCGGGCCACATGCGTAGGGGGTCTCTCGGGTCGCGTCGATCTTATGCTCGTATTATGCGAGCGGCTCGCGGGAACCGGAAGGGACTTGCCCGGCAGATTACGGGCCTCGCACCCGGCCGCCGGGCATCGCGAGTCGGTCGTTGGCAGGTCGACCAGCGGCGGTGGCCCCGCTCAAGGCCCCTTGATTTCCACCCCTTCGCGAAAGACCCGCTGCACGCGCAAATTCCGATCGAGCACCAGCACGTCGGCACGCTTTCCGACCGACAGACTGCCGATCTCGGACTCCCAGCCGGCAATCCGCGCGGGAGTCAGCGAGGCCATCCTCACGACCTCCCACAGCGGCCGGGCGGTCAGCGCGAAAAACGTGCGGACCATGTGATCCATGCCTTCGACGCTCGACGCCAGCGCCTGCCCGTCGGGCATCAGCCCGACACCGTCCCGGCGGACGAGCGGCTCGCCCCCGTCGAGCGGGCCAATCACGTAGGGACCGTCGGGCATGTCCAGGCGCTCGATTGCAGTCGGTCACCAAGGCCAACCGGTCGGGGCCTTTGATCTTCAGGGCCAAGAGCAGCAGATCGGCCGACAGGTGCTTGCCGTCGGCGATGACTTCGGTCGTCAGCTCGTCGAAGTACAAGGTGGCTTCGAGCAGGCCGCCTTGCATGGGATACATCTGAAATTGCCGCAGCTTGCTCTTGTCGGACATGGCGCAATACAGATGGTCGACATGCCGCACGCCCCAGCGCACCGCCTCGGCCATCTGGGCGAACGTGGCCCAGGAATGCCCGGCGTTGGTCCGCACGCCCCTGGCCGTGCAGGCCTCGACGAACTGCTGGCGCCGGGCAGTTCGGGCGCGACGGTGCAAGTGACGAGCGAATCGGCATATTCCAGATACTGCGAATACTCGGCGGCGACCGGCGCGCGGATGGCCCCGCCCGGATGAGCCCCGCGAGCTTCATAGCGAAAGTACGGGCCATAGAAATGGGCCCCCAACACGCGGGCGCCCGGAGCATCGGGCCGCTGGCGGAAGCGGCGCGTCGTTTCCAGCACGGTCATGATCTGATCGTGCCGAGCCACCGTCGTCGTCACGGCCAGGCTGGTCGTTCCGTGCCGGGCATGAGCGGTCAAGGCCGCTGCGAACGCCGCGTCGGTGCCGTCCATGAAATCGGCGCCCGCTCCGCCATGCACGTGGATATCAACGAAGCCGGGAGCAATATATCCGTCGCCGGCGTCGACCCGCTCGACCGTCCCAACCCCGGGCGCACTGGCCCCGGCCGCTGCCGCGCCGCCCACCGCGGCGATCCGGCCCTCGGCCACTCGCACGGCCCCGCCGGGCAGGACCCGGTCGTCGAGGACGATGTTGCCGCAAAAGATCGTAGTCGTTGGTTTCATGGGCTGGCGCCGTCTTGGCAAGCGAAAAGTCGAACGCCTTTTCCCGGCGATCGGAACTGCCCCGCGTACGAACAGTCAGGCATTCTCCCGGAAACCGACAGGGCGTGCCAGAGTCAGGCTATAATCGAACCTGCCAACCTAATGGCGGCAGTCCCGTGCGTCGATTCGGCTGGAAAATCAGGGTGAGAGGTGTCATGGATCCGTTGGTGTTCGATTCGTATTGTCGGCCGCAGGTCTGGGGCGGCCGCCGGCTGGCCGAATTGGGAAAGGCGCTGCCTGGAGGAACGTATGGCGAAGCCTGGGAAATCAGCGCACATCCGCACCACCAGAGCCGCGTGATCGAAGGGCCGCTGCGCGGGGCCACGCTCGCACAGCTTTGGAGCGATCACGCGCGTGAGCTTTATGGATCGCACCGCGCCCCGCCGGCCAGGTTTCCTCTGCTGGTCAAGTTCCTGGACTGCCACGAACTGCTTTCGGTGCAGGTGCATCCGACGGACGATCTGGCCCGCGCAGCTCTCGGCCGACGAGTCGGGCAAGACCGAAGCCTGGGTCATCTTGGCTGCGGAGCCGACGGCCCGGATTTACGCCGGGCTGAAGCCCGGTGTGACGCGCGAGGATCTGGCCGACCATCTGGCAGAAGGAACCGTGGCCGAATGTTTGCACTCCTTCGTGCCCCAGCCCGGCGACTGCTTGTTCCTGCCGGCCGGCACCGTCCACGCGGTGGGCGGCGGCGTGCTCATGGCCGAGGTGCAACAGTCGAGCGATGCGACGTTTCGCCTGTTCGATTGGAATCGGCCGGGGCCAGACGGACGCCCGCGGCAATTGCACGTCGCGCAGGCGCTGGCATCGATCGATTGGAATGCAGGTCCGGCCAGCCCGATCGTGCCCGAGCCGCTACTTGCTTTGCCACCTGGCGTCACGGGCGAAGAGCTGGTGCGTTGTCGGTACTTCGAGCTGGCGCAGCTATTGGCCGTCGGCCGCCTTCCGGCAGCCGCTGGCCGGCCAGCTTTCGATCTGGATGGTGCTCAAGGGGGCGGCGCACTTATCGAGCGAAGCGACGGGTTACGGCCGCACGTTTCAGCGTGGCGAGACGGTGCTGATTCCGGCCGACGCCGCGCCGTTGGACTGGGAGCCGATTCCCGGCCACGCCGCCCCGACCTTGCTGGCGGCGCGTGTGCCGTAGGGCCCGATTGAGTGTTGTAGAGTCCGCTGTGCGGACCATCTTCGTCAAACGGCCGGGTCTTCGGTCCGCGCAGCGGACCCTACAGGCTTCGTCAAACGGCCGGGCATTTGGCCCGCGCAGCGGACCCGACGGGTTGCATGCGACCGGCAGCCGTCGGCTACTGGGCTGCGAAGCTACTCCAAGAACCGGGCCAGCTTGGCGCACGTTTCCGGCCGGCCGTATTCGAGCTTTCCGAAACCCGGCTCGGCACCGGCCGCCACGGCGGCCTGCTGGTGTTCAGGATAATTGGTCACGAGCATGCAGGGGATGGCGGCGAAGCGAGGATCGGCCTTGATTTGGCGAATGATCTCGATCCCGTCGCTGTAGTCGATGTCGAGCTTGCGGTTGACCAACACCAGGTCGAATTTTTCCGCCGCCAGCGCTGCGCGCGCTTCGTCGCCGGTGTCGGCGGTGGCTAGGAGAGCGGAAAAATGCCGCTCGACGAAGGCGCCCAGAGTGGCCGTGTCCGGCCCGCATTGACCCACGCTCAACACATGTTTGGCCATCGAGCGACTATTTCTTTCCGGACTCGATGGCGAACAAGTGATCTTTGTTCGCGATGTACAGCACGTTGTTGGCGATGATCGGGGTGGTGTAGACCGAACTGCCCATGTTGACTTCGGAAATCAAGTTCAGCTTGGGCGAAAGCTCGAAAACGCAAATGTCTCCGTCCTCGTCGCCGATATACACCTTGCCGTCGACGATCAGCGGCGACGCCCAACTGGCGGCCAGCATGTCGTGGGTCCAGTGCGGCACGCCCGTGGTGGCGTCCAGGCAATGGACCAGTCCGCTGAAGTCGGCCACGAACAGCAGGTTGTCTTTGATGGCCGCGGTGCCGCAGGTGCGGTGCATCGTCTCCTCGAACTCCTCCTTGCCGTTCTTGTTGGCGTCGAAGAACGCGTAGTGCCAGGCGGCGGCCGAATTCGGGTTGGGCCGGGCGACTTCGCCCTCCTCTTTGATAACCGCCTGGTTGCGGCGGTGCGGGATCGGGCTTGGTGAGGTCCGGCAGTTTGAACGCCAGCTCGAGGCTGACGTCGCCGCGCTTAGTCGGATCGATCGAGTAGAAATGGCCCACGCCTTCGCCGTGCTCGGGATCCTCGCCCACGCCAATGAACACGTGGCCGCCGTTGACGACCGGCGTGCCGATCAAGTGGTTGCGGTTGGCCCGGCCGCCGAGCACGTACTTCGACTCCTTGGGATTGCAGTCGAATTTCCAGAGCAATTCCGACTTGCCGTCCTTGCTGCCCTTGGGATTGAAGCTATACAACCAGCCGTCGCCGCCGCCGAACAGCACTTGCGGCACTCCGCCCAGCACGGCATACGCCGGACTCGACCACTGGCCGTGCAGCACGTTGGTGCCGGGCGAATTGTCGGTCCAGATGACCTTGCCGGTGTTCTTGTCCAGGGCCACGAAGCTGGGGGCGCTGGGGGCCGGCAGATTGATATGCCCTTCGTCGACGCCGTTGGACGTGTTGACGAACAGCAGATCGCCGGCCGCGGTGACCGAGCAACTGGCCATGTTGTGCTGTGAGACGCCCAGTTGCTTCATCATGTTGAGCTTCCAAATGACGTCCGCCTCGTCGGTGTCCTCGACCCCGATGACCTTGTAGGCCACAAGCTTGGGCCCCTCCGTGCGGAGCTGGGCTTCGCGCGGCGACTTCTTGCCCGCAAACGTGATCGAATAGCCGGCCTTGGTCGCCTCCAGCTTGGCGCATCTGGCAAGGACAAGCCGGCGGCTTTGAATTCGTCGGCCAGGTATGCGGGGATCTTGCCCTGCTTGAGCTCGTCGAGCAGGCCGGCGACTTTGTCCTTGGCGGGATCTTCGTTCTTGACGATCTCGAACAGCCGGCCCAATTCGTTCTGCACCGGCCCGTTGTCGACGCCGTCGTGGAAACCCTCGGTGTCCAGGCAGATCACCTCGCCGCGGTTGGTCACGTACCACAGGCGTTTGCCTTCGACCAGCGGCGCGGAGCAGACGCCTTGCATGGGCCAGTCGTGTACGCGGCCGGTGGGCAATTTTTCGTTCGAGTGCTGCCAGAGGAACTTGCCGTCCGTCTCGTCGAAGCAGAGCAGCACGCCCAGATCGATGCTGGCCGGATAGCGTTTCAAGTACCCGGCGCCGTTGTTGCTGCCGACGTAAGCGTGGCCATTGGCCACGACCGGGTTGCCATACGATTGCGAGCCGAGCCGAGCCACCCACTTGACGTTCTTGGCCTTGTCCTTCTTCCAGTCGCCCGTCTTGTCGTCAAACCCGCCGACGCTCCACTCGCTGGGAATGTCGGTTCCATTGGGAGTGTTGTTGCGCAGCGACGAGCCGCCCCACTGCCCCCAATCGCCTGGCCCGATACCGACGGGCGGATTCGAGTTCTCGTCCGACTTGGCCGGCGTCTTGGGCGACTCCGACTTGACCGCCGCGTTCTTGACCGCCGTGCTCCTCGCGGCCGCATTCTTGGCCGTGGAGTTCCTGGCGACGGCCGCATTCTTGGCCGCAGCGCGAACACGCGGTCGGCGCAGCGGCCGGCAGAGAATTCCAAAGGGCGAAGAGCGCAAACGTCGCTCCGATCACGGCAGGCCGAATGAAACAGCTCATAGCAGGCATTAACTCCGGCAACGGGGGGCTGGCATGTGGCGGTTTGGCAGGTAGCGGTTTGGCAGGTAGGAGTTCGAAAAAGGCCGGGTCGCTTTGCGGGCGCCAGCGCGTGCGCGGCTATTCGCCGGCCGCTGCGGTAGCCGACGGTCCATTCGGCGTGACGAGGATGTTGTCGTACAGGATCTCGGCCTCGTTGGCGTTTCCGAACAGGCCCGGGCTGCCGTTCAGGTTGCCCGTGTCGTCGACCGCTTCGACGGTCCAGGCGTCGGGCTCCTTTTCGTCGCGAGGCCAGACTTTGCCCTTGAGCAGCGTCGTGCTGCCCGCGGTAACGGCCTGGAATTTCATCGTGTACCAGGTGTTCGGCTTCCAGGCGAAGGGAACCGACTTGGAAAACCGGGTGTCGATTTGCGGCGTCCAGGAGCGGATCTGCACTTGCTGGCTGGCACCCATCAGGTCGAGCGTGTAGCGCTGGGCGATCAGCCCCGCGTCGGCAAGCTTAATGACGTCGCTACCCGGTGCCTGGGCCGGCACGCCCAACACGTCGGCCTGGATCGTGTAGTCGTGCAGATCGGTCGGGCCCATCCACGATTGGCTCCGCGTTCCCTTGGGAATCGTCGTCACCTTGACCATCACCTTGTTGCCGTCGACCTCGCGGGTTTGGTGGCGATAGCGTGCGCCGATCCAGGTGGCCGGCACCTGGCCGTCGCTGAAGTCGAACTTCCAGGGGAGCGGCGGCACGACGCGGATCCGCGCCTGTCCCGTCAGGTCCCCCACCTTAGCCGTGACGATCGTGCCAGTGTGCCGCGCTGGGCTCGCCGCGACGTACTTGCCGCTGGCGTCGATTTCGCCCGGCCCGTCGAGCGTGAATTGGGCCGGGGTTTGTTTCAGCAGTTGGCCGCGGGCGTTGTAGAGCTTGACGACGAACTGCCGCGTGTCGCCCGGCCGCAGCAGCACGTCGCAGGGGGTGACTTGTACTTGAGCCGGCTTGTCGTCTTTGCCGGCCGGCGTTTCCGGCGGTGGCGCGGGGCGCTCGTCGGCCGAGGGTTTTTGATCCTTGCGGCCCAGGCAATACATGTGTCCGCCGGTGGGCAGATAGATCCGCCCGTGCGAGATGGCCGGCGAGCCCGACACCTCGTCCTCTTCGCTCAGCCTCAGCTTGTGGATCAGCTTGACGCCGTCTGGGGTGGGTTGAAAGATGTGCCAGGCGCTGGTCGTCGAGATGTAGATTTTGCCGTCGCCGTACACGGGGCTGGAACGCACGATCGTGCCGATCAGCTTGGCCGGTTTGCAAATTTCCTGGCCGGTCTGGGCAGCGAGCACGAACATCTTGCCGCCGTCGTCGCAGGCATAGAGCCGTCCGTCGACCAGCAGCGGCGAGCTCTTGCCATCCATGCCCGCGGCCCGCCAATCCTCGCCCGTCTTGGTAATGTCGCCGGAGCCGGTGCCGTCGATGCGGACAATCGCGCCTTGCGTGACGTTGTCCATGTTCTCTTCGGCGTGGGCCATGAAGACCTTGTCGTCGCTGACGACGGGCGAGACATTCAGCCCGCGGCGCGAGAGCATGAACCACCAGATCGGTTTGCCGGTCCGCGGCTGCAAGGCCCAAACGCCGCCGTCGCCGGAACCGAAGGTCATGGCGGCCTGCCCTTTGAGCACCTGGACGAACGGCGTGCTGTAGGTGGTGTCTTCCGGCAGCGAGCCGGGTGCCGTTGATCCAGATCGCTTCGCCGTTGTTCTTGTCGAACACCATGAAACGATGCGCCGGCCTGGCTAGTTCACCCCAGTTGGTGATGACCGAGCTGATGACGACTTTGTCCTCGAACAGGACCGGCACGTTGGTTCGCCCGCCGTAGGTGCTGAGCAGGCCGAACTCTTCGCTGAGCGACCGGCTCCAGATGGTCTTGCCGGTGTTGCCGTCGAGGCATTGGAACAGCCCGCACACGCCCAGGGCATAAATCCGCCCGCTGGCCGGATCGCCGACGCAGCTGGACCAACCGACGCGCTCGGCCGGCACGTCCGACAGATACACGTTGAACTTGTTTTCCCAAAGGATCTTGCCGGTTAACGCGTCGGCGCAAACGACTTTCTCCTGCTCGCGATGTGTTCCCGGTTCGTGCCGGGCGAGCGTGTAGAGCTTTCCGCCCAGCACGATGGGGCTGGAGATCGTGGCCAGATCGGCACTCTTCCAAAGCACATTGCCCGCCTGGTCATCGTTGAAGTCCCAGCGATCGATCAGATCCTTCTCGCGCGAGATGCCGTTCTGCTCCGGTCCGCGCCAACTGGGCCAGTCGAGCGAGTCGACCTTGGCGGGCACGGCGACCAGGGAGACATTGACCTGCACTTGCACCTGCCCGGCCGGAATCGGCTTGCCGGCCGGCGCCGGCTCTGCGCACCGGCAGCACTTTTGCCAGCGGCGCCCCGCAGGCGGCCTGGGCGGCAACCAGCGACAGAACCAACGCGCAGACGACACGATTGTCACGGCTTGATCGCATGACGTCACTTTCCAGTTGGCCGGTTTCGTTGGGGTCTCGAGAGCGAAGATCCAAGTGGTAGTTGTTCAAACAGGTATCAGCCTACGCGATTCCTCGCGTCAATTGCCAGGGACCGGCGAAACCGGATTCAGGCCGGATGCGGCTCGCGCACGGGGCGCTGGGACGTTCGGCCTTCGGGTGTTCGGGCCGTGAGTCTGCCGAAGCCCGGAATCAGACCGGTGCGCCGGCAGGCATTTTCTTTCTGGGGTGGGGCCAGCCAGCAGTTCAGGATACGCCAGTCCGCGGCGCCGGGCAAGGATCGAAGCCCGACATGGCGGGCGGATGAGCCACCCCATGCGGCGGCGAGTGCCGCGGTTTGCCGCGGGAATAATCGAGCACGGCAGCGTCGCGGCGGATGGAATGTGTGGGCGACTTTTTTTGATTCTGCTTGCTAGCGTTGGCCCGGCCGCGGCGATCGGTCGGTACAAATTGCCGAAGGCGAAAATCCACATGCCCGCGGTGGCCGGGGCAGGCCGAGGCAGGGGCTACATCCGGCAAGGTTTCACTCGCCTACGGGGGCGTCAATGTTTGCGTAACGGTTGTTGTAAACCACTTGTAGAAAATTACTTCCGCCGGTCTCAAGGGCTCTAAGACAGCAAGCCGATACGGTAGGTGTTATCACCCGAGGATCGCGTGCCGCCAGGCACGTCAAAGGGCGCGTCAGGGCAACCGGATCGGACTTTTCGAGTCAAGGATTGGCTCGACCGGTCCTGGCGCAACAAACCGTGTGAACTGCTGGTTCCGACCCACCTTCCCCCGCCTGGCAAATGCCAGCGTACCCGCCAACGAGTCTGCCCGGCGCCATGCCGGACTAACCCGCCCGACGGAAGTCTTTCGAGCTTGCTTTTCCAGAGCAAGCGCGACGAGACCGCGCTCGGAATGCCGAAGTGGGAGCCGCTATCCGCAGTTCCGTCGTAAAGGAGACGTTGCTCGATGAAATGGAACATTGTTTTTGGAGCGCTAGTAGTCAGCGTAGGCCTTTGCGGACGGGGCTTCGGTTATGAGCTCCTGGAACGCATGCTTGGCCTGAATGACTGCGGCTGCAATAGCTGCTGCCAGACGTCGGAACCGTCGTGCGGTTGCGACAAGGGTTGCGAACCCTCTTGCGCGGCTCCGGCCTGCGCCGCCGAACCGGCTTGTGCGGCCGCTCCGGCTTGTGAACCGGCTTGTGCCGCTGCTCCCAGCTGCGGCTGTGCGGCTCCCTCTTGCGGAAGCTGCTGCAAGAAGAGCTGCTGCCATCATGGCTTGCTCCAGGGTCTGCTTGCCGGCCACCACTGCTGCAAGAAGAGCTGCTGCAAGTCGTCTTGCGGTTGCGGTTCGGCTCCCTCGTGCGGTGCCGCTCCCTCGTGCGGTTGTGCCGCTCCGGCTGAACCGGCTTGTGCCGCTGCCCCGGCTTGCGAAGCGGCTGCTCCGAGCTGCGGCTGTGCCGCCGCCCCGAGCTGTGGCTGTGCCGCTCCCTCTTGCGGAAGCTGCTGCAAGAAGAGCTGCTGCCATCATGGCTTGCTCCAGGGTCTGTTTGCTGGTCACCACTGCTGCAAGAAGAGCTGCGGTTGCGGCTCGGCTCCCTCGTGCGGTTGTGCCGCTGCTGCTCCTAGCTGTGGCTGTGCTGCCGCTGCTGCCCCGGCTTGCGGTTGCGGTTGCGGTGCTTCGGCCCCGGCCACCTCGGCCGCTCCGGATGCCGCTCCGATGCCCCCCGCTCCGACTGCCGATCCCTCGGCTTCGATTCAGAGCCGGCGTCGGGTCGTGACCGCCAGCAAGGTCGTTCACCGCGACTAAGCTGACTGGTTCAAGTGTGTCAAAACGGTCTGCCCGGAAGGAAACTTCCGGGCAGACTTTTTTTATCGACTTTACCGATCGCCGCCGGGCAAAGCGTGGGCCACGCGTTCCGCCCGGCCGCAGCGGCACGAACGAAAAATAACTTCCGCCCGCAACCCCTCTCCCCCCAGGAAGAGGGTAGGGTGAGGGTCTGCCATCAGCCGAAGTTATTTTTCGTGCGCTCCTGAGCGATCAACCGGCCTCGTCGCGCCGGCGGCACCTTGCCCGGGCGTCGCTTCTCCGGCGGCCGTCGTCGCCTGCTGCCGCGCCTGCTCGACCAGCCCGGCGGCAAATCCGACCAGATCGCCCCGCTCTTGGCTGACTTGAATCAAGCGGTCGAAGCGGCCGGCCCGTCGCGAGAGCGCCATCAGATTCGGCGCAAAGCCCGTCGCACGCGTGCCGGGCGGCAGCCAGCGGGCCGCGGCCGCCAGCGCTTCGTCGTGGCGCTCCAAATGCGAAAGCAAGGCCACGTAGACCTCGGCCGGCAACGTGCCGGCTTGCTCGCTGCCAAGCTCTTCCGCGCGGGTGCGGAAATACGTCAGGGCATCCTCGGTGTCCTCGCCAAGCATCGCTCCGAAGAGCAAGGCATGGGCCGGATACGTGTCCTTGAACGGCTCTTCGCCGGGAAATTGGAACTGCCGATGCAACCGTCGTCCGTAGGCCGTCAGATCGAGCGCCACACGCAAGGCGGCCGGATCCTCGAGCACCCGCGCAAAACGGACGACCGACGCCAGGTGCGTCGTATCGACGTGGTAATTGTGCTCGCCGAACAGCCAGTCGCGATCGGCCACCAATTCGGCCAACGATTGACCGCCCGGGTCCGTCCCCTCCTGCCGCTGGATGTCGGCCCGCAGGTTGGCCACTAGTTCGCGGTGCAAATGACGCACGAGCAAGTCGGCGGCCGCCTGCTGATCTCGGCGCGGGCGGCCGGCGATCACGCCGTCGAACATGGTGATCGCATTACAGGTGCCGTACTTTTCCAGCACCAGGCGGTAGCCCAGCGGAATCGCCATGCCCTCGTGAACGCCGATCTCGATCAGGTCTTGCAGGTTCTCGTCATTCGGCTCGATTTTTTCCAGCACTTCGGCCACCAGGGCCGGATCGGAGACCGGTCGCAAGTACATCCAGGCTTCGCGCAGTTGGCCGGCCGAGGCCAGCGCCAGCCCCACTTCACGGCAGGCCGCGATGTAAGCCTGCTCCACCTGGCCGCGGAGCGGTTCTGCCAGGTCGTCGAGCGAACCGGCCAGCACGACCGGCAGACCCAGCCGCAGCCGGCCGCGCATCAGCAGCGCGTCGAACAGCTCGTGATGGCGCCGGTCGCGGCGCAGCAGTTCCACCAGGTGGTCCAGCGTCTTGGCCACGTCGCCGCCGGCGATGGCGGAGCGCAGCTCTTCGAACGGTTCGGTCGCGGTGGAATTCAAAGTGCCGAGTCTCGACGGTGTTTCGGAATCAGTCACGCGGGTTCGTCCGCCGAAAGCGGCGGCTCATCGGTGCGGGGGGCGTCGTCGTCAATCAAATCAGAAAACAGGTCGCGCCCTTCCTGGCACCCGAGCGACTTCCGCCAGGCCGCGGGCACGTCCAGGGCCCCGGCGGCTCGCAGCTCATCGACGGTAATCAAGCGTTTCTCCTCCACAAATCGCCTCCAATAGTTGGGCTTGGGCAGGTTCCATCTCCACGAGCAGCGCCAGCACGTGCAGCACGTTGAGCAGTTCGGTCGTATACTCGGCCAGCCAGTGGTCGGGTTGAATCTCGCCGAGCTTGGACGGCGGCCGGCGGTCGCCGATGATCGGCCGCTCGCGGTTCTTCTTACGGTAGCTGAACCACTGCGTCAACACGCGCTTGCCCGATACTTCGTACTGCCACACCGCAGGTGGTACGTCGTCGATGAAGCCCGTTCCGACCAACAAGCGGCGCTTCGTTTCATCGTATTCGATTTCGTCTGGCATGGAATCGGCATCGTCCGGGATGGCGCCGTCTTTGGGGATGCGCGGCGCTTGGTCCTTCGGCAGACGCGGCGGTCCCGGCGGGCGATCCGCCTTCCGGTCGGCAAACCGCTCGCCAAAGGTATGCAGCCAAATCACCCGCCGGCCCAACTCGACGGCCTGCTGGAACAATTTCGGCTGCGCCGTGAGGGGAATGCGCAAGCCCGGTTGAGCCAGGTCGGCATGAAACCGCGCCGTGTAGGCTGGATTGGCCGCTATGCCGGCCAGATACGCCAGAAAATCCTCGGCAGTCACGGACGTCTTGTACTTCTTCGTGAAGAACTCCAGCAGCTTCGGCGGCAGATTCGGCTGCGTGGCGGCGGCGTCACGCCATAATGGGAAAACCCGACCGCCGCGGCCGTTGTAGTGGTCCAGGTCCGGAATTGCGGCGGAAAAAGTGAACGTAGGACCGGAACTAGGCGACGTCCGGTTCAGTGCCGTTAGATAAACTTGTCGTTTGCCGTGAGACCGCCACAATTCCGGGTTGGGGCGATTGAGCACACGATTGTCGGGAATGATCCACTGACGATCGAACGATCGAAAACCGTATTGAACCGGGGGGAGGCAATCTCCGCGTTCCTTCGCGATCGGAGCCGGATTGTCCGCAAATCCAGGCAGCCCTTTTTTAACTTCGCGATCAACGTGCCGATCCCCCAGTTTGCCTTTGTTCAGATGAGGCACGAACAAGTCTTCCTTTTGTTCCGGTTTCGCACGGACGAGCTTCCGCCAGCGGAGCTGCAATGATTCCGCATCCGGGGCGATAATCCACGTTCGCCCCGGCATGACGCCTGACCCGTTATAGGCGAACAGTTCATCGAGCGCGGGATAGCTGGCCCAGTCGCCGGTTGCCGCAGGCAGAAATGGCGCCCGCCAATCAGTCGAACAATCCTGCCAGACCTTCGATGCGAGCTTGAGCTTGTCGAGGGCTGCGAATTTATCTTCGCGCCGGCCAGCGGGTAATACCGTGTATTTGACGTCGGCCGGTTTGTCGGCCGCCTTCTGTTTCGACCGCGCCGCCAGCACGATGCACACGGGTTGCTGCACGGCCTGAAAGATGCGCGTTGGCACGTCGGGCTGATGCCCTTCGGGTGAACAGTCGATCACCCAAATGCGGTCGGCCGTGCGGCGCAGGTAATCGCGCATTTTCTGGAATCCCGGCCCGTTGAGAAAGCCCGCCACGGTGATGAAGCAGACGATGCCGGTGTCGTGCTGCGGGTCGTGGTCAAAAACTTTCCAGGTGGCCCAGCGCCAGAAGTAGACGTACAGATTGCGCAGGTGCTTGGCGTGCGCGCCCACGTCCCAGTCGGCGGGCGGAATCCATTTAGCCAACGCCTCTTCTTCGATCCAGCCGCCGCGTCCCTTGGCCTTTTCCTTGTACGGCGGATTGCCGATCACCACGGTGATCGGTTTTTTCCGTTTGATCTCGTTGGCCTGCAGCCGGGATTCGGAAATGGTGCGGTACAACGATCCCAGTTCCTCGACTTCGGCGTAGGGGTTGCCGAGCGTATCGGTAACGAACATCTGCGGGGTGGCGCGCGGCGGTTTGCCGATCAACTCGATCAACTCGGCGTAGATGCGAAGCTGAGCGACCGCGAACGGCCCAAGTTGCATTTCAAAGGCGACCAAACGGCCGATGGCCGAATCGATGGCCTGGGGCACCGCTCCCGCCCCCTGGTCGGCCTCGACATCGGCAGCGATCCGGCGCAACACGCCCAAGATGAACGTGCCCGTTCCCACGGCTGGATCGGCCAGCGTCACGTCGGACGACGCCAGGCCGGCGGTGCGGCCAAAGTGCCGGCGCAGGACATCGTCGACAAGGCGGATCATCGGCCCGACGACTTCGGGCGGCGTGTAGTACGAGCCCGTGAGCTTGCGCAGCGTGTTGTCGTAGACGGCCAGGAAATCTTCGTAAAAGTACAGCCAGGCGTCGGGTTTTCCTTTGCTGATGGCGAGCCAATTTACCACGTCGAGCACGCGGACCAGCGCCCGGAGCGATGTCTTCAGCGTGGCCTCGTTGCCGACTTCGTCGGTGAGCAGGCGCAGGGCGGCGCCGATCAGCGAATTGGTCTTGCCGAGTTGCTTGCCGACCTGGTCCAGCCCGCCCGCCAGACGGATGTTGCTCGAACGAGCCATCAGCAAGCCGAAGGTGACGGCTTGCGCATAGCCGTCGGCGAATTGCTGGTCATTCGCTTCGGGAAACAGCAGCTTCCGCCAGTCGGCGGCCAGCGCGGTGAGGGCCGGGCTTTTCTCGGCCAATTGTTCAGTGACCTCGTCGCGCAGCAGGCGGCAGAGCCGCGCCGAGACGTTGGCCAGCTCTGCGGCCGACTTGGGCGGCAGCGGTTCCCAGCGCAGAAAGTTGTCAAACCGCGCGACGAGCTCGATCGGAGCGGCCAGCCTCGCGCCCGAGGTCTGGAGATCACCCTCCAATTCGACGATCGAGCCGACGAGCTCGCCGTTCTGCCAGAGGCTGAACGAGTTGCCGTCGGTGTACAACAAGTTGGGCAGCGACTGCAGTTTTTCCCATTGCTGCTTGTCGTGTCCTTTGTAGCGGCGTGGGTCGGCCCCCTTGCCGGGCGCCTTGACCTCAACATAGCCGACGAGCACGCTTCGCAACGTGATCGCATAATCCGGGCGCGTTTTCAGCGTGGACAGCGACGATTCGCCGACCGCCGCGAGCCATTCCCGCTGGAAACCGCAAAGCTCCGCCAAATCGGCGAATAGCCCCTCCAGCGGGGCGAAGTTGATCCTCCGGCTCGCCGGTGGCGCCAGGGTTTGCGAGCTTCGCTTTCGCTTCGGCGCCGAATCGGGCGATCGCCTTTTTCAGATCAAGCATTTCGCGGGTGCGGGCTGCCTTTCGTTCCACTGAAGTATTTCCGACGGGCAGAGAGCGACGAATCGCCTCTACCAATTGAGCCACCGTTGCCAGTAACATACATCGAGCGTTCAAGGTCCACAAACCAGGGCCCTGCTGACCCCCGATGAGCGATGCTCTAGCGAGTTCGAGCGGATTCAAGGGCCTGCGCGTGGCGGCCTTCGAGAGCCGCCGCGCGCCGGAGATGGCCCGGCTAATCGAGCGGGCCGGCGGCCGGCCGCACGTCAGTCCCTCGATGCGCGAGGTGCCCATCGGCGAAAATCGCGAAGCCATCGATTTTGCCAATCGCGTGATTACCGGCCAGATCGACATCATCATCTTCATGACCGGCGTGGGCATTCGACACTTGCTGGCCGAGATCGAGCGGCATGTGGACCGCGACCGTTTCCTGGCCGCCGTCTCCGACGTGACGACCGTCGCCCGCGGACCCAAGCCCGTGGCCGTGCTCAAGGAATTGGGCCTCGATCCGAGCATCCGCGTGCCCGAGCCGAACACCTGGCGGGAAGTGTTGGCCACGATCGACGGCCGGCTGCCGGTGGCCCAGCAAACCGTGGGCCTGCAGGAATACGGCAAGCCGAATGCCAGCCTGATCGCCGGCCTGGAAGCCCGGGCGCCCGCGTGCAGCCGCTGCGGGTTTACCGTTGGGACTTGCCCGAGGACACCGCGCCGCTGGAAGCCAATATCGAGGCCATCGCGGCCGGCGAGCGCGACGTGGCCTTGTTCACTTCGAGTCATCAAGTGGTGAACGTGTTTCGCGTGGCCGACCGGCTGGGCTTGACCGATCGAGTGCGCGGTGCGCTGCGGCGGATGGCGATCGCTTCGATCGGTCCGACCACCAGCGAAACGCTGCACGAATTCGAACTGCAAGTCGACCTTGAGCCCGGGCACGGCAAGATGGGCCACCTCGTTTCGCTCGCCGCCGAGCGGGCCGGCGAAGTGCTGGCCGGCCGGCGCATGCCGATCGTCCGCGCGCCGGCGTCCGCTGCCGGGCCCGGTGTGGAATCGCCGCTGGCCGGTCCGTGGGACGCGGGCCCCTTCATGCGGGCCTGCCGGCTGGAGCCGGTCGAGCGCACGCCGGTCTGGCTGATGCGTCAGGCGGGCCGCTACATGAGCGAGTATCGCGAGATCCGCGGCCGCACCACTTTTCTCGAGCTGTGCAAAAACCCGCAGCTTTGCGCCGAAGTGATGCTCACGGCCGTGAATCGCTTGGGCGTCGATGCGGCGATCATCTTTTCCGACCTGCTGCCGATCCTCGAACCGATGGGCTTCGATCTCGAATTTTCCGCCGGCGAAGGGCCGCTGATCCACAATCCGCTGCGCGAGGGTCGAGACGTCGATCGCGTGCTCGATCTGGAGAGTGTCGAGCCGTTGGAATTCGTGATGGAAACCGTGCCGCTCGACCCGCGCCGGCTTGCCGCCGCAGATTCCGCTGTTGGGTTTCGCCGGCGCCCCGTTTACGTTGGCCAGCTATGCCATCGAGGGGGGCGCCAGCCGGAATTACTTGCACACCAAGACCCTGATGTATCGCGACCTCGGGGCCTGGCGGGCCCTGATGGGCAAGCTGTCGGCCGCGGTGACCCGCTATCTCAATGCGCAGATTGCCGCCGGGGCTCAGGCCGTGCAACTCTTCGACTCTTGGGTGGGCACGCTCTCGCCGGCCGACTATCGCCGCTACGTGCTCCCCTTCACGCGCGAGATCATCGCCAGCATCACGCCCGGCGTGCCGCTGATTCATTTTGCCGCGGGCAATCCGGCGCTGCTGCCGCTGGTGGCCGAGGCGGGCAGCAGCGTGATCGGCATCGATTGGCGGATCGACCTGGACGTCGCCTGGCAGCAAGTGGGCCACGACCGGGCGGTGCAAGGCAACTTGGATCCGGCGGTGCTGTTGGGCGAGCGGAGCGAAATTCGCCGCCGCGCGGCCGAGATCCTCAAGAGCGTGGCGGGCCGGCCCGGCCACATTTTCAATCTGGGTCACGGCGTGCTCCAGCAGACGCCGGTCGAAAATGTGATCGCGTTGGTCGAAGCCGTGCATGAGGCCGGCGCCGGCTGAAGTTTTCGGCGCCCGCAAATCACCGGCGGCGCCTGCGATTTGGCACCGCCCCGGCAGCCGGTTACAATGCGGACGTACCGCAACGCTGCCTACCCGACTTTCCGCCGACCAAGAAATTCCCGCCCGCAGGATTTCCTGCGCCGAAACCTGCAACCGGCTCTGGTTCGCCCGCTTTCGCACCGGCCCCCGGGGGTTGGATTCGATCGCCCGGGCCGAATCCGCCGGACAAGAATCCAAACTCGGGGTCTTCAACCATTCTCACTCCCTGCTGCGGACGTAGTCTTATGCGATGTCTTTTGTCGAACCTGGTTGTTGTTTTCGCACTCAACGTGATCGCCGCGCTGGCCGCGGCGGCGCCGGAGGGCGACTGGCCAACCTTTCGCGGGACCGATCGAACCGCCGTTTCCAAGGAAACGGGGCTGTTGCAGAAATGGCCCGAGGGCGGGCCGCCGCTGGTCTGGGAGACGCAAGGGGCCGGGCGGGGTTATTCCAGCTTGTCGATCGCCGGAGGCCGCATCTTTACGCTTGGCGACGCCCCCTCCACCGCCGACGACAAAGACGAATACCTGCTGGCCTTCGATCGCCAGTCCGGCAAGCAGCTCTGGAAACTCAAGACCGGGCCGGCCTGGGCCGAAGGTTCGCCCGACTGGATGAGCTCCCGCTCCACGCCCACCGTCGACGGCGACCTGGTCTACGCGCTCACCGCCCAAGGCGTGCTGGTTTGTGCCGATGCCGCCACCGGCAGCGAGCGCTGGCGAAAGGATCTGAAGGCCGACTTCAAAGGCAAGAAGGGAGACGGCTGGGGCTACAGCGAGTCGGTCTTGATCGACGGCCCGCGGCTGATCTGCACGCCCGGCGGCGAAGAAGCGACGATGGTCGCCCTGGATAAGAATACCGGCGAGCCGATCTGGCAGACGGTTCGTCCCGGCGATCGCGGCGCCGGCCATGCCTCGATCGTGATCGCCAATATCGGTCCCACGCGCGTCTACGTGCAGACCACGGCCAGCGGCGGCTTTGGGAGTCCGGGCGTCGGACGGCAAGCTGCTCTGGTCGAAAGAGATCGAAAACACCACGGCCGTAATTCCCACGCCCATCGTGCGCGGCGATCTGGTGTTCTTCACGGCCGGTTACGGCCGCGGGGGCCAACTGCTCAAGCAAATTCCCGGCCCCGACGACGAAGTCACGGTCGAATCCGTCTACCCGATCAACAAGAGCCTGGCCAACAAGCACGGCGGCGTGGTCCTGGTGGGCGACTACTTGTTCGGCGATTCGGACGACGCCGGCATTCCCTTCTTGCGCCGATCTCGATGACCGGCGAGATCAAGTGGAAGTCGCGCGGGTCGGGCTCGGGCTCGGCCTGCGTGGCCGCGGCCGACGGGTGCCTGTACGTCCATTCGGCCAACGGCAAGATGACGCTGGTCAAAGCGGTGCCGGACGGCTTCGAGGAAGTCGGTTCGTTCACGGTTCCCGGCAGCGGCGAGCGGCCGAGTTGGTCGCACCCCGTCGTTGTCGGCGGCAAGCTCTACCTGCGCGAGCAGGACCGGATCCTTTGCTACGACGTTCGCGCGAAGTAGCCAGGGCCCGCGTCGCGCAGTCGGTCGTTTCCGCCGAGCCGGTGAGCAACAACGGCCGTGCGGTTACTGCCAGTAACGGCTCGTCGGAACCGATGAATTAAGTCGTCGCACCGACTCACGCTCCAGCTTTTGCGAGTCAAACGAATCGCTTATCGTACAGAAGACGGTGATTTTATCGTGCGCCTCTCCCGTCCCGAAGAAACCCTCGGCCTGAAGCTCTTGGAGCGCGGCAACCATTTCCGCAAAGACGCGCTGCCGGTGGGTATTGAAGTCGCTTTCGTCGCGGTCGTCACCCGAGGCCGCGAATAGCGCCTCGCACTGCGCCGCCGAAATAATCGGCCTCCGCGCCCTCGTACGCCCATTCGCCTGTGCCCCATCTCAGATAGTCCAACTGCTCGGCTTTGGAAAACTTGTACTTGTCGGCTCGGCGCTGCAGTCCTTCTTCCGTGTTTGCGGCGGGCATGACGGTCATTGCGCCATCGTCGGAGTAGAGGGCAAACGCGTAGAAGCGCTCATTGGGATGTGCCGAACGTGTGGCCGCGAATGATCGTGCGCAGCCTCACGCAATTCTTCGCGGAGCGCAGCGTAGTCGAAGCTGTCCGGTTGCATAGGGTTAGCTCCAGTATGAATCTCCATGCGGGAAGCGCTTTATGCGGCCCGGATCGCACCCACGCCGCCGACACGTGACGACCGTTATTTCGGGCTGCCGCGGTTGAGGGCGTCGATCAATTGCCGCAGCCGGCCCAGGCTGCGGCGGTTGAAGCGAAAGATCAGCCGCACGTACGAGGCCAGGTCGACTTCGTCCCGTTCTTCGCCCAGCGGCCCGCCCAGGGCAAAGTCGCCCCCGCTCAAGATGTCAGTGAATTGGGCGTTGATGTCGGCAAGCAGTTCGTCGCTCGGCCGCTCTTTGAGCCTGAGCACCAACTTGTTCTTCACGTACCGCATGCTGTGGTACACGCGAAAGAACTGCAAGATCTCGGCCACCGCTTCGTCGACCTTGTCGGTCAGCTTGTAGAGCGACAGGTCCTCGGGTCCGATCATGCGGTCGCCCAGCAGTTTGTGCCGGACGAAATCCTGGAATTCCTGCCAGAACGAGCCCCCCGGGGCGTCGAGAAAAACGACCGGCACCATGTCGCGCTTGCCGGTTTGCAACAAGGTCAGCACTTCCAGACCCTCGTCCAGCGTGCCGAATCCGCCCGGCAACAGGCAGACCGCGTCGCACTCTTTGACGAACATCAGCTTGCGCGTGAAGAAGTACTTCATGTGTACGAGCTTGGCGTCGCCGGCAATCACCGGGTTGGCGTATTGCTCGAAGGGCAGCATGATGTTCAGGCCCATCGAGTTTTCGCGGCCGGCGCCCAGATGGCCGGCCTCCATGATGCCGCTGGCCGCTCCGGTGACCACCAGCCATTTGTTCTCGGCCATTGCCCGGCCGAAGGCCACGGCTTGCTCGAAGGTCGGCTCCTCGGGACGCGTACGGGCGGAGCCGAAAACGGTCACCTTGCGCTGCGAGCGATAAGGGCTGAAGACCTTGAACGCGTAGCGCAGCTCGCGGAGCGTGCGGCTGAGCAGTTTCAGGTCGCCGCGCGATGTGCGGTCGCCTGCCAGCTTGTCGGCCGATTCCTTGATCTGATCGATCAACTCGGCCACCCGCTGCCGGTCCAGCACGGTGTTTCGATCGACCCCCGAGTTCAGTTCATCGGGGAGCGGCGTCTCGTGGGCGGCAGGATCGACGGGAAGAGGGTTTTGGGAGCCGAGGTCCGCCACGTGCCGACTTTCGCTAAAAGGATCGTCTCAGCCCAGGACTTTGGGAACGAACGAAAAATAACTTCGGCATTTCGCCGACCCTCACCCTACCCTCTCCCTGGAGGGAGAGGAGTTCAATGCCGAAGTTATTTTTCGTTCGTTCCTAACCAACTGCGGGCACGGGCCGAAGGATGTGTGCCTGACTTCATTATAGATTCGCCGGCTGCACCCGGGGAAGGCGAGCCTTCAAGACTCGCCGGGCGACAAAGCGGCAGCAGCCCGACCTGGCTCGGTCGGGCTGCTGGTTTGTCGATCGTGGACGGTGCGCTTTCGGCGGCGTGCCGGATCAGGCCGAGGGCCGGCGATAATGCTGATACGCCAGGATCACTTCGTACAAGTCGCTGGAAATCGTGATCTCGTCGTCGGCGAAGTCCTTCAGCCAGGTTCGTTCGCTGCGCACGGCATCGGCCAGCAGCGGAAAGATATCGCCTAGCGGAACCGTGACCATGTCGCGGCGGCTGTTCGCTTCGCCGACCGCGGCGGCAGCTTCGTTCTCGGGGCCGTGATAGACACGCAATTGGGATCGGGCCATAAACGTTTCCTTACGTTAGGACTTCGTGTCAGCCGGCAATCCTTGCCGACCTTGCCGCAAGCGCCACATGCAATCGCGCGCTTTTTTGCGGCTCCGGTGCCCGCCCTGATGTCGAGAAGTTATCGGCAGACCAATCACCCCGGGTTTGATGTTTTTGGTCGATCTTGCGGTTTTTTTCGGCGGCCGGCACTGGCGCGATAACAGGGGCAAGATCGCGTGGCGGGGCGAGCGCGAAACCGGCCGTCATCGTGCCGCTGGCGCAAGCAATCGAATTGCCGGTAAGCTTGACAATAAAACTCCCAGGTCCTAGATTGCCCGAACAAGCAAGTCGAAACGACCTAACCTGTTGCGTCGATTCCCACGCCGACGCACACCCTTTGCATGGCCACCATCGCTACGCTCGCCATCGATCTGGGGCCGATCGCTGGCCATCTGCAAATCCCGCTCGGCCGGGTCGAGCGCGTCGTTGAATTGCTGGATGCTGGCAATACGGTCCCCTTCATCACGCGTTACCGCAAGGATGAAACCGGCGGACTGGACGAGGAGCAAATCCGCCAAATCCAGCAGCGTCTGGGCAAATTGCGGCTGCTCTGCGAGCGGAAGCAAACCATCCTCCGCTCGATCGAATCGCAAGGCAAGCTGACCGAAGCCCTGGCCGCCGAGATCGAGGCCGCGCAGAGCACCAAGCGGCTCGAAGACCTGTATCTGCCCTTCAAGCCCAAGAAGCAAACCCTGGCCACGCTGGCCCGCGAACGCGGCCTCGAACCCCTGGCCGAAGAGGTGCTCGCCGCCGCCTCCTCGGCCGCCGATCTGGACCTGCGGGCAGCCGATTTCGTAAATTTCGATCGGGGAATCGCCAATCCGGCCGATGCCCTGCTGGGCGTCGGTCACATCCTGGCCGAAATCTTCAGCGAGCGCGCCGACTTGCGGCAGCGGCTGCGCAAGATCGTGCAGCGCAGCGGCAAGCTGATCAGCGCCCGGGCCGAACCCGACGACAAAAAAGCCCAAGGCTTCCGCGACTACTTCGAATACACCGAGCAGTTGGACCGCGTGCCGCCGCATCGCGTGCTGGCGATCAATCGCGGCGAAAAGGCCAAAGTGCTGCGGGTCAAAGTCGAGGCCGATCTGGAAGCCATGCAGCAGGCGGCCGACGAGCTGCTCGTTCCGGCCGAGCATCCCCATGCCGACTTCCTCCGCGGCTGCGGACGCGACGCGCTGGTGCGCTTGGTTTTTCCCAGCTTGGAACGCGAAGTCCGCCGCGAGATGGCCGACTGGGCCGAAGCCCACGCCGTCGAAGTCTTCGCCCGCAATCTGCGCAATCTGCTGCTGCAGCCGCCGATCCGCGGCCGCCGGGTGTTGGCGGTCGACCCGGGTTTCAAGAGCGGCTGCAAGCTGGCCGCGCTGGACGAATTCGGCGGACTGCTCAGCCAGGCCGTCATCCACCTGGTCGGCAAGGCCGAGCGGCGGCAGGAAGCCCGGGCCAAGATCGTCGAATTGATCGACCTGCATCAGCTTTCGCTGGTGGCGATCGGCAACGGCACGGCCTGCCGCGAGACCGAAGAATTGATGGGCGAGCTGCTGGCCGAAGAGCTCAAGGACAAGAGCGTGGCCTACGTGATCGTCAACGAGGCCGGCGCCAGCGTTTATTCGACCAGTCCGCTCGGCCGGGAAGAATTTCCCGAATACGACGCGACGCTCCGCGGCGCCATCTCGATCGGCCGGCGGCTGCAAGACCCCCTGAGCGAGCTGGTGAAGATCGATCCGGCCTCGATCGGCGTCGGCCTGTACCAGCACGACGTGAAGGCCAAGCACTTGCGCGCTTCGCTGGACGCGGTCGTCGAATCGTGCGTCAACTTCGTGGCGGTCGACCTGAACAGCGCCAGCCCGGCGCTGCTGCGCTACGTGTCGGGGCTCAATCAGCTTACCGCGCGGCGCGTCTACGACCATCGTCGCGAGCACGGCCCGTTCACCTCGCGCGAGCAACTCAAAGAGGTGCCCGGCTTCGGCGAGGCGACGTTCGTGCAGTCGGCCGGCTTCCTGAAGATTTCCGGCGGCGCCAATCCGCTCGACGCGACCTGGATTCATCCCGAAAGCTATCCGCTGGCCGGCCAGGTGCTCGAATCCATCGGTTGTCAGGTGGCGGATCTGGCCGAGAAGGAGTCGGCCGGCGCGTGGCCGAACGGGCCGCCGCGGCCAAGACCGAGGAGCTGACCGCCCAGCTGGACAGCGGCGTCATGTTGCTCAAGGACATCCTCGCGCAACTGGCCCGGCCCGGCCGCGATCCGCGCGAGGACTTGCCCCCCCCGATCTTCAAAAAAGGAGTCATCAAGCTCGACGATCTGTCGCCGGGAATGGAACTGTCCGGCACGGTCTTGAACGTGGTCGATTTCGGCGCCTTCGTCGACATCGGCTTGCACGACACCGGGCTGGTCCATATCAGTCAATTGGCCAACAAGTTCGTGCGCGATCCGCACGAGGTCGTGTCGGTCGGCGACATCGTCAAGGTCTGGGTCCACGAAATCGACAAGGCCCGCCGCCGCGTCTCGCTGACGATGATCGCACCCGGTACACAGCGCACGCACTCGGAGCGCCGCAGCCGCTCGAAGCCCGAGGGCAAGCCGCGTCCGGGCGCGGCGGCCACCGAGGCGGGCGAGCCGGCGGCGGCCGCGGCCGCCGCGCAGGTCAGCGAGGCGCCGCCCCCCTCGCGCACGCCCAGGCGCCCGGCCGGCCAGCCGGCGGCGGGCGCACGCCGGATCGTCGCGGCCGCCAAGGGGGCCGACCGGACAGTGGACCGCCGCAAGGATCCCCGCCCAAGCCGAAATTTTCGGGTCCGCCGCGGAAGCCCAAAGTCGTCGTGCCGCTGACCACCGGCATGATCGCCGGCAAGGAGCCGCTGCGCACGTTTGGCGACCTCAAGCAATTCATCGAACAGAAGTCGCAAGCCCCCGAGCCACCTCCGCCGAGCGAATGATGGACTTCAAACAGCGACTGGAAAAAGCCGTCGAACGCGGCCAGCGGCTGGGCGATACCCGGGCCCGCGCCAAGCAAGAGAAAGTCCTGGGCGAGGAGGAGCTCAAGCGGCTGCACTCGCAGTATCGCTTGGAGTTGTCCGAGCGCATCGAGAATTGCCTGCGCCAGATGCCGGCCCACTTCCCGGGCTTTCGTTACGAGTCGGTCGTGGGCGAGCGCGGCTGGGGGGCTTCGATCAGCCGCGACGACTTGGATATCGAATCCGGCCGCCGGACGAATTACTTCAGCCGGCTCGAGTTGACCGTGCGTCCCTTCTCCTCGCTGCACGTGCTCGAACTGACCGCCAAAGGCACGGTGCGCAACAAAGAGATCTTCAACCGCAGCCAGTTCCAATTGCTGGCCGACGCCGACATCAACGTCTTTGCCGAGCTCGTCGACCACTGGGTCTTGGAGTTCGCCGAGCTGTACGCGGCCCGGGCTCGCGAATAGCCGGCGCCGCAAGCGGCTCCCGCGGTCGCGCCCGAGGCGCTGACCCTGTTATGCCCGGGGATGGTAGTCCCCGGGATTGAGCGCGAGCGCCCCGCGTAGCCGGCGGAGCGCCACTCTGATCTTGACCGATCCGGCGGTTTATCATCGATTTAACCGGACGAGACGGCAGAATTTGCCGTAAAGCCGGCCGATGTCAGGGTTTCTTGCGCCGCTCGCGACCGGGGAGAGCGAAAAATAATGTGACCGGCCCATCATCGGCCGGCAACCAATGGTGTGAAGGCCACACGGAAGTGGTCCGGCTGAGCGCGGCTCGGCAAGGTATAGCCGTGGATGTGACCCTGCAAACCGACGAGCAACTGGCGGCCCTGGCGGCTCGCGAAGGATCCGACGGCCCGGCCTTCGTGGCCCTGGTCGAACGCTTCCGGCCGCGCGTCTGGCGGATCTGCTTTCGCCTGATGGGCAACGAGCAGGACGCGAACGACGCGGCGCAAGAAGTCTTCGTCCGGCTGTTCCTCAACCGGACGAAGTTCGCCGGACGCAGCGCTTACGCAACCTGGGTGCATGCGATCGCGGTCCGCACTTGCCTGACCCTCAGGCGCGGACGCGGGCGACGATTGAAACGGGAACGCGTGACCGACGAGGAGAGCTGGGAACAACGACAACCGGTGCGCGAGTCGCAGTCGCCCGGCCTGTCGCTCGACCTGGCCAAAATGCTGGAAACGCTGGACGAAGAAGACCGGGCACTGTTGATCCTGAAATATGCCGAAGGCTACGACTACCAGGAGTTGGCCGAAATCTTCAACCTCTCGGTCAGCGCTTGCAAGATGCGAATCAGCCGGGCCCGCGAAAAACTACAGGCGCAATACCCGGAGCAAAGTCTCTGATTCGCCAGCCGCCAGTGCGAGCACGGCAAGGAAGGCAACCGACATGGCAAACGACTTTTTGGAACAATTGGCCGAATTCGACGTGCCGCCGCCGCCGGCCGAGTTCGGGCGGCAATTACACGTCCGCATGAATCGCACGCTGGTCATCGTGCAGTTGATCGAGTTTGCCTGCGGTGCGGTGCCCCGAGCACTGTGGGAGCTGGGCCGGGCACTCGGCGGCTGGGCCCGGTTCACGCTGACCGGCAAGTACGAGCTGAACAAGCGCAAGAAACACATTCAGTAACATCCGAATCGAAGGCGCTGCGGCACGTTCGCCGCGGCGCTCGAATCGGTGCTCATTTCTCGAAAGGAACGAAGTATGGCAACCACCGCTACCGTGCCCACTGAGTCGATTCTGGATACCACGAAAAACGCGCTCTCGAATAGCTTCACCGAGGCTGCGAACCAGCTCTTTTCGCTGGCTCCGCGGGTGATCGCGATGGTCGCCGTGCTGGTGATCGGGTACGTCATTGCCAAGCTCGTGGCCCGCGTGACCGTGCTCGTCAGCGAAAAGCTCGGTTTGCAGATCGCCGCCGAGCGCAGCGGTCTGGCCGAATCGATGGCTCATACGAACATCGGCCGCAACGTGCCGGCAATCATCGGGACCATCGTGTTCTGGCTGATGATGTGCGTGTTCATCATGGCGGCCTTCAGCACGCTCAATATCGGTGGCCTCGAGCCGGTGTCTGAGGCCATGTCCCGAGTGGTCAATTACATTCCGAACCTGTTGGCGGCCGCCGTGGTCGTGGTCGTGGGCTTGCTGGCGGCCAGCTTTGTCCGCGGCGTCGTGGCCACCAGCGCCGACCGCGTCGGATTGCCGTTCGCCGAGCACCTGGCCAACGCTTGCTATTACGTGCTGGCCATCCTGACCCTGACCGCGGTCTGCTCGCAGTTGGGCCTGCGCTTCGAGTTGTTGCAGAACCTGATCCTGATCGCCGCGGGCGGCCTGGCCATCGGCTTCGGCCTGGCTTTCGGCCTGGGCGGTCGTGACGTGATGGCCGGCATCCTGGCTGGTTACTACATCCGCCAGCGGTTACACTCGGGCGACCACGTGCTGGTCGGTTCGATGGAAGGCACGGTCCGCGAAGTCGGTCCGGTGGCCACCGTGATCGAGACCGAAGAGGATGGTCTGCTCAATCGGCGGAGCATCCCCAACACCAAGATGCTGAACGAAGCGGTGCGTTAAGCCCGACGTTCGAGCGCAATGTCCTTCTGGCAGCACGGGTCGCGCATCGCGAGAGAGCGCGGCCCGTGCTTTTTTTCCAGGAGCGCTTTGAGGCCGCTACTTGCGCCGCGAGTTGAGCACCATCCAAACCGAGTAGCCCACCATGCCGGCCAGCGGGAATCCCAGCATGAACAGTCCCCAGCCGCTGCGTCCCAGGATCGCCAGGGTAAATTGGTAGAACACGAACGAGAAGTTGAACGACATCAGCGCCACCATCTTGCGCTGCTTGGCCGCTTCCGGCGTGTCGGGGCCGGGCGCCCCGCCCGCGGTTCCGCCGGCCGTCTTTTCCGCCTCGATCGTCTCGCGCGAATAATGCTTGTTGATCAACTCGTTCACGCTGGCCGGCAGGCAGAGCACCGAGCGCACCGGCATGCCGAACCGCAGCCGCAGCTCTTCTTCGACATGCGGATCGATCGGATTGGGCGAAGCCATCAAGAGCTGATCCGCGTCGATCAGCACTGGCACGCAGGAGTGCGTGCGGGCGATCACGGCCGGCACGCGCCGCAACAGCGATTCGTCGATCGGGAAATCATTCAAATCCAGGAACGGCAGGCCGATCGATTCGGCATAGATCGGCATTACGGCGTCCGGTTTGGCCAGCTTTTGCTGCATCAAGGCGTCGCGAACGTCGACGCCGACGGCTTTCGAGAAACTGCGCGCCTTGGCCATTTGATCGCCATCGACCACCTTGGCCGCCAGCAGCAGATCTTCCATCGACTGCCGGCGGTCGTCGCCGCTCACCTTGCGGCCCAGGCCGGCGTCGTAGTCGCGTTTGCGGGACGCGTCGGTCAAACAGAGCATGGCTTTGGCCAGCTCGTTGAGCAGCTCTTGCGACTGCTGGGCGAACTCGCCCGTGGCAAATTTGCGGACGTGGGCGTTCAACCGGCGATAGTGTTCGCGGATCTTGCCGGCGTCGTCCTCGAACTGCTTCAGCCGCAATATCTGGTAGTGATCGAGCGGTCGCGCCGTCTCCTTGATCTGCAACCAATCGCGATAAACGTCGAGTGTCTTGGCCATATTCGAGGAGAGGCTCAGCAGAGGGGGGCGCCGTCGGCGCGGGTTGCAGTTTCTGGATTGCCGTCGTTGCGCTCGCGCGGACCGTTTCCAGCCGGGCGGACTATTCGACCTGGTAATTCTCGGCCAGCGAGGTGAAGACGTCGATTTGCTGTTCGTCCAAGCCGCCGCGGCGCTGAATTTCGATCGCCGCCGTCTGGCCGCCCGTCTTGTTGATCGCCGTCACCCGGACGCGTCCCGTGGAATCGAAGGCGTAGGTGACTTCGACCGGCGATTTCTTCGGCAGTTTTTCGGGCAGGTCCGAAATAATGCACTCACCCAGCACGGAGCAGGCTTTGGGGTCGGGGGCATCGCCTTCGGTCACCCGCACATGCACCCGCCGCTGGCCTTCCTCGTTCGTGTAGAACGTGCGTTTGACCTCGATCGGCAAGCGGCTGTTGCGGCCGATCATGACGTGATTGACCTTCTTGCCGGTCTTGGGGTTTCTGGCCACGATGCCCAGCCCGTGCGAGTTGACCTCGTCCTGTTTGACGGCTTTGAGCCGTTTGCGCACGCGCTCGGAAAGCTCGCTGCTGTCGGTGCGATATTTCGCCTCCAGGATCGCGGCGTGGATGGCGGCTCCCTGGGCCACGGCCGTGTGCGGCGAGAGCCCTTGAAAGGGCTGTTTTCCCAGCGCCGCCTGGAGCGATTGGGGCACCCGGGGCATCAGCGTCGAGCCGCCCACCAGCACGATCGCGTCCAAATCCGCCGGCTTGAGCTTTGCCTGGTCCAGCACCAACTCCGCCGTGTCGAGCGTGCGCTGCAACAGGTCGGCGGTCAACTCGTCGAACTTTTCGGCCGTTACGGACACCGACAAGGCTTTGCCTTCGAATCGACACGAGATGTTCGCCTTGGGTTGCGTCGAGAGGGCGATCTTGGCCTGGTCGCAGTCGAAGCGCAGCATTTGCAATGCGGCCGGAGAAAGCCGGGGATCCAAATGGTGACGCTCCAGGAACTCGGCCGACACGTAATCCACCAGCCGATCGTTCCAGTCGACGCCGCCCAGGTGTACGTCCCCGTCGGTCGCCAGCACCTGAAAGTGCGTCGGCGTGTAGCGCACGACGGTGACGTCGAACGTTCCGCCCCCCAGATCGTAGACCAGGGCCTGATGGGGCCGATCCGTGGCGCCGGCGACTGCGCCGAACTCGCCGCGCTTCCAGGCATAGGTCAGCGTAGCCGCGGTTGGCTCGTTGATGATTGCGATCACGTTCAGCCCGGCGATCCGGCCCGCATCCTCGGTCGCCTTGCGCCGCATGTCGTTGAAGTAATACGGCACCGTAATCACGGCATTGCCGATCTTGCCGATCCGCTTCTCGGCGTCCTGCCGCAGCTTCTTGAGAATCAGGGCCGAGAGGAATTCGGGGGTGATCTCGCGTCCGTCAAACGTGCGCTTGTATTCGGTATTGCCCATGTGCCGCTTGACGCGATCCACGACGTTCTGCGGATCCTCGACGGCGGCCCGCATGCGGCTGGGCCCGACCACCACGTGGCCGCTTTCGGCCAACAAGATCAGGCTGGGCGTCTCGACGTCGTCGTCGTCGTTGGCCACCGGGACCGGATCGCCTTGCTCGTCCAACATGGCGAGCGTCGAAAACGTCGTACCCAGATCGATACCGACCGTATGGCCCGGCTTGAATTCCATGAATCAAGCTCTCCTGCGAGCACGATTGAGCGCGGAGCTTGTGATTTTCGATCGCCCAGACGCGGGGCGGCAAGCAACGCACGAAAGGGAATGGTCGCGAAGTAACCGGAGCGTGCTTGGCGCCGCTCCAATCACTCGCTGGGCTGTCAAATAGAGTTTATACGCGCCGACGGCCCAATCCAATCGGCCCTACGGATGCCCTTTGCCGGTTTACCGTCATCCAACGGCGCTGGTCCGGGCGGGGGAGCAAGACCCGTCGGCGGCCGCGGCGGCTAATCTTCGATGACTTCCTTGACGGGCTGAACGAAATGGGGCGTTTTGTTGGAGGTCGACAGCTCGGTGGCCTTCTTTTCGGCCTGCTTGCGCTGGGCGTATTCGAACAGTGCCACGCGCTTCATCGACTGGTTGAAAACGCCCCAAAAAGCCTTCAATCGCACTTCTTTGGCCGTCTTGGCCCGGCTTTTGCGCTTGACCGGCTTCTTCTTTTCGCCCTCGTCGGTTTTGGCAGTCTTCTTGGCTCGGCCCTCCGTCTCAGCCGCTTCGTTTTCTGCGCGTAACTCCTTGCGGTTCAGGATCTTGCGAGCCATTATGCGGGTCTTTCCCCAGATTGCCTGCCAAATGCTCCGCTCCCGGCTTGCAACAAAAGCGCGGGTAAGCGCGAAACACCTCGAAACCGTATCTTAATCAATTTCCACGGGGCTTTCCAGGAGCCCGCACTCCCGTTTTTGCCCATCCGGGCTTGCCCCATCCCGGCTCGCCGGTTCGTCAGCTATCTTCCTCAATCGGCGTCGCGCCCGGCGGCGGCGTGCCGCCCCCCTCGCGGACGTAGCGGGCTCGCAGCCGCGCGTAGTCGGCCGCGGCCGGCTCGTCAGGGACCAACTGGCCTCCCTGGGCCGCCTCGTCGAACAGCCGCGTCAGATAGGCCCGGCACCAGCCGCAGCCGGTGCCGGCGCCGAAGCACTCGCTCAATTGTCCGGGGCGGGCCGGCTTTTCCACGCGGATGAAGTTCATCACCTTCCGCTTCGTGACGTGGAAACACAAGCACAGTTCGTCATCGAGTTCCATGCGATCGAACCTCGTCCGGCGCCGCGGCGCCGCTCGCCAACCGTTGCGTTCCCCGCGGTGCGTTCGCCCGTAGGGTCCGCTGTGCGGACCAAACAGCCCGCAGCGTGAGCACAATGGTCCGCAAAGCGGACCCTACGGGCGCCGCTACCGAATCGCTCCCGAAACCTACAAAAGTGGCAATGCGCCCGTTGCCAGCAGCATGCCGATGCGGCAGGCGCGCTGGAACTGGCCGATATCGAGCCGCTCGGAAGTCGTGTGGATGTCCAGTTGTCCGCAACCCAGCGTGACGGTAGGAATGCCGCGAGCGCGCTCATCCAGTTGGCGTCCAACCCTCCGTTCGAGACGAAACGCAGCGGCTCGCCGCCGACCGCACGAACCGCCGCTTCGGCGGCCAGCACGCATGGTTCGTCGGCGGCCAGCTTGAACGCCTCGTAATCGAGTCGCCCCTCGAACTGCACGCTGCCCGGCCGGCCGGCCACGTTGCGCACGCTTTGGGCCGCCTCGTCGAACGCCTTGCGGATCGCGGCCACGATTTCCATCCGGAAGTCTGGATCGTGGCTGCGGGCTTCCGCCCGGATGTCGACGCGGTCGGTGACCACATTCGTGGCGTCGCCCCCCCGGATCACGCCGATGTTGCTGGTCCCCTGTCGATCTCCTTTGCGGATCAGGCCGTGCCAGCCGTCGCGCACCAGGCTGGCGATAGCCAGTCCGGCGATGGCAATGGCGCTGACGCCCGCCTCCGGAGCGCCGCCGGCATGGCTGGCCAGCCCTTCGATGTGGATCGCCAGACGATATCCGCCGGTCGCGCCGAGGGTCAGCTTGTCGGCCGGGCCGCCGTCCCAGTTGAACGCCAGCTTGGGGCCGCCAAGCAGCTTGAGCTCGCGCGTGCCGCGCCATAAAGCCCGACTTCTTCCTGCACGACCCACAGAAACGTCAGCGGCGGGTGCGGCAGCTTGCGCTCGAGAATCGTCAGGGCCGCGTTCAAGATGACCGCCACGCCTGCCCGGTCGTCCGCGCCCAGGCCGGTCAGTTTGTCGGCCGAGTGAACGAAGTCTTTCTTGCGCACCGGTTGCGCGCCGACGCAGATCGGCACGGTGTCCATGTGGGCCATGAGCAGCCGGCGCAGGCGCCCGGAGCGTGCCCGGCAGCTTGAAAATCAGGTTGCCGACTTCCCCTTCCAGCGGCGTCAGTCGATGCGCGTTGTCGCTGACGATTTGTGCGGCCGGCGCCCCGGCGTCCCGCAGCTTGCCGATAATCGTCTCGGCTACTTTTCCCTCCTGACCGCTCTTGCCGCGAATGGCCATCAGTTCCATGACCAGCGCCAGCGTGCGGCGCTCGTCGACGCCGGCCGGCCCCGCGGCCGAGACTCGTGCCGTCGGGCCACCAGCTCGCACTACCCCCGACTTTTGCTGCTTTCCCGTTTTGGTGCGGACCGGCTTCTTGAAGGCTACGAATCGGCTGGGCATGGCGGCGCTCGCTTGATGTACGGTTCGGACAGCCCTTATCCTAGATCCTTACAGTCTGTTGAAGAAAGCCATCGGGGCATTTTTCAACCTCGCCAAGCTCAGGGGCGCAGCCCTTCGCGAAAGCGCAGATATGACCACTGGCCTCGCTATTTTGGCGTCGCATCCCTGGGCTTGACGCAACTTGTTGAGTATTTCACCACGCCGGCTAGAGTCGGCCGGACCGGAGCGGTGGCTCTTTGGACGCGGCCGGCCGAATTCAGCGCTGAAACGCCGGATTTCTTGCCCGGCAGGGGCCTGAAGGCGCGGGCGCTCAGGCAGTCCGGTCGCTCCGCGCCCGAAAGCGGTATCTCGAGGCCGCGATTTCTAGGGGGAACGTTGGCCGCCTCGTCGCCTTTCGGCACAAACGGCATGCACGGCACGAGCGGAACTGGGACGGCCGCGGCCAGGGTGCGATTTGCCGCGGAGCGAATCGTGTCCTACACTGCCGCCCCCAGGTCGGATGCTGCTCTGAGCGCTTGATTTGCCGACGCTAACGACTCTCTGGCGTCGGGTATTGTCGAGTATAGCAGCGGTTCCGACCACGTGATCGTGTGCCGGCATGCGGGTCGCACGGGAAGTGCCGAACGATTGGCGTGCGACTTGAAACTTTCTTACCGAGAAGGCCAAAACGCAACACCTTCGCTCCCCGCGCGGACGATTTTCGTCTACGGAACGCAACGGAGTGTTCGTTTGTGGAATGGATTTCCACGCCACGGGGAGACTTAATCTCCCCGATTGACCCCAACGGAAACAGCGCCTGGCATGTCATTTTGCCACGGCGGCTTGTATCCGACTGACCGAAAGGAGTCTCTAGCGATGAAATCCGTCTGCAAATGTGGTGCTTTCCTGGCACTGGCCTGGATGAGCGCCGGGGGCATCGCGAGCGCACAAACGAGCCCTTACGACTCGCCCTCGCTGCTGCCGCTACCCGAAATTCAGGCCGTCCCGCCGGCCGGCTACCGATCGGCTGCGGCCGCCCCGCTGGTGTCGTCCGACTTCGGACCCAGCCTGGTCGCCGGTGTCAATGAGACGGCTCCGCCGTCCGACCTGATTTCGCCGATTGATCCGCCTGTGCCGCCTCCGCCGACGACCGGCAACCCGCTGTATGGAACCCTGGGCACGGACACCAGCATGTTCCCGAGCACCAAGCCCAACCTGAGCGGTGGCGACGGACAATGCGGACAGGGCGGGAGTTGCGGCAGTTGCTGCATCCCGAGCTGCAACGGCGCTCGCTGGTTTGGTTCGTTCGGCGGACTGGCTCTGACCCGCAACGCCCCCAACGCCTTCTGGACCACGTATGAAACGAATGTCAACGCGGCTCAGTTGATGCAAACGCAACAAGCGGGCGGCAACTGGGGTGGCGGCACCCAGATTACCTTCGGTCGCTGGTGGTGCTGCTGCGGCACCGGCGTGGGCGTGCAGTTCGTTTATTGGCAGGTGTGGGGCATGGGCGGCTATTCGAACATTACCTCTGCGACCAACACCCTGAGCACGCCGATCGACTTGGGCGGCGTGAACATCACGTCGGGCGCCGGCACGTTCCCGGCCGGGCATTTCTTCGACAACTCGCCGGAACACCAAATCTGGCGGACCGACAACGTTTCGAATTTCGAGATCAACTTCTTGCACCAGCAGATCTATGCCGCGCCGAACTTTTGCACGCTGACCTGCCTGGCCGGCTTCCGCTACTTCCGCTTTCAGGAAACGCTGACGTTCGGCTCGGTGGCCTTCGGCGATACGTTCGGCTCGAACGGCGGCGCCAACGAAGCCTATCTGCGAACGCAAGTGACCAACAACCTGTTTGGCGCGCAAATCGGCATGTTGGCCAATTTTGCCATCTCGCCCAAGTTCGGCGCCTATGTTCAGCCCAAGGTCGGCGCCTTCGGCAACGGCATCACGGCAAACAATCAACTCTATACCGGCGATGGCTATTCGAACTTCAACATCCAATCCTACAAGACCGCCTTCTCGCTGCTTGCTGAAGTCGACCTGGGAACCTACTACTGGCTCACCCAGAACTGCCAGATCTTCGCTGGCTGGCGAGTGGTTGGCGTGTCGAACATCGCGCTGGGCGACAACCAGTTCCTGCCCTACCTGGCCGACACGGCCGGCTACGGGACGATCAAGGCCAACGGCGACCTGATCTTGACCGGCGGATTTGCCGGCCTGGCATTCACCTTCTAACGGGTGCTGCGGCCAACGGCTAAAAGACCCAGCGGCCAAGAAACCCAGGCGGCGAAGAAGCCCAGCAGCCAAGAAACGGAGTCCTCGGCGATCGACGCGATCGCCGAGGACTTCTCGTTTTCGCACCCCGATTTCGCCGCTCCGAGTTTGCATTTCATTCGCCCCGCAGTAAGCTAAGGGGCGCAGCGAGCGAGACACATCTTTCGATTTTCATTTCTTTTGCTGACTCAGATTCGGCACCGTTGTGCTCCTGATGAGCACCGTGACAAAAACGCTCTCGTGAAGGGAGTGCCGCCGGTGCCGTTGGCCTTTTGATGCTCAGATCCGCCGGCCCGCAGCGGCGACATCTCCGAAACGGCGACGCGCCCGTAGCGGATCTCGGTCTGATCCAATAAACGGGCGTTAGCGGCCGGCAGGCGACCGGCAAGGAGCGACCGATGGTGACCGCCACCAAGTCGATCACGATCAACATCGCGTTTTTGCAAGAGATCAAAGAAGATTCGCAGGACTTTCGCCTTCTGCTCGGGCGCACGCACGATTTGCTTTCCGCGCCGCATATCCACGTCGCCCGCCGGAAACTGGTCGACCTGCTGGCCGAGTTGCGCGACCAGTTGGCGTTGCACTTCGCGCTGGAAGAGGCCTACGGGTACTTCGAAGATGCCGTGGCCGCCGAACCGCGCCTGAGCCGCCGGGCCGGAGCGTTGCGAGCCGAACACCGCCAATTGTTCCTCGAGTTGTGCAATCTCGAAGACCAGTCCGAACGCTGGCTGTACCACGAAGCCACGGCCAATCTGCTCAAGCAGATTGCGGCCGGGTTTCACTCGTTCCACCAGCGGCTGCTCGATCACGAGTCGCGGGAAAACGACCTGATCCTGGAAGCGCTGGCCGAAGAAATCGGCGAGGGCGATTGAGCCCCGGAGCGAGCGCCGAACCGCCGACCCGGGCCGCGCAAGTCAGCGCGCTGCGATGTAGCCGATCCGCAAGTGCTCGCGCGGGCTTTGAGCCCTCAGAAAATGCCCAACTGGTCGCGGGCGTCTTCGGTCATGCGGTCGGGGGTCCAGGGGGGCACCATCACCAGCTTAACCTCCACGTTGCCCACGCCTTCCAGCGCTCCGAGCACCATCTTCGATTGCGAAAGCAATTGCGGGCCGGCAGGACAGGCCGGGCTGGTCATCGTCATTTCGATCTTGACGTTCGACTTGTCTTCCGCTTCGTCGACCGTCACCAGTAGACCAGGCCCAGATCGACGATGTTGATGAACAGCTCCGGATCGATCACTTGCTTGAGCGCTTCGCGCACCGCGTCTTCGGTAATGGCCATGATCTTTTTCCTGTTGCCAAAAAAGTCGGCGGGAAACGGCCGGCTGCTAAGCGTCGTTCAGTTTTACCAGCACCTCATCGCCGATGACTTGCACCTCGTGGGCCACGGTGGCCTTGGTGGCCGGCATCGAAAGCACCCGGCCGTCGCGAATGTCGAACTTGGCTCCGTGCCGCGGGCAAGCCACGCTGAAGCCTTCCAGCTCGCCCTCGCCCAACGGGCCGCCGTCGTGCGTGCAAACGTCGTCGATCGCATAGAAATTGCCTGCCGCGTGGAACACGACGATCAGTCGATCGTCGATTTCGACCAGTTGCGCGCCCGGATCGGGAATGTCGGCCACCTTGGCGACGGTGACGAATTCAGGCATCGATTGGGCACGGGAGGCGTTCAAGGTATTCGTTTTCCGGTTCTGATGTTTTCTTCGATCCCTATTCTCTAGTCCCCGGCCCCTAGCCCGTTCCTCAGTCGTATTCGCGGATGCGGCGGCCGATGGCCTGGCCCAGCGCTTCGCGGACGCTGTCGATGGTGATGCGGTCGAAGACCTGCTGGAAGAAGCCGGCCACGATCATGCGGATGGCTTCTTTGCGCGTCAGGCCGCGGCGACGGGCAGTAGAAAACCATGCTCGTCGTCGACGCGGCCGGCCGTCGAGCCGTGCGTGCAGCGGACGTCGTCGGCCTGGATCTCCAAGCCCGGGAATCGAATCGCTGCGGGCGTGCTCGCTGAGAGCATCAGGTTGTCGTTGCGCTGATAGCCGTCGGTCTTCTGCGCGCCGGGATCGACTTTGATCATGCCGCGCCAGACGGTGCGCGACGCATCCTGCAGGGCCCCCTTGTAGAGCAGGTCGCTGCGGCAATGGGGCGCCTGGTGGTGCTGCAGCGTGTGGTACGAGAGGTGCTGCTTGCCTTCGGTGAACATCACGCCGTTGACTTGCGCGTCGGCGCCTTCGCCGACCAGCGCCACGTGCTGGTTGACTTTGGCCAACCGGCTGCCCAGGGCCCCGATGGTCCATTGCAGCGGCCGTCGCGCTCGACCACGCCGTGCTGATGGGCAAAGTGCCAGACGCCGGTCGCCCAGTTCTGCAGGTTGACGTAGCGCAGCCGCGCCCGGGCCGACGATCAGTTCGATGGCGCCGCAGTGCAGGCCCGGCGCGTCGCGCTCGTGCTGGCCGTTTCGGCCAGCAGCGTGGCTTCGGCTGCCCTCTTCGAGCACGACCAGGGCGTGGCCCAAGTCGGTCGCGCCGGCGCGCAAGGCCGAGAGCATGTGCAGCGGCTGGTCGATCACGACGCCGCGCGGCACGTACAGCAGCGTGCCGCCCGACCAGCAGGCCGCGTGCAGCGCGGCGAACTTGTCGGCCGCCGGATTGACCACCCGGGCATGCAAATAGCGGCCGCAGCAGGTCGCCGTGTTCGACCAGCGCAGTCGTCGAGGCTGCCGAAGAGCACGCCCTGCCGCGCCCAGCTGCGCGTCCAGCTCGCGCCGAAGCGGATGGCTGTTGAGCGCCACGGTCTGGCCGGCCAGGTCGACGCCGTGCGTCAGCAGCCCGGCGGGCAACGCGGCGTCCGGCAGGCGGCTCGGGCAGAAAGCCGAACTCGGTCCAGTCGAAACAAGCGGATGTCGGTCCGCATCCACTCTTCTTCGCTGCGGCTGGGCAGCGGCATCTCCTGAAATTCTTCCAGGCCGCCAGCCGCAACTCGCGAACCAAAGCGGCTCGCTGCGCGAGGCGAGGAATGCGTCGAACGCTTCTTGGGTGAAGCCGACGGCAGTGATGGCTTGGCTCATGGGCAAAACGGCAATTCGAATAAAAACGGATCGGGCCCGGCGGCGCGATTTCGCAGGGCAGGGACTTTCCCTGGACCGGGCGGACAACGTGAAATCGGCTTACCCGACCGTGCCTTCCATCTGCAGCTCGATCAGCCGGTTCATTTCGACGGCGTATTCCATCGGCAGCTCTTTGACCAGCGGCTCGATGAAGCCGTTGACGATCATCGTGCTGGCCTCGGCCTCGGACAGGCCGCGGCTGGTCAGGTAGAAGAGCTGCTCTTCGCCGATCCGCGAGACGCTGGCCTCGTGGCCGACCGACACGTCCTGCTCTTCGATCTCGATGTAGGGATACGTGTCGCTGCGGCTCTTCGGAGTCGAGAATCAAGGCGTCGCAGACGACGTTCGACTTCGACTTGCGGGCCCCGCTTCTCGACCTTGACCAGCCCGCGATAGCTGGCCCGGCCGCCGTTCTTGGAGATCGACTTGGAGATGATCCGGCTCGACGTGTGCGGCGCACAGTGGACCACCTTGGCGCCGGCGTCCTGATGCTGGCCGGCGGAGGCGAAGGCGATCGAAAGGATTTCGCCCCGGCGCCCGGCTCCATCATGTAGACGGCCGGATACTTCATCGTCAGCCGGCTGCCGAGGTTGCCGTCGATCCATTCCATCAGCGGCGCCTTCGTAGGCCATGGCCCGCTTGGTGACCAGGTTGTAGATGTTGTTGGCCCAGTTCTGGATGGTGGTGTAGCGGCAGCGGCGCGTGCTGCTTGACGACGATCTCGACCACGGCCGAGTGCAGGCTTTCGGTGGTGTACATCGGCGCCGTGCAGCCTTCGACGTAATGCACCTCGGCCCCTTCGTCGACGATGATCAGCGTCCGCTCGAACTGGCCCATGTTCTCGGCGTTGATGCGGAAATAGGCCTGCAGCGGGAACTCGATCTTCACGCCCTTGGGCACGTAGATGAACGAGCCGCCCGACCAGACGGCCGAATTCAGGGCGGCGAACTTGTTGTCGGTCGGCGGAATGATCGTGGCGAAGTACTCCCGCAGCAGGTCGGGATGCTCGCGGACCGCCGTGTCGGTGTCGGTGAAGATCACGCCCTGGCGGCCCAGCTCCTCTTGCAGCGAGCCGTAGACCACTTCGCTCTCGAACTGGGCCTTCACGCCGGCCAGGAACTTCTTTTCGGCCTCGGGAATGCCCAGCCGGTCGAACGTCTTCTTGATTTCCTCGGGCACGTCGTCCCAGGTCTTGCCCTGGTGGTCGGCCGGCTTGAGGTAGTAGAAGATGTCCTGGAAGTTGATGGCGATGTCGCCGCCCCAGCGGGGCATCGGCTTGGAGTTGAAGATCTCCAGGCTCTTGAGCCGGAAATCGCGCATCCAGTCGGGCTCGCCCTTCATGTCCGAGATCTGGCGGACGATGTCGGCGTCGAGGCCCTTGCGGGCCTTGAAGACGTACTTCGACTCGGTGCGGAAATCGTACTTATTGATTTCGCCGATGCGCCGGCATGCGGATGGGTCACGTCGGTTGCCATGCAGTGTGCCTTGGTTATGGCTTCGATCGCGTTCCGCCTGGTCTGAACGTCGGCTTGCCGCAGTGTGTTGCTCGTCCTATCGATGCGCCTACCTCGCGGTGCGATCGCCGTTGCCGACTCGTCACTCGACTGCGCCGGCGGCGGTTGTCCTTGCTGGCTTGCATCATGGCTGCTTCGTCGGCCGCCGCCTTGCGGATAGGCGCTGCGGATGCGGTCGTAGCCGCTGCTTGTGCAGTTCGACGGCCAGTTCCGGCCCGCCGGTCTCGACGATCCGGCCGCCCAGCATCACGTGGGTGAAGTCGGGGCGGTTGTGCTCCAGCAGTTGTCGTGGTGCGTGATGATCAGGATGCCCATCTCCTGGCCGCCGATCTCGGCGATGCTCTGGCTGGCCAGCCGCACCGCGTCGACGTCCAGGCCGCTGTCGGTCTCGTCGAGGATGGCGAATTTCGGCCGCAGCATGGCCAGTTGCAGGATCTCGGCCCGCTTCATCTCGCCGCCGGAGAAGCCTTCGTTCACGTAGCGGCGGGCGAACTCCATGTCCATCCGCAACTGTTCCATCTTCGCGTTCAGCTCCTTGCGGAACTCCCGCATGGGGATCAGTTCTTCCCCTTCCTTGCGATCGGGCCGGCGGACGTTGGTCGTGGCGTGGCGCAAGAAAGTCGGCCATCTTCACGCCCGGGATCGCCATCGGCCGCTGGAAGGCCAGGAAGATGCCGGCCCGGGCCCGCTCGGTCGGGTCCATCGCCAGAACGTCCGCGCCGTCGAGCGTGATCGTGCCGCTCGGTCACCTCGTAGCCGGGATGCCCCATGATGGCAAAGCCCAGCGTGCTCTTGCCCGAGCCGTTGGGTCCCATCAGGGCATGGATTTCGCCCCGCTCGAGTTCGCAGGTTCACGCCCTTGAGAATCGGCTTGCCTTCGACGCGCGACGTGCAGATCGGTGATCGTCAATGATTTCAGTCATGGACTTGCTCGATTCATCCGGTTGCCGGCAAGCTCGGCGTCGCGAAACTCGCGCTGCGTTCGAATGCCTAATCTGTTTCAACCGGTAATCTTCTGGTGATCGAACAGCGGCTTCTCGTCGGCCGGCGGCGACATAGCCCGCGTGGTGCGGCACCGGCAATTCGTCGTCGATCTTGTCGTGCCGATCGTCGCGCCGGCGCGGCGGCCGATCCGGTGACCCGGATCTTGTCTTGAATCCGCATCAAGCCTTCCAGCAGCGCTTCGGGCCGCGGCGGGCAGCCGGGCACGTACACGTCGACCGGCACGACCAGGTCGACGCCCTTGACCACGTGATAGCCGTACTTGAAGTACGGCCCGCCGCCGACCGTGCAGGCCCCCATCGCGATCACGAACTTCGGATCGGGCATCAGGTTGTAAAGCCGCCGCACGCGGCTGGCCATTTTGTAGGTCACCGTGCCGGCCACGATCATCAGGTCGGCCTGCCGCGGGCTGGCCCGAAAGGCGCCCGCGCCGAAGCGGTCCATGTCGAAGCGGCTGGCGCCGGCGGCCATCATCTCGATGGCGCAGCAGGCCAGCCCGAACGTCATCGGCCAAAGGCTCGACTGCGCGGGCCCAGTTGATCGCCTGCTCGATCGTGGTGACGATCACGTTTTCTTCGAAGCGGCCTTCAATCCAAGGTTGGGTCATAAATTCATTGCTCGTTTCGGTTGGGCGGTTGCGGGCGGGCCGCGACTCAATTCGTCGCGTTTGTTTTCTCATGCCCCCTGGGGGCGAAGAGTGCCAAAGCTAGCTAATTTACCCGCTCCTCAGTTCGTTTGAAACCGGCAACACGAATCGCCGTCCAGCCGACAGGCCGAAAGTTTTACGTTCTGCTGCACCAACTCGGCAATCATCATCCGTTCCAAGGCACAAATCCCCCGATCCTGTTCCGCCAGCTGCGGATACGGACAGGCCAGCGCAGTCAGTACCGGCAGGGAGCCGGACGCCGCCCGGTCGGCCGTCTTCTCGCAGGACGTCGTCTCATAGGACGTCGGATCGCCGCAGGGCCGCTCGCCGGAAACCGGTTGGCCGCTTGTCTCTTCCACCACGAACGGCACATCCCGCTCGGTGAAAATGTCGGCCACTTCATGCATTCGCTCGCCAACAGTCGTGCCGCCGATTCTGTCCGCATAGAGACTGGCCATTTGTTTGGCGATCCGCTGCAAAAGCCCGCGGCGAACATCGGGATCGGGAATGGCCCGAACCTCCTGCCACAGCACCAGTGCCAGATCGACAAAATTGTGCCCAGCCCGACGCTTGCCCAGATCCGTAAGAGAATAGTAGTGGCTGGGGCGGCCCCGGCCCGCGCGGGTCGAGCGACGGTCGATCAAGCCTTGTTCCATCATGCGGCACAGTCGCTGGCGCACGGCGGTGGGCGTAACTTGTGTGGCACTGGCCAATTGCGAAATGCGCAAGGAGCCCGCCTGCCCCAACAGGTCGAGGATGGCGCTGTCCGATGTTTCAGTCCGCAATGCCATGGAATCTGCCAATGTTAAGCTCGGTCCTCATCGTCATCATAACGGCCTGGTGAATTTTGGCAACTGATTATGTTAATATTCGCCGCGCAGGTGCAATGACTTACCACAACTCATTTTAAGTATAGCACTTAACGCACATGCCGCGACCCATTGACGGGTGCGTCGCTTTGCGTCCGGGCACGCCTGCCCTAGAATCAGAAAAAACCCGCCATCGGCAGCACTTGGGATCCCAAGAACATGCAAACGGCACCGCGGATCGCCTGGATCGTCGTGGCACTGCTGGTCGGCGGCTCGCTATTGGCGAGCGGCCGATCCAGCCCGGCGGACAATCCGGGCGTGGTGAAGATCGTTTCCAGCCTGCCGCGGACCGGCAGTGCCAAAGCCCAGACGGATACGATCGTCAACGGCATCCAGATTGCCCTGGCCGAGGCGAATCGGGAAATGCGGGCCGTTCGAGATGGTCTATGCGGACTGGGACGATGCCACGGCCGCCGCCGGCCAATGGACGGCCGAGGCCGAAACGGCCAATGCCACGCCGGGCCGTGCGCGATCCGGACGTCATGGTCTACATCGGCACCTACAACTCCGGGGCGGCCAAGATGTCGATGCCGATCCTGAACCGCGCCCACTTGCTGATGGTCAGTCCGGCCAATACCTCGCCCGGGCTGACGAAGCCGGGCAAGGGGGATCCGGGCGAGCCGGAAATGTACCGCCCGACGGGCCAGATCAATTATGTCCGCGTGGTGCCGGCCGACGACCTGCAAGGTCCGCTGAGGCGCCGCTGGGCCAAGGAATTGGGCGTCGGCCGCGTGTACGTGCTCGACGACAACCAGGTCTACGGCAAGGGGATTGCCACTTTTTTCATTGCGGCCTGTCAGGAATCTGGGCATCGAGGTGCTGGGGCACGAGAGCATCGACGACAAGGCCCAGGAATTCAAAGCCCTGATGACCACGATCAAGGGGCTTCAGCCGGACCTGATCTATTTCGGCGGCACGACGCAAACCAAGGGGGGCCAGATCGCCAAGGACATGGTGGCCGCCGGGCTGACGTGCAAACTCATGGTGCCCGACGCCTGCTACGAAGATGCCTTCATCGACGGCGGCCGGGGCCGAAGAATCTGAACGATCGCTGCTACGTCACCTTCGGCGGACTTCCGCCCGACAAACTGACGGGGCCGGACGCGGAATTCGTCGAAAAGTACCAGGCCCGCTATGGTCGAGAGCCCGAGAGCTATGCGATTTACGGCTACGAAGCGGCCAAGGTGGCGCTGGCGGCCATCGAACGGCCGGCCGCAAGGATCGCCAGGCGATCGTCGACGCCGCCTTGTCGATCCGCGACTTCGGCCAGGGCGCCTGGGCTCCTGGTCGTTCGACGCCAACGGCGACACGACGATCAAGACGATCAGCGGCAGCATCGGGTGCACGACGGGCAAGTTCGAATTCGTCAAGCTGCTCGGACTCGCTGACGCGATTCGCGCATCGAGGGCGCTGGCACGCGGATCCGCACGGCTCGCAAGGAGGACGCGCTTGATGACGTTCCCTTTGCTGTTGGCCGCAGCCGACACGTCCGGTTCCTGGCAAATTGTTTCTGCAATACTGCCTGGACGGGCTGACCAACGGCTCGCTGATCGCCTTGATCGCCCTGGGCTACACGATGGTCTATGGGATCATCGAGCTGATCAACTTCGCGCATGGCGACGTGTTCATGCTCGGCTCGTTTCTGGCCTTCACGCTTGTCGGCCGGCATGAAGCTCGGCCGATGCCGAGACTGCCGGCGTGTGCGGCGGGCTGGCCGTGGTGCTGCTAGTGGTGCCGGTGTTTTGCGCGCTGGTCAACTTGTCGATCGATCGGCTGGTGTACAAGCCGCTGCGCACGTGCGCCGAAACTGGCCCCGCTGGTCTCGGCCATCGGCGTGTCGTTCGTGCTGATGAACATCGGCCTGTTGTGGAAGGGCGCGGCCGACCGGCGATTTTCCGGCCCTGGTCCCGCAAACCAATCTGCTCGGCGCCGACTCCGCTCTGCGCTTCACCGGCGAAGATCTGATGGTCGTCCTGGTGACCGTGCCGATCATGATCGCGCTGACGCTGCTGGTGAAATACACTCAGCTGGGCAAGGCCATGCGGGCCACCGCCCAGGACCCGACCGCCGCCCGGCTGATGGGCATCAACGTCGACCGCGTGATCGGGGCCACGTTCGTCATCGGCGGCGCGCTGGCCGGTGCGGCCAGCGTGATCAACAGCCTGTACATCCACACGATCGGCTATCAGATGGGTTTCCAGAACGGGCTGTATGCCTTCACGGCCGCCGTGCTGGGCGGCATCGGCAACATTCCGGGCGCCGTGCTGGGCGGACTGGTGATCGGGCTGGTCCGATCGCTGGGCAGCGGCTACGTCGGCGAACGCTGGACCAGCCCGCTGATCTTCGGCATCTTGATCGCGATCCTGGTGTTCCGCCCCTCGGGCCTGCTGGGGAGTCGCGTCCGCGAGAAGGTATGACGCCGCCCGCTGCGAAACGACGACTTTTCCGCATCCTGGACACCGTCTGGGCGCCGTGCCTGGCGCTGGTGCTGGTCTATCCGCTGCTGGTGCCGGTGGAAAACCTGATCTTCCGCTACAGCGAAATCTCGCTCGGCACGCAGCTCACGTATATCTTCATCTATGCCATCCTGGCCTTGGGCTTGAACGTCGTGGTGGGTTATACGGGCCTGCTGCATCTGGGCATCGCCGCGTTTTTCGGCATCGGGGCCTATATCACGGGCATCCTGACCGTGGCGGCCTATCCGTTTCAGATCGGCTTCTGGCCGGCACTGGTCGCTCTCGACAGCCGGCGCGGCGCTGTGGGGATTGTTTCTCGGCGCGCCGACGCTGCGGCTGCGGGGCGACTACCTGGCGATCGTCACGCTGGGCTTCGGCGAAGTGGTGCGGTTCACGCTGCGCAACCTGGAGGAAATCACGGCCGGCACGCGCGGGCTGAATCCCGTGCCGCCTCCCGCGGTGCCCGGCTGGCTGGCCGCGCTCTGTGGGGTGGCCGGCGTCGACACCCGACTTCGCGCTCGACTATCGGCTGTTTTACTACCTGACGCTCGGCATCCTGCTGGCCGTAATCCTGCTGGTGCATAACCTGGAGAAGTCGCGGCTGGGCCGATCGTGGGTGGCCGTGCGCGAAGACGAACTGGCCGCCGCTTGCATGGGCATTCGCGTGGTGCGGGTCAAGCTGTCGGCGTTTGCCCTGGGATCGGCGCTGGCCGGGCTGGCCGGCTGCGCTCTACGCCACCACGCTGGGCAGCACCGCCGGTCCCGACGCCTTCGACTTCAACCGCTCGATCATGATGCTGGCCGCGATCATCATCGGCGGGCTGGGCAGCCTGCGGGGCACGCTCTTGGGCGTGCTGTTGCTCGTGGGCTTCGACAACGTGATTACGCCGCTGGTCGACGGATTGCTGCAAAGTAGCAATCTGGCCGCCGCTTTCCCAAATACGAAAGTTGGTTTAGGTTCAGCAGCTGGAAATTAATGATGTTCGGCCTGGCGCTGATCTTGATGATGCGGTTCCGGCCCGAGGGCTTGTTGCCTTCGGTGCGGATCGAGCGCGAATTACGCGAGACTGCCACATGACCGAGTTGCCCTTCGACCCCTATGAACCCACGCCGGGGCCGCCGCGCCGCAGGGGATCGCCGCGTGCCGCGCACGGCGAAAATGCGCTGTGGGTCGTGCGAACACAGGTAAAAGCCTGGTTTTTTGGCTGGCTGTTCTACTGCTTCGGCCTGACGCTCCTGTTGGCGATGACGATTCATGCGGTAACGGATATCGAAGGCAGCGACATGTTCGCCGTCGGGTTGATCGGCACGTGTGCCTGGATTGCGCTGTTCCTCCAGTACCGGTTTCCGATTGGCGGACCACGGGCGGCACCCAGCCGTGCGGAAAAACGGGCCGCGACACTTGGCCCCCGCTGGTCCACCGGCAAAGCGTTGCTCGGAGCCGGCGTGGTCGTTGGAACCGTGACGTCGATTGCTGCGGGCGTCCTGTGGTCCGAACTCGAGACGGGAGGCACGTTCATTCGCATCGCGTTTCTGGCCGGCAACGCCGTCGCCGCCGGCTGCATTTTTCTTGGCCGGCGATTCCTGCAAATCGCCGAAAGGTCGAATGCCGAACTGCCCGCTTCGAAACATTCGTAATTGCGCACAGCACCGCGTGTAGCCAGACCAGAGATGATTTCGTAACCGCGTGTAATCTTCGCCCAAACAACATCGCACCAGACAGACCGAACGACCCACGCCATGTCGATCTTGGCCCTGAAGAACTTGACCGTCCGCTTCGGCGGCTTAACGGCCGTAGGCGGGGTCGATTGCCGGCTGGACGAGCACCAGATCGTCTCGATCATCGGCCCCAACGGCGCCGGCAAGACCACGCTTTTCAATGCCATCACCGGCATTTGCGAGCCAACGACCGGCTCGATCGAATTCGCGGGTCGGCCGCTGGTGCGTCCGATGAGTTGGCGGGTCTGGCTGACGGCGATCGTCATCGGCCTTGCCACGTCGCTGGCCGCCGCTCTGACGATGGTCAATGTCGATCGGCTCTGGCTGGTGACCGTCAAACGCAATTACGCCGGGCCCGGGCAGCCGTTCTCGTATCAAGCCGCTTGGAATCAGCGCTGCGGATTATCTGGCCGGCCGACTGCAAGTTGCCAGTCTGCCCGGCGGACGCTGGGCTGTCGTCACGGCCGACGGCCGGCGCGACGCTGGCCTATGCCGCCAGCCAAGACGAAGCCGGCGAGATTCTCGACCGTTTCAGCGATCTGACCAGCCAACCGCTCGACCCGGCCGCCGATCCGCCCGCCGGAACATCTCGCCGCACGATCGAAACGCTCATCGAGATCGGGCGCAGGCGACTGCCCGACGGCGGAACGCCAGCTGGGCGTTGCTACTGGGCTTCGCGGTCGGTGCGGCGGGAACGTTCGCCGTGTGGAACCGTTCGCGCCGCACTCCCGACTTTATCACCCGATCGGGTATCGCCCGCACGTTTCAAAATATCCGCCTGTTTCAGAACATGACCGTGCTGGAGAACGTTCTATCGGGCATGGATCGCAGCTTCCGAGCCGGGTTGATCCGCATGGCTTTTCGCACGCCGGCGGTGCGACAGGCCGAGGCGGCTGCCCGAGCGTTCGGCCGGCGAGTGGCTGCGCTTCGTCGGCTTGGAGGAACGGGCCGGCATGCTGGCCAAGAACTTGGCGTATGGCGAGCAGCGGCGGCTGGAGATCGCCCGGGCGCTGGCCACCGAGCCGCGCGTGCTGCTGCTCGACGAGCCGGCGGCGGGCATGAATCCGGCCGAATCGGCCGAGCTGGCCGGGTTGATCGACTCGATTCGCCGCCGCGGGTTATCGGTGCTGCTGATCGAACATCACATGCGGGTCGTGATGGGCATCTCCGACCGGATCGCCGTGCTCGACTACGGCAGCAAGATCGCCGAAGGCACGCCGGCCGAAGTCCGCGCCAACCCGGCCGTGATCCAGGCTTATCTGGGCAGCGAAGAGGTGAGCTGATGCCGCCCGTGTTGGAAGTCGAAAATCTGCGCCGGCTACGGGCCGATCGAAGTGCTCAAAGGCATTTCGCTCCGCGTCGAGCCGGGCGAGATCGTGGCCTTGATCGGCGCCAACGGAGCCGGCAAGACGACCACGCTGATGAGCATTTCGGGCTGCGTGCGGGCACGTTCCGGTCGGATCTCGCTCGACGGCCGCGATATCGGCAAGCTGCCGCCTCACGAGATCGTGCGGGCCGGACTCTGCCAGTCGCCCGAGGGGCGGAAGATTTTTTCGCGGCTCTCGGTGCTGGAGAACCTGGCGATGGGCGCCTTCACCCGCCGCGACAAGGCGGGCGTCAAACAGGACGTCGAGCGCGTGTTCGAGATGTTTCCGATTCTGCGCGAGCGGCATTCGCAGACCGGCGGCACGCTCTCGGGCGGAGAGCAGCAGATGCTGGCGGTCGCCCGGGCGCTGATGGGCCGCCCCAAGCTGCTGCTGCTGGACGAGCCGTCGCTGGGCCTGGCCCCGCTGGTGGTGTTGAAGATTTTCGAGGTCATCCGCGAAGTGAACCGGCAGGGGATGGCGATTCTGCTGGTCGAGCAGGCCGCCCGAATGGCGCTCAAGCTGGCCCATCGCGGTTATGTGATGGAAACCGGCTCGATCACGATGAGCGACCGGGCCGACGTGCTGTTGGGCGATCCGCGCGTGCAAAACGCTTACCTGGGCGAGTAAGATGGGAACATGAGCGGCCGTTCCAAGAATCCAGATTGTCCTACAGACGCGACGCACAAACCGCCGCCCTTTGCGCCGAGACGCTGCGCGGTTGGTCATTGTCCTGGGTAAGGCTGCCGGCCGGGGTGTGCATTTTGAGCGTCGGGCTTTTCCAGACGTGTCGGCTGGTCCATCCGAGCGGTGGCCAATCGTGGCTTGGTTTGGCGTTACCCTTGCTTTTGGCGGCCAACGCCGTCGGCGTTGGGGTCTGGTTGCTTTGCGCAGGGTCGCGCAAACCTTCGTGAGCCAACGGTGCGCTGCCGGGGAAGCATGACAAACCGTTGATGAACTTCAATCCGACCCATTACCCGATGCACCATCTCCTCGAACCCCAATCCGACGTACTGACCAATTGGCTCGCCGAGCGGGGCGAACCGGCCTATCGCGCCGCGCAAATCCACCGCTGGCTGTTCGCCGGCAGGGCCCAGTCGATCGGCGACATGACCGACTTGCCGGCCCGGCTGCGCGAGGCGCTGCTCAGAGCATTTCCAGCTTTGGACCACGGAAGTGCTGCGCCATAACCAAACCGACGACGGCACCGAAAAACTGCTCGTCAAACTGGCCGACGGCGAGCAGATCGAATGCGTGCTGTTGCGCGACGGCCCGCGGCGCACGATCTGCATCAGCACGCAAGTCGGCTGCGCCATGGGGTGCGTGTTTTGCGCCAGCGGACTCGACGGCGTGGTGCGCAACCTTTCGGCCGGCGAAATCGTCGAACAAATGCTCAGGCTCGATCGGCTGCTCCCGAGCGACGAACGGCTGAGCCACGTGGTCGTGATGGGCATGGGCGAGCCGCTGGCCAACGTCGACGCCTTGCTCGCGGCCCTGGCCGAAGCCACCGATGCCGGCGGCCTGGGCATCAGCGCCCGGCGGATCACGATCTCGACCGTCGGCCTGCCCAAGGCGCTCGACCGGCTGGCCGGCGAAGGCTGCCGCTACAACCTGGCCGTGTCGCTGCACGCGCCCGACGACGAACTGCGCAATCGCCTGGTGCCGGTCAACCGCGGCACGGGCCTGGGCGAGATCATCGCCTCGGCCGACCGTTACTTCGAGTCGTCCGGCCGGCGGCTGACGTTCGAGTACGTGCTCTTGGCCGAGTTGAACGACCAGCCGACGCACGCCCGCAAGCTTGCCGCGCTGACTGCGCGGGCGGACCGCCTTGCTCAACGTGATCCCTTACAATCCGGTGGCCGGTCTGCCCTACGGCACGCCCTCGGCAAAAGCCGTGGGGCGGTTTGTCGAGATCCTGCGCGATTCGGGTCTGAACGTGCAGATTCGCGAGCGCAAGGGAGACAAGATCAATGCCGCCTGCGGCCAACTGCGGCGCCTGCAACTTCAACCCGTCACACCGCTGGCCCATTAACCATTCCTCGTCGTTCCTCTTTCCCTAGTCCCTAGCCCCCAGCCCCTAACCCCCTTTCCTCCATGACCACCGGCATCCAAGCCTTCGTCGAACTACTGGCCGGTTGCGGCGTGCGCTACCTGTTCGGCAATCCGGGCACGACCGAGCTGCCGCTGTGCGACTTGCTGGTCGACGATCGGCGGATCGAGTACATCCTGGGCTTGCAGGAAGTGCCCGTGATGTCGATGGCCGACGGCTACGCCATGGCGTCCGGCTCGCTAGGTGTGGTGAATCTGCACGCTTGCTGCGGCCTGGGCAACGCGATGGGCATGCTCTACAACGCGCATCGCGAAGGCACGCCGCTGCTGGTCACGGCCGGTCAGCAGGATCGGCGGTTGAAGTTCGAGGAGCCGATCCTGTGGGGCGACATGGCGTCGGTCGCCCGGCCCTGGACCAAGTGGTCGGCCGAGGTCGAACGGCTGGAAGACTTGCCCAACGCGGTTCGCCGAGCGGTGCAGATCGGCGCTCACTCCGCCGACCGGGCCGGTGTTTCTGGCCCTGCCGCTGGACGTGCAGACTGCCAGCGCCGAATTGGACCTGACGCCGCCGCGGCCGGTTGATGCGCGCGTTCGCCCGCCGGTCGAGGCCCTACGGCAAGCGGCCGACGTGCTGCTGGCGGCCCGCAATCCGGCGATCCTGGTGGGCAGCCGGGTCGTCGAGCGCGACGCGGTGGCCGAGCTGGTGGCGGTGGCCGAGCGATTGGGCGCGGCCGTGATGTCGGAGCCGGGGCACACCAACGGCCGCCTCGGTTTTCCGGCCGATCATCCGCTGTATGGCCAGATCGTGCCCCACTGGTCGCCGCAGATTCGCCAGCGGCTGGCCGATTACGACGTGCTGCTGGTGGTGGGTATGGATCTTGTGCGGCAGTATCTGTATCACGAGCCGAGCCGGCCGATTCCCGAGTCGACGCGCCTGGTACACATCGACGAAAGCCCGCTCGTGATCGGCAAGAGCTATCCGGTCGAAGTGGGGGTGCTGGGAGATGCCAAAATGGCCCTGGCCGAGTTGGACCGCATCCTGGCCGAACGTCTGACGCCCGCCATGAAGCAGCAAGCCGGCCAGCGGGCTGCGGCGCATGCCGAACTGCACCGCCGGCGGCGGGCGGAGCTACAGGGCCGGATCGAAGCCGAACGATCGGCACGGCCCATGACGCCGCTCACGCTGATGGCTTCGCTGGCCAAGATCCTGCCGGACAATGTGGCGGTGATTGAAGAAGCCGTGACCACGACCAACACGATGTTTCATCGCTTGGGAGCCCTGCACAACACGACCGGCTACTTCGCCCATCGCGGCTGGGCGCTGGGCTGGGGACTGGGCTCGCGCTGGGCGTCAAGCTGGCCTGGCCCGATCGGCCGGTGCTGGCCATGCTCGGCGACGGCGCCGCGCTGTACGGCATCCAGGGCTTGTGGTCGGCCGCGCATTACCGGCTGCCGGTCACGTTCGTGGTCTGCAACAACCGCCAGTATCAGATCCTCAAGTCCGGCGCCCGATTGCTCGGCTTGCCCGCGGCCGAACAAGGGCGGTTCGTCGGCATGGATCTGACCGAACCGGCCGTGGATATGGTGAGCCTGGCCCAGTCGCTGGGCGTGGCGGCCGAGCGGATCAGCGAACCGGCCCAGTTGGCCGAGCGCGTGGCCGAGTCGCTCGGCGGCGATCGGCCGCAACTGTTCGACGTGACGATCCAGCCCTCGCTGTTGGGATCGAATCCCGGCGGCTGAGCCGGGTGCGCCGGGCCGCTCGCGGGCTACTGCGACTTGGGCGGCACGGCCCCGGTCGACGATTCGTGAGCCTTGGACGCCGCCTTTTCGGCTTGCTCGGCCGCTTTGGCCGTTTGCCGCAGCTCCTTGATCAGGGCGGGCACCGCTTTGCCGGCGGCCGGACCGATTTCGCCCAGCGCGCGGGTCGCGTACTTGCGCACGCCGATGTCCTTGTCGTCCAAGGCCGCGATCAACTCGGGCACGGCTTCGCTGGCGTCCGGACCGATGCGGGCCAGTGCCCGGGCTGCATTTTGGCGCAATTCCGGGTCAGGATCGCGCAGCACCGCGACCAGGGCCGGCACCGAGGGGGCGCCGATGCGCGACAGCGCGTCGACCGTCGTTTGCTCGGCGGACAGCTCGCGCGGCAGCAGGCGATCGCCGGTGCCGAAAACGGGCATTCCCGACGCATCCGTCATTGCCGCGTCCGACCCGGCTTCCGGCTCCGGCGTGGCCACGCGGTGCGGCACCGGCTCTCCGCGGCCGCAACCGGCGACGGTTAAGCCGAGAAAGCCGCAGAAAATCGAGCGCCAGGCGATTGTCGCGTTCATCGATCGGTCCTTGCAATTCGTTCGTCACCGGCCCATTCGGCCGTCACCCGCGGCTAGCCGCTGACGTCCAGCAATCCGCCGGGCAAATGTGCCGCAAGCTCGGACTGGGCGGCCGCATCGAGCGTGACCGGCAAACTCTCGCCATCGATGCCACCCATAATGATACTATCCAGGTACAGGCCTTGGCCAAGATTGCGACTGAGCACCAATTGAGCGTGGGCCCAGCTCTTGTTGAGCATTTCCGAGTAGGCGATAGCGTTGTTTTGCGGCAGCCGCGGCGGACCGCCAGCCGGACCGGCGCCGTTATACTGCGGCTGGATCTGATATACGATCGAGAGCCGGGCGAGCGACGTACGCCGCACATAGGCCCGGTTGAGCGCCAGGTTCGGTTCGGCCGACAGCGGAGATAGAATGCGAGTGAACATGACGGCGGTTCCGCGTGCGAAGCATCGGCCCGCCGGCGTTGGGCGGGGATTTGGCACTCGTTGCAATCGCCGCGCCCGCTGGCGACCGCTCGATCTGCGGACGAGGAGAATTCCCAGTCCGCAAGCGGAGTTACTGCCGCGCACGTTCGCAATATCGAACGGGCGACAGGCCTGGCGGTGTTTCGCCGATGCAACGTGAATGTTGATGAAAAGCCACGCGCCGCTGGCAGCGCGAGGGTCCCTATGACCGACAAGCATAGCTCAAGAAACCGGGTCTGGCTGGCAGCGATCCGCCGGGTTCGCCGGCCCGAGTTGCCGGTGCTCGTCGCGCTGTTTGCGCTGACCAGCCTGACCTGGGGATTCGTCAAGCTGGCCGGCGAAGTCCACGAGGGGGACACGCAGGCCTTCGATCAGCACCTTGTCGAGGTCTTGCGGAATCCCGAAAATCCGCGCTGCCGCGCGGACCCCTTTGGCTGGCCGAAGCGGGCCGCGACATCACGGCCCTGGGCGGCGTCACCGTGCTGACGCTCATGACCTTGGCCGCTGCCGGCTATCTGGCGCTGCTGGGCAAACGCGGCGCGATGCTGCTGATGCTGCTGGCGGTGATCAGCGGCGTGCTGGTCTCCAGCACGCTCAAGGGATTCTTCGAGCGACCGCGGCCGGCCGTCGGATCGGATCTGGCCCAGGTCTTTACGTCGAGCTTTCCCAGCGGGCACTCGATGCTTTCGGCGGTGGTGTACCTGGTGCTGGGCACGATGCTCGCGCGGATGGAGCGGCGCCGCCGGATCAAGGCCTACTTCATCACCGTGGCGGTGTTGCTCACCACGATCGTGGGCCTGAGCCGGGTGTACCTGGGCGTCCACTATCCGTCCGACGTGCTCGGCGGCTGGACCGCCGGCCTGGCCTGGGCCATCGTGTGGTGGTTCATCGCCCGCCGGTGCGAGCGGCGCCGCATCACGGAGCCGGCGCCGGTATAGCGGCGCCCGAAGAGTCACTCGTCGGTCACGCAACCTTCGGCGGCGCTCTTGACGCTCTTGATGTACTTGTAGAGCGTACCGCGGGTGAATTTGTACGCCGGCGCCTGCCAGAGCTTGCGGCGGGCGGCCAGTTCGGCGGCGGAAACGTCGACGCTGATCTCGTTCCCGGCGGCGTCCAGCGTGATCCGATCGCCGTCTCGGACCAGCGCGATCGGGCCGCCTTCTTGAGCCTCGGGCGTCACGTGTCCGACGATGAAACCGTGCGACCCGCCTGAGAACCGGCCGTCGGTGATCAGCGCCACGTCGGCTCCCAGGCCGGCGCCCATGATGGCCGAGGTGGGCGTGAGCATTTCCGGCATGCCGGGCCCTCCCTTGGGCCCTTCGTAGCGGATGATCACCACGTCCCCCTTGACGATCTTCTTGTGCTCCAGCGCGGCGAGCATGTCTTCTTCCGAATCGTAAACCTTGGCCGGGCCGCTGAAGCGATTGCCCTCTTTGCCCGTGATCTTGGCCACGGCGCTGCCCGGCGCCAGGTTGCCGCGCAGAATCTGGATGTGCCCGGTGGCTTTGATCGGGTGCTCGATGGGGTGAACGATGTCCTGGTCGGCCGCGAGACCGGGCAGGTCGGCCAGGTTTTCGCCGACCGTCTTGCCGGTGACGGTCAGCGGCTCGCCGTCGAGCAGGCCTTTTTCCAGCAGATACTTCATCACGGCCGGCGTGCCGCCGACTTTGTGCAGATCTTCCTGCACGTACTTGCCGCTGGGTTTGAGGTCGGCCAGGAACGGCACCTTGTCGCTGATCGCCTGGAAATCGTCGATCGTCAGCGGCACTTCGACGGCCCGGGCCATGGCGATCAGGTGCAACACGGCATTGGTCGATCCGCCCAGCGCCATGATGACCACCATGGCGTTCTCGAAGGCCCGGCGGGTCATGATGTCGCGGGGCTTGATGTCGCGTTCCAGCAGCAGCCGAATGGCGGCGCCGGCCCGAAAACATTCGTCGAGCTTGTCGGGGTCTTCGGCCGGGATCGAGCTGCTGTAGGGCAGGGCCATGCCCATCGCTTCGATCGCCGAGGCCATGGTGTTGGCCGTGTACATGCCGCCGCAGGCGCCGGCGCCGGGACAACTGTGGCGGACGATGTCCTGCCGGGTGCGCTCGTCGATCTTGCCGGAAATGTACTCGCCATAACATTGAAAGGCCGAGACGATGTCGAGCTTTTCGTCGGCTCCGCTGGCCGAATGCCGATGGCCGGCCCGGATCGTGCCGCCATAGACCATCAGCGACGGGCGGTTGAGCCGGCCCATGGCGATCAGGCAGCCGGGCATGTTCTTATCGCAGCCGGGGAGCGAGATGTTGGCGTCGTACCACTGGCCGCCCATGACGGTTTCGATCGAATCGGCGATCAGATCGCGCGAGGGGAGCGAATAGCTCATGCCCTCGGTGCCCATCGAGATGCCGTCGCTGACGCCGATCGTATTGAACCGCATGCCGACCATGCCGGCGGCGACGACGCCCTCTTTGACTCGGGCAGCCAGCAGATTGAGGTGCATGTTGCAGGGGTTGCCCTCGTACCAGACGCTGGCGATCCCGACCTGCGGCTTTTGCATGTCGGCTTCGGTCAGGCCGGTGCCGTAGAGCATGGCCTGGCTGGCGCCCTGCGACTTGGGCTGGGTGACGTGCCGGCTGAACTTGTTGAGCGTCATGGCGGATCCTTGCGAGTGGAGAGTCAAACCGCCAGATATAGTAGATCGGCCGGCGGTTTGCAAACTGGTGGCGAGGTGGGTAGCGGGTGATCTTTGTGTGCAGGCCCGTCAGGGCTGGCCAGCCTGAGTGGCGGGCGAATGTTCCGGACCGAGCGGTATATCGCCCTCATTCTCGCCGTATCTAAATTTCACGCTCGCCTCTGGAAATACTCGCCTGGCCTCCGCGGCATCGGCTTCGGATGACCATGGAGGTAGGGAAAGCCACGGCACCAGCTCGTCACCCATACATTTCCTGAACCATGGTATGTCTATTTTATTTTCTCGATAGTCGATCCACCCAATAAACCCACCTCTCTCTTTGATTCGTGCGCGTAACTCGCGGCGCTCCCTAATTACAGCAGCGTTGTACCCCAACCAGCAGCCCAAAACCGTCACCACCACGAACAGCGTCCGCAATCTGAAACTATGTAGGGGGCGGCGGGGAGTGGTCATAGAAGTCTCGCAAACTTCTCTCATCCCGGCCGGCTCGTTTCTCGGTCGGCAAGCATTGCGTCAACATAGGCCGCAAATCTCTCGACATACGAGTCGCCGTCGGGAGTGTCCGCAATTACGCAGAACTCGCACCAGATGTCCCAGGCAAGCGTAAGCTGGCCGCAATCGCAGCTGCATTTCGCCAAGACAATGTCGCCGCCGAAGACAATGTCGTTGACCAAGCCGAAGCCGAATTCCGTGTGCAAGATCTTGGCCGCATCTGCGACAAAGGTTGGCTCAGAATGCAAAACCCCGTAGGCACTCCGACCATTGCTGGCTGCGAATTTTCGGCAAATCAGTCTGCGCTCGTCCATACCCGCCCATCTTACCCGAGCGGCAAGGTGCGTCGCCGGCGACCCCAGTTGGGAATTACGGCCGAATTTCTTCCGGCTTGCCGTTTACCACGCGGAACTTCGTAACCGAGTCCGCGTCGTCGTCCGACCCTCCAGGCATTCCATCCTTGCCGAGGCTCGTCAGCACGAAACCGTTATCACCAAATTCATAAATCAACGGCCGGCCCCAACCGTCTGTAATTCGGTTCGCGTAACCTTGCCGCATCGGCAGGGCATCCAATGCGGTCGGTAGGGTCCCTTCATTCTTGAGGTACACGGCGATACGGACCCGTATTTCGCCGACCGCGGTGGCGGTGAGGGCGCGGGGTGGGATCGCATCGACGAGGCTCGCGCAACCAGAAATCGCCAGCGCTGCGAGCAACAATTTGCGCGGAGTCAACGTGTGCTCAAGGCTGACGGGACAAGAGTCGAAACCGGGCCTCTGCCTGCAGCGTCGCGAGGAAATTATTGGCTTCGATGTAGGCTTCGAATTCGGCCCGTTCGCCCGGGGACAAGTCCCCTTCGTTTGCCTTCTGGGCCAGTTCCGACAAGCGGTCGGCGAGCACGGATCGGCAGACAATTCCGCAAGCTGTCGCGTTTGCTCGGCGGTCAGCAGCGCGAAAACCGGCGCCGTCCCGCGATGAAACGCCTGGTGAATGTCGTTGTCGGTTGCCATTGCTCTACGATAACAAAGCAAAATCGCAGTCGCAACGATCGCGATCCTTGCGAGGCAGCAGACGGGTCGAATGATTCCCGCAACCTCGGGTGATCGCCGACACCGGCGGGGTGAGTCAAAGGCTCCGAAGCGTGCTCACCGCCGCCGACCCAACGCCCGGCAAGCCCGGGTAGCGATGAGCAATACACCCGGCAGACCGCAACAATCGCGGCCGCCGCCGTGGCTGCGACGCGTTGCTGGAGAGCGAACTGCTTTGCGCGATTGTCCACGGCGCGGCTCGCTGGCCTGCTGCCGCACGACGGCTGGCATCCTGTGCTCAAGGATGGCAGGGACTGGGGTCGACACCGGGCGCGTCTGGAAAGTGCCTGGGCAGTCGGACGACCAGCCGGACGCGCAAGAAAACCGCCCGAGCACTTCGCCCGAGCGGTTCCGTGTTTTACAGTTTTACACGCTGGTGGAACTAGGCTCTGCGGCGGCGCCGGCCAGAAGTCCGCAGGCGCCAACCAATCCCCAGACGACGAACGAGGCGGGCTCAGGCGTTGAACTTGCGGTGAGGCGCACATTATCAAACAGACTCTGCTGGCCGCCAAATGGGTCGAAGGGGTTGCTGCTGCTTGATTCCAGTTGGATCGTCAGACTTTGACCGACAATTCCGCCGCTCAAAGGCGAAGTGAAAGACGCGGACAAATCCTGCAGGGTGCCTTTCACGTTGTCGATGGCGAGCAGGGTATTGCTCGCTACGGGAACTCCGTTTGCCAAAAGCGAAATGAGGAAGTTACCCGCGTCCTGGTAGCCGCCGAGTTGAGTGTTGCTGCCGACTGCAACCGTCAACTCGTAGGTCGTGCTGGGCAAAATTGTGGCGAGGGTAGCCGCACTGGTGATCGTGCCGGTCGTGGGCGTTGCCGACCCATTATTGCTTAGATTCAGGAATGCCCATTGGTTTTGGTCCGTCCCGATGGGATTGCCGGTATTTGGACCGTAGGCGCCATTAGCACCTTGATTCTGAACACCGCTCACGTCGTACCCATTTGGATTGCTGAAGTTCCACCCAGGGATCGAGTCGTTCGGTTGATAGGATCCACCCGGGCCGCCCAGATTCGGTTGCTCAAAGCTATAGTTTGGCACCGTGATCGACATCGAAGCCGAGGCAACGGTCGCCGCCATCGTCGCGACTGCGACCGCGACGAATGCCAGACAAATTCCCAGACGCGTCTTCATGAAAACACCTCAGTGGTAAATGACTTCCGGAAACACCGTTGGTATCGGCGCTAGTCTAGTGGCTGGTACTTGGGCCTGCAAGTTAATTCCGACGAGTTTAATTCCGACGTGTTATTTCCGTCCTTCCGATTCCGACCTGTTCCAGCCGAGCGTGGGGACGGGCCTACGTATTCCGGACGGCCAACTCGTGTGCGCCATTGGGGAGTGGCTCGCTCGACCCGGTCGAAAGAACGCCCTGGCGTCGCGAATGGCCTTCTTGATCGGGCGGAATCGCATTGTATTGCCCGTTTACATGGCCGGGTACAGCCGCCAAACTGGAGGGCAATGTCGGGCAACCTTTTTTCCGAATTTGGCATCCCAGGAGTAAACGAGCGATGAAACGCATTGCCTGCGTGCTGGCGGCGGTGGCTTTGTTGGCGGCGGTGGCCCGCGCCAAGGACGAAAAGGAAGACGGCTGGATCAGCCTGTTCAACGGCAAAGACCTGACCGGCTGGAAGGCCAACGAGAAACCCGAGCAATGGAAAGTCGAAGACGGCGCGATCGTGGCCCACGGCGACCGCAGCCATCTGTTTTATGTCGGCGCCGACCCGAACAACCCGCCCGAGTTCAAGAACTTCCACTTCAAAGCCGAGCTCATGACCGAGCCCAAAGCCAACTCGGGCATTTACTTCCACACCAAATGGCAAAACGACGGCTGGCCCAGCACAGGCTACGAGGCCCAGGTCAATACGTCGCACGGCGATCCGGTCAAGACGGCCAGCCTGTACAACGTGGTCAAGAATTTCGAGGCTCCGTCCAAGGACAACGAGTGGTTCACCGAGGAGATCATCGTCGAAGGCAAGCACATCATCACCAAGGTCGACGGCAAGACGATCGTCGATTACACCGAACCAGACCAGCTCGATCGCCCGTTTCCCAAGCTCGACAAGGGGACCTTTGCGCTGCAAGCCCACGATCCGGGCAGCACCGTGCGGTATCGCAAGATCGAGGTCAAGCCGCTGCCTTAGCGGAAAGGGGCTAGATGTTGGGGACTGGGGGCTGGGGAACGAAGAGGGAGTCGCGTGCGCAAGCTTTAGCGTCGGACAGAATACCGGCGAAGGGCAACGCTCGCGAACCGAAGTTTTGATCAAAATATCGGCGGCCGGTGGCGCCTTTTGGGTGACCGGCCGCCGATTTAGTTTCCCGAACAGAACTTTCGCTCGCTTGCCGTCCGGTCGCGCATTACCTACCTTGTCGTGTGATCGTTTCGCGTTCCGCACTCCGAATTCCGAATTTCCGTCCCATGCCTCAACTCGCCGCGTTTCCCAAAGCGTTCATGGACCAACTCTGCGTCGACGGCACGATGTCGGTGCGGCAATGGATCGAGTTGGCCGCCACGCTCGACATCGACGGGCTGGAGTTCTACACGGGCTTCCTGGAGTTTCAGGACCGGGCGAATTGGGTCCGCGCCCGGCGGATTGTCGAGGACCACGGCCTGCGGATCCCGATGCTCTGCGCCTCGCCCGACTTTACGCACCCCGACCCGGCCTTCCGAGCCGAGCAAGTCGGCCGGCAAAAGGGCTGGATCGACATGGCCGCCGAGCTGGGCGGACAGTATTGCCGCGTTTTGTCCGGGCAGCGCCGGCCCGAGGTTTCGCGGGAAGATGGCTTGCGCTATGCCGCCGAAGGGATTCAAGCCTGCCTGCCGCACGCCGCGGCCGCCGGCGTGACCTTGATCCTGGAAAACCACTACAAAGACAACTACTGGCAGTACCCCGAGTTTGCTCAACGGATCGACGTTTTCTGCGATCTGGTCGGCGCGGATCGAGTCGCCCCATTTCGGCGTCAATTACGATCCGAGCAACACGATCCTGGCCGGCGAAGATCCGCTGCTGCTGCTGGAGCGCGTCAAGCGCCGCGTCGTCACCATGCACGCCAGCGACCGCTATCTTTCCGAAGGCACGATCGAGGATCTACGCCGCGAGGAGGACAGCGTGGGCTACGCCAAGCGGCTGCGGCACGGCGCCATCGGCCGGGGAATGAACGATTACGATGCCATCTTCGGCACCCTGGCCAGCGTCGGCTTTGACGGTTGGATCAGCATCGAGGACGGAGTCGACGGCATGGACCAGTTGCGCGAGAGCGTCGCTTTCTTGCGGCGCAAAATCGATCAGCACTGGCCGGAGGACAAAGGCGGGGGGAGGGAGGGGGAAGGCGGAAGGATGAAGGATGAAGGATGAAAAACGAGGAACGAGGAATGAGGAACAGTCGATCTCTCGGTCGTCATCCTTCAGCGCCGCGCTTCGCGCACCAGGTGTGCCAGCTCGGGCAGAATCAGCTTTTCCATGGCCAGTCGCACGCCGGCCGGCGAACCGGGCATCGTTAACACGACCTGCCGACCGATCAGCCCGCCGACTGCCCGACTGAGCATCGCCGCCGCGCCAACCTGCTCATAACTGAGCATCCGAAACAGCTCGCCGTAGCCGGGCATGGGTTTGGTCAACAACCGGCCGACCGTTTCGCAGGTTTGATCGCGGCTGCCGAGCCCCGTGCCGCCGGTGAGCAGAATGGCATCGACCTCGGGACGCCCGCCGAATTGGGCGAGCAACCGCTCCATCTGGGCCGGCTCGTCCGGAACGATTTCTCGGGCCAGCAGCTGGTGACCGGCAGCGGCCAGCAGTTCCAGGATGGTTTGTCCGCCGGTGTCGGTTTCGATCGTACGGGTGTCGCTGACCGTAATCACGGCGAAGCCGAGCCGCTTGGGGCTGGTAGCGCGATGCTCCTGGACGACCTCGCTCATCAAACGCACCTCCGACAGGCAAGGAAGAAAAACTGCCCAAACAGGACGACACCTTCAGATAAGGCGATCCGCGTCATGCTACCAACCTTCCACAGGGGCGGCCGAGGATTCGCCACCGACACGGCGGACGGCCCAGCCCTGCTTCGCACCCGGCCCGGCGAACCGGCAAGGCGCCGATTATAAGGACTATCCGGCGAAAACGACGGGCCGGGGGCCGGCGCCGGCAGCATTGCTCCGGCCGCGCTTAGGCAACTATAATAGGAGCATGGGTTTGCCAGCCCAACTGATCCGCAGTTGGCCGGAGAATCCCCGCCCGCTGTACCTTGAGGAGCCGGCCGTGATCCGTTTGCTCGCCATCGGGCTGCTTGTGGCCTGGACACCTCTGGTGGTGCGGGGTGAAGTCTTTCACCTGGCCAGCGGCGGGATCGTTCGCGGCGAGATCGCCAACAAGAACGAAGAGCCGCGCGAGAACTACGTCATCAAGACCGCTTCCGGCGGTCAGGTCACGTTATCGGCCGCGCAGGTGGAAACGGTCGATCATCAGTCGCCGGCGGAAATCAAATACGACCGGCTGAAAGTCAGCACACCCGACACGGCCAAGGGCAATTGGGAGCTGGCCGAGTACTGCCGCGAGAACCATCTGGCCGATCTGCGCAAGGAGCATCTCGAGCGGATCATCGAGATCGAGCCCGACCATGCCGACGCCCGGCACGCCTTGAAGTATACCCACGTCAAAGGCAAGTGGATCACGCAGCAGCAAGGCATGGACTCCGAGGGCCGCAAGCTCTACGGCGGCGAATGGCTGATGCAGCAGGAGATCGACTTGCGCGAGGGCAAGCGCAAGGCGATGCTGGCCGAAAAGAAGTGGTTCCAGGACATCAAGCGCTACCGCGGCTGGATCGACCGCGGGCGGTCGGAGCAAGGGCGCGAGAAAATCGCCGCGATCAACGATCCGCTGGCCACCAAGGGGCTGGAGCATTATTTGGCCAGCGAGTCCGACCGCGAACTGAAGATGATGTGGGTCGACGCGTTGGCCCGCGTCGGGGCGATGGACGCCCTGGTCACCGCTTCGCTGATTCAGGCGGACGAGGAAGTGCGGATCGCCTGCATGGAAAAGCTGGCCGCGGCCAAGTACAAGCTGGCCGTCCGCCGCTACGTGCAAGCGCTCAAGAGCAAGGACAACGCGATGGTCAATCAGGCGGCCGTCGGATTGGCGTATATGAAAGACCCCTCGGCCGTTCCCTCGCTGATCGACAGCCTGATTACCAAGCACAAGTACACGATCCAACCCGGCGGGCAGCCGGGGCAGATGTCGAGCAGTTTCGGCTCGGGCGCCGGTGGCGGTGGTGGCCCCGGCGGTTTCAGCTTTGGCCAGCCGCAACCGGTCACGGTCGAGCAGAAGCATCAGAACACGGAGGTGCTGCGCACGCTGGTGGGGCTCGCCGGCGTGAACTTCGACTACGATGTGCCGGCTTGGAAATACTGGTATGCCAGTCAAAAGAGCCCGGCCTCGCTCGACGCCCGGCGCGATTAGGCCACGCACAGCGTGTCTCGATGGCCAAACCGACCGTAGCAATCCTGGGCGCTAGTGCCGAGCGGCGCAAGTTCGGCAACAAGTCGCTCCGCGCGCATCGCCGCGCCGGTTACGACGTCTTCGCCGTCAATCCGAAAGGCGGCCAGATCGAAGGCCTGCCGGTCTACGTCCGGCTGGCCGACATTCCGCCGGCGCGGCTCGATCGCGTGAGCGTCTATCTGCCGCCCCCGGCCACGCTGGCTGCGCTCGACGAGATCGCGGCCCGGGGCTGCGACGAGTTGTGGCTCAACCCGGGCACGTCGAATCCCGCAGTGCTGGAGAAGGCCCTGGCGCTCGGGCTGAATGCCATCCAGGGTTGCAGCATCGTCGACTTGGGAATGTCGCCCGATGAATTCGAGGATTGAGTTTGCCGGCCATGCAACGGACGGGGAGTCGGTCGCTCGTGTCATTCCGTTGGTTTGGGTAATCCACCAATGCCTGAATTACATTGGCCAATTGGCCCGGATGCGGCCATCGTGGCCGGTTTCTTGGTCTCCGCTTTCACACTCGTTGGTGTCGCAGTAGCTTGGGGATCGCTCGATCCGCTACGGCGATTTCGGACTTGGTTTCCGCTCTTGAGTCTGCTCGTGCTGACGGCGCTCATCCCGCGCATGAGTTGGTCCTGGCGTTCGGCATTCAGGTACTGACGTATCTCATCCTTTCTGTGCTTTGGATCCGGTTTCGCCGCTGGCGGGAGCGGCGCATGTCCGGTGCAGAGGTCGCCGCGCGACCGGCAGGGATGCAATTCTCGCTCCAGACGCTGCTCGTGTTGACGGCTATCGCAGCGATGATGGCGGTCGAAATCGTCCCGATCTGGCGGTCGGAGTACCAGCATGAATGGGTGAAAGTCGGTTTTACCGCGGGGTTGCTGACGGTGCTTCGCGGCTCGCCTGGCTTTGGCCCGCACGCGGCCGGCCGTGGTCCGCGCGGCCTTATTGCTCGGCGCGTTCGAAGTCGGAGTGGTCCTGTACTGTCACGGCGATTTGCTATTTCCTGCGTGGTTGGCCCCTGCGTTGCGGTTTGGCTGCGGCTTGCGCGTGCGGCAAATCTTTTCGTTGCGCCGGGAACGGACGGGGCGTCGGCCGGATCACCACACAAAAGAAGGATCGCCCGCGCGACCGCCGCGATTGTAGGATTGTTGATCGCCCTGCCGGCGGTGTCATTGTATTACCCGCTCGTGCGGCGCGTGACCGCACCGCACCCGGCGATTCCGCGGCCGAATGGTTTCGAACTGCTGCTGCAAGCGTTGGAAAAACTGGATTGGTCGAGCATCACCCAACAGGCCTGGGACGATCCGTCTCCAGAAGGATTCCGCACGTTTGTCGAGACCCAGCGCAGCGAACTGGCAGCGTGCCAGCCGCCCTGGACGTTCCGTGGCAGGTGCCGTTTTACGTCCAGGGTAGCATAGTCGAAGAGGTTAGGCCGTCGAAAATGCGTCCCGCCGCCCGAGCATTCCAAGCCCAGTCGCGGGTCGACGCTGCCGATGGACGAATGAATGCCGCCCTCGACGGCGGCCTAGCGTGCGTGCGGTTGGGTGCCAAACTGGCCAACGGTGGTCTCCTGGTCGACGCACTAACCGGCTGGACAATCGCATCCACCGGCCACGCACGCTTGTTGACGCTATCGCCGCGGCTGGACGCCGAGCAATGCCGTCGCGCCGCTCAGGAGCTTGAGCAATGCGACCGCGAGTGCGAGCCGCTTAGCTCCATCATGGCCCGTGACGGAGCCTGGGACCAAGAATCCCGTGGCTGGCTCAGCAGGCTGGTGGCCACTACCCGCAAATTGACCAGGCCCCGCGACGCGGAGGAGCTTTTCGCAAATTGCGATCTCGCATGAAACGCTCCCGCGCGGCCAATGCGCTCTGCGGAGCGAGCTCGCCATTCGGGCTTTTCAACTCACGACCGGCGAGTTGCCGGATTCGCTCCACCGGCTTGTGCCCGACTACCTGGCGACCGTGCCTGCCGATCCGTGGGGCGTTGGTGCGCTGAAGTACCTGTGCGCGGATGACGGTTACCTGCTGTACAGTGTCTATTTGGATGGGCACGACGATGGTGGCCTGAGGATTGCCCGTGACGACGCCCGATCCGGCAACCCCGGCGATGCGTTCGTCGACACGCTGATTTGGGACGAGTAAGCGGAGCTTGCGCCTGCGCGTGGTGCTTTGCCGGATGGGTCTGCCGCAAGCGCATCGGGTCAGCCCACGATATGCGAGCCGGCCGCTGCCGCGGCACCAACTCATCTGGGCAAATTTGGCAATTTGCCGTAATCTAGGGGTATGAATGCAGCCCCCGCCGTGATCGAGCGGCCTCAAGCCTTAGCTAGCACCAGCGGTCAGAGCGCCTTGACGGCGCTGCCAGGCCTACTTGCCGCTGGGGCTGAGCTTGCTCGCCGCCGGGTTGCTCTGGGCCGCGCTGCCGCCTGCGAACCTGTGGCCGCTGGGCTGGCTGCGCCGGTGCCGTGGTTGCTGTTGGCAGTTCGCGACGAGCTGCCCGGGCGGCGACCCTACGGGCAAATCTGGCTCGGCGGATTCGCCTTCTGGCTGGCCGCGATCTATTGGCTGACGCTGCCGCATCCGGCCACTTCGGTGGGATGGATCGCGCTCTCGTTCTATCTGGTGCTGTACTGGCCGCTGCTGGTCGGCCTGCTGCGCGTGGCGATCCACCGCTACCGCGCGAGCCTGCTGCTCGCCGCACCCGTGGTCTATCTCGGCCTGCAACTGGCCCAGGATTATCTGCTCACCGGTTTCATGTTGACCGGGCTGGGGCACTCGCAATATCGCTGGACCACGCTGGTGCAGTTGGCCGATCTGTCGGGCGTCGGCGGCGTGGGCGCCTTCATGATCTTCGTGGCGGCCTGCCTGGTCCGCATGCTTCCGCTCGGTTCGCGGCGCTTTGCGCTGTGGCCGGCGATTCCGCTGGTCACGGCCTTCGCCGCCGTATCGGCGTACGGCGCCTGGCGGCTAGCGCAGGAAACCGGCCGGCCCGGGCCCACCGTGGCGCTGATCCAGGGATCGATCGACATCACGATGAAATCGGATCAACGTGAGCAGCAGTCCAGGGCGATCGCGGACCACTACGCCAGCCTGACGCGCGACGCGCTCGAAACCGAGCGCCAGCTCGACCTGATCGTCTGGCCCGAGACGATGTTTCCTTATCCCTGGGCCACATTCGCCGACGATTTCCAGCCACCGGCCGGCGAGGGCTGGACGGTCGATGGAGCAAAATCCGATTGCCGCGAGGCAATCAAGTATTGGACCGGCTGGTTCGATGTGCCGATCCTGCTGGGCATTGCGACCGCGAATTACTCGCCCCAGGGTGTCCGCTATTTTAATTCGGCGCTGCTGGCCGAGAATGGCGTCGTGGCCGACGACCGGCGCTACGACAAAGTTCATCGCGTGATGTTCGGCGAGTACGTGCCGCTGGCCGATTTGATTCCCTGGCTCTATAACCTGACGCCGCTGCGCGGCGGGCTGTCGCGGGCGCCGGGCCGGTGGCCATCGAGGTCGGCTCGGTGCGCTATGCCCCCGATGTCTGCTTCGAAAGCTGCGTCTCACGTCTGATCCGCGGGCAAGTCAACTCGCTGTGCGCAGGGCCAGGAACCGGACGTGCTGGTCAACCTGACGAACGACGGCTGGTTCTGGGGTTCGAGCGAGTTGGAAATGCACCTGTCTTGCGCGGTGTTCCGGGCCATCGAGTGCCGCAAACCGCTGCTGGTCGCCGCCAATACCGGCATCTCGGCCTCGATCGATTCGAGCGGGCGGGTGCTGCAGCAAGGCCCGCGCCGCGCCACCGACGTGATCATCGCCCACACCCGACTCGACAGTCGCCGCAGCCCTTACCTGGTGATCGGCGACTGGCCGGCCGCGGCGTGCCTGCTGGTCTGCTTGGGGCTGGCTTGGGGAGGGCGCCGCCGCAGGCGTTCGTAGGTCGTCGTCGCAGAGCTAAACGCAAATCACGGAAGATACGCGATGAACAGCCCGGAACTCAAGCCTGAAGCGTTGCACGGCCAGTCGATCGGCGAACCGGCGGTGGCGGATCGAATCGAGCCGGGAAGTCGCAGCGCTTGTTCCGCCGACCGTGCGGCGCTTATGCCCGATCTGCAACACCGACAATGGCGCCCGGGCGGCGGCCCGGTGGTCGCAACCGCCCTGGGTGTTGAAGGAATGCGGCCAGTGCGGCTTCTTATATCTGGAGAATCCGCCACCGGCGAGCGAGCTGGCATCGCAGTTTGCCTGGGAGCGAACGCACGCCGAAGAGCGCGCGCGGCGCACCGACCGCGAACCGCTGCTGGTGGCCGTCAATGCGCTGCGGAGTTGGGCCGCGGCTCGCCTGATCGCCTATCGACGCGGGGGCAAGATCGTGCGTTGGATCGAACGTTACGTCGGCACGGGCGCCTGCTGGATGTCGGCTGCGGACACGGCCTGCTGCTGTCGCTCGCGCCGCCGCAGATCGTGCCCTACGGCGTCGAAATCTCCGCCCGGTTGGCGGCGCAGTCCAACCAGCTCGCGCTGGCCCGGGGGGGCTATGTGATCGAAGGGCCGGCGGCCAGCGCGCTTTCGCTGTTTTCCAGCTCGTTCTTCGACGGCATCGTGATGCGCTGCTATCTGGAGCACGAGACCCAGCCGGCCAAGGTGCTGCGTGTTTCCTCGCGGATCCTGCGGCAGGGCGGGGTCTTGATCGTCAAAGTGCCGAACTTCGACTGCTGGAACCGGCGCGCCGTGCGCCGTGCGCGCTGGTGCGGTTTTCGGTTTCCCGATCACGTGAATTATTTCACGCCGCGCTCGCTCGCCGATTTGATCCGATCGCACGGGTTCGAGATCGCCCGGTTCCGTCTGAGCGACCGCCTGCCCACGGGCGACAACATGTGGTTGGTGGCCCGCAAGACGGCCGCCTGAAGTATTGCTAGCCGCTCTTGCTGCGCGAGAGCTTGTCGCGGTCGGGCGCGGCCGTGTTGGCGGCAGGCGGGGCGGGCAGCTTCCAGCGCGTCAGCTTGTTCTCGTCTTTGATCAGCAGAGTGCCGGAGAGCACGACCGGGTGGGCCCAGGTCGGCGTGTCGGCCACCTTGTAGTGCGCGAGCGGCTCGAATTGCTTGGCGCTATCGCGAAAGACAATCAACTCGCCGGTCGTGGTCAGGGCCCAGATGACGTTGCCGGTGCGCACCAAGGCCGCGTTGTCGGCCAGTCGCCCGTCGCTGGTCCAGAGGGTTTGGCCGGTGGTGATGTCGATGGCAAAGATCTGTCCCTTTTGGCGGTGCGAGAATCCGTACAGCCGCTCGCCGTTGGCCACCGGCGAGCTCATGTACAGCGACACTTCTTTGTTTTCCCAAACCTCGTCGGTGTGCCAGTCGTCGCCTTCTTTCTCCAGTCGAAAGCGGTTGATTCCCTTGTTGTAGCCGGAGCAGATGATCGACTCTCCGGAGATGACCGGCGTGACGGCGTTTTGATCGAAGTCGGTCTTGAAGGGGATTTTCCAAAGCAGCTTTCCGTCTTCGAGGTCGACGCCGACGCAGGCGGTTTGCGTCTGGGCGATGACTTGCGCGTGCCCGACCACTGGGCCACGACCGGCGAAGCGTAGCTGGGCCCATCGCCATCCCAGCTCCATTCGACGTCGCCGGTCGACGCATTCAGCGCCATCAGTTCGCCTTGATCGTCGCCGCCGAGATGGACGATCAGTTTTCCGCCGTCGACCAGCGGTGACATGGCCGTGCCGTAGAGTGGGGCCGTGTGCTTGAAACGCTGGGAGAACTTCCGCCGCCACTGGAGTTCTCCGCTGTCCGCATTCCAACAAGACAAGATGCCGCCGATCCCCAGCGTGTACAGCCGTCCCTCGGCGACGACCGGAGTGCTCTTGGGTCCCTTGCCGTGACCGGCCGCCAGCGGATTCAGTTCGTACGGCGCGGAATAGCCGACTCGCCAGATTTCCTTGCCGTCGGCGAGCTTGATCGCTCGCACGACCTCTTGCTCGTCCTGCGCGAGAACAGGAACACGCGATCGGCGCTCACGACCGGCGACGAATGCCCGACGCCGACCTCGACTTGCCAGGCTTGCTGCAGCGTTTCCGGCCAGGTGCTGCGCGGTTTGACGTCGGCACTAATGCCGTCGCGGTTCGGTCCCCGCCATTGCGGCCAGTCTTCGGCGGGCACGACCGGCGCGAGCGCCAGCAGGGAGCCCCAGCAGATGACGGCTCGAAAGATTCGAACGATCATGACGTCTCTTCGAGCGTGCCTTCGATGCCAATACCGCCGATGGCTGCGATCGCCGCGGCGGCCGGCGGGCCACCTGAGCGCATCCATGTTCCTGTCGTGCATTGTAACTACTGTCCCGACCCTAGGGCCAGCCGGGTGGTAGCGAGACAGTCTGGGGGCCGCCGGGTGCGCCCCCGGATGGGCCTTGAACAAGAGCTGCCGACAGGGCCGGCGGCCCGAAAATCGCCGGACGCCCGGCCGCGGTGGGTTCCCTTGGGCGGCGCATCTGACACAATCCATCGTTTGAAAACTGTCGGCAAATTGCCTCCGCTGGCGTCCGTGGCGGCCGCCGCCCGCACGGCAAGCCAGATAGCCCGCCCCGGTCCAAACGGCCGGCCCCGAATCTTGCCTCAGGTTGTCCGTCGATGATCGTTGCCGTCGCCAAAGAGACTTTTCCCGGCGAACGCCGGGTGGCGCTCGTTCCTGCCGTGGTTGCATCGCTGACCAAAGCCGGGCTCGAAGTCTTGATCGAATCGGGGGCCGGCCAGGCGGCCGGGTTCTCGGACGCCCAATATGCCGAGAAGGGGGCCAAGATCGCCGGATCCCGGGCCGAGGCCTTTGCGGCCGATTGCCTGCTGCAAGTGCGCTCGCTGGGCGCGAATCCGCAAGCCGGCGCGAGGACCTGCCGCTGCTGCGGGCCGGCCAAACCGTCATCGGCATGGCCGATCCACTGGCCATGCCCCAGGAGGCGCAGGCCCTGGCCGAGCGGGGCGTCACGCTCTTTGCACTGGAATTGATCCCCCGCACGACCAAGGCCCAAAGCATGGACGTGCTTAGCTCGATGGCCACGATCGCCGGATATCGCGCGGTGCTGCTGGCCGCCACCACGCTGCCGAAGATGTTCCCGATGCTGACCACGGCGGCGGGCACGCTGACGCCGGCCAAGGTATTTGTGGTCGGGGCCGGCGTGGCCGGTTTGCAGGCCATCGCCAGCGCGCGGCGGCTGGGCGCCGTGGTCTCGGCCTACGACGTGCGGCCGGCCGTCAAAGAGCAGGTGCAAAGCCTGGGCGCCAAGTTCGTCGAGATGGGGCTGGACACCGGCTCTTCGCAAGCTGCCGGCGGGTACGCCAAAGCGATGGACGAGGAGTTCTATCGCCAGCAGCGCGAAATGATGAAGCGCGTCGTGGCCGAAAACGACGTTGTGATCACGACGGCCGCCATTCCCGGCAAGAAAGCTCCCACCCTGGTGACGGCCGAAATGGTCGCCGGCATGGCGCCCGGTTCGGTCCTGGTCGACCTGGCGGCCGAGCGCGGCGGCAACTGCGAGCTGACTCGCCCGGGCGAAACCGTGATCAGCGGCGGCGTGACGATCCTGGGGCCGGCCAACTTGCCCTCCGATATCCCCAATCACGCCAGCCAGATGTTCGCCAAAAACGTGGCCACGCTGCTGCTCTATCTGGTCAAAGACGGTCAGATCCGGATCGACCTGAACGACGAGATCACGCGCGAAACCCTGGTCACCCAGGGGGGCCGCATCGTTCATCCCCGCGTGGGGCAGCAGGCCGCTAGCGGAGCGTCTGCCTGATTCACACAGGCAAACGCTGGCACAGCGACGTCAAACGCGCAACTGCTTTGGCGAGAACAACGGCTACTTCGCCTTAAGCGATTCCAGATAGGCCAATACCGACGCCAGATCCGCCGGAGTCAGCGGATCGACCAGGCCGGTGGGCATGATCGAGATTTCGCGCCGGCCGCGCTCGTCGATCTCGCTTTTGGAGATCAGCATGGTTTGGGCATTCGCGCCGCGAAGTTCGACTTCCGCGCCCGACTCGCGGACGACGAAACCGTCGACCACCTTGCCGCTATCCAGGACAAAGAACTGCGTCTCGAACCCCTGGGCGATCTTGGCGCTGGGCTTGAGAATCGATTCGATCAATTCCCGGCGGCTGTAGCGGGCGGCGATGCCGGCCAGCAGCGGCCCTTTCAGGGCCTCGTTTTGCGACACCGTGTGGCAGGCGACGCAGCCTTGCCGGGCGAACAACTGCGCCCCGCGGCCGGCGTCGCCCGGCGATTTCGTCGCCTGCTCGAGCGCATCCTCGAATTTGAGCTGGGCAATCTTGGGACCCGCGCCGCCAGCATCTTGGTCCAGGCGCAATTGGTTGGCGGCGAACTCGGCCTCGCGGCGAACTTCGTCCGTCGGATCTTTCAAGTGATCGCGCGACCTGAAAGACGAACGCATCGGCCCGGGCCCAGCCGATCGCCCGCAGCACGCCGGCCGCCGTGTCGGAGCGCCTGAAGGCCGGTTTCGATCGCCCGCAGCGCCGCGTCGCGAGCTTCCTGCGGAACGCCGCTGTTGGCGGCCAGGAAGACCAGCACCACCGAAGCCGTCTCGCGCTGGGCCGCATCGCCGCCGGCGATCCATTTGGCGAAATCCGCCACCTGAGCTGGCGCTGCGCGTCGCGGGCAAACTGCTCGCGCACTTGCAGCAGATCGTTATTGGGATGCTTGCCGATCGAACCAAACGCCCGTGCGGCCGCTTCCAGACCGGCCGGCCGGTCGGCGATGCGCGCGCAGCGTGCGCAGCGCCGACGCTCGAGCGGCAACGCCTTCGGTCTCGGAAGAGGCAATCGCGGCCAGCACCGGGATGGCCTCCGGGGGCACCTGGCCGGCACTCTCCAGCAATCCCACGAGGGCCCTGCCGAGGGCCGGATCGTCGGCGGCCAGTTTCAGGTATTCGGGCTTGCTCGTCGCCGCCTCGATCTTGTTGCGAGCCATTTCTTTCAGCAGGAAGAGCGCGAGCGGCCGGTCGGCGGCATTCAAATTGCCGACCAGCACGGCGCCGATCTGGTCGGTTTTGTCCCATTTGGCGCGGCTGTAGTAGGGCCCGCTCGTATCGGGACGCGTGCCCCACCAATCGCCCTTCCAATCCGCCTCGCGATAATACAGCCGGCACAAGGCTTTCAGCAGCGGCGCTTTCTGCTCGTTGGTCGCAGCGCGCGACAGGCGCTCGATCAGCCCGTCGACAACCGCCGGATCGTGCAGCGATTCGAGCACCCGAATGGAGCCGGGCACGAGCGCTGCGGAGCCGGAATCGAGCGCCGCGAAGCAAGCCGACGAGGCCGACATTTCGCGCAGCGTTTGAACGGCCACATGGGCCACGAGCGGGTCCTCGTCGGCCAACATCGACACGATCGACGCGGCCGCGGCCGGATCGCCCAGCCGACCCAACCCTGTCACGGCTTGCAGCCGCACGCGCGGGTCGGGATCTCGAAGTGAATCGATAAACAGTTTTTCCGGCACGCCGTCGAGCTGGGACTTGTCGTCGGCGAGCGCTCGCAGGGCAAACTCGCGCAATTCGTCCACCCGTTCCAAACGGGAGAGCTCCGTGTTGGCCTTCGATCCGCGAAGTTGTTCGAGCGTAAAGATTGCGGCAACGCGGACGTTCAAGTCGGCGTCGGACTCGCACAGCCGCTCGATTCCGGCGGCCAGCGCCGGCTTGTCGCCACGGCGCAGGATTTCGCGCTGGGCGGACAACCGCCGAACATGGCTCGGGTGCGGCCAAATGAGCCAGCAGTTCGGCATCGCTCGACTTGCGCAGATCGGGAAAGGTCTCGGCCGGCGATTGCGCGGGCCGCAACTGGACCACGTAACCCACGTTCGGTCCGCTGAAGTTGAATCCGCCGTCGCGCCAGCTCGCGACGTAAATCCGGCCTTGTCCGTCGACGTCCATGTCGGTGGGCCGCGGGATTTCGAGAAAGGATTCCTGGCCGGCAGAAAAACTCGCGCCCTTGGCCGTGAGCGGGTGCCGGTAGACGACACTGCGGCCCCAGTCGCACGTGTACAAGGCGTGGCCGTACGGATCGGGCAAAGCCGCCTCGTCGATGTACAGCGAGCCGCAGGGCGACCCGCCGCCGTAATCGGCCAAGGGCTGGATGATTTCGTCGCCAAAATTCACGAACAGCGACGGATAGCCGTACTGGCCGCCGCGCACCACGTGGCTGAGCCGCACGTCCCAGCCGCCTCCGTCGTTGGTGTTGTCGCGGGTGAACGCATTGAGCAGCGGGTCGACGGCCACGTCGTAAATGTTGCGCTGGCCGCGCGAGACGATTTCCAGCCCGCTGCCGTCGGTGCGCACCCGCACCACGCCGCCGCCGTGCAATTGCACTTTTTTCCCGTCCTTGCCGGTGGCCGCGACGAATCCGTAATCGCCTACGGCGATATACAACCAGCCGTCGATGCCCAAGCGGAGACCGTTGGTGGTGTGGTCGGCGCCGCGATGCTTGAGGTCGAAGCCAATGCCATCGACCAGAAGTTCCTCGCGATCGGCCACGCCATCAGCGTTCTCGTCGTGATAGGCGGTGAGCTGCGGCGGATGCAGTACGTAGAGCGTGCCGTCGTTGAAGTGCACTCCGCGGGGGCTGTCCATCCGGGCGAACACGTTGAACTTGTCGGCCCGGCCGTCGCCGTCTTCGTCGACGCAACGGACCACGCTGCCCCGATCGGGCCTGGCATCGAGCGATCCGTTGAGATCGACCCCCACGTACAGTTCGCCGTTCGGAGCGGCCGACAGGCAGGTCGGATAGTTGACATCGGGCGGGGCGGCGAACAGGCTGACTTCAAAGCCGGGCGGGACTTTGATGCCCGCGAGCAAGCCGGCCTGCGCGACGGCCCGGGGCAACAGCGACGACGCCTGCCGCGTGGCCTTGACCAACTCACGACCTAGCACTTCGAACTCGTACAGGCTGGCCCAAGCTCCCGGCGCCAGTCCGGTGACGGTCAGCTTGACGTAGCGAATGCCCTTGGCCTGGAACTTGTGCTCCTGCCATTGCGTGCGCAGGTTGCCGCCCGTCTCGTCGACCAGGGTCTGCCAACTCTGACCGTCGGTCGAGCCCTCGATCTTGTATTGATACGGTTTGTCGTCGAATTCCCACAGGATGCGGCAGCCGGCGATTTCTTCCGGCTTTTCCAGATCGATTTGCAGCCATTGCGGCGCCGAGGGACCAGAGGGAGACCAACGCGTCTGCGGATCGCCGTCCGTGGCTTTCGCCGGCGAGCGGGCATCGTCCTGTGTGCTCGACGCCGTGGACGGTTTGCCAAGCGACAAATCGATCGGCACCAGCGCCGGCGTGGGCTGCTTGCCGGGCACGGCCGAGCTGGTCTTGTCCTGCGGATTGACGGCCTTGAAGTGCTGATCATCGAGCTTGTCCACGGCCCACAACAATCCCCGGGTCACGTAGTTCAAGAACACCGGGTCGGACATCTCCGAGTTGTGGTGCCCGATGGTCGTGCCGAAGACGCGGGTCTTGCCGCCGTACAGGTTCGTCCAGATGCACGTTTCGTACTTCTTGGAATCGGTGCTCATGGCGTGGCCCAACGGTTTGGCGTCCGGCCACATTTTTTCGATCAGATACAGTTCTCCGGCGGGGGTCTGCCACTTGTCGCCGAAACCTTTCATAATGGGATGTTCTTTGTCGAGGTTGATCACCTCGAACGGATAATTGCCGCCGTGGCCGCGCGACGTGACGCCGAGAAACTTGAACCACTCGTCGGTCTTGTCGCGATAACAGTGCATCGCACAGTGGATCACCACGGCCGGCAATCCCTCGCGGTGCGGCTTGAGCACGCGCTCGGTCCAGGCCGGGTCGGGCACGTCGGCAAAGCATTCGTTGTGGACGACCACATCGTAGCCCTTGGCCCAATCGGGGTCCTCGTAGAGCGGAATCTTGGCGTTGGTGGCGGAGCCCCCCTGGTGAACGATCGTCCATTCGACAGGGGCGCGCGCCGAGACCCCTTCGCTGAGGATCTTTTTCTGGGCCTCGTAGTCGTGGCAGCAGCCGCCGGTAACCAGCAGGGCTTTGATCGGCTTGACGTCTTCCGCCGCAGCGTTGGCGCACTCGCGCGCCGAGCGCCACGGCCAGCGCCGCCGACAGGCAGAAATTCAGCAGATGTTTCGAGCGGATGCTCATCGCGCAGTCCTCACGTGGAAAAGGGGAGGGGGGAATCAGGGCGGAGTCAGGGCCGAGTTCAGGTCAGCGGGGCGGCCGGCAAGCAATCAGCCGTGGCGCCGCAGCCCGCACGGCCACTCACGCCGATCGGCAGCAGCTATTTTCGCTGCTCGACCGGGACGATGCAACGGCCGATCCGACCGAGTGTCGGATCACGGCCGCGACGCGCGCGATGGCAATGCCGAGACGAAGAACTCGCGGCCGGAGCCTGGCAAGTCTGCGCGACGCCCCGGGCGGCGGCCGAGGTGTTACTTGTCGTTCCGGTGGCGGAACATGTCGATCGCCGCCTTGGCGGCATCGCGAGTATTACCGGCGGCGTTGGGATCCGGCCGCTTGGAACCCGGTTTTCCGGCCTTGAGCAACTCGCTGACCGACGCCGACGGCGGTAACGTCGCCGCCACGGGAGGACTTTCGGGCCACGAAATCGGCTGCGTCCCGTCCAGGCTGATTTGGCCCGTATCGCTGCCCGACGCATCCTGGCGCTCGGCATCGAGCGACAAGTAAATCGATTTCCGCTCCTTCCCCGGAACGTCGGTCAACCACTGCATGATGTCGTCGTCGGCATTGCCGCCTGGCGCCGGCGCCTCGCCGGCCGGCGGCACGGCCGGAGCGGACTGTGGTGTTTCCGAGCCCGGGGGTGTTCCCGAGGGCGGGACTATTTCTGAAGGCGGGGATCCCGACGGTTGGGTTTGCGACGGTTTGACCGGCGCGGCGAACAGGGCTTGGAATTCCAACGGGCCGATGCGGATGCGGTCGCCGGAGACCAATTCGTGCGCGCGGTCAATGTGCACGTCATTGACCAGCGTGCCGTTGGCGCCACCCAGATCTTGCAAACGGACGCGATCGGACTCGACGGTCAGAACGCAATGACGGCGACTGACGGCCGGGCTGGCGGGTGCAGGTCGCAATCGTCGGCGCGTCCAATGACGAACTTCGATCGCTTGACTTCGATTTCGCGCCCGGAATGCCTGCCGGACAGAATCTTGAGCTTGAGAACTAAAGCCATTCGATCAATCGCGGCGTTTGGTCATGGTCAACTCGTTCCCTGCGTCGTTGTACGACACGTCGTCCATGAACGTTCGGATCAGGACCAGGCCTCGACCCGCTGCACGAGTATGCTCGGACAGCAGTTTACCCGAAAGGGCCCGATGGCGCGAATCCGGACCCCTCGTCGCGGATGGTGAAGCTAGCGGCGTCGGCTGCCAGCTTTGCCTGAACGTGGATCTGGCGTTCGCAGTAGGGCGTCTCGCGGCGCCGCCGCTCGACCAGCGCCCGAGCAACGGATTGTTCCGAATTCAACTGTTCGGCGGTCAGACCCAGATTACCATGAAAAAGTGCGTTGTTGACCCCCTCTTGCAGGGCAATGCCCACGCGCACGCGTCCCATGTCGTCGAACAGCCCGAGCCGAGCGATCTGCTGCTGCAAGTAATCGACGAGCGGAAAGATCAGGGCGACGTCGTTTCCCAGCACGAATTCCAAGCTCGTTTGCCGCAAGCAATCCAGCAGCCGCTCGTGCCGCCGATCGGCTCGGGCGGTGGCCAGCACGTTATGCACGGTGTCGGCCAGGTCTGCGGCCAGCTTGGCTTTGGCAACATAGCTGGCCGCGCCTTGCTCCATGCTTGCACGGCAATTTCTTCGCTGCCGTGGCGCGGTCATCAGCACCACCGGCACCAGCGGGTAGCGGCTGCGCATCGTGCGGACCAGTTCCAGCCCGCTCATTTCCGGCATCTGCAGATCGGTGACGACCAGGTCGGTGCCCGGTGGGCCGCGCGGTGCAGCGCGGTACCGCCCGCTCGCCGCCGCCTCGACCGTCAGATCGGCCTGCTGTTCGAGAATGCCCACCGCCAGCTTTCGATCAATCGGAGAGTCGTCGACCACCAGTACCAACGGCATAAAGAATCCAGCCTCTCTACTCGGACTGCGAATATCGCATTCTTGCCGATCCCAACATCAGCTCGAAGAATTGCAACGGTCTGCGATCGCTCGGGAGGATCAGGAAACATCGGCACGGCCCACGGCGGGTGTCCGATCGGCGTTCAGTCGAACCACCTGTCGCGCGTCACTCGAATTCTCCGCTGCTTGCAGAGCCGGACGAGCATTTCGGCTTTGCGGGCTTCCTCGACCGCGAGGTAGCGGCTGTTGCTATACCAGATGACCAGGCTCTTGAATTTGCCGTTGTTCGTCGAATAGAGGACCGTTTCTTTGGCATCTTTCAGCAGCCCGTCGGCCTCCGAGTCTTGCTGCCTGTTGTCATCTTCGAGAAAGTCGTGGTCGAGGACTTCGACTTCCTGTCGATGCACGTAGACAGTGCCGACTTCCGGAAACTGGATCTGCCAGTACTCGTTGCCGAGCGGCCCGAAGAATTCGATCACGACGCCTTCGGCGCCCGGCTTGATCGGCAGTCGACCGTGTAGCTGGCAGCCGAGATAGCGCAGTGCGCAAGCAATTCTTCCAACGGCTCAAGCGATCGAGATCCGCGTCCGGCCGTGTGGAACTCGGGCTCTCGCCGGACCGTGAATTCGCTCGCGGGTCTGCGGCGGCCGGTTCGGCGCCCTGCTGCGCTCGTGTCGGCGGCAGAGCCTCGATGATCCGATCGGCGCGGGGAGGGTTGGACGCCGACTGAGTCGAAATTCATGTTCAGGGGCGCTTTTGCCGGCCGCGGCTCGACGCGGCGCGAGAACATGGTGGGGGCCGACAGGACGGCGCGGGCCGAGGCTTCCATGCCACGGTCGAGCTTAGCGCCCTGGAGCTTCGCTCCGACCAGCTTGGCGCCTTCCAGATTGGCACTGGTGAGGTCGGCGCCGGTCAGGTTGGCATACTGCAGATTGGCTCCGGCCAGGTTGGCGCCGCGCAGGTCGGCCCGGACCAGAACCGCGTCGCGGAGGTTGGCGCGCAGGTCGGCCATGCTCAGATCCGCATTTTCGAGATTGGCTGCCTGCATGTCGGCGCCGGTCAACTGGGCATATCGCAAGCTGGCGCCGGTCAGGTTGGCGCCGTGCAGTTGCGCCGAGCAGGGTGGCGGAGGCGAGGTCGGCCTTGCTGAGATTGGCCAGCTCCAGATTCGCGTTGTCCATCACGGCGTTGCACAGCAGCGCGCCCGTCAGATCGGCCAGGCGGAGCGTCGTGCGGCAGAAGCAGGTATAGCAAAGGCTCGCACCCGACAAATCGGCCGATGTCAGATCGAGCCCGGTCAGGTTCTTGCCGTTGAGCGTATCGACGGCGGCACGCACCAGGACCGCGCGACTGGCTTTGTGTTTGATTTCGATCATTTCGAGCCTTGGGTCGCCGCTGACCGTGCAAGTAAGGCGGCGCCGCTGCCGTGTGAGTCATGCTTCCGGTCGAAGTCGCTGGTCGCAGTGTTTGGTCATCGTGATCTCGTTGCCCGCTTCGTTGTGCGAAACATCGTCCATGAAGGCGCGGATCAGTACGAGGCCCCGCCCGCCATCGGAATCGTCAGGGCCGATTTTGCCCGCATGGGCCGTGTGAGCGAATCCCGGTCCGTCGTCGCGAATGATGAAGCAAGCCGCGTCGGCCGAGAACTCGGCGTACACGTGGATTCTGCGGTCGCGATAGGGCAGCTCGCTGGCCCGGCGGCTAACCAACCCCGGATCTTCGCACTGCGCGATGCAGCGTCTCGGAGCTCAATTCCAAGTTGCCATGTAACATGGCGTTGAGCAGGGCCTCTTGCAGCGCGATCCCCATGCGAACCCGCCCCGGCTCATCGGCAAAGTCCAACAGCGCGATTTGCTGCTGCATGTAGTCGACCAACGGACATATCAAGGCCGGGTCATTATCCAGGACGAATGTCCACGTCGAACGGTGCAGGCGGTTTAACAATCGATCGTGGCGTCGATTTGCCAAAGCCATCGCCAGCACGTGCTGCACGGTCTCGGCAAGGTTTTCGGCCAGCCTGGCCTTCGGCACATAGCTGGCCGCTCCTTGCTCGAGCGCCTGCACGGCAATCTCCTCGTTCCCGTGCGCGGTCATCAGCACCACCGGCACGAGCGGGTAGCGGCCGCGCAAGCGCGGACCAGTTCCAACCCGTCCATGCCGGGCATTTGCAAGTCGGTCACCACGATGTCGGGCATCTGGTCGGCCACCGTGGCCAAGGCCTCGGCGCCGTGGGTTGCCGTGCCGACGGTCAGATCGGCTTGCTTCTCCAGCAGGGCCGTTGCTAACCGACGATCGACCGGCGAATCATCGACTACCAGGACTGACGGCATAGAACGGTCCCTCTGCGGTTCGAGCGGCCTCGAAATAGTCGGCCAATTGCGGTTTCAATCGTGCCAATTCGATCTCCAGCGACCGGCAATCGGCGGCGGCCTTCGCCAGGTCCTGGTCGTGCGCGGCGCTTTCGACCTTGGCGGCGGCCGACACCGCCGCCGCAGCGCCGAAATGCACGACCGCTCCCTTGAGCGTATGCGCGGAGATCCGCAATCGCGCCGCATCGCCGGCATCCAGCGCCGAGCGGACGGCGTCGAGCATCGCCGGACTCTCCTCCAGAAAGATGCTGATGATTTCCGCCAGCAGCGCCTCGTCGCCCTGAACGCTGGCGCGTGCCGTCGTCCAATCCAGCACGTCGCCGCCGGGCGACGCGGCGGGCGCTGTGGTCGGCGGCTGCCTTGAATTGCCGGCGGGCACCTGCGCAAGAACCACATTCAGTTCCTCCCGCCGCACCGGCTTGGCCAGATACCCGTCCATGCCGGCCGCCAGGCAACGTTCGCGGTAGCCCTTCATGGCGTGGGCCGTCATGGCGATGATCGGCACGCGAGCGCCCGTGGATCGTTCGGTCTGGCGGATGGCCGCGGTCGCTTCGAAGCCATCCATGTCGGGCATTTGAATATCCATCAGGACGACGTCGAATCGCGACCGCTCGAGCGCTGCGAGCACTTCGCGGCCGTTGCCGGCCACCGTCACGCGATGCCCCTGCGACTTGAGCAACCCGCAGGCCACCTTCTGATTAATCAAGTTGTCCTCGGCCAGCAGCACGTCGAGACCTCCCGTCGCAGCGGCGGGCAGCCGGGCAGCGTCGCTGGATTGGGGAGCGGCGTTCGGTCGAGCGGGGGCGGCCTGGCCGTGAACCGGCGTGGCGACCGCGAAGCGGGCCAGAAAGAAGAACGTGCTGCCACAGCCCGGATCGCTCTCGACCCAAATGCGGCCGCCCATGAGCTGCACCAAGTTGGCGGAGATCGCCAGGCCGAGCCCGGTGCCGCCGAACTTGCGCGTCGTCGAGCCGTCGGCCTGCTCGAAGGCCTCGAAAATGGTTTGCTGTTTGTCCTTGGGTATTCCGATGCCGCTGTCACGGACCGCAAACCGCAAGATCACATCGCCGGCGGCCCGCGCATCGAGCGCCACGTGAATCGTCACTCGGCCGACATCCGTAAACTTGATGGCGTTGCCGACCAGGTTCACGATGATTTGTCGCAACCGCGCGGATCGCCAACGAGCAGCTCTGGGACTTCGCGCTCGATTTCGCAGCCGAGCTCCAGCCCTTTCTGCCGGGCGCGCAGCGTGAGCGTTTTGACCGTGTCGCCCAAGGTTGTCCGCGGGTCGAATTCGACCTGCTCCAGGTCGAGCTTGCCGGCTTCGACTTTGGAAAAATCCAGGATGTCGTTGATGAGCGACAGCAGGAACTCGGCCGATTGCCTGGCCAGCTCGACATACTCGCGCTGCGGTTCCGACAAAGGCGTGTCGAGCAGCAAGTCGGTCATGCCGATAACGCCGTTCATGGGAGTGCGAATTTCATGGCTCATGTTTGCCAGAAACGCGCTTTTCGCCTTGTTGGCGGCCTCGGCGGCATCTTTTTGATCGCGGATAATCTGATTGGCCAGCGCCGCTGAGCTGTGACTGCGCCAGCAGCAAGACGTAAATGCCCAGCAGCCTTGCCTGGCCATCCGCCAGCCGGACGACGATCGGCTCGAAGACGCGATCGACCGGCCGGCTCAGGGCGACTTGCGCCGCGGCCTGGATCCCCAGGGTGCCCGGCAACTCCAGATGCGGACAATTGAGGGCCCCGAGCAAGTTCATGATCGGCCGCTTCATGAACAGCTCATTCCCGAACGGACGGCTCAGCACTTCCAGGAAATTCTCGCGCGACACCATGCCCGTCAGGCCCGAAGAATCGGCAATCAGCACGCCGGGAAGGTCCGGCTCATGCTTGAATCGGGCAGCGACATCTTGTCCGGGCGTTTGCGGGCCGACGGCAAAGTCGTGGGTCGGAAGATCGCCCAGCGTCGAATCCGCATCCAGATCCGCTGCGATCGGAAAGTTCATGAGACGACCCGGTATCGAAAGATGCCTGGAGCGATTGCGTGGGAAGGGCCTCAAGGGAGCAATCGCCAAGGGCGCAGGCTAGCACCCAGCGGTTAGCTGATGATTATGCTTGCGTTAGCGGAGGGCCAGATTTTGATAAAACAGGCAACTACCGCAGCACCTTCCCAGGCGACTGATCTTGACGCGGGCTGGCCTTGCGGCGACTATTCGCCGACGCTTAGCAAGCGAATTGCCGCATGAGTGCGCAGGTCGCTTGTCGCGTCGAATGGTCCAGAGCAACTCTGCGCGCCGAGTGCGCGCCACGGACTCAAAAAGTGTCCCACCGTTCAACTCGAATCGCCGCTGGGTTGGCCATGGCCGTGACGGGCGCCGTGTTTGCGCTCGCGCCTTGCGCAAGGCCAGGGCCGATACGCCATTCTTTCAAGCCTTTCAGTCACCCACTCCGACGCTGGCCAGCACGTACCCTAGTGCCGCGGCGCCCAGCTCGGAGATTGTCGGCACGCCGCTGCCACCCGTGATCGAAACGGATACGGCCGTGCCGACGTATGGCTCACCCTCGTTTCAGACCGGCATCGTCAGCAGCACGATTACCGACCAGCCTGCCGCCGCGCCCGTTCCCCTGAACATCTTGGATCCCAGCACGTATTTTGCCGCGGACAGCAGTTTGCTGATGCCCTGGGACAGGGGTCCGGCCGCCTGCACCGATTGCCGGACTGACGGACTGGTCCTCTTCCACAACTACAGTTCGTGGCGCGGCATCTCCGAGGGCACGGGTTCGAACAACAACGGCTTCGCCTACGGATTCAATTACGGCACCAAGCTGGGCGTGCTGAGCGACTATACGGGCATCGGCGGCAGGTCGGCGGCAGCTATGGCTTGTATGACCTGAACGGCCGCTCGTCGGGCTTTCGCGACAAAGAAATCCAGCAGCAGGGTTTTCTGACAGTGGGGTTGTTTCGTCCCGCGGACCAGCAGACGAATTTCAGTTTTGGCGTGGTTTGGGACGCCATGTGGAATACGAATTTCGGCCAATACGCGGTTTCGCCGTTTCTCAGCCAAATGTGCTGCCCAGATCGCTTACGCGCTCAACCCGCAACACGAGGTCGGCGTTTGGGTCGCCCTGCGCACGACCACTGCGACGGCTTCGGCCGGCGGTCAAGCGCTGGCCTACCGCGGAGTCGATCAGTTTACGCTCTTCTACCACCATCGCTTTGGATTCGGCGGCGACGGGGTGACCTGGTTCGGCATCCCCGACCATACAAAACTTGGCGGCCAAGGCAGCCTGGGCGAATACACGTTTGGCGGCACGCTGACGGCACCGCTGTCGCCCCGATTCGGCGCCTACACCAGCCTGCAATATATGGCGCCCAGCTCGCAGAGCGGAGCCGCCGCCGCGACGGAAGAATCGTTCTACGTCGCGGTGGGTGTGCAGTTCTTTCCCTACGCCAATTCCCGTCCCAGCAACGTCGCGGGCGATTGCTGGATGCCCTACATGCCCGTGGCCACCGACGGCACGTTCATTGTCGACACGAATCACACGTTCTGACGCCGGTTCAGAGCCTGAGGCAAGTTCACAGCGGGGAACCAGCCGGTCCTTCGCCGACGTCCGGCTCGTCCGGGCGCTGGTCGACCGCAGCTCATAAGAAAACGCGCCCAGCAGCGCGCCGTGCTCGACGGTGTGGCATTCCAGACACTGCTTCGCCGCCCGGATCGCTCCCAGCATGCGAATTCTCGCGGCGGTCGATTCGATCTCCAGATCTTCGCCCGCCAAGAGCACCGCCAGACTGCGCTGTTCGAAGGCGTCCGCGGGACGCACCCCGGCGTCGCGCAACTCGCTCATGTTCGGCAAGTTTGCCGAGACGTAGACCATCGGCCGCTCGTGCTTGAGCAGGCTGACCAGTTCGACCTTGCGAACGGCCCACTGCGGCCGGCCGTCCAGCACGGGCAATTGGCTGAAAGCGTGCGGCAGAAAACCGGCTACCTGCTGGCGGCTTTCGATGTAACCGAAGCCAGCCCGGTTGGCAAAGTCGCTCAGCGACTGACCGTGCAGGGTTCGAACGTCGGAGCGTAGCGAGCTGGCCAGCGGCGCAAGTGGCGGGGGCCCGTTGCGATCCTGTTCGCGCTCGGCGCTCGTCTCTGGCGCATTGTCGGCCGGCATCGGCACCGGCTGCGGCTCACGGACATAGTCGATTGCGCCTGGCGTTGGCCGCATGATCATCATTCGCCCCACGCCAAAGCCCTCGCTGTCGATGAACTGTCGGACGTGCGAGGCATGCACCAGCCGCAAGGACTCGGTGCGGACTCGTGCGTGGTAGTCGGACGACCAGTCTGTCCGTCGATCGTACGATCCGTCCAGATTCATCAAGCGCTCGACCGACAGCGGTTTGTCGTTTTGGATCGCCGTGTCGTCGGATGCGGCAACGTTAGCCGCGGCCTGACCATTGTATTCCTTCGAGTGTCGCGACTCGTAAGCCAACCGATCGGCCAGCGATTCGATGGGGTAGTCCGCCCGCAGTGCGGTCCACCGCTGCGCCGACCAGGCTCCAACGACCAAGAGGGCGATCAGCGATCCGGCGCTTCCGGACAGCAGGAATGTTCTCGGTCTTGCCCGCCATGCCAGGCAGGATAGTCCCAGCACCGTGAGCAGCACGAACTGCAGCACCAGCAACAGTGATACTGACGATGTAACAAAAAGCCCCAGCAGCCCGCCCAACGTTGCCAAAACGAATCCGCCCGCTCCGCCGCGCCGCGCCAGCGCGTAGCAGCCCCAGGCTGCAGCCATTTGAATCGCCGCCAGAACAAGGATTACCGGTAACATGGTTGTGCCTCCCGAAGTCAGCGGGTGGGCGCCTCGACTTCGTCGGCTTCAGCCGAAATCGAAACGGCCGGAAATAGAAGTGAAAAGCCGGTCCGGACGAGATACAAGATGTGCGACCGCATTATACCCGAATTTGGCAATCGGTCGCGCGACGATGCGCAAGGACTGGGGATGCTGGAGCGTATTGCCGGCACAATCTTCCGCACGATATTTGCTATTCGGCATTTGCTATTCGGCGACGGCGAGGGCAAAATGAGGGCGGATTCCAAAGCGAATCTGCACGTCGAATCAATGCCACGTTCGTGGAACCCTAGGTCAAGGCCGCGTAAGCGTTGCGATCGCGGGCCGCCAAAATTTCGGTTGCCGCAACCCCGGTTGCCGGAATAAGAGCTCCCTGCTGCCGATCCGCGCTGTTTCGCGGCGCAACATCAAGGTGCCTCGCGCAGGCACCGGGAGGTGACGCATGGATCGCCCGGATCAAGACCCGGCTCATCAAGACCCCGCCCACCACGAGACCGCGGCCGGCCACGCCGGCCCAACCGGCCGGCCGCGTCACGTCGCGCGTCCGCCGCAATCACCCGACTGGCCACCGCTGCTCAGTGGCGCCACAGTCCGATTGCTGCGCATGCTTTACACCCACAACCCGTTTTACGTTGCCAGCGCCTGGATGGTCTTCTGGGGCTTGCGAACGTCGTTCGACGTCAGCGGCGGCCCGTTCGACACCTGGGCCCTGACGCTTGGCCTTTGCGGCTATACGTTGCTGCTCGCCATGACGGCATTTCTGGTGATTCGCTACGGCAAAGTTTGGGACGACGCGCGCAGCTTGTTATTGCTCGTCGTGCTGATGTTTCTCGGCATCTCGGTGACGTTCGATGGCGTGCTGGCCGACAAGCCGTCGACCGGAGTGTGGTATTACCTGTGCGGTTGGGCCTTCGCGGTTGCGGTCAGCGAAGCTTTGCTGGGCGGACTGCGGCTGCGTATGCCGGTCTTGTTCCGCATGCCGTATCACTTGCTGCTGGCGCTGTTTTTCCTGTATCCGATCAGCCTGGCCCCGCTGGTGAACATGCCCGACAGCCCGACGCTTGAGTGGCAGTTGTTTGGCTTTTCGCCAGCGGCGGCGCTTATTCTGCTTGCGCTGCTGCCCGCCGTGCGCCGCGGACAGGGCTACGTCCGCGCGAACGGCAGCCCCTGGCCGTGGCCCTGGTTCCCGTGGGTGCTGTTCGGGATGCTGGGGTTGTGCGCCTCGCTGCGGGCGTACTACTTGTGCCTGTCGCTGCATTTCGTGGGTCACTCGAACAGCATTTTCGGCGGCTATTTCCTGGTGCCGCTGCTGCTGGCGACCGCCATCCTGTTGTTGGAAGCGGGGATCCGCACCGGCTCCAGCCGGGCGCTGCGGCTGGCGTCGGTGCTGCCCGTGGCCATGATCGGACTGGCCGCGGTCGGGCGCAGCGGCGACGTCGTCTACGAGCGGTTTCTCCAGCTCTTTCAGCACACGGTCGGCGCAACGCCGCTATTCGTCACCGTGGCGTTGGCCGCCGCATTCTACCTGCTGGCGGCGCTGCGCGGCGTGCGTCTGGCCGGCGAGGCGCTCACCGCCGCGCTGGTCGCCATGAGCTTTGTGGCGCCGACGACGGTCGATCCGGCCGGGCTGGTCGCGCCGCAAGCCTGGCCGCTGGCGCTGGCCGGCGCGTGGCAACTGTTTGCCGGTCTGAGGCGTCGGGCGTCGGGTCCTGTGCTGGCCGGGCTCTGCGGCTTGCTTCTGGCCCTGACCTTGGCACTACAGGGCACTTGGTTCAGCGGCTGGCATGCGGCCTTGCCGATCCATTTGCTGGTGGCCATTCTTCTCATCGTCGGCTTTTGCTTCGACGATTGGATCGGCCGTTACGCCCGCTGGGCAGGCGCGGCAGTCATGGTGCTGTTGGCCTGCCTGGTGGCCGCGGCAGACGCAGTCTGGTTTGCCGGTGTGCCCGGCTGGATCGTGGCCGTCTATCCCTTGGCAATCGCAGCGGCGCTGACGGTCTGCGGCTACCTGGCTGGCCAGAGTTGGCTTTATGCCGGAGCGCTGCCGGCCGGCGCGATCTGGATGGTCGCCCATTTCGGCCGCGTGTATTTGCAGCTACGAAATCAGGTGATTGGCCTCAACCAACTGGCCTGGGGCCTGCTGTTCTTCGTGCTGGCGGCAATGATCAGCCTGCTGAAGTCCGGCCTCTGGCAGCGAGGTCTGAAACCACGACCGCCGGAAACGTAACAGCCGCACAGACCAGCCACGCGGCTGGTAAGCGGTTTGGAAATTGCGCGGGCCGCTACGGGCCGCCCGCTTACGGCAGCTCGCGGATCCGCAAGTTGCGGAAGTCGATCGGCGAACCCTCGGATTCGAGGCACAAGCAGCCGCTGCGCGGTTCGCAGTTGTTTCCGCCCGACACCTCTTCGCCATTGACCCATAAACGCACTTCGCCGTTGATCGCGCGCACGTAGTAGTGGTTCCACTCGTTGATGCCCTTGCTGAGTTGCTTGCGCGGAAAGCTGCGGCTGCCGTCTGGCGAGAGGGGCGGGAAGGGGGTCATTTTGACGCCCACGGCGAACACGTCGCCATTGGTGGTGAACCAATCGGGCTTCTTGCCATGCTGCTTTTCGTACTGTTCGGCATAGCCGTGATCGAGCACTTGCACCTCGATGCCCTGGGGCAGGCGTCCTTTGGGCAGGTCTTTGAGCGAGCTCTCCGGCACCCACACGAACACGCCCGAGTTGCCGCCGGAGCGCAAATGCCGCCATTGGACGACGAGTTCGAAATTGGTGTAGAGCTTTTTCAAGCGGATGACGCCGACCGGATCGCCCGTGCAATGCAGCAGGCCGTCTTTCCAGGTCCAGGTATCGGGATTGCCGTTTACGCCGACGAAGTCGGCCTCGGTCATTTCCTGCCATCCGGGACCGTTGCCGTCGATGTGGGCCTGCGGCGGGGCCGGTTCTTCAGCCCGGGCAAGCGCGGGAATCAAGACCAGCCAGCCGAGGCCGGCCAGGGCCGACTGCCGAGCCAATTGTCGCTTCATGAATGACTCCGATTTGGTGGCGAAAGTCGATTTCATCGTGTCTCGGTTTGGGATGCAGAGGCCGAGCGAAAACGAGCCCACCGAGCTCGGCCCGCTATCCCCCACCCCTCGATCGTTACCTCCAACTGAGAGCTGCCTCGGCGGCCGGTCCGACAGCCGAGCGCGGGGGCCGGCCATCTCGACGAATACCTAGACTGATAAGGCCCGGCAGGTCGATTGTCAAGTTTATTCGGTTCGCCAAGACGTCTCTGGCTGGGGACCTAGGCCGGATGATGTCCCTGACGCTTTCTCGATCCACGACAGGCGAACAGTGCGCCGGAGCCTATCGAAAAAAGTGTCGCGGGGGCGGCGGCGGCAGACGCTGGCTGGCCGGCAAAAAATCCCGCGGCGCTTCGCCTACGAGCAATTGCCGTGTATATTCGTTGACGCGATTGTGTATGGATGCAGTGGACAACTCCCTCCGGCAGTCCACTGGCGAATGTGTGCTGGATAGCCCGCCCATCGCCGCACGAGCGCCTGGTCGCTTTGCGGACGGCAAATTCCCGTCGTGACACCCGTCACGACTTGGGCGATGACGGTCGAGGGCTGTTCGTCTTACGAGCCGAGGCACACTTCCATGTCACCACGTCGACCGGATGGTTTTACTCTTGTCGAACTGCTCGTGGTCATCGCGATCATCGGCATTCTGGTCTCGCTGCTGTTGCCGGCCGTGCAGGCCGCCCGCGAGACGGCCCGTCGCACGCAATGCGCCAACCACCTCAAGCAACTGGCCCAGGCCGCCTTGCAGCACGAACAGTCGCAGGGCTATCTGCCGACCGGCGGCTGGGGACACGGTTGGGTTGGAGATCCCGACCGCGGGTTTACCATGAGCCAACCGGGCGGATGGCTCTACAACATTTCGCCGTACCTCGAACAGCAAGCATTGCACGATCTGGGCGTTGGCGCCAATGCGGCCGGCAGGACACAGGCGATTCAAACGGCCGTGGCGCTCTTCAACTGTCCGTCGCGACGCCCCGTTGAATTTGTTCCGTATAACTACGGGACTTTCGCCAACTCCAACCCGATCAGCACGGCTTTCCGCAGCGACTACGCTGCGAATTCAGGTGATGTGGCGGCCAACAATTGCTGTTGGTACGGACCCGATTCGCTCAGCGCGGGGGACGCCATGACCGACACCCAATGGCAGCAAAATGACGCGGACGTATTCAACGACACGGGGGTCAGCTATTTGCGCAGCCAGGTCCGCCTGGCCAATGTTCGCGACGGAGCCAGCAACACGTATCTGGTCGGAGAAAAGTACCTGAACCCGGATGATTACCTCACCGGAAACGACTGGGGCGACGACCAGAGCTGGAACATGGGATTCGACGGCGACATCAATCGCTGGACTGCATCGACCGGGCCGCCGCCGATGCAAGACACGCCCGGGATCGCGATCTTTGTGATCTTCGGAAGCGCCCATTCCGGCACGTTCGAGATGGCGTTTTGCGACGGGTCCGCGCACGCCATGTCGTATTCGATCGACCCCGAAATCCATCGCCGCTTAGGTAACCGGGCTGATGGCCTGCCCATCGACGCCAGCAAGTTCTAAAACGGCGAGCGGCGATGCCTGCGATCAGCGCCCATGGCCACCGTGACTCCCGCCGCCGGTGCTCCCACCGCCGCCGGTGCTGGCACCGACGTCGTTGCCGTAGGATTCCCAGACGGAAAGGGTGACCTGGGACTCGAGCCAATTGTTCCAGACGAAGCCAGCCGAGCCGCTCACCGCATAGCTGTCGCCGGTCCAAGTCACATTGGCACTCGTTCCGCCGGCGGCCGTCGACCAGAGCGAGCCGTCGCGGCCCACACTCATGCTGACCGTATTATTTTCGACCACGACTCCCGAGAGTTGCCAATCGAAACCGTCGTCGGTGCGGACATCGCTGAACGTCAGGATGGCGTTGCCGTTGCCTGAGACCACATTTCCGCTGACCGTGACATTGGCCGACGTATCGACGCCGATGGCACCTCCGCTCGGCCACACGTCGGCCGAATGCGTCAGGCCGTTGCCGGTCAATTCGTTGTTCGCAATGACGGTGCCGTTGGAAATCTCATTCGAGACGCCGAACATCGTGTTGTTCTGAATCAGGTTGTTCTGAATCACGTCGCCGGCAAAGCACGTATCGACCCAAACGCCATCGCCCACGTTGTTCGAGATGGTGCAGTTGGTGATCGTGACATTGTTCGCCGACCAGATCTTGATCCCACCGGCCTCGAACTCAGTGTCTCCGACGTCATTGGGATTGTTGTTCGAGATATTGTCGTTTTGGATCAGCACCGGCGCACCTTCGGTGGTCAGATATTCGGGCGTGCCGACATACCCAGCCAGTCCATCGACCTTGACTCCCAGCACCGCGTTGTTGTGGATGTAGGAATTCAGCAGTTTTCCGCCATCGAACAGCGTCACGCCGCGATCGGCCGAACCGCTGACATTGACGTTTTCGACGGTCCAGCCGGTGGCCAGGTTGGCGTGAATCGTCGAGAAGGGCCATTGTGGCACGTAACCGGTGAAGGTGATGTTGTCGATCGTGACGTTGGGATTCGACGACATGAAGGCTTCGGCCTGAGTGGCACTTGTCAGCGTGGTGCCGTAGGCGCCGATAAACGTATCGCCGGTGAGCGGAGCGATGCTGACGTCCTTGTACGTTCCCCGATCGAAGAAGAACGTGGTGCCGGCTGCCGCATTGGCAACCGCGCTTTCGATGGTCGCGGCCGATTCGCTGGGCGTGAAAATCACCGCGCCCGCGGGCGCTGTGACGCCCGATTGTGGTCCGACCGGACCCGTTGTGCCATAGGTTGTCGCCGAGAGCAGTTCTCGGCGTTCCAAAACCTCAATCGATAAACCCGGAATACTGCGTGGACGAACGCCCATAACTCTCTCCTCCGTGGCAAGGGCAACAAAACAAACACGACACAGTTGACACAAGGCGGCAATCGGCGCGGGTCAAAGCGAACTGGTTCGCTCCGTCAAAAGAACCGCTGCGCTGATGCGCCGCGCCCGATGGCCGTAGCCGATCGCAGACTTTTTCTGTTGCCGCCCGTTCTTGACCGAGCGCGGGCGCGACGAGTAGGGTCAGCGCGGGATCAGATCCCGGCGGCACGGCGGTCAGGACCGTCGGTGTCGCCAATTTCCTGGGGGTTTGGGCAAAAGGCGGCGGCGTGAAATGCCGCCTGGGGGTGGCGAATGCCGAGGTCGAATCGCGCGTCTGCCGCGGCGCCGAATTCAGATTGGCCGCGATGCAGGACGACTCGAATCCGATCGCTCCCGCGTCGGCATCAGGCGCAATGCCGGCCGACAAATATCGCGCACTCGGCCGACGCGAAGGTTCAACCTCCGCGCAGCGCGCAGCACCATCCCTGAGCATGACTACGCTCCCTCATGTTCCGAATGAGATTGTGTAGGCTGCCTACACGGAGGGGGATCGCGAAATGAGCGACCGACAATCCGTCGAAGTGGCTCGCGACAGGCGATCGGAGAGTATGCCACCCCCGCGACGTTCCTGTCGCAGACTTCCTATAGGCAACCAAGCTCAATTGGCGCGGCGGAGTGCTTGTGAAGATTCAGCAGAATTGTGCACGTCCCTGGCATTCCCACCGCGAAACCCTAGCTTACCGCTTTTAATGAGAAAGTCAACCGATAACGTAGGCCTGGAAACAAACGCGGGCCAAGCAACCGAAGCAGTCCAAGCAACTGACGCAGATCAAGCAACTGACGCAGGTCAGGCAAATGCTTGCGCAGGAATTTTATTTCATAGCTGGCTAACGGTTTCCCAAATGCCACAGTTGGCTTCTTTGCTCGTTTTCACAAGGCAATGGGATTAATTCAGGTTCATTCTGACGCGAGGGCAGTGCATTGCGGCGGCGTGATTTCTCGGTCCACGCAATTCAAATGTCTTGACTAAAACCCCGATTCAATGCAAAATACGCAACCATACCATCCTTTGCATTTGCTTGTTTCGTACGCATGCTTACCACAACTGCCCAAACTTCCAGCAGAGCAAAGTTCGAGCCTCGCGCGCCTAAAGTCCCGAATAACAAGGGGCTTTGCGCGTTCTTGGTGTTCTGGGTAATCATGGAACGCGATTTGCTCGGCCAAAGTCCAACACGCTTAACGAATGGTCTTCCCGGATGACGCATCTATGAGTGTTCTATCCATGCTTCAGGTGGAGTCCTCTGCGGCAATTGACCAGCCGCAGCCGTTGCGCAGGGCTCTGCCAGCTGGCCCAATGGCCGAGCCGGCGGACCTGCCCGGCGTCGGATTCGCGAGCGAAAGTTGCGATCGCTGGCGGCGGATGCTGACGGCGCTGCGCGATCTGCGCGATGGCTACGAGTTTGCCTCGACTTTGGGGCGCGAGATCTGGGACTTCGCCGTGGAAATCGACGATTTGACAAAGCGCGGACTGCGCTCGAATGACCTGCGCTGGCTGATCTTCAAGGGCTGGGTCGCCCATGCCCATGAGCAGACCCTGCTCTCCACCGACCGGCGTTGTTTCATCGCGGGCGGGCCAAGCCGTTTCGACAATTCCAGTTGTTTTGTATTGACTTCCGCCGGAGCCGAGGCACTGGAGCGCCGGCTCGGCTCGTTGTCCGAGCCGCTGGACGCGCCGAGTGAACCAACCCTGGAAGTCGTGGTCCCGCGGTGGGACCAACAACGACAGGAACTACGGCTGGCTCAATTCCTGATCAAGCGGTTCAAAGTGCCGGCGCACACGCAGGGCACGATTCTGTGCGCTTTCGAAGAAGAGAACTGGCCGCCGCGAATCGACGATCCACTGCCGGGTCACCCCGAGCAAGATCGCAAGCGGCGGTTGCACAACGCGATCAACGCGCTCAATCGAAATCAAATTCACCCCATGGTGCGTTTCCTTGGCGATGGCCGCGGCCTGGGAGTGCGCTGGGAGTTGACTGTGCGAAGCTCAGGCTAAACCCGCGACCGCCTTCCTACTCGAGCGCCTCCCTACCCAAACATTTCCTACCCGAGCTCCATCAGCGAACCCGAACACTCCCTACCCGAACACTCCCTACCCGAACACTTGATATCCGAACATTCCGATCCTGCAACATCGACCATCGTCGTTGGCGACGCTCCAGGTCGCCGACAGGCGCAGTGCGATGCTAAGACCGCAATGGAGCAATCGCGGACCGGATCCTGAACGTCCTTACCCGGCATTCCAACTGAACTGATTCTCGAAGCACCTTCGAGCACGTTCGTCACCGGCTGGCTGACGCGATCAGACCACAAACGCGTGACGACGTTCAGCGGCCTCTGGGCCTCACTCGCGTAGCGATTGCGCTAGCGCCTGCGCCAGCGTTATCGGCGTGCGCGCTCGTGCATACGAGGAACGTTAGTCGGCTGGTAGATAGGCGGCTCACTTTGATTGCGCTGATTTAACAACTCGCTAACAATCGTTTGCTCTGAAAGAGTTCTCGCAGTGTATTGCTACTTGCCATGCGGTGATCGCAACCACAGTGAAACTAGAACCGCACCAGCGCAAAGCTTGAATGTCCTGCTCGTCGAGTTCATAGTCGCCAGCTACGTAATGTCTCACTATTTTCGTGTTGTGCCCGCCGCCACTCGCTCACTCCTGCAGGTCGCATCATGCCCTTGGCTTCTGAACATCCGATCGCGCCGCGCGACTTACGCGGGTTTTATTCCGCCACAAGCGCAAGATGTTGTTGTGGAGCTTGTCGGTCATGAGCCTGGCTTTCGCCGTGCTGTTGTTCATGCCGCGCAAGTATGCGTCCGAGGCCAAGCTGTTCGTGCGGTTGGGTCGCGAAAGCGTCACGCTGGATCCGACCGCGACGACCGGGCAGATGGTGCAGATCCAAGAGACGCGCGAAAACCAAATCAATTCGACGCGCGACATGCTGCTGAGCCACTCGCTGCTCGATCGCGTGGTTCAGGTGGTCGGCGCAGAAGCGATCATGCGCGGATCGCTGGACGACGGAGACTCGCCCGGTCTGATTCAGTGGTTGGCCTCCGGGGCGAGATGCGCGATCCGTCTGGCGACATTCGCGCCGCCGGTAAGCGTCGAGGAACAGGCGGCCGAAAAGCTTTCGAAGTCGATCGAGGTAAAGGCGGGACGCAATACCAGCGTGATCGACCTGAGCTGCCAGGCCAAGAATCCCAAGCTGGCACAGAGCATCTTGCAGGCCTTCCTCGACACCTACCAAGAGCAACATCTGGCCGCCAACAAGACGGTCGGTTCGCTGGAGTTTTTCACGACCCAAGCCACGCGGCTGAAGCAGCAACTCGATGCGGCCACTGCCGGCTTGCGCGATGCGAAGAACGAATCGGGGCTTGTTTCGCTGCCCGTCGAACAAAAGGCTCTGCAAGACCAGTTAACTCAGTTGGAAACGGCGGCGCTGGCCGCTGCAGCCGCGCTGGCTTCGTCCGAGGCTTCCGTGGAAAGTCTGCGTTCGCTGATGGAAGAACTCCCGCACCAACTGCCCACGCAGCAAACGAGCGGCTTTGCCAATGCGGCCGCCGACACGATGCAACAAGATTACTTCCGCTTGCGAATCACGCTTCGCGACTTGGAATCGCGTCTCGGCCCCGAGCACCCTCAGGTGATCGACACTCGCGAACAGATCAAGCATGCCGAAGCGCTGCTCAACGGGACGTCGCCGGATCGCACGCAGGCGACTGTTGGCTGGCACCCGTCGCGGCAAGCGCTCGACCTCGATTTGCGGCGCGAAGTCGCCCAGACCATGGCGGTCCGGGCCAAGACCGCAATCCTCCAGCAACAACTTGCAGCGGTGCAGCATCGGACCCAGGATCTCAACGACCACGAGATACGGATCACCGAACTCGAGCGTGAGGTAGCACTCGCCGACACCAACTACCGCAGCTATTCCGATCACCTGGAACAAGCTCGCATCGGCGACGCGATCGAGGTCAACCGCATCTCGAACGTGAACGTGGTCCAACCGCCGTCGTACGTCGAGAGGCCGGTGAGCCCCAAGCCGCCCCTGGTGCTAGGCGTGGCTTTGATCCTGGCGCTGAGCGGTTCGGTGGGGCTGGCCTTCGTGCTGGAATATTTGGACAACTCGCTCAAGACGCCGGACGATCTCGAGGAACAACTCGGGGTGCCGGTGTTGGCGTCCATTCCGCGCGCCCGCGGCGCGAAACTTTGCGGAACAACTAGTCCACCCGGAGCCCCGCCGTCGATCGCACGTTTCTTCACGCATGTACCGCAATTTGCTGTAACACCATGAGTTCGCCGCAAGACTCTTCCACCTTGTCGTTGCCCGTCACCCGGCCGTTGCCGGCGGTAAAGTGGCCGCCGTTGCCGTACGACTTGGCGCTGTCCGGATATTACCAGCGCCTGCTGGCCGGCCTGCTTGAACCGTCGGCAGGATTTGACGGGCCGCCTCAAACGATCGGCGTTACCAGTTCGCGCTCGGGGGAAGGCGTCAGCACGGTCGCCGCGAATCTGGCCGCGGTGGCGTCCCAAGTGCTCGACCGGAACGTGCTGCTGATCGACGCGCATCCTCAGCACCCCGCGGTGGACCGCACGCTAGGAGTGCGGCGCTCACCCGGGCTGTGCGATTATCTCAGCGGCACGGACCTGGCCGACTGCCTGCACGAAACCTGGCTGGATGCACTCCTGGTGCTGCCCGCGGGCGTGAGCCCGGTGATCACACTGCCGCAAGATGTCCAGCGAGTGCAGTCACTGTTCCGCGATTTGCGACAAGGATACGGTCTGATCGTTGTCGATCTGCCGCCGGTCGATTCCCTGGGGTGCTGGCTGCCGCTGGCCGGCCAACTCGACGGCGCGCTGCTGGTTGTCGCGGCTGAGCGAATCAGCAGGCAAGCGGCCTGGCGTGCCACAACACAGCTGCACGGGGCGGGGGTTCGATTGCGGGGTGCGGTGTTGAACGACTGTCCGCGGCACGTGCCGCAGTGGCTGGCGCGTCGTCTGGCATGATTCGGACGATTCATTCCGCGATGCATGTATTACGTCTCTGATTCCGATCATTCAGTCCCCATTCAACCAGTTGGAGCATGTCATGGAGTTGCGACGCCTCTCGGGATTGCTCAACCGCGTCGTCGCGCAGACCGGCACCCACGAGACCTTGCTATCCAAGTTGCATTTTCAGGCGGCGCTGCGGCGCGAGCGGCTGCGGGCCGATCGCTGCCTGAGCACTTTCTCGTTGTTGACGATCGGTTTGGGCGAAGGGTCGGCCCACGACAAAGCCTTGGCCGGTGTGGTCGAAGTTCTGGAGTCACGGGTCCGCGAATCGGACATCGCCGGCTGGTTCGCCGACGGCGTGATCGGCATTATCTTGCCCGAGACTGCGTCTGCCGGGGCCTGGCAGCTTGCGGACGATTTGCAGGCGTCGCTCGAGCGGCGGCAAGTATCGGTTTCGTTCGAAGTCTACGCGTATCCGTCGCAGGACACAGGCGAAGCCGAGGCCGCCGACGCGGCATGCGACGAAGTCGGCGATCGACAAGCCGGTGCAACCGCTGGAAATGTTGTTCGTGCAGAAGTTGCCGGTCTGGAAGCGTGCGATTGACATTGCCGGGGCCACGTTTGGTCTGGCGGTTGTCCGGTCCGTTGCATGCTGCTGGCGGCGCTGGCGATCAAGCTGACCTCGCCAGGCCCGATCTTCTACGCGCAGCGGCGCGACGGCCTCGGCCGGCGACAGATTCTGGATCTACAAGTTCCGCACGATGGTGGTCAATGCCGACGCGATGAAGGCTTCGCTGCGTCAGTTAAGCGAGCAGGACGGCCCGGCATTCAAGCTGAAGAACGATCCGCGAGTGACACCCATCGGCCGAATCCTGCGCCGCACGTGCGTGGACGAACTGCCACAACTGTGGAACGTGCTACGGGGCGACATGTCGATCGTCGGTCCGCGGCCGATGTGCAGCAAGGAGGCCAGGCATTGTGCCCGCTGGGAAAGCCGCCGTTTCGACGTCACTCCCGGTTTGACTTGCATCTGGCAAGTGTACGGCGGTACGAAGGTGACTTTCACGGAATGGATGCGAATGGATTTGCGCTATGTTGGCTCGCGTTCCTTGCTCCACGACGTGAACCTCGTGGTTCGCACCGTTCCTTCCGTCATTCTCCGCGACGGCGTGTACTGACCCTCCCGCTTTCGAACCTTGAATTGCCGTCATCCGTTTCCAGCCAGCCATGAATTCTCTGTTGCGGAGCTCGATGCGTGCTGACGTCGTCGCACCCCGCCCGATTGGCAAATGAACTGCGCCATCGATCACCGGCAACGCGAAATCGTACGTCAGGGCCAAGACTCTGGCGCCGCTAAAACGCGCGCTGGTGCCCATGGCCCGGGACCTGTCCAAACGAGTCGTCGTGCGGGTGGGCTGCGTGCTGGACCGGCTGTTTGGCAGGCTGCCCGGCGCCGGCGTGGGCGTTCTGATGTATCACCGCGTGGTCGATCATATGCCGGGGGTGGCGCCGCCAACCTGGAACATCACGCCGGGCAAGTTCGAAGCTCAATTAACCGGCCTGCTTGAGCGGGGATTCGAGCCCTGGCCGCTGAGGCGGTTGCAGTCTTTTCACGAAACCAATCGCACGGTGCCGCCGAAGGTCTTCGTGGTGACGTTCGACGACGGCCACGAGAGCGTCTATCTGAACGCCTGGCCGGTGTTGCGGGCCCTGGGAGTGCCGGCCACCGTGTTCCTGGCTACGGCCTTTATCGATAGCCAGTCGGCTTTTCCGTTCGACGACTGGGCAGCGGCCGGATCGGACAGCGTTCCGATCGAACACTGGCGGCCGATGAGTTCGGCGCAATGCCGCGAGATGTCGCTCGATGGACTGATCGAGTTGGGGGCTCACACGCACACGCACCAGGACTTCTTCGCTCGGCTGCAGGATTTTCAGCGGGACCTGAAAATCAACGTCGGCGTGTTGCAGTCGGTCTACCATACCGGGCCGCCGGCGCTGGCGTTTCCGTTCGGTCGAGTGAACAACGGCATGCTGGAAATGGCCCGCAGCGTGGGAGTGACCTGCGCGATGACGACGGTGGCCACGCCGATCGACCCGAGCGCGACGCCACTCGGCTGGGGACGATTCGATGTCGAGGCTTGGGACACGGCGGCCACGTTGGCCGCCAAACTCGATGGCTGGTATAGCTGGGCGGTTCGGCTGCAAAAGAGTGTTGGATTGCGGGGCTAGTTGGAGTTTTCGTCATATGGATATTGCACGATGATCGCGTTGATTCGAACCTTGACCCTGCCGGCCACTTACACGTCGCGGTTTGGCGACCTGTGCCGCGCCTGCGCCCATACCGTCGCGCGCCGCGGTTTGTTGTCGCTGGTCGACCAGGTGGTCGTCAGCGGAACGAGCTTTTTGACGACGATCATTCTCGGACGGACCTGCCTGCCCGCCGAGTTGGGGCTCTACGCCATTGGATTCAATCTGGGCGTCGTGCTGTTGGGAATCCCCAAAGCGTTGATCTGGACGCCGTACACCACATTCTGCCCGGGCATGCCCGAGAACGATCGTCGTTGGTATTCGGGTAGCACGTTGGCGCACCAAGCGCTGTTGTCCACGCTGGCCGCAGTCGTTATCGCCTGCATCGGCGGAATCATGTGCCGGCTGGGAGACGTCGAGGGCTTGGGCAGCATGCTGCTGGTGCTTGGACCGGCGATTGGCTTGATGCTGTTGCGCGAACACGTGCGGCGAGTCTGTTTTTCTCGACTGCAAGTTGGCGAAGCGCTGGCCGTGGACACGGTCGTTGCGGTCTTGCAGGTCAGCGGCATGCTGGTCTTGGCGGCGACGGGCCTGTTGACGGCAGCTCGGGCGTACGTGGTGATCGGCGTGGCCTGCTTGCCGGTGATTGCCGTTTGGATTGTGGCCAACCGCCGTTCGCTGGCGATCCGGCACGATCGGATGCTGTCCGACCTGGCAATGAATTGGCAATTCGCGCGGTGGTTGTTTTCCGGCGCCTGCTCTATGCCGCGAACGACGCGCTTTATCCCTGGGTGTTATCGTGGCTGCGCGGCACGACGGCCGTGGGCATGCTGTCTGCTGCCAGCGGCGCGATCTTTCTGGCAAACCCGCTGATTCTGGGCCTGAGCAACTTCTTCGGCCCGCACGCGGCGCATTGCTACGCCGCGACGGGTCTGCCCGGTCTGCAGCGTCTGGTGACCAAAGCCTCGATCGTGGTGGCGCTGGTGATGTCGGCCTTCACGCTGGGACTCGTCGTGTGGGGCGCAAAACTGGTGGCACTGCTGTTCGGTCCAGAGTACGTCGGCCAAGGATCGGTCGTCACGGCCCTGGCGCTCGGCCAACTCGCCGACGTCGTCGCGATTCCGATGATGCTGGGCCTGCTTGGCCGGCCGCGGAGATCTGCTGCTGAAGTCGTACGGGGTCAGGTTGGCGCTCACGGCGACAGTGGGCATGGGGTGCGTGTACTACTTCGGCGACGTCGGCGTGGGCTACGGCCAGGCGATCAGCAATCTGGGTGCCGGCCTGGCGCAATGGTCCGCTTTTCATTATCTGGTCGCGACGTGGGAGGCCGAAACATGAGCGCTCCCGCTTCCGCAATCGCCACGCTCGAGGGTCGCAAGGACCGGCTGCCTTGGCCGAGACTGGGCACCCTTTACATCTTCTCCGTGCCGTTCCTGGCGGGCATCGCCACCATGCGCGGTGAAAGTTTGGCGCTGGCCGGCTTCAACTACACCGGCTTTTTGTGGAGTAGCGTGCTGCTGATCGGCGTCTTCTTGCTGCTGCTCGAAAGAGGATTACGGCCGGCGAATCGAATCCATCTGCCGCTGGCCTACTGGCTGGTTTGGCTGACGCTCGTGGGCATGTCGTTTCTGTGGATCGACGCCCCCGCGCTGCCCCAGGTGCGCGAGGCCGTGCAAATGGGCGTGCCCGTGCTGATGGGCGTCTTGGCAGGGTTGTTCGTGCGCTTGCGCGAGCGGCTCGAGCAATTGCTGCACGCTTTCTACTACGCCGTCCCGGTGCTCTGGGTATTCGCGGTGCTCTGGGCCTGCACCGACTTCGATGAGGCGGTGCGTTTAGACGTGTTCGTCGAAAAGCGGGCCTTGGCCCTGACCGCGGTCATCGTGGGCGGTGTTTACATGGCCGGCCTGCAGCGCGAACAAGCTCGCGGCTGGATCGGCTGGATATTGTGCCTGGGGGTGACGGTGGTTACGGGCAGCCGCATGGCCAGCCTGGCAATGCTGTTGCTGCCGCTGCTCAATCCGGTGGTCCGCAATCCGGTTCGCAAGACGGCGATCTTGATGACGATCGGGCTGGTCGGCCTGGCGGTTTATCTGACGCCCACGTTCCAGGAGCGATTCTTCGGCGGCAAGTCCTATGGTGCGGTCCAGGGCGAGTTCGACAGTGCAGGCCGCTTCGATGCCTGGCCGTTGATCTTGGCCGAGGCATTGCGCGAGCCTTGGTTCGGCCATGGCATCGGCACGGTGCAGCGGTTCGTTCCCGAGGTTTGGCCCGGCGTGCCGCATCCTCACAACGACTATCTCCGCGTCGGTTACGAGTTGGGCGCCGTAGGGGTGGTGTTGTTCGTGGCCGTGATGATCTGGCAACTGGTGAGTCTCGGGCGCTGGGTCCGCCGCACCGATGGTGTGGTGCAGCAAGCCTTCGCGGCGTCGTGGCTGGCGCTGGCCGTCTTCTTGCCGATTGCATTCACGGACAATCCGATGACCTACACCCTTTGTTACATGAACCCGGTCTTCGTGCTGATGGGCGCGTCCTATTCCGTGGCGTGCAACGAACAGCGCGGTCGATTGGCCCCGGTCAGACCGGGCGGGTTCTGCGGCGTCGGAGCGGCGCCATCCACCAATGGTTCTTCCAGCAGCGAGGTTGGGTTCACATGAGCGAACAGCAAAACGCACCAGATGTAACTGTGCTGATTGCCGTCTACAACGGCATGCCGTGGCTGCCGGAAACGATCGCTTCGATACGTGGGCAGACGTATCAGCATTGGACACTCTTGCTGGTCAACGATGGCTCGACCGACGGATCGGCCGACTACTTGAAGAGCATCGAGGGACCGCGGATTCGCGTCGTACACCAGAAAAACCAGGGATTGGCAGGCGCGTTGAATACCGGCATCAAGTTTTGTGAAACCGAGTTCCTGGCTCGGCTCGATGCCGACGACATCGCGCTGCCCACGCGGCTGGAAAAGCAGGTCGCCTTTCTCCGCTCGCAACCGAAAGTCGGTCTCGTGGGCACGCAGGTCGCGCCCCTGGGACGCCGCCGGGTCGGCCGCAATGTTGCGCTGCCCTGCGACCATCGCCTCATCGATGCCGGTCTGCTGCGCGGTCACCACGCCGTCAGTCATTCGTCGATCATGTGCCGCACGGCCCTGCTGCGCAAATCGGAGGGTACTGGAACAATGGCTGGTCGGAAGACTGGGACATGTATTTGCGCATGGGCGAACGTGCCGAACTGGCCAACTTGAGCGAAGTATTAACCCACTTCCGCGTGCTCGAGACCAGCATTCAAGGTCGATACATGGCCGAAGTGCGTCAGCGAACCGCGTATGCGAACGAACTGGCGCTGCGTCGCCGTGGGCAACAAGAAGCGATCAGCTACGAGCAGTTTTGCGGCGAGCGCGCAGCCGATCCTTTTTGGCGACGTGCCGCCGACTCGCTCGAGGCCTACGCCAAGCAGCAGTATCGCTATGCCGTTCCGGAAATTCTTGGCGATCGGCGAATCCGCGGTTACGCGCGCCTGGGCTGGGCCGCCGCTTGCTCACCGCAACTAACCTGGCAACGAGTCTGCCGGCTGACGCGCCATTACCTGTTTGGGCCGCGACTGACGCCGGCGCCGGCCGTCAACAACGCGGCGGAAGCGAGGGCGTCGTGAGAATCGGCATACTTCCCGGACGGGCGTTGCCGGCGGGCCTTGCGGCCCAATGGTCGGCGATCCAACGAGCGGACCGCAGGCTGGAGAGCCCCTTCTTTTGTCCCGAATTCACCCAGGCCGTGGCGGCGATCCGCAACGACGTGGAAGTGGCGGTGATCGAAGATCGGGGGAGCGTGGTGGGCTTGTTTCCGTTCCAGAGAGCGCGTGGCAAGATCGGGCGGCCGGTGGGCGGCCCGCTGTCGGATTTGCATGGGCTGATCATGCATCCCGAGTGGCGTGTCAACGCCTCCGAACTTCTCCGTGGCAGTCATTTGTCGGCCTGGCATTTCGATCATTTGCCGGTGGCGCAAACGACGTTTTCGGATTGCCAATGGATGCGTCGCGCGTCGCCCTACATTGATACTTCCGGCGGCTTCGAGGCCTATCGCGCCGAACGCCAACGCGTTGGCAGCCACGTTCTTTCCCGGTCGATGCAGAAGCTGCGCAAGCTCGAGCGCGAGGTCGGACCGGTGCGGATCGAGATCGACGTTCACGACGAATCCGTATTGCAGACGGCCTTGGCCTGGAAGGCTGACCAATACCGCAGGTCGCGGCTGTTCAATGCGTTTGCGCTGCCTTGGACGCAGACGCTGCTGCGGCACATGCTGAACCGCGACGACGACGACTGCCGCGGCATGCTGTTTGCGCTGAAGGTCAACGACGAGCTGCAATCGGTCCTCTACTGCCTACGGTCGCGCCGAGTGCTCCACGCCTGGCTGGCCGCCTACCGCCAGGATCTGGCGAAGTACTCGCCGGGCAGCCTGTTATGGGTCGCCGTCATTCGTGCCGCTCAAGAACTGGGAATCGATCGCATCGACATGGGCAAAGGCGACCAACCCTACAAGACCAGCTTCATGTCCGGAATGACGCTCGTCGCTCAAGGCTCGCTCGACTCCCGGTCCGCCGTACGCTTCGTCCGTCAATTGCGCGAGCGCGTGCATTCGCGACTTCGCGAGTCGCCACTCCGCGGGCCGCTGACGATACCCTGGCGCTGGCTCAAGCTGGCGGTGGGTCAGGCACAGTGCAAATGAGGCGAAACACGATGAGATCCATTTTCAGAAACGACGAGGACAACTCATGACAACCTGCCTGGAAACTGCGGTCGTCGCCTGGCCGCAGAAACGCAATCTGTTTGGAGTGGAAGTCAGCGCCGTGACTTACGCTGAAACCTGTGACGCCATTCTGCAGGCGACGCGGCTGCGCCAGCCAGCGATCGTGTCCGCGTTCGCCGTCCATGCGCTGATCGAAGCATCGACCGCTCCCGAACTGCGGAATAAAGCCAACCGCTTTGCGATCATCACCCCCGACGGCCAGCCCGTGCGTTGGGCGCTCAATTGGCTGCATGGTGCCCGATTGCGGCACAACGTGGCAGGCACGGAGCTGATGTGGCGGCTGTGCGAGCAGGCGGCCCAAGAGAGAGTGTCGATCTACCTGTACGGCAGTTCGCCGGAAACGATATCGGCGTTACAGGCGAAGCTCCAGGCCGCGTTCCCGGATTTGGAGATCGCCGGTGCAGAGTCTCCGCCGTTTCGACCGCTGTCGGCAGCCGAGGACGAGGCCATGGTCGAGCGCGTGAATGCCAGCGGGGCCGGCCTGATGTTTCTGGGTTTGGGCTGTCCCAAGCAAGACTACTTCGCCGCCGCGCACGTCGACCGCATTCAGGCCGTGCAGCTATGCGTGGGGGCCGCATTCGATTTCCATGCCGGCACGAAGGCCATCGCGCCCAAGTGGATGCAGCGTCGCGGCCTGGAGTGGCTCTTCCGGCTGTATCAGGAGCCGGGCCGCCTGTGGAAACGTTACCTGGTTACCAATTCCATCTTCATTTACAAACTGGCCGGCCACCTTTTCCGACAGCGCGTGTTGCGAATGCCTGCCCGCTCTGTGGCGTCGGACCGCGGGGTGCCTGCCTGAACCGAGTCTTTCTCGTTCAAGCCGGACAAGCCGGACGAACTTGACGAGTTTCTTAACGATACGATACGAAAGGAAAGTGAACGATGACGCGAAACACTATCTTGGTCGCCGGCGGCGGCGGCTTTATCGGCGGACATCTTGTCGCCGATCTGTTGGCCAATGGAATTACCGACATCCGTGCGGTCGACATCAAGCCGCTCGACGAATGGTATCAGGTCTTCGACGACGTCGAGAATCTATCGCTCGATCTGAAGGACCGGCGCAACTGCGAGGCCTCCTGCAATGGCGTGAGCCAGGTCTTCAACCTTGCGGCAGACATGGGGGGCATGGGTTTCATCGAAAACAACAAGGCGTTGTGCATGTTTTCGGTGTTGATCAACACGCACCTGTTGCTGGCCGCTGAGGCGGCGAACGTCGAGCGGTTTTTCTACGCTAGCTCCGCCTGCGTTTACAACGCCGACAAGCAGCGCGATCCGAACTGCGTGGGCTTGAAGGAAGCCGACGCCTACCCGGCCATGCCCGAGGATGGCTACGGCTGGGAAAAACTCTTCTCCGAGCGGATGTGCCGCCACGTGCGTGAAGACCATGGAGTGCCGACGCGGATCGCGCGCTTTCACAACGTCTACGGACCGCACGGCACGTGGCAAGGCGGCCGGGAAAAGGCGCCGGCGGCCATTTGCCGAAAGGTGATTCACGCGGTGGAAACCGGCGATCACAACATCGAAATCTGGGGAGATGGCCATCAAACTCGCAGTTTCATGTACATCGACGATTGCATCCATGGCATCAAAGCCATTACCGCCAGCGATATTATCGATCCGATCAACCTCGGCTCCAGCGAAATGGTCAGCATCAACCAGCTGGTCGACATCGCCGAAGCGATCGCCGGCGTACGTCTGAAACGCCATTACAAGCTCGATGCGCCCAAGGGAGTCAACGGCCGCAACAGCGATAACACCCTGATCAAGGCCTTGATGAATTGGGAGCCATCGATTCCGTTGCGCGACGGCATGGCGAAGACTTATGCCTGGATCCACGAGCAGTACCTGGCCGAACGCGAAGCGGTGCAGTTGGCCGCCGGGTCGCCTGCCACCAATGGGCACGGCGAGTACTCGCGCCGGCCGCGACACCCGCGCTAACCACGGAAGGGTTCGAATCCGGCGCGGTCGTTCACCCCCATTCATTGTCCACGATCCGACATGAAATGAATCGCTCACTAGAACAAGTCGTCGAAGAGTTGGCTGCTCTGCGGGTAGCATTCGAAGCGGTGCGCCAACCCTTGCTGGTCGTCGATGCGCAGAGCCAGACGATCGTCGAGGTGAACCCGGCAGCCTGCGCGCTGCTGGAATGCGTGCGCGGGGAATTGGCGGGCAGATATTGGCCGTCGGCCGTCCGCCACCTGCCGACGTCTTCGTTTCGGCGCGTCAGCGATCCGGGTCAACGGTTTGTCGTCATGTGCTACGATCCGGCGGCCGGCGGCGAGCGGCGCGGCTTCGCACGCGATCCGCTAACCGACCTGGCCACGCGCGAAGCGCTGTTAGCTCGGCTGTCACAACTCGACGTGCATGCGACGACCTCCGGATTGGCAGTTTTATTCATCGATCTCGATCATTTCAAACAGGTGAACGACAACTTGGGCCACCTGGCAGGCGATCGCGTCCTGCGAGTCGTCGCGGCGCGACTGGCCGAGAGCATTCGTCCGGGCGATCTGGTCGTTCGATTCGGCGGCGACGAATTCATCGTGCTCGTGGAAGGGTTGCGTCAACGGCGCGGTCTGGAGCGGCTGGCCCAGCGCATCCGTCGCCGACTGCGCTTGCCGATCGTGTTCGACGGACATGAACTCGTGATCTCAGCCAGCATCGGCATCGCCCAGCAAACCGGGATGGCTCCGACCAGCCAGTCCTTGATCGCGGCCGCCGATCGCGACATGTACCGGGTCAAGGCGCTCAATCGCTCCACGACAGAAACGATACGCACTGCCTTGAGCCGCACAACCATCACCACGACGCATCGATGAATCCTCCCGGAAGGTTCTACCGAACAAGAAACTGATCTGCGACGACGGAGAGCTGACAACATGCGTGCGGTCTTGAATGCCTCGGACGACTCCAGGGCGAGACAATCCGCTTCGCGCCGGCGATGGGCCGACAGCGCAAAAGGCATTGGAATCCTGTGTGTCGTCGTGGCGCATTCGGTCAATGGGCTGAAGGCATCCGGCATCCTGCCGAACGGCACCGACTGGGATTTCTGGAGCGACTGGCTGTACACGTTCCAAGTGCCCATTTTCTTCTTCGTTGCCGGCTTGTTCGCCAACCGCTCCTACGAGAAACAAGGTTGTCGCAGATTTCTGCAGACGAAACTCGCCGCCCTGGCATATCCCTACATCATCTGGCGCACGCTGCAGATTCTGATCATGCTCGCGGTGGGCGGATCGACAAACCGCCAGGTGTCGCCCGTGCAGTTGCTGACATTTCCGTACGAACCGTTCATGCAGTTCTGGTTTCTTTATGCGCTGATGTTGGTCATCACGGTCTATGCGCTGCTCAAAGCGGCCCGTTTTTCCAATGGCGCGATCTTGATCGTTTCGCTGGGCATGCTTTTGCTGCCGGAGAGCGGCTGGTATCCGTACGATGCCTTGTGCATGAACATGATTTATTTCGCCGGCGGACTCGTCTTGCACGACCGCCTCAACGTGCTCGCGCCCGTGCGTCCGCATTGGCTGCTCTTGGCCGCCACGACTTGCACGGTCTGCGGATTGCTGCTGGTTCGAGAGGGTGTGATCTTGAACACACCCTTGCGCCCGCTGGCTGCAATCGTGGGGATCGCCGCCGCGGTTTTGATTTCGTTCGCCGGCGTCCGCTGGAAAGGGTGGCAGCCGCTTTGCGTGTTGGGCCAGTACTCGCTCGAAATCTACGTGGCCCATTCCATCTTTGCCGGAGGCGCGAGAATTGCCCTCGTCAAGCTGTTCCATGTGGAAAGCTTGCCCGCGCACGTTTGTCTGGGCATCGCGGCATCGATCGCCGGTCCGCTGTTGCTGGTATGGCTGCAGAATGGATCGGTCAAGTTTCGGATTCCTCTGTTTCGGACAAAGCTCGCTCCGGCCTGATTGGTCGGGCGCTCGACGTCGATTGCGCTTGCGATTGCCGAGAAAGCAAAAGAGATGGTCTTTAACTCGTTGAGCTTTCTGGTTTTCTTCGCCATCAGCGTGGGGCTGTACCTGCTGCCGCTGCCGTGGACGGTCAAGAAGATCAATCTGTTGATTGCCAGCTATTTGTTCTATGCGGCCTGGAGCCCGCCGTTCGTGCTGCTGTTGATGTCGTCGGCCATCATCGATTTCGTGTTGGCGCACCTGATCGGCAATTCTCAATCGCCGGCACTTCGCAAGTTGCTGCTCGTTTTGAGCTTGTCGATCAACCTGGGGTTGTTGGCCGTCTTCAAGTACGGCGGTTTTCTGCTGGAGAACGTCAACGCGGTCCTGGGGGTTTTCGACTTTCGCTACCCGTTACCGCTCCCCAGCCTGGTCCTGCCGCTGGGCATTTCGTTCTATACGTTCGAGACGGTCTCCTATTTGATCGACGTCTATCGCAATCGCATCAAGCCCTGCCAATCGTTCCTGGATTACGCCTTATTCCTGACGTTCTTCCCGCACTTGGTGGCCGGACCGATCGTTCGAGCAGCGGATTTCCTGCCGCAATGCACAGTCCCCCGCCGGCCGAGTTGGGGCGAGTTCGGCTGGGGCGTGTTCTTAATGATGCTGGGAATGGTCGAGAAGATCGTCTTCGCCGACCTGTTGCTGGCCCGCACCGCCGACAAGGTCTATTCGATCCACGGCCCGGTCAACACGGCCGAGGCCTGGATTGGAACGCTGGCGTTCGCGGGCCAGATCTTCTTCGACTTTGCCGGTTATTCGACCTGCGGCATTGGCGCGGCGCTGTGCCTCGGTTTCAAGCTGAAACGCAATTTCCACTTTCCCTACGCGGCCGTCGGGTTTTCCGACTTCTGGCGGCGGTGGCACATTTCGCTGTCGACCTGGCTCCGCGATTACCTCTACATTCCGTTGGGCGGAAGCCGCGGCAGCCAACCGGTCGTCTATCGCAACTTGATGGTCACCATGCTGCTCGGCGGCCTGTGGCACGGCGCCAGTTGGCAATTCGTCATCTGGGGCGGTCTCCACGGCAGCTACTTGCTTTGCGAGCGTGTGCTGCGCGAACTCTGTGGAGATTGGCGGATCGTCCAACACGCATTGTTCCGCGCTGCGATGGCCATGGTGACCTTTGTCTTCGTGATGTTCGCTTGGGCCTACTTTCGCGCCTTGAGCTTGGAATCGGCCAACCAGGTCGTGTCGGCGATGTGGGGCCTGACCCGGACGACAACGAGCGTGCTCGGCCGGCACCATTACTATTGCGTGCTGCCGGTCGTGGGCGGATTGCTGGTCACGCATTGGCTGCTGCGCGACACCACGCTGGAGGAGGTGGCCGCCCGGCTGCCTTCGTTCGCGCTGGCCCTGATCGGCGCTGCATTGCGCTGCTGCTCATTTTGATTCCCGGAGACGATCGTGGTTTCATCTACTTTCAATTCTGACGAGCCCCAACCGCCACGCGCTCCCTGGCGCACGATCGTGATCGCCGCGGCCTTGTTGGTGGCGGTCACGACCGCGGGCGTCGAATACCTGGCCCGGCAGGCCGGCTTCCGGCCTACGCTCCAAGACGACGCGGACCTGTGGTGCAGTGTCCGCGCACGGGTACGCCCGGAGGACCCATCGCAAGTGCTGCTGGTTGGAACGTCGCGAATGGAAATGGACGTCGATCCCGAAGTGCTCGGCCAGGCACTGGGGACGGAAGCTCCGTTGCAACTGGCGGCGGTCGGCAGCAGCCCCATTCCGACGCTCAAACACATTGCCGAGCAAACGGACTTTCACGGCAGCGTGATCTGCGAAGTGTTTCCCGGAGTGCAATTCCACATGGCCACGTTCGACGTCGGCAAGCAGCAACTGTTCGTCGAACATTGGGAATCGCGCTCGGCCGTTTCGTCGATCGAACGCAGTCTGGCCACCATCGTCCAGTCGCATTCGACGCTGCGGTTGCTGTCATCAAGCCTGGACGAAGACGGTCACAAGTGGTACTTGACCGGCGCAAGCCGGCTCCTCCTTTTGTGCGCAGTCCTGCCCGACCGTGCGATCGTCGCCGATTTCCGCCTGGCGAAAATCGAGGCGGTGGGTGCCGCGCAGCAAGATTATCTGATCCCTTGCATCAAGAGTCCGATCAGTCCGCCTGAGCTGGCCGAGAATTTCCGCCGGATCGAGAGTTGGACGCAACAGATCCAATCGCGGGGTGGCAGGGTGATCTTCGTGCGTATGCCCGTCTCGGCGGCGATGTTTGCCGCGGAAGAACGCGTCTTTCCGCGGGCCGATTTCTGGGCTCGATTCGTGACTTCGTCTTCTGGCCACTGTATTTATTGCGCCGAGCACGAAGTCCTGCGCAAGTTCGATTGTCCGGACGGATCGCATCTGGATGGCACGGATCGCGCGGCATTCTCCCGAGCCTTGGCCGAGGCCTTGCGCCCCTTGCTGTCATCTCGGCTCGAGTGATCGAAAGGGCCTGCGGCGCCGGACACCGTTCGGTCGGGCGACGTGTCTGCCCACCAGCGCAGACAGGCCGCCTCTGGGCGACGGTTCAGCCACCCAATTCCTGCTGTCCGCCGGCTCGCATTAGCCGACCGGAAAAGTTTGCCAAATGGCGGCAGCCGCTCCGCTGCCGGCCCCTGTGCCTGGCACACGAATCCAGCCGATGGGACGACTTTTCCGGTTGTTCGGAAGCCCCGGATCGACCGGATTATTTGCAAAACGCGGGGCTTTTAGAGGGTCGAGCGGTACCGCTTAGCGCAATTGTGCACACGGTATCGGTGCTTTTGAATTGCTTGATTTGTCGCCGGTCTGCCGTCCGATCCCGAAATGCACGGAGCACGCTCTGTTGGGGGTGGCAGTATGCCTTCCTGATAAGGTTCTCCGAATGTTCTGGCCTTGTTGCGAATGACGATCGCAGGGTCGAACGGACGATCAGCGACGCGTGACGAATCGAATTTAGCTGCCTGCGGAGCAGGCTGAAGCGCAACACGGAGGTGCCGATTTCCCATGCGGTGCGTTGTCCTCGGACTATCTGTCTGCCTCAGTTTGCTCGCCGGCTGCACATCCATCGGCACCTGGCGAGCCGACATGGCCCATCATTACCAGGCCCATAAGGCGTGGTCCGAGTACCGGGCAAATTCGAAGTATCGCGACTGCGCGGAAAAAGACTTTGCCTGTGGCTGGAAGCAAGGATACTACGAAACCGCCTGTGGCGGTCAGGGCAGTCCGCCGCCGGTCCCGCCGACCAAGTACTGGAAGCCCTATTTTCAAACGCCCTCCGGACATTTGCAGGTGGACGCCTGGTATCGAGGTTATCAATACGGGTCGATTGCCGCCGATCAAGCCGGCGTGCGCGACCTGGCCCACATTCCGACTGCTCCAGGCCACGCTCTGCCGCCGCCCGGTTTTTGGCAGCCCGATCCGCTCGTTGTGCCGCCCCAAGGGGAGACGATGCCGACTCCCGAGGGGCAAACGAGTCGCGGCGTGCCGACGGCGATCGCAGGCCAGACAACTGAACCCACCCCAGCAGTGCCCCGGGACGGCGCCCAGCGGCCCACGCTGGCAATGCCCGCAGTCCCGTCCCCGATCGTCGCGACTCCCGCAGCACCAGGCCCCACCGTGGCGAACCCGGTGCCCGCGGCCCCGGCCGCAGCGAGTGCGATCGCACGCCAGGCGACTGAGCCCACCCCAGGAGTGCCCCGGGACAACGTACAGCGGCCCACGCTGGCAATGCCCGCAGTCCCGTCCCCGATCGTCGCGACTCCCGCAGTACCAGCCTCCGCCGCGGCGAACCCGGTGCCCGGAACCCCGACCTTGGCAAGGCCGCGCGACGGCGCTGCGCCGCAGTTGACTCGGCAACCGGTTCAGTCTCAGCAGTCGGCCCCGGAGCCGGAATCCCGGATGGCCAGCGTGGCGCCCACGGAGACCGCGTTAGAACGCCCCATCGTTCCGCTCTATCACGACCGGTCTCAGATGACCGAAAGCTCCGCAACCAAGCCGCAGCCCGCGCCGGTCAAGCTGTCGCGAGGCGCCGGCGACGCAGCGCGGCAGACCGTTCCAATGGCCGCAGCCCGGCCCGAGGCTTTGACGACGCTTCCGGCACGACCGAACCGCAGACTTCTCCGCAAGGCTGCCGGTGGCGAAGACCAACCCCGCCTGGCCATCGTCCATACGCCGTCCAGGCGCGAACTGTCTCGCCTGACGCCGCCGGCCGTGGCCTCTCGCGCCGAACAGCCGGTCGAGACGGAAGAAGTTCCGCGGATCGTGCTCCGCGTCGACTCCGGCCTGTCCACGTTCAAAGCAGCCGAAAGAGTTCCGCCGACCCGCGAGCTCAGGGATGTGTACCCAACACCCGCCGTGGCCTCGCGTGTCGCGCCGCGACGGGTCGACAAACCCGAGTCCCATGCCAAGCCCACACACGTCCAAGCGCCGGCGAGCCGGGCGCGCTGGTGCGCCGATCTCCCGTGATCGTGGTACCGATCGACGCGGACGATCACGAGGCGATCAGTGAGGAACCCCCGCTACGCTTTGCCGACTCTTCCCGGCCGGCCGAGACAACCTTGCGTTTGATCGACAAGCCGGAATCGTCGGCGGTGCCGCGGGCACTTCCCTCGTCCTCAGGCACGGTGCGGACCTATGGAGTGCCGCATCTGGCCTTGCGGCCATCGAGCAGCGATGCCACTGAGCCGACGCCGGCGAAATCGGGTAAAGCCCAGAAGATCCAGACAACCGACGGAGATTCGCGTACTGAATTGCACTTCCGCTAGAAGTCATCGAAGGAAAGTCTTGCCATGGATGGCAAAAAAACAAAGCAAGGACGCTGGCTGCCAGCGGCATGCTTGATCGCGCTTTTCGCGTTCAGCGGCTGCACCAGCATCATGACCAACGCGATTCCGGCGTCGCAACTGCCGCCATCGCTGATGGTGGGCCCGCGCTGCCCGCGCGTGCCGATCGATTTCACCCTGCTGCGGCAACAGCCGCCGCCGAGCTACTTGATCGGACCGCGCGACATCTTGGGCATATTCATCCAGGACATCCTGGGCCGCCGGGACGAACCGCCCCCGGTGTTCACGCTGGCCACCGGACCCGGATCGGTCGATCCGCCGCTGGTGGTCGGCAATCCGGTCACGGTGAGCGAGGACGGCACGATCATCCTGCCGCGCATTCCGCCGCTGCGAGTCGCCGGCCTGACCGTGGGCCAGGTGGACGCGCTGATTCGTCGAGCCTACACGGTCGATTTCCGGCTGTTGCAGCCGGGTCGCGAGCAAGTCAACGTGACGTTGATGCGGAAGCGGCTGCACCGGGTGGTGGTGGTGCGCGACGACGCGGCAGCGGTGCCCCCAATCCTCAAGCCTCGCGATGGCACTGTTCTGTCGCCGCCGCGGCACGGCCAACACGATTGAATTGCCGTCCTTCGAGAACGACGTCTTGCACGCGCTCACTCAAACCGGCGGTCTGCCGGGCGAAGACGCGCGGAATGAGCTGTGGGTGCTGCGCGGGGCCGCGGCCAGCGGCCAGGCCGAAGTCCTGGAACGGATCCAGAATGGCAGCGATCCCGCGGCCGCAGCACTGACCGGCGCGTCCATCGTCCGCATTCCGCTCACGGCAATCCCCGGCCAGCCCTTGCCGTTCGGCCCCACCGACATCGTGCTCCACGACGGGGACGTGCTCTATGTACAGTCGCGGGCCAACGAAGTTTATTACACCGGCGGCTTGATGCCCGGTGGCCAATTCCTGTTGCCGCGCGATTACGACCTGGACGTGGTCAATGCCATCTCCCTGGCGGGCGGGGCACCCAATGGTCCGGCCGGTTTCCCATTGATCCCGCAGTTCCGCAGCGGCAGCGGTCCGGGCAATATCGTGGCCCCGACACGGGTGATGATCGTCCGCAAGCTGGCGGATGGTGCGCAAGTGAAGATTCACGTCGATCTGCGCAAGGCGCTCAACGACCCGCGTGAGCACGTCCTCATCCAACCCGGCGATACCATCATGGTGTTCTGGAAGCCTTGGGAACTGGCGGCCAACATCGGCTTGAACATGATCAACTTCCAATACTCGATCCCCTGAGGAACAAGCTCGTAGCCAGAGCCGAATTGGCCTAAGCACCGCCCGAAAAATAGCTTCGGCTTCTGGCAGACCCTCACCCTACACCCTCTCCCTGAGGGAGAGGGGTTGCGGGCGGACGTTTTTTTTCGTTCGTGCCGACGCACCGCTGGCGAAACGCTGCGTCGTTGTCGGACAACCTCGGATTTGATAGTATTGCGGTAGATAATTCGTCGGTCGCTCGGGGGCCAAAAGAACATTCCCGCACGTCGAGCACGGGCCCGCACGTCGAGCACGCTTCTGCCATGCAAACCAGCCGAGCCATCGTTGTCGTGCTGCTGCTGGCGATGCTTTCGGCCGGCGCTGCTTTCGGGCAATATCAAGACACCTCCAGCGACAGTGCGCGGGGATATTCGAACAGCCGCGTCGGAGCCAACATCAGCGATCAAGGCTCGGGCTACGGACCGAGTCCCTACGGGCAGTACGGGCCGTATTACTCGCGCCGGGCGCCCGTCAATCCGCCGACCGGTCAGACCGGCCGCGAGCAGGGACAAACCGATGGCTGGCCCAACTTCGGTTTCGCGGCGCCTGGTTATCCCTCGGCCGGCGGACCTTTCAACTGGGCACGGCCGCGTCGTTCGCTCGAGGAGCTGGGCGCTTCTTGGACGGAAACCGATGACGGCCTCGTGGCCAACGAGATCCGCGAGGGAGGCGAACTGGAACGCATCGGTTTGAAATCCAGCGACAAGCTCGTGTCGGTCGACGGACATCCGATCCGCACCCAGGCCGAACTCCAGCAGGCCCTGCACGCTTTGCCGTTCGGGCGTGCGGTGCCGATCGTCGTCCAGCGCGACGGGATGAGCGAAACCCTCCGCTACGTTTATCCCGAGGCTGTCCCTGCGGCGGAGCCCCGCGTGCCGGCAGGCGAGCGGGCGGGCGCGTTCAAGTTCATCACGGCGGTGCGCATTCGGCGCGGCGCCGATGGCCGGCCGCTGCTGGGCGTCGACTTCGATCCACAAGCGACGGATCGAGCGGTCGTGCGAACGGTTCGTCCGAACAGCGCTGCCCAGGAGGCCGGCTTGCGCGAGGGCGACGTGATCGTTTCCTTCAGTGGCCGCAAGCTCGACGGGCCCGACGAATTGGTCCGGCTCGTGCGAAAATCCCAGCCGGGAACGACGTGCGAAATGTACGTCAGCCGCGGGTCGGCCGCGCCGGCGGACAAGCCCGCGGACGAACCCATCGAGGAACTCGAAGTCCCGTCCAAACAGCAGGTCAAGTGACCTCGCGCTGGCGAACAAGCAGTTGCCGGCCATCCTCGACCTGTTCCGCGGCCAGGATGCTCCGACATGAGAATCAGGCGACTGGAAACGTTTCTTGCCAATGCCGGCCTGCGGAACTATCTGTTCCTGCGGCTGACCAGCGACACGGGGTTGACCGGAATTGGCGAAGCCTCGCTCGAATGGCAGGAACGGGCGGTCGAATGCTTATTGCACGATTGGGTCGAGGAGCGGATTCTGGGAGTCGACCCCTTCGACCTCGAAGCGCTGATCGGCGGCTTGATTCGAGACCAGTATCAGGGCGGCCCGACCATCCTGACCGCCATTAGCGGCGTCGAGATCGCCCTCTGGGACCTGATCGGCAAGGCCTGTGGCCAGCCCGTCTACAAGCTGCTTGGCGGCCAAGTCCACGAGCGACTGCCGGCGTATGCCAATGGATGGTACGGAGGCGCGCGGACCGATCAGGAATATGCGGAACTGGCGCGTGACGTCGTGCACCGTGGCTACCGAGCGCTGAAGTTCGATCCCTTCGGCGTCGCCTGGAAAAACCTGTCGGGCAAAGAAATGTCCGAGGCCGAACGGATCGTCGCCGCAGTACGCGCCGCCGTCGGCAACGACGTCGACCTGATGATCGAAGTGCACGGCCGCCTGGCCGCGGATGCGGCGATCGAAATGGGAACACGCCTCGCGCCGTATCGCCCTGCCTGGTACGAGGAGCCGGTGACGCCGCACGACCTTGATCTGCTGAAGGAAGTGAAGCAGGCGTTGCCGTTCCCCATTGCCGCGGGGGAACGTCTCTACATGTTGGAGGAGTTTTCGCGGTTGACGGCACTGCGGGCCTGCGACGTCGTGCAAATGGATCTTGCCCATTGCGGCGGCCTGGGGATCGGCAAGCAAATCGCGGCGCTGGCCCAAGTCCAGGACATGCAAGTGGCCCCTCATTGTTCGATCGGGCCGGTGGCACTGTGCGCGGCGCTGCATTTCGATTGGTCGACGCCCAACGTCATGATTCAAGAGGATTTTTCGGGTTACGATGTGCCTTGGCGCGGCGAGTTCGTAGCGGGATGGAATCTGTGCCGCGGCGGCGAATTCGAATTGCCGACCGGTCCGGGATTGGGCATCGAGCTGAACACCGCGGCCTGCGCCGCCCACCCCCCGCAACGTAACCCGTTTCCGTCGCTTTGGGACCGTCGTTGGCTGAGAGAATTTACGAAGGGGCGAGAGCAGCCGGGGCTCAGCCCGGACTGACGTTGTCCCGCCACGCGAGCACGAGTTCATGTTGTCGCCGTTCGACTGAATGCCGTTAGTTACCCCGTTGACCCGATCGAGCCGCGCGAGCTGCGCAAGATCGGTGCCGAGTGGATCGAGGTCGAAGGTCAACTGCCCGACGAAATCGTGGCTGCCGCTGCGACCTGCGACGCGCTGCTCGTCGTCTCGTCCCGAGTTCCCGCGGCGGTGATTCGGAAACTGGACCGTTGTCGCGTCATCTCGCGGTTGGGAGCGGGCACCGACCGCATCGACGTGGCCGAGGCCACGCGGCAGGGAATCGTCGTGGCCAACTTGCCCGATTTCTGCACGCAGGAACAAGCCGAACACACGCTGGCACTGCTGCTCGCCTGGGGGCGACGTCTGCCGTACATGTTCGAGGCGATGCGGCGGCACGAGTGGACGGCGCGCGGTCATGCGGGCGTGCATCGGATTGCCGGCCAGACATTGGGCCTGCTCGGTTTCGGCGCGAGCGCCCAGGCGGTGGCCGTGCGAGCTGCCGGTTTCGGGTTACGGCTCATCGCCTGGCGCGCACGCCGGACAAGTACGCCGCGGTGGCCCAGCGCCTTGGCGTGCGTCTGCTGCCCCTCGATCAAGTGCTGGCCGAGAGCGATTACGTGTCGATTCATTTGCCGCTCGCCGACGATACGCGCGGGCTTGTCGACGCCCGCCGCTTGGCGCTGCTCAAACCCGCTGCGGTGCTCATCAACACTGCCCGCGGGGCGATCGTTGACGAAGAGGCGCTGGTCGAAGCCTTGCGCCAGCGGCGAATTGGCGGTGCGGCGCTCGACGTGTTCGATCGGCTCGACGTGTTCGCCTTGGCTGGCACGCCGCAGAGCCATCCATTGCTGAGCTTGGACAACGTGCTGCTCACGCCGCACTGCGCCGGCAGTTCGGTCGAGTCGTCGCTGGACTCCAAGACGCGCGGAGCGCGGCACGCCGCCGAGGTCCTGCAAGGCTTTTGGCCGCGGCATGTCGTCAATCCGGACGTCGTGCCTCGACAGCCGTTGCGACCTGCGCCGGCGTAGCGCGGCGGGATGGCGACGAGCGTCGCTTACAGTCCCCATGAATCGATATTTCAGCGATCGTGGGAACGTCGCCCCCGCGGGCAGCGTCTAAATGGCGGGTGGTGCCGCTTGAGGACCTTTTTCGGCTCGTGGAGGATTCCGATGAAAACGACTCTTGCCGTGACGATTTGCCTTTGGGTCCTGGGGAATCTCGCCAGATCAGAGGAACCGGCCGCTGTGGAGCGAACGCTTTCGGAGACAACTCTCAAGCGGGAGAAGCAACTGAAGGCAGGGCTGGCGAACTTTCGACTCGACCTGGCTTATATCGGCCCCCAGGACAAGCCGTTCTATCAATTGACCCTCTCCGTGCAACCCACCCGGCAATTGGCCAGCGATCCGTTTCATCCGTATGTCGTAATCGATCGCGCCGAGGCGGAAAAGATCGTCGGGCATCTGGCCAGCGACGGGTTCTTGGATCGCGCCGTCGACGATCTGAACCAGGACATCACTCTGCGAGCACCGATGGGCCGGTCTATTTTCTCACCGTGCGTGCCGAAGAGAATGGAATCGTCACCGTGCAGTTGCACGAAGACCTGGGCTGGGGCCCCAAGCTGCTCGACCGGCTCGAGGCCCTGAAGAAGGTGCTCGATCCGAAGCCGGCCGCGGCGCTGGAAACGCTGCTCGGCCGTCTTGGCGTCCAGCGTCGCGAGTCCAACACCGACAGCAAGTGAGTGCGAATCGAGTGACCGCGGAACCAGCGGTAGGGGGGTGCAACCTGGCGACCGCGTGCCGGGCGGCCGTGGGAGGCGGCGTTCATTTCAACGCACAATTACCAGGTTCGGCAGTATGCTCTCCAGTTCGCGTACTCCGCGATCTGTCACCCGCGTTCCTTCGAGGCTCAGATACACGAGGCCCGGCAGTTTTTCCAGATGCACGAGCCCGGGATCGCTTATTTGCGTTCTGTCCAGGAAGAGCGTTCGCAGTTGGGACAGACTTTCGAGGCGCAGCAGCCCGGCGTCCGTCACTTGCGTTCCGTCGAGCCAGAGCCGATCGAGCTGCGTAAGTCCGCGGAGATGCACGAGGCCGGCGTCGGTCACCTGCGTTCCGCCAAGACACAGCAATCTGAGTTGACTCAGCCCTTTCAAATGAACCAATCCGGCGTCGGTCAATTGCGTTCGTTCGAGCCACAACTGGTCGAGTTGAGTTAGCCCTTCCAAGTGAACTAAAGCGGCGTCGGTGACTCGAGTTTCGGCGAGCCCCAAGGACAATAGATGCGTCAGTCGTTCGAGATGAACCAGCCCGGCGTCCGTCACTAGCGTTCCGTCGAGGCGCAGGAATGCAAGTTGCGGCAGTCCTAGCAGATGAACCAGGTCGGGATCCGAAACCTGCGAATAGGTGGCCGATACGCCTACCGCGATTCTCGACTCGTCCTTACTCACGAGCCCTCCCAGCGTTGTCACGATGGTTGGCAACGCGTTGACGGCACCGCCCATCTGGTCGGCGTAGGACACCTGGCCGCCCATCTTCTCCAGCGCCGCCACGGCGATCCGCTGCTGCCTCGCCCGTTGCACTTCTCGACGAAACCACCCCAGCGGCACGGCGATCACGACCACCACCAGCAGCATCGTCCGCAGGCTAAAACGAAGGAAGCTGCAGCGGGGCTTGGCGGGTGTGTCGCCCATGTGGTTATCTTAACCCGCTCCACTTCGCTCCGGAACCGGGCTCGCAGAGCGGTCGTCTTCATTGAGCCTGGCTGACGGGAACCAGAATGAATGCGAGTCTTGCCGCGGCGGCGGTCGAGAACCGCAGCGTCCCTGCCCTCGGGGCGCACGAAAGACAACTTCGGCTTCTGGCAAGACCCTCACCCTACCCTCTCCCTGGAGGGAGAGGGGTTGAGCACCGAAGCTATTTTTCGTTCAGGCCTTCGTCTGGGGCCATTCGGCCCTAGGGCTTGCCCAGCAAGCGGCGATAATTCTCCATGGCATGGGCTTTGATGCGCTGGGTCAACATCCGCCAGATGTCGTCAATCAGCGTCGCGCTCAAAACTCCATTCACGGTTCTGCTTGCCAGGCCTTGGAAATACGCAGCCCCCGATTCGACATCGGCCTGGGCGCTGCCAAGTGGAAACTCCTGCCGGCAGTGGGCGTACTGATTGGCCAGCAGACTCATCATCGGCAGCAGCGGAACCGGATCGGGCAGGTTGACGTAGCGGAATATCTTGCCGGCAAATTCACGATCCAGCGCGGCGATGGCCAGACCGTTGCCGATCATCGGGCCGCCGAATGTGTACATCTGGTGAACGGCGATCATGCGTCGCGAGAACAGCCAAGCGGCCAACAGCGCCAGCGCCGCTCCCAAGCTGTGCCCCGTGATCCACACCGGCCGCTCGGCCTCGGCCAAAGCCGATTCGACGCCGTCGCAGACTGGCTCGAAAATAGCTGCCAAGGCATTGACGAAGCCCTGATGAAACCGCGCGCCCACGCCGGCTGCCGCCAGGTCGGTTCCGAGCTGCCCCTCCGGCACGATCAGAAGATTCATGGCGTCGGTCAACAGCCAATCTTTGAGGCCTTCCAGCGACGTCGGCGATTCCGTGCCCCGGAAAGCGATCACGATGTGTTCGGGGTTCGTGGCAATCCAGGCTTGCGTATTGCCGACACTCAGCAGACGTGCCGTCATGCCCATTTCAGCGGCGAAACGCGCCCTGCCGTCGGCAGGGCCGTAATAGGCGCAGTCGGACGCCCAGGCCAGCGTTTGCGCGTTGCGCAGATCGCCGAGCGCGTCTTCAATCAAGGTCAGCGTCATCCAGTCGCTCCCTTTTTCTCCGATCGAGCGCGATCGACATCCTCAGTGAAGAAACTTGCGATGTTCACGATCGAGTGCTTTCCACGCGCGCATCGTTTGCCCGCTGACCTGCGTGCCGCGCACGTCAACCTCTCGCAGCGATGCTTTGTCGGCCAGATACTTGCGAAAACCGGCGTCGGTGATTTTCGTGCCCCGCAGGCGGAGCGTCTCGAGTTTGGGAAGTTGACCCAGCAGCGGCAGGCCGGCGTCCGTGATCTGCGTGTCATTGAGGTCGAGCGAAGCCAGGTCGGTCAGTCCGCGCAAATGCACGAGGGTTTCATCCGTAACGTCGGGATTGGCCATTTGCAAGACTACGGTCCGCGGGCGGTCTTCCAGCACGGCGTAGTCGTGGCCGTCCCAGCCGGTGAGCGTGATGTGGACCGCGCCATCGACCAGTTTTTGCGCGGGCCGAGGCTGAGATGACGCGAAACGTAATGGTTGACGCCAAACGTCAGCGCGACGACTCCGGCGCCGCCGGCCAAGAGCAGCAGCGGCCGCCGCGCCCGTTGGCGGTGCATCAGGGCAAATGCCAGAAGTGCCGGCGGAAACAACAAGCAGCCGAGACCCCAAGGCCAACTCGTGCGAAAGGCCCGGGCCAGCAGCCAGGCGCAGGCGGCGAGCATCGACGCCGCGCCGCCGATCAAGAACCAGAATCCATAGGCTTCGACCACGGCCCAACACGCTCCCCGTTTGCTCGCCCGAACGTGCCCGAACTTGCCACCGAAAGGCAACTTGCCTGCCACAGCGGGCGTACTTTGGATCGCAAGAAGAATAACATCGGCTTCTGGCAGACCCTCATCCGACCCTGTCCCTGGACGGAGAGGGGTTGAGTGCCGAAGTTATTTTTCCTTCACACCTTTGCCAATGTAGCAGTTGCGCAGCACGCGTATCAACGAAATCGTCCGGCAAGCGAATGTTCTGCAGTTGTGGCCGTCCCGAGGGACCGCTGGCTCAATCCAGCTTGACAACATGCAGCGATGGCAGCTCGAACAGGGCGCTGCCCGAGGTGGCCCGCAATTCCAGGACGAGCTCCACCGTGCCCGACTCCTCTGCGATCTCGAACGTGTGCGAAATCGTCTGCCAATCGGCGGAGCCGCTGGCCTGGTTCTCGCGCAGCGGCGCCGAGATCCGCACACCGGCGCCGCCGGGGCCTTTTTCGTCTGCCAGGGGAACGACGCCGATCGTTTTCACCAGGGCCTCGAGCCGATATTTGCCCTTCGTCAACAGCACTCCGGCGCGAAACGACGCGGTGCAGCGGTTGCTGGCGCCGACCTCGATCAGCAAGCAGGCCCGTCCGTCGTGCTCTTGTTCTTCGAGTTTGGCATCCTCTTCATTGCGCGGTTCCCAGCCCTCGATCAGTGCCCAGCCTTGTTCTTTGAACTCCAGCGGCTGCGGTGCGCGAGGATGCAGGATGCCCTCTTGCCGCTCGCTGGCCCGCTCTCGAAAACCGCGCGCAGCTTCGCCCCAACTTTTCGCGAAGTCTTCGCCAATCGCCTGGGCCACCGGCCTGATGCGGTTCGCGCCGGCGTCTATTTTCGCCTGCAGCTTTTCCGGGGCAAACAAGGGCAGCAGTTTCTCGACCCGGCGCGATACGCCGCGCTCCAAGCCGGATTCTCCAGGACGGCGCTTGCGACCAGCCCGCCAGGCTGCTGAAACACCGGGTAGTTCGGGTCGTCGAGAACCTGATCCATGCCGTGGGGCAGGAAGCGGGCTTTCTTGTCGTCAGGGCGAAAGTAGACGCGGTAATTGTTGTGGCTCTGCGCGTAGCCGTCCCAGTGACCCAGCATCAGCTCGAGCGCCACGAAATCGAGAAAGGCATCGATATCGAGCCGCTGTTCGAGGATGCCCAGCGGCGCTCGGGATCCTCCTCGCGGCAGGCGTCGACCAGCGCTTTGATGTCGCTGCGATCGATTGGGCCTTCGCCGGCGTCTTTTTCCAACGCGGCGTCGATTTCCTGGCAGTCGCCACCGTCGTACAAATTGCCTTTCGTGCTGTGAAAATTGCGGCCCAGGAAAACATCGTCGTAGCCCTCCTTGAGCACGTAAAGCCCCAAGTCGCGATCGTTGAGCCACACCCGGGCGTGCGTGACGCGGGCCGTCGGACAGCCGGCCTCGGCACAGATTTGCGAAGCGACCAGCTCGTGGAGGTATGACTCGTCCTGGACCGAGTTGTTGAGATGGAACTTGGCCAACCCATGAAAACGCTCCCCCGTCTTCTTCAGCGACAGAGTCAGCGCCGGCCGATCGTCGAAGTCGCGGCGGCTGCCGCCGCTGCCTTTGATCTTGGCGCGGACGCTGTGAAACGTGGTCGAATCGTTTTCGACCAGCGTGCATTCGACATAACGGCGCGGATCGACGCGCAACCGTTCTTCCTGTTCGGGCGTCAGGCGCAGGCGCAACCGCGGAATGGCGCCCCCCGCGAAGAGTGCATCGGTCGGGTTGCGCTGGCATCCGGCTGCGTGTGCCAGCAAGAGCAGGGACACGACGAGCAGCAAGGCTGAAGATTTCGGGTACATGATTGGGCGCCAAGTTTTGGGGCGGGCCGGCGGTGAGCGGGATCTGTTTTTACCTATTGAGATTCACCATCATTTTTGGAGCGGCTCGATGACCGCGTCCAGCGTCTGCGATTCCTCGGCCGGCCCCGGAACGTCGAAGTCTTTGCAAATACGGTCGACCGCCGGCCGGTACCCCTCGACCAACGCCTTTTCCCTCCGGCGGAGTGACTCGTCGGCGCGGCAATCGGCCCGCTCTCAGGTGGAGATCGACATCGCCACGGCGACCAGACTGCATGCCAACGTGAAATAACATAGCCGACGCACGCTGAACCTCCCGGGTCATAGGTTGTGCTTCATCTTATCCGACCCACGCACCCGCGGAACCAGCGGCGGGAAGGGGGGCAATTGCTTTTGTCGCCGCCGGAACAGCCAACCGATTGGATCCCGCTCGCCGCGCGGTTAGATTAGAATTGTCAGCGTGCGGAGATGCCAGACAGACAGTCGCGGGGCAGCGTCCCCCGAGACGACTATCCTGCTTGCGCCTGGATCGGTTCCGGGCTGAAGCGAGCGGGAAAATGCCGGATCGAGAATTCAGCAACAAGGCGGATCCAAGATGGCCCACACGAGTTTAGAGCGTCGCCGGTTTCTGCAGGCCGGCTCGGTGCTGCTGACGCTCCCTTGGCTGGAAAGTCTGGCCCGCGGCGCAGAGACAAGCGCCGCCCAAGCGAATGGTCCAAGTTTGCACCAGCTTCGGGCTGTACGGCCCGTCGTTCTTTCCGCAACGAGCCGGGAAGAGATTACGAGCCCAGCGAGTATCTGGCGATTCTCGAACGATCTGCGCGATCAGTTCACGGTTTTCTCGGGCATCTCGCATCCGGAGATCGGCGGCGACCATGCTTCGGAAGCGTGCTTCCTGACCAGCGCCAAGCATCCGACCAAGGGCGGTTTCCGCAACACCGTCTCGCTCGATTACGTCGCCGCCCGCCACGTCGCCGGGGCGACGCGTTTTCCGCTGCTGACGCTTTCGACGCTCGATTCGAGCCCGCTGACCTACACGTCCGAGCGGCGCCGGCGTTCCGGCGCTCAGCAGGCCGTCGGAGATTTTCGCGCGGATGTTCCTGGCCGGCGACAAGAACGACGTGCAGAAAGAAATGGACCGGCTCAAACGCGGCCAAAGCGTGCTCGATCGCATGGGCGACCGCTTTGCCGAACTCAAGAAAACGCTGAGCCAGCAACGACCAGCAGCAGATCGCCGACTACACCGAAGCCGTTCGCGACATGGAACGGCAACTCCAGGCCGACGAAGCTTGGGTGAATCGGCCCAAGCCGGTGGTCAAGGAACCGGCGCCTTCCGAACAATACCCCAGCCCTTTTGCGGATCGCAGCGACAGCATCGGCCGCGCCCGCGTGCTCTTCAATCTCGCCAAGCTGGCGCTGCAGACCGACTCGACGCGCGTGGTCTCCATCTTCATTCGCGGCATGGACGAGAAGCCGCCGATCCCGGGCGTGACCGAAGGGCATCATGGCCTGTCGCACCACGGCCGCAATCCGGCCAAGATCGAGCAACTGCGGATCGTCGAACGCATGGAAATGGCCGCGTTCCGCGACTTCCTGCTTTCGCTCGCGCGACACGAAGGAGAGGGCCGGCAATCTGCTGGACAGCACGCAAGTGCTGATCGGCAGCAACCTGGGCGACGCCAGCGGACACGGCACGACCAACTTGCCGATCCTGCTGGCCGGCGGCGGCTACAAGCACGGCCAACACATCGCCGGCGACCCCAAGAACAACACGCCGCTGGGCAAGTTGTTCGTCAACATGCTGCAGCGTTTCGGCGTCGAAACCGACACGTTCGGCTCGGGAACCGGAACGATCTCCGGCCTGGCATAAGTTCGCTTTCGTCTGCAAAGGTCATCCATGCGCTCGACTCGATTGTCGTATCGATCGTGCATTCTTGCAGCGGTCGTTGGCCGCGCAAGCTCCGCCGCCGCGGCCGACGCCGCGACCGCGTTCCAGTCGCGCGTGATGCCGGTGCTGTCGGCTCATTGCACGAACTGCCACGGCGCGCGAAAAGCCGAAGGCCAAGCTCAACCTCGCCGGCCCGCGCACGCTGGAGCAACTGCGTGCCGATGCGAAACACTGGTTTCGCGTGCTGGAGCAGATCGAATCGGGCGTCGATGCCTCCGGACGGCGGAAAGCCGCTCACCCCGACCGAACGCCGAGGCGGTGCTGAGCTGGGTGCGCGGCGAGCTGACCGATTGGTTGGCGAGCGTGCAGCTGAAGGAAGGGCGGGGCAAGTTCCGTCGACTGAGCCGCAACGAATACGCCAACACGATCCACGATCTGTTCGGGTTCCGGCCCGCGGTGCTCCGCGAACTGCCAGGCGATGGCCGGGTGGACGGCTACGACAAGGTCAGCTCCGCGCTGCCGCTTTCGTCGGCGGGCGCGGCCGGATTTGTGAAGATCACCGAAGACATTCTGAACCGCATGCTCAAACCGCTGCCCCCGAGACGGCGATCGGAACTATCGGCTCTGTGGCCGGCGCCAGCGAACAATCGGCCGGACACATCCTGGAACTCGAAGACGGGACGATGGTCTCGTTCAATACCGACACCACATCCGGCCCGTTGCGGCCCAAGACCGCCGACGGCGCAGTGCACTTATCCCCGCGGCGCGCAGTTCCCGGCATGCATCGCTTGCGCTTGTCGGTCTATGCCTACCAGACCGACAAGCCGCTCGCGTTCGGCATCTATGCGGGCCACACCGCCGCCTATCCGCAGTTGATCGATCTGGTGAAGGTGCTCGAAGCGCCGCCGGGCAAGCCGGCCGTCCTGGAAACCGAGATTTACTTGCGCACCCGCGACGACAACGACATCGCCGGCGATGTCCGACCACTTTCGCCTGATCCCGTTTGGCCTGGGCGTGCAGGTGCCGAAGAACACGCTGGCGAAAGAAGTGCAAAGGCCCCGGCCTGGCCGTGCAATGGGTGGACGTCGAAGAGCCCGAGCTGCCGTTGCCGGGCGACCGCTGGCTGTCGTGCCGACATTCCGGCCCCGCTCCTCGAGAAGGTTCGCCTGGGCGAATATGGCGGGACGCTGAAGCTCTTGCCCAGCCGGCTCGCGCGAGGAATTCCTGACCGCGATGCGGACCACCCTCCAGCGAATCGGGCTGCAATTCTATCGGCGCGAACTGACCGAGGCGGAGTTGGTGGAGCATCCTCGACCGCATGGCGCGGCAGATCGACGACGGCGGCACTGTTGGCGCCTGCGTTGCTCAACGAAGTGGCGGCGCTGATGACCGCTCCCGATTTCCTCTGCGTGATCGAGCAGCCCGGCAAGCTGACCGACTTCGCCTTGGCATCGCGGCTGGCTTATTTCCTCTGGAACTCCACGCCCGATGAAGAACTGCTCGCCGTCGCCCGTCAAAACCGGCTGAGCGATTCGCAGGTGCTACGCGAACAGACCGAGCGGATGCTGAACGATCCGAAGTCGCAGCGGTTCATCAATGACTTTGTCGATCAGTGGCTCGGTCGTGCGGGCGATCAACGACACCACGCCCGACACGGATCTCTATCCGGAATACGACGATTTGCTGAAGATTTCCAGCGTGATGGAAACACAGGCCGGCTTTCGCCGCATGCTGGACAAGAACCTCAGCATGCGCGATTTCGTGGCGCCGACCTGGGCGCTGGTGAATGAACGCCTGGCCCGGCATTACGGATTGCCGGCCGTTACAGGGTTTGCGCTGCAAGAAGTCCGCCTGCCGGACGATTCGCCTTTCGGCGGAATCTGGACGCAAGCGGCGACGATGAAAGTGACCGCCAACGGCACGCTGACATCGCCGGTGAAACGCGGCGTCTGGGTCGCGGAACGGCTGCTGGGCACGCCCATTCCACCGCCGCCGCCCAACATCGAGCCGGTCGACCCGGACACCCGCGGAGCCAAAACCTTGCGCGAGCAATTGGCCCTGCACAGCAGCAAGGGCGCCTGCCAGGCGTGTCATGCAAAGTTCGATCCGTATGGATTTGCCTTGGAGAGTTTCGACGTCACCGGCGCGTTTCGCACCCGCTATCGCGAGGCCAATCCGGACTTCGCCAAGCAGCCGCCCGAATCGCGCACGCAAGCTGGCGCGAGGGCTTGCCCGTCGACTGCACCGGCACGACTCCGGACGGCAAGTCCTTTGCCGACGTGCAAGCAACTTCGGCAGCTGCTGGCGAAGAAGCCCGAGCAAATCGCCCGGGGCGTGACACGGCATCTGATCACCTACTCCACCGGCGCACCCGGCCACACACCTCGATCAGCGGGCCATCGACGCCATCGTGAAAACCGCCGCGGCCGACGACTACGGCCTGCGCTCGTTGGTCCACGGCGTGATTCAGAGCGAATTGTTCCGCACCAAATGATCGACGGATCGACGAACTCCCCCGTCGCACCGCGGTGCTGAGCGGCGCGGCCATCGCCCGCCATTTTCAGCCAAAGTGCGATGTCACGAGGACATGCGGATCTTCGGCAACGTGGATCCAGATATGGACGTGCGGGAAGCCGCGAAAGTACCAGACGAACGCCGGCCCTTCGATGCGCCAATTGTCCCACTCGCCGTCTTTGCCGAGCGTGTGTTCCTGGTAGAAGATCAAGCGGCACATGTCGAGCCCGCCCTGTTTGTCCAGACATTTCATCACGTCGTCCTGGTACTCCTCTCGATACGGCGCGAGCAAACTCCGCATGACCGCTTGCATTGCTTCTTTCTGGTCCCGGCTCATGTCCGAGATCGGCAGCCCGGCGAGGTCCGCAGCCTTGTTCCCGCGAAAGCGGACGTCCGGCTCCAGCGGGCTGGCAGGCTTGCTCTCAGGCACGATGATCGAGCGGTCGATGCCCTGGCCGAAGTCGTAGAAGGGCATTCCTTGGGTTACCAGGGCTTGCTTTCTTTGCTCGCCGTCGAGCAGTCGATAGACCTTGTGGGCCTCTTGAGCCTGATACCAGAAGATGTTGCCGGGATGCCCCGGCGTCTCATTGAAACCGCTGGGCTGGTGGCCGTGGCAAATGGCGCCGCCGAAGGCGACGGGCGAATTCTTGGCCTTGCCCGCGCGGAAGGTCATATGAAAGCCGGAAATGACACACTGGCACTGGTCGCTGCCTGGCGTGCCGAAAATGGCAATCTTGCGATCCTGGGTCCAGTCCTGTCCGGTGTCATCCTTGGCCTGCTGGTTCAACATGGCCGGCCACTGGGGCCGCAGGACGCTGTGGAAAATGTCCATGACGATGGCCTGCTGCTCCTTGGTCAGAGCGCCGATGGCCATGGGGGAAACCGCCCAGTTGTTGGTGACGTGCAGCCGCAGGGGCAGCTCGCCGTATCCCTTTTTGTCCCAGTCGTAGCACATGATCTTGCGCTGCGGCTCGGCCAGCGAATCGTAAAGAGCCTTGACGGCCTTGTCGGCGGGAGATTCCGTGTCGGCGTTCACCGCGTTGACATTCGCCGTGTCGGCCTCGGCCGAGTCGCCCACCGCTGGGGCAGCGCCAAGGTAGGAGCAGCCGAGCGCCCCGGTCGCGGCGGCGACGAAATCTCGCCGAGTCATCTCCTGGCTCACGGCATGATCTCCAAGGATGTTGGACCGTTGGAATTACGACAGCACGCCAAGGCCGTCACCGCAGCGAACAGCGTCCGCAACGAGCATGCAAACCGGCGGCGGGCCTTGGAAGGCGCTTCGTCCCATTCCGCCATATTATCCGATCCGCGGCCCCGCGGAACCAGCGGCGGCGGGCGGCGGCGTGAGGCGCGGAGCCATCAAAACTCTGAGGCGAGGTACGCGAGATAGGCCGCACACGCCAGATGGGCGTAAAGCATCCGGATCGACCAACGGATCTGGCGCGTCGCGAGAAAGTAGGCGAGAAACCCATAGTTCACCGCCGTTCCGAGGACTATGCCGCAGAAGCGGAAGTAGCCGTCGCCGAGAATCCACATCGAGAGCGTCGATGCTGGAGCCGCGAGCACAATGATAGGCCAGGGCGACCCGCAATGAATGCCGGCCGAAAATGCCCACAGGCTCGCAACGATTCCGACAATGCCGCCCGCCATGACAAAGGTCCATACGCCGGTCCCACCATGCCTGGGCGTGCATCGCCGAACTGAGCTTGAGGCGAGGCGTTGGGGACTTCGGTCATCGCACCGTCCTCTGTCTTCTCTCCAATCTCGCCCCCCCGGGCAGGGCGCCATGGAGGATCGCACCGACGACCGTTGCGCCCCCGGTTCCTTTCAGGGTCCGAATGCAACCAGGCTTTCGGCGGCGAGGAAAGCTCTGTAGCAAGAAATAGCTCGATGACCGGATTTTACCCGAACAAATCCATCACCGGTTTTCCCGTGGTTAGGGGCGCGAAATGCCGCTATTGTTCTGCGGCTCGTTGAGTGGGATATCGAGGGCGTGGTAGATGGTAGCCGCCAATTCCTCGGGGCGAACCGGGTTGCTGGTGACGTAGGCACCGTGTTTGTCGGACTTGCCGTATAATTTGCCTTTGGCGATCCCCGCGCCAGCCAAGATGGCCGAGAAACAACTGGGCCAGTGCTGGCGTCCGGGGGGTAGCTGGGTAAGAACCGTGGGTGTGCGGCCAAACTCTCCTGTCACAACAACGAGCGTATTGTCCATCATGCCGCGCTCTTTGAGGTCGGAAAACAGCGCGGCAAGCGCCTGGTCCAGCCGCGGCAGACAAAACCCCATGCCATAGGACCCGTTGCCGAAGGCGTCGCCCATGCCCATGTTTCCGCCGTGCATGTCCCAGCTGCTGCTGGGTGGGCCTGCCGTATCATGCGGCGCTTGGCCCGTCCAGCCGTTGACCGTAACGAACCGCACTCCGGCCTCGACCATCCGCCGGGCCAGCAGCAGGTTTTGTCCCAGCGGATGGCGACCGTAACGGTCGCGCACCTTGGCCGGCTCACGGTCCATGTTGAACGCAGCCCGGCCCTCGGGACGTGTCATGACCTCATAGCTCTTCTCGCGCAAGTCGTCCCAATCCGCGCCGCGAGGGTCCTTGGCCAGCAATTTGCTCTCCATCCGGCCGAGCAACTCGCGACGTTCGGCGAGCCGAGCCGGGTCGCCCAGGTCATAAATCTCCGGCGGCGTAAAATTGTCCATCGCCGGATGATTCGTTTCCGAGCCGACGAACACCGGCGCGTAGGGCGAACCCAGGTAGCCGCCGATGCCGATGTTCGGTGCGCAAAAGACCGGCGGCCCGACGCACTTGATGAGCCAGGCGTTGGAGACGATGTTACGCGTGCTGGGCTTTTGCTTGGCGACGAACGAGCCGAGGTAGGGCTGGTCATCAGGCACGCCTTCGACCACGCGCATCGCCGATTGGCCGCTGAGCAGATTGTGCATCGCATCGAAGTGATTGCTGATGGCGCCCGGATGCGTCATCGAGTTGATCAGCGTGAACTGGTCGGTTAACTGCGCCAACTGCGTGTGCATCTGATTGATGCGGATGCCCGGCACCTTGGTGGCAATAGGTTGATACGGCCCTCGGATCGTATCGGGCGCATCGGGTTTCATGTCCCAAGTATCGACATGGCTCGGTCCGCCGCAGAGCAACACAAAGATGCACGACTTCTCGGCAGCCACGGCATTGCCGCTCGCATCGAGCTTGTCGCTGCCCAGGACCATGCCGGGCATGCCCAGCGAAAGCGCGCCCATGCCACCCACGACGAGGGCCTGGCGTCGGTTGAGCTCAAAAGGGTTCATGGAAACACCTACCTGCGTTCGGTTGTTGGTTAGTATCCCGGCGCGGCGCGAAATGCAACCTGGACCTCGGACCCGTGGACTTCGGACCCGTCGTGGGCGATTCGCTAGACGTTCCCGGCGTCTCGCAGCCCGAAAAGGACTGGCAATAGTAGCAGCCCCAGGGCGGCGCCGATTGCAGCGCCAATCCAGGGGTGGTCGACAAAGCTGCCAAGCGTCGCGCTCACGCCGGGCACGACACCCAGCGCAAATAGCAGCAGCCCGAGGGTCTCGTTGGTCGACTGCGACGCCGCCGTCCACGCGAGGGCCGTTAACACTGCACTCAAGCCGACGGCTGTTTTCCACGCATCGCGGTGGTCCATTCCGTTGATTCTATCCGAGCGGCATCGCGAAACCAGCGGCGGCGGGTGCCCGACGATCGCGTGCCGGCCCGTCAGGGACGGGGTGGGTCGCCGGATACAGCAATTTGGGATCAACTTGCTCGACAGCATCTGCCCTGGGGCCGGCAAACTATCTGGCCGCCAACTGGCCCTGCGTGATTTGGCTGGGATCGGCCCGGTTATCGGCGGGAAGCGCTCGTCCGTGTCAGCGACGGCGTTGCCTATTTCTTGAAATTCGGGTGCTTCGAATCGCCGAGCGATTCCAGGTAAGCCAGCAGATCCAGGATCTCGTCCTTGGTGAAAGTGTTGAGCAATCCTGCCGGCATGGGGGAAATCTTCGAATGCTCGCGCGACGCGATTTCCGACTTCTTGACGGCGACGGTTTCAGGCTCCAGCGGATTGGGCCGCAGGACAACTTTGTCGGGAGTCTCTTCGGTAATGCGACCGATCATCACCCGGCCCTCATTCGTCTCGATGACGGTGTTCATGTATTGTTCGGAGAGGACTTTCGAGGGCTCCGTCGTCGCTTCCAAGATATCCGGCCGTTTGAAGCGCGTCGCGACTGCGGTCAGGTCTGGCCCGATCGCTCCGCCTTGATCGCCATATCGATGGCACGCGCTGCATTGGGCTTCGTTGAAAACCTCTTTCCCTCTGGCGAAATTGCGCCCGTTGCCGACCTGGTCCAAGAGCGGTTGTAAATCAGCGGTCGACCATTCTTTCACCAATTTCCGCGCCGTGCCGGAAGTTTTCGGCTTATAGGTTTGTGCCGCGTTGTACGCTGACAGGACGTCGCCCAGCGCGACGATCTCGTCGGGCGACATTGCGAACTTGGCCTCTTCATGTGCATGGGACATGAAATTCGAGAAACTGGCGCCGTTGTTGAACCGGATGCCTGCGTCTTCGAACCATTTGACGACATGCGGGGGATGTTCCGTCGAACGCGCCGCGTTCCACCAGGAAAGATACGCCCTGCGAAGATCGACGTTCCATCCCGCCTTGACGTTGCGCAGGTGCACCGCGTAGGTGACCTGCTCTTCTTGGGTCGGCGCTGCCTGCAACAGTGCGACCGTCTTGGCAACCGCGCCGGGCGCATTCAGGGCGAGCAGGATTTGACATAGCTCGCGATTGACGAATTCGCTTTTGGCCGGATAGAGCGGATCGAGGTCGGCAATCACCTGCCTGGCAATTTCGCCGGTCGGAACTCCTTGCCGCGCGATCGAGACCTCGATGACGCGCAATTTGTCCAGAGCCTGTTCTTCCCTGAGGCTGGCCAGTGGCATTGAAGTCAACGATTTCAGAATAGCGGCTTGCGTTTCGACGGCTCCGACTCGGGCCAGCGCCAGCAGTGCCGTGAGTGCCGCTTGCGGCCGCTTTTCCTCCAGCGCTTTGGCCTGCCACTGGGCAACCGGATTGCGTTCAATGGCCAGGCGGGCCGCATAGCGAATGAAGCGGTCAGGGCTGTTCAAGTGGGGCCAGGCGAATTCGACCGCCGCCGGATCGGCCTGGACATTGAGCGCCTCCAACTTGTGGCGCAGATCTCGCGCGTCGCTGTCATCCTTGTTGCGCAATTCGTCTGCGGCAACAGGAACGGCGGTCTCACTGCCCGTGTACGTCACGCGAAACAGACTTGCTTGCGTACCGCGACCGCCAATGGTGAAGTACATCGAACCATCGCCGCCGATCACGACGTCCGTCAAATTCAGCGGCGATTTCCCCCGGTTGCCGTGCAGTGACTGGGGCGCCACAAAATTTTCCCAAGTGCCGGAGTAGCTTGCGCCGTTGGGCGTCAAATGCACCGCGATCAGGCGGCCATAGGTCCAATCGCAAACGTAAAATGCCTTCTGGTACTTCACCGGAAACTTGGCGCCTGTGCCGAAGACCACGCCGGTCGGGCAGCCGATGCCAATCGTCGCCGTTTGGGGCAAACCGTCGGCGTAATACTCAGGCCACTTGGCGCTGCCTTCACGGAACCCATTGTCGCCGCCCCGGACGCTGTGGAAAACGTGAATCGGCCGGTACCAAGGGCTTCCCCAGTCCCACTCCATGTCGCTGTCGAAGCCAAATAATTCGCCATCGGCGTTGAATCCAATGTCATAAGCGTTCCGCTCGCCGGCCGAAAACAATTCGACATTCTTGCCCTCCAGGTCCATCCGTGCGACGTAACCACCCGGCGGTTTCGCGCCAGCGCCAAAACCGTTCCCGTCTTCCATGCGATCGAGCGCCAGATCGTCGGCGTAATTGCGATGGGGCGAGCTGGCCGCAAGATCCTTGGGAACAGCCGTGAAATTTCCGCACACCGCGTAGAGCATCTTGTCAGGCCCAAGCGCAAGACCGTGTGCGCCGTGTTCGCCCCCGCCGCCCTGCCACTCGCGGAGACATTCCACGTCGTCGTAGCTGTCGTCGCCCTTCGTGTCCTGGCAACGATAGAGCGCAAAGCCGCGCTTGCCGTTGCCGTTGATGTAGAGCGCATCGCCGACGAACAGCATGCCCATCGTTTCAGTAACGGGAACGTGCAGGAGTTCTTGTTTGACGACCTTGCCGTCGCCCAGCGACACGCGCGTGATCGGCTGGCCATTCTGGCCGCCAAGCAGCAGCCGTCCCTTGGGGTCTTTCGCCAGGCAAATCCACGAGCCGTTCGTCTTGGCATCTGCTCGGAGAACGTGTTCGATCTTGAAGCCGGGAAGCGTCTCCAAAACGTCGGCCGGATCGACAGCGGCATCGAGCTGCGGGGGCTTCGAACCGTCGGCAGGCCCATAGACGGCCTTGGTGATGACAAGCTTGAGACCGGCCGGCGCCACGAGCTCCATTTTCCCGCCTTCGTTCACCTCACGCTGGAGCTTCTCGGCGCCCATGCGGTACTCGACGTGAAGCTTCTTCGGAATGCCCGCAGCGGTATCGCCGAACGTTTCATTGTCGGCGTTGATGGTAAGTTTGTTGTCCTTGACGGCAGCGGCGACCACGGATGTGACGTTCGTCGCATCCTCGGCAAGAGCTGGCGCCGTCAAGAATGCGAAAGCAATGGCAAACAGCGATGCGTGCCAACGCAACGACGCCGGGAAGCAAGTCAAACCATTCTTCATAATCACCCTTCGTTTCAAAGTGGAAGTCTTCATGATGAAATCAATCAGCACCTAACTGCGTCCGACTAAAGAACTACACCCTGAGCGCCGCAAATTTGGCGACAAATGACGAAGTTCTTGCCGCCATCCCAGTGCAGGGCGTTCGTCGTCTCCACCGGGAATTCGTCCCAGCCTTGCGGATGGCGACCGACGCCCAGCTTATCAATCACGATAATCTCGCCGCTCGACCTTTTGTAGCTTTCCCCCACCAGGGCGCTATTGTCATCCGCTGGCACGCAGCCATCGGCATCCACGCCTAACCGCACATAATCGCAGCAATCAGGGCGAATACTCTGACAATGCGTGGCGTGCTGCCATCGGCCTGGAATTGCGTTCTCCGCCCAACTTAGACCAGACAGGCAAACTGTCCTGCGCATCCGGCGACCACGTGCCACCATGGGTCAGCCGGGAGCAGGCCAAAGCGTCGGGTGACGCCAGGTGTGCCCATGCATGGCAGTACGGGTCTGACGATAGCCACTACGACCCCGACCGCCGTCAGTACCATGAACAACGTCCGCAGACCGAAGGACCAGCGGCGGCGGGGCTTGGCGAGCGTGTCGGTCATGCTCTCGATTTCACGCGACCTACGGGACCACGGGACCAGCGGCGGGAAGTGGTAGTTGTCGTCCTAGCCGCCGCCGTTGCCGTCCCCGCCAACGCCCTCGCCGTATGACTCTCCAGAGCGGTTGGGGTTGAATTTGCTGCGGTCGTCTGCCTGCCGTGACCGGGTCAGAAAATAGACCGCCAGGAATGGGGCGGCCAACAGGACCCAGCCCATGATCTTCATCCTGTCATCATACCCGCCGCAATGGCCGCGACACCAGAGGCCGTAGTCCCTCTCGATCGCGTGCCGGCTGGTCAGGGCGGCTCGGCCGGAGGAACAGAAGAATCTTCGGGCTGCTGGCCGCCAATCCGCGCAGTCCGCAGCCCCGAATAAGAGAAACGGGGGCGGATGCTCGGGCCAGTGCTGAATTCAAGATCTGAAGATGGCGGTGCCGTTCTAGCCACGTGCACGATTACCGGCGTTGCGACTGCGCAGACCGTCACCACCACGAACAGCGTCCGCAATCTGAAACTATGTAGGGGGCGGCGGAAGCGAGGTGGCTTCCGCCCGGTAACATGGGTTTGACTGTCCATGCTTCCTCCCCCTACATGGAGACTTGATTATGTCCGCTTCCAGTTTACCGCATCGCTGGTTCGTTGGCATCGATCTGCACAAGGACACCCTGACCGCCTGCGTCTACTGTCCATGCTGCGGTGAAATTCGGTTCCAGAAGTTGGCCTGCAAGTGCCGCAAGCAAATCGCCGAGTTCTTTGTCAACTTGCCGCGGCCGCACGTGGTCGCGATCGAAGCCGTCGGGTTCTACCGATGGTTGTGGGAGATGCTTGAGCCCCTAGTGGACAAGTTGGTTCTGGCCGATGCCACGCAAGCTCGTGCTCTAGCCGGCAGGCGCATGAAGACCGATCGCGAAGACGCACAGAATATCGCCGAACTCTTGGCATGCGGCCGTTTGCCGTTGGCATACGCGCCTCGCTTTGATGTTCAGGTGCTGCGGGACTGCTCCCGTCAGCGGAATTCACTCTCACGACAACACGCTCACATCCTTCATCGCGCCACGAGCGTGATGAACGCTAATAACCGTCCAGGGCCAGCGAGGATGGATAGCGCCGCGCTGATCCGCTATCTCAAAGCGTTTGAATCGAAGCTGCCCGAGCGTCATGGCCGATACCTGTGGCAGTGCGTGGACCAATTGGTGCTGATTGAACGACAATTGTCTCAATTGGAAATCGAGTTGGAACGGTTGCTCCAGCAGCCTGCCTTTGCGTCGCTGGCGGCGATTCTCAGCAGCTTCCCCGGCGTGGGCCTGGTGACTTGCTCGACGGTGCTGGCCGAAGTCGGAGACTTCCATCGCTTCACCTACCGCAAGGCCATCTCGCGTTACGCTGGCTTCGATCCACGCACTTTCGACTCGGCCGGCAAACAACGCACAGGGCATATCTCAAAGCGCGGACCCAGCAATCTCCGATGGGTGCTGGGGCAGGCTGCCTGGACAGCGGTCCGTCTCGACCCTCAGGTCAAACGCATCTGGCTGCAGATTAGTCGCAAAGCCGGCAAGAAAGCCGCGATCGTGGCGATTGCGCGTCGGATGTTGCTGTGGATGTGGCATGCGGTCCGCACTGGCCAACCCTATCGTGCGCCATTGCCGGCCTGAACTTTACGTGCAGAACCTCGAAGGGCAATTAAGGGGTCGACAGCTCGATGTCGTTTTGGGCCATGACCTCAACGGTCGTCCGAGCTCGTCAATCTGAATGGGCGTCGATCCCACCGTACCCGATCTCATGGGCCTGGAACTTGATTCCAAGAGCTCGAATCGCTGACTGGAACCTTCGAGTAAGAAAAGTCGAAGCGAGCTCGCGGGGCGATTCGCCGCCGGGCATGCTCCGCTCCGGCTCTGGGGTATGGGCCTGCGCTGTGCGAGCCCGGCTCCTCAACCAGCGGGCTAACCGTTGACAACACCCCCTACATAGCCAAACGACCAGCGGCGGCGGGGAGCGGTCATGGGGCTAGAAGTCGAACCAGTACCAGACATAGACCAAGCCGGCCGTGTCGTCGATCATCACGATGAAGTTGTCGGCATCCGGATGGCACGCAGCCAAGTATCGCTTCGACGAAGTGGTGTTCGCTGTCGGCCACTCTGGGGGCATGTCTTGCCAAAACCGGGCAATATCGCCGGCTGTCGCCGGCCCCAGTCCCCATCGTTTCGACATTAGTGAGATTAGTTCGGGCGACGCGCTCAATCGTCGCAATCGCGGCTTGACAAGGTCGTCGAAGAACTGCGGATCACGATGGTTATTCGCGTCCATCCAGTCATCATACCGTGCATCGTGAAAACGTGGTGGTTTTCAGCCGGTGCAAGTCCCGCCCGGTAACTGGTCGCTCCAGCCGGTTGCAATCGGAGCGATGGAGCCACGGAACCAGCGGCGGCTCGCGGCTTGCCGGCCGTCAGGGCGGGGCGGACGAGTCTTCGGGCGATGCATCCCGGCCATCCCGGCTGCTTCGCCGCGGCGCGAAGATGATCGATCAGCAACGTCCGCGGCGCCGCCGAAGTGGGCGAAAGCACTGTCCAAACAACGAAGAAAATCATCCGTCGTTGGGCGGAATACCGCCTCTTCATCCGCGAGATTGTCGGCCGTCGAAACGCCGTTTTCGAGCAAGCGTCCAAAGAAGCGCGATCTGAAGAGCCAACGCCCAGGACGCTGGCTCCGGCACCGCCGTGATCGCCGTGACCGACACGTTGTCGAGGAGGACTGCCCCGGTGGCATCAGCCCCGTGAAAGTAAATACTCGTGGAACTGGAGGACGCGGTTTCAACAAACGTAAATTGCGTGTATGGCGCCCCCGGGGAATCGGTGGGGTGAAAGTAGAAGTCCGCGTTGCTACCCATGGTTGTGTCGTGTGCGCCGCCAGAGTCCCACTCCGGGCTGAGCCCAAATTGCGATCCCGGACTGGCGGTCATCGCGACCCAGAACGATACCGAGTATTGCTGACCCGGGACGGTGCCGACGACGACTTGGTTAAGACAGTCCTGCGTGCCATCGGTCGCGGTGGATTGGAACGCGACATAATGCGTACCGCTTTCCGCGGAACCGGGCCCGCCAAGTTCACCGTTCGCGAAGACATTCAGGTTGCTGCCTGTGCTGGACTGGGCGTTCGTCCAGCCGTTTGGCAGGTTGTTGGTCGTATACCCGAGGTTCTGCGGGTAGGTCCCACCTTCGAAATCCCCGTTAACGAAAAGGTTGTTGGCAGACACCGTGTTTGCCCACCAACAGAGCATTCCCGCGAGGAGCACCTTCGCAACGAATCTTGATTGCATAAGAGCCTCCGTTTTCCGTCCGGGGTCGTCATGCGATGGGTGTGCGCGAAAGACGATTACGCGCGTCTAAGGCCGAGCGGACCCCAGCTTGCCGGTGTTCCAGGCCGGCTGCGACTGATTGCGCTTTCGCAAATTGCCAGCCGAATGGCCGCGATTCGCGGGGCGTGCAGATCAGCACATGCGTCTTTGTAGTGTATCGCTGCGGTAATGTCCAGCAAATTCTGGAAGTGTCCTAAGATTGTAAGATTGAGTGCAGCCTCGGTCGCGGCCGGTCAACTGGAGTAGCGGAGGTGGGAACTCAGTCGGCATTCCCGGCCTGTTCGGCATCATTCTCGACGTCGATTTGCGGATCGTCCCCAACGAGCGCTATCGGTCGGAGCAATTCATAGTCCCCGTCGGCGAGGCGCTGCCCACCTTCGAGAAACGAGTTCGACAGCAGCCGGACGCCGTGATGGTCTAGGCGCGGATGTCCCTGCTGAAGCGTCAAACGAATCGCTCGCATCAGCGGCCGGATCTGGCTTGACCTGGGCATGGATGCCAAAATTGTCGGATTACTTGCCCATCGGCCGGTGGCACGGGCCCATAGCGGGACGCCATCAGGCGGCCGCGGCGGTTTTTTTGTTTGGCGACATGAGATAAGCTTGGGCATGTCCCGCATCGTGTCTGATGGATCGTGCGCGAGCGCACAACGCACGACCCACTGGACGGCCGTTGGTGTCAGAGCGGATGTCCTGGCTACGATGCCGCGGCGCGGACGGCGTCGAATTGCGATGTTTTCCAGGGCGAGCGCCCGTAGCTCAATTGGATAGAGCAGCGGACTTCTAATCCGCAGGTTGACCGTTCGAGTCGGTCCGGGCGTACTTGGTTTCTTCGACGACAAATCGGGGTGCAACGCGATGCGAAGCGGCCGGGGTCGGTGCGTAACGTCCTAGCGTTGTCGGTAGTTGTGACGACCCATTTGCCGGCGTCGACTTCGCGTCGCGTTTCGTTTTCGGTGCAAGTTGGCGCGATCCGCAACCGTTCCGACGCGGGCTCGACGGCACCATTTTCGGCACCGGACGGCACCACTGTGGGCACCTTTTTGGCGACGGGTTTGGCGTCGTCGGTGCCCGTCGCTCGTAGCATTGCCGTCTCGCGCCGCTGGTCGGTCTGCTTGGCGGGCGGCGGCGGGAGCAATTCGATTGCCGTCACGCGGTCGCTGAGGCCAATGTGGGTATAGACGCCCATCGTCAAACGAATGTCCGAATGGCGGGCCAGCGTCTGAGCCGTTTTCGGCGAAACGCCAGCCCGCGACAGGTTGGTAATGAACGTGTGGCGGTTCGAGTGGAAATCGGCGTACTGCCCGTTCTCGTCGCAATAGCAGAGGAAGTCCGACCTCTCGCGAGCCTGCATCTCGACCTCAGTTTCGGCTTCTTCAACCCATTTCTTCCGGGCGGCTGCCAAGTCCAGTCGCATCATCTTCGCCGTCTTGCGATCAACCCCGCCCGGCACCTTGTCCGAAACCGGGAACAGCAAATCTTCGTGGCCAATACCGGGCTTGGCCGCAAGCCACACTTGGACCCGACGGGCGATCTCCGGATGAAGAACCTGCGTATCCTCGCGTCGTCGCTTGCTGTAGCCGGCCGCGACAGTCGCCGTCGGCGGAATGTCGTCGAGCCGCAACGACCGCCGCGTCAAGCTGCCGATCTCGGTCTTTCGATAGCCCGTCCAACACGCCAACAAATACATCACGACACGGTCCGCGCCAGGAATCGATTCGATCTGCGGGCCAACTTCGGCCGCTTCAACCAATCTAGCAAATTCGTCGGCTGAGAGGACACGCCGTTCCCAACGGCGATCGGTTTCGGCATTGAGCATCGATAGGTGAGCCAGAGGGTCGTCGTTCGTTCGCCGATCCCGAACAAGCCAGCGGGAGAATTGCTTGATGGCCCGCAGGTAATGGTTGCTTGTTTGGATGCTGAGCGCTTCTTTCCCGGTCCGCAGATCGGCCAAGAATTTCTGCACGCCGCTTGGCGACATGTCGTTGATGAAGGCCCACTTGCAGCCCTTTGCGATCGTGCGCACCCGCTTCGACGTTCCGCCAACGTGCTTTGTGGAATTGCCCTTGTGAGCCAGAGAGTGCTCGAACGCATCAATATGGTCGGTCAATGGCCGTTTGCGATGATGTTCAAACGGGTCGTATAGGCCTGCCGCTTTGAGTTCAACCTTCTTGACCAGTTCGTTCAACATCGCTTGCGCGGCCGTTTTGTCGGCCGCGAGCGGGACACGCTTCTCTTGGCCGTTTTCGGCACGGTAGCCCTGTTTGTAAGCGCTCGCGTCGGACAGAGCCTCCGCGGATGTCTCTTGCTGTCAGGACGCGGGGGACGCTCGTGTCTGGCGGTCATGGGTCGCGATCCGACCGCGGCCACTCGTGGAAAGCGATGACATCGGTGCCGGTCGGCGCGAAGCCCTCGGCGTCGCGCGGAATCTCGACCCGCAGTCACTTCGCCGCCGGGTCGGCACCCGGAGTCGAATTCTGAGATAGTGGACGTGCCGCTCATTTGAGTGCTGATTGTACCGAAACATTTGACCTGCGGCACTGCCGGGGCCGGCATTGCCGAGCTATCGAGCCGTCCTGGTCCCTGACCTCATGGAGTTCGCGGGGAACTGCCTAAGGAGGTCATATCCTGAGCGTGCAATCGGCTAGCCTCGATCCTGCGCCGGTCCGACACACCGATCGACCCACCGGGGGTCGATGTGACCGACGCGCGCAATCGTCGCCGTTTTCTGCACCGGAGGCGTCCCGAAAAACGGTGGTTTGTTGAAACGTCTCGCGCAACGAGTAATTGGGACTGCCAGTTTTATTTCGGCGGCCTCGCGCGTCACCTGCTACGGTGTGTGTCGCTACCGGAGCAGACTTGGCAAAGGGGAGCAAAAACAGGGCCGCGACGACCTCAAGGCAACCTACCAGAAGTCGTCCCGATGGTTCGGCCCTCAGGAGGCTGAATAGCGCAACGGGGACCCCATGCGCGTTCATATCGTCGCGGAAATAGCGAAGGCGAAATGTCCGAGGTGAGCGCCCGAAATGTCCCAAAGTTGATGCTGTCGGTTCGAACTCTGTTATTGAGTCCGCATATCGCTAGCCTTCTCTGCTCGCCGCTCCTTCCGAACAGCAATAGCAGTGAGCAATCCGAGGAGGAGAACGACAACGGGAATCACTGGTGGCTTGATACGGAGAGGAAGAACGTTAGCAGGCACCTGAGGCTGCAGGTGGACATAGATTGCCACGCCCATCTGAGCAATGAGGATCGAACACGCAATTAGGAGCAGTTGATCTCTGCTTTTTGCGGTCAACGATCTTCGAAGCCATGGCAGTAAGAACAGGCACCCGGTGAACATTTCCCCCAGTTTGCCTGCGAGAATCGCCTCGTGGGGTAGATGACTCTGTTGAATCTGGATATCAAACCATCCACGGAATGGCTGGAAGAATTTCAGGAATCCGAACATGAACATCAGAATTCCCAGGAACAGCGATAAAGCCTTGCTTAGACGACGAGACATTTCTTTTCTCCACGTTCGAACTTTTTCGACTTCCCAGCGCCAGCCCACGGGGCATCTTTCGGAATTGGCGCAGATCTAGGGTTTAACTCTCGGATCGAAACGCCTGATCCAATTCGTTCCGGGAAATGTTATCCGTATAAGTGCTGATCGTGTTAACGGCTACGCCGATCAGAACCTCAAGTATTTGATCCTTTCAGTATCCCGCGGCCAGGAAGTTCTCGATCGTCTGGGCTTCCACATGTCCAGGCTTGGCAACAATCTCCCTCGTGAGCGCGACTAGCACGTTCGACTTCGGGTCGGGCAGCGGCAGGTTGAAGCTGACGGCGGAGAGGTTGTACTCCGGCGGCTCCGAACCCCCTGGCACATCTAATTAGTACCCAAGCGTGGCAGTTAGAAAGTAGCCCTCCGCTGTCCACTCATGAAACCAGCGCTGCAAGTCGTCCGCGAACGACCCGAAGTCGATGGGCAACGGGGATTGGCCGATCGCGTCTCCAATCGTGGCGCCCGAGAGAATCGCCTCCAGAATCTCGGCTTCCGCGGGGGCCAGGGTGTAGTGCCGCACGACATAGTTTCGCCGCGAAATCGCCAGACAGGTTGGCTCGCGATCGGGTGGAACGGCTTCGGCGCCATCGCGAATTGCACGATAATAATTCTGCACGGGGAAATCGAGCCGCAAAATCCGTAAGGATGGGACGGGCACGAGCCGTGCGCCGGCCCACGATTCGGGCGAAATCCCCTGCAGTTGATCCTTCCCCAGCAGGCTTTTCCCTTCGGCGCCCGGACCATCGAAGACTTCGGCGAAGCACCATTCCAGTTTCGCCAGATCGACCAAGAAGTCGAGCCAGGAGTTATCCTCGTCCGCCGACGTCGGGCGCGTCTCCGCCAGAAACGTCGGAAACTTGCTGCCCAGTTCGTTCAGCGTATAGCTGTGGGACGGGTACCGTTGCAGATACTCGACCGCGAACTCATCAAAAAGCTCGGCCCCCATAGCGTCGGCCATAATCGGATACTCGGCCCGCAAGCACTCCAGAAGCCGGGCGTAGTAAGCGCCCGCATAGATTTCGAGCCGCTCGATGCTGGTCTGCTGCACCGAGCGTTCGATCACCGTTTCGATCTCCGCCTCAGAGACGTCGATGTGCCCCTGCGCATCCGGGGACGCGATGGCGTGGACCACGCCCGACGGATTCGTGATCACCGACTGCATCCAGGCTTGGATTCTGGCAAGATCGCGAGGAGGGGACGACATGGCAATCAACCTTTCTCCGGGGCCGGCCCGACCTCTTTGTTTTTGGCGGCCATCAAATCTTCGAACTTAGCCCGGGCTTTCTGCCATGTCTTGTCTTTGAGCGGGACCGCACAGGCGCCCTGGCCTTTGCATTGATTCTGGCCAGGATGCTCGCCGCAGCCGCCTTGTCCCTTGCAAACATTGAGGCCGTCGCAGCCATGCTTTTCGGCCGTAGCACAAGCGCCCTGCCCGGCGCAGTCGTTCATTGACGTCTTGCCCTGGTTCTTGCACTGATTGAGTCCCCGGCAAACGTGGGGGTCTCCGGCCAGGAGCAGATTCTCGTCGTACGTTTTCGCAGCATCACCGATTGCTGAGTCCTTAGCAGGGTCGGCAGCCTTTGTTTCCGGTGTCTTTTGCTGTGCGCCGTGCGAGCAACCGAGGACCGAACCAGCCAACGTGCCGCTTAGGGCAGCCATGACCAGTTGATTGAATTGGCGCCGAGACGTCGAATTCATGTCCGTACTCCTTTCTGAAGGCTTGGTGGTGAAATTGAGCGACCCACTGTCGTCGATGTACAACTTCCATCTGACCCAGGTCGCGCCCCACAATGCCGCCCCAGGATGAATCGGCTAATCAGGTAGTCGATCGAGAATACTCCTGGACCGAACAGCATTACAAGCACGCACGTGAACAAATGTAAAAAGGGCGGAGCCGTGACAAACGTGTAGAGGTCGGTAACCTCATCGATGTGCGCCGTGACGTAGGCCACGATCATGGTACCGATGAGTGGCACCGTCACTATGCGCGACGCCGCGCCAAGCACCAACAGGCTACCGCCGACCAATTCCGTCGTGCCGGCCGCGATGGCATTGGGGTAGGGAGCAGGAACGTGCCAATTGGCGAACTTTTCGGCGGTCAACGCCAAGTGAGTGAGCTTGCCGAAGCCTGCGGCGACAAATAGCCCACCCCAGTACAGCCGGCAAACGAGCAACAACGGATTTTGCAACAGCGATAGGACGTAGACGTAGCGTGTATACCAATTGTCCGCCGTTTGAAGTGTTGCATTCATTTGTCAGTCCTCTCTCGGATCAACTCATGATATTGGTTCTTAACGGGAGTTTCCCGGCGATCTCAACCGGCCACGTCGACAACGGAGTGCGCCAAGGGGTGAAACACCGCAGGACCATTGACGCGCGGAGCGTTTGTTGGCACCACGCAGGCGCAGGTGAAAGATCACTCCCCATGAAATTCTTGGCCTTGAGCACTTCGGCATGGACGACGTCGAAGGGCGGAATCTTGGCGTCCCATTCGAGCAGCGTTGAAATACCGCCCGTCAGTTCGTGAGCCAGGCGATAGAGGTTCCAAACCGGATTGATCACCTCTCCGTCGTGCGTGTCGATGCGATAGGTGCCGCAATCGGTATGACCCGCCAAATGGCATTGAACGACGCGATGGTGCGGGACAGAACGAACGTATTCAACTGGGTCAAAGTTGTGGTTGATGCTCGACACGAAGACGTTGTTCACGTCGAGCAACAAGCCGCAATCGGCCTCCTCAGCCATGCGGCCGATAAACTCCCACTCGGACATAGTCGAGGCGGCAAACGTCACATAACTGCTGGGGTTTTCCATCACGAACGGCCGCTCCATGACGTCCTGCACAATCCGAATTCGCTCAATGACGTGCTTCAGCGTCTGTTCGTTGAGCGGCACGGGGAGCAAATCATGCGAGTTCGTACCCAGCACGCCAGTCCAACAGAGGTGGTCCGACACCCATCGGGCATTCACGTCGGCGGCCAACCGCTTTAGCTTGCGGAGATACTCGAAATTCAGCGGGTCAGTGCTGCCGATGGAGAGCGACACACCGTGCATGACGATCGGATAGCGCTCGGCAATCTGATCGAGTACATACCGTGGTCTGCCGCCGGAGTCCATGAAGTTCTCCGAAATGATCTCGAACCAGTCCACCGCTGGAAGATTCTGGAGAATGTGCGGATAATGGACGCTGCGCAGGCCGACGCCCAAACCGAGGTTGGCGTGTCCCAGACGCGGCCTGCTCGCGACAAAGTTGCCCATCTTATTCCCCTTGGAAAACGGCTATCCGAAAAGACGGAAAAGTGTAGTTGCCGACTCAGGGCCGCGGCGAACAAGCGCGCCGTCCCTGGCGCACTGTTCTTCGCCTAACTTGCCGGCTAGCTCTTGGCCGGAGCGGGCCCGAACTTCTTTCCGGCCTTTTTCATGGCCGCTTCGAAATTGGACCGCGCCTTCTTCCAAGTTTTGTCCGTCAAAGGCACCTCGCACGCACCCTTGGATTTGCAGGTGTTTTCGCCCGGATGTTCTCCACAGCCGCCCTGGCCTTTGCAGGTGTTCTGGCCTTTGCACTCGTGCCGTTCGGCCGTTGCGCAGCCGCCTTGCCCGGCACACTCATTCTTGCCCTTGGTCTTGCCGCAGCCGCTTTTCTCTTTGCAGGTGTTCAGTCCGCGGCAAACGTGCGGTTCTTCCAGGAGCGACTTCCCCACGTCGTCCGCGGCAGTAGCGTGCCGGAGCACCAGGCTGCCCCCGACGACACCCCCAAGTGCCGCGGCCGTCAGCCGCTGAAAATCTCGCCGATTCATTTGTGAGCCATCCATCGCAAATCTCCTCCAGGTCGAAAGGAACAAATGGTAACCTCTACACACGCGAACATTCCGAATGACTTCGAATGGCTGTCTTGTCTTGCCCGTCCGGTCAAGAATTACGTCCACTCTCCTATGTTGGATGCCGCACGCGACGGCGGGTTACAGCGGCTAGCACTATGGCCTGTGGGGGAGACGCGCAGGTGCCATCTTCAAACGCTTGAATTCGGGCGGGACTCGGGCCTAGAATTGGAATCGAACCCGTGAAATCCCGAGCCATGTCAGACCGTGTTCGGTCATTCCAAAACCGAGCATTCGCCAAGTGGCGGCGCCGACGGCATTTCGGGTAGTTGCACAGCATGCAACGCACGCAAATAGACGATGTCCCGGGGAAAGAAGAGATCGAGTGTCCAGTCGAGGCACACTCGAATCTTGCGTTCCAGGCTCGGCAGTTTCAACAGATAGACCGTGCGCCACAACCACCAGGCGAAGAATCCAGAAAACCTCAATCCAAGGATCTCCGCCACCGCTGCGCGTCGCCCAAGTCCCGCAAGCAAGCCAAGGGGTTTGTAGGCGAATGGTTGCGGCTGCTGCCCTTGTAGTCTTGCCACGATATTGCGGGCTAATTGCTTTCCTTGCCGTAAGGCGTGCTGAGCCGTGGGAGGGCAGCTGTTGCCGCAGGCCACGTCGGGAATCGCCGCGATATCTCCCAAGGCCCACACTCCAGGTCGACCGTGTACCGCCATCATGGCGTCAACCTCGACCTTGCCGTTCTTGAGTCTTGGCACTTTAATTCTGTCCAAGAGCGGGCTCGGAGATGTCCCCGCCGTCCAGACCAGGGTTCGAGTCGGAATCTCGTCGCCATCATTGAGCAAGACTCGTCGACCATTGAACTCCGTCAGCCGCACTTGCAAGCGCGCCTCAATGCCGCGAGAACGGAGTTTCTTCAGAGCGTAGTCGGAGAGCGCGGAACTCACTTCTGGTAAGATTCGGTCGCCCGAATGGACGAGTACCAGGCGAATATCGGACTGCTGAATTCTCGGATAGTACCGTCCGGCGCCGCGGACAAAGTCATTCAATTCTGCCAAAGTCTCTACGCCGGCAAAGCCGCCTCCTGCGACGACAAACGTGAGGATCTCGCGCCGCGTCTGAGTGTCCGGTTCCAGTTCGGCATGCTCCAGCTTGTCGATCACGTGCGCATGCAGGGCCGTGGCATCTGCTAAGCTTTTCATCGTCAGCGCATTCCGCTTGACGCCGGGCAGGTCAAAAAAATTGGGCACCGATCCTAATGCCAAAACCAAATGGTCGAATTCGACCGAGTAATCAGCGCACGCCTGACAATGACGAGCCGTTACCGTTCGCGTTTCGAATGCGACGTTCAGAACCTGTGCTTCGCGCACCACAGTCTTTTTCAAGAGCGCGCGGAGCGGGAATACGATGTGGTTGGCTTGAATTGAACCCGAGGGAACTTCGGGCAAGAGCGGCGTAAATGTGAAAAAATTCTCATTGTCGAAGAGCATGATTTCGACATCGTCTCGCCGGCGGAGCAAACGCTCCAATTGCAGGGCAGTTGTCGCGCCGGCAAAGCCACCACCAAGAATCACGATTCGCGTTAGCGTCGACACTTTGGACTCCCCTTGGATATCCGTAAACGGTATGCCGCCAGGGCACGGCCCATTGCGGCGTGCTCATCATTGTTTTTCTTCGGCCAGGAGTTCCTTGATTTTCGTTCGCACGATCCGATCGCCGCCGGCCTTCTGATACTCCAATTCACCCTCCCACCGGTAGCGAACTCGTCCCTGCTTGTCGATGAGATAGACGGTCGGCCAGTACCGATTCTCATAGGCCCTCCACGTGGCTCCGTCGTTGTCGACGGCCACGGGATACTTGATCCCCACTTTCTTGATCTGAGTCGTTACATTCCGCGGGTCTGCCTCATCGGCCGTCTCAGGCGTATGGATGCCAATGATTTGAACTTTGTCATCGGCAAAGTCCTTTCGCCACTTGTTATAGTGGGGCAGGTTGCGTTTGCAGTTGATGCAACTGAAGGCCCAAAAATGCAGCACAACCACCTTTCCCTTCAGCCCGGCGAGCGTGAGCTCATCGGAATTGTCCCATTGAGCGATACCGGTTAGCTCCGGTGCATTGCGGATTTCCAATTGTGGTTCCTTGCCGGCAGCGGATCGCGCTAGCCAAGGGAAACTCAAGACTCCGCCGAGCAACAGGATCAAGGCACTGACCTGATGTCGGTTTCGCAGACCGATTTCGAAAATCGCAACAACTGAGTTCATGGCGTTCACCCCCCCCCGAGATTGGCGGAAAACCTCGTCCGAAACCCATCAAAACCAGGCTGAGCGGGTCGAATGAGACTCGCTGTCTCGACGGGGCAAGAAACCGGTCACTTAGGCCATTTTGGGCCGCTGGTGAGCAGTCGTGGTACGCAGTCTTGGATGCAGCGTGGATTGAACGGTTACCGCAGCGCGAGGAACTTTGCCTCGGAGCGGGTGGTTCCCCCTTTTGCATTCGGACGCTTGACTTGCCAGTTGGGCAGGAGTCGGCTACGAATCGGCGATCCTTCACGCGAATCACGTAACCCTTCACTAGCCGAGTGCATCCAAGCAATTGGGCGTTCTGGCTGCGCGGAACAGCCATGCCTGCCCTACTATCGGAACGCGATCCTGCCCGCGCGGGGATGGGACCGCAAGAAAGGCTTCAGATGACCTGCAAGGAAGTCAACGAATTCCTGACGGACTATCTCGACGGCACTTTACCGTGGCGTCAACGGCTGTCGTTCAACGTCCATTTGATGATTTGCGAGCACTGCCGGGTGTACCTGGCCTCCTATTCGGCGACGGTTCGCGCTACGGAATCGCTGGGTAAGGTGGACGAGCAGCCAGTCCCCGACGAATTGGTTCGCGCGATTGTTACCGCCCGGCGCATCGCACCCCCAACCAAGAACGACTCGTAGTCGCATGGCTCGGAGCAATAAGATCGTTTCGCGCGCCGACGCCGCTCACCGTCGTCGAGTGCGCTGAGCCGCTGGTTGGTCGGCGGGAGAATCGGCCGGTTACGGCTCCAACACGATGGGGTCCAATAGCGTTCGAAGAGCCTGGCGAGCGCGGTGCAAACGCGTCTTGACGGCTCCCGGTGCAATGCCCAGTTGCTGCGCAGTTTGTTCAGTATCAAGCTGCTCGATGTCGCGAAGGAGCACGATCTCACGGTAAGAGTTAGGCAGCCGGTCGATGCATCCACGAACGTGAGCCCGGGTTTCGGCCTGGCTGAGGCGCGCGCAGCCCTGGATTTTCCCAACGCCGGATTGGGTGGTTGTGGTGCCCCGATTCGTCAAAGGTCGGGAGCAAGTCGTCGATTTGGACCTCCCGGCTCCGCGACTGAGCCCGGAGTTTCATGAGGCAGGCGTTGACGACGATCCGATGCAACCAAGTTCCCAAGGTGGAATTGCCCTCAAAGCCATCTAGTGAGCGAAAGGCCGCAAGGAAGGCATCCTGTACGGCGTCGGCGCTGTCTTCCTCCGTCCGAAGGAACCGTCGCGCCACCACGAGCATGCGTCCACAGTGCTGCAGGACAAGTGCCTCACAGGCGCCCTCTTCACCAATTTGAACACCTGCAAGCAGTTCGGCATCACCGGACGTGATTGTGCCGCCATTTTTTGCAACGGGGCATTCTTTCATTGCGACATTCGCGCTCTTGATGGTGTTTGTCATGGACGATCCAGGTGCAAAAGTTCCACGACAAGCCCGGAACAAGCGGAAAACGTCGCGCCACGCCCCAAGAGAATTCGCAAAAGCTCCACGCCGGGAGTGTCGACGAAGGACACGGCCGAAAGGTCAAGACTCAGGCTTTCGCCGGAACTTTGGAGCTCATCACACACCCGCTCCAGTTCGGCTACCCACGGTCCCCGAAGCTTGCCTTCGACCTTTAGCGTCGGGTTTGCATCCTCACCGTTGACTTCGCTGATCCTGAGCATTGTCGACCTTTCGCGATTGCTGGCCGCTATTGCTAGAGCAAGTCGCCATGCCGCTGTCGACTCTCACGGAACCCGCTTGCGCAAGTCCTAGGTGAGTTGGCATTTGTGTTGAAGGTGTCGCCGATGCAACGTGGGGTGAGTGTCCCCGAGACAGATGGCGAGGCACGAAATGTCGTGTGAGCTACGAAATACCGTACCGCTTACGAAATGTCGTGTGCAGGGCGATCGATGCCAAGCTTCTTCATCCGGCTGCGCAAAGTATTTGGGTGCAACGCGAGGATCTTGGCAGCACCCCGCGAACCCCCGACAATCCACCTGGTCTGGCGAAGAACGGCCAGAATGTGCTCTCGTTCCGTGGCCTCAAGCGTGGCGGGCCGTTGGCCAGCCTGGTCCTGGTGAGTGGGTAATTCGGTCTTCTCCGACAGCACATCAGCACCGATCTTTAGTTTCGAGCCGCTGGCCAAAATGACGGCCCGCTCGACGACATTTTCCAACTCTCGGACATTCCCCGGCCAAGAGTAGGCAAGGAGTCGCGGCATCGTGTCCTGATCCACCCCGTCAATTCGCTTCCCAACTCGCGCGGCGAACTTGTTGACCAGAAAGTCCGCCAGGGGCGGAATGTCATCCTTGCGGTCGCGGAGCGGTGGTATCTGCAGCGGGAAAACGCTCAGTCGATAGTAGAGGTCTTCGCGAAATGTCTTTTCGCGTACCGCCTTGAGCAAGTCGCGGTTGGTGGCGGCAATAATCCGCACGTCGGCTTTAATCGTCTGGGCGCCGCCCAGCCGCTCAAACTCCCGCTCCTGCAAGATCCTCAGCAGTTTGGTCTGGACGTCGAGCGGGATTTCGCCGATTTCGTCCAGAAAGATCGTTCCGCCCGCCGCCAATTCAAATCGGCCAATACGGCGGTTGATCGCGCCGGTGAAGGCCCCTTTCTCGTGGCCGAATAGCTCGCTTTCCACAAGACCGGTGGGAAGTGCCGCGCAGTTGACCTTGATGAGCGGCTTTTCGCGGCGCGTGCTGGCGGAATGAATTGCCCGGGCAATCAGTTCCTTGCCCGTGCCGGTCTCGCCCGTAATTAGCACTGAAGTATCGGTCGGTGCCACGAGCCGCGTATTTTCGAGCACGGCCGACAGAGCGTGCTTTGGCCAATAATCTCCTCGAAGTTGTGGACCGACTTGATTTCCTCTTGCAGGTAAGCGTTCTGTTGCTGCAGGCGGTTTCGATCCTGTTCCGCCAACACGCGATCGGTGATATCCACGAACATGGTGCGAGTATGCTTGCCGCCGGGCATCGGCTTCGACCACCATTGGACCCAAACCGGCTGGCTGTTGTCCTTGCGGCGCAATTCGAGGACGACGCCGCTGGTATCCGTCCCTCGACCGACGGATGCAAGTGCCTCTTTGACGCGACGTTGGGCGTCGGTCGTTTCGGGCACAAGCGACATTCCTAGCGTTCCCGCCACTTCCTCTGGCTTGATCCCCAAGATTCGCATGGCGGCGCGATTGGCGCTGACGAATCGCGATTCGAGGTCTTCAAGCACGTAGGCAATCGGAGCCTCTTCATAGAGGTCGCGAAAGCGCTGCTCGCTCTCACGCAGCAACGTTTCGGCCTGCAATCGTTCCAGCTCGGCGGCGGCCCGAGCTGCAAAAATGCGGAACGTATACAGCCTCTTTGGCTCGGCGCTCATCGGCCGGGTATCAAATACCGCTAAATGGCCGAGCGTAACGCCTTGAGCGTCGAGCAGCGGGACTCCCAAGTAGCTTTGAACGCTCAGGTCGACCAGTTGCTGGTCGGTTGGAAAGGATAGCTGCACGTCCTGCGGGTAATGACAGAGGTTGCCACGCAAGACCTGCTCGCAGGGAGTTCCGGTCAGGTCATACTCGACGTTGTCTTGGACCCGATCACGGAACCACTGGGCAAGGGTGCGGACCCGGGTGTTCACGTCGGCGAACTCGGCGACGAAGGCGTATTCCGCCCCGACTGCCACCGCCAAGTGGCGTACGAGCGACTGGAAGAACTCAGTACCGATACTGTGGGCTGTGCCGTCGAGAATGGTGCGCAAGGCCGAGATTTCCTCGGCGTCGGCGGGGGTCAACCGATCGTTGGTCGACGCTTCCGTTGCATCATGCCGCGGCGACGCGCGTTGGGAGGGGGGCTTGGGCATCGAGCGACTCAGTAACGTTCGGGGACCACTCGGGAAGGCACTCCCACCTAAGTTCTTTTCGTCACGACGTTTCGCGCCATTTTACCTCAGGATTTCCCGGGCCAACAGCAGCAGTCCTACACAGATAAGCCCGCCTTGGCGGTCATTTTGCTTGGCGGCCCACTTTGCTTAGATGTTGGCCGCTCGGGCGGGATACAGTAAGTGTCGCAGGCACCTGGGACCGTGTACCTGCCAGCGATTCGCGTCATCAAAGACGGCGTTGCTGGCCGAGTCACCCCGACATGATTCGGAAAACGACAATCCCTCTACTCGCGTCCGAGACTGGGTCCGCCGTAACCAGCTGGCTGCCGGCGGCATCCAAGCTCCAGGGGCGGTTTGTCGAGACCCGACGGGCGGGCCACACCATGACGTGCCTAGAAGCACTTGAGGCATTGAGTGAACATCTAGCGGGAGATTTGCCCCCGGGTCAGCGAAATATCTTGGACCAGAATTTGGCTGATTGTGCCGCCTGGCGGGAATATCTGCGCACCTTCGAACAAACAATTCGGCTCGGCAAGGCAGCTTGTCAAGAACTCAAAAATGGCGCCTTGCACGACATCTCCGAGCGACTGATCCAGGCGATTCTAGCGGCGCGAAAGGACTGATACCTGTGCTCAAAAGGTCAACCATCGCCGGGAGGAACACGTGCTAGCCCCCTTGTCATGGCACCGTTTGGCGACATCTTTGACTTTGGTTTCCGTGGCCATCTACAGTGCCGCGACACCGGATATGCCGGCGGGTGCTGCGGGACCGCCGACAGCAGCGTCCGACGCCGTGGACGCGGAGACCGTCACGTATATGGTGCTGTTGCTACGCGACCCAGCCACGCGGTCTGAGCTAAAACTTAGCCCGCAGCAAGCCTCGTCTTTCGACGCTCTGATTGCGAAAGTCGAATATCCCTTGTTCTTGCTGCGGGATCTCCCGGCGAAGGAACGCGACCCCAAGCTCAAGCCGATTCAGGATGCCCTGCATCAAGAGCTGACCGCGGTCCTGAACGTTTCGCAGCGCAGCCGTTTGGGCCAATTGATATTTCAGGCCCGCGGCACGGCGGCCATTACGTCGGCCGACACTATCGCGCGCCTGGCCTTGTCAGAAATCCAGATAAAGCGAATCGCGAAGGTCCGGCTGGCTGCGAAGAGCGAGATTGAAACCGCCAGTACGATCGACGCCGCTGCCACCGGCAAGGACAAACGCCTGGCTCACAGCAAGCGTTCGAACCAGGAATACGAAGCAATTATTGCCGTGCTGAACGACCGGCAGCGAGCCATGCTGTCGGGCCTGATCGGAGATGGCTTCGATTTCTCGAACCTGAAATGGGTGGCGACGACTGCGCCGGAATTTCGCAACGTCGAGACTTGGATCAATTCGGAACCGGTCAAACTCAGGGAGCTGCGCGGCAAAGTCGTGATCGTTCATTTCTGGGCGTTCGATTGCATCAATTGCATCCGCAATTTGCCGCACTATCAGCAATGGCACGACAAGTTTTCAGCTGACGAAGTGACCGTCATCGGAGTCCAAACGCCGGAAACCGAGCGGGAGCGCACGCGCCGACAACCTGCGAAAACAAGTCGCCAACCATGGCATCAAATATCCAGTTGCGCTCGACGCAAGTGCGGACAACTGGCGCGCCTGGGCTAATCATTTGTGGCCGAGCGTTTACCTCGTCGACAAGCAAGGGCGCGTTCGACAATGGTGGTATGGCGAGCTGAACTGGAACGGCGGTAACGGCGAAGAACAGATGCGCAGGAAGATTCAGGAGCTCATTGATGAGAAATAGCGGTGTGCACCGGTGCCCACGGCTGTAAGATTTGTAGCACGTTAGCATCGAACGTGATGTCGACGTATGTTTGCGATGTCGAGGATGTCGAGCACCGAGGGACCACCCAGCTAACAGTAAACAGAGGAGCGTTGAGTGACGCGCACAGCTCTCAATCACGCAAAATATCCGCTGATATCAGACGCTAGGTTCAATTGCAGCTAGGGTGCAACGGGCCCGGGCCGGACGCTTTATTCTCAGACCTCAGTGGCTTCATCTGTCGGTGAATGGGGGCTCTGACTGCTTCTGTTTGCACCATCGCACGACGTGGCTTCGCGTCGCAGGGCCCACCAGTGATAGCCGCCCACAAGCACAGCCAGGATTGCCGAGCACCAACAAAAGTTGTAATTGCTGTGAAAGCAATTCGCGTCGCCTGGCGTGCAAAGAACACACATCGAAGCGGTGTGGAATGCCTCATAACTCACGGCTTCCAATGCGACGTCCACGATCACGAGCCCATGCAGAACCTGATCGCTGCGATTGGCAAAGTAACCGCTTCGCGCGGCCTGCCTCATACCGCTGGCCATCACGACGACCGCCAAAGCGCCGACAACCAGGAACGCGGTGCGTCCGGGATACATCAACCAGAGCTGAAACGTGAGCACGTATCCCAGCAGCAGGGCCCCACTAAACCACCAGAATCTCATAGCGGGCTCCGGCTAACCTTATTGAGTCCGACGAAGCCGATAGGCCAAGGAGCTCGGCTGACGTCGATTGTTACTGAATGCGTTGGAGACTCCTCCAGTGCATGGTAGCTGATTTCCCGTCAGAGTTCAGTGAGCTGGCACACAATCTGGCTTCGATCCGCCCCTGCGCCCAAGGCTTCCGGGGATGCTCTGAAACGCTTAGTGTCTACCGCCGGCATGACTGGATCGATTCCAGCAAAACGCGCACTGTGGTACGCGCCACTGCTGACCTTCTTGGAGGTATGTATCCCCTGCATTCGGTCAGCATCTAAATAGCCAGGCGTAACGTGGGTTTCCATTCCCCCACCTAGCCGTGAGCATCGGCCTTACGCGAAGAAATCCGGGAAACGTTGCGACCCGTTTCGACACTGACCGCATGACGCTTGCGCAGTGACCGCGGAGCCGCTTCCGGAACTCGGTGCGCATCCTGAAACAGCTTTTTATGGCGCAGTCGATTTGGTGCCTGCAGAAGTGCGAATTGCTGGCCGGCCTGTCCGCCGACGAGCTCGGCAGGCTTGAGAGCCGCGCCACCACACGTCAATTCAAACGCCGCGAAATTATTTATTTTCCCGGGGAGCCGGGCTGCACGGTACTCCTGCTGCGCGGGGCGAGGTTCGCCTCAAGGACCTAACGCCGGATGGGAAAGAAACGATTCTGGCGTTTATCGGTGAAGGAGAGTTGTTTGGGGAGTTGGCGCTGCTGGCGGGCGAACAGCGCAACGAGTTTGCCGAGGCCGTCGTCGATTGCCAAGTGATCGCAATCCCCAGCCAGGATCTGATCGAATTAATCGAGCGTCGTCCGGGTCTGGCTCTCGGCATTACCAAGTTGGTTGGGCTGCGGCGGCGGCGCGTCGAAAATCGTTTGCGCAACGTGCTGTTTCGCTCGAACCGCGAACGGGTTGCCCATATTCTTCTCGAACTGCTGCAAATTCACGGTCAGCAGAAAGAAAAGGAGTGGCATATCAAGGTCAGCCTGTCGCACCAGGACTTGGCCAATCTGATCGGGGTAACGCGCGAATCGGTTACGTTGGTACTGGGTCAACTTCAGCTGGAGAAACTGGTTCGGGTGCGCCGGCGAGCAATTGTGGTTCTCGACCCCGAGCGACTGTCGCGCGAAACCAACCGCACCGGGTCCGAGTCGCTCGCCGCTTGGACAAATTCGCTTTCGAGATCCACGGGCAATAGCAGTTAGCACTTGCGCATTTCATTTACCGCTTTGTAAGCTGCCTCACAGACATGGCCTGGGACCGTCGTCAGAATGCACTTGTGCGTTCCTCGCTCGCAACCGGTTTCAGATGACTTCCTCAGCATCAGATCGTTGGAGCTCATGTCCTAGCGGTGCGCTGGGTGCGGTGGCTGTGCGCTCTCGCAGTCGGCTCAGCCGCCGCGTCTGGGTCAAGAGAGTGGCTGGGTTGTCGGCGTGCCTGGCGCTTGCTGCCGGCGGATGGTCGATTTCGCAGTCGGTCTTGCCGCTATTGCCCGGAGGAGAGGGATATACGTTCGCTGGGCTTACCTGCCGGCAGGTGCAGAAAAAACTGCCGGCACTGGCTGCCGGCGAGCTCACACCGCCGAGCGCCTGCGCAGGTTCGCGAGCATCTGCGACAGTGCGCTCACTGTCGAGCCGCTTGGCGCGGATGCAGTCGCGCGATGTACGTCATGAAGCGAAGGGCGTCATCAATGTTGCCGCGGCGCGAAGTCCGATCATCGGCCCTGTCGACCGCTAATAAAGGTGCTGCGCGAGCGACCTGGCGGACTCGGTCTTTTTCGGCGCGCATTTCATACGACCGCGATCGACTGTGAGGAGGCTCACAGATTATTGAATCGCTCGTGCTTATGATTCGATTCGTAAGCGCCCGCTCGGCGCACTGCGTTTCGGAACACGAGGAGGCACTTCGATGGCTGCGCACACTCGATTGCGGGTATTGGCCCTGGCGACGATCATCGTCGGATCAATCTCAAGAGCCAATGCGACAGATATTCCAATCAAGCCGACAGCGTCGCGCAGACCGACCAACAGGCTCCGGACCTATTTTCAGCCATGCAGTCGGGCACACTCGATGTGCGACTGATTCCGAAAAACGATCGGGAGTCCCGCGTGCTATTGCGCAACAAGACGAAACAGCCACTCACCGTTCGTCTCCCCGATGCGTTCGCGGGCGTGCCCGTGCTGGCTCAATTGCCTCGTAACGGCGCCGGCAATAACAACGGTAACCCCAACGTCAATCAGGGCATTGGCGGCGGCTTTGGCGGCGGCGGCCTTGGTGGCGGAGGCGGCCTTGGTGGAGCGGGTGGCGGTGGTGGTGGCGGAGGTGGCGGTTTTTTTTCTGTGCCACCGGAAAAAGTGGTTCAGCTCCGCGTGCCGATTGTTTGCTTGGAACACGGCAAGCGCGATCCGCGGCCCGGAGTCCGCTACGACATCCGTCCGCTTGAGAGCCTTACCAGCAAGTCGGGAGTCCGCGAAGTACTCGTGCAATTGGCGAGGGGACAAGTGAATCAACGGTCGGCGCAGGCCGCCGCTTGGCATCTGGCCAACGAAATGAGTTGGGAGACTTTGGCCGCTAAGCAAATTGATCACATCAACGCACCAAGTGAACCCTATTTCTTGCTCGGCGAAATCAACGACGCCGTCGATCTTGCCGCCGCCGCCGAACGTCGGGCGGCGATTGGCGCGATGGTTTCGACGACCGAGTCGGTCTCTTCCGCAAATCGGTAATTCAAGATCCGTGGCAATTCGCACTGAAACTGACAAGACCTTCTTCAGACCCAAGAGAATTGACAAGGACCGATCATGAAAACACTAAAATGCCGTCGGATGTACGCGTACGCAATGGCAATGTGCTTTGCATCGGCGGCGACAACAGCCGTTCATGCCAAAACCCCACCGGTCCGATCGGCTCGAAATGCGAGCGTCGCAAATCGCGCCTTAAACTCGCGCAGCAGAGTAACCGCATCAAGCGTCTCTGCCAGCGTAATTGAATCAGCCACGGCGGCGGAGTACGACCCGTCGCTACTCGACTCGACGACAGAGCAAAACGAGCGAATCGCGTCAATGATTCGTAGTGAAGTGGAAAACGAGATCAAGGCCGCGCGCAGCCGACTCTCAGCCGATCCGACCGGCATCGAACAATCGCTCAAGCTGATGCTGGAGCGCGTGCTCAAGGCTCCCGAGCTGACAGCCACGTTACGTTTGCAGTTGCGCAGCCAGCTTGAATCGGCACTGCGTGAGACTCACCGCAAATCGAGCGAGAAAGAGATCCGCGACATTGAGGCCGACCAGGTCCGGGCTGCGGCTGATGAGCGATTGCGAATCAGCCAGTCGATTGGGCGCGAGCAAGAAAAGATCAAGCAGTTGATGGACCGCTTCGACTCGCTGATGTCCGAAGGACGATACTTGCTCGCCGAAGAATCAGCTGCTGCGGAAGTGACTGATACTGCGCCAAACTTACAAGAGGGCATTGCGGCAGTCCTTGACGCACGCACGACTCGTTACACGCAGCAAGCACTTGCTACGCGGGTCCAGCGACAGAAAGGTGTGGTCGATACGTTGGCCCAGGTCGAGCTCTCACACATTCCGTTTCCCGACGATCAACCGATCGTCTACCCCGATGCGTCGATCTGGGAGGAACTGACGCTGCGGAGGAAGAAGTGGAAGGATTTTGCGTCGGCGGACCTCAAGGAACAGAAGGGCACGACGGCGCGAATCCGCAAGGCACTCGACGATCCGACAAACGTCGACTTCGTCGAAGCGCCGCTAGTAGATGTGGTCGATTATCTCAAGGATCTGCACAACATCGAGATCCAAATCGATACCAAAGCGCTCGAAGACGCGAGCATTGGACCAGATACGCCGGTTACCCGAAATTTGAAAGGCATCACCCTCAAAAGTGCGCTGCGGCTGATGCTCGGGGCGATGGACCTGACCTATGTCGTCAAGAATGAAGTGCTGCTGATCACCACACCGGAAAAGGCCGGCAATGAATTAGTGACCCGCGTCTATCCCGTGGCCGATCTAGTGATTCCGATCCAGCAGTCGAGGTTTGGCGGCCTTGGCGGCGGCGCGAGTGGCGTCGGAGGAATTGGTGGTGGTGGCGGTGGTGGTGGTTTAGGTGGCGGTGGCTTCGGGGGTGGAGGCGGATTCGGTGGCGGAGGCGGAGGCGGAGGCGGCTTTGGTGGCGGCGGGGGTGGCGGCTTCTTCAGCTTGCCCGATTTGCCGTGTGATGGTCACGTTGGCAGGAGCACCAAGGTCATTTCATGAACAATGTCCGACATGCCCGACGCGCTGCAAAGGTACCGTAACATCCGCGTCGATGGCCGTGGCGTCATCGAAGTTGATCCTGAGAACGCTCCCAAGATACGCCGAATCCATGACCTCTATGCCTATCATAGCTTCACGCTGGATTCGCTGATCCAGCAGTTGGCCGAAGAAGGCATCGAATATGCGCAACGTATGTTTTGCTTCAACCGAGCCCAGCTGCACGCGATCTTGAGGGATCGGGCCTACATCGGCGAGGTGCGCCATCAAGGCCAGCGGTACTCAGGCGTGCATGAGTCGCTCATCGACCGAAACACCTGGGACCGGGTGCAGATCCTCCTGGAGGACAAGGTCTATCACTCCCACGAAATGCTCTATGCCGGAAAACTGATCGACTGTGCTCACTGTGGGCACCCGATCACGGGTGAGCGGAAATTCAGGACCACCAAGCGTGGCCGCGCGGCCTATAACGTGACCGGAGCATCTAAAGGGAATTGGGGCCGCGATCGCGATCCGGTTGCCCACGCTCGCGTGCTTCGGTCCGACACACCGGCGTAGGTAAGCCATCCGGCGATCGCGGCTGCACCAGAGACGCCGGCGGGAGTCGAACCCGCTTGAAACTGCTTTGCAGGCAGTTGCCGTGCCGTCTGGCTCCAGCGTCAGAAAACAAGTGTCCTCGCCAGGAATCGAACCTGGTCCTCGACCTTCGCAGAGTCGCGTGCGAATCCACAACACTCCGAGAACATCTATATAACTGTCATTCGTCGGGCGCCCCGCCGAGGAGTCGAACCTCGTCTTGCAGTTTCGAGGACTGCCGTGCTTGTCCGGCACACTCGCAAGGCGTTTTCAGTCAACCAGTAGTCCGTCCAAGGATCGAACTTGGTCTTGCAGCTTCGGAGGCTGCCGTGCGAATCCGGCACACTCACGGACTATTCATGCAGAGCCGACGACTGGATTCGCACCAGCATCAAGCGGTTTACAAAACCGCCGCCTTTCTCAGTCGAGCCACGTCGGCAAACATCAGTCAGCACGAGCGCGAGGAGTCGAACCCCGTGTGGCGGTTTTGGAGGCCGCTGCCGCTCCCAGGCGGACGCTCGTATAAAGGCCCCGGGCCAATTAAGGCCCGGAGCGTCGCAACGATTCAGACGTTACGTTTGATACCGAAGTCCTTCGCTTTGATCTTCACCATTCGGCCATCTGAATGATGCCACACGATTCCTTCGATGTCGTGCGCGGCCAAGAACTCATTGATGCGATCGAAGTCACGGGGCGAGTCAATCTCCTGAGCGACTGATCGACCGCCTACCCAGAAGCCAATTAACACGTGTTCTCCGTATTTTTCCTGGTTGCCTTGCACCTTCGGGCCACACAACTCGTAGAAGCCGTCAGCCAGAGCGGACTCGCCTGCTGCAAAGTTTTCCATCGCTGCACGGTGCCAGCGATCCTCGGGGCCGTCGCCAACTGGCACCCATCCCTGTTGCTTTCCGGTTGTCTCATCGACCTCGGTAGCCGGCTCGAAGTCGGCCGGCGGCTTGCCGCCGGACTTTACCTCGTACCGTTTGAACAGCTTGCCATCACGCACCATGCAGCAAGTGCCATCAAACTTGCGCGTAGCCAGGCCCTCGCCAGCCAGCACCCATTCGGCGCCAGGGACCACTTCGTTACGCACGAGCTTGTCAGTGTCGTAGTTGCGCTGAAACAGTGAGATGATCTTCTTCATGGCATTGGCCCTCGATGACTTGTTTGCAATCGCTCAATCTCTGCCGGGCGTCGGCAGCGCAGCGTCGCCATATTTCATATTCAAAGGCTCCGGGCCGGTGAAGGCCCGGAGCCAATCGCACTAACTTTCCAGCTCCACGTTCCAGTAGGCTTCGCTGATGAACTTGGCCCAACTGGCGATCCGCACTCGATGGGCCGCGTAGAGCGGCTTCCACGTCGGACGGACCGGTGGCCGGCGGAGCTGCATGCCGGCCTGCTGCGGCGTGCGGTCAGGCAGGCATTTCTATTCAACGGTGGGTCGCTAGGGATCACCGGCACGGAAGCCGACCGGACGCACGAAGTCCCCCTGAAATCAGGGAGCAACATGCCACATGGGCGGTTGCGATACAAGAAAACTGGGGAGACGTATTCATTCCGCAATATCGGGGGCGTGCCTCAATACCTCCACGAACCGGCAAAGGACGTAAAGCCGTAAGTCCCAGTCAGAATAAATCAGCCCACCGAGCCCGTCTTCTGACGGGCTTTTTTGTCGTCCACTCACGTCGTCCACGTTTGAGCGGCCCATTCGTTAGATGGCATGACGGGCAGAAATCATGAACGATAAACGTCGTTTTTCACATCTGGCTCGGGTGGTGCTGGCTACTTTCGTCCTGACGTTCGTGGCATCACGAGTGCTGGTTCTGCTGATAATGACCCATCGAATTCCCGATCTGTTCGTGCATTTCGGAGGTACGCACGTTCATCATCTGAACTATGGAATTTTTCTGCTGTCCGGCGTCGGAGCATTCCTGCTCTTCGTCCGCCCCACAGGGAAGGCCGAAGATATTTCCGCAATCGTCTATGGAATCGGGCTGGGTTTAACCTTCGATGAATTCGGGATGTGGCTACACTTGGGCGGGCCGTATTGGCAACGAGCCAGCTTTGACGCAGTTATTGTGATTGCCGCCCTGCTCGGGCTGTTTGCTTTTGCCCCGACCCTCTCGGAATCTAAACCGAGGCATTGGGTTACTCTCGTAGCAATCGTCGTCATGCTCGGTTTGTTCGGTCTACTCTCGGCCCACGCCTGGGGAGTCGCAGGCGGGAAGATCAAGGAGAAGATCGAAAATATCGAGGCCGGATCGCCGCCGTAATCGCTAGCAAGTCGACGCAACCTCTCAATTGTTCGGGCATTGTTAGCGGAGTGCGTCACTCCGACTCGCAACAGAGCGAACGGTTGCTTTATTTTGGCAATGCCGTACAATCCCGGCTCAGACTGCGATCTAGCAGACACTCTCATGTTTGCTGACGATCTACGGTGCCATTCTACGGCATCGTCTCCGAGAACGTCCGTGACGGACCCCAGGCGGGCATTTTGCTCCGCATCCTATCGGACTTCTCGTCTTTGAAGGAGATTTGACATGGATGAAAAGAAGAAGCACGCCTCCACCGAGCATCACCACAATGCTGCCGCCAAGCATCAGGCTGCGGCTCATCACCACTTGCAAGCTGCTCATGAACACGATCATGGCAATCACGATGCGGGCAAGAAGCACGCTGCTTCGGCTCAAGAACATAGCGAACATGCCGACAAGCACAGCAAGTCGGCCCATGCCCACTCGCACAAATAAACCTGTGCTTGCTCTCGGGCGACAAAAAAAGGCTCCTGGAGAAATCCAGGAGCCTTTTGCATTGGTGCGTTCGCTGCTGAGGTCGGCGCAACCTTTACAGTGGGCGTGAAGCGGTTGACGAGTGCCGGGCTACAACTGCCAGATTTCGGCGTGTCCCTTGGCGTTGGTCATGTTCCAGCGTTCGGCCTCACCACGGGTATCGTAGGGGCCTGCTAATATCAGTTGAGCGAGTTGATTGCCGTGCTGAAACTGAGTGAGAATCTTGTCCGCTACCAAATTGTGAGCCTTCCAGCCCTCGCTCAAATAGAATTTGCCAGGGATGGGGTCCACATTCAGATACTTTTGATTTGCCACGAAAAGATCCTCTTGTTGGGCTGGTTGGATCGCAACTGACCTGGAGTATAACCGCTCCGTTGATGCAGTTTGTTGCACAGCCAAGAGCCGCACCGCCACCAGCCCCGATCAGCACGACCACCAACATCGACTTGAATGGCAGGCCGGGTCGAGCATCTGGACTGACCTCGATTGGGCAGTTCGGGGCGTGGAAGGGATTGTCGTCCAAGGTGTGCGTCCAGAAGAACCGTGATGTCATGTGTCCTGGGGCCATCGCCCGGCCAGCGACTTGTTTTCATCCCTTCGGGTTCACGAGCCTTCCCAGGAAGAGAATGCTCTTCGTTCGATAGTCCCGGATGACGAACACGAAAGGATGATCGGCACGGAACTCAATCGGCTTGGCTGGTAATGCCCCCTCAGAATGATATCTAATCGCCGTCGCCGTAGCCGCAGTCAGCCTCGGTTCCTTCTTCATTCACATCCACGAACGCCTTGTGGATCACGGCTGATATGAGTAAGGGCTCCTGGGTGCTCATTCTCGAAAAGTCCGCCTTGCTGGAAAAAGCAAGCGACATGCCCATCGACGCCAGCACGCCTCCGAGGTTGAACTCGGAGGTCGTCTTGAATTTGGGCAGATGGACATTGACCTCTCGTGGTTTTAACTCTGCCGACCACTTTTGAAGATTCTCAATGGTCAGCCGTTCTTCTAAGTCACTCAATCCGTCGATCTTGGTTGGCAGAAGGATGATCGCAGCCTGCACCTGTTCGTTGAGGAATCGACCCACCAACGGGAATCGACCTTGCAATTCGTCTCCGAACGGCAACTTCGTTCCACCCAAAGCCCAGCGTCCGATTGCAGCCTCCTGTCGCTGCAACTCCTCGAAGGCGGCGACCAACCAAGTATTGTCGAAGTTGTAGCTGCTCATCCCGTCGTGATACGTCATTCCGGGGACTACCCATTTCCCCTCCGTGTCGGCCCAGAGGTAGCCGGGGAAGAAGAGATCGTGAAACCAGCCGGTCTTCCGCTCGACGGACACAAGGCAAACTCGCTCGGCGTCCCATCGAGCACGGACCTGCGGCCAGAGAACGGCCTTTTCCGAAATGGCTTCGTTGAAGTCGGGGGCATGCGAGGCTCGTGCATCATCGTCCCCGGCAACAGCCAGCGGCACGACGTAATGAGCCAATCGGTTTCCGATCAACAAACGAGTAATCCGCCCTTGCTCGACAAACTCGACGCCACTTCCAACGGTGCAAGAGAATCCTCCACCTCGGGCACATCTGGGTCCGTGCCGTCGATCAACCCTGGTATCCGGCGAAACGCCTCTGCGTAGACCGCCTTTCCATTTCCCCCGAATCCATCTGGAGAGTGAGGCCCTGAAAGAGCCGTTGTGCTGGAACCTCACCCCAGCCCCAGAAGTCGCCCATTTCGGCGGCTTCGATGATCGTTCGTCGGTGGGCCAGTGCATGGTCGCTGTGGACGAGCACATAGACCGACAGCCACCTGTCCGTCGCCAAGTTCGACGATCATCCAATCGCCGTCTCGACGCTTGGCTACGTCCATCGAGAACAAATGACTTTCGACCGAGCGGGCAACCTCGACAAATCGATCCAGCGGTGGATGGAGGTCACGGTATCCGAAGGCATTCGAGTCCCAATTTGACGGAAAATAGGGCCGCACTGATTCACGCATTCCTAGCCCATTCCGGTAAGGAATGCGAGGGGGATGGAAGGCAATTCCGGTAACCCTGAGACAATGAAACTCAGTGCGGTGTTCGGTGCCAAACGGTGCAAGTAAGTGGCAATATCGCCCCCCATGACCCGCTCTTGAAACGACCGAAATTCGGTGGCTGCTGAAGTCGTCGAACCTTTCTTGGTCGCCGAGTGTCCCCTGCAAAAGTCTCCTGTATTTTGCCCACCTACTCTTGGTGCCACTATGTTCTTGCTTTCGGTTTTCGCCTGAAGGGCGATTCACAAACTGATTTCGCTTCGGTAGTTCGGCCTGGAATCCACGTCGTCGCTGGTTCCAGTACGTCCTTTCCGAAAGCGAGCAAGCCATGTTCGCCAATCTCAAGGATCGCCGGCGGCGATCCAAAGGGCAAATCGATCTAGCCCTCCATCAGGCGTTCCAGATCGCAGGCAACAATACCCAAGCCTTCCAACGGTTGGTACTGCATGTTCAGCGGCAAACGGAGATGCTCTGCACCTTGCCATCGGATGGTTGCGAGCATGGCACCCGCACGAAGTTTCGTGGGAGGGTTGCTGTCGCTGTCCGACCATCAACGGAGTTGGTGTCGAGAAGTAGAAGCCTGGGAGCCCGCGAACGAATCGCCAGTGAGTCACATTTCAAATCACTCGCCGAGCACCTTTTAGCAAGGCGTCCTGTACCAACGTTCTTGACCTCGGCATGGTTCGAGGGACGCTGACCGAGCTCGTCGCCACCAGAAATGGTTCAAGCACTGGGCCTGGGCCATTGCATTCAAGGCGTGCAGACGCCAATCCGCCTGACGCCACTCATGGGGCAATATTTTGTCCAAGGCTCCGCACCATTGCTCCGTCAACCAAGCGATCCGCTGGAGTCAGGTTCGAGGTCTGGCAGGCGATACGGCATTGGCAGATGCCATTGCAGCGACCCAATTAGGCCAAAGCTTCGATCACGACGAATACTGGTCGCTCGTGATTCGCTTTCTGATCGACAACCCGGACCTGGGGATCAGCAACATCGGGGCGGTCGTCGAGTACCTGCAATTCAAACGCCGCCTTTGCCGGTTGAAGCCATAGACCAAACGGTCGAGGCGAAGGACTGCCGAGGACTTTCTGTGTGAAGTGAAGCAGTGGCGGGGCCAACCGTCAACGCCGAAAAGATCGGCCGGCCTCGTTTGGAAAAGCAGCGGGATCAAGGGGCTCGAATACCGAGACGAGCGACGATTGTGGAATCCGGCGTCGTGGAGAATCCGGGAACTATTGGACAGCAACGAACTGATGGAGGAAGGTCGAGCTATGAGACACTGCGTCGGCCGTTACGGCTTCAGGTGTGCCAGTGGGCTCTCCACGATCTGGTCGTTGACGTGCAGCGATAACCAGAGCCAGTGCCGGCGTGAATTAACCATCGAAGTGAAGCCAAGGGATCGGCGAATCGTTCAGGCCAAGGGACTCGGCAACTCGACTCCAACTGCCGGGGCACGCAGAGTCATGTTGCGATGGGCGAAGGAGCAGGGATTGGCTGTGGCCGCATGGATTTGAATGACGCCGGCAGTCGAGAAGAGTCAGATGACTGCCCGTCGTTTCTTACTTGAAGAAATCATTCGATGGACACTCGGGATGTGAGAAACCAAGGTCGATTTTGGGCATCTGAGAATTCTCAGAAAGGTACATCTTTCCGTTCGCTCCGAACCAAAACTCGTGCGACCCGAGGGAACAAATCTGAGAATGGAAGTCCTTTTGCAGCTGCGGATTATGACGTAACTACCATACTGGATTAGGACTTGCGAAAAACGGCTGGGCCATTCTTCTAATCCGCAGGTTGCAGGTTCGATTCCTGCCGGGCGTATTCGCTGATCCGATCTGCGCCGGAATGAAGGGGCCGGTAGTGCCGTTTAGGACGGTCGCGACTGGCAGAGCGATCAAGCTGCGTTTGCCGCCCCGATCGCTCTGCCAGCCGCGGCCGCAATTTTTCGAATCGGCCCACGCCCGGACGGTTTGTGTACTATGTTTTCGTGTCCGGCCGTGCGCGCGGCCGATCGCACTTTCGTTCCGCTGTGAGGAGCAAGCGATGCAATTGATCCTGAAACGGCTTCACCGGCTGATCCGCGACGAGAGCGGCCCCACGGCCGTGGAATACGCGGTCATGTTGGCGCTGATCATGATCGTTTGCCTGGCGGTCATTCACACCATCGGAACCAACGCCAAGACGACGTTCTCCAACGTCGGCAGCTCGCTCACCGGCAGCTAAGGCGCGAACGAAAAACAACTTCAGTTTTTCAGGACCCTCACCCTTCCCTCTCCCTGGAGGGAGAAAGGTTGCGGGCAGAAGTTATTTTTCGTTCGCAGCGAAGCAGCGAAAAAATCGCTTCGCGCCGTCCGCGGCTCACGAGCGGACGCTACAAGCCGCCGTGTACGACCATCGATGTCACCGGGATCACAGCCAGCCAAACGTACTTCAGGCCGTCCTTCACGAGCGTTTTCGTCGTCGGTTCGACGCGCACGATATCGCCCGGCACCAGGGCGATATTCTCCGCCTGATCGTGCGATGCCTCGCGCAAGCTGACCTGGATCAACGCACGTTTCGCATTGTCGGTCGTCTTGCGGCAAATCACCACGGTGTCCGCGACTTTGTTCGAGACTCCGTTGGCGGAGGCGACGGCGTCCAGCACGCGAAAGTCTCGACCGACGGGCAGCTCGAAGCTGCCCGGATGTTGCACCAATCCCGACACTTGGACGGTCGGCGGATCGCGCAATTCCACCGTCACCAGGTCGCCGTCTTGCAAGTCGGCGCGGGGGCCTTGCCGGCAGCCAGGGCCCGCAAGTCGATCTCCTGACGCATCGCGGCGGTTCCCGGGTTGGCCTGCGGCACGGGCATCACTTCGCCCGTCAAAATGACATCGCCCGCTTGGGTTTGCCCCGCCGAGACGGCGGGGGCACCGGGCGGCCGCTGAATCACGATCTTATCGCCGGCGTTTCTTGCCAATCCGCCGGCCGCGGCCAGTACCGAGACCAGATCGCTGCGGTCGCGCGATAATGTGCAAACGCCTGGCCTGGTCACTCCTCCCAGGACGGTAATCTGTTGCTGCCGCACTCGTTTCAAGGTGACTTCGACCAGCGGCTGCGTGGGAATGCCCCGTTCGTAGCAAGTTCTCACGATCGCATTTTCCACGGTTCGAGGCGCGGCGCCGGCAATGGTCATGCGTCCGATTCTGGGTACGACCACGGTGCCCTCGTCATCGATGATCGAGGTGACGCGGGCAATCTCAACGGCGTCGCGTCCCGTGGTTACGGCCACTTCGACTTCGTCGCCCGGTTCCAGGACATTCGAACGGCGGTGCAGCGGTGCCTGGGGCAAGTCCAGCGAGCAGGGGGCTTGCCACGTGCCGGTCAGCAACGCGGCCGGAGCCTGTCTGGCCACAAAGCGCGGTTCGGCCGAGGCACAGCCGGCCAGGCAAGCGACCATCGCCAGGACGTTGAGCGTCGATGCCCGAACCAGCGGGCACACAATCGATCGCAGCGGCGCCTGGGCGACGGCCGAGACGCGGGTGCGGACCGGGGGCCGGCTCGAGAATCGCTGGGGAATGGATCGAGGCATCGCCGCGGTCTCGGCTGCTGGAAATGATCGGCAGACGATACTCGAAGGCGAAAAACCGCACCAGATCAGGCCCGCAATCGCCCCTTTGCCGAATTCGTCGTCGCTAGCGTCGCCCTTGGCCGCGCGTCGGCAGGGGGGGCCGAATCGGCTGCGCCAGCAGGCCCCGGGTCGGCATGTCGGGCTCGAAATGGACGCCGCTGGGGCGTATCGGGAGCCGGCGGATTCTGAAACAATGGCTGTTTCCAGCGGGTATAACCGGCAGGTGCCGGTTCGGCAGTATTTTTCCCATCTCGTGGAGAACCGCAAAATGCGACGCATCATGGCCCAGGCTGTCTCGATCGTGCTGGTGCTGGCAAGTGGGGCTGTGGCGGCGCCGCTGGAATTGAAGCAGGTCGCCGCCGATGCCAAATGGCTTGCCCATCTCGACCTGGACGCCGTGCGCGCGTCGACCGTGGTGCAGAAAGCCTGGCAGAAGGGGATGGAAAAACACAAGGACGCCCAGACCAAGCTGGACTTCGTCCGCACGATGCTGAATATGGACCCGACCAAAGATGTCCACGGCATCACTTTTTACGGCCAGCAAATCGGCAAGCCGGCCGGCGTGGCGATCGTTTCGGCAGCGATGGATCCCGATCGCATCCTCGGGCTGACCGCGGCCATTTCCGGACGTGAGACCACCAGGCACGGCGACTGCGACATCCATTGTTGGACTCGTAAACGCCACGAACATACCTGGGCCATCGCGGCGGCATTTCGCGGCAAGGACCAGCTCGTCGTGGGCAACAGCGTCGAGAGCGTCAAGGCGGCCCTTGATGTCCTGGCGGGCAAGTCGCCCGGCCTGACCGCCGACGCCAAGCTGGCCGGCCACGTGCCCGCCGGCACCACAATCCTGCTGCGTGCCGAGGGCATTGCCGAAGCCGATCTGCACTGCTGCAAAGCGCCGGTCGTGAAGCAGATCGATTCGTTTCGCCTGGTCAGCGGCGAAACCGAAGGGCAATCGTTCTTCCGCGCCCGCGTGACCATGACGAACCCGGAAGCGGCTGCCCAGGGCCTTGCGGTCTTGCAAGGCGGGAAGGCGCAGGGCAACTTGTTTTGCGCGGACGAGTTGGGGCGAAAGCTCATCAATGCGCTCAATCCCAAAGCGGAAGGCCCGGCACTAACCATTCTCTGGACCGCGTCAGCCGACGACGTCTGGGAGGAAACGCAGAAGATCGAGAAACTGGTGGCCCGGCGCATCGCCCAGCGGAAGCATGGCGGCGGCAAACATCGTCACGGCGCCGAGAAGCCCGGCGGCGGCGACAAGAAGCCGGTCTCGCCGGAAGAGGATTTCTAAGTGGAAACGGCAAATGCCTTGCACTGGGCCGGCGGCGCTCAAGGTGTAGTTCTTTAGTTGAACGCACTGAGGCAGGCCCAGATGGCATCGCGAAGCGGTGCTGGCGCTTAACGGAAAAAGAAGATCCTTTCGGCCGTGTCGCACAGCAGCCGCTGCCGATCGGCGGCGCTGACGAAATCGAGCTTGTCGCGCACCAGCCCGATCGACGAAGCGTAGTCGTTGCCCTTTTGCAATTGATAGGGCGAGTCGCTGGCCCACATCAGGCGCTGCGGGCCAAACGTCTCGAACAGGCGCCGGATCATCGGCACCAATTCCAAATGCGGCGGTTTCTTTTCCCCCAACGCGTAGAAGGCCGAAATCTTCACCGACACCTGCTTGTGCCGGGCCAAGCTGCATAGCAGCGCAATGTCCGCGTCGCGAATCGTTCCGTCCGAGCCGATCCGGGCAAAGTGATCGATCACCACGGGCGTGTCGGCGTGAGCGGCGCACATTTTGTCGACCGCCGGCAAAAATCGCACGTCGATCAAGGGGCACATGGCCTGCCGCGTCTCGGCGGCCGTCTTCCACATCTGGCCCATGCCAGGCGTCTCGAGCCAATCGAGCGGCTGCCCCGGGCGGATGAAGGGCGTGATGCGAAAGCCGGTCACGCCCAGCGGCAGCAGACGCTTCATCTCGGCGGCCGGTTCGGGGGCCGTGTCGTCGACCATGCCCACCACGCGGAAGCGGCGGGGATGCCGCTTTACCGCGTCGAGCACGTAGGAGTTGTCGAACAGGTGAAAGATCGAATGCTGGATCAGGACCACGCGGCCGACGCCCTGGGTCGCCGCGATCGCCATCAGCTCGTCGTCGGTAAAGCTGGCCGGGTCGAGGTCTTTCACGGTCAACTTGCCGGCCAGCGGATAATGCTCGACGTCGGTCGACCAGATGTGCGAATGGGCGTCGATCCATTTGCCGTCGGACTCGGCCGCCGCGGCCGGGGTTTCCAATTGGGCGAGCGCGGCGCCGGCCAGCGCGGCGCCCGTGGCGATTGCTGCTCGACGCGAGATCGATCGATTCGTTTGCCGGGGCCGCTGCATGGTCATGCTCCAAAAAGTCGGAAGGTCTGCTCGCACCGCGCGGCCGTCAATCGAGCTCCGGCGGCACGTCGCCGTAAGCCCAGGCCTTGTCCTTGAAGGGCTCGAGCGGCGGGGGTTGCGGCGTCGGCCCGGGCTTGAGCCGGCCGGCCAATTCGATCAGCGTTTCGGCCATTTGCCGGCCCGCGGTCGGTTCCAGGTTGCTGTAGCTGGTCAGCCGCGTTTCATAGCCGCCGCCGCGCCCTCCGAGCGCCTCCTCGGTGGGCACATAGCCGACGCAGTCGTTGGCCAGCGAGACGGGAAACGTGAACGGGAACGGACTGCCGGCCTTGATGTCCAGTCCGTACTGGCAAAAGTATTCGGCCGGACACGAGCAGAACACGGCCGGCCCGACTTGCACCACTTGCAGTTCGACGTCGGCGACCGGCTCCTTTTGCAACCGGGCATCCAGCAGCAGGATTTCTTTGGCGAATGTCCACTCGGTGCCGTCGACCGTCTTGGGATCTTTTTGCACGATCTCGCGGCAGTGCGCCAGGCGGGCCGCGCTGGGCGCGGTGCTTGATCTTCAGCGTCTCGCTCTGGGCGGCCACCGGCATTTCGGAGCCGGCCGCTTGCTCGAGGGCCAGCAGCACCTTGAGGGCTTCGGCCCCCACGCTGCCGCCGACGAACCGGGCCGAGATCTCGCCGAATTCCTTGAGCTTGAAGGGACTGCCATTGTCCACCTGCGTGATGTCGCCGGACATGCCGTTGGTGAAGACAAATCCCGCTCGCTCACCCATCAATCCGCGAATCGTTTTTTCCACGTAGCCGATATAGTCGGCCGAAACGCCCCCCGGACCGGTCGTGGCATGACAGGCGAAGTTGACCACGCAGCCCAAGAACTTGCCTTCGTTATCCCAGGCGCTGAGCACTCCGACTTGCGGATCGACCGGCCCGGCCGGCTCGACGACCTCGGGATTTCCGGCCCGAGGATGCGTGACCGAAAGCCCGCTCTTCATCCGGAAGCGGCGGTTGAAAGCCACTCCGTTGGCGATTCCGAACCCGGCCGCGCAGCGCCGCGACACGATGTTCGTGGGCGTCGCAGACGGCGTCGGCGATCGCCGTTTCAACCTTTCGCAGGTACTCCGCATCGGCCGTCGACGACATTTCGTAAGCCAGCTTGCGCACCAGTTCGTCGGCATGGTCGTATTCGCCGGGCAGGATCATGCCCATCGGTCCGGCCGAATGACTGTGCGAGGCGGCGATCATGACGTTGCCTTCCGGAATTCCGCAACGGTCGTGGATCTGCTTGCGGGCTGCGGCCACGGACGGACGGCGGATGAACAACGCATCGATGCCCACGATCGCCACCTGGTTGCCGCCGCCCACGAAAACCGCTGCCCGCACTTTGCACGGATCGTGGATCGAACGATTGAAGGACTTTCCATAACCGCCGGGCTGCTCGGCGCCGATGGCCGGAGTGATGTCGCGCTCGGCGAAACCGGCCCGGCAGGTCTTCGCTTCCGCCACAGCGGCAGCCTGGGCCGCGGCCGATCGAACCGGGGCCACCAGGGCCAGCGCCATCAGTCCGACGGCCGAAGCCAAGAGTTGTCGCAAGAGTGGTTTCATGAAAGTCTCCTCGCTTGTTTGCCGGTTTGCGCAATCGTGATGGGCGATGTTCGTGCGCCCTGAGGAGCGCACGAAAAATAACTGCGGCTTCCGGCGGACCCTCACCCTACCCTCTCCCTGGACGGAGAGGGGTTGACCGCCGAACTAATTCTTCGTTCACACTTTAGTCCAACGATTCGCTACGGCGCGTTGGGCACCGCGTCGGGCCGCTCGACGGCGGCGTTGCCCGCGCCGAGCCACTCCCCTTTCAAATACGCCAGCAGGTCGGCAAACTCCTGACGGGAGATTGTTTTTTCCAGTCCCTGCGGCATGAGCGACGTCGAGCTGGCAACCAGTTCCTCGATATCCTGCTTGAGCAGGGTCTCTTCCTTGCCCAGCGGCTGCCGGAGCGTGATGCTGGTGGGCGTTTCCGAAGCCACCAGCCCGGAAAGCGAGCGGCCGTCTTTGGTCAGCAGCGAATAGGCCGTGAAACCGGTGGTGATCTCGCGGTCGGGAATCAGAATGTGCAGCAGGATCGTTTCCTTGGGCTGATTGCGGATGCCGAACAAGTCGGGTCCGACCGCCACGCCTTGCCGGTCGAGGCGATGGCACTGGGCACAAGTCCGTCCGAAGACGCGCCAGCCGTTCTCGGCATCGGCAGGCAATTGCACGACCGCTTTCAGATCTTCGTAGACCGCCGCGCGATCGCCGCTCTGTGCGGCATTCCACAACTTGCCGGCGCGGCGGCGAATCGCTTCGTCGCGATGTTCCGTGAGCTGCCGGCGCAACGATAAATCCAGATCCGCCGGATTGACCGTGCCCGCTTCCAACGCCGACATCAAGCCCGGCACGTGGTGTGTGGCACTGGCCAGGGCCTGGAGCACTTCCTCGCGCAGCAGCGGCGGGTAGCGGCGATAACGGTCGTGTGCCAGCAGGGCCACCACAACCGCATCGTCCTGCATGCCGATCAGCGATCGCACCGCGGCCGCCTGCAGCACGTCGGGCTGCCCGGGCTCGACCAGGCCGAGCAGCACTTCGCCCGACCGCTGAAAATCGGAATACGCGGTCAGGGCGGCTCCCCAGCGGCGGCGCTCGACGCTTTGCGCGGGATCGGCGACCGCGTGAATCGCCCGGCCGATAATCTCGTCGATCGCCCGAACCAGTGCCGGATCGGCTTGCGCCGGTCCGCCCAGCGCCGCGACGAGCAGGTTGGTCGATTCGCGCTGCGTGCGGCGCAAACCGGCGGCGATGCCGGTCAGCAAGGGGACTTGCCTGTCCGGCAGCGCAGCGGGCCAGGCCGTTGTGATTCGCGCCAGCAGTTGGGGCCAGGACTGCTGCGGCTGAGCGGCACCCAGTACGCGTCCCAACTCGTAAAACAGCTCGCTCTGCCCTGGCCCGACGGGGCCGGCCGCCGAGAGGATCGCGTCGAGAAATTGCCTTTCCCGACCGGCGATCGAGCTGAGCGCCGCGGCCCGCGTCCAGCGATCTGCGGCATCGGCGAGCGCGATCCGGGCGATGGGCGCCGGATCGTGGTCGGCCGGCACTTCGCCCAGCGCGAGCGCCGCAAAGAATCGCACCCGGGCATCCGAGTCGTCGGCTGCTTTGACAACCAGCGCTTCGCCGGCCGGCCAGTCGCGCAAGCGGGCGCAGCAATCTGGATGGCATGCTCGCGGACCGGCGCCGAGCGATGGCGCAGTGCCTTGGCGAGCAGCCGGCTGTCGATTGCAAAGAGCATGTCGAGCAGCCGCAGCGCACGCACGCAGGCCCGATCGTCCGCCGGGCCGGCCGCGGCAGTCAGAAAGCCCTGCAGCCGGCCGACGGCTGCCGGGTCGGGCGTCTTGCCGAGGCGCTCGACGAGCAACCGATGCGCCGTATCTTGCCACGAGCCGTCCGCGTCGGTCAGCGTTTCGCAGAGTTCCACCGGCGAGGCATCGGCGAGCCGCACGTTGCGCCGCGCCGCCAGTTTTTTCGCATCGGCGGCAGCGCCCGTCAGTCGATAGATGCGGCCCGTCGCGCGGCCGCTTTCGAAGTCGGTGTGTTTGCGAATTTCGGCTGGAAGATAATCGGGGTGCTCGATCGCCTTGCGGTGCATGTCGCAGAGGTACAGTGCTCCGTCGGGCCCGTCGGTCAGGAACACCGGGCGAAACCAATCGTCGGCGCTGGCCAGCACCTCGCGCCCGGCACGGCGCGGCAGCGCTGAACGTCGCCCCGTGCGGCTCCAGACGGTCGAAGTGGACCAGGTTCGCGGTCGGATCGCAGGCAAACACGCCGCCGCGGTATTGCTCAGGCAGCGCCGTGCCGCGATAGATCGTCACCCCGCAGGCCGCCGTGAACGTGCCGGCGTGCGAATCGGCCGTGGTCACATTGTGGCTGAGCGGAAAAATCTGCGCTGCGCGGCCGTGGCCCTTTGCCGGCTCGGCGACCATTTCGGCCGGGCAGTTTTCCACGGTGTCGGAAAACGGTAAATGCGGATTGCGCCGCAGCCAACTCGAGGCCAGCACGACATGCTGCACGTGTACCCGGTTGTAGCAGATGAACCGCCGGCCGTACTGGTCGAACGACAGGCCAAACTGCGAACCGCCGTCGGCCGGCTCGACCACGCCCGTGTCCGGTTGAAAGCGGATGTCGGTCCGGCCCACTTCAACCGGTTTCTGGTCGGGCGCGAGGGGAGAGCTGATCTTGCCCCCCGTCAATCCGCTGGTGACATAAACCCAATTGTCGACGCCCAGCGTCGGATGGCTGCCGCGGAGCTGTGTGCTGCCGGACGTGCTCAGGCCGGTGAGCACGACGCGCCGCACGTCGGCCCGGCCGTCGCCGTCGCTGTCGGCCAGGAACAGCACCTCGGGGGCACAGGTGACCAGCAGTCCGTCGCGCCAAGGCATCAAACCGTTCGGAAACGTGAGCCCGGTGGCAAAATCGGTCCGCGTGTCGTATTGGCCGTCGCCGTCGCGATCTTCGAGCAGCGCGATCCGCCCCAGCGGCGGCTCGCCGGCGGCGGGCCCGGTCGGATAGCCACGATTCTCGGCCACGAACAACCGGCCGCGGGCGTCGAAGGCCAGCGCACACGGGCTTTCCACCAGCGGCTCGACGGCCACGAGCTCCAATCGCAGCCCAGGCTCGACGACAAAGTCCTTCAGGACGTCGTCTCGTTCGGCGGCGGCCCCAGAGTCCGCAGACGAAAACAGTGCGCCGAGTGCGCACACGGTGGCCAGCAGCACGACTGGGCGCAAGGCGGCGGTGCCATAACGGCTGCAGAGCGAAACGAATCGCATGGCGGGCGGGCAATCTGCAGTTTGGAACTAGGGCTACAGGACACCGTATTCTGGGCGCCTGCACGGCCCACTGCAACAAGTACGCGAAGCGGTGCGTTGGGCCGAAGCGAAGGAAACCGCATTCGAGGCCGCCCCCAGGGGGCCGCTGCCGGTGGGCTTAACCGAGTGCAATAGTGATCGGTTCGACAGGGCCGCAGTGCAGGCCGGATTTCTTGCCACCGCCATTCGCGGCGGGTATCGTTACAAGGGAAACTGGCTCCACGTTTTCGGCGTTGTCGCGACCTGCCCCCACGGTAACAATCGCGCGACGCCGGACCCGCCGCACCAGCAAGAAAGACTCGCATGATCTGCGTGCTGCTCTGGTCAGTTCTGGCGGTCGGCGAGTCGGCCGGCGTCACGGCGCCGACGGCCGAGCAGGTGCGTTTCTTCGAGACCAACGTCCGCCCGGTGCTCAGCGAGCAGTGCCATAAGTGCCACGGTCCCAAGAAGCAGTGGGCCAAACTGCGGCTGGATTCGCGCGAGGCCCTCTTGCGCGGCGGCGACTCGGGCCCGGCAATCGTCCCGGGCAAGCCCGACGAGAGCCGCCTGATCCTGGCCGTCCGTCAGGTCGACGACGACCTGAAAATGCCCGAGGACGGCAAACTGACGGACCGGCAAATTGCCGATCTGGCCCGCTGGGTGGAAATGGGCGCCCTGTACCCCGCGATCGCCGATGCCGGCCCGCGCCTGCGCGATCCGAATCATTGGGCCTTCCAACCACCGGCCGACCCGGCGATTCCGGCGGTCAAGAACGACCGCTGGATCCAGTCGCCGATCGACAACTTCGTGCTCGGCAAACTCGAAGCCGCGGGCTGCGCACCGGCGGCGCCTGCTGACAAGTCGGTGCTGATTCGCCGCGTGACGTTCGACCTGCTGGGTTTGCCGCCGACGCCGGCCGAGATCGAAGCCTTTCTGGCCGACGACCGGCCCGACGCATTCCGCCGGCTCGTCGATCGACTGCTGGCGTCGCCGCCCTACGGCGAGCGCTGGGGCCGGCACTGGCTCGACGTGGCCCGCTACGCCGACTCGAACGGCCTGGACGAAAACGTGGCTCACGGCAATGCCTGGCGCTATCGCGATTACGTCGTGGCGGCATTCAATAGCGACAAGCCCTACGACCGATTCGTGACGCGAGCAGATGGCGGGCGATTTGCTGCCCGCGGCCGACGATGCCGGGCGGCACGAGCAATTGATCGCCACGGGCCTGCTCGTGCTGGGCCCCAAGGTGCTGGCCGAAGCCGACGAAGCCAAGATGCAGATGGACATCGTCGACGAGCAAATCGACACGGTCGGCCGGGCGGTCTGGGTTTGACGCTCGGTTGCGCTCGCTGCCACGATCATAAGTTCGACCCGATCGACTCGGCGGACTACTACGGCTTGGCCGGCATTTTCAAGAGCACCCGGACGATGGAGTCGTTCAAGAAGATCGCCCGCTGGCACGAGCATCGGCTGCGGCCGCCCGAGACCGACCGGCAGCAAGCGCGAGTACGACCGGCAGATTGCCGCCCGGAAACAAGCCATCGACAAGCTGGTGGCCGGGGCCGACGCCAAAGTTCGCGAGGCCGCCGCAGCTGGCACAGCGCTGCCGGAAAAACTCGAGCCGCTCTATCCCGACGAAACGAAAGGGGAACTGAAGAAGCTGCGTGACGAGTTGGTCGCAAGCTCGAAAAGAATCCGCCCGACTTTCCTTCCGCGATGGGCGTGAGCGAAGATCGCGTGGCCGACGCCGCGATCCACATCCGCGGCAACCCGCAGAAACTCGGCGAGCTGGTCGCGCGGCACGATCCCGCCGGTCGTCCAGGGCGCGACGGCTGCCCCAATTCTCGGCGGGCGAGAGCGGCCGCCGCGAGCTGGCCGCCTGGCTGGTCGACCCGCGGCACCCGCTGACCGGCCGAGTGCTGGTCAACCGCGTATGGCGCTGGCATTTCGGCCGCGGGCTCGTGCTCACGCCCGACAATTTCGGCCTGTTGGGCGAACCGCCTTCGCACCCGGAATTGCTGGATTGGTTGGCGCACCGGCTCGTGGCAGGCGGCTGGTCGATCAAGGCGCTGCATCGCTTGATCCTGAATTCGAGCACCTACCAGCGGAGCAGCACGCCGGATCCCGCCACCGCCGCCCACGATCCGGCCAATCGCCTGCTCGGCCGCGCCAACGTCCAGCGGCTCGAAGCCGAAGAGATTCGCGACGCACTGCTGGTCGTCAGCGGCCAGCTCGACGACACCCTGGGCGGCTCGCTGCTCAAGACCAAGAATCGCGAGTTTCTGTTCGACCACACGTCGAAGGACACGACCGACTATCACAGCCGGCGCCGTTCGTTGTACCTGCCGGTCATTCGCAACAATCTCTACGACTTGTTTCAGTTGCTCGATTATCCGGACGCGGCGATCCCCAGCGGCGACCGGACGACCACGACCATCGCGCCGCAGGCGCTGCTGATGCTCAACAGCGAGCTGGTGGTCGAGAGCGCGGGACACTTTGCCGCCCGGCTGCAGAGCGAAGCCGGCGCGGACGACGAGCGGTTGCGGCGGATGTATCTGGTCGCCTACGGACGCCAGGCTGGCGGCGAGGAGATCGCCGCGTCGGCGGCGTTTCTGGCGTCGGTCGATCGGACGCTGGCCGCGACCACGGCCGATGCCGACTCGCGGCGGCGTCGAGCCTGGAACGTCCTGTGCCACGTGATTGTGGCGGCCAACGAGTTTGTCTATATCCAGTGAGTACCGAGGCTTTTGCCCCATGTGGCCCATCGAGCCCCTCTCTCGCCGCACGCTATTGCGCTCGACGGCCGTTGGCTTCGGCTCGCTGGCGCTGGCCTCGCTCGTGGCAGAGCGGTCAGCGCGCCGAGTCGGGGCCTGCCGACCCAATCGCCGCAGACCCGCTCAAGGCAAGGCCGCCGCATTTTGCCGCTCGGGCGAAGCGGGTGATCTTTCTGTTCATGAAGGGCGGGCCGTCGCAGGTCGATACGTTCGACCCCAAGTCGCTGCTGGCAGCGCGACGACGGCAAGCCGCTCCCTTTCGCCAAGCCACGGGTGCAGTTTGCCAGCACCGGCAACCTGCTCAAGTCTCCTTGGAAGTTCAATCAATACGGGCAGAGCGGGCTGTGGGTCAGCGAGCTGTTCCCGCATCTGGCCGGGCACGTGGACGACGTGTGCATGATTCACTCGGTCCACGGCACGAATCCGGCCCACGGCGGCGCGGCTGCTCAAACTGCACACCGGCAGCGACAACTTCGTGCGGCCGAGCATCGGCTCTTGGGTCAGCTATGGGCTGGGCACCGAGAACAGCAACTTGCCGGCCTTCGTCACGATCTGTCCGACGCTCGCACACGGCGGCATCAACAACTGGGGAGCGGCGTTCTTGCCGGCCGTTTATCAGGGAACGCCGCTGGGCAACGCCAGCGTTCCGGCGGACCAGGCCCGCGTCAAGTTCATCGCCCCTTTGCTGCCCGGCGACATCCAGCGGCTCGAGCTCGACCGCCTGGCGGCCATGAACCGCGAGCACCTGGCCCGCACGCCCGGCGAAGCCTCGCTCGAAGCCCGCATCAATTCGTTCGAGCTGGCCTTCCGCATGCAGACCGAACTGCCGAAGGTCGAGGACATCCGCGGCGAGACGCCGGAAACGCACAAGCTGTATGGGCTGGACGATCCGGTGACGGCCAACTTCGGCCGCATGTGCTTGAAGGCGCGGCGGTTTGCCGAGGCCGGCGTGCGGTTCATCCAGGTCACGCACAGCGACAATAAGGTCCAGTGGGATCAGCACGGCGACCTGAAAGACGGCCACGAGAAGAACGCCCGCGAAGTCGATCGGCCCATCGCCGGCTTGCTTCAGGACCTGAAAGCGCGGGGCTTGCTCGAAGATACGCTGGTCTGGTGGGGAGGCGAGTTCGGCCGCACGCCGGTCGCCGAGGGGGGCAACAACGGCCGCGATCACAATCCCGAAGGCTTCACCATGTGGCTGGCCGGCGGCGGAGTGAAGGGCGGACTGCGCTACGGCAGCACGGACGACTACGGGTATTTTGCCGCCGAGAACAAGGTCCACATCCACGATTTGCACGCCACGATTTTGCACCTGCTCGGGCTCGACCACGAGCGTCTGACCTACCGCTACGCCGGCCGCGATTTCCGCCTGACCGATGTCGAAGGCAACGTCGTCCGGGAAATCTTCGCCTAGAGCGACGCCATGAAACTGCTTGAAATGAATTGGCCGGCGGTCGCCGCCCTGCCCAGGGAGACTCCCGTCGTCATTCCCATCGCGGCCCTCGAACAGCACGGCCGCCACATGCCGTTGTTCACCGACAGCTTGTTATGCGGAGAGGTCGTGCGCCGGGTGGACACGCAGATCGGCGACCGCCTTCTGATAGCGCCACTTATCTGGCTGGGCAACTCGGACCATCATCTCGAATTCGCGGGCACTCTGTCGGCCGCGCCGCGCGTCTATCTGGATCTGCTCGGCGGGCTGATCGACAATTTCGTCCGGCATGGCTTTACGCGGATCGTTTTCGTCAACGGGCACGGCGGCAACCACGTGCCGGGGCAGCAGGCCGTATTCGAGGCCCGGCAAAGATATCGCGACCGCTCCGATCTGCTGCTGCTGCTGGCAACCTACTGGCTGCTGGGGGGCAATCCGCACGAGTTGGATCCGGCGATCAAGCAATCGCAGATGGGGCACGCTTGCGAGTGGGAAACGTCGATGATGCTGCGGCTCCGGCCGGATCTGGTCGGCAGCCTGGCGGACGTTCCGCCCGTCGCCTTCGGCGATCCGTTCTTGCCCGCCGCGCGGGGCTGGATCACCAAGGATCGCACCGGCCCGGGCCACATTGGCGATCCGCGCCGCGCGACGGCGGAGAAAGGCGAAACGATCTTCCGGGTGTTCAGCGACGACCTCGCGAACTGCTGCGGCGCGTGCTCGCCTGGGACGGCCAATCTTGGAGCGGCTGAATTGGGCGGCGACCATTCGGCGGGGACGCGGCGGCGCCCGAGCGCGCCGGCCACTCGACCCGCGGAGCCCGGGCCGATGATCATGCCGAAATCGCTGCGCGGAGCCTGGGTGCCTTGGTACGTGTGTGGGCTGTTGCTGCTGGCAACGACCATCAATTACATGGACCGGCAGACGCTGGCCAACGCCGCCAGCCATGTGATCGAGGACTTTCAGATCAGTAAGGAACGGTTCGGCGAACTGGAAACCTGGTTCGCGCTGTCGTTTGCCGCCGGCGCGCTCTTCTTTGGTTTTCTGGCCGATCGCACGAGCGTGTGGCTGCTCTATCCGGCCGTGCTGGTCGCCTGGTCGCTGACGGGAATCGCCACGGGCATGGCGACCACGTTCGGCGGTCTGGTGCTGTGCCGGGCGCTGCTGGGCTGGTTCGAAGCCGGCCACTGGCCCTGCGCCTCAAGACCACGCAACGCTTGATCCCCGTCAGCCAGAGAACCCTGGGCAATAGCATCCTGCAAAGCGGCTCGTCGATCGGCGCGATCATCACGCCGCTGATCGTCAGGGGCATGCTCACGCCCGAGGCCGGCAGCTGGCGATTGCCCTTTCAGATCATCGGCGCCGTGGGACTGGCTTGGGCCGTATTGTGGCTCGGCACCATCCGCCGATCGGAAGTGTCCGCTGGGCCAGCGCCTCAATTCGACGCCAGGTCGCAGCCCAGCCCGAGAAACGCGCATCGAACAACCGGCCAGTTGATACGGCGATTCGTCGTACTGGTGATCGTCGTGATTTCGATCAATATTTGCTGGCACTTGTTCCGCGTTTGGCTGCCGCTGTTTCTGCAGCAGGGGCGCGGCTACAGCGAGCAGTTCGCACTGGGCTTTTCCAGCGTGTTCTATGTGGCCACCGACGTCGGCTGCATCGCCGCCGGCGCCGCCAGCATTGCCCTGCAACGGTGGGGCGCGACGGCCGGCTGGGCCCGGTGGTTGGTGTTTGCCTGGTGCTCTCTGCTCACGTCGCTCAGCATCTTCGTGTCCTGGACGCCGCAGGGCAATTTGCTGCTCGGCCTGCTGATGCTGTTCGGCGCCGGCGCCCTGGGTCTGTTTCCCTGCTATTACGCGCTGAGCCAGGAACTGAGCGTCCGCCATCAGGGCAAAGTGACGGGCGTGCTGGGAGCGATCGCCTGGACCGCGACCGCGCCGGTCCACAAATACTTCGGCCGGCTCGTCGACCAAACCGGTTCGTATGATCTGGGCATCGCGCTCGTTGGCTGCCTGCCGCTGGTGGCCCTCTGCGCCTGGTGGCTGCTCTGGGATTGGTCGAACGAACCGGCCGGCCGCTGATCCGCCGGGAAATCTCGTGATATAATCGCCCGCGCCCACGGTGGGGGCGGTGCCCGACGTGCGACGGCCTGGGATTAAGACAATGACTCACGCCCCAGGGCTAACCTTCGCCGGAAGCGTTGTTTGGCAATCCCGGTGAGCCGAAAACGTCTGCCGTTGGTCGCATCCTTTGCGGAGAAGCAAGTATGAAGACGCTGGTCGAATACATGGCTGTGGGAACCGCCGGATCGCTGGGAGCGATGCTTCGCCTGGCAGTGTCCCGGCTGTGCGGCCAGTGGTTCGGCACGGCGCTGCCGATCGGGACGCTGGTCATCAACCTGAGTGGCAGCCTGTTTCTAGGTTGGTTTCTGACGCTGGTCGGCGAGCGGTACGTCGTTTCCGAGACGATGCGAACGGCCGTGGCGGTCGGATTCGTCGGGGCCTACACCACGTTCTCGACCTTTGCCTACGAATCCAACGCGTTGCTGGAAGACGGTGCGACGATCAAAGCCCTGGCCAACCTGATCGGCAGCGTCGTGTTGGGCTTGATTGCCGTGCGGCTGGGCATTTGGCTCGCCGGCCGCTAAGGAGAACAAGCCATGAGCCTGCAAGGCGAACACGTTCTGCTGCGGATTTATCTGCAAAGCGCCGACCGCGCGCCGCACACGCCCACCTACCAGCGCATCGTCCGCGCGGCACGCGGCGAAGCCATGGCCGGCGCGACGGTTATGCGCGGCATCATGGGCCTGGGCGCGCAGGGCATGATCCGCCGATCGGTTTGGTCCATTGTCGAGCATGTACCCGTGATCGTCGAGATCGTCGATCGCGCCGACAAGATCGCCGCGTTCATCGCAGGCTCGCTGGACGTGCTGCTGCCGCAGGGTCTGGCGACCCTGGAACGAGCCAGCGTGATGATGTACCGCCAGCGCACCGATCAGCAGCCCGGCAAGCTCAGTCCGCCCAGCCTGGGAGCACGGCTCGCCCCGCTCTCAACCGTCCCGGAAATCCAAGCGAGGGAGCACATGAAAGTCAACGAGCAGGGTGTTCTTTTGCGGATCTTCATCGGCGAGTCCGACCGCTACGAAGGCCAACCGCTGTATGAAGCGATCGTCCGCCAGGCAGCCGCATTGCAGCTAGCCGGCGCGACCGTCCTGCGCGGCAGCGAGGGATTCGGCGCCCATAGCGTCGTCCACGAGTCCAAGCTGCTGGAAATGTCGCACAATCTGCCGGTGATCGTCGAGATCATCGATGCCGAACACAAGGTCAAGCTGCTGCTGCCGGCGCTGGAAAAAATGGTGCCCGAGGGGATGGTCACGATGGAATACGTGGTCATCCTGATGTACCGCCGCGATTCGGATGCCGCAATCGAAGCTAGCTCCTGACGGCGTTGAGCCGCGTGCGAACCTCGCGCACGATGTCGTCGATCTGGAACGGCTTCAAACTGGTCGGCTCTTTTTCCAGCCTGGCGCGCCAGGCGGTCAACAGCCTGTGGCGGCCGGATTCCTTCGGCTCACGGATGGATTCTTCGGCAATTTGCTGAATCGTTGCTTCCCAAGGCTTCAGGTTCATCGACTTTTTCCTTTTGTGATGTCGGCCGCTTGCGTGCGAGCCCTGGTCTAGTTATCGGCTTTTGCCCGACCGGTCGCCATCGTTTTTATCGGCCAGAACGCCAATCCTATCCAGATTCAAATTCCGGCCGGTGACAAAAAGCGGCTGGCATTCTGGGTAGCGGGCAACGCCGCCGACGGCGCAGCCGCCCGGGCCGCAGGGTTTTCGCCGCCGATCGCCATGCCAGCACGGCTGGCGTGCGCCAATGCAGATCCCGGGTGGATCAGCGGTACTTCACGGCTGGCCGGCGGCGTCCGGTTTCTTCGCCGGGGTCTCGGTCTCGTCCATGGCCGCCCCGGGCTGCTCCCCTCGATTGCGCAAGCCGGCGGCCGGCGGAGCCAGGGCCGCAGCGGCGGCTGCCTTGATGATGCGATTCATGTTCTCTTTGAGGTCGGCCCAAGCGGTTTTGTCGTCGCGCCAGTCGAACGGTTCGGTGGGCAATTTGCCTCTGCCAGCGAAGCGGGTAGCTGCGTTGCCGCCATTTATCCCGCAATTCGACCAAGGCGGCGATCCGCTCCTGCATGCCTTCGAGGCCGGAAAAATCGCGATAATGGGCGATTTCCTCCTCGATGCCTTTCGTGGCTCGCTTGAATTCGTTGGCAAAGGACATTTAATACTCCTAGCGGCGCGTTCGGCGCGCTCGAGGGCGGCGACGTCACTGCAAAGGGCCTGTACCGATGTCCGTGAATTCCAAGACCGTCGCGGGGCGTCGCACGTTGCATTTCGCATCATTGGACGAAGTGCTGGCCGACGCCGAAAGACTGGTTTGCTCCGGGCGGACGAAAATGCTCGGCAATTGGCCGCTGGAAAAACTGCTCACGCATCTGGCCATGGCGATCGACAGCTCGATCGACGGCGTTTCCTTTCAGGCCCCGCTGCTGATTCGGCTCGTCGGCCCGCTACTCAAGCGCCGTATCGTCAACAGCAAGATGCCGGCCGGCTTCAAACTTCCTGCGAGCGCCGTGGCGGGCGCGTTTCCGGCGGCAGCGTCGCCGCAGGCCGCGCTGGCAGCCCTGCGGGCGGCGGTTGCGCGCTCGCGGAGCGAAAAGATGACCGCCCGGCATCCGGTTCTCGGCAAGCTGACCCACGACCAGTGGAAACAAATTCATCTGCGGCATGCCGAATTGCACCTTAGCTTCGCCGCGGATTGAACGACGTGGGGCAGGTTTTCGCCGGATATCATTCCGGCGTCTCGGGCGCCGGTTCGTCGCCGGCATACGGCGGCTTTCCCTTCTGGCCGCTCGCCCCGCGCTCCGCTTCGGCCGCGCCATTCCGCGGCCGCTCGACGAACTGTTCGACCGAGCCGCCGGGCTTGATCTGCGTGTCACCGGCGGCGCCGAACAACCGTCCTGCAGCCTGAATCATCATCGGCAGGCTGGCCGTGGCGCAGACGCCCGTCAGCCGCCGGCACAGCAGCATCAATACGGCGCTCTCCAGGGCCACAACGGCCGTGTACGTCAGGGCCAGTCCTGTGATGCCGAAGTGACTCGCGGCCAACCAACCGCCGACGGCCAACAGCAACGCAGCCACCGAGTTCACCGTCAGGGCCTCGTTCTGGTGACCGGTCATCAAGAGCGTGGTATGGCTTGAGCCGGCCCATGTGAGCACCAATTGCCCCATGGTCAGCAGGGCCAAAGGCCAGTCCGCGTCGCGATAGAACGGCCCGAACAAACCGCCGAGCACCGGCCCGCCCAGCAGCAGCAGCAACCCCAGCGCGGCCAACGAAGGGACGCCGCCCACGTGGCCGTCCGTCGCAACAACCGCTCCAGCTCGGCCAGGCGGTGCTGGGCATAAAGCTCGGCGATCGAGCTAATCACCAGATAGTTAGCCATTTGCAGCGGCATGACGATCAATAGTACCAACCGGCGGGCCGCAGAGTAGAGGGCTAACTGGTCGTGCGGGCAAAGGCTGCCGGCGATCCACAAGTCTCCCTGCGTCGAGGCAAACGTTACGCATTGCACCAACAGCAGCGGCAAGCAGGTGGCCAACAACAAGCCCCAGCCCAACCGCGGGCCGGCTGTAGCCGTATCGTGCGCGGCAAATTGCCGGCGGCTCATGACCGCCAAGGCCAGCAAGGCAAACGGGACGATCGCCGCCAATGCCCCGATGTTGACCAGCAGCGTGCCCGTCAGACCGAGTTTGCCGTAGAGGCTGACGGCGGCCAGCACCACCAAAAACACCAGGTTACATAACAACCCGCCGCTTTGGCCGCCGGAGAGCAGGCTGGCCAGCCGCATGTCGTGCAGGCTGCGCAAACCGTCGGACGACAATTGCACAAGTGCCAACAACCCGACACTGATCACCACGATCGCGACGTAACTGCCTTCCGCGGGCAGATTCAGCCAGCCGGCCAACCGCGGCCAGAACAGCCACAGGCCGCCGGCCAACAGCGGCCAACTGAGGGCCGCCAATGCGAATGCTCTCCGCAGGGCATCGCGGGCGCGGACTGCGTTGCCGCGGGCCAGGCTTTCAGGTACAAAGCGGACGACCGCTCCGCCCAACCCTAGCACGACCAAGCCGCTGACAAACGCGATCAGGCTCGAGAGCAGGGCAAAGTTGCCGAAGTCGGCCGGAACCAGATGCCGGGCGAGGACGACGCTGACCAACAAACTGACGCCAATGCCGGCGACGCGCGCCCCGACGACCCAAACCGCGCCTCCCCGCAAACGGGCCAGTACATCCGCCGGGGCCGGGGGGGCGTAGGACAAAGGCGATCGCTGGGGTGCAAGGGCCAGCACCGGGCCGGCAAGCTCGTCCGACGAATCCGACATCTAATAGGCTCCGGCGCGTGACACGACCGTGCGGACGGTACAGGCCAGGATATACAGGTCGAGCCAGCAGGACCAGTTTCGGGCGTAGAACGCGTCGAGGGCCACTCGTTCGGGATACGTCGTGTCGTTGCGGCCGGAGATTTGCCACAGGCCGCTAATGCCGGGCGTGACCTTGGAATACAATTCGAACTTTGTCCCGTACTTGGCCACTTCGGCGTCGACGATCGGCCGCGGCCCGACCAGGCTCATCTCACCCCGCAACACGTTCCACAACTGCGGCAGTTCGTCGATGCTGGTCTTGCGCAGAAACCGGCCGATTCGCGTGACGCGCGGGTCGTTGCGCAGTTTCTGGTCGCGATTCCATTCCTGCCGCAAGGCCGGATTGGCAGCCAGGTGCCGTTCGAGCACGGCGTCGGCATCGCGCACCATCGAGCGGAATTTCCAAGCATAGAAGTGCTTGCCGCCGCGCCCGATCCGCCGCTGGCAATAGAACACCGGGCCGGGCGAACCCAACTTGATCAGCACCGCCACCATCCCCATGATCGCCAACAACATGGGCCCGCAAACGACGATCGCCGCCAGATCCATGAATCGCTTCGTCAGCCGCGGCATCGGCAACAACAACCGTTCCGTCATTCGCCAGGCTGGCAAGCCACCGCACTCGTGCGCATCGATCCAGAGCGTGGGGAGGCCGGCCGTGTCAGGCACGACTAGCAGGTGCGGGAAGCAGTCGGCATAACGCGTCACGACGCGCAGCACTTCATCGCTGGGCTTTTCCGGCATCGCCACGATGGCCCAGGGAATGCCCTCGTGAGCGGCGATCGTGGCGGCATTGGCCAACGGCCCCAAATAGGCCACCGGCTCCGTCGACGGCAGCGGCAGCGGCCGGTCGTCGAGCAGACCCAGCGGCCGCAAGCCGATGGTCGGATTCTCGCGCAAATGCCGATACACGGCCCGCCCCGCCGGGCCGGTGCCCAAGATCACAATCCGGTGTCCCCACCACGAACGGCCGGCGCACAACCAGCGAACCGCACCTCGCGCCAGCGGGATGGCAACCACCACGAACGGCCACGACATCAACAACATCGCAGTGGCGGAAGCGTATTCGACCCGTGCCGCCAGGATGCACAAGGTAAATACCAGGGTCGTTGCCCAGCCGATCTTTCGCAGTTCGACCACTGCGTGGAGTCCGACGCCCGGATAGAGCCCGGCGAAAAGAAACACCCCCAGCAGCGAGGCCACCACGGCAACGAGCAATTCGCCTAAGCCATGACCGACCGGCAAGCCAACCAGAGCCGCCAGGCCGGCAGCCAGTGCCAGCATCGCGCTGGCCGCGACGCCATCGGCGGCGGCCAAGGGCAAGCTGGTCAATAACGAGTGCTTGAGCGAGCATACGCCCGGCGAGAAGAATCGTCCACACGTCGCCGGGCCGCCATCCGCCAAAGACTGGCCGGTCGCGGCCGAAGGTGCGGCCGCTTGGGGGCTGGTCCGGCCAAACCGGACCGCAGTCGATGCCAGGGCCGGGGCGCCGGCAGACAATTCCGTTTCGTCCTGATGATCCGCGGCAGGCTCGAACCGCGCGCGGACCCGAGCCCGCAAGGGTTCAGCCAGGAACTCGATCGTTCCATCCTGGAAGAAGTCTTCGTGGCGGCTGGGAACCCAGCACACGTCCGAACCGCCTTGCGCCAGATCGATCCATTCCAAGCAGGTGTCGTCGTACAGCCGTTTGGGCCAAAGTGGAGGAATCATCCCGCGAAACAGCAACACCGAACCGGGGTAGGGTCGGGCTTCATAGGCGTCAAGCGCCCGCCGATTGGTGGCAAACACGCGACTGCGACCGGGCGGAAACCTCAAATTCCCTTGAGCCTCGAGGGTCGCCTGCGTCTGGCCCGAGTGCTCGCCGGGTGACAAGGTCGCCGCGGCTTTGGCGGCGATCGTACGCAGCACGCCCTGAACCAGCTTGACGCTCCGATGAAACAGCCATACGCCCCGGCGGTGGCCGCGAACCGGCGGGTCCAATAGCGCCAGCAGTTCCACTCGCTCGCCCTGCGCTGCCAAGCGCTGGGCCAGCTCATAGGCCACGGTGCCGCCAAAGGAGAACCCAGCCAGGCAGTAGGGCCCGGCCGGCTGCACACGCCGCACTTCGCGCAGGTAATGATCCGCCAGTTCGCCGATCGTCGCGCAGGGGGTCTCGACACCGTCGAGGCCAGGGGTCTGCAATCCATAAACGGTAAACTCGGGACCCAACTGCCGGGCAAGTTTCTGGAATTCCCACAAGCTGCCAAAAATGCACGGCAAGCAAAACAGGGCCGGGTAGCGCGTGCCCGATTGAAACAAGATGGCCGATGAACCCGAGCCGCTCCCGGCCGAGGTCTCGTCGCCGTCGATCCAGCGCGCCATTTGTTCGAGGCACGATTCGGCGGTCAACAAACTTGCCAGCTCGAGCTGCTTGTTGAAAAGTTCTTCGATCCGCAGCGCCAACTGCAAGGCCTGCAACGAGTCGCCGCTCAGCGCCATAAAGCTATCGTCGCGGCGGATCGGGGCGACTTGCAGAATCTCGGACCAGATGGCAGCCAACGCCCGCTCGGTCGGCGTTTGCGGGGCGTCGGCAACATCGGCCGAGTGATCGGCCAAGCCGCGACCGATGGCCTCGACAACCGCCCCATGTGCGATCCCACACGGCGGCGGGGCCACTTCGGCCGGGCCAAGCGAACCCGGTATGCGCAATGTTCGGTCCACGGATCGATTGTCGTCGCAATGGCCCACTCCCACGTGCGTGTACTCCTCAAGGTAGCGTGTGCCGGCGACCAGCGTCGCGGCGTGTCGTCCGCCGGATTTAACCGGCCTCTGCTGCGGCTTGTTCCAAGACCTGCCAGGTTCGTTGGGTAGCCAGTTCCCAGGTATACTGCCCCGCGCGGTCCAGGCCCCGCGCCTTCAAAGTTCCGTGCAACGCATCGTCGTCGACCAAACGCTGCATTGCCGCGGCGATCGCCTCGGTTTGCTGCGGGTCGACCAACAGGGCCGCATCCCCGCAGACTTCGGGCATGCTGGTCGTCGTCGAGCTGATGACCGGGGTGCCACAGGCCATGGCCTCGACGGCCGGAATCCCGAAGCCTTCGTACAGCGACGGAAACACGAACGCCCGAGCCCCGCTGTACAAGGCCGGCAACCAGACGTCGTCCACATAGCCCAACAAGCGCGCACCCTCGGGCACGGTCTCCAGCCGGTAGTCGCCGAACACCGAGCCCCGAGCACCGACAACCGCCAATTCCAGCCCGCGCGCCGCCAGGCCGGTTTGCTGCCAGGCGGTCAGAACCCTGGACAGATTTTTGTTGGGTTTGAGCGAACCGACGTAAAGCAGATAGTCGCGCTCCAGCGCCAGCGCAGTGCGCATCTGGCCGACCAGTTCAGGCGCTGCCGGGGCGAAACCTTCAACCCCGTTGGGGACCACCGTAATTCGTGCCGGATCGATCTGGAAGTGGCGAACGAGCTGCTGCCGCGTAAATTCCGAAACGGTGATCACTCGGGAAACTTTGCGTGCTAAACGCGGTATCAGCCAGCGATACCAGCCGGCAAACGCGCGGCCGTAATACTCCGGGGTGTCGACAAAGCCCGTGTCGTGCACCGTGATGACTTGCCGCCGCACCGACAACGGGCCCGTGGCGCAGGGCGACCACAAGACCTGCCGACCCACCAGCCCCGGCAGACGCAATTGCTCCCAAAGATGCCCACGTATCCCGCTCGGCGAACTCGGCGGGACGATCAGATCGGCGCGCGTTCCCAGCCGGCGGGTGATCTCGCGGGCATGCCGCTGGACTCCCGTCAGTCGCTGCAACGTGAATCGTCCGTTGACCGTCACCCGCATTGTTCAAGTTCCCCCGCATCGGGTCCTACTTCAGTTCACCGCCACCCGGTTCAGCGCGGAACGCCGCGCTCCGAGGGATTGAGCCATCCGTCTCCGTTGCCATGGCCGTCTCCGTTGCCATGGCCGTTGCCGTTGCCATGGCCGTTGCCATTCCCTTCTGCTCGATACGGATCACTGAGACCGGCCGGCTCCGGTTCGGTGGAATCACCTTCATGCCACGACGTGCGATCGAGCGGGTCGACGGCCGGCGGCCGGCGGCGGAGCTCGGACAAGCCGGCCACGCCCAAGCTGGCGATCGAGGCCAGCACGAATCCTACGCGCCAGGTTGACGATCACCCGCGGTTTGGTGGGCGTGATCGAATAGCTCGGAGCCTGCAAGATGTTCAGGTTCGAAATGCTATGCTCCTGCAACTCCTGATCGATCCGGGCCAGTTCGCGGTTCTGGACGAATTTGCTGAAACTGGCCTTTTCCAGTTCGATTTGCCGTTCCACCCGCATCAACTCGATCTCGGCGCCGTTGAACGCGGTCATCGCAATGCGAGCCTCGGCCAATTGTTGTTCGAGCGCGCTTGACTCGGCCTCGAGCGACGCTGTTCGGGCCGACCCTTCCAGCAGCGCGACGTGCGTTTGTTGGTGGGCCTGGTTCAGGCTCTTCGTCGTTTGCACCGGTTCCACTTCCTCGGCCAACACCGCGCGGGCGGCGGCGACCTGCTGGCGCACTTGCTGGACGAAAAACGTGTCCTCTTGGAACCGCGACGACAATTCCTTTTCCTTGAGCTCGAGCGAGTAAAGTAGCTCGCGCATGCGCGAAGCGGCGGTCTGCGGCTGACCCGTCATTTCGGACGTAACGTGAGCGGCCGGCAAGTTGGCCAGTGTTTGACCCCGTGCGATCGCCTCGGCCCGGGTGGCGGCCAGCGTCGCGGAAATCTTGAGGCGCTCGTCCTCGATGGTCGCTATCCGCCGCTGCAAAATGGCGCGTTGCTCGTCCACGGCGGCGATCCCGGTCTGGTTCTTCAAGTCGCGCCAGCGATCTTCGAGCTCTGCCAGGCGACGGGCTTGCTGTGCCGACTGGTTATCGAAGAAGGCGAACGAGCCGACCGTGCGATTGACCCGCATGTGCGTGGTTTTGGCCAACTCGATGGCCTTGGTGACCAGGCGTTGGGCAAGCGCCGGATCGGTCGCGTCACACGACACGTTGATGATGTTGGACTTGCGGACCGCATCGACGCGCAGCCACTGCGACAACTTGCGAATGGCCTTGTCACGCACGCTGTACGTGGTCAGCGGATTCAGTTGCTTCCAGATCGAGATTGGAGCAGGTGACTCGACGGCGGGGCCTGCGGCGTCGTCCGGCGGGTCCGCCTCCGCGTCGCCGGCGGACTTGCCCAGAATGGCCTGCGTGCCAAAAGCATCGACAAGCTGCTCGGCCAGCGACCGGCTCTTGAGAAGTTCGTAAATCGAATTGATTTCATTTTCGCGCGTTTCCTGGAAGTTAACGGTCTGGCCTGTCGTCGCCGTCGGATCCAAGGCCAAGGTCTCGCACCCAATCGCACGAACAGCTTGGACTCGCTGGTGTACAGCACCGGCGACACCGCTGTGTACGTCACGGCCACTCCCAGCACCAGCGCGAACGTGAAGAGCATCATGAACCAATGCCGGCGGACAACCGGGAAGAACGGCGGCGGCGAGGAGGGCGCGAGTATTTTTCTCATGGCGAACCTGCTGTCTGCAAGAAACACAACCTGGCAAAACCAAACAACTTTAGGAAACCCCGCAGCGCACTGTCAGCCACTGGCCACCACTTGGGCGGCGCCGCCGGGGGCAGAGCTCCTGGTAAACCTCCAGTACGCCATCGACCATCTGCTCGACGCCAAACTCGGCAGCCTTCGCCGAGGCACTGCTGCTCATCTGCTTGCGCAGCGACTTGTCGGCCAGCAGCCGGCCCAGGCGATCGGCCAGCATGGCGGCGTCCGCCGGCACCACAAAACCATTGATCCCTTCGTCGACAATCAACTGTTGGCCACTGGTATCGGTGACCAACAGCGGCAAGCCAGCCAGCAGCGCTTCCAGCAAGACGTAGGGCAGACCCTCGTAGCGGCTGGTCAGGGCCAATACGTCGAACGCCGGCATCAACCGACGCCCGTCGAGAGCGCCCGGCAACATCACGCGGTCGGACAGCCCGAGCCGCTCGACAAGCGACCGCACGCTCGCAGCCTGCGGCCCGTCGCCGACCATCACCAGCCTGGCGTCGGGGAACCGCCCGGCCACACGGCCAAAGGCTTCGATCAGCAATTCGGGATTCTTCTGCGAGGTCAGGCGTCCGACGAAACCCACGATCATCCGCTCGGCGTCGAGCCCCAGTTGTCGTCGAGCCTGTTCGCTCGAGGGCAACGGTTCTGGTTCGACGCCGTTGGGAACAACGGCCAGCTTGTGCGACGGAATGCCCAGTTGCAGGGCGAAATCCCGCTCGGCGGGCGACGTGGCGATGATCCGATCGGTAACTCGAGCCAAAGCGATCTCGGCCTGGCGATAGAACAGTTTTTTCAGCCGCCCGCAAACGGGATCCATGGCGGCGAAGGCATGCGGCGTATAGACGACGCGGCTCCCCGTGCGGCCGGCCGCCAGGCGGGCCAGCGCGCCCCCTTTGCTGCTGTGCCCGTGCACCAGGTTGAACGGCCCTTGAGTCTTGAGGTACTCACGGATCGCGGACAGGCTGGTCAGATCGGCCGGTCCGACTGCTCGGCGCATGGGAATCGATTTCTGCTGGACGCCCGATCGTTCGAGCCGCGAGATGAACCTTTCATCGGCCCGGGTCGGCGACCAAAGGACGTGGATCTCGGCCAGCTCGCGCTGCGACAATCCCTCGATCAAGTCGCCCAAGTGACGGCCGACGCCCGCCGAAGCCGATTCGACGACGTAGCAAATCTTCCATTGACGATTATTCATGCTGGCCACTGCCTGACACTCCAAAGTTGGAAGACAACACCTGTTCAGCCCTGCACAAGTCCCACGCGGCCGCCGCTTGGGAACCTGGCACCCTCTCTCCAACGCGCCAAACCTGCGGCTCCGATCAGCCCGACCAGGAGCAAACCCAATTCGATGTAGGATTGGAAGTAGTTGGCGGATTGCTGGAATCGCAAGAAGAACTCGAAGTACAGAAACGCGCAGAGCAGGCGAAAAGCCCGCTCCCGCGGATCGGACAATTGCATGCTGCGCTGGGCAAACGCTGCCGTGCGTCCAAACACGGCCCCCAGCAGCAGAGCGAATACCAGCACGCCCACCAGGTCGAAATTGAAATACGCCTCGGCAAAAATCGTCGGGCGCAAACCCGGATGCCCTCCGCCACCCAGCCCAGTCATTTGCGTGGAAAACACACCCCAACTCATTTCCTTCCGGTCGGGCAGCAGGAACGCAGGAATCCAGGAGAGCAATCCGCTGACGTAGGTCGTCCCCAACAGCGGCTCGCGATCCCAGGCGGATAGCATCCAGGCGAAATCGCGCAGCTCGGACAAATTGTTCCCGAACATCAGGTAGCTCGGAGCCGCGGCGGCGCGGTCGGACGTCACTTCCTGCTGCCGAGTCGCCTCCACCCCCAGGCCCATCACGATCAAGCCCGCGACCGCCGCCAACGAGCAAGTCGCCGTGATCGCAACCCGCCGGGTCCGAGTATTAATCAGCCGCACGGCCCCGTAGTAGAGCAGCGTGCCGACCGTCACCTTGCGAGTTCCAAACCCCAGCATCAGTGCCGCCAGCAAGACTCCCAAGCCCGTCAACTTCCACGACCGGCGGCAATAGCCCTCGATCAGGGAGACGTACATGCCGATGACGGCGAAACAGGAGAACAGGTGGGCGACCGGCCGGAACTCAGTGTGTTCCATGACGGTTTCGCGCGCCGTGAAAACGCCGGCCGTGGCCACCGTCACGGCTCCCAGCGCGAAAATCCCGCACACGAGCAGCGTCAGTCCCGGCCCAGTGCCCCAAAAATCGTGAATCGCGCGATAAACCAACCGATAGCCGGGCGGGGCCGAGTTCCAGCGCGAGGCCACGGCCGCCGACAGCAAGAACACCGCGGCCCCGAACAGCGACACATAAAATGCCTCGCGCAGCAGGGGCAAGTAGCGCCAATGCCAATCGCCCGTGGCAAAGCCGTTCAGCGGTGAGTAGGCAAAAATCGCCATGCCCACGATGGGCAGGTACAGGTACAACCCGATGAAAAAGACGTCGAACGTCAGCACTCCGCACTGCCGGAACCGCCAGTACCAATATCCGAGCAGCGCCAGGCTCAACAGCACCCAAGCCGACAGGATGTCCGGCGGCACTTCCCCCAGCGTGAACGATTCGTTCTCGATCAAGTCGGTGGGCAAAGCGCAGCTCCCTCTAACAAAAGCCACGGGGTGGTGCTCAGCCGGTTCGCACGTCGAACAGCCGGCATCACTCCGAGGTCGGTCCGTAGCTTGAAAACGAAATCCGCGCCTTTGCAATGCAGGAAAGAGGTAATACGGCAAGCAACCGGCGGTGGGGCGTATGGTGGGAATCTTGGGGCAGGAACTCGCGCCCCCCGCTCAAGGCAAGCTGGTAGCCGTTGCGCAAATCGGCAAGCACCGTGTGAACCGGCTGCCAGCGCTGGTGGGCCTGGCCAGGCAACCCCACGCCAGACGAGCGAAGATTGTCGGCAGTCGAACCGCTGCGCACACCATCGCCCGTTGCTGGCACTGGATCCAGCGCCGACAAGCGGTGCGGTTTCGGTGTCGAGAGCGCGCTCATTGCAGCGTTTTCTGGAGAATCAGTCGGATGTTGCCCTAAGTCAGGCCAAGGCGATCAGGCCAAAGCAGTCCGGCCAAACCGCAAATAACGTTCCAGCAGATGCATCCGGCATTTAAAAACGCTTCAATAGCGTTGTCCCTCCGTGGTTTAAGATGTCCCGCAGCCCGCGACCGCTTGGTCGTCGTTTCAGGTCATGTGCTAGCAAACCCGGCAGCGAATGGGCAACATGCACACGACATTAGCGATTGCGAAGCTTACGGGGAGTAGGCGCAGATTATGGTGGTCTTCGACCAAATCGTCAACCTGCTTTGCGCAAAACTCACGCAAAGCGAATGACATGGCCGATTAACGCCCGCTTGCAAGCCGCCCCAGTGCAGTAACTTGCAATCGATGAAGCGCCGCTTGCCGACGAGATATTGGGTGGGCGAACTACGGCCGCCAGTGGATTGCGGCCGACGAACGGGGGGACTGCCGGTCGATCATTCCAACTCGTGGATGTCGGCCAGCACGCCGCGCGGGATGCAGATGGTCAACACCGTTAGCTTGCCAACGGCCTTGTGCTTGACCCCGCGGGGTACGTAGACCACGACTCCCTTGTGCAATTCGATCTGCTCATCGTCGAGTTGCATCGTGCCGGTGCCGTCGATGACGTAGTAGAACTCGTCGGTTTTGGCGTGATAATGCAGCTTGGCGTGGTCGATTTCCACCTGGTGGACCTCGGCGGCGGCCGCGTCCCGCTCTTCCACGAGCGGCCGGATTTGTCCGCAGGTCTCGGCCCAGGGAGTGACTTCGGCCGGGTCCCGTCGCAAGAATTTCGTGACAGTGCTCATGGTTTGTCCTGTTTGCCTGGGTTTCGCCGGGGGCCCGGGGCAGACTGCGCTCAGGGCAGCCAGTTGATCTCGAAATGATGCTTCTGCGGTTTGGCCGCCGCGCGGATTTTCGCGTCGGCCTCTTCGATCGTCGGCATTTGGGCCGCCAATTGCTCTTTCAATGCCGGTGCCGCGCCTGCGGCAAAGGCTTTTTGGGAGTTTTGCCGCCACTGGCCGACCAGGCCTTCCTTGGCGGCCACGGCAGCCAGAATCGCCCGCGATTGCGCGACGATCGGGTTGACCGCGCCGGCCTGCGTGCCCGGGCCGAAGGACGTCAGGTTGACGCCCGCGCCGACTCCTTCGCCGAAAGTGTGGCGATCGGCACCCCGTCGATTTGCAAGGTGTACTTGCCATCCTTCAGTCCGGTGACTTTCAGCGTGTATTGGCTGAGGTCAAGAATTGTCGGATACATCGGCAGGACGGCGCGGGCATCGTCCGGAATCGGCATCGGCAGCCGCTCGTCCAGACGGTCGAAGGCCAACGTGCCCTCCGCCGCACTGACGCCGTCCAACTGGCAGCCCTTCGCTTCGGCGACCTTGCCGGCGGCATCGATCGTGGCGCTGCTGACGAAACCGTCGGCCCCCAATTCGCGCAGCAGAGCGGCGGCCATCATCAGCTGGCCCGGCGGAGCCGGGGTGGACCGCGTCGCCCTGCATCGAGACCGGTTTGTCGGCGCTTCTGTCCAGGGCGGCCAGGAATGCACGCAAGTGTTCGACGCCCGCGATCGTGTCGTCCTGGGCGAGTTGCTTGAGCGTTCCCGTCGCATTGGCCAGGCTTCGCGCGACTTGTTTTTTCCCCAGACGTCGATCAGGGCGTGGAATTGATCGGCGTAAGGGATGCTTCTCGCTGGCCGCAGAATTCCTTCAGCGCCACGCGCGTAATCGTTCAGCCGCTGGTTGCCGCCCAGTTTGGCCAGCGTGTCGCCGTTGTTGATCGGGCTGGCCGAGAAGATCACCGGCCGGGCCAAATCCGCGCGGATGCGGTCGACCATGGTCTTCATGTTGGCGACGAACTTATCGGTCGGCGTGCCGCCCTGGTCGTTCATACCCAGCTCGACCGAGACCACGGTCGGTTTCCAGGCGGCCACGTCGTAGTCGAAGCGGGCCAGCGTGCTGGGAATGGTATGGCCGCCGACGCCCGAGTTGCGAAAGGCGAACTTCAGTTGCGGATAGCGGGCGAAACAAAACGCTTCGAAGTAGTTCGAGTGCAGGTGTTGGGCCGTGATGCTGTCGCCGGCCATGACCCAGACGTCGCCGTCCTTGAGCGGAAACTCCGCCCTCGACTGCGAAGCGGTCAACGAGCCAATCAGAGCCAGAATCAGCAGCAGCAACAGGCGGCGGGGGCAAGCGTGCATGGCATTTTCCTTCGTCTGGGGGTGGGCAGGCATGAGGCAAAATCCGGGGGCGCGTCGCGGCGAGCGCGATCGCGCACCGCCGTTGTCGACTGATTCTCATGCCTCGGGCGGCGCCGGTCAACAACTTGCCCTTGAAGCGGCGCGAGACGGCGGCTCAGGAGCCCGCGAAAAAAACCTCGGCTTCTGGCAGACCCTCACCCTACCCTCTCCCTGGAGGGAGAGGGGTTGCGGACGGAAGTTATTTTTCGTTCGCGCGTTCAGCTCAGGATTTCGTGGATCACGTCGCCGTGCACGTCCGTCAGGCGGCGATTCGCGCCGTTGAAGCGATAGGTCAACCGCGTGTGGTCGATGCCCATCAGGTGCAGGACGGTGGCGTGCAGGTCGTAACACCAGGTGGGCTGGAGCGATTTCCAGGCCCACTCGTCGCTCTGGCCGTAGGCCGTGCCCGGCTTGAGGCCGGCGCCGGCCATCCAGGAAACAAAGGTGCCGCCGTTATGATCGCGGCCGGCCGTGCCCTGGCTGAAGGGCATCCGGCCGAACTCGGTGGTCCAGATGAGCAGCGTGTCTTCCAGCAGGCCCCGGGCTTTCAGATCCTTGACCAGCGCGGCGCACGGCTTGTCGGTGGCCAAGGCCATCGGCGTCAGTTCGCCGGCGATGTTGCCGTGATTGTCCCAATTGCCGGTCGGGCCGGCCGGCCCCGCTCCAGACCTGCACGAACCGCACGCCGCGCTCGACGAGCCGCCGGGCGATCAGGCAGTTGCGGCCGAAGGCTTCGGTCGGCTTTCTCGTCCAGTCCGTACAGCTTGTGCGTCTCGGCCGTTTCGCTCGATACGTCGAGCGCCTCGGGCGCGCTGAGCTGCATGCGGGCGGCCAGCTCGTACGAGGCGATCCGCGCTTCCAGCCGCGAGTCGCCCGGCCACTGCTGCTCGTGGCGCGGTTCGCCTGGGCCAACAGCGCGTGGCCGTCGCGCTCGCTTTCGGGCGTGATGTGCGTTGCCGACTTCGGCGGAAACAAATCCGCGATCGGGTTGGGCAAGTGCGGGCGAATGATCGTGCCCTGGTGCTTGACCGGCAGAAAGCCGGCGGAGAAGTTGCCCTGGTTGTTGTAGGGCAAACCCTTGGGGTCGGGAATGACGACGAACGTGGGCAGGTTGTCGCTGAGGCTGCCCAGTCCATAACCGATCCAGGCGCCCATGCAGGGAAAGCCCGGCAGCACGAAGCCGGTGTTTTGCATGTAGCTGGCCGGCCCGTGGACGTTGGTCTTCGAGGCCATCGACATCAGGAACGCCAGATCGTCGACGCAGCCGGCCAGGTGCGGAAAGACACTGCTCACCCAGCGGCCGCTTTGCCCGTATTGCTTGAACTCGAACGGGCTCTTGAGCACCTTGAAGCCGGGCGAGCCGGTGACCGACTCCACTTTGGCGCCGGTGCCCGGATCGAACGTCTGGCCGTGCAGTTCGGCCAGGCGGGGCTTGTAGTCGAACGTGTCCATCGGGCTGGCGCCGCCGTTCATGAACAGTTGGATCACGCGCTTGACTTTGGCCCGATGATGCAAGCCGCCGTTCAAATCGGCCGCCGGCTTTTCGCCTTCGTCGGCTCGCACATCGCTGGCGCCCAGCAGGTGGGCCAGCGCCACGCCGCCGAAGCCGCTGCCCATTTGCGAACAGCAACTCGCGGCGCGGAGAGCGACTGCTGCAGGCTGGTGGACATAGTTTGGCCTTCGAGACCCGTCTGGTCTCAGTGAACGAAAAACAACGTCGGCGCTAACCCCTCTCCTTCAGGAGAGGGCAGAAGGGTCTGCCAGAGCCGAAGGTAATCTTCGTGCACTCCTTAATTCACAAACATGAACTCGTTGCTGTTGAACACATGCGGCAGGCATTGGCCAGCCCGTGCTGCCGGGCATACGCTTCCCAGGCGGCCAGCTCGGCCGGCGCCGGATCGCGCAGCAAGGTCAGGCGGAACAGCTCGCGAACCTGCTCGGGCAGCGTCGCCGCCGCTTGCGTCAGCCGGGCGGCGGTGTGCTCGCTCTGGCGGACGATGAACCGGTCGTCGAGCATGCGCCAGGGCTTGCAGCGCAGTGACCGACTGCGCTGCGCACCGGCGTGAGCTGCGAACCGTCCGGGCAATCGAGCGATTCCATCAACGGATCCGGCAAGCGTGCGAAACAGAAAGCGATAGATCGCGCGGCGGAAGTTGGCCGGGTCGTCGACGTCGAAGCCCAGGTAATCGACATTCGGCGTGACGTGAATGCCCGGCGACTGGACGAACTGCTTGACCGATGGCCCGCCCATCGTCATGTCGAGCTTGCCGCTGATTTGCAGCACCGCGTCGCGGATGCATCTCGGCGTCCAGCCGGTGGCGATTCATCCGCCACAGCAGGCGGTTGTCGGCGTCGATCCGGCGACCGCTCGGCATCGATCTGCGACGATTGCCGATAGCGTGGCGCTGTAGACGATCAGCCGGTGCAAGCTTTTTGAGCGAACCGCCGCCATCGCGAAACTCGACGGCCAGCCAATCGAGCAGTTCGGGATGCGACGGCTGTCCGCCCATGTGGCCCAAGTCGTTCGGCGTGTCGACAGATGCCGCGGCCGAAATGATAGTGCCAGACGCGATTGACGATCGATGCGCCAGGTGAGCACGTTGCGCGGATCGGCCAGCCAGCGGGCCAGCGCCGCGCGACGGGCCCATTCGTCCTGTGGATCGGCGACGGCGAACCGCGATTCGAGATCCGGCATGCAGGACAACGCGCCGGGCACGGCCTCGGCGGCCGGCTGATTGATGTCGCCGCGGCGAAGCAAGTGGACTGGCCGCGGCTTGAGCGGCGGGCGAAAGTTGCCGTCGACCTTGAAGTCGTTCGTCGCGGCGTAAACCATCTGCGCGGCCGGCAGCGCAGCTCAGCTCGCGATCCTGCTTGCCAGTTGAGCAGGAAGCGGGCCAGCTCCAAACGCTGGGCGGGCGAGCGGCCGGCGGATTCCATCGCCAGGATCGCCGCGACCGCCGCAGGCAGCGGCGCGGCGTCGCGGGGCTGGCGGCCGTGGTCACCGACAATCCGGGGCCGGCCGATCAGATGGCCGCCGCCATGCAGTTGTCCAGAACGACCTGCAGCCTGGCCCGCCGTCTATCTTCAGCGGTTCGCGGAGCACGAAGATGGCCGAGTGCGGCTTGCCCACTTCGGGATAGATTCCCCAGGCGGTCTCCGGCTTGCCGTCGATGGCCAGAGCAACGGCCCAGCCGTCTTGATTGAAGTCGGCCACGGCCGAAGCCAGGGCAACCGGCACCGGCATCGCCGCCGGCCACGGTGCGGCCGTGAGCTTGAACTCGGTCAGATGCAAGTTGCCGTTGTCCTGCCGGCCCGGGCCCTCGTGCGGCAGGCTGGCGTCGGTCAGCACCTCGAGCCGCACCGCCGTGATCGCTTGCAGCTCGGTTTCCAGCGTGACCGTGTAGGTATCCGTCTCGGGCCGCGGGCCGCCGAACAGGATCGAGCCGTCCGGCCTGCGGAGTGCTCTGGCGATCCGCCGGCCGATGCCACGCTCGACCGGCGGCAAGACGTTCCACACGTCGCGATTGCCGGCAAGTTCGCTTCTCGAGCCACGCCACTCGGCCCGCAGCCGCGTCAGCGAGCAATCTCGCCGCTCGGCAGGTGGTCATTCGATCTCGCTTTTCCGCTGGGCCAGCGTCCGCCGCGCGCGTGCACAGCCGGATCGGCATCGAAGGGCCGCTCGGCGCGATCGACGCCGGCGAACACGGCCTGCAGGCTGTAATAATCGGCCTGCGAAATCGGATCGAACTTGTGATCGTGGCAGCGGGCACAATGGACCGTCGTGCTGGCAGAACGTCGACATCGCGGTGCTGACCATGTCGTCGCGGTCGAGCACCTGGGCGATATTTCTTGTCGACCGTGTCGTCGACGATGCCCATCTGCGAGCTTTCGTCCCACGGCCCCGCCGCCAGGAATCCCAGTGCAACGGTCGCCTGCGGATCGTCTGCGATAGAGAGCGTCGCCGGCGACTTGCTCCTGGACGAAGCGGGCGTACGGCTTGTCTTCGTTGAACGAGCGGATGAGATAATCGCGGTAGGGCCAGGCGTTCGGCCGCGGGCGGTCCTGTCGTTGCCGTGCGTTTCGGCAAAGTGGACGACGTCCATCCAGTGCCGCGCCCAGCGCTCGCCATAACGGGGGCTGGCCAGCAGGCGATCGACAACCTGCTCGTAGGCCGTCGGCGACGTGTCGGCGAGGAATGCGGCCACGTCTTCCGGCGTGCGGCGGCAAGCCGGTCAAGTCGAACGTCACGCGGCGCAGCAGCGCGAGCCGGTCCGCCTCGGCAGATGGCCGCAGGCCGCTCCGCTCGAGCCGGGCCCTGATAAATGCGTCGATCGCGCCTGGGGGCGGCCCCGCTTCGTTCACGGTCGGCACCGGCGGCCGCACCAGCGGCTTGAGCGACCAGTGGTCGCCAGCTTCGACGGCCGGCTCCGTCGGCCAGGCGGCGCCCTGGTCGATCCAGGCGCGGATCAGCGCGACCGACGCCTGGGGCAGCAATTCGCCCTTGGGAGGCATGCGCACGTCCGGGTCGACGCCCGAAATGCGCTCGACGAGCGGACTTTCGGCGCTCTTGCCGGGCACGATCGCCACGCCGTTTTCGCCGCCGCGAAGTGCGTCCGCGCGACGGTCGAGCCGCAAGTCGCTCTCCTGCCGATCGGGCCCGTGACAAGAGAAGCAGCGCTTTTCCAGCGTCGGGCGGACGTCCCGCAAGAAGTCGACCGGGCTGGACGTGGTCGGACTGCCGGGCTCCTCACCGCTGCCGATGCCGGCCAGGCCGCACTGCAGACCAACGATCAGCAGCAAGGTGGCGGCAGATCGGTACCGCGCGAATCGGCCGGATAACATGCGACGCTCCGCGGCGAGGGCGGCTGATGGGTGGGACGAGCGGTGGACAACGCGAATCGGCCGGGGGGCCCTAATTGCCGAACCAGTGACGCTTTACTGCGCCGCTAATCCAATTCAATCGTCGGCATGAACCCATGTCAAGCTGCCGATGGACGCCGACAGCCGACGACTGGCAAATGCTTGACTGACGGCGGCGCCCGCTCCATCATGAGGGGAATGGCACTCGGTTAAGGATCATCTCCATCTGTAGGAGGCGACTCCGATCGCCGACTCGCGATCGTTTGGCTCGCATGTCGGCGATCGGAGTCGCTTCCTACAGTTCTTAACCGAGTGCCGTTCCATCATAGGGGGCGATGCAAACCACGGTCGCCGCGCCGGCCCTTTCGCGAGAGGCCAGACGATGCACAAATCGCTCACGGTTTTTCTGCTGACAAAGCTGGTCTGTTTGCGCCGTACTTTGGGCCCCTTGCGCCGCGACGGCAGGCATGGCGCTCACAGCCGAACTGGATCCTTTTCAGGAGGTCCCGCCGCACAACACCCCAGGCTATGGCAGCGCCGACGCAACGCTCAATGGCACGACGTTCACCATTACATCGGGCAGCTATGCAGACTTGACCGGGAATTCCAGTTCGATAGTCCTGGCGGATGCCGCCGTCGGATCAAACGGTATGACGATCGGCTCGCTCTCTCTCGGTATGTCGATCGGCGCAACCTCGGGCACGTTCTCAGGCTCTATCACGTTGACGGGTGCGCAGGTCACCGACATGCTGGCGGGCAACACGTATATCAATCTCCGCACGAACGTGTTCCCTAGCGGCGAAATTCGCGGCCAGCTCGAAGTCGTCAAGACGCCCGAGCCGTCGTCGATCGTCGTGTGGGTGCGCCATGGCCGCAGGCCTGCCGCTTGCCGCGCGCCGCCGCAAAGTCTGAGTCGGTCGCAGCCAGTTACACGCTGGGCGGGGCGACCGGCCGATTGATTCAAGCCGGCGGAGTTTCCGCACCGCGATCGGCTAGCGGGGAGCCGCACCGCGCCGGTCTCGCCGAGAGGCTGGCAGCATCCGCTGCAACGGCTGGCGCGGGATGTTGGCCACGTCCAGATGGACGAAGCTCAACAGCGCTTGCCAACCCAGCACGATGGGCAGCGCCGCCAGCATCACCGTGCCGGGCGAGGCCAAGACGTCCAGCTGATGACCGCGGACCCAATGCACGCTGCCAAAAACGACACCGAACGTCACCAGCATCAGGCCGATCAGCAGATTCACCGAGGCGATGTTGAAGTCGCGGAGAAAGTAATTATAAAACAACCGCTTGCCATAATTGCGCAGATGGCAAAGCGGAAACCGGACCAGCGACTCGACGACGCTCAAGCCGCTCCGCTCGTCGCCGTAGCGGGCTTCGATCGGCACGTCGACCACGACCGCACGCAGCGCATTCAGCCGAAACAGCACGTCGGACTCGAAGAAATATCGGCGGCTGAGTTTCTCAAGCGGCAGCGCCGCAAGCGCCGCGGTGTGAATCGCCGTAAAGCCGTTCGTCGGATCGAACAAGTTCCAGTAGCCGCAGGACAGCTTCGACAACAGCGACAAGCCGGCGTTGCCCGCCACGCGTATCCAGGGCATCGACCGCAAGTCCTCCAGGCTGAAGAACCGGTTGCCTTTGGCGTAATCGGCATCGCCCCGCAAAATCGGATCGATGAGCAGGGCGATGTCCTCGGGCGCCATCTGTCCGTCACCGTCCAGCTTGACAACCACGTCTGCCCCATCGGCGAGCGCCTGCCGATAGCCACTGATCACGGCGCCGCCCACGCCGGTGTTGTGCGGGTGAAGAATCAGGCGAATGCGCGGATCGTCTTCGGCCGCTGCTTGCACGGCCGTCCAACTGCCCTCGGGACAGGCATCGTCGACGCAGTAAATCGCCGATACTTCCGGCCCGATGCGGGCCAGCAGATTGCGCAGCTGCCGCACGACCCGGTAACAGGGGATGACCACGGCCACCCAGGAGCCGCCGCGCACATCGGCTGCGGCGTTCGACCGCGCGTCACGCAGCGCTTGCCCAGTCGATGCATAGCCCACGGAGTCTCTCCGCGCAAAGGGAATCGCCATAAGGCTGGGAATGCTACCAAAATGGGGTTTTTAGGGCCAGGGAGGTTATGGAAGGCGGAAGGATGAAGGCGGAAGGATGAAAACAAATTGGCTGGGCTAGACCGATGCCGGGCGGTGCCGCCTCGGCCCGCCATTTCCAATGCTAGCTGTCGACCCACATTGACTTGCCGTTTTGCGCGAGCTGAATTAGAGCCGTGCGAAAAACAAAACGGGCCAAGTCGACGACACAGGCGCTGCCTGAGAGGGCGCTGCCTGAGACAACCCAGCGCTCCGTGCGCGGCGGCCTGCTTTGGGCAGCGCCGCTGCTTTTGATTGCCCTGGGGCTGCTGGCCTATTGGAACACGTTCGACGTTCCCTTGTTGTTCGACGACGTCGATCGGATCGAAAACAATCCGGCGATTCGCACGGCGTGGCCGGTCTGGGTGCCGATGTGGACCAACAATCGGCCCATCGGCAGTTACACGTTTGCGATCAACCATGCCCTGCACGGCTGCCGCGTTTGGGGATACCACGCGGCCAACCTGGCCATCCATCTTGCGGCCGGATTGTTGCTCTTGGGCATCGTGCGCCGCACGCTCGCCTTCAGCCCACGGGCCGAGACGTTCCGCCCGGCCGCGACGCCGCTGGCGCTGGCGATCGCGCTTTTGTGGCTGGTGCATCCGCTCCAGACCCAGGCGGTGACGTACGTCGTGCAGCGGTTCGAATCGCTGACGGGTCTGTGCTATCTGGCCACGCTTTACGGTTTGATTCGGGCGAACGACAGTGCGCGGGCCGGCTGGTGGCACACCGGTGCGATCGCCTGCTGCGCGCTGGGCATGGGAACCAAAGAGGTGATGGTGACCGCCCCTTTGCTGGTCCTGATGTACGACCGGGTGTTCCTCGCCGATGGTTGGCGGTCGATTTTTTCGCGCCGCAGGAATTTCTACCTGGGCCTGGCCGCGACCTGGGGAGTGCTGGCCTGTTGGATGCTGCACTGGCGGAAGGATTATACGTCCGGCCTGGTTGGCGCAGTCGACCAGTTGAGTCCGCTCTGCTACTTGCTGAATCAGGCCGGCGTGCTGTTGCACTACTTACGGCTGTGCGTCTGGCCGGCGGGCCAGTGTCTCGACTACGCCTGGCCCACCTCGCACAGCGCGCGAAATCGCTCCGCCGCTGCTGCTCGTCGGCGGACTGCTGGCCGCGACGGTGTGGTCGCTCGTTCGCCGACCGGCCTGGGGATTCCTGGGCGGGGCGTTTTTCATCCTGCTGGGTCCAACTTCCAGCATCGTTCCAATCTACGATTTGGCGGTCGAACATCGTATGTACGTGGCCTCGGCCGCGGTCATCGCGGCCGGCGTGCTGGCGGCCTACGCGGTCAGCCAGACCGCCCTGCCCGCGCCGGCATGGTCGCGCGAGCTGACGGTGGCCCGCTGGTGCCTGACCGGCGCGGCCGTTCTGACATTGGCGCTGTTGACCTACCGACGCAACGAAGTCTACCGTAGCCCCCTGTCGCTGTGGCAGAACACGTTGGCCCAGGCTCCCCACAACGCCCGGGCTCGTTGCAACCTGGGCGAGGCCTACTGCCGGGCCGGACAGCTCGACCAGGCCCTGCCGCTGTTTGCCGAGGCCGTGGTGCGCGAGCCGCGTTACGCGCTCGCCCAGTACAACCTGGGCACCACCTATTATGAACAAGGCCGGTACGAAGAAGCGGCCGATCCGCTGCTCAAGGCCATCGAGCTCAAGCCCGGTTATGCCGAGGCCCATAACAATCTCGGCCTGGTGTTCTGCCAGCGCCGGCAGACTTTGGACGGCGTCGGCTATCTGCTGACCGCGGTGGAACTAAAGCCCGATAGCGGCAAGTTTCAGAACGCGCTGGGCACCGCCTTATACGAGCTGAGCGAATTTCAGCCGGCGATCGAACACTTGCAACGTGCGGTCGAGCTGACCGCAGACGACGCCAGCGCGCATTACAACCTGGCCAATGCGCTGCTGGCCGACAAGCAGTACGACGCGGCCATCCGCCATTATCGGCAGACGCTCAAGATCGCGCCGGTGTATGAAATGGCGGCCTACGTTCATTTCGGCCTGGGCAATGCCTTTGCTGCCTGCGGCCAACCCGATCGGGCGTTGGCCGAGTTCCAACAGACGATCGATCTCAAACCGGATCATCTCGCTGCCAATTACCGATTGGCGCAGGGCTTGAGCTTAGCGGGACGGCTGAACGAGGCGATTGTCCAGTACCGGCACGTGCTCCAGCTCGATCCGGGACACGCCGCCGCTGCCCGCTCGCTGCGACTCGCAGAGGCAGCCGCCAGCCTGCCGGCAGCCAGCCCGCTGAGATAGCCAAGCCGCTGGTTGTCTCGCCGGTCCATGCGTTATAGTATCCGGCAGTGGCAGGGCCCCACCCCGGACGTGCCTGCCAAAATTCCCGGATTCCGCCTTGGGCACCCACCTTATGGAGAAGTTGCCATGATTTCCCGCAGACAATTGATTGCCTCATCCGTGGCCGGCCTGGGCTGGCCCATTCGGCTTCGGCGGCCCCCGGCGGCGACAAGAAGAAGCTGCCCCGGTGCTACTTCGACATCACGGCCGACGGCAAGAAGCTGGGCCGGATCGTGGTCGAGTTGCGGTCGGACGTGGTGCCCAAGACGGCCGAGAATTTCCGCGCCCTGTGTACCGGCGAAAAAGGCTTCGGCTTCAAGGGATCGCCGTTCCATCGCGTGATTCCCGACTTCATGTGCCAGGGAGGCGATTTCACCAAGGAAAACGGCACCGGCGGCAAATCGATCTACGGCGAGAAGTTCGCCGACGAGAATTTCGAGCTCAAGCACACCGGCCCGGGCGTATTGAGCATGGCCAATGCCGGCCCGAACACCAACGGTTCGCAATTCTTTCTCTGCACGGCCAAGACTCCCTGGCTGGACGGCAAGCACGTCGTCTTCGGCCAGGTGGTCGAAGGCATGGACGTGGTCAAGAAGATCGAAAGCTACGGATCGCAGTCCGGCAAGACGTCGGCCAAGATCGTGGTGGCCGACTGCGGCGAGCTGTAAGGCGGCTAACAGCGAAGACGCAACGACGCAAAGGAGGGATTGAAACCACAGACTTCGGTGAGCTCAGTCGAACCGAGGCACAGAGGCGCAGAGAGGAAGAAAAGAGGGTGACGGTTGGTCTTGTGCTAGCCATCGCGCCGCTGATCATGGTGTGGCGCTCTACCCGGCAGCTTTCATTTCAAGGAAGTGGTCAGGGAATATTTCTCAGGCAGAGTAGATGTCGAGAGCGTTGGCACCGCTAGGCTCGCCGATGTCCGTTGGTTGGTCAAGCTCGCATGATCTTTGTCTTTCTCCTCGTTCACTGCCTGCTTTTCCTTCTTCTCTGTGTCTCTGTGCCTTTGTGGTTCGCTCCTCCCCTTCGTCTTTTCCTCGTTCGGCTTTGCGTCTTCGCGCCTTTGTCGCTAAATTCCGGCGAGCCGGGGCGGTTTAACTCCCCTTAACCGGCTCGCCGAGCGAGAAGATCTGCACGCTGCCACCGTGCGGAATGTATTCGTCTCTGGATTTGACGTGCCGACCGTTGCCCCACTGGCCGCGCACTTCGAAGACGGCCACGGCCAGCCGCAGGCCGTCGGGGTGCAGATCGAGGTCGTAGCCGGTGGCCAGCGGCAGAGAGTGGAATGGCGCCGGCTCGCCCGGCTTCCAGAAGCAGAGCACGGTCGAACCGGCCGCGCTTTCGCCGCAACCGGCCAACTGGCCGCCCGGTAGATAGGCGATGCCATTGAGCGGCCCGTCGGCCGTGCCGTTGACGCTGAGCTTTGCGGTAACCTGTCCGGTCGTCCAATCGAACACCACCGCCGCTTGCTTGCCGGCGCAAAACCCGTTGCTCGTGGCCTCTGCCAGACCGGCGCAGGCGAGTTGCGTGCCGCCCGGGTCGAACGCCATGCACCGCACGCCCCCCACGTCGGCGATGAAATCGAAGTCGTTGCCACGCGTGTGCAGGCTGCCGGCATCCAGGTCGCGCATGCACTGGCCGCCGGCCAGATCCCAATGCTTGACCACGCCCAGCAGGTCGCCGGTCACGAGCGATTTGCCGTCGGGATGAAACACGCAGCGATAGATGTCCGCCTTGTGGCCGTCGAGCTGGCGGATCGGCGTGCCGTCGACAGCATTCCAAAGCCGCACGGCGCAATCGCTGCCGACGGTGGCCAGCAGCTTGCCGTCGGGGTTGATCGCCACGTCGCGGAGCAGGCCGCGGTGGGCGCCATGGATTGACCAGAGCGGGGCGGGGGCAGCGGCCGCATAGGGCCAGGCATGAACGTTGCCGTGCAGGTCGGCACTTAGCAGGCGCCCGGCACCGGCATCCAGCGCCAACCCCGTCAGCCAGGACGTGTGACCGGCCAGCGCCACGTGCTCGCCGGAGTCCAGCTCCCAGCGATGGACCAGGTTGTCCTGGCGCCGGCCAGCACGAACCGGCCGCAGGGGCTGAAGCGCACGGCGGTCAACTGCCGATCGAGCGGAAACGACTTGACCAGCGCGGCTTTCGTCGGATCGCAAGTGGGCGTGTCGGCGAGCATCGTTCGTCAGGCAAGCAGGGTTTGTCAGGCGAGCAGGGATTCGATGGCGGAACATTCCGCGTTGGCAATGGGAAGCGGTTGCCCGTGATTCGAGTATTCGGTGCGCAGCGGGTCGATGCCCACGGCTCGATAGATCGTGTGGAACAGGTGCCCGACGTCGTACTGCGAGTCGTCGCACCAGGCTCCGTCAGCCGTGGTGCGGCCGACGACCACACCCGGCTTGATCCCGGCGCCGGCGATGGCCAGCGACCAGGCCTCGGGCCAATGGTCGCGGCCAATCCGCTGGTTGATTTTGGGCGTGCGGCCGAATTCGGACATCAAGACGACCAGCACGTTTTCCAGCAAGCCGCGCTGGTCCAGATCGTCGATCAAGGCGGCAAACGGGCGATCGATCTGCGGCACCAGCGCCAAGTGCATGTTGAAGTTGTCGGCATGCGTATCCCAGTGATACGACGTCACATTGACACACAGCACGCCCTCTTCCAGCAGACGCCGCGCTTGCAGCATGTGCCGGCCCAGCGGGTGCGTACCGTAGCGCTCGACGTCCCGGGGCGAAAATTGGGCCGGATCGAAAATCTCTTTGCGGGCCATGAGTTGCCGGGCCATCTCGAACGAAGTCTCGTAGGCATCCACCTCCGAGCCCACCCGCTGCCGCCGGTAACGGGCGTTGGCCTGGCGCGCGCAGGGCGTTGCGGGCCGCGTCGGCCTGGTCGCTGATCGCCGCCGGCCGCTCGAGGTGGATCGGCTTGCCATCGCCCAGCGCCAGGGCCCCGTACCGGCTGCCCAAGAAGCCGGCATGCTGCCACAGGTAACCGCTGCGGCCGGGCTTGATGAGGATGTAAGGCGGCAGGCCGTTCTCGGGGGGTGGCAACAAGTGCGACAGCGCCGAGCCGAGATAAGGATAGTCGACGCCGCGATTTTTCGGATCGCCGCGCAGGATCCGCGGCACGCCGGTCGAGTGGCTTTCGTCTTTCGTGCTCATCGTGCGGACGAGCGAAATCTTGTGCATCCGCTGGGCCGAGTGCGGCATCAGCTCGCTCACCTGCACACCCGGCACCGATGTGGCGATCGCGCGAAACGGCCCGCCGAAAGTCGTGCCGGGCTTGGGATCCCAGCTTTCCAATTGGCTCAGGCCGCCGTCCAACCAGATGAGCAGGACTTGCTTGTGCTTCTGCTTCAATTCGGCGGCGACGGCCGGTTGCAGCAGGCGCGCAGCCCGGTCAGCCCAGCCGCAGCGCCACCCAACTCGCCCAATAGCCGGCGGCGCGAAAGCCGATGCTGCGGATGTCGACACTCGTACCAGGCGGCCATGCGGGCGATCTCAGTGGTTCAGACGAAATTCGGCCGATGCCAACAGCGCCCAAGTCAACTCGCCCAAAGCGGCCGCACGCCGATCCGGATTCTGCTCGAGATGCGTCGCCACTTCGGCCGTCTCATCGGTCTCGGGCGGCCGCGTCAGCACGCTCAGATACAATTCGGCGGAAATCGCGGCCGGGTCGTCCAGCGCGACGAGCCGCTCGATCAGATTGCCGTCCTTGGGCGCCAGCCAGGCTTGCAGCAGCGGTTCGTTCAACAGGAACAGCGCCGCCCCCATCGACGGCTGAAACCCGATCTCCGCTTCACCCGGCGGACTGCCGAAGATCGCCACCAGGAGTTGCCGCACGTCGGATTGACTCACTGGCCCCGCCGCGGCCGTGCCCGCCGGCCCAGCACGACTCGGCCCCGACGCGGTTAAATAGTCGGCCACGGCGAATTTTGCATTGGCCTGGCCGTCTGGCAGCCGCGTGTTGCCCGTGGCCGCCAGCAGACTCGATGTCAATTGTTCGGGCGACAGCGGCTGCGCAATCGCGACCCGATAACTTTCCGGCGGCACGTCCTGGGGGCTGACGCCCAAGGGCAACAGGCTGGAGCGGCCGAAGGCTTCGCTCAGGGCGATTTCGCGCAGCAGCCATTTGACGTCGAATCCGTGCCGAATGAACTCATCGGTCAGACGAGAGAGCAACTCGGGATGCGAGGGCGGATTGTCGCCGTGGTCCAGGTCCAGCGGATGCACCAACCCCCGCCCCATCATCAGGAACCAGAATCGGTTGACGCTGTTGCGGGCGAACTGCCTGTTGGACGGCGCTGTCAATTCGGCCGCCAACAGCGACCGGGGCCGGAACTTGGGCACACCCGGCACGCCTTCCCGGGCCGGCACCTCGAATTCCTCCCCCGCTTGAAACGCCGGCACGTCGAATTCTTTGCCGCCCGGCATTCGCGGACCGGTCGCCTGCGGGCCGGGCACGAATACGCTCTCGAAATCCACTTTGCCCGCCAGCGGCTGCTCCGCGAGCAACGCTTGCTTGGTTTGCGGATCGGCCAGCGCCTTGGTTTGCTTGAGAAAGGCAAACAGTCCGAAGTAGTCCGCCTGTTTGTAATCGCGGATGGCCGGATGATCGTGGCAATGGGCGCACTGCAGGTCCATTCCCAGCAGCAGCCGGCCCACGTCGCGGGTGATCTGATCGGGATTCTCGCGGCCGCTGTCGGCAAAAAACTTCACGGCTCCGGCGGTCGCCGGATCACGGCCATCGGCGGCGAGGATCTCGCGCACGAGCTGGTTCCAGGGCTTGTTGGCAGCCAGCGAACTGCGCAGGAAGGTCGACCAATCCTGCGGCGGCACGAGCGTTGCCGCGCGGCGCTCGAGCAGCATCACCGTCAGCGCTTCGTCCATCCGCCGCGCGTAACCGGGACTTGCGAGCAGGCGATCGATCAGCCTGGATCGTTTGTCGTCCGCCGCATCGGCCAAGAATTGCCGAGCCTCGGCCGCAGTCGGAATCTCGCCGGCCAGCGACAAACTGGCGCGGCGCAAAAACTCGGCGTCGCTGCGCGCGCCGCCAGGGGGTCGCCGGCCTTTGCGGCAATCGCCTGGTCGATCTGGCTGTGCAATTCCGCCTGGGCCGGCAGGTCGGCCCCACCGGCCAGCGAGCAAGTCAGCCACAACATCCCGACGACAGCGGCCCGGACGCGTCTGGTCAACAGCCCGGCGAATTCGACGCGCGATTCGGATGGCATGTCCACTGACCTGCAAGGCAGAAGTTCGCCGAGGGCGGGACCGGGGAAGGCAACGCATGTCGATCCGCTTATGGATCGTACCGCTTGGCGACGTCGCCCGTCAATCAAAAACCCGGTCAGCCAGGGACACGGTCAAGCAAGGACCAGTCAATCGCCGCGGCGACTCTACTCTTCCTTGAGCGCCGCGTCGATGATCGGACCAATGTCGAAAGCGCCGCTGGACAGATCCTCGAACAGCGACTCGCGATGGGTGTGCTGGTCGTAGGCATCCAGCGCGCCCAGGATCTTCTCGACTTCGTCCGGCGCATAGCCTTTGGCCAGCAGCCACTCGTTGATTTCCGGTCGAGGAGGTGTCATCGCGTCACGCTTTCGGCAGAGTCCTTTTTTTGTCGACGGCAATGGCCGGGACGCCAGCGGGCCATCAGCCCGGCCCGTGCAAAAATTGACTGTACTCTCGCCGCCGATCCAAAGCAATCGTCGTGACCCGGTGCCCGCTGTTGTCCAACTCACGTCCCGGGACGGCCCTCCGGGGCCTACTCGCCCGCGCGGTCATGCGGCCGCAGCAGTGACAAGATCTGCGCCAGCACACTGCCCCGCGGCAGGCTCTCGGCCGCCGGATCGATCCGCCGGTCAGCCGGGCATTGTGGGACGGGGTTTTGTGGGACGGGGTTTCGCGGGGTGGGGGGCGGAGGCATCGGCCGGGCAATCGCCGGCGGAAAGATGGCGGCGCAACAAGTGCCGGTCGTACTGTTCGCGCGAGTCCGGATCGGCCAGCACACTGCGGGCTGTTTCGATCTCGGCCAACAGCGCAGCCAGTAGATCGGCCGGAGCGGCGGCAAAGGCCCGCGCCCGTAGCGTCTGGCGGTCGGCGGCCTGGTGGATCGTTTCTGCTGCCCCCTCGAACAGCTTTACGTCGAGCAGCCGATAGTACGAAGCGGGTTGCTGCCCGGCGCGATCCCCAGGCACAACTCGTGCAGATTCGAGACTTCGGCCACGGGCGGAGCACCTATTCTTGCGGCGCGGGCGTGCCGGCTTGCGGCGCGGACTTGCCGGCTTGCGGCGCGGACTTGCCGGCTTCCGCCGCGGACTTGCCGGCTTGCGGCGGGGCCGAATCGCCGGCCAGCGCCGTCGCCTGATCGGCATCGGCACGTGCCCGCTGATTGTCGCCCAGCTTCTGATAAGCCAGGGCGCGATTGTGGAAAGCCAGTGCGTCGCTGGGGTCGAGTCGAATCGCCGCCGTGAAATCGTCGCTGGCCTTCTGGAACTGGCCCTGTCGAGCCAATGCCGTGCCACGATTGTTGTAGGCCAGCGAGCGGGTTTCGTTGAGCTTGATCGAGGCCGTGAAGTCGGCCACCGCCGCGTCGAGCCGGCCGGCGGCTAGTTCCGCGCAGCCGCGGTTGTAAAACAAATCGGCGTCGGGCTCGGCCACTTTGACCAGATGGTCATAATCCTGCACGGCCGCGTCGTAGCGGCCGTCCGCCAGATACGCCCCCACGCGCCGACGCAGATACGTGGGATTGTCCGGCTCATCCACGAGCAGCCGGGTGTACTCGTCAATCGCGCGGGGATAATCGTGGTCGCGAACATAGTCGACCCCGCGGGTGCCCGTCGCCAGGTCGATCGCGCCCAGCGCGTCGTGGTCGGCCAGATGGCCGAGCCCCGCGTCGACGGCCGCCACGACCGGCAGCGGCGCGGTCACGTCGCCCCAGCCCACGAGCTCCTTGCCGACCACTGCCTTACCTACCACTGCCTTACCTACCACTGCCTTACCTACCACTGCCTTGCCGACCACTGCCTTGCCGACCGGCGGCTTGCCGACCGGCGCGGAGCCCGCCTCGGCGCCGCCCCATTCGGAACGGCAAAGTAGGTCTGGCGGCCGGGCGGATAATTGGCAGTCGAGACTTGCGTGGCCCAGCCGTCGCTGGCGTCGGTGTCGGTGGCCAGCAGCTCGTCGACGCCCGGGTCGTATTTTCCGTTACCGTTCTTGTCGCGATAGAAATCGACGCTGGCGATCGGCTCCAGCTCGGCGGGCTGCTGCTTCTTGCCTGCGGCGGCGACCGTTTTCTTGGCCGGCATTTGCTCGGCAATCGCGTCGGAATTGGCAAGCAGCATGACGGAATCGCCTTGAGCGACCACGCCAGGCGAAACGATCAGCGGCGGCTCTGTGCGCACGACGGGCGTCGTCGGACGGTTGATGTGCCGGCGGGCGCCTGCGTAGCCGTCATGATATCCGCCGTGGCCGCCGTGCCCATTGCCACCACCGCCATGTCCATTTCCACCACCGCCGCCGTGCCCATTTCCACCACCACCACCGCCTTTACCTTTTCCCTTACCTTTGCCTTTGCCCCCCTGTCCCTCGCTGCCTTGGCCTTCGTCCCCCTGGCCATTGCCCGAACCGCTGCCGGCACTGCACTGCGCCGCTGCCGGATCCAGCGCCAGCGGCTCCGCCGTCCCCCGCACCGGCGCCAACGCCTGCACCGCGGCCGAAGCCTTGTTGTTGTTCGAGCTGGTCGGCTTTGGCAAGGTCGAGCTTGGCCGCTTCCAGGGGTCCGCCGCTGCCGCCCTTGCTGGCCTGGAGCGGCTGCCAAGGCGTGCGCTTCATGTTGTGATCGTAGACCGAGTCGTACTTATCGCGATACTTGCGCCAAGCGTCGGAGGCCATCGCTTTGCCGAATGGCGTTTGGGCCAGCGCTTCCCAGTTGTCGCCCCGATGCCGATACGCCGAAGCCAACTGGGGATCGAGCTGAATCGCTTTGTCGAAGTCTTCATGGGCCTTGATCGCGTCGCCCTGTTCGGCGTAAGCCAGTCCGCGGCCATCGTAGGCCCGGGCGTTCTTGGGATCGAGCTCGAGTCGCCTTGTTGAAATCTTCGATTGCCTGGGGTTGTTGATGGTGATCGTTGCGGGCCAGCCCGCGCTTGACGTAGGCGCCGGCATCGCGCGGATTCTCGCGGACCATATCGTCGAATCGTTTGAGCTCGGATTCTTCGGCCTTGGACAACTTTTGCGTTGGGGCCGACGGCTTGGCGGCCGCGGCAGCCGCCTTGGGATCGGACTGGGTAAAACGGCGGACGTAGGCCAGATCTTCGTCGCTCAAGAGCTTGATCGGAATCGCCACCGCTTTGTCGCTGCGGTCGGTGCGGATCAATACGCGATCCTCCTGCTCGGCGATGAATTCGCCTTCGAGCGTCTTGCCGGTCCCTCGTTCGGTCCAGATCCGAGCCGATGCCGGTGTGGCCGCCGCCGAGAGCAAAACCGCCGCCAGGATAGAGCCGCGCATGATGATGGTCCTCGTCGTCGATTGCCGCGTGCCGTGCCTGTCGTTCAGTTTAGGTCCGCCAGTGGGGCAAATCAAAGCTCTTAAGAATTCGTAACCTCCCGTGTTCGCACAGCCGCGCGGGGTCGTGGCAGGCTGCTTGCAGGCAACGTGGTTTCGCCGGCAGCGGTTTCCGACGCCCTGGGGGCATGGCTCACTCGGTGCGGTTCGCTGTGCCAGCCAGATACTTGGGCCAGCCGCCGCCGGCCAGGCCTTTCGACGTGCTCGCGAGCGCGACCAACGTGCCGTCGTCCAGTCCGAACACGACACGGCCGCCGGTCGAAATGCAGCCCGCCGAGCGGACGGCGGCCCCGACAGGCTCTTTCCACGCTCCGCGACCGTCCGACCGCACGGCGTGAACCAGGCCGGCGTTGTCGCCGAAATAAACCGTGCCATCGTCGCCCAGCACGGCCGTCGATTCGACCGCCCCGTCGGCCGGGTACTCCCAACGCACCTGGCGGACGTCGTGGCTGACGCAGACCAGCTTGCCGCGCGCTTCGTGGCCGCGCTCCAGCAGGCTCACGCCAACATAGATGTCGCCGCTGGAATCGATCACCGGCGAGCCCAGCATCTGTCCGCGAATGTGCAGCTTGCCGAGCACCTGGCCCTCGGCGTCGAAGGCATACAAATGCTCGTCGCGGCCGGCGACGATCAGCGCCGCCGGTCGGGCTGCGGGCCGGGGCCGAATTGACGAACCACTCGGTCTTGCCGCGGTCGTCGGCAATCCGCCAGCGATTTTTTCCCTTGCCGCCCGTCAGGTCGATCGCGCGGACGAAGCCGTCCTCGCCGCCGACGTACAGCAGGCCGCCATGAATGAGTCCGGTGCAGTCGAAGCGCTGCCGCGAGCGGAAGAACGGGGCGCCGATGCCGCCCGCCCGGCCGTCGACCCGCACCAGGCCGCCGCCATAGGCGCAAATCCAGGTGTTGCCGGCCGCGTCGACCAGCGGCGATGCCCAGCCCAGCGGCTCGCCGACCGGCACCGCCGGCCAGGCAGACTCGCCATCCTGCGTCACGCAGTGCAGCCGGCCGTCACCGGCGTGAACGCGAATCCGCAAGTCGGACCCGAGCACGGGCGAACCGGGGATGTGACCGCCAGTGGCATACTTCCAAACCAGGTGGACGGCGTCCTGCTCTTCGGCGAGCGCGACCAGGTGACGCCCCACCGCAGCATAGAGCTGCTTCTCGCTCCCCAGCGCCGGACAATTGCGCAGCGGCAGAAACGAGTCGTCCTGCCCAGGCAATCGCTCCGGCCAGCGCCAGGCGATTGCGCCGGGCTCGCCGGGAGTCCGCTGCGAAGCGGCCGGGCGCCGCGGAGCCGGCCGGCTCGCAGCCTGCGGCGCCGGCGCGGCTGCCTTGGGCAATGGCGGCGGCGCGGCCACAAGCGGCGGTTTCGGACGCTCAACGGGCCGCAATGCGGGCTTGCGCGGTTCGACAACCGGCGCCGCGATAGGCGCCGCGCAGCAGGACTTGCCGACGGTTGTGCCGAGGGGGGTTTCGAAGTCGGCGCAGGAGCGGTGGGCTGTGCTGCCGGGGCCGGCGCTGCCGGCGCCTGCGCTGCCGGGGGTTGAGCCTGCGGCTTGAACAACCCAATGCGTTGCTGGCCGCAGGCCGGGCAGCGCAAGGGGAGCGTCGGCCGGGTTTGCGTGGCGCCGCAGTGGGTGCAGACGTAGGTTTGCATGTGCTGGGCTCCGCCCGGGGATTATTTCACGGCCACGCTGGCTTTGGTGTACACCGAGCCATTATCGCGGAGCACGACCCAGCCGAACACCGCAGCCACCTCCACGCCGCGGTCGCGGGTGTTGTGGCGAGTCGAATCGTATCGATCGCCCACATGCACCAGCTCGATCCGGTTGGATAAGCCGGCGGCGACGCAGGCCTGCTCCAGAGAACAAATCAGACCGTCGCGCAGCGGATCGTCGACGCCGCCGGCCGGACGCCAGCGGTAGTAGGCTTCGCCGATGTCCTTGAGCAATACCGGCAGGCGGTCGCTCGCGGCCGCTCGAAACACCAGCAATTGACCCACCAATCCCCAGGCGGCCGGGTCGCCACTGCGGGCATCGGCAAGCAGCTCCTGGCGGTCGATGTCCAGATCGTCCGCGGCCGCCAGATCCGGGCCGAACAGCACCGCGTCCCAATCGTCGGCCGGCGGATCGGGCGGGTGAGCCGCGGCCGGGCGCTCGACCGTCGGCTGCGGCTGGGGTGGCGGCTGCGGCCGGGGCGCCGAGCCCAGCAGCCGTTCAGCCAGGCCGTCGAGTTGTTCGGTCAGGCCGGCGAGCGTGGCTTGCAATGCGCCAAAGTGCTCGGCCGCCGCAGTCTCCTGGCGCGGAGCGCCGTGCGGATTTCGCCCAACGCGTGCTGCACGTCGTCGAGCGCAGCCGCAGGGGACGCGACGTCCGGTGGGCGGTCTTGTGGTTTGGAGGTCATGCGATGCGCGCCCCACCGGGCGCTGCCGGTGGGCTTAACAAATGAAGAAACGCGTCCGTGGTTTTCGCGCTTTCGGCTCTAACGCGCCAGCGAAGCCTGGTGCGGGGAAAATTCGATATTGTCCAGTCCGCCCGTGTCCAGGTAATAGCGTTCGTCGGCCAGAGTGCGCCATTTGAACTCGACGTTCTCGCCCAGCACGGCCGCTTCGCCGGCCACCGTGCCGGAGATCGACTCGATTTCCAGGTGCTCCTCGCGCTCGGCCGTGGCGGCCAGCCGCCGCAGGCGGACCGTGACCTCGATGCCTCCCAGCCGGGCCCCAGCGTTCATCTTCAGCACGTAGATCGGCGTGGCTTGGGCGGTTTCGTCCTCTTGCATCTTGCGGCCGATCACGATCCGCTGCGTGATCGTCGTGAATTCGGTCCACTCGTCGCGGGATTGACCCTCGACCGGGCGGAACAGGACCCGCTCCGGGCGAATCGTGCTCGTGGCTTCGGTCATCACGCCCCAGAAATAGGAGTTCTCTTCGTCCCGCGTGCGCATGTTGAACTTGAACTGCGGCAGCATGCCGTTGCGGGCCATGAACTCGATCGCGGCCCCAACGACCACCGCGCTCTTCGGATCGACGATCACGCCGGGCGCGTGTCCCTTGGTGTCCTGATAGGGATACCAGTTGCCGGCGTAGTGATTGAACATGGGAATGATCCGCGAGGCCGGCAACGCGACGTATTGCCGCACCAGTTCCTGGATCGGGCCCAACTTGGTCGGCTGGCCGGCCAGCAGGATCACGTCGGCTTCGTGCTCGACGATCCGGCTGCAGAAATCGAACAGCAGGCCGGCGAACACCTCGTGGACCACTTCGGTGAACCGCGCCGGGTCGAACGACAGCGCCAGCTCTTGCCGCAAGTTGTAATAGCCCGGCCCGCGCAGCCGATTGCAGGCCTGCTCGAGCGATTCGACGATCGACGGCTCGACCCGCTGGGGATCGGTGTGCGTGATGGCGACGTCGCTGTCGCCGTCGACGGCCGCCTGCAGGTAGACCTCGGCCAGCGGCACGAACAGCCGGTTCATCCAGTTGACCCGCTGCGCCGTCCAACCGCGGTTCTTGGGCACCTCGGGCCCGAACAGCAGTTGCACGTCTTCTTCTTCCAGCCCGATGTGCTCGGCAAACGAGGGCACGATGATTTTTTCCAGCAGTCGCTTGACCAATTGGTCGCCGGCGATCGAGATGCCGTCCTGGTGCAGGACCTGTCCCTGGATCGAGTCGTCGATGCCGGGCTGGAACGTGTAGCGGGCGATCATCAGGTTGGTGGTGCCGCCGCCCATATCGATGCAGGCGATCCGCAGCTCGCGCTGGGCCAACTGGGAGTCGTCGCCCGAGCCGTCGGCCGGCGTGTTTTGTAGCACGGCGCCCGGGCGCAGGATGTTCTGGCGATTGCGCCGCCGGCCGGCCGGCATGGCGCCGTGCAGATCGCCTGCGCCGGCCGTGTTGCGGCGCACCGGCGTCGCGGCCGGCTTGGGTGGGGCGGTGTGATTGCGGCTCAGTGCCGAGAACCACAGCCTGGGGTCCTGGCCGAGCATCCGCAGCTCGCTCCAGATGTAGGTCAAATGGACGGCGCTGGCTTCGTCGATGCTGAACGTCAGGTCGGGCTTGTGGTGCTGATGCTTGCCCAGCGTGAGCGCGAACAGGTTGATCGCCTTTTGCGCCTGCGCGGCAAATCGCTCCCGCTCCTGCTGGAACATGCCGCTGGGATAGGTCATGGTCAGGCTGCGAATCTCGCGGCTGCGCGACGGGTCGCCGGAAAGGCCGCGATAGCCCAGCGAGTTGACGTAAGAATACGCCTGGCAGAGCAACTCGTAGATCGCCACGATCATCATCGTCCGCGGCGCGTGGCGGGGCTTGACCGGCGATTGCGAGGCCAACGGCTGCGCCTCCGGCATGCTCGCCGAGCAGCGCATCGTTATCGTCCTCGGGCAGGAACTGCAGCAGGCTGCCTTGCAATTTGCCGCCGAACTGGCCGGTTTGCAGGCGATCGTGCGGATCGGCCATGTACCAGAACGCGCCTTCCAGCCAGCTCTCGTCGTCGGCCCACAAGTACCGCTTGGGCGAACTGAGCTGCGTGCGAAAATCTCCCTGGGCGTGCATCACCTGGCCGACGTCGTCCCCCTCGCGCCCCATGCGGGCCAGCGACCAATCCAGGAACAGCTCGGGCAGGATCTCGGTCTCGCGCTCGCGGGTCACTTGCCGTTTGCCCAACAGCCGCTTGACCGTCTCGCGATAGTATTCCTTCTTGAGCATCGGCGCCGGCGGCAGATACGGCGAGTTGCACCAGGTGGTGCGCGACGAGAACCAGCGGCTCCCCGGGCGGCTGACCGCTTCGCCCGCTTCGTTCCAAGCGTCGAGGTTGTAGCGATTGACCAGTTCCAGCGGCATCATTTCGGCAGTTTGCGTGACCTCGCCTTGCATCTCGAGCAGCAGGGCGCCGGTGCGGCTGTTGCCGAAATCGATCACCAGATGCACCGGTTTCGACTCGCCGGCCGTGGCGGTCGCGGCCCGCAGGCAAAGCTCGACCTTGGGAATTCCGGGCAGCGGCTGGCCGGCGGCGTCGAGCAAGCCTTCGAGCGGCACGAGAAAATCTCCACCCAGGGCCGAGGCGTCGCAAAAGTAGCCGACTTGCGGATCGCCCAGGCTCGTGTCGACGGCCAGCAGCAGCCGGCTGGCGCGCGACTGGATGATCTGCCACTGGATGTACGGATAGCCCACGACCTGATCTTCGCCGCTTTCCGCATCGCGGCGCACGGTGTGGCAGTATTGCCAGCCGTAGCCGATCTCGCCGTGGTGAACCGCCGGGCCGACGGCACCGGCACGCAAACGATCTGCACTCCGGTATTGGCAAAGAGAATGTGCATGCCTGGTCTCAAGGGCTAATTCTGATGGATCGGCAACGCCCAAGGCACTGGGAGCTCGTAAGTCGCCGGCGATCGACCGCCAGGGCAAAATGGACCGCTGAAATCCCGTGAAATCGACGTTCGATAGTAACCGCAGATGAACGCAGATGAACGCAGATGGGAATACGCGCGTGAGTTACACTCGCGACGACCGTCAGCCAAATCATGTGTCGCTTTCTTTTGAGTTCGGAATGCCGTTGCGAAGCCGGGTGGCGCATCAACGAGTCGTGGCGGCACTCTCCTTCATCTGCCTGTTTCATTCAAGTATTGATATCGCATCCGTTCATCTCCTCTTATCCTGTCCTCGTATCTGCGTTCATCCGCGTTCATCTGCGGTTTCCTCTTCGCTCCGTTCCACAAGGACCCGTCCGACTGTCCTGCCCTCGTCCGCCGGTCAACTGCTTTCTGCGAACGAAGCCAACAGATCGGCAAGCTCCGCGTTGCCGGGCGGAATCCGTATTTCCGCGCCGGCGCCCAGGGCCAAGGCTTCCGGCAAGCGGCTGCGCCAACGCCGGATCAAGGGCGCCATCAGGCCGAATTGGGCCTGATCGTCGTCGCCGCCAGGCACCAGCGCCTGGTCGCTGGGGCCCGGAGTCATCAGGAAATCGTTGAGCAGGATCCGCACGTACGTCCGCCGCGCCCGGCGGCGGGCCGCTTCGTCGCGAGGCTTCAGCGCGACCACGCGCAGCAATTGCGCAGATTTCGTCGAATACGCCGGGCGAACAGAGGTAGTCGCGCAAGTATCGGGCCAGCGCGCCGAAATCCTCGGGGCCCAGCCAGGGGCCGGCCGCCGCGTGGGCCGACACGTAGGCGTCCCACTGGCGCGGGGCCGCGATGGTGGCCCATTCGTGCAGGAACTCCTGCACGTGCTGCGGAAAGCGCCGCTCCAGCGAGTCGGGACGCTCGATGCGGATGTCGATCGGCAGGTCGGCAAAATCGGCCAGCCGCCATTGATCGCCGTCGCGAAACCCCAGCGCCTGTTGCAAGCCGTGGACGCGCTCGTAAACCGCGTACAGGTCGGACGTCAGCCAATCCAGCACGCGATTGGCCACGGCCAGCCGGCGCTCGCGCTCGGTGTTGGCGTCGGGATCGATCACCCAGCCTTGGGCCAATTGCCACAGCCGGCCGTAGACTTCGTCGATGCTGGCTTCGAGCTGGTCCTGCTTCTTGACGGCGGTGGTCACCTCGCGCCAACCTTCGCTGATCAGCGACAATCCGCCGTCGTCGTCGCGAATGGCCGCTTGCCATTTCAGCTCGGGCGCGGCCACGTAGCGATGCACCTGGCTCGAACCCAAGAAGGCCTGGCCGGCGTGCTCCCATTTATCCGGGCCCTCTTTGCCACGCTGCTCGGCGTTGGCATCCCAAGTGCCGGGATAGCGGATCGGATAGACGTTGGTGAAATGTTTATTGCGGCCGCCGAAGTCGTTCATCATCGTGCCCAGCGCATCGACGAGCTGCGTCAGCCGCGTTTCGTAGAGCATCGCCCCGGGCCATTCGGTCCGATTGCGGAATTCCTCGTCGACGCCCGTCAGCCCGATAAACAGCGCCGGCAGTTCGTCGTGAACGCGATTGGGCCAGGCATCGCCATAGCGGGCCTTGCCCCAGCGCTCCACGTTCGACTTCATCTGCGCCGTGACTTCCAGGTTGCCGCCACGGGCCAACAGCAGCAGCGTCTGGATCTGCAATTCGTCGGTATAGCGGTCGAACAGGTAAGCCACCTTGCCGCGCTTGACGATTTCCATCTGCTCGTCGAGCGACTCGGCGCTGGTCCGCTTGCCTTGCTCGGCCCCTTGCCGGCCGGCACGGATTCCCGGAATGTCCAGGATGTCGATCTGCTCGACGACCTTTCGCCAATCTTCGCTCAGCCGGTGGGGGAGCACGGGGATCACCAGCTCCAGCATCGCGGCCTGGATCGTTTCCAACGGTTCCTTGCCGCCGTGCCAGCCGGGACGATAGTCGAGCACGGTCCAGCCGTCGCGGGTGACGAGCTGAAAATCGGCCCAATCGACCTTGCTGAAACAGCGCGAGGTGCGGCGTTCGTGCGATTTCGAGCCGCTGGCTGTCGAGCAGAAAGCGGACGCCCGCCCAATGCGTCAGAATCACCGGATCGCGGTCCGGGGCCGCGATCTGCGAGAGAAACTCGTTGATCCGCAGAAACAGGCCAGTCAGCGAGGCCCAGTTGTTCCAGAACAACCGGGCGGCCAACGCGACGTAGCCGTCCTCGCTCAACGGGTAGCGGCACAAGAGCCCGTTGACCACGGCCTCGCCGGCCGGAAAACCGCGGCGGTCGCAACTGCGCATGTACGAATAGGCGTCGAGCAGATCGAGCCGCCACTGGCGATCCAGCCGGTCGCCCGGATAGCGCGGCTCAACTGCTCGAACAATTCCTCCAGCAAGTCCTGCGACCACAGTTCGTCGGGCGCGGCGCACTCGACCGAGAAACCCCGGGCCAGCACGCGCAGCCATTGAGCCCGGGTCAGCGCCGGACCATGACCGGAAAATCCGGCGCCCCGCTGACCGCGATGCGGTCTTTGGTGGTGAATCGGGTGACCAGCGCCGTGGCCTCGTTCGAGCCGCTTTGCGGGTTCAGGTCGTTATCGAACGAGAGATGCTGGTAATAGGCCGGCTCGCCGCACTGCTCGTCCCGGCCCAGGGGGCTGTAATCCTCGGCGCTGGGGGCCAGCACCCGGCCCACGAACAGGCTCTTGCCGACCTGCGAGGGGCCATACACGGCGGCGGCCACCGGCACCTTGGCCGAGCTGTACAAACTTGCGGCCCGGCGGCGCAGCTGCGTCAGCTCGAATTCCTCGCTCTCGGGAATCGGCAGCAGATTCTGGCTCTGCCGGCGGCCGTTGAATTCGGCCAGCCAATTGGCCAGCGAGATGGCCAGCTCTTCGGTCCGCTCCGCTTTGCGAATCAGCTTGCGGTCACGATCGTCAGGAAAGCCCACGGTATTTACGGCTTCTCCGCTTTGAGCCTGAAGGGAACTTGAAAGCGTTTGGTCTGGGCGCCGATCTTGCGTTCGACGAATAGTTCGTACTCATCGTCCGCAGAGCGCTCGATTTTTCCGGCCGCCAGCAAGGCGCTCGAGCCGGCGTCGAGTTTCTGCCACTGGCCCAGCGACTTGCCCTGCCCGTCGCTGATACGATACTCGCCTGCCTCACGGACCGCCACCCGCAAAGCGGGCGCGAAGTCCTTGACCGACACGTCGCTGAACTCGACGCCCAGCAGCCGCACGTCCTGCACTGCCTGGAAGCGGTCGCCCAGCGCCACCTGGCCCGCCTTGCCCGAGGGCGAGCGGAACTGCAACTGGTCGCCGGCGACGACCGGGTGCTGGGCAAAGTATTCGGCCAACTTGTCCGGCGCCAGCCCTTCGAGCTTCGTCCCGTTGATGCCGGTGACGACGGTGCCCGGCGCGAGTCCGGCCACCGCCAGCGCCAGTCGGGCGCGGCATCGCCCACGATCAGATGGCCGTCACGATAAGCCAGGTCGTCGCCCAAGTACGGGCCGGCCGCGATGGTTTGCGGTGCCGCGACATCCGCCGGGACGACCGCCGGCCCAGGCCCCGGCGCGACGACCGACGGAGGCACCGTGGCAGGGGGCACCGTCGCAGGGGGCACTGTGGCGACGTCCCCTGTACCGGACGCAGCGGTTTGCGGCCCCACGCGCGCGGGACCCAAAATCGGCGGATGGGCCAGAAAATCGCCGGCCAGCAGGACCCGCTTCGGGTCGCCTTGCACTTTCACGTCGGCCTGGGCCAGTAAGTCCTTGTATTGCACTTCCAGCGATTGGATCTCGCCGCTCGGGTCCAGGCCGGTCAGAGTCAGCGCCTGCCGGTCGAAGTCGACGTTCGAGGCCAGCGGCTGTTTCGACCAGGAGAGCTGCGAGGGATCGACGTCGATCTCGCGGCCGCCGGCCAACGTGCCGATCACGCGCAACTTCGTCGTCGAACCAACCTGGAGTGTCAAGGGCGGCAGGCTGGATGGCAGCGATTCGACCGGCGCCGGATCGACGTGAACCTTGACGATCTGCTGCTGCGCACCTTGCGAAATGCGCGACCTCGGTGGACCCTTCGCCCTGACCCAACAACTCTTTGGCGTTTGCCACCTGGACGATCTTGGGGTCGGCACTCACCGCATCGAGCGGCTCGCTGCCGGGCGCGAGGACGTCCAGACGCAGCCGCTCGCCGACGGTCAGCTTGGCCTGGAGCGGCTTGACGACCAGCTTGGCGCCGGCTGCCGCGACGGGCGGCGCTACTTCGAGCGGAGCCGCCGCCTTCAGCGCGGCAAACGCGGCTTGCACTTCCGCTTTGCCCGGCGCAGCGACGACGCCGTCAGAGTCGGTCTTGGCGATCGACGCCGGATCCACGTTCAGGGCAAGCTGCGACGAACCGGTGAGCGAATAATGTGCGCCCGTGGTGGCCAGAGCGGCCGCTTCAACGTGGGCCACCTGGCCAACGTCGAGCTTGTCCGGCCGCAGCGAAATCGACATGGAGGAAAAGTCTGCCTTCGTCACCGCGACCGTGGCTTCGGCCAGCAGCGGCTCCGTGCCCGGCTTCGGGCGCATAGGTGGCCCGCAATACGGTTTCGCCGGGCGTGCCGCCTTCCACGAGACCCGGCTTACAAGCGGCGACGGCCGAATCTTGTGTCTCCCAGGTGACCGCGGCCGTCAGATCGTGTTCCTGGCCTTTGGCATCCTTGGCCAACGCCTTGACCGGGGCCGTCGAGCCGAATGCCAGCTCGATGTTGGACGGTTGGACGCGGAATTCGGTCAATCCGTCGGCCGGCAAGGCGACGATCGTCGCATCGACCGCCAGATCTCGGTAATGGAAGCTGGCCAGCGTGCGGCCGACTCCGGGCGCGATCGCCACGCAGTCGTGCGGCTCGAACTGGATCACTCGCGTATCGTGCGCCAGCGGCACCGCGCGGCCGGTCACGTCCTCTTCGCGCCAGAACCAACTCCGGTCCACAACGCGAAAGGCGACTCGGCTGCCGATCGGTCCCTCCCAGTCGGCGGGCGTCACCGACAGTTGGTGCCGGCTGCCCGCGAGCACGATCGCCAGGCCCGTCAGCAGGGCCAAGAGCACGAGCAGCAGCGACTTGCGCGAGCCGCTGCGGGCCGCGGCCACTTTGCGCTCTACGAGGTCGGCGCACCCCGGACAGCGACCATCGGTGCCGGGCCGCCGGAGAAAGAGCTGATTGCAATCGGGGTTGGTGCAGATCACGGCGGGGGCCGGCTGGGCGTCGGCGCGTTGATATCCCCAGCACCAGACCAATCGCCACGGCTCGCGGCCGTGACGGTACTTGAACAGGCAGTAATCCGGCTCGGTCGGCGAGTCCTCGACGGCCAGCGCGTCGAGCGTGCGGCGGGCCCAATCCGCACGCCCGTTCGGTCGAAGTGGCCGGTTTGGCCCGGGCGACTTTCGAGCGCAGCGCTTCCCATTCCTGTTTGAGCGGGCCTTGCAAGTCCTCGCGGGTGACCGGCGCCATGCCGGCAAGCTGGGTGACGCGGCCTCCCTCGTCGGCCTGGGCGAAGTAGGCGACCAGGTTTGGCCCCTGCCGCACGGGCTCGGCGACGAAGCGGCCGAACCAGATGCGCAGCAGCGCGTAGTTGGTGCCCCCCTGATCCAACAGCGGCAGCCCCGGCTCGGTCGCCACAAATCGAAAGTCGGGCGCGGCGTCGGAAAGGTCGACGCACAGAAGTCGTCCGGCGCTCGATGCGTGAGCTGGAGTCCGTTGCATGACCGACGTGCCGAGGGTCGAGTTCGGGGTGAAATGCCTGGCCGCTGACGCGCTCAGGAGCGCACGAAAAATAACTTCGGCTTCTGGCAGACCCTCACCCTACCCTCTCCCTGGAGGGAGAGGGGTTGCGGGCGGATGCTATTTTTCGTTCGCCGCCTAAGCAGTGGCTCATGCTCCATTCTAAATCGCCACCCAGCGCCAAGACAGTGGTGGTTTTCCGGCTTGGGACGATTACGAATCCGTTATTTGGACGTGCGGCGGCGGTGAGTGGACCGTTTGGACGCCGCCGGGCCGCCGCCCAACCGCAGAATCACCAGCGTGGCGTCGTCGTAGCGCATGAGCTGGTCTTGTCGCAGGCGAATCATCCACTTTCTCCAGGCCGATTCCGACATCCGCCAACAGGCCTCCCAGTCGGGCTCTTGACCAGCTTCGCCGCAGGCGAGCGACCAGGCGGCCACGGCATCAGTGGCCAGAATCAATAAATCGCCGCTGCGGCAATCGAGCCGGAGCGACTTGAACAGGGGGCGCTGATCTTGATGGCGATCGACGCTGCCCAGCGACGGCGGATCCGCGCCAAACTCGCGGCTGCTGCCGAGCGGAAAGGCCCGGCAGAACCGATTCTCCCGCACGTGCAGCAGGCAACTGTCGCCGACCGCCTGAGCCTCGAGGCAAAATGCCCGGTCGCCAGCCTCAGCCGCTTCGGCCGTCGTCACGTCGGACACGCTCAGGCGAATCCAGAGCAGCGTCGAAAAGGCGCCGTCGGGCAGCTTCAGGCGTTGATGCCAGGGAAGCAAGTCAGCCGCGATCGGACGCAACCATTGAGCCCGGCAACGTTCGAGCCAGCCGTCCAACCGCGCGGCGTCCTGCACGTCGGGGGGATCTTCAACCGCGGCCCGGGCCAACACGTCGGCCCAACGAGCGGCGAACAGGCTGGCGGAAACTCCGTCGGCGATCGCGGCCAGTCCGCGAACCGGATCGACGGCGTACGCATCCTGATAGTCGTCGGCGTGGCGCGGATCTTTGGCCAGCCAGAACGCGCGATAGTCGAAGAGCATGGCAATCGGCCGACGGATCGAATAACAACGGACAGAAGGCAGGATTGTCACGATAAACAGAAACAAGCACGAAAACGAATGCCGTCGGCGAGAGCACTTTCAGAAGCCACTCGAGCCTGCGGCTCGTCTTTCCCTCACCTCCACCCTCAACTCTCTCATCCCTTGTTATCCCCTGCCCGCCGTCGCCCGTGTTCCCATGTCGAGAAACTGGACCAGCACGGCCATATCGGCGTTGAAGGCCATGCCGCGGGCTGCCGGCTCGATCTGCATGCCGGTGGCCGCGGCGGCCCGTTGAAAGGGATCGGGCAGCGGACTCGACATGCGAAACAATTGCCGCGCCAAATCGTCGCCCAGTCGGTCTTCGCTCGAAGGGAACAACACGGCGGGCGCACTGGTCGACGAAAGATGGCAGTTCAACAGCAGCACGTTTCCGTCGCTGGTCGCCAGCGCTTTCAGATCCTCGGCGTAGGACGTCGGATCGCCGTCTTGCGAAGCGCCGTCGGTGATGTGGACGACGATCGGCGGAAAGCTGTCGAAGTGCGACTTGATCCAATCTTCGAGGATCGCCCGGGCGTAGATCAGCACGTGCGACATGGGCGTGCTGCCCTGGGCCAGGGGGTCGACCCAGACCGGGATATCGGCCGGAACCTCGATCCACTCGCCGGTCTCGTCGTCGTGGATGCGTTGGATCGTGGTCTCGATCCGCGCCGGCCGATTGGCCACGTCGACGATTGAAACCAACGATCGGCCGGCCAGCGCTCCGACCAAGGCGGGCGTGATCAGCGGCGTCAGATTATGCGTGCGATAGCCGAGCACGCCGACGTCCATCCAATCGCGAATTCCATGATCGCCGCTGGCGCGGATGGACATATTCAAGAGCCAGCTATTCACGGCGTCGGCCAGGGCCTGGCACTTGCTGCGCCCCGTGCTGCCGAACGGCTCGGACATGGACTGCGACTGGTCGAGCAAGAACAAGATGCAAGCCTTGTTGGCCCGACTGATTTCACGTTGATATGCCGCCAAAATCTGCTCCGTTGCAAGAAGGAATGGTCGAGCGACTCAAGTCAGAGACAATCGACGGCATCGGCCACGAGACGCATCAGACAAAGTTACGCGGACAATGGCCACGAAAAACACAAAAAGGCACACAATCAAAAGCGTCATCAAAAAAAACCCTGCACCGAAATCCGCCTTCATCCTTCATCCTTTATCGTTCCTCCTTCCGCCCTGCCGATCGAGCCACCGCAGTTCGGCTTCGCCCAGCGTTCTTAAGCGGCCGTTGGCGGCAACCAGGGCCTGGAGAATGTCGTCGTCGGTGCGCGTCGGTGCGCGCCGTTGCGCGCATGCCGGGCGAGCTCGTCGCAGCTGTGCGGCGCGCGACTGCGGCCCGGTATCGGGCCCGCCACGGCTCGGCGTCGCGACAATCTTCGAGCAACCGCTCGTTCCAGATTCGCAAAAGTCGGCGGTCGAACTCGCCGGGTTCCAGTTGCGGGCCCAGTTCTTCGGACAGTGCCCGTAAGAGCGGCAAGCGGGCGAGCACAGATCGATTGCGCGGCGTGCTGCGGCGCGACGAGCTGTTGGCCTTCCGAGCTGCGGAGGTTTTTCCAGGCGACCGCGACCGCCACGTCCGAGGCCGGCTCGACGAGCGAAGCCAGGAGCTGGTCGTAAGCCTGCACGCGCCGCATCGCCAGTTGCACGCGGGCGGCGAGGCGCGGATCGTAGCCGGCGGGCAATTTTCGCGCCAGCCGCGCGATCTCGCCCTCCGAGTCGATTGTGGACTCCGGCCGGGCGATCCATTGGCCCAGCCGCTGGTGCCGCTCGACCCGCCGGCGCGGCGCTGGTCGCTTCGTCGAAGCGGGCGAATTGCGGATCGTCGACAAACAGGGCCGGATCCCAGGCCGCCAGCAATTGCCGGTCGTGTTCGACGAGCGGCTGAGGCGGGGCCTGTTTGACAAGCGACTCCAGTCGGCGGCGTGCGCGGCCGCGCTCCAAGAGCGGCACAAGTCGCGGCAGCAGATCCTCGTCCGACGGATGGCCGCCCAGCGACTCGAGCGATTGCCAGGCGTCTTCCAACTCCTGCGGGTCGGGATGCGGCTGGTCGACGAGCGCGCGCAGCGCCGCCACGTCGCGCAGGCGCAGAATTTCCAGCCGATAGCGCTCGGCGCTGGGCCGATGCTCGAGCATGCCGGCATGGCGCGCCCACAGCTGCTCGAAGTCCAGCCACTGCTGCGTCTGACGAAGTTGTTCCAGCCCGCGCAGGACCGGCACGACTTTCAGCGACTTTTCCGCGGCTTCGATCAACCCCTTGGCATCCGGAAGGTCGTCGAGCAGGTCCGGCACATAGTGGCGGGCGATCTCCCAATCGTCGTCGGCCGCGACGGCCCGCTCGAGCGCCCGGCGGCAATACACCCGGCGGCAGGCCTCGGTGAGCAGCGGCTGCAAGGAAGCCGGCACCGGCTCGCTGGGGCCCAGCCGCAAGGCCAGCTGCACTGCCGATTCCCAGTCGCGCTCGTGCAGCAATTCGTCGAGCCCCGGCACCACAAACGCACGTCGCCGATCGGCGGCACCTCGTGCAGCCCGACGCTCCACAGCGCAAACAAGTAATGCACCAGTCCGCGGACCTCGGCATCGGCCAGCGCCAGCAGTTCTCGATAAAGCGGCGAGCTGGGCGGCTGGGCGAAATCCTGCTCATCGAACAGCAGCTTGTCGCTGGCCCGGGCCTCGACGTGCCGGCTCCACAAGCTCGGATCCTCGGCCAAAGCGCGTAAGGCCACGTAGATCACCAGTGCCGAAAAGTTATCCAAGCCGGGAAAGACCAGCGTCTGCGGATTGCGAGCCGGATGTTGATACGGCGCCAATCCGACCTCGGGATTCGTCTGGCCCATCAAGCCGGGCACGGCCATGCCGTCGTAATCCACCAGCCGGATCCGGCCGTCGGGCGAGACCATCACGTTGCCGTGCTGCAAGTCACCGTGCACGATTCCAGCGGCGGCCAGCTCGCGCGTCACGTCGAACCAGTCTTGGGCGGCAAGCGCCAAAGCGGCCGTGTCAGCTACCAGCGAGCGGTCGCGGGCCCAATCGAACAGCGTGGCGCCCTCGACCCAATCCATCGCCAAAAGCGGATAGAGCTTGCCGTCGGAACTGGAGCGAATGCCACGGTCGTCGTATTCGAAACGCACGAGCGCCGGCGGCTGATGCCGCTCCAGGTAATCGCTGATCGCCCGATACCGCTCGCGGCGCTCGTCGGCCCGGCGGTTGAAGACCTTGATTGCCAAGGGATTGCCGTCCGGCAGGTTGGCGCGATAGACCGTGGCAAAATTGCCCGACCGCGGCCGGGGCTGGCCTAATTGATCCATCTCGATTCGGCATTGGCGCAGCGCAGATCGCGAAACGCGATGCGCGGATTTTGCAGCATCCGGCTGAAATCGGAGATCAAAGGCCACGACATATCGATTTGCCCGCCAGGCAGCTAAGAACGCGGCTCCCAAATCGCCGAGCCGACTATTGCTTGCGGTCGGCCGGTGCAAAGGAGCGGTCGACTTTCGATCCATCCATTCAAAATAACGCTCCGTGGCGGCGTTGTCGCCGAGATAAGACTCTTGCTTACGCTGTTGTAAGGCCAGCGGACCGGCCGGTTCGCCCACGCCAGCCGGCTGGGTCAGCAATTCGGTCGACAAATCCTCGAACGCCGCGGGCCAGCGTTGGTCGTCGAATCGGTGCCGCCTTGCGCGGCCGGCGGAAGTCTCAACTCGGCCGTCCCTATTCTCAGGTCCAATGGCCACGCCGGCCAGCAGAGCCAGCACCAGCACAAACGCCAACACCCCGTTGCGCCCCGACGTCCGCAGGGCCGCGACGTCCCGAGCCCGAATCGGCTCCAGCCGGCCGACCGCATTCCGGACCTGAAGCTCTGCGACCGCGGAAAGCCACGAATCGCGATCGAACTGCCGCAGGTTGGCTAGCGCCGATAGCGTTCGATCGGCCAGGGCGTACCGCTGGTCGACCGCCCGGGCCACCGCCACCCACGGAATCGGGCGGGTTAATCCCCAAACCGCCGCGACCGCGAGCGGGGCCATTGCCGCCACGGCGACAATCCACACGGCCAGATCACCGCTGACGAACCGCAAGACACAAAGACCAACGCCGATCAATGTGGCAACGGGCATCGCCCGCTCGGCGGCGGCCAGTGCTTGCTCGGGCGCAATCGACGGCGAACCGGTCGCAGCCGTCGGAAAAATTCGCTTCGCAGTTCAGGAAGGTCGGTCATCCAGTTTCACTCCCGTCGAATCGGCGCCAAACGGCTCTCAACAGCAGCACCGCAACCGCCGCCAGGACGAAATGCTGCCACAGCGGCAAAGCCCGAGTGGCTGTGCGGCCGTCGACGGCCAACAGGTCTTCGGCCTGGGGGTCGTAATGGCCGCCGCTGAGCAGGCAGACTTCCCGCAGTAACGATTCGTTTTGCGCCTCCAGGCGCAGCTCGTCGGCATAATCGAGCACGATCGCCCGGCGTTCGACATAATGCGCGGAAGGACTGTCGAGCCGCAACTCGAACTCATAGGCTCCCAGCGCATCCAGCTCGATCTCGGCCTGATAGCGACCCGGCGCAACCAGTCGGTAATTCCATGGGCTGCTGCCGGCCGTGAGGACCTGTCACGTTGACGTCCGGGCGGGCGTCGTTCAGAAAAACGCCGCTGGGCAAAACGGCGTCGGCCGTGAGCCGGGCTCGCTGACCGGAGCGGACCAGTTGGATGTCCCACGGGCTGGTGACCGGCTTGCCGAGCGCTTGGCGAACGATGCGCCCCCAAAATCGGCCTTCGCGATCCGGAAATGCCGCTGCGGCGCCCTCGGGCATTGCGACTTTGGCCGTGTACGCCAGCGTCACGCCGGAGCCGAATCGCCACCAGCTCAGCAGCGGGTCGCCCGCGGCGGTGAGCAACAGCACCTCGGCCGCCGGTTTGGCGGCTGTGGCCACCGCATCGGCCAGCGGCGGAGTGTCGGCCGCGTTTAAACGCGGAAGCTGGTGCAGCACGAGCGGCCGGGCACGGCTGGCCGTTGCCGCGGCTGCCACCGAAGCTTCCTCCACGACTACCCGGGGTATGTCGGCCGGGTTTTCGCAGTGATACGGGCGGCCGTGCGTGGTCTGGGCGATCTCCTGGAGCAGCTCCAAATCCGCGTCGCCGCCGATCGCCACCGTCGAAACGCTGATCTGCTGCCGGCCCAATTCTTCGGCCAGGAGCTGAAAGTCGCCGGGCACCGAAATCCCGTCCGTCAGCAGGATCATTTGCTTGTGATCGGCCACGGCTTCGCCCAACGCCAAAGCGGCTTTCTGCATGGCCGGATACATGTTCGTTCCGCCACCGGCTCGCAAAGCGCCGATGCGCTGTTCGAGCTTGGGCTTGTCCGTGTCCGGCGCGATCGGAGTCACCCAACTGCTGTCGGTGGCAAAAGCCAACACACCCAACTGGTCCTGCGGGCTGAGCAGGTTCACGACGCGCCGGGCCGCCAGCTTGGCCAGTTCCAACCGCTCGTCGTCCCCCATCGAGCCCGACTTGTCGATCACCAGCACAAGCGCCAGGCTGGACTGCCGGGGCTCGACGTCGGACAGGCGCTGACCGGCAGGATCTCCTCCAGGACCGTATGGCGAAACACGGCGGAGGCGAACGTCGCCGAACCGCCGATCGCCAGCACTCCGCACCCCTCGCGCGCGAACGTTCGATCGAGGCGCTGGATGGCCTCGGGCAGTTGGGCCACGGGCACGTCCAGCAACACCAGCACGCCGAAGCGGTCGAGCGGCGGCAGCGATTTTTCCCAGTCGGCCGGCGCCAGAGCCTTGGCGTCGAAGCCCTGGCTGTCGAGCAGGGCGGCAAAACGCCCGGCCGCCGGCGCATCCGCCGCCAGGATCAACACGCGCGGCCGGTCGGTGGCATAAACGATTGCGCTGCGACGATTGTTCTCGACGGTCGTATCCTGAAAACCGCGCAGCTCGGCAACGAAGACAACACGCTCGGCAGCCGGCATGATCGGTCGCAAAGCCACGACGTTGCGGCCGGCTTTCAATTCGACGTGCCGCTCGGCGACCGATTGGCCTGCGCACACGAGCGTGACTGTGCCGGCATCGGCCTGGTTTGACTCGATCACCGCATCGATCTCGAAGTCGTCGCGCGGCACGGCGTAGGCGGGCGCCGTCAGTTCGGCCAGACAGACTTCCGGGCCGGCCAGCGATGCCAGCGGCACGACCGAAATCGGCATGCCGGCCCCGACGGCCCCCTTTTGCAAGTCGCCGTCCGTCTGAGCGCCATCGGTGAGCAGGACAATCTCGCAAACAAATTCCGGCGGCGCCTGCGCGGCGGCGGCCAGCAGGGCCCGGGCCGGATTGCTCGCCTGGCGATCGAGATCGACCGAGCCCAGCGGCGTTTGACTCGACTCATCCCCGGCATTCCTTGGCGAGCCGTGGGGTTTATCCCCAGGGTGGATCGCCGCGGGCTGGGCACTGTCGACGGCCGCGTGGTCGTTCGTTCCCGCCGCAGGCACTTCCTTCAACTCACCCGGCCGGCCGGCGAAGGGAAGCACGGCCACGCGCTGGCTGCCGTCCAATTCCCGGATTTGCTCGACGAATTTCTCGGCGTGTGCCTGCGCAGCGCCGCGAATGCTCGCACTCTGGTCGACGACCAGCACCACGAACCGCTGGGGCGTGGAGTATCGATAGCTGGGCGCCGCCAGCGCCAGGCCAACAAGGCCACGACGAGGCCCCGTCCGGCAAGTCGCCTGAGGGAGCCGGGCTCGGCGGCCCGTCGGACGAGCCGTCGGTAGGCCAGCGCCACGAGCGTCAGGGGGACCAGCGCAAGCAGCCAGCCGGGATGCGTCCATTGGATCGTCGAATACCAATTGACCATGGTGAGGAACAGTCGGCGTGCGGCGAAATGTTTTCCGGGCCGCGATTCGAGAGCGGCACATCATTCATCCTGCACTACCGCGGCCGCTTTCGCCAGCACCCGCTCTTGACGGCACATCCCACGATCCGGCGGCCGCGATTCGCAGCTTAGATGTGAACGAAAAACGACATCGGCGATCAGCCCCTCTCCCTCCAGGGGGAGGGTCTGCCAGAAGCCGAAACTGTTTTTCGTACGCTCCTTATTCGGCCGCCCGGCTTTGCGCGTCGATCATCGCTTGCAGCGATTGCCAGCCGGCGAGCTGTGCCGGCGTGAGCGTGGCTGGCCGGCCGACCCGATGGTGATGCCGGGCGGCCCGCAAGCGGCGGCGCAACGAGCGGGGTAGTTGCGGCCGCTCGTTGACCACCAAACCGGTGACCACTTGGCGCTGGTGGCGGCGGCGAATGCTCAGTTTCTTGCGGCGATGGGCCGAGTAACCTTGGGCCTCGAGGATTCGCCTCGCCCGCTGGATCAGCCCCCGCATGCGCCGCGGGTAATCCTTGGGAAACGAAAACGTGATGTCGTCGGCATAGCGCGTGTAGCGGCCGCGAAACCGGGCGGCCAGGTTCGTCAACTTCACGTCCAGCAAATAGTTCACCAGGTTGCTCAATCGCGGGCTGGTCGGCGCCCTGCGGCAAGCCTCCGTCGTGGGTCGTCAATCGAACCAGCAGGGCGGCCGCCTCGGCGTTCCAGCCTAGGCCGCTAAAATACCGCTCCAGCCGGTCGTAGCGCGTCGAAGAGAAAAAATCGACCACGTCCATGCGGATGACGACCGCCTGGCCGACATGAGCCCGGGCGTTGTGGACGATCGACCGGCCGCGCTCGAAACCGCAGGCCGCCCCGTGCGCCCGCAGCTTGCCGAATACTCGCCGCAATAGCACCCGCTGCAAGATCTTGGTCGGCTCGTCGGGCACCAGCAACCGCCGCTGACCGCCGGCGCGCTTGGGAATGAAGGCTTCGCGGTACGTCGGCTGGAACGCCCGTAGGGCCTCGGCCGAAAGACCGATGCGCTGGGCCAGATCGTCGATCGGGCGTCCAGGCCGAAGGCGATTTTGCAGCCAGGCCCCAAGCCGGCCGCGAAGCAGCACGTCGATCCAGCCCACGGTGTCAAACTCCGGCGGTGGCGAAGCTCGGCTGAAAAAAACGACGGACGCACTTTGCGGGCGCGTCCGTCGTGCCTTGCCTCGAGTGCTCCATGCTCGCATGAGAGTCACTCGAACTCGAAACTGTCACAGGCCGCTAGCGCGACCCGGCCGACGAAACATCGGCCCGTGCTTGCGCACCGCCAAGGCGCGGGTGAGTATCCTGCCCGCTCGCCCGGCTGTCAATCACCGGCCCCACGGCTGCCACGTGAAAGAGCCGCGACGCTGTTTTTCCTGCGTCGACGTTTTTCATCCTTCATCCTTCCGCCTTCATCCTTTCGTCTACGCACATTGCCGATCCGCCTGCCCGGCCAAAACCTCGTCGCAAGCCGCGATCACCTGGTCAACGGAAATGGCCAGCATCGAATCGTTGTTGGCCGTGCGCCGCGAGCGGCTGGAGCCGGTCAGGCAAACCGTCTGGATCGAAATCTGGCCCGGGCCGTAGGGGCCGTTGCGCTCGGCCGGCATCGGACCGAACAGCCCGACGCAGGGCGTGCCGACCGCGGCCGCCAGATGCAGCGGACCGGTGTCGGAGCTGACGAACAAGCGGGCGCGCCGGGCCAGCGCGGCCAACTCGCCCAGCGTCGTGGCCGGCGCCAACCGGGCCCAGGGCGCCGACGCCGCCACGATCTCGTCGGCCCAGGCGCGCTGGGCAGCGCCGGCCCAAACGACCAGCGTCGGCAGCCGATGCGCTACGCCCAAATGCCGGGCCACCGCCGCAAATCGATCGGGCGGCCAGAGCTTCGACGGCCAGCCGGCGCCCGGATTGATGATCGCCGGCCGAACGCCCTGGCACTGTTCGGCCAGAATCCGCTCGGCCGCCGCGGCATCCTCGGCCCGCTCCGAAAGATCGAACCGCACGCTGCCCGGGCGGATGTCCAACGGCGCGAGCAGTTCGAGATTGCGCTCGACCACGTGGGTGGCCGTGGGCGCCACGCGGCGGTTGTTGAGCCACGGGCTCAACTCGCGGCCAGCGGGCGAAGCAAAGCCGATTCGCACCCGGGCACCGCTCAGCCGAGCCGCGACGGCGCTCTTGGTCAATCCCTGGATGTCGATCGAGACGTCGAATCGGCCGTGCAGCCGCCGCCAAAGATCGAGCACAGTTCGCGGACTCTTGAGCCAGCGGCGCGGTACGACGATCAGCTCGTCCAGGGCCGGATGGCCGGCCAGCAGCTCCGCCGTGCGCCCCTCGACCACCCAAGCCAGATGCGCCTGCGGCAACGCGTCGCGCAGCGCAGAGCACCGGCAGCCCATGCAGCACGTCGCCGATGGCGCTGAACGGCACGATCAAGATCCGCTGGGCGGAAACTTCCGGCATGATGTAGCCGCGGTTCACGGGCGGGGGGAATTTTGTCGACGGACGGCCCAGAGCATGTACAAGAGACTCGCTGGCGGGGCGTGCCGCTACGACGGCTCATGATAGGGCCGGATGCGCGAATGCCCCAAGGGCAGTTTCGCTCCCGGCCGACCGAGCCGAACGCCGCGGCAACAACCGACGAATCGAATCGTCCGCAGATTTCTGCGGATTGCACAGATTTGGCGACGAAGAGAGTGGACGGCGACGCGAACTCCGAATGGACAACTGTACGTAGCCGCAGATGAACGCAGATACGCGCAGATACGAAGGCAGATACGAAGAGGGATTGATACGAAAATGAAAGACAGCCTGGCCTTTCCGATCGGTAGCGGGCCGGCGCGTGGATCATTTCAGGCAGGTTTCCTACCCGCCAAAGCTTCCTCTCGTTAGCCTTCCTGTCGCTCCTCTCCGTGCCTCTGTGTCTCGGTTCGACTGAGCTCACCGAAGTCTGTGGTAACAATCCATTCTCTCTTCGTCTCTGCGCCTTCGCGCCTTCGCGGTCCCCGCCGGTTTCTTACAGCAGCGTATCCAGCTCGTCGACCAGCCGGCTGAAATGCGCAAGCGCCGTGTCGACCGGGCCGGGCTGCTCCATGTCGACGCCGGCGTCGCGGAGCAAGTCGAGCGGATACTTGGACGAGCCGCCCTTGAGGAAGCTGAGATAATCGTTCAGTTCGCTCGGGCCGCCGCTGGTCACGCGCTCGGCCAGGGCAATAGCGGCCGACAGGCCGGTGGCATACTTATAGACGTAGAACGCCCGATAGAAATGCGGGATGCGGAAGCACTCGATTTCCAATTCGGGATCGATGGCAAAATTCGGCCCGAAGTAGTTGCCGAGCAGTTTGCGGTATTCGCTCTTGAAGCGATCGACCGTCAGCGGCTCGCCCGCCTCGGCCAGCGAATGCGTGATCCGCTCGAACTCGGCGAACATGGTTTGCCGCAGGATCGTGCCGCGGATGGCGTCGATCTCGCGATTGATCAGGAACGCCCGCTGGCGATCGGTCTTCGCCCGGCGCATCAAATGCCGGGAGAGCATTTGTTCGTTGAACGTGCTGGCCACTTCGGCCACGAAGATCGTGTAGTTGTAGTATTGGAAAGGTTGGTTCTTGGCCGAGTAGTAGCTGTGCATGGAATGGCCGGCTTCGTGGGCCAGCGTAAATACGTGGTCGAGCACGTCCGGCTGATAGTTCATCAGGATGTAGGGCTCGCCGTCGAACGAACCGCAACTGAACGCGCCGCTTTGTTTGCCCTGGTTCGGATAGCGGTCGCACCAGCGGCCCGACAGGCCCCGCTCCAGCACGCCTCGATACTCGTCGCCCAGCGGGGCCAGCGAGGCCATGATCACCTTGACGGCCTGGTTCCAATTGTGCCGGGTTTTCAGCTCGCTGAGGATCGGCACGTAGGTGTCGTAGTGGTGGATCTCGGAAAGCTGCATCTTGCGCCGCCGCAGCTCGTAATAGCGGTACAGCGCCGGCAGGTGGCGATGCACCGAGGCGATCAGGTTGTCGTAAACCGCCGGCGGCATGCGGTCATGAAACAGCGAGGCCTGGAGCGCGCTGGTGTAGCCGCGGGCCTTGGCGTAGTAGACATCGCGCTGGACCGACGCGCTGAGCGTGGCGGCCAGGGTGTTTTCGTGCCGCTGGTATTGCTCGTAGAATTTGTGGAAGGCGGTTTTCCGCACGCTGCGTTTGGACGATTGCAAAAAGCTGGACAGCGACGAGTTGCTCAGTTCGACCTGCTCGCCGTCCTCGTTTTTGATCGTGCCCCATTTCAGATCGGCGTCGGTCAATTGGTGGAAAATCTGGTTCGAGGCTTCCGACATTTCGCTCTGCATGGCCAGCAGCTTTTCCTCGCGGCGGCCGAGCGTGTGCGGTTTGAATCGCAGCATCCGCTCCAGCAGCAGGCGAAACTCGGCCAGTTCCTTGGCGGTGAGCAGCGTTTCCATCGTGGCCGACTTGATCGACATGATCTCCGGCCGGATATAGCTGGCGGCCTGGGCAGCCCGGCTGGCGGCATGCCGATAGCGGCCGATCATCCGCTGATAATCGCTGTTCGCGGCGTCCTCGGCCGTTTTCAGAAAGGCGTAAGTGCCCAGTCGCTCGCCGCGGCGGTCGAAATCGGTGTCGAACCGCAGGCAGGCGGCCAAGGTCCGGGCGTCGTCGTCCAGGTGGCCGCGAAATTGTTCGTAGCCCGCGATCTCGGCCTCCCACTCTTTGAAAGCGGCTTCCCAGGCGTCATCGCTGGTCAGCAGGCTATCGAGGTTCCAAGTATCGGCCGGTTTGACCTGGCTGCGGCGTGGTAGTTGTTTGGCTTTGCTCATGGGGGGCGGCGGTGGACTCAGGCGGTGATGGAACGGGTTGCGGAAAGACGTTTAGCTTGCCAAGTGGTAGGTGAATTCGGAAGTGGGAATTCGGAATTCGGCGGCCGAGTCGTCGCAAACAGCGGGCCGCACGAGCTGGACTTGCCTAGATACCTTTGCGCCGCCATTCGCGAAGGGTATCGGCAATGCTTCGACTGCGGTCAGTACCAACTCCGCCGTGGTCCATTGCGTCGGCCAGCCGTATGATCGCCGAGCGAAACTCGCGATCATTGTCACCGAACCCAACCGTTTCCCATACTGCGCCCGCCCCGCCCCACATTTCCCCACCTTGAAGCATCGACACGAACGCCTGCCCGTCGTCGCCACGCATGCGCAATAGGTCGCTTACGACTGATCCTTGGCCCTTATGGCCATGACTCCAAAGGTAATTCTCGAGTTCCTTCAGTGCGTCGAACACGCCGGAGTCCATTTGCCGTCGCCTTTGTCCAGCTGGCCTCGCTTCGCGAATTCCCAACTCCGAATTCCGAATTCAGCCGCCTTCGGCGGCCGGCGGCTCACCAGCGCAAGATTCCCGTGCCCCAGGCCAGGCCGGCCCCGAAGCCGCTGATCAATACCCGGTCGCCGCGATGCAGGCGGCCGAGGTCGATCGCCTCGTCCAGCGCCAAGGGCACGCTGGCGGCCGACGTGTTGCCATAGCGGTCGAGATTGATGAACATCTTGGCCGGATCGATGCCCAACTGCTGGGCGGCCGCGTCCAGAATGCGCACGTTCGCCTGGTGCAAGACGACCAGGTCCAAGTCGTCGATGGTCAAGCCGGCATGGGCCGTCACGCCGCGAATCGTCTCGTCCAGCAGACGGATGGCCCATTTGAACACCGCTCGGCCGTCCATCCGCAGAAAGTGCAAGTTGGCGGCGAATCCTTCGGCGCTGGGCAGGATCCGCGAACCGCCCATCGGCTTATAGAGCATGTCGGCGCCGAGCCGTCGGCGCCCAGGGTGTAGGCCAGCAGGCCCTGATCGGCCGAGCCCCGGGCCAAGAGCACGGCGCCGGCCGCGTCGCCGAACAGCGGATACATCTTCATGTCCTGCGGGTTGACGATCCGCGAATTGCAATCCGAGCCGATCACCAGCGCCAGCCGGCTGCAGCCCGTGGCCACGTACTGGAAGCCGGTGATCAAGGCGTACAAAAAGCCTGCGCAGGCGTTTTGCAGATCCATCGCCGCGCAGTTCAACCCCAACCGGTTTTGCACCAGGCAAGCGGTGGCCGGCACGGGCACGTCGGGGGTGAAGGTGGCCACGATCACCAGGTCGATGTCGGCCGGCGAGACGTCGGCCTTGGCGATGCAGCGCTCGGCCGCCCAAAAGGCCATGTCGCTGGTGGCAATGCCGGGCGGAGCGCAGCGGCGCTCGCGAATCCCGGTCCGCTGCAGGATCCAGTCGGCGTCGAAGCCCAGGCGTGCCAGGTCTTCGTTGCGCACCACGTCGTCTGGCACGTAGCTGCCGGTGGCCAGAATCTGGACCCCGGTCAACTTTCGCAGCGGCGAGAGCTTTCCGCCGGTCGATCGATCGGCTTTGTCCGTCCCGTTGGCCACACGCCCACCTGGAGTTTGAATTTCGTCCGCCGCAACGACACCAAGAACACGCAACAGGTAGACCGCTACATCAACGCAAATGGAGACGGTTTACCATGATCGCAGATGAACGCAGATACAAGGAAAAGATACCGAGATGCAGCCGGACCAGGACATTAAGCTGATTGACCCGGTTTCCTGCGACTTTCTCCTCGTCTCTCGGTGCCTCTGTGGCTCGGTTCGACTGAGCTCACCGAAGTCTGTGGTTCCACCCGTCTTTATTCGTCTTTATTCCACTTGCGCCTGCGCCTTTGCGGTTTTTTTCTTCGTCCCCATCTTACTTCGGCTCGCGGGCAATATCGACCCAGCGTCGCCCGGCGTAGGAATCGAGCACCGAGTCGGCCACGATCTGGGCCGAAAGCCCGTCGTAGAAGCTCGGAACCGCCTGGCGACCCTCGGTCACGGCCGAAACGAACTCCCAAACCAGGTCGTAGCGGAACACCGTGGCCGGTTTGCCCTCGGCCGGGTTCCGCGGGCTGCCGGCCGGTTTGAGAAACTCTGCCGGCACGGCGACCGGCGCCAAGTCCTGACCCGTCTTGCCCACGAGGATGGTGTTCGGCTCGTGCAACTGATACACGGCCGAGGCCAGCGAGCCGTTGATTTCGGCCCATTCGTGGCCGAAGCCGTCGCGGCCGTAGCCCTTGGCCAACGTGGTGCCTTCCCAAACGCCGGTGGCGCCGCCGGCAAACTGGCCGAGAATGCTCGACCAATCGTCGACGTCCGAGGGGGGACAGCTCTTGCCGTCGGCCGTGACGGTGCGCGGAGCAAACCGCGCAACGGCGCCGCACAGCGACTCGATCGGGCCGAGCAGATCCTGGGCAAAGTCAATGCGGTGGATCGTCATGTCGAACAGGTCGCCGGCCCCGGCCTTGTCCTTGTATTGCCGCCAGCCCCAGCTCGTCTCGGGCCAATCCAAAAACCTTTGGCTGCGAAAGTGCCGCAGCTCGCCCAGCGCGCCGCTCGTAACCAGGTGCTTGAGATACCGCATCGACGGGGCGAAGCGATACGTGAACGCCGTCATGTGGACGACGCCGGCATTGCGGGCGGCGTGATACATCTGGCGCACTTCGCCCGCATTCAGGCCCAGCGGCTTTTCGCACATGATGTGCTTGCCGGCCCGAGCCGCAGCCACCGCGATCTCGCGATGGGTGAAGTTGGGTGTGGCAATGATGACCGCGTCCACTTCCGGATCGGCGCACAGCTCGGCCGGATCGGTCGTCACCCGGGTCGATGCCCCACTGGCCGCGCCGACGATCGAGCAGTTCGCGGCTGGTGTCGCAGGCCGCCACCAGGGTCGCCCGGGGGTCCAGGCGGATGCCCGGCACGTGGTGATAATCGCTCACGGCTCCGGCGCCGACGATGCCGATGCGCACGGGCCGGCCGGCAGGATGAGGCTTGATCGCGGCGGACATGCGTGTTTCTTGCGGCTGCGGTCGATTTGTCCAAGAGCCACGAGCCTAAGGATTCCGGGCAATTCTCACAAGAGGAGGCCCGAGGCAAGCGAAATCGCCGCGAAGGCACGAGGGGCGATGAGGAGACGAATCGCCACGAATAACACAAAAAGGCACGAAAAGTGGAAAGACAAGTTCAGCGGCTACGTCGCCAGATCAACATCCTCCTGGGCCGTTGGTTCGTCGCCTATGTCCAGAACCAAAACCGCCACTCGTGTTCTGACTGCGCCTGCCCTGACTGCGCCTGCCCTGACTGCGCCTGCCCTGACTGCGCCTGCCCTGACTGCGCCTGCCCTGACTGCGCCTGCCCTGACTGCGCCTGCCCTGGCCGCGCCCGTCATCCCCCGTATCCCCTTGGGCATCCCCTGATCCCCCAAACTTCTTCTCATTCTCCCCTGGAAGCAATAGCTCGCCGATTGCAGCCGGTCCAGCGGGGGGCAAAATGTCGGGACTGTCCAATCGCTCGCAAACCTCCGGCAAGAGGAGTTCGTTCATGACTCGCCCGATCACCTTGTTCACCGGCCAATGGGCCGATCTGTCGTTGGAAGACCTGGCCCGCAAGGCGGGCGATTTCGGCTACCAGGGACTCGAACTGGCCTGTTGGGGCGATCATTTCGACGTCACCCGGGCGATGACCGAAGACGGCTATTGCGCCGGCCGCCGCGATCTACTGGAGCGCCACGACTTGCAAGTCCATGCCATCAGCACGCACCTGGTCGGCCAGGCCGTGCTCGACCACATCGACCAGCGGCACAAGGCCATCCTGCCGCCGCACGTCTGGGGCGACGGCAACCCGGCCGGAGTGAACGCCCGGGCGGCCGAAGAACTGAAGAACACCGCCCGCGCGGCGCAGAAACTGGGCGTCAGCATCGTCAACGGCTTCACCGGCTCGAGCATCTGGCACCTGCTGTATTCGTTTCCGCCGGTGCCGCCGGCGATGATCGATGCCGGCTTCGACCTGTTGGCCGAACGGTTCAATCCGATTCTCGACGTCTTCGGCGAGTGCGGCGTGCGGTTCGCGCTGGAAGTCCATCCGACGGAGATCGCCTTCGACCTGTATACGGCCCAGCGGGCCCTCGAAGCGCTCGACCGCCGCGAAGAGTTCGGCTTCAACTTCGACCCCAGCCACTTGCTCTGGCAGGGCCTCGATCCGGTCGAATTCCTGCGGGCATTTCCCGACCGGATTTATCACGTCCACATCAAGGACGCCATCGTCACGCTCAACGGCCGCAGCGGCGTGCTGGCCAGCCATCTGAATTTCGGCGATCCGCGCCGCGGCTGGGATTTTCGCTCGCCGGGCCGCGGCGGCGTCGATTTCGAGGAGATCATCCGGACGCTCAACCAGATCAAGTACGACGGGCCGCTGTCGGTCGAGTGGGAAGACGTGGGCATGGATCGCGAGCACGGCGCCCGCGAGGCCTGCGAATTCGTCCGCAATCTCGACTTCACGCCCAGCAACGTGGCCTTCGATGCGGCGTTTGCGGAAAGTTGAAGCTCGAGTCGCTTTTTCGGAGTTGTTGCCGATGAGCGATGCAGCGGGAAGAAGAGAAGGGGAGAGGGGGATTAAGCAGGGGATAGAGGGGATGAACGAGGAGCGGTGATTGACAGTGGCCCCGGCGTGCGAATCGTTTTTCTCTAGCGGCGCGAGCCCGGGTTCAACGAACTCGTGGCATGTGCGTTATTGGGAAGGGATGCCACAAGCAAGTGCGGGATGGCGTAGCGATGCAGACTCGCATAAATCTGACAACTTCTGGCTACGCGGTGAACTCTTAACGGATCGAACTCCATGACCAAACCCTTGCCGCATGGCGTCGTGGCTTCGACGTCCACTCCGTTCCATGCCGATGGCAGCGTGCGCTACGACCAGATTCCGGCCCACGTCGATTGGATCATCGGCGAAGGCGTCCACGGCATTTCGCCCTTGGGCAGCTCGGGCGAGTTTCCGGTCGTGGAATTGGCCGATCGCAAGCGCGTGCTCGAGGCGGTGTTGGCCGCCAACAACGGCCGCGTGCCGGTCATGGCGGGCACGCATTGCTACTCGACGCGGCACACCATCGAGCTGTCGAAGCACGCCCAGCAGGCCGGCGCCGATGCGCTGCTGATCGTGCCGCCGTTCTACATGAGCCCCACGGTCAGCCAGACGATGGACCACTACCGCCGCATTGCCGAGGCGGTCGACATTCCGGTCGTGCTGTACCACAACATTCCGCTGACGAACATCGACTTGCGCACGACGCACCTCGTCAAATTGTTCGAAGAGCGGGCGATCGCCGGCGTGAAGATGTCGAATCCCGAGCCCGACCGCATCTGCCAATTATTGGCCGACACGCGGGGCAAGTTGACGGTCTATTGCGGCATCGACAACGTGGCTTTCGAGGGCTTGTGTCACGGCGCGCATGGCTGGATCTCGGGCATTCCGAGCATGGTGCCCCGGGCCGCCCGGCGGTTGTACGACGCGATCGCGGTGGCGGGCGATCTGGCGCAGGCTCGGCGCGAATGGGCCAAGCTGGCGCCGCTGATGCGGTTGCAGTTCAGCGCCTATCTGGGCCGCGGCGATGGGGCCCATTGGTTCAGCGTGATGAAAGCCACGCTCAACCTGATCGGCCCGCCCGTTGGCGATCCGGCGCCGCCCGTGTTGCCGCTGGAGCCCGAGTGGAAAAAGCAGTTGGTGCCGATGCTGCGGGAGCTGGGCTACACAGTGCGCGACGCGGACGATTGAACCGCTGGCGCCGGCGCAACAAAAAACGCGGGCGACTCGCATCCCCCGCGCTCGTTGGTTTTTTCGCTCTACTGCTACGATCTCAGCTTCGCTTGGCCGTTTGCCGCCGGGCCGATTGCACGCCGGCTGCCAAAACTTCGTCCTCGCTAGCCACCGGCGGTTGACCGGCCACCGGCTTGGCGGCGCGGCGGACCAGCACGTCGGGCTGGACGCCCACTTTGCTGATCGGCTTGCCGCTGGGGGAGTAGAACTTGGCGGTCGTGAGCCGCACTCCGGCGCCGGCCGCGGTGAGCGGGAAGATGCCCTGCACCGAGCCCTTGCCGTAGCTGCGCTGGCCGATGATCGTGCCGCGACGATGATCGCGAATCGCACCGGCGAAAATCTCACTGGCGCTGGCGCTGTCGCCGTCGATCAGCACCACAAGCGGCACCCGCCAGGTGCCCGCCTTGTGGGCCGTGTAGTTGTAGTCTTCCAGGGCGCTGCGGCCGCGGGTGGAAACGATGATGCCGTCGTCAACGAACTTGTCGACCACTTCCACCGAAGCGGTCAGCAATCCGCCCGGGTTGCCGCGCAGATCGATAATCAGGCTCCGCATGCCCTCGCGCTGCAGTTTCCACAGCGCGGCGTCGAGGTCGCGGCTGGTGGTCTTTTGGAAGCAGCTCAGTTTGACGTAGCCGATGCCGTAGTCGGCGTCGACGATCTTCACGTCGTCCACGCTGGGCACTTCGACGTGCTCGCGGCGAATATTTAATTTTCGCGGCTCGCTGCCGGCGGACTGGACAGTTACCTGGACTTCGCTCCCCTCGACCCCTTGCAGCAGGTCGGCCGCCTGGTCGGTGTTGAGTTCGGCGGTCGACCGGGTGCCGACGGCCACGATGCGGTCCTGGGCCTTGAGGCCGGCCCGTTCGGCCGGGCTGCCGGCAATCACCTTGACGATCAGCAGCGAACCCTCGCTGGCCTTGAGCTCGATGCCCAGGCCGACGAAGTTGCCCTCGATCTGCGAGTAAACGTCGTTGAGCTGGTCGCCGGTCAGGTACGAGGAATACTCGTCGAGGCCGCCGGTGGCTCCGCAAGCGTATTCGAGGATGACGGCCGTGGGCGCGAGGTGCAATTGCTGCTGAGCCAGGCGTGCGGCGGCCGAAACGCTATCGACGGCTTGCTGGCGGCTGTGTGGCGCGCGGGCCTGCATGTCGCGGACGAGTTGCTGGCGAAAGGCATCGATTTGCTGCCGGCTGGCCTGCAGCGAAGTCTTGCTGGCGAACGCGGTTTCGCCCAGCGCGACTTCCAGCCCGGCGGTGCCGCGGCGGACCAGGGCGGCCCAATCCGGCTCGCTAACGTAGTGCGACTGGATTTTCGTGAGCACTTCGGCATACATGGCCAGGGCCGCGCGTTCGTCGAGCGTACCCAGCGAGCGGACGAAACTGGAATCGTGATAGCGGCGTCCCAGATCGTAATGGATCTTGGCCAGCTCGTGATGCTGCGAAAGGCTCGCATCGGTCGGGTTTTCCCGTAGCGCCTCTTCGTACAAACCAACCGCTTCGCCCCAACGCCGCTCGGTTTCGAGCTGTTGGCCGCGACGCATCAGATCGTCGATTTCGGCCGCAGTCGCGGGCGCAGCGGCGCCGGACGGAACTGTGAATCCGGGAGAGACCCTGACTCCGGGTGAAACCGTGGCGCCCGGGGCCCCAGCAGCGCCAGCGGGCGGCACGATGCGGATTTGCGCTTGCACTTGGGCCAGCGCACAGCAGCAAACGGCCGCCGCGAACAGGGTGGAAAACAGAGGCAGGGTCTTTCGTCGCATAGCTCTTTCTCTGCTGGGGAGCGAAGAGCGCCTTCACCGGACGACAAGTCGCCAGGGAAGCTGCCATCCGACGAAAGCAACCGACAGGATCGGTGCCATGGACAGCCTGGGACGCTAATCTCGGGTTGTCACGACGCGCGGCCCATCGATCGGGTCAAGACCTAAGGGCCACGAACAATATAGGCCATGAATTGGCGAAGGTCAAAAAGCCCTGCGCACCGATTTTGCCAGCCCGCCTCGGATAACCGCTACATCCGGCGCCAGCAGGCCGCTCTGTAGCAACTGGACAATCCCTGCGCAAAAATGCATCTCGCCGAGCGCGCCGCACGTGCCGATGGATGCCGCCTGAGACCGTTTTGCGGCCCCGATGCTAGAACGGGAACGACCGCCAGAACCGGCAATCGCTGCCTAGGTTAAGGCTGAAGGAGGAAGGATGAAGGATGAAAAACAAGGAAGCGTGACGCGCCACTTCCTCGTTTTTCATCCTTCATCCTTCATCCTTCATCCTTCTGCCTTCAAACCCTCACGAGCTTCTTCGTGGCCAGCGACTTCGTCTCGGCCTCGCACAGCGTCACGGCGTCGCTGGCCAGCCGGCCGTCGAGAATCGGCGACGGGCGGCCCGTGCGAAAGGATTTCGCGGCGTCGCTCAACTCGGCCACGAAATCGTCGACCGGGTCTTCGGCGGCGACTTTGGGATGCTCGACTTTGCCCTCGCGCGTGAGCACGGTGAGCGGGATGTTCATCTGCGGCTGGCCGTCGACGACCGCGAAGTCGAACACCAGCGTCGCGCGCTCGAGATGGATCTCGTAGCCGTGCGTGAACGAGCGTCCCTGCTGGCGGATCACGCCGCTGGTGGCCGTGACGGCCAGATCGGCGTCGTCGAACTGAAACTGCGAGGTGAAGAACTCGGCGACTTCGCCGCGCATGCGGCCGCTGGTGAACACGGCCCGGGGCCGGCCAAACAGCAGGCGGATGAAATGCGCGTCGTGGATGTGCAGGTCGAGCATCGGTCCGCCGATGCGCGTCGGATCGTAGAAGTTCCTCAGCCACAGCGGATCGGAAATGACGCCGCTTGAAGTGGCCGCCCAGCAGGCGACCGTACCGGCCGCTGGTGACGGCTTTATAGGCGAAGGCATATTCGCCCACGAAGGGGAGCACATGAGCGATCAACAATTGCTTGCCGGCGGCCTCGGCCGCTTTGACCATCCGCGCGCCGTCGCGAGCGGACAGCGCGATCGGCTTTTCGCAAAACACGTGCTTGCCGGCCTTGAGCGCGGCCAGCGTGACCTGGCAGTGCAGGTTGGGCGGCAGGCAGACGTCGATCACGTCGATGTCCGGATTGGCCAGCAGGTCGTCGAGCTCGCGGTACGTCTTATGACTGGACAAATCCATCACCTGGCCGGCCGGGCCGAAGTTGCCCTTGATCGTGCGCCAGTCGCCGGCCAATCGCGCGGCATCCCGGGTGGCCAGCGCGGCGACCTTGGCCCCTTTCACTCTTTGGTAGGCCAGGTAATGGATCATGCCCATGAAGCCGATGCCGGCGATGCCGACTCGCAGCATTTCTGCAACCCCCCGTCTAAACACGTGACTTGCGATTCTTCAGCAATCGCACAAATCGGCTGCCTTCCACCCGCTTTCCCGAATTCCCGGGGCGTTTTCCTGGCGCGTCTGAGCGGCGCCGGATGCGCTGCGCGCGACACATCGGCGGTGACTATCTTACGAACGTCCTGCCCCCAATGACAGCAGGGGTGGTGGCCTCCGGATGGCCGCGCTGCGGTGGATGACTTTCGTCACCTCTCTCGGCGAATCGGGTGTGGGTGATTGACTCAGCGACCCATTTCGCGTCAGTGGGAAAATCACCCACTTCCGATCAATTTGATAACCGAACCGATCACATTGATGGGCTTGTCGAAGAATCGGAGTGTCGAGTTAAAGATTCTGAAACGGCGGTTTCGCATCGTTTCTCGTCTCGTTTACCAGGGATTCGGCGAAGTCGCCGCCTGCCTGCCGTCTGATTCATCTCGCCGTTGGCGCAACATTTGCTAAGGATATTCTGGTTGCAAACTCTGTTTGCGCCATTGGGCAGATGCGGTGTTGCGGCGCTGGGCAAGGCTTGGCAACAAGACCTTGGGGCGAGACAGAGTTTTATCGTGCGGCCGGGGCGGTCGTTCGCCGAAACAAATTTTGCAGAGGAACCCTGGTAATGAACAAAATGAACAAGGCGTTGCTCATCGCGAGCGCCATCTGGTTGACCTCGAGCCCGCTTTGGGCCGGGATCACGCCGATTGACGGTGCCACATCGTTCTTGCCGGGGCCAATCAATATCACGTTCGACAACCCGATCGTTTCACCGGACACCCCGGTCACTACCCAGTATGCAGCCCTGGGTGCGACGTTCAGCGGCGCGGTGTCGGGCGATGTCGGAAACATTGGGATTCCCAACCAAGACGGCTACACAATCCAGGACTTTATCTCGAGCGGCCCAAACTTCCAGCCGTTGACCATCAACTTCAACTCGCCTGTGACGGCTGCCGATTTCGCGATGACTTATCAACCGGGCACTGCCACGATCACTGCCTACCTGGGCGGTGTCCAGGTCGACCAGTTTGTGGGCGTCAGCACAAACCTTTTCCAGACCAACAACATATATGGTTTTCAGGGTGGTGCGTTTAACCAGATCAGCGTTGTGATCAATATGAACGACCACGCGGATATCATCGATAATCTGCAATTCAGGTCCGCGCCCGAGCCCGCTTCCATCGTCACTTGGGGTATCGCCTGCGCTGCTGGCCTCTTTGTCGTCCGTCGCCGCCGCCGCAAAGCCTAGTTCGGCCACTCAATCCAAAACCGCCCAGCGCTGCTCGGGCGGTTTTTTATTGCGCACTCTGCCAGCCAAGAAAACGAATATGAGCGACGTTCTTGGATCGGCTCATTGAAGTGCCCGCTTGTTGAGGCAGTCGCCGCTTCGATCTTTTCGACTGGCGATCGCATGGGGCGACTCCGATTTGTCAGTCGTTCGTCGGCCGCTGTTGCACAGCCGCTACTGTTTTCCGCCGGTGATCTTCAAGAACCGCGCGTACGCCTGGTCCCAACCGCCGCGACTGTGCGGCAAATATTCTTCCACCGCAAAACTTTGCCGCACGATCGCCCGGGCGTCGGCCACGCTGGAAATGTCGCCCGCGGCCACGGCTTGCATCAGCAGGTTGCCGATGGCCGTGGCCTCGACCGGACCGGCCACCACGCGGCGGTTGCAGGCATCGGCCGTGGCCTGGCACAACTGACGATTTTGCGATCCGCCGCCGACGATGTGAATCGTTTCGATCCGGCCGCCAACCAATTCCTCCAGCCAGCCGAGGGCTTGCCGGTAACGCAAGGCCAGACTCTCGATCGCGGTGCGCAGCACGGCCCCTTCGTCGCCGGGTAGGGTCTGGCCCGAACGGCGGCAATACTCGCGAATGGCCGCCGGCATGTCGGCCGGCGCCAGGAAGGCCGGGTCGTCGACGTCGACAAACGACGCCAGCGCAGCGGCCTCGGCCGATAACCGGTTCATGTCCTCCCAACTGTAGTTGGCGCCGCGCTGGTTCCAGATCCGCCGGCACTCTTGCACCAGCCACAGGCCGCCGATGTTCTTCAGCAGCCGCGTCGTGCCGCCGACTCCGCCTTCGTTGGTGAAGTTGCGGGCCAGGCAGCGCTCGTCGAGGATCGGCGCGGGAATCTCGACGCCCATCAGCGACCATGTGCCCGAGCTGATGTAGCACCAGGTGGGTCGCGCCTGCACGCCCCCTTCGGCCGGCACCGAGACCACGGCGCTGGCCGTATCGTGCGTGCCGGGCAGCACCACTTTGGCCGCGCCCAGGCCCAACTCTTCGGCCAGCGCCGTGCGCAACGGGCCGACCGTGTCGCCCGGCTGGGCGATCGTGCCAAACATGTCCGTGGGAATGCCCAGCCGCTGGAGCATGCCCAGGGCCCAGTTGCGGCTGCGCGGATCGAAGCACTGCGACGTGGTGGCGTCGGTCAGCTCGTTGAGCTTGACGCCGGTCAGCAGCCAGTTGAACAAGTCGGGGATCATCAGCAACGATTGGGCCTGATCCAGTAGCGGCGAATTACCGACGCGCATCGCCAGCAATTGATAGAGGGTATTGATCTCCATGAACTGGATGCCGGTGGCGGCAAAGATCTCTTCGCGCGGTACGAGCGCGAAGGCCCGCTCGAACATGCCCCGCGTGCGCACGTCGCGATAGTGGTAGGGGTTGCCGAGCAACTCGTCGCCGCGGCCGAGCAGGCCGAAATCGACGCCCCAGGTATCGAGGCCGATCGTGCCGATCTGGTTGCGGTACATGTCGGCCATCTTGCGCAAACCGTGGCAAACATGTTGCCACTGCTGGAGCACGTCCCAATACAAATGCCCGGCCGCCGACACCGGTCCATTCTCGAAGCGATAGCCCTCGGCCAGTTCCAATCGCCGGCCATCGAACAGGCCTGCCACGTGCCTGCCGCTGGACGCCCCCAGATCAACCGCCACATAAACCTTTTTCGTCATGCTTCTCGCCTCGCGCTGCGATTGGGGGCCAAGCGTTCAACAATGACGCAACCCGTGCGGCGAGTCAAGCACTTGGCGGGTCAAGGTTTACGCCATGCGATTGCCGCCTCGGCCACACGCCGTGAGGGACGGCAGCCGGGTTAAGATTTGCCGGATTCCCAGACGATAATGCACGTGTCAGCTATTGTTGACTTTCTTTAGAAACATTCATAAGATTCGGGACACATCACCTTGGCTACCGCCCTCGGCACCCCCTCCTCCGTGGTTATGAGCTTTCCTTCCGCCGCGCCGAGTCCTGCCGCTTTGCAGACGCCTGCTGCGGCCGGCGAGCCGCCGGGTTACACGCCTCCGACTGCCGGTCCCGAGCTGCTCGAGGAGTTGCGCGAGCATAGTACACGGTTGGAGAGTGCGACGCCGCAAGAAGTCATTCGCTGGGCCGTTGAGCGCTACTTTCCGAAATTGACGATGGCCACGGCCTTCGGTCCCGAGGGCTGCGTGATCCTGCACATGCTGTCCGAGATCGAGCGGCGCACGAGCGTGTTCAACCTGGAAACGGGATATCAGTTCCAGGAAACACTGGAGCTTCGGGACCGGATTGCCCGGCGGTACGGTATCGAGGTGGAGCTGAAGCGGGCCTCGACGACCGTCGAAGAATACGAAGCCCAGCACGGCGGCCCGCTGTATAAAACGAATCCCGACCAATGCTGCTTCGACCGCAAAGTGAAGGTATTGCGGCAGGCTGCGGTGGGCATGAGCGCCTGGATGAGCGGGATCCGCCGAGACCAGAGCCCCGATCGGGCCAAGGCGCCGATCGTGGGCTGGGATAAGAAATTCGGCCTGGTGAAAATCAGCCCGCTGGCCAACTGGACCAAGAAAGAAGTCTGGTCGCTGATCACCGACCAGGACATTCCCTACAACCCGCTGCACGACCAGGGCTATACGAGTATCGGCTGCTGGCCATGCACCCGGGCCGTGATGTTCGGCGAAGACGAACGGGCTGGCCGGTGGAGCGGTTTCGCCAAGACCGAGTGTGGCCTGCATACCTCCGACGACAAGTAATACGCAGGAACGAACGAAGAATGACTCCGGCTCCCGACCTCTCTCCCTCCAGGGAGAGGGCAGGGTGAGGGTTCCTCGACAACGTGAGAGTTCCTCGCCAACGCGAGGATTCCCTCTTCAGCGCGAGGATCCGGCAGTCTTTTTTCGTTCGTTCCTCAATGCTTGTCGTCGGCATCGATTCATCCAGCGATCGAAGCGCCGTGAGAGTCTCTGCCAAGACCGAATACGCTTGCCTGGCGATGCTCGAACTGGCCGCCCGCGCCGGCACGGGCGAGCCCGTGCGGATCCGCACGATTGCCGACGAGCACGGCATTCCCTCGCGGTTCCTGGTGCAGATTCTCTTGCAGCTCAAGGGGGCCGGATTCGTGGCCAGCACCCGGGGAGCGGCCGGCGGCTATCAGCTCATCAAGCCGCCGCAGGAGATCTCGCTGGGCCAGGTGATGAACGTGATCGAAGGGCAGGAGAGCGAATCGGTCTCGAACCTGACCAACGCCCGCTCGACCACGGCCCGGGTTTTGAAAAAAGCCTGGCAAGAGATTTCGAAAGCCGAGCGCGAGATGCTGCACTCGATCACGTTCGGCGACCTGGTCGACCGGATCAAACACCAGGGCGAGAACATGTATTATATCTAGCACCGGCCACCCACCCGAAAGCGCTAACGTAGAATTGTGGGCAAATGGCATTCCTCGAGCTGTTTGAGCGCACGGCGACACATGTGTCGGCGCGGGGCGTGGCGGTCGAGTTTGAGCGCGGGGCGCCGATTTCCGAGCAGGCCGGCGCAAGGCGAGCAGCTCGTCACCGATCGCCTTGCCCGAAGAATTGTTCGCGTTTTACGCGGAGGTCGGCGACGGATTGCGATTTCGTTGGTCAACCGCGGATGACGATGGCCCGTTCGCGGACATCCGTTTTCCGGGCGTGTTGGAGATCGTTGCCGACCTTGTGAGAAGGCAGGAATGGGCGGCTCAGTGGGACGAGGACAATTCCGCCCCGGCTAGCGAGATCGCTCAGGAGCTGCGGCACGTGGGTCGGGTTCCACGAGGAGCCTTGCGGCGATCGGTTCTGCTTTGACACGCGGGCTGATCCACCGGCCATCGTTTTCGACGAACACGACTGGTTTGACGGCGGAACTGATGGAAACGGCCGCCTACTGGGAGATTCGCTCATCGCTTTTTACCGCGCTTGGTCCACCGTTTGCTTCCAGTTTCCCCAGGATCTCTGGTGGCCGCGGGTGCTGAAGGGATCGTCGGGCGTGGACTGGGGCAGCCCTCAGTTCCGCGAACCATTTCGCTTGCCGGAGCCGGCATAACGTGCAATAGCTCTGTCGAATCATGTATCTTATTGCCTTCTAGCAATCCACTACACTGCGGGACTCGCATGAAATTGCATAGCAAGACCGCGCTGGTCACCGGCGGCGCAACCGGAATCGGACTGGCCATCGCCGAGAGCCTGTCGCGCGAAGGCTGCCGCGTGGCGATTTCCGGCCGCCGCGAAAACAAACTCCGCGAAGCGCTGGCGCAGTGGCAAGGCGCGGCGCCTCCGCTCATTCACGCGGTCGACGTGGGAGATCGGGCCAGCGTCGACGAACTGTTCCGCTGGGCCAATCACGAGTTGGGCCGCATCGACATCCTGGTCACGAGCGCAGGAGTGAACTACCCCAAACGCACCATGGCCGACATGGCCCCGGAAACGTGGGACCAGACAATGAACATCAACGCCACGGGCGTTTACAACTGCGTCCGCGCCGTGCTGCCGCAGATGCGCGAGCGCCGCGACGGGCTGATCGTCATCATCTCGTCGGTGTCAGGCAAACGCTCGTCGATGCTGGGGGGCGTGGCCTATTGCGCGTCGAAATTTGCCGCCACGGCGCTATCGACCGCCGTGGCGCTCGAGGAAGGCAAGCACGGCATCCGCGTGACCAACATCCTGCCGGGCGAGGTCGACACGCCGATCCTCGCAGGCCGGCCGGTGCTGCCCACGCCCGAGCATCGCGCGCGGATGCTGCGGCCCGAAGACGTGGCCGACGCGGTGCTGATGGTGGCCTGCCTGCCGCCGCGAGCGAACGTGGCCGAGCTGCTGATCAAGCCGACGGCGCAGGATTACGCGTAGCGGGGGAGCCGGCTCACGGTGCCAACGAGCGCGATCGCGAGTTAGTGAGCGCGCAAGTCGCCGCTCTAGGGGCGGCTGCGCGAGCCCGCTCGACAGCGTTGGCGTAAGCGACGTGTCCTGCGTAACTACGCAGGACAGACGGATCCACCTTCGGCTTCTGCATAACAAACTTCATCATGCGCAAGCGGTTGCGATACCGCTTTGAGAGCCGCAACCTGCGTCCCTGGACTAGAAGCCCGTGAACGGTCCTCGCCTCCGGGTTCGCGTGGAATCGAGTCTTTTCCGGCGAAGCTCGCCAGCCCGATGCACTGATCAACTCCGCGAGTTCGACATTCAGCCCGACAGGAATGCCGCCTACCCCAGAGAATACGATGTCGTCCGCGTACCGCGTCATAGCCGCGTTGTACGATGCCGCAAGTTGTGCCAACTTCAGGTCGACATCACGGAATGCGAGGTTTGCAAGCACAGGACTGGCCGGTGAGCCCTGCGGCAAACCATCATTTAGCATGCACAGGCGAAGGAGAATGCTCACGCCCTGCGCTGGATACCCGAGGGTTTCGAGGGCTCCTTTAACACGCTGGGCCCGTGTGGTTTGAAAGAAGTCGCGGATATCGACCGAAAGCACCCAGCTGCACCAAATGGCAACGGGCCGCGGTAATGGTCGACCGAGCCGGCACGAATCCGTGGACGGATTCAGGCAGCACAACTGCTCTCGCAAGGTGAAAGCCGAACCACGCCTGCATCACCTTGAGGCCGACCCGCGGAGCGGAGATTTGGCGGCGTTTGCTCCCGGTGCGGATCTCAAACTCGCGGTAATGCCTCGCCGGCCGATTCACGATCGACATTACGAAGCGTGGCGAGTAACCAAAGAGGACGGCCAGTTCGGTAGCGGAAGTGACCGGTGGCAGGTTCCGCCCATGTAGATCGATGATAGATTGTCCCTCGGCGTCACCGCTGGAGAGCGACATCGCGCCGAGGAGATACTTGACTGCCGAGAAAGAAACGAGGATCGGCGGCGCGTTCATATAACCTTCGACGATAGCCAAGCGTTGTGCTTGCGTGCAAGCGGGCGGCGGTCGAAAGCCGTGCAGAGCGAAGCGGGCCACGGCTTTCGACCGCCGCCCCTTATTCGCCAGTTTACACCGCAGCGAGAATGAATCACTCCCGCCAGAATAAAGCGCCACCGATCCAAAGGGAAAGCTACCACTTGCGGTTTCGGTTCGCAAGCGCACGAGAAATATCTGAAGATGCACGGCCGGTCTGGCTCGGCAATGCGCAACCCAGATAGCGTCAGACAGAACCGTACTTCCGCAGTTTTTGTCTCGCGCGGGCCGGCAATGCATGCGAGCCGGTCGTCCCGCAGCCTGTCAAGCTCCGCGCTCAATCCACGGCGACGGCGGCACGCGAAAACCTTCCGCGCAGAGCGCCGCAGTAAGCTGGTTGGGTGACGCCGGCTGCAGAATTTTCAGGACACGTAAAAGGTTGCCACGATGCGGCAGCGGTTTCTCCTGCCCAACGATCACTAATTGCCCGAGTGAAAACGCCGCGAGCTCGAGTTGCCTTTTACATAGCTCCTTGACGTTTTCCGCATCTGCGACCGAGAGTTCGAAACTTTCGGGCCGCGCCGCGATGATCACGTCTACCTTGGTCCCACCGTCGGAATTTGTAAAGACATCTAGGAGAAGGCGCGGGAATGTAACACTCAGAATCGAAGCAAGTGCCGTCTCAAGCTGAGCGTCGGTGTGGTCCGGCGAAACAAAGACGCGGCACCGAATCTGGAGTTCCGCTGCGATTCGCTTCTGAACCGCGCGGATCGTGCGAGCGGTTGGGCGCGATGCCGCGGGCAATTTCGCGACGGCACTCCCCGGGATTTGGACGAGAATCTCGTCGTCAAACTCAGTTACGCGCCCGAGGTTGCCAATACTTGGGATTGCCTCGGCGATTATCGCGATTAGCGCGCGCTTCGCTCAGTATCCAAGGGACTTGCGCTCTTGCAAAATTGTCTGCACCGAGTAATTTGCAACGGTCTGCCATTTGCTTGCATCGTCTAACGACACACCGTCGAGAACAAACAAGCCGGAGACCCTTTCTACAGGAACCTCCAACTCGTAGTCGGCGATAACGCGTGCGGTGTATCCGTCTCTGAGCGCACGGACCAGGAACTTCCGAGCGCCTTTCGCGCACCCTCTTTCTTCACACGGTCCTGCCAGTTGATGAGTCCTGTCTTGTGTGCATTGCGAACCTGCCGCAAGAGCATCCGGATGATCTTTTCGATGCTGTCTGGTATATCCTTGTGCGCCGGCACCTTCGCGCCCGGATAGTGCAGCCGCATCAAATAGCGAGCTTCGTAGAAACATGCGTAGTAGTACCGGTTGAACGCCGAGCGCGCAAAGAGGTCCATTCCCGGCTCGGTGGTCTCGCCCTCAGCAATTTGCGCAAGACGGCGCACGACTCTTCGCATGCTGGCCACTTCGACGATCCGGGTCGGCCCGAGAAATCTCACGGCAGGCGACGATCAAACCAGTGAAGATACGGCATCGCCGCGGCCATTGCAATCCGTGCATTGTCGCCTGCCTGCCGCCGCGGGCGAACGTGGCCGAGCTGCTCATCAAGCCGACGGCGCAGGATTACGCGTAGCGGGGGAGCCAGCTCCTCGCCCCGAATTCCGAATTTCCCGCTCGCTCCGCCGACTTTGCTAAAGCGGCAACATGCCGCTTCTACTTCCGAATTCCGAGTTCCCCGTTCCGAGCTTCTCCTACTCCACCGTCCAGGTTTCGCCGCTGTTGAACAGCGTGGTCGAGGTCGCCGGGACCGCGGGCCTTGCGGGCCTGCGCGATCTGCGCGCGACATCATGTCCTCGTAGCAGGGCGCGTCGACAGCGCGGAACACGCCGATCGGCTCCGGAAAATCCGGATGGCGCATGCGGCTGAGCAGGTAGGCCAGGCTCGGCTCCGGCGTGCGTCTCGTCGTGGAACAGCAGGTCGTCTTCGGTGATGCCCTTGCCCAGCTCGACGATCTCCGGCTGCATGCCGTTGAGCCGGATGCCCTTGTCGCGATTCTTGCCGAACATCAGCGGCTTGCCGTGCTCGAGCTCCAGCATGGTGTCGGCTTTGGTGTCCTGGTCGGTGGCGTAGTCGAAGGCCCCGTCGTTGAACACGTTGCAGTTCTGGTAGACCTCGACGAACGACGTGCCGCGGTGCTCGGCCGCCCGCTTGAGGATCATGGTCAGGTGCTTGATGTTCACGTCGATCGAGCGGGCGACGAAGGTGGCTTCGCAGCCGATGGCGATCGACAGCGGATGCAGCGGATTGTCGATCGCGCCCATCGGCGTGCTCTTGGTGACCTGGCCCAAGGGCGAGGTGGGCGAGTATTGCCCCTTGGTCAGGCCGTAGATGCGGTTGTTGAACAGCACGATGTTCATGTCGAGATTGCGGCGGATGCAGTGCATCAGGTGGTTGCCGCCGATGGACAGGGCGTCGCCGTCGCCGGTGATGACCCACACCGACAGGTCGGGCCGGCTGGCCTTCAGACCCGTGGCCACCGCCGGCGCGCGGCCGTGGATGGAGTGGATGCCGTAGGTGTTCATGTAGTACGGAAAGCGGCTCGAGCAGCCGATGCCGGAGACGAACACGGTCTTTTCCGGCGGCACGCCCAGCGTGGGCAGCACCTTTTTCATCTGGGCCAGGATCGAGTAGTCGCCGCAGCCCGGGCACCAGCGAACTTCCTGATCGCTGGCGAAATCTCCGGGGGTCAAGACGTTCAACGCCGTTTCAGTGCTCATGGCACTTGCCTCCACCTTTTTCTTATTTCAAGAGTTCGCGAATCTTCTGTGTCACTTCCCGCACGGCAAACGGCTTGCCTTGGACCTTGTTCGAGCCCGATCGGCATCGACCAGGAATTCGCCGCGGATCAGGAACCGCAACTGGCCGCGGTTCAACTCGGGCACCAGCACCTTGTCGTAGCGCGACAGGATATCGCCCAGGTTCGGCCGGCAACGGATTCAGGTAACGCAAGTGGGCGTGGGCCACCGCGTGGCCCTGCTTGAGCATATCATGCACGGCGGTCGCGCAGGCGCCGTACGTGCCGCCCCAGCTGAGCACCAGCAGCTTGCCGCGGTCCGGACCCATCGACGTCTTGCGGCGGCAGTGTCCTTGGCGATGCCGGCGATCTTACGCGCCCGCAGATTGACCATGTGCTCGTGATTCTTGGGCTCGTAGTTGACGTTGCCGGTGATGTCCTGCTTTTCCAGGCCGCCGATGCGGTGCATCAAGCCGGGCGTGCCGGGAATGGCCCAGGGCCGTGCCAGGCGCTCGTCGCGGGCGTAGGGCTGGAACGGCGTGGCCGTTGGTCGGCGGACTCGGGATGCTTGCACCGGTGATACGCGGCAGCGAGTCGACGGCCGGAATCTTCCACGGCTCGGCGCCGTTGGCGATGTAGCCGTCGCTCAGCACGATCACCGGCGTCATGTAGCGGGTGGCGATCCGCCAGGCTTCTTGCGCCATGTCGAAGCAATCGGCCGGGCTGCGGGCGGCGATGACCGGCAGCGGGCATTCGCCGTTGCGGCCGAACATGGCCTGCATCAGGTCGGCTTGTTCGGTCTTGGTCGGCAGTCCGGTGCTGGGACCGCCGCGCTGCACGTTGACGATCGACCAGCGGCAGTTCGGTCATCACGGCCAGGCCGATGGCTTCGGTCTTGAGCGCAATGCCCGGCCCGCTGGAGGCGGTCACGCCCATGGCCCCGCCGAACGCCGCGCCGATGGCGGAGGTGATGGCGGCGATTTCGTCCTCGGCCTGGAAGGTCCGCACGCCGAAATTCTTGTACTTGACCAGTTCGTGCAGGATGTCGCTGGCCGGCGTGATCGGGTAACTGCCGTAAAACATCTCGCAGCCGCTACGGGCGGCGGCCGCCACCAGGCCCCAGGCCACGGCCTGGTTGCCGGTGATGTTGCGGTACTTGCCGGCCGGCAAGCTCGGCCTTGTGGACCGAGAAGTGGCTGGCCAAGGCGTCGGTCGTTTCGCCGTAGTTGTAGCCGGCGTGCAAGGCGCGGCGGTTGGCCTCGGCCACGGCCGGGCTCTTGCCGAACTTCTCGTTGATGTAACGCAGCGTGGGCTCGAGCGACCGGTCGTACAGCCAGAACGACAGCCCCATGGCGTAGAAGTTCCGGCAGCGGTCGGCTTCCTTCTGGCTCAGCCCTTGCCCGTCGACGGCCAGCCGCGTCAGCCGCGTCATCTCGACCGGAAAGAGCTGATAGCCGTCCAAGCTGCCGTCTTCGAGCGGGTTGGTGGCATAGCCGGCTTGTGCCAGTCCCTTTTCGTCGAACGCATCTTTGTTGACGATCAGGATTCCGCCCGACGTCAGGTCGGAGAGATTCGTGATCAAGGCGGCCGGATTCATGGCCACCAGGGCATCGACCTGGTCGCCCGGCGTGAAGATCTCGGTGCTGGAGAAATGGATCTGAAATCCGCTCACGCCGGCCTTGGTGCCGCGCAGCGCGAATCTCGGCCGGAAAATCGGGAAACGTGGCCACGTCGTTGCCGGCCAGGGCCGACGTGTTGGTCAACTGCGTGCCGGCCAACTGCATGCCGTCGCCCGAGTCGCCGCAAAAACGAACGGTCGCCGACTCAACCTCACGCAGCGGTTTGGAACTCGTGATCGTTGCCATGGAAGTCGTAGTGGGGGTGTGGTGGGTGATGGTGGGTAAATGTGATGTTGGCGAACTGGGACGAACGAGGAACGTTAGACCAGTGGCCGGCCAAAGCAGCGGGAAGCGCAAGCAACCGCGGGGATGGCCGCGCGATCCGGCGCCAGGCATTCGAGACATTCTTTACTACGGCAGGCGAGGCAGGGTGTGCGGCGGGATCGCTCACGCTATCGGCAGGCATGACTGGTCATCGACTTTCCATCGACGCGCTTCTCTGTCCAAATACGCAGGCGTCGCGTTCGACGCGCAACCAGCCGACCGATCCACGCACCGCTTTGACGGCATTGCTCGACCGACGAGCACGTGAAATCTCGGGCGACCGGCCACACGCGAATTATACGTTGTTCTTCGAAACGTCGCCAGAACGACCGCTACAACCCGTGCCGCTGGCCGCCGGCACGCGGACGGCGAATCACCAGCCTGGCGGCCCCGCACCATATTTAGCGGCAATCCGGGTGGGAGCGTCCGGCGATGGCGTCTGGGCAGGGGAACAATTCCCGGGTCGGATGAGCCTGTCCTTACGGGCCGAGAAGCGATGCTGTCAAGATCGTAATCTTTAGCCCCTGGGGGTAGGCCCCCTGAAACCGGACCGGCGACGCGCCCCACACGCCGGCGCAGTCGGCCTGGCGGCTGCCGGGATCGCGGTTTTATCGCGACTCGCCGCCCGATGGACCGTAGAACTTGGTAATGTCGATCCCGCCTTTTTGCTCTTCCTCGATGAGCTTGAGCCGGGCCTCGATCCGCTCGATTCGCCGCAAGAGCTGCGGAATCAACTGCGGCGACTGATCGATCGGCCTGCGGACCGGGATTTCGGGATAACCCAATTGGCGGTGCAAGGCCGCGAACAGCAGCAGCGGATCTTTGCGCCGATTGGCCAGCGCAATCCGCCCCTCGCGTTCGCCAAACAGCACGGCGCCGGGCGGATCGTCGGGCTCGCGGCCTAGCCGGGCCTGTTGCTGGCGGTAGCACTCGCTGCGAACGTAGATCAGGTCGGCAATGTCGACCAGGCCGACCTGCCGACGAACCATCAAGATCCAGTCGCGCCACAGCTCGTCGTACATCGGGTCGGCGGCGATCGCCTCCAGCCCGCGATCGTAGCCCAATCGGTTGCGGGCGATCGATTCGAACTGATAGACGAACAGGCCCTGTGGCGAGGCGCCTTCAGCCCGATAATTGGCTTCGCGGGCCAGGATTTCCAGCGCCAGCGGCAAGTCGAATTTGCTGCGATCGTTTTCCGCTTCGCTGACGACGTAGGTCTGGAACGGAGCGAAGTAATGGGCAAGCTTGGCCATGGCCGTGGCAAACACGCCGTGCAGCCGCAATTCGCCGGCCATGTAGTCGATCGCCATCGGCAACTTGGTGGTGGCCAGGATTTCCTCGCGTACGCTCGCCAGCAGATCCTGGGTCGGAATTCCCTCCTCGATTCGCTCTTTCAACGAGCGAAAGAAGTGTGCCTGCTCGACGTATTCCTCGCGGTCAAGCATGGGAAATGGATGAAGGCAGAAGGATGAAGGATAAAGGCGGAAGGATGAAGGATGAAGGATGAAAAACGACGAAAGCGGAGAAAGCGGGCAGTCGGCTCAGCGCGCGACCCATGTCCCGAACCAAAAGCGCCACTTATGTCCTGATTGCTCCTCCTCGTTTTTCATCCTTCCGCCTTCATCCTTCATCCTTTTTCTTCAGGTGTTTGTCCAGGAATTCGATCGCCGCTTTCGTGGCGGCCGGATCGCGAACCGTTTCGATGTGCCCGGCCTTGGGCACGGTAAACAGATCGCAGGGCACGCCGACGGTGTTCAATTTTGCTTGCATGGCTCGGGGGCTGCCCAGCGGCACAAGCGTGTCGTCTTCGCCATGAAAAAAGAAGATCGGCGGATCGTCCTTGGTGACGAAGCGGGCGGGCGAGGCGAGCTCGTACGCCTGCGGCTTTTCCGCCCGACTGCCCCCCAGCCAATACGACAACCGCTGATTGTTGGGCTCGATTCCGCGAAAATCGCACGGAGCGCCGCCGGCAACCACCGCCTGAATCCGGGTGCTGGGACCATCGGCGGGCGCATCGCCGCCTTCCAGGCCCGATTCGGCGTCCGTCGTGCCGAGCAGGGCCACCAGGTGGCCCCCCGCCGAATAGCCGAATCCGCCGATTCGCTCCGGGTCGATCCGGAAACGCTCGGCATTGGTGCGCAGCCAGCGGATCGCCGCTTTGCAATCCTCGATCTGCGCGGGAAAGGGGTGCTTGGGCGCCAAACGGTAGTTGATCGCGCAGGCCACATAGCCATGCTCGGCCAGCACCGTGGCCACGTGCGCCATCTTGGATTTATTACCCGTCATCCAGGCCCCGCCATGCACCACCAGCACCGCGGGAAACGGGCCGTCCCCCTGCGGAACGAGAATGTCGGCTTGGAGCGATTGCCCATCGCGCTGGACATACGTTTCATCCCGAAATTCCCGGAACTTGTCCTCGGCCGCCGCCGAGCCGGCCAGGTGGCAAACCGCCTGCAGCGCCGCCCAAGCCAACGCTGTCTGGACGAACCTTGCTCGATGCATTTTTTTCTCTGCCAGCAGTGAAGAGTGCCAGGGCAAGTGCGGTTGTCCCCTTCGGGCCGCCCAAGGCGAGAGCGCTCCTGGCGGCCCGGTGTCGCTCATCTATAATAACAAATCGCGGCTCGAGAAAAGGCCGCAGCACGGGGCGATGGACCCTTGGCCGGAGGATCGAGGGCTGAGGATTTTCTCCGATAGCTTGAACCAGGTAGCCGTGCATTTGAAGATGTGTATCGGAATCCGCGAACCAAAAAGCCGTGAACGCTCGAACCTGAGAGTCTTACCTGATGGCTGAATTTTCGACGATCGATGCCGCGGTCGAGGCGATTGCCCGGGGCGAAATCGTCATCGTGGTCGACGCCGAGGATCGGGAGAATGAGGGCGATTTCATCTGCGCTGCCGAAAAAGTCACGCCCGAGATCGTGAACTTCATGATCACCCACGGACGGGGCCAGCTCTGCATGCCCCTGTTGCCCGACGTCTGCGACCGGCTCAAGCTCAACCCGATGGTCGAGTCGAACACCGCTCCTTTGGGCACTTCGTTCACGGTGCCGATCGACCACCGAAAGTGCCGCACCGGCATCACCGCCCAGGAACGGGCGATGACCATCCAGGCCATCGTCGACCCGACCAGCAAGCCGACGGATTTCGTCCGGCCCGGCCACCTGTTTCCGCTCCAGGCCAAGGAGGGGGGGTCCTGCGCCGGGCCGGTCACACCGAAAGCGCCGTCGACCTGGCCCGCCTGGCCGGCCTCTCGCCGGCCGGAGTGCTGTGCGAAATCCTCGGACCCAGCGGCGACCGGGCCACGCGCGACCTGCTCTTCGCCCTGGCCGCAGAGCACCACCTGGAAATCATTTCGATCGACGAACTGATCCGCTATCGCCGGATTCGCGAGAAGCTCGTGTACCGCGTGGCCGAAGCCCGGCTACCCACCCGGCATGGCCAGTTCAAGCTGATCTTCTACGGCGTGAAATACGAGAGCCAAAACCCGTTCGTGCTGGTGCTGGGGGACGTGGAAAAAGTGCCCGTGCCGCTCGTCCGCGTCCACTCGGCCTGCTTCACGGGCGACGTGCTGGCCTCGCTCCGCTGCGACTGCGGCGATCAACTCGACATGGCTTTGGAAATGATCGGCCAGGCCGGTGCCGGCGTGCTGGTCTATTTGCCGCAGGAGGGCCGCGGCATCGGGCTGATCGAAAAGATCAAAGCCTACGCCTTGCAGGATCAGGGGCTCGACACGGTCGAAGCGAATCTGGCCCTGGGTTATCAGGCCGACATCCGCGACTACGGCATCGGCATCCAACTGCTCAAAGACCTGGGGCTGACCCGAATCCGGCTGCTGACCAACAATCCCAAGAAAATCCACGCTTTTACGGGTTTCGACCTGGAAGTGGTCGACCAGGTGCCAATCGTGCCACCGGTCAACGAACACAACGCCCGCTACATCGCCACGAAGCGTGAGAAACTGGGCCACCGCTCGCCGGACCATTGATGGCCGCGGCCGTTTTCAGGGGGAGCGCGCCACCCAGATGCTGAAAGGGCTCGATTCCGGCCAGGATCTTCTTTTACCCCCTGTTTTTGCCCGGCGGCAGCCAGCGCTCGAAACGGGCTCGCCAAGCGGCTCAGAAAAAATGTCAAAAAAATTTGGCTAGGCTATTGTAATGAGTTCGACGTGGTGTTAGCTTAGGCATAGTAATGGGGGATGAAGCGTCCCTCTTCTGACCATTGGCCGCATTTGACGTGAATTTAGGGCCGCTACTGAATCTTCTCGTAGCTCGTGCGACCATCAGCACGCTTTAGGCCCTTTTCTTTCTTGCGGACGCCCCAACGCACTTTGCGTGGGCAGGGTCTTTTCGGCTGATCCTGGGATCTTCGCTTCGTGCGCATTGCACGCGAGTGGACTCAATTCCCGGTCGATTTTCTCACCAGCCAAGCATTGATTGCATCCAGATAGGACATCCGTGGTTTTTATGTGTACAACCATTTTCAAGTTCGTCAAAAATGAGCGTGACGCCTCGATCGCTCATTCGGTAAAGCCGACATTCGAGTCCGGTCGCGTTTGGAGCGCCGTGTGCGCCATGATCGGCGGCCGATCGGGCCGCTTGCTCGCAGCGGTTTTGCTGGTCGTCTGTTGCTCCCTCTTGGGCACCCCCGCTCAGGCCGGTTACTTGGCTGGCTACAGCGGAAATGCCCCGATGAGCGGTGGCGGTGGCATTGTTGATTTTGCGGTGGTTAGCGGCGGCCTGAGCGACCCGACCTTTGCCGCGATCTATAGCCATTTCTCCAACGCGGTTTCGACTCCCGTTCCCGGCGGTTCGGCGACGCCTGGAAACTACCTGTACCTTTATGAAGTCGTCAACAACACAGCCAATACGCTCCAGGTGGCCAACGTATCGATCAACATTAGCGATGCGGTCAACTGGGGCACATTCAACGGATTGGCGCTGGTGACCCAGGCCACATCGTCGCCGTACGCGCTCTACCCACAATCGACGAGTGCCAACGCCGGGTTGGTTTCGCCCAGTTCGGTGGACGACTCGGGACCGTTCGCGGCTTACTTCCAGGTTGGGGCGTCGCACAAACTCACCGCGGGCAAGGAGAGCTCCATCTTCGGCTTCACCAGCAATGAGGCGCCTCGATTCGGCGGTGGCGGAGTCCTGGGAATCATGCCCAGCGGGATCAATCCGTTCTTTGGCGGATCGGGGACTCTTCCCGTCACCACGCCCGAGCCGTCCGGTCTGATTTTGGCCGGCATTGTGGGAATCGCCGCCCTGGCCTGTATCCGCCGCCGACGATCGTGTCGGCGCTTCTAATCCGTTCGTCGCATCCGGGCAACGTTGCATTCCGATGCGAATCGCCTCGCTGATCTCGAGCGCGACGGAAATCCTGTTCTCGCTGGCACTCGACGAAAACATCGTTGCGGTCAGCCACGAGTGCGATTACCCGCCGCGAGCGGCCGACAAGCCGCGCGTTACCCGGTGCCACGTCGACGCCGCCGCGTCGAGCCGCGAAATCGACCGGCAGGTTCGCGCGCTCGCCGAGAAGTCGACCGCACTGTACGAGCTCGACATCGATCGGCTCTCGGCATTGCGGCCCGACCTGATTGTGACCCAAGCCCAGTGCGATGTTTGCGCCGTGCGCTACGCCGACGTCCTCGAGGCCGTGGCCAGCCGGCCCGCCTTGGCCCAGGCGCGCATCATCGCGCTCAATCCTCAGTCGTTGGGCGATGTGCTGGCGGACGTCGAGACTCTCGGCATTGCCACCGGCGCCGCATTGCCGGCGGCCAACTTGAAAACGCAACTCGCCGCGCGGATCGAGACGGTCCGTTCGGCCACCGCCGACGTGCCCGCCGACCGGCGCCCACGCGTGGCACTGGTCGAGTGGCTCGATCCGCTGATGCTGTCGGGCAACTGGGTGCCCGAGATGGTCCAACTGGCCGGCGGACGTCACGACCTGACGCACAGCGGCCGGCACAGTTCGTATGTCTCCTGGCACGACCTGGCCGCGTACGATCCGCAGGTGATGCTCGTGCTGCCTTGCGGTTTCGATCTGGACCGCACCCTGCGTGAGTGGCGGATACTCAAACAGCAGCCCGGGTGGGCGGGGCTCAGCGCGGTGCAGAACGGCCGCGTACTGGCCATCGATGGCAATGCCTACTTCAACCGCTCCGGCCCGCGGCTGGTCGACAGCCTGGAAATCCTCGGCCATCTGGTGCATCCCGACCGCCTCGCCGCGCCTGCGCACCTGATCGCCGAGCGCTGCTGGCGGCTGTTGGATTGATCGGCAACACGTCGCCGCCAGGCGGCGGGATTTCAGCCGGGTAGCCCAGACGGACACGTCCGGCTACCCACTGCCGCGGCAACAAAACGCGGGAAGTTCATTCCACAGGTGGCAAGCGGCCGCAGCCGGCTCTAAACTAGCTTCCTTGGTGCCAATCGAGAGACGGACCGGTCGCACACGCCCTGCACAAACCACTTTGGGAGAATCCATCCATGTCGATCCGCAGCCTTGTTGCCGTTTGCAGCCTTTTCTGCCTGGGCACGCTGGCCTCGGCCGCCGATCCGATCAAGGTGCTGATCGTCGACGGCCAGAACAATCACGACTGGCGGTCAACCACGCCGCTGCTGAAGAAGGCCTTGGAGGAGCCCGGGTTGTTCCAGGTGGACGTGGCCACGGCGCCGCCCCAGGACACGACCGGATTCAAGCCCGACTTCGCCGCCTATCAGGTCGTGCTCTCCAACTACAACGGCGCCGATTGGCCGGCTGACACGCAGCAGGCCCTGGTCGACTTCGTGCGCGGCGGGGGCGGGTTGGTGATCGTGCATGCGGCCGACAATTCGTTTCCGAATTGGAAAGAGTACAACGAGATGATCGGTCTGGGCGGCTGGGGCGGGCGCAACGAGAAATGGGGCCCCTACGTGCGGTTTCGCGACGGTCAGTTCGTCCGCGACACGCAACCCGGCGGCGGCGGTAGCCACGGAGCCCAGCACGATTTTCAAGTCGTGCTTCGCGGCCCCGAACACCCGATCACGGCCGGCATGCCCCCGGCCTGGATGCACGCCAGCGACGAGCTGTACGACCGGTTGCGCGGACCGGCCGAGAACATGAAGGTGCTGGCCACGGCCTATGCCGACAAGAATCAAGGCGGCGACGGCGAGCACAATCCGATGATCATGGTGCTGGACTACGGCAAAGGGCGCGTGTTTCACACGCCGATGGGGCACAGCCCGCACGCCATGCAATGCGTCGGGTTCATCACCACCCTGCAGCGCGGCACGGAATGGGCGGCCACCGGCAAAGTGACGCAGACGAAGCTGCCCGACGATTTCCCCACGGCCGGCAACGCCTCGGTGCGAAAGTAGACTCCGAGTTGCCGCGCTCAGGTGGCGCCGTTGGACTCAATCAGTCGTAGACGTTCGGCGTGAGCAAGACCGTCGCCGGGGCCGCCGGCGGGGCCGCCGATCGGCTGGCGCGAACTGCACCCGGCGATCTTGATCCGCGCTGCCGCGTCGGCTCCTCGTGGGCGATGTGCTGGTCGTCGCGGACACGGCGCAAGACGTTCAGCAGCGGACCGATCGACTCGTGGACCTCGAATGTCTGCGACACGACCAGCGCCGCCGACGCGCGAAATCCGTGAATCGCCCCGGGTCCGCCGACTTCGTCCCAGGTGGTCGGGGCGATCGTCGAGGTAATCAACTCGATCAGCGGCTGATATCCGCTGAATTTGTAGTTGATTTGGCCGGCGGTCACCAGGTCGTAGACCGGATAGACTTTGGTAATCAATTCATTGCCCGCCTTCTCGGGAGTTGTCACCAAGACCGCTTCGTTCTTGACGATCCAGGTCAGATCCAGCGGGCCGAGCATCGATTTCAGCGCTGCGCAGCGTGACGTTCGCGGCATCGAACGTGACCGAAGTTTCCGGCCCAATCGAGGCATCTTCCAGAGCCTTGGCGTCGAGCCGAATCGTGACCTCGGCCGCCCGGGCGAAATGCTCCAGAACTCGCGGCAAAGGTTGATTGACGAATTTGCCGCTGACCTGTTTCTTCAAGCGGTTGACGACTTGCTCTTCGGCCGCTTGCTCGGCGTCGCTCTGCAGCGTGCGCGGCCGCTGCGACTGGGCCGAAGCGAGATTCGCCAGGAGCACGGTGACCGACAGTGCGCAGAGCCGCGGCCGATAGCTGCTGAACATCCTGCACCTCTTCTCGTTTTTTAGGCGCGCCGGCACCGAAAGGATCCGGCGAGGAGATGGACTTTGCCGCGCCCCGGGCAGTTCCGGTGCCCCAGGCGCCCTTGTAGCCTACCGCTTCCTGCGCGGATGCAAAGATCGTCCGCGGCGGGGTCGTGGTCCCGTTCGAAATTGGCGTTTCGCAGGCCGGGCTGACGGGGTACGATCCGGCCAAAATGGAGCGGAGCGTTATGCGCATTTCGCCGATTCTGTTACTGGCGATTCTTCCGGCCGCATCCGGCTGTCTGACAAAGCCATCGCTGCCCGAGCCCTGGTACAGCAGCGACAAGACGCCCGTCAACTACAACCCGCCGGCCAACAGCGGGTCCGTGTCGTCCAGGGCGCCTGCGCAGTTACCGGCAAAGAGCGTCGGCGCAGTCGAATGAAAGCGGCCTGCCCGATCGCGGCACGCAGTTTTCCGCTCATCCGTCGAACGAGCGGCCAGCGTCGGCGGGCAAAACGATCCTGCGCCTAGAATCGCCGATGCGGTCCGTCGCCCCGCGCGCGGGCGAAGCTCACGCCAGCGTCCGACGCCTGCGTGGGCGGCTCGACGGTGAGCAGCTCGTCGAGCATTCCCTGCGCGTCGTTGACGGCGTGCGACAATCGCACCAGCCAGAGCTTGTGCAGCTCGCCGGTGGCGTTGAACAATTCGGCAGGGAAGCAGGCCAGGATGCTGCCGGCGATGTCCAGATTCGTGTCGGCGACGCCGCTCGCCTGGGAAGAATCCGTGCGGAACGCCACCCGCAACGAGGCCAGGGCCAGCCGCCAGGCCTGCTCGCCGGCCGCTTTGCGTTGTTCGTGTCGCAAGTCGGCCGCGAACTCCGAGCAGCGATCCGGTTCGAAAGCCAAATCGCGCACCGGATAGTGTTGGCCGAGGTAGCCCAAGAGCAGGTCGGTCCAGCGCTCCGCCCGGCGACGCAGCCGATTCAGCTGCACGGCCTCTTCGGCGGAGATGAGCGGAGAATGGATCAAGAGCGCCAGCGCCCGCTGTCGGACGTCCAGATGGCCCAGCAGAATGCTGCGGGCGATCGGTTCGGCCTCGTCGGTTTTGCGCCGCCGATCGTAGGCGTAGAGCACGGCGGTCCAAACGCGCAGCGCGATTTCAGCCACCAGGATTTCTTCCAGGACCGCGCGGATTTCGTCGCCCTGCGCGGCCCTGTCCGCTGCTTCGTCATGATCGCACGCGGCGAACTTCTTCAGCGCACGCAGCCAGCGGTCGAGCCGGCATTTCGAAGCGGCCCAATATTGGTGCAAGGCGGACGACGAAATCCGGCCCGGTCCTTCGACCAGCACCGGACCATGCGCCGCGACCATTGCGGCAACTTCGACCAGTTCGCGAGAATGCATGCGAGATCAGCGTGGGGGCCAGGTTGACGGGGAGAAAACCGCTCACCGAGCGGCTCGCTTCAGGGCGGGCGGGAGAGCCCGAGGGGACCAGGGCTCTCCCGCTGCCGATGAGCCGCAGCGATTGGTTCGCCCGGAAAGCAAAGCAAAGCCGATGCCGGTCGCTTTCCGCCGACCCGCTAGGGCGCGGCTGTTCCTGGCCCAACCCAAGCTGCGGCAACGGCTTGCCCGAATTAGCGAGCGGCGAACTGCGGCCGACGTCGCGGGGCGAAATCACCACCACCGTCAGGGCGTCGTTGTCGAAAAAAAGCAACGGCGGCTTGAGGCCGGGGGTCGGCGCCTGCTCTTGGGCGTCTAAAGATCCGCCCAGCGGCGGCTCGACTATCGGCCGCTACGGTCGCTGACCGGCGTAATCAGAGGATGCGCTGCGCTGGGGCCGATCACCGCGTCGTCGCGGTGAATGCCGGCAGCCATTCTTCCCTGGTCATTCAGGAAGATATTGTCCTTGCAGCCGTCGGCGTTGCAGGCTTTGAGATAATCCACGTGGCCGTCCTCGAACAGCACGTTGTGCCCCCAGCCGCCGTGATTCAAGCTGTACGGCTTCACGTTCTCACCCACAACCGGGGCATCGGCCAGGATGGCGAAGTTCTTACGATGCAAATTCTTGGTGGGGTGGTACCTGCCGTCTTCGCCGAGGTAGCCCAGGTTGTATCCGTAGCTGCCCCCCATCGATCGCTCCATCTCGGCGAGTTTATCGCGCGGAACCGGTGCGCAGATCGTTGAGCGAGGGCACGTGGAATTGATCGACCTTCTCCGCCAGCGGGGACGCGGGGCAGACGAACCATTGAGGTTCTTTGACCAGGCCGTCGTCCATCAGCTTCACGGCATAAACCCCGGCCGCCGACTGCGGTCCTTCGGGCGACAGGCCGGGAAAATATCCGTGGTGCAAACCGCTGTATTCGGCCAGCGCCTGGCTGATCCGGCGCAGATTGTTCTCGCAATTGGCGATCTGCGAGGAGTAGCGGCTGTGGTAGATCGCCGGAAAAAACAGCATCGACGCGGCAATGAAGATACCGGCCGCGACCACCAGATCGGCCATCCGCCAACGGCTGGACGCCGGCACCGGGGCCAGCGTCGTATTGACTTGCACGGCCACGAACTGGCAAGTGCGGGCCGCCAATCCGCCGGGCGGATCGAACGACTCGCGATGGCTTTCCAGAATCGACAGACTGCGGCGCAAGAGTTCCAGGTTGCGCCGCAAACCGTCGTCACGCGTCAACTGCGCTTCGACAGCCGCGCTTTCATGCGGCTCGAGCGCACCAATCAAGTAACCTACGAGATCTTCTCGCATGTCTAAGTTCGCTGTTCTTCAGCTTGGGGGGAGGTTAAGGCTACTGGCCGCGGGAGGGTTGATCTTCGGTCCACGACTGGTTGAGCTTGAGGATTGCCGAGTGCAGCCGGCTCTTGATGGTGCCCACGGGAATCTGCAAAATGTCGGCCGCCTCGCGGTACTTCATGCCTTGATAATAGACTAACTCGATCGCGCCGCGCAATTGATCGGGCAGCTGTTCCACCGCCTCACGAATCCAATCTCGCCGCTGCGATTCGTCGAGGCGGAATTCGGGATTGGGCTCCTTGCTGACGAGCAGGTCGATGAGCGACCCCACGTCGTCCTGTCCTTCGGGTTTGCTATTGCGGTCCAGGCTGATGTTGCGGTGGCGCTTATTCCTGCGCTGCGCATCGATCGCCTGATTGGTGGCGATGGTGTAAACCCAGGGCCGGAATTTCCTGCCTTCTTCGAACTGATCGCATTTCAGGTGGACTTGTAAAAAAGTCGCCTGAAACGCGTCCTCGGCCATGGTCGCGTCGCCCAAATATCGTCTTAGGTAGCTAAACAGTTCCCTCTCGTACCGATGCACGATCGCCGCGAAAGCCTGGCCGGTCGCCGTAACTTCCGATAGCGAGCCAGCAACTCCTCGTCGGAGAGACTGGCCAACTCGCCGGCAGCGAGCGCCTGCGACTGCGGGTTGTCGATTGCCTTACCCATCTGTTGCTACGTGCGATTTTGCGGAGTAGTTCTGCGATTTGCCGAAAATCTGTCCGCGCCGCCCGCGCTGGTGCTAAGTGCCTACCCGAGACCTGCCTGGAGAGCGGGAGACAATCCTGAATTCTTCGCCCGGGGACTGCGCAAGATTGGCCCAGTCCCCGGTGGTTCTCGGTGAGCGTTAAAGCGTTCCGCGGGAGGATTATAGCACACGCCCGAGTGGTCCGCTGCTACCTGTCAAGGGGCGAAAATTTTCGCCGAATCTGGCCAGAGGTCGCCGGTGCAAAGGGGGCCCGGATGCGACTGCCCCCCGAATCGGGCTTCGGTCCCCAAGGGTTTTCCCGCGGCCGGCGGAGGGGGGCGGCTGCCGGGCCCCGCCGACCGTCGCTGCCGAAGCGAACTACCCCGCTCGGGTGGGTAGGTGGGCGATCCGGTCGCGACGCTTCCCGGTCCCCACGGCAAACCGCTATCATCTGGGACCAGTTCCAGCGGAGCCGGTCCAGAAACGCGCCAACCGAGGATTGCCGTGCCGCAGCCGCCCGCCGCAGTTCGCTACACCTGGGCCACACGCGGGGGACATAAACGCCTTTTTCGGGCTGATGTTGGACAACATCGCCGCCTTGGTGCTGTTGGTCTCGCTGTTGGCCATGCAAGGGCGTGCCGGCCGAGTTCTCGCTCCGCTACATGATTCCCGGCACCGCCTTCGGAGTGCTGTTCGGCGATCTGGTCTACACCTGATGGCATTTCGGCTGGCGCGGCGCAGCGGGCGGACGGACGTCACGGCCATGCCGCTGGGGCTCGATACGCCGGGCACGTTCGGCATCGCGCTGTTCGTGCTGGGCCCGGCCTTCCAGGAAGCGCAGCGCCAGGGGCTCGACGTCCGGGCCGCGGCGCATTTCACCTGGCAGATAGGCATTTGCACGCTGCTGGCCAGCGGCCTGTTCAAACTGGTTGTGCGCCGGGGGCCGGCTGGGTTCGCCGGCTGTTTCCGCGGGCCGGCCTGTTGGGTTCGCTCAGCGCCGTGGCCCTGGTGCTGATCAGCTTCATCCCGCTGCTGGACATCCTGCACGATCCGATCGTGGGCTTGATCGCTCTGGCCATCATCCTGACGACGCTCGTGGCGCGCGTCGAGCTGCCGCTGCGCATCCCGGCGCGTTGGGCGCGCTGATCGTCGGCAGCTTGATCTACTACCTGATGCATTGGTCGGGTGGCCGCGAGCCGGCCGGCTTGCCCGTGGCCTCGGTCTGGTTTCCCACGAGTGGCTGGCCGCGCTCGGCGGCGATTGGGCGTCGGCCCTGAGCGCGTCGCTCGGCTATTTGCCCGTCGCCATTCCGTTTGCCCTGGCGACGGTCGTCGGCGGCATCGATTGCAGCGAGAGCGCCGCGGCGGCCGGCGACGATTACGACACGGGACAGGTGATCGCGGTCGAAGGGCTGGCCACGCTGGTGGCCGCCCTGTGCGGCGGCGTGATTCAGACCACGCCCTACATCGGCCATCCGGCCTACAAAACGATGGGCGGACGCGCCGCCTACACGTTGGCCACGGCGCTGTTCGTCGGCGGGGCGGGCATCATCGGCTACTTTTCCACGATCTACTCCCTGCTGCCGCTGGCGGCCGTTTATCCGATTTTGGTTTTCATCGGCCTGGAGATCACGGCGCAGAGTTTTGCAGCCACGCCCCAGCGCCATTATCCGGCCGTGGCCCTGGCTTGCGTGCCGGCCATGGCCTATCTGGTGATGATCTTCGTCGACAATCTGCTGGCCGAAACCCACGCCGGCCTCGAAACGCTCAGCCTGCTCTTCGCCCAGCAACTCGCCACGCTGCGGCTGCTGGGAGGGCGGATTCGTCATCACCAGCCTGCTGTGGGGCTCGACCTGGCGGCGCTGATCGATCGCCGGCTGTCGGCGGCGGCCGCGTTTCTGGCGCTCGCGGCCGTGGGCAGTTTTTTCGGCGTCATTCACTCCGTGCAGCCGGGCACTCCCATCGGCTTGCCCTGGAACTTGCCCGGAACCGATTCGGCCCGTCGCCGTACGTGCTGGCCATCGCTTACGGCGGCTTCGGCCGTGATGCTGCTAGGTTGGGGTTGGTGGGTCAGGGGGACTTCGGAAATCGGAACGCGGATCGACGGAACGCTAGCGATGCTCCAGCGCGTGCTCGAAACGGAAGTCATGGACTCGGCCGATGAGGCCCGCGATTACGACGCGATGGACCATGTCGAAGTGAATCGGCGGTTCGTCGCCGATCTGCTGTCCACCGGGCCAATTGCCGGCGAAATCGCTCGACCTGGGCACTGGCACGGCCCAAATCCCGATCGAACTGTGCCGGCAGGATCCGGCCGTCCGCGTGCTGGCGATCGACCTGGCCCGACACATGCTCGAACTGGCCGACAAGAATATTCGCCGCGCCGGGCTGACTGCGCAAATCCGCACCGAACTGGTCGACGGCAAGCGACTGCCCTTCGCCGACCGTGCGTTCGCGGCAGTGATCTCAAATAGCATCGTGCACCACATTCCGGATCCGCACAGCGTGTTGGCCGAAGCGGTCCGAGTGACCGCCGACGGCGGGCGGATTTTCGTCCGCGACTTGCTCCGCCCGGCCGACGATGCCACCGTGCGGCAGTTGGTCGAAACGTACGCCGGTGGCGCGAACCGGCATCAACGGCGGATGTTCGACGACTCGCTCCGGGCAGCGCTCGACCTGGACGAAATCCGATCGCTGGTCGTGGCCTTGGGGTTTGCCGCCGAAACCGTGCAGCAAACGAGTGATCGGCACTGGACCTGGGCAGCGGCGCGACCGGCCCGCACTTGAACGATCCCCCAATCGCCGGCGGCGACGGCCGGGGGTGGCGCGGACCTCCAATTGCAGCGGCGACAACGTTTGTAGCGGAGGGAATCGCCGCGCCGGCGGTCATTGACCGCCCGCTATTGCGGGTTACCATCGCATAGGGGCCCTCAGCCACCCGTGAATTCCCGAGAGTTTTTGACAAACTAAGCCATCTGCAACATACTGACCATATTGCCCGTTGCCCCCATTCCAACAACGGGCGAGCGGCCCACCCGTGCAGCCGGAGGTCTTGTCGGCATGTTGCGACCCATGTTCACGCGATTCGTCTGCTGCGCCCTGGCGTGTTTTCTCGCCTGGGCAACACCGGGCCGACCGGTCGCCGCCCAAGCGCCGGTTCCCGCCAACACCGACACCAAGGCTCCCACGCCCGACCCGAAAACCGCGGACGACGAGGTCGAAGTCGTCGACCTGGAGTTGGCCGAGTCGCAAGCCATCGAGGCTTCGGCCAAGGCGGATCAAAATGGCAAGACCACGGCGCGGCTGAAGACGGCCACGCAGAAAGTGGTCAAAGATCCGGCGCTGCACTACACCGATCCGCGCACCTATCGCATCAAGGTCGGATTCCGCGTCGAAGCCAGCGGTGGCAAGCTCAACAACGTCACGGCGATCGGTCCGATTCCAATGGACTGGCCCGAGCAAGAAGTGCGGCTGCTCAGTGAGAAGGTCACGCCCGGGGCCCGCATCAGTCAGAGCGTGTTCCCAAACCAGCGGGCGATGCTCAAGCTGCAAATTGCCTCGATCGCCGAGGGCGAATCAGCCTTCGTGGAGCGGTTGTACGAAGTGACGCGCTATCGCATGCAGTTCGTGCTGCCGCCGGAAGAGTTGAGCCTGCCCAAGCAGGCGCCGCCGGAGATTCGCGATCAGATCAGCGGCACGACGCCCGGCTTGGAGACGAAGCATCCGAAAATCGTTTCGCTGGCCGAGGGCCTGCGCAAAGAGTCGGCCGAGGAGGGCGCCTGGGAAGAAGTCCGCTCGTTTTGGCAGTGGACGCGCGACAATGTGAAGTTCGAGCGGGGCGATTTCCGCGGCGCGTTGTTCGCGGTCGAGAATCGCACGGGCGACTGCGAAGAGCTGAGCGCGCTGTTCGTCAGCATGTGCCGGATCACCAATATCGGCGCTCGGACCGTCTGGGTCGACGGCACGGCCGCCGGCCACAACTACCCCGAGTTCTACCTGGTCGACAAGAAGGGGACGGGGCACTGGATCCCGGCCCAGGTGGTCGGCCCGGCCTGGTTCGGCGAGATGGCCGAGTACCGGCCGATCTTTCAGAAAGGGGACCGTTTCTACGATCCCTTCCACAAGGAATACGTGCGGTACTCGCCGCACACGCTCCGCGTCGGCAACGGCGTGCCGGGAAAGCTGGCCGTGATCTTCGAAATCCTGGCCGACTCCGACATCAACGGACCGTCGTATAACTCGACGAAGTGAGGAAGAAAGGGGCTAGGGGCTAGGGGCTGGGGGAAGGGCGGCAGAATTGCCTCCCCCGTCTCGCGGCCGTCGTGCCTGAGTGTATGAGTCGGCACACGCTCGGTGACTTGCCGCGATGACTCTGGCGGCGGTCGCGCTCTGTGCCGCTCCGCTGGCCCACGGCGCCGAGCTCCGCCAAGACGCCCCCGGTGGCGGCGGCCGGCGCGACGGCAACGACTGCCGATCGCGCAAAGGGCAACAGCGAATCGCTGCTCGTCGAACGCCGGGCCGAGCGTCTCAAGCTGTTGCCGCCGCTGGCCGAGCCCCCCCAGGTCGACGCGCCGGCGGACAACCCAATCGATCAATACATCGTGGCGGGCTGGTCGAAGTTTGCTCCCCAGGACCGGCCGGCAGAGCTTTGCGACCAGGCCACGTTTGCCCGCCGGGTGTATCTCGACGTGACCGGCGCGATCCCTTCGCTCGCGGAGTTGAATCACTTCCTGGTCGACTCGTCGCCGCAAAAACGGGTCAAGCTGATCGATCAATTGCTCGCCCGCAAGGCCGACTACGCCGCCCACTGGACGCCGTTTTGGGAGGATGCCCTGGCCAGCCAGACGGTGCTGGCCCAGGGGGGCATTCCCACGCACGGCAATTATCGCCAATGGCTGCTCGATAGCTTTGCCGAAAACAAACCCTACGACGTGATGGTGGCCGAACTGCTGGATCCGACGATGCCCGGCCACAAACCGGCCGAGGTGGAAGACATCTTCGGCACGCGTACCGGATCGAGTACATCCGCAACGAAGACCACACCGTCACGCTGCAAACGGCCGCCAACGTGGGCCAGGTGTTCCTTTCCACGTCGATGAAGTGCGCCAGTTGCCACGACCACTTCGAAAACCCCGAGTGGACGCAGGAGCGTTTCCTGGGCTTTGCCGGCCTGTTTGCGCCGCACGACGTGGAGCGCATCCGCTGCGACGTGCAGAGCGGCCAGTATGTGCCGGCCCGGTTCCCCTTCGAGCTGCCCGACGCGCCGGCCGTGGTGCCGACGAAACTCGCCGGCCGACTGCACCTGGCGGCCACGCTGGTGACCGATCCGGCGAATGCCCGTTTTGCCAAGTCGATCGTGAATCGGCTGTGGAAGCGCTACCTCGGCCTGGGCCTGTTCGAGCCGGTCGACGACTACCGCCCCGACCGCGGCGCTTCGCACCCGGAGCTGCTCGATTGGCTGGCGCGGGATTTCGTCGCGCACGGTTGCGACCTCAAGCACACCATCCGCTTGATCCTGACCAGCCGCACCTATCAGCTTCCGTTCGACCCCAAGCTTGCCGATCGCTTTGATCCGACCGCGCCGGCCGAGCCGCGCGCCTTTCGCTCGCCCGCCCTGCGCCGCCTGACAGCCGAACAAGTGCTGGACAGCATGCGGATGGCAACCGCCGGCGAATTGGCGCCGGGCGAACGGGCGTTCCTCGACTCGCGGATCACGGCGCTGGCCCGAGCGCTGGGCAAGCCGGCGTCGCGGGGCGAGATCAGCACCGGCCGGGGAGACGACGTGGCCATCGTGCAGGCTCTCGAACTGGTGAACGGCCGCGAGATTCACGAAGCCATCGACACCAGCCCGCTGTTGGCCAAGCCGCTGCGCAATCAGGATCTGAAGAAACTGACCGACCGGGTCTACCGCAGCGTGCTCAGCCGGCCGGCATCCAGCGAAGAGAAGCGGCTCGGCCAGGCGCTATTGGCCGGCTCGGCCGAATTATCCGAGGGCGCGCAGGGACATGTATTGGGCGCTGTTGGCCAGCCCGGAGTTTCAGTTCATCAAGTGACGCGGCAAGCAGATGCGGAACTCGCCGGGCGCGGGTTCGCAGCGGATGAAAGCAGAAAGACAAACAGCATGGCGGGCAGCATCCATCGTCGGGAGTTCGTGCGGCAAGGCCTGGCAGCCGGCGCGGCGCTGTCGTGGCGCGGCCGCCGCGCCTGCGTCGCTCGCGCCGCCGCGCTGGCCGTCGAACAGGCCAAGAAATTGCGCCAGCGGCCGATGCCGTGATCTTCATCTGGCTGCCCGGTGGAGTCGCTCAGAACGACACCTGGGACACCAAGCAGTACACGCCCTTTACGGCCGGCATGAAGGGGAGCGAACTGTTGGGCACTTGCCCCAAGATTCCCACGTCGGTCGACGGGTTGGAGTTCGGCGAAGGACTCGAGGGCATCGCCTCGGTCATGAAGCACGGCACGCTGGTCCGCAGCCTGACCAGCGAGACCAAGTTCGGCGCCGTGCACCTCAAGGCGCAGTACTACATGATGACCGGCTATCTGTTTCCGGTCGGGGTGAAAGCGCCCAGCTTCGGCGCGGCGGTGGCCCGCACGCTCGGGCCGCGGGCCGCCAATGTGCCGCCCTACATCTACATCGGCCGCGACATCGACACCAGCGACACCGAAAAGCAATTCATCCACGAGTACGTCGGCCCCGGCTTTTATGGCCTGCAGCACGCCGCCGTTCATGATTCCCGATCCGACCGCCGGCCTGGCCACGCTGCACGCAGCAGCGGGTATCGACAGCCAGCGGCTGGATCGGCGGATCAAGTATCTGGAGAGCGTGCATCGCCTTTCGGCCGACGCCTTGCGCGGCAGCGACAAAACGGCCGGCTACATGAACATGATCGGGCAGGCCCGGGCGATGATGGATTCGCCGGTCAAACGGGCCTTCGACTATGCCCGCGACGAGCGGCCCGAGACGATCGCCGCCTACGAACCGAAAATCGCCGCCGCCGACTTGCTCGACAAGAACTATTACTTCGGCCAGCGCTTCGGGCACGGGCTGCTGCTGGCCCGGCGACTGGTGGAAGCCGGGCGCGGTTCGTGCAGGTCGAGTATCAATACGGGGCGTTCCGGGGTTTCGATACCCACGAGAACGGCCGCGTCCGGCTGGCCGAAATGAAGAAGCAGATCGACGGCCCGATCGCCCAATTGATCCGCGATCTGCACGATCGCGGGCTGCTCAAGCGAACGCTGGTGGTGATCGCCAGCGAGTTCGGCCGCACGATCGCCAACCAGCCCAAGGCGGGGGTCGAGCCGATCGGCTTTGCCGAAGGACAATCGGGCGCCGAGCTGACGCTGGCCACGGAAAGCATGTACGGCTTTCACGGCCACTTCAGCAGCGCCAATTGTGCCCTGATGTTCGGCGGCGGGTTCAAACCGGGCCTGGTCTACGGCCGGACGGCCGACGTGCATCCGATGGTGCCGATCGAGAACCCGCTCAGCGTGACCGACTTTCACGCCACGCTCTACCGCGCTGGGCATTCCGCCCGACCAATCCTATCTGACCGAATCGCGGCCGTTCTACGTCACCAAGGACGGCAAAGGCCGCGCCGTCGACGCGCTGCTGGCTTAAAACGCAATCGACGCGGGTTCGCGATCAGGGAAAGAAGAGAAGGGGATAGAGGGGATGCGGCAGGGGATACGGGGGATGACGAAGAACACCGGGGCAGCCGAAACCGATTTGTCAGTCGCAATGCGTTTTCGCGGTCGTTGACACACGTCGCCCTGTCAAACTTCCTCGTCCTTGTTCTTCCTTGTATCTGCGTTCATCTGCGCCGATCTGCGTTCATCTGCGGTTTCCCGGCGGCTGTCCATTCAGAACAGTTCACGATGTCTTCCGGCGGCGGACACAGGACCCGGCGGCAGCGGATCATTCGGCCAGTTCAGAGTCGAGCTCGTCAATGGGCCCCTTGGCCAGGTGCTTTTGAACCAGACCGCGCAGCTCGGTGAAGTCGGCCACGAGCGGCCCGGCGGCGGGCCGGCCTTTGGGCCATAGTTGCCGCTCCTGAATTTCGATCTCGGCGATCAGCCGCTCCTCGGTGGCGAGCGATTTCAATTCCGCCTGGAGCTTGCGGGCTTTAGCCGCCTCGTCGCGCTCCAGGTGGTTGCGGATGCGGCCGATCAGCAGTTCGCGACGTGCCGCGGTGTCGATCAGCAAGTCGCGCGTGGCCAGCAGGAATCGCTCGGCAGCCAGCCGGCCCGGGTCGCCCGTCACGCTGACGACCATTTCCGGCTCGAGCCCCGTCACCAGCGGCAAGCGTGCCAGCAATTGCTGGCCTTGCTTGACCAGCAGGATCCGCAAGGCCGGTTCGCCGGGGGGAATGCGGACGAAGCCGCTGCGATCGGTGCGGCCGATGAACTTTTCGGCCGCTGCGCCCGGAGCGGTCGCCAACACGTCGAAGCCGCTCTGGCCGGCCAGTTTCAGCGCCCGGCGAGACGATTTGCAGCCGCACGGCCTCCGGCACGGCAGTCACGCCCAGCCGCGATTCGCTCGCGAAGCGGATGAAAGTCGGGAATGGCCGGGGCCTTGAGTCCCGTTTCCAGCCGGCACTCGACCAGCGGCGCGTCGACGCGGCCGGGCCACAACCAGGTCCAGGCGATGGGCGTGATCTCTGCGCCGACGAGCCCGCCACGAGTACGGGGCGAAATACCGTGCCCGGCTGGACCAGCGGCACTGCCGGATCTCGGCGGGTGATCGATCCGGCCCGCAAGCGGATCACGGCCAGAAGGCCATCGATCTTTTCGATTCGCGCCAGCGGGGCGAATGCCGACAGCATGGCGGCGAAGGCCAGATGATCCAGTGCGACCGGTTGATCGCACTGGCGCCGCACCGTCGTATTCCACAATTGCGTGACGACGTCGTACTCGCGTGCGGCGATCGCGATCCGTGCTCCTTCGGCCGCGACCGCCAACAGCATGACTTTGTCTTTTTTCAGGGCCTCCGGCGGCAGGTCGGCCGCCGTAATGCTGCCGATGTCGCCAATCATCGCTGCGGCCAGTCGCGGCGGTGCCGCGGCGGTTTCCAGCCGCCAGCTCCCGCCCACGACCGTCCGCGTTCGAGCGGCCAGAAACTCGCGCAAGTGGTCAGCCCGGTCCGGCGGCAATTGCGGATCGGCCGCAGCGGCGACCAGCAGTTCGATCTCGTACGGCCGCAATTCCCAGGGGGGCAATTCGTCCGCGGCGCGACGCCCGTGACCCCAACCGAGACGGCCACAAGCGCGACGGCCAGCAGCAGCATCGAGATCGCCGGCCGCGGAGTCGGGTTGGTCATTTGCCGGGCGCCTTCATTTCGAGCTGCCAATTTTCGACGTGGTCGTAGAGCGTCACCGGCCGCGCGCCGATTCCCGTGACCGCGGCCGAATAGACCATGTGCTCGACCAGTTGCCACAGGGGGATCACGTCGACTTCGTTGTGGACCACCTGATGAATCACTTTCAGTTTTTGACACACTTGCGTCCAATCGCCCGCGGCCAACAAGTCGGACAGCGCTTGTTGCAGATAGGGGCTCGGCGTGCCGCCCAGCGCCCCCGGCCCCAGCAGCCGCCACACGTCGACCGCCGGCTCTTGCATGGACAGCTCGACGTACGCCAGGTCGAAGTCGGCCAGCGCATCGCTGGGACCCAGTTCGCGCAGGGCCACGTCGATACCGGCCGCCTGAAGCTGGCGGCGAATCGACTGGCAGGCCACTTGGGCGGCCGCCTCGGGAGGATGCGCCAGCACCAAGGGACCGGCCAGGTAGCCGGCCGGAGCCTTGGCCGATTCGGTACCGATTTCCGCCAGCGCCATCCCGACCAGCAGCCGCGCCAGGGAGGGATCGTAGGGTCGCGGGAGGATCTTCTTGTCGCAGGCGTATCCGTGCGCATCGCCGTCGCCCGCCTGCGGAAACGGCCCGCTGATCACTTGCGAACCGGCCACCGATCGTCCGGCCAACAGTGCCCGATTCAGAATGCCTGAGCGATCGATCGCATATTCCAGCCCGCGGCGAAACGTGCGATTGGCCAGCAGTGGCTTGCGCTGGTTGGGCACGAGCACATGGACCGTGGGAAACGCGAAGGCTTCGACCGTTAGTTCCTCTGCCGCCCGGGCGGTGGGGGCGTCCCAGGGGCTCAGCCGCCCGATGATCGCCACCTGTCCGCTGCGCAGGGCAATCAGTGCCGCAGTGCTGTCGGCATAGACGCGCTCGACGATCTCCCGCGGTCCGCCCGGCTCGAGCAAGACGTAATTCGGGTTCGCGGCGTAGCGAATCTCATCCTCGGATCGCCCGGCAACGGTGAAGCCCGAGGAGGTCGTAATCGCATCGCCAGGCGCTCGCGAGCTCAAGACTCGCGTCAGCCAACCCTCGGGAGCGGCCACGGCGCGTGCGAGCTCGATCGACAACGAGTCGATGCCTTCGATCTTCGCCCGCACGAACATTTCGGCAAACGCCGGATCGAAAGCGCTGGACCGCGGATCGGCCAAGCGCACCAGTCCGTCGGCCACGTCGGGTGCGGTCAGGCTGCGAACGCCCGGCGTCACGGACCGCAGGCGCAGGGCGAGTTGCGGGCGGCGCTCGATCGATGCCAACGGCGCAAAGTAATTCGCGCCGGTCGGACCGGGTCCTTGGACCTCGATCAGCTCGCGCTGGAGCAGCCGCCGCGTGCGCCGCAGCGACCAATCGTCGAGTACGCTTGCCGGCTGCGCACGGCGCCGGCTGGCGCCGGATGAGCTGCTGTCGCCGCATCGACTTGAGGCGCCAGGGGCGGCAGCTCGTCGACGGCGACGACGACCGTCGGGTGCTCGGCCTGGATCTCTTTGGCCAGTTCGACACCCCCCTCCAAGCTCGGCCAAACGTCGAGCATGGCGGCGGCCGATCGCCAGGCCTGGGCCGTCTGATGGGCCTTCCACTGCGTCTGGGCTTTGACTTTGAGCGCCTGGGCCCGCTGCTTGAGTTGCGATTCGTATTTCTTCACGGTGGCGGCCGAATCGTCGGGAAAACGCTGCGCCAAGTTTTGCAGCCAGCCGCGGGCCGCTCGAAAATTCTTCTGCTTGATCGACTGCTCGACCAGGCGGCTTGTCGTCTTGGCAAAGGCGTCGCTCAGCCCCTCGCGCTTCGCGTCGCGGCGATACAGCTCGATCAGCAGCGCCAGCGCCTGGTCGAACTGCCCGTTGCCGGAGGCGTCGAGCGCATCGGCCCACAGATACTGCTCGACGGCCTCCTTCACGCCGGCGGTCTTCGGGTATTTTACCTCGAGCAACTCGTAGAACTGGTAGGCTTCGTCGAATTTGCCGGCGGCCGTCAGTTCGGCCGCATCGTCCATCAGCATCTGCTCGAACAACTTGACCCGCTTGATCGATTTCCAGACGATCTCGAAGGTCTGGTCCGGATGTTCCTTCAGCCGGACTTCGATCGTGTCGGTCGGCTGCGGGGCCTTGGGCACGCGGCGATTGGCCAGCTCGATCGGAAAAACCTGGAGCACGGCATTGTTGTTCTCCGCGTCCAACGTGACCTCGTCGAAGGGATCGGCGTAGATCAACGACTGCGGCTCGGCCGCAGCCGGTTTTTCAGCCGCGGCGGGCTTGCCTGCCTCTTTGGGCTCTGCGGGTGGATCGGCCGCTCGAAGAGCGCCAGCCGCCAGCGCGGCGAGCGCGCAACCATGCGCGACGCATCGCACCAGCACAGCTCGGAAATAGTTGGCATTCATCATGTCAGGGAATCGCAAGTTCCAGCAGGCACCCGTCCGCGGACTTGACCGTGCAAACGCCGTCGCCGGATAACGTCGGGCCGGCGACCAGCGGCTGGCCTATTTCGACCTTGGCCAGCTCTTTGCCCGAACCGGCATCGAACCGGGCCACGCGTCCTTCGCTCGTCGCCACCACGATGCCCTGTTTGGTTGCCAGCGGAATGCCGCAAGGCACTCCGCCGTCCAGTGGCGACTTCCACAGCAACTTCTTGCCCGCCGAGCAACCGACTAGCTCGCCGCCGCTGGCCACGAGCGCCACGTCGCCGGCCGGGTGCATCCAGGTGACGAACCGGTTGGGCAGCTTCCACTCGCCGGCGGGCTTCAGACCGGGCAGTTCGTAAGCCCGCAACATGCCGTCGCGGGTGACGAGATAAACCGCGGCACCGGCCACGATCGGCCAGGCGACGACCGGCGACTCCAGTTCCGCGCCGGCCAGCTTGTGCAATTGAGGCTGCGGATCTTTCTGCACCGCCACCAGGTAGAGCGTGGGATGATCGTCGGCAATCAACGCTTCGGCGCCCTTGGGGCTCAGGACCGGGGCCGTCCAGCGGACCGATTCGCCCCCGATCACGTTCGGCCGAAAAGGCGTGGCCAGCGACCGGCCGGTCAGAGGGTCGACGAGCATCAGCGCGCCATCGGCCACGGGCACGAGCAACCCACCGGCCAGCGCCGCAGGCGTGGCGACCGCTTCGGCCGGCAAAACAACGCGGGCCGGACTGCGCTTCGGATCGAATAAAATCGATCCGCCGGCCGCTGACCCGCGCGACCACAACCACCTTTGGTTCGGCATGCGAATGCCGGTGGCGAAGCTTTCCAAGGTTTGCCATCCCGACCGCTGTTTGAGATAGATCTTGGTCTCGTGGCCGGCCTGATCGATGGTCGCCAGAATCATCGAGGCGGGCCAGTCGGCCGATCCGTCGTCGGCGATCTGGTCCGGCACGTCCCCGATCGCAACCTCCCACAACCGGGAGCCCGGCAAGCTGCTGGCAAACACGACGGCGCCGCGCTGGCCGGGCCGACGAACCAGGCCCACGATCGAGCTGCCCACCGCGGTCGGGGGCGCATCGAAGACGTCGGCGGTTTTCGGCTTGCCGCGCGGCACCAGACGCCCCTTTTGCAGTTCGAAGCCCCGCCAACCGGCTCCGGCGACCCAAAACTGCATGCCCGACGCGACCACAAACCACTGTCCCGTGGGCAATCCGCCGCCGGCCTCGGAAGTTTTTTTCAAAGGCGAATCGCGGTTGGCCGTGATCTCCAGTGCCGTGACGGCACCGTGCTCGTTGACGACGATCAGGTGATTGCCGATCACGACCGGCAGGGCCGCAATGCGGCCGGCGATCGGCACCACGCTGGCGACTTCGGCCGGCAGGCCCTGCGCATCGAGCGCGACAACGCGCAGCGACGACTCGTCGAGACCGTGATTATCGACGACCACGACGTAGCGACCGGCGACTTGCGGCGGATAAGCCAGGCCGCCGCTCTCAGCACCCAGATAGAGTGCCCCGGCGCAGGCCAGATCGTCGGCGGCCAGTGCAAACAATTCGCCCCGCGCGGAAAGCTGAAAAACGTGCCGGCCATCGCCGCTGGGCACGGGCGAACCGACCGGCGGCGACGGCAGCGAGATCGATTTGGTCAACTCGCCGGTCTTGAGGTCAAGCCGATGCAGCGTCGCGGCCCGGGTGGTCAGGTAGGCCGCGGTGCCCGCGACCACCGGCGGGCCGGTCAGCGGTTTGTCGAACGTTTGCCGCCACTGGACCCGCCCGGAGACCGCGTCGACGCGCAACAAATCGGGATACCGGGCATCGACCAACAGCGCATCGCGGCCGCCGGCGGCCCGGTCGGCAGGCAGCAGCACGGCGGATGCGGCGGACTCGGCGCCGACAAACCGCCGCCACAGCAGTTTGCCGCTGGTGCTATCGAACGCATACAGCGCGCCGTCCAAGGCAACCAGGGCCGGCGGGCCGGACTCGCTGGTGGTGGGGGGCGAACGCCGGGCAATGATCGAGGTCCAGCCCTTGATCGGCGTCGCCCGCTCTTCGTGCGCGGCCGGCCGCGGTTTGTCGACGCTCGGTTTAACCAGCCCTTGTTCCGCGGCGGTCAGGGCGGCCAATTTTTCGTGCAGCGCGTCGTTGGCAGCCAGTTCCGGAAAGCCTCGACGAGTTTTTCTCGCTCGTCGAATCCGGCCGCCGGATCGGGCCGCGAAGTCGCCTGCTGGATTTCCTGAGCGGATTTGGCGAGTGCCTTGGGGCGCTCGACGTCGCGTGCCAACACGGCCAGTCGATCATCAATGTCCTTGAGCCGCTGCCAGGGCGCACCAGCGGCGGAACATACTGCGAGTCGGTCGCCAAGGCCAGTGCGCGGCGGCCCTGGGCGACGCGGCGTTCGACTTCGGCCAAATCGTCGGTCTCGGCGGCGCCGCGCCAGTGCGTCGGCCGTGTCGGCCAGGATGGTAGCCATTTCGGCGTGCAGTTCGGCAAACTCAGGTTCGCAGGCAATTTCCGGCAGGACGCGCTCGGCCGTCTCGAGCACCGCGCTGCCACTGGGGACGTTCGCCAAGTTCCGCCCGCAACTGTGCCAGTCCGCGATGCACGCGGGCCGCGCTGGCGTGAGCCTGCGACGGATAGTCGTGCAGTAGCTCGTTGTATTTTCCCACGGCCGCTGCCCAGGCCTGCGACTGGTAGTCCGTTTCCGCCGCCTGGAACTGGGGATCACCCGTCCCGCGCGACAGCACGGCCGCGGCAATGCCCGCGGCCAAAAGCATCACGCCTACGCGCCGGCGACGATCCGGAGGACTTTCTTCCAGCGTTTGGGCCGCACGGCGCGCGCGGCGCGGACGCCGCGACCGGCAGGGCCGACGGCGCTGTGGCAACGGCCGCACGAAGCGGACTGTCGGCCGGCGCGTCCAACGGGCCGACCGGGGTCTCGTCGGCCACCGCGCCGAGTAAGCCCTCGTCGAACAGTCCGGCTCCGGATCCGCCCTCTGAGAACAGATCGTCGAGCCCCAGATCCGCGGCGGCCGAACTTTGCGCAACGGCCGCCGGTGTTGCTTGCCCGCCGGCTGCTCGCACCGCCGTGGCTTTCGTCGCGGCCGGTTTGGCCGGTGCCGGGTTGGCCGGCCCAGCCGATTCGGACGTCAGACCCATTTCGTCCTCGAGCGACAATGAGGAGGCCGGCTGGGCCACCGGTTTGACCACCTGTGCTGCGACTGGCTTGACGGCAGCCGCCACCGGCGCGACCGACTTCGACGGCGCCAAACCCAATTCTTCCTCGAGGGACAATGAGGAAGCCGGCTGGGCCACCGGCTTGACCGCCTGCGCTGCGACTGGCTTGACGGCAGCCGCCACCGGCGCGACCGACTTCGACGGCGCCAAACCCAATTCTTCCTCGAGGGACAATGAGGAAGCCGGCTGGGCCACCGGCTTGACCGCCTGCGCTGCGACTGGCTTGACGGCAGCCGCCACCGGCGCGACCGACTTCGACGGCGCCAAACCCAACTCTTCTTCAAGAGACATCGAGGAGGCCGGCTGGGCGGCGACGGGCGCAGTGGCCGGTTTTGGGCCCGGTGTCGCCACAGGACCCACGGTCCGCAATAATTGCTCGGCCTGCCGCGGCGTCAACTCCTGCTTGTCGACCAGCAGCTTGATGACACTGGCCGGCGCGATCGGCCGGCTCGCGGCGGCGACTTGCTTGCGCAGCGCGGACAGCACGCCGGCCGAAACAAGCTCTCGCTGTTCGAGAATGTTCAGCAGGTCATCGGCGGTCATTGCCGGTCTCGTTGCGCTTGGTCAGACCGCCGGCCTGATTCCATCGGGCCAGCCGCCGCATTCACGGATTGTTTGCGGCATCTCCGCCGGCTTGCTGCTGGATCACGTAGAACTTGAAGCCTTGGCCGTCAGGCAGGATGCCGAACACGGTCTTTTGCACGATGTCGATCTTCTTGGCCTTGGCCGCCGCACGTTCCAATTCGACCAGCTCTTTCTCGATGCGCGGCGGGCAGAACATCGCAATGAGTTTGCCCTTGGTATCGATCTTCGCATGCGCGGCGATCTTGCGGTCGGCCTCGGCCAGACCGCCGCGCTGCCAGGTCATGTACAACCGCCCCTCGCGGCTCGCCGCGGCCGTGCGCTGTTTGGGCTGAGGATCTGCCAGGTGCGAGAGGTAAATGACTTCGTCCGTGCCGCCCAGGATCCCCAATTCGATGCCAAAGAAATCGAGCTGTCGGGCGTAGCTTTCCATCGTCACGTCGGGCGGCAAGCGGATTTCCCAGCGCTCGTGACGCACGTCGCTGTCCGATTGGGATTTGGCCTGGCGCCCAGGCAGAACGATCAAGCTCTCTTGCTGGCGCGAGGCGTCGGCCACCAAGGCTGCGGCCAGGCCGGGAATGCGATCCACGCGCTCGGAAAAACTGGTCTCGCTCGAACCTTGCGCCGGCGCATCGAGCGCCACGGGCGAGTCGAGCGCGAATTCGACCGACGGCGCAGGCGCGAGCGGCGCCGCGACGACTCCCAAATCCGCCCGCTTCGACCGCTTGCCAAATGCGCCGCGCCAGACCAGCCACCCCGTGCCGGCCGCCGCAACCACCAGCGTCAGCGCGGCGATGGCAAACAGCCCCCGCCGGCCGCGACGCGGCGCGGCCGCAATTGCCCTCGGCTCAGCCGGCGCGGCCGCGGCAGGCATTGCGGTCACCGGTTGGTCCGGCTGCGGATCGGAACCGGCCGGATCGTGGGCAGCAGGGGGGACGCGCACGGTGGGAGAACTCATGGGCACAAGCGTTCAGTTCTTGAATTCCGCGTCGGGGCGCACGGCCAGAAACCACTGCTTCCAGCGGTCGATGGCTGCCTGGCGGGCCGCGCGGCTGGGCGAATCCGGCAAGCGTTCGCCGGCAAACCGGCGGCTGACGAGCACCAGCGCCGCATCGGCGTCGCGCACGACGCGCGGATCGGGATCGTCCAGGGCGTAGATCAACGTGGTCACGCTTTCCATATCCCGCAAGCGACCCAGCGCATGCACCGCCGCCGAGCGAGCCTCCGGCGACCCGGCCGCAGCCAAGGCACGCAATCGAGCCACCAGCTCGGACCGGGCGCTCTTGTCGACTGCCTGCAGGCCGGACACCAGTTCGTCGGGGTTGGCCGTCAGCCCGACGTACGCCGGATCGGCGGGCTGTTCGAGCACCCGCAGCATTTCCTCGGCCCCAAGACCGCGCAGCTTGCCGACGATCCGCGCACCGCGCAACTGCACCTCTTGCACGTTCGAAGGCAGGCCGCGGCCGATGGCCAGCGTGCCATCGCCGTAGGTCTTGGCTCGCTCGATGCTCTTTTTCATCGACCGCAGCAGAAACAGAATTCCGAAGGCCGTATCGGGCACTTCGCCCGCCTGGCTCTTCCAACTGCCGTCCTTGGCTTGGGTGCGGCGGAGGTAGGCAAAGCCGTCGTTGTACCACTTGGGCTCTTTGACGACCTTGCCTTCGACGCTTTCCAGAATGCTCTCGTACCGTTCCAGCGCGTAGAGATAGTAGTGCGTGAAATCCGGGGGATCGATTTTGTAATTCTTGCGCATCCAGGCATTGCCACGCTCCATGGCGCGGCGCACGGCCTTGACGTCCACCTTGTTCGTCAGCGGCTTGACTTTGCCCGCCCGGCGGACCGGCTTGAGCGCGGCCGGCAGATTCGGGTCAAGCTCCGGACCGGCCTCGATCAGGTGGAGCATGTCGGCGCAAAGATACAGGCTGCCCATGCCGGCGGCCGACAAACCGTTGCGGCCGGCCGGGTCTTGTTTGACGAGTTTGCCGCCGTCGGCCTCCTTGCCTTGATAGCCGTAGTTGCCGTCGGGATCTTGCGTGTGCAAGAGCCAATTCGTGACCTGCTCGACCGAATCGAGCGACGTCCGCAGGCCCAGCTTGGAAACCTCCCAGTTGCTCAGCACGCCGTACTGGGTCATCGAGGTGTCGCCAGTCTTGCCGAATTGCGGATTCTCGGGCGGATAGCCCCAGCCGCCCACCGGCTTCTGCCGCGACTCGAGCGAATCCATCAGCTTGCGAATTTCGGCCTGATACTTGCTCGGATTGAGATTGCAAAGAAAGATGATGGCGATGCCGGTGCTATAGATATCCTCTTTGATCCCCTTGGCGTCGCCGGCGCAGACTTGCTTGCAGGCGTCGGCGGCCAACTTGATCTGCGGATGTTCCTCGGCCTCGCCCGACTTGAGAAACGCCAGTCCCACCAGGCACTTGCCCCCTAACTGTCCGTGGGGCGGCGCCGTTTCCAGGTACTTGAGGCCCTTCTTGACGACGGCTTTTACCTCCGGGCTATCCGGAGTGACTGCCAGCGCACCGCGACCGGCGGCGAAGAGCCCGATCGCCAAAATCAGCGGCCAGCTCAGCCGGCGACGAACACAGCGGTCTAGCACGCTGCGGGGCACGGTCATCGTGGCGCGATCCTCCGGCAAAACTACCTGCCGACGAGAAAGACGTTCACCGGGAAATCCGGTAGCTAAGAGCAGCCGAAACGGCCGAAACCGCCTACGGCATGCTAACTTGCCGCGACGATCACTGTCAACGATTCCGCGCGGGAGAGCGGCAGCCTGGCCATGGCCGGTGCAGTCAGGCGAGTGCCGCGGACGACCGGTTCGAGTTCGCCCGGCCAGAGGCGGCCATCTGCCGCGGGCCGCACCGGGTAGGCTCAGTAGTCGGTGACGGTGATTTCGGCACCCGCGCGGGTGGACAAGGCCTGCCAGGTGGTCAAGTCGATTTCGCTGGCGATGGAGCGAACCGACCCATCCATCATGACCACGTTCACGACGCCCGGATGATAACTGCGGGAGGTCACGGCCGCGTAGCTGTAGGGAGTCGGACTCGTCGCGACCACGGCGCCCTCGTTTTGATTGATGTAGTCGACGTCGCCGATCGAGCCATCGCTGAGCGTGGCGGCCACCTTGGTGTTGGGGGTGAACGCCGTGGTAAAGCCGGTTTGCTTGCACTTGCCGTCAGCCCATTCGGTGTGGACGGTTTGGGTGGTGATGGCCATCGTCGCGGTGGTCGTGCCTCCAAAACTGGAAATCGCGCTGGTGCTGGTGGGCGGCGTGGGGCTGGCCGTCCCGCCCGAGAATCCGGCGGTCCAGGCTTTGACCTCGGCGGCCATCAGGGTCTTGCTTAGTCCGTCGCTGAAATTCTTGGGTCCTAAGCTGCTATTGGTGTAAAAGGCGCCGACAGGAGCCGTCTTGCCGCTGGCGTCGAAAACCATCCAAGTGCCCTGATTGACGCAATAATCCGTCAGATAGCCGTTGGGCAGTCCCGTGGAAGCGGTCACCTTCAGCATGTCGTTCGCCTCCGAAGGGCAGACGTACGTGGGAATGCGGACGGACATGATCGGCATGCCATTGGGCATGACCTGATCCTCGCCCAACGTGCTGGTGGTCGTGAAGTACTCGGCCAGAATATTCTCCTCGGCGTACGGAAGGACGCGCATCTGAGCCGACATGTCGTTCGTCTTGTCGTTCGCGACCCCGCTCCAATAACGGCTATAGGGAAAAACTCGCCGCGCCGCCTGGAAATTGTGCATGGCCAGCCCAAGCTGTTTCATGTTGTTGGTGCATTGGGCCCGGCGGGCCGCCTCGCGGGCCGCTTGGACCGCCGGCAGAAGCAGGGCCACGAGCACGCCGATGATGGCGATCACCACCAGCAATTCAATGAGCGTGAAGGCGGTTCGTTGGGCAGTACGGTTGCGCATAGCAGTGATTCCTTCGTGCATGTGTGACGGCCATCTTTGCAACTGAGACTCAGTATCAATAACGCAGATTCTAACGCCAGTCGCTGCGGCGTCAATAGGGTGACCGAAAGATTTGCCAGGGCCCCTTCCGGCCAGCGGATTCGCGCGACCAACCGTGCGAAACAACGTGATCTGCCAGTTTTTCAAGCGCTCGCTGCTGCCCTGCCGAACGGGGCAGGTCGATCGAAACGCTGCGAATTGCCGGGCCATGCGGCCACTGGCAGCGCCGGACAGGCGACGAGCCGGTGCCCGGCGGTGCTCCCCGATGTCGGCCCGGCCTGCGGCTGGGGTTAATCGTCGGAGCGTTTCGTTTGATTTCGGCTAAGTGACTTGAAAGCGTGTCGCGCGACCACGTATAGTGACCCAACTTGACTCTTGGCGGCGGGTGCGGGGGTGAGCATTTTTGTTGCTCCTAGTCGAACCCCGGCACAGGTCACAACGTATGCATTAGCGAATCGCCGCGCTAGGCGTATTGGCCGAGGTAACCGCCCGAGTATTGCCGCGCCGTCGCTATTTTCATGCCGGGCGGCCGGCGTTTTTCGTCGTTAGTCGCGATCAACCGCATTGGACGGAGGATGCATGTCGTCGGACGTCGTTATCGAAACGCGTAACCTTTCGAAGGTCTATCGCGATTTTTGGGGTCGGCAAAAGGTTCGGGCGCTCAAGGCGCTGGACCTGGAAATTCGTCGCGGCGAGATTTTCGGCCTGCTGGGCCCCAACGGCTCCGGCAAGACCACGACCATCAAGCTGCTGTTGGGGCTGCTGTTCCCGACCAGCGGGCAGGCGTTGGTTTTCGGGCGCGAGGCAACCGACGTATCCAAGAACGAACGCCTCGGTTACCTGCCGGAAGAATCGTATTTGTATCGCTTCCTCAACGCCGAGGAGACGCTGGACTTTTACGGGCGGCTGTTCAACATGCCGGCCACAGTGCGGCGACAGCGCACGGCCGAATTGATCGACCTGGTCAAGCTCAATCCGGCCAAGAAGCGGCAGCTGCGCGAATACTCGAAGGGCATGACCCGCCGCATCGGTCTGGCCCAGGCCCTGATCAACGATCCGGAACTGATTCTGCTGGACGAGCCGACGAGCGGCCTGGACCCCATCGGCACGCGCGAGATGAAAGACCTGATCCTGAAGCTCAAGAGCCAGGGAAAAACCGTAGTGATGAGCAGCCACTTGCTGGCCGACGTCCAGGACGTGTGCGACCGCATTGCGATTCTGCATCAAGGCGAGCTCAAGGAACTGGGCCGGGTGGATGCTCTGCTGACGGTGCGCGATGTCACACAAATCCGGGCGTCCGGATTGACCGACGCGGCCAAGGCCGAGATTCGAGCGGTGATCGAGCGGCACCATGGTGACCTGAAGGTTATGGAAAACCCCACGACCACCCTGGAAGAGCTGTTCCTCTCGATCGTCCGCGACAGCGAAGCCCGGCCCGGCCGACGCGCCAAGGGAGAAACCGACGGCGCGGACGCCAGACCCACCGGCAGCAAGCCGTAGGCGGAGCCCCGGCCGGTGGCGGCCTCCGGCGGCGATGCCGGCAATTGGCTGCCGCCCAGTGATTGCTGAAACCCCGAAAAGACTCCTGCAACCTCGACAAGCGCTAGCGTATGGTTCAGACCGAGTTCTACAACTTTGCCCAGTGGTTGCCGGGCGCGGCCTTCCATTTCGTGCTGATGGCCGGCTTGCTCTCGGTCGCCGCACTGGCCTGCAGCTTTCTGGTCATGGCGTTTCGCTATGGTCCGCTGAACGGCGGCGACATGACCTTCCGCGTGGCGATGACCGCGCTGGCCGAGTTGGCGCACACCTCGCCGCGGCGCGTCTGGGCGCTGGCGCGGCTGGCCATCCAGGAATCGCTGCGGCGCAACGTGCTGGTGGCCCTGGGAGTTTTCGTGGTGCTGCTGCTGTTCGGGGGCTGGTTCCTGGACACGACCTCCAACGACCCGAGCGTGCTGCTGTTGTCGTTCGTGCTGACCGGGATCACCTGGCTCTCCTGGGCCTTGGCCATATTCCTCAGCGCTTTCAGTTTGCCGGCGGACTTCAAGACGCACACGATCTACACGGTGGTCACCAAGCCGGTCCGTGCCGGCGAGATCGTGCTCGGCCGGATCCTGGGTTTCACCCTGATTGGCACGGTGATTTTGGCCCTGATGGGCGTGGCCAGCTACGTCTTTGCGCTACGTTTGCTGAGCCATACCCACGAGATCGAAGTGGCCAGCCTGCAGACAAGCAGCCAGGGCTCGGGCGCCGAGACGACGGCCCGCACGACGCTGGCTCACGGACATCGGCACCAATTGACCATCCGCGACGGCCGCACCTCGACCGACCTGCGCAACAGCCATTGGCACGACGTGACCGTCGACAAGACCGTCCGGCCGGGGGACGCGCTGGTGATCACGCCCAAGAGCCGGGACGCCACGTTGACCTTTTCGCCCCCGCAGGAACCTGAGCCCGATAAGAAATCGGAGGCCAAGCAGAAACCGCAGCCCGAGCGCAAGGTCGCCGAAGACGGGACGATCGACTTGGGCATCTTTGGCCAGCCCAAAGTGGCCGGCAAGTCGGTCGACGAGGTGAAAAAGCAGATCCGAGATCTGGTCAAGGCCGAGCCGCCGGAAGGCGGCCTGACCATCGACTTCGTGCCGCACCGCGCGGACGCGTTCTCGCTCTCCGGTCCCGAGGGGATGCTGCTGGCCCGAGTACCGGTGTGGGGCGAACTGAGTTTCAAAGATCGCACCGGCAAAGGCAGCCGGCGGGGCATCAGCGTGGGCAAAGAGTGGACCTACCGCAGCTTCGTCGAGGGAGGGACGCCGGCCGCGGCCATCTGGACGTTTCACGACGTCACGCCGGAGCGATTTCCCGACGGATTGCCGGTCGAAATGACCATCCGCGTGTTCCGCAGCCATAAGGGGAACATCGTTCGCGGCATCACCGGCAGCCTGGTGATCAAGAATCCCCAGACCGGCCGCGGGACGCGCGAAATCACGTTTCCGGCCAAAGACGCCATCATCGACCGGCACGATATTCCCGTCCAGTTGACCGATAGCCAGGGGGAATCGCTCGACTTGTTCAAAGACCTGGCCCCGGACGGCGACGTCGAGATCGAGGTGCGCTGCCTGGAGCCGGGGCAGTATTTCGGCATGGCCATGCCCGACCTGTACCTGCGAGCCCGGGACGCCTCGTTCGAGGTGAACCTGCTCAAGTCGTTCTTCGGCATTTGGCTGACGATGGTGTTCGTCATCAGCTTCAGCGTGATGTTCAGCACGTTCCTCAGCGGACCGGTGGCCATGATGTCGACGTTGGCAGTGCTGATCATCGGGCTGTTCACGCAGAACATTCTCGACCTGGCCAACGGCATCACGCAGGGCGGCGGTCTGTTCGAGTCGATCATCCGCATCTACAAGCAGCAGAACATGACGCTGGAAATGGAGGAAGGGCTGACCCGGACCGTCGTGCAATTCGTCGACCAGGTCTTGTTGTTCGTCATGAAGGGCATCGCGCTTTTGCTGCCAGACCTGAGCAAATTCAACGAAGCGTTCATCACTCCGGTTGCCAAGGGATTCGACATTTCGAACGATGCGATCGGGGTCTGGGCACTGCGTGGCTTGTCGTATCTGTGTGTTGTGTTCGTGGTGGGATACTTCTTCTTGAAAACGCGTGAGGTGGCCAAATGAACCAGCGCCGCGCCGTTTGGCACAAGGTGGGCTACGCCTCTGCGATCCTGATCTTGCTGTTGCCGCTGTCCTATTTGAGCCAGCCGGCGACCCGGGATTCCCAAGGTGGCAAGGGATCGCCGGGCGGCAAACTGGCCCAATTGCGAGAAACTCACAAGCTCAGCCAGGCCGACCTGGGCGAAATCGATCCGACCAGCGAAGCGATCAAGCTGGCCACGCTCGGCATGCGCGGTATCGCGGCCGACATCATGTGGATGCAGGCCAACGAATACAAGAAGACCGAAAACTGGACGGCGTTCTCGGCCGCCCTCGAACAGATCACCCGCCTGCAGCCCAACTTCATCGCCGTCTGGCGATTTCAAGGCTGGAACCTGGCCTACAACATCTCCGTCGAATTCGACGACTATCGCGACCGCTATTATTGGGTCATCAAAGGCATCAACTTCATCATCGGCGGCACGAAGGTCAACACCAACGAACCGCGCTTGCTGTACGACGTGGGCTGGGATGTCTCCCAGAAAATCGGCCGCGCCGACGAACACAAGCAATACCGCAAACTGTTCAAAGAGGACAACGACTTCTTCGACGAACATGCCGCCGAACTGGGAAATGTCCCCCCCGCCGAACGCGATAACTGGCTGGTCGGCCGCCGCTGGTATCTGACGGCGCAAGAAGTGGTCGACAAACTGGGCATACCGGTCAAAGGCACCAGCCCGCTGGTCTTCCATTCTTATCCTTCGATGGGCTTGATCAATTATGCCGAGGCCATCGAAGACGAAGGCTTCTTTGGAGAAGTGGCCAAGAACGCCTGGCGCAAGCGCGCGAGGGCTGGCGCGAATTCGGCGACCGAGACATGCCCACCACCTACAACGTGACCATTCACTTGAACGACCAGGAGCGCTTCGAGGAGAAGGCCCGGGCGGCGGGTGAAGAGCTGGACAAGATCGTGCCCGGCGTGCGCGAGGAGTTGCGGGCCAAAAAAATCCCGGACCTGTCCCAGGAAGAGCGCGATTTGCTCGAGATTCCGGCGGAAAAGCGCAGCGTGGCGGAGACCTTCCGGGCCAACGCCGCCGAGGGCAAGGTCAAGCCGACTTACTACGAGGTGGCCGATCGGGCCGACCCGGCCCATCGAGTCGAAGCGCTGCGGCTGGCCGATGCGGCCGCCTCGGCGGCAAACCACGCCCAGATCATCGACCGCTACCGCGACATCGTCAACTTCGACTATTGGCGGCGGCGCTGCGACCTGGAGCAGACGGACGACGCGTGGACGGTGCGCAAGCTGGTCTACGATGCAGATGCCGCTTTCAGAAATAGCGATCTGGAAAAAGCCAAGCTGAAATATGACGAAGGATTCCAGAAATGGGCCGCCGTGCTCGAGGCTTTCCCGCAGTTCAAGAACGAGAGCACCTTCATCGGCGACCTGAAGGACATCGTCGATCGCTATCGTAAGCTGCTCGAGCAACTCGAACTCAAGCTGCCCGATGATTTCATCCTCAAGGACATCATCGAGTCCCAGGAACCGGTCGCGCCCTCAGCCGGAGAGCGAATCGAAAGACGTGACCGGCGATCCTTCCCAGCCCGGTGCGTCCAAGAAAAAGCCGGAGGGCGACGAAGGAGTGCCCGGCCCGGAGTGAGTTTCGGCCGGCTGACTCCGAACCCCGCGTAGGCCCAGGGGGCCGTCGCGGGTCTGCGCGTGCCGGCCGCTGGGTTACGGTCCCATGCGCCCCGGCATCGCATCGAACTCGCCCAGGCGGCCAAGTATCGGCACGGCTTCGGGCAGCGGACGCCGCGCCTTTTGCCCCGCGAAGTGCCCTTTGCCGCCTCGTCCACGGTCGTGCCCGGCCCGTGGTATCATGGAAGTTGTCCGCTGGCGCTCTGCCGCTGTGGGATGCGGGCTCGTGCTCGCCGAAGCGGGGCCTGGCCGCGACCAGCCGAGCATCCGTTGCTGGCAGAATCCGCTTTTTATCCCTAGTTTCCAGCCGTCGGCCTCCAGCCCCAAGCCACCCGTTCCGAGTCCCGCCATGTCGTCCTTGCTGTCCGGCATCAGCATTACCTGCTTTGCTTCGAGCTATACGATTGCCTGGCTACTCGAAGGCTCGCGGTTGTTCTTTCGCAGCGGCGTCCGCGGCGCGGTGATGGTGGGCTTTGCGGCCGCCGGGTTCCTGGCACAAACGCTGTACCTGGGCTACCGCGCGGCAAGTGACGTCGGCTCTCCGCTGGCCAGCAGCTACGACTGGTGCTTGTTGGCGGCCTGGCTGCTAGTGGCCGGTTACCTGTACGCGACCTATTATCATCCGCGCGCGGCCATCGGGCTGTTCGTCTTGCCGTTGGTCTTGCTGCTGATCGCCGCGGCCGGCGGGCTGGCCGACCGCGAACCGATCGCGCGCAGCGGCGCGTCGCAACTGTGGGGTATGATTCACGGCGTGTTTTTGCTGCTGGGCACCGTGGCGGTCATGGTCGGCTTTGCGGCCGGCGTGATGTACCTGGTGCAAGCCTCGCGCCTGAAGCGCAAGCTGCCGCCGCCGGCCGGACTGCGGTTTCCAAGCCTGGAATGGCTCGAGCGCGTCAACGGCCGCGTGCTGACGATTTCGACGATCTTCGTGGCTATCGGATTCCTGGCCGGGGTGGTGCTCAATTTGTCGGTGCGCGGGCAGGACGAGCTTTCCTGGGGCGACCCGGTGATCTGGAGCTCGGCTTCCATGCTCGGCTGGCTGGTCGCCGCCACGCTGTTCAATGCGCTCTATAAGCCGGCCCGTCACGGCCGCAAAGTGGCCTATCTGACCATTGCCAGCTTCGGCTTCTTGGCGATCGCCCTGGCGATGCTGCTGTTGGTCGACACCGGACACGGCAGCCGCGCCGCCGACGGCGTGCGGGTGCCGCCCGGCGCAGGGAGGCAGGCCATGAAGTTGCTTATGGTGGGTTGCAGCCACCATCGCTCCGGGGTCGATGTCCGCGAGCGGTTGGCGTTCGACTCGGCCCAGGCCGGTCAGGCGCTGGATGATCTGCGCAGGCGATTTCCGCAGGCGGAAGCGGTCCTGCTGTCGACCTGCAACCGCGTCGAACTGTACACGGCGGCCGAAGACCCGACGGGCGTGCCCAGCCACCAGGACGTGGCCCAGTTCATGGCCGAGTTCCACGGCCTGCCGATTTACGAGATTTTCGACGATCTGTTCGAGCGCTCCGGCGAAGACGCCGTGCGGCACCTGTTCACCGTGGCGGCCAGCCTGGACAGCATGGTCGTGGGCGAACCGCAAATCCTGGCGCAAGTCAAGCAGGCTTACGAGCTGGCCAACTCCTGCCAGAGCACTGGACCGCTGACACACAGCGTGTTTCAAGCGGCCGTGCGCGTGGCCCGGCGCGTGACGGACGAAACCACGATTCATCGCCGCAGGGTCAGTATTGCCAGCGTGGCCGTGGGCGAATTTGCCAGCGAGTTGTTCGAGGGCTTCGCCGACAAACGGATCGTGGTAATCGGCGCCGGCGAGATGGCCGACGACACGCTCCGCTATCTGAAAGACGAAGGTGCGCACCATCTGACGGTCGTCAACCGCGACCTGCGGCGGGCCGAGCAACTGGCCGAGCGCTGGCAAGGCCGCGCCGAACCGTGGGAGCAGCTGCACGCACTGCTGGCCCAGGCGGATTTGGTCGATCAGCGCCACCGGCGCCAGCGAACCCATCGTCAGCCGAGCCGATTTCCGCGCGATCGAGGCCGCCCGGGATCAGCGGCCGATGATGATTCTGGACCTGGCGATTCCCCGCGACTTCGAGCCGGCCATCAACGACTGCTTGGGCGTCTACTTGTACTCGATCGACGACCTGGAGAAGGTTTGTCAGCGCAACCGCCAGGACCGCGACAAGGAACTGCCGGCGGCGATCGCCATCATCGAGCAGGAAACAAGCCGGTTCATGGCCGACCTGCATCATCGAGCCACGGCGCCGATCATCAAGCGGCTGCGCGAGGGCTGGCACCAGCCGAAAGAGGACGAACTGCGCCGCCTGTTCAACAAATTGCCCGATCTCAGCCCGCGCCAGCAGGACGAGATTCGGCAATCGTTCGATCGCCTGGTCAACAAGCTCTTGCATCCGCCGTTGGAATCGCTCCGCAGCGAAGCCGAGCAGGGTGCGCCGCACGGACTGCTGGACTGCGCTGAAGCGACTTTTCCAACTGAAGGATTAGCGGTCCGGGCAAAGGCGTGCGCGTCGCGGCGGGCGACCGGCTCTCCGCTAAGCCCACCGGCTCACGGCCGGTGAGAGATCCGGGCTGTCATTTCATCGCCGCCGCCCCGGTCTTCGCCGTCAAAATCGGCACGGCCGACCGCGGGGGTGCGATTTTCTCAGGCGGTCGTAAGGCCGCGGGCCGGTGCGCGCATGGCTGTGCGGGCCGGCGCGATTGGCATCGCTCTGTGGTGCCGGCAGAATGCTTTCGCCTGCCGCCGGAACCCGGCCGATACGAGAGATTGCCCTGCTTTGCAGGCGCCCATGTCTCGTCCTCCCGCAGACAGAAAAGGTTTGGAAACGATGGCAAAAGACACGTTTCGCGTGGTGACCCGGGGTACCGACGGCAAGCTGCACATCCGCGACTACAACAAGCCGGAAGCGCTGCAAAAACAACACACGCAGATTGGCATTGATGATTGCAGCACCGACCTGGGGCTGCGCGGCCAACCCGTCTTCCGCGGCTTGATCGGGCCGATGCCGGAAGGCAAGAACATCATTCGCTACGAATCGCCCGACGTCTTCGAATCGCTCACCAAGGAATGGAGCGTCGCCAAAGCGGGTCGGCGGAAAGCCGTTAATGACCGAGCAAGCGGCCGAATAGGCCCAAAACGGGGCGCGGCGGTCGCCCCCAAAATCGAAGTGAGCGCGGCGGGCGGACTTTGGTCCGCCCGTTTGCGTTGGCGGCGGCCGAACGGGCCGCGCTAAAGCGCGAACGAAGAATAACTTCCGCCCGCAACCCCTCCCTCCAGGGAGAGGGTAGGGTGAGGGTCTGCCAGAAGCCGAAGTTATTTTTCATCCGCCCCTAAGGGGTGCCCGGCTCGTACAGCAACAGGTCGTCCACCATCAATTCGGCCCCCGTCGGCAGCTCAAAGCGGATCTGGTCGACCGACGCGGGGGCCGCACCGCCGGCAGGCGCGGCAAAGTCAATGGTCGTTCGCGTCCAAGCTCCTTTGGCCGCGGGGTCGATCGCGGCCGTGGCCACGGGCTTGCCCTCGTGCGCCAACTGTACTGCGAATCGGTCGGCTCCCGTCAGCTGGTATCGCAACTCGAGCCGCGTCGTTCCCGTGCCGAGTTGGCGTTCGCCGCGCAGGCCGACTTGCAGCCGAGCTTCCCCGCTCGCCTTGTCGGCCACGCTGGCGCGGCCTTCCATTTGAGCGGCGGCACGTGGGGCACGATCTCGAACTGGCCAGGCCACTCGACCCCCTGTTTGCCCGTATCGAACCAGCCGGTGAACACCACCCGCTGGGGAAACGGCCGCTGCTCGTCGTCGGCCGCGGCATCGTAGAGCAGGATGTCGTCGATGATCAGCTCCGCCTGCGGATCGGTGTAAAACTGGATGTCGTCGATCCGTTCGTCTTCGGCCAAAGGCCCGCCGCTGCCGTCGGGTCGGCGCATCTGCGTCATGTCGACGGTGGCGTCCTGCCACGATGCCTGCGTAAGGCCGGTCAGCGTCAGGTTGCGATGATAGCCGTTGGTCAGGCTGTACAGCTGCACGCGCAAGCGATCGGTGCCCCGCAGCCAATAGCGGAAGCCGAGCCGGGTGCTCGCTCCCATCGGCGGACCCGGCACCGGATTGAAAATGACCGAGCGGTACATCGCCCGGCGGTTGCCTTGCAAATCGTCGAAATCGTGCGTCAGCACGCCGCGGCAAGCCCGGCGGCTGCCCGGCGGAACATTGTCCGTCTCCGGCCGGCCGGTCATCCACCAGCGGCGTTCGATGTCGGTTTCGTAGTCTTCGAAGGCGTGGATCCGCGCCGGGAACTTACCCCGGGGGATCGGCTTGCCGGTCGTCTTTGGCTCCGGGTCGGGGGCCGCGCGCTTGGCTTGCGGATCTGTATACCGCTCGATCATCTGTTGAAAGAACAATCCCGGGTGGCCTGAGACGGCCACTCGGGAGTTGGGTTTGCCGTCGACCGACTTCAGCAAGCCGTCGTCGGTCACTTCGAGCCGCCGGTCTTCCCAGTCTGCCAGCTGTATTTCGGCAAATTGTACTGGCGAGCAGGCCAGGGCGACGGCCAGGGGCTTGAACAGCGCCGGTTGCTTCGGATCGGCCAGTTCGTACAGCGTTTGAACCTGGTTCGAGACGAGGTTATTGGCGCTGAGCAGTTTCAAGACCTCGGGCCGGGTGGCGACGAACTCCGTGGCGGCATCGATCGGCACGACCCAGAGCGGAATGCCCGCGGCCAAGACTGCCTGGGCCGCTTTCACGTCGGACTTGATATTCAATTCGGCAATGGTCGGCGGCTTGCCGTCGTAGCCCACTTTGAGCGATCCACCCATGACGACGAACTGTTTGATCCAGCCCTTGGCCTCGGGGTGTTTTTCGATCAGCCGCGCCACGTTCGTGAGTGGCCCCAGCGTTACCAGCGTGATCTCGTTTGGCCGCGCCTTGAGCTGCTGATACATGAATTCGACGGCGTCGCTTTTCTCCGGTTTCTTCGTGCGATTGAAGATCACGTCGGGGTGATTGCGGTACTGATATTGGGCTTCGATCGGGTGCTTGGGCTGAGGATCGGCGCCCGCAGCCACGGGAATCTCTTCACGCTCGGTGGCGGTCAGCATTCGGCAGACCATCAGAGCACGGGTCGTGGCGTCGTTGCCGCAAGTGGTGATGCCAACAATATCAAGCTGCGGAGCGGGCGGGCGATCGGGAGCCAACAGCGCTAGCCCGAGCGCGAAGGCGTCATCCGCGTCGCTGCCGATATCCGTATCGATGATGACCGGCACGCGCTGATCGATCGCCGCGCTTGCACAGTCGATCGCCGAACCGATCAGCCAGAGCGCGAGCGCACCGTGGATAGAAAGTTTGCTGGCCATCCTCGGCCCCCGTCCGCAAATGCCGTTATTTCGACCCCACCAAAAACGTGCCGCTCGATCTGGCTGACGTTGCCCTGCCGGTCTTTCACCGTCACCGTCAGCAACCCCCTCGGGAGTTTGTCAACCGGCTCGTCGACCGCCAGCTCCCACACGCTGTCGCCGCGCGATAAGAAAACTCGCCCAGAAGCGAATTCCGTTCGCCGCTGAGCGAGTGGCTTTTTTTCCGCGCCGCGAGCCTTCTGGCCGTCATTTGGCGGGCGGCTTGTGCTCTTTGTGGCAGTTGCCGCAGTTGGCGGCTTTTTCCAAGGCGGCTTTCGCGCCCTCTTTATCGGCCACCACTTCCTTGGCGGCTTTCAGCAGCGCACCGGTCTTCTCCTGCCAGCTGCCGGGTTCGCCCTTGGGCGGCTTGTTCTGGCCGAGCGCCGTATAGAGCTCGACGAGCTGCTCGGCATCCTCTTTCGTACCGTCGCCCGAGGCGATCTTCTTCATCAGCCCGCCGTCCGGCGTGTGGGCTTTTTTCATGACTTCCTTGATGGTGTACTTGGGCTTCTCCTCATCCGCGGCCAGAGCGACGGCAAAGCCCACGGCGAGGACGGCAACCAACAGTAACGCAACCCGTCTCATGTTGTTTCTCCTGAACCAATTTTGCCTATCGGGGCCGACCCTGAATTTCACGGGCTCTTGTGGCGAGCGCCGCGGCGCCGCATTATGCGACACCGGCAGGGCTTTGAAAACAACCTTCGTCGAATTCTTATGGCCAGGGCTCTGCTTCTGGCCGGGCCTCTGGGGGCCGACTATTCAAGCCGCTGGGCGATCCACTCGTTCGACACGAACGGCAGCAGCAGGCTGCGCAAATTCTTGGTCAACGGGCCGCGAACGTCGTCCGAGACCAGTTCGCCCGGACGGCCGTCCAAGGCCCGAAACCCCGACCAACGCAAGCGGATGTTCCAGTGGCCTTGATCGGTCAGGACATGGATTCGCTCGATCAGGCGCAAAGCCCAAACCGTTCCGAACAGGTTGCGAAAATCCCGCCACGCGCGGTCCAGCGGTTCGGCGTCCTGGGCTCGCCGCCCGGACAGCCAGGCGGCGGCCGCCAGCGCCGCCGCGAACAGGCCCAGTGGCAGGTGCGGCGCCAGCGGCGAGACGTAAACGCCCCCCGGCAGAAACCGCGCGAGCAGCACCACCTCGGCCGCCGCGAACAGCAGGCTCGCCAGCCAGAATCGCGTCGGCAGATAATTCAGCGTGCCAACCCCGATCAGGATCACGAGAAACCAACTCCGCGCCCGCATGAATGTCTCCTCCCCGGCTGAACAGCAACCACTGTCCGCTGGGAAGTGCCAGCACGACCCAGAGCGCGAGCACGATCCATTGCCAGGCCCGATGCTGCGGGCGCTGGCGCCGAGCACGGCCATCAGCGGGCAAAACGTGGTCATGGCGGCCGCGAAGTAGAGCGATTGCCGCAGCTTGAGCGGCGCGGTCGGCCAGCGGAAACGCCAGACCGACGGTAACGGCGGTGACACTGCCCAGCGACAGGACCGTCCACCACCAGGCCGCGGTCAGGGTCGTGCCGCGCAAGCGGTCGCGCCGGCCGATCAGGATCGCCATGCCGACCAGTCCAAACACCAGCGCCTGCACCGCCGGCACGGAGTCGGCCAACGGCACAACGGCCAAAATCGACAAACTCGGCAAGGTCGCCTCACGGTCATTCAGCGTGTGGAAAAAAATCAACATCCCGATTCCCGCAGCAATTGTAACGCCAAGGCAAACTGCTCGCAGGCTTTAGCAACCAGGCCGCCCGGTTGTAACGGTTGGCGGTTCTCGGAAAGATGGACAAAAAGCAACGGTTGCATTTGCTCAACACGCATCTGCAAGGCATGTTTCCCAGGTGGCGACTCGCCGGTACCCGCCGTGGTAATCAGCCCACGTGCAATGTGATCAGGTTTTCACTTTCAGGGTTTCAACCGGCGACGCCGCAATATCGCGCGGCACCGGCGTGCGACAGAAAAACAGGAGAAGGAGAAGAGGAACATGCGAAAGACTTGCCTTGCGGTTTGTGTGGCTTTGAGCGCGCTCGCGAGCAGCGCCCTGGCCGCTGACGTCGACGGAGCCATGGGCGAAGGTGCCCCGGCGGCGGCTTTCCAGCCTGCGGAACCTGTGGGCTCAGCCCCCCGGCACCATGTACAGCCTGGGCGGCTATGCTCCGGCGCCGGCCGACGGTTGTGGTTGCAACAGCAAAGTGCAACTGGATTCGCCGACCGGCTGCGCCGGGATCTGGGACGGATATCAAGCCCGGCCGTGCGGTCGGCATCGTCATTATGCCAACGCCGGCGGCGCTGGCTTTGGCGGCGGTTGCGGCAACACGAGCTGGGGCGGTTGCGGTTGCGGACGCGGCTGGGGCGGACACGGCGGCGGTTGGGGTGGCGGTTTCGGCGGCGGATACGCTGGCGGCTATGGCGGCGGTTTCGGCGGCGGCCCGATTGTGACCGGCGCCCTGGGCTGCGGCTGTGGCTGCGCTCCGATTGCGACCGGCTGCAATAGCTGTTCGACCGGCTGCAATAGCTGCGGTCGGCATCATTGCCCGCTGTTCGGTCATCATTGCCGTCGCCATTCCTGCGCTGCGCCCAGGCGTCTTGCGGCTGCGGCGGCGACGTGATCGACGGCAGCCCCTCGGATGCTACGGGCCCGGCCCTGTCGCCGAGCCCGACGCCCGAGACCGTGCAGCCCGTGGAAGAGCCCGGCCCGTCGGCCGAGAAGGCTCCGCGGCGTTTCCGTCCGTTCACCGCCTTCCGGGCGTCGGACAAGGAAAACGGTTGAGCCACCCATAGACCGACTTGAAGAAAACTCGCGTTCGACTTCTTTGCGGGGAGCGAGGGAGAACGAAACCGAGTGCTGTGTGAACGGGCGGGCCTTTTGCGAGGCCCGCCCGTTTTTTTTGGCGTGATTCGCCCTTGCCGGCGGCCCGGGAACCGCCTTTTCGGTTCTGCGGAATTCCTCGGCTTCGATTCCCCGCGGGCGCCCCATTGACGGCGTGCTTAGACTGCCGGACGATGGAATGCCGCGCAATTCTCGGGGCGTTTCCGCCCCCGGCGATTCCATCTGTAGACGAATCAGAAAGCGAGGGCCGCACATGTCGGACGCACCATTGCCTTCAGCGTCGACCGATGACTTGCAGTTCCAGACTGCCGAACCCACGGATGCAAACACTGCGGCGCCGAGCCAAACCTGCCTGTTGTGTCGCCAGCCGATCAGCTCGACGTATTTTGCCTTGGGCGACGGCCTGCTATGCCCTGCCTGCGCCGATCGGGCACGCGCACCGGCCGCGGGAAGCCGGTTGTGGCGAGTCGCCAAAGCATCTCTGTTTGGTTTGGGCGCCGGCCTGTTGGGCGTCTGATTTGGTTCGCGATTCGCCGCATCACGAACTATGAGATCGGCCTGGTGGCAATTGTGGTCGGCATCCTGGTCGGCAAGGCGGTCCACAAGGGCTCCGCGGGTGTTGGTGGGCTGGGGTATCAGCTTCTGGCAGTGGTGCTCACGTACGGCTGCATCGCGGCCAATTACATGCCGGACATTATCGAATCCATGATCCAGAGCGCACGCGAGCAGCGTGCGGCCGCCGCGGCACAGTCCGGCGCAGGTGCAAACCAAGCGGTGATCGGCGATCCGGCTGACGACCCAACCGCCGGTGCGGTTCAGGGCCCGCCGGCCGAGATCGGGTTAGGCGAAACCCTCCTGGGGACCGTCGTTCTCCTGGGAATCGTTTTTGCATTTGCGTTGGCAACGCCATTTTTGGCCGGGGCGGAGAATCTCATCGGCCTGTTGATCATCGGCTTCGCATTGTGGGAAGCGTGGAAGCTCAACGCTCGCCGCCCGCTGCCGATCAGTGGGCCATATCAACTGGGCCCTGGTCCTGCGCCGAGTCCCGTGGCATAAAGCGGACGAAACGCGGCGCGGCAGCGCCGGTTTGCAGCGAGGGGTGACTGGAGAAGTGACGACGCACCATCCGGCGATCGAATTCTGCCCGCAATGCGCAACGCAGCTAGCGCCCACGATGCTCGCCTGCCCGCAATGCGCCCGGCTGGTGCATGCCGACCGATTGGCGACCTTGGCGCAATCGGCAACCGCAGCCGACGGTCGCGGCGATGTCTCGGCCTCCTTGGCCGCCTGGCGCGAAGCGCTGGATCTGCTGCCTGCCCGGTCCAAGCAACATCAAGTCATCGCGGCCAGGATCACGGAGTTGGGCCAGAGAATTCCGTTTGGCGCTGTTCCCGCTGCGCCAGCCGCGGGCAAGAAATCGCCGGCCGTGCTGGTGGCCAGCAGCGTCGGTGCGCTCGGTCTGATGCTCTGGAAGCTCAAGGCCTTGCTGCTGGGCTTGACCAAGGGCACGACCCTGCTGTCGATGCTGCTCTCGTTGGGCGTCTATTGGGCGGCCTGGGGCTGGAAGTTTGCCCTCGGCCTCGTGCTGTCGATCTATGTACACGAGATGGGCCACGTGATCGTCCTGCGGCGCTACGGGTTCAAGGCGACGGCGCCGATGTTCATCCCGGGCTTGGGCGCGCTGATCCGGTTGCAGCAGCGCGTGGTCAATCCGCGTGAAGACGCCGAGATCGGTCTGGCCGGCCCGATCTATGGATTGGGGGCGGCGCTGGTTGCCCTGGGACTATGGGTCGCCACCCAGCAGCCGATCTTTGCCGCGATCGCCGGCGTCGGGGCCTGGCTCAACCTGTTCAACCTGCTGCCGATCAGCACGCTCGACGGCGGCCGGGGCTTTCACGCGATGTCGCGTGGGCAAAAGTTTCTCGCGGCCGTCACAGTCGCCGGCGCCTGGTACTTTGCCGACGACGGATTGCTCCTGCTGCTCGGTTTAGTCTGCGTCGGCCTGCGCTGGGCGACAAAACCCGGGAAGAGGGAAGCTGGAAAGCCACGATCGTCTACTGCTTGCTGGTCGTTGCGCTCACGGCCGTTTCCGCAGTTCAATCGCAGGCGCGGTTGGGGGCGTAGAAGGCGGCTGCAGCCACGATCCGGACACCGGCGATGGCGTCGGGCAAGAAAAATCTCACTCGTCCCGTTATCCGCCCGGTCCCGGGAAGCTTCCTGGTGCAGCGCTTGGATGGGAGGTAGGAAGGATGCCCTCGCGGATCAACGACGCTCGAAGCAATACGCAATCCGTTTCGTTGATGCCGAGAACTGCAACGGTCGCCCGGCCAACTGGCGATAGGCCAACAAGTGCTGGACCGTCCCACCTAAAATGTTCGATCCAATGATCGGATCGGGGATTGTAAAGCCGGGAAATCTGCTGGGTCTCCAGATCGATTCCAGCGATATTTGGCCCTTTGCGGCTGTTGCAATAGAAGCAGGAGAGCGCGAGATTGCTCGAATCCGTCGTGCCCCCGTGCTTGCGAGCGATGATGTGGTCAATCTCGAACGGAATGCTCGATACCGACTGCGGTAAGCGGCAGTATTCACAGCAGCGTGCTGCGCGCTCCCAGACCAATTCGACCAGTAGGGCGTCCATGTAGCCCTATGGCGATGGACTTTGCTGGATTGCCAGCCGGGCCTTCGAGCGGAGAAGGTCGAGTTGCAATCCGACCTGGCGATAGTTGCGCAGCGCCTCCTGTTCGTCCAGGGCCAGCGCGCCTTGCTGATTCTTCGCCGCCAGATCGTGCATGCGATCGAGGTCTTCCTGATCGAACGCCAGGCTGAGGAAAAACCGCGCGGCCTCGGGCGGCAATTCTCCCCGTTCGGGATGGATAACCCGCTCCCAGATGGCGATTTCACTGGCAGTCGGCAAGATAGACATTATCGGTTCCTCGCTATGGTCGAGCGTATCACGCCTGCGGCACTGTCGTCAAAGGGAATTACGATTGAAGCGCTATCCGGGGCGCAAGGTTGTCGACGGGGTTCTTGCCCCACTTATTTCTCCCAGCGATTATTGCAGACCGTATTTGTTGGGTAGTGGCTGGCATGTCGCCAGGCAGTCGAACACAACCGCCGGATCGGCCTGACCCCAGTAGCGAAAGAACAATGTCCGGCTCGCGCGAAGGTCGGCACAATCCGCAAGCCGCGTGTCAGGATCGACCAGCAAGCGCGGTGCGCTCCACTGTTGGGCCACGACCGCGAGGGGCCGACTCGACTCCACGATCCATGTCGCGTGCCCACCTGCGATCGGCGCCAAGTACCGCATCTCGCGAATCACGTCGAGAGCCTGGGCCAAGGTACAATCGCGTCCGGCGCAGATTGTGTCCCCGTGAGGAGCATCGACGTCGTCGCCGGCGCAGACGCTCTCGCGCTCGATTGTCACCTTCAGCGAGCTTGTCGGTGCATTCATCTTTGCCCTGCACGCTCTGCTCGCCTGCCGGCGAGGCTTCGGTGGACTTTCGGCCTGACTCGACCGATGGAACGGGGGCCGCCAGATTATTTGGCAACGAGGCTTCGGGTGCCGTGCGCAAGAGATAGCGTCTGCCGTTAGCCGTGCCCGTTCCAAATTTCCGCTTCCGCGTTCCCCCGCTTAGTTGATCTCTTTGAGCCGCACTTTGCGGTAGCGGACGAACTGCTTGGTAAAATCGCCGCCGCCGTGAACTTGCAGGGCGATGCCGCCGGTGTCGCCCAAGCGCTTTTCCTTGTCCTCGAATTCCATAAAGCGGACGCCGTTGATCCAAGTGATCAACTTGGGCGGATTGGCGGTGATCCGGGCCCGCAGCTCGTTCCACTGGCCGGCCTTCCAGAGCTGGGGCCAGTGGTCGACCTTGATCGGCAGCGGAAACGGCGCGTCGTGCTGCTTGATCTCGCTGGCCGTGGTGAGGAAATCGAAATTGCGCAGGCTGATTCCGCCGGACAGCCCTTCGCCGTAGATGCCGGCCAGGTTGCCGTCCTGGTGATAGTCGACCATGTACTGATAGGCGTTGCCCTGCTCGGTGCTGCGGAGAAAGAGCCCGCTGTCGGGCCCGAAGTCGTTGTTCATCTCGAGCGCGACTTCGAAGTCGCCGTAGGCCTTGTCGGTGATGATCAGCCCGCCGTTGCCGGGAATGTCCTGGCTGCCGGTGATCGCCCCCTCTTCGACCACCCAGCGGCCGCCCGTCTTATGGCCGCTAGCGCCGCTGTGGCCCGTCTTGGCGCTGACGTGCCAACCGTCGAGGGTTTTGCCGTCGAAGACCGGCACGAAGCCGGCTTCGTCGAATTTTTCGCGGGGAAAGTCGTCGGCCGCGGCGGCGGGGCGAGCGAAGATCAAGAACAAGGCAAACGCCAGGCAAACCGCGGCCAGCCAATGTCGCATACAAATGACCCTCTCTTAAAGATTGAAAACAGACGGATAACAACGCCCGCATTTGGCGGACCCTCACCCTACCCTCTCCCTGGAGGGAGAGGGGTTGGCGCTCGAACACTGCGATGGCGCGCTCCCGGGCCGCCGGTGCCGGTCACGAATCGAGAAAATGATCGATGCCGTCGGCCTTGGCGATGACGATGATGCCATTTTCGCTGACGGTGAAACCCCGGGCGCGATCGTGCTCGAGGTCGTAGCCCACCTCGGTGCCGGCCGGGATCCGCACGCCCTTGTCGATGATCGCCCGGCGGATCCGTGCGCGGCGGCCGATGTCGACCCGTTCCAGCAGGATCGAATCGGCGACGTGGGCGTAGCTGTTGATGCGCACGCCGGGGCCCAGGATCGACCGTTCGACCTGTCCGCCGGAAACGATCGAGCCGGTGCAGACGATGCTGTCGACGGCCTCGCCGCGTCGGCCGCCCGGCGCATCTTCGGCGAAGACGAACTTGGGGGGCGGATAGTTGGGATGATAGGTGCGGATCGGCCAGTGGTCGTCGTACATGTTGAGCAGCGGGTCGACGGCCACCAGGTCCATGTTGGCTTCGAAATAGGCGTCGAGCGTGCCCACGTCGCGCCAGTAGGCGTCCTGCTTGCGATTCTCGTCGCGAAAGGGGAACGCGAACACGCGATGCGTGTGGATGATCGAGGGAATGATGTCGCGGCCGAAGTCGTGGACGCTGCCCGGCCGGGTGGCGTCGATGCACAATTGCTCGAACAGAAACCGGGCGGTGAACACGTAAACCCCCATCGAGGCGAAGATATGCTGCGGGTCGCCGGGAATGGTCTTGCCGACGGCCGGTTTTTCCTCGAAGCCGACGATGCGCTGTTCGCCATCGGTCTCGACGACGCCGAAGTGCCTGGACTCGGAAGCGGCCACCCGCAGGGCGGCCACGGTCAGATCGGCCCGATTCTGCTTGTGGTACTCGACCAGGTTGAAGTAGTCCATCTTGTAAATGTGATCGCCGGCCAGGATCACGACATATTCGGGCCGTTCTTTCTCGAGCGTGTAGATGTTCTGGTAGACGGCGTCGGCGGTGCCCTGATACCAGTGCTCGTCGATCCGCTGCTGGGGCGGCACCACGTCGATGAACTCGCCCAGCTCGCGGCACAAGAACCGCCGCCAGCCCAGATTGATGTGCCGATCGAGGCTCATCGCCTTGTACTGCGTCAGCACCAGCATCTTGCGGATGCCGCTGTTGAGGCAATTGGAAAGCGTGAAGTCGATAATGCGATACAGGCCACCGAAGGGCACAGCCGGTTTGGCGCGGTCGCGGGTCAGCGGCTCCAGCCGCGAGCCCTTGCCGCCGGCCAGGACGACCGCCAGGACATTATTCATGCCTTCGCTCCGAGACTTGTACGCCATGCGGGCCATGACTTGCCCCCCTCACGCAGTGCGCGGTTGGCAGTCGCATCTTATCGCCTAAGCAGAACGAGCTAAAGGGGCCCATGCCGGGCGGGGGGATGGTGCGCTCGCGTCGGGTGCTTTTCCCGCGGACCAGATCGGCCGCTCGTGCTTCGAAGGAGCGGCCATGAACACTACCTGAAGCTGGTCGCCGTCTCGAAATCCCCTTCCTGGGCCCCGCCCCCTACCGATCGACCCACTCGCGGTGCCACCATTCCAACACCAGCAATGCCCACAAACGATAACTGTGATCGAACTGCCGGCTCTCGTGCTCGGCCAGCAGGCGCTCGATAGCCGCCGGCCGGAAATAGCCGCGATCGACGGCCCGGCGGTCGAACAGCACCTCCTGGGCCGTGGCCTTGAGCGGGCCGCGGAGCCAATGGTCGAGCGGAACGCCAAAACCCATTTTCGGGCGGTCGGGGGGCATCAGGTCCGGGAACGTCTCGCGCAGGATCCGCTTGCCCCGGCGCCAGCCGAGCTTGTGCGCGACCGGCATCCGGGCCGCCAGTTCGACCACCCGATAATCCAGAAACGGCTGCCGGCACTCCAGGCTGCTCGCCATCGACGCCATATCCACCTTGGCCATCAGATCGCAAGGCAAATAGGTCTCCAGGTCGGCCAGGCTGGCACGCGTGATCGGATCGCGACCGGCCGTGCGGGCAAACGCGGCGGCAAAAAAGTCGACCGGGTCGGCGTCGGGCAGCCCGGCCAGGAAGGCGTCGCTGTACAGAGCGGCCCGGCGGGCTTCGCCGAAAATGGCAATCCACTCGACGTGCCGGCGGGCGGGCCGAGGCTCAGCGCTTGAGCAAACCGGACCGCGCGCGCAACGTCGATCGCTGCGGCCGATCGCGCTCCAGACGCTGCCAGAACCGGCGCACCGGCCAGCCGCCGCAGCGGCCGCGGCAATCCGTCGAGCCAGCCCGCCAGGCGGTTGGCCCGATAACGCGCGTAGCCGGCGAACAGCTCGTCGCCGCCGTCGCCGGTCAGGGCCACCGTCACGTGCTCGCGTGCCAGCTTGGCCACGCAATACGTGGCGATGGCCGAGCTGTCGGCCAGCGGCTCGTCGAAGTGCCAGATCAGTTTGGGCAGGATGTCGAGCTGGGCGAAATCGACCCGCAGCTCGTGATGCTCGGTGCCGAAACGCTGGGCCATCCGGCGGGCGAAGTGGCTTTCGTCGTACTCGGGCTCGGCAAAGCCGATGGAAAAGGTCTTGACCGGCGCGGCCGACAATTGCTGCATCAAGCCGACCACCAACGACGAGTCGACGCCGCCGGAGAGAAACGCCCCCCAGGGCACGTCGCTCTGCATTCGCAGCCGCACCGCGTCGGTCAGCAGGCTGCGCAGCTCTGCGGCGTCTTCGGCCAGAGGACGGACCTGCTCGCGGCGCACGTCGAGCGACCAATAGCGCTCGATCTTAAGCCGGCCCTCCTCGAACACGGCATAGTGCGCCGGGCGGCAACTTGGCAAAGCCGCGCAGGATGCTGTGCGGATGCGGGACATACTGATAGGTGAGATACTCGTCGAGCGATTGCCGGTCGACTTCGCGCGGCACGCCCGGCACGGCCAGCAGGCTCTTCAGCTCGCTGGCGAACAGCAGCCGGCCCGGCTCGTGGCGATAGACGAGCGGCTTCTTGCCCAGCCGGTCGCGGGCCAGAATCAGCCGCGCTCGGGCTGGTCCCAGATCGCCAGCGCGAACATGCCGTTGAGATGCTGGAGGAAATCGAGCCCTTCGTCCTCGTACAGGTGGACCAGCACCTCGGTGTCGCTCGTGGTGCGAAACTGGTGGCCGGCGCCGTCCAGCCGGCGGCGCAAATCCTGGTAGTTGTAGATCTCGCCGTTGAAGACCAGCCAGATCGAGCCGTCTTCGTTCGACATCGGCTGATGTCCGCCGGCGACGTCGATAATCGACAGCCGGCGATGGGCCAGCGCGACCGCCGGTTGATCGGCGCGGCCGGGGCGCGCGGCACATGCCGGTTTGATACGTGCCGCTATCGTCGGGGCCGCGATGCCGCAGCACGTCGGCCATGCGCGCGAGCGTCGGCGCATCGATAGCCAGCCGCGGATCGGACCAGACAGCACCGGTGATGCCGCACATGGGCAAATTTGGAATTCGGAAGGGGGAATCCGGAACGACGAAGAGGGAGGGGTCGGGGCCCAGGAGGAAACTCGGGAAGCAAATGAGCCAATAACCCGAAACTCTAAGTGGAAACGACGAATGCCCTGCACTGGGACGGCGGCAAAAACTTCGTTCTTTGCCGCCAAATTTGCGGCGCTCAAGGTGTAGGTCTTTAGCTAGACGCACTTAGTCCAATATCTCACGGTACAGCGCCGCATGGCGTTCGACCATCCGCGCAACGCTGAATTGCCCGATCCGCTCGCGCCGGCGCGGCCCAGCCGACTGCGCAGCTCAGCGTCGTCGAGCAGCTTGCTGGCAAAACGTGCCAGGGCGGCCCGGTCGCCCAGCGGCACCAGGTAGCCGGTTTCGCCCGACACGACCAGGTCGCGGTTGCCCGAAATGTCGGTCGCCACCACGGGCACGCCGGCGGCCATGGCCTCCATGATCGCGTTGGGCAGGCCTTCGTAGCCGCTGGCATGCCAGACCAGGTCGAAATGCGGCAGCAGCCGCGGGACGTCGTGCCGCAAACCCAGGAAATGCACGTGCTCGTCGCACGTAACCAGTCGGGCAAATCGCTCGAGCTGGGCCCGCTGCGGCCCGTCGCCGATCACCAGCAGGTGCATGTCCTTGCGGAGCACGCGAATCAGATCGAGAGCAAAGATGACATCCTGCATCCGCTTTTGCGACCACAGGCGGCCGATCGCGCCGATCAACCGGCTGTCCGGCGGCAACCGCAGTTCAGCGAGCAATTGCTCCCGGCTGATCTCGCTGGGAGCGGCGGGCGGCACGCCGTTGGGAATGACGACGAACTTGTCGGCCGGCAGTCCGTGGCCCACGTAAAAGTCGCGCACGCCGGCCGAGTTGACCACGATCGCTCGAGTGCGCGGCGCCAGCAGGCGATCGATCTGGAACTGATGCCAGCTCTTCCAGGGATCAACCGATCGCTCGCCGGCCACCAGATGCTTCACACCGGTGCGCAGCGCCGCCGCCCGGCCATAGGCATTGCCTGCGAACAGCCAGGTCTGAACCAGGTCGGGCCGCAGCCGGCGCAGATGCTGCTCCAGCCGGCCGTAGGCCAACGGGTCGAGCTTCCAGCGTTTGCCGATCACGGTCGGAGGAATTTGCCGGCGGCGCAGGTCGTCTTCCAGCGGACCGCCGCGAGTTAGCGCCACGACATGCACGTCGAACTCGTCGCGTGGCAGGCCGTCGGCCAGCAGCACGAGCTGCTTCTCGGCCCCGGAGCGGTCGAGCGACGGAATGACGTGGACGATGCGTTTGGTCATGGTGGGGACACGCCTCGGGCACGAAACGCAGGTAAATTATGCGCGATACGGACCCTCGCCCAACCTTTCTCCGGAGGGAGAGGAGTCGAGCGCTTGCCGGCCGGCACCAGGCACTTCATTTCTCGGCCCCGGGAGCGAGGTCGTGCTCCTCGAGCTCGGCCACGTAGGGCAAATGGCGGTACGAATCCTGGTAGTCGAGACCATAGCCGACGACGAACACGTTGGGAATCTCGAACACGAAGTAATCCGGCTCGATCGCCACTTGTTGCCGCTCGCGCTTGCGCAGCAGCACGGCCGAGCGCAACGAGCGTGGCCCCAGGTCGCCCAGTTGCCGGAGCAGGGCGTCCAGCGTGCGGCCGGTGTCGAAAATGTCGTCCACCAACAGCACGTCGCGGCCGCTGACCTCGGGCAGCAGCTCGGCATGGATGGCCAGTTCGCCGGGCCGGGTCGCCGAACCGCGGTAGCTGCGGGCCTGGACCAGGCCGACTTGCAGCGGCAGATCGATCTGGCGGATCAAGTCGGCCAACAACACCATGCTGCCGGTCAGCACGCCGATCACCACCGCGCGCTGCCACGATAGTCGACTGCGATCCGGCCGGCCAGACGGGCGACTCCCTCGCGGATTTGTGTGGTGGTGAGCAGAGTTTTCAAGGGTGCCAGTCGGGCGAGCGACGTTCCGAGTGCGAGATTCCCGCTTCGAATTTCAATGTTCGCAGTTTGCGATCCTGAGCCTTGGCAGTCCAGACCCTCTTCCGCCGGCCAAACGCCAACCGTCTCTCAAGCGCTGGGTTCGAAATACCGGGCCAGTTCCGGGCTGCCGACGTCGATCAGGGTAATCGAGTCGGTGACGACCGCCGCGCCGTCCCGGCAGCCCGCTGGCAGGCACTGCTCAGATCGAGCGGCCGGGTGCTGATGACCAGCGTGGTCCAGGGGGACCGGACTTCGGCCAGGCGGCGGGCAAAATCGGCCGGCAAGTCCGCGTCCTGGCGCGACCGCGCCAGGGACAATGCGTTGAGAGTCTCGCCGAGCAGCGCTTGCGAGGCCCAACCCTGAGTACGAAACGTTTCGCCGGCAGCCACGTGCAGCGCCAGCCGGCGACCCCCGCGGCGGCAGGCCTCGGCCAGGATGCTGGCGGCCAGGCTGAGCGCCGTTTCGACCCGCTCGCCGGCCGCACTCTCGCCGCCGGCTGGTTGCCACAGGTCGACGAAGATCGCCAGATCCTGGCTGCGCAATTCGTCGAACTGCCGCACCACGACCTGTCCGCGCCGGGCGGTCGACCGCCAATGGATCCAGCGCCGGCTGTCGCCCGACCGCCAGTCGCGCAGTCCGTAGAAATCGGCCTCCAAGCGGGCTTTGCGGCGTTCGGCGCGATGGATGCCCAGCTCGCCGCGCTCCTCCAGGTCGAGTCCGCCCGGCACCAACCGGCCCAGCCGCGGCCAAACCACCAGCACGGCCGCTGCGTCGAATGTCTTTTCGTAACGCACGAGGCCCAGCGGATAGCGCGTGATCACTTTCAGTGGCCCGAAGCGGTAACGCCCACGCACCGGCGGAATTCCCTCGTAAAGCGTGCGGCACGTTGCGCCGGGCGGCACATAGGGAAACAGCACCCGGGCGGGCACCGGGCGGCGGATGGCCAATGGCCCCTGATATTGAAACGCGTCCTCGACGACCAAGGCCCAACTCGTCAGCCTGCGACGTAGGTTCGTGCAGGTGATCTCGACGATCAGCCGCTCGCCCACGCAAATGCCGCCAGGCAAATCTCGCCGCACTTCGATCCGACGCAAACCGCGCAGGGCAAACCACAGGCTGAGCACGAGCGGGCCCAAGAGCATGCCGGCCAACAGCAACATCGGGTTCGAGTCGCGAACAACCGTGCCCGTGAAGACGCACAGCACGATGAACGCATAGTACCAACCGGCCCGGCTGAACGTCATGCGCCGCGACAGCCGGGCGACGCCGACCGCCCGCTTCGAGACCAACGAGATCAATCCTGCGTAAAAGCACTGCACGGGATCGGCGATTGCTGGAGGAACGAATGCTGCCTCGCGCCAGCGGGCAAAACTCGGGCATCGGCCCGGCTGGGCTTCAGTGGATTCGATACACCAGGGGCCCTTCGAACGTGGCCCGCGGTGCGTTACTTATCGGCCTGCTGGTCGGTCGCGGGCTCCGTTTTCGACTCGGTGATCGGATCGGCCAGCTTGGATAATTCCTCGCTCTTGGTGAACGTGAGCGACTCGGAATTCAGGCGATCGCGCAAATTCGTGGGTTTTGGCCCATCATCGAAAACGTGTCCCAGGTGCCCGCCGCAACGGACGCAGAGAATTTCGGTGCGGAGCTGGCCGTAGCTGCGGTCGGCATGCTCGGCGATGTTCTCTTTGGCGATGGGCTGGAAGAAACTGGGCCAGCCCGTGCCGGAGTGGAATTTTGAGTCAGACGAGAACAGGGGCAAGCCGCAAGCGACGCACGTGTAGACGCCTTCCAGCTTGTTGTCCAGCAGCGTGCCGCAAAACGCCCGCTCGGTCCCTTTGGCGCGGACGATCTTGTATTGCTCGGGGGTCAGTCGTTTTTTCCATTCTGCATCGCTCAGGACGAGCTTTGGAGCATCCAGGGGACCGACCAGCTTGCCTTCGGCATCGAACACTTTGACGGGTACCATTTTCTTGTCCTTGGCTTTGCGAGTGCTCTTGGGACGCTCGGCGGCGGGTTTCGCCGGGTCGGCGGCTCGCGATTCGACGATCGCCAGGCCGCTCGCCAAAAGCCCTATGAGCAAGCCAACATAAAGCACAGTTTTCATGACGGCACCTCAAACCAACGGGATCAGATTGGCGGCCGGACCTCTCACCCAGCCATGCGGTTCCAGACTTGTATCGTACACGATCGCCGGCCGCCAGGCTCGCGCACCCCGGCGGGTCCATCCGGGAGCCGCCGGACAGCGTCTGCCAGGGGGCTTTTGTGCTGGGTCCAAGGGCGGTTGCCGCCGGTCCGCACCGCGGCCGATCCGGCCCGCTAAACAAGCCGTTTTTCTGCCGCCAACGCAATTGCCCGCCGCGCCAGGATGTACGGACGTCGAGTTGTCACGAGGCCACGGCAGTGGTCTATTGGGGGGCCATTGAACTCCCACGCGAATCGGGTCGGCCCGACTTGTCAGGAATTGCCTCGATGCCATCGTACGTCCGCTCAGAATCGAACGGCGAGATCCTCACCGCTTATCTCACCGAGGCCAAGATCCTCGACGAGTCGGTGATCCAGCAGATTTCCAGCGCGCTGCAGGATTTGATCGGCAAGACCGAAGAGCCGAATGTCGTGATCGATTTCAGCCAGGTGCGGTTTCTGTCGTCGTCGGCATTGGGCATGCTGGTTAAGATCAACAAGAAGTGCAAGGAGTTCAAGATCAACCTCAAGCTGTGCAGCATTCACAGCGACATCATGGAAGTCTTCAAGATCACGCGGCTCGACAAAGTGCTGTCGATCTATCCCGATGCGCCGTCGGCCTACGAAGCGTTCAAGAAGTCGGGCTTGTTCTTCCGCAAGTGAGAACGGCCGCTCGCACCGGCAAGCCTGGGAACGGCAAGCCGCGGGCGATTCCGGGCAAGTAGCTCCGATCTCTACTCGGCCTGCCGCGACAGGTCTTCGATCGTTTCCTGGCCGCCCATCGAGAACGTCTTCACGTCGCGGGAATCGAGGTCCAGGCTCTCGAGGTCGATCATGCGGATGCGGCTGTCGTCGAACGTGCGGAAGTGATAGCGCAGATTCGTCAGATCGCAGGCGCCGGTCCAAAGCGTGTAATCGATCAGTTCTTTTCCGTCCTCCACACCCCGCGATACGCCCCGGGGAATGTCGAATTGATTCAGGATGTGAAAGGCTTGCAAGACGCCGTCGCCAGCGGTCTCGCTGGGCACGGCCGATTGCGAAAACGCCACGGCGCACACGAATCGCGAAGGGGGCGAAAAATCGCCCGGTAATCCGAGCATGCCCGTCCCTTGCCCAAAACTGCGGAGCGCTTCGCCCGTCAGCTCCACCGGCGGCACGTTGGTGACGCTGAGATTGATGTAGTTGCGCAAGTTAGTGAGGTGCCAATCGAACGAGGGCGAATTGGTGATCACGCCCAGCGGGTTGGCATGTACCACCAACTGGCCGTCGATGTGCTCCAGCACGGCGCAGCGACCGGCGGCGTCGTGAATGACGTAATGACACTGGGGCACCGAGCCGAATTGCTCTTGCACGACCGCGCCACGCGAACTTTCTTGGCGGCGGCCACGGCCTGCCCCACGTCGGCGCAGGTGCCGAGCAAGTACGTCCCCAGTTCCCAAGGAGCCAGCGCACGATCGACCTGATCCGGCTCGACCGTTTGGTACGTGGCGTAGCTGGGAAAGTAAAACAAGCCGACCGCCAGTCCCGCCTCGTTCAGGCCGTCGACGATTTGCGGCATGGCAAAGCCGTTCGCCCCGACCGTGGCATACTTCATGTGCCAATGCAGACCCAACTGGCCCTCCGGCGCCGAGCCGACGTACGACAGGCCGCGCGGAATGACGATCAGATCCGACTTCAGGTCGGCGGCAAACTCCAACGTCCGGGCGTAGATCACCGAGCCGTCTTTGGGCTTAATGCGAATGCCCGTGCAAGCCCGAACTTCGCTCGCCGCGAACAGGGCCGGGCAGACCAGAGCCAAGAGAAGCCCGCGACGGTAACGGTGAAAACGCATTTTCGATAAACCTCCGGAGGAACGCTCGAGAATCCGGCAATGCGCGCCACTAGGATCAAGCGTAGGGCGCGAGAGCGCCGCGGGGGTCAGCCGACGCCGGAAAGAATCGCAGATCCGGCACATCCGCCAGGCACGCGCGGGTTCCGAGCGCGCGCCGGCGCGGCGCGGAGAACTCGCTCCGTTCGGCAAACCCCAGGGCCGCGCAGCAGCGGAGCCCATGAGTGCAGCTTAAACGCGGGACCGCTCGCCCTATCGCCCTACTGCCAGGCTCTCCTGGCCGTTGCGACTCGAGTGCTGGACGAGCTCTAGCTTGCGGCGGATTTCCTGCTGCACGTCGCCGGAGGGTTGGGTGCCGTCGACGGAGACGACCAACTCCTTGCGGCTGAACAGCTCCAGGATCGGCGCGGTCTTGCCGTGGTAGTCGCTGCAAGCCGCGGACTTCACGGCTTCCGGCGTGTCGTCGGCCGCGCCGACGAGCTGGCCGCCGCAGACGTCGCAGACGTCCGGGTTGACGCGGGCGGTGAAAGATCAGGTTGTAGTCCAGGCCGCACTTGCAGCAGAGCCGGCGGTTCAGCACCCGGTCGAGCACGACCTCGTCGGCCAGGTCGATCTGGATGACCGCGTTGATGTCGTAGCTTTCCAGGAAGAACTCGGCCTGGCGGCGGTTGCGCGGAAAGCCGTCGAGGATGAAGCCGAAGTTCCAGTCGTGCTGATCGAGCCGGCCGCGGACGATCTCCTCGACGATGTCGTCCGGCACGAGTTCGCCGGCCGCGGTCAGCCGGGCGATGCGGGCGGCCAGCTTGGTGTGGCTTTGGATGTGCCAGCGAAAGATGTCGCCGACGCTGATGTGGACGAGGTCGAAGTCCTTGGCCAGCAGCTTGGCTTGCGTGCCTTTGCCGCAGCCTTGCACGCCCATGATGATGAATTTGCGCATGACATCCTCAGAGACGTTCGACCGTCTTCAGATCGACGTCGGCAGATCCGCCCGACAGCAGGCTGCTGCACCGTGGCCAAGCGACGAGATGCAATTCACCGCGTCGCACGGCGTTACCAGACTTCCGGCACGAACGTCTGATCCTCGAGCGGCGGACGCACGTAGTCGGCCGGCATGGTCGGACGCGGCGGCAGCTCGGGGGGCGTCGGCGTCAGGTCCTTGATACGGGATCATGCTCAGCAGGTGCGGATGCAGTTCAGCCGCGCGCACTTCTTGTTGTCGGCCTTGACCACGCGCCAGGGGCCTGCTTCGTGTCGGTGTGCGCGAACATGGCGTCCTTGGCCATGCGAGTACTCGACCCACTTGGAACGCGACTCGACGTCCATCGGACTGAGCTTCCAACTGCGCGTCGGATCGTCCATCCGGCCCTGGAAACGCGCGCTCCTGCTCGGCGTCGCTGACCGAGAACCAGTACTTGATCAGGATGATGCCGGAACGGATCAGCATCTGCTCGAATTCGGGACAGCTCCGCAGAAACTCCTGGTATTCCGCGTCGGTGCAAAAGCCCATCACGTGCTCGACGCCGGCGCGGTTGTACCAACTGCGGTCGAACAGGACCATTTCGCCGGCCGACGGCAAATGGGCCACGTAGCGCTGGAAGTACCAACTGCTTCTTTTCGCGTTCCGTCGGCGTGCCCAGGGCAACCACGCGGCAGATGCGCGGATTCAGGCTCTCGGTGATCCGCTTGATCACGCCGCCTTTGCCGGCCGCGTCGCGCCCCTCGAAGAGGACCACGACCTTCAGGCCTTTGTGCTTGATCCACTCCTGCAGCTTGACCAGCTCGATCTGCAAGCGGGCCAGCTCCTCCACGTAGACCTCGTCGTCGATCTTGTGCCGCTTGGCCTTCACATCGCCGTGATGAATGCCGTTTGGGGTGCCGTTGGCTTCGCCCCCCAGGGGTTCTCCGGCCTCGTCGCTCGACTTGTGTTTCTTCTTCTTGAGTTCCTTGGTTTTCATGCAGAAACCTCTTAAGCGATCTCGTGGGCACCAGCCGAAGCTTCGCCGCCTGGCTCGGCTCGGAAATAGAAGCGACAGATTCGCTTAACTAGCAAAGCCCAGGCCATAGCGCGCGGATTTTCCGGGCGGAGCGGCAGAGGCCCGAAAACGGCGGACAATTCAGGCAAATCGGCGGCCAAAGGTTGGCCGCCCCACGGACAGCGGATGGCCTCCGCACGATTTTTCAGCGTTGAGTGCTTATCAGTTACTCGATCTGACAGCCGGCGGCTGCAAGTGCGTGTCACCTTCGGCCGATGCGACAATCACGTGATCGCGCCGCACCGCCGGCCCTGGAATGGTCCGGCCCTGGAATGGCTTTTCTGCCACAATCTCCCTGCCGGTACGCTGCCGCTGTGACCCCCAGATCCAATTCCATCCGCCGGCTCGGGCAGCGAAAATCCGCGCTGCCGCCGCCGGCACAAACCGGAACGCTCTTTCCTCGCCGGCGGACCGAACAGGGCGCGAAGATCCCGGTGCAAGCCGTCGGACTCGATCCCTGGCGAAATCGAAAACGTAAAGATCCCCCACTGGATTTGTCATCTTTGCGCTGCTCTTTGATCGAGACGCTCTCTTGCCGCGCTCTGTTGCTAGAATCGAATAGTTTGAATTACTTCAAGGAAGGCGCTGATTCGCGTCGGACAGAAATCTTGCGGCCCGCCACTTTACGAGTCGACTTGATACCGCTAGTCTTGAATGTTGAAGTACTCGCAAGGCTGTCATAGCCTGGACGCGCTGGAACAAGATGCAACTGAAATCCTCGCTGGGGTTTCAATCAGATCTTGGACGGTGGTCCAGAGCTTCTATCAGCCTCCAGGCAATTCGGTGCTTCGACCGATGGCCTTCGTTCTTTTGCCCGCTGTGAGCAGAAGCACGCTTTTTTTAACCCGGTTCGATGGGAGCGATTCTCGATGACCGCCTGGAAAATAGGTTTTTCGTTGTTGATTGCACTGCCGTGTCTACTGGTCGTGGCCGAGGGGCGCGAGGAGCCGACGACGTCTCCGCAAACGCAGCAGCCGAAACGCATGCGCCACCGCCCGGCCCGGCGCTCGACAAGGGGGACCAGGCCTGGATGCTGGTTTCGTCCGCGCTGGTCTTGATGATGACCGCGCCAGGACTCGCGCTGTTCTATTGCGGGATGGTCCGCAAGAAGAACGTTTTGAGCGTGATGATGCAGTGCATCTCGCTGATGGGACTGATGACCGTCATCTGGGTGCTGTATGGCTATTCGCTCTCGTTTGGCGGCAGCCCCGACGAGCCGGCCCGGTACAGCCCTTGGATCGGCAACAGCGATTACCTGTTCATGCGCAACGTGGAATCGAAATTCGAAAACGGCGAGGTCGTGTATCCGCTCGAGGGCTCGATTACCCGACTGACGCACATGCTGTTTCAGGGGATGTTCTTCATCATCACGCCGGGGTTGATTTGCGGCGCCTTCGCCGAACGCATGAAGTTCAGCGCCATGATCCTGTTCTCGCTGCTGTGGGGTACGATCGTCTATTGTCCCCTCTGCCATTGGGTCTGGGATGCTGGCATCCTGGCCTACGGGCCGACGGGGCCTTTTTGGGCGGCGCCCTGGACTTTGCCGGTGGAACCGTGGTTCACATCAGTTCGGGCGTCTCGGCATTGGTCTGCGCGCTGGTGTTGGGCAAGCGCAAGGGATACGGCCGCGAGGCCATGCCCCCGCACAATTTGACCTACACGGTTATCGGCGCCGCGCTGCTCTGGGTGGGCTGGTTCGGGTTCAACGCCGGCAGCGCCCTGAACGCCTCCGGACTGGCGTCCAGCGCGTTCGCCGCCACGCATTTTGCGGCCGCCGCCGGCGCGCTGACCTGGCCGGCCGCCGAATGGTTCAAGAAGGGCAAGCCCACGATGCTGGGCGCCGCCTCGGGAGCCGTGGCCGGACTGGTTTGCATCACGCCCGCCTCGGGCTTTGTCGGTCCGATGGCAGCCCTGGTCATGGGGGCTGTGGCCGGAGTCGTTTGCTTTTGGACCGCCACGGAGATGAAACACCGCCTGGGGTACGACGATTCGCTCGACGCTTTCGGCGTGCACGGCGTGGGTGGCACCCTCGGAGCGATTTTGACCGGCGTGTTTGCCACTGTCGCCGTTACCGACGTCGCCGTTTCCAAAGGTCAACCGATGGGACTGCTGGAAGGCGGCAAACTGCTCATACCGCAAACGGCGGCCGCGCTGGTCACCTGGGTCTATGCCGCCGCTTTGACGTTCGTGCTGTTGAAGATCGTCGACAAGGTTGTCGGCCTGCGTGTGAGCGAAGAAGAGGAAGTCCATGGGCTCGATTACTCGCTGCACGGCGAGGAAGGTTATCTGTTCCTGGAGACCGATTGACGTCGCGGCTGGCATCGATTGACGGTCGGCATGGATTGAGGCGGCCAGCGGCACGGGGACGGGCGGCGGCGCCAGGGAAGGTAACCGCCGCGATGCGAGACTGGGCTGAAGGCGGCGACTAACGCAATGCAATCCTCCCTGAAAACAATCCTCCGCGGCTTGACGTTCTTCTGCCTGACGTGGACCATTGCCATCACCGGCTATTGGTGGGCCGGCTGGGGGATTCTCGACGCCGTCTACATGACCACCATCACGATCTTCGGCGTCGGCTACGGCGAAGTGCGGCCGATGGAGGACCCCAGGTTGCGGGTCTTCACGATGTTCGTCATCGTGGCCGGCTGTTCTTCGACCGCCTACGTCATCGGCGGCTTCGTGCAAATGCTGGCCGAGGGGCAAATCAACCGGGTGTTGGGAGCGCGACGCATGACCAAGGGGATCGGCCAACTCACGAATCATACTCTGCTGTGCGGCTACGGCCGCGTCGGCCAGCAATTGGCCAAGGAGCTGCAAGCGGCAAACCAGCGATTCGTCATCATCGACTCCGACCTCGACCGATTGCGCGAGGCGGAGCTGGCCGGCTACCTGGTGCTGGTGGGGGACTGCACCGAGGAAAGCGTCCTGCGCACCGGCGGAATCGACCGCGCAAGCGCCGTGGCAAGCGTGCTGTCGGACGATGCGGCCAACGTGTTTCTCACCTTGACCGCCCGCGAACTGAACCCAACGGTCCGCATCATCGCCCGCGCCGAGTCGCCATCGACCGAAAAGAAACTGCACCGCTCCGGGGCCAATTGCGTGGTGTTGCCCACCGCCATCGGCGCTACGAAGATCGCCAACCTGATCTCCCGGCCGGCCGCCGAAAATCTGATGATGGACGAAGCCGGCCGCCAACGGCTGGACGAACAACTGGCAATGATCGGCCTGAAGATCCAGGAAGTCGCCGTGGCCGCAACCAGTTCCCTGGTCGGCCAACTGCTGAGCAAGGTCGAGGGCTCGGGCCGGGGCGGCTTCGTCGTCATCGGAATCCAACGGGGCACCCGGACGCTGAATCGCACGCTGGGCGAGGATCTGGAAGTTGAAACCGGCGACACGATCTTGCTGGTGGGCCACACGGACCAGTTAGAAATGATCACGCTTCGCGCCGGCCAGCGCACCGAGCAGAGTTACCGCGGCAGAAAAATCTGAACCCCGGCACCCAAGTCCGAGCCGCGACCGGCCGCCAGGCTTTTCCTGCGACTGACGGCACAATGCGCCACGGCGATGCCCCAACCGGACCGCTACTTCTGCACGGTGCCCGGCGCGGGGGCACCCGCGATCGCGGTCTCGAACTTCGACCAGCCCGAGGCGAGGAACTGCTCGGGCGAAAAGCGCAGTCGGGCGCGGTGCTTGTCGATCGAGGCGTTGGCTTTGGCCACGATCTTGGGCTCGCGGCGCTCGAGTTCGTGGGCGATCGTCGGCTTAAGCGCTTCGCCCAGCTCGCGCGACACGTCGTGCCCCAGCTTGCCAACCCGCCGCAGATCGAGATCGACCAATTGCAAGTGGATTGCCATGACCTGCGGATCGAGCACCACGTCGTCGATCAGCGTGCCCGGCTCGCGGTGAATGCCCAGCTCGCACTGGACGCGGGCGGCGACCGTGGAATCGGACTCGGCACTGACGTCGAACAGTTTGACTCCCCGATCCCGGCGCTCGAATTGCCCCTTGCCGCTCAGGCGCGCCTCGACCAGCAGCGTCATGGCCACGCGGCCGTCGGGCGTCTGCGTGATTTGCTCGAGCCGGGTGAGGAGGTTCTGGTCCGGCTGGACGAGCGTGACCACGAACCGCTGCCAGAGGCCGTCATTCTTGCTTTTCTTGGTCTTCTCCAGCCGTGGCGCAAACCATTTGCCGCGCAGCTTGACGCCCTCGGTCACCTGGCGTTGCTGCCCCCAGTCGTGCTGGCTGGTGTACTCGGGCTTGAGCTCTTCGAGCACCACCTGGCGGATCAGCTCTTGGAATGAATCGAGATCGAGCAGATTCTGGGCCAGGGCGACCTGGCCGGCCGTGTCGCCGGGCACGACGTCCCGTAGCGCTCGGGCCCCGACATAGAAAATCAAACCGAACAAACAAGCTGCAATGATCAGCCGACGCAAGCTCATAAGGGCTGTACTCCCGGGCCAAGGGATCGCATCAATGGGCGGCCGATTGTGCCTTGCTACCCCGGCCGCGCCAACCCCGATTCGACCCGGCCGCAAGATTGCAGCCGCGGCACCTTCGAGCATTCTTGCTGCTGGCACAGCTTGGGATGATTGGCAAGGCCGGGTGAGCGCAACGCCCTGGCACTCGAAAAACTCGCCCAGCGTGCGATAGCTCTAACGCCCGAGAATCGATAGGATTTGAGATGCGCGCGGCCTTAATGCGAGCAGCATTCAAGGGATGGGGCGTACGCTACGGGCGGATTTGCGTCGGGGGAGGGGGCTAAATCAGCGAGTCCCCCCCGGAAGGCTTGCCAGCGAGCGTGCAAACGGGCTTGCCCGTCGGCGCTCGAAAACCAGCGAAGACTCGAATTCATCGACCACCGAGTGCGTCATGTTTCAGCGGATGGGAGAATTCGTTGCCCGGCATTGGCTGGCCGTGATCGGCGCCTGGACGGCGCTGGCAATCGGCGTGCATCTGGTCGCGCCCCGCTGGCAGGACGTTGCCCAGGACGGCGATCTGGCCTATCTGCCCGACCGGATGCCCAGCGTGCAGGGGGAACGGCTGCTGGCCAAAGCCTTTCCCGACAACCAGGACAAGAGCCAGATTGCCCTTGTCGTCGAGCGCGAGGGGGCCGCACTCCAACCGCACGACTTGCAGGTGGCACGCCAATTGGTCGATCGCTGCGAGCAGCTCCGCGGCGAGTTGCCGATCGTCGACATCTGGAGCCGCAGCTCGGAGATCATCGGCGACAAACTGACCAGCCGGGTCACGGCGACCGGACAGGCGACGCTGATCGTGCTGAGGCTGTCGAACGAGTTCATGGCCACCGACAACATGCGCGTCTTGAACCGCGTGCTCGGCGAATTGGACGAAGTTCGCCAGGACACTGCGTATCCGCAGGGCCTGCAATTGGGCGTGACCGGCTCGGCGGCCCTGGGCGGCGACATGCTCCGCTCGGCCGCCGAAAGCATTCGCAACACCGAGTGGACGACGGTCGGCCTGGTGATCTTGATCTTGCTGTTGGTCTATCGCGCGCCGGTGCTGGTGTTCATTCCGCTGGTGTCGATCGGGCTGTCGTTCCTGCTTTCGACCGACTTGCTGGCCTTACTCACGCAGGTGAAAAAAATCGAAGGCTTCGAGTGGTGGAACTTCAAAGTTTTCACTACCACCAAGATCTTCATCGTGGTGATCCTGTTCGGCGCGGGAACCGACTTTTGCTTGTTTCTGATCTCGCGCTTTCGCGAGGAACTTCAGAACGGCCACGGCGCGGGCGAGGCCCTGGCCGTGTCGGTGGGCTCGGTCGGGCACGCGCTGGTGGGTAGCGCCATGACGACCATCTGCGGGCTGGGCATGATGTTCTTTGCCGACTTCGGCAAATTCCGCAACAGCGGTCCGGCGATCGCGCTGTGCCTGCTGGTCACGCTCTGTGCCTGCATTACCCTCGCGCCGGCCCTGCTGCGGGCCTGCGGCGACAAGGTGTTTTGGCCCTGGGGCGTCGGACCGCGAAGCAAACCGGGGCCGCAGGGTCTCGAGCCGGCGCCGGTATTCGCCGGTTTTTGGGATTGGGCCAGCCGAGTGATCGTGGCCCGGCCGGGCTTGATCCTGGTGGTCAGCCTGCTGGCGCTCGCGCCTTTGGCCTACGCCGGGCTAGGAGTCGGCGTGACCTACGATCTGCTGAGCGAGCTGCAAGCGGATCGGCCCAGTGTCGTCGGCACGCGCATGGCCACCCGGCATTTCCAGCCCGGCGAATTGAGCCCCGTGACGATTCTGGCCCGCAGCCAGCACGGGCAGTTCGACCACGCGGAGGGTAACAAGCAGATCGCGCGGCTGACCAAGCTGCTGTATGGCATCGACGGCGTCGCCGGCGTGCGCAGCATGGCCGAACCGCTGGGGGACCCTCCCGGATTGTTCAACCCCTTCAGCGCCGACGGCCGCCGCAAGCTGGCCGCCCAGCGCCACAAACGCACGAAGGCCAACTACTTGACGCAGGCGCCGGACCTGGTGGGCAAGGTGGCCCGGTTCGACGTCATGCTCAAATATCAGCCCTTTTCGCTCGACGCCGTGCGCACGGTCGACGCGCTCGACCGCAAGCTGCAAGAACTGCAAGAAGACCGGCAGAGCGACTGGTATCAGAGTCGATTCGAACTGGCCGGGCCCACCGTCGGAATCCGCGACCTCAAGCAGGTGACCGAAAGCGATCAGCTCTTGATCGAGCAACTGACCGTGCTGGCCGTGCTGGCCGTGCTGATCGTCATTTTGCGACGGCCGCTGATCTGCGTGTACCTGATTCTGTCGGTGCTGATGAGCTATTACGTGACCATCGGCTGCACCGAGCTATTGTTCCACTGGCTCTACGGTGACACCTACGACGGTCTCGACTGGAAGGTGCCGATCTTCCTGTTCGTGATCCTGATCGCCGTTGGCGAGGACTACAACATCTATCTCGTCACCCGGGTCAACGAAGAGCAGCGCCGCCACGGGCCGATTCCCGGCCTGCGGATTGCCGTCGCCCGGACGGGCGGAATCATTACCAGTTGCGGCGCAATCATGGCGGGCACGTTTGTGTCGATGAGCACCGGCAGTTTGCGGGCGATGCACGAGCTGGGTTTTGCCCTGTCGGCCGGCGTGATGTTCGACACCTGCGTGGTGCGTCCGATCCTGGTGCCGGCCTTCATGGCGCTGGTCGACCGGCCGCGCGGGCGTCAGACACCGGCGGCCGCGACGCTGCCGGCGACGGACAAGTCGCCTTGGATGGCGGTGCAGCCGTGAAGCGGCCCTGAATCTGAGGGCGAGCCCTATTTTGCCCGGCGGCTTCGGCGGAATTCGCCCGGGCCGCGGCTGCTCGAATTGCGAAACGCTGCGGCCATCCGGCCCGGGGCGGCGTTGAAACCTGCGGTATCCTGGGTTTGTCCGGCACGGGCCCAAATCGTGCGCCAGGCGCCGCGCCCGCGGGACCGGCCACAGGGACGCCGGCGCGTGTTCCTGTTCGCTGGCGACAACCGCTCAGCCCCGTCTGGCTGCCGGGGGACTACCATCCACTCGCAGGAACGCTACATTGAATGCCGCTTGCTTAATCGCTGGGCGAGCATTGGCGCGTCTTGCCCCGACAAGCGGCAGAGCCGCAGCGCAAGAATCGTTCGCCGAGTAGATCGAGTTCATGCGCAAATCATTGTCGAGACTGATGTTGAACTGGACTCGCAGATTCGTGAGCCGGGCTGCGGCAGCATCGGGCATACAATTTGCGTCCCAGCGGACGTTTCCCGGCTAAGCGCAGGCGAAGCAACGTCAGCGTTTCAATTTTTTTAAAGGAGTGCAGACCTTGAGTAGCGCACGTCAGGCGGCAATCGCAGCGATCACCAAGTACAAGTCGACCCCTTCGTCTTTGGTCAAAGACATCCCGGCCGGGGAATTATTCGGCGCCAATGTTTTCACCGATAAGGTTATGCGGGATCGGTTGGCCAAGCCCGTTTACAAGGCCCTGCAAAAGACCATCAAGTTCGGTGAAAAGCTCGATCCGATGATCGCCGACGCCGTGGCAACGGCCATGAAGGACTGGGCGATTGAAAAGGGCGCGACCCACTACGCCCACGTCTTCCATCCGCTCACCGGCGTCACGGCCGAGAAGCACGACAGTTTCCTGAGCCCCACCGGCGACGGCCGGGCCATCGCCGAGTTCGGCGGCAAGGAACTGATCCAGGGGGAGCCGGACGGTTCCAGCTTCCCCTCGGGGGGTATACGCTCGACGTTCGAAGCTCGGGGCTATACGGTTTGGGACCCGAGCAGCCCGGCCTATGTCCTCGAGATTGCCAACGGCAGCACGTTGTGCATCCCGACCGCTTATTGCTCGTGGACCGGCGAGGCGCTGGACAAGAAGACCCCGCTGTTGCGTTCGATGCAGGCCCTGAGCAAGCAGGCGCATCGCATTTTAAAGTTGATGGGCCATGACGTTCCGGACCCGGTGGTGGCGTCGTGCGGCCCCGAGCAGGAGTACTTCCTGATCGACCGCAATTTCTATTTTGCCCGTCCGGACCTGGTGGCTTGCGGCCGCACGCTGTACGGCGCCAAGCCGCCCAAAGGGCAGGAATTCGAGGATCACTACTTCGGCGTGATCCCCGACCGCGTGCTCAACTTCATGTTGGATTCCGAGCAGGAGATGTTCAAGCTGGGCGTGCCCGCAAAAACTCGCCACAACGAAGTGGCTCCGTCGCAGCACGAGCTCGCTCCGCTGTTCGAAAACGCCAATTTGGCCACGGATCATCAGCAGACCGCGATGTTGCTGTTGCAGAAGACGGCCCAGAAGTACGGCATGACCTGCCTGTTGCACGAGAAGCCCTTCGCGGGGGTCAACGGCTCGGGCAAACACGTCAACTGGTCGTTCGGCTGCAGCTTGGGCAATCTGCTCGATCCGGGCGATAGCCCGCAGGATAATGCCCAGTTTCTGATCTTTTGTGCCGCGGTGATTCGTGCCGTGCACATGCACGGCGACTTGCTGCGGGCCGTGGTGGCCTTTGCCCCCAACGATCATCGTTTGGGTGCCAACGAGGCGCCGCCGGCGATCATCTCGATCTTCCTGGGGGATCAGCTGGCGGACATTTTCGACACCATCAGCGGTGGTGGCGAACATCCGGCCAAGAAGGCCAGCACGATGAGCATCGGTGTCGATTTGCTGCCGAAGCTCCTCAAGCACACCACCGATCGCAATCGCACAAGCCCGTTCGCCTTCACCGGCAATCGCTTCGAGTTCCGCGCGGTGGGATCGAGCCAGTCGGTGGCCGGTGCGCTGGTGGGCTCTGAACACGATCATGTCCGAGAGCTGCGACTATATCGCGACCGAGTTGGAGAAGATCGTGGGCACGGACTCGTCCAAGCTGCCAGCCGCCATCCAAAAGGTGGTCGGGCAGGTTTGGAAGGCCCACAAGGCCATCGTATACAATGGCGATGGTTACACCGAAGCCTGGCATGCCGAGGCCGAAAAGCGGGGCTTGCCCAACGCCAAGAACACGGTGGCCGCGCTGCCGGCCCTGATCACCAAGGCGAACATCGACATGTTCGAAAAGTATGGCGTGCTCTCGGCTCGCGAAGTTCACAGCCGCTACGACACGTATCTCGAACGCTATTGCAAGGACGTAAACACCGAGAGCCTCGCCGCCCTGAGCATCGCCAAGACCTTGCTCCTGCCCGCCGCATTCCGCTACGAACGCGAACTGGCCGAGATCGCGGCGTCACTGAAGGCGGTCGGCAAGGATCCGCATCTCGATACGCTCGACATCCTGACCGGCCTGGTCAGCAAATTCGAGGTCGAGATCAAGAAGCTCGAAAAAGCCATGGATCACCACTCGACCGGCGACCTGCTATCGCACGCCAAACACTTCTGCGACGAAGTGCTACCCGCGATGAAGGCCGTCCGCGAAGTGGCCGACACGCTGGAGACGGTAGTGGCCGACGACCTTTGGCCGCTGCCGACCTATGCCGAGATGTTGTTTATCAAATAATCGAATCGCCAGGATCGCAGACCCTCGCCCTGTCGGCCGCCGCGGCCGACAGGGCTTTTTTTTGCGCCTGCCCCCCGTCATTTCGGCCCGCCCGCCTGGTCGCCCGCACCTCTGCGACGGCCAAAAATCCGCCCCGCGCCCCGCGACTCCCCGCCGGCTTTGCCCGCCTGCTTTCTCCCGCACAGGCAAACGTCTATGATGCTGATTAATCCCACTTCTGGCGTTGAGACGCGCACGGCGGCCGTTCGATGGCCGCCCCGGATGCATTGCAGGCCACCAACCATCTCCAACCTTGTAGCGAGGAGCTTTCACTATGGCTGCGGACAAAGTGAACAAAGTGACGCCCAAAGAGGTGTTGGCGTTCTGCCGTGAAAAGGAAGTCAAGGCGGTCGATCTGCGATTCATGGACTTCCCCGGACTGTGGCAGCACTTCACCATTCCGGTCAACAAGCTGACGGAGGACGTTTTCGAAGACGGGCTGGGGTTCGACGGCTCGAGCATCCGCGGCTGGCAGGCGATCAACGAGAGCGACATGCTCGTGGTGCCCCAGCCCGACGACCGCGTTTCTCGATCCGTTCACCACGCTGCCCACGCTGGTGATGATTTGCAACATCCAGGACCCGATCACCCGCGAGGATTACTCGCGCGATCCGCGCAACGTTGCCCGCAAGGCGGTCAACTACCTCAAGAGCACCGGCCATCGCCGACACCTGCTACATCGGCCCGGAGGCCGAGTTCTTCATCTTCGACGACGTGCGGTTCGACCAGAATACGCACGAGGGCTACTACCATCTCGACAGCATCGAAGGCGAATGGAACCGCGGCCGCCAGGAAAACCCCAACCTGGGCTACAAGCTGCGCTACAAGGAAGGCTACTTCCCCGTGCCGCCGGCCGACCAGATGATGAACATCCGCAACGAGATGATGCAGACCATGATCGACTGCGGGCTGGACGTCGAAGCGCAGCATCACGAAGTGGCCACCGCCGGCCAAAGCGAGATCGACCTGCGGTTCGACGACCTGGTGCGGATGGCCGACAAGATGATGATCTACAAGTACATCATCAAGAACGTGGCCCTGAAGCACAACAAAACCGTCACCTTCATGCCCAAGCCGCTGTTCGGCGACAACGGCTCCGGCATGCACACGCACATTTCGCTCTGGAAGGGGGGCAACCCGTTGTTCGCCGGCAGCGGCTATGCCGGCCTGAGCGAGATGGCCATGTACGCCATCGGCGGCCTGCTCCGCATGCGCCGGCCATCCTGGCGTTCACGAATCCCACGACTAACAGCTACAAGCGGCTGGTGCCGGGCTACGAGGCGCCGGTCAACCTGGCCTATTCGCAGCGCAACCGTTCGGCCAGTTGCCGCATACCGATGTATAGCCCCAGCCCCAAGGCCAAACGGGTCGAATTCCGCTGTCCCGACCCGAGCTGCAACCCCTACCTGGCCTTCTCGGCGATGCTGATGGCCGTGATCGACGGCATCCAGAACAAGCTTCACCCGGGCGATCCGTTGGACAAGGACATTTACGACCTGGCGCCCGAAGAGCTGGCCGAGGTGCCCAAGACTCCCGGCTCGCTGGACGAAGCGCTGGCCGCCTTGCGCAAGCGACCACGAATTCTTGCTGCGTGGCGACGTGTTCACGCCCGACGTGATCGACACTTGGATCTGGTACAAGACCGAGAAAGAAGTCGACGCCCTGCGGCTGCGTCCGCACCCGTACGAGTTCTGCTTGTATTTCGATATTTAAGGCTGTTTTTTCGTCGGCCGCGCCGCGTCGGCTTCACTGTTGTCGCAATCAGGATGCGCCGCTTGTCGCCGCGCCCGCACGTTGCTTCTGCATGGGCCGTAGCCAGCGGCACAATCGGCGCAAACATTGATTTCAGTCCGGCTTGGTTATTCCAACCATGAATCGACTTGCCTTTGCAATGTTCCTCGTCGGCTTCGTCGGATGCACGAAGAATGAGAGCCCACCTGACACAAACGCGCGAACCGCGAATCGCACGCCGAGTGAAGCAGGCGCTGAGCGGCAGCGGGAGCCGGTTGTCGTCCTTACTCCCGCAGCCGTCTCGCAATTGCACAGGGCGAGGGCAAAGATGGACGAGCCTATGTTCGCGTAGAAGTTCTTGGTGGTGGAACAACTGGTTTCAGGTACAATTTGAAGTTCGACAGCTCGTTCGACCCCGACCGAGACTACCTCAATGATCTTGACGGAATCAAGGTAGTAGTCGACAAGAAAAGCCGCGCTTTACGTTTACGGGTCGACGATCGACTGGCAAACCGCACCGGACGGCCGCCAAGGCTTTCAGTTTGATAATCCGAACGCGGTGAAGTGAGGCAGCCGCCATTTCGGCAACCGCAATCGTTGGTTCTTGCTGCGCTCATCGCTGAAAAAACTCATTCCGAGTTCATTTTTCATCCCCCGTATCCCCTGCTTCATCCCCGTATCTCCCTCAAAGAACCTCCCAATGCACATTACTGCCGATACCCTCAAGTCCGGCTTCGCAGCAACCGCGGCGCCGTGAAATTGGTAATCCGTGCTGCCAGTCGTTCAGTCACGATCGCAAGAATACGTTCCGGTCGGCACAGAATAGCGTCGGTAGCAGGACGCGCGGGCACGTAGCCATGACCCGTCACAAGAGACCGTCAGGCCACGGCCTGACCTACTTGGCTTGGCTTCGCATTGTCGCGATTGCGCTGCGCGAACAGGTAGGTCAGGCCGTGGCCTGACAACCTCGGTGCCGCGAACAACGTCCCTTCACGGCCGATTTGCCTTGCGCCTGCTTGCGCCGTCTCATTCGCCGGCGGTTTCCAGTTCCATCGCGTGCCCACCGCCGCCCCAATCAGCGGGATAGTGCCCCATCCGGACCCAGCGGTGAAAGCTCGACCAGGGCCAGTCCCGAGGGCTGGCGGCCAACCGATGTCGCACGGGATTGTAGTGGATGTAGTCCGCATGGCGCTCCAAATCCGTCTCGTCGCGGATCGTGTGCTCCCAAAACCGACGCTGCCAGACGCCGCGCCGCCGCTCTTTGATTCGCGCCGCGACGCGCGGCTGCTCGATGCCGCCGATGGCCAACCACGAGCGCGTGAACTCCCCTTTAAGCCAGCGCCATCGCGCCGAATAATCGCTGTCGCCTGGCGGCAAAGCCCACAGACAGTGCAAGTGATCTGGCAGCAGCACGATCGCCACAACTCGAACCGGCCGGCGCAGCGAACACCGCCGAAACACGCTGCCCAGCAATCGCCGCGCGGCCGCATCGGCAAACAGCGTTGCTCGCCGCTCGGTCACGAGCGTAAAGAAATACGTCCCGTCCGGCACGAAATAACGTCGGTAGTCGGACATGCGGGCATTTTACCTTCACCATGAGCCGTCACAAAAGAATGTCAGGCCACGGCCTGACCTACCTGGCTACCTGGCTTCATGCGAGAGGCGTTCCGCACGTTGCGATGTCTGCGGGTATCCGGGGTTCCCTCCGGCATTTGAACACCTGCGCAGTTTGTCGGCCGGTGAGCCAACTGATACCATTGCCGGTGAATTCTGACCCTGTGTTCTTCGTCCGCTAACCCCACGCCTCTAACTCCCAACCCCCGTCCTCCCCATGCACATCACGGCCGACACGCTCAAGCGACTGGCTCATTTCGACTCGCCCACGATCTGCAACGTGATCGAGCTGTTTCACGTGCGGTCGCGCGATGCGGGCTTCATGGATCACCGCATCATGGCCAATTTTCCAGAGCTGGCCCCCATGGTCGGCTTCGCCTCGACGGCCTGCTTTCGCTCCGGCGCGCCGCCAACCAAGGGGGACGCTTACGGCAGCATGGAGCGGCAGGTCGAGCAGTTTGCCGATCTGCCCGGGCCGGCCGTGGTGGTGTTCCAGGACCTCGACGATCCGGCCGTCGGCGCCACGTTCGGCGAGGTGATGTGCTCGACGTACAAGGGCTTTGGCTCGGTCGGGCTGATCACTTCCGGCGGGGGTCGCGACCTCGAGCAGGTCAAGGTGCTCGACTATCCGGTCTTCACCGGCTCGACGATTGTTTCGCACGCCTACTGCCACATCCTGCACCTGGCCCTGCCGGTGCGCGTGGGCGGACTGGTCGTCAATCAGGGGGATCTGCTGCACGGCGATGCCAACGGCGTGACGAACATTCCGCCCGACATCGCCGTGGAAGTGGCCCAGGCCGCCGTCGAGTTCGTGGCCGCCGAGCGGATCGTGCTCGACTACGTCAACGGGTCCGGCAAGAAGACGCCGGCCGGTCTGACCGCGGCCCGCCAGGAGTATTCGGCCGTCGTGGACAAACTGACCGCCCGCGTCCGCCGCGACCGGTGAGGTGATCGCGAATTGAAGTCCCTGGCGCGACGTAGCCGCAGCCAACGCGCGATGCAATGCTCGCAATCAAGGGGATAGGGGGATGAAGAAGGGGATACGGGGGATAGAGGGCGAGAAGGAGTGGACATCCGCTTCCGCAATCACCGAAGGTTGGTCGTCGCCCTCCTTTCTCCGCATTGCGGATTTTCGTTCCCAGCTCCGAGGGCCGCCTTCCGGGTTCTTCCTTCGTCCCCCGTATCCCCATTATCACCCCATCTCCTTCTCAAGACCGCCGTTTCGATTACGAGGTTCGCGGTACATCGCGCGGTTAAACGGGCGCGGCTCGCTTGATCTCAGCGGTCAGCACCGCCGCGATTTGCTCGCGCGTCACCGGGCGGATAATTCCGCGCTCGCAAACAATGGCCGCGATCAACTCGGCCGGCGTCACGTCGAAGGCCGGATTATAGACGGCAATTCCCTCGGGCAGCCACCGGCCGGCCGAAAGGGTGCGTGATCTCGCGCGGATCGCGCTGTTCGATGGGTATCCCGGCCCCGCTGGCGAGCGACAGGTCGAACGTCGTACTCGGCGCCGCGACGTAGAACGGAATGCCGTGCGCTTTGGCCAGCGTGGCCACGCCGTACGTGCCGATCTTGTTGGCCGTGTCGCCGTTGGCAGCAATCCGATCGGCGCCAGTCACCACCGCCTGCACGCGCCCTCGCGCATCACCTGGGCCGCCATCGAGTCGCAAATCAACGTGGCTTCGATCCCGCGCTGCTGGAGTTCCCAAGCCGTCAGCCGGGCGCCTTGCCACAGCGGCCGCGTTTCGTCGACATAAACGTGCAACCGCTTGCCCGACTCCTGGGCGGCAAAAAACAGCGCCAGCGCCGTGCCGTACTCCGACGTGGCCAATCCGCCGGCGTTGCAATGCGTCAGCACGCCTTGGCCATCGGCCAAGAACGCCGCGCCCAGCTCGCCGATGCGGCGACATTGGCGGCGGTCTTCCTCGTGGATCGTCCGGGCTTCGGCCAAGAGCGTGGCGCGAATCGTGTCGGCCGCTGCGGTATCAGGCAACTCGGCCAATCGGTGCTGCATTCGCGCAGCGCCCAGAACAGGTTGACGGCGGTCGGCCGGCTGGTGGCCAGATACTCGGCCGCGCGGCGGACATTCCGCCGGATTGCGAACGTATCGTGCGGCGCCGTCAGTCCTGCCGCCAGACAGAGCCCGTACGCCGCGGCCAGGCCGATGGCCGGTGCGCCGCGGACTGCGCAATTGTTTGATCGCTTCCCAAACAGATGCCACGTCGCGGCACTCGATTTCTCGAATTTCCACCGGCAGCAGCGTCTGATCGAGCAAAACCAAATGGCCGTCGACGCCGCCGATCCAGCGCAGCGTGGGGGGCGAGGCAGGGGGGATGTTCGATGCCGGATGCATGGCCAAGCGGATCCTCGATCTGAAAGACTATTGGGGGCTCGCAGCGCCTCCCACCGGCTGCCACCGGTGGGCTTGATGGCGATGCCACGCAGGGCGCTGTCAGCTTTCCTTCCCCTATCATCTCCACTCTACACTCTATCCCCTCGTTCGCCCCTCGCGCGTCACTCCGCAAAGCGCTTGCTGTGTACAAGACCGAACGTCGTGGCGACGGCCTCGTTGGTGACTTCGCACGCCATGATGTTGATGCTGCGGGCGACCGAAGGCAATTCGGCGGCCGCGCGCTCGAATGCCGCGATTGGCGATTGCCAGGGCCCAGGGCAACGTGACGTTGCACAAGGCATAAGTGCTGGTGCGGCCGACGGCGCCCGGCATGTTGGTCACGCAGTAGTGCAGCACTTCGTCGACGATGTAGGTCGGCTCGCTGTGCGTGGTGGGCCGGCTGGTCTCGACGCAGCCTCCCTGGTCGATGGCCACGTCGATGATTACGCTGCCGGGCTTCATGATTCCCAGGTCCTCGCGCTGGATCAGCCGGGGGGCTTTGGCGCCGGGAATGAGCACCGCGCCGATGACCAGATCGGCCCGGGAAAGTTGCTCGCGGATGATATGCCGGTCGCTGAACAGCACGTCGACGTTGGCGGGCATGATATCGTCGAGGTAGCGGAGCCGGTCCATGTTGATGTCCAAGAGCACGATGTCCGCGCCGAATCCGGCCGCCACCTTGGCCGCGTTGGCGCCCACGATGCCGCCGCCGAGGATCGTGATGTGGGCCGGCGCCACGCCCGGGACGCCACCCAGCAGGATGCCGCGTCCCATCTGCGGGCGTTCCAGATATTTGGCGCCCTCTTGAATGCTCATCCGCCCGGCCACCTCGCTCATCGGCGTGAGCAGCGGCAAGCGGCCCTGGTCGTCGCGCAGCGTCTCGTAGGCCACGGCCGTGGCGCCGGAAGCCAGCACGGCCTCGGTCAGCGCGCGATCGGCGGCGAAGTGAAAGTACGTGAAGACGATTTGCCCGGCGCGAAGCAGCGGCCATTCGCTCAGCAGCGGTTCTTTGACCTTGAGAATCATGTTGGCCCGGCCGAACAGATCGGCGGCGTGCCGAGACCATTTCGGCACCGGCCTGGCGATAGGCGTCGTCGGTCAAACCCGAACCCAGACCGGCTCCCTCTTCGATCAGCACCTGGTGGCCGGCGCGAGACAGTTCTTCGACGCCGACCGGCAGAATGGCGACGCGGTACTCGTCGCGTTTGATCTCCTTGGGCACTCCGACAATCAAGCGTCACCTCCCTTTTGCGAGACGATTATTCCAGGCAAGTCGCCGGTCGGCCGGTTCGTCTCTTCGTCTTCCAACGGTCCGATCGATCACATTGTTGCGTCTGGCGTCCGCGGGGCCAAGCCAGTTCAGTGCGCCACAGTTCAGTGCCCCACTGTGCCGCGCCGCGCCAGCGGGCAATCTCGCGTAGGGCCAAGATCGCGTAGGACGCCACGCCCAGGCCGACTTCGATCGGCAAGCGAACCAGCGGCGGCAGCGAATCATTGCTCCGCAGCGACCGATCGACCAGCGCCACGAGGCAGCCCATTGCCAGCGCGGCCAGGAGTCGGCGCGGAGTGCGGCCAATAGATCTCGAACTCGCACGCCCACGGTGTGCAAGCAATAGAGCATGTAAGGCACGAACAACACGCCGATCGATGTCAACGAGTAACTCCAGGCCACGCCGAGCGCCGGCCCGCCCGCCGTCGGTTCGAATCGCTCGCCCAGCAACCGGCCGACGACAAACGCCTGGCAAAGCACCAGGGCGATCACCGCCGAGCCGAAAAACAACGCTCGGGCTCGACCGGCCGAAGCAAACACGCTGCCGGCAACATTGAAAAAGCCTTGAACCAAGATCGTCGGCGCGAGCGTCACCAGCAGCACGCCGGCGGGTCGCCATGCGCTGCCGCCCAGCACCAGCACCAGATCGCCGCCGACCAGAAACATGCCGACGCCGGCCGGAAACAACAGCCAGCCGACCAGCCGCAGGAATTCCAACAGCAGCCGGCGATACTCGGGCGGATCGTGCGCCGAGCGCGACAATAGCGCCAACATCACGCCGGCCAGCGGCGTCGTCACCAGATACACCGGCCGCATCATCAGGCTGAATGCCTGCGTGTAGAAGCCCAGCTCGCGCTCGCCGTTCACGCCAATCCGACCGAGCACGATCTTGTCGGCCGTCGTCGCCAGATAAAACATCAGGCTGCTGGCCGTGTAATAGCCGCCAAACCGCACCAGCTCGCCGGTCACCGCGGTCTGTCGCAGCCAGGCCGGCGCCAAGGTTCGGCGAGCCAACAAAACCAGGCCAGCGCGCCCAACTCCGCATACTGCTGCGCAATCAGCGACCACACGCCCCAACCTTGCACGGCGGCCAGGACGGCCGCGCCGCCCCCGGCCAGTTGCGCCGCGACTCGCAACGCGGCGAGCCGGCCCAGCCGCAGCCGGCGCTCGAGCAGCGCCTGGTGCAAGGCACCGACGGCCGCCACCGCTGTCGTGCCCGCAAGCACCGCTGTGACGCTCGCCAGCTCGGCAACTCCATAGAACGAGGCCACGAGCGGCGCAACCGCGGCGCCGACCAGCGATGCCGCCCCGGCGATCGCCAGATTGACCCAGAACAACGCCGACAATTCGGCGTCGCTAATCTCGGGCCGCTGCACCACGGCCACGCCCAAGCCCAACGCGCCGAACAGCCGCACCAAGGCCACCCAGGTCAGCGCCATGCCCAGCAAACCGAATTCGGCCGGCACGATCAACCGATAGAGCACGGCCAGCACCGCCAGGGAAATCACCTGCGAGGCAACCTGACCGGCGGCCACCGCGGAGGCGCTGCGCCGCAAACCGGGGCAAGAGCCAGGCTTTCGGGCAATGCCGGTCCGGCAGGCGTCGTTGGGCTGTCGGGCTCGCGCTCCATTACGGCTCGCATCGCGTGCAAGGTGCATTCCCAGTTCACTGCTTTGTCAAGGAGCGCCTGGGAGAAACGCGCCCGCCCATTTTGCCCAAAGGACGCCGCAAGACCGGGACGATCTCGAGGCCCGTTTGCTGGCAGGCTGTCAGGCTAATCCAACCGACGGCGGGCGGGAAGCGGCCGGAGGCCCGCGAGGCATTTTTTCGACCGGGGGAAGCAAGCGCGAGCCATTCGGACTGCGCGTTGGGCGCGCGGCGTGTCAGTGGCCGCGGCGAGCGAAAGATTCGGTTCCGAACGATCGATCGGGCATGCTAGCAGCTGCTTTTCGCGTCGAACTGCGCGCGGCGGCGGCGCCGGTTTGCGCAGTCGCCGACTCGGCTTGCGGCGCGTCAGGCTGTCCAATTGCCCGCTTTCCCGGCAGAAATGCGCAGAATCGTATACCTGACATGTACAAGATGTACACGACGAGCGGCAGGGCGTGCCGGAGTCAGGAGCAACGTTGCAGAAAAATTCAAGAGGGCGCAGCGCGACAAATTTTCCTGGCCGGATTGTTGCTTGACATTTCGCGCGCGCTGAGCAAAATGTGCTCCTGTGTCATGCGTCGTGCGTCGTGGAACCGTGACGATTGGATCTGTGACTTCCAGATCCGTGATATTCGGATCTGCGTTTTTCGGATCTGCGGCGCTCGCGGCGATGAGACTCGGAACGGTACGATTCGAAAGGGGTGACTTTCGGATCTGCGAGAGATTGGATCTGTGAGTTTTGGAACTGCCACCGAGTTCTCGGTGTTCTAATTTGCCGGCCACAAGAGCCGGCCGATACGCTACAGGCGGAGCGTTGAGTTCGAGCAGGGGTCTGCGCTTGCGCGATGATCTGCGCAACTCGGGGACACGGAAATTTTGGAACGGGGAATCGTCCGCAGTTCATGACCGCCCACGGCTTAGGCCTGATATTGCATCTGCTGACATTGCAACCGCCGACGGTGCGCCGGCATGCTGCCCAGGGCACTGGCTCCACAAGGCAATCCTCAATCGGGAGGAATTCTTTCATCGCTGAATTCAGCTTGGGGGGCGGCGACTGTAGGATGCTTATGTCGACGGCCACGGCTGGGGCTCGGATGCCCCCCCTAGGTTTTTTTCAGCGATCTCCAGCAGCCTGTTGAACATTTCAACAGGTTGCCAGGACCGCAATGTGTCCAGAATTGCAACATTCGTTGTAGCTGAAGGACACTGCGCCCAAGCGGCGGTGGTGCCGCAACCCGGCCGCTGCCAACCGGCGCCGGCAGCCTGACGCGGGCCCGCTGCTTTCGGTCCAACCCTGTCCGCCGGAAAACGGACCGCGTAGCATGGGTTTGTCGGCCGCGACCGTCCTTGGGCTGAGGAATCGCTCCATGTCTTGCGCCTGGTGGCCATCGGCTGTAATCTGGGCGAGCGAAAACAGCAACTCGACGCTGCCGTCGAGCGGCTCGCGGCGCGTCCGGCGTTACCGTCGTGGCTCAGAGCCGCTGGCACGAGACGGCTCCCGTCGGCGGTCCGTCGGGTCAGGGGGCGTTCCTGAACGGCGCTCTGCTGCTCGACACGTCGCTCGGCCCGGAGCCGCTGCGGCAAACGCTCACTCGGGTCGAGACGGAACTGGGCCGCCAGCGCTCCGTGCGCTGGCAAGCCCGGCTGCTCGACCTCGACTTGTTGCTGTACGACCAGTTGGTGCTCACGACGCCCGACTTGATCCTGCCCCACCCCCGGATGGCTTTTCGCCGTTTCGTCGCTCGAGCCGGCGGCCGAGGTGGCGCCGGGCATGACCCATCCGCTACTGGGCTGGCGGATCGACGAGCTCGCGCGGCACTTGAACACGAGTCGACCTTATGTGGCCTTGATCGGCGTGCCCGGCGTCGGCAAGACGCGCCTGGCCGCGCGGCTGGCCGCCCGATTTCAAAGCCGGACGATTCTGCTGCCGCCGCCGCTCGCAGCCGGTCTCGAAGCGACTGGCCTCGGCCTGGAAGGCGAAATAGAATTTCTGCACGGCTTGGCCGGGCTCTTGGGGCCCGGGAATTTCCCGGCCGGGAATCAACTCGTAGTGAGCGACTTTTGGTTCGATCAAACTCTGGCCCACGCCGCAGGGCGGCTGGCCGCGCACGATTTCGCTGAATTTCGTCAGGCCGAAGGCCCGCTTTCCTCGACGGTTCCCGCCGCCCGGTTGCGGGTGCTGTTAACCACGAGTTGGCCGCCGTCGATTCCAGCGGACGCCCCGTGCGGTGCGCTCGACGTCGTCCGGCTGCAAGACGCGTTGTGCGAAGTTGCCCTGCGCCCGAAAATGGGGCCGATCCTGCAGTTGTCGGCTCTCGACGAACAACACGTGCTGGAGGAAGTGCAAGCAGCGATCGAGGCCATGCGCTAAAGTCAATCGTGTGTGCTGCGTCCCCACCGCAGGCGAGCAACGAAAACGGACCATGCAATTGCCAGATGACGAACGGAATAGGACTGCTACGAATCTCAAGAGAGCCGAAAAATGGCTCTCGCCGATGGTTTACGTGATGGGCGTCCTTCTGGGGTTACTTGTCCTCGCCATTTGCTTTTTTCTGAAGTGGCATCAGATCCCAAAATGATTCCCTACGAAAACAGGCAAGCCTGGCCGGAACCGGCGGCTGTTAGCCGCCGGCTATTGCCTGAGCCGATGTGAGGATCTTAGTTTGCAATTCCCTTCCGAATTCCGCTTTCCGAATTCCGAATTGATCTGACCGCGATTCCCCCATGCCGCCAGAAGTTCTGACCACTCGTGCCGCCTTGCGCCAGCGTCTAACGGCCGTTCGCCGATCGGGCAAGTCGGTCGCTCTGGTGCCCACCATGGGCGCCTTGCATGCGGGGCACCTGAGCCTGGTGGAGGCCGCACGCGGCGAGTGCGATTTCAGCATCGTGACGATTTTCGTCAATCCGACTCAATTCGGCCGGGACGAGGACTTCAGTCGTTACCCGCGCACGCTCGGGGCGGATTTGACGCTGCTGGGGCCGCTCGGCGTCGACTGCGTGTTCGCTCCGCCGACCGAAGAAATGTACCCGCCCGGTTCGACGGCGCTGGTCGATGTGCCGGCGGCGGCCGAACCGCTGGAAGGCCAATTCCGGCCGGGGCACTTCCGCGGCGTGGCCACGGTGGTGCTCAAACTGTTCAACCTGGTGCAGCCCGACGTGGCCTGTTTCGGCCGCAAGGATTATCAGCAATCGCTTGTCGTGCGGCGAATGGTCGAGGATCTCGACTTGCCGATCCGCGTGCGCGTCTGCCCGACCGTGCGCGAGGCCGACGGACTGGCATTGAGCTCGCGAAATCGCTTCCTTTCGCCGCCGGATCGCGAGCGGGCTCTGGCCATCTCGCGCAGCCTGCGGCTGGCCGCCGAGCTGGTGCGCCGCGGCACCCGCGACGCACGGACGATCCTCGAACGGATGCGGGCCGAGCTGGCGGCCCAGCAGCTCGCGATCGACTATGTGGCCCTGGTCGACCCGGACACGCTAGCTGCGATCGAGCGTGTCGAGCAACCCGCGGTGGCCTTGATCGCAGCCCGAGTCGGCGGTACTCGTCTGATCGACAACGAGCTGATCGGGTAGACTGGCGGTAGGCCCCTTGCGGCCGCGCCAGGTACACGAACCCAGACCCGCAACCATCGCCAGCCATGTGTCAAACGCTGTTTACGATTCCGGGCGAACTTTGGGGCATTCCCGTCTTCGGCTGGGGCTGGTTGCTCGGGCTGTGGGCGATTGGCGGACTGCTGACGCTGGCCTGGCAGATTTCCCGCCACGGCTGGGGGCCCGAAGCACGCGGCTACTTGCCGGTGCTCGCCTTGAGCGGCGCGGCGATTGCCTTCTTGCTCCCCCGGCTGGTTGAACCGACCGCGGCAACCCAGGCGCCGGGCGCCGCCGCGCAAGCGAGCGCGTACGCCGCGGGGGACTCCGCCAGCGACGCCGACCGGCAATCGCTGGGCGGGCTGCCCATTCGCGGCTACGGCGTGATGCTGCTGATCGCGGTCGCCTCCGCCGTCGGCCTGTCGGTCCATCGGGCCGAGCGCTTGGGGCTCGATCCGGAAATGATCTTGGCGCTGGCCTTCTGGCTGTTCGTCGCCGGAATCGTGGGGGCGCGGCTGTTCTATATCATTGAATATTGGGAAAAGTTCCAGCAGCCCACGCTGGGGGCCACGCTGGCCATGATGGCCAACGTGGCGCAAGGCGGCCTGGTTGTCTACGGCTCGCTGTTGGCCGGCGGGTTGGCGCTGGTCGCCTTCGTCTACAAACATCGTTTGCCGGGGTTGGCGCTGGCCGATCTGATTGCGCCTAGCGTGGTGCTGGGGATGGCGTTGGGGCGGATCGGCTGCTTTCTGAACGGCTGCTGCTACGGCGGCATCTCGTCGGTGCCCTGGCACGTCTCGTTTCCCTGGCACAGCCCGCCGCATCAGCAGCAAGTCTTCAACGGCGACCTGTACGTCCACGGTCTGCTGTTCGAAGGCACCGGCGAGGCCCCGCCGGTGATCGCCCGGGTCGAGCCCGACTCGCCGGCCGCGAAGGCCGGTCTGCGCCGGGCCAGCAGGTCGTCGCCATCAACGGCGCCGCGACCGACACGGTCGAACGGGCGCAGCTCCTGCTGCTGGAGCTCAGCGGCGAGGGCCGGCGGATCGCGATCCGGGTGGCCCGCGATCCGCAAGCAAAGAGTTGGACCCTGTCGGGGCCTTTGCCCGGCAGCTTGTACGTGCATCCGGCGCAGCTTTATAGCTTTGTCGATTCGCTGCTGTTGTGCTTGTTTCTGTTGGCGTATTATCCGTACCGCAGCCGCGACGGCGAGCTGCTGGCATTGACGCTCACACTGCATCCGATTTCGCGTTTCCTGCTCGAGATTATCCGCGTCGACGAGTCGGCCGTGTTCTCGACCCCCTGGAGCATCTCGCAGAACATCAGCCTGGCGCTGTTGGTCAGCGCGGCGCTGCTGTGGGTCTATCTGCTGCGTCAGCCCCGGCACGTGGCTTTCCCCAAAGCGTCGCTGGCGAGCTGAAGTCGGCCGCTCCAGTTTCGCCCGGGGGTCTGCCGGGCTCATCCAATCTGCGCCGTGCGGTAACACTTTGCTAGCGCACAGCCGCTATTTTACGGGACTGAATTGCAAGGCGATTTTCTTGCGCGCTGCTGGAAGGCGCTCGATGGGATGGGGCGTGCGTCAGAAAGGGAATTCCCGATGGGACTCGCCTGTCCTCATTGCCACCATGCGCTCTCGCTCAAAGCGCCGAAACCCGGCCGCTACACGCCCAAGTGCCCCAAGTGTGCCCAGGGCATTCTGATTGTCGTGCCCTCGGATCCACAGCAGGCGCCAACCGCCCTGCCGCTCGTCGCGGGGCAGCCGGCGGCGGCGGCGACACAAGTCGTCAGCGCGAAAGTCCCGCCGGCGTCGGCCGCGAGCGCCGACATCACGGCCGAATTCAAGCTGGCCGGCGCTGCTGGAGGCGCGACGGCCGAGTTCAAGTCGTCGGCCCCGCCAACCTCGACGGCAGCGCCGCCCCGGCCGGCCGCCGCCAACTCCGGTGCCCGCCCTACAGCGGTCGTGCGGGCCAAACCGCTTTCACAGGCGGCTGTGGCCGCAGCAGCCCGGGCCGACGAAGCAACGGCCGTGTTTGTCAGCGACCCGACGGCTAGACCGGCGGTGAAACAACCGGCCCTCGCGGCAAAAGGGCCCGGTCGCGATGCCGCGCACGCGCCCACGGCGGCCCCCGCGGGCAGCAACGAGACGGCCGACTTTTCGCTCGGCTCGAAAGCCTTGGCGGCTTCCGCCTCTCAATCGGCCAGCTCTGCTCGTGCGCCGGCACAAGCCCTGACGCTGCCTGCGCGATTGGGCGGATACGAATTATTCAAAGAGCTGGGCCGTGGCGGCATGGGCGAAGTCTACCTGGCCAGGCAGATTTCGCTCGATCGCAACGTGGCGGTCAAGACGATGCGGTCGGAATGGGCGGTCGACCCGGTGTATGTGGCCCGCTTCACTCGCGAGGCCTTCGCGGCCGCGCAGCTGGTCCATCACAACGTGGTCCAGATCCACGATTTTGGCGCCGAGCGCGAGACGAATTTCTTCAGCATGGAGTTCGTCGAAGGCGTGTCGCTGGCCCAACTGGTGGCCACGAGCGGCAAATTGGCTGGCGAAGTCGCGGCCGGTTACATCTTGCAGGCCGCTCGCGGACTGGCCGTGGCCCACGAAAAAGGCATGGTCCACCGCGACATCAAGCCCGACAACCTGCTGTTGAACAATCAGGGCATCGTCAAGATCGCCGACCTGGGCATCGTGAAGAAATCCGGCGGCGAGGCCCACGCCTCGGCCGGCAGCATTTCCGGCGCCGGAGCAAAGAACTCCGCGCCCGCCACGGCCGACGTCCAGGCCACTCAAGCCGGCGTGGGGCTGGGCACCCCGGCTTTCATGTCGCCCGAACAAGCCCGAGACGCGGCCAGCGTCGACCCCCGGGCCGACATCTATTCGTTGGGCTGCACGCTCTATGCGCTGGTGACCGGCCGCCCGCCGTTCGAGGGCAAGACGCTGCTCGAGTTGATTACCAAGCACGCGACCGAGCCGGTCGTGCCCCCCGACGCGGTCGTCAAAGGCGTGCCCAAGACCCTCAGCGACATCATCGTGCGAATGGTGGCCAAGAAACCGGAAGCCCGCTACCAGACGATGACGGAGGTGATTCGGGCCCTGGAGCGATTCCTGGGGACGGATAGCACCCGGCCCTTCTCACCGCGGGAGGAGCACGTCGAAAAACTGGAACAAGCCGCCACGGCGTTTCAGCGGGCCGGCCTGGCTCGCGCGCGTCCGATCTTGATTCTGTGTTTCATTGCGCTCTCGCTGTTGGGCACGATCGGCGGCGGCTTGCTCGGCGGCTGGACTTGGGCGGCCGGCTTCGTTGGGCTGGCGGTGCTGACGCCGCTGGTGCATTTCGTGCTTTCCGGCATGCTCGATAGCTCGCACGTTTTTGCGCGGGTGCGCGCGCTGGCGTTCAGTGCCACGCTCAAGGATTGGCTGATCTGGACCTGCGGCGGCTTGATCGCCCTGGTGGTGTCCTACTTGCTGGGATTGCTCGTCGTTGAATTGGCGGTGTGCGTCGCGGCGGTGCTGCTGGCGGTCGGGTTTTACTTTGGCGTGGACCGCACGACCGGCAGGGCGCGCTGCGCGCCCTTGGCCGAGATCGAACAACTGCTGCGGCAATTGCGATTGCAAAGCCTGGAAGAGGATTCGCTGCGGCAGTTCGTCTCGCGGTACAGCGGCCCAGGATGGGAACCGCTGTACGAGTCGCTGTTCGGCTACGAGGCCAAACTGCAAGCCCGCCAGCGGTGGGGCAAAGGCGAGAACGGCCTCGCGCGGCCCAAGTTCGCCGCTTGGCGCGATCCGCTGGTTCGCTCCATCGACGCCCGGCTCCAGGGCCGTAGCGCCAACCGGCAGCGCGACCACTTGATCAAAGTCGAACAGAACGGTTTCCAGGCGGCCGGCCTGAGCCCGCAGGAAGCCCAAAAAAAGGCGATCGAAACCGCCGCCGCCTTGATGCTCAAAGCCAACAAGCAGATAAGCAAGCCCACCTCGGCCTACGACGACTCGGGCGGCTGGGCGCCGGTTCGGCTGCTGGCGGGCGGGGCCTTGATGATCGGCTGCCTGATGTGGATGCACGAAAACGGCCTGCTGCCCAATCAAAAGATCAAGCAACTGGCCGCCCGCGTGCAAGCGGTCGCCGGGGCGAACACGGTTGCACCGGACACGGTACCGCCGGATGCCGCCCCACCAGATGCCGCCACGGGCGCGGCTTATGCCAAGCTGCGCACGCCGCTGGCGTTGCCGCTGGTGAGCACATCGATCAGCCGGTACTTCGGCAATTTTTTTGCCGGCGGAGCGGGCCTGGTGCTGGCGTTCTCGGCACTGCTGAAGCGCTGGTCCGCCGTCGGCTTCTCGCTGATCGCGGCCGGCGTGTTTGCCGGCCAGTTCCTGGCTGGCGCCGAGGCGGGTCCTCAATTGACCGCCGACGAAGGCCGGGCGATTTGCGCGGCCGAGAACGAAGCGCTCGACCAATTGGCCGAACAGCGGCATCGGGCGATCCAAAAGGGCAAAAATCTGGCGGCTCCGCTGAACCATTCGATCGCGGCCTTGGAGAACGAGCTCAAGAGCTCGCCCATCGAGGGGGAAGAGAATCGCATCCGCCGGCAAATCGGCAAGTTTCGCCGCGAGTTGGAAGTCGTCGAAGAAGAAAGCACGGCCGAGCTGAAACGCATCGACGAAGCGATCGCCCTGCATCAGGCAAAGTTGGCAAGCGCCAAACAGGCGATCGGCACATCCGGCGCGCCAGAGCAACCGGGGCCATGACCCGGGCGAAAGTCGGCCGACCGGCAATCTGCGACGGCTGACGCCTGCAACGAGCGCGTGCATTTTCAGCCGGTCGGGGGTAGATTGAAGCGGTGCCGGCTAGCGCCGCACGTCACTTCTTCCCATCTCCGATTCCGGAGGACTCCATCATGGAGACCGAGCCGCGGCGGCGAGTCTTCTCGCTCAAGGGGTTGCTGGTCGTAGCCGTCATTTTGGTTTTGTTGGCGGCGATGGCGCTGCCCGCCATCTCGTCCGCGCGATGCAGCGCGGCGGAACCAGTGCTCGTGCAAACTCAAGCAAGTCGGACTGGCGCTACAGAACTATCACGACGTCTTCAAGACGTTCCCTGCGCTGACGAATCAAGGCAACGCCGACGGCTCGGCCAACGTCTGGGACACTGCACCCGGGGCGACGTTTGCGCCGAACAGCCCGGCGCCGAACGGGTACACCCAATCGCCCGCCAGCGCGGCCGGCTATAGCTGGATCGTGATGATCCTGCCGTACCTGGAAGAAAATGTCGTGTACGACGCAATCGCCAGGGCGTCCGGCAAGTTCGAGTACGAAGCGTTCTCCGTGACCGGAGCGGACCTCGCGCCTTTTTCCGTAAGCATCGAAAATTCCGCTCGGCACTTCGCCACAATTCCGCTCGATGAATTTCAATGCCCGAGCTACCCAGGTGGCTGGGTTTCCACGGCCTCCAGTGGCACGGCAGCTCCGCCGGTCGCGATCGGGGCGTATGCAAAGCTCTTCCAGGAATCGGCCGGGCCGGCAGGTGGCATCGCGATCAGCAACTATGTCGCGCTCTCGGCGACGCATTTGGCTTGCATGGCGCTCGGCCCTGACGATGCCGGAACCGACAATGCGGAGCCGCCTAATGGCGTCATCGTGCCGGGCCGGGGCATGAACATGAAATCAGTACACGACGGCACGTCGAAGACGCTGATCGTTTGCGAGACCAAAGAGCCGGCCGTGAACTCCTGGTACGACGGCACCGTCTGCTGGACAGTGGGCGCCAATCCCAGCGCCAGCAGCCAACCGACGCGGAGCCGGTCCGCGATCGCCATGGATGGCAGGACGAACCGCAATGACTATTGGGTCTTTCCGGTAGGCACGAAGAATGCCGGGAGCTTGAACTACGGGCCCGGCGCGAGCGGCAAACCGTTGTTCGCTCCGCAGGGGACAACACCGGCGCAAACCCAACCAGTCTCGTGGGGGCCCAGCAGCGACCATGGCGGGGGCGTCGTCATGCATATTGCTTGCGACGCGTCGGTTCACGCGATCACCCAGGACATCGATCCGGCGTTGTACCTATTCTTGATCACACGCGCCGGTGGGGAGTGGGTCGGACCCGCCGCGGTTTCGGGCACGAGTCGACCGCGGCCTGTTTTGGCTTACCACGAACCGGACAGTTCCAACGGGTCTAACTGACCTGGAATCGGACCGTGGGAATATCTATAGTTCCGGCACCGGAATATCGAGTCTGGCCCACCAATTTGAACCTTCCGGTCGCCCGGCCTAGCGAACGAAAAATAACTTCCTCAGTTTGACGGACCCTCACCCTACCCTCTCCCTGCAGGGAGAGGGGTTGGGCGCCGCCTCTTTTGAGCCGGTTGGCCGCCCGCGCTGTCCCGCCAATACCACCGACAAGGAAGTCGGACTATGAAGCTTCCCGCCTGGATCTCAAATCGGCGAACGATCGTGGCCGTTTTCGCGCTCGTGTGGGTTATCTCACGAGCCGGAATCCTGAGCTCGATCGATCCCGACGAATCGGACGTCGAGCTGTATTTTCGCTACGCGGTGCAAGGCGTCGACGAGCACCAGGTGCCGTACCGCGATTTCGACGTCGAGTATCCGCCGGCGGCGTATTGGTTCATCGCGCGTGCCGCGCTGGATCGACCCCAGCCCCGTGCCGGCCGGCACGTTCGACCGGCGGCTGAGGGAATCGGCTGCTTTTCATCGCTACGGGTATCTGTACGAGGCTCAGGCCGTGGCCTGCGACTTGCTGGCCTTCGTGCTGCTGCTGGTGATCGCCCGGCGACGCTGGCCGGAGCATTTCGTGTCGCTGGGCGTCGGATATCTGGGCGTGACCACGTTTCTGTACCCGGTCATGTTCGTGCGGCTGGATATCGGACTCACCGCGCTATTGATGACCTGGGCCTGGTTCTGGCTGAAGGCCGAGGGCGAGACGGCATCGGCGAGTCGCAGCCGCGTCCTTTCGTACGCGGTGCTGGGGCTCAGCATCAGCTTCAAGCTGGTGCCGCTGCTCATGACTCCGTTTCTGCTGTTGGCCGAATTGCGCGTCCCGCGCCCCCGGCGAAATACAGCTCAGGCACTCCTGGCGCTGGCAGCCACGATCGTGCTGCCGTTTGCCGTTCACGTCGCCAGCGCCGGCGCCGGCGTGGGCAAGATGTTCACGTTTCACAGTCAGCGCGGCATCCAGATCGAATCGCTTTACGCCTCGCTCATGGCGCTGCCTGCGGTGCCGCTGGAACTCGAAAAGTCGTTCGGATCGTTGAATGTCGACACTCCTTGGACGCCCGTGCTCAAGACCTGCTCGACGTGCCTGCTGTTGGCATTTCTGGCCGTGCTCGGGCTGTGGAGCTTGTGGCAAGGCGGGCGATACACGCGCGATCGTGCGCATGGGCACGGCGTGTCTGGCGTTATGCGGATCGGTCATTTTGGCCAAAGTGCTCTCGCCGCAATACTTTGTTTGGGCGTTGCCGATGGCACTCTTGTTGAGCGTCCAGGTGTTGCCGCCAAAATGGACCTGGTCCTGGTTGACGGCCGTCGGTTTGATGGCCGTGGCTCGGACCACGACCTGGATTTTTCCGAGTCACTATGGCGATCTGCTCGAACCGCAGGTGTGGCATGCGGCCTGGGTCGTGCTCGCCGCGCGCAATTTGGTCTACCTGGCGATCGTCGCCTGGCTCGGCGGGCGATTGCTGACAATGCGCGCGACGGGCGGCCTGCCGAATCCCGCTCCGCTGCTGCACGGCCCGCACCGCAACCGCAACAAACGCCATGTCACGTCGTTAAGCCCGCCGGCAGCGTCCGGCGGGTGAGCCGGGCATGTTCGATTCTCCGATTAGCGCCCCGATTGCCGGCGGCGGCCTGTCGGCCGTTTGCGGCAGGGGCCCGCCGACGACGCGTTCCAGTTCGGCCAGGCGGCTGTGATAGGCGGCCAGCGCCTGCTGATACTGCTCTCGCTCGCGGACAAGCTGCTGTTGAGCCGACCAAGCCGAGGCAGGTTGACAAAGATAGCTAGGACCACAATCATGCCCATGAGTCGTGAGTCTTGCCGGTGTGATTTGCGTGTCGTCGTGGAAGAACAGGAGGGCGTTTGTGACAGACAAATTCAATCCTAGCTACATTTCGCAGCGCACCATTCTGGCTGCCGCCACAGCGACGTCGCTTGCATTTCCGGTTATCGCTGTCAGCGCTGAGGTCGAAAGCGAATACCCCACCGATCCAGGGGTAGCGCTGAAACGTCTATTGGCCGGCAGCGCACGATTCGTCAAGGACGAACCGCGATCGCAACACGTGGGGCGGCAGTGGCGAGCACGGCTCACCAAGCAGCAGCATCCTTACGCCACGATTCTCGGTTGCAGCGACTCTCGCGTACCGCCCGAATTAGTTTTCGACGAAGGATTCGGCGACCTCTTCATCATGCGCGTGGCCGGCAACGTGATTGCCGATGATGTGATGGGCTCATTGTCGTATGCGGCGGAACACCTTCACACTCAACTATTTGTGGTCCTGGGTCACGAAAGCTGCGGTGCCGTAACTGCGGCCGCTGATGCGTTGCTGGGGCAGTCCAAGCAACCCGAGCATATCGAGTCCTTGCTCAAGATGATCACGCCTGGCCTGAAGCAGCTCGATCGCAAGCTTCCACGCGAGAAACTGATCTCCGCCGCAGTCGAGGCCAATGTGCGTTGGTCGATGCACCAGGTCGCCCATTGTCCAGAAGCCGGGAAGGCGATCGACGAGAAGCGAGCGATCCTGGTTGGAGCGGTTTACGATCTGGAGACCGGTCGCGTTCGTGTCCTAGACGGCTAGGAGGCCGATTCGTAGTCTAGCCTCGCGGCGCGAACGTGATGTCCGCCATATCCGTGCGGCACAGGGCAATGAAATCCCGTCGCCCAGGCCGGACGCCATCCACGGCCCACGACCGTCAACGCCGAGGATCCATCGATGGCGGAGTTTTCGTCGGATTGACTAGCCCGTCCTTTTCTCCTGGGGCCTCCGGGGGACCTGATGATCGCTCGACGTTTGGAGGGAGCGATCTCGAAAACGTTGCAGGCTTCGGCGGAGCCGGATGCTTCATCTCATAGACCCAAACTCCTATGGCAATGAAGCACAGCATTCCAAACGGTGAGACCAAAATCCAAAACACCTTCGTAAAATAATTTGGCGGAGTTTTGTCGCGTTTCTTCTCGTCGCGAAGCGAGTCGTCCATAGCGAATCCTCCCTGGGATGAACGGAGATCAATTTAGAGTGGCGTGCAGGCTAACCGAAGCACCGCCCTCCTGATTCGCAACTCGCCGTTCACGCACGCCAGGCTGGCCACCCGTCCATCGATAACCGCACGAAGAGTGTCCTCTCGGCCATCCGCGGCGATAAGCCTCGTCGTGGTGCATGGTTCAGGCGGATTCTGCGGCGAAAAGTCTCTGCGTGAGTGGTGTTCACCGTGACGGGTTACGCGGCGGCACGGCGGCATTCCGCACCGGTCGTGCGGGCGTCGCATTCTTATAGATCGAAAGCTCCTGCGGCGGAGGCGTGGGCACTCGCTCCGGCCGTGCCAGCGCGGGCAAGGGCCCACCGACCGCGCGCTCCAGGTCGGCCAAGCGGGTGTTGTAGGATGCCAAGGCCTGCTGGTATTGCTCGCGCTGCATCAGAAACTGCTGTTGAGCACTGAGCAAGTTGAGGAATGTCGTCTTGCCGACATCATAATTCGCCCGTGCCGTGCTCACGGTGTTTTCGGAGGCGGGAAGAAGTTTGGCTCGGTAAAGTTGAACTGCCTGCTGGCTCTCCGCGACCTGTGCGTATGCGGACTCGACCTCGAACTGCACATCCGCCACCTTCTGCCGATACTCGGCTTGCCGCTGGGCGAGCTTGAATTGCGCTTCGCACACCGCCGCGTTGAGCTTCTTGCGATAGATCGGCACGTTCATGTTGATGCCCACTTGCGCGCAAGGGGCTTTCGGTCGCGGCCGGCTGCCAGAACGAGTCATACTTGCCGTAGATTTCGGCGTCCGGATAAAACTGCTTGTAGGCCAGATCGACCGCAGCTTGCTCGGCTTGCACGCGGGACGCAATCGCCGCCAGGTCGGGCCGCTGACCCACGGCCATTTGCCGCAAGAAACCAGCTTCCGGCAACTGGACTCCGTCGCTCAATTGCGCGGCGGAGCCGGCAGGAATTCGTCGGGATTCCTGCGGAGCAAGGTATTGATGCGGGCGGCGGCGATCCGGTACATGCGATTGAGCTCAAGCAGCCTGCGCTCAGTGGTCGCCGATTCGACATCGGCTTGCAGAACGTCCTGCTGCGTGACCTGATTGTTTTCGTACTTGGCCTGGGCGGTGTCACGAAATTCCTGGGTCAACTCCAGATTCTGCCGGTTGAGATCAAGTTCGCGGGCGACCAGGTAGTATTCGTAGAACGCCATCCGCGTCGATTGCTCAAGCTGCAACCGGGCATCGCGGACGTCGTGGAACATGGCGCTGGCGTCCGCTTGGGCAGCCGCGCCGCGGGTTTCACGCTTGCCAAACCAGGGTAGTTTTTGTGCCCCGCCCAAGACGTATGCTGACTGAGTCGTGTTCGAGGAGAACGAAGCCGGCGCGGTCATGGCCATAAACGTGGGATCGTCGAGTGCGATCGCCTGCGGGTAGCGCTGCTGTGCCGCCCGCCAGGCGAAGGTCATCGCCTGTAGCGACGCGTTTTGCTGAGTGACAATGTCAGTCAGTTGCTGGAGCGAGAGTTCGGCCTGGCCGGCGAACAAACCGTCGGAAACCTGGGGGACGACAATTTCCTCGGGCGCGGGAGGTCGACGGGCCGCATCGGCCGGCTGGCGATGCGCCACCTGCTGGATGTCGGCGGCCGGACCGGCGGCCGCGGAATTGGCAGCCGGCATATTGGCAACTGGCACATCGGCAACTGGCGGTGTGCCGGCGCTTGCCGCGCTCAGTGGCAGCGCCGCGTTCTGCGGCGGAGCCGGCACGCTGGCGGGGCGCACGGTCCGACAGCCGGGCAGCAGAATGCCGGACAGCGACACCAGCGATGCGCAAATGCCCGCTCTTAGGAGCTGCGTCATAGACGCCTCCGTGCGCCACGATTGACCGAATCTGTGCGCTGGCGGGTTAGCAATCGACAGCAGGTGAAGGTCTTGCCTGAAATACGGATCGAATCGATTGGAGCGCCACCTTGAACAGGCGGGGCTGGTCCGTCAAAAGCGGAACAATCAGCAGCCGTTACCCAAGAGAAAGATGCAACTGCCTGCGGTCTCGGACCACGACGTGGTATCGATTTCGACGGAGAAATCCGCGTCCGCGACAAGTATTTGCCGCCGCCGCAAACCGGGACACACAAACGCTTTAGGGCCGGGCGTTTGGCTCGGCAGAGAGAGAAGAGCCGCTGGGCTGGCTTGCCAGATGTTTCCGATCCTGCCTACCATTCAGTGAACTATGCGGCCGCCAATATCGTAGACTGCCAGTGACATGCAGCGCACCCGAACCATCCTTCGCACGAGCTTGATCTGCACGCTCATATTGGGCCTGGGCATGACGGGTTTCTGTGCGCGGCCCGTGGTGGCAATTGCCCATCACGCCTGCGGCGATGCGGCCACCAGCGAGACGCACGTTCGGACTTGTTGCTGCCCGAACTGCAACGGCCGGTGCAGCGGAATCTGCTGCCAGCAGCAGGGCCCAAAACCGGCCCCGGCCCCGATGCCAAGCCGTAACGACGACGGCAAGCACAACCCGGTCTTGGTGATTGTACAAATCGGTAGCCTGGCTGCAGGCACCCTCGTAGCCGGCTGTCGGCATGTCGACGCTTCTTCTTTTGACGGCTCGCAGGCCGTTGTCTCGTTGCAATCGCAACACGTGCGGATTCAGACTTGATCTGCCACGAGCCGCATTCTTGCGCTCGTCGATCCTGAACCGCTCGGGCGCCTTTGGCTGCACGGCGTATTTTCGCGCACGGCAGCAGCGAATTTCGCCCGGCGATTTGCTCATGCGTTCGGCCTTTGGCATCGCGTCCGGCGGTGTCGCTGAAGCGATCGATGCGGCTGCCCAGTCGAGGCCGACGGGGCGGCTGCCACAACCTGACCATTGACCAAGGCAGCCGTGGCGATCCGGCGGGTTAGCACTCGGCGAAAGTCGAGCCAATGGCGCCACGGCTGCCCACTTTGTCGTATCGATGCGAGAAGCCAACAAATACTTACTCATTTCGACGAGGACTCTGATGAACCGAATGTTTATCGCTGCCGGAATGTTCTTGGTTGCAAGCAATGCACTTGCGGACGATGCGACCCCAAGCAAGCCCGTTGCGACGACGAAGGCAACGTACGCAGTCTCAGGGCTGCACTGCCCGCCTTGCGCGAGAACCGTCGAGTCGTCGCTCAAGAAACTCAAAGGCGTCCGTTCGGCCAAGGTCGATTGGACAAGCAAGAGCGCCAAAGTCGAGTTCGACGAGAGCGTTCTTTCGGCGCAGCAACTGGCCTTGTCGCTGGCCGCCACGCCACACATGATGGGCGGCGGAATGAGCTACGGCGGATGGCTTGCGCTGAGCGTGCCGGGAATCAAGGACAAAGCATCCGCCAAGGAGGCCGAGTCCGCTGTGCGCAGCATCAAGGGCGTGGCAAACGTTTCGACGTCCACAGCGCAGCACACTCTGTCGGTGCAATTCGCAAAGGAGGGCAGCGTCGGTAGTCAACAACTGATCGACGAACTCGAGAAAGCCGGTTACAAGTCTTCGAACTACTGACGCCGCTTGTGGTAGTGTCTGAAAACTTACAACAAACAGAATTCGGGCGGCCGTGGCACTCGCTTCGCCGTAATGCGGTGGCGCTCGGATGACTGCGGCCACGGCCGCCCATCAATTCCAGCAAAAAGCACCGCAGCTCATAGAGCGGTGGTCTCCAGGAGGTCGAGCGTGTCAGCGAACAACAGAATACCGGATTGGCATGAGCCGACGGACGACGAATTTCGTACCGACGACGAGGGCGGTTTGCGTCGCGCCGCCGGGACTCGGCGGCTGGCGGAAAGCCTGGTGGTGGTTCGATTTCATCATCCTGGTCAAGCTCGCGCGGCTGCGGTTCATCGGCATCCTGGCGGTGATCGGCATCGTCATCACGCAATGGGATCTGCTGGCGGCTTATTACGACAAGTGGACGCGGCCGGCGACGGCCGACGCCGGCCCCGGCGGCGACGTCGAATGGTTCTGTCCGATGCACCCAGCGGTCGTTCGCGACAATCCGCGTGACAAGTGTCCAATTTGCTTCATGCCGCTCTCGAAGCGCAAGAAAGGCGACCAGCACGAAGAGCCGCTGCCTGCCGGAGTGGTGAACCGCGTGCAACTTTCACCCTATCGCATTGTGCTCGCCGGAGTGCAGACCTCGAAGGTCGAATATCAGCCGTTGACGAAGGAAATTCAAGCCATCGGCTACGTCGAGTTCAACGAGCGCGGCCAAAAGACCGTGGCGGCTCGAATCGCCGGCCGAATCGACAAGCTGTTCGTCGACGAAACCGGGCGAATGGTCGACGCCGGCGATGAGTTGGCATCGCTCTATAGCCCCGAGCTAGTCGTCACGGTCAACAACATGCTTGAAGCCAAGCGAGCGAAGAACGACAAGAACATGGAAAGCTCTCGGCGGCGGCTCGAACTGCTCGGAATCAGTGCCGATCAGATCGACGAAATACTGACCAGCGACAAAGCGAACACGCACCTCAAGATCCGTTCTCCCATTTCCGGCCACGTCATCAAGAAATACGTGCGCGAGGGGCAGTACGTCGAAGAAGGGAGTCCGCTTTACGACATCGCCGACCTGTCGACCGTTTGGATTCAGGCCCAGGTTTACGAAGACGACCTCGAATTTCTGCCCACCGATCAAGTCGCACAAGACCGATGAGAACGAGCAAGACCGGCTCGCCGTAGTGGCCACGACACGGGGGTTCGCCGACGAGCCGTTCTATGGCACGTTGGCATTCGTGTATCCGCACGTCGATCAGGACACGCGGACCGTTTCGGTGCGCTTCGAACTCAAGAACCCCGGGCACAAGCTGCGCCCGGGCAGCACCGCGACGGTCACCATCAAGGTGGTGCCCAAGAAATTGCCGATGTTCGCGCGCATTATCGAATCCGGCGGCATGCCCGCGGAGATGTTGGAACAGGGTCTTGTCTTGGCAGTGCCGGAAACCTCGGTGATCGACACTGGCAGTCAAACGATCGTCTATCGCGAAACAACTCCTGGCGTGTTTGAAGGGGTACGCGTCAAACTAGGACCGCGGATGTCCGGCCCCCACGATGTCAGTTGGTATCCGGTGCTCTCCGGACTGAATGCGGGCGAGGAAATAGTGACCTCAGGTTCCTTCTTAGTCGATGCCGAAACGCGGCTCAATCCGGCCGCTGGCTCGATCTACTTTGGTGGCAGCGGCGGCTCGAAGTCGGGCGGAAGCGTGACCAACGTGCGCCCCTCGACCCCCGAGGATGAGGATGCCAAGTTGACCGCCGTCCTGGCCAACCTACCCGAAGCCGACCGCAAGCTGGTAGAAGCACAGCAGTATTGCCCTGTGCTCACGGACAACAAGCTGGGCTCGATGGGCGAGCCGGTGAAGCTGATGGTTGACGGGCAGCCCGTGTTCGTCTGTTGTGGTGGTTGCAAGAAGCAAGCGCTGGCCAATCCCCAAAAGACGCTGGCCAAGGTGGACGAGTTTAAGAAAAAGAAACCCGGTTTGGTTGGCCAGGTCGCACAGCCGACGCCGGCGGCCAAAAAGGAAAGCGGCAGGGACGCCAAGATCAAAGCCGCTCTGGCCAAACTTTCGGACGCGGATCGCGAGTTAGCCGAACAGCAACGGTTCTGTGCTGTTCTGGCCACGAGTCCCCTCGGTTCGATGGGCGCGCCGGTCAAAGTCATGGTGGATGGACAGCCCGTCTTCGTCTGCTGCGAAGGCTGTCGCGAGGAAGCCCTGACCGATCCGAAAGCCACATTGGCGAAGGTGCAAGAACTCAAGGAGGCTACGTCCACTAAGAAGTAATGCCATTCACTCGTTTCCAATTGCAAGGAGATTTCCATGAGCAAGTCAATTCTTCGTCTTGTCACTGCCTCGGCACTCCTGACCTTAGGTTTCCTCGTCACCGGCGCATTGGCTGGCGCGGACGAAAAAGAAGCCGCCGCTGATGTCGAGGCCGAAATCAAGACTGCGCTCGAAAAGCTACCGGAAGCCGATCGAACTGCGGCACTGGCTCAGCGCCGGTGCGCGATCGAGCAAGGCAACCGCTTGGGTTCGATGGGAACGCCGATCAAGGTCATGCTTGACGGCAATCCCGTATTCCTATGCTGCGGCGGCTGCAAGAAAAAGGCTGCGGCAGACGCCAAGGGGACAATCAAAGCCGCGGAAACGCTCCGGAAGGTCAACGCTGCACTGGGAAAGCTGTCGCCCGCTGATCGCAATCTGGCCGAAGCACAGCGCTTTTGCGCAGTGATGGAGGACAGTCGGCTCGGATCGATGGGCACACCGGTCAAGGTATTGATTGACGGCAAGCCAGTCTTTCTCTGTTGCAAGGCGTGTGAAGAAGAGGCCCAAGCGAATCCCAAGGATACGGTCGCCAAGGTCGCGCAGCTCAAGAAATCCCATACTTCCAACTAGCCGCTGCTCTCGACGGGCTGAGGTTTCGCAGCATGATCGAAAAAATCATCGAACTCTCGATTCGCAATCGCTTTTTGGTGCTGATTGTGGCGGCCGCGCTGACCATTGCGGGAATCTTCGCGATGCTCAACACCCCGATCGACGCGATACCCGATTTGAGCGAGAACCAGGTGATCGTTTTCACCGACTGGATGGGCCGCAGTCCACGCGAAATCGAGGACCAGGTCACGTATCCGCTCTCGCGGAAACTGCAAGGGCTTGCCGGCGTGCGGGCAGTGCGGTCGAGCAGCGAATTCAATTTCTCGATGATCACGATCATCTTCGAGGACAACATCGACTTCTACTTTGCCCGCCAGCGCGTAACCGAAAAACTGTCGCAAGCCAATACGTTCTTGCCCGCCGGAGTCGTCCCTTATCTGGCCCCTGATGCCACCGCATTGGGCCAGGTGTTCTGGTACACGGTCGAAGCCAGCTCGGAAAACAAGGTCGACCCCGAACGGCTCTGGGCGCTCAACAAGTTCTTCATTGCCCCCCAACTGAACGCCACACCGGGTGTGGCCGATGTGGCCATCGTCGGCGGCACGCCGCTCGAATATCAGATCGACGTCCGGCCCGAGGCACTGCGCGCCTACGGCATCACCTTGGGCGACCTCTACTCGGCAGTGGGTAAGAGCAATATGCCCTCGGGAGGCGGAGTGATTCAGAAGAACAACGCCGAGTACATCGTGCGCGGGGTGGGCTGGATCAAGGGCAAGGATGACATCGAGGATACCGTTATCAAGGAGGTCAACGGCACGCCGATCTACATCAAGACCGTGGCCAAAGTGTCGCTCGGCACGCAGTTTCGCCGCAGCGTCTACGAAAAGGATGGCAACGAAGTCACCGGCGGCGCGGTGCTGATGCGGCACGGTGAGAATCCGCTGGCGGTGACCAAGCGGATCAAGCAAAGGATCCACGAATTGCAGGCCGGCTTGCCGACGGGCGTCCACATCGTGCCGGCCTACGACCGCACCCGGCTGATCACGGGCGCCATCCATACGCTGGCGGAGGTGATGGGGCACGAAATGATCATCGCGTCCATCGCCATCCTGCTGATCCTAATGCACTTTCGCAGCGTGTTCGTAATCTGCATCACGCTGCCGCTGGCGGTATTGTTCTCGTTCTTGATGATGTGGGTCTTGCGGAGTTCGGGCATTATCGACATCCAGGCGAACATCATGTCGCTGGCCGGAATCACGATTTCGATCGGCATTCTAGTCGACCAGGCGATCGTGATGGTCGAAAACGCGACGCACCACTTGAAGGATCATTTCGGCGACAAGAAGGTCACGGGCGACACCCGCGAGCTGGTGATCGAGCCCTGCCGCACCGTGGGCCGGCCGATCTTCTTCTCCGTGCTGATCATGCTGCTGTCATTCGTGCCCGTGTTCATGCTCAGCGGACGCGAAGGCAAGCTGTTCCATCCGCTGGCCTTCACCAAGAGTTTTGCCATGATCGGCGTGGCGCTGATCTCGATCACCGTCGTGCCGGCACTGATTCCGACGTTCATTCGCGGCCGGCTACGGAGCGAAGAGGAAAACGCCATCGTCCGCAGCTTTATTCATATTTACAAGCCGCTGCTCACCTGGGCATTGCCCCGCCGCAACCTGGTGATGTGGGCCTTTGCCGTGCTGCTGGTTATGGCGGCCGGCATGTTTCCGCTGCAAGCGATTGTGGGCCTGGGCGCAAGCGAAGAGGCTTGGAAAGTGACGTTTTTGACCGTCTTTGCCCTAGTGACGTCGCTAACCGTGATTTCCATCACAGGGAAGCGGGCGCACGATTCCCAGTCTTTCCTGAAAGATGTCGGACTCTTTCTGATTGCGATGCTCTTACTGGCCTTGGTCGGGGGTGCCATCGGCTCCGGCAATTTCTTCGCCGGCATACTACATAGTCTTCCGCGCCTTGGAAGCGTCGTCAAATGGCTTTTCTGGACCAGCTCTTTGGTGCCACTTTTGGCGCTATTCTTTATCGCTTTTCAGACCCAGCGGCTGATCTTGTGGCGCACGATCACGCTCGTCAGCCTGATCGTGATCGGTCTTTGGTCGTATAACTTCAACAAGATCGGCGTGGCCTTCATGCCGGCCTTGGACGAAGGGACAACGCTCGACATGCCGATCACCGTGCCCCGGGCCAGCGTGACCCAATCGGCCGACGACCTCAAGGCTCGCGACGCGTTGTTGCGCGGGTTTCCGGAAGTCGAGTCGGTAATCGGCAAGGCGGGCCGGGCGGACACGCCCACCGATCCGGCGCCGCTCGACATGGTCGAGACGTTCGTCAATTTCCGGCCAAAAGAACTGTGGCCCAAACGAGTGCTCAAGTTCAGCAACGCCGAGCAGCAAGTGAAGGACGTGCTCAAGGCATTGGAAGAGAACGGGTACGTGCAACCCCCGAAGACTAAAGAGGATCGCGATGGACTGGTCAATGATGCCACGCAGAAGGTGCTGGAGCGGTTCGACGAAACCCTGCGAGATATGGTGCTCATGCGCTACAAGGAAGTCGAGCACGACTTGCAGTCCGAGTTGACCCACTACGCGGTAGCCCAGGCCATCTTGAGGATGAGCGACAACGGCGCCGTTACCTGGCCCGCGGGCTACAACGCCGGGAGCGAAACCGATCTCCTGGCCAGGCAACTGACTCCAACCTTTGGTGTGTGGCTGGCCAAGAATCCATCGCTGGAGGACGCCACCGAGCTCAGTCAGACCGTCGCCACCGAATTGGAAAAGATCGGTGCGGTGACAGACATCGTTAGTGCGCTTAGCGGGGAGCAGTCACAACCTTCCCAAGTCGGACGTTCCGGCCTGGGCGCCAAATTGATCAGCTTCGCCATGGAATTGGCCGGCCCCGGGCGTCAGACATTTGCCGATCGGCTGTTGCACGCAATCGAGCAGGAGCGAACAAGAGTGTGGCAACAGCGAGTGCGGCGGATCGACTGGGAACTATTCGACCGAGGTGTCGAGGTCTACACGTGGTACGCCCTCGAAGAAGTCGCCAAAGCAGCGACCAAGAGCGGGTTAGTCGCCGACGCCAAGCACGGGCAAGAGACTACCGCGTTTGCGGCCGCGGCCGTCAATGTCCAGCTCGGCAAGCCTTACGATGCCGCCCAGTTCAAACAGTTTAACGAGCTGCGCGAGCAGTTGCAGCAGCCTTTCGCCAATCACGTGTTTCTCTGGCCGCGCAAGACCGGCCCGAAAGGTGACTTGGTCGACGACGAGATGGGCCGCGTGTTGCAAGTGCCAGGTTGGAGCAACATCTTCACACAGCCGATCATCAACCGCATCGAAATGCTTTCAACCGGCGTGCGGACCGACATCGGCGTTAAAGTATTCGGAGCCGATCTCGATACGATCGACCGGGTGTGCAAGGACATCGAAGCCGCGCCTGAAGCCAATCAACGGCGCTCGCGATGCCATCGCCTCGCCGATCATGGGCAAGGGTTACTTGCAAATCGACATCGACCGCAAGGCTGCCGCCCGCTACGGAATTTCGGTCGAAGACATTCAGAACGAGATCGAAGTGGCCTTGGCGGGCCGAGCGGTGACGTACACGGTCGAGAAACGCGATCGGTTTCCCGTGCGGATCCGTTACGCCCGTAGCGAGCGCGAGGACGAGGACAGCATTCGCAAACTGTTGATTGCCGCCAACAGCGGGGCCAGTTCCAGCGGCATGGGAACTGGCGCTGGTGGAATGGGAGTTGGGTCCGGCGGCATGAAGGGCTCTGAGAGCAAATCGAACGACGATAAGTCGGAGGGCGCTGGCGGCCACATGTCGACGCCGGCCCACGCGGTCAAAGGCAAAGCGCTGATTCCCTTGGGTGCGATAGCCAGCGTGAAAATCGTGGAAGGACCGGCCATGATCAAGAGTGAAAACGGCCGGCTCCTGAACTACGTCACGCTCAACGTCCGCGGCCGGGACATCGTCGGTTTCGTCGACGAGGCCCAGCGCGTGGTAGCCCAGAAAGTGAAGCTCCCCGAAGGAGTGCATATCGAGTGGAGCGGCGAGTTCGAGCACCAGGTGCGGGCGGCTCGAACTTTGAGATTCGTCTTTCCGGCGGTGATCGCCCTGATCTTCATCATTCTTTACCTGACATACAAAGATTTGGCCGACGCGGTCCTGATGATGTTGGCCGTGCCCGAGGCTTTGGCTGGTGGAGCGTTCTTCATGTATCTGTTCCCCAAGATCATGAACGGCTGGTCGGCACCACCGATGGATTTCAGCGTGGCGGTCTGGGTTGGCTTCATTGCTTGCTTCGGCATGGCGACCGAGACCGGGATCATCATGTTGGTCTATCTGCGCGAAGCGATCGAAAAGCGCGGAGGGCTGGAGAACATGGAATCGCTGGAAGAACTTCGGCAAGCGGTGATCGAGGGCGCGGTCCATCGGCTGCGGCCCAAGCTGTTGACCGAAGGGGTGGCGATCATCGCCATCTTCCCCATGGTTTTCGCCACGGGGGTCGGCGGCGAGATTCTGGCCCCGATGGCGCTGCCGGTGCTCGGTGGATTGTTGATTTCGGATGAGGTCGTTGACCTCTTTCTGCCGGTCCGCTTCTACTGGGTCCGCCGGGCCCGCTGGCTGCGGCTGCGCGAGCAAAAACTGCCGCCGGCGGCCCAACCGGCGGCAGTGAGCACGTGACGGTCGGCAAAAGTCAGCAACAGGGGATATGGGGATCACTTGAGACAAAGGGGGGGATGACGATGCCGGAAGCCGGAAGAGGGAACGAACACCGCCGGCGACGGTTGACCGACGGGCGCATCGCCCGGAAAAAGACGATATCGGGAGTGGCGGAGCCGGCATAACGGGCAGTGGCTTTTCGCATTCTGCGGTCGGATGCTTATAATACGGGAAGCGGTTCTTCGTCCCCCCGTCCCTGCGCGATTGGCCATGAAAAACCTCTCCCCCCGGTCATGACTTTCCTGGTGCTGGCGCTGGGAATCGTGCTATTCATCCTGACTTTCAACATGGTCCGGTCGGATTCGGACGCCAGCACCGCGACCAACGATCCACAAGCGCGACCGGCGGCCAGCCCGGCCGACGACGAGGCGGACGAACCGGACGAGTCCAGCGCCGGCGATTCGAGTTCCGACGATGCCGATTCGAACTCCGGTTCCCGCGGCGGATTCAGCAAGCCCCGCAAGACCTGGGGAAACCCGCCAACGCGCGGATTCACGACGGTCTCCGACTTTAACGCCGGCGACATTCCGCGCAACGTTGCGGCCTCGCCCGCGCTGCGTTCGGCCGCTGGCGGTCAAAACCCGTTCGTGCGGTCCGGATCGCGGGACCATTGGACCAGCTTCGAGGACGCCACCGATCACGTCGCCGCCGAGATTTACGACGCCGTCGAGGACCGTCCGACGCTTGTGGTCTGGCTGTTCGATCGGACGGCCAGCGCTTCGGATCAGCGCGAGAAAGTGATTCGGCGTTTCGAATCGATCTACGAGAAGTTCGAGGGGCTGCGGGCGGCCGGGCATCCGAGCTTTGCCGACAGCAAAATGCCGCGCTTGGTCTCGGTCGTCGGGTGCTTCGGCAAGACCGTCGAACTCTTGACGCTCGAACCGACCGACAGCCAGAGTACGTTGGTCCAGGCGGTCTCTGGAATTCGCGACGACGGCAGCGACGAGGAACACCCTTTCGAGGCCATCGACGTGGCGGTCAAGCAATATGAAAAAATCTGCCGTAGCGAAAACCGGTTGATGATGTTGGTCGTGGTCACGGACGAGGCAGGAGATGACGATGCCATGGTCGATCAGTTGGTGCCGAAACTGCGCAAAGAGGCCATCCCGGTCTACGTGATCGGCGTGCCGGCGCCGCTCGGCTTGAAGAGCGCCTTCACCGGCACCGTCAAGACCGAATCGAACAAACCGGTGCGACAAGGCCCCGAATCGTGGGAATCCGAAGCCATCGACATGGGCGGCTGGACCGGTCCGGAGAACGCGCTCGACTCGGGCTTTGGTCCGTTCGCGCTGTCGCGGCTGGCGCTGGAGACGAACGGCCGTTACATGCCGGTGCGAATGTTCAGCACCTACGACCCCAAGCAGATGGCCCAACTGGCTCCCGACTACGTGTCGCGGGCGGCTTACGATCAATTGCTCAGTTCGAACGCAGCCCGCCGGGCGCTGGTCGAGGCGGCAAAGCTGCCACACATCGATCTGACCCACAGTTTCGACCAGCTTTTTTTCAAGCAGAAGGACGAGGCCGCTTTGAAGCGACAGTTGGACAAGTCGCAGCAGAGCTCCGCCCGGCTGGAGCCCAAGGTGGCGCCCTTCTACAAGGCGCTGGCAGCGGGTGAATCCGATCGGGCCAAACTTACCGGCGCCCGTTGGCAGGTGGGCTACGACCTGGCGATGGGCCGCGCGGCGGCCATGCGCTCACGCATCGAGGGCTACAACGCGGCGCTGGCTCAGCTGAAAGCCGGCAAGAGTTTTCCCGACCCGAATCACAATACCTGGGTCTTGCGGCCGACGAACGACGTCAAAGGCGATTCGGCCTTGGAAAAGCTGGCCGGGCAGGCCCGCAAGTATCTCAACCGCGTGGTCACCGAGCACCCGGGCACGCCCTGGGCCGTGGTGGCGAATCGCGAATTGGGCGCCGCGCTCGGCTGGGAATGGACGTCGCGGTGATTTCGGACCCGTAATCTCGAATCTCGGCCCGGGGAGTTCGGACCGGAAATCTGGGTACCGGGAATCTGGGCGTCGCAGTCGGGAATCGCGGCTGAAGGCGTTCGACTCGTCGGCGCGTTCGACTCGTCGGCGCGTTCGACTCGTCGGCGCGTTCGACTCGTCGGCGCGGTGCGACGCGCCGTCGCGGGTGGCGCCATCGAGTCGAGCGCTCGTTCTTAGACGGCCTCGTCTTCCTCCCAGTCGTCGTCGTCCTCGTCGTCATCGTCTTCGTCTTCTTCGTCGTCGTCCCAGTCGTCGTCATCGTCGTCCCACTCGTCGTCATCTTCGTCTTCGTCCTCGTCCTCATCGTCTTCGTCGTCGACCTCCTCCCACTCGTCCTCTTCGAGGTCTTCCTCATCGTCGTCTTCGTCCTCGTCGTCATCTTCATCGTCGTCGTCATCGAGGTCGTCGTCCTCGTCCTCTTCGTCCTTGGCGCGAGCAGCTTCGATCGTCGATGCCAGCGTTTCGAACAAGAATCGGCTGGGGACCAACTTCTCGGCGAGGTCAGTTGCGCTCAGGGCGGTGATGGTCACGTCGGAATCCTCCTGGTCTACGCGAAGATTGAAAAGTCGTTAATTCCCGTCTTCCTTAGCAAGCAACCTGTTGAAAAAGGGGACACGCACAATCGCGGCAAAGCAAATTCGTCGAGAACCCTGCACTTTCGCTCGGAGGTGATTCCCCCCTTTTCCATTGGGCCCTTCCAGCACCCAGCAAGTTTCGTTCTCGCCCTTGGTAAGCGAGGCGCTTTCCTCCTCCGCTGACCGGGGGCCAAGTGCCCAGGTCATTTGGGATCGGCCGCGACAGGACGGGAACCGGCAGCGGGCCCGGTCGCGCCGGGCCGAAACTCCGCCGCCCCCCGCCGCAACTCGGCTGCCCGCGGCAAATCGTCGAGATTCCGCAATCCGAACACCTGCAAAAACCGCTTCGTCGTACCGTAGTAATACGGCCGCCCTAACTCCGACGAGCGGCCACTGATCCGCACCAGATTCCGCTCCATCAATTGCCGCAGGATTTCGCTGCAATCGACGCCCCGCAGGGCGTCCACCTCGGCCCGCAATACCGGTTGACGATACGCGACAATCGCCAAAGTTTCCAGGGCCGGACCCGACAATCGGGTCTCGATCGGCGACTGATACAGCCGCCGCAACCAGGCCCCAAACTTGGCCCGCGACATCAATTGGAATCCGCCCCCGATCTCCTCGGCCCGAAACGCACTTCCCGACCCGTCGTACAGCCGATTGAGCCGGCGAATCAATGTACGCGTCTTCCGTGCCATCCGCCAAGCCGGCAAGTTGGGCTAACTTGCGGGTGGTCAAGGGTTCGCGCGCCAAGAGCAGGATGGCCTCGACTTTGGCCAGGGTGGCATCGCGGCAAAACTCGTTGTCGGGCGCCCGCTCTTGCTTGTGGGGCCGGGTTTCCCGCAGGCGGCGGTTTCGCCGCCCCACGGCCACCGACGGCTGGGGCCACTCGGCCGCCGGAAGCCGGGAGCGGAGTTTGAGCCGGCTGGAAAACAATCGCGTGCTACGCACTCGTCGACCGCGCTGGGGGGAGCGGAAACCGTCAACAACAGTTTCCGCAATCTACCAAGTCGACGCAAGTTGAGCGAGACGCCCGGGGCCAGTGCAAACGTCGATTGACCCCAAGTCGTCCGGGCCGTTTCCGGCCTGCCGTGGCCCACCCCGCACGGTGCGCGAGGCGGTTGAAACGCGTTTCAGGGCCAATGGTCCGCCGCTCGGAATTTCCCCAGACGGAACTATTGCAGCCGGCCGGTGCGCGAGGCATCGACCTGCTCAACCACACGAGCCATCGCCCGCAGCGGGTCGGTGTCGGTTGCTTCGAAGTTTCGGGTGTGACCCGGATTGCTGGCCAGCGGCATCTGGCAGAAAAAGCGGTAGCGTTCGCCGCCACTGACCAACCGCTCGAGCAGATAATACGTCGCCCCGTAGTCGCGCAGCCGGCATTCCATGTAGGTGAATCGGTCGGTTTGGGCCGGCGGCGGCGTCACCGGGGCGGAATTCATGCCTGGGGAATAAGGCGTGGGCAAGCCGCCGTCGCTGCGCGGCGCGTACGGCCGGCGGGCCAGATGGAATCTCGTGCATTGCGTGGCGCACCTGTCCGTCGCCAGCGACCCAAGCGGCGGTCGGTTCGATGGCCGCGGGCGGACCGGGCATCGGGCGTCCTCCCGGCGAGACAAATCCAGGCGCTGCGGCGGGCGGAGCATCACTGTGCCAATTGGGGGCGGGTGCGGTCGAAAAGGGCGGCGCTTCGGGATGCACGAGCGGGTCGGTGGCGGCCGTTTTTTCGCCGGGCGGCCAGATCCGATCGATGAGCACCGACTTGACGACTTCCGGGAATTGGCTGCCGAAGATCGCCGCCAGCGGGACGATGATCAGGCAGGCGAGCATCACCACGCGCGAAAGGCGATGACCGTCGAGGATTCCATGCCTCTATCGCTCCCATCCCTGAATCTGTGCGGAAATTCCGGCCCTGGAATTGCCGCGCCGCGGACTGCCTTCGTGCAAGCCAGCGGCCGAGTGCATCCCCCCCGTGTCGGGAGGCGCAAACGGGGCGGCATCTTAGCGGCAGACCGCAAATCCGGGCAATGGCAATCCGGCCCCGTAATTGCCGGGAAAAACGGCTGCCGGCGGGCCGCGGCGGGGAGCCCGCTTCGGATTTCATCCCCCGCCTAGGACTCGGCCAGTTGCTCGGCTGGCGGCTGCTCTTGCTGGATGTAGGTTTGCTCGCGATAGCGGAGCGCCACCAAGATGAACAGCACGGCGGTGGCCGCCATCAGCCCGGCGAAGAACCAGTAATAATCGGCGCCCGGGAGCTTGCTGGTTCCGTCGGCGTTTTGGATGGCCTCGTTCACCGTGGCCGTCAACATGTTGCCCACCGAGACCGAGAGCAGGTACAGGGCCATGATGAACGACTTCAATTTGCGCGGGGCTTGCGTATAGGAAAACTCTAGACACGTGATCGAGACCATTACTTCGGCTGCCGTGAGGACGGCGTAGGCCAGCAATTGCCAGGCAATCGTCGGCGTCGTTCCGGCCTGGATCTTGATCTCGATCGCGGCCGAGACCACGAAAGCCAGCGCGGCCAGAAAGAATCCGATGCCGACCTTCCGCAGCGGTGTGAGCGGAAACACGCGATCGATCGCGGGGTAAACCAGGTACGAGAACAAGGGTACGAACATGAGCACCAGGATCGGATTGACCATGCCGATTTCCGAGGCCAGCCATTTGTGTCCAAGCCACTCCAGGTTCATGTGCTCGGCTTGCAATACCCAAGCGGAGCCGGTCTGGTCGAACAGCGCCCAAAAGACAACGACAAAGGCGTAGATGGGCAGTAGCTTCAGAACCGGCAGCAGCCCCTGGCGGCTGAGTGTTTCCTCGAGCACGGCAACGCCACCCGCCGGGACATGGACGAACTTATTGCGCCCCAGCCAGAAAATGCCGGTGGCCAACAGCATCAAAACGCCGGGCAAGCCAAATGCCACATGAGGCCCGTAATTCTCAAGCAACCGCGGAATCAGGGCGAAGGAAAAGAATGAACCGAAGTTGATGGCGAAGTAAAACCAGCCGAACACCTTCGGCAGCAGATGCTGGTTGCTCTGGCCGAACTGATCCCCCACGTGGGCGGAGACGCAAGGTTTGATCCCACCCGAACCGACGGCGATCAGCACCAGGCCCAGCAGCAACCCGACTCGCGTGTCATCGACCGCCAGCGCCAGGTGCCCCAGGCAGTAGACCACGGACAGACTGATGATGGTGCGATATTTACCCAACCAACTATCGGCGACGAGCGCGCCCAACAACGGAAAGAAGTAAACCGCCGACACGAACCAGTGGAAATAGGCTTTGGCGTCGTCCCCGGACATCGGGGCCAGCATTCCGTCGCGGTTCATCAAATGATGCGCCATGAAGACCGTCAGGATGGCCTTCATGCCGTAAAAGCTGAACCGCTCGGCCGCTTCGTTGCCCACGATGTACGAAATGCCCGCCGGCATGTGCGTCGAAGGGAGCGGCGCAGTCAAATACTTGTGGCGGACGGTCATCGGTTCGTTCCCTGCTCGACAAGCGTGGGCGCAATTCGATCCAGCCCAGCGATTGTTGCAGAGGATGACGGTCGTGGGCTAGGGGATTATCGCGACCAGCCGCACGTCGCCTTGCGGGCCGGCAAAGAATTGGACTCCCTGGCGCTTGCCCCCCGCTACACCGGAGAGTTAAAGTCTGCTTTGGAGCGCACGAAAAACAACTTCGGCTTCTGGCAGACCCTCACCCTGCCCTCTCCCTGGAGGGAGAGGGGTCGTGAGGGGAAGTTGTTTTTCGTTCGCGCCTTACCCTTCAACCGCGTTCGCCCTGGAGCCAAAAGCTATGGATCGCCGCGAACTCTTGGGTGCCGGAGCGGCCGGACTGGCGCTCTCCGCATTGGGCGGCTACCACGCCGCGGCTGCTGACGACAAGCCGCTGCGCGTCGGCCTGATCGGCTGCGGCTGGTACGGCAAGTGCGACCTGTTCCGCCTGATCCAGGTCGCGCCGGTCGAGGTCGTGTCGCTGTGCGACGTCGATCAGCAGATGCTCGCCGAGGCGGCCGACCTGGTCGCCGCAGCGGCAGGCGTCGAAGAAGAAGCCGCGCACCTACGGCGACTACCGCGAGATGCTCACGGAAAAGGACCTGGACATCGTGCTGATCGCCACGCCCGACCACTGGCACGCCCTGCCGATGATCGCCGCCGTCGAGGCCGGCGCCGACGTCTACGTGCAGAAGCCGATCAGCGTCGACGTGGTCGAGGGCCAGGCCATGGTGGCCGCGGCCCGCAAGCACAAGCGCGTCGTGCAGGTCGGCACGCAGCGGCGCAGCACGCCGCACCTGATCGAGGCCCGCGACACGCATCGTGCAAGGAAGGCAAGCTCGGCAAGATCGGCCTGGTCGAGATCTACTGCTACTACCACATGCGGGCCCGCGACAATCCGCCGGACACGGCGCCGCCCGAGAACCTCGATTACGAGATGTGGACCGGCCCGGCGCCGATGCGGCCTTACAACACGCTGGTGCATCCGCGCGGCTGGCGGGCGTTCATGGAATACGGCAACGGCATCGTCGGCGACATGTGCATCCACATGCTCGACATGGTGCGCTGGATGCTGGACCTCGGCTGGCCGCAGCGCGTCTCGCTCGACCGGCGGCATCCTGGTCGACAAGGCACAGCAAGGCCAACATCGCCGACACGCAGACCGCCACGTTCGACTTCGGCGACCTGCACGTCGTCTGGCAGCACCGCACCTGGGGCGAGCCGCCCGACCCGAAGTATCCCTGGGGCGCCACGTTCTACGGCGACAAGGGCACGCTGAAGGCCAGCGTCATACAGCTACGACTTCACGCCCTGTCGGCAACGGCGAGCGCCGATCCACCGGGACGTCGACATACGAACTGGAGCAGTATCCCGAGGACAAGACCGAGAAGGACCTGGAGAAGCACGTGCGCCCCGGCCATCCGCGACCACATGCAGCGACTTCCTGGCGGCGATCGCCACGCGCGGCAAGCCGGTGGCCGACATCGAGCAGGGGCACATCTCGACGGCCAGTTGCATCCTGGCCAACCTGTCGCATGAAGCTCGGCCGCACGCTGACCTGGGACGCCGGACAAGCAGGCGGGTCGTCGGCGACGACGAGGCCAACAGGCTGCTGCGCCGGCCCTACCGCCAGCCGTGGGTGCATCCGGCGGGAAAAACAGAAGGTTGAAAGACGTGGACGCCCAGGCGCGAATTGCACTGCGTTTTTCATCCTTCCGCTCGGCTGAGCTCGCCGCAGGCCGCCTTCATCCTTCATCCTTTCTCAGATCAGTTCGTGCAGCGGTTCGATGCCGGAATCGACCGGATAGCGCGGCACGCCGGCGCCGTCGAAAACGCGGTCGCGGTGCGCGTCGAGCCCCATATTGTGGTAGAGCGTGGCGAACACTTCCTGGAACTTCACCGGCCGCTTGTAGGGCACTTCGGCGTAGCGGTTCGTCTCGCCGATCACCTGTCCGGTCCGCATGCCGCCGCCGGCCATGACGCAGGCGTTGGCACTGGGCCAGTGATCGCGGCTGTTGTTGCCGTTCAGCCGCGGCGTGCGGCCGAATTCGCCCCACACGACCACCGAAACGTGCTTGTCCAGGCCGCGCTCGTGCAAATCGGTGACCAGTGCCGACAGGCCGCCGTCGAGCAGCGGAAAGTCGGTCCGCGATTGCACGAAGTTCATGCCGTCGCCGCCATGCCAATCCCAACGGCTGAAATTCAGGGCCACGTAGCGGGCGCCGGCTTCGACCAGCCGTCGGGCGATGCAGAAATTCTCGACCATGCGGGGCGATCCGTCGCGTTGGAAGGCCTCGTCGTTGGTGCCGTAGCGCTCGACAATGCGCGGATCCTCCTTCGACAAGTCCAATGCGTCGCCCAGCTTGGAGTCGGTCAGGATGTCGAGCGCCTGGCCCATGTAGGCGTCGATGCTGGCCATGCGGGCCGAAACGTCAGCCTCGCGGCGGAAACGGTCGAAAGCGTGCCGCAGTTGATCGCGGTCTCGCAAGCGTTCCAGCGTGATGCCGTGCAGCACCATGTTGTCCGATTTTTCGCGGGCCTTCTTGCCCACCAGGTTGAATGGATCGTGGATCGGTCCCAGGAAACCGGCCGTGCCCGGCTCGCCCCAGGTGCGGTTGCCGGTGGCGTACATCAGGGCCAGGTTCGGGGGGATGGCCGGATCGACCGGACCGGCGAGCCGCGACACCCAAGCCCCGCCCGACGGAAAGCCGCCGCCCGGCGCGCGATCGCCCCGCTTGTGGCCGGTCATGCACTGATAGCCGTCGTGGCCGCCATCGGAATCGCATAGCGAGCGAACGACGACGAACTTGTCCATCATGGCCGCGATCTTGGGAAATAACTCGCAGATCTCGATGCCCGGCACGTTGGTCTTGATCGGCTTGAACTCGCCACGAATCTCCATCGGGGCCTCGGGCTTGAGGTCCCACATGTCGATGTGCGGGGGACCGCCCGGCAGATAGATGTTGATGATCGCCTTGTGCGAGCTGCCGACGCCGGCTTGAGCCTCGAGCGCGAGGATCTCGTTCAGGGCCAACCCGCCCAGCGCCGCGCCGCCGATTTGCAGAAAGTTGCGGCGAGAGAAGCGATCGCAGAAGCCCGACTGCTTGTCCGGCCGCCCCAGGATGCTCAGCATGGCGACATCTCCTTCTTCCCGCTGCGCGAGCGGGCTGCTGTTGCAAATCGACAAAGAACCCCCACAGGGTTGACACCGATCAACAACAGTTTATACGTTTTGTGCTGGCGGAGCAAACATCACCCAAAAATCCTCCACCCGATGCTGGCATAGGCTGGCCCCGGCACGCGAAAATCGTGCTGGCAGAACGAGTTAAATCGACCGCCCGTTGGCCGGCCGAAGCTCGCAAGGCCGACCGCTCGCCGAGCCCGACGAGGTTCTCTTCAAAGGAACGCGACCATGCGAACACAGCACGGACCGGCGATCGTGCGCGTGCGCGGCGCGCTTGCGCTTGGGGTCGCTATGTGGGTTTGGATCGGCGCGCCGAGTTGGGCCGACGACACGGCCCCGGCCGATCGCGTGAACGAATTGGTCGCTGCGCTCGGCGAGGTCAATGCGCGCGCGTTACCGGCCGATGTCCGCGCCGCCGCGCGGGGCACTGGAAGCAAACATCACGCAGCGGCTCCATGATGCCAATCGTGATTCGACCGCTGCCTGGCGGCGGGCCATCGATTCGCACCGAGTGGCAGTCGTTTCGCGACGAACATCTCGATGCTCTGCGCCGCTCGCTCGGCCGCTGGCCCAATAAAGTTGTGCCGCTCGACGTTCACTCCAGCGGCACGATCGATGGCGAAGACTTCGTCATCGACAAGCTGCTCTATCAGACGCGGCCCGGACTTTGGGCCAGCGCGAACTTGTACCGGCCGGCGCCGGGCAGCGCCCGGCGGCGGAGAAATCGCGGCCGGCCATCCTGATCTCGCACAGCCATCACAATCCCAAGACCGAGCCCGAACTACAAACGATGGGCATGACCTGGGCCCGGCTGGGGGCGCTGGTGCTGGTGCCCGATCACCTGGGACATGGCGAACGCCGGCAGCATCCTTTTCGCACCGATGCCGATTACCCGCGGCCGTTCAAGCGCGGCCGGCAGGACTATTACTTCCGCTACGATGTGGCATTGCAGCTCGACCTGGTGGGCGAAAGCCTGATGGGCCACCTGGCCTGGGACCTGACGCGCGGGCTAGACCTGCTGCTCGCGTATCCCGAAGTCGACCCCCAGCGGACAATCGTACTGGGCGCGGTGGCCGGCGGCGGCGACCCGGCGGCGGTGGCCGCGGCGCTCGACTCGCGCTTTGCCGCGGCCTGCGTGTTCAACTTCGGCGGCCCGCAACCCGAGACCCGCTTTCCCTTGCCCGAAAATCCCGAAGACCGCTTCGGCTATGCCGGCAGTGGCAGTTGGGAATCGACGCGCAATCTGCGCGACTCGGCCAGCGAAGGCTTCTTGCCCTGGGTGATCGTGGGTGGCATCGCGCCGCGGCGGCTGATCTACGCTCACGAATTCAGTTGGGATCAGGCGCACGATCCGGTTTGGCGGCGGCTGCTGGCGATCTACGCCCGCTACGGTGCCGACGACCGCCTGGCCTTTACGCACGGCTCGGGCAGCGTCAAAGGCCAGCCGCCGGAGTCGACCCACTGCAACAACATCGGCAGCGTACACCGGCGGATGATTTATGCGGCGCTGGCCCGTTGGTTCGACATGCCGGCTGACGTGCAGGAATATTCGCAAACCCGGCCGGCCGCCGAGCTGCAATGCTGGACCGACGAACTGCGCGCCGAGCTGCGGCCGAAGGTGGTGCGCGAATTGGCCGCTGCACTCGCGGCCCAGCAAATCGCCCGCGCGGCCAATGGGGACGATCCCGACGACGATGGTCCGCCACCCAGGTTCGACTTCTGCGTGGTTGACGGCGAGCCGCGCCGTCGCGAGCCCGAAATCAACTGGGGCGAGTCGCAGTCCGCCGGCGCGATCCGCATCCAGCGCGGGGTCGTGAAAACGGCCAGCGGCATTCCGGTGCCGCTGGTGTTGCTGCTGCCGGCGGCCGACAAACCGGCCCCGCTCGTGATCGGCGTGGCCCAGCAGGGCAAGCAGCGGCTGCTGGCAGAGCGGCGGGAGTTTGTCGCGCGGCTGCTGGCCGGCGGCGTAGCGGTGTGCCTGGTCGACGTGCGGGGCACCGGCGAGACCGCGCCGGAGGATAGCGGCCGCGACCGCACCAGCCATGCCACGTCGCTCTCGTCGAGCCTGCAAATGCTGGGCGATACATTGCCCGGCGACCAACTCGCAGATTTGGTCGCTTCGCTCCAAGCGGTAGCCCGACGCAAGGATATCGACGGCGAGCGGATTGCGCTGTGGGGCGATTCGCTGGCCAAAGTGAATCCGGCGGACAGTAACCTGGTAGTGCCACATGCCATCGACGACCAGCCGGCGCAGGCCGAGCCGCTGGGCGGACTGCTGGCGCTGGTTGCGGCCGGGCTCGGCAAAGATTCGGACGTCGGAAAGGAACTCCAGTTGGCGGGCAAGTTCCGCGCGCTCTACATCCGTCGCCCTCTGGCGTCGTACGCCTCGGCGTTCGAGGGGCCACGGGTCCACCTGCCGCACGACGCGGTGATTCCCGGCGCGATCGCGGCCGGCGATCTGCCGCTGCTGTATGCCGAATTGGCACCGCGCCCGCTCCGCCTGGAAGGACCGGTCGACGCGGGCAACCGGGCCCTGACGCCGGCAGCCATCGAGTCGGCCTGGTCCGCGGTTCGCTTGGCCTATCAGGCCAAGGATGCGGCCGCATCACTCGTATTGTGCCCCGACGGCGATGCGGCTGCTGCCGCCGACTGGCTTGTGGCCCGGCTGACGGCTGATTGACGAGCGTCTCCGCGGGGAACGTCCCCGGCGCGACCTCATTGTCGCCCTACGGTCGTAAGGTGCCACGCCAGCCCGACGGCGGGTTTTTTGACTCGTTGCAATGGTTTGCATTTTCCCAGCGGCGACTAAAATCGCAGATCGACGCGATTGGCGCGCCGCCAGCTATTGGCAAATCGGGATATTGATCGCTGGAGTTGCTCGCATGGCCGGACAATGGCTGTTGGGAACGCGAAAGGGGTTGTTTCACGTCCGGCGCAGGCGGCACCTGGCGGATCGCCCACAGCTCGTTCCTGGGCGATAACGTGCCCCTGGCGGTGGACGCCACGGGCCGGCATTTGGCTTTCGGCAGCACGACCGGCTCGGTCTGGACCAGTGACGACGCTGGGGACCATTGGCAATGCCTGTCCAACCATTTGCCGCCGGTCTACTGCGTGCGTTATGCGGCGTAACGCTGCGCGTGCCCTATACTGCCGGCTCGCCCAGCCAACCCGCTTTCTTGAAGGGCTTCCTGATGTACGTGCATCGACCGGCCGGATTGGATCAACAGGTTTGCCGATTCGCATTACTCCAGCGCTCTAAAGGTAGGAGGCGACTCCGATCGCCGACACGCAGCGGCAAGCCACGGGAAGTCGGCGATCGGAGTCGCCTCCTACACGCGAATATGCAGCCCTGTGATGCGCTGGAGCGCCACGGCGATTGCCGCAATGTTGCTCATGGTCCATGCCGCCGCGGCTGACGGCGGCCGAAGCCGGGCCGCCGGCCAGTCGTCCCAACATTGTGCTGATCGTCGCCGACGACCTCGGCATCAACGACCTGTCGTGCTACGGCCGCAAGGACCAATCCGACACCGCAGCTCGATCGGCTGGCCGCCGAGGGACTGCGGTTCACCACTGCCTATGCGGCCCAGGCGGTCTGCTCGCCGACACGCGCGGCGCTCTTGACCGGCAGGACGCCGGCCCGCCTGCATCTGACGACCTTCCTGCCCGGCCGGCCCGATGCCAACTCGCAGCTGCTGCTGCATCCGGAGATCGACAGCAGCTGCCGCTGGCCGAAAAGACCATGGCGGAGCTGCTAAGCCGGCCGGCTATCGCGAGCGCGCTGCATCGGCAAGTGGCACCTCGGCGGCAAAGGCTCTCTGCCGACCGATCGCGGCTTCGACAGTCTATTTCCCCGGCGACGCCAACACCAAGCCGTCCGACACCGAGGCGGGCAAGGGCGAATATCGACCTGACCGCGCAGGCCGAGAAGTTCATCGAGGACAACAAGGAGCGGCCGTTCTTCCTCTACCTGGCGCACAACAGCCCGCACATCCCGCTGGCCGCCCGGCCGGAGCTGATCGAGAAACACAAGGACGCCTTCAATCCGGTCTACGCCGCGATGATCGAGATCGCTCGACGAATCGCGTCGGCCGCGTCGTGGCCAAGATCGACGAGCTGGGCCTGGCCGAGCGGACGCTGATCGTTTTCACTGCGACAACGGCGGCCTGCACGTCCCGGAGGGGCCAAACACGCCGGCCACGCACAACACGCCGTACCGCGCCGGCAAGGGCTTTTGCTACGAAGGGGGCCTGCGCATGCCGCTCGTCGTCCGCTGGAAGGGCAAGGTGCAGGCCGGGCGCCCTGGTCGATACGCCGGTGATCAGCACCGATTGGCCGCAGACGCTAACTGGAAATTGCCGGCGTCGAGCCGAATGCCAGCGAGCCGGCGGGGAGTGATCCCGCCAAGCGTCGCCGGTTCAGTTCGACGGCCTCAGCCTGGCCGGGCTGATCCTGCGCGGCGAGCCGCTGGCCGGCGCGGCCGCTGTATCTGGCATCTGCCGCACTACTGCAACCAGGGAAGTCGGCCGGCCGGCGCCATCCGCGACGGCGGACTGGAAGCTGATCGAGCACTACGAGGACGGCCGCTGGAGCTGTTCAAACTGGCCGAGGATCCGGGCGAGGCGACCGACCTGGCGGCCAAAGAGGCCGGCCGCGTCGCCGATCTGCGCGGCAAGCTCGAAGCCTGGCGGCGGGCCGTCGGCGCCCAAGGCAATTCGGCCAATCCAGGATTCAACGGCGCCGCCTGGCGACAGCGTTGTACCAGGACGTCGACGTGTCGCAACTGCCGGCCGAGGACAAAGCCAGCTCGATCGCCGAAGCAGCTGGACCCTGGCGCGATCTGATGAACCGTGTGCTCGGCGGCGGCGCCAGTCCGTCTGGCGACATGCTGCCTGGGGCCGGGCGCCGTCATCCTGCATGCCCGGGATGCCAAAGTGCACGGCGGTCCACAAGGCGCCAAACTGCGCTACGAGCCCGAGCCGCACAAGGACACGCTCGGCTACTGGGTGCAGGCCGACGACTGGGCCGAGTGGGAGTTCGAAGTCGCCGGGGCCCGGCACGTTCGAAGTCGAGATCTTGCAGGGCTGCGGCGGCGGCTCGGGCGGAGCCCAGATCGAAGTCTCGGTCGGCTCGCAGTCGGTCGGCGCGAAGGTCGAAGAGACGGGCCACTTTCAGCGCTTCGTGCCGCGGCGGATCGGCACGATCCGGCTCGACCGCGGCGGCCGGCACACCCTGGCACTGCATGCCAAGACCAAACCCGGCCCGGCGGTGATGGACCTGCGGCGGATCACGCTACGTGCGGCGCCGAAAAGTAATTCTGATGCGAGGATTCTGAGATGGAGATAGGGGGATGAGGGCAGGGGATACGGGGGACGGCGGTGGAAATTCGGAACGGGGACGGGCTCGTTCCAAGCGAGCCGCGGAGTTTATCTCCGCGGTGTACAAAGGGCGCGAAAACCGCCAACGCGGCGCGAGGTCCCGCGGCGCTAGCTATGCAACCTGAAAACGGTGTTGCCGGTGCCATGCGAGGTGCCGTGCTTCCGGCCAAAGACGCCGGTCCGCCGGCAGGCGAATTTGTTCACCAGTGTAGTCGACGAGCCGCCTCTGATCGGGTGAGTCCTCGCTGAAGCAGCCGACAGCGACGAGGACGCGGTAGTCGTCATCCAGCGTCCAAAGGCCGTTATCGAAGAGCCAGTGTGCGTTCTTGCAAAGGGCGATGCCGTTGCGTGCGTCGTTGTTCCTCGACCTAGAAAACTGGTGAATGTGGGCTGCGTCAACGATGTTTCCAACGGCGGTCGTTGTGATTCGTAGGCCGGTTAGTGCGCAGGCGTAATTGTATGCGGCAACAACGTCGAGCCGGAACCGCGCCTCGCGGCCTTTGCCGCGACATTCCTCCAGCTCCTCCGCGCGCGCCGGGTCGCATGACGCGGTATCTGGAGGCGCTAACCCAATCAGGGCGTAAAGCGCAGCGCGCTCGCTGGGCTCGAAGTACTGAGAGATGAGAAGTCGTCTTGCGGTGGCTCGGCAACCCGCGTCCATTGCAAAGTCGACGAAATCCGCGTTAGGCTGGACAGCGACCGCATGCATCGGGTCTGTGGCCGGCGAACTGTCCTTGCTCAAAGGCGCCCAGAAATTCTCACGCCGTAGGTGATAGAACGGGAACCTGACGTCCGGGAGTTGGGTGCGCCGGTGCGCGACCACGCTGAAATAAGTATTGAAACGGAATGCCAGATCGGGCGTCAGCGGCAGTATACCCATCGGCAGCAGCCCCCGTTCGGCGAGCTCGAACGCGACGAGCAGTAAGAGCGGCTTATGCGGAGCCGGCCCCCCTTTGGCCCGGTAGACGCTGAGTCGTGAAATCGTCTTAAGCCAATCGGTTGCCGACATGGCACTTCCACAGGGGCCACGTATCCGTAATATCGCCCGCGGTCAACTGATCGCCCCCGAGGCGTCCAAGTGGCCGTCGCGGCGACCGCAACCGGCAGTTCGACGACGTCTGCCTCTATCAACAGACGCTAGAACGGGTCGAGCCCCGAGACCGTGCCTAGGGCGCCGGCACGATCGCGGAAGACGGGGGCGATCGCTCCTTCGCCGAAGTCGTTGCTCTTCCTAGCTTATTTTGGAATCTCGCGGGCGCAGCGCCACTGCGTCACGACACAACTACTCTAGTTCGGATGCATGTACGGCAAGAGCCACTGGCGCGGGCCGCATTTGAGCAGCGGCGCGGAGGAATGTCAACCGTTGCACGCCACCCGTGCATGCGTTGCAATTACGTCAGACGGGCGCCGTCGAAACGGCGTCGTTACACGAAGTACAGAGGGCGAGAACATGGCAATCAATGTTTTCAGCGAGCAGGTCCTGACCCTGTCGGAAGCGACCAAGCGGCTGCCCAAAAAGCGACGGGGAAAGGAAATGCATGTGTCGGTGCTCTATCGGTGGGCAAAGGGCGGGCTTCGCAGCAGCGATGGCGTGGAGATTCGCCTCGAAACTGTCCAGGTTGGTGGAACGAAATGCACGAGCCTCGAAGCGCTGCAACGATTCTTTGACCGGCTCTCTGGCGATACGAGCGCCACCCATCCTCGGACGCCGACACTCCGCCAACAGCTCGCTCGGGCCGACCAAGCCGAGCGAGAACTCGCGGAGAAGTGGGGCATATAGGCGCAAATCCCCGGCTCCAATGGACGTGCGGCGGATCACGCTGCGTGCGTCGCCCGAAGAGTAATTCTGACGCGACGATTTTGAGATGGAGATAGGGGGATGAGGGCGGGGGATACGGGGGACGGCGGTGGAAATTCGGAACGGGGAATTCGGAACGGGGACGGGCTCGTTCCTAGCGAGCCGCGGAGTTTATCTCCGCGGTGTACAAACGGCGCGGAAAGCGAGAACGACCAGCGCGATTGCGCGATCGCGGTTTGGTATACTGGGCGGCCGTTGTGGAGTCAGCTTTTTTTCGGGAGACCGGGGCCATGCGTTATGCGGCATTGATGATACTGACGTTCGCGCTGCTGGCGGGCGGTTGTAGCAAAGTGGAGAAAGCGATCGATACGCCGGGCCCCGCGCCTCCGTACGATCCCAAAGCGGCCGCGCTGCCAGCCAATGTGACGCCCGACAAGCCTCAGGATATTCCGCTCGAGTCGCCCTGGAACCCTCCCCAGGACGGCAAGAAGAAAGAGGCGGACGAATCGGCCGAGAAAGAACCGGCGTCCGATCCGGATGCGGCGCCCGAGAAAGATTCAAAGTAACGTCGGCTCGTTCGGCGTGTAGCGAGACCGCATCGCAGATCCCGCGGCGAACGATCGAGGAGCTTCGCGATCGCCCACCCTCTGCCTAACCTCTCCCTGGAGGGAGAGGAGTTTGCCGCGGCGATTTTGGTTCGCCGGCTCAAAACAGCTCGCGAATCACTTTTCCGTCCGGCACGGCGGCGATCGGGCGGCCGGAACGGTCGATGTTGAGCGTGTGCGGATCGACGCCCAGCACATGAAAGATCGTGGCGTGCAGATCGCCCGGCGCGAGCGGGCTGGTCCTTGGGCGCTTCGCCCAGCGAATTGGTCGAACCGATGATCCGACCGCCTTTCACGCCGCCGCCGCCGATCAGGCAGCACAGGGCATTGCCCCAGTGATCGCGGCCGGGCGTGCCTTTGCTGCCGGCCGGCCCGCCGTTGCCGCCATCGTTCATCTTGGGCGTGCGTCCGAATTCGCCGCACACCAGCACCAGCACCTTGTCGAGCAAGCCGCGGGCGTGCAGGTCCTCGAACAGGGCCGAAACCAGGCGGTCGACGTCGGGCAAGTAGCGATCCATGCCCGCCTTCAGGTCCCAGTGATGATCCCAGCCGCCGCAATGGACCGTGACGAACGTGCAGCCGGCCTCGACGAGCCGCCGCGCAAGCAGCGTGCTTTGTCCCCAGGTCGTGCGGCCGTAACGTTCGCGGACTTTGTCGTCCTCGCGCGTCAGATCGAACACCGTGGCCGCCTTGCTGCCGGCCACCAGTTCGTAGGCCTGCGGCTTGGAAGCGGTCGATCGCGTCGAACGAGCGGCTGCTGTCGAGGTCGCGCCGCAAACGATCGAAATGTTCGAGCAGCCCACGGCGATCTTCCAGCCGGTCGATCGACAGGCCGCCGGGCAATTTCAGATTCTGCACGCTGAAGCTCGGCATCATTCGGGTCGCCGTCGGTCTCGAATGGGTTGTACTCATTGCCCAGATAATTGCCGCCAAAATAGCCCGGCCGCAGCCCGATGCTCGAGGCATAGGGCACCGCCACGTGGGCCGGCATGCCAGGCTGGCGCGGGCCGGTAACCTTGGTGGCGATGAGCCCCGATGAACGGGTACTTGCCGGCCGTATTGACGCCGCTCACGCCGCCGCGGCCGGTGAGCATCCAATGGCCGGCCGGTGAAATGGTCGCCGTTGTCGTGATGCAGCGAACGGATGATCGAAAACTTGTCGGCCATGCGGGCTTGCAGCGGAAACAGCTCGCTGATGTCGATGCCCGGCACGTTGGTGTGGATCGGCGACCAGATGCCGCGATACTCGGCCGGGGCCTCGGGCTTGAGGTCGTACAGATCGATGTGGCTGGGACCGCCGTCGAGCCAGATCAGGATCACCGACGTGTCTTTGGCCGAACCCCGGGCCGTGGCGGCAGTACCGCCGGCCGTCTCGGCGCTGGCCTGGCGGGCCCGGAACACATCGGCCAGGCCGAGCGAACCCATGCCGGCCAGCCCCATTTGCACGAAGCTGCGGCGGCTCAGTCCGTCGCAATAGTGGGGCGAGCGCCCGGCTTCGATCCGGAACATGGCGGCGATCCTCCGAGAGCTTACGCATCGGCCTTCCTTGATGCGATTTACAGCATAAAGGTTTGGCGGCCGAGCGTCAAATGCGGACGTTGCCCGGCGGTGTCGCATCCATCTCCTCGCCCGCTGCTCGGCTATGATGGCAGCATGCTCCGCCGTCAGTTTATCTGCCGAGAATGCGGCGTGACCTGCCTGGCGCTCGTCAGCGACGCGCCGGATGGCCCTCTGCCTCCGGAACACTGCGGCCAGCCAATGGACGCCGTGGCGCCCGTGCCGCAGTTCCACCGCCACCCCTGGTCGTTCAGTCTGCGGACGCTTTTCGTGGTGGTGACTGTGTTCGCCGTCGCCTTGACGCTCGCAATAGCTTACCCGGAGGTCGCGATCTTTGTGGTCGTAATGGGAGCGGCTGTCGCTTTGTCGGCGGCGCAGGTGGTCCTTCCGTGGTGGTTCCGGCGGCGGCGGTAAGCCGACCGTCTGACTTTTTTCCAGATATCACAATTTCGTCTGCCGCGAGCATTCAAACTGTACCGCCACCGTCGCCGGATCATGCTGTCACGCGGCCGGCTGCGACAGTCGTGCTAGATTGTTGGTAATCCAGCAGCGTCCTCCCCTGCGGCCGGCGAAGCGAATCGAGCCATGACACGACGTGATCTCTCGCGGCGCGAAGTGCTGGCATCATTGACAGCCGGCGCTTTGCTGCCGAACTTCTTGCGCACCGCTCCGGCAGCGGCCAGCCGCGATGTGCCGTGGCTGGCCGAGGTGAAGGAGGCGCCGCGCGAGTTGCCGGCCGACTCACCGCAGCTTCATCCGCTGCTGGTCGATGCTGACGGCACTCCGATCAAGACGCAGGGCACCTGGCGCCAGCGACGGGCGGAAATCCGCCGCTGGTGGCTCGACTTTCTTGGGCCGCTGGCGAGCAACCGACCGCCGGTGCCGCAATTCAAAGTCATCGCCGAAGATCGGCCCGCTGGCGTGATCCGGCAACTCGTGACGTACGAGGTTGAGCCCGGCGAACCGACCGAGGCCTATCTGCTGATGCCGGTTCAACAGGCAGCGGGCAAGCGCCCGGGCGTGGTCGTCTTCCATCCCACGGTCGACAAGTCGATCCGCGAGCCGGCCGGACTCGAAGGGCTGCCGGAGCGGTGGTTTGCCCTCGAACTGGCCAGGCGCGGCTGCCTGGCGTTTTGCCCGCGCAATTTTCTCTGGCGGCAGACCGACAAGCTGATGGCCGACGCCGAAACCAAGCGCTTCGCCGAGCGGCATCCCGACTCGAAGGGCATGGCCAAAATGCTGCTGGACGGCCGGGTCGCGCTGGACGTTCTGGCCGGCCTGCCGGAGGTCGATCCCGAGCAGCTGGGCGCGATCGGCCATTCGCTGGGGGCCAAAGAGGCGCTTTATCTGGCGGTGCTCGACGACCGCGTGCGGGCCGCCGTCAGTTGCGAAGGGGGGATCGGCACCCGGTTCTCGAACTGGGAGGCTCCCTGGTATTTGGGGCCCGGAATCAAGGAGCCTGCGTTCCAACACGAACATCACGAGCTGTTGGCGCTGGTCGCGCCGCGGCCGTTCTTGCTCGTCGGCGGCGATTCGGCCGATGGAGCCCGGAGCTGGCCGTTCATCGCCGCGGCGCTGCCGGTTTATGAACTGTTTGGCGGCAATGCTCCGGCCGCTCAGCGGCCGCGGATCGGCTTATTGAATCATCACGCCGGGCACGCGGTCACGCCCGAGGGGGCCGAGCGAATGATCCAGTGGCTGACGACGTATCTTGCTGGCGGCGGGGGCTGACGATCGGCCGCTGGTCAGCCGCCCGATAGGGCCTGCATCACGTAGACCTCGCCGGCGGTCGGCACGCGGTCGCTCAGGCTGCGGAGATCGCGGATCGGCGCACTGTCGACGATGACCAGCCTGTGCTCGCGCAGGGCGCCTTGTTCGTCGAGCACGTAGCCGCCGAGCCGGTCGTTTTCCGCGAACACCGTATCCAACACCGCGCGCTGTTTCGCCGGCCGCCTCCTGCGGCGGGGCGAAAGTGCGTCTTCGCAGATTGGACGTGAACACGTCTCGCGGCATGGACTGGCGCTTGCTCGGGATACGATTGCCAAAGCTCGCCGTGGCCAGCTCGGTCAGCTCGGCACGGGCACTTGCTCGACGATCCGGCGGATGATGGCCTCGACCGCAGGCCGCTGTCCGCCGTGCGAAAAGCCCTTGGAGATGACTCGATGCGCAAGACCGGCACGGTCAAGCGCTTGACATCGTCGGGCACGACGAAATCCCGATTCTCCACCAGCGCCAGCGCCTGGCTGGCGCGGTACAGACACAGGGCGCCGCGCGTGCTCACGCCGACGTGCAGATCGCCGCACTGTCGCGTGGCCGCCACGATGTCCAGCAGGTAATCGTTGATCGAGTCGTCCACCGCGACCTGCCGCACGGCCTGCTGCAGCGACACGATCTGCTGGGCGTCGAGCACCGGCTCGAGCCGGTCGACCGGCTCGCCCGAGCGATGACTGGTCAGCACTTGCAGCTCCTCGTCGCGGTCGGGATAGCCGACCGAAATCCGCAGCAGGAACCGATCGAGCTGGCTCTCGGGCAGCGGGTACGTGCCTTCGAACTCGAACGGATTTTGCGTGGCGATCACCATGAACGGATGCGGCAGCCGATAGGTGTGCCCGTCGGCCGAAACCTGCGCGTCGCTCATGGCCTCGAGCAGGGCGCTTTGCGTGCGGGGCGGCGTGCGGTTGATCTCGTCGGCCAGCACGATGTTGCCGAAAATCGGTCCCCGGCTGTAGACGAACTCGCCTGTTTGCGGGTTGAATACGTTGCTGCCGGTGATGTCGCTGGGAAGCAGGTCGGCGGTGAACTGGATGCGCGAGAAATGGCCGCTGACGCTCTTGGCCAGGGCTTTGCCGATCAGCGTTTTGCCGACCCCCGGCACGTCCTCGAGCAGCACGTGCTCGTTGGCCAGCAGGGCCAAGACGCAGAATCGCACGACCTCGGGCTTGCCGAGCACGACCTGGCCGATGTTGTTTTCCAGGTCGGATACCAGGCTGTGCAACTCGATGGCCATGCGTTTTCCTCAGCAGCGCGACGGGCGGAGACCGGAATGCCCGGCCGCTACCGATTTTTCATCCTACCGCTGGAGGCTCGTTAGGGTCCAGCCCGCGCCCGGTTAGGAGTTGGTTTGATTGCGGTATTTTAACCGGCTACAGTAGCCCTAGTGTTACCCACCACCGTCTTTGGAACCCACGCCCATGCCTCGCTTTCTGACGATCGTCCTGATCCTTTCCCTGCCCCTGGCGCTGGGCTGCACGAAATCGAAGCCCGATATTGTGCCGGTACAGGGGCAAATCACCTACGGCGGCGGCGACTGGCCGGCCGCAGGAAATCTGTATTTCCAACCCAAGGGCGCGGCCTCCAATCTGCCCCTGCGACCGGGGATGGCTTCGTTCGGCACGGACGGGCGGTTTGCGGCCAAGACCGGCCAGCGCGCCGGCCTCGTGCCAGGCACGTACACCCTGCGCGTCGAGTGTTGGGAGACGGCGCCGAAGATGAGTTCCCCCGGCTCGGGCAAGAGCTGGGTGGCCAAACAGTACGAGCAAGGCCCAACCGCGGACTTCGAAGTCAACGTGCCGGCCGACTCGGGCGGCGTCGATCTGAAGATCGACATCCCCCAACGGCCGTAGGGAAGAAATTCTCAAGTCGAAGTTCTCCGCCGGGAACCCTAACGAATCGTCGGCCCCCGAAGTTCTGACTGCGCCTCCCTACTATTTACCCCCTCATTCCGCCATGCCCTTTCTCATCGGCACGGACGAAGCCGGCTACGGACCGAATCTGGGTCCGCTCTTGATCACGGCGACTGTGTGGCGAGTCCAGGACGAAGCACCCGGAGGGGCGCCGCTGGACGGAGATCTTTATCGGCGGCTGAAGGCCGTGGTGTGCCGGACGCCGTCGCGGGCGGGCGCCCGCAAGCGGCTGGCGATCGCCGATTCGAAGCTGCTTTACAATCCGGCCGCGGGATTGGAACTGCTCGAGCGCGGCGTGCTGGCAATCCTGTCGCTGTTGGATTGTCATCCCACCGATTGGCGCGAGATCTGGCAAATGCTCGACGGCGACGCGGATTCGTACCTGGACCAGCTTCCCTGGCATGTCGGGTACGACGCGCCGCTGCCCTGGGCGGCCGACCGCGAGGACCTGGTCTGGACCGGCCGCCGGCTCCGCCGCGGACTGGCCGGCGCCGGCGTGCGGTTGGTGACCGTCCGCAGCACGGCCGTGTTCCCCGCGCGGTTCAACGCTTGCACAGCGACCTGCGGCAACAAGGCCGAGGCTCTTTCGCAACTGACGCTCGAATTGGTCGCCAGCGTCCTGCCCCATTGCGCCGGCGAACGAGTGCTGATCGTCTGCGACAAGCACGGCGGCCGCAACCGCTACGGCCGGCTGTTGCAGCGGCAATTTCCGGATCCGCTGGTCGAAGTTCACCGCGAAAGTCTGGCCGAAAGCGTCTACCGCTGGGGCGCGACCCGGCGCGGGTCGAAATCCAGTTCCGCGCCCGCGGCGAGTCGTTTCTGCCGGCCGCGCTGGCTTCGATGGTTTCCAAGTATCTGCGCGAACTGGCGATGCGGGCCTTCAACGACTTCTGGTGCCGCCGCGTGCCAGACCTCAAGCCGACCGCCGGCTATCCGGTTGACGCCAAGCGCTTCAAGCGGGCGATTGCCGCCGCCCAGAGCGAGCTGGGGATCGACGACGCCCTTTTGTGGCGCAGCCGATAGTCGAAAATCACAACGAACACAGAGCATGGCCACAAGAAAACACAGCAGGGCACAAAAAGGGAGCAGGGGGCTCCGTGAAACAATACCGATCCACTCGACTTTGTCTCCAGTTGTCCTCTTCGACCGGCTCTGCGTGTTTTTCGTGGAGATTGCATTGCTCTGGGCTGCCCCGTTTGCATTTCGCGCCTTTTTGTGTTTTTCGTGGCCATTCTTACTTCGTTTGCTGTTTGTGCTATTCGTGGCGATTGCCGCTTCGTGGCCGCTGCTGCCTAATTGAACCCAACAGGCAACTCTTATGCTGCTTTACATCGTTCGACACGCCGAGGCCGGTCAGCACGGCGATCCGCATTGGCCCGACGACTCGCTGCGTCCGCTCACGGCCAAAGGGCGCAAGCGGTTCAGCCGGCTGGTGAAGAAACTTGCCCGCCGCGATTTCGCTCCCACGTTGATCGCCACCAGCCCGCTGGTCCGTTGTCGGCAAACGGCTCAAGCGATTCTCGACCGGCTCGACGGCCGGCCCAAGCTCCTGGAGCTGGCAGAGTTGCGCCGGGCGCTGAACTGGCCAGCCTTGTCGCCTGGACCAACAATCAGCAGGAACCGCAGGTCGCTTGGGTGGGACATGCACCCGACGTCGACCGGTTGACGGCCGGCCTGATCGGATCGGATGGCTGCAACCTGTGTTTTTCCAAAGGTGCGATTGCCGCCATCGAGTTCGACTCTGAGGTCGCCGCCGGCCAAGGCGAGCTCCGCTGGCTGGTCACTCCGACGATTGTTTGACCCCCAGGGACTGGAACCGATAATAATTATTGATATAGTGGCGCGGCGGAGCCGTTGTGGCCGGCCTGGCGGCGGCCGAACCTCGCGGGCGACGGCCGCCCGCCGTCACCGCTCTTGCCACGAGCGCGAGCCGCCTGGCGGGCCCCGAGCAGCCAATCCGCCGCGCCGAGGCGCTGGCCGCACCGAACCGGCCTTGAGCACCTTGTGCCTTCACCGAACCAACGAGGAGATAACCGACCATGCGACGCATCGAACAACATTGGCTGGGGCTGAGCATCATCCTGGCCGCCGGCCTGTGCTTGGGCGGCTGCGAGCGGCCCAAACGCCAATCGCGGTACGCAACGAACAAACAACCGGACGCCGCCGGCAGCGAAGAGCAAGCCGCGCTCCAGACGGCTCCCTCGGCCGTGACCGCCGAGGCTGCAGCCGAAGTTGCCGCCGAGACTGCTGCCCAAGAGGATGCAGCCAAAGACGATACGGGCAAGGCGGACGGCGTCACGCCGGACGCCAGCGCCCCGACGACCGCCGAGCCCACGAAACCTGACAAGGTGCTGCTCGGCTCGTCCGAGTTGTTCGTCGGCATTCCCGGTGAAGGACCGCTCAAGATCGAAGACCTGCAAGCCTGGTATGCGGATCCGGACAACACGGAGGTGCTGGACTTTGACCTGCCCTTGGGTCTGTCGGCCGGGCGCGGCCAGGTGGTAGGCGTCGACAAGAACCCGCTCACCCGGGCCAAGATCGAGTTGGGCCGGCAGTTGTATTTCGACCCCCGGCTTTCGGTCGACGAGACGATTAGTTGCGCGAGCTGCCACTTTCCGGAGGAAGGGTTCGGCGCGGAAAAGCCAATTTGGCGTGGGCGTTCGCGGACAACTCGGCGGCCGCAACTCGCCGGTCAGCTTCAACCGGATCCTGAGCGGGCCGCAGTTCTGGGACGGCCGGGCCCCTTCGCTCGAAGCCCAAGCGATCGGTCCGATCGCCAATCCGATCGAAATGGGCCACACGCACGAGGCCTGCGTGGCCTGTCTCAAAGGCATCCCCGGCTACAAGCTGCAATTCGAGAAAATCTTCGGCGACCTGACGATCGACACCGTCGGTCAGGCGATCGCCAGCTTCGAGCGGGCGGTGGTCACCGGTCCGTCGCCGTTCGACTACTACGAGCAGTTTCGTCCGCTGGCCAAGCTCGATCCGGACGACATCAAGGACGACGATCCGGATCTGTACGCCAAGTACGTCGCCGCCAAGAAAGCGGTCGACGAGCATCCGATGTCCGAAAGCGCCATGCGCGGCCGGGAAATCTTCTTCAGCGACAAGGGAAGCTGCACCGCCTGCCACGTCGGCGCCAACTTGACCGACGAAAAGTTTCACAACCTGGGCGTGGGCATGGACAAGCCGGAGGGCGAAATCGACCGCGGCCGGGCCGTGTTCAGCCTCGACGACAAGGACACCGGCGCCTTCAAGACGCCCACGATCCGCAACGTGGCCCAGTCGGCGCCGTACATGCACGACGGCAGCCACAAGACGCTGGAAGAAGTCGTCGAGTGGTACGCCAAGGGTGGTTTTTCCAACCCCTACCTGGACCCCAAGATCAAGAAGCTCGACCTGACCGATCAAGACAAGAAAGACCTGGTCGAGTTCATGAAAGCCTGCACCGGCGACTTTCCCAAGATCGAAACCAACCGCTTGCCGGAATAGAGCGGCACCGCAGACGCCCCACGATCGGCTCGCGACCGCCCCACCGCGCGTCGACTCCTCTCCCTGTAGGGGAGAGGGCAGGGTGAGGGTCTGCGGAGCGCAGGGTGAGATTCGGCCGCCTGCAGACGTCATTGTATGTTCGTCCCTGAGGGACGCCGCGAGCCATTTGGCGTCCTTGTCCGCCCACCGCCTGCCCCGTAGACTGACGTGTGTGAGGGAATCCGTGTGAATCCGTGTGAATCCGTGTGAGTCCGCGTGAATCCGTCCCATTTCGCCCGACTCCGCGTTTCCCCCTACCGGCCCATGCCGCTCGACGACGAACTTTATCAACAGCGGATCCTGGAGCACTTCGAGGAGCCGTTTCATCGCGGCCACTGCCCGCGGCCCACGCACCAACACGAGGACGACAACCCGCTCTGCGGAGACGTGGTCCGCGTCGAGCTGGCGGTCGATCCGGACGGGCGCGTCGCGGAGGCCTGGTTCGAAGGCGACGGCTGCTGCATCAGCCAGGCGGCCGCTTCGATCCTGATGGAGCGGATCCAGGGTCGCCCGCTCGACGACGTGAAGAGCCTGTCCGCCCAGCAAATGCTCGATCTGTTCGGCGCCAAGCTGACGCCCAATCGGCAGAAGTGCTGTCTGCTGTGCTGGCGGGTGCTGCAATCGGCGATCTACTCGCCGGTGGCGGAAGAAGGCGGAGAGGATTGAGGGTCGAGGGTAGAGATTAGGTATGGACGGACCGCAGGCTCGGCCGTTTCTTGGGGAGCTTGAAACGCTGGAAGGGGATCTTGAACTTTGGCTGCCACGCCTGTCACTGCTGCCCATGAGTCGATTGCCGAGCGGGTCCGCGCCGATTTTCCGATCCTCTCGACTCTGCTGCACGGCGGCGTGCCGCTGGTCTATTTCGACAACGCCGCCACGACGCAGCGTCCGCGCCAGGTGATCCAGTCGCTGGTCGACGTCTACGAAAAACAGTACGCCAACGTCCATCGCGGCATTCATTGGCTCAGCGATCAAAGCACCGATCTGTACGAGGAAGCCCGGGCCAAGGTGCAGCGCTTCATCAGCGCGCGAGCCCTGGAAGAGATCATTTTCACGCACGGGGCGACCGAGGGCATCAACCTGGTGGCCCGCAGTTGGGGCGACGCCAACGTCCGCGCCGGCGACGAAATCCTGCTCACCGAGATGGAGCACCATGCCAATATCGTGCCCTGGCAGCAACTGGCCGAGCGCACCGGCGCCGTGCTGCGCTGGGTGCCGGTGACCGACGGGGGCGAGTTGATCCTGGACGAGCTGTTCGCCTTGCTCGATCGAGCGCACCCGGCTGGTGGCCGTGACGGCCGTTTCGAACGTGCTGGGCACGATCAACCCGGTGGCCGAGATTGTCCGCCGGGCGCACGCCGCCGGCGCGCTGGTGCTGGTCGATGCGGCCCAGAGCGTGCCCCATCAGGTGACCGACGTGCAAGCGCTGGGGGCCGACTTCCTGGCCTTCAGCGGGCACAAGATGCTGGGGCCCTCGGGCGTCGGCATTCTCTACGGCCGGCGCGAACTGCTCGAGGCCATGCCGCCCTTCTTGGGCGGGGGCAGCATGATCCGCCGCGTCCGCACCGACGGCTTCGAGCCGGCCGATCTGCCGGCCAAGTTCGAAGCCGGCACCCCGCCGATCGTGCCGGCCATCGGTTTGGGAGCGGCGATCGACTATTTGAACGCCATCGGCATGGACGCCATCCACGCTCACGAGCAGGCGCTGACCGTCCGCGCGCACGAAGTGCTGGCAGCGGTCGGCGGCGTGCGCTTCCTGGGCCCGCGCCCGAGCGAAAGTCGGGCATCGTCAGCTTCATGCTCGAGAAGATCCACGCCCACGACATCGCCCAACTGCTCGATCGCCAGGGCATTGCGGTCCGCGCCGGCCATCACTGCGCGATGCCGCTGCACAAGCGGCTCGGCCTGTCGGCCAGCGCCAGGGCCAGCTTTTACTTCTACAACACGCTCGCCGAAGTCGACCAGCTCGGCGGCGCGCTCGGCGAAATCAAGCGCATCTTCCGCCGCAAGTAGCGGGCGGAAGTTCGCAACTCGGAAGTCGGAACGGGGATTTCGGAGCGGCGATTATCGGCGGCGCTTTTGGTCGAGCTATCGCCCGTGTTTGAATTGCCAGTGCGCATGCAGGCAATAGCCCGCCACCCAGGCAAACAGCAGCGGAGACACGATCAAGACACAATTGATCCAGTCGACGCCGACCTCCAGGTACGATTGCTGAGGATTTGCCGGATCGAAGTAGACCGGGACGCGCGCTCCGACCGGAAACTTTTCCAGCACGGCGTCGATATCGAATTGGTACGCGGAGCCCGTTCCTCGGCTGCGGACACTCGACGATTCGAACTCCACGCCTTCGACCGAGTAGCGATAGCGGATCACCGCCTCGAAGGTTTCTTTCAGTCCGTTGAGCTTGCGAACCATCATCGACGTCTCGATTGCGCCTTCCGTGGTCGGCCACGACTTGGCGGCCACGGCCTGGGAAAAAACACCGATTGTGTAAACCTCCGTGGCGAGCGAACCAACCAACAGAGCCACGCAGAACAAGTCCAACCAACCAGAGCCGGCGGCACCGACTGGATTGACGGGTCGCGGTGGATCGATCGGCTGCCCGCAGTAGGGACATCTCGGCGAATCGGCCACTGAAGTTTGCGGCAATTCGGAGCCGCAGTGTGTGCATTTCATCCGTCTGAATCCCGGTTCGCCGGTCGTCATCCCGCAACGTCAAGCAACGCAGCGCTTGTCGGCACTTTGCACCAGCATCCTAGAACCCGCGCATCGCCTGGTGCGAGCCCTTTGCGCGACGGCGACTCCTGTCACCATTTTCATCCTTCATCCTACCGCCTTCATCCTTCTGCCTTTACCTCCCCCTGCCTCAGCGCCTCATAAAACAGCACCGCGGCGGCGGCCGAGACATTCAAGCTGTCGGCCACCCCCCGCATCGGCAAATGCACTGCCGTGATGTCCGGCGCGGACCACACGTCGGACAGGCCGGCCGCTTCGCTCCCTAGCACGATGGCCGAGCGCGGGGCGAACGTCACCTGGCGATAATCGACCGCCGCCCCGTCGAGCCGGGCGGCGTAGATCGCCAGCCGCTGGCTGCGCAGATAGTCGAGCGTTTCGGCGCCGTCGCGGCGCACACCGGCAAGGTGAATACTGTGCCCAGGCTGGCGCGGATGCAATTGGGGTTATACAGGTCCGTGCCCGGGTCGGCCGCGATCAGGGTGCTCGCGCCGGCTGCATCGGCGCTGCGGAGCACCGCGCCGACGTTGCCTGGCTTTTCCACCCCAGCCAACACGGCCACCAGCGCCCGCTCGGGCAGTTTGATGTCGGCCAGCTTGTGTCGGGGCGGCTCGGCCACGGCGATCAGCCCCTCGCTCCGGGCCCCGTATGCCAGTTTCTCGAACACGGCCGTGGTAACTTCCAGCAGCGGCACGCGGCGCTGAGCCAACTCGGCCAACAGCTCGCGCGACGGCCGGGCCGTACACAGCTCGGGCGCCACGAACACTTCGACCAGCGTCACGCCGCCGGCCAGTGCCCGGGCGATCTCGCGCGTGCCGTCGATAACGATCCGCTGTTGTTTGTCTCGGCTGCGGCGGTCGCGCAGCCTGGCGGCCGCCTTGATGCGCGGGTTTTGCAAACTGGTGATCGGTTCCATGCAGCCTATCTTAGCCGCTGCCGCCGGCAAATTCAGGACGGCGACCGATTGACGACGTTGTCCAAGAAAGCCGGCGCAGCTTGGCTCAATCGGCTTTCTTATTGGGCACAGGCATGTTGCGATGCCGCGGTTCCGGGATCATCATTCCACGTTCCAGTTCCTCCGGTATTGGGGACTCTCGGTCAGCCGGTGGTTGGATCGATTTGCATTCGCATTTGCAGCGTCCGACAATGCGCGGGTGGAGATCGCATGAAGAATGAGGCTCTGAGGCGGACCGACCTGAAACCTGGCTTCATCCGACAACGTCACAAACGCTCACCCTAACCTCTCCCTGGATGGAGAGGAGTTGAGACGCGCACCATTTTTTCGGGCATGTGGGGATCATGATTCGGCTCGTCGACGTGGTGCAGCATTACGGCGTCCGCCCGGTGCTGCGCGGCATCAATCTGGAGATTCCCGCCGGCGAACTGGTGGCCATTGTGGGCCCCAACGGCATGGGCAAGTCGACGCTGCTGCGCGTGATGGCGGGCATCTTGCAGCCGCAGCGCGGCCGGGTCGAGATCGACGGCGCCCAGCGTCGCAGCTCGCCCGAGGCCGAGCTGGCAATTCGCCGCCGGGTTTGCTTCCTGCCCGATCACCCCTGGCTGCCCAGGGGCCGCACCGGGCGGGAGTTCCTGGCCGCCGTCGGCCGGCTCTACGGCGTCGAAGATCAACGCTTGCTCGACCACATCGACCGGCTGCTGCTCCTGTTCGACCTGGCGGCCGAGGGCGACTGGCCGATCGCCAGTTATTCCAATGGGCAGCAAAAGAAAATCGCCCTGGCCTCGGCCCTGGTGACCGACGCGCCGATCCTGCTCTTGGACGAGCCGTTTGCCGGCGGCCTCGATCCGGCGGGCATCCTGGCGCTCAAGCGCGTCCTGCAACGTCTGGCCGGGCGCGACGAGATGACCGTGGTGCTGACCACGCCCGTGCCGGAATTGCTGGACGAAGTCGCCGAGCGAATCCTGGTGCTCCGCGACGGCCAAATGCTGGTCGACGACACGCCGCAAGGACTGCGCCAGCGGACAGGCGGGCAGGCGTCGTTGGCCGGGGCCCTGGAGCAGTTGATTCACCCGCAGACCGTGGAAAACATCGAGCAGTATTTTCGCGAGGCCCCTTTTCACAAGGAGCCCTGATGGCTGGCGGGTCGCGTCCGTTTTGGCGGGCTTGTGTCACGTGGCTGCGCGTCGTGCTGCCTCCGTGGTGGTCGGTAGTGCTGTTCCTCGTGGTGCTTATTGCCTTTGAACTGCTGGCCCACACGCTGCTGCGGGGCCCGACCTATCGCGAAGCTACGCAGCCGAAGCTGGACTTGATGCTGCATACGCCGCGGGACATCTGGCTGGCGTTCGCCTTGGTGTTTTACGGCTTTTTCCGCGTGCTGGCCAAGCACCCCTTGTTTCGACCGGCCTACGCCGAATGGCTCGCCGGCACTCCCTGGCACGGACAACTGTCGCTGCCGCTGGGGCCGATCCACCTGCTGCCGCAAGATGGACTGATCCTGCTGGCGGCCTGGTTGGTGTCGCGGCACGACTCGCGGCTGGATGTTCACGCCTTGGCGGCTCTTTGTATGTTGCCCTATTTGTTCGGGCTGATCGTCGCGCTGCGCATGACCGGAGCCGGGGCGCACGCGTATCTGGTGTCCTACGGGCTGGCGGCGGCAGTGTGGCTGGGTTTGCCATCGCCGGGTGCCACGCTGCTGCTCATCCCGCTGTATTGCGTGGGCTGGCATGGCCTGCTGATTTCGCTGCGGGGCCTGGCCCTGAACGAATCGCCGCGACTCCGGGAGGCTTTTCGTAAGTTCGCCATCATCAAGCCGTCCGCCACGCCGGTGCAGCGCAAGACCATCGGCTTTTCGCTGGCCCAACTGGGCCCCGGCGCCGATTACCTGGCGATCTCGCTGGGCGAGTCATTGCTGATCTCCTGGCTCGTCGCGGCCTGGGTATTTGCACTGGCCAGCCGCAATCCCGATCCTGGGGAACGCGTTGCGATTGGCTATGTAACGGCCCTGATGGGCGTGGGCCTGGCCGCATTGCGCGCACGGCAATCTACTGTAGCGAGTACCGCCCGCCAATCACGCTGGCCGGTCGCCTGACGACGGGGCGCTGGTTGATCCCCGGCTACGACCGCGTCTTTGGGCCTTTCGCTTGCGCCGGGGCCGTGGTATCGGCGCTCCACCCGCTATTGCTCTCGGGCGTTCGGAATTTTGCGCTGGGTCCGCTGGCCTTGGGCATCGGCTTGTCGATCCTGCTGGGAATGCCCCCGCGGCTGCGCGACTGGGCGTTGACCGGTCACCACCGGATTGTGGCCGATCCGTTTGCGCGTGGCGAGTTCCTTGAAATCTGAGAGCCGCAGATCCCGCCCCTTTAGCCTGCGGCGGGAACCGGGTCGCTGTGCCAGCGGGGGGTTGGCGACAAATTCTGCCGAGCGCCGCACTTGATTGCGGTTGATCTCGCGGCCGGCTTAGAATACCCGCACCCGCCACGCACCCTGCCGGACCCACTGCCGGCGACCCATGGCCCGCATCCCAAACAGCCCCGGAGATACGGCGATGAAATCCTGCTTCGCGCGCTGTTCGACCGCAATCGTGATGCTCCTGGCGCTCGGTGCGGCGGGCGCGCCGGCCGACGAACCGGCAGCGGCACCCAAGGCGGGCGCCACATTCAGCCTGGAGGGCCGGCAGGCCACCGTCAGCAAGCTGGACTTCCTGCCGCTGGTGGAAAACGATTATTCCCGCCGGCACAAGTTCGACTCGTACGATAATCCCAAGCTCAAGGATCTGCGCGAGCGCTACAAGCTGGACGAGGTCGTGGCGCCGGGCAAGGACGAGTTCGACCGGCAGGTGCTGCTGCTCGACTGGGTCAATGGTCGCTTCAAGAAGTTCGGCACCCCCAGTGCCCAGCCCAAGGGGGCGGCCGAGATCCTGCGCGACATCGACGACGGGCACACGTTCTTCTGCGCCATTATTCCGACGTGCTGGTCTCGGCCGCAGCCAGCCTGGGCTGGGTCGACCGCAGCCTGGCCCTGCGGTGCCCGGCTAGCGTCGGCACCGGCGAGCATTCGTCGACCGAGATCTGGTCGAATCAGCTTGGCAAGTGGGTGATGTTCGATCCGACGTTCGCCATGTACGTGGAGAAGGACGGCCAGCCACTCAACGCCTACGAGCTGCGGCAGGAGTGGTTCTATCGCGACGGCCAGGATTTGACCTTCGTGCTCGGCAAAGACCGGAAGAAATACAAGAAAGCCGACATGCCGGTGTTTCGCCAGCGGTTCGCCGGCTTCGGCGACTTGTCGCTCGATCCGTCGGCGCTGAACCCCTATGCTTTCATCGGCTACGTGCCCAATACCGACCTGATGGACTCCGGGCCGGACTACGGCAAGATGTTCATCACCCAGGATAAGCTCTGCGAGGGAACAAGCTGGCACAAGCGCGTCGTGCCCGCCAAGCCGGCCGAGGAACCGTATTTTCCGCTCGGACAGGCGGCGCTCACACTGGTGCCGGCGGGCAATCATCTGCGCGTGGGCCTGAAAACGCTGACCCCGAATTTCAAGACCTACCTGGTTCGCGTCGACGGCGGCGCATGGAAGCCGAGTGGCGACGCGATCGATTGGCCGCTTCACCCGGGCGTGAACCGCCTGGAGGCCAAGACCGTCAACGCGTTCGACGTCGAAGGCCCGACGTCCACGGCCGAGATCCAGATCAAGGCCGCCCCGCCGGCAGATGCACGGCTCAAGCCGATCCGCAAGGTCTCCGTCGGGTGAGGCTCAACGAAACCTGGCTGCAATTTTTCGTTCGTTCCCAACCCGTGTGCGGAATGGGGCTCAATCCGGCCGCACGACCCAGCGGGCTTCGAGGCCGCAGGGCAGTCGATCGCCGGCCGCCGAAATGAGCGCCAGCGGCTCGATCGACAGCCGGCCGCGGTCTGACCGGCCGGCCGCCGCAAACAGCGACTCGACTTCGCTCCGCTCGACGCCCGGCGTGTGGCAGGTGAGCAGCACGAAGCACGATTGCCCGTCCGGCGGCGCCGGCCGAATGAGGCTCAGGCAATCGGCGAGCAGATCGCCCAAATGATCGGGCAGTTTCCAGGCCTGGCCCTGCGGGCCGTGTCCGTAGGTCGGCGGATCGAGCACGACAGCGTCGTAGGAGTTGCCCCGCCGCAATTCGCGGGCGACGAATTTCCGCGCGTCTTCCACGATCCAGCGAATCGGAGCCGCCGCCAGTTCGGATTGCTCGGCATTGCGCCGGGCCCAGGCCACCGTATTGCGGGCCGAGTCGACGTGTACGACTTCGGCGCCGGCGGCGGCCAGCGCCAGAGTAGCGCCGCCCGTATAGGCGAACAGGTTGAGCACCTTGAGCGGACGATTCGCAGAGCGCGCCTGGTCGCTGAGCCACTGCCAACTGCGGGCATGCTCGGGAAATACGCCTAAATGGCCAAAATCGGTCCGCTTCAGTTCCAGCACGATCTGCCGCCAACGAACGCTCCAGGTCGCAGTCATATCGCCGCGCTCGATCCAGGCCCCTTGCTCGCCGGTGGTGCGGTCGTAGCGGGCGTCGGCCTCGCGCCAAAGCTCTGGGCGGCGCAGCGCCGCAGCCGTGGCGGCCGGAGCGGGCCGGTCGAGCACGCAGGCGCCGAACCGCTCCAGTTTGCGGCCGGCGCCGAAGTCGAGCAGTTGATACTCAAAGTCCAAAAACATTTGATAAACTGGGACGGACTTGGGCCGACTCGAATCCATTCCATTGAACCAGAAGCCAGCGGATGGACAAGGACACTTCGATCGACGACTTGCGCCGCCTGGTGGGCCAGTTCGTGCGCGAGCGGAATTGGGAACCCTTTCACACGCCCAAGAACCTGGCGATGGCCCTGGCCATCGAAGCGGCCGAGCTGATGGAGCATTTCCAATGGCTCACGCCCGACGAGTCGGCCGGGCTGGGCCGCCAGCCCGAAAAGCTGGCCGAAGTGGCAGACGAGCTGGCGGACGTCACCTGCTATGTGCTCGCGCTGTGCAATGCGCTCGGAGTCGATCTGGACGGGGCCGTGCGCGGCAAGATGCTCAAGAACGCGCAGAAGTATCCGGTCGATGAGTTTCGCGGCCGCTGGGGGCACGGAGACTCGCGGACGGCAGAGCAACCGTAGATCCTATCCAAGGCCTGCCTCAGGGCGGCGGACGGTCCCACAAGCGGCACAGTCTCCCGCGGCTGTCGGCCCGGGTCACTTGACCCGGCTGGCCACGGGCAGCGGTTGCCGACGCGCGGCATAGGCAATTCCGATCCAGCCCTTGTCCACTTCGAACTGCGTGACCTCGACGTCGGCCATGCGCGGATCGGCGGCAAACTTGGGCTCGATCAGTCCCCAATGCCGGGTGGGAGAAAGCACCTTGCTGAACACGCTTCGCAGCGCGAACTGGGTCTTGCCCTTGAGGCTTTCGCCCTCCAGGAAAATTCCGCCCGAGCGGACGAACCGCGTCTCCAGCGAGCTGGTGTCGGGACGGTAAAAGGTTCGCACGACGAAGTTCTTCCAATGCTTGCGGCGCTCGGTCAGGTCGGCCAACGAGATCCGCACCTCGATCTGGCCGTCGTCGCAATTCAGCCGCACGGCGTCGTGGGCGGCAAACGTCACGCTGACGTTCTTGGGCAGGTCTTCCGGCAGATCCACCTGCTGCCGGCCCATCTTCTGTGCGAGGTGCTCGAACAACTCCGGCAGCATGAACGTGCGTCCGTCGAGCTCCAGTTTCTCCAGCGCGTTGTTGAGCGCCGACTGGTGGATCTGCAAACTCACCAGGCTGTCGGAGGGCGCTCGCGGACGCGGCGTGTAGGCCGCCAATTGGTCCTGGCCGGCCAGCCGCAGTCGCAGCACCGCGCGATCTTCGCTGCTCGAGGCCGCCAGCGCCTGCGGCTCCAGACCCAGCCGCTCGAGCGGGCTGCGGACGCGCTCGTTGAACCGCTGCACGGCCTGCTTCAGTTTGGGTTCGATTTCGCCATCGAATTGGGTCCGGGCCCGGTTCGCGATCTTCTGCTCGACCTCGCTGACCGCGGCACCTTGCGTGGCGTCGTGTTCGGAACGGGCGATGTTCCGCACGACGCTGTTCAAGAGCGGCACGCGATCGAAATCCGTCTCCAAGGAGACCAATTGCTGCCGCGTGCTTTCGGCTTCGGACATGGCCGGAAACACGGTCAGCCCGCGCGGCCCCAACAGCAGCAGCTTGCGGGCGATGAATTGGGACTCGCCGCTGCTGTGGAATGTGGCCGGTCCGCTGGTCGCCGCGGTGCTGGACTGCACGGTGCCGTGAGCTTCGATACCCAACCGCAACCGGTTGCGATCAGGAATCAACTGCAAGGCCAGCTTGGTATAGGTCGTGCTTTGCCCCTCGACTTGGGCGCCGGCGATCGTATCGCGCACCGGGGCGACGATCGCGCCGGGCTGGGGCAGGAACCGGCTGAGAAACGATTGGGACACCGCCAGGCGAATGTTCGCGTTGCGATAATGCTCTTCCAGCCGCGTTCCGAGTTGTTGCGAATCGGCGTCGGCCGACCAGCACAACCAGCGGCAGTTCGAGGCCACGCGCTGGGCATCCAGCGCCGAGCCCGTCCGTTCGTAACGCTCCAAATCGATGAGCAATTCCTGGTTGTCGACCGGTTCGGCGGCCCAGTGCTGCAGTTCGGCGCGGAAATCGGCCATTGACTTATCGTCGACGAATCGCCGCTGATCGTGCGACAGGCGCACGTTGCTCAGTCGAGTTAGCACGCTGCGGGCGACTTTCCGCCGTTCGTCCGGCGAGGCATTGCTGTCGCGGCCGACCAAGCGCCGCAGTCGGGGCAACAGCAGGTATTCACGCCAGGCGGTTCCGGCCTGCTGGGCTCGGGTCAGCGATTCCACGGCTTCCAGCGCCATCGGCATGTGTTGCGATCCGGATTCGTCCGCCTCAACCGGCGACCTGGCCGACAAGCCGACGACCGAGTCCCAAACATCGACCCGCCGGGCCAGGGCGTATTGAGCTCGCAAGACCTGGCTGGCCAGACGCGCGTCCCCGATCGATGCCCCCAGCGCTTCGCCTTGCTGGCTGTGCCGACGCAATTCGTCGAGCACGACGGCGCCGGCCGGCGGGCGCTGGCCGGCTCGCCGCAGATTTCGCCCAGCAATCGGCTCGCGGTTGCCGCCCAGGGCCCGCAGTTGGGATCGCGCGCAAGTGCTGTCAGCTCGGCGATCAACGGCTCCGGACGCGGAAACCGAATCGCCTCGAAACCGCGCTGGGCACCGGCCTCGCGCAGCGACACGGCGGGCGAGTGATCGGCCACGTCGATGGCATCGGCAGCCGACTGCGTTTCCTCGTCGGGGAGTCGCTTGCCAATCTCGGACGGACTCGATGTTTGGGCGACATTCCGCGTCGAGGTCCCGACCGTGCGGAACAGCGACCAAGGACTCTTGCTCGCACGATGGTCGCTGGTTTCGGACGTCGTCTGCGTGGCCGGGCGGTTTGCCGACGCCACAGACTGCGCGCCTCTCGTCGGGGAAAGCTGCTTCGCTTGATCCGCTGTCGTTACTTGCCGCCCCGATACGAGCCGGCGTATTGCTCTGGGCGAGGCCCTCCTGCGGTTCGCCCTCTTGCGGTTCGGCGGCCGCCAACGTTGCGGCGTGATCATCGTCGGCAGCGGCTTTCGCGGCCAATGCCGGTCGGGCCGGCGATTGCGGCCGACGCAGTCGCAGAGAGAGCCGCGGGCTGTTGGCTTCCAGGAAGGCGTCGACCGATTCAGTGCGGGCGAGCCGCTGCCAGCCGCGTGGAGCGAAAACGCAGACGGCAAACAAGCAAGCCAGAACGGCCAGATAGGGCCAAATCGGGCTCGAATGATTCGATTTCATGGACTCACCGCCTCCCTGCGCGCAGTCGCGACGCACGCTCCCTCTTTCGTAAAAATCGGCCGCCGCTGGCCCGCGAATCGAGCCCGTTTTCGACAATGGCGCAAACCCTTGCTAGCATGGCATTAGCAAGGATCGCCCGCCGCCGGTTTGGGCCGGAATGCTGGCGGGAAGCAGCTCGCCTTGGAGGCGGTAACCAGCGATGGCGGGGCAAGCGGCGGGGCTCGTGCCAACGGTTTACGCAGGGCGGGATGCCGTGTGGGCTCACCCGCTGGGCTCGCTGGTTGGGCGGTTTCGCCCGGTTCGATTTCGACGGCGGTCATTTTTCCTATGCAGCAGCTACAACAGACGCTCGATCGGATCGGCCTGAATCTGGGCCAGGCCATCGGCATCGCCCTGGGTCTGGTCGCACTCTTGGTCGTCGCCGGCTGGTTGCGGCGGCGACGGCGTCCGCGGCCGGTCGCACGGCCCGAGCCGGATCTGTCGATCGACGTGACCCAACTCGCCGAAGCGGGCCCGAGCCAGACGGGCCCCGGGCTCGAACTGTACCATGTGCCGATGCGGCTGGCGGCGTTGGTGATCGCGCCGACCGGCCGCGGCAGCGATCCGCCCGACGAACAGCGCCTCCCGGGGATCGTCGATCAACTCGTGCCGGGCTTCGGCTCCGTGCTGCTGGCGCACGACCCGGTCGTGCGCGTCTGGCCGGCCCAGTTGAGCTCGCAGGGATTCGCCAACACTTTTTTTTCCCGGGCCCGGTTGCCCGGCGACCAGGGCAAGGCCACGCCCTGGTGCGCGGTGGCGGGCCGCTTCGAGGCCCATGGACAAAAATACCTGGCCGGGCTGGTGCTCCGCGCGGCCGCGGTGAACAATCTCAGCCACGTGGTCGTCGAGCGCGACAGCCAATGGATGGACCTGATGCGCGTGCGCTTGAAGAGGGACACATGAAGTGCAGGGCCGAGCAACTGCGCCGCGATGTCGAGCAGATCTGGCGCGCCGGCCTGGCCGCCGTGCGCTCCGACGCGCTGGTGGAAAATACGCTCCGCGTCGACGGAAATAACCTCTGGATCGGCGACGAGCCGCTCGATCTGGCCACGGTGCGGCGGATCGTGGTCGTCGGAGCGGGCAAAGCCGGCGCCGGAATGGCCGCCGGATTCGAGCGGGCGCTGGGGCCGCAGTGGCTCGCCGCCAAACAGGTCATCGGCTGGATCAATGTGCCGGCCGATTGCACGCGGCCGCTGGCGCGGATTCGCTTGCACCCGGCCCGGCCCGCCGGCTTGAACGAGCCCACCGAAGCCGGAGTCGCCGCGCCCGCGAAATCCTGCGCCTGCTCGAGTCCTTGGCGCCCGACGACGTCTGTTTCGTGCTTCTTTCCGGCGGCGGGTCAGCGCTGTTGCCGGCCCCCGCGGCCGGCATCACGCTCGCCGATAAGCTGGCCGTCACGCGGCACCTCAGCGCGGCGGGAGCCAACATCGCCGAATTGAATACGGTCCGCAAGCAACTCAGCCGGCTGAAGGGAGGCGGCTTCGCGCGGGCCTGCCGCGCGCGGCGGCTGTTCGCGCTGGTCATCTCGGACGTCTTGGGCGACCCGCTCGATATCATTGCCTCCGGGCCGACCGTGCCCGACCGATCCAGCCCGCAGGACGCGCTCGACGTGCTCGAGCGTTACGCCGGTCGCCCCGTGCTGCCGGCGGCGGTTTTCGCGCACCTGGAAAAGCAGCCGGCTGGCGCGCCGGCTGAGCCCGCCTGCCAGGTGACCAACCTGGTCATCGGCAACAACGCCCTGGCCGTCGATGCGGCCGGCATCGAAGCCGAGCGATTGGGCTACTCGCATGCCATGTTGGCGGCGCCGGCGCCGGAAGGGGCGGCCGAAGACGTGGGGCGGCATTTGGCTCGGCTCGCGCTGAATATGCTGGCCGGTCCCGGTCCGGACTGTTTGATCAGCGGCGGTGAACCGGTGGTCACGCTCGCGCCGATCGAGCGCCGCGGCAAAGGTGGTCGCAATCAGCAATTGGTCCTGGCGGCCGCCGAAGTCCTCGCCGGCGCGGGAAGCGCAGGCGAAATTGCGCTGCTCTCCGGCGGCACCGACGGCGAGGACGGCCCGACCGATGCGGCCGGCGCTTGGGTCGACCACGAGCTGCTGGCCCGGGCCGCGCAGCTCGGGCTCGACCCGGGCGATTATCTGGCGCGCAACGATGCCTATCACTATTTCGAATCGATCGGCGGACTGCTCAAAACGGGCCCGACCGACACGAACGTTTGCGACGTGCGCGTGGTGGTCGTCGAGCGGGTCGAGCACCGGCGCGGCGAGCAGGCCATGGGGTGATCGGGCGGCAGCCGGATGGCGGTACCGGCGATCGCCTCAGATTCCCAAATTCCCCAGGGCGTCGATGATGCCGCCGAGCGTGACGGCCAGCGTGGGATGAGACGCTTCGAAGTCGACCGCCGTTTCGCCCAGCCGTGCGGCGAGCGATTCGGCCCGCGCGCTCTTGGGCGGTTGGCCACCCAGAACCCGCTCGACGTCGGCGATCGTGGCTTCGAGCCGGCGGCGGATGCCGGGATCGACCGACGTGCTGGCCGCCAATTGCGATCGCAGCTCGGCCAGCAGTTGTGGCAATCGTTCTTGGTCATCGGCCATGGACAAGGATTCTCCGCAGTTTGCGAGTATTGGAAAAGCTGTCGGTAGCAGCGACCTGGTCGCTCGACAAAAAAATTCCGCCCGACGGAAAAAACTATCCGCCGCCGGCTGTGGGTGTGCGTGCGCCGAGAGGACCCGCCGCCGGCCGGGCCCCTAGTCGCTTTCCTGCGTCGCCAGTATAATCCGCAGCTTACGAAACTCCTAGAATCGGGGCGTTTGCGTGCCCCTTACGCCTCCAGGCATTCGAGCGCCCGCGTTGTCCGGGGGGCTCGAGGGTGCTGGAGTTTCATCGCTGAAGGAGATGTCCCGTGGCAATTCGCGTTGCAATCAACGGTTTCGGCCGCATCGGCCGACTGGTATTCCGGAATCTGATGGCCCGCGGCAAAGAGTTCGAGGTCGTGGCGATCAACGACCTGACCGACAACGAGACGCTGGCGACTTTGCTCAAGTACGACAGTACGCATCGGCGCTATCCGGGCAAGGTCGGCTACGACGCCGAGTACCTGTTCGTGGACGACAAGAAGGTGCGGGCCCTGGCCGAACGTGATCCCACGAAGTTGCCCTGGGGCGAGTTGAAGGTCGACGTGGTTGTAGAGAGCACGGGCATCTTTACGGCCCGCGAAGGGGAGAAGGACGGCAAGTTCAAGGCGGGCTACGATACCCACCTGCGGCCGGTGCCAAGCGCGTGGTGCTCAGCGCCCGGCCAAGGACGGCGCCGACTTGACCTGCGTCCTGGGCGTCAACGACGACAAGCTGAACGCTTCGCAGAAGTGCATCTCGAACGCCAGTTGCACGACCAACTGCCTGGCACCGCTGGCCAAGGTGCTGCACGAGAAATTCGGCATCGTCAAAGGCTTGATGACCACCGTGCATGCCTACACCAACGATCAGCGCGTGCAGGACATGCCCCACGACGATCTGTACCGGGCACGCTCGGCCGCGCAGAACATCATTCCCACCACCACCGGGGCGGCCAAGGCGGTGGGGCTGGTGATTCCGGAGCTCAAAGGCAAGCTGACCGGCATTTCGCTCCGCGTGCCCGTGCCGACCGGCAGCGTCGTCGATCTGACCACGCTCATGAGCCGCAGTGTGACCAAGGAAGAAGTCAACCTAGCGCTCAAGTCGGCCGCCGAGGGCCCGCTGCGGGGCATCCTCGAATACACCGAAGACGCCCTGGTTTCCAGCGACATCATCGACAATCCGCATAGCTCGATCTTTGCCGCCGACTTCACCGACGTGATGGACGGCAACATGCTGAAAACCCTGGCATGGTATGATAACGAGTGGGGCTACAGTTGCCGTACCGTCGACCTGGTGGCCAAGGTCGGCAAGCTGGGTTAAGCACGTCGCCAGCCTCGCTGACAAATCCCATTCGCCCCAAGGGGGCCCGCCATGAGCGTTCGCCTTGCGCTAGCCAGCTTGCTCTGCGCCGCCGTCTGGCAGGCCTTGTCGTGCGCCGCAGGCCAGGTGCCGGCCGACGCGAACTCACCGGCGGCGGGCACTTCGGCGGCCAAGGCACCGGCGGCCGATACACCCGCAGCCGAGGCACCTGCTCAAGCGGCACCGACTGCGGCCGAAGCGGCAGCCAGCTTCAAGCAGGCGTTTGACGAATTCAAGCAAGTGCTGGGCAAGTTGCGCAGCTTGCAATCGCGATTTCAAGTGGCGGCAGATTCCGATCGGCCGCAGCTCGCGGCCCAGTTCAACGAGTACATCGCCAAGGGCGCCGTAATCGTGCCGCGTTTGCAGGCCGCCGCGGTAACGGCTTTCCAGGCCGACTCGAAGGATCGAGCGGCCGGCGAATTCCTGATGGCCAATCTCGTCGACGCGGTCGAATCCGACCGCTATGCCGATGGCGCCCGCCTGGCCAAAATACTCGCCGCTGGCGGCTACTCGGAAAAGGGATTCGCGAATTACGCCGGAATCGCCGAATTCTGCCATAACGACTTCGCGCAGGCGAAAATCGATCTGGTAAAAGCCTTGCAGGAAAACGCCATCAACAAGGTCGGAAAAGAGCACTGCCTGCCGAACGTCGACGAGTGTGAGCAGCTTTGGAAGACCGAAAAAGAGTTGCGCGACGCCGAGCAGCAGGCCGACGACTTGCCCCGAGTCCGACTGACCACGACCAAGGGGGACATCGTGGTCGAACTGTTCGAGAACGAGGCGCCCAACACCACGGCCAACTTCATCAGCCTGGTCGAAAATCATTTCTACGACGGCCTCAAGTTCCATCAGGTGGTGTCCGGCCGCATGGCCCAAACCGGCAGCCCAAACGGGAACAACACCGGCGGCCCAGGCTATTCCATCCCCTGTGAGGGCAACCAGGAAAACAGCCGCAAGCATTTCGCCGGCAGCCTGAGTATGGCCCTGGCCGGTCCCAATACCGGGGGCTCGCAGTTCTATCTGATGTTCGCCCCTGCGCCGGGCATGAACGGCAAGCACACGGTTTTCGGACGGGTGATCGAAGGGCTGGACGTGCTGGCCAGCTTACAGCGCATGGATCCGGACCACCCCAATCCCTTCGCGCAGCCCGACGAAATCGTCAAGGCCATCGTGCTCCGCAAACGCGATCACGCCTATGAGCCGCAGAAAAACGAGACCCCGAAGAACGAGTCGCCGAAAAGCGAGACGCCAAAGCCGGCCCCGTGACGCGGCCGGCTTCGTGATGCGGCCGGCTCTCTGACGCGGGCTCGTCGGCGGGGGCCGTTTCAGCCCAGCGCGTACAGGTCGACGACCTGTCGCGCCAATCGCCGGGCCAACTCGCTGAACTCTTCGGCGTGGGCCGGCGCTTGTGCGAATGGCGGCTGCTGGGGCAGGCTGCCGACAGGGCAATTCTCGGGCAGGGCGTGGACGCGCAGCGTTTCCAGGTCGTAGACGGCGAACATCACCCGCAGGTCGGCGCTTTCCAGCGATTGCAGCTCGCGGCGCAAGTCGTAGGCCGTGACGGCCGCGTTCAAATAGACCGCCAGCTCGATCAAGGCCGCGCGATAGTTGCGGTGCCCGACGACCGCCGGCCCGGCCGCTGTGCCCAGTGCCTTGGCCGCTCCGCGGACCGCGATCATGATGCGGTCCAGCAGCGACCGCAGGGCGTGCGTGCAGGCAATGTCGGAAAACTCCTCCGGATTCAGATACGTATTGACGGCAGCCGTTACCGCGCCGCAGCCGCTATGCCCCAACACCAGCACCAGCCGCAACGTCTTCAGATTCCGGGCGGCGTAATCGATGCTGCCCAGACACTCGGTGCCCAGCACGTTGCCGGCAATGCGGATCACGAACAGGCTGTTGAACGCCTGGTCGAAGATCTGTTCCACCGGCACCCGGGCGTCGGAGCAACCCACGACCAGCGCGAACGCCGCCTGGTCGGGCGTGCCGTCGGCCCACAGCGGCAATCCCAACGACGTGGGGCTGACCGGAATCACCTCGGGGCTCTCGACCTTCTCGCCCAAGGTCACGCGGTGCATGCAATCGACGATGTGGGCAAACCGCTGGTTCCCGGCCAGCAGCGCCGCCAGCGCCTCGTCGGCATCCGTCGGAATTTTGTAGTCGACCGGCTGATAAGGATCGTATTCGTAGATGAGCTTCATCGGCGGGACTCCCGTTAGCCATGTCGTTTTTCCACTCCCGGTCACTATACCGCGAACGCGCGGCCGGCAGAAACGACCGATTCGCGCGTGGGGACCACCGGCCGATAAACCCGATAGCGAAAACAGGGCCAGGCGCGATGCCTGGCCCTGTCGAGAGGTTCGATCCGCCGAGAATTCAATTACAGTGCCGCGCGATAGCGGCGGCGCGGCTTGCGGGCCGCTGTGCCCGCCGGCGTGCTGGCGGCGCCACCAACGGCGATCTGCGCCGCATGTTCGGTGCGGCGGCCTTGCTGCGCGGTGGGTTCGGTCGAGTTTCCGTCGGGCCGACGGCCCGGGCGTCCTGGGCCGCGCTTGCCGGCTCCGCCGCCGGCCGATCCGCGCCTTCGCCGAACGACCCTGCGACCCACGACCCTGCCCGCCACCTTGCCGTGGCCGACTCTGCCCGCCGGGACCCTGCGGGCCTCGGCTCCGGCCGGCTGGACCGCGCGATCGGCCGGGCTTGTCGCCCCCCTCACGCGCCGGTCGGTCGTCCTGTGGCGGGGCGGCCGGCAGGCTGGCCGGCTTTTCGCCGACGGCGATCGTCTGCTTGGTGAGCCGCTGGATGGCCTGCAATTGGGCCCGCTCGTCGCGATCGCAAAACGAAATGGCCGCGCCCGACGCACCGGCCCGGCCCGTGCGGCCGATCCGGTGAACGTAGCCTTCGGCATCATTCGGCAAATCGAAATTCACCACGTGCGAGATCTGGTCGATATCCAGTCCCCGGGCCGCGATGTCGGTGGCCACCAGCACCAGCGGCTTGGGCAGCTTGAAGCGGGCCAGCGCCCGCTGCCGGGCGACCTGCGTCTTGTTGCCGTGAATGCTGTCGGCCTGAATGCCGGCCTTGACCAGGCCCCGGGCCACTTTGTCGGCGCCGTGCTTGGTGCGGGTGAAGACCAGGGTCCGGGTCCAGGGCGTCTTGCGCAGCCAGTGCGTCAGCAGCGCCAGCTTTTGCTTCTTGTCGACGAACACCACCGATTGCTCGATCGTGTCGACCGTGCTGGCCACGGGCGTGACCTCGACGTTGACCGGGTCTTTCAACCAGGCGTCGGCCACTTTGCGGATTTCCGGCGCCATGGTGGCCGAGAAAAACAGCGTCTGCCGCTGCTTGGGCACCTTGTCGACGATGCGACGCAAGTCGGGCAGAAAGCCCATGTCGAGCATCCGGTCGGCTTCGTCCAGGATCAGCACTTCGACCTTCGTCAGATCGACGAAGCCTTGCTGCATCAGGTCGACCAGCCGGCCAGGCGTGGCTACCAGGATGTCGACGCCCGCGTTGAGGGCCCGGGTTTGCGGATTCTGGCTCACGCCGCCGTACACGACGGTGTGCCGCAAACCGGTATGCTGGCCGTAGACCTGGAAGCTTTCGCAGATTTGCAGCGCCAGCTCGCGGGTGGGCGAGAGCACCAGGGCGCGGATCTTGCGACCGCGGCCGTTCACCCGGCATTCCACCTGGCTCAAGCGGTGCAGCGTGGGCAGCGCGAACGCGGCCGTCTTGCCGGTGCCGGTCTGGGCGCAGCCCAGCACGTCGCGGCCGGCCAGCACGGGGCCGATGGCCGCGGCTTGGATTTTGGTCGGGGTGTGGTAGCCCTGTGCGTGAACGGCACGCACGAGCCCCTCGGCAAGGCCGAGATTTTCGAACTTCATCAAACAGATTCCTTCGTTCGGTCGCATTGATTTTGACACTTTGGACCGCTGGCTCACCGGAGCGACCATGCCCGGCGAGAGCGGCGTGTGATCAGGCGGACGTTGGCAGGCCGGACTTTGTTGGGGTCCGGCTACGACTGCCGGCAACAGGCCGCCTGTTGCAGGCAGCGCACTTGCTGGCAGATTCCACTGGCACCTGAGCCTCATCAGGATCCCGAGCTTAAAAAGCCGGATCCTTCGGGCCCGCGCCGTCGACACCGAAGGCGCAGGCCTTGAGGGGCAAGCAAGTCAAAGGCGGCCGTGGGCAGAAGACTTTGCCGAGCCAAATTGGGCCGAGCCGCTGGGCTCAAGGCAAAGATACCGCTTACAAGGAAGCTCATGAACAGCGTCGCCGGCCGTTTCTTTGGCACTTTGGCGTCGCTCTCGCACCTCGCTGATACATCAAGGGTAGCATCTGGGGGCTGCACGTCAATCGCAGTTTGCAGCCAGCGGAGTGGGGTTAGGGGCTAGGAACTGGGGTTTAGGGCGGGAAAAGGGATGAGAATTGAGGTGGTAGAGGGTAGGGGAAGGCAGGGTGCGCGAGTGTGTTATCGACGAGGTTTGGCGGGAGTATGATGAGTGAATGAGTGCGACTGAATCGCCAGATCGTTCGATGTTCGCCGTGTTTGGCGCATTCTTTGGGTTTATTGCCGTTGGAACTGTGGGCATGCTCATTCAGTCCGTGAGCAGGCCGGACGATCGCGCACATTGGCTGCGCGTGGCGATGGCAGCGTTGATCGGCGCCGGCGTGGGGGCCTATCTGGGCGAGACGCGGCGACGATTCATCCTGAATTGCGCGGCGGCGGTCAGCGGACCGTTCGTGCCAGTCCTTTCTGTACTCGGTCGTCATCGCGATGAGCTGCGCGTCGCGCTACGTCTGCTGATGGCGACCTTGGCGGTCATCGCGTGGATTGTTTGGGTCGTCGGGCCTGATTGGCGACTGAATCGGATTATCGAGCACCTGCAAAGCCCGGACGAGCCCAGCCGCGTGGAGGCCGCCCGCGAATTAGGAGAATGGCGTTGTGGCGGAATCGCGGCGTTGGATCGCGAGCGAGATCGAATGCTGGTGCGACTGTTGAGTCACGATGATTCGATGGTTCGCGCATCGGCAGCCTATGTCATTGGTGAATCCGATCCGCCACTCGGTGAGGCCGTTCCCAAGCTGATTGAATTGCTGTAAGACAAGGATCCACGGGCTCGTGCAAGCGCGGCGGCGGTGCTCGGTTGCATGAACGAGCTCGCAACGCCCGCGGTGACGCCTTTGGTGCAATGCCTGCACGATCCTGTGGTCGATGTTCACGTGTCTGCGGAGATGTCGTTGGGTTGGATTGGTCCGGCCGCACGAGAAGCCGTCCCCGAACTGATCAAGTTGATTGACGACAAGGACCGACTGGTAAAACACGTAGCCATCGATACGCTCGGACTAATCCATTCGAATCCCGATGTCTCGATTCCAGCACTGTTGCGGGTCCTCGCTGGGAGTGATCCGACTGCTCATGCAAATGCCTCTTTTGCATTGGGCCAGTTTGGCGCAGATGCAGCGGCAGCGGTCCCGAATCTCGAGCAGGAGCTGGATTGCGGCGATGAATCGCGAGCGTATGCTGCGAACCGGGCATTGTGGGCGATTGGGCATCCGCAATATGCGGAGTTGCCTAACTTGCCGGCACCCGACGCGATGCCTGGCGCCCCCGAGCAAGATTCGTCTGACCACGACGATGAATGATGCGGCGGACGATTGAAATCATTAACACCCAGGACTTCCCATGCGCCGATCGATTGCCTTTGGACTCTGCCTGCTCCTGCTCTCATTTCGCGGCGCGGGCCGAAGATCCGCTCGACAAGCTGATCTATCCGCTGGCCAAGGCAAGCAGCGCGCCTCAGCCGAAGTTCGAGCTCGATGTGTCGGAAGTGGCCGATGATGCCAAGGCGCGCGATTGGGCCGAGCACGCGCAAGCGCTATGCGAAGCCTGGTTCCCGATCATCTGCCGATTGCTGGCCACTGACGATTGGAAACCGCCGGAAACGATCCGACTGGTGATGAAAAAGGAGCTGGCCGCGCCCGGCGTCACCTCGGGCGCTACGATCGAGGTCAGCGCAAAATGGATCAACGATCATCCCGACGACTTCGGCCTGGTGATCCACGAGCTGACGCACGTGATTCAGGCCTATCCGCCCGGCACGCAGCCCGGCTGGCTCGTCGAGGGCGTCGCCGATTACATTCGCTATTGGCGGTTCGAGCCCGAGAAGCCGCACGGGCCGATCGGCGCGAAGTCCAGCTATCGCGATGGCTACGGCACGACGGCCGCTTTTCTGGCCTGGCTGGTCGACAAGTACGATCATCGCATCATCCGCCGCCTGGACGCAGCGCCTGCGCCACGGACAGTACAACGATGCGATCTTCCGCGACGCGACCGGCAAGGACCTCGACGCGCTGTGGAAGGAGTTTGCGCCGGCGGGCACCGGCCAGAGGGGATAGAATTTAAGGGGTTCGAGATTAGAGGGTCGAGCTCAGGGAAGGCAGCGGACACGCGCTTCGCGCCCGCTTCGTTCCGACCTGGTCTCTACGCTCTGCCCCTCTCAACCCTTTCCGGCCGCCCGGATGCTAAACTAGGGGTATGTTCCGCTCGTGGCCACAATTCGCCGCCGTAGTTTCCTCCGTCGTCTTTTGCGGCTACCGCCAATGCTTGGCAGAAGGCGGCCATGCGCTGGCCGACGATCGCGCAGCGCTCTACGCCGACTATCGCCAGAAACTGGCGCCGCTGGCGGCTTGGTGCGCCAAAAGGGGCTGGCCGACGAAGCCCGCGAGGTGCGAGCTTGGCTGCCGGGGCGGAATCGCGACAAGGCCTACTTGTTCGTGCTCGATCCGCTTCGACGCGCACCGGCTGCGGCAGCGCCGGCGGGCGAGAGCCAGCGCGAATTTCGCACGCGATGGCTGGCGCTGCGGGCCGAACAGGCGCTTGCGCTGTTCGAGCTGGCCAAGCGGGCTGCCGCCGAACATCAGCCGGCAATGGCGGTCGAGCTGGTCACCGAAGCAGCGCGAGAGAACGTTGATTTCAAACCGGCCTGGCGATTCTTGGGTTATCTCAAACATGCCGGCGTCTGGCGTACGCCATTCGAAATCAAGCAACTGGGCGAAGGAAAAATCTGGCACGAGCGGTTCGGCTGGATCCCCCAGTCGCACGTCGGCCGCTACGAGCAAGGACAGCGGTTTTATCGCAATCGTTGGATGCCGGCCGCGGAGGAAGCCAAGCTGCGCAGCAATATCCGCGACGGCTGGCATGTGGAGACCGACCACTATGCGGTCACCACCAACCACAGCCTGGAAGAAGGCGTCTCGCTGGCCGGGCACCTCGAGACGCTGTACGCCGTGTGGCAGCAGGTATTTGCCGGCTACGTGTCGAGCGACGCCGAACTGGTCCGGCGGCTGGCGGGGGGAGAGCCGGTTCGGAATCGAGATCCGGACAAGCACACGGTCATCTATTACCGCTCACGCGACGAATACAACCAGGCCCTGCGACCGGCGCAGCCGCAGATCGCCATGACCTTGGGCATCTATTTCGACACTAGCCGGATCGCCTACTTCTTTGCCGACGAAGACCAGGAACCAACCACGCTGTTTCACGAAGCCACGCATCAGCTTTTTCAGGAATGCCGGGCGGTGAGCAAAGACGTCGGCCAGAGCGACAATTTCTGGATCATCGAGGCGGCGGCCTGCTACATGGAGTCGCTCGATCGCAGGAGCGGTTATGTGACGCTGGGCGGGGCCGACGACGGACGCATGCCGGCCGCGCGACATCGCCTGCTCGAAGACAATTTCTACTTCCCGCTCGCCGAACTGGTGGCGCTGGGCAAACAGGGTCTGCAGCACAACGCCGACATCGCCAAACTGTACAGCGAGTCGGCCGGCCTGGCCGCATTCCTGCTCAGTCGGTATCCGGCGGCCACGGTCAAATATTTGGAGTCCGTTTATACCGGCAATGCCGATCGCGACACGCTGGCCCGATTGACCGGCCGCTCCTACGCCGATCTCGACCAGGAGTATCGTGCGTTCATGGAAGCGGGCGGAAAGAACTCGCAGCGCCAGGCGCAAACGGCCCCCTGAGACCGCCCGCTCATCACGTTAAGCCCACTGGCGGGGGGCGGCGGGGGCCCAGCCGGATCATGCCGCCGCCCACCGGCCGCCGCCGGTGGGCTTAACGTGCCCAAAGCGACGTGTCAGGAGGGCATGCCCCACCCTCGCCCGCCCCTTCGCCCCGTAACCTATCTTTTTCCAGACGCGCCGGTGAATGAACAGCTTTCGTTGTTCGCCCCCCGGGCGCCAACTGGGAAGGTATCCGTGAGCTCGCTTCCAAAGCGCATCCATCAGCACACGTCGTTGTTCACGGTGCTGCATCGATTGCTCGATGCGGTCGCCCTGTTGGTGGCGCTCGGCGTGGTCTGCGAGCTGGCACCGAGCAGCCAGGGCCTGCCCAAGATGCTCTCCGGTGCCAGTGCCGTCATTGTGTTTTGGCTGCTGGCCGAGTTCACCGGCATGTACCGCAATTGGCGGGGCGTGTCGAGCATGCGCGAAGTGATGTGCGCGCTGGGCACTTGGACGCTGACGTTGCCGCTGGTCGTGACGTTGCGCTGGCTGCGCGACCGATTCGGCCAGGAGAATCCCGATCTCGATCCGCTGGTGCTCCTGGCCTGGTTCGTGCTGGCCTTTGCGCTGTTGGCCGGCGTGCGACTGGCCGCCCGCGCCTTGCAGCGACTGCTCCGCGCCAACGGACTGAATACCCGCAGTTTCGCGATCGTGGGCGTCAACGACCTGGCGTTTCAGCTCGCCCGCAACATCGAGGAAATCGCCGCACCTGGGCTTGAAGCTGGCCGGGTTCTTCGACGATCGTCCGGCCCACCGCATTCCCAAAGTGCCGGCCGAGATCGGCAAGAAGCTGGGCAGCATCGCCGAGTTGGTCGAGCAAGCCCGCAGCGGCCAGATCGAAATGATCTACATCACGTTCCCGATGCGGGCCGAAGAGCGGATCAAGCGGCTGCTGGCCCAATTGGGCGACACGACCGCTTCGGTGCATATCGTGCCCGATTTCTTCGTGTTCGAATTGTTGCATTCGCGTTGGACCGATATCGGCGGCCTGCCGGCGGTAAGCGTGTTCGAGCATCCGTTTTACGGGGCCGACGGCCTGCTCAAGCGATCGATGGACATTGTGCTGCCCAGCCTGCTATTGCTGGCGCTGGCGGTGCCGATGTTGCTGGTGGCGCTGGCCGTGAAGCTCACGTCGCCCGGGCCGGTGTTCTTCCGCCAACGGCGCTACGGCATGGACGGCCGCGAGATCAAAGTCTGGAAGTTCCGCAGCATGCGCGTCGCCGAAGATGGGCCGCAAGTTCGGCAAGCCACGCGCAACGACTCGCGGCTCACCCCGATCGGCGGGTTTTTGCGCCGCTCGTCGCTCGACGAGCTGCCGCAACTGTTCAACGTGCTGGGCGGCAGCATGAGCCTGGTCGGCCCGCGCCCCCACGCCACGGCCCACAACGAGGAGTACCGCAGCCGCATCCAGGGCTACATGCTGCGGCACAAGGTCAAGCCGGGCATCACGGGCCTGGCCCAAGTCAACGGCTGGCGGGGCGAGACCGACACGCTGTTCAAGATGGAAAAGCGGATCGAGTACGACCACCAGTACATCCGCGAATGGAGTCTGCTCAGCGACTTCAAGATCCTGCTGCGAACGATCTTCACCGTGCTCCGCCGCGACAACGCATATTGAGCGGTTCTTCAATCGGCACCGCGTATCGGTGGCAGTGGCGCCGGACCTTTGCGAGCCCTCGCCTTGGCGTCGCCGCACCCTCACCCCACCCTCTCCCTGGAGGGAGAGGGGTCGAGCGCCGGCAGGGGCTACTTGCCGTGCAGCGCTGCGAAGCGCCGCCGCATTTCCTCGGGCGACACGTCCTCTTTGTGTGTCGCGACGTACCAGGCGTGCCCGAACGGATCTTCCAGTCCGCCCATCCGGTCGCCGTAGAATTGATCCTGCAAGGGCCGGGTGATCTTGGCGCCGGCGGCTGCGGCCCGGGCGACGAAAGCGTCACAATCCTCAACGTACAGCAGGATGCTGATGGGCGAGCCGCCAATCGACTTGGGACTGCGTGCGCCCCATCTGCGGATTCTCATCGGCCAGCATGACCGGCGAATCGCCGATCTTGATTTCGGCGTGCCCCACCTTGCCGTCGGGGCCATTCATGCGAAACAATTCGGTGGCCCCGAAGGCCTGCTGGTAGAAATCGATCGCGGCTGCGGCGCCCTGGACGATCAGGTACGGCGTTACGGTGTGATAACCAGCGGGGATTGGCTTGACTTTGGCTGACATGGAAAAAGCTCCTCTTGTGACGACGCTCGAGCGGATGAATGCGCGGCGAAAAGTCGACCGTGCCCGCAGCCGATCATATCCGCTGCCTGGGCGTTCGTGCCAGCGTCGTGCAGGGGCTGAATCATGGCCTGGGGCGCTTTCGTCCCTGGCGCGACAGACGTCCGGGCGAGGCCGGCGCCCGTTCGCCCGGCCTGCTGACGCGCATCTCAATGCTTTTCGAGTGCCCGACGCTTGGCTTTCAGCAGCCGCGAGGTGTACGACTCCTCATCGGTATCAGGCATGACCTGAGGAGGCGCCGCTGCGGGCGTCGTTCTGGCTTGGACGTCCGGCGACGGCTCCTGGAATTCGGCATCTGGCAATGGCGACGGGGGCTCGAATTGAGCGGCCGCACGGCGATCGTCGAGTTGTTGGGCGATCGACTGCTTACGCGCGCGAAGTCGATTCATCACCAACGACGCTGGTGCGGGCGCGGCCTTCTGCCAGGGTACGAACCGGGCCAGCCATTCGGCGGCCGATGACAGATCATGCGAGGAGATTGCCACCCGGCGGTTGAGCACGTCGAAAAAGAACAAACACGCTCCCGCCAAGAGCACGAAGTGCCAGCAAGACTGACGCGACGTGGCCTTGGCCAGGTCGTGGCGAAACAAGCTCGCATCGGATTTGGCCGGAGCGACGTCCGCAGCCACATCGACGACGCGTCCCGGCGCGCCGCCTTGCGGCGATTGCGCCGCCAGGCTGGCCAATAGCGCGTCGTTGCTGGTGGTGTCTCGGAATTCGGCCGAATAGGGCACATTCACGCCCACCCGCAGCGGCGCGGTCCCGCTCGCCGGTACGACGCTCACGAAGTAGTTCCCCGGTCGCTCCGCCGGAAATTGTGCCCGGTCAGCGCCCGGGCGCCGCCTGGATGACGTCCAGATCGATGATGTGCGCATCCGGGCCCACCACCGTGCCGCGCATGGCGAGAAAATTGAGAAACTCGTTCTGCCGATCGAGAGCCGTGACCGCGACGCGAATCTGACCGTCTTGCGCGTCCGCGGCAAGATCAAACGTGCCGTCGCCGCGTTGCGGCCGCATCGACCAGCGCAAAATCTGGGAAAAGAACTTGTCGTAGCCCTCCCAGGCAGTCCAGTCGCGAGCCCACCGCTGACCGGCGTCGGTCGAAAAGACCACCGTGCGACCCAGGCCGTAGGTCCAACCGGCCAACAGCACCTGGTCGCCAGGCGACGGTTGTGTCGCGGTGGCCACCACTTCGACCAGCGGGCTCGCTTTGGGGGTCGTCATCACGTAGCCGCTGATCGGCGGCAGCGGTCCTTCAATGGTTCCCAGCATCTCGTGAGGAAAATCGATTCGCGGCCCAAAGGGCTGTTCGCTTTCATAAATCAGCGGCCGCGCAACCCGCCGCGCTTCGCGCATGAAGATCCGCGGGATCATCTTGGGATTCTTGACCTGATAGAACTTGCCGCCACCCGACTGTGCAATGCGTTGCATCAGTCCCTTGTCGGCGTCGCTGCCCACAGCCACGGCGGTGGCGGTCATGCCTTGGCCGTGCATTTGCGCGGCCAACTGCGGGTAGCCGGTCCCCGCGGTCTGGCCGTCGGTCAATACGATCATGTGCTTGACGGCCGCCTTGGCCTTGCCGAGTGCCCGCGCGCCCTCGCTCATCGCGGGCATCATGTCGGTGCCTCCGCCAGCCGCCAGGCGACCGATCCGGGAAACGGCGGTGCGACCGTCGCCCACGGGCGCCAGCGGCACGATCCACTGGGCGGCCGAGTCGAAGGCAATGACGCCGATCTGGTCGCGACTGCCCAAGGTCTTTACCGCGGCACCGGCTGCCGCCTTGCTCATTTCCAGCTTCTCGCCGGTCATGGATCCGGAGCGATCGACGACCAGCACGAGAGCTCCGCTGGGCACCACTTTGTCATTCTTGACTTGGAAGTCGACAGGCATTGCCCGTTCCAGCGGCGTATTCGTCCAGCCGCCGGCGCCAAAGCTGTCGGGGCCGCCGAGCATCACCAATCCGCAGCCGAGCTGTTGCGTATTGCGAATCAAGGCGTCGATCTGTTCGTCGCCAAGCTGAGAGACTTCGGCCCCGTCGCCCGAGGTCCGGGCGACGTTGGCGAGCACCACCGTATCATACCGCTGCAGGTCGGCCAGGCTGAGCGTAGCCTGATCGCTCGACTGCAAATCCACGTCCAAGTGCGCACTGCGCAGCCGATCGACCAGGTGGGCGAATTCGCCGTGCCGTTCGCCGTCTTCGATTACCAGGGCGCGGCCGCTGCCCGCGACCTGCGTAAAACCGGTTGCCTGGTTGTTCTGCGTAAGCGCGTCCTGCGCCCGTTTGGTTGGAGCAAAACGGGCCTCATAGGTGTAGAAGTCGGGGACGGCAAGCTCATCGCGAAAACTAAAAACCCGCTTTCCCGGCTCGACGTCCACCTGCTGCTCGGTCACCAACGACTCTTGCTCACCCGCCCGGCGAAACACCTGCAGCTTGCCGGAGACTACGGCCGGTGCGAGATCGGGTGGGCCATGCGAGTTGTTGACCACGATGCGCACATCGAAGGGCATCGATTTCTGGACTTCGCCTGGCAGCACGACGCGCTCGATCGCCACGTCGCCGGCGCGCTTGCGCCGCAGCGGGACCACGTCGATGCCGATGCCCGCCGCCAACAGCGCCCGACTCTCCGCCAGCGACGACTCGAAGTTTTCGTTGCCATCGCTGAGCACGACCACTCGCTTGGCACAGTCGATCGGAAAACAGGCTCGCCCCAACCGCATGGCCGCGGCCAGATCGGTGGCGCCGCCATCGACCGGCGTTTCGATCCGTCCCAGCGAGAAGTCATCGTCGCAGGGAGGCAATTCGACCGCCGCCTCGCGGCCGAAAACCACCACACCCGCCAAATCTCCACGGCCGCGGTCGCGCTGTTTCCTGCGCGACTCGTTGATGAACTCGATCGCGGCCTTTGCCTGCTGCGGCGTCACGCTCAACGAACGGTCGAGCAGATACATCACCGCCAGCCGCTCGCTCCGCCGAACCAGATGAACCTCGGCCAGAGTCAACACCAGTGCAGACAGGGCAAGAGCGGCGCAAACCGACCGCCAGCGACCACCGCCAAGGACCCATTGCCGCCAGCGAACGCCGGGCCAGCAGCCATACCAGCGGCAGCAGTAGCAAGAGCAGCAGCCAGGCCGGCCGGTCGAAGTCGATTTCGTGGTTCAGAGAGAACTGATGGTCGAACAACTTCTGGCTCACGGATCCTCCGTCTCACGACGCGCCCTGCTGCCCGAGTTTAACCGGGTCGCGGTCGTTCCCCTTCACACCCACTCCAATTCATAATGGCGAATTCGATCGACCGACGCAAACAACGGCGGCGGTTGAATTGGCGGGCTTTCGGTCCGCTCGCGTCCGCCTGCGATGAAATTGCCGCTTGTCGCCTCCATGCGGGGGCTGTGCGGACTGTCCGCCCGGTTATTCCGGCTCTGCGGCCGCCCGATGCCGCCCGCCGGCGGAAGCGGACGCTCGACAATGCTAGAATTTGGCAGCGGCGGCGGTGCGCGCAGGGTGTGCGCTACCGCTGGAGCAGCAAGCCGCCCGGACGCCAAGAACGCACATGCACGCCGACTTGCCACTCTCCGCCGAAGCGGCCCGGTTGCGGGCCGCCGACCAGAAATCGACCAACTGGCGGCAGTGGGGGCCGTACCTGTCCGAGCGCCAATGGGGCACCGTGCGCGAAGACTACAGCGCGGACGGCGACGCCTGGGAATATTTCCCCCACGATCAGGCCCGCAGCCGCGCCTACCGCTGGGGCGAAGACGGCCTGGCCGGCATCTGCGACGAGCACTGCCGGCTGTGCCTGGCCCTGGCGCTGTGGAACGGCCGCGACCCGATCCTCAAGGAGCGCCTGTTCGGCCTGACCAATCACGAGGGCAATCACGGCGAGGACGTCAAGGAGCGCTACTACTATCTCGACGCCACGCCGACCCATTCGTACTCTGAAGATGCTCTACAAGTATCCGCAGCGCGCGTTTCCCTACGACCGCGCTGGTCGAGGAGAACGGCCGCCGCGGTAGGACGCGAGCCCGAGTTCGAACTGCTCGACACGGGCGTCTTCGACGACGACCGCTACTTCGACGTCTTCGTCGAATACGCCAAGGCGGCGCCCGACGACATCCTGATGCTCGTCACCGTCCACAACCGCGGGCCCAGAGGCCGCATTGCTGCACGTGCTGCCGCAGCTCTGGTTTCGCAACACCTGGTCGTGGCGCGGCCAGGACGACACAAGCCGAGTCTCGAAGCGGAAAGCCACCAGCTCGTCATCGCCCGGCACCAGCGGCTGGGCGAGTACCGCTGGCATGTCGAAGCGGCTCAGGAACTGATCTTCTGCGAGAACGAAACCAACACCCGGCGCCTGTTCGGCAGCGAGACCGACGGCTACTTCAAGGACGCCTTTCACGACTATCTGATCGGCGGCCAGCAGGCGCCGTGAACCCGAGCCGGCAGGGCACCAAGGCCGCCGGCGCACTACGTGCTGCAAGGTTCCGCCGGGCGGCGCCAAGACGCATTCGGCTGCGTCTGAGCCGCCCAGCTGCAGGAGCAGCCGTTCGACGCATTTCGATCGACATCCTCGGCGACCGCCGGCGCGAGGCCGACGAGTTCTACGCCGCATCTGCAAGGCGACGTCTGCCGATCGCCGACGCCCGAGCCGTGCAGCGGCAGGCCCTGGCCGGCATGATCTGGAGCAAGCAGTTCTACCACTACGACGTTCACCGACTGGCTGCAAGGGCGATCCCGGCCGAACCGGCGCCGCCCGACAGCGCGACTGCACGGGCCGCAACAGCGATTGGCCGCACTTGAACAACGCCGACGTGATCTCGATGCCCGACAAATGGGAGTATCCCTGGTACGCGGCCTGGGATCTGGCGTTTCATTGCATTCGCCTTGGCCCTGATCGACCCGGAGTTCGCCAAGGCGCAGCTGCGTGCTGCTGACCGCGAATGGTACATGCACCCCAACGGCCAATTGCCGGCCTACGAATGGGCCTTCGGCGACGTCAATCCGCCGGTGCATGCCTGGGCCGCCTGGCGCGTGTTTCAGATCGACCGCAAGCAACGCGGCGGACGCGGGCGACCTCGCCTTTCTGGAACGCGTGTTCCACAAGCTGCTGCTGAACTTCACCTGGTGGGTCAACCGCAAGGACGTGCACGGCCGCAATGTCTTTCAGGGCGGCTTTCTCGGGCTGGACAACATCGGCGTGTTCGACCGCAGCCACCCGCTGCCGGGCGGCGGCTATCTCACCAGGCCGACGGCACAAGCTGGATGGCGATGTACTCGCTCAACCTGATGCGGATCGCGCTGGAGCTGGCGCTGCACAACCACGTCTACGAGGACATCGCCACCAAGTTCTTCGAGCACTTCCTGCACATCGCCGGCGCCATGAACAACGTCCATGAAGACGGCCGTCGGCCTGTGGGACGCGGACGACGAGTTCTATTACGACAAGGTGCATCTGCCCGACGGCCGCTGCGATTCCCATGCGGATTCGCTCGATCGTCGGGCTGATTCCGCTGTTTGCGGTCGAGACGCTCGAGCCGGAGCTGCTCGGCAAAAGCTGCCCGACTTCACACCGCCGGCTGAAGTGGTTTCTGAAGTACCGGCCCGATCTGGCCGGCCTGGTCTCGCGCTGGGACGAGCCCGGACGCGGCGAGCGGCGATTGCTCTCGCTGCTGCGGGGCCACCGCATGAAGTGTCTGTTGCGCCGGATGCTCGATCCGGCGGAATTCCTGTCCGACTTCGGAGCCTGCGCCGCTTTCGCGATACCACCAGGAGCATCCCTTCGTGCTGAAGTGCGACGGCGCGACGCTCCAAGTCGGCTACGAGCCGGGCGAGTCGCGCACCAGCATGTTCGGCGGCAATTCGAACTGGCGGGGGCCGGTCTGGTTTCCGGTCAACTACCTGCTCATCGAGTCGCTGCAAAAATTCCACCATTACTACGGCGACGAATTCAAAGTCGAATGCCCGACCGGCTCCGGCAAGCAAGCGACCATCGCCGAAGTCTCTGTCGAGCTGACCCGCAGGCTCACGGCTTTGTTCTTGCGCAATGCGGCCGGCGAGCGGCCGGCAATGGCCGGCTCGGACAAGCAGCTCAGCGATCCGCATTTTCGCGACAATCTGCTGTTCCACGAGTATTTCGACGGCGACACCGGCCGCGGCATGGGCGCCGAGCATCAGACCGGCTGGACGGCGCTGGTGGGCAAGCTCTTGCGGCCCAGGGCGCCGAGCATTAGCCTGTAGGGCGTCCGTTCTGCCCAGATGCAAAGGAGATGTTCCATGCCGGCGCGCCCAATTTTGGCTCTATTCCTGGCCCTGATCGCGGGATTCGCAATGACCACCAGCCATCCGTCCGAGAGCAGCGCGGCCGAAAAACCGGCCAAGGTGCTGCGACATATCGTGCTCTACAAGTTCAAAGACAACCAGACGCCCCAGCAAATCCAGGAAGTGGTCGACGCCTTTGCCGCCTTGCCGGGCAAGATCGACACCGTCGCCGGATTGCAGTACGGCACCAACGTCAGCGAGGAGAACAAGTCCGAAGGCCTGACGCACTGTTTCCTGGTTACGTTCCGCGATGCGAAGGGCCGCGACGCCTACATCAAGCATCCGGCCCACCAGGAGTACGTCAACCTGGTCAAAGACCGCCGCGAGAAAGTCGTGGTGTTCGATTTCTGGGCCGACGAATGACCCGGCATTTCGCCGAGCTAGCGCGGCTGATGGATGTCGAAGCGGCGGCCGAAGCCGAGCAATTGCTGACCCGCTGGCGGCGGTTGTCGGCGGCCGATGCCGAACGCACCGGCATCGCCCTGGTCGGCCTGGTGGTGCGCGACGAGACCCTCGGCCTGGCGGCCCGAGTGCTGGTGACGCTGGCCAAGCGCAACCAGACGCAGCGACTTCCCTGGCACCGGTTCGCGCACCGGGAGTCCCGTGCTGCTCTCGGAGCAGGGCAGCGACGATGCGGCCGGCTGGCGGGGCGTGGTCACCCGTCGCGGCGAGTTCGAGATCCAGATCGCCTTGAACCAATCGCCGGAGCCGGCCGGGGAGCGTCCGACGTTTCGGCTCGACCTGGCCAGCGACGAGGTCTCTCGCCAGCGACAGCGCAGCGGTGCTCGATGCGGCACGCCGCGCCGAGCGCGGCCGGCTGGCCCAATTGCGCGACGTCCTGCTCGGCGCCGCCGCGCCGGCGTTCGACCCGCCTCGACCGCTGGCCGATCCCGGCTCGGCGCTGAACCCGTCGCAGCGGGCCGCGGTCGAATTTGCCCTTTCGGCCCGCGACGTGGCCATCATTCATGGGCCACCCGGCACGGGCAAGACGACGACAGTCGTCGAGCTGATCCGCCAGGCCGTGTCCAGGGGGAGTCGCGTGCTGGCCTGCGCGCCTAGCAATCTGGGAGTCGACAATCTGCTGGAGCGGCTGTTGGCCGCCGGAATGCGGGCGGTGCGGCTGGGGCATCCGGCGCGCGTGCTGCCGGAATTGCGGGCCCACACGCTCGATCTGTTGGTCGAGGCGCATCCCGACTTGCGCGTGGCCCGGCAATTGGAGCGCGATGCCGCGGTGCTGCGTCACCAGGCGGCCCGATTCACGCGTGCCAAGCCTCAGCCGGGCCACCGGCAGGAACTGCGCAAGGAAGCCCGTGAACTGGTGGCCGATGCGCGGCGGCTGGAGGAGCAGATCGTGGCCGGCCTGCTCGATGCGGCCGAAGTGCTGTGCGTGACGCTGACCGGTTTGGACGCACAAATTCTCGGCGAGCGGACGTTCGACCTGGCGGTGATCGACGAAGCGGCCCAATCGATCGAGCCGGCCTGTTGGATTCCGCTCGTGCGCGGCGCACGGCTGGTGCTGGCCGGCGATCATTGCCAATTGCCGCCGACGATCGTCTCGGCGGCCGCGGCCCGGGAGGGATTGGCCGTGAGCCTGCCCGAGCGGCTGCTGGCCGTGCACGGCCCGGCGATTGCGCGGCGGCTGACGGTGCAGTACCGAATGCACGAGGCGATCATGGGCTTTTCGTCGGCCGAGTTTTACGACTCGTCGCTGACGCCCGATCCGTCCGTGGCAGCGCATCGGCTGGCCGACTTGCCGGGAGTCGTGGCCGACCCGCTGGTCGAGTCACCGCTCGAGTTCATCGACACGGCGGGCGCCGGCTACGACGAAGAGCTGGAGCCCGACGGCGAAAGCCGCCGCAACCCGGCCGAGGCGGCGCTCGTCTGCCGCAAGGTGCAGGCCCTGGTCGCAGCCGGCGTGCCGGCGGCCGACATCGCGGTAATCGCTCCTTATTCGGCCCAGGTGCGGCTGATTCGCGATCTGCTCCAGAGCGGCGACGGCCTGCCGGGCGTCGACGACCCGTCGGCTGGAGTCGAGGTCGACTCGGTCGACGGGTTTCAAGGACGCGAAAAGGAAGCCGTGGTCATCTCGCTGGTCCGATCGAATCGGGAAGGCGAGATCGGGTTTCTGGCCGATACGCGGCGGATGAACGTCGCGCTGACTCGCGCCGGCGCAAGCTGTTGGTGATCGGCGACAGCGCGACCATCGGCGGCCACGAGTTTTACCGGCGCTGGCTGGAATACTGCGAAGCGTTTGGCAGCTACCGCACCGTGTGGGACGAAGACTGACCGTGCGGACCCTTCGTCTTGGCCGGCGCGACGGCGCGTGCCGTTGACGCTGTGCCGACTGGCGCCGCTGTGCCTCCGGCCGCCGCCTCTTCGGCGCGCCTGCTCCCGTTCGGCTCGCCAATCACGCCGCAACAGGACGACCAGATACCACACGATGGCCAGGTTGACGATCAGCAGCGTGGCGCGCGTCGGCGTCGTGCGCTCGTACAGTTCATAAATCTCCAGCGGCACCAACGAACTCGTCATGCCGACGGTGAAGAATTCGGCCCAGCGTTTGCGCAGGCACAGCCCGACGCCTTCGATCGACAGCAGGGTGGCGTAGAAGAACGAGCCGAAGCCGATCTCGCGCAGGCGATGGTCGTCGAGCATGCCCAGTTTTTGGATTATCGCGTAAAGATATCGGCTGTGTGGATCGATGCGGAAATCGGAAATCCAGTCGGAGAGTTGCTCGGCCACGTCGTGATGCAGCAGCTTCAGCGCTCCCAGGCCGACCAACAGCAGCAGCGTGGCTTTGAACAGCTTGAACGCGCCGATGACCAGCAGCGCAGCGGCGCGGGGGCGATGTGGCTCGGTCTCGGACATTGGATTTCCCCCACCGCCAGCGATTTGAAAGACTGTCGTCGCTCGCTGGGTGCCGGGCCTGCTGCGCATCGGTCGGCGTAGCGGCCAGCGGGAGCCCTGCGGCCCATACGATTCCCGTTGATCCAGCCACTTTATAGCAGAACACATACCGCCGGAAACCGCCAGTTTCTGGGCGCCCCCAACCTTGGGCGGTGCGTGCGAGCGCGGGGCCTGATAGCAGCCGGGCGGCCGGCAGGTTGACCTTGTTCGATTCGGCCGATCGCAGTACGGTTTCGCTCCCACGGGAGTCGGTAATTCCCCACCGCGATCCTCTACTGGCGAGCACCAACCGTGAACCATTCCTGCTCCTCGGCCGGCATTCGAAACAACCTCCGCGGCGCGGCCCGCTACGCCGCGATGGCAGCGCTGGCGAGCTGCGCTTGCTGGTTCGTCCTGCCGACTTGCACGACACGGGCCGATAGCCCGGCCGCCACGCCCAGCGCGGGCGACGAGCTGGCCGACAAGCGGGCAAAAGTGGCCGAGCGGATCGCCAAATTGACGCCGCCGGCCGATGCCCCGGCGGCTACGAATCCAGCGGCCCAAGTCGACAGCGAGGCGGCCGACGAACTGGATCTGCTGCGCTCGCTGGATCTCGTTTATTTGCAACAGCAAGCCGCGATCGCCGAGCGCTCCAACTTGGAGCAGGAGAAAAAACGGCTGCAAGACGAAGTCGACTCGCTGCACAACTTCGGTCCGGCCGAAGCCAAGCCCTATTCGTTCCTGCTCTGGGAAGACCTGCGCGACCAGGTCAGCGGAGCAGAGGAACGCATCGCGGCGCTGAAGAGCGATCTGGCCGCCGCGCAGCAAATGCTCGGGACCGAACGGCAGAATCTCGCCGAATGCGAACACGAGCGGCGTCAAGTGCACGAGGCGGCCGGCGAAAACAAGGACCCGGCCAGGCAAGCCGATCTCGATCGCGAACTGCGCTTGGGCGAGCTCAATAGCACGATCGCCCAGGAGACGGTCGACCTGCGGCGGGCGGAAATCGACGTCAAGACGGCCCGCCAGGAATTGGCCACGGCCCAACTGGCCTACCTGCAGGAAAAAGCCGAGCGGATCGGCAAAGACGTCCGATATACCGAGCGCGACTACCAGGCCCGGCTGCTCGAACTGACCAAACGCGGCGAGAAACTCCGCCAAGGGCTCCAGACCGCCCAGCAGCGACTGCACCAGCACGAAACGCAACGGGCGACGGTGCTGGCGAAGCTCGGGCAAGACCACTCCGACAAGTCCGTGGTCGCCGCGGCCAACGAGGCCTATCAGTTGGCCCGCCGCGTCGACTGCGAGGAGATCACGCTCGTCAATCAGCGGCTGGACGAGCTCACTCACTTCAAGCATTTCGTCACCTGCCGTTATGAAATGATGAACAAGACGGCCAGTCACGAGGATCTGGCCGACTGGTACACCCAGCTCACCGAACTGTTGGAGCGGTTGGAAGCCACCGAGCATTCCTTGGCCATCCGGATCGATGAAATCCGCGTCGACCAGGCCACGTTGTTGGAACATGCCGACGACGCAGAGACGCGCGACCCTGCGGTCAAGCCGTTCGTCGATGTGCAGCTCGACGAGCTGCGCCATTTGGCCGAGCGCTGTGAATCCGGCCTGCTGCACCTGAAAGCCCGCCGCCGTTCGCTGGAACGATTCCACGACGAGCTGAAAGAGGCCAGCACCGTGCCAGCCGGCTCGCATCCACTGGCCGCGCTGGGCCAGTCGCTGGGCACTTTCTGGAACTACGAATTGGCCAGCGTGGGAGACGACCCGATCACGGTCGGAAAAATTGTCAGCGGCATTTTCTATCTGCTGGTCGGCGTCGTGCTGGCGCGACTGATCAGCGGGCTCGTCGGCCGCCACGTGCTGACCCGATTTCGGCTGAACGAAGGCGCCATCCACGCCATCCAGGCCATCACGTTCTACACGCTCTGCGTTTCGTTCAGCTTCGAAATCCTCAAGCTGATCCACGTCCCCTTCGCCTCGTTCACGTTCCTGGGCGGAGCCGTGGCCATCGCCGTCGGCTTCGGCTGCCAGAATATCCTCAACAACTTCATCAGCGGGCTGATCCTGCTGGCCGAACAGCCGATCCGCGTCGGCGACCACGTCGAGATCGACGGCACGCGGGGCATGGTCGAGCGCATCGGCGCGCAGCACGCGGGTCAAGACCATCGCCAATCACGAGCTGATCGTGCCCAACAGCAAGCTGCTGGAAGACAAGGTCACGAATCTCACCTTGTCCGACAACCTGGTGCGCACCGTGATCGCGGTGACCCTGGGCCGCAACCTGCCGGTGGACGAAGTCCGCTGGCGCCTGCTGCAAGCGGCCACCGCGCACGACAAGGTGCTCGCCGATCCCAAGCCCGAGGCCTTGCTGATGAGCTTCAGCAAGTCCGAATTTTCGTTCGAGCTGCACTTCTGGCTGAAGATGAGCGACCTGATGGACTGCCGCGTCGTGGAAAGCGACGTGCGGCAAGCCGTCAGCAATCTGCTGGGCGACACCGACGCCGAGAGCAGCAAGCCGGTCACGACCACGGTTGTTCCGCCGCCCCACATGGACGTGGCCGCCGCCGCTTCGGTCAAACTGCCCGCCAAGGCTGCGGACGGGCGCGAATCGCGCAAGGCCGGCTAAGGCCCGAGCGAAAAATAACTTCGGCGCTCAACCCCTCTCCCTCCAGGGAGAGGGTAGGGTGAGGGTCCGTAGGCGGCGAGGGTCCGTAAGCGGTGAGGGTCTGCCAGAAGCCGAAGTTATTCTCCGCGCCCTCCCAAGGCAGCGTGTCACGCCCCTCGCGACTGCCTACTTCAGCGGCTTGCCTTCGACCGGCTGGCCGTTGGTCGTGAGCACCTGGATGCCGTGGACGCGGTGCGGACCGTCGTACTTCCAGACCAGCCGCTTGTCGCGCGTAATCTCGAAAGCCTTGATCCCCTGCGCGGCGCCGTAGCTGGCGATCACCGTGTTGCCGTCGGGCAGCCGCTGACAACCGCACGGATCGACGAACGGCTTTTCGGGCAGGTCGTCGTTCGAGACCTGCCAGACCACCTTGCCGTCGGCGTCCAGCTCGACCACTTTGTTGCCGTGCGTCAGGTCGACCAGCGTGTTGCCGCTTGCCAGGCGGATGGCGGTGAAGGGCCAATTCTCGGCCCCCCGGCCGCCGAGCTCGGCCAGATCGGTGGCTAACTCCTTCGCCACCTTGCCGGCCGGCGTGTATTCTTTGACCTTGAAGGCCAAGAGATGCGGCGCCAGATAGTTGCCGCCGGGCAGTTTGCGGGCCATTCGCGTTTGCATGTGGGCGTTGTCGGTCTCAGGCTCTAGCGGCACCTCGACGATCACCTTGCCCGACGCGTCCAACTCCAGCAGCCGCGGCTTTTTGCCCAGCTCGGAAACGAGCGTGTTGCCGTCGGCCAGCCGCTCGACGCAGCCGATTTCGGCATTGTCGGGGCTCTTGGCATAGTGAAAGACGACTTTCTTGTCGCGAGTGATTTCCTTCACTTCGTTGTCCCAGGCCACCAGCACGTTGCCGCCCGGCAGCACGAAACCATCCCGTGCGCCCGGCCGGCCGGCGTCCCAGGCTTCCTGGCCGGCTTCATCGATGATGCCGGTGAAGGTCGGGCCGGCCACAAAGAACGAGTGCCGAATTTCCTCGGCCTGCGTTTGGCCGCCCAGTGCAAGAGCGAGACAAACTGCCAGTGGCAGTGCCGCTTGTCGGATCGTGCGTTCGTTCATGCAAGACTCGGCGTGAAAGTGCGTTGCGGACGGCGCCAGTTGCGGTCCGTCCGGCGTGGCTACGCAGCGCGGCGGCGGCGCAAGCCGCAGCCCAAGGCGAAAACGCCGGCCAGGGCCAGCAGCGTCAGGCTCGACGGCTCAGGCACGATTTGCAATAGGAACGTACCGCCGCCGGTGTTGCCGGCAATGGTTGGGCTGGTGAAATTCCCGTCGTGGCGGGCGCCGGTCGGCGTCCAACCCAAAGCATAATTGTGGTCGTTGCCGCCGTACGAGTAGATACCAACCTGGACTTCATTTCCGCTGCCGTTTCCAGCCCCCGGTGTGCCGAAACCAAAAACGATGCCGTTGGTGTCGATATACGACGGGCTGGAAATGCCCGCGTAGGTTCCCGCGCCGGCGTTGTTGCCCGGGTAGAGCAGGTTGTCGACTTCGTCGGCCCCAATGACCACAGGCGCCGGGCCGGCCAGTTGCAACGCGTAGGTTCCGTTGGCCACGCCGCCCGGGCTGGCCGTTACGGTGATGCTGCCGCCGGTAGCCAGGTAACCAGCCCCGCCGGGATTGCCCGGGATGTCGCTGGGAACATTGCTGGATACCAGCGTACCGTGGGCCTGGACGCCAAACCGATCAAAATACGTAAACGAGTAATCGATCGTGCCGGCCTGGGCTGCCGGCGCCGGGATCAACATCGCGAGTAGCGCCAGGATTGCCGCTATCCTGACGAATCGGCTTGCCATCGCAACCAGGCGATGGCGGCCGGCCGCAATTGCCGGCGAAAGTTCTCGTCTAATCTTCATCAAGCCCGCCTTGCATTCGCTCGAACCCGGCCCAGCGCCCTTGCCGACGCACGCGAGCCATCATGCACTTGGCCCGCGCCCGGGTCAAGGATGCGGGGTGCGACTCTCGCAGCATGGCACATCGACGTGGCAAATCCTCGGCGCTTGACGCCCCCCAACAGCGGTTCGCAACCGTTTGGGCGGCGGGCAACGGCCGCCGGCAACATTGCCGGCAACGAACCAGGTTGCCACCTGCCCCGCACACGCATAAACTGACGTTGATTCATCGAATGCCGCAGCTGCCGGCCACGCGGCACCAATGCTTTTTGGCCCGCGCCCGCAGTTTGCCTGAATCCCAAGGAGCAATCGCCATGACGTCCTGCTATGCCTGCCACGCGAAGAAAGTCTTGCGGCTGGCGCTGTTTGCCGGACTAATCGCGACCCCCATCGTGCCGGCGCCGCTGCCGGCGGCCGAAGATGCGGCCGCCACCGATCCGGCAAAGGGCGATTTGCCGCTGCTCCGCTCGGCCGCAAGCGGCCCCTGGTCGGCTGCGGCAACCTGGGAAGGGGGCCAGGCGCCAAAGGCCGGCGCACGCGTGCAGATCCGCGCCGGGCATGAGGTCGTGTACGACGTGAGCTCCGACCAGGTGATCCGCTCGATCCACGTGGCAGGCACCTTGCGCTTCGCCGCGACAAAGACACCCGGCTCGACGTGGGGCTGATCAAGATTCAGCCCGGCGATGACCCCAACGAAAACGGTTTCGATTGCGAAGCCCACCTGGAGCCGGTCGCGGCCGGCACGCAACGCCCGGCGCTGGAAGTCGGCACGCCCGATGATCCGATTGCCGCCGGACACACGGCGCTGATCCGCCTGACCTACGTCGATGGCTTGGACAAACAATCGTGTCCGGCAATCGTCAATTGCACGGGGCGGATGGATTTCCACGGTGCGAAGCTCAGCCGCACATGGCTCAAGCTGGACGGCACCGCAGTCCGCGGCGCCATGGAAGTGCAGCTCGAGCAGCCGGTCGAGGGTTGGCGCGTCGGCGATCGGGTGGTCGTCACTGCCACGCAGCGCGACTATCGCAGCGATACGTTCAGCGAAGTGCGGCTGATCCGCGGCATCGACGGCACGCGGATCACGCTCGACGAGCCTCTCGCGCACGAGCACCTGGGCACGGGCGAATATCGCGGCGAAGTGGCCAACCTGAGTCGCAACGTAATCGTCGAGTCGGCCGATCCGGCCGGCGAGCGCGGCCATACGATGTATCACCGCGATTCGGCCGGCGCGATCAGCTATGCCGAGTTCCGCCACCTGGGCAAGCCGGGCGTGCTGGGCCGCTACAGCCTGCATTTCCACCTCGTCGGCAGCTCGATGCGCGGCAGCTACGTCCTCGGCGCGTCGATCTGGGATAGCGGCAACCGCTGGCTCACCATCCACGGCACCAACTTTCTGGTGGTCCGCGATTGCGTGGGTTATCAGAGCATCGGGCACGGGTTCTTCCTGGAGGACGGCACCGAAGTCTACAACGTGCTCGACCGCAACCTGGCCATCGGGGCCCGCCCCGGCAAACCGCTGCCGCACCAGGTGCTCCCCTTCGACGGCAACGAAGGCGCCGGATTCTGGTGGGCCAACAGCTTGAACAGCTTCACCCGCAACGTGGCCTGTGGAAGCGGCGCTTATGGCTTCCGCTTCGAAGCGACCGCCGGTTCGTCGTTTCCGCTGAAATTCCCCGTGCTGCAACCCGACGGCAGCCATAAGACGGTCGATATCCGCACGCTGCCGTTCATCCGCTTCGAAGATAACGAAGTCCACAGCACGGTCGGCTTGTACGGCGTCAACCTGGGCGAGGGCGTCGACCGCGTCGGCCCCGACACGCGGCATCCGTTCATCGTGCGAAACCTGAACATCTGGGACGTTCACTACGGCTTCCGCCCGCAAGTCCCGTCGCTGCTGGTCGAGAATTTGCGCATCCGCTCGGAATACGGCATCTATCATCCGAATTTCGACAATCACGTGTACCGCAACGTGACGATCCGCAAGACCAATACCGAACCGTTCAATCGCGGCCACGACGACTTGAGCCTGCAATATGGCCCGCTCTCGGTCGATGGACTCACGTTTGCCGATTGCTCCTCGGGCGATGGGATGCCGCTCATCCAGATCAGCGACGACAACCCGACGGGCAAGGCCGAGTCGCATTTCCGCAATGTGCAGTTGGTCAACTGGACCGGCAGCCCGAAGCGGTCGTTGGTCAATCGCGGGGGCGGCCCACGCCCCGCGCCGAAGACGGCCCAAGGCGTGCCGATCTACCTGCACGACTGGTTCGGCCCCGGCCGGCATGCCAAAGTGGTCAGCACCAAAGCCCCCGATTTTTCCGCTGACGGCCTCAGCTATCGCGAGGAGCCGCTACTGACCGGCAACGAATCGCGCATGGCCGAAGTGGAAAACATCGATTTCCCCACGCTCTTGAACCCCCTCGACGATCTGCCCCCGGCGACCGTCATCACGCACGCCACGCCATTGGACGGCGACCGGCTGCGGGTGCGGGGCTCTGCCAGCGACAACGGCACGATCCGCAGCGTGCAGGTCAACGGCCAGGAGGCCCGCGCTGGGCGAAAATTTTGCCGAGTGGGAAATCATTCTCGCCGGCGTCAAACCGGGCGCGTTCCGGCTCGAGGCGCGATCGCAAGACACGGCTGGCAACACCGAGCAGCAGCCGCACGTGCTGACGTTGAGCGCGGGGCGCTGATGGGTGCAAAATGAATCCGAATGGGCCCGTGCCGGGCGATGCCAGGCAAGTCGCAGAGGTCAAGGTAATCAAGCTTATCGACGAGACGATTTCGGTCCCCGATTGGCTTCCCATCGCGTTCTTGTTGCTTGCCGTCGTCGTTGGTCTCATAATCTGGCAACGACGCCGGCGAATCAAACCATGACGGCGGCCGATGGCCGGGCAATCGGCTTTCGGCGGGTTCCTATGCGAGTGCTACGCAGCATCTTGGCCGTCGTCGCCGGCTGCTTCGCCGCCGGATTGTTGACGGTCGTGCTCGAAAGCCTGGGTCACGTGATTTTTCCGCCGCCTCCGGGCGTGGATCTGTCGGACCACGCGGCACTTGCCAAGATCATGGATCAGCTTCCCTTGGGAGCCTTGATTTGCGTGCTGGGCGGTTGGGCCATCGGGACGACGGTCGGAGCCGCGACGGCCGCCTGGCTGGCGCCCCGGGCGGCGACCGTGCATGGACTGATCGTGGGCCTGATCATGCTGGTTTTGGGCCTATTCACGATGATCATGATCCCGCATCCGGTTTGGTTCCAGATCGCCAGCGTGCTGCTGACTCCGGCCTGCGCCTGGTTTGGCGCCAAAGTCGGCGGCGGCGCCAAGAATCGCGGGCCGAAAGCGAATTAAGAAACAGGCCCGTTTGCAACTGCCGGCGCGAGCGGCGAAAATCGATTCACGTTATCTCAAACAACAGGACTAGCGCATGTCGACCGCTGCTCAGCCCGCCAGCACCCATTCGGTGGTGATCGGCTACGTGCTGTGGATTTTCGGATTCACCGGCGCCCATCGCTTTTATTACGGCAAGCCCATCACCGGCACGATCTGGTTTTTCACATTCGGCCTGCTGGGCATCGGCTGGCTGATCGACGTGTTCTTGATTCCGGGCATGGATCGCCGGGCCGACGTGCGCCTACCAGCCGGGGCCCTACGACTATACGCTGGCCTGGATCTTCTTGGGGTTTCTGGGCTGGCTGGGAGTCCACCGCTTCTATCTCGGCAAAATCCCGAGTGGGTTGTTCTACCTGGCTTGCGGCTGCCTGGCGACGTTCGGATTCCACACGCTGTTTCTGCCGGCAATCTGCGGCGGGCTCTTGTGGCTGGGCATTCTCTATGATTTTTGGACGCTGAACGGACAAGTCAGCCGCGCCAACGAGCTGGCGACCGCCAGGGTCTGACTCGCCGGCGCGAGATGCCTCGCTTTTTGCCACACGCGCAAGTAGGCTTGCGGCTGCTCGCCTCGCGCCTCGGTCTCGTCGTCTTTTTCCCGTCCTGCCATGCCTGCCGCCGATTCGTTTCCGCTCATCGCCAAAACGTTCACCGGCTTGGAATCCGTGCTGGCGGCCGAACTTACGCAGTTGGGAGCGCCGCGACGTCGCCACCGGCCGGCGGATGGTCTCCTGCGTCGGCGATACGCAATTGCTGTATCGGGCCAATATCTGGTGCCGCACGGCCGTGCGGATTCTCAAACCGATCGCCACGTTCGAGCTCGATCCGGCGGCCCCCGATCCGGCCCGGGCGCTGTATGCCGGCTGGCAAGAAATCGACTGGGCAGCGCATCTGAAAGACGGCGGCACGCTGGCCATCGATCCGGTGGTCCACAACTCGCCGATCACCAATTCGCTCTACGCCGCGCAAGTGGCCAAAGACGCCATCGCCGATTGGTTCCGCGCGCCTACGACCGGCGGCCGAATGTCGACAAGCTCCGCCCCGACCTGCGCATCAACCTGCACATCGACGCCCACCGCGTGACCGTCTATCTGGACTCGTCCGACCAATCGCTGCACAAGCGCGGTTATCGCCGCGAAACGAACGAAGCCCCGCTCAACGAGGTCCTGGCCGCCGGCATCCTGCGGCTCGTCGGCTGGGACGGCGAGTCGCCGTTGGTGGATTTCATGTGCGGGTCAGGCACGCTGCCGATCGAGGCCGCGCTCTTGTCAGGCAACATCGCCCCCGGCCTGATGCGGCAGCAGTTCGGTTACCTGCGCTGGCCCGACTTCGACCGGGCGCTGCACGAGCGATTGATGGACGAAGCTCAGCAGGCGCAGCGCGCGCCGGGGCCGGTGATGATCTATGGATCGGACCTGGATTCACAGGTCATCGCGGCGGCGCACGACAATGCGGCCCGGGCCGGCGTGGGCCGGGCGATTCAGTTTGCCGTGAGCAATTTCGAGTCGGTGGTGCCCCCCGCGGCGGCCGGCACGATCGTCTTCAATCCGCCCTACGACGAGCGACAGAAAGTCGAGCGGATCGCGGCCTTCTATCGACGACTGGGCGACGTGCTCAAGCGCCGCTGGAGCGGCTACACCGCCTGGATGTTCACCGGCAACCTGGTGGCGGCCAAACAGATCGGGCTGCGAACGGCCGCCCGGATCCCGCTGTTCAACGGCCCCATCGAATGTCGGCTGCTGAAGTTTCCGCTCTTTTCGCTGGGCGCGGCCGCTGGCGACGGTGCGGCCGCTGGCGACCAGCTGACCGCCCTGGCCGCAGACCCGTCCGGCGACGAGCAAGGCGAGAGCGCGTCGCCCGCCGAGCCGGCCCGCACGGCTGCGCTGCCGGCGTCGGAAGCCACGCTACAAGTCTTTCGCAATCGGCTGCGGCGGATGGGAAAGCACTGGAGCCGTTCGGGCGCGGCGACAGGGGGTCACCTGCTACCGGGTTTACGATCGCGACATTCCCGAAGTCCCGTTGTCGATCGATCGCTACGAGGACCAGCTTTACATCGTCGAGCATTCGCGCGCCCACGGCCGCACGCCGATCGAGCAGCGGATCTGGTTCGAGCGACTCGTCCAGTCAGCCGGCGAAGAACTGGGCGTGCCTCCGGAGCACATCCAGGCCCATCGCCGCGAGCCGACCGCCCGCCCGGCCCGGACGCGCGACGAGCAGCAAGTCGGCGAAGCGGGGCACCGGCTGAGTGTCTGTCTGTCGAACCGGACGGACGTGGGTTTGCCGCTCGACGAGCGCGAGCTGCGCCGCTGGATTGCCGCCGAAAGCGGCGGCAAGCGCTTTTTGAACCTGTTCGGCCGCGGCGGAGCGGCCAGCGTATTTGCCGCCGCCGGCGGCGCCACGGACAGCGTGACGGTCGAGAGTTCGCCCGGCCTGGCCGCCTGGTCGCGCAGCAATCTGGCGCTGGGTGGCTTTGCCCAGCCCGATCACGTGGTCATCGAGGCCGAAGCGGTGGAACTGCTGGAGCGGCTCACCGGGCAGCAAGCGCCGCCGTTCGACCTGGTGCTGGCGGCGCCCCCCGGCGGCTACCACCGTCGCCAGTCGCAGCAGGGTTGGGATCCGCGCCCCGAGCTGATGCACTTGCTCGGCGCGCTGCTGCCGCTTGTCTCGCCCGGCGGCAAGATTTATTTCGTCACCACGGCGCGCCGGTTCAAGCTGGAAAGCGGCGATCTGCCGGGCGCGACGATCCGCGAGCTGACGCGCCGGAGCGTGCCCCCCGACTTCAAGGCCCGGCCGCCGCACCGCTGCTGGTCGATCGTGCGAGCGGACGCGATACAGGGAGGGGAACAGAGTTAGAGGTTAGGGAGCAACGGGGCGGGCGGACACGCATGCGCTGAACTGCGCCTGCGTTCCTCCCTAATCCCTATCCTCGAATCTCTTCCCCTGGGACCGCCTACACCAACCCCCACTTCTTGCAAGAACCAATCCGCCGAGAGCACGGCGACGAACAAGGCAAAAAACGGCCAGGTGTCCCAGGGAGTCTCTTTCACTTCGCGCTCGACATCCTGGTTCGGCGGCTGCTGCTTGATCTCGTCCAGCAGCTTGGGCAATTCTTCCGGCGCAAGCAGCCGGCCGCCCGACTGCTCGCTGACTTTGGCCAGGCTGCCGAGCAGATTCGAATCGGCCGCCGCATTGTCCAGTTCCAGGTCTTGCTCGTAGATCAGGAACCGCGCTTTGGCCGTGCCCAACTCTTCGCCGGCCCGGCTGGCGCTGACCACGACCGTGTAGTCGCCGGCCTGCTGCGTCTCGGCAAACACGGCCGACATTTCCTCGCTGCCGCGGGCGAGATGCACGGGTCGCTCGGTGCCGTCGGGCTGGATCACCTTGGCCTGAAACTCGGCATCGGAATAGATGTCGCCCTGCGGCGATTTGGCGCCCGCGGCGAACTCGACGCGTCCGCCCGGCGCAAAGCGGCGCTGGGCCAGCTTGATCCAAACGTTGCCTTCGGTCTGCTCGTCCTTGCGGGCGAGCCACAAAATGGCTTGTCGCCAGAAGCGCTTGTGTTCGCTCTCGTAGCCGCCGAGCCACCAGCGCCAGGTCGAATCGACGGCCAGGGCCATCACGCGGCCCCCGGCTTCGCCGGCGACTAAGAGCGGCTTGCCGTCGGGCGTTTCGGCGAGCACCTGGGCGGTGAGCTTGAGCTTGTCGAACTTGTTGGCGCCGTCGAGCGGCGGCAGTTTTTCCCAGGCGGCCCGATTGGCGTCGCCCGAGGCCAACTGCAAGGCAAAGTGCCGCGCGCCCAGCCGCTTGCTGGGGACCATCTTGATCGGACCCGGCAGATGCAACTGCGGCAGGATCGGCTCGCCGTAGCGATTGCGGTCGAGATCGTTCATCACGATCGGCAACAGGTGCGCGAGCGGAGTGTCGGTGTAGCCGCCGGGCGCAAAGGTGTGCAGGCCCCCCAGCATCAGCAGCCCGGCCCCCTGTTGCACGACGCCGGCCAGTGCCGCCAGCTCGTCGGGGCGGAACCAGGTGCTGTCGACGTCGCCGATCAGGTAGACGTCGTACTTGCCGCGGGCGAAGAAAGGCTTGAGATCGAGTGCGCGCGGCTTGAGCGGATCGGGCGGGGGCAGACGGACGTAATCGACCTTGATGTCGGCCGAGGCGTCGAGCGAGCGGCGAAGGAACTTTTGTTCGACGCGCAAAGCGCCTTCGACGTACAAAACATTCAGGCCCCCTTTGAGCACGGTCACGAACGTGCTCAGCTCGTTGTTGGTCGTGACAACCTCGCCCGGCTGCTTTTCGGCCCGCACGGTGAGCTTGTATTCGCCGGGCGTCTGCGGAACGTAGCTCATCTCGACAGGCAGCGACGCGCCGTCCTTGGCCGAGTGCAAGTCCTTGGTGGAAACGACTTCCATTTTCGCCGCCGGCGTCTCGAACAGCAGTTGCACGGGAATGTCCTGGTTCACCAATCCGTCGACGCGCACGTTGGATTGCACGGCCAGCTCGTTCTTGACGAACACCGTGGGGTTGACCAGCAGATCCTTGACCGCCACGTCGCGGGCCTGGCCCAGCCCGCGGGCCTGGCCAAAGGCGAACGCATACAGCGGAAATCCGAAGTCGGCCAATCGCCGGGCCGGGTTTTGCGGCGCCAGGTCGCGCGGGGCGTATGCCCTTTGGGCACCGTCGGAGAGCAGGATCACGCCCAGCAGTCGCTTGCCCGCCTCGCGCCGCAGAATGTCTTCGAGCGCAGCCCCGATCGCCGTTTGTTCGCCCAGCGGCTCGTCGGGCAGCCCGATTCGGCCGTTTTTCCATTCCTGGGCATGCGTGTCGGCATCGAACGTATAGACCTGCACCTCGATTTCCTGCTCGCGCAGGTCGTCGAGCGCGGGCATTGCCTCGGCGAGCGTATCGCGGAGCGCCCGCCAACGCGTCTTGCCGCCGAACGCGTCGGCGACCGACATGCTCCGCGATCGATCGACAAGCAACACGAGCGTGGCCGGCTGCCGGCGTTTCTCGGTGTGGATCAGCGTGGGCCGCAACAGCGCCAGGATGGCCAGCGCGGCCGCGATCAAACGCAGGACTGTCAGAATGTAGCGCCGGCCGGGTGTCAGCCGATCGCGGGGAATGCCCACCAGGCTGACCAGCACCACCAGGCCGACGGCCAAGACAGCCGCCCAGATGGGCCCGCCGACCGGATCGATCTGCCACTGCTGGCTCATGGCGTCACCGCGGTCTCGGAATTCGCCGCCGCGGCGTCCGGTGTCGCTGCGTCCGGTCTCGCAGCGTCCGGTCTCGCAGCGTCCGGCGCTGCCACCCGCCGCGATTCGCCCGGCGAACCGCCGGACGCCTCCGCTAGGGATTGCCGGCTGCCCTCGCGCTCGCGGGCAAAGACGGCCGCGGCCGAGCGGACGCTCTGGTTGCCCGGGCGATAGAAGCGGTTGGCCAGCAGTTGTTCGGCGGCCAACACCAACACCAACAGCACGATCAGCAGCGGATACAGTTCGCGTCCTACGCGGCCGAAATTAACGTCCCGCACGATCGCATCGCGATTGCGGGCCACGCGGAAAGGAGTTTCGCCGAACACCGTCTTGAGTTCCTCAGGAGTGATGCGCTCGAGCCGGCTCACGTCCGACGGCAGATTGACGCTGAATCCCAAGTGAGTGCCTTGCGCCGCGCCGCCGGCGCTGAGCCGATAATTGCCGGCCTGATCGGTGCCGGTCACGACGATGGCATTTTCCCGCTCGTCGACGGCCTGTCGGACCGGATCGCCGGCCGGCGGAATGAGCGAAAAGATGCTGTGGTGCTGGTCGGACGCCAGGCGAACGATGGCCGTTTCGCCGGCCAGGTAGTTCAGCTTCGAATGCGTGCTGCCGGCCAGGTAGTACATCATTTCGCTCGACAGCATGACGAACGGCCAAGGTTCGTCGCCGGTGGGCAACATGTTCCAAGGGTCGCGCTGGCTGGCGGCGTCGGACACGGGCGTGGTCATGGTCAAGACCCGGCCGCGCGGCAACGGCCGTTCGACGAGGGCCGGTTGGGTGTTGGCGTAGGGGATGACGACGTTCGCACCCGGGTTCAGCGGGCCGAGCAGCCAGTGTTTGTAGACGGGAAACGCATCCCAGGGGATCGACGTTTCCAGCGGGCGGAATTTGGCCAAGAGCTGATGCTCGAGGTGCTCGGGCGCCAGATAGGTCTCTTCGCGCGACTCGCGAAGCAGTTTGCCGGCCAGCAGCCGCTGGGCGGCCGGCTGGTTGAACGAATCGACCGGCTGCGGCGTTGCGGCCCAGGAAGATCGCCACGCCGCCGCCGGCCGTGGCATAGTCGGCCAGTTGGCGCCAAACGTCCTCGGCCAGCGGCGTCGGATCCAGCAGGCACACGGCGGCGTACTCGGAGAGCGGTTTCTTGAGCAGGCTGTCCAGCGTGACCGTGTCGCAGCGGAACGCCGCGGCGCCTTTGCGGAGCAGGCCATCCGGCGCCAAGGCTTCGCTGAAAAACAGCGTGTATTCGTCGGTCGGCTTGGGCGAAGCCAACAGCACTTTCCAGGCCGGGGTTACGTCAACCGTGAACGAGCCGCGTATCATCTGCCGAGAGGGCGTCTTCGCCGGCAATCTTCAGAAAACCCTGATGCAGGCCCGGTTCGAGTCCACCTAAGCGAAATTCCGCCTGAGCCGACCCGCCGGCTTCGAACTTCACGGTCGCTTCACTGCGTTTTCCCGGCGTCTGCGATTCGTCGAGCAGGAACAACTCGACGGTCCGCTCGGCCGGACCGCCGGCCCGGACGAGATCGGCCTGGAGGACCAGCGGCACGCCTTTGGAGACCGCTTCGCTGGACAGGTGCAGATCCACGATGCCGAAGTTTTGCGGCTCTTCGACCCCGACGTCGATCAGATACAATCCCAGCCCCGATTGCTCGCTCAACTGCTTGCGAAGCGTTTCGGTGGCCTGCGGCGACCAGTTGGACCTGGCCAGATCGGTGAAGAGGTAGATCTCTTTTCGCTGTTTTCCGCTCTCGCGCAACAGCCGCAGCGCATCGCCAAAAATGCCGGCCAGCGGCGAACCGGCCGAACTCGACTTCAGCCGCTCGATCCGCTGCTTGGCGGCCGACAGGTCGAAGGCCCGGGCTTCCGACCCGTAGCGCGAGTCGAGCACCGCCACTTCGCTGTCGCGCGGCAACTGCGGCAGCAGCCACAAGCCCGTATCACGGGCTGACTCGAGCCGGGTCTCGTTGCGCCAGCGGTACTCCATCCGCGGGCTGGTATCGAAGACCAGGGCGGCCGCCACCGGCGCTTCCTGATCGCCCAACCAGCCGGAGCCTTGCAGGCTGGGCCTCGCGAGCGCCGCGGCCAGCAGCAGGATGAACGCCAGTCGCAAGGCCAGCAGCAGCAGGTGCCGCAGCTTGAGCTGGCGGCGATTGGCGCTCTCGCGCTGTTTGATGAATCGCAGCGCCGGAAATTCCAGGTGTCGCGGCTGGCGGCGCATCATCAGGTGCAGCGCCAGCGGCACGCCCACGGCGAGCGCTCCCCACAAGAATGCGCTGTTCAGAAACGACAACTGCCACATGGAAATCAATCCAAACGCCAGTACCCAAACCCCTCTCCCTCCAGGGAGAGGGTAGGGTGAGGGTCCGCAAGCCGTGAGGGTCCGTGAGTGGCGAGGGTCCGCAATTCTCGGACGTTATTCTTCGCTGACTGCGTCAATATCTTCCTCGCCGGCTGGCCAGGTAGCCGGTCAGAGCCCGGTCGAACTGCATGCTCGTGTCCAGGCCGACGTAATCGATTCCGCTTTGAAAGCACTCGCGCCGATAACGATCGCAAAAAGCCTGCACCTCGGCCAGGTAGTCGGGCCGGAAGCCGCTGGCATCGATCTGCAATTTGTCCTGTGTTTCGGGATCTTCGAATTCGACCATGCCGTCGAAGGGAAAATGCACTTCGGCTTCGTCCAGCACGTGAAACAAGATCACGTCGTGCCCGCTGTGCCGCAACCGGTGCAGCGACTGGATCACCGGCTCGGGATCGACCAACAGATCGCTGAATATCATCACCAGGCTGCGGTGCCGGAGCATGGCGGCGATCTGGGTCAGGCTCTTGCCGATGTCGGTGCGGCCCATGGGCCGCAGGTTGGCCAGCATCGACAGCACCCGGCCCAACTGCGTGCGCTTCGAGCGCGGCGGCAGGCTATGGCGGATTTTTTCGTCGAAGGCGATCAGCCCCACGGGGTCTTGCTGGTGGATCATCAAGTAACACAGGGCGGCGGCCAGGCAGATCGAGTAGTCGAATTTGGTCAGGTTTTGGCGATAGGTATAGCCCATCGACCGGCTCAGATCCATGACCAGGTAGCCGGTGATGTTGGTCTCGGCCTCGAATTTCTTGATGTAGTATTTGTCGGTCTTGGCGTAGACCAGCCAGTCGATGTCCTGCGGGTCGTCGCCGGCGGTGTATTTGCGGTGCTCGCTGAATTCGACCGAGAACCCGTGAAACGGGCTGGCGTGCAAGCCCTGCAGGAAGCCTTTGACGATGAACTGCGCGCGCAAGTCGAGCCGGCTGATTTGGCGAATGACTTCCGGCCGGAGGTATTGTTCGACGGCGGGCATGGGTGAGTTGAATCAGGAAAAAGAAATGAACCGCAAAGGCGCAAAGACGCGAAGAATACCGGAGAAAGATAAGCAAACACGCAGCGACTGAAGAGCTTCAATGCAGATTGTTTACGATCCGTTTGACGCCGTCTTTGAGCAACGACACGATGAAGTTGATCAGCAGGCCGAGCGAACGACCGTACAGTTTCAGATAGGTCAATAGTTGAGCGTCGTGAATCGGCATGTGCTGCTCGACCGTTTTCAGTTCGACGATCACCAAATCGTCGACCAGCAAATCGATCTTGTAGTCGCAATCGAGCAATACATTCTTGTACTTCAGCGGGAGCGCGACTTGCCGCCGGAAGGGGACTCTCAACAGCGAAAACTCGTGACAGAGCGCTCGTTCGTACGCCGATTCCAACAATCCTGGTCCAAGCTCGCGATGAACGTCGATCGCGGCGCCGATGATCAAGCGGCTAAGCACGTTCTCCCGGCCGGAACGATTCTCTGATGCCATCGGCGATGTCATTTCCGGCACACGATTTCTTGTACCTCTTGGCGGACTTGTAGTTTCTTTGCGCGCTTCCGTTCTACGATGCTCGTTGCGATTAGTTTCCCACATGGTCATTGCGTCTTTGCGATTTTCTTCCGCCTTACTTCATTCTGGGTCTCGTTGTCGCAGTAATGCGTCTCTGTACTCCCGTTACTTGTGTTCTCCCCGTTTCTTTTCCTCGTCGTCTTTGCGTCTTTGCGGCTTTGCGGTTTTCTTCCCTGGCCTTCCTCCCCGTTCTACCCGGAAAACTTGGGGATTTCCGGCGTCGGCAGCTCGCGCATCAGCCGCTCGATCACGTCTTCGGTCGAGAGCCCTTCGGCCTGGGCCTGGAAGTTCGTGCTCACGCGATGCCGTAATACCGGGATGGCCACCTTGCGGATGTCTTCGATGGCCACCGAAAAGCGGCCGTCCATCGCCGCCAGCGCCTTGCCGCCGTGGATCAGGAACTGACCGGCGCGGGGGCCGGCCCCCCAATCGACCAGTTCTTTGACGAAGGCCGGCGCGGCCGCGTCCTTGGGCCGCGTCGAGCGCACCAGCGCCGACACGTACTTGATGATGTACTCGCTGACCGCCACCTTGCCGACCAGGCTTTGCAGGTTCAGGATCGCGCGGCCGGACAGCACCTTGCGCACTTCCGGCTTCTCGTTCCGCGTGGTCGATGCCAGGATCCGCTCCTCCTCGGCCGCCGTCGGGTAGTCGACCTTGATGTTGAACATGAAGCGGTCGAGCTGTGCCTCGGGCAGCGGATAGGTGCCCTCCTGCTCGATCGGGTTTTGCGTGGCGATGGTGAAAAACGGCTCCGGCAGCGTGTAGGTCGTTTGGCCGACCGTCACTTCGCGCTCCTGCATCGCTTGCAGCAGGGCGGCTTGCGTCTTGGGCGGAGTGCGGTTGATCTCGTCGGCCAGCAGGATGTTGGTGAAGATCGGCCCCTCGACGAAACGGAATTGCCGCCGCCCGTTCTCGTCTTCGTCCAGCACGTTCGTGCCCGTGATGTCCGAAGGCATCAGGTCGGGCGTAAACTGGATGCGCTTGAACTCGATGTCCAGAATCCGAGCCAGCGTGCTGACCATCAGGGTTTTTGCCAGGCCCGGCACGCCCACCAATAAGCAATGGCCGCGGGTGAAGATGGCGGCGAAGATCTGTTCGATCACGTCGCTCTGACCCACGATCACCTTTTGCAGCTCTTCCTGCATGAGCTGCCGGTGCTGGCTGAATTCCTGGAGGATGTCGCCGAGACTGCGGGGTTTGGTCGTCAACGAGGGTGTCCTTGGTTGGAATGCGGTTCGAGCGCAGCGCGAAACAGGTCCACGCTGAAAAAGGGAGCGCTGCGACACGGACAACCAAGGCAAGTCGCGGGGCACTTGCCGCTGGCGCACTCCCTTTGCGCTGGTGCTTTTGCCACAGACCCTTATTTTACCCCCCTGGCCCCCGGAACGGAAATGAGCGGTCCGCCGTGCTGCCGCCGTAAACGATACAAGTAGACCGGCTTGTGACGCCCGCACCGTTCGCCCCGCCACCCGACTGCCCCGCGCCTCGCCAGGGCGCTCGCGATTATGCCGGTCGTGCCGGTGGTCCGGTTCGGTCCCCCAGGGGCAAGCCCGCCGGGGGTGCGGGCAGCGTGTCAAGCAATTCCGCCAGGGCACGTTCGACAAACCACGGGCACGCGCCCTGCCGACCGCCCGGTTCGTGGCAAGACTGTCGAACGCCCTTCGCGCCGCTCGCGCCATCTTTCATTGCCGCAGGAGCCGGCCAATGCCTAAGATGATAGGAGACCGCTCGCCCCGTCATTCGATCCGGCGGTCCGCAGTGGGCAGGAGCCAGCGCGTGCGATCTAAACTGACGTTCTGCCTGATCCCGGCCCTGTGCCTGCTGCTGGTCGCACGACCGGGCCGGGCCGACGAGAAAGAGGGCATCTCGGCCGAACAAGTCGCCAAAGCGATCGAGCGCGGCGTCAAGTTTCTCAAGGACTCGCAGGCCAAGTCGGGCCGCGACAGCGGCAGCTGGGCCGACAATCCCACGCTCTACCACGGTGGACTCACGCCGCTGTGCACCTTGGCGCTGCTCAACAGCGGCTGCGGCCCCGACGACGAGGCCGTCAAGCGGGCGCTCAATTATCTGCGCAATTTCCGCCCCACCACCACGTATGCCATGTCGCTACAGACCATGGTGTTCTGCACCGCCGATCCCAAGGGCAGCATCCTGCAGATCCGCCAGAATGTCAAATGGCTGGAAAACACCCAAATCAAAGAAGGCGAACGGGCCGGTGCCTGGTCGTATCCCAATCCGGGAACCAATCGCGGCGACAACTCGAACACCCAGTTCGCCATGCTGGCGCTCTACGAGGCCGAGCGAGTCGGCGTGCCCGTCAACGACGCGGTCTGGAGCCGGTCGCTCGAACATTGGAAGAAGCAGCAAAACCCCGACGGCTCGTGGGGATACGAGGCCGGATATCAGGGCACCGGCAGCATGACCAATGCCGGTATCGCCTCGATGATCATCGCCCTGGGTGAAGTCAGCGCCGGGGATGCCAAGGTCCAGGGCGACCAACTGCTCTGCTGCGGCCAGCAACAATCGAACGAGCCGGTCGAAAACGGGCTGGCCTGGCTGGCCCGCAATTTTTCGGTCTATCGCAATCCCGGACCGGGCAGCGTCTGGCTGTTCTATTACCTATACGGTCTGGAACGCACCGGGCGGATGACGGCCCGACGATTCATCGGCGACCACGACTGGTACCGCGAAGGCGCCAAGATGCTGGTCAAAGAGCAGTTGCTGACTGGGGCCTGGCCGGACAGCAAGGGAGAGCCCGACCCGCTGCTTTCGACGAGCTTTGCCTTGTTGTTCCTGGCCAAGGGGCAGCGGCCGGTCGTTCTGGCCCACCTGCGGCACGAACCCGAAGACGATTGGAACCACCATCGCAGCGCGCTATTCAACCTGGTCAGCTACGTGGAACGCGTCTGGCACCTCGACCTGACGTATCAAGTGATCGACCCGCGCAAGGCGACGGTCGAGGATTTGCTGGAAACGCCGATCTTATTTATCAGCGGCCACGAGGCGCCGAAATTCTCGGCCGACGAAAAGTTGCACCTGCGGCAATACGTGGATCGAGGCGGATTCATCTTTGCCGAACAGTGCTGCGGCGAAGGGGGCTTCGACACCGGCTTTCGCAGCCTGATGAAAGAGATCTTCCCCGAGCCCGAACTCAACTTGCACCCGCTGCCGATCGAACATCCGGTCTGGTACACCGAGGAAAAGATCGACCCCGATCACATGCCCGAGTTGTATGGCATCGATGTCGGCTGCCGCACCAGCGTGGTCTACAGCAAGACCGACCTGTCGTGCCGCTGGGAACTGGCCCGGCTGGGTCGCGAGACGCAGTATTCCGAGGCGGCGCAGGCCCAGCTCAAAGCGGCCCGCAGCGCGGGCATCAACGTGCTGGCCTATGCCACCAACCGCGAGGTGCAACCCAAGGATCCGCAATTCCGCACTCCGGCCGGCGAACAAAAGAAAGATCCGCTGGAGCGCGGCATGCTCTACGTCGCCAACGTCAAGCATCCCGGCGGTTGCGACGCGGCGCCCGGGGCATTGGGCAACCTGATGCGGCTGGCCGCCGAGAAGATGGACGTGCGGGCCAGCGCCGAATCGCGCGAGGTGCGTCTGACCGATCCGCAATTGTTCCAGTATCACCTGTTGTTCTTTCACGGCCGGACCAGCTTCCGCCTGACGCCGGCCGAACGCAAACAACTGCGGACGTACATCGAGCGCGGGGGAATGATCTTTGCCGATGCCATTTGCTCGAGCAAACCGTTCACCGAATCGTTCAGGCGGGAGTTGAAAACCATCTTTCCCGAACAGCCGCTGGAGCGCATCGGGATCAAGCATCCGCTGTTTACGACCGAGTTCGGCGGCAGCGACTTGTCCAGCGTATCGCGCCGCCAGCCCGAGATCGGCCGCGCTTCCGATCCGCTCAAATCCGCCGTCCGCAAGACCGAGCCGTATCTCGAAGGCTTGCTGATGGGCGATCGCTACGCGGTGATTTTTTCGCCCTACGACGTCAGTTGCGCGCTGGAAAGCCACGAATCGCTGGAATGCGAGGGCTACATCCGGCAGGACGCTGCCCGCATTGGTATCAATGTTTTGCTATATTCGCTCCATCAGTGAGGAGCGAGGAGAGGGGCTAGAGACTGGGGTCTAGGGACGGTCGAGTCGCCGGCTCGGCCCCTTTATCTGAACGATCGGCCTCCAGCGGAGAGATGCCATGCGTGCCGTGTTTCTTGCTTTGCTGCTCGCCGCGCAGGCCGTCGCTGCCGACGAGGACTGCTGGCCGCAGTTCCGCGGACCCAATGCCGCCGGTGTGGCCCTTGGCAGCCAGAAGTTGCCGGCCGAGATCGGCCCGGACAAAAACGCGCTCTGGCATACGCCGCTCCCGCCGGGACACTCTTCGCCGGTGGTCTGCGGCGGCCGCCTGTTCGTTACGGCGATCCGCGACAAGACGCTGCTGACCATCGCCCTGGGCGCGAGCGACGGCCGCGTGATGTGGGAACGGCCGGCGCCGTACGAGCGGCTGGAAGACGTCCACCAGATCGGCAATCGCGCTCAGCCCAGCCCGGTCACCGACGGCAAGATCGTCGTCAGTTTCTTCGGCTCCTGCGGACTGTTCGGCTACGACGCGGTCGCCGGCACCGAGCTGTGGCACGTGCCGATGGGCCCGTTCAAGAACGATTTCGGCGCCGGCAGCAGCCCGATCATGGCGGGTGATCGCGTGATTCTGAATCAAGATCACGACACGGATTCGGCATTGATGTGTTTCGACAAACACGACGGCCGCCTGGTATGGAAAACCGACCGGTCCGACTTCCCTCGCAGTTACGCCACGCCGATCCTCTGGCAGGTCGACGGGCGGCGACAGATCGTCGTGCCGGGCACGCTCCGCGTCGCCGGTTACGATCTCGAATCGGGCCGGGAACTGTGGACCGTGCAAGGCCTGTCGCGGCTGGTAAACATGACGCCCGTCGTTGGCGACGACAATACGCTGTACGTCGCCGGTTGGGCGGCCGGCGGCGATGCCGAGGACCGCATCCGTCCCGAGCCGTTCGTCGAACTGGCGGCCAGGCAGGATGCCAACCAGAACGGCACGCTCGAATTGTCCGAAATTCCCGACGGACCGTTTCAGTCGCGCTTTCCGCAGATCGATCGCGATAAGGACGGCCACATTACCGAGGGGGAATGGGAAACCATGCGGGCGATCTTCGAGCAGGCGGACAACGTGATCGTGGCGATTCGCCCCGGCGGCCAGGGCAACGTCACCGCGACGCACGTGCTCTGGAAGCAGCGAAAGTTCTTGCCCTATATCCCTTCGCCCTTGTATTACCAGGGCGTGCTGTTTCTGGTCAAAGACGGCGGCATCTTGTCCTCGCTCGACGTCCGCACCGGCAAACCGATCAAGCAGGGCAGGGCGGCCGGCAACGGCGATTATTACGCGTCGCCCGTCGGCGGAGACGGCAAGGTGTATCTGGTCAGCCAGGACGGCGAGCTGACCGTGATTAGCGCCGAGGGCTCGTGGCAGGTTTTGTCCACGGCCAAATTCGAAGAGCAGGTCCACGCGACCCCGGCCATTGTCGGCGGCCGCATTTTCGTGCGCACGGCCGGCCAGTTGTATTGCTTTGGTCTTGCGGCGCCATGAGCGACTGTTCGTCCCCCATTTCGGTTCGCCCCGCGCTGCCGGCAGACGTGCCGCTGGTGCTGGAACTGATTCGCGAGCTGGCGGATTTCGAGCATCGCCTGGATGAGGTCGTGCTCGAGACGGGTGTGCTGCACGCGGCGCTGTTTGGTCCGCAGCGGCGGGTCGAAGCGGTGATTGCCCAAGCGGCTTCCAGGCCGGCCGGTTTTGCCTTGTTCCTGCACACGTTTTCCACGTTTCGCGGCCGGCCCAACCTGTATATCGAAGACCTGTTCGTGCGGCCGGCTTTTCGACGCTCGGGCGTCGGCCAGGCGATCGTTCGTCATCTGGCCGGTTGTGCCGTCGAGCGCGGCTGCGGACGATTGGAATGGAGCGTGCTCACCTGGAACGCGGCGGCGATCGAATTTTATCGCCGGCTCGGCGCCGAACCGGTCACCGACTGGGCCGTCTTCGAACTCAGCGGCCCGGCGCTTGGGCGACTGGCGGCGCGAACCGATTGACGTGTTTCCTCTCTCAGCGTCCCTGAAGAAATCTGTCGAGCCTGTGGCTCGTCCTTCCCTACCCGATACTCTCTGCCCTCTACTCTCTAATCTCTAATCTCTACCCCTCCCTCCCCCCTGGCCCCCAGCCCCGGCAACGGTTATCGTTCTGATTGACCCATTTGCCCAAAATGCCGACTCCATGCCCAGCAATCCTTCTCAAGCGCGCTATCTCGTGATCGGCATCACGCTGGCCGTCTTGGCTTGGGGAGTGTTTCATGCTTTCGGCGCGCTGCGTTTGAACGGAAATCCCTGGCGGGCAGTCGTCGTGCTGGCATGTTCCGGCGGTTTTGTCGCATTCTGGTGGCTGTTGCTGGTCGTTCGGCGGCGGCGCGTGGCCGGAAGTCGCGTGGCGGGGGGGCGCAGGAGCAACGCCTATGAGCCAATCCATCCCCCTGCGCCGGACCAGCGGCGGATCGCGCCGGCAGCGGCCAGCGTGTCGGGCTTGTCGATCGGCGAATACCTGATCCGCCGCTTGCAGGATTACGGCATCGGCCATGTCTTCGGAATTCCGGGGGATTACATCCTTGGATTCTATTCGCTGCTGGAGAAAAGCCCGCTGGGCGTCGTGGGCTGCACGCGCGAGGATTGCGCCGGGTTCGCCGCCGACGCCTACGCCCGGGTGCATGGCATGGGCGCCGTCTGCGTGACGTACTGCGTGGGGGGCTTGAGCCTGTGCAATTCGATCGCCGGAGCCTACGCCGAGAAGTCGCCGGTTGTGGTCATCACCGGCTCGCCCGGGCTGCGCGAGCGGGTGAACAATCCGCTGCTGCACCACCGGGTGCGCGATTTTCGCACCCAGTACGACGTGTTCGAAAAACTCTGCATCGCCGGCACCGAACTGAACGACCCCTTGATCGCGTTCCACGAGATCGATCGCGTGCTGCACGCGGCGGCCAGCTACAAGCGGCCGGTGTACATCGAGATACCCCGCGACATGGTGGGCGTGATTCCCGAGCTGCCCCATCAGTTCCAGGATCCCCCCTCGACCAGCGATCCCGAGGCGCTGGCCGAAGCCCTGAGCGAGGCCGAGCGCTGGATCGGGGCCTCGCAGCGGGCGGTCATCATCGCCGGCGTCGAAGTGCATCGTTTCGGCCTCCAGGACGAGCTGCTGGCCCTGGCCGAAGGTTCGCAGATCGCCATCACCACCACCATGCTCGGCAAGAGCGTGATTCCGGAAGTCCATCCGCTGTTCGTCGGCTTGTACGAAGGGGCGATGGGCAACGCGGCCGTCACAAAGTTCGTCGAGGAAAGCGACTGCGTCATCCTGCTGGGCACGTTCATGACCGATCTGAACCTGGGCATCTACACGGCCAACCTCGACGCCGGCAAGTGCATCTACGCCACCAGCGAACAATTGCGCATTCGACACCACCACTATCATGGGGTGCTGCTGGCCGATTTCATCCGCGGCCTGGCCAAGCGCCGCCCCCAGCCGCCGCGCCGGGCCATTCCCAAGATTCGCGACGCGGAGGAACCCTACACGCTTGAGCCGGATCGTCCCATGTCGATTCGCCGGCTGATCGCCCGGCTGAACGAATCGCTCGACGACGAGACCATCGTCATCGCCGACATTGGCGATTCGCTGTTCGCCGCCACCGAGTTGGTGATCCGCGGCCGCACCGAGTTCATCAGCCCGGCCTATTACACGTCGATGGGCTTTTCCATTCCGGCCGCACTCGGCGCCCAGGTGGCCGCGCCCGATCTGCGGGCCGTGGTGATCGTCGGCGACGGCGCGTTCCAGATGACCGGCATGGAGCTGTCGACGATCGTGGCCCGCAAGATGTCGGTGATCGTGATCCTACTGGACAACAAGGGCTACGGCACCGAGCGCTTCTTGCATCCCGGCAACTCGTTCAACGACATCCATCCCTGGGCCTACAGCAAACTGCCGCAAGTGTTGGGGGGCGGAACCGGCTACGAAATTCACAACGAGGGCCAGTTCGACCAGGCCCTGTCGCAAGCCTGGGCCGACAAGGGCGGCATGAGCCTGATCCAAGTCCATATCGACCAGAACGATTGCAGCACCGCCCTGGTGCGCCTGGCCGAGCGGCTGGGCAAACGGGTTTAATTCGCCGGGCCGCGACCGCGGTTGTCCGTCTTCGTCTGTAGGAGGCGACTGGTGATCGCCGACACGCTGCGTCAGGCGAGGGGCAATCGGAGTTGCCTCCTACGGATCAACGAAAGCAAGCTCCCGTGCATTCTTTTGCCCTTCAGTCGATCGTCATCACCGGAGCGTCGGCCGGTATCGGCCAGGCGCTGGCCCTGGCCTTGGCCCCCCATCGACCGCGGCTGGTGCTGGCCGCTCGGGGTGCGGACCGCTTGCGAGAAGTGGCCGCCCAGTGCGAAAAGCTTGGCGCCGAGACGCTCGCCGTGCCGACCGACGTAACTGACGACGCGCAGTGCCGCCAGCTTGTCGAGCAGGCCGTGGCCCGATTTGGCAGCCTGGACGTGCTGGTCAACAATGCCGGCCGGGCCATGTGGTCCCGATTCGACGAGCTCGCGGACACGGGCCCGCTCGAAGATGTCATGCGGCTCAATTATTTGGGCAGCGTTTACCCGACGTTTTACGCTCTGCCCTACCTGCGCCGCTCGCAGGGCCGGCTGGTGGCCATGGCCAGCGTGGCCGGCCTGACCGGCGTGCCGCAGCTTTCGGGCTATTCGGCCAGCAAGCACGCAGTGATCGGCTTTTTCGAGTCGCTGCGAATCGAGCTGGCCGAAAGCGGTGTGAGCGTCACGATCGTGGCGCCCGACTGGGTGCAATCGGAAATCCTGGAGCGCTCGCTCGACGCCCAGGGCCGCCCGCTGGGGCACAGCCCGCTGGATCAAAAATCGATGATGTGCGCCGACCGCGCCGCCGATCGCATCAAGCGCGCCATTGCCCGCCGCGAGCGGCTGGTGCTGATGTCGGGCCGCTCCAAGACGCTCGGCTGGGGCCGGTTGCTGTTTCCGGCGCTCGTCGACCGGATCACGTCCGCGTCGATGGCGCGCATTCACAGTCCGCCCGGGCCGTAAGGTGCCGCAGGCGGTGCTCACAGGCGCGAACGTCAGCGCGGCACAGTGCTCACTCGTCGCCCATTTCTGGCATCGCTTGACCGGACGGGCAATACTCCGGTGGCTCGGCAAAGAAAACAAACGCCTCGTGAAAATTCTCAGCGATGCGGTCCAGATCGCCTTGGGCCGCGTCGCCGTTTCGGGGTAGCACCACGGCGGCGATCGGTTTGTCACCGAACAGCCTGCGCACCTCCGGGAACCGGCGTCTTCGGGAGCCGATATCCAAGCCGCAGTCGTCTTTCAATTCTGCATACGAAGTGACTGCGCAATTGTGTTCGTTGGCCCATAACAGTTCAGCGTGCCGTTCGCGCACAATGCGCAGTTCCAAACCCAGCCAGGCACCGATTGCTGTCGTGCCCACCAACAACGTCCGCGGACTGAAGACAAACCAACGGCGCGGCGGCTTTAAGGTGCTCATGGCTGACCGGCGTTTTTACTCGAACAACAAATACCCAAAACCCGCCCCCAGCGGCTCGACGGCGGCCGGCTTGCTCCAGCTTTGAAAGCCGACGCCCGGCACCACGCGCGTCACGCCGATCGACCAGGCCTGGCCCGCGGCCGGAGCTTGACGCGACAGTTCGGAAAGTGGAATGGCGGCTTCGATCGTCCAAGCTTCAGGAGTTTCGTCGACGGCCACGAACCAGCCGGGATTCCAACTGGCGTCGTGCCAGCATTCGTCGTGCGTGTGGCCGCGCGCGTCGACGCTCAACTGGTAGAACGTCGTCCAGTCGCGATCCAGATCCAGGCACAGCTCGATGCGGTCGGCCGCCGAAAGATCGGCGTCGCGCTGCCTGCCTTTCTTCGGCCCGGCGGCAGGCACTCCGCCAGCCAGTGCGCCGGGAGCCCGGCGGCAACTGGCCCCCCAATACAAAAACTCGTCGTCATAGGCCAACATCGACACGGCCGACCAGCCGTCGTCGTCGCGGCCCGGGCTGTGCAGTTCGAGCGGTCCGGCTTGCTGCCAGAGCGGGTCGTCGAGCCGACCGTCGAGCCGCGGTTTGGTTTTCGCCCGCACGCAAGAGGCGACCGATTTGGGCGCGGCGCCGGTGCGTGCGGCCAGCCACTGTTCGCCGACGGCGCAGCTCGACCAGGCGTCGCTCGGCCGCCCTCTCGCGCCGATAGATAAAATCGCTCCGCTTGCCGTGCGAGTCCCTGACGCGTGTCGGCCACGGCCAGCGGAAAACGCACCCGGGGCTCGACGAACAATGTGGGATCTGCCTGCTCCAGCAGCTTGCCGAATGCCGAGGCCCGCGCCGGCCACATCTGGGGCCGATCGGCCCCGGCGATCAGGCCGCCGTCGGCCACGACCTGCTGCACGGCGGCGATCTTCTGCCCGCGGCGGCCGGCGGGCCCCTCGGGCTCGACCGCCACGACTTGCCGGGCATTGATCTGCTGGGTTTTGCTCATCCGCCAGGCAGCCTCGCTGCTGGCGTAATACTGCACCAGCCAGACCAGCGCAGCCCCGGCCAACGGGTGCTGGGGATAGCGGCTGGCGATCATCTCGAACGTTTCGGCCGCCAGGTCCCAGCGTCCGCTGCGATAATAGCGCCAGGCCAATTGGAACAGCAGCTCGGCGGCGCTGCTCTCGTCGAGCGATTGCGTGAACTGGCCCACTTCGGCCAGCCAGCGGCCGGCTTCGGCGTCGGAGCGATTGGCCTGGGCCAGGATCGCCTGCAAATTACGCCGGGCCTGCGTTGTCTGGCGCACGCGGTCCAGACTCGCGTCGGACACCCCGACCAGTGGCCGCCGTGCTTCGCCCCCCGGTGCCAGCACGACGCCGCTGAAAAAGTCGTGCGTGCCGCGCTCCTGCGGCAGCCGGTCGACCAGCAGCCGAAAACCCAGCGTGCTCGGGGGCGGCTGGAATTCGGTGGCGATCAAGCCCCGGGCCGACGCCGCCAACTCCGAGAGCGAACGGCCCGAGCGCGCCGAGAGCTGCGACGTGCCGACGCTGACCATGCCGGTCTCGCCCGGCGGCAGCGACCCGAACACTTTTTCCGCCTTCCAGGGCTGCAAGCCGACGGCTTCGATTTGTTCCGGCCAGTGCTCGGGCTCGCCGGCCCGTTCGACGGCTTGCAGCACCGCTTGGGCAACGAGCCGCGATGTCGGATCCGCGTGGGGGCCCGTGTCGGGAACGAAGAGGATGGTCGGCCGCCAGATGCGAATCTGACGGACCAGATGCCGGTCGAGTTCGTCGAGCTGCGCTGCCGGCGGGCGATCCGTCCCAACCCGCGATCAACTGCCGAGCGGCGAGCTTGAGGCCCGGCTCGCGGACCGGAAATTGCCAGGCGCGATCTCGCCGCTGCCCCCCACGCGCACCACCGCATCGTGCAGCGCCGAGGGCAGATCCACGTGCTCGCCGCGGTGCGCTTCGAGATCCTGCCGATTGAGGATTTCGACCACGCCCAAATAGCCCTCTTCGGTTGCCAGGCGGGCGATCAATTCCAACGGCACGTCGCTCGCCCGGCTGTAGAAAGCGGCCAGCGCCGCCCGCCCGCCGCCGCCGTGCTGACGCTGCCACGTCTGGCCGCCGTCGCTGGTGGCCAGAATCAAGCCCAGATCGCCGACCGCCCAGCCGCGCCGCTCGTCGGCCACGGCGATCGCGCGAATCGGCAAGTTCTGGCCGGTGGATCGAGCCTGCCAGGTGTGCCCGGCGTCGGCCGTGTGCAACACTTGCGTGCCGGGCGTGCCGGCCACCCAGCAGTGCTCGCCGCGAGCCGAGAGCGCCTGAAAATCGAAATGCCGGGCATGCGGCGGCAAGTCGCCGGCGGGCGGCTGCCACGTGCCGCCGCCATCGGTCGAGTGCCGCACCAAACCGCCGTCGCCGACGAGCCAGGCTTCGCTCGGGCTTGCCAATCGCACGCGGTGGAGCGCTCGCAGACCAAAATCGGTAGCCGTCGATGCGATCGCGCGGCGGCGGATCGCACCGCTTGCGCTGGCACGGCCGACGACGATGCCCGTGCCCGAATCGGAAAAATCGCCAGCCAGCCAGCACTGTCCGTCGTCGGCCGGCAGCGCGCTCGAGCTTCGGCCGCCGTCGTCGGTGGTGAATACGCCGACGGGAAACAATGCCGACGATTGACCGACGGCCCAACCGCGATTGGCGTCGAAAAACTTGACGTCACGCAGGGCCGGCAGCAACAACTTGCGGTCGAGCTGCCAATGCTCACCGCCGTCGCGCGTTTCCAAAAGCACGCCAGCCGTGGCCTGCGCGTAGGGTTTGACCGTGCCGCCGGCGGCCCAGCCGTGTCGGGCGTCGAGAAATCGGACGGCCGACAGCCGGCAATCGACACCCGACGACTGCAGCTCCCAGTGCCGCCCGCCGTCGGCCGTGTGCCAGATCACTCCCCGGTCGCCGACCGCCCAGCCGTTTTGAGCGTCGACGAAAGCCACGTCGCCGAGCTGGGCATCCTCGAGCGCCGGATCGCGCGAGGCGTCGGCCCGCAGGCTGGCACACTCCACAGCACTCAGCAGCAGCCCGAGCGCAGCGTACGCAACCACTCGGCCCACCATGGCCCACCTTTCCCTTTGCGCCTGACGAGTACCCCCCTCAGAGCCGAGATTGTATCGCCACGGGGGAAAGCGACCTAGAGCAGGGGGGACGAAGCGGGATTGGAAGCCGGGGAGGCCCACCGGCCGCCGCCAAGAGGCGTAACGGGATTCTAACCGGCCACGCCCTGCACCTCGCGGCGCACGCCCGCTTGTTGGGCTACTTCGAGAAGAACCGCCGATCGAGCTGCTGTTTGCCCTGGGCCACGTAATATTGCACCAATTCGACGCGCAATTGCCGCCGCGAGATCTGCCCCTGTTGCCAAAGCTGATACTGCCGCGCGTGCCGCTGCCGATAAGTCTGCTGCGCAGTGCCGCTGCGGCGCCGCTCAGCGAGCGGTCAACCGGCGCGGCGCGGATCGCGTCCAGGGCCTTGAGAAATTCGCCGCTGGCGCCGTAGGCAATCTCGTCCAGGGCCTCGACCACCGCCGCCGCCTTGGCCGCCGAGACCAGGTCGGTGTTGACGTTCACGTTCGCCGCTTTGGCAATCGCCTGGGCCAGCAGCGGATCGTGTCGAGCCGCTTCGGCCATTTTTTGCCGCAACGACTGGTACAAGTCGGGTGAGGTGTGCAGCTTGCGGGCGACCAGTTGCCCGGCGAAATGATCGTAAATCGCCTCCTCGACCTCGCGCCGGGGATCGTACGTCGGCTCGCGGCGGCCGACGATCGTGAGCTGCGGCGAAAACAGCCCCCCGGTCGGCGAAATGAAATCCTTGCCGAACGAGAGCCCCAATTGGGCCAGGTTGGCCGCCGCTTCGCCGCCGGCCGCGAATTCGGTAATCGGAAAAAACTCTTCCCGAGGCCGGCCCGTCTCCAACGCGCAGAGCAGCAGCAGGCCGGCGCAATAGGTGACGATCTTCTTGCCCGCCAGCGGCTGCCCGTGCAACGCCAGCACCCGATCGGTGCGGAAGTTCAAATCGAATTGCGTCTCATTGCCGATCAGCGAAGCGGCGGCTTCGCCCATCTGGCGGGCGACTTCGGCGTCGGGATGACGCAAGAACAAATAATGACGCGATCGCTGCACGAAGACGTCGACGTTGGTGGCCGGCATGTGGTCGCCCCGTTCGGGCAAATCGACCAGCACCATCCGCTGGATGCCATCTTTTCCCTTTTCAAGCGCCACCACTCCCACGTGCGTGAACAGGCCGGGCGACAGGTCGGTGAACAGGTTGTAAGGGGACGGATTGCGCATCAGCAGCCAATCGCCGGGGCGGATTTCATCCGTGCCCCAGCGGTAACCTGCGGCCGAGGCGCCGGTCTTGATCCGCTCGTCCAACCAGGCCAACAGCGCATCGCGGCGGCTGGGCAAGTCGGCCGGCGCGGCGGGTAGCCTCTGGTTGGCCACGATCTTGCGCAGCTCGCCGGGCAGGATGGCCGGCTTGGGCAGCGTGGGATCCTGGCCCGGCCGCGGTGACTGCCCCAGACCGATGCGGCGGATCGTTTCGGCCGCTTGAATCGCCAGAGCCGGCGGCAGATTCGGCAGCCTTACGAACTCGGCCAGCTTGGGCAGCACTTCGGTCTCGCCGGTCACGGCCGCCAGCTCGAGCAATTTCGCCCGCAGCACCGGGCTGACCGGGCGCCCATAGATGGGGCTGCCCGGCGGCGGATCGAACAGCGCGTCCGCCATGACGATCGCGCCGACCGACGAACGGTATTTGGTGAGCAAATCGACAAACCGCTCGCGCTGGGCGGCTTGGGCCGCCAGTTGCCCGGCCGCCGTATTGAATACGTCGAACTGCATGTAACGCAGACGGCCCGCCGCGTCGATCCAGCGCGAGACGACTTGCAGCCAATTGCGGATCGCCGTCCGCTGCTGATCGGCCGGCTCGAAGCGGCCCAGCGATGTCCGCAGGGCCAACAGCTCGTCCAGCCCCTTGTCCAGCCGGGCTTTGGCCGCCAACATGCGGTCGGCTTTCGACAAGAGCGCTTCAGGGCGCAGATCCGGGTCGTTGATCAGCTCGGCCGCGGCCTGATCAACGGCGATCGCGGCCGGCGCAAGCGGTTTCAGATCGATCTCGACCAGCGCCTCGGCCGACCGCCCACGCAGGGCGTCGAACCGCGCGACCGCGTCCTCCAGCGCAGCGGCGGGGGCCGGCCGCGCAGCGGCTGTCATCGCAACAATCAACAGACAGTATAGGCCGGCAACTCGAAGCACGCGTGGCCGCCGCGGGATTTGAGGGAAATAGGAAGGATAGTAATCCTATACCCTGCCCTGGCGGACGATGCTAGGGGTTGTCGTCGATCTGTCGTGCGCGCTTTGTCGCCAGCCGTGCCGGCTTGGGCGAGCGCGAAGGGGCCCTGTGGACCGGTTCGGCCGCAACCGGCTCGGCATCCACCGGCGCGACGAGCGAGCCGAGAAAGTCCAGCAGGTCCTGTTGCTCGGCCGGCGCAAGCTGGCGAAATTGATCGGCTGACGCCTCGGCCTGGCCGCCGTGCAAGAGGATGGCCTCGCGCAGTGTAGCCGCGCGGCCGTCGTGCATGTAGGGAGTGCTCGAAGCCACTCCCCACAAAGGCGGCGTGCGCCACTGGCTGTCGCTGTGCCAGGATTGATCGGCCGGCTGAGCGGCGACCGCGTCGGGCACGAACGCGCCGTAGCCGCTGGCTTGCAAGTCCGATCCCAGATCGTGCAGCAGCAAGTCGCTATACAGCCCGCTGACGTCTCCCAAGTTTGGACGGTGACAATCGGCGCAGCCAATCCGCTGGAACAGCCCGCGCCCAGCGGCGAGCAGCGGATTGACCGCCCGCGGCTCCTGGGGCCGCGGCAACGCTGTCAGATAGGCCACCAGCGCGACGCATTCGTCCAGCGTCATGTCCAGGCCCGGAGACTCATACTTGGGATTGAGCGGGTTGCCGGCTTGCGGATGGCCGGGGACGCTCAGACCCAATTCGACGGCCGCGGCCGTGAGAGCAAAGTCGGCGAGCGAGGCCTGCTGAGCCTGCCAGCCGAAGCGGCCGATTCGCTGGTTGGGCAGTTTTGCCACGCGACCGGCGGTTCTCGGCGTCTGGGCCAACTCCTGGGCGGCGGCCGCTTCGATCGCCGACTCGGGAATCCGATCGATCAAACCGGCGCCGAACAGGGCGATCGAATTGCGCTGCGACACACTGAGCGTGCCCGCCGGCTGGGTGTCGGCCAACAACCGAGCGAAGTTCGGGCCCCAGTTACCGCGTCGGCCGCCCGCGCCGGGCCCTTCGACCCCAAAGGGGTCGGGCGCGCCGGTGATCGCTGTCAAGGCCTTGGCTCCGTGCTCGAGGCCTTGCTGGTAGTTTTTCATCGCGATGCGAAGCTGCGGAGGAACCTGCTGGGTTTCGACGTCGGCCTCGGCCGTGGCCCGCTCCGCACGACCGACAAGACGATCGTGCCAGGCCTCGTAGCGCCGTTCGACGCCGGCGTGGTGCAGGACGACGCTCGATTGCGTTTTGAAGCCCGGATGGAGCAGCCCTTTCTTATGCGGCGCGGTCGCGGCGGCAATCGTGAGGATGCGGACGTTGTGCCCACTGGACCCGGCGCCCCCCAGCCCGCCCTGATTGTGGCAGGCGGCGCAGGATGTGTCGTTGAACACGGGCCCCAGCCCGTCGCCCCCCGGCGACCGCTCGTCGTGCGGTTGCCAGACGCGGCCGAACAGCTCGCGTCCGCGGGCGACGGCGGCCGGATCGGGTGCAGCCGGATCGGCGGCCAAGAGCGGATTGGCCGCGGAAAAAACAACTGCCGCCAGACAGCACTGCAGCGAGTTTCGCGTCAGCATTTTTTGGGCTCCGAGCGAGAATTTTCGCATTTTTCGCGGATGACGTCAAACACTCACGTTTTATTGTTCCCGGCGGTTCGTTGCCGGCGCGGCTTGAACGACGCGGGCAACGGCTTTTTGTGCGGCGGCGCGGCGGCCGTCGGGCTCGCGCCCGGCAATTCGTCGGACGAGATGACATCGGACACCCTGGGAGCGACGAGCGAGTTCAGGAATATGAACAAAAACTGCCGCTGCTGTTCATCCAGTGCTTGAAATTCGGCGGCAGCGGCCGCGCCTTGTCCGGCATGCATCAGGATCGCGTCGCGCAGCGTCGCGGCGCGGCCGTCGTGCAGATAGGGCGCACTCGACGCCACGCCCCACAGCGGAGGGGTGCGGCACTCGAAAGCGGCCGAATGATCCACCAGGGCGGCGCCGAAACCACACTCCCGGCATACAAATCGGCCCGCCGGCGAATCGTCTCGCTGCGGCACCGACACGAACGCTCCGTAGCCGCCCGCGGTCTCGCCGGCAAGCTGGTGCCCCATGTTGTGCAATAGTAGATCGCTGTAGATGCCTCTGACGCCGTCCAACTCCGGCAGGTGGCAATCTGCGCAGCCGATCCGCGAGAAAAGCTGCTTGCCCGTGCTCACCATCTCGGTGTCGGTGCGCGCCACTTGCTCTCGCGGCGGCGCGAGAGACGCTACGAAGGCAATCAAGGCATCGCAATCGTCTTGAATCATATCCAGGCCCGGCGCACGATCGGTGGGACGTTGTGGATCGCTGGCCTGCGGGTGACCGGGCACGGTCAGGCCCAGTTCGACGGCACAGGCCGTCAGTGTAAACTCGGCCAGGGTCGCCTGCTGCGCTTGCCAGCCGAAGCGGCCGATGCGTCCGTCGCGGGTTCGCACAACGCGGCCGGCAACACGCGGTGATGTTTGGCGTTGGACTTGAGCCGCCGCCAGGATCGCGCCGTCGCGGATCGCATCGATCAGGCTGGCGCCAAACAGGGCCGGCGGATTGCGCTCCGTAAGAAACAGCGGCGGCTGCGAAAACCGCAAGCCTTCGAACTGGATCGGGCGTTCAATTCGGATCTCAGACTCGCGAGAGAGTTTTTCCGCCAGCGATGCAAGTAACTTTCTGTCGGAAGAATCTGTCGGCAGGCCCGCCGCGAGCATGTCAAAGACCAGATGTGCTTCGAAGACCGTGTCCGCCAGATTGAGCCGATTTTGTCGCCACTTGACGTAGCTCGGCAGGATGCCCGAGCGGTGCAATACCGTGGCACTTCCCTCCTGCGGAAGACCCGGATGCAGTCGTTCGCCGGTGCGCTGCCGTGTTCTTGCGCAACACGAGGATTTGCACGTTCTTGTCGAGCGGACCTGCGCCGCCGACGCCGCCCTGGCTGTGACACGCCGCGCACGAGGTGTCGTTGTAGACCGGGCCCAGTCCGTCTCCCGACAGCGGCGAGCTCGCCTTTTCGCTGCGGCAGCGAGCATCTCGCGGCCCCCAGGCCCGCACGAACAGCTCGCTACCCCGGGCGACCTCGTGCGCCTTGATGAGTCTGGGCGCCTCGTCGGCGGCCCGGACATTGCCTTGGTTAAACGACCTGCTGCCCAACCAACCCAGCGCAGCGGCAACCACTGCGCAGCATCGAAGCTTGCGCGCACGCATCGCCTGGCCTCCTCTGTCCTTCATCGAGTGATGAAAAGAAATGCTCTTGTTCCGTCGAGCATTCTACCGCGCAGCCGCCAAAAGCCAAGAAATGGCGGATGAAAATCGTTCGCCGATCGCAGCTTGCGCTAACGAACAGCGGATGCGGCAGGCCACGGTCGAAAGGAAGGGGATAGGGGGATGAAGCCGGGGATACGGGGGACGGACGCGGAACACTCGGGGCCTCATTCCGACAGGCGTCGCGACGGACCCGCTAAGGATTTCCGCTTCGACGCCGTGTGCCTTTGTGGTTCCATTCCGTCCTTCCTCTTCGCGCCCTTGGCGTCTCTGCGGTTTCCCCTCCTTTACTCGACCGACAAGCAGGCCGCGATCTGCCGCAGGATCTCGCCGTCGGACGCATAGCCGCTGGGCAGCACCGGCCGTAGCGGAATCGGAATCTCGTCCATCCGGTAGGCCGTGCCAGGGCGGTGAATCCCGTAAACGGCCGTTGTGAATCGAACGGCTGGCGGCGGCGACGAATCGACCGTCGGGTAGTCCAAGGCCACGATCGGTATTTGCCGCAGCCGGCGGTGCGCGGCCGCAGACAGCGCTTGGGTGCCTTCGCTGCCTACCAGCAGACAGGCGTCGACCTCGCTCCGCTCGAGCAAGTTGCCTGCCGAATACTCGCCCGGGTTGTAGCGCGGGTAGCCACGGCTCAAGTTGACGCTGAAAGGATAACCGGTCTGCCAACACAACACGCTGTCCGCACCGGCCACGTCGCCCGGCACGCGCATTCGCCGCGCATAGAACCGGGTATGGGCATTCAATTCGGTGACCAGCCGCAACAGGGCCTCGACGTTCAAGTGTCCCAGGCCCGACTGGGACAGGCCCAGGCCGAAGAAAACCACTCCGCTGCGGCAGGACTTCATCCGCTGGGCAAGCGACTCGAGCTGATCGAGCGGCGCGCCGAGCAGGGCATCGGCCGCGGGCGCAACGCCGCGGACCAGCGCTCGCAGCGTCCACAGCACCTCGAAGTCGCGGCCCGGCTCGACTTGCAGAAAATGATCGGCCAAGGCGCTGCTGGCGGTCGGTTCGACATCGACGACCACCAGCGTTCGATCCGCGCGTCCGCCGGGCAAAAACATTCCCTCGGGCGTCGCCGAGTAGCGCTCGAAATGCCGCGGATGGCTGACGACCGGGTTCGAGCCCCAGAACACGACCAGGTCGCAGCGATTCTTCACCTCGCCCAGCGAACAGGTCGATTCGCCGGCCGCTTGCAGCGCGATGATCGAAGGGGCATGGCAGAGCGAGGCGGTCGTGTCGATGGTGGCGCCGATCTGGTCGGCCAGGCGGCAGGCGGCTCGCTGGCCATCGGTGCTGCTGCGCGACAATCCGTACACCAGCGGCGACCGGCTCTGCTGCAGGATGGCCGCAGCGCGGCGCACGGCGTCTTCGACCGGCGCGGCCTGGCCGTCGATCTCGGCCGCTGGCGGCTGGCGCGAGTCTTGCCCGAGCAGCCAGGGTTCGGCCAAACTGCATGCGCCTTGGGCCTTGGTGATGCGGCCGCCGCTGACCGTCAGTTGCAGATCATCGCACACGCAGCCGCAGACCGTACACGCGACGTCTTCGAAGATTTGTTCCACGGCTTTTCCCAGAGGCCGGCAAAGCGTTTATCATAGCAAGAAAGCGGTCCGCGGTGGGCGGGCACTTTTCGAAACTCCCGCGCCACATGAATAGATCAAAACAGATGGTCTGACACTTGCCGGTAAAGTGCGCCCTCGGTTTGCTGCTTTTATCTTGGAGTTCCAGGCATGGAAACCGTCAAGTCGATCCTGGCCGAACTGAAAGCGCACGGCAGCGAAAGCACGCGCAGGATCTATGTGCGTCACGGCCTGCCGGCCGATCGCGTCTTCGGCGTCAGCGTGGCCAATCTCAAGATCGTCGCCAAACGAATCAAAGGCGATCAAAAACTTGCCGCCGATCTTTATGACACCGGCAATGTGGATGCAATGTACCTGGCCGGCATTATGGCCGACGGCTCGAAAATGACCAACAAACAATTGGACGGCTGGGCCAAGGCGGCCGACGGGCTGCCGTTGATTGCCGAATATGCGGTTCCTTGGGTGGCGGTTGAGAGCGGGCAGGCTCGCGAACTCGCAGCGAAGTGGATCCAGTCCGGGCACGAGTCCATGGCATCGTGCGGTTGGTGTACGTACTCGGGCATCGTCGCAACGGCGGCGGACGAAGACTTGGACCTCGCGGAAATCAAGGGGCTTCTGCAACGGATTGCCAAGGAAATTCACGGCTCGCCGAACCGGGTGCGCTCGACGATGAACGGTTTTGTGATTGCCGTCGGAACGTTCGTAAAACCATTGTCGAGCCAGGCGAAAGCGACGGCCGCAAAGATCGGCAAAGTTTCCATCGACACGGGGGAAACCGACTGCAAGGTGCGGCTGGCCACCGCGTCGATCGAAAAAGCCGAAGCTGCCGGCAAAGCGGGCAAGAAGCGAAAGACCATCCGCTGCTAGGAAATCGGCTCACGGCAACTCGAAAACCGGGCATGCCGCACTGCGCTGGCCGGCGCTGCGCCCCGCCGGAGCGGAATCTTGTTTCGAATTCCTCCCGACTCTCGGGCTGACTATAATCGGCTCACGCTCAACACACCCGCTTTGGCGCGAGACGATCTCGATGACGGAACTCCTGGACTGGTTCAAATGGCTGATCGGTTTGGCCAAGCCGGAAAACCTCAAAGAGTTGGTCAACTTGGGCGGGCCCGAGTGGGTCAGCTATGCCATTCTCAGCGCGGTCGTGTTCAGCGAGACGGGGCTGCTCGTAGGATTTTTCCTGCCCGGCGACTCCATGCTGTTTGCCGCCGGGTTCCTGGCCAGCCAGGAGGTGTTCGAATATTCCTTGCTCGTCGGCGCGCTGTGCGTGGCGGCGATTGTCGGCGACGCGCTGAATTACTACGTGGGCCTGCAAATGGGCGAGCACGTTTTCGAGCGCGGCCGCTTGCGGTTCGTCAAGCACAGCCATTTGTTGGCGGCCAAGGCGTTCTACGAGCGCCACGGCGGCAAGGCGATCGTACTGGCGCGGTTCGTGCCGTTGGTCCGCACGTTCACCCCTTTCGTGGCCGGCGTGGCGCGAATGGAGTATCGACGATTCGCAGCCTACAACGTCGTGGGCGGGATCGGCTGGGTCGTCTCGATGACCACGGCCGGTTATTTTCTCGGCCGCATTTCTTGGGTGCAGCACAATTTCGAGCTGGTCGTGATCGGCATCGTGCTGGTCAGCGTGCTGCCCGTCGTGCTGTCGGCCTGGCAGCACTGGAAGGCGGCCGGCGCTCAGGCTGCGATCGAAAGCCCGGCCGATGACCGCCATGCCTGAAGACCCAGTCGTGAAGTCGGGACGGCGCGAGGCCATCTTCACGCTCGGCTTGTGGCTCGCGGCTGCGATCTACACGGTCGGCTATTGCACGCTTTGCGGGTATGGCCGGGCGGCCGACGACGTGCGTTTTGTGCTCTGGTTTCCCGACTGGGTATTTTGGGGCATCGTCGTGCCCTGGCTCGTTTGCGCGATCGTCTCCGCCTGGTTCGCGCTGTGCGTGATGCAAGACGCGCCACTGGCCAGCGATGCCGACGCGCCCCCCGACGACAGCCAGGCTGACGCCAATTCGCCTGTCGGCAGGCCACTGCCGGGTTCGAACGCGCCGGGTTCGAACGCACCGCGCTCGCCTGCTGCGGGAGGCCGGCCATGAACGAATCGGGCGCGACGACGGGCTACGAGGCGCTGATGGCCTTGCTGCTGCTGATTGCGGTGTCGGTCTGGATCGGCACGCAAGCTCAGAAAGTCGTCGCCCGCAGTTCGTTCCTGACCGGATACTTTCTCGGCAATCGCGGGCTGGGTGCTTGGGCGCTGGCGCTGACCGCGACCGTGCAGAGCGGCGGCACGTTCATGGGCTATCCGGCCCTGATTTACTCGCACGGCTGGGTGGTGGGGCTGTGGATCGCCAGTTACATGCTCGTGCCGCTAAGCGGATTTGCGATCATCGGCAAGCGCTTCGCGCAGCTTTCGCATCGGACCGGCGCGATCACCGTGCCCGACTTGTTCCGCGCGCGGTTCGCCAGCCCGCGGCTGGGCCTGGTCGCGTCGCTGTTGATTATCGTCATCATGTCGTTCTTGATGATTGCCCAGTTCAAAGCCGGGGCCATCGTGATGAAACTGGCCTGGCCCAACTCCGGTTCGCTGGCCCTGGCCGAAGACTTTGCCGAGGCCCAGGATCAGGCCCGGCGGCCGGCTGCGTCGGGCGGCGCTCTGCCGGCCGGGGTTGCAAAGGCTGGCGGGGTCGACACGCAGTATCTGGTGGGCCTGGCGGTTTTTTCGCTCACCGTCGTCGGCTATACGATGATCGGCGGCTTTCTGGCTTCGGTCTGGACCGACTTGTTTCAGAGCGTGCTCATGGCCATAGGCGTGATGGTTTTGTTTTGTCTGGTCGTGCCGGGAGTCAGTCGATCCGATTCGCGGCAAGCTGCACGGCCGGCGGCCGATTGGGGCCAGGCAACCAGGCAGGCTGTGGCCGCGACGGGGCCGGGTTTCGCCGCGGGGCCGGGTTTCTCGACCACCACGGGCCGCGAGTTCCTGCCGCCGACGCTGGCCCTGTCGTATTTTGTGGTCTGGGTGTTCGGCGGAGTGGGCATGCCGACGGGCATGGTGCGGGTGATGGCCACGAAAGATTCGCGGACTCTGCGGCGCTCGATCGTGCTGTTGAGCATCTACAACCTGCTGATCTATCTGCCGCTGCTGGTGATCTGCATTTCGGCCCGCTCCGTGTTTCCGACGCTGGACAATTTCGATGAAGTGATTCCGCGGCTGGCGCTCTCGGTGACCCGCGACCTGCCGGCCGGCTCGTTCATCGGAGGGCTGATTCTGGCGGCTCCGTTCGGCGCGGTGATGTCGACCGTCAGTGCGTATCTGGTAGTGATTGCCTCGGGCCTGGTGCGCGATGTTTATCAGCATTTTTTCCGGCCCGGGGCAAGCGAGTCCGAATTGCGCCGCGCTTCGCACCTGGCGATGATTTTGCTGGGCGTGATTGCCGTGGCCGCCAACATCCATCCGGTGCGCTATTTGCAAGCCCTGGTCGTTTTCAGCGCGGCTGGCTGCGCGGCAACGTTTGCGACGCCGGCCCTGATGCTGGCCTACTGGCGGCGGGCGACGGCCGCGGGAGCCGGCTCGGCCATGATCGCCGGAGCCGCAACGACCGCCGGGCTGCTGATTGCCGGCTTGATCTTGCCGGATCAGAAAATCGATCAGGATACCGCCTTCCATTCCTACTATCCGTGGGGCTATCATCCGGTCATGTTCGCGCTGTCGGCCTCGATCATCGTCGGCGTCGGCGTGAGTCTGTTGACCACACCGCCGCCGGATCACATCGTGGCGCAATTGTTCGACGTTCCGACACCACCCTTGCAGTCCACCGGTTGAACCAGCGCGTCGTGCCCGGCGTGATTCCTTGCGCGGGCACGAGAGCGACGCCAAAGACACCTGCGCAGTGGCGCAAACAACGCACGCCGAGAATTCATTGATGAGCCAGCCAGCTCGATCCGGCGGACCGAGCGATTTTGTGCCCACGGCGAGGATCGGCCGCGCACAATGGATGGCGCTGTTGGCCGCGTTTTTGGGCTGGATGTTCGACGGCGTCGAACTGGGGCTGTTTCCGCTCGTGGCCCGGCCGTGCTCTAAGGAGCTGATGGGGCCCGAGGCCAGCCAGCACATCGGCACCTGGCTTTCGGCCATCACGGCGGCGTTTCTGGTGGGCGCGGCGTGCGGCGGCATCGTTTTTGGCTGGTTGGGCGATCGCATCGGGCGGGTGCGGGCGATGGCCTGGAGCGTGCTGGTGTACTCGATTTTCTCCGGCTTGTGCGCGTTTGCCCAAGCTCCCTGGCAATTGGCCATTTTGCGTTTCATCGGCTCGCTGGGCATGGGCGGTGAATGGGCGCTGGGCGTGGCGCTGGTGATGGAAGTCTGGCCGTCGCGATCGCGGCCCACCATGGCGGCGTTGATCGGAGCGGCCTCGAATATCGGCTTCTTGTTGATTGCCCTGGCCGGATTGGCCACCTCGATGAATCGGCGCTCCGCTGGCCAACTTTTTGCACGGCAGCGTTTTGCCGGGTGGTTGGGCCGACGCTTTGATTGGCGAGGATCAATCCTACTGGCGGCTGCTAATGCTCTTGGGGGCTGCGCCGGCCTTGCTGACGTTTTTCATCCGCGTGTTCGTGCCCGAATCGCCGCGCTGGCAACAGGCGATCGAGCACGCCCCGGCGGCGCGGGTGAGAGATATCTTTGCTCCGGGCATTGCCCGCAGCACGATCCTGGCCACGTGCCTGGGGGCCGTCGCGCTGCTGGGCACTTGGGGCTCGGTCCAGTGGCTGCCCGCTTGGGCGAACAAGCTCAGTGGCGGACAGCCCCTGGCCAGCGCGTACACGCAGATCTGCTCGGCGCCGGGCGCGACTGTGGGATCGGTCGCGGCGGCGTATCTGGCGCAATGGACCAATCGCCGGGCAACGTACTTTGGTTTGGCGCTGGCATCGCTGGGCGTGTGCGCTTATCTGTTCCGGTTTCCCCAGGAATTCGGCAGGCAGTATCTGACGCTGGTGATGCTCACGGGGTGCGTTACGGCCAGCTTTTACGGTTGGCTGCCGCTCTATTTGCCCGAGCTGTTTCCGACGCGCGTGCGGGCCACCGGCCAGGGCTTTGCTTATAACTTTGGCCGGGTGCTGGCGGCGGTCGGCACGTTGGCCAGCGGACAATTGCTGAACCGATTCGGCGAGGACTACGCCCGCACCGGCGCGGTCACGAGCCTGATCTACGTCGTGGGCCTGGCGCTGATCTGGTTCTGTCCGGAGACCAAGGGGCGTCCGCTGCCGGAATGATGGCACGCTGCTAGCACGTACAATCGCGTCTTGGGCAATGGTTTGCGAAGATTTTCGCCTTGCCGGATTCGCCTTGTGTCCCTCATCCAGGCTCGCTAGAATGCCCGTCCTTTTGGGCATCTAACGCTCAAAAAAAGCGCGCGGCGAGTCAGGGAGGCACTCGATGTCCAAGGACGGACAAACTCCGGCCGATCATTCGTTCTTGGCCCGGCCCTTTGTTTGGGGCACGCGGCTGATTCTCGCTTATCCGGTGGCCACGATCGCTTTGGCTCTCGGTTTTGCGCTGGTCGCGCTGGCGCTAAGCTGGACCCGGCTCGGCTACCGCACCAGCCGCCTCGACCTGGTCAATCCCAAGAGCGATTACAACCGACTCTGGCTCGAATACATCAAGGAGTTCGGCGAGGCGGACGACGCGGTGATTGTGGTCGAAGGCAGCGGCCGAGAGCAAGTGGTGCCGGTGCTCGAGGAACTCTCGTCGGCGCTGGCCCGCGAAGACCGGCTGTTCCATGCCGTGCTGCACGAAGTGGATCTGAGCAAGATTCGCGCCAAGGGCTTGCACTACCTGAGCCCGGAAGAATTGACCACGATCGACGGCTTTCTGGCCGAGGCCCAACCGATTGTGGCCGGCGACTGGTCGCGGCTGAGCATCGGCAAGATGGCCGCCGGCATGATGATGCGGATGCAAACCGCCATGCAGCCCGGCGCGCCGCTCCCCGCCGGCACGACGATTCCGCCGGGCATGTCGATGCCCCCAGACGGGCAAGTCGCGCCGGGTACACAAGTGCCGCCCGCTGCGCAAGGCCCGCCCGGCATGCCGCTGCCGCAAGGCGGACCCATGCCGCAAGCCGGCTCGGCCGAAGACCTCGAACGCCTGACGGGAAGCCTGCTGTCGACGCTCAGCCAGCGCGGCGGCTACCAATCCCCCTTCCCGGAAATGCCGCAGCAATTCGCCACGCTCAGCGAGCTGAATTCGGATTACCTGTTGGCCAAGGACGGGCAATTGGGTTTCGTGTTGCTGCGCCTGGCGACCGAAAACGACAACGGCTTTACCGGTGGCAGCGAAGCCACCGACGCCCTGCGGGCCTTGATCGCGCAGGTGCAGACGCGGCATCGCAACACCAAGATCGGCCTGACCGGCTTGCCGATCATGGAATCCGACGAGATGCGGACCAGCCAGTCGTCGATGTTCTGGTCCAGCTTCATTTCGATGATCGGCGTCGGGCTGCTGTTCATCGCCGGATTCGGCGGCATCCGTCACGCCTTGCTGGCCAACGTCATCCTGCTGGTCGGCATGGCCTGGGCGTTCGGCTATGCCACGCTCAGCGTCGGACACCTGAACATCTTGAGCGTCACGTTCACAGTCACGTTGATCGGCATCGGCATCGACTACGGCGTCTACTACGTCGCCCGCTATCTGCAACTGCGGGGCGAATCGCACGATTGCGAATCGGCCATCATGGAAACCTCGCGCGGGGCCGGCCCGGCGATCACCGCCGGCGCGCTGACCACCGCGGTCTCATTCTTTTGCGCCGGGCTGACCAGCTTCACGGGCGTGGCCGAACTGGGGATCATCGCCGGCGGCGGCATCCTGCTGTGCGCCGTCGCCGAGCTGACGCTGCTGCCGGCCGCCATTTCGCTTATGGATCGCAGCGGCTGGGGCGTGCGCATGCCGCAGCCCCTGGCCGTTCATAAGTGGATCGCGCCGTTCATGAAGGTCCCGCGGCTGACGCTGGCGGTCACGCTGGCCGTCACCGTGATCCTGTCCGTCGGATTAAGCCGGTTGTGGTTCGACAACAACCTGCTGAACATGCAGGCCGTGGGACTGGAGAGCGTGGAGCTCGAGCGCAAGCTGCTCTCGGAGTGCAACCAGAGCGTGTGGTACGCGCTGTCGATCGCCGACAACCGCACGGACTTGCTGGCCCGCAAAGCCAAGTTCAGCGCGCTCGCGACGGTCGAGAAGACCGAAGAGATCGTGTCGTTCCTGCCGGTCGACGATGAACTGAAACGTCCGATCATCGAGCGCATCGGCCGGCGCTTGGCGACGCTGCCCGAGCGGCCGCCGCTGATTCCGATCGACCGTCCGGAAAAGCTGGGCGAAGTGTTGGGGCAGATGCAGGCCCTGATCGCCCACAGCGGACGCGCGGAAAAGTGTGCCCGGCAGCTCGACCAGGTGCGCCAATTGATGCGCAGCATGCCGCTCTACGATTGCTATCGGCTTGTGTCGCTATTCCAGCAGCAGATGGCCGGCGACCTGCTGAGCCGGCTGCACGTGTTGCGCTCGATCGCCAACCCCGATCCGCCGCAATTGAGCGACCTGCCCGACAGCCTGGTACACCGTTTCGTCGGACAGAACGGCCGCTACCTGCTCAAGATCTACGGCAAGGGCAACATCTGGGACGCGGCCGCCCTGGGCCAGTTCGTCAAGGACGTGCGCAGCGTCGATCCGCACGTCACCGGCAACCCGCTCCAGGCCCACGAAGCCTCGTTCGAAATGAAGCGCAGCTACCAGGAGGCGGCCATCTACTCGCTGCTGGTCATCATCGGCGTGCTGGTGCTCGATTTCCGCAGCCTGCGCTATTCGTTGGTCGCGGCGATGCCGCTGGCCGTGGGCATGTTCCAGACCTATGGGCTGTTGGGTTACCTCAACGTGCCGCTGAACCCGGCCAACCTGATCGCGCTGCCGCTGATCTTGGGCATCGGGGTCGATTACGGCGTTCACATCGTCCACGAGTTTCGCGAGCAATCGGGCCCGTATCGGATGTCGCCGGGCACGGCCGTGGCGGTGCTGGTCGACGGGCTGACGACAATCGTCGGCTTCGGCTCGTTGATGATCGCCAGCCATCAAGGCTTGCAGAGCCTGGGACGGGTGCTGACGATTGCAGTCACCTGCTGCATGTTCAGCTCGCTGGTGATGTTGCCGGCGCTGCTCACCTGGATCACGCGAAATCGCCAGCCGGTCGAAACGGTGCCGGTCGGCGCGCCCGCGACCGAATCGCTGGCGATCGAATCGCCGCCGATTGCCCGGGCGGCCTGAGCGAGTCGCTCGCGTCTCGACGGCACAGGCCGGGCCGGCTCGCAGGTCGATCGCCAGCCGCGCGGTCATCTTGCCGCATCACTCGGGCAGGGGCTGGCCCTTTGTCTCAGGCGCGAACGGCAGCACGCATAGGCCGATCAGAAAGACGCCGCACATGGCCACGCCGGCGTTGCGCATCGGCTCCAGTTCGTGCTGGTAGACGTTGCTGGTCAGGTACCCGAGCGTCCAAGGCCCGATCGCGGCTACGAACCGGCCGACGTTGTAGCAGAAGCTGGTTCCAGTGCTGCGGAGATAGGTCGGAAAGAGCTCGGGGAAGTAGATCGCATATCCGCCAAACAGGGCCAGCTGGCAAAAGCCCATGACGAAGATCATCGAGAACATCTTGACCATGCCGAGCAGTCCGCCGCCGGCGTCGAGATAGAGAAACACCGCCGCGGTGCTGAACATCGCGGCCACAAAGGCCAGGGCAAAGGTGGGTCGGCGTCCGAGGTATTGGGTCAGGTAACTGAAGGCGTTCATGCCGAAGAATGCGCCCAGATTGAGCACAATGAACGCACAGCCGGTCCAAATCTTCAGGTCGCCCGATATCTTGGCCTCGGACATACCCTGCGCCTCGAAGGCCTTGCGGAAGACCGACGAAAGCAAGTCGGGGGTAAAAAAGCCGATCCCCCACAGGCCCACGACACCGGAGAATGCCAGCAGCATTCCGACAATGGCGTTCTTGGCCCAACGGCGGTCTCGAAACAGGGCGCCGTACGAGCCCAGTTTACGCTCGGCGCCGGCTTCGGCAGCGGCGGCCTGCCAGCGTTCGGGTTCTTTCAACTTGCGGCGGATGACGATGGCCAGCAAGGCGGGGACGATGCCCACCACGAACATGATCCGCCAAACGTGAAACTGTTGGCCCTGCCAGCTCCAGTTCTCGAACACGCCACGGGCTTCGAGTCCCCCTAACCCAATGCTGATCACTCCGGCCGAGATGTTGCCCAGCGCGGAGAGCGCTTGCAGCAAGCCCAGCGCAAAGGGCCGGGCCTTGTCCGGCATGACCTCGGCGACCAGGGCGACGCCGACGGCAAATTCGCCGCCGACGCCCAAGCCGGTCAAAAAGCGGTAGAAGGCGAAATCCCAAAACCCGAACGACACGGCGCTTAAACCGGTGAAGGCCGAGTAGAGCAATATCGTCCAGACCATCGTGCGCGCTCGGCCGATCCGATCTCCTAGCACGCCGAAAAAAAGCCCTCCGGTGGCCCAGCCAATGAGAAAAATCGACGTCGCCAGCGGCCCATAAAAATCCATCGCCTCCTGGGGCGGTTTGACACCCGGCGACGGGGCCAGCAAGTCGCGCATCGCCGGAACGCGGGCCAGATTGAACAACTGCTGGTCGAGGCAATCGAACAACCAGCCCAGCGCCGCCACCATCAGCACGAACCAGTGATATCGCGTCAACTCGTGATACCACCGCGTGCGAACCGTGCTCATGCGAAGCCGCCTTGAATGCAGGAATGATCCGGTGGGGGGAAGCGCCCGCCGGCCAGCGGCCAGGCGCAAGGGGTGTCGCAGCTATCGTACAACAGGGAATTCCCACTTGCGAGTAGGCCGGGCCGCGGCGGCGCCAGCGAAACCAGCGCGATCCGCCGCGCACTTCCGCTGGGCCCGCGGGAGGCTTCTCGCGCACAGGCGTCTGGAGTTGAGGCTGCGCCGATTTGTCAGGCCCCCACCGGCCGCCGCCGCTGGGCTCAACAGCGCGTATTCGCGGCATTCCGGCGGCACTGCCCGCGCCCTCACCCCTGGCTGGCCGCTTCCAGCTTGCCCTTGGCCGTGGGCTGGCCCTTGGCCGCAACCTGCCGAGCGATCGAGTCGCTCACAGCGGCCGTGTCTTCGCCCAAACGGGCCAGCTCCTGATCCACGGCATGGCACCGCACCGCATGCCCCGAGAGCGCCAAGCTCGCGCGGCGACTGCTCGCGGCAGACGTCCATCGCCAGCGGACAGCGCGGATGGAAGCGGCAGCCCGGCGGCGGGTTCATCGGGCTGGGAACGTCGCCGGGCAGCACGATCCGCACTTTTTTCTTCGTCGCGTCGAGCGTCGGAATCGAGGACAGCAGCGCGAGCGTGTAAGGATGCAGCGGATGCTGATACAGCTCGCGGCTGGTTGCCGTTTCGACAATCTCGCCCAGGTACATCACCGCCACGCGGTCGGAGATGTATTCCACCACCGACAAATCGTGCGAGATGAACAGATAGGTCAGCTTGCGCCGCTGCTTCAGCTCGACCAGCAGGTTCACGATCTGCGACTGGATCGACACGTCGAGCGCCGAGATCGGCTCGTCGAGCACGATGAAGCGCGGGTCGATGGCCAGCGCCCGGGCGATGCTCACCCGCTGCCGCTGGCCGCCGGAAAACTCGTGCGGATAACGGTTGATGTAGCTGGGGTCGAGCCCGACTTGCTCCAGCGTCTGCTGGACTTTTTCCAACCGTTCTTTGCGGTTGCCCATCTTGTGGACGATCAACCCCTCTTCGACGATGCCGCGGATCGTCATCCGCGGGTTGAGCGAGCTGAAGGGGTCCTGAAACACGATTTGCAGGTTGCGGCGCAGCGCGTGCAGGCGCCGCCCTGCGTGGCCGTCAGGTCCTGGCCCTCGAACAGGATCTTGCCGGCCGAAGGCTCGATCAGCCGCAGCAGCGTGCGGCCGACGGTCGTCTTGCCGCATCCCGACTCGCCGACCAGGCCCAGCGTCTCGCCCTCGGCGATTTGCAGCGAGACGTCGTCGACCGCTTTCACCTGGGCCACCGTGCGCGCCAGCACGCCGCGGCGCACCGGGAAATACTTTTTCAGGTGCTGAACGTCAAGGAGCGATTTGGTCAAGGTAGTTACGGTTGGGGAAAGTCGGAAATCGGAATGGGGAATTCGGAACGGGGAAGAATGGCCACGAAAAGCACAAAAGAGCGCGGTGCCTGCGCCTCGTTGGTGTCTTTCGGTTTGACCTCGTCCTCACTTTTTGTGTTTCTTATGGCTATCTCTCTTCATGCTCTCTCTTGCGCCTTTTGCGCCTTGGCGGTTTCATTTCTGCATTACGGTTTGCCGCGGGAAAAATCCAGCTCGCCGGCAAAATGGCAGCGGGCGAAATGCCCGGGCCGGATCTCGCGCAGCGCCGGCTCGTCGCTGCGGCAGACGTCCTGGCAATATCCGCAGCGCGGATGGAACTTGCAACCCGGCGGAAACCGCAGCGGGCTGGGCACCATGCCGGGAATCGTGCTCAGCTTTTGCTCTTTCGGCTTGCCCGGCTCGGGACGCGAGCTGAACAGCCCGGCCGTATACGGATGCAACGGGTGGGCGAACAGTTCGGCCACGGGTGCGTACTCGACCACTTTCGAGGCGTACATCACCGCCACGTCGTCGGCCATTTCGGCCACGATGCCCAGGTCGTGCGTGATCATCAGAATCGACATGCCGACCTCGGCTTGCAACTCGCGCAGCAGATCCAGGATCTGGGCCTGGATCGTGACGTCGAGCGCCGTGGTCGGCTCGTCGGCGATCAGCAACTCGGGCGTGCAGGACAGCGCCATGGCGATCATCGCCCGCTGCCGCATGCCTCCCGAGAACTGGTGCGGATAATCCTTGATCCTGCGCTCGGGCTCCGGAATCTTCACCTTGCGGAGCATCTCGATGGCGCGGTTCCGGGCTTCCTGCTTGCCGACCTTCTGGTGCAGCACGATCGCTTCCATGATCTGCGAGCCGATGGTAAACACCGGATTGAGCGAGGTCATCGGTTCCTGGAAGATCATCGAGATGCGGGCTCCGCGCACCTGGCGCATTTCGCGCTCGGGCAATTCCGACAACACCAGCGAGCCGCCGGCGCCGGCCGCTGTGCCGGCATGGGGCCCGGCAGCGCGGGCGGACGAGCCGTTCTGAGCAGCGTGCATGACGATACGGCCGCCGGCGATTCGGCCGGGGGGCGAGATCAGCCGGATGATCGACATGGCGGTGACGCTTTTGCCGCAGCCCGACTCGCCGACCAGGCCCAGGGTCTTGCCCTTGGGGATGGTGATCGAGACGTCGTCGACCGCCTTAACCACACCGGCATCGGTGTAGAAGTAGGTTTTGAGGTTTTCGACGGTGATGAGGGGATTGGACATGGCAGACTAGATTCGCAGTTTTGGATCCATAGCGTCGCGCAGTCCATTGCCCACCAGGTTGAACACCGTGACGGTGACAAAGATTGCCAGGGACGGGATGACGATCAACCACCAGTAGTGATAGTTTCCGTTTCCCAAGCGGAGCAGCGTACCCCAGGTGGGCGTGGGGGGCCGCACGCCGAAACCCAGCAGACTCAAGCCGGCTTCGGTGATGATGGCACCGGCGATTCCAAACGGGGCCGCGACCAGGGCCGGGGAAAGGGAATTCGGCAGGATGTGGCGACAGTACGATCCGCAAGTGCGAGGAACCCAAGGCTTGCGCGGCCATCGTGTAGTCGATCGCGCGCTGTTTCAGCACTTCGCCGCGAATGAGCCGGGCGATCGTCGGCCAGCCGGTGATCCCGATGACGACCATAATGATGTAGATGCTGGGGCCGATCAGAGCCACGAGCGTCAAGATCAAGAAGAATGAGGGAAACAACAGCACGATCTCGATGATCCGCGAGATCAGCATGTCGAGCCCGCCGCCGAAGTATCCGGCCAGCGCGCCCAGGATCACCCCCACCGTGACGTAGATGCCCACCGCCACGAAGCCCACGGTCATGCTGATCCGCGTGCCATACAACATCAGCGTCAACACGTCGCGTCCGGTATTATCAGTGCCAAGCAGGTGGACGAAGCCGTCGTTGGCTTCGGTCCAGCGGCTCGGTGGGTTTGCGAAACAGCGGCGGCTCGAAGGCCGCATCGAGGTCGATTTCCGTCGACCCGAAGGGAATCGGGGGGTAAAGGCCGTGGCAATTCTCGGGAGACCGGAATTCCTGTTGGCTGAAGTTCCGCGCGTAATGCGCGTTGGCGGGGCGCAGTTGGGGAGTTGCAAATAGCCGCGCACAGCAGGGCGAGCAGCAGTATGAACTCGCCGATCATCAGGGCCATCCGCTGACGCCCCGAGAGCCCGCGCATGCGCCCCCACATCTCGGTCGCGACACACAACACCAGCCAGGGAAAGAATCCGACCAGCGCCATGTTGAAAATGTAATCGGCGATCTCGGGGGCGTTGAACAAGGCAGAAAACCAGGGATAGATCCGCGCGGTTCCATCGCGAAATACGAACGGTTGGTTCGAGGCGATCGCCGGGGCGAAGATCGCCAGCAGGAACAGCGGAACCATCATCCACAGCGCCCAGCAAGCCGGGCGGTTCTTCTTGAACTGCTGCCAGACGATGTCCAGGTAGGTTTCGTTGCCGGTCATTTCGCTGCCCCCTGGCTCGCGAAGCTGATTCGCGGGTCGACCAGCACGTACAGCACGTCCGTCAGCAGGATGCTGAGCATGACGACGATGGCATCGATGTAAATCAGCGCCATCAGCGTGGGGAAGTCCTTCTGCTCGATCGAAAAGAAGCTCAGTCGGCCCATGCCGGGAATGTTGAACAGATACTCGACCAACACGCTGCCCCCCAGCATGGCCGGCAGAAACCCGGAGAACAGCGTGATGATGGGAATCATTCCGTTGCGCAGCACATGCTTGAGAACGACCGTGCGCTGCGAAAGTCCTTTGGCACGCGCCGTGCGCACGTAATCCTGATTGATCACGTCGAGCATGCTCGAGCGGGAATACATGGCCAGACCCGCCAGGCTGAATAGCGCGAGGCAAGTGACGGGGAGTACGGCATGCCACAAGTAATCGAAGAGATAGTTGAGCGGGCCGAGCGATTCCGCGCCTTCGGAATGCAACCGTTCCATGGGAAAGATCTTCAGGTAATCGCCATAGCAGAAGAACAACAGGAACAGCATTCCTGCCACAAAGGCCGGAATCGAATACAACAGAAACAATCCGAGCGAGATGCAGCGGTCGAGCAACCTGCCCCGATTCACGGCGCAGACGATCCCCAGCGGCACGGCCACCAGGTAGATGAACAACTCGGCCATGATCATCAACGGCGCCGACACGACCACCGCGTTCCAGAGTTTTTCGCTCACCGGTTCCCGAGTTTTGAGCGCCGAGCGCCCGAAGTTGAATGTCGCCAAGCGCCAGACCATGTGCGCGTATTGAGTATCGGCGACGAAGTTCCACAACTTCCGCGGCGTGCTGATCTGATATTCCGCACGGTTAGCCTCGTAATGAGCCTGCCAATTTTCGCTCACCCGCTCGACTTGCTCGGGCGTGGCGTCGAGCGGCACGTCCACCTCCAGCGGTTTGTTGTTGTACAGCAACAGGAACATGGCCGCGATCGATTTTTCCTTCAGCGACCGGTCTGCCAGCAGCACGTCGATGAAGAACGGCGTGTCGTCCCGGTCGTAGTTCTCCAACTGCTCGAACAGCTTTTCCCGCGACGGCTCGGCGACCATGGCGGCCAGTTGTTCCTCCAGAGCCTGCTTGCGGTCCGGATCGAGCGGCGGGAACTTGCCTTCGTTGCGCTGCCACCAGATCCGCCAGGTCATTTCCACCTGCGGAGCCTCCGCGGGTAGCGGCGTGCGCGAGAAGGTGTACTCGAACGGATCGGGAACCATGAATTCCAGCGCGCGGATCGCGCCGATCTTCTCGTGCAGATCGGCCTTCGATTCCAGGATGGAAATCGCCGCCGGCACACCGTGGCTGCCCGTGTCCTCGCAATAGGTCCGCACGTAGGCCAGCACGGCAGCCGCCAGCGAAGCCTGTTGCTGTGGACTGGCGAGCTTGTTGCGAAAGTCTTTGATCAGCGATTCCAGCAATGCCGATCGCTCTTCGTCATCCTCGCTACGCGACTTGTCCGTCAGAGCCGGCAGTTCCTTGGTTACCTGCGACGGCGTGAGCGACAGATAATGCGCACAGGCGCGGATCGCGCGCGATAGTCGCGGAAGTCATCGACGTTCAGCAGGATCGGCTTGTCGAGCTGCAGATCCCGCTTCTGGATCAGGTAGGCCTCGCGAGTCTGTGTCGACTGGCCGGCCGAGCCGCCCGAATCGATCTGCGCCAGCATCGGATCGCCCGGGGCCAATTGCATGATCACGAACGACACCAAGGTGACCCCGAACAGCGTCGGGATCATCAACAGCAATCGCCGAATAATGTAGGTCCACACGCTGGCGCACCTTTCGCGCGGCTGCAGGTGCCGGCCCGCGCGCTTCCGTCAGGGGCTGGGGAATCAACCGCCGCTGCGCGGTTGGCGAGCGAACCACTCCCGCGTGTCGAAGCCAGGGCGGATCTTGTAGAACTTGACGTTCTGAATCCGTGCATCCCGGCCGGCGGTCGCAACGTCCGAGAACAAGAATGTGTACGGTTGATCTTCATAGATCAACTGGTGAATCTGGTGAAACAGCTTGCTCTGCTCCTCGGTATCCAAAGTGACCCGAAGCTGATCGATGAGCTTGTCGACCTGGGGGTTCTTATAACCGATCGAATTCGAACTGTCGGGCACATCGGCCTGGCTGCCGTGCCAGATTTGGAACGGATCGCTCTTCCATTCCGTGCCCCAACCCAGGATCGACGCGTCGAACTCTTTCTTGCGCAGTTTTTGCAGCATCAGGGCCCATTTGGTGGGCGAAATCTGCACCTCCACGCCGATCATCCGGCAGTTCTCTTTGATGATCTCGGCAATCGTCAGGTACTGCGGACTCTCGGAGTAGATGATTAGATCGAACTTTGCCGGTACGCGCTTGCCGTCGATCTCTTTGTCGCGGATGCCGTCGTTGTCGCTGTCTTTCCAGCCGGCCTCATCAAGCAATTGTTTGGCCTTTTCCAAATCAAAGCTGACGGGCTGCAAACTGCTGTCATAGGCCGAGCTGCCGGGCAGAAACGGACCGGTCAACCGCTTGGCCAGTCCGAAATAGATCTTTTCGATGATCTGGTCGACGGGCACCGCGTGGCTGATCGCCCAGCGCACGCGCTTGTCTTTGAACAGATCGCGCGCCTGGTTGAAGCCCAGGTAGCGATAGCCCGGATAGGTAAACTTCTCCAGCACCACTTTCCCCGACTCGACGTTCGGATGCGTTTGGCTTTGGATGAAGTGGTCTTTCTGTGGGATCGCGGCCCAGTCCAACTCGTTTTGCAGGACCTGCTGCAAAGCGGTATTCGGATTCGAGATGTGTCGATAGATGACGCGGCTGAAGTCGTAGGGCTGGCCCCAGTAGTCGGGATTGCGCTTCAGCGTTACGCGGTCTTCCTTCGTCCACACCTCGAAGATCAAGGGCCCGGTGCCGCACATCCGGGTGTTGGCCCAATGATTGTTGAATCCGTCGGCAAATTCCTTGCTGCCGAAGTCGAAGGAGATCGGCTCGCCGTGGGCGTCCACGGAATAGACGTGCCGAGGCAGGATCGGCGTACCCAGCGTGAAGTCATCGGCCATGAAGTACGGTTTCGTCCAGCGAATCTTGACCGTGTAGTTGTCGACGACCGTCACCTTGATCTTGTAACGATCGGCCTCGTTCTTGGCGTCCGGATCCTCGTAGTAGCTGCGCAGCGCGGCGGCCTCGATGTGCTTGTTCAAAATACAATCGAACGTGAACTTCACGTCCTTGGCCGTAAACTCCTTGGTCGGCAGCGCCTTGCCGTCGGGCAAGGTCATGGGGTGCCACTTCACCCCTTTGCGTAAGTGAAACGTGTATTCCAGCTTGTCCTTGTCGAACGTATAGGACTCGGCCAGGGCTGGCTCCCACTCGTCGGGATTGTCGAATTTCTGATCGCACAAGCTTTCATAGACTTCGCGCTGAAATCCGCGACTGGTCGTGTCGTTCGAAGTGAGCAGGTTGAGCGTGTCCGGATCGTCGCCGTAAAACAGGGCCAGGGTGTCCTCTTTGGCCGGCTTCACTCCGCCCCGGGTCAGGTCCCGATTCATCGGCTCCGCCGGACTGGCTTTGGCCAGCTTGTCGTCGGCGGCCGGTTTTGCGGCCGGCGGGGCTGCGGCCGCCGAGGAAGTCAAAGGATCGGACTGGTAAGTGCAGCCCGACAGCGACACCGAAAGCGTCAGCACTGCCCAGAACAAGGCAATTCGGCGGGTCTGCTTCGTTGATGGGATGGCGTTTGGCTGGTGCAAAATAAGGTTCTCCGTCCAAGCCGCCTTGATGGCGGTAAATTCCAGTCGTCGCGGGTCAAATCGTACGCACTAAAGTCCGCCGTCTCCCTTGGAGTAAAGCCATGCTATAGCTTGCTTTGCGAACGGTCAAGGTTTCCGGCGCCGCCGGGCCAGGGCCGAGTCGTCCCGACCGCCTGACCGCCGCTTGCGCCCGCCGTGCCGTGCCTGCCAAGCCCGCCGGCGATCGGCGGGGTGCAAGCTCTGCTTCGCAACGATTGTTTGGGCAGCCGGCTTGCCGGAGGGGGGCACAAAAAAGCCGGCCACGACTACCCCCCACGCAAGCGCAACAAACCTCTGTTGCCCGGTTTAGCGCCGCTCGCTACCCTATGCCCCCGCATTGGCCGCCAAGATCCCTTTTTGCGCGCGTCCACATCCAATCCGTCGGCCGGCAGAACGGCCGTTATCCTCCGTAGTTTTGCGAGGTCCGTTATGCGATGCGTCCTGAAGGCGAGGGGCCACTGGCAATTCCGCGGCCATCGGCTCGTGGCAACCGCCTTGCTGATCCTTTCTACGTGGGCCGCCGGCCGATCGGTTCACGCCGAAGAGGCCGAGTGGATCTGGTCGCCGGCCTACGAAAAAGAATTGGCGCCTCCGGGCGACTGCTACTTCCGCAAGACTTTCACCTTGGGTACGCCCGAACAGGGCGAAATCCAGATCGGTTGCGACGACCGCTACGAGCTGTTCGTCAACGGTCATCAGGTCGGCACGGGCAGCAATTGGAAAGTCCTGGACGTCTACGACATTACCGAGCAGCTCGTGCAGGGCACCAACACCATCGCCGTCAAGGCCACCAACCGCGACCAAGGCTCGGCCGGACTTGTGGCCCGGGTGCTCGTCAAACAACAAGGCGGCACGCAGGTCACGCATTCGACCGACGCCACTTGGAAGGCCGTGCTGAAAGAATTCGTGGGCTGGCAAAAGACCCGATTCAACGATTCTCAATGGTTGGCCGCGCGCAGCTTCGGCAAGATGGGGGCCACGCTCCCCTGGGGCAACGAAGTGACCGTCAGTGGCGAGAAGGGCCGCTTCAAGCTGCTGCCCCAGTTCAGCGTGGAGTGGGTCATCGATCCCAAGCAGACCGGATCGCTGATCGCGATGACGTTCGACGAGTTCGGACAGATCATCGCCTCGCGCGAAAACGGACCTTTGATCCTGATCCGCGATGACGATCGCGACGGCGTGCTCGACACCGTTTCGACCTACTGCGACGAAGTCAAAGGCTGCCAGGGATTGCTCACCGTCAGCGGAAACGTGTTCGCCATCGGACAGGGACCCGACGGAACTGCACTCTACCGCTTGTCCGATCAGGACCACGACGGCCGCGCCGACAAGGTCGAGCCGCTGGTCAAATTTGCCGGCGAGATGGGCGAGCACGGCCCGCATTCGCTGGTGCTTGGCCCCGATGGACTGCTGTACATCATCGTGGGCAATTTCTCCCGCGCCGAAAGAGAATACGAAGAGTCGAGCCCGTATCACCATTATTACGAAGGCGACCTGCTCCAGCCCCGCTACGAGGACGCCAGCGGGCACGCCGTGGGGATCAAGGCCCCGGGCGGCTCGATCCTGCGCACCGACACCGGCGGCACGGCGGTCGAGCTGGTGGCCGGCGGGCTGCAAAACCCCTACGACCTGGCTTTCAATGCCGATGGCGAGCTGTTCACCGCCGACAGCGACATGGAGTGGGACCTGGGCATGCCCTGGTACCGGCCGACGCGTGTCAACCACGTGGTTCCGGGGGCCGAGTTCGGCTGGCGCAGCGGCTGGGCCAAGTGGCCCGACTACTACCTGGACAGCCTGCCTCCGGCGGTCGAAATGGGCCGCGGCTCGCCGACCGGGATCGAAGTCTATAGCCATTACATGTTTCCCAAGCGCTACCACAATGCGCTGTTCGTTTGCGACTGGTCGCGCGGACGCATCCTGGCGGTCAAGCTGAAACGGCACGGCGCCACCTACAAGGCCTCCAGCGAAGTCTTTCTGGAAGGGCAGCCGCTGAACGTGACCGATATTTCGGTCGGGCCCGACGGCTGGCTCTACTTCTGCACCGGCGGCCGCGACACCGAAGGCGGAATCTATCGCGTGGTCTGGGAGGGGCAGGTCCCGGCCGAACTCAAGAAAACGCACAAAGGTCTGGCCGCCGCGCTGAAACAGCCGCAACTGCTGAGCGCCTGGGCCCGGCAGCAAGTCGCGATCACCAAGAAACAAATGGGCGGCGACTGGCAGCGCGAGCTGTTGGCCCTGATCGAGAACTCGCAATCCCCCGCCGCCGATCGGGTCCGCGCGCTCGAGCTGTTGCAACTCTTCGGGCCGCATCCCACGCAGGCCTTGCTGATCAAAGCTTCGCGGGATCGCGAGCCCAGCGTGCGGGCCAAAGCGGCCTATCTGCTGGGGATCCACACCGGCGACGAGTCGACTACACGCCTGAGCGAGATGCTCGACGATGCCGATCTGCTGGTCCAGCGGCTGGCTTGCGAGTCGCTGGCCCGCGCCGCACAACCCGGACCGATTCCCAGGCTGGTCAAATTGCTGGGCAGCCCTGACCGGCACGTGGGCTGGGCCGCCCGCCGCGCCCTGGAACGGATCGACCGTAACCAGTGGCAGGACGAAGTGCTCGAGACGGAAGACACGCGGGCGTTCTTGATGGGATCCGTGGCCCTGCTGGCCGTCTATCCAGACGACAAGTCGGTCGACCCGATCCTCAGTCGGACCAGCGACATGATGAAGCACTACATGAGCGACCTGGCCTTCATCGACACACTGCGGGTCGTCGAACTGGCGCTGGTCGCCGGCAAGCTGACCGGCAAGAACGTGCCCGAGCTGCGCAGCCAAATTGCCGAGGAATATCCCTCGCAAGAGCCGCGGATGAATCGCCAACTGGTCCGAGTGTTGGCTTACTTGCAAGAGCCGACGGCCGCCGAACGCGTGATCGGCGTGCTGGAAAGCGATACGCCGGCGGTCGAGCGCTTGCAGGCGGCGCTGTGCGCCGATTTCTGACCACCGGCTGGAACACGCAGCGCAAGCTGGCCATGCTCAAGTTCTTCGAAGAGGCCCGGGGCATGCCGGGCGGACACAGCTTCGCCGGCTACATCGAAAACGTCTCGCGCGACTTCTTTGCCGGGCTCAACGAAGAGCAGCGGCAGGCGGTGCTGGCCGGCGGCGCCAAATGGCCCACGTCGGCACTGTCGGTGCTGGCCCGGCTGCCGGACCGTCCGACCACGGAAACGCTGCTCGAGATCGTCAAACTCGACCGCGACGTCAGGCGGGTCGACAGCGACGCCGCACGCAAACTGCGGATCGGCATCGCCGCCGTGCTGGGAGGCAGCCGCGATCCGGGCGCCATGACTTATTTGCGCGAAGTCTACGAGAACGAACCCGATCGCCGCGTCATGCTCGCCATGGCACTGGCCCAGCAACCCGACGGCGACAACTGGCCCTTGCTGATTCGCTCGCTGTCGTTCGTCGAGGGCGCCGCCGCGCAGGAGATCCTGCTCAAGCTGGCCCGGGTGGACCAAACGCCCGATGCGCCGGAAGCCTATCGGCAGGTGATCATCCGCGGGCTGATGCTGCGCGAAAATGGCAGCCAGCACGCGATTGCGCTGTTGGAAAAGTGGACCGACCGGCGCCTGACGGAACCCGGCGACCCGTGGGCCGAAGCGCTGGCCGCCTGGCAGCGCTGGTTCGCCGAGACATATCCCGAGATGCCCGAGCCGCAACTCCCTCAGGAGGTCGTCCAGAGCCACTGGACGTTCCAGGAACTGCTCAGTTATCTGACCGGACCGCAACCGAGCCACGGCAACGCGACGCGGGGCGCTGCCATGTTCATCAAGGCCAATTGCAGCAAGTGCCATCGCTTTGGCGAACAGGGCGATACGGTCGGGCCGGACCTGTCGACCGTTTCCCGGCGCTTTCAACGCAAGGAAATCCTCGAATCCATCTTGTATCCCTCGCAAGTCATCTCAGACCAGTACGCCTCTCAGACCATCCTGACCACCGACGGCCGCACCGTCACCGGCATGGTTTCGCCCGTCGGCGACGGATCCGTGATCGTGCTTCAGGCCAGCGGCGAGAAGCTGGCAATCGCCAAGCACGACATCGAGGAAATCACGCGCAGCAAGACGTCGGCCATGCCGGAGGGCTTGCTCAACGCGCTCACGCTGGACGAGGTGGGCGATTTGTTCGCTTATTTGACGCAGGGGCCGGCGGCCGAGCTGACGACGCGCAAGCCCCCGCGGACAAAACGCTAAGACGAATCGACATTACGGGAGAGAAGTCATGGCCGCCCGTTCGCTTTGCCTGCTTGTCATCTCAGGACTGGCCGCGATGCCCGGCTGCGCCATGCTCACTCCGCAACCGGCTCCCAATGAACTGGTGGGCGGGGCACGGTGTACGATTCGCGTTTGGGATCGAGCCAACCCCGACGATGCCGCGAAGCGGATCGATTATTGGGGAACCGTGGCTTCGGCCGACGCGGAAAAAATCGAATTGATCGAAGCCAATACCGAAGCCACCGCCGGCAAGCCGCTGCTGGAAGATCCCAAGCAACTGCCGCTGGCCGTGTGGGTCCGTCGGATGCGCGAGCGCGGCACGAACAAATACACCATCCGCCGCGATCAGATCCTTTCGATCGACGTGCTCGATCAGGCCCGGCTCAAGCAAGTCTTGTCGAGTTATCCGGTCGGCACGCGGTGCAACATCCGCACCTGCAATACGGCCAATCCCCACGATCCGGCCGGCTATCGCGACTTGTGGGGCGCCCTGGCCCGCTCGGGGCCGGGAGGCCTCAACCTGGTGGATGCCAGCGAAGAATCGGCCGTCATCGCTCCGGCGCCGGGCTCGATCAGGCTGCTGAGCGACGAGGTTCGCACTGCGCATCAGAAGACCAGCGGCAGCGTCCATTTCACGATTGCGCCCGAGCGGATCATTTCCATCGAATGGCTGGAAGGACCGCGCGAGCCGCCGCATTCCTCATCGACCGGCTGGGCCCGCGAGACGCTGTTTTAAGAGCGCAGCCGACGAAAGATCTGCGCCTGAAACGCGGCGTCCCCTCTCCGGCGGTCGTTGACCGCCGGCTGGTTCGCGCCGAAAGCTCAACTGGCGACCTTTTGGATCTCGACGCAGATGCCGCCGGCGCAGGAATAACTTGTGCATTCGCGTGAACCACAGCTCTTTGCGCCACTCCAGGCCCAGGTCGCGGCAGGTGCGGTACAACTCGTGGCGATTGTACGTGCGGCAAAACCACAGCCGGCTCGTCCAGGCCCCCGAAAAGCTGTCCTCGGTGGTCAAGCAGCAGCATTCGCCCGCCGGGAACCATTACCCGGGCCATCTCGGCCAGCCCCAGCCGCGCGTCGGGCAGATGCTCGAGCACATAGCCGCAGGTGATGCAGTCGAAACTCTCGTCGGCAAACGGCAGCCGCGCCAGGTCGGCCGCCACGTGCTGCGGCACCGAACTCTTCAGCCGCGTCCGCGCACGGCAAAGCATTTCCGGCGACAGGTCGCAGCAGGTGATGCTGGCGCCCGGGTCGGCGTACTTCAGCAGGTGTTTGGCGATTTGTCCGGCGCCGCTGCCGACGTCGAGGATTTGCTTGGCGCCGCGCAGGTCGAACTTGCGTTCGCGCAGCAACCGATCGCCGAGCGTGATGTGCAGCGACAGCAGGCTGGCTGTGGCCAACAAGGCGCCTTGCTTGCCGCCGTACACGTCCCGCACCTTGTCGCGATACTCCTCATAGCTCACCTGCCGGATCAGTTGGTTTTCGACCAGCCGCTGGATGATCTTGCGCTTGGGCTGCGGCGCTGCCTCGCGGCGGCGCTTCGTGCGGGCGCGGTATGACCACTTTGCGAATCATGTAGGTTCCTGCGAGCGGTTCTTCCGCTGCTTTTTCGCCGTGCGCTACCCGGCAGCCAAACGCGAGGCACGATCTGCGGACCTTCCCTTGAGGCAACTTCGGCCGCGCCGATTCGCCGTCGCAAGGGGCCACTTACATCGGGATGGCTGGCAAGCTGGACGACCGACAAACTGGCCGACTGGGGATTACAGATAAACTCGGCGATTGTAGATATACCACTCCAGCAACAAAACAGCTAGAGCCGCCAGCAAGAGCGGCCGCCAGGCCTCTTGCCGGGCCGATTCCCGGGCCGATTGCCCCGCAACCTCGACAAAGCCAATCTTCACGGCATTTTCGCGCTCGCGGGCGAATGTCGCTTTCGGCCGAGTCGAACAGGTTTACGGCAAACCGCTCCTTGGCCTTCCCGCTTTCCTCGACGGCATAGACCCCCAATTCGTCCGTGCCGCTGAACACGAACGCGTTGAGTTTGCCGCGTTCGACCTGGTCGGATTTGCCGTCCGGCAGGACAACCGTCAAGCGATCGAGATTGGCATCGCTGCGCAGCGTGACGCTCTGGCCGGGCTGCACCGGGGCTCGGCCCGCAGCCTCGCGTCCGGCGGCTAGGTACTCGAGCGCATTGAGGATGAACACCGGGAAGCTCAGTCGCAGCGGCCAATCGGTATTGGCATAGCGGTCCCCTTTTTCGTCGGTGCTGACGATCTCGAGCGCCCAAGACCGCGTCCTCGAAACCCTCGCGCGGCGCGATGGCCAGCAGCGGGCCCACGTTCGAGTCGATCAGCACGCTGCTCCCCGGCGGGCCTTTGAGCGGCGTGCCTTCGGCAAACTTCACGTTGCCCAAATCGATCAGTTGCATCAGCGGGTGGGCATTGTCGACGTCGATGATTTGCGGGCCGGGATTTTTTTCGCCCGCCGACCAGCCGCCGCCGGGCGGAATCCGGCCGATGAACAGCGTGTTGGCCCGGGGCAATTCTTTCGGCTGGCATTGATCGTAGATCACCAGTTGATACGCCGGCCGCTGGCGGCCGACTGCTGGTATTCTTTGGTGTCGAGCACCTCGGGGCCGGCGACGGAAATATCGGCCAGCTCGGCGGCCGCCTCGGTCTTGATGGCGAGTTCCAGGGCGTCGTCGCCGGGCGTGACGAGCAAGGTCTTGCCGCGCTGCGGCGGATTGACGGCGGCCCAGGCCTCGTCGTCGAGCTTCAGGTCGCCCCCGCGCCCGTCTTGAGTTTGAGCACGCCCGAGTGAATGTCGACCAGGTCGAACACCACGCCGGCCGCTTCGCCCGGTTTGATTTTCACCGCTTCGGCCTCTTTGAGCGAGTCGTCGAGAAACAACTCGACCTCGGTCGAGATTTCGGCCGGCCCGAAATTCTCCAGCCGAGCGAAGGCTTGCAGCCGGTCGGCTTTGCCTTCGACGGTCTTCGTGCTGAAGGCCGTGATGCCGACGTTACGGCAATCGGTCTCGCCGATCGGCACGAACACCGGCTTGAGGTTGCCGAGCGAAAAGCCCTCGACGTCCGGAAACTTGCCGTCGCTGAAGATGTACATCGTGGCCGGCAGGGCCTCGGCCACCTGCTGCCCTTCCGACTCGAACGAGCGGTTGGGGTTGGCCAGTCCGGCCGCCACGCGCAGGGCCTCGCCCAGTCGGGTCGTGCGGTTGGTGGGCCGGATGGCGTCCAATTGCCGCCGGAGCAAGCGGCGATTGTCGCGTGAACGACTGCTCGACCCGCGCGTGTCGGAAAAACTGATGATCATCGCCACGTCGCCCGAGTCCATCTGATCGACCAGTTCGCCAACGCGGCGTTTGGCTTCGTCGAGCCGCGTCGGGCTGACGTCGGTGGCATTCATGCTGGCCGAATTGTCGACCAGGAAGATCAACCGGCTGTCGAGCATTTGGTTCCGCGCCAGCCTGGCCGCAGCAGTGCCAGCATGGCCAACAGCACGATCAGCAATTGCAAGCAGCAGCAGCAGGTTTTTCCGCAGCCGCTGCCAGATGCTGTTGACGTGCAGGTCTTCGATCGACTTCTGCCACAGGTACGTGCTGGGCACCTCCAGCGGCTGCCGCTTGAGCTTGAGAAAATACAACAGCACGATGGCCGGCGGAATCGCCGCCAGCACCAGCCACTGCCACCAGGCGAGCATCGGGATGAAGGACATGGCAGGGGATATTCGGAAGTCGGAAGTGGGAATTCGGAGGTGAAATCGGCGTCGACGCCAACTGGTTCACCGCACCAGCCCGCGCTTGCGCAAGTAGCTGCTCACCAGTTGCTCGACCGGCAATTGGTTGTTGGCCAGCAAGTAGCCCATGCCGCGACGGGTGCAAAACTCCGCGCGCCGTCGACGAAGGTGGCCAACGTTTTCTTGTAGCGATTGAGCAACGGCGCGCTGGCCGTGATTTCTGCGACGTCTTCGTCTTCGCAGTCGACCAGTTTCAGATCGCCCTTGATGTCGGGGTCGATCTCTTCGGCCGACAGCACCTGAATCACGTACACGTCCATCTGCTGCGAGACCAGATAACGGAACGCCGCTTCGTAGCCCTGCTTGTCCATCAGGTCGCTGATCAGCACCAGGATGCCCTTGCCCGAGTTGCGAATGCAGAAGTTCTTCACGCCCTGCGGCCAGCGAGCCCGGCTCGATCGGGCTCGATCGCCTCCAGCGCGGCGAGCATCCGCCACAAGCTGTGCCGTCCGCGCAGCACGGGGCCGGGCTGGTTGGCCGGCTGGCCGAGCGTTTCGATTCTTACCCGATCGGCCCGGGCCAGCCCGATGAACCCCAGGGCCGCGGCCAATTGCTTGGCGTATTGCAGCTTGCTGGGCGAGCCGAAATCCATCGAGCGGCTGGCGTCGATCAGCGCGTAGAAGTGCAGATCTTCCTCTTCGAGAAACATCTTCAGGAACAGCCGATCGAGCCGGGCGTAGGTGTTCCAATCGATGAACCGCAGATCGTCGCCGGCAACGTAGTTGCGAAAGTCGGCGAACTCGACGCTCTGCCCTTTGCGCTTGCTGCGCCGTTCCCCCTTCATTCGCCCGCGAAACACCTTGCGGCTGACGAGTTCCAACCGTTCCAGTTGGGCCAGCAGTTCGGGGCTCAGCAATGCGTTAGTCTTCGTCTCGACGACCACAATTCACATTCTCGCGTTCCTGTTTTTCCTTCCCCTACTCTCCACTTTCTGCTCTCTACTCTCTACTCTCTTGCTACCCCTCCGCCTTCTCGGGCAGCTTTTCCAGGATATCGAGCAGCACGCGGTCGGTGTCGATGCCTTCGGCCTGGGCCTCGAAGTTCAGGATCACGCGATGCCGCAGCGCCGGCAAATAGACGCGACGCACGTCCTCGAAGCTGACGTTATAGCGGCCCTCGAGCAGCGCCCTGACTTTGGCCGCCAGGGCCATCGTTTGCGCGCCGCGCGGGCTGGACCCCCAGCGCAGATACTGATTGGTGATCGGCAGGGCGAACGGTCCGTCGGGATGCGTGGCCAGGGCCAGCCGGACCACGTAGTCCTGCACGTGCGGCGCCAGGATCACCTCGCGGATCAAGCCCTGCCACTCGACGATCTCCGCGCCGTCCATCACCTTGACGGGCTCGATCTTCTCGCCCCGCGTCGTGCGGTCGACCACCATGGCCAGCTCCTCGCGGCTGGAATAGCCCACGACCAGCTTGAACATGAAGCGATCGAGCTGGGCCTCGGGCAGCGGATAGGTGCCTTCCTGCTCGATCGGATTTTGCGTGGCCATGACGAAGAACGGCCGCTTGAGCTGATAGACGTTGCCGGCCACGCTGATCGAGCCCTCTTGCATCGTCTCGAGCATGGCCGATTGCGTCTTGGGAGTCGCCCGGTTGATTTCGTCGGCCAGGCAGATCTGCGTGAAGATCGGGCCCTTCTGGAATTCGAAGAATCTCCGGCCGTCGGGGGATTCCATCACCATGTTCGTGCCCAGGATGTCGGCCGGCATCAGGTCGGGCGTGAACTGGATGCGCGAGAAGTCCAAGTCCAGCGTTTTGGCCAACGTGCGCACCAGCAGCGTCTTGCCCGAGCCCCGGCACGCCCTCGAGCAGGCAGTGTCCGCCGACGAACAAGCAGGTGAGAATGCCGTGGATGATGTCGTGATGCCCGACGATCACGCGGCTGAGTTGTTCGCGGACGGCGCCATACGCGCTGGATGAACAGTTCAGCCCGCTTTTGCATCGATTCGGCAAGACTCATGGTGCAGCGACCGCTCGGGGTGGACGTGGCTTTGACGGCGCAGCGCGCGAAACGTCGAGTATAGCAGGCCGGAAAGGGTCAAACACGGGTCGGGCCCGCGTCGGATCCGGCCCAGGTCAAGCTCACCGGCTCCCGGCCGGTGGGGAGCAATCTCGCCGTCCCGGCTCGCCGCATGCGGCGGCTGGACACGTCCGGCCGCGCCTCTCAGAGCCACCAGGAGATGACGAACAGCACGGCGAAGATGCAGGCCATGAAGCTGAAGATCCAGGCCCCCAGCCGAACGGCGTGATGCAGGATCGGGCCCCGCACTTCGTGCCGCGTGGCGGCGTAGACCAGGCTGATGACCAGGATCAGCGGCAAACTGAACCACAATTGATTGACCATTCCTAGCATCGGCAACCCTGCTGCGATCGTGTTTTCGGCCAAAGATCAGCGCGCTTGCGTCTGGGCCGTAGAAGACTTCTCGGTGTCGGACGCCGACTTCTTGTCTCGATCGTCTTCTTCGTCGGCGACCTCGACCGGCACCGGACCGGCGAAGGCGTCGTAGATCGCCAGGACATTCAGCAGGCCGGCGATCATCGTATAGACCGTCCCCAGCTCGAAGTAGCGATGCAGGCTCTTGTTCCACCAGGCCAGCTCGTCCGGACTCTCGTATTTTTCCAGGTCGACGCCAGAGTCGGGCTGCTCGCGGGCTTTGGTGGCGTCGTCGTACTCGCTTCTCTTCCAGGGGTCGCCGCTCTTGGGCGGAGCCATGACGTCCAGACCAAACAGCGGGCCGCGTCCGCTCTGGGCCCGGTCGGCCTGGATCAAAGCCGGCAACGCGGCCAAACCAACTCCCACCTGGCAGAAGTAAGCCCAGCGTGTGTCGTTCGGACGCCAGGAAAAATAGACGACCTTGCCGTCCCCCAGGTACAACCCGTAAAAGAAGGTTCCCAGAATGCAGACCAGGTACAGCAGGCCCTTGCCGGTCCGTCCCTGATACAAGTGCCCGGCGCCGGGCACCAGCCAGCCCAGAAATGCGGCCAGGGCCGGATTGCGACAGTTCGACCACCGGCTCGTTGCGACCAGCGGCGGCAGCGGTGGCTACAGAAGTCGTGGGCATGCGTGGGGCGGCCTCGAAAAACGATTCGGGTGTGCAACCAATCGTTATTCTACGCGGCCGAAGTGGCAATGCCAGATCAATTGTCGTGGTAAAGGCGAGTCAAGTTAACGACTTGCGCTGTTTCGCAGCGGCCCGCCGACGACGATTCCCAGCTCTTGAAACGCACCGTCCACCGTGTCGGCATCGACTTGCGGCTGATCGAGTCCGGCGCCGGCCAGGAGCGACAGGTCGGCCAACTGCTTGATGGCCAGCGGAATGCCGCCGGCCAGTTCGTGCACGCGCAGGGCCCCCTGCGGCGTGAAGATCGGCGTCTCACGGACCGAATCGCGCAAGGCAAAGTCGAGATACCCGCGCGTCTCGTCGGCCGACCAAGGCTCGAGCCGGATGGCCAGCTCGGCCAATTCGACGAGCCGCGGATGCAGCCGGCCCGGCCCCTGGTCGCTGGTTGCCAGCACGATCGTCAAACGGCTGTCGGGGTGCGGATCGAGTTGCACCAGCCGCAGAATCAGTTCGAACACGGCAGTCTCCCCCTCGTCAGCGTCGTCGAGCAGGATCAGCATCTCGGCGCGCTGGTAGCGGCTTTCGATCAGGCGATCGGCCAGCCGCCGCCACAGCGCGAACGGCGTGGCGGACAGGGCCGGGTTCAGCCCGAACTGGGCGGCGACCGTCCACAGAAACTCGTGAACGTCGGCGCCGATCAGGCTGGCGCGAACCACCTCGCCCCCCGCGTCGCGGATTTCGTGGCGCAAAGACTTCCAACAGCAGCGACTTGCCGATGCCTGCCGGCCCGCAGAGCAAACCCAGGCGGCGTCGCTCCTCGACCAGAAAGTGAAGCCGCGCCAAGGCCTCGTCGTGGTTCGCCGTGGCATAGAACTGCGGCAGGTCCAACCCGCCGCGGAAGGGCGATTCCTGCAAACCCCAGTATTGCTGATACATGGCAGAGCCTCGCACCGATTCCTTGATGCAACCCCTGGCCGGCGGAAGCCGAACCGACAGCAAAGTCCATGCCGGCGCCGGCCAGAGAGAATTCCGTATCTTCGTCGTCATCGGTAGAATCGGCCTGACGACTTGAGCTTTCCCGAGCACTGCCTCTTTCGCCGCTGCCGATGACTGTTGCTGCCATGGCCGACCGATACTTCGTCGACGATCCGATTGCGGTCGAACGGGCCGTGCTTGCAGGACCGGAAGCACATCATTTGATCCATGTGATGCGAGCCAAACCGGGAACCGAGGTCGTGCTGTTCGACGGCAGCGGCAGCGAGTTTGCGGCCCGCGTCGAGCGCGTGGGTCGAGCCGACGTCACGCTGGCGGTGCTCGCGCGGAGCGAGGTCGATCGCGAGTTGCCGGTCCGCCTGACGCTGGGCGTCTCACTGCCCAAGGGAGACCGGCAGCGCTGGCTGGTGGAAAAAGCGGTCGAGTTGGGCGTGACCCGGCTGGTGCCGCTGGCCGCCCAGCGCAGCGTGGCCCACGTGTCGGGCGAACCGCCGGAGCGCCTGCGCCGTGCGGTGATCGAAGCGTCGAAGCAGTGCGGCCGCAACCGCTTGATGGAAATCGCGGCGGGCGAGCCGCTGGAACATTTTCTGCGCGCTGGCGAAAGCACCGCCGTGCGCTGGCTGGCCCGTCCGGGCGGCATCGCGCTGCGCCACCGCGCTCGGCCAGTTGCCGGCGCTCGATCGCGGCAGTCAGATCGCCCTGGCCGTGGGTCCCGAAGGAGGATTCGTCGACGGCGAAGTCGAATCGGCCCGCGCCGGCGGCTGGCAAGTGATCGACCTTGGCGACCGAATTCTGCGGGTCGAAACGGCGGCTTGCGCCTTGGCAGCCGCGATTGCAGCACAATTCAGTTGATCGACGGTCGCTGCCTCAAACCTGCTCCTTCGGCGTGATCGACAGCACCACGCTCTCACTCTCGCTGCCGGGCAGCGGATACGAGGCCAGCTTGCGCAATTCAAGCTGCGCGCAGAGCCCGCGCTCCCGGGCTTCCTTCCGCTCCTCGACCCAGGCCGGCCCCTTGATCACCAGCAGCCGATTGAACGACTCCCAGTGCGGAGCGAACCAGGTAACCAGCTTGGCCAACGGGGCCACCGCCCGAACGACCAGCGTGTCGAACGTCTTTTGCTCGAGCAGTTGCTCGGCCCGGCCGTGATGCACCGGTATTTCCATTTTCAGGCCGGCCACGATGGCCTGAGTGGCCCGGGCTTTCTTGGCCATCGATTCCGAGAGTTCGACCGTCAAGTCGGGCCGCAAAATGGCCAGCACGATGCCCGGCACGCCGCCGCCCGTGCCGACATCGAGCACGCGCTCGCCGGCGTCAAGGAACTGTTCGAGAGCCTGGCTGTCGACCACGTCGCGAGTGACGAATTTTTCATAGTCGGTATGCCGCGTCAGGTTGAGTTTCTGGTTCCATTCCCAGAGCAACCGGCAATAGCTATCCAGCTGCTCAATCTGGTCGTCGGTCAGTTCGATCCGGCTGCGGCTCAAGGCGGCCGCCAGGGTGTCGTTTTCGAATTCGTTCAATCGCGGGTTCCTTTTCCCTAAATCGCAAAGCGGCACGGAAGGGGGAGGGAACCGCAAAGACGCAAAGCAGGAGGGAAAAATTCAACCACAGAGACGCAAAGACACAGAGAGGAACGAGGGCAGAATAAATCGGCAACCAAGGACGACAAGCGGCCCCGACCTTTCTCTCACCGTCTCCTCTTCTCTGTGTCTTTGCGTCTCTGTGGTTGAATTCTGCCTTCGTTCCTCTATGCGTCTTCGCGCCTTTGCGGTTCACCTTCTTCCTTTGTTTCATTCTCAAACAAACGGCGGGGTCGGCGGATACTTGCCGATTTCGATGTGGTGGCCGTCGGGGTCGCGGAAAAAAATCTGTTTGATCCCGCGGTCGACGATCTCGTTCTTGCGATAGGCGATGCCGTGCTCATGCAGCAACCGCTCGACCCGATCGAGATCGTCAGCGTGCAAAGCCAGGTGGTTGTGGCGGGTTTGGATTTCGCCCGTGGGGTCGCCGGCCGCGTCGTTGTAGATCAAGTGAATCATCAGCCCATAGTTGTAAAGCCAGGCCCCGTCGAAATCGAAGTTCGGCCGCGACACTTCGCGAAAACCGAGCACCTCGCGGTAGAAGCGGCGGCTCTCGGCCACGCGCCGGGTCATCACGCCGATGTGGTTGACGGCCCCGATCGGCAGGACGTCGGGCGCGACGTTTCCAGAGGAAGGGGTCTTGGTCGATTGGGGTTGGTTCATGGTTCTCCTCGCTAGCACGGCGTGACATCAGGAGCGCGGCAGCTTCGACGTGCCGGAGGATAGGCCGTTTGGACGATCCGGTCAAACGGCAGCCGGTTTGCCGAATTTCTGGATTGTAACGGTTCTACCGGCCGATAGAGGTGCAATCGGCCGGCTCTCAGCGGGCGGAAAACCGGTCCGCGCTCGGTGGGCAACCCAAGATCAGCCTGACACGCATCGCCCCGAGCGAACGAAAAACACCAAGACTCTCAAAGATCGAAGTCGGGCCTTCTTGGCCCATCGCGAACCACGCGTAGGAATGCCATTATGTCGAAGCGTCTCGTGTGCCTGACCTTGCTAGCCGTCGTCATCGCCGGCAGCAGTGGCTGCAACTGCATCTGCTGCTTGCACGACAACCTGCTGGGCCTGTGGAAATCGCGCCGCTGGGCAGACTGCGGCTGCGGCCCGGTGTACTACGGCCCTTGGTTCGACACGAAGCCGGCTTGCTGCGATCCGTGCAACGACTGCGGCGAATTCCACGGCAAACGCTATTGGACAAGCGCCAATTCCTGGCTGAGCGATTCGCAGCAAAGCGTGAATCCGTGGCAGAATGGCAACCCGCGGCCCGGCAATCCCGGCATGCAGAACGGCGCACCCATGATGAACGATCCGATGATGGACGCACCGATGATGGGCGCCCCCATGATGGATGACAGCATGGACGGCATGCCCTACCAGGGCGAACCGGTCGGGCCGGGCAATCAAGTGCCAACTCCGGCCGCTCCGCAGCTGAATCAGCCCCAACCGGGTCCTGGGCCGTCGTCGCCTTCGCCCCGCATGGGACGCCGCCAGCGCGGCGTGGCGGTGCGGACTCCGAATCCCTACGACAGCAATCTCGTCTCTCCCACGGCGGCATTTTACGACGACTGAGCACGCGGCGCAACGCGTAAGCCCGCAATCATCCGGTCGTCCGGCAGTGGGCGTGCTGCGAAACATTCTCGGCCGCCGGCTGGTAGCTGACTTTGAAAGCCGAGAGCCCGACGTGCAGCGTGTCTCCCTCGGCCAACGGAGCGTGCATCGTCTCGCGGCCGTTCACGTGGGTGCCGTGCGTCGAACCCAGGTCATCGACCCATAGCAGGCCGTCGACTTCGTGCAGTTCGCAATGCCGGCGGCTGGTCCAGCGGTCGTCGATCCGGACACCCGCCTCGCGGCCGCGTCCGAAGATCAGCGGCAAGTCGTTGGACGTGATTTCGATTTCGCGCGGCGTGACGCCGCAGCCGATCAGCCTGGCTTGGAACATCGCTCTAAAGCCCGTCGGAAGAATAATCCTGTACTTTGCCGGCCTGGACCGGCTGCTTCGGCGACGCAGAGCGCCATCGCCGCGGGATCGCTGCCACAGCAGCCAGCCGGCGCGCTTCGAAGGTATTGCGAGCGGCAAGACTCGACGGATGCGACAGCGCGCACGAATACGGGCCGTCATGACAAAGGTGGGCAGCGCAAGGAGGGACGTCAAGGCAGGCGTTCGGTCGGGCCCGGCGTGAGCGATTCCGGTCATGAAACCGCTCCGTTCCGGACGCGAATCGAAAGATATCGCGCCGGCCGCGGTCAACAAGCCTTTTTTCACGTCGCCAAGCCAGTTTGACGGAAATCTGACAAAAGGCTGACATTTCTGCTTAGCTTGCGAAACTTTTCTCCGGCGCCGGGGATCAAATCTAAGGGGGCCATTGCGTGAACCGCCGGGGGAATGTCCGCCGTTCTTGCGCAGGCCGCCGCAGTCCCGGCGCACCGGATCCGCTTCTTCCGCGGAGAATGTCGGACGGGCGGCAAGTCGTGATAAACTAGAGGGAGCCGAGCCTTTGGCTCGGCGAGGGGTAGTCTTCTTCGGCGCGGATGAGGAACGGCGTTGGCAGTCAGCGAATCATCGGCCCGGCGCTACGAGCTGCAAGATCCCGACGTGCGGCTGATGCTGGCGGTGCGCGACGACAACGCGGCTGCCTTCGACCAGTTGATGGTCCGCTACCAGGATCGTCTGGTGACGATCCTGGAGCATTTGACCGGCCGTCGCCATTTGGCCGAAGATCTGGCGCAGGAAGTCTTCCTGCGCGTCTATCGGGCCCGCAAGCGCTACGTGCCGGGCGCCAAGTTCTCGACCTGGCTCTACACGATCGCCAACAACGTGGCGTCTAATGCGCTCCGCTCGCTGGCCCGGCGGCCGGAAGTTCACGTGACGGCCCGGGACAGCGGCACCTTCGGCGCCGGCGGGCTGGACCATCTGGCCAAGGCGGCCAGCGGCTTGATGCCGGCCCGCCAATTGGACAAAGCCGAATTGCGCGAGGTGGTGCAGACGGCCATGTCGGCGCTCAACGAGCGCCAGCGGATGGCCGTGCTGTTGTGCAAGTTCGAGGAAATGAGCTACGCCGACATCGCCGAAACCATGCAGATGAGCCCGCAAGCCGTCAAGTCGCTGCTGGCCCGGCGCGCGACAATCTGCGCGACGCACTGCAACCGTATCTGTCCGGCGGCGAGCGACCGGCGGTGAAGGGGCTTGAAGAAAGAGAGTAGGCGGTAGTCGGTCGAGGGTAGCGAATGGCGCGGTGCAGGGATCGGCTGTTTTTTCGAAATTGAAAGCCAAAGACAAGCAATGAGCAGCCGCCGGCCGCGAGAGCCAGTCGGCTGGACGCAATTCATTTCGTTCGCTTGAGGGCGACCCGCTGATCCGCCATGCCCGACGACGTCCAGGAAGAACTGACCGCGTATCTCGACGGCGAGCTCGATCCGGCGGGCAGCCGCCGGGTTGAAGAGCGGCTCAAGAACGATCCGGCGTATCGGGCTGAGTTGCAACGGCTGGAACAGGCCTGGCGCATGCTCGACCAGCTCGATCGAGCAGTGGTCGGCGAGAATTTCACCCGCACGACGATGGAAATGGTGGCCGTGGCCGCGGCCGACGATGCGCGGCGAATCTCTCTCGCCTGGCCCAAGTCGCTGATTCTTGCCGCGGCCGGCCTGATCGCGTCCAGCGGGCTGTTGGGCCTGGCCTGCGGGACCTGGATCTGGCCCGACCCGAACCGGCAATTGCTGCACGAACTGCCGATCTTGGAAAGCATCGATCTGTACGACCAGGGAGATTCGATCGAGTTTTTGCGCAAGCTCGAACGGGCCGGCATCTTCGACCAGCAGCCGGACCAGGCGGCCGCGCCGGTCTCGCTGCCCGAGACCAGTGCCGACGACGAAATCGACGAGCGCCGCGCGGAGATCGAGCGGATGACGCCGCTGGAGCGGCAGCATTTGCGCCGCAACCAGGAACGCTTTGCCAAGTATTCGCTCGACGATCAAGGGCGGATGCTGCGATTGCTCGACGATTTGGACCGCGATCCGCACGAGGATGAACTGCGCCGCGTGATGATTCGCTATCACGAATGGCTCGACACGCTGGCGCTGAGTGCCCGGGCCGAGCTCACCGACCTGTCGCCCGACGAGCGGATCGCCAAGATCAAGGATTTGAAGCAGCAGCAGACGACTGACCGCGACCGAGAGCGGCAAGAAGCGCCGTCGGAGCAGGACTTGCAGTGGATCGTCCGCCGCGTCGAGGAGTTCGGCTGGCAGAATCGCCAGGCCTTGCTGGGCACGTTATCGCCGGCACGGCAGCAATACATCGAGGGACTCGACGAGGCCAAACAGCGCCGGGCCCTGCTGTGGTTGGCCGTGCATCAATCGCAAACCGGCAACAAGGCCAAGCTGCCGCAGTGGGATGCTCAGGCCATGGGCGAATTGTTCGCTCAGCTTTCGGTCGGAGCCCAACACCGGCTGGCGGCGCTGAACAGCGAGAAGGAAAAGCAAAAGCTGATCGGCACCTGGATGCAGACAGCGCTGCGTCACCGCGTCGAGACCGGTGGCATTCGCCAGACTTTGCCCCCCGTCGAAGTTGCGGAATTGCAACGCTTCTTCCGAGACGAGCTGAGCAGCCAGCAACGCGAATGGATGTTGCCGCTGGCGCGCGATCAGCGGCACCGCTTGCTGCTGAGGATGTACTTTCTGCCCCCCAGCGCCTGGCTCAGTTGCAGCCCGGCCAGTGGCCCGGCTGGCCGCAGGCGGGCCCAAACAACTCCAAGTCGAGCACGCGTCCCAAGCCAGGGGCAAAACGGCTCAAGGCCCAGGCCTAGCATCGCCGGCCCAAAGTATTCGGCGACGCGGATCACTCCGCGCCCGCAGTTGCCGCTCTCCCCAATCGATCTGCTAAGATGAGGTGCGAACGAAAAAAAACTTCAGCGATCAACCCCTCTCCGTCCAGGGAGAGGGCAGGGTGAGGGTTTGCCAGAAGTCGAAGTTGTTTTTCGTGCGCTCCTAAAGATCCCATTTCCGGGCGAAGCGGGCCATCCTTTCGGGCAACCACGGAGCCAGACGCATGCCAAGATCTGCTGCTTGGGGCCGCCTGCTGCTTGTCCTGGCCCTGCTGCCGGCAGCGCACCGTCCGGGGCGGGCAGGCGAGGTGGAGCTCGGCGGCCACACGTTCACGCTGCCCGACGGATTCACGCTCGAACTGGCCGCCGGGCCGCCGCTGGTCGAGCGGCCGATCGTGGCCGACTTCGACGACCGCGGCCGACTGTACGTGGCCGAGGCGTCCGGCACGAATGATCCGGTCGCCAAACAGGTCGTCGACAAGCCCCACCGCGTCGTCCGCCTGGAAGATACCGACGACGACGGCGTCTATGACAAGCGCACCGTCTACGCCGACAAGCTGATGCTGCCCGAGGGCCTGATGTGGCTCGATGGCTCGCTCTTTGTCGGCGCGCCCCCCAGCATCTGGAAACTCACCGACACCGACGGCGACGGCGTGGCCGACCAGCGCGAAGAGTGGTTCCAGGGCAAGACGCTCACCGGCTGCGCCAACGACATCCACGGCCCGTTCCGCGGACCCGATGGTTGGATCTACTGGTGCAAAGGGGCGTTTGCCGAACAAACGTACGAGCGCGAGGGCAAGCCGCCGTTTGTCACCCGGGCGGCGCATATCTTTCGCGCCCGGCCCGACGGCACAGGAGTCGAGCCGGTGATGACCGGCGGCATGGACAACCCGGTGGAGCTGGTGTTTACGCCGGGCGGCGAGCGGATTTTCAGCACCACGTTCTTCCAGCATCCGGGCGGCGGCCAGCGCGACGGGATGATCCACGCCATTTACGGCGGCGTCTACGGCAAACAGCACGCCGTGCTCGATGGCCACGTGCGCACCGGCCCCGACCTGATGCCCGTGCTCACGCAGCTTGGCCCGGCCGCCGCCCTGCGGGCTGGTGCGATACGAGTCGAGCGATTTTGGCGCCGAGTACCGCGACAATCTGTTTGCCGCGCTGTTCAACCTGCACAAAGTCACGCGGCACGAGCTGAAGGACAGCGGCTCGACGTTCACGACCGAGGACAGCGATTTCCTGGCTGCGGCCGATTTCGATTTTCATCCCACCGACGTGCTGGAAGACGCCGACGGCAGCTTGCTGGTCGTCGACACGGGCGGCTGGTACAAGCTCTGCTGCCCGACGTCGCAATTGATCAAGCCCGACGTGTTGGGAGCGATTTATCGCGTGCGGTGGGATCTGGGCGAACGGAAATATTCGGCCGCGGTGCGCAAGAAAATCAATCACGCGCGGGACCCCTGGGGCAAAACGATCGACCTGGCGTCACTCTCGGCCCGCGAATTGTATTTGCTACAGGACAGCAATCGTCCGGCCGTGGCCCGCCGCGCGGCCGACGAATTGGTGCGTCGCGGACACGACGCTGTGAAAGCAGCTCGGTCGTTGGAGCTCTCGCTTACCTCTGAGCGCCGGTACCGCGACATCTGGATCCTGACCCAGATCGACGATCCGCTCGCCCGTCGATTTGTGCGGCTTGAATTGCCGCTGGTGGTGCCGTTCGGGAAGAAGAGCGAAGCGACGAGACATGCGGCCATCCTTTCGACCGCCCTATGGCGGGACCGAGATGCCGTGCCCCAACTGATTGAACTGCTCTCCACGGATACGTCCGCCAATCGCCGGGCCGCGGCCGAAGCGCTGGGCCGGATCGGCGATCCGATTGCGGTACCCGCGCTGCTTACAGCGGTCGGCCATGCGCAAGACGATCAGGTCTTGGAGCATTCGCTGATCTACGCCCTGATCGAAATCGGCGATCCGACAAGCGTGACCAGCGGCCTCAAGAGCCCGAACGTCCACACGCGCCGTGCCGCGCTGATTGCGCTCGATCAGATGCCCGGCGACCATTTAAGCCCCGAGACACTGACCCAGTTTCTCACGGCCGATGACCTCGATTTGGCCGACACGGCCACCTGGATCGCCGGCCGGCATCCGCAGTGGGCCGAACATCTGGCCGGCTATTTCCGTGGGCGGCTGGAGGCCGACGACATCGAAGGCACGGCCTTCGTTCCCCTGGAGCGGCAATTGGCTGCGTTTGCCGGCTCGAAGGTGATTCAGGAACTGTTGGCCGAGCGGCTGGGAGACGTGACGGCCAGCGATGCCATGTGCCGGTTCGTGCTGCAAACCATGGCTCAAGCACGGCTGAAAACGACGCCGGAGAGCTGGATCGGCCCTTTGCGCCGGGCTGTGGCCAGCCATAACGCGGCGGTCGTTGCCGAAGCGGTGCGCACAGCTCGCTCCCTGACTGTGCCGCCCACGGAAGCCGGCGAACTGGCCGCAGCACTCGTCAAGATTGCCCGCTCCGGCGAGCGCGATCCGGACTTGCGGCTCGATGCCCTGGCCGCTGTGCCGGGCGGACTGGCCGAAGCGGACGCGGAAATTTTCGCGCTGCTGCGTGCCCAAGTGCAACCCAACGGGCTCGCGGGCCGCCGCATGGCTGCCGCCGGCGTCCTGGCCAAGGCGAAGCTTTCGAGCGAGCAGCTTGTCGATTTGACGACGGAAGTCGGCGAGGCCGGGCCGCTGGAAATCGAGAAACTACTGGCTGCGTTCGCCCAGTCGAAGGACCCGCGCGTCGGACTCAAGCTCGTCGAAGTCCTGCCGCAGGCGCGGTCCCGCGCGGCGCTGCGCATCGAGACGCTCAAACCACTGCTGGAAAAATTCGGCCCCCAGATCGAAGAGCCGGCTCAGGCGCTGTATGCCGCGCTGGCCGCCGATTCGGAGCAGCAGCGGGCCGGGCTCGAAGCGCTGTTGGCCCAGCTGCAGGATGGCGACGTACGGCGCGGACAGGTGATCTTCAACAGCTCGAAGGCCGCCTGTGCGTCGTGCCATGCCATCGGCTACGTGGGCGGAAACATCGGGCCCGACCTGACCCGCATCGGCCAGATCCGCACCCAGCGCGACCTGCTCGAATCGATCGTCTTTCCCAGGCGCTAGCTTCGTGCGCAGCTACGAGCCGATCCAGGTGCAAACCACGGACGGCAAGGTCTACAGCGGGCTGGTTCGGGGCGACGCGGCTGGCGAATTGACGCTCTCGACCGGCGCCAAGGAGCAAGTGCGCATCGCCCGGGAAGAGATCGACCAAGTGCAGCCGGGCAAGGTCTCGATCATGCCGGCCGGCCTCGATAAACAGTTGACTGCTCAGGAGTTGGCCGACCTGCTGGCGTTTCTCCAGGCATGCCGGTAAAAATCGAGTAAAATGTCGGCCTGCGCCGGGCGAATAAGTGCCCGGAGCGATGGAGGGACAAACCCGACGTTTTGCGGACCTCACTCGACGACGAAATTCCACACGTTCGCAGGGAGAACCCTCACCCTACCCTCTCCCTGCAGGGAGAGGGGTTGGCAACTGGCGTCGGTTTTCGTTCGTGCGCCCCTCGAATATGTGCCCAATGAAGGAGATTCAGCGAATGGCGATTGCTCCAGGCGGACCGGCCGGTACCGATCCGGACGGACACGCGGGCGATAGATCGGCTCCGCCGCAGCGCGGACGCTTCGTGCCGGCTCTGGTGGCCATCGGCCAGTTCGTGCGCGGCACGGTCACGCTGCCGGTGTGGATTTTCCGCCGCCGGCGCCGGCCGATCGACCAGATCACGGTCTACTCGGCCCATCCCAGCTTTTTTCTCTGGCTGCTGATTGCCACCGGCTTCATCTCGGCCGCGATCGTCCGCCACGATGCCAACCTGGCGGTGCCGATGGGCTGGGTGTTCATCTTCGTGCTGCTGTATTTCATCGTCTCGCTGCTGTACGACCTGAGTACCCGGGCGCTGCTGCTCTGGACCGGCATCTTCATGCTCGTCTGGCTGACGTCGAAATACTTCGAGCATCTGAAGAACGTCGCGGTGCTGGGCTATTTGTTCGAGTATCTGCACGGGCTCGAGCCCCGGCTCGATCCGGGCCTGGCCACGGTGATGAGCTGGCTGCTGCTGTTGCCCTGGGTCGGTTCGGTGTTTCACATGGTGCTCAACGGCCGCAAGCGGTTTTCGCCCAATGAAATCGGCGAGTTCCATTTCGGCGAGGGGAGCGAACTGACCGATCGCACCGGCTTACGGTTCCGCACCCGGTATCGCGACGTGCTGGAAACCATCCTCACGTTTGGCGGCGGCGACCTGCTGGCCGTCGACAACCATCACAACGTGATCAAGCAGTGGGACAACATCATCGGGCTGTTCTTCGTCTGGAACGACCTCGACCGCATCTTGCACCAGCGGGCCGCCCTGATCGAAACGGACGCAGAGCCCGACGACGAGCACGCGCTGAAATAAATGGCACCATCCCGTCAGGGGGCCACTCGTCATGGGGACGCAGTGCAGCGGTCGAGTCCTTGGCCGCTCGTGCTCTCGCTGGTCGGCCTCGATTACTTCAGCACGCTGGCCTATCTGCCTTCGATCGCGGTGGAAGCGGCCGGCCCGCTCGCGCCGCTGGCGGTGTTGCTGGTGCTGGCGGTCACGTTTCTGCTGGCGCTGCCGGTCTACTGCTATGTCGTCGGCCGATCGCCGCACGGACACGGTGCCACCGCCCTGGTCGAGCAGTCGTGCCCCGGCTGGCGCGGCAAGATCCTGGTGCTCACGCTGCTGGGCTTCGCCGCCGCCGACTTCGTCATCACCCGCAGCCTGTCGGTGGCCGACGCGGCCACGCATTTGATCCACAATCCACACGGGCAGGCTCTGCTCGCGCGTGGACGACCCTGGGCCGACTGGCTGCTCGGGCGGCTGAGCGAGCCGGTGGCGGCGCGGGCGGGGGCCTGGGTCACGGCGCAGATGGTCATCACGCTGGCTTTGTCGATCCTGACGTTTGCCTTCTGGTGGCAACTGCGGGCCGGCATCACCCACCGCATGCTGGTCGTGGCCACGGTCGTGGTGCTGGTGTACCTGGCGCTGACCGGCCTGGTGGTATTTGGCTCAGTGGCGTACATCGCCCGCAATCCGGCGATCTGGCACGACTGGCTCGACCGCGCACTGCACTCCGGCTCGGCGCCTGCGGAGGAAGCGCAATGGTATGTCGTGGCCGGCCGCTGGCTGGGCGTGGCGCTGTGGTGTTTTCCGCAGATGGCGCTGGGGCTCAGCGGTTTCGAGTTGATCATGACCGTCGTGCCGCGGGTCCGCGGCCTTTCGACTTTGGGCGAACCGACGATTGCCGTCCGGGTGCGCAACACGCGCAAGCTGATGTTCGTCGCCGCCGCGGTGATGGCCGTCTATCTGCTCTCGGCCGTGCTGGTCACGACGTTGCTCGTGCCGGGGCCGGCGCTCGAGCCGGGCGGCGACGCCCAGCATCGGGCGCTGGCCTATGTGGCGCATGGCGGCGCCCTGACCACCGGCGGGCCAGCCGGCGCCGTGCATCCGTGGTTCGGCGATCGTTTTGGCGATCTGTACGATCTGGCCACGATTTCCATCCTCTGCCTGGCCGGGGCCAGCGTAATGATGGGCCTGCGCGGCCTGCTGCCGCATTACCTGCATCGCCTGGGAATGGAACTGAGCTGGGCCGGCCGGGTGAGCGTGATCCTGCACGTGCTGAATGCCATCATTCTGCTGGTGACCGTGGTGTTCCATGCCAGCCTGTCAGCCCAGCAATGGGCCTATGCGACCAGCGTGCTGGTGCTCATGGGGGGCGCCGGCCTGGCCGCCACCTGGGACCTGGACGAGCGGCTGGCCGGCTCGCGCTATCGGCTGCTGGCCGTGTCGCCGTTTGCCCTGGCCTGCGGGTTCTTCCTGGCGATGACGGCGCTGACGATGTTCATCAACCGCTCCGGCCTGGTCATCGCCCTGGCCTTCGTGCTCACGATTCTGATCACGTCGTTTTTCTCGCGCTGGCTGCGGAGCACCGAAATGCGCTTCGAGGGCTTCGAGTTCGACGACGAGCCGTCACGCCAGCGCTGGCAGGAGATTTGCCGGCTGCCGGCCAAGATTCTCGTGCCGCACCGACCGGGCGTGATTTCGCTGGCCGAAAAGAGCGCCGCGGTCCGGCGCGAGTTTCATCTGGACCCGTTGGCGCCGGTGATCTTCGTGCAGGCCCAACTGGGCGACCCCAGCGATTTCTATCAGGCGCCGCTGATGCACATCGAACTGGACCAGTCGCTGGAAGTGATTCGGTTGTCGAAATGCGTGTCGGTCTCGCACGTGCTGGCGGCCGTATGTCTAGAGATCAGCCGCGTCGGTCCGCCGCCGGAGATGGTCTTTGGCTGGTCCGTCGAGCCGCCGCTGGCCGCCAACCTGAATTTCCTGCTGCTGGGCGAAGGCAACATTCCCTGGATGGTCAAGGAACTGGTCCGCCGAGCCATGCCCGACGTCGCGCGGCAACCGCGCATCCTGATCGGCTGACGCTGCACAGAACAGGAAGTCACGAGCGCTCCGCGCAAGAGGCATACGAAGTGGCGCGCAGTTCGACGGTCATTGGCGGCATGCGCTATTTGGCCCGGCGGCTTTCGGCGGTGCGCGGAATCGGGGGCTTGCCGGCCGGTTTGCCATCGAGCTGCGGCATGAGCCAATCGAGTCCGTCGAGATTGTCTTGCAAGCGATCCTGGGCGTCGTCCTGGGTATGGCCGAGGATGCCGATCGGGCCGCGGTAGCCGCTGGCGCGAATCGTCCGCAAGACTTCGAGATCCAACGGGCCTTGTCCCAGCGGCAGGATTTTCTCGCCCGTGCTTTCGCCCCCTTTGCTCATGCCGTTGAGATTGACGGCGAGCAAATGGGGCAGCATTTTTTTCATCAGCTCCGGCAGGCGATCGAGATGCTCATGGCCGTGGTGCAGGTTGTAGACCAGGCCGACGTTTTCCAGGCCCAGACGGTCGAGGACGGCCAGTTGATTTTCCGGTTCTCCGAACCAGCCGCCGTGGTTGTACAGGCCGACCTGGCAGCCGAGCTTCGCGGCCGCTGCGGCGATCGGCCGGATGCGGTTTGACTCGGCCTCGATGCGCTGCTGCCGCTCGGCATCGGTGGGCGTTGGTCCGCCGCCGCCGGTGACCCAAAGCTGCGTGTGCAGGCCACGCTTGCCCAGCAGGTCGAGAATCCGCCGCCCGTCGTCGTCCAAGCCGGGAAACCAGACAGCGGTCAGCTCGATGCCGCGCCGCTTCAGTTCGTCCAATTCCAATTCCAGCGTGGGCAGGTGTTCGCCGCGCCAATCGTAAGCGAATCGCTTGAAACCGAGCCGCTCGAGCATCGCGGCCCGTTCCGCCGGCGTGCGCCGCTTGGCGTCGAACGGCACGATACACCAGGCGACCAGGTTGTCGCGGGCGAAGAGCTGGCTGCCCGACTGGGCGGCGACAGCCGGCGGCGGCGAAATGTCCGGCACTTGGGCAGCGGACGGCTGGGCCAGCACAAGCAGCAGGCTTCCGCCGACGAAAGGGGCATACGAACGAAACATCGGCATGGGAACCCTTCTCGGGAACAGGCGACACACGGCGGCGGGTTGGCAGATTGCAGAGCTTCCGCTGGGGTCTTATGATTCTCCCCTATGAGGGGACCCGATCTCAAGCTTCCTGTCTGGACATTCGGTGCGCACGAAAAACAACTTCGGCTTGTGGCGGACCCTCACCCTACCCTCTCCCTGAAGGGAGAGGGGTTGAGGCGCTGAAGTTGTTTTTCGTTCACACCTCAGCGCAAATTCGAATCTTCGCCGATGAAGACGTCGCCCGACACGACTGTCGTCCATAGCGGCCAATTGGTCGACGGCAATGGCGGCCCGCCGCTGGCCGATGCCGTGGTCGTTGTGCGCGAGGGCCGCATTCAATACGCCGGGTCGTCCGCCGGCGCTCCGGCCGTGCCCGCCGTCGCCCGGCGGATCGACGCTCTCGGCGGCACGATCCTGCCCGGCCTGGTCGAGGCCCATTTCCACGCCACGTACTTCAACGTGGCCGAGCTGACCGACCTGGACATCAAGTATCCGGTCGAATACGTGACGATCCTGGCGGCGACGAATTGCCGACTGGCACTGGAGTGCGGCTACACCGCGGCCCGTAGCGGCGGCAGCCTGTTCAACATCGACCATTGGCTGAAGAAAGCGATCGAGGAAGATTTGATCCCCGGCCCGCGGCTGGCCTCCAGCGGGCGCGAGATCTGCAGCGTCGGCGGGCTGATGGATTGGAACCCCGAGTTTCGCAAGATCGGCATGGAGGGTCTGGCCCTGATCGTCAACGGCCCGGACGAGGCTCGTGCGGCGGTCCGCCGGCTGGTCAAGGACGGCGTGGAGTGGGTCAAGACGTATCCGACCGGCGACGCCGCCTCGCCGGACGTCAACGACCACCACACGCTCTGCATGACCTTCGATGAAATGAACGCGGTCGTGGCCACAGCCCATAACCACAAGATGAAAGTGACCGGCCATTGCCGGGCCACGGCCGGCATCAAGAACGCCCTGCGCGCCGGCTACGACACGATCGAACACGGCACGTTCATCGACGACGAGGGGCTGGAAATGTTGCTCGCTCGTAACACCCCCGTTGTGCCCGCGCTGCAATTCGAGCTGGCCAGCATCGAGCGGGGCCGCGAGTTCGGCTTGCCGCAGCGCGTGATCGACGGGCATCAAGAAACGCTCGATGGAGGGGCCGAGAGTGCGCGGCGGATCCTCAAAGCGGGCGGCCGGCTGGGCATGGGAGGCGATTACGGCTTCGCCTGGAATCCGCATGGCGACTACGCCAAAGAACTGAGTTTTTTCGTCAAGTACGTCGGATTCACACCGCTCGAAACGATCACCTGCGCCACCCGCAGCGGCGCCGAGATCATGGGCCGCGGCGCCGAATTGGGCACGGTCGAACCCGGCAAGCTGGCCGACCTGTTGATCGTCGACGGCGACGTGCTGGCCGACATCGCCCTGCTCGAAGACCGCTCGCGTTTCCTGGCAGTCATGCAAGGCGGCATCGTCAAAGCCGGCCGACTGGCAGATCGCCGCGACGATTGATTTGGGCTTTGAACTGATGCGCGTGACCGCCTCGTGTCGCGGTACAAAGTGCAGGAGGCAACACCGATTGCCGACTACCCGTCGCCTGACGCTGCATGTCGGCGATCACCGGCCGCCTTCTACAAACGGATCCACAGGCACGCTCGCAAACCCCGCTTTCGCCTCAATCCGGGAGCGTTTGCAGCAAACCGATGGTTGCCCAGGTGCTGCCCCAGTAGGTCCAGATCGGGGCCGTGCGTTTGAGACGCCCCTCGTCGGGCGCGTCGTTGAAGCCGTCGGGATAAACCGTCCAGGAACCGCCGGGCTGCTGCGTTTTCACCAGGTAGCCGCGGGCGCGCTTGAAGGCCGGCTCGGCCAGCGGCACGCCAACGGTGCCCAGCGCGTACAAACTTTGCCCGGTGGCAAAAGCATCGCTTTTCTTTTCGCCCCGCACCCAGCTCCAGCCGCCGTCCGGATTCTGCTCGTCCCAAACTTGCTTGAGCAAAGCCCCCGTTCGCTCCGGCGTGCCGAACTTGTGCTGGACGAGCAAGTGCAACAGCAGCGATTCGTTGCTGCGGCCGGGCTCGGCATGTTGACCGTCCAGCCAGGCGAGCGCTTGCTGGCGAGCTGCGGCCGACTGGGCGTCGATTTCCGGCCGCGAGGCCAGCGCCAACAGCAGCCACATCGTGGCGACTTCGTCTTGTTCGGGCTTCGGCCGCTTCAATCGCGGCAACTGGCCGCCGGCCGACCACGACCCGGCCGATTGTGTTTGCACGACCGAGCCGGTCAGGGCGACCAGCCAGTCCGGATCCAGATTCGTCGCGGCGAACGGCGCACCACCCAGGATCAACTCGGCGTAGGTATCGGTATCGACCGGATCGTTTTCGCGCAGCGCCCATTTGAGGATTTGCGGTCTATAGGAGTCCAGCTCTTCGGCCGAGAGCAGCTTGGCCAATTCGTCGACGAAGGCCGGCTCGGTCTCGAACGCCTTCTCCGCCAGCGGCTTGAGTTTGTCGGCCACCGGTTCCGGCACGCCGTCGGTTTGCAGCGATGCGAACGTGGCATTCAGCATTTTGAACCAGGGGCGCTTGCCGCGGGCTTCGGCCTTGGCCCGGCCGATCCAGTTGTCCAGCTTCGCCTGGTCGACGGCAAAGCCGCGCTGCTTGGCCGCCTGAAAGGACCAGAGCGTAAACGCGAACGTGTGGCACGACATGCAGCCGCGAGTGTCCATCCAGGCGAGGCCGCCCTGCTCCAGATTGGGCAGGCTTCGCTCGACGGCGGCGCGGGCCGGCGAACTCTCTGCCGCCCAGAGCGCAGGCGCCCCGAGCAATCCCGGCAGCACCAGACCTGAGACAACCGTACACAAGACGGAGCGACGCATGGTTGATCCCTCCGAAGCGAAAGGGGCGACTGGCCCGCAGCTAACTTCCATTAGGGCACAGCGGCCGGGCACAAGCAAGCGAGGAAACGAGCCATTCGGATGGTTGGGCGGCAGCGGCGCGCATCGGTGTTCCCACCCGTCACCTCGGGAATACGGCAGCGCCGTTCTCGGTGGAGCAGAGCGAACATTTTGGGCGCCGCTGTTCAGCCCCCGCGCTGCCTCCATCACGGAAACTCGACCGTCTCTCCGCCGGCGCGCGTGCCTAAGTTGTTGTAGAGCTGGTAGTCGATCTCTTCGGAGAGAAACTGCACGCTCCCGTCTCCCATGACGAACGACGCGCCCTCCGGATGCCGGCTCTTGAATCCGCAGTCGATGAACCAGTTGGTGGCCGTGCCGTTGTCGGATTGCATGGTGTTGATCGGAATGCCCGTGCCCGAGACGGGGAAATTCGGGTTGTAGGCGCCGTTCCAAGTGCAATGGCTGGGAATCGTCTCGCCGGCCATCAGCGTTTTCGACAGCCCGTCGGTGACGATCGCAAATCGCACCCGGGGTAGCCAGAAACGGCCGAACATGCCGACGGAACTGCCGGCCGGATACGGCGGCGGGCCCGACGTCGGATCGGTGCCGAAGTTCCAACCTTGGCAACAGTAATTGGTGGGGCTGGAATTCGGATTCGGGCAGAACGGGCAGGAATCCATCATCGTCGGCCCGATCGACACCGGATACCACAGCCCGATACTCACGGCCGGATTGAGCTGCAGGTTGTGGGTGGTGAAGATTGCTTCACTGGGCGAGGCGTCGCTGGGGCAAATATAAGTCGGCACAATCGCCGCCACCGCCGCCGCGTTGGCAGGATCGTTCATCGCCAGTTGAAAATTGAACAACTGGTACACCGTCTGCTGCTCGATGTAGGGCAGGATGAACGCGGCCCAGGTGCCGGTCTGGGGAAGCGAGTCGGCGTGACCACAGCCAAACGGCAGCGTGGCATGCACGGCATGATAATTGTGCATGGCAATGCCGATCTGCTTCAGGTTGTTCGTGCACTGCGAGCGCCGCGCCGCTTCGCGCGCCGCCTGCACGGCCGGCAACAGCAGCGCAATCAGAATGCCGATGATCGCGATTACGACCAATAGCTCGACGAGCGTAAAGCCACGGCGCCGACTGACCGGACGGAAAGGATGCGACATCGGCTCACCCGAAAACGAGAGACCGCCAGCGGCACAATGTTCAATGAGCCGCGGTTTCGGACTGCTATGAGCAGTCCTCAGCCGAACGAGTGGATCAACTCGATCATAGCCGCCATCCAGGACAATGGAAATGAAAAGGCCCATTTCGTCGCGCCGGCAACTGCGGATCCGGCCCCGCGGCCCGGCCGAACGGCTGCCCAATGGCAGTCCTTAGCAAGCCAATGAAGCAGGGAACCGCCAGCGAAAGCCGCTTCGGAACGGCGCGTTTTGCCGATCGACCCGCCAGTTCGATTTTCAGTCCGGCCAGCGAACGAACTCCGGCCGATCGAACGCAAACCTCCACGGTCGCCGCCGGCGACACTCTTGCAACCGCTTCTGCCCGGACGACAATGGGCGCTGGGTCGTCGGCCGGTTGCCGCATTGTCGTCGCTCCGCGAACCGACGGCCGCCGAGGAGCGGCCAACCCGCAGTTCACACCGAAAACCAGAGAATCGCAGCATGTCATCCGGCCTGCCGATCGCGATTGCTTTGCCGGCCATTCTGGGAGCCTGGTTCATGTGTCCGTTGACCCTGGCAGCCGCAGCGGCGAAGCAAACCTATACCTACAAGCAGGTCGGGACGCTGGAAATCAAGGCCGACGTCTATCGCCCGGACGCGGACGGCCCGCGACCCGTGGTCGTGTGGTTTCACGGCGGGGCGCTGATCAACGGCAATCGCGACGGGATCGATTCGCGGCTCAAGGATGCCATGCTCAAGGCCGATTACGTGGTCGTCTCGCTCGACTATCGCCTGGCCCCGGAAACGCAATTGCCCCAGATCATCGCCGACCTCGAAGACGGAATGCTTTGGGTACACGATCGCGGACCGGAGCTGTTCTCGGCCAATGCCGATCGCGTGGCGGTCGCCGGCGGTTCGGCCGGCGGATACCTGACGCTCACGGCCGGTTTTCGCGCCCAGCCCAGACCCGTGGCGCTGGTCGCCTTTTGGGGATACGGCGAACTGGTCGGCTCCTGGTACAGCCAGCCCAGCCCGCACCCGCGCCACAACGGCAACAAGATCACGCGCGAGAAAGCCTACGAGCAGGTCAGCGGCCCGCCCATCTCCGACAATCGCGACCGCAAAGGGGATGGCGGCGGATTGTTCTACAACTACTGCCGGCAGACGGGCACCTGGCCCAAGGCGGTCTCGGGCTGGGATCCGAACTCGGAGCCGGAGAAATTCGCGCCCTACATGCCGCTGGCGAACGTGACCAAGGACTATCCGCCCACGCTCTTGATCCACGGCCACACCGACACCGACGTTCCGTACGAGGAATCGGTGCTGATGGCCGACGAGCTGGCGCGCCAGGGCGTGCCGCATCGGCTGATCGGGCTGGCCGGCGCCGAACACGGCTTGCAAGGGGGCGACCGAAAGCAAATCGACGCTGCCTATGACGCCGCGTTTGCCTTTCTGCGCGAGCACCTGGATCGCAAGTAAGGACCCTGAGCCCGCAGTTCGAGACAATTCACCGCCGCGTTTTCCGAGGTGACGAGAGATGACTTCGCCCTCTACCGCCGAGACGGCGCTGTTCAAGTATCGCCTGCTTGGCGCCGAGCAACTGCGGCAGTACGACCAGCAAGGCTATCTGGTGTTGCCCTCCGTCCTGACCAAGGCCGAATTGGCAACCGCCCTGGACGAGTGCATGCAGGCCTGGCGGGCCGCGAAGCAGGCGTTCGATCCGAACAAGACCTGGCTGCAAAACTCGCTGCTGCACAACATCCACCACGTATCGCCGGCGGTGCGGCGGTTCTATTTCTCCGGCCCGCTGGTCGATGTGGCCGAGCAGTTGATCGGTCCGAACGTCAAAGCCGCCTCGTCGCAATTGACCTTCAAGATGGCCGGCAACACGATGCCCTTCGGATGGCATCAGGACAACGGCTACGGCCAGTTGGATCCGCCAACCGCGCTCACCGCATTGACTGCGCTGGACGACACTGACCGGCAAAACGGCTGCCTGTGGTTGATTCCTGGCAGTCATCGGCAGGGGCAAGTCGAGATCCGCATGACGCCCGAGCAGAAGGCGGCCGGCCTGGATTTGTCGCTGCCGGTCGACGACCGCCAGGCCGTGCCGATGCCGCTTGCGGCCGGCGAGGCCTTGATCTTTCACGCCTGGATGTTGCACAAGTCGGACGGCAATCTGTCTGCCGATCGGGACCGGCGAATCTTGTTCATGCGTTATGCGGACGCCGACGCGGTCGAAGTCTACAACGAGCGCCGGCCGCGGCTCGGGCGTCTGCTCCGCGGCACGTCGCGGTTTCCCGAGGTGCTGCGCCTTCGAGGCCGATTTGGCCAGCCCTTTGTGACGAATTTCGGGGCCGCGCCGAACGACCGACTCGAATCCCCCGTTGCAGATCGGCTCCCTGATCTATCTGGCGTGACCGGATTCTTGCTTCCGCCTTCCGCCTTCCTCCTTCATCCTTCCGCCTTTGACGGATGCGGCGTCACGAAGCCGCGAAAATCCGGGGCAAAACCGCCGTTTGGCGAACCGGCCCGACTTGCTACAATTCGCCCCCTGTTCTCGCTTCCCAAGGAGATCGTCGCATGCACATCCGACGACTGTTGCGATTCGTGCTCTCGGCTGGTGTCTTGATCGCCGCCGGCCGGTTGGCCCTAGCCGGTGAGACCCGGGTAGTGTTCGACATTCCCGACCGGATCGAATGCCGAGACGTGACGCCCGACAAATGTGCTGCCGCGCATCCGATGCTGAAAGTGATCGAGGCCAAGTTCCGCATCTCGGCCAGCTTCATCGAGGGGAGCGAAGAATCGGTCGTGGACTTCGTCTACATGATTACGAGTCCTGAGATGCGGATGAAGATCCAGGACTATCTGCCGAACACCACGCTGGAAAGCACGCTGGCCGACGACAACATCGAAGTTGCCGACACCACGGAAAACGATGCCACCACCAGCGAAGACGCAAAAGTCGCCTACCGCGTGCTGACGCTGGGCACGACGAAGAGCCAGACCTCCAAGAAAACCGAATCGGACAAGTACAAACGCATCGTCGCCAAGGCCCTGGTGCTGGCCAGCGGGACGACCAACCGCGAGCACGGCGTGTTCTTCAAGCTCCGGCCGTCCAAGGGGGCGTCGCTGGAAGGGGGTAAGGAGTTCACCTTTCTGGCCATCGTGCCGAAATCCTGGCGGGGCGATTGGTGCAACATGGTCTGCGCCGCCCGTGCGACGAAGAAATCGTTCTACTCCACCAAAGTGACGATCGCCGGCGTCGAGCAGGCCCACGTCGGCTTGTACCTGACCGGCGACCACGAGGCGGGCGATCTGGCCGAAGCCCTGTGCCGCGTGCAGGAAGCCAACGGCGGCGTGCTGTCGAAGGAACTGGCCAAAGAAGCCACGCGGCTGGTCGAGTCGATGCACGCCGCAACGTCGCCGCACCATTCGCTGGCCCACTACGACGAGTGGCTGCACAATATCGCCCAGTTGAAGTTCGATTCCAAGGCGTCCGACCACGCGCTCGCAGAGGCCTGGAAGTCGATCGAAGAAACCCAGTCTCACCTGGCCCGACTGTCGGGAGTGGAAGCCAGGCCGCTGCCGTGACCCGGCCGGCCGCTTCGCTCTAGGGTGTGAACGAAAATAACGTCAGCGCTCAACCCCTCTCCCTGGAGGGAGAGGGCAGGGTGAGGGTCCGCCGGAGGCGGAAGTTGTTTTTCGTGCGCTCTGAAAGCTCTGTTGGGTCCGCTCTCAGCATTTTAGGGTCCGCTGTGCGGACCAGCTTTGTCAAACCGCCCTGCAGTCGGCCCGCATAGCGGACCGTACGGGCTGTCCGCCTTCCGCCTGCATCCTTTCGTCAGAACTTGCTGGCGTCGATCGGCAGGCCGTCCATGCGGTTGCCCAGGCGGCGGTGAATCTCCGGATCGATCTCGTACGACATCGAGTGGACCGATCCGTCGCAAAAGGCCATGCCGAACGTGCCGGAGTGCGCGCTGCCGAAATTCTGCATGCAGCCGCCCAGGCCGGGCGTGTCCTGGATCGGCGGCGTGGCATTGCCCGGGTTGTTCGGATCGTTGGCGGTCCAACGATTCGTGTCGTAGTCGTAACCCTCGGACCAGGTTTGATCGTTGTCGCACTCGGTCAACTGGTAGATGTCGGGGTCCAAATAGCGTTCGCCGATCAGGTAGGTGTTGCTGGTGCCGTCTTTGACGTGGCCCACGCGGCACTCGCTGCGGCGAAAGATCACGCCGGTGTCGTTGTTGTAGGTGCCGGTCTGCGCGTCCCAATCGGCCTGGCTCATGCCGTCGCCGGTGGGCAGATCGGGCGGGCCGGCGTAATAAGTATTGCCCGGAATGTCGCCGCTGTTGGCCGCGTAGTCGCTGCGGCTGACCGGGGTGGGCGTGGAGATGGAGATATTGAAGAACGAGGAGCTGAGCGGAAACAACTGCGCGGGGCGGCGCGTCGGACAATTGAACGCGGCCATCGGCGTCTGGCAGGTCGTTTGCCGGCCGTTGCTATTGGCGCCCAGCCCCGCATCGTGCAAGGCCTGCTGTTCCATGTAGGGCAGGATGTTGAAGTGCCATCCACCGGGTTGCATGTGGGTGAACCCGCGATCCGGATCGCCCACCCACATCCAGCCCCAGCCGCTGGTCGGATAAAATTGCTGGACCTCTTCATGCCGCAGGCAGGCCAGGGCCATCTGCTTGAGGTTGTTGGTACACTGCGTGCGACGGGCCGCCTCGCGCGGCTTGCACGGCCGGCAGCAACAGCGCGACCAGGATGCCGATGATCGCGATCACGACCAACAGTTCGACCAAAGTGAAACCAAGCTGGCGAATGCTCTTCATGGCACCGGGACTCCAGTGCTAAGCGAAAGAAACGGGATCGGCAATGGGTGCAATTATGTCACCCCCTCGCGCTGCCGGCAACCGGCCGCCGGATGAACCGCAAATTTCGGCCTAAGACGTATCGCAGCCAACCGGCAGCGGCCCCCGCGGGCGGCCGAGCGTCATTGCTCGGGCAGCGGCCGGCCGGCCGCCGGAGCCGGAGGCTCCCGCCAGGTCCAATCGCTGCGATACTCGAAGTCCAACTGCGGCGTCTCGATCCGCTGGCCCCCGGCCTGCTTCGAGGCCATCAGCGCGTTGAGCATGCCGGTGACCAGCAACGTGCGCTCGACCGGCCAGGGCGCTTTGCCCGTCGCCATGAAATGTTCGATGCCCTCGACCAGATACGTGAAGTGAGAGAGCGGCCGCGCCTCTTGCGTCCAGAACACGGTCGAGTCGATCGTGCCATCGGCCAATTGCCAGGCGGCCGTCCACTCCGCGATGGCGTCGTTGGCCGTCAGGACGTGGGCTTTGAGCCCGTCGCGGTACTCCACCTCGAACAGCACCGGCTCGCGGACCAGCTCTGCGAGCTTCTTGCCCGGCGGAATCGGCCGGTCCTGCAATCGGGCCAGCAGCGCCGCGAGCAACCGCGGATCGTAAGGGGGCGGCTGGCCCGACTCCCACACCGCCTTGCCCGACAGGCACTGCACGCTCTTCACGCCGACACTCCCGCCCGCGCGGCGCTCGGCCAGGCATTGCACCATCTCCAGGGCGTGATAGCCGTAAGCTTCGAGCGGGCCGAAGTTCAGGGCCATCATCTGCGTCAGCTTGGCTCCCGGCGGAACGTCGGCCGGCGGATGCGCCAAGTGAGCGGCAGCGTCGAGCCGGCCAGTAGCGGAATCTTGAGCTTCGCGGCCCGATCGTAGATCCACCGGGCCTCTTCCCAATCGGCGCCCGAAGTGCTTGTCGCTAAACACCGGCACCGCGCGGCCGCTGCGCTCGATCACCGCGGCCGTCTCTGCGAAGAATCGCCGCTTGGGATACAGGATCTGACCTTTGGCCGAGAGCGGATACTTGCCGTGCTCGGCCACCAGCAGCACGCCGTCGACGGCCAACTCGCCGGTTCCCAGCGTGAGCGCCTCGGCGATGGTGTCGTAGATGGGAAAGCCGTATTGTTTGGCCAGCCGGCGGCTGCTGTCGTTCTCGGGCACCTGATCGGTGTACAGCGAAACCAGCTTGAGCCGCGGCGTGCGGCCTTTGCCATCCAACGTGTCGGTCTGGAGCAGCCGGCTGACAATGATGTCGGCGTGCGAATTATGAAAATAGCTCGTGACGATGGCCGCGACGCGTGGAATTCTAGTATTGTCGGCCGCGGCGTCTTGGGAACCGTCTTCGGCGCCAGCCGTGCGGCCGCCCAGGCATGCCACGGCGATCAGCAGCGCGGTGGGCAGGGCGTAAATTTGTGTCATCGGCGATCTCGATTTGCCGGCTGCGGAGCCCAAAGTGGCATGGACACCTTGCCGATGCGCGTTTCGCCGTAGAGTAGCATGGGCATCTTGCCGATGCGAGCAAAACAAAACCGGGGCCACCCTCTCTCGGAGAAAGAAATGTTCACTGCGAGAGGGTGCAGGACCGCGGGGTTGGGATTCTCATTCGCACCACCTTTTTTCCCTCCCTGCTTTGCGCGGGCCCTCGATCCAGTCACGAGCTGCTCACGCTACATCACGGACCCTCACCCTACCCTCTCCCTGGAGGGCGAGGAGCTGGGGCGGAGTGGGAATCGGCGGGCAAGGCTTACGCGAGATGCGGGTGCGTCGGCATGAGGACACGCCATCGGCAAGATGGGTTAAAGGATAAAGACAGCCTGCGGCGAGCTCGGCTCGACTGAGCTCGCCGAAGCCAGCCGAGCGGAAGGATGAAGGATGCAGTTCGAGGGCCTCACTGCCCTGAGCGAAGTCGAAGGGAAAAACGAGCAGGCAGCCGGGCTCCGCAGGTTCAAAAGCGGCAGGATGCCGCTTCTACCTTGAGGACTTGAGCGCGTGCAATGTGAAGGGGCAAAGCGTGGTCACGTAGACCAGGCTGTCGCTGGCGGCGCAAATGCCCATGATCGTGTAACGCGGCGCAAGCGTGCCATCCTTCAGGCGTTCGACCCCGTGGTGATACTTGAGCGGCTGGCCGTCGGTGCCGGTGAACGGGGTGTAGTCGGGATTGCGGATCGCGATCGGCCCGTGGTCGCGGGGATGGTCGTCCCCGGGCCGGAAACTGACCAGGTGCAGCCGGTCGCCCAAGCCGGGCAGCGAGGCGTTGATGCCGGCCCACACGGTTCCGTCGGCGGCGACACACATCGCCCGGCAGTCGGTCGCCGTGGCCGCGGCGATCAAACGGCCCAGATTGCGGCCAACGAGCACGTCGCCCGCGGCAGTCAGATCGTAGCTGAACAGCGCATTTCCACTCATCGCCACGGCGTACAGCGTGCGGCGGTCGGGCGAGACTTCCCAGTTGATCGGATGGCTCTCGGGATGGGCCAGCAGAGATTCTTTGCTGGGCGGCTGGCCGTCGATGGTTTGCTTGAGCCGCTCCAGCCGGTCGGTGCGCGGATCGAAACGGGCGATCTCGCCGCCCAGGATGGGGTGGTACGCGCGGCCGAGATGGTCGAGCACGATGAAGGCGTACATGTGCCGGCAATCGAGCAGGTCGCGATAGTGCCCGGTGGCCAGATCGAGGATCATGAAGTGCGTGCCGTCGATCGGGCGCTCGTCGGACGAGGTGGACAGATAGGCCACCCGCGCGATTCGTCGGGCGTGAGGCTGATGATGCCCTGCTCGGGGATGGGGATGTCATACACCCGGGTTTTGCCGCTGGCCGGATCGAACACCATCGGGTAGCCGCCGCGATAGTCGCTGCGCTTTTCGCCCTCGGCCGGATAGCCTTGCTTGGTGCCGAAATAGATCTTGCCGCTGGGGCCCACGTTGTTGCGGGTATGGACTTTGGCCTGGGCGGCAAAGCCGGTGGCCTGGGTGCCGATCTCGCGCTGGGCGTCGACCACGATCTTCATGGCGTGTGTCGCCAGGTCGAACTCGACCAGATAGGCGTTGTGCCGGTACTTGGCCGTGCCGATGTAGAGCCGGCGGTTCAGGCCTTCGACAATCGAGAAATAGCCGCTCTGCTCGCTGGTGGTTTCCTCGGGAATGGCGTAGGCGGTGGACCACAGCCAGGCCTCGGGCGGCGGGTCGTTTTGGGCGAACGTCGAGCGCGGAAGAACGCCGGCGAGCGACGGGACTAGGATAAGCGAAACGACCGGGCCGAGCAGTCGGCGACGGACCCTCACCCTAACTTCTCCCTGGAGGGAGAGGGGGTTGGCGCGAAGTTCCGCTCTTGTTCCGCCTTCATCCTTCATCCTTCCGCCTTTACTTCCGCCCGTCGGTCACGAGTTTCCAGTCGTCGGTGCGGAAGGGCGATGCGGGCAGGCCTTCTTTGTTAATCAGGTTCGGCTCGGCCGCTTCGTTCCAGCCGAAACGCACAGCCACGGGCTTGGACACGCCGTCGGAATGAACCACGATCGATTTGCCGTCGATCACGGCCGTGGCCGGCACGAACTTTTGATCGGCCCCGGCAATGGTGAAGCTGGTCAGCGGTTTGCCGTCGCGGCTGGCCAGTCCGCCGCCGATCGAATCGAACGACAGGCGGATCTTGTCGGCGTCGACTTGCACCTCGGGCTTGGCGTCTTTGTAGATCGGACCGGAATAGACCAGGTCGGTCTGGCCGTACGTCTTGGCCAAGGCCCACAGGGCCAGCCGCTGGCCGCAGATGCGTTTGTTGCGCGGATGGATGTCGCCCACGCTGTCGGAATCGGTGATCACGGCCATGCCGGTGTTGGGCACGGTTTGCATGGTTTGAAACTGGGCGGCCCAAAGTTCGGCGCAGGCCAGGCCGCCGTCGGCGTTGTAGCGATAGGGGGCGATCTGGACGAAATAAAACGGCAGCTTGGGCTGATGCCAGGCGTCGCGCCAGGCCTCGATCATGGCGGGAAACAACTTGTGATACTGCGCCGCTTTGCCGACGTTCGATTCGCCCTGGTACCAGATGGCGCCGGCGATCGGCAGCCGGACCAGCGGATGGATCATGCCGTTGTAAAGCTGCGAGCTGCCGCCGGCCATGTATTTGAGCGTGGGCTGGGCTTCGAGGGCCTGGCGGGGCGTCCAGCTTTCGGCCGGCGTGCCGCCCCAGGAGGTGTGGATCAGTCCGACCGGCACGGAGAGCGCCTGTTGCAAATCGGCGCCGAAGAAATACGCCGTGGCGCTGAAGCCCTCGGCCGTCTTGGGCGTGCAGCGGGCCCAGCGGCCCTGGCAATCGTCCTGGGGCTGGTCGGCCCGGGTCTTGGGAATGGTGAACAAGCGGATCTGCGGCCGATCGGCGGCGGCAATGTCTTCCTGGGCGTGGTCAGTCGAGGCCAGATTCATCTCCATGTTCGACTGGCCGGAGCAAACCCACAGCTCGCCGAACAGCACGTCGGCGAGCGTAATGCGGTTTTCGCCGGTGGCGTCTTCGATGACGATCTTGTGCGGACCGCCGGCCGCGGTGGCGGGCAGCTTGACGGCCCAGCGGCCGTCCGCGCCGGCTTGCGCGGCAATCGGCTTGTCGTCGAGCTTGACGGTGAGTTTTTCGTCGGGATCGGCAGTGCCCCAGAGCGGGTTTTCGACGTCGCGCTGCAGCAGCAAATGGCTGGAGAAGATCGAGGGCAATCGCACGTCGGCCCGGGCACCGGCCGGCGCGCCGGCCAGGATGGCAATTGCGGCGACAATCAGGCACGCGGCACGCGGGCTGGTTCGGTTGTTCATGGCTCTCTCGCTAAGGGGGTGGGATCGCAGTGCAGGGGGGATCGCTTTGCGGGGCAGGGGGGTGTGCGACGCACGGGGTTGTTGCCACGCCGGCGGCGTCGATCCGGCGATGGCGCAGCCGGCGCAACATCAGCGTACAACTGCCAGCGTACTACTGCGGCGGGTGGGAATCCAGCGCTGCGCGAACGGCGCGAGCGGTTTTCCGTTCGGGGCAACCCGGACGGTTTGGTGTCGCGAGGCGAATTGCCGGCCGATGTGCGCAGCGCAACGCCATGGGAAAGTCGACGGCTACTTCTTCCGGCGGGCCTTCTTGGCCGGTGCGCGGCGTTTCTTGACGGCCGCCCGGCGCTTGCTGACCGGCGCGGGCGCTTCTTTTGCGAGGCGCGGCGCCGAACCGTCGGCTGCTTAGGCGTTGCCGGCGCGCTCATCGTGGGTTCCGCCGCGCCGTCGAGCGGATCGCCAACGGCGATCGACTCCAAACGCGAATTGCCACGCGCCACATATTCCGGCGACAGATCGAACGCCAGAAAGCGCCGGCCCAGCTTCTTGGCCACCGCCACGGTGGTGGCGCTGCCGCTGAACGGATCGACCACCAGCTCGCCCTCTTGCGTGCAAGAGCGGATGATCCGGCCCAAGAGCTGCTCGGGCATCTGGCAGCCGTGAAAACCGGCTCGCTCTTTGAACGTGCCCGCCACGCGCGGGAAGTACCAAGTGTCTTCCTGGGCTGTGAAGCAATCGGCCAGGTCCTGCGGACGCAACACCCAGGTGTCGTCGGGCAGGCGGCCGTCGGGGTTGGCGCGCAATCGCCATAGACCAACTGCCGGGCCGAGGGAATGCGGTTTTCCAGTTCCTCCGAGCGGAAGGTGAAGTTCTTGCGGTCTTTGACAAAGTAGAACAGATGCACGTGCGAGCGGCTGAACTTGTGCTTGCAGTTCACGCCGAACGTGTAATACCAGATCACCCAACTGCGGGCGTGGAAACCGATCTCCTGGCTGGCCAGCTTGAGTTCGGCCGCATAGTCGTCGCCGATCGCCAGCCAGAACGTGCCCGAGGGATTGAGCACGCGGTGCACCGCCGTGATCCAGCGGCGCGACCAGTCGAGATAGTGCTGGTGCTCTTTTTTGTCCTGGTAGACGTCGTATTCATAGCCGATGTTGAACGGCGGATCGGCAAAGGCCAGATCGACGCAGCCGGCCGGCAGACTGGCCATGGCCTCGATGCAGTCGCCGAGGCGAACGGTGTTGAGGTGGGGGATCGATTTCACGCCGCTATCCTCCCGGGCAGTGATTCTCGGGCAAGCGATCTTGGACAAGCGATTTTACGAAAGCGCGAGGTCATCGTAGCGTCGCCGCGCGCGAGCGCCAGTAGTGAACATCCGATCATAGCGCAATCGGGGCGCGGATGCAATGCGTCGCTTTTCCGGCGAACGAGACTGCTCCCAGTGCCGACGCATCGATCGATAATTCGCCGGCTGTCGCGATAAACTTGCGGCTTGCCTCGCACTATGCGAGCAGCGCCTCGATGGCCTGGCCCGGCCGAACGAATTGCGGCCGGCCGCTTGCGTCGGGAAGCACCTGCTGCCGGGGCACGCCCAGCAGATGATAGACCGTGGCGATCAGGTCGCAGGGGGCGACCGGACTGTCCGCCGGAAAGGCCGCGCTGCGGTCGCTGCGGCCGTAGACGAAACCCGGCTTCGCCCCGCCGCCGGCCAGCACGCTGGTGAAGCAGCCGGGCCAGTGATCGCGGCCGTCGGCCCCCGCGCCGGCGTCGCTGTTGCGCTGGCCCACGCGGGGCGTGCGGCCGAACTCGCCGGTCCAGATGACCAGCGTTTCGTCGAGCAGACCGCGATCGGCAAGATCGTCGAGCAGGGCCGAAAACGCCTGGTCGGCCACGGGCATCAAGCGGTCCTTGAGATCGACGAAATTGCGCGAGTGCGTGTCCCAATAGACGCTGACGTTCTTGATGCCCTCGTTCGGCCAGAACACGGTCACCAGCGGCACGCCGCGCTCGACCAGTCGCCGGGCTTGCAGCACCGATTGCCCGTGCGGGTTCAGGCCGTACCGCTCGCGCAGAACGCGAGGTTCCTGCGACAGGTCGAACGCGCTGCGCTGGTCGGACGCGACCGAGAGGAGTTGGAATGCCCGACGGTAGTTGGCGTCGTGCGCCTGGATCGAGGGCGAGCTCGCGTCGAGCCGGCGATCGAGCTGTTGCAGCAGCTCGCGCCGCGCGGTCATTCGCTCAGCCGGCAGATCGGGGTGCGGCGCCAGCTCGGCCACCTGGTAGTCGTCGCGGTTGGGATCGGCATCGATGGTCAAAGGGTCGTAGACCGGACCGAGCCAGCCGGCATACTGCCCCTGGCTTTCTTCGACGAACCGCGGCACGTCGCCGGGAACCTCCGGCCGCATGGACACGAATGGCGGCAGCGCCCCGGTGCCGCGGCCCAGTCGCGCCAGCACGGCGCCGATATGCGGCCACTGCGCCCGGCGGTCGACGCTGCGCGGCGGCTCCTGACCGGTGAGCAGGAAATGGGTCGACGACGTGTGGTCGGCATTGCCGTGCGTCATCGTCCGGACAATGCACAGTTTGTCGGTACGGTGAGACAGCAGCGGGAAGTGCTCGCAGATGCGGATGCCGGGCACGCGGGTGGCGATGGGGCGAAACTCGCCGCGACACTTCGGCCGGCGCGTCGGGCTTCAGGTCCCAGGTGTCTTGATGAGCCGGGCCGCCCCACATGAACAGCAGGATGCAGGATTTCGCCCGGCCGAAGCTGGGCACGCGCGGCGGCGCTCCGGCCAGCGCCCGGCCGCCAAGCAATTCGGGCAGCGACAGCCCGACGAGCCCCAGGCTGCCGGCCTGGAGCAAACGCCTGCGGCTGAGCCGCCGAATCGCTCGCCTGCCAGTGTCGCCGGTTGTATTCATGAAGTTCTCTGTAACACTGCCAGCGGCAGTTTGCAAGAAATCGCGGCGGAGTGGAGTCTTTTGAAATTATTTTCTGGCGTCGCGAAATCCGCGCCATAAATCGACCGCGAGACCTGTAGCCAACCCGAAGAGCGCGAACCACATTGGCTTCGTGAATTCCAATGCCTGAGACTCGCCGGGGGTCGTGAAGTGCATGTCCAGCGCTCCGGCTACAGCGCCGACGACGGTTCCAATGAGTGGCCACGGCCGACATTTCATACCCCTCATCCTACCGCGCAAGAAAAACCCCGCCGAGAGCGCGGGGTTAGGCAGCTTGTTGGAAGCGAGCGGACAACTAGCGATTGTAGGGGCCGCGGGTGTTCGGCACCACGGAACCCGGCGCCCGTTGCGGAACTGACGCCGGCACCGGCGGAGAATACGATCGCTGCCGAACGCTACCGGGATATTCGGTGACCTGACCGGATGCCGATCCGGAATACTCGGAGCCCAGCGCGGCGGTCAACATGCCCGGCCGTCCGTTGCGGCGAATATAAACGGCGATGTCGTCGGAAGCGCCCTTCAAATTGATGTATCGAATCACGTCGAGATAGGTGTTGATCTTCGTATCGTCCAGCGCCACGATTTGATCATTCGGTCGCAATCCGGCTTCATCGGCACCGCTGTTGGGATCGACCGTGCGGATCCAGACTTTGCCCTGCGAGTTATCGCTCAAGGCGACACCCAATCTGGCGTGTTCCTGCCGCGAACTGACAATCGGATCCGCGGCGCGGCGCGGCGCGGCGCAAAGCCGGGTGGCGTCTGAGCGCCGGCAGTCGCACCCAGTTGAAAAGAGATGGTTGCCAACACGCCCGCCGCGAGCACAATGGCTGAGCGGCCAATCGAGTAGCGTCGCATGATATTGTCTCCTGTGAAACGAGTCTGAGTAGGGGATCGAACCTTACCCCTGCAAAAAGGAGCCGTCAGAGCAACAACCGTGATCGTTCGATAGCCATTGCGGTCACCGCGCGGCCAACGCGGGGGGCAGAATTGCCGTCCACGGTCGCCTGGCAATCGAGGTATGCAAGTCCTGTACCGCATCGTGACAACGCTGCAGCAACTGCGCGAAGCGATGATTGCGCCGGGCTCGGCCGCTGGTCGATTTCGCGCCGGACGCGATTCGCCCAACCAGCACAAGTTTGGGGGCAGACCCAGAAGGACCCAGCGATGACATGGATGAACAAGGATGCGCAAGGAGTTCAGGCGCATTTGCCGTGCAACGCTTACATCGGTTCGTCTCGCTTGGCGTGCGCAAATTGTCTCGCCCGCGCGGGCGTCCGGGCCGCCGAAGCCGAACCGCGGCGCTAAGCCGTTTGACCAAGAACCCCGGTCGAGACGACGCTTCCAGGGCCGATTCGAAGCATATCACCACCCGGCGGAGGATTTCGCCGGCAAGGGCTTTCGCTCCCGCCTGGCGTTCTTGCTGTTCAGAAGTTTCGGGTCGTGCTAAAGTAATAAGACTGCTTTCCCTTGACACCAAACAAGGAGTCTGTCGTGACTAGGGTCCGTTTGATGCTGCTGGTTGTCGCCATCGCAGCCGCGACGGCGAGCTTGGCGATTTCGCAACCGCCGGAACGTCGCGATGCGGGTCCGCCGGACCGTCGCGAAGGCCCGCCGGGCGATGCGCCGGGCGGCGGTACACAGTTCCGCGTGCTGCCGCCGTTCGCGCAGCGCGAGCTGAAATTGACTGCCGAGCAGCAAAAGCAGATCGAAGCTCTCGAGGCGGACGTGCAGGCCAAGATGCAGAAGATCCTGACGCCCGAACAACTCAAGCAGTGGACCGAGCGCCGAGGGCCCCGCGGCCCGCGCACCGATCCGCCGAACGCCGACCGGCCCAATCCGGATCGGTCCAATCCGCCGCGCCGCGATCAGGCCGACGAACCCAGAGATCCGCGAACCCGGGCCGACGATCCGGCAGCCCCCGGCGATCGTGATGCTGGCGGCCGCGATGCGGGTGAAGATGAACCGCGCCGGCCCGGGCCGGGTCGTCGCGGGGAAGAGGGTCGACGCGGGGAAGAGCGGCGAGACGGTTCGCCGCGCGGCGATCAATCGTCCGCAACGAGGCGTCCACGTTGGCCGCTGGAACGAGTCGTTCAGCAGCTCAACCTGACGACCGAGCAGCAGGCCAAGGTGGACAAAGTGCTCGAGTCGCATCACGAGAAGGTCCGCGCCCTGTTTCGCCAGGCGCAGGCCGACGTGCTGACCCAAATGAAAGAGGTGCTCACCGACGAGCAATTCAAGCAGTTCACCAAGGCGCTGGAGGACGGGCCGCCGGGCTCTCGCCGGCCCGAGCGAGCGGAAAACAGTTCTCGCCCGCAGCGCCGAGCCGAAGCCATAACAGCCCGTTGAAAACGCCGCCGCCAGCGCGCCGAGCGCGGAGATCGGCCGCGGCTTGCTAAAATCCGACGCCGATTTCGAAATCGATCGGCACGCTGATCGACTCGAGCTTTTCGTACGACACGACCCGTACGGTGGCTTTTTCCGCCGCCTCGGTCAGACCGATCGTCCGCTCGTGTGTCATCTTGCCGCCGAAGCCGAACGAGCTCGACCCTAGCTCCCGCTGGGGGATTTCCTTGCCGGCGGCATTCAGAAACACGATCTTCTTGATCGTCGCGACGGGCTGGTCGGTCTTGAGCGTGACGACGACCTTGGGTTCGCTCTCCTCTTGCCCGGCGGTCGCCTCGATCTTGAACGGCAGCGCCAGCTGAAAGCCAGATTGCTTGTCGCCGGGGGCGATCTCGAAGGGCACCGGCCCGGCGGTGATCTTGCCGGGCGACTTGAGCGAGACGTCGGCTTGTTCGGCCGTCTTCTCGCCCTGGCCGCACTGCAACACGACTTCGCCTTGCAAATGAATCTTCGTCGCGCCGCCGGCCGGAGTCAGCGGCAGGCCGATCTCGACGACGCCGAAGTGACGACCGGGGCGGAGTTGCAAGGGAAGCGGCGAGAACCCCGAGCCAAGACCGCCGGCACCCTTGTTCAAATCGCCACCGCTGTCGTCCGTGCAGGCCGTGATCTTGGACTTGTCGTTGTCGAGGCTGACGATCTGCCGCTCGGGGTCGGTGAGCGACAAGGTAAACCGGGTGCCGCTCTGGCCATTGCCAACCATCGGCATGAATGGGCCCTGCTCGGCCGCCGGCTCCTCGGGCAGCGGTTTGCCGATCGAGATGCCGACGACTTCGACCGTGATCCCGCCCGCGGTCGTCCGAGCGGATTTGGCCGGCTGGGTCGGCGGCTTCGCATCCGGTTCCGCGGGCGGCGGGTTTTTTCGGGCCGGGCTTCTTGGAGGGAGATTTCTTGGGCGCTGGCATCGGCGCGTCTTCGGCCGCGTCGGCCGATTGTTTGATGAAATCCTGGTCTTCCTGGCTGAGCGAGGCCACGGGCTTTTTGACGATCTTGCCGCTCTCCAGCTTGAGCTGCGCGATGCCGCCTTTGACTTCGACGAGCTCGGCTTCGATCTCTTTGCCTTTCTTGTCGGTCCAGGTGCGGGCCTGCGCCTCGTTGGCGGCAATGCAGCCCAGCACGGTCAGCGCGAGAAAAAGTGATGGCGAGCGCATGGAAAGCCTCCGGCCGAGAGAAAAGCGGTGGCGGGCCGCTAGCATGGATACGGTCTGTGTAGCACTGCCTCGGCCGAATTGCAAGAAATTCCCTGATCGGTGCGCCCTTGTTCCATCGGAGTGCGGGCGACTGATTAGTCGCCGGCGTCTAGCTCGTCGATTCGTTTTTCTGCGCTTTGACGTGCAGTAGACCTTTCAGGCCGGGTGCAGCCTGCCGATAGATCGCGGCGGCGTGGTTCAGAAACAGCGTTTGTTCCTTGCGTGGCTGAGCCTTGGCGAATTCGTACCAGGCGTCGGCCAGGCCGAGTCGCTCTTCGGGATCGGCACCAGCCTTCAGCTCGTCGGCAGCCAGGCGTTGCAGGTTTTTGTCAGCCGCTTTTGCCAATAAGGGCAGCGCGGGGCCAATCATCCAGGCGCCCATAGTGCTTGCCGACGCTCAGGTTGGCGGTCGGATCGTCGGGGTCCTTGTCGAGCGTGGCCTGATCGGCACGCAAATTATCCGCACTGCGAGCCTCCTCCTTCCAGTCGGACTGTTGGCGCGTGAGCGTTTTGGCCAGTTCGAGATTCTTGGCTTTGCGAGCGGCGGTCGTAGCGTGCCCGGCCAATTTGATCGCGGCGTCCAGGTCGCCCCGCGCGGCACAATGTTCGCAGATCGCGGCTAACCCTTCCGCAAGGTCGGCCTGACTCGTTGCCGCCGGGCCGCGTGGGATCAGCTCCAAGCCAGCGGTGGCAAGGGAAAGCGGATCGACGGCGTAATCGTTCGCGATGGTGTCCAGCGCCTGGCAGAACAGTCCGGCATCGCCACCCTGGGCGGCCATGTCCTTGGCTTGGTCAAGCAGCACATAGCGTTCGGCAGCGTCGGCCGCGTCGCCGGCGCGGGCGAGCAACTTTCGAGCCAACTCGGTCTTGTCGACCGGTTTCTTGGCTTTGGCATATTCGCTCGAAAATGCTTCCTTGACCAGCCGCAGCACGGCGGTTTGCTGTTCGCGATTGGGCGGATCGAGCCGCGCCGCGGCGCCGCCGCCTTGGGCAGCGAGATGCGCAGTCGCCATATTTGTGCCGTTCCTGCCTCGTTGGCCGCGCAAAAGGTCCGGCCATCGGCGGCAAACCGTAAGAAGGTGAAGGTTGCGGACTTGTCGTAGCGGTGAAACGCCCGCAGCTCGCCACTGCTGACGTCCCACAGGCAAAACGTGTTGTCGCCACCCACGGTCAGTAGTTGTCGGCCGTCGTTGGTAAACGTCATGGCCGATGCGCGGGCCGGACCACCCATTGGCGACTTCAGCCGGATCTCGCGCTCCACCAACCGGCCGGCCACATTCCAGATCGTCACGCGATCGGGTTGCGCGGGCGTCGTCAGTGCAATGCGAGCAGAATCGGGCGAGAAGGCCGCTTGCCAGAATTGGCTGGGCGGTGATTCTGGCGGCGACCCGCTGTCGCGATTCGCTTTCAGGTTGTACAGCGTCAACCGCTCAGGGCCGGCCCGACCGTTATTCAGGTCGTAACCGCCCAGCAGCAGATAATGGCCAGACGGGCTCGCTAGCACCAGCACCAGGACTTGAAACGGAGAATGGACGCGAAACAGTTCGTCGCCGCTTTGCGTGTCGGCGATCACTGCGGCCTGGGCCGGATTGAAGCAGTGCAAGACGACGGTGCGAGCGTCGGAGCCGAAGTGTCGCCCGTCGAGAAATCTGTCAGGGGCCGGCACGGTCCGCACCTGGCTGCCGTTGGCTACGTCCCAAAAGGTGACGACACCGCTGGCATCGACGGCCGCCAATTGTCGGCTGTTGCCGGTGAAGGCCAGCCCTCGGATGAACGGGTGCTGCTCATCCAATAGCACCGACTCCTTGCCGGTGCGCACGTTGCACAGTTTGACCAGTTCGCGATTGCCATTGGCTGCCGAGGCGACCCATTGCCCATCTGGAGAAAACGCTGCATGCCGGCCGACCGTCGAGAGTTCCTTGACCAGCGCGAATTCAGCGCCCGATTGGGGGTTCGCCAGCCGAACCAGCGGCTGTTTTGGTTCGACCAGAACCGGCGCGGGCATTGGGCGGGGCTCTTTCACCGCCGGCGGATTCGTCGCCGGCGGGTTCGCAGGAGGATTGACGGGCGAATCGATGCCGGGCGCTGTCGCGCTCGGCGTGGTTTCCGTCAGCGGGCCAGCCGGCCGATCGTTTGTGGCCACCTGCGTTGCTGGCTCGGCGGCCTGGAGCGACTCGCCCGAGAGCGAACGGATCCGCAGTTGATGAATCGTGATTTGCCGGCCAAAGCCTCCCACGAAAGGGCAACGCGGGTCGGCTATGTCGAAGATGTGGTCGGTGCCCAAGCGGGCAAAACCGCCCTTCCATGTGAAGACCCGCTGGCCATCTCGATTCAAAGCCACACCGTTCTCGCGGACGATCAGATTAAGCCGCGTGACTCGATTGGCCGCCAGTACCGGCTCGCGGACGGCGCTGGCGTCTTCGGACCCCATCTTGCCGTCGATCCGATAGCGCAAGTCCGACTGCCTCCATAGCCGTCGACGATCAGCACGCCGTGAGTCGATCCGCTGGGCAAGCCGAAATCGAATTCGGTCCCATCCGCCCGCGCACCGACGATCTCCAGTTCATACTCCGCGGCGCAATCACCGGCACTGCTAGCCGGAAGTGGTCATGCGAATCGTCGCTAGAACCCCGTAATCCACGCGGACCGATCGACCACTTGCCGCTCACGGCCTGTTCGACTCGCACCAGTGGCAACAGATCGAGCCAGGGAGCCTCGGTTTTGTCGACGGCTCGCTCGAACGGATCGGTCGATGCGGATGACGGCGATTCGGCCGCCGGTGTTGAATCCGTGTGATCGATCGATGCGGATTCAGTTGCCGACTTTTGCTTCGGGTTTGGCGATTCCTGCGAACCGATCGCGGGATTGTCGTGAGGTGAGCCGGTCGATGGCCCGGGCGTGTCGTTCGACCGTGCGACGCTCGACGTCGAGTTTTGCCCGCTACCGCTGAGCCAATACCCAACGCCGCCGAGCACGACGAGGCAGGCTCCGGCTCCCAACAGAACCGCCGGCCGAGCCCAAATAGGCAGTTGTCGCCGCTTGCTGTCCCGCTTGCCGCCGCGCCGCGCACGTCCGGAGGTTTCGCGGACAGGCGTCAGATCGGCCAAAAAATTAACCGATTGTACAGGGATCGGTTCCGCATTCACTGGCTGTGCGGCGGCCGAACGCGGCACATTTGCAGTCGCCGGTTGAGCCGCAGGTGCGATGGGCTGAGTAATCACCGCGACTGGAGGCGTAGCGGCAGTCGGCTGGGAACGGGCGAGCTTCGCGCGGAGGGACTGGTCGTAAGCCGCTTTGCGACTCGAGTTCAGCAGGATGGTTTCGGCCAACTTCAGTTCGCCCAGAAGTTTGCGGGCAGACTCGACCCACTCGCCAGTCTGTTTGAGGCTGACATGCCGAATTTGCCGGTCGACTGCTCCGGCAATCACGTCGGCATCGGATTCAAACGCGGTCAAACCCAACAAACGATAGTGATGAGGTGGCTGGTCCTCGGGCGGGATGCCCAGCCAAAGTCGGTAGGGGTCGAACTGCGGCATAGCGACAGCCTGGGGCAACTTTCGGTGCGCGCGTGGCGACGGACGAAGTGCCGGCTGGCTTGGAGCCCGCGAAACCCGACTGCCGCAAGAAGAAAATATGCCGCCAAAGCCTGCTCATGGTACCTCCGCAGCCCCCTCCCTTCAAGCTGGGGTGCGACCGGAACGACGGGCCGCCGCCCGATGACCCGTCCCCGCGCCGCGGGTCGAGGGCGTTTGGATCGATCCGGGCCGCGCAAATCTCGCTGCCCCAACCGTGCCTTGACGGAGAGCAGCGCGAGTGTGCTGTGCCGCCTGCGGCGCATGCTCGCACTCACAAATTTTTGAGCCGGACACGTGTCGCGATTGCGGCGGCGCGATAGAATAACGGCGTCGGCCCGTCTTTCTTTGCGAAGGGAGTGCATTTATGCCATTACGATCTCTCTGCTTTAGCGTGGCCCTGTCGTCGATCGCCCTGTTGTCAATCGCGCTGTTGCCCGGCGCGGCTCATGCGCACGGTGGCGGTCATGGCGGCGGACATGGCGGTGGCGGATTCCATGGCGGTGGATTCCACGGCGGCGGGTTTCATGGTGGTGGTTTCCACGGCGGCGGCTTTGGCGGCTACGGCGGATTCCGCGGCGGCTACGGTGGCTACCGCGGAGGTTTTGGCGGGATGTATGGCGGTTACGGTCTCGGGTATCGCGGATTCTACGGCGGCTACGGTCGTTACGGCCTGGGCTATGGCGGCTATGGTTTCTGGCCACGCTATTACGGCCTGGGCTACGGCGGCTATGGTTTCTGGCCACGCTATTACGGCTTGGGCTACGGCGGCTATGGTTTCGCGCGGCGCTATTATGGCCGCGGCTACGGCTACGGAGGCTTCGGCCCGTACGGCTACGCCGGCTATGGAGGCTACGGCCCATACGGCTGGGGATATGGCGGAGGATTGGGTTATTACCCGTACTTCGGTTACAGCCTCGGCTTGGGCTATGGATTGCTCGGCGGGTATGGCGGCTACGGCGGGTATGGTGGCTACGGCGGCTATGGTGGCTACGGCGGCTATGGTGGCTACGGCGGCTATGGCTGGTACGGCGACAACAGTTCCCCGTCGACCTATTACGTCGCCAGCGCGTACGATTCAGCGCCGGTTGTCACGAGCACTCCAGGCGCTTACTTGCTGGCGAGCGCGGCGGCGCGGCCCGCTCCCGGCCCGGCGGCTCCGGGCGAGCGGGACATTCCGGCGAGCGGCGCTTTAACGTTTGCAATTGCGCAGGCCAACGGTCCGTTGCGTCCCTCGCCGGGGCCGGCGGCCCCTGGCGAAGCGGCAACTCCGGCGAGCGGTGCTGCGAGTTCCGCACTGACCGCCACGAGCGCTCAACTTGACATCGTGCGGGTAAGCGCCGCGCTGCGCCCGGTTCCCGGTCCGCCGGCTCCCGGCGAATCCGACCGTCCGGCGAGCCGCACATTCAAGTCTGCATCGGTCGATCCGAGCACGCGGCCTGGAATCGCGGATGCAAAAGCTGCACTGCGGCCGGCTGCGGCTGCGTTGGCCTCCGGCAGATCGACTTTTTAGAGAAATTCTCGGCCGCTGTGTCTTTGCCGGGCTGTGAAACTTTGCCGGTTGAGTCCTCGGCGCAACGCCGGGCCGGAAAAAAAGTCTTCAGAGTCGTTCTCCTGCGGTCCGATAAAGCTGATACAAACCCATCGGGAGGGCGGAACACACGTGGGTTCCGCTTCAGGATAGAGGTCATGGCAAAGCGACGGATCGATTTGCCATGACCTTTTTTTATCTCCCACGCGCACCGGGCCGGTCGCGCTGTGCATGCCCGCGCGGATAATTCCGCCGGCAGCCCGACGCCCGTTTTTCTGATCGCGGCCTGCTCAGGGCCGCTTGGCCTGCTCGCACCACTCGATTTGCCCGGCAATCCTCGATTCTGAGGAGGCCGGCCGGCGACAACACGAATCGCTTTCGAGCGTGGTTGCCCGGCCCGATGCACAGGCGGCAAATTGATTCTGACGCCCGCCTCAGTTCTCGCTTGCGGAGGACATTCAAGGCAATTACGATAAAATCGCTTTGTCGACTGGCAGTTCGCGCCACGATAGGGCCACGGGGCTCGAACGGCGGGCCAAGATGAGCCGTCGACGACGCGGCGCATCGATCGAGGCCTGCCGGAGTCGGCGGCACGGCGAAGCCGGTGAGCCGGCGCGGCGCGTAGCCGGCTGAAGGACACGCGGGGCTGGAATCAATCGATATCTCTCGTTCAGGCGGGTCCGATCGCATGGTCCTTCGCAGCAGACGCTCTGGCAAGGGGTCGTTCGCGGCCGATACGGCGGGTCGCCGGCTGCACGCTCGTTTGCGAGCCGAAGGCCTGGAAGAGCGAATGATGCTCACGGGCAACCAAGGTGTCTATCCCGGCTACATCACCGGGGCCGCTCCCGCCACGACCCCGCTGGAACAAGCGGAGGCCGCGGCCCTGCGCGACGTGCAGGGCCCGACGCTCGCCGGCGGCGATGGCCCAATGGCCAAGATCGGTCTCAACCTGGCCGAAGTTTACGAGGAATTCAAGCTGTTCGAAGCCGGCACGGACATCGCATCGTCCGGCAGCACGTTCGTGCCGTCGAATTCCGAGATTCAGATCCAGGGTGATGACGTCGCGCTCGACGCCTCGGCCACGACCGACGTTGCAACGCTCGATACCAACCTGACCGGCCTGGGCATGACGGTCCTGGCAACGACGCCGCAGGTCGTCTCGGGCTGGTTCCCGATCGACAATTTGAACGCCTTGGCCGACGTCAGCGGTTTGCAATTTGCCCGGGCGGATACCAAACCCATCATTCGCGCCGGGTCGGTCGACAGCCAGGGAGATGCGTCGCTCGACGCGCCCACGGCACGCACGCAATTCGGGGTCGACGGCACGGGCATCACGGTCGGCGTCATTTCCGGCAGCTTTAATACCAGCGGCACCGGCAGCGAAGCGGCCGACGTGGCCAGCGGCGACTTGCCCGCTGCCGGAGTCGACGTGCTGGGCGATACGCCGGGCGGCGACGATGAAGGCCGGGCCATGGCGCAGATCGTGCATGACGTGGCGCCGGGGGCGGCCATCGATTTCGACGACTCGGGAATCAGCGAGGTCACGTTCGCCCAATCGATTCTGGCCCTGCAAGCGGCCGGCGCGCAGGTCATTGCCGACGACGTCGGTTTCAACAGCGAGCCGTTTTTCCAGGACGGCGTGTCGGCCCAGGCGATCGACAAGGTGGCCGGCGAGGGGGTGGCCTACTTCTCGGCCGCGGGCAACGACGGCGACGCCTCGTACGCGGCCCCATTCAACGCTTCGACCGTCACCGGTCCGGCCGGCGGCATGCTGCAGAACTTCGGCACCAGTTCCTCGGTCGCCACGCAACAACAGGTCACCGTGCCGCTGGGGGATGAAGTGCCGTTCATCCTGCAATGGACGCAACCGTTCCAGTCGCTGGGCGGAGCGGGCGCCAGCAGTCAACTCAATATCTACTTGCTCGACAACACGGGCACCGTGATCGCCGAAGGCAACGACCCGGTGATCGGGTCCGACCCAATCCAGGAGATGGATTTCTCCAACGACGGGTCGTACGGCGCCGGCGGCGGAGAAACCACCTTCACCGTGGAAATCGAGTTGGCCTCCGGCCCAGCACCCTCGATGATGCAGTACATCGGCAACGACGACGGCGACGGTTTCGAAGTCAATACGTTCAATACGGCCTCGGGCACCGACTACGGCCACCCGACGGCGGCCGGAGCGATCGGCGTGGCGGCGGCCGCGTACTACAACACCCCTGCCTTCGGACAAACGCCGGCGATCCTGGAAAACTTCTCCTCCGAGGGGGGAATCCCCACATATTTCGACACGTCGGGCAACCTGCTGCCCACGCCGGAAATTCGGCAAAATCCCGCCGTGACCGGCCCCGACGGCGTCAATACGACGTTTTTCGATCCCACGCCGCCGGGCGTGACGTACCCCACCAATCCGGTGCCTTATAACTTCTTCGGCACGTCCGCAGCGACGCCGCACGTCGCCGCCGTCGCGGCCCTGATGTTGCAAGAGGCCGGCGGGCCGGGCAGTCTGACCCCCGACACCATCCGCACCATGCTGGAAGAGTCGGCCTCGCCGATTTCCGAGCGCACCGACGGCAGCAATCCGGGCAGCCCGGTGACTGCGATTCCCGGCGCGGTGGGCGTGAACTATTACGCCGGTTACGGACTGGTCAACGCCGACACGGCCGTCAACGAAGCCAGAGTTCAGCCGCCGATCGCGGTCAACGACACGGCGGTCACGAACGAGAACGTGCCGATTGCAATCGACGTGTTGGCCAACGACACGCCGGGCGGCAAGCCGATCGACCCGTCGACGGTGGCCATCGTCCAGCCGGCAGCGGACGGCACGCTGCAAGTCGATCCAAAGACCGGCAGCGTAACCTACTCGCCCAACACGAACTTCTCCGGCACCGACTCGTTCACGTACACGGTCAGCGACGCGGACGGAGACGTCTCGAATGTGGCCACGGTGTCGATCACGGTCAATTTCGTCGATCATCCGCCGCTCGCCGAAAACGACGTGGCCGGCACGGCAGTCAACACTCCTGTCACGATCAACGTGCTGGCCAACGACTCTCCGTATTCGTCTCAGGCGCGCTCGTGCCGTCGACGCTGAAAATCGTCCAGCAACCGCTCAACGGCACTGCCCAAATCGTGAACAATCAGATCGTCTACACGCCACTGGCCGGCTTCACGGGCGGCGACAGCCTCGAGTATACGGTCGCCGACGCTGACGACATGACGTCGAACGTTGCCAGCGTGGCGATCCGGGTGGGGGCCGCGGTGGAAATCTCGGGCTTCGCTTATGTCGACGCGAATAGCGACGGCATTAAAGAGTCCGACGAGGTCGGAATTCCCGGGGTGACCGTCGAACTGACCAAGACCAACGGCAATGACACGTTTACGACGTTTGCCCTGACCGGCGCCGACGGCTCGTACCATTTCGTCGAAGGCACGAATTACGTCATGCCGGCCGGCACCTACAACGTCAAGGAGATCCAGCCGGGGTTCTTCGTCCCGGGCATCGCCACGAACGGCACGCCGCCGGCCGCCGGCCCCAACAGCGGCAGCCAGTTCGATGGCATCACGCTCGCCCCCGGCGAGCAGGCCACCGGCTTCAACTTCGGCGCACAAGGACTCTCGGCCACGTTCGCCGCGGCCTACTTCGACCGCCGCGCCTTTCTGGCATCGACCGGCCCCAATTTCACCGGGCTGAATCTGCAGAACGGAACGAATTGGATTTCCTTCGACGCTGGCGTCCAAGGCACGCTGTCCGCCATTGCCCAGTTCAACCCGGCCCTGGGCAGCGTCACGATGACGCTGCTCGATAGTGCCATGAGCGCCGTCGCCACTTCCACCTCGGTCGGCGGCCAGGCCGAGCTCAGTTTCACCGGCCAGTCGACCGCTCCCTATTTTCTGGAGATGACGGGAACGAACCCGAGCGTGCAGGTGAAGACTTATGCGCCGGGCGTCCAAGTCACCGCGCCGCCGCCGACAACGCCTCAATATCATAACTCCGTCAATCCGGAGGACGTGAACGGCGACGGCATCGTCTCGGCACTCGACGCCTTGATCGTCATCAACGACCTGAACGCCGGCGACGTCGGCCCGCTCTCGGCGCTCAGCGGGCTGGGCAACGAAATGGTCGACGTGAACGACGACGGCCAGCTCACGGCGATCGACGCGCTATCGATCATCAACGACTTGAACGCAGCCGCTTCGGCCTCGGCGGCGGCGCAAGCGACGCCGCTTGTGGCGGGGCCGACGGCACTCGACGCCTTGGCGACCCCCGCGCCGGCTGCCGCCCCCCAGATCGACACGAGCTCGGTGGCCTTCGCCCTGGCTGTCGCCCAGACGACGGGACAATCGTCCACGACCGCCGGCGCCTGCGCAGGCCTGCGGCGGGCCGCCCAACGGCGGCGCGGCGAGCGCCTCGCCAAGCCGCTCGACGGCTTCGTCTGGTACCGGCTCTGCTGGCATGGCGGGAGCCAGCACGCGCGCGGCCGTTCGCTCGGCGCACGGCGATTCGCAATTGGCACGTTTGATTTGGACGGACGAAGAGTCCTGGTAGGCTCGGGTCGCCGTCGGAGGCAATCGATGCGAGTCGTGGCCGTCGATCATCCGGATGTGGCGGCGCTGGAAATGCCGGCTCGATTCAAACGCGAAATCGCTTATTTCATGACTCCCGCCGGGCAGGGGGGCGCTCGCCGCAATTGCCGGCCCGCGAATTCTGGATCGATCCGGTCGAAGCGCAGTGCTGGCTGGAGGAAGGAGTGCTGGAAGTGATTTCGCCGCTGGACAGCGGCCGGCACGCCGAGGTCGAGATCAGCGAAGAGCACCAGCAGTGGCTCGAATGGCTGCTGGCTCACGACATTCGCCACGTCCGGCTGGAAGATTGATGCGCGGTCCGCGCCGTGCAGGTTCGTTCGCCGGCCGCGCCGCTGCCGTCTCAGGCCTTGAGCTTGCAGCCTCGAGTGAACTTTCCACCTTGGCCCCCCGGCGGCGCGAGGCTAGATTCGTTGCATGCGACAAATCGGCACGATAGCCAGCGAGAGCGACGCCCAGTGCTTCTGCGATTATCTTCTGACCTTGGGCGTTTCGGCACGCGTGGATGGCGGCGCCAGCCATTCGATTTGGGTTTACGAGGAAAACGAAGTCGACCGCGCCCGGGCGGCCTTCGAAGAGTTCAACCGCGACCCGGCCCAGCCGAAGTTTGCGGCAGCGCAACCGGCAGCCAGCAAGCTGCGGCAGGAAAAGATCGACGCTCGCCGCAAGCCGCAATCCAACGTCATCGAGCTGCGCGATCGCTGGCAGGGGCCCGTGCGCGGCAGTCATCCGCTCACCGCGCTGCTCGTGGCCGTGTCGGTCGCGGTGACGCTGCTAACCGGCGAGCTCGGCATCGGCGAGCCCCGGGCCGATCTCGTGCGGTTGTTGCAAATCTCGGCCGGGGGTTCGTTCTTGCACGAAGCCCTGGCCGGACAAGTGTGGCGGCTGATCACCCCCATTTTTCTGCACTTCAGCCTGCTTCACTTGCTGTTCGACATGTACATGCTGTACCTGTTGGGCTCGATCATCGAGGCTCGCCGCGGCACGTTGGTGCTGGGGCGCTGGTCTTGGTGAGCGCCGTGGCCTCGAACATCGGCCAGTACCTGGACACCGGGCCGCGGTTCGGCGGAATGTCTGGCGTCGACTATGCGCTGTTCGGCTACTGCTGGATGCAAAGCCGTTTCAATCCCCGCGGCGGCATCTACATCTCCCCCAATACCGTCGTGATGATGATCGTGTGGCTCTTCATCTGCATCCTCTCCAAGTCGGCAGGAGACATCGCCAACGCGGCTCACCTGGTGGGCTTGGCCGTCGGCATCATCAGCGGCTACGTCGCCGATGCTGCTCAAGCGCTGATGCCGGGCCGGAAAGGCGGCAATCCGGGCCGCCGGCCGGCGCCGGCCGCCGGACTGTCGAGCAGCGCCGTCCCGCACGGTTCCCGGGGGGCGTGCAAACCGGCCGCCGGGGACACGGCCTTTTTTGGAGCGCTGGCGTGTTGCTTGATGGCCGGCCACAAGCTAGCGTAAGCGATACTCGGTCGCAGGTTCGCCGTGACCCAACGGGCGGCTTGCGCCTTCACACCCCACCCGCGGTCTTTAGCTCGCAGGAAGAAATCATGTCCGTAACCTGGTTCCAGCTGTCGTTGTGGGCAAGCCTGGGCGTGCTGGCTTGCGCCGCTGCGCGCACGGCCGCGGCGATCGACAAAGCGGTCCCCAATTATCCGACTCTCGGCAACATCGAGCGCAAAGACCCCCGCTTCGACAAGCTGATTTCCAAGGACGCCCGGATCGAAGTCCTGGCCTCCGGATTCAAATGGTGCGAAGGGCCGTTGTGGATCAAAGACGGCGGCTATCTCGTGTTCTCCGACATCCCGCGCAACAGTGTCATGAAGTGGTCCGAAGACGACGGCGTCAGCCTGCTGCTCAAACCTTCGGGCTACACGGGAATCGTCGACTACGGCAACGAGCCGGGCAGCAACGGACTGGCGATCGACTCCCAGGGCCGGATCCATTTCTGCGAGCATGGCGATCGGCGCGTTTCGCGATTGGAGAAGGAAGGGGGCAAGAAGACGCTCGCCGACAGTTATCAAGGCAAGCGGCTCAACAGCCCCAACGACCTGGTCTTCAAGTCCAATGGCGACGTGTACTTTACCGATCCGCCCTATGGACTGCCCAAGCAGTTTGACGATCCGCGCCGCGAGCTCGATTTCTGCGGCGTCTACCGGTTGTCGGCGGACGGCAAATTGACGTTGCTCACCTCCGACATGACGCGTCCCAACGGCATCGCCTTTTCGCCCGACGAAAAAACGCTGTATGTCGCCCAGTCCGACCCCGACAAGGCGGTCTGGATGGCCTTCGACGTCAAGCCAGACGGCACGCTCGGCAAAGGTCGCGTCTTGTTCGATGCCACGAGTTGGGCCAAAGAAGGCCGGCCGGGCTTGCCCGACGGATTGAAAATCGATCGAGAGGGCAACCTGTTTGCCACGGGCCCGGGGGGCGTGCATGTCTTTGCCCCCAACGGCGCGCACCTGGGCACGCTGAATACGGGCGGCCGCACTTCGAACTGTGCTTGGGGCGGCGATGGCAGCGTGCTGTACATCACCGCCGACATGCACCTGGTGCGCGTGCAAACCAGCACCAAGGGTAACGGTTTTTGAAGGGACGGGCCGCGATCCTCCGCATCGGGCGACCTCGGGTCGGTCTTGCGGCAGCCGGCAGAATGCATAAAATTTGGAGCGGGTTGCTGGTATTGAGCCGCTGGTATTTCGGAGAGGTGGCTGAGTGGTCGAAAGGGCCGGTTTGCTAAGGCTATTTGACCGCTTCTCTCTGGCCCCTCGAAAACGCGATAAACCCTTATAAAACAGGGGTTTCTATCGCACTTCTAGCCGCTGCGACGAAAACGTCCGCTAACGTCCCGAAACTACCCGGTCCGGTAGTAATTACTACCGCCGTTTGCGGCGGGTTTCCGGTCCGGCCGAGCGTACCCGCAATAGCCCGCTAGAAACGCCTAGCACGCGCTTAGCGTGTGCCGGCTAGCCCGGGGGACCGCCCTAGCTAATCGGTCCTCGCGCACGTAGGCGAAGGCAGTCCCCTATTTGCGTTCCCGGTAACAAAGCGGCGCGAGGCAATGCCAGGCGAGAGACGAAAAAGTTGCATCGCAGCCTCAACGACTGGTGAAAAACGGCTGGTCGGGCATACCAGGTGTCAGGGCTGGGCCGCACACTAACTCGTTTTGTTGAATAGGACTTCGGAGAGGAAGTCGACGTTCCAGCCGGCGATGCGGCGTTTCATGGCCAGGCTTTTCTTGGCCGGATGCTGCTTGAGGAGGCCGAAGGGAAACGGCGCGAGCCATGCCAAGCTCTCGGTCAGCCGTCGCTCGCGAACGCGACTGTCATCTTCGCGAAACGTCATGTCCAACGTCCAGTGGCAAGTATTCTCAATGCTCCAATGGCTGCCGCGACCGCCCGGGCGAAGAGTTTCGCGTTACGCTTCAGACTGCTGATGTAGCATTGCACGTCGCCCGTCTCCTTCCCGCCCGTCTCGCGGGTGCGGATCACTAGACCCAGCGTCACACAAGCCGGCCCAGTGTTCCTGGCCCGCCAGCGTCTTGGGCACGTTGACTTGCAGGTATGTGCGTCGTTCGAGCCGGCCATGTCCCTGTTCTTCCGTCTCGATGCGACTCACCTCCAGGCGGGCAAAGTCGTCTTCCAAGTGCTCGTCGAAGAGCGCATCGACCGCTTGTTGTAGTTGATCCTGATTGCCCTTGACCGGCAGCACGTAGTCGCCGCCGCGATCGATGATCTTCTGGGCGATCGCTTTTTGGCAGCCCATCGCGTCGATCGTGACCACCGCGCCTTTCAGGTCCACCAGTTCCAAAACCAGCGGAATCGCCGTGATTTCGTTCGATTTCTCCTCGGTGGCAATTTGGGCCAGGGTCAACCCCTGCTCACTGGCCCAGACGCTGACCAGGTGCAACGGCCCCAGGCGATGCTGGCGGTCGTGCGAGCGACGCAGCGTTTTCCCATCGACAGCCAGCAGTCGCACGCCCTCGGCCGTGGCCGTCGAGAGCGACTCGATCCAAGCGGCAAAGCAACGTTGAAACGCCTGCGGGGCGACGCGTTCCAAGAGTGCCGAACGTGTCGTGCGAGGGAATGCCGTTGGGCAATTCCAGATGTTGCTGCAGCCATTCTTTCTGAGTGACGGCCCATTCTTCGATGGCTTCCGGGCCATCGGCTCCGGCCAGCACTCCACACAACGACATCATTACCACATCGACCAGCAGATGCAGCCGATTAATCGGCGACCTTGGGTCCGGCAACTCCGCGAAATACTCCTTGATGCTCCCCGCGTTCGGTTGGACTTGCGTCGTCACGATCTATCCTCCCTGATGGAGTCTCGGCAGCGACCCAGTGCCGCTATCCTCTCGAACCCTCAGGTGTATCAATCTGCCAATTATCGCGCCAGCCCAAAGCCCCAAAAACCGGGCGCCGGCCGTGGGCAGAAACTCCACTTCGGCTCTTGCCGAGTTGTTTGCCGGCCGCTCGCAGGGGTAAAATGCGGGCCCTTCGGAAATCCAAAGTTTCGGACAGCCCAAACGCCCTGTTGGAGTGCCATGAGCTCGCGATTCGTACTTGTCGCTGTCATGCTGCAAGTGAGCTTTTTTTCAGCGAGAATCGCCCCGCCCAAGAAAACCGGCGGCAACGTGGGAAAGTATGGGGCAACGGACAGCGACGACACTGCCGAGCAACTCGATGAATTGGCGGAGGCCAAGCAGTCGGTTCCTCACGATGCCGGACAGAAGGAAGCCACGTCCCTCATCAGAGACGTGTACAAGGCCGATTTCGAAAAAGCCAAGACCCCGCTGCAAAAGCTTGAGCTGGCGAAGAAATTGTTTCGGGAAGGCGTCCAGACAAAGAGACCGACCCTGCCGGACAATTTGTCCTGCTGCAATTTGCCAGGGACTTGGCCGTTCAAGGCGGGGGGATATCGACGGTCATGGAATCCATTAACTCGATCGACCGAGGCTTCAGAGTCGATCCGCTGGGAATGAAAATCGAGTCCCTGACGAGGATGTCGAAGGTAAACCTGCTCGCTGCGACTCGGAAGGAACTCGTCGAGACGGTGGAGCGTCTCGCCGATGCTGCGGCGAAGGTGAGAAAGTATCCGGCCGCCGAACAGCTGGCCGCCTTGGCAGTCACCGCTTGTCGCGAGGGAAAGGATGGGGTTCTTCTGAAAGCGCGCCGTCAGCCACAGCAAAGAGGTGGAACTCGAGGCTGCCGCTTTTGCCGAAGTACAGAAGGCCCGCAAAGTGCTTCACGATAAACCGTTCGATCCAGAAGCCAATTTGATTGTTGGTAAATTCACCTGCTTCAAACGGGGGGACTTTGAAAAAGGCATGCCGCTACTCGCCTTGGGCAGTAACGCCAGGCTGAAGGCGTTAGCCGAGCAAGAGGCAATGGCCCCTAGCAAGGTCGGCGACCAAGTCAAGCTGGGTGACGCTTCGGTGGGATCTCGCGGAATCCGCCAAAGGTGTTGAGCAAACAGCATTCAGGTCACGAGCCAGTTATTGGTATCAGCTGGCCACCGCCGAACTGACAGGCCTGACCAAGGCCAAAGTCGAAAAGCGGATTGGCCGAGGCCGGCCCTGTCGGCCGACGAGCTAACCTGGAAGTCGGCAAGAGTGGTAGGCCGGCCCAGGCTCGGGAAAACCAAGGAGCCACAGAAAAGAATTCAAAAACCCAAAGCGGTTAAGAACCCCGATGAATTCTAGACCAGCCAATCTCACTTAGCTTCTCAAGGACACCCTCGGGGAACTGTTTCGACATGATCGGTGCAAAGATCGGCATGAAAGTCGTAATCGCCGATGCCGACCTGCAACTCGACGGGATCACAAAGAACCAGGCATTTGGCCTTGATGAGCACGACAAGCCGGCCAGGGAGATCCTGTCCAAGGCCCTACGGCTGGCGAATCCTGACGGCAAGCTCGTCTACATTGTTCGTAATGACACAATCCTCATTACGACCAAGGCAGCAGCCGACAGGGGCCGAGACGCCACGCCTCCCACGAGTCTGGCCAAGAATGCGGCGGCCGGCAATCTCTTGTTATCTCTCGAATCTCGAGGGCCGCCAAGGCGCTAACAATTGGCGGCTTGAGCAGCCAGGGGCACCTACTCTACGCCGGCGATGGAAAGCGTGACGGCCTAATAACGTTCAGTGACAGGCTGCCGAAAGATTTCATTTGACCGTGAAAGCGACGCCGACAATCGCCGAGGCCCCCGTCTGCCTTGCGTTTTACTTCCAGGCCGGCGTAGCAGAGTTCATCGTTCAATTGGCGAAGGATGGCAGCTGCGCTAATCGTTGACGGGAACGACCTCGGAGCAACCAGACCGCGAAATACGGAGCGGTATTCGTTGCGGGCAAGCCGAATACCATCA
>CAVOTX010000009.1:0-544409 GCA_963699445.1 uncultured Planctomycetia bacterium
CGCCTTGTCGGTGATCTCCTCGCCGGCCTCGGCATAGATCTCGCCAGTCTTCGGATTGACCAGGTCCTCGGCGATGTATTGGCCGATAAGCTCCTCGTCGGTCATCCGCAGCGCCTTGAGGCCCTTCTCGGCCAGCTGGCGCGCCTGGCGCACGGTAAGCTTCTTGCCGGCTTCGAGCACGACCTTGCCGTGTCGGCGTCGACCAGATCGTTGATCGCCTTGTAACCCTTCAGCCGGTTGGCATCGAACGGCACGCGCCAGCCGTCCTTGGCGCGCTTGTAGGCACCTGCTTGTAGAAGGTGTGAGGATTTCCTCGCCGTCCATGCCGAGCGCATAGAGCAGCGACGTGACCGGAATTTTGCGGCGCCGATCGATGCGCGCATAGACGATGTCCTTGGCGTCGAACTCGATGTCGAGCCAGGAGCCGCGATAGGGAATGATGCGGGCGGCGAACAGGAGCTTGCCCGAGGAATGCGTCTTGCCCTTGTCGTGATCGAAGAACACGCCGGGCGAACGGTGCATCTGCGAGACGATGACGCGCTCGGTGCCGTTGACGATGAAGGTGCCGTTCTTGGTCATCAGCGGAATGTCGCCCATGTAGACATCCTGCTCCTTGATGTCCTTGACCGACTTGGCGCCGGTCTCTTCGTCGATATCGAACACGATCAGGCGCAGCGTCACCTTGAGCGGCGCGGCATAGGTCATGCCGCGCTGGCGGCACTCGTCGACGTCGTATTTCGGCGGCTCGAATTCGTAGTTGACGAATTCGAGCATCGAGGTGTTGGAGAAGTCCGAAATCGGGAACACCGATTTGAACACCGCCTGCAGGCCCTCGTCGGGCCGGCCGCCTTGCGGCTCCTTCACCAGCAGGAATTGGTCGTAGGACGCCTTCTGAACCTCGATGAGGTTCGGCATCTCCGCGACTTCCTCGATTTTTCCGAAAAACTTCCGAACGCGCTTCCGACCGATGAACGTCTGCGCCATCGTGTCCTCTCGCTCAATCGATCCTCGGGCTCGAACCGGCCGGACTCAAACCATCGCTCGCCCCGGATCTTGCCGCGGCCTCCAGAGGCATCGAGGCGATCAAGGCGACTCTCCGAAGGCCGCAATCCATCGCGACCGTCGGGACAGGCGTCAAACGCCCTATTTTCCGCGATTCGGCCGAAGTCCAAATCACGCGTCGATTCGCCGCTACATGGCGATTCAGTGATTTCAGGCCGCAGCCACCGCAAACTTCACGGCGTATCTTTCGAGGCCCCGGAGCTCCGCTCCGCCCGGGGACTCCTTAAGTAAGCATTGCTTACTTAAGCTCAACCTTGGCGCCGACCTTTTCGAGGGTCGCCTTGATCTTGGCGGCCTCGTCCTTGTTGACGCCTTCCTTGACGGGCTTCGGCGCGCCTTCGACCAGATCCTTGGCTTCCTTGAGGCCGAGGCCGGTAATGGCGCGGACTTCCTTGATGACCTCGATCTTCTTGTCGCCGACGGCGGTGAGAACGACCGTGAACTCGGTCTTCTCTTCGGCGGCGGGCGCCGCGGCAGCGGCGGGACCGGCCGCAACCGCAACCGCGGCGGCAGCCGAAACGCCCCACTTTTCTTCGAGAAGCTTGGCGAGTTCGGCCGCCTCCAGCACGGTGAGGCTGGAGAGGTCGTCGACGATTTTCTGCAGATCAGCCATGAGTTTTGTCCTTCGGTTCGAACCTTTGAGATTGCGGGAGCGTTCAGGCCGCCGCGCCTTCTCCGCTCTTGGCGGCATAGGCCTGGACCACACGAGCGACCTTGGCGGCCGGGGCATTGACCACCTGGGCGATCTTGGTCGCCGGCGCCTGGATCAGGCCGACGATCTTCGCCCGCAGCTCATCGAGCGACGGCAAGGCGGCCAGCGCCTTGACCCCGTTCGGGTCGAGCGCGGTCTTGCCCATCGCTCCGCCAAGGATGACGAAACTGCTCGTTCGTCTTGGCGAAATCGACCGCCACCTTGGGCGCCGCGACCGGATCGCCTGAATAGGCGATCAGGGCCGGCCCCTTGAGCAGCGGCGCGATCGAGGCGACGTCGGTGCCTTCGAGAGCGATCTTGGCGAGACGGTTTTTCGCGACCTTCACGCTCGCGCCCGCCTGCTTCATCTGCCGACGCAGAGTCTGCATCTGGGCGACCGTAAGGCCGGAATAATGAGCAACAACGACGACCTTGGTGGTTTTGAAGACCTCGCCAAGGGTCGCGACGAGCTCGCTTTTTGCCGCGCGATCCACAGCTCTCTCCGGTTGGCGGTCCACAGGGAAGCCGCCAGGTAGCCTGCCCACCGGCTCAGCCATGGGGCCGTTCCGGGCCGTCGAGGTTAGAACCGAAGGCCTCCACCGGGCCATCGAGGTCGGAACGGAAGGGCAATGGCTGCCCCGGTCTTCACCCGTCTATGCAGGTTCTTGCGACTTAAGCCGTTGCCGGCGCCTGCAGTCTTGGACAGGACGCGCTCCCGAATACCGCCAAGCTCCTCCACCTCCTAGATAATCCACGCAGGATAGCTCTAAGAAGGGTCTCGCCTTTGGGTTTTCGAGAAGCGCACAAAGGCGTGCCGACAAACCGGGCCGGCACGCCCATCGCCGGATATTTAGCCCCTCGCCGCGGTTTTGCCAAGGAGATTCTGCCGTTCGCCGCAGCCATGAATTGTGCTGATATGAGGCATGCCAGAAGCTAACCGGCGCCGAGGGAGCACTCGATGACCGAAACGCAGAGCTTTTTCACCGACGGCGAGGCCTATGAACGGATGATGGGCCGCTGGAGCCGAGCCGCCGGCGAGGACTTCCTGGACTGGCTCGATCTGCCGCAAGGCCTGCGGTGGCTCGACATCGGCTGCGGCACCGGCGCCTTCACCCAACTGCTGCTCGACCGGTGCGCCCCCGCGAGGTCACGCCGTCGATCCCGTCCGCGGACCAGATCGCCTTCGCCCGTACGACGCCCGCAGCGAAGGCGGTGAACTTTAGGGTCGGCGAGCCCAGTCGCTGCCGTTCGGTGACCGCGAATTCGATGTCGCCGCCATGGCGCTCGTCATCACCTTCATTCCCGATCCCGCCAAGGCGCTTGCGGAGATGAAGCGCGTGGTGAAGCCGGGCGGAACGATCGGCAACCTACGTGTGGGATTTCCATGGCAAGGGCAACCGCAGCAGCCGTTGCGCGAGGCGGTCGAGGCCATCGGCATCCCGGTCCTCACATGCCGGGCCATGAAAATTCCCGGCTCGAAGACTTGAGGGCGATTTTTACCGGAGCCGGAGCTCGATGCCGTTCCGCCCGCCCGATAGAGATCGAAATGTCATACGCAAATTTCGACGCCTACTGGACGGCCAGACCGCGTTCGCCAACACCACCGTGCAGCACATGCGCAAGATGCCCGAAGCACAAGTCGAAGAGCTCAAAGCGCATCTGCGCGAGCATCTGCCGCGCGATAAAAGCGGGCGGATCGTCTACAAGGCCCGGGCCAACGCCGCCAAAGGCCGCGTGCCAGGATAACAACAAACGAAGATTTGGTGCGAGGAAGACAAGGAGGCTCGATCATGCCACAGAACGCCGATCGCATCCTGACCACCCATGTCGGCAGCCTGATACGGCCGCCGAAGCTCATTGAATTCTGGCGGGCGATCGAGGACGGCAAGCCCTACGACGAAGCCGCGTTCGAGGCATGTCTCACCAAATCCGTCGCCGAAGTCGTGCGCCAGCAGGCCGACGCCGGGATCGACATCGTCAGCGACGGCGAATTCGCCAAAGGCGTCAACTGGGCGTTCTACATCTTCAAGCGGCTATCAGGGGCATCGCGGTGCGCCCGGCAACGCCCGAGGAGAGCAAGGATCCGATGGCCTCGATGCGCGGTGGCCGCGACGTCAGGCGTTTCCCGAATTCTACGCCGAATACGATGCCGCCTCGGGCTCGGCAAGCGGCTCGGCAACCGCATCGTGGTCAACGGCCCGCTGCAAATATTCGGCGCAGCAGGTGTCGCGCGACATCGCCAACCTCAAGGCCGCGTTGCCAAGGCGAAGGAGCAGCATCCGGCGCTCGCGGCGTTCCTGCCCGTGGTTGCACCGGCGAGCGCGCTGCCCGGTGCCAAGCTCGAGCATTACAAGGACGAAGAAAGTTTCATGTCGGCGCTCGCCGATACGCTGCACCAGGAATACAAGGCCATCGTCGATGCCGGCCTCTATGTCCAGATCGACGACGCGTTCCTGCCCTACATGCACGAGCGCATGGTGCCGCCGATGTCGAACGCGGACTATCGGCGCTGGGCGCAGCTGCGCGTCGATGCGCTCAACCACGCGCTGCGCGGCATCCCGGAAGAGCGTTCGCGCTATCACATCTGCTGGGGCAGCTGGAACGGCCCGCACGCCTTCGACGTGCCGCTCAAGGACATCATCGATCTCGTGCTTCAGGTGCGCGTCGGCCACTACTCGTTCGAGGCCGCCAATCCGCGCCACGCCCACGAGTGGCGCGTGTGGGAGACGGTGAAGCTGCGGCCCGGCCAGGTGCTGATCCCCGGCGTGATCTGCCACGCCACCAACATCGTCGAGCATCCGGAACTAAGGATTTCCCCCAGACACGCTGCACCGTCTGACGGTTCGGCGGGGTGTACGCCCCCAACAATCAGAGAAATGTACCGGGGATGGCTGACTCACCTTCAAGGAGCCAGCCATGCCCAGCCAATCGGAAATCCAGCGGCAAATCACCGACCGCATCCTCGAAGGGCTGCGGAACGGCGTCATCCCCTGGCGAAAGCCCTGGTCATCCGATCTCAACAGCGACTTGCTATCGAGTCCCACCCCGACACTCTCCCCTTCTCCTGACCGTTGTCCATCTTGCATCGAGTCAGCGCCCGCAACCCCTGGTGCTCCCATGCAAATCCTCGTCGGCGGCTTCGTCGCCCTCATGGTTTCAGCTTCTGCCGAAAAACCGGCATCGGCCTCGCTCGTTCGGTCCTTTGGTCCTATGGCTTCGCCACCATCATCTGGATCATCGGCGACCTGTTTTTCGGTCGTGTCGTGTTCTTCAATTACTTCTGAGGATGCAACTATGCGCAGTGTCAATCCAATCACCGCCACCGAGGAAGAGGTCGGTCCGCTTACCTACCTCGGCCACAAGTTGATCCTGGCATGGTACTGCTTCGTCATGGTCACAATGGTTTTGCCGTATCTTCTCTACGGCGAAGTACGGGATGCCTTCCTTCGGGCCGTGACGCATGACGTAGTTTGGGTTCAGGAGATGAACCCTTTCATCTACGGCGGTGCGTATCCAAACCGCTCGCCCGGCGACATTGATCCGCCGTTTCCACTTTGCATCGAGCGAAGAATCACGGACCCAAGAACTACTACGCCAAGCTCGGCTCAGTTCGAGAGGCCGAGGATTGGCTGCTCAAGCACGGCTACAAAAAGCGAATGGTCAGCCATGTCTGCGCACCCGATACCTACTGTTCAAAGACCATGCCGGTCAGGATGGTTGGTGAGCAGGAGTCAATCGTCAATGTGGTCGTGGACTACGGCGACGGTGACCTGCACTTCTTGGTCTTCCGATACCCCGAAGGCAAATCGCCGCTCGATTTCAGTCGGTTCGCTCCGGGCGAAGCACCCGACGACAGGTTCAAGATTGCCTGGGCGAGCACGGATCATTTGCCGTGGTACGCCGCCTCGCACATGTGGGGCGGGCACGTGCAGAAGGGCTATCCCGGCGAAAGTTTGCGGGACTGACCGTGCATATTGGCTAATTCGGGGGATCGGCCACCGGGCTTTCCCGCCCTCCCCTGCCCTGCTAAACTCTTGGGGTTGTCGGACTAATTCGTTCGGTCAGAATCCCGTAGAGTATTGTCCAATGTCCCTAATGGCGTCCCAAATCGTGACAAAATTCGTGACAGCGGTCAGTGACAAAATTCGTGACAAAAATAGCCTATCGCAAGTCATTGTGCTGCAATAGGTTAAATGCATCGGGGCGTAGCTCAGCCTGGCTAGAGCGCTGCGTTCGGGACGCAGAGGTCGCATGTTCAAATCATGTCGCCCCGACTCCTAAAGCCTTGCTGCAAAATAACTTGCAGCAAGGCTTTTTTGTGACCAGGAGCGGTCGCAAACCGCTGACCTTTCTTGTGACCGATTCGGTCACCCAAACGTCCAGTTCTCTGTTCACGGCGGCTTCTATCGCATGGCTCTTCTAGTCGCCGGCGCCGCCACAATCTCGGCGGGTGCTAAACCGAACCGTCACTTGGAGCCGGGTGTCTAATGCCTGTCCAGACCCGAACCAACCGTTACCACTTCCATGCCCCTCGTACTCCCCAACGGAATCCACCTGACCGAGTTTCGGCGAACCGACCAGGACGCCCTGGTCGATTACCTATCCGACCGGGACATCTACGCCAACACGCTCAGGATTCCGCATCCCTACACGCCCGCTGACGCCGAGCACTGGTTCGAGATCGCCGAGGAAGCTAACAGGCTGAACGGCGTCACCGTCCAATGGGCGATTCGGAATGAGACTGGGAACCTGATCGGTGGGATCGGCCTCGAAGGCTTTAAGGGCGACCATCCCCACCGGGTTGAAATGGGATACTGGCTCGCCAAGCCGTTCTGGGGTCGGGGCATCATGACCTCGGTGGTGCAGGCGGTCTGTCGGCACGCCTTCGAGGAACTGGGCCTGGTGAAGATCACGGCCTACGTCTTGTCGTGCAACAATGCTTCGGCCAGGGTACTGGGAAAGTGCGGGTTCGAGCAAGAGGGATTTTGCCGCAAGCACTTCGCGAAGGACGGGGAGTTCATCGACGCGAAGTGGTTCGGATTGGTAAGGTGAGGAGCAGTTACCACACGTCGTTGCCACTTAGTAAATGGAACGTCTGCATTCCCAGTGACGACTAGTTGGACAACGCAAGCAGGGAAGGTCGGATATTCTTCCCGATAAGACGAAGCGACTGATTGGACTTGGCGGGTGATTAAGCCGGAGGCGGAAGAGGCTGATAGACACTCACGAACGGTCATCAGCAGCGATCTCAGAATGGTATGTCCTCGTCAGGAATCAACTCGACTGCATGATCGTCTTCCGCCTCGACTTCTTGGCCGCTCTCCAATGCGTCGGTCTTGATGACAACCGGCTTGTCGAGTCGCGGCTGTATCGCAATCCACTCACCCGAGCCCCGCGCAGTTACATTTCCGTTAGCTGTCCCTTGAGGCCAGCAATTCCACGTGTTAGTCTTATCGCATCTCTCTCGGCAACAATGCTATTGGGCAATCTCGCCTGCGAGGCTGGTTATGTGCGCGTGCTGATCGTCGACGATTGCCTGGATGGCGCATTTACCCTGTCTCGCTTACTGGAATTCTCGGGCCACGAAACGCGCACTGCGATCGACGGCGAAGAAGCATTGCAAGTCGCCTCGGACTTTCAGCCTGAAGTCGTCTTTCTTGACCTCTGGTTGCCGAAGATCGATGGCTATGAAGTCGCGAAGCGGCTGCGCCAGACGATGAATTCTGATCGCATCCGCATTATTGCTCTCAGTGGGGCCAATCCAGACCCGGCAGGTGACCGAGAAGCCGGATTCGATTTTCGGCTAATGAAACCGGCAAGCCTCAATCAGCTGCTTGAGGCGATGGGCGCCGGACGGCCGAAGAGGAGCGAAGCCGATCCGGATGGCGTCGAGCCCGATGGAACCTAGTTCCTTGGCCGTTCGCTCGGCTTGTCACACCGAGCAACAGGCCAATCGCGTTGGACGCGCTACCATGACGGTCGCAAGCAGGGCAACGGGCGCGACTCCGACCGGAATCATGATCAGAATCGAACGGCTGGCCGCAATCAGGAATACGAATACGGCGGGTCCGATGACTGAGTTGCGCCGGCGGTTGTCGACCTCTGCCTCGCCCCATCGGCAGTCTTGCTGCCGATGAGGCGTCAATTCTTGCGAAAGCAGCGGGCCTACCATGTCGCACGACCAGTTCCGATCCTGTATTCAAGCCTGTTTGCAATGTGCGGCAATTGTTGAAATTAGGACCGACCCGCACGCGCGGGGTGCTCCGAAGCCCATCCAACGTCGAGTGGTGGATCTTGCCGAGCATTTCGACTGCCAGCGGAATCGTGGTGACGGCTCCGATCAGTAGCAAGCTCCAACCCACGGCCTTGCGTTGGTCCTCGCTAAGGCGATCAGCCAGCAGGAAACCGATGCCAGCGCCAACGATTGCCCGTGTGCCCGCAATCAACCCAAGTTCCGGCAGCGTGACGGTGACCTCTCTCATTGTCTTGTCCTTTCGGTTGAATATTCTCTTTTCCGATGATCGCATGGAAAGCCTCAGCGGATCGCAAACTGCGAACTGCGTGCCATTCGAGAACGTCCGCTGCGGTCGCCGGACGCCCGAGTGCCGGAAAGGCTCGCCGGCGAACGGCAACTGCTGCTGCGTTGGAAGAGACCGGTAGCCGTAGAACGATGGGACAGCGATCTCGTCCTCCCTACGAGTTTCGGCACACCATTTGCATTATCTGTTGTCCTCTGGCGCTAAGGCCGCCGGGACCGCGATGCGGTTTGGACGTCAGCTGGGCGAAAAGCTAGGGAGCATCGAACTTTGACGGCGGACGGTAGAAGTCACCGCGGCGCTAATTTGACGGAAAAGGAGGGGCAATCGCATGCCTCATTCCATGACGCGAAGGCTAAGGATCCTTGTGGCCGACGACGAGCCTTCGACGCCGGCCATATTCCAAAAGATCTTGCCCGCCCTCGGGCACGAAATCGTCGGCGTCGCGGTCACTGGACGCGATTTGGTCGACAAGTGCCAACAGTGCGTGCCGGACCTGGTCATTACCGACGTGATGATGCCGGACATGGATGGTATCGCCGCCGCTGGCGAGATTTATCGGAGTTCGGCGGTTCCGGTGATCCTGGTGTCGGCGACATTACGATGCCGAATTCATCGCGCGGTCCGAAGACGATCACGTGATGGCCTATCTGATCAAGCCGATCGGCCGGTCTCAGTTGGAGCCGACAATCGCGATCGCGATGCGGCGTTTCCAGGAGTTTGAGGCACTGCGCAAGGACACGGCGGATTTGCGGCAGGCATTGGCCGACCGAAAGGTCATCGAACAGGCCAAGGGTATCTTGATGAGCAATGCCCACCTGGACGAGCAGTCTGCTTTTCGTCGGCTGCAAAAGTACGCTAGCGAAAAAAACCTCAAGCTCATCGAAATTGCCCACATGATCGTCACCGCCAGCGGCGCTCTGCGACCTCCTGGCCGCGTCACCTCGTCGGACTCCGGCGAAAAGACGCCAGCGAAGAACGGGGCAAATTCAGTTTTAAGCAGGGAATCAAGAATCATTCCGCATGGCATAGCATCCGGGTCGGAGGCGAAGCCGGCTAATCGCGATTCAAAACGCGAGCCGCGTTAGGCACGGGAAAGAGACCCAAGAGACCCGGAGCGACTGCATCCTCGGCAAGCGGATTGAAACCCGCTCGGCGGCGCATGCCGCGGTTTAGATGGGAGCGGTGCAACCGAAAAACTTTTTGGCTGGAAAAGCCGCACATGAACGCTGCGAATCGACAAAAAGCCCCCCAGGGACCGAATGTCCCTGGGGGGGTAATTGTGACTATCGGTTGACGTCCTTTTGGGCTGCTTCGGCATCGGCTTCAGCAGCGTCCGCAGCCGCGGTTTGCTTCACAGCCTGAGCCTTAGCAGCCGCGGTTTGGAGTTCTTCGTTCGCCTTGGCAGCGTCCTTCTGATAGACCGCGTTGGCCTTTTGCTCTTTGACACGCGCATCCGCCGCAGCCTTCTGCATGTCAGCGTCGGCCTTTGCGGACTTCTGCTCAGCGTCCGCGCGTTTTTGCGAGGGACTCTCACACCCGAGAGTGAACAGATTCAAGGCCAACAAGATGGCCAGGATACCTACTTTGCGCATAACATTGCTCCTCATTCAACTGAGTTGGGGTTTTGAAAGCTGTGCCGACGTCAAATGCCGACAACTTGTACGACCGGGCAACGTTAGTGCCCTTTGTTGACATTCTTCGCCGCGTCCTGCACTGCGTCGACGGCCTTCTTGGTCGCTTGCTTGACCTTTCCCGCCGCCTGATCAATTTTGCCTTCGCGCCGCAGTTGATTGTTGTCCGTGATGGCTCCTGCGGCTTCCTCGACACGACCCTTCATTTCATCGCTCTTGCCGGTCATGGTATTTCTCCCGAGCTAAAGATAATGTGGACTCTGTAAACACAGAGAGACCTTGAAGCAAACGCTATACCATTCGCACCCCATGGCTGAGAGATCTCGATCCTATCGGCAGCCGAGACTTCGGTTCATTACACGCTCGCCCCAGACATGCGTCGGCAACCCTCGGCACACTGATGCACTTTGTGCATTTCTTGAACTGCTAAACCTCGATCGTCTCCGCGCTTCGATTTGAGACTTCCGGGACGGTGATTTGGCGATCGATGGAAATGCCGAGCTGCCGGATCTTGTGGCGCAAACTGCCGCGGGTGATGCCTAAAATCGCCGCCGCTTTAGATTGATTGCCGTCTGTATCGCGCAGCACGGCGGTCAGCAGAACTCGTTCGACCATGTCGATCGTCTCGGCATGCAGTTGCCCGGAACCCAAACGCAACCGCTCTTCAACGAACCAGTCCAGGCTTGTCTCCGACGTCTCCCGGTCGCCGGGATCGCTGGCGGACAAGGCGGTCTGAGACGAGACTATTTCGCGGGAGGAAGGCCGAGATCAGAACGGGGCCAGTCGATTGCAGGAGCGCTTGCCGAATCACGTTTTGCAGCTGCCGCACATTGCCCGGCCAACCATAATTGAGCAGCATTTCCAACGCATCGGGGGCGAGCCCTTGTACATCTTTGCCCAGCTCTCGGCGGAACCGCGCAACGTACCAATCGAGCAGAATACGAACGTCCTCTTTGCGTTCGCGTAGCGGCGGCAGGTGAATCGTGAAACCGTTCAAGCGATAAAACAGGTCTTCGCGGAATTCCCCGCGCCTGACCATTTTTTCCAGGTCGCGATTGGTGGCGGCAATGATCCGCACGTCGGACTGAATGGTTTGCGTGCCGCCGACGCGCTCGAAACGTTGCTCCTGCAGCACGCGCAGCACCTTGCCTTGCACGAGCGGCGACATGTCGCCGACTTCGTCCAAGAACAAGGTGCCCCCATCGCACTGCTCGAATTTGCCGATGCGCTGCCCCGTGGCGCCGGTGAACGAGCCTTTTTCGTGTCCGAACAGCTCGCTTTCCAGCAGCGATTCGGTCAGCGCGGCGCAGTTGACAGCCAAAAAGGGGCCGCTCGCGCGGCGGCTATGATGGTAAATCGCCCGCGCGACCAACTCTTTGCCTGTGCCGCTCTCGCCGCGGATGAGTGTGGCCACGTCCTGCTGAGCGACCCGGCCAATGGCCTTGTACACGTTTTGCATCTGCGGCGTGCGGCCGATGAGCAGGTCACCCGATGCCGGCGAATTGCCGTCCATTTGGATTTGGACCGGCACGTGCATCAGCCGCCGAATCTTCAAGCGCCTGAGTGACGAGCTCGGCCACTTGACCCAAGTCGAGCGGTTTGAGCAAATAGTCGAATGCGCCAACCTTCATCGCCTCGATGGCCGTGTCGCTTGAGCCCCCGGCGGTAATGAAAATCACAGGCACCTTGGGGGCGATGGCATGAATTTGGCGGCAGGCCTCGATTCCCGACATGTCGGGCAGCATCACGTCGAGCAGCACCACATCGGGTTCGTCGCCCGAAAGCAGAGCGATGCCTTCGCCTGCCATCGCGGCAAATTGCAGCTCCAAGTCGAAGGTCTTGAGCGCGCCGGAAATCAAGGTGCGGAGCGAGCGGTCGTCATCGATCAGCAACAGCTTCGCCATGCAAGAGAACCCCCTCAGAATGCTTCGTTCGGCCGGTCATGTGCGTTGCAGCGGGCAAGTCAAGAAGATATTGGTGCCTCCCGTGTCTGCCTTGGTACGTGCCTGTTCTCTGTTCAGGCGATACTTGGCTTTCTTGCATCGACGGGACGCATCGAGCGGTGCGGCCGTGCTCGCCAAGGTCTTACCGTAGGCCAAATGACCGGGACTTTCTGAAGCGTCAGTGGTCAAACGGCCGCTTCCAGCCCGTCGTGACAGACAGTTCCAACAGTTCTACGAACGGTGTCTGATTGGCCCGACGTAGCCGCTCCCGTTTTGTCCAGCTCGCTCGAATCTGGGCGGTCAATTCATCGATGCGCGCCGGACTTGGAATGCTCACCAGCCGCTCGTGTGGCCGTTTTCGCATGACGATCATTGCTGCTTCTCCCATACCAACCGAGAACACCACACGACGTACCCGTTAAAGTGCATCCGTCGCCAATCGCAAACGACGCGCCAATTGTTCGACGGCAGGCCCGTTTCCGACGCGCTTTCGTCGCCAAGAAGGAAATTGAAGGCGTACCGAAAAGCCAAGAGATCGTGGATTGGCCCAACCGGACGGTCTTGCGGCGTCGGGCATGGTCGCGCGGCCGCCGGTCTGGTCGAATGGCGCTCAAAGTATGTGTCGGGTGCGGGCTTTTGGGCAGGTAGTGCCACGCGCGGCATGCGGTTTGCCCTGACTAAAGACGTGCCGCTATCCGATCGTCACATGGCGCACCGAGGGGGTTTCCCATGACAATGCGCATTTTCAACTCCGGTTTGGAAAGACGTGCGAATCCCAACTTTCGATCGCCTCGCACGCCGCGGACGATTTGATGTTGTGGTCGTCGGTGGAGGAATCACGGGGCTCTCCGCTGCGTATTTTCTCAAACGGGCTGGCAAGACCGTCTGTCTGCTGGAGCGAGATCGCCTCGGCAACGGGGACACCGGGCACACAACGGCGCACCTGACCTGCGTGACCGACGTGCGCTGAAGAATCTCGTCAAGTCACTGGGCCGCGAGCAAGCCGCTTTGACCTGGTATGCCGGCAACAGCGCTCTGGATCTGATTGAACAAATCGTCATCGAGAATGCCATCCCCTGCCACTTCCGCCGCACGCCCGGCTTCTTGCATGCGGCGATCGAGGGCAACGTCGATGAAACGGAGGACCTGAAGGCAGAAGCCGACCTTGCGCAGCGAATTGGGGTTCGACGTCGATTTCGTCGACCGGGTGCCCTTGGTCGACAAGCCCGGTATGCGAATTCGCGATCAGGGCAAGTTTCATCCGACGGCATACCTGGCAGGATTGGCGCGTCTCGTCGATGGAGACGGATGTGTCATCCACGAACAGTCAGACGTATCCGACGTCGAACCGGACCCGCTCGTCGTTGTTGCCGGCGGTGTCCGGGTTGACTGCGACGAAGTGGTTATCGCGACCGAGGTGCCTCTGACGGGGACAAACGGCCCGCTGAAATCCTCGTTTCTGCAATCGAAACTGGCTTCCTATGCGACCTACGTGCTCAGTGGACGGTTGCCGTCGGGTTTGGTGCCAGACCTTAGTCTGTGGGACACGGGTGACCCGTATTACTACCTGCGCGTCGACGAAGGCCGCGGGTTCGATCGAGTCATTTTCGGCGGCAACGATCACAAGACTGGCCAGCGTACCGACACGGAAGACTGTTATCAGAGACTCGCAGCGACGCTAAGGCGCATCTTGCCGTCGGTCTCGATCGATCATCGCTGGTCCGGGCAAGTCATTCATACCAATGACGGCCTGCCATTCATTGGCATGTCCTCGGAGCGGCAGTTCGTGGCCACGGGATTCAATGGCAACGGCATCACGTTTGGCACCCTGGCGGGAATGATGGCCCGCGACGCCATACTCGGATTGCAGAATCCCTGGCAGGAGCTGTTTTCGATCGACCGCCACAAGATCCGCGGCGGCGCCTGGGATTACTTCAAAGAGAATCTGGATTTCCCGTATTACCTCGTTGCGGACTGGATCGCCCCAAAGCGGCAAGTGGCCGGCGACATCAAGCCGGGCGAGGGGGCAATTCTCAAGCAAGACGGCAAGCGAGTGGCCTGCTCGCGCGATGAAAGCGGCCGCCTGCACGAGGTTTCCGCGATCTGTACTCATTTAGGCTGTCTGGTTCGATGGAACTCGGCTGAGCGGACGTGGGATTGTCCGTGTCACGGTTCGCGGTTCCGACCGACCGGAGAGGTTCTGGCCGGACCGGCTGAAGCCCCGCTGGAGCCGATCAACAAGGCATCCGAGATTCCGACAACGGTAAGAGCGGCGGCAGATGGATGAGAATCCGGTCGGCGAGAACGGCGACTGTTTCTTCTCCGTGGATGACGCTGGCCGCCTTTGGAATTTGGCCGCGCTGGCCGATTGGCGACCAGCCTTGGCCAAAAGGCACTGAACTGCCGGCAACCAGCCGCACGGCATGCGAATTGCAATGAAGTGCGTTCCGATTCGAAATGTCGTTTTTCGGGCCGGTTCCGGTCACGGCGCGTAGAGTATCCGACGCATGACTCTCAACTCGCGCTCGTTGTATCCGTTCGCGCTTTTTCTATGCGTGTTCGCGTGCCGTATCATCCTCGCCGCGGAAGCCGCCGATCAGGGCCCCGGCTCCGGCGCGGTGATGACCATGCATGCCAGACGATTGGCCGCCTCGGCCGCTTTGGCAGACGCACTGGGTAAAGAGAACGATCGTAAAGACGAGAGCCATCAAGACCGGGAACTTTCCGCTCGCATCCCTTTCCTGCGGTCGACTCGAGGCTACCTACTTGCAGCACGAAACGCTGCTTGAAGAGGAGGCCCGGCTGTCAGCATTGACGAGACAAGAGCAGAAGGAACTGGCTCGGCTCACCGAATTTGGCCCTGCGGAGCCGAAACCCTATTCCTTCCTGTTGCTGGAGAAGCTTTGCAACGAACTGGCGGACGAGGAAGAGCGACAGTCGGCGATCAAGACGGAAACCAAAGCGGCCAGACAGTTGCTTGCCTCCAAGCACGAGGAACTCGACGCCGCTGAGCAGCGTCATCGGGGCTCGTCGACGGACAAGACGATCTCGCAAGTTGCGGCGCAGAAGTCGGGGTCGTCGCAATCGCGGGACGCGCTCGCGGTAACCGTGGCAGCCGCTGCGGTGAATTTGGCGGAAACGGCCGTCGAGCTCCAGTCGCTCCGGCTCGAGCTGTCTCAGGCCCGTCGGAAGCGATTGCAGGAAGAGAGCGACCTGGTCAAGAAAGACGTTCGCTTTTCAGCCGACGACCGCGATCGCGAGCTCGAACGGCTGACGGCCCTGGCGGTGGAGCTGGATCAACAGCGGACGGATGAAACGGCCCGTTGGCACGAAGCAGCGGCACAAAGCCGTGAATCGTCGTCGTCCAATTCGCCGGCCAGGAGCGACGATCTCGTCACCCCCCGCGACGTCAACAGTGCTCACCTGCTGCTGATCGATCAAGAGCGGGAACTGTTGGCCAGCTTACGAAAGCTGTGGAAGCGACGTTACGACTTTTACCGCGGCGATGCCAGCGAAACGCAGGTAGTGCAATGGCTCGAGGAAGTCGACGAATGCGCCAGCGAACTCAAGGACTGGCAACATACCTGGGAGCAGCGTCTGGCCGCACTATCAAGGGCCAAGCTGGCGACACATTCCGAGGCCGGCGGCCAGGCCGCGGACGAAGCCTGGGAGAAGTTTCGCTCGGAGGACATGCAGCATTTGTGGAATGCATTTCATGCGGGCCAGCATGAAGTGCGCTTTCGCCCAGCACTGGTTGGGACGTTTTCACGACGAACTCAAGTCGCGGCTCAAGGGTCAGACGCGGCTGCAAGGGATTCCGCATTGGCTGGGGTCGGTCTGGGACTATGAAATCCTGCACGACAAGCAAGATCCGGTCACCCTCGGCAAGTTGCTCGTGCTGGCTTGCTACGTTGCGGCCGGGTTGATGCTGGCCTGGGTCGCCAGTTGGACCATCGGTCGCCGATTATTGCCGCGTTTGGGGTGGCATCCCGGACGGGTCGCGGCCCTGAAGTCGATCCTCTTCTACACGCTGTGCGTTTTGTTCGGTTTCATGGCCTTCAGGGCCATGCAAATCCCCGTCGGAGCGTTTGCGTTTCTCGGTGGAGCGGCTGCCATTGCGGTCGGATTTGGCAGCCAGGACATCATGAACAATTTCATGAGCGGCATCATCCTGCTTATCGAGCAGCCGATTCGAGTCGGGGACGTGATCGAACTGAACGACACCCAAGGGAAGGTGGTCTACATCGGATTGCGCAGTACCGCGCATGTTGACCGAGTCGAATCACGAAATGATCGTGCCTAACAAAACCCTGCTCGACGAGCAGGTCACCAATCTGACGCTGAGCGACGAATTCGTCCGCAGAGTGGTTATCATCGACGTCGACCGCACGCGACCTGTACTCGAAACCAAACGGCGGATGCAGGAGCTGGCTTTCTTCCACCCCCTGGTAATCAAGTCGCCTTCCCCCGTCGTATTGCTGACCGAAGTGGACAGCTACGCCCTGCGATTCGAGGTCCACATTTGGATGGAGCACCGCAGCTTCCTCAAATGCGGTGTCATCCAGAGCGAGATTCTCGAGTCGATCACGGCCGAGTTTCCGCCACTGGACGAGGCATCCGCATCGCCCGCCGTCTCGGGTACGAAGCCGCAAGAAGAGGGTGCCGCTAAGACCCACGAGGACGCTGTCGACTCTCCGCCAGAGACGTCCCTCGAACCTGCCTCGAATGCCGAAGACGGCGCGCGTATGCTGCTCCGCATCGGCAAACTCGGCCGGGCAGCCGTCCAGCGCGAACTCAAGCGAAATCGGCTGAAGTAGCCCGTGGCCGTGGCTTCGCTCGGGCGAGCCGACGGGCTTCGACTAGGGGAAAAGCGGTGTCCGTCCGCTGCTAACGGCAGGGCTCGTTTCCCGTCACAGCGGGCCGCATCGAGTCCGGCTCATCGCTCCGAATCGGAGAGACGACTTTGCGCACTGTCCGCCAGGCAAATCGCCGTGGGCGTTTCGCCTTTTCAGACGCTCGCACGCATCCAGTCGCATTGCCATTTCGCAGCAGTTGGACAAGCTGCAATCAAGCTGGTTGAGTTTCCGCCAGCCGTGGCAAGCGGCCGCACAAGGCAAGGGCCTTGATGGCGCTCCATTGAGCTTCCAGCAGGCCGGTGCCGGCGACACTCGATCGGTTTTACGATTCTGGCACGAAGTCTGCATTGAGAAAGCATTGACAAAGCGTTGACAAAAAAGCGGCGGTGGCCGGGGATCGGAAGCGGCCGATTCGTCGCAAGCATCGTAAGTTGATGGGCAAAAAAGGATCTTTCGATGTGGTACTAGGCAGGCGTGTTCTTGGTAATCGCGATTGTAGCGGCCCTGCTTGGATTTGGAGGCATTGCCGGCAGCGCGGTAGGAATCGCCAAAATCTTGTTCGCGGCGTTCCTGGTCCTGTTTGTGATCAGCCTGCTGTTCGATGGTTTGCGGGGCGGCTCGATGGTGTAGTCGGCCGCATTTGTTTCTCGAGGTATAAAGGAGAAAGAAGATGAGAAGTCGACTTGCACAATGGACTGCCGTAACCGCCTGCGCGGGCGCGTTCGCGCTGGGCAATTTGGCCGCTGCGGTCGAACCGACGCCGGGCAATCAAGCCGTCCCGACGCAAACGGTTCGCGCCAGCAAGCTGGTGGGACTGCATGTGAAGAATCCGGCCGGCGAACGACTGGGGACCGTCGATGATTTGGTCCTCAACCTGGCCACAGGAAAGACCGCCTATGTGGCGATGGGCGTGGGCGGCGTGCTTGGCATCGGCGAAAAGCTGTTTGCGGTTCCCTTCAGCGCGCTCAAAGTCGAGCACGAAAAAGATGAGATGGTGTTCGTCCTCGATACCACAAAAGAAAAGCTCGAGTCGTCGCCCGGTTTTGACAAGAAACATTGGCCCGACTTCGCCGATCCAAAGTGGACGAAGCAAATCGACGATTTCTATCGTCAGGCCGGTCAGCCGCGTCCAGTAACCGAATCGCTGGCAAAGTAATCGTGAACGATTGCTGATTGCCGACTTGGCGTTGAATGGCGAGCGACTGCCTGGCGAACACTCTCGGATCGAACCGAGAGTGGTAACTCGGGCAGTCGTTTGCTTTTGCCGTGTGGAGTTAATCGAAGCTGACGCGGCTCTACGATCACGACCGACGCCGCCTGTCGTTGCCATGGCCTTTTGCATTTTCTCGATTGACGACAATCGAGACGCAGTTAAGCTGCTGACGCAATTGCTAGCGAGGCACGCCTGACCGCCGCCGGTCCAGGGGGTAATACAGCCGCCCGCCGTAGCGGCGGACGGGGCTGGAAACTCGCGTGCCGGCATCCGAAACACGGCGGCAAGGGCTGGCTACTATTCGGTCGCGAGCGAGTTATTATTAGATGTTTTCCGTTTTCGGTGCCCAGAGATCCGAGTCGGCAGCAACAAGTGCTCTGGAATCTGCTGGCGAATGCCATCAAGTTCACACCCAAGGGCGGGACCATCCGGGTGCTCGCCGAGCAGGTGGGGAACAGGGCGATTCATGACTGCGCGTCAATCTAAGTAGTGATATGACTTCTCGTGACGCGAAGACGGTCTTGTCAAAGGGATGAGTTTCTGACAACGGCCACGAGCGTCATCAATCGGTCGTTTGATGGGATTCGGAAGAAACGATTGACTTATTGCGACTGAACGCATTGCAGAGGCGACCCCTCTCGTACGTCCCATTTGCCTTGATCGGCAGCACATGATTAGTCCAGGCCGTCAGAATAACTGCCGAAAACGGCATCGACCGATTGCTTGTTAGCCGAGCCCGTTCCGCCAGGCGCAGCGGCGCTCAAGGCGAACCCAATCGCCTCGGTCGAGACTGTGCTAATCTGCGGAGTGACTGCACTTATCTGCCCAGCGGTGGCGCTCGCCTGCCCAGTGGCGGCGGCCGCCGCGTCGTTCAAGTAGTTGATGATCATCAGCGCATCCAGCGGCGTTACCTGACCGTCGTGATTGACGTCGTATTCGGCCAGCAGCGCGGGCGTCAGGCTGATCCCTTGGTTCACCGAGTTCAAGGCATTGATGACCGCGAGCGCGTCCAGCGGCGTTACCACGCCGTCGCCGTTCACGTCCAGCGGATTGACCGTGGCGGCGCTGACGGCCGGAGCCACGCTGATCGTTTCGCTGAGCACGGCGGAAGTGCAGCCTCCGTAGCTGGAGCTGCCGCCGTAAACCGCGGTGATCGAGTGGTGGCCGAGCGACAACTTGCTGGTCGTAAACGTCGCCTGAACGACCCCACCCACGACTTGCAGCGTGCCCGTGCCCAGGGTCGAATTTCCGTCGCGGAAGGTGACGGTGCCGGTGGGAATGCCGCTGCCCGGGGCTGCGACCGCGATCTTGGCGGTCAGCGTAAACGATTGTCCGGAGGGCGTCGGATTGCAGCTCGTGCCGAGACTGGTGGTGGTCGAGCTCTTGCAGACCGACAGGGAAAGCCTCGACGACGTGCTGGCCGAGTCGTTGGCGTCGCCGCTGTAGACGGCCGTGATCGAGTGATTGCCGACGGAGAGGAAGCTGGTGGTCAGCGTGGCCTGCAATTTGCCGTTCACCACGGCCAGCGTGCCGGGGCCCAGCAGCGAGCTGCCGTCGTAGAAATTCACGCTGCCGGTGGGAACTCCGCCGCCGGGCGCCGTGACGGTGACGGTCGCGGTCAAGGTCACCGACTGCCCAACGCCCGGGGAACGGGTGCTGCTCGCCAGCGTGGTACACGTCGAGTCCTTGTTGACCTTTTCGGTGATCGTGTTCGACGTGCTGCCGGCGAAGCCTCCGCCGCCGGAATAAACGGCGGTGATCGAGTCGGTTCCGACCGGCAGGCTCGATGTGCTGAAGGTCGTTTCGTCGCTGCCGTGTACGACGCGGAGCGTGCCGGTGCCCAGCACGGTGCCGCCGTCGAGGAGGGTGACGATGCCGCCCGGCGTGCCGGCGCCCTTGACGCTGCTGCTGACGGTTGCCGTGAACGTGATGGATTGGCCGTACACCGCCGAATTGGAACAGCTGGCCGTGAGCGTGGTTTTGGTCGCCGTGCCGGTGACCGCCGATGTAACGTCGAGCGTGCCGGGGGCGTACGTGATCGAGTAATTCGGATCGACCGCACCGCTGGCCGTGATCGGATAATACCCCGCGACACTGGTGGTCGTGGCGGTCGTGGTCAACGTGGGCTGCGTCGAGAGGCTGCTCACCGTGTCGCCGTTGACCAGGCCGGTGGGCGTAAACGTCAGCGGCGGGTTCGCACTGCCGGCGACTTTCGACTCGTTATTGGCGGTGATCGTCAGCGGCGCGGGCGTGACCGACAGCGTGCCGGGGACAAACGTGATGGTGTAATTCTTGGCCGCCAACGTGCCCTGGGTGATCGGATAATTGGCCACCGGACTGGCCGCGGTGGCGGTCGTTGCCAGCGCGCCGGTGAGGGCCGTGGCGGCCGAGTCTCCATTGACGAACGTGCCGGCGCTATAGGTCAGTGCCGGCAGCGTGGCGCCGTACACTTTGCTGGGGCTGGCGGCCGTTACGGTCAGCGGCGCGGGCGTGACGGCCAGCGTGCCGGGGACGAACGTGATGGTGTAATTGGCGGCTGCCAACGTTCCCTGGGTGACCGGATAATTGGCCACCGGGCTGGCCGCGGTGGCCGTGGTTGCCAGCGCACCGGTGAGAGCCGTGGCGGCCGAGTCTCCATTGACGAACGTGCCGGCGCTATAGGTCAGTGCCGGCAGCGTGGCGCCGTACATTTTGCTGGGGCTGGCGGCCGTCACGGTCAACGGGCGCGAGTGACGGCCAGCGTGCCTGGGACGAACGTGATGGTGTAATTGGCGGCTGCCAAGGTTCCCTGGTTGATCGGATAATTGGCCACCGGGCTGGACGCAGTCGCGGTCGATGTCAGGCGCCAGTGAGAGCCGTGGCGGCCGTGTCGCCGTTGACGAACGTGCCGGCGCTATAGGTGAGTGCCGGCAGCGTGGCGCCGTACACTTTGCTGGGGCTGGCGGCCGTTACGGTCAGCGGCGCGCCGAGTGACGGCCAGCGTGCCGGGAACGAACGTGATCGTGTAATTGGCGGCTGCCAAAGTTCCCTGGGTGATCGGATAATTGGCGACCGGGCTGGACGCAGTCGCGGTCGTTGTCAGGCGCGCCAGTGAGAGCCGTGGCGGCGGTGTCACCATTGACGAACGTGCCGGCACTATAGGTGAGTGCCGGCAGCGTGGCGCCGTACACTTTGCTGGGGCTGGCGGCCGTTACGGTCAACGGCGCGGGCGTGACGGCCAGCGTGCCTGGGACGAACGTGATCGTGTAATTGGCGGCTGCCAAGGTTCCTGGTTGATCGGATAATTGGCCACCGGGCTGGACGCAGTCGCGGTCGATGTCAGCGCGCCGGTGAGAGCCGTGGCCGCCGTGTCTCCATTGACGAACGTGCCGGCGCTATAGGTGAGCGCCGGCAGCGTCGCGCCGTACACTTTGCTGGGGCTGGCGGCCGTTACGGTCAGCGGGCCGCGAGTGACGGCCAGCGTGCCGGGAACGAACGTGATCGTGTAATTGGCGGCTGCCAAGGTTCCCTGGTTGATCGGATAATTGGCCACCGGGCTGGCCGCGGTGGCCGTGGTCGCCAGCGCGCCGGTGAGAGCCGTGGCGGCGGTGTCTCCGTTGACGAACGTGCCGGCGCTATAGGTGAGTGCCGGCAGCGTGGCGCCGTACACTTTGCTGGGGCTGGCGGCCGTTACGGTCAGCGGGGCCGGCGAGTGACGGCCAGCGTGCCGGGAACGAACGTGATCGTGTAATTGGCGGCTGCCAAAGTGCCCTGCGTGATCGGATAATTGGCCACCGGACTGGACGACGCGGCCGTGGTCGAGGGCGCACCGGTCAGGGCCGTGGCGGCCGTGTCGCCGTTGACGAAGGTGCTCGTGGTGAAGGTCAATGCCGGCAGCGTGGCCCCGTACACTTTGCTGGGGCTGGTGGCCGTGACGGTCAGCGGCGCGGGCGAGACGTTCTCGCCTACTTGCCCTTGCGAGTTGTCGAAGCTGTTGCTGTTGTCGCTCGTGTAGACCGCGGTGATCGTGTGGTCGACCGCGGTAGAGCGCCGACGTGCTGAAGCTGGCTATGCCCCCACTCAACGTTACCGGCGCACCGACATCCACGCTGTCGATCTCGAACTGCACCGTGCCGGTGGGCGTCCCCGAAATTCCGCCGGCAACCGTGGCGGTGAACTCAACCGACTGTCCATAAGTCGAGCCTGTCGGATGGTCGGAACTCACCGTGGTCGAGGTGGTCGTGTTGCTGGGCGAGCCGGATCGTGACCGTCGCGGTGCTCGAACTCACGAGGCCCGCGGCATCGGTCACGGTGACCGTCACTGTTCCTTGGCCTGGCGTCGACAGGTTCGTTTCAGCAGCAACTCCCCGGTCGACAATCCGGGTAACTCGAAGATCGGGATCGATTGCGTCGGCAGCCCGTCCAGGCCGATCAAACTGGCCGAAATCCCTCCGGTGGTTCCGGTAATCGTAGCCGTATAAAAGTCATCGAGATTGCCCAGGTTGTTCACCAGCATGGCGAACGACGATGGGGCCTGGCATGGGAAGCGTGACCGACGACGGCGTGAAACTGGTGCTCAAGCCGGCGGTCGTCGGAATCGTCACGCTGGCGGTGCTGCTGCCTTGGACCGCCGGATTGGTTTGCGACGTGGCTATCGCAGTCAGTTCCAGCCACCGGAGTTGGCAAAATTGATGGCGCCCACGGAAACTGGAATGTCCTGCCGCACTGGCCAGGCGCTAATGTCACCGAACTCATACCCAAGACTGGCCACGATTGCGGCCGGTCCTGCCAGCGACAGATTGTACGTATCGCTCACCGTTCCTTGGTTGTGGACGTACATGTCAAAGTTGCTGCCAGCCGCGTCCGGAATTCGGGCTGAGATTTACGCTGACGCCTTCTGCCACCACCGTCAGCGTGCCGTCGACCGTGGTCGTGGAGGTTCCATCCTACGCAGTGACCGTTACGCTGAAGGGGTAGACGCCGGGCATTGTGCTGGCGGCGGCGCTGACGGTCAGCGACATGTCGAGGAAGTTGCTGGCGCCCGGCGGCACATCCAAATAGTATTGACTGAAGTTGCCATACACTCCGTTGGGCAGGCCGTTGATCTGTGCGGTAAACTGCTCATCGGTGCTGCCGGTATTGGTCAGTTGCAGGACATATTGGGTCGAGTCCCCTTGTCCCAGCGTGGCCTGCGAGGGAGTCAGTGTCGCCACGACGCCATAGGCGTTCGGGTTCGGCTCCACGATCGGCGTTCCCGCGAGGATGCGGTCCCCTGTCGCCGTGCCCAGGCGCGCCGTTGCTGGACTGGGCCGTGACGGTGAAGGGCATGTCGCCCAACGGATCGGTCACGTTCGAAGAAACGTCGAGCGGCACGTCAACGGTCGCATTGGGCCCGACCGTACACCGGTTCGTTAGATGTTGCTCCCGGCGTCACCGCTGAAAGTCAGGTAGTACGTTACCTGGCTGTCGGTCGGATTCGTGACCTGCACATCGTAGGTCGCGGTCGCGCCGGGCTGCACGGTCTGCGATGCGGGGACGATGCTGATGATCGACGTCCCGGTGACGGCGGTGCCGGGCACGAGGAACGTGCCAGGCGTGCCTTGGCTGGTGAAATCGACCGTGGCGCCGAGCGTCACGGGCACGACTTCACCAGTGGTCAGATTGCTCACCGTGGACTGCCAGGTGAACGCGGGCGTCGGATCTCCAAAGGCCAGCGTCTCGGTCCAAACGAGGGTATCGAACGTCGCGCCGGTGATGACCTGTGATGGCGGAATGTTGTACGAATTCGGCACGATCGCCACGCCCGTGGTAGTCGGCACCTCGACCGACACGGTCAGCGGGATGCTCTCTACCGTGCCAATGTTGTAGATCGCGAGCCCCTGCGCCTGGTGGTATAGAGCAAGTTGCCCGAGACCGCCATCTCGTTGACCAGCGCGGTTTCCGGCGTGAAGGTGGTTACGATGTTGTTGGGATCGCTGGGGTCCACCACCATCAGCTCAGCGTTGCCGTTGACGGTCGCTTCGCTGACCGCGAACAGCCCGTTGCCCAAGGGCTGGGCGGATATCTTGTAGCCGCCGGCGCTGGTGGGAAACTGGGAAATGGAGACCAGCGTTGTGCCCATCAGTGTTGGGCTTGCCGGGTTGGTGATATCCAGCAGAGAGAGCGTCATGGTTCCGTTCACGCCGTAGGCACTGGTGCCGCCCGTCCTTCCCACCACCAGGGCCTCGTTGCCCTGGACAGCGACATCCACCACCTGATACGTGCCGGGAATGTCCACCTCGCTATAGGTCATAGCGGCCGGATTGGAGTAATTGACCACCAGGACCCGGCCGACGCCGTCCGTCGTGCTGGCCCCGGTGGCCGTAGAACTGGCGATGTAGGCGATCTGGCTGTTGACGATCGTGGCGCCGAGCTGTGTGGTGCTCGCATTGGGGTCAGAGCTGCCAAAGAGCACCCCGGCCAGTGTGGGAGCCGCCGGGTTGCTCACGTCAATCGATATCACATTGCCGCTTTGCGATTGGAAGAAGTCGTCGACGAGGCCAAACGCCAAGACCGGCACCAGAACCGTATTGCCCTCGACGACCATGTCGCTGAGATATCCATAATTGAAAGACGTCGTGCTGACCAGCGACGGGCTCAACGGGGCGGCCAGTGAATAAATCAGCAGTGTAAACGGCGGCAGCCGTGCTGAGGATGCCTACCTGCGTCGAGCCGACGATCAAGTACTCCGTGCCGCCGATTTCATCCACACGGCCCACGGTCAGCCCGCCTTGAACGATGTCGCTGGCGCCGAACGTGCCGTCGTCCACCGGGGCGGCTGGGTTGCTGACGTCCACGATGTCGATGCCGTTGGGACCAAACACATAGGCCAGGTTGTGGGTCGCATCCTTATACAAGGCCACCGTCGTGGCCGGCGTGGTCGCCACGGCCCCGTCCAGGGTCAGCGGATCGGGCAGCGGGACGGAACTGGTGATTTGCAGCGTGTTGGTCACGGTCGGCTTCCCGGTCGGCGCGTTCATTGGGCTGACCGAGAGGATCGCGGTCACCGGCAAACCGACAATCAGGCTCCCCTGGCCGGTGGCAGTCGGCAGAGGCTGCGTGGATTGATCGACTGCCGTCACGGTGATGATGTCAGTTCCATTCGCGAAGCCGGTCGTATTGACGGTTCCCAGGTCGACGACGGTCGCGGTGGCGGTGACGCCCAGAGCCGTCATCACCGGCGTGGAAGTGAACAGGACGTTGCCGTTGATGTCGGTCACGGTGTACGACACGGCAAATTGCCGCGACTCGTTGACCGCGCTCTGGAGCGTGGCGCTGACGTCGACGACGCCGCCCGAAGCCGTATAGGGCGGAGTGGGAGTTACTGCGCCCACCAGCACCACCTCCGGCCGCAGTTCCAACTGCCCGGGCGTGCCGCTGGTGATTTCCGGCGCCCCCTCGGCCGTGGCAATCACCGAAAAACTGACCGGCACCAGTGTACTGCCGCTCTCCAACAGGCTCACGGTAACCGGGGAACCGCCGGGGATCGTCGCTCCCGACGCCAACGTGATCGACGGCTGGCTGAACGTAGCGGTCACGCCGGCCGGCAATCCAGCAATGCTGAAATCATACGTGGTTGTCTGGGTGCCGGTATTCTGCATGACGATGCTGAACACGCTGGGAGAACCCGGCTGCACCTCGGCGACCGTATCGGCCAGGCCGATCGTGAAGCCATGCGCCGCCTCGTCGGCCAGGGCCTGCGCCAGCGAATCGAGCGCGGTGCCCAGATTGACCACGTCCGCATCGATCTCGCTGGGCGTGGTAGCGGTGCCCAGCGCGGCGCTGGCAGCGGCCAGCGGAGGCGCGTACGGCGCCAGGAACGGATCGGGAGTAATCAACGTAATCAGGCTGGCAATCGCAGCCTGCACCTGGCTCAGGTAGATCAGACTGGTTGGATTCTGCACCAGGTTCGTCAACGCGATGCTCAGATCATTCAGCTGATCGGCCAGGGCCGTATTGCCAATCTGCCCTGCGGCGGCCGAAGCATTGGCAATCGCCGGCACCCCCGGCACAGCCACCTGGACGGGAATCGTCAACGTCTGAGTGTCCGGCACGCCGGCCACGACCAGCGGCGGCAGCGTTTCGCTGTCTGCCGTTGCCAGGGCCGTGTATTGCACCGTTGTGCCCAGAGTCACCGGCAGCGCCTGCCCCGCTTGCAGGTTGGCAACGCTCGTCTGCCAGGTGATGCCGCCGCTGGGAATGCTGGTCAGCGACGGGAAATCCCAGACCAGAGTCTCGGAGGTCGCGCCGGTCGTGATTTGTGTCGGCGCGATGTTGAACGAGCCAGCGACGATCGAAACTCCTGTCGTCGTGGGGACCTGCACCGTCACGGTTACCGGAATGTTGGTGATCGAGCCGGCTCGATACACGTCCAGCCCGGCGGCGGTCGAGGCATAAAGAATTCCGCCACTGATGGCCATTCCGCTCGCGGCTCCGGCCCCGGCAAAGGTCGTCACGCCCAGACTAGCCGGATTGCTGGCGTCGACCACCAGCACGGTGGGATTACTATTCGAGTCCACATTGCTGATTGCGAACTGATTGCCGCCCAATGCCACGATGTTGACGGACGCCGCAGACGAAACCGTAGCACCGCTGACCGTCGTGCTGCCGAGGATTACCGGATCGGCCGGATTGGTAATATCCAGCAGCGTCAGCGTCACGTTGCCGGTGAGCTGGTATGTGTTGTCGTACGGACTCTGCCAGCCGCCCGAGCTGCCCACGACCAAGGCCCGGTTCCCCTGGACCGCGACAGCCACGGCCTGGACCGTGCCGGGGATAGACAAGGTATTGGTTACGGCGAGGCTGGCGGGATTCGAGACGTCGACGACCTGCAGCTGTCCGGTTCCCGTTTGCGTGTCGCCGCCCGTCGAAGTGGAGCCGACCACATAGGCCAAGGAACTCGAGGCCGCCGCGCTGCCGTTGATGTTGCTCGCGCCTCCCTCGGGCGTTCCCAGTGTGTTGACCAACGAGCCGGAGAGCGTGGGGCTGGCCGGGTTGCTGAAGTCGATGGCCAGGAAGTCGCCGAACTGGTCGGTGATCGTGCTCGCACCGGCGCCGGAAGCATAGGTCCCCGCGGTCGTCACGTAGGCCGTCGTTCCTTGCACGAACATGCTGCCGACCTGGTAGTAGTTGATCGTGGTATTGCCCAATAAGGTCGGGCTGGTTGGATTGCTCAGCGAATAGACCAGGAAGTTGAACGTGCCGTCGGTGTTGCTCGAAGCCACGACCAGCTCATTGCCGGCCAGGGCGACCAGGTTTGTGCCGCTGCTGTTGAGCGTGCCCGAGCCGAACGTGCCGACCACCGTCGGGTTGGCCGGGTTGCTCACGTCGATGATCGTGATATCCTGCGTGCCGATCACATAGGCCAGGTTCCCACTGGTCACGACGCTGGCCCCGGCGCTATCCGTGGCGACCTGGCCCAATTGTCCCTGAGCGGCGATCGAAAGAGTGTTGGTTACCGTTCCGCTACCCGGCGTCAGCGCATTGGTGCTGAGCGACTGACTGGCCGCAATGGGCGCCGCGATGAACAGCTGCCCTTGGCCGGTGGCACCCGCGATGGGCTGGTTACTGGCATCGCTGACGCTGACGTTGATCGTGTATGCGCCGGGGCTGAAGCCCGTGGTATCGAGCGTCCCCAGATCGACGCTGGTCACGCCGATCACCTCCGGCAGCGTGATCGCTACCGGCGTGGACGTGAAAACAACCGTGTTTTGCGAATTTGTCACGGTGTATGACACGGACCCTGGCTCGGTCTGCGTCACGCCGGCGAGTACACTGGCCGAAACGTCGACCTGGGTATCCGCTTCCACCGTCGACGGATTGGGAGTCACGCCGATGACCGACACCACATTCTGTGCCGAGGCCTGTCCGTAGGTCAGCGTCACGTCCTGCACGGTATTGAGCGGGGCGCTGGCCGCGGGAGTGATCGTCACGGTCTCGGTCGTCGAGGCTCCGACGGCCAGCGAAACGGGCGTGTCTTCGCCGCTGATCGTCCAGCCGGAGGGAAGCGTGGGGCTGATCGCCGCGTCGTAGGCCACGTTGCCCACGTTGGTGATCGTCAAGGCGGTGGTCACCGGAACACCCAGCGAACTGCTGAGCGAGGTCGGATCATCCGTGACCGTCACCGCGGCGATCGTGGGCATGGCAAAATTCGTCGTGACGGTATTCGTGATGGTCGGATTGCTCGCGCTGGTGGCGGTCACGCTGAATGATTCCGGCGTGCCCGGCGCGGGAAGTACTCCCGAGGGTTGCAAGTAGATGCCCACGATGCCGGTTTGACCCGCCGGAATCGTGTCGCTGGTGCTGCTGCTGAGGACCGTGAAACCGGCCGGGACCGTCGGGAAGGTGAGATTGTACGTGTCCGCCGTCGGACCGGTGTTGTGGATTACGGCCTCGTAGGCCGTGGGAACCTGCACCCCGTCGAAGGGCACTGTAAAAGTCGGGTCCGGATTGACAGCCAACGTCATCCCCGGCGCCGTGGTCGTGACCGTGATGCTGACCAGGGCATTGGCCACCAGATTGGGATCCGTGCTCGACGTCGCAGTCAGCTGAATCGGATAGGTGCCGGCCTGCACGCCGGGCGCCGGAGTGACCGTGACGTTGCCGGAGGCGTCGACCGCCACCGTCCAGCCCTGGGGCGCACTGGCCGTGAGGTTGTACGCGTCGGACAGGCTCGTGACGATGTTGGACTGAAAAACGGCCGGCGTATTGGCGTCGGTTGTCAGCGCCGTGGAACTATCCACGATCTCGAGGACGTTGGCGGCGCTGCCGTCCAGGGCGAGCGTCAGGGCCGAGCCCCCGCCCGCCGACAAATTCAAGCTCCCCGCGTAGGTATCGACGGTCAGTCCGTTGGTCACGCTGCGCGGGACGCCAGCGACATTGATTGACCCGGTTCCCGAACCGATCCAAACCGTCGCGGCGCTAGCGTTGATGGCCGCCGACCCGGCGAACGTTGGCGAGGTTGTTTGTCCGCTGCCGGCGAGCGATGCCGAGTTGGTGGTGATGGTATACGTGCCATCGGGCAACATCACTCCATTGAGCGCAAGCTGGTCGGTGGCCAACGTCATTGTCACGTTGCCGGAAACCGTCGCCGAATAATTCGACCAGGTCGCGCTCACGCCCAGGTTGTTCTCCGCCGATCCGTATGTTGCGAAGGTACCGGTGCCGCTTGCCGAATATTGATTGTTGCCGCTGACCGACAGGGCGACGGGATTGGCGGTGGACAGCTCCACGAGCCCGCTGCCGATCAGGTTGCCGTGCGCGTCGGTGATGGTCGCAGTTGTCGCCGTAACCGAGTCGGCTTGCACGGCGACGGCGCTATCTGTCGACCAGGTCGCGGCGACGTTGCCCTGCAGCGCAACCGCGCCGGTCGAGACAGAACCGCTAACCGTGCCCGCGGCCACGCTGGCGGCCACGTTGACCGATGCCGTCTCGGTATTGTTGGAAGTCGTATCCGGCGGCGGCGTGGTCACCACGTCGTATTGGGGCAGCGACGGGTCTCTGACGGCAATGAGGGCGGCAGCCGTCGCCAGCGCACCGGCCACGGCGCCAACGATGCCTTGCACCGCTGCGCCGCCGGGATTTAGATACGCTTGAACTGCCGCGATGATTGCCTCGGCGCCGCCGCCGACGGCTATGATGGCCGCGATTTTGGCTTTTAATTCCTTTGCCGCGACGCTCTGTGCTCCCTTGAGGGCCGCGTCCTCCAGCGCCTTGATCCTGGCCTCGACGCGCCGCGACTCGCTGGGCCTGCGCCGCCTCGACAGCGGCCTGTTTCGCCAGGGCGTTTTTGCCGCCCAGCAAGTTGACGTAGATCCATTCGCCAATATCGTGACTGCCATCGTCGAGTTCATCGGTTATGGCACCCGTGGTGGGATTGATCACATACCATGCGACCCGGCTCGTTCCGTTGATACTCACGCTCGAGGTGGGAACCACGACGAAATTTCCGTTTCCGACTGCAGCGGAGATCAGGGCTTTCGCGTCGGCAGAGATGTTCAGCGTGCTCAGCTCCGAAAGGTTCGCAGCGCCAATCGTCACCAAGGCGATGCCCTGCGCCTCGGCAGCTTGGAAGATGGCCGCGGTGCTGATGGTCGCGGCCCCGTTGACCGTCGGGAGGGCCGTACTCTCCACCAAGGTGTCGTAATATCCGTGCAAGGCTTGAAACTGGGGCACCACCTGCGTCGACTGCCCGGGGCCGGCGATCGCTCGCACCTGGTCGCGCAAGAGGTCCATGGCGAGCGCGACGCCTGCGGAATCGTTCGTCGCTGAGCTGATAAGAATCTGCGGCTGGTCCGGATAGGCGACTGCGGACAATAACGCCGCCGTCCGGGCTGTCGCGAAGTCGCTCGAGACGAAATAATTGGCAGCGTCGAGTTGCGACAGCGCCGTATAGTAGGAGTTAATCGCCGCCGATTGGTCCGCGACAAAGGACGCGCCGTCGGCGACGGCGGCCGCTACCGCGTCCGCGTCCGTCTGTGTTGCGTCGTTCAAGAGGGAAGCCGAGGCCGGACTTTGGGCATCGGAGCGATGTCGATCGTGTAGCTGCTGTCCTGAGAAAGGATCGGCGGATCCGAGGGACTGACCGACAGGCTGGGTGCCGCCAGACCGGCCCGGACCGCCGGGCCGAGGCGGTCGACAATCGTGTGCTGGTACGTTTGCGGCGTTAGATTCGCCCCGCCAAGGGTGATGTTCACAAACAGCCCGGTCAGGATCTGATTGGCTAACGGGAAAGTGGTCAGCACCTCCTGATAAGGCTGGCCGGTAATCAGCGTGTCGTCGCTCGAGTCCAGGTCCGCATCATCGTGCAGCGTAAGATAAGGCGAATAGGTGTTCGTTGTCGCCGAGGCGGTCAGTCCTCCGACGCTGTTGCTATTGACGAAGTTCCCGATGGTCACCGGGTGGCCGACCAAATCGACGTCGTTGAACGTCTGATCCAGGACGACATTTTCGGACAAGCCGTCGCTGCCCGGCACGAACGCCGCGTCGGCCTGGCTGTAAATCTCCGCGGTCAGTTGAATCTCAGTCGTCTGACGCAGCGCTGCCGGCACCTCGACAAAATTGTTCGTCGGGGCGGTGTACGCCTGGCCGATCGTGGCGCCGGCCATCAGTGGGTCGGCGTTCTGCATGCCGCCGCCGGTGTTGAACTGGAACCAGAAATGGTCCTGGGTTTCGGTCTGTAGCTGCGAATCATCCGCTGGATCGGACACGGTCGATCCGGCCGGGATATAGCCCACCGTTTGATAACTGGCCGGGAACATCGACAGGATGAGTTGCTGGGTCAAGCTGGTCGAAAGCGTTCCCTCCTCGTACTGGGCCGGAATGCCGCTGGCCCGCATCAAGGCGATGCCCAGGCTGGCGACGTCCAGCGAGTTGCCAGCGCCGCTCCACAGCGTGCCCCGGGCTCCTCGTAGCGAGCCGGTGTACGAGTTGTAGCCGATGTCGTTGTGCAGGAAGTTGAAAATATTCTGGGCGTTGTAATTGAGCGCCGCCGCTTCCTCCTGAATGAACGGGTCTGTGGTGTTGGCATCCGGCGTCGAGGCTAGCAAGTTCGGATCGACGTTGCCGAGCGTCAGCGTGGCCGCGGGGGTCGCATTGGAAACCGCCGCGGCGTCGAGCACCGCGTACACTTGGGCGCCAGTGTCGAGTTGCAAGATCGAGGAGTTTGCCAGCGAAACCGTGATCGTCACGCTGACCCGGTCGTAAGCCTGGATCGTGCCCAGGCTCCAGGCCAAATTCTGGCCGTTCTGGTTGGGCTGCTGCGAGGCGCTGACGAGCGTCACGCCCGCGGCCAGCACATCGGTCAGCAGCACGCCGCTCTCGGGATCGGCGGCCTCGTTATAGACCGTGTAGGTGATGGTTTCCTGGCTGTTTTGGATCCCGCCCGTGAAATAGGAAGAAAGAGTCCGGCCGACGACGATGTCGGTCGAGGGAGTGGCGCTGATCGGCGCCGGCAGGATCGTCTCCTGCTGGCTGCTCGAGGCGAAGCCGGCGGCCGTGGCAGAGAGCGTCGGGCTTCCCTGGAGGGTGTCGCGATACTCGAACGTGACCGAGCTGCGCCCGCGGGAATGAAGATCTGGTCGTTGCCAAGCGAATTGCCGTTGGCGTCGAGCAGCGCGCCGCCGGCGGAAGTGCTGCTCAGGTTCACCGTCACGCCGCCGAGCGGGGCCGTGGCAGGCTGGCCATCAAGATCCTGCAATTGCAAGCTGATGTTCGCTGTCTGGCCGGCGAGAAAGGTCTGGCCCAGCGTGGCGAAGGCCACGGTCGGGGCTTGCGTCTCGAAGGCGCCGATGTCCAGGCTGCCATCCACAACGCGGGGCAATCCGCGCTGATCGGTGGCCGAAAGCCCGGCGACAACCTGGCCGGCGCCAACCGCCGGGCTGCCGGCCAGTGGCGCCAAGGTCTGGGTCGGACCGCCGTAATTGCCCAGCGAACTCAACAGCGGAGTGTCGCTGAAGACATCGCCGGGCCCCGGCGTGGGATCGGTCGTGCTGTTGTTGACGGCAGTCCCCAGCAGATTGTAGCCACTGTCCGTGGTGATGACGCCGCCGATGTCGACAATCGCAGCGACGTCGCCCAGGTTGCCGGCCACGATGGTATTCTGCAAGGCGAGGGTGCCGCTATCGTTCTGAATGCCGCCGCTGCCCGTCGTCAAGTAGCCGGCGGCCGTGTTGCCAGAGATTGTGTCGTCGGCCAGCGTCAGCGCGCCGCCATTATTTTCGATGCCACCGCCGCCGTTGCCGGCGCCTCCATAGTAGGCATCGTTGCCGGAGATGGTGCTGTTGCTGACCGTCATCGTGCCGCTGTTGGCGATGCCGCCGCCGACAGCGTCGGCAGAGTTGCCCACGAAGGTGCTGCCAGTGATGGTTGCCATGCCACTGTTGTCGATCCCGGCGCCGCCAACATCACCGCTCTCGGCATCCGCAAAGTTTCCGGAGAACGTGGTACTGCCCACGATCAACGTGCCAAGTGCACTTTCAATAGCGCCGCCGATCTGGGCGCTGTTCCCGGTGAAGAGGCTGCCGGTGACTGAGAGCGTGGAGGAAACATTATCGATAGCACCGCCGGCCTGGCCGAAGCCGGCGTCGTTGTCGGAGAAAGTACAGTTACTGACCGTCAGCGTGCCGCCGTTTTCGTTGTAAATGGCGCCGCCGCTCGTGCCCGCCCCGTCGTTGGTAAAGGCGCAATCGCTGATCGTCGCGGTGCCGCCCGAGTTGTCGAGGGCGCCGCCGGCCTGGCTGCTGTTGTTGCTCAGGAACGTGTCGTTGTTCAAGGTGAGCGACGCCGTGTTTTCGATCGCGCCCCCATTCGATTGGGCGCTGTTACCGGAAAACAGAACGTTGCTGACGGTCAGCGTGCCGGCGTTGGAGATGGCGCCGCCGCTACCGGCGTTGCTAGAGTTCTCGATGTTGAGGTTGGTCACCACGGCTTGCACGCCGCTGTCGATCAACAACACGGTGTCGCCATCGGCTCCGACCAGGGTGATGGGGGTGCTCGGAGCGCTGCCGTCGATAGTGATCGTGCCGGCGCCCGCCCCGCTCAATTCCAGTTGCCCTTGGGTGAGTTGGATGGTTTGGCCACCCAAGCTGGGATCGAAGTCGATCGTGTCCGACGTGCCGGCCGCGGCGTCCAAGTTGGCCTGGGTCACGGCTTGGCGCAGCGAAAGCTCGTTCGCCACGGCTGTGTCCGTCGGATTGTTGACGGTCAGCACGGCCAACATGCGCCGCTCTTCCAGCGGCTCGAACAAGCTGCGGCGGAATTTTTCGATCGGTCGGCGCCGCAGAGTCCGCAGCTTGTTTCGTTCTGATTTCAAAGCGATGCCCCCACTTTGCACGTGAATCGGTGCCAAACGTAATCACCGCCATCTGAAAAATGATCCGCCCAGGCGGGAAGCCCTCCACTTAAATTTCCGGCCTTAACTGGAATTGCCCTACTCACTCTTCGTAGTCAACCCATTTCACCGATATTTCCCAGTCTGTATAACGCCGCCACCGATCTGGTCTCAGGGTCGGCCTAATTTAACAACTGCGTCCCCTTCGCGTCCAGCAAATCGAATGAATTCTCGCTATTTTTTCTTCCAATATTCCGTTTTCTTGGTTCCAACTACTGGGTTTAGGCCCTGAATCGGGGCGTTGCGGAGTGTGCGCGGGCACCTCGCAGACGTTATGCCGAGACCGGGCCGTTTACGTCATCACGCGGTTGCTGTACGGGCATCTCGTGATGCTACGATGGCGGTCGAAGTGGGAGGCATGCACTCCCCATTTGTCGAGCTCAACGAGACACGGCCGCAAAGGTGGAATCCCGCCATGGACGAGTTGACCGAATATTTGACGAACAATGCCGACGATGGATTCTGGGACCAGATTCAGACCGAGGCCCGTTACGAAGCCGAACGCGAACCGGTGTTGGCGAGCTTGTTGTTCGCCTCGGTTCTGGTTCATAAGAAGCTCGAAGACGGCCTCAGTTTGATCCTGGCCAACAAGTTGCACACGCCAGAACTGCCCGCGATCTTGCTTCGGGACCTGATTAACCAAGCATTGGCCGAGGACGTTTCGATCCGCGCCGCAATCCGTGCCGATCTTTTGGCGGCCCGAACGCGAGACCCTGCGGCGCGGGGATACGCGCAACCGTTCCTGTATTACAAGGGCTTTCATGCTCTCCAGGCGTACCGAGTCGCACACTGGCTGTGGGGGCAGGGACGATATGCGTTGGCCTCGCACCTCCAGAATCGCATCTCAGAGGCGTTTGGAGTCGACGTCCATCCCGCAGCTCGAATTGGCTCTGGTGTACTGATCGACCACGGCACGAGCGTCGTCATCGGCGAGACCGCGGTCGTGGAGGACAACGTATCGCTGCTGCACGAAGTCACCCTCGGCGGAACGGGCAAAGAATCGGGTGATCGGCACCCGAAGGTCCGGAGCGGCGTGCTCATCGGCGCGGGCGCAAGATCCTGGGCAATATCGAAATTGGGACCGGGGCAAAAGTTGCCGCCTGTAGCGTTGTCCTGAGAGACGTGCCGCCGCACACCACGGTTGCCGGCATACCGGCGCGTGTCGTGGGGCGATGCACTGTTGCTGAGCCGGCGCTGGAGATGGATTCCACATTCCCGTTCGAGGTGGAGGACGGTGCGGGGATTTGATCCGATTCGATCGATCGATCTTGTTTTCCGCCGCTGGCCGAAACCGGTAGAATGACCGAGGACGCCGCCCTAATCCTTATAAATCACTTCCAAAGCGGCGGACGTTGACGTGTTCGCGCGTTTGTTCTGACCGATCTGGTTGCTCTTTCGGCGATCGCCTGCGGAGGTGCTCTGTGCTCCTCGACGCGCTCAGCGAGACAAAGTCGCGCCGGAAATTTGCTCACGCAAGAGAACCGCCTGAGCCAATGCATTGGCAAAAGAGAACAGGCACTTGAAACCGTGAACAGAGGCCGAGTGGCCAGGTGTCCGTGAACGGTCGCGCAGGATGACTCGTTCGCCAGCCTGGCTTTCGGCAGGGAAATCGTTCCATGAGGAGGACCGAGGCATGAACCGCGCGATCGCCACACTGTACGTACTGGCATTCACTTTCCAAATCACCGTGCTCACGACAAGCCAGCTTTGGGCACAGGCGGCCAAGACACCGAAGCAACCGCAGCTAAAGCAGGCTCCCACAAAGAGCCCGCCAACCAACAACAATCCGACGGAGACGAACCAGCAGGCTTCTCCCCAGAATAACGGCTCCCAAAACGAATCCCCAAAGGTTCCCAATCCCGAGCCGCTCGCGACCAAGGAGGGCAAGGCGAAAGGCTGGCAAGTCCTGGTGCCAGGCCACCGCGCTTTGGCCACGCCCGCGGTCGTCGATGGCAAGCTATTCATCGGCGGTGGCTTCGGAAGTCACGAGTTCTACGCCTTTGATGCTCGAACCGGCAAAATGCTCTGGCTATATCGGACGGCGGACGACGGTCCCACGGCCGCCGTGGTCGCCGACGGTTATGTCTGCTTCAACACCGAAAGCTGCGAGCTGGAAATCCTGGATCTTGCCGGTAAGCCGGTCTGGAAGAAGTGGCTTGGTGACCCACTGATGAGCATGCCCGCTTTGGCGGACGGCAAAGTCTTTATGTGCTATCCCGACAGCAAAGGCGGCGGGCAGCATTACCTGGCCTGCTTCGCGGTCAAGGACGGCAAGGAATTGTGGAAAAAACCGATCGCCGGCGAGATCATCACGACACCGGTCATCGCCCAGGGGCACGTCTATTTGGCCACGTTGGAAGGAACCATGTACTGCTTCTCGCAGTCGGACGGCGCGCTGGCGTGGCAAGAGAAGAAGAACGCCACCTCGTCGCCGATTGTTTGGAATGGCCAGTGCTACTTCAGCCGCCGCGAGCAAATCATGCTCAATCAGGCCGGCAAGCAGGTGCGGCAGCAACTGGAGTGTATCTCCGCGCGGAGCACCGACACGACGGCAACCGTCAACGACTTCAAGTCGACAACCCGAAACGCCGACTACCTCGACATCGCCAAACGGCGCGCCGGCAGATCGAAGTATGCTGCGCAGCAATCCATGGACGATTCCGTTGGCTTCGGCGGCAGCAGCAAGGGCGGAGCCAAGATCGCCCAAGCTGAGGGGAACCTGGGCTTGGGGAGTGTGGCGGGGGTCTGGGCGTATCAAGGTTCAAAGCCATTCCTGGCGGACGGACGCCTCTACGCTGCCATGGGTGATACGGTCGAATGCGTCGATCCCAAGACCGACAAAGTCATTTGGAAGAACGCACTTCACGACGCCAAAGAAAAAGAAGACGACAAGAAGGAGTTGCTCGACGGCACTCTGACTCCACCAGCCGTCGTTCATGGGAAGCTCTTCCTCGGCACCACGCGGGGCGAAGTGATTTGCCTGTCCGCGGCCACGGGCGAAGAGCACTGGAGGGCAACTGTCGGTGAACCCATTACCTTCCAGCCGGCCGTGGCCGATGGACGGGTGTACGTGTCCACCGACACTGGCCATCTTTATTGCCTGGAGACCGGTGATGAAGCGGACCATGGCTGGCTGATGTGGGGTGGGGATGCCGCCCACAATGGCTTGCCTCGATCGAAGTGACATGGCCCCCCGCTGGTCCCGCGGCTATGGGGGCGGATAAACTGGGAAGCATGGATTTTTTCTCATTTCCTTGGCTTCTGGCCTGGGGCAGCGGCCATTCGTCGATCGCGGATGCGATAAACGGCAAGCCCGGTGCGCTTTGGCGACTGGCGGCAGAGGCCGTCGTTTTGATCCTGTTTCTCGTCGTGTGCCGCTGGTGGATCGACCGATAGCGATAGCTCGTGATGAAGCGCTCCCACAACAGCCCGCGCAATTGAGTGGGGATAAAGTGGTAGCAGCCCGCTGCCCATCGCCCGAAGATCACATGCAAATCAATCCCGTCACTTTGACGCTTCGATCTGCCGCCAGGTCTGTACGGCTGCTTCTCGCTGCGGTCGCTTTGCTCGTCTTGTTCAATCCGTTCATCGTTCAGTCACAAGCTGTTGAGCCGAAAAACGAAATACGGGTTCTATTCATTGGCAACAGCTTCACGTACTACAACGACTTGCCCCGGATGGTGGCGGAGCTCGCCGAGGCTGGCGGACAAAGACCGTTGCGGTATGAGAGCGAGACTCCCGGTGGCTATACGCTGGAAAAACACTGGGCGGATCGTAAGGCAGTGAAAAGAATTCAGTCCGGCCGCTGGGATTTCGTAGTTCTCCAGGACCAGAGCGAAGCACCATTGCTGCGACGTGATTCGATGTTCAAGTACGGTAAGAAATTCGATGCAGAGATCAAGACGCAGCAAGCGAAAACGATCCTGTACGAGACTTGGGCCTTGCAGAACAAACCCGACCAACAGGCGGCGATCAGCAAAGCGTATGAAGGGCTCTCGAAGGACTTGAACGCTCGACTGGCCCCTGTCGGAAACGCCTGGCACACCGCCTTGGAGAGCGACAAGAAACTGGTCCTGCATGACACGGATCAGAAGCATCCGAATGCGACGGGCACTTATTTGGCGGCGTGCGTTTTTTACGCAATCATCTACGATCAGAATCCCGCAGGGCTTCCGGGACGAATCGGCGGTTTGACGAACGACGAGGCCAAACGCCTGCAGGCCATTGCCTGGAAGTCTGTGCAGGCAGCGGGAAAGTAGCCCGCAAAATCTCCGCTGATCTTCCGTGTCTCCCAAAAGCTGAACGCCGAGATCCAAGCCGGGACTTTGCCGTCCTTGCCGCTGGACGAAAGCCCATTTGCAGACTGGTCGGCTCACTTATTTGTCGCTGATCGAACGCAGTACGTCCTGCTGAGCAACACGAAGTCGATTTACCCGACCGTGAAGTACGGCAAAGGAATCACCAATGAGTACCAGTTCTCCGCCTTCGCCAAGGACCAACTGACCAAACTGCACTACTTCAACACCCGATACCTTTGAACCACGAGTCACCTATGACCGCAAAAACTGTCATCCACGACATTACCCAACGCAATGTGGAACTGATCGCCAAAATGGAGTCTGCTTTCGACAATCGCCGCACCTTCGGTGAGCGGATTGCAGATCTGGTAGCAACTTCGGTTGGAAGTTGGCCATTTCTGATTACCCAAAGCGCTCTCATGGTCATTTGGGTTACCTTGAATGTTGTCGCCTTGTGGAAGCAATGGGATCCCTATCCTTTCAATCTGCTGAATCTCGCCCTTTCGTTTCAAGCCGCTTTCGCCACCCCGATCATTCTCATGAGCCAAAATCGGCAGAGCCGCATCGATGAACGTCGAAATCATCTTGATCTGCAAATAAATCTTCTTGCCGAGCAGGAGAACACCGAGCAATTGCGGTTGCTGCGACTGCTGTGCGAAAAAGCAGGGATCGGCCTCGGTGGACCTTTGCACGCACTGGAACAAGCCACCCAACCGGACGAGATTATGCGACAGTTTACAGAAACCGCCGAATCCAAGGATGAGCAGCAAGGACTGTAGCGAACTTGAGCCTCCTACCCGCGTGCGTCCGAAAACCCCATTTGCCGGGCAGCCGAGTTCGGCGTTCTTCCGCCCGCTGACGGTCTCGGCCTCTCTGGGCGGCGCGACGTGCCGACCTCCCCAGCGCGGCGAGTAACGGCTCGGCGAAACAGGCGGTTCATACGCCTGTGCGAAAAAAACCGCCCGAGCGGTTGCTGGGCGGTTTGGCGCTTTGCGCGAGCGGTCGCATTAGACCTGGCGACGGCGTCGCGCGGTGACGAACAGCCCGACGGCGCCGAGGCCGCCCAGGACGAACGAGGACGGTTCGGGAGTGTAGGCGCTGAAAAAGACCCCCGAGATCGTCGAGTTCGAGCCGCCGCCGGCATTCTGATGGATGTCGATCGTCAGGGGACCGGCGGCCGCGTTGACATTGAATACGGCGTAGGCACCAGTCAGGTAGCCGTTCGAGCCATCGATGCGTGCGCTGTCGCTGCCGACCGAGACGGTAATGTCGCGGCCGTTGAAATTGTCGTAGTCCAGGGCGTAGACGGCCAACTGGAAAAGTTCAGCATGGCTAAGATTCAAGGTGAGCGACCAATTGCCGTCATTGAAGGCCGTGGCTGCGTTCCGCGGGCCCAATGGATCGGCCGGATTCTGTAAATCCTTGGTCGTGGTCGCCGGATCACCCGTGTTCCAAACGTATTGCTCAGCGCCCGGGCCATAGGTGTAGCTGGAGACATACGAGGGCAAGGAAGCGACATCGTTGCTCGGCGAGGCTGCTCCCAGGTAGTTGCCTGTGCCGCCGGCATTGTAGGCATTGAGAATATAGCCCTGATTGCCGTACACGCCGATCCAGTTGCCCTGGGTCGTGCTGTCGATCGTCGCGCCGGAAGCAACCGACGTCGAGATCACCACCGTTGCGGCCGCCAATGACTTGAGTTGTGGAATGCGGAACATGGAAGCGCTCCTTGAAATCGGTTTGCCGGGAAATGCACAGCGAGACAGGGTCGACTTGGCCTGCGGCGCAATCGTCGCAGCGCTGAAATTAGCTTAATCGCGACGCCGCCAGGTGACAAGAAAATTCAGTCGTCAAATTACAATTTTGTCGGGCGAGTCGGCCGGACACGTTCGAGCGCATGGCGGGCGAGCAACGAACAAGGGCCGCATCGTGCTCGCGAATTCGGCTACACGGATATACGGGGATCTGCCCCAACTCTCGGAGCGCTGCAATTCGATTCGCTGGGCCGACCTGCGGTCGAAGCGACGGCCGTTTTGCCCTACCGGGTGGACGAATCGGCGGGCGCAATGAACACGCGCTGCTGCGGAAACCGCTCGAACAGCGCGGCCGGCCGGCCAAAATTCGTCGCCAGCACGTCGGCCGGATTGCCGGCAATCCACCGCGACAGATCGATCGCCTGGTAATGCCCGGTGTTGAATCCGATCAGCACGCGGCACGATTCCCGGCCGATGTTTTCGATCGAGTGGCCGTAGCCCTGCGGGATGTAGGCGACGTCCCCCTGGCTGAGTGTCTCGGTGCGATAGCGCCCGTGCGAGCCGAACAGCGTCACGCTGACCTGGCCGGCGATCACATATTGCCATTCGTCGGCGGTGGGATGCCAGTGCAGTTCGCGCAACGCCCCCGGCTCCAAATCCAGAACCACTCCAGTCATCGTTTGCGAAACCGGAAACTTCTCGGCCCCCACGCGCCATTCGCGCCCGCCTGAGTGGATCGAATGCGGCTCTTGGGCCAGCATGCGGTACACGTGGGTGTCCGGCGGCGAATTGAGCGCTCCGGCGAGCGGCAGCGGCGCAGCGGGCGGGGGTTTGGTGCCACGGGCGAAATAAACCTCGGCGGTCGGAAAGCCGTCGAAATCCGACTCGGCCAGGCCGAAATTCTTGGCCAATAGCGCCTTGGGCACGTGGCCCAGCCAATCGCTGATGCTGAACGTGCCGAACTCGGAAAAATATCCGTTGTCGAAAATCAAAATGAAATGCGTCGGCTCGTCTCCCAGGCACTCCAGCACGTGGCCGTGGCCGCGGGGAAAGTACCAGATGTCCCCCGGCCCGGTGTCGCTGATCTCGGAGCCCCCTTGTGGATCGATGACCGTGATCCGAACTCGCCCCTCGATCACGAACGCCCACTCGGCCGCGGTGGCGTGCCAATGCAACTCACGCATCACGCCCGGTTCGAGCCACATCGAGACGCCGGCGAGCCCCTTGGATATCGGCAACTGCTCGACCGTCGCCTCCTTGCCCGAGCTGCGGCCGATCACCTTGCCCACGGACTTTTCCAGCTCGAACTTGAAGGTCGGCAGCTCCTTGCCGGCCAACAGCGGGTCGGGAACATTGTTCTTGAAGGCGAAATCGGTGGCGCCGGAATCACTCATCGCACGGGTCTCCTGACAGGGTTGGCACTTTTTCGCTATCTTAGCAACGCGCAGGCCGGCGGCGTAGTGCGCCCGGATTAACCGGGAATTCTTCGATACCCGGGGGGACAGTCCGAGTGATTGGCGCTCGAGCGGCACGTCGTTGTCGGCCGGCTGGAAATACTCGCGCCGCGCCATTAGCATGGCAAGCCATCGACCAGCACGTGCATCGGAGCACGCAGGGGGCGCGACGGCCGCGATCGACCGGCGCACCGTCGGCACTGCGGAGCGATACTTTTGGCGAGGCTGAGCGCGAGCATGACCACCGACTACGACCCCATCGCCGAACAATATAAGCGTTCCAAGCAACAGCCGTGGCGGACGCACGTCGAAGCGTTCAGCTTGCTGGCCTTGATCGGCGATCCCAGGGGATTGTCCGTGATCGACCTGGCCTGCGGAGAGGGCTTTTACACCCGCACGATGCGCAACCTCGGTGCGGCAGCGGTGACGGGGATCGATCTATCGGCGGGCATGATCGAGTTGGCCCGCGCTGAAGAAGCCCGGCTCAAGCAGGGCATCGACTATCGGGTCGGCGATGCCCGGCGGTTGGCTCCGCGACACCAGGTCGACTTGGTCGTGGCTGCTTACTTGCTCAATTACGCTCGCGACCGGTCCGAGCTGCAAGAGATGTGCCAGGGTATTGCCGGCTGCCTGAAGCCGGGCGGTCGATTCATTACGGTGAATTGTCACCCGGGGCTGAATTTTCCGGCCGCCCCGTCGTATCGCCAATACGGATTCGAGGTGAGCGTGCCGGGCGCGTGGCAAGAGGGAGCGCCGATCCGCTGGACCTTTCACCTGCCAGACGGCTCGTTCGAGATCGAGAACTATCACCTGGATGTGGCGGCCCACGAGCAGGCCTTGACGTCGGCCGGATTTCAAAGCGTCCGCTGGCACAAGCCGCGTTTGTCGCCCGCGGGCGAGGCCGGCTTCGAGCGCGGCTTTTGGGCGCCGCTACTGGATCATCCCCCCATGGTTCTGATCGAATGCGTGAAGTGACGCGCAATACGTCAAGCCGATCGCCGCGCGCCGCTGCCAAACGGCCTTGGCCGGCCGTGCGCGACCTGACGGCCGCAGAAGCCAGCAAGCGGTTGCAGGCCCTGGCCGTGCCGGAAATCGCGGTTCACTCGGCCGGGTTTTTCAAGACCGGCCCCGGGCAGTACGGCGCAGGCGACCAGTTCATCGGAGTTCGCGTGCCCGTCTTTGCGGAGTTGGCCCGCCAGTTTCGCGACCTTCCGCTGGCCCAGGTCGAGGTTCTGCTGCATTCGCCGATCCATGAAGAGCGCTTGCTGGCTTTGCTGATCCTGGTCTCGATTGCGGCCAAAGCCGATGCCGCCGGCAAGAAGCGGATTTTCGATCTGTATCTGGCCAACGTGCAATGCGTCAACAATTGGGACCTGGTGGATAGTTCGGCCCCCTACCTGGTCGGCGCCTATTTGATGGACAGAAATCGAAAGCTGCTCGTCCGGCTGGCGAAATCCGGCAATCTCTGGCAACGGCGGATCGCCATCGTGGCGACACAGCAATTCATCCGCCGGGGCGATTTCCGCGACACGCTGACGATCAGTCGGCTGCTGCTTAACGATCGGGAAGACCTGATCCACAAAGCCACCGGCTGGATGCTGCGGGAAGTCGGCAAACGACACGAGCCAACGCTCGAGGCCTTTCTCCAGGAGCACGCCGCCGCGATGCCCCGCACGATGCTCCGCTACGCTATCGAGCGATTATCCGCCCGGAAGAAACAAGAGTTCCTTTTGCGAAAACGGTCGCCTTAAGTCGCCTAATCGTTGCGCTTGGCTCGCATCCGCCGGGCAGCGATTGGATCGTCGGTCGAGCGTGAATCCGCTGCCATGCCAGTTCAAGGGAACAAGCCGCAAGCGCAGAGCAGCAGCGCGGCCGCCGCCGCCGTCAACAGCAGCGCGGCCAACCAGCCGAGTGCCCGCAGCGCAGTCGAATTGACGTGCGGCCCCATCACCCGGGCGTCGCTGGTCAGCAGGACGATCAGGAAGGCCAGCGGCGCGGCCAGGATTCCGTTCAGCACGGCCGCCCAAAACAGCATCTCGACCGGGGTCAGGCCGACGTAATCCAGCGCCAGACCGGCCGCCAAGGCACCGCCCACGAGGACGAAAAACCGAACGCCGTCGCCCCGCTCGTGCATCAGCGACGCGTGGCGCAGACGTCTCGTCTCGGCAATCGCATAGGCTACCGAGCCGGCCAGTGCCGGCACCCCCAACATGCCCGGCGCCGAGGAACCCCAGGCTGAACAGCACGAAGGCCCCGCGCCCGGCGAGCGGCCGCAGCGCTTCGGCGGCCTGGGGAGCCGTTTGGATATTTCGCTCGCCGGCCGGATACAGCGTGCTGCCCGCCGTCAGCATGATGAAATACATCACCACGCAGGCCAGCGCCATGCCGGTCACGATATCGACGCGGGCCGCCTTCAACTCGTCGGCCGTCGCGCCGCGGCGCTCGCGCACGGTCCGCCGTCCGAGTAACCGTTCGTCCTCGACGATTTGCGCCGTTTGCCAGAAGAAGATATACGGTGAAATCGCCGAACCCAGAATGGCCACCAGCGTTGCCAGGCCGCCAACGCTCCCTTCGATGCGCGGCACGAACGTGAACCGGGCGACCTGGGGCCAATCCGGCCTGGCCAGCACCGCCGCCCCCACGTAGGCCAGCAGCGCCAAGGCCAGCCATTTGAAAACCCGAGTAACATCCCGATAGCTCAAGCGGTGCATCATCACCAGCAGCGACACGGCGATCAGCGGCGGCCACAGCCGGGCCGAGATGCCGGTCAGCATCGCCAGCACTTCGCCCATTCCGCTCAGGTCGGCGCCGATCTGACAGATGTTCGCGGCCACCAACATTCCGCACGCGCACCAGGCCACCCAGGGCCCATACCGGTGACGCAACACGCTGGCCAGTCCTTGCCCCGAAACCATGCCCAGCCGGGCGCACATCCATTGCACGGCCGCCAACAAGGGAAATACGAACACCGCCGTCCATAGGAGTTGATAGCCGTAGGCAGCCCCGGCGATCGAATACGTGGTGATGGCCGACGGGTCATCGTCGGCAGCGCCGGTGATCGCGCCCGGGCCTAAGCGGGCGAAGAAACGACGGATGCCGCCGCGCCTGCCGTTCGCGGAGGGCGAATCGCGCCCCGGCAGAAAGCCCGGCAACGCAGGGCCATCGACCTGGACCCTGCTTACGCTCGGAAGGTCGGCCGGGGCGACGAGTGGTTGGCCGTCGAGTTCAGCATCCGATCGGTCGATCGTGCGGTCAGAACACATACAGTTCGCCGGCAGGCAAAGGGGTATCCCAGCGCGCGCACACCGCCCCTTCATCGCACTGCCTGCCTGGGCCTGCAAGCGTATCGTAACCACCAAGTTGGGCAATTCCAAATCCGGGCAAATCTGTGCCGCTCGTCCGGCGCGATTTTCCCGCCTTGCGGAGCTGATGACCCCGTGTGGGTTTGGGCACCTTCAGTCGTCGGACTGGAATTTGGCCGGCTGCTGCTCCCACCAATGCTCGTAGGCTCGAAATGCCTGCTTCTGGGGCGGAAGCTTTCGCGGCTGCCCCCGGTGATTGTAGAAGTGCTTCTTGGGCACGACGTCGTCATCGGCGACGTCGAGCAAGCGACGCTGCACCTCCCACCACGAATACGGACTTACCCAGCGACTTTTTATGAATCGCTCGGCAGTACGCGGCGACGACGCGACATGAAATACCATTTCATCGATAACACGATGCTTCGGGTCTCGCATGTACTCGCAATGCAAGACGACCCAGACGCTACGATCAGAGGCACGCGGCATAATGATGCACTCAATGCGGAGGAAAGAAACCGCCGGCAAGCGGTTCGTTCGGCGTTCCAAGCGCAGCAGCCGTCCGTCGCGCGCGGTGATGCGGTTCGCCCGAGTCGACACGTCGCCGGGCGCTTAGCTCCCTGGCCGCGTCACTTCAGCGGATGCTTCTCGAAGAAATCCCACATCAGATCGGTGGCCGAGATGTCTTTGGTGGCTTTGCCCAGAAAGCCAAAGGGCAACTCGTGCCCTGGCCAGGTGTGTCCGCCCCCTTTGATCGCGTACAAGATCACCTCGGCTCCGTCGTCACCCGGCCCATAGGTGCTGCGCGTCACCAGGATGCCGTCGGCCGCTCGGTTGGGCAGTTCGACCACGACCGGCTTGTCGGGGCAATTGTCGGCTTTCACCCAGGCTCGGATCGAGTGATCGACCGAGAGGAAACGGATTGTCGGCAGGCTCTTTTCGGCCCGGCCGCCATCGTAGGGCACGAAATCGTCGGCCGTGCCGTGGAAGTGCATCACCGACACAGGCCGCTTGGGATCGCAAGTCTCGCTACCCATTGTTCCGCTGACCGGAGCGATGGCGGCGATGCGGTCCGACAGCTCGGACGCCAGGCGATAGGAGAGCATGGCCCCGTTCGAGATTCCGGTGGCGAAAACGCGCTTGGCGTCGACGTTGGCGACGCCGGCCAGTTCGTCTAGGATCGCCCGCACGAAGGCCACGTCATCCACGGCGTTGCGGCGCGCGTTCCCGCAGCAGTTTCCGGCGTTCCAGGTGGCAAACCGTCCGGTGCCCTCCGGATAGACGGCCAGAAAGCCGGCGGCGTCGGCCTTGTCGCTCAAGCCGGTCAAGCGGATGGTTTGGCGAGCGTTGGAGCCGGCGCCATGAAAGACGAGCACGACGGGCGTCGGCTTCTTGGGGTCGTGCCCCCGAGGAACGTGAACCGTATAGCTGCGAGTCAGTTCGCCGACGGCGACCGTTCGGTTGTGATCGCCCGGGCCGAGCGGATCGGCGGCCAGCAAGGCGAGCGTAACCAGAGCAATCGTGCAATGCATGTTGGATGTGTCCGCTGCTCGGCGGCTCAGGCTGCCGCGATTCGTCCCCTCGCAGGGTGGCGGCCGCGCGGCAGAATCGCGTGATTCGAAACGGGCCAACTGCCACCCGGCGTTTATTGTAACGAACGGCCGCGACGTGCCCGAAGCAAATTTTCAATTCCCAGGGCCAAGGGGTGCCAGGGCTCGGGGTCCCAGGGCTCGGGGGGACTGGCATCTCTCGCTTCCGTATTTTGGCGCCTGGCGGTTTTTTGGGGCCTCGACCCAGCGACTGCCCCCCTGCCGCAGAGAGCCCGCGTGATTATCATGGACTCCGGAGCCGGCCGACCGCGCGACCCATCCCTTGCCGATCGAAAGCAGCCCATGACTGAACCCACCCGCAGCAGCCGGTCGTCAACGCTCGAGACCGAGCAATTCAACCGCGGCCAGGGGCAGCTGCTGGTCACCGTCCAGCAACATATCTTGCAAGACCAGAAGCGTTTCCCCGGGGCGTCGGGCGAATTCTCCTGGTTGCTCTCCGGCATCACGCTGGCCACCAAGATGATCCAGGCCCAGGTGCGCCGCGCCGGCCTGACCGACCTGATGGGCGCCCAAGGCAACGTGAACATCCAGGGCGAGGTCCAGCAGAAGCTCGATATCTTTGCCAACGATGCGTTGCTGCACAGCCTGAGCGTGCGGGAAAGCATCGGCATCCTGGCCTCGGAGGAAAATCAACACCCGCTGACGATTCCCCACGCCTCGCCCAACGCCAAGTACGCGGTGATCTTCGACCCGCTCGATGGTTCGTCCAATATCGACGTGGCCGTCAGCGTGGGCACGACTTTTTCCATCCTCCGCCGGCCCGAAGATTCGAGCATCACCGACGTCAGCCGCTGGGTGTTGCAGCCGGGCGCCAAGCAAGTGGCCGCGGGCTACGTGGTTTATGGCTCGTCCACGATCCTGGTCTATAGCGTGGGCAACGGCGTGCATGGATTCACGCTCGATCCGTCGATCGGGGCGTTCATGCTCAGCCACGAAAACATTCGCATGCCGCGGCAGGGCAAGTACTACTCGGTGAACGAGGCCAACCGCGACTCGTTTCCGCCGGCCTATAACGCATTTCTCGATTCGCTCCGCCGCGGCGAGCTGGGAGAGCGATATAGCTCGCGGTACATCGGCTCGATGGTTGCCGACGTCCACCGCACCTTGCTGCGCGGCGGCATCTTTCTTTATCCCCCGACCCTCGAACATCCGGGCGGCAAGCTGCGGCTCTTGTACGAGGCCAACCCGATCGCCTTCCTGGTCGAACAGGCCGGCGGCCTGGCGATCGACGGGTCGCGGCGGATCCTCGACATCCAGCCCGAGAGCATTCATCAGCGGACGCCGCTGATCGTCGGCAGCCCCGTCGAAATGGCTCACTGGCGCACTGCCAGGCGGAATCGTAGTCAGGCGGAATCGTAAATCACCGTCAAACAGGAAGCCGTCATGAGCGCCCAACGCGATCTGCTGCACCCGCGCGACGAGATCATGCGCACCATGGAGCGGATCTATCGCTATCGCATGACCACGACGTCGGGCGGCAACCTGTCGATTCTCGACGAGAACGGCGACGTCTGGATTACGCCGGCCCGGGTCGACAAGGGCAACCTCCGCCGCGACGACGTCATGCGCGTGCGTCCCAACGGGGCCGTCGAGGGGCTGCATCGGCCGTCGTCGGAGTTTCCGTTCCATCGGGCCATTTACGCCGCGCGGCCCGATCTGCGGGCGATCGTCCATGCCCATCCGGTGGCCTTGGTGGCCTTCAGCATCTGCCGCCGGGTGCCCGATACGCGTTTGCTGCCGCAGGCCCGGCAGGTGTGCGGCGAGATCGGCTTTGCCCCCTACGCGCTGCCCGGCAGCGAGGCCCTGGGCCGCAACATTGCCAGTTCGTTCGCGGCCGGTTTCGATTGCGTGGTGCTGGAGAATCACGGCGTGGTGACCGGCGGGGCCAGCTTGCAGCAGGCCTTCGAGCGCTTCGAGACGCTGGAATTCACGGCCAAGAGCATCGTCAAAGCCAGCCTGCTCGGAACGGTCCGATATCTGAGCGACGAGGCCGCACGCCGCCCCCGTCCGGCACCGCCGCAGGCCGGCCCCGAGTCCGTTCAAACCGGCGAACCGGCAATCGCGACCAGCCGCGAGCGCGAGCTGCGCCGGCAATTGTGCGAGTTCGTTCGCCGCAGTTACCAGCAACGGCTGATGATCAGCACTCAAGGCGCCTTCTCGGCCCGGCTCGACGCCGATTCGTTTTTGATCACACCGCGGGGGGTCGATCGCAGTGCTCTGGAAGTGCATGATATCGTGCTCGTGCGGCGTCGTCTGGCCGAGGCCGGGCGGACGCCCAGCAGCGCCACGCTCAACCACGCGGCGATCTACGAACGCCACCCGCAGATCCAGGCCATCGTCACGGCCTATCCGGTTAATGCAACCGCGTTCAGCGTGACCGACGGAGCGCTCGACACGCGAACTATTCCGGAAAGCTACATTTTCTTGCGCACGGTGGGCCGTGCGCCTACGGCGTGCAATTCGCCGACGGCCACGAGCTGGCCGAGCTGACCAGCCCGCGCAACCCGATCCTGCTGCTGGACAGCGACGGTGTGCAAGTCTGCGGCACGAGCATCCTGGATGCGTTCGACCGGCTGGAAGTGCTCGAATCGACGGCCGAAGCGATGATCAACAGCCGGCCCCTGGGCGAAATGGTGCCCATGTCCGACGAGACCATCCGCGAGCTGGACGAAGCGTTTCTGAGCGAGGGGTGAGGTGGGAATCGCGATCGCCTGTGCCGCGAGTTCCCCGGCGCGCACGGGATGTCGAGCAGCCGGCCGAAAAGCCGGCTCGGCCCGCATAATCGGACCGGCAAATTGCCGCCCCCGGGGGGCCGGCCAATCCTCGCGAACTGCGGCCTATATTTTCTGGTTCGACAGGCTGCAAATTACGAGGACCAGTCCGATGATCGGCACTCCACTGGGCACGAAGCTCCGGGCGAGCGAAACGGCCGCACCCGTTCGCGATATCGCGTTCGAGAATGTCTTCGAACACGCCGCCATCGGCATGGCCCTGGTGGCCCTGGACGGCCGCTGGCTGCGGGCGAATCGGGCACTGTGCCGGATTGTCGGCTATCGCCAAGAGGAATTGCTGGCCACCGATTTTCAGTCGCTCACGCATCCCGACGATCTGCCGGCCGACCTGAAGCTCGTGCAGCAACTACTGGCCGGCGAAATCGAGTCGTACAGCCTGGAAAAACGCTATTTCAATCGCGCCGGCGACGTTGTCTGGATCCTGCTCAACGTCTCGCTGCGTGCGACGATCAGAAGCAGCCGCAATATTTCATCTCGCAAATCCAGGACATCACGCCCCGCAAACGCGACGAGCTGGCCTTGCGCGAGGCAGAAACGCTGTTTCGCCGGCTCGCCACTCAGGCTCCCGTCGGGCTGTTCCAGACTGACGTCGCAGGGGAATACACCTTCGTCAGCGATCGCTGGTGCGCGATTTCGGGACTCGACCGCAGCGCCGCCCTGGGGCTCGGCTGGGTGCAGGCGATCCATCTCGAGGATCGGGACCGGATGGTCGACGGATGGAGGCTGGCGATCTGGCAGGGCACGGAGTTCAGCGCCGAGTGCCGCTTCGTGACGCCGGCTGGCGCGGTCCACTGGGGTGCTTGCAGTGCGCATTCCGCTGCGCGACTCGGCCGGCGATTTGCTGGGGCACATCGGCACGGTCGTCGACGTGACGGCCCACAAGCGGGCCGAAATGGAGCTCGAGCAAAGCAAGCAAGAGTACCAGTTGGCGTTCGAGTCCGACGCCCTGGCCAAGGCCCAGCTCGACTTGACGACCGCCCGCTTCCTGCGAGTCAACGAAAGGCTGTGCGATCTGACGGGCTACACGCAGGACGAATTGCTCGAACGATCGTTCCTCGACCTGACGCATCCGGACGACCGCGAGTCCGAGCTGGAAGCGCTGTTGGACATGATTGCCGGCCGCGAGATCCACTTCCGCCGCGAGAAGCGCGACGCTGCGCAAAGACGGAGCCGTGATCTGGGTGTCGCTCGACGCCAAAGTCATTTCCGACGACGAAACGGGCCCCCGGCGCACGATCGCCACGATTCAGGACATCACCGCGCAAACAACTCGAACAGGCTCAGGCCCTGGCGGCCGCCCGGCTGCGCCACCTGGCCGAAACCGACGAGCTGACCGGATTGCCCAACCGCCGCCATTTGTCCGCGCAGCTCGAACGAATCTGGCGGTCGGATGCCGATCGGCAGGAACTGGGTTGCCTGGTGCTCGATTTGGACGGGTTCAGCCAGGTAAACGATCTGGGGGGCCACGCGGCCGGCGACGCGGCGCTGAAGGCCGTGGCCGCGGCCGTGCGAAAATCCATGCGCCCCACCGATTGTTGCTGCCGCTTGACGGGCGACGAATTCGTGGTGCTCGCCCTGGCGGCTCCACGTGCCACGCTCGGCACGATTGCCGGCCGCCTGCGCCGCGCGATCGAAGGTTGCCCGGTGCCGGGGTTCGAAGCGATGAAGCTTACGGTCAGCATCGGCGTGGCCTGCGGCGCCGACTGGAATTCGTGGGACGCAGCGCTGGCCGAAGCCGACCGTTTGCTTTACGAGGCCAAGGCCAGGGCCGCAATCGGGTGGCCGGTCCGGCCCCCGCCGCCGAGTCTGCGAACAACGAAACCGCCGCCCCCCCGAATTGAACTTGCCAGGCGAGCGATTTTCGCGTCGCCGCGGCCTGCTCGTCCGTTCGTGGGGTCTTCGACGTGTGCGACTCTGCTCCACGAACCGGTTGTAACGGCCGGGGCAGCGGAAAAATCGGCGCCGATAGCATCGCGATCGATTGCCGGCAGCCGGCTTGCCGATGACACCAAACGGAGCGGCTGGGGCGGCCACTGGGCGGCCCTGGCGAAGCGGTTCGAGCCGTGTGAAACAGGAAAAGTTGGCCGGACCGATAGCAGCTAGCCCATCGCGTGGAAGGGCCAAAAGCCGCCTTCCGCTCCACTGCCGCACAAGGTACAGTAACGCCTCGACCGACAACCGGCAGGACGCCGGTTTTAAGCGAAGCGACAAGGAGGTTGCAGCATGCCCGCTCTGGCGCAAAACGAGGCCGTTCGCCGGCTCGTCATCAAGACCTTTGTGGACCTGGGAACCGAGCACTCTTCGCTCTGGGACCTGGAAGAGACGGTCAGCATCGACGAGGGGCGGATCGTTGCCCGCTCCTACCTGCTCGACCATCTGTTCGCGATGTGGCTGATCGACGTCGGCATCGTGCAGTTTTACGATAACGACGGCAACATGCTGCGGACCGTGAGTCTGTTCGATCCGGTCGACGCGCGGATGGCCGCCTGAGCGCCGGACCACGATCAGTCGCCCGGCCGGAACACGGCTCGTTCGCTCGCCTGTTAAGCCCACGGAAGGCTATCCGTGGGCCGCACGGCCGTTTTCGGCGAGCCGCCCCGGCTCACTTCGCCGCTTGCTTCTCTTGCGGTCCGCCGCGCTTGAGGACGTACAGCCGGACTTCGTCTCCGGGGTGGGTGGCAAACGTCGTCGGCCGCTCGCCGCTGGTGCCCCAGCAGACCGTCAGCCGGTCCGCGTCCAGCTTATAAATGCCGTGACCGCCGAACGGGAAGGCCTCGCTCAGGCCGAACACGTCGAACAGCGCCGGCGTGGCGGTGGGATCGATGGTAATCAGCGCTCGGGCCGAGCCGAGCCGAAAAACGAACTCGGCCCGCCGGCCGACGATGGTCAGCGTTTTCAAATCCGGCTTCTTGAGCGGAGCGCCGTCTTCGTCGGCCGAGACGACCTCCCATTCGCCTTGCAGGGCTTGCCGGGCCTGGATGGTGGGCACGAAGGCCGGATCGGGCTGCAGCTTGTCGAGCGTCAATTCGGCTTCGGCCACGTAATACTCCACCTCGCTCGTGCGCCACAGCGAGTAATCGGCCAGGGCCCGCAGTCGATCGAGATGGGCTTGATGAAAAAGAATCTGGTCCTGGGCCGATGGCGCGAGCGCCAGTTCCTGCTCCAGCCAGCGCCGCGAAGCCTGATAGACCTCGAAGGCCGCCACTTCGCTCGCTTCGAACGAGGCTTCCGTTTCGTCGAACGAGCGCTCGGCAATGTCGCGCAGCTCCCGCAGCGCCGCAGTCGCGTCGGCTTTCTTCTCCGCCTTGTCCTCCTTGGGCTCGTCGCTGATCAGTCGGGACGTGCAGGCCGCGCCGGCCAACAGCACCGCGACCAGCAGCAGGCAAAAGAAACGTTCGGATCGGGACATGGATTCGTACCTCCGAAGGACCGCGATTGGCAGTGCCATTATAGCTCGGCGGACCGCACCCCAGGCAGGGCGAATCCCGGCGGCCGAAACCGATCAGCCCACCTCGTCGATCACCGGGTTCGTCAAAGCGCCGATCTGGTCGATCTCGATCGTGATCTCGTCTTTCGCCTTCAGCCACACCGGCGGATTGCGGGCCATGCCCACGCCGTGCGGCGTGCCCGTCAGGATCACCGTTCCCGGCAGCAGCGTCGTGCTGCCGCTGAGGAATTCGATCAGCGTCGGCACGTCGAAGATCATGTCGTCGGTATTCCAGTCCTGCATGACCTGGCCGTTGAGCACAGTCTTGATTCGCAGCGCGTTGGGGTTGGGGATCTCGTCGGCCGTGACCAGCCAGGGACCGAGCGGGCAGAACGTGTCGAACGTCTTGCCGCGGCACCATTGGCTGCCGCCGAATTCGCTTTGCCAGTCGCGGGCGCTGACGTCGTTGGCGCAGGTGTAGCCTAGCACGAAGTCGAGCGCGGAGGCGCGGGCACATTCTTGCACTTGCGCCGATCACCACCGCCAATTCGCATTCGTAGTCCACTTTTTCCGACTTGAGATGGCGGGGCAGCACGATCGGGTCGCCCGGGTTCTGCAGGGCGGCCGGCGACTTCATGAACAGCACCGGAAACTGCGGAATCTTGGCTTTGCCTTCCTCGGCGTGCTTTCGATAGTTCAGCCCGATGCACAGGATGCAGGCCGGCACCAGCGGCGCCAGCAATTTGGCCACCTGGGCCCTGCGGTCGGTGAGCGAAAACTCGCCCAGCGGGTCGCCGGCAATTTCCCAGGCAATGTCGGCCGACTGCCGGCTGGCGTATTCTGACCGTTCCTTGCGGATCGGCGTAACGGATGATCTTCATGGGTCGAGACGATTCCTGTCGGTAAGAGGTCGAAAGCGGTCGAAACCACTCCGGCGAGCGTCGCAAGTCGGCACTCGCGGCATCATTGACTCCTCAGCGCGACGCAGCCAGAATCAAGGCGCCGCGGGCCGGCTGCCAGCCAGAGGCCGCAAGCGCAGGTCACCGCAAGCTGAATGATCTTACAACCGCGACCTGCAACAACTCAAGCGCCGGACTCTGGGCGAAACCATCGGCGGGCGGATCGCATGGAAGAACGACACATCGAACCGGCGCCCGCGCCGCCGCCGGGCCAACTCACCGTGCCGGCCGGACTGCTGCCCCCCTGGCATGTGGCCCAGTTGCCGGAACCGCCGCGACCCGGTTGGCGGTTGTGGATCGGGTTGATCGGGCCGGGAGTCGTGCTGGCGGGCACTTCGATCGGCTCCGGCGAATGGCTGTTCGGTCCGGCCGTCAGCGCCAATACGGCGCGACGCTGCTGTGGATCGCGTCGCTGAGCATCATCCTGCAAGTATTTTGCAACCTGATGATGATGCGCTATACGCTGTATTGCGGCGAGCCGATCTTGGTGGGGGGCATGCGCGACCTTTCCGGGGCCCAAGGTCTGGATGGGAACCTTTGCCCTGATGGATTTGACGAGCATCTGGCCTTACAACGCTTCGAACGCCGCCGTGCCGTTGGCGGCGGCCATCATCGGCCATTTGCCGGCGCCGGAACCGTGGGGGTCCTTGGCCACCCACTGAGCGAAGAGCAGTTCGTGCGTCTGTTGGGAATCGGCATTTTCGCCTTGGCCTTCGTGCCGCTGATTTTCGGCGGCACGATCTATCGCATGCTCGAAAAGGTGATGTCGATCAAGCTGGTCTTGATTCTGGGCTACCTGGGGTTCGTCACCGTGTTCATGGTTTCGCCGCGGGTGGCCTGGGAGGTGTGCTCGGGGTTTTTCGCGCTGGGCACGTATCCCGAGCGGGCCGACACGATCCTGGTCGATCCGCATTTCAGTTTTACCTACCTGGACGGCTCCGACCGGCTGGTCGTCAAGGGAACCATCGAACGCGACCGTGACCACCCGCTGATCGCCGAATACCGGATCAACGACGTCAAGCAAGACCAGGCGGCGCTCGAGCGAGCACGAGCGGCATCGCCGCGACGTGGCGGTCGGCGAGGCCCTGCGCCTGATGCACCCCGGCTCGTTCCTGGTCGAAACGCAACCCGACAAACAGGGCGTGTCGCTTTCGGCGCAGGGCAAGGTCGAAGGTTCACAGTGGGTGGAGGAGCGTTTTACGCGGCGCGATGCCGAAGGGCTGCGGCACTTCAACAGTCTGAATGAAATGCCGCCGCACGACGCGCGGCGGCTGGCCGAATTGATCGAGCACCGGGGCGTCGAACGCCGCGGCCTGGTCGACTATGTCGTCCAGAACCATGAGCTGCCCAAGATCGATTGGATGATGCTGGCGGCGTTTGCCGGTATCGCAGGGGCGGGCGGAATGACCAACTCGATGTTTTCCAATTACACGCGCGAGAAGGGCTGGGGCATGGGGGCCCACGTCGGCGCCATTCCCAGCGCGATCGGCGGCCGCACGATTCCGCTTTCGCACACCGGCATGGTGTTTCACATCGACGGGGACAGCCTGCGCCGCTGGCGCGGCTGGCTGCGGCACGTCTTCCGCGATCAAGTCGCCATCTGGATGCTGGCCTCGTTCGTCGGCATGGCGCTGCCCTGCATGCTGTCGCTCGAGTTCATCCGCAATGCGACCGTGGCCGAACACCGCGTCGCCGCCATGACGGCCGAAGGCCTGGCCGCGCGCTACCCCGCTCACGGGCAATTGCTCTGGACCATGACGCTGCTGTGCGGGTTCCTGATTCTGGCTCCCGGCCAGATCAGCGCCGCCGACCAGATCTCCCGGCGCTGGACCGACATCGTTTGGACCAGCAGCGCGCGGGCTCGACATCTGGGCGAAACCAGCGTGAAATACGTTTACTACTCGATCCTGTCGGGCTATGCGGTGTGGGGGCTGCTCATTCTGTGCGCGTTTCCGGCCTTGAAAATCGCGGTCATCGGCGCCGGACTGCAGAATCTGGCCCTGGGGATTTCGGCCATCCAGGCCTGGCATACCAATCGCATGTTGATGCCCCGGGCTTTGCAGCCGCATTGGCTGCTCCAAGCTGGTACGATTTGTTGTGGGCTTTTTTTTGGTCTTGTCGGTGTCATCGGAGCTTATGCGCTGCTGCACTGACGGACGTTGTTTCCTGGACCGGCGTCCTGTCGAACGAATCGCCCTGGGGCGGATTGGTTGCCAGGGTCCGCCACTCGATCGAGCGAACGAGGATCCATCGTTATGAGTACGACTGCCAGCGGATCGGCGACCGGAGCGTCCGTCGCCGCGATTCCTGAAAATTGCCCCCTCGATACGCCGGCCCTGCTGGGGCTCTACGAGCGGATGTTGTTGATTCGCCGTTTCGAGCTGATTGCCCAGGACCTGCTCAAGAAAGGGGAAATGCCCGGCTTCTTGCACCTCTATGTCGGCGAGGAGGCGACCGCCATCGGCGTGTGCGCCGATTTGCGCGCTGGACGACTTGATCTCCAGCACGCATCGCGGTCATGGGCATGCCTTGGCCAAGGGCGTGCCTCCCGAGCGCGTAATGGCCGAACTGTACGCCAAGGCGACCGGCTGTTGCGGCGGCCGTGGCGGCAGCATGCACCTGTATGCCAAGAGCCAGGGCCTGTTCGGCACAAATGGCTTTGTGGGCGGCGGCATACCGAGCATGGTGGGGGTGGCACTCAGCGCCCGCACGCGCGGCACCGATCAGTTGGCCGTGGCGTTTTTCGGCGACGGCGCGGTCAACCACGGGGCCTTCCACGAATCGGTCAATTTCGCCGGCGTGCAGAAAGCGCCGGTCGTCTTCGTTTGCGAAAACAATCTGTACGCCACCGCCACTCCGCTCACGATGGCCACGGCCAACACGGAAGTCGCCACCAAGGCGGCCGCTTACGGCATTCCGGGCGTGGCCGTCGACGGCAACGACGTGCTGGCCGTTTGGGAAGTGATGCGCACGGCGGCCCTGCGAGCCCGCCGCGGCGACGGCCCCACCCTGATTGAAGCCAAGACCTACCGCACTGTCGGGCATCACGAAGGGGATCCGCTGGTCGGTACGTATCGCTCCCAAGAAGAGCTCGATCGCTGGAAAGCCCGTTGCCCGATCCGCAACTTCCGCGAGCGCTTGCTGGCCTCCGGTCGAACGAGCGAGGCCGAATTCACCGCGATCGACGGGCGGGTCGAGCGGCAGGTGCTCGAGGCGGTGGAGTTCGCCCGCCGCTCGCCGGCACCCGATCCGGCGCAGGCCCTCGATCACGTTTGGGCCGAGCCGCTGCACGCCGCCCTTGCCCGAGGCCCCGGCCGACGCGCAGGTCGCGGTTCAGGGCTGGTTGGAAGCGGTTCGCGACGGCATAACCGAAGAGATGCGGCGCGATCCGCACATCATTTACCTGGGCGAAGGCACGGGCGAACGCGGCGGAAGTTTTGCCCACACCAAGGGCTTGTGGCACGAATTCGGGGCCAATCGCCTGATCGACACGCCGATCGCCGAGCTCGGGTTCACGGGCGCAGCCATTGGTGCATCGGCCACGGGCTGCCGCGCCGTCGCCGATTTGATGTTTGCCGATTTCATGTTCGAGGCCGCCTCGCAAATCATCCAGCAGGCCGGCAAATTGCGTTACATGAGCAACGGCCAGGTCAACGTGCCGATGATCGTGCGCTGCTCGTGGGGCACCGTCAAATGCACCGGGCCGCACCACAGCGGAGCCTATCACCCGGTTTGGGCCCATTGCCCGGGGCTGATCGTCGTCGTGCCGTCGAATCCGGCCGATGCCAAGGGCCTGATGAAAACGGCCCTGCGGGCCAACGATCCCGTGATGTTCCTCGAGCCCAAAGCGTTATTCGCGACCAAGGGGCCCGTGCCCTTGGGCGATTACTGCGTGCCGCTGGGCGTGGCCAAGGTGGTTCGATCGGGCCAGGACCTGACGATGGTCTCGTGCGGCACGCCGCTCTATCGGGCCTTGGACGTGGCCGAGCAACTCGCCGGGCAAGGCGTCTCGTGCGAGGTCATCGATCTGCGCACGATCGTGCCCCTGGACGTCGACACGATTGTCGCCAGCGTGGCCAAGACTCGGCGCTGCTGGTCGTGGACGAGGCATATTCGATGTGTGGCATCGGGGCTGAAATCGCCGCGGTCATGATGGAGCATGCGTTCGACGAGCTCGACGCGCCGGTGGGACGCGTTCACACCGAGCCGGTGGCGCAACCGTTCAGCCCCGTTCACGAGGGGGTCGTCGTCGTCTCGAACGAGCGCGTGCTGGCCGCGGCTAAGGCGGTGCTCGCCGGCAGTCCCATTGCGCCGCGCCGCCTGCGCGGAGTGCGGACGGCCGCCGCCGCCGGCCACGCTGCCATCGGCCACGGTGCCACGGGACCCGGCGCACGGGACCCGGCGCCGCCGCACCCGTCAAAGCCACCAACGGACACCCGGAATCGGCGGCCGAGCGCGGCGGCGCCAAAGCCCAGCCGGTCGCGGGAGTGGCGATCATCATGCCCAACCAGGACCTCACGATCACCGAAGGCAAAGTGATCGGTTGGCTCAAGGAAGTCGGCCAGACGGTGACCAGCGGAGAAGTGGTGGCCGAAGTGGAAACCGACAAAGCGGTGATTTCCATCGAGGCTCCGGTGGCCGGCCGGCTGGTCGAGATCAGCGCTGCCGAACAATCGATCGTGCTCTTGGGACAGCAAATGGGAACCATCCGGCCCGAGGCCTGACCGCGCTTGGAAAGTTTCTTTTCTTCGAGTTGGAAATATCAGGGAGAAACCCATGAGTTCGCTCGCGAAATATGGCTTGCCCGGCTTGTTGCTGTTGATGGCCAGCTCCGCCCTGCACGCCGCGGCACCACCTGCCGGCACGTTGCCCCGCTGGACGATCGTCGACCTGTCGTTGACCGTGACGCCCGAGTTGCCCTGCGCCTGGCCGATTGGCATGACTCAATACTTGCTCGCGCCGAACCGCACGATCGGGCCAGGCGCGTATAACCGCGACATGGTCATGATCGACGAGCATACCGGCACGCAGTTCGATGCGCCGGCCCACTTCGTGCCGCCCCCCGACTCGGGATTGCCGGGGGCCGGGCCGATGGGCCGGATCACCGGCGATCTGGTTCCGGTCTGGCAGTTCGTCGGCGAAGCGTGCGTGATCGACGTCAGCGATCACTTGGACGAGGCCCGGCCCGGCGAGAGTTTTCTGATCACTCCGGAGATCGTGCTGAGCTGGGAACAGAAAAACCGCAAGCTCGGCCCGGGCGACATCGTCTTGTTTCGCAGCGGCTACAGCGACCACTATTACCAGCCATTCCCCGAGGGCGATCGCTTCGTGAGCACCGTGCTGCGCAACCAGACACCCGGCTGGCCGGCGCCGACTCCGCAGACGATGAAACTGCTTGGCGAGCGGAAGGTCACGGCCGCCGGCACCGATGGTGCGAGCATGGGCCCCGTACCCACCTTGGCCGCCGCCACGCACCAGGCGGGCGCCGCGTACGGACTGGTGTGGACCGAATGTCTCACGGGTCTCGACAAATTGCCGGCGACGGGCGCATTTTATGCCCTCTTGCCGAATAAGCACGTCGGTGGATCGGGGGGCGAAGCCCGCGTGTTTGCGATTGCCGATCCGGACCTGGCGAAACGGCTGATCGAGCGCGCCAAGACCAGGAATGTGGCCGATCTTTCCGCCCTGTTGGACGAAAACCTGCCGATCACCTGGCCCGGCGAACAGCCCGGCCTCGAAGCCACGCGCTATCTGGGCAAGACGCTCAACGCCTTCGATCCGGTCCGCGGACCCTACTTCGCCCGGACGCACATCCTCGATAGCCAGGCCGGCACGCACCTTGTGACTCCGTCCTATGCGCTGCCGCCGCCGGGATTCGACAACGCACGGTACGCTCCGCCAGTGCGGCAAGCGCTGGAAAAATACGAAGCCAAGTTCGGCAAGCGCGGAACGAGTGAAATGACGGTTGACAAAGTGCCCCTCGACCAGCTTGTCGGGCCGGCATACCTGATCGACGTGCCCACGCCCTCCTCCGCCGACCAGCAAGACGGCAAGTCGCCGCAGATCACGCTGGAAAATGTGCAGGAGCAGGATCGAATGCGGCCGATCAAGGCCGGCGACGTCGTGATCTTTCGCACCGGCTACTGCGATAAATATCTGCAGCCCCTGCCAGCCGGCAACCGGATGATGGCCGATCCGTTGGCCGGCAAAGCTCCGGGTTGGCCCGCGCCGCAGCCCGAGGTGATCGCCTTTCTGGCCGACCGGGGCGTGCGGCTGATCGGCACCGACGCTCCCACGCTGGGCGGCGTCGATCCGCAGCAAGCGCTGCCGATCTATTGGGCCGCCGGCAGCCGCGGAGTGTGTCTGGTCGAATTCCTGACCGGCCTGGACGCGCTCAAGACGCCGGACGCGTTCTTTCTGTTCGGACCGATCAAGCTCAAGGATGCCCATGGCGGCTACGGCCGGGCGATTGCCTTGTACTAGTCCGGGTCCGCATCGCTTTTTCCACCACAGCAGCAGCCGAAGCGAGTCATGCAAGTCAATCTCAAAGGCCAGGTCGCGTTAGTCACCGGGGCGGCTCGCAATATCGGCCAGGCCATCGCCGATGTGCTGGCGGCCAACGGCGCGCAGGTGGTCTACACCGATGTCGTGGCCGGCGAAGCCGAGCAAGCCGCCGCACGCTCGCCGGGCTGTCTCGGCCTGGCGATGGATGTCACCCAATCCGAGCAAATCGACGCAGCGCTCGAGCGCACGCTGAGCCAGTTCGGCCGGCTCGACATCCTGGTGAACAATGCGGGCGTCAACACGCTCAAGTATCGCGTGCCGATCGACGAGTTTCCGCGCCACGAGTGGGACCGCCTGTTGTCGGTCGACCTGACGGGTCTCTATCAGGTGAGCCACGCCGCGTCCAAGATCATGCGGCGGCAGGCCGCGGGGCGGATCATCAACATCGCCTCGATCGCCGGCATCGTGCCTCTGCGGCTGCAATGCGCGTTCGTGGCCGCCAAGGCCGGCGTGATCCATCTGACCAAGAGCATGGCGCTCGAGTTGGGGCCGGCCGGCATCCTGGTCAACAGCATCGCGCCCGGCTCGATCCTGACCGACGGAACCAGGCAGCTCTTCTACGGCGACGACGGCAAGTTTCGCGACTCGGTCGACCGGATGCTGGCCCACGTGCCGCTGGGCCGCCCGGGAAACGTCGACGAGATCGCGGTCGCCGCGCTGTTTCTGGCTGCGCCCGAGAACACCTACATGACCGGCCACACCCTGACGGTCGACGGCGGCTGGACGGCCGGCTACGCCCGCGAGTTCTGAATCGGATCGCTCTAGCCCGGCGGATTCGTTTCACACCGCATCGAGCGCGAGGCGGAATCCCAAGAGGACGTAACGCGTGTCGGGTGCGTTCCAATTGCGATACGACGATCGCATGTAGAGCGGCCAGGTGTGCCACGAGCCGCCGCGGCGGATGCGCAGCTCGCCCGACTCGGGCCCGGCCGGGTCGTCGGCAGGCGACTCGCGGTAGTAGTCGTGCGCGTACCAGTCCGCGCACCACTCCCAAACGTTGCCGTGCATGTCGCAGAGTCCCCAGGCATTGGGTTGGTAGCTGCCGACCGGCGCTGTAAACGCGTGACGGTCGTCACCGGCCACCGCGAACTTGCCCCACTGAGGAAACAGCGGCCGGCAGGCGGCGTCGAACAGATTGGCAACGCGCACCAGGTCTTCCGGGGCATCGCCCGAATGGTAGCGAGTGGTCGTCCCCGCCCGACAGGCATACTCCCACTCGGCTTCGCTGGGCAGGCGATAGCGTCGGCCCTCGCGTTGGCTAAGCCATTGGCACATCGCGACCGCGTCGTTCCAAGTCACATTGACGACCGGATGCCGATCGTCCTGTGGAAAGCCCGGGTTGCGCCACGAGTAATGTGGCTGGCGGCCTTCGAAATAGGCGATTGCCGGATTGTAACCCCAGCCCCCTGCCCCGTCGCGCTCGGCTTCGGTTCGGTAGCCCGACTCGGCGACGAACGCGCGGAACTGGCCGATCGTCACGGCATGCACGCCCAGGCAAAACGGCCGCGTAATCCGCACCTTGTGGAGCGGCAGCTCGTCGACGAGCGCGGCGATGCGGTCTGGCTCGTATTCGGGAAACGCGCAGGCCAGATTGTCGGCCGATTCGTGATTCCCCATCCAGAACTCGCCGGCCGCGATTTTCGCCAGCCGCATGCCGAGCGAATTCGCGCTGCCCACATCGGCGGGTGGCGCAGGCCTGCGCGTCGTCGGATCGACCGTGGACCGGACTCGATGAATTTGGATCCGCGCCATTGAGCAACTCGGTTGCTGCGTCGCTCGTTTGCGACGCTTGATGTCGCTTTGACAACACGCTCATCCCCCGCCTCCTTCCCTGTGAGGTGCTCGCTGGGCCCCGAGCCGTCGTGGTTGCAAAGCACGTACCGAGAGTGCGGCGGCCGTGGAGCCGGCCTTAGAAAAGACGACCGCCGATCCGCCCGGCGCCGCAGGCGCGGGATTTGTCCCCGGCTTTGGCAGGGGGCGGCTAGGCGCGCCGCACGCAGCGAGATAGAACATTTTGCATGACGGCAAACCTGCGCGTGGGCGATCCGGCGCCCGACTTCACCCGACCTGCGGCTAGCGGCGAGTTGATCAGCCTGAGCCAATTTCGTGGCCGGCGAGCGGTCGTGCTGTACTTCTACCCGCGCGATAACACGACCGTTTGCACGGCCCAGGCCTGCGCGTTCCGCGACCGCTACGAGGTTTTTGGCGAAGCCGGCGCCGAAGTGATCGGCGTGAGCGTCAATTCGCTCGAATCGCATCGGCAATTCGCTGCCCGAAACGGTCTGCCGTTCCATTTGTTGAGCGATGCCGACGGCTCGCTCCGGGCGTTGTATGGCGTCGCCGAAACGCTCTGGGTGATCCCCGGCCGGGTGACCTTCGTGATCGACAAGCAAGGAATTATTCGCCACATTTTTTCGGCAATGTTTCAGGCCTCCATGCACGTCGAAGAGGCGCTGCGGGTGCTCGCGGAAGTGGAATCCACGGGGCCCCAGGACCCACCCGGGGCCGCCGCCCCCGGTCGGAGCCACGAAACTTGACGCGGCGAATTGGCCGAGCGGGTCGGATTATTGCAAATAACGGGGCGGTAACGGGTGCCTGCCCCGAAGCGGGTAAGTCGCCGGACGCGGGGGTACCTTTCCTTCGCGACGAATTTAAGGATAATGGGGGGACACCCCTCATCTGACCCGATTCGTCGCTTGCCCGACTCCCTGATTTTATGTCGACAGATACTCTGCCGGCTGAGCCGATTGTTGTCTCCGGCTCGGCCCCCTCGTTATCGAGTCCGTCCGCCGCACTGCCGGCGCCGGCCGTAGCGGCCCAGCCGGCCCGATTCCGATTCATTGATGCCCTGCGCGGCATTGCGGCGCTGGCCGTTTGTTGGCACCACATCAATCTGTACGGACCGCTGCCGGCTCCGGCGGCGACCGTCATGCCGCGGTGGCTCAACTGGGCGGCGATCTATGGTTGGGCCGGCGTACCGACGTTCTTCGTGATAAGTGGCTTCGTCATCGCCTATAGCGTCCGCGGCGCCTGGGTCACGCCGCGGTTCGTGGGCAACTTTGCCCTGCGCCGCTCGCTCCGTCTCGACCCCTGCTATTGGGCCATTATCGGGCTGGCACTGTTTTTGGATTTTCTGCCCGACGTGGTCGGACTGCCTTCTCCGCACGACAACGGGCTTACGGCCGGGCAGGTCCTGACGCACTTCGTCTATCTGCAAAACATCTCCGCCTACGACAACCTGTCGGCCGGCTTCTGGACGCTCTGCATCGAGATGCAGTTCTATCTGTTGTTCTGCCTGATGCTGGCGGTCGCACAGCGTTTGTCGCGCCGCGCCGAGGGCACGCCGTATCCCGCGCTTCGATCTTGAGCCTCGTCTATCTGCCGCTGGCCTTGACGTCGTTGTACGTGTTCAACCTCGACGAATCCTATGACGATTGGATCATTTACTTCTTTTCAATGTTCTTCCTCGGGGCGGCAGCCTGGTGGACGCTCGATCGCCGTCTGCCAGCCTGGCTGTTCTGGGGCTATCTGGCGGCGATGGTTGGCCGCTTCGTCTGGCGGGGGGGCGATGACCTGCCGTTCGCCGTGGCAACTGGCGCTGCAATTTACCTGGTGGGCCTGCGCGGCACGGCTGCATAGCTGCTTGAATTTTCGGCCGCTGCAATACCTGGGACGGATCTCCTACAGCCTGTATCTGATCCACTATTCGGTCAGCCACATCGTCGTCAGTGCCGGCTACCGGCTGACCGGTGACGAACCCTGGGCCGCCTGCGGTTGGCTGGGACTCTCGGTGGTATTGAGCGTGCTGGCCGCCCATTTCTTCTATTTGTTCGTCGAGGCGCCGACCGCTCGTCTGGCGGCACGGCTCAAACCGCGCAGCGGCCGGCCCAATCCCATCACGACCGACGCTCCCGACAACGGGCGAGCGTACGAGCCTTCGCCCGCCGGCGCTGGCAGGCGGCGCGCCTGCCCGTGCCTGCGGCGGGCGCGATCGAGCGGCCGCGCCTGCAGGATCGCACGAAGAATAAATTCGGCTTCTGGCAGACCCTCACCCTACCCTCTCCCTGGAGGGAGAGGGGTTGTGGGCGGAAGTTATTTTTCATTCGCACTTTAGGGAGTCGTCTTGTGGTCTGCTACCGTGCCGAACGCAGGACGCCGCGTTGCGGACGCCCAGCGCTGCCGCGGGATGGCGAAGCTGACGGTCAGCCAATTGCCATCCTGACTCCAACCGACTTTCCAATCCACCGGTCCAACCTGCCGGTCCGAAGGACTGGCTGATGCGACATCCGGTCCGGCCGGCTTGTCCGGAGTCAGAAACCCTTCAGCCAGCGGCTTGAGCGCCGCGAGCAGGCTCGCATCCGTCAGCACCTGTTGCAAGAAGCTGTTATGGATCCAGAGGGCGGCCGGCGGGTCGCCCGGGATTGCCGGCGGCGGCGGGTCGGGCCGACCCGGTTCGCTCGGGCGACGGAAAATTGCCATCTCGAATCGGTCGGCCGTGCTGCTGCAGCGGCTCTCGAGCTTCAGGTTTCCCTGCCGCGCGGCGGCGAAAAACTTCCGCTGGAACCGCTCTACTTCGACCAGCCCAGCCTCTACGTCGCGGTCCAATCGGCCATTGAGCCCCACTTCGAAGTGACTCGCGGCCTCCAGGTTCGCTTGCCCCCGCGCATCGTCGTTCCGCCTGGCCGTGATGCGCCGAGCGATGGCGCCACGCAAGCCGGGTAGCGAACTGCAAATGCCGCAGGTTTGAGAATTGCTGCAGACCGTCGAAGTGGTTGGCAGCCAGTGCAGCCCGGCCGCGTCCAGCACGATGCGTTTGCGGGCCTGGAAACTCGTCGTGGAATGGCTGGAAATCTGCCGCGCGTCCGCTGTCGCTGGTCGTATTGGCCTGGGAGCTGCCGGCAAAGAATATGTCGGCGACGGCCTGCTGCGCACTCGGAACCAGCACGATCGAGCCCTGCCCATGTGTCGTGGACCTGCCGCTGACTGGCGCCCCGACGATGACGTCCTGCACCGAATCGCTGGTGTTCACGTCGTGTGGCACGAAATGATCGAGAAAACGGCGCGATACCTGCAAGTGAATGATCCGCGCGGCGCGCTCTGTTGATCCCAGGTCGGCACCAATGGAAAGGGGGAGCTCGCGACGAACTGGGCGCGGGCATTGGACTCTGCGGCAGCGGCGGCCGGTCGCGCGGTGGCCGGCATTTGCGAGGGCGTTGCGGCGGACTGCGGCACGTCGATCGGCGAGCCTGCCAGCACGGCGGATGCCCGCACGAATTCTTGATCCGGACGACTCAGGTTGTCGAGCCGGGCGGTTGCGTATTTTCCGCTGGGCCGCTTGAGCACCAGCGTGTCGTCATGCACGGCAACCAGCGTCGCCGTGGCGCAGGCGGCCCGTGACGTCGGTCCAAGTTCGTTCCCTCTCGCGCGTCGGCTCGCCGGCCGGCGGCCCGGCGGAGTTCTCGACGAAGTCGCGGGCGTACTGCTGATCCTGTGGGCTGAGCTTGTCCCAGGCGATGGTCGTACACCTGCCCGACGGCTGACGAAGCCGAACCGCATCCTCCCGGACTTCGATCAACACGGCCGTACGCGAGAATTTGCCCGTGACATCGGTCCAGACGTGCGGTTCATCGAAGGCTTGTGGGTTGGCGGGCGGCTGGGCACGAAGCGAACCGGCGCCAAGCGAGCAAAGCACAGTCGTGGCGGCGAGGATCGAGAGGCAGGCAGCTAATCGCATGATTGCAACGCGCACTTTTCGGCAGGAATGAAGTCGACGCACGGTGCGCACGCTCGTTGGCAAGCGCGAGCCCGGATTGGCCAAAAAAAAGCCCCCCGAGCGTCCTTTCGCGAGGGAGGCTTATCTTCCGAAATAAGCTGGCCGTTATCCCGGGCCATCGCCCTCATAATAATCAGGGCCGAAGCACAGTCAAGATTTTTGGCATCGACGCACAGGCGATCTCGATCGTCTACCCTCTGACTCGACAATGCAGGCCAAATCCCTTGAGACGTTCCCCGAACAGGGCGTCAATCCTGCCGCATCGACTGCAAGGGATTGAGTGCCGCGGCCGCCGGGCCGGCACCAGCGCCGAGACTAGCACGACGGCCAGCGCAGCGCCGACGAGCGCGCCGACGAACCCAGGCCGAAACGAGAATTGCATGTAGCGGCCGAACAGCGACCCCAGACAGCGGTTGAACGTGTGGGAAAGGCCGATCCCCGATACGGCACCGGTTAGAACTCCCAACCAGCCGATGATGCCGGCTTGCCCCAGCACGGTCTTGACGATCTGCCGGCGCCGCATGCCGATCGCCCGCAGCATGCCGATCTCGCGGGTCTGCTCGAGCACGTTCATGGTCAGCGTGTTGATGACTCCCAGCGCGCCGACGACCAATCCCAGGGCCAGCAGCACCCACAGGCCGATGGTCGTTCCGGCCACGGTCTTGTCGACGATGTTGACGATCTGGGCGAACGATTGCAGCAGCAACCCGTCCTTGACTGCGAGTTCGCTGAGACTCGGTTCCACTTCGTCCGCGCGTCCCGGTTTCGCTTTGATGAAAAAGGCCGCTACGCCATGGATGTGGAACAATTGGTCGGCGACTTTGCTGTCGATCGTAACGATCAACCCGCCAACCGCGTATTCGGTGACCAGCGCGGCGACTCGAAACGAGTGCTTCTTGTCGCCAGCCGTGATCTCAACCGTGTCGCCTTCATGCACTCCCACGCGTTCGGCCAGCACAGAACCCAGGGCCACTTCGCCAGCCAACAGACGCTCGAGGACTCCGTGGTCGTCACCGAGCACGTATAGCGGTACGCGGTCGAACTGGCTGAAGTCGCGGGTCAGCAGCTTGGCCTTTTGTCCGTTGACGCTGATCGGAAGCGTCTTGACCGAATCCACCCGTTCGACGCCGTCGATGGCGGCGATCTCGTCTCCCACAGATTCGGGCATGCTGGCCGCCGCCTGGTCGCTGGCATTGGGCATCATCACCCGGAGCAGGAAATCGGCCGTAATCGTGCGATTGATCCACTTATGAACATCGTCGTTGACCGTGAATACGGAATTGCCGATACCCAGACTGGTCGAGACCGAGATGAACAGCACGCCGATCGTCAGCGCGCTGCGGGTGGCATGGCGCAACACCAGCCGCTCGGACATTTCGCCCTCGATATTCAGCGCGCGGCGGATCGGCCAGGCGAGCAGACGAACCGCCGGCCCCAAGCAAACCGGCAACAGCAGCACGGCGAAGATCAGCGAGAGCACGAGCGTCGCCACCGAGGCCCAGATGGGCAGGATCCCGCGCACCGCGCCGAAGCCAGCGATGGCGGTCACGGCAAACCCGGACAGGCCGATGATTGTGGGAATGCGATGCCCGCGGCCAGGCTCGAGCGTGATCATCGGCCGCATCCCTTCGAGCGGTGAGACCCGGCTGGCCTTGCGGGCCGGATACCACGAAGCCAGCAGACAGACGAGCGGCCCCACCAGCGCGCCGGCGATGAAAGTCCAGTTCAAGTCGGGTCGAGCGGGCAATTGGACGCCCAGCAAGCCGGCCATCGACTTCATCAGCAGCATTCCGCCATAAATTCCCAGCGGGATTCCAATGAACGTGCCGGCGATTCCCATCAGCACCGCCTCGAAGCAGATCATCGCCAGCACCTGCCGCCGCGTGGCCCCGACGGCGCGGAAGATCGACAGTTGCCGCCGCCGCTCGCTGACGTTCATCAAGAACACACTGAGTACGATGAACACGGCGGTCAAGAACGACAGCGAACTGGTCATCAACAGGCTGACTTCGGTCAGCAGGAGCGCCTCTTCGGCCTGACCTTTGCGCGACCCGGGCACTCGCGCCTCCAAAGCGGAGGGCAAGAGGGCCGTTGCATCGGCGATCACTTTCTGCACCCGGCCTGGCTCGTCCAGGTAGACGTGCAAAGCGTCCACCTGGTCGGCGCGAGCGAAGATCCGCTGCATCCGGTCGAGGGGCATCAGTAGCATGCCCCCCTGTTGCAGTTGCGAAGCGTCCTGCAGCGCGAAGATGCCGGTCACCTTGTACACATGCATACGCCCGGTGAAAAACTTTAGTTCATCGCCGGCAGCAACTTTCAAATTGGACGCCAGGTTCGCTTCCACGGCGATCTCGCTGGCGCCGGTCGGAAAGCGGCCGTCGGTAACTTCGATGCCCGCGGTCGACTCCGGCTCGTCGGCCACGATCCCGGCAACCAATACGGAGACTTTCTTTTCGCCCCGAAACACGTTTGTGCCTTGGCGCAGCACCGGCACGAGCGCACGGACGTGCGGCAGCGAACGGATTTTTTCGGCGTCGGCCTGCGGGAACCGGCTGCCCCCTTTGGACACGACTTCCAGGTCGGCGCGGCCGGACAGCAACTCGTACACCCTGCGATTCGCCGCCCGCGTGGTCGCGGTGGCCGAACTGACCGCCACGATCGCGGCGACCGCTATCACCACGCTCAGCAAACTGAGCAGCGATCGGCCCGGCCGCCGCCGGAACTCGCTGAGCGCATAACGACAGGAATTCATTCGTGCGGCTCCCGCACGCCGGCGACCGCCCGCACGCCGTCGCGCGGATCGTAGTCGTCGACAATCTGCCCGTCGCGCATGTGGACCACGCGGTCGGCGCGGGCGGCGACTGAGGCGTCGTGCGTGACCAGAACCACCGTTTGACCCTGCGCATCGACGAGCTGCCGCAACATGCCGATCACCCGATCGCCGTTGGCGCTGTCCAGGTTTCCGGTGGGTTCGTCGGCCAGTATGATGGCCGGATCGGCCACCAGGGCCCGAGCGATGGCCACCCGCTGCTGCTCGCCTCCGGAAAGCTGACTGGGCAGTTGATTGCGGCGGTCGGCCAGCCCGACCAGATCGAGCATGGCAGCCGCGCGACGCTCGGCTTCCGAGCTCCGCAGGCCCTCCAAACGCAACGGCAGGGCCACATTATCCACGGCCGAAAAAATCGGCAGCAGGTTGAATTGCTGAAACACGAAGCCGATCCGGCGGCGGCGGAGCAGCGTCCGCTGGTCGTCGGTCATGCGGCCGACTTCGATCCCTTCCAGCAGCAACTGACCCTCGGTGGGCACTTCCAAGCCGCCCAAAATATTCAGCAGCGTGCTCTTGCCCGACCCGGACGGCCCCATGATGGCCACGAAGGTCGCTTGCTCGACCTCCAGGTCCACACCGCGCAAGGCCTCGACGCGAACTCCGCCGTTATAGGTCTTGAAGAGTTGCCTGGCCTGGATAACTTCTTTCATGGGCAGGAGTTAGAAGCGGCGTGGAGGTTTCCGGCCGCAGGCCTAAGATTGAGCCTGATCGGCCGCGGTGGTTTGCGCTTCCGCACTGTCGCAGCGGGAGCTGTTGCGCAATTGACTGACATACTCGCCCAGCAACCGCTCGACGTCAAGCGGGCAGTAGCACCGCGGATCGCACTTGAGGCTGATCGTGAGCGTGCTAGCGGTCTGAAATACGGCCCATACCGAGCGTGTCATTGGCCGCACCGGCGGCACTCCGGTGATACGGATGAGCAGCAGGTTGCCGACGACCAGCCGCTCGCCCGACCGCGGAAACCGCGCCACAAAGCGCCGCGTCGGATCGCCGAGATTCGTCAACACGGCCGTCGCGAAACAGATTCGTCGCCGCAGCAGCCAGTTCAGAATGCCGGCCGCTTGCAGCGCGGCGATTCCACCCAGGAAGTAGAGGGACAACTTGTGTCGGCGGACGGCCTCGGTTTCAGCGCGAATGGAACGCAACAATTCGTCGGGGTCGTCACAGCGCTCGGCCCGGCGAGTCACGAAGGCAAAGCTCATGGCAACGGCCGCCGGCATTGCCGAGTGTTCGCGCTCGCGCAAGTTTTGCGGCATCAGCACCCGCAGCCGGCGCCGGCGCGGCTCGCGGCCGCTACGGGCCTGCCAGCGGCAGCGCGATCAGCAGATCGCGAATCAGCAGGTCGTTCAGCGTGGCGCCGGCCGTGCCGGCCAGGCGGCGCAAGTTGACGACCGTGTCGTCCGAGAACGTGTGCGAGCTAAAGACGACGTGGCCGGTGGCGTCCGCTGCCTCGACCCGTGGCGCCAGCGCCAGCGGCGCTTGCAACACAAATCGCAGGGACTCGCGAATGCCGACAAACACGTCGGTGAATTTCTGCCAGCCGCTGCGCTGGGGAATGCCGATCAGTCCGCGGCGCTTCAGCAGATCGGGATTCAGCGGCCGCGGCGCAACGGCAACTCCGCCCGGAATCGCGGCCGAGTAGGCGGCCATCAAGTCTTCGCAGAAACCCAGAAACCCCACTCCATCGGTGCAAGCGTGATGGAACTGGAACAGCACGTTTGACTGCTCCTGTCCCTGGCGGACCCAGACCCGCAGTCCGATCTCGCGCCCAGGTCGATCGAGTGGCCGTAGTCGGCGGCAATCGGCGTGCCCAGCGGCGCCCAATCGACCGGCGGCAGGCGATCGGTCGGAGTCCATACCCAGGTGCCGGCCGGGTCGCGACCGACGAGGCAACCGAGCAGCGGATTGCGGTCCAGCGCCACGGCCAGCGCGACGTCGAACGCATCGCGATCGACGCAACCCTGGAACTGCAACTCCGTGTCGCACATCATCGAGTAATCTTCGCCAGCATCGACGACCATGAACGCTTCCATGGGCGTCAGCGGCAGCGGGAACAGGCCGTCGAAAGACGGCGCGAGGAATTCGACCGGGGATGCTGTGGTCAGCGACATGGAGAACTCACGCACTGGGACGGACGGCAGGACGCCGTCAGGGAAGCTGATCGCGAATGATCTTGCCCGTGGGCGTACGTGGCAGCGCGTCGACGAGCGTGATGACTTGCGGCCGCTTGTAATACACCAGGTTCCGCTCGCAATGAGCGCGCAGGTCGGCCGCCGACAGGCTCGCGTCCCCGGCCACGGCCGCCATGACGACTTGCGTGCCGGAGCGGTGTTCGCCCGCGTAGACTTTCACTTCCCGCACCGCGGGCAGGGTAAGAATCGCCTCTTCGACCTCGCAGGGCACAACCTTGAGGCCCGAGACGTTGATGACTTCGCTATTGCGACCGCGGAGGTGAATGACCCCGTCGGCGGCCAATTGGCCCAGGTCGCCCGTCTCGAACGAACCGTCGGACGCAGGCCAGTGGATGTCGCCGCGATCATCGAGGTAACCGGTCATCATCGACGACGAGCGCACGAACACTTTGCCGATATTCGGCGCCCAGCGACTGCGAATCGGCGTGCGGCCGAAATTCGATCCCGACCCCGTCCATCGGCGGACCGACTCGACCATCGACGTCGGCGCCGTCGGCCGCCGTGGCCACGGAAATGCCACCGGTTTCGGTGGTCCCATAGAGCGGGCAGGCGGTGGCCCCGGTCTTGGCGCGGAATTGCTCGGCCGCTCGTCGGGGAAGCATCGCGCCGGCCGCCAGGACCCAGCGCAGCGAACGCAAATCCATCCCGGCGCCGAACGACAATACGTCCAACATTGCCGGCACCGTGGGCAGAATGCTGGCCGGGTGTTCGGCCACAGCGCGGGCGACCATCTTGACGCTGAACCGCCGCATGCTGATGACGCTCGCCCCGGTCAACAGCGGCACCATAACGCACATGCCATACCCGTAGGCGTGACTCATCGGCGGAATGGCCACGATCGAGTCGTGCTCGTCGATGGCCATCGTGGCGGCGTAATGTCGGGCTTCTTCCAGCGCGGCAAATCCCGGCCGCAGCGCGATCTTCGGCAGTCCGGTCGAGCCCGAGGTGGGATGCAGCGGCACGCCGCGCAGCGTGGGCCCTGTGCAGGCCTGGTCGGTAATGAACAGCGTACCCCAGTGCAGCGAGGCGATGCTGCCCAGCGCGATCTCGTGCGCGGCCAATTCGATTTCCGCCAGCCCCGGTTCCTCACCCGATTCATACGCCAGAAACCGCGCGCCGAACCGCTCGCGCGTACCGCTGCAATTCGGCGGCCGGCGTCTTGGCATGGACCACCAGCGGCGATCCTTCGCAGGCCAGGATGGCTGTCAACGCGGCGACGAACAGCGGACCGTTGGGCAATGCCAACAGCACGCGATCGCCCGGCTGCAAGCCCTGGCGGCGCAGGGCCGCGGTCAGCGACACGCGGGCAGCGGCGAACTCGTCTGGCCCCACCACGCGCGAAGCGTCCAGGTCGACGAATGTGCCGCGATAGCGTTCGACGGCGTCCAGGATCGGCGCGGCGCTCAGAACGTCGTGCTCGATCAGCTTTCGAGGCGTCAGCGTACCAGACATTTTCGAGCTCCGTCTTCCATTCGATCCAGCACGGTCGCGATGTCCGCCGGCGTGTGCGCCGTGGACAGGAACATCGGTTCGAACTGGTTCGGGTGGAAGTAGACGCCGGCGCGTTGCAGGTGGTGCTGAAAAGCGATGTATTTTTCGATTTCGCAGTGCTTGCGCACGTCCCGGTAGTTCGCCAGTTCGTCGCCATGATTCTTGGTGAGCATCAGGGCCAGCAGCGGGCCCAGGTGCGCGACGCGATGCGGCACGCCCAGCCGGGTCATGATCTCGGCCATGCCCGTGGCCAACTGGTCGGAAATCATGTTCAAATGCCCGTAGATCCGCTGCGTATCGGCCAGGATCGTGTCCAGCACGGCCTCGGCGGCGGACATCACGACGGCATTGCCGGAGAACACGCCGCCATGAAACAGGGGGCCATGCACGATCACGTCCATGATTTCGGCCGAAGCGCCGAACGCCCCGACCGGGTATCCGCCCCCCATCGCTTTGGAAACGACCGTGATGTCGGGTGTGACCAGATAATGATCCTGAGCACCGCCCGGCGGCCACGCGCATGCCGGTGATCACTTCGTCGAAGATCAGCAGGCAGTCGTGATCGAGCGTCATCTCGCGGACCGCTTGCAAGTAGCCGTCGCGGGGCAGGTTGAGCCCGGCGTTCCCCATCACCGGCTCCATCATCACGGCGGCGACTTCGGACCCGTGCTTTTCGAGACATGCGGCAAGTGCGTCCTCATCGTTCCACTGGACCACGATCACGTCGAGAATGCCGTCGGTCATGCCGGTCGTACCGGGGATCGCCGGGCCGAATCCCTCGGCCGGCAGATCGGCCAGCGGAGCGTGATAACGGTTGAAGACCGCCTCGCTCCAACCGTGGTAGTGTCCCTCGAACATCACCAGCTTGCGGCGGCCGGTGAACGTCCGCGCCAGACGGACGGCCGAGGCGCAGGCCTCGGTGCCGGAATTGGCGAATCGCAACAGCTCCATGCCGGGAAAGAGCTGCTTGAGCTTTTCGGCCACGCGGATCGTGATTTCCGTGGGGAAGCCCAATTGGCTGCCGCGGTCGGTGATCTGCCGCGTCACGGCTTCGATCACTTGCGGCGGCCGATGGCCGAGCAACAGCGGTCCGTACGCCATGTTGAGGTCGATGTACTCGTTGCCGTCGATATCCCACAGCCGCGCGCCTTCGCCCCGGTCGGCGACGAGCGGAATGTGGTAGGGCAACACGCGCATCGTGCTGCTGTCGCCGCCGGCGATACTGCGGCGCCCCCGCTCCAGCATGCGAGCGGACTTGGTGGCGGTGGCGGCGCCGTTGGCGGCGCCGTTCGAATGAACACGTGTGGAATCAATTGCGTGCATGTCACTCCTCACGGAAATTTTGCCATCGAAAGAGTTTTTACTTCGTCATTGGAGCTGCCAGGTCCCGAAACAGCCGCGCCAGCTCGACGGGGCGGACCGAATTGCCGGTGACCACGAGTCGTCCGGCATTGATCGAATCCTCGAGCGACAATTCGCCGCGAGTCAGACTCGCAAACGTGGCCGACGTCAAATAGCACGTCGGGCCGCCACCACTCCGTAAACCTCGGCCGGCTCCAACCAGCCGCCCACGATCGACCACCAGGTGCCATTGGCCGCCGCCGCCGCCGCTGACACCCAGGCTGACATAGCGCAGCGCGGCGGAACTGCCCGCCGCCGGCCGATTCGCCTGCAACCAACCGCCCAACTCGCGACCGGACTCGAACTCCGCCGTTGCCGGCGCTTCGCGGGGCCAGCCGAAGTTCGACTTCAGGGCGAAACGGATCAACCGCAACATCGTCTCGACATCGACCGCCGGACACGGCAGGTGCGGCAGGGCCGCTGCGGTGTGGGACGAATCGAAGTCGGGATCGTCGCTCCAATACGACTGGTAGACCTTCATCTGCTCGCCGAACGAGGACATCGCTTCGACGCTTGCACCGACGCCCGCTGCGTTGTCGGCATCGGCATCTCGGAGAGTGCCCGCGTCATGGCCTCGTACATCATCGCCACGGTGGCCGGGTTCGGGTTGGTCAGGTGATACGTCCGGCCGTGCAGTTTGGGGCGGGCAATGATTTGAGCCATCGCGGCGGATGCCCATTCCACCGGGACCAGGTTCTTGCGTTCGCTGCCGGAAAGCTGCAACTGCCCCAACCAATTGGTCTGGGCCCAGGCCTCGGCCGAAGCGGTTTGCCGCAGCGCGCAGGACAGCCGCAAGGGCGTATAGAATCCGTGGTACGTCGTGGTGAAACCGGTCTGCGAATCGCCGACGATGATCGACGGCCGATACACCGTGACCTCGTCGAAGTTCGGCGACGCGAGCACTTCTTTCTCGGCCGTCAGTTTGCTCAGTTCGTAATCGTTGCCGGGCTCCTGGCCTACGTCGAGTTCGGTCTCCAGGATGCGCTCCCGGCGCCGACCGCACACGTAGGCGGTCGAGACGTGATGGTAGCTGCCGGATCCGGGCTCGTTGGCAAAGCTGGAGAACATTGCGCGTGCCCTGGATATTGCTCCGCCAGGGCTCGCCGGAGGCGTCGTCGGCGTAGAAGGTCAAGGAAGCGGCCGAGTGCAGCACCGTCTGGCAATTCGCGGCTACCCAATCGAAGTCCTGCTCGCCCAGCCCGAGCGCGGGTTCGGCAATATCTCCTTCCAGCACGACCGGCCGCACCAGCCCGCGCCCCAATTCGCGCTCCCAGTGGGCCATGGCCGTTTCGATTCGCTGCGTGGCCGACTCCCAGCGTGTGGGGCGGACCACAACGGCCAAGGGAATGTCGGCCAGCGTCAAATCGCGCAGCAGATAGCGGCCCAAGAGGCCGGTGGCGCCGGTTAATAGCAAGTAACCCGTCATGCGAATTCAGCGTTCGAGGATAATGGCGGACATTCGGCGTAACTGCTGGACATTCTTCGCGTTCACACATGCACCGCCGACCCGCCGTCGACGGTGAGCGTTTCGCCCTGGACCAGATCGGCCAGCGGGCTGGCCAGAAACAGCACGGCATTGGCCACGTCTTCGACCGTGAGCATGCGGTCGCCCATCATGGCCTTATCTTTGCGATCGGTGAAAATCTGCTCGGCGTTGGGAATGCGCCGGGTGGAGTCGGTCTCCAACAGCCCGGCCTTGACCACGTTGACGTTTACGCCGCGGTCGCCGACTTCGAGCGTCAGGTGGCGGACCAGGCTTTCCAGGGCGGCCTTCGAACTGCCGATCAGCCCATACCAGGGGAGCGCCGATGTCCGAGCCGTGGCTGCTCAGGGCAATGACCTTGCCGCGACCCGGGCCGCGCTCCAGCAGGGGCAGCGCCGATTGGACGAGGTACAACAGCGCCAGCACGTTCGTTTGGAACGTGTTTTGGAAGTGCTTCTGGTTCGCGGCCAGCAGCGGACGGAATCCGCCCGTGGCGGCGTTACTGACCACGATGTCGAGCTGGCCGATCTCGCGGGTGATGTATTCGAGCATCGAGCGGCACGTCGTCCTCTTCGCTGACGTCGGCCTTGATGATGTGGACGCGCCGACCCAGCGCCAGGATCTGCTCGGCCGTCTCCAGGGCCGCGGTGCGCGAGGTGACGTAATTGACAATCACGTCGGCGCCGGCCTCGGCCAGTCGAATTGCACAAGCGCGGCCCAACCCGCGCGAACTGCCCGTCACCAGGGCCACACGTCCCGTTAGATCGATCATGATGGCTTCCGAAAGAGGACTACCGGTTGATGGTTTGTCGGCTGGTCGAAACGAATATCCCGGGAAACTTGCGGCCTGCGAGGGAGGTCATCGTGAGTCGCCGGCAGCGCGGCGGCCTGTTCGAGACACTCGAGCTCGCAATTCGCCGCGGTTCCGGGGCATCGCGCGATCGGCGGGTGACACGCTGTGAACGAGCGGCAGCTGGACGACCGCGGCCACGTGGCCGTCCAGGTCGCGCAGGCCCAGCCCAAGCTGCGCGAGCGGCAGGCCGCGATATCGACATTGAAAGCCGTCGGACTCGGTCGGCACGATTTCCACCTGCCGCGGGTCCCAGGCCTCCCCCGTATTGCAGGCCTTGTAAACGGCCTCCTTCACAGCCCACAGCGTGGCGATCCGGCGCTGCGGATCGGCAGCCAGCCAGCGCCGTTCGCCGGGGGTGAACCACAACCGGCGAAAGCCCGGGCCGAATTGGGTCGCGTGATCGGGCCGCAGTTCGGTCAGGTCGACGCCGACCGCCAGCGTATCGCTGGCTACCAGGGCCGCTAGCGCCGTGCTCGCTGTGCGAGATGGAAACGGACCATGGCAGCCGGCGTCCGGCGAGACGAATTTGCGGTCGCACGCCAGGCCCCTCGCCGTCGCGCGTCAGGATTTGCACGTCGGCAAGGCTTGCGTTGCCGGCCGCGCGCAGGATCAACTGCTTGGCCAGCCACCGCCCCGCGAGCCATTGCCGCCGCCGCAAGGCGTGGCCGAGACGGTCCAGTTCCGTGCGCTCGGCGGCGGTCAACCAATCGCGCGAGTCCTCGCGCTGCGCCGCGGCGCACTGGCTCAGCCGGGCGTAACTCGTCGACAGGACGCGGTCGAACGTCATAAAGCGTCTCCTCGTCCGAAGGAGACTTTGTAGTAACCCCGCGCTTGCAACAGCGTCGCCCCGTCTTCGCCCACCAGTTCGAAGTCGTAGCAAGGTCGCTCCATCGCCAGGCTGCGGCAAACGAAATACAGCAGGCAATTCTCGCCGTCCCGGGGCGCCCGGCCCAAGTTGAGTTGCTCGATTCCCCGGGGCAGCGCAATGATGTTCCCGCCGCGCGCCCACAAGTGCAGCCCGCAGGCATACATGGCCGAATCGAGTACGACCGACGGCACTGTCCAGCCGTCGGCCCGGCCCGCTCCGGTCAGCTCCTCCAACGGATGCGCCGCGATCCGCGACCAGCCGTCGGCTTCGTCGTAACAGTAACCCGAGGTGACGCCGCGAAACGGCGGCCCGTGATAAACCGGGGCATGGTCGGGATAGACAATGTCCAACCAGCGCGAGGCCTCGGGCATGGGAGGCAACGAGCTGCCCAGCGCCGGCGGACCATCGGCAAAGACGACCATCGCCCGCAGGTACGGCCGATCCTGCTTGATCAGGCCGCCGGCTCGATTGCGAAAATCGCAGGTCAACTCGCAATCGAAGCCGCCCTCGGAGCGCGGCGTGGCGCAGGACCCGGGCCACGGCCGGCCGATCGGTATGGAAGAGAAGCCCGTCGATCATGTCGACGTCGCGAAACCCGACGACGCGCCGCCCGCTGGCCGCTGCGGCGATTTCGGCCAAGGCCTCCAACCCTACGACCACCGGCAGCAGCGGCCTGCCGCGCAGGCGGTGCTGAACCAGGAACGGATCGTTCAGCGGATCGAGCGGCAAGTCGGCCACCCAGATCGGCCCTTCCGCACGAATGTTGGTCAACAACGGCGGCATCGCGTCGGGCGTTGGTTCGGCCGCAGCATCGGTCGCATTCAGGCCGGCCGAAAACTTTGCCCAGTGACTGCGCTCGGTGATCATGACTTCCGGTTCGGGGGTGCCGGCCGCCAACTCGCGGACCAGGTGCGCGATGCCTTCTTGCGGCGGCAGGAAGCTGAGATTGCCGGAGCCAGTGAGAATGTCTTTGAGTTCGGGCCGGGCGGCCATGCCGATTTCGCCCCAAGCGTGCCAGTGGAACGTCACCGCTTTGATCCAGGGGCGCCCGCGGCGATAAGCACCGACGAGCTTGGCGAGCATTTCGTTGGCCAGGCTATAGTCGGTCTGCCCGAAACCGCCCAACCGGCCGCTGATCGAACCGAAGCCGACGAAATGCCGAATCGGATCGTGCCGCGTCGAGCGCCATCAGATTGGCGGCTCCGCCAACCTTGATGTCGATGGTCTTGAGCACCACGTCGCGCTGTTTCTTGTCAAACCGGCAGGATCGCTCCAAGCCGGCTCCGTGCAGGATGCCGGTGATCGGACCATCGGCCTGCCGGATTCCGTCCAAAGTCTGGGAGAGCGCTTGCCGATCACTGACGTCGCAGGCGTGATACGTGGCCTTCACGCCCGCGGCCGCAAAGGCCCGCATCGAGCGATCGATCTCAATGTCCTTCTTGGTCCGTTCCCAGGCCGTGGCGGCGTTGCGCCCCTCTTTGCGGGCGGCAATCATGACGGCCACCTTGAGCTGCTTGAGGCCCTCGTCGTCCAGGTCGCGCCAGGCGGCGTCGATCGGCACCAGCGACGTCGAGCCGATCAGGTGCAGATTCAGGCCCCAGCGGCGACCCAGTTCGAGGGCGCAGGCGGCCGTGATGCCCCGGGCCCCGCCGGTCACGAGCCACGTCGTGCCGGGCTCGATTTCTGAACTGCCCGATGCGGCCGGTTCGCGTTCCACCGCCGTCGGCACGAGCCGGCGGCCGCCGACGAAAGCCACTTCGTAGTCCAGCCGGCCCGAGGCCAACTCGCGGAAGATGTCGGTCACGAACCGATCGGCGGGCACATCGACCGGGGCGTCGATCACTTTGATCCGCAGATTCCGCTCGTTCTGCATGATCGTGAATTCGACGAAGATGCCTTTCAACAGGCCGGCCAGCGCGCCACCCTGAGCGGTTTCTGCGCCGCGGGCGAAACCGAAGTCTCCGCCTTCGGCAACCGTGGCCACCAGCGTCGAGCGGTTCAGCCACCCGGCCTCGGCGGCCAGTTGCATCCATTTCTGGCAGACGAAAAACGGCAGCGCCATCGACTGCTGACGCTCGCGCAACCAAAGATCCTCGTGGTCGAAATCAATCGCGGCACCGTCGCGAGCGGTGGTGATGAACAAGTGCGGCGCCGGGCCGGCGGCGCAGATTTGCTGCACCTGATCGAGCGCGGCGTCGACATCCCCATCGGGCGCAATCGCGTACACGGTCACGCCGGCTCTTTGCAGCCCCTCGACGAGCGCATCGGCCGTGGGGTTGGCGCCCAGCACGATCGCCGATCCGGTCCAGGTCGGCTCGGAGGGCAGGCCGAAGGCCAGCGGAGCCTCGCGCATCGCAATCGAGAATCGCTGGCAAACGCTGGCGGCCGGCAGCGCCGGAAACGATTCGTCGGCGGCCCGCCGCGCAGGATCGGCGGGAGAACAAGCCGGCTGTCCCGGCGGCAGCAAGCGGGCGACGGTCCAGCGCTGCTGCGGGCTCGTCCGGCCGGAAAGCCGGATTTCGCCGGCGGCCGGTTCGATGGTCAGCGTAAACGCCGCGGGCCAGTTCGTTTCGCCGCCGCCGCCGAGCGCTGCGGGCCCGGTATCGGCTAAAGGCTGCGAATCGCCGGCGACCGAGTCGGCCGGATACAAGGCCTCGGCCTGGCCGTGGGCGGCCAAGGCGGCTGCCGGTTGGACGTTCAAATTGACGCCATCGAATTCCAGCCGGGCGATGCGGTTACTTGATGCGTGGCTGACGAAAGCGCACCAGGGCTGAACTCCACGGTCGGACCCGGCCAATTGAATTGCCGATTCCAAGTCGGTTGCCGATTCGAGGATCCGGCGAACGATCGCGCTGCACAAGCGACCGGGCTTCGCCTCGCCACGGCTGCCCGCATCCAGCGGATGTGCCGTCACCGCGATGCCCAAGGCATTCAGTCCGCCCCAAATCGCAACCGTTCCGACCGGAACCATAACGGCATGCGCCAGACCACGAGCCGGCACGCGCACGAAAACCGTGGGCCGTGTGGCGTCGGCGAGCACCGTCAGCAGCGGCAACGGCTGGCGCAAGGCCTGCACCAGACGTCGGCCGGTGGCGTTTTCGCGCAGGCCGCGGACTGGCCGGCCCCGGCACCCATTCGCTGGCCACCGCGAAGTGATGGGCCAGCACGTTGCCCAGTGGCACTTCGACGGCGTCTGCCAGACCTTGCAATTCGTCGAGTTCATCCGCGGACAGCACCTGCTGCGGACAATTCCGCCCTGCCGCGCCCGGCAAGTCTTCGAACTGGTCGTCGGCCGCCTCGGCATACAACCTCAGGACGCGGCGGATGTCGTTCTTGAAAGCCTGGCCGTGTTGCCAGCCGAGGTCGTAGGGCGATCCGGCGAGCCGGAACGGACTGGCCTGGGTTTCACTTTCGGCCGGAATTTCCGTCCCTTCGCTGGCCGGGCCGTTACCATCAACCTGAGCGGCTGTCGACGGAATAGCCGACGAGGCAACGGCCGGTTCATGCGCCGAGTTCGGCGGCCGGCAACGTCGCGCCGCGGAGGAAATCGAGCACGTGCCGCAGCGTGGGAAAATCGTCGAGTGACAAACCGCCGTCGACTGCTGCGCCGATGCCGAATAATTCGTCCAGCTCGCCAAACAACTGGGCCTTCTTGATGCTGTCGATGCCCAGATCCGCTTCCAGGTCGGCATCCAGCTCGACCACTTCGGCCGGGTATCCCGTCTGCTCGACCACGAAGTTGATCAGGAACGACTCGAGCTGGCCAGCGTCGCTCGTGGGTGCGGCCGCTGTGGTCATCGGCGCTGCTGGGGTCGACGAAGCTGCCACCGCGGGCGCCGGATCGGCGATGGCAGACACATGACTCGGCCCAACCGGCGCCGCGCCCAGCGTGGGCTGACGCGAACCGGCCTGCGAAAGAAAATCCAGCACGTGCCGCAGTGTCGGAAAATCGTCGAGCGACAAGCTGCCGGTCGCCGCGCCGATGTCGAAATACTCCTGCAATTCGCCGAACAACTGGGCCTTCTTGATGCTGTCGATGCCCAGGTCGGCCTCCAGATCGGCATCCAACTCGACCACTTCGGCCGGGTAGCCGGTCTGCTCGACCACGAAATTCACCAGAAACGTCTCCAAGTGCGCCGCATCCGGCGCCTTGGATGCGGTGCTGCCGGCAGCGACGGTCGCGGGTGCCGCAACGACTGCCGCCGGCGCAGCCTGAGGCGGTGCGCGTGCCGGGGCGGCCGCGTGGCGGCGTGGCGATCGCGGGAGCGGCCGATTGCCCGTTGGCCTGGAGAAAATTGAGCACGTGACGCAGCGTCGGGAAGTCGTCCAGCGACAAGTTGGCCGCCGCGCCGATGTCGAAGAATTCCTGCAATTCGCCGAACAGCTGGGCTTTCTTGATGCTGTCGATGCCCAGGTCCGCTTCCAGGTCGGCATCCAGGTCGACCACTTCGGCCGGATAGCCGGTTTGTTCGACGACGAAATTCACCAGGAACGACTCCAGCTCGCGCCGCATCCGGCGCGCCCTTGGATGTGGTGCTGCCGGCGGCAACGGGTGCGGCGCCGCAGCGATGGGGGGCGGCGCGATGCACTGCGACGGCCGCTGGCGGGGTCGCGACAGCCGGAGCGGCCGATTGCCCGTTGGCCTGAAGGAAATCAAGCACGTGCCGCAGCGTCGGAAAATCGTCGAGCGACAGGTTGGCCGCCGCCGGCGATGTCGAAGAATTCCTGCAGCTCGCCGAAGAGCTGGGCTTTCTTGATGCTGTCGATGCCCAGGTCCGCCTCCAGGTCGGCATCCAGCTCGACCACTTCGGCCGGGTAGCCCGTCTGTTCGACCACGAAGTTCACCAGGAACGATTCGAGCTGTTGGGGAGAACGCGATGTGCCCACCGGCGGGCTGGCCGGCGACTTGACGACTGCCGGCGATGCCGCAGCCACAGGCGCGGTGGCAGCCAGGGGCGCTTTGACGGGCACAGGCGCTGGCGGCACGGGTCGTGGCGATGCGGCGGGGCCGGTGGGCGTATGAATGGTCGCCGTATTTCTCGGCGCCGGGTGGCGCTGACGCCGCCGTGCCGTTCGGCGCGACGCGGTTGACCGGCTTCGGCGCGGGAACCGCCGCGCGGCCGGCGCCGCGGCGCGCTGGTGCGATCTGCGTGGTGCTGTCCATTTCCGTTGGCAGGCGGCGGCGCCGCGTGGCCGTTTTGCTCGCGGGCCGGACTGCTCGCCGGCGTGCCGCGCATCTTGGCGCGGCGCCGCTCGGTTGCGTCGAAATGGGGAATGTTCGGATGGGCGTTGGAATCTTGCATTGGTTTCGTTGGCGTGACCGGTTGGTTCGGGGATGACGGTTTGGTGAGGACTTTCTGCGGGTGCTGGGCGGCCGGTGAGAATGCTCCCAGGCACTCCAGCATGGCCTGGACGCAAACGATGGGTTCGACGCCGGGCCGCTTGGAGTTGTCGCTGGCGACCAACCAGGCGCCGACATCGAGGATGCGGCGATTCAGCCGGGTCAGCGTCTGCTGCGGACCGACTTCGACGAAAACCGACGGCTGCTCGCCCGCCAATTGCGCGATCAACTGCGCATAGCGGACGGGCGTGGTCAGTTGGGCGGTCAGATTTCGGCCGATGTCGGCCGCGCCGCCGACCAGGGTGTTCGTGACGGTGCTGGCCAGCGGGATGCGCAGCGGACGAGTCGTCGCGCCAGCCAGGGCTTGTTCGAGCAATCGGCTGGCTCCGTGCATCAAGGGCGTATGAAACGCCGCCGGCACGGGCAGGGTCCGCGCCTGGTGGGAGTGCGATTCGAGCGATCGGGCCAGCGCATCGAAGTGCGTCCGTCGGCCTCCGACCACCGATTGGTCGGGCGCATTGTAGTTGGCGATGTGCAGTTCGCTGCTGATGCCGGCGGCCAAGGACTCGATGAGCTGCGGCGCCGCGTCGGTGGCCAGCAATCCGCTGTCCGCAACCCCGGCGGCGGCAATTCCCTCGCAGCGAGCACGCGTCAGGCGGATGGTCGTTTCCAGGTCCCAGGCGCCGGCCGCATAGAGAGCGGCGAACTCGCCGTAGCTGTGCCCCAGCACCATGTCCGGCACGATTCCGCGTTCGGCGAGCGCCGCCAGCACGATCGCGTCGGCGGCGAACATCGAAACTTGCGTCGACCAGACGTCGCGGCCGAGTTGGGTCGGCTGTCCCGCGCCGCGGGCCAGGCCAGACGTTCGAAGGTGGGATATCCCAGCCGCTGGAGCGCCGCGTCGATTTCGCCCAAGGCCCGGCGAGCGGCTGGCTCGTCCCGCACCAGTTCGCGGAGCATGCCGTCGTATTGTGAACCCTGGCCCGGAAACACGAAGACCACGCGGGGCGGCCCGGCCGTCAGCTCGTGGAAGAATACGCCCTGCTGCTCGAGCACTTGCCGCGCCCCGGCATGGTTCAATTGCCCATTGGCCAACTGCAACTTGCGCAGGAGCGTCTGCGGTGTATCCGCCACCACCGCCAGGCGAAAGCGATCAGCCGCGCGGAAAGACTGCGCCGCCGTCGCCGACCAGGCAGATGCCGCGTCGCGCTGCACCGCTTCGATGCGGGCGCACAATTCCTCGATCGTGGCGCCAGCCAGACGGCAGATCGTCCAACCCGAGGGCTTGCTGCCGTTGACCACGTGCGCGGCCACAGCCGCGGCGGCATGCGCCGGGGCCGCGGTGCCATTGGTGTAGTGGCTCTCCGCGATTTGGGCCTTTTGTGGTTTGTCGAGGCGGTTGGCCGGTTGGCTGGCTGGCACCGGCAGCGCCGTGCTCGAGCAGCACGTAACCCGCCAGCCCCTTGGACCACGAAGCCACGGCGCCGAGTCGGCGTCCGGCCAGCCGGGTTGCGGCCTGCGCGGGCTGCACGGCCTGGGCCGAGTCCCGCAGCGCCTGGGCCGGATGTTGCAGCCCTACGTTCGCTACAGCCTGGCCACTTTCGATCTCCAGGCTGGCTTTGATCAGAGCGGTGATTCCGCCGCCGCCACCCAAATGCCCGAACTGGGCCGTGGGCGAACTGACCGTGAGCGGCTCGCGGCGGGCCGCACCGGCATGTGCTGCGGCCAAGACTTGCAGTTCCTGGCCGTCGGCCGTCAATTGTTCGTCGGTATCGAGTTCGACAAGCTGAATTTGCGCCGGATCGATGGCGGCCTGGGCACACGCCCGCTGGGCCGCCAGGCGCAAGGCTTCCGGCTGCGAGCCGTGATGGGCCATCCCCATTCCGCGAATGATGGCGTGAATGCGATCGCCGTCGCGGCGGGCGTCGGACAGTCGCTTGAGCACGACCACGCCCACGCCTTCCCCGGGAACAACGCCGTCGTAGGCGGCGTCGAGAACGTTGCGCGGGACAGGGTTGGCGAGCAATCCGGCCCGGTACAGCGACTCGAAGTTGCTGGCACCCATCCGCCGCTGGCCGGCCGCGCAGATCATCAGGTCGTTGTCGCCGGAGAGCAGCATGTCGTAACAAATTGCCAAGGCGCTGAGTGCAGAAATCGACCCGCTGTCGACGGCCACGGCGCCTCCCGCCAGGTCGAGCGTTTTGGTCACCCGCGAAGCCAACGTGCTGCTGGTGAAGCTGCCGGTCTCGTCAATCAGCGACGGCCAGATGCGCAATCAGCGCCGCGGCGAAGCCGGCTTTGATCTTTTCGACTTGCACGTCGGAGACGCCCCTTGAGCGCAGCAATTCGACCAGAACTTGCTGCATTTCGGGGAGCCGCAAGCCCATCTCGAGCTGGTCGCAGAATTCGCCGCCGACCTCGGTGCCCACGACCACGCCGCATCGCTCGCGGTCGAGCGGCTTGCGGTCGTAGCCGGCGTCGTTCAAGGCCTGCTCGGCCGCTTCGAGCAGCATGAACTGCAGCGGATCAGCCTCGGCCACCTGCTTGGGCGGTACCTTGTGTTTGCGCCAATCGTAGGCAAAATCCGTAATGAAGCCGCCGACCATGCCGGCCAGATTCGCATTGCAGTCCGCCAAGGCGTTCTTGCGTCCAGCGCTCGCCCGATGCCGCCTGCTTGGGATCCTTGCCGCCCAGCAAGGTTTCCCACAGCTTCGTCAACCCGAGCCCGCCGGGCAAAATGCAGCCCATGCCCACGATCGCCACGGACTGCTCGTCGACACTGGGCGCCGGCCGCGACGGCTTGAATTTGGAAGCTTTGGCGGGAACCAGCCGACGAGCCGACTCGGTGAATTCGTCGAGCACGACGTGCATGTTCAGGCCGCCGATTCCAAACGCATTGACGGCGGCCCGGCGGGGCCGGCCCTCGGCCGGCGCATCCCAGTTGGCCGGGCTGGTCGGCACGTAGTAGGGTGCCGCCTGCCAATCGATCTTGGGATTGAGCTGGCGGATGTTGATGGCCGGCGGAATGGTCTGGTGCTGGATGCACAGCACGGTCTTGATGACGCCGGCGATGCCGGCAGCCTCGAGCGCGTGGCCGATGTTGGCTTTGACGCTGGTGACGGGGATGCGTTTGCCGGGGGGCAATTCGGGCCGCAGCACCTCGCCCAAGGTTTCCAATTCCGTGGCGTCGCCCAGTTGCGTCGCGGTGGCGTGGCACTCGATATACTGCAACTGCGAGATCTCGACGCCCGAGCGATAGGCCCGGTGCATGGCCTTGATCTGGCCTTCCTTTCGCGGAGCCCACAGGCTCTTGCCGCGGCCATCGGTGGCCACCCCCAGCCCGCGGACGACGGCCTGGATGGGATCGCCGTCGGCCAGCGCCCGCTCCAACGTTTTCAGCACCAAAGCCCCATACCCTTCGCACATCACCAGCCCGTCGGCGTCGACGTCGAACGGTCGAGAACCGCACGCGCTCAGGGCCTGGGCAGCGGAAAACAAGACCAGAGTATGAGAGTGGATATCGGACGCGCCCCCCACGATGGCCATCTCGGCCCGTCCCTGTTGCAGGGCCCTGGCACCCATCAAAATGGCCTGCAGCGACGAAGCGCAAGCGGAATTCAGGGCCAGCCATCCCCCGGTCAGGTCGAAAGCCTTGGAAATCGTGCCGGCGATCATGTTGCAATGCAGCAGCCGGGCATCGACCCCCATCGGCAGCGATGGTTGCTGAATCCGAGCGATGCAATCGCGGATAACCGCCAACCGTGCCTCGGCGGGCAGCTCGTCAAAGCCGTCCGCTTGTTCAAGCATGCCGATGGCTTCAACCAGGTGGGCTTGATAATTGGAGTCCCGCAGTCGCGCGCTGCTCCCGCCGTTTCCGATGAAGACGGCGGTATTCTTCGATCGCAGATTGAACGGATCCATGCCGGCATGTCGCAATGCCTCGGCGGCAACTCCGGTCATCAGCAGGTGCATCTGATCGACCGAGCGGCGCAGGCCCTCGTCGATCGGGCATCGCTGGGCGTCGAAGTCGCGGTTCGAGAGCAACGCCGCTAGCTTGGAATACGACTTGCCCCGGACGCCCTTGGCCGGATCGAAGTACAGTTGCTCGTCGAAACGCTCCGGCGGCACCTGTGCGATCGCCGTGCGGCCCTCGACGATGAGCCGCCAATACTGCTCGAGGTTTTCGGCCTCGGGCAGGCGACACGCCATGCCGATGATCGCTAGCGGGACGTCGGAATGATCGGTGGGAATGGCCATGCAAGCAGCTCTTTACGACTGGTCGCTCCGCCAGGGAAACGCAGTCCATTGTGTCTCACAAAGCTGGACGCTTGTGACGGTCCTCGTCTGAGCCTTTTCAGGCTACGAAACCTCCATTCTAATAGGCTGGGTTCTTTAGTAAAGATGAATCACATGCAACGCTTATGTCGTTTAATGACTGTGCGTTATATACACGTAATGCGTCTAATGCAATCTGTAGGTATTATGCGATGATTTTGCGGCCTGACGAGCCGCCATTCTGCCCGAGCCGCAACGGTGGCAGACTGGCGCGCAAGCGGGCAAAAAACGGTGCAGCAACTCGCGCCGTCCGTCCCGCTCGACGATCGCGATTGGCGGTCGTGTCCTACGTCGTAACATTCTATTTAATATTGACTTGCATACTACGATCCGGCGGCCGGCCAGCTTTTCTGGAGGCGGCGCCAGTGCTGAGTTGCTTTGCGGTAGCTAAAACCATGCCGCTGAGCGTCGGGAGCGGTGCCGCAACTGCGATTGGGATGTCGCAACTATATGGAAAGAAAAGAGTTTACAGCTTCGAGCGAGTGTCGCAGGCAACAAATTCGCGCAACTTGTGACGTTCGAGCCGGCTGACCGCGAACGCCGGTTCGTGATCCCAAAGGATCCACCAGCCAGCGTCGGCCGCCTCGCCCAATAGTTCAGGCTTGCGGCGCCTGGTCTCCACGGGATACAGGTCGTACGCGGCGCACCACATTCGGCGAACGTGATTGACGTCGGGACAAAGGTCTCCGGGATAGAGCGCCGTTTCGCCCCCCGACTCGAACAGCAGCGCCTGGTGCCCGCGCGTATGTCCGCCCGTCGGTCGAGTCCAGAGACCCGGGACGATTTCCACCTGGCCCTCGACTAGCACCAATTGGCCAGACGCTTCGAGCGGAGCAAGATGTTCCGGGGTGTAGCTGCCGGCCAGCTCTGGGGCCCCGCTCATGGCGTCCTCCCATTCGAGCCGGTTGATGCAATAGGTGGCGTTGGCAAAGGTGGGCAGCGCTCGCCGCTTTTCGTCGAATCGAGTTGCACCGCCGACATGGTCCCAGTGCAAATGGCTGAAGACCACCAGATCGATGTCCTGTGGCGTCAGATTCACGGCGGCCAGCGACTCGATCAAGGGGTCCCCCGGGTCGGCGGCGTAGGCACTTCGGTCCAAGAGCGACATTTTGCCGCCGAAACCCGTGTCGACGAGGATCGTCTGTCGGCCATTGCGTGCCAGCACGCAATGGATCGCCAGGGGGATGCGATTGAGTTCGTCGGGCGGCGTGACGGATTGCCACACCGTCTTGGGCACAACGCCATACATTACCCCGGCATCGAGCCAGAAACGGCCGCCATTGAGGGTCTCGAGTTGCCATTGGCCCAATTGCATCATCGGTTCGATCCCTTTCGCAGCGTCGGCAGCCTTCGGCTTTAGGGGTTTATTGTAATCAGCTGGCAATCGCAGCGGTTCTTTCGCCTTTGGTTTTGCAGCGCGGCCGCAGCCGGTTTCGCATCTCGCACCGGCGGCCGATGTGGCCAAGCTTGCATTGCCGCTCGCGGGGATCGAGAATTTCTCCCCGGGCGCCGGTGCGAACTTCCGCTCGCGGTCGCGGCAATTCTGATGGGTTTCACGTGAAGAACACGCAATTACTGTGGCGGTTAGTGTTGCTGGTGGCGACGGTCGTCGGCAGCCCGGTGCGGCCGACCAGGGGCGACACGAACGTGACAGTTACGCTCGTTCGCGCGGATGCCGCTGGTCAATCGGTGGCCTCGGCCAAGCGCGGCAGCGTCGTGCCCTACTCGCACTACCGGGGACCGGTCACGACCTGGGCTTTCGGTCTGGGCGTGGACGGCAAGCAGTTCTTCGACCAGCGCGACGCCCAGGGGCGAGTCGTCGAGCGTCGCACGCGGCTGGAACTGACGCTTGCCGATGGCGAACACGTGATCGAACCGGTCGGCCTCAAGTTCCGCCTCACCGGCGGAAAAATCGAAAGTCTCTCCCCGGAAATTCGCGTCGAGGAAAATCGGCTGGCACTCCGCCTGTTTGCGGTCAAATTCGCCACGCCCGACGCCGATGGACCGCCGGCGCCGGTGCGGGTGCGCATCGCCGCGCCCGGCGGCGAACTATTTCGCTCGCAGCCTGCGACCTACGCGCTGCCGCTGGTGGTCTATCTGCCGGCGGCTCCGCCGGACGGATACTCGACGAACTTGAGCGACCGGCGGCTGCTGGTGTCCGAGCAAGGCGCCAGCTGGGCAGCGCCGACGGCCAGCGGCCAACCGCGGCGTCCTCCGAAGTGAAGGCCGATGCGCTCGCGGAACTGCTGGTGGCCACCGAGGGATTCGCGGTTCGTGTGCCGACGGTGCAGGTTACCGCCGTGCTGCTGTTGGATCGACCAGCCAGCACGTTGGCACTCCAACTGTCGGCACGCGAGGAGGCGACCCAGAATTTCGATTTCGAGCCCAAGCTCGGCAACTGGGATCCGCGCTCGCGGCTGGCCACCCACGGCAAGCTCTCGTGCTCGCAAGCTGGCTGGACCTTCATGACGGGCCTGCACGAATGGAAAATGACGGCGGACGCACAGGCCAGGTTTCGACATCATGTGGTGATCGTCGACCGGCCCGTGTTTCACGCTCCCGAAGGCCAGGACAAGGAGCGCAGTCCTGCACATCGCGCTGGCAGCGGATGCCGTAAGAGCCGGGTTGAGCGTGCCGGCGAGCTGGCGCTGGGTTGGGCAAAAAGGGCTGGAACCGGCGGCGGGAGAAAAACTGGTCGCCTTCTGGCAGCAAGCGCCCACGCTGGCCGACGATGTCACCGGCTGGCAACCGCTGGAAGTCGTTGCCGGCGATGCCGGGCAAGCCACGCTGGTGATGCCGGCCAAAGCCGCCCCCGGCCGTGCCTGGCTGCGTGTGGGCCTCGCCGATGGCCCGGTGGCCAAACCGACCGACCGCTTACTGGCAGAGTTGCCGCTGACGGTTTTGGACCGACCAAACGCAGCAGAAAATGCCGCGGCGCCGGCCGCCGCTGCGCCGATCTTCATCGGCGCGCGAGCCGCGGAGAGCCGTGTGCCGGACGCACGGCGGCAAGGAGTGTTTCTCGATCCGCAGAACGTATCGGCGGTCGACATCAGCCCGGACGGCAAGTTCGTCGGCGTGGCCACGATGGCCTTCCGGCACGACCGCAATTTTTGGCTGCTTTCCGACGAAGGCCGGATCCTGTGGGGGCGGCATATCGACCCCTGGGCGCCGCTGCAAACCGCCGTGCTGCCGGAGGGCAAGACTTGTGCCCTTGGCTTGGCCTATTCGCGATTCACCGACCCTTCGCCGACCGTCTCGGTGTTTCAAGGCGAAAAGACCGACGAGACGCCGCTGGTCGATGCCTTTTGGGATATGGGTTGGCTGCGCTATGGCAGCGGCGACTGGCGGACCGGTTGGCCGGCCAGCCTGGTCGGCGATCTGATGGTCCGGGCCGGCGGCTCGCTGTTCACGATCTGCTCGCACGACGGAGCCCGGCGATTTGCGGCCGACGGCCAGTCGCAATCCTATCCGCTGTTGTATCAGCGGCCGTACCGCATGGCGTCCAGCGCCGACGGGCACGTTGTGGCCTTCGGATACTTGTCGCCGGACGTCGGCACGCTCGACGAAAAGACGCGCTCGCGAATGCGGTTGCCCCCCGCGCTCGTTGCGGCCCGCGATGCGTTGACGTCGGCCGAATTATGGGCCGTGGCGGCCGACGAACAAGCTCCGCAGGTTGCCCGGCCGCCGGAAGCCGCGGACGATTTTCCGGACCTGGCAGCCGAGTTCAATATCCGGCCGCAGGCGCTGGTCCCGTTTCGCGCTGGACTGTCGGTGGCTTTGAACGGCGATGGCTCGACCACGGCCGTGGCCGAGTACGGCGGCTGGGTGCGGGTGAAGGGCGAGCGCGGAATCGGCAGTTGGAACCCCGACCATCAGGTCTTCTACTGTCCGCGCCAGCGCGGCCGGTTGAGAATGTTTGGCGCTCGCGGCGAGATTTTGGCCGAGGCCGATTTTCCGGCCGATGGACTGTTCGAATTGTCCGTCGACTCCCAGGGAAAAACCGTTTGGTGCGCACCGCAAGCCTGGTTTGCCCGGGGTCTGGCCGGCCGATCCTGGTTGCCGGCCGACCCGGCCGCCGATACGGTTTTCGCCTTTGATATTGCGAGCAAGACCTGGCGAACGCCCTGGCAATTTCCAGACGCGGTGAGTGAATTGGCCGTCGCTCCCAGCGGCCGGCAAGTGCTCGCGTCGTGTTGGAACGGCAAGGTGTATCTACTGGACGCCGCAGGGCACCTGCAAGCCGACGTCGACGTGGGTGATGCGGCTCGCCTGCAGTGGGGTTCGGACGGGCAATCGGCTGTGGTCGGCACGCAGCGCGGCGAGGTCTGGTGCCTCGACGCGCGCGGGCAACGCGTGCTGGCGAACCGCGCTGCCGGTTGCGCTGCCGCAGCCGGCGGCCGAACCGGCCAAGCCGGTCTTCGCGGACGTGCCGATCTTCTCGGTGGGCCGGGTGGGTACCGAACACGCGTACGTCGGCGACATGTGGCTGATCAAGGCCGACGGGGGCGCGCTGATGGTCGATGGCGGCGGCACGTCCGGGATTCCGCTCACCTGGCAGCGAATGCGCGCGGCTGGGGTCGAGCCCGATCAGTTGCGCTACATCTTGCTCAGCCACTCGCACGGCGATCACGCCGGTGCGATGTATCTTTGGCGAACCGCCGGCGCCAAAACGGTCGCACCCGAGTCGGCCGCTTTAACCATGAATTGGCTGATGCCCACCTGGACCGATTATTCCATCTGGGTGCCAACGCCGATCGATGTGCCGCTGCGGCTCGGGCGGGTCGGAGATGAAGCCCAGATCACTCTCTGCGGCCTCAAGATCAAAGCCATCTTCGTGCCCGGCCACAGCTTCGACTCGGTCGTGTACGTGATGGATTTTGGCGGCAAGCGGGTGGCGTTCACCGGCGATATCGGCTTCGAGGGAGAATCGCACATCCTGCACCGCACGTGGGGCGACCTGGCGAAAGCCCAAAGCGTGACTCAGGTCATCCGCGACAAGGTCCTGCCGCTCAAGCCGGACTACGTGTTCACGGGGCACACAGCCTATCGGTCGGGCACGGAATTCCTCGAGTCTCTGGTCCAGCGGACCGAAGCCGCCATGAAAAAGACTCCATGAGTCGACGGTCGCCCAGTTGGCAATTCGGGCTACGCTCCCAGGCATCGCGACGGCGGCCGCGCTCATTGGCTGGACACGCCTTTGACTTTCATCTTCAGGCCATACAGCCTCTTGCCCGCCGTGATGAACAGCGTCTGCATGTTCGCGCCGCCGAAACAGACATTGGCGGTCCAGTCTTCGGGCACGACGATCTGTTCGACCCGCCGGCCGGCTTTGTCGAACACGGTCACGCCTTTGCCGGTCAGATAGACGTTGCCCTGGCTGTCGATCGTCATGCCGTCCGAGCCGAGTTCACAGAACAGCCGCTTGTTCTTGAGCGAGCCGTCTGGCTGGATGTCGTAGGCATACGTCTTATTGTCGCCGATGTCGGCGACGTACAGCAGCTTGCCGTCGGGCGTGCCGATCAGGCCGTTCGGCTGCCGCAAGTCGTCGGCGACTCGCTTCAATTGTTTGCCGTCGGGCGAAAGGAAATAAACGGCCTGCTGGTCCTGTTCCGTCGGCCCGCGCTTCCAGTAGGGGCGCTGGTAGAAGGGATCGGAGAAATACAAGCCGCCGTCGGGTCGCAGCCAGACGTCGTTCGGCCCGTTGAGCAGCTTGGCCTGGTAGTCTTTGACGACGACCGTATGTTTGCCGGTTGCCGGATCGATGCGCCAAAGCTCGTTTTTCTCATCGGCGCAAGCCCACAGGTTGCCCTGCGCGTCGAAGCACAATCCGTTGGACCGCCCTGCCGGCTGGAGAAATGTGGAAAGCTTGCCCTCGGTGCTCCACTTCAGGATGCGGTCGTTCGGCTGGTCGGTGAAGTAGACGTTGCCCTGCGTGTCGACGGCCGGCCCTTCGGTAAATTCGAAGCCGTCGGCCAGCTTTTCCAGGCTCGAACCGGCGGCGACGACCGGGCTGTCCTCGGCGCGACCCGCGGACGACGGCCCCGCCAAGACGAGGGCCGCGAAAAGGGCCGCGAGCACCAGCACGCTTTGCGCGCCTCGGGGTTTACCCCCGCGGTGTTTGGCCCCGTCAGCCCGCTTGCCTGTTGTTGACCAATTCTTGCGTTTCATTTCTTCCCCGAACGCTCGGATCGAACGGGCTGCCCGACGCCCCAACATGCATCGAAACCGCTTGATATAATCGCCAGACTAAACGGTCGGCCTACCCGCGGACAAGCGGGGCGGAAAAGTTTCTCGCCGCTCTGCCCTGGCCGAGACGCCCCCGGCGGCCTGATGGGCCGGAAATCGCCACTCGGATTCTTGCCAAGGAGCTTCCATGACCTTCCGTCGCGTGGCTTGCCTGCTGGTTCTACTTGCCGCCGGTACACTCTGGGCTGACGGTCCGCGCGACAATGTGGTGGACAACGTGCGTCCGATTCCGCCGCAGGGCATCGCGGTGGCGGCCGCCGATCGGGCCGAGTTGCAAGCGGGCCTGGATGAACTGGGCCGCGCGATCGACGCCTTGCCGGAAGCGCTGAAATCCAAGCCCGAACTGTTGGAACTATTGCCGGACGTGCAGGTTTTTCGCAAAGCCGTCTTCTATGCGCTGACATACAACGAGTTTTTCGACTCCCGCGAGCTTTCTGCCGCCCAAACCCTGCTGAAGCAAGGCCTTGAACGGGCCGGCCAATTCGCGCCGGCCAGGCGCCGTGGACGACGGCCACCGGCCTGGTGGTGCGGGGCTACGTCTCGAAGATCGAAGGCTCGGTGCAGCCCTACGGGTTGGTCGTTCCGGCGACCTACCAGCAGCCGCACGCCGCACCGATTCCGGCTCGACGTCTGGTGTCATGGCCGGGGCGAAACGCTGAGCGAGGTGAATTTCATCACCGGCCGGCAGTCGTCGCCGGGCGAGTTTCTGCCGCCCAATGCGTTTGTGCTGCATCCCTACGGGCGCTATTGCAACGCCGCCAAGTTTGCCGGCGAGGTCGATCTGTTCGAAGCCCTTGAGCACATCCGGCGGCACTATCCGATCGACGAAGATCGGCTGGTGATGCGAGGTTTCTCGATGGGGGGCGCCGCGTCCTGGCATTTCGCCACGCACTATCCCAGCACCTGGGTCGCCGCAGCGCCGGGCGCCGGATTCTCCGAAACGGCCGACTTTCTCAAGACGTTCCAGGGCGAAACGCTCGACCCCACCTGGTACGAGCGCAAACTCTGGCACCTCTACGACGCAACCGACTATGCCATCAACTTGTTCAACTGCCCGACCGTGGCCTATAGCGGCGAAAAGGATCGGCAGAAACAAGCGGCCGATCAAATGGAGCGGGCACTCGCCGCCCAAGGGATCCGGCTGGTCCACATCATCGGCGCCGAGGCGGGCCACGAATACACGGCGGCCGCCAAGGAGGAGATCAATCGGCGGATCGACAGCCTGGCCGCAGCCGGCCGCGATCCGGCGCCCGAGACGGTTCACTTCACCACCTGGACGCTGCGGTATAACCAGTCTTGTTGGGTCGAAGTCGACGGCCTTGAGCAGCACTGGAATCGCGCACGTGTCGATGCCAAACTCCTCACGGGCGCCGCGGCGGACGTTACCGTCTCGACCGAGAACGTCACGGCACTGACGCTGCGTTTCCCCGCCGGGCATTGCCCGCTGGACGAGTTGAAACAGCCGAAAGTCGAAATCGACAAGACGCCGCTCGAGGCTCCGCAGCCGCTGTCGGATCGGTCCTGGGTGGCTCGGTTCGGCAAAGTCGCCGGCAGGTGGCAGGCCATTGTGGCGACCGACGGCGCCGCCCCAGGCGGATCTACAGAAGCGGCACGGACTGCAAGGGCCGATCGACGACGCCTTCCTGGACAGTTTCCTGATGGTCCGGCCGACCGGTTCGGCGCTCAACGACAAGGTCGGCCGCTGGACCGCCACCGAGATGCAGCACGCCCTGGAGCACTGGCGGCGGCAGTTCCGCGGCGACGCCCGCGTCAAGCTCGACAAGGACGTAACCGAGGCGGACATGGCCCAGCACAATCTCATTTTGTGGGGCGACCCGTCCAGCAATGCCGTACTGGCGAAAATTGCCGACCGGCTTCCGATCCGCTGGACCAAAGACGGCGTGCAGTGCGGCGATAAGAAATTCTCCGCCGACCAGCACGTGCCCGTGCTCATCTATCCCAATCCGCTCGATCCGCGGCACTACGTCGTCGTCAACAGCGGTTTCACGTACCGCGAGTACGATTATCTGAACAACGCGCGGCAGGTGCCCAAGCTGCCCGACTTCGCCGTCATCGACATTGCCGTGCCGGTCTCGTCGAAAGCGCCGGGCGGAATCGCCACGGCCGGGTTCTTTGACGAGAGCTGGCAGCTCCCGGCAGCCGGAAAGGAATGAGGGAATGGGTGGCGCGCGGCATCGCGGACTCGGGCGGCGGGCGAGCCCCCACGGGCCGCGGCCCGTGGGCTTAACGATTCGTCATCGCGGCCGCTTCGTTTTTCATCTTTCCGCCTTCATCCTTCCGCCTTTACTCCGTGCCAGGGGTCGCGGGCGTGATCGAGCGGCGCCAAGATTTTATATTCGCCTGCACACCAGCGCGGGATGTCGCTCTTGTAGAAACCGGACATTCGGCTTTCGCTCGGTCCGCCGGGCAGGTTGGTGTACGCCTGGTTGACCGCCAGATCGGTGACGAAGTGATACGACGGAGCAAACGTGGTCTCGCGCCGGGCACTCTTGAGCAAGTGGCCCTGGAACAGCGTGGCATGGCAGCCGGGCATGGCGATTTCTCCCGTACTGAACCCCAACGCGCGGCCAAAGAAGCCATCGTCCAGAAACCGGTTGACGAAGTGAAAGCCGTTGGTCACCGACCAGGGCTGCGGCGGCTCTTTCTCCACGCGCTCGCCGGCGCGGCGAATCAATTCGGCTTTGTCGCGCCCTTGCCACCAGAGCGAATGCTCTTTGACCAGCAGTCGGTCGATCGCGGTGAGCAACATGGTCGAGAAGCCGACGCGGGTGGCCAGGTACAGCATCCGTCGCCAGCCGATCCCGCGCTCCTGCCCGAACACCTCGAGCAGCACGTGCTGGTAAAGCCGCGAGAACCAGGTCGCCTCGATGCTGCGGGGCGAGTATTCGCAATCCCAGGCGGCGAGCCGGCGCTTCATCTCGCCCTCGGGCAAATGCGGCAGAAAGACTCGCAATAGCTCGGCCGCGTGCAGGCTGACCACGTCGTACTGCATCGACTTCATGTCTTCGAGCGTGGCCTGATCCAGTTCGCGCAGCCGCTCGTCGATCCGGCGGCGGCGATAGTCCGGCACGATCATCGTCACCAGGCGCGGCCCGCCGGGAGCGTTCGGATCCTCGTTGGCCGCGGCCACGAATCCCTCGGGCGGGTCGTAGCTGGACGGCAGCACCGAGGCCGGCAACCGGCCCCGCCAATGGTTGCGCTCGTCCCAGGCCGGAATCGGCATCAGCCCGCTGGTGCCTTTGGCCCGCTCGGGAAACCAACCGTTTGCTTGCCGGCCGATGTGCCCCTTGCTATCGGCGAAGATCCAGCACAACGTGGGCAGCGGGCAAGCCTGGGCGATCTCCATCGCTTCCAGGGTGCTGTGCGAGGCGATGATGTCGAGCCAGGTGCCGATGGACCGACCGGCGCCAGCCCGATCGCCGATCCAAGCCGTGGACAGATAATACCCGGGCTGCTCCCGTTGCGGTTCGATCTCGAGCGTGCCTTGAGCGTTGAAGTAGACATCGGCGACTTGGGGCGAGTTTCCTTTGCGGAGAATCGTCTCGCGCCGCCGATCGAAATCGCGCCAGGCGTCGCCGCGCCGATATTGCCAGCCGGTTGCGCCCCCCGTGCGGCAGTCTTCGATGAACGAGTCGCTCGTGTCCCCCTTCAGGTAGGTGACACCCCAGGCCAGCCGCTCGGTCCGGGCCACGGCAAACAGCGGGCAGCCGGGGAGCGTGGCCCCCAGCACCGAGTGCTCGCCACGTGCGCCCCAGCGCAGCACGGCCTCGTACCAGATCGCCGGCAGCCGGTTGATTTCCAGGTGCGGGTCGCTGGCCAAGAGGGCCGAACCGGTCGCGCTGCGCCGCGGGCTGACGGCCCAGGCGTTGCTGCCGGCGAGCCGGGGTAAATCGGTCAATAGCTCCAGCGCCTCGTCGGAGAGTTGTCGGCGGATCCGCACTTGCCGCAGCAGGGCGAAGTCCTCGTGGTCCAGTAGCGGTGCGAACAGCTCGCGCATCTTGTCGTCTTCGACGCCGGCCTGAATCAGTTCGAGCAGGATCCGCTCGTTCTCCTGTTGGCCGACGACCAGCCCGCCGTAGCTGAGCAGATTGCCGATGAGCAGCACGGCCTGTTGCGTCCAAGCGGTCGGCACGAAGCCGGTGGCCCACATCGGCCAGCTACGGCCAGCGTCTTTCAAACCGTCGTTCACTCCCTCGCAATAGGCCGTAAGCTGGTCGAACGTGTTGTCGTCGAGCTGATCGACCTCGCGATCGAGGTTCAGGTACAACCCCGCGCGGCGGAAAAAATAGTCGGTTTCGACCAACTCCGGCTTGTCGGCGATTTGCTCGGCCGATCGGCCGCTGGCGACCGCCCGCGCGAAGAGCAGTTGCGTGGGCCGGTCGATGGCGTGCATGAAGCCCAAACCGTACAAGGCCCCGCGCCAGCTTGTCGCTGAGACGTGGGGGACGCCGTTGTCGTCGCGAGCGACGGAAATGCGCCTGCGGAGGTGTTTGAGCGGAAGCGATTTCATCGACGGGTGCGTAACCTGTTTTTTTTGTCCGACTACAGAACCGCCCCATTGCCGGACCACTCGATCCGCTACCTTACCATGCGCCCCCCGGCGGCGGCGAGCCGAAGTGGCCACCGGCGCGGCGCGCTTTGGCGCCGGCGTCAGGCGTCGTGATCGGCCGGCGAGCCGACAACGTGATGTTCGAAGTGGCGCAACAAGGACAGGGTAAGCCAACCAAATATGGTGGCCACGAGCGGCAGCCAGATCCGTCCGGCTCCCACGGCGCAGCCGACGGCCGCGGTCAGCCAGATGCTGGCGGCCGTCGTCAGTCCTTTGACGCGAATCGAGTCGGTCAATCGCAGGATCACCCCCGCGCCGAGAAAACCGACTCCGGTGGCCACTCCCTGCACAACGTGGCTCAGGTCGGCGACGGCGGCTCCCGATTCCTTCATGGACATCACGAAGCCGGCCGCCGCAATCGTGACCAGGATGTGCGTTCGCCAGCCGGCGTTCTCTCCCGCATGTTCGCGATTCAGCCCAATGATGCTGCCGCACAGGCAAGCCACCGAAATCTTGATGATCACACGGGCCAACATCGCGAAATCGACCGCCTCGACGGCGAACTCTTGCCAGACTTGATCCATCGCGGGCGATCCTAGGATTAAGACGGGGCGAGCGTGAACGCGCCGTCTTGATAGGCGCGGAAGTATTCTCGATAGTCTGTCGACGCGCAATCGGCCGCCCGCTCGGCGGCCGGCAGCACGCCCGCCAGCCGGCTGGCCGTGGCGAAACGAGACAGTTCGGCGCTGGTCTGGGCGTAGTCCGCCCCGCGCAGGTGGGCCCGGCCGACGATTCGCCCGGCGGCCACGATCGCCGCGCGGAATGTCGCCGGGTCGTTTTTCAGACGATCGAGCTTGGAGCGGTTTTCGTCGGGCACCATCGCGCGCATCCGATACCATGCAGAACCGATCTCGAGCACGTCGAGGCCCGCGGTCGGCCGGACTTGAAGCCGGCGCTGGGCATCCACGATGCGCTGAGCTTCGTTCGGCTCGCCGGGCATCTTCCGCCCGACCCAACGGGCTGCCGCCGACGGCTGTGCCTCCTTGATGTCGAGCAGCCTGTTGCCGTCCGGCGACCCATCCCCTTCGATCAGCACCAGCGCACGGCGCAGGCCCAGACTGCCGATCCCGGCGATCCGGCCCGTGAGGTCGAGCACGCGAAAGGCGTCGGCCGCGTCATGGCGGCGACCGTAGTCTTCGACCGCCCGCGTGATTTTCTTGACGCGATCGCCGCTCAAGTCGAAATGCTTGTCGTCGCAGCGGATAATCCGCCGCACGTTGTCGCGATCGATGCGGGTGTGGCGATCCAGCAGGTCGGCCACGGTGCGGGTCGCCGTCTTGGCCAACAGTTCCCAAATCGGTCCCCTGCCGTGCCCGGGCGTGAGCTGGTCGCTGTCGCTGTCGCACCGATCCGCTTCGGCGCTGTGGCAATAATTCGCCAGCAACATGGCGGCGGTCTCGCGGGCCTGGTCGCCATCGAGCCGCCAGGCGTCGGCCGCCAACAAGATGCTGGCCAAGACGCGCACCAGGTCGAAGGCAGCGGGCGCGAGCAGCGCCTCGTCGAAGTCGTTGACGTCGTAGCAAAAGACGCCGTCGTCGGTCTGGAAAGCGCCGAAGTTGTCGATGTGCAGGTCGCCGCAACTCAAGATTTCCGGCCCTGCGTCGGCCGGCATGAAGTCGGACCACTGGCGGGCGAACCGATGGAGCGTGCCGCGAAAGAATGCGAAGGCGTCGGCCGCCATCCGCTGGTACTTGATCGCCAAACCTCGCGGCTTGCGGCCCTGGTTGAACTCGAGCAATTCGTCCACGATCGACCGGGCATGGGGCGGATTAACGGCCTGGGTCGGGACGGTCTTGTCGGACATGTCGGCGGCGAAAAAACGGGCCCGGATGCGACACCAAAGCGAACTGCTTCGATCATGCCGCTGAAGCCGGCCGAAGGAAAGGGCCGCCGGCCTCAATTCTGAAAAAAAACGCCAGCCGGGGCGCGGATTTGGAGTTTTTCGTCAAACTCTTTACAATTCACGGCTGGAAAGCCGGACGTGCCCCCTCGCGCAATGCCCGGACGCGCCCTCGCGCAGTGCAACGTACGGAGGCTGCCATGCGAAAAATGTTCACGCTCTGCTGGGCACTGGCCGCCTGCGCGGCATTTGCCGGCTCGGCCGCGGCGCAACATGCAACCGTGGCGGTTCCGTTTCAGACGGGCAACAACAACTTCTACGAGCAGATCGGGGTCAACTTCAATTTCCATGTCGGCAATTTCAACTTCCAGCAAAACGGCTTCGGCCTGGCGGCACCCCAGTTTGGCGGCACCGCCCAATTCCGGCGCGACGACCGGCTTCGCACTGCCGCTGCTCGGCGGCGAGGCCTTCTTCAACATCAATGCCAGCCAAGGAAGCCGGTCCAGCCTGGTCTCACAGACTCCCAGCGCCACGCTTTCCAACGGCGTCCAGGGCGGATTCTTCGACACCACGCAGACTCCGTTCGTGACCAGTGTGGTCCCGGGTGGCGACGTGAGCCCGGCACTGCAGCGGTGGCAGCAGTTACACGAGCCAGGCACGCCGGCCCCACGTCCCTCCAGCGCTGGCGCAAGTGCGACCCGTGGCAGCTGGGCCAACGGCAGCGCGGGCGAAGCACGACAGCAGACGTTTGCCGCCCGGCTGGCGACCGCCCAGGCCAGTTCGGCTGGCAGCGCCGCGCTGAGCGTCGCCGAGCTGCGCCAGTTGCGGGCCCAGCAAACCCAGGCGGCCCAGCAGGCAATCGAGCATGAGACCCTGGCGCTGGTCGAACGCGGCCGAGAGGCCGAGCAAAGCGGCAAGTTGTCGGTGGCCCGGCTGTATTACGAGCAGGCTGCCCGGCGATCGACCGGTTCTCTGCGCGACGAATTGCTCAGCCATGCCCGTGCGCTCGCCGACGCTACGGCGCCCAAGAAGATCGCTCGCAACCCCTCGGCCCAGCAGTAAGTCGTGCCTTGCCGCCGACCGGGGAACGTGCGGGTCAACCCATCTTCGTTGTGTACCATCGGTCACGGAGGGCGGTGTTCGATGCGCGTACTGCTTGTGGACGACAGCCAGGACGTCGCCGACATGCTCAAGAGCCTGTTGGAACACGCCGGGCATCAAGTCTGCTGCGCGTATGCCGGCGAAGAAGCCGTGTCGGCCGCCGCCGAATTCATTCCCGAGGCCGTTTGCCTGGACCTCTGCCTGCCGGACATGGACGGATACCAACTGGCCGTCCGGCTGCGCGAACAACCGGAACTTGCCGGCGCGCTTCGTGGCGCTGACCGGCAGTCCCGCCGAACCGGCGAAACTGGCGCAGGCCGGCATCGAAGCACCACATGCTCAAGCCGGCCGGGGTCGCCGACGTCCTCGTGGCTTTGCTGGGGCCCAGAAACTGCGACTGAAATGCCCGGCTTGCCGCGCCAAGCGGTGGGCTGCCGGAAATCCGGCCGTTCAGGCCGACTCGACAGCCTGCCGATCGGCCGACGGCGCCGACTGCCCGAGCCTGCTGCGGTTGCACTTGGCCGAATAAACCGAATTGATCAACTGCTCGTAGCCATGAACCATGACGTCGAGCGACCAGCGGTCGACCACGACCTTGCGGCCGGCGCGACCCATCGACCGAGCCAGCTCGATGTTTTCCATGAGTTCGCAAATTCGCCGGGCGGTTTGCTCGCCGTCGCCTTGCTCTGTCAGATAGCCCGTCACGCCATCGGCCACCGACTCGGCAATCGAGCCGACGTTGGGCGCGACGACCGGCCGGCCGGTCGCCATGGCTTCCAGGATCGAGACGGGGTTGGCCTCCATCCGCGACGTCAGGGCGAACACATCCATCGCGGCCAGCAGCCTGGGAATATCGGATCGCGTGCCCAGGAAGCGAACCGCCCGGGCGATGCCGAGTTCGGCCGCCGTGGCTTCGAGAGCCGGCCGCAGCGGGCCGTCGCCGACAACCAGGAAGGTGGCTTCCGGGATCCGCCGGCGGACGATTGCCGCGGCGCGGAGGAACAATTCGTGGTTCTTTTCGGGCCGCAGCGCGGCCACGATGCCGGCGACCGGGGTCGTCGGCGTCAGGCCCAGTTCCTTGCGGACCGAAAGCCGCTCTCCATCGGTGCAAAAACGCTCGACGTCGACGCCGTTGGGAATGACATGCACTTTGGCCTGCGGAAAGCGCTTGCGCTGGACGAGATATTCGCCGTGCGCGTCGGCCACGGCAATGAAGGCGTCCGTGATCGGCGTGAGCAGCCGATTCAACCGGCCGACGCCGTCCGGCCAGCCCGTGGAGTGCAAGGCCGAAGCGACGACCGGTACGCCGGCTCGCCAGGCAGCCAATCGCCCCCAGAACATTTTATCGCCCGCGCCAACGGTGATTACGGCGTCGGTGCGTCGCCAGCGCATGAGTTTCGTAAGCCGGGACAAGACCCGAATGTCGGTCTTGCGCGAGCAGATTCGAGAAAGCCGGCACTTCTTCGGCCAACTCGTCGCCCAGGGGACCGAGGTCCTTCAGGCAGCACAGCTCGGGCAGGAACTGGCCGCGATCGAGGCGGCGGATCAGGTTGACGAGCAGGGTCTCGGCGCCGCCGACCGGCATCGAGGTCAGAACGAACAGGACGCGCAGCGGTCCGCGATCGGCCAGCGGCGTCAGTTTGGATCGAGTCAGATGCATGGTCGGTCTCGCTTGTTCTGTTTTTTTGCGGGGCTGACAGCGGCCCGGCGATTGAAGTCAGCCGGTTGCAATCGTTTGCTCGGCAGCAGTTGCGATACATTCAGCTTCCAAGTCAGTCTGCGGCGCACGCGGCCAGCGCAGTCCTGTCGGGACATTGAATTTGCCGATGAATCCGCAGACGACTTCGACCGCGCGTTGTTTTTCCTCGCTGCTGAACAACAGGTTCGTCGTGGCGGCAACGATCCACAGCGCCACCAGGGCCACCCCGGCCGCCAGCGGTCCCAGCCAGAGCAGCGCCGGCACGACCGACAGCAGCCAGGTGCCGCGATCGATCCGCATTCCGTAGCGCCAACTGAACAGATACACGAGCATCAACGACACGAAGTTGGCGGCCGTGGTGGCCATGACCGCGCCGTGCAGCCCAAAGCGTTGCAGCAAGAGCAGATCGAGGCCGACGTTGACCAGCAGGCCGACCAGCAGCGAGCAACTGCTGAGCCAGGCTTTCTCGGCGCACCACAAGTAATTCTGCGCGACCGCGATCGTGCCGAACCAGGTGCAGTAGGCCAGCGTCAGCGGCAACTGGTCCAGCCCGGCCGTGAACTTGCCGGCCAGCGCGAAATGGAACAACAGCGGGGCGACTAGCAGCACGGCCACGGCGCCTGTGAACAAGGCCAGGGCCAGGGTCTTGAGAATCGTATTGAGCTGCCGCGAGACTTCGCGTCGCCGGCCGGCTTCCCAATCGTGGCTCAAATGTGGCGTGACCATCGTTCCCAACAGGGCCGCCAGGGCCACGATCAACAGCGGGATCAATCGCGAGCTGTGATAATAGCCGACCTGCCTGAGGGCTTCGTCGACGTCCATGCCGCTGTAATGCACGATCATGTATCGGTCGACGATGTCGAACAGGTTCGTCAGCAAGTTCGTAACCCAGACCCAGGCGGCGAACGGGAGCAATTTGGCCCAAAACGCCTGTTGCCCGGCGACGGCCGCCGGCTCGTGGGCCGCTTCGGCCCAAACCCGGCGCACCAGCGGATAGGAACCGATCACGCACACCAGCGCCGAGAAGCCGTACCCGGCCACGGCGCTGACCGCCGTTTGCTGCCAGCAGCAGCACAGCGCAATGCTGACGACCGCGAACAGCAGGCTCTGTAAAAACTGCAGCGCCGTGACCACCCGGTACATCCGGGCGGCCATGAAGATGCAGACGAGGAAATTATGCACGATGACCGCGGCCAGGCAGGCGGTCAGCCACAGCACCAACTCGCCGCGGTCGGCTCGTCCGAAGATCAAGTCGGAGAACTGGTGCCGCCAGGTGGCGATCGCTGCGACCCCGATCAGCCCGGTGACGGTGCACAGCAGCGTGGTGCGCCGCAGAAACGGCCGCAATTGCTGCCGGCAGCGGTAGTACTCGAAATAGCGGCCGAACGAACCGGGCAGTCCGAGCACGGCCAGCGGAGCAGCCAGGTTCAAGAAGCTGAACGCCACGTCCCACTGTCCGAGCTGCTCCGGGTCGAGCAAGCGGCAGAAAAACACGCCGCGGCCGAAGCCGATCAACCGCTGCATGACCGTCATTCCCAACAAGATGACGACGCTCGCGGCCAGCGCATCGCTGCGCAGGTTCGCTGTCTGAAGGTCTTCGTCCGTGCCGGCTGCCGTCGTCATCGGGTCGCGCTTTCTAAAGGAGTACGCCAGGCAAACCGAGTGCGTTGGCGGCCAGCGCGTCGGCGGTTGCCTCGTCCACAGCGGGGCGGCGTCCGTTTTCGGCAGCGAGCCTTTTGGTGCAGGATGCAACAGTTGCGCGTTGCGGCGGCGAACTGCTGCGTCTCTTGCAATTTGCGCGGATCGACGGTCACCCAGTTCTTCAGGCGGATCAGGTCGTCGTCGGCATGAATCCGCTGCAAGTGAAACGCGTCGTCCCCGGGAAAATTGAAACCGCCGAAGGCCGAGCAGATTCCGGCGAATCCGCACTCCCGCGCGATGGCAACGGCTTGCGTCGACATGTGCACGTGATGACCGTAGGGAAAGGCGAAGTATCGCACAGGGCCGCCGATCAGGTCTTGCAGTTCTTCGCGGGCCGTGACGATCTCGTCGTAAAGCTCCGCCGGATCCGTCAGTTTGCCCAGGTTGCAGTGATGCCGCGTGTGACAGCCGATGTCGATGCCCGCGTCCGCCAGGGCCAGAATCTGGTCCGGCGTATTCGGCTCGATGGGCAGGCCGCATTGCACATCGTGCGGAAACGGCTGCCGGTCGATCACGTTGCGGGTCGTGACGAAGTACGTACACGGAATCCGCTCACGAATCAACAGCGGCAGCGCCTGGTCGCAGTTGTCGGCATAGCCGTCGTCGAACGTGATGCTCACGCACGGCCGATCGTTGCGGCCGCTGGCCAGGCGGCGCTGGGCCTCGCTGAGCGAGACCATTTCGAAGTTCCGTTTGAGCCAGTTCATCTGCCGGGCAAACATGCGGTTCGACGCGGTCCAGGCGTTCGGTTTTGTATCGGCGATGCGGTGATAGAACAGCACCATCACCGGCGCGCGGCCGGCCCGCGCGCAACTCGCGGTTGAGTCCGGCGCGATACGGCCAACTGGCATAGTAGTAAAGGCTCAGCGCCAGCCGCTTCTGCAGGCCGAGCACACCGCAGGCGCAATCAGAGACGAAGCTCATTCGTTGGACTCCGTAGGAGGAACTGGCGCCGATCGCGGGACACCCAGCGGCAATCGCTGGCGGATCCAATGCTTGAGGATTTCACGGGTCCGCCAGGCGGAGTGCCGCACCCGCGCCGCGGGACTGCGCCCGGCAATCCGCAGGCTCGCCAGCGGAACGCTCTGGGCGTTCCAATTAGCTTTGTAGGGCTCGTCGCCGCGAAGAAAATCGAACTGATGGTAACCCTCTTCGATGGCCGCCTTCAAAGAGGATGCCAGCATCAACGTGCCGGGGCAGAGTTCGGCCAGTTCGGGCTCGAAGCCACCCTGGTAGTAATACACCGTCCCGCCGCCGACGAAACTGTATTCCACGGCCAGCGGCCGCCCCTCGAATTCCAGCCAGACGAGGCGCAGCCGGCCCGAATCGAGAAATTGCCGGGCCACCTCCCGATGAAAGGCGGCAAATTGGGCCGAGGCGAAGCACCCCGGCTGGCCCAGCATTGCACGCCGCTTCTGGTGCAGGTCCGTGAAGATCTCGAAACCCCGGTCGAACGACGCGGGATCGACAACACGCAGGAATCGCGCCTGGCCCGATTCCAGATACCGCCGCAGCAGGTAACGGTTGCGGTGCCGCCGGGCCTTGGAGAATCCGGCCAGGTAATCGCTCCAAGTCGCCGGCAGCGCCACTCGCCAACAGCGCGCGTCGCTCTGGCAATCGATCGCGTGTCCGCGGCGGGCGAACTGCTCGCGCAGGTGCCCCAGCGAGTCGTCGGCAGCGTCGATGGCCGGCAGGTCCAACACGTGCCACTGCCGCCGCGCTTGGCCCGCCAGGAACTCGACTAGGGCCACGCTCACGTTGCGAGCGTCCTGCGGATGGCACAGCAGCGACAGATATTCCGAGCACACGTCGCCGCTGCCCAGGAATTGCAGGACGTGCCCCCAACCGGCCGACCGGCTTCGAAACCAAGGGGCCAGGCCGATCAGCCGCCCGTTACCGTCGCGTACGGCCAGCACGAACAGTTGCCCTTGGGCCGGGCCGTAATGCCGCCACCATGAGCTGGCCCACTCGTACGAACGGAACGGCACGCCGCCGGTGAGTTGGTTCCATTGGTCGGCGATTGGCGCCAGGGTTTCGACCGACTCCAAGCGCGTTACGCTCAGCCGGTCGGCGTCCGATCGCGCCGGAATGTCCGCCGGCGGATCCGCAGGTTGCAACTCGATGTCGAGCATGTCGCAAGGCCGCCTGTCGCGGTGTGTTGGCAATCGAAAGTTCAAGCGGCCGCCGACGTTGCCCCCCGCGCTCGGAGCGCAACCGGGTCTGCCGCGGTGCCCGAAGAACACGAGGATGGACATCGTAACTCTTCGTCACGTCCGACAAGATGCAAGTCTTCCGGGTCGGAATGCGCCGCGGCTCGGCCGCCAACTCGGCTCGTTGTTGACTTCCGGCAACATCGTGCGGTGAATCGGCAACCTCGACACGATGTCGCAAACGGCGGCACAATCGTTTTTTTCGTTCTCTCAGGGCCCGCCACGCGCGCGCCGCGTAACCTACGTTGGTAAGGGGCGCTTTCGTGGCGTGCCGGCCCGTGCGGGGTTACGGCTCGCGACCGGTCGTCGGCATGGGGGTTGCTCCTGCATCGCAATTCGACAGTCCTGCAACAGGTCCGACCGCGCCGTGCGCCAAGAACCCGTGCGCCAAGAACCCGTGCGTCAAGAACCCGTCCAGCCAAGAAAGTGTGCCATGTCTCGAGTGAGTCACGCCACGATTCGTCCGATCGACGTTTTGCGTACGATCGTCGCTCATCCCTGGCATTGGGGTTTGCCCGTGCTGGCTTTCACCGCGCTGGCAGTGCTGTTCGCGCTTCTCCGCCCGGCGAGTTGGGAGGCCACTCAAGCCCTGCTGGTCCGCGACGAGGCGGTGGGCAACACCACGCGACCGGGCCGGTTCCTGCACGTCGATGAAATGAAGACGGCCCAGGAAACGGTGCTCGAGCTGGTCAAGAGCCGGAGCGTGCTGGCCGAGGCGCTGGCCGCCGTGGGTCCGCCGGCCGATTACCACGCGGCTGAGCCTTGGCCCGCGGACACGGCCGTCGAGGCCTTGCAGCAGACCATCAAGCTCACGCCGCCCAAGGGGGCCGAGTTCGGCAAGACCGAAGTGTTCTATCTCAAAGTCTCGGCACGGAAAAGCAGCGGGCTGTCGACCTGGCCGCCGCCGTTTGCCGCGAGCTGGCATCGCACTTCGAACAATTGCGGGTGAGCAAGTATCAAAGCGTGATCGACGAAATGACCAACACCGTGGCCCTGGCCCAGAACGATCTGACCCGTTCGACCGCGGCTTTGACGTTGGTCGAGCAGCAGGCCGGCCGCGACCTGGCCGAATTGCGCACGCTCAACGAATCGCCCTCGAGCGACAGCGCCCTGCGGCGCATGGCCAACGAGCTCGAGGCGGAACTGCGGACCTATCGGGCCCTGGTCAGCTCGAATCAGGAGCTGCTCGGCCTGCTCGAAGCGGCCCAGGACGAGCCGGGCCGGCTATTGGCCAGCCCCGGCCGATTGCTCGAAGCCCAGCCCGCCCTGCGGCGTTTGAAAGACGGCCTGGTCGACGCGCAGCTCCGCACCGCCGCCCTGCTGGGCACGATGTCGCCCGAGCATCCGGCGGCCAAAGCGGCCCTGGCCGGCGAACAGGAGATCAGCGCCCATCTGCGCGAGGAAATCGGCATCGCCATCAAAGGCTTGCAGATCGACTTGCGCTTGGCCCAAGAGCGCGTCGCCGCGCTGGAGGGCAATCGCGAAGACTTGCAGAACCGACTGCTGCAATTGGCCAACGTGCGGGCCGAATACGGCAATCTGGTGGCCGCCACAAAACATCGCTCGGACATCCTCAAGACGGCCCAGCAGGAACTTTCCGAGGCCCAGGCCGGACAGGCGGCCGCCCGCACTTCCAGCCTGATTACCTTGATTGACCAGCCCGACACCGGCAGCCGGCCCACGGGGCCCGGCCGCACGACGATCGTCCTGGCTGGCTTCCTGGCCGGCAGCTTGCCGGCTTGGGAATCATCTTCCTCACGATCCAGCCGCCGGTCGCGGTTGACTCGCGGCCTGAGCCGGCCGCGCAGGAAGTGATCGCCGCGGCGCAGGCGGCGGTTGAGCTGCCGCAAGAGGTTGTCGGACTACCGCAAATTGCGGCCGCGCCGATACAGGAAACGACCGCACCGGCGCAGCCAGCGATTGTGCCGGTGCCCGCGCCGGTCGCCCAACCGCGCAAATCGGTCACCCCGGCTCCGGCTCCCAGCCGGGCGAAGCCCACCGTCGCCGCCGATCCGATTCCCGCCGGCAGCATGTCGCTCAAGCGTGCCTTGCAGAAGCTGGACGGTGGACAGTCGGCTTGGAATTAGCCGACAAAGCAATTCGGGATCCGCAGCGCATGTGTGATGCGCGACACGCTCAACGCCGGATCAGATAGCGAAAAAACGCGACGAGGCCGGCGAAACGGAAGTTCGGATCGGCGTAGTGCTGAACCACGTAAAAGGCGAAGTAATACGCCCGGCAAAACGCCCAAATAGCGATTGCCAAGAGCATCGCAGTCCGCCAATCGGGATGCTGGGCCAGCAGCATTCCGGCCGCCAGGATGCCCAGGAACAGCAGTAATCCGCCCTTGAGATACAGCAATCTCGGATCGCGGATGTCGCCCATGACAGGATCTCCGGCCGTCGCTCCTTGGCGACGTGACCCGAGGGCGGAATCCACCGTCGTCGCCACGCACAATTGTAGAGCAGCGCATGCGTCGGGCGAACTTCCGCCCTGCCCTCTCGGCCAGCAGCAATCACGCCCGCGTTTGGTCGGGCAACAAGCGCCGCGCACGGCCGCCGCACCTACCGGCCGCGAGGCGGCACGCGGGCAAAGGCGTACATGCTCCAGGAGCCCCAGTCGTCGCCGCCGGGATTGTCCGCGTCGCAATCGGCTGGCGAACCAAGCTCGACCTGCAAATGCGTGCTCAATTCCGGATCGTTAACGTCCGGCATCGACTCCTTCATCCTGAGCGAGAAGTAGAGCCGGTCGTCCCTGAGCTCGAAGCGGACATAACACTTACTCACGTCACCCGGGTCGAAGCGATCTTCGTGGTGCCAGGCTTTTCCGCAGATTTTTCCACCGTGCCTGTGGAGCGCGAAAAACCGGTACTCGGACGGGGGGCTTTCGGCGCAGACGGCCTCGTTGCCCGTAATGAGCATGTCGGGCTGCGGGTCGTCGCCGTCTGCCGGGCTGACACCGGCCGCTTGCCGAGCCCGAGCCGTTGCCTCCGCGTCGAAAGCCCACCTGCCGGCCAGGGCGCAAGCAAGGGGCTTTGCTGAGGCGGACCAAATGGGCCGCCGCCCGATCGGTCGAGCGGCCCGCTACCCAGCTCGCCCGGCTTCATTTCGCAACCGCAGACGATCACGAGCAGCGCGCCAATCGCGGCGCATCGATTCGGTGTTCGCATTTGCATCGGCGTTTCTCTCCCCATGGTGCCCTGCGGTCCGATCGTCAGCCCGGCGCGACCTCCACGCCGCGCGGACCAGCAATTCGCCGCGGCCAGCGGCCACGAAGTCGCCGTGATAGTTCCAATAGTTGGCCTGGAACAACTCGTCCGCAATGGGAAACGCAAGCTCGCGCACGTGACGCAGGATCAATTCCAGCACCAGCGGCCGCGAGCAGCCGCCTCGGCGGAACGTGGGCAATAGTGGCGGCGGGTCCGGGCCGAACAGGCCGATCGTTCCCCGCCGCATGCCGGCGCCCGGCCGCATGCCGCAGTTTCCCAAGACCAGGATGGTGCCGGCAATCATGTTGACACCGACGAAGTCGCCCGCCGACCCGCCGACCACCAGCAGGCCGCGCCGCATGCTGTGGCCGATCTCATTACCGGCGTCGCGGCCGACGAGGATCGTGCCGCCGGTCATGCCCTGCCGGCTGCCGCGATAGGCGCTGCCGACGAGCTGGCCGGCGCGGCCGTCGGCGCGGATCAGCCCGCCGTGCATTTCGGCCCCCAGCCAGTCGCCCGCATTGCCCTGGACGTGGATTTCGCCCCCCTGCATCTGGCTGCCGACGTGGCGGCCCGCATCGCCGGCCACGTGAAGGATCCCCTCCGTCATCCGGGCGCCGATCCAATGCACGCCGGCGAGCGCACCCTCGAACTCCAGGTTGCCGTCGGCCGGATCGCCGGTTACGCGGAAAAACTCGGCCAGCGGCAGCTTCTGGTTGCCGTGAAAAATTTCCATTCGCTCGATGTCGGCCGGCGACTTGTCGCGCAATAGCTGAGGCACGATTCCCTCGACCTCGACGGGCAGGCTGGTCTGGCCAATGTATTGGAGTCGTAGCGGCATGGCGAGGAGTATAATCGCCCGCTCTGGCAGGCGGAAAGGGACTAGCGGCTGGAGACTAGGGGCCAGGGTGCGGAATGCAGGCGAGGAGCCTGTGGGAGTGATCCCCGCGGTGTACGGAGCGCAGAAACAGGCCGGTGTCCGGCAAATCAGCCGCATTCGACCTGCTGGGCCGCCGGCACGTAATCGGCCGTGACCGGATAGTTGCCGAAACGGACCGAGTAATACTGCTCGAACCACTGGGCGATGTGGGCCTCGACGTCGCGGTCGTACTCGGGCGCAACGTGCAGCGTCTTGCCGCACCGGCGCCTCGCGGATCTCGCCGCATCGACAATCGATCTGGCCCGACTTGATCACGTAGCGGGGCATTTCGAACATCGTTTCCTGCGTTCTCGTGCGGCGTGTAGATCGTCACGTCGGCGTCGGCGCCCGGCCCCAAGATGTCCCTTGTGCTTGAGGCCCAGGATCCGCGCCGGCCCGCTGCGGGTGATGATGCAAATCTCGTAGAGCGAATACTCGCGGTCCAGATCGGCCAGCATCGAGCGCTCGCGGACCAGCGGATGCACGGTTTTGAGCACGTCGCGCCGCTAGGTGCGATCCATCAGCAGCCGGATGATTTGCGGATAGGCCAGGAACGAGCCGCCGTTGGGATGATCGGTGCTCATCGCCACCCGCCAGGGATCTTCGACCAGCAGATACCACTCCAGCCCGATGGCCCATTGCAGGGCGTGCACCAGGCTCTTGTTCTTGTACTCGATGGGCGCGATGCCGCAGCCGGCCTCCAGTTCGATGTCGCCGGCAGAACCAGTTGGTCTTGTAGAGCTTGCTGAGGTAATAGCCCAGCGGCCCGTCGCCGGTCATGCTGGTCGTCTGGCCGAACAGCACCTGGCCGACGTCGACCGTCATGTTGGGATGCTCGTTGACGTAGTCGGCCAGCGGCGGTACTTTGCGAGTTGAAAGTGTTCTCGTCGCCGGCGCCGCCGCCGTAGCTGTGGAACTGGATGTGCGTCAGGTGGCCGCCTGCCGCCTTCGAGGGCTTCCATCGTGGCGAGCGTGGTCGTCCAGTTGCCGGGCAGGCCCAGGTTGTTGGCGTGGATATGCACCGGGTGGGGCAATTTCAGCTCGGCCGCCGCGCTGGGCAACCGCTTGATGATCTGCCGCGGCGTGACGTCGAAGTGGTCGACCGAGTCATCCAGGCCGTGGACGTTGCCGCGCCTGTTTCTGCTTCCAGACCTCGACGCCGCCCGGGTTGACCAGCTTGGGGGCGTAGCCCTTGGCCGCGCCCAGCAGCCAGGCCACGAACGCCCGCAGCCGCTCGGGCTCGCCGTCGGCCGATTGCCTGCATGACGTAATGGTTGTTGCCCATCAGGACGAAAAAGCCCTTGTCGATGCAGGGCGTGTCGGCGAATTCCTCGTGGGCGTGCCGGGCGGCCAGCGGCGGAATGGCCGCGTCGAAAGCGGTGGTGTAGCCCAGGCCGGCGTACTTGTAGCCGGTGGCGAACGTGCTGGGCACGCTGCCCATCGTGCCGCTGCGCGTGAGCGCCGTGCGGCGGACCGGCTCGGCCTGGCGCTTTTCCTCGGGCCGCAGCTTGCGGGCGGCGTTGACCTTCGGCCCGGCGATGTGGCAGTGCATGTCGACGCCGCCGGGCATGACGACCAGGCCCGGCGCGTCGAGCGTGCGATCGGCGCGGACGTTCGGGTCGGTCGGCGCCGCGACGATGCGTCCGTCCTCGATCCACAGATCCCGCACGCGTCCGTCGATGCCGTTGGCCGGATCGTAGACGCGTGCCGCCGGCTGATTTTGAAAAGCGATCGCGTCATATTCGGGTCAAGTATGATCGATGGGGAGGGATAGGAGAAGGATGAAGGCGGAAGGATGAAGGATGAGGGATGAGGGATGAGCGATGAGGGATGGGGGGCATGGACAGACGAGGCCGCGTGACGGGAAATTCCTGTTTCTCGATCATCTTCCTCGTATCTGCGTTCATCCGTGTTTATCTGCGGTTTCTCTGCCAGTGCTCCATTTGGCACGAGCCTGGATGTCCAAACAGACGTCTGCCGGTGGCGCAAAGCCGTTTGCCATAGCCGAACCGCTGCGGCCGAGAAGAACGGCGCCGGATTCGACAGCATCGGCGCGGCAACACGGACGGAGCCAATCACGTCGTGCGTTTTTGTCCGGACCTGCCGTGAGCCTGGGCGAGTCGATCGAGCTGTTTCCAGCTCAGCCGGTAGCCGTTCACCTTGTTTGCCGGAAACCAGACGACAGCGCCTTTGCTGACGCGCAATTCCCCAAACTTTTCGCTGTCCTCGTGAACGGTGAAAATGATATCTGCGTGCGCAAGCGGCCGATCCGGAACGTCGAAATGGACGCGATGCTGAGCCATTGACAACCTCCAAAGAGATGCGACAAAGTGCGATTGCCGAGACGACGGTGGAAGGAAGAACGAAGAACCCTCACCCGGATTCCCGTCTCCTAATTCGGAATTACCACTTCCGGAGACGACGGCGGAAGGAAGGACGGAGGACCCTCACCCTACCCTCTCCCTGCAGGGAGAGGGATTGACGGACAAAGCCGTTTTTCGTTCGCTGTTGTGAGGGCGGATTTCCGCCCACCATCATACGGCGTCGGCCACGCCTAGACTCGGCCCAACGGAGAATGCCGCATGAGCATGGAAAATCGTCAATTGGGTGGTTCGGGCCTGAAAGTCCCCGTGCTCAGCCTGGGCACCGGCACGTTCGGCGGCGGCGGCGAGCTGTTCAAAGCCTGGGGCACGACCGACGTGGCCGAGGCCTCTCGCTTGATCGATATCTGCCTGGAAGCCGGGCTGACGATGTTCGACTCGGCCGACATCTATTCCCAGGGCATGGCCGAAGAAATCCTCGGCGCCGCCATCAAAGGACGCCGCGACCGATTGATGATTTCCACCAAAGCGACTTTTCGCTCCGGGCCCGGCCCGAACGACGTCGGCTCGTCGCGCCACCATCTGACCCGCAGCGTCGAGGGCTGCCTTCGCCGCCTGCAAATCGACTACATCGATCTGTTCCAATTGCACGGCTTCGACGCCCTGACGCCGGCCGAAGAAGTGCTCGACACGCTGGCCGGCTTCGTGCGGTCGGGCAAGATCGGCTATATCGGCTGCTCGAATTTCTCCGGTTGGCACTTGATGAAGGCGCTGGCCGTCTCCGACCGCCACGGCTGGCCGCGCTACGTCGGCGCATCAGGCGTATTACTCGCTCATCGGCCGCGACTTCGAGTGGGAGCTGATGCCCCTGGCACTCGACCAGAAGGTGGGCACCGTCGTCTGGAGCCCCTTGGGTTGGGGCCGGCTGACAGGGCGACTTCGCCGCGGGCAGCCGCGGCCCGAGACATCGCGACTCAACAGCCAACTGAACGTCGACATCGGGCCGCCCGTGGAGATGGAATATGTTTATCGCGTCGTCGAGGCGATCGACCTGGTGGCGGCCGAGACGGGCAAGACCGTGCCGCAGATCGCGCTCAATTGGCTGCTCGGGCGGCCGACTGTGGCCACGGTCATCGTCGGCGCCGCGCAACGAAGCGCAACTGCGCGAGAACCTGGGCGCCGTCGGTTGGAACCTGACGCCCGAGCAAGTGGCCCGGCTCGACGCCGCAAGCGATGTCAAGCCGGCGTATCCGTACTGGCACCAGCGCGGCTTTGCCGAGCGCAACCCGCGGCCGGTCTGATCGCCCCCGGGCGTCACAATTGTTGCAAGTAGAATCGCGTCAGGTGAAAGAAGATCGGCGCGGCGAAACAGATCGAGTCGATCCGGTCGAGTACGCCGCCGTGGCCGGCGACCAGCGTACCGTAGTCTTTCACGCCGCGGTCGCGCTTGATGGCCGACATCATCATGCCGCCGGAAAAGCCCATCACCGAGATAACCAGCGACAGCCCGGCCGCGTGCCAGGGCTTGAACGGCGTGGCCCAATAAAGTGCCGTGCCCACCAGCGTCGCGCTGGCCACGCCGCCGACGAATCCCTCCCAAGTCTTGTTCGGGCTGATCGCCGGCGCGATCACCCGCCGGCCGGCTAGCCGGCCCCAGGCATATTGAAACACGTCGCTGAGCTGCACCACCAGCACGAAGAAAAACAGCAATCGGGCGTTCTGCCCGCCGCCGCCGTCGCTGGGCCGGGGCAGCCGCAAAAACAGCAGGGCCGGGGCGTGGCTCAAGCAATACACGCTGACCATCAATCCGGCCTGGATCTTGGCCGTCCGCTCCAGGAAGCGTTTGTAATCGCCGGACAGCGCCACCCGGGCCGGAATGAACAGAAACGCGTACACCGGAATCAAGATGCTGTACAGGTCGTACTTGTCCATCCCGACCAGCACGTATTGCAGCGGCGTGAACAGGAAGAACACCCAGAACAGCGTGCGGTGATCGCCCAGCCGCGTTGGGGTGAGCGTGATGAACTCGCGCAAGGCCCAAAACGAGATCAGCCCGAACAGCACCACGGTCGTGCGACGTGCGACCAACTGCCCAGCAGAAACGCGGCGGCCAGCACCGTACACATCAGCCACCAGGCCCGGATGCGGTTGTTGAACGTCTCGACGACGGCCGTGTTCAGCCCGACCTCGCGCTGCTGCTTGAGGAACTGGCCCACCGCGGTGGCGCAGCTCAGGACGGCCAACACGCCGCCGACCAGTCCCAGGGTTTCAGGGTCCATATCACAGATCCTTGAGCCGGCGGACCGCCTCGCGGGCTCGCTTGAGAAATTCGACCTTGGGCTCGCCCGCTTCGAGCCACATCGGCGGTCCGAAGCTGATGCAACTCAGCAGCGGGACCGGCAGGAATTCGCCCCGCGGCAGAACGCGGTTCATGTTGTCGATGTGTACCGGCACCAGTTCCAGGTCGGGCCGTTTCTTCGATAGGTAATACAAGCCGCTTTTGAACTCGGCGATCTCCGCCTCGGCATTGCGGCTCCCCTCGGGAAACACGATCAGCGAATAGCGGTCGCCGATCTCGCGCAGCATCAGGTCGACCGGGCTTTGGTGCACCTTGATGTCCGTGCGGTCGATCAACAGCGCATTGAACGTGCGGGCCAGGTAGCGGCGGACGTAGCCCTGCTCCCAGTAGTCCTTGGCCGCCACGGGCCGCACCAGCGCCCTCAGCGTATGCGGCAGCGCCGACCAGACCACGATCGCGTCCAGGTGGCTGGTGTGATTGGCAAAGTAGACTCTCTGGCACGTATCGGGCTGGCAGTCGATCCAGCCGCACGCTGGAACCGCTGAGCAGGCGAGCAAGGGCGGCCAAGAGCGTCCCGGTCATTGTGGACTAGCAAAACAAAGCGGTGAAACCCCAAGAGGCATGCGTCCGGAAAGCGAATGATAGCCTGCGGCCGCTCAGCCCGCCAACCAGGGCGGCCGTTCGCCGGCCGGCGGCAGCTTGATGACCACGGCCCGCTGAATCGCCGGATGGGCCCGGACCTCGTCGAGCGCCGCTTGCGGCGGCATGACATCCAGGTTCAGCACGCCGACCGCATCGCCCCCTTTGCTGGCCCGGCCGACGGCCATCTGGGCGATATTCACCTCGTGCCGCCCGAAAATCGTGCCCACCGCGCCAATGATGCCCGGCACGTCGCGATGGCCGAAAATCATCAGCACCCCGTCCAGGTAGGCGTCCAGCGGGTAGCCGTCCAACTGCACGAGCCGGAGCATTCCGGTGCCAAAGACGGTGGCGGCCGCCTGGTGGGTGTGAACTTCAGTGGTCACTTCAGCGGCCACGACCGAGCTGAATGCCCCCAGATCGGCCCGAGTTTGCTCGACCAGCTCGATTCCGCGCTCGCGGAGCAACACTTCGGCATTGACGATGTTGATCGACTCTTCCAGCGCGTTGGACAGCAAACCGGCGGCAAAAGCGGCGGTGATCAGCCGCGTGTTCTTGCCGGCCACTTCGCCGCGATAGTGGAGCGTGCAGCGCCGGAGCGAGGCGGTGTCGAACTGGGCCAGCAGCAAACCCAGCCGGTAGCCGACGTCCAAATAGCCGCGCAGATCGCCCAGCGTCTGGGCGTCGATCGGCGTGAAGTTCACCGCGTGGCGAATCGTGCCGCTGGTCAGGTAATCGACCAGCAGGTTGACGCCTTCGATCGCGACTTGCGTCTGGGCCTCTTCGGTGCTGGCGCCCAGGTGCGGCGTGCAGAGCACGTTCGGCATGCCGAACAGCGGGCTGTTGGTGCAGGGTTCGGCGGCATACACATCCAGCGCCACGCCCCCCAAGTGCCCACTCTTCAAGCCTTCGACCAGCGCCGCTTCGTCGTAGATTCCGCCGCGTGCGCAGTTAACCAGCCGCGCGCCTTGCGCCATCCGCTGAATTTGCGACGTGCTGATCAGATGCCGCGTCTCGTCGGTCAGCGGCGTGTGTACCGTGAGATAATCGATGTGCTCGATCATGTCGTCGACTTTGGCCACCAGTTCGATGCCCAGCTCCTGGGCTCGTTCGCGCGACAGGAACGGGTCGTAGCCGATGACTTTCATTTCCAGGGCCCGAGCCCGCACGGCGACGGCCTGCCCAATGCGCCCCAGGCCGACGATGCCCAACGTCTTGTCGGCCAACTGCGTGCCCATGTAACGGTTGCGGTCCCACTTGCCTTCGATCAGGCTTTGGTAGGCGGGGGCGATGTTGCGCGACAGGGCCAGCATCATGGCCAGCGTGTGCTCGGCCGTGCTGAGGGTGTTGCCGGCCGGGGTGTTCATGACCACGATGCCCAGCCGCGTGGCAGCGCGCGAATCGATGTTGTCGGTGCCGACGCCGGCCCGCACGATCGCCTTCAGGCGGCGATTGCCTTCCAGCGCGTCGGCCGTGATTTTGACGCCGCTGCGGCAAATCGCGCCGTCGAACTCGGCCAGCGCCGAGCGGAGCGCGTCGCCTTTCAGACCGGTGCGCACTTCATATTGCACGCCGGGCGCTTTGGCCAACAGTTCCAGCCCCTCGGGGGCCAGCGTATCCAGGACGACGACTTTGGGCATGATTCAACTCGGGGTTAAGTTCCGCGATCCTTTTATCGGTTCGACGCCCTACGCTCTCCCTGCAGGGAGAGCGTAGGGTGAGGGTTCTTCCTCGTTGGTGAAGGTCTGCGCCAGGCCGGAATCCGATGACGTGCGCTGCTCAGGCATCGCTGCGTACGGTTAACCTGCTCGTTCCATCAACTCATTGCCGGCGGCCGCCACCGCCGCGCCCAGTGTGACGGGTTGTCCCAATTCGGCCAGCGTCAACTCGAGTGCGGCCAAGGTGCCCAGCACGTCCAGTTCGTCGAGCGCGCCAAAGTGCCCGATGCGAAAGATCTTGCCCCGCAGCTTGTCCTGTCCGCCGGCCAGCTTGACGCCGAATCGGCTCTCCAGCCGAGCAAGCAGCAATCCGCCGTCCAGGCCCGGCGGCACCTTCACGGCGGTCAGACCGGCGGCGGGCCGCTGGGCGAACAATTCCAACCCCAGGGCTTGCACGCCGGCCCGTGTGGCCCGGCCCAGCTTTTCGCACTGCGCCCAGACCGCTTCGATGCCGGCGGCGCGAATCTGCTTCAGGCTTTCGGCCAGACCGACCACCAGCGTGACGGCCGGGGTCCAGGGCGTCTCCGGACCGCTGCGCAGTTTGTCGCGATGAAACGACAAATTGAAGTAGAACGCTTGCGGCTCGGTGCGGTCGATCTGCCGCCAGGCTTTTTCGCTGACCGACAAGAAGCTCAGGCCCGGCGGCAGCATCAGCGCTTTTTGCGAGCCGACGACTAGCACGTCGATGCCCCAAGCGTCGCTGCGGCACTCCATGGCCCCTGCCCCGCTGATCGCGTCGACCACGTACACCGCCTGGCTCTCGCGGACCACGCGGCCGATCGCTTGCACGTCGTGACCCACGCCCGTGCTGCTTTCCATCAGCGTGCCCAGCACAGCCACGGCGTCGGGGTGCTCGGCCAGCATCCGGGCCACGTCGGCCGCACGGACCGCCTGCCCCCAGGGCACTTCGTGCCGGACGACTTCGATGCCGAAGGCTTGCGCAATCTGAGCCCAACGCCGGGCGAACACCCCCGCATCGAGCACGATGGCCTTTCCGCCCCGCGGCACTAGATTGACGACCGCCGCTTCCATGGCGCCGGTGCCCGAGGCGGACAGCACCACCACGTCGTTCTGCGTCTGGAAGACGTATTTCAAGCCGTCCAACACGTCGGCGAAGAGGGCCTTGAACTCGGGCGTGCGGTGATGCAGCACCTCGCGGGCCATGGCCAGGCGCGCGAGCTCGGGCACCTGCGTGGGTCCGGGCGTCATCAAGCGAGGTTTGGGCATGGGGCGTGCGAGGGCAAAAAGCATTCGGCCGAAGTTGAATTCGCTAGCCGGCTAACAATGCCGGAGCCTACGAAAAGGTGGCATTGTAATGGTCGCTGCTGGCCTTGGCGATGGGTCGAGCCGACCTCGCTCACACCCCCTTTACACGCCGAGCAATCGAGATAAGTCGAACGCCGGCGCCGGGATGCTGCGAGCCCTCGCGTCCCAAGTCCCAACCCGCGAATTTGACAACGCTCGGCGAGCGGCTGATGATTGAACCAGTCGCCCTTGGCGTGCAACCAATCTTTGGCCCGTTCGGGCGAAATATCCTCGGAAAGACGCAGGGTCGCCCGGCGAGGTTCGGTCTCATGGAAATGTTGTTCGTCATCTCGGCAGTCCTCGGCGGAACATTGCTCGTGGCCCAGTTCGTCATGGGGTTCATGGGTTTTGGCCACGGCGGATTCGATCACGATTTGGGCGCCGACGTCGGCGGCCACGATTTCGCCAGCCACGAAGTTGCCACAAACGACGGCGGGTCGGCCGGCCCGCATCAGCGCCGAGCATGCGAGTGGCGGCGCGGCCAACGATCAGGCTGGCCCCCACGCGCAGCCGCAGCCGCACACCTCGACGGGCCACAACTCGACGGTACTGTTCCGCGTGCTCACGTTTCGCACGGTGGTGGCGGCGATGGTGTTTTTCGGCCTCGCCGGCCTGGCCGCCGAAAGCGCGGAGCTCGCAGCGCCGCAGCCGCTATTGGTTGCGCTGGCCAGCGGCGCCGCGGCCATGTACTCCGTTTTTTATCTGATGCAATCCCTCGGCCGGCTCAAGGCCGACGGCACTCAGCGCATTGCCGGCGCCATCGGGCGCGAAGCAGTCGTTTATCTTGGCATCCCCGGCGCACATGCCGGCGCGGGCAAAATCCACCTCACGCTGCAAAACCGCCTGATCGAATACGAAGCCACGACGGCCGGTCCGCAGCTGCCGACGGGCACGCGGGTAGTCGTCGTCGAATTGGCCGGCCCAGGGATCGTCGAGGTGGCCGAGGCCGCGGATCCGGGCAGTCCCGGCCTGCACCAGACGCGGGCCCATGCGTGAATTCGAACTTTTCCGCGCCGCCGACAAGGCCGTCCGGCGCCACCAAGGTGCGAACGAAAAATAACTTCGGCACTCAACTCCGCTCCCTCCAGGAGTAGTTTTGGGTGAGGGTCCGGATGAAGCCGAAGCTATTTTTCACGCGATCCAAAAATGTGATACCGGCGGCTCGAAACAGGCCCGACTCATAATCCCCGAGACATTTCATGACCACCCTCGCATTGTTCGCCCAAAGGTCCGTTGGTCCTTATCCGTTTGTGGCCGCCATGTGCGTGGCCCTGGCGCTGCTGCTGTTGGGCACGTTGATGTTTGTGGCCCGGCGTTTCAAACGCTGCCCGAGCAACCGCGTGCTGGTGATCTACGGCAAGGTGGGGCGCGGCGACAGCGCGCGTTGCATCCACGGCGGGGCGTCGTTCGTCTGGCCGTTGATCCAGGACTACAGCTATCTCAGCCTGGAGCCGATCCAGATCGAGATTCCACTGCGCGGCGCTGTCGATGGAAAACATCCGCGTCAACGTGCCCAGCGTGTTCACCGTGGCCATCGGCACCGCGCCGGACGAGATGCAGAACGCCGCCATCCGCTTGCTGGGTCAGAACGCCTCCCAGGTGCGCAAGCAGGCCGAGGAAATCATCTTCGGCCAACTGCGGCAAGTGATCGCCTCGATGCGCATCGAGGACATCAACCGCGACCGCGAAACGTTCCTGCACCACATCCAAAGCTCGCTCGAACCCGAACTGAAAAAGATCGGCCTGGTACTGATCAACGTCAACGTGACGGATATCCAGGACGAGTCGGGCTATATCGACGCCATCGGCCAGAAGGCCGCCAGCCAGGCCATCCAACAAGCCCGCGGCGACGTGGCCGAGCAGGAGCGGATGGGCGAGACCCGCGTGGCCGAGGCCGAGCGCGACCGCGTGATCCAGGTGGCCAACGCCAACAAGCTGCGCGACATCGGCACCCGCGAGGCCCAACGCGAGCAAGCCGTGCGGCTGGCCGAGCTCGATCGCGATCAAAAAGTGGGCGAGCAGTCGTCGGGCTTCGATCGCGACGCGAAGGTGAAGAACGCGCGAGCAGACGATGCGCGTCTCGTTGGCCAACGCCGAGGCCAAGGCCATCGAAGGCGAAAACACGGCCCAGGCCATCATCGCCGGCTCGCAGGCCACATTGCTGGTCAAAAAGGCCGAAGCCTACGAGCTGGGCGAACGCCGCAAACGCGAGGCCGAGGCGGCCGTGCTCGAAGCCCAGAATCGGGCCATGGCCAAAGCCGCGCTGGCCGACGCCGAGCGCGTGGAAGCCGAACGCCGGGCCGAGCTCGAAGCGCCGGCCAAAGCTCAAAAGGCCAAGACCATCGTCGAGGCCGAAGCCGAGGCCGAAAAGCGGCGGATCGAAGCCGAAGGCCAGGCCCAGGCCATTTTTGCCAAGCTCGAAGCCGAAGCCCGCGGCCAGTACGAAATTCTGGCCAAGAAGGGCGAGGGCCTCAAGCAGATCATCGCGGCTTGCGGCGGCGCCAAAGAGGCCTTCCAGCTCCTGATGCTCGAGCATCTGGACAAGCTGGCCGAAACGTCGGCCCAGGCCATCTCGAACATCAAGTTCGACAAAGTGATCGTTTGGGAGAACGGCGGCGCCAGCGGCAAGAGCAACACGGCCAGTTTTCTGCACAGCATGGCCAGCACGATGCCGCCGATGATGCAGGTGCTGCGCGACATCGGCGGCGTGGAGCTGCCAGAGTCGCTGATCAAGCTGGGCGGCGAAGCCCACGAAGCCCCGCCGCGGACCGTTGCCGCCGGCAACGGCGCACCCGAACCGGCGCGCAAGGCAGACTGAGCGCCGCGGCGAAGAATCGTTTCTGCGCTCAACCCCTCTCCCTGCAGGGAGAGGGTAGGGTGAGGGTGTCCGTGCGGCAGGGAGAGGTAATTCTTCGGTCGCGTAGGGTCCGCTGTGCGGACCGTGTGCGCGGTGCAACGACAAAGCGTGTAGGGTCCGCTGTGCGGACCATGTGCGCGGTGCAGCGAAAACGATGGTCCGCACAGCGGACCCTACGGCGCTTTCGCCCAATGCCCTGACGGGGCCAGGGAGTCGCCCCGGCAACCCGCGGCCCCACGGCCGACCCGACCTCCGTATCGCTCACTGCGCTTTGGTTGCCTTCACCTTGGCCGCTGCGCCGGCCCGGGTCATTTCCAATTCGACCCACAGGGCATGGGCATAGTCGGCGGAGCCGGGACAATCGACGAACAGTTCGAGCTTTGTGACCCGATCGACGCTCACCTGGAGCGGATGCCTGGTCCCGGCCTCCTGGATCGCTTTACGCCATAACTCTTTGCCGTCCGCCACGATTCGGAACGTCAACGGCGTGGCACTTCTCATTGCAGGCGTGTCGCCGATGGCGGCGGCGCCAGAAAGCGTCAGATACTTCTTGTCGAGCATGAAGACCACGCGCGACGAACTGCCGTGGTCCGGATGCACGGACAGGCTGTGGTCGCATTTCACGCCGCCCACCGGGTGCCGGTCGGACAGCACGGCCTCGGCGAAAATTCGCGACTCAGCGACCGGCAGATCGGACAAATAGACGGTCTTGCGGAGGGGCGCCGACCGCGGGGCCACCTGGATTTCAACCCATGCAAGCTCGCGGTTGGGGCCCTGCCAGTACCCGGCGGTAGGCTGCGAAGAGTCCTTAATGCCATCGACAACGGCGTCAGCTGATAGTGACGCGGTGTGAGACCCGCTCGCAGTCACAGGCTTTCCGCGAGCTAGATTGGTGCTTCCGCGCATTATTTCGACCTCGCAGAGGGCGGTGCCCTCTCCGTGAAACGAGGCGGTTTCGACGCGAGGCGCGTCGAAGGCGATTTTCGGCAGGGGAATCGTCGTCGCCGGCTCGTCGTCTTTGCTCCAAGCCACCGCGACTCCCTCCCTCGACCAAACGACGTTGCCGGCTTTGCGCAGCTCGACATTGGCGGTCAGCATCCCACGATCCTTCCACTGGTTACAGTGGCAATTCCACAACACAAGCTTATCGGCGACGACACCGCCAGCTTTGCTCGGCTGGCTGCTCTTGCGTTGCGACGACTGGTCTGCCGCTCGCGCCTTGCCACCCCCACCGGCCGCCGCACCAGCCCGCGTCAATTCCAAATCGACCCAAATCGAATGGCCCGCGTCGCCGCTGCCGGGACAATCGACGAACAATTCAAGCTTGCTGACGCCGCCCACACGAACGCTGAGTGATTGCTTCGCTCCAGCTTTTTGCAGCGTTGCGCGCCATAGCTCTTTTCCATCGCCCAGGATTCTAAATGTCAGTGGTGACATGCTGCCAGCGCCTGCCGAATCGGCGATAGCGGCGGCGCCGGAAAGTGTCTGATATTTCTGGTCGAGACCAAAAGCCACCTGCGACGAGCCGGTGGGAATGGCGTGCATGAATAGGGAGTGCGAGCTCGTCACGCCCCCAACCGGGTTCTCCTCCGATAACTGCCTGGACCAATGAATTCGTTTCTCAGCGACCGGAAGGTCGGACAAATACACCGCCTTGCCGCCCGGGGCCGACGGGGCGGCGACCTGTACCTCGATCCAGGCAAGCTGGTGGTTGGGTGCCTCCCAATATCCGACGGTGAATTGCGACGAGTCGCGAATGCCATCGACAACGGAGGCCGCCGGAAAACGCGCGTCGTAATTCCCGCTGGAGATCACGGGTTTCCCGCGAGCCAGGTTGACGTCGTCACGGAATATTTCCACTTCGCAGAGGGCCGGGCCCCAGTCGTGGTACGTGACCGCCTCGACGCGCAGCGCGTCGAAGGCGATTTTCGGCAGCGGGATCGTGGTCGGGGGCTCTACGTCTTTGCTCCATTCGAGAGGGATCGCTTTCTTAGACCAAACGACCTTGCCGCCCCTGCGCAACTCGACGTTGCAGCTCAGCATGCCACGGTCTTTCTCGCGAAAGCCGTTGCAATTCCACAAAACCAGCTTGTCGGCGATGACACCCGATTTGCTCGGCTTGCTAGAGGCAACTTCTTCCGGCCGCGCAACCGCTGGATCGCCGCTCGGGGCCCTGGGTGTGGCGAGCTGCAATTCGACCCAACCACGCTGATGGTCGGGCGCTGTCCAATAGCCCACGCCAAGTTGCGAAGAGTCTTTGATGCCGTCGACAACGGCCGCCGGTGGCGTGCCGTCGGCATGAGAGCCACTGGCGGAAGCCGGCATGCCGCGCGCCAGGTTGGTCGAACCGCGGAACACTTCGATCTCGCAAAGTGCCGGTCCCATGAGTTGGTACGAGGCCGTTTCGACGCGCAGCGTGTCGAAAGCGATTTTCGGCAAGCGAATCGTTGTCGACGGATCTGCGTCGGCGCTCCAGTTGAGCGGGATGGCCGGCTTCGACCAGACGACGCTGCCGGCCTTGCGCAGTTCGACATTGCAGCTCAACATGCCGCGATCCTGCCAATGGTTGTTGCGGCAATTCCACACCACCAGCCTGTCGGCGACGACGCCGCCAGCCCCGCCCGTTTTGCTGGCGGCCGATGGCGCCAGCGGCTCTTCGTCCGGCGATTTGTTCGAACTCGCCGGCGCAGCGACCTGCACCTCCACCCAGGCGTTTTCGCGGTCTGGGGCCACCCAGTAGCCGAACATGCGCCGCGCCGAGTCTCGAACGCCGTCGACAACGGCGTCTGGCAGCGGAGCCGCATTGTGAGAGCCACTGGCCGTCACCGGCCTGCCCGCGCCAGATTGGTCTTGCCGCGAAAGACTTCGATCTCAGAAAGTGACGATCCTAGGCCTTGGAACGAGACCGTTTCGACGCGCAGCGCGTCGAACGGAATCTTCGGCAAAGCGATCGTGGTCGCCGGATCCTCATCGTTTTTCCAGTCCAATGGCACGCCCTTCTGCGACCAAACGACCTGCCCGACTTGGCGCAGCTCGACGTTGCAGCTCCGCATGCCGCGGTCGTTCCAGTCGTTGTTGTGAGAGTTCCACAAGACGAGCGTGTCGGCCGTGACCGTGCGGCCCTGGCTGTCCGACCGGTCCTGGCCAGATTGGTCGTGCCCCGGCGTCTCGGGCCGATCATCGGCAGCCATGTCATCAGTCGCGTCCGCCGGCGGCACTGTCATCTCGCCTTCATCCTCTTCGGCCAACTCGCGCGGCTCAGACGACTTGTCCGTTTCAGGCTGTGCGACATTCGGATCCAGGACCGGCTTATTTTCTGTTTTCGCGGGCCAACCGGCCGGTCGGCTCGGGGCCAGATCGGGCTCGTGGTCTGCGTCGGCAGTTGGGTCTGCGGGCGGAACTCCGGCCGGGCGTGTGGCGACCAGTCGACTTTCGTCGCCGCCGCTGCCGATTGCGATCCAGGCGACAGCCACCACGGCGACAAGCCCCAAGCCGACGCCCGCATAGATCGCCGGCGATGTGTTCGACCGGCGTTGCTTGGGCGATCGGCGCGTGGACGTTTGCGCGAGTGGGTCGAATCCCAGCGAAACTGCCGGCTCGACGGCCGGCCCCGACGGCTGTGGTGACAGCGGCCGGGCCATGGCCAGCGGCCTGGTCGCGGCTGGACGCGGTGGCGCCTTCGGAGGTTTTTCGGCGGCCAGTTTGGCCTTCAGCTCCCGGTCGTAGGCCTGGCGCTTTTCCGGGCTGAGCAGGCAAAGCCGGGCGGCGGCCAACTCGTTCAGCAGCTTTTGAGATTCGGCCGAGTGCTTGCCGCCCTGGAACGAGCGCACATGGACCATCCGCTGATCCGCGGCACTTTCGAGCGCGTCGGCGTTGGTCTCAAACGCCTTGACGCCCAGCAGGCGGTAGTGATGCGGCGGCTGATCCTCGGGCGGAATGCCCAGCCAGATGTGATAAGGATCAAACGCTTCGGCCATGGCCGCCCGTCCGGCAAGACCAGTGCAAAGAAGGGAGCCGCAGGCCCGTTATTGTCTCCCGGATTCCGGCAGGATGTCAATCGGCGCTGGCGCGAACGGATGCAGGCAGAAGGATGAAGGATGAAAACAGAGGCAATCGGCCGCATTCGGGGACACCCTCACCCTGCCCTCTCCCTGCAGGGCGAGGAGTTGAGCGACGAAGCCGCGCTTCGCCCCGCTGCCGCTTCACGTCGCGAACAGCTCGCGCGGCCCTTCAGGTCGCAAATCGCTCGCGCAGCCGCCGGGCCGCGGCCACCAGCCGCTTGAGCTTTTCGTAGGCCTCGTCCAACGTCGGCGGCTCGCCGGCGCCCGGAGCAAAGCCGCAGTCGGGATTGAGCGCCATCCGCGCTGCGCCGATGCGTTCGGCCCCGGCCGCGCCGAGCGACTCGATCGCTTCGATGGTTTGCGGCTGCTCGGTCCGCACATCGACCACCCCCATGCCCAGGTCGATGCCCGGGGGCAGCAAGTCCAAATCGCTGGCGTCGCCGGTGCCCTCGTAGGCGAACTCGAGATTCAGCCGATCGATCTTGGCGCCGGCAAACCGCGGCAGAATCGGCCGGTAGTCGCCGCGAACGTCGCTCTGCCGCTTGTAGACGCTATGACAACAGTGCAGGTGAACTTCGGCCGGCAGCGATTCGACCACCCGCGAGATCGCCTGGAGCGCTTGCGGAAACTGCCGGTCGATATTCCACACGCGCCGCAGCCGCTCGTCGTGGATCGACTGGCCGGCGGTCAACCGAGAATCGCAAAAATACGCTAGGGCCGGGTCGTCGAGTTGGACGATGTCGATGCCGGCAGCGGCGACCGCCCGGGCCTCGCGGGCCAGCAGGTCGGCCAGGTGATCCATGAAATGCTCCAGCGTCGGATAGGCCTCGCGGCTGAAATCCTGGTGCCAGTAGCGCACGGCGATCAGGAACGGGCTGGGCAGCGCGAACTTGGTGACGCGGTCGGTGTGGCCGGCCAGATAGGCGGCGTCGCGGGCAAAGACCGGCTCGGCGGCCCGCATGCGGCGAACGACCACGTCTGTGAGTTTTTTTTCACCCTGGTGCTCGTAGGGCCGGATTTTTTCGAATCCGCCCACCCGGCTGAGGAATTCGCCGATGTAATGGCTGCGCCGCCATTCGCCGTCGCTGACCACGTCCAGGCCGGCCTGCTCTTGCACGCGGATGGCAAAGGCCACCATTTCGTCGAGCGCCCGCGGATCGATTGCCCGCTCGAACTCGGAAAGCGACCCCTCGTCCTGCGTGCGGCCGCGGGCGGCCAGCAGATCGCGAACGGCCTGCGGCCTGGGGAGCGAGCCGATGACTTGCGTGAAGAAGGCGGGCAATCGGCGAGTGCGGCTGGTTTTCATGGCGGGATAAAGCCGCTGCCGCTCACGACGGGGCGGATTCCTCGGTATCGGCGGTTGTAATGGGTGAACGAAATATAACTTTGGCGCTCAACCCCGCTCCCTCCAGGGAGAGGGTAGGGTGAGGGTCTGCCAGAAGCTGAAGTTATTTTTCGCTCGCGCTTTAGGTGGATCGACAAACCGCTGCCGCTCACGACGGGGCGGATTCCTCGGTATCGGCGGTTGAGGCCTCTTCGGCGTCGGGCTCCTCCTCTTCCCAGGAAGTGTACCAGGCCAGGCGACCCAGCAGGTGCGCAGAGATCAGCAGACCGGCAATCGTGATCGGCGCAACGATCCACAGCGCGATGGACGGGCAATGGGCCACCGTAAACCGTAAGACCCAAGACCAGACGAGCAAGATCGCGCCGGTCTCGGCATAGAACAGCAGCCAGGCCCACCACCAGCGCGTGCAGGTCTTCAGGATCGCGCCGCTGATCGGCACCCAGGCCGAACCGGTTTCCAGCATCGACAACAGCAGGATCGGAAAAACGATCATCGCCGCCAGATCGGCGGCCAGGTTCCACTCGCCGGCAAGCAGTTCCAGCGCGCTGCCGGCCAGCAGCGATCCGAAGCCGGCCAGCAGCGGAATCCGGATCGTGAAGATCCATTCGCGCCAGTCGGACTCGGGCCACTCCTGGATTCGATCGCAGCCGCTGGCCGTGTCTTCGATCACCGCCAGCAAGCAGGCCGTGATATAGCCCGCTGCGATCAGGGTGACCAAGAGGGCGGGCAAGCCCAGCAGCAAGCCTTGAATCATTTCCCGCTTCGCGCCACCGTCGGAAAGCAATCCGAGCAGCGACAGCGTCGGGATGACGAACATGGCATCGATAATCAAAGCTGCCGACATCGCGATCCATCGCGGCCATACGCCGGGTTGCCAGGGAAAGTCGAACACGCCGGAAAGAAAAACCACCTTCGGCGGCGCGTCCGGCGCATGACGAAAGCGAAACAGCCGGGCCTCGCGGGCCGCGTCGGAGTCGTAGCCGACCGGTTCTAGCGACACTTCGGTCCGCGGGCCGGGTGCCGGCCTGGCCGCCGGCTTGAGCTCGTCGTCGCTGAACATCGGCGTCGGTCCACGGACCAGCGGCGGCTCGAGCTCGTAGGCGTCGGCTTCGTCGGCCGCTTCGCTGCCCGCTTCGCGATGCGCGGGCGGCAGGTGACTCGGCACGCCGACGACGAACTTGGCGCCGCATTCGGCGCACTTTGCCGGCAGGCCCGCGCGGCTGACGAACCGCGGCTGCATGGCCCCGCAATGGGGGCAAGCGAACGGATTGTGGGTGTCTGGATTGGACTGCATCGATCGAGCAAGTCTCGAAGAACCGATTGCGGCGAACCGCGGGGCACTCAGGGCCAGCCGCGGAGCGATCCCAAGCAAGTATTCGGTTGCCGGGTGGCAAGCTTTGACAAAACCACCTTCGATTGTATGAAATGCCGGCCAGGTTTCGAGCGCGGCACTTTGTGAATGCTCCGCTGCCTGGCCGCCGTTGCCCGGGCTCGATTATCGTTCGGGTTCGCGTGGCTGGCCCGCCGAGCGATCCTTGACCGGCCGCGCCGGTGACTTCTACAATGCCGGTGCCCAGCATGGATTCCAGTCTCGATGGCCCGGCTCTCTTGGTGGCGACGAAGCGTGGAAATTACGGTTAACGGCAGGCCGCGCGAAGCGCCCGACGGGTACCAGCATTGCCGCGCTCTTGGCCGAGCTCGAACTCGACTCGCGACAAGTGGCCGTGGAAGTCAACCTGGAACTGATTCCCCGCGGCCTGCATGCCGAGCGCCGGCTGGAGCCGGGCGACGAGATCGAAGTGGTGACCCTGGTCGGAGGAGGTTAACGCGTGGCGACAGACGTGCAAGTCGGGGACAAGCTGCAAATCGGCACGCATACGCTGGCCAGCCGGCTGATCGTGGGCACCGGCAAATATGCCAGTTACGAGCTGATGGCCGAAGCGCTTGCGCCTGAGCGGCACCGATTGCATCACGGTGGCCGTCCGCCGCGAACGGCTGCTCAACGCCCAGGGCCAGAACATTCTCGACCACGTCGATACCAGCCGCTACACGCTGCTGCCGAACACGGCCGGCTGCTTTTCGGCCGACGACGCCATCCGCGTCGCCCGGCTGGGCCGCGAGATCCTGCTGGGGCTGGAAAACCCGGGGGCCGACTGGGTCAAGCTGGAAGTGCTCGCCGACGCCAAGACGCTGCTGCCCGACCCGGTCGCCACGCTCGAAGCCACCGAAAAACTCGTCGCCGAGGGTTTTCAGGTGTTGTGCTATACGAGCGACGACCCGATCGTCGCCCGGCGGCTCAAGCAGGCCGGCGCCGCCAGCGTGATGCCGGCCGGCAGCCCGATCGGCTCTGGACAGGGAATCCTCAATCCCAACAACATCCGCATCTGCCTGGAATATCTCAAGGACGGCGATCCCGACTATCCGGTGATCGTCGATGCGGGCGTGGGCACGGCCAGCGACGTAACCGTGGCGATGGAGCTGGGCGTCGACGGGGTGCTGCTCAACACGGGCATTGCCCATGCGGCCGATCCGCTTTCGATGGCCCTGGCGATGAAGGCCGGCATCGTGGCCGGGCGATTGGCTTATCTCTCGGGCCGGATCCCAAAAAAGCTGTACGCCACGGCCAGCAGTCCGGAAACGGACTTGATCGCGCCAAAGCGGCGGTAGCGGCGAATGGCACTCGGTTACGGAACATCTCCGTTTGTAGGAGGCGATTCCGATCGCCGATTCGCACTCGTTTGGCTCGCATGTCGGCGATCGGAGTCGCCTCCTACAGCCCTTAACCGAGTGCCATTCGCGGTAGCGGCTGTGCGGGCCGCCGTCCGGACGGGAATTCGCGCCGCAATCCGCCGGCACATTCGAGACCCGGCGTGCAGCGGACCCAGCGCCCGGCTTGAGCGAGCGCTTCATCCCCCCTCTGGAGTTCCTGCCGCCCGGTCGGCCGTCGGTTGTCCGGTCACGATCAGGTAGCAAACGGCGGCCAAAACGTAGAACCAGGGCATCACGACCAGGACAACCAACTGGGAGCCCAGTTGCACCATCCACGGAGCTGCTCCCCGCGAGGCGATCGCGACGGCCACCGCCGCGAACATCACGGGCAGGAGCGTCACCAGCCAGATGCCGAAAAGCGCAACTTTGTTGCCCCGCATGATGGCACGAGAAGTCCGCAAGGCTTCCAGCGGGCCCTGATTGCGATCGACGATCAAGTACGTATATTGCGACCACATCAGCCCGACGATGATCCCGGGCACGATCAACAGAATCCAGCCGATCGCGAAGCCAACGACAAACAGGATCGTGGTGACGATGATCTTCAGGAACCACGGGTGCCGGCAAAAACATTGGCAAGATTCGCCTGTTTCCCACCGGCTACATTCAAGAAGAAGTAAGTTTGGCCGGAAGTGAGCCACCACTGAAACAGCATCGCGAGAATAAAGGAACCCGCACGCGAGAGCGCCCAAGGAACCCCGAGCAAGACGAGCTGCGTCGACGCGAGACCCAGACCAAAGGCAACCCCATAACTAAGCGCAAATGCCACCACCACCACCAGGAAGCAAAGCGGCGCGCGGCGGCTAAAAATGTGCCACGCGCGGCCGTACGCGTCGCCGAATACGAGCTTGCCAGCGGAGATCTGCGGCGGCGCTGCCTCGCTGGTCATCGGCGCCTGATAGGGATTGGCCGATGCCGGTCGAGCGGGGGCAAATGCCAAACCCTCGCCCAAAGGCGCCGCCGGTGACAGTGCGGGCGCCGGTTCGGCTGCCGCCGGCCGGCCGACGGGAATGCTCAAGATCGTGCCGCACTGCGGACAGCGGGCTTGCTTGCCCCCCGTTTCGTCCGGCGTGCGCAACAATTTGCTGCATTTCGTGCAGCGGAATTCGATCGGCATGGTTGCTCCCGTTGCTCAGGCCGTGCGCCGCGGCCCGGTTGAAAAGTGCGCTCAGGCAACAATCGTTGACGGCCCGAGGCAGAATAGCAAACGCGGCGTCGAAATACATGCCTGGGCCGGGTTTTTTTCCGGGGAGTGTTTTTCCGGGCCGGGTTTTTCGCCGGAAAGGACGAAGCGCCGGCCCCGCGCACTGTCCGGCCATACGCTGCGGCAGTCGTTGACTGCCGGCGATTTGCTTTCCTCCGGCGGTTTTCATCCCTCCGCCTTCATCCTTCCGCCTTCATCCTTCCGCCTTTCGCCCTCGCCCTGCGAACTGTTACTCTGAATGCATCAGCAGCCACACCCACGCGAAGGCGCCATGCTTTCTTCCGCCGAAATCCTGGGGCCCTCCGGCCGCATTGCCGCGCGGCTCGACCACTACGAGCAGCGCCGCGAACAGCTCGAAATGGCCGACGCCGTCGCCGACGCCCTGGCCCAACGCCGGCACCTGATCGCCGAGGCCGGCACGGGCGTGGGCAAGAGCTTCGCCTATCTGGTGCCTGCCATCCTGGCCACGGCCGAATCGAGCGAGGCCCTGCCCAAGCGGATCGTCATTTCCACGCACACGATCAGTCTGCAGGAGCAGTTGATCCACAAGGATCTGCCACTGCTGCGGAGCGTGATGCCCTGCGAATTCACGGCCGTGCTGGTCAAGGGGCGACGCAACTACCTGAGCCTGCGGCGGATGAACAATGCCGCCCAACGGGCTGCCAGCCTGTTTCATCGCGAGGAGGAGTTCGCCGACCTGGGCGAGGTGATCGACTGGTCGGGCAGCACGCACGACGGCTCGCTCGCCGACCTCGAGCATCAGCCGGTTGCCACCGTTTGGGACGAAGTCCAAAGCGACAGCGGCAACTGCCTGGGCCGCAAATGCCCGACGTATGCCAAGTGCTTCTACTATTCGGCCCGGCGGCGCATGCAGCACGCCCAGTTGCTGGTGGTCAACCACGCCCTGTTCTTCAGCGATCTGGCCCTGCGGCGCGAGGGCGTGAGCATCCTGCCCGACTATCAGGCAGCGATCTTCGACGAGGCCCACACGCTCGAAGCGGTCGCCAGCGACCACCTGGGGCCAGCGCCACGAGCGGGCAAGTCGACTACCTGCTCTCGAAACTCTACAACGACCGCACCAACCGCGGCCTGCTGGTCCACCACAAGCTGCGCGACGCGCAAATGAGCGTCGATCATTGCCGGCACCTGGCCGAGGAATTCTTTGCCGACGTCCACGCCTGGTTGGCCCGGCAGGGCAAAGCCAGCGCCGCGTGCCGGGCACGGTGATCGCACTCAACCGGCTCAGCCCCGGCCTGACAAGTCTGGCTGGGCTGCTGCGCTCGGCCGGGGGAAACCTCAAAGAGATCGAGCGGCAGGATTTCGTCTCGGCGGCCGACCGTTTGCAAGGCCTGGCCGGCCAACTCGAATCGTGGCGCACGCAGCAGACGCCCGACACCGTGTACTGGGCCGATGCGTCGCGCAGCCGCCGGGGCCGATTGCGGCTCACTCTGGCGGCGGCGCCGCTGGACGTGGGGCCCGCCCTGCGCAAGGAACTCTTCGGCAAAGTGCCCAGCGTCATCATGACCAGCGCCACGCTGACCGTGGGCCGGCAAGGCTCGTTCGATTTCTTCAAAACCCGCGTCGGCCTGACCCAGGCCACGGCCCGCCGCTGGGCAGCCCGTTCGACTATCGCCCGGCAGGTCGAATTGATCCTGGTCGACGGCATGCCCGACCCGTCCGACAGCAACCGCTATCAGCGCCGCACGGTCGAGATGATCCGGCGGTTCGCCGGCCGGACCGACGGACATTGCTTCGTTTTGTTCACCAGTTACGAGGCGATGAAGCGCGTGGCGGCCGGGCTGACCGGCTGGCTGGCCGAGCGCGACCTGGCGCTGTATTGCCAGGCCGACGGCGTGCCGCGGAGCACGATGATCGAGCGATTCAAGGCCAACCCCCGCGGTGTGCTGATGGGCACCGACAGTTTCTGGCAAGGGGTGGACGTGCCAGGCGACGCGCTGGCGAACGTGATCATCACCAAGCTGCCGTTCAGCGTTCCCGACCGGCCGCTGCTCGAGGCCCGGCTGGAGGCGATCCGCGCCGCCGGCCGCAATCCGTTCACGGAGTATCAACTGCCCGAGGCGATCTTGAAGCTCAAGCAGGGCTTTGGGCGGCTGATCCGTTCGGCCCGCGATCACGGCATGGTCGTGATCCTCGATCCGCGGTTGCGCACCAAGCCCTACGGCCGGTTATTCCTGGAAAGTCTGCCCCAGTGCCGGCTGACGACCGAATCGGCGGACGAAGAGGAACTGGGGACGGAGATGCGCGAGGCGTGAGGCGGGCCGGATCGGGCCGGCCGTCTTGCATCATGGGGCGCTTTCGCCGGCACAGTATTTAATCAGTCCGGGCGTTCGTTGATTTCGCTATGGACGATGTATGCCTTCGGCAATGCGGCTTGGAGTTGTTCCACGCCGGCGTCGGTCACCCGCGTGTCGCGGAGAACCAGGATTTCGAGATGCGCCATCCCGTGGAGGGACACCAGCCCGGCGTCGGTGATTTGCGTTTCGCTCAGGTGCAACTCGCGCAGCCGGCTCAGTCGCTGCAGGTGCACGAGGCCCGCGTCGGTGATGGGCGTTCCGTCGAGCCTCAATTCGGTCAGCACGGTCAAGCCCAACAGATTTTCCAGTCCAGCGTCGGAGACGTGGGTTCCGATAAGCATGAGTCCATCAAGCTTCGTTAGTCCGCCCAGATGTGCCAGTCCGACGTCCGTTACCTGTGTTCCGGCGAGTTTCAGGTATGTGAGTTGGCTCCGCCCTTGCAGATTCGCCAGCCCGGCGTCTGTGATTTGAGCTTTCAGGAGGTTCAGGTATCGAAGTGTGCGTAGCTCCGCGAGGTGCATGAGTTCGTCGTCGATCGCTCGAGACCCGCCGATTGTCAGATGGGTAAGCAGGGCGAGCTCTCGCAAGTGGCCAATCCCGGAGGCCGTCAATTGATTGGCGTCGATGTCCAGGGTCCTGAGCGAATTCAACCCCCGCAAATTTGCAAGCCCCGTGCCCGTGACGCCCGTTCCGCGGAGATTCAGCGACCAAAGCTGACTATGTTTTTCGAGGTTCACTAGTCCGGCGTCGGTGACCTGACTTCCGCTGAGGTCCAGCGAGTTAAGCTGATGAAAGGACTCAGGGCGCAAGGCCGCTGTCGTTGGTTTTCGAACTGCTGCAGTCGACGCCATCAATATTGCGAAATTTCGCCTCGCCTACTATTTTTCTCAGCCACTCGACAATCGTTTCCGGCCTGACGGAATCGTCGTAATGGACGCGGCAGCCCATTTCCTCCAGCGCTGCGACGGCGATCGCCTGCTCGCGGACTTCTCGCACCGTCCAGCCGAACACCGCGGCGATCAGCATACTCGTCAGCAGCATGGTTCGCAGGCTGAATCGAAAACAGCGGCGTTCGCGCGGTGTGGGTTCGCTCATGGGCGTGGCCCTCTCGCTCTCCCCGTCCATCTTTGTATCTGCGTTCATTTGCTGCTACTATCGGATCCCGCTTCGAGCCCAACTCAGCCGTCTGGCGGTTCGACGAGTGAAGCGGCAAGATGCCGCTTCTACATCGCTCCTCGTATCTGCGAATATCTGCGTTTATCTGCGGTTGCTTTCGGTTCTCATTTCAAGTGCAGGTCAGCCGTCCAGCAGTTCCACGGCTATGCCAAATCGTTGGGCGGGGGCAATGACGGGTAAACGCAGATGAACGCCGATCAACGCGGATACACGCAGATCGGTGACACGCCGCGGCCGGCGGCCCTAACATTGTACGCTAATCGACCGGCGCGGCATCCGCGGCGGCGGTGGCCGCAAATTCGATCCGCACCGCTAGCGGGCGAGATGCCGGTGCTTCGAGTTTGACGTCGATCCGCGCCCCATAGGGCAACACCTGGGCAACGCGGACGGTGGCCGGCGGCCCTTCGACTTGCTCGGCTTCGCAGCTCGGCCGACCGGCCAGCGCCGGGCAAAAGGCCACATGCAGGCTCGCCGTCCGCTGTCCGGCGGCAAACTCCGCGCGGAGCCAGCCGCGGATCGTTTCGCGCGAGTCGAAATCGCGTTGACGAACGGTCTCGGCGAGCACCTCCTCCGTGGGATCGCCCAAGTGCGCAGGGCCGCCCGCGGCGCGGGCCTCGGCGGACAAGTCGGCGGCCGGCCGCTGCGAAGCCGTCCGGCGCCGCCGCCATAGAACCCAGGCGGCCGTTTCGGCGACGGCCAACTCGGCGATCAGGCCGGCGGCGCCCAGGGCCGACGAGCCGGGCAAGAGCAGCGCCCAGCAGATCGCCAGCAGCACGGCGGGGGGCAGCCATACGCAGGACCTGCCCCAGGTTCGGCCACCCGGATAGCGGCTTGCCAGCCACCGGTGTGCCGCGACGGCCCAGATCGCCAGGCATATTCCAAACGCCAGCAGGCCGGGCGTGGGCAACGGCTCAACGAGCGCGCCGGCCAGGCGACGAGCAATCACCAGTACGACCAACAGCGACGCGGTGAGCAGCAGCCCGCGAAAGATCGCTGCCGCGACCACTCGGCAGGCCGAAAAATCGAAAGTCGGCCGATTCGCCGCGTGCGCCGGCGTCGACAGTCGGGCGCGCTGCCGGATGCGATTTGCGGCGCGGGTTGAAACTCGAGGCAAGGTGGACGGATGCGGCATGTCGACGGAATCTTTCCCGGGTCTGCCGCAGCGCTGTGCCTTGGAACGAATGCAAAGCGGCTTCCGCGCTCGCCTGACCCTTACCAATGCACGAAAATCAAACTCGGCCTCCGACAAACCCTCACCCTGCCCTCTCCCTGAAGGGAGAGGGGTCGAGCGCCGGTCTGCCGCATTGACCGCTTGGGAACGAATGCAAAGCGGCTTCCGCGTTCGACCGACCCTAGGATCGCACGAAAATCAAATTCGGCTTCCGACAAACCCTCACCCTGCCCTCTCCCTGGAGGGAGAGGGGTCGAGCGCCGACCTCTATTTTTCGGCCGCTTTACCGGCGCGGTGGCCAGGCTGAGGCCGGCGGCTTCGGCCAGATCGGCAGCTTTGTCGGTGTGCTCCCAGGTGAACTCCGGTTCGGAACGGCCGAAGTGCCCGCCGGCCGCGGTCTTGCGATAGATCGGCCTGCGCAGGTCGAGGTACTTGATGATTCCGCCCGGCGAGAGCGGAAACATCTCGCGGACGAGTTGGCAGATCTTCGCGTCTTCGATGCGGCCGGTCCCTTCGGTGTCGACGTACACGCTGACCGGCTCGGCCACGCCGATGGCATAGGCCAATTGCACTTCACATCGTTCGGCCAGGCCCGCGGCGACGATGTTCTTGGCGACGTGGCGGGCCATGTAGGCGGCGCTGCGATCGACCTTGGTGGGATCTTTGCCGCTGAACGCGCCACCGCCGTGGCGGCCCCAGCCGCCATACGTGTCGACGATGATTTTGCGGCCCGTCAGACCGCAATCGCCGTGCGGCCCGCCCACCACGAAACGGCCCGTGGGGTTGATGTGGTATTTGATCTCGCCGGTCATCAGCTCTTCGGGCAGCAACGGCCTGATCACTTCGTCGATGACGAAATTGCGGATTTCGCTGTTGGCGACATCCTCGGCGTGCTGCGTGGAAACGACCACGGTATCGATGCGCAGCGGGCGATTGCCGTCGTACTCGATCGTGACCTGGCTCTTGCTGTCGGGCCGCAACCAGCCCACGGTCGCATTTCTGCCGGCACTCCGTCAGGCGGTTGAGGATCCGGTGGGCCAGGGCGATGGGCAGCGGCATCAGCTCGGGCGTGTCGTTGCAGGCATAGCCGAACATCAGGCCCTGGTCGCCGGCGCCGATCTCTTTGCCCGATTTGCTGTCCTCGTTGACACCCTGGGCGATGTCCGGGCTTTGCTTGTCGATCGCCACCATCACTGCGCAGGTATCGGCACTAATGCCCATGCGGTCGTCGATATAGCCGACTTCGCGGATCACGTGGCGGGCGATGTCGGAATAGTTGACGTTGGCCTTGGTGGTGATTTCGCCGGCCAGAATCGCCACGCCGGTGGTGACCAGCGTTTCGCAAGCCACGCGGCTCAGCGGGTCCTGCGCCAACAGGGCATCCAGCACGCCGTCGGAAATCTGGTCGGCCAGCTTGTCGGGATGACCCATGCTGACCGATTCGCTGGTAAACAGATACTTGTCGGATGCCACGGAGCGACTCCTCTGCGGAAAAACAGGCGAGATTCGTAGGGCCTGCCGGAAGGCGGGCGAGATTCTGTGGCCCCTATGATAACCTACGGCGGGAGCGAGGGGCAATTGCTGCCGAAGCTTCGCGGGGGCTACCCTGGCGGCCACATGTTGGGTCGGCGGGTGCCAGCGTGCGTGAACCGGTTTTTCGGCCGCTGTCCCCCGTCATTCCACCTTTTTCTGCACCAGCACTTTGCCCGTCGTGCCGTCGACCCGGACGTCGTAAATATCCTCGCCGGACAGCAGGCCGACCTCGTACATCAGTTTGCCTTCGACCAGGTGGGGCCCGGCGTCGAAAGCCAGCACGCCCTTGCCGCCCACGGCCTGGATCGCGGCGGCGATCGCTTTAGTCAGCGAGATCTTGCTTTTGACGACGGCTTTGACCTCCGCCTGCGAGTCGGGGTCGGCGTCGGAGACGACCTCGTTGCTTTCGATCTTGCCGCTGACGGCGTCGACTTCGACGTCGTACACCTTGCCGCCGCTGGCGATCTCGACCACGAAATCGTAGTCGTCGTCCCCCTCGACTTCAAAGCCGGCCTCGACGGCGTGGCCGCCGGCATGCTTCTTGAGCGCCACGGCGATGGCCTCCTCGATCGTGAGTTTGGCTTTCGACAGGTGCTTGCGCGGTTTCCTGCATTGCGGCCGCTTCCTCGTCGTCGGCCTTGTCGTCGGCCTGCGCCGAAGCAGCCAGCATCGCGAGCCCAAGGGACAAAGGCGCTGACAAGAGCGCCACGAAGAGCAAGGTTCGTCGCATCGCTTGATACTCCCAAAGTGACGATATTTTGCAGTCCCGCTTCCGAAAGTGTTGTACCCCAGAGCACCGGATTCCGCCAGACGCCCCGGCCGCGGCGGCCGCCAAACCCGCTGCCGGGCACTGCGAACTTTTTCGCGGCAGCCGCTATATTGAAGCGGTCGCACGGTCTTGAATCCACACGCAAAGGTACAGGGGCATGCCGATTGTTTCGCGGAAGTCTTGGCAACAGCCGGTTTTCGTCGCCTGGGTATTTGCCGTCGCCGCCGTTTCCGCGGCCAGGGGCGGCCAGCCCGAGCCGCAAGACGCCTTCGCCTACAACCGCCTGCTGGGCGCGGCATGAACTTGGGCAATGCCCTGGAAGCGCCCCACGAAGGCGAATGGGGCCTCACGCTCCAGGAAGATTTCTTCCAGCAGATTCGCCGGGCCGGGTTCCAGTCGGTGCGGATCCCGATTCGCTGGTCGGCCCATGCGGGCGCCCAGGCGCCGTACACGATCGACGAAGTGTTCTTCCGGCGAGTCGATTGGGCCATCGACCAGTGCTTGTCGCGGGGGCTCGTGGCGGTAATCAACATGCACCACTACGACGATTTGTTCGCCCACCCCGACGACCACGAGGCCCGGTTCCTGGGCATCTGGCAACAGATCGCTTCGCGATACCGGAAGCACTCCGATCGCGTGTTCTTCGAGCTGCTGAACGAGCCGCACGACAAGCTCGACGCCCCGCGCTGGAACAAGCTGCTGGGCGAAGGGCTGGCCCTGGTTCGCAAGACCAACCCGCGGCGGATCGTGATCGCCGGTCCGATCCAGTGGAACTCGATCTCGGAGCTCAAGTCGTTCGAATTGCCGGAGGACGATCGCTGGTTGATCGCCACGGTTCACTATTACTCGCCGTTCGAGTTCACGCATCAGGGCGCGGATTGGATGCCCGAAGCCGGGCGCTGGCTGGGCACGACGTGGACCGGCAGCGAGGCCGAGAAGCAGGCCGTCGAGCGCGACTTCGACACGGCAGCCGAGTGGGGCAAAGTACACAAGCGGCCGATTTACCTGGGCGAGTTCGGCGCCTACCACAAGGCCGACATGGACTCGCGCGCCGCGTGGACGCGGTTCATTCGCGAGTCGGCCGAGCGGCGCAAGTTCTCCTGGGCATACTGGGAATTCGGCTCCGGATTCGGCGCTTACGACGTGGCGAAAAAACAGTGGCACGAGCCGCTGCTCGGGGCGCTGGTGCCGAAGGATTGAGGGTAGGGTCCACCCAAGACGTTGCAACCATCGGGGGCGGCCGATCGCGGCGGCGGCCTCGTCACAGGACAGCTAAGCGGCGCGGCGGCTCGCTCGCCCGAAGCGGTCGCCCATGAGCGCCTCCAGCAATTCCACCGTGCGGCCCGTGGCGCCGCGCTGTGCGGCGACGATCGTTTTGGCCCGGTCGCCCAGAGCGGCCGCATAGGCCGGATCGGCCAGGCAGAGCCCGACCCAGGCCTCGAACTCGGCCGGCGTGCGGATGACTTCCGCGGCATCCACAGTCAGCAGCAGACTGACCACGTCGCGAAAGTTTTGCGTGTTTGGGCCAAACGAGACGGCGCAGCCAAAGGCGGCCGGCTCGATCATGTTCTGCCCGCCGCGCGAACCGAGACTGCCGCCGACAAAAGCAATCTGCGCCGCCCCACCAGGCCTTGAGCTCGCCGATCTTGTCGACCAGCAGGACGCGGGCCGCCGGGTCCGCCCCGCGCGCGTCCAGATCCGTCCGCCGCTGCCAGGGCGCGCCGCGCGATCGAGCAACTGGGCGACTCGCTGGAATCGGTCCGGGTGCCGGGGCACAAGAATCAGCCGCAGCCGGGGAAACTCGTCACCAAAACGGCGGAATGCGGCCAGGGCCATCTCTTCTTCCGGTTCCTGGGTGCTGCCGGCCAAGAGCACGATGTCGCCCTCGGCGAGGCCGGCCAGCGACCTGAGCCGCACGGTCTCGGGATTCGATCGGTCGCTGCCGGCGCCGTCGAACTTGATCGAGCCGGTCACCCGCACCGATTCGTCCCGGGCTCCGATGGCCTTGAATCGCTCGGCGTACTCGGCGGTCTGGACGGCGATCAGGTCGATGCGCCCGAGGGTTCGGGCGACCAGCGGCCGGATGCGCCGGTAACCGCGAAGACTGCGCTCGCTGAGCCGGCCGTTGACGATCGCCACGCGGGCACCGGCGCGGCAGGCAGCCGCGATCAGGTTCGGCCACAACTCAAGCTCGGCGAGCACGACCAGGTCGGGCCGAATCCGCCCCATCGCCCTGCGCACGGCGAAGCTGAAATCGAGCGGGCAGTAAAAGACCGACAGCTCGGCAAAGCGCGTGCGGGCCAGCGCCATGCCGGTCATGGTGGTGGTCGAGATCACGCACTGGCAGTCGGGCCAGCCGTGCGCGAGTTCGGCCACCAGCGGCACGAGCAGATTCACTTCGCCCACGCTGACCGCGTGCAGCCAGACGCAAGGCCGCTCGGAAGTTCGCCGCGGCACGCAGCCCAGAAACTTGGCGGCGAAGCCTTCGCGATATTTCCCCTTGCGCAGGGCCTTCCAGGCCAGCCAGGGTGAAGCCGCGACGAGCAACAGCAGGTAAACGGCGTCGAGCAGCAGCGGCAGCACGTTGCGGGAATCCTTTCCCAATCTGTCGGAGATCAGAAGTGCCTTGAACCGCAAAGGCGCGAAGACGCAAAGGGGAAAACGAAGACCGGATTAAACCACAGAGGCCCAAAGACACAGAGAGGAACGTGAAGAGAGTAAGCGGTAAAGACATGGCCGGCGGAAAAAAATCCGCCGTGGTGTCGTTGTGATTTTCATCCGTCGTTCAGCGACAGCATTGCGTATTGCGATTTCAATCCTCTCGTCCCCTGCTTCTCTGTGTCTCTGCGCCTCTGTGGTTCTCTTCCCTTTAATTACGTATGACTCGAATCCTTGACGCCGCCGTCGGCGTGGCCGCCCCCTTTGCGCATGTGGCAGTTCTTGAATTTCTTGCCGCTGCCGCAGGGGCAAGGATCGTTGCGGCCGACGCGCTCGTCGCGATTGCGGATGGGCTCGGGTTTCCGATCGGCCTGGCTGCCCTCGATCGCCGCTTGCTGTTCGCGGGCGATGTCGCTGGTGGAAGGGGCCTGCTCGTGGATGGCCTCGCTTTCGACCCAGGTCGAACCGACGAAATCCTCGTCGAGCTGTTCCATGCGGAAGATCAGGTCGGTGACGCGCTCGCCGACCGAGGTCCACATCAGTTCGATAGGTCCGCATGCCCTCGCGCTTGTACTCGACCTTGGGATCGACCTGGGCGTAGCCCCGCAAGCCCACGCTGGAGCGCAGGTGATCCATGGCCAGCAGGTGGTCTTTCCAGGCGGTGTCGAGCATTTGCAGCACCAGCGGCCCGCTCCATGCGGCGAATCTCGGGCCGGAAGTGGTCTTCCACCGCGCTGGTCAGCCGCTGTTCGAGCTGGTCGCGGCTGAGCTTGGCCAGTTCGTCGGCCGGCAGGCTGATACTGGATCGTCTGCTGGAGCCAAGCGGTGAGCGAGGCAATCGCGCCGTTGTTGCCGGCGGCCTCTTGCAGGGTTTGACCGACGCCGTCGGCAAACAGCCGCTCGACCCGCTGGAGGACTTCGACCCGGGTCGATTCGGCGACTTGCTGCTGCTGTTTGCTCTTGGCGACCAGCAGGGCGCGGATCTCGTCGCTTTGCTTGTTCTTCAGGTCCGCCAGGTCCAAATTCGACTTCGAACCGCTCGCGGGCCCAGGCCACGAGCTGCTCGCGATCGTAGCGCTTCTGGCCTTGCGGATCGCGGCGTGGTGAAGTGGTACAAGCCCGGCCATGACCGGATATTCGGCTTCTTTTTCGTCGTAGGCTCCGGCGCCTTGGCCCGCACGAGCTTGCTTGAAGCGGGCGCGTTCCAGCGTCTTGGCTTCGGCCGGGTCGAGCTGGATGCCGAACTTGTACTGCACCCAGGCACAGGCGGTGCGCACGCCGAAATCTTCGTCCAGGAATCGGGCGCCCTCGGTCAGATCGACTGTTGGCGATCGACTGCCGGGCCTTGGGCGATCAGCATTTCGCCGCGATCTGTCGCGCTCGATCTTGCTTCAGGTCGCGGTCGCGGAAGTTGAGCTTCCAGCGGGTGTTGACCAGTCTTGGCCAGGCTTCCCAGTTCCATTCGCGTTGTTCCTCCTCTTCGGGCAGGTTTTCGTCGACGGCGTCGAACACCTGGCTTTCGGCCATGCGCTCGGCCTCGTCCTTGGCGAGCCGCGCGGCGGCGACGAAGTCGAGGCCGCGGAAGTTCGCGGCGTCCAGTTCGACGCCCAATTGCGGCCGGCCCACTCGGCGAACGTCTCGGTGCCGTAGTCCTTGGCCAGAAACTCTTCGAGGTGACGGTTCGATCTGCTCGTCGATCATGTCCAGGATCAGCAGCTTGCAGTTGGCGCCGTCCAGGATGCGCTGGCGGTAGCCGTAGACCCGCTTGCGCTGCTCGTCCATCACCTCGTCGTATTCGAGCAGGTTCTTGCGGATGTCGAAGTTGCGCTCCTCGACCTTCTTCTGGGCCGCTTCGATGCGGCGGCTGACCATCCGGCTCTCGATGGCCTCGCCTTCCTGCATGCCCAGCCGGGTGAGGACGTTCGCCACCCATTCGCCGGCGAAGATCCGCATCAGGTCGTCTTCCAGCGACAGATAAGAAGCGGCTGCGAGCCGGGATCGCCTTGGCGGCCGCAGCGGCCGCGCAATTGCAGAGTCGATGCGGCGGGCTTCGTGCCGCTCGGTGCCGATGATGTGCAGGCCGCCCAGCTTGCGGACTTCTTCGCCCTCGTCCTTCATCTTCTCGCGCTGTTCGATCTCGCCGATCAGGTCGTTCCATTCCTCCTCGGGCACGTCGAGCCGCGTGGCGTATTTGTCCTGGAGCAGGGCCCAGGCCAGGGTCTCGGGATTGCCGCCGAGGATGATGTCGGTGCCGCGGCCGGCCATGTTGGTGGCGATGGTCACGGCGTCCGATGCGGCCGGCCTGGGCGACGATCTCGGCCTCGCGCTTGTGGTGCTTGGCGTTGAGCACCTCGTGCTTGATGCCGCGGCGTGCCGAGCATGGCCGAGAGCCGCTCGCTCTTTTCGATCGACACGGTGCCGACCAGGATCGGCCGGCCGTGCTTCTGGATCTGCTTGATGCTGGTCGCGCGGAATCTGCTCGCGCTGCTTGCTGTCTTGTGAGCCTGGATTTCGATCGGACTGTTCGTCCTCGTCCGTGATCGGTGCCGACGAGCTCGGTCTTGTCTTTCAGAGTCGACGACGTCCCATTTGTGAATCGCTTCGATCTCTTCGACGATGGCGTTCCATTTTTCCTCGCTCGGTGCGGAAGATCACGTCGGCGAAATTGATCCGCTGCATCACGCTTGTTGGTCGGAATGGCGATCACGTCGAGCTTGTAGATCTTCCAGAACTCTTGGCCTCGGTCATGGCCGTGCCGGTCATGCCGCAAATCTTCTCGTACAGCTTGAAGAAGTTCTGCAGCGTGATCGTGGCCAGCGTCTGGTTCTCTTCCTTGATCCGGACCCCTTCCTTGGCCTCGACCGCCTGGTGCAGGCCGTCGCTCCAATTGCGGCCGGGCATCAAGCGGCCGGTGAACTCGTCGACGATGATGACTTCGCCGTCCATGACCACGTAATTGACGTCGCGCTTGTAGAGATGATGGGCCTTGAGCGAGTTGTCGATCAGGTGCGGCCATTCCATGTTGCCGGCGGTGTAGAAGCTTTCGACGCCGGCCAGTTCTTCGGCCTTGCGCACGCCCTCGTCGGTCAGATGGACCGCTGTGTTCTTTTTCCTTGACCTCGAAGTGCACGTCCTTGCTTCAATTGCCGGGCAATCTTGTCGGCCTTGGCGATAACGGGCCACGTCGTCGTAGGCCGGGCCGGAGATGATCAGCGGCGTGCGGGCTTCGTCGATCAGGATGTTGTCCACCTCGTCGATGATGGCAAAGTGCAGCGGCCCCTGCACCTGCTGCATGTGCTTGGGATAGCGGTCGTCGTCGCGGGCGGCCGGCTGCATGTTGTCGCGCAGGTAGTCGAAGCCGAACTCGTTGTTGGTGCCGTAGGTGATGTCGCAGGCAGTACGACTTCTGCCGCTCGTCCGACTCCATGCCGCTTTGGATGTAGCCGACCGTCAGGCCCAGCCCCATGTAGATGGGGCCCATCCACTCCATGTCGCGGCGGGCCAGGTAGTCGTTGACCGTGACGACGTGGACGCCCTTGCCGGTCAGGGCGTTCAGATAGGCGGGCAGCGTGGCCACCAGGGTTTTGCCTTCGCCGGTGACCATTTCGGCGATGTTGCCGGAGTGCAGGATCATGCCGCCGATCATCTGGACGTCGTAATGCCGCATGTTCAGATAGCGCCGGCCGGACTCGCGGCAGGCGGCAAACGCCTCGGGCAGCAGGTCGTCGAGCGTTTCGCCGGCGGCCAGCCGCTTGCGGAACTCGACGGTCTGCTGCCGCAGTTCGTCGTCGGTCAGGGCCTGGAACTTTGGCTCCAGGGCGTTGATGGCGTCGACCTTTGCCTGTAACTTCTTGATGTAGCGGGCATTCGACGAGCCGAACAGCGACGTGATCGCACGTTCGATGGCGACAGCCAAGGCGGCGAAAAAACCCGCTGACCAGTTCCCAAATACGTTCCAGGATTTCCATGCAATTGACCTCAGGCGGCGAAACGCACCCAAGCGAGAGGACGCGCCAGACAGGTGTAAGCTGCGCTGGCCCGGTTCAGTTTAACGGCCCACGTCGCTCGGGTGACTTGCAATACTTCAAGGGCTCGGCCGAGTTGCGTCGCACAAGAGCGCCACCCGAGCGGCCAGTCGGCGGTCGGTTTGGCAAACCCCGGTTCGGCAAACAGCGCAATCCGGTCCCCCTGTGCCAGTCGTCAGATAGGGCAGTCGTCAGCTAGGCGCAAAACTTGTAAGCAACAAAGTTTATAGCTATTGCGACCGAGGGTCAATAACGGTTGTTCACCCCGGCAGCGATCGATCCCAAACCTGTGACAGACCTTGCGCGAATTGACGCCCGACGCCGAACTGGCCGGCCATTTGGTATTTCTGGGCACGGGCACTTCCGTCGGGGTGCCAATGATCGGTTGCCGCTGCGCAACCTGCACGAGCAATGATCCGCGCAACAACCGGATGCGGTGTGCCCTGGTCGTCGGGTTGCCGGGGGGCAATCTGCTCGTCGACACGCCCCCGGATTTGCGCAGCCAACTGCTGCGCGAGCGGATCGGCCTGGTCAACGCAACGTTGTTTACGCATGACCATGCCGATCATGTTTTCGGACTCGACGATTTGCGGGTTTTTCCCCACTACCTGGGCCACGCGATGCCGGTCTATTGCGAGGCCCAGGTCGAGGAGCGGATCCGCAAGTCGTTCGATTACGCCTTCACCGAGGAGGCCAAGGCCTATGCCGGCGGAGTGCCGCAGATCGAATTCCGGCGGATTACGACCGATCCGTTCGAGGTTCTCGGCCAGCGGGTGGTGCCGATCCGCTTGCACCACGGCCGCTTTCGTGTGCTGGGCTTCCGGATCGGCAACGTGGCCTACTGCACCGACACCAACGAGATTCCGGCCGAGAGTTGGCCACTACTGGAAGGTCTGGAGACGCTGATCCTGGATGCCTTGCGACTGCAGCCGCACGTCAGCCACTTCAGCTTGGACGAGGCCGTGGCCGTGGCCGAGCGGCTGCGGCCCGCGGCAGACGCTGTTTACCCATCTTTCGCACGATCTGGAGCATGCGGCCACGAATGCCCGCTTGCCGGCCGGCATGTCGCTGGCCTACGACGGGCTGCGCGTGCCGCTTGTTTAGGGTTCTCGGCCTGCAGGGCCAGGGAAATGCGAGCGCATGGAACGGCAAAAAGTGGCAAAGCTCACCGGGGTTCATCGAACCCCGGTGAGCTGCTGTAAATCCGCGGTCTGCCGTGAGGCGGGAGTGTTCCTCAGCGTTTGCCGACGGTCGCTGCCGGCGGCGACTGCAACACCTTGAGGTAGTCGACCGCGATGGCCAGGATTTCCTGGTTGTAGAAGCTCTTCAGGTCGAACACCGGACGGTTCGGATTAGCCAGTTTTTCCAGCTCCTTTTCCTCTTCCTTATCGGCGTTGACTTCGGCCCGTTCGGCCATGAATGTTTGCTCGTTGAGCGAGACGCGTTTGCGCTTCTTTTGATCGTTGTAACGGGCGATGTTCTTGGCCACCTTTTCCCAGTCCTTCGAGGCCTCGCGGCGCTTGGCCGAGTCGGCCTTGAGCTCCTGAATCATTTCGGGGTTGACCATGTCATTGCGGCGGTAGGGCGCCGGATCGACATGGTCGAACTTCACCGCGTAATCCAGGCTCGACTCGCCCACGTCAAGCTGGCTGGTAATCGACGGCAAGTCCACGTCGGCCAGCACCCCGCGGTTCTGCGTACTGTCGCCGTTGGGCCGATAGAACTGCTGCATGGTGATTTTCAGCGCCCCCAACTGCGGAGCATTGGGCACGCGGAATAACTGCCGGCCCAAGTCGAGCAGGCTTTGGACGGTGCCTTTGCCGTGAGTCGAAGTGTCGCCGACCACGAGGCCGCGGTGATAATCCTGAATTGCGCCGGCAAAGATCTCGCTGGCGCTGGCGCTGAACTTGCTTGTCAACACGACCAGCGGCCCGCTCCAGGCCATGCCACGGTCCTGGTCGTCGTAGTGCTGCACGCGTTTGTCGGCATCCTTCACTTGGACGACCGGTCCGGTGTCGATGAACAGGCCAGTCAAATTGATCGATTCGGTCAGCGAACCGCCGCCGTTCTCGCGCAGATCGAGCACGACCACGTCGACCTTTTGCTCGTTGAATTCCTTGAGCAATTTGGCCACGTCGCGGGTGGTGCTCTTGAAGTCCTCGACGGCCCTCGCGGGCACCGCTCATGTCCATGTAGAAGCTGGGCAAATCGATCACGCCCACCTTGTACGGCCTGCCGTCCGGCGCTTGCCGGTTTCGATCACTTCGCTGCGGGCTTCGCTATCGGTCAGCTTGATCTGCTCGCGTGTGATCGTATAGACCTTGGGCTCGACCTGACCGGCCGGCATCACTTTCAGCCGGACGATGGTGCCGCGCTCGCCGCGGATCAGCTTGACCACGTCGTTAAGTTTCATGTCGACCACGTCGACGATCTCGCCGTCCGTGCCCTGGCCGACGCCGATGACTTTGTCCTCGGGTTTCAGCTTCCCGTCTTTGTCGGCAGCGCCGCCCGGAATGATCTTGCTGACCACCGTGTAGCCGTCGGTGAACTGCAAGGCCGCTCCGATGCCTTCCAGGTTCAGCCGCATCTGGATCTCGAAATTCTCCAGCGACCCGGGCGACATGTAGGTCGTGTGCGGATCGTACGAGGTGGTCAGGGCCGTGAGATACATTTCCAACAGCTCGTCGCTGTCGGTCTGGTGCATGCGTTTGGCGAAGCTGTGGTAGCGGCGGGAAAGCTTTTCCTGGGCCGCCTTGCCTTCGAGCTTGTCTTTGTCGGCTTCCAGCACGAGCAGATCGTACTTGATCCGCTTCCGCCAAACATCGCGGGCCTCGGCCGGCGGTCTTGGCGTACGTGGTGGCGTCGGGATCGGTGGTCATTTCTTCGTTGACGGTGAAATCATGCTGCATCGGCAGCAGCTCGTCGACCAGTTTTACCCGTTCGTCGATCCGCTCCAGAAAACGCTTGAAAATCGTGTAGCCGAAGCGGATATCGCCCTGCTTTGCCCAGTCGTCCAGATCGTCTTTGTGCTGGTTGAACTCGTCCACGTCGGACTGCATGAAGTAGACCTTGAACGGATCGAGCGTCTTCAAATAGGTCTTGAGCCAGCGCTCGGAGATCTCGTCGTCCAGCGGATGGCGGCCCAGATGTTCGCGCTTGAGCAATGCCGAGACGGCCAGCGTTACTTGCCGATCGGCCTGTTGGGGCCCGTTCGGGTCGGCCTGGCCTCCCCGAACCATCAGCAGCACGGCGGCACACGCAACGGCAACCAAAAACCCGCAAACGGCAAATCGGGCACGACGGGTTTGGCACGCAGAGACAACAGATCGGCTCATTACATTCCCTCGCGAAATGACAACCGAGTTCGGGAGATCTGCCCGGACCGAAAAATGAGACGCCCCCCGAGCAGCCGTTCCGTGGCCGTGGCCCACTGTTAGCTATCGGGGCAGTCGACAATAAGTGGGAAACTACAAACGAGTTAAAAGGATCGTATACGCCATGTTAGAGCGATGCAAGACCAACGCCCGCCGGGTTGATGAAAACGGGCATCCACCTCCGACCGAGCATGTCGGCTTGCCGACAAATTGCCATTCTCGTGCTGGTTCCTTGAGTTTCAGCAGGTTGTCCGGCACAGCAAGCCTTGCGTTCATCCTTCAAGACGTAACGCCGGGCGACTTGGTTCTGACTTTCGTGGCCACGCGGACCCGGTTTTTTGCCTGGCGATCTCGGACACGGCCGTTGCCAGACGGATATCCGGCCCCAAAGGACCGGCCACGATCCACTGTTTCTCCGGCACTTGCAGGGCCATACGGCCCACGGTCCCGCGCAATTCCTCCAAAAGCAGGCCGCAAAACAACAGATGGGGCTGGACGACGCACGCGCCTGCCGGCGCGGGCGACCCCCTCCAGGGCCTGCTCCAACGCGGTTCGGCCATCGCGATAAAGGCAAATTGAAGCGGAACCGACGGATTGCAGCACGCCCGGCAAGCGGCAAATCGTTGCATCTCGCGCGTGGCCTGCACATCGCTGCTGCCGCGGCCGACGAGCAGCAATAATGTCTCGCCCGTCGGTGCTGCGTTCTGGTCACGGATTGCCTGCCGGAACCGCCATTCGGAGAGTTCGATGATCGCGACGTGGCAACCCAAATGAAGCGATTGCTCGACGAAGACGCCCGAATGCTCCCGTGCCGCCACGGACAGTGCTTGGGGGATGTCGCGTTTGGCGTGCCCCGCGGCAAACAGCACCAGTGGCACGGCCCGCACGCGGTGCGCGCCGCGGCGCACCAGGTTGCCCAGTCCCGCGGCGATCGACGGCTCGGCCAATTCGAGAAAACAGCCCTCGACCGGCAAGTCGGGCTGCTGCCCGCGCACCATTTCGACGAGTTGCCAGAATTCGTTCAGCCCGGCCGGGTCGCGAGTCCCGTGGCCGACGAGCAACAAGCCGTCGAAGTCGCCTGCGGCCGGTTCGGTCATCGCCATGCCTGCGGAGGTCTGACACCGCTCGCAGGCCAGCCCTGTGGCGGCTGACCGCGTGCGTCGGTGACTGAGTGGATTGGCTGGGAGGGAGCGCCACGACCGGCGGCCTGTTTGCCCTCGCCTGCGCCGCACGCGCCACCCGTCGCCATTGTACGGTCGCCGACTCGCGGGCAAACCGGCACGACGCGGCCGGTGCCGGCGGCGTGGGGTAGCTGGCGGGCGGCACGGGTCCGGCCCTGCGTGTTATACTACACGTTTGGCTTGGGTCGCCGCACGGATTCCGGCCCGGCAATTCGAACTTTCAGGTCCAGGCACGCGCCAACCGGTGTACACCTATCTCACGATGACGTCGGGGAGTCGCGCGGGCACGAGTTACATGCTCGACCCCAAGGACCAAAACCGCATCGGCCGCGGTTTCGAGTGCGCCATCGTCCTGACCGATCCGCTTTGTTCCCGGGTTCACGCGGTGGTGGCCTTCGAGGATCAGGCCTGGAAAATCCGCGACGCTGACAGTCGCAACGGCACGTTCGTCAACGATCAGAAGATCGATGACGCGGTGCTGGGCGAGGGACATCTGGTTCGCTTGGGCTCCACCGAGTTCTGTTTCCGTCAAGCGGAGTCGCCCCCCGCGCTGACTCAATCCGGCACCAGCGTCACGCAAACGTTGCTCAAGAACCAATCGATCGGCCAGGCCGACGTGGTGGCGTTTCGCGGGCTGGCGGCGATTTCCGACTCTCGCCAGGCCCAAGAGCTGCTGCTGTTGTACCAGCTCAGCATCAAACTGTTGGGCTGCGACGAGCCCGACCAATGCGTGCGGACCGCCCTGGAATTGCTCGTCGACTGGACCCACGCCACGGTGGCCGGATTCCTCTGGATCAGCGACGACGGACACTTGAAGCCCAAACTGCTCGTGCCTAAGGCGGCCGCCAGCGAAGTCGTGCTGAGCAAGTCGCTGACCGAACTGGTTTGCCAACAGGGAAATGCGGTTTGGATCGACAATCAAAAGGGGAGCGATCCGCTCGAAAGTCTCAGCCACTTTGCCGACGCCCTGTGCGTTCCGCTGATCTACAGCGGCACAACGTCTGGGCGCGATTCACGTCTATCTGGAACACGGACGCTTTCGACAATCCGACTTCGATTTCTCGATCTCGCTGGCCAACATTACGGCGGTGGCGCTGGCCCGGGCCCGCCGCGAAAGCCGCTTGCAAAGCGATTATCAGCGATTGGTGGCCAAGTCGCCCGGCCACGGCGAGCTGATCGGCGAAAGCCGGCCGATGTGCGAACTGAAGTCGAAAATCACGCGTCTAGCCCGCGCCACCGGCTGCGTGCTGGTCCGCGGCGAAAGCGGCTCCGGAAAGGAATTGGTCGCCCGCGCGCTGCACCGGGTCAGCTCTCGGGCCGATCGGCCGATGCTGTCGGTCAATTGCGCGGCCATTCCGGCCGACTTGATGGAAAGCCAGCTTTTCGGCCACAAAGCCGGCTCGTTCACCGGCGCCGACCGCGATCATGCCGGCTATTTTCAGCAGGCCGACTTGGGCACGCTGTTCCTGGACGAGGTCGGCGAAATGACGCTCGAGGGACAGGCCAAGTTGCTGCGGATTCTCGAAGGGCACCCGTTCCTGCCGGTCGGCGCGGTACACGAGGTGAGCGTCGACGTGCGGGTCATCGCCGCGACGAACCAGGATCTGCAAACCTACGTGCGCGAGCGGAAGTTTCGCGAGGATTTGTATTACCGGCTGAGCGTATTCGAACTGGTCGTCCCGCCCTTGCGGGACCGGGGCGAGGACATCGGCTTGCTGATCGATTTTTTTCTCGAACATTTTCGCCGCCAGCACGGCCGACCGGGGCTGGAGCTTTCGGTGGCTGCCCGCGACAAATTGCTGGGTTATCAATGGCCGGGCAATGTGCGCGCAATTGCGCAATGTGATCGACAGCGCCGTCGTGTTGGCCGACGGGCAGCAGATCGAGGTCGGCGATCTGGGACTGCGGGGTGCCGCGTCCGCGGCGAGCTGGAGTCGTTGAATCTCGAGTATTGGGAACGCCGGTTGATCGGCGAGGCGTTGCACCGGACCGACGGAAACGTGCCCGATGCCGCCCGGCTGCTGGGAATCGCCCGCGCCACGCTGTATCGTAAGATCGAGCAATACGGCGATCACGCGGTGACCCGGCCGCGGGTCCGGCGATTTGCTGGAGTTTCACCGCATCGCACACGTTCAAATCGGAGGATCCAGTTGTCGTGCAGCACTCCTTCGCCAAAAGTTGCCGCGCCGCAGTTCCCCCGGCCTCCGGTTTCTCTTTTTGCCTTGGTGCGATTGCGGTACACGACTTTTTTCCTGCCACTTTGTGCCTCTGCGACTTTGTGGTTCGTCCTGCTCGCGTGTAGCTGCCCGACCGCATCGGCCCAAGAATGGACGCGCTTTCGCGGACCCAACGGCAGCGGCGAAAGCGAAACCGATTCGATCCCTGCTGTCTGGAGCGATGCCGACGACAACTGGAAAGTGTCGCTGCCCGGCGTGGGACATGCTTCGCCCGTGTTGTGGGGCGATCGGATTTTCTGACCAGCGCGGAGCAGGCCGGACGCAGCGGCTGTTGTTCTGCTTGAACGCGGCCGACGGCAAGGTGATCTGGCAGAAAGGAGTTCGCCGCCGCGACGCATCCTGTCCACAACCAGAACAACTTTGCTTCCAGCAGTCCGGCGGTCGACGAGCAGCATGTCTACGTCGTGTGGGCCACTCCGGCCCAATACCGCGTCGTGGCTCTCGATCACGACGGCACGGAGGTCTGGAGCACAGACTTGGGCCCGTTCGTCAGCCAGCACGGATACGGGGCCTCGCCGATCGTTTACGACGACCTGGTGATCATCAATAACGACCAGGATGCCGACTGCTCTCTCGTGGCTCTCGATCGAAACAAGGGCACGAGGCGCTGGCGAACGCCCCGCCGCACTCGGTCACTGCCTATTCCACGCCGTGCGTGTATCAGCCGGCCGGCGGAAAAAGCCAGCTGATCTTCAACTCGCAGGCCCACGGCATCTCGGGCATCGATCCGGCCAGCGGCCAGACGAATTGGGAAATCGACGTGTTCGACAAGCGGTCGGTCAGCTCGCCGCTGGTTGTCGGCGGCCTGATGTTCGGCAGTTGCGGATCGGGCGACGGAGGCAATTACGTGGTCGCGGTTCGGCCGGGCAAGCACCGAGAATGGCCTACAAGATCGACAAATCGGCTCCCTACGTGCCCACCAGCGTGGCCCGCGGCAAGCTATTGTTTCTTTGGGGGGATGGCGGAGTCGTCAGTTGCGTGGACGCACCCAACGGCAACCTGGTCTGGCAGAAGCGGGTTGGCGGAAATTTCTCGGGCTCGCCGGTCCGCGCGGCCGAGCGGATGTATTGCATCTCGGCCGAAGGCGACGTGGTGGTGCTGGCCGCCAAGGACCAGTTCGAACTGCTTTCCCGCCATCCGCTCGGAGAGCTCAGCCGCAGCACGCCGGCGATCGCGGGGGGACGCATGTACCTGCGCACCCAGTCGCACCTGGTCTCGATTGGCGGCAAGTAGCTCGACCCGGCCAGCGAGTGCCCAGCGCCGAGGAATGCGTGTGACCACTGCCGACCAGTTGCTTTCCGTTGCCTGGCAGCACCATCAGGCCGGCGCACTGGCCCAAGCCGAAGCGCTGTATCGGCGAGATCGTGGCCGCCGAGCCGACTCACGCCGACGCCTGGCATCGGTTGGGCGTCGCCGTCTACCAGCAGGGCCGCCATCTGGAAGCGATTCCGCTGATTGACCGCGCCATCGAACTCGTGCCGACCGATCCGGCGATGTACTGCCACCGCGGAGCGGCCAGGGATCGGCCGGACAACTCGATGCGGCCGTGGCGTCGTTCCACAGGCGCATCGCGATCCATCCCGCCGATCCTCAGGCCTGGTTCAATCTGGCCGCAGCCTTGGCCCAGCTTGGCCGGGCCGAGGAAGCGATCGCCGGCTACGAACGCGCGCTTCAGTCCAAGCCGGACTTCCTCCAGGCCTGGTTCAATCTCGGCAACGTGCTTCGCGACGCGGGACGAAATGCCGAGGCGGTCCACGCCTACCAGCAAGCCGTGCGGCACTGGCCGGAATATGCCGAAGCGTACAACAACCTGGGTTCGCTGCTCCAGCGCATCGGGACGCCTGACCGAAGCCGCCGATGCTTTGCGCCAGGCCCTGCGGTGCCAGCCCAATTACGCCCGGGCCAAGAACAACTTGGGTGTCGTGCTGACCGAAGAGCGGCGGTTCGACGAGGCCATCGATCTGTTTGGGCAGGCGATTGCCGCCGAGCCCGATTTTGCCGAACCGTATAGCAACTTGGGCGTGGCGCTGATTGCATCGCGGCGAACTGGACGCCGCGCTGGCCTGGGTCGAGCGAGCGCTCGCCTTGCAGCCCGATTCGGCCGAAGCCCACAAGAACCGGGCCATCCTGTGGCTGTTTCAGGGCGATTTTGCCCGCGGCTGGCCGGAGTTCGAATGGCGCTGGAAATCGAAGGATTATCCGCGGAACCCTTATCCGCAGCCCTCCTGGAACGGTCAGCCGCTGCCCGCCGGAACGCTGCTCTTGCATGCCGAACAGGGCTTGGGCGATACGATCCAGTTCGTACGCTTTGCCGCCGCGGCCAGCCGGCGCGCCGGGCGCACGATTCTGGTTTGCCCGCCGCCGCTGGTCACGTTGCTCAGGCGGTGCGGGCCGGTCGTCGAAGTCTTTCCGCAGGGAGCGCCGTTGCCCGCGTTCGACGCCCAGGTCTCGCTGATGAGCCTGGCCGGCCTGCTGGGAATCGCGCCGCAGACAGCAGCCGCGCGCCCGCCCTATTTGCAACCGGCAGCCGAACTGATGGAAAAGTGGCGGCCGGAGCTGGCCGGCTACGCGGGCTTGAAAGTCGGCATCGTCTGGCAGGGCAACCGGGAATATCGGGGCGATCAATTCCGCTCGGTGCGGCTCGAGCAGTTCTTGCCCTTGGCCCAAGTCGGCGGCATCACGCTGCTGAGCCTGCAAAAAGGATTCGGCAGCCAGCAGGCCGTCGAATTGGCCGGCCGCTTTCCTCTGGTCGATCTGAGCCCGCGGCTGGATAATGAGGCCGGAGCGTTCATGGACACTGCGGCCGTAATGGCCAACCTCGACCTGGTCGTCACGACCGACACCGCGGCCGCCCATCTGGCCGGCGCTGGGCGTGCCGGTCTGGGTGGCGCTGGCACACGTGCCGGAATGGCGTTGGTTGCTCGGGCGCGAAGACAGCCCCTGGTATCCCTCGATGCGGCTGTTCCGCCAGGCGGCGCCGGGCGACTGGTCGAGCGTATTCGAGCGGATGGCCACTGAATTGACGAGCCTGCGATCTACCAGCGCACCGCGGGGTTTAACCCCGCGGTGACTTACCCACGTTGCAGTCTTGCGGCGACCTCGAAATTGGACCGTTTCTGAATCATGCACATCGAACGAGCGGCGCCGACCGAAGGACCAGCCGGGCGGACGTTACCGTGACCGACGTCGCCCAGGCCCTGGCCCATGCATTCAGCCGCCACCAGGCCGGTGCGCCGGCAGAAGCCGAGCCGATCTATCGTCAGATCCTATCGGTTCAGCCGCGCAATGCCGAGGTGTGGCATTTGCTGGGCGTGGCGGCCCACCAGCTCGGCCGGCAAGCCGAGGCGATCGAGGCCATCTCGCGTGCGATTCGGTTGGATCCCAAACAGGCGAACTACCACAACCACCTGGGCGCCGCCTACGGCGCATCGCAGCAATACGACGCCGCCGTGGCCAGTTTTCGCCGCGCGATCAATCTCGACAGCCGAGATCCGCACATTCGCTGCAATCTGGCCGTCGCGCTGGTTTCGCTCGGCAAGACGGACGAGGCGATCGCCGAGAATCGCACCGCGCTGCGGCTGAACCCCCAGTTTGCCGCCGGCACTGTCGAATCTCGGCGACTTGTATCGCGGATTGCGCGATTTGCCAGCGGCCGAGCGCTGTTATCAACAGCGCTCGACCTCGATCCGCAATTCCTCAAACCGCGGCTCGGCCTGGGCATGCTCTACGAACAGGCCGGTCGCTTCCCCGCAGCGGCCGAACAGTTCCGCGCTGCCGTCGCGGCCCATCCTCAGCAGGCCGAAGCTCACTTCCGTCTCGGCTGCGTGCTGCAGAACCAGGACAACATCGAGGAGGCGGCGCAGGCTTTCGATACGGCGGTCCGGCTCCAACGCGACCATGCCGACGCTTGGAACAACTTGGGCTGTGTGTTGCTGGGCCTCGAACGTCATGTGCAGGCCGAGAACGCACTGCGCAATGCGGTCGCGCTGCGGCCAGACTTCGCCGAAGCGCAGCACAATCTGGGCACCGTGCTGCATGCGCCTTGCTCTACGATGACGCGATCGTCTGTTACCAGCAGGCCGCCACGCTGCGCCCCGATTTTGCCGAAGCCTACAACAACCTGGGCACCACGCTGCGCGAGCTGAAACGCCCGCTCGAAGCGGTCGAGGCACTCCAGCGGGCCATCGCCCTGCGTCCCGATTTCGTCGACGCCCACATGAACCTCGGCACGGCCCTGAGCGATCTGGCCAGGTTCGACGAGGCCGTGGCCAGCCACCAGCGTGCCGCTGCATGCGCCCGGCGACCCCCAGATTCACCTCAATCTCGGGCTGGTGAAGCATCAACAGGGGCGCGGCGCGGAGTCGATCGCCAGTTACCACGAGGCGCTCCGCCTGCGCAGCGACCACGCAGAAACCCATTTCAACCTCGGCGCGGCTTTGCTCAGTGGCGGCGATTTCGCCGCCGGCTGGCCGCAGTACGACTGGCGGCTGCGTTGCAAGAAGTTCGTGTGGCCGAACTTCGACCAGCCGCTGTGGGATGGTTCGCCGCTCGACGACCAGGTCCTGCTGCTGCATGCCGAGCAGGGCTTTGGAGACACGCTGCAATTCATCCGCTATCTGCCGCAGGTGCAGGCCCGGGCCAAGAACGTGGTCGTCGAAGTCCAGGCGCCGCTGTTGCCGCTCTTGACCCAATCCGGCTTTGCGGGCCTGGTGCCGCGCGGCGAGCCGCGGCCCCGATTCGACGCGCACGCGCCTCTGCTCAGCCTGCCAGGCAACTTTGCCACCACGCTGGAAACCGTTCCGGCCGCGGTTCCCTACTTGGCCGTGAACGCCGACCGCGTCGAACGCTGGCGGGACAGGCTGCACGAGTGGCCCGGGCTGCGGATTGGCATTACCTGGCAGGGTAATCCGGGCTTCGAATGCGATCGGCTGCGGTCGATTCCGCTGGCCGAATTCGCGCCGCTGGCCGAAGTGCCTGGCGTACGGCTGTTGAGCCTGCAGAAATACGATGGGCTCGATCAGTTGGCCGCCGTCGGCGGCCGATTCGAGGTTGTCGATCTGGGATCGCGGTTGGACCTGGACGGGGCCTTTCTCGACACGGCCGCGGTGATGTTGAACCTCGACCTGGTGATCACGTCCGACACCGTGGCCGCTCATTTGGCCGGCGCTTTGGCAGCGCCCGTGTGGCTGGGCGTTTCCGCCTCGCCCGAATGGCGCTGGCTGCGCGATCGTGAGGACAGTCCCTGGTATCCGTCGATGCGGTTGTTCCGTCAGCGGCAACATGGCGATTGGACCGACGTATTTCGGCGAATGGCCGTCGAACTGCGACGTCTCGCCGCAGCCGGGCAAAGCGGATAAGATCAACCGGCCCGCGCATGGGCCAGGCGGACCACGCGCATCGCGTGGGTCGACAACGAACATTCCCGGCCCTCGGCACGACACCAACGAGTCGCCGCATGAGCAGCGATCCAATCCGGCCAGAGCCCTTCAATCGGCTGAAGCCCTGCCGTCACGGGCAGATGCTCTACAATGTCCACGACATGTACATCGGCCGCTCGCTCGATCTGTACGGCGAATTCTCGGAGGGAGAGATCGATCTGTTCCGGCAGATCGTCCGGCCCGGCGCGGTCGTGCTCGAAATCGGCGCCAATATCGGCAGCCATACGGCATTCTTGGCCCGGCAGGTCGCGCCAGCGGCGCTGTGCTGGCGTTCGAGCCGCAACGCGTGGTGTTTCAAACCCTGTGCGCCAATCTGGCTTTGGGGAGCCACAGCAACGTGTATGCCTATCACCAGGCGGTCGGTGCGGCGGCCGGTTCGATCGTCGTGCCGGATGTCGATTATCGTCAGCCCGGTAATTTCGGCGGCCTGGCTCTCGGCAGCTTCGAGCAAGGCGAGCGCGTGAGCGTCATGACCATCGACGGACTCGGGCTGAGTCGCTGCAATTTCATCAAGATCGACGTCGAGGGCATGGAGCAGCAGGTGCTCGCCGGCGGCGCGCAGACGCTCGCCCGGCTCAAGCCCATTTTGTATGTCGAGAACGACCGCCAGGACAAATCGGCCGAACTGGTCCGGTACATCGATTCGCTCGGCTATGCCATGTACTGGCACACGCCGCCCTTGTTCAGTCCGAACAATTTCTTCGCCAACCCGGAAAATGTGTTCGGCAACATCGTCTCGCTGAATATGCTTTGCATTCACCGCGACCAGCCGCACGACATGCAAGGTTTTCAGCGGGTCGAAGTGCCGGCCGGCAACCCAGCCAGCGGCGGCCAGGGGGCGGCGGCCGGGAGCGGAAATGGCGGCGGCCAGACGTGAGGCTCTTGTTCGCGGGAAGCCGGTCCGCCCGGGTGGCATACGATGACTTCTGACCCTTGGGAATTCTGGATCGACGTCGGCGGCACATTCACCGATTGCTTCGGCCGCCGTCCGGACGGCACACTGCTGCGCCACAAATTGCTGTCGAGCGGCGTCGTCAAAGGAACCGCGGCCGTCGGCTCCGCCCGCACGGTGATCTGCGATCCGGCCCGCTCGGTGGATCCGGCCGGCTTCTGGGACGGCTGGCGGCTGCGCATGTTCGACACGCTCGGCGCTTGCATCGGCGAATCGCAGGTCCGCCGATTCGACTGCGCGACCGGCGAACTTACGCTCGACCCTCCCCTGCCCTTCGATCCGCCGGCCGCCAGTCTGTACGAGCTCTATTCGCCGCTCGATGCTCCGATTGTGGCAATTCGCTATTTGCTCTCGCTGGGCCTGGCCGATGCGATTCCGACCGTGCGCGTGCGGCTGGGCACCACGCGGGGCACGAACGCCTTGATCACTCGCCGCGGCGCTCGATCGGCCCTGCTGACCACGCGCGGCTTTGGCGACGTGCTCGACATCGGCTATCAAAACCGGCCGCGGCTGTTCGATCTCGACATCCGCAAGCCCGAACGGCTGGCCGCCGCGGTGGTCGAAATCGACGAACGGATCGCGGCCGGCGGCGAGGTGCTGAAGTCGCCCGACCGCCATGAGGTTGCCCGGCAATTGAGGGCCTTGAAAGCTCAGGGCATCGAGTCGCTGGCCATTTGCCTGCTGCACTCGTTTGCCCATCCGGTCCACGAACGCCAAGTGGCCGAATTGGCTCGCGAAGTGGGTTTCGAAGAAATCAGCATTTCCAGCGACGTGGCGCCGCTGGTCAAGCTGGTGTCGCGTGCCGACACGACCAGCGTCGACGCGTATCTCACGCCCGTGCTGCGTAGTTATGTCGCCCGGCTGAGCAGCGAGTTGGCCGGCAGCGAGCTCAAGGTGCTGACCTCGGCCGGCGGGCTGGTCGCAGCGCCGGCGTTTGTCGGCAAGGACAGCATTCTTTCCGGACCGGCCGGCGGCGTGGTGGGTTTTTCGCGCGTGGCGCTGGCCGCCGGTTTTGAGCGGGCGATCGGCTTCGACATGGGAGGCACCAGCACCGACGTCTCGCGGTTTCAGGGCACGTATGAGTTGGAATACGAAACCGAAAAGGCCGGCGTGCGAATCGTGGCCCCGATGATGGCGATTGAAACCGTGGCCGCCGGCGGCGGCTCGATCTGCCGCTTCGACGGCGTCAAGTTGGTCGTGGGTCCGGAAAGCGCCGGCGCCGATCCGGGCCCCGCTTGCTATGGCCGCGGCGGCCCGCTGACGATCACCGATGTCAACCTGCTGTTGGGCAAGATCCCGCCCCAGCGGTTTCCGTTTCCGCTGTTTCCGGCGGCTGCCGAAGAGCGGCTGGGCGCGTGGCGGAGGAAATCGCCGGCCGAGGGCAAGCGCTACGAACCGGCCGAGCTGGCCGAAGGCTTCGCCCGCGTGGCCAACGCCCACATGGCCAAAGCCATCCGGTCGATCTCGGTGGCCAAGGGCTACGACGTCCGCGAGATATTGTTGGTGCCGTTCGGCGGCGCGGCCGGGCAACATGCCTGCGCCATCGCCGACGAACTGCAGATCGGCCAGATTCTCTGCCATCCCGACGCCGGAGTGCTCAGCGCTTATGGGATCGGCCTGGCCGACGTCAGCAAACACCGCGTGCTCGGCATCTATCAGCCGTACAGTGAGCCGGCCGTTCGCTCGCTGGAAACGCAATTTCAGCAATTGGCCGCCGATGCCGCGGCTGAAATGCTAGCCGAAGGCGCAACCTCCGAGCGGCTGGAAATCCGGCGGGCATCTGGAGCTGCGCTATCAGGGGGTCGAACAATCGCTCACCATTCCGCCCTGGCCGCCGGCAGCGACGCCGCCGGAGTTTCGCCGCCGCCTTTGCGGCCGAACATCGCCGGTTGTATGGCTACGTTCATGCCGGCCGCGAATTGGAAATCGTCGCCCTGCGGGTCGAAGTCCGTGGCCGCTCGCCGGTCGGCGCTGCCGCCATCGCAGTCGGTCGATCAGCAACCCGTCATTGGCTCGCCGAAGACCGAGACTTTCTCGCCGGGCACTGGCAGGATGCGGCACTTGTTCGATCGGGCGACGTTGCGCCCGGCGATGTCTTCGCCGGCCCGGCGGTCGTCGTCGAAGTCGTCGTCCACCACGGTCGTCGATCCGCACTGGACGGCCGAAGTGCTCAGCCAGGGAGAACTGCTGCTGCGCCGCCTGCGCGAAACTGCAGCGGCAGCGCGTCGCCGACGGCGGCCGGCTCGACAGTACACGTAGCGGGCTGCGGGATGTTGCCGTCGGCGCCGCGGTGTGCCGTCCGCGGGCGGCGCGATGGTACCCGACGCGGAACATGCCGATCCGATCTGGCTCGAGATCTTCAATCATCAGTTCGCGGGCATCGCCGAGCAGATGGGAATCACGCTGCGCAACACGGCGACCAGCGTGAACGTCAAGGAGCGGCTCGATTTCAGTCTGCGCCATCTTCACGCCCGCAGGCGATCTGGTCGTCAACGCGCCGCATATTCCGGTCCACCTGGGGGCGATGAGCGAAACGGTCAAACGCATCTTGCTCGACAATCCGGCGATGCTGCCCGGCGATGTCTTCGTGACCAACCATCCGTACCGGGGTGGGTCGCATCTGCCGGACGTCACGGTGATCACGCCCGTGTTCGATGAATCGGCCGGGCGGTTGTCATTCTTCACCGCCAGCCGGGCCCATCATGCCGAGATTGGCGGGATCGTGCCCGGCTCGATGCCCCCCTTCTCGAAAAACCTGGCCGAAGAGGGAGTGCTGATCGGCAATTTCCGGCTGTTTGCCGGCGGCCAGCCGCGCTGGGACGAACTCGGGCGCTGCTCGCGTCGGGCCCATTTCCCAGCCGCAGTGTCGAGACGAACCTGGCCGACATCGCCGCTCAGGTGGCCGCCAATCGCCGTGGCATGCGCGACTTGATCGAATTGTCCCAGCGCTACACGCTGCCGGTCGTCGCGGCTTACATGCGGCACATTCAAGCGGCGGCGGCGGAAAAGGTCCGCCGGGCCCTCAGTCGGCTCAAGCCCGGGCGATATCCGTTTGTCGATCGTCTGGACGACGGGTCGGCGATCGCCGTTGCCATCACGCTCGGCGGCCGCAGTGCGGTGTTCGACTTTCAAGGCACAGGGCCGGTCCTGCATGGCAATTTCAATGCCAACCGCGCGATCACCACCTCTGCGGTGCTGTACGTCCTGCGGGCCCTGGTCGACGAAGACATTCCGCTCAACCAAGGCATCCTGACTCCGGTCGAGATCCGGCTGCCAGAGTGTCTGCTCAATCCGCCCGAGCACGATGCGGCGGCCGACTGCGCGGCCGTGGCGGGCGGCAATGTCGAAACCTCGCAGCGAGTCGTCGACGTGCTGCTGGGCGCCCTGGGTCTGGCCGGCGCCAGCCAGGGCACGATGAACAATCTGATTTTTGGCAACCGGTCGTTCGGCTATTACGAAACGATTTGCGGCGGCGCCGGAGCCACCGCCCAGGCGCCGGCGCCTCGGCCGTACACACCCACATGACCAACACCCGGATCACCGATCCGGAAATCCTCGAACGACGCTATCCGGTCCGGCTGTGGGAATTTGCCATTCGCCGCGGCTCGGGCGGGGCTGTGCGGCACCCGGGCGGCGACGGCGTAGTGCGGCGGATCGAATTTCTCGAGCCGCTCGAGGTCTCGCTCGTCACCTCGCGCCGCGGCCCCTATCCCCCCTATGGCCTGGCCGGCGGCCAGCCGGGCGCGGTGGGCCGCAATACGCTCATTCGCGCGGGCAGCGCACCGGAGCAGCTTGCCGCGCTGGCGCAGTTCGAAGCCCAAAGCGGCGATCAATTGATCCTGGAAACGCCGGGCGGCGGCGGCTGGGGCGATGCCGACGGGTGAGCAGGCATCGGCTTCAGGCAGCCATCAATAGCCCTCGGTTCGACGAAACCGTGTGCCGACCGAAGGGGAACGGTACGACACGGGTGCGCCTGCGATGGACGAGCTCCCACTCGCTGTGCGGGGCAACGGTTTCCGATGGCGCGATCCAGGAATGTGGCGGCGGGTATTTCAGCAGACTAGAGAAACTGGGGCCTCGGACGGCAAGCGAGCAAGTGCCGGCCATTTCGACGTTCGAGCAACCATCCTGGTTTTGCGCCGACCAGTTCGCGGCGCGGCCCGTTCGGACGATTCGTTAGTCTTGTATGCGAAAACCTCCCCTTTGCGCAGCGTATCGTGAGCGCACCGACAAAATCTCGTTGATCCGTGCCGCGGGCGGTGCGGAATGTGCATTGAACTTCGGAGTCCTCGCAGCACGTTGCCGCGAGGTTTGTCGGCACAGGCGGCGATTCGGCGGTAGGTCGCGTTTGCGATCTCGCCCACAAGATCGGTCGACAGTTTTTGAAACGCCCGTTTATTGGGAGAACGACGATGCGATTTGGAAGACTACGATGCAGTGCGAAGTTGCTTGGATTGGCCACGGTGGCCGCCGCCGCGCTAGCTGGCTGCGCGCCGACGCTCAACCTGGCCACGACGCGTTCGACAAGCCTTTGGGCTACGACAACGGCCGCGAGGAGCGGGCCGCCCATAATTACCTGAATCAAACCGGCGAGGAAGACGCCTACGGCGATTCCCAGGTGGCGCCGAATCAATCGCAGTATGGAAACAACAGCGGTACCCAACTGCGCTGGCGCTCGGAACCAATATCGTCAGCGAACCGCCAGCAATCAAAACCAGACAATGGGCAATGATGACGACTGCGCAGCACCACGCCGCGCTGGGCGTATCGCTGCGCGAAGCCGACGGCCACGTGACCGTGATTGCCGTGTTGCCTGGCAGTCCCGCGGCGCGTGCCGGTTTGCAGGCCGGCGACGTGATCCGCTACGTCGGCGATCAGCGGATTGCCACCGCCCAGGGTCTGGCCGAAGAGATCGGCGAGTACCGCCCGGGATCGCAGGTGGAATTGTCGATTCGTCGCAATGGTGAAAAGCAGACCGTCTCGGCCCGGCTCGGCTCGCGCCAGTCTGCCATGCGGGATCGTAATCCGAACGACAACCGCGTCGCCAGCAACCAGAACGCCCGTGATGGCCAGGCCGAAGGCCGGCGGATGGGTTACTCATTGAATCCGGCAACGGGCCAACAGCGACGCGCAAGTCCAGCAGCGGTTGGAAGACGTGCAGCAGCGCCTGTCGCAATTGCAGCAGGAGTTGAACAATCTGAAGGCCTCGCTGAATGAGAACCGTTAGAGGACTGGCAGTTCTCGAACGGGGGCAGATTTTCATCCGCCGGCGCCTCGCTCGCACTTCGGTGCGAGCGGGGCGTTTCTGCGCCGTGCGCTGGCGTGGACGGTACTCCATCCTCGCCGGGCGCGAAAGTTCGGGACTCGGCTTGAATGGGTCGGCCTGCGCCCGTAGTCGCGGCCGCCGCGCGCGGCGGCGATCACCAGGAGCAGGCCCAAGATCATCAGCCCGAAGGCTGTCCAATACGGCAGCGAGATGCCGTGCTTGAGCAGCGGAATGCCGAGCATCGGGCCGAGTATGCGGGCCAGTGCGCTGACGCTCTGACTGACCCCCAACACGCTCCCCTGCCGGGCCGGATCACTGCGCCGCGAGATCAACGAATTGAGCGACGGGTTCATGCCGGCGAATCCGGCGACCACGACCGTCAGCGCGGTCAGCAATAGCCACAAGCGGCCGTCGGCAATGGCCACGATCATCAGCAAGAAGCCGGCGATGTCCAGCAGCTGCGCCGCAGGCCGCCATCACTCCTTCGGGAATGCGAGTGGCCAGACGGCGTACGACCAGGCCCTGGGCCAGCAGCAGCGTGAAACCGATGTAGGCGAACATGAAACAGACTTCACCGAAGTCGAACGGAAAAGAACTACCCTTGATTCGCTCCCCTTTGACCAACATCGACAGCGTGGTTTCGAAATTGGCAAACGCCAGGATGCAGATGAAGAGCGCGACCATGAGCGGCCCGATCGAAGGCGTGCGCATGGCGTCCATGAACGCCGCCCGGTCGAACAACCGCCGCGCCGCCGATGCGCTGCCGGGCGCAGCGACTCGGGCAATTTGAAGTAGGCAATCGCCAGCGCCACGGCCGACAAGGCCGCCGCGGCGTAACCGGGGCCCGGGCCCGGGTCTCCCTTGCCGCCGGGCAGCGCGGCATAGGCGAAGAGCGGCCCAAATGTAAAGCCCAGTCCGAATGCGGCGCCGATCAACGCCATGCCCCTCGCCCGTTGGTCCAACGAGGTCGTATCGGCGATGTAAGCCTGGGCCGTCGAGATGGTGGCGCCCGCGATGCCCGCTCCGATGCGGGCCACAAACAGCCAGGCAATGCTCCGATACACCGTGGCCACGCCGAACAAGGCATAAAACAAAACCGACCCGCCGAGCCCGATCATCAGCACGGGGCGGCGACCGATCCGGTCGGACAGTCGGCCCCAGAGCGGAGCAAACAGGAATTGCATGGCCGAAAAACTGGCCATCAGCAACCCCAACTGCAGGCCCGACTCGTCGAGCGTGAACTGTTCGGCATAAATCGGCAACAACGGTATCACCATGCCGAAGCCCAACAGGTCGATAAAGACCGTCAGGAAAATGACCAGCAGCGAACCGCGACGGGGACTTTCGGACATGGGCGAATTGCAGGCTCGGGTGGGAATTGCCGGGTGCGGGATGGCGCAGGCGGAATTTCCGCTCGGGCGCGAAGTGCAGAGAGTTTAACCGAAGCTCCGGGCCGCGGGCAGGCGTGTTGGCTTTGCGGATCGGCGATTGGCAGCCGGGGGCTCTTGAACCGGCGATTGCGGGCCGGCGGTTCGACGGCGGGCCGGGTCGTATCAAGCCGATAACCCGGTGGCTGGCAATGGAATCGGACGGCAAAGCTCGAATGCCCAGAGCCGGCGATTTGCAGCCCCTCGCCTCGCGGCCAGTCGGCTTCTATGATTTGTTGGATGAGCCGCACGACTTTTCTCCAGCGACGCCAGTTCGAAGCGCTCGAAGCGCCGCGGCTCGTCGAGCATCAATTGGGCCGCCTGAACGCCTTGCTGCGGGCCATCCTGCCGCAAAACAAGCTGTACGCGGAAAAACTCGCCGCGCACATCGATCCGGATCGGGTCGCCCGGGCAGACGGGCCGCTCGACTCGCTCGATCAGTTGAGCTCCCTCCCCTTCACGTTCAAGGAAGAATTGCAGGTGCCGATCGGCGAGGGGCAGTTAGCCGCCAACCTGACGGCTCCGCTGGACCAATACGTCCGGCTGCATCAGACGTCGGGCACGCGCGGCCGGCCGCTGGCGGTGCTCGACACGGCCGAAGACTGGCAGTGGTGGATCGAGTGCTGGCAATACGTGCTCGACGCCGCCGGAATTCAGCCGCACGATCGCTGCCTGATGGCTTTTTCGTTCGGCCCGTTCATCGGGTTCTGGAGCGCTTTCGAGGCCGCCTGCGTGCGGGGCTGCCTGGTGGTGCCTGGCGGCGGCATGAGCACGCTGGCCCGCTTGGAATTGCTGCGGACCAGCGAGGCCACGGTCGTTTTCTGCACGCCCAGCTATGCGCTGCACATGGCCGAAGTCGGCTTCGACCATCAGATCGACGTTGCCGCGCTGGGCGTGCAGAAGATCGTGCTGGCCGGCGAGCCGGGAGGCTCGATCGGGCACGTTCGCGGCCGGGTTGAACAGCTTTGGAACGCCAAGGTGTTCGATCATGGCGGAGCGACCGAGGTGGGCCCCTGGGGCTACGGCGATGCCACAGGACGCGGCCTGCACGTCCTGGAAAGCGAGTTCATCGCCGAGTTCCTGTCGGTCGAAACCGGCACGCCGGCCGCCGAGGGGGAATTGTCCGAGCTGGTGTTGACGAACCTGGGCCGCATCGGCTGTCCCGTGCTACGCTATCGCACCGGCGACCTGGTCCGGCCGCAGTGGCAATTCGAGGGGCCGAATCGCTTCGTGCTGCTGGACGGCGGAATTCTCGGCCGCTCGGACGACATGCACGTGATCCGCGGCGTGAATATCTTTCCCAGTTCGATCGATCACATCCTCCGCAGTTTCCCGGAAGTGGTCGAGTATCGAACCATCATCCGCCAGGCGGCGGCCATGGACTACCTGGTGGTCGAGGTCGAGGACCGGTTGGAGAGCCCGGACCGGATTGCCGAAGAGTTGCAGCTGCGATTGGGGCTCAAGATCGACGTCACCTTGGTGCCGCTGGGCAGCCTGCCCCGTTTCGAAGGCAAGGGCAAGCGGTTTTTCGACGAGCGGTGAGCAGCCCATGCAAACGGCGAGCGAAGCGGCAGAACTGCGTCTGAGCGATTCGCGCCGGACGGCACACCGGTCCGACCGCGGGACTCGCGCCGGGGGCCGTGCATACCAATGTCGTCATTTTACCGGCCGGCGACGCCGAAGATTTTGCCCAGTTCTGCCGGCGCAATCCGCAAGCCTGCCCATTGATCGAACGGACCGAGCCCGGCGATCCGCAGCCGCGCCGCTCGCGCCGGGGCCGACCTGCGTTCGGACGTCCCGCGCTACCGCGTCTTCCGGCGCGGAGAACCGGACGTCCTGGAGCCCACCGACATCCAGCCGCTGTGGCGCGAAGACTTCGTAGCCTTTCTGTTGGGCTGTTCGTTCACGTTCGAGAGCGCGCTGGTCGCCGCCGGCTTGCCGGTGCGCCATTGGCAGACCGGTTCGAACGTGCCGATGTACCGCACCAGCCTGGCCTGCCGGGCCGCGGGGCGTTTCGCCGGGCCGCTCGTGGTGAGCATGCGCCCGTACCTTCCGGACCAGGTCGAGGCGGTGATTGCGATCACCAGCCGGTTTCCGCGAATGCACGGCGCGCCGCTGCACGTCGGCGATCCGGCAGTCGATCGGCATTGTCGATTTGAACCGGCCCGATTTTGGCGACGCCGTGGAAATCCGGCCCGGCGAACTGCCGGTGTTTTGGGCCTGCGGCGTCACCCCGCAGTTGGCCCTTCAGCACGCCCGCCCCGAACTGGCGATCACGCACAGCCCGGGCTGCATGTTCGTAACGGATTTGCCCGAATCGGCATTCGATACGGCCTGGGTGCCGGCGGGAACGCCCGGATGAACCCAGCCGCGACGATTGATTGCCCCCCGTTTCCGGTCGATTGGTGCCGCGGGCAGTTTCCGTCGCTCACTCGGCAGGCGGCCGGTGGATCCGCAGTGTTTTTCGACGGACCGGCCGGCAGCCAGGTGCCGCAATCGGTCATCGACGCGATCAGCCGCTATCTCTGCGAGTGCAACGCCAATCACGGCGGCCGTGTTTGTCACCAGCCGCCAGAGCGACGCCCTGATCGACGCTGCGCACCAGGCCCTGGCCGATTTCTTCGGCACCGCCGACGCCGGCACGGTTGCCTTCGGCCCGAACATGACCACGCTCACGCTGGCACTCAGCCGGGCGCTGGCACGCGAGCTGGCGGCCTGGAGACGAGATCGTCGTGACGCGGCTCGACCACGACGCCAACGTCACGCCTTGGGTGCTCGCGGCCCGCGATGCCGGCGCCAGCCTACGGCACGTCAACGTCCGCCCCGCCGATTGCACGCTCGATCTGGACGATCTGAAATCGAAGCTTTCGCCGCGCACCCGGCTGGTGGCCGTGGGCTGCGCGTCGAACGCGGTCGGCACGATCAATCCGATCGCCGAAATTGCCCGGCTGACCCACGCCGCCGGCGCGGAGCTATTTGTCGACGCGGTTCATGCAGCGCCGCATTTGCTGTGCGACGTGATCGGCTGGGATTGCGATTACCTGGTGGCCTCGGCCTACAAGTTCTTTGGGCCGCATTTGGGCGTGCTGTGGGGAAGGCGCGAGCGGCTCGAGCGATTGCCGGCCTACAAGCTTCGGCCGGCGCCGGACGATCTGCCCGGCAAGTGGATGATCGGGCACCCAGAGCCACGAGGCAATCGCCGGCGCGCAGGCCGCGGTCGACTATCTGGCCGCTCTGGGCCGGCGGCTCGAACCGGCGGCCGTCAGCCGCCGCGCGGCTCTTGCCGCGGCCTATGCGGCGATCGGCCGGTACGAGCGGCGTCTGGCGCAAGCACTGCTGTCCGGGCTGGCTGAATTGAAACGGGTGACGATTTACGGAATCACCGCGATCGAGCGGCTGGCCGAGCGCGTTCCGACCGTGGGCATTCGGCACGCCAGGCTCGCGCCGGCCGCTCTGGCCGAGTTTCTCGACGCGCGGGGGATCTTCGTCTGGCACGGCAACTTCTACGCTTTGCCGCTGACCGAGGCCTTGGGCCTCGAGCCCGAGGGACTGGTGCGAATCGGCCTCTTGCACTACAACACCTCGGCCGAGGTCGAACGGCTGTTGACTGCCTTGCAAGAATTGGAATAGCGAGCGTTAGCAAGCCGGCTCGCTCGCTTGCCTGTGCCCCGCGGCTCGACGTGCACCAAGATTGATTTAGCGCACCATGGAACCTCCACGACCGACTCGACTTGACCTGGCAGGCGAGAATCGACTTCGCATCGAGTGGAGCGACGGCCAGGCGCGCGAATATACCGTGCCGCGAGCTGCGCGATCGTTGCCCCTGCGCCACCTGCCGGGAGAAGCGCAATCAGCCGCCGCAGCCGGCGAATCCCTTGCAAGTGCTTAGTCCGGCCGAGGCCCGGCCGCTGAAGATCGCCGCCATGAAGTCGGTGGGCAATTATGCCTATGCCATCGATTTCAGCGACGGCCACGACACCGGCATCTACACGCTGGAATTTTTGCGCGAACTGGGAACCGCGATCTAAATCGACCCGCTCGGCTCAAGCCGGCAGCAGCTCGCGGATCGGCTCGCCGCGCGGCAGGATGGGGAGCGGGCGTCCGTTGTAGTCGGGGAAAGTCGCCTCGGGGTCGATGCCCAAGTGGCGATAGACCGTGGCCCACAGATCCTCGGGCGCGAGCGGCCGCTCTTGCGGATGCTCTCCCTTGGCATTGGTCGAACCGACCACCTGCCCACAGTGCATGCCGCCGCCGGCCACCAGCACCGACATGGCATTGGGCCAGTGATCGCGACCGGGCCGGCCATTCAGGTTCTCCAACCGCGGCGTGCGGCCGAATTCGCCCGTAACCACCAGCATGACCTTTTTGTCCAAGCCGCGGGCGTAGAGGTCTTCGACCAGGGCGGCAATGGCCTGGTCGTAGCGCGGCAGGCGGAATCGCGCATCGTTGAAAATGTGGCCATTCACGGCGTGCGAGTCCCAGTTGTAAAGCACGCCGTCGGGCCACGGTTGGCCCGGCGCGGGATTCTCCATCACCACCGTCACGAAGCTGCTCCCCGCCTCGACCAGCCGCCGCGCCAGCAACGCCCGTTGGCCGTAGGCGTGGCGGCCGTAACGATCGCGAACGCGCGGGTCTTCCTGCGACAGATCGAAGGCCTGGCGGGCTTTGTCGCTGGTCAGCAGCTCAATGGCTCGCTGGTTGAACTGGTCCATCGCCGCCATCGCACCGCTGCGGTCCAAGCCGCGGCGCAGGCGATCGAACCCGGCCAGCAATTCCACGCGGTCGTCCAAACGTCCGGTCAACTCGGGGGCCAGGGCCAGGTTGTTGATCTTGAAGTCCGGCGAGCTGGGATCCCCGGGCACGGCGAATGGTGTGTGGGCCGGCCCCAAATAGGCGGCGCCGAAGGCAAAAACGTCGACCCCTTCGCGGCCGCCGTCGCAGATCGACACGTAGTTCGGCACGCCCGCGGCACGCCGCTCGCGCAGCTTGGCGACCACCGAGCCAGCGGCCGGAAAATCGTTGACCGTATCGGTCGGCTTGAAGGGCTCGCGGCCGGTCAAGAATCGCTTGTGACCGCCGCCATGGTCGGCATAAGTGTGGGCGATCGAACGGATCAGGCTGAAGCGGTCTGCCACTGCGGCGTGCCGTGGCAGCAATTCGCAGACTTCGATTCCCGGCACGACCGTGCGGATCGGCCGGAACTCGCCGCGGATCTCGGCCGGAGCGTCCGGCTTCATGTCGTAGGTTTCCAGGTGCGGCGGACCGCCCGGCAACCAGACGAAGATCACGGCCGTGTCCGAGTCGGGCGCTGCGATCGCCGCTTCCTCGAATGCCGCGTCGGCCCGCAACCGGAGCAAGTCCGCCAGGCCCAAGCCACCTGCGCCAAGCGCCGATCTCGAGAAAGCTGCGTCGCGACAGGGGGCCGGGACAGCGGACGGGGGGACGACTCATCGCAGGGGGGCTCCATTCCAGGGCGCGTGCGCGCCACTTGGGGCCGGAAAGCCAGCCAAGCCCAGCCAGCCAGTCGATCGAACCAGCGGTCTGGGTGCCACGTTCCAGCAGGCCTGATTCTACGCTTTCCGGCTGGAAGATGCCACAAGAAAGCAGCAGCTTAGGCCGCCGATCATCGAGGACCGGCGGCCGCGCTCACGTGCGGTTTCATGACCCCGTTTGGATGTCGGCTACTTGCGCAGCCCGGCCTTTTCCAATGCGTCCAGATCCTCATCGGACAAATCGACGTCGGGGGCCTTCTTGTCCTTGGCGTCCTTGGTCTCCTTTTTCTTGACCACGTCGCCGCGGCCCAGATGGATCTTGTGGTAGGTGTCGTCGGAGATGATGTAATACCAGTCGGCGAAGCGGGTGTTGAGCTCCTTGACGTGGTCTTTGCCCTTTTTCAGCTTCTCATCGTAGTCATCCTGTTTGCGTTTGTTCTCCTTTTCGATGGCCGCCCGCTTTTCCGCGTCGGCCTTCTTGCGTTCGGCGGCGTCCTCTTCAGCGGCCTGCTCGTCGGCCGTTTTCTCGGCGACCGACTTCTTGGCCGTCTTGTCGCCTTCGGGTTCTTTCTTGGCCTTGTCTTTCTCGGGGGTGTCTTTCTCGGCGGCGTCTTTCTTTTCGGGCTGTTTGGCCGCGGCGTCATCCGCCGCATCGGCGTCCTTGTCCGCATCGGCCGCCTTTTCGTCGCCGGGAAGGGGCTGCAAGTCCGGCTTGGCGATCAGATCTGGGTTGAACTGCGTCATCACAAACAGGTAGCGATTGACCTTCGAGCCGGAAGTCTTGTCTTTCTTCTCGCCTTCGGCCTTCTCCCCCTCGGCCTTCTCGCTGTCGCCGCCGGCGATGTCGCCGAATCGCAAGACGTACTCGACGCCGTCCTTCATGCGGCAGATAACTTCGCCCTCTTTGGAGTAGATCTCCAAGTTGCCGTCGCGATCGGGAACCGGGAAGAATCCGCGGCTCGGCGAGCGATAGCACCGACTGCTGATCCTGGCCGACGTCTTCGATGAACTGCAGGCCTTTCAGGCCCTTGGGCTTGCGTTCCACGTCGACGATCTGCAAGTCATCCAGGGCGGTCTTGAGCGCGTTCAATTTTTCTCCGTTGAGCTCTTCTTCGTCGGTCAGTTCGCCGACGACCGGCTTGGCCTTTTCGTACTCGACCATGCTCGCGAGTTTCCAGGCTGCCTTGGCGTCGTCATATTCGAGCGCCAATTCGCTGCGCCGGTCCTGGCCCAGGCGATTGCCGACCAGCACGATCGAATAATCGTTCAATTGCACGGAGCGGACGTCGAACGCGTTCAGCTTCAGCAAGTCCTTCTCGATCCAGTCGCCGAACTTGGTGGACAGCTTGTCGGTCTTGACCGCCACCTTGTAGACCTGGTCGCGCGTGGGCTCGCGGACGTACCGCAGGGCCGGCGAGTCCTTGACCTCTTTGCCGATGATCAGGTCGGCCAGCACGTTGTCGTCGCCGCCCTTCATGGTCACCCGGGTGCCGACGCCGGTCGCGCCGGAAGCCAGTTCTTTGGAGTCGGGGTCCAGCACGCCGAACAGTTCGTGCTCGCCCGGCTTGGTGCTGGCGGTGCCCAGCACCTGCAAGTCGATCAGCGCCGTCGCGGCCTCGGCCAGATGTTCGCGGGCGTCGGCCGGGTAGTTCTGGTGCGAGGGAATCGACCATAGGCCGTTGACCTGGGCCACCTGGAAGGGCGCAGGGCGCCGGTGTCTTCGTCGTACTTGACGATCCGCATGCTCGTGGCTGCCAGCGGGTCGTCGAACGAATCGAACAGCTTGCCGGTCTTCTCCTGCGGCGCGATCGATGCGGCGCGGCGGCCCAGGGTTCCCAGGCAATCACCACGGCCACGGCGGCCACGATCAGATAGGTCATAGTTCGTTTGTTCTCGTTCACGTCAAGCTCCTCGTGTCGGCGGCGAGCAAAGGGCCGCTCGCTACGGTTTGGGAATCCCGGTGTTTGACTTGTGACTACGCCGTTGCCTGAACCGGCTCCCAGACGCGGACCCAGGCAACGGGTGCCGCTCGCGATGTTACGAACGCAGCCGCGCCTTGTTCACGCCTTCGCGTTCACGCGCTCGGCGATTGAAATACACGAAGAAGGCGACGGCCAGCGGCAGGATCGGCGGCAGCAAGACGCCCTGCAACTTGTATTCGTCCTGGATGTCGCGAATCTCCTTGGCCAACTCGCGGCGTTTTTGCTCGACATCCCGATCCCGCTTTTGCTCGAGCACCTTGATGTTCTGGGCGAGCCGCTGCTCTCCGTCGCGCCGGGCAATTTCGATTTTTTGCCGCCGTTCGTCCCCCGTGTTGTCTTTGTCCTTGCTCAAGGCCGCGATTTTCTGTTGAAACTCGTTCTGGGCTTTGGACCGGGCCGTTTCGAAATCCTTGTTGAATTTCTGCCGAGCTTCGTCGGCCGCCGCATTCTTGGGGTCGATCTTGTCCTCGACCTTGTCGAGCGTGCGGTGGATCGGACGGTGCTTGCGGATTTCGATCAGGCTTTCGTCGCCGGCCAGCGAATCGAGCACGTTGAGCACGAACGGCACGTTTTCAATCCGCCACTGAATCTCGTCTCCGTCGTCCGAGCCGCGCTGGCGAATCTGGAAGAAGACCGAATACAGGCAATCGATGTCGCTGACCACCACCACGTTGATCTCCGGGTTCTTCGGGGAGTCGGGCGTGGCCGGCTCGGCCGGCGCCGACCTGGCGGCGGAGTGCGCATCGGTGTGAGCGTGATCGTGATCCGCATGGTCGTGATCGTGATCCGCATGGTCGTGATCGTGATCGGCGTGATCGTGGTCGGCCTCGTCCTCGTCGGACATTTCCTCCTCGTCGGCCGATTTGTCGGACATCGGCAAGTTTTCCGTCTTTAGTTTGCCCGTGATTCGAGCGGCCAGCACGTAGCGCTCCTGCGTCAGCTTTTCTTCGTAGGCCAGATTCGGATTCAGGCGCGAGCCGAACAAGCTCGCGCTCGATGATCTTGTCGTAAGGCACGACGCCGGTTTCTTTGAACGTGGCGGTGACCAACGGCGTGAACTTCAAGGGCGACGTGCGCAGCCCCGCGAGCGAACCGGGAAACGGGAACAGCAACTGTTGGGTCCGCGAGGAGATCGGGTCGTCTTCATTGAACGGCTCGTGCATCGCCTTGTCCTCGATGAACACGAACTCCTTGGGGGCGCCACTGTCGCGGAATTTCGGATAGGGGTTGTAATTCTGCCAGACCACGTCGGCGCCGTTGAAATCGATCCCCAGCATGCGCCACAGCTTGGAGATATCCCCCTTGGGCTGCGGCGGCTGCCGCTGCTGCATGAAGGGATTCATGCCGCCGGGCGGTTGCTTGGGGGCCATCGTGCCGGGCACGTCGGCAGCCATGGTCGGGAAGGGATCCTCGAAAATCGCGGTCGGCTGCCCGCCTTTGACCGCCTGGATGAAGTGTTCCATCGCGCCCGGCGCAAGCGACGAGGGCTGGACGGCCAGCAGCACGTCGTAGCGATCCTTGATCGGGTTGGCCGGATCTACCTGGACCAGATCGTACTGTTTTTGCAATTCGTCGATGATTTGCTGGTTGGGCGTCTGTGCCATGCTCTGCATGTTCGACATGTCGAATCCGCCGTACAGCTTGGCGTCGGTCATGAGCACGCCGACCTTCTTGCGCTTTTGCTGGCTGACGGTGGCGATCGACCGCATCAGTTCGTATTCGGGGGCCAGGCCCTTGCCCAAGAACGGCAGCACGACCTTGTCCAAGCCGCAAGTCACGGCCACGCCCAGGAAAATATCTTCCGGCGTGCGAGCGCCGCGCAGGCGTCCCTCGACCCTCTCGGGCCGGATGTTGAATTGCTGCTCGGCATTGGTGGCCTCTGGCGAGAGCGGGTTGATCAGGTAGGTGTGAACCTCGATCTTGTCGCCCGCTGCCGCTTTCAGCTCGTCGAGCGTGGAGAGCAGATTGATCTTGGCCTGGACGTAATTCTCGGGCATGTCGTTGCTGACGTAGGCATACACTTTGATCGGCGCCTTGGGGTCGATCTTGCCCAGCAGTTGCCGGGTGGCCGGCGACAGCGATGCCAGGCCCTCGCTGCTGATATCGGCGCGGATCCGGTTGTGATTCCAGAGGAAGACGTCGATCGACAGTACGACGACCAACAGGGCCACGAATCGCAGAAAATAATGGGTGGCCACGCCGCGGCCGTCGCGCCCGCCGCGCCAATGTCGGCGGCCGATGAGCACCATGCACAGGTACATCATCAAGGCCACGATGCCCAGGAAATAGGCCAGGCTCGACAAACTGACGACGCCCCGCGAGAAGTCCCGGAACTGGCTGGCAATGCTCCAGCCGCCGATGGCCGAAATCACGTCCGGGTTCTGCACGATCACGTCGGCCGAGCCTGCGAACACCAGCGGGGCGTTGAACAGCACGCCCAACACGAAGCCCACGGTGAGGTTACCGGTCAGGAACGACGCCACCATGCCGATCGCCACCATGGCAATGCCCACGACCCAATAGCCGATGTACGTGGAAACGAGCAGGCCCCAGTCGGGCGAGCCGACCACCGAAAGCACGTACAGATTCGACACGAACGAGAACGCCAGCGAAGCCGTGTAGATCGCCACGGCGGCCAGATATTTGCCCGACACCACGTCGAAATCGCCGGCCGGGATGGTCAGCAGCAATTCGTCGGTCCCCTGCCGGCGTTCCTCCGCCCAGATGCTCATCGTGATCGCCGGCACGAAGATCAGCAGGATATAGGGCAGATAGCGGTTCAACTGATCCAGGTTCGCCAGATTCGAGTTGAAGAACTCGTTCGGCCAGAAGGCGGCCATCGAGCTCAAGAGCACGAACACGCAGATGAACACGTAGCCCGTGGGATTGCTGAAATAGCTGATGAAGTTGCGCCGGAAAATGGCCCGGATGACGTGTGCATTCATGGCTTTCAATCCGCTCGTTTCTGGAAGGCGAGTTTTTTCTTGTGCTGTTTCCTCAGGCGCCGGGCCGGGAGAAAGTCGACGATCCTGGCGATCCGCTACGGTCCGCGGTGCCGACACTTCCCTTCAGGCACTGGCCGTCAATTCGTGGAACCGCGCGTCGAGGTCCTGGCCGAGGTTTGCCACGGGTCCGTCGTAGGCCAACCGGCCTTCGTTGATGAAAACCACGCGACTGGCGATCGCGTCGACCTCTTGCAGGATGTGCGTGGACAGCAAGATCGTCTTGCTTTCACCCAGCCGGCGGATCGTGTTGCGCACGTCGCGGATCTGGTTGGGATCCAGACCGGCCGTCGGTTCGTCGAGAATCAGCACGTCCGGCTCGTGAAGCAGCACCTGAGCCATGCCGACGCGCTGCCGAAACCCCTTCGAGAGCTTGCCGATCGCTTTGCCGATCACGCTGCCCAGCGAGCACAGATCGACCACGTAGGCGATCCGCTCGCGCTTGTGGGCGGCCGGTCAGGCCCCGGGCGTCGGCGAAAAACTCCAACAGCCCGCGCGGGGTCATGTCGGGATAGAGCGGACCGTTTTCGGGCAAGTAGCCCAGCTTGGCGCTGCCGGCCAGCCGGTCGGTAGTCATGTCGTGTCCGGCGATCCGAGCCATCCCCTTGGAGGGCGCCAGGTAGCCGGTCAGCAACTTCATGGTGGTGCTTTTGCCGGCGCCGTTGGGTCCCAGGAAAGCCACCACCTGGCCCTTGGGGATGCTGAAGGACACGTCTTCGACGGCCGCAAAATCGCCATAATACTTGCACAGCCCGATGGCCTCGATCATGGCCGGACCTTGCTCAACGCTCATTTTTTCGTCTCGCTTCTTGGGTCAAAAATCGATCACGTCCAGGCGAACGAAAAACGCTGCGAATCAGCCGCTGGATGCCCCGTTAACCACCCCTGCGGGGGGTCCGACCGGCAATTCGACTGACTCGCTTTCTTTGATACGCGATTGCACCCGCGGTGGGTTCGATCGATCCGATCTCCAGACCGCAGCCGTTTGCGACCGGTGGTGTGCGATCGGTCGTGTCATGCCACGCTTCTTCCCCCGGGGATTCCCCCTCGGGGCGATCGCCAGCGTGCCGCTGCGACAGGTCGAGGCCGGATCCTGTGAGACCGGCCAAAAGCTCGCTGCCGACCGCCCGACCCTCTCTCGGTGCAAGACACAAATCAGCCTTGAATCGCGCCCTACGAAGGTACAATGCGAACGGTACCCCTGTCCAGAGCTACGCAGCCCGTTCGGCCTTGGATCGATCGGGGTGCTAAGAAAAATCCCGCTGCAGGGCAATTCGCCGCTTCCAGTGCCGGTCGTCCGGGGCCGGAAAATCGGTCCGCAGGTGGACGCCCCGGGTTTCTTCCCGGCTCAGCGCCGCGGAGATCATCAGCCGGGCCACGGTCAGCATGTTTTGCAGTTCCCAGCCGCCGGGGTCGGAAAACTGCCGCGGCAGCACGTATCGGCACCAGCGGTCGATATTGTCGGCCGCCTCGGCCAGCTCGCTGCCCACCGCGGCGAACGCCGGCCGATCGCCACATCAGGCTCTTGAGCGAATTGCGGATATCGGCCAGATCCAGCGGCTCGCTGGCTTCGACCAGCGGCCGGTTGTCCAGCGGCACGGCGCGAAAGTCGTCGGCCATGGCGGCCGCCGCGCTGCGAAGCGCCCTCGCCGGCATGGGCTCCGTAGACCAGTCCTTCCAGCAGGCTGTTCGAGGCCAGCCGATTGGCCCCGTGCAACCCGCTCGAGGTCACTTCGCCGGCCGCCCACAAGCCGGGCAGCGTGGTCCGGCCCTGCATGTCGACGCTGACGCCGCCGATCATGTAATGCGCCCCCGGCCGGACCGGAATCCGATCGCGCGTGATATCGAGCCCGAACTCGGCGCAGATCGCCGCGATGCCGGGAAACCGCCGCCGCACGAGCTGCGGGTCGAGATGGCCGAGGTCGAGATAGACGTTCGGATGCCGGGTTTTTTCCATCTGCGTCACGATCGCCCGGCTGACCACGTCGCGCGGGGCCAACTCGGCCCGGGAATCGTAGTCGGGCATGAAGCGATAGCCGTTGCGATCGACCAGGTGGGCCCCTTCGCCGCGCATGGCTTCGGTAATCAGGTTGCGGCTGCTGCCGGCGATGTAGAGCACCGTGGGATGGAATTGCATGAACTCCATGTCGCGCACTTCGGCACCGGCGCGAAAGGCCATCGCCAGACCGTCGCCGGTGGCGACGTCCGGGTTGGTGGTCTCGCGATAGACCTGTCCCGCGCCGCCGGTGCAGAGAATGGTTTGCTTGGCCCAGACGAACGTCTTGCCGTGCTGCGCATTCCAGACCAGCGCGCCGCGGCAAATGCCGTCCAAGCTGAGAAGGTCGAGCGTGAAGGCGTGCTGCCACATTTCGACGTTCGGCAGCTTGCGAGTCCGCTCGATGACGGCCCGCATCACTTCCTTGCCGGTGGCATCGCCCAAGGCGTGGACGATCCGGTGGTGGCTATGTCCCCCTTCGCGGCCCAGTTCCAAGGCGCCGGCATTCTCGTCGAAGTTCGTCCCCCAGCGGACCAGCTCGTCGATCCGGGCGGGCGCTTCGCGCACGACCATTTCGACGACTTGCGAGTCGCACAAGTCGCCGCCGGCGCGGAGCGTGTCGGCGATGTGGTCCTCGAAACGATCTTCGGGATCGAGCACTCCGGCGATGCCGCCTTGGGCGTAGGCGCTGTTCGATTGCTGCAGACTCTCTTTGCTGATCACCAGCACCGAGAGCGTTCGATCGACCGCCAGCGCGGCCCGCAGGCCGGCCAGGCCGCCGCCGATGACCAGCACGTCGGCGAAACGATGCGGCACGCGCTTGGGGTCGAACGGCACGAGATAGCGGGGAGCATTTTCGAACATGGCATCACATCCCATACTGGCGGAGCACCAGCTCGAACACGTCGGTGTCGGCCAGCGCCGCCGCGCCCAGCACCCCGGGCTGCGAGGCCACGATCAGGCCCCGTTGTGCCTCGCCGCGGGTCGGGGCGCCGTGCGAACCTTGAACCAGCCTGGCGTCCAGCGGAATGCTCTTGGTCGCCAGGTCGAAAAATAACTCCACCGGGTCGTAGCCCGGCTTGCGATGGATATCCACCGTTCGCGCGAAGCCGGGTGCCCGGGCATCGTCGAGCCACCAGTAATACGCCTGCCAACTGTTGGGCGTCGAAACCAGCACCACCTCGCCCGAACGCGGATGGTCGAGCCCGTAAATGCTCAATTCTTCTCCCACCAGCACTTCGGCGATGCCCTGGCGACCCCGAAACAGATCGGCCACGCGGGACACGTCTGCCGGATCGCTGACGAAGACGTGGGCGAACTGATGGTCGACCAGTGCCCAGGCGCGGCTGGCGGCCAGGTCCAAGTGTTCGCCGTCCGCTTCGCTGCGCACGGCCAGCAAGCCGGCCTCGCGCAGCAGGCGATTGGGATAGACCACGTGATCGACCGGCACGATCGGATACTCGCCGGCCACGATCCACAGCGGCGGATCTTCTTGCGCGGCGTTGATGCCGGCCACCAGCCGCGCGAGCACCAGGTCCAGGTCGACCAGCGCTTGCCGGGCGGCGGCCGAGTCGGGGCCCGACTTTTGTCCGGCATAGTCCAGGTGCGGCAGATAGATGTAGAAGAACCGCGGCTGGAGCTCGCGGGCCGCGTAAACGGCCGAATCGGCGATCCAGGCGGTGGATTTGATGTTGGCGGCCGGTCCCCAAAAATGCTGGAGCGGAAAATGGCCGAACTGGTCGCGCAGCGTGCCGTAAAGCTCGGTCGGCCGCGTGTAGCACCAGAGCGATTCCGATCCGTCGGGATTGTGGATCGGCGCGGGCGTGCAGATCAAGTCGGCTTCGGCCCCCTTGCTGTGCAGCGGAAACCAGACGGCCGAAGTGATCGACTCGTCGTGCTGGTGCAGCAAATCCCAGATCTGCGGCCGTTCGATGCAATCGTTCCATGCGGTCCACATCTCGACCTTGCCCTTGTCGCGCCAATAAAACCCGTTGGCGACCACGCCGTGCTGGCGGGGCAGCTTGCCGGTCGTCATGTTGGCCTGCACCGGGCACGTCACGCAGGGAAAGCTCGGCACGAGATCCGCCAGTCCGCCGGCCGCCGCCAGGCTCGAGAGCGTCGGCATTTGCCCCAGGTCTTGTTTCCTCAGGCCGGGAATCGACAGCAAGATCACGTGGTCGGGCATCGGTGGCGGGTCCTCAGCAGGCTGAATCCTCATCAAGGGAGACGAGGGAATTTACCACAGAGACACAGAGGCACAGAGAGGACAGGAAGAGGATTTGGAATCGCGGACCGCGGGAACTCACGCGTCAGCCGCCGAGAATGTCATGGAATTCGATTCTCCGACCCGGCGTGCGGGGATGATGACGCCGTCTGACTTTTTGTGTTTTTTGTGGCCATTCCCTCTCGCTTCCTCTCTGCGCCTCTGCGTCTCTGTGGTCGAATTTCCTATCCCCCTCAGCGGGAGTCCGACTTCGCGGAGCTCGTCGTGCCGGTGGCTTCGGGCCGGAGTTGCTGCTCGGCGACGTAGAACTCGTATCCCGGCTCTGAAACCTTGTCGTGAATCTTGAACTGCGTGCGGACGATCTTGTCGGCATCTTCGCCCGCGTAGGCCTGCTCGAGATTGAACAACTGGCTTTCGATCTGGGCCGGATAGAAGTGCAGGATCGTCTTGCCGGCCGTGTTAATGCCGGCCTTGCCCAGCAGCTTACGATCGAAGTTGAGCAGGTTTCCTTTCTTCCAGCCGATGGTGATCCGCTTATCGTCCTGGATCTTGCCGCTGCGCTTGTCGGGCCGGGTGCTGGAAACGCGGCCCGCGTATTGGACTTGTCCCTGGGAGTCCGCGGCGCCGAGCTCGATCTTGAAATAGTCAAGCTGTTTGGCGTAGTCCTTGGCCGAGATGCCGTCTTCGAACACCACTTCCCAGATCACGCTTCGCGTCACGCGTTTGAAGTCCGGGGAATCGGCCGGCACGCTGCCGCCGGCCGCCGGCCTTTCGGCGCCTGCTGGCGCATTCGGGCCTCGGCTTTGCCGCGTCAAGCGTGGCAGCCAGCAGTCCAGCGAGTGCGAGTGCGGACAAAGACGATTTCATGAACAAGCTTGAACCGGCGGCCAGATCGCCTGATGCCGGGCGGACAATCCGGCGGCACTTCTGCCAATGTACCGCTACGGCGCCGAAGAACCAAGCAAGCGCAGCGTTTGGCCGGCCTGCCGGGCTTCTCGAGAGCTTCGCCCAAGTCTGGGCGAGCGACAAGCTGCGCTGCCTTGGCCTCCTCGCCCCTTACCGTACTTTTTGCATTTGCCGCAGAAAGTCGGCGTCGAACCGCGAAAGGTCGTCGCCAAATGCGGCGCGGAATTCCTTCAGCCGCGTGGCCGGGTCGTCCCACAGCAGCTGCTGCTTCTCGGACAGCATCTTCAGATAGGCCACATATTGCTTGGGATGGTTGCGGATCAGGTAATAGTTCAGTGCCCAGGCTTCGGCATAGGCATCCAGCGCAATGCGGCTGTCGCGCATCCGCTTGTCTTCCACGATCAGCGACTCCAGCGAGCCGGCCGGTGCCTGGGCAGATAGTCGCGGAACTGGTCGAGCCGGGAGCGATTGACGGCACCGATGCTCTTCCAGCCCTTGGGGCTCTGCAAGTCGGGCGTTTCGAAATAGACGGCCAGCCCCTCGCTGACCCAGACCGGGATATCAGCGAAGCGCGTTTGCAGTCCGCAGTTGTAGGCAATCTGGTGCGTGGCCTCGTGAATGATGGTGGCCACCATCGGCTCGGCCTCGGGACGGGCCAGCATGGCGTTGATTTGCGTCGGCGATCCACGGCGATCGCCCGCCGTGCGCAGCGACTCGACGCCTGTCAGGTCGTACATCGTAATGCGATTGGATTGCAGGCTGTAGTAGCCGATGATCGATTCGGCCCCCTGCTTCAATTCGGGCGTGGAATACTTCACGTACGAGTCGCGGTCGCCGAACACGACCGCCACCAGCGGAAACTCCGGCTCGCGGAGCTTGAGTCCCTTGTGCGACCAATAATTCGTGAAGCCCCGATACAGCCGCTCGAACAGCGACCCGCACCAGACGGCATATTCCTTCGACGTGCCGTAGCAAATTAAATAGTGCGACGTGTGATGCACGTCGAAGCCTTCGGGCAACTGCTTGAGCATCTGCCGGGCGAGCTGTTCGCGGGCCAGCGGCGCGAATGCGTCCGCGTCGGTCTTGCGGGACAGCAATTCCTCGGGCTGTACGGCCCACAGCTCGCCGTCGGGGGCCAGCAGCAGCAATCCGCCGTCGGCCGCCTTTACCAGCACCCGGCCCGACAGGTTCACGTCCGCTCCATCGCGGCGCAGTTGGACATGGTCAACGGCCATTAGCGGAGCCGTCCATCCGGCGGCAACAGCAGCGGCCAAGAGCAGCGAGCGAAGCGTCACGTTGCGTGCCATCCGTTCCAGGAGCGGTGCGCCGGCCGGAGTGGAATAAACCGATTCATCCCGGGCGAACCCCCGTGGCCCATCACCATCGCCATCCTTCTAGCATCGCATGAGCGCAGCGCTGGGCCAAGAGGCGCGAGGGCCGCGCGAGCGTTTGGGGACACGGCAAGCGGCAGGCTGGCAGCACGGTTTTGCCGATTAAGCAGTCCAGCCCAGACGTTTGGCCAGTCCCACAACGATGGTTGCGAGCAGCCCGTAGCCGAGGATCAGCGTCAAGCACACGCCGGCCACCAGATCGTCCACGCCGCTGTGAATCAGGTTGAAGATTTGCGTCGGCAGCGTCATCACGCCCGGCGGCGCCACCAGGATCGTGGCTGCCAGGTCGCCGGCCGCCACGGCGAACGCCACACATCCGGCCGCCGCCACTCCCGGCAGCCGCACCGGAAGGACGACACGCAACAGCGTCTCCGGCGGCGACAGCCCATCGACGGCGGCCGCATCGAGCAGTTCGTCGGGAATGGTCGTGAAGGCATACCACAGCACGATGGTTGCCAGCGGCAAGGCACGAACCAACTGGGCGGCCAGCGGCGCCAGCACCGTGCGATCGTACAGCCAGACCACGAGCGGCAGGTCAGAGCGCTGAAACAGCCAGATGATCGACAGGCCGACAACCGGTCCCGGCAGGGCCAGGCAACCGGCCGTAAGCGTCCAGGCCAGTGCCCCCCGCCAGCCGCGGCGCCGCGCGAACCAGGCCAGCGGAATGCCGACCGCCAGTGCCGCGACCGCAGCCAGGCTGGCCAACAGCAGCGTCCAGCCGAATTCCCGGCCGAACCGCCCAGGGCTCGTCGCCACGACCTCCAGCAGCCTTCCGGCCGACCACCATCGCTGCCATCCGTCCGACGTGTGTCGGGCCAGCCAGCCGGCTTTATAGATCAGGTTGCCGATCGGCACGCCTGCCAGCAGCCCGACGCCGGCCCAAACTGCCGTCGTGGCCGCCGTTCGCGCGGCCCAGACGAAACACATAGGGATGGGCATGACTTGAATGGTGTCCGTGCCGGGCCAACTCGACTGCCAGCAACAGGCCGCCCAGCAGCAGCCAGGCCGTACCCAGCAATCCCGGCAGCACACCCAGCGGGGCCAGGCCCGGCTCGCCGCCCAGCGCGATCTGCGTGTAGATCTCTTCGGCGTAGGTGCGCACCAGGAACAAGTTCGTGACGGTCATGTCGCCGGCCGTCAACAGCCCGACCCAGATCGCCGCAATCGCGATCGCCGGCGCGGCCCGGCGCAGCGTCACTGTGGCGAGCACGCGCGCGGGCGAGAATTCGAGCGCGGCCAACTCTTCCAGTTCGGGCTCGGCGAACCTCAGACCAAGCCCGACCAGCACCACGACCCAGGGAATCGCCGCCACGCTGTGGATCCAGACGGCCGCCGGAAAGCCTGCGAGCAGCGAGTGCCCACCGGTGAGCAGAGTGAACCAGCCTTGCAGTCCAAAACCGGCCTGCCAGCCGGCGGCCTGCACGTACAGCGGCAGTAGCATCAGCACCGTCAGCAGCCAGAGGGCCGCCTTGCGGCCGGAGGCGTTAGTCCGCACGAGCAGAATGGCCAGCGGCACCCCGATCAGCAGGCTCGATGTCACGACGCCGGCGACCAGACGCAACGTATTGATCGCGAGCTGCCGCGTGCGCGGGTCAAGGGCCAGTGGCCCGGCGCTGGCGGCGGCCAGCAGCACGATCGGCGCCCAGGGCCAGGCACGGGCGGCGATTTTGCGCACGGCTGTCGGCACGTAGCCTGACTCTTGCTGACGATTTGTTCGTTGTCGTCTTGTTAGTTGTCGTCGCGGCCGACGAGTTTTTCTTCCACCTTGTCAGCCTGCCAGGCGATGGCCGGCAACACGCGCGACACGGCCGCCGGGTCGAGCGTGTCGACCATTTGATTGGCCCGCAGCACGATCATTTCGCGGCCCGCGATCGTTTCGACCGCAAACGCGGAATGGATCATCTTCGTATTATAGCGCAGCAGGGCGGCCGCGTTCTTCTCGTTGAACGGACCGCAGGTCGACGAGTAGGTCACGATCGGATGGCCGCCATCGTCCAACTGGCCGAAGCCGATCGACACGACCTGCTTGCGGAGCGAGCCGATGGGCAACGTCACTCGCCAGGTGTCGCCGCTTTCTTCCAGGGCGTAGCCGCCGGCCGTAATCACGCTGCGGACCAGAAGCGCCACGTCGAGCGTTTCGCCCGCCAGATCGCCAAAGTCCAAGCCGCTGGCAGCGCGTCCGGCGGCCGGATTGTCGGCCAGCGCCGCGGCGGATGCCATGGTGGGCGCAGCGGGACGCGCCGCCGGCGCCGCAGCGGGACTGCCGGCGGACATGGCATCGCGAATCATGCCGGGCATCATCATGCCGAAGCCCGCACCCAGGCCCATGCCCATCGTGCCGCCATCGCCGCCCCGTTCGGCCATCTTCGACATGCTGTTGGCCGCCTGGAACTTCATGTAGGCGTTCAGATCTCCGACGGCGCCCATCGAGCTGCGCACGTCGATGGCCTTTTGCACTTCCTCCGGGGGCGTGATCGAATTGACGAAAAAGTCGACCAGCTCCAGTCCATACTTGGTGAAATCTTCGGCCACTTTCGCGCGGGTGCCCGCGGCCACCTCGTCGTAACGGCCCGCCAGCTCGAGCATGCCCACGTTGAGCTTGCCCAGCACGTCGGTCAGGCGCGACACGATCAGGTCTTTGAGAAAATCGGTGATGGCGTCGGTCGTAAACTTGCCCTGGGTGCCGACCAGCGATTCGATCAGCCGCTTGGAATCGACGGCGTGGAACGAGAATTTGCCGAAGCTGCGCAGCCGCACGATGCCGAAGTCGGCGTCGCGCAGCGTGATCGGCTGCTTGGTCCCCCACTTCTGATCGAGAAACGTCTGCTTGCCGACGAAGTAGACCGCGGCCTGGAACGGCGACTTCTCCCAGGGAATGGTCAACAGTCGCGTCAAGATCGGCACGTTGGCCGTCGTCAGCGTGTGCCGGCCGGGGCCGTACGTATCGAGCGCCTTGCCGTCACGGTAGAAGACCGCTTCCTGATTCCCCTGCACGATCAACTGCGCGCCGAGCTTGATGTCGGCCGTGCCGTTTTCGGGCACGCGGGCGAAGATCGAAGAATTCGCCTCGTCGAAAAACTGGAGGACTTCCAATCGCAGACCCATCGTTAGATCCTCTGGCCGTCTGTGTGCGGAGATAGGTTCGGGGAAAAGTCGCAGCGTTGCCAGCGGGACAAATAAAACGCAAGCGTTGATTATCAAGAGTCGCAAAGCAAAAGAAATAGGGCCCGGCCCCGCCGTACACTCGGGCCTCCCGCCGGCCGGCGCTCGCCCGTCAATCGCTTGCGCGGCCGTCAGCCGCCGCTCTCGAAGGTAATTCGTCGGCCGCGAGCGGGTCTTGGAGCGCCGCTGGCAGATCCGCACAGGGCATCGGGCACTCGCCCGATCGGCTTGCGCAAGTCTTTCCAGGAATGAAGGTTGAGGGATCGGCCCAATCCCCGGCCGAGCGGCATTTCGGACGCTGCCGGGGCCGCTGCCGGCGGCCCGGGCCGGGGCGCCCCGGCCGGCTGGAGAAAGGCTTGCTGCCTGGGGCGACACTCGTCTGGTTGGCCCGCGAGGCCTTTGCTATAGTCCGCCCCGCAACTCCAGATTCCGTTCGGATCATCTCCTCGGCTCGGTCGATCGGCATGCCGCCAATTCGCCATAAGCTGCTGGCGCTAGCGAGCGTCTTCATATTGCTCGCCGTCTGGGGCTGCGAAATAAGCCGAGCCGACCGGGATGGAAATGGCCCTGGACTCCTGAAACGGACGACGCGGTCGGCATCACCACGCCGGCCAAGCGCATCGCCATGATGCGGCAGTTGCAGCTCGATGCGCCGAAGCAATCGCCGGAGCAGCAACTGCGGATCTCCGACGATCTGAACAAGCAGATTCAGGCCGAGCAGGATCCGCTTGTCAGGCGGCACATCATTCGGACTTTGGGCTACTTCAATACTCCGGTGGCCGGCGTCGTGCTCAAGGAATCCGTCAACGATTCCGACAGCAACGTGCGCATGGCGGCCTGCGAAGCCTGGGGCCGGCGCGGCGGCAAAGAAGCCGTCGAGATCCTGACCGGGCTGCTGTCGAGCGATACGGATACGGACGTGCGGCTGGCCGCCGCGCGGGCCATCGGCCAGACGCACGAGAGTTCGGCCGTGGGCAACCTGGCCGAAGCGCTGGTGGATCCCAACCCGGCAATCCAATTCCGCATCGCCAGTTCGCTCAAGGAAGTCAGCGGCAAAGACTTTGGCACCGACGTCGATCGTTGGCGCGCGTACGCCAAAGGCGAAAGCGCTCAGGACCCGCCCACGTCGATTGCCCAGCGGGTCAAGGGCTGGTTCTGGTAACTGCGCTCGCCGCGCGTCCGCGACGCCGTTTGCCCAGCGCGCGGGTCGGGCGGAAGCTGTGACCCCCTTGTGCGCATTCCGAATCTTCCAGCGACGGTGGCGATTTTGCCACGCCTGCGGAGCGAACTGGGATCGCGCCCTTCCCCGAGCCGGTTCTGGGAAATCAGTAAGCTGCGTTGACTCGCGAACAAGCTATTTTCCCCAGTCCGCCCGGCTTAGAAACAAAAATGAAACTCGCCATTTGGCGGTCAATGCCCAGGCCGGACTCGTCCGATATGACTACTCGAAGGCGTCATTGCGGCGCTAGCCAGCAGGCGACATGCTTTCAGTTCTTTGCTCGTCGTCAATCGGTCGGCTGGGCACACCCGGCCATCCCTGTCGTCCCAGATTTGTGAGTCCGTGATGTCGCGCCAGCATTTCTTGATCGCCCTCTGCTGCTCGATCACCGCTTGCGCCGTGTCGCCAGCGGTCCTGCGCGGGGGCGAGCCCGTGAAGTCGACGTTCAATTATCAGATCGTTCGGCCTGCCTTCACGACCGATGACGAGCCCAACGAACTGGACTCCGATTCGATCGCCACGTCGGCGATCGGACCGGAGGGCACGGAGAGCGTCGATGCGCCCAACACCAACCCGGCCGAACTTTCGCCGCAGTCGGTCGCTCTGCGCAACAAACTGCGCCGCGTGCTGAAGGCGTATTATCCAAAACATCAGAACACGCGGGACAACAGCGCCTGGGAGATCATGCACGAGATCATCGCCTACGGCGTCGACTCGCAGTTGTACCAGGGCGGTCCCGGCGGCCCGAAGATCAACGCCATCGGCTGGATGTGTTTCAACGGCTCGTGCAAGGGCGAGCAAATGCTCTACCTGGATCGCGGCCAGCTCGTCGCCCGCAAGGGGCCCGGCGTGCAAGGACACTTCGGACAGTTCCTGGCGATCCTGGCCCAGTCGCACCTTACGTCCGACTATCCGATGCTGGTGTTCGGCAAGAAGTTCACGCTGCGCGACCTGATCGAATGCGAAAAACTGGATTGCCAGGCCGGCGAGGAACTGACCTTCAAGCTGATCGGGCTGATGCATTATCTCGACTCCAACGAAACCTGGCACAGCCGCGACGGGCAAGTGTGGTCGATTCAGCGATTGATCTCCGAGGAACTCAAACAGCCGATTCGCGGCGCCGCCTGCGGCGGAACGCATCGGCTGATGGGCCTGAGCTATGCCGTCAACAAGCGCAGCAAGCGCGGCGAGCCGGTCGACGGCGAATTCCGCCGGGCGCAAGCGTTCATCAACGACTATCACCGCTACACGTTCGGCCTGCAAAACCCGGACGGCAGCTTCAGCACGCAATGGTTCGTCCGCCGCGAAGCCAAGCCCGACGTCGATCGCCGCTTGAAGACGACCGGCCATATCCTGGAATGGCTCTCGTTCTCGCTCTCCGACGACGAACTCCGCCAGCCGCAGGTCGTCAAAGCCGTGGACTACCTGGCGACCATCCTGGCCACCGGTCAGAACCACACCTGGGAAATCGGCCCGCTGGGGCACGGACTGCACGCCCTGGCACTGTACGACGCGCGGATGTTCCGCGGACCGTCGAGTGAAAGGCGCGCCGGACGACCACGGGCTGGTCGAGCCGCCGCTGGTTCAAGGTGCTCCGCCCGGACAGGCCCCCTCGACCTTGGCGCCACCGAATTTGCCCCCATCGACGTTGGCCCCGTCGACCTTGGCACCCCCCAAATCGGCCGCGTCCAAGATGGCCCCGCCGGGACTGATCCCATCGAAAACGGCCCCTGCCAAGGCCGCGCCCGGCAAGGCGGCGCCCGTCAAATTGGTCCCGCGCCAACCGCCCGTGCCGCCGGTCCAGCCGGAGCGGCCGATCCTGGAAGTGGCCGAAAAGCCTTCGTTGCTCGACCTGCCCGCCTGCCGCATCGGCAACGACGTCGACGAACAGTCCGCGCCGCCGACCCTGCGGCTGCCGCCCGCCGAACCGGACGACGAAGGTTGTCTGTAGACCCCGTCACAAAACCGGCCACACTCAGGTTGTAGGCCCTGGGTAAACTTTCTACGATTGCCGGGGAGTCGCGGCATTGGTCCGCGAGCCGTCCGTTCGTGCCCTGGCAAAGCGTCTCAACTACCGTGCCCGTAATTCGCTTCAACGAACAGTTCCTGACCCTGTTTGACTCGGCCGTCAAGCTTTCGGCGGAGGTCGGCGCCGACGCGCTGTTGATCCTGGTCGACGACGTGGGCGACTGGGACCGGCTCAAGCAGCTTGCCGCCGGCGCGAAGATTTTGATTGCGGCCGACGAGCGCGCAGATCGTGGGGGCGGCCGACCGCGGCTTCGCCACGGTCGTGCTGAAAATGCCCGATGCCCCTGTGTACGAGAAGCTTACCCAGGCGCTCCTGGAGAGCGTGGCCGACGATATCCTGGCCCCCGGCGCCGGGTCGTGGCGATTTACAGCGGTTTCGAGGCCGAGGCCCAGGACTCGATCAGCATCATCCATCTGGGCGAGCACCTGGGCCAGCTCACCGCCCGCGACCTGCGCCAGTTGGAAACCAGCGTCCCGCTCGACACGCTCAAAACGGTGGTCGACATCGCCGTGGCGATCGGCCGCGAAGGGCGCGAAGGCAAGCCGGTGGGCACGCTGTTCGTCGTTGGCGATTCGCGCAAAGTATTGGCCAGCAGCCATCCGACGGGTTTCGATCCGGTGCGCGGTTACAGCCGCAAGGAGCGCGACCTGGACGACCCGCGCGTCCGCGAGGGCATCAAAGAGATCGCCCAGCTCGACGGCGCCATCGTCGTCTCGGCCGAGGGCATCGTGCTGGCGGCCGCCCGCTACATCGACGCGCCGGCCGAGAATCTCAGTCTGCCCAAGGGGCTGGGCGCCCGTCACTGGGCTGCGGCGGCCATCAGCCGCAAGACCAAAGCCGTGGCCATTGCCGTGAGCGAATCGAACGGCAGCGTGCGGATCTTTCAGGATGGCGAAGTCACGCTGCGCATCGAACCCTTCCGCCGCCCGATGAAATGGAAGGATTTCGAGTACGAGCCGCCGCTGGCAGAATGAAGGGGGAAGTTAAAGGCGGAAGGATGAGGGCGGAAAGGCCCATGCCTCCGTTGCCTGCTTCGTCCAATCGCTTTCTGAGATGAGTCCGGACGTCGGCGAGCGGCTATTCTTCCCGGCGCGGTTTGTGTTCCTGGAGTCGCGTCAGGCTATCTTTGAGCCCCGGATCGTCCGGAGCCAATTCGATTGCCCGCTCCTGATGCTTGATCGCCGCGTCGAAATCGCCCGTTTCGGCGTATGCGGCGGCCAGCGTATCCAGGGTTTGCGCGATTTTCCAACCGCTCAATTCGCAGGCTTTCGTCGCCGCTTCGACCGCTTTGGCGCCGTCGCGATAGCGATCATCCGGGCACGTGGCCAGAAACCATGCGGCGCTGTTGAACCACAAATATGCCTTGGCATCGCTGGGATTCAGGCGGAGCACTTCGCAGTAGTCTGCACTGGCTTGTTCGTAGTCTTTCATCTTCTTCCAGGCGGAAGCGCGGTTGCTGTACAGCCAAGGCTTGGTTGGATCGAGCCGAATGGCCTCGGTGAAATCGGCAATTGCATTCCCGGGTTCGTCTTTGACGCCCCATACTTCACCGCGGCATTGGTAGGCCACGGCAATTTTCGGATTCAGCCGAATGGCTGCGGTGAAATCGACGATCGCCTCGTCGTAGTCTTTGTTTCCGCTGTGCGCCTGGCCACGGAAAAGGTAGGCATGGGCACTTGTCGGATCGAGCCGAATCGCTTCCGTATAATCGGCAATGGCCTTGTCGTAGTCTCCCTTTTCGCCCCACGCGGCTGCGCAACGCATAAATCTCGGCACGTCCCGGATCGAGTCGGATGGCTTCGTCGCAATCGGCGATGGCCTGGTCGTAGTCCTTCTTCCGGCCCCAGGCACCGGCACGGTGTACAAACGCATCGGCGTTAGATGGATCGAGGCGAATCGCTTCGGTCAAATCGGCAATGGCCGCGTCGAAGTCTTGCTTGCCATTGTACGCGCGGCCGCGCAACAAATAGGCGCCGGCATTTTTCGGTAAGCGCTGGATGGCGATGGTCAGATCGTCGATTGCTTTGTCGAATTCTTTTCTGGCCCCCCATAACTGGGCACGCACTTCGTAGGGCGTCGCAAGCTGCGGATTGAGCCGCATGGCCTGGTCAAGATCGGCGAGGGCTTTTTCGTGATCCTTCTTGCCGCCCCAGGCACCCCCGCGGTAGGCGTAGGCGAGTGCCATGGACGGGTTCAGCCGGATCGCCTCGTTCAGGTCATCGAGTGCCTGGTCGAACTTTTGCTGCTGCAGCCAGACCTGCGCGGTACACATAAGCCCAAACCAATGTCGGATCCTTCCGGATCGCTTCGTTCAAGTCCTCGAGCGCCTTATCGAAATCGTGCTTTTGGCTCCAGGTTTTTCCACGGCCGGCGTAGGCTCCGGCTGTTGTCGGATCGAGCCGGATCGCTTCATCAAAGTCGGCAAGGGCTTTTTCGTATTCGTCTTTCAATCCCCGGGCGGCGCCTCGAAAGACGTATGCAATGGCGATTGTCGCGTCGAGTCGGATGGCTTCGTCCAAATCGGCGATCGCTTTGTCGGCGTCCTTCTTCTCGCCCCAGGCGGCGCCGCGGCAGATGTAGTTCTTGGCGCATTGGTCGTCGAGCCGGATCGCTTCGGTCGCGTCGGCGATGGCCTTGTCGTAATCGGCCTTCTGTAACCAAATGCCGGCCCGATTCTGATAGGCAGCCGGATTGTCCGGATCGATTTCGATGGCTTTGGTAAAATCGTCGATCGCGCTATCGACTTCGTTCTTGCCGCACCACGCCACGCCACGCCGGAGGTAAACCTCGACGCTCGATGGATCGTGTCGGACGGCCTCGTTGTAATCGTCGATCGCCTTGTCGAAGCGGCGCTTGCCCTCCCACAGCATGCCGCGCGATAAGTAAACCTCGGTAAGCGTCGGGTCGAGTTCGAGGGCTTTTGTGTAATCGTCAATCGCCAGATCCACTTGCCGTCTGCCGCCCCACGCCGCAGCACGGAGCTCGTAGCGCGGGCACATGTTGGGTCAAGCCGGATGGCGATGTCCAAGCAGACGATGGCCCTGTCGTACTGCTTGGCCAAAAACGACTCCGCGCCCCGTTTGAAGAAATAGAGCGAATCGGTGCGCTTTTCTTCCGCCGATGCGGTCAGCGGTTTTTGGCCGAACAGCGGGCCATCGGGGAACAGCGGTTCCTCGGTGACGAGAGATTTTTCCTGCGCGATCGGCTCCTCGGCAAGCAGGAGCGACTGCGAAGTCAAGAGCACCATGAGCCAGAAAACGGCGGATCGCATGGCATGGCCCCGGGGTGAGAAACGCGGGCAAACGAGCCCGAGCACGCTAGCAAATTACGGCGCAGGCGAACAAGGTCAGCCCGGCTTTCTGCCGGCGCTTGTTGCCATCGGCGAAGGCAGGTCGAGGACGCGTCGAGCGCGCTTTCCTGGCTCCTACTGGCGCACCGGTTTGCGTTGTTCGTAGAGTGCGAGTCGCTGCTTGCGTCTGCCGAGCAATTCGGCGTCGTCCGAATTCAACTCGACGGCTTGCTTCTGATACCTGGCCGCCGCGTCGAAATCCCCCGCCTCGGCGTAGGCGGCAGCCAGAGTGCCATAGCTGGCAGCATCCTGCCCGCCGTGCAACGCGCAAGCCTTGGTCGCCAGCTCGATCGCTTTTTCGCCGTTGCGGCAGTGCGATTGCGACCAGGTTGCCATCAGCCAGGCGGCAGCGTTGTATGCATAGGCGTCGTTGGGATCGAGGCGCATTGCCGCAGTGAAATCATTCATGGCGCGATCGAACTCCTGCTTGCCCTTCCAGCCCATGCCGCGAGCGCAGTAAGCGGCGGCACACGTCGGATCGAGTCGAATTGCTTCGTTCGAATCGTCGATCGCGTGGTCGAATTCGTTCTTGCGGCGCCTGCGCTTGGCCGCGGACGCAGTAAGCAAGAGCATTTGTCGGGTCGAGCCGGATGGCTTCGTTCAAGTCGTCGATCGCGTGGTCGAATTCCTTTTTGTTCTTCCAGGCATGACCACGGACGAGGTACGCAGCCGCAGATGCCGGATCGAGTCGAATGGCTTCGTTCGAATCGGCGATGGCTTTGTCATAATCTGACTTCCGGCGCCAGACGCTGCCACGATTCGCGTATGCCAAGGCAAGATTGGGATCGAGCCGGATTGCTTCGTCGAAATCGGCAATGGCTTTGTCGTAGTTTCCCTTCTCGCCCCAGGCAATTCCACGGCAGACGTAAACTCCGACGAGCTCTGGGTCGAGCCGGATGGCGTCTGTGAAGTCGGCGATCGCGCAATCGAAATCCTGATGCTGGTTCCAGGCCTGGCCCCGATTGTAGTAAGCAAGAGAATTGTTTGGATCGAGTCGGATGGCTTCTCCCAGATCGAAAATGGCCTGTCCGTAATCGTTCTTCGTGCGCCAGGCCATGCCGCGGACAAAGTAAGCAGTCGCCACGTCGGATCGAGTCGGATGGCCCGGTCAAGATCGGCAATCGGCCTGGTCGTAGTCTTTCTTGCCGCTCCAGCCCGCGGCACGGCAGACGTACTCGGTTGCACATCTCGGAGCGAATCGGATGGCCTGGCGAAGATCATCGATCGCGGCCTCGAAGTCCCGCTTGCTGCCCCAGGCTTCCCCGGGAGAGGCGCCCGAAACGTTCGTCGGATCGAGCCGGATGAATTCTCGAAAGTCGGCGGCGGCTTTGGCATAGTCATTCATGCTACATGAGGCGAAGCCACGGCAGTGATACCCATCCGGATTTGTCGGATCGAGCTGAATGGCGATGTCGAAGTCAGCGATGGCCTGGTCATAGCCTTCCTTCAATGCCCAGGCTCTGCCGCGGCAGAGGTACGCTTCGCCGGACGCCGGGTCGAGTCGGACGGCCTCGTCGAAGTCTGCGATAGCCTTGTCGTAGTCTTCCTTCCATCCCCAGCCCTTGCCACGGCTGATGTATGCAGCAGGATTCGATGGGCGGATCCGGAGGGCTGCGTCAAAGTCGGCCATTGCCTTGTCGTAATCGGCCTTCTGAAGGCATGCATTTCCGCGCTGTTGATAAGCAACGTCATCGGTCGGATCGAGCCGGACGGCTTCGGTCAAATCATCGATCGCTTCGTTAAATTCCCAACGCTCGATCCGTGCCATGCCACGGATGCGGTAACAGACCGCGGACGTCGCATCGAGCCGGATGGCTTCGTTCAGATTGTCGATGGTCCTGCCGTAGTCCTTGAATGTGTACCAAGTCGTGCCCAAATTGAAGTAATGCTGGAAATCGGGTTCCTCTTCTGCGACTTGCGGCTCTTGGACGACACGCGGCTCGACGACGACCAATGACTCTCCAACGATGGACGAGCACCCGCTGGATTGTGGCTTTTCCGCGACCAGTGACCCTACGGCAAACAGCGATCGACCGGCTAGCGGTGGCTTCCCGGCGAGCAAGGGGTCTTCGGAGAATCGCGGCTCGTCGATGACCAATGGGTCTGCGGCGACGGCTGGCCACCCCTTGTCGACGGGCTTTTCCGGGACGGGTGCCGTGTCGATCACAAGGGGGTCTTCGGCGACCGTTGGCTGCCCGTTGACGAGCGAATTTCCGGAGAATAGTGGCCCGTCACCGACGGTCGGCGTATTGGGAATCAGCGAGTCTGCGGCGACCAGTCGGGACAGTGCGGCGAGCAGAATCATCGCCTGGGCGGCCAGCAGAATCATTGCGCAGCGGATCGCGGATCGCATGGCAGGACCCCTGGATGCGGAAGGCGGGCAAATCGGCCCAGCACGCTAGCAAATCACGCCCGGGCCAGCAAGATCAGCCGGGCTTTCTGCCGGCGTCGTCGCGGCAAGCGGACGATGGCATGCAACTCAACGATGCGCGGGGAGCGTCGATCCTGACCCTGCCCGGGGTGCCCCTCACCGCCCGGCCAGCATGTCTTCAACCAGCTTGCGCAGGGCGCCGATGTCGACCACCGATACCGGGCCGGTAAACGCCGCGGCGCCAGCGACCAGGAAGCCCGGCTTTTGCGCGACGAACGTACAGGTGTCGCGGCGCGGATCGTGTGCTGGGCCGGTTGGCCCGTGTCGCAGTCCAGCCCGCTGGGCAAGTCGACCGCCAGGATCGGCACTCCCGCGGTGTTGATGGCGTCGATCGCCACGGCCAAGGGCGCTCTCGGCTCCCCCTTGGCGCCGGTGCCGAGCAAAGCGTCAACCACCCAGGCGGCGCCGGCAAGCTGCCGCGCAATCTCGGCGGTCATGTCGCTGGCATTCGACAGGGAACCGGCCGACATGTTGACGATCGGCACGCCGCTGCGCTCGAGGATGCGATAGTTGATCGCCGCCTCGCCGGTCCCCTGCCCCGGATCTCCCCAGGCCAGCACTTTGACGGCCACGCGTCGCAAGTCCAAATGCCGGGCAATCACAAAGCCGTCGCCGCCGTTGTTGCCCGGCCCGCAGCAGACGACGATCGGACCACCCGTGCCGAGTTGGCAAAGCTTGTCGGCCACGCCGCGGCCGGCGTTTTCCATGAGCACAATTCCCGGCACACCGAAATCGGCCAGGGCTCGCTGATCGAGCTGGCGCACACGGTCGCGGCTGAGGCGCTGGCGTCGTCATGGCGGTGCGGTCCTTTCCCTCGTAACGAACTATCCGGGCACGGATCGATCCTGCGCCGGGTGGATCCAATCGGCGGCGCGCATCAACACCGGCCCGGCCAAGGCCATGATGAAGACATAGGCGGCCGCAAACGGCCCCAACCGCGGATCGAGGCCCGCATCGACGCCCAGTCCGGCGATGACAATGGAAAACTCGCCCCGCGGCACCAGCGCCACTCCGGCCCGCAGTGCGGCGGCGCGATCCAATCCGGCCCGGCGGGCAGCCCAGCCGCCGCCGGCCATCTTGGTCAGTGCGCTGGCCACTGCCAGCAATCCGGCGATGGGCAATTCGGCGATCAACGAGGCGGGATCGATCTGCAGACCGAAAAAGAAGAAGAAAATCGCGGCCGACAAATGGCGCGAGCGGCTCGACCAGCGCCGGGCCTGGCGATCCAACGGGTCGGAAAGCGCCAGCCCCACCAGAAAGGCGCCCACGGCGGCCGAGACTTGCAGCTTCTGAGCGATTCCGGCCACGAGCAGCACCAGGCCGAGCGTGGACAGTAAGATCACTTCGTCACTTCGCCGGGCCAGCGACCGGCTTATCACGGGACCCAATCGCAGCGCGGCGAGCAGCACCACGGCCACCGCGGCCAATGCCCCCAGCACGGAAAGCACCGCTTGCGACACGCCCTGATCCACGAGCAGCACGGCGACCAGCGGCAGATAGACGGCCATGGCCAGGTCCTCGATCACCAGGATCGAGACGACCAGCGGCGTTTCGGGATTGTCCATGCGCCGCAGATCGGCAAGTGCTTTGGCAATGATGCCGGACGAAGAGACATACGTCGCGCCGCCCAGCAGCAGTGCTCCCAGCGGGCCGAATCCCAAGAGCAGCCCGGCGGCGGCGCCCGGCGAAGATTAAGGGCCAGGTCCACCCCGCCGGCCGGCAGACCGCTGCGCAGTTTGCTCCAGAGCTGCCGGGCGGTGTACTCCAGTCCGAGCATGAACAGCAGCAAGACGACACCGACTTCCGCCCCCAGGTGGACGAACGACTCGCTGAACTTGAGCGGCGCAAGGCCGCCGTTGCCGAAGGCCAAGCCGCCCAGCAGGTACAGGGCGATCGACGGAATGCCCCAGCCGGCGGCCACGCGCGCCAGAATCGCCAGACCGATCAGCACGGCGCCCAGCTCGATGAAGGTCGCGGCCAGGTCGTTCTCGGCGGCGGCGAGCAGCATCAGGCATCGGCCCGCGGCTGGCGAATCAAGCTCAGCACTTCGGGCAGGATTTTTCCGTTGGTGGCGATGCCCTCGCCGGAGTGGATCGTGGGCTGGCCTTGCCAATCGGTGAACGTGCCGCCGGCCTCTTCCAGGATCGGTTGCATGGCGGCGGCGTCCCAAACGCTCATCACCGGATCGACCATCAATTCGGCGCGGCCTGTGGCGACCAGCAGGTATCCGTAACAATCGCCCCAGGTGCGCGAGAGCAGGCGCAGCCGCTTCCAGCCGTTCGAGCGCCGCCTGCCGCCCCAGCGGGCGGTAGGCCGTAGCGTCGCTGGTGCAAAACAGCGATTCCGACAGGTGTTCCCGGTCGGAAACGCGGGCTCTGGCCGGCGCGGCGCTGCCGTGTTCGTACCAGGCGCCTCCGCCGACGGAAGCGTAGACGCATTCGTCCAGGCAGGGAATGTGGATCACGCCCAACACGCTACGGGATTGATACTCCACGCCGATCAACGTGCCGTACAGCGGCACGCCGCGGACGAACGACTTCGTGCCGTCGATCGGGTCGAGAATCCAGCGAAAGCCGCTCGTGCCGGCTTGCTCCGGAAACTCTTCGCCCAGGATGCCGTCGAGCGGGAATTTTTGCCCAATCCGCTCGCGGAGCAACTGCTCCGCCTGACGGTCGGCAATGGTGACCGGGGTGGCGTCTTGCTTGAGTTCGACAGCCAGGTCGCCTCGGCAAAAGTAATTCAGCGTGATTTGGCCGGCCTCGCGGACGATCCCCAGCGCCAACTGAAGACGCGCGGCCAGGTCTCGACGTTGCCAGGTCTTGGACGGTTCGGCGGAGGTTTGCATGCCGTCGAGCGTAGCTGCCCGCTCGCCTGCTGCCAAGAGCAGAGAACCGAGGAGCAGAGAACCGAGGACTGGGAATCCAAAGCAATGTCGCAGGCAGCGCTTGGGGACGCGGCGTCCGCGGTGGTTTCCGCATCGGCAGCGCGTTATTCTGGACAATGGCCATCGTGACCGAATCCTTGGAGAGCGGGCGAAAAAGCCATATGCATGCGACCGTGACGGCTCCCCCGCATTGGACCGTGCGCGAAACCGCCGCGGGCCGCGAAATCCGCTGTGCCCGCCGCGCCGGCGAGGGCCGCCTCGCCGCCTGGTTGTTCATCGGGGCCCTGGTGGCGATTTGCGGTTACGGCACGGCAGTGTTCGTGCTGGGATGGCTGGCCGGCGAAGAGATTCTTGTCGGCGGCGTCGTGGTGTTCGCGTTGCTGCTGGGCGGGTTGTTCGCCGGGCTTTATCTCATCTCGGCGATGTTCCGCACGACCACCTATCGCTTGGGCGGCGAGTCGCTATCGATCACCGCGGCGCAACCGGTCATCGGCGAGTCGACGGACGAGATCGCGCGGTCGAACATCCGCGAAGTGATCCGGGTGTGCAGGTCGCCACGCCAGGGCAGCCGCCGCGACGCCTGGCGGACTCTGTTAGTCGTCCGAAATGCACCCCGGGCTGCCGGAGATTCGGGCGACGCCGAGTCCGGCGCGATCGCCTTGGAAGGCGACACCCCGGACGAATCCGCCTGGCTGGCCGCGCTGATTGCCGAGTGGGCCAACGTCCGCGTTCGCGTCGAACAGAACCCGGCCGACTGAACACGGTCGAAGGCGACGTTCCCAGGGGCAGCCGGCGGCGGTCAGAGGATTTCACGAATCGGCTGGCCTTCGCACAACAGCATCGGCCGGCCGTCCAGGGTCGTGTAGCTGACGCCTTGGGGATCGTACCCCAGCGCCGTAAAAATCGTGGCATGCACGTCCGCCGGCGTCAGCAGGCGCGAGGCCGGATAGGCGCCTTGCTTGTCCGACTCGCCGACGACCACGCCGCCGCGGATTCCGCCGCCGGCCAGCACCATCGAGTAACAATGGGGCCAATGGTCGCGGCCCGCCGTCGGGTTGATCTTCGGCGTGCGGCCAAAGTCTCCCATCCACACGACCAGCGTCGAATCGAGCAGGCCGCGCTCGGAAAGATCGTCCAGCAAGGCGACAAACGCCTGCTGCATGGGCGGCACAAGCTTCGTCTTCAGCCGCTCGAAATTGTCCTGATGGGTGTCCCAGATGATGCCCGGTCCGTTCACCGACGTGACGAACTTGACGCCCGCTTCGACTAACCGCCGCGCGAGCAGATGCGATTGGCCCCACGTGTGCCGTCCATAGCGCTCGCGTGTGGCGTCGCTCTCGGCCGACAAATCGAAGGCCCGCCGGGCCTCGCCGCTTTCCACCATGGCGGCCGCGCGGTTGGCCAGCTGATCGAGTTGATCGAAACTTTCCTCTGGGCCAAACCGGCGATGTCGATCGAGTTGGGCCAGGACGCCGCGCCGGCCGGCCAGACGCTCGTTGTCCAAGTCCGCCAGCGGGTCCAACCCGGCTAACTTGAAATTGGCCGCATTCGGGTCGGCGTTGAGCACCAAGGGATCGAAACGCGCACCCAGGCAACCGCCGAACTGCCCCGGCGTGACGTATGCACCGTCGTGGTGAGGCTGGGGCGTGATGACATACGGCGGCAGGGCGCCTGAGTATCCGTCGCGATCGGCCAGCCACCCGGCGAGCGCCCCAACGCACGGGATATCGGTGCGGCTGGGATGGATCAGCGTGTCGTCGCGCTTGTAGGGCCGACCCACGATCGACCAGTGCATGCCGGAGTTGTGGGCCCCGTGCTTGTGCGACACGCTGCGCAGGATCGCCAGTCGGTCGGAGCGTGCCGCCAGGTCCGGCAACAGCTCCGAGACGAAAACGCCCGGCGTGCGTGTGGAAATGGTGGCCAGCGGCCCGCGGATGTCGGCAGTTGCCAGCGGTTTGGGATCCCAAAGGTCGAGGTGACTGGGCGCGCCGCTGTTGAAGATCAGAATCACGGCCTTGGCGCAGGGCGCGGGCCGCCGGCTGTGTCGGGGCGGCCACGGCCCAGCGCGAGAGCAGGCCGGTCCAGGCAGCGCAGGCGCTGCTCCACAAGGCTTGACGGCGGCTGAATGGCCGGCTCGGCAATGCGAATTGGCCGCCGTTTGTCGCGTTGTTTTCGCCGGGCATGGGTTGCCTCCTACGAGTCAATCCGGAGCGGGCCGCCTAACGATCGTCGTGCTTGTATTCCCCTGGCCTCCCGAGACTCAGGTCTGAACGAAAAATAACTTCAGCGCTCAACTCCTCTCCCTCCAGGGAGAGGGTAGGGTGAGGGTCCGCCAGCAGCCGAAGTTCTTTTTCGTTCGCTCCTTAAAACAACTCTCGGATCGGCTGGCCTGCCGGCAAGACGACGAGCGGGCGGCCAGACTGGTTGACGTACGACGCGTTCACGTCGACTCCCAAATGCCGATAGACCGTGGCCAAAACGTCTTGCGGGATCTTGGGATTGGCCTTGGGAAAAGCGCCGTGAGCATCGGTCGATCCGACCACGCGCCCGCCCTGAATGCCGCCGCCGGCCATCGCGGCGCTGAAGGCCGCCGGGTAGTGGTCGCGACCGGCTGCGGCGTTGACCCGCGGACTGCGGCCGAACTCGCCCCAGGCCAGCACCATCGTCGACTCCATCAGTCCGCGGTCTGCCAGGTCGGTCAGCAGGGCTGTATACGCCTGGTCCCAACGCGGCAGAAAGCCATTCGAGAGCGCCCAGAAATTGTCCTCATGCGTATCCCACCAGCGGCAATCGACGGTCACCAGCCGCACGCCCGCCTCGACCAGACGCCGGGCGAGCAGCAACCGCTGGCTCCAGGCCGGCGCGTCGCCGCCGGCCCGCACGCGCGGCGTGTAACTGGGGTAATAGCCATACCGTTCGCGGATCGACTGCGGCTCACTGTCCAGATCGAACGCCGCTCGCGCCGCCGTGCCGCCGAGGATATCCCATGCCTGCTGCTGGAATTGATCCATCGAGGCGATTTGCGGAGCTGTCTCGACCGTGGCCCGCAAGCGGTCCAATCCGCCCAACAGCTCGCGGCGACTGCCGAGCCGCTGGACCGTCACGCCTTCGACCGCGCCGAAACTGGGCAACTGAAAGGGCCCGGCATTCGCCGGATCGGCCGAGCCGGTCTCGAACGGCCGATAAGCCGCGGCAAAGAAACCCTTGTCCGTGCCGGGCACCATCCGCGGAATCATCACGTAGGCCGGCAGACTGGTGTTCAGGTGCTGCAACTGCCGGGCGACCATCGAACCGCAACTCGGATTGACGTTGCTGTTGGGATCGGCGGGCGCCGGATAACCGGTAAAACAAATCTGGTCGCCGGACGAGTGATCGGCAGTGCCGTCTTCCGGCCTGTGGTGCAAGCTGCGAACGATCGACCACTTGTCCATCAGCCGCGCCGCTCAGCGGCAGGCGGTCGGTCAGTTGAATGCCCGGCACTTTGGTGGAAACGGTCGAGAATTCGCCGCGGAACTCGACCGGCGCTTCCGGTTTGGGATCCCACATGTCGATGTGGCTCGGCCCACCCCGCATCCAAAGGATGATTACCGAGGTGACGCGCTTCTTGGGCAGGGGCACAGCGGCATCGGCCCGCAGCACGTCGGCCAGGGAAAGGCCGGCCGTGCCCAGAACCCCGTATTGCAAAAAGCTGCGGCGGCTGGTCAGGTGCCGCCTGAAACCTTCGCAGCCGTGTTTTCCCTGAGCCGCCAGAGTCATCCGAAATGCCTTGCCAGGAATTGTTTGAACGGATCCGCCGATGGCGTTTCATACCCGCCATGGGCAGTACGGCGACGCCCTTGGCCCGTCCAGCCAAAGCATCAACGCGGACTGATGGATTGTAGCAGAGCGGACGCGATTTTGCCAAAGCCTGGCGGCCGGGGTAGTGAGTCGGTTTCAGCCCGGCTGTGACACGAAATCGTAGAATCCGGGAAAAATGCGGCTGCGATCCGCGCAATAAAAAACCGCCCGAGCAGCGCTGGGCGGTTCTGTGTTGAGCAGTCGAACTAGGCCCTGCGGCGGTGACGGGAAGCCACCAGCAGTGCGACGGCTCCCAAGCCGCAGAGGACGAGCGAGCTGGGCTCAGGGATCAGTTGCAGCGTAAACGTACCAGGCGTCGACCCAGTGTAGCTAAAGGGCGGAGCGAGGCCGGCTGTCGAATCATAAAAAGAATAATTGTTGTTTCCGCCATTGCCCCAGATGTTGATCTCGGAATACGGCGCGCCCGGGTTTCCGAACAATAAGCCGAGTCCCGTGAGATACGAAGGGGGCGGCGCGGGCGCGTCGTTTGCGGTATAGAGGGCGTTGTCGATGCCAAAGCCAAACGCCACGCCGTTGTTGGCCGCGAGCAATGGATAGATTCCAAGGGCCAGCGTGGGATCTGCGGCGCTCGTAACGTCGATGAATCCGCCAGTCGCTATCAGCGGATAGGGGCCTGCTGCCGCAGTAAGTATGCCTGTGGCATGATCGCCGAAACTGTCCGAATACGTGAAAGCAAAAGTGTCGGCCTTGCAGGTCGTCACGTGTCCAGTCGTGGCGAGTACCAGCACGAGAGCCAGCCAGCAAATGCCTTTTCCGTCTCTCATTGGCTCGCTCTCCCAGGGCAGCAAACAATCAAACATTATTGGCCATGATAATTCGATCGAAAGTCATGTCAACCTAAATGGGCGACATTATTGGCACCGCCCGCCCGCGTGTGATTGCCAACCCACCTGGCTTTCCCGCCTGGATTCAGGCTCCGGTTAGCCGAGCGGCGGGGCGCGGACCGACGGAGCTTAAATACCGGTATATTCGCGCATGCACAAGCCGCCACAAGGCGGCTGCACCGCCAGCCTACTCAGCACTCTTGGCGGGATCGACGAGCGACGCCTTCTCGAACGCGGCGAGCGAGTTGGTGAGGGTCTGGAAGTCCTGATGCGTCATTGGAAACGGGACTTTCAGCGCTGCGATTTGAAGGCTTGGTAGCGTAATGGGCAGATTGCGCGTCGCGCACAGACTGTGCAATGCATGGCCAATCTGTTCATTGCTCGAACGAGCGATTGGTCGACGAACGCGTGGCCTTCTGGGTCGCGTATCGCCTGACATTGGGAACCCAAGTCACGTGACCGCCGTGGTGATTACGGCCACTGCCGGATGGCCGACTGCAATCGGCATCAGGTCGGCGAGCTTGATGACGGCGAGCTGTCGGCGGGTGCTGCTGGTGATGTCGTCCAGCGCATCGCGCAAGCGACCCTGAAACAACTCGGCCGTAACCCCATCGACTGGCGGAACACTCGAGATCAGCGGTCCTTCGATGGCTTCGATAATGTCCAGCAGCGAGATGTCGTCGGGCTTGCGATCCAGGGTATAGCCCCCCTCGACGCCGCGCGTGGAGTGCAGAATGCCGTGGGTCACCAGATGCCGGAGAATCTGGAGCAGAAAACGTTCGGGCATGTGGCCTTCGGCCGCCAACTGGCTGCAGGGCACGGGCTGCTGCGACCCCGACTGCGCGAGTTGCAGGCTAGCCTGAATCGCATAAGCGACGGTACGCGAGAGTTTCATGGAACTTCGCCCTATGTTGGCAGCGAGAGAATGCTTTCAGCCGCCCAAGGAGCGTCGGGCGAAAGGCACGCCGCCAGTCTGGATCGGCCCAGCGACTTGTAGATTCTGCGAGTTCGTCCACCTCCTGACGGGCGGTCTCGTGCGCGGGGCCAGCGGAGCCGTGCGGGCGCGGCAGGACTTGCCGAACATCCCGGAAAAAAATCAACCCCGGCCTCGAACCGCGTCGACGAATCGAACCGATCATTCCGAGAGAAAGTCTAATGGATTCGGCGCGGACAAGCAATTTATTGCCGGGCGATTCGCCTGAATGCCGCACGGCACGTGCCGGCAACCAGCACCGGACCGCTCGGTGCAGCACGAATCAGCGGGCCGCCGGCGAACCGGCCGGTGGTGCTTCATCCACCGTAGCGGCCTGGGCCGAGGGCCGGGTTTCGGCGCGGAAAGCGTGCCAAATCAGCAGGCCTGCGCCGCAAACCAGAAAGCTGTCGGCGAGATTGAAGATCGGCCACCGAATGAGGTGAAAATCCAACCAATCGCGGACGGCATACACGGGGGTGCCGACTGGATGCAAGCGCTGCAACGGATCCCATTGCAGGCCGGGCAAGCCCAGCCGGTCGTAAAGATTGCCGAAAATTCCGGCGGTCACCAGGGCCAGCGACACCGCGAGCAACCCGTCGCTGGCAGCTCCCACGACGAACAGCCAGTAGGCGATACCCACCGCGGCCACGATCGACAAGCCGGCAAACAGCACGACTTGCCCCTGGCCGATGCCGAACAAGGCACCCTCGTTCAAGCTGGTCGTCAAGCCGAAGACGCCCTCCCAGAGCCATTCAGTGGGCCGCTGATGGGGCATGCCCAAGCGCGGCAAAATCCAGTGCTTGGTCAGCAGATCCAGCCCGCAGCCGCCGCCGGCAATGGCCAGGAAAATGCCGTACCGGCTCGAGGGAACCGCCTTCATGGCAGTCCTCCGGCTCGATCAGCTCTGCCTCGAGCTTCTGATGCGCACTTGATGCACAGCGGAGCATAGGGGATTGCATTGAGCCGCGTCTTGCTGATCGGTTGCGAGCACTCTTCACACAGACCGTACAGGCCGTCCTCGATTCTCTCAAGAGCGGTTTCGATCGATTCCAGCGTTCCCCCCTCGGTCTGCATCAGGCTCAAGGTGAACTCTTGCTCGAAATTGTCGCTGCCCAGGTCGGCCATGTGAATGGGCATGCTCGACAAATCGCCGTTCGTTTCCGACCGGGTCTTTTTCAAGGCCGCGTTGGCCATGGCATCGACGTCGCCACGGAGCCGAGCCCGCAATGTCAAGAGCTGCGTCTTAAAAACCTTCAACTCGGCCTTCTTCATGATCGCTCTCTCCGCACTCGCAGAAGCTGTCGGAAAATTACAGACTTGTTATTCTAAAATCGCTGCCCACGCGTGTCAAATTAGCTCTTCTGCCATCACCGCAGCCGGCTGATTTTGCCTCAGCCCTGCCCTTTTTTGCTTTTCTCGCGGGCCCGCCGCGCACCGCCCCATTTTCCCCTTGCGCTGCGCTTCGGGTGTTCGCGATCCGGGTGCCGGACGGCCCTGCCGCGCCCCTCGTAGCGGCCGGCCCGCAGAGTGGCCCGAAGAGCATCCTAAGCGGCAAGATGCCGCTTCAGCATTCTCCCTCGTAGCGGTTGGCCCGCAGAGCGGCTCGAAGAGCACTTGACTTGGGGCGCTCGCTCCCCATACTCACGTTTCAACGCTGCGATCGCCGGTTTCACGCGGCCCCGCACGTGGGGAAGCAACATTTCGCGCCTGCTAGCACGGGGCTATTTGCCAATCGTCATTCGCCGGAAGTGAGAGCAAGATGGGTCGTCCCAAGATCAGCATCATCGGAGCGGGAAACGTCGGCGCCACCACCGCGCATTGGTGCGCGGCGGCCGAACTGGGAGACATCGTCCTGCTCGACATTCCGCAGACCGGCGACATGCCGCGCGGCAAGGCCTCGACTTGATGCAGGCCTCGCCGATCATGGGCTTCGACTCCAAGATCGTCGGCACGCACGACTATGCCGAGACGGCGGGCAGCCAGGTCGTCGTGATCACCGCCGGAATTCCCCGCAAGCCCGGCATGAGCCGCGACGACCTGTTGGGCACCAATGCCAAGATCGTGGGCAGCGTCGCCGAGCAGGTTGCCCGGCACAGTCCGGACGCGGTGATCATCGTGGTCAGCAATCCTTTGGACGCGATGGTGCAACGGGCCTTTCAGGTCAGCAAATTTCCCCCCCGGCGCGTGTTGGGGCAGGCCGGCGTGCTCGATACGGCGCGCTACCGCACGTTCCTGGCGATCGAATTGGGCGTCAGCGTGGAAGACGTCTCGGCCTTGCTCATGGGCGGCCACGGCGACACGATGGTGCCGATGTCCGAGCTGCACGTCCGTGGGCGGGATTCCGGTCACGCAATTGCTCGATGAAAAACGGCTCGCCGAAATCGTCGATCGCACCCGCAACGGCGGCGCGGAGATCGTCAATTTGCTCAAGACCGGCAGCGCCTATTACGCTCCGGCGGCGGCCACGGCCCAGATGGTCGAAGCCGTCGTCCGCGACAAGAAGCGGTTGATCCCCTGTGCCGCCTACTGCGACAAGCAATACGGCGTGGGCGGTTATTACGTCGGCGTGCCGGCGATTCTCGGCGCCGGCGGCGTGGAGCGGATCGTCGAACTGAAGCTGAACGCCCAGGAGCAAGCCCAGTTCCAAAAAAGCGTGCAGTCCGTCAAAGAGTTGGTTCAGGTCATGGCGGGCTTGGTTTAGCGGCCGACAAGAACCCTGCTTCGATCAACACATGGAATTCGCCAGGCGGCTTTGTCGACTTTCTGGCGGCCATCGGTCGGCGTGGCGAGGCTGGCGTTGACACGTTGAGATTCGTTGCGTTACAGTCCCCGACTTGGAACGACCCGCGAACGAATTCTTCCCGCTGCCGGCATTTTTTGCCGGACCTGAGGCGGTGATTTGCGGACGACGATTGTGGGAAATGATTCGCAGAGATTGGCGGCGCAGTTTTCTGTCGCGTAGACCGGGCCCTGGTGTCCGGGAAAATCTGGACCTATCCCGCGGCCGCGAAAACACCGGCGGCCAGTCCCCCGACACCCGCTGGAAAATCCATGAATCGCATTCAGCCCTACTTCGCCGATGCTAGCAGTCCGGTCGGCGAAGACACGCCCCAGGTCGAAGCCGGGCGCATGCATTCCGCAGCGGGCGCCAGTCATTCGTTGTTCGCACCGCTGCACTACGAGCCGAATTACGCCTACCCCTTGATCGTCTGGCTGCACGGAGCGAACGACGACCAGCGTCAACTCAAACGGATCATGCCGTTTGTCAGCATGCGGAACTACGTCGCAGTGGCGCCGCGGGGGACGGTCCAGGCCGACGATTCGGCCGAGCATTCAGGCTGCTCTTGGAGCCAGACCGAAGACCACATCCTGTTGGCCGAACATCGCGTGCTCGAAGCCGTCGCCTCGGCCTGCCAGCAATCGAACGTCAACTCCGACCGGATCTTTCTGGCCGGGTTCGGCACCGGCGGCACGATGGCCTTCCGCTTGGCGCTGAATCTGCCGCAGTATTTTGCCGGCGCCGTGTCGATCAACGGCCCGTTTCCCAGCGGCTTGCGGCCGCTGGCCCAACTGCATCGCGTTCGCCAGCTCAATTTCTTGCTGGCCAGCGGTCGCGATAGCGGGCGTTATCCGCCAGTCAGCGTTTGTGCCGACTTGCGCTTGATTTACGCGGCTGGGATGTCGATCAGCCTGCGGCAGTATCCGTGCGGCGACGACCTGACGACTCACATGCTGTCGGACGTCGATCGCTGGATCATGCAGCAAATCGCCGCGCCGGCAGTGGCGACGGAAAATCGCGCCCAGCCCCGTGCCGGCGGCAACTCCGACTGACGCACATCCGGTTGCCATCTTGTCGGCGAGCCGGTTGCCATCTCATCGGCCGGCCGGTGGCAATCCTGCCGGCGGCTCTCCGTCGCAGAGTTGTGTGCCATTGACACTTCCGCGCCGTTTCAGGTACAAACCCCCGCCATTTTGTACCTTTGCGTCCTGTCTGGCCGTGCGGTGGCCCTGGGCTGACCGACGGCACGTTTTCCGACATCCGCGCTGCCGGCATCACATCTTTGCCCGTGGCCGTGCGGCGCAGGTCGGCAGAACAGGAATGCTATCGGCGGCATGGATGCCTCGATGAGCGTCAAGACTCGACAACCCACTCAACCGCCCGGCCGGCGAGCCCGTTTGGCTTCCGGCGCCGCTGCGGCGCGCCAATGGCTGCGGGGCAGCCGGGGACAGCGCATCACCGCAGTGGCCGTGTTATTCGTGTTGCTGGTGGTCAGTCCTCTGGCACTGCTGCGGACGCAGAGCAAGCTGCGGCGGCGCGAAGCGCCCGCCGAACGCCCGACCCTGGCCTTGGCTCTCGATGCGCTCGATCAGCAGTCGTTCTCGGAAGCCCGCCGGCTGGCCGAGCAAATCGACCGCCAAAAACTGGCCGCGTCCGAGCAGGGCGGACCCGATTACGTGCTGGCCGCTGTTGCGGCCCAGGAAGCGGACGAACTGTGGGGACAGGAACGGACGGATTACTTCCTGTTGGCTGCCCGGCACATGGAGTTGGCCCGCGAACGGGGTTACCAGCGGGCGCTCGATCCCGAGGGCCTGCTGCTGTTCGGCCGCAGCTTGTGCTTGTCCGGCCGCGTGGCCGAGAGCTTGCCGATCCTCTCGGAGGCCTTGGATGCGGCGCCGGACCATGCGACCGAAATCCACCGGCTGCTGAGCGGCGCGTATCGGCAAGGCCCGGACGCGGATCTCGCGCGGGCAATGGAGCACAATCAGCAATTCCTGGCCGACCCGGAACTATCGGACAGCGATCGCGAAGCCGGAATGCTGGACGAGGCCCAACTCCTCTGGCAACTCGACGATTTCGCGGCCTGCGCCCGTTCGCTCGACCGGATTCCGGCCGACGCGTTCATTCGCCCGGAGGCCGAACTGCTCCGCGGGCAGATTCATTTGCGGTCCGCGCGCGAGGCGAAGGATCGGCTCAACCAGGATTCGTCGGCCGACGACCGCCTGGCGGTCAAGAATCGCTACGAAGAGACGATCAAGATTCTGCGCCGTGCCCAGGACGATCCGCTGGGCGATCGGGCCATTCGCCAGTCGATGTACCTGATCGGCGTCTGCCTGCTGGAAATGGGAGACGTCCGCGCGGCGCTGGCCCAGTTCGAGCGCACGCGCGACTTATATCGCGACACGCCCGAGGGCACGGCGGCGGGACTCCAGGAAGCCGACTTGCTGCTCGCAGCGCAGCGCGACGAGCCGGCCCTGGCGGCCCTGCGACGCATGTTGTCTGCGATTCCGGAAACGCCGGAGTTCAACAATCCCTGGATTCCGGCGGCGGAATTTCGCGTGCGAGTTCTGGCTGCCTACCAGCATTTTGTCGACACGTCTCAATTCGACAGCGCGATCGGCTTGACCGAGAACATGTTCCCGTTGTTTCCGCGCACGCAAGGCATCCGCCTGGCCGCCGAAACGTACCGCGCCTGGGCTCGCAGCTTGCTGCACACGGCCGAGACGTTGCCCCATCCGCAGGCGGACGACGTGCGAGCCAAGGGCCGGGCCCAGTACCGCAAGGCAGGCCAGGTATTCGGCCAACTGGCCGATCTCGAATTCACCACCCGCAACTACCCGGACGATGTCTGGCAAAGTGCCGAATCGTATCTGGCCGGTCACCGCTTCACGGAGGCGGTCTCGGCGCTGGACGAATATCTGAAGTACGAGCTGCGCCGCCGCCGGCCGTTGGCCTTGGTGAATCTGGGCGAGGCGCTGTTGGCCCTGGGCCGCATCGACGATGCGCTGCTGGCCCTGGCCGAGTGCATCGAGTTTTATCCCGACGACGCGGCCAGCTTTCAGGCCCGGCTGTGGGCGGCGCGGGCCAGCGCCGAGAAAGGGGACATCGCCGCTGCCGAGACCCTGCTGCGCGAGAATCTGAATGGCGAGCTGCTGACGCCGGACAGCAAGGAATGGCGCGATTCGCTGTTCGCGCTGGGAAAGCTGCTGGCCGCCGCCGGCCGGCACGTCGAGGCGATCGAACGCCTGGAAGAGGCCGTGGCGCGCTATCCCGATTCGAGGCAGTCGATCGAAGCCCGATACTTGATCGCCGACGCCTGTCAGCAGGCCGCCAAAGTGCCGCAACAGAAAGCCACCACCGACAGCGTGGAGACGGCCCGCATCGCCCACTTGAAACAGGCCCAGCAGTTTCTGGAAACCGCAATCAGCTATTACGAACAAACCCAAGAGGTGCTCAATCGCCGCCAAGAACAGACCGAGCTGAGCACGCTGGAAAAGTTGCTGTTGCGGAATTCGTATTTTGCCGCCGGCGCAGCCCTGGTCGAGCTGGGGCGCGACGAAGACGCGATCCGGGCCTATTCGACGGCTACCAATCGCTATCAGCACGATCCGGAAGTGCTCGAGGCTTTTGCCCAGATCGCCACCTGCTACCGCCGGCTCAACAAACCCCGCGAAGCCCGGGGTGCCGTCCAACAGGCCAAGGTCGTGCTCGAACGGATCGACCCGAACGCGTCGTTCGCCGAAGCCACGATCTACTCGCGGCGGGAATGGAAGGAACTGCTGGACTGGATGGGAAAACTGTGAACCGGCCGCGCGTCGCGCGTGTGGCCCGGACATCGATAGAAGGCACGGTAATGACTGCCAGCGAAACCGATCGACTGACCGACTTGATCCGGCAGCGGCACGCCGGCCTGCGCAACCTGCGCGAGGTCGGGCGCCGGCAGCTCGAGCTGATCGAGGCCGGGGAACTCGGCCATCTGCTCACGCTCCTGGCCGGCAAGCAGCGGTTGCTCCTCGACTTGCAGGCCACGGAGCGGGCGCTGGACCCGTTTCGCCAGCAGGACCCGGCCAGCCGCAACTGGCCGAGCGCGGACGATCGCCAGCAATGGCGCTCGACTGGCCGCGGATTGCGAGTCGCTGTTGGCCGAAATCGTCGAACAGGACCGGCGAGCCGAGGCCGGAATGAGCCGCCGCCGCGACCAGACCGTGCAGAGTCTCGAACACGTCCATACCGCCGGTGTCGCGCGTGGCGCCTACGCCGCCGAGGCCGGGGCGGCCCGCAGGCACTTAGACCTCTCGTCGGAAAGCTGAATCCATCATGATCGAACGAGAAAACCAACCGATGATCATCCCGCTGGAGCGCTCGGCCGACTTGAGGGCGGTGCTCGCCGCCTGGAACTCGGCGACCGTCCGCTTGCAGCATACGCACGAAGCCCTGCGGGCCGAAGTGAGACGGTTGACCGACGAATTGGAGATCAAAAACCGCGAGCTGGCGCGGCAGAACCGGCTGGCCGATTTGGGACAAATGGCGTCGCACATCGCGCATGAAGTGCGCAACAACCTGGTGCCGGTCACGCTGTACCTGAGCCTGCTTCGCCGCCGTTTGTCGGACGACAGCGGCAGCGTCGACGTGCTCGACAAGGTCGAAGCCGGATTCGTGGCGCTCGATGCCACGGTCAACGACCTGTTGAGCTTCACTTCGGACCGCCAACCCCAAATCCGCTGGTTCTCGGTGCGCAAGCTGATCGACGACGTTTTGGCGGCGCTCGCGCCGCAACTATCGGCGCAGGGGATTTGCGCCGCGACCGACGTGCCGGCGCCGCTGTCGATCGCCGCCGACTACGGCATGTTGCGCCGGGCCGTGCTGAATCTGGCTCTGAACGCGATGGAGGCCATTCCCGATGGGGGTGAAATTACCCTCACCGCCTGCAGCGGGCGCTATGGCACCGAGATCGAAATCACCGACACCGGACCGGGCCTCAGCGAGGAGGTGCGGCGGCGGGCGTTCGAGCCGTTCTTCACGACCAAGAGCAGCGGCACCGGGTTGGGCCTGGCGATCGTACATCGTATCGCCGACGTCCACGGCGGCGACATCGTGGCGACGAACTGCCCCGAGGGAGGCGCCGCCTTTACCCTGCGGATTCCCCACGCGAAAGCTTTGGAGGCCGCGGCATGACGAACAAACTTCCGCCGTCGCCAGCCCGAGGCACGGCCGATAGCGCGGGCCGCGTGCTGGTCGTCGACGATCACGCCAAGGCCCGCGAGTCGATGAGCGACGTCCTGCGCCACGCCGGTTATCAGGTCGATGCCTGCGCCAGCGCCGTCGAGGCGCTGGGCCGGGTCACCGTCGAAGGATACGACGTCGTGATTACCGATTTGCAAATGCCGGGCATGTCGGGGCTGGAATTCATCCGCCAGCTCGAACATCGCTTGCACGGGGCCCAGGTGCTGATGGTCACCGCCCATGCCACGGTCGCCTCGGCGGTCGAGGCCATGCGCCGCGGAGCCTTCGACTACATCGAAAAACCGTTCGATGCGGACCAACTGGAACAGCTCGTCGCCCGTGCCTTGGAGCACGGCCGGATGCTCGACCAGCGGGCTCCGCTGCGCTCCGCAGGCCAGCAGCCGCTGACGATGATCGGCACGAGTTCGGCGATGCAGACCTTGCGGGCGCGGATCGCTCAGGTCGCTCCCACCCGCGAAACCGTGCTCATCACCGGCGAGAGCGGCACCGGTAAGGAGTTGGTCGCCCGACAACTGCACGAGGCGAGCACCCGCAGTCACTCTTCGTTGGTCAGCCTGAATTGCCCCGCGCTGTCGTCGCACTTGATGGAGAGCGAGCTATTCGGGCACGAGCGCGGCGCATTCACCGGCGCCGACAGTGCGCGGACCGGTCGCTTCGAGTTGGCCGATGGGGGCAGCATCCTGCTCGACGAAGTGACCGAGATCGAGCTGCCGCTGCAAGCCAAACTGTTGCGCGTGTTGCAGGAGCGCTCGCTGGAACGCGTGGGCTCGAGCCAGACCATCTGCGTCGATGTGCGCGTGCTGGCCACGACGAACCGCGACCTGCCCGCCGAAGTGGCCGCGGGGCGGTTCCGAGCGGATCTTTATTATCGCCTCAATGTCGTGCCGCTGGCGGTGCCGGCGCTGCGCGAGCGGCGCGAGGACATTCCGCAGATCGCGGCGCATTTTCTTCGCCAGGCGGCCGAACGATTGCACAAAGACCCGGCCGAACTGAGACTCGACGCCCAGGACCTGCTCATCCATTACCATTGGCCCGGCAACGTGCGGGAACTGGAAAACATCATCACCCGGGCCAGCGTGCTGGCCGTCGGACCGGCGATCGGCGCCGACGAGCTGCGCCCCTGGCTGATCCAGTCGGCGGACATACGGCCGGCCGGCGAACCGGCTGTGCCGGTCGGGACTCGGCTGGAGGATATGGAGCGAAAAATGATCGAAGTCACCCTGGAACGCTTCGCCGGCCATCGGGCGCGCACGGCCGAGGCGCTCGGAATCGGCATCCGCACGTTGTCCGGAAAACTCAAGGCGTACGGCTATGCGCCGCGAGCCAAGACCCTGGCCAAGGCGGGCTAAGGATGCGCACGAAAAATAACTTCGGCTTCTGGCGGACCCTGACCCTACCGTCTCCCTGGAGGGAGAGGGGTTGAGCGCCGAAGTTATTTTTCGTTCACACCTAAGCAAGCTGGGAAATGTTCGGCGGCAAGCGCTGCCCCAGAGAGAGGGAAAAAGATAGCGGCGTAGCCCCGAAGCGGGATTCGGAGTAAAGGATACGGCCACCGGCCCCCAGAGCTGGAGAGCGAAACCCCCAAAAGGAACCGAAGCGATGCTGTCCTCGCTCGTGCAGAACACGGCAATTCCGGTGCTGGAGCAGGTGGTCAACTTTGCCCAGGCCCGGCAAAACGTGCTGGCCGGCAATATTGCCAATATCGACACACCGGGCTACCGCATGCGAGACCTCTCGCCGGAAAAATTTCAGGCCCGGTTGAAGTCGGCGATCGCCCAGCGCGACCAGATGCAGTCCAGCCTGTCGGTATCGGTGGGACATACCAGCGACAATCCGGTCAACGACGTCGGCAGCTCGCTGGCCGACATGCTGCACCACGACGACACGAACGGCAATCTGGAACAGCAGATCACTGCCGTGGCGAAAAACGAGTTGCAGCACAACATGGCCATTTCGATCATGAGCAGTCAATTCCGGCTGTTGCAGGCAGCCATCAGCGAACGCGCATTAATCCCCTTGATTACGGGAGTATCGCAGCATGTTTACCGCGTTGGACGTCAGCACCAGTGCCTTGGTGGCACAGCGGACCCGGCTCAATGCCATCGCCGGAAATCTGGCCAATATCTCCACGACCCACAACGAGCTGGGTGAAGCCCAGCCGTACCAGCCGCGGTTCGTCACCTTTCAGACCGACAACGCGCTCGGCGGAGCCGAAGGCAGCGCCGGCGTGCGCGTCAGTTCGATCGAGACCGCGCAGGTCGAGCCCAACTGGAAATACCAGCCGGGTCACCCCGACGCCGTCAAGGAAGGCGAGCATGCCGGCTTCGTGGCCTATCCCGGTATCGACATGATGTCCGAAATGGTCGACTCGATCGAAGCCTCGAGGGCCTATGAGGCCAACCTGAGCATGATCGCAGTCACCAAGGGCATCACGCAGCAATCGCTCAAGATCATTGCTTAAAAGGGTCCCGCGATGAATCCGATCACCAGCGTAGGCGCCGTTCCAATTCCGCCGCTTCCGGCGGCACCGCTCGCTCCCGGCGCGGCCGGCGGCTCGTCGTTCAAGAACATGCTGGTCGACTCGCTGAAGCAAGTCAATTCGATGCAGCAGGAAGCCAACCAGGCCGTGGAAAACCTGATGACTGGCGGCGACGTCAACCCGGCCGAAGTGCTGACCGCCGTGCAAAAAGCCGACCTGGCATTTCGCATGATGATGCAGGTCCGCAACAAGCTCGTGGCCGCCTACCAGGAAGTGAAGGACATCAAGATCTAGCAGCACGTGTCGAACGGCACGGCCGCGGGGTTCAGCCTCGCGGCGACCGGGCCGCCCCTGCGGTGCTCCAAGAAACTTTTCGTGAAGCGAGGTTCCAAGGATGGATTTCCTCAATCAGGGTTATGCTCGGCTCGTCGACCTGTTCAAGTCGATGACTCCCGGTGCCCGGATTACGGCTGGGCTGCTGCTGACGATGGTCGTGATCAGCCTGGCCTATCTGGTCAATCACACGTCCAGCGGGCAGCAGACGTTCCTGATGGGCGGCGAGCCGTTTGCGCGCGTCGCAATTGCCGGCCATGGAAGCGGCCTTCGCCAAGGCCGGCCTGAGCGATTACCAGATCGAAGGCAATCGCATTCGCGTGCCGTTGGGCAGACAGTCGGTGTACATGGGCGCGCTGGCCGACGGCGGCGCGCTGCCCGCTGATTTCGGCAAGTATCTGGAGAAGGCGGTCGGCACCAGCCCCTGGGTGTCGAAAGTGCAACGTGCCGAAGCCATGAAGATCGCCAAGCAAATCGAGCTGCAATCGATCATCTGCCACATGCAGGGCATCGAAAGCGCGAGCGTGATGTACGACGCGGAAGAATCCAAGTCGCTGATCAAGGAAAAGGTGACCACCGCCTCGGTCAGCGTCAAGCCGCTGGGCGCAATGCAACTCGACGACAACCAGGTGCGCATGCTCCGGCACCTGGTGGCCGGCGCCTTTGCCGGGCTGAAGCCGCAGAGCGTCACCGTCACCGACCTGAACAGCAAAACGTATCCCGGTTCGAGTTCGGCCGACGGAATCGGCGGCGGCGACGACGATCCGTACAACACCCGCAAACGAATCTATGAAAAGCAATGGAACGAAAAAATCGCCAGCGCGCTGAGTTACATTCCCGGCGTACTCGTGACGTCGAACGTTGAACTCGACGCCGAAACCATGCACGAAGAGACCTCGACCGACTTCGATCCCAAGACAGTTCCCTACGAGCAGCGCGAAGAGGGCATGACCAAGACGGTCCGCGGCTCCGCCGGCGGCGGACGACCGGGCCTCGCACAGCAGCACGGCGTCAACCAGCCGGCCACGGTCAGTCAGCGCCGGGGGCACGGAAAACTCCGAAGAGAACACCCAAACCGAAACGCGCAACGCCGTCGGCACCAAGTCGCGGCGCGTCATCCACAGCCCGCTGACCCCCAAGCGTGTGACCGTGGCGGTGACCGTTCCCAGCAGCTACTACGAGAAGGTGTGGTTGGACCGCAATCCGCCGCCGGCCGGCCAGGACGCGAAGAAGCCGGACGTCAATGCCTTGGCGGACATCAAGAACGAGGTCAAGACCGACATCCAGAACTCCGTCAATGCGCTGCTGCCGTCAGTCGGGCGCCACGGCCGACCCGTTTCCGCGCGTGACCGTCACGCCGTTTCAGCACTTGCCCAGCGCGCCCTTGCCGCTGCCGACGCTGAACGACAAGGCGCTGGTCTGGGCCGGTCAGTATTGGAGCACCGTGGGCATGATGGGGCTCGCGCTGTTCAGCCTGATCATCCTGCGGTCGATGGTCCGCGCGGCGCCTCCGGCCGCCAACCCGCCCGCGCAATTCAACGCCGCGCAGTCGCTGGCCGAGTCGAGTAGCGAAGCATCGGAACCCGGCGCACGCGAGGCCGAGCCGCAAAATATCCGCAACCGGCTCAAGCGCCGCCCGCCGGGCGGACCCTCGTTGCGCGAAGAACTGAGTGAACTTGTCAAAGAAGATCCGGACGCCGCCGTGAGCGTGCTGCGGGCCTGGATCGGCAACGCGAGCTAGGCCATGAAGAACCGCCAACAGGCACTGCGTAAAGCCGCCATCCTGATCGCCAGCCTCGACCGCGAGACGGCCGACGGGCTGCTCGACCAGATGTCGGCCGACCAGGCCCGCGCCGTACGCGAATCAATCGATTCGTTGGCGGACGTTGCCCAGGCCGAGCAGCAGGCGGTCATCGAGGAGTTTTTCCGCATCGGGCCGCTGGTGCCCGAGAAGCTCCCGCCCGGCATTGAACTCGACAGTCAGATGGCGCGGCATCTGAACCTGCGGCCGGACTCGCTGGGCCCGGCCGCATCCGGCGGCGGTCGCTCGCGGTACGACTTGCCCCCGCAGGCGGCGACGACGCCGTTTCAGTTCCTGGAAGAGACTTCGAGCAGCGCGCTGGCTCGATATCTGCAGCGCGAGCGTCCGCAAACGATCGCCGTGGTCATTTCTCACCTGACCAGCGATCGGGGTGCGGAAGTGCTGGCCCTGTTGCCGGCGGAATTGCAGGGCGAAGTCACGTTGCGTCTGGCCCACCTCGACAAGACGCCTCCCGAGATTTTGGACGAGATCGAGCGCGGCATGCAGAACTGGATCTTGCAGCAGGCTCGCTCGACGCGCGCCGGGCGCCGGGTTGGAGACGCTGCGGGGCATTCTGGCCGCGTCCGACGAGCGGTCGAAGAACTCGATCCTGCGCAATCTGGCCCAGCATGACCGTCGCCTGGCGACCAAGCTGGCCGGCTCGCCGCGGCGGAGCATCACCTTTGCCGAGCTCGAACAATTCGACGACCTGGCGCTGGCCGGCGTCCTGCGGCAGGCGCCGCGCGAAATCGTGCTCTTGGCTTTGGCGGGCGCCGGCAACGATTTCGTGCGCCGCGTGCTCGGGCTCACCCCGTCCGACAGCGCCGCATGGTTGCGGCAGCGACTGGGCAACCTGGGGCCCACGCGGCTGAGCGACGTCGAGCAGGCACAGCAGGAACTGGCAAACATTGCCCGGCAGTGCGAACCGGCGATGTTCGACGGTCGCGACGAGAAAAAACACCTCAGCGTCGCGGTATGAGCCGCGGCGGTTGAACACTCGACAGTTTTTGCAAAGTGGGTGACGGAAGATGGCTTCGGTAATCAAAGCTGCCGGCGCGGCCCGTTCGACGGATGCCGGACTGTTCAATTTCGAGGACCTGAGCGCCGCGCCAGACCTACTTGGACCAGGTGCGCGTCCAGGCGGCGCAGATTCTCGCCAAGGCGGAAAAGGACGCCGTCGCGATCCGTCAGCGCGCCGAACAGGACGGAAAATCGGCCGCCCTGAAGGCCGCCGAAGGGCTCGTCGACGACCGCGTCGGCAAACACATGGTCACCCTGCTGCCGGCTTTGAAACAGGCGGTCGAGGGCATGACCCAGATTCGTCAGAAGTGGTTGGCTCACGCCGAAAAAACCAACGTCAAAGTGGCCGCGGCCATCGCCGCCCGCGTCATCCGCCGCGAGCTGACGCAGGCCCCGGAGATTACGCTCGGGCTGGTCCGCGAAGCCTTGGAAATGGCTGCCGGCAGCAGCGACATCCAGGTCCGACTGCACCCCGACGACCATCGGGCTTTGGCCGGACAGGTTCGCTCGTTTGCCGGCGAATTGGCTCGCCTGGGCACGGCCGAGGTGGTTGCCGATCCGACGATCTCCCGGGGCGGCTGCCGGGTCGACACGCGCTTCGGCACGATCGACCAGCAGTTCGAGGCGCAGTTGTCGCGAATCGAACAGGAGCTGACCTGACGCAATGCTCGACCTAGAAACGCAACTCGCAGCGATCTTGCCCACGGCACTTGTGGGCAGCGTCGTCCGCACGCTGGGCATGACCGCGTCGGTGGCCGATTTTCCGGCCCCGGTCGGGGCGATCGTCGAGATCGACCGGCAGGCGGGCAAAACGTTGCGGGCCGAAGTGATCGGCTTTCGCGACGACCTGACACTGGTCTACCTGCTGGAGAACATGACCGGCGTCCGCCGCGGGAACCGGGTGCGGTTGGTGCGCACTTCGAATTGGCTGCCGGTCGGCCGCGAACTGCTGGGCCGCGTCGTCAATGCCGGCAGCCAGTGCATCGATGGCAAACCGCTTCCGGCGCTCACCGATCGGATTGCCGTCGACGGACAGCCGCTGGCCGCCATGCTCCGGCCCCGCATCGACACGCCGCTGTCCACCGGCATTCGCGCCATCGACGGCCTGCTGACCTGCGGCAAGGGGACAGCGAATGGGAATCTTCGCGGGCTCGGGCGTCGGCAAGAGCGTGACCCTGGGCATGATGGCCCGCTATGCCTCGGCCGAGGTCAACGTAATCGCCTTGATCGGCGAACGCGGCCGCGAAGTCAACGAGTTCATCGAGCGCGATTTGGGGCCGGCCGGACTGGCCCGCAGCGTGGTCGTCGTGGCCACCAGCGATGAGCCGGCGCTGGTTCGGGTGCGGGCGGCGTTTGCCGCCACGGCCATTGCCGAATACTTTCGCGACCTGGGTCAAGACGTGTTGTTGATCATGGACTCGCTGACCCGGCTGGCGCTGGCTCAGCGCGAGATCGGCCTGGCGGCCGGCGAACCCCCCACGACGCGCGGTTTCACTCCGTCGGTTTTTGCCCTGCTGCCCAAGTTGCTGGAGCGGGCCGGACGCAGCCCGCGCGGCAGCATCACCGGGTTCTATTCGGTGCTGGTCGAAGGGGACGATCCCAACGAGCCGGTCTGCGACGCGGTCCGCGGGCTGCTCGACGGGCACACCTGGCTTTCGCGCAAGCTGGCCTCGCGCGGGCATTATCCGGCGATCGACGTGCTGGAAAGTCTGAGCCGTTTGATGACCGACATCACCGGGCCCGAACACCGGCAAGCCGCCCAGGCGCTGCGCGAAGTGCTCGCCGCCCAACGCGATCATGAGGACTTGATCTCGATCGGGGCGTACCGGCGCGGAGCGAACCGCCACGTGGACCTGGCCATCGAAATGCAGGCCGACATCAACGCTTTTCTGCGACAACGGGTCGACGAGCGGTGCAGCGTCGAGCAGGCGCGCGACCTGCTCGTGCAGTTGCAGCGGCGGATGCAAACCCGGCCACAGGCGCCGGCCATCCCGGCGACCACCGCAGCCTATCCCACGGAACAAAGGGCTTAACCGTTCATGGCGCGATTCCGCTTTCCCTTGGCCACCGTGCTCAAACTCCGCGAGGCAACTCGCGATGAGCGGCGGGGTCAATTGGCGGAGGCCTACCAGGCCGAGAAAAACTGCGCGATCGGCGCGAGCTGGTCGAACAGGAGTTGGCGGATTTGAAAGCCCTGAGCGGGCAAGCGGCCAGCGGCGCCGTGGACGTCGATCGGCTGCTGGCGGCCAGCCGTTTCGAGGCCATCTTGAGAGCCGAGATTCAGATCATCCGCCAGCACGAAAGCACCCTGGCGGCGGAGATCGATCGGCGACGGCAGGCCCTGGTGGTCGCCGATCGTGACGTCCGGGTATTGGAGAAGCTCGAAGAAACCCAGCGCGGCCGGCATCGCCAGGCGGAATCCGACGCGCTCATGAAACAGCTCGACGAGGTCGCGGCCCGGCAAGTTCCGGCCGACGAGAGGTATTGATGGGCGGATTGCTGGCCAGGTTGATGACGCTGGGAGCCTACCTCTGCGTGGCCACGGTCGTGGCTGCGCTGGCCGGCGTGATCTACCTGCGCAGCAGCGGCCGATTGAACGACGATCGCATCGATCGGCTGCTCGCGGTGGCGCAAGGAATCGATACCAAGGAAACGAAAAGCGAACAGGCCGTCGGCGACAATGCGAACGAGACCGAGCAGCCCTCGTATGAAGACCACGAGCAGGCCAGAGAGTTGCAATCGCACAACCTGGAAATGCGCGAGCAGGCGCTCAAGAGCGGCCTGGATCGGATCCGCTTCGAGCAGAGCAAGGTGGCGCGCGAGAAGGAAATTTACAACGCGCTGGAAAACGCTTTCGATACCCAGCTCGAGGCCTTGCGGACCAAGGCCCTGTCCTCCGGCCGCGAAAACGTGCGAATGATCTGGGAGAACATCAAACCCAAGCAGGCCAAAGAGCAAATCCTGAAAATGCTCGACAACCAGGAAATGAACGAAGTCGTGACCATCCTGTCGGGCATGCCCATCGGCAAACGGGCCAAGATCGTCAGCGAGTTCAAGACAGGCGACGAGACCGCGCGGCTGGACGAAGTCTTGCGGCTGATCCGCTCCGGCGTGCCGGAAGTCAACCTGATCGACAAAACACGCAGTCAAGTCAAACAACCCTAGGATCTCCGCCGTGTCCGCGTTCGCACTGGATCCCACCGCCGTTCTCGGCAATCTCGACGCGCAGATTCGCCGCCGCCGGCCCCCAAGTCCGTCGGGACGAGCTCTTTCGACGACCACCTGCAACAAGCGTCCCAGGCCGGGTCCAGCCCGACCGCCGCGAACAATTCTCCCGCGAACTCCAGCGAAAACGCCGCGTCGGGCGGTGCGTCCGCGTCAAATTCGCAGGGCAAGAGTCCGTCGAGCCCGCAGTCACCGGCCCGGACAGCGGACGGCAAGAGCGACCCTGCGCGGCCGCATTCCGCGGGCAATAGCGCGGCCTCGTCCGATACGAAAAGTTCGAAGGCCGCGGTATCGGCGGCCGTCGACGGTTCCACCGGCGCGTCGTCGGGCGGTGCGAAACCGGCAACCGCAGCCGGCGATGCCACCGCGGCGGCCAATTCGGCCCCGCCGGTGGCGACGAAGCCAACGAGTGGCGGTGCGGCGAAACCTGACCAGGTTCCTGAGCCGCAGCCCGTCGTGCCGGTCGAGGTCGCGGTCTCCGTCGATCCGATCCCGTCCGTGCCGAATGCCAAAGGCGGATCTGCCGCGGGCAATGGCACCGCGTCGCAGGCGACCGCCAAGTCCACCGGGCCGATTGTCTCCCCTGCCCTGGCCGACGCCGCTGGGGAGACATGGTTCGAGACCAGCCTGTCGAAGTCCGGCGGCACGACCGTACCGGGCAGCGGCAAGGCCGGGGCAACTTCCAAAGGTCAGCATTCGCGCTCGGCGAGCGGCGCGAATCGCGCCAGGCCGGCGATCAAGCCAGCCGATCCGCCGCCACCGCCGACTCGAACGGCAATCCATCCTCCGTGGCCAGCGCCACGGGGCCGGAAAAACCCGGCGACCCGGCGCTCGCGGATTCCGCCGACAGTGCAGCGCTGTCTCCGGCCGAATCGGTTGCGAACCAGATCAATAGTCCGGCGCGGTCATCCCAGTAGCGGCGAGTCAATCGACAGCCGCTCCAGCGGAGTCGATCGCAAGCAATTCGACAACGGTCCAGGCCGCGTCTGGGGCGCCGAGACCAGTTCGGCAGCCGGCAGCACGTCCGACCCGCCGGCGGTCGCGGCCGTCGGCAATCTGGTCGCAGGGCCGAGTTCGAATGCGACGGCTCAACCCGACGGCGCGGGATCGGCAGCCACGGCGAACGCTTCGGGGTCGAGCGGTTCGGGTGGCGTGGAAAACGCGCGGTTCGTGCAGCGAGTGGCCAAGGCCTTTCAAACGGCGGGCGATCAAGGCGGGTCGCTGCGACTGCGGCTCAGCCCGCCTGAGCTAGGTTCGCTCAAGCTGAACGTCACGGTCAACGGCGGCGTGCTCAACGCGCAGGTCGAGGCCGAAACCGTCCAAGCCCGCGACATGTTGTTGGAGAATCTGCCGGCCCTGCGCGAGCGTTTGGCCGAACACAACATCAAGATCGATCAATTCGACGTCGATTTGTTCGACGGAGCCAGCGGCGGTTCGTCGGATCAACCGCACGGCAACACGGATCCGCAGCAGGCTTATCCGGCGGCGGCGCGCAGCAGCCCCAAGAGCAGCCCCTTGATCGGCGGCGGCGAGGCGGCGGTCGCGGCCAGCCCGGCCCTGCAATCCAGCGACGGCAGTCTGAACGTAGTCATTTGACCAGCGAGTTCCAAAAAAAACGGACGTACCTTCCGAAAAGGACCGAATCATGTCTTCCATTCCAAGTTCATCGTCATCGGTGGCCGGCAGTTCCGGCTCCTCGTCGACCAACGCGGCCGCACTCAATGCCGCCTTTGCGAATTTGGGCCCGTCCGACTTCCTGCAAATGATGATGGCCGAATTGCAAAACCAGGATCCGTTGGACCCGACCAACACCGACGACATGCTGTCGGAGTTGAGCACGATGACGCAGGTGGCGTCCAACGAGACCATGGCCACGACGCTCAATTCGATCGGCCTCGGCCAAAACCTGGCGGATGCCGGCGCTTTGATCGGTGCCACGGTCAGCGGTCTGAGCAATAACAACGCGCAGCAGATCGTCGGGAACGTGGACAGCGTCACGATCAGCGGCGGCACGCCGGTGCTGAACATCGGCAGCGATACCATGAACCTGAGCAATATCGAGGCAATTTACCCGCCGGGCAGCACGGTCAATACCGGATCGAGCGGCTCGACCTCAACCGGCTCGACGACGAATTCCGGCAGCAGTACGACGCCATCCTCGTAAACAAATCGCAATACGAACAAGCCGGCGAGTGTCTGCGCCGAGCTCCGTCGGCGCCGCCCGCGACGAATCGAGAAACGAACACTACCATTTTGACCGAAGGATCCTAGTTATGGGTGGTTTAGCATCGGCACTCAGCACCGCACTGACGGGCTTAAGCGCCTCGGAGACGATGATCTCCGTGGCGGGCAATAATATCTCGAACTCGACGACCGACGGCTTCAAGCAATCGCAGGCGCTCTTCACGACGCAATTCCAGCAGACGCTGAGCCTCGGCACAGCTCCCTCGGGAAGCGGCGCCGGCGAAGATGGCGGCACGAATCCGCAGCAAATCGGCTTGGGTACGCAAGTTGCCGAGATCACGCCGGATTTCAGCCAAGGCACGATTCAGGTCAGCTCAAGTCCCTCGGACCTGGCCATCCAAGGGGACGGATTCTTCATCGTCCAGGGCGCTGGCAGCCAAGAATACACGCGCGACGGAAGCTTCCAGCTCAATGCCGGCAACCAACTGGTCACCACCACCGGACAGACGCTGCTCGGGTACGGCGTTGACAAGAACTTCGAAATCGAGAAAACGACGTTGCAGCCGCTGACGATTCCGCTGGGAAGCACCGCCGTGGCCCAGGCAACGCAAAACGTCACTCTGCAGGGAGATCTCAGTCCGACCGAAACCGTTGCCACCACGCCGCAGATCATCCAGTCGCAAACGCTCAGCGATGCATCGGTCGAAGCTCCGCCCAGCCCTTCGGCGGTTACGCTGACGGCGCTCGCGCCCCCGACACAACCGCTACCGCTACGGCGCCGGACACCGGCGCGGGCAACGTCGCGGCCGGCACTTACAGTTATGAGGTCACGTTTGCGAATGCAGCCGGCCAAGAGGGCCCGCCATCGGCGGTTGTCGGCCCGATCACCACCACCGGCACAGCCGGCGTCGACAAGGCCATCGACCTGACCAATCTGCCGACCATTCCCAGCGGGTTCACCCAGGTCAATGTCTATCGCGCCGACGCGGCGAGCGGCGGCATCTATCAGCTAGCCGGTTCGACGACCGGCACCAGCTTCACCGATACGAAATCCGACGCGCAACTGGGCGCCACGCTCAACGCCAACACGTTGGCCCCCGGAAACTACAGTTACTACGTAAGCTATTACAATTCCGTGACCGGCGAGGAAAGCCGTCCCACGCCGCTTATCGGGCCGCAATCCGTTTCGCTGGACGGCCGCGACATCGAGCTCAGCAATCTGCCCACGCCCAGTGCCGCCAGCGGGTTCAATCAAGTGCGGATCTACCGCAACACGTCTACCAACAACTCGAATTTCTACCTGGATGCCACGGTGCCGGCTGGCACGAGCTCCTACATCGACAGCGCCAGCGATGCTTCGATCAGCGGCAACGTCCAGGTCAACCTCAACGGACCGCCCATCACGGCGGCCACCACGCTGGAAAACCTCGTCGAATTGAACGGGTCGACCTACGATCAGCCCTTCGCCAACGCCACTCAGATCAGCTTAACTCCGGCCAAGGGTGGCGATACCCTGACGACCAAGACGCTCGACGTCACTTCCACCACGACGGTCCAGGACCTGATCAACTTCGTCGATCAGGCGAGCGGCATCCGACCCTCGAGCGCGGACCCACGGACCCCATCACCGGGAATCCAGGAGGCAGCGTAAATACTGCGAATAGCTCGATCCAATTTACCAGCAACAATGGCGCGCCGAACGCGGTCAGCATCGGCCTGTCGGCGCTGACCGTGACCAATGCCAGTGGCACCACCACGCCCGTCAATTTGAATTTCACCACGACCCAGCAAGCCGTCGGCACCGGCCCCTCGACGACCGACTTTGTGGCCTACGATTCACTCGGCGATCCGATCAACATCAGCTTGACCATGGTTCTGGAGGGCACGAATACCTCGGGCACGACATACCGTTGGTTCGCCGACTCGGGCGACAACCAGCCTCAAACCGGCGCCGGGATCGCCGTGGGAACAGGCGAGGTGACGTTTGACGGAGATGGCAACCTGGTGAACGTGACAAACGACACGATCTCGGTTGAACGCTCGCAATCGGCGGCAGCCCCCTTGCAATTCAAGCTCAATTTTTCCCAGGTCTCCGGCTTGGCGCAGTCGTCCGGCAGCACTTTGTCGGTTGCCCAACAAGACGGCTCGGCCGCGGGAACTTTGTCCAGCTACAGCATTGGCAGCGACGGCACCATCAGCGGCGTATTCACCAACGGCGTGACCCGTGATTTGGGCCAGGTTCAGTTGGCGCGATTCTCCAACGATGCGGGCCTGGTGCAGGAAGGCCAGAACCTTTTTGCCGCCGGCAGCAACTCAGGCCTGCCGATCCAAGGCACCCCCGGCAACCAAGGCATCGGCACGATCGTGGCCGGAGCCATCGAACAATCGAACACCGACGTCGGCCAGAATCTGATCAACCTCATCACGGCTTCGACCGAATATCGCAGCGGTGCCCAGGTGATCACGACCGTACAGACGCTGCTCGACACGCTGATGCAATTGCGCCCGGGCTCTAAGAAACAAGTTTGCGAAGCGCACGAGCGGCCAGCATTTCGCGGCGTACCTCGGTGACAAGTTGCCGTGCCGCGATTTCGCTGTGGAGGTATTGCAGGCATTTCAGTTCGTGGATGCGCGGGTCGGCTGCGGCGCCTTAGGAAAACGGGTGGCCAGGTTCCGCCACAGGCTGTTTGCATCCTATTGTTTACGGACGAAGGTTGGTTTTTCGATTGCCCCCAGTCCGCAGGCGCCGGGGGCTTCGGGGCGATGATCGCCGCAGGACCGCTACAGGAGGGACGACCGCGATGATCCAATTAACTCGGCTCGGCGGCGAGCCGTTCATTCTTAACGCAGAATTGATTCGCTACGTCGAGGCCCGTCCGGACACGTTCATCACCCTGACCAGTGGAGAACGGTTGGTCGTGCGCGAAGCAATGGACGAAGTGCTGAAGCGAGCCGTCGATTACCAGCGGTCGAAGCATTTGTTTCCGCCGCGGCGGTCGGGCGGCGTCGCGGCGAACGGCGGTGCGAGCCATTGACCGATCGTCGCTTGGGGGAGATACGGAATCCGTCGGAAAGGTGCGTAGAACATGGACATTGCAACGCTCGGCGGAATCGTCGGCGGCTTCGTGCTGATGCTGGCGCCTTGATTCTGGCCGGCAGTCACGGCGGCGGCCACGGCGTTTCGTCTCGGCCAATTCGTCGATCCGCCGGCCGCGATCATGGTGGTTGGCGGCGGCCTGTGCGTCGTGCTCACGTCGGTGCCGCTGAAGATCTTTCTCGGTATGCCGAAAATCCTGATGAAGCTGTTTCTCAACAAGGGTGAGGACTTGCCCGGTTTGATCGAGGAACTGGTCGGGTTGGCCGAAATCGCCCGCAAGGACGGGCTCTTGGCGCTCGGAGGCCAAGGTGCCGGAAATTTCGACAATCAGACGATCGTGCTGGGCATCCAGATGGCGGTCGATGGCACGCGGCCGGAGGTGATCGAAGATATCTTTCGCACTGAAATGCATGCCGAAGAAGGTCGTCACCACGTCGGCAAGAAAATGCTCGAATTGATGGGCCGCTGCGGCCCGGCCTTCGGCATGATCGCTACGCTGCTGGGCCTGATCCTCATGCTCGGCAATCTCGATGATCCCGATTCAATCGGCCCCAACATGGCGATGGCGCTGGTCGGCACGTTGTACGGCGCGGCAATGGCCAACATGATTTGCACGCCCTGTGCCGAAAAGCTAGCCTATCTCAGCCGCCAAGAGATGCTGGCCAAGGAGATCGTGCTCAAGGGCATTTTGGGCATTCAGGCCGGCGAGAACCCGCGGGTGATCGAGCAGAAGCTGAACACCTATTTGCCGCCCAAGCTGCGCAGGTGCGATGGGAGGCGGCCTAAAGGTAGAAAAAGTCGACGTCAATTCGCAGCCGGCGCCGTTTTCGCCGCTGGGTGTCATTTGCCGCGAGTGGGTCTGCTTTTTCAACAGCCGACAACGGACTATGTCAGCCGACAAGTGTGAATGCGAGGAAGGTTTGCCCGAATGGATCATGTCCTACGCCGACATGATTACCATCTTGATGGCGTTTTTCGTCGTGATGTATTCCATGGCCGGCAGCCCCGATAAATCGAAAGAAGAAGCGATCTTCAAGTCGCTGCGCGATCAATTCGGCGCGATCGTGCCGGGTTGGATGTCGACGGGCCGGGGCACGTTCATCCATCGAGACTCTCGCATCCTGAATCGCAATGGAACCGGCAATTCGAGCCAGAACAACAAGAACTCGGGCGGCGCGGACAAGCGGGCGCCCAAGGCGAACATCCGCGCGTTTATACGCTGCGGCCGGGAGAACAGGCAGCCACCGGCGGCGTGGTCTACTTCGCCGAGGGCTCGAGTGATTTGACCAAGCCGCAGGAGCAACAGTTGCAGACCGTGGCCGAAGAAATGAGCGGCAAGCCGCAAAAAATCGAAATCCGCGGTCACACCTCGCGCCGCCCGCTAGCGGGTTCGGCCCCCTTTCGCGATCACTGGGACCTGGCCTACAGCCGCTGCCGGCACACGATGGAATATCTCGAATCCCTGGGCATTGACCCCAAGCGATTCCGCCTCAGCGTCGCGGCCGAAAACGAGCCTGTCGCCCGGCGGTGTCGATGCCCTGAACCGCGGGCTGAACTCGCGCGTCGAAGTCTTTTTGTTGAACGAGGTCGTCGCGGAGAGCGGCGTCCGCGCGTACGAATCAACCCACCAATTCCACGGAAGGCGAACCCTCGGAACCGATTGACCAACCGGTGAAATGAGTAACATGAGCAACCCAGCAGCCCCAGGTGCCCCCGAAGCTAGCGCGTACCAAGCCCACGTCCAGCGGTCGGTCGCTGAGCATGAAGCTCAAGATTGCCGGTTTCATACTGGGAGTCGTCGCCGCCGAATGGGTCGTCGCTTATTTTTATTTGCCCAGCGCCTCCCCCGCGGCCGCCACTCCGGCCGCCCCGCCGGCCAGCCACGAAGGCGATCAGGCTGCCGAGCCGGCCGATGCTGGCAAGTCGCACGAAGCGAGCAACCATGGATCGGCTCATGGCGGCGGTTCGAAGAGTGCGGGCCGCGGCGTGCAACAAGAAGTCGACCTCGGTGAATTCACCGTAACGGCGTACCAGCCGGTCTCCAGCTCCACGCTGTTCATCTCGTTTCACCTCTATGGCAGCGCCTTGGACAAACATGGCGACGAGCTTGCCAAGCGGCTGGAAGATCACAAGCACCAGGTGCGCGACAACATTATCGTAATTATCCGAAGCGCCGAGATTACCGATTTGACCGACGCCGGGTTGGGATTGATTAAACGACGGATTTTAGAGACAACTAATCGAACCCTGGGCAAGCCACTTCTCCAAGGGATCATGTTCAGCGATTTCTCGTTTGTCGAACAATAGCGCCGTCCGAGATGCGGGCGGCGAACCGGCAGGACGCCCTCTCGACGAGCCAGCCCGTAGCCGGCTGCACACCGATCCCCAACGGAAGCCATGGACGGCGAACAACTCGATTCCGACGAATTGAAGCGGCGCAATCCGCAGGCCGGCCCTGCACCGTCGGCGACGGGTTCTGCCGGCGCCGCGGGGCCGCTCGGCCAGCAAGAAGTCGAGGCCTTGCTGCAGGCGGCCATTGGCGGAAACCCGGACTCGAAGACCACGCCCGCGCAGGCCGCCAGAGCAGACGCCGCGTCGCACGCCGCCAGCGCCGAAAGCGATCTGGGAATGGCATCCGGCGACGTGGAATATCTGCTCCAGCAGGCCGAGCTGGCGCTGGCGTCGGTGAACGAGCCCGTCCAGCCGTCGGCCGATCTGCCGGTCAAGCCATTTCGTCTGCAGGACTACAGCGGAGCGCCCCGTCGGGCGAAGCCGCCACGCTGGCCTTGATTCGCGAAGTCGAGCTCGACGTCAAGATCGAGCTCGGCCGGACGCAGATGGCCCTGGACGAAGTGCTCAAACTGCACAAAGGTTCGGTCGTCCCGCTCGACAAACTGGCCGGCGATCCGGTGGATATATTCGTCAACGGCCGGTTGATCGCCCGCGGCGAAGTGCTGGTGCTGAACGATAATTTTTGCGTCCGCGTCGCTGAACTCATCACCGGCGAGACGAACCCCTAGGATCTCTCTGACGGAATTGACCGCTCAAGGATGAGCGCGACCGCCGACTCGCTCGGCCAGCGAAGTTGCTTCAGGCAGCGGACGAACTGCGCTCCCGGGCGACCGAGAATCGAACCAAACAGGAGGGGCAAGGATGCCCTCGATTGCCGTAATCTTGCTCGTGGCGTTGGCAGGCCCGGGCGCACCGCAGGCGGATCCGCCGTCGGCCCAGCGCGCCGACTATCGGGCCGCCTTCGACGATGCGGCCGACTTTGCTCCGCCGGACGCCTGGCCGCCGACCGCCCCCGACAATCGCCGCGGCTCGGCCGCCAGTCGGCCGGCCCACCTGCCGATTCGATTCCAGGGCGCGGCGCCGGCGCGCGAAGATCGTATGGTGACGCCCGCTGTGGCCATCCAGCCGGAAGCTCCAGCGCGGCCGCCCGCTGCCGATCGGGCAATTCCTCTTGCGCCCCCCCGTGCGGACAGCGAGCGCGCCGCGCTACGGCTCCCGACCGCATCGCTTCAAACCGTGCTGGGCGCCTTGGGCGCTGCCGTCGGACTGTTCTTGATCGTGGCTTGGATCATGCGCCGAGGGATGCCGAAAGGATCGGGCGTGCTGCCCCGCGAAGTCGTCGAGGTGCTCGGTCGCGCTCCGCTGGCCGGGCGGCAACAACTGCATCTGTTGCGACTGGGCAATAAGCTCGTGTTGATTTCGATGTCGCAGGCCGGCGTGGAGACGCTGTCCGAAATCACCGATCCACTGGAAGTGGATCGATTGACCGGCCTGTGTTATCAGACGCACCCGCACGGGGCGACCGCCAGTTTTCGCCAGGTATTTCAAAGCTTCGAAGATCCCCGCGCAACTTATCCGCCCGCCCGCGCCATCGATCGCCTCGATTTGACGCAACTCGACGCGATCGCCCTGGGGGCGAAAGTCAAGGACGGCAACCATGCCCGCTGAGACTGGCAACGACCGTCGCAGCGCCGGCCAGGGGCCCTGGCCGGCCGAAGGGTTCGGCGGCCCGCGACTGACGGCGGCTGCGCGCTGGTTGAGCATGGCGATCTGGCTGGCCGGAATCTGCTTGCTGGCTCCTTTGCCGGCCCTGGCGGCCGAAGGTGCCGAAGCGGCGAGCCCGGCCTCGCTCAGTCCGACGTTCCTGGGGGGGCCGGAGCGCTGGACCAGTCCGGAAGGACTCAGCTCGACGCTGCAAGTGCTGGTTCTGCTGACGGTCATCAGCCTGGCCCCGGCCGTGCTGTTGATGACGACTTGCTTCGTGCGGATCATGGTCGTGCTGGGATTGTTGCGACAGGCGTTGGGCACGCAAAGCCTGCCGCCCAGTCAGGTGATCACATCGATCGCGTTGTTCATGACGCTGCTCGTCATGTCGCCAGTGTGGAAGCAGGTTTACGACACGGGCCTCAAGCCCTATACGGATCGGCAGATCGGTTTGGAAGAGGCCTGGAGCAACGGCGTCAAACCCGTGCGCCAGTTCATGAGCGCGCAGATCGAACGGACCGGCAACAGCAACGACGTGTGGCTGTTTTATCATTACTTGCCCAACAGCAGCAGCAGTGTTCCGTCGAGCTACGACGAGGTGCCGCTGCAAGCCTTGCTGCCGGCATTCATGCTCAGCGAGCTGAAGACGGCGTTCTTGATCGGATTCCAGATTTACCTGCCGTTCCTGGTGCTCGACATCGTCGTGGCCACGGTCATGGTCTCGATGGGCATGATGATGCTGCCGCCGGCGCTGGTTTCGCTGCCGTTCAAGTTGGTGATGTTCGTCCTGGTCGATGGTTGGCACCTGGTGGTCGGGATGCTGCTGGATAGCTTTCAGCCGTTTACATAGCGTGCCGACTTGTTGCTGCTCGGATGAACGGTCCTGCCGTTGACGGGCAATTTCGAGTGCTCGGCCGGCCGCTGCGAAGTCCTCATTGCAAAGTCCGGATGATCTCATGGATCCACAAGACGCTGTCGATTTGGGTCGCGAAGCCGTCATGACCACGCTGCTGATCGCGTCCCCCGTTCTGGTCGCGGGCATGATCGTGGGCTTGCTCTTGGGCTTGCTGCAGGCCGTGACGCAGATCCAGGAGCAGGCCGTGTCGTTCGTTCCCAAGGTCGTGGCGATGGTCGTCGTGCTGAGCTTGCTCCTGCCCTGGTTGATCAATCAGATGCTCCAGTATTCGCACGATCTGATCGTCAACATCCCGGCCACGCTCTGATGGCGGCAATCGCGGCCGGCGTGCGGCGGATTCGTCCGGCAAGAGGGCGGGCGGTGGCAGCGGACGCCAACTCACGACATCTGGTCGATCTCTAGGCGTCGTCAATCTCAACACGGGTCGAACCCAACACGCCCGACAGTGCAACGATGGATTGGCTCTTACAGCACTACCTGAACCAGTTCGTGATTTTTACGCTGGTGCTCGCCCGGATCGGCGGATTGTTGATGACGGCCCCGGTTTACGGGACGGCCGAAGTTCCGGCGAAAATTCGCGGGCTGCTGGCACTCTCGCTGGCCGTGCTGATCACCCCTTTGCAGACGCTGAAGCTGGCCAGCCAACCGCAGACGCTGGTCGACTTCAGCTTGCTTGTCGGCGGCGAGATCTTGATCGGCGTGACGATCGGCGTGGGCATCACAATCTTGTTTTCCGGCGTGCAAGTGGCCGGACAGGTAATCAGCCAGATGTCGGGCCTGCAAATGGCCGACGTCTACAACCCGGGCTTCGATGCCAACGTCTCGATTTTTTCGCAATTGCTGTTCTATGTGGCGATGGGAGTGTTCGTCATCATCGACGGTCATCGCCGGGTGATGGGGGCACTCTTGGATACCTTTGCCTGGTTGCCTCCCGGCGGCGGCGGCATGCCCGCAACGGTGAGCGAAACCCTGTCCACGCTGATTGCCCAGAGCTTCGTGCTGGGGATACAGGCGGCCGGGCCGGCCATGGCGGCGTTGCTGGTGGCAACGCTGGTCTTGGGGCTCGTCAGCCGCACGATGCCGCAACTGAACATCATGACCTTGGGTTTTGGGTTCAATTCGTTGATTACGCTAGGCGCGGTCTGTCTCTCGATGGGGACCGTGGCCTGGGCTTTTCAGGAGCAGGTCGAACCGGTGTTGACGTCTTTGATCGAGGCTCTGCGTGGCTGAAGAGAACGGCGAAAAGTCGCAAGAGGCAACGCAGCACCGCCGCCAGCAGGGCGCGAAGAGGGCCAGGTTGCGCACAGCCAGGACCTCGGCGCCGCGGTGTCGTTGCTGGGCGGCCTGCTCATCCTGTCGATGACCGGGCCACCCCTGATCGAGTTCCTGGCCGGACTCCTGATGCAGCAGTTGGGCGGCGACTCCTGGCTGACCGGCGATTCCGAGTTCCTCGTGGAACGCTGGCAGGAAATGACGTACGGACTGGGCAAAGTGTTGCTGCCGGTGCTCGGACTGGGCATGTTGCTGGCGGTGATCATTCACTTGCTGCAGGTCGGCCCCATGTTCCTGCCGGAAAAGCTGATACCTGATTTTTCGCGGGTCGATCCGCTGCGCGGCATGCAGCGGCTGTTTTCGCTGCCCAACGTCGTACGTTTGGCGTTTGGAATTCTCAAGGTCGTGATCATCGGCTCGGTGGGCCTGTATGCCATCTACAAGCGCCACGAAGAGATCCTGAGCCTGACGGCGCTCGACGCCGCGCAGATCTCCTGGTTCACCTGGGATCTGTGCTTTTGGACCTGCGCGAAGATCGGCCTGGCGCTGTTCATTTTGGCGATTCTGGATTACGCCTTTCAGTGGTGGCAGCATCAGCAGGACATGAAGATGACACGCCAGGAAGTGCGCGAGGAGATGCGCAATCTGCAAGGTGATCCGCAGATGATCGCCCGGCGCCGCGGAGTCCAGCGGCAACTGGCGCTCAATCGCATCTCGCAATCCGTGCCGAAAGCCGACGTCGTGGTGACCAATCCGACCGAGCTGGCCGTCGCCTTGCAATACGACGTGGCAACGATGGCGGCGCCGATCGTGGTGGCGAAAGGGGCCGGCCTGATTGCCCAGCGGATTCGCCGGCTGGCACTGGAAAACGGCGTGCCGATCGTCGAGAAGAAACCGCTCGCACAGGCTTTATACCGCGACGTCGACGTCAATCATCCGGTCCCCAACGAACTGTACGCCGCCGTGGCCGAAGTCCTGGCCTACGTCTACCAGCTCAAGGGCAAGCCGCTGCCGCAGTAACGGCTGTTCCCCGCGATCCCGGGCGATTCAGGCGCTTTCGCGGGCCGCCGGCGCCGGGTCGCAGTAGCCGTAGCGGCGCATGAAACGACCCCAGCGGCGATCGATCTGGTCGCGCAATTCCGGTGCGATCTCGTATCGGTTCGTCTTGTAATCCTTGGTGCCGGCAAGATATCGGTCGAGATGCGGCTCGACCTTCTCGAATTCGCCCAGATCGAGCCGATCGTAGAGCCTGCGCATTTCGCCGATCGGGTCGCTCACGAGGTCCTCGTAGCGCACTTCGTGCAACCGGGACGCATCGACCAGCCCGCGCTGGGCGTCGAAAGCGCGATACATCCGCTCGAAACAGGAGAAGACATATTCTTCCAATCCCGCGAACGTCGGACGCTGCAAGGACTGGTACCGATAAAGCGTTTTCCAGAGATTGATCGTCGACGGATAAACCACGTACGGATCGCGCACGATGTGTACGAAGCGCGCATCGGGGAAGATCTCCGTTAGCGCCTTGATGCGCGCCAAGTGCGGCGGCGACTTGAGGATGATCCGCTGCGGATTGCGCAGCGTCACACGCTGCAAGAACCAGAGCAGCGCCTCTTGCCAGCGTCGCCGATCCTCGGCCGGCACATTCTCCAGGTCGAAATACTCGGAATACGGCGCCGGCTCGTTGGGGAACAGCATCCGCAGGTAAGGCGATGGCAGTCCCATGTTGCACAGCGCGAATTCATCCTCCTGCGGACGGTCCCAGCCCGTCATCATGTTGTCCATCGGCCGCTGCCGGGGGAGCAAAAACGTCAACCGCTTGACAAACCAGGCCGAAATCAGGAAGTGGTTGGGGGCGAAGCAATCGTAGGTCGTCGGAAACGTGTAGCGGTCGTCCAGCACCATCAACTCGTGCAGCAGCGTGGTGCCGCTGCGCCAGTGGCCGATGATGAAGATCGGCGCATCCTTGACTTGGACCCGCGCGATCCGCCGACCGAGGATCAACTGTTGCAACGGCCGGCCCAGCGAGTTGATCAGCGTGGCCGCCGAAATCGTCCCCGCCAACGGGATTTGCAGCGGATGAATCCGAAAGCGGTTGCGCCGCAGTTCCCGGATCCAGGCACCCAGCAACATGCCGTCCCAGAATCGGGCGGCCCACGATGGATAGTGGTTGGAAGCGATTGTTGTCGGTCTTTCACACTGGCGACATTGCGGGCCCGCTCTTTTCCGCCGTCGCTTGCCGCTCGTCGAATGTCAGAGGGGGAGATGCGGGTTCGATTCTGCCCTAAGATACCAGCCAAGCTGCAAGTTCGCCACTCGCTGGGAGCAACCGGCCGGTGCCTCCGCCGGCACGTTGCGGGTGCTCACGTTGGCGCTCCTGCGTTTCCGCGCTCTAGCGAAACGTCGGACGGGCCGGCTCGGGGCGGCGGGCCAGGGTTTGTAAAGCTGCTTGCATGGCCATGGTCACCTGATGGCCTGGTCGCTTGCCTTCCAGCCGATTGAGCACCGCCCCTTGCGGCGAGACGAATTGAATCGTCGGAAAACGTGACACGTGGAATTGCCGGCAGACTTGCGGAGCTGCATCCGCGTCGATCAGCACGCAAACGAAGCGTTCCGACAGGCTGACCACCTGCTCGTTGGCCAGCGCTTCCTCCGCCATTTGATGGCAGTAGCGGCACCACTCGGCGGTAAAAAACAACAACAAAGGTTTGTTCTGGCGCCGGGCCTCATTGTAGCCCCGCTCGTAACCTTCTACGAACCGCAGGCGTCCGCGGGCGACGTGCGCAGGGTTGGCCGGCGCGGCCGCCTGCTGGGCCGCAGGTTCGTCAGGCGCGGCCGCCGGGCGAGTTTCCATTTCACAGCCAGCTAGCAGTACGCTGCAACAACAGGGCAACCAGAGCTTTGAGGTCATGCCGGGCAACCAGCCTTTCAAGCGCCGTGGGCGGAAAGATACGCAGTCAGGGTAGCTGAGATGAGCCGACCCCCGCCCAATTCAGAGAATATGCGCTTTGTTATCGGCCGCGATGCCGACGAACTTGAGCGCTCCGCCGGGCGGAAGCGAGGCGTGTCGATCTCGAAACCGCTTGCCTGCCGGACGCTCGCCGGATGCCGGCCGCCGCACGCTAGCAAGAGCGCGAAAACAGACCTGGACCCCCCCTAACATTTCGAGTAACTTCCGCCCCCTCATCTCGACGACTCGTCTGTCACATTCGCACCGTGCCCGGAGAGACGGATGGCCTCGGTCACCGCACTTAGCAATCGATCGCCGTTTGCGCGGCTCTCGGATTTGCTCTTTCCGATCGGCATTATTGGCAGCGTGCTGGTGATTATGGTGCCGATGCCGACGCCGGTGATGGACCTGCTGCTGGCATCAACATCAGCCTGGCAGTGATCATGCTGTTGACGACGATCTACGTCCGCACGCCGCTGGAATTCAGCATCTTTCCGTCGTTGCTGCTGGCCACCACGCTGGGGCGTCTGGTGCTCAACGTGGCCACGACGCGGCTGATCCTGACGCACGCCGAGAGCCAAGGCATGATGGCGGCCGGCGGGGTGGTGCAGAGCTTCGGCGAGTTCGTGGCCGGCGACAAGATCGTCGTCGGCTTGATCATCTTCGTCATCATCGTGGTGATTCAGTTCGTCGTCATCACCAAGGGTGCCACGCGGATCAGCGAAGTCGCGGCCCGCTTTGCCTTGGACGGCATGCCGGGCCGGCAAATGGCCATCGATGCCGACTTGAACGCCGGCATGATCGACGAACGGGAAGCCCAGCGGCGGCGGACCGAAGTGACCCAGCAGGCGGACTTCTTCGGGGCCATGGACGGTGCCAGCAAATTCGTCCGCGGCGACGCGATCGCCGGCATCATCATCACGTTGATCAATATCGTCGGCGGATTGGTCATCGGCGTGGTCGACGCCGGCATGGAAGTCGGCGAGGCCGCGGCACTGTTCACGCGATCTGACGATCGGCGACGGCCTGGTCAGCCAGGTGCCGGCCTTCCTGATATCGTTGGCTGCCGGCTTGCTGGTCACGCGGTCGAGCGGCGACAGCGAATTTGCCGGCGCAGTTCATCACGCAGCTTTTTTCGCGTCCGCAAGGCCCTGGCGGTGACGGGCGGCTTTCGTGGCGATGCTGGTCTTCACGAACTTGCCGACGATGCCGCTGGTCGCCATCGGCGGCGGCTGCATCGGCCTGGCGATGATGCTCACCCGTACGCCAGCGCGACGCGGACGTGGCCGCGCAAACCAAGGCGCGGGCCGAGGTCAGAAAAAGCCGCGAGGAACGGGTCGAGGACTACCTGGCCGTCGATCCGATGGAAATCGAGATCGGCGTCGGTCTGATTCGCCTGGCCGATCCGAAGCGGGGCGGCGATCTGCTCGAACGCATCCAGCGCGTCCGGCAGAACATGGCCGCCGACATCGGCTTGATCATGCCCAAGGTCCGCATCCGCGACAACATGCGGCTCGAGCAGAATCAGTATCGCATCAAGATCGCCGACGTGCCGTGGCCGAGGGCTCGGCCTACCCGGCGATGCTGCTGGCGATGGACTCCGGAGCGACGACGGGCAAGATCCCGGGCATGGCGACCCGGGAGCCGGCGTTCGACACGCCGGCCACGTGGATCGAACCGCGACACGCGCGACCAGGCCGAGATGTTCGGCTACACGGTGGTCGAACCGGTCAGCGTGTTGGCCACGCACTTGACCGAAGTGGTCCGCAAGCACGCCGACGAGATCCTCAACCGCGACGCGACCAAGCACTTGATCGACGAGTTGAAGAAGACGTCTCCGGCCGTGGTCGACGAGTTGATTCCCGGCCAGATGAAGCTGGCCGAAGTGCAGCAGATCCTGCAGATGCTGCTGCGCGAGCAGGTGCCGATTCGCCAGCTCGGCCCGATTCTGGAAACATTGGGCGAATACGCCGGCCGCGGACCAAGGACCCCATCCTGCTGACCGAATACGTCCGCCACCGCCTGGCCCGCTCGCATCTGCAGCCGTTATCGCGACAAGGACGGCCGGTTGCACGTCGTGACCCTCGACCCGGCCCTCGAAGATCGGATTCGCGCCGGCATCGAACATACCGAACGGGGCCTGTTCGTCCGCATGTCGCCGCAAGCCGTCGAAGCCACTTGCCGGGTGATCGGCGCCGAAATCGAGAAACTCACGTTGGCCAATCATCCGCCGGTGCTCCTGGTCAGCCCCCAGATTCGCGCCGGGCTGAAACAGATGACGGCCGCGCAACTGCCGCGGTTGGTGGTGCTGAGCTACAACGAAATCACGCGCGATACGCGGATCGAATCCGTGGCGCTGGTGAGCGACGCTGCCGGCCCCGCGCGGCAGTCCGTCCTTCGAACTCTTGAGCGTACGAACATCCGATCATGGAATTGAAGAAATATCGAGCTGGAACGATGCACGAGGCCCTGGCGATGGTGCGCCGCGAGCTGGGGCCCGACGCGGCCGTGCTGCACACGCGCGAGGTCCGCTCAGGCGGCATGCTGCGCTGGCTGACTCGCGCGATCCGATCGAGGTCATCGCATCGGCCAGCGTGATCGTGCCCAGCCGGCTGCCTCGCCGCGCGCCGGCCGTCGACCTCAAGCCCAGAGCGGGATCGGTCGCCGGCATCGATCTGGAATCCACGTCGAGCGACAGCGTTGCCGTCGAACTGCGGCAAAAGCTGGCCGGCGCGCGGCTTTGGCGGGCATGCTCGCCGGGCGGCCGGGCAAGCCGCGTCCGGAGGTCCCCGAGTCGCTGTTTCGACTGTTCACCGACCTGATCGAAGCGGAAATGTCGGAAGAGCTGGCCCGCGAGCTGGTGGACCGCGTCCGGCAGGATTTTGCCCCGGCGAGGCGATTCGATCGTCGGCCGCCAAGGCCCGCTTGTTGTCCCTGATCGAAGCAGACATCCTGGTGGCGGGGCCGATCCAGCCGCGCGCCGGCCGCCGGCACCTGGTGGCGCTGGTCGGTCCGACGGGCGTAGGCAAAACGACCACCATCGCCAAGCTGGCGGCCAATTACCGGCTGCGCGAGCGACTGCGGGTGGGCTTGATCACCGTCGACACCTATCGCATCGCGGCCGTCGAGCAGTTGCGGACCTATGCCGACATCATCGATCTGCCGATGGAGGTCGTCTCCACGCCGCGCGAAATGCGCCAGGCCGTGGCCCGGCTGGCCGATCTGGATCTGGTGCTGATGGACACCGCCGGACGCTGCCCGCGCGACGAGGTCAAGAATTCAGGAACTGCAAGTCGATGCTGGCCGAAGCCCGGCCCGACGAAGTGCACCTGGTGCTCAGTAGCGTCGCCGGCGCGGCCGGCGCTGGCCAAGAACGCCGAGCGGTTCGCCGTCGGTCGGCACCACCGCGTTGATCCTGACCAAGCTCGACGAGGCCACTGGCCTGGGCAACTTGTTGCCGCTCTTGCGCACCAGCCGGCTGCCGGTCAGCTATTTGACCAACGGGCAAAACGTGCCCGACGACATCGAAGCCGCCGTGTCCGACCGACTTGCCCGCCGGGTCCTGGGACTCGACGCGGGGTCCGATCGCTAAAGCCCCGGCGAATCGCCGCAGAGACCGAGATCGTTTCAGGGAATCCAAATCGTCATGAACCGCGACCAGGCCGACGAATTACGACTGCTGGTGCGTGCCGGCGCGCAGCAGCGCCCTCGACGGCGCCGCCGTCCAGTTGATCGCCGTCACTGGCGGACAGCGCGGAGTCGGCACGACGACGATCGCGCTCAATCTGGCCGTGGCGCTGGCGCTGCAGGGCCAGCGGACCATCCTGGTCGATGCCGACCTGGAGCGGGGTGCCGTGGCCGGACTGTGCGGAATCGCCGAGCGCGGCTCGATCCTGGACGTGCTGGCGTCACGCCGCACGATTCACGAGGTGCTCACTCGCGGCCCGGCCGGAATTCAGGTTTTGCCCGGCGTCTGGGCGCCCAACGAGGCCAACGATTGTTCGGCCGCGTCGCAGGGGCGCCTGATTGCCCAGCTCAAAGGGTTGGGCGCCACTGCAGACGTCGTTGTCGTCGATACGGGCTGCGGACACGGTAGTTTCGTCCGCCGCTTCTGGCAGGCGGCCGATGTGCCCCTGGTGGTGACCACCCCAGAGCCGGTAGCCATCATGGACTGCTACGCCGCGATCAAGGTATTGCTGGCCGGAGAAGCGTCGATCGCAGTACAAATCGCCGTCAACCGGGCGGCCGACGCGCAACTTGCCGCCGAGGTGCAAGCCCGCATTGCTGCCGCCTGCCGGCGGTTCCTGGGCGTTCGCGCCACGGCGGCCGGCCATTTGCCCGACGAGGCCCTGGTGCAGGAGGCCGTGCGGCTGAGCAGGCCATTCGTGCTCAGTTCGCCCCGGTCAGAGGCCGCCCTGGCGATGGAACAGCTCAGCGAAGGGCTTTGGCGCTGATTGCCAGCGCCCGCCGGCCGCAGACAGCCAGTCAGGCACCGTCGCGGCTTGAGAAATCAAATCCCTAAGGGGCAATCCAAAACGTTTAACCAGCGTTCAATCAGCCAGGAGGACCGCGAAGCCGAATAACCGACAAAATCGATTCAACCCGACAGGTGTCGAATGCCGATCTTTGAGAAGCCTGCGCCAGTCGACTCGGTGGTAAACTGTGCCGATTAAGTCAAGTTTACCGCCGGCCGACGATTGCTCGCCCAGCGCCGGGGCCGAACTGCTCCGCGCTGGCGACGATTGGGGCGTGAGCCGCAGCGATCAAGACCGGTTGAAGTTCCCGTCCGTGAGGTTTCGCCGTGGGGCACTCGTATGCCGGTCGGCTGGGTCCGCTCGCCTTTCTCACGGCGATCGGACACGGACTGTTGCATGCCGATGCCGTCGAGCAAACCCTGTGGTGGGCAACCCTGGCATTGTTTGCCTTCGCCGCGATCGGCTATGTCGCCGGGGAGTTAGCCGGGTGGATCGTAAACGATTCGGTGCGGGCCAGCCTGGTTGCTGAAGCGGCCCGCCAGCAGGCGGCCGCAGGAAGCGAAAAAGTCGCAAAAAAGCCATGACGGCTTGAGTCGCGACCACGGGCATTTGCCTGAAGTGGCAGTCGAAAGGATTCGCCAGCGGGAAACCGCTCGAGCACATCACGGAGGATGGTAATGGCAACAATGACCACGATGACCACGCCGGCCACTTTGGCCGCGCCGGCTGCCAGCGTCACTCAAACAACGGACGCGGTCGCGGAACTCTGGCAGCGATTCAAGAACGATCCGTCGAACCAGGATATGCGCAATCGGCTGGTCGAGATGTATCTCCCGCTCGTCAAATACAACGGCGAGCGCATCTGGTCGCGGCTGCCCGAAGGCGTGGAACTTGACGACTTGATCTCGGCCGGCGTCTTCGGACTGATGGACGCGATCGATGCGTTCGATCTGACGCGCGGCGTAAAGTTCGAGACCTACTGCGTTCCGCGCATCCGCGGGTGCCATGCTGGACGAACTGCGGACCATGGACTGGGTACCGCGGCTCGTGCGTTCCAAAGCCAGCAAGCTGAACGAGGCCCTGAAGACGCTGGAAGCAAAACTCGGCCGCTCGCCGACCGAAGGCGAGCTCGCTCAGCGGCTCGAGATTTCCGTGCCCGAGCTGGAGAAAATGATCCTCGAGGCCAACGCGGTCAACTTGATCAGCCTCAACAAGAAGTGGTACGAAACCGACAGCTACAAAGACGTCCGCGAGATCGACATTCTCGAGGACAAGAAGGGCGAGGACCCGACCCGGCGGATTCAGAAGAACGACCTGATGCGGCTGGTCACCAAGGGTCTCAATCGCAACGAGCGGCTGATCATCATCCTCTATTACTACGAGGAGTTGACCATGAAGGAGATCGGCGCGACGCTCGATCTCTCCGAAAGCCGCGTGAGCCAGATGCACAGCTCGATCGTGCAGCGGCTGCAGAGCCAACTGCAACGCCGCCGCCCCGAGTTCGGCGGCTGACGATCCGGCGGCCTCGCAGGGCGCCGACTGCCATCGAATTTAACGAGCCCAGGGGCTGCAACCCCTGGGCTTGTGCATTGATTTCGCCGTCAGGGTTTCACGGTCACGGTGACTGCCGGCGAGTGGCTGGTACCGCTCCACAGCGGCTCCTTGTTGGCCGCCAGGAAGCTTTTTTGGATCGCGGTGGTGTCGCCCACGTCGAACAGCGCCTGGAGCCGGTACGTGCCCGGCTTGAGCATCCAGGTCCAGACGCCCCCCCCAATTCGTGAACCGTGAATCGACCCTGTTCGCTAAAATCCGCTTTCAGGGTGAACTTCTTCGTTTGGCCCGGTTTCAGCAGCGGGAAGGCATCGGCCGGCAGCGGCTTCGTCTGATTGCGTCCGCCGCCATATTCGACGGCGTTGCCGTCGGAATCGAACACCTCGAGGGCCCGCGAAATATCCATGATTCCCCAGTCGGCCAGTTGAATTGTCTTCTCCGTGCGATTCGAGACCGAGCAGACCAGTTCGATGGCTGTTTTCGGCTCGAAGGTGGTTGGTTTCACCGTGAGCTTGAGCTCCAGGCCGCCTTCGGGTTTTTCATCCGGCGGCGGAGTTGGATCCTTAGCACCAACGCGGACCGTCAGAAAACAGGACAGTAGCGTTGCGGCCGCAAGTCGCGTTAGAGGCATGATATGGCTCTCGGAATGGGCGGTTTAGTGGCGTGACCCAGCCCTCGACGGCGTAACCCAGCCCTTGGACGCGCGGGCCGTCTGGCGTTCCCGCAATATCGACCGGCTACTTCAACAAGCGTGGGGATTGACAATTCCCGGGCTTGTTCGCTCTCACGGGGCCGCCGATGCGGCTGCGGTATCGTGCTCAAGGAATTTTGCCCCCGCGATCCACAGAATTCCACTCAAGGCGATCGCCCCCGAGACCGAGGCAAAAGCAACATTCATGTCGTAGTGATCGCTGATCATGCCGACGAGTTGTGGCGAGACCGCGTCGCCGAGGAGGTGGATCAGTAGAATGTTGATGGCAAACGCCGTCGCGCGAATCGCCGGCCGCGTGACGTTGGCCAGGATCGCGTTCGATGGACCCGTACTAAGAAAAATGCAGAATTCGGTGAGGAAGATCAATCCCCAGGCGGCCGGGAAAGGCGTAACCAGAACCAATAGGAACAGTGGCGTGGCGATCAGCATACCGACGCCGGAAACCAGGAAGTACGAACCACTCCAGCGCCGCCGGAGCTTGTCGCCGAGCCATCCGCCCAACAGCGTGGCGAGAATCCCTGCCACCACGGTGATCGCGCCGAAGTAGAACGTTACGCGTGCCAGGCTGGGCTGGCCACGTGTTTCGTTCACATAGGTCGGCATCCAGAATGAGACGGCTCCCAACGAAAATGTCATGGCGGCCATCGCCAATGTGTTGAGCACGAACGACGGGTTGTGCGCGAGCTCCCAATAATGAGCGGCCGAAAAATGAGCAGGGGCCGTGCTCCCCTGCGCAATTGCCTGTGGCTGGCGTGGGTCGCGCTGCCAAAGGCAGATCAATCCGAGCAACACGCCGGGGGGCATGGAAAGGTAGAACGCGTAGCGCCAGCTCCAGTGCTCCGCCATATAACCGCCCAGCAAATAACCCAGCGCGCTGCCAACCGGTATCGCCAGGTAAAAGAGCGCCAGCACTCGTCCCCGTTTGGACACCGGATACAAGTCGGCCAGGATCGTCGGCGCCGCCGGACCATATGCCGCTTCACCAACACCGAGAAACAGCCGCGTCGTCAGCAGCATGCCGAAACTGGTTGCCAGGCCGGAAGCCCCCGATGCCAGACTCCAGACGATCACCCCGGCCGAGATGATCCACCAGCGGCTGACTCGGTCGGCCATCCAGCCGAATAGGGGCGCGGCCACCATGTACGTGAGCAAGAAAGCCGTGGGCAGCCAACCCATTTGACCCCGAGCGTGGTCGGGATCAATGGGAAACAGCTCAGCCCGGACTTTCGATTCGACGGCGGCGAGCACCGCGCGATCGATATAGTTCAGCAGGTTGATCGCCAGCAGCAGAGCCAAGACCACGCCCGCGCGGCGTGCTGGCTCGTTCGGATGCCGGCTCGACAGACGTCATGGTGCGCGATTCTCGCTAGTCGGCGCTGGACCCCACGGACTGCGAGTAATGTAGACGCTTTTTGTGCCAAGGGAATGTCCGAAGTGTCAAATCGGCTTTCCAACGTGCCCGGCGAGCGTCCGCCCCGCGGGCACCCTTGGCCGGCAGATCGCTCGCCTCGTTCCCAAGCCGGTGGCCGTTCATTCGTCCTTTCCTCGCCCTGCTGCGGTCTGTAAACTGAGTCTTCGTCGCAAAGTACGTGACCGGCCTTTCTCCAGACCAACCCGCGAGACTGCTGACAATGCTTGGCGCCACGCTGGCCCACGATGCCTACCTTGAACGTCTCAAGCAAGAACTCGACCGCGTCGACCATGCCGAGCTGAAACGCTGGGCAGACCTGATCTACTCCGCCTGGCAGAATGAGCGGTTCGTTTTCATCTTCGGCAACGGCGGATCCGGCACCACCGCCAGCCACATGAGCGAGGATCTGGGCAAGAGCCTGCTCATGCCCGCGGACCTGAAGCTCGACGGCAAGCGCGGCTCAAGGTCATGAGCCTGACCGACAATCAGGGCTGGATTCTGGCGGTCGGCAACGATGTGGGCTACGACCAGATTTTCGTTCAGCAGTTGATGAACTACGGCAGTCGCGGCGATCTGGTGATCGCCATCAGCGGATCGGGCAACAGTCCCAACGTGCTGGCGGCGGTCGACTGGGCCAATCGTCATGGCCTGGTGACATTCGGCCTGACCGGCTTCGACGGCGGCAAGCTGCGTAAAGCCGCCGAGACAGGACTGCACGTGCCGCTGGACGACATGGGCATGGTCGAGAGCATCCACTTGTGTCTGTTCCATTGGGTGCTCAACGACGTTTACGCCCGGATCAATCACGTCGGCCGGCACAAGTGAGCTCCCGGCTGTCCAATAAATCGCCGAGCCTCCGGCTCGTCCGTTCCTAATCTCTACCCTCTACTCTCTAAACCCTTCTCCCCACGTCCCCGCATGTTTCTCGGCATTGAAATCGGCGGCACAAAGCTGCAACTGGGCGTGGGAGCCGGCGACGGGCGCCGCTGGTGGCGCTCGAGCGGTTCACGGTCGATCCGGCCTTGGCCGCGGCCGGGATCCTCGAACAGATCGAAGCGGCCGCCACCAAGCTCGTGGCCCGGCATCAGGTCTCGGCGATCGGCATCGGTTTTGGTGGACCGGTCGATTCGGCCGCCGGCCGGGTCATCAAGAGCCATCAGATCGACGGTTGGGAAAACTTCGATCTGGTCCGCTGGTGTCGCGAGCGGCTGGGAGTGCCGACCCGATTGCAAAACGATTGCGACGTGGCGGCCTTGGCCGAAGCCCGGTTCGGTGCCGGTCGCGGCGAGCGCGTCGTGTTCTACATTACGATCGGCACCGGCGTGGGCGGCGGGCTGGTGGTCGACGGGCGGATCTTCCACGGCGCCGGACCGAGCGTCGCCGAAATCGGCCATTTGCGTCCCGGCTTGCACGCCGATCATGCGGACGACACCGTGGAATCGATGGCCAGCGGTTGGGGTATTTCGGCCGAGGCGCAGTCCCGGATTGCCGATCCCGACACGCAGCCTTTGATCCCGCTGCAAGCCCGGCGCAGCGCCAGGCTGCCAGACGCCGTGCGCAAGAAACTGATCACGGCCGAAGACGCCGAGGAAGAATACGCGGCCGATCTGCGCTCGCGCTGCAATGGCGACGTCGAGCGGTTGACCGCCAAAATGGTGGCCCAAGCAGCGGCCGACGGCAACGAGATCGCCCGCGAGGTCCTCAGCCACGCCTGCCAGGCGCTGGGCTGGGCGATCGCCCAGATGATTACGCTGGTTTCTCCCGGCGTGGTCATTGTCGGCGGCGGCGTGTCGCTGATGGACGAATCGCTGTTTCTGGTGCCGTTGGGCCGCGAGATCGATCGTTATGTGTTTCCGCCGCTGCGCGACAGCTTCCGCGTCCTGCCGGCCGCGCTCGGCGAGCTGGCCGTCGTTTACGGGGCGCTCGCCACGGCGGCCCAGCTGGGCGAGCCCTGAGCCCGGCGACACCCGGCCGCCCGCCATGCCCGCCGAGGATCAGCCGCCCCGTGCGCGGCGCTCGATCTCGGCCCGCACTTCCGCCAGCGGATAGTCGATGATCGGCAGATCGAGGCCGCGCAGCTCTTTGAGCCGCCGATAGCCACGGGACACGAGCGTCTCGCGCTCGCGCACGTACGCCGGATCGAGCAGCCGCTTGTCGAAATCTCCCTCGACCGTCAGGGGCGGAAAATCGTCGTCCACGATGAACTGCCCCAGCACCGGATTACAGCGGATGTGGCGTTCGCGGGTGGTGTGCAGCGTTTCCGGATCGAGTTGGCCGATCACATAGCGCAGGTACAGATCGCTGTCGGTCAGTTCTTCGACGTCGCCGCCGCAGACATCGCAGAGGTAGCCTTCCTCGCATTTGGCCATGAGGAGTGCAGGGAGTAGAGGGTAGAGAGTCGGGAGGAACCGGTTCGGGGGAGCTTTCCGCAAGGTCAAGCCCGCCGGCGGCGGCCGGCGGGATTTTGGCCACCCCGCAGCCCGTTTGCTCACAGTCCCAACACGTCGTTCATGGAATACAACCCCGGCTTCTGGCGGGCCAGGAATTTGGCGGCCGACAAGGCGCCGTGCGCGTAGCAATCGCGGCTGGTGGCCTTGACGCAGATCTCGAGCGTCTCGCCCAGCAGGCCGAAGATGATGGTGTGCTCGCCCGGATTGTCGCCGACGCGCACGGCATGATATCCGATCTCGGCGTGCGGCCGCATGCCGGGCCGCCCCTCGCGGCCGTGCCGGGCGGCGGCCTGCCCCATTTGGCCGGCCACGATCTCGCCGAACTTCAGGGCCGTGCCGCTGGGCGAGTCTTCCTTGAAGCGGTGATGCCGCTCGATGATCTCGACGTCGGCCCCGCTGGGATGATCTTCGAGCGCGCCGGCGGCGACCTGGGTGAGCTTCATCGCCAGGTTGACGGCCAGACTCATGCTGGGTGCCCAGAGCAGCGGAATTGCCCGCGCCACGTCGCGCAGCCTGGCCTGCTGTTCCGCTTCCAGGCCGGTCGTGGCCAGCACCAGCGGCAGCTTGAGCCGTTCGCACGTCTTGAGAATGGCATCGGTGCCGGCCGGGGTCGAAAAGTCGATCACCACTTGCGCGCGCCTGCGAGCGTGTCGGCAATTTGCACACCGATCGGTCCGATGCCGGCCAACTGGCCGGCGTCGATTCCCAGCTTGGGGTGGCCGGGCGCTTCGAGCGTCGCCACGACTTGCAGTTCGGCATCGGCGTGGCTCAGGGCCACGAGCCGTTGTCCCATGCGTCCGGCGGCGCCGTTGATGGCAATGCGAGTCCGCGTCATGCTGATTTTTTCCGTGCCGGTTGGTGATGCGTGCGGCGCCGCGCGGTTCGATGCCCCGCGGGGCGGTAATCTCCGCTGTTCAGGTGTGAACGAAAAATAACTTCGGCGCTCGACCCCTCTCCCTCCAGGGAGAGAGTAGGGTGAGGGTCTGCCGAAAGCCGAAGTTATTTTTCGTGCGTCCTTAGCTATAAAGCTGGATCGCTTTGATGATCTCGTCCAGTTCGTTCGACACCGCGACCGCGCGATTGGCGAATGCGGCCCGTTTGACCCCGTGCGAGCCGAGCACTTTGTTGAATTGCTCCTGATCGGTCGTGTGATACGCCACCGTGGCCGTCGGATCCTTGAGTTGATGCCCGGTGAGGATGCAGACCACATGCTCGTCGGGATCGATCACGCCTTCGGCCACCAGCAGCTTGGCGCCGGCCACGCTGGCGGCGCTGGCCGGCTCGCAGCCGAGCCCCCCTGCCCCGACCTGGGCTTTGGCATCCAGCATGTCCTGATCGCTGACTTCGCGGACCACGCCCTGGCAGAAGTCGAGCGCCCTCAGGCACTTGTTCAGGTTGACGGGGCGATTGATCTCGATGGCGCTGGCGATGGTCGAGGCCTTTTTTCCGCTGCGGTCGAGATCGGCGAAGTAGCTGCTGGCGATCGCGGCGTCGGGTTGCCCGCCGTTCCAGCGCAGCTTGCGGCGCTCGTACAGCTCGTACAGCGTGTTGGCGCCCGACGCGTTGATCACGGCCAGCCGCGGCACCTTGTCGATCAGCCCGATCTCTTTGAGCTCCAGGAACGCCTTGCCGAACGCGCTCGAGTTGCCCAGGTTGCCGCCGGGCACGACGATCCAGTCGGGCACTTGCCAGCGCAGGGCCTCGAGCACGCGAAACATGATCGTCTTTTGCCCCTCCAGCCGGAACGGGTTGACGCTGTTGACCAGGTAAATGCCCAATTGCTGCGAGACTTCTTTCACCCGCTGCATCGCGTCGTCGAAATCGCCGGCGATCTGCACCGTCAGCGCGCCGTAGTCCAACGCCTGCGATAGCTTGCCGTAGGAAATCTTGCCCGAGCCGATGAAGATCACCGCCTTCATCAGCCGGGTCACGGCGCAATACATGGCCAGCGAGGCGCTGGTGTTGCCGGTCGAGGCGCAGGCGGCCCGGGTGCGGCCGATGCTGCGGGCGTGGGTGAACGCGGCCGACATGCCGTTGTCTTTGAAACTGCCCGAGGGATTCAGCCCTTCGTATTGCAGGAACAGACGGTTGGACCCCGAGCCGACATACCTGGCCACGCTGGGGGCATTTTGCAGCCAGGTTTGCCCTTCGCCCACTGTGACGACGTGCTCCGGCTTGGCAAACGGCAGCAGCTCGTGGAACCGCCACACTCCGCTATAGCACAGCGGGTCACAGCGGCGCGACCATTTCTGCTCGAAAAAGGCCAGCGACTTGGGCGGCCGTAGCCGGTTCCAGTCGTAGATCACGTCCAGCAGGTCGCCGCAGTCGGGGCAGGCGACGTGCACCTCGTCGATGGCGAACGTGGCCGCGCAGCGGGGCGAAATGCAGCGCTGAAAGGCGACATCGGTGAGGGCGGCGACGCTAATGGCCGTGGGCTCCAGGAATTGCGCCAATATCGGCGCGAGCGCGGAAGTCAGAGTGCTAGTCTAAGCCAGTTGCCGGGGCCCATCAAGGCGAGAGGTCGCAAGGGGCGTGGGGGCCGGTCTGCGCTTGAGTCGCGCATCAACGAGCGACCCGATAACCCGTACAAAGCGTCGTCGGTGGAAGCTCGCAGTAGGTGCGTCGGGCAGCGTCGGACATTCGTCGCCCCGTCAAGGCCGGGCTGCCGACGGGCCGATCAAAGGCTGCGATATCCGCTCGGGATGTTGCGCCGCTTCGTCGGCGTAGGAGCCTCTGTCGGACGACATTCTTGGCGCTGCGTAGTCGAACAGAGCTTCCGGAAACCATTTCCGCAACTCGGCCTTCTTGTCCGCCGGGAGCAGTTGGGTTTTGGCGTCGGCGCCGGACACGCTCGTCCGACGGCAAAATTTGCTCTGCGAAGTCAAGTTGTGGCTCAAAGAACTCGAAGCGTGCGATCGACACATCTCCTAATAGCCGCCGCACGAACGAAACGTCCGGCACGCTGTCGAACTGTGTCAGGTTGCCCTCGTAGGTGCTCGACGGCCCGCAGCGCGAAGATCTTTTCCCGCAGATCCTGCCGGGTGCCGATGAGGCAGTCCTGCCCCCGCGCCCACTGGATGAGATTTCGGCGGTGGCGGACGACGTTTGCGTTCCAGCCCAGCCAGCAAGCCAGCACGGTAAACACGACCAGGAGCGTCCGCAGTGAGTACGCGGCAGCGGCGTCGGGGACCGCCCATGCTTTGTGCCTCAGCGAGCTGGATCGCGGCGTTTCAGCGTTCATCTTTCCGAATCATACCCCACCCAGACGTCCCCCGGAAAAATCATCCCCTGACTGGGATGCCCTAAACCGGTCCGCGCCGCCGCCTTGACAGCCCCGGTGGGCATTCTTACGATGAGTCGTTTCCTGCTGGATGAAAAGACGCGCTGAGAACGCGGTAAAAACAGGCCGCATTTGGCCCAAACCTGCCGCGATCGTCCAGCCAGACCGCAATCCACGCTTCCTGCTCATAGAGTGCGGGCAACCGCCTGGCATAGGTGCAATCATGGCTGTTCCCAAGCGGAAACACTCCAACGCCCGAACCGGCAGCCGCCGGGCTCACAACGCCATTCGCCCCAAGCAGCTCGAGTACTGCTCCAAGTGCAGCACCGCGGTGCCTTCGCACACGATCTGTCCGAATTGCGGTCACTACGGCGGCCGCACGATGGTCGAACCGGAAGAATAATCGGCAACAAGCCGAAAGACGTCTGGCAGCCGCAGCTCACAGCCGGGACAAAACGTTGAGCAAGATCGCCTTTCTGTTTCCCGGGCAAGGGGCCCAAACCGTCGGCATGGGCCGGCAGCTGGCCGAGTCGCTACCCGCCGTGCGCGGCTCTACGATCGCGCGGCCGCGGTGCTGGGCTACGATCTGGCCACAGCTCTGCTTCGAGGGGCCGGCCGAAGAACTCGACTCGACCGTCTACAGCCAGCCGGCCCTGTTCGTCACCAGCCTGGCGGCGCATCGAATCGCTGCGGGCCGCAATGCCCGACGTGGCCGCTGGCCTGCGAAGCGGCGGCCGGCCTGAGCCTGGGCGAATACACGGCCCTGGTGTTTGCCGGCGTGATGGATTTCGAAGACGGCCTGCGGCTGGTGCAGGAGCGCGGCGCCGCCATGCAGGACGCCGCCGACGCCACGCCCAGCGGCATGGTCAGCATCCTGGGACTCGAACGCGGCGCAGGTCGAGCAGATCTGTGCGCCAAGGCCCGCGAGGGCGAAGTGCTGGAAATCGCCAACCTGCTCTGCCCGGGCAATATCGTGGTCTCGGGCACCAACGCGGCCTGCGAGCGGGCGGCCGAACTGGCTGCCGCAGCCGGGGCGATGAAGGCGGTGCCGCTGGCCGTGGCCGGGGCCTTTCATACGCCGATCATGCGGCCGGCCGTCGAGCGGCTGACGGCCGCCCTGGCCGAGGTGCCGATGCGCGGCCGACGATCCCGGTGATCTCGAACGTCGATGCCCGGCCGCACGACGATCCGGAGGAAATCCGCCAGCTGCTGGTCCGGCAGGTCGTCTCGCCGGTGCGCTGGGAAGATTCGATGCGCTATCTGCTGGCCGCAGGGATGCGACCAGTTTTACGAAGTCGGGCCCGGGCCGCGTGCTGCGCGGCTTGCTCAAGCGCATCGACCGCAAGGTCGCCTGCCACGGTGTGTTAGATCGACCGGAGAAGAGCTGAAGCGAGCTGTCACGGAGCCAGAGGCACGAGCGGATCAGTTCGGAGAGTCGAGTCGGCGGCAAGTTTTCGGCATTCTGCTGTTCCTGAGCTGTGACTCGTGAATCACGCCTCGTTTGCGGTAACGTCCGACCTTGAGTAGAACCAACATGACACGAATCAGCCAATCGAGCCGCTCGTTAGTCGATCTTACGGACCAGGTTGCCCTGGTGACCGGGGCCTCGCGGGGATCGGCCGCGCGATCGCCGTGGCGCTCGGCCGTGCCGGGGCCAAGGTGGCCTGCGTCGCCCGCAGCGTCGACAAGCTGGCCGAGACGGCCGACGCCATTCGCGCCGCCGGCGGCACGGCCGAGGCCTTCGCCTGCGACGTGACGAACGGCGAGAGCGTGGAGAAAGTGGTCGAGGCGGTGCTGGCAAAATGGGAGCGGCTGCACATCCTGGTCAACAACGCCGGCATCACCCGCGACACGCTGATCCCGCGCATGCAGACGAGCGACTGGGACGACGTCATCAACACCAACCTGCGCGGCACGTTTCTGTTCACCCGGGCCGCCACCCGGCCGATGATGCAGGCGCCGCTACGGACGGATCATCAACATCGCCAGCGTATCGGGCCTGATCGGGCAATCCGGGGCAGGCAAACTATTCGGCCTCGAAGGCGGGCATGATCGGCATGACGCGCACGGTCGCCAAGGAGCTGGCGGGCCGCAAGGTGACCGTCAACGCCGTGGCCCCCGGCTTCATCGAAACCGAAATGACCGGCGCGCTGGGCGAGGTGATCTGGAGGAGGTCAAAAAGCGAATTCCGGCCAAGCGGGTCGGCCAGCCGGAGGAGATCGCCTATGCGGTTCTGTTCCTGGCCAGCGAGGCGGCCGCCTACATCACCGGCCAGGTGCTCACCATCGATGGCGGAATGTGCTAGGATCGCTCCTGGGTGGGGCGGTTCGCGGGGTGCGAGACCTGCAATGGCCGCAATGTGGCTTGTCTGCGGTCGGCCGATCTGCAAAGATACATATAGACAGGCTGGGGAGAAACTGGTTATATCTTGACCTGTCTTATGGAAACCCTCTATCTTTTATGGTTTCTGCCAAGGGGCAATGCGTCGGTGGTAGGGTCAAGCGTCCGGAGAGACGTAAAGAGCCTGTCGGTGCGACTGCGGTAATTATCGGGTTCGTCGGGGATCGCCCTTGAGGTCTCCCGGGCCAGGATATTGAATTCGAAGGATGATCTAAGGTGGCGTCAGTCCAAGAACGCGTGATCGATATCGTGGCCGAGCAACTGGGCGTCGATAAAGACAAGATCACCCCAGAAACGTCGTTCGTGAACGATCTGGGGGCCGACTCGCTGGATACCGTCGAATTGGTGATGGAGCTCGAAGAAGAGTTCGACATCAACATTCCCGACGACGCGGCGGAGAAAATCCAAACCGTCGGCCAGGCCGTCGAGTACATCGAGAACACCAGTCTTAAGGTCCATGAAACGACGCGTCGTCGTAACCGGCCTGGGGGCGGTCACCTCGCTGAGTTGCCAAGTCGAAGATCTCTGGAAGCGCATTCTCCAGCGGCGAGAGCGGCATCCACGCGATCCGCCTGTTCGACACCGACGCAGCACAAAGTCGAGTTCGGCGGCGACATCTACGATTGGTCGACCGGCGACTACGTCTCCGCCAAGGAAGCCAAGCGCATCGATCGCTTCACGCAGTTCGCCATGGTCGCCGGCATCGACGCCGTCAACGACTCGGGGCTCGATTTCTCCAGGAAGACCCGTTCCGCTGCGGCGTGATCCTCGGCTCGGGCATCGGCGGCCTGCACGAGATCGAAACCCAGGTCGAACGTCTGCTGCACAAGGGCCCGACAAGGTCTCGGCCTTCACCATCCCCAAGCTGATGGTCAACGCGGCCAGCGGCCATGTTTCGATCCAGTTACGGTCTGCGCGGCCCCAACTATGCCGTGGCCACGGCCTGCGCCAGCGCCACCAACGCCATCGGCGATGCCTTCAAGACGCATTCAATACGACGACGCCGACATCATGGTCACCGGCGGCACCGAGGCGGCGCATCACGCCGATGGGCATCAGCGGCTTTGCCGACATGCGGGCGCTGTCCGAACGCAACGACGATCCGCCACAGGCCAGCCGCCCGTTCGACCGCGATCGCGACGGCTTCGTGCTCAGCGAAGGGGCCGGCATGCTGGTGTTCGAGGAGCTGGAACACGCCCAGGCTCGCGGCGCCCGCATCTACGCCGAGGTGCTGGGCTACGGCGCCAGCGCCGACGGCGGCCACATCACGCAGCCCGACGAGGCCGGCACCGGCGCGGCCCGGGCGATGGACCTGGCCCTGCGCGACGGCGAGCTCGACCCCGACGCGATCGGCTACATCAACGCCCACGGCACCAGCACGCCGCTGGGCGATCAGGCCGAAACGGCGGCCATCAAGACGGATCTTCGGCGAGCACGCCCGCAAGCTGAGCATCTCGAGCACCAAGAGCCAGTTGGGCCACTTGCTGGGCGCCAGCGGCGGCGTGGAGCTGGTGCTCACCGTTCTGGCGCTGCGCGACGGCCTGATTCCGCCGACGATCAACCTGGACAATCCCGATCCCAAGTGCGATCTCGACTACACGCCCAATCAGGCCCGCGAGCGGCAGGTTGCAAGCGGCCATGTCGAACAGCTTCGGCTTCGGCGGGCACAATGCCTCGATCATCGTCGGCCTCCTACGCTAGCGGTTCTGCCTGCTTGCACGGCTCCGGCCGGTTTTGCAATGCCCGCGTCTCTCGGCCGACCTCTCTTGCTCCAAAGTCTGGGCAGTTTCTATACTTCGCCCCCGCTATCAAGCGGCAGCGAGAGGAAGTCGAGCGGATCGCAAACGCAACCGATCGCTCTACCCGGCGCAGGAGGCCGAGCATGTTTGCCAAATGGATCGTGGCGGCAGCGGTGACGCTAGTCATGGTGGACGGGTCCCCGGCGCAACAAGTGCCGGGCACATTCGGCGCCGGCGATTATCCGCCGCAGGGCGGCGCGTCGTCCGCGGCCATCACTCCGCCCGCCTGGCGGACTCCCGGAGCCAAGGACGCAAACGTACCGGGCAACGAGCCGATTCGCCCGCTCACGACCCTGTCGCGCACGCCGATCGCGCGGGTGACCAAGGGGTCGGGCACGCTGCCCAACGACGCCGGACAGGAATGGCGCGATTACGACATCAGTCCGTACACGCTCCGAGTCACTTCGACCAATCGACCTGAGCAGGCGATCGTCGATTGGATCTTGTTGGACACCGGCTACGAGACCTGGCATAGCGAACCGCTCGGACTGCTCAGCGCATCGCGGCGCACGCTGCACGTTTATCACACCCCGCAAATCCAGGCGGTCGTCGGCGACATGGTCGATCGTTTCGTCAACAGCGAAGCCGAATCGCATGCCTTTGGCCTGCAAGTCCTGACCGTGGGCAGTCCCAATTGGCGCACCAAAGCCCATCGCATGTTGCACGCCGTGCCGCGCAATCCCAGGGTGTGCAAGCCTGGCTGGTGGCCAAGGAAGACGCGGCCCTGATCCTGGCCGACCTCCGCCGCCGCACCGACTTTCGCGAACACAGCTCGCCGCACTTGTTGGTCAACAACGGGCAATCGACCGTCGTCGCCGCGACCCAGTCGAAAAACTACACCCGCGACATCCTGCTCAAACCGGGTGCCTGGCCCGGCTTCGAACCGCAGATGGCCCAGCTCGAAGAAGGCTTCTCGCTCGAGTTCAGCCCGCTCTTGTCGGTCGACGGTCGAACGATCGACGCGGTCATCAAGTGCAACGTCGACCAGGTGGAAAAAATGCTGCCGGTAATGATCGAAGTGCCCACGACGATCGCCCCCCGGCAGCGCAGCGAGATCAAGGTCCCGCAGATCGCCAGTTGCCGTCTGCACGAGCGGTTCCGCTGGCCGGCCGATCAGGTCCTGCTGATCAGCCTGGGAGTCGTCTCCTCGCCGTCGCCGGCCTCGGGTTCCTCCTCGTTGCCGTTGGGCCTGACGGGTCCGGCTCGATCCGACCTGTTGGTGGTCGTGGAGAGCAAGGGCAAAAGCGCCACCGCCGCGACGGCCGTGGCGCTGTCCAGCGCGGGGCCAGCACCTATCAGGGCGCTGTTAGAGCGGCTCGTGCCTGCCGTGCCAGCATCGTGGAGGCGACAGGTGATCGCCGACGTAGGTGTGAACGAAGAATAACTTCGGCGCACAACCCCTCTTCCTCCAAAGAGAGGGTAGGGTAAGGGTCTGCCAGAAGCCGAAGTTATTTTTCGTGCGCTCCTTAAATCGCCAAACGACGGGCAGCCAGCGATCGCCACTCGCCTGCTACCGTCCGGTGCAGGCGTCGCGGTTCGTTCAAGTTGCGCCGCAGTCGCCGGCGCAGGCGGCTGAAAATTCGCCAGGCGAGAGGGCCGATCACCCGAGAGGCCCGCAGAGTTCGCCTCGACAGCCCAGTGTGTCGAACATTAGATTAAGAGCTTATCCGACAACTGCGGCGGACTGTCCCCTCACAAAGGCAGTTCTCGGATGGGCTCCGAGAGCCCGGGCCTGGCATGATTCAACGGATTGAGAGCAGCATGACTCCTTCGCCGCGGCGCGTCGTCATTACCGGCCTGGGAATGATCACGCCACTGGGCAATTCTCCCGAGGCTCTGTGGCAGGCGCTGGCCAGCGGCCGTAGCGGCGTGGCCCCGTTGCAAACCGTGCCGACCCAGTATTTGCCGACCTCGTTCGCGGCCGAAGCCCACGACTTCACCGGTTCGATCGACGACTTTGGCCCGCTCGAGGGGGAGAAGAAAAAAGCACTCCGCAAAGGGCTCAAGGTCATGTGCCGCGAGTGCCAAATGGGTCTCGCAGCCGCCCAGCGCGCCTTGGCGTCGGCCGGTTGCGGCAATGGCGGGTTCGATCCGGAACGCAGCGGCGTTGTGTTTGGCTCCGATTATATGCTGACCCTGCCCGAAGACTTTACCGCAGGCGTGGTCCGCAGTCGGGGAGCGGACGGCAAATTCGACTTCACCCGCTGGGCCAGCGAAGGCATGCCGCAGCTGACGCCGCTGTGGCTGCTCAAGTACTTGCCGAATATGCCGGCCAGCCACCTGGCAATCTACAACGACCTGCGCGGCCCGAACAACTCGCTCACGCTCCGCGAAGCCTCTTCGAACCTGGCCATCGGCGAGGCCTTTCGCACAATCGCCCGCGGCCACGCCGACATGATGGTGGCCGGCGCCACCGGCAGCCGCGTGCACCCCATGAAGCTCGTGCATGCGCTGACACAGGAACAAGTGGCCGGCAACGGCACCGATCCGGCCGCCGCCAGTCGGCCCTTCGACCTCAACCGCAGCGGCATGGTGTTGGGCGAAGGGGCCGCCGCCATGGTGTTGGAGGAACTGGGCACGGCCCGGGCACGCTCGGCCAGAATCTACGGAGAAGTCGTGGGCACGGCCTCCGGAACCGTCATCGACCGCCAGGGAGTTGCCCAGCGCGGGTTGGCACTGGCCAACGTGATGCGGGCGGCGCTGCGCGACGCCGGCCTGACGCCCGACGACGTCGGACACCTGCACGCCCACGGGCTGAGCACGCGCAGCAGCGACGCCGAAGAGTCTTGGGCCATCGGGCAAGTATTCGGCCCCCGGGCCAAGACGTTGCCGGTCGCCGCCGCCAAGAGCTACTTCGGCAACCTGGGCGCCGCCAGCGGCATGGTGGAATTGGTGGCCAGCTTGCTGGCCTTCGAGCACGGCCGGTTGTTCCCGGTGCTGAATTACCGCACGCCCGATCCGGCTTGCCCGGTGAATGTCGTGCGTACAGGCGACGTCGCTCCCGGCAAGACCGTGCTAAACGTCAACTTCACGCCTCAAGGCCAGGCCAGCGCGGTGGTGGTTCGGGCGTTCGAGGGGTAAGGCCTGTGCGGCAACTCTTCGGGCAAATGGCCGCTGGCAGGCGGGCACCGGACGCGCTTTTCCCGGCACTTGCGAGTCGATGGTTCAGAGCTATAATTCAGGGCTCACAAATGGGAGCGGCCGTGGCGGCTTGCCGCGGACTGGATCCCGATAAAACGGGGGTGTAGCTCAGTCGGTTAGAGCGCTAGCCTGTCACGCTAGAGGCCGAGGGTTCGAGTCCCTTCACCCTCGCTGTTTCTGGGGATCCAGCACAGGACGATGGCCGTGGCAATGGCCCCTGAAATCAAGTCCCTGCGTCCGCCGGTCATCGAAGTCATCGACCGAGAGATGGCCGCCATCATCCGCTCCAAGACCGGGGCCGAGCGGCTGCAGATTTCCAACGGGATGTACGTCAGCGCCCGCCGGATGATTCTCAGCCATCTGCGAGCGGAACATCCGCAGTGGGATGAACCGCGCCTTCGCGACGCGGCGGCCCGGAGGCTCGCCCATCGAACCGATTGAGCTGTTACGGTATGTCGCCGGCATCCTCGATGCGATGGGCCTGCGCTACTTTGTGACCGGCTCAACCGCGACCATTTTTTACGGCGAGCCGAGATTTACGAACGACATCGACGTCGTCGTCGATTTGGCGGAGCCGTCGATCGCGGATTTCTGCGCACGATTCCCGGAGGACGACTTCTACGTTAGCTCAGCGGCGGCGCTGGAAGCCGTGCGCAGGCAGAAGGCAGTTCAACGTCATTCATCCGGCTTCCGGCCTGAAAATCGACGTGATCGTGCCGGAATCGACTCCCTTCAACGAGTCGCGGTTTGCACGCGCTCGGTATCTCCACGCGGGAGATGACTTCGAAGCGTGTTTTGCCTCGCCGGAGGACGTGGTTATCAAGAAAATGGTGTTCTATCGCGAGGGCGGCTCGGAAAAGCATCTGCGCAACATTGCGGGCGTTCTCGCGACCTGCCGAGAGCGATTTGATGTGGCCTACGTGAGCCATTGGACGCAAGAGCTGGGCTTGGCCGAGCTATGGAAGGCGATTCAGCAGCGCGCCTCGGGAAGCGCGTAACAATGGCTCCCGGCCACAAGCGAACCTGGTTTCGCTCGCACACTCGATCGCGCAAAGACCCCAAGATGTTGCAGGGGTTCCCTTCACCCTCGCTAATTCTTGGACCGCTCGCTGGCAGCTCGCCAGCGCGTTTCGGCGGTAAAGCGCCGGCCTATTGCTGCCCCTCGGGGGCCAGCGCCGTTCTGCTCCGACGATCGCCGGGCATCTGCCGCGTCGCATTCGCCTCGGGTTGACAGGCAAAGCACATCGCCCGTCCGCGGCACCGAATCTCGGCTTGACATATTCCCATATGGGAATATAATCGAAACATGCCACGTGCACCGACGACAACCGACGTATTCAACGCCATCGCCGAGCCCCGCCGGCGACAGATTGTCGAGTTGCTTGCGCGGCGCGGGGCCCTGGCTGTTGGAACGCTGGTCGTAACGCTGGGGCTTCCGCAGCCGGCTGTCTCGAAGCACCTTGGCGTGCTGCGCAAGGTCGGCGTGGTCGCGGTGATCAAGCAAGGCAAACAACGCGTGTACAACCTGGAAGCGGAGAAGCTGAAAACCGTGCATGACTGGGTAAAGGCCTTTGAAGAGCTCTGGGGCCATCAACTCGACCGCATCAAGGAGCGCGCCGAGCAGCCGAGCGCGTGAACAAACGGAATCGCCAACACCCCTCAAACCCCGGAAAGGACAATCATGAAAACGGACACCAGTGAACGACAGTCAGTCGAATCTTTCGAGATCTGCAAGGAGATCGAGATTTCGGCGCCGATCGACATCGCCTTCGAAGCCATGCTGGACGAGCTTGGTCCGGAAGGGCAGATGCCCGGCGGCAAGCCGTTCCCGATGAAAATCGAGCCGTGGCCCGGCGGACGCTGGTACCGCGACCTCGGCAACAATTCCGGCCACCTTTGGGGCCATGTGCAGGTCATCAAGCCGCCGACGCTCCTGGAGATTTGCGGGCCGCTGATGATGTCGTACCCGGCGGTCAATCACCTGCAATACCGCTTCAAGGCGGAGGGGGGCGTGACGCGCCTGGCGTTCCTCCACCGCGCCATGGGATCGATCCTGCCCGAACATCGCGACGGCTTGCCCAAAGGCTGGGAGTACTGGCTGGAGCGCATTCGCGAGCTGGCGGAACGCAAGAATCGGAAGGAGACACAACGATGAGCGCTTGCTGCGATGCCGCCAGCGACCGGAAAACGCCGACGTGGGTGCGAAGAGTCCGAGAGATTTTTGCATGGGTCCTCCCGAGCGCCATCCTGGTGTTGGTGCCCAAGTGTCCCGCTTGCCTGGCAGCGCACGTGACGCTTTGGACCGGACTCGGCCTGTCGCTTTCCACGGCAACCTACCTGCGCTGGGTGCTGCTGTTCGCTTTGCGTCGCCTCATTGCTCTTCCTGATTGTGAAACGTCTGGATCGCATCGGGGCCATCTTTAGTTACTTCAAAAAGGAGACCGAACCATGCAACACCAAATCGTAAGTCGAGAGGAATGGCTTGCAGCCCGGCTCGGGCTGCTCAAGGAGGAGAAGGAGCTAACGCGGCGCAGCGACGAGCTGGCGCGGCGGCGGCAGGAGCTGCCGTGGGTTCGGATCGACAAGGAGTATCGATTCGAGACCGACGAAGGGAGCGCCTCGCTGGCAGACCTCTTCCGAGGGCGCTCGCAGCTCCTCGTCTACCACTTCATGTTCGGGCCCGACTACACGGCGGGGTGTCCGTCCTGCTCGTCGATCGCGGACGGGTTCAACGGCTTCGTCGTCCACCTGGCGAACCACGACGTCACGCTTTCGGCGGTGTCGCGGGCGCCGCTTGCGAAGCTGCAGGCGTACAAGCGGCGGATGGGGTGGACGTTTCCCTGGGCGTCCTCGCTCGGCAGCGACTTCAACTTCGACTTCAACGTCTCGCTCACCGAGGAGCAACAGCGCGAGGGGGCCGTCGAATACAACTACCGGCGCGAGCCGGCGTTGACGGTACGCGGGATCGGCGACTCACTGACGAAACGCGGCGAGGGGCCTGTCGCCGAGATCGCGGCCATGACCGGAACCGACGTGGCCACGTACACGCGCGAGAGGCCGGGCATGAGCGCGTTCGTGCTCGAGGACGGCGTCGTCTACCACACCTATTCCACCTATGCGCGCGGACTGGACGGCCTCTGGGGCATGTACCAGTGGCTCGACCGCGCCCCCAAGGGGCGCAACGAGACGGGCATCTGGTGGCGCCGCCACGACGAATACGAGCCGCTTCCTCAAAACGCCGGCTCGTGTTGCCACGCGGCGGAGGCGCACGCGTGAACACTCGCCACTGCTGCCAGACAGCGACGCGGGACCGGGGCAACGCTCGTTGGCCCGCGTCGCGCTGGAGCCGCGTTGATGAGATCGCCGATTGGACCGCTGCCAGCGCGGCATTGGCGCTGCTTGTTTGAGTGCCAGCCGGCTGAGTGCCAGACGGCTGAGTGCCAGACGGCTGAGTGCCGGCCGGCGGATCGGCGTTTCCTGGCCGACTTGGGCCTGCGGCGTCTGGGTATTCCTGCTTTTCCTGGTCGCGAGGGCGGCTCGGGTCTTGTTTGCGGTGCTCTGCCTGGGCTACGATACCATCCAGTGCAAGACTGCTCATGGCTGGGCAGTCCTGTGACAACCGACTATTGAAAGTCCGCCCGAACCAATCTGCTGGTCCGTGCGGACTTTTTTTATTTGTTGCTGCCAGGTGAACGCGGATGCCGCATACGCAGATTCAGGCCCTGTATCGAGAACTGCAGAGTTACGTCGGCTGGACGGAGGACGATGCGTCCAGGGTTCGCCAGACCGCCAGTCTGCCTCGAGCCGCGTTTTCCGGCCTTGATCGACGACTTCTACCGCCAGATCACGCGCCATCCGAACGTCAGCCGGACGATCACGGGCGGCGAAGCGCAGATTGAGCGGCTCAAAAGCGCGCTGCACGCCTGGCTGCGGGGGCTCGTTTCCGGCCAGTACGATGCCCAGTACGTCAGCCGCCGCTGGCAGGTTGGCATGCGGCACGTGGAAGTCGGGCTGGACGAGGCCTTCACCAGCGTGGCGCTGGCTCGCCTGCGGCGCGGGCTGCTGCGCAGCCTCAGCGAAGCGTGGCCGGGCGAACCGCGCGAGTTGCTGGCGACGCGCGAATCGCTCAACCTCCTGCTCGACCTGGATCTGGCCATCATTGCCGACGCGTATCAGTCGGAATTTCGCGCCTTCCGAACGCTGCCCGCGATTGCCCTGGTGCTCGACCCTGAAGGACGGATCGTCCGCTTCAATGCCTACATGGAGGAGCTCTCAGGCTATCGACTCGCCGACGTAAAGGGCAAGGATTTTTTTTCCACCTTTCTGCCGGCGTCGATCCGCGCCCGGACTGCGCACCGCTTTCGAGCAGACGCTGCATGACAAACAAATCGGCGCAAGCGTGCATGCGATCCAGACTCGCGACGGGCGACAACGGCAGATCAAGTGGGCCAATAAGATCTTGGCCGATGCCCAAGGGCGGCCGTCGCTGGTGCTGGAAATCGGTCACGACGTCACGGACTTGCAGGAAGCGCAGGATAAGGCGTTGCAAGCCGAGCGGCTGGCGGCGATCGGCGAAATGATGGCCGGCCTGACGCACGAGAGCCGCAATGCGCTGCAGCGCAGCAAGGCCTGCCTGGAAATGCTCGAATTGGAGGTGGCCGACCGGCCCACGGCGCTCGACCTGGTCGGACGATTGAACAGGGCTCAGGAGCACCTGCAACGGCTGTACGAAGAAGTCCGCCATTACGCGGCGCCGATCCGGCTCAGCCGCGAGCCGTGCGACCTGCGGCACCTGTGGCAGGAGATCTGGTCCCAATTGGCCCCCTTGCACCCGCACAAGCAGGTCGCCTTCGAGGAGCAGGTCTCGCAGGTCGAGGACTTCCGCTGCCTGGCGGATCGCTTCGCCATGGGGCAAGTGTTTCGCAACATCCTGGAAAACGCCTTGGCGGCGGTTCCCGACTCCGGCCGGATTGTGGTTTCCGCCGCGGAAACGATAATCGAGGGTGCCCCGGCCCTGGAAATCGGCTTTGCCGACGATGGCCCGGGACTCGACGCCAGCCAGCGGCAGCGGATCTTCGAGCCGTTTTTTACCACCAAGACCAAGGGCACCGGGCTGGGCATGGCAATTGCAAAACGCATCGTCGAATCCCACGGCGGCCAGATCGGCGTGCGGGACCGCTCGTCGCCGGGCGCCGAGATTGCCGTCGTCTTGCCGCGAGGGAATGTATGAGCGACGAATCGCTGCGGATTTGCGTGGCCGACGACGAAGCCGACATGCGAGACTTCTTCGAGAAGATCTTGCCCGTGTTCGGCCATCACGTGGTCTCGGTCGCCGAAACGGGCCGCGAGCTGGTCGAGCACTGCCGCGAGCTCAAGCCCGATCTGGTCATCACCGACATCAAGATGCCGGACATGGACGGCATCGAGGCGGCACATGTGATTTGTGCCGAGCGTGCCGTTCCCGTGATCCTGGTGTCGGCGTATCACGATCCGGCGCTGATCAAGCGTGCCGAAGCGGACCATGTGTTGGCCTATCTGGTCAAGCCGGTCGGCAAGTCGGACCTGGCCCCGACAATTGCGTTAGCCGTGCGGCGTTTCCGCGAGTTGCAGGCGCTGCGCAAAGAAGCGGCCGACCTGCGGCAGACGCTCTCCGATCGGAAACTAATCGAGCAAGCCAAAGGCATCCTGATGCGGGCCACAGGGCTGTCCGAAAAGGACGCCTTTCGCCGCCTGCAGGAATTGGCCTCCGAGCGCAACCAAAAGCTGGTCGACGCAGCGCAGATCATCCTGAGCCTGGAAAAAACGCTGCGCCCGGGGGCGTAGTGGGGCGGATCATCGGCCAGAACAATGGCTCGCACCCCGATTGAGTCCTCCCGACTTTTTTGGCGATTGGCGATATCCGCCATCACGATGCTCCGCCTCTCTCGGCGGGGCTTTTTCATCTCGGTAGGATGAGGGGATGAAATTCTCGCTTAGGAAACTGTTTTTGAGCGTGACCCTGTTTGCGGTGGCGCTCGCTTGCCCTTGCCGTGCTGAGGCCGATTGGTCCGTTCGGGCCTTATTACTTGATCGTCGTCCACGAAGCCGCAATCGTGATTTGCGGGGCAACCGCCGGCGCAGCAATCGGTGTGCTCGCTCGATGGCCACTTGTTTGTGCTACGGCCGGCGCATTTGTCGGATTCATCGCGGGCGCGTGGGAGCACTTCCGCGCGGCACTTTTGACTCTGCCACGGTGCGGACGCCCCGATCCCTGCAAAAATAATTTCAAATGACCCCACTACCCAGCCGCCAGGATGTTTGAGTCCGTCCGCTCAGGATGTTAGCATCAGGGGCGGTTGATCTGTCGCTGCCCTCCTGGCCTGGGAGTTTGGCCGATGTTCTCGCTCCACAACCGGCCGGTCAAGTTGTGCGATGGCATCAGCCGCCGCGAAATGCTCCGCGTGGGCGGCCTCGGCGCATTGGGCCTGTCGCTGCCCGGCCTGCTAAGGGCGGCGGGAAAACGCACCGCTGGGCGTGCTGCCCAGCGATAAGACGTTCGGACAGGCCAAGAGCGTGATCTTTCTGTTTCTGCAGGGCGGGCCGCCGCAGCACGAAACGTTCGACCCCAAGCCCGATGCCCCGGTCGAGATTCGCGGCCCCTTCAAGCCGATCTCCACCACCGTGCCGGGCGTGCAGTTCTGCGAGCTGTTGCCCCGCACCGCCCGCATCGCGCACAAGCTGGCCGTCGTCCGTTCGATGGCGACCGACGACAACAACCACGATTCGAGCGGCTACTGGGTGCAGACCGGCTACAAGTATCAGGGGCCGAACTCGCGCACGATCCAGCCCACCGATTGGCCCTACTTCGGTTCGATCGTCAAACAGCTCAAGCCCAGCGACGTGCTGCCGCCGCTCTCCAGCGTGTGGATTCCGGACATCATGCGGCTGAACGAAAGCGTCACGCCGGCCGGCCAGACCGCCGGTATCTTGGGACGTCAGTGGGATCCCGACGTGTTCGTCGGCGATCCGTCGGCCGCCAATTACAAAGTCGAGGGGTTACGGCTCTCCGACATTCCGCCGCTGCGGCTCCAGCAACGAGAATCGCTGTTGCGGCAGGTCGAGCGGCACTTCAGCCAGGCGGAGCGCAGCGAGTCGGTGCGGATCTACGACAAATTCCAGCAGCAGGCACTGGACTTGCTCACCTCGAACCGCGCCCGCGAAGCGTTTGCCCTGGAAAAGGAGCCGGACAAAGTCCGCGACCGTTACGGCCGCAGCCCGTGGGGGCAATGCGTGCTGCTGGCCCGGCGGTTGGTCGAGGCGGGAGTGCGGCTGGTCCATGTGAGTTGGCCGCGCGAGCCGGGGGACAACGCGGTCGACAATCCGCTCTGGGACACGCACGCCCAGAACTTCGACCGGGTCGAGGACGTGCTCTGTCCGCAGTTCGACGTCGGCTTTACCGCCTTGATCGACGACCTGGAATCGCGCGGCCTGCTCGGCGAGACGCTGGTCGTGGCCATCGGCGAGTTCGGCCGCACGCCGCAGGTGAACGCCAACGGCGGACGCGATCATTGGGGGCCGGTGTTCAGTTTCGCCCTGGCCGGGGCGGGCATCAGCGCCGGGCAGGTCTACGGAGCCAGCGACAAGAACGGGGCCTATCCGGCTCGCGACCGCGTGCAAGGGGGCGACCTGACCGCCACGATCTTCCACTTGCTCGGCATCCCACCGCAGAGCACGTTCCGCGATCGCGAGGGGCGAGAACATCCGCTCACGCTCGGTCACCCGCTGTATCCGCTGTTGGGTCTCGAAGAGGCCACGAGCGAGCGCAGCCGACCCGGGGGCGACGTGGCCCGGGTGCCCCCCTACGACCAGAGCCTGCTGCTCAACACCGATTTCCAGGCCCCGCTGCCGCTCTTGCCGGCCGAAGGCGACTCGCGCCCCAAAGGCTGGCGGGCGGCGCCGCTGGTCAGCGCCCAATCGGGCGACAACCTGGCCGCGCAGTTGGTTGCCGCCGCGGCGGCGCCAGCGACGGTGGCCAAGCAGCATGTGGCGATCGGTTTCGGCCTGGCCGCGGGCACGGGCGCCTTCAAGATCGACCACGGGGCCACGGTGCTCTTGGCCCAGGAGGTGCGCAGCCCGTTCGCCGGCACGTACCACTGGCGCGTCCACCTGCGCGGCGAAGCCAGCTCGCGAGAATTGTTCGAAAACGTGCTGCTCAAGCACTTCACCTGCCGCTTGCAGTTCTTTTCCTTCCTGGACAAAGTCAAACGATCGACCGATCGCAAGGAGCTGGCGTCCGTCACGTTTCAACCCAGGTTCTTTGCCCCGGACGAAGCGGGCAGCGAGACGTTCGAGCTGGCCAAGGAATTCATCAATCCGAGCCCCGGCCAGAATTACTCGTTCGGCCCTGGCCTGGGAGTGGCGATCCTGCTGGAAAAAACGTCCGAGGGCGTGCTCGAATTGCCGGCGACCGGCCTGCCGCAGCGGGCCTTGTTGCGGATTACCGGCGTGCAGATTGAATTTGCCGGCAAGGAGCGGAACAAGGACGTGCGGGTTTAAAATCGCACGAAAAACAACTTCGGCTTCTGGCAGACCCTCACCCTACCCTCTCCCTGCAGGGAGAGGGGTTGGGCACCGCGGCTATTTTTCGTTCACACCGTAGGCGTCGCGGCTTGTAAGTTCATTTTTCTCCGGCAACGACTGGCAGGACATCGCCATCCGTGAATCGTTATCGCGCAGTCACCTTTGTGCTGGCCGGTTTTTCGGCCCATGCGATCGTATGGGCCGGCTCGGCTGCATTGGCTCAGCCGCCGACGCTTGCGCACGTGCTGCCGGCCGCCGTGCATCCCGGCGAAACTACGTTGCTCACCTTCCGCGGACAAAACCTGACCGGCGCAAACGGCCTGTGGACCGGCTTTGACGCGGCTTCGGCTTTGGCCGGCGACTTGCCCGGCCAGGATGCGGCCCAGGTGGCTTTTCGAGTGACGGTCCCGGCCGATGCGGTTCCTGGAATCGTCGGCCTGCGGGTCGCAACCGGCGGAGGCATTTCCAACCTGCTGTTGGTGCTGATCGACGATCTGGCCAGCGTTGCGGACAACGGTCAAAGCCATTCTGCCGAAACGGCCCAGCCGATCACGTTGCCCGTGGCCATCGACGGGGCCTGCGATCCGGAGAGTTGCCGCTGCTACCGGTTCGCGGCGACCCGGGGGCAGCGACTCGCCGTCGAAGCCTTTGCCCGGCGACTGGGCTCGCCGCTGGATCCCCAGCTCCGCCTTCTGGATGAAGCGGGTCGCGAGCTGGCCTTTAGCGACGACGAGCCGGGGCTGGGCGCCGATTGCCGCTTTGCGGTCGTGATTCCGGCCGACGGTACGTATCGGGTCGAGATTCGCGATGTTGGTTATCAGGGCGGCTCCGAATTCCGCTATCGCTTACGGTTCGGTGATTTTCCGCTGCTGACCGCGCCCTTCCCCCTGGCCGTGCGGAAAGGAACCTCCGAGACGATTTCGATCGCCGGGCCCGGCAACGTCTCGGCAGCCACGGCGCTGGTTCAGATGCCGTCCGACGTTCCGGCCGGCGCTGCGGGTGGCGGCCAGGCTGCCGGGCGGCGCGGGCTCGGCCTTCGCCACCCTTGAGGCCAGCGACGTGGCCGAAATGCAGGAGACCGAGCCCAATGACCAACCGGCCCAGAGCAGCGAGATTGCGGTTCCCGGTGGCCTGAGCGGCCGTTTCCAGCAGCCGCGCGACCGCGACTATTATCATTTTTCGGCCCGGGCCGGCGAGCGTTTGGCGATCGCAGGGCACTCGCGGCGCTCGGGCTCGACGAGCGAATTGTTTTTGCGGCTGCTCGGTCCCGACGGCCGGCCGATCGCGCAAAGCGACGACTCGCGGGCCAGCGACGGCGACCTGGTCGCGACGCTTCCCACGGACGGCACGTATCGGCTATCGGTCGAAGAGCTGAATCATCGCGGCGGGCCGGAGCAGGTTTATCGCGTCGAGGTCAAGCCACTCGCGCCAGGCTTCTCGCTCACGGCCGATCGGGATCGGGCCAACCCGCCGCAAGGCGGAGTGCTGGCGGTGAACGTAACCGCCGCCCGGCGCGATTTCGCCGGACCGATCAAACTCTCCGTGGCCTCGCTGGGCGACGGAGTGACGCTGGCCAGTGACGTGATTGCCGCCGACGCCGCCGAAACCACGCTCAAGATCACGCTGCCGCCGACGATCGGCACAGGCACGTGGCATCAACTGGCCATCGTCGGCAGTGGCACGCTCGGCGAAACGACGATCACCTCGCCGGTCACCACGACGGCCGCATTGCGCCGGCAGATCCCGGCATTGGCGATCGTGCCGCCGGGGCTCGACCGGGCGATCGCCGTCGGTGTGGGCCCGGTCTTTCCGCCGTTCTATCAGTTGGCGATCGAGCCAGCCGAACCGGTACTGCCACAGATCGTGGCCGCGGGCAGCTTCAAGATCAAGGTCCAGCGGCTGCATGATTTTGCCGATCCGATTGCCATTGCCATCGCCGGGCTGCCGCCGGGCGTCGAAGCCAAAGTCGGGCCGATTGCCCAGGGCCAGAACGAAGCGACGGTTGCGCTGTCGGCCGCGGGCCGGCTGGAATTGGGCGCCGTGCAACTGCGCATCACGGCGACCGGCATTCATCAGGATCAGCCGCAAACGGTGGTGGCCGAGCCCACGTTGCGGATCATCAAGCCGCTCGTGGTCAGCCTGCAGCCGGCCGGCCCGATCGTTGCCGGGGGCAAGCAACAGCTCAAGGTGCAGTTGATTCGCTTTGGGCCGAATCCGGCGCCGGTAAAAGTGACTTTCAAGAACATTCCAACCGGCGTTACGGTGCCTGCGGAGCTGACGATTCCGGCGGATAAGAGCGAAGCCGACGTGGAGCTGACCGCGGCGGCAGGCGCGCCGGCCGGCAAGGCTGAAGCGTTTGCCGCGATCGCCACCACGATCGTCCAGGAAGAAGCGATCAGCGTCGAGAGTCCTGCGTCCCTCCTTGAAGTCAGTCCGGCCCCGTAGCCAAACAGCCGTCGTAAAATGGAAACGCGCCGCAAGAACCGTTGCCCTGTTCGCTTGTCGCGGCGGCGCTGGGTGTGCGCGCTATTGTGCACGGCTCTGGCCTTAGGCGCCGGATCAGCCGGGCGGCCGAGGCTCCGCTGGAGCCGGTCGTCGTCGGCGATCCCGAGCGGGTTGAAGTCTTTCCTGAAAGTTTCCGGCTGGAGAACTCGCGGCGGCGGCTGCAACTGGTCGTGACTGGCCATTACGCCGATGGCAGGCGCAAGACCTGACGCGGGCCGCGACATTCACGTCGAGCGATCCACGGATCCTGGCCTTGTCCGGCGGCCTTGCATCCCCCGTGGCCGATGGCGCCGCCCGGATGATCGCCAGAGTCGGCCGACATCGGCTCGAGGTGCCCGTGACGGTGACCGGCCAGCAGACGGTTGCCCGCGAGCCGCTTCGCTACGGGGCGATGGTGGCCTTGACCAAGCAAGGCTGCAACGCCGGCGCGTGTCACGGCTCGCCGGCGGGCAAAGGCGGCTTCCGCCTGTCGCTGTTGGGCTACGATCCGGCGCTCGACGAGTTGACGCTGGTCCGCGAGGGCTTTGGTCGCCGCACGAATCCATTCCAGCCGGAGCAAAGCCTGTTGCTGGCCAAGCCGCTGCTGAAAGTTTCGCACGGCGGCGGCAGGCGGTTGCGAACCGAGGATCCGGCGTATGAAGTCCTGTACGACTGGATCGCCGGCGGTTGCCAGAGCGATCCGGCCGACGCACCGGTTTGCCGCAAGATCGAGGTTTACCCGCCAGAGCGGACCGTGCATTGGCCGGCGCATACGCAGCAGCTTTCGGTCATGGCACATTTTTCCGACGGCTCGGTGCGCGACGTCACTCGTCTGGCGGTCTACACCAGTTCGGCCGGCGGCGTGGCCGGCGTCACGCCCGGGGGCCTGGTCGTGGCCCGCGATCGGGGCGAAACCGTGATCGTGGTCCGCTACCTGGAAGAACTGTCCACGGCGGCGTTGACGTTCTTGCGCGACGTCGAGGGATTCCGCTGGACGGATCCGCCACAGCAAAACTACATCGACGCGCTGGTCGACGAAAAGCTCAAGCTGCTGCAAATCGAGCCGTCGCCCTTGTGTACTGATGGCCAGTTCATCCGCCGCGTCCATTTGGACGTGATCGGCGTTTTGCCCACGCCGCAGGAGGTCGAAGCGTTTCTGGCCGATCCGTCCGCCGACAAACGCGGCCGGTTGATTGATCGCCTGCTCGAGCGGCCGGAATTTGCCGAGTTTTGGGCGCTCAAGTGGGCCGACCTGCTGCGCGTCAAAGCGAGCAAGATCACCGCGCCCGGAGTACACAAATTCCATCGCTGGCTGGTCCAGGCCATGCGCGACAACATGCCCTACGACCAGTTTGCCGCCGCGCTGCTGACGGCCGAGGGGAGCACCTTCGACAATCCGGCCGCCAATTACTATCGGGCCGGCGCAACGGCCACCGACTGCGCCGAGAATGCCTCGCAGTTGTTCCTGGGCATTCGCATCCAGTGCGCCCGCTGTCATAACCATCCGTACGATCGCTGGTCGCAGGACAACTATTACGGCATCAGCGCCTGTTCGGCCGCGTCGAGCGCAAGGAAACCAACGTGGCCGACGAAATGCTCATCTGGGTGGCCCAGGCCGGCGAAACCATTCAGCCGCACACCAAGAAACCGGTCCGCCCCTGGCTGCCGCTGGCCGGCGACGTCGACGTTCCGCCCGGCGAGGACCCCCGCCGCGTGCTGTCCGACTGGCTCGCCGCTCCCGGCAATCCGCTGTTCGCCAAAGTGGGTGTCAATCGCATCTGGGGACACCTGCTGGGCCGGGGCCTCGTCGATCCGGTGGATGACTTCCGCGAGTCGAACCCCCCTTCGATTCCCAAGCTGCTCGAGGCGCTGGCCGACGACTTCGTCGCGCAGGGCTTCGATCAGCGGCATGTCATTCGCACGATTCTCGCCAGTCGGACCTACCAACTGGGCAGCCAGGCCACCCCGCTCAATCGCGCGGACCAGCGCGACTTTTCCCATGCCCGTTCCAGGCTCCTCTCGGCCGAGCAATTGCTCGATGCGGTGTGCACGGTCACCGGCGTGGCGGAAAAATATCCGGGCCTGCCGCCCGGCACGCGCGCCGCGCAGCTCCCCGGGCCGGATTCGAGCACCGATTTTCTCAAAGTTTTCGGCCAGCCCGGCCGCGAGTCGGTCTGCGAGTGCGAACGCTCGACGACGCCCAAGTTGGCCCAAGCTTTGCAATTGATCAACGGACCGCTGGTGGCCCAGAAGCTGGCCGACCGACGGGGGCGGCTGGCCCGGCAGCTTGCCGACGGCGCGGATCGCCGGCAACTGGCTGGCGACCCACCGGCTGCCGGACTCATCCTCTGGCTGGCCGCCGACCGCGGGGCCCTGAATGCCCGGCAGGCTGCGGCCGAAGACGGTCAGCCGATTGCCGCCTGGCGCGACCAAAGCGGGGCCCATCGCGATTGCCAGCAAACCGACGTTAACCGCCAGCCGGTTTTCGTTGCGGACGCTGTCGGCGGCCTGCCCGCTTTGCGATTCGACGGCACGGACGATTGGCTCGACAATACCGCCACGGATTTGCTGCCCACGGGCGCCCCGCGCACGGTGCTGCTGGTGGCCAAGGCCAACCCGGCCGGCAGCGGCGGCGTGGTCTTCGCGTTCCGCCGCTCGACGGCCGGCGGGACGACCGTCTTCGCCGTCGAGCACTGCGTCGTGGCCGGCCGAAATTACGTCTATTCCGACGGAGTCAACTCGGCCGGCAACGCCTCGATTCCTCTGGCCGCCGAGCAGACCGTCCGCCAGCCGTTCGTCAGCGCATTCGTTTCGGCCGGTGCGGGCGAAAAGTTGGCCGTGCATCTCAATGGCGAACCGGTCGCGGTCGAGCAGCCCGGCGCCGTTGGCAGCGATAACGGGGCAACCGGCTTCAGCGTTGGCAACCGCGAAGACGTTGCCGGCTACGGCTGGAATGGCGAATTGTGTGAAGTGCTGGTGTACGAAGGCGTGTTGTCGCCCGAGCAGCTTGCGGCCGCCGGCTCGTACTTGTCGACCAAGTACGATCTGCAGACGAAGTACCCTGCGCCGAAGCCCGCGCGCCGCGGCCGACTCCGGCAAGAGCGACCGGCAAATCGTCCGCGAGTGGTATCTGGCGGCCCTGGCCCGCTTGCCGGACGAAGAGGAACTGGCCGCGGTCGAGCGGCACATCGCGCTGCTGAGCGACCGTCGCGCGGGTCTCACGGATTTTTGCTGGGCCCTGCTCAACTCCAAGGAATTCGTGTTTCAGCATTGACGGCTGATGTTCTCATTTTCACCAGGAGGGGGATGATGGTACGTGTCATCGGCTGTCTTGCGGCTCTGGCAATCCTCTGCGGACCGTCGCTGGCCGCGGGGCCGGTCGGCTGGCGGGGCGACACTTCCGGTCGCTTCGAGGTGGCCGATCCGCCCACCCAGTGGTCGGCCACCGAGCACGTCGTCTGGAAGACGAAGCTGCCGGCCCACAGCAACGGCTCGCCGGTGGTCGTGGGTGGCCGGGTGTTCGTCACGGCCGAGCCGACGTCGATCGTCTGTCTCGATGCGGCCGATGGCTCGATCCTGTGGCAAGCCGCCAGCGGCTTCGACAAGGTGCTTTCGGCAGCCGAGCTGGAAGTCGCCAATCGCGATCTGGACCAGGCCAAGGCAATCCGCAAGCAGGTCGACGCACTGCACAAGGAGCTCGAAGCGGTCGAAAAGCAACTGCGCGAAGACGCCGATAACCAGGCCTTGAAAAACGAGCGCAATGCGCTCGAAGACGCGCATCCGCCAGCGACAGGACGACGCCAGGCCGCTGGAGAAATTCCGCATTCCGGAAAAGTCGGCCGGCTGCACCACGCCCACGCCCGTGAGCGACGGCCGGCACGTGTTTGCCTTGTTCGGCACGGGCATCGCCGCCTGCTACGATCTGGACGGCCGCGCAGCGTGGATCAAGCGGTTCGAAGCGGCCGACTCGGATTGGGGGCACACGGCCTCGCCGCTGCTGGCCGGCGGGCGGTTGATCGCGCACTTCGGCGAGCTGGCGGCGATCGACTGCGATTCGGGCTCGACCGCCTGGACGCTCAAGCTGCCTCCGGCATACGGCTCGCCGGTGCTTGCGCGGGTCGAGAGCCAGGATTTACTCGTCACGGCGGGGGCCAACATCGTGCGACTGGCCGACGGCAAGCTGCTGGCCGAAAAGTTCACCAAACCGCTCGATCGCTCGTCGCCGATCGTCGAAGGCAACGTGGCTTTCTTCGTGCAGTCGCACGCCCGGGCGTTTCGGCTCTCGGCCCAGGCCGACGCGGTGCCGGCCGAGCTGTTGTGGGAAACCAATTTGGCCAACGAGAATTATTTTGCCTCGCCGCTGGTTCGCGATGGGCTCTTGTACACGGTTTCGGAAAATCGGGTGCTGACCGTGGTGGATGCGGCCAGTGGCGAGCACGTGTACGAGGAGCGGCTGCGGTTCAAGTCGCGCGGGGCGGTTGTGTCGAGCCTGGTGGCCGCCGGCCCGTATGTCTATATCACCAACGAGGCGGGCGCCACCAAGGTGATCCGCGCAGGCCGGGAGTACCAGGAGGTGGCCGAAAACACGTTGCAACATCTGCGCAGCAGCCTGGCCCTGGCCGGGAAGCGGCTGTATGCGCGCACGATGGATTTTTTGTATTGCATCGAGTGAGGGCGCGTGTCATCAATTCACGTCGGGTCCTCGCTCGTCTCACCGGCCGGACGCTCCAAAACCCCTCTCCCTCCAGGGAGAGGTTAGGGTGAGGGTCCGCCGGATTTTTTATCGCTCCGCCGTCGTTGACGAGTTTTGCGTCATCCCGAGAAAACGTGCGGCCGGACTCTCCGCGACTAGCGCCTCCGGCGCAATGGCCGGGTAGACCAGCGGCGGCGTCTTGCCTTCCAGCACGGCGATGCTGTGACGCGCGGCCCGGGCATATTGCCCTGCCGGGCCGGGCTCCGGGCTGTCCGTTTCGGCCGTCTGCTTCAAGACCGGCAACAGGCTCAACGCCCGCTGGCCGAGCCGGTCGACCACGTTGGCCGCTTGCAGTCTGAATGCCGGCGATGCGGGCTGCTGCAACCAGTGACCTAAGACCGGCAAAGCCGGCTCGTCCTTGCCGAGCGCGGCGAGTGCCTCGGCGGCGGCCACTTGCACGGCGCCCGACTCGTCGTCCAGCCGCCCGCGAAGCGATTTTTCGGCCGTCGCCGCTCGGGCGGCCAGCATCGTGCAGCCCTGGGCGGCCCACCAGCGGATCGGCTCGCACGGGTCGTCCAAGGCGTCGACGAGCTTGGGCAGGTTGGCCGGGTCTCGATCGGACGCCAGGCGGGCCATTTCGAGCACGCGCTCGATCGGATAGGCGCCCGGCCGGCGCGAAGCTTCGAAGCCCTCGAGCGGCGACCCTTCGGGAATAAAACCGTTGTCTTGGATTGCCAACACGCGCTCGCCGAGTGCGGCCCGCATCGTCGACAGCGCCGTTCGCTGGGCCGGATCGGCCGCCAGATTGGTCACGTTGTCCGGGTCGGCGTCCATGTCGTACAGCTCTTCGACCGGTTTGGGACCCCAGAATTGCGCAGTGGCAGCCGTCAACTTGCCCTCGGCGGCCGCCACAGCCCAGGACTGGTAGCCCCGGGCCGTGAACATATAGGTCAGCGGCTGCACGTAGGCCAGATCGGGCCGGAAGTTGCGAATGTACAGCCAGCGGCTGTCCATCACCGAACGCATCATGTCGTAGCGCTCGTCCATCCGGTCGCGCGTGCAGTAGACGTAGGCATTGGGCCGGGCTTTGGCCGGGCCGGCGAACGGGCCGCCTTGCATGTACTTGGGAATGTCCAGGCCCAGCAGCGACAGCACCGTCGGCGCAAAATCGACGAAGCTGATCGGGTCCTTGCTGCGCGAGCCAGGGATGGCCGGCGCCAGGTGCCGCCATTTGGGCGGGAAATACACGATCAGCGGCACATTCGTGCCGCTGCGCTCGAGCCACGCTTGCTCCGCGGCAACACGCCCCCGTTGTCGGAGTAATAGAAGACGATCGTATTCTCGGCCAGACGGTCCTGGTCCAGCTCCTTCAGCCGGGCCGCGATCTGGCCGTCGAGCAGCGCGATGTGGCGGTAATACCGAACCCAGTCGGCGCGGATTTCCGGCGTGTCGGGCTGGTACGCCGGAATGCGAATCCGCGCTGCATCGATCGGCGCTGCATCGATCGGCTGGGCGGGGGCCCGATCTTCGGCTGGAAACAAAACGCTCTCGTGCGTGACCTCATGATTGAACACGCTGAAGAACGGTTGTCCCGGGTCGGCCCGTTTCGCCAGTGGGACGAGGGACTCGATTCGTCCCAGATCTCGGCCAGCTTCAGCGGGGCGTTGTAGTCGGTCTTGGCATTGTTCGACGTGTAGTAGCCCGCCTTGCGCAGCAGGGCCGGAAATCCTGTCAGCCAGGGCGGAATTTTTCCCTCGGCCCGCATGTGGTTGGCCGGCCCGCAACTGGCGGCGTACATGCCGGTGATCAACGTAAAGCGGGACGGAGCGCAAACCGGCTGGGCAAAGCAGCGCTCGTACAGCACCCCCTGGGCCGCCAGTCGATCGATAGTCGGCGTCCGCGCGAGCGAGTCGCCGTAGCAGCCCAGCAGCGGATCGTTGTCCTCGCTCACCAGCCACAAGATGTTCGGCCGCTCGGCCCGTTTTGCGGTTTCGGCCGCCGATGACGAGCGGGCCGCAGCCAGTGCCACCAGCAGCAGGCCGACCCGTTGCAGCAGTGCATGTTGATTCATAAGACCCTTGAACCGAGATTCCCTCAGCCGGCTTGATCCTGGCGCCGATCCGACTTGGGCAGCAAGCGATTTTAACCACTCCTGCGCGAACGAGAAGCAGCTTCGGCGCTCGACTCTTCTGGCCTGCAGGGAGAGGGCCGGGTCAACGTCTGCCCGAAGCCGAGTCACTTTTCGTGCGCCTCCACAGCGCCGGCCCTCCTGGGCCTGGTAGCGGGTGAGCGTCTTGGAGCGGACGAGCTGTTTGGCGAGCTCCTGCGCGTCTTTAGGCGCGGCCTTGGGCGGCTGCAATGCGCGTGACATTTGCCCAAGGCATCCCCGCAAACCCTCGCCCTCCAGGGAGAGGGTAGGGTGAGGGTCTTTCCTGTCGCAGGCTGAGGGTCTTCGTGTGCCGGGTAATGGTCCGCCCGAATGCCGGTCGGCTCGATGTTTATTTGGAGGGTACAACAACAAACGTACCGGGGTTGCGTCCAACAATAGGCCGATTGTTGGAAGCCCCGGCGCCGTAGTGCCGTGATTTCTCGATCCGTGCATGGTGGCGTCCGTCAAGAATGAATTGCATTTCGTCCATTCCCGTGGGTCGGACGCCGCATTCTTGCCCATGTAGCACCGCCGATCGGCAGGACAGCGCGAGGCGGACGGCAATAGCCACGAAAAACACGAAAATGGTCGAAAACATCGGGCGTCCGCCGAGCCGCACCACACTTTTGTGCTCCGCGCTCCGTACGCTCGGGCCGCGCAGCGATTTGCGGCAGGGGACATTCTTCGCGTTTCGCGCCGGAAGTCCAGGCGAGTTATTGAGCCAGAGGGCCGCCCGTGGGTGGGTTGGGGAAATGCGAGCGAACGAGCGGCGCCGCTTGCCTCGACCGGGTCGGGCGTTCCTTGCCAGCCTTCGCCCAGACGATTCACGCGGAACGCGCATTAGCGCAGTGGCTATGTCGGCGCCGCGCCAGCGCTGGCCTTGTTCGTTTCTGCACCTTCCGTGAACCTGTTAGAATGTCGGCTTGTCCATTCTCATGGATTGAAGCAGGGGTGTTCACATGGCAGTACAAGCGCGCAAGCCAGCCGCCGAGCTGATTAGCCGCAAATCGCGGCGCGAGCTCCAGGAATACTTCGTGGGGACCACGCTTCGTGTCATTGAACACGCGTTCGACGATGCCGCGGTCGACTGCGATCTAGACTTTCGGCCCAATGATTCTGGCGAACGTCGCTGCAAGGTTCAGCAGTATTACCATTCGCTGGATTTCTCTAAATGGGGCGACGTACGCAAGTTCTTGACGGTGTATGCGAATGTCTTGCTCGAGTTGGAGCAGCCTAACAACTACCGATGGGCTGGCGACGGACAAAAGCGAGTTTTCGACAACCTGCGAGCGTTCATTCTGAAAGATGGCTTCGACTATCGAGGCGGCCAACTTGTCCCCGTCGGCTCGCTTCAAAACGCAGCCCACCTGAAGGAAGTGGCAATCGCCGTCGATGCGCCGTACCTCTTGCAGCAAGTCGAGCGCATCGAGAGCCAGATCGAAGCCGATCCTCGGTTGGCCATCGGCACGTCGAAGGAGTTGATCGAAACCATCTGCAAGACGATCCTTACCGATCGCGGAATTGAGTTCGACAAGAAGGCGGAACTGATGGAGCTAGTGAAGCTGACCCGCGCCGAGCTTAAGCTAGTCCCGGATAACATCCCCGATTCGGCAAAGGCGGCGGACACAATCCGCAAGCTGCTGGGCAATCTAGCGTCAATTGTGCAAAGTCTCGCGGAACTTCGAAATTCATATGGGACCGGCCACGGCCACGACGGACGATCAAAGGGCTTGACGCCACGCCATGCCGCGGCTCGCGGCCGGGGCGGCTTGCGTGCTGGCCAAGTTCCTTTTCGAGACGCACCAGCACCGGGCCGAGGACGTGGGCGACGATCCACCCGGCCACGGCGACGGGCGTCGGCTCGAATAGTAGCTGCTGCTCGCCAATTTGCCTGGGCCGTCGCCGGTCGGACCGACGACGAGATTCGGGCGGAGCTCAGTCGCGCGGCGGCGCTGCGCAGAGTGGGCCGGTCGCGGCGACTGAGGGGGCCGACCCTACGTCGCCCAACATGGGCGGCACCGACGGTGACGAGGCCAACGACAAAGGTTCGCCCGCTGGATGAGCAGAGATGGCGAAAGACGCGGAACGCTCCGAGGGTTTTTGCCGCCGATGCGGACAATTCTCGGTGTTGGTAGACGGACATGTGTGGCCAAAGTTCGCCTATAAGCGCTATGTATCGTCGCTCGGCAAAGGCGGCTCGTTCATCAACCTCACCGGCAACGATGTCAAAGGTCGCAGAATCTACAATCGCCAAACGACAAAGTACATGTTCTGCGCACCCTGCGACAACGATGCGATCGGGCAGCTTGACGATGCAGCCAGCAGGCTTTGCCACCGATTCGACGAGAATCCGACGGAGCCCCAAACGTACGACGGGAAGTTTACGCGTTTCGCGGTTTCGCTGGCGTTCCGGGTCGCCCTGCTTAACCTTGATGGGCGACCGACAAGCGCCGACGGACCGCTTCGATCGGCGGCAAAAATTTGGAGGGAGTTCCTCGTCGGCCGTCGAAAATCGGTAGGCGCTTTTACGCAGCACGCTTTCGTCGTCTACGACAAGGACGCCGGCTTACACAAAGCGGTCGGCGGACAGGTATTTCCAGAGCAGGGACTGCTCCTCATGCAGATTGGCCCCATATTCATGTTCAGCATCTTGAACCGGACCGGAATGTCGGCCGCGGACCTACGGGCGTGGGATGCAAGCCTCCTGTGCGTGAACGGCGGAATAATTACACCGATCAGCAAATGGCTGGTGAACGACAACATCTCAATGGACTGCGCCCGGGTTCTGGCGGCGCATGATTCATGGGCCAAAGCAACGCTGCTACAACTACCGGAATGACCCAATGCCGCCCAGATACCCGTTCGCCGGTTTCCCGCCACCGAAATATGCGCGGCTCGGATCGGCCCGAATCATTCAGACGACTGCGACGGCCTTTGATCGCCGCGCCCCCCTACCCCAAAATCCCCTTCACCACTTCCCCATGCACGTCGGTCAAGCCGGAACTCTCGGCCTTGGAAGCGATAGGTCAGCCGCTCGTGATCGATGCCCAGCAGGTGCAGAGCGTGGCCTGAAAGTCGTGGACGTGGACCGGGTCGCGCGACCGGGTTGATACCCAGCTCGTCGGTCTCGCCGTAAGGTGAGGCCCGGCTTCACGCCGCCGCCGGCCAGCCAGGTGGTGAAGGCGTAAGGGTGATGGTCGCGGCCCCAGCGCGGGCGATTGTTGATGTCGCCCTGGATGAACGGCGTGCGGCCGAATTCGCCACCCCAGATGACCAGCGTGTCGTCCAGCAAGCCGCGATTGCGAAAGATCCTGCACCAGCGCCGCGCTGGGCTGATCGGTGTCTTTGCACTGCGTGTACAGCTCGGTCGTCAGACTGTTGTGCTGGTCCCAGCCGGCGTGCATCAGTTGCACGCAGCGCACGCCCCGCTCGACCAGCCGCCGGGCCAGCAGGCAGTTGTGGGCGAACGTGCCCGGCTCCTTGACCTGCGGGCCGTACATGATCGAGCGTCTGCTGCGTCTCGTCCGACAGGTCGGCCAGCTCGGGCACGCTGGCCTGCATCTTGAAGGCCATTTCGTATTGGGCAATCCGGGTGGCGATTTCCGGATCGCCGAACTCGTCGCAGCTTGAGCTGGTTGATCTTGGCGATGTCGTCCAGCCAGCTCGCGGCGCATCTGCCGGCTCATGCCGTCGGGGTTCGACAGGTACAGCACCGGGTCGCCGCTGCCGCGGAGCTTGACGCCCTGGAAGCGCGAGGGCAGAAAGCCGCTGCCCCAGTAGAAGTCGTAGAAGATCTGGCCGCAACTCGTGCCCTTGCTGACCGAGGTCATGACCACGAAGGCCGGCAGGTTGTCGCTCTCGCTGCCCAGGCCGTAAGCCAGCCAGGCGCCCAGCGTGGGCCGGCCGGGGATCTGTCCGCCGCTGAGCAAAAAGCTGATGGCCGGGGCGTGGTTCACCGCGTCGGTGTGCATGCTTTTGACGAAGCACAGCTGGTCGACGATCTTGGCCGTGTGCGGCAGGAAGTTGCTCACCCAGGCGCCGCTCTGGCCATGCTGGGCGAACGGCTCGACCGGCGCCAGCATCAGCTTGCCCTGCGGGTTGCCGGTCATGGTGCTGAACCGCCGGCCGCCGATATATTCCTCGGGCAGCGGCTGGCCGTGCATTTGCTTAAGCTTGGGCTTCCAGTCGAACAGGTCGACGTGCGTGGGAGCGCCGTTCTGAAACAGATAGATGACGTGTTTGGCGCGCGGGGCAAAGTGCGGCAGGCCCGGCAATCCGCCGATCGCGGCTCGCTGGCCGCCGGAGCAGACAGCCCGTCCTTGGCCAACAAGCCGGCCAGGGCCGCGGTGCCGATGCCGGTGGCCGAGCGGCCGAAAAACTCGCGCCGCGTCAGATGCAGTTGGTTCGCGTTGAGCGGGTTATCGCTGCGGGAATTCATAGCCTGTTCATCCTTCCGCCTTCTTCGTTTTTCATCCTTCATCCTTCATCCTTCCGCCTTTATTTCTCCGCCTTTACTCTTTCGTCAGGGCTTCGTCCAGGTTGAGCATGGCCAGGCAAACGGTCGTCCAGGCGGCATGTTCGATCGGGTCGATTTGTTCGCTGCGCTTCGATTCGCCCACGGCCAGCAGCTTCTTGGCCGCTTCGGGCGTGCGCGGAATTCTTCCCGCGAGCGATCGAGACCGGCCAGCAGGATCGCCCGTTCGCCGGCGCTGCGCGGCGGGCCAGCACGCGGCGGAACGCCTCGTCGATCCTCGCGCCGGCATCGGGCTCGGCGCCGCCGGGCTCGCCCGCCTTGGGCACGCCGGCGGTCAGGACGCGCTCGGCCAGCGCTCGGGCCGCTTCGACGAACGTGGTGTCGTTGAGCGTCAGCAGCGCGTGCAGCGGCGTGTTGGTGCGCAGAACTTTGACGGTGCAGATTTGTCGCGTGGCGCTGTCGAAGAACATGGTCGGCGCGCTGATCCGTCGCCAGAACGTGTACAGGCTGCGGCGATAGAGCGAGTCGCCGTGGTCCTGGCGATAACCCTTGCCGCCGAACGTGGCTTCTTCCCACACGCCGGCCGGTTGATATCCGTTGACCGGCGGCCCGCCCAGCCGCGAGACGAGCAGTCCGCTGGCGGCCAGGGCCTGATCGCGCAGCATCCAGGCTGGTAAGCGGAACCGCGGGCCCCGGGCCAACAGCCGATTGTCCGGATCGCGCTCGGCCAGGGCGGGCGAAACCTTGGACGACTGGCGATACGTGTGGCTGGTGACGATTTGCCTGACCAGCGCCTTGAGGTTCCAGCCGCCAGAGCGAAAATCGGCCGCCAGCCAATCGAGCAGCTCCAGGTGCTTGGGAATTTCGCCCTGCACGCCGAAATCTTCGGTCGTCTTGACCAGCCCGATGCCGAACAGTTGCTGCCAGAAGCGATTGACCGTCACCCGGGCCGTGAGCGGCTGCTCGGCCGAAACCAACCAGCGAGCCAGCCCCAGCCGGTTGGCCGGCAGATCGGCGGCCAGCGGCGGCAGGCTTTCCGGCACGCCGGCGGTGATCTCGTCTCCCGGTTTGGTGTACAGCCCGCGCTCGAGCAGGAAGGTCTTGCGCGGCTGCGGCAGGTCCGCCATGACCATGACCTTGATCTGTCCATTGCGGAGGTTGCTCTGTTGTTTTTCGCTTTCTTGCCGCTGGGCGACGAGCTTGCGATACGCTTCGTCGGTTTGGTAATAGTTGTCGGCGACCAGCTTCGCCTGGTCGGGCGAACGCTGTGCGGCCGGAATGTTCAAGGCAGCGACGAGCGGTTGCCGCGGACCGGCCAGTTTTGGCTCCGGCTCGCCGCTGACCGAGAGCCGGAAGCGGCCCAGGTTATGGCTGATGTGCGGCGAATCGTGCCGCAGCGTGAAGGTGAGGATCGCGCCCGGGCCGGCGTCGACCGGTTCGGCCAGGCGGAAAACGGCTTCGTGTTCGCGATCGACGAAGCGGCCTTCGTGCACCGCCCAGCCGGTGGCCGGACTGCCGTCGTAGGCGCCCGTGACCTTGAACGGCCCTTGTTCGAACGAGGCCTGGGCCGAGCCGAACTTGAGCGGTTTGGGCTGGGCGTCGCCCGGCCGGGCGAGCGACACTTCGAACTCGGTAAGCACGAAATTGCCGCTGTCGCTGCGGGCCAGCCCATTCTGGGTTAGCGACGGATCGCGCAGCGCTTCGAGCCGAATCGCCGTCACGCGGGCAACGTCGGTCGTGGCGGTGACGGTATAGGTGTCTTTGGCCGGGTTGGGCCCGCCGGCCAGGATCGAATCGTCGCCGCGGATCGTCAGCGATTGGGAAACGGCCGTGGCCGAAGTCGGTTTGAGCGCTTGCCACTGCGTATTGGTGCCGCCGGCAAGCTGCTGCGCTTCCCATGCCGCCTGGCCGGCCGCCAGGTCCCCTGCCCTGCGGCTGAGCTCGTCGTTCAGCCGGACGATGTCTTCATCGATCTTGGCGATCTGTTGCCGCTGGTCATCGGTGAGCACGTCGAGCACCGGCGGCGTTTGCGGATTGCCGCCGCCGCCGTCGACCGGCGTCTGGTTGAAAAAGGCGAACAGCCGGTAGTAATCTTTGCGGGTCAGTGGGTCGTACTTGTGGTCGTGACAGCGGCAGCAGTTGGTCGTCAGGCCCAGCCAGACGGTGGCCGTCGTTTCGGCCATGTCCATCACGTAATCGACGCGGTTTTCCTCGGAGATCCGGCCCCCCTCGCCGTTGATCGGATGGTTGCGGCAAAAGCCGGTGGCCAGCCGTTGCTCGCTGGTGGCATCGGGCAGCAGGTCGCCGGCCAACTGCCAGACGGTAAACTGGTCGTAGGGCAGATTGCGGTTGAACGCCTGGGCCACCCAATCTCGCCAAGGCCACATCGTGCGTTCGCCGTCTCCCTGGTAGCCGTTCGAGTCGGCATAGCGGGCCGCGTCCAGCCAGTCCCAAGCCATCCGTTCGCCAAACGCCGGCGAGGCCAGCAGCCGGTCGACCAGTTTCTCGTACGCCGCCGGGTCGTCGTCGGTCAGGAAGGCGTCGACCTCCGGCGGCGTGGGGGGCAGGCCGGTCAGGTCGAGCGTCACGCGGCGGATCAGCGTCTCGCGCGGAGCTTCGGGCGCCGGCGACAAGCCCTCCTTGGCGAGCCGGGTCTGCACGAAAGCGTCGATCGGGTTGCGCACGGTCCCGTTGGAGCTTGCTGCGCCGGGCGGCGCCACCAGCGGGACGGCCGGCGATTGCAAGGGGCGAAACGCCCAGTGCTCGCCCCAGGGAGCGCCGGCCGCGGCCCAGCGACTGAGGAGCTCGATTTGTTCGGCCGAAAGCTGGCGATTCGACTTGGGCGGCGGCATCCGCTCGTCGGGATCGGTGCTGCGGACCCGCGTCAGCAGCTCGCTGGTTTCGCCCGCTGCGGCCTTGAGTACGGACAGCGCCCCCTCGCGCGTATCCAGGCGCAAGTCGGCCTCGCGTTTCTTCTCGTCCGGGCCGTGGCAGAAAAAGCACTTGTCGGCCAGGATCGGCCGGATGTCGCGGCTGAAATCGAGCGGATCGGCCGCGGCACCGGGCCGGTGCGACCCAAGGACTAACAGCAGCACGATGCCAGGGTATCGGTGCATGGCGCGAAGGCGGGGGGTGGATGGCTCGTCGGGCAGCGCAGCCGGTTGGGGTGTGCCGGCGTTGGCGGCGGCCCTCTTATCTTACACCAGGAAAGCCGCGAGGGCAGATCCCGGCGCTCCGGGACGATAAAACCCGAACGGGCAGGAAGGCGTTCACCCTCCGGTCGCGTCCGGTGCGTGCGACTTCTTCGTTCCGCCTTCCGCCTTCCGCCTTCCTCCTTTTGCCTTTACCGAGGCTTTTCCGCCTGCCGCCGGTCGGCGATAATCGGTGATCCCGATCCGCTCCTGAACCGGAATCCCACCCGATGCCCTGCCGCCCTGCTGTTTTCCGTCCGTTCGTGCTGTTGGCGATGTTTTTCAGTTTCGCCGGCGCCTGGCGGCCGACGATTTTCCCACGCCGCCGAACACCGAAAAATCGAAGACCACGCCGATGGCGCCGGAGGAAGTCTGCCGGGCGTCGAAGCTGCCACCCGGGTTTGAGTTGGGCGTGTTTGCGGCCGAGCCCGACGTGCAAAACCCCATCGCCATCACGACCGACGAGCGCGGGCGGCTGTGGGTGGCCGAGAACTACACGTATGCCGGCGCGGGGGCCGGCTGGTTCGACGTCAAGCTGCGTGACCGCGTCGTGATACTCGAAGACACCGACGGCGACGGCCGCCACGACAAGCGGACCGTGTTCTGGGACCAGGGCCGCAAACTGACCAGCGTGGAAGTCGGCTTCGGCGGCGTGTGGGTGCTCTGTGCTCCCAAGCTGCTGTTCATTCCGGACAAAAACCGCGACGACGTGCCCGACGGAGCGCCCGTGGTGGTGCTCGACGGTTTCGGCGAGGGGGCGGTCGGGCACAACATCGTCAACGGACTGAAGTGGGGGCCCGACGGCTGGCTGTACGGCCGGCACGGCATCCAAGAGACGTCGCAAATCGGCCGGCCGGAGGCGACCGAATCGCAGCGCGTGAAGATCAACACCGGCATCTGGCGTTACCATCCCACGCGCGGCACGGTCGAAGCGGTGATGCACGGCATGACCAACGCCTGGGGTTCTGATTACGACGAACATGGCGAGATGTTTTGCATCAACACGGTCATCGGCCACCTGTGGCATGTCGTGCCGGGCTCGCACGTCAAGCGGATGTACGGTGTCGATATGAATCCGCATGCGTATCAACTGATCGAGCAAGCCGCCGACCACGTGCATTGGGACACGGGCGAGAGCTGGGGCGCCGTGAGCAAGGGCCTGACCGACAAAACCAGCGCAGCGGGCGGCGGCCACGCGCATTGCGGCCTGCTGATCTATCAAGGCGACAATTGGCCAGCCGAGTATCGCGGCCGGGTTTACACGCTCAACATGCACGGCCGGCGGATCAATAGCGACATCCTGGTCCGCGAGGGAGCCGGCTACACCGCCAAGCATGGCCCCGACCTGTGCTTCTTCGCCGATCCCTGGTTCCGCGGCATGGATCTGATCACCGGCCCCGACGGCGGAGTGCTGATTGCCGATTGGTCCGACACGGGCGAATGCCACGACCACGACGGCGTGCATCGCACCAGCGGCCGCATTTACAAGTTGACCTACGGGCGGCCGAAGAAAATCGCGCCGTTCGATCTGGCCAAGGCCAGCGACCAGGAACTGGTCGACTTGCAGCGGCACCCCAACGATTGGTATGTCCGGCAGTCGCGGCGGGTGCTGCAAGAGCGCGAGGCCGTGCGTCAACAGCAACCCACGACCGCAGCGTCCGTCGAGCCCCATAGCGCCGCAGTCCACGGCTTTTTTGTCGAGCAGATCGGCGAGCCCGGGTCACCGGAGAAACTTCGGTTGGCAAGCGTCTTCGCGGCCAACGCGACGGGCGACCTGGATCAGGCGACGCTCGTCAAGCTGCTCGGCGACAAGAACGAATCGGTGCGTGCGTGGGCTGTCAAACTGCTCGCCGACCCGGCCCCGTACATCGATCACGATCCGGCTGTAAAAATCGGCGCGTTCCTGGGGTCCCAGGCGACTCGCGAGACGTCGGGACTGGTGCAATTGTATCTGGCCTCGGCACTCGAGCGGCTGCCGATCGATCGGCGCTGGCTACTTGCCGCAGCACTTGCCGTCCATCCGGAGTTTGCCAACGACCGAATGTTGCCTTCGATTCTGTGGAACGGCATCGAGCCGGCCGTGCGCGCGATCCGGAGCAAGCCATCGCGCTGGCCGGCATTTCGCAAATCCCCCTGGTCACGGAGAACCTCGCCCGGCGATTGACGGTGGAAATCGAACGCGATCCCAAGACGGTCGAAGTGTTGCTCGAATTGGCTATGAACGACGACGCGGACCGCGCTCGCTCGATCCTGGCCGGCATGGCCGCTGCGCTGCACGGCTGGCGGAAGGCGCCGGCGCCGGCCAACTGGCCCGCGGCCGCCGAGAAGTTCGGCCACGTCGATGCGGATGATGTGCGCCGCCACGTGTCGGAACTGGCCATCGTGTTTGGCGACGGCCGGGCCATCGAGGAGCTGCGCGGCATCGTGACCAATGGCAACGCGGACGCCGACACGCGCCGCCAGGCCCTGCGGGCGCTGTTGGCCGGCAAGCCGGCCGATTTCGCGCCCGTGCTGCAAAACCTGTTGGGCGATCGCGCGATGGCGGTCGACTGCGCTACGCGGGCTGGCGGCCTACGATCATCCGGACACGCCCAACCGCATCTTGAAGCAACTGGGCAGCTTTGGCCCCGAAGCCCGGGCCGAGATGATCAACACGCTCTCTTCGCGGCCGGCGTATGCGGGGGCACTGCTCGACGCTTTGCGCGACAAGAAGATCGCGCCCGGCGAAGTATCGGCCTTTCATGCCCGGCAGATACGCGCCTTCGACAACGCCGAGTTGACCGCTCGACTGGCCGAACTGTGGGGCGACGTGCGCGTTTCGGCGGCCGAAAAGCAATCGCTCATCGACCGCTACAAGGCGGAGCTGTCGGCCGACGTGCTGGCCAAGGCCGATGCCAGCGCCGGCCGCGCGATTTTTCAAAAAACCTGCGCGAACTGTCACGTGCTCTACGGTGCCGGCCGGAAGGTGGGGCCCGACTTGACGGGCTCGAACCGCAGGAACATCGACTACCTGCTGGAGAACATCGTCGACCCTAGCGCCAGCGTGGGCGCCGACTTCCGCGTGCTAATGGTCACGCTGCTGGATGGCCGCGTGATCAGCGGCGTGGTCAGCGAGCAGAACGAGCGCACGATCACCTTGCAAACCCCGCAAGAACCGCTGACGCTCGACCGGCAGGAGATCGACGAGTCGAAGCAAAGCACCAGTTCGCTGATGCCCGACGGCCAGTTGCAGAATCTGACGGCCGAGCAGATTCGCGATCTGATCGGCTACTTGATGTCGACCGACCAGGTGCCGCTGCCGCGATAGAGTCGCGTCGTGGGCTGGGCCGGATCCGCCGCCGAGCTACCGCTGCGTGGCCGAGCGGAACGCCGGGCGGCGAAGAACGACTTCTTCCCGCAGCGGCCAGCGAGTCTGGAACCTCTCCAGGTGCTTGCGTTCTTCCCGCCGGTCCGACTCGTTGTCCGTCAGGGCGATCGCCCGCTTCTGCCATTCGATCGCCTTGTCGTAATCGCCGAGTTCGGCGTGAGCGGCCGCCAGCGTGCCGATGCATCGCCAGTTTTTCCACTCGCTGAGTTCGCAGGCCAACTCGGCGTTGGCCAGTGCCTTGCGGCCGTTGCGGTAGCGGGCGTCGGGACAAGTAGCTCGCAGCCAGGCGCTGTCGTTGTAGGCATCGATGCAGGTGCGGTCGAGCTTGAGTGCCGCGGTGCAGTCTCCCAGGGCATGGTCGTATTGGCCCAAGCGGCTCCAGACCAGGCCTCGGTTGCGGTAGGCCACGGCTTCGGTCGGGTCGAGTCGAATGGCCGAGGTGAAGTCTTCGATTGCCTCGTCGAGCTCGCCGCGGTTTCCCTCGGCAACGCCGCGGTTGAGGTAGGCGATCGCGCAGTTCGGATCGAGCAGAATGGCCCGGCCGCAATCGGCAATCGCCAGGTCGGTGTGGCCCAGGCTGTCTCGCGCGGAGCCTCGGCAGGCGTAGGCCAGCGCATTGCCTGGCTCGAGTTGGATGGCCCGGCTGAAATCCTGCACGGCTTTCGCGAATTCGCGTTTGTGCTTCCAAACGGTTCCGCGGCGGCAATAGGCGGTGGCGTCGGTGGGGTCGCGCTCGATCTCGCCGCTGTGGAATTCGAGGGCCTGCTCGGTCGTATGCACGTCGCTCTTGCGAATCCAGGCGCGATGCAGCCACAGCCAATCGCCCTCGACGGCTCCCACGGTAGCCCCGAACGGGATCAGGTCGGCCCTGACCGGGGTCTCGCCGATCTTGGCGACGGTGCCGGGCTTCCAGAATACTTTTCGGCCCATCCAGGGATCGTCGCCTGCGGCGACCGCCGCCCAAAGGGCGGGGATCAACAGCGCGGCAAGCACGGTTTTGACGGAGCCGATCACGACCTTGGTTCTCGCAGGCAAGAGATGCAGTGGCGGACCCCAGGCGAGACCTGCCACGAGTCCAAGCAAGCGGGCACCACTCGGAGGAGTGGTGAGCGTGCCATTCGATATATTCGGTGCGGTTCAGCTATTTCGGCAAACTCGTTCAGCAGCTAAGGAAGAATCGTCGCTGACCGGCAGAGCCAACCTTGTCGGCCTATCCTCGCCAGGCGCAAAAGCCCCATCGATTCCCTCTGTGTTCGGCAGCGTCGATTGGCTGCGCGGCCGCCAAAGCCGGCTACAATCCAAGGCATGAACGAGATCAAAGGCTACCGGCTGTACGTCGACCTGGGCGCCTCGCAAGTCCGGCGACGGCTCAAAGGCTACGGATTCGGCGTTCGGAAAGTGGAATGCGTCGACCGCGGTCGGGCCGTGATCGTCCATACGGCCACTGGCCTTCATCGCCGGGAGCTAGAGTCACTGTTCGAAGACGTAATCCGCCTGCCGCCCGAGACTGAGATCGAAACTTGAAACGAGGGCGCTGCTGTCGCCACGACAAACGCCGCGTCGTGCCGTCGCCAGAACGAGTCGCTCGCGCGCGATGGCTCAGGCCGACGTCTCAGGCGATGGCAGTCGGCGGGGGCGGTTTTCCATCGGCGTGTGCCGATGGGAGGTTGCGCCGGACGATGCGGCCCACCGCCGCATTCACACTCTCGCGCGCGAACAAATAATCGGCAAAGTGGCAATGGATTGCGGGGGCTGAACAAACTGGGCGGGGCGCATCGTGGCCCAGACCTAAGTGTGGTAGAATTCGGCTGGAGATCGGCTTCTCGCCCGACGCTGCGCTGCAAACTGGGCGTTCAGGTTTGGGCCCGCCCTGCTGCGGACGGGCGGCTTGGCCGGAGTGTGAGTTCTGAAGTCCGAAGCGTGCTCATTCGGGCTTAGCGTTGACGATCGTCGAGACACATTTTACGATCTTTTTTAGCGAGCCGATTGTGCGCGACGGAACTCGTCCGCCGCTTTCTTGAGTTCTGCGGCTGCTCTGGGAATAGGAGGTAGTTCCATGCCACTGTTTGAGGTTGAGACCGATTGCCACATTATCATCACGTGGGCCGCGGACGAGGATGCCGCGAGCACGGTGGTCAACGACGCTTACCCAAACGAAAGGGTCATCCGGCTGACGAAGCGTCCCCGCGATACCTGGGTGATTTCCAAAAGTGCGCTCGGCATTGCGATCAAGACCGATCCCTGCTCGACCGCCCGCGATTGCCTCTCCAAGGCGGCCGGCGACAAGGTCCATGCGATTCGGCTCTACATGCACGAGACCGGCACCGATTTGGAACGGGCGCGCAAGGTCATCGAGTCGAACATGGTCATGGGCTGGTAGCCTCTTCGAGGGGCTAGAGGCTGGGGACTAGGGACGAGGGATTAGTCGAAGAGGTACCGGGGGGAGGATGTGAAAAAGCCGGCCGATATTGCCGGATCCCCAGCCGCTAGCCTCGAGCCCCTTTCCCTCAGACCAGTGCCGGCTTGGCCGGCGGGGTCTTGCTTTGACCCTGTTGCGAGGCCTGGAACGGCCGCACGTCGAATCCGTCGACGGCCGCGATCTCCAGCTCCAGGTGCAACGCCAGGTCGATTTCCTCCAGCGAAGGATCGCGGAATCGCTCGCCGTTGGCCGCCCGGATCCCTTGGACCTTGGGTCGCACGGGCTTCTTCGGATTGAAGTCGACCACGGCCGCTTCCACGCCGTTGGACAGCGTGACGATCTGGCCGATCGGGAACGGCGGAATGATCTGGTAGAACGCCTGCTCGATTTGCGGATCGAAGTAGCCCTGGCAGGCTGTCCGCATCTCGTGCAACACCTGCACCGGGTATTTGGCCGATTGGTACACGCGCGTCGAGGTCGCCGCGTCGTACACGTCGACCACCGTGGCAATCCGGCTGAAGACCGGAATCTGTTTGCCTTCCAAAGGCGGCAACGGCTCGCCCGTGCGGTTGTCGATCCTGGCCGGGTAGCCGCCGCCGGCGTAGCGCTGATGATGATTGAGGACCACTTGAGCCGCGGCGGGCGGCACACGACCCTTGACCATCTCGTGGCCATAGACGGGGTGCAGCCGCATGATCTGCATTTCCTCGGGCGTGAGCCGCGCCGGACTGTTCAGCAGTTCGGGTGGAACGCGCATCTTGCCCACGTCGTGCAGCAGGCAGCCCAGTCCCAGCAGTTGCAGGTCTTTGGCTTCGCGGGCGTTTTTGAAACAGCGCTCTTCGATCAAGTAGCGCTCGAGCTTCATGCCGAGCAGCAGGGCCAGGTAGCAGACGTTGGTCGAGTGCGACATCAAGTAGTTGTCGAACGTATCGAGCTTCTGCAGCAGCATGTTGCCGCAGGTGCTTTGCTTGAGAAAGTCGAACAGTTCGCTGATCGAGGTCTGGAAATGCCCCATGTCCAGTTCGACCGCGGCATCGCCCATGATCGACTCGAAGTTCTGCCGCACGTGCTGATACACTTCGCGCTGGCGGTCGCCGAGTCCCTCGTCGATGATGTTTTCCAGGAACTCGAGGTCCCGGTAGCGGATCCAAACTTCGTAGATCCCCAGCTTCCTTAGCCGCGGAATCATGTCGACCGGCACCTCGCGGTCCCGCTGCAGCAGGAACCGCCGCGGATCGTTCGGCACGTGAATCGGCCGGGCCAAAATCATGCCCGGCTCGATTTTATGGATCGGCACTCGCAGCATAGTCCGCCTGTTTTGGACGTATCGCAGAGGCCGTGTCACCCGAGCCGGTCAACGTGCCGACGGTGAAAGAGCCTTCGCCACCAGAAAGTTAGCTCAAAAAAGGGGGAATCGAGCGTTTCGCGCCGGAATCTGCCGATCCGGATTTGCCGACGCTTTCGGAAAGTTTGCCCGTGGCCGCATGCGGGTGGGGCAGGATGAAGGGTTCTTAACGATTTCCCGGCCTTGCCGCATCGCGGTCGCACCCGGCGGCCTGAGTTAGAAGTTAGCATTGTTGGCCCACCTGTAGAGGCGACTGGTGATCGCCGACACGTGGCTTGCAACTCACGACACTAGACCGGGTTCTCCGCCCACGGGTACGATAAGGCATGTTTCGCGCGCGGGCCGCAGGGGGCCGCTTTTTCCCGCTGCGCAGATTCGCTTGCCCGGTGATCAATAGGCCATCCGCCTGCATGGGAATGACTGAGAGCCAACTGACCAACCGCCGCACTTCGCCCGAACCGCTGCCGGACAATATCCGCAGCGTGCAGCCGGGAGGCGGCGCCTGTTATCGAATCGAACTGGCCTGGGGGCGGCTGCGGCGCTGGTATCTGGCGCGGTTTCGGCCCGCATACGTGCGCCGCATGGCCGAGCTTCGCCAGGGCGATGCGGCCGGTGCCCCGCACGCGATTCTCGATCCGCGCGACTTGAAGTATTGCCGCAATCTCTGCTCGGCCCATTGGCACCCGGGCGACGACCCGTTCCGCTGGCGGGAGCGGATCCCCGTGGCCCGCTGGGGCCTGGCCGAAATTCAGCTGCTGGGCTATCCGCTGTTGGCGCTGGCGATTCTGCTGGCGGCTTGGTGGTGGTATCTGGCCGTCGTGCCGGCCGTGCTGCTGGCGCTGGTGGTTTACTTCTTCCGCGATCCGCCGCGACGCGTGCCCGCCGAGCCCGGAATCCTGGTTTCGCCCGCCGACGGCGTGGTGGCCGAGGTCACGCGGCTGGAGCACGACGACTTCATCGACGGGCCGGCCGTGCGGATCGGCATTTTCCTCTCGATCTTCAACGTCCACATCAATCGGGCCGGCCCGGGCGTCGGTCGTCCGGCTGCACTACTCGCCCGGGTTATTTCTCAATGCACTCAATCCGGAAAGCGCGATCAAGAACGAGAACATGTGGATCGGGTTGGAAGAGTGCGATCCGCCGCATCGGCGACTGGTAGTTCGCCAGATCGCGGGCTTGTTTGCCCGGCGCATCGTCTGTAGTCTGCGTCCCGGCGAAGAGGTCGACTCCGGGCACAAGTTCGGCATGATCAAGCTGGGTTCGCGAACGGAACTGATCGTGCGGGCGGATCCGGGCCTGGAGATTTCCGTGGCCGTGGGCGACCGAGTGCGTGCCGGCAGTTCCATCGTGGCTCGTTACGAACAATCGATTTCCTGACGCAGGCAATATGATGAGGCGGATTCGCACGGTCGCCGTTTTTCCCACCATGTTCACGCTGGGGAACCTGGTTTGCGGGTTCTTCAGCATCGTCGTCGCGGCTCGCATCGACGCGCCCACGACGGACACGATCGGCCTGCCGGTCGTGTCGCGGGACATCGACTTCAACCATCCCACGCGCGTCATCCGCCAACTCAATCCGGACGACCCGACGCAAAACATCATGCTCAGCGGATGGCTGATCTTTCTGGCGATGATTTTCGACGCGCTGGACGGTCATCTGGCCCGACTGTCGCGGGCCACGAGCGACTTCGGCGCGCAATTGGACAGTCTGTGCGACGTGGTGACATTCGGCGTGGCGCCGGGATTCTTGCTGGTGAAAATGTGTCCACAGCCGACGTACCAATTTCGCGACGTGATCTGGATCATCGGGGCCTCGTTCGCCGCTTGCGCTGCGCTGCGGCTGGCCCGCTTCAATGTCGAGACCGGCGAAGAGGACGATCATTTGAATTTCAGCGGTCTGCCTTCGCCGGCCGCGGCCGCCTCGATTGCCGGCTTTGGAATTTTGTTTTACGAGCTGCGGCGCGAAAGCCACGCCCTGGCCAATGCCGCCGCCATCGACCATGCGGTGCAATGGATCCTGCCGTTCTTCGCCGTGCTGGTCGCGGCCCTGATGGTCTCGCGGATTTCGTATCCGCACGTGGTCAACCAGGCGTTTCGCGGGCAGCGAAGCTTCGGGCATGTGGTGGGGTTGCTGTTTGCCCTGGTGGCGATCATGTCCGTGCGCGGATATTCCGTGCCGATCATCGGCTGCTTGTTCGTTTTTTCGGGTCCCGCACGCTACGCTTGGCGCCGTTTGCACGAGCGCCAGGAGCACAAAGAACCCATTTTTTAAGTTGGCTCTCGGATGTTCACCGGATTGGTTCAATGGCTGGCCAACGTGGCTGAGGTGCGCTCGGCTCCGCCCGGGCGCCGGCTGGTGGTGCGCGCCGCGCGATTGGCGGACTCAGCCCGGATCGGCGACAGCGTGGCGGTGAACGGCTGCTGCCTGACCGTGGTGGCCGTGAACGCCGATTGTCTGGCGTTCGATGCCGGTCCCGAAACGCTTTCCCGCACGAACCTGGGCCAGCTCGAGGCCGGCGATGCCGTAAACCTCGAAGCGTCGCTGCGGGTCGGCGACGCCCTCGGTGGGCACTTCGTCACCGGCCACATCGACGGTCGCGGCGCGTTGGCCGCCCGAAACGACGACCGCGATTGGTCGACTTTTTGGTTCGCCGCCGAACCGCGGTTGACGACGCAGATGGCCAGCAAGGGCTCGGTGGCCGTCGATGGCGTGAGTCTGACGCTGGTGGACGTCGAGTGCGAGCGGTTTAGCGTGGCTTTGATTCCGCACACGCTTGTGGCCACCACGCTCGGGCGGCTGGCCGTGGGCGACTCGGTCAACCTGGAAACCGATCTGTTGGCCAAATACGTCGAAAAGTGCCTCCACGCGCCGGCCGCTTTGCACCCGGCCCAACCGGGTTGAAGGGAAAGACGCAAACATGGCAAGTTCGGGCAATCAGACGCTGTCCTTTCTCCGCGAGCGGTTTCGCGAGGTCGGCATCGATCCGCGCAACCGGCACGGCCAGAACTTCCTGGTGGATCTGAATCTCGTGCGGCTGCTGGTCGACGCGGCCCAATTGACTCGCGACGACGTCGTGCTCGAGATCGGCACCGGCACCGGCTCGCTCACCGCGCTCTTGGCCGGGCAGGCCGGCGCGGTGGTCTCGGTGGAAATCGATTCGCGACTCCATCAACTGGCCAGTGAAGAACTGTTTGGGATCGACAATGTCGTCCTGCTCGAGCTCGACGCGCTGCGCAACAAGCACACGCTCGACCCCCGTTTGCTCGCGGCCGTCGACGAGCAACTGCAGCGGCGGCCAGGTGCCCGATTGAAATTGGCGGCCAATTTGCCCTACAACGTCGCCACGCCGATCCTGACCAACTTGCTGGAGTGCCCCGCGCCGCCGGTGTCGATGACCGTCACCATTCAGAAGGAACTGGCTGACCGGATCACGGCGGTCCCGGGCACGAAGGACTACGGCGCGCTGAGCATTTGGATTCAGAGCCAGTGTAGCGCCCGCGTTGTCCGCATTCTGCCGCCCAGCGTGTTTTGGCCGCGTCCCAAAGTAACCTCGGCCATCCTGCACATCGAGTGCGATGCGGATCGCCGCCGGGCGATCCACGATCTGGAGTTTTTTCACCGCTTTGTCCGCGCGCTCTTTTCGCATCGCCGCAAATTCCTCCGTAGCGTGCTGGTGGCGGCTTACAAGGAATCGTTGGGCAAAACGGGGGTCGACGGGGTGCTGGCCGAGCTCGGCCTGTCGCCCGACGGCCGGGCGGAGCAGCTCGACGTGCCAACGGTGCTCGCACTGTCCGCCGCCGTCGAGCGGCGCGTGCAATCCGCCCCGGCACCCGCCCCGTAATGTGCCCGGCGTACGATTGCAACGCGGCTACATCGCGCGGCGTTGCGTAGGGTCCGCTGTGCGGACCGTCTTCGTCGCTGCGGCCGGGTTTGGTCCGCACAGCGGACCCTACGGTCTAGATCGCGCGGTAGCGGTTCCAGTCGATCTTGAGCTTGCGCATCCGTGCTCGGAGCGTGTGCGGATTGATCCCCAACAATTGGGCGGCGCCGCTGCCGCCTTCGATCCGACCGCGAGTCCGCACGAGCGCCGCTTCGATGTGCCGGGCGGCCGCTTCGTCGAGTGTCGGAAAGGACGCATCGGGCGAATTGGCTTCCGCCACAGGCTGCGCCGAGGGCCGCGTCGCGTCGGGCGCGGTTCCCAGGGCCTTGGCAATCTCCAAGTGCTTGCCGTCGCCGAGGATGACCGCCCGTTCGATCACGGCCGACAACTCGCGGACGTTGCCGGGCCAGGGATAGGTCGCCAGCCGGTTGATGTCGTCGGCCGTGGGCAGCACGGGCGGCATGCCATTGCGTTTGGCCGAACGCAGGGCAAAGTGGGACGCCATCGAGGGAATGTCTTCCACGCGGTTTCGCAGCGGAGGCAGGTGCAGCGGAAACACCGCCATGCGATACCAGAGATCCTCGCGAAAGCGGCCTTCGGCGAACCATGGCCTGCAAGTCGCGATGCGTTGCGGCCACGACGCGCACGTCGACCGTCGTGGAACGCTCGCCGCCCACGCGCTCGAATGTGCCGTCCTGCAAAATACGCAGCAAGCGGACTTGCGCCGCTGGCGGCAACTCGCCGCATTCGTCGAGGAACAGGGTGCCGCCGTCGGCCCGCTCGAACCAGCCTTTGCGGTCGCCGATCGCGCCGGTGAAGCTGCCGCGCTCGTGGCCAAAGAGCTCCGAATCCACCAGCTCGGTCGGAATCGCCCCGCAGTTGACGCGCAGGAACGGCCCGGCCGCGCGCCGCGAACGCTCGTGAATCGTCCGCGCGACGACCTCCTTGCCTGAGCCGGTCTCGCCGAAGATCAACACCGGCGCATCGGTCCGCGCGACGAGGTCCACTCGTTCCATGACCGGTTTCAATCCCGTTTCGGCGCCCACGATGGTATCGCTAATGTCGTGCCGGCCCAGTCGCGACAGCAGCGAGCGCTTGTCGGCTTCGGCCGCTTCGCGCAGGGTGCTCAGCTCGCGCAAGCGACGATCGTTTTCCAGCCACACCGTGAACGGCTCGAGCAGCCGCTCGAGCATCTGCACGTGCGACTGGTTGAAGCGATGCGGGGGCCGGGCTACCAGGATCACCAGGCCGATCGGTCCGGCGGCCAGGTTCAAGGGGCCAATCAGGGCCTCGCCCGAAAGCCCGTTGGGCACCAGGCCGCTGAGAAACTCGTCGTCGTTTTCGCTCGCCACCAGTTGCACTTCGCGCCGGCGGCACCATTGCGACAAGCGTTCGAAGCCGCCCGAATCAAGGTCATTGCGACTGTTGACAGGCGCCGTACCCGGCCGGCACAGGCCGACCGCAACGGTCTCGATGGCCGTGCGCCGGCTCCAGACGCCGCACGATGACCAGATCGACCGGCAGACGCCGAAACAAGGCTGGCGCGCATTGGGCCACAGCGTCGCCAATTTCGACGTGCCGGCAGGCCTCTCGCCAAACATCGAGCAGCAACTGGCGGAACTCTTCCATTAACGACTCCGTGAAATGCAACGGTCAGCATCCGTGTTATTTGCTGGAACCCAGCACTAATGATGGTAGTCCGGCTGCCCTACTCGACGCAACCCGGAATATTTAGCGCCGCAAGCACTGAAAGAGCCAGTTTTGAGGATCGGCACGGCATTCGCTACGCAATTCATCATCTTGTTGAGCATGTTGATGATGAATGGCTGGCTCTGAAATTTACGGCGCGGTCTCCAGGAAGGGAATGGTACTTGATGCCGAAGACATCTCGCTTGGTTTGGGTGCTGCTGCTGGCGGCGCTCGCGTTGCCCGGGTGCGACAGGGCCCAGGGAACGGACCGTGCCCAGCAGTCCGGCGCGGCCGCGACGACGGGTGAGCGGATTGAGCTACTCAATGTCTCCTACGATGCAACGCGCGAATTGTGGAAGGAACTCAACCTGGCGTTTCAGGAAGAATACCGGAAGGCCAAGGGGGTCGAAGTCAAGATCGAGCAATCGCACGGCGGGTCGTCGACCCAAGCCCGGAATGTCATCGAGGGGCAAGAGGCCGACGTCGTGACGTTGGGGATGCCGACCGACACCGAGGCGATCGAACACAAGGGCCTGATTAACCCGGGTTGGGAAGACGAGTTCCCCAACGGTTCGCTGCCGTTTTCGTCGACGATCGTGTTTGTCGTCCGCAAGGGAAATCCCAAGAACATCAAGGATTGGCCCGACTTGATTCGCGAGGGGGTCGAGGTGATCACCCCGCATCCCAAGACATCGGGCAACGGCAAGCTGAGCTTTTTGGCCGCTTGGGGCAGCGTCGTGCGGCAGGGTGGAACCGAGGCCCAGGCCAGGGAGTACGTTACCAAACTATACCAGCACGTACCCGTGCTCGATTCCGGAGGACGTTCGGCGACGACCACATTCGCGCAAAAGGGCATTGGCGACGTGCATCTGGCTTGGGAGAGCGAGGCCTATTTCGAGCTGGCCGAAACCAAGGGCGAGCTTGAGATCGTTGCCCCGTCGATCAGCATTCGCGCCGAGCCGCGGGTGGCGGTGGTGGACGTCAATGTCGATCGCAAGGGAACGCGCGGCGTGGCCGAGGACTATCTCAACTTCCTCTATACCGACGTGGCCCAGGAAATCATCGCCAGGCATCACTACCGGCCGAGCACGCCTGAGATTCTCAGCGCGCACATGAGTGAATTCGCCAAAGTGAAGTTGTTTCCCATCAAGAGCATCGCCAAGAATTGGGATGACGCCAACCGGTTGTTCTTCGTCGATGGCGCCGTTTTCGACAGCATCTACAAGAACTAAGTCTGCAAGAACCAAGCACAGTCCCGCCCGCCGCGACCGCCTGCCCAAAGCATGACGATGCCATTCCAATCCCCTCGGCATATCCAAGCGACCTCCGCGAGTTCGGCGCCGCCCGTGCCGTCGTCCGCTGGCGGCGACCGGGCGGTGACCATCTCGTCGCGCGGAGTGCCCAGCGGCGGTTGCCCGACAACGCCTGGGAGGGTCACCTGATGGCCCGAACCCATCGCGTTCTGCCCGGGTTTTCGCTCAGCTTGGGTTACACCGTGTTTTACCTGAGCGTGCTGGCGCTAATTCCATTAGGGGCCTGCTTCGCCAAAGCTTTCACGCTCACGCCGAGCGAGTTTCTGCGGGCGGCTTGGACCGATCGGGCGATTGCGGCCTATCGGTTCAGCCTGCTGTCAGCGCTCTGGGCCTCGGTCGCCAGCGTCGTGCTGGGCCTGCTGGTTGCCTGGGTGCTCGTGCGTTACGAGTTTCCGCTGAAGCGGCTGGTCGACTCCCTGGTCGACCTGCCTTTCGCGCTGCCGACAGCCGTGGCGGGGTTGGTCTATTCGAGCCTGTACGTGGAAAATGGCTGGCTGGGGCGGTTCCTCGTGCCGCTCGGCATCAAGGCGGCGTACACGCCGCTGGCGGTGGTGTTGGTGCTGACGTTTCTGGGAATGCCCTTTGTGGTCCGGGCCCTGCAGCCGGTGCTCGAGAGCTTCGACGCCGACGTGGAGGAGGCCGCCTACCTGCTCGGCGCTTCGCGACTGCAAACCTTTGGGCGGGTGATTTTTCCGCTGCTGCTGCCGGCGTTGGTCACGGGGTTTGCACTTTCGCTGGCGCGGGGCTTGGGCGAATACGGATCCGTGGTGTTCGTATCCGGCAATATGCCGTTCAAGACCGAAATCGCGCCGGTGCTGATCGTGGCCCAGCTCGAGTCGCATCAATATGCCGAAGCGACGGCCATTGCCGTGGTGTTACTGGTGTTGTCGTTTTCGCTGCTGGTACTGATCAACCTGCTCGAGCGCTGGAGCAAACGGTACTATGCATAAGCAATTGACAACAACGGTCCGCCCGCGCGCCGTGCGGCTGCACAGGACGACCCGGCGTGGGTCAAGTGGCTGCTGATTTCGCTGGCCCTGGGGACGATCGGCCTGTTGATCGTGGTGCCGGTGGTGAATGTGTTCTATCAGGCCTTTGGCGGCGGAGTGAAGGTCTATTGGAACAACCTGTTTCATGATCGCGACACGCTCAGCGCAATCCTGCTGACGCTCACCGTGGCGCCGGTGGCGGTGGTGTTGAACGTGATCTTCGGTGTGGCCGCGGCCTGGACGATTGCCCGATTCCGTTTCCCGGGCCGAACGATCCTGACGGCGCTGGTCGACTTGCCGTTTTCGGTTTCGCCGGTCGTGGCCGGATTGGTGCTGATGCTGATTTTTGGCCTGCAGGGCTACCTGGGTCCCTGGCTGCGCGAGCATCACCTGAAGGTGATTTTCGCGACGCCCGGCCTGATCCTGGCGACGGCCTTCGTCACGCTGCCATTCGTGGCCCGGGAGTTGATTCCGGTCATGGAGGCGATGGGAGCGGAGGAGGAAGTGGCGGCGGTCAGTCTGGGCGCCGGCGGCTGGCAAATCTTCTGGCGGGTCACGTTGCCGAACATCAAGTGGGGCCTGCTGTATGGCGTGATTCTTTGCAACGCCCGGGCGATGGGAGAGTTCGGCGCGGTGTACGTCGTTTCGGGGCACATTGCCGGACGCACGGACACGATGCCGCTGCGCGTGCGAACGACTGTTTCAGGAATACAACAGCCCAGGTTCGTTTGCCGTGGCTTCGGTGCTTGACTCTGTTGGCGCTGGTGACCTTGGTGGTGAAAGTCGTGCCTGGAGCGCAAGACGCGCCACGACCTTCCGAAGGCGGCCGACGTCGTTGCCGGAGAGCAAGTCGTGAGTATTGCCGTCAAGAATATCACCAAGCGCTTCGGCGAGTTCGTGGCGCTGGACAACGTCAGCCTCGACGTGCCGCACGGCTCGCTGCTGGCCTTGCTGGGGCCGTCGGGTTCGGGCAAGACGACGCTGCTGCGGATCATCGCCGGGCTGGAGACGGCCGACAGCGGCGTCGGTGCATATGCCGACGAGGATATCACGGACTCGTCGGCCCGCGACCGCAACGTGGGCTTCGTGTTTCAGCACTACGCGCCTGTTTCGCCACATGAACGTGTTCGAGAACGTCGCCTTCGGGCTGCGCGTGCGCAAAGAGCCGAAGGACGAAGATCACCGAACGCGTCCGCGAACTGCTGCACCTGGTGCGGCTCGACGGCTTGGAGCGGCGGTTATCCCGTCGCAGTTGTCCGGCGGCCAGCGGCAGCGCGTGGCGCTGGCCCGGGCTCTGGCCATCCGGCCCAAGGTGCTGCTGCTGGACGAGCCGTTCGGGGCGCTGGACGCCAAGGTGCGGCAGGAACTGCGGCACTGGCTGCGCGCGCTGCACGACGAGATTCACATGACCAGCGTCTTCGTGACGCACGATCAGGAAGAGGCCTTCGAGGTGGCCGACCAGGTGGTGGTGATGAACCACGGCCGGGTCGAGCAGATCGGCACGCCGCAGGAAGTGTTCGAGCATCCGGCCAATCCGTTCGTGATGGACTTTCTGGGCAACGTCAACGTGTTCAAGGGACGGGTGCAAAACGGCCGCGCGGTGCTGGGGCCATTCGAGGTCGATTTTCCCGAATACCCGCACGCCGAGTCGCGCGAGGCGACCGTGTACTTCCGCCCGCACGAGCTCGACATTCAGCATCATCGCAACGGCGTGCCGGCGCTGGCGGCGACCGTGCAGCGGATCAACTCGGCCGGCTCGGTGGCCAAGGTGGTCCTGCTGGCCGACGAATTGGACATGGGCTTGAACGTGGAGCTGAGCCTGGTGCGGTATGTGGAACTGGCGCTGAAGGCGGGCGACCGGGTGTATGTATCGCCCCGCAAAGCGCGGGTCTTCATGCCGGAGTATGTGATCTAACGGCGGAAGAGTCGCAATCAGGATTTCGCAGGCCTTCGGCTGCGAGCCTGACGCAAAGGAAGACAGTGGCATGAGCAACGATGCAGCAAACAGCGTCTCGGCGAATAGCATTTCGCCGGGTGATCGCGGCAAAGCGATCGGCGGAACGGCGCAACGCGCAGTTCGAGGACGCCATCGATCAGATCCGCCAGGCACTGCAAGGCCTGCGGTACGGTGAAGTGTCCGTGGTCGTGCAGGACGGCGTGGTTGTGCAACTGGAACGGCGCGAACGCAAACGACTCCGCGGCGCACAACCATAACAAACAATTGTATGGCAGTTAACAAAACATTAACGCCGAACCTCTTGAACGATTTCGTTGTCCTTTGTTTAATGTGCAAGCGATTCGATGGTATCAACTGTTGTTGTTAGTCAATCGCGATGCTCTCGTGTTGTCGGCCTCAAAGCCGACGGCTGAGGGCTCCTCAAGAAACGCCGACCCGGATGCTCTCGGGAGGCCTTCTTCTTACCTCGCTGCCTGTTGACCGGACTCTCCGGAGGCGCAGCACGACTGGCCAGATCGAGCGTTCACTTGCCCTCGCTCCGCGCCGCGGGCAAATGTGTGCCTTGCTTTCCTAATGACATTATCCACATCGTTAAGAGGAGTATGGTCATGGAGTGTTGTTGTTGCACGATGACGGCCAATTCGCATTCGATCAATGAGAAAACTTCGCGTAACAGGAACTTGGATCATGATTCTTTCCGTCAACCAGACGTTTGAAGATGGCGATCGCGACCTGGAGCGCCGTGTGACGGCATTCCTGGCCGGCCGCAATGTGCCTGCCTTGCGGCGTCTGTATGTTCGCTCGAGTCAGGGAGTGGTGACGCTGCGGGGACACGTGCAGACGTTTTATGAAAAGCAGTTGGGGGGTAGCGTCGCTCGCCGCGTGGCCGGCGTCGTGCAGTTGGTCGACGACGTTGAAGTCGCGGCCATCGAGAGGATTTTGAGTCCGCGGTCGTCGGGGCGCCATGCGGCCGACCGCGCGGACGTTCCGCCGGGTTTCGCCGCAGGCGTTGACTTGGACCCAGTCGTGTCAGGGGTTAAGGAGGGCCCGCAAGGAACTTCGGTTTCGTGAAGGCAATTGGCCCGGGCAAACGTTTTGTCCGGCCGCAACGTTTTTTTTTCATCAGGAGTGTTTCCCATGAGATTGTTTCGACCCAAATTGAGAGCAGCTTTTACGCTCATCGAACTGCTCGTCGTGATTGCGATTATCGGCATCTTGGTTGGGCTGTTGCTGCCCGCGGTGCAGCAAGCGGCGCGAAGCGGCTCGCCGCTCGACGTGCTCCAACAACCTGAAGCAGCAGGCGTTGGCTTTGCACAACTTCTCCGACAACTTCGGCACGTTCCCGTCCAGCTTGCGTCCGCCGACCGGCGTCCGCACTTCCTGGGAAACCTATTTGCTGCCGTACCTCGATCAACAGTCGATTTACGACAAATACGACCAGAGCAGCAACTGGAGCTCGCCGGTCGCCACCACCGGCTTCGTGGTGCCCAACGGATGGAATACGGTGACGAGCGCGGTGGGGATCGTTGGTACTCGGATCAACGTGTTCGAATGCCCCTCGTCCCAGACGAGCCCCAGTTCGGACGTCGGCCGTTGGGACGACGACCCGGATCCGAAGTCGAACGCCACTTATAATGCCTCGGGCCGCCGTATCGCTGCCCCGACGGACTACGCCGGGGTGACGCACGTCGAGCCGTTGTTGCTCGGCATTGGGCCGCAAAGCACGGAGTCTCTCGCGCAGAAGGCATACAGCTCGCTGGGCGCGGCCATCGACAACTGGGGCCTGGGCATTCTCGCCAAGAATTCCAAGACCAAGCTCGCCGACGTCCGTGATGGTCTGTCCAATACGATCCTGCTGTCGGAATCGGCCGGCCGTCCCTACCTGTTCATCCGCACGAATGGACGTATCGTGAAGGCCCTCAATACCATCTCCAACGGCGACATCGGCGCCGACACCAACGGCTCGGCGATCACGCATGATCGCGTGGACGGCGGTGGCTGGGCTCGTCCGGCAAGCGACATCGCCCTGTTGGGTACCGACATCTCGGGCACCATCTATCCTGGCTACTACATCAACCGCACCAATGGCATCGACGTGAATGGTGCCACGCAGACGTACGCCAGTCCTACCGACAGCATCTCCGGCGGCGGCGGCTCTTTGCAGTCGGAAGCAGCGATCTCGCTCAATACGACGATCCTCAGTGCCGCCTACCCCCAGGGGTACACGGGCGTTAGCTACCTGAACTGGCCGGACCCGACTCAGAACAACGCCACTTCGGTCAACGGGTCGGGCCAGCCATTCTCGTTCCACCCGGGTGGCTTCCACACCGCTTTGGGGGATGGATCGGTCAAGTTCCTCTCGGAGAACATTCCCATCCGCTTGCTCGCCCGCCTCGTGACGCGCGATCAAGACGAGCCGATCGATTCGACCTACTTCGAACCGTTCGATCCTCACTAATGTCGTGAACAGGCGAGGCCCGTTTGGGCACTTCACCGGACACCCTCCCACCTGCGGTCGCCAAGCCGCGGGTGGGGGGGCTTTTTGCGCGCTGGTATCCCCACTGCCAGGAAATCGTTCGGCCGTGAGAAGACGCATCCAGCCACCCGGCATAAGTTCTCGGGCCGCAATGGCCCAAGCTGCACAGCGGTCCCCGGTCTGGCCGTTGCTTGTGATGACAGGGATCGCGACCCTCGTCTACGCCGGCAGCTTTGCCGGTCAATTTGCCCTCGACGATTTCTCCAACATCGTCGACAACGAGCGAGTCCGCTCGCTCACCACGATCAAGCCCTGGGCCGGCTTGCGTGCGCTGGTCGAGTACTCGTTTGCCGTCAATTATTGGTTCGGCGGTCTCGACCCCTGGGGCTACCACTTTGTCAACCTGGTGATCCACGTTCTCGCCGGCCTGACCCTGTACGGCCTGGTTCGGCGGACTTTGCTCTGTCCAAGGCTGGCGCCGCGCTACGCCGTGACGGCCACGCCGTTAGCAACGGCTATCGCGCTGGTGTGGCTTGTGCACCCGCTCACCACCCAGGCCGTGACCTACGTGGTGCAGCGGTACGAATCCGCGGCGGCGCTGTGGTATCTGCTGGCACTGTATTCGTTTCGCCGTGGGGTCGACGCTGCCGATTGTGGATTTTCTGCCCGTTGGTGGTGGGCGTCGGTGATTGCTTGCTTCCTGCTGGGCCTGCGCTCGAAGGAAACCGTCGTAACCCTGCCGCTGGTACTGCTCTGGTACGATCGGGTGTTTGTTGCCCGCCGCTGGCGCAACGTCGGCCGGCACCGTTGGCTCTACGCCGGGCTGCTGCTGGCCGGCGGATTGCTGGCGGGCGAGCAGATCTTCGCTACTGGGCTGCTGCTGGGCCGACAACTGGCATCCAACCCAGCGCAGTTGCCGCAGCAGGCGACGGTGAGCGTTCCGGGCGTCACACCCGTGGCCTACCTGCTTTCGCAGCCCTCGGTCCTCTGGCATTATCTGCGACTCAGCCTGTTGCCCTTCGGTCAGTGCCTGGATTACGGCTGGCCGATTGCGAAAACGTCGGCGCAGATCGTGCCGCCGCTGATGGCGCTCGTGGCGCTGTTGGCGGCGATCGTCTGGGCCGCCGTGCGGCATCCAGCCGTCGGATTCTTGGGCGGAGCCTTTTTTATCGTTCTGGCGCCAACGTCGAGTCTGCTGCCGATCCAGGACCTTGCGGCGGAACATCGCATGTATCTGCCGTTGGCAGCGGTTGCGACGCTCGTCGTGTCGGCAGGCCATCGTGGGTGGAAATGGTGTCTGACACGAACGGATCTGTCGAACTACCTGCGTCGCTTTCTCCGGTCGTCGGGCCCAGCGCTCATGGTCGTGGCCATTGCGGCGCTGTCGGCCGGCACGATGGCTCGGAATCGCTTGTACGCTTCGCCCGTGGCGCTGTGGACCGACAACTGCCTGAAGAGCCCGCACTTCTGGCGGCCTCGCCACTGGCTGGGTAAAGCGTTGTACTCCGCGGGCGACGTGCCGGCCGCGCTCCAGCAGTTGTCGGTTGCGCTCGATTTGGAGCCGCGCGTGGCCAATGTCTGGGCGACGCGCGGCATGCTCTGGGCCAAGGCTGGCCAGTTCGAGCGCGCTCGGTCGGACTTCAGTCAGGCCATCGAGATCGAGCCCCAGAACGCCGTTTACTATTACAACCGCGGGATGGCTGCCGACGACTGCGGCCGCTCGGATGACGCGCTGGCCGATTGCGACCGTGCGCTCGAGATCGACCCGCGCTACGCCCGAGCGTATGCCGGTCGTGCGGCGCTGCACCGCCGACGCGGCGATATCGATCTGCGCGGGCCGATTGGCAATCTGCGCTGCAACTCGATCCGCGGTCCGTGTCGCCGGCCGTTCTCGGCGACGACGGATGATGGCGCCGGTCCGTCAACGGCCGAAATTGCTCGATTCGGAAATTGCTCGATTCGACCGTGGCCCCCATTTTTTGGCGATGCCACCGCACGGCGGTGACGAGGGCGGCGGATCATCGAGCCGCCTTGGGCCCTCGACGGGAAACTTCCTCACTTGGGAAAGGAAAAATCCCCGGCCCAACAAGATTGGGCCGGGGATTCCGCGGAAAGTTACTTCGAAGCTGCCCGGCACGGGGCAGCCTGGTTTCGCAGACTGCTTAGCAGCAGCCGCAGCAAACCGGGGTGCCGGCGAACGAAACATAGCAGCAGCAGCCGGATTGCAGGCACTGTGCCAGGCAATCGGAGCAGGCCTGGATCAGGTCGCAGCAGGCCTTGTCACCGCTCAGGCAGGTGATGCAGACCCCGTCTTTGGTGCACTCTGTCTTGCAAACTCCGCAGCACAGGTTGACCTGGCAGCAGGGAATGCCGTTCATCGTGCAGCAGCAACTGCAGAGCCCGTCGCACAGCGACTGGCAAAGATTCTGCAGCGTGCCGCAGGCGACTTCGTCCTCGCAGGAGCACGAAATCTTCATGCCACCCTTGCACTTCTCGACCTTCATCGTGCAGCGGGGAAGCATCATCATGGTGCCCATCGACGGAGCAGCCGCCGATTGGGCGTGGCTCGTGGCGGCCGCCATGGGATTTCCCATAGCAGACGCATGCGACGGACCACGGTGAGTGAACACTGCCTAGCCATAACAGAACTCCTTTCCTGGAACCAGCCGCAAGACCGCATGACTCCTGGCGATCTTTAAGCGGGGATTACGCTGTCTGACTGCAACCGGCTCCCGAGGGACTTGCGCACCTCTGGGCAATCCAGTCAGCAGCGCGAAATAGGGTTAGAGCCTCTCGAACCATCTCGAGTCGGCGCCCAAACGTGCCAGCAATATATAACTCCGCCTTCGGAATCACAAGCTCTCAGGTTTGCGTTATTTTTGCGGCCTGGCGAATTTCTGCGTAACGTGCCAGCGGCAGCGGCCGTGGCCTGCCCGATCCCCCCCAGTTCGACCGTTTCGAGTGCTGTCATGCCGTCTTGCGGGACGAACTAACAACTAAATTGATCGCGATGCTGATGATGGAACGTGCTATCAGCTAGCATGCGAATTAACCCCTGGACGTCGGGCCTGCTCAAAACGAGTCGGGAGGAACTAAAGCGATGTTTGCCAACCGCATTCGTAACTGGCAGCCCGCAAGGCGTCCGGCCAGGCCACGCCCCATGACCAACCCCGCCCCCAAGCTGCCCACCGGTTTTGTCGCCGCCCCGCAATTTCTCTTGGGCCAGCCAGCGGCCTGGCAAGTGCAACTGTACCAGGCGGCCTACCAGCAGGCCCGGGCTGCGGCCGAAGTGCCCCGCCACCACCGCCGATTCTTTGCACCCAACTGAACTCGGTCGGCACCGGTTGCCGACGCAGCGCTGTTTTCTTGACCGTCGTGGCCGCTGCCAGGTCCTTCCGGCCCGCGGCGATCGAGGCCCGACCGAGCGGACCGCTCTGCTCGGCAGAGTTTCCTATCTGGGCCGACTGAGCGACGAGACGAGCGCTCAATGGGCGAACAGCAACTTGCCAGCGGCGATTATCAGCACCGCCGCCAGGATTCGGCGCAATAGCGGGCTGCTCACGCGGCGGCTGCCGAGTTCCGAACCGACGCACGCTCCCACTGCGGCCGCGATCACCCAGTAGGTAAGTTGTCCAGGAAGGTGCGGATCGAGCGATAGCAACCCGCTGATGCCGGCCAGCGAGTTCACCAGCACGAATGCTGCGGTCACGCTGGCCGTCTGCTGCGGATTGGCCCAGCCCATGAACAGCAGCAGTGGACTCAGGAAGATCCCGCCACCCGTGCCGGTCAGCCCAGACAGCAGGCCGATCCCCGCACCGCACAGCATCGCCAGCCAAGTCGAGGCAACCCTGGCAACGCCGGCGCGTGGAGTGCGAAACAGGCCGCAGGCTGCAACCAGCAGGACGCAGCCGACGAGTGGATTAAAGAGACTGGCGGACACGCGGAAATGCCCTGCCACAAAGGCCAGCGGGATCGACGACACGGCGAACGGCCAAAAAATGGCCCAGGAGAAGCGGCCGGCCCGGTAGAACCGCACGCTGGCGATCGTTGCCACCAAGATATTCAGGATCAGGGCAGCCGGCCGCATTTCGTCCGCAGGCACGGCGAACAGTGCCAGAACCGCCATATAGCCTGATGCACCCGCATTGCCGACTGCGGAATAGAGCACTGCGGCCAGAAAGATGCACGCGGTCAAGGCAAGCTCGGTCATCGGCACATTCTATCTCTATCTATGCCGGGGCGCACAACGAGGCGGACATTCGCCACGTTCGCCGGAAGTACTCAAAAAGCCAGCCGCGACCACCCCGGCAGGCGCAGCGCCTCGGGAGTTTCACCGCGCGGTCTGCGGCAATCCTAAAACCAGCTTGGCAGATTCCAAACACCGCGTCGGCAGCTCGAAGCTCGCAATTCGCCGCTCATCGGATATATATAGGCTCTCGGTTCCGGCTCGCCGGCCGATGGTCGTCTCGTTTGTCCTGCGCGCCGGGGACGCCGTTGATGCAAGTCTCCAGTTATCACTACCTGCCGCTGGCCCCGCTGTTTTTCTTTGCCCTGGTGCTGATCTTCGGGCTGCTGCTGGCCGCATTGCAGATCGGGGTTCTGGGCTATGCCTACGAGAAGATGGGGATCAGCGGCCGCTGGGTGTATGGCCTGCTGCTGCTGTCGCTTTTGGGCAGCTACGTGAACATTCCGGTTGCCGAACTGCGCGGCGGACGGACCAGCGTCCCGCAGGAATTCACGATGCTTGGCGTGCGGTACGTGGTTCCGTTGGTGCAAGAACAGTCCGACACCATCCTGGCAATCAACGTGGGCGGCGCAATCATCCCGACGGTCTTGTCGTTCTACCTGATGTGGAAGAACGAAATCTTCCTCCGCGGCATTCTCGGAATGTTGATCGTCGCGCTGGTGGTGCATGCGCTGGCCCAATCCATACCTGGCAAGGGCATTGCCGTGCCGATCGTCGTCCCGCCGCTGCTGGCGGCTCTGGTCGGCACGCTGCTTTCGCGGCGGGCGGCCGCTCCGCTGGCCTACATCGCAGGCAGCCTGGGCACGTTGCTGGGGGCCGATCTGATGAATCTGCACGTCCTGGCCGGACTCGGTGCGCCGATCGCCTCGATCGGCGGGGCCGGGACATTCGACGGCATCTTCCTGGCTGGCGTTCTGGCGGTGCTGCTGGCCCATTGACGATTACGAGATGAGCCGCTTTCGCGCTGCTTGCCGGGAGCCCTCGTGACCGGAATTCACCCGCCACGCGCATTCCTACGTCTGAACGAAAAACAACTTAGGCGCTCAACCCCTCTCCCTCCAGGGAGAGGTTAGGGTGAGGGTCTGCCCTAAGCCGGAGTCATTTTTCGAGTGCTCCTCACGCCGCCCCGGGTCGCTCGAACACGACCTGGCCCCCGGCGATGGTCCGCTCGATCGTGACTTCGCAGGGCAATCCTTCGCGGTCCCGCTGGAGCCGCAGCAGCACGACGTCCGCCGGCTGGCCCACGGTCAATTTGACGCTCGGCAGCCCGATCGCCCGCAGCGGCGCTCGTGGCCATGTCGACGGCGGCGGCCAGATCGACACCGGCGAACCGCATGGCATTGGCGATGCCGGCGGCGATCGGCCGCGCGGCGCCGGCCAACATTTGGCGCTGGCCTGCGACGACGATCCGGCCGTCGGCGAGGATTTCGATGCGGCAGAAATCGGTCGAGTATTCACCCGCAGGCAGACCGGCCATGCCCGACAGATCGCTGACCAGCACGATCCGCTCCGGAGTTTTCGCCCGCACGAAGCTCTTGACCACGGCCGACGGCAGGTGATGGCCGTCGGCGATCAGGGTTGCGGTGAGCCGGTCCTCGGCGAGTTGATCCCAGATGTAATTCGGATGCCGCGGCAGGATCGGATCCGCGCCGTTTCCCAGATGCGTGCTCAGCGTGGCGCCGGCATCCACCGCGGCGCGGACTTGCGCGGCACTGGCGTTCATGTGCCCCAAGGCCACGGTGATCCCGGCATTGCGGAGCGCGAGATGAATTGCAGCGCTCGGCGAACTCGGCCGACAGCGTCACCAGGCGAATCAACCCGCCGGCGGCGGATTGCAGATCGGCAAACTCCGACCAATCGGGCGGGCGGCAATGCCGGGCCGGATGCGCGCCGCGCGGCCCGTCGGCCGCCGAGATGTACGGCCCTTCCAAGTGAACTCCGGCCACGCTGCGCACGACCCGGGGCACGGTGGCCACGGCCCGGGCAAGGACGGACAGCGCATGCAAGAGCGTCTCGCGGCTGGCGGTGGTCACGGTGGGCAGAAACCGCGTGACCCCAAACGCCGGCACCTGCTCGACGATCTGCACCACGGCCTCGACCGTCGATTGCGGCGAGCCGAACTCGTGCCCCCGGTATCCGTTGATTTGCAGATCGACCAGGCCCGGCGCGATCCAGGGCAAATCGGTCGCCAGCGTCGAACCGCCGGCCGGCGTGCTGACTTCGACAATCCGATCGGCGAGTCGCAGCTCGACCGGTTGACCGCTGCGGAAATGGCGTCCGACGACTTTCATGCGGGGCGGTTAGTACAGCCCGTTGCCGGGACGCACGACGACGGCCGGCGCGGTTGCCCGCCACGAGTACGGATCGGCCGTATTCGATACCCACATCGGCGAATACGTTCCCGTCAAAGGGGTCGTGCTCGCGGCCGGCCGCGAGTTCGACATGCCGTACCATTTCATCGATGCCAGTCGCCCGGCGCCTGTGCCGCCCGGGCCTCGGCTTTTCGCCGCACGGCGCCTTTCGGATCTTCATACCGGTCGCGTTCTTGTTCGTAGAACCACATTTCGGGCGTGTGGCTGACCGCGTTCGGTGTCTGATCGCGCCGCAGATCGTGCGATTGCGATGCGGACATCGGCCCCTGGGCTTGCGCAACGCGCCGCGATGCCGACCAAAATGATCCCCATCCAAAACATCTTGCTCATCGCCCGTTCCCCCTGGTTGACGACAGAACTTGCCCAAAGTCCCGGTGCGTTTTGCTCACCCTCGCCCCTGCCCTTTCCTCGGAGGGGCGCGGGCGAGAACGGGTGCCGAGCCTTCGCGGCGCAATGAATCGTTCGCTCCTAGATCGATTTCGGCCAGCGCAAGGGCGGAAGATTAGCGGGAATTTGCCGAATGTTCCGGATTTGCCGCCGGCTGGGAGCAGGCCGGGGGGGTACCGTCGAGATTGGACAGTGCAAGCGGCAGCCAGTGGCCGCGGAAACGCACGCCAAGACACAGAAAAAGGACGGCGAAAGCACGCCAAGGCGGTGCCGGCGATGTGAGCCATCGTGCCGTTCCGTCGGGGGGGAGCGTGCGTCGCCGAGGACAAAAACGCCCGGGTTATTTTATCAACCGATGTTGATCTGTGCCATTGCCGATGCCGCCGCGGACCCCGTGGCCCCGGGTGTCGGGTAGAATGGCGGGCTCTTGGATCCAGGGTGTCTTGATGCCTTCCAGCGATATGAATCGTGTCTTCTTCGAGCGCAGCGGCACCTGCCGCACGGTGGCGTATGCGCTGTGCATGGTGGTCTTTGGAACCGCCGGACTCTTCGGATTGATTTCCGCTGCCTGGCAAATGGCGAGAGACGGGTTCCCGTGGCAGCATCTGCTGGGCGTGATTTTCGTCGGCTTGTGGACGGCAGCCATGTCAGGAATTGCCGCGGCGATTGGCTGGGGTTTTTTCTTTAGACCCGAGACCCATTCACGAATTGATGGCAGCGGAATTCACATTGATTCGAAGCATTGGGCCTGGAATGACGTAGCCGTGATCTTCTCGAAGGGGGACGGTGCCGGAGATTGGTTATGCTTTCACGGCCGCGGACTTTTCAGCATGGACCACATGATCCATCCGTTGCCTCATTTGCCGCCAGCGGAAGCCGAGCAAATCCTCTTTGAGCTGGATGGCTATCTGACCGAGCATTTCCCGGATGTGCGGATCATCTACTGACCCGCGTAACCGCGCGGATGCGTGGAGTGCCACCGCCAGGCGGTGGCCACGATCGATTCGATGTCGGTGTAGATCGGCCGCCAATCGAGCAGTCGCTGAGCGCGGCTCGAATCGGCGACCAGTTCCGGCGGATCGCCGGGCCGGCGGGGCCCCAATTTCTCGGGAATCGGCCGGCCGCTCAACCGCCGGCAGGCGTCGATCACCTGCCGCACGCTGTAGCCGCGGCCGGTGCCCAAATTCAACTGCAATCCCTGGCCCGGCACGAGTCGCTCCAGGGCCTTTACATGCGCGGCGCCCAAATCGTCGACATGGATATAATCGCGGATGCAGGTGCCGTCCGGGGTGGGATAATCGTCGCCAAAGATCGTGATGTCCGGCCGCTGGCCGAGCGCGACGGCCAAGACGATCGGGATCAGGTGCGTTTCCGGGTCGTGGTCTTCGCCCAGGTCGCCGTCCGGCGAGGCGCCCGCGGCGTTGAAGTAACGCAGGGCCGCATAGGCAAACCCGTAGGCGTGGGCGTAATCGGCCAGCGCGTGCTCGATCACCAGTTTGCAAAAGCCGTAAGGGTTGATCGGCTGTTGCTTTTCGTCCTCGGTGATCGGCACTCGAAGAGGCACGCCGTACGTAGCCGTGGTGCTCGAGAACACGATCCGCTTGACGTCCGCGGCGGCGCATGGCGTCCAGCAGGTTCAGGGTGGCGACGACGTTGTTTTGGTAGTACTTGGCCGGGTCGCTGACCGATTCGCCCACTTGGGCAAATGCGGCAAAATGCATCACGGCCTCGATCCGCCGCCGCGAGAGCACTTCGATCAGCCGCTCGCGGTCCAGCAGTTCGCCCTCGATCAGCCGGTCGGCCGGGCACGCGCCGCGATGCCCCAGCGACAGGTTGTCGTAGACCCAGGCCTCGTGTCCGGCGCGGCTCCAAGAGGCGCACGGCATGACTGCCGATGTAACCGGCGCCGCCGGTGACCAGGATTCTCACGCTCACTCCCCGGTTGTCACGGAGTTTATCCAATCTGTCGTTTATGCTCGCCGCGGTCAGGCGGCCGGCAACGCGTAGCGTGAAGCATAATCCGCCCCTGCGGATTCGGCAAACGGCCGGCAGCTTTGGTGTCAAGTCGAGGCCGGCGGCGTTCCGAAACTTATCAGAAGCGGATCCTTAGCGGCCCGGCGTGGCCGGCCGCCGTTTGCCCTCGCAGGGGGCGTGGCGCGTGAGGGGATCGCCGCCCCCGGCCCGTTCGAATCGGCCCCCCTCTTCACAGCTGTCCCATCATGCCGCCACGCCGAGTTCTCAAGCCGGTGACCGTCGCAGGCGGAGCGGCCAGCGGGCGTTGGCTGGAAGGATTCCTGGAGCACTTGCGCAGCGAGTGCCATCTGGCCGACAACACGGTGGCCGCCTATCGCCGGGATGTGCGGCGATTCTTCGAATGGCTGGGGGGCCGGGGGATCGTGCAGTTGGGCATTCGCGACCTGGCCGACTATGCCGCCTGGCTGCACCGCGCAGAATTGGCCGCGGCGTCGATTGCCCGGCACATCGTGTCGCTGAAGCTCTTCTGCCGGTATCTGCAGCTCGAAGGCGTGCTCCGCGACAACCTGGCCGAACTGCTCGGCAGCCAAAAGTTGTGGCAGCGCGTGCCGCACGTGCTCTCGCCCGGCCAGGTCGAGAAACTGCTCGACGGTCCGCGGCGCGACGATCCGCATTGGCGGCGCGATCGTGGCGATGTTGGAATTGCTCTATGCGACCGGTTGCCGGGCCTCGGAGTTGTCGCACATGAAGCTTTGCGACATCCACCTCGACGAGGGCTACTCGCTCTGCCACGGCAAAGGCGACAAGGAGCGCCTGGTGCCGCTGGGGCGCCGGGCCGTGGCCGCGGTGCGCGAGTACCTCGAACACGAGCGGCCCCAGTTGGTCGCCGGCGCCGCTGCCCCGCCCCCTGGCTGCTCGTTTCGCCGGCGCGGCAGCTGCGCCGCGAGCGGATCTGGGAGCTGTTGAAGAAATATGCCGCCCGGGCGAGCATCGGCCCGGAAATCGAGCCCGCACTCGCTACGCCACAGTTTTGCCACGCATCTGTTGGCCGGCGGGGCCGACCTGCGGCAGAGTGCAAGAGATGCGGGGCACGCGAGCATCGCGACCACGCAAATCTATACGCACGTCGATCCTGCGCGGCTCAAAGCGATCCACCAGCGGTTTCATCCGCGGGGCTGAGCGGCAGCGTTACTTCTGCGCCAGCGGCTGTTAGGATAGCGGTCTTTGAGCTGTTCGGCGGCCTGGTTCGCGCGGTCTTGCTTGTCGACTTTCGGCCACAATTCCTTCAGGTTGGCCAGCGCTTCGGCATGCTGCTCGGGCGAACCCGAAGTAAAGCCCGTCGACGTGCAGGAAGGCGATGATGGCATCCTTGGGCTTGCCCGCCGTCTTGAAGCAGTTCCCCAGCGCGTTGTAGGCCCGGGCTTGCAGGTCGACGTTCTCCGCATCGGCCTTGGCGATTACGTCCAGGACGATCTTGACCGCGTCTTCGGTCTTGCCGGCGCCGGCCAGTGACGTGGCTTTGCCCAGTAGCGCGGTCAATTTCTGGCCTTCGACTTCCTTGCTGTCTCCTTCCATGCCTTCGGCTTCTTCGTACTTCTTGATGGCCTTGGCGTATTGTTTTTGGGCTTCGAGGGTCCGGGCGGTCAGGACGGTGGCCTTGATCTTGTAGTCGGGCCAGGGCGCTGGCCAGTTTGGCGTAATAGGGTTCGGCCTTGTCGTATTTGCGATCGGCCACCAGCAGATCGCCCAACGCTTCGCACGCCGCGAAGTAGTGATAGTTGGAGGCGTTCTTCTGCTCGAACGCGAACAGCAACCGGCCGGCGTCCTTCATGTCGCCGCTGCCGGCCATGGCCAGACGGGCCATCAGGACGGCCTTGTAGAAGTCGACATCCTGCTTGATCTCGGTCCGTTTGACTTCCGCCGGATCGACCTTGTTGACCAGCGCCAAGGCGTCGCTGAGCTTGCCGGCCTTCATGGCGGTGCGGGCGTTCTTCAAGTCCTTGGGATCTTCGTCGAACTCGATGTACTCGATCAAGTTGACCGCGAACGACTTCGGAACCTGCCCTTGCTCGATCTTGACGACGGTCGGGCTCATTTCGGTCACGCTACCGTTGACCACGTTGGGCGTTCCTTGCAACAGCTTGATGCGGTCCATCCCCCAGGACGGGGAGCTCAACGAGATCGCTAAAAGTCCAGCCACCAGACAACACCGCCGCAACATGACAGATCTCCTCGGTTGTATTTCCACTCGATTATTCTTCAGAGGGGTTATTCTTCGACGGGGTGAATCTTCCACCGGGTCATTTTTCCACCGCAGCACTTTGCGCCTCGGCATCCTTGAATTCTTGCACGCCGATTGGCTTTTCGCCGAGCTCCGATTGGACCTTCTTGGCCAGGTCATCGTACTTGGCGTACGACTCCGGGCCGCCCAACTTGGGATGCAGTCGATACATCATGCTCAGGTCCTTCTTCGACATCCCGAGGTACTTGTCGTGCTTGGCTTTTTCGGACGATTTCAAAGCGAAGAGATACCAGCATTCCGGGATCTTCAGTCGGGCGACGTAGAAAGTCTCTTCGAACCGTTTGTCGTCCTGAGTCATTTTGGCAAGCTTGCCCCAACCCCAAATCGTGTAGTCGCCTTTGGGGGTCTTCTCGCCGCCGGAGATCGCTTTGAGATAGCCTTCTGAATCGGTGGCGCCGCTCATCTGATAGGTTTCGGCCCCTTCGACTTGAGCGGTGATCATTTTGGGGTGCCCTTCGAGCACTTGGGCGATGAGCTTGATGGCGGTGTTGTAGTTGCCGACCCGCGCATCGCTCATCGCCGCCCGGAATCGGATGCCGGTCAGGCCGTCCGCATTCGGCGCGAACTTGGGATCTTGAGCGGCCAGCGCCAGGATTTGTTCGTAGCCTTTGACGGCGTTGGCGTAGTAGCCCTTGGCCTGTTCCGACGGCGGCTTGGCGCTGTCGTTGTCATCCACGCCGAGGGCCAGGCTGTAAAAAGTATCCGCCACCCAGCTCAGCGAATTGAAGCTGTTGCCGCCGCCGCGTTCGACGATGCGTTTGAGAAAGGCTTCAAAGGCGTTGGAAACCGCTTCCAGCTCTTTCTTGTTGCCGCTCTTGCGCAATCGTTCCAGGTGCTGTTGCAACTCGTGTCCCAGGCCGATGTAGATCCGCGTCAGTTCCTGAGCCGCCTTGGGATCGCCCGCATTGCCGAACCGCTTTTCCAGCGAGTTCATGATTTTCTTGATGTCCTTGACGTTCTGCGTCGCCACGTATGCCCGCAGCGCGGCGATGTAGGTCTGGACGGCGAAGCCTTCGCGGCTGGTCGAGGGATCCTTGGTCTTGACCAGCGTCAAAGGGCCGAACTGCTTGTCTTCGAGAATGGCCACGGCTTTGTCGTTTTCGCTCATGTCCAGATAGATCTGCGCGAGGAAGAGCATCACACCGACGACCGTCGGATCGACTTCGCCCTGCTTCCTCATGCGTTCGACCGTCGCGCTGAGCATCTTTTCCGCCTCGCCGCGGTAGCGCTCGAGTTGCTCCGGCGTGGGGCGCTCGGCCGCCGGCGCGGCGGGGGCCCGCTGATACGTCAGCCACAGGGCCGTGCCGAGCCGTAATTCGGCGCTGGGGCGGCGCGGCGATTTCTCGGGAAGCTGCTTCAAGAAATCGATCGCTTTGTCGAGCTGGTGCTGCGTGATGGCAAAATTAAGCAGCGTCAGGGCCGCATCCTCGGCTTCCTCTTCGTTCGGCCACTGTTTGTTGATCAGCTCGGCGATCTGCTGCAGGTGCTCGTTCTCGAACACCTTGTCCGGATCCTTCGATTCGCCAAGAAGTCTGACGTACGAAGCCAGCGCGATGCGAGCCCCCTGCCGGCCTTCGACGGTATCCGGAGTATGCCGGGCCAGGAACTCGCCGATCACCGCCGAGTCGTAAAACTGGCCGCGCTGAAAGTTCAGGAACGTCAAGAAATAACGCGCTTCGTTGACGTCCTTGACTGCCGGGCGGTCCTTGGCCGGGCCTTTATCGACCAACGTCAGCGCCAGGCGGAACATCCGATACGCGGCCGCTTCGAAAGTGACGCTGTCCTTGCGCAGCTTGGCAAGGTTTTCGGCGTCTTTCTGATCCTCGGCCATCCGCGCGCCCTCCTTGGCCGCCTGCGACTGATCGAGCGCGATCTTGCCCCGCTCGAGCGCGTCGGCGAACGTGGTCGGCTCCTTCTCGTTGGCCGCGGCATCGCCCTCCTCCTCGTCGCCGGTTTTCTCTTTGGGCGTTTTTGTCGACTTTTTCGACTCGCCCGAATTCTTTGCGGCCAACAGCGGCCGGCCGGCCGGCCACAGCATGGCAGCGGCCAGAACGCACAGCAACAGCCAGCGGGTTTTCGAGCCGAACTGCATGGATGGTATCCCGGGATCGCCGAGGTCCAAAAAGAGCGGGACCGTATATTTTTCTTCTCGCCACCGCCCTGCGGGCGTTGCCTCGGGCCAGCGGCGAATCGACCGTGCTGCCGCCGGAGGCTTGTTCCTTCAGACGCCAGCCCCACCAAGCTTGGAATGGGTGCCCGTCAGGCCCCCAATCGCCCAGGCCAGCCACGCATTTCGTAGATCCGCCTCATGGGTCGCTGGGGCAAGAACCCCAACTCCAAATTATAACCAAAGATCCGCCGACACAAGGACCGCCCTGGCGAGCCCGGCGAGCAAAATCCCCGCTTTGCCACGCCGCAAACATCCGACTGTGACGGCTCAGCGGAAGTTGCACTCCCCCCCGGGCGTGCCGGTCGGAAAAAGTGAAGCGCATCACGGCCTGGCCGAACTGCCGGGGCGGCGCACGGTCGCTGGACTGGCCCGCAACTTGTCGGCCTGGCCGACGAGCGCGACCAATTGCCGGAAGGAATCGCTCTCTTGGAGCAGCGGATTGGCCTGGCCGGCCAGATCGAGCACGCGCGTCAGGCTGCGCACCGGCGTGTTGCCGTGCCAGCGCACGCCCGGGCCGCCTCGGTTGCTATCACCGCCGCTTGCAGCGACAGCGGCGACTCGGCAAACGACTTGGCAAACTGCAAGCGGCTGATCCGCTGAGTCAGCTTGTGCGAACCCGTCCCGGACGGATCATGCCAGGCCAACTCGGCCGTGGCCACGTCGTCGCCTCCGCCTGGCAGCAGCCACAGTTCGAATAATCCGGCCGACCGCGCGCCGTGTGCAAATCCACCTGCGTCGAGGCCGACGCCGGGCCGGTAATCGTCGTCGTCGCGTGACCCACGAGCCGATACGAATGCACCACCTGCGGGTTGAACGTCACCTTGAGGGAAGTGCTGTGAGCAACCGTTTGGCGGGCGCCGGCCAGCGCATCTGCCAGCGCCGCGGCGATTTCATCGGTATCGGCCGCCCGCACAGCCTGCCCCTCGCCCGCGGCAGCCAGTTCGCCCAGCGGTCCGGAGACGTCCGGCTCGCCGCTCACGTCGAGCACGTTGAATTTCACGCCTTCGCTCGACAGAGCTTTGAGCAGCGCGCCGATCTGGCGACTGGCGTCCGGCCCCAGTTCGGACAGTCCGTCGGAGAGCAGCACCAACTGCCGCCGCCGCGGCTCGGTCCCGTTGCTAAGGACAGGGTTGTGCAGAATGGCGTCGCTTGCCAGGGCGATGCCGGCACCGACGTTCGTGCCGTTTTCCGGCAACAGATGATCGACCGCGGTCAGCCAGCGATCGACGGCCGCGCGCTCGGCCGAATCCTTCGACCGGCTGTCGACTTGCAGACGATCTGCCAGCAACTCCGCATCATCGCTAAAGCCGATCAACGTCACGCGGTCGGCGGGCGTCAACTCGCCCACCAGCCGGCGCATGGCCGCGCGGACCATTTCCAGCCGACGGCCATGCCGCATGCTGGCCGACGTATCCACGGCGATCGTCAGATCGGTGGCCGCCCGCGCCGCAGTAACGATCCGCCCCGCCTGCACGCCGACTTGCAGCAGCCGCAGCCCCGGTTCGCCCAGCGGCGAGGGGCCGGCCGCGACGCGAATCACGAGCGGGCCATCGGCCGCCGGATAATGATCGTTTTGGGCGGTGAGGAAATCTTCGATCCGCACATCTTCCGGCGAGGGCAAACGCCCGCTGCCGACGCACCGCTGGGCCAGACGATAACTCGACGTATCCTGTTTGAGCGGAATCATCGTCCAGGCCAACTGCGGATCGGCACTCGGCGCAGCGAACGACCGCTCGCCGGTCTTGAGATGCGAAAGCAAGTCGTAGCTCGCCACCAGCGGCGGGGCCAATCCCCGATCGGCCGACGGGCTCACGGTTTCCAACGGCGGCAAGCGGTCGATCGCTCCATCGGAGGCAAACAGCAGATTGCGCGGACGCCGCGCCCGAGGTCCCGGCAAGGGGAGCGGCTTGAAGTCGATGGGCGGGAACAACGAATCGCCGCTGCCCGGCGAGTCGCCAGACGGATCGTCGCCAGACGCCGGCGCAGAGTCGGACGAATCGACCAACAAATCGTCGGGCACGGTTTCCTGGTCGCTGCCGGAAGCCGAAACCGCCGTATCGTGGGTGGCCAGCAAGTCTTCGTGACGGTCCGAACCGGGCCGGCCGCCGGCGAGCCGCGAAGCGACCGCGAGATACCCGGCTCCGACAGCCAAGAGCAACGAGGCGGCGATTGCCACTTCGCGCCAGCCGACATGCCGCCGGGTCCAAGCCACGGCGGGCCAGTCGGCGGGGGCCCAATCGAAGCGGCGCTGAGGCAGATCGGCAATCTGCTGCAAGCGCTGGCAGAACCCGTCAGGCAGCGGCACGTCGCGCACCACGGCGTCCAATTGCTCGTCGGTCGGAACGCCGACCTGGCTCAGGCGCGCGAGCATGCCGACCGGCAGCGGCACATTACGCAACCGGGCGTCAAGCCAGGGATCGGAACCAAAGTTGGCGGACATGGTCTTTTTCTAAAGCGCTTTTTCTAAAGCGCTGTCTTTGCAAACCCCTCTCCCTCCAGGGAGAGGGTAGGGTGAGGGTCCGGAGTAATCAGGTTGAAGGTCGACAAAACACGGACGTCGTTACTCGTTCGATTCCCGGCGTCGTTACTCGTTCGATTCCAGTTGCGATCTTGCCCGGCTCTCGATTCAGCCGGCGCTCGGTTTGGCTGCGGCGATCCAATACTCTCGCAATCGTTCTCTGGCCCGGCTGACCCGCGACAATACGGTGCCCAGCGGAATTCCCAGCAGGTCGGCCACTTCCTGATGGGTCAGTTCGCCCACCACGACCAGCAGCAGTGACTCGCGTAGTTCGCCGGGCAGTCGGCCCAGGGCATGTTGCATTTCATCGGTGTAATCGTTGACCAGCGGATCATCGCCGGCCGTCTCCACATCGAACGTGTAATCTCCGCCGACCACGCTGGGCAGTGTCCGCCGCCGCCAGCGATCGACCACGCGCCGCCGGAGGATCGACGCCAACCAGGCCCGCTCGCCCCGCGCGGCCTGATAACCGCGGCGGCTCTTCCAAGCAGAGCGGTAGGTCTCCTGCACGATGTCTTCGGCTTCGTGCCGATCGCCCACCATGCGGTAGGCCATGCGGTACAAAGCCGGACCGTGCTCGGCCACCAGTCGGTTGAACTCGGCCTGGGACAGCGGCACGCCACTCGCTCCTCTTTCAGGACGACCCGGCAAGCCGGCGCAAGCCCTTTGGGTATTGGGCTATTCGCACTTGCCCGGGTCAATTATTCCGCCTGGCTGCCGGGGTCGGTCGCAGAGGGTCGGCCGAATCGCGCAGCCCATAGCCAACAAACCATGCTGGCATAGCGACTTGCGCTCTAAGGCATCGGCAGCACATCTACCGTTATCCTAAGCGAAAGCCCAGCGCACTAGCAACCAAAATCGGCCGCTTTGCCGCAACGCCGCGCGGCATACCCTCCCCGGCCTGTCAGGGCCGACAAATTCCGCCTGCCGATGGTTACCCAGGGTGTCGCGGGAGGACCGCTCGACCCTGAGCTGGGCTCCTGCGGCCTTTCAGGCCGGCTGACGACTCGCCGCGGCCGATCCGTACAAATCGGCGCCGATAAGCGAAACGCCCACCTAAAATATCGGTATGCCTGCGTCAACGTCCAAGCTCCGTCGCTGCTTTCCCCGCTTCTCCCTGCGGGCGATGCTGCTGCTCGTGGTCGTGATCGCGCTGCCGCTGGGGTGGCTTGCCCGCGAGGTTCAGCGGGCTAGACAGCAGCGGGACGCGGTGGCGGCGCTCGAGCAAGCGGGTTGCTACATCAGCTATGAACCCGATCAACCACGAACCGCCCTGGACAAGCTAATACAGCTGTTAGGCGAGGATCACCAACCAAGCGTGGCCTACGTAGGCTGCGGGTATTCAGAGATTAATGAAGCTGAGCTTGCGCATCTGCGCGAACTGAGGGAGCTCAAAAGGCTCGACCTCAACAACGCCCCGGTGACCGACGTAGGGCTTCAGCACCTCAGCGGTTTGGCGCAGCTTGAGGTATTGACGCTGGACCACACCCAGGTAACCGACGGAGGTCTCAGGCACCTGCGTGGACTGGCGGAACTCAAAACGCTGGGCCTCAACGACACGCCGGTGACCGATGCGGGGCTTCGGCACCTCAACGGGTTGACGCAGCTTGAAACATTGAATCTCGGCGACACCCGGATAACCGACGAAGGTCTCAGGCATCTGGAGCAGTTGACGCAACTTGCTTCTCTGTCCCTAAACCGAACAAGAGTGACCGACCTCGGGCTGGTACTCATTCGAGGACTTGTGCGCTTGAAATCACTGAACCTCGACCACACGTCGGTGACCGACGCCGGATTGATTCACCTCAAAGGAATGACCCAGCCGCTCCGCCTGGGTCTCAGCCATACGCAGGTTACCGACGCCGGTCTGGTTCATCTGAGAGAAATGCGTCAACTTGGCTTCCTGGACGTTACGGGCACGCAGGTCACCGGCGCCGGCGTGCAGCGGCTCAAGGCGGCTTTGCCGGGCCTTTCGGTCCATTACTGACATGCACTCGAACCGGCCTCATCAAAACAGCTTCCGCTGCGGCTCGGGATCGTCGGGCGTGGGCAGCCCGAGATGCGCGTAGGCGGCGGGCGTCACCTTGCGGCCGCGGGGCGTACGGATCACGAGGCCGCTGCGCAATAGGAACGGCTCGACCTCGTCGACCAGCGTGTCGGGCGCCAGATTGATCGTGTGGGCCACCGCCTCCACGCCCACCGGTCCGCCGTGGAACACCCGGATGATCGTGGCCAGATATTTGCGGTCTTGGCCGTCTAGCCCGCGGATGTCGATCTCCTGCATGGCCAGCGCGGCCCGGGCCAAATCGAGCGTGACCCGGCCGTCGGCCTTGCTGGTCACGTAGTCGCGGACCCAGCGGAGCCGGTTGTTGGCCAGGCGGGGCGTGCCGCGGCTGCGCTCGGCGATTTCCAGGGCGGCCGCGTCGACGATCTCCATGCCCAGCTTGGCGGCGCTGCGGCGAACGATCTCGGCCAATTCCTCGACGGTGTAAAAATCCAGGTGTTCGCGCATCTGGAAGCGGTCGCGCAAGGGAGCCGAGAGCAGCCCGGCCCGGGTCGTGGCCCCGATCAGCGTGAACGGCCGCAACTGCATGTTGATCGTGCGGGCGTTGACGCCTTCGCCCAGGGCGATGTCGATGCGGAAATCCTCCATGGCCGGGTAGAGGAACTCTTCCACCGCCTTGGCCAGCCGGTGGATCTCGTCGATGAACAGCACCGAGCCTTCTTCGGCGTTGGTCAGGTAGGGGATCAAGTCTTTGGGCGCTTGCAGCACGGCGCCGCTGGCGATCTGCAGGCTGACACCCAGGTCGCGGGGGATGCAGGTGGCAAAGGTGGTCTTGCCCAGGCCGGGGGGCCCGTCGAACAGGATATGCCCCAGCGCCTCGCCCCGCTTGCGCGAGGCGTCGACGGCGATTTGCAGCCGGGCGTAGACGTCGCGCTGGCCGACCATGTCCTGCATCCGCTGGGGACGCAGGTCGCGGTCGTCGTCGCCCGGCGAGGGCTCTTCGGCCTTGAGGACAGTTTCGCGCACGAATCGTCTCGCTTGCAAATCAGGGAAAAACTCACCGTGAGGGAATATACCAGGGGATGTGGGGAAGGCGGAAGGATGAAGGATGAAGGCGGAAGGATGAACTAAAGGCGGAAGGCCGAAGGATGAAAGATGAAAGATGAAAAACGAGGAATGAGGGGCAAACGGGCCACTTGACGCTCCCAATGTTTTGTGGGGAAGTCCAACTTCACTTCCTCGTCATCCGCCGTCCGTCATCTGCCTTCGTAATCTGCGTCCATCCGCGTTCATCTGCGGCTACCCTATTCGCATTCCATTCGGCGGCGCACGGCCGGTCTTTGCTGCTGCGAATTAACGCTGGGCTAACGAAGGGGCGTTACAATTTTCGCCGGGCAGCTCCGGTATACGCTTTCAAGAAATGACGGTGAATCGCAGGGTTGGGCTATGGGCGGCAATCAACTCCGGTCGGTAAAGACCACCCGGCACCGCATCGAAGCGTTGCTCAACAAGGCCAAGATTCGGCTCGGCGCGATGTCGGTGGGCAGGCACACGCTGCAATCCCACGGGTTCTTGCGCGTCAAGGGAGGCAATCCCGGCACGACCAAAACCATCGTCGCCAGCCTGCGGACCGTGTTCGACGATTTCGAATTCGAACAGGAAAACTACAAGGATTGCATCGTGGTGCGGTTCCGCACGAAAGGCAGCAAAGGCTGGTTCGAAGGCTGAGCCTGAAAGCGCCGTCGGCAGGCCAGGTGTCAGGACCGCGGCACCCTGCCGAATGGAACGCGTTTAGGATAGCCGCAGATGAACGCGGCCTTCGGCGAGCTCAGCCGAGCGGATGAACGCAGATTACGAGAAAATGAAGAAGCCATTGGGCGGGCCGCCCTCCTCCTTCGTTTTTCATCCGACTGGACTGAGCTCGTCGCAGGCTTCATCCTTCTGCCTTCCGCCTTTAGCACCTCCTTCATCCTTCCGCCTTGCCTGCGTCGCCGCGTTCCTGCTGGTAGATGGCCTGGATCAGTTCCTCGACGGTCTTGTACTTCTTTTTCTTCGCCAGGGCGGCGTCGATCAGGCGGCGCGAATCGCTCTCGGTGTGGCCCAGCGAGCGCAGCACGTCGTACGTCTCGCGCAGCACGTCGGTCTCGACGTCGGCTTGCCGCGCCGTGTCGGCCGCCACCAAGCAGCGCAAACTTGGGCACCTTGCGGCGCAGCTTGGCGATGATTCGCTCCGACATCGCCGGCCCGATGCCGGGCAGACCCGCCAGCGCCTGGGCGTCTTGTTCTTCGATGGCCATCGCCACCTCGCGTACGGGCCGGACCATCGCCCGCAGGGCCTTCTTCACGCCCACGCCGTCGACCGAGCAGAACAGCTCGAAGAACTCGCGTTCGACTTCGCTCAAGAATCCGATCAGCCGCGGCGTCATCCGCCCCTGCATCGGATTGCCTTCGAAGTATTCGATCGTGTGCAGGCTGATTTCTTCGCCGATGCCGCTGCTGCAACTGCCGGCGCGTGAAGTCGGGAATCAAGACTTCGTATTCGAAGGCGCCGACGCGCAGCGTCAACTCGCTCTCGGCCAGCAGGCTCAGCAATCCGGTGATCCGCGTGATCAAGAAGGCCTCTGAGTGTGTAGACGGTTGGTTGCGATCGGGGGACGGGGTGGACGGCAAGCTCGGAACTGGGAACGCGGAACTCGGAACAATGTACGAAGAATACTCACGCAGAGACGCGGAGACGCAGAGGTGTTTCTTGAATTGAGTTCTCTCCGCATCTCCGCGACTCCAAGTGATGACCTGACTGCATTTTTGTGGCGATCTGTCGTCGTAGCGTTCTTAGTTTGGGGCGGCCATTCGGTTTGTTGATAGTCATTCCGAATTCCGAGTTCCGAATTCCGAATTCGTGTCGTTTGGGGCCAGGTTTTTCGCGCGTGGTTGGCAAGCCAAAACGCGGCGCACGCTGAGGTGAAAATGACACAGTGCAATCGCCAGCGCGTCGGCCACGTCCGGCGGTTCGGGCGGGGCGGCCAGGCCCAACTCGCGCTGAATCGCCTGCTGCATTTGCCACTTGGGCGCCCGGCCGTTGCCGGTGAGCACCTTCTTGATCTGCGTGGCCGAATAGTGAATCACCGGGATGCCGGCCTTGGCCCCGGCCAGGCAAATCACACCCCGGGCGTGGCCCATCAGGATCGCGGTCCGCGGCTGTTTGTAATGCGAATAAAGCTGCTCGAGCGCCATGGCGTCGGGCTGGAGCGAGGCGATCACGTCGACCAGGCCGTCATAAATCTCGGTCAGCCGCGCGGTGAGCGAGTCCTTCGTGCGGCCGCGGACCACCCCCGCCTCGCACAGCCGCAGGCGCCCGGCCTGGGCATCCAGCACGCCGTAGCCGGTAATGTTCAGGCCCGGGTCGATGCCGAGGATGCGTGGCATGGGCGAGGAAAGGGGTTAGAGTTTAGAGAGGAGAGGGTAGGGAGGAAGGTCACTACCCTCTACTCTCTAGCCTCTCATCCCTTGGTTTAGCCGCCCGCCCGCCACTCGGTTCCGCCGGGACGGTCTTCCAGCACGACGTTCATGGCGGTCAGGGCGTGGCGGATCTTGTCGGCCGTGGCAAAGTCTTTTTTCTTGCGGGCGTCGGCCCGCAGTTCGATCACCAGCTCCATCAGTTTGGGCGTCAGGCCATCATCGGCCGCGTTTTTCTTGGTCAGCGGTTTGAGGAACAGCCCCAGCGTGCCGGCCAGCTCGCGCAGTGTCGTGGCACCCTGGCGGAGCGCGGCGGCTTGCTCGGCGGTCGGCTTTTGGGCTTCCAGCTTGTTGTCGTCGACGAACTTGTTGAGCGTGCGGACCAGCTCGAACAGGTCCCCGACGGCCCCGCCGGTGTTGAAGTCGTCGTCCATCGATTCGAGGAAGTGCCGGCGGTGATCGGCGATCTGGCGCAGGACCAATTCGTCGTGCGGGTTGAAATCGCCCGCTTCGCGCCGCTGCGGAGCCGCGATGTCGTAGAAACCGCTGCCGCCGACCCGCTCGTAGCGCTGGAAGAAACGGTAGAACTGGTCCAGGCCGGTGCCCACTTCGCGGATCCGCTCCTCGCTGAAATCGATCGGGCGGCGATAGTGGGTCGACAGCAAAAAGAAGCGGATCGTCTCGGCCGCATGCTGCTGGAGCAGTTCGCGAAACGGGCTGGCCCCTTTGGATTTGCCGATCTTGCCGGCTTCCTGGGCTTGCTGGTCGCCTTCGGCGGCGGTGCGGGTGTTGCGTCCGCCCACTTTGCCGACTTCGCTGGAAGACTGCATCAGGCCGTTGTGCATCCAGTATTTGGCCAGCGGCTTGCCGTGGCAGCACTCGCTCTGGGCGATTTCGTTCTCGTGGTGCGGAAACACCAGGTCCAGGCCGCCACCGTGGATGTCGAACGTCTCGCCCAGGATCTTGCGGCTCATGGCCGAGCACTCGATGTGCCAGCCGGGGCGTCCCTTGCCCCAGGGGCTGTCCCAGGCCGGTTCGCCCGGCTTGGCGCTTTTCCACAGGGCGAAGTCGGCGGCCGAGCGTTTGCGATCGACCGTTTCGCCCCCCTCGCCTTGCATGCTCGTCACGTCGCGATGGCTGAGCTTGCCGTACTCGGCATCCTTGGCCACCTCGAAATACACGTCGCCGTCCGCCTCGTAGGCGAAACCCTGCTTGATCAGCCGCTGGGTGAGCTGGATGATCTCGCCCATGTTCTGCGTCGCCCGCGGGAAATGGTCGATGGTGTCGATGCCCATCGCGTCCAGGTTGCGCAGGTAGTCGGCCGTCATTTCCTCGGCCAGAGCCGACATGGCCATGCCCCGGGCGTTCGACTCGTTGATCAGCTTGTCGTCGACGTCGGTCACGTTGATGACCAGTGTGACCTGATAGCCGCAGTAGACCAAGTAGCGCTTGACGGCGTCGAAGATCACGGGCCCGACCATGTGCCCGATGTGACTCGGCTTATAGACGGTCGGTCCGCAGAGATAAATGCCGACTTTGCCCGGCTGGACGGTCTCCAGGGGCTCTTTGCTCTTCGACAGCGTGTTGTAAATCCGGATCGGCATGGCAATCTCTTCTCTTCGATAAATCGTGCTCACGGCGATTGTGTTTTTTGCAGCAAGACCACGCACTCGGCCATCAGGGCTTCCTGCCGGCCGACCGGGCCGACGTGTTCTCCGGTTTTGGCTTTGACGCCGACGGCGTCGGGCTCAATGCCCAACAGTTCGGCAATCCGCCCACGGATGGCCGATTTGTAGGCGGACAGTTTGGGCTGCTGGGCCAGTACGATGCAATCCAGGTTGACGACTTGCCAGCCGGCCCCCTGCACCTGGGCGACGACCAGTGCGAGCATCTGGGCCGAATCGCGGCCGCGGTTTTCCGCCGCCGTGTCCGGAAACACTTCTCCGATATCGCCCAGGGCGGCCGCGCCCAACAGTGCGTCGGTCACCGCGTGCAACAGCACGTCGGCGTCGCTGTGCCCCACCAGATGCTGGTGGTAGGGGATCTCGACTCCGCCCAGTTTTAGCGGTCCGCCGTCGGCCAGCCGGTGGGTATCGTGTCCAATTCCAACCCGAAGACCTCGCGTGGCTAATCCTCCTCAAATCCATGGCCGGCGAAACGGCGGATTATACCCGGCGTGCAAAAATGGGACAACGCGGTCGCCTTTCCGGCCATTTCGCCCGGCCCTATAATTGCGGGATATGGCCATCATCGAAATCGCGGGGCTGGCAAAGTCCTACCGGGTGTATCAAAAGCGGGAAGGGCTGCTCGCCTCGATGCGTGGGCTATTCCGCCGCCAGTACCGGCTCGTGCAAGCGGTGCGGGGCATCGACCTACAGGTGGAATCGGGCGAATTCGTGGCTTTTCTCGGCCCCAACGGCGCCGGCAAGACCACGACGCTCAAGCTGCTCTCCGGCGTGATCAATCCCACGGGCGGCACGGCCACCGTAATGGGGCACGTTCCCTGGCGGCGCGAGAACGCCTACCGCCGCCGCTTCGCCCTGGTGATGGGCCAAAAGAACCAGCTCTGGTGGGACTTGCCGGCCCAGGAGTCGTTCCGGCTGCACCAGCAGATCTATCGCATCGAGCCCGTGGCCTTCGAGCGCACCCGGGACGAACTGGTCGACCTGCTGGGCGTCGGGCAGCTGCTGGCCCAGCCTGTCCGCGAGCTATCGCTGGGCGAGCGGATGAAGATGGAATTGATCGCCGCCCTGCTGCACTCGCCGGAGGTCCTGTTCCTGGACGAGCCCACAATCGGGCTGGACGTGATCGCGCAGCACAATATTCAATCGTTCTTGCGGCACTATCAACAGGTCCGCAAACTGACGATCCTGCTGACCAGCCACTACATGAAAGACGTCGCCGCGCTTTGCCGCCGGGTGGTCATCATCGCCCAGGGGCAAATCATGTACGACGGCTCGCTGACCGGCATCATCGACAGCTTCAGCAGCCACAAGGTGATTACGCTGCTGTTCGCCGGCGACACGATTCCCGCCGGGTTGGGCCGCTACGGCGAAGTGCTGGAAGAAAATCCGCCCAAAGTCAAGCTGCGCGTGGATCGCAGCGTGGTGGCCGATTCGCTCTCAGCCATCCTGGCGCAGCAAACCGTGCAGGACGTGAGCGTCGAAGATCCGCCGCTGGAGGAAGTCATCGCCGAAATGTTTTCGCAAGCCACCGAGCGCGCCAACCGCGAGGAAGTCGCGCCGGCCGGCTGATCGTGCCCGATTTCTCGCTCTCCGGCCCCACCCCAACTTTTTTCACCGCCAAGAATTGGAGGACTCGCATGCAACGAACCCTGCGCCGCGTCACCTCGTTTGCGTTGCTGTCCGCCGCTGTCGCGCTGGCCATTGTCGTGGCGAAATCCGGCCCCGCGGCCGAACCGGCAAAGCAGCAAGTCTATGAATTGCGCAGCGTACACCGTTGTGCCGGGCCGGATGCCGGCCATGCTGGCGCGGTTCCGCGATCACACGACCCGGCTGTTCGAGAAGCACGGCATCCGCAACATCGGCTACTGGACGCCGCAAGGCCCCGAGGCCGAGACGAAGCTCATCTATCTGCTGGCCCACGACAGCAAGGCAGCAGCCGACAAGAGCTGGCAGGCGTTTCGCGACGACCCCGATTGGAAGCAGGCCAAAGACGCCTCCGAGCAGGACGGCAAGATCGTCGAGAAGTCGGAAAGCGTGTATCTGGATCCGGCCGATTTTTCCAAACTGAAATAACCACGCCTGCCCCACGCCGATGGCGCCGATCGCCGAATTCCCGTTCGCCGGTCCCCCGGCCGCCCTGCCCGCTCGCGAGAGCTGGCCGGCGGCTGCCCGGGCGACAATCGGCACCTGGTGGACCATTCTGCGGATCTGCCTGGAAGAGCGGCTGGTCTACCGCGGCGACTTCGCGCTCGGCACGCTGATGCGGTTTCTGCCGATCGTGACCCAGATCTTTCTCTGGCATGCCATTTTTCAGGCCGTGGCCGGGTCGCGCCGGGTCGACGCCGACGTGGTGACTATCCAGGGCTACACGTATCACGACATGATCGCGTACTACCTGCTGACGATGATCGGCCGGGCGCTGTCCAGCATGCCCGGCTTGGCTTCGGGCGTGGCCCGGCAGATCCGCTCGGGCGAGATCAAGAAATTCCTGATTCAGCCCGTGGACCTGATCGGTTTCCTGCTGCTCAGCCGCCTGGCGCACAAGCTGGTTTACTATCTGGTGGCGGCCGCGCCGTTTGCCTTGGTTTTCTTTCTCTGTCGGAGTTTTTTCCCGGGTTGGCCAGAGCCGTCGGTGCTGGCCGCCTTCCTGGCCTCGTTGGTGATGGCGTTTCTGCTGGGCTTCTTCATGGAAGCGGCGCTGGGCATGATCGGCTTCTGGTTCCTGGAGGTCAGCTCGCTGTTGTTCGTGTACATGCTGTTCACGTTCTTTTTTTCCGGGCACATGTTTCCGATCGACTTTCTGCCCTGGCCCTGGCGCACGCTGATCATGATGACGCCGCTGCAATACCTGGCGTACTTCCCGGCGGCGGTGTTCTTGGGCAAGATCCAGGGCACCGACCTGGCCATCGGGCTGGGAGTGGAGCTGTTTTGGGTCCTGTTTTTCATCTTCATCTGCCGGCTGGCGCTGCGCCGCGGGCTGCGGCGCTACAGCGGATTCGGAGGCTGACGATGAAGGACGACCTGGACCCCGCTGCCGCCGCCCCGGTTTCCTGGCAGGTGAGCATGCCCGGTTTGTATTCGGCACGTGTTCCTGACGTTTGCCCGCAACAGCCTGGTGCGCGACATGACATTCCGCTGGAACTTCATCATCGAGGCGCTGTCTTCGCTCTCCTGGATGCTGATGAACCTCGGCTTTTACGTGCTGATCTTCGAATTCACCAGCGAGATCGGCAGCGGCACCGGCTGGGGCAAGTACGAGTTTTTCGTGTTCCTTTCGACCACGCTGTTCGTCAATAGCGTGGTGCAGGCCTTCTTCATGCCCAACTGCGAGGAGTTCAGCGAGCTGGTCCGCTCCGGCGGGCTCGACTTTGCCTTGCTCAAGCCGATCGACACGCAGTTCTTGATTTCGCTACAGAAGGTCGACTGGTCGTCGCTGTCCAATTTCTTGTTTGCCGGCGCGCTTTTGGGCTACTCGCTGGTGCAGCTCGATTTTCATCCGACCGTGGCCGCAGTCGCTTTTGTACCCGGTGTATCTGCTGTGCGGCGTGGCCATTTTGTACAGCCTGATGATCGCGCTGGCCGCGACCAGCATCTGGCTGGGCCAGAACCAGTCGCTGTACGACTTCTGGTTCTACATCACGAATTTTTCCCGCTATCCGATGGAGATTTACCAGGGCCCGATCGGCACGCCCTTGCGGCAGGTGTTCACCTTCCTGATTCCGGTTTTGGTGGTGGTGAACGTGCCGGCCCGGCTGCTGGTCCGGCCGCTCGACGAGCAGAGCTGGCCGCTGGCCGGCTTTGCGCTGTTTGCGGCCGCGGGGTCGCTATTGGCCTCGCGCTGGGTGTTCAGCCGGGCCATGTTCAGTTACCGCAGCGCGAGCAGTTGAGCCGCACTCGCCCGGCGATCTGGGCCGCATTTCTTGCTGCCGCCAAAGCCTTTCAATCGGCGGCCGGATCAACCAAAATAGAGTCCGACTCCCCGGGCCCTGCGGATGGCCGCGTCCATCCTCCTTCCACACCCTGGACGCGCGACGAGGTGTCGCCAGTGATCATGCGACCAATGAAGCTGCGACAAACGATCCTGATCGCCGGCGTCGTCGCCGGCTTTGCCGGCGGCCGGCTCGCGGCCGAGCCGGTCGATTTCGATCGCGATATCCGGCCGATCCTGTCGGACAATTGCTTCAAATGTCACGGACCGGACGCCGGCGAGCGGAAGGCCGACTTGCGGCTCGATACCAAGGCCGGGGCTTTTGCCAAACTGGACGATCACTTCGCCCTCGTGGCCGGCAAGCCGGACGAAAGCGAACTGTACCAGCGGATCACCAATCCGGACCCCGACGAGCGGATGCCGCCGGCCGACTCCGGCAAGAAGCTCACGCCGCAGCAAATCGAGCTCGTCCAAGCCTGGATCGCCGAGGGGGCCCATTGGGGCACGCATTGGGCGTTCGTCGCGCCCAGCGGCCGGCCTTGCCGACGACAAAAAATGCCGCTTGGATTCGCTCGCCGATCGATGCCTTCGTTCTGGGCCGGCTGGAGCAAGCAGGCTTGCGCCTTCGCCCGAGGCGGATCGCGTCACGCTGTTGCGCCGGCTGAGCCTGGATCTTGATCGGGCTGCCGCCGACGGTCGCCGAAGTCGACGCGTTTCTGGCCGATGGCAGCCCCGATGCGTATGACAGGCAGGTCGAACGGCTGCTGGCTTCGCCGCATTACGGCGAGCGCTGGGGCCGGCTGCTGGCTCGATGCGGCCCGCTATGCCGACTCCGACGGCTACGAGAAAGACAAGCCGCGGCTGGTCTGGTTCTATCGCGATTGGGTCGTCAACGCCCTGAATCGCGACCTGCCCTACGACCAGTTCATCATCGAGCAGATCGCCGGCGATCAATTGCCCCAGCGCCACGCAAGATCAGATCGTGGCCACCGGTTTCCTGCGCAACTCGATGATCAACGAAGAAGGCGGCATCGATCCCGAGCAGTTCCGCATGGAAGCGATGTTCGACCGCATGGACGCCATCGGCAAGAGCATCCTGGGCCTGACGATCCAGTGCGCCCAGTGCCACAACCACAAGTTCGATCCGCTCACGCAGGAAGAGTACTACCGCATGTTCGCCTTCCTGAACGACGCCCATGAAGCCACGGTCGCGGTCTACACGCCCGAGCGAGCAGATGCGACGCGAGCTGACTGCTGCGGCAAGATCGGCGAGATCGAAGCCGAGCTGCAGCACCAGCAGCCCGACTGGCCGGCGCGGATGGCCGCCTGGGAGCAGCAAGTCCGCGGGAACCAGCCGGAGTGGATCGTGCGTGCGGCCCGAAGTGGACGAGATCCGACCGGCGGCTCAGAAGCATATCTGCTCGAACCGGACGGCTCGCTCCTGGCCGCAGGGCTACGCCCCGACCAAGCACCGGGCGAAGATGACGGTCCAGACCGATCTGGCGAACATCACGGCCTTTCGCCTGGAGTTGCTGAACGACTCCGAACCTGCCGCTGGGCGGCCCGGGCCGCTCGATCAAGGGCACCGGCGCCCTGACGCGAGTTCGACGTCGAGGCGGCTCCGGCCGACGCCCCGGAGAAAAACGCCAAGGTCGAACTGGCCAGCGCCACGGCCGACGTCGACTTGCCCGAAACGCCGCTCGGCCGCGATGTTCGACGACCGCAGAGGCAAGCGTCGCGTGACCGGGCCCGATTGGCTTCGCCATCGACGGCAAAGACGAAACCGCCTGGGGCACGACGCCGGGCCCGGCCGCCGCAACCTGCCGCGCAAGGCCGTGTTCGTCGCCGAAACGCCGATTGCCAACGCCGCGGGCACGCGTGCTGACCATTCTACTTGCAGCAGAATCACGGCGGCTGGAACAGCGACGACAATCAGAACAACAACCTGGGCCGGTTCCGGCTTTCGGTCACCGCGGCGGCGGATGCCGTGGCCGATCCGCTTCCCCAGCACGTCCGCGAGATTCTCGCGATTCCGGCCGAGCGCCCGCACGCCGGCCCAGACCGCGGCCGTGTTCAGCTACTGGCGCACGACGGTGCCCGAGTGGCAGGAGGCCAACGACCGGATCGAGTCGCTCTGGGGCGAGCATCCCGAGCGGCTCGTCGCAATTGGTGCTCTCGCCGCTCGATCGGCCGCGCACGACCGCGCGTGCTGGAACGGGGCGACTTTCTCAAGCCGCGGCGAAGCGGTGGTGCCGGGCGTGCCGGGCTTCTTGCATCCGCTGGCCGGCCGATGCCCCGCCCACGCGGCTGACGTTCGCCCGCTGGCTGGTCGATCGTCAGCTCGCCGACCACGGCCCGGGCGATCGTGAATCGCATCTGGCAGACGTATTTCGGCATCGGCCTGGTGAGCACGAGCGAGGACCTCGGATCGCAGAGCGAGCCGCCGTCGCACCCGGAGTTGCTCGACTGGCTGGCCGTCGAGTTCATGGACGGCGGTTGGAGCCTGAAGGCGCTGCATCGGCTGATCGTCACATTCGTCGACTTATCGGCAAAGCTCGCGGATCACGCCCGAGCTGCACGTCGCGATCCGTACAACCGGCTGCTGGCCCGGGGGCCGCGGTTCCGGGTCGAGGCCGAGGTCGGTGCGCGACATCGCCCTGGCGGCCAGCGGACTGCTCGACCCCAAGCTCGGCGGGCCGAGCGTGTATCCGCCGGCGCCGGATTTTCTGTTCCAGCCGCCGGCCAGCTACGGTCCGAAAGTCTGGCCGCTGGAACCGGGCAGCGAGCGCTATCGCCGCGCGCTGTACACGTTCCGCTTTCGCTCGGTCCCCTACCCGGTGCTGCAAACCTTCGACGCGCCCAACGGCGACTTCTCTTGCGTCCGCCGAGCGCGGTCCAACACGCCGCTGCAAGCCCTGGTGACGCTCAACGAGCCGGTCTTCCTGGAGTGCGCCCGGGCGCTGGCCCGGCAAGTCGTGGCCCACGGCGGCAGCGATTCCGAGCAAGTGGTCTATGCCTTCCGCCGTTGTCTGGCGCAGCCGGCCCACGGAATCGGAAGCCGCCGTGCTGGTGCAATTGCTCGGCCGGCAACGGGACCGTTTCTCCCAGCCGGGCGCCAACCCCTGGGAACTGGCCGCCGCAGATTCGGCCAGTCCGCCCCCATTGCCCGACGGCGCCAGCCCGGCTCAACTTGCCGCTTGGACCGCGGTTTCGCGGGTGCTGCTGAATTTGGACGAGACGATCACGAAAGAATGATCCGCGGACCTCGAACCAGCGAGCCAAAACCGATGAATTGCCAAGACCCGTTTTACCGCGGTGCCGATCCGACGGCCGTCGCCCGGCGCTGGTTCTTGAAGGAGTGCGGCGTCGGGCTGGGCGCCGTGGCGCTGGCCAGTTGCTCCGTGGCGGGTTGATGGCTGCCGAGGCTGGGGCCGGCGCCGAAGCGGATGCCAATCCGCTGGCCCCCAAGACGCCGCATTTCGCCGCCAAAGCCAAGCGCGTGATCTTCCTGTTCATGGCCGGCGCGCCGAGCCATCTGGAACTGTTCGACAACAAGCCGCAGTTGGCCAAGTTCGACGGCACGTTGCCGCCGCCGGAACTGATCAAGGGCTATCGCGCCGCGTTCATCAATCCGAACTCGAAGTTGCTCGGCCCGAAATTCAACTTCGCCCGGCATGGTCAGTGCGGGGCCGAACTGTCCGAACTGCTGCCCCATCTGGCCGAGGTGGTCGACGACATCGCGATCGTCCGCTCGATGGTCACCGACGCCTTCAATCACGCGCCGGGCCAGATCCTGATGAACACCGGCTCGCAGCACTTCGGCCGGCCCAGCTTCGGCTCCTGGGCCACCTACGGGCTGGGGAGCGAGTCGCAAAACCTGCCCGGTTTCGTCGTCTTCAGCTCCGGCAAGAAAGGGCCCAGCGGCGGCAATTCGAACTGGGGCAGCGGCTTTCTGCCCACCCTGTACGAAGGCGTCCAGTTCCGCACCAGCGGCGAACCGGTGCTCTATCTGTCGAACCCGCCGCGGCGTGGACGTGGCCTTGCAGCGCGAGTCGCTCGACGTGATCGGCCAGCTCAATCGCCAACGGCTCGACTGAGGTGGGCGATCCGGAGATCGCCACGCGCACCAGCGCCTTCGAGATGGCCTTCCGCATGCAGGCCAGCGCGCCGGAGCTGATGGATATTTCGCAGGAGCCGCAGCACATCCTGGACATGTACGGCTGCGAGCCGGGCAAGCCGTCGTTCGCCAACAATTGCCTGCTGGCCCGGCGGCTGGTCGAGCGCGGCGTGCGGTTCGTGCAATTGTTCCACGAGGCCTGGGACCAGCACGGCAACCTGGTGAACGATTTGACGCAAAACTGCCAGGACACCGACCAGGCCTGCGCCGCCCTGGTCAAGGATCTCAAGCAGCGCGGCATGCTCGAAGACACGCTGGTGATCTGGGGGGGCGAGTTCGGCCGCACGCCCATGGTCCAAGGGGGCACCGACGGCCGCGACCATCATCCCAACGCCTTCACCATGTGGCTGGCCGGCGGCGGCATCAAGCCGGGCATCACGCTCGGCGAGACCGACGAGTTCGGCTTCAACGCGGTCCGGGACCGGGTCCACGTCCACGATCTGCACGCCACGCTGTTGCACTTGCTGGGATTCGACCACACGAAGCTGACTTATCGCTTTCAGGGGCGAGACTTCCGTCTGACCGACGTAAACGGGAATGTCGTCAAAGAGTTGCTGGCGTAGGCGCAGCCCGGGCATTTTCGGCTATATTTGAATAGGTGCCCCTCTGCGCTCGGTCCGGCACCAGCGACACGCGCCGCGACCTGCGGTGTTGAATCTGTGGTGTCGCGCTGGCGGCGGTGCTTCGCGGCACGACTCCAGAAAGAACCGGCCATTTTGGGGGCGTCAAGCTTGATTCGATCTCGCTCGATTCGATCGGCCCGCCTTTGCGCCGGGATCGCCTTGGCGAGCCTGTTGCTGGGATCCTGCTGCGATTGTGTCTGGGCCCAGGCCGGGATCAAACAATCGAACAAGCTGCCGGCGCCGGCCGGCGTCGCCGGTCCGGCCGACTACGAGTCGGCCCACTTCCTGGTGCACACGGACCTTTCCAACAAAGAAGCCCAGGATCTGCTCAAACGCTTGGAGAACATGCTCGATCTGATCGCGAAATATTGGGCCCGGCCGCCGGTCGGCGTGATCGAGTGCTATGTGGTCCGCGACCTGGCAAAGTGGCCGGTCGGAAAGCTCGACCCGCACGGCCTGGCCAAGATCGAAGAGGGCGCCGGCGTGACGCTCACCGAGACGCTCACGGTGGCCGGCCCGCGCGGCACGCGGCAGCGGGTGGCCTCGAAGAGCGTGGTCTATGCCGTGGCCGATCGCGGCACGCCGCAGCACGAAGCGGTCCACGCCTATTGCGGCCAGGCGTTCGGCACCACCGGCCCGCTCTGGTATGCCGAGGGCATGGCCGAGATGGGGCAATACTGGGACAAGGACGACCCCAGCGTTCACATCAATCCCGCGGTGCTCAAGTATCTCCGCTCGGCCCGGCCGCAGTCGCTGCGGGAAATCGTCGAGACGCATTCGGCCCGCTCGTTCACCGGCGACTCCTGGCAGAACTACGCCTGGCGCTGGGCCCTCTGCCACATGCTGGCCAATAACACCAACTATCGCGATCGATTCCGGCCGCTGGGGCTGGGATTTCTGTCGGGGCAAAAGGTCAGCTTCGAGGAAACCTACGGCGCGGTGGCGGCGGAAATATCCTTCGAGTACCTGTTCTTCGTCGCCCATCTCGAACAGGGCTTTCGGGCCGATCTGTGCAGTTGGGATTGGAAGAAAAAGTTCAAGCCGCTCTTCGGCCCCGCCACGCTCACGGCCAAGATCCTGGCCGGCCACGGCTGGCAGCCCAGCGGCGTGACCTGCACCGCCGGCGAGGAATACGACTTCGCCGCCCCCGGCACCTGGCAAACCAGCAAGACAGCCAAAGAGGTCAGCGCCGACGGCAGCCCGTCGGGCGAGGGCCGGCTGCTGGGCGTGCTGATGAACGAATTCGAACTGGGAGAGCCCTTCGAGCTGGGCAGCTACGGCAAGTTCGCGGCGCCGGGCGACGGCAATTTGTATTTGCGTTGCCAGGACCCGTGGAACGCATTGGACGACAACAAGGGGGCCATCACCGTCAAGCTGAAACTTGCCGGCCGCGGCGCTCCGCTCGCGCGGTCCAAGGGCGAGACGCCCAGCGTGCTGGGCGAGGCCAGCCCCGCCACGAATCCCGCCGGCAAGGCCGATCCGCTGCGGCCCAAGGCCCAACTGCCCAAAGCCCAGCCGCCCAAGGCTCAGGCGCCCAAGGCCCAGCCGCCCAGCCTCTTGGGCCAGGCCAACCCGGCGACCAGACCTGACCCCGGTCCGGCACCGCAGCCCGGCCCGGTGCCCAAGCCCGTCCTGGGGCCGGCGAGCAAGACCGATTTGCCGCGGCCGTCCGACGCGCCGCCGGAGGCTCAGGATTGGCCGCCAGCGATCAAGCCGCAGCCCGGCCCCCCCGCGCCCTCGGAATCCTAGCCGGCGTTTGGTAGACGCGGCATCTTGCCGCGTATTGAGCTCAAAATCGTAGACGCGGCATCTTGCCGCGTCGATCCGCCCACTCGGCGGCCATCGCAAATTCAAAAACCTCGGACGCCCCGATCGCCTTTTGCAGCCGGGGCTTTCAACGTGGCAAGATGCCGCGTCTACGAGAAGCTAAGAACGCGGCAAGATGCCGCGTCTACTAATTGTCGCCGGGCCGGATTGTCGACTCGCGGACCCGCCCAGGTTCCAGAGCCCACAGGGCCGCGTTACAATAGCCCGTCTTGCCTCGCCCCACCCTGCCCGGAGCACGCCCCGCGATGAAGCTCGCCTTCAGTTCGAATGCCTACATGCACTTTTCAATCGAAAGCACGATCGAAAAGATCGCCGACTTGGGCTACACCGGCATCGAAGTGTTGGCGGACGTGCCTCATGCCTGGCCGGCCGGCTTGCTGCCCGAGCGCAAAGCGTCGATCCGCCAGGCGCTGGAAAAACATCGGCTCTCGATCTCGAACATCAACGCCTTCATGATGAACGCGGTCGCCGACCCGCGGCAGCCCTATTGGCATCCGGGCTGGACCGATCCGGATCCGCATTACCGGGCGATCCGCCGCGAGCACACCAAGCGGGCACTGCACCTGGCCCGGGAGCTGGGCGCGCCGAACATCACCACCGAGCCGGGCGGCGAGCTGACGCCCCAGCAGTCGTGGGCCGATGGAGCGCAGATCTTCTACGACGAGCTGATGCCCTGCGTCGAACTGGCGGAGAAGCTCGAGGTCAAGCTGCTGGTCGAGCCCGAGCCGGGGCTGCTGATCGAGCGGTTCGGCCAATACCTGGAATTCATGGCGCGGATCGACTCGCCTTGGGTGGGATTGAATTTCGATATCGGTCACGCCTACTGTGTCAGCGAGGATCCGCAGGATTGGGTCGAGCGGATGGCGCCTTACACGCGGCATTACCACTTCGAGGACATCGCCGCCACGCGCGTCCACCGGCACCTGATTCCCGGCCAGGGGGCGATTGACTTCGCCGCCACGCTGCAGGCGATTGCCGCCACCGGCTACGACGAGTGGGTCACCGTCGAGTTGTACCCCTATATCGACAACCCCGACTCGGCCGCCCGCCAGGCGTATGCCTTTTTGCGGCAGACGGCCGGGCAAGTCGGCGTCCAATTGGCGTAAGGTGCGAACGAAAAATAACTTCGCCGCTCAACCCCTCTCCCTCCGGCGAGAGGGCCGGGCGAGGGTCCTCCAACTCCTCTCCCTCCAGGGAGAGGGCCGGGTGAGGGTCCGCCAGAAGCCGAAGTTGTTTTTCGTGCGCTCCTAAACGTCCAACACCGGGTCCAGCCATGCCGAACGAACGAATTGCCAGCGGACGAACGGAAAGCCAGCGGATTGCCACGGTCGCGCCCGTCGACGAGAGCCGGGCGACCGGCAAAGTCGCCGAGATCTTTGCCGACATCCGGCGGACCAAGGGCATCGATTTCGTGCCGGCGCTGTGGCGCACGCTGGCCACCAACCCGGCGCAGTTGGAGGTGGTTTGGACCACGCTCAAGACGCTCATGCACCCCGAGGCGGTGGGCCGCACTTCGCCGCTCGAGCCGGCCGTGCGCGAGATGATCGCGCTGGCGGTTTCGGCCACGAATGGTTGCTCGTATTGCGTCAACTCGCATACGGCCGCGCTGCGCAAGCTGGGGGCCAACACGGAAACGCTGGGCGAAGTGCTGGCCATTGCCGGACTGTTCAACATGACCAACGCCTTGGCCGACGGTTATCAGGTCGAGCCCGACGTGTTGCCGCCGCTCTAAGCGGCGCGCCTGCGGAGCAGCCTGCGCACAGTCTTTGCGGCTCGCTCACTTCGGTCGACCGACGTCGTTCATCGTGTCGCTGAAGACGGTCATGGTCCAAGCCTGGTCGTCGAGCACCACCTTGACGATCAAACCGGCCATCCCGCCCGCCGAATGGTCGAGGGCCGTGCCCAGTTCGCCAAGTTGCAGTCCGAGCTTGGGCGAGATGGGCACTTGCACGACGCCAGCCCGGTCGGACTCGGCCAGGGCCCCGCGCTGGGCCAACTCCAACCGTCGCACGATGCCGGCCATCAATCGCTTGCGTTCGGCCAGCCCTGTTTCGATCAGGCGGCCGAGCATGAACGCCACGCCCGCCTGTCCCTGGCCTGCCATTTGCCGCAGCCGATCGCGCGCGCTCTCATCCATCGCAACTTGCACCCGCAACGGCTCTGCCATCGTAAAGACTCCGGCTCCCCGCAACGAGATTTCGACAAACCGCAGCAGAACCCCCGCGCTGACAACTTATTTCTACCCGACTTGCGGGCAGAAGCCAGTGCGACGGCCGCTTTCGGCGCAAAATTAGCCGTTCGCTCATCATTTCCTAACGCGGCGGTTACGCAGCGCGGGGGCGCCTGTTCAGCGCGGCGGGAACGGGCGGTTAGATCAAGCCGGCGATCGGCTCGTGGGCGGTCGCCGCGCGGATCACATCGTTGGGCAAGCCCCGCTCGATGCGCACCTGACCCACGTCCAAGAGCGTGTGCAGGATCGTGGCGACCAGCTCGCCGGTCGTGGCCGGCTCGCTCAAGGGCGCCACGCCGTCGCGCGTCGATTGGCCCACGACCTTGCCCATCTGCAAGCCGCCGCCGTAAACCAACAGCGGGGCCAGGCCGCCCCAGTGATCGCGCCCGCCCGCGGCGTTCAGTCTCGGCGTGCGCCCCATCTCGCCGCAGGCGACGAGCAAGATCTTGTCGCGCAGGCCCCGGGCTTCGACGTCCTCGATGAACGCCGACAGGGCATGATCCAGCGGCAGGCCGCAATAGCCCATGCCTTCGCTGCACGGAGCGTTGTTCACGTCGGAGTGCATGTCCCAAACGAAATTAGTGGTCACGGTGACGAAGCCGGCACCGGCTTCGCACAGCCGCCGGGCCAGCAACAACAGCTTGCCCAGCGTGGTGGCATGATCGACGTAGTTCTTGTGGTTGTTCCACTTGGTGGAAATGCGGTCGGGCCGGATCAGGCCGCTGGTATCGTAGCGGGCGATCGTCCGCGGATCTTCGCGCGCCAGGTCAAACGCCCCGGCCGCTCCGCCCAGGATCGTGTCGAAGGCCTGGGCGCGCATCTTGTCGAGCGATTCCAAGCCGGCCGGATAATCGACCTGGCGGCGCAACCGATCGAGCTCGCCCAGCAGCACGCGGCGGTCGGTCAGTCGCTCGCCTGGGACCTTTAGCACCAGATCTCGCTGAAAGTTGCCGTCGCCACCCAGCATGAAGGGCGCATAGGCGCTGCCCACGCTGCCCGTCGCATCGAACTTGCCGAAGCCCATCTCCGGCGCCTTGGCCGCCGGATCGATGGCCCGCGGAAACAAGGCAATGTTTCTGGGCATGCCGGTCCGCGGATGATTGGCGCCGGCCACGCGCGCATAGATCGACCCGAGATTGGCGCCGCGGTGTCCTTGCCGACGATCGGCTTGATGTCGTGATTCCCGTCGCCCGTGCGGAACGAGCGGCACGATGCTGAACTTGTGCGCCAGTCCCGCCAGCCGCTGGAAAGTCGATCCAAAAGTCACGCCGGGCAGCGTCGTGGGGATTTCGCCGGTGGCGCTGCGGATCTCGGCCGGGGCGTCCATCTTGGGATCGAACGTTTCGAACTGCGACGGGCCCCCTTGCAGAAACAAGAAGATCACCGACTTGTCGCGGATCGGCGCTGGCCCCCTGGCTGCGAGCAGCCAGCAGGTCGGCCAGCGAAAGGCTGCCCAGCGTAAGTCCGCCAACCCGCAAGAACTCGCGGCGAGTCTGTCGATCGACCAGCGTCAGCATCGCGATGTTCCCTGGGGGCACAAGCGGTCGCAAGCGGCAACGATCTTCGACGATTCCCAACGCATCAAAATCTGCTGATTAGTAGCTGATTAGTATCGGAAACGATTGCGGCCGATGCAAGCGCTTGCCTGGAGGGACTTGCCTGGGGAATCACCCGGGCGGATCCGGCAAAGCGGCCCATGCCCCCGACAGCCAGGTTGAGGCCGGGTCAACCTGGCAAACCTCGTAAGCCGGGTAAGGCGCAAGCGACTGAAACGGCGAGTTCTCGCCGTTTTCGCTCAAGATCCGCGCGTGACTTTAACGATTATTCCGGTTGCACAGTCTACGATTCCGAGTCGAGCCGAGAGGGCCAGCAAATGGCGACCGTTGTCGAACCGCAGACAGACCAGGTCTGTTCTCAAATCTTGGAACACTTGCTCGATCAGCTCGACTGCACGCCGAGTTGCGACGAGCCGTATTCCCACTTCTACCTGGACAGCATTTTTCCCGACGACATCTACGCGGAAATGATGGCGGCCATGCCGGCTCCGCAGAATTACCAGCCTTTGTCGCTGAAAAAACACCAGAATGCCGCCGGAGTCAGCACCCGCGACGTGCTCCCGCTGAGCAGCGAGGGGCTCTCGCGACTTCCGCCGGCGCAGCGCCGGCTGTGGTCGGGCGTGGCCGCCGCGCTCTCCGCGCCGGAGCTGAAAGTCGCGGTGTTCCGCAAGCTGGCGACCGACCTGGCCCGGCGCTTCCATTGTCCCCCGCAGGACGTCGAGCAGATCGTCAGCTACACCAAGCCGTCGCTGTTCCGCGACCGGGAGGGCTACGAAATCGCGCCGCATCCGGACGGCCGGGCGAAGATCGTCACCATGCAGATTTACATTCCGGCCGATCGTTCGCAGTTGGATTTGGGCACGGCGGTCTACCGGCGTCGCTTCAAGTCGCTCGAGGGGCTTTTTTCCTGGCACGGGCGCTTCGATAAGGTCAAGCAGTTTGCCTTCCAGCCGAACAGCGGCTATGCCTTCGCCGTCTCCAATTCGTTGGGCAAGAAGAGCTGGCACGGCCGCGAGCAGATCCCGGCCGGTTCCGGGGTGCGCAACTCGATCCTCAACATCTTCTTCGCCGAAAAGGATCGCATGTACTGAGGTGTGAACGAAGAACGACTCCGGCACCCAACCCCTCTCCCTCCAGGGAGAGGGCAGGGTGAGGGTCTCCCGGAAGCCGAAGTTATTTTTCCTGCGGTCCTAGGCGGGATCGCGGGACACGCGACCAGGCGGCTAGCGCTTCCAGTTCTTGAAATGGTCGGCGATGCGCTTGTCGACGCCGGGCAACCGCCGCTCCAAACGCTCGCTGAGTTTTCCCGGCGGATTGCTCGCACGGATGTCGGCCAGAAACTTGACCAGCTCTTCGTGCGCTTCGGGCGGGCCGTGCAGCATGAAGTGGGTCCAGGCCCAGGCGTGGCGGTAGTCGGTGCTGTTCATTTCCGACACGTCGCGCTTGGCTTCGATCTGCACGAGTTTGGGAATCCGCCCCAGCCGGGCGTCGAGCCGGATCCACTTCAGGTGCGGATTGCCGAATGCCCGCTGATCGTCCGGCACCTCGAAGTATTCGGCCAATCCCTCGTCGAGCCACAAAGGCACCAGCGGCAGAACCGAGTGCAACAGGCCGTGCGTGCTCTCGTGCCGCACGTCGACGGCCAGATCCTTGCTCTGGTAGGCGTAGACTTTGCCGGGCCCGCCGCCTTTGACAAACAGCGCTCGGCGGTAGGGCACATGGGGTAACCGCAACTCGAGGTAGTGGCGGTACGTCTGCTCGCTATGGAACAAGAAGACTTCGACCGGCTCGCGGGCATTGGCGACACCCAAGGTGCGCGACAGGTCGAGCTGCAACTGGGCCAGTTCGGCGAACAGCGATTCGTATTCGTTCAGTTGGAAATCGGCGTGGCAGACGAAGGGGCCGCTCGTGCGCTCGTCGGCCCAGCCGCCGGCCCGGGCCGGCGCGGCGGCGGGCAGCACCGCCGTCAGGATCGTGGCGGCGAGAGCGGCGGCGCATTGGGGAGCGAGTCGCATCAGCCAGCTCGCTTCCATCCGAACCAACCGGCAGCTCGCGCGGGCCTGCCCTGCCGCCTGCCGCCGGCAACCGATTGTCCCAGGGCCACGGCAGCCGGGTTGCCGCAGCAGAGCTGGCCGGCCGACTCGCGGCCGACAAGTTGGGCCACGCGCTCCATCGCCTGGCGCAGCAAGGGGCGCCGGTTCTTCGGACCGTGGGCGTCGCTGCTCACGAAATGCACGAGCCCTTCGGTCACCAGCCAATCGCTGAACCGCTGCACTTGCGGACCGAACGCACCCAGCAGGCTGCCGGCCGTGATTTGCATCAAGCAGCCCTCCTGCACCAGCGGGGCGACGACTCGCGGCTCGGCCAGGATACCCAAGTTGCGCTCCGGATGCGAGAGGATTCCCACCAACCGGGCCGCCTTCAGCTCGGCCAGCAGATGTTCCAGCGGCATGTACATTTCGTGCGGCAACTCCAACAGGACGTGCTGCCGCCGATCGGCCAGTGTCAACACCTCGCCCGATCGAAGCTTGGCCACCATGCCCGCCTCGATCCGCACGTCGGCCCCCGGCAGCACGGTCAGCGGCACCTGATGCTGATTCAAGAACTCTTGCAGTTGGTGCGTGCGGGCGCGGATGGTCTGGCCGTCGTTTTGCGGGTATCCGCCCAGTTGGTGCGGGGTCACGACGATGGTGCCGATGCCGTCGGCCGCCGCCATGCGGGCCATGGCCAGGGTTTCGCTCCAATTCTTGGCGCCGTCGTCGATGCCGGGAATGAGGTGGCAATGGATGTCGACCAGCGATTCGGTTCGATCCACGGTGACGGCTCCGTCGGTGCCTGCGGTCGGTCCCATCTCGGGCACAGCCGCGCGAGACGGCTGTTTGTGGCGGTCGTGTTGCGATGGGCGGCTGCCCTCGGTCGCGCGTGTCCCTTGTTCGATATTCAGCTAGCGCTGCAGTTGCCGGGTGGCCACCGCCGCGGTGCTCTCGCTGGAATGCTGCGGGTAAGCCTGGAGAACCGGTTCGTGGCGTGCAGGCAAGGCCTTTCGCGGCGGCGGCGTGAGCTGCTGCCCGAGCGTCATCAGCCGCAGGACCGAGAAACGATGGTAGCAATGTTGACACTTGAGCGGCACGAATCCCAGCCAGGTCATCGCGATTTCACGCCAGCCTCTGGCCTGGCGAACGTAGGCCTTGTCGGCCCAGCATGCTCGGCACTTCATACCAGCGGTTTCCTTCATTCCACGAGACAAGCAGTTCGTTCCAGAAGACGCTCAAGCGCTGCGCGCGATCGATCAGGGACAGGGGGCGCGAGGGAACCGTCGCCAGGTCGAGAAATGCGGCGCGAAGGCTATCGTGCGGTCGCCCGGGCGTCAAGAGATGCTCTCTCGGGGGGACCCGCGAAGCGGGACACGTGCGAACCATCCGGTCAGGCCCAAGGCCGCCGGCGGCTGCGCGCGGAACTCGACGTGCGGCCAGTATTTGCACCGCAATTGACCTTCAATCGCGGGCTATGGTAGCTTGGATCGCCTCCAGCGTGCAGCCCCGCATGCTCGCCCCCGTTCAAGGCCGGCGGCGATCGCGGCCGATTGACCCCTCACCCGTTTCCCACCGATTCCACGATTCGAGGCTCGCGCGCGGTGAAATTCGCAGCAGTCGGTCCGATCGCCGTTCATTTGCCCGAGCGGATCGAAACCAATGCCCAGCTAGCGGTCGAGTTTCCGCACTGGAATCTGGACCTGATCTACGCCAAGACGGGCATCCGGCAGCGGCACATTGCGGCGCCCGGCGAATGTGCCTCGGACCTGGGCGTGGCCGCCGCCGAAAAACTGTTCGCCCAGTTCGACATCGAGCGCGAGTCGATCGATTTCCTGCTGCTCTGCACGCAGACGCCCGATTATCCGCTGCCCACCACGGCCTGCCTGATGCAGCATCGGCTGGGGCTGCGGACTTCGATCGGCGCCCTGGATTTCAATCTCGGCTGCTCGGGCTTCGTTTACGGTTTGTCCTTGGCCGATGGCCTGATTCGCAGCGGAGCGGCCCAGCGGGTGCTGCTGATCACGGCCGAGACCTACTCGAAATACATCGCCCCGGAAGATCGCTCGCTGCGGACCATTTTTGGCGACGGAGCCGCCGCCACGCTGATCGAGGCGGCCGACGCGCCGTCGCTGTGCGGATTCGCCTTTGGCACCGACGGCCGCGCTGCCGACACGCTGCTGGTCCGCAGCGGCGGCGCCCGGCCGATCGAACAAGCCATCAAGCCCCGCACTCGCTGGCGCTGGCCCAGCCGGCTGTATATGGACGGGCCGGGCATCCTCAACCTGACTCTGGAGATTATCCCGCGGCTGGTCCAGCAGGTGCTCGCAGCAGCGCAACTGCGCGAAGCGGACGTGGACTTGTTTCTCATGCATCAGGCCACGCTCAAGCTGCTCGAGCAGTTGCGGCAGCAAATGAATCTCGACGCCGAGCGCATGCCGACGCTGTTGGAAATGGTGGGCAACACCGTCTCGTCGACGTTGCCGCTATTGATCAACGACCTGCGCTCGTCCGGCCGGTTGCGTCCCGGCATGCGCTCGCTGTTGGCCGGCTTTGGCGTGGGCTTCTCCTGGGCCGGCTGCATCTGGACCGAGACCTGGGAAAAGGGAGAAAAGGGGTCAGAACGATTTGATAAATAGTTCTGACCCTTGATGCCCTGACCCTTGATGCCCCCGCGTTTCCAGTGACTCAAGCAAGAAACGTAGCATGAAACTGATCTTTATCTCTCTGGCGCTCATCGCGACTCCTTTGCAGCCGCGCTTTTGCAGAGCTTTCCTTTCCCGGCGAGACGATCGACGAGTGGCACGGCTGCAAGCGGCACAAGTTTCAGGCCGACGGCTGTGTGGCGTGGGTCGTGGAGCCGAAGACGGCGCTGCCGGGCCAGCCGTGGTCGTGGTGCATGGAATTCCCCGACGCCTTCACCGAGCGGTGCGCCGCGCCGCAACTGTTGGCGGCGGGTTTTCACCACGTCCACATCGTCGTAGGCAACACCTTCGGCAGTCCTAGCGCGGTGAAGCATTTCAATGCGTTCTATGACCTCTTGATCGAGCATGGGCTGGCGAAAAAGGCGGCACTGATCGGCCTTAGCCGCGGCGGGCTCTACGCGTATCGCTTTGCCTCGGAGCGTCCGGAATGTGTGGCTGTCATTTACGGCGACGCTCCGGCGTGCGATATCAAAGTCGCTTTGGGCGGAAACGGCTATGGCAAAGGCAACGCGGGCGAATGGGCCAGCCTGATGAAGGCTTACGGCTTCAAAGACGAGGCCGAGGCGCTGGCGTATCGCGGCAACCCGGTGGATACGCTCGCCCCGCTGGCCAAGGGGAAGGTGGCGATCATCCACGTCATCGGTGATGCGGATGATGTGGTGCCACCGGCAAAAAACTCGGCCCTCATCGAGCAACGCTATCAGCAACTCGGGGGCGAAATTCAAATCATCCACAAGCCCGGAGTCGGCCACCACCCGCACGGCCTCGACGATCCGAAGCCGGTTGTAGATTTCATCTTGAAGCACGCGTCGCAGCCGTGAATCGGCTACGCCTCGTCCTTCACTCCAGCAGCACCGCCGACTTCCTGCGGAAGGCCTACCCGTTACCTGACCTGCTCCCCCGATCTTGATCCATGTCGGATGCGAGGAAATTTGTTACCTTGCATTTTGACCAGGAGGGCCGAGTTCATGAAGAAGAAGCATTTTACACCGGAGCCGATCGCGCTCGACCGTGCGAATCTGCGCGCGAACCGCTCAGGCAACAAAGAAGAAATCTCACCGCAGAGGTCGCAGAGGCACGCAGAGGAAGAATAATGCGCGCGAAATCCCCTCTGCGGCCCTCCGCGACCTCTGCGGTGAAAACGTCTTCGTCGAGGAAGATCAATGACGTTAAGCCTCGAACGAAAAAGACGTAAAGCAGCAGGAAAGAGGCACGTCCTGCTCGGCAAGAAATCGGCACCCGAGGCCGCGTGTGGTGCGGCTGCCTGCGCCGGCCACTCTACCAGACCATGTTCCAGCCGGCGTTCAAAATCCAACTCAGACCCAACTGCGGGCCGTCGAGCGATTGGAACACGGGCAGCCCGCCCTCGACCGTCAAGTATTGGCCCGGAACCCGCGTGGCGGGAATGTAGTAATTCAGGCCGAAGAGCAAGTTGATGCGGCGGCCGCCTTGCAGCAAAGTCGCATTCGTCGGCGACAGGGCCGGATTGAGCCGGTTGTCCAGGCCGGCGATGTTCCCCCAGATATTGCTGTCCAACCGTGCCGACGTGCTGATCCGGGGCGTCCAGAGCCGCGATCCCCAAACGGTCATGTCGACCTGGTCGCCCAGCTTGTAGCCAAGCGTGTTGAAGCCCAAGCGGACGACGCCGCTGGCCTGCGCTCCCCACGACCAGCGGTCCGTCTGGCCGCGATACGTCAGGCCCGGCAACAGATCGTACGTGCCAGAGCTGGTCCGCAAGGGGTAGGTCGGCAGGGTCGGAAAGGTCGGGTTCTGCAAGTCGGTCAAGGTTTGCAAGAATCCGACGGGCACGCTCACCCCGATATTTGCGTGCCACTGTGCCTGCTCGGTGCGCCGCAGGACGTAGAGCATGCTCAAGTGGATGTCGCCCGGGTCCGTAAAGACGGCGGCGTGGCTGGCGCCGCCGGCTTGGGCAAAATCGATTTGGTTGTGCTGGAATGGCAAGCTGCCCGTGATTGTCACGTCGTCGGTGACGCCGTAGGTGACCGTAGCGACCTGGCTGTCGCTCAGCCCGCGCATGGGCGCAAAGGATATTTGGCCAGCACGCTGGCATTGCTGACCTCGTGCGTGCCGACGAAGTTGTGGTCGTAGGAATTCTGCAAGTAGCCATACGAGGCCATGAAGCGGCCGGTCGGCAGCGTCACGGCGCCGAACACGCCGCTGGGCGCCAGGCCGTCGGCGCGATTCAAGTCGATGACCTGCGTGAGGGTGATGTCGTTGTCGGGCACCGAGTCCGGATCGGAGACGACTGCCCGATATTCGGGCGGCGCGGTGGGCTGGATCCAACCGCGCGGCGGCCCGACGAGCGAGTACTCGACCGGCGGCAGGGCCACCGGCACGCTGCCGGGTTGGCCGTAATCGCCCCAACGCGCCGGGTCCGGATCGGGTGGAACTCCCGCGTTGACCGTGGCCGGCGCGGCTTGCACCGGCTCCGGCTCGCCGAACGACGTCGACCGGGCCGTGCGCCCGGCGACCAGGCAGGAATGAACGAGCCCGACGCCGCCTTGAACCCGCTGGGTGGTGGCGAGGCAACACCGCCGGGCGCGCCGGCTTGTCCGCGGGCGATGCTCACGAGCATCGTCAGCGAGATCAGGCAGGTTGTGGCGAACGTGCGGTGCATGGTATTCCTGGACAGTTACTTGGGACCGTTACTTGGGTATTGGGGGTTGCTGCATGTCGGGCGCCGCCGGCCGGTTGTCGAGCGGCGGCGGAGGAATCGGCGCCATTTCGTATAGCTTGCGCAGATCGTCGAGCTGCAACAGGGCCGCGATGTCCGTTACGGCGACCCACTGCGCCGTCAGGCCGCTGATGTAGGTGGCGATGCCGACGCCGAAATTCTGCTTCGCCACGATGATGTCGCCAAAACCGACTGCATCGGGCTGCTGTTGGTGTCGCTCGTAAACGCCCCGATAGGCGCGGGCCAGGTCGGGCAGGATCTGTTCGCGGTAGAATTGGACCTGGATGCGGTTGGTTTCGAATCGCTCGAAGGCATCGGCCAACTGCGCCGCTCAACTGGTTGCGCATCGAGCGGATCTGCTCGGCCGCGCTGCGCAGGCGTCCCTCGGCGGACATGATGCCGCCGCGGTTGCGATCGAACACCGGCACGGGCACGCCCACTTGCACGTTGTACGAGGTCCTGCGCGAAGCCCGGAGTCGTGAAGTCTTGCTGAAACGTGCCGTACACATTCAAGTCCGGAATCGGCGTGACGCGTTGCAGACGCAGTTGCAGCTGGGCCTGGGTTTGCATGTTGCGAGCCGCCAGCACATCGGTGTGCAAGTTCAGGATCTGCACGAGCAGCGAGTCGTAACTGACCACGGGCACCGGCATGTCGGCCCGGCCTTCGAGCTCGGCCGGCGGCAAGTCGAGAATGCCCACCGCCGCGGCGAGCTGCTTCCAGGCTGAGACGTAGCGATTCTGGGCCTGGACGAGGGCCGCCCGGGCTTGCACCGCCAGCGTCGCGCATGCGGCCGGTTCGTAGGCGGTGGCCTGACCAAACTGGAGCTGTTCGACCTGGATGCGGTAGGCCTCGTTCGTGAAGCGCACCAGCGCCGCGTTGATGGCGATGCTTTCCTGGGCTACCAGCACGGAAAAATAACCGGCCCGGACTTGCGCAGCACGTCGGCCCTGCTGCGCCGCAGTTGCAATTGAGCATTCATGAAATCCATGTTCGCGACCCCGCGCTGCAGGCCCAACTTGCCGGCGGTCTTCACCAACTGCTGCGCTAGGCGCCTTGATAATCGCGCGTGTAGAACGAGCCGACGGTGTCCGCCTCGTAGCCGATGATCGGATTCGGATGCGTTCCGGCCTGGATTGCGATGCCCTCGGCGGCCGTAATGTTGCCGGCCGCTTGCACCAGTGTCGGATTGTTGGCAATGGCCAGGTCTTCGAGTTGTTGCAGCGTCATGGCCGGCCGCCGCTGAATGTCGGCCGGCGGCGCAATCGGAGGCGTTGGCGGACGATTCGGGAAACAGCCTGTCCACGATCTCGCTCCGCTGCTCCAAATTGTTGAGATCGATGGGCGGCAACAGCAACGGCGTGGCCGTGGCACCGGGCAGTTCGGCCGGAATCTTCAACCGGTCGGACAAGGTCTGCATCGGCCGACCGGTGAGATTCGGCAATTCCTCGCCCTGGGGGCCATGGATTGCGCTGCCCGGCAGCGTGCCTGGAGGTGCTCGGAGCGCGACATAAGGTCACTTGCTCGATAGGGGGCAAGCGAACCGGATCGTCGCTGGTCGCCGCGTTGGCAGCCGCTTGTTGCGGCGGGCTCGCCGACACGCGTTGGACTCGGGCCAGTTCAGCCGGATCGGCCAGCGGGCCGGGCTTGGGGCTGTGGCAAGATGGGCGCCGAACAGCCGGCCACACCAGCACGGCCAGCCAGCCACAGCTGCGCGGCGGCTCGGGCCGCGACCCGATGCGCGTGCGCAGTGGCTTCGCTCGGTGCTCGAACGTGTCCGACAAGATCGACCCCGTTTCCAACTTCGTGGCAGCCAGTGGCCGTAGCGGTTGGCAAAGTTTGCGGCTCTTTCGGATCTTATCGGCTGGGGCAGCGAGGAAAGATGAGGCGAACGGGGCGGATTGTCGCGGCCCCCAGGCTGCCAGTACGCTGCTTAACCTGTGTTGAGGCAGCGGTTTAGGTGTGATGCCGGGCTGCCAAGCTGCTAGCGGGCGAGCTAACTGGAAACGGCTGAATGCCCTGCACGGGGACGGCGGCAAGAACTTCCTTATTTGCCGCCAGACTTGCGTGCTCAAGGCGTAGTTCTTTAGTTGGACGCATTAGTGAGCCAGGTCGCCGGCCGATTCGGGCGGCTCGCGGTCGCCGTAAAAGCTGTACAGGACCGGCATCAAATAGCGGGTCAAGAAACAGCGTCGTGATCATGCTGCCGACGACCACGATGGCCAGAGGCTTTTGCGTTTGGGCGCCGATCTTGTCGAGAGCGCGGCCGGCAGCAGTCCGAAGATGGCCGTCAGGGCGGTCATCATGACGGGCCGCACCGCGCGTCTCGGCGCCTTGCATGATCGCCTCGCGCAGCGGCAGTCCGTCGGCTCGCAGCTGATTGAACGACGAGACCAGCAGCAGGCCGTCCATGATGGCCACGCCGAAGATCGACGTGAAGCCGACGGCCGCCGCAATGCTGAAATTCGTGTCGGTGAGAAACAGGGCCCAGATCCCGCCCAGCGACAGCTCGACGCACGTTGACAAGCACGACCACGGCGTCGAGGAGCGAATGGAAGGCCAGATACAGCAGCATGAAGATCAGAGCCAGCGACAGCGGGATGATGAACATCAGCCGCCGTTCGCCTTCTTCCATCTGCTGGAATTCGCCGCTCCATTCGGCGCGATAACCGAGCGGAATCAGGTTCTGCTGACCTGCGCGTTGCGCATCGCTGACCGCGCCGGCCAGGTCGCGGTCGCGAACGCTGAACTTGACGGCCATCAGGCGCGTGCCCTGTTCGCGGGAGATCGTCGAAGCGCCGTTGCGGACGAACTCGCCCTTGGGATCCGAGCGGCCCGTCGGGATCGCTGCCTTGCGGCGTGACCAGGTCGCCCAGCCGTTCGCGCGGCGTGGTCAGTAGTTTCGAGCGGTGCCGCGCTGCGAGTGCTGCCGGTGAGCGAGGGCAGCGAGTTGCTGAAGCCGGTCGAGGCCAGGCCGGTCGATCGATCCGGACACGGGTCGATTCGCAGCTGCTCGCGATCCGCTGGTCACCAGGTGCCGGTGACATCCACCGGGATATCGAGGATCGTCGGTTTCGTCGCGCCGCAACCGCTCTGGCCAGCGAATGCGTGATGTCGAACGATTTTTCGCCCTCGATCATCTGCGATATGGTCTTGCCGCCGATGGCCGTTTGGATCACGTTGTGAACATCGGCCACGCTGACGTTCCACAGCGCGCACTTATTGCGATCGATCGGCAGTTCGAGATTCGATCTGGCCCTTGATCCGATAGTAGCCGACGTCCTTGATGCCGGGCACCTCGGCGATCGCCGGTCACGACCTTGTTGGCCGAGTTGCTTCCAGCTCGTCCAAATCGGGCCCGATGATCTTGACCGAGTTCTCGCCCTGCACGCCGGAGAGCACTTCCAGCACGTTGTCGCGAATGACTTGCGAAAAGTTCCAATTGACGCCCGGCAGAGCTTCGGCGCAGTTCGGCGCTCATCGCCTGGATCAATTCCGGCTTGGTGCGCGGGCGCTGAGCGGCCGAACAGCGCCGCCAGCCGGTGGCGGCGACCGTGGCGGGCCAATCTTCTGCGGTTTCAGCGGCACGAAGAACTCGGCGCTGTAAAAGCCGGTGGGGTCGGTGCCCGAATCGGGGCGGCCGAGCTGGCAGACGACCAGTTCGACTTCCGGATACTTCCGCATGATCGCGCGGGCAAGTCGCGATTTTTCGGCATTCTCATCGCAGCGAGACGCTGACGGGAAAGATGCCGCGGATCCAGAGATGGCCTTCTTCCAGGGCCGGCATGAACTCGCGGCCCAGCACGGGCAGCAGCCAAGGGTCCCGACAATCAGACATGCCGAACACGCCGACGACGAGCCAGCGATGGTTCAGGCAGCGTTCGAGATTGCTGCAAGTAGCCGCGTCTTGAGGATACCGCACGAAGAAATTGTCGTGCGACGGCTTCAGATGGCTTGAAACAGTACCAGGCACAAGACCGGCGCGATGGTCAGCGCCAGCAGCAAGCGCCGCCGATGGCGAAGGCATACGTTTCGGCCATGGGCCGAAACAACTGGCCTTCGGGCCCGCGCATCGTGAACAGCGGCAGCATGGCGCAGACCATGATCAGCGTCGAGAAGAACAAGGCCCGCTGGATTTCGCTGGCCGCGCGCACGATCCGCTGTCCGAGCGGCAGTTCGGCGTACTTGCCGGTGCTCAGCACGCGGTAGATGTTCTCGACCATGATGACCGTCGAATCGACGATGATGCCGAAATCGACCGCGCCGATCGACAGCAGGTTGGCCGACTCGCCCGCGCACATACAGGACCGAGAAGGCGAACAACAGCGCCAAGCGGCAGATTGATGGCGATGATGATCGCGCTGCGGACGTTGCTGAGGAACATCAGCAGGATCACGGTCACCAGGCACCATGCCGACCACCAGGTTTTCCTCGACCGTGTCGGTCGTCGAGTGGATCAGGTCGGTCCGATCGTAGAACGGTCTCGATCTTGACTCCCGGCGGCAGGCGGCCGGGCGTGTCGTTCAGTTCCTCGATCTTGGCTTTGACCAGTTTCAGAGTCGGCAGCGACTCGGCTCCCTTGCGCAGCAGGACCAGGCCCTGCACGACTTCGTCTTCGTCGACCCACTGCGCGTTGCCCTTGTCGTCCAGCGATCACGTCGCCGTCGGCGTTGCCGTTTGCGGACGGCTGAGGGCCACCTTTCCCAGCCGGGTCAGATTGCTGACGACCACGCCGCGGTTCGAGATTTCCTCGCCCGGCTTGAGCGGGCCCGCCCTCGACGACATCGTCGACGCGGATCGGCAGGTTGTTGGTGGTGTTCAGCACGATTTGCCGAATCTGCTTGCAGCCGCCGCTGCTCTTCGGCGCGCAGGTACTTGACGGCCTCTTCGGCGGTTTCATGCCCAGGATGTGCTGCATCGGGTCGCGTCCGCGGCCGATCAAGCCCATGCCGCGCACCACGGCGGCCGATTCGCCCTGCACCAGGTAATCGCCGCTGACGTTGTCGTTGCTGGCGGCAATGGCGTTTTGCAGTTGATCCAGCGTGATGCCATAGCGTTTCAGCCGGTCGGGATCGGGCTGGATCTCGTAGCGCTTGACAGTGCCGCCGAAACTGACCACGTCGGCAATGCCGGGAATGCGGCGGAACTCGCGTTCCAGCGTCCAGTCTTCCACCGACCGCAGGTCGTTGAGCGAATAGAGATCGTTGCCCTTGCGCAGTCCTTGGGGCCGGTCACCGCGTACCGCAAGATCTCGCCGATCGGCGATCGCGGCGAGATTTGCGGCGTCACCGTCGGCGGCAGCTCGGCGATAGCTCATGCGGTTGATCACTTCCTGGCGAGCGGCCAGGTAGTGGAAGCCGTAGTCGAACTGCATGTTGACGTACGACAGCCCGAACAGCGATTTGCTGCGCATGTCTTTCAGCCCGGGCATGCCCGGACAGCGCGACTTCGAGCGGAATCGGTGACCAGCCGCTCCATCTCCTCGGCCGAGCGCCCGGGTATTGGGCAATGACCTCGACGATGGCCGGCGCCGGGTCGGGATACGCCTCGACATTGACTTGGCTGAAAGCATACGCGCCGGCGCAGGCCAGCGCAATCGTCAGCAAGCCGACGATAAGCGGATTGTTGACCGACCATTGAATCAACCGGGCGACCATGAGATCTGCCTGCGCTTCAAGGTTTATCCGGTTCGGAGACTTGGCGGCTCTGCAATATTTCCTCGAGTTGCGAGATGCCGCTGGAGACGACGCGCTCGCCGGGGTGCAGCTCGGTGAACCCCTGGCTACGCTGGGCTTCGCTCAATTGACTGCGGATGAACACCACGTCGTAGAAGCGCCGCGCAGACCGAGACGCGCCGGCGGACGTATCGCAGTTCATCGGGGCTGGGCTGCACGAAGACGTAGCTCTGGTTGCCGTCGTCGGCCAGGGCCTTTGTCGGAATTTCGACAACGCCCTGTTCCGGCGGAATCTGCACGGATGCGGTGATGAACTGCCCGGCCCGCAAGTCGCCCTTGGCGTTGTCGATCGTGCCGATCAAGAGTGCCATGTGCTCGTTCGGGTCGATGATGTCGCCGATGCGGTCGATGGTGCCGTCGAGACTGCCGAGACTGGGGCTGGAGGGCAGATGAATGCGTGTCTTGATTGGCCTGGGCAGTTTTGCCAGGTAGGGCAGGTCTTCTTCGTAGGCATGTAGCCAGACGTTCAAGACCGTCAGGTCCGCGATCTTGAACAGGTCCGTATTGGTGTCGACGATGTCGCCGATCACGACGTTCTTTTCCACGATCGTGCCTTCGATCGGGGCCACGATGTCGAGTCGTGCCCAATTGGTGTCCAGCTCGGGCTTTCGTTCTTCGCGCTTGCTCAGCCGGCCGGCCTCCGCGGTGACCAGGTCGATTTCTTCCTGCGTCAACATCCAGGAACGCAAGGTGCGTTCCGCGCGGCGGGCAGCGATATCGTCGAGCTCGGCCTGCAGCTCCGCGGCGCGGACCGACTGTTCGTTCGTGGCTCCACGCTTGTACAGCTCTTCCAGCCGGCTCAAGGCTTGCCGGTCCAAACGCGACCGGGCCAAGGCGTCGACCAGCTCGCTCTTCTTTTCGCCCAGGTCTTTGCTCCACAGCACCGCCAGGTCCTGACCCTTGGTGACGTGATCCATGAAGCCCAGCGGTTTGCCGACCGCATTGGGTGCGCCGTTGCCCCCCTCGACCGTGGCTAATTGGACGATTTGACCCGGAAATCGGGCATGCACGTGCGTCAGCCGATTGGGGTCGATGGCCAGCGATCCGCGCAGCTCGAGCGTGCGCGGCCGCTGCGAGACGACCGCTTCGGCCGTCTTGATCCGGGCCAGTTCCGCCGTCCGCGAGGACAGCTCGACGGCGTTGGCTTCGACGGAGGAGCTAGCCGTCGACGCACTGCGCGATTGTCCGGCAACGGGCCGCTGCGCAAGACGGCGCGTATAAGCCACGACGGCGTACCCGCCGCCCAGCAAGGCGGCGACGACCAGCACGGCCACGAGCGCTCGAATTGTGGTTGTGGTTGGCCGCATTGACGGAGCCTGAGAGCGGCTTGTTGATCGATCCCGTGTAACTATAGCAGACCATTCCGCAGCGGGTGAACCGGACGGTTCTGCCGACCCGTCCGGTCGAACTAGCAATGCCGGATGTGATGAATGGAAGGCGCAAAGCGCGCCGTCAAAACGAGGAACTGCGTGCACCGCGGGCCCACCCGCCGCTGCCGGCCGCCGGTCTAACCGAGAACTCATTATTCGGCCGGGGCGGCTCCGCTATTTGCAGTACGTGCGGCGGGCAGTTCTTGTGCGTTGCCGGCAGCGCGGCAAAGAAGCATCGTGAATGCAGCAACACGGCAGCTAGGGCAGCAGTGTGGCTAGAGGTTGGCGCGGCCCGGCAGTTTGGCCGGCCCCTTTTCGACGTCGGCCTTGTCGGCACCGACCTTTTCGGCACCGGCCGGCCTGGGCGCGAGAAACCCATCCAGTTGATGGTCGTCGTTGCGCGCCTGAGCTGCGCGGCCCGCTCGAAGAACAACCGCGATCGTTCCTGCTCGCCATCGAAGTACAGTATGGCCCCCATGGCCAGGTGCAGGCCGGCATCGAGCGGGCTTTGCTCGATGGCCTGGGCCAATGCTTCGCGGTGCGAAAGCTTCGTCAGGTGATGTTCGGCGCCGTAGAGCGAGACGAGCGTAAAATCTGAATCGGCCCAATCGGGCTTGAGCCGCAACCCGCGTTGAATTGCCTTCGAGGCGGCCTCGTACTGGCCCATCGCAACCTGGGCAAAGGCTTGCCGGAAAAAGCAATCCGCGACATCGGGCGCGGCAACGGCACCTTCGCGGTATCGCTCGGCGCTTGATGGAATTTTTGCTTTCCAAACTGCGTGTCCCCGGATTGCAGGAACTTGCCGGCCCGCGCTTTCGACGCGGCATTGGTTGCCCGCACCTTCTTCTGCCCCGGCGGCAGATTCGCACCGCGACCTCCGTCATCGGCCGGGGCCAGGTTGCCGATGTTCTGCATGAGCGGACCCGGTCCGAACAAGGTGTCGGCGGGCACGAACAATGGGGGCATGCCAAAGGTGCCGTAATAATACGGGCTATATGGCACGCCGATGGCGTACGCACCGTAATAAGGCACGTAGCCGCCCCCGATCAGCGGATATTTTTGGTTCCCGTGATAGTAGGACGTCGATGCACCGGAAAACGTATTATGACCCACGAACGAACTGGGGTAGTGCGCCGATCCGCCGGCGCCATATTGCCCAACGAGCATGCCTGGCGCACCGGCAGCCGCCGGGGCGGGTAAGAATGTGGCCAAGGCAGCGCCGGCCGAAACGGTGGGCCAGAGCAGCGCGAGGCAGCTCCATCCCGTCCACCTTCGACGTCGCATAGCACTCCTTTGCACGTGCGCCGAAAAAAGTTGGCGCCACGACTGAATTATTTCGGCAACTAAGGAATTTGCAATAGCGACCTTCGAGCTGGAAGATGTCGATTCCGTAAGACTTTGCGCTTTGCGGCCGACATGATGGCCTTGCGCGGGTGGCACGCCTGGCTACTTTGCCGGCGCCACCTGGACGATGCGCCCCTGGCGATGCCCTTTGAGACCCGCCGGCGCGAGCACGGCGTCGATCAATTCGTCGAGCGAGGCGTTTTCAACCTTGACCGATACGGTTTGGTCGAGAGAGATGCCGCGGCGTCCGATTTCCTCCCGATCGAGTTGAAAATCGAGATCCAGCCGCTTGCCGAGCTCCTCGATTAACGCGCCCAGCGGTTGCTCGGTCGAGAGCTTGAAGACTTGTTTGCCGGGCGTGGTCGTCTTGGTCTTGGTTCGCCGGGTGGTTGTCGCGGCGAACAGGGCTTCCAAGTCCTCGACGCGTCCTTCCGCGACGACGTGGTCTCCCTGCTGGCGCAGGGCCGTTTGCGGATATTGCTGGGCCAGCACTTCAACTTTCTCGCGGCCCACGCGCGCCGCTCGGGTAGCTGCGGCTGGCCACGACGGTTCGGGGGACGGGAACCAATTCAATCGACTTGCCGTCGGCAGCGACGCTGAACGTCAGGTCGAATTGAATCAAAAGCAGCGTCAGCCGGTCGACCCAGGTCGTGGCCGGCAGATCCGCGCCGGCCACAGATCGTGCGGAATCCGCTCGAGCGATTGAATTTCGACGTGCCCTTCTCGCGCCAAGCTGGCGATCAGTTCGCGCGGCGTGGCCAGATCGGCCCAATGCCAGGGTCGTGACTCGGTCAGCTCTTTGCGGCGCGGCGGGGCCAGCGATTTGAGTTCCTCCCCGCGCAAGTAAGCCAGCGTCCGCAGCTTGGCCGCCGCTTCAGGCGGTCCGAAATAGACAACCGAGCCGAGGGCCGAAGCGCCCAACTGCTCCCGGGCGGCGATCTGGTCGATCACGGCTTTGAGAGACTCGCCGCGGATCGCCAGGCTCAGCGGCCGCTCGGGGTCGACTCGGCGGTCCAGCCACATTGCCACTCGCTGCGCCTCGGCCAGATTTCGCACCACCGTTGCCAGCGGACGATCGGAACAGGCGATGTTCGTGGATTGCTCCAGTTGTTGGCTGAACGCCTGGCCGGTGAACCAATTCGGCGCTGCGCCCTCCTTGCCGCTGGCGGGCGCCACGCCCAGCAAGGTCATTGACAGCAATACAGCGGTCGAAGCCAGCACATGGATCGAAGCCGGCAGCGCGACGCTACGGGCCGGTGCCGCCGCGCCGGCGTCGAGCGTGATCGTCTGACGCGCATTGATTTTGCACGAAGCGCTCATGGTTCCATTTTCGCCGCTCGGCGTGCTCCGGCCAAGTCATCTCGGGCTCGGCAATCGAAAAAAACAGTCCGGCGGAGGCCGGTTTCTTGCTGGTGGGCCAAGATCTGCTGATTACACTTGAATCTGTTCGACAGCGCGGCCATCGCCCTGTCGGGAATAGGGACTGGGAGGCTGGGATTTTGTCATGAAGAACCGTCGCTGTGCCCCCTTGCTGCACGACTTTTATCGGCAATACCTGGCGGATCAGGACTCCGATGCGCTGGTGGACCGGGTGACCGGCCGCTATGAAATAGGCACCCTCGAGCGGCTTGCTTGCCACGGCGATCGGCTTTCGCGGCGCGGCGCCGTGCTGGTGCTCGGATTGATCGGCGATTACCAGTCCAATGCCATCTTGGGCCGGGCACTCTGCGACACCGACCGGGGCGTTCGAGAGCTCGCGGAACAGGGCATCCGCTGGCTGTGGTCCCGCGCTGGCGCAGCTCCGCAGCGCAAGCGCCTGAGCACACTGATTCGCTTGAATTCCTCGCAGCGCTATCAGCAGGCAGCCCGGCATGCCACCCAACTCTTGGAGACTTCGCCCGAGCTGGCCGAAGCCTGGAATCAGCGTGCCGTGGCACACTTCGGGCTGGGGCAATTCGACCAATCGATACGCGACTGCCGGAAAACGCTCGAACTGAATCCCTTCCATTTTGCCGCCGCCACCGGCATGGGACAGTGCTACCTGCAGCTCGGCAACCGCCAGGCGGCCCTCGATAGCTTCCGGCTGGCTTTGCGGCTCAATCCAGGGTTGGAAGGCGTGCGGGCCCATGTGCTGCACCTGCAACGGACCTTGAATAACCAGGATTGAACCGCGCATGGGATGCGCTGCATGACCAGCGGACGTCCACTCGTGGTGATTCTGGGCGCCGGCATCAACGGCTGCGCTGGCCCGCGAGTTGGCCCTGAACGGATTGTCGCTGGTGGTTGTCGACACGGCCGACGTGGCCGGTGGCACGACAGCTTATTCGTCGCGACTGATTCACGGCGGATTGCGCTACCTGGAATATGGCGAGTTCGACCTGGTGCGCGAGTCGCTCGCCGAGCGTGGCCGACTGTTGCGGCTGGCACCGCAGTTCGTGCGACCGCTCGAGCTGTTCGTGCCGGTGCGGCATCGCTGGACCGGGCTTTGGCAGTCGGCCCGTCGCTTTCTCGGTTGGGATGCCGGCGAAGGCGCGAACCAGGACCGCGGCTTGTGGCTGGTGCGGATGGGCCTTTGGCTTTACGACACGTATGCTCGCGATCGCAGTTTGCCCAAGCATCGAATCCTACCGGTCACGGCCGGGCCGCCGGTCGATCCGCGGCGCTATCGCTGGCAGGCGGCTTATTTCGACGCGCAAGTCGCATATCCGGAGCGTTTGACGCTAGCGTTGCTGGCCGATGCCTGTCAGGCTGCCCGAGCGCAAGGCAATGAAGTCCGTGTGCTCACGTATCACGATGCGCGGCTGGCTGGCCAGGCCGTCGAAATTCGCCGCCGCGGCGATGCGGCGGTGGTCGAGACATTCGAGCCGGCTGCCATCGTCAACGCGACCGGCGCCTGGGTCGATCAGACCCTGGCCCGCTTGCCGTTGGCTGCGCCACGGCTGATCGGCGGCACCAAGGGGAGCCATTTGTTGACCCTTCGAGCCGATTTGATTGCCGCGCTCGACGGACGCGGAATCTACGCCGAGGCGGCCGACGGCCGGCCGTTTTTCATCTTGCCCCTCGCCGGGATGACCCTGGTCGGCACGACGGACGAGCCCTACGAGGGGGATCCTTCCCAGGCCGTGGCCAGCCGCGAAGAGATCGATTACCTGATCGCTTCGCTCGCCGAGGTGTTTCCGCAGATTCGATTAACGCGCGAGGACATCGCGTTTTCCTATAGCGGCGTGCGGCCGCTGCCCTTTGTCGATGCCGCGGTTCCCGGAGCGATCACGCGCCGGCACTCGATCAGGTTGCACGAGAACACGCCACTGCCGCTGTTTTCGATTATCGGCGGCAAGCTCACCACTTGCCGTGCGCTGGCCGAAGAAGCGGCCGCAGAGGTCCTGGCAAAAATTGGCCAAGAGCCGGTCGCCAATTCGCAGACGCGCGTCATTCCCGGCGGCGAGCATTATCCGCCCACGCCTGACGAATTGGCAGCCGCGCAAGCGGCCATTGCGGCCGAGCTTTGCTTGCCGCTTGCAGGCGTGCAAAGCGTTTGGCGCCTGTGCGGGACACTAACCCGCGACATCCTGGCCGCTGCCGAACCGGCCGATCGGGAGCAGTGCTTGTGCGACACCCCCCTGCCCTTGGCCTTCGTGCGCTGGGCGATTCGCCACGAGTGGGCCCAGCGGCTGGACGATCTGGTTGAACGCCGCTTGATGCTCTTATACAAAGAGCGGCTGACGGCCAGCTGCCTGCGGCAACTGGCCCAGGTGCTTGCGGCCGAAGGGCGGCTCGCGCCGGCCGAGATCGATTCAACCGTCGGGCACACCGTCGAGCGGCTCCGGCAGCATTTCGGCAAGCGCGTTGACGGTCACACGACGCGATCGGAGAGATGATGACGCTGCCCTTGAAAATGCTGTCGATGCGATCAACGGCAGGCTATATTTGGTGAGTCGGGATTGCCGGGGTCATGAATGCACTTCATCGAGTTGTGGCCAGATCCGCGCGACGGACTCGACCCTGAACTCCGCCCTTGGGGATGGGACGAGATCCCGTCGCCCAACTCGATGACCGGCCAACGGATTTCCCACCCAATTCCAATCCGGGATGGAGGCGGTGGTATATTACTTATCACAAGCCGACTTGCACCAACGTAAAGGTTAGCGCAGATCGAGACCCGGACAGCGGTCATTGGTATCGGCCACATCTCTCGTCGGATCAACCGTAATATGGCAACTGCACGCCCAATCAACCACGACGTCAAGCTGCTCATCGGACGCGTCCTGTCGTTATATGAATGCCTTTCGCGAGGCGACGCGGCGTGTTGCTACCGGTTGATCGACCCCGTAATTCGTGCCTCAGTCAACCGCGACGCATACGATCGATCTATCGCAGCGTTGCACCTGCGCCACGGTTCGTTACTGATCGATCAGGTCGATGTGCGAATAATGCGCGGCGAGCACGCGGTTCTCTACAAGAATCGCGAATTCGCGATTGTGGAGGTTCGCTGGGAGGATCGACACGACGCCAACTTTAGCCACAAGGGGCCCTGGGTAAAGGACGGTAAGAGTTGGTATACGCGCTGCGTCGGTTACGCGCCGTTCCATGAAAACGTTGAATTGCCCGACGTGACCGAGATTCGCCGGTGAGCGCATCCGCCGGTGATCAAGCGTAGAAACGTGCCGGGTTCGGATCGGGTGCTTAGCGGGTTGGCTGTAATGCCCCAATACATCCTCGCACTCGATCAGGGCACGACGTCCAGCCGGGCCATCGTCTTTGGCCGCGATGGCCGGCCGGTGGCCATGGCTCAGGAAGAGTTTGCCGCAAATCCTGCCCGCGCCCGGCTGGGTCGAGCACGATCCGGAGGTGATCTGGGCCTCGCAGCTCAACGTGGCTCGGCAGGCGCTCGAACGGGCCGCAACTGACGGCCCGAGACATCGCGGCGATCGGGGTGACCAATCAGCGCGAGACGACAATCCTGTGGGAACGCTCAGCGGCCGGCCGGTGGCCAATGCGATCGTCTGGCAAAGCCGCGTCAGCGCCGGCATCTGCCAGCGGCTCAAGGCCGACGGACACGAGCCCTTGTTTCGCGAGCGGACTGGCCTCGTGCTCGACGCGTACTTCTCGGGCACCAAGATCAAGCACTTGCTCGACACGCGGGCCGGCCTGCGCGAGCGGGCCGCAAAAGGGGAAATTCTGTTCGGCACCGTCGATACCTGGCTGATGTGGCGGCTTGAGCGGCGGCAAGTTGCACCTGACGGATTACAGCAATGCCAGCCGCACCCTGCTGTTCAACATCCACACGCTCGAGTGGGACGACGAACTGCTCCGCGTGCTCGACGTTCCGCGGGCGATGCTGCCCGAAGTCCGCCCGTCGAGCCAGGTCTACGGCCGAAACCGCCGCCGAGTGGTTCGGCGAGCCGATTCCACTGGCCGGCTGCGCGGGCGACCAACAAGCGGCCACCTTTGGCCAGGCCTGTTTCCAAGCGGCAGCGCCAAGAACACGTACGGCACCGGCTGCTTCCTGCTGCTGAACACCGGCGACCAGCCGGCGGTCGAGCAAGAACAACCTGCTGACCACGATCGGCTGGGGGCATCGACGGCCGTGTGACGTATTGTCTGGAAGGATCGGTGTTCATCGGCGGCGCGGTCGTGCAATGGCTGCGCGACGGGCTGGGAATCATCAGCAGCTCGGCCGAGGTGGAACCGCTGGCCCAAAGCGTGCCCGACTCCGACGGCGTGTACCTGGTGCCCGGTTTCGTGGGTTTGGGAGCACCCTACTGGGATCCGTACGCGCGGGGCGCGATCCTGGGAATCACCCGCGGCACGACGGCCGCCCACATCGCCCGTGCCGCCGTCGAGTCGATCGCCTTTCAATCCCGGCGATTTGGTGGACGCGATGCAGCGCGACTCCGGCCTGCCGCTGGCGGAACTGAAGGTCGACGGCGGTGCCGCTCGTGAACGACGCGCTGATGCAGTTCCAGGCCGATATCCTGGGCACCGCGGTTCGCCGGCCGGTCGTATCCGAAACGACGGCGCTGGGGGCCGCGTATCTGGCCGGGCTGGCGGTCGGATATTGGGACGGCCAGGACGAGATCGCCCGCAATTGGGCTCTGGAGCGAGAATTCGTCCCCGCCATGCCCGCTGCCGAGCGCGACCGCCGCTATCGCACCTGGCTGAAGGCGGTGGAACGAACGCTGCATTGGGAAGAGCCGCAATAGGCAATTCCAAGGAAGGTCGATTTCGATGCTCGCTGCCCGATTGGATGCGATCGCCAGCGACGGATTTGTGGTTGTGCCGGCGGTGCTCGATGCCAGCGAGGCGGCGCGGCTGGCTGCCGACTTGAGCTGTGCGCTCTATGGCGCCGACGAAGGCCTGGCGATGCGCAGCCGCGCAGGCACCGTGGTGGCCGCGCGCAATGTGTTGGACGCATTCCCGGCCGTGGCCACCGTTTGGCGCCGCTGGCCGCTGGTCGAGTTGCTCGCGGCCGTGTTGGGGTCGGACGTCGGCCTGGTGCGGGTGCTGTTCTTCGACAAGCCGCCCGATCGCACCTGGTCGCTCACCTGGCACAAAGATTTGACGATCGCCGTGCGCGACAATAAGCTAGCCAGCCGCGTCTTTGCCAGGCCGACGACCAAAGCGGGGGTCCCGCACGTCGAGGCTCCCGGCGAACTATTGGAGCGGATGCTGACGCTGCGGATTCACCTGGACGACGTCACCGACGAGAACGGACCTTTGCAAGTGATTCCCGGCTCGCATCGCTCCGGCAAGCAGACCGAGGCGACCGATCGCCAGCCGGCGGTGGTGCGGGCCCGGGCCGGGGACGTGTTGGCCATGCGGCCGCTCGTTTCGCACTCCAGCGCGTCGTCGCTGCCCGGCTGTGGCCGGCATCGGCGGGTGCTGCACCTGGAATTTTCCGGCCAGCGGAACCTGCCCGACGGCTACCAGTGGCACAAGTTCGTGTCGTAAACTGCGAGCTGCGTCGGTATTCCAAGGAGCGTGGACGTCGAGGCACTTCCCGATCGCCTCAGGCATTCCTGCCACACGGAACTTGTTTTCGATTAAGATGGTCTAATCGTCTGGAAACTGTTTCACGCCGTCGTTTGGGCCGCACCATGATCGACCGCCTGTTGGCAATGCTGATCTGCCTGACGTTGACCTCTTTGCTTGCGGCGGCCGAACCGGACACCGGCGACGACGAGGCGGCCGAATCGGCGGTCGAGGACAAGGGCCCGGCGGTCGATCCGGAGATCATCCGCCTGCACCTGATGGACGGATCGGTGATTAGCGGCAAGCTGTCGGTCAACGACATCGAGATCGAGACGCAATTCGGCAAGTTAACGATTCCGGTCATCGAGTTGAAGAGTTTCACCCCGGGCCTGGTGCATCACCCCGAACTGGGGAAGAAGGTTTACGATTTGATCGACGCCCTGGGCGCGAACGACTTCGACCAGCGCGAGCTGGCTCAGAAGGAGCTCGTCAAGATGGGACCGAGCGTCCGCATCGAGCTGGAAAAGCGGGCCGACGACAAGGACGCCGAACGGCGGACGCGCATCAAGACCATTCTTGAAGAGCTCGACTCGCAACAGTCCGACGACGAAGCCGAGGCGGGCACCGCGGGCGCGCCGCTGATCCAACGCGACACGGTCGAGACCAGCGAGTTCACCGCAGTCGGCAAGATCATCACCAAGACGTTCACCGTCGCCAGCCTTTACGGCCCGCTCACGGTCAAGCTGGGCGACATTCGCCGCGGCGAGCGCGATCTCACGAAAAAGGTCTCCTTGCGCAAGACGATCAGCGTCGAAGGGTCACACCTCGTCCAGCGCGGGCTGAAGGCCACCACGATTCGCGTCGAGCGCGGCGACAAAGTCACCGTCACGGCCGACGGCACGGTGACCATGACCCCCTGGGGCAACAACATGGTGTCCAGCCCGGATGGCGGCGCCAACTTCGGCTGGTACGTGCCCAACTCGATTTCCGGCGGCTCGCTGGTGGCCTCGATCGGCAGCGAGGGGAACATCTTCAAAGTGGGTTCGAAATCGACTTTTCGAGCCCAACGCAGCGGAGTGCTCCGCTTCGGCGTGGCCATGCAAGCCGAATACGCCAACCAGAATTTCCCCGGCCGCTACAACGTCAAAGTCCGCGTCGAGCGGAAGTAGCAGGCGAATTCGGAATTCGGAAGTGGGAATTCGGAAGTGGGAATTCGGAAGTGGGAATTCGGAAGTGGGAATTCGGAGTCCTTCGTTCCCTCCGTTCTTGCTTTCCCCTCCGTGCCTTTGTGGTTCCAATCCTTTCTCTCTTCTTTGCGTCTTCGCGTCTTTGCAGTTTGATTGCCGCGATTTCACCAGGTAACCGTGATCGGCGTGCCGACGCGAATGCCCAGCATGATCGCGGCGCTGTCGCCGACGATGGCCAGTTCGAGCTTGCCGCTGGAGCCGACCAGCGCGATCAAGGTCATCTCGGGCTGATCGGAATAGGTGCGGAAAATGCCTTGCGTTTGATGCTCATCGCACTCGATGGTCACGCTCTCGCCGCGCGGCACCCCTTCCAGCTTTTCAGCCGGGATATTACTGATCAGGTTGCCGAACGAATCGATCGACTCGATGCGTCCTTCGAGCTTGCCATCCGCCACGCCGACCTCCGGCCAATCCAGCGTCATCAATTCCGTCTGTAGGGGACCCAACCGATCGGCGCCAGGCCCAAGCTCAGCCGGGCGGCGACCGGCGCAAAAATATCGCGTCCATGGAACGTCGCCGAGACCGCCGGCAGCCAAAATTCCGCCTCGGTCACGGTTCTGATTGTAGAAGGGGGCACGCGCCGCGCCAAACGGCTCAAAAGACCGTTATCGGGGGCCAAAAAATGTCCCTCGCCAATGTGCGCGTAGACGATCCGTCGCTCGCTCCCCACGCCCGGATCGACCACGGCCACATGGATCGAATCGGGCGGAAACCAGCGGGCCAGTTCGTCCAGCACGAGCGCCGCCTGCCGGACATTTTGCGGCCCGATCGAGTGCGTCAGGTCGACGATTGTGGCCTGCCGATTGATCGACAGAATCACGCCCTTCATGGCCGCTACGTAGGGGCTGTCGCGGCCGAAATCGCTCAGCAGGGTGATGATCGGGCGCAACATGGGGTGTGAGTGCTGCACAATAGAGAGAGAAAGGCGGGGCAAATTCGGAATTCGGAGATCGGAATTCGGAACGGACCAGGAACAAGAGCAACCGCTCACCGCGCGGGTCCTGTCGCGCACCGTTCGATTCATCCCGAATTCCGATCTGCGAATTTGCCCGCGCTACATCTGTCCGGCCAGCTCGATGACGATCTCGCGGAACCGGCCGGGGTTGACGTTGGGATTCTTCTTCTTGGCCTGGCCGATCAGGTTGCTGGCCGCCTGCAGCTTGCCGGCCTTGATGTCGGCCACCACCTTTGGGTTGGCGGCCAATAGCTCCTGGCCGAGCGCCACCAGGTCGCTCTCGTCGACCTTGGCGATGCCGCGGGACTGCATCAGTTCGGCCGCGGAGCGGCCCGCTGGACAGCATTTCGATAAAGATCTCCCGAGCCCGGCTGGTGTCGAGCTGGCCCTCTCGGACCGCTTTGAGCAGTTCGGCCAGGGCGGCCGGACGCAGCGGAACTTGTCGATCGTGAGCGACTGTTCTTTGAGCGTCCGCAGCACGTCTTGCTGCACCCAATTCGTGGCCATTTTGCCGTCGCCGACCGCCCCGGCCAGCTCGACGAAATAATCGACCAGCGCCTGCCCCTGATTGACCAGCACGTCGCTGTCGTAGGGCGTGATGCCCTAGGTCGACTCCAGCCGGCGCCGCAGCGCCGCGGGCAGTTCGCCCAGGGCCGAGCGAACTTGCTCGACGCGCTCGGCCGCGACTAACACCGGCACCAGGTCGGGATCGGGAAAATAGCGATAGTCGCTCGACTCTTCCTTGTGCCGCTGGCCGCGGGTGACGTTTTCGACGTCGTCCCAGCCGCGGGTTTGCTTGGGTACTTCGCCCAGCTTCTGGCCCGTTTCCTGCCAGACCGCGAATTGCCGCGGGGCTTCGTACTCCATCGCCTTCTCGACGGCGCGGAAGCTGTTCATGTTCTTGACTTCGACGATCGGCGTGGCGATTTTGCCTGCCGGCGTGTCGATGTGCAGGTTGATGTTGGCGTCGACTCGCAGGCTGCCTTCCTGCATGTTGCAGTCGGAAACGCCAAGGTACGTGAGCAGCAGCTTGAGCTCGGTGAGATAGGCCTTGGCTTCGGCCGGCGAGCGCATGTCGGGCTGGCTGACGATCTCCAGCAGCGGCGTGCCGGCCCGGTTCAGGTCGATCCGGCTGTCTGCCTGCCCGGCCTGCTCGTCGTGCATGCTCTTGCCGGCGTCTTCTTCCAGATGGGCGCGAATGATGCCGATCTTCTTCGGCTGGATGCGTCCCTTGGGGTCGCTGATTTCCAGCCAGCCCTCGGAGCTGAAGGGCAGATCGTACTGGCTGATCTGGTAGCCCTTGGGCAGGTCGGGATAGTAGTAGTTCTTGCGGTCCCACTTGGTGAACGGGGCGATCTGGCAGTTGAGCGCCACGGCCGTCTTCAGACCGAGCTCGAACGCCTCGCGATTCATCACAGGCAGCGTGCCGGGCATGCCGATGCAGATCGGGCAGGTTTGCGTGTTCGGCGGCGCTCCGAATTTGGTGCTGCAACGGCAAAACAGCTTGGTCCGCGTGGCCAATTGCACGTGGACTTCCAGCCCGATGACGATCGTATAGGACTCGCTGCTCATCTTATTGGATCACGCGCGAAAAAGTTCGAAGGCCTAATCGAATTGCCAGGAGTAGGACCGCCCAGTCAACGCAAGTGGAGAAACTTTAGAGTAACCGCAGATGAACGCGGATACGCGCAGATGAAAGAGGATGAGGAAGAGTTAGGGAGAAACACCGGGTATCACTTCAATGGATTCGATTGCGCACTGAGATGAATTCGCAACCCGTTTGATTTCGATCCGCGGCTGGCCGAAGTTGATCAAGAACGCGACGGACAAGCCTGTCGCCCGGAGGTAATTCAGTGCTTGAGCCAGGTGAACGTCATTCAGCGCTGTGACCGACTTGACCTCGACGATTACGATGCCAGCCACGAGGATATCGGCGACATACACACCGACCACCACGCCATCGTACCAGACGTCCACAGGATGCTGCTGCTCGATGGGCAATGCACAGGTTCGGAGTTCGTGTGCCAATGCGTTCTCGTAAACCTTCTCCAGGAATCCGACGCCTAACGTATTGGCGACTTTGTATGCACAGCCGATGATTTGCTCTGTGATCTTCGTCAAACCTGGATCGTCGGCCAGCATGCCCGGCTCTTTCAAAGCTAATCGAAACTCGGTAAATCAATTGAAAAAACTCATGACGCCGGTACACGGAAAGACGGCCGCGGCCACACGAATGGAAAACCCTCACGATAACCGCAGATACGCGCAGATCAACGAGGATAAGATGAAAGACGATAGAAGGACCTAAATATGGAATAACCACTAACAAGAAGCATTTAGCCGATCGCTTTTGTCGGCCGCGCCTATCGACATTGCGGCTCGTAACTCCATCTGCGCGTATCTACGTTCATCCGCGTTCATCTGCGGTCAATCTTCGGATCTTGCTACTTCGTTGGCTATTGCGGTCCATTCCACGTCGGCTCGTGTGTTTTGTTCTTGCGCGGGCTCGCCTGAATCAGCCCAGGTTGGGCTTGCGCTGGTGCCAGTCGGTGGCCTGTTGATACATGTGTGCGGCCCGCAGGAGCCGTTCTTCTTCGAAGGGCGGCGCCTGAAGCTGCAAGCCGATGGGCAGGCCGCCGGCGCCGAAGCCGCAGGGAATCGACATGCCGCCGATGCCGGCCAGGTTCGCGCTTACCGTGTACAGATCCACCAAATACATGGCCAGCGGATCGTCGACTTTCTCGCCAATCTTGAAGGCGGTTGACGTGGTGACCGGTCCGGCGATCAGATCGACCTGACCGAATGCCTCGTCGTAGTCGCGGCGAATCAGGCGGCGGACCTTGAGGGCCTTGAGATAGTAGGCGTCGTAGTAGCCGGCGCTCAGGGCGTACGTGCCGAGCATGATGCGGCGCTTGACTTCCGGCCCAAAACCCTCGGCCCGGCTGACGCGGTACATCCTTACCAGCGGGTTGTCGAGCTGATCCAGCCCGCGCTGGTCGCCCGACTTCGTCAGCCGAATCCGATCGGCGTCCAGTCCGGCCCGCATTTGTTTTTCGTCGACGCGGTGGCCGTAGTGCACTCCGTCGTAGCGGGCCAGGTTGCTCGAAGCCTCGCAGGGGGCAATCACGTAGTACGTCGCCACGGCGTAGCGCGTGCGGCATCGAAATCTCGTGGATCGTGGCGCCCAGCGACTGGTAGACGCGGGCCGCCTCGCGAATCGCTTGATCGACCTCGGCATCCAGGCCCGGTCCGAAATGCTCGCGCACCAGGCCCAGCCGCAGCCCTTTGAGCGGCTGGCGGACGCTGGCCGCATATTGTGGCACCGGTCGGTCGATCGAAGTCGAATCGAGCGGGTCGTGACCGGCCAGGACTTCCAGCAGCAAGGCGGCGTCTTCGGCGGTGCCGGCGAGCGGCCCGATCTGATCCAGGCTGCTGGCGAAGGCGACCAGCCCGAATCGGCTCACGCGGCCGTAAGTGGGTTTGAGCCCAGTCACGCCGCACAGTCCGGCCGGCTGTCGGATCGAGCCGCCGGTGTCGGTGCCCACGGACAAAGGCGCCATCGCGGCGGCCACCGCGGCGGCCGCTCCGCCGCTGGAACCGCCGGGAATGCGCTCGAGATCCCAGGGGTTGCGGGTCAGCTGAAAGGCCGAATTTTCGTTCGAGCCGCCCATGGCGAACTCGTCCATGTTGGTCTTGCCGATCAAGACCGCGTCGGCCGCCTTGAGTCGGGCGATGACGGTCGCGTCGTAGGGCGGGCGGAAGTTCTCCAGCATCCGCGAGGCGCAGGTCGTCGGCTGACCCTGGGTGCAAAGCAAATCTTTGATGGCCACCGGCAGCCCGCCCAGACGCCCCACCGGCTGGCCTTGTTGGCGGCGGCGGTCGATCTCGGCGGCGCGATCGAGAGCCCGCTGGGGATCGACGCGCAAGAAGGCTTGCACCCGTTTATCGTGATTCTCGATGCGGTCGAGAAACGCCCGGGTCACCTCCACGGAAGTGGCTTGGCGCGACTCCAGCCGGCCGAGCAACTCCAGGGCGGATAGATCGCAGAGCGACATGGCTCACTCGCCCAAGACCGCGGGGACCAGATAAAACTCGCCGTCCTGGTGCGGAGCGTTGGTCAGTGCTTCGGCCCGGGGCAGGCTCGGACGCGGCTCGTCCGCGGCAAAAACATTCGCCACGTCGAGCGCATGCGCCATGGGCTCGATCCCGTCGGTGTCGAGTTGCGAGAGCTGCTCGACGTAGCCGACGATGGCGCCCAATTGCGTCGTCATCGTATCGAGCTCCTGCGGGCTGAGCTGCAGAGCGCCAGCAAGGAGACTTTCTCGACCTCGGCCCGAGTGAGACTCATGGCATCAACCGGCAGCGGCGGTCTTGCCGCCGGCGCCGGACGGGAGCTTGAACGGGACGTTGCGAACGCGCTTGGTCACGGCACCGCTGCGGATGCACTGGGTGCAAACGAGCATGGTCTTGTTCGTCTTGTTGACCGTCACGTGCAGCGACTGCAAGTTGGGCTTGAATTCGCGGCGGGAGATGCCGGTGACCTTGGTGCCCACGCCGCCCAGGTACTTCGCCTTGCCGCGCGTGCGGACCTTGTTGCCGCGGACGGCCACTTTGCCGCAAACTTCACATTGCCTTCCCATGAACTCCTCCGAGCAAACGACCTGGCGTGGCGATTCATTTCGAGAAAACCCCCAGTATACTGGCAGCCGGCAGACTCGCAAGCTGAAATGGGCTATAGTGGCGGCATGCCGAAGCCCGTCGACGCGCTCGATTATCTGTCGAAATCCGAGCGGCACCCGCCGCCAGCGGTCTGCGTGCTTTTCGGGGACGAGTCGTTTCTGAAACGGCAGGTTCTGCTGCGATTGCGCGACCAGGTGCTGGCCGGCGCCGATGCGGAGTTTTCGCTCTCCACGTTTGCCGGTCCGGCCGCCACGCTTTCGTCCGTGCTGGACGAATTGAGCACTGTGGCCCTGTTCGGCGGCGGGCGGCGCCTGCTGGTGATCGACCAGGCCGACGATTTCGTCACGCGGTATCGCACCGAGCTGGAAGATTACGTCCATCGCCCGCTTTCGACCGGCGTGCTCGTGTTGGACGTGCAGAGTTGGGCCGCCAGCACGCGCTTGTACAAGGCCGTGGCCGAAACCGGCTTGCAGGTGGAGTGCAAGTTTCCCAGTCCGGCCCGACTGCTCAAATGGCTGGGCAGCTACTCTGACGAGCATTATCAGGCCCGGCTTGAGGCAGCGGCGGCCGAAGCGCTGGTGGAAACCGTCGAGCCGGAATTGGGACTGTTCGACCAGGAGCTGGCCAAACTGGCCGCGCTGGCCGGGCCCGGCGGTACGATCACGTTGGCCATGGTGCAAAGCGCCGTGGGCGGCTGGCGCACCCGCACCACCTGGGAGATGCTCGATGCGGCTGCCGGCGGTAACGCCGCGCAGGCGCTGGTCGAGCTCGACCACTTGCTCAGCGGCGGCGAAGTGCCGATTTCGATCCTGGCCCAGATCAGTTCGACTTTGCGCCGGTTTGCCGCCGCCACGCAAGTGATTGCCCAGGCCGAATCGGCCGGCCGTCGGATCTCGCTACGGCAGGCGCTGGAAGACGCCGGTTTCAAACCCTTTACGCTTGCCAAAGCAGAGGGACAGTTGCGGCAAATTGGCCGCCAGCGGGCCAGTCAGCTTTATCGCTGGCTGATCGAGGCCGATCTGGCGCTCAAGGGATCGAGCTCGTCGCCCTCCCGATCCCGATTGGTGCTCGAACAGCTCTTGGTGCGTTTGTCCAGCCAGGCCGCCGGCAGCTTCAGCCGTGCGGCCGTCGGCTGAAAAGTCCTCTGCCCCGAAATGGCGCAACTTTGGCAGCGTCGCCGTCGATGGATGCCGGGCCATCGCTGCCGCGGGCGTGCAGGCAAATACATAGCGAGTCGTCGCAGACCGCTAGCAACCAGTTGAATGGAGGGCAAAATAGCAACCGTAGATGGACCTGATGAACGCGGATGAACGCAGATTTGGGCGACAAGATTTCATGTAAGGCTTCCTGCCTTCATCCTTCCGCCTTCCGTTTTTCCCCTCAATCCCCCATATCCCCTCAAATAATCCGCTTTGATTGCCAGCGCTCGAGCGCACGTTGCTTGCAGATTCATTGCCGCAAATGCAGGAGGCCGGTTCGTCTTGAGACGGGCGGCCGATTTCCCTAGAATCCGCACCCCTTCTCAGATGGGTTCGTTCGGACTGTTCGCTGGCAAGATGCTTTAGGCGCCCTCGCGCCGCTTCACCTTTCGTTCGGCCGCCAAGAAACTCATGGCTCGATTCACCGGCAAACTGCTGCGCATGGCACTCGCGCTCATTGTGTGTTCGGGCTGCGCCGCCGATGGCCGCGGGCCGCTCGCACGCATGATGCCTTGGCGGCGTCCGGCTGCGGCGGACCCGGGCGCGACCGATGCCAGTTCGGCGGTGGCATCGGACAAGCCGGGCCAGACGGCGTCGCCGTCCGACGCTGCCGCCCCTGGCGATCAAACTCCGCCGACCGGACCGGCAGCGCCGCCAGCGGCCGACCCCGCGGCGATGTTTGCCGTGCTATCCCAACTCAAGGGTATCGGTGCGATCGATCAGGCGACCCAGGACCGGTTGTTCGAGGACCTGCAAAAGACCGACCCTTCGCTGTGGCCGCAAATGCTCGATGTATTCCGGGCGTCGCTTGCCTATCGTCAGAAGTACGTCGAACAGCCGGCCGCCGAACAGGCGCAGGTTGCCGCCGGACCACGACGCATGAAGTTGCAGACGCCGCCGGCCGATCCGGCTTCCGAGGCGGCGATCGCCAGCGATTTGCCGCCGCGCACTCCGGGAAAATCCGCGTCCAAACTGGCCGCACCTGACGATGGCAGTCGAGTCGGTGGCGTGCAGCTGGCGTCAACCGAAACAGTCGTGACCCCAGCAGGCACGGCGACCGACAATGCCGGCCCGGCCAATACGCAGCCGCCGGGTCCAGCGGCGACCGCGGGGCTTGCGGCCGAAAATGCGTCGCCGACCGGTTCCGAGCGAGCGGCCGCGCCGGCCGAACCGCAACGCCTGGATTGGCGCGAGCATTTGCAAGCGGCCATTCAAGGATTGGAAAACGAGACAGCCGATCCGCCGGCCACCACCGCGGCGATCGGCCGGCACGCGGGGCTGCGGCTCTTGTACGTGGTCGATGGGCGCCGCGACGCGGCCTTGAAGCCCATTGTGGGCATCCCGCCCACGCAGCAGGATTTCTGGTCGAAAGAACTGTTCGCCCTGACGACCTATCTCGATTCGGATCGGAATGCCGACGAGAATCGCCGGGCGGCGGCGGCCAGCATACCGCTACGGGAAGCCGCGGCCAAACTGGGTGAGTTGGCCACGCTCAGCGTGCGGAACCTGGCGTTTTGCAACGAGGTGAGCAGTTATGGCGTGTTCAAGAAGTTTCCCAAGTACGAGTTCCAGGCCGGCCAGGAAGTGCTGCTCTATGCCGAGGTCGAAAACTTCAAAACCCTGCAGAACGAAAAAGGCTTCCACACGGCGCTCAAGAGCAGCTACGAGATCCTCGATAGTCACGGCGCTCGAGTGGATCAGAAAGAATTCGAGATCACCGCCGAGGATTGTCAGAATGCACGCCGGGACTATTTCATCCGCTACTTCGTGTGGATGCCCAAGCGAATCTACGGCGGCAGCTACACGTTGCAGTTGACCATCGAAGACACGCACAGCCAGAAGATCGGTCAGTCGTCGATCGATTTCACGATCCACGAAAAGGACAACTAGCACGCCGCCAGCCGGCGGGCTTACGCGGCTGACGCCCGCTTGACCAGGCCCGCCAACTCGTCGGCAATCGGGCCGGCCAGAATCTCTTCCAATTCGGCCAAAGCTTTGGCCATCGGCGCGCCATCGACCACGCGGTGGTCGCAGACCACGGTGACGAGCGTTCGGCCCGCCGCGCTCAGGGGTCCGTAAGACAAGCTGGTTGTCAGAAACGAAGGATGGAACCGGTTGATGGCTCCGCTGCCGGCTACGGTCGACAGACCGAACGTGCCCAGTCGCTTGGCGCGGCGGCTGGCCCACGTGTTCAGGCTCAACCACCAGGCAAGGCGGCGCAGCGGCGTCGGAAAGCGGCTCAGCCGGACCTGGCGGCGAAACACCTGTTCCAAGGGGGCCGTCTTGTATTGTTCGAGTTGGGCTTGCAGTGCGGCGAGCGACTGACGCTCGGGCGCGATGAACCGCCCCCAACAGAGCCGCTCGCCGGTCGGCGTGTCGCGGCTCACGGCCAGCATGCCAACGCTTTCGGGATGCCGGTGGAAATGCGGCCACGGCCAGCGCAAATACGCATTGCGCAGTTCCGGGATCCTGGCCGACAGAAGCCCATAGGCTTTCAGAAACAGCACGGGCCACGCGATGCGCCCCTGGGCTTGTTCGGGCAGTTGGGCTTGGCTGCGCAACTGGCTCAGCCGCGCCAAGTCGAACTCGCGCTCCAAGGGAAACAGCGGCACGCTGCGGGAAAAATGCACAAGGTCGGTGACCAGGCGGCGATCGATTCCCAGCCGCTGCCAGCCGTCGGATCGTGAGCAGGACATCGCCAGAATCTCCTCGACTCCCGGGCCGTCGGCCGACGTCTTCTCGCCTCCGATCGATCCGGTCGATGGGGGCGGCACGAGCGGCGGCTGTTTTCTTGGGGGGCCGTCCAATCGTTCGGCACACTCTAATCGTTAAGAGCAGACCTACCAACAGCGCTTGGGTGGGCTGGTCGACCGGTGCAGGACAGGGCCAGGATTCAAGCCCGCAGACTGAAATATCGGCAAAAACACTCGTTGCGAGGGGGGCGGTGCCCCGATTTTCGCTCGCCCGGCTGCGGCTCGGATGGATTGACGGCCGGGCGCCGTAACCTACGTTTGCCGGAACGGTTATCGATGCCTGGCTGGTGCAAACCTCCGGAGTGCGACGGTGGGTGCAGACGATCCTTATCTCGATGGTCTGGTTGCGCGGCTGACACAGTCCGTCGCCCTGAAGGAGCCGCGCCGGCGCAAGCCGCCCCGGCGGCTCCTGAGGACGTCCAGAGCGCAAATCGCCACCCCCCGACAGCCGGCAAGCTGCGGCGTGAAAGCAAAGTCGAGCACCTGCGCAGGCCGGCGCCGGCGCTCAAGACGGCCGGCGAACTGGCCAGTCTGGCGTTCGCGCCGGCCGTTCCGAGTTCGCTGCTCGACGCCAAACTGAGCGAAGCCGAGGTTCAGGCCCTGATCCTGAAATTCCTGCTCTATCACATCACGGCCACGGGGCGCAACGTCGCCGAGCAGATCAAGCTGCCGTTCTGCCTGGCCGAGCAGCAGCTAAATCAGCTCAAAGCGGACCAACTCGTCGTCCATAAAGGGGCTGCGCCGCTTTCCGACTTCGTCTATCAATTGACAGCCGCCGGGCAGGACGACGCCCGGCGATTGAACCGGCACGGCAGCTATTTCGGCACCGCGCCCGTGCACCTGGACGACTACATCGCCAGCGTCAATGCGCGAATCGATCGCTCGCCGGCCCTTGTCGATCGAGGAACTCGACGAGGCATTCAGCGACCTGATCGTCGAACCCAATCTCAAGAACCAGGTCGGGCAGGCGCTGTTCGCAGGCAATGGATTCTTCATCTACGGTGCGCCCGGCAACGGAAAAACGAGCATCGCCGAGCGCGTCGGCCGAGCCTACGGTCAAACCATCTGGATTCCGCGGGCAATCGGCGTGGAAGGCGAAATCATCCGCTTTTACGACCCCTGCAAGCACGCCGAAGCGCCGATCGAAGCCGATGAGCAAATCGACGTCCGCAGCCTCGATCATCGTTGGATCCGCATCCGGCGGCCGACGATTATCGTTGGCGGTGAATTGACGCTGGAACGGCTCGAAATCACCGTCAACACCCAGACCGGCACCGGCGAAGCGCCCATGCAGCTCAAGAGCAACTGCGGCGTCCTGGTCATCGACGACTTTGGCCGCCAGCGGGTGAGTACCGCGGAGCTCTTGAATCGTTGGATCGTTCCGCTCGACAAGGGTCACGATTATCTCAATCTGCGCAGCGGCAAGACGATCCAGGTTCCGTTCGATCAATTGCTGGTATTTTCGACCAACCTCGAGCCCAAGGATCTGGTGGACGAGGCATTCCTGCGGCGCATTCCCTACAAGATCGAGGTTTTCGACCCGACCGAGGCCGAATTTCGACAACTGCTAAAAATGTATGGCGATCGACTCGGCGTCGGCTACGCGGCCGAGGCCGTCGACTACCTGATCGATCAGCATTACAAACCGTGCGGTCGGCCTTTTCGCTTTTGCCATCCCCGCGATTTGTTGTTGCACATCCGCAACTATTGCCTGTTCAACCGCCGGCCAGTGGTGATGTCGCCGGGGGCCTTCGATATCGCCGTGCGCAATTTCTTCGCCATCATGGACGAGTAATCGCCTTCGCCTGCCGCGGGGCGGCGAAAAGGGATTCGCAGCCTGTCGAAACAGGGCGCAGGCATCTTGCGGCAATGCAGATTTGCCGCGAAACCTACACGGGCGTTCGCAGCCAGTCCCCTTTCTCATCTGGCCGTTCGCGGTGTGCCCAGCCGGTCCATTGCATGGCCATTTCTAGGGGTTCGATCCGGATCCGGTTTCGTGGGGGGGTCGGGCGACTGCTTGAGTGTCGACTACGCCGTTCAGCACAGCGCACTTGCCGAGCCATGCCATTGGGTAGGGTGATACCCTCCTAAGGTATTGCATTTTACCCAGACTACTGTATCCTGCCGCTGTTAAGCCGGGTTGACTTGGGTGGCTGTGTTGGCTTTTGCGCTCGGGCGAACTGCGTCGTCTCAGGAGTTGACGCGACGATACTGTGCGAGCAGCTATCGGAAGCGGCGTCTGTCTTCGCATTTCTCATTCGGAGGATTGTCGTCATGCCTGCTATTGATTGGCTCGCGCCGGTGTTGGCAAAGTCGGAATCCCGGGCCGCAGTGCGGCGCTCGCGAGGCTCCAAGCGGTCGCGGCTGGAAAGCCTGGAAGACCGTCGCATGTTGAGCGGCAGCCCGATCCAGGTGACCAACGGCAACGCCAGCGGCACCGGCTCGCTGGCCGCAGCGATCTCGCAGGCCGATTTGAATCCCGGCTCGACCATCAATTTTTCCAGGCACGTGACCACGGTGAATCTGGCCGGGAGCACCCTGCCGGCGATTACGGCCAGCATGTCGATCACGGGCAATGGGGTGACGATCAACCAGAGCGGAGCCGAAATTTTCGACATCACTGCCGGGACGGTGGTTATCAGCGGCCTGACGATGACAGGCGGCAACGCCGAGAGCGGCGACGGTGGCGCGGTATACGACGATAGTTCCTCGACGCTGACTTTGCAAAACGACACCTTCACCTCGAACACGGCCACGTACGGCGGCGCGGTTTTTGGCGATCTGCTGGCCGGGGCGCTGGTCATTACCGGCAGCACGTTCACCTACAACACGGCCTCGTCGGGAGGCGCCGTCGCCTATCAAGGGACCGGCAGCGTGACGGTCAGCAACAGCAAGTTCACGCACAACACGGCCAATGACAGCCAGGGCAACGGGGCCGAGGGGGCGCCATCGCGATCGGCACCTTCTCGACGCCTGCGGTGGAAGCGTCGGTCCATTCGGTCAAGCCGGCCAAGGTGAACTCAACTGCGACTCTCAGCGTGAGCTGCTCGACGTTCTCTTACAACCAGGCGATCGGCGCCGCCGGCACCAATAGCCTCGACGGCGACACGGCCGAGGGCGGAGCGATCTATGTGGATCCCGCCGAAAACACAGCCGGCATCCAGCCCGAGCAAGTTACGCGCCAGCAGCGCCGTGACGAATATCAGTGGCTGCACATTCACATACAACACGGCCCAGGGGGGCCCCGGTTCGCCCGCGGCCGGAGCGGGGGGCGGCTTCGGCGGCAGCGCCTACGGCGGCGCGGTGGCGGCCAGCGGCACGCTGAACGTGGCCAACTCGACGTTTTCGTACAACCAGGCGATCGCTGGCGCCGGCGCCCCGAATGACGACGGATCGGAGATCGACGGCGGCAGTCCCACGTTTTCGGTCACCCCGGCTCAGGACCCCACGAGCAGCGTCGGCGGGGATGCCTCGGGCGGCGCGATCGAGGGCTATAACGTCACAATCGCCGGCTGCACGCTCTTCAGTTACAACCAGGCGATCGCCGGGGCCGGAGGCGCGGGTGTCCTGGGCTCCGGCTCGGACGGCGGCGACGGCGGCGATGCCTCGGGGGGGGCTGTCGAAGTCGAGAATACGCTGGTCATCGGCGGCAGTGCGAGCTCCGCCGTTTGGGGCGCTTCCTGCGGCAGCACCAACGTGACGTTCACGAACAATCAAGCCCTCGGCGGCGCGGGTGGCAATGGAGACAGCGAGGATGGCGGGAACGGCGGCGACGGCGGGTTCGCATTGGGCGGAGCGATTTACGTGCTGAACTCGGCGACGATTGCCGGCTCGACCTGCTTTACGTCGAACCGGGCGGTGGGCGGCAACGGCGGCGCAGGCGCCGATGGCGACGACGGCGGGGATGGCGGCCAGGGCGGTGGGGGCGCGATCGAGGTTTCGACACTGACGCTGACTGGAGCGACTTTTGGCAGCAACTCGGCCCAGGGAGGCTGCGGAGGCGCGAGTGGCGGCAGCGGAGCGGGGGGCGACGGGGGCGAGGCCGATGGCGGAGCCATCCTGATCCTGGCCTATGCCGGGAACGCGGTTTCGAACTCGACGTTCAACAAGAATACCGCCACCGGCGGCGCCGGTGGCTCAAGCCAAACCGACGGCGGCGACGGCGGCGATGCCGACGGCGGCGCGATATTCATGGGCGCCATCGAGCAGATCGGCAACCTCGTGCTGGGGTCGGGTAGTTCGAATTTCAGTTGTCTGACCTTTTGCGGCAACATCGCCAAGGGTGGTGCCGGCGGCTCCGGTGGCTCGGACGATGTGAATGGTGACTCCGACGGCGGCGGCGAGGGCGGCGACGCCGATGGCGGCGCGGTGTACGTGCTGACGGAAGCTCCCTTCAACCTGTCCTCCAGCACGTTCAGCAACAATCAGGCGCTGGGCGGCGCGGGGGGAGCGGGAAACGACGGCGACGGAGGCGACGGTGGCGATACAGCCGGCGGGGCCGTGTATCTCGACGGCTTCGTGACGATCAACGGGGACGTCGTTCCCGCAGGACCGACCAGCGGATGCGCTTCGACGTTTACCAACGTCAGCTTCTGCGGCAATCTGGCCACTGGCGGCGCGGGAGGCACCGGCAGCGAAAGTTACGGCGATGGCGGTGACGCCAACGGCGGCGCCATCGAAAACGAAGCCGGCTTGCTGACGATTACCTCCACGGCCGCCGCCTACTGTTGTGGCAATGGTTCGAGCTTCAACAACAACCAGGCCCAAGGTGGCTGTAGCAACGAAGACGGGGGCAACGCCTTTGGCGGAGCCATCAGTAGCGGCGCCAATGTACAGCCATGTGTAGCGACCAATGCCGTCCAGCCTCAGAGCCTCCTAGACAGCACCACGCTGATCGTGACCAAGGTCCAATTCAACGGCAATCAGGCCATCGGAGCCGCAGGAAACAACGTTGGCGGTAGTGGTATCGGCGGCGCCATCACCGCCTTCGGCCCCCTGACGGTGAACAACAGTCAGTTTTCCTGCAACTCGGCCATCGCCAAATCGTCGAGCAGTGGTACCGGCAACGAAGCGGGCGGCGGCGCGATTGCACTCGGCCCGTCCAGCAACGCGGTAACTGCCAGCATCGTCGATTCGTGTTTCACCGGCAACTCGGCTCTGGCCGGCAACGGACCCACGGGTGGCGACATCGCACTGGGCGGTGCCATCCTTGTCGACGACCTTGAAGAGGTGCTTTCGGTCCTCAGCAGTCAGTTCATCAACAATAAGGCGACCGGCGGCAACGGCACGACCAGTTCCGCCCCGGGCGGGGGTGCCTATGGCGGGGCCATCTATAACGACGGCACCAGCAACATCTCCGCCAGCACGTTCCAAGGCAACGTGGCCCAAGGAGGCAGTGGCGGCAGCGCGGCGCTCGGTGGTAACGCCTCTGGCGGCGGCATCTTCAACGACGTCAACGGCACGCTCACCGTCAGCGGCAGCAAGGTCACCGGCAATTCCGCTTTGGGTGGCAAGGGTGGCTCCGGCAGCGGCACAGGCACCGGCGGCGGCATGTATAACCAGAACACCACCGCGGGCAGCGCCACCAAGACTACGACCACCGTGACCGGCAATAAGGCTTCGACCTCGGTGCCCAATAGCAACTTTTGAAAGCCCCGACAAATCCGGTCGCTGACGCCGGTGTCGGCCGCGCGACATCGATTTGCCAAGCCGGCTGGTTGCGCACAGAGCACGGCGGCGAGTTGGCTCGAATGGATCGCTCGGAGCACGACAAGCCGGGGCTCTCCTGCGGTTTGATCGAAATCAGGGGCAACCTGGACGAACTCCTTCTCCCGGCCCGCGGTGAATCCACGCGAGTCGCACCTGGTGGCGAATCGCCTCGCCGAAATCCGCAATCGCCTTGCCGTACTCCTGCTTGGCGGCCCGGCGCTTGCGCGGTTGACGAAATAGTCGGCGTCGTTCGGATCGAGGCGAATGGCTTCGCTGAAATCGGCGATCGCGCGGTCATATTGGCCTTTCCGCGCCCACGTACACCCGCGCTGGTTGTAAATGAGGGCTTCGTCCGGCTTGAGGCGGATGGCTTCGTTGAAATCAGCAATCGCTTTGTCGTATTCCTGCTTGGAGTACCAGCCGCTTCCGCGATAGAAATACGCGTCGAAGCTTGGCTCGAGGCGGATGGCTTCGCTGAAATCGGCAATTGCTCTGTCGTATTCGCCCTTGCACTCCCAAGCGCTCCTGCGCCAGTTGTAAAGGAGGGCTTCGTCCGGCTTGAGGCGGATGGCTTCGTTGAAATCAGCAATCGCTTTGTCGTATTCCTGCTTGGAGTACCAGCCGCTTCCGCGATAGAAATACGCGTCGGAGCTTGGCTCGAGGCGAATGGCTTCGTGGCAGTCGGCAATGGCGTTGTCGAACTCCTGCTTGGAGTTCCAGGCGGCTCCGCGTCTGACGAAGTAGTCGGCGTCGTTCGGGTCGAGCCGAATGGCTTCGCTGAAATCGGCGATCGCGCGGTCATATTGGCCTTTGGACTCCCAGGTACACCCGCGCCAGTTGTAAATGGGGGCTTCGTCCGGCTTGAGGCGGATGGCTTCGTTGAAATCAGCAATCGCTTTGTCGTATTCCTGCTTGGAGTACCAGCCGCTTCCGCGATAGAAATACGCGTCGAAGCTTGGCTCGAGGCGGATGGCTTCATGGCAGTCGGCAATGGCGTTGTCGAACTCCTGCTTGGAATTCCAGGCGGCTCCGCGTCTGACGAAATAGTCGGCAGCGTTCGGATCGAGGCGAATGGCTTCGCTGAAATCGGCGATCGCCTGGTCGTATTCGCCCTTGCGCTCCAAAGCGCTCCCGCGCCAGTTGTAAAAGAGGGCTTTGTCCGGCTTGAGGCGGATGGCTTCGTTGAAATCCTCGATCGCTTTGTCGTATTCCTGCTTGGAGTACCAGCCGCTTCCGCGAAAGCAATACGCCCCAGAGCTTGGCTGGAGGCGAATGGCTTCATTGAAGTCGGCAATGGCTTTGTCGAACTCCTCCCTGTCGGACCAAACGCACCCGCCACCGGCGAGGGCTTCGGCACTCGTCGGGTCGAGTCGGATCGCTTCATTCAGATCAGCGATCGCTTTGTCGTACTCCTGCTTGGCGAACCAATGGCATCCACGGCCGGTGTACGCTTCGGCATTGTTCGGATCGAGACGAATGGCGTTGTTGAGGTCGGCAAGTGCTTTGTCGCAGTCTTTTTTCCAGATCCAGGCCCTCCCGCGAAGGACGTAGGCCTGTCCCTCGTTCGGATCGAGCCGAATGGCTTCGTCGAGATCTTCAATCGCTTTGTCGTATTCCTTGAGATCGATCCAGGCATCCGCCCGGGCGCAGTAGGTTGTTGCGCAAGGCCGCAGCCGAAGGGCCTCGGCAAAATCGGCAAGCGCCAACTCCCGGCGCCGATGGATGTCCGCGCAATGGCCCGGAAGAGGTACGCATTGGCTGCGTCTTGTGCCTTGTCGATGAGCTGCGTGTAGTAGTCCGGCGCTTCTTCCAGCGTCACGACCTGGATTCGCGGCACCCAGTACTTGTGCCGCTGGCCGATCCGAAGCAAGTCATCCTTCACGCCTTGAACAATCCAGGGAATCGCTAATCGAGACAGGTCCAGAGTCTCGTTCCCGTCCTTGAATTCAACGCCGAGTCTTGGAAGAACGGTTGTGCCCTTCGCGACCGCCGTGGGTTCGGCGGCCTTGGCATGCGTCGCGGCGGCCAAGAAAACGACGGCACTGAGGATGATTGATCGCATGGCGGTTGTCTCCCCTGGGGCGGAGGTGATGCGAGGAAATGCTACTGCTGGGTAAGGTAAAGGACAATATCGGAGTGGCTCTCGCTTGCTCACACGGGCTCCTTGACACTCTGCAAATTCGCCGATATGCTTACCCGATTACGAACGTCGCTAAGTGACGTCGCAAAAACGGGTTTCGGTCGCTCGGCGCGTGTCCGGGCGGGTCGTTTCACGGCATGTTGTTTGGCAAGTCGAGCGGAGACTCATGGCCGCGGTGATCCTCGACGAGGTTTCGAGGGTTTTCGCGGGATCCGTGCGGGCGGTCGACCGTCTCAACCTGGAGATTCAGGACCAGGAGTTGCTGGTGCTGGTAGGCCCCAGCGGATGCGGCAAATCGACCACTTTGCGGCTCATTGCCGGCTTGGAGCAGCCTTGCAGCGGCCAGGTGCGGATCGGAGGCAGGGTGGTTAACGGCGTGCCGTCGTGGCGGCGGAATGTGGCAATGGTGTTTCAGCACCCGGCCTTGTATCCGCACCTCGACGTTTATCGAAATATCGCCTTTGGTTTGTCCGTCCGGGAGAAGCGAGGGCGCCTAGGGCGAGTGGTTCGATCGCTGTTTCGCGCGCCGCAAGTGGCGCACGCTGGATCAGGCGACCGAGCGCAGCGCGCCGCCGAACGTGGCCGGTGCGATGGATGATCGGGTCGCCCGGGTGGCCGATTGGTTGGGTCTCGAGCCCCTGCTCGGCCGCCGGCCAGATCAGTTATCGGGAGGGCAGCGGCAGCGAGTCGCGTTGGGTCGGGCCATCGTGCGGCGGCCCGAGGTGTTCTTGCTGGACGAGCCGCTGTCGAACCTGGATCCGGGAATGCGGGTCGAGATGCGGCGACTGCTGGCCAAATTGCACGGTCGCTTGCGGACGACGACTTGTTACGTCACGCACGATCAGGCCGAAGCCCTGAGCTTGGGCCAACGCCTGGCCGTGATGAATGCCGGCCGGATCGAACAGGTCGGCACGCCCCGGCAGGTCTACGATCAGCCACGGAGCCGGTTCGTTGCCGGGTTCATTGGTTCGCCACCGATGAACTTCCTGCCGGGCCGGATCGAGCAGTCGAACGGCGACTGGCGGTTCCTGGGGCGGGGCTGGGCGCTGCCGATGCCGGCCGACGTGGCCCGGCTTGTCGCCGACCGTGCCGTGGGTGCCCTGCTCTTGGGAGTGCGGGCGGAAGAGATCGTCCCACTGGGTGGCGCGCTCGGTGGCGGCCAGTCGGGTGGCTGGCGATCCGGCAGTGGGCAGAACGAGGCGTCGGCAGGAGTGTCGGTGCGCGTGGTGCGGACCGAATTGCTCGGCAGCGAGCAACTCGTGGAACTGCGAATAGAAGAGTGCCAAGCGGAGCGTGGTGAAATTGAGTGCGGCGCCGAGCACCGGGACGGCGCCTGCTGCGTATGGATGAAGGTGGCCGCGTCGCTACCGGTGCGAACCGGCGACCGGGCCGGCATGACATTCGATTTTCGGCGGGCACGTTGGTTCGATCCTGCCAGCGGGCGAAACCTGCTCTGGGATCCGACGGCGGCCGGCTGAAAGGCCGGCAAGTCGGTGCCGCGGTTTTTTTGCGTCTGTAAACGGAAAACAAGTATCCGGGAGTACCCCGGGAAAATCAGTACCTCTGGAAAAAACGTCAAACAATTCGGCGAGGGAAAGTTGCGTTTGCGCTCGACGGATCGCTGGCCTCGTCAGGCCGGCCATCCGCCGATAAAGCGTGGCGCCGCTGGACCGACAATTCGAAGCCTCCCGCATGCCGGGAGGGGAAGGTGAGTGCGCCTGTGAATCCAAATGAAATCTTGCGGATCGTCGATGCCATCCATCGCGATAAGAACATCAATAAGGAAATCGTGTTCGAGGGCATCGAAGCGGCATTGGTGTCCGCGGCCAAGAAGCAATACGGCGAAGATCAGGACATCGTCGTCAAGATCGACCGCAAGGATGGATCGATCAGCGGCACGCATAACGGAATTCCGCTCGATCCCGAAGAGACCGTGGGCCGCATTGGGGCTCAGACTGCCAAGCAGGTGATGATCCAAAAGATCCGCGAGGCCGAGCGCGACGCGTTATACGACGAATACCACGAACAAATGGGCCAGATGATTACCGGCGTCGTGCAGCGCTACGAAGGCGGTGCGGCGACCGTGCAGCTCAACAACGTCGAAGCGATCTTACCCCGCAGCGAGCAGATTCCCGGCGAAACCCACCATCCGAACGAGCGCGTCCGGGCCACCGTGTTCGAGGTCCGCAAGGTCGGCAGCCGGGTCAAAGTGATTCTCAGCCGCACCCGGCCCCATCTGGTCCAACGCTTGTTCGAGCAGGAAATTCCGGAAATCGCCGACGGCGTGATCGAGATTCGGGCCATGGCCCGCGAGCCGGGCTATCGCAGCAAAGTGGCCGTCAGCAGTTCGGACCAGCGGGTGGATTGCGTCGGCGCCTGTGTGGGCGTGCGTGGCAACCGCATCAAGAACATCGTCGACGAGTTGGCCGGCGAACGCATCGACATCGTCCGTTGGAGCGACGATCTGCAAGTATTGATTCCGAATGCCTTGCAGCCGGCCGAGGTCGAAGAAGTCATCCTCTGCCAGATGCTCGGTCGCGCGATCGTGCTGGTCCGCGAGGATCAACTGTCGTTGGCGATCGGCCGCCGCGGCCAAAACGTGCGCCTGGCCAGCAAGCTCTGTGGCTGGGACATCGAGATCATGACCCGCGAGGAATTGGGCGAATCGATCGAGCGGGCGGTTGGTGGATTCTCGTCGCTCGAAGGGGGTGACGACAGCCTGAGCGAAAAGCTGGTCGGCGAGGGCTTTCTCTCCTACGACGACTTGTCGATCATCGAACCGGATGCCCTGATGGAAATGGGCAGCCTGACCGAGGAGCAAGCCAACTCGCTGATTGCCCAGGCCGAAGTCAAGGCCCAGGAGGCCGAGCAAGCCGCGGCCGTGGAACGCCGCCGGCAGCGCGAACAAGATCGGATCGATGCGGCGACGGCAGCCGCCGAAGCGGCGGATCAGGCGGCCAAGGCTGCCGAGGAGGCCGCCGGCGAGACCGCCCCAGTCGATGCAACGATTGGCGATGTAACGGTTGAGGGAGACGCTGCAGCCGACAACGGTGCGGCCTCCACGGCCGACGCGGAAGGGGCCAAAGCGGGTTCCGAGCCTCCGGTCGAAGAGGAGTAACGACCCCGCTGGAAGTGAGTGAAGGTCGGCGGTGACCGGCGCCGGCCGCTGGGCAACGATTCCAGGGTGCGACAGGCCGGCACGGTTTTTGGCCTGGCGGGGATCAAAGACAGGAGACACGCGGCTATGATATAGGGTATTTTAGATGTTTTCCGCCGCCGGCCGCATTCGGCCGCCGCGTCGGAGGGGGAGGGAGAGCCAACTTGGCCGTTCGTATCTATTCGTTAGCCAAAGAACTCAAGCTCGACAGCAAAGTGCTCGTCGACATTTGCACCAGCGCCGGCGTGACGGGCAAGGGATCGGCCCTGGCCAGTTTGACCGACGAAGAGGTCGAGCGGGTGCGCGCCTACATGAGCGGCGGCGCGAAAGCTGCCGCAGCGCCCAAACGAGTGGCCGCCGTCGCCACCATCGCCCCGACCGGCGCGACGGCCGCCGCCGCGACCGTCGCGGCTGCGTCCGAGCCCACGGCCGTGCGCCGCGAGGATTACCTCGACCCGGGTGCGGCGAAAGAGATTCCGGTGCTCGACAAATTGTCGAAGGCCAAGAAGAAAGGGGCCAACGGCGAGCCGGCGCCCAAACCGGCCCCACGGCCGCTGGCTCCCAGCATCAAGCTGGCGGCGATGCCCAGCGTGCAGCAGCCCGCCGCCGCATCGGCTCCGCAAGAGCCGGCGCCGCAGAAGCCCGACATCAGGCTCTCGGCCGACCAGTTGCGTTCCAGCCGCTCGGGCGCCGCGGGCAGCAAGCCACTGTCCGAGCACTTGCGTAAGCACGAGTTGAGCAAACGCACGCAAGAAGCGCCCGGCTCGGCGAAGGGCGAGCAGCCGATGGGCCTGCCAGGGCGCGACCGGGCAACGCGTCGTGGCACCGCGGCCGAGGCACCGCCGGCGGGCGCTCCGCTGCGCGAGAAACCCAAGCGCGGCCGTGGGCCGGCCGCACCCGACGGTGACACCTTGTTGGGCGATCGCGAGCAGCGGCAACTCAGTCGCAAGCGCCTGGTCGCCGAACCGCGTCGCCGCGTGGCCGGCGAAGAGGACGAGGCGGCGCCGGCTGCGGCCACCACTGCCACTCCCTACCGCCGCCGTTCGCTGCAGCGCCAACGGCGCAGCGGCGCCAACACCGCCGCCCCGCGCAAGGGCAATGTGACGTTGGAACTGCCGTGCACCGTGCGAAGTTTCTCCGAGGCGGTGGGCGTGCCGGCCGCGCACGTCATCAAGCAACTGATGGCAATGGGTACCCAGGCCACGATGAATAACCTGCTCGAACCCGAAACGGCCGAAATGCTGGCCGTCGAAATGGGAGTCGAGATCGACTTCAAGAAGCCGCTCGGACTGGCCGATCGGAAGCTGACCGAAATCGATGAGCAGGCCGACGATCCGGCCCAATTGGTCACGCGCCCGCCCGTCATCACCGTCCTGGGACACGTCGACCACGGCAAGACGACGCTGTTGGACAAGATCATCGGCATCAACGTGGCGAGCCGCGAAAGCGGTGGCATCACGCAGCACATTCGGGCCTACGAGATCGAGAAAGACGGGCGCAAGATCGCCTTCGTCGACACGCCCGGCCACGAGGCGTTCACCGAAATGCGGGCCCGCGGGGCCAATGTCACCGATATCGCGGTGTTGGTCGTCGCGGCCGACGACGGCGTGATGCCGCAAACCGAAGAAGCCATCAGCCATGCCCGGGCCGCCGGAGTGCCGATCGTCGTGGCCATGAACAAGATCGATTTGCCCGGCATCGATACGCAGCGCGTGCTGCAACAATTGGCAGCCAATCAACTGTTGCCGACCGAGTGGGGCGGCGACACGGAAGTCGTCAAGACCAGCGCCTTGACCGGTCAGGGCATCGACGACCTGCTGGAAACGCTGCTTACCATCGCCGAGTTGCACGACTACCGCGCCAACCCGAGCCGGCCAGCCTACGGCACTTGCCTGGAAGCCGAGTTGCACGAGGGTCGCGGCGTGGTCGTCAAAGTCATCGTGCAGAACGGCACTCTGCGGGTCGGCGACGCCATCGTTTGCGGCACCGCCTTCGGCCGCGTCAAGGCGATGTACGATACGCTCGACGCCCACGTCACCTATCGCGAAGCCGGCCCCAGCACGCCCGTCAACCTGACAGGCTTGAACGTGGCGCCCGGCGCCGGCGAGCGATTCTACGTGCTCGACGACGTGGGACTTGCGCGGCAGATCGCCGAAGAGCGCGAGGGACAGAGCCGCCTGGCCACGCTGGGCCGCGACGCTTCGCAGCACGTGACGCTGGAAACCTTGTTCGATCGGCTCGGCAGCGACGAAGTGCAGACGCTGAACATGATCTTGCGGGCGGATACCCGCGGATCGATCGAAGCCATTCAGAAGGAGTTCTCCAAGCTGGAACATCCGGAGGTCAAAGTCAAGGTTTTGCAGGCGATGGTTGGCGGCATCACCGAGGCCGACGTACACCTGGCCCACGCCTCGGACGCCGTGATCATCGGCTTCAACGTCGTTCCCGACGAAGGTGCTCGCAGCCTGGCCGACCGCGTCGGCGTACAAGTCCGGCGGTACGACATCATCTACAAGCTGACCGAAGACCTGCGAGCCGCCCTGGAAGGCATGCTCAAGCCGGAAGAGCGAGAGGTTGAACTCGGCCGGGCGCTGGTGCAGCGCACGTTCACGATCAGCCGCGTGGGCACGATCGCCGGTTGCCGCGTGCTCTCTGGAACGGTGCAGCGCAACGCCCGCATCCGCGTAATTCGCGAGAATCGCATTATCGGCGATTACGCACTCGATTCGCTCAAGCGCGAGAAGGACGACGCCCGCGAAGTGCGGGAAGGACTGGAATGCGGCATGAAGCTCGCCGGTTTCAACGATCTGAAGGAGGGGGATATTCTCGAGGCATACAAGATCGAGGAGATCGCCCGCACCTTCTAGTGTGCTGAGTTAGCAGTTCAGTGCATAGGAAGACGATCGCAGCACCCCAGGTGTTTATCGCGGCCCAAGCACTTGCGTCATTGGCCGACGTGTCCTGAGTTGCCACGAAGCTGTGACTCAGGACACTAACGAGGGACTGGCTCAGGCATGACATCCAGGCGCATTCAAAAGGCTGCCGAAGCCATCCGCGAGGTGGTCAGCATGGCGATCCTCACGGACTTGAAAGACCCCCGGGTCCGCGATGTGACGGTCACTGCCGTCGAGGTTTCGCCCGACATGCGGCAGGCGAAAATCCACGTCTCGGTGATGGGGGACGAAACCCGGCAGAATCTGAGCCTGCGGGGATTGCAGAATTCGGCCGGATTCCTGCAATCCAAGGTGGCCAAACGGATCGATACGCGGTACACCCCCCGGCTGACCTTCATGCTAGACTTGGGAGTAAAGCGATCGATCGAGATCAGCCGGATCCTCAGCCAGGTGTTACCGTCGTCCGACGTATCGCCTGGGGCCCCGGCTGAGTCCGGAGCGGCCGCCGCGCTCGCCGAGGAGTTGCCCGCCGGCGCGTCCGCACATGTGGCCTCAGGGCCCGTGGCGTCCGAGCGGCCCGTGGCGTCCGAGCAGGACGAAGAGTGAGACGCGCGGACAGGATCTACTTAACCGAACCTAAAGCAGAAAAAGATCAACACGCCTCGCATGACGACAACCAATCGCACTGCTCTGCTGAACAAGCTCCATAAAGTGCTCAAGAAGCACTACAAGCCGGCGGCCAATCGTTACGACCAGCCGGTGCTCGAGTCGCTGCTGTTGGCGGCTTGCCTGGAGAACTCGCGCCCGGCGCTGGCCGAGGCCGTGTTCGAAAAACTCAAGACGTCATTCTTCGATTGGAACGAAGTGCGGGTGAGCACGGTCCGGGAGCTGGCCGAGATCATGCACGAACTGGTCGATCCGGAGACGGTGGCCGCGCGCGTCAAGGGTATCTTGCAGAGCGTGTTCGAATCGGAATACTCTTTCGACCTGGAGTCGCTCAAGAAAAAGAATCTCGGCGACGCCGTCAAGCGCTTGCAAAAGCTGGACGGCGCCTCCCCGTTCATCGTGGCCTGCACCGTACAGACTTCGCTCGGCGGCCATGCGATTCCGGTCGACCGTGGTACGTTGGGCGCGCTGTTCGTGCTGGGGGTGATCAGCGAAGGTGAATCGACAGGCGGCAGCGTGCCCGGGATGGAGCGGGCGATTCCCAAGAGCAAGGGACAGGAGTTCGGCAGCTTGCTGCACCAGTTGGGGGCCGAGTTCGCTGCCAACCCGTTCTCGCAGCCGCTACGAGAATTGCTGCTGTCGATCTGCGCCGGACGCCAAAGATCGTTTCCCGAAACTGCGCACCGAAAAAACCGGCTCCTGCGCCCGCTCCGCCGGCTCCCGAGCCCGCTGCCGCCAAGAAAGCCGGCAAGGACAAACAGCGCGAGCCCGAGAAGCCGAAAGAAAAACCGGCCGCGGCGCTGAAAAAGTCGGCCCTGCCGGCGAAAAAATCGTCCGAGTCGGCCCGCGCCGCGGAGCCCGTCAAGAAAAAGACGTTGGCCACCAAGAGCAAACCGGCCGCCAAGCCGCTGGCCAAGCGGAAACCTCGATAGGCCGCAAATGACTCGCAGGGGCAAGGGGCAATCGATGCGATGGCGCGGCGTAAGCACGGGTTGGACGTTTCTGCTGCTCGCTCTTGCGCTGTGGATTGCGCGGGGCACGGTTTTCAGCGCCGGGCCGGATTTCGCCCAGAGGCCAGTTTTCGCTGGCGGGCCGGTTCGACCCTCCCTGGCGGCCGTCGAGCCGAACGCCGAATCGCCGCAATCAGGCGCAGCCACCGACCTGGACGTCCCCCAGCGGAATGCCCCGCAGCTCGATGCTGCGAAAGGCACCGACCCGAATCCCGCCGCAGCGAATCCTGATAGCACGAATCTCGACGATGCCGTCGAGCCGCTGGTGCCCAAGCAGCCGCGCAGCGAGTCGGATCAGGATCGCCTCAAGGCGATGGCCCTGTTTGCCGCCGCCCGCACCAACGAACAGCGGCAGGAATTGCCGCTGGCGCTGAAGCAGTACGAGCGTGCGCCTGCGCTGCGATAGCAATGCCCAGGCGGTGCTCAGCGAGATCGTGGCCCTGGCATTCAATCTGGATCGCCGTGCGGAAGCGGCGCGTTACGCTCAGCGAATCGTTCCCAAGGATGCCGACGACGCGAACCTGCTGCGCCGCCTGGCAATCGAACTGGCTGAAGAGGGGGATTGGGCCGCGGCGCTTAAGCTGTACGAAAAAGTCGCGCTTGTTCAACCCGTCGAGAAGCCCTCGGCCAACACGGTCTTGTGGTGGATGGAGACGGGCCGGCTGTACTACCTGACCAAGCAGTACGAGGCCGCGGCCAGGCAATTCGGCCACGTATTCGAGGCGCTCGAAAGGCCGGCCGATTTCGGTCTGAATGAGACGCTGCGCAAGGCCGTTCTGGGCACCGGCGATCTGACTTATCAACTTTTCGGCGAGTGCTTCCTGGACGCGGGCCAAACGGCCGCGGCTCAAAAGGCGTTCGAGAAATCGAACTGCGCTCCAGGACAATCCGCCGCGGCTGGCCTACAATCTTGCCCGCGTGGCCGCCAAAAACAAGCAGCCCGAGTTGGCCCTGGAAAAACTCGAGGCGTATTTTGCCTCGCATCATTCCGACGAAGGCACCGGGCCGTGCCTGCTGTTGGCCGGCGTGCTGGAAGATCTCGGCTTGCAGGCCGAGTTGCTCGCCCGGCTGGAGAAGCTCCAGGCCGCCGATCCCGACAATACTCCCTTGACCTTCTACCTGGCCGAGCGTTTGCGGCTATCCGGCCAGCTCGAAAAGGCCGAAGGGCTGTATCGAAAGTTGTGCCAGCCCGAGACCAAACGGCCGCCGATCGACGCCTATCAGGCCTTGGTCACCCTGCTGCACGAGCAATCGCGCTGGGAGGATCTGTTCTCGCTGCTGGGGGACGCAATCTCCAAGACCGGCGGATTCGATCCGCTGGCTAGCGCCGGCAAGAAACTATTGGCCGACAAACCGGCCGTGCAGGCCCTGCTCGAGGTTGCCAAAGGGCGCAAGCCGGCCGGTGCCGCCGACGATGCTCATGGCCCCTGGTTGGCGGCAGCCCTGCTGGCGATGGAGAGCGGGCAGTACGCAGATGCCAACGATTATTTCCAGTTGGCAGTCGGTGCCGCTGGGAAACGCAGCGCCGAACTGATGCTCACCTGGGGGTTGGAATTGCTCGCCGCCAGCCAATTCGAGGACTCGGTCAAGGTGTTTCGCCGTGGCATCGATGAGCACGTCCTGCCGGCGGAAAACCCCGCCTTCCATTTCTATCTGGCCGGCGCCCTGGCCATGGCCGGCCAAACGGACGAGGCCCTGGCCGAGGCCCGCCGCGCCGCGGCCTTGCAGCCGGACTCGGCCCGGTTCCACAGTCGCGTCGGTTGGATCCTGTACCACGCCAAGCGTTACGACGATTCGCGCGGTCTACGAGGAATTCGTCAAACGCTTCGACTCGAACCACGACTCGACCGAAACCCGCGAGGTGCTGCACGATTCGCGGTTGGTGCTCTCCAATATCGAGGTGGTCGCCGGACGCATGCCCGAGGCCGAGGAGTGGCTCGAACAAGTTCTGGACGAGTATCCGGGCGACACGGCGCACTCAACGACCTGGGCTACCTATGGACCGACCAGGGCAAACACCTGGAGCGGGCCCTGCGAATGATCCAGGAAGCGGTGGCCGCCGAACCCAAGAACCCAGCCTATCGCGACAGCTTGGGTTGGGCGTTCTATCGCCTGCACCGCTACGGAGAAGCGGTGGTCGAGTTGCAGATTGCCACCGCGGTGGAAAAGCCCGACGGCATCGTGCTCGATCATCTGGGCGACGCGCTCTTCGCCCAGGGCGACGGCGCCGCCGCTTTGGCTGCTTGGACCAAAGCCGCAGCCACGTTCGACAAGGAGGACGAAAAACAAAAGAGCAAGCAGACGCAGGGCAAGATCGACCGGGCGCGGGCCAAGCCCTCCTAGGCGATCCAGTTCGCTTGCGCTGGTGGACGCCAGCACGCGGCACGCTCCCCTTGTCCCACAGGCAAACGCCGGGTATACCCGCGGCATTCCATTCGCAGCATCGCACGAACCTTCCCCCCGCAAATGCAGCCGGGGCCAACCCTCGAGACAACCGTTATGGCAGGTCATTCCCACTGGGCGAATATCGCCCACAAAAAGGCCCTGATCGACAAGAAACGCGGCAAGCTGTGGAGCAAGCTCTCCAAGGCCATCATCGTGGCGGCCAAGATGGGCGGCGGCGACGTCGACACCAACATCCGCCTGCGCTATGCCATCGACGCGGCCAAGGCGGTCAGCCTGCCTAAGGACAACATCGAGCGGGCCATCAAGCGCGGCGTCGGCGACTTGGACAGCGATAATCTCGAAGAGCTTCTGTACGAGGGTTACGGTCCCTGGGGCGTGGCCGTGCTGTGCGAAATCCTGACCGACAACCGCAACCGCACCGCCGGCGAAATCCGCAAGGTCTTCGAAATGGCCGACGGCAAGCTGGGCGCGACCGGCTGCGTGGCCTGGATGTTCGATCGCAAGGGGCTGTTCCTGGTGCCGGCCGACAAAGTGGACGAGGACGCGCTTTTGGAATTTGCCCTTGAGGCCGGCGCCGACGACGTCAAGCGCATCGACGACAAGTTCGAGATCACTTGCGACCCCAGCTTGTTCGGCGACGTGGGGGCGGCGCTGGAGGCCAAGGGCATTCAGCCCGAGCTGCGCGAGATCGCCCGCATTCCCAGTTCGACGGTCGACCTGGACGCGGAAGCCGGCCGCAAGGTGCTGGCGATGATGGAGCGTCTGGACGACCACGACGACGTGCAGAGCGTGTCGGCGAATTTTAATATTCCCGACGAGGCTATGGCCGAGATCAAGGATTGAAATCAAGACGGCTGGGAGTCAGAACTTCGCCTCGACGAGACTCCCCTGCTCTGCTTGAAATTCTCGCCCGCTGGCGACGTCCCGGCGGCTACTCGGCCATGCAATGGCCGGTCACTCGCATCGCCCCACAATTCTTGCGCGGGCAATCCGGCCGGGCCTGTCGGCATTGCAATAATCCTGTTGCGGCGCATTGCCCGTCGCACCTTGCGGTTGCCGCTCGGCATGCGCAACTTTGCCGACGCTTGTCAAGTGGCCGTTTCGGCCTGCGCGGATCTGGCCACGAATCGCTATAGTCGGCCGAAGTAGTTGAGCAGCGCCGATTCGCCGTCGATCGCGCGCCGATTCCGGGCTCACGAGTGCTGGCTGATTCTCGGGCACGATCGTTCTGCGCGCGCACGGGCTGGTGAACCAACCAAAGCCTGCGGCAGCATCGGCGGCAATGGCGACAGGCTGGGCAAAAAAGTTTCGCAAAGGAGCCATGATGTTCGAACCGGAAGAATTTCCGACCGCCCGCGACGCCGCACTTGAAGCCGGCCGCCGGCACTTGCCGCCGCCCGTGGACCACGAGGCCGAGAAGCGGCAGCGTGCCGACTCGCTGCGCACGCTGCTGGGCCAAACGGCCGACGACGCGGCGCCAACTGACGAGAACCCTGACGAATCGGCGCCGCAAGATGCCGGACCCGAAATACTCGCGGGGAAGAATCCGCCGAGCCATTGCCGATGGCCGCGTCGGCGCTGCCCGCGGATTCGGGGCTGGGCCCATCGGGTGCCGATCTCGAATCGCCGCCGGCGCCGGGCAGTCTGCACTTCGAGCGGTCGATCGTCGCGGGCAGTTTCTTATCCAGCATGTCGGCCGACGATCCCGCGACCATGCCGCTGGACACGTCGGTTTACGAGTCGGACCTGGTCATGAGGCCGTCGGTCCGCGCCGATATTTTGCCGACGGCGCTTTCACAGGCGGCGCCAGGCGGGGCGCCGCAGCCACCGGTCCTCGCTCCCTCGGCGGCCGACGTCGACTGGTCCAATCCCGCGTCGGCCGGCTCGATCGAGGCGCCGATTTCGCCGACGGGCGATAACCAGGGTTTCGAGGTCACTGTCGGGCGATCGATTGATGACCCAATGTCCGACTCGCAGCAAGCGCCTGGCGATGGCAGGAACTCGCCCCCGAGCGACGAATTGGCCGGCGGCACTTCGGCTCCTTTGAACCGGACGCGCTTCGACGGCGTGCAACCTGGCGATGCCATGCCTTCGACGCTAGACATTTTTTTGATCGACGTCGACGAGGTCGCGGCTGCTGCTGCAAGAGAGTGCGTATCGCTTGCGGAGACCGCGGCCAGGTCGGTCGTCGAAAGCGTGGTCGACGAGCGGTTGGGCGAATTGTCGGAACTCGAGGCCATGCGGCAGTCGCAGTACCGCGCGTGTGCAAAAGTTAGCCGGTAATTGCCCCTTCGCGCACGGGTCTTCCCGGCGGCCGGAATACGGTTGGGCCGGTTGGTGGTCGGCTGCGCGTCAGTTCACGGAGGAACATATAGACGGCAAGAGCCCTTGGGAACCGGTCGTCCGGGCCGTTCTCGAAAAGATCGACGACGTCATCAGGCAACGTCTGAAAGCATTCCGCGATTCGCTCGACCAGTGGCTCAATGGCATTCTAGCCGGACCGATTCCCGACGACTGGCCGGAGCAGCTCGATCGCTTTGTGCAAGAGACGGCCGAGCGCGGCATCGGGATCAAGCCGCACTCGATCGACACGATCGCCCGGATCATTGAATCGCGCGCACTCACTGCCAGCCGATCCGCAGTCCAGCCCGCCGTGCGCCGCGTGCATTCGCAGATCGCCGCCGCCGGCGCTTTCGTGCAAAGCGTGATCCCGAGCGCCAGCGGGCCGCCCGTTGCAAAGCATCCCACAGGGGCGCGACCCTCCAGCACCATCCACATCAACCCGGGTGACTACACGGTCGAGACGCAACAAATAATCCGCATTCTTGGCACCAAGTAGAAAAACGTCAGCCTTGACGCGATGCACCGCGTGCGGGCGGCTGGCGCGCTTGTCGACGGGCCGACCGGAGCGCCCTTGGGCCACGGCAGCAACGCACTGGGCGTCGAAGCGTTCGTTCGCCTCGCGCAAAAACGGCGGCGTCGACACGGCCCATTTCCGCCTGGTCCAGCCGGCATTCGACACGCCGCACTGGGAATTCGTTGAACTCAACCGCGGTCAAGCTCCCGAGCAAGGAGCCGCCGCGCTGGCCGCACGGGAAAAGATTCGGCACGCCGACGTGATGCGCGTGCGCGGGGCGAGCAGCCGCTTTCAAGGCGGCATGTTTGCGGTCATCGGTGGTATCAACGGAATCGTCGAGGGTGCTCCGATGCTGGGCACGCTGGAAGTTGCCGGCGGCGCAGAACAAGCGGCGCTGGCAGGTGCCGATCTGGCCACGGGCGAAGAGCACCGCGCCTGGTCGGCGCGCGGCATTCAAGCCGCACTGGAAGCCGCCGGCGTCGACGCAGAAACGGCGCGGTTTCTCGCCGATAACGGCGGTCTGCTGATCGCCTTGGGAAAAGCGGCTGTCGACGCCGCGGGCACGGCGCACGCGGTCATCGAGACTTCCACCGGCTATCGCATCAGCTTGGACTTCGACCCGGCCACATTGTCGGCAAACGGTCTGGGCGGTGCTAAGATCAAAGTCACGAAGATCGCGCGAGACGCGGGCAAAGTCACCGGCGAAATTGATCGGCACCACTCGATTCCAACGGAGATACAGGCGAAGCTGCCCGCGCACCTTCAGGCCGATCCTGACATTCGGGGACGCGCCGGACTACCCAACCGCCGTCCGGTTGAAACCGAGCGGCATCGGGGCGAAGTTCATGACAGGAGTGGCATCAGCCCAAAAAAAACGGGAATCTCAGGCGGCAAATACAATTTGCGGTTCCAAGAGGAAATTGAAAAGCTCGGCGGTTACAAAAAGGTAACGAAGGAACAGGTGTTGGAAATCAGAGACCGTCTGGTAAAGGAGTTTGGCCTTTGAAAATTTACCGAATCGGGATGTACGAGAACCCCACGACGGAAAGCCTGATGGCGATGAAATCGATCGCCTTCGCTCACTTTTCAGCTCTCGGTACGTGGTCGGAAGGCGAAGTATGCGGAGTGTGTGGGTTGCATACGTACGACATCGTCGCTCCGCTGCTCGTTCGATGGGAGCGGTCTTCGAGCGCAGCCGGCGATTTTTCGTGGGACGGTCTGTTCGGGTATATGTTCATTGTCCGCGAACGCGTCGTCGAATTCTTTCGGGCCAGGCAAATGGAATGTGAGTTCCTGACTGTGGAATACGTGCCGCCGGAGAGGCGTGCCGGTGCGGCGTGCGTTGCCTATCCGTATGCTGGCCCTACGCTGTTCTGGGGCAATTGCGAGACCTACTTGGAGTTGGACATGCCCGCAAGCGATGTCGCAGTCACGAAATCGTGCGCGGCATGTGGGGGCGTAGACTACACCTTTCGCAGCAGAGGAATCGTCATCCCGCGTGAAAACTTTCACGGCGAAAAGCTCTTCCGCATCAAGACGAATGGGCGATCCGCTGCAACATTCGCGACCGAAGAAGCGCGCCACTTGATCCGTAACGCCGGGCTTTCGAACATTGCCTTTTCCGAGGCCGGAGAGATTCTCGACGTATAGCCCAGGGCGAAGTGCGGGAAAGCCGGTTCTGTTGTTCCGCCGCGAGCCGGGCGGAGATTGGTTCACGGTCCCGGACAAGAAGACCGAGATCGTTCGCAACGGCGCTCGCTGGGGCTGCGGCAGGATTACAGCGGAGCCAAAAAGGTGATTGGGCCGGTGGCCCTCGGGTTGAACCTTCCGATCGACCCGGGCTGGGCGGCCATCTTTCGTCGCCTGGCGCGCGACCTGGTGCCTGTGGATTCGGAAAGGTTCATCGAAGAAATCTTGGAGACGGGCGAGTTCTGGCGTCCGCTGCTGTACTTCGCCGCCGCCGATCTGAAGGCGATCCTGCTGTTGGAGTTCGGCGGATCCGTCCTCGGAAGGGCGGCCGCTTCGTTGAGCGAGCGGCTCGACCAGTTGGTCGGAAACCTGTTGCGCCGCGCTCGCCTGAAGCAAGCGGCGTCCAGCGCCGGGAAAGGCACGCGCTCCTAGACAGCCTCAAGCGAGGGCAAAGCCGCCGCAGGAGCCCAGTCCTGGCGGTCTCCCCGAACCGGCTACGCAAGGTGGCCAAGGCGCCGGCGCAAAGGGGAGGGCGCCGGTCGTTGGCAGGCCCGTTGCCTCAGGTAAGGCGGGTGAGTCGGTATCCACGGCCAGAGGCAAAGACGTGCACAAATCGCTCGCCGAGGCACGGCACGCCGGCGGGGATTTCGACTTGGTCCAATCTGCGATCAAAGACAAGAATGGCAACCCGATTCTTGTCTCGAAGCGCGTCGATCTCGATAATGGCCGGTCGCAACCCGGCACGAAACTACAGGAGGCGATCCCTGACGCAGTGAGCTTCAGTCGCAAAATGATTGTCGACGACAAGCCCCTGGGCAGGCCGATCGCAAAGGATCGTCAGGAGATGATTCGCAATATTGAGGCGTATCGGCAACGCGAGGGGCATCTTCCGGACATCATTGCCATTCAACGGTACGATCCGGCAACGGGCCGGCCAGTTGTTACGGAACTTTATTCACCAAGTGACTTCTTGCCTTAGGACGTTACAGCATGATCGAACACAGGGCCTTCCTGTTCCAATTCGACCAATTTGAGCGTGAGCTTTTGCCAATTCTGCAAGCGGCGCTGGCAGCCGGGGACTGCACGGATCTAGTCGCGTTTATTCGGCAGAACATCGGCGAACTCGCTGACCCATACGAAGGGCGGCCGCTGGGGGAAGATTGGGAGAAAATGATCGAAAGTCCCGACTGCGCATCAATACGGCGACTTCGCTCTGACAAAATACTATGACCCCTCGGACGACATTGGCCTCGGCGCATATTGGGAGCACATTCAGCAGATTGTTGCGGGCGACTCGAGCATCGTTACGTCGCCAATCTTAGGTTCTTCGATTGGTCGGCCCGACGAGCCGTTTGACCCGGGCAAGATGGGGGCATACTTCCAAAGCAAGGAGCAAGCGACCGCAAGCCTTGAATGTCTGCAATGCCTTGCCGGAAAGGCCCCGCCGGGCGCATTGAACGAGGCGATTAGCCTCTTGCAGCAGGCCGTTCAAACACGCAAAGGCCTTTACGTGACGTTCTAATACTCCGTCGAGTCGCAAGACAGGAAACGGTTCCATAAACGGATCGGCGCAAAAGTCACTTGCCCCATATCGAGCGATGAAGTCGATCCCACGGTCGTCAACCGCAGCCGTGTACACCTCGAAACCATACAGGGCAAACTCCATCTTTACGAAGTATTCGGCGAATCGACCCACCTGATGCGTGTTAAGGCGGCTCCACGAATACCTTCCCATCATCTTCCTCGGCATCGTTGGTCCAGCCGTGTCGCGTCATGAAGCGGGACGGGGGCCGTTGATATCTTTCCCTGTCCCTTTTTCCCTCTCCGACCTGTTCTTCTTTACCGTTGTCCTCTCTGTGTCTCCGCGCCTTTGCAGTTAGAAATCCCTTCCCGCAAGCGGCAAGATGCCGCTTCTACGAGCGCGAGTGCGCCCTAATGCTCGATCTGTGGCCAGTAGGTTTCCAGGTCGAAGACCGGATCGTTGTCGCCGTCGTGGCACTTGATGCAGAGCGTTTCTTTGGAAACGGCCATCACGCTGCGGAGGGCTTTTTTCTCCTTGTCGCTCGTGCCCCGTTCCGCCTTGACGTGGGCCGCGCCGGGACCATGGCAGTTTTCGCACGTGTTGCCCGCCAGTTGCGGCGTCTGCTGCGAGCTGACAAAGCCGGTGGCGTAAGGGAAAAACTCCTGCGGATTCCAGCCTGTGGCGTGGCAACTGATGCACTCCGGGTCGAACTCGCGCGGCGGATTCAATTTTTCCAGCGTCACCGTGGCGTGGGCGTGCTTCGAGCCCTGCCAAATTTTGTACGCCTCGGCATGACACTCCTGGCAGCTCTTCAGGCCGGCAAACTCGCCCCACGATTTGTCGTGGCCCACGGCGCGCGGATGGGGCACCGCCCGCAGACCCAGACCCTGCCAGTCCAGGGCTTGGAGTTGACCCTGATAGCTGACCATCAGGTTTTTCATCTCGGGCGTGACTTCGAACCGCGAGTCGAGGGCCACTCGCTGGTAGCGGGTTTTCTGCTTGGGGTCGTTGTAGAGGCCCAGGACGATGGCGAACATTCCCTTGTGTCCGACTTCGATCAAGTCGGTGCCGCCGACCTTGGTGGGCCGGTTGGGCGGCTCGTCGCCGCCGTCGGCGGTGACCACGATCTCGAACTGCGGGAACTGCTTGGCCAGTTTTTTCGATTCCTCCAGCGTGGCATTGGCCAGCAGGATCCGGATGTCGCACTGCTTGAGTTGTTCGACGACTTGCTTGAGGGACTGAGCGGCCGGCTTGAGCTCGACGTCGGGATTGTTGATCGCTTTTTGATAATCGTCTCCCAAGATCGAAGTGATGCCGATCGTGCGGCCGGCCTGCTTGATGATTTTGAATCGCGGACTCAGATCGAACACGCCCACGTTGGCCGAGACGAACATGCTCGTGTCGCCAATGACCGCCGCGATCTCTCCGCCGGTGAGCCGCAAATCGTCGGCGCCGAATCCCACGGCCTGGTAGCCCATCGTCTTGAGCGCCTCGGCCGAAATGGCGAACTTGATTTCGGCCTGGCGGCCGAAGCGGTGGACCAGGCCGCCGGCATCGATCGCCAGCAGCGGCCATTTGTTGCGCAGCAGCTGCTTGACCAGCGCGTGGCGGCGGCCGATGCCGCCTTTCTGGTTTTCCAATCCCGCGCAGCCACAGGGCTCGATGTACCCGTCCTGCCGGCCGGTGATCAGGATGGCCAGATCGGGCTTGGGCCAGTCCTCGAAGAATTTGCCGTTGACCTTGACCGGATCGAATTTTTCGGCCGGCGGCTTGCCCTCGCCGGTGGCCACTCGCAAAGCCGCGACGGCCAGCGCCGTCATCAGGACTGTTGCCAGGAGGGCGATACTGGGGCGGCCGGGATGCTGTTTCATTTCAAATCCGTTGGAAATGTCAGACTTCGGATCGAACGGCCGGGCTCCGTGCCCGGCGCCGACAAATCACGATCAGGGCCGCCGCGATCGCCTATTCAGGATCGCCAGGTTTCGAAAAGGCGGGCGGCGACCGCCGCCAGCGACCTCATTGCTCGACGGCCAACTGTACCAACAAGCGAACTTGCTTTGCATTCGGATGATTGGTTTCCAGGATGATCTCTCCCATTTTTCCCGGCGAGCCGAGATAGTTTGCATCCGGCGCCCCCGGCGGCACCTCGACCGAGATCGGCATCCGGACCACAGTCCCTCCGTTGACGTCGGTCGGCTTGCCGATGCGGACGCGGAGGAAATCGGGCTGGCATTTGCCGACCGAGATTTGCACGTCGTGGCGGTGTTCGCCGTGGACGAGGACCATCAGGTTGCGGTTGATTCCTTCGATGCTGCGGACGATACCCAGCATCAGCACGCCGTGCTCGCGGTCCCAGCCGGGCCCGGCCACCGTGATATTGCTGGTCACGGTCCCTTCGATCGGGATTTGCAGTTTCGGGGCGTTGGCCAGATTGGTGACGAGCATGAGTCTCTGTCGAAAGGGACCCATCGGCAGCCCCGGCTTGACATTCACGGTGACCGCGTAGCCCCGCCTGGCATGCGGCTCGGTCAGGTCGTCTGCCGGGATCGGAGCAATCCGGGCTTCGAAGAAATCGGCCGAGTCGGTGTCGGTGAACTCGCAGGATTCGATTTTGAAATCGGCGGACAGGTAAGAGATTACCTTGGCCGTCGCCGATTCGGTTGCGCCGGCCGTCACCTTGCTGAAGACGAGTTCTGCGGGCGTGAGCGAATACGACGACGCGACTTGTCCGGCGACGGTCAGCACGACGCGCGATCGCACGGGGTCGTTGGTCAGGATCGTCGCGCTTTGGCGAAAATGCGCCGAGTCGATCGAGGCGTTGTATTGCACCACGACGTCGGCCGATTCGCCCGGCGGAATCAGTGCCTCGGGAATCTTACTGACCGTGCACTTCAAGCAGGTGGTGCCCCCCGACTTGAGCCGCAGCGGCGCCTCGCCGCGGTTCGTGAACCGAAACGAGTGCTCGACGACATGATTGCGTTCGACCATGCCGAAGTCGTGCTCTTCCGTATCGGTGATCACGATCGGCTGCGGGCCGACCGGCTCGGCGGGCTTGTCCGAAGTGCGAATGGCGGATGTCAGCAGATCGAAGTCGGGCGAAAAATCGGGAGCGTGGCCCAACCTGGCCCAAGTGGTGCCGGCGCCGACGGCGATTCCCAGGATTGCCGCCACGATTGCCACGATCGACGCGCGCATAAGAGCCGGATCTGCCAGGAGTGTGCCGGCTTCGCTCTTCGCGTTTGGAAGGCCGACGATGACGAACGTAACGCTACTCGAATTGTAGAGTTTTCGCGCCGGCAGCGTCAACGCGAGTCGGGGGGGCAGGAAGCAGGAGATAGCCGATAGAAGGCAGAGACTAGGGAAAGGGCCGAGCCGGGGGCTCGGCTGCGCCGCGGATCTGCTCCGGCGATTCGTCTAGCGAGTCGAGGGCTTGCAGTTGCTTGTCGATTTCGGCCGGCAGTTTCTTGTCGGCATGCGGCATGGCCGCATCGAGCTGGTGCGCCTGCCGAGCTTCTTGCCGCGCCTCGGCTTGTTTGTCCACGGCGGCCAGGGCCAGGGCGAAATCGGCATGCGCAAGCGCACTATTGGGATAAAGCTCGGTGGCCTGTTGGTAGAATTCGATCGCCTGGCGGCCGTCGGCCGGATCTCCGGTCCGCCGAAACAAATCGAGCGCCCACTGTCCCGCCTGGCGAAACGCGCCGGCGGACTGCGGCGCAGACGGAGCATCCTCCGCATGGCGCGATCGAACTGCCGCCGGGCGTCTTCGCCGCCGCCGCGGCGGTCGAGCCGCTGGAAATCGAGATCGGCCAGCAATTGCCAGGTCTGGTAGGCCAAGGGATCCGCTTCGGCGGCGTCCACGAGCGCCGCTGCGAGCTGCCGCGAATCGAGCCTTTGCGCATCGGCCTGCAGCCGGTACATGGCAGCCGTCGAGCGCAGCACCGGTCCATAGGACGTCAGATAACAAGCGGTGGCCAGCGCCGGCCAGCGACATCGCCGCAATGCTGGCCCAGGGCACCGTGGTGCCGCGGGGCTCGTCGGCCGCGGCCTGCGCGCCGCGAGTCTGATTGACGCCAAGTGCCAGCAGGATCCAAAAACTATAGGCCACGCCAGGAATACTGATTCCGCCGGCAGCCGACAGATGGACCACCAGCGCCAAGACGCCCAGCGGAGCCAGTGCCGCCGGCAGCCAGCCCGCGCGGATCCAGGGCCAAAGTCCGGCGAGCACCAGAGAGCCAACGGCCAGTCCGGCCCAAGCCTGCGCCGTCGAACGCCAAATCGACCAGCGGGCCGACGAAATTCGCCAGCGCGAGTCCGGCGGCCGCGCACGCGAGCGCGATGACGATCGGTCCGGCGGCAGGCGACGCTTCGCCGCTCGGCACTGGCTCCGGCAGGGCGCGTTGCCATGTTTGCCAGAAATAACAGGCCAGCACGGCTAGCAGTGCCGCCAGCGCCGGCGTGCCGGCGGTGCCCCAGACTTCGAGCAGCAGGTTGTGGGGATCCTGGATTTCTTCGCTCGCCTGCGGCAGCTTGTAGCGCATGTAGGCGTCCTGGAAATTGCCGGGTCCGCAGCCGAACCAAGGCTGGTCACGGATCATGGCCAAGGTTGACTGCCAATACTCGAGCCGATAGCCGAGTGACTTGCCGGCCTCGGTGAGCACCGCCCGATCGAGCCCTCGCACGGCGACCGCCCCGCCCACGAGCACCGCAACGACTGCGACCGCGACCGCGGCCAGCCGCCAACTAAGCCGCCCGCGGACCGCAGAGAGCGCGAGCGGCACGAGCACGAGCCCCAGCGCGATTGCCACGTACGCGCTGCGGCTCTTGGTCAGCAGCAAGCAGCCGCCAACCAACACGGACACGGCGACGAGCGTCAGCAGGACCCGGTTTCTGCTGCGTCGCGCCTCGCTTGGGTCGCCGTGCGATGCCCGAACGTCCACGGATGGCGCGGCCGCGTTTCCGGCCCAAACGCCGGCGGCGATTCCCACGCTGATCAGCAGCCAGGGGGCCAGATATCCCGCCAGCGAATTGGTGAGCGCGAAGGTGGCCATCGGCTCGGTGCTCCTCAATCGATTCTCGAACTGCTGCCGCTCCACCGAACCGCGCGTATATCGCAGATCGCTTTGGCGGAGCATCGCATCGGGATCCCGGGCGTATTCGGCCCGATCGGCCGGCATGCTGACGAAATACTGGTAATACCCGAACGAGGCCAGCACCGCAGCCAGGGAGATCATCACCGCGACCAGCGTGCGGCGCTCGCTGGCCGTGCGGGCCAACTGGCGGACCAGAAAATAGACGAACCCCAACGACGTCCATTCCCACAGCATGTTGACGGCCGGACGCGGGCTGGCATACATGGCGGTGCGCAGGGCGCTGGCGGCATAGCATCCGCAGAGCAGCAGCACGGCGGCGTCGGTCGGGGTCCAGCGGGCGTTCAGCCCCCCCTTCCCCACCGCGGCCAGGCATGTCACCACAGCCAGGCAGAGCACGAGCATGTTGAACGGCTGACCGTCGCCGAGCCAGGCGACCGCTTCGCTGGGTAACAGAGTCCGCCCGACGCACAGCGCGGCGAGCGCGCCGAACAGCACGGCGTGCAGCCGCGCGCCTGGCGCCGGCTTGTTCGCGCCCGCGGCGGCGACCTGGTTGGATCGATGCTTCGACATGGGGTCAACGTGCCGGGCGCTGTGGGAAAAGTCAGCCGATTTGCGAGATTGAGCGTCAGGAATTGAGCTTGCGCCGAGCGGTGCTTTCCAGGATCGCGATCAGACCCAGTACGCAGACCACGACCAGGCCGATGACCGACGCGCCGACCGCATCGACTTGATGCAGCAGCAGCGCCCCAGGCCGCAGGTGGCGCTGGCCAGATAAATGGTCAGCACCGCTTGCGTCTTGCTCAGGCCTAATTCCACCAACCGATGCGAGAAGTGACTCTTGTCGGCAACGAATGGACTGCGACCGGCGTGCAACCGGATGCAGACGACCGACACAGTATCATACAGCGGGACGGCCAATATGCACAAAGGCGCGAGAATCGCATGTCGCGGCAGGCTGCCGCCGCTGAAGGTGGCCAGCAGCGTGGCGATGCCCAGGCAAAATCCGACGAAGTAGCTGCCCGCGTCCCCCATGAACAGTCGCGCCGGCGGCCGATTGTGCCATAAGAATCCGCATAGCGATCCGGCCAGAACCAGCAAGAAACCGGCCACGAATAGCTGCGGTCCGTGGGTCACGGGATTGGGGGCCAACAGCAACACGGCAGCCAGCAGCACCGCGCAAATCGTGGCCACGCCGGCCGACAGGCCGTCCATGTTGTCGAGCATGTTGAAGGAATTCACCAGGCCGACGATCCAGACCACGCTGATGATGCCGGTCAACAGCGGCGCGTCGAGAAACAGGGTTAACTGCCAGCCTTTGCCAAAGACGAGCATCGCGGCCACGGCGGTCTGCACCGCCAGACGCAGCCGCCAATCGAGCCCGCGCCAATCGTCGGCCAGACCCAGCAGCATCAGGGCAGTCGCAGCCGCCAACAGGGCCCACAGATCGACGGCCCGCTCTTTCAAACCCCCGACATGCGGACCCGCCAGGGCGCGCAGATCTGCCAGTGCGTGTTCGAGCCCGCCCGTCGGCATTTGCGCAAGACCGGCGGTGGGCATCGCCGTCTCGGGCTTCCAATTTTCCAGAGCAACTTGTCCCAAGGCAAACGCGCCGACGACGCCCAGCCAGATCGCCAGCCCGCCGCCGAGCGGCGTGACGGTCGCATGAACTTTTCGACCGCCTGGCCAGTCGACCAGACCGATCCGCGGGGCGAGGCGTCGCATGGCGAACCCGGCCAAGAGCGCGATCGCGAAACTGGGGACGACAGCCCCCACGACAAGCCAGATCATCCGAGCTGGTCCTTCTGTCGCAGGGCGGCACGCAGGAAATCGCGGCACTCGCTGAAGAACGCCTGGTAGTCGGCGCGGCGATAGTTGGGAAACGTGAACTCGCGGTGCTGCCAGTGGCGATCTTTGTAGTACAAGGTCACCTCCGCGAAGATGCCGCGGTTCAGATAGATGCGATGGGCATGGTCCTTGGTCGAAGCCAGCACCAGCTTGGCGCTGGTCACGTAGCCCGGATCCAGGTTCAGCGGCCGCGGTTCCGGGTGCCGGCCGAGTCTAGTATACTCCGCCTCCGAATCGTTCGCTTGCAGCTTGATCTCGGGCAACTGGCCCGGATCGACCAGCCGCTCGAACGCCCAAAAGCAGATGCGGATCGGGCCGCCCATCGTGGGGATGTAGTAATCGGTCTCGGCAAAATCGAACAGCGGGCTTTCGAGTGCGATCGGCCCCCAAGCCTGCGTCAGGCGCTCCCGGGCCCAATCCAGCGCGGCGTCGTAGCGGCTGAAGGCGGCCGTGATCGGCAGCACCGGTTCGACGTATCGCAGGTCGCCCATAATGTCTGTCTACCCGCCGCCCGCATGGAGGTGATCAATTCCCGGCCGGCTTGGACCGCGCCATAAGCAGCCATCTAAACCCGACGGCAAGCATTCCCGTGACAACGCTCATGACCCAAGCGGTCCCTGAGAATCCCCGCAGCGCGAACATGCTGATATGCAAGTTCTGGTGGAGCACGTCCCAGGTCGTGAAGCGGGACTCGTTGAAATCGATTCCGAAGTTGAGCAACCAGAATGAGAGTAACGGGAACGGCGCTGCGAGCATTGTTCCGGCCGGAAATAATGCGCCGACAAAGAACGCCCTTGCACCCCCGGTGGTGCTGATCGCACCAACCAGCAGGAGGGCGGGAAGCGCAATCGTAATAAAGCTAATGGCGGCGATGGCCACTGGGTCGGGAGCGACAAGCTCGACGCAGAGCGCCAGGCCGAAGGCAACGCTGTAAAGGAGCAAACAAATCATGCGATACATGGCCGGCACCCATTGGTTGACCTGCGTTGAGTCGAGCTTCCAGTGCGCGGTACCCGCCTGGGGCCGCATAGCAGGGGCCTTAGCGGATCGGCACAGCTTCGGCGGCCGTATCCGGCTCGGTCGTGGCCCGGGCAAGGAGTTTTTGCTCCGCGACCAGCTCGGTGATCTTGAGCGTGGCCCCTTCCAGCGGGATCGACAGGGCCTCGGCCTGCCAGCGCCATTTCAGTTCGAGCTGACCGCTCGTCAGGCTGCGGCCGCCGACCACCACCCGCAAAGGAATGCCGATCAGGTCGGCGTCCTTGAACTTGACGCCGGGCCGCTGGTCGCGGTCGTCGAGCAGCACGTCGACACCGGCTGCCTGCAATTCGGCATACAGCCGCTCGGTCGCTTGCATGACCGCGTCGTCCTTGACGTTGAGCGGCGTGACGATCACCTCGTAGGGCGCGAGCGACATCGGCCAGATAATGCCGTTCTCGTCGTGATTGGTTTCGACCAGGGCGGCAATGATCCGATTCACGCCGATGCCGTAGCAACCCATGATGATCGTGTGCTGCTGCTCGTGGTCGTCCAGAAACTTGGCCTCCAGAGCATCGGAGTATTTCGTGCCGAGCTTGAACACGTGCCCGATCTCGATAGCCTGCTTCAGCTCCATGGGCGTCGAGCAGCGCGGGCAAGGATCGCCCGCGCCGGCATGGCGCAGGTCGGAAAAATGGGCGTCGGCAATCTGGTAATCGCGGCCCAGGTTCACGCCGACATAATGTTTGTCGGCCTCGTTGGCGCCGGTGATGGCATTGCGCAGGGCGGCGATGTCGAAGTCGGCCCAAATCGGAATCGACAGCCCCACCGGCCCGGCAAATCCGACCGGCGCTTTGGTAACTTGCTGGATGACGTCCGGCTCGGCCAAGGCAAGTTGCTTGACGCCCAGCGCGCGGCGGATCTTGCCTTCGTTGGCTTCGTGGTCGCCGCGCACCAGCACGGCCACCGGGTGCTCGTCGGCCAGGTAGAGCAATGTTTTAATCATCTGGTGCGGCTTGCACTTGAGCAGTTTGCTGACTTGTTCGATGCTGCCCACCTGGGGCGTGTCGATCTTGGTAAGCACCTTGAGCGCGGGCCCTTCGCCGGCTGGCGCCTGCTGGCGGCGGCTGTGCCCCGTTTCGGCCCGCTCCAGGTTGGCGGCATAACCGCACTGCGGGCAGCGGACGATGCGGTCCTCTCCATTGGGGCTGGGGACCATGAATTCGTGGCTGGCGTCGCCGCCGATCGGGCCGCTTTCGGCCTCGACCGCCAGGTAGGTCAGCCCGGCCCGATCGAAGATCCGGCAATAGGCTTGGTACATCTTTTCGTAGCTGGCGTTCAGACCCTCGACCGACGTGTCGAAGCTGTAGGCGTCTTTCATGATGAACTCGCTGGTCCGCAGCACGCCGAACCGGGGCCGCTCCTCGTTGCGGAACTTGGTCTGGATTTGATACAGCGTGATCGGCAACTGCCGATAGCTGGACACGTAGCGCGAGACCAGATCGGTCACCACCTCTTCGTGCGTGGGTCCGAGCGCCAAGGGCACCTGCTTGTTTTGCCGGCGGACTTCGAACTTGATCAGCACGTTGCCGAACGACTCGACGCGGCCGGTGCGCTGCCAGAGCGAAATCGGCGTCAGGGCGGGCATCAGCAGTTCGACCGCACCGGCCCGGTCCATTTCCTCGCGCACGATCCGCTCGGCCTTTTTCAGAGCCCGCAGGCCCAATGGCAGATAGCTGTACGCGCCGGCCATCAGCTGGCTGACCAGGCCGGCCCGAACCATCAGCACATGGCTGGGGATTTCGGCCCCTTCGGGCGTTTCCTTCATCGTCGGGATGAGAGTCTGGCTCCAACGCACGGTGCGGATCCTTCCTGAGAAACAGAATTCTTGGGCAATGTGCGGTAAAGGCTCGCATTCTAGGGGAACTGGCGCCGAACGGGCAACTGGGAGATGCGCGCCGCCGCGACCTGATTATGCCATCCGCGGCGGCTTTTCCCCAGCGGCCGCCGCCGCTGGGCTCGGCGTGCTTGGGAGAACTCTCTGCCGGTCGCCGATAGCGCGCATGCGTCACTATCCGCCGCGCGGGAGTTGCCTTAGAATCAAGCTCCTAGGAATAGAGATTTTAGTAACCGATGTGCAGAAAGTTACTCATGACCCGGCGCTTCGTCAGCCAACTGGCCCACCAGGAGCCGGTTGACCAGGTTTTCCTGGCTTCCGAAAAACAGTTGCGGCCCAACCGCAACGGAAACCTGTATTTGCAGATCGATTTGTCCGATCGCAGCGGCTCGATCAGCGCCCGGATGTGGAATGCCAGCGAACAGGACTATCGGGCTTTCGAGAACGGCGACTACGTCCGCGTCGAGGGCTCGACGCAGCTCTTTCAGGGCACTATCCAATTGATTGCCACGTCGATCTGCCGGGCCCAGCCCAGCGAGGTCGATGCCGAGGATTTTCTTAACCTCGACACCAAGGCCATCGACGGGCTGGTCGGCCGTATCACCGCGCACCTCCGTCGGCTCGCCGATCCGCATCTGCGAACGCTGGGCGAATGCTTTCTGATGGACGAAGAATTCATGCGCAAGTTCTGCCGGGCGCCGGCCGGCGTCAAGAACCACCATGCTTACTTGGGCGGCCTGCTCGAGCATGTGGTCGGTCTGATGGACCTGTCGCGGCGGCTCGAGGGCCTGTATCCGGCCCTGAACACCGACTTGCTGGTGATGGGAGCCTTTCTGCACGACATGGGCAAGATCGACGAGCTGGCCTACGAGCGCGAGTTCTCCTACACCGACGAGGGGCAGTTGATCGGCCATCTGGTCATGGCGGTCGGCATCCTGGAACGCAAAATCGCCGAGGCCGAAAAGCTCTCGGGCGAATCGTTCCCGCCCGAGCTGGGGCTGCGGCTCAAGCACATGATCGTCAGCCATCACGGCCAATACGAGTTCGGCAGCCCCAAGCTGCCGATGACGCTCGAGGCCGTGGCCTTGCACCAGCTCGACAACCTCGATGCCAAGCTGCACTCGTTCCAGCAACTGATGATCGACGATCCCAACATCGACAGCAGTTGGACCAACTTCCACCAGAACCTGGGCCGCAAGCTGTACAAGGGCGCCGCCCCGTTGGCCCGCTGGACTCCCGGCGAAAACGGCGCCTGACATGACCGAGCCAGACCCGACCGCATCAGACGCGACCGCATCAGACGCGACCGTGCCAGGTCTCGAACAGGCTGTCTTGGCGGTCGTCAAAGACCCGCAGTACAAGCCGGTCAAGCCGCGCGGCATTGCCAAGAAGTTGGGGCTCGACGAAGAACAAACCCGCGACCTCAAGCGGGCGGTCAAACAGATGATCAAGCGCGGGATCTTGCGCTATGGCGCCAGCCATCTGGTGCTGCCCGGCGGCGCCGCTGCCGGCGCTGAAGCCGCAGGGCGATAACTACCGCATCACGGGAATCTTTCGCCGCACCGATTCGGGCTACGGTTTCATTCGGCCGGCCGGCAGCGCGCCCGGCGCCGATCGCCGGCAGGATATCTACGTGTCGGCCAAAGACGCCGGCGACGCCTCGACCGGCGACACCGTGTTGGTGCGGCTGAAAGCCAAACGCGACACCCACCGCCCGAATCCCGAGGGCGAGATCATCGAGGTCATCGAGCGGCAAACCCACCAGTTTGTCGGCACGTACTTCGAGTCGGCCGGATCGGCTCTCGTGCAGGTCGACGGGCGGCCGTTCAGCCGGCCGATCCTGGTCGGCGATCCGGGCGCAAGAACGCCCGGCCCGACGACAAAGTCGTGCTCGAAATGATCCGTTTTCCGTCGCAGTACCAGGACGGCGAGGGGGTGATTACCGAAGTGCTCGGCCCGCGCGGCACGCCCGGCGTGGATACGATCTCGATCATCCGCGAGTTCGGGCTGCCGGAAGAATTCGCCGCCGACGCGCTTGACGAAGCCCGGCTCGAAGCCGAAAAGTTCGACGAAAGCATTCCCCCCGGCCGAACCGACTTGACCGGCGAAGTCGTGATCACGATCGATCCGATCGACGCCCGCGACTTTGACGATGCCATCAGCCTGGTGCAGATCGATCGCGGCCACTGGCGCTTGGGCGTGCATATTGCCGACGTGTCGCACTTCGTACGGCCGCGCACGGCGCTGGATCGCGAGGCCATGCAGCGCGGCACGAGCGTCTATCTGCCCGACCGGGTGCTGCCGATGCTGCCCGAGCTGATCTCCAACGGTCTGGCCAGCTTGCAGCCCGACCGCGTGCGTTACACCAAGACGGTGTTTATCGAGTTCTCGCCCGAGGGGATTCCCGTCGGAGTCGAAGCGGCCACGGCGGCGATCAAAAGTCGCCGGCGGTTTGCTTATGAAGAGATCGACGAATACCTGTCCGACCCGGCGGCCTGGCTGGAAAAGCTCACGCCCGAGGTGCATCAATTGGTGGGCCGGATGCACGAGTTGGCCATGATGCTCCGCAAGCGGCGGCTGGCACGCGGCGCGCTCGAGTTGACGATGCGCGAAGTGAAGATCGACCTGGACAAGGAGGGACAGGTTTGCGGCGCCCATCTGGTCGAGAACACCGTCAGCCACCAGATCATCGAAGAATTCATGCTCGCCGCCAACGAGGCCGTGGCTGAGCTACTCACCAAGAACGAATTGCACTTCCTGCGCCGCGTTCACCAGGCCCCCGACCCGCGCAAGCTCAAAGCCTTGACCGAATTCGTCACCGGCTTGGGGCTGCAAATCGACAGCCTGGAGAGCCGCTTCGAGCTGCAGCGGCTGCTCTACGCCGTGGTCGGGCAGCCGGCCGAACATGCTGTGAACTACGCCGTGCTGCGGAGCCTGCAACGCGCGATTTACAGTCCCGAGGAAGAAGGGCATTACGCCCTGGCCAGCGAGCATTACTGCCATTTCACCTCGCCGATCCGCCGCTATCCGGACCTGACGATTCACCGACTGCTCGATGCCGTGCTGAACCACAAGAAGCCGCATAACGACTTCGGCGAGTTGGCCATCCTGGGCGAGCATTGCAGCGATCGCGAACGCCGGGCCGAGGCGGCCGAGCGCGAGCTGACCAAAGTCAAGCTGCTGAACTATCTCAGCTCGCGAATTGGCGAGCAGCTCGACGGCGTCGTGACCGGCGTCGAGGAATTCGGCCTGTTCGTCCAAGGCACCCAGTTGCCGGCAGAGGGCCTGGTGCATGTCTCGTCGCTTCAGGACGATTATTACCGCTACGATCGGGCCTCGCACACGCTGGCCGGCAATCGGTCGGGCAACAGCTACCGGTTGGGCGATGCGGTCCGCGTGACGGTGGCCCGGGTGGATGTCGACCGCCGCGAGCTCGACTTCCGCATTGTCGGCCGCGGCGACGCCGCACCGAAAAAGCCGTTCAAGACGCCGGCCGGCGCGGCCCGGGCCGCGTCCAAACGAGCCGGCAGCAAGAGTGCTCACAAGCCGCCGTCGCACGGGAAGAAGAAGGGCCGCGGACCGAAGCGGGGATAAGTTCAACGCCTGCCACGGGTATCATTGGCGGCGTCGATTTTTCGGCCTGCGGAGTGTGGATCTGCCGTATCGGTAACCCAACCTGCAACCGTCGAGAAGATCATGAGCCGAGAACATTCCACCGCGACGATCCCCGGCCTGACTGCATTCGTGATGTTGCTGGTCTCGCTGCTGGTCTCCGTCGGCTTGATGGCCGCCAGCAAAGGGGGCGGCCTGCTGCTGGTGGCAATCCCGCTGCTTGTCGCCACGATCATTTCGCTGCGCGGGCTGTTCGTCGTCAATCCGAACCAGGCCCAGGTGCTGCAACTCTTCGGCAAGTATTTCGGCACGGTGCGGGACAGCGGCTTTCATTGGACCAACCCGTTCTGCTGGCGGACGATGGTTTCGCTGCGGGTGCGCAACTTCGAGAGCAATCATCTGAAGGTGAACGATCACGACGGCAATCCGATCGAGATCGCGGCCATCGTCGTGTGGCAAGTGGTCGATACGGCCGAGGCGCTCTTCGACGTCGACGATTACTCGCAGTACATCCACGTGCAAACCGAGGCGGCCTTGCGAAACCTGGCCACGCTGCATCCCTACGACGCCCACCAGGACGGCCAGCTTTCGCTCCGCGGCAACACGGCCGAAATTGCCGGCGACTTGAAGAACGAGATCCAGGAGCGTCTCAAGAAGGCCGGCGTCGAGGTGCTCGAGGCGCGGATCAGCCATCTGGCTTACGCGCCGGAAATCGCGGCTGCCATGCTGCGCCGCCAGCAGGCGTCGGCCATCATTGCCGCCCGGCAAAAAATCGTCGAAGGCGCGGTCACCATGGTGCAGATGGCGCTCCGCATCTGGCCGAAAACAAGATCGTGGAATTGACCGACGACCGCAAGGCGGCGCTGGTCAGCAACCTGATGGTCGTGCTTTGCAGCGACCACAATGCACAACCGATCGTCAACGCCAGCGCACGCAGCATCCGGCGGCATCCGTCGAGCCCGGCGGCGCTGGTGGCTAGCGCCGGCGGATGAACGGCCGTTTCGCTACGGCTTGCGCACGATTTCGAACGCACCGCCATTGATTCGCCGCAGCTCTTCGTGCAACACGGGGATCCGCTCGTCGGGGGCAACCGAGATCGCCCAGTCGATGCCGTTGTCGGCCACCAGCATGCCGTACTTCTTGAGCGCCTTGAGAATCGTTTCGACCGGCGGCGAGAAGCCCGAAGTGTCGAAGTCCTGCTTCAGCCGGATCCGCTCGCCCATCCGGGGCAGGCTGGGGTCGGTCTTTGCGCTGGCATAATGCGTGGCCGGTGCCACGTAGGCCCGGCGCGTATTCTTGACCGTCAGGCGCAGGGCATGCCCGATGACGCCCCGCTTGATCTCGTCGTAGCGCACGATCGACGGCAGCAGTGGCAATCCGGCGGCGTCGGTCGAAGTCCAGCCGTCGGGCGCAGTTTGTTGGAACTGAGATCGAAGATCGAGGCCTGGGCCGCCTCCCAGCCTTGGCCGACTCGCTTGGCCGCATAAAACTCATACAGCAGGTGATTCACCGGGTCGACGACGCTGGCGTGCCGGTCGCCCCCCTGGTTGAGCTTGTCGCGCTGCACGTCTTCGAGCGAGAGACTGGCGGTCGACGATTCGCGCTTGAAGTTGGCCGGCCAGCCCTCGATGGGCATATTGTCGGGCACGGGAAAAGGGCCGGCATCCGATTCGCCGCTGTACTCGGAGAGCTTGACGTCGATTTTCTTTTGCGTGGGCCCGACGATCACGAACGCCATGTCCGGGTTGTAGCGCAGCGGCTTGTTCTTGCCGATCGAGTTGATGATCTTGTCTGAGTCGGGCGCCACCGGCCAGGCCGAGACATCCGTGTTCCAGGGATTGTCGGGCGGAAAAATCTGCAAGCTCGACATGATCTCGTCGGCCTCGGGCGTGTTGAACATTACCGGCTGCTTGATGTCCGGAGTTTTCGCCGGGTCTTTCGACTGAGCCTGTCGCACCTGGGTGGCAGCGAGCAATAGCAGCATCGACAGCGCGGCAGCAAGTCGTTTGGACATGGGATTGACCTTCTGGCGGGGGTGAATTCTTGCCTGTTTCCAAAGCGTTGTTTCAATGAGGACGTCTTGGCGATGGTTGGTTGAGGCGAGCATCGCGCCTTGGCGCATTCCAAGGGGCCATGGTTGAATTGTCCTCTGATTTACTGCGGCTTCCGCACGACCTCGAATGCCGAGCCGGTGATCCGCCGCAGTTCTCCGTGCATGACCGGGATTCGCTCGTCGGGCGCGACCGACAGGGTCCATTCCAGGCCGTTGTCGGCGACGAACATGCCATAGGTCTTGAGCGCCTTGAGAATCGCCTCCACCGGCGGCGAAAAGCCCGAAATGTCGAAGTCCTGTTTCAGCCGGATCCGCTCGCCCATCCTCGGCAGGTTGGAATCGGTCTTTGCGCTGGCGTAATGCGTGGCCGGATAAACGTAGGCCCGGCGCGTGTTCCGGACGCCGACGCGCAGGGCATGTTTGATCACGCCTCGCTGGATTTCGTCGTAGCGCACGATCGACGGCAGGAGCGGCAAGCCGGCGGCGTCGGTTGAGGTCCACCCGTCGGGCCGCATCTTGTTCGAATTCAGATCGAAGATCGAGGCTTGATTGGCCTGCCAGCCCTGGCCGACCTTCTTGGCCTGGTAGAACTCATACAGCAAGTGATTTGCCGGGTCGACGATGATCGCGTGCCGGTCGTCGTCCCGCTTGAGCGTGTCGCGCTGCACCTCGTCGAGCGTAATCTTGGCGGTCGCGGGATCGCGCTTGTAACCCGCCGGCCAGCCCTCGATGGGCATGTTATCGGGCACCGGATACGGTCCCGGATCCGATTCGGCTTTGCCTTCGGTCAGCTCGACGTCGATCTTTTTCTGGTCGGGCCCGACAATCACAAACGCCATGTCGGTGTTGTAGCGCAGCGGCAAGTCGTTGCCGATCGAACTGATGATCTTGTCCGAGTTGGCGGCCACGGGCCAGGCCGAAATGTCGGTGTTCCAGGGATTGTCCGGCGGAAAAATTTGCAGGCTCGACATGATCTCGTCGGCTTCGGGCGTATCGCACAGCACAGGCTGCTTGATGACCGGCGCTTTTGCCGTCTCTTTCGATTGGGCCAGCGCGGCGTAAGACAAGGCGATCGCGAGCAGGATCGATACCGCAGCGGTACATCGTTTGGTCATGGGGTCGGCCTTTCGGCGTGGATTTGGCTGGAGGCGGGGATGTTCTGAGACACCGTAGTCTGGGGGCGCAGAAGTCTGGAAATCGGCGCGGGCGCCATGCGCGTCACGATAAGCGGCCCGGGCGTGCAAATCAACTGCCCGCCGGCCTCCGCTCGTTCACGGGCCCCAAGCCGCGAAGCTCCGGCGCCTTTCCCCCGCCCCCCTCCCCCTGCGGCCGCAGACCGATACAATAACGTCTGCCGCAAGGCAATCGTTTGGCATCTTGTGACTTTCGAACGCCGTCGGGACCTGACACGTCCCCAAGGGGCGAAGGTCGGTGAGAACGCAACTCGGACCGCCCGAGCATCGGGGGGTGGTTCGCGTGGCATTGGGCATTGGCTGAGCGGGCGGTGCTTGCGCAGCTTTACGGCAGAGAATCATCACGGATGGCGAGCCCTCTAGCACACACGCCGCTCCACGACTGGCATGCCGCCCACGGCGGTCGGCTGGTCGACTTTGCCGGCTGGGAAATGCCGGTGCAGTACACCTCGATCGTGGCGGAGCATCAGGCCACCCGCACGGCAGCCGGCATTTTTGACATCTCGCACATGGGCCGGTTGTCGTTCCGCGGCGCGGGGGCTACTGCCTTCTTGGATCGTGTCGTCACCCGCCGCGTGACGGATATGCGGCCCGGGCAGATTCGCTATGCCCTGGTGACGGGCGACGCGGGCGGCATTCTCGACGACGTGCTCGTCTATCGACTGGAGACGGCAGCTGCGGACCCGGCGGAATGGATGCTGGTCGTCAACGCCAGTAACCGATCCAAAATCGTCGACTGGCTCAAGCGACAAGGCATCGAGCGCGAATGCGGGTTCTCCGATCGCACGACTGTGTCGGCAATGATCGCCGTGCAAGGCCCGCGTGCCGTCGATCTGCTCGTGCCGCTGTTGGGGGACGCGCACAAATCGCTCAAATACTATTGCGCCCGCGAGATCACGCCGACTGCAAAGCAATTTTCCCCGGCCCTCGTCAGCCGCACCGGCTACACGGGCGAAGACGGCTGGGAAATCATCCTCGACGCCAATCGGGCCGCCGACGTCTGGCGGGAACTCATCGCGGTGGGCCAGCCGCTTGGTGCCGTTGCAGCCGGCCTGGGGGCTCGCGACACGCTACGGCTCGAAGCGGCCATGCCGCTGTACGGCCATGAGCTTTCAGAGGAAATCGACCCGTATCAGGCCGGACTGGGCTTCGCGGTCGATCTGGAAGGGCGCTCGTTCCCGGGCCGGGACGCGCTGGTGAAGCTGCGCGATCAGCAGGATCGCCCGCTGCGCGTCGGCTGGGAGCTGGCCGGTCGCCGGGTGCCGCGTGAGGGTTACCGTGTGCTGGCCGGCGGACAGATCGTTGGGCATGTCACCAGCGGCACGTTTTCGCCCACGCTCGAGCGGCCCATCGCCATGGGCTACACGCGGCCCGACCAGGCACGGTCCGGCACGGAAGTTGCCATCGACTTGCGCGGTCGCCAGGAGGCGGCACGCGTCGTTGCGTTGCCGTTTTATCGTCGTCCAACCCCAGGGAGAAAACCGTGACGCCCGACAAGCTGCTCTTTGCCAAAACGCACGAATGGATTCATCTCGACCGTCAAGGCGATCAGAAGGTGGCCACGGTGGGCATTTCATCCTTCGCGGTCGAGGCCCTGACCGATCTGGTCTATATCGAGTTGCCGCAGTCCGGCCGGCAGGTCAAACGCGGCGAAGTGTTCGGCGAGATCGAATCGGTCAAGGCCGTCAGCGATCTGTACAGCCCGGTGGACGGCGAAGTGGTCGAAGCCAATCCGCTGCTCACCGCGAAGGATCCCGGCACCGGACAGTTGCTCGACAAGAACCTGACCGTCCTGCACGACGATCCGTATGGCAGGGGCTGGCTCGTCAAGGTTCGGCTCGCGGGCGAATCCGGGCTCGACCAATTGCTCGACTATGCCGCCTATCAGAAACAATGTGCCGAAGAGGAACATTAGCGCAGCCGTCAATCGGCCGCCCGGATCAACTCATCCCGTTCCCATTACGCCCGCCGCCGGCGGCCGGAGCGGGCCGTTTCGCACCCGCGTAACCACTGCCTAACGTACATGCCTTATATCGCCAACACTGCCGAAGACCAACGGGCGATGCTCGAAGCCATCGGCATCGGTTCGCTCGACGAGCTGTTCAGTCCGATTCCGCCGGAGCTGCGGTTGGGCCGCGCGCTCGACATCCCGCCGGCCTTGACCGAACTGGAGCTGACCCTGCGGCTGACGGCCCTGGCGCGTAAAAATGCCTCGCTCGACCAAAAGGTTTGTTTCCTGGGGGGCGGCAGTTACGATCATTTCATTCCGGCGGTGGTCGACACGATCGGCGCGGGGCGAGTTCTATACTTCGTATACCCCCTATCAGCCGGAGGCCAGCCAGGGAAACTTGCAGGTCTTTTTCGAGTACCAGACGCTGATCACGCGGTTGACCGGCATGGATGTCTCGAACGCCAGCCTGTACGACGGAGCGAGCGCCGCCGCCGAAGCGGTGTTGATGGCGGCCCATGCCACCGGCCGGCGGCGGATCGTGGTGGCCCGCAGCGTGCATCCCGAGTATCGGCAAGTTCTGGCGACCTACTTGTCTCACTTGGGACTCGAACTGGTCACGCTCGACACGCCGGATGGCACGATCCGTCCGCGCGATCTGGCCGCCGCGCTCGATGCCGACACGGCCTGCGTGTTGATCCAACATCCCAACTTTTTCGGCTCCTTGGAAGAAATGGAGTCCTTGAGCGCACGGCGCACGAAGCGGGCGCGCTGGTCGTCGTCGCGGTCGATCCGATCAGCCTGGGCCTGCTGAAGCGGCCGGGCGAATACGGGGCGGATATCGTCGTGGCCGAAGGGCAGTCGTTGGGCAGCCCGCTGGCGTTCGGCGGGCCTTACTTGGGGATCCTGGCCTGCCGGGAACAATTCGTTCGCCGCATGCCCGGGCGGATCGCCGGCGAAACGGTCGACCGCCGCGGGCGGCGCTGCTGGGTGCTCACGCTGCAAACGCGCGAACAGCACATTCGCCGCGAAAAGGCCACGAGCAACATCTGCACCAACCAAGGCTTGTTCGCGCTCAGGGCCACGGTTTACCTGGCGGCGCTCGGTCCTCAAGGTCTCGGCGAAGTGGCCGGGTTATGCCTGCAAAAATCGCACTATGCGGCCCGGCAGCTTGCCGAGCGCGCCGCCCTGCCGCTGCGGTTTGAGCGGCCATTCTTTAAAGAGTTCGTCGTCCGCACGACCCAGGGCAACCTCGACGAGCGACTCGAGCGGGCCGACGGCGCGGGCTATTTTGCCGGCCTGCCACTCGGTCGCTGGTATCCCGAGCTGGCCGACTCGCTGTTGGTCAGCGTGACGGAGAAACGATCGCGGGGCGAAATCGACGGCCTCGCCGCTGCATTGGCCGGTTCCTGAACACGCTGCACCGAGATTCTCGCAGTCATGCGCAACACCCGTTCGACTCAGCCGATCTTCGAGCTCTCCAAACCGGGTCGCCGCGCGGCGCGGATGCCGGCGTGCGACGTGCCGGTCGCCGAGCTGGCCTCGCTGATTCCGGCCGCCGCGCTTTCGGCATCGCCTCCGGCACTGCCAGAGCTGGCCGAGCCGGAAATCATCCGCCACTACACCAACTTGTCGACGCAGAACATGTCGGTCGATACGCACTTCTATCCGCTCGGGTCGTGCACGATGAAATACAATCCCAAGCGGAACGAGCGGCTGGCGAGCCTGCCGGGGCTCGTCGATCTGCACCCTTACCAGAGCGAGTCGACACTCCAGGGCATGCTGGAACTGCTCTATGAATTGCAGCAGATGCTGGCCGAGATCGCGGGCTTGCCGGCGGTTTCGTTGCAACCGGCTGCGGGGGCCCAGGGCGAGCTGACGGCCCTGCTCGTGGCCGCGTCGTACTTTCGCGATCGCGGCGAGCAGCGCACGCAGGTGCTCGCGCCGGATAGCGCCCACGGCACCAATCCGGCCAGCGCGTCGATGGCCGGCTTCGAGTTCGTCAGCGTCAAGAGCACGCCCCAGGGCTTCGTCGACCCGGACGACTTGGAGCGCAAGCTTGGCGAGCGGACGGCCGTGTTCATGATTACCAACCCCAATACGCTGGGAATGTTCGACCGCTCCATCGCCAAAATCACCGAGCGAGTCCATGCGGCCGGCGGATTGGTTTACCTGGACGGCGCCAACATGAACGCCATCTTGGGCATCGCCCGGCCGGGCGATTTCGGCGCCGACATGATGCACTTCAATCCGCACAAGACATTCAGCGGCCCGCACGGCGGCGGTGGTCCCGGCGCCGGACCGATTGCCGTGACCGCCGCGCTCGACCCGTATTTGCCCTCGCCCACGGTGGCCCGCCAGTCCGATTGCTATCGCCTGGATTATGGCCGGGTAAAATCGATCGGCCAGGTGCGGAGTTTTTTCGGCAATGTCGGCGTGTTGGTCCGCGGCGTATTGTTACATCCGCACGCACGGGCCGGACGGACTGAGACGCGTCAGCGAAAACGCCGTGCTCAATGCCAACTACTTGCTCAGCCAGGTCAAGCACATCTTTCCGGTCCCGCAGGGAGACCGCTGCATGCACGAATTCGTCGCCAGCGGCGCGCAACTGAAGGCCGAGCGAGGCATTTCCGCCATGGACATTGCCAAGCGGCTGCTCGATTTCGGCTTCCACGCGCCGACGGTCTACTTTCCGCCGATCGTCAAAGAAGCGCTGATGATCGAACCGACCGAGACCGAGAGCAAAGAAACGTTGGATGCGTTTGCCCAGGTCCTGTTCCGCATCACCGAAGAGAACGCCGACCTGCTGCACGAGGCTCCGCATTCGACCGCCATCAGCCGCCCCGACGAAGTCCGCGCGGCGCGACAGCCCATAGTCGTCGCGCCGGAAAAAACCGATTGACTGGTCCCATGTCCTCCGCCAATCCTCCCCTTGCCCCGCGCCCCTGTCGGCTGATCGTCGGGGGGCCGGCGCCGGGAGCCTGGAATATGGCTGTCGACGAGGCGCTGTCGGAATGGTGCGCGGAACAAGGCGAGGCCGCTGCGATTCTATCGCTGGTCGCCGGCGACGCTATCGCTCGGGTATTTTCAGAGCTACCAGCAGCGGATGCAGCATCCGCCGAGCTGCGAATCGGAGGCCGTCCGCCGTGCTAGCGGCGGCGGCGCGATTCTTCACGATCGCGAGCTCACGTACAGCCTGACAATGCCGGGCGATCATGCCCTGGCCGATGACTCGACCTGGCTTTACACGGCCGTCCATCAGGCGCTCATCGAGACTTTGTCCGTCTGGGGCATTCAGGCCGTGCTGTGCGAAAGGGCCGATCCGCCGGACCGGACGGCGGAGCCGTTTCTTTGCTTCCAGTCGCCGCGCACCGGGAGACGTATTGCTGGGGACCGCCAAGATCTGCGGCAGCGCACAGCGCCGGCGACGCGGAGCGCTGATGCAGCACGGCGGCTTGATTTTGGGCCGCTCGACCGCGGCTCCCGAGATCCCGGGGCTGAGCGAGTTGTCGGCAATCCGGTTGGATCCGTCGCAGTTGATTGCCTGCTGGTCGCAGGCCATTGGCCGTAAGTTGAATCTGCGGCTCGACAACGGCCCACTGGAGCGCGCTCGTCGAACGGGCCGAATTTCTGGTCGCAGAGAAATACGGCCACCCGCGCTGGACCCAGCGGCGGTAGCGGCACTTCAGCTAAACGGGCGGCAAGGCTTGCCCAGGCCTTCGGACCACGCGGCCGGTGGGCCGAGTGGCGCTGCGGTCGATCCGTGCGGATCAGCGACTTCGGGCAACCTGGAGCGTGTCTGCGGCCGGACGATTGCGGCTTACCGCAAGGGCGTCGTGCGAGCAGCCCGGAGTTTGGAAAGCGCACGCTCGTTCGCATTCGAGCCTGGGCGAGTGGCCTTGAAGCGCTAGGGAGATTTTTTATTATTGTATTTGGGCTGCGGTCGAGCGATAATGATCTGGCGGAGAGAGTGCCAACGGTCCGATCTTTTCTGAAGGGACGTTGGCGAGGAGTCATTTCGCAAAGTCGAGGTTTCGCCCCTCGGCAGAGAAGTTGGCCCGCATGAGACATTTTATCCTTTCGCACTCGTTCGAGTTTTTTGATTCTGTCTCAATGCGGAGTCGTTGGCGATTATGGATGTCAAGCTCAGGGTAACCCAGGGAAAAAACGTCGGCCAGGATGTACCGATCCCCGGCAAGAAGTTCCTCATCGGCCGCGCCGAAGATTGCCACCTGCGTGCGGGCAGCGATCTGATCAGCCGGCACCACTGCGTCATCATCATCGAAGACGGCTATCTGGCCGTGCGCGATTTTGGCAGCAAGAACGGCACCAGCGTCAATGGTGAACGTGTTGCTGGGGAATGCGAACTGAAGCACGGCGACGAATTGCGGCTCGGACCGCTCGAGTTCGTCGTTCAGGTGTCGCAGGAGACGCTGAGCGGGAAGAAGAAGCCCCCCGTTCACGACCCCAAGGAAGCGGCCGCTCGCACTGCCGCCAGCCCCGTCGAAGAAGAGCCGGATGTGGCGGCGCTGGCTGAGCGAACCGGTGTCGCCGCTGAAGGATCCCTCGACGCAAGACACGCAGCTGGTCCGCACGGCCGACACCGACGAAATCGATGTCGGGAGCACGCGGGAATTCGGCATGCTGCCGGCCTCAAGTTCCTCGGCCGTCATTCAACCAAGCACGCAGCCCCAACCGGCTGCAATAAAGCCCGCACCGGTCGAGCCGAAGGCCGCGGCGCCTATCGCGACGAAGCCGGCGGCGCCTATTTCGACGAAGCCGGCAGTGCCGGTCTCGAAGCCGGCGGCGACCGCAGCAGCCGTCGTTGCACCAAAACCGGCCGCGGTCGAACCGGCCCCCCATTTCCCGCGGTCGACGGCAGCGCTGCCGGCGTATGTGGCGGAACCGGAACCACAGCCCGCGGCACCGGCGGAGGCGACTGTTCCGCGCCCGCGGCGGAGAAGAAGGGATTCTTCGGCGGCGGAAAGAAGTTTGGCAAGCTGCCGCAGCAGCCGCAGCAGGGGAGCAAAGACAGCCGTTCGGCGGCCTCCGACATGCTGGACAAACTCCGCAAGCGCCGCTAGCAAAATCAGCCCGCTATTTGATCAACCGGGCGTCGAGCCAATCGGCGTCGTCTCGTTCGTCGCCGCGGTCTGCGAATTCGACCAGCAGGCTGATCCGCTTGGCCCCCGTCAAATCGACCGACATTCGCACCGGCGCCGCTCCGCCGCGGACGATGCCGCTCGTGAATTTTGGCTGCCAGCGCCCGCTGCCGTCGTCGACGAACACGCGGAACACCACGCTGCCGTAGCCGGCCGCGGCGTCGTCGATGGCCAGTTCGGCGTCCAGGCGGCGGTACTGGCGGTCGAGATTGTAGGTCAGCCGCGATGCGCTGTGCATGCCCAGCCCTTTGAGTCGGACCTTGCCGCCGGCCCGCAACAGGTCGGCCGCTACATTCCGGTCGAACTTCGTACGGCCAGGAAAGCTGCAAGAAGGGGATGTGCTTATAGCCGGCCGGTTTGAGGTCCGAAAGATAAACGACTTGCCCGCCGAGCGGCTGCAGGGCCACGATCGCTTCGCTGTCGGTCGCCAGACGGGTTCCATCGGCGAGCGCAGCCGGGCTTTTGCGGCATCGGTATCCAGCGATGCGGCCAGCAGGCGGCTGCCGTCGCGCAGGCCAACCAAGACGCGCAGCCGGCTGCTGCCGGCCGGCCGCCTCAGCGTGGGGTTAAAAATCACCGCGGCGATCCGTCCCAGTTCGAATTCGATCTTGCCCGTTGCCGTTTCCAGCGTCGCCACGTCGTCGTGCAGTGCGGCCAGGGTGCCGGACAACTCGTCGCCGTTGTCGAGCAAGACACGGTCGCTCTCGCCGCCGGCGGTCAGCAATCGCCGCACAAGCTGATCGCGCCGATGCCGGTCGCTGGGAGGGTGGAACAGGACGGCCGGCACCGCGTCGAGCCTGAGGGTCGCGAGCCCCAGCAGGTCGGAATCCAAAAGCAATTTCTCGCGATCGATTTCGCGCACGTCCCCGACGATCAGGCTCCCGTCGGTCAGCAGCACTTGCGGCCCCAGCGATTTCTCCACGAACTCGCCCCAGCGAACCAGATCGGCCGCCGGCAGCTCGCGAGCTCGAGCCCGCCGACTCGAACTTCAGCTTCCAGTCCGGGCCGACGCTGGTCAGCGACTGCGCGGAACGGCTCTCCCTCCACCGGGACCACCTCGCCGACCGGCGCGGCCGACGCGGTACCGACCAGCAACAGAAGCGCCACCGCAGTCCGAGGGAGAACCACACCCAAATTTCGCAAGCCGGTCAGAGCGCAGCGAGTCACGGTCGCAACCCCAGAGGGGGAAAAAGGGCTTTTGAGAAGCGGATGGCGGCCCAAGGAAAAAGGCATAAGGAAGAAGAACGACCCTGCCGCTCATTTATCTTTCCGCCTTCATCCTTCATCCTTTATCCTACTGCCTTTCTCAGATCAGCGCTGGAAGATCGGCAGGTAGTTGTTGGGCATTTGCAGGATGATGCAGGCCATGCGCGGTGCCGTATTCGGTGCAGATCGAATCCATCCAGGTGCCGTCCTCGCTCTGCCGGGCGACCAGTGCGTCGCGAATGGCCGGATACCAGCGGGTCCAGTATTCGCCCCCGGCGTGCCACATGGCCTGCACGGCGTAGTAATGGCCGTAGAAATAATGGCTCTCGCGATTGAAGTCGTTGCCGCGGGGCAGAACGGCATCAGGTAGTCGAGCCCTTTCTTGATTTCCGGGCTGTCGTAGATGCCCGCGCTGTACAGGGCCACGACGCCGGCGGCCGAACGCGGAAAGGCGCTTTGGCCGCCGCCTTGAATCATATACATGAAGCCGCCGTCGGGGTTCTGGCTGCGTTTGACGTACTCGGTGCAGCGGTCGATGGTCTCGCGCGGCACGTACAGGCCCGCGTTGCTTGCTGCCCGCAGGGCCATGACCTGGCAAATCGTGACCGAGATGTCGGCGTCGCGGCGCTGCGGCTGATAGCGCCAGCCGCCTTCGCTGTTCTGCGTATTGACGATCAGATCCGACCGCCTTGGCGAGCTTCTCGCGGATGTCGGACCGCATGCGTCATGCCGTAGCACTCGGCCAGAAACAGCGTGGCAAAGCCGTGCCCGTACATGGGGCCGTGGCTGCTGGCGTTGGTCACGTTGATGAACCCGCTCTCCTGGGTGTTGGCCAGGATGAAGTCGACGCAGCGGTCGACGTTCTGGCCGTAAGGCCCGCGGCCGGGCGTGCTGCCGGCCGACATGAAGGCCATGCCGGCCAGGCCGCAAACGGCCACGTTGCGGCTGTAGCCGCCGGAGCCAAACGCCCCTTCCTCGTCCTGCCGGTGGGCCAAGAGCGCCAGACCGCGATCGATGGCGCGGGCGGCTGCCGGCGTGATCAGGTCGACGGCGGATTTTTCCGGGTCGGCCTGCCCGCGCGCGATTCGAGTCCAAGCTCCGCAAACCGCCAGGGTGGAAATGCCGCGGGCGAGAAATGCCCGGCGAGTGCCATACGACATGGTTGTCCTTTCTCGACTGGAGGCCGGCTGAGGCTTCCCTGGTGACTTACTGCATTATGGCTTCTGTTTCTGTTCGTCGGCCAGCCGTTTGTAGTATTTTTCGATGAGCAATTCGTATTTGGGCAAGAACTGCTCCGGCGGGGACTGGAGCATTTGTTCGCGAGCGTGCGGAGGTAATTGGCCCCAGGCGTCTTTGAGCATTCCCTTGACGGCATCGGCATCGGGCTTTTGAACATCGTTCTTGCCCAATCGCTCACTGCTTTCTTTGGCCGGTTTATTGCTGGCCTGCGTGCCCGGGTTGCCCGAACCCGACTTGGGTTGCTTCACGGCATCGCGCGACGCGGGCTGGGGCTGCGAGTTGGGCGACTTCGAGCTCGACGTACTCTGGCTCTGGCTCTGCTGTTCGAGTTTCTTGATCAATTCGGCCAGATCGCTGAGAATCTGAGTTTGCAACCGTTCGGCATGGTCGCCGGCTTGTTGCTGATCGATCAGTTTTTCGACCGTCCGCATTTGCTGGCCAATACGTATCAGCGGTTCTTCGCCCCCGCTCGCTCCACCTTCGACCATTTCGCCATCGGCGCCGGCCTGGTCTGGGCCGATTTGGTCCGCGGCGTCGTCAGCATCGCCCGAGGATTGTCCGTCGCCCGGCGACTTCTCGCGGGCCGGCACTGTTGCTTTCTTACTGGCCCCCTTCTTGACGGGCAAATCTTTGACGCCGTCGAGTAGTTCGTTATCCAGGTCTTCAAGCAGCGCGTCATCGAGCGAATTGGCCGGGGTTGCTTGCCGGGCGGCCGGCTTGGCGGGCTGCGCGGCCGGTTTAGCCGGTGCCGCGGCTCGGGCGCAGGCGCCTGCGAATGCAGCCAGAGCCATCATCGGCAGGCAGCAGCCCAGCGCTGCGGCGATGAAGGCCGTCCAGGTCCGGGCGATCGTACGACGCGATGGCAAGTTGAAATCGCATTATTCGTCTCCGTCGGCGGGCAGCAGCGCGTCGTCGAGCGATCGTGGGTCGTCCGGCGACTCGGGCCGATCTGCGTCGGGGTCGCCCGTTCGGTTTTGCGCAGATCGGGCAGTTTATCGGGATCGTCCTCGGGATTGCCTTCGAGGGGTTTGGAAAGCTTGAAGGCCACGTCGGCCAGGCGTCCCTGGTCTTGGCTGAGTTCGGCCTGCCGCGCGTGGCGTTGGGCCTCGTCGGCAACGTCCGGCAGTTGCTGAAAACGCCGGTTGAGGTCCTCCTGCATCAACTTCAGGAGCTTGAGTTCCGAGATGAGTTTGATGGCGTCGGTGTTACCCCCCTGCTTGCCCTCGCCCCCCTCGCCACCTTGTTTCTTGGGTGAGCCGGCCTGGTTCGAGGGCTTCAGGGCTTCGAGCAGCGCGGCCAGGCGGGCCAATGCGTCCTGTTGGGCCTGCTGAGCAAGCATGCCGGTCTCGCCACGGTCGAGCTGGGCGGCTGCACGGGCCATGTCGCGGGCAGCGCTAGACAGCGCCAGTTGAAAGACTTCGGCGGCAGCCAGCTTTTCCGCCTGGGCTCGAGTTTCGGCCTCCAGGGCCTTCTGCTCACGGCTCAGGCTGTGGACGCTAGACGACTGAGGCCGCGAAAGTTCGCCTCGGTCGGTGCGCAAGTCTTCCAGGCGACCTGTTTCGGCCAGGGCCTGCTGCTGCCGCTCGTGCAGGCTCTTGAGCGCGTCCTGAAGGCGGGCGAGCTGGCGCGGGCGAGGTCGGCTTCGACCTCCTTGCGGCGCTCGGCCAATTGTTCTTGGGCCTGCTCCAGATCCAGATCGGCCAGCCGCGATTGTTGTCCCGCACCGGCTTCATCTCCTTTTTCCGCGGCACCCGACTCGCGGCCGAGCTTTGCGGCTGCCGAACCGGCACTGCGGCCGGCACGTTCTGCCTGCAGTCGCTCCAGCTTGCGGGCCAGGCGTTCGATTTGCTCTTGCAGTTCGCGTTCTTCGCGGGCCAGGCGTTCGAGTTGTCGCTTCTGGGCTTCGGTTTTGCGCCGCCGGGTTCCGTCGCACCCGGTTTGCGCCGGCCGCCTCGGCTCGTTTCTTGCGCAGTCCTTCGTGCTGCTGGCGGAGATCGGCCAACTCTTGCTCGGCCTGGCGGAGCTTTTTCAACAGCCGGCCGAGTTCGTGCTCGCGGCGGTTGGCCAGGATGTCGAGCATTTCGCCGAGATCCTTGCGGGCTTGTTCCTGTGCCCGGCCGGCCTGCCCCAACTGGTTGCGCTCGACCTGATCGCCGGCGGAACGCATCTGCCCGCTGGTGCCCTGTTGCCGCGTCAGGTGTAATGCGTCGGCGAGCGTGGCGCCGGCCAGCGGGTCGCTCTCTTCGAGCCGTCCGCGGGCTTCGTCCATCTGCTGCAACAGCTTGTCGAATCGGCGTCCCAGTTCGGATTGGCGAGCGGAGATCTTTTTCAATTCGGCAATCTGCTGCGGCTCGAGATCCTTAGGGTCCTTGCCGAGCGTTTTGCCGGCGGCCTGTTTTGTGGCCTTTTCGACTTCCTCCTGCTCGCGTTCGATCTGCGCCACGTCGCGACCGAAACGGCGGTAGCTATCCCACTCGGAAAGGCTGCCGAGCATCTTCTCGAGCGAACGAATGACTTCGTCCTGGTTCGAGCCCACCAAGGCCAACGCCGCGGCCACGGCGGGGCGCTGCGGCCGATCGGGTTGATTCTGCGCCGTGGCGTCGTCCAAATCGACCTGAGCACCTTTGATGGCCGAGGTCAATTCACGCTGGATCGGACCGAGGTGATCCGCGTCCAGTCGCTCGATTTCGGCCAGCATGGCCTGCATGCGCCGAGCCACGTCGGCATTGTCGACGCGATTGCTCTCCAAATCCGCCAGCAAGTCGTTGATTTGAGCCGGCACGCCCTCGGTGGAACTGGTTAACGTGCGGGTGACTTGCCGCTGACTGAGCTCAGCCCCTTGGGCGTGGTCGATATCCTGCTTGCCGAGGTGTCCGACCTCGCGCAGCTGGATTTCGATTGCCGCGGTTTGTCCGCGAGTCTCCTGCTGCATTTTGAGGGCGCGGCGCAATTCGCCCAGGATCAATGCCTGGCGCTGGGCCAGCCGATCTTCCAGTTCCTGCGGCGTGATGATGACCAGCCGCCGATCGGTGCTCCGCCCTGATTGCGGCAGATAGTCGCTGGCCGAGGCGTAAAACGTGACCTGGCTGCCGGGTGTGAGGTCCAGCGGTCCGATCTCCCAGCGATGCTGCACGACCCGAGTCTCGCCGCCGACGCCGCCGGCCAGGCCGGCTTCCGCCGGCTCGACTGCTGGGACTCCCTCAAACAGCGGGACCACGCTGTCGGGCGTTTCGGCCGTGCCGGAGCGGCTGAAGTGCAGGGCCACGTCGTGGATCGCCAGATCGTCTTTGGCCACGACTTTGAGCGGCACGACGGCCGAGGGAGTGACGAACAGACTGGCGCCGGGGTGTTCGATATTCACGCTTGGCGGCTGGTCGGCCACCGCCCGGATTTCGTATTGCGTGTCCTGGCCTCCGACCAGACCTTCAAAGTCGACGAGCTCGAACGAATACGTGCCGGACTGGTCGATGACCAGCGGCTGGGCCGCGTCGGCCGGCAACTCGAAGACGTAGCCGTCGGCGCTCAGCGAACACTTCAGGGCCGGTCCGCCATTGACCCGCACGGCGGCGCTTCGAGCCGCTTGGTCGTGCTGCCGACGAGCGCCACGCGCGTTCCGCGCAGGCGCAGTTCAGGTTGTTCTCGACGACCTCGACAGGCCAGCCGGTGTAAGCCGGCGGATGCAACGTCGCTTGCAGCGACTCGATCCGCGGCGGTTCCACGACTTCGAGCGGGATCCAGGGCATGGCTCGATCGTCGCCCCCTTCGGCCCGATACTTGAACGGCCGCGCGACGCTCTCCTTGCGCCGACCAGGACGCCGTCGAGCAGGTGCATCGATTCGACTTCCTCGCTTGGATGCCCATCGTTGGCATAGAGGTAGTGGATCCGAACGTCGAGAGGCGGCGCGCCGTTGCGGTCGCGCAGCTCCACCTCGAAAGTCTGCCCGGCAGCAATTCGGCCGGGGGCACGGATAAACTCGAGGTCGTGCTTCCTCGGCCAGGCGTCGTCGCCGAAGGGCCGGATCAAACGGGCCACCGCAAGCCGCGCCGAGAGCGGATCGAAGGCCACGGCAACTAGGGCCAGACCCAGCACGGCGGCCGCGCCGGCCAGTGCCCGTCGAGCGGGACGGCGCTCCAGCACTTCGTCCAGGTTCAGCCGCTGGACCGTGGCAGTAGTCTCTACGATGACGGCCCGCCGCAAAGCCGCACTGCCGGCCTGGGGGTCGTTTTCGTCCTGTCGGAGGAATTCCACCGCGCTGGACAGTCGGTCCTGCAAGGCGGGAAACCGGCGCTCGATCCGCTGGGCAATTTCCACGTCGCGCAGCCGGCCCGCCAGGGCCGGATACAAATAGCGGTACGAAGTCCAGCCGACCGCCAGCAGCACGGCCAGCGTGGCCAGGGCGCGAATGCCCGGGTCGTGGAAACGAATCAGGTAATCGGCCAGTCCCAGCAGCACGACCGCTGCCAACAGGGTGCCGGCGACCCAGCTTGCGCCGTAGATAAGCGACAATCGCGCGGCCTTTCGGCGCGTTTCGACGATCCGTTGTTCGATCGGATGCGGCATCGCCCTATCCTTTGACGACCGTGCCCGGCAGAGCGACCTTAATTATAGCATTCCCTTGCGTTTCCGCAGAACCCATTCCGTCACCAGCAGGCCCAAAAAAGCTGTCAACAGCCACCATTGGTTCCACAAAACCTTGGGCGGTAGCGACTCGATGGGGACCTGGCGGCCGGGCGGCAGGTCGGCGGCGATGCGTCCGGCGTCGGTCGCGCGATAGAATCGACCGCGAGTTTCCTCGGCCGCTCGGGCCAACTCGGCGGCGTCCATCTGCACCCGCTCGAATTCGCCCGGTGGCGGCACGACGAGAAAATCCGCACTGGGGGCCATGCCTTCCAGTGTCGGCGTGGCGATCCAGAGATGATAGGCCCCCTCGGCTGCATTAGGCAGAATGCCTTCGAACACTCCCCGGCTGGTGGCATTGCGGCCCAGCTTCACGCGATCGTTCTTATGTCCTTCGCGTTCGACGACGACGGTCACGCCGTCGTCCTCGGCAGGTGCCAGGCGTTCGTCGGTGAACCGCGCACGGATCCGCACTCCCTCGCGCGGCGATACTGGCGGCGATCGGTAGTCAGCTCGGCCGAGCGATCCTTGCCCAACAATTTCGAGCGGCTCAAATAGCGGATCGTCTGGACCCAATAGCGCGAGAAGAACACGTCCCCCACGCGGTAGCGCCAGCGCCAGGTGTCGTCGGTGGCGTGGAACAGCACTTTCCCGGCGCCGACGTATTGCAAGGAAAACACCGGCAGCTTGCGGCCGTCCGCCGCCAGCCGCGTGGGATGCTCGGCCAGCACGCGGGCCGCCGGTTTGAGCGCCGGAGTTTCGAGCAGCCAGTAAAGCTCGGGCAAATGCTGCCAGATCCGCAAAGTCTCGGCCATCGTGTCGCCGAGTTGCATTTGCGGGCTGGCCAGCCCCAGATCGGTGGGCACGACGCGGAAGCCCTCGGTGATGATCTTGTCCGGGGCGATTCGGGGGCTGACGACGGTTTCCAGATCGACCGGAAACAGCGGCGCCAGCGGGGTATGTCGAAACGCCATCGGTGTGTAGAGCGGGCCGGCGATAAAGGCCACTCCGCCCCCTTTCTGCTCGACGAAGTCGTTGATATTCTGCATTACGCTGGCGCTGAGGAACGCGGGATTGACGTCGCCGAAGATCAACACGTCATACTCGAACAACTCCTCGCGTCGCACCGGAAATACCCGTAGGGCCGATGGATCGAGTTCGGCATATTCCAGATCGGCGTCCTGGAGCACGGTTTTGAGCTCGATGGTATTGTCGCGGTCGAGCATGTTTTTCAGATAGCGGAACTCGTAGTTGGGGTAGGCCTGAACGAGCAGCACCCGAATTTGTTCCTTGCGGACGCTGACCAGGCGCTGTCCGCGGTTGTTGTCGGCCCTGGATTCATCGGCCAGGTGTTCGACTTCGACCACGTACTCGAATTCGCCGACCTGGGTTGGCCGATACGGCAAGCGAATCCGCTGCGGCACGCCGTCCGGTCCAACGGTTACCTTGGTGCGGGCGAGCACTTCGGGTTTGCCTTGCTCGCGGAGCGTCACTTCGACGCTCCGGCCGGCCAGGCCGGTGCCGGTCAGTTTGCACTCGAAATTGACGATGTCGTCGACGAACACGACTTCGTCGACCAGCAAGTCGGCCAATTCGAGATCGCGGACCGGCTGCTCGCTGCCCAAGCCCACGGTGAACAGCGGCACCCCCTTGCGACGGGCAAAACGGGCCGCATCGGCCAGGGTTTCGCCGTCGGTGTTGATACCGTCGGAGAGCAGCACGATGGCGGCCGGCGGCGTGCCGCGCAAATCGCCCAGCACGTGGCGCAGGCCGGCTCCGAGGCGGCTGGTTTCGCCGGTGGGTTCCAATGAACGGACCGCGGCGCGCAGCTCGTCGAGCGAGCCCGATTGGGCCCGGGCGGCGCTGGCGACGAAGTAGACCTTGAGCTTGTAATTGCGCTGGATCGTGGAGACAAGATCGCGCTGGCCGCCCAGCAGGATGCTCTTGGCCAGGTTAAGGCGAGTCGGGTCTTGCAGACTGGCCTGTTTGAGTTGTTCGTTGATTTTGTCGAGAACCTTTCCCTCGTAACGATCGTTGATGCCCATGCTCGCCGAATCGTCGACCACGACGACCACGGTGGGCAGACCGGTGCGCTTGAGCGACAGCATGACCTCGGCGAGCATCACGCCCACCAGCGCAATCACCGCCAGCCGCAGGGCAGCCAGCAGCGCCCGGTACAGCCGTGCCGCGGCCGGATTCTCGCGGGCGTAGATCAGCCCGACCCAGAGCACCGCGAAAATGGCGAACAGCAGCGTGACCCAGGGGGCCCAGCCCCAAGTGCTGTCCAGGCTCCAGAGCGTGCCCTCGCCCGCCCCGGCCGCCTCGACGCCGAGCCAACGCTCCAGCCAATGCGGAAGAATGCCGCTCATTGTTGATGTCCAAAGCGCCAGGCCAGAAATGTTTCGGCCAGCACCAGGCCGAGCACGGTGTAAAGCAGGATCTTATTCAGGTTGCTGTGCCGGCTGACGGCGGCCGTCGAGGCGTCGTCCAAATCGGCGTGCGGGCTGGTGGTGAACTGCTTGGGCAACTCGTCCGGATCCAGCCGGGCAAGATTGCTCTCCGCCGTGTCCAAATTGACCGCAAACGCTTCCTCGCGCGAGACCGGATTGCCGATTTTTGCCAGGTACATGCCGCTGAGCGCGGTGTCGCTGAAGGACCAGCGGCCGCCCCGAGCGTCGACGGCCAGTCGCAAGTCCTCGTGACGCCCGTCGGGCATGCCGATCGTGAGCGGCAATTGGGCGGCGGCCGTTTCCACCGTGTCGCCCAGCGGCTGGCCGACCTCGACATTGCGTTCCTGGGACTGCCCACTCACGGCAAACGACAGCATCTCTTGGACGAGCGGCACAAAGCTGGGCCAGGCGGGCATCGTCGTCCAGGGGCTCCTCGTGGCCGTATCGATGGAAGACAGCGAGCCCTCGGTGGCCACCAGGATGACGCGTCCGCGATGGATCGGTTCTTCGACGATCGCCGCGTCGCCTCCCTCGAAGGCCAGCGCGACTTTGGCCTTCGAGTCGCGGGGAAGTTTGAGCCGGAAGTACTTGTAGACGGGGGTGGTCAGCAGGCCGGCGGCTTCTCGGCCGCTGAAGGCGCTCACCAGCGGATGTCGGTATTCCAGCGGATCGAAGCGATATTGGGCCTCGGCCACGATCTCGCCAAGCCGTGCTGGCAGGACGCGGACCCCCTGCTCGCCCGCCAGCTCGCGATTGTAGCGCTCCGGCAGCACCTGGTCCCCCAGGAAGAACACCAGCCCGCCGCCTTGCTGCAAATAAGCGTCGAGCACCCGCGCTTCGTTGCCCGTGAATTGCCCGACATTGCAGAGGAAAACGCAATCGTAGCGGCTCAAGTCGCGCTCCAGCAGCGAACTCTCGGAGATGATCTCGGGCTTGACCAGTTGCCTGCCGTCCCCCTGCCCCTTATCCGGATCGAGTGCCAGAGCCAGATAATCTGTCGCGCCTCCCAGTCCGACACCGGCCGGTTTGCCGTCGACGCACAGGACTCGCAGATGCTCTTTGACGGGCAGGGCCAGCCAGCGATGGTTGTCGACGTCGAGCAGATCGGCGCCGAGCCGGGTTTCGATCACGTGATCGCCGGGCGTCTCGAACCGATAGCCGAACGAAATCGGCGCCTGCTCTCCCGGTCCGAGGTCGACGTAGGTCTCTTTCAGCCGGTGGCCGTCGACGAAGAACTCGACGAGATGATGCCCCCGGGGCAGCGTGCCGAAATTGCGCACTTCGGCGTCGAGGGTCATTTCGCGTCCGACGACGGTGAAGCTATCGGACGTGCGCAGACTGGTGACGGCAACGTTCTCGGTCGTGTTTTGCCCCAAGTCGAGCACGATCATGGTGGCCGTGTCGGCCAGCCGGGCGAGCCGCTCGCGGTATTCGGTCTCGGCGCCGGCGCCGCCGAGTTCCGGCAGCCAGGTATTGCGTCCCAAGTCCGTCAGGAAGTAGACTTCGCGCGCGCCAGGCCGGAATGTTCGGCGGCGCGGAGCACCTCTTCCACTTTGGCGAGCGTGGCCGGCAGGTCGGCGCCGCCGTGGGTCAGCTTCAGGTTGTCGATCTCCTCCAGGAAATCGCGCGGCTCCATCGCGGGCGAGCCGACGATCACCGCGGGCGGACTGGCCATCAGGACCAGGGTAAAACCGTCCCCCTGCGGGCTTTCTTCGACGATCTGTGCGGCCAGTTGCTTGGCTCGCTCGAATCGCGTCTTATCCGTCGGCTTATAGGCCATGGAATACGACCCGTCGATGACCAGCAGCTTGTGGGTCCGCTGGCCGGCGGAAAAGCTCAGCCCGGCACTTTCCAGGAACGGCTCGGCCATGGCCAAGATGACCAGCGCAATGATCAGGGTGCGGATGGCCAGCAGGATCCATTGTTCGAGCTGGATCCGTCGCGAGTTCTTGCGGAGCGCGGCCAGCAGATACTCGATCGCCGCCCAGGGCACTTCGCGGTACTTGCGCTTGTTCCAAAGATGGATCACGATCGGCAGTCCGGCGGCAGCCAGCCACCAGAAAATCAGCAGATTGCCGAAGCCAAAGGCGAATAAATAACAATGCATCAGCGCTATGGCCCGTCACTTGACGCGGTTCATTCGCGAGGCCAGATAACTTGACAGCGCGATTTCCAGCGATTGGTCGGTCCGCAGTTGCACGTAGTCGATGTGTTGCGCCCGGCAGCCTTTTTTCACGGACTGCAGGAACGCGCCGAACTCCTTCAGGTAGGCCTGCCGCAGCGCACGTGGGTCGGTGAGCACGTCGGGCAATTGCTCGAGCCCCTTGAACAAGCGTCATCTGTCGGAACGGAAAATCGAGCTCCGCCGGATCGAGCACGTGAAAAATGATCACTTCGTGCCGGCGGTGGCGGAAATGCTTGAGCCCGGCCAGCATCGAGTTCACGTCGTCGAACAGGTCGCTGAGGATCACCACCACGCCGCGCTTTTTGAGCCGTTCGGCCAGATCGTGAAAGATCGGGCCGGTGTTCGTCTTGCGCTCCGGCACGCTCTGCTCCATGACGTGCAGCAATTGCTTCAAGTGCGAAGGATTGCTGCTGGCGCGGACCAGCGCCCGGACCTCCTTGTCGAACGTGACCATGCCCACGCTGTCTTGTTGCTGAAGCACCAGGTAGGCCAGCGCGCCGGCGACGCACTGGGCATATTCGAGCTTGGACATCGCCGCCTCGGCACTGCGGTAACGCATGCTCTCGCTGGTGTCGACGAGCAGGTAACTGACGAGGTTCGTCTCCTCTTCGTATTGCTTCAGGTAGAACTTATCGGTCTTGCCGTAAACCTTCCAGTCGACGTAGCGCAGATCGTCGCCTTGCGCGTACTCGCGATGTTCGGCAAACTCGATCGAAAAGCCGTGGTACGGGCTGCGATGCACGCCCGAGACGTAGCCTTCCACGATCAGCCGGGCTCGCAGCTCCAGGCCCTGGAGCTTAGCCAGCGTCTGCGGATCTAAATACTTGAGGTTGCTTTCCACGCTCTGCGCTCTCGCTCTCGTCGACGGGGATGGTTTCGATCAGGCGGCGAATGATGTCGTCGGGCTTGATGCCTTCGGCCTCGGCGTTGAAGTTCGTCATGATGCGGTGCCGCAGCACCGGAAATGCCACGGCCCGGATATCCTCGCTCGACACGTAAAATCGGCCGTGCAGCACCGCCCGGGCCTTGGCTCCCAGCACCAGGTATTGGCTGGCGCGCGGGCCGGCTCCCCAACTGACGTAGTCTTGTATGAAGCTCGGCACTGCGCCTTTCTCGCGGCGGGTGAGCCGGGTGAACTTCAGTGCGTAGCGCATCACATGATCGGCCACGGGCACGCGGCGGACGATCTGTTCGAGCGCCGTGATCTCGTCGGCCGACAAGGTGGGAGTGATCGGCGTGTGAACATCCGCCGTGGTCCGCTTGACGATCTGGAATTCCTCTTCTTCGCTGGGGTAGTCCACGAAAATGTTGAACATGAACCGGTCAAGCTGTGCCTCCGGCAGCGGATAGGTCCCTTCCTGCTCGATCGGATTCTGCGTGGCTAGCACGAAGAACGGCTCGCTCAGCCGGTGTTGCTGTCCGCCGACTGTGATCTGATGCTCCTGCATCGCTTCCAGCAGAGCGGCCTGGGTCTTGGGGGGCGTACGGTTGATCTCGTCGGCCAGGATCACGTTGGCGAAGATCGGGCCCGGCAAAAAGCGGAATTCCCGCGTGCCGGTCGTGCGGTCTTCCTGGATCACTTCCGTGCCCGTAATGTCGGCCGGCATCAGGTCGGGCGTGAACTGGATGCGGCTGAATTTCAGCCGCAGCGCATCGGCCAGCGTGCGGATCATGAGCGTTTTGGCCAGGCCGGGCACGCCGACGAGCAAACAGTGTCCGCGGGCGAACATGGCCACCAGCAACTCTTCGATCACTTGTTGCTGGCCGACGATCGCTTTGCTCAATTCGTCGGTGATACGGCGAAACGCTTCGTTCAGTTTCTGGACCGCTTGCAGATCGTCGTGTTCGACCATGTTGAGAGTTCCCTCATGTTAAACGATGCCGGCTCGAACGATTCGTGCGCCGAGCGGACTACTCTGCCAGCGCCGCTTCAATGGGTTTGCCGGTCGCCGTCGGCAGTTCGACGCCCAATAGTCGGGCGATCGTGGGAGCGACATCCTGGTTGCTGATTTCGCCGACTTTTGCCGCCGGCTTGATGCCCGCGCCCCACATCACGCAGGTTCCTTTCAGGTCGGCATTTTCGGGCAGATAGCCGTGCGTTCCGGCGGCCGATTTCAACGGCAGGATCGGATTGTCGCCGTCCGAACTGTCGGAAAAGCTGTATTCGCGCGCGGCCGACAGCCAGAAATCGGCTCCGTGCGGGTCTTGCTGTCGGGTCGCTTGTCCAATGCGGGCGAATTGGTCAGGCCCGAGAACCGCTTCGACTCCCGGCAGGGCGGCGAACTGCTCGCGCAATTTGGCATCCAACTCGGTGCGGCGGGCATCGTCGAAGATATAGACGGCAGCGCCGCCCCTTGCGCAGCACGAGCGCCACATTCCTGGTGGCCGCGTCTCCCTTGGTTTCCAGCAGTCCCATTTGCCTGAGTAACACGTTCGGCCGAATTTCCTTGTTGATCGGAAAGAACCCGTGGTCGCTGCAGACGAAGATGGTGGTGTTCCCCGCCAGCGGCGGGCGCTGGGCCGCCTCGAACACGTCGCGGATCCGATCGTCGGCGTAGCTGGTTGCCCAATAGGCCTCGTCCGTGCGCGGGCCAAACTGGTGCTCGACGTGATCGGTTTCGACCAGGTGCAGCAAGAGCAAATTGGGCTGATGCTTCTCCAGTACCTGAGTGGCCATCCGCGTATACAGCCAGTCGCGACGCACGCCGCTGGAATCGCTGACCCAGGCGCCCTGTCGGTCGACGGGCAAGCCGGCCTCGCGCAGTTCGGACGACCAGCTTTGCGTGCCGAATTTGTTCCAGGCATCGCCGCCCGTGTCGGGCACGGTCCAGTCGAGCGTCTTGGCATTGCGCGTGGCAGGCCAAATGACGCCGGCTGTCTTCAGGCCGGCTTGATGAGCGACGTCGTAGATCGTCGGCACTTTGACGATTTCGTCTTTGTCGTAGGATCCATCCATGATCAAGACCAGGTTCTTGCTGGTCTCGCGGTCCAAGTAGCTATTGCCCAGCACGCCGTGCCTGGCCGGCGGAACGCCCGTCACCAGCGTGGTGTGATTAGGCCAGGTGACGGTCGGAAACGAGCAGACCATGCCGCTGGCCCGCGCCCCTTCGCGCGCCATCCGCCTGAGCGTCGGCATGTCGGCCCGCGGATCGTCCAAGTAGAATCCTGCCAGGCCGTCGACGCTGATCAGGATGACGTGTCGGTCCTGTCGGGCTTGTGCCTGTGCCGCTGCGGCCGGCACCAGGACAACACACGCGAGCAGGATCGCGCAAAACGTCTCGGAGCGTGTGACATCAGAGCTGGTTCCTCGCGGGGGGGGCGAATTCGACGGGATGCATGGTATCGTCGGACAAGATCGGGCTGGGCGCTTCGACATCATTCACTACGGACGGCAGTGCCAGATGAGTTCATCGGTTGTTGGGCGCCTTCTCGGCCGGGCCGGCCGTGGCCGCCGGGCTGGGCCGATGACCGAAGGCGTACAGTTTGTTGGCGGTGGCAATCAACATCACGCCGTGTCCGATGACCAGATTGCCGCCGCCGGCCTGCCGCTTTTCGCCGCTCAGCAGGATCGGATCGCGGACGATCGGCGCCTGGCCCGACCGGCTTACTTGCTGATCGAAAACATACAGCGCGTCGCGTGTGGGCCAATAGATCTTGTCGCCTGCCAGAATCCCGCGCCCGTAGCCGGAGGGTGACTGCTCGGGCCACTTGGCCATGACTTTGCCCCCTTCGACGTCGAGCCACCACAGGTGGTCGCCGCTCGCGATCAAGTTTCCGCCGCCGACGCCCAGCAGGTGGACCGCATCGGCGGCGAGGTGACTCTCCCACAGCGTTTGTCCGGTGGTCGCGTCGAACGCCAGGATGTATTCGCTATCGGACGGCGCCACCAACAGCACGCCGCGGTGATAGACGCAGGGATTCAGATCGCGATAGAAATGCGCGGCCCGCTTGTCCTGCCCCGACGAACTAGATCGTTTGGCTCTCGGGTAGGTGCTGATCCACTGCACATGTCCGTCGCGGGCCGCGATGGCCGCCACGGCGCCCAGGTTGGTGTTGGCGAAAAGCACGCCCTGTTCCAGCGTCAGCAGGTTGTGGGTCAATTCCTCGGCCTGGCCGCCAGCGGGCGTCTCGGCGGACGAAATCATCGTTCGCCAGCGGCGGCGGCCGGTTTCGCCGTCGAAACACGCCACGTGCACTTGCGGCCGAACGTCGCTCTTGCGCATGCCCACGTAAACCTCGGTTCCGTCGACCAGCGGCGCTCCCTCGAAGGCCCATTTCTCGTCGTCCGGAGCGATCTTCCAAAGCAGCCGCCCTTGGGCGTTCAGGTCGAGGCAGACCAGGCTGCCGGTGTGCGATTCGTAGGACTCGACCGGCCGCGTGGTGACTTGAGATCCCATCCGGGCATAGAGTTTGCCATCGGCGACCGTCAGCGTGAAACGCGGCACGCCCAGCCCGCGCATGGCGCGGCCCAGCGGCACGCCGGCGATTTCTTCCGAATAGATCTCACCCGGCCTTTTCTTGGGATCGCCCGGCCAGGCTGGCTTGCCCGATCGCAAATCGAAAGCGAAGATTTGCAAGCCGTTGCAAACCAACAGCAATTCGCCCGCCACGACGGGATGGTAGCTCAGCAGGGCGTCGCTGCGCTCGCCGACGCGATGCGAGCTGAATTTGTGCGCGTTGGCGACGTCGGCCATCAGCGGCTCGCCCAGCGAAATTGCCGGCCAGATTTCCGCGCCGATGTCGACCGTTTGCCGAGCCACCTTGTTGCGGGCCGCATTGCCGGCAAACGTCGGCCAGTCGTCCGTCGTCCGCCGGGCTGGCCATCCCTCGGCATCGCCGATCAGTCGCTCCAGCGCGGTCACATAGGGTTCCTGACGTCCCGCGAGGTAACCGACCGCGGCGGGATGCGCGTGACGCAGCGCCTCGAGTTCGCTCTTGGCGCGAGCGAGCGATCCTTCGAGGATCGACGCCAGCACCAGCCGCGCCCGAACGTCGGCCAGCTCCAGCGAGGTCGAGGGATAGGCCAGACGCAGTGCCGGCAGCCGGGCCGCCCGCCAGAATTGCACCAGCCGCCGGGCCGGCTCGTCGTCCAGATATTCGTCATGCCGCAAGCGGTAAACGGCCGGGTCGGTCGACTCGTCCAATCGATACCACCGCAGGACTTCGTCGCGATCCGGCGGGTCGACCGCTTCGCGGTGTACGGCCGTCTCGAACGTCGTGGCGACGATCCGCTCCGGTGGGCGCTCGATAATCCGTTCCCAGTAGCCGCGGGCGATGCTCGGCCGCCCTTCCTCGAGCGCGATCTCGCCCAGTGCCATCAGCGCGTCGTCTCCGGCGCTTGCGCAAAACATCTGATTGACCACGCCGGCCAGCAGCGCCGCGTTGTGGGTGGCGATGCCCTCCTCATACGACTTCTGCGCCAAGGCGTCGACGCGCTGCCGGTACAGTTCGAGTGCCGGCGGCGGCAGCGAGGCGATTTGTAAATGACAGTAATCGGCCAGGTTGACGTAGCGCCGGCCGGCCAGGTTGATGACCTTGCCGGCGTGGTTTTCCATCACCTGCCGCAAGGTTTCGACCGCTTCGTCCCACTGCTGGTCGGCGACGTAGGCTTTGACGCGTTCCAAATGGGCCCGGACCGTGCTGTCGACTTCGTCCAGATGAACGGACCCGGAAAGCTCGAACTGGCTAGGAAACAGCGAGAACGGCTGGGCCCAAACGGCCGATCCCCAGCAGCCGGCCAACAGCATGCATGCGATCGACCACGCCGGAGCAGACTGTCGATACAAGCGACTTTCGCCGCCCGGCCAGGCAAGTTTTTCGAGAAATGGACACATTCGCCGGGAGCAAGGCCGCTTTGTTGGCAGACGGATAGGGAATCGCCAGGCTACATTCATTCCCAAGGGCCTCAAAGCGGGTGCAAACAGACTTTGCCGTCGAGTGCCCCAGAGGGCCGGCCGCCCGACGCATTAACCGATTGCCTTGCCGAAAGTTAGCGATCGTCGATACCCTAAGTATAGACAATCGGTCGGCAAAATGGGACAGCGCCAATCCGACCGCGACGGGCCGACTGCTAGGCCCAATAGCCTTCGACGATCCGGCCGATGAAGAACAGACACACCGACGCGACCAACATGGCCAGCATCTGCTTCACGTCGATGGCGCCGGCCAATTGCAGCAGAATGCTCAGCGGCGGCCCGAACAAACCGATCTTTTGCATTCCGCGCCCGATGCTGTGCATACGCCTCAAGTGGCCTCAAGTAGAATTCGTCCCAGGCCCGCGTATCATAGTGGCTGGCGCGGCCTGGCCAAAGAGGGGGCCCACCGCCGATTCCAGCCCCGATTCCAGCCCTTTCACCCCTACCGCATCTCGCGTGCCCTTTGCCATCCACACCGAGTCGTTATTGGACGATCATGGGGCGGCGCCTGGCGGCTGCGCTGTCCGCGCTGCGGCCAAGGGATGCTGTTTCGCGGCTGGTTCCGCATGCGCGCACAATGCGACTGGTGCGGGCTGGTTTACGAGCGTGAGCCGGGTTTCTTCCTGGGCTCGGTCTACGTCAACTACGGCCTGACCGCCGTTTTGACCACGATCATCTACTTCTCGCTCTTTGCCGCCGACGTGGCCTCGGCCGACACGCTGCTGTGGAGCATGGCCGCATTTTGCCTGCTGTTTCCGATCTTCTTCTTTCGTTACGCCCGCAGCCTGTGGCTCGGCTTCGACCAGTTCTGGGACCCGACCGAGGAAGAAGAGAGCCGTCAGAGCCCCGACGACACCGAGGCGAATCAGGATTGAAACCGCAAAGACGCAAAGAAGCGGAAAGGCGAGAGGGAATGGAACCACAGAGTCACAGAGGCACAGAGGGGAATGAGAAAGTTAAGGGGACGAACCGTGAGTCGCCGCGGCGTTAGCTCGCGTCGATATGCGGCACCGCTCCGCGGTGCAAAGGGCGCACTGCTCAACGGCAGCGCAGCCAAGAAGCCGCGAACCGCCATCCGCCCCTCAAGCTTCGACCAACTCTTGCTTGGATGGGGCCACAGCCGACGCCGCTTGCTGAGCCGCTGCCGCGGCTTGCTGGCGCGAGCCCGGCGGACGCTGAGATACATCGAGCCGCCAAACGTGCCCACCAGGATGAACGGCATCGACATCATGAACAGAATGCTCCAGAAGTAGCCGGCCACCAGGTTGCCCCCTTGGTTGTCGTTGGCAGCCAGGGCGTCTTTGCAGCCCGGACAGGCCCAGGCGGTGCCGGTCACGATCGACAGCACGGCCAGCGCGATGCACAGCGGAGCAAGCTTTCCGGCGGCAGCGGCAACACGGCGTTTCATTTCAAGGGTCTCCGGCAATCTGAGTTCCGGCCTGGCGAAGAGCCTCACCCATTGTAACGGCGGCGGCGGGCGGCGGGTAGAGATGGTACAGCATCAAGTAAATCACGACTCCGGTGATCGACACGTAAAGCCAGATCGGAAAGGTCCATTTGGCCCAGCGACGATGCCGGGCCCGACGATCGCGATAGCCCAGGTAAATTGTCACGCCGGCCAGCACCGGCACGATCGCGGCCAGGATGACGTGCGAGATCAAGATCGTCAGATAAACGGTCCGCACGGCGGGCGGGCCCTGAAAGGTGACGTGCCCTTGGCCGGTCTCGTAACGCAAGAGAGCATGATACGTCAGGTAGCAGGCCAGAAACACGATCGACACGGCAAAGGCCGACAGCATCACCCGGGCGTGCGCCGTTTCGCGCTTGGCCTTGATGAGCCCAAAGCCCAACGCGAGCAATAGCGTGGCCGTGCCGTTGAGCGCAGCGTTGACCGTGGGCAGGTGGTGGAGCCAGGAGTTCAAGTGAAAGGATGAAGGCAGAAGGATGAAGGATGAAAAACGAAGGATGAAAAACGAAGGACAAAGGCGCTAAGGCTCGGCTTCGAGGCGTTTCACGAGCGCGGTTAGCTTGTCAGCCTGGTCGGGGTCGAGAACGCTGAAGCGTCCACGGAGGTGGCCCTGGCGATCGACGACGAAGGCTCTTTCGGTGTGTTTCTGCTTTTCCAAGCCCACCTGAAAATTGTCGCGGCTGATCCGCTCCAGATCCTTCATCGGACCGGTCAGGAACTTCCAGCGCTCGGGATCGGCGGAAAACAACTCGGCATAGCGGGCCAAAGTCTCGGGCGTGTCGTTTTCCGGATCGCAGGTGATGCTGACCAGCCGCACGTCGGCCGGCACGTGCTCGGCAATGCCGGCGAGCGAAAAATTCAACTGCCGGCAAGTGCCGGGGCAGCCGGCGAAAAAGAAACTTGCCACCCAGACCTGGCCGCGCAAGTCGGGCGTGCCGAACGGTCGATCCGTCTGGTCGGTGAGCGTAAAGTCGTGGATCGGACGATCGAGCTTTTCGGCGCTGGCGGCCGACGGGCCGCCGGAGATCGCGGCCGGGTTGGCGGCTGCCGATGACGATTGCGATCCATCGGCGGGCGATTCGTCCTGTCCGACCCGATAGGAAGTCCAGCCGGCATAGGCCAACGCCAGCGACGCGGCAAACAACAACCAACCGCGAACGGCCCAACTGTTCATAGCAAGTCCCCTGTCGTGCGCTGTTCGGCGATTTTCCAGGCCACAGCCAGCATCAGCGCGGCGAAACCGATCGTCACCAGCCAGCTCCAAGCGAGCGACGGCGTGTCCAGGGGAATCGCGGCCGCGTTGCTCGGGTACATCAGTCGGCGCAAAGCGGCCACACCGTACGTCAACGGGTTGGCCCACATCACGACGGCCAACAAGCGTTGGCCCCAGGCCATTGAGGCCTGCCAAACCGGCGGCGGAAAAAACGCTCCGCTGAGCAGCCACATCGGCATCAGGAATACGCTCATGATGGCATGAAAACCTTGCGTAGAATCCATCCGCCAGGCGATCACAAAGCCCAGCGCCGTCAGTCCCAGCGCCAGCACGAACAGCAAGGCCACGATCGCCACGAGCGCCAAGGCGCCGATCTTCAGCCCCAGCGTCAACCCGAGCAGCAGGAAAACCAGCCCTTGGGCAAGCGCGAGCAGCGTGCCGCCGAGCACCTTGCCGATGACCATCGACCAGCGCGGCAGCGGCGCCACCAGCACCGATTGCAAAAAGCCCTCGCGGCGGTCTTCGATGATCGAAATCGTGGCGAAGATCGCCGTAAACAACAGGATCAAGACCAGCGAGCCGGGAAAGAAGTATTCGCGATAGGAAATCGAATCATCGCCGGCACCCGGCAGCCGGAACGACGGGCCCAACCCGGCCCCGAACAGCAGCCAGAAGATCAGCGGCTGACCGATCGCGCCCACGACGCGGTTGCGCTGCCGCACGAAGCGCACCCATTCGCGCGTCACCAGGGTGCCGATCGCCAGCCAGGGGCAGGGCGCCAGCGGCGCGGCCGCAACATCGGGCGGCGATTTGACGGCATCTTTAAGCATGGAGGGAATCGTTATTAAGTCCGAAGGCGGCACCGGCTAGTCAGTATTGTCGGATCGACCTGTTTGCTGGCAACCGGCGGTCGTCGCCGGCCGGCTATGAACGCTCATCTTTTCCCAAGTCCCGAGCCCGTTACCTCTCGCACTTCTCCTCCCGACTTCCAGAAACGATGTCCCGTGCGATCGATAAACACGTCTTCCAGCGTCGGTTTGCCGAGGGTCAGCGAATCGATCTGGCCGGGAAACGCTTCGACCAGCCGGGCGATCCACTCGTGTCCGTCGGGCTGCTCGAGTCGCACGCTGCCATCGAGCACACTGGAGGCGCAGCCAAAGCGTTCTTGGATGCCGCGGGCCAACTGCGAGGGGTCGGCCGTGGCGATCGTGATCGAATCGCCGCCCACGGTTGCCCGCAACTCGTCCGCGCTGCCCAAGGCTACCAATTTGCCGGCATTCAGGATGGCGATCCGGTCGGCGCGGTCGGCCTCTTCCAGCAGATGTGTGGTTAGCACGACGGTGACGCCGGCCTGCGCGGATGTCGCGCAGATAGCTCCACAGGTCGCTCCGCGCCGGGGTCCAGGCCCGTGCTCGGCTCGTCGAGCAGCAGGAGGCTCGGGCGATGGATCATGCCTTTGGCCAGTTCGACCCGCCGCCGCAGTCCGCCGGAGAGCGTCTCGGCACGTTCGCCGGCCCGATCGCCCAGGCCGAGCCGATCGAGCATTTCATCCTGCCGGCGGGCAAGCTCCTTGCCGTAAAGTCCGTACAGATGTCCTTGATGACGGACGTTTTCGGCGACGGTGAGCTTCTTGTCGAGGCTGGGCGACTGAAACACGACTCCGATTCGCTCGCGGATGGCTTGTCGCTGGCGAGCCAGGTCAAAGGAGAGAATCTCGACCCGGCCCTGCTCGAGCGGAATCAGCGTCGACAGCAGGCGAAACAGCGTGGTCTTACCGCCGCCGTTGGGTCCGAGAAAGGCGAAGATTTCACCCCGCTCGATCGCCAGGTTCAGGTTGTCGATCGCCAGCCGCTCGCCGTAATGGTGGACGAGACCGTCGATCTGAATGGCGGCAGGAGCGCTCATAAACGCCGCTAATGGTGGCTGACGGGCTCGGTTTCCTGTTCCAGGTCCTGGGCGCTGCCGTGCGCTTCGGCCGGGCGCGGTGTGGCCGCATGCAAATCGCGCTCGGACGAATACCAGTGCATGCGCATGCCGACATCCGGCACCAGCATCACGGTCAGGAAGATGGCCATGAAGCCGGCGGGAAACGTCAGCACGTACTTCCAATTGGCTTCGTATTTGACGTGCATGAAGAACAGGATCACAAGCATCGCCTTGGTGCAACTGACGGCCATCATGAAAGTCCAGCCGACCTGCGGCAGATGATGCCAGGGCCAGTAGGAAGAATAGGTGAAGAACGAGCATCCGGTCAAAATGCACAAGGCAATAAACACGTAGATGTACTTGGCAATGCCGCCATGGTCGCCGTGCCCGTCCGCGGCATGCCCGTGTGAATCGTGGCCTGAATGGTCATGGCCAGACGATGGGCCGCCCGCGGGCGCCGGATGATGATCGTGATCGGACATGGCGATTCTCCCTGAAAAAACTGGCGATCCCCGGGGCGCTGGGCGCCCGGTTCGCCGGCGGTGTCATTAGAACAGATACAGCAGCGGAAACAGGAAGATCCACACCAAATCGACGAAGTGCCAATACAGGCCGATGTTCTCGATGAAGCCGGCGGCACCCAGGTCGAGCCGCATCGGAATCATCAGCACGAACACGATCAGCCCGATCAAAACGTGCACGGCATGAAAGCCCGTCAGCAGAAAGTACGTGCTGGCCCACATGTTGCCGCCGGGGATCACCATCGGCAGCTTGAGCCAGGGATGTTCGTCGTTCAGCCCTTCGGCATGATGATGGGCAGCGCTGACTTGCAGCGGGGACACTTCGCGGGCAAGTTCGGACAGGGCCGCGTGCCGTTCTTCGAGCGACGGTGTCTTGGCCGCCGGATCGTCGCGGTCGATCGGCCGGCCGGCAGCGGTCTCCTCGTCCTTGAGCTCCGAGGCAATCAGCGGCTTGACGATATCCTCGCGTTGCGCTTTATAGGTGGCGTCCCAGGCCTTGAGCTTCGTTTCGTAGGCGGCCTGGTCGCGTTTGAACTGCGCTTGTTCCTTTTCGTAGGCCTTCTTTTCTTTGGCGGCAGTGGCCGCGTCGCTGCTGTAGCTGGGTTCGGCCGGCGCTTCCGGTTCCTTCGGCTCCTTGGCGTCAAGCTCGCTCAAGACCTGCGCTAGCCGGATGCGCACCGCGGCCGCGTAGTACACGTCGGCCTTCTCGTAAATCCGGCTGTGCGGCTTCATCGGGTAAATGCCGTGCGAGAACTTGGCGTTGTACTCGTACATCTTCACGCCCAGGAACACCGAACCCAGCGCCAGCGTGACCAGGATCCAGAGCTTGGCCGGCCCGTCTTTGTTCGCCCGGGCTGCTTCCAGGGCCAGCACGATGCTGACGCTGGAACAGATCAGGACGAACGTATTGAATGCGCCGATCGGTTCGCTCAAGTGGACTTCGTGCGGCCGGGGCCAATTGGGCGCACCGAACCGCAGCACGATGTACGTGCCGATCAAACCGGCGAAAAACATGATCTCGGTCGACAGGAACAACCACACGATCAACTTGCCGTTGGTGAGCGGCAAACCGGGGTGGTACGTCAACGTCACGTGGCCGTGACCGTGGTCGTCGCCGTGCGCGTCAGCCGGAGCGTGGCTAGTTACTTCCATGGCGGACAGGCAAACCTTTCTGGCTGGAGAACTGAACCAACTGCCCACTTTCAACCGTCGAATGTCTCTTCATCACCGAATGCAATTGAACCGGGCCGAGCATCAACAGCAGCAACACCGCCGGCAGATACACGAGCGACGCCCGCAGCAGCCGGCGGGCGGACGTCTCGTCCAGGTTCAGCAGAAACAGCACGGCGCAGACCAACTGCCCCACGCCTAACAGCAAAGCCCAACCGAAGTACACGCCGCCGGCCAATTCCAGCACTGCCGGAATCAGGCTCACCGGCACCAAGGCCAGCGCCGACACCACGGCCTGCGCGCCGCGCGGCGGCCGCTCGGATCGACCACCGGCAGCATTTGCAGCCCGGCTGCGGCGTACTGGTGCCGGTAGATCCAGGCGATGGCCATGAAGTGCGGGAATTGCCAGAGGAAAACGATCAGGAACAAGGTAAAGGCCTTAAGGCCGAGGTGCGAATCCACGGCGGCCCAGCCCATCAGCACCGGCAGCGCGCCGGCCACGGCGCCGACGGCCGTATTGGCGGGCGTGATCCGCTTGAGCGGCGTATAGATCCAGACGTAGGTGAACCAGGTTATCAGGCCCAGGCAGGCCGTCAGCCAGTTAACTGCGATGGCCAGGTAGCCGAATCCCAGCACAATCGAAAGCGTGCTGAATGCCAGGACTTCGACCGATCCCAGCCGTCCGCTGGGGAGTGGACGGTCGGCGGTCCGCTCCATCTGCGCGTCGCTCACTCGCTCTAACCACTGGTTGAGTGCGCTGGCGCTGGCCGCCACGAGCGCGGTGCCGACAAGCGTGTTGAACAGCAACCAGGGATTGGGCGGTCCCCAGCCGGCGACGAATGCGGACACGGCAACCGTGACGAGCACCAGCGTGGCGATCCGCGGCTTGGTCAACTCGGCGTAATCGGCCACGCGGACCAAAAGCCCCGGTTGGCGGTCGGCATAGGTCAGGGTTGAAGTGCTCATACGGCCAGCTCCAGCAGTCGTGCGACTTGCCCGGTCGCCGACGCGGGGCCGCGGACCAGCCGCAACGACCGCAGGGCAACCAGCAGACTGGTGGCCAGAATCAGCGACCCGGCGGCCACGTGAGCGGTGGCCAGATACGCCAGCAGCGGGCCCTCGGCGACGACGACGTAATCGAGCTGCCCGCCGTGGGCCAGCCAACCGGAGCTCAGCCAGCCGGGTAGCAGCCCGCTGGGCCAGCCGTACTTCGCCATCCAAGTCCCCAAACCCAAGGCCAATTGCACGAGCAGCAGCGCCGCCAGCGCGACGCCGGGGCGGACAAGCGCCGGCTGATGCCGCGCGAATTGAATCAGGCGAACCAGCAGCCAGCCGATATGTGCTGCCAACACTGCGGCCACGATCAGATGAAACACGAGCGCCATGCGAAAGTCGCCCGGCGAGGCCCAGACCGGCATGTGCCGCAGCGCCGATCCGAGCACGAGTTGCAAATAGGCCAGTCCGGTGGTGACGAGCGCCAGGCGTTTGAGCGCGGCGCCTTTGGCCAGCACTTGCGGCGGCTCGGCGGAAGACCAGCGGCGCGAGGTCAGCACCGCCAGGGCCACCGTGAAGGCGAAGAACGCCGGACCCACGCAACCGTGAATCCGCGCCAGCAGGACTTCGTCGAACCGCACCCGCAGGCCCCCCAGGACGCCTTGACCGATCACTGCGGCCAGGGCCGCTGCGGCCAGCAGGCGCATCCAGCGACGCGTATCGAAAATCCACTCGGCCAGCACGAAGGCGATCGTCAGCAGGCCGACCAAGGCCCCCAGCAGCCGATGGCCGTGCTCGATGAACAGGTCCCAGGGGCCCAGAATCCAGGTCTGCCAGGGATAGCGCAGCAGGTTGTAACCGTAGGTCGTTGGCCAGTCCGGCACCGCCATGCCCGCGTGGTACGTCGTGACCAGGCCACCCACCCAAATCAGCGGGAACGTGGCGCAGACCAACAGCACGGCCAGAGCGTGAGGATAACGCAGAGCAGATTGGCGATCGGAAGAAACCACGGGCAGAAATCCAAACTAAGTAAATTCGCCACACGCCAGGGCCGCCGCGCCAGGCCGATCCGCGGGCAACAACCTTCGCACCAGTGTATTACCGCCGCCACTCTTGGCAGACGGCCGGCCTAATGCACCGGCACCGCCTTTTGGGAGTCCGGATCCAGTTCGCTCGAACGCTGCCCGTCCGGAGGCGGCTGGGTCTGGGGATAAAAGTCCGCATCCACCTCGGGAGAGCCGTACTCGTAAGGGCCGCGGTAAACCACGGGCTGAAAATCGAAGTTGCCGTGTCCCGGCGGGCTGGGAGCCTGCCACTCGAGCGTGTTCGAGTGCCATGGATTGCGCCCGCAGGCGGGGCCGAAGAAAATGCTGAAAATGAAATTCCCGGCGAAGATGATTTGCGAGGTGACCATGCCGATCGCGCACCAGGTCATGAACGCATTGAGCGGTTGCAGATGATGGAACGTCGCGTAGTGGTAGGGGTCGGCCAGGCGGCGCGGAAAACCCACTACGCCCAGGATGTGCATCGTGAAGAACGTGCCGTTGAGGAACAGGAACGTGAGAAAGAAGTGCAGCTTGCCCCACGAGTCGTTCATCAGCCGGCCGAACATCTTGGGGAACCAGAAGTAAATGGCGCCGAACACGCCCATCGCGGTGCCGGCAAACAGCACGTAATGAAAATGAGCCACGATAAAGTACGTGTCGTGGATGAAGATGTCGACCGGCGTGGCGGCCATGAAGATGCCCGACAGCCCGCCGATGATGAACATCGACACGAACGACAGCGCGAACAGCATCGGCGTGGTGAACTGGATGTTGCCGCCCCACATCGTGCCCAGCCAGTTGAACACCTTGATCGCGCTGGGTAGCGCGATCATCATCGTCGAGACCATGAATGTCATGCCCAGCCAGGGGTTCATGCCCGACATGAACATGTGGTGCCCCCAGACGATGAAACCCAGCCCGGCGATGCCGGCGATCGAATACACCATGGGCTTGTAGCCAAACAGCGGCTTGCGGGCAAAGCAACTGATGATGTCCGAAACCATGCCCATCGCCGGCAGGATCATGATGTAGACGGCCGGATGCGAATAGAACCAGAACAAGTGCTGCCACAACAGCGGCTGACCGCCGCCTGTGGCCGGAGTGGTATTGTTGGCCGACCAGAATTCGGGCACGAAGAATCCGGTGCCCAGCAGCCGGTCGCCCAATTGCATGAACCCGGCCGCGGTGAGCACGGGCAGGGCAAAGGCCTGCAAGATGGCGGTGATGAACATGGCCCAAATGGTCATCGGCAGGCGGAACATGGTCATGCCGGGCGCGCGCATCTGGATGATGGTCGTCATGTAGTTGATCGAGCCCATCATCGACGAAATGCCGACGAACGTGACCCCCAACAGCCACAGCGTCTGGCCGCTCATGAACCTTTCGGCCTCGGTGAGCGATATCGGCGGATAGGACGTCCAGCCAGCTTTGGCCGCACCGCCGGCGACAAAGAAACTGCTGCCGATGGCCAGAAACGCCGGCCACATGAACCAATAGCTCAGCATGTTGAGCGTGGGAAAGGCCATGTCGTCGGCGCCGATCATCAGCGGGATCAGGAAATTGCCGAACGCCCCGGCCAGGATCGGGATGATCACGAAGAAGATCATCACGGTGGCATGCATGGTGAACAGCACAGTGTAGAACTCGGGCGCAATCTGACCGCCCTCGGCCGAAAACAGCATCTTGCCGATCACCGGCATGTCCGACCAAGGCCAGGCCACCTGCCAGCGCACCGCCAGCGCCAGGAGCCCCCCCACCAGGAACCACAGCAGCGTCGAAAACAGGAACTGGATCCCGATGATCTTGTGGTCTTTGGAGAACACGTATTTGCTGATGAAGCTCGCCGTGTGGGCGTGGACGTGCTCGTGGGCATCGTCGTGGGCGTGCGAGCCGGCGGTCGTCGTGCTCATTCGGTCTCCCCTTGTTTATCGGCGGGCAGGTGCTTGTCCTGCGTTGCCTGCTGTTCGTCGGATTTTTGCTTCAGCCAGGCGTCGAACGCGGCACGCGGTTCGACGGTCAGCCGGCCCTTCATCTTGTAGTGTCCCCAACCGCAAAGCTCGGCGCAGACCAGGTCGAAGGTGCCCTCCTCCACCGGCCGGAACCAGACCGGGATCATCATGCCGGGCACCGCGTCCTGTTTGACCCGCATGTTGGGCAGGAAAAAGCTATGCAGCACGTCCTGGCTCTTCAGGCTGACCATCACGTCTTCGTTCACCGGCACGTGCAGATCGTTGACCACGTGGATGTCGTCCAGCGTGTCGAACTTGCCGTCCGGGCCGGGATAGCGGAGACGCCATTCGAACTGCCGCGCCATGACTTCCAGGGTGGGGGCCATCTTGGGAATCCGGATCTTCGAATCGGCCCAGGCGTTCATTTGATAAATCGCGATGAACAGTAGCGTGCCGGCGGGCAGAATCGTCCAGACGACTTCCAGCGTGTGGCTGCCGTGCGTGAACGCGACCGGGCGTTTCTCGCCCTTGGCACCGTCGTACCGCCAGAGGAACCAGAACATGACCACTTCGGTGGCGATGAACACGACGCCCGTCAACCACAGGATGAAATAGAACAAATGGTCGATCGTGCGGCCGTGGTGCGAGATGTCGACGGGCAGCCAAATGTTGTAGTACGGCGCAACCACAAAGCAGCCGACGCCGAGAATCGGCACCAGCAAGAACAAGATCGACCAGAGCTTTCCCACGTCTCATCTCCCGTCAAGCGGCGATTGCGGCGACATGAAGCGATTGGCCGCATCTGGCGCGTCGTTGATTTCGTCCTACAGTTGTTCCCGGCCGGTAAACTTTTGTTGTCGCGTCGGTTTGCTGATCGATTCGTACGGCAGCGAGCGAACGTAGTCCACGAGATTCCAAATGTCGTCCGGGGTGATCCCCGGCGTGCCGAACAAATTGGGCATTGGGGTGCCGTTGATCCCGGCGTGCAAACGGCGATACAAGTCGAGCGGACGCCGCCCGCCCCGATAGATGCCCAGCCGCAGGTTGCGGGGGATGATCGTTCGCGGCGGCAGCGAGTCGTATTCCAAGGCCTGGGCTTTGGCAAACACCGCAGCTAGTTGTTTCGCCCGGTCGGCGGACGAGAGTTCGTTGTCGGCGGCGATCGACTTGCGCGAGTCTTCGACCTGTTTGGCCATCTCCACGAGCGGCTTCGTCCAGTCGTCGTAGTCGGTGGTCTGGCCGTCTCCCAGTTCGCTGGGGCCGTGACACTTCACGCAATTCGCCTTGGTGTAGAACAGCTCCCGGCCTTTGGCGATCGATAGCTCCAATTCCTCGGCGCTCATCTCCGACCGCTCGGGCGGCTGGATGACGGCGGCGTTGGCCTCGCGCCACTTCTTGACCACGCCATCGACGATCTTGCCTTCGCCCACAACTTGCTCGCCGAGGAAAGCCTGCTCCACGGCCAGCAGACCCTCAGGCGCCAGCGCGATCTCGAGCACCGCCGCGTCGTCGAGCTTCTCCTCGTCGGCCTCGCTCTTGATCCCCTTCTTACTGGCGGCCTTGCTCCACACGCCGGCCGTCTTGGCCAGCACCTTCCAGTCGCCGGCGCCCATCTCGCTGATCGCGGCGATCAGGCCGATTTCGGTTTGGCCGCGGAGGCTCAGGAATTTCACATATTCGACCAGGGCCGCAATGTCGCCGTCAGGCAGCAAGTTGAACGAGGGCATCGCCGTGCCGTTGACCCCTTGCCGCACCACGCGCTCCAAATCCAACTCGGTCGGCTCGGCGGCGCGCTGCGTCGACTTGAACTTATACAGTCCCGGCCGGTAGTCGCGCGGGTAAGGATTCAGCACCGCCGCGGTCGGGCCCATGCCGTCGCCGCTCGTGCCGTGGCAATGGCCGCAGTGCTCGCGGTACAGTCCGCGCTGCTGCCCGTGGGAATCGCTCCACACGGGGCCCGATGCCACCTGTATCTTTTCGCGCGTCCAGTCCGCTGCCGGCCGGCACGTTCGGCTCGTTGGGTGTTCCGTACAGGGCAAAGAGCACGTCGGAAATCACCTGCTGTTGGCTGGCGGGCAACTCCCGCGCGGAGATTACCACCTCGTTCAGCCGAAACCGCGGGGGTTCGGTCCGGCCGCATCCCCAGCTCGCCGGCAATAGCAGGGCCAGGAGCGCCAAAAGCCATCCAGTAATTCGCAACTGCTGCATGATGAAACCGAATCTTGGTAAAGGGCAGCCCCGGCAACGCGTTTAACCGGCCAGGGTCCAACCGGAGACGGCCGGCGCGACCCGGGGGTGGCCGCGGCACTCATTTGATCGTGACTTTGAACTCCAACTTTTGTGTTTGCCCGGGCGTCAGCTTGAGCTTGAAGCGGCCTTTGCTGTCGACCTTGACCCCCTGGACTTCGACGTCCTTCAAGAAACCGACCTTCTCCTGCCAGAGTTGGAACTCCAGTTCCTTGCCGGCCGGCAGGTCTTTCATCGAGAGCACGCCTTCCTTGTCGCTGGCCGCCGCATACGGATCGTTGCGTACCACGACCCAGGCGCCCATCCAGGGATGGATGTTGCAGCCCACTTTGGCCGGCAGCGATTCTTCCTTGGGCAAGTCGATTTCCACCGCTTGAGCGGCCGGGATGATCGGATTGAAGGGCGGATTGCTCAGCATCGAACCGTTGCTGTTATGGCCCACCGGGTCGGAGTTCTTGATCTCCAGCTTTTGTTTGGTGGTCATCACCGCTACGTGCGGCTCGAAGCGGCAATCCTTATTGTCCAAAACCACGTCTTTCGGAGCGCTGGAGATCAGGTCGGGGTTGGGCGTGACCTTCGTGCGCAGCCAGATCACGACGTTCGCCACGCTGCCATCCGGACCGACTTCCAGCGACTCGTCGTAGAGCGGGTGCTTGCCGCAAACGCCCGGATCCTTGTTGGCATTGATCGAGGCGGGCTTGGGCGCCGTGCCAACGTATTTGAACGTGGCGGTCAACGTGCCCCAGCCGGTCGCTTCGCCGCCGGCTGCTTCGCCGGCCGGCGTCTCGGTGGCCGGGCCCGCCGCGGCGGCCAGACTCTCGCGGAGCGCTTTGCCGCGTGTGACATCCGGCTGCGGGCCGGCATCCAGCCGCCGGTTGCAGCCCTGGCTGGCGACGGCCAGCCCCAGGCACGCCAGGACGCAGATCGCCGATGTCGGGTTCAGTTTGCTTTGCATGACACGTTCCGTCCTTCGCTATCGTATCGCCGCGACGGCTCACGGCTGCCGGGCACGACATCGTCTTGCGGTCGGGCCTACTTAAACAGTTTGGAGCTGACCTTGATGTCGCCGAGCTTGTTGTCGCCGGGCTTGATCTTGAGCTTGAAGCGACCCTTGGTGTCGACCTTCACGCCGTCGATCTTGGCTTCCTTCAGATAGCCGGCCTTTTCCTGCCAGAGCACGAATTCCAATTCCTTGCCGACGGGCAAGTCCTTGATCTCGAAATTGCCTTCCTTGTCCGCCACGGCCACATAGGGGGTCTTGCGGACCACAATCCACGCGCCCATCCAGGGGTGGATGTTGCAGCCGACTTTGATGGGCAGGTTTTCTTCGTCCGGGAATTGCTGCTTGATCTCTTCGCCGGAAGGAATGATCGGGTTGATGGCCGGATTCTTGATCGGCTCGACCTTGCTGTTATGGCCGATCGGATCGCTGTTCTTCAGGACCAGCGACTGCGAGGTTCGCAGGACGGCCACGTGCGGCTCGAAGCGGCAGTTCTTGTTGTCCAGCAGCACGTCGGCCTTGGCGCTATCGTCGTAGCTGGGGGCCACGTCCACCCCTTCGGTGCGAAGGAAAATCACCGCGTTTTGCAAGCCGCCGTCGGGGGCCACTTCGAGCCCCTCGTCGTGCAGCTCATGCTTGCCGCACACTTCAGGATCTTTGTTGGCGGCGATCTTGGCCGGCGCGGCGCTTTGCCGTCGTAAATGAACCGGCCGGTGAGCGTACCCCATTCGGCCTGCGCTTTGCCCGCGGCAGAGAATACGACAGCCGTCGCCAGCGCGAGCATCAAGTATGACTTGAGAACAGACATGGTCTATTTTCCTTTTGATCCGGTTGATTTGTCTGGAGAGTCGGTGGATTCGGGTTCGTCGGTCGCATCCGGCTGATCTTTCGCATCGGGCTGGCCGTTGGCCTGGGGAGCTGCCGGAATCGCCCGCCCCGCGAGACAACCCGCTCTTGGCCTCTTCACCGGATTCGGTGCCGGTGCCCATGTCCACTTCGAGCGGAGCGGTTTCCTTTTCGGCGCCCGGCGGCGGAGGGGGCTTGTTTCCGCAACCGGTCGCACCGACCAAGGGGATGAGCAATGCCAAGGCACTGCCAAGCAGGCGGCGGCATCGGACCGGCCCCGACGTGAAATGCCGCCGGGCCCCAATTCGATCGATACTCATCGCGATACCTCCTCGCGCGGAGCCCGCGCACCGGCGCCAGCCGCCTTCGCGCCCTCGGCCGGGGCGGTCGGAGCTGGCTTGATCATCGGTTTGATCGACGTGCGATTTTCCATGAAGCGGTCCCAGTTGAGCAGCAGGTCCACCAGTCCGTTGACTTGCTCGAGGCTCGTGCCCGGATACAGGGTGTCGCTCACCGGTTTGTCGGGCGGGATATTTACCGGCATGCTGGTGTAGGGCAGAATCCGCGGCGGCTGGGCGATCCAGCGGAGCAGAAAGTCGGGCCGCAGCCGCTTGTAGACCTGATCGAGGTGCGGACCCTTGGCCCGGTCGCTGCCGGCCGGCTCGAAGTCGCCGATCAGGTGGCACTTGATGCAGTAGTTGTTGTCGGTGACGATCTTGAGCGCGTCGGGCAGCCGTTGCGGATTGTTTTCCTCTTGCGCCTTGCTGGCCAGATAGCCCTCGCGCGTGCGCGGATCGAAGTCGTACGGAGAGTCGGCGTTGTCGATCGCGGCAAAGTAACCCGCCAGCGCGCTGGCCTCGGCCGAAGACATGTTGAATTTCGGCATTCGCAGCACGACCGCCGGACGGATCGGGTAGGGATCGAGCAGGAACTCGTGCAGCCAGCCCGACTGCACCTTGCGGCCTTCGCCGGCCAGCGGCGGCGGCAGCCAGCCCCAGGCTTCGTCCGCCTTGGCGTTCGGATTGGTTTGCTTTTCGGTGGCCAGCACGGCGGTGTAAATCAGCCGTCCCAAATAACCGCCGAAGCCGGCCGGATTCTCTTTCAGTTCTTCCACCGTCGGGTATTGCTTGACCACGCGCTTCATCGGCACCATCAGATTCTGCAAACCGGCCGGCCGCACCTTGCCGTTGATGACGCGTGGTTTCCCAGGGCATGAATTGCTCGAACGCCGCGGAAGCCGTGTCTTCGGCATCGAGCGGGCTGCCGTCTTCGTCGACCACTTCGGGCTGGCCGGTCTTGTCGCTGATGACGGGCAGGCCGACCAGCGTGGCATGCCGCAGGCCGCGGTTATCCGCTTCACGAAGCCTTGACCTGTTGCGGGCTAACGTGGGCTTCGAGAAACGGGTAGTCGTCGAACTTGGGCGGATCGGAAAAGTCGCCCGCGCGTAGGCCAGATCCCAACGGTCCATTTGAAACTGGTGGCAGCCCTTGCAGTTGAATTTCTCGATGACCTTCTGACCCTCGGTGATTGCCCCGCGGCGGGGCTGCGACTTGTAGACGTACTGCTGGGCCGGCGGCTCGGCCACAAGCCCAAGCACGAACGTAATCACTTGCTCGCGCTGCTCGTGCGTCGAGGTTGAACTGCGGCATCCGCAGCCGCTCGTTGTAGCCCTTGTTCTCGGTCTTCTTGTAGTCGTAGCTGCGCGGCGCGCGGAGCTTCTGCCAGACGAAGCCTTCGCGCTCGTGGCCGAACAGCTTTTCCATGAAAAAGCCGATCGCTGGGCGGCATGTTTTCGAAGTTCAACTCGTGGCGGCCTTCTGAGTGGGCCAGCTCGACTTCGTCGCTGATCGCCTGTTCGCTGTGCGGACCGACGTAGGCCTGGTCCGCTTCGTCCATCTGGCTTTCCGGCTTGGGCGTGTCGTGACCGTGACCTTGCAGGATATATTGCGTGATCTGCTCGAAGGCCAGCTTGTCGGCCGCTTTGCGGCCCCAATCGGCCAGCCCGGTGCCGATCGGCTTCATGTCCTCGTAGCCGGGAATGTCGTGGCAGCCCGAGCAGCCGTACTTGCTGATCGAGCGGCGGCCGACGTAAAGCAATTGCTTGCGCAATTGCTCCTGGCCCGACGCTTCGCCCAGCAGCTCGACGTCGTCTCCCTTGAGATCGCCGCGCCATCGCCTCTGGAATGCCGTGCTCCAGGTATTGCCTGGCTTGCCGCTTGGGATAGGCATCCTTCAAATGGTCGAACGCCAACTCGAACAAGCGCCGTTTGCTCGGCGTCGGTCAACTCGCGGCCGGGCACGTCCTGGGGCTTCCAATCCTTGCGATGCCAGCAGGAACACCGCGATGTCGGCCGCCGGATCGGTGACGTTGCCCTGGCCGTCGTCGATCGGCTCCAGGATCAAGTTGGGCATCAGCGTGCGGGGATGATAGTTGCTTGGGTTGCTCAGCCAGCTATACAGCCATTTCTTGCCGCCCTTGTTCGACGCGGCGTTGAGCTTGGCCCCCAGGTGCGTCAGGTTCGGACCCTGGTGCATCTTGGCCTGCGGGAAATCGGCATGCTGATGGCAAGCCAGGCAGCCGCGCGTCTCGAACAGTTGTTTGCCACGCTCGGCCGAAGGCTCTTCGGTCACGCCGCGGCGGCTTCGTCGTAGTAGTCGAACGGCTGGCTCTTCGCCAACAGGTATTCGGCGATGCCGCGAATTTCGATCGGCTCGAATTTCTTCGACGTCGTCCAGCCCGCTGCCGTCGAGGTGGTCCCAAAGACCGAAGAACTGCGGCATCTTCGTGCGTGGGGCGGAAATCCTTCGGCCGGCGGATCCAGGAGTAGAGGAAGTCGAAGTCGAGCTTGCTGGCCACGTGCCGCAGGCTGGGGCCGACTTTTCGCAGCTTGCCCGGCGATTCGACGTCTTCCAGCACGCGTGGCCAGCCTGCGTGGCCGGCGAGATCCGCGGACCGTGCGGCTGGTCGGGCGTGTCGGCCTCGGCCACTTCAGCCGAGGGCACGCTGGCCTGGGCGGCCGCGGCCGTGCGGATCGATTCCAGCGGCTGCGGCGAGCCGATCGTCGTCGGGATGGTGGACGACTTCGCTCGGCCAGCGAGCTTCTGCGTCGGTCAGGTCGCTGCCGGCCAGCAGTGCTTGGGCCGCGGCCGAATAATTCGGCTCGGCCCGCAGGTCGGGGCCGATCCGGCGATTGGGCCGTCGAAGCCGTTGATCTCGTGGCAGCCGAAGCAGCCGTACTGCGCGGATCAGATTGAAGCCTGCCATCAGCTTGGGTGCCGGCGGATCGGGGAAGCGCTCGCTGGGCTCCAGCTCGGCCACGTCGTGATGGCACTTCAAGCAACTGCTCTCGGCGAACCGCTTGGGGTTCATCGGGAAGATCCAGTGATGGTTGTTGAACCAGCCATAATCGTGCTTCCAGCGTGTTCCCTCGACCGGCGAAGTGGGCGAGTGGGACGCCCACTTGAAGTCGGTCGCGCTGCCTTGCCCTTCGTGGCAGATCGTGCAGCCGACCTCGGACATCTTGTGCGGGCTGAGCGAGCCGACGAACAGATCGAGCCGCGGATGCGAGGCGTACGGGTTGCGGCAGGCCGCGGCGGACTTTCAGCTTGAGCGGCTGGCCCCAGGCCGACATCCTTGACCAGGTAGCGATAGGTCAGATCGCTTGCGTCAGCAGTTTCGCCCCGTTGGCCTCGCAGCAGCACGTCGCCGACGTTGCATGCCGGCCTTGGCGGCGGGCGATACGCGGCCGCACGACGCTGACGGTCACATCGTCCGCGTCGATCAGGCCTCGCTCGGCCAGGTGGATTCCATAATATTGGAAGAGCAACTCTTCCGGATCTTCGGCCGGCGGCGAGCCAGGTTTGCCGGGTTCTTTTCCGGCCGGCGGATGGTCGGCATCGCCTTGGTTCGCGCTGTCCTGGCCGCGGACGGTTTCGGCCGCCGGCTTTCGGCCGGCGTGTCGAGCGTCAATTCCAGTTCCGCTCTCTGCGATACACGGGCTCGACGGCGGAACCGGCAGCGGTCTTGTCGAGCCCTTGATGGCAGGTCGTGCAGCGGTCGAAGCGGGCCACGTCGCGGAAGTTGTAATTGATCGTCAGCTTGGGCAGCCAAATCTGGTCGATCTTCAGCGGCCGGCCGAAGGCGTCGATGATCGGCAGCGCGAACATCTCCTTGCCGATGGTCTCGCGCCGCTCGTTGTAGGCCTTTTCAAGCTGCACGAGCTTGCCCTGCTGCTCGTCGAGGGCTTTGCGGGCCTGGGCTTCCTGAGCCGTGATCTGGACCAGATACTCGCTCGAGCTCGAGCCGCTGGATCTTGGCGTTCTCGACCACGGCGGCGCTGTTGATCGAGCGATCACGGGCTTCTTGCACCGCGTTCCTCGAGCTGGTCGAGCTGCTGTTGGGGCAGCGCATCGCCAACGCCGATTTCATACTGGCTGCGCACGACGTCGAATTCGGCCGCCTGGAATTTCTTTTCGCGGCAGGAATTGCCCTCGCGGAACTTGGCATTGGCCACGAATTGTTCGAGGTCGCGGACCAGCTCAGCCCGTGCTTCCGCGACGGCGTCGAGATTCTTCGTTGTTTCGTCGGCTTTGGCCTTTTCCGCTGCTGCGACCAGTTGCTTGTAGTCCTTGTCGATCGCCGCGAAGTCCTCGGCGGGACTTTGCGCCGTTCTCGGCCTGCCGCGACCATGATCTCTGTGGAATTCGTCGACCAGCTCGGCCGGCGGAACTTCGCTCTCGCGTCGGCCGCTAGCTCGCCTTGCGCGGCGGCAAGCTCCTGCTCGTACTGCTCGTTGTCCTGCTGCTGCGATGCGGACTCTGACCTGCCGCGTTTCCACATCGCGGAACGTCGCTGAAAGTCCTTCCACTCGCGGCGATGGTCGGCGGCCAGCATCCAGATCGTGGTCAGCAGCATCAACAGCGAGCTGACGCCGAACACCACGTGCATCAGCTTCGAGTCGCGCCAGGTTTGTTCGGTTGCGGGCATAGCGATCGGTCCTCGACCGAGCATTTCTAACGACAGGCAGCCTGTCGAGCTGGCACGTCGGGTCGCACTGGATGGTATGAATCAGGCCAGGGTGTCGTACGCCGGAACGGTTCTAGAAATTCAAGAAGAATTCCGGAATGCTGATGATGTACTTCAGGTTGAACGATCCAGCGCAGCACCATCTTGATCGGCAGCGCGGCCATGAACAGCACAGGTTGGCCATCAGCATGAAGCGGATGAAGCCCATCTTGACGAAGAACTTGCGGAAGACGGTCGTCGCCATCAACGGCGGCAGCGCGAGGAAGTAGACCAGCACCAGCAGCGATGCCCGGGCAATTCGCGCACAGGCGATCTAGCAGCAATCTCGATGCCCATGCCGCTGCCCGACGGGCGCCTTGGGCAGTCCGCGGTCCAAGCCCCAGCACCCAGAAGTATTCCGACAGGTCGACGTTGTTCAGCGCCAGCACTTTGTGCGGATCCCAGATATTCGAACGGCCCGAAGAAATTCCAGTTCGGCCCGCGGAGGAACGTGCCCAGCACGATCAGCGTGACCCACAATCCAGGAAGCCGAACTGGAACGATCAGATAGCTGAACTTGCGCTGGTCGAAGGTGTAGTAGCCGTTGCCCTTCTTGTTGAAGTCGATGTACGGAATGGCCATCAGGCCGACGATGATCAGGCTCGGCAGCACCACGCCGGCCATCCACGGATCGTAGTAGACCAGCATTTCCTGCAAGCCGAGGAAGTACCAGGGGGCCTTCGACGGATTGGGCGTCTTGACGCTGCTGGCCGGCTCTTCCAGCGGCGCTTGCAAGCCGATGCGCCCAGACCACCAGCAAGGCCGTGACGGCCACCATGCAGATCAGTTCGGTGTAGACCAGGTCGGGCCAGACCAGCACTTTTTCGTCGTCGAGCTTTTCCATCGGCGGCTCAGCCCCTGGGCGATGCGGTCGTCGTTCACGACCGCCTTGGCCGTGGCCAGCCAGGTGAAGAAGCCGAGCAAGAAGATCAGGCCGACGATCGGCACGTTGTCGGGCTTGGTGACGATGGCGGCGAAAGTTCGGGTCGGCCATCGCCAGCCCCATGACGACCAGCGACGGCATTCAAGCACGCCCCAGGCGACCAGCGGCTGCGACGAAGAAACCGCCGAAAGACGAACAGAAAGGCCAACAGCGAAGTGGTGCCGACGCGTATACGCACCGGGCCGGTGGCGCCAGTTGACGACCATCCTGGATCAACGCGGGCAATCGCCGGCGGACTGCCGCTCATGGCCGCCGGGCTGAAGATGACCATCACCAGGGCCAGGATCAGCCAGACCAGCGCCGCCGCCTGCTTGTGCTTGTAATGCCACAGGTAGAAGGCGGCGAAGGCGTTCATCGCCGCCAGGATCAGATAGTAGATGCCGAGAAAACCGGCAATGTTCTCGATGAAGTCGTGAGCGGAGCCGTGCATCAATCCGTCCTCGTGCCGCCCTGCGCGTGCCTGGTCTGAATTCTTGGTTCGATCTCGCCACCGCCGCCGTCAATCCGGCGGCCGTAAGCCGCCGGCTATCATGAGGCGATCGGCAAATTGTCTACACGGGTCCACTTCCTACACGGGCCCGCTGATGCCGCCGTCCTTGCGGACGCGCCAGAAGTGGATCGGCAATCAGCAACGCCGCCGCCAGCGGAATGGCGACGCAGTGCAGGACGTAAAACCGATTCAACGTTTCTTCGCCGACGAAGCGCGCCCCCAACAGGGCAAACCGCGCGTCCGAGGCGTTGGTGATCATGTCGATGCCCCCGGATCGTCAGCAACTGCTGGCCCGGCCCTTCATGCCCGAGAAACGGCGTGGCCCGGGCCATGTTCGAGCCGACCGTGATGGCCCAGATGGCCAACTGATCCCAGGGCAGCAGGTAGCCGGTGAACGAGAGCAACAGCGTGAGCACCAGCAGGATGACGCCGACCACCCAGTTGAATTCGCGCGGCGGCTTGTAGCTGCCGGTGAGGAACACGCGATACATGTGCAGCCAGACGGTGATCACCATGGCGTGCGCGCCCCAGCGATGCAGCTCGCGCAGGATGCCCAGCGAGGTCACGTCGCGCAGCGCCAGGATGTCGTTGTAGGCGCATTCCAGCGTGGGCCGATAGTAGAACATCAGCAGCACGCCGGTGACGGTCTCGACCAGGAACAGGAAGAACGTCACGCCGCCCATGCACCAGGTGTAGCTCAGGGCGATGCCCTGCTTCTTGACCGAGACCGGATGCAGATGCAGAAAGAAGTTGGTCAGCATCACCACGATGCGGTTGCGGCGATCCCGGGGCATCGGGTGCCGGAAGATGCTCTTCCAGACCTGCGATTCGCGAATGATTTCACCGATGGACATCGCTCATGCACCGCTCGTTCAAGGGAAGAAAACCCGGCCGAAAAAAATTCGCCGCCCCGTCAAAGCCACCGCCGGAAAACTCCGCACCGGATAAGTGCCGTACCCACCGCTCACACCTGCACGAACGATGAAGGATCGGCCCACTGGCCGACTTCTTCCTGAAAAATCTTGCTCTTGTCGATCTCCAACTGGCCGTCGTCGGCCAGCCGAATGGCATACCGCTCCAGCGGCCGCGGAGCGGGACCCTCGAAGTTGATCCCGTCCTTGTAAAAGCCGCTGCCGTGGCAGGGGCACTTGAATTTCTGCTCCCCCTCCAGCCAGTTCGGCGTGCAGCCCAAATGCGTGCAGACCGTGCGCAGGGCGTAAATCTCCCGCTGGCCGTTGTATTCCCAATTCACCACCCAGACGCCGAATTGGGCCACGAACTCGCGTCTCTACCTGGCCGGGAGCGAAGTTGCTGGGAAAGCCGACTTTAAACCTGCTCGGCGGCTCGGTGAGGATGTTCGGAAACATGAACCGCGCCGTGCCCAACGTCCACAGGCCGAACGTCGTGGCCAGCGAAGTGAACCCCAGCCCCAGGAACGACCCGACCAGCATCCCCACCATCACCGCCAGGATGCCGCGGCGCTCTTCGTCCGCCGGCTTTAGCCGCCTTGGGCTTGGCGTACTCGGGCTTGGCCGGCATCGGCGGCACGACCCGCTTGGCTTCCTTCACCGCGACTTTCGCCGCGGGCTTGGCCGTCGCCGCGAGCGGTGACGCCACGGCCGCTTCCGCCTTGGACATGGGACCGGGCTGCGCCGATTTGCGTGCCGCCGCCAGAATGCTGGCCGTGTCTTTGGGCCCCGACGGCTTGACAGCGGGCGCCTTGGCCGCCGGTTTGGCGGAATCTTTGGCGGGCGCGTCCTGCTTGGGCACCGCCGCCTTTGGCGTTTCAGCCTTTGGCGCCGCAGCCTTTGGCGCCGCCGCTTTCGCCGCGCCCCCCGCTTTTTCGGCCCGCGCCGCGGCCATCATTTCGGCAACGCTCAGCCGCGCTCCGCCAGCGGCCGCAGGTTTAGGCTTGGCCGCCGGTTTGGCCACTTCGGCCGGCGCCGACTCGGCCACTTCAGCGGCGCCGGCTCAGTCGGCGCCGGCTCAGCGGCGGCAGGCGATTCACTCGCTGCCGCAGGCTCGGCGGCGCATTTCTTGGAATCAGCTTTGCGCGGCCGCCATCATTTCGGCGACCGACATTTTCTTCTTTTCGGCCATGGTCTGATCGCTTCTCGCGCCAAGGACCTAATGCTGGACTTTCAAACAAGCTGGACTGCGGGCCTCGGAGCGACCCAGCGCGCTCTCGAAAGGGGCAACAACTGTCGGCGGTTCGGCTTACGAAAAGATTGTGACAATTTTCACGAACTTACCTCTGTTTTATGCCAAGTGATTCGACATTGTCAACCACCATTTCGCCCCTCGCACGTCGGGCGGCAGATGGCAAAAGAGGAAGGTCGCCCTTCTCCAAACTCAAACAAGACGGCATTCTAACATCCGTCCCGACTTTGGCGAGCCCATCGAATTTCGCTGTCTGTCCACCGACGCCCGCTGCCGAATCGAGCATTCTTTTCCTAGACTTGACGACGATTCCATGGACTATCGCGCACTGGAAAAAGTCACGCACGTCGACCCCGGCCGTCGTGGACTGGCCGGTTTTCAATGCCACGGTGCTTGGCTCGATGCGGGTCAGTTGGCGGGGGCCGCTGAAGACCTGGCGCGCCGGGCAGGCCGCGTGGCGATTGTGACCGGCTTCTGCCGGGCTACCCAAGGCGGGTTCGCCGCAGAAACCGACGGGCCGCCGGGAGCGCTGTATCTGGCTCGCGCGCTCGACGTGCGCTCGATGTCGAGGTCATCCTGGTTAGCGACCGTTACGCCCTGCCCTTGCTCGAAACCGGCCGTCGCCAATGGCAATTGGACCGCGTGGGTTTGTGCGAGATGCCGTTGGAAAATCGCGGGCCGGCCGGCGCGGCCGGCAGTTTGCTGCCGCGAACCGACGCCTGGTGCCGCGATTTTCTGGCCGGCCCTGCGCGGGGCCTGACGCATCTGGTGTCGATCGAGCGTCCCGGCCCGAGCCACACCTTGGATTCCCTTCGCGCCCAGCCGCGGCCCGCGGCCGTGCCCGAAGATCTATTCGCGGCCGAAGTGCCCCAGACCGATCGCAATCGCTGCCACAGCATGCGCGGCGACGACATCGACGGCCAGACCGCGAAAGCCGAACGGCTGTTCGAGCTGGTCGAGGCCGAGCAGCCGGCGGTCGCGACGATCGGCATCGGCGACGGCGGCAACGAGATCGGCCTGGGATCCTTCGCCTGGGAAGTCTTGCGCGCGGCGCTGAACTCGGCGGTCGCCGCGCGAGTCGCATGCCGGATTGCCACGCGCTACTCGCTGCTGGCCGGCGTCAGTGATTGGGCCGCCTATGCACTGGCGCTCGCCGTGTGCCAATTGCGCGGCGCTGAACGGTTGGCCGCCGATTGGGACGATCGATCGCAGCGAGACTTGATCGAGCTGCTCGTGCGCGAGGCCGGCGCGGTCGACGGCGTGACCGGCGAGCGGACGGCGACGGTCGACGGGCTCGATCTGTCCACGTACTTGGCGCCGCTCGGCCAGCTGCGCCGGCAGTGCGGATTGTGAGCGCCGCAGCGATCGGGCCTTTCGCCGTCGCGACCGAAGCGCTAAAATTCAAGACAGTCAAGATGCCAGAGTCCGGGCAGTTTACGGCCAAAGCTGGTTTTCCATGAACGTACTGATCATTGGCGAAGGCGGCCGCGAGCACGCGCTGGCCTGGAAGCTCGCCCAGAGCTCCCGGGTCGAGCGGGTGTTCGTCGCTCCCGGCAACGCCGGCACCGCGCTGGAGGCCGAGAACGTCGATATCTGCGCCGACCGACACGGCGCGGCTGATCAAGTTTGCCCAGCAGAACAAGATTCGGCTGACCGTGGTGGGGCCGGAAACACCGCTGGTCGCGGGAATCGTCGACGCTTTTGCCGAGGCCAAACTGCGGGTTTTCGGCCCCCGCAAGGCGGCTGCCGAGCTCGAGGGGAGCAAGGTTTTCTGCAAGAACCTGTTGCGGCACGCCGACGTGCCCACCGCCGATTACCAGGTCTTCCGCAATGCCGACCACGCCACCACGTTTCTCAAAGACCGCGAGGATGTGCCCGTGGTTGTCAAGGCCGACGGCCTGGCGGCCGGCAAGGGCGTGTTCGTGTGCCCGACGCGGGCCGAGGCGATCGAAGCGGTCAAACGGATCGGCCGCAATCGCGAGTTCGGCGACGCCGGCAATCAGATCGTGATCGAGGAGCGGCTCGACGGCCAGGAGGCGAGCGTGCTGGCGATTACCGACGGCCGGACGATCGTCACGCTGCCACCGGCCCAGGACCACAAGCGCGCCTACGACCAGGACAACGGCCCGAACACTGGCGGGATGGGGGCCTATTGCCCGGCCCCGCTGGTGACGGACGAGATGTTGCATCGGATCGAAGAGCAAGTGCTGGTGCCGACGGTGCATGCCCTGAAGCGTGCCCGGCGTCCGTTCCAGGGAGTGCTCTACGCCGGGCTGATGATTACCAATCAAGGGCCCAAGGTGCTCGAGTTCAACGTCCGCTTCGGCGATCCCGAGTGCCAGCCGCTGCTGATGCGTTTGCAAAGCGATCTGGCCGACGTGCTCGAAGCGACCGTCGACGGCCGACTGGAAGAGCTGGCGCCGCTCCAGTGGGACCCGCGACCGGCCGTGTGCGTGGTGATGGCCAGCGAAGGCTACCCCGGCAATTACGAACGGGGATTGCCGATTCGCGGTCTGGAAGAGGCGGCCCGGCTGCCCAACGTCAAAGTCTTTCACGCCGGCACGGCGATGCTGGGCGGGCAGGTGGTGACCAGCGGCGGGCGCGTGCTTGGGGTGACGGCGTTGGGCGCCACGATTCCGGCGGCCAAGCTGCAGGCCTACACGGCCGTCAAAGCCATTCGCTGGAAAGGCGCTTGGTGCCGCAAAGACATTTCCGACAAAGCGCTGGGCATGCTCGCTTAAGGTCGCGCTATTACGGCGTCTGAAACAGCTCGTTGCCATTGATGCTGCCGATCGCTTGCCAGACGCCCAGGTCGATTTCGTCGGCGTAGAAGGTTGCGGACCCGTCGACCATGACGACGTTCACACCCCCCGGATGATTGCTGCGGGCCGAATATTTCTCGGTGCTCCAGCAAGGAGCAATCAACGCGCAAGGGGCTTTGCCGGCGACGCACTGCGAACCCCAGACTTCGTCCGGCAGCGGCGAGTTGGGCGTGCGCAGGTGCGTGTACTCGAGCGCCCCACTCGTACCACCAAATCCCCCGGGCATCCTGGGTTTGGTTGGGGCCGGAAATCGTCTCCGAGGCCATGGCGGTCTTGCTCGTGCCGTCGGTCACCGCTTTGAACGACCGCTGCACGTTGAAGTTGAGCAAGCCGCGGATTCCCCAGGTCGCCGCAGCCGCTGCGGGATTCTGCGCCGGGTTGTTGTTGCAGCCGTCGGGGCTGAAGGCGCCGGGCTCGATCATCGTGCCCAGCGCGCTGAAGCAACCGACGAAATTCGAGCGCGCTGCGACGAAGCCGTCCGGGTGCAGGTACGTGCCGACCGTGTCGCTCGCGCAAAGGTAGGTCGAGACCTGGGTCTTGAAGGCCGGCCCGTTCACGGTCTCCCAATTGTTGCTGGTGCCGTTCAGGCCGACGAGGTAGTTGATCTCGGCATTCAGGTTCTGCTCTTCCAAATAAGGCATCAAGTAAGCGGTCCACGAATTTCGCGACTGGGTCGTTTGGTTCCAATAACAGCCGTAGGGAAACTTCTGATTCGCGGCATGAAAATTCTGCATCGCCAGGCCCACCTGTCTCAAGTTGCTCAGGCAGCTTGACCGGCGAGATGCTTCGCGCGCCGCCTGCACCGCCGGCAACAGCAAAGCGATCAGGATGCCGATCACGGCGATCACGACCAGCAATTCGACCAGGGTAAAAGCGGGCCGCGCCCGGCGGCAGGCTGGTCGACGCTTCGGCCAGGCACCGTGGCAACCGCTTCTTCGGCCAGCAATCGAGGCCGCGCATGGCTGCTCCCCTGCGAATGGATGATTGTCGGGACTGGTCGCGGCAGTGGATTATAACGTTAACGGCCTGGCCGGGTTTCCGTGCTGGGCTCAAGGTCGAAGTCGTGATGGCTGGCCGACCCGTCGGCGGAAATCTCGATCTGGTGCGTGCTTTGCTCGCCCCAATCCGCGGGCAGGTAGTTCTCGGCCACTTCCACCATGTGCGCAGGGTTTGTCGGATCCGGTTGCATCTGTCGACGGAAACCGCGAAGCACGACTTTATAGACACCCCCCCGTTTCAACCCCGCGCTGGCCTGGACGGCGTAGGTTCCGTCGGCAATCCGCGTGCCGCACGGCCCACCGGGGGTGCCTTCGACGGGGATCAACTCGATCAAACCGTCGGTCACCGGATCGCCGGCGAAGCCGCACGTTTCCGGAGAGGGCAGTCTTGCCGCTATCGCAACCGGAGATCAGCTCCACGGCGGCAAGCACGAAGATCGAGAACGTCCGACGCATGATTCTCGCTTTATCGTCGGCCAGCGGCCGAACCGGCGCCGGAGTTCCTTGGCCGCAGTCCGAAAGGAGTCAACACAAAGAGCAACCCGTTGCCCGCCTGCCCCGCGACTCACAAGCAGGCCGCGCGCCGTGGCGCTAAGAGTTCCGGGAGCACCAGCGACGGCTCCGAGCCGTCCAGGCCACGCCGACCGCGCCCAAGCCGAGCATAATCAGCGACGAGGGTTCGGGAACGACTTGCACTGTGAAGGCGTTGAAGAATGCGTTGTGATCGCCGCTGCCCGTCCCGTAGATGGCTTGAATGGTGGCCGTCGTCTGTCCAGGGCCGGTCGCGAAGGTGTCGGTCACAACGATGCCTTGGGTCGGATTCCCCGTCCATGCATTGGTGGACGCTGGGGTGCCGGGGTAGGATTGGGCAATAATATCCGCATTGCTCGCCAGGGCGACGTGACCATTGACGTCGATGCCGAATTCACGTTGGGTCGTCTGTTGCCAATTATTCTCAGAGATGAGCACCTGGATCTGATACTCGCTGTTGGGCGTCAGCGAGTGGATGGTGACCTGCATCGGGGATGCGGGACCGTTCGTGTAGTCCAGGCTGTGCATGATCGTGCCGAGATTGGCGTTATCGGTGGGGGTGCCGCCGGTATAGACAGGCAAGGCAGCAAAGGGATTGAGGTCTCCTCCGGTTGCGCTGTCCAGCGTGGCTAAACCACCTGTGGCGTTGTACACCGTGGACAAGGAGAGAAAGTTCGCGCTTCCCACAGTCAAGTTGCCCGCTGAAGTTGTGCTGCCGACATTCGCCGCCAAGAAAAACGAACCCGAGAGTTTCAGGCCGTTGGGACCTGCGAATGGGGCAACGGTGATCGTGTCGGCACCGCTAATGGAAACGAGGAGCGCGGAAATGGTGCAGGTCGTCATTGCGGATAGCGATCGTGGCATGGTACGCGTTCCTTTAAGTTGGAGCGGGTTTGACGGGAAGAAATGACTTGCGACCGGCCGGTTTCTCGCGATTCCAAGATCAGCTGGGCCAGGAAGCTATCCCGGTTCGCAGTAGCTGTGATTGTAATGGCGATCGCGGCTCTCGCCTCCAGTGCGCAATGATTTTCCGCGATTTCCTGCCAGCGGAGCGGATGCCCTACTGTTTACCCCAGCAATCGAACGCGCCCGCGTCCGGGCTGTCGCGCAAGAACTTTCAATAGGGCGGCGGTTCCAGCCGACAGCGCACAGTTTTTTCTGACATGAAAAATGGAAAAAGATTCTGGAAAAGGGTGTGATTTAGAACCGTATTCAATTACGCTGACAGCTGGGCCGAATCACATTTTGCGCTACGGGACGCCCGAGGGAACGGCGCCGCTGGCAATCTCAACCCGTCGACGAAAACGCAGCGCGCACTTGAAACGACGGCGCTCAAGTCTGCCGGAGCGGCAAAGTATTCTCGATGGCCCTCGGATCATCGTCACGATCGTGGGTAAATGATGCCCATCGTTCGATTTCACCTGGATCGCCAAGCCTTATTCCAAAAGGGATGAAATCATGACAACGACCTTGCGACTCGCCGTGTTGGCACTTTGTGCGATCGTCGGCTCGTGGATCAGCACAGCCACGCAAGCCGGCGACATTCCGCTGACAGATCCAACGTTCTCCCAGCCGGCCCAAGGGTCGTTTATGGCCACATCCGGCAGTTTCCTCGGGTGGACGACCGGCGGCAATGGTGGCGTATTGAATTACACCGCAAATAACAGCGCAGTCAACGAAGGCCCCTATTGGCCGACTGTGCCGGCGGGCACCACGTTCGCCTACAGCAACGGCGACAATTTAACCCAGATCACGACCAGTCCCTTGGGCGTCATCACGGCCGGGACGACGTATCAATTATCGGTCAGTGTCGGCGAGGGAAATGGTTTTGGCCCGACGAATAATACCATATCGCTTATCGCCGCCGATTCGACTCCGCTCAACTCGCACACGGCCCTTAATTCCGTGGGATCTTTCACGGTAGAGACGTTGACCTACACCGCGCCGCTGTCGGGCTCCGTGCTGGGCCAGCAAATCGGTGTCGTGTTGGGATCGAGCGGCACCCAGAGCAATTTCAATAATGTCGTTCTGTCGACCGTTCCCGAGCCGGGGCGCTGGGCATGCTGGCCTTTGGCGCGCTCGGCCTCGGATCGCTTTTGCTGCGGCGGGGCGCTGCGCGAAACGGTAGCTTTCAGCCAGTCCCAGGGGGCGGCGCGAGCGGCGGCGCTTCAGAGCATTCTCACTTCTTCGTGAAGTACCGATAGCCGGCATAGCCTGCGGCGGCGAGCACAAGCAGCAGCAGCACATTGCGCAATGCGTCGCCGGCGATCGTGAGCAAGATCACCAGAGCCACAGCCGCCGCCCCGGCAGCCAGCCGCTTGGGGCCGATCAGCCGGCCGGACCGCGATTGTTCGAGCGAGCTCAGCTCGCTATCCAGCTCGCTCACCCGCTTTTCGAGATCGGCGATCGTGGCCCGCAATTCCCGCGGGCCGCTGGCCCCTCCGTGCTCCTGGTAAGCGGCTTTTCCCAGCTCCGCCAACAGCGCATCAAACTTGCGCTGGGCCGAATCAAGCTGCACGCGCGAGACCACTTTGGAGGCCAGTCCGCCCTGGGCGCGGGCGCTGTCTTTCGTCTGTTGCAGTTGGTCCTCGGCCACGGACACTTGGGCGAACAGGTCGGCGAAGTCGTCCTTGAACAGGCCGTCGTGGTAGACGTCGGTTCCCAGCGCCGTGTAGGCGGCCGGCAATTTGAGGCTCGTGATCTTCAACCGCTCGGCCTGGCAGGCGGCGAACCGCGATGCGGCTTTGACGTCCGCGGCCAGGTCGTGGGCCCAGCGTTCGTCGGTCGGCTTGGGCTCGGCGGCTGCGGCGGGCGCATCCGCGGCCAGCCGTGCCCGCAATTGAGTATCGTATTCGCCTTTGGCGGCAGCGTTGAGCAGGCAGCGCCGTGCGGTCGACAATTCGTTGAGGATCTTTTGACTCTGCGTCGAGCGCCGGCCCGTTTGGAAGGAGCGGACGTGAGCCATCCGTTGGTCCGCCGCGGTGGAAATCACATCGGCGTTGCTCTCGAACAGCTCCAGGCCCAGCAATCGATAATGATTTGGCGGCTGATGCTTGGGCGAGATGCCCAGCCACTGGTAGTAGGGATCGAACTGGTCAGCCATGTGGAGATCATTCCTCGTCGACGAGGTCGTCGCCGTAGCCGGGCGGAAACGGGCTGGCCGGTGGATCCGGCCGATCGGCCCGCGGGTTTTCAGGCCCAGGAGAACTCGGCGAATCCGCGGCGGCCACGCCGAATTTGCCCAGCCAATAGGTCACTTCCGACTCCGAGAGCGGTCCGGGCGGCTTGGGCACATCGGCGTCTGGCGGTTTCTGCCGGGCGACGCGCCGCCGCAAGATGTCAGCATACCAGACATCGCTGTCGATCGCGGTCGCCCGCCGCCGGCGGGCCGCCCGCTGCAGCCGGTGGTCGCTGCTGACCACGATCAGCTTCCGTGGGCTGTGGTCGGCCAGGATCAACTGTTCGATCAGCTCGTCGGCATCGCCCGGATTGGGGGCGAAATGCACGCGCAAACCGCGATGGTCGACAATCCGCGGCAAGCCCCGCGGTGCCGCCCGGGCGTCGAAAACGGCGGTTGCCTGCCGCAATTCTTCCGGGTCGAGCGATTCGGCCAGGAAGTTCAACAGCGCCCCCGCGCCGTTCGAGCGTGCCGGGCCCGATGCCCTGCGGCAAGATGCCGCTGGCGTGCAGCAGGTTGTAGCCGTCGATGAGCAGGGACATGCGGGCGGTAGCGTCGTGCGTCAGGGCTCGAGGCATGAGTGCGATAGGAAACGAATTGACCGGGCCCGCATGGCCGCTTGCCAGGGTGGGCGACCCGCTGCGGCACGGCTGCCGGAGTCGCTGGTGCCCTCGCGGCAAGCAATGCCACGAGCACCGCCGGTCCGCCGGCTCACCAGGCCGCCACGGGACGCAACGGAGCCGCCTCTACTTGATACTTGACCCGTCCGCCGACGATCACCGTGTCTGCCCGGCCCTGCAACTTCCAGCCGGCAAACGGCGTGTTCACGCTCTTGGAGCGAAACTTGGCCGGGTCGACGGTCCAGCGGGCCGCCGGGTCGATGATCGTCACGTCGGCGTCGGCGCCGAGCGCAAGCGTGCCTTTGTCGATTCCCAGCACGCGGGCCGGGTTGACGGTCATCTTGGCCAGGGCCGTCGGCCAGTCGAGGATGTCCCGGCTCGATCAACCTGGTGGCCACCAGACCCAGCGCGGTTTCCAGGCCGACGATCCCGAAGGGGGCCTGATCGAGCTCGCGCATCTTCTTTTCCACCGCATGGGGCGCGTGGTCGGTGCAGATCACGTCGATCGTGCCGTCGACCAGCCCGGCGATGCAGGCCTCGACGTGCCGCTGACCCCGCAACGGCGGGCTCATCTTGTAATTCGAGTCGAAGTTGCGCAGGCATTCGTCGGTCAGCGTGAAGTGGTGCGGGCAGACTTCGGTCGTCACGCGCACGCCCCGGGCTTTTGCCCGACGGATGATGTCGACGCTGCCGGCGCGTGGACACGTGCATGATGTGAATCCGGCCGCCGGTGGCTTCGGCCAGGGCGATGTCGCGGCCGGTCATCACGTCTTCGGCCGACGGCCGGCATGCCGGGCAGTCCGAGGACCATGGAGACCAGCCCTTCGTGCATCACGCCGCCTTGGGTCAGCTCGCGGACTTCGGCATGGTTGAGAATCGGCTTGTCGAACATCAGGCAGTACTCGAAGGCCCGGCGCATCAACTCCGGATCGTAAACCGGGGCGCCGTCGTCGCTGAAGGCCACGGCGCCGGCCTGGACCAGTTGCCCGATCTCGGCCAGCTCCTTGCCTTCGCGGTTCTTGCTGACGCAGGCCACGACGAACACGTTGCAATGGTCGGCCCGCGCGGCCTGATGCTGCACGAACTCGACGGCCGCCTGGCTGTCGATCGGCGGCTCGGTGTTGGGGATGCAGGCGATCGAGGTGAATCCGCCGGCCAGCGCCGCGGCCGTGCCGGTCTGGATCGTCTCGTCCTCTTCGCGGCCCGGCTCGCGGAGGTGGACGTGCATGTCGATCAGTCCGGGCGCGACGATCTTGCCCGTGGCGTCGAGCACGGTGTCCTGGTTGCCCTCGGGGCACGTCGTAGGCGGCGATGCGGCCGTCTTCGATCAGCAGATTGGTGATGCGATCGAGCTTCTGGCTGGGATCGATCACGCGGCCATCTGTGATAAGGATGCTGGGCATCGGGGTTTGGGTCCTTGTTTCCGACCTGTTCATGCGGTCCTGCTTTTTCGCGGCGGGAGTGTTCGGCCCATCCTCAACCGACGCCCGCTCCAATCGACGCCCGCTCCAATCGACGCCCGCTCCAATCGACGCCCGCTCCAATCGACACTGCTGCGATCGATATCGCTCAATCCGACCCGCCCAGCATCAGCCACAACACGGCCATCCGCACGGCCAAGCCGTTGGTGACTTGTTCCAGGATGACCGAATGCGGGCCGTCGGCCACGTCGGGCGTGACTTCCACGCCGCGATTGATCGGGCCCGGCGCCAGGATCAGGATGTCGTCCTTGGCCTTGGCCAGCCGCTCGCGATTCATCGCGTACAGCAAGGCGTATTCGCGCACCGAGGGAAACGGCCGCGTCGATTGCCGCTCGAACTGGATCCGCAGCAGGTTCAGCACGTCGCAGCGCGGCAGGATCGCGTCCAGGTCGTAGGCGCACTTCGACGCCCAATTCCTCCCAGCGCTGCGAAACCAGCGTGGACGGACCGCACACGATCACGTGGGCCCCGAGCTTCTGCAAGCCCCAGATGTTCGATCGGGCCGTGCGGCTGTGGGCGATGTCGCCGACCAGCGCCACGGTCAGCCCCTCGATCCGGCCGCGGCGCTCGCGAATCGACAGGATGTCGAGCAGGCCCTGCGTGGGATGCTCGTGGGCGCCGTCGCCGGCATTGATCACCGAGCAATTCAGGTTCTGGGCCAGCAGTTGCGGCGTGCCGGGCGTGCGATGCCGCACGATCACCACGTCGATCCCCATGGCCTCGATGTTCTTGGCCGTGTCGATGAAGGTTTCGCCCTTCGACAGACTGCTGCCGGAGGAGGAAAAATCGACCGTGTCGGCCCCCAGCCGCCGGGCGGCCAGCGAAAAGCTGGTCTTGGTGCGGGTCGAAGCCTCGAAGAACAAGTTGGCGCAGGTCTCGTCCGCCCAGCACCGAAAGCTTCTGCGTGCAACCGGCCGTCGCTTCCTTGAACGTCACGGCCGTGTCGAGAATGGTGTGATTTCCTCGGCCGAAAGGTTCTCGACGTCCAATAAATGACGCCGCGTCCATGACTTGGGAACCGCACCGATGTCGATAAAATCGGTACTCATGGGCAACCTGGGCATCCTTGCTGCTGATTTCGGCGCGCAGGCGCCACACGGCTGCACACCACCGGGAAAGGACTGGCCGACTCGCTGGCGTAATTCTAACATGGTTCCGGACCGCTGAAAAGCACTAGGAAAATTGGCTCGCTTTGCGATCCAAGGGGGGGCTCAATCTGGCTGCCCTCGACGCACAAAACTGCCGCCGCACACCGGGATCTTTTCGATGAACCTCGCCTCGGGATCCGCAGTTCTGATTGACGTTGCCGATCGCCGCCTGGCCGACCGCATATCGCTGGCTTTGGCCGAGGAGTCGTTTTGCACTACCTGCAAACTCGAATTGCCGACCGGCATCCGCTTGGATGTCGTCGTCTCGACTCGATCCGCTGCGCCGGCCGAATTGGGTTTGGCGGCGGCCGGCGCGACCGACGTGGGCCTGCTGCTCGTCGGCGCCGACGATCCGGCCGCCGACGCCTGCCTGCCTGCGGACTTCGCCGACCGCGAGCTGACGCTCGGCTGCCGATTGCTCGCCCAACTGGTCCAGTGGCGGCGCGAACGCAGCACACCGCCGCCACCGGCCGCGAGCTGCAGCGGCTCGCCCACACCGACGCCCTGACCCACGTCGCCAATCGCCGGGCCTGGGATCTCGAATTGCCCGCGCCGCCTCGGCGAGGCGTGTGCCGCGGGCAGGCCGTGGCCATGGCGATCTTCGACGTCGATCATTTCAAGCCGGTGAACGACGGACTGGGGCATGCCGCCGGCGACACGGTGCTGGCGGCGGTCGGACGCGGTTTGGCCGATTCGCTGCGGACAAGCGACTTTGTGGCCCGGCTCGGTGGCGACGAGTTCGGCCTGCTGCTGGTCGGTTCGTTCGACGCCACGTCCGCGCTGCGGATCGTCGAACGGGTGCGCCAAATATGCGATGAGCGGATTGGCCAGCTTCGTGCGCGGACCGATCTCGATCAGCGCCGGCTGCACGGCTGTTGCGCCGGGCGTCGAGACCACGCTGGCCGATTTGTTCGCCGCCGCCGACGCAGGCGCTGCGCGAGGCGAAGCAAGCGGGCCGCGATCGGACGCTGATGAAGCCGGTCTCGTAGAAACGCCACCGACCGGCGGTCGCCCGCCGCCAGCTAGGGCAACTTTGGACCTCAATCGGCCACGCGCCAGCGCGTATTGAATAGCCAGATCATGGCCCCCAGCAGGCCAAAATTGGCAAACGCGTAGAAGCCCAAGAAGGAGAAAAACAAGGGCCAATTGACCACGGCCACCGTTCCGGGCATTTGTAAGTCGATCGGCAGGGCAAACGCGGCGGCGAACGGGCTGGTGAAACTGGCCCGCCTCGACCAGTCTGGCCGCCTGCGAATTCGGCAGGAACGTCTGCGTAAAGAAGGCCAGCGCCAGCGGCATGGCGAACAGCACGACGATCAACAGGTACGACGTCATCAGGCTGATCGACGTCTTGCGAAACACACACCGAGCAGAACAGCGCCGATCATGGCGGTCGTCAGGCACGTGACCAGCACGATGGCCAAATAGCCCAGCACGGTCGGCAGGTTCGTCCAATAGAACGTAACCATCAGGCAAGCCAACAGCACCGGCCAGAGCAGGAACGACGTCAGCACGCTGGAGATGCGCAGGCCGGAAAACAGCTTGGCCCCCAGGATCTGTTCCGGCGACAGGATCGTCGTCAGCAGCAGGTCGAGCGTCTCGCGCTCGCGTTCGCTGGTCACGCTGCCGGCCGAAAATACCGGGCCGACCAGCATATTGAACAGCACCACGTAGCTGATGTACCAGGGTGCCCACTCGGGCTTGATGTACAGGCAGGCCGCCATCAGCGGAATGGCCAGCAGCATGCTCACCTGGATCACGATCCGCAGCATCAGCGTGCCCTGGGCGAAGATCTCGCTGCGCATTTCCTTGTCGTAAACCGGGTTCTGCGCCGTCGGCCAGCAAGTCGGTCGCGCTTGGCCGGGGCAAACAACCTGTCGGGAAACTGATCGCGCTGAATGACCAGGCCCACCGCCTGCTTGGACTTCCTGCTCCAGGTCGACGACTTCTTTGCCCTCGCTGCCCACGTCGGGCGGATAGAGCAAGCCGGCGGCTGGTGCGCGGTGAACAGGCTGACGAAGATGCCGCCGCCGATGATCGGCAGCACAGTGACGATCACGAACAAGCGGAAGGAGCCCGGAGCTCGGACAGCGCATTCCAGAACAACACGCCGACCAGCGCCAGCGGCAGAATCAGCAGGTACGAGACCAGCAGCGATGACGCGGTGCGGCGAAAGTAACTGCTGGCGGCCAGGCTGATCATGCCGAACGTGAGCACCGACAAAATCAGGCCCAGGTAGGCCGCCAGCACTTCGTACAGCGAGACGCCCCCCAGCGGCAGGCAGAGCATGACGATCGGCAGCGAGGCAAAGATCAGGATCGCCAGGTGGCAAAGCGAAGCCAACAGCTTGCCCAGCATCACGGCGCTGGGCCGCAACGGGCTGGCCAGCAGCATCTCGTAGCTCTTGCGTTCCTTTTCGCCGGTGATCGCGCCGGCGGCGAAGCTGGGCGCCATCAGCGACGCCAGCACGTATTGGCCGAGGAAAAACAGGTTCACCAGCCGCTTGGCCGCCTCGGGGTTGCTCGTCAAATCGAGCTGCCGCTCCTGCGGCCAGGCGATGTAGACGACTCCGCCCAGCGCGGCCAGATACAGAAACAGCAGGACAAATGCCCGCGTCATCCGCAGGTTGACGAGCAGTTCGCGCTGCAGGACGGGGTTTTCGAGAATGTACATGGGGGGGGCGGAAAACTCGGAACTCGGAAGTCGGAACTCGGAACGGCCGGCACGACCGCGACGACTACCTACTGCTTGCTGCTATTGCGTTTCTTCGTCTTGATGGAGGCCACGACGATCTTGAGAAGCTCTTCGGCTTCCTGATGTAGGCCGGCCATACGGACTGCTTTCACGGTACCCGATTCCGTCAAGAGTTCCAGCCAGAGCAGGGTTTCGTCGAGCTCTCCCTCGACAACTCCCAACTTGGAAAGGAATTCGGCGTCGGAGCGTGCCCGCGATGCTTCGCGCACATTCGCCGCCACGCTCGTTCCACTTCGCAAGACCTGCTTACCCAGGACCTGGGCCACGGTTTCTCGCGGCAATTTCGAGTACATTTTCACGATCCGCAATGCGAACTGCTTGGTTCGCTTGCACAGATCACTCATCGGAAAGCCCATCGTGACTCTCCCAGTGTGGCTCCAACGATCCGCGTTCCGCGTTCCGAGTTCCGAGTTCCGCGTTTGCCGCTAATACTTCCGCGGCGTGACTCTGCCCTGCACGCGGACCGGCAAACCCTGGATCCGCAAGAAGCCTTCGGCGTCGGTCTGGTTGTAGCTGCCGCCCCCTTCCATGCTGGCAATGCCTTCGTCGTACAGGCTGTTCGGGCTCTGCCGGCTTTCGACGCTGATGTTGCCCTTGTAGAGCTTGAGCGTCACTTCGCCGGTCACCTGCCGCTGGGCCTCGCGGATGAAGGCCAACAATGCGTCCATCTTGGCCGTGTACCAGAAACCGTAATACACCATCTCGGCCACTTCCGGCGCAAGCCGGTCGCGCAGGTGAACCAGGTCGCGGTCGAGCGTGAGCTGCTCGACGAACAAGTGGGCCAAGTACAGGATCGTCATGCCCGGCGCTTCGTAGACGCCACGGCTCTTCATGCCCACGAAGCGGTTTTCCACGATGTCGATGCGGCCGATGCGCGTTCCGCCCGCCCACGGTGTTCAAATGCGTGACGATCGCCAACGGGCTAAGCTCGCGGTCGTCGATGCTGGTCGGCACGCCGGCCGTGAAGCCGATGGTCAACGTTTCGGGCTTGTCGGGCGCCTGCTGGGGCGAGACGGTCATGCCGAAATCGACCAGCTCGACGCCGTTGACCGTCAGGTCTTCCAACCGGCCGGCCTCGTAACTGATGTGCAGGCAGTTTTCGTCGGAGCTGTAAGGCTTGGCGATCGAGGCTTTGACCGGAATTTTTTTCTGTTCGCAATAAGCGATCATCTCCCGCCGGCCCGGAAACTTCGCGCGGAACTTCTCCATCCGCCAGGGGGCAATGATCTGGACGGCCGGATTCAAGCGCCTCGGCCGCCAATTGAAATCGGCACTGGTCGTTGCCCTTGCCGGTCGCGCCGTGGGCGTAGGCGTCGGCTCCCACTTCGCGGGCCGCCTGCACGCAAACCTTCGAAATCAGCGGCCGGGCGATCGACGTGCCCAGCAGATAGATGCCCTCATACTTGGCCTGCCATTGCAGCACGGGAAAGGCGAAATCCCGGCACAGCTCTTCGCGGGCATCGACGATCGTGGCCGACTTGGCGCCGCAATGCCGGGCCTTGGCCAGGATCGCCTCGCGGTCTTCGCCCGGCTGCCCCAGGTCGACGTACACGGCATGGACGTCGTAGCCTTCGTCCTGCAGCCAGCCCAAGATGACCGAAGTATCCAACCCGCCCGAATACGCCAACACGCAACTGGCCATGAGTCATGCTCGCAAGAATTTGGTGAGAGAAACGGCAAGCTGTCATTGTGAGAAGGCCCGGGGGCAAATCGCAAGGGGGAGACACGAGTTGGGGGGCTTGAGACTTCCGGGCAGGAAAAAACTGGAAATTGAGCCAGCACTTGTGGTAGTGGTGCGCCGGCCAAACGAGCCGGTCGCAGCCCCCTAGCCCAGCGGCCCAAAATGGTCCACGGGGTTGGTGGCGGCCAACCGGGGCTCTGGCGGCCGTTCGGCGCAGGTCATTTACCGCCCCCCGCCGGGCCGGGCGAGATTCTTTCATCCGAGGAGAAACGGTCATGGATCGACGAACGGAACTGGAACGCAGGGCGGAGGAATTTGCCCGCCGGGTTGGCGCCGAATCTGCCGATGTCGGCCGCCCGCGAAGAACAGATCAACGAGTTCGCCCGCAGGATGGGATCGCGACATGTCCCGATGTCGGCGGAGCGCAAAGAGCAGATCAACGAATTTGCCCGCCGGGTTCGCGCGCCGAATGTGCCGATGTCGGCTGCCCGCGAAGAACAACTGCGCAAGTTCGTTCGCAGGATCAATGGGGGCAGTTGGGACTCGGCCAAGCATCCGCGCGGCGGCAATCCGCAGAACCGCGGCGAGTTCTCAGTTGCCGGCGGGGCTGCCGGCACGCAGGAACCATCCGCCGGTCGCGAGCGGGCGTCTGGAGCTTCCGCGGACCAGGCGCCCCCGCGGAGTCCGGTTTACTTGCGCAAAAGGAAAAACCGTCCATCAAGGATGAGGCGAACGCGATCGGAGACCGGCTTGGCGTAAAGGACGATGCGCCCGCAATGAAACCGGGGGGCGTGCTCGGCAGCCGGACATGGATCAGCAGCGCCGGCACCAGATTAAGAGGCACGCTCGAAAGCATTTCGAAAGACGGCAAGTCCGTTACACTCAAGCCGAGCGACGGCAAGAAGCCAATCACCGTTCCAGTCGACAAGCTGAGCGGGCACGACCAGGCGCTGATTAAGGGGCTACAGGCGACGCCCAGCAAGGTTACGCTCGATCCGACGGGCCTTCCCGAGGCGAATCAGCAGAGTTGGTTGGAAAACGTCATTTGCGGATTCGGTGAATTGGGCGAATTGCCCGACGGGAAGGAACTGTTGTCGAGGATTCGGGACAACAGGAACGGTATACGGATAGAACCTCGCACAGGCAAAGACAATTTTGTCACGTACAGTCCGAAGAACGGCGGCTCGTCCGATGTTGTCGTGCATTACGACCCGATCGACACGGAGGGCGACGTGGTGGAGCGAGGCGAGGGTGGCCGCGAGCGACCACCGTTCATTGCGCTCGGCAAAGAGCTGTCGACCGGTGACAAGGCGGCCAGAACTAGCAACATGCCCCCGCCAGGGGCCGAGGAGACCGCGGCCGCGAAGTTCGAGAACATCCTGCGCGATCAGTACAATAAATTGGAGTCACGACGCGGAAAACAGGCGCTGCCGCGCCGCATTGTTCCTTAGCCGTCGTCACTAGAGGGTGCAACTGGTCGTCGGCCGGCCCGGCGTTGCGCGACCGACCATTGCAAAAGTCGCCGACATTCGCGCCGCGGTCGCTCGCTCGGGTTTTCGTCGAGCGGGCCGGCGCGATAATGCACCGTGCAGGGGCATGCAGCCGCTGAACTGACAATGTCTCCGTCGCTGGATGGGAAACCGCAGCCAATGCGTCGCCGGTATCAGTTTACCTTGCGTGCGTTTTTCGCGGCGTCGGTCGCGTGCAGCATCCCCCTCGCCTGGCTGGGGTTCGAACTGCAGCAGGCGCAAAAACAACGCGCGGCGGTCGAGGCGATCCGAGCCTTGGGCGGCGATGTCACGTACGAGCGTCGACGGACTGGCGCTGTGGCGCCGCGTGGCTTCGGACACTGTTCGGCGAGGATTTCGGCTCACCCGTCGTGGCGGTAAGCTTTGCGATCGGGTACGGCCGGAAAGTCACTAATTCCGACGTGGCGTACCTTAATCGGCTGCCGAGGCTGGTGAAGCTCGACCTGTCCGGCAACCGCGTGACCGATTTCGGGGCGGTGTGCGGCGGCATTACGGAGCTGCGACAACTCGATCTGTCTCGTAATCCGATTGCGGACAATGGCCTCGAAAAAATCGCGCGGCTAACAAGAATGCAGACGCTGCGCATCGAGCAAACCCCAATCACGGACGCGGGGTTGGCATTTGTCGCTCGATGTCGACAGCTCACGTCTTTGGAGCTTTCGGTGACGCATGTCACTGACGCCGGTATGCGAGATCTCGGCACGATGGATCAGCTTGAATCACTATTCCTTGGAGCGACGGAAATCACCGATGAAGGCTTGGCCCAGCTGCACTTGCTGACGCGCCTCAAGCGATTGAGCATTTCAGGCACAGCGGTCACCGACGCCGGCCTGAAGCACTTGCAGCCGCTCACGGCGCTGGTCTACCTTGACCTGTCCGAGACGCGCATCACCGACGCAGGGTTGGCCCAAATCGAATCACTCACGCAACTCGAGCACCTGCGATTGGTTGATACGGGCATCGGTGACTCCGGCCTCATGGCGCTCGTGGGGAAGAAACAGTTGCGATCGCTCGAACTCTGGAACACGGCGGTTACGGATGACGGTTTGTGGCACCTTGCGGGGCTCGAACAACTGGGTTCGCTCGACCTACGCGGAACCGAGGTAACCAACGCCGGCCTCAAGCATCTCGCGAAGTTGAATCGCTTGAAAACCCTGAATCTCGGCAAATCGCGGGTCACCGATGACGGAATGGTTGCACTGGTGCGCCTAACCACCCTAGAGGAGCTGCGAGTTTCTTGGGATTGGCATGGGGCTCCCGGCGTCAAGGGCATCCAGCAAGCGATACCAAAGCTAATTGTGTCGCACTGAGGACGCGGATTCACCATCGCCGCTACGGCGGAGACGGTTTTCCGTGCGGAACAGTTGCGGCCATGTGCCGCATCGGGCAGGACATTCCTTGGAGCGAGTGTGAGCGCCATGCCAAGCGGGGATTCACGATCGATACGGCGATACTTTCGTTGTACGCTCCGATTCTTGTTTCTGGCATCGATCCCATGCAGCTGCGCTGCTCGCCTGGTTCGGGTACTGTGTCGAGCGCGCCGGCAGCAACATGCGGTCGTAGAGCAAATTCGCGCCTTTGACGCGCTGGTCCATTACGACACGCCCTCGCCGCAGAGCGAGCGAGCCGCGTGGATTCGGGGCTGGCTCGGCGAAGATTTCATTGCGGACGTAACGCGGGTCGACTACGGGTTCGCATTTTCGACGGATCGCAGCCGGGTGACGGACGCCGACCTCGCATGCCTGGAACGGCTCCCGTGCCTGGCCCGCCTTGGGCTTTGCGGCGTCCCGATCACCGACGCCGGGATGGTTCATGTCGGCGAGCTTGCGGAGCTTACGGACCTGGATCTCCGCCAGACGCCGATTACCGACGAGGGCCTGGAGCACCTATCGCGCCTAACAAAACTTCGTGAGCTGCATCTCGATCTGACGCAGGTCACCGACCAAGGGGTCGCCCGCCTCGCCGAAATGGAGCAACTCGAATCGTTAAGCCTGGGAGGTGACGCCATTACCGACAGAGGCGTCGCCCAGTTTCGCTCATTGACGCGGCTCAAGCGATTGAGCCTTGCGGGCACTGCGGTGACCGACGACGGCCTCAGGCACTTGCACCGCTTACGGCGCTCGTCTACCTCGACCTGGGTGAGACGCACTTGACGGGCGCCGGCCTGGCCCACCTCGCGCCGCTGACGAAAATAGAGCATCTGCGGTTGTTTGAAACCGATATCAACGACGACGCGCTGAGAGAGCTCCGCGGGATGACACAACTGCGAACGCTTGAGCTGTTCGATACGGCGATTACCGATGACGGCCTGGAGCACCTTTCACGCCTAACGCAACTGGAATCCCTCAACCTGGATGGAACGCGAATCGGCGACGCCGGCCTCAAACATCTGGCGAAGTTGAAGCACTTGAAAAAACTGAATCTCGAAAAAACGCGCGTAACCGATGCGGGCCTGATCGCTCTCCAAGGTCTGGCAAACCTGCGGGACTTGGACATGCCTTCGGGACGGACGTATGTTCCCGATGCGGACGCGGACTGGGTATATCTTCCTGGCGTCGCCGCGCTCAAACGGGCAATCCCCAACCTGGTCGTGCATTGAATGCCCGACGCGCTCGCCTTCACGGCACCTTGTGAACGCGGACCATGTTGTGTGCCGGATCCCAGCCCCACGCCGGCCACCAGCACCAGGTGATCGCCCGATTGCAGCGAGCCGTCGCGCAGTCCCCAACCGACGACGTAGTCGAGCAGTTCGCCGCTGTTGGCGATCGGCGCGGTGGCCAAGGGGATTACGCCCCATAAAAGCGTCAGGTGCCGCTGGGTCGCTTCCGAGTCGCTCACGCCGACAATCGTGCACGAGGCGCTGCTTGGACAGCGCGAGCGCCGTGGCGCCGCTGTGGCTGGCCGCCACAATCAGTTTGGCTTTCATCTCGCTGGCGATTTGCCCGGCCCCCCAGACCACGGCCTTGGTGACCGGCAGCAAGCCGGTGGCCGAGATTGCGCCCGGGGCCAACAATGGCCGGTCGCGATACATTTCTTCGGTGGCCAGGGCAACCTGGTTCATCATTTCGACCGCTTCGCGCGGGTGGTGGCCGATCGCGGTCTCGCCGGAGAGCATGCAGGCGTCGCCGCCGTCGAGGATCGCGTTGGCGATGTCGGTGACTTCCGCCCGGGTGGGCCGGCGCGAATTCTGCATGCTCTCCAGCATTTGCGTGGCGATGATCACCGGCTTTTGCAGATGTTGGCAGGCGGCGATGATTTGCTTCTGCACCACCGGCATCCGAGCCACGTTGATTTCCACTCCCAGGTCGCCGCGGGCCACCATGATGCCGTCGGCCGCCGATACGATCTCGTCCAACTGTTCGAGGGCTTCGGGCTTTTCGATCTTGGCGATTACCCAGGCCGTCGATTCGCGGTTGAGCAGAAACGACTTGAGCTCGCGGACGTCGGTGGCTTGCCGGACGAAGCTCAGGCCGACGAAGTCGATGCCGTTGGCCGCGGCCCAGGCGGCGTGCTCGCGGTCGCCATCGTCCATGGCCGGGCGCTGAGTTTGGCGCCGGGCAAGTTCAGGCCTTGGCGGCTGCGGATCACGCCCGGCTGAACCACCTTGCAGCGCACGCGGTCCTTTTCCTTGGCCTCGACCATCATGCTTACCGCTCCGTCGGCCAGCATGATCGTTCCGCCGGCGTGCAACTCGTCGACCAACGGGGCATACGTGGTGACCAATTGGTCGGGCTCGGGCGACTGATCGCCGCGAATGAAATAGAAGGTGTCTCCGCCACGGCAGTCGAGCTGTCCGCCCGGTAGTTCGCCCAGGCGGATCTTTGGGCCGGCCAGATCGACCAGCACGCCGATCGGCTGGCCCAGTTCGCGGCTCACCTGGCGGATCGAGGCCAAGACCTCGGCATGTTCGTGGATCTCGCCGTGGGCCATGTTGAGGCGGAAGACGTCGACGCCGGCGCGCACCAACTCGGCGAGCTGCTGCGGCTGCCGACAGGCGGGCCCGACGGTGGCAATGATCTTGGTCCGGGCACGGTTTTGGGCGTTCGATGATTCGGGCATGCGTGCCTCCGTTCTCGGGGTGGTAAGTTTTTCCGTCCGCGCCCAGCCCGCCGTCCGCCGATATCGCCGCCCTGGTCTCCGGTTGACGAACTCGGAAACGAAGCGTGAGAATGCTGGGCAACGTAGCGAAGCGGCTTCCGTTTGGCTAGAGCCGCAGAGGGCGGTCGCAGCCTGATCGGCGGCGTGTCTCTCAAGTAGAAAGCAGCGATGTTCGGAGGAAAAGCAGGCCGTCTGGCCATTGGGATTGTGCTGGGCTTGCTGGTCGGGACCGCTTTGGCTACCGCCGTGTTGATGTTCGCCCTCCGCGATTCGACGCCCGAGCTGACCGAGGCCGCGTTCGAGGCGGCCCAGCGGCGCTGGGACGAGCGGGGCCCGCAAAGCTACGACATGGATCTGGCGATCGAGGGAAATCGCCCCGGCACGGTCCACGTGGAAGTGCGCGACGGAAAAGTCACGCACATGATGCGCGACGGCACCGAGCCCAAGCAATCGCGCACCTGGGGCGTGTGGGCCGTCCCGGGGCAGTTCGAGACCATCGAGCAGGAACTCGACAAGGCCGGAAATCCGACCGAGGGGTTCCCGGCGCCCGCCGCGCGCGCATGGTGCAGCGAGCGCTGTTCGATCCGCACTTCGGCTATCCGGCCAAGTATCATCGAATTGTTCTGGGAAGTAACCTGGAACTGCAGTGGCAGGTAACGCGGTTCGTGCCGCTGGATGCGCGGCCGGAAAAGGCCGACGGAAGCAAGACGGAATAATCGATGTCCTACTGGAAGGATAAGGTCGCGCTCATCACGGGCGGCTCCGCGGGCCTGGGCTTCGCGCTCGCCGAGCGTCTGGCCCACGAGGGTGCCCGCGTGGCGATTGCCGCCCGGGGCGAGGAGCCGCTCGGGCGTGCCGCCGCCGCATTGAGCCGCTCCGGCGGCGAGGTCCTGCCGGTGGCCGCCGACATGACTCAAGATGCCGACGTGGAGCGGTTGCTGTCGGCAGTGATCGAGCGCTTCGGCCGGCTGGATCTGCTGGCCAATTGCGCCGGTCGCTCAGCCCGCGGCGAGGTTCTGAGCGCCACGCCGGACGAGTTCCGGCAACTCATCGAATTGAACCTGCTCGGCACGGTTCGCATGACGGCGCGGCAGCGCCTTATTTGCTCGAGTCGCGTGGACACGTGGTTAACATCGGCTCGCTGGCCTCCAAGAGCGCGGCGCGTTACTTGGGAGCGTATCCGGCCAGCAAGTTTGCGCTCTCGGCCTACACGCAGCAGCTTCGCCTTGAGCTGGGCCCGCGGGGGCTGAAGGTGCTGCTGGTCTGCCCCGGTCCGATTGCCCGGGAAGAACCACGAGATTACGTGCCGGGCGATGCGTCGCTGCCGGCGAGCGCCAAAGGTCCGGGCGGCGGGGTCAAGGTGGCGCTGCTTGCGCCGCGCGTGTGGCGGCGGGCATTTTGCAAGCCGCCGAGCGAAACCGGGCGGAGTTAGTTTTACCCGGCCAGGCCCGGCTGCTGTTTGTGCTAGCCGCAATCTCTCCCCGGCTGGGCGATTGGCTGGTGCGACGGATGACTTGAAGTGGCGGCCGCAGGGACCCGCCAGACTGTGGCATGATGCCGGGGAGATAAACTCCACGGCTCGCTGGGAGTCGCTCGCCCGGCCCGCTCGACGGCGACGACTTCCCAGCCCTCAAAGGCGTTACTACCGCGCCAAGCGGGTCGATCGGCCTGGCGTCCCCAGTTGGCCAAGGGCTGACTTATATTTTCAGGTGGCGCGCCTGGCACGGTATCCCGTTGCGGCGAGGGCCCGCCTGGCGGTTCTTTCGTCTCCAGCGGTGCGGCATCGATGTATCCATCCTCCGAGGATCTCGCGGTCGATCACGCCACGCGGCGGATTGCGAGTCGGCGCAGCCCCAGTGCGGCAGGCGCCTGCGGCGGATAGGCCCCGGCCTGCGGCCGACTCGGCCCGTGAATTTCGCCGCGGCCTTTCGGCCGGAGACGACCTGGCTGGGCAGTCTTTGTGGCACTACGAGCTTTCCGAGCGGATCGGCGCCGGCGGCATGGGCGTCGTCTACAAGGCCCAGCACCGTTGGCTCGGCCGCACCGTGGCCATCAAGTTTCTGACCCTGGAATCGCTCGATCATCCCGAGGGCCTGGTGCGGTTCGCCCACGAAGCTCTGGCGATCGGCGCGCTCGACCATCCGAACATCGTCCGGGCCACGGATGCGGGGGCGTACGAGGGCATTCATTTCCTGGTCACCGAGTTTGTCGAGGGCCAGGATTTGTCGAAGCTTGCGCGGGCCGGGCAGCCCCTGGCACCGGCCGACGCCTGCGAAATCGTCCGGCAGGCGGCCCTGGGACTCGAACATGCCCACCGCCGCGGCCTGATTCATCGCGACATCAAACCGTCGAATCTGATCGTCAATGGCGACGGCGTGGTGAAACTGTTGGATTTTGGCCTGGCCCGGCTTTCCCCCGGGCAATCGACGCTCACGCACACCGGCCAACTCATCGGCACGCTCGATTTTCTGCGCCCGAGCAGGCTGCCGATTCGCGCAGCGTGGATATTCGGGCCGACATTTACAGCCTCGGCTGCACGCTCTACTTTCTGCTCTCCGGTCGGCCGCCTTTTGTCGGGCAGAACTACGAGACAGCGGCCAGCAAGATCCGGGCTCACCTGGCCGATCAGCCGCGGCCGGTCGCCGACAACCGCCACGTGCCGCTGGCCCTGATCGACTGTCTCGAGCGGATGATGGCCAAGAATCCCCTCGACCGTTTTCAGACGCCCGGCGCGGTGGCCGCAGCGCTTGGGCCTTTGTCCCGCGGCGCCGATCTGTTGCGCCTGCTCGCCCGGCCGGACGTGCCCGGCGTTTCGGCGCCGGCACGGCGCCCGTTGGCAGACCGGGTGGTGGATTGGGCCAGGCTCGTGGGCCGGTCGCTATGGGGCCATCGCCGTGGGACTGGGCAGCCGCAGCACCCGGCGAAGGCGCTCGTTTCGCGGCAACCGATTTTTTCGTTCACCGGCGTCATCATGCTGGCCCTGGCGGCTTATGTTTTGTCGGGCTTTTCCTGCGTACATTCGACCCGCTGCAGGCCGCCGGTGAAACTCGACAACCCATTCGCCGGTCGGCCGTGAGCGGCGACTTGCTGGAGAACGAACCGATGATCGAAGGCGGCCAGACTCGAGTCTCTCAATCGCTATGCGTTCATCTGGACGAAGCCGCGACCAAAGCCGGCGCAGACTGGCTGGTGCGGATTTATCCGGCCGATGCGATCGGCCAGTTGATCGGCATTGACGACGACCGGGTGCTGATCGGTCGCGACGAAAGCTGCAATCTGGTGCTCGACGACGATTCGGTCTCGCGCCGACACGCCCTGCTGGAAAGGACTGCCGACGGATTCCTGGTGACCGATTTGGGCAGCACCAACGGCACCTACGTCAATGACAGTCGCGTGGCGAGCTGCCAGGTCGCCAGCGGAGATCGTCTGCGGTTCGGCAATCAGATCTTCAAGCTGCTCACCACCGATCACTTGGAGACGCAGTACTACGAGACCGTTTACAAAATCATGACCACCGACGGCCTGACGCAGGTCCATAACAAGCGCTATCTGCTGGACGTGTTGAAGCGCGAATCGGCCCGCGCACGGCGCACCGGGCATCCGCTGTCGGTCTTGCTGCTCGACATCGATCATTTCAAGGCGGTCAACGATACGCACGGGCACCTGGCTGGTGACGACGTACTGCAAGAGCTTTGCCGCCGCACGCGCGGATTGTTGCGCGGCGACGAACTCTTGGCTCGCTACGGCGGCGAGGAGTTCGCTGTCGTTCTGGCCGATTGCTCGCCGGTGCAAGCCCGGCAGGTGGCCGAGCGGATTCGCCAGGCCACAAGCGACACGCCGTTCCAGACGGAAGCGGCACGATTTACGGTGACGGTGAGCATCGGTTTGGCTTCGAGCCAGGGCGAGCTTTCGGTGCCGGATCTGTTGGCCGCGGCCGACAAGAACCTCTATGCGGCCAAGCGCAGCTGGCCGGAACCGTGTCATGGGCTGAGCAAAGCGCCTGGCGCTACGACGTCAGCGCGCATCCCGGCCAGCCGCGGCTTCTTTCCCCGGGGGGGACAACCGCCCTCGTTGGCACGAACGATTCACCAGCGGGGCGGCAACGAACCCAGGCCTCAAGAGGCCGAAATACCCTGACACCGTGGGAATAAATCCCACCGCTCGCCCGGGCACGTCATCGTACGTCAGACGTTCATGGACCCCGTCGCAAAACGGCGTGCAGCCGGGCCGATGTCGCCCGGGCGCGACTTGCCGACCGGGCGGGAATTTGTCACGATTGTGGGTTCCCGCAACGTAACGAATGTCCCCCTGACGCAGGCGAGAATCTTCCTATGGCCGCATTCCCCGAAATCCAGAAAATCAAATTCGAAGGTCCCAAGAGCAAGAACCTGCTCGCGTTCCACCACTACGACGAGAACGAAGTGGTCGAAGGCAAGCCGATGAAGGAACATTTCCGCTTTGCCGTCGCCTATTGGCACACCTTCCGCGGCACCGGCAGCGATCCGTTCGGTCCGGGCACGGCGGTCCGGCCTTGGGAATCGGGTCAAGACACGGTCGAGAACGCCATCAACCGCGCCCGCGTGGCCTTTGAGTTCATCGAAAAGCTCGGCGCCCCGTTCTATTGCTTCCACGATCGCGACGTGGCACCGGAAGGCAAGACGCTTGCCGAGAGCAACAAGAACCTGGACGCGGTCGTCAAGGTGCTCAAGGAAGAGCAGCAGCGCACCGGCATCAAGCTGCTCTGGGGCACCGCTAACTTGTTCAGCAACCCGCGCTACATGCACGGCGCCGCCACCAGCCCCAATGCCGACGCCTTTGCCTATGCGGCCGCACAGGTGAAGAAGGCGATCGAAGTGACGAAGGAACTCGGCGGCGCGGGTTATACGTTCTGGGGCGGCCGCGAAGGCTATCAAAACCTGTGGAACACGAACATGAAGCGCGAGGTCGACAACCTGGCCCGCTTCATGCACATGGCCGTCGAACATGCCAAGCAGATCGGCTTCAAGGGCCAGTTCTACTTCGAGCCCAAGCCCAAGGAACCGACCAAGCACCAATACGATTTCGACGTGGCCAATTGCGTCAATTTCCTGCGGGCGTATGGCCTGGCCGATCACGTGAAGATGAACATCGAGACCAACCACGCCACGTTGGCCGGCCACACCATGCAGCACGAGCTGGAATACGCCGGCAGCCAGGGCTTCCTCGGTTCGATCGACGCCAACACCGGCGATCTGCTGCTGGGCTGGGACACCGACCAGTTCCCGACGGACATCTATCTGACCACGACGTGCATGCTCTCGATGCTCAAGTACGGCGGTCTCAACCCGGGCGGGATCAACTTCGACGCCAAGGTGCGGCGCGAAAGCTTCGAGCCGGTCGATCTGTTTCATGCCCATATCGGCGGCATGGACGCTTTTGCCCGCGGGCTGAAGATCGCGGCCGCCATCCGGGCCGACGGGCAGCTCGACAAGATCGTCAAGGAGCGCTATAGCTCGTGGGATTCGGGTATCGGCGCCGAGATCGAGGCAGGCAAGGCCAGCTTCAAGTCGCTGGAGAAGTACATGCTCGACAAGGGGGAAGCCACGCCCAACAAGAGCGGCCGCCAGGAAATGATCGAAAATTTGATCAACACGTATATCTGAAGCGGCGCGGCGGTTCGAAGTCAACTAGCCGGCGGTCAACGACCGCCGGTGCGGCCTCGCGCGAAGACGTGTCGGCTGCCGTGCTACCTGTTTACGTTCCACGCGTGTCGAAGCTGGATGCGGGACGAACGCCGTGGCGCATATGAATAGCGACGGCGGTTCGTTGCGCCCAACGGCGGTCGTTGACCGCCGGCTGTTCTCAAGCCGCTCCTAATGCGCTTCATCTTCCGCAGCGCGTGATTTACGAAGCGAGCCGGCGCTTCTGCCGGCTCGCTCGTGAAAAGGCTGGGCAATTGCCGACGTTATTTTGTCGGCTTTGCGTCGGTCTTGTCTTTCGGCGTTGTCGCTGCCTTGTCCTGAGGTTTTTTCTCGGCGGGCTTTGATTCGACGTTCGCCTTTGCGGGCTCCTTGGCCGGATTCTCGAGCGAGCGAATCTGGCTCGCTAGCTCGCGATCTTTTTTCTGCAACTCGTCGATGCTCTTCCGCAGGATTGCAGCGCGCGAATCGGCAGCCAGAAGTTCGTTGGTCTTCGAGTCGAAAGCGGCTCGAATCTTGTCGTGTTTGGCCCGTTCGTCGCTCGTCTGGCTCGCCTTGACATCCTCGTAATTCTTGAACACCTTGTCGGCCGATGCTTGAACTGCGGCGACTTTGGGGCTGTCCTTGGCGATCTTGCCACGCAACTCGCCCAGGCTGCGCTCGGCCGCGCGAATGGCTTCCTGCGATTGCTTGATGCGCACGTTGGCCTCGTCGATTTGTTTGTACAACTGGGCACCTTCTTTGCTCGCTTTCAGTTCGCCGGCAATTGCCGCTTCGCGAGCTTGGTTCGCCTCGTCGCGGGCTTTGCGAGCCTTTTGCACTTCGGGATCCGTTTCCTTCTTGGCCTGAATCGCCTGATACGCGGTGAGCATCTCTTTTTGCACCGGCGCCACCTTGTCGCTCTTGGCGATCGCGTCGCGAATGGAACGCAACTCCTTGTTTTTCGCCGAAAGCTCGGCCGCGATCGATTCGCGCTGTTTTTTCAGGGCCGTCGCGTCTGCCTTTTGCCCGAAGCTCAACCCGGTGGCGGCCAGCAGAACGACCGCGGCCAGTGAAATCCTTAACACGTGCATGATTCGCTCCTTCTGGGGCTCGGGGCGTGGTGAGCCGACCGGACACGTCGAGCCCAAAACGGTCCGGCGAGGACAGGATGCATCAACGGTAGCTTATGGATTGGCGGAGCCGTCGTCAACCAAAAGGTTGCAAGTCCGGGCAGGTGCGGCGAGGCGGCAGGGAATGTTGGCCGCGCGAATCGGCCCGCTTGCTTCAGCGATGGCGGTCTTGCACCAGCACCCCGGCGGAAGATTTACCGCCGGCTATTGCCGCTGGCTCAGTAATTGAACCGCACGCCGCGCTGGTGCAGATCGTCGACCAAGGCTGCGGTCGTCGTATATTGCACGGCGTCAAAGCCGACTTGCCGGGCGCCGGCGACGTGTCCGGCAATGTCGTCGACGTAGAAAATCTCATTCGGCGCGACGCTGGCGAGTTCGGCCGCTGCCAGAAATATCTTGGCCGCGGGTTTGCGGGCGCCGATCCGATAACTCAAGGCGGTCACGGCGAAGGCTGCGGTCAGAATACCGTAGCGGCCGGCGGTGCAATAGTTCCAGTGCGCGGGACAAGTGTTGGAAAGGATGCCCAGACGGTGGCCGGCGGCGTCGAGCTGCGCCACGACCGGCAGCATTCCCAGGTTGAGTTGGAAGATCTCGCTGCCGGCGGCGAGCAACCGGTCGTAATCGGGGGCGGTGCCGGTGGCCTGGCAGAACGCCGCGTAAAACCCGCGATCGTCGAGTTCGCCGGACTCGTAGCGGGCTTCAAGATCTCCGCCGAAGACGGCGCTGCGGACTTTCTCGGGAGTCGTGCCGGCAACCGCCGCCATTTGCTGGCAGGCCAGGTGATGGTCGAAGTACACGAGGACGTTGCCCAGGTCGAAGTAGATGAATTTCGGCGGCATTGTTGGTGGCGGCGCAGAGTTGTTACGGCGCAGTTGTTGGCGGCCGTTTTCTAGGGGCTGCCCGGCTGTTGATTCGCGCGATCTTAGAGCCGCTTGATTTCGATGTCCTTGTACCAGGCTTCGCCCGGAGCGCCGGCGTGGATTTGCAGACCGATGATCCCCGTCTGTTCGAGCGACTCGTCCGGTTCCGTGTAATCGACCGTCTGCCGATCGTTGATCCAGAGCTGGATGCGCCGGCCTTGGCAGCGGATCACGTATTGGTTCCAGTCGTCCGGTTTGATTAATTTGGCCACGTCGGCCGGGTCGGGTTGGACGAGCGTCTTGTTGCGGCGCAGATTCGTCGTACAAAGCGCCCCACCAACTGTCTCCCAAATCGGCCTGGTAACCGCTCACCTCGTGATGGTTGGGCACGCGCCGGCTGCGAATCTGGATTCCGGCATTGGTCCCCTTGCCCAGCACCTTGAACTTCGCCCGCAACTCGAAGTCGCCAAACTCCTGTTTCGTACACAGGAACTCGTTGCGCGGGATCGGTTCCTTGAGATTCCCGCCCACGATCGCCTGGTCTTCGATGCGGAACATCTTCAAGTTGCCTTCCCAGCCGTCGAATGACTTGCCGTCGAACAGCGGTTTATAGCCGTCGTCGGCGCCAGCAGCGCCAGCGCCGCCAGGGCCGTCAGAATTCCGCACAGCGAGTAACGCATGACGAGCCTCTTTCGAACAGCAATGGGGGACGACGAAGGGCCCCGGCGGGGTACGGACAGAATACCGTGGCATTCCGGCCGTAGCCAGGGGGCCGGAGAATCGCGCCGGAGGAATTCCCGGCTCGGCGAAACCCACTGCCGGCAAGTTCAACTTGATAGCCCGCGGCGGGCGACCGCGCGGCGTCGCGCCGCGCCCCCATCACGCCGCGGGACGCAAGATCGACCGCGCGGGAGCCGCTTGCCGGCCGCCGGTCAAACGCTGGGAGGCCGCTGCCAGCGTGGCCAGGCAAAGCGTGCCTTGGGCACGCCGCTTGTCGGCGTGCCGCAGGACGCGCTCGATCGAATGCAGAGCCGACGGACCCTTTGCCGCAACGGCCAGGCCATTGATGCTCACGTGGCAGATCCCGCGCTGGACGATCGCCGCGTCGATCAAACGGCGGACCCGATTCGATCCACCGCCCAGCCAAAGCGACGCACGCGAGCCCGGCAGCGTCGCTTGCGTCGGAATGCTCCACAATCCAAATCGCAAGGACAATGGCGGCGCGGCCGATCGGCCGGAAAACCACGACCGGTCGACGCTCGACGCGCCGCTGGCAATGGCGCTCAGCCCTTGCTTGACGACCAGATCGAGATGATCGTCGAGCTCCGCGTCGCGCAACAGCAACGTGGAAATATCGAACCCGGCTGCGCGGCCCCGGGTGACGCGACGGGCCAGCTCGCGGGCGAAGCGGGTTCGTCCGGCCTCGCGCCCCACCCAACTGCGGTCGCCGAGAATGGCGATCTCGTGCGCCGCGCCGCTGTGGGTGACGCGGTCGGTCGCGGCAGAGACGGCCGGGTCGGCCAATGCCCAGGTGGCGGCCACGCGGTATTTTGCCAGCAAGTCCGCCAGTTCGCCCGTGACTCGTTCCAGAGAGCGCTGCTGATCCAAGCCGCGGCGCTCGACATCCAGCTCCGCGTCGATCGAAAGGGCCAAGATCCCGCTGGTCAAAACAATACTCATCGTTCGACGTACTCCTGGATTCGGGCGGCTCGACCGCCGCGACCTTGGTTCGCTGTGCCGATCACAGACGCGGGCGTTCTCCGGAACTGGCCCCCAAGCCCGGCCAGCCTGCTATCACGCAACGCAGCACTGGCGAATCCCGGGGATACGCCTGCGGGCCCTGTGCGGTTCTTCGCTTGCCTGACAGCTCGCCGGCCACGCCGTTAGCAGCCCTTTGGCGAATCGGTAGTAACCGAACCATTGGGCATAAATTAGAAGTCGGCAGTTCTCGCCGTGCCGCTGGATAAAAAGCCTGCTGGCACGCGATTCCGATAGCAAAAAGGACTGCGATCCGCTGTCGGACGCTCGGGCGATTCGCTAGCCTGACGTTTCGATCAATCGCCCCGGCCACAAGAATCCGGCCATAAGAATGCAGATTCAATGGAACCGCTCAATCTCGACGAGTACGAATCAGCGGCTCGCGACCGGTTGCCGCAAATGGTTTTCGACTATTTCGCCGGCGGCGCGGACGACGAGATCACGGTGGCCGACAATCGCCGCGCCTGGCAAAGCTGGCGGCTGCGGCCGCGCGTGCTCGTCGACGTCAGCCAGCGCGACCTGTCCACAACGGTGCTGGGGACGCGGGTCAGTTTCCCGGTGTTGACGGCCCCTTGCGCGTTCAATGCTCTGGCACATCCCGACGGCGAATGCGGCGTGGCCCGGGCCGTAACCGCCGCCGGCACAATCCAGATCGTCAGCACGGCCGCCACCTACTCGCTCGAAGAGGTCGCCCAGGCGGCGCCCGACGGGTTGCGCTGGTTTCAGCTTTATTGTTATCGCGATCGAGACATCACCCGATCATTGGTCGAGCGCACGGCGGCCGCCGGGTATCGGGCCATCTGCCTGACGGTCGACGCGCCGTTTGTAGGCCGCAGAGAGCGCGACCTGCGCAATCGTTTCGGTTTGCCGGAAGGCTTGCGCTGGAAGAACCTCGAGCCGGCCGGTTTCGACCGCATGGACATCCCCGACCGCGGCTCGGCCCTGGTTCAATACATTGCCGACATCTGGGATGCCAGTCTCGATTGGCATGCCTTTGAGTGGTTACGATCGATCAGCCCGTTGCCGCTGGTCATCAAGGGCATCCTGACTGCCGAGGATGCCCGCCGGGCGGTCGACTGCGGCGCCTCGGGCATCGTCGTCTCAAACCACGGCGGGCGGCAGCTCGACGGAGTCCTGGCGACGGGGGACGCGTTGCCGGAGGTGGTCGACGCCGCGGCAGGCCGGGCCGAAATCCTGGTCGACGGCGGGATCCGCCGCGGCAGCGACGTGCTCAAGGCCCTGGCGCTCGGCGCCAAAGCCGTGCTGATCGGCAGACCTTATCTGTGGGGGCTGGCTGGCGGCGGACCCGAGGGCGTGGCACATGTGCTCGACCTGCTGCGGACCGAAATCGATCTCGATCTGGCACTTTCCGGTCGGCCGACGATCGCCCAGGTCGATGCCACGCTGATCGACCGGCAGCGCCGGCCAACCGTATGAGCCCGAGACGGCCGGTTCGCCACGGAATTCCTATCCGAGAACTTCCTCGGCGAGGAGGAGTCCAGCGCCGGGACTCCGCAGGCACCGCAGAATCGCTCGCAGTTCCCGGCCGATTCCGGATGAGCCCGCTTAACGATTCCGTTATTTTCCCTGCTCCGCCCGGCGTATTGATCGGCAAAATAGTGACAAGAGGATTGCCGGCCGACACGCGGTGTTTGACTTGCGCAGCCTCGGCGGTCCAAAATACGAAGGTCCAGCGGGTATGGCGGCCCTCGTTCATTGCTCCCTCGTTTTGACTGCATGAAGGAAACGGCCCCCATGATAGGCCCGTCTTCGATCCGCCGATTGGGCTTTGCGCTGCTCGTATGCAGTGCCGCCACGGCCTTTGCCACGGAAGATGCTCAGGATTTCCGCGCGGCAAAGCCGGGCATTCAGCGCGCAACTGCGGAGCAAGAAGCCCGAGGACCGGGCCGCGGCGATTCGCCGCTTGCAGGGCTATCCGGTGCTCGACGCGGTCAAGATGGCGATGAAGACCGGCTTTGGCGACGATGCCCCGGCCGTTCAATCCGCCACCTACGAAACGTTGGCCAAGCTCAACGAGAACGAAGAGATCTGCAAGTATCTCATCGCCGAGCTCAGCCGTCGGGCCAGAAAAAACGACCTGGGCATGAATGCCGTGCCGGTGTTGGCGGCGCTGCTGGCTTCCAAGTCGGAGTATACCGAGCTAGCCGTCGGCGAATTCCTGGATAAGACGCTCGACAAAGCCCGGGGTGGCTCGCTCGTCGTCACCGAGTTGGCCGACCAGCTCGGCGCTCGCGACGAAGAGGACTCGCTGCCGATCCTCGTCAAGCTCACCAAGACGAAAGTCTTCGAGCATCACTTCGGCCCGCGCCGAGCCGTGGTCTGGGCTCTGATTCGGCTCGACCGCCTCGATTCGCTGGGCGTGCTGATCTCGTTGTTGGCGGAGATCAAAGGCGAGGTGCGGGCCGACATCATCAAGTACTTGACGGCTGTCACCGGCCAGAATTTTCTCGAGAACCCCCAGGCCTGGATTGCCTGGTGGGACAAGAACAAGGAAACCTTCATCATTCCGGCTCCCGCCGGGCGGGCCGAAGTTGCGTCGGTTGCCGGCGAGGGCACGCCGTACTATTACGGGGTGCCGATCTACGCCCAGCGGATCGTATTCGTGATGGACATTTCGGGCAGCATGGCCGGTTTCCGGTTGGCGACCGCGAAACGTGAATTGACGGACACGATCGAAAAGCTGCGCGACGACGATCAGTTTGCCATCATCGTGTTCAATTCCGTCGTGGATTGCTGGCAGAAGAGGCTCGTGCAGGCCACCCCGGCCTTCAAGCGTGCGGCGATTTCATTCGTCAACGGACAAGTGGCCCGGTCCAACACCGCCTCGTACGACGCGCTGGATGCGGCTTTCAACTTCGATGCCGAGGCGATCTACTTTCTCTCCGACGGCGCACCTCAAGGGGGCTCGACGACCAACAATCCCGAAGAGATCGTGCAGTTGATCTCGCAGGCCAACCGCACGCGGCGCGAATCGATCTATTCGCTGGGCATCGCGGTCGGCATTCCCAACAGCCCGTTCGATTTGTTCCTCAGGGCCCTGGCCGAGGAAAATTTCGGCAGCTATCGCCGCGTGGATCAATAGACGGTGGTTGGCCAACGAGACGGCGCGTGCAACGACGACTCGCGGCCGACAAGCCTGGCAGTTTGGAGCGCTATCCCAGAGCGAGACGCGTCCGCTTTGCCTCGCCACGTCCGCTTTATTCCCCCAAAGATGTTTTCACCGCAGAGTGCGCAGAGGATCGCAGGGACTCATTCCTAGGGAACTTTCTTCCTCCGCGTCCCTCTGCGGTGAGATTTCCTCTTCGCGCTGCGCGGTTCGGCGTACGCGCAGATTCGCACACACCGAGCGCGATCGGCTCGAAGGAGCGAAGCAAGATGGCGTGCGGCCGCTGGAGGCACCGACGGCTAGCGCCTCGCCGCTCACGCGCAGAGATTGTTTTTCGCTTCGCCCCTTCGCCCGGCCACAGTCTCCTGGTGACCGACATGGCACAGCGGAATGATCGCCGAACGAGGGGCGTTTTTCAGGGCGCGTTTCTAGGCCACGCGTTTCCAGGCCGCTGGCGGTGCGTCCGCGGCGCGGGCAGTTTGCGGCGAGCGATTTCAGCGGCACAATCGATGGCGCGGTGGACGGCAGCGGCCGCGGAAATCGGTTCCTCGCACCTTTTCCTCGCTGACACCTTTTCCTCGCTGTGGGTTCCCCGGAGTTGCCTTAGAACAGGGTTGCCGTACTCATCCAATCAACAACTCACCTTGAGCCACGATCACGGCTTCACCGCCCAGGATTACTCGATCCCCTCGAACTGTGACGTGAACAATGCCTCCACGGGACGATGCCTGATAGCCGACCATTTCGGTCTTACCGAGGCGATTTCCCCAAAAGTCTGCAAGGCAGCAATGAGCCGATCCCGTTACCGGGTCTTCATCAATGCCGGCGGCAGGGGCAAAGAAACGTGACACGAAATCGAAGTTCGGCGCGTCGCTGCGAGCAGTGACAATGACACCCCGGCAATCGACGGACGCTAGCCGCTTGAAATCTGGGGCCAGCCCACGCAACACGGACTCCGATTCCGCTTCCACGAGGTAATCGAATTTGTTGCGACCCACATGGCGGGGTGTTACGTTCAGCGATTCGATCAGACCGGGAGGCGGCTGCGTCGTCTTTTCAGCGATGGTGGGAAAATCGAGTTGGAAACGCTCGCCTTTCCGCAGGGCACGCAGTACGCCGCTGCGAGTCGAAAAGGCGACCTCCGATCCATCGGCCAATTGGCCCATGGATGCAAGAGCCTTGGCCGCCGCCAGAGTCGCATGACCACAGAGATCGACCTCGATCTTGGGCGTAAACCAACGCAGATCAAATCCTTGAGCGTTGGGAACGAAATAGGCCGTTTCCGCAAGGTTCATCTCCATCGCCACGTTTTGCAGCCAAGACTCTTCGTGCCATGACCTAAGCGGAACGACCGCCGCAGGATTTCCTGCGAAGGGCCGATTTGTGAAAGCGTCCACGATGAAATAGGACAGTCGAGATTCATCCACGATGATCTTTTCTTCCAATCGGACTCGCCGGCTGATTTGGCGATCCTTCACCGTGGAGCGAAAACGGGATCGGTGAGCTTGCACGATCCATCGGGCCCAACAATTGACTCGTCGTTCAAGACTGCCAACGCCTCGTATAGTTGTTCAATTTCAGCGTCAATCCAGTGTCGCAATTCTCCCACGGTTTGATTTTCGAGAATCTTGAATCCAGGCCAGCAAACCTTGACCTTATCCGCAATCGTTTCCTTTGCCATTCTCGGGAACTCCTTTGGGGTTGAAAGCGGTCGATGAAAATTGGCGTGAAAAGAGAACCGCCAAAGGGGACGGCCAAACGATTCGTCTCGATCACCGCCGCCGTTTTGCAGCGTTCTCAACTGCTGGCGGCTCCCAAGTGCCGTCGATAATCGACGGCTTTGATTCCTTCGGCCAGTAAAGCCTCAGCATCAGGATGAACTTGTCTTTCGGTGCGGGCAACCAGTTCGCCTCTTTGTCTTTGCCCGGCGACTCGTTCTGAATATAGATGTCGAGCGAGCCATCGGTGTTGTATTTGAGATCGTTGCGTGGACTTACCGTGTACTTGTCGAGTGGATTCTCCACGAAGAAGTAGTCACCGTTGTACATCGTGAGCGACCAGAAGCCCTTGGCCGGCGGAGCCTGTCCCTTGGGAAAGTGCATCACATACTTGTTGGCCCCGTCATAGACCTTGCCGTCTCCGTCAAGCAGAGAGGTTGGATAGACCGCATCTTGGGGCCGATTGGCTCCGAGGCCAATGGCAGTGACGAAAGCCCGTCGCAGGTATTCAGCGCCATAGATTCCTGTCTTGGTTATGATTTGCCAGCCGTTGACCTCTTTTCCTGCGTCCTTGAAATAGTCCATGATCTTCTCTTGGGCTACTTTTGGAACGCCCTGCAAGCCTTTCGCAACAGCCGGTTCGAGCTTGCTGATGTCGAAATCCTTGCCCGGAACGATCCCAATCTTTGCCAGCTTCTCGATCATCGGTGCGTCTGCTTTCGCAGGCGGGTTGTCCTTCAGCAGCGACGCCAGCATGGAAAAGTACGTTGCTGCCTCCATCCGGTTCACCTGGTCCCGCACCGGCGTCTTCATGTCGATCTTGGGATCGACCTTTCCCTTGGGCGGCGTGTAGGGCTTGCCATAGGCACTCAGAGGAACCACGGAATACTGATCTTGGATGGCATGGACCGCCTTGTAGTCCTGCGGTGTGCCGGTGCAGTAGGTCCGACCGATAATCCACACCATGTTCGTAGGGGATTTGTATTCCGTGATACCTGCGGGGAGCGTGCCCTTCCAGCCCGGACCGGTGATGGCGTATTTCTGAGCCTTGGTGCCGGTGGTGCGACTGCCTGGAACCTCGAACACGTCGGTCCAGCCGGAAAGCATGGGCATCAAATAGTAGCGGCCATCTTCGTCGGGCAGGCTCAGGATGTGAGGCTCTTTGGCAAGGTCCAGAAAGGCAGATGAGTAAAGCGTGTCGGCGTTCGGCGCCGTAACATCCTTGAACGCCGCCGTCGGGTATTCACGGATGTTGGCAAATTGGCCCATCGGGGCGTGGAATCCCTTGGGGGTATCTGTGTTCGTCCCCACCCGTCGTGTCATTTCCACCGTGACCAACGGATAGCCATAGATGTAGGCTTCGACGCCCAACCTGGTTGCTTCCTCCGGTTTCAATTTGTCCTGTGCGGAGAGTGGATTCGCCCCGACGAGAAGCAGGAAAGAGAGCAGAGCGAATGGTGCCGACCGTCTTGGAGAGTTTCCAGAACCGATCATCTGTGGCCTTTCGAGAGCAACTGCGTAAATGCCATCGGACGAGTCAGCAGTATCGGAATGGGATGGCGATTCGGCAAGTAGTGAAGCCAACATTCGAGGACTCCGTGGCCGGAAAGGCTGGGAAAGGTTGCCTGTTACGGCTCAATGCCGCCCACCGACGCATTGAACGCTTCTCGTGGCTTCCCATCCTTGTCGGCCTTGCTTGGGTGAGCGTCCGGCCAACCGCAGGGTCGGCTTTTGGCGGCGCGGGGCGAGAGAGGCGATTCGCGCGGCAAAGCAGCTTTCGCGCTGCCTGCGACTTCCAATCCATCTGTCGATGAGCCCACCGATGAACCCGACGCCCGGAACGCCGCTTCGATGAGGCCGAGCCCTACTCGCTCTTGCCAACGCAGTACAGCGTGGCCTCGGCATGGTAGTACATGCGCGACCCCTCGAACACGGGATTGGTCATCGTGGCTTCCTGATGCACCGCCCGCACTCCGGCCACATTCTCCAGACGCAGCTTGGCCACCTGCTTGAATGAGCGGCCAGGTTCCAGAATGAGCGTGGTGCCCTGATTGCCGAAAATGTAGATGTATTTTCCCGCCAGCGTGGGGCTGGACTGGGCGCCGCCTTTGAGCAGCAAGACTCCGGAGTAGGGCATGAATATCTCGAGATCGAGTTGCCGCTGGTAGACGACCTGGCCGCGCTCCACGTCCAGAACGGTCAGCGTGCCGAAACTGTTCAGGCAATACAGCAGGCCTTCGTGCAGCAGCGGCGAGGCGCAATAGAAGCTTTCGTAGTAGTACGGAAACGACGGCGTGGCGAACGGAATCTCGCGGAGGATCTCCGGTTCGACCTGATCGCCTGCGAGCGGGGGAAGTTTGAAGATCACCACGCCCCCCTTGTTGTCCTGGATCTTGTAGGCGACGCCATTCTCGACGACCGGCGCGGCAACGCGGTTCGCGTAGGTTTCGGTGTACTGCACGGGCTTCAGGACGGCCAGCTTCTTCTCGTCCAGGGAGAGCGTCTTGCCATCGGAGAGGCGGACGAATTCGCCGTTGAGGAAGTACAGCACTTTGGCGTCGCCAGCCGGCAAGACGATGCCGGCAGCGTGGAAATTCGTGTACCAGTTGAAGGAAGTGCCCGGCGCCAGGAAGTGGGGCCGCTCCAGGATGGTTTGACCGGTGGCCGCATTCAGGACCGTGAAGTTGTCGAAATAGACGATCAGCTTTCCGTCGACCAGCAGCGGCGACGTCGTATAGCCGTGTTCCACGCGCTCGTGATCCAAAAGCCGCATCCATTGGCGATTTCCGTCACGGTCGTAACAGACGCAGATTCCGCTGCCGAAGACGGCATAGACATAACGCCCGTCGGTCACCGGCGCATGAGCGGTCAGCCCCGCCTCGCATTCATGGAGTGGGCTGCGTTTGTCTCGCGAGACCTTGCCCATGAATTTATAGATGTTGCCTTCGATGCTTGAGCGCCAGTCTTTTTCCAGCGCCGGCACCTGCCAGGGCATGACGATGTCGGTCTGGTCGATCTGCTTCAATTGCTCCGCCAGTGGATCCAGTTCGGCGAAGACTTCCGGGTGCGTCTTACGTTCGTCCCTGGTGGCAAAGTCGTAATAGGTGAGCGAGTGCATCCAGAGAAGTTTGCCGGAAGCTTTGTCGATGCAAACGACGCTGCCAGTCTCCGTGGTCACAAACAGCCGATCGCCCAGGATGACCGGCGCGCTGCTGCCGGGTGCCGGCATCGGCGTCGACCAGATGATTCCGCGCGTATCGTACTGGGCGGTTTTCTCTCCGTAGAGACTTCCCGCGAACCACCAGCTCCGCCTGGACGCGAGCGTCTTGGCATTGAGCACGAGCAGCCGGTTCCAGCCTTTCTGGAGCGGCAGCACCAGGCGGATGCCCGGGGCCAGATCGACATTCGCTGGGCTGGCGTAGACCGGCTTTCCATTGAGCCAGACCCGGTTCGTGCCCTGTCCCTGGAATAAGAGGTTCCAGGCGACGGGCTGGCCTGAAGGCGAATAGAGATACGTATGCGCATAGGCGGCCAGCCCGGTCTTCTCGGGCGCGATGTTGAGCGTGGAGCAAAGGTCCAGGCAACTGGTTTCGAGGGTGGTCGCCCGCCAGGCGTTTTTTTCCACTCGCTCGCCGTCGTCAGGCGTCAGGGCTTCGGCGCCGGGAAGAATGTCCTCGGCATTCGTCTCGTCGGTGATCGGCAATGGTCCCAGCACAAGCCATTGGCGAATGACGCCGTCTGGTATGGCGGCTTGAGCGGTTGGCAGCGAGCCTTCTTGGGGCCGGTGTGATTGCGCCGACAATTCCTTGACGCTGCTTGCGATCCGTCCCCAGTCCAGCGGCGGATCGGCGTTTGGATATCGCCCGCTGCCGTCGCCGCGCCAGCCCGACGTCTCGCCGGCTGCGGCCAGCGCCGGTGCAAGGACGGCCAACACGAACATCCGCAACGATAGACCGAACGGACCGCGCATCTTCGGTGTTCCTCAATTCACTTTCCGATGCGGCAGAGCGAACTGCCGCTGCGGATAACCAAGAAAGAATCGACGATCGCGAGTGTCGAACCCGAACCGTCCGCCATTCGATTTTGCGCGATCTCGGTGAGATTCTTGGATGCTTCGTAGACGAAGACCTGTCCTCGATCGTTGCCGACGAACAGCTTGCCGCCGGCGACGACGAGGCTCGGATACAGATTCGCAGTGCTCAACACCGGATCGTCCACGCCGGGATGCCCGATCTTCAATTCTTCTTCGAGCAGCGTTTTTCCCGACTTCAGATCGAGCACGATGCACTCGGCGGCCGTCCCGACAAAAAACAACAAGCCATTCCACGCCACCGGCGAAGCGTACGAAGTCACATCCAGATTCGCGGTCCATTGCGTTTGGCCGCGGATGCCGTCGCCCTGACGGGACAATTGCACGGCAGATAATGTACGATCTCCCAGATACACCACGTCGTCGCAAGCCGTCGGGCTGATTCCATACTCAGAACCTCCAAGCTCCGGCGCAATCTCCTTCGCCAGCAGGCGACCGTCGCTTACCCCAACGACTTTTCCCAGCGGCGTCACGACGAACTTGACTCCGCCGACATTCATGCTGACAGGCGTGCCATAGGTGTGTTCGGCCGCCGGGCATTCCCAAGCGATCTTGCCCGACGCAGCGTCCAGCGCGACCAGATGGTGGACATTCACCAGCAATTTGCCCTCGATCAAGAGTGGCGATGAGCTATGCCCATACGTCCGGTCCGCCGGCTCAAGATAGTGGATCCACTTGCGATTGCCATCGATCGAATAGCAGGCGATCAGCCCGGAGCCGAAGACGAAGAAGACATCGGTGCCATCGCTGACAGGCGTCGGGGCTGCGAATCCGCAAGACGTCGCCGCCCCTGCGCTCTTCGCGGCTTTCGCCTGGAGGTCCGCCGGGACGTCGACGGTTTTCAACGAGTCTTTCCAGCGGATAGCGCCGTCCTTCAGGTCGACGCAAACGATCTTCGACGGCTCCGATGTCACAAAGACGCGGCCGCCGGCGATCACCGGCGATGAGAAAGCGGTGCCCACAGGGACTCGCCATATCACGTTCTTCGTGTCGTCCCATTCGGTCAGGGGATTTGTCGTCGGATACACTCCGGCGCCATTGCCACGCCATCCCATCACCGAATCCGAAGCAGCCGGGTCGGCCCGGGTGGTAAGAGGAGCCAGGGCAAGAGTCGCCAAAATGCCAGGCAGAAAAAACGCGGGCATCGAACGATGGACGTAGTTCACGGGCAGGCCCTGGATTCAATCGCACTGTGGTTCGACATGATTCTTCCATGCCGAGCCCGAATTCGGCCGGCCTACGGTAACCAAGATTGCGGTGCGGTCGAAGGAGTCGCACGAAAAACAACTTCGGCTTCTGGCAGACCCTCACCCTACCCTCTCCCTGGAGGGAGAGGAGTTGAGCGCCGAAGTTATTTTACGTTCACACCGAAGGAGGTTGTATTCGCTCCGCCAACTCGTTGCAAGCGACTGGGCCGCCGCCACAAGAATGGAGGGATTCGACATCGAGCAGTTCGCTCAATGAGCGGCCGCAGCCTGCGGCGACACTGGCCGGACTGAGTTGGGGCGGCGGAAATCCCGGAAGTATTGGTCGAGCGTTTTTCCGCTATCGGCCACCACGCGGCATTCCCAATGCTGGTCGGAAAAAATCACCAGGTGGACGTGGTTGCCGCTCGAGCCCATGCCCGGCGATTTCAGAAACCAGCGATTCGCTTTGGGCTTGCGCTGTTCGGCTCCCAAGCCCCCCTCGCCCAGGTAGACGACGCCCGTTGCGTCTTCGACGTTGTCGCGGATGGGCACGGTCCGCTTGATGTTGTGGCCGTCGGCCTCGTAGACCAGGTCGACGCTAAAGCGGTCGAACAGCGGCACCCAGAACTGCAACGCGCCGCTGGGCGTCTTGACGGCCGGGTACGCCGGTCGATGGTAGCACACGGCCAGCCAGCGATGTGTGGGACGACCGGCCTTGAGCTGCGTTTCCAGCCACTTGGCCTGATCGCCGGCAATGCTCGTTTCGGTGTTGAGCGTGATCAGTTGCAATTGCTCGCCCAGGTCGGTGAAGTAGTAATTGGCGTCTCCCGGCGGAAAACCGAAGACTTCGTTGAACAAGGCTCCTTTGTCGTGATTGCCGCGGGTGGGAATGATTGGCAACAAGCGGCCATCCGGTCCGGTCGATACTTCATGATCGCTCATCCATTGCGACCATTCGGAAAGCGACGTTCCGGAGCCGACGTAGTCGCCGCCATGGGCCAGCGCCACCAGGCTGGCGTTGTCGTGCAATAGCGCCGCCATGCGCGGTTCATCTGGCGGCGAACCGCCTGGTTGCTGCGCGAATCGCCGCCGAACAGCAGGCCGATCGGCCGATTGTCGTCCGGAGCGGTTGTGAAATAAAACTCGCCCGAGCGTTGGCCGTCGCTCTCCATAACGATCCGATATTCGGTCGCGGCATTCAGACGCTGGAGCCGCACGTGATGGAAGTAGAGATCGATCTTTTCCTGCCCGGCGGTATAGCGACCGGTCTCGCGGCATTCGACCACTCCCTCTTCGCGGCCGCTGGCGCTTCGGTAATGCACTCGGTGGATCGAGCCCGGCGAAAGCGTATTCCAGGAAACGGTGGCCTGATGTGCAGGATCGGCAGTCCAGACAAGTCGCCATTGCCGCGGCCGAAGCGCGTCGGGCGGTGCCGCATCTTCGGCGCGGACCGCGGCGCACAGCGCGACGACGATGAGCCAGGCGGCCAGCGGACAATCGGCGCGCCTGCGGCCGGCGCGCGTCGTGCATGTTTTCGCGGGGGCGCCTTCCGGTTCGCGGTCAACGGGGCTCAGGGGCATGATCGGCGGGTTCCCAGGCGGGAGCGGGGGCGGGGCAGGAACTCCAGTATAAGCAGATTGCCAGCGGCACGCCGCAATTCGGCGCTCGAATCAAAGTTTCCCAAAGGCCGTCCCAGCCGGAGTGTACGGTCCGCGAGAGCGCCGTTATCAAGCCCCAGACCGCCATGTAACCGGCGATCGGCCGCCACCGGCCAACGAGAATCGCCACCGCCAGGGCGAGGTCGATCACGCCGATCGGCAACAGGATTTGCCGCGACACGTGTTCCGACAGGGCACCGCTGAGAAACCGCTGGTCGGCGCTCAACAACAGGTCGACGAAACGCGAGTTCGAGCGCAGGGCTTCGTAGCCATGCACGGCAAAGGTTATCGCGGCCGCCCAGCGCAGCAGCCAAAGGGGACGCTCCGTCGGTTGCTCCAATTCAGGCTCTGCCGGACTGAGAGTCAGCAGCCACAGCGCCGCAAGCGGCGCCGCCATCCGCACGGCAACTTCGCCGAAAACCTGCCAGTTGCCCAGCCAGTCTTCGACCGGGCCCCAGCTTCGGCCGGGCCGAAAATTTTCGTCTCGCTGCCAGGCGGCGACCGCCAGCAGCACTTGCCAACTGCCGGCCAGGGCCAGGATCGGCACCACGGCGATCGTGCCCCTGGCAAATCGATCGCTCCACAGGCAACCGCAAGCCGACAGCAGGGCTGCCGCAATCGCGAATTGGCACCAGGCGGATCCCGACTCGATATCGGTAACGGCTGTTTCGGGCCAGCCGCAGTTGAACAGCAACACTTCGAAAATCGGCGTCTCGCCCTGCTGCGACCAGAGCCCGCTGCCGACCGCCTGGCACGACGCCGTCAAGAGCAGCGCGGCGGCCGTCAGGCGCCAGGCCGATGCGGATGCCGGAGCAGAGGCGGGGAGCATGTGATGGGCCCGGTCAATCGGGCGCGGTCAAGAGGCGCGGTCAAAATGCAGCGATCAAGAAGAAGCGGCAACGCGGTGGGGGTGGGACTTTCGGTGGGCAACAGCAACATAGCCCGCGCCGGGGCGAAACGCAAACAGCGGCCGGCCTCTCGGCAGCCCGGTCCGGTCCGGCCCGCTGCGACTTCGTAACCCTGGCCGGATTTGCGACATTTGTTTAGTGCGGCTGCCGGGGCCGCCAGACCCCCGGGGCACCGGCCGCACGGCCTGGAATAGGCCGCCCAGGTTGACTTGTCGCGCAAAGCGAACGGATAATCAAGGTTTCGATCAAAGAGGAGCCTCTTCATGCAGGGCCCGACGGGCGGAGAACGGCAAGGCCTTATCGTGTCGCACCATCATGAATTCTGTTGTCCGAGCCCCCGGCGACTGCCGCGGTTCGCTGCCCTGGCCCGGCTTGCGCGGCTGGCCGTGGTGGCACTGATTGCGATCGGGGCGCCGGCTGGACTTTGGGCCCAGCAATTGACGCCCGACGAGCAGGCAGCGATGGTGCTGGCGAGTGCTCGGCGGACGTACCAGGAAGGGAACTACCCGGCCGCGGTCGATCGTTTTCGCGAATTCCTGGCCAAGTTTGGCGGCCATAAGGACGCCGTCGCGGCCCGCTACGGTCTGCGCGCTGGCCCTGGTCGAAGGGCCGCGCGATTATCCGGCCGCGATCGAAGCCTTGAACCAGGTCGTCGGCAGCCAGGATTTTGCCGATCGGGCAACCGCGCTGTACTACCTGGCGCTAGCGCATCGCTCGCTCGGGCGGGCCGAATCGGCGCTGGCCGTCGCCAAGCCCAAGGAGGCGGCGCAACATCAGCAGGCTGCACGACAGCGATTCGATCAGGCGGCGCCGCAGTTTGCCGCCGCGGCCACCGCGTTTGCCGCCCGCATGAAGACCACCCAACCGGCCGACGCCAAGCAACTGCCGCTCGATTCCGAGTGGTACGTCCGGGCGAAATGCGACGAGGCCGAGATGCTGCTCGAGCAGGGCAAGTATGCTGAAGCCCGGGCGATCGTCGACTCTCTCGCGCAGAATCCGATCCTGACCAATACGCGCTTCCGAGAGACGGTGCTCTACTATCAGGGGTACGCCGCCTTCGCCTTGAAGGAGTATCTGGCGGCTGGCCGGGCTTTGGGCGAGTTCGCGCCGTTCGAGAATCCGGCCATCGGCCTGCATGCCCGCTACTTGCTGGCCCGCACGCATCATCTGGCCGGCCAGCGGCCGGAAGCGGCGGCCCAGTATGCGGCGGTTCTGGCGGCTTACGAAGAGCAAAAGAAGTCCGCGCCGCAGCTTTTGCAGAACGGTTTGCAACTCAAAGACAATCTGACCGAGCGGCTGCGTTTGGAAGCGCTGGTCCGCGACCCGCCGCCGGACTACGTCGGCGCGCTCGTCATTCTACTGGGGCGTGCTGCTCGATGAGGACGGCAAGTTTGGCGAGGCGCTGGCCCGCTTCGCCGCCTTTGCGCAGCAATATCCGCAGCACGCACTCTTCGGCGAGGCCCAGTTCCGCCTGGGAGTTTGCCAGGTGCAACTGCGGCAGTTTCCCGAGGGGATCAAAAACTTGCAGCCTTTTGCCGACCATCCGCAGTTGGCGGATCAGGCCCTGCTCTGGCTCGGCCGCGCCGGCGTCGGCGGCGCCGACCCGGCCAATCCACCGGCCTACGAACAGTCTGTCCGCTCCGGACTCGACTTGTTCCGCAAAGCGGCCGAAAAGGCCGCAGCACGGGCAGGCGCCGATCCGGCGGCAAAAATCCGTCGCGGCGACATCTTGATCGAACTGGGCGACACGCAGCAGTTGATCAAGCAATATCGCGAAGCGGCCGGGACGTATCAGCAGGCGGCCGGCGAGAACAACAACCCCGATCGGGCCGAAGAGGCGCTGGCCCGGCTGGCAACCGCATTGCACCTGGCCGGTCAATACCCGGATTCGGACGTCGTCTGCCAGAAGTTTTTCGTCGATTTTCCGCGCAGTCCGCTGCTGCCGGCGGTGCAGTTTCGTTTTGCGGAAAATGCAGCTCATGGTCGGCAATGCAGCCGCCGCGAACCCGAACTTGGGCAACCGCGACGCGGAGCTGGCACGCTTGTTCGGCGATGCGATCAAGCGCTACCAGGCGATCGTCGATCGATTTCCCGAGTTCGAGAGCGTGGCAGTGGCAAAGCAAGGCATTGCCCTGTCGCTGTACCGGTTGGGCAAGTACGAGGAAGCGGCGGCCATTTTTGCCGACATCCCCGAGGGTGACCGCTCTGGCGAATTGGCCGGCGTGCCGTATGTCTTGGCCGATTGCCTGATCCGCACCTTGCCCGCCGATTCGTCCGACGCCTTGGCGGCTGCGCTGCTCATGCAGCAATTGGAGGAAGCGGTCAAGCTGCTCGGCAATTTCCTGGCCTCGGAGCCCAAGAGCCCGCACGTACCCGACGCCCTGTTGAAGCTCGGTTACTGCCATCAGCAGATGGCGGCGCTAATCGTCGAGCCGCAGCAGCGCAATGCGGCGCTGGCCAATGCCCGGGCTGCCTACGACAAGATCCTGCAGCAGTATGCCACCAGCCCCGCCCTGCCGTATGCCGTCTTCGAGCGGGCCAAGTGCATGGAGCAAACCAATGAGTTGCCCGCGGCGATCAACGAGTTCAATCGATTTGCCAGCGAGCCGTTGAGCAAGTCGGCCGTTGCACCGCTGGCGCTTTTGCGGCTGTCGACGATTTGGCGCAGCCAGAAGCGGGCCCCGGACGCCGCCGTTTTGCTGGCCCAAGTCCGCGCGCAGCACGAGGGCCAACTGGCCGGCGACCCGGCGCGGCGCGATTGGATTCCGCTCGTTCAATACCATCACGGCCTGGCGGTCAAGGAATCGGGCAAGCTCCTGGAAGCGCGGCAGATTTTCGAACACATTACGCGCCAGTTTCCCGATCGTCCCGAGGCCGTCGAAGCGGCCTGGCGGGCCGGCCAATGCCGCAAGGAAGAGGCCCTGGCGAAGCTCGACGTCGCGCGGAAAATCCTCGACCAGCCGGCAGCGCCGGCCGATCAACGCTCGGCGGCCAACGGACAGCGCGACGAAGCGGCACGTTTGCTGATCGAGGCCGGACAATACCTGCACGAACGCTCCGAGGCGGCGGGCCAGAAAGGCTCTGGCAGCGATGGCCACTTGCGGCTGATCTACGAGGCCGCGTGGTGCAATCGGCTGGCCGGTCAGGCCCAGATCGACTCCACGCGACTGAGGCCTCGAGTCGGAAGCGCTGGCCAAACTTCAGCAGCACGCCCGCAGCGAGACGCCCGGCCAGACGCCGCCGGTCGTCCGCCCGCCCGAGATTCTGCTGGCGAGCGTTCCGCCGCAAGTCGGCGAACAGCGCGCCCGTGACGAATACCTGGCCCTGATCGACGCCGGTCCTGACAGTCCGCTGGCGTTGGAAGGGCGGCTGGAATTGGCCGAGCTCTTGGCACAGCGCGACCAGCACGAGCCGGCGATCAAACTGCTTCGCGAGGCGATCGACAAGGAGCCTGCCCAGGAAATGATCGACCGGCTGCAGTTGCGGCTGGCCAATTCGTATCTGGCGATCGACGAAGTCCCGGAGGCGCTGCGGCGTTTCGAGGTTCTGGGCAAGGACGAAAAAAACCCGTTGGCCGCTGAAGCCCGCGCCCGTGCCGGCGAATGCTATTTCCGCCAACAGGACTGGCCGCACGCCGTCGAGCGATTGCTGCCGTTCCGCGACCAGCAACCATTCCAGAACCTGTTCGGTGTGTCCGACCGCGCCCTGTTGCGACTGGGGCAGGCCCAGGCCCAACTCAAACAGTGGGATGCCAGCCGGCAGTCGCTGGAGGCGCTGGTCAACCGCTTCGCGCAGAGCCGCTGGGTCGACGAAGCGCGCTTCGGCATGGGTTGGGCATTTCAGAATCAGAATCAACCCGATCAGGCCGTGAGCCAATATGGCCAGGTCGTCAGCCGCTCCGGTGCCGAGGTGGCCGCCCGTGCTCAATTGCAAATCGGTCTTTGCCGGCAAGACCAGAAGCGCTTCGCCGAATCGGCTCCGGCTTTGATGGCCGTGGTTAGCACCTACGATTTTCCCGAGCTGTCGGCGATGGCGCTGTTCGAGGCCGCCCGGGCTTATACCGAGTTGAAGCAACCGGCCGAAGCGACCAAGCTGCTGGAGCGAGTCGCCAAAGACCATGCCACCACGCGTTGGGCCGAGTTGGCCCGCACGCAACTCGCCGAGACCAAGTAGTCGGTTCCCCCAACGACAACATCGCGATCGTCCCAGCGCAGGCAAGACGTCTGCACCAAGTCAAGCAGAAGGAGTCCCGCAATGATCTTGACCCCCCGTGGAGAGCCGCGATTGTCCCTCTGGGCGCTGGCCGCTATGGCAGCGCTGTCGATCCTGGCTCCCCGGTCGGCCCGGGCATACGTCGAGGTTCCCTACACGCTCGGCCGCGTGCTGCAAGAGGCCACGTTCGTGCTCACCATGCGGGTCGAGCGAGTCGACAAAGAGCGAAACCTGATCATCTTTCACAAGGTGCAGGACATCAAAGGCATTTATCCGGTCAACATCATCAACCACAGCATCGGCCAAGGCGGTTTCCACCCCCGCGAGTGGCAAACCGTGATGGCTTGGGCCGAGCCGGGTAAGCTGGCCGTCTGTTTCCATAATGGCGGCGCGAGCGAAACGTGCATCGACAACTATTGGTACCAGTCTGCCGCCAACGGCGATTGGTGGAGCATGAATCATGCCGAGCCCTTCTTCCTGCGCAGCTTTGCCGGCCGGCCGGAAAAACTGGCCGCGGCCATCGCGACGATGGTCGCCGGCCAGGAAGTCGTCGTTCCATGCATGGTCGACGGCGACAAGACGGCGATGCAACTGCGGCAAGGCAAGATTCAGCGGCTCAAGGCCAGCCTGAAGCTGCAGGACTACGACGCCAAGCGGGACTTCGTCGGCTGGGGCGGCGAGGATTTCCGCACGCTTTCCGGCATGCCCGGTTTCAGCCATTTCGGCGCGTTGACGCGCGTCGACCCCGATGGCTCGAAGCATCGCGCCGATCGATTTTGACGGCGACGGCAAGATCGACCTCTGCCTGGCGGGCGAGGGACGCGTGGCGCTGTTGCAGAATGGCGGCAGTGCGCTGAACGACGTTTCGCTGCCCTACGTTGGCGGGGCCCGGTCGGCCGGCTGGGCCGACTTCAACGCCGATGCCAAGCCCGATCTGCTGCTCGCCACGCCGGCCGGCCCCAAGTTGTTCGCCAACCAGGCGAGCACTGCCTTCAGCGATTTTACCGCGGCCCTGCCGCTTGAGCCGTATTACAGTTTGAACGCCGGGACCTGGATCGACTACGACGGGGACGGGCGGCCCGACATCCTGCTGGCTGAACGTTTTCGTGGCTTGCGGCTTTATCGCAACACGGGCACAGCGGCACGGCGGCAGCCGCCGGACCGACGCTCGGCAAGTGGTACAGCGCCGGTCCGTTTGCCGACGTCGGCCAGCGCAGGCTTCAGCACCGAGTACCCGCCTGAAATCGGGATCGACCTGACGGCCAAGTATGAGGGCAAGAACGGCGAGGAAGTCGTCTGGCGCGAGCGGAATTTCACCGATGGCCAGATGCAGAATCTGCGGCTGTTCCGCAACGAGAACAACGAAAACGCGGTAGTCTATCTGTACCGCGAGATCGAGACGCCGGGCGCGGCCGAGTTGCCCGTCTCGCTCGGCGGCGACGACACGCTCTCGGTCTGGCTCAATGGCCGAGCGCTATGGGCCGAGAATGCCAGCCGACAGACCACAGCCGATCAAACGAAGCTCAAGCTGCGACTCAAGCCGGGCAAGAACCAACTGCTCATCAAAGTGTGTCAGAGCACGGGCGATTGGACGTTCTTTTTCGCCGCCGCCAAGACCGCCGGCAGCGTGCCGCCGATGTTCGAGGACGTTTCCGATAAAGTCGGCCTGGGAAGCCACGGAATCGCCGCCGATCAGCCGGGCGACGAATTGGCCGTGGCCGACGTCAACGGCGACGGCCGGCTCGACTTCCTCTATTGCTCCGGCCCCGGGCAACTCGTGCTCAACACGGCCAAGGGCTTTGTTTCGGCCAGGCAGACCGGATTGAACTTTCGCACGGGACAAGTGACGCCCGTCTTCGGCGATTTCAACGGCGATACGCTCGTCGATCTGTTTGTCCCGCAAGGCGTGCGCGCAATCCTTTATCGCGGCGACGGCGCCGGCCACTTTGCCGCCGTGACTGCGCCACGGCCGGCGACCTGGCCGGTCCGATCAAGGGCGCCGTTTCGGCCGCCTGGACCGACTTCAATCACGACGGCAAACTCGACCTGATGGTGGCTTGCATCAAGGGGCCGAATCGCTATTTCCGCAATGCGGGGGGCGGCAAGTTTGTCGACGCCGGGGATGAACTCGGTCTCTATCAACGCATCTTCAATACCCGCGCCTTGAGTGTCGTGGACTTGAACCGCGACGGCGTGCCCGACCTGGTCCTCAACAACGAAGGACAAGAATCGGTCGTGCTGCTGGGTGCCAAGCCCGAACAGTTGGCCGATGCCGCCAGCGGTGCAAGCGCAAATGAACGCTCCCACGTCGATCGAAGCACGATTCATGCATTGCTTTCCGTTTGCCTGCCTGCTGAGCTTGCTCTGGCTGCCGGCGCTTTGCCGCGCCGCCGAAAAGGGCCCCACGGCGCCCCTGGCGCTCTGGGTCTATAAGGTTCCCGAGCATTTCGTGGCCTCCCCGGTAGCCGGCCAGGGCGTGCTGTTTGTGTCGGGGTTGGCGGCCTTCAACACGGGCAATTTCCACGCCTTGAGTCTCGATCCGGCGGCCAAAGATCGCGAGTTGTGGTCGAAGTCGCCCCCCTACCTCAAGCTACCGACCGTTTCAGCGCCGGTCCTGGTCGACGGCAAAGTGATCTTCGGCGACGGCATGCATCAGACCGACGGCGAATCCTGCATTGCGTCGACGCCCAGGCCGGCCGCCCCGTCTGGCAATTCGTATTGCCGGGCGAACTGGTCCACCTGGAGGGGACTCCCGCCGTGGCCGACGGCAAAGCCTTCATGGGCGGAGGCAGCGCCGGCGTGCTGGCAGTCGACGTCAACCGCGTGACGCTCGACGGTCAAGAGTTGGCCCCGGCCGACGCTCAGACGGCGCTCGACAAGCTGTGGAAGGCGGCCCTGGCCCGGTTCGAAGAAGAAAAGAAAAAAGATCCAACGTTCGCGGTGCCGCCGAGCGACGATTCGCTGCCCAAGCCGGCCCCCAAGTTGCTCTGGCGGCAAGGCCAAGGCAAGTGGCACGTCGATGGCAGCGTCGCACTGACCGGCGAACGTCTGCTGGTCCCCTCGACGTATCTCGACAAGGAGCAAGCCGGAGACCGGGCGATCTATTGCCTGAATACGGCCGACGGCAGCACCCTGTGGCGCGTGCCGCTCAAGTACAATCCCTGGGCCGGGCCGCTGATCGTCGACAACCAGGTGATCGTCGTGACCAGCAGCATTCGCTTGGACCCCAAGACGCTCAAGGGGGCCAAGGGCGAGATCCTGGTCCTCAAGCTCGAAGACGGCAGCGTCCTGTGGCGCAAGGACGTCACCGGCGGTGTCGTCGCACCTGCCGTCGTTCGCGGCGAAAACGTGCTGTTCACCGCCAGCGACGGCAAGCTGCGGGCCTGGGATCGCACGAGCGGCGAGCCGCGCTGGGTCTACGATGCGAAGATGCCCGTCTTCGCCGGCCCCGCAGCTTCCGACGATACGGTCTATGTCGCCGACCTCAAGGCGGTCGTGCACGCCGTCGGACTGGACGACGGCAAATTGCGCTGGACCTTCGACCTGGGCAACGATCCGGCGGTGAAAGCGCCGGGCATGGTTTATGGCACTCCGTTGGTACACGAGGGCCGGCTGTATGTGGGCGTTGGCAATTTGGAAGGCACGCGCCGGCCAGCAGCGTCCCGGCGCGGTTGTGTGCATCGGAGCAAAGTGAGTCGCGCTGCCATCGCCTTGGGGATCGAGCCAGGAACGAAAGCAAAGAGGATGACGCATGACGCATAGCCGCTGGAACTGGTTTCTCCTGTTGCCGCTGGCGCTGCCGGTTTCGGCGTCGCGCAGCTGCCGACGCGATCCGCGTCGACGCCACGGCGCGGAGCGTCACGATCGCTTGCAAAATTGCTCCCCGCAAGCTGGAGAATTTGCCGCAAACGTATCCGATCGAAGTGATCGCCACGTTGCCGGCGCCGCAGGGCAAGAAGGCTCATGAAACGGTCATCACGTTTGACGTCAAACCGAGCGCCATTCATCAGGCGCTCGAGCAAATCGGCCTCAAGCCGGGCAAGCCGGCCAAAGGGGAAGGGGCCAAGGCCAGCGGTCCCGAACTCAAGATTTCGCTCGAAGTCCCCGGCTCGGACGGCAATCCGCAACGGATGGCCATCGAGAAGGCGCTGGTCGACAGCAAGACCGGCAAGCCGATGCCGAACTTGAAGTGGTACTTCACCGGTTCGGTGATGTCGCAGCCCGACCCGCAAAAAGACGACAAGGTCTATGGCGCCGATCTGAGCGGTACCTTGATCGCCATTTTCCCCGTCACCGACGAAACGGTGCTGCAAACCAACCTGACCATGAAGGAAGAGCCGCTGCTCAAGCTGGAAACGAGTAAGCAACTTCCCGCAGTTGGCACGCCGGTAAAACTGGTTCTGGAAGCCAAGTAGGTTCTTATGCCCGAGCGCACCTCGACTCGATTCCGATTTTTCGCCGCGATCTTCGTGTTGGCCGCCGTGGCGCTGGCCAGTTGCAGTGCGCATTCCACACCGGTGGCTCAGGCGACCGGCACTGGCCGAGCGCAAAGCGCCAAACTCTCGGTCAACCCGCGCCGATCAGACGCCGACCGCCGCAGCGGCCGAGCCTTTGCCCGGCGCGCCGGAATCGCCGGCTGGCGCTCGTGCAATCGATGCTGCATCCGCCGCGCCGCCGGACCGCCGTGCGAACGAAGAACCTGCCGCGGACGTGCTGGCGAAACCCGCATCCGTCGGGCGCCGAAACGAGCCGAGGCCGCGGCGCTGGAAGTTGCCGAGTTGCCGCCCAGTGCGCTGCTGGCGGTGGGAGCGGTGTCATTCGACTTTGCCCCCGATGACGCGGGCCGGTTGATCGGCGAATTCTTCGCCTTGCCACGACCGATTGCCGCGTCGTCCCTCGAATCGCCGGCGGAAGAGCGCCCTGGCCGCGCTCGGCCGAGCGTCCGCCGCGGGATCTGATACCGGCTGCTGAATTCTCGGGCCCGCACTTGATTCGGCTCGAGCGGCTGGACGTGGTCCCATTGCGGCCTGTGGTCGATCTGGCCCCCTTAGGGTATGAATACGACATCACGCGGCCCGAGCGCCCGTCTTTGCCGCTTGCACCCAAGACCGCGCTGGCTGGCTCCGACCCACGGCAGCTCGCCGATCTGCCGCAATTCGGACGGATGGACGAGGGAGTGGTCACGCTGCTGGAGGACGCGACGGGGGGGCCCTTATTGAAGTCGCTGCTTTCGCCGCTGGGCCCGTTGCGGACAGTCGGCATCCCCTTTATCCCTCCCGCGCGGCTCGATCTGTTTGAGCACGCTCACGAATTCGAACTGAAGAGCCGCCCAGCCGACAACGACCCGCCGGCCCGGCCCACCGCGCCGCTGCCGGCGCCCGTATTGCCGTAGTGGATCGCTGCGCAAGTTCAATCGAGCAAATGGACTTCGCCGGTATTGCCATCGACCCGCAACCGCTGGCCAGTGTGGATCCGCCGGGTAACGTGATCGATGCCCACAACGGCCGGCAAGCTGAATTCGCGGGCCACGATGGCTCCGTGCGAGAGAATTCCGCCGGTTTCCATCACCAGGCCCCGAGCGCGCAAGAACAGTGGCACCCAGGCCGGATCGGTTGAAGGGCAAACCAGGATAAAGCCCTCGCCGGGAGGGGCGCCGTCGGGCGATTCAAGCACCAGCGCCTCCCCTTCGGCCACGCCGGCCGAGACCGGCGTGCCGCGCAGATCGGCCGAGGCTTCGATCTCGGCCACCCGGCCAATGGCCTCCAGATCGTCGCTGAACAGCACGGTCGGCACCTCCAGGGCCAGAGCGATCGACCGCTGCCGCCGCCGGTCGGCAACGAGGGCGCATAGATCTTCGCCGGCAGTCAATCGCGCCAGCTCTTCGGGCAGCAGAAAGAAAACGCCGTCGCCGATTTTGTACCGGCGGCCGAGTTCGACCAGCGTCTGACGGATGACCGCGTATCCGAGCATCAGGTAGTGTTTGCCCGTCTCGCGCAGGGCCATGTAGGTCCGCAGGCGTTCGAGCTGCGCTGCGTTTGGTCCGGCCTTGAGGAGCGGCCGCGCCCCATCGCAGACGATGCCGGCCCCGGATGATTCCTCGCCGCTCTTGATGTCGCGCGCGGATCGGCCGATCGAGCCGCGGGTTTCGAACCGATGTCCGGCAGCAGGTCCGGCCGTTCGGCCCAGCGCGGGGCGGCCAGTTCCATCTCTTGCGGACCACGATGTCCGAAACCGGCCAGAAACTCCGGCTCGCTCAGCTCGTCCTGCGACAGCCGATTGAGCCCCGCGGCCAGGTCGGCCTCGGGATCCGGTTCGATGCCGCTGAGCAGCGCGTGCGCTTGGGCGGCTGCTTGTTCGGCGCCGAGTTTGGGGGTTAAGCCTTGTTCCAGCTTTGCCAAGGCCGTCGCCGCCAGCGTCGCCGATTTGAGCGATTCGCGGGCGAAATCCTGCAGCGTCCGCACGCGCCATTCGTCCAGCCGCGCGACCAGCGCCGGGCCGGACAAACAGCCCAGATCGTCGGCCAGCGCGGCCCGGGCCTGCTCGGCGAACTGCGGGAACAGTTCCCGTCGCAGTCGATCCGCTAACGTCCGGCTGGCCCGTTCGATCCGTCGGGCCGCACGGAGCATCTTGAACAAATAGCTCGGCAAGCGCAGGAAGAGGCCGAAGGTGACCAGCGAGGGATCGGGGGCCGGTTGCGGGTACATTGCCCGCTCCGGACGCTCTTTCAAGGCCTTGAAGTCGTGGCCGTAGGGAAATCCGGCGAAGTGCAGCTTGGCCTCGCGGCTGAGGTTGACGTAGGGCCGGCCGCAAACGAGGTCGATGAAACCCAGGCGGTCGATGATCGGATCTGGATCGAAGCCCAGATCGCGGAACATCAGGCCGAGCCCCCCCTGCCCCGACATGAAATGGCTGACGATGGCCCAAGTCATGGGCGTGGGCGTGGGCAGGACTTCGGCCAGGTTGTAGCGAGCCCAGACCGTTCCGCGCGGATCGGCGAGCTGTTCGAGCCGCGCGATTTCTGCTCGTCGGACTTGCTCGCGCTCGGCCGCGCCCGCGGTGGTGATCGGCCGTGCCTGCAAGAGCCACAGGCGGCCTGCGGCCCAGGCCCATTCCACGTCTCGGGGCTCGCCGTAGACCGACTCGACCTGCCGGCCCAGTTCGGCCAGCCGGGCGAGTTGCTCTGCGTTCAAGCAGGCCACGGTTTGCCGATCCTCGGCCACGGCGGCGCGGCCGGCCGCCGTGATGACGATCGTCTTGCGGTTTACCTGTTGGTCGAGCACTTGCCCCGAGTGGCGGTCGATATGAAATCGATCGGGGGTCACCAGGCCCGAGACCACCGCTTCGCCCAGGCCCCAGGCGGCTTCGACCAGCATCGCCTGGCCCGAGGCGTCAAGCGGATCGCGCGTAAAAAGCACGCCCGAGACTTCGGAATCGATCAGCCGCTGCACGACGACTGCCATGGCTACCTGGCTCTCGTCGACGTTACTGTGTGCCCGATACGATCGTGCCCGCTGGGAATCGATCGATTCCCAACAGCGGCCCACGGCTTCGACCAGTTTTTCATCCCCTTCGACGCCCAGGATCGTTTCCTGCAATCCGGCGAAACTGGCGGCGGCTCCGTCTTCCACCGTGGCCGAAGAGCGGACTGCCACGACGCCGCGGCCCAAGCGCTCGTAAGCCCGGAGCAGTTGGCGGCGCAATTCTTCGTCCAGCGCCTGGGGCAGCCGGCCATCCGTCGGTCGAACCCGGCGATGCGCGTCGCTGGTGATGCAGAATGCGTCGGGCACCGGCAGCCCGGCCCGGGCGCTGAGGGCCAAGTTCCAACCCTTGCCGCCGAGCACGGCGGCGCCTTCGTCTGTGACGTCGGCTAAATGGCGAATCGAGCTCACGGATGCGAGTCGCCGATGCAGTAGAGTTTGCCCCCGCTGGCGGCGTACAGCCGGCCGGCGACGAGCACCGGGCTGGAAAAGACGTCGCCGTCGTCGGTGCGAATGTCGTCGAATCGCCAGAGGACGTCGCCGGAATTGGCGTTCATGGCGACCAGCGATCCACCAATCGTGAGCACGAAAACACGGCCCCCCGAGACGATCGGCGTCGTCACGACCGGCTCGCCTAGATCCTGCTTCCAGGCGACCCGGCCCGTTGCCGATTCCAAGGCGTAGCAGTAATGATCGCGCGAGGCGCAGAAGACGAGGCTTTCGCTCAAGACGGGCGATCCGAGGATGCCGCCGGCCGCGCGAAACTCCCACTGCCGGTTTCCGTCGGCGGCGCTCAGGCACCACAGGCGGCCGTCTGGAGCATCGGAATCCTCGTTCAGCTTGCCGCTAGCCATGGGAAAGTAGACTCGCCCCTCGGCGGCCGCAGGCGCGCCGGCCAGCGGCACCGGAGCGGGCACTTTCCAGGCCACTTTGCCCGTGTCGGCGTCGATCGCCAAGGCGCAGATTTCCTGGTACACGTCCCCCACCACGCTGCCGGCAAACAGCCGGCCGCCCTGCAGCGTCGGCGACGAATCGACGTGCATGCCGGTGACATGCCAGAGGGTCTTGGGCACTTCGCCGTCCGGCCCGGTTTGCATCTGCGCGCTATCCAGGCAGCGAACGCCGTCGTCGCCGGCGCCGAAATAAATCCGGCTGCCATCGACCGTGGGCGTCGATTCGACATGGCTGGCCGTGGCTTTGCTCCACAGCACCCGGTCGGCATTTTGCGCATCGAGGCAGAACAGCCGGCAACCGCTGTTCTGATGGTAACCTTCGCCGATGTATAAGCGTCCGTCGACGGCCGTCGGAGAGGAAAAGACCGGCAGCAGCGAATTGTCGGCGGAGAAAGTCCAAATCCGCCCACCCAGCGCAAGCGGGTGATCGCCCGCTTGCCGGCCATCCTCGGCGTTGACGCAGTACAGGAAACCCTGCGCCAGTCCGAGCACCTGGTGCATGGCGCCGATGTAGACCTGGCCGCCCACGACGCACGGCGACGAGTGAAGCGTGATCCGCCCTTTGCGCTCGCGCGGATCGAACGTCCACAAGATGTGCGGGTCGTCGGGACCGCGGTCCGAGGCCAGCGCCGTGCCAGTTCGGGCGCTGTTGCCGTGGAAAGTCGGCCACGATTCCCGGACTTCTCCGGCTAGCCGGTTGTCGTCCGTTTGCCGGGCGTACAGGCCAATGCTCATTCCGGCGACGGCGAGCCCCACCACGAATACCAACTCCGTGCTCCAGCGCGGCGTAGAGCCGCCCCGGGCGGCGCGAATCTGACGGTAACCCAAGTGCAGCAAACCCACGAGAGCCGCCAGGCTGATCACCGCCATCTGGTCCCAGGGGGATCCACCCGACCAGATGGCGTATGCCGCCCAGGCCGCTCCAACCAGAAAAGTGACGCCGAGTGCCCAGTATTCGACGCCGGCCGGTGATTTGCCCCAGGCAGACGTGGCCGGTGAGTCCTGCATGTCGTGCATTGCGGCAGAGCGATTGAACCAGGCACGGACGACTCCCCACAGGGCCACGGCCACGAGCGCGGCGGCCAGGGCGTCGTCCGAGAGCCACCACGGGCGGAGCTTGAATACCCACTTGACCAGCGCCCAATGCAGGCAGATCAGAGTCGACTGCGTCAACAGCACCTGCACGGCATAGCGATATTGCCGCCATTGGTCGCGCAGAAGTCCGGGAAAGAGCAACTGCAACAGCGCCACGATGGGCAACAGCACCGGCAGGCCGACCACACCCCACAGCATGTTCGTGGTCTCCTGGCCTTATGGGGCCGTGGTCGGTTTTTCGATGGCGGGGCCGATGCCGGGTTTCACTTTGGTATTGGCTGCCGGCGGCTTTTTCTTGCCGGCAATGGCGTCGGCCAGCGTCGCACGCAACTCGTCGGTTGGGCCGTTGAACGTACGCGGCAGATAGATCTCCAAGTCGGTGAATCCCCACCGCGTCTGCTGGCCGTCGCGGTGACCGATGATCTGGAACCACGTGCCGTTGGTATAGCCATAGACCAATTCTTGCTTGGGCAGATGCGTGATGAACAAGATCACCGGAAGGTCGTCCTCCAGCCGCGCCAGCAACTGCTCGGTCTGGTCGACCTTCTTGCCCTTGAGGTTAACGGCCAGTTGGCGGAACTGCGATTTGCCCTTCAAGTCGTCGGTAACCTTGAAAATGCCGGAAGGGCGCTGCGGATCAAGCTGCTGGAGCTTGGTCACCACAATCTCGTCGGATTGCTCGATGAACTGCGCCAGCGGCGTCAGCACCTCCACGACCGCCGCCGCCGAGCGCGGGATCAGCGGCAGACCGCTGGCCAGCAAAACCAATACACAGCGAAATGCCTGCGTCATGGAACGGAGCCAATCCAGGAGGGTACTTTGCCGGGCGGCGGGACCGTTTGCCGGGCGACGCGATTGCCCGAATGGCGCCGGGCAAACACTCATCTTAGCGGTTGTGGCCCGGTCGGGAAGTTTGATTTTGGCCTCCGCCGGGCGCATCGACTCCCGCCCGGCTGACAACCGGCCAACAAGAAATGTCACCCCGCCACGATTCGTTACGCGAGGGGCAAGCCGCAAGTCCGCTTGCGCCGCGTCTGCGGGCATTCGCACAGCTCTGGGGGCGCCCTCGCGATGCCCCCGGCGGCACGATTGAAGCCGCAGGCCGACTGTCGCATACTGGGGGCCTATCCCGGCGCCGCTGGGACCGTCCCAATCTCGCCAAGTCCTTGGCGCAAGCGGGAATATCGGCTGCTGCCAACGGCTTTCCGGATCGCCATCCGAGCACCATCATCGCGCTTTCCAGGATGATGCAATGACCAGCGGCAGGCAACTCGTTTTTGTGTTCTTGCTCGTCGGGGTATCCCCTGGCTGGGCCGCCGAGAGCATCTGGCTCGAAGCCGAGCATCTCGACGGAATTCGCGGCTATTGCTGGCCGATGGGAAAACCCGAGATGAAAAAAACCGCGGGCCATTGGGGGCTTTCCGGGCCGGGTTGGGCCGCCGAATGGAGCCAGGGGGGCGAAAGCGGCTTTCTGTCGATCGCCACCGCCGCCGACGACGACAAGGCCGCGGCCAGCACGACCCTCGACATTCCCGCAGCCGACCGATATTCGGTCTGGGTCCGCTATGGCGATTGGCGCGAGCTGCCCGAGCCATTCGAGATCGTCATCGAGCAGCCCGGCGGGCCGGCCTGGATTGGCGAGTACGGGCGGCAGGCGGCGATCGACGAAGACAACGAGATGAAACTCTACTGGGGTTGGGCATTCGGCTGGGCCCATCGCGACGTGCCGCTCAAGAAAGGAGCGGCGAAGCTCACGCTGCGGACCACGGCCAAAGCCGCCGAACCGCGGCAGATTGACGCGATCGTGCTGTCGAGCGACACCGACTATTTGCCCCGGATCAAAGAAGCGCCCTCACGCGGATCTGCTCGACGTGCTGGCCTCGTATCGGGCCGGGCTGCCTGCGGACTTGGAACCGCTGGCCCGCACCCGCGGCCGGTTCGATCTGCCCGAGGCCTGGAAGCTGCACACGTTTCGCGATCAGGGCTTCGTCTACTTATGGAACATGAGCCATACGTCGGCCGCCGACACGTGGCTCGGCGACAAGCCCGAGCGGGTGCGCGTGCCCTACAACATCGTCGACGAGCGCATGCGCAAGGAGTTCGAACAAAAAATATGCCGGCCAGGACAATCCGCCGATCTTCTCCGACCCGCGGATCGTGCCGACGTTTCACGGAGCCGGGCCGGCCGTCTTCGCCACGGATCCACAGTCGGGCGAACTGCTGGAGCCCGGCCGCCGGTTTGCCCGCTGGCTCGATGAACATCCGGGCCGCGCACTGGGCCATGATGATGAACTACGCCCCGAACACGAAGATCGGCCAGAAAGGCATCGACGCGCTGCTCAAGTATCGCGACCGCTACGTGGGCTCGATCGCCGGCGAGAGCCTGGGCTACTTCTACGTCGAACCCAAGGTGATGCACGACGCGGTGGGCAAGGCCCAGACCCGGCGGCAGTTGGTCGAGGCGTTCACGCCGGTCAGCCTGGCGTCGAATGCGGCCAAGTACCGCGAGGTTTACGGCAAGGACCTCGATCCCAATCCGTTTGCCGAGGCGATCTCGTGCCTTTCGGTCGGCAACATCGCCTTCGCGCCGATCGCCGCCGATTGGGGCGCCCGCACGATCGGCTACGAGTCGGCGGCGGCCACTTCATCGCTGTTGCCGATGCGCTGGGCTTTCATGCGCGGCGCCGCGCGGCAGCGCGGCACGCTGACCTGCACGTATCGATCGTGCAATTTCGGCGACGCTTCGACGATCTTCTCCGATGCTTCGTCGTTCTCCAGTCCCAAGAATATCCTCGACAATTACTACAGCGTGTTCTCCGGCGCCGGCATGACCTGGTACAAGTTCGACATCTGGTATCAGTACATGGCCGGCTCGGCGATGTTCTATCACGAGCAAGGCTTCGACGAATTCTGGAAGCCCGGCGGCACCACGGCCGCGGGCGAAAAGGAGGTCCAGCTTTCGCCCAAAGGCAAGCTCGTCGATCGGTTCCTGCGCCTGACGCCAAGGCCCAACCCGACCGCGGCCACCCTTTTACCCCCGTGGCCTTTCTGGTCGACTACGCCCACGGCTGGGAGCCTTCGCCGTTCTGGCCCAACGCATTCAATAACTATCACGACCAGCCCGACCGCTTCCGCCCGGGCGACCACGAGCGGATGCTCAGCGAGTATTTCTGGACGGCGTACCATCCGATCGGTCTGGAGTCGCAGAAGCCGATTACCGGCACCAGCGAGGTCAACGTGCCGGGTGTCTTCGGCGACATCTTCGACGTGGTGTTCGCTTATCCCGACGTGAGCAAGTGGCGCACGCTCGACACGTATCCGGTCGTCCTAGCCGCCGGCGACATCGAACTGACTGCCGCCGAAGGACAGCGGCTGGCCGACTATGTCGCCCGCGGCGGTACGCTGCTGGTGGCCGACGCCCAGCTGACCGGCCCCGGGCTCGCCGCGCTGCAATTGCCGGCCGTCGGCGCCCCGGCCGAAGCCGTGGGCTATCGCTGGCTGGGCGACCCCAAGCTGCACCCCTCGCAACGATTCCGCTATCGGCCGATCACGGTCGGCGGTGCGCGCTCGCTGGCCGAGACGTCCGACGGCCAGCTTTTGCACGGCGACTGATCGCGGGCAGGGCCGGTTGGTCTATCTCTCGGTGCCTCACGGTCTGGGCATCGATCGCAGCGCGGTGCCGGTCGTGGCTCGGCTGGTGGCGCATTTAACGCGCGGGCTGATGCCGGTCGAAGTCGACGGGGATGTCGAGTGGATGGTCAATCGCACGACGCGCGGTTGGGCGATCACGCTGATCAATCCGGCCGGCCAGGACAAGCCCCAGCAAGGAATGACGCCGACCGATTACCGCCAGAACCGGCCGGTGACGATTCAGTCGCACGTGCCCATCAAGGCTGCGCGCGACCTGCTGTTGGCCGACGAACCGCTGGCCGTTGAGAATAACCGCGTGCGCCTGCCAGGTCCTGGCCGGAGGCGTGCGGATCATCGAAATGGAGTAAATCCTCCGTCGTCGAACAGCGCCCGTCAGCGCTTGCGGACTGCGCTGCGAGAAGGCTATTTCTGCGAGGCGATCAGCGTGGCGCCATAAACCTCGAGCTCGTCGATGCAAATGCCCCCTTGCGAGGTGACGATGCGCACCGCTGTGGCGAGCACCGGGACGAATCGAAAGCGATGCCGGAGGTAAGGGTGAAGATGCTCGGAAGCGATTTCCGGCATATCCGGGGCGTATTTCAGCGTATCGATGGTGTGCCAACTGTCATCGGGGGGCGGCTGGTTGGTGCGCGGGGCGTCGCTGTATTGGATCGTATAAGATCCCTGCCAGCGATCGCGAAAGCCGTTTTTCGGCTGCTGCGGCTCGGCATCCGGGCCGTCGTCGCGATCCGGGGCTGCCGAGTGATTTTGACCCAGTGCGATCCGGTTGTCTCGGCCGAAGGCGATGCTGTCGATCCGCGCACGGCGGCCGAGCACGACGCCGGCGAATGAGGGCCCGTCCTCCGCGGCGATCCAACTGTGATCGTTGCCGTAGCGGCCATCGGTCAGATACTCGATCCGGTGGTAGGGAAACCCGAGCAGCACGTTCTTGCCGAACGCCCAGGCGCCCGGGAGTGTGGCCAGGTTGCTGGGAGCGAAACGGCCCCCTTCCTCGACCAGCGTCAGGGGCGGCCGAGCGGTTCGCGCTTCCACGCGGCGGATGAATTTTGCCGTGCGCAAGAGCGGCACCTCGATCGCGCCGACTTGCGGGTCGAATCGCGCGAGTCCGGCGACTTCGATCACCAGTGGATGCGCTTTGCCACCAGCGGCGGTGGGGTGTGCCTCGACTTTGCCTTGAAAAACCTGCACTTCAGCCGTCCCTGCGGCATCGACATCGAGCCCGAATTCGGTCCCCAGGTCAACGACCGTGACGCTGGGCGCGGCGATGGTGAACCCGCGGGCGGCGCGTGGCACCAAGGCCACGACTCGCCCGATTGCGAGGTTTGCCCGGCTCGACGTCTCGATCGTCAACACGGCCGGACCCTCCAGCACGATGCGAGCCCCGCTATCGAAGGTCACCTCCGCGACGCCCTCGGCCAGATCCAGTTGGCCGGCCTTCAGCCTTGCGGCACGCTCCGTCGACGTCGTCGTTTCTCCCCAGCGGCAACCTTCGCAGGCCGTGAGAGTGGCCACGAACCGACCGCTGTCGGCAGCGTTCACGGCGACGCCGAGAGAATCATTGCCGGCGAGGCGTTCATGCAGGCGCACCAGCCCCCAGGTCGCTCCCAGCACCGCGCACATGACGAGCAAGCCGACCGTGAATTCGCCGCCAGGGATCGAGCACAGCGCGGCCGACAAGAATCCAAGCACGCCGGAGCCGCCGGACGACGGTTCGGCTTCGATCGGGATGGGTTCCGCGGAAGAAACGAAGGCGCTCGCCACCGAAACGTCGTGCAGCCGGTTGCCCAATATTTCGGTGCATAGTTTGGCCTGCAAGCAGACTTCGACGAATACGGCCCGGCTATGCGGATCTTCGAACAGCCGCGTGTGAAGTTGCTCGGCCTCGGCTGGCGGCAAGTCGCCGTCCAGGTAGCGAACAATCAGGTCGACCAGCTTCTCGTCGGCGGATGGTTCAGGACGCTCGGTCATCCGCGGGGTCCGGCAGAGGCCAACTGATCTTGTACGCAACGGCGAAGGAACCGTGGATTCGGGTCAAGGCGACATAGATCGTGCGCACTTCACGCTTCAAGCGCGAGGCGACTTCGATGCCCGACAGACCGTCCACGTAACGCAAGGCGATGATTCGCTGGGCGTAGGGGCTCAATTTCTTCACGCATTTCAGCAGGGCCTCGACCAGGTCGGGCGATGGTAACTCGTCGTACGCCTGCCAGGCCAGGTCCAATTTTCCCAACAACTCTTCATCCAGTGGAATCTGCTTTCCTCGCACGCGCAAGGCATGGAGAGAGCGGAATTTAGCCGTTTGCCGCAGCCACGGCCAGAGCGAGTTTTCGTCCCTGATTTGCGCGCACTTTTCCACCGCCAGAATCGAAACTTCCTGAAACACGTCCTCCACGGCGTGCTCATCCCGCACGATCGACCAGATATAGGCCAGGAGCTTCGCCCGCTCGGCCAACAATACGCGGACGACAGTCGCTTGTTCCAACGCCATCACGACCTTCCGTCTTCGCCGCCAGCGGCTCCGGGGGGGCTATCGGTCCACCAATTCCGGTTGTCAATGAATCCAGCGATCAGCGAGAATGTATACATGCCGCCACGGGTCGGCGGCATCAATCCATGTATACTAGCCAAGGGATGCCGTGATTTGATCTTATGGCGAAGCCCCGGGTCGGGCCAGGAGATATACAGGGTGAAGTTGCGTTGCCTGCGTTCGATGGCCGGATTGTTTCTGACGTTGGCCGCCGGGCCACTTGCTAGTGTGTTTGGCGCGGCGGCTCCGGACTTCGAACGGCAGATCGCGCCCATCCTGATTCGCAATTGCCTGCGCTGCCACAACGCCAGCGACCCGGCCGGCGGTCTCGACTTGACCGACCAGGGCCGGGCATTTGTCGGCGGCGAGAGCGGCACGGCGGCCATCGTGCCGGGAAAAGTCGACGAAAGCTATTTGCTCGATCGCGTGCGCGAGGGCGAAATGCCGCCGCCCGGCAAGGGCCAGCCGATCTCGGCCGAACAGATTGCCCAATTGCAAGCCTGGGTCGAGGCCGGTGCCCCCTGGCCCGCTGGCCGGATTTTGAGTCTGTTCGAGTTGACGACTGCCGAGCGCGCCGGCCGCGACTGGTGGTCGCTCCAGCGGCTAAAGCGTCCGGACGTCCCAACGGCTGCCCAGGCTGACGCGCCTGCGGGTTGGGTTCGCACGCCGATCGATGCGTTCATTCTGGCCGGTCTCGGCAAACATGGGCTTGAACCATCGACCGAGGCCGATCGACGGACGCTCATTCGCCGGGCCACGTTCGACCTGTGGGGGCTGCCGCCTTCGCCGGAGGACGTGGCGACTTTCGTCTCCGATGCGGCGCCCGACGCCTACGAAAAACTGATCGATCGCCTGCTCGCTTCCAGTCACTACGGCGAACAATGGGGCCAGCATTGGCTGGACGTGGTCCGCTTTGCCGAGAGCGAGGGCTACGAGACGAACCGCGCCCGGCCGAACGCCTGGCCCTATCGCGACTACGTGATCGATGCCCTGAACCGCGACATTCCCTATCCGCAATTCATCCTCGAGCAACTTGCCGGCGACCAATGCGACGTTGCCGCCGCAACGGGCTTTCTGGTGGCCGGCGCGCACGACGTGGTCGGAAGTCCCGATGTCGAGCTCTCGCGGCAGCAGCGGCACAACGATCTGGACGACATGGTTTCCACCACTTCGCAAGCGTTCATGGCGCTCACCGTCAGTTGCGCAAAATGCCACGACCATAAGTTCGACCCGATCTCGCAGCGCGACTATTACGGCCTGCAGGCGATGTTTTCCGGCGTGCTGCACGGCGATCGCGACGTGCCACAGTCGCTCGACGAAGAGCACCGCCGGCAGCGCGACGCTTGGCGCAGGAGTTGGCCGATCTGGATGCCCGCATCGGTACCCTGGCGGCCAGCGCCGAGCCACTGGCTCGGCTCGATCGACTTGAGGAGGGGGTCGCCACGCGGCGGCCGGTTCGCCCGCTGGGCAATGTCGACCGCTTCGCGCCGATCAAGGCCCGGTTCGTGCGGTTTTCGATCTCGAGCACCAATCAGGCCGAGCCCTGCCTGGACGAGTTGGAAATCTTTGCCGCCGAGTACGGGCCGCAACGTGGCCTTGGCTTCGTGCGGGAGCAAAAGTCACCGCGTCCAGCGTGCTGGCCGGCGGAACTTATCCGATCCATCAAATCGCGCACGTCATCGACGGACAGTACGGCAACAGCCACAGTTGGATTCCGGCCGAAGTCGGCGAAGCCTGGATTCAGGTTGAGTTGGCCGAACCGGTCGTCATCGATCGAGTCGAATGGGCTCGCGACCGCGAAGGAGTCTATGCCGACCGGCTGCCGACGGGCTATCGCATCGAGGTGGCCCTCGAAGCCGGCCAGTGGCAAACCGTGGCCACGGCGACGATCGCGCACCGTACACGCAAAACAAGGCAGTTTCGCAGCCGACGCCCACGCCCGCCGGCACCGAGCCAGGCGAACTGGCTCTGACTGCGACGCCAGGCCCAGGAGCTTGCGCGGCCGGCTGCTGGCCGGTGAGACGGGCAAGATCTATGCGGGCACGTTCGAAGGGCCGCAGCCGGTTTATCGGCTGCACCGGGGCGAAGTGATGCAGCCGCGCGAGGAAGTGTCCCGGCTACGCCGGCTTTCGTCGGTCGGCCGGTCGCGATCGCGCCGAACGCCGCGGAGGCCGAGCGACGCCTGGCACTGGCCAAATGGCTGGGCGACCGGGCTCACCCGCTAACGAGCCGGGTGCTGGTCAATCGCATCTGGTATTACCATTTCGGCCGCGGGCTGGTCCGCACGCCGAGCGATTTTGGCTTTGACGGCGGCCGGCCCTCGCATCCGGAGCTGCTCGATTGGCTGGCGAGCGAATTGGTTGCCCACAATTGGAGGTCCAAGCATTTGCACCGGCTGATCATGCTGTCGAGCGTCTACCGGCAAGCGAGCCGCTGGGCGAAGCAAGCATCGCGTCGACGGCGACTAACGGCTGCTCTGGCGGTTCCGTCCGCGCCGGCTGGAAGCCGAGTCGATGCATGATGCGATCTTGTCGGTCGCCGGCACGCTCGACCTGACGCCCGGCGGCCCGGGCTACGATGTGTTCGATTCCCGACGCCAGCAACGTCAAGGTCTACGAGCCGAAGACGTCGCTTGGGCCCGGCCGAGTGGCGGCGGATGATCTATCAGAACAAGCCGCGCATGCGGACGGATCCGACGTTCGGCGTGTTCGATTGTCCCGATGCCAGCCAATCGACCGCCCGGCGCAACGTTTCGACCACGGCCCTGCAATCGCTCAATTTGCTCAACAGCCGCGTTCATGCTGCAGCAATCGCAGTTGTTTGCCGAACGACTGGTCGCGAGAATGTCCCGGCGACGTCGAGGCGCAGATCGTCCGCGCGTTTCAGCTTGGCGTTCACGCGAGCCGGCCGATGCCGACGAACTGGCAGCCGCGTGGCAGCTGGTGGTCGCCGAACAAGGCCTGATGCAACTTTGCCGGGCGATTTTCAACGCCAACGAGTTTGTTTATGTCCGGTAGTAAGAGGCGGAAGGATGAAGGATGAAGGATCGATGGGCGGAAGAATGACGAGATTGGCCTATGTCTGACCAATTCGATGGGCGGCGACACTTTCTCGGGCCACGCCACCGGCGGCCTGGGCAGCGTGGCCCTGGCCAGTTTGTTGTCCCGCGACCGTGCGCTGCTGCGCCGACGAATCGCGCGCGGCCTCGCGCCCGAGATCCTGCCGCAGTCGCCGCTGGCGGCTCGACGCGCCGCATTTTCCGCCCAAGGCCAAACGGGTGCTGATGATTTTTTGCTCCGGGGCATGCAGCCATCTCGATACCTGGGACTACAAACCGGAACTGATCAAGCGGCACGGCACTGCCATGCCGGGCGGCGACAAGCTGGTGACGTTTCAGGGAGCGTCGGGCAACCTGACCAAGAGTCCCTGGGAGTTCAAACCGCGCGGCCAGTCGGGCAAGTACGTTTCCGATCTGCTGCCGCATCTGGCCGAGCTGGCCGACGAAATGTGCTTCATCCATTCGATGACGTCGAAGACCAACACGCACGGTCCGGGCGAGAACCACATGAGCACCGGCTTTGCCGTCGAAGGCTATCCCAGCGCCGGCGCTTGGGTCGCGTATGCCCTGGGCAGCGAGTGCGACAACCTGCCGGCGTTCGTGGCCATTCCCGATCCGCGCGGCGTGCCGCAGGCCGGGCCCAGCAATTGGTCGAGCGGCTTTCTGCCGGCCGTGTTCCAGGGAACCGCCTTCAACGCCGCGCAGCCGATCGACAACCTGTTTCCCGCCGGCGGCGTGACTCGCCGCCGCCGATCGCGCCAATCGCGATTTGCTGAAGCTGCTCAACCGCGAGCATCTCGACCAGGATCCTGGCGATACCGGAGCTCGAGCGCGCGCATCGCCAGCTACGAGCTGGCCGCCCGCTTGCAGTTGAGCGCCCGGAAGTCGGCGATCTGTCGAGCGAAACGGCAGCGACGCTCGAACAGTACGGCGCCAACGACGCCAATCCGGTCAAGGCCGGCTTTGCCCGCAATTGCATCCTGGCCCGCCGCCTGCTGGAGCACGGACGTGCGGTTCGTCGAGCTGTTCAACGGGGCCTACCAGCAAATGGGCGAAGGCGAAGGCAACTGGGACGGGCACAAGTACCTGCTCAATCAGTACAGCAAGCACGGGCCCAGTTCTGGATCAGCCGGCCGCCGCGCTGCTGAAAGACCTGAAAGCACGCGGCTTGCTCGAAGACACGCTGGTCGTCTGGACGACCGAGTTCGGCCGCATGCCCACCTTTCAGGCAGGCGCCAACGGGCGCGACCACAACCCCAAGGGCTTTACCGTCTGGTTGGCCGGGGCCGGCGTGAAACGGGGCTTCAGCTACGGCGCGACCGACGAATTCGGCTATCAGGCCGTGGAGAACCCGAGCAGCGTGTACGAATTGCACGCCACGATCCTGCACTTGCTGGGGCTGGATCACGAGCGGCTGAGCTTTTTTTACAACGGCGGCCGAACAGCGGCTGACGTTCGTTCACGGCCGGGTGATCAAAGAGGTGTTGGCCTAGCGAGCCCTCTCGACGAAAGTCGCCATTTTTGAGCCCGGTGACATTCTGAGGCGAGAAAGACGCCGCGCTGGGTGCCTATCACCCCCTGTTCAGTGGAGCACAGGCCGCATGTCGACAGGCAGAGACCAATCCTTGCCCGGCGGGCGACGGATAATTTATTTTTTTGCGAGGTCGATGTATACACATCGCCGGTTCACGGGATTTGCCTGTTGATCATGCACGTCCATTTCCGGCCGGCGGAATTCCATTGCCGCTGCTGAAATCCACAAGCGCGACCGGAGCGTGGGTGGGAGGTGAGCGGAGCTAACCATACCGATTAGGTTTGTCGCACTCTTCTCTAAATTTTTTTGGCACTCACATTTTTTTGCTTTACGAACAGCCCTTTTGGCCGGAGACACGCTAATGAAACGCTTCCAACTCCCCGCGGCCGTGGCCGTTTCGCTCCTGTTGGTTCGCGCCGCTTCGGCTCAATTGACCGTCGCGCCTGCCGCTGGCTACGACATCGTCTGGCAAGGCAGCTCGACCACGCCGGCGCTTCTGGCCCGTACGACTCGAACGCCACTCCGACCGTCGGGGACGGGTCGGTCTATGGCCCTACGCCCGACCTGGGTTTGGCGTCCTTGGGAGTGACGGCATTCGCGACCAGCGACTTTACGAATGGCACCGGGTATCCCCAGCACCAAATCAGTCATCTCAACGACGGAACGTACGGCAATAGCAACAGTTGGATCGCCGGAAGCGATGCCAGCCCCGCGGCGGGGCTGGATTTGGCGTCACGCCCCGGACTTGGCGCCATTGATTTGACCGCCTTCGCCTTTTCCAGAAATGAAGGCGGATTCCAGTACGACGACCGCGCCAAAGCACCACCTATACCGTTCAGTACACCGACGTGAAGAGTTCGTCCGCCATCCTGGGGGGAATGCTCACGGGCGACAATTATCCCAATCCGCCGACCTCGCAGCCGGGTTCGCCGCTGGCGGTGACGGGCAATCCGAACACCGGTTGGGTCACTGCCGGCACGATCACTTACGGTGCCGGCACCTCCGGCCCTTTCAGCCCGTGGCTCTACAATCAATATTCGATTACCAACTCGCTGGGCCAAGAACTGCTCGGCGTGACCGGCTTCCGCCTGGCCGGCCTGGGCCCGAACAACACCGATATCGACGAACTGCAAGTGTTCGGTCACGCAACTCCCGAGCCGTCGACGCTGGTGCTGGGTGGCTTGGCCCTGGTCGGCCTGCTATTCGTGCACCGTCGCCGCCAGGGCCGTTGAGACGGCAGTCTGTCCGACGTCGCTTGACGGCGTGTTGGCGTAGCGAGCCCCCTCGGCGGGAGGCCCCATTTTGAGCCCGGTGGCATCCCGAGGCGAGAAATACGCCGCTCGCGAGGCGCCTATCGCCCCCCTGTTCCGTGCGGCGCCGGCTGCACGCCGACAGATGAAGAGCAATCCTTGCCTGGCGGGCGCCGGATAATTTTTGCGGGCTCGATGTATACATATCGCCGGTTCACGGGATTACCTTGTTGATCATGCATGTCCAATTCCGGCAGGCGGAATTCCATTGCCGCTCCTGAAATCCCCAGGCGCGACCGGACCGTGTGACTTTGGTACACAGAGATTGGACTCGATTTCCGGGTGGCTGGCGTAAGTGCGGCGTCGCGATTTATTTATTATTGTTAATGCCTTGATTGGCCGGGCGCATTCTTGAGGAGGCATGCTATGCGGAATTCCCTTGTCGTTTTGTTCGTCGTGATCGCCGCCTTTTGCACTCTTTGGTCGGCGAGTCCCGCTTCGGCCGGCTTGACCGCTTCGTATAACCCCGACACGCTCACAGCGGGCCCGACGGCAACGCCGGTTACGACTTTGGGCGACAGCTCGGGCAATGGGAACACATTGACCAGCTATGGCGGCACTCCGCTGCTCTATGGCCTCAACACGGCCGGGGCGGATGCGGCCTTCAATGGCCACAACTACATCAGCTACAGCGGCGGCTCGGGGCTCACGACGTCGCCGTTAGCTGCCAACGGCGGCGCCTTGTACACAGGCGGCAACGATCGCTCACTTGCCACAGTTTACGTCACGCCCGTCGTAAACGGAGGCATGAACGCCTTTGTGGCCGGGCAGGCGCCGGCGGCCACTGCCGGTGAACTCACCTCATGGTATGGGATTGAGTCGCGGAACAATAACGTGACCGGGAACCCGTATGTAGTTACCTTCGGAGCCGGAACCGACCTGTCCACCAACGGCAACAACACCGTCGGAAATCCCGGAAACCCCCCCGTGGCCGGTCAGCTAACGTTTGCGCTGGCGACGTATAACGCGACGTTAAACGGCGGCACCGAATCCCTTTACTGGGCCTATGGCCTGCACGGTGCGGTCGGCTCCATATCGGTCAGCGGCATCGGTCTCAATACCGCCAGCTACCCATTCACCGTTGGATCCAGCGGCGACGGGAATAGCCCCGTGGAAGTCGGAAACGTAGTGGTGTGGAAAACTGCGCCTGACAGCGCGGCGGCTATCGGGGAGATTCAAAGTTTGCAGGCGTATTACGCCTCGGCAACGCCCGAGCCGAGCTCTTTGGTCGTGTGGAGTTTGGGCCTCGTGGGACTGTTGCTGGCTGCCCGGCGACGTCGCAAGGCGAATTGACGACGGTCCCCTGCAATTGCCGGCACGATGCCGCCTGGCGTCCGAAAGGCACGCCGGCACTTGGTGGCGGGACGGGGATCGGCGCCGGCGGTTGGCCGACGCCTGAAGGGGCAAGCGAATGGTTGCGGTGCCGCAGGTCGACGGCCGAGGCGGGAAACCGGCGCCGAAGACACACGCCGCGGCGTTCACGCTCGTCGAGCTCCTGGTCGTGATCGCGATCATCGGCATCTTGATCGCACTGCTCTTGCCGGCGGTGCAGGCCGCACGCGAGGCCGCACGCCGCTCGCAATGTGCCAACAATCTCAAACAGCTCGGCCTTGCGCTGCAGAACTATCACGACGCCTGTAAGCAGTTGCCGCTCGGCGGCACCAACGCCAACTCGTCGAGTTGGTTTTGCCAGGATCCGGCACACCACGGCAGCCACCTGGTCGAGCTGCTTCCCTTCGTCGAAGAACAGGCTCTCTACGGCCAGCTCACTTTCAAGGCCGACACGCAATACAGTCTGATCGGCGGCGGGCAGTATGCGTGTTCGGTGCAGCCCTCGGTGTTCGTTTGTCCCAGCGACGACAGCGCCACGTATTACGTCCCGACCAATGGCTACGCGGCGCAGCAATGCGGCGCCGGCGACATGAATCAGCCGCGGGCGACGGGCAATTATGCGGCCAGCATGGGCAATCAGGCCTTCGACCAAGGGTGCAACTTCGGCGGCAACATGTTCGGCACCGGAGCAGCCGTTCATGGCGATTCGATGGATCCGTCGCAGATCTCCGGCATCGTTTCGCACATGGCCTGGTCGGCCACCTATCGGCAAATCACCGACGGACTTTCCAAGACCATCGCCATGGGCGAAATGCGCGCCTTGTGCGCTCTGCACGCCCGCGATGGCTGGATGCACGTCGACAGCATGTGGTTCGCCACGACGGCGCCGATCAACTACCCGACTTGTCCCGGCGAACCCGGCTACCAGCAATCGACCTGCAACGACGAAGCCCACTGGGGGGCCGCGCAAGGATTCAAATCGCGGCACTCCGGCGGAGCGCAATTCACGTTTTGCGACGGCTCGGTGCAATTCTTGACCGATGATATCGATTACAACACGTACCAACAGCTCGGGGATCGGCGGGATGGTCAGACCATTGGCATCTACTAGCAGCCCGTTGAAATATTCAACAGGCTGCGTCGTCGCAGGGATGCGATGCCAAAATAACAACGCAAGTTATTATTTTGCGAGCCGCGAGGGGCTTCGCCCTGAGCTTGGCGAGGTTGAAAAATGCCGCGAGGGCATTTTTCAACGGGCTGCTGGAGCTCGCCGCCGGTTGTCGCAGCGATTTCCAGCTTCGCGACGACTGGCCTGCCGTCTGGGGCTGCACCTGGCGATCGGCTGTTTGACATTAGCCGCGGGTTGTTCCGGCTCGAACCGGCCAGCCGTTGTGCCGGCCAGCGGGACCGTCACTTGGCGCGGTCAGCCGGTAGCCGGCGCCCAGGTGATGTTCATGCCCAAAGGTGGCAGGCCGGCCACCGGCACGACCGACGGCGACGGACGCTTTCGCTTGACGACGTCCGCACAGGATGACGGGGCCATGGTCGGGCATCATACGGTCACGATCACCAAGCGCGTGGCGATCAACAGGTGCGCCCTGATGCCCCGGAGCGCAGCGAGATTCCGGAGAAATACGCCGGCCTGACGACGTCCGAATTGCAAGCTGACGTGACGGCGTCCGGTCCGAACGAATTTGCCTTTCCACTGGTCGGCGACATCAAGTAGCGACGCCGCCGGGCAAAGACGTCCCCTAATCTCTCGAGCCGGCTTTCGCGGCGCACTCGTCTGTGGTACCAAAGGAAAATGGACCATGATCGGATCTCACGCAATCGCTCGATGATCCTCGACGGGCGCACGTCCCCGCTCGAGCTGATCGACAAGTGTTTGTCAACGATCAAGGCATACGATCCCTTGCTGTGTGCTTGGGTGATCGTCGATGCCGAGGGCGGCGAGGCGGCAAGCCCGGGAGCTGCAAGCGGCAATTGCCCAGCGGCGTCCGCTCGGGCCTTTGGCCGGAACTGTGATCGGCGTCAAGGACATCATCGACGTCGAGGGTTTGCCCACCCTGCGCCGGTTCGCGGCTGACCAGCGACTTGCCGGCCGCGGCCGACGCGCCGGTGGTTGCGCGGTTGCGGCAGGCCGGGGCCATTATTCTCGGCAAGACCGTGACCACCGAATTCGCCTGCTTCGATCCGCCCCCCACCCGCAATCCTTGGAACATCGATTGCACGCCTGGCGGTTCGAGCAGCGGATCGGCCGTGGCCGTTGCGACTGGGATGTGCGACGCCGCCTTGGGCACGCAAACCGGCGGCTCGATCATCCGGCCGGCGGCTTATTGCGGCGTGTGCGGCATCAAGCCCACGTTCGGCGCCGTCAGCCGCGTCGGCGTCGTGCCGGTGAGCGAGCATCTGGACCACGTCGGGTGCATGGCCAGGTGCATCGCCGATCTGCGGATCGTGTGGCAAGTGATCGTCGAGGCCCAGACGAGTCCGGCCGCTGCCGTGGCTGGCACGGATTCGATGAGCGCCGCACCGAGATTGGGCGTGGTCGAAGACTTTTTCGAGCAGGCATCGTCGGAAGTGGCAAAGGCCGTTCGCGATGCCGTCGAGCTGCTAGAAGCCCGCGGCGCGGAGCTCGTGCCGGTCCGTCTGCCGGCCGAATTCGCCGCTGTATGGCAGATGCATCGCACGATCTCGGCCGTCGACGCGGCCCGCTATCACGGCCTGACTTACGGCACGCGGCGTACTGGCTACGGGCCCAATTTACAGGCGATGCTCGACGAGGGGCGCTTGATTTCCGAGTCGGCTTATCGGGCCGCGATCGAGCATCAGCGGGGGCTGCGCGATCGAATGGCCGCGGTACTGGCCGGCGTCGACGGCTGCCTGATGCCGGCCACCAGCACCGCCGCGCCGCCACTCGATTCGACCGGCGACCCACGGTTCAATTCGCCCTGGAGCTACACGGGCGTGCCCGCCGTGACGCTGCCCTGCGGCGTGGCCCCCAGCAACGGGACGGCCATCGGTCTGCAGCTCATCGGACCGGCGCATGGCGACGCAAGAGTATTGGACATCGCCGCCTGGTGCGAACGGCAGATATCGTTTGCGGGACGGGTGCTGCACACAGCGCGATGAGAATCGCGCGTTATTCGCCCAGCGGCCCGATGCTGGTCAGAAACTCGGCCATTTCGCCGGCGGCGTGGGCGTTGCCTTGCCGGCGGGCCTGTTCGATGCCGTCGCGCAGAGCGGCGCGGGCCTCGCCCAGCCGGGTGAGCCGCACCAGCTGCTGGGCCGCCATGAAAAACGCCGGCACGTAGGGCGTCGGGTCGGCCATCAAGCCGCGCCAGCCCGCTGAGGCTGCGCTCGTGGTCGCCTTCCTTCTCCAATTCCAGCGCCAGGCTGTAGCGCAGGAACATGTCGTGCGGATCGTCGGCCAGCATGGCTTCGATTTTTTCGCGGCGGTTCAAGCGTGCGACCTCGGTGGGTCAAAGCGTTGCGGGGTTCAAGCGACCGGCTGCATGCCGTGGGCGCGCTCGTAGGCCGTGATCTTGTCGACGTGCTCCAGCGTCAGGCCGATGTCGTCCAGGCCGTTGAGCAAGCAGTGGCGGCGAAAGCCGTCGACTTCGAACGGCCAGCGACAGGCCCGCGTCGATCGCGTGATCGTGCAGGCTCGCCAGATCGACCGTGAGCTTGTAGCCCGGGTGCGCGCGGCGCGGCGGAACAGATCGTCGACGTCGGCTTCGTCGAGCCGGATCGGCAGCATGCCGTTCTTGAAGCAGTTGTTGTAGAAAATGTCGGCGAAGCTCGGGGCGATGAGCACGCGAAAGCCATAGTCCTCCAGTGCCCAGGGGGCGTGCTCGCGGCTCGAGCCGCAGCCGAAATTGCGCCGGGCCAGCAGCACGCTGGCGCCGGCGAACTCCGGCCGGTTGAGCTCGAATCGGGGTTCGGCGTAGCCGTCGTCGTGAAATCGCCAGTCGAAGAACAGGAACTGGCCGAAGCCGGTCCGCTCGATCCGCTTGAGGAACTGCTTGGGAATGATCTGATCGGTATCGACGTTGGCCCGGTCCATGGCGGCGACCAGCCCGGTGTGTTGGAGTAAAGGGTTGCATGGATTGGGCTAATGATTCGGCTGCGGTGACGATTGAACGCGATTACTGCTTGTACTTCCACTGGCGGATGTCGACGAAATGGCCGGTCACGGCGGCCGCGGCGGCCATGGCCGGCGAGACCAGGTGCGTGCGGCCGCCTTTGCCTTGCCGGCCTTCGAAATTGCGGTTGCTGGTCGAGGCGCAGCGCTCGCCCGGCTCCAGCTTGTCGGGATTCATCGCCAGGCACATGCTGCAGCCCGCCTCGCGCCACTCGAAACCGGCCTCCTGGAAGATCTGGTCGAGCCCTTCGCCTTCGGCCTGCGTCTTGACCTGGCCGCTGCCGGGCACGACCATCGCGCCGACGTGATCGGAAACGTGGTAGCCGCGCACCACGGCCGCCGCGGCCCGCAGATCTTCGATCCGGGCATTGGTGCACGAGCCGATGAACACGCGGTCGAGCTGGATGTCCGTCGATCGGCTGCCGCGGCTCGCAGGCGCCATGTAGTCCAGCGCCCGGCGGCCGCTTTGCGATCGGCGTCGTCGGCCAAATGCGGCCGGGTCGGGCACCTGGCCGGTCACCGGCGCGACTTGCCCGGGGTTGGTGCCCCAGGTGACTTGCGGCGAGACGTCGGCCGCGTGGAACACCGCGACTCGATCGTACGCGGCGCCCGGCGTCGCTGGGCAGCTTGCGCCAGCGGGCCACCGCGGCGTCGAAATCGCGCGGGAGCGAACGCGCGGCCGCGGAGATAGTCGTACGTCGTGTCGTCCGGCGCGATCATGCCGGCCCGGGCGCCGGCCTCGATCGACATGTTGCAGACGGTCATCCGCTCTTCCATGCTCAGCGCGCGGATCGCGCTGCCCGTGTATTCGATGCAATAGCCGGTGCCGCCGTCGGTGGTGATCTGGCCGATCAGGTACAGGATCAGGTCCTTGGCCGTCACGCCCGGGGCCAGCCGGCCGTCGACGCGCAGCTCCAGCGTCTTGGGCTTCGATTGCAACAGCGTTTGCGTGGCCAGCACGTGCTCGACTTCGCTGGTGCCGATGCCGAAGGCCAGGGCCCCGAAGGCGCCGTGCGTGGCCGTATGGCTGTCGCCGCAAACGATCGTCATGCCCGGCTGGGTGCAGCCCAAGCTCCGGCCCGATGATGTGGACGATCCCCTGCTGCGGATCGTCGCAGGTCGTAAATGCGGATGCCGAACTCCCGGCAGTTTTGCCGCAGCGTGTCGATCTGCTGCTTGGAGATCGGGTCGGCGATCGGCAAGCGGCGATCGGTGGTGGGCACGTTGTGGTCGGGCGTGGCCACGGTCAGCTCCGGCCGCCGCACTTTGCGGCCCGCCAGCCGCAAGCCCTCGAACGCCTGGGCGCTGGTGACTTCATGCACCAGTTGCAGATCGATGTACAGGATCGTCTGCTTTCCCGGCTGGGCATGGACCACGTGGGCATCCCAGATTTTCTCGAACATCGTCCGCGGAGCGTTGGATAGGGGCATGGCAGTCGTGGGAAACCAGGGGTCAGGATGCGATTGAACGAGGGGGCCAGGCGGAATGCGCCGGTGTCGCGGCGTTTACCTGCCCTGGCGACCGGCAAGCCCTCAATTATAAGTCGGCCGCCGCGCTTTAGGGAGTGGGGTGCAAGCGGCACGCCGCTCACAGCATCGCGGCTTCGCGCTCGTACTCGGCCGGCTCGGCGACGTCACGGTCTTGCCACCACCGCGCGGCATCGTCGCGCCCCCACTGGCCGGCTGCCGCGCAGCGCCAAGGCCGCCGACAGGCTGGCCGCATCCTGATAACGCTCGACCGGGCGCTTGGCCAGGCAGCGCAGGATGACCGCCTCGAGATCGGCCGGCACGTCGGACCGCAACTGCGATGGCGGCACGACGTCGAGCGTCGCGTGGGCGATAATCACCTTCAGCGGCTGATCGCCGCCGAAAGGCGGCACGCCCGTCAGCAGGTAATAGGCCACGGCGCCTAGCGAATAGATATCGCCGCGGGGGTCGGATTCCAAATCGCCGGTGGCTTGTTCGGGCGACATGTAGAGCGGGCGAACCGGTGATCGATCCGGCTTGCGTCAGATGCGACGTCATCGACGTCGGAGATCGACTTGGCCAGGCCGAAGTCCAACAGCTTGACGACGTCATAATAGCCGCCGCGGATCGCCGCAAAGATATTGCCCGGCTTGATGTCGCGATGGATCAGGCCGGCCTCGTGAGCCTCGCCCAGGGCATCGCACACCTGCTCGAGCAGATAGATCGACCCGCGCCGCCGGGAGCGGGCCATATTGATCGACCAGCTGCGCCAGGCTCAATCCGGGCAGGAATTCCATCACGTAATAGAACGTGCCGTCATCGGTGCGGCCGTAATCGAAGATTTCGACCGTGTTCCAATGCGATAGCCTGGCGATGGCTTGCACTTCGCGCTCGAAACGGGCCAGTGCCCGGGGATCGCGGGCTTTGCTGGGGCGAATCAGCTTGATCGCGCAGGGGCGCTTCATCAACTGGTGTTCGGCCAGATAGACTTCGCCCATGCCGCCGGCTCCGATCAGGCGGAGCAGCCGGTATTGCCCCAACCGCTTGGCTTCGAACGCCTCTTGCCGCAGCGTGCCGACCATGTGCGTTCCATACACGCTGGTCGCGAAAGCGATGGCCAACATCAGCGTGATTTCCACCAGGAAGCCCGGATTGTTCTGCAGCAGCGTGGCGCACAGCGAATGCTGCGCCCACATCACGCCGATCAACACCAGCGGCGCCGCGGCCATGCAGCCAATCACCATGGCTGCCCGCCGCCAGGTGTTTGGAATGAAGATTGCATAGGTGAAGATCAGTGCATACCACGGGCCGACTGGGTTCTGCAAGAACCCGCGGGCCACGCAATGCGACATCCGCGTGTGCTCCAGCAGCAGCATGAATGCGGCAGGCGGCCCGAAGACCAGCAGCTCATGAAATCGCAAATAGCGGCAGGCAATCGAGCATTGCCGACGCAGTGAAAGCCAGGCGACGGCCAGAATGATCAAAACGACAAACTGGGCATCGAGCAACAGATCGCCGCCCGGGACCTTCCACTCGCCAGTGAGCAGTCGATAAACGAAGAATACCGCGATCCCGCAGAACAAGCTCAAGGCGGCCGCACGCAAACGGAGGCGAAGCAAATCGGTCGTTTCGACGCTGATTTGCGGGTCGCTACCCTCAATGAACTGCACGTGCGGGCAGGCTTTGGCCGTTCCGACCGGCAGCGACCCAACCGGCACCGGGTGAGTGGGCGATTCCAGCGTCGCATCCGAAGGCATCGGGTCGTAGTGCTTTTGCACCAGAAAACCTCTCGGGGACAAAGCGGCGGGAGAACACTCGCAGACTGTACGTCTTCTAATCATACCCGGTTCGCGACACGGAAGTCACGCTTTGGCAATCGTATCGCTCGGCGCAAGTCGGGCAACTCCAGAACCTTACTTCTCCGTTAGGAGGGCCGAGCGACGCACCCAACCCAGGCATTGCCAGAACCCTGTCCGAGGGGACTGTCCCCCAATAAGAGGAGGTTCTCGGATCGCTCCTAAGCCGCCCGCCGCTGTGGCTTGCGGGCGCGGGCGTCCACTTCGCTGCGGTTCAAAGCAATGACCGACAGCGTGGCATCAGGGTTCACTTTCTCCAGAAAAACCACCGAAGTCGCATGCAGCACCCGGGGCAGATAGAACCAGGCTCGGTCCAGCGACTCGACGTTTTGATCCGCCGAGATTATCACCAGGTCGATGTCGCGCAGGGCGTTGGCCGCGCGGGCCAATGCGCCGAGCGGATCGCCCGGCACCAATTGAGCCGAGATACCCAGTGCTTTAAACGTCCGGTGCGCATCTTTCAGACTGATTCCGCTGCTGGGCACGGTCCGCGCTTCGAACAAGTCGATGCCGACGTATCGCACCTGATCTTTGGCTTGCTGCCCCAGGGCGACGTTGATCATGCGCTGCGCTTGCGCGGCGTGGCCGACGCCGATTTCCAGGAATCGATGCCAGCGATGGCGGCGAATCGCGCGATAGACCGCACGGTCGCCGTGCGGCTTGGAAAAGTAGGCAAGGTAGAGGTAGTGCAAGCGGCTGGCGGCTAGCAACGTCGCCCTCCCTGGCGGCTGCCTAATGATCTTCGTTCGGATAACGAACGAATCAACAATAGTTTCGGCCGGCGGCACCAGCGGAATGGAGATGAAAATCCGCCGCTCACCGAATCTCGCTACGTTGCCAGGGGTGCCGGCGGCCAAATCGGGTGGCCGCCTCGTGCAATTCTTCCCACAGGCAAAGCCTGCCGGATCGCTTCGGCACGGCGTTCAAGGGCCGGAACACGAGGAAAACAGCGCCCTGTGACACGCCTGACGATTGCCTGCCGCGGGCCGGCCGCTGCGAGCCCTTGCGACGGCTACGCGGCGCCGCGGATCACGGCGGCCGGCGCCTCGAATTCCAGCAGTTCGTCGTACAATTCGGCGATGCGGCGATGGTTGGCGACGGTGTCGAAGTGCTGTTCCGCCCGCAGCCGAGCCGCACGACCCAGGCGGTTGCGCAGCCAGGCGTCGTCGAGGAGTCGGGCCAGCTTGTGGGCAAAGTCGCGCGGATCGCGCGGCGAGCAGAGAAAGCCGGTATCGTCCGTCACAACCTCGCGGATGCCTTTCGCGGCACTGGCCACGATGGGCCTGGCAGCCGCCTGGGCTTCGATCAGTGCGCGTGGCAAGCCTTCGGCCAGCGACGTGAGCAGCACGACGTCGGCCGCTTGCAGGACTCCGTGCGGGTCTTGCTGCCAGCCCAAGAAATGCACGCGATGACCCAGTTGCGACTCGGCCACGAGGCGCGTGACTGCCGCCTGTTGCGGACCGTCTCCGGCCACCAGCAGCCGCCAGCGACGCCGCTGGACGCAGCGCTTCGAGTTCGCGGGCGATCTGGGGGAATCATCAGCGGCTGCTTGGGATAGTCGAGCCGCCCGACGAACACGATCGCCAACTCGTCTTCCGCGAGGTTCCACGGCCGGTGATGTGCCCCCGGGCGGCCGCGCCATGCCGTGGATCGAGGGCCGACAAATCGGCACCGTTGTAGATCGTCTGGCACTTTTCCGGCGGCAGCCAGCCGTTGCGAACGGACATCTGGTGTTCTTCGTGATTGACGAACAACACGCGGTCGCAATAACGCCCGGCCCATCGTTCCAGCCGGCTATAGAGCCAGCGTTTCGGGCGCGGACTGAACTCGTGGAAGGAGTACGCTCGAACGTGATGCACGACATGCGGCACGCCGGCGCGCGGGCGGCCAGGCGCCCGAGGATACCGGGCTTCGAGCTGTGCGTGTGGACAATGTGAAACTGCTGCTCCTGAAACAACCGATAGAGTTGGCAGTAGGCCTGCCAGTCCTTTTGCGGACGGATCGGGCGATCGAGCGAGGTTACCGCGTGCCAGCGGATTCCTTGGCGGTCGAGTTCCTCGGTGAGCGGCCCCGGGCCTTGGCAGGCGACGTGAATTTCGAATCGCGAGCGGTCGAGTTGCTTGAAGATCTCGAGCATCGAGCGCTGCACGCCGCTCAGCAGCGGCAGGACTTGCACATGACAAAGGCGCTTCATCGGGCTTTCCCGCGATCCAGGCCAGGCAGGCGAATCATCGCTATGCGAAAAAATCGTCATGCGGCGGCCGATCGGACGGTTGTCACTTCAGTCTGGCCCAGCAAGGCATCGTAAACTTCTGCGATGCGGCGGTAATTCGTCATCGCGTTAAACTCGATTTCGGCGTGCTGGCGAGCGGCAAGCCCAAGCCGGCCTCTCAGCAGCGGTTCGTCGATCAAGGCGCGAGCTTCCGGGCGAAATCGCTGGCGTCGCGCGGCGGACAAAGAAATCCGCTTGTCGGCGTAACGACCTCGCGGACGCCTTTTGCGTTTCCGGCAACAATCGGCCGCCCGGCAGCCTGGGCTTCGATCAGCGCCAGGGGCAGTCCTTCGGCCAGCGATGTCAGCAGGACAATGTCGGCGGCCTGCAGCATCTGGTGCGTGTCTTGCTGCCAGCCCAACAACTGGACGCGATGCTCCAACTTGAGTTCGACGATGCGCCGCGCAGCACCGCCTGTTCCGGTCCGTCGCCGGCCACCAACAGGCGCCAGCGACCGGCCGGCCGAATCTTATCCAGGTGATCTGCGATATCGGGAATCAGGAGCGGCTGTTTCGGGTAGTCCAGCCGTCCAATGAACAGGATTACGAGTTCATCGCGATCGACTTTCCAGCGTTCGCGATAGGCGTACCGTGCCGGCTCGCCGCCCGCGGATTCGTCGCGGCCAGATCGACGCCGTTATAGATCGTCTGGCACTTTTCAGCCGGCAGCCAACCACGGCGGATAACGAGATCGCGCTCTTCGCGATTGACGAATATGAGCCGGTCGCAATACGAGCTGCACCATCGCTCCAATCGAGAGTAAGCCCAGCGCTGGTGCCAAGAACTGAACTCGTGGAATGCGAAGGCGTGGACGTGATGGATCACCGCCGGCACGCGACTGCGGCGTGCGGCGAGCCGGCCCAGGACGCCAGGCTTCGAAGAGTGCGTATGCACGATATCGAAGCGGTGTTCGCGAAACAGCCGGCACAATTGCCAATAGGCTTGCCAGTCGCGGCCGATGCGAATCGGGCGGTCCAGCACGGAATAGCATGCCAGCGGATGCCTTGCCTTTCGAGCTCGTCGGTCAATGCACCGCGACCCTGGCAGGCGACGTGGAGTTCGAAACGCGAGCGATCAAGCTGCGAAAACATATCCAGCATGGCGCGCTGCACGCCGCTGAGGATCGGCAGGACCTGCACGTGGCAGACTCGATTCATGCTGCCTGCCTGTCCCGATCCGGCGCTTTCGCAGGCCTGGCAAGCGTCCGGCGCCCGCGCGCGAGTCTGTCGAGGTCAGATCCTGATACAACGTCACCAGGTCCCGGGCGAATCGCTGAATGGAGAAGCGATTTCGTACGTGTTGGGCCGACTGTTCGACCCAGGCATTGTCGCCGGCTTCGGCGTGCTCGATCTCCTCGAGCACGAGTTGGGCCGCCCGATCGTAATTCGGCAAGCGAAATAAGAACCGATGCTGCTCCGGCGACAAGGACTCGTGATCAGCGCCGATGTCCGAGGCGACCACCGGCAGGCCTGCTGCCTGGCTTTCGACAATTGCATTGCCGAACCCCTCGCTCTCGGACGGGAAGACAAACACGTCTGCGGCGGCGTAATAAGGCCAGACGTCGTTTTGCAGACCGGCAAAACGGATGCGATGCCGCACTCCCAGGAGTTGGGCATGTCGTTCGATCGATTGGCGCGAGCCGCCCGTCTCCCACGAGCACGAGTTGGGCCCGTGGCTTTTGCTTTAGCACGCGTTGAAAAATTGCCAAAAGGCCCGCGTGGTTTTTTTCCGGCTTCATGCTTCCTACGTGCAACAAGACATTTGCATCGGCATCCACTCCGAGGCGCTGCCGAGCCTCCTCCGTCGGCAAGTGCTCGGCCGGAAAATCGACGCCGTTCATGATGATTCGGCAGCGATCGTGATGCCGCCGCCAGTCCGGCGCAAAACCATCGAGGTTGATCTGCGAATGTCCGACCAACATCTGCGCATGGCGACGGATCAAGCGACGATGCCAACTGAGCCAGGCCGATCGCAACTGCCCTAGCACAGGCCGCTTTCGCCAGCGGTACAGGCTGAGCGGCATCGCACTGTGAAATGAGACAACCGATGGCACGCCCAGGCGATCGGAACCGAGCGTGAAACCGCCGGACGAATGGCCCAAGTGGCTGTGGACGACATCGTAATGCTCGTGCCGGAGCAATCGTTGCAGGTGCCGCGCCGTCGCGTAGCAGTTGGGCGTCTTGGTCAGGCGATGGATCCGGCAGCCGAGTGCTTCGAAATGGGAATCCAACATGCCGACGGGGCCGGTGCAGCAGAAATCGATCGTCACCCCCTGCTGCTGCAACCAGGGCACGGCCTGGAGCAACTGAACCTCGATGCCCCCCGGATTCAGCCAGCTCAGGACGGTGAGAACTCGCATTTCTTGTCCTTCACACTTCGATTCATGTGGCGCTGGCCGGTTTCCGGTCTGCGTGTTCAGCGTGTCGCGTCGTGAGTCTGCGGAAGATCAAATAGCTCCAGCACACGACGCTGCTTGGGGCCAAGCTCATGAGCCCCAATGCCAGGGCAGGACCCCGTGCGCCGAGGGCAAATGCGGCCCGCAGATGCGGCCACGCGCAACGGCGCTACTTGCCAGCAGCCAATAGGAGGCCGCTCCCAGGTGCTTCTTGCGCAAGACCGCGGGCATGTGCCGCCGTAAAGCGGGACCGAACCGGGCGATCGTCATTTCCTGGAGTGCCGCGTGCTCATCGGCTCGGCTGATTTGCTGCTGAAACGATGTCAGCCGACCGGGGGCATCGCTGTGGACCCACACCAGGATCCGGTTCCAGGTGGGCAAACCAAAACGCTCGGCGATCGCCCACCACAGCAGGTGCTCTCCCCCCAGTCGCGTTTGCGGATAACGAACGCCAGCGCCAGGTAGACGTCCCGTTGGATGATGGGCAAGAAATCGCCGCGGATGTGTCCGCGGAGATAATCCTCCAGACGCAGCACTCGATAAGCCGCGGTAAGCCCACCGTTGCTGCGGGCGAATTGCACAACGGGAAATCGTGCCGCGGCCGGGCACTCGGCCAACGCCGTGGTGGCTGATTGCAGCGCATCCGGAACGAGCTCGTCGTCGTCATCGAGCATTAGCACCCAGCGGCCGCGAGCCTCGCGAAGGCCGCGATCGCGTGCCGGACCAGGTCCCTGGTTGCGCTCTTGTCGCACATAGCGCACCTGCGGAAAGCGGTCGCGCATCACTTGGGCCGTGTCGTCCGTCGATGCGTCATCGACGACCACAATCTCAACGGAAGGCGAATCCTGGCACAATACGGACCGGATCGCGGACCGATCAGTGCGCTACGGTTAAAGGTCGTGATCACGACCGAATAGACCGGGCAATCGGCGTCTCGTGACGGCGCAATGCCGTCTGCCGGCGCACACTCGGGCAATCCGCGGTTCACTTGAGGGCCTCGTCTTCCGAATTCGTACAATGACTTCGTTGCCGGCAGCGGTGGCTCGAAGGCATGCGCAGGCAGACATCTTTGATCAGCTACCATGACAATTGGGCGGTTATTATCACAATCGACGAAGTGGCACAAGCCGGAAGCGAGCTTGCACACGCTTGCACGATGCTTTCATGTCGGACTTGGACGACCGGGCGGGCAAGACACGCGCGACGGGTCGTGGCCGGCCGTTACGCCACAGCGACTTGTGCGGCCGGCCGATTGCCGATCGCTGGATGCAGGTTTGCCAAGAGGCAAGTCGGCACCAGGAATAGAATCCACTCGGACCACTCCGAAGAAAATGGGTGAAACATTAGACTTGTTCCGAACCACAGTAAGATGAACAAAGCATTGTAATAGCGAGCCCGCTGCGGCAGGTCACGCACCGCGACGATCCTGCGGAGTCGGGCGGGAGCTTCCGTAATCCAGCCGAGCACGATGACCAGAAAGGTTGCGAGGCCGAGCAGGCCGTAATCCGCCCAAAGTTGCAGATACGCATTGTGAACGACCATGCGCTCGCTGCCCTCCAATTCGGTCGTAATCGCGGCCGACTGGCAGCCGTTTCCCAAGATCGGGTGCTCGTGAATCAGGTCCAAGGCTCGTTGCAGCATGTCGTAACGCGTGGTGTCAAAGGCCTTCAATCCGTCGCGGTTGTGAGCTTCGCCGGTGAAGATGGGCATGACGCGCGTCATGGCCACTGACTCTTCGAGTTCGAAGGCGGCGAAGACGACTGCCACCACGAGCACGCCGCCGATGGCAAACGGTATAAGTCGGCCGATTCGCCCTTCGCGGAAAAATACATAAACGAACAGGCAGGGTATCATCAAGACAATCAAAATGGCTGTGCGGCCACCGTCGGAGAAGATGATATACAGGCAGGCGATGAGCGACACCAGATTCCAAAGCCTGTGCTTGGGCGTGCTAACGAGCAGATACGAGTAATAGAAAACAAGCGACATTCCGATGTGCCACAAGGACCCCGGAAGATTGAGCGCAGTGCCAACGCGTCCTTCACTGGTCACCACGTCGGCGAAGAAAGTCCACCCGAGTTCACCCAGCGTCAAGCAAACGACATTCCCATACAGAGAAACAACCAAAGCGCACCACAGCACCCGATTGATCGCTGCGATCCGCGGAAAACAGGCTAATCCGATGAAAATGAGACTCAGCTTTCCAATCCAGATCATTGCCAGAGGCACGTTGTCTGCCAGGACGCCGCCGACCAGAATCGCCAATAAGAAAAGGGCCCGGCGCAAATACGATCGGGTCTGAATTGGAGAATTACGCCGACGAGCGCCGGTACGAAGAGAATCCAATCAATATAAGGCAGGACTTCAATCTTGATGTTCGTCGACAGGCATGTCATGGCCCAAAGAAACGTCGTCGCGGCCACGTACGGAGACAGTTGCCGTGCCCCCGCAGGCGTGATCGCCACGACCTGGTTCAAGACGGCCGACGAGCGAACGAGGCCGGCGCCGCGAGGTAATGTTGCAGCGTGCGCAGTTCATCGGGCATTGGCCCTCAGCGGCCTCGCCGGCGTGGTCGCGGGCCCGCGCCGCAGGGTCGCGATGGTCGTCAACGGAAGTGGCGGGCCGACCGTAGCCGCATTGTCGTCCAAAGCGTGCAGGCGATGCTGTCTGGCGAGAATCAGGATCCCACCCAGCATCAAGACCACAAAGAAGACGCACAGCCGGACGAGCTCTGCATAGGCGGCGCCCAGGGTCTCCCAGGCTCGGAATCAACAGAATGCAGGCCGGAGTCTGACAAGCCAGCACCACGACGACGTTGAGCAATTGCAGTCGCACGGCCCGGGCCGCGGCGATCGTCGTTGCCGCGAAGGTTGCGAAGCAAGTGACAGTCAATCCCGCAGAAATGATCAGCAGTAATGGAGCCGCTTTCCGATACTGCTCGGAGAACAAGATCTCCAAAAGGTCTGCGCCATAAAATGAAACCAGGCCGGTGAATGCGAGGCTCATTGCGACCGCTGCCAGCGTAGCCCGGGTTACCAGGCGATTGAATTGGGCGAACTTTCCTTGCTGAAAGCAGGCGGCGGCACGAGCTAGCGTCGTTTGGCTTACGGCGCCTGTGAAAATGGTCAACAGCGAGATCGGCGCGGCGGCGATCGAATAGAGTGCGACCGCTTCCGGGCCGTGTGTCGATTCGAGAAAGTAT
>CAVOTX010000010.1:0-664758 GCA_963699445.1 uncultured Planctomycetia bacterium
TTAGGCAGAGATTGCGCCTCTTCGATTCTTTTTCGTCGCAGACTTGCCGGCATATTCCGAGAAATTCCGCTTCCAGCCGCGAAAACGGATCCGACCAGTCGCCCTCGTCCTGTTGGCTGAAAACGGCACGTGCGGATACCATAAGATTCGGTTGTCCTGAATAAGCCAGGGCCATCTCTGGCCGGGGGCGAAACAGACCCCAGGCCGAGATTCCCAGGGCGGCGGCCAGGTGCAGATTGATATCGCCGACGGTGATCACCTGGTCGAGGGCGCAGGCACCGCCGCTGGTTGACGTCGGCCAGATCGTCGCCGGAGTGCGAGCTCATGTACGCTGGCCGCCGGCTGTCGGACAGGTTTCCAGTTCTTGCCGTGCAGTCGCCGGGCTGCAACGAGATGAACTGGCGCCGGGCTCGTTCAGCAGGGTGTGCCAATGTCCGAGCGGCGCGCCAGCGACGCGAGCCGATCAGCGGCATATCTGGCCGACCCGCCAGGAAATTCCTACTTTCAATCCCGGACCGAGTTGACTCAGCCGGCGGCGCCAAGCCGCAATCCGGACCGGGTCGGCCAGCAGGACGCTGAGCCGCTCGTGGAAACATGGGTTCATCGCGGTCAGCAAATGCCTGGTAAATCGCCAGCCGGAACTTGAAGGTCGATGCGTCGAAGCTGGTGGGAGATCGCCATAGATGCTCGCAGCCGCGAGCGACGCCAAACAACATTCGGCCATCGGAAAGGAACGGGTCAGCAGCGGCGCCAAGCGCGGATCGCACGTCACCACGACCTGTCCGGAACGCGATACGCGAGGTCCGCCAGGCAAGTGGCCAGGACGATCTCTTGCTCGATCGATTGTTCGCCGTGAACCAGGATCGTGCGGCCGGCCAGTGGCGGACCCATCCCAAAGCGGTTGGCAAAGAAGTCGCGCGGACCACGCTGTCGGGGCATTGCCAGCGCCAAGGTAGTCTTGCCAGCCTTCGCGGAGATCTCCCGATTCGAGGCAGGCCAGAGCGCGATTCGTGCGCGCCGCGTGCGAATTTCCCATAGTGGGTACGGCGCTCGGTCGTACATCCGCCGGGCTTCGCGGGTGTGGCCCTGCTCTTGCAAGACAAGGCCCAGGTTGTTGAGCGTGGCACATTCCGGTCGTCGCTGGCCAGAGCCTGGCGATAGGTCCGTTCTGCTTCGATCAGCCGCCCTTGTTCTTGTTGCAGCTGTGCCAGTAAGAGGATCGACCGGCAGACTGTCGGGTTCGCTGGCCACGAGCGCAGCTTGCAGGGTCTAACCGCCTCGTCGAGGCGGTCGAGCCGACTCCAGGGCCAGTGCTCGCGTATAATCGGGCGAGGACACAGCTCATAGGGGCGAATCGGCCAGTGCCGCGTCGCAGGCCGCGATCGCCTCGGCCGCCAGGCCGTCGTCCAACAGCAGGCGGGCGAGCCGCATGATGTGCTTCGGGCAAGGCCGAGGTCGAGGCGGATTCGCCTCGCGGAGGCGCGCGCGATCGCTTCGTCGGGTCGATAAAGTTGCGCCAGCGTTTTGCCCTGTCCGACCCGCGCTTCGGCTGAATTCGGGAAACCGGCCCGCGGCATCTGAAAAGCCGCCAGCGCCTCTTCCAAGCGGCCGGCATCACGCAAACTGCCGGCAAGATGCAGGCTCGTGTCGAGCGACGGGTCGCCCGCCGACGGCGCGCGGCGCATCGAGTGACTGCCAATTGGACTCGTCCGGTCTGACGCGCCAGCAGCCCGAGCAGCCGCTGCGCTTCCACATTCCGCGGCAAATGGTTGAGGATCTCGCGGTAGATCCGCTCGGCCCGGTCGAGTTCGCCCGACTGATGATGGGCCAGCGCTTTGGCCAGCGCGGCCGGTACGGCCTGGGCGGAGAATTGCTCCGCGTCCAGCATACCGTGCAGCAGTTGCGTCGGCCCTGCGGCCGCGGCTAGGACCGGGCTGCCGGGAAGCCGGTGGAAGGCCGCAGCGATGGCGACTGTCGATGGCTCCAGGCCGGAATCGTGCAACATCGTCAGCAGATCGATCTTGAGTCTGTTCGAAAACGTGCAGGCCCACCGCCACCCAGATCTGTTGTCGGTACAGCCGGAGGGGCTGCGAGTACCAGGGGCTCGTCGAGCCGGCGATCTGCCAGCGCCAACCCGGGCACCGGCGGCAAGACCGCCCGGCGGGCACCCCCAGGCGCCGGCCATGTGAACCGTGGCATTGCCGACCGAAATGACCAGATCCAGCGCCGGAGGTCTTGGCTGCGAACTCGTCGAGGTCGACCAGCGGGTCGCCTTCGGAGAAGTCGTGGATCTGCACGCCGAGGTCGCGCACCGCGCCGGTCGATCTCGTCGATCGTATCGCCATATTGCAAGTTGATCCATTGCACCGAGGCCAGTCCCACGAGGGGCAGCCATCTCGGCCAATCCGGTCGTGCGTTGCGAGCCGCTCGCTGGGCCGGCCGCCCGCGCGCCATCGAGATGCCGATCTTCAAGCCGCTGCCCCGAGCGCCGCAAATCGCTGCCGCCGGCGCTCGACGGCCTGGGGGTCCGCCCAGAGGTATCGCTCCGCACAGGGAAAGTCGGCCGGCATTGCGCCGCAAATAGAGCGGCAGGCTGCCGGCGGGGATCTGCCAATCGACGTGCCGTTCAACCTCTAAAGGAGCCCAATCGCGGACGCGTTGATAGCCGCGCACCGTGGCGGCCGGAAACGATCGCGCCAGAACAGGCATTTCAGGCGCGGATCGCAGACGAAGATGCAATGCCGCCGCCTGGGCCACCAGATCGCCATAGCACGAGGCGAACATGATCTCGTCGCCAACGCCCTGCTCGGCATGCACGAGCAAGGTCTTGCCGGCCAGAGATGAGCCGTCCAGCGCGGCTGGCCGTGCCGGTCGAAGAGCACTTCGCCGGCGTCTTGCCGCCATTCGTGTTCAGGCCAGGAGCGCGGGAGAAATCGCCCTGCAGCAGATACGTGTGGGCCAGGTTCCAGTGAACCTTGGCGTTTCGCGGATCGAGTTCGAGAGACGCCCGGTAGGCAACGACGGCCGATTGCAGGCACCCCAGCGACCGATGAATGTTGCCCAGGTTGTAGTTCGCCTTGGGACAGGTCGGCCGCAGACGGACGGCCCGCTGGGCCAGGGCAAGGCCTCCTCGAAGCGGTCCTGTTGCTCCAGGATGGCAGCCAGATTCAGTGCCGCTTCTTGAAAGTCCGGATTCAACTGGCTCGCCCGCCAATCTTCGACCGCCTGGTCGAGTTGGCCGTGCTGGTACAGCGTCGTGCCGCGCTCGAAGCAAATCGGATCCTGGGGTGCATGCCGTTGGGCCCGGGCGATCCAATCGAGCGATTCGTCGAATCGTCCGGCGTCGCGGGCCAGGACGCGAGCATTCGCATGCTATCGAGGTGCAGCGGGTTTGCCGACAGGATCTTGTGGCAAAGCACAGGCGGCCGGCTCCGGTTGACCTTGGTCGTAGTGCGTCACGGCATCGGCAAACGCGGGATGGGTCGTCGTCATGTTCGACAGCCTATTGCAAGGTGAAACGGACCGCTGAACCTGCTTGCCCGGGGCAATGGGGGGTCAGCAGGTTGAGTGGTCGAGCGGTCCGCGCGATGCTGAGCCAAAGCGGCTTGGGCAGGCACGACGTTCGCGTCGAGCACCAGCGCCTCGAACTGCTGGCGGCTTTCCTCGGTGCGGCCCAAGTCGGCCAGAACCAGACCCAATTCGTGGCAAAGTTCCGGACGCTCTTGAACCGCCTGCGGCCACGGCGGATGGCATCGAGCCGCGGCTTCACCCCCGTCCGCCGGCACAACTGGGCCAGCAGTTTTAGCCCGCGAACCTGACGCGGCGCCAGGCAGAGCACCGCTCGACAGAGCGACTCGGCCTGCTCGAAGCGTCCGGCCTCGAAGTGGCCGAGCGTTTGTTCCAGAACGGCCTGCATGTCGGTGACTTCCGCGGCGACGATCGGGGCGGGCGCATGCGCCCGGACGCGTCCCGCCGGTTCGGCGGCGAGCTTTTCGAGGGCGTGCCCTGGGTCCGCATGAGTGCCGATCTGACTGGCGAACCGGGCTTGCAAGTCCTGGGCGAGCCCGCGGAACTCCAGTTCCCAGGGGCCGGCCGCCGGCTGCCGCACGAGCCGAACGCTGGAATACCAGGGCGACTGATCACCCTGTAGTCCCCAGCGCCAATTCGGAATCGGCGGCAGAATTGCCCAGGCCGGTACCCCCAGCGCCGCCGGCCAGATGGACGGTCGCGTTGCCGACCGAGATCACCAGGTCGAGGGCTACCAGCCGTGCGGCAAAACTGTCCAGATCGATCAGCGGATCGCCCTCGGGCCAATCATGAATCGTGACTCCCCAGGTCTCTTGGGCCCATGCCCGCTCTTGGCTCGTGTCGCCATATTGCAGGTTGATCCACTGGACGCCCGGCACACCGAGCAGGGGCTCCCAATCGGCCAGGTTGATCGAGCGTTTGCGGTGTTCGGCGGGTTGGCCGCCGGCCCGCCACGAGATGCCCACTCGGATCGCGCCGCCGATTGCGCGAAATCGGCTTCGCCACTGGTCGACGAGCAGAGGGTCTGCGACCAGGAACTGTTTGCGACGCGGGAAGTCACTCAGCCGGCGGCGAAAGCACCTGGGGGAGGCTGCCCGCGGGGACTTGCCAATCGACCGGCCGTGACAGAGCGATCGGGCGGTGATCCTTGCGACGCTCGTAGCCAATGACGCTGGCCGCGGGAAACGAGCGGCGAAAGAGCGGGGCCAGACGCGGGTCGCAAACCAGCGCGCAATGTTCGGCTCGGCGGAGCAACTCGTCGTAGCACGAGGCGAATAAGATTTCGTCGCCGACTCCCTGTTCGCCGTGAACGAGCAGGATGGTGCCTTCCAGCGGAGCCCCGTTCCAGCGCGGATAGGGGTAAGCGTCGAACGTGACTCGGCCGGCCCGCTGACGCCATTCGTAGTGTTCCCAGCCGCGCTCGAATTGGCCTTGCAACAACAGCGCCAGTGACAGATTCCAATGCGCCAAAGCAAACTCGGGATTGAGCCGCACGGCCCGTTCCAGACAGGCGGTCTGACCGGCGACGTCTCCCTGGTTGCACAAGGCATCGCCCAGATTGACCAGAGCCTGCTGGGAATCGGGGGCCAGTTCGAGCGCGCGACGGGCCAGCCGTTCGGCCTGCGACCACTGTTGCAATTCACAATAGATGGCCGCCAAATTGCTCCATCCGGCGGCCAGGTTGGGGTCGGCCAGGACGGCCTGGTGGTAAGCCTCGCAGCCTCGCGGAGCCGGTGCGTGGAGTGCAGCGTGATGCCCAACTGCAACCACAATTCGGCCGCTCCCAGTCCGCTCGAGCAGGCCAGCGCAGTGCTGGAGCAAACGCTCGGCAGCGGCCGGCTGGCCGGCTTGGCGGGCGATCTTGGCCAATTGCGCAGTCGCCGGCACATCCAACGGCGACGCGACGAGCGCTTGCCGGCAGACTTCGGCGGCGGCCGCCAGGTCGCCTTGCAGGGCCAAGCGACGGGCAGCGGCGATACGTTCGTCTGGCGACATCGGGGCACGAGCCTGGGGCGGAACGAAACGGGTCGGGCTCGCGTGTGAGAGCCCCCCATCGTCCTTGTTCGGCTGGCCGCGCCGCGCCGCTATGGGAAAAACCGCTACTTTCGCTACGGACCCCCGAATCGGCAGCTACCGCCCGGCGGCGAAACCGACGAAAAAACCGCCGGCCTTGCCAATCGGGCGAGGCCGGCGGTGGAGGTTGCTAGCGAGGGTTCAGCGGCCCGCTTACTTCAGCAGGTTGAGCACGTTTTCGGGATTGTGATTGGCGATCGACAACACCGAGGTGCCCGACTGAACCAGAATTTGGGCTCGCGTCAGGTTGGCACTTTCGACCGCGAAGTCTGCGTCCTGGATATTGCTCTGGGCGCTGGTCAGGTTCGCAAGCGTGTCCTGCAACGTGTTGATGTTCGTTTGCAGGGTCGTTTGCTGGAAGGCGCCGAGCCGGCCTTGCAGGCTGGTGACCTGATCGATGACTTCGGCGATCACATTGGCGGCCCCGCCCACGTTGTTGCTCAAGGACAACGCGCCACCGGATTGCAGTTCGTAGAGCGTGCCATCGGCACCACCCAAGTTGGCCGTGCTGACGCTCTGGATGCCCAGGCGAGCCTGTTCATTCGAGACCACGTCCGGTCCAAGCTGGAATTGAGTGCCGCCGCCGGTGATTGCGAAGTTGAAGCTGGCACCACTGGTTAGTGAACTGGCCACCGAAAAGTTCAGGTTCAAAGTGGGCGTGTTGAGCGAGACTTGCAAGCCGTTGCCCGTCGCCTGGATGCCGTTGATGCTGGCTTGGACATCGGTGCCGGTGCTGCGGGTTGCAGAGGCGTTGGCGCCATTGACCGTGTCGAACGTGCCGCTCAAGGCCTGGACCGAGACGAAATTCTGCGAGCCGTAGGCTTGCGACTGGAACGTCAGGTTGCCGGCGTTGACGGACGCCGTGACGCCGGTTGAGTTGGAGACCGCGTTGACCGCCGAGGCGATCTGCGAGACCGTGGCACCGCTGGCAAAATTGAACACGTTGTAGCCGCTATTGCCGCCGACTTGCAGCACCAGGCTCGAGTTCGACGTTCCGCCCGAGTAGGTCAACTCGCCTTGGGTCGCCTGGGCCTCGATCTGCACACCGACATTGACCTGACTCGCCGTGCCGAAGTTAGCCTGGTTGATCTGCAAGTTGTCGATGTTGTTGGTTACCGAGCCACCGCTGGTCACGTCCGTATTCGTGCCGGTCGTCGCGATGCCGGCGCCAGCCCCGGAGGCGGTGAAGATCGTAATTGCGCTGGATGCGTTGATCGCACTGGTGATATCCGCGGCCGTGCTGGCTCCGCTGGCGATGCCGATCGTCAGCGTATTGGTGCCGGCCGTGTAGGCGGCCGTTTCGCTGCCGGCCGTTGCGCCCGAGACGAGCGTGACGGTGGTGTTGTTGTACGCGGTTCCGCCGGTGACTGCCGTCAAGGTGACCTGGTTGCTGTCCGCGCCACCCGAGGTCGAGCCGGAAGTCGCGGTGGCGACGTTGCCCGCGCCGCCGCGGCGGTAAAGACTGCTGCCGCCCCGGCATTGCCGTTGATGGCCGTCGCGACTCGAGCCGCGGTGGCGGTGGCGCCCGAGGCCACGGTAACGGTCAATCCGCCCGAGCTGGCACCGCTGAAGGCCACGCTCACGGCCGCGCGCGCGCTGGTTGCACCGCTGGTTGATCCGTGAATCTGCACATCGTAGCCGTTTGCCGCGGTACCGGCCGCTGTGGCGGTCACGGTCACGGCCGATGTGCCGGTGCCGACGGTGGCGGTGGCGGTGGCGGCCGCCTGGCTGCCGACCGTGCCCGTAGCTGCGGCAGTTTGGGTACCGGCGGCGGTGGTGATGAAGTCCAGGCTGCCGTTGAGCAGTTGCTGACCGCCGAACGAGGTGGAGTTGGCGATCTGATCGATGGCTTGCAAGCGACGGAGTCGACCTGCAGTTGATCGGCCGCGACTTCCTGGCGAGGGCTCCCGTGTTGGCCGGCTGGGAGACCAGGCCGCGGATGTTGTCGAGCAGCGTGCTGACCTGGCCGAGGGCGCTGTCCGCCGTAGCGATCAGCGAGTGGCCTGCTGGCTGTTGCTGATGCCGGCATTCGCGCCGATGATGTCCGACTGCAAGTCCTGGCAGGCGATCAAACCGGCCGGATCGTCGGCACCGCTGTTGATCCTCAAACCGGTGCTCAAGCGGGTGAGCGCGGTATTCAATGAATCGTTCGCTCGGGCCAGATTGGTCTGAGCAATGAGCGAAGCGACGTTGGTGTTGATTACAGTCATGCCGGACACCCCTCCAGATTTCTATTTAGTGATGGTTTCAAGCCCGGCCGGAATTAGGGGAGTCGTTGGCTCCGGACAGGGCCCGTTTTTTTGCGGTTGGAGATTTTGTTGAGAGTTAAGGCCTATGCAGCATGGTCGGCGTTGACACCAGTCGCTCGCCCGGTTTGATCGTGATCGTTTCCTAGCAGTGTGACTGAATCCAGGGTATCGTCGCGCAGGGGCTCACGACCTGCTTCTTGTTTGCCGTAGCGGGTCGTATGCACCGGCGCGGCTACAAGCTGTTGCCCTGCCGAGGAAATTTTCATCGACTAGGAAGGAATATCGACTTGGGGTTTTGTGTGCTTTAGGTAATTTGCGATTGAATTCTTTGCGACCGGTGCGCTTGGAGGTTTTTCAAACCGGGCAGTCTGTCGGATCATGCTGCCTGAGCCGGTTATTCCGGGCCAGGTGCGGCGCTGTGGGGCGTATCAACTCTCCTTGGCAGGCCGGCCCGGTGCGGGAGCGGGCTTGCCCAGGTTGCGCGTATCCTTGGGTTCCAATCGGCTGGCGCGGACGTTTTCGCGCTGGATTGCTTCGTACACCTCTTGCCGGTGTACCGGGATCTCGGTCGGGGCATTGATGCCCAGCCGGACCTTGTCCCCTCGAATGTCGACGATGGTGACGACGATATTGTCGCCAATCATGATGCTCTCGTCGCGCTGTCTCGACAGGACAAGCATCGTTGGCTCCTTCCTTCATAAGCCGGCACGCGCCGACTCATTGCTGTCCGAAAGGTGGCGAAGCCCTCCGGAAGGTAATCCGTGCGCCAGCTTGGGGTGGGCCGGCAACCGGCGGACTTGGTTGTGGGGTGGTTATTGCAGGTGGGGTTTCCGGCGCTCGCCGGACGGTGGCAATCGTGTCTTGGGGCAATCGTATTTTGGGGCAGGTGTCTTGGGGCAGGCGTGTCTTGGGGCAGGCGGTTGCGGCAGCGGGGCTGGCGATTGTGTTTTCTTGGGGGGGTGCGGTCAGGCGGTCTTTTTCAGCAGGGTGGGTTCGCCCGACAGTTCGAATTGGACCGGATATTCGTTGTTTGCCACAACCTGCCGGCCCAAACGACGATCGAGATTGATAACGAGCGGCGCTTTCAAGTTCAGCGTAATCGAACGTTCGTTCTTACCGACGATCACCAGCACCTTGGCATCCTGAGTTTGCAGGATGGCCAGGGGAGCCAATTCGGCGCAACTTAATCGCACCTGGTAATCGGGAACGAATCGCCGGGGGGTCACCACGGCTAAGGCAATTTCCGGTCTGGACGTGCTCTGCAACCAGCCCAAAGCGTCGTTCAGGGCATCTGCCAGCAAGACCCAATGGCGACAATCCTCCAAACCCGCTAGCCCGGCGGGAAAATGGAGAATGTCTTCGGCCTCGATAGCGACCGTGGCAAATCGCGTTGTCTCGATGTCCATACCCGTAAAGCCTATCTTCCTTGATGAACTCATATCGCTTATCGGCCGCAGCTTGCCGCGAAAACCAGGAAAACCGTTGGCGTCAGAGATAGTCGAGCAGGGTCAGCTTGGAAATGATGGCTGTCGTTTGCAGTGCCGCCTGGAACGCCGTTTGCTCGGAAGTGAGGTTGGAAATCGCTTGGGTGAGGTCGACATCCTGGTTTTGCGAGAGTTGCGCCTGCAACGTGGTGGAGTTGTTCTGCAAGTCGGTGAGGCTGGACGACAATGCCTGTTCGCGGACGCCCAATTCACTCTGGGCCAGGCTGACCCGGCTGCTATCCTGCGTCAGCAGTGCGCTGGTGCGTTGGATCTCCGGCTGGTTGCCGGTGGCCAGCGCCTGTTGCAGCCGGATAAGCGTATTGAAGACGCCGGAAACTTCCTGCGGATTCGGATCGCTCCCGGTGATCGTTGCCGTGGCGCCGGAAATGGTCGCCGCCGCACTGGTCGCGCTTCCGGACGGAATCAATCCCAATTGCTGGGCGGCCTGGCTGGCATTTTGCTCGACGACTTGAAAGCTGCCGCCGCCGCTACTGGCGGTCGAAAGCTGGATTCCATTGCCCACCGGGGAGAGTTGGGCCGTAATCTTGTCGGCCGGATTCTGGTTGTTCGGATCGTTGTTGATCAGGTTCAGCACGTCTCCGACCGTCTGGGCACCGGTGAGCGAGATCGACAATTGCGTACCGTCGGGGCGATCGATCACGAAATCCGGCGTGCCGCTGCCGATCGGGGTGACGCCGAGCCCGAAATTGAGATCGCTCAGGCTGGTGGAGGTCGTCAGCGTGCGGACACCGAGTTGGGCGGCCGTGGTGCCGCCGTTTTCGCCGACGGAGAAATCGGCGCCGCTGAGGGTGGATTGGATGTTGATGCCGGTGCCTTGAGAATTGATCGACGCGACCACACCGGCGCCCGCGCCGTTGATCGAGTTGAGCATGTCCTGCACCGTCGTATCGCCGACGAAACTGACATTGTAGGTGTTGCTCCCCGAACCGATTTGCAGCCCGGACGTATCCAAGGCCTGCCCGCTGCCGCCACTGGTGACCGCAGTGGCGGTTGGATCGATGATTCCCTCGCCCGCGGCCAGCGGATTGCTGGTATCCTGCGGCACGAGCGCGGCTTGAAAGACGGTGCCGGCGGTCGGATCGTCGTTCAAGGTGCGAATGATGTCGTTGGCGTTGGTATAACCGGCCGCAATTTGGAAGGTCAGGGTGTTGTTGGCCGCATCGTAGGCGACGGTTTCGTGGCCTTCGCTGATCGCGGGGTTGTTGACGAACGAGACGGTCACGCCGTTGGCCGCGGTGCCGGGCTGCGTGGCGGTGATTTGCAAGTCGTTGTTCGCGCCGGGCGAGACGATTTCCGCCGTGGCTCGAGTGCCCAAGATATCGTTGAGCGGCGTGGTCAGCGTCAGTTCTGGATTGAGATCGGTGCCGACGACTTGCGTTCCGTTGCCGCTGGATTGCATGATCCCGAGGTCTGCGGCGGTCGTTCCACCGCCGACTTCGTTGATCGACAGCGTGCCGCCACCGGCAGCGTCGAGCGACACGTTCAGCCCGGTCGAAGTGATGTCGACGGTGACGGTTCGGCCGGCCGGCGGATTGGCCTCGATCAACTGGGCGACTTCGCCGACCGTGGCGGCGCCGCTGAGATCGACGGTGCTCGTGTTCGTGCCGTCACTGATGGAGATGCTGCCGGCGGCAACGCCTTTTCCGCCGTTCAAATCGGCCAGCGGCGTGTCGGCCGTGACGACCGGGTTGAGGTCGGTGGTGCCCTGAATGCCGGGGGAGAGCGTGCCGAACACCGCGTTGCCGTCGACATTGGTGGCAAACAACTGATTGCTGTCGGAGTAGCTGGAGAGGGCGTTCTCGTTGCCGTTGTATTGCACGTAACCGTTGTTCAGCGTAAACGGCGGCGTCGACATGTCGGAACCGCCGAACAGATAGCGGCCGTCGAATTGCTGGTTGCCGATGTCCATCAGTTGGCTGATGGTTTGCGAAACCTGGTCGGCAGCCGCTTGCTGCTGGGCGGGGGTCGCGGTCGTGCCCGAGGCGGAAAGCGCCACGCTTTGGATGTTGCTGATCGTGGAAAAGATGTTGGACAAGGTCGAGTCGGTCGTGGCCAGGATAGCCTGATTGGACGTGACGTTGGTTTGATATTGCGCGTTTTGGGCCAGGACTTGCTTGAGCTGCAAGGCGCTGGGCGGCGGCCGGATTGTCGCTGGGCAACGACAGGGCCTGGCCGGAGCTGATTTGCGTTTCCAAAGTTACCAGGTTGTTCTGGTCGCTTTCCAATTGGCTGACCAGCCGCTGGTTGACCATCAGATCGCTGACGCGAGTCGACGGAATGGGAAGTATTGCTGACATGGCTTGTACCCGGAGCGTCTTACAAGTTGACCAGGGTGTCGAAAAGGTCGCTGAGCACCGAGATGTATTTGGCGGCCGCCTCGTAGTTTTTCTGGTAGCTGAGCAAATTGATGGTTTCTTCGTCGATGCTGACGCCGCTGACGGCAGAATTCTGACTTTGGAGCGTGGCCTGCAGCGTGCTTGCGCCGTTGGCATTGGAAGTGGCCACAGACGCGGCCTGCGCGACTTCATTCACTAGATTGCCGTGCAGGTCGGAGATCGAGTCGCCGTTTTGCGACGCCAGCGGCGTATTGAGAAAGCCGGCCAGTTGGACCGCGTTGTTGGTGTCCTGGCCAATCCCCCCCTGGCTGGCCGCGAACTTGCTGGGATCGCTGGCCACGGCCTGGCTGACACCGATGTCGAAAGCCGCTGGTGCCGCTGAAGAAGGTGTTAATGCCGATGGCGGCCAGAAAACCGCTGGTGTCCTGGCCAAAGGCGATCTGCTGGTTGGCCCCCGTGCTTTGAATCGTCAATTGACCTTCACTATTGATCGTAGCCGACACTCCGCTGACCTGGTTGAGCTGCGCGGCAACGTCCTGGAGCGAGGTGTCTCCGTCCAGGCCGTTCAGATTGACGCTGATATTGCTGGTTTGCGTCAGGCCGGTGGCGGTATTGTAAACCTGGATCTGGAACGAACCGTTGACAGGCGTAAACGGCAGCCCCGTGGCATCCAGCGGCTGTGTGGGATCGTCGACGCCGCGCTCGCTGGTCACGGTTTGGTAGCCGGTGAGCCCCTGTCCCGACGCATAGACCTTGTTGAACTCGTTGGCCAACGTGCCGGCAAAGGTATTCAGTTGGTCGAGAAAGCCCCCCAGGATCGTGTCGCGCGAGTTCACCAGCCCGGCCACCTGACCGTTGCCCAACGCCAAAGGCGAGTTGCTGCCGTCGACGGTCAGCGCGCTGAACGGTGATTCCTCGATTCGTGCTCTGCGTCGCTGAGACTTGATGCGTTTCGTCGTTGTAGACCAGGTAGTCGCCGCCAGCGTAGACCGACACTTCGCCGTTGGCCTGCGTTTGGACGTTGATGCTGATCAAATTGGAGAGGTTCGTGAGCGCCTGATCCTGTTCGTCGGTCAAACCGACGGCCGAGCTGTTCGGATTGCCGCCGGTCGTGTTGGCGATCTGCGTGTTGAGCGTGGCGATCTGGGAAATCAGCGAGTTGATGTCGCTGGCACTGCTGGTAACCTGCGCGTTGAGGTCTTCTCGGGACTGCTGAACCTGCTGAGCGAGTTGGTTGATGTCGCCCGACAACGTCTGCCCCTGCAACACGGCGAGATTACGGGTGGCGACGTCCGTGGGCGAATTGAGAACGTTGCTGATGCTGGAGAAAAAATTGGTCAGGTCGGTGTTGATTCCGGTATCGCCCAGCTCGTTCATCAACCCTTCGAGCTGTTGATAGGTTTGCTGCTGGACCGCCGTGCCGGCGGCTGCCGAGTTTGCATTGCGCAGTTCCTGCTGGATAAAGGTGTCGATTTGCTGGGTAATGCCCGAGACTTCGACACCCGTGCCCTCGACCACATTGCCGACTGTTACGCCGGGCCCCGCGGTGTAGTTCGACGGTTTCGCGGATGTAGCCGGGCGTGTTCGCGTTGGCAATATTCTGCCCGGTGACTTGCAAGCCGATCTGGTGGCTTGCAGCGAGTTGCCGGCGAGTTGAATGGAGCTGAGGAGCGACATGGAATTGCCGCGAGGCCCTGTTCTTTGCGAGCGTGCTAAGCATGCCTGATCTGACCAACGATCCGCCCGATCGCAGTGGTCTCCATCTTCCATAGGTCGGCTTGGGTCTGTCCGCCGGTCGCGATAATCTCCAACAAGTTGCGCCAGATGGATCAGGCTGCGCTGCACGAAGACCCAATTGGCAAAGCTCTGATGCTTGAGCAATCGGGCCCGGCTCTGCGCCGCTTCGGGACACGCGGCTCTCCAGTTGCGAGCGTTGCGGCTGCCGGCAGCGACATCTGCCAGCGTCCGCAAGCTGTCGGCCGGACGGCTCTTCGCTGGCAGCCCGAGCCAACAGCTCGCCGCGGCGGTCGATGGCAGCTATTGCAGTCGCGCGATGAGCTGCTCGCCGGTCGATTCGAGCCGTCGAGTCGGTCCACGTCCATCTGCACCAGCAATTGGCGCTTTCTCGGCCAAGAAGGCCAGCAATTCATCTTGCACGCTCATCAGATCGTTCAGCAGCGAGGCCAGCTCGGACTCCCAGTTGGTTGCCATAAAATCGACACTTTCCAGGGTTTCGTGGGTAGCTTACTTATGCTGCAGCGAAAACAAATCGAACATCGGTCCGCTAAAGCTCTGGGCCGTGGATTCGGCCAGTTTCTGCGCGATCACCTGATCGAGCTGGCCCGTGAAGATTTCCTCGGCGCGGCCGCCGTCGAAGTAGGCCGCTTTGCCGACCGTTTTGCGCATCGAAGAGAGCATCTGACCGTAAAACGTCTCGCCGACGAACGAATCGAACGTCTTGCGCAGTTTCGCTCGGCGACGCGTCCTCGGCGTGCAGTCGATTGGCGGCCGACGGATCCGAGTTTGCGGCAAGGCCGGCTTGCATCGACGCGGCACTGGCGATTGAATCTGCATGATGTCGGCTCCCTCTGCTGCGGGTAAATTTCCTGTCATGGTCTTATTCGATGATCAGCGAGCCGTGCAGCTTGCCGTTGCGTTCCAGCCCCTTGATGATGTCGATGATGTCCTCGGTGGGCACTTTGACGGCGTTGAGCGACTCGACCAGCGACTTGAGCTTGGCGGTCGAAGTCTTCTCGACATCCAGCGGCACGAAGCGGCTGGCGGCCGTGTTGTCGCCCGTCTCGACCACAATGTTCTTGTGCGTGACCACGACCGAACCGATCTCCACGTCGCCGCCGATCACCACGCTGCCCGTTCTTCTCGTTGATCACCACGCGCGCTTCGGCGTGAGGTTCGAGCGTGGGCAGGCTGAGCACCTGCGAGATGAACAGCACCGGGTCGTCGCGATATTGCTGGGGAATCGTGACCTCGATGTTGACGGCGTTGAGGCGCCTGGGCCAGATAGCCCTCTTGGCTTTGAAAATTCAACTGGCTGTTGACCAACTCGGCGATGTCCTGGGCCACCTGAAAATCGGCGTGATCCTTGTCGAGCACCAGCGTGATCTTGCCGTCCTTGGAAAACACGTTGAAGAAGTCCTCTTCCAGCCGGCAGCCCTTGTGAATCCGGGCCGACGGTCGGCGGCAATCCGTCGACGTGCAGCGGACCTTGGGCAAAGCCGAAGACGCGGCTGTCGGACCCGCGCGGCGTCGCGGACTGGTTGCCTTTGGATCGCCCCTGCTGCGGCACCTGGGGGCCTTGCAGCGGCGTCATGAACAGCGTGCCGCCGGCCAGGCTCTTGGCGCTGCCGATCGAACTGACGACGCAATCCAGCGTGTCGCCTTGCCGAGCTCCGGCGGCCGGAATCGTGGCCGTCACCATGACCAGGGCCACGTTCTTGGCGTCTTTGATGCCGATGTTGTTTTGCTTGTCGAACGGGTTGTTCCCCATCAATTGCAGTGCCGTCGACAGGCCGCGGATGGTGGGCAGAAAATCGCCGCCGTCGCCCGATCCTTTCAGGCCCACGACCAGCCCCAGGCCGTGCAGCGTGTTCTCTTCCTGCCCTTTGACGCGGCAGATGTTTTTCAGCAGGATGCGCGGGCGGCCGGCTCGGCGGTGGCCCACACGGCCGCACAGCACGAAGGCGAACGCAGACCAGGCGGGCATCGTTTTGCGACTGCGAAGCGAAACATCGGCAAACTCCACAGATTCCGAGATGATAAACCGTCGGCTATCGTTAGAACGCACCATAGCGATCGATCAGGTAGAACAGCCAGCCGCGGCGGTAACCGTCGCGGGCCATGCCCTGCTCCTTCTTGCGAATGCTCAGCTCGGCCACTTTTTCGCTGAGCACCGTGTTGTTGGGCAGCACGTCCTCGGGCCGAACGATGCCCGAGACCGTGCGGTCCCATTTTTCTTCGTTGTTGACCATCGTCTGGTGGCCCTCGAGCACGAGGTGCCCGTTGGGCCGGATGTCGACGACCCGGGCTTGAATGCTGAATCGCATCAAGTCCGCCGTGGCCAGATTCGACCGGGCCTGGAATTGCCCCTGCAAGGTGCCGTTGATTTGCTGGCCGGCGTCGGTGGGCACGCGCCGACAGGCCCTTGAGCCGGATGAAATTCGCCAGATCGAGGTTGAGCTGGCCCTTGCTTGCGGCGTTGGATCGAGTTGTCGCTCGTGACCTGTGAAGTTTCGACGACCATGACCGTGACCAGGTCGTTCAGCTTGATCACTCGCGGCGGGTCAACGCCTTCGTACAGCCAAGAGCTGTTGGAGAGCACCAGGGCGCTGGGTCCGCCGCCGCCGCTGGGCCGGAACAGGCTCGAGTTCTGTCCGCGCGCAATCGCCGCCGAACCGCACGCGGCGAGGACCGTTACCAGCGCGACAAAGCATGGTCGTAGGACGGACATGGCGTTCTTTATTTTTGACTCGCTTTGGAATCGGAACTGGCCGGCACGGCGCTGGCACTCACCGGCACTGCGCCGGACCTGGCCGTGGCGCGCTTGACGGCGGCCAGCCGTTCGGCATTCGCCGGCCGGGCTGCCACGTCTTCGGCGGTCGTCATGGCGTGGGCGAACACGTCGCAGGCCTGTGGACCGGTCACCCGGGCGAAATACGTTTCCCGCTTGCTGAGCGACTCGACGGTCACCAGGTCGCCCAGCGCGCCTTCGTCGCGCGAGCGGGCAGACACCCGGACTTGAATCCCGGCCGTACGCGCGTACACGGTCACGATCTCGCCCCGCCGCACCAGCACCTGTGGCCGGACGTAGTGGTCGTCGAGGATTTGACCTTCGCCGATTTGACGTACGGCTTCTTTGCCGATCGCCTCGTCCAAGGATTGGAAGACTTTCGTGTTGCCTTCGCTCGCCTGGCCGGGCTGCAAGCGGACGTCGGTCGGCCGGATGAGCATGCCCTTGCCGAGCGACTGGGTCGCAACGACGACCATCGGCGGCAGCGACACTTCGGCCGTTACCGCGACGCGAATGGTTCCCTTGGCCGCCGGCACGCAAACCAAGAACGATTGCGGACCGGTCCAGGGGCTGGCTCCGCCTTCGACCGTGATCGACTGCATGGCGGAGGCGATTTGCGTGACTTGATCGTCATTGAGCGAGAGCTTCAACGTCCACGAATCGACGTCGGCCGCCCGCTGGCTCAGGTAGCGGAGAATCGCCTGGCGGACCGCATCGGTGGTTTGCTTGACTGGCAACTGGGCAGGCGACCGCTCGGACGGCGCCTTGGCTTCGATGACGCCGAAGATTTTCACCTGGCTCGCGCCCGTAAACCGGTGCTCGCGCAAGTTCAGCCCGCGCAGCACCAGCAAGTCTTGGATCTCTCGCAGCGGCAGAAACCGTTTTTGACCGTCCGGCGGAGCGGCCACCAGGTCGATGGCGCCCAGGGCTTTGGCTTCGTCCGGATCGGTGGCGTAGACGTCGGCGACGTCCTTGACCAGCACCAGGCCGCCCTCGGTGCGGAATTCGCCCCGCAGATGGAATTCGGCCGCGCCGGCCGGCGGAGCCAGCATCGCCCAGGCCAGTGCCGCCAGCAGGCTGGACCTGGCCGGGAAAGTCTTCGTTCCAAGTTTCATGGCTTTGCTCATCGTGGTTGCTTGTTCCGAATCCTTCCGCACCGCGAGGGGGTCGGCGAGCCGTTTCAGCCCGCTGGCAGGCGGCGACATCAATAGCGGCGCAGGTTGGCGATCAACTGCAAGATCTGGTCTCCCGCTTGAAGGATCTGCGAGTTCAACTCGAAACTGCGTTGCGTGGTGATCAGGTCGACCAACTCCTGCACGGGCTCGACGTTCGACGCCTCGAGCATGCTTTGTTGGAGCGTGCCCACGCCGTTCTGGCCCGGATTGGCCAACAGCGGCGGACCGGACGCATCGGTGTATTGGTAGAGATTCTCGCCCAGGGACAGCAGACCCTCGGGATTGACGAAGTTGGCCAGTTGCAGTTGACCCACCGTGGTAAAGGTGGTGTTGTTGTACTGCTGCACCTGGACCTTGCCGTCGGAACCGATCAGGATGCCCGTGTAATCCTGGGGCAGCGAGATCGCCGGTTGGATCACGCGGCCGACTTGTGCCGAGTCGATGACAAGCTGGTTCGTCGAGTTCAGTCCGAAGTTGCCGGCGCGCGTATAGAGAATCTGTCCGGTGTTGGGGTCAGTGACCTGAAAGAAGCCGCGGCCGTTGATGGCGACGTCCAGCGTGTCGTTCGTCTGGTTGAAAGTGCCCTGGGTAAAATCGGCGGCGGTGCTTTGCACCCGCGTGCCCAAGCCGATGGCGATACCGGTGGGCGTGTAATTGCCGATCGCATCCTGCGAAGCCGGCAGCTTGAGGTTGCGATAGAACAGGTTCTCGAAATTGACGCTGGACCGCTTGAAGGCCGTGGTGTTGGAGTTGGCCAGGTTATTGGCGACCACGTCCAGCTTGGTTTCCAGGGCCGTCATTCCGGTGGCGGCAGTGTAGAGCGCTTGGACACTCATGGCTTCGTTCAGCTTTCTCTCAGGACATTATTGACCAGGCTGCCGAGCAACTGGTCGAAGTTGCGAATGAGCGCCACGTTGGCTTCGAACGCCCGGGACGTCTCGATCAGTTCCACCATTTCCAAGGCCGGCTTGACACCCGACAGTTCGAGCTGGCCCGACACCACTTGCCGCTGTTCCGGTTCGACGGGCACCGTCGGGGCTAATGCGGCGTACAGGTTTTCGCCGCTCTTGGCCAAGTCGCCCAACGAACGCGGCCGGACCATTGCCAGCGGCGTGGTATCGCCGTCCTGCTGCACGCTCCCGTCGGGCGTGAAGACCCAGGGGATCGTCGGATCGATCGTGATCGGCGTGAACTGGTCGCTGAGCACGGGGTAGCCTTCGGGAGTGACGAGCTCGCCTTCGTCGTCGAAGAGGAAGTTGCCGGCCCGGGTCAGCATCCGGTCGGGTCCTTTTTGCACGACGAAAAAACCATCGCCGTTGATCGCCAGGTCGCTGTCATTGCCGGTCGGTCGCAGTCCTCCCTGGGAGAAATCGGTAATCGTGCCGAGCACTTCGACTCCGCCGCCCAGGTCGTTGATAGTCCGGGAGCCGGGAACGTCGAGGCCGCGCACCGTGGCTTCGGCCAGCCGGGCCTGAAAGACCGGCTGATCGCGTTTGAACGCCGTGGTGCCGACATTGGCCAGATTATTGGCCAGCACTTCCATGCGCTTGTTTTGCGCATAGGCCCCTTCGGCGGCGATATACAGACCGTAAGGCACGTTCGACCCGTTCGTTCAGGGTGCCCCCCCGTTCGCCGAGTCGCGGCGTTGGTGGAAGCGTAAGCAACGGGCGTGCCGCCCAGGGGGGAAATCCTTCGGCAACGGAATCCTTGGTCCTAATCGCCGAGCGGTCCAATGTTTGCGCTGCGGTGATCCAGGCGGCGGTGACTTCCGGCAACGTCGAGGCCTGGTGGCCGCTAGCACGCAGTTTTGCCGATCGACGCGCAGAATCCGCCGATTCACGCCGAGCCGGCGGCTGCGCTGTTCAATCCGCGCGGGGCATTTCAACCGAGCGTGTCGCGGGCGGCTTCAATCAGCCGAGCGGCGCCGCCCGTCAGCAGTTGCCGGGCCACAGCGCGGCCGAGTTGCTCGGCAGCGGCCAGGCGATCCACGCCTTCCGCGGTGAGCTTTTTGCGTCCATCGTGGCTGAGGACGGCGGCCGAAAGTTCCAGATCGCCAGCCACATTCGCTCGGCACCAGGTGGCCACCGGCGCCAGACAGCCGCCGCATAGTTCGGCCAATAGCGCTCGCTCGGCCAACACCGCCTGGTGCGACGGCCGGTGATCGATCGGTTTCAGGGCCGCGCGAGTGGCCGCGTCCGATGCGCGGGTTTCGATTCCCAAAGCCCCCTGCCCCACCGCCGGCAACATGATCTCCATCGATAGGGTTTCCGACTCCTGATAGCCGAGCCCCAGACGCTGCAAGCCGGCCGCCGCCAGCACGATCGCATCGAATTGGCCGTCGTGCAACTTGCGCACCCGGGTGTCGATGTTGCCGCGAATGTCGCGCATGACCAGGTCGGGCCGCAGATGCAGTATTTGCGCCCGGCGCCGCAGGCTTCCGGTGCCGATCGTGGCGCCCGGCGGCATCGCTTCCAGCGGCCGGTGATCGCGGCTCAGCAGCACGTCGCTGACGTCCTCGCGCTCGGGCACTGCGGCCAAAACGAGTCCCTCGACAACGTCGGTTGGCAAGTCTTTCAGGCTATGGACGGCCAGATCGATCCGGCCGTCGAGCAGTGCCCGCTGCAGTTCTTTCGTGAACACGCCAGGACTGCCGATCGACCCGATCGGTTCGCTTGCGCTTGTATCCCCCTGGGTGGCGATCGGCACCAGCTCCACCGCGTGCCCGGCGGCCGTCAAGCGGTCGGCAACCCAGCCGGCTTGCCAGCGAGCCAGGGCGCTGGCGCGGGTTCCCAGTCGCAGCGTGGTGGAAGTCGACATGACGAATTGCTCGAATACTCACTTGAATACTCAACCGGTCGGCCGGGCAACCGCAGCCTTTGGGCCGCAGGTATTTTGCGGCTGCCCCCGGGGTTTGGCAAGGAGCGGTCCGCTCCGCTGGACGCTATATTGATGGTTATGAACAAACCCTTGCTTTCCGCGCAACCGAGACGAAGCATTTCGCTCCGCGAGACCGCGCTGGGGCTGCTGGCGCTCGGTTGTGCCGCCGGCTGGCTGAACGAACGCATGGACAATCGCTCTTCGGAAGAGGTACAGGAGTTCGTCGATGGACTGCGTCAAGTGCGGCGCATGCCGGGAGCGATTGTCGACGTGGTGATCAACACGGGAGGCTTTCCCGTATCCTGCCGAATGCAGCGATTCGAAGCCGCACCGCCGCCCGCGGCCGAGCCAGCCCCGGAAAAGCCATCCGCCCGGAAAGATGCCCTCGATCGACCGGCAGACACGGCACCCGCAGACGCAGCGCCCGCAGACAGAGCGCCTGTTGAGCAGCCCGAGGTCGCGAAGCCCGTCCCGCACGCATCGCCTTGAACGACGCGCCGATCAACCGAGCCCTTCGGCTCGAGCCAGCACCGCCACGCCTACGAAGGCCGCACCGGCCTGCCGCAGCACGCCGGCGGCCTCGCTGGCGGTCGCGCCGGTCGTCATGACGTCATCGACGACCAACACCCGGGCACCCGGCAAATCGTCGTGTCGGCTGGCCTGAAACGCCCCGCGCACGTTATGCAGTCGCCAGCTTCGCGTCAGGCCGGTTTGCGGACGAGTCCGGCGGCGGCGTTTGAGCAGATGCCCGGCCGCGGGAATCGCGAGTCGCTCGGCCAGGCGGCGAGCCAGCGTGTCGGGATTATTCACGCCGCGCCAAATTCGTCGCGCCCAATGCATGGGAATCGGCACAACGACGTCGAACCCCAGCGCTGCCAGCTCGGCGCCGCGCTCGACGACCAGCAGCCGCGCCAGCGCCTCGGCCAAGGGCTGCGCCGATTCGCGCTTGATCGCCAGCACCGACGTCCGCAAAGCGCCCTCGTAACGGCCCAGCCGCACCGCGGCCTGAAATCGCGGAGCCGGCTTGCGGCACTGCGGGCAGGACCACTGGCCATCCGCTGCCGCCGGGATATCGGCGGCGCAGCGCAGACACGCCGGCCGGCGGTCGATCACGGCCCGGCGGCAGTTCTCGCACAACAGGATGGGGCCGGTGCAATCGGCCTGGCAGATCGCGCATTGCGGCGGATAGATCAGATCGACGCCGTGTTCGAGCATGGCCCGCGCCGAACCGGCCGCTGTGGAGAGCGGATCTCGCCAACGTTGCCATAGCTGCATGGTTCGCTCGGAGCCGAGAGTGGAGATCGTGCCCGGGGGTGAGCCGTCCTTGAGGCGCCGCCCTGAGCGAAACGCGGTTTCACCAGCCGGTAGGCTGAACCGCCGCCGGAACGGTGTCAAGTTTCTCAGGCCGGGGGTGGTGGGGTCTTTTGAAATTATTTTTGCGGGTCGTCCTCGGTCGAACCGACATCAGCGCTTACGGGCTTAGGCGTGAACGATACCTCCATCTCGTAGGCCCCAAGGGCATCGTCCTCTAGGGCAAAGACCGTGAACATCACGCCGCCTACCTTTCTGCGGCTGGAGCCAAATGGTCGCGGACCGCCGCTATTCATTTCCGCCATTGCTTCCCGCATGGGTGCCGCAAAGCGAAATTCCCTCCACCAGCACAATCCCACCCCAACGGCCAGCATCAGCAAAAAGACTTCCCGGAGCGTAAACCGGAACCAGCCGAGCGAAATGCGTGGGATATTCATCCCCTCATCCTACCGCGCAAGAAAAACCCCGCCGAGGGGGGCGGGGCTCGTTAGTCGGCCAGTATCCCCTTCGCTGGTGTCGGGAACCCGACGTTCGCTTGATTCTGGACCGCATCTGGGTCACTGGTCATTTTAGCCGCTGGCGGGCTGGAGTTGGCCCTATTTGCAAAAGAGAATAACCAGCCAACCAATGGAACTATTAAGGCGACTACGATCAGTTCCAGAAAATGGCGGAATCGTTCGTCGCGTCGCCAAACACGCTCGTCGTCGGCTTGCTTCTCCCGCCATTCGCGGTCAATGCGGGCCTGTTCCTCTCGCCATGCACGATCCGTGGCTAGCATTTGCTGATTGTATTGCAACTCGCGGTGCTCCTTCAGGCCGAGCGACGGCTCCCAGGTAATGAACCTTTCGCATTCGCGTTCGGACCCAAGTATGCGGAGTGTTGCATTGGGTTGTTTGTCGCGCAGTATCTCGCCAAAAAGACTGACCTTATTGGCGGCACATATCGGGAACTCAGAGTGGGTGACATGCTCGCCGGTGCGCCGCTCCTTGTCTGTCGCACAATCAAGAGTCCTCCCGTGAGCGCTCGTGCGGGTTGCGAGGAATCCACATTCGACGCACTTCACCATTGCTAGCCTCCGGCTTGAAAAAACGAGCCGGGAGGCGTACCATGCATGTAACAAACCGGCATGGGCCATCGGCTCATCGGAAAGGCCGCCAGCGACCAACTGGCGGCCTTTCTCATTATAGGCATTCCATCGCCCGATCGTAGAGTTCTTCCAGGGTCCAGATGTCCCCGATCACACCAGCGGCCACGGCCGGAGCAGTCTTGATGGTCGAATGCTTCCGGCAGAAATTGTAGTGGGCCGCGTGGATCGCGACGGCCGCGGCCAAATTCTCCAGCTTCTTGCTGAAACTCAGGGTCAACCGGGTGAACCGCTTAATGAACGTCCGAATGGTCAAGTTCGACCGCTCGACGTGGCTGGTGCATATCGTCCGCACTTCCCGCTTGCTGCTTATGTTGAATATCCCGCGGCGCTTGCTGCCGACTATTTCGCTCGGCACGTAGTTGCGGCCGGCGTTGCGGAATTCCTTGACGATTGAGCCGTAGCGGACGTGCGGGCCAAAGGCGAGGTCGACCGCTTCGGGGTAGCAGGTAAACCCATCGGTCGAAACCTGGACGACCGGCTCGCCGTTGAAGATGTTGCCGGTAATCACCCGCGAGCGCAGATCGACCATAAAGCGGCGGGTCAGGTCAGCAGACCGCTTGCCGATGGCAAAGCTGGCCATCAGTTTGGTGTCTTGGTCCAGCGCCACATAGACGAACTGGTCGCCCTGCGCATAGGTCTTTTCGGCCTCGGGGATGCGGGATTCTTTCTTCGCCACGAAAGTCCAGATTTCATCGACCTGGACGTGGCGTAGCTGCAAGTCGCGCATCCGTTCGTCCATCAGGTTTTTGCAGGCGTTGCCGAACTTGACCAGCAGCCGCATGACGGTCTTTTTCTGCACGCCGGTCAACCGCTCAATCGAGCGGATCGAGTTGCCTTCGACCAGCAAGTGGATGACCGCGAGTTGGGATTCTTTCGAGAGGACGTTTGCCATAGCGAGTTAGCCTTTTGCTTCGGCTGTCGCTACAATCGAGGTACTACGTCCGATCGGGCGAAAGCCTGGTTGTGATTGCCCCGTTGTTCCCTGCCAGGGGAGCATCGGGGTTTTTTCGTCGGGTGTCATTACTCCCGACGTGATTTATTGTACAGACGTTTTATCGGCAGTCAATAGGCTTGTACAAAGATTTTTCGTCTGTACAATCCAGGCATGGGAAAAACACAACGGGGACGGCCCCCCAAAGCCGATGGCGAACGGCGGGAAATCAGATTTCAGATTCGCCTGTCGCAGGGCGAGCTGGACGCGCTGGATCACGCAGCAGGTGGAAAGACTTCCACGTGGGCGAGGAAGACACTTCTAGCGGCCGCCAAGCGGCAGGCAAAGAGCTAGAGGCGGAGAATGGGGGAATCGAACCCAGCCGGCGCAGGCCGGTCCCTATCGCGGGTTATAAATCCGCTGCGATGCCAAATCGCGGGCCGCTCTCCGAGATGGAGTGGGAAGGCGACCATTTTGGGGTTCAGGGCGAAATCCATGCAAAGACGACACTCGTGGCAACCTGAGGTTCGGACATGCTGACTTGCGACCTGAAGATGCCAGAAGTGTTCATGTATTTCATTGGCACTGCTTACCTCAAATATCACGCTGAACTATCTCGTTTCAATGGCCAACTGTCGAGCGGGCACCCCTTGGTGTCGGTCGGCAAAGCGCTAGCCCGCAATATGGATCGGACGGCTGCGCTGGCATGGTTACCGTTCTCTCTAACAGGCCCCGAGCAGGGGCCGGGAAGGGGCATGTCCAGCGATTCGCTTGATCGGTACCTGGCCGTCGAAAACGTGCGTGGCGGCCTAGAAACGCTGCTGGCGGCTATCTCGATTAACGCGTGGACGACCTACGAGTCCCTCGCAACCGATCTATGGATTGCTGCCGTGAATTCTCGGCCTAGCAAGCTTGGCCACAGAATTGCCAAACCAACGGCCGACGGCGCTGGCAAGAGCATCCTGTTTGACGAGATTGCAATCCACCGATTTGATGTCAGGGATCACGTGGGAGATATTCTTGCAACGAAATACAACTTCAATAAGCTGGACGAACTGAAGGGCGCATACAGCCGCGCCTTTGGGAAGGACAGCAGCACCGCGAGACTGCTTTTTGACCAAAAGCTGCGGATGGCAAGCCAAGTACGCCATGTGCTTGTTCACAGGGGTGGCATCGCAGACCAAGAATTCATCGACAACACAAAGGGGATTCCCGAAATGCCGCCAGTGGCGAGGGACGCTGAGATTCCGCTTGACGGGACGATGGCCGCAATACTGGTAGATGGCACCACGCGACTCGCAATAGAACTACTTCGTGCCGTACACGGCTGGCTCTCGGCGAATCCTGACTAACGCACGCGCGGGCCAGAGTGCCTGGAAATAAAACCGAGTAGCGATTCGCCGGCGTCAGTTAAGGTTCTTCCGGTGCCATAGCACACATCGCACTTTCGGTTGCCAGAAAAGCCTTTCCCGCCGCAGACGTCGCACGCACTGTCGAGCAAAACGCCGAAAAGCTCCGTGCCGATTGCTTGATCTTCTTTCACATCGTTCATTTCACCACCTCCGGCACAAATCGTGTGCCATTCGAGGGAGTGGGGCCAAAGCAAAAGACCCCGCTACCAGGCCGGGGGTAGTGGGGTCACCTGAAATTATTCGTTGCTTGTCCGGGTTTCGAAGCATTCCCTCATCACGCCCGCGGCGACGGTCCCCTGTTGCCTCAGACGCCCGGCGGCCGTGACAATTGGCTACAGAAGATTTCATGGAACCCAGGAAACTACTTGACACCCGTCGGCACGGCAGCTAGGCTGCCCGAAATGGCATCTCGTCGGGCAGTCCGGTTTCATGGAGTCTCACCGTGATGAAGTCGACTTATTACACCGCCTTGCTGATTATCTTCGCCTGGGCTCCGTCGGCGCCCGCCGGGATCGTGGCCTACTCGTCATCGGCCACTCAAACTTCCAACCAGTCCTACGGAAATAATTTCGGCATGGATTTCAGTCCCAACGTGCCCGTTGCTGTCACCGAGCTCGGGCTATACAGCTCCGCGGTGGGCAACGGCACAGGAACGGGCTTCGCGGGCGATGACTTTGTCACTTTGTTCAGCAGCGGCGGCGCTGTGCTGGCCCAGCTCGAATTTGGCAACGGAACCGGGAACGGCACTCTCGTGGCCGGCACGTCCGACTACCTCAAGCTGCTCGGCACGCCCGTTGTGTTGACGGTCGGCAGTACCTATTCGATCGTGGCCCACTACGGCAACGGCACCGATCAGTTGGCGAACGTCGGCGGCGGCGCGACGGCTCCTGCGGAGACCGGGTCGCCGTACATTTCTTACTTGGGCGGTGGGCGCTTCGCCACCGGCGGCGATAAAGACACGTATCCGACAACGATCGACGGCGGACCGGCAAATCGCTACAACGGCCCGACGTTCGCGTTTGTCACTCCCGAACCCAGTTCGCTCGTCGTCTGGGGCTTGGTACTGGCTGGCGGACTGGTCGTTGCTCGCCGCCGCAAGGTCTAACCCACTGGCATGCCAAACCGCCCAGCAATGCTCGGGCGGTTTTTTATTGCGCGGGATCAAGCGGTGTGCGAATGGCACCTGCTCGACAGGCAGGAAACGCCCGCGCTAACCAGCGGCGGCAATCTCGGAGCTTGCGGTTGCCGCGTCGAGCGCGACAACGACCAGATGATGGCGATTGGCGAACTCGATCGCCTGCGGCTCGTCGATCAGGATGGTCTTGCCGGCCTCGACGGCCAGCACCTTGGCGCCGGCGGCAACCATCGATTCCAAAGTACCTTGCCCGATCGTCGGCACGTCGAATCGCATGTCTTGCTGCGGCTTGGCGACCTTGACGACCGTAAAGCCGCCGGCGGTGCAGAGCGCACCGGCCCGGCGAATGCACTGGTCCGTGCCTTCGATGGCTTCGACGGCCAGCGCCGCGCGGTCCTTGACGGCCACACTTTGGCCCACGTCGAGCCGGCCCAGTTCTTTGGCCATCCGCCAACCGAACTGAATGTCTTTTTGTTGCGCGGCCGTCGGTCTGCGCTCGGTCAAACAGCCGAATTTCACAAGCAACTCCGGGGCATAATCGGTGGCCGGGCCAAATTGCACGCCGCTGCGGCGGAACGCCTCGACGATGACCCCTAACAGGGTGTCGTCTTTGCGGTCCTTGTGCGCCAGCACGAAATGCGGGTAAAAAGCCTTCAGACCGCCCCAATCGGGCGTGTGCTTGAGCCACATCCAGGGCTGATACAACTCGACCTTGTGGACCTTGCCGGCCATGGTCGCCTGCCGGACGCCATGGCGGCGAAAGTAGCGGATCGCGCGGCCCAGCCGGGCCAGGCCCACCCAATCGAAATCGCTGACCATGCCGCGGATCGATTCGTCGGCGTGGTCTTTAATCCCCAGGCAATAGGTTTCGAAGCCTTGCGAGCGCAGGGCTTGGGCGACGACCAGGGGATAACGCCCCCAGCCGGCGATCAAACCGATCTTGGGGCCAGTCGCGGCGGGTTTCAGGGGCATCGGCAGATCAATTTGCGTGGGCGGGTGCTGCTTCAGGCAGCGGCCTGATTCGCGGAGGTTCGACACCGGCGCCAGTTCGGCCAACGATCGTTCGAGCTGGTTGAGCTTTTTGCGCATTTCCGGCAGCTTGGCAATCGTGGCCAGCCGCAATTTCTGCTCGCGCTCGGGCGTGGCCGGCGCACCCAACATGCGGGCGCCGGCCGGCACGTCGTTGGTGATACCGGCCATGGCGGCCAGAACCGCGCCGTCGCCGATATGCACGTGGTCGCGCACGCCCACCTGGCCGGCCATGACCACGTAGTCTCCGGTCGAAGTGCTGCCGGCAATGCCGACTTGCGAACAAATCATGTTGTGCCGGCCGATGCGGCAGTTGTGGGCGATCATCACCAGGTTGTCGATCTTGGTGCCATCGCCGACCTTGGTCGGCCCGTACGTGCCGCGATCGATGGTCGTGCAGGCGCCGATCTCGACGCCAGCGCCGATCTCCACGTTGCCGAGCTGGGCGCTCGGTTGATGCTGGCCTTCGTCCTGACGATAGCCGAAACCGTGCGAGCCCAGGACGGCTCCGGAATGGATGATCGTGCCGGCGCCAACGCGCGTATTCTCGTACAGCACCACGTTGGGAAACAGCGTGACGCGCTCCGCCAGGCGGCAGCCCGCCATGACCTGGACGCCCGCGTGAATGGTCGATCCCGGCCCGATCTCGACATCGTCGCCGACGCTCGCGCCGGGATGCACGTCGACGTCCGTCGCGACGCGGGCCGTGGGGCTAATATGTGCCAGCGGGCTGAGGCCGATGCGCCGCTCAGTTCGTGGCGGCCTCAGATGCAACACGATTGTGGTAAAGGCCCGGTGGACGTCTTTGGCCTCGATGGCCGGCATGGTCAAAAGCTCGGTGCGGAATCCGCAAGGGACAACCGCCGCCCGAGCGTGGGAGGCGGCCAGTTGTTCGGCCTTTTCGTTCTTGTCCACCAGCGTGATGTCGCCCTGGCCGGCGTCGAGCAGGGTGGCCGCACCGAGGATTTCCACCGCGCCGTTGCCGATCAATCGCCCCCCGACGAGGGTGGCAAGTGTCGCCAGAGTTGCCGCCATGGGAATCCTTTCCCGTTGCAGATTTCAGCCGCGCCGCCGGCGCTCGGCGACGCAGTTAACCATCGGCCACACCGCCTTGCGTGAACCCACTCTGGGGCGGGATGTTAACGCGATCCGAACGGGCGGGCAAGAGCGAGTAGGAGCGTGGGCTGGGTAGTTGGGTAAATTCGGGCTCAAATCCAGGAGAACCATCGTCCCAGATCGAGTCCGAAGACGAAAATCATCAGGCTGAGGATCAGAGCCAGCCCCATATAGGTGAAGGCGAGCTGCGACGCGCTCGCTGACGGGCCTGCGCATGACGGCCTCGGCCAGCAGGAACACCATGTGACCGCCGTCGAGAATCGGAATGGGCAGGAAATTGATCACGGCCAGGTTGGCGCTGAGCATGGTCAAGAAGATCAATAGCTCGGAGAAGCCGCGGTTGGCCTGATGTCCGGCTTCGGTGGCGATGGCGATCGGGCCGCCCAGGCCCATGGGCGAGATGCGAGTCCCGATGCGCCGCAGAAAACCGTAGACCTGGCGGACGCTGTCGCGGGTTTCGCGGACGCCCATCGCCAGGGCCTGTCCCGGCGAGTTGGCCTCGATCGTGACCTCGACCGGTTCGAAACGGAAGCCACGATCCGGGTTGTACCACTCTTTGGACGGGGCACTCTCCAATTCAACGGTTTGATCGCCGGCGAGCGTCAATTCGAATTTGATCCCCGGCTTGAGAAGCTGCACAAGTTCGTCGACGTTCGGCCACTGGGCGCCGTCTGTGCCCAACTTGATCGGCTTCAGTTTCGCGAGTTGATCGGCCATTTCGTCCGCTTTGGCGTTCTTGTCGCGCGGAGGCACGATGATCTTGACCTGGGTGATCTCCATGCCCGCCGCCAAGCGGCTTTCCGGCTTTGCGCCTTTGCCGCTTAACGCGGCCTTTTCAGCCGGCGAGCCGGGCTCAACGGCTTCGATGATGCCCGGCACGCGATAGGCAATGCCCAGCGCCGGCGCCGCCAGCGGGCTGGTGGGGGCCACCGACTCTTCCCACCAATCGGGCATTCGCGGGGTGATCGTCAGGGTCAGCGGTTTCACATTTCCGTCGTCGGTGCGGCGGTTGACGACGATTTCGACCGCCGTGCCGGCTTTGCGGCGCATGCGCTCGGGCAAGGTGATCGGATTTCCGACCGCTTCGCCGTCGATCGATACGATCTGGTCGCCCGCCAACAGACCGGCCTCGGCCGCCGGCGAATTCTTGCGAATCGCCGCGATCGGCCCCATTTTCATGACCAGACCGAGCGTCTTGAGCGGATTCGGCGGGACGTCAAACGATAGGGATTCGACGTCACCCGTCGGCTTATTGTGATCGTCGAGCTTGGGGCGAGCGACGGTGAGCCGCACCGCCGCATCCGGATGATGGGCCAAGAGCTTCTGCAGTTCGGCGTTGTCGTGCACCGGCTTTCCGTCAACGGCCACGATCTTGTCGGCCTGTTTAAAGCCGAGCCTGGCCGTCGGCGTTCCCTCGCTGACCGGCGTTTCGCGCAATTTCGTGTCCTGGGGACCCGTCGCGCCGATCATGGGCGCGAGTCGATCGACGGCCCGCTCAGGTTTCAGCGTCAGCCAAAAGGGTTCGGCGACGCCGTCGCGCTGGATCTTGAATCGCACGCCGTCGTCCGGATTGCTCAACACGACGGCCTGGGTCAGATCGCGAAAGCGAAGCTGCCCGTCGTTGGGCTGATCGTTGATTTGCAGGATTTTATCGCCGGGCTGCATGTCGGCCTGCCAGGCGATTTCGCCCGGCAGCGTGCCGGAGATCATGCAGGGTTGATCGATCACGCCCCGGTAGTAGGCAATCGCCGCAAAGATCACGGCGAAGATCAAATTCATAATCACGCCGGCCGAGATGATCGCCATCCGCTGAGGCACGCTCTTGGCTTTGTAGCTGCGCGGGTCGAGCGGCTCGATCTTGGCCCGTTCCATGTCGGCCGCTTCGCCGGCCGGATTGTCGTCCTGCCCGAGCATTTTGACGTAGCCGCCCAGGGGCAGGATACCGATTCCGTATTCGGTTTCGCCCCATTGGAATTTGAACAGTTTGAGCCCGGCGATATCGAAGCCCAGATAGAACTTCTCGCACTTGACTCCGCAAGCTTTGGCGACGAGAAAGTGCCCCAGTTCGTGGACGAAGATGACAAAGCCCAGGCCGCCGGCCACCATCAGGATGACGAGGGCCAAATTCCCGAGCCAGGGCAGCCAGCCGACGGTCGCGGCGAAAAGAAGAAAATTCTGCATCAGGTACATGCCCTTAAAACCTCCCGGCGCGCCCACACATCGAGTTCCAGCAGTTGCTCGAGCGATGGATTGGCGTCAAAGTCGTGATGTTCCAAAATGCTGCGGCAGGCCGGCACGATCTCCGTAAAGCCCAAGTCTCCGGCCAGAAAGCCGGCCACGGCCGTTTCGTTGGCGGCGTTCACCACAGCTCCGGCGGAGCCGCCCACGCGGGCGACTTCCATGCCCAATGCCAGTGCCGGAAACCGCTGCGGATCGGGCGGCTCGAACTCCAGGCGAAAGGCCTCCGTCCAATTCAGTTTAGCCGCAATTCCAGCCACACGCTCGGGATAATACAGGGCGTACTGGATGGGCAGCTTCATGTCCGGCGGACTTAACTGGGCGATGATCGAGCCATCGATGAATTCGACCAGGGAATGCACGATCGATTGCGGATGAATCACCACCTCAATCTGATCGGTGCGCAAATCGAACAGCCAGCGGGCTTCGATGATTTCCAGAGCCTTGTTCATCATGGTAGCCGAATCGACCGTGATCTTGCGCCCCATGCTCCAGGTGGGGTGCCGCAGGGCGTCCTGCGGCGTGACTTGGGCCAATTGCTCCCGGCTATGGCAGCGGAAGGGTCCGCCGCTGGCCGTCAGCACGACGCGCTTGACTTCGGTCTGGCGGCCTGCTTGCAGGGCCTGGAAAATGGCGCTGTGCTCGCTATCGACCGGCACGATCGTGGCCCCCCGCTGGGCGGCCAGACGCGTCACCAGCGGACCGGCAACCACCAGGGTTTCTTTGTTGGCCAGGGCGATTTTCTTACCCGCCTCGACGGCTGCCCAAGTGCCCCGCAAACCTGCGCTGCCGACGATTGCGCTGACCACGACGTCGATCTCGGGCCGGCTCACGGCGCGCTCGATCGCGTCGAGTCCGGTCAACAGCTCCACGCCCGCAGGCAGCGACCAGTTTTTTCGGCCGGCTAGCAGTGGGTCGCTGGCAACGATCCAGGCGGGGCGGAACTCGCGAGCCTGCTGTTCGAGCAAGTCCAGGTTGCCGTGCGCCGACAGCCCGACGGCCGCCAGGCGACCGCCGGAGGCCCCGATCACTTCCAGCGTATTGCGGCCAATACTGCCGGTCGATCCCAGCACGGCGACATTGGCAACGGTCTGGCTCATGGGGCTCTGGTCGGGGTCATGGGACCGTTCTGCTTTGGCCGTAGCGGCGAAAATTCAGCGCATTGCTATTTCAACGGCGGCCGGCTGGCGATTGTTCACGGGCCGCCCTGACCGCATTCGGCGCCCGGCCGGCGCCGCCGGGCCTTCACGACGCCTTGCTACCGGCGGCAAGAGCCTTACAATCGAACCCCCCAGTGCCGCCAGCGGCCCACCCTCCGCCAACGAGACAAAGGCCGGCCGAATGCTGGCAGAATCCAAGTCAGCCCGCGGCCATCGGACATGGTCGGCGGCCCGCCGCGAGCGATTAAGCTGTCGCCCCGATTAGGGTTCCGACTCGAGCGCCGGCCATTCTAGGGCACCCTGCGCGGGGCGACAACCCGAACCTGCACGATCGTCGCGGCCGATCCGGGCCGGGGAGCGCGGCTCGTTGTAAATTTGGAACGCAGATCCTAGTATGAAGTTATGGAAAACAAGCCGGATCCGGTCCGCAAAGTGACCGAAAAAAAGTCGTCGCCGATGAACAACAACGTCATCTGGACCCTGCTCGCGCTGGGGGTTCTATTGCTGATCGTCGTCACCTGGATCAACAACGTCGTTGAAGTCGTGATTCCGTACAGCGATCTGCTCAATCTCGTCAAGCAAAGAACGCCGGACGAGCCTGCCAAAGGCCACATCACGGTCCGCGAAAACGGCCTGGAAGTCCGCTACAGCGGGCTCAAGGACCCGCGCCTGGGCGGTTGGAAGGTGACGGGCAAAATCACCCGCGACGTCGACGGCAAGTCGGAAGTCGTACCGTTCCGCACCAACCTGATCCCCGGCGACGAACGCCTGGCCGACTTGCTGGACAAGCATGGCTGGAACTTCGACAACGAAGCCGGACCAAGCGTTTGGGGCTCGTACATCGGCATGCTGGTGTTGATGGGCCTGTGTTTGCTGGTCGTTTTCATGATGATGCGCCGCCTGGGCGGCGCCGGCTCGCCGATGGCCTTTGGCCGCAGCCGCGGAAAAATGTACGCCCAGGAGGACATCGGCGTCACGTTCGAGGACGTCGCCGGCATCGACGAAGCGGTCGAAGAGCTGCGCGAAGTGGTCGAGTTCCTCAAGACGCCGGAAAAATACCAGGTGCTCGGCGGGCGGATTCCCAAGGGCATCCTGCTCGTCGGTCCGCCGGGGACCGGCAAGACCCTGTTGGCCAAGGCGATCGCCGGCGAGGCCGGCGTGCCGTTCTTCAGCCTGTCCGGCTCCGACTTCGTCGAAATGTTCGTCGGCGTGGGCGCCGCTCGCGTGCGCGACATGTTCCAGCAGGCCGAAGCCAAGGCGCCTTGCATCATCTTCATCGACGAGCTCGACGCCTTGGGCAAGACCCGGGGCTCCAGCGTCGTGGGCGGCCACGATGAGCGCGAACAAACGCTCAATGCCCTGCTGGTCGAAATGGACGGGTTCGATACCAACAGCGGCGTCATCGTCCTGGCGGCCACCAACCGGCCGGAAACGCTCGACCCGGCCCTGCTCCGTCCGGGCCGCTTCGATCGCCACGTGCTGGTCGACCGACCCGACGTGCGCGGTCGCGAGGCGATCCTCGATGTGCACGTGCTGAATGTCAAGCTCGACGACACGGTGCGCCTGAAAGACGTCGCCGCCATCACCTCCGGCTTTGTCGGCGCCGACCTGGCCAACCTGGTCAACGAGGCCGCGCTGCTGGCCGCCCGTAAAGGCAAGAACGCGGTCGGCATGGACGAATTCAACGAGGGGGTCGAACGAGTCACCGCCGGCCTGGAAAAGAAACAACGCATCATCCACGAGGACGAAAAGCTCCGCGTGGCGTATCACGAGTCGGGACACGCCCTGGTGGCCTACAGCCTGCCCAATACCGATCCGGTGCATAAAGTCTCGATCATTCCGCGCGGGCTGGCCGCCTTGGGCTATACGCTGCAGCGGCCCGAAGGGGATCGCTACCTGATGACGCAGGGCGAGCTGGAAAGCCGGATCCAGGTGCTCTTGGCCGGCACGGCCGCCGAAGAAATGGTTTTCGACGATGTCTCGACCGGTGCGCAGAACGACCTGGAGCGGGCCAGTGCCATCGCACGCAGCATGGTGATGGATTTTGGCATGAGCCGGATGGGCCGCGTCAACTATCGCGAAAGCTCGCGCAGCCCCTTTTTGGCCAGCAGCGGCGAGATGACTCGCGAGCATAGCCACAGCGAGCAGACCGCCCGCGAGATCGATCAAGAAGTCAAGCGAATCATCGACGAATCGATGGAGAAGGTCCGGCATATCCTGGAGACCCGGCTGGTCTCGCTGCGAGGCGCTGAGCAATCGTCTGATCGAAAAGGAAGTGATCGACTCGGACGAGCTGAAGAAAGTCATCGAAGAAAACTCTCCCAGCCCGTTGATCGTGCCCGGCACCACCGCCGAGCGCAAACGGGTCACGGCTGAACCGATCGAGCCGCGCGCCGAGGGTGAGCAGGCCGAGAGCGTGTGAACGTGACAGGGCCCGGTGCGGCGGCCCGGTCTGCTGCTCCTCCGGCGTTCGTTGAACGCCGTCTATTGAAAGCGCTCGATCCGAAACTGAACCGCGCGTCTTGCTAACCGGCCGTGCGGCCGAAGCCCGGCAGATCGAATCCGCGCCCCGGTTCGACGTCGCCGCTGTAGGCGTGCCGCAGCGCCAGATCGACCACGCTGGTGATTTGCAAGCGGCTTACCGGCTTGGAGAGCACCGAAAACGCCTCGGCCAGTTGCGCTTGCTGGATCAACAGATCGTCCAGGGCGGCCGAGAGCAGGATGCAAGGCAGCCGGGAACGGAACTGCTTGACGCGGCGGATCGTCTCCAGGCCCGACAGCCGCGGCATGTGCATGTCCAAAAGCAGCAGATGCACTTCCTGGTCGCGGACGATCTCGAGCGCCTCTTCGCCGTCGCCGGCCAGCAGCGTGCGAAATCCGCGCGGCTCGAATACGATCCGCAAAGTCTCGCGGAAGTCGTGATCGTCGTCGGTAATCAGGATCGACGGCAGTACCGGCATCATGGGATCGCCCCGTTCAGGCCATTCGCATTGCCCGCTCGGGCGGCGCTTGACCAACATCTATAATTCAGAAGCCTAAGGTGCAACTTCGATACCGCTGGGCCACCGCGGCCCGCGACTGAGCAGGCGTTAGTAACTCTAACCTACGAATTCATCGGCATTTATTTATCTTAATTCGGCCCTGCGGCAAAGATAAGATGGGCGCAAAATGCTGACATGCCACCCAGGGAATGCTGCCAATTAGGCAGATTGGGGGGAGAGGCGGCGGAACGAACCGGGGGTTGGGGGCTGGCGGCCGGGGATTAGGGACTCGGGGCACGCGGCCAGAGATCAGATGGCAGCAGCCACCTGTTCAGGGCTGAGGGCGGGGACCGTCAAGCTGTTCGTGCGGAAGATTAAAATCGTCAGCCCGCAGCGTTGAGGCTCAAATACTGAAGTTTGTGACCGAACGCTGGTCGGTTGGCGCCTTGTTTTTTCGCGCCGCCAGGGGCCGCTTGTCAGCCTCCAGCGTAGTTCTATACTAGGGACTTTGCGGCTACCCTTGAATGCAACACGACCGCCAGCGCCAGATCGCTTTCGGCCGGCAACAGGAAGGTCATTGTGGAAGGAACGTCTAGTGGTGCCGGCACGCCTCGGTCCTCGTCCTTCGTCTCTCGCCACCAGTTCTTGATCTACCGCTTGTTTTCGCTGGCCGGCGTTCTGCCGGTCGGCGGGTACCTGGTCGTCCACCTGTTGACCAATGCGACGATCCTCAACGGCCCGGCTGCGTTTCAGACGCAAGTCGATCGAATCCACTCGCTGGGGGCCATATTGCCCTTGGTCGAGTGGACGTTCATCTTTATCCCCTTGTTGTTTCATGCTGCCATCGGCTGGTTCATCATCAGCGGGGCCGTGCCGAACACCAGCAGCTACCCGCACGCCGGCAATATCCGCTATGTATTGCAGCGGACGACCGGGATCATCGCCTTCTTTTTCATCCTCTATCACGTGTTGCAATTGCATCACCTGGCGCATGGGTCGGCGGCGGACAGTTCGACCCCGAAAGAGCCGCTTCGTCGGCGGCCACGGCGATCGATCGGGCCCTTTGGATCAAAGTGGTTTACGCGATCGGAATTCTGTCTTGCGTCTTCCATTTTGCCAATGGCATCTGGACGGCCGGCATCACCTGGGGCGTCTGGACCAGCCGTGCCGCGCAGCGCCGGGCAAGTGTCGTCGTATCGATTTTCGGCGTGGGGCTGGGCATTGTGGCGCTCAGCGCGCTGACGGGCATGACCCAGGTCGACATCCAGCAGGCCCAGAAGATCGAGGATCGGATGGAGCGCGCCAAGGAGTTCATCGACGGCCAGGCGGCCGATCCGTCGGGCGCTGGGCCGGCAAGCGGCGGCGAAACATCGCAGCATTCTTCCCAGCAGCAATCCGGGGTGGCCGTTGCCGGCGATTCCCGAGCGAAATGAGCTAAAGTCATGGCCAACAAACGTGTAATGATCGTCGGTGGCGGGCTGGCCGGATTGGCGGCGGCGATGAAGCTGGCCGAGCTCGACGTGGAAGTCGACCTGATGAGCCTGACCCCCGTCAAGCGCTCGCACAGCGTCTGCGCAAGGCGGGATCAACAGCGTCAACGATCTAACCCGGCAACAGGGGGACAGCGAGTGGCTGCACTTTGACGACACCGTTTACGGTGGCGACTTTTTGCAGCATCAGCCGCCGGTCTATGAAATGACCGAGTGGGGGCCCAAGATCATCGACTTGATGGATCGGCTGGGCGTGCCCTTTAACCGCACGGCCGAGGGTTTCCGCGACCAGCGCCGCTTCGGCGGCACGCTGTTCAAGCGGACCGCTTTCGCCGGCGCCACGACCGGCCAGCAATTGCTCTACGCGCTCGACGACCAGGTCCGCCGCTGGGAAGTGGCCGGCAAGATCAAGAAATACGAGTACTGGGATTACCTGGGGCCGATCCTCGACGACAAAGGCGTCTGCCGGGGTTGCGTCGGGCAGGATCTGGCCACGATGGAGATCCGCGCCTTTCCGGCCGCGGCGGTGATCGTGGGCTCGGGCGGCTGCGGATTGATTTACGGTCGCTCGACCATGTCGATGGCCTGCACGGGCAGCGCTGCCAGCCGCACGTTCCAGGCGGGGGCCAAGTATGCCAACGCCGAATTCATCCAGGTCCATCCCACCGCCATCCCGGGCGCCGACAAGCTGCGGCTGATGAGCGAAAGTGCGCGGGGCGAGGGGGGCCGCGTCTGGGTGCCGCGCAAGCCGCAGGATCCGCGGCAGCCGCGCGAGATCCCCGAAGCGGAGCGCTACTACTTCCTGGAAGATCGCTACCCGAAATACGGCAATCTCGTGCCGCGCGACATCGCCACGCGCGAGATCTTCAACGTCTGCACGGCCGAAGGGCTGAGCGTCGAAAAGGACCGGCTGGCCGTTTATCTCGACCTGACGCACATTCCCCGCGCCACGCTCGATCACAAGCTGGGCGGCATCCTCGAAATCTACGAAAAGTTCCAGGGCGTCGATCCGCGCGAAGTGCCGATGAAAATCTTCCCGGCCGTTCACTATTCGATGGGCGGCCTGTGGGTCGACTACGAGCGCAGCGCCAAGGGCGGGCTGGTGATCGGGTCGGTGCGCAATCAGCAGACCAGCATTCCGGCCCTGTACGCGATCGGCGAATGCGATTATCAGTATCACGGCGCCAATCGATTGGGGGCCAACTCACTGCTCAGTTGCATTTTCAGCGGACTGGTGGTCGCGCCGAGCATTGTCACTTCCATGAAGTCGCGCGGCGGGGCCGATCCGGCCAGCAGCCTGTACGAAAGCGCCCGGCGGCATCACCAGTCGGTCCACGATCGCCTGCTCAAGCGCTCGACCGGTGGCGAGAATCCCTATCTGCTGCACCAGGACCTGGGCCAGGTCATGACCAAGGCCGCCACGGTGGTCCGCGTGAATGCCCAATTGAAGGACGCCTATCAGAAAGTTTCGGAACTGGCGGTCCGAGCGCAATTGTGCTCGCTGTCCGACACGGGAAACTGGACAAACCAGAACGTCGTGTTCACCAAGGCCCTCAAGGACATGTTTCCGCTGGCCAAGGCCATCCTGCTGGGCGCCCTGCAACGCGACGAATGCCGCGGGGCCCACTTCAAGCCCGAGTTTGCCATGCCCGGCATCGAGGCCGGCAGCCCTGCCGAACAGCGCCGGGCGGCCGAAACGTGGTGCGATCGGTTCGAGGAAAACACACGCAAGTGGGTCAAGTCGACGATCGCCACGCCGAACGCCGAGGGGGAGCCGCAAATTTCGTACGAGGACGTCGACACCTCGTTGATTCCGCCGCGGCCGCGATTGTACGGCCTGGTGGGGGCCGAGGTGATCGAAGAAGTTTGGAAGCAACGTCAGGCCGCTCGATCCGCCGGCAGCAAAGACGGCAACGGCTCGTCCACTATCAAGACGCCGACCGCCGCGGCCAGCCACTAAGAAACGAAGAATGAGTTCACCCGCGAACCCCTCTCCCTACACGGAGAGGGTAGGGTGAGGGTTCCTGCAACGTCGCGGTCGGCTCGAAAAAAAGGATTCTGGTTTCAGACTTATGACGCATTCGACCAACGGACACGACGTACCTCAGCGACGCACGTTCGACGTGCGCATCCTCCGTCAGGACGCGCCGCAAACCCCCAGCTACTGGGAGCGGCACACGCTCGAACTCGAGCCCGACATGAACATCACCAGCGTGCTGCAGCGGGTGGCCGCGCATGCCCACACGGCCGAAGGCGAGCCGGTGGCTCCGGTGGCCTACGACGCCAATTGCCTGGAAGAAGTCTGCGGCTCCTGCACCATGCTGATCAATGGCCGCACGCGGCAGGCTTGCTCGGCCCTGGTCGAAAAGCTGCTGGCCGAGCATCCCGACGAGATCGAGCTGCGGCCCATGAGCAAGTTTCCGGTCGTTCGCGACCTGGTGGTCGACCGCCACCGGCTGTTTCGGGCGTTGGAAAAGATCAAGGCCTGGATACCGGTCGACGGATACTATGCGGTCGGTCCCGGCCCGCGGCAGTCGGAGGAACAGCAGGCGCAGGCTTATCCGCTGATGCAGTGCATGAGCTGCGGTTGCTGCCTGGAAGCTTGCCCGCAGTACGCCAAGATCGAACTGGTCCGCCTGCCGGACGAAACGCCGGAGCAGTTCGCGGTTCGGGAGGGCGAGGCCTACGATCGCAATTTCGTCGGCGCTCATGCCATCAACCAGGTTGTCTTTTACAACGCTCATCCGACCGGCGCGCTGAACGCCGGCGAGCGGATCGACGCGCTGACCGAGGAGGGGGGCATCCAGATTTGCGGCAACGCCCAGAACTGCGTGGCCGTCTGTCCCAAAGAGATTCCGCTCACCACTTCGATCGGCAAGGCCGGCCGGCAGGCCACCGTGCGCGTCATCAAGAAGTGGTTCGATCGATAGTGGCACGGCAAAGCCCTAAGGCACGGCAAAGCCCTAACGTGCTGCGGCCGGCGGGTCGAGCAAGTACAAGTCCAGCGTGACCCTCGCGCTCTGCTGCGCCCCGCTGGCGTTGTCGTAAACGCTGGTCAGTTCGTACTCGTGGCCGGCGCTGAGCGGCAGACCCTCGGCGCTCGACATCCCGCCCGGCCCTTTGAAGATCGTCGCGGCGGCGGTCAGATCGATCAGTTCGACCGATTGGGCGTAGGGGTTCAGCTGGACCACGATCGAGTGAATCGTCGTGTCGGCCGAGAGATTCAAGAGCGTCGTGACCCGGGTGTGATTCTCCTCTCGACCGGGCTCAAGCACCCAATGATCGGTGTAACGGCGGGCAAAGCGATCGCTCCTGCCGGTATCCAGGAATGCGCCGCCCGGCGAGCACGCGGATCGCTTCAGGGCTTCGTCCGGGAATTGATCGGAATCGTCGTAAACCGTCGCCTGCGAGTCGAGCGACTTGAGGCCAGGGACCGGGCACAGGTAGAGCCGGCTAAGCGGCCCCGGCAAATCGCGCTGGCGAGCCAGGTCGAGCGTGACGCGATACCGAACTTGCACGGATTTCCGCCGCAGAGCGAAATCGAGGTTCTGCGCCTGGGTGGTCAGCGTGAGCACTTCATCCGACCGCAGCGGAATGCCAAAGCCGGCTGGAAACTTCAAATCCAATTGCCCGGCGGTCAGCGCCAGGACGCGGTCCGAGCGTTCGCCCTCGAATCCAAGAATGGCTCGATGCCGCTCGGAGTCCAGGGCCAGTTCGGCGCGGCACAGGTAATCGTCAGACACCGGCTGGCTGGCATCGTCGGCGACCATCCGCACGTGCGCCGCCCGTGATCCAAACGAGTTCCGGCGGGTCGTCGTCCAGCAATCGGAACTCGGTGCTGCTCTTTGGCCCAAGCAACGGCAAGTAAGGCCGGTCGATGTCGTAGGGCTTGGAAATCAACTCGACATTGCCGGGCGTGCGCGTGATTCGCGCCTCGAGCGCAGCCGAGTCGGGAGCTTCTGCCAGCGGCGCGGAATCCTGCCGCCCGACCGTCGCCGGCGGCTTGGCGCAGCCGCCTGCCCCGATCGCCAGTAAGCAAGCAATGCCGGCGAACAACCAAGAACGATTCCGCGTCACGCCAGCATGCTCCGTGCGCAAAAACCAATGAACGCCCTGTTTGCCGTGAGGCAGCCTCAGACTCAAAGCAACTCCCAAGCCTCGCCCCCGGCCCAGATCACATACAGGCCCAAGAGCAGATTGGTCGTGGCGTGGGCGACGACGCAGTCCCAGATCGAACGCGTCCGCAGCATCAGCCAGGTGACCAGGCTGAACCAGACGGCAGCGGCCAACAACTCGGCCGGGTGCATCAACATCGGCACCACCGTGCCGACGAGCAGGGCAGTGGCGTTGGCCTGGCCGAAAGGCACGTTCCACCAGTCTTGCTGCATCACGAACCGCATCAAGAAACCGCGCAGGAAGAATTCTTCGGCCACGGCGATCACGACAACCAGTCCGACGAACCGCACCACCAGGAATCCATAGGCCAGACCAGGGCGGCCGGCCAATTCGACCAGCGGATTGAACGCACTGCGCGTTCCACTGCCTAAGAGCGATCCGAGCCACGAGTCGGGTCCGACCGCAGCCACCCATTGCCGCTCGAAACCCAGCTTCCACAGGCCGATCCAAACCACGGCGCCGATCACGCCGACCGCCGGCGCGAGCGGTGTCAGGCGCCGGTCGAATTGCCGATAGCCGGGCCAGGCCCACGCGATCGCTGCCGCGGTGAGCAGGATTTTGAGCGTGTAGACCCACGGGTAGGCGGAATAGGGGAGTGTCCAGGACGAAAGCTCGGCCGGCGGTTCCCGTTTCGGCTCGAATGTGCCTACCAGCATGAACACTGCCAGCGGCAGCACGTAGACCATCCAGGGATATTGCTGCCGCCAGGCCGCCAGAGCGCTCGTCGGCACACGGGGTGGGGGTTTGTCAGGTTCTTGTGCGTGCATGAAGCTAATATGCCCGGGCGAGGCTGGAAATACTAGCGATCGGCTGAAATTTCTTGGCGCATGCCGGGGGATGAGCGGGAGACAAAAAGGGTGTTAGAACCTTGTGTTGTGCCCCTCGGGAGGCGCGATTTGGCCTTTGCCGGCCGGGCGTTAGTTCTTATTATTGGAGTGAGGTTGAATTAGCAGGCCGGCCGCCTTCTGGCAGGCTCTCGACCGGGGCACCCCAGTGTCCCGCGGGATTGGTCACCCTCTGTCGGCACACCCTGGCTCCCGTTTGCGCCCGGACTATCGGCAAATTTTCTTTAGGTAATAGAGGTTCTCATGGACCTGAAAATGATGCGGAACATCGGTATCTCGGCTCATATCGACTCGGGCAAGACCACGCTCAGCGAGCGGATCTTGTTCTATGCCGGCCGCATCCACCGGATCAACGAAGTCAAGGGCGGCGGCGACGGCGCGACCATGGACTACATGGACCTGGAGCGCGAGCGCGGCATCACGATTACCAGCGCCGCCACGACGGTACACTGGCAGGATCACCAGATCAACCTGATCGACACCCCCGGCCACGTCGACTTTACGGTCGAGGTCGAGCGGAGCTTGCGTGTGCTCGACGGGGCCGTGCTGGTGCTGTGCGGCGTCGGCGGCGTGCAGTCGCAGTCGCTCACGGTCGATCGTCAGATGAAGCGTTATCACGTGGCCCGCCTGGCGTTCATCAACAAGATGGACCGCACGGGCGCCAATCACGAGCGCGTCGTGCAGCAAGTTCGCGAGAAGATGGGCTGCGACGCCGTGTTGATGCAATGGCCGATCGGCAAAGAAGACAATTTCGAAGGCGTGATCGATCTGATCACGATGAAGGCCAGCTATTTCGACGGCAGCAACGGCGAGAAAGTCCGCGTGGAAGAGATTCCCGCCGAACTGGCCGATCAAGCCTTCGAGGCCCGGCAGCACATGCTCGAAGGCCTGTCGATGTACAGCGACCGGTTGATGGAGCTGCTTCTGTCGGAAGAGGCGGTTTCGGAGGAATTGATCCACGAGGTGGTGCGCGAAGCGGTGCAGACGCAAGACCTCACGCCGGTCTACATGGGGTCGGCCTACAAGAACAAGGGCGTGCAATTGCTCTTGGACGCCATCGTGCGCTATTTGCCCGCGCCGGTGGATCGCCCGATCAAGGCCAAGAAATGGGACAATCCGGCCGAGCCGTTCGAGCTTACGCCCGACCCGGCCAAGCCGTTCGTCGGCATGGCGTTCAAGATCGTCGAAGACCCGTTCGGCCAGTTGACGTTCATGCGGATCTACCAGGGCACGATCAAGAAGGGGGACACCCTTTTCAATCAGCGCACCAGCCAGAAGCAGCGTTTCAGCCGGATCATCAAGATGCACGCCGACAAGCGCGAGGAAATCGACTCGGCCGGCCCCGGCGACATCGTGGCCGTGATGGGCGTCGACTGCGCGAGCGGCGATACCTACGCTGCGGAAAACAAATACTGCTCGCTGGAGAACATGTTCGTGCCCGAGCCGGTCATCAAGATGGCCATCAGCCCGTCCAGCCGCGAAGGCTCCGACAAGCTGGGCAAGGCGCTGGCCCGCTTCCGCAAAGAGGATCCGACGTTCCGCGTCTCGACCGACGAAGAAACGTCCGAGACCGTGATCGCCGGCATGGGCGAGTTGCATCTGGACATCTACGTGGAGCGGATCCGCCGCGAGTACGGCATCGAGGTCGAAGTCGGCGCTCCCAAGGTCAGTTACCGCGAATCGCCCACCAAGCCGGCCGATTACGACTTCAAACACAAGAAGCAGACCGGTGGTTCGGGTCAATACGCCCACATCAAGGGCACGCTGGAGCCGCTGCCGGAAGACAGCGAGGAAGACAATTTCGAGTTTGTGGACGACGTGGTGCAAGGCCGCATTCCGCGCGAGTACATTCCCAGCGTGGAAAAAGGCTTCCGCGATTCGCTGGTCAAGGGCCCCTTGGGCGAATTCCCGATCGTGGGCATCAAGGCCACGTTGTCGGACGGCTCGTACCACGACGTCGATAGCTCGGACATGGCGTTCCAGACCTGCGCACGCAACTGTTTCCGCGAAACGTTTCTGAAGACCAAGCCGGTGTTGCTCGAGCCGGTGATGAAAATCGAAGTCGAAGTGCCGGCCCAATATCAGGGCCCGGTCACCGGCGAGCTGACCAGCCGCCGCGGATTGATCGTTTCGACCGAGGTCAACGGCGCCGTGGCCACCATCGAGGCCGAAGTGCCGCTGGCCGAAACGTTCGGCTACTCGACCGATTTGCGCAGCATGACGCAAGGGCAGGGGACCTTCACCATGGAGTTCTCCAAGTACCGCCGCGTGCCGGCCAACATCCAGGAAGAGATCGTGGCCGAGAAGAAGAAGCAGCTCGTCGGCGCCAAGTAAGCGGCCCCGGGGAGACTGGCCGGCGGAGAACAACACGCCGGCCCCGCGGCGCTCGACTCGCGCCGGCCTGCCAACGCTTTGCGCAACTCGCCCAGTTCGCACTCGATTCGATCGAAGCGCATCAGCAGTTGTTGCTGCCGGGCGATGTCCGGATGCGCCTGCTTGCCGAAGAACGACAGCGTGCCGCTCGGTTCGAGCACGGCTCTGTCGACTTCCTCCAACCCGCCGAAGCCCTGGCGATGCGCGGCGCTGGTCAGCTCGTCGAGCGTGATCAGCTCGTGGCGTAGCGGCCGGTCAAGCACCTGCCCCTTTTGCACAAGCGGCACGGGATCGCCTTGCACGAGGCGGCTGATCCCCGCATGGCGGAACAGGAATCGAATGAACAGATGATTGACCAGGAGCAGCGTGGCGGCGCCGATCACGCCGCCGGTGACCGAGTTGTCGTTGCCGATGATCGCGTTTTGGACGGTGTTCGAAAGCATCAACAGTACGACCAGATCCATCGAATTGAGCTGCGCCAACTCGCGCTTTCCGGCCAGCCGCAAGCCGACGACCAGGAATGCATAAACCAGGATTGGGCGGATGATCTTTTCCGCGGCCGGTATGTCGAGTTGGGTCAGATGGTGCCAAATAGCATGTTCCATGAGTCGGACTCGCTGAGGAAAAGGGCAGGGGGCCGGCGAAAGGCCAGCCGCCGGGAGCCACAAATATAGCCGCTCCTGAAAGGGGCCCGGCGGAATCGCTCCCGGACGGGGAAGAAAGGGAAACCCGCCGGGGGCAGGACCGCCTTCTGGCGCCGAGAATTGCCCCGCGCCGGGTCCCCGGGCCCCTTTTTCGGCCCGTCGCTCGTGACCGGTTGTCCGACCTTGGCGGCCGCGGGGCTCGCCGCCCGGTTTGCTTGCAATCGCTGACGGCGGGAATTACGATTAACATCTTACCGGGCTGAGAGTTGGCGCACCCGCGACCGTCTGCAGGAGGCGGATCGTGCGCGGCTGCGGCGCACCCCCGGCCGGTGGCGGATCGATCGAATTCTTCCGTGGGCGCTGGCGCAGGTGCCGGGCATTCATTCGCTCGAAGGGATAAATCGTCTATGTACAGGAATTATTGCCAATTCATCGCCAGGTCGCTGGCTGTGGTCGGGCTGTGGTCGGCGGGCGTCGTCTGGTGTGCCAGCGCCACGGCGCAGGATGCGATCCTGGAAGAGCTTTACGGCAGCGGCGTCCACGAATTTTACAGCGGAAACTATCCGCAAGCGATTGCCGACCTGACCAGCGCCGCCAGCGGGGGCAGCAAAGACCCGCGCGTGTTCTACTTCCGCGCGATGGCCAATCTCAAGGTCGGCGACGCGCGCAGCGCGGAAGCCGACATGGACAAAGGGTCGGCTTTGGAGAGCGCCGACATCAACCAGTTTTATCCGGTGGGCAAATCGCTGGAGCGCGTTCAGGGGTCCGGGCGTTTGATGCTCGAGCGGCACCGGACCAAAGCCCGGGCTGAAGCAGCACATGCGCGAAGAGCGCCGCAATGCGGCCCGATACGAGCAGCAGCGCCGCGCCGAAGCCGACGTGCTGCGCGCCGCACCGGCGCCGGGTCCGGTCGCCCCGGGTCCAAGGCCCACGCCACCCGCCACCGCTCCGCCGGTCGACGCGGATCCGTTCGCAGAACCGGCTGCCGCTCCCGCGAGCAAAGCACCGCCTGCCGCGGCGGACGACGACGCGGATCCGTTCGGTGAAAATGCGGAATCCGCAGCTCCGCCGGCGGAAGACGACGCGATGGGGGGCGCCGACGATGCGGGGGGCGAGATGCCGGCCGAAGAGGACCCGCCGGTCAAAGCCTCGGCCAAAGCGCCGGCCGGGGACGACGACGTGGAATTCAGCGAAGACGACGAGGAAACTGCGGCCCCCGCCAAGGCGCCGGCCAAAGCAGCCGGCAAGATGCCGGCCGCAAAACCGGCCGCGGACGACGACGACGACGCGATGGCGGAAGAGGATGAAGATGCCATGCCCGCAAAAGCGCCGGCCAAGGCACCAGCCAAAGCCGCCGGCAAGACGCCGGCCGCAAAACCGGCCGCGGACGACGACGATGACGCGATGATGGAGGAGGACGAAGACGCCATGCCCGCCAAAGCGCCGGCCAAGGCACCCGCCAAGGCACCCGGCAAGACACCGGCCGCCAAACCGGCCGCGGACGACGACGATGACGCGATGATGGAAGAGGACGAAGACGCCATGCCCGCCAAAGCGCCGGCCAAGGCACCCGCCAAGGCCGCCGGCAAGACACCGGCCGCCAAACCGGCCGTGGTCCCCGAAGCGGTCATGGATGACGAAGAAGACGCTATGCCCGCCAAGGCGCCTGCCAAAGCAGCCGGAAAAACACCGGCCGCCAAGCCCGCGGCCGACGACGACGACGAAGTCATGGATGCGGCTCCGGCCGGCAAGGACAAAGGCAATCCGTTCGGTGACGATGCGGAGGACGAAGATGCCGCGGACGTGATGCCGGCCAAGGGAGCCAAGAAGCCCGCCGATAAGAAGCCGGCCGACAAGAAACCGGCCAGCAAGACGTCGGACGATGAGTGATTCGTCGATGCAATCTCGAATCTTCCTCGTCGGATGTTGGGGACTAACTTGGATCGCCCTGGCGGCTCGAAGCGCCGTGGCGCGCCGTCGATCTCCAACCTTTCGCTGGCGGATTGCAAGCCGGAGCCACAACCAGCCTGGCGATCGACGGGGCCGAGTTGGGGACCGAAGCGCGGCTCCTCGTCGATGCTCCGCTGGCCAGCCAATCGCAAAAGCCTGGCGCCACGGCGAATCACGCGGAGTTCGACGTCACGCTCGATGCCCAAGTGCCGCCAGGCATCTATCTGTTGCGGATCGCCGGGCCCAGCGGCGTATCCAGCGCCGTGCCGATTGCCGTCGACAGCCTGCCGCAAGTTCCGTTGGCGGCCGAGGCCACGCAATTGCCGCTGGCCATGTCGGGCAGCCTGAACGGCAGCACGGTGCAGTCGGTCGGATTTGCCGGTAAGAAAGGCCAGCGCGTCGTGGTCGAGGTTGAAAGTCGGCGTTTGGGGGCCAACCTGAACCCGGCCGTCCATTTGTATGACGCACGGCACGTCCAACTGGCCTGGAGCCAGGGCCTGCCGGTGATCGGCGGCGACGCCCGGCTCGACGTTGCGCTGCCGGCCGACGGCCGCTATACGGTCGAACTGCACGACGCGCTGTTCCGCGGTGCCGACCCGGGATTCTTTCGGCTGAAAATCGGGGACTTCAAATACGCCAGCCTGGTTCATCCGCTAGGCGTGGTCCGCGGCGCGCAAACTCCCTTGGAATTCGTGGCCTCGAATTTACCGCGCGACCCGAAACCGCTCGCCGCACCGGCGGAGCTCGGCGAGCGACCGGCCCCCTGGCCGGTTGGCGCGGGAGTCATCAGCGGTTCGCGGCCCAGAATGATCGTCGGCACGGCTGGGGAAATCGTCGAGCAACCGGCGGGCGACACGGTGCAGGAAATCGGCCCGGCGCCGGTGGCCGTTAGCGGTCGCCTGGCCGCTCGAGGCGAGCAAGACCGCTACCGCATCGCCGTCACTCCGGGGCAGATGTTGCGATTCGACGTGCTGGCCAGCCGGATCGGATCGCCGCTGGACGGCGTGCTCTCGGTGCTCAACGAGCAGGGGGGGCAACTGGCCACCAATGACGATCGCCCGGGCACTTCCGACCCGGGTCTCGATCTGACCGTGCCCGCAGACGCCAAAGCGTTGATCGTAACCTTGCGCGACTTGGAGGGCAGGGGAGGGGAGCAGTTCGTGTATCGGATCGCGATCCGCGCGACCAGCGAGCCCGATTTCAACCTTTCGGCCGCCGAGGACCGCTGGCTGGTGCCCCGCGACGGCGCCCTGATCGTGCGGATCAAGGCCGAGCGGAGTAATTACGACGGGCCGATCCAACTGGCCGTCGGTCCGCTGCCGGCAAACGTCGTCCTCACGGGCAGCGCGATTCCGGCGGGCGCGAGCGAAACCTTGCTGTCCTTCAGCGCTCCGGGGCTGGCGCCGGCCCAGGTCATCGCCGGGCTGGTCGGACGCGGCGCGGACAACGCCGCGGCGGTCGAGCGCCACGCTGCTCTTGGGAGACTCGGCTGCGGTGAAATTCCAGCCTTGGCTGCGCAGCGAAGTGGGCATGGCCGTCACGCCGCCCGGTCCTTTGGCACTGGTCTGGCAGGACTTCAGCCCCGACACCAAACTGCAACTGACCGGCAGCGTGCCGATCAAGCTGCAAATCGCGCGCGCGGCCGGCGTCGCCGGCGCGGTCCGGCTGGTCTTGCTCACCAGCCAGCCGGCACTGAAGAAGACCATCAAGGTGAACAATCAGGACCAGGTCGTCGACGACGCCGATCGTTTGCTGCGGCTGGCCGAGCCGATCATGCTGGCGGCCGATCAGAACGAAGCCGCGGCAAAGATTTTGGTGCCGGCCGATCTGCCGCTGCTGCCCTACGATCTGGCAATCATGGCCGAACTCCTTGCGGCCGACAACAAGACCGTGCAAGCGACGGCGTTTGCCCCGGCCCGGCGACTGCCGGCCGTGGCCGCCGATCCGCGGCCCGCCGAACCGCCGCTGGCGGTGTTCGAGGACCAGGCGGAGTTCGCCGCCAATCTCAAATCGGGCGCCGGCCAGGCCAGCCTGGAGACGGGTGAAAAATACTCCGGCATCGCCTGCCTGAAGGTCACGCCCGACCAGAAGTTCAACGAGGCCCTGCCCGGCCTGGGTGTGAAAATCCGCGAAAAGCCGGGCCCGGGCGAATATCGTTATCTGCAATTCGCCTGGCGAAGGACGGGGGGCAAACCGTCTGCCTGCAACTGGGCCACGACGGGCAGTTTGGACCGACGGCCGGCCAATCCGGCAAGTTCCGCTACCATGCCGGGCCCGGCCCGGAAGCCTTGGGGGCCAGCATCCAGGTCGCGCCGGCGCTGCCCGCAGCCTTCACCGTGGTAACGCGGGATTTGTTTTTCGATTTCGGCGAGTTCACGTTGACCGGTTTGGGGCTCGCACCCCTCGACGGCACGTTTGCCCTGTTCGATCACATCTATCTGGGCAAGACGCCGGCCGACTTCGAGCTGGTCAAGCCGGAAGCGGTCAAACCGTAGCGGCCCGAGAAAGCTGTTCCACGGCGCGACAACGCAGGAGCTATGCCGCCGATGAACGCGGTGCCATCTCGCGCGAAATCCGTGCCCACGGATGCCGCCACCGACCTGGGCCCGATCATTCGCGAGCAAAAAGCGACGCACGCGATCGGAGCGATTTACGTTGGCGGCGGCGCCGTGCTGCTCGCGGTTGGTGTGTTTTGCCTGCTGATGCCGCTCGTGGAGCGACGGGCAGAACTAACCATTGGCGGAATTTGTACCGGCCTGGGGCTGGCTTTCGTGATCGCCGGCGGTTACCGAATCTGGACCTGGCGCGGCGGGGTGCTCTATCTGCACGAGCGTGGTATTCGCCGGCACCGTGCAGGTCAGGAGTCGATCGTCCGGTTCGATGACGTTCAGGAAATGAAATATCAATCCACGCGATTGTTCGTGCATGGAACCTACGGCGGCACGGTGGAACACCTGAGCGTGCGAACGGGCGACCCCGACGGCCAGTGGCTCTCGTTCCAACATCGGCGCCAGGAGAAAACCGGCTTGGCGACCGGCTACCTGGAGTTCAGCGACGTCGGTCGCGTGTCGCACTCGATCACCAACTTGATCCTGCCGCGGATGGCCAGGCGGCTGGCAGCCGGTGATACGGTGTCGTGGACGTCGCGGATGCGATTGAATCGCAACGGAGTCGAACTGTCCCGCACTCGCTGGTACGAACGTGAATTCGGCGATCTTTTTCGCCGCCAGCCTTGCTGGGAGTTCTTTGCCTGGCAGTACATCGATCGGGCACACTTCAATCAGGGCGTTTTTTTCGTGTGGGTCAAGGGGCAAGAAACGCCTCGCCTGCGCGTGCTGATCGGCGACGTCAACTTTCACCCGGGCTATGCTCTGTTTGCCGCGGCCCTAGCGCAATTCGAAGCGTCGGCGGCAATCCGAGCACCGGCCGCACCTTTGGAACTCAAGGGTGCCAACCGCGCGGAAAACCTGACTCTCAAGATTGCTTGGAATACCGCGGATCACATCTCCCGTCAGTGGCATTGGGATCGTTCGACGGCCGCAGGACGCAGAGACTGGCGGGTGCGGATCTGGGTTCCCTCGGGCATCGTAGCGATCTTGGGTTTGCTGCTCGCGGTCGCGGCAAGATTGTATGGCCGCGTGAGCACTTCGGCGTTTCTGCTGCTGCTCGCGGGGATCTCTATCGGAGCGTGTCTCTGTGCGGGTTTACTACACATGGGATTGCGCTGGAGCGAGCGACGGCGAATTGCGAAAGAAATCAATGTCGCACACGAATTGGCTCAGCGCGGCGCCGCCGCCGATCCTTTGGCCGAGTTCGAGCTCGTGCTCGGACCGCCCGGGTACTCCTGTCGCCTGCCTGGCGGCGGCGAAACCCAAGTGCGCTGGCAACAAATTGCCCGTGTCGAATATGCGACCGGTTACATCTTCCTGCACACGGCCGCAAGCACGCTCGCGCGAGAATCCATTGACATGATGATCCCGCCGCGGGCGTTTGCTAACGAGAGCGACGCAAACTCTGCGTTGGAACGCATCAAGGACTGGCACGCCCGGGCAATCGGTCGCGGCGAATGAAGCGCGGCCAGATGTGCCGACAGCGGGCCGCGGACAGCACAACGGCAGGCGCCGCTCAGGCGGTTTCGGCCGGCTCAGCGCCCGCCGCCACGAATCGATAGCCGGCGCCGCGAACGCTCAAGAAATGCCGCGGAGCGGCCGGGTCGAGCTCGAAGTATTTTCGCAGATTGACGATGAAATTGTCGACCGTTCGCGTCGTGGGCGAATGGCTCATGCCCCAAACGTGTTCGAGCAATTGTGCGCGCGTCACCACCAGCCCTTCGTGCTCGACAAAATACCGCAGCAGCTTCATCTCGGTGTGGGTCAGCCGCACCTGCTTGCCGTCGACCGTGACCAGGTAAGTGTCGAAGTTGATCTGGGCCCGGCCAAATTCGTAGACCGCGGGCGTCTCGGGAGCGGCGCCGGGAACCGGCGCTTTGGACCGCCGCGAGAGCAGGTTGCGGACCATGCTCAGCAATTCTTCCAGCTCGAATGGCTTTTGCAGGTACTGATTGGCGCCCACGTCATAGCCGCGAATCCGGTCTTCGACCAGCGTGCGGGCACTGAGCATGAGCACGGGAATTTCGTTTCCTGTGCGGCGGAGCAACTCGCAGACCGCATAGCCGCTCATGCCTGGGAGCATCAGGTCGAGGATCACCAGTTCGAAGCCTTGCGGATCGCGCTCGACCAGGCTCAGCGCGGTCGGGCCGTCGCCCACGACTTGCGCGTCGTAGCCCTCGGCCTCGAGATTGAATTTGATGCCGAAGGCGATGTGCTCTTCGTCTTCGACGATCAGGATACGTTTCATAAGCGACTGCGGGGAAAACGGCTGGCTCCGCGGCTGACACGGCCAATCTTATGCGGCATTTAGGCCGTCTGCGCGATCGGTGCTTTCCAGCCGCCGGCCCGGGAGCTGCACTTCGAACACGGTCCCCTGCCGGCCTTCGCGGTCGCGGACCAGGACGCGTCCTTTCAGTCGTTTGACCAGGTTGCGGACGATGAACAGCCCGAGCCCCGTGCCGGTCTGCGACCGCTCGAGCTCGCTCCCCAGTCGCACGAAGCGGCCGAAGATCTTCCGCCGCAGCGCCGGCGGAATGCCCCGGCCGTTGTCGATGATGCGGGTGATGATCGTCTCGGTTCCGCGGGGCTGGGATTCGATCTCCACCAGCGGCGCCTCTCCGGCGTATTTGATCGCATTGTCGATCAGATTGCGGAAAATCATTTCCAGATCGATCGGCCGGCCGCGGACGATCGTCGGCTCGAGCCGCAGTTGAACCGTTTCGCTGGGCAAACGGTAGCGGGCGCAGGCGGTCTCGGCGCAGTTCTTGAGCATCGTGGCCAGTTCGACGTCAGCGATTTCGGCCTCGACGGGCTGCTGATCCAGCCGGGCCGCGTCGAGCATGTGGTTGATCAGGTGTCGAGCCGATCGACGTCCTCCAGCATGAAGCGGTAGAAGTCGGCCTGCCGCTGCTCGTCGACATTACGCCGGCTGAGCGTCTGCAAGTAGAGCTTGAGCGACGCGATCGGGCTCTTCAGCTCGTGAGTCACGCTGTCGATGAAGTTCGACTGGCGGCGATTGAGGCGGATCTCCTTGACCGAAATCAGCAGATACAGCACCACCCCGACCAGCACCAGCACCAAGAACGTCGTTCCGACGGCCAGCAGCGCCCAATAGGCGGCCGAGCGTTCGGTGCCGATGACCGTGACGGTCACCCAGCCGACGATCAGCGCCACGACGAGCAGGATCATGATCACGCCTAGCGTGATCGGCCAGCCGCAGTGATGTCCGCATGAGGAGAGCGTGGGGCTAGAGATGAGGAGAGGGTTGAGGGGAATGGCACCAACTTGAGAAACGTCTCTGTCTGTAGGAGGCGACTGGTGATCGCCGACTCGTTGCGTTAGCTTGACGCAGTCGGCGATCACCAGTCGCCTCCTACAGCCCTTAAGCTAATGCCATTCGAGGGTAGAGGATAGTGGATACGAAGGTTCGTCACGGCCCGGCTTTGCCGATCGCGTACAGGTGCTTCTCGCCGCGGAGGAAGATCTGCCCCTGGCTGATCGCCGGCGACGCGTAGCAGTACTCGCCCAGCTTGTTCTCGGCGACGCGGTCGAACTTATCGCCGGGCCGCACGACCGACATCGTGCCGTCGTCCGCCAGGAAATAGACCAGTCCGCCGGCAGAAACCAGCGACGCGCTGAAGTGCGGCCCCAGCCGCGAAGTCCAGTGCACCGTGCCCTTGTCGGCGTCGAAGCAAGTGGCGATGCCGCCGTCGGATACGACCAGAAAGTAATCGCCGGCCGCGATCGGCGACGGCACGTAGGACGCTCCCTTGGTGGTCCGCCAGGCGATGTGCGTATCGCTGACGTTTCCACGACCGTCCGGTCGAATGGCCAGCATGTGCAATTCCGGAAAACCTGCGGTCAAGAACAACAAGCGGCCGTTGTAGACCATCGAGGCCACGAATTGCTCGGTCGGTCCGTCGATGATCCAGTGGCGCTGGCCGCTGCGCGGATCGTAGCTGGCCACGCATTTGCTGCCCGAGAGGATCATTTGCGTGCGGCCGTCGATCTCGCGAATGATCGGCGTCGAGTAGCTGCGGGTCTTGTTTTCCCGCGCGGTCTTCCAGATCGTATGTCCGTCCTGATTGTCGAGCGCCACCAGGTAGGCATCGCCGTCGTGGTCGCCGTTGACGATCACGCGGTTCTCGAACAACACGGGCGAACTGCAATAGCCGTGCACGCTGGAGAACTTGCCCGGCCGCACCAGCCAGAGCTGCCGCCCCGCGAAGTCGTAGGCGGCCACGACCATCTCGTTGCGGTCGAGGAACGTGCAATACACGCGCTTGCCGTCGGTGGCCGGCGTGCTCGAGGCAAAGCTGTTGAGCTGGTGTTTGTCCTCCAGCGGGCTCTCCAGCACGACGACCTGCCAGAGTTCTTCCCCCGTCCGCCGGTCGAAGCAGGCCAGCAGCCGCTGCTTTGCGTCTTCCAGGCACGAGGTGACGAAGATCCGGTCGTCCCAGACGATCGGCGAGGCGTGGCCGGTGCCGGACACTTCGCTCTTCCAAGCCACGTTTTGCGTGCCGCTCCACTCGACCGGCACGTTGAGCTCCAGGCTGGTGCCGTCGCCGCGCGGTCCGCGCCAGCAGGGCCAGTTTTCCGCCGCGGCCGTGGCCGCGAGCGCCAAACCGATCAGTCCGGCGGCCAACATCGAGTGCAATTTCATCGCGAAGGTCCTCGCTTCGAGCAGGATTGGCCGACCGGCCCCCTTGGCGTTGCTGTCGGGAGACGCCCCCTGGGCCGCGGGCGCAGTGTCGAGAAAGCAGTGTCGAGAAACCAGCATCGGGCAGGCAATCAGCGGTGGGAACGCCCGGCGGCAGGCCGGTCGAATCGGCCCTATTATAGCAGCCCCTGGGGCGACATATATGCTTCGCCGCGGCGGTGCCCGAGAACGGACCGGGCGACCCCGGCCCATCGACTGCGTGGACCGCTCTTGCGGTTTCGGGCGGCCCAGGGTTACTATACGGCTGTCTAGTATCGCCGTGACTCTCGCGGAGCGCTACGCATGGATGTGGCCGCTTTTCTCGATCGGATCCGCTGCTTGCCGTTCTACGACGGCCAACTGGAGCATCTCGAAACGCTCGACGCCCGGCCCGGGCAATTCGCGGCGCCCGACGAGCCGTTGCCGCGGCAGCTCCGTGAGCTATTGGCCGCTCGGGGCATCGAGCAGCTTTACACCCATCAGGTGGCCGCGCTCGAAGCGGCTCGCCGGGATCGCGACCTGGTCGTGGTCACCGGCACGGCCAGCGGCAAGACGCTGTGTTATCACCTGCCGATTCTGGAGCGGCTGCTCGACGAGCCCGGAGCCCGGGCATGTACTTGTTTCCCACGAAAGCCTTGGCGCAGGACCAGCTCAAGGGGCTGGTTGAGCTGCTCTCGGCCGATCCGCAACTGGCCGAGCGGATCAAGCCGGGCGTTTTCGACGGCGACACGCCCACGGCCCAGCGGCGGCGGATCAAGGCCGAGTCGGCGCTGGTGCTGTCGAATCCCGACATGCTGCACGCCTCGCTGCTGCCGTACCATCCCAAGTGGGCGGCGCTGTTTGGCCAACTGCGCTTCATCGTGCTGGACGAGGTACATACGTATCGCGGCATTCTGGGGGCCAACGTGGCCTGCGTGCTCCGGCACTGCTGCGGATTTGCGAGCATTACGGCTCGCGGCCGGTGTTTCTGGCGGCCAGCGCCACGATTGCCAACCCGGGCGAATTGACCGCCCGGCTGATCGGCCGGCCGGTGGAAGTGATTGCCGGCGACGGCGCACCGCGGGCGCAAGTTCTTCGCCCTGTGGAATCCCAGTCCGCTGGGCAAGGACCGCTTGGCGCGTCGCAGCGCCACCGACGACGCGGTCCACCTGATGGTCGAATCGATCGACTCGGGCGCCCAGGCTTTGACGTTCACCCGCACGCGGCAGGGAGCCGAGCTGGTACACCGCTACGTTCGCCAAGCGCTCGACGAGCGGCGTTCGCCGGCGGCCGACCAGGTCCGCGCTTATCGCGGCGGCTATCTGCCGCTCGAGCGCCGCGACATCGAAGGCCAACTATTCTCCGGGCAACTGCCAGGAGTCGCCACGACCAACGCGCTGGAGCTGGGAATCGACGTCGGCTCGCTCGATGTCGTGCTCTTGGCCGGCTATCCGGGCACCATCGCCAGCACCTGGCAACAGGCGGGCCGCGCCGGACGCCGTCACGACGAAAGCCTGGCCATCCTGCTGGCCGGCAACGATCCGGTCGATCAATACCTCACGCGCCATCCAGGCTATTTCTTCGCCCAGTCGCCCGAGCATGCCGTCGTCGATCCGGACAACCCGTACGTGCTGGCCAATCACTTGCGGGCCGCGGCGTTCGAGTTGCCGCTCGACGACGCCGATGCCCAGCGATTCGGGCTGCTCGCCCGGCCGATTGCCGAGGGGCTCAGCGACGACGGCGAGCTGCGCCGATCGACGGCCGGTTCTATTTCTCCGGCGAGCAGCATCCGGCCACGCGGGTCAGCCTGCGGCACATGAGCGACAATACGTTTGCCATCGTGCTGCGCGACCGCAGCGAGCGGGGCATCCGCCGGCCGAAAAGTTCTCTTAGTCGCAGAAGCGGCGGGGCCGCCACGTTGGCGCTCGACCACGAAGTGATCGCCAATGTCGACGCGATCAGCGCGCCGGAGCTGATCTATCCCGAGGCGGTCTATCTGCACAACGGCGAGTCGTATTTCGTCCGCGAGCTGGACCTGGAGGGAAAGGTCGCCTATGTGGAGCGGCACGAAATGGACTATTACACGCAGGCCGTGCTCGATTCGAGCGTGACGATCGGCTGCCAGCGGGCGGCCAGAGCGGCGCTGGCCGACGTGCTGCTGGCCTTCGGCGGCGTGGACGTGACCTGGCAGACCGTGGCGTTCAAGAAGATCAAATTCCGCACGCGCGAGAACATCGGCCAAGGGCCGGTCGACATCCCGGCTCAAACGCTGCCGACGACTGCCTTTTGGCTTTCGCCGGGCGATGGCCTGCGGGAGCAAATGCAGCAGGCCGGCCTGCGGACCAGCGAAGGGCTGGTCGGCCTGCGAAATTTGTGCTGTCGTGGCACTGCCCATGGTGGCGATGTGCGACAGCCGCGACCTGGGGGGCGTCGTCGACAGCAAGAATTTGGGGCGCAGCGCGATGATCGTCTACGATCGCTACCCGGGCGGACTGGGCTACAGCGAAAAGGGCTACCAGCGCATCGGCGAGCTGCTGGCGATCGCCTGGCAGATGATTGGCGAGTGCGGCTGCGGAGGGCTGCCCCAGTTGCGTGGGCCTGCCGAACTTGCGGCCGGCGATCCACAGCGATCCGGACCTGACCCGGGGCTATCCCATGCCCAACAAGCGAGCCACGCTCAAATTCCTCGAGCCGTGCTGCTGGCAGCGGCGCCAGTTTGAGCGAGCTCAGTCATTTCGCCGAAAATGCTCTCGCTACTAGGTTCGCTGCTTCCATCACTCGATTATCCTAGCCTTCGGTCCCTTGGTTTCGGCGGTCTATCGGTCCATTCGGCCAGCATTCAGCGTGGACGGCCTAAAGCTGGCCCGGCAAGCTCGATCGGCGCGCTCAAACGAATTCCCTCGGCCGCCGTCCGCGAAGCGCAGAATTGACAGGTATTCCACCGCCCCCCCGGCGTCGCGCGGCGGAGGAGAATCGATTGGAGCTGTACCGCAATCGAATGTGGACGGTGGGCCGTCGGGGGGTGCTCGTCCTGTGCGACCTTGGTTTGCCTGCTCGCCCTCTGGCAATGGCAGTATGTGCTATCATTGAGCATGGGGGAAGCGGTGCGGCGGAGCGTTCGGCGGTGGAGACGGCTCGTCTTCGCCATCCAGACTCGGTCCCCTTAGCAGGTAGCGGGCGCGTGCGGATCCACCTGGATGCCGGCGGCGTCGCGGACATGATGGATCCTCGCGCGGCAGAGAAATAAGCCATGCAGCCCGCCTTCTCCTCTGCGCCGGCAGACCTGGGCCTTCGTTCTGCTGTTGGCGGTCCTGTTGGCGCTTCCTGCATTGGTGGCTCAGACCGGAGTGCTTCGCCGTCGCGACGCTTACTCCTCCATCCCGTGGCGGGCCGGACCGTTTCCGTGGCTCCAACTGAAAGTGTTCGACGAAACAAAGGACGCGGACATCGTATTTATCGGCTCATCGCAGCTGTGGTGCGATGTGGACACGCCCTACGTGCAGAAGCAGCTCAGCCAGCAGTTAGGCCGCGAGGCCGAAGTGTTCACGCTCGGCTGGCCCTGGTCTGGCTTCGATGCCGCGTACACAATCGCGCACAACTGCTGAGCACCGGCACGTCCAGATGCTCGTGATGTACGACGAAGGTTGCAGAAAAGGGATGCCGCACCCGCATGCATCGCGCTGGTTTCAGATGGGCGAGAATTCCGACATCCTCCCCGGGCTGCCCCCTCTGGGGCAAGCAGCGCTCTACGGGAGCGCCGTTGGGCATGCCGCGCCGGTTGTTGAGCCTGGTGCGATCGGACTTGCCGGACGACCCCTCGAATCCCCGACCCAATTTCTGGACCGCTTATCACCGCGCGCCCGCGTTTCCGTCCCACCTTGGCGGCGCTCTGTAGCCGCCGTACCGTCGCGGCGGACGGTGCTTTCGAAGCGATTGAAGCGCACGGCGACGCTGAGCCGGCCGACGTCGTGTTGTGCTCCCCGGAAATGCAAGCGGCGTTTGCCTTCGCCAAGACAGAACCGAAGCCTTATGCAAGACACTTTGCGCAGAAAGTCGGGGCAGCTGTGCCAGGAAAAGGGCACCCAACTGGTGATCCTGCACACGCCGATGCTCGACGAACGAAATAGTAGTATCATGCCGGAAGGTCAATATTGGCCCGATTTTTTCGCTGCACCCGTGGCCGTGATGGGAATTCCTACTTCTCGCTTGCTGGCCGGATTATCCGACAGCGACGTTTCGCAGATGTTCATGGATTCTCGACACCTGACCAGAACGGCCAAAAGTATTTTACGCCCCTCGTCACGCCGCTTTTACCTCGAGCTTTATGCGAAGTCGACTCACGTTCGCTGACGGTCTGCTGCTATTCGCAGCTCTGGTGCTGTCCACGGCTGCAGTCGCACTCACTGTGTTGGCTCCTGGGTATATGCTCAGCAATGGGCTAGTGTACGGGGGTTTCTGAGCATGCGGCCTGAGATCGTGCTGTTGGCCGCATTGTTGTATGTGGTGTTCGGGCGATGTTTGGTCAAGATGCCGTTCCCCGGCCGGGATGTGGCATTTGCCGCTACTGAATCTTGCGGCCGTGTATTTCTTCTTTCTTTGGCCCAGCAAGAGCGAACTCGCACCGCTGGTCACCTGGATGTTCGTCATCTACGTGACCATCGTCGCCCTGCAATATCTCGGGCTACGACTCTTGGGCAATCGTGCGGATTGGCTGCCGTGGCTCGTATTTCTCATGCCCATTGCGTTCTTGGTAATTGTCCGTTACCTGCCGCTGGATGAACTGTCCGGCCGCGTCAGCTCCACGGCGCACGATTTCTTCCGAAGCCACCCGGATTTCACTCTGGGTTCGATTTTTTTCGGCGTCTCCTACCTGGCCTTTCGCACCAGTTATCTGGTCTTGGAAATCCGCAGCGGCGCTATTGCGATGCCCAGCTTCTGGAGGTACCTGGGCTTTGCCTTCTTTGCCCCAACATTCGCCGTAGGTCCGATCAATCGATATGCCCGGCATCAGTTGGCGTTTTCCGATGCCGATCAACCACAGATTCCCTTAGGCCGCGCGCTTTCTCAGGCTGCTGGTGGGCACGGTAAAGTATCGATTCTTGGGCCCGCTGCTCAACCAGTTGACGTATTCCGGGTTGCTGCTCGACGGCCATCCGCATCCTTGGGTGGACTTGCCGATCGCCGCGGTCGCGTACTATCTCTACTTATATTGCAACTTTTCCGGTTTTTGCGACATCGCGGTGGGGGGTGCCGGCCTGATGGGCATCTCGGTGTCGGAGAATTTTGCGAATCCGTTCGCCGCGCAAAATTTGCAGGCGTTCTGGAATCGCTGGCACATCACACTGTCGACGTACATGCGCGATGTCGTGTTTTCGCCGCTTTCGATAGCCCTCGTCCGGAGATTCGGGGCGCGCCATCCGGCGCATGCCATCGCGGTCACGATCGTCGTTGTATTTCTCTTGGTCGGGATTTGGCACGGCGTCGGGTGGAATTTTTTCGCCTTCGGCGCCGCCCAGGCGATCGGACTCGTGGGCCAACATTACTACACGATCGCACTCAAGCGGTGGCTCGGCAAACAAGGGCTGGCAGCCTATAACCGCAACCCCTGGATTCATGCCGTCGCCGTTGTCATCACGTTCACTTACGTTACGGCCAGTATGTTCTTTTTTGCGAATGACCTGCATTCCATGAGAGAAATCTTCACCGTTCTGCGAAGTGGACACTCCGGGGGATCCATCGGCAACAGCCTTGCGCCGGCCGAGTAGATCGCGGCTGGACACGTCGGCAGAAAGCTCGCTCAATTGCGCGTCGGACAATTGGCCGATCTCGGCGACGAAAACAACTTCCGCCGGCCATGCCGCCGCGGGCTCTTCACCGTGGCGACCCAGGACTGGCCTTGTCTGCCGAACGATTGACGCCACCGCACAAAAAACGGCTGACGGCCATTTCCAGCGTCGATGGATTCTCCGGGTGCTCGTCCGCGTTCCGGGCTCTCAAAACGCAGGACGCCAGAGTTTACTGGCAATCCGCGGCAGAACCGCGCCGCGCTGCCGAACAGCGGCCGGCAACGTACGCTAAGTTTCAGCAGGGGTTGGCAGCAGTACGCCCGACAGGATTCGAACCTGTAACCCTCGGTTCCGAAGACCGATGCGCTATCCAATTGCGCCACGGGCGCATGACGAGTGCTTCAGAATAAGGAGTTCGGCGCCGCGATTCAAGTTCGCACGGCACAGCGATCGGTTCCGGCGAGCGCAAAAGAACCGCCCGAGCACATTGCCCGGGCGGTTCTGTGTCTTGCAGCGCGGTCGGAAACTAGGCTTTGCGACGGCGACGGGCGGCGACAAACAGACCGATGGCACCCAGGCCGCAGAGGATAAACGAGCTGGGCTCGGGCGTTACCTGCGAGATCGTCACCAGGATGGCCGGCGTGCCGGTGGCGGAGGGTCCAAAGCGCTGGTCGGCGCCGCCGTTGTTGTCGAAGAAGATGGTATTGATGGCTTGGTGCGGGGCAAGCATTTCGCTGACCGTCACAACGCCCTGTGCCCCGGACAGAGTCAAGGACGCGGCCCCTGTGTTGTAGTTGTAGGTCAGCGTGGCCAACTGCGTCTCCGTCACGGCGGACGACGCGGCCACATAGGTCCCGGCCGTCTCGGACGAGGCCAAGGAATACGTGGCCGGGCTGCCATTCACGTGGCCAAGGAATGCGACGGGCGTACTGCCGGCTTCCAGCGTGAAGCCGGTGTATCCGTTCCAGAATGTCCCGCTCGTTTGCAATTGGTTTACCTGTTCGGTGATGATTTGGTTCGGACCCAGGGCAGAAGCCAGCGTCGCGCTGAAGGTGCGCTGGTTGCCCTGAGTCTCGACATAGGGCGGCGTTGACGTATTGATGGTCAGGCCATTGGGATTGATGCCGTTCCACGGGGCTCCGCCGTTGCCAATATCAGGGATATGGTTCGCAAAGGCGGTTGAAAGAGCAACGCTGGTGTGCGAGGGATTGAGCGTGTCTTCGAACACAATTGTTGCGGCGAATGCCAGCGGCGAAGCCAGAGCCAGCAATGCCAAGGTGACGATGGCGGCGATCCGGGAAGAAAAGCTCTTGGATTGGAACATGGTGACTCTCCCCAATGCGAAAAGTGAAAATGCGAGGTTTCAAAAACGGTTACGAGCACAACGAACGAACAATGACGCGGCCAACTAAGTCAACTTTTATTTCACGAGAACTGTAAAAACTATTCTGATTTTGCATACCATTCTGCTCGGCACCTGCCGACCCTACATCAAGCCACGGTTTGTCTGAGCGGCTACACTCACCACTCAGAAACCTGTCAACACTTGTTCATTGCGCGGCCAAATCCGGCGCGAGCAATAAAAAAAGTTGCCGAGCGCCTTTGCGTCAAGCGCAAAGGTTCTGGGCAACCCTTTTCTGAATCGTGTTTCGACTCCGGCTCACGAGCGTTTCTCCCGCAACGGCAAAAAATACCAGAAAATCAGGCTAATTCTGAGTAATCTCGCCTATCATTGCTTCGATCGGCTGCCATGTCAATCAGTTGATCGGGGATTTTTCTAGGTTTCCCCTTACCCTGCCACGTAGGTCGACGGCCGGCAGATTGTCATATCCCGCCACCGTTCGCAGGCACGCCGCAACCGGTTCAACAGGGTGTGTCGCGGACGCAAATGCGCGACGTTTCCGGGTGGCTTGTAGCCATCTGGCAGCGAGAGAGCGCAAAGCGCGTTTCTCTCTCAGAATCGCCAAGCGAATCACGCGGTCCTGTCTGTCGCTCGGGTCTATTCGAATGCCGCTGCGCGATCTGGTTGCGCCACGACCGAGTGACGAGTGCTTCCGGATAAGGGGCGCCGCGCCGCAGCTCGAATTCCCACTGCCTGGCTCGATGGCTAATCGGCCGGCATGCGGGGGTACGCGTGGCTAAGCGGATGCTGGTCGCGGCGGCCATCGATCAGAACGGCGGTCCACTCGGCCAGTCGTTTGCCCAGCATGCGACAGGCCGCTTGATCGTCGGCGCCGCGCGGCTGGCGGACGGCGACGGCGCCGTAGTGCAGCGTGGTCAACTTGCCCACATAGTCCGTCACGCCAAAAACCAGAAACCCGTAGTTCACGAGCACGGTCAGGATCGACTGGCAGGCCAACTCGCTGCCTCCGCCGGAGGCGCCGGAGGAAGAGAAAGCACAAGCGATTTTGCCATCGACCTTCAACCAGTGGGGCAGCATTTCCTCGTCCCAAAAACGCTTCATCTTCCAGGAGAGCAAGCCGATGTTGGTGGGGCTGCCGACGGCCAGTCCATCGCACCAGATCACATCCGCGGCCGACGCCTCGTCAACACTGCGCCTGCGAACTTCGGTCAGTTCGACGCCGGCCGCTCCCTCGGCCACGAGGCTGGCCATCGCCGCGGTGTTGCCGCTCTTCGAGTCGTAGAGGATCAGAACCTTGCTCATGACGATCGGCCATCTGGTTGTTTTGCGAGCCGCACGCTGTAGCAGGTTATCCGCGCCCGGGCATGGCGGCAACCGATTCTGCGAGATCCTGTGAGGGTCCGGATTCCAAACACCGCGGTCGCTCGCAGCGCCGCTTACAGCCTGCTGAAACCAGGCCGCCAGCGGGGTCGTCCGCCTCACCGGTTTGGGGAAGGTTCACCGTAATAAGGAATGCGTGGCCAAGGGCAATCCAGCCTTGATGTTTCCGCTTGCATCCGGTCGGCGCGCCACCATTTCAGTGAAACTCGCGTCTTCGGCATGCCGGCCGTAGCTCTTTGGCAAAGGGCCGTTTTCCGCAGGTTTTTCCGCCGTTTGCCATCGTTTTTTCACGTGCCGGGCACGCGGCACGCAACTTGCCAAGGTTCAACCGAGCCGTTGGCGCTCGCGGCGGGCACGGCGTGGGCCAGTTCGGGATGTCCCGAGGGACGTGCGGCCTGGTTGGGAAGGCAGCCCAGCCGGGAAGGCAAACAGAGGAACATGAATTCGTCGGACGCAGTGATTTCGCAGGACAAGGCGGATTTGTCGATGTCTGGGCCCGAGGCGGACAGCGTGGCGCTAAGGCAGCGGTCGGCGGCGCGAGTCCACGCGCAGGTCGGTTGGTGCCATTGCCTGGTAGCGTCAGCCCGGCCGGCAATCGGCAAGTGGTTTGTCGAAGCTGGCCGTCGGTGGGGGTGGGATGTCGCCGTTTGCAACACGCCGGCCGACGCCGAGCGGTCGCTGGTGCGGATGCGTCCTCAACTCGCCTTCGTCGATTTGGAGCGGCCAGGGGGGGAAGCGTTTTCTGTCCTCGTCGACACGATCGCCAGTGAGTGCAAGTCGCTGCTGGTCGTCTGCGGCAACCAAGAGGATGCCAGCGAAGAGATTTGGGCCAGGCGGTTAGGGGTCTGGTTTTACCTGCCGGGCATACAGCCGTCACCGAGCGTCAGTTTGTTGTTTCGCGATGCTCGAACCATCGTCGAAAAACGAGCGGGCCGCATGCTGCCCGACAGCCAGCAGCCTGTCGACAAGCAGCCTTTCGACAAGTTGGAGAAGTGACTGCCGAGTAAGAGGTTTCGGATTGACGGGCGGATTCCGTTTGTGTTGAGGGTCGTATTCACCAGTATCGAAAGAATTGGGGGGATCTGAAGATGAACATGGCCAACAGCCGCTATCAGGAACAAGATTCGGATTACCAGGACGACTCGCAGGGCATCGTCCAGCGCGGTGGCATCGAGAAGATCAATCGCCCGAGTAAACGTCCGGCCTATAAGGGCAAGAGCTGCGCCGTCAGCCTTCAACGGCATGCACCGCCGCCGCAACAAGCGAACGCTCTGGTAGACGGCACGTCCGACAGCCTGACGATCCGATCGCAGTGTGATCTGGAAAACAGTGTGATCCGGCAAACTGCGATCTGGAAAAGATTCGATGCCTGCCGGAGCGCATGTCGAGCCTGAGCACTTCGAGCGGGCCGGCGGCCATGAACCGCGCCCGCGCGGAGATTGCACATGCGCTGCCGACAACCACGGGGCCGCGGCGACGCGGCCTTTACTTTTGCTGCCGCGGAGCGTTGGCCTGCGGGTCGGCCGCGGTGATCTCGACGTCGGCCGACCCGGCCGCGTGCGATTCGCGACCGGTCACGAAGACCCGCACGTGGCAAGGCCCGCGGGCGCTGTCGGGCAGCACTAACTGGGCGGCGAACGGCCCCCGCTCGACGTTTATTTCCGCGCGGCACCAGGCACGGGTCGTTGGCCCGGCGGTACGTCTCGTCGAACTCGGCGGTTTGCTGCGCGAGCGCGGTGAATTCGGGCCGTGGGGGCGGACGAAAACCCAACAAGTCGCGGCGCGGAACGAGTTCGATGATCGCGCGACCGGCGACCGGCGATGTGCCCTCGATCCGGAGCGTCCCGCCGCCGCGGGCCTGGCGGTCGCAATCCAGGGCGATCGGCTCGGGCAATCGCAACCGCAGCAGCGGATCGCCCAACAGATTGAACAAGTGCAGGTGCTCGACGAGTTCGTCGTCGAGCGCGCCCGGGTTGAGCAATGCGGCCAGTGCGTCGAGCCCCTGGCGGGTGGCGCTCTTGGCGGCGGGCGCGACCATTTGACGTTTGGCGTTCAGCAGTGCGCGGCCCACCGTGTCGCAGTGATTCTGGAAAATCTCGCTCAGCAGCTCCGTGCCCATGACGGCCATGGTGTACGGCATCGTGACACGCGACCCGCAAATCACGGCGACGGGCGCGCCGGGCGTGGCCAGCATGATTTCGCCCAGGCAGTCGTTGCCGGCGTCGAAAGCGCCGGTGTAACAGGCCAACAAACAGGCGATCGGAGCGCCGGCGGCTGCGCCGCGCGTTCTGGACGTCGACTCGATCGAGCGAGGCATAGACGGCTCCTGGAACGTGCAGGTCGGCCAGGCGATCGGGCCAGGCGTGGCCCAGATAAATCCAGAACAAGCTGCCTTCGCTGAGCGATTCGGCGGCCGCCTGATGGAATCGGGACGGCTCGGGACAATAGGGGCTGCGCCAATTGCCGTAGGTGATGCGCATCGCGTAGGCCGGCGGAATCCCGGCGGAAATCACGCGCCGGGCGGCCGATTCGATCGCCGCGTCGGCCCAAGGCCCGAAGCCCCCCACTCCCGCCAGTACGTTGACCTGCCGCCGCCAAGCGCCGAAGTCGGCGTTGCGTTCGTAGGCCAGGATCTTTTCCACCATCCGCGCGAGTTCGTCCGGGTTGTGGGCAGTCAGGCGACCGACGGCGATATCCGGCAGCGCGTCGTCGTCCAGATCGGCATATCCATTGTCCGAAGCGATGCTGGCCTCGCCGCCGTAGCGCGGAATCACCTTGGCGGCCGCCTGCCAGGTCGGCACCGTCCGCAGGCGCAGCGCCGGATCGCACTCGCCGGTCGGCGTGGCATCGCCGACCAGCACGACGTAGGCCAGGCTGCCGCGTTTCGCGCGGCTGCGGATTTCAGTCCGCAATTCCAGGGCCGACAGCTCGCCCGAGACGAGTTCGATCCGGTGTCCCTGCGAAGTCCGATAGGCCACCCAAGGCGCGAGCGCCGCCCGGAATGCCGTCGGGCAGACGACGACCGTATCGACCGCCGCCGGCGGGGTGGCGGTCAGCAGCAGGGCCAAGCAGGGCAATATCGACATCCGCGCTCCGCAGTGTCATAGTCAGGCAGTGTCGTAATCAAAGTGTCGTAGTCAAGCAGTGTGGCAGTCAGGTCCGTGTCGTCATCCGGCGGCAATCCCGGGGTGTGGAATTGTAGCGGCCCTTCGCTTCCCCGGGGGAGAGCGAATTGGGCGGAATCTCCCTACCGCCGCCGGCGCTGATAGCGTCGGCTGGCCTCTTCGAGAATCCGGCGTTCCGGCTTGGTCAAGCTGGCTTCACCCTCCCGGCTGATTTTGGCCAGGATTTCGTCGACCTGTCGCGAAAGATCGCGCGGCTCGGGCGGCGGATCGGGATCGTGCAGCTTGAGCCGGGGCGCAGGCTCGGCCAGCGCTCGGGCAGCATCCGGCCGAGATTCCAGCCGCTGCGGTAGTAAATGAAGCCAAACAGCGCCTCCGGCCAAATGGGCCACGTGGGCCACATAGTCGCCGGGAATTCGCTTCGCGGTGGCTGTGTAGTCGCCCAGCAGGTACATGGCCATCATGGCCCAGACCGGCACCGGCAGCACGCCCCAGATGTAGATCAGCTTGGTGGGAAAATGCATGGTGAAGATCATGGCGACGCCCATTACGGCTCCGGATGCACCCTCCAAGCCGGCTCCGTCTCCGCCCGGCATTCCGGTGTACGTCGACAGCAGCCAAACCAGCGACGACATGACGATGAGCGTCAGGTAGATCCGCAGGAACTCCATCGAACCGTAGATGCCCTCGACCTCTCGGCCGAAGAACCACAGGCCGAACATGTTCCAGAACACGTGGAAGATGTCGTCGTTGGCGTGCATGAAGCCGCAGGTCAGCAGCTGGTAGACGCGCCAAGGGTGCGTCAGCAAGTCGGGCTTCAGAGCCAGCCACGATTCCACCCACGAGGGCCCCTTGTCTCCCGATGAGGAGAGCAATTCCGCCACGTAGAAGGCGACGTTCAGCAGGATCAGGTTGACGACCATCGTGCGGCCGCCCAGCAGGCCGCTCCGGTCGTCCTCGCGATAGTACGATCGATCGTAGATGCCCATTAGCGCGCTTCCCAGCTAGCCGGCACACCAGCAGACTGTAGGCGGCGACTCCGCTCGCCGACTGCCCCTCGTTGGGCGCCACGTTTCGGCGGTCGGAGTCGCCTCCTACAGTCCATACCAAATCTCCTGTCCGCGGAAAAATCGCTGCAGCCGATCGCGCCTCGCGCAAGGCAAACACAGAAATGGCGGCTGCCTGCGAGCGGCAGGCTTACGCCTATCTTAGCAGGCAACTGCGTTAAAAAGGAGATGGGCCCGAGCAACAGACGGCCCGCAAAAGCGACTGGCGGAAAAGCTGCGCCAAAGGGCCTGGTGCCCGTTCGGCGAGGAGCGCCGACTACTTTGGGCGCCGAAGACTGCGGGGCACTGATTACCGCGGGGAACTGGCCGGCAGGCGGTCGTTCGAGGCCTGGTCGGCCGTCCGCCGATTGATTTCCTCGGCCGCTTTGAGCTGCAATTGACTGAGCAGAGCCGCATCGCGGGCGGTCACCGCCAGCGAAGCATTCAGCTCGTCCCGCAGTGCTTTGGCTTTTTCCTGCAAGGTCTGGGCGTATTTCGTCACGGCTTGACGTTCGTAGCGAAATTTCTCCAGGTCGCTGGCCAGATCCGCTTTTTCCGACTTGCGATAGGTGATTTCTTCCTGGGCTTTTTTCTCGGCGGCCACGGTGCGTTCCAAGTCGGTCTTGGTCTTGGTCATGGCATCGTCGATCAGATCGCATTCCAGCATGTGCTCGTGGAAGAAATACTCGTAATCGCGCAGCGTCCGTTTCTTGCCGGCGAATTCCTTGAGCGAGGCCTTGGGCAGCAGTTTTTGCCGCTCCGCCTCGTCCATGCCGGCGAACAGTTCGGCATTGTCGACGGGCATCATGGCGTACAGCACCCACTTTCCCCGGGTTTTCTTCAATCGGGCGCGCTGCGCGTCGGTCAGGGGCAGATTGGGTTCGATCTCGATCGACTTGCTCTTGGCCTGGGCTTTGCTCACTTTGAATTCGCCCAGGTATTGGCCGCCGCTTTCGACTTTCTCCTGATCGAAGGCAAACAGCACGGTCTTGGGAACGATCTCGTGCGGATCGGGCGATTCGATGGCCAATTGGCAAACGCCGCTGTCGGAGATTTTCTCCGGCGAAACATCGAACCAGGCGCTGCCGCGATCGTTGACCAATTGATGGAGCTCGGTCTTGAGTTGTTCGATGCCGTCTTCGACCAGCCGGTTTTGCTCTTCTTTGCCTGCCTCCAGGTCGCGATTCTGCTTTTCGACTTTATCGACGGCCACTTGCCAGGCAATGTCGGCCTCGCGCCACGACTTTTGCGTCTTCAGCGTGCGCACGGCCATGTACATGAACACGACCGCCGCCAGGAACACGAACTCGGCGAGGACGACCATGTACACGCGCCAGGACTTCGCGCTCGATGTAGGCCAGGAAAAAGCTGGAGAGAATGGCCAGCAGCAAGAAGATTTCGAGAAGAGTGTCCATGTGCGCTCGAGATGCGAATTTGAGTCGTTGCTGATCGCCGCGCACACGCTCGCCGAAAGCGAATTTCGGCCAGGCGCAGAAGCGGAGATCGGACGTTAAGAGCAGAGGACGTAAGCTGTTGCGTTACCGTCGATAATAGATCGCCTGAGGAAGCCTGTCAATGTTTTGCCCAGACCGCCGAACCGACCCGAAATCGGCTCGCCCCCCGCGCTGCCCAATGGGGCTGGCGATCCGTTTGGCGAGCCGGCACCGTCTGTACGGATTGTGCATATTTTTCCCGCCCGCGTCCCTTTGCTGCCGTGCGGAACGTCAACATCCGCACTCTTGCGGACGGCCCTGCTATATTGAGTGTTTGGGCCGATTCTCGAGGAGCTGCGGTCTTGAATTCCAAGCACATCAAAACGACGTTGGTCGTCAAGTCGGGCCCGCATTGCGGTCGCGTCTACGAGTTGGAATCCGGTCAGACGCTGCTGGGTCGTCTGCAACCGTGCGACGTCGTCTTGCCCTCGTCCGGCGTGTCGCGGCAGCACGCGCGGATCACCCGGCGCGAGGATGGCTACGTCATCGAGGACTTGGGAAGTTTGAACGGCACATTCATCAACGCCGAGCGTCTGCACGGGCTGCGGCTGCTTGAGAATGACGACCAGATTCAGATCCACGACACGCTGCTGACGTTTCTCGCTCAACCGGGCGCCGCGCGGGCGTCGGGTTCCGCCCCTGCGGCCCGCGAGGGACATAAATCGAGTGTCCACACGTCGGTCGTGGCGGCACTCGACGTGCGGATGGGTTCGCATTCCCGGGTCGAGGTCAACGCCGAGATCAAGCTGCGCGCGATTTTGGCGATCATTCATAGTGCCGGCGAGGCCCGCGACATCGATCAGGCGTTGGGGGACGTCCTGGATCACGTATTCGAGATTTTTCCGCAGGCCAGCCACGGTTTCGTGCTGCTGCACGCGGGGCCGGACGGGACTCCGGACGGGACTCCGGACGGGGTGCCGGAGGCATCGCCGGATGGGCCGTTCGAAGGGCAACTGGTGCCCCGCGCGATCAAACATCGCCAGACCGGCGCGGCGGAGTGTACGTTGGGGCCGATCAACAATCGGATCGCGTACCAGGCCATGGAGTCTGGACAGGCCATTCTGAGCGCCGACACGACGGACCCCGCGGAGCAGGACCCGTCGGCGACGGTGTTCGACATCCAACTGCGAGCGATCATGTGCGCGCCGCTGATCGCGCCGGCGAGCGCAAAATTGGGCGTGCTGCAGCTCGTGACCGACGATCCGCTGCGGCAGTTCGCTCAACCCGACTTGGACGTAATGGCGAGCATCGGGTTGCTCGTCGGCCAACTCGTCGAATACGCTCGCCGCTACGAGCGCAAAGGAGCCGAGGGAGCGCTGCGGCGCGGCGAGAGCCGCTTCCGGGCACTGGTGGAAAAGAGCCGGGATGGCATCTCGATCCTCGACGATCGGGGGCGCGTTACCTATGCGACGTCGGGAATGATCGAACAGTTAGGTTATCCGCCTGGCGCCGGACTCGGCGAAGCGGCATTCGAGAAAGTTCATCCCGACGATCGGCGACCGATTGTCGAATTGTTTCGCGAACTGCTCTGCGAACCGGGAGGCAATCGCTCGGCCGAGTTCCGCGTGCAAAGCGCCGACGGCCGTTGGCGTTGGCTGGAAGGGACCGGCACCAACCTGCTGCACGACCCGGACGTCCGCGGCGTGGTCTGCAATTATCGCGACGTAACCGGCCGCAAAGAGATCGAGCAGCAGCGGCTGCGGCTGCTGGTCGGAAAGCGCGAAGCGCGGGCCGAAGCCGAACGCATTAGCTGCATGAAGGACGAATTTCTGGCCACGCTTTCGCACGAGCTGCGCACGCCGCTCAACGCGATCGTCGGCTGGGCCGATCTGCTGCAGTTAGGCAAACTCAGCGCTGCCGAGACCACCCAAGGTCTCGAGACCATTCAGCGCAACGCGCGCATGCAAACGCGGATCATCGAGGATCTGTTGGACATGAGCCGCATCGTTTCGGGCCGGATTCGGTTGGAAATTCAAGCGGTCGACGTCGAGCGGCTGGCGATGGCCTCGGTGGAGACGGTTCAGCCGGCCGCCCAGGCCAAGGAAATCCAGCTTGAAGTTCGCTGCCAGGAATGCCCGCCGGTCAAAGGCGACCTGGCCCGCCTGCAACAGGTGCTTTGGAACCTTTTGACCAATGCCATCAAGTTCACGCCGCCCGGCGGCCGCGTCAGCATTTCGGCCGCCGACCGCGGCGAGCAAATGGAACTGCGGGTGAGCGATTCGGGCGAAGGCATCGAAGCGGAATTTCTGCCCCACGTGTTCGAACGCTTTCGACAAGCCGACTCGTCTCCGGCGCGGCGCCACGGGGGGCTAGGGTTGGGGCTGGCGATCGTCAAACAATTGGTCGAATCGCACGGTGGCTCGATTCGAGCCGAGAGCGGCGGGCTGGGGCAAGGAGCCACCTTCGTGGTCTGCCTGCCCAAGGCCAAGACCAAAGACGCCTCGATCGCGGCCGGCCCGGCCGAACTCGAAAAACCGGCGGCGATCCGGCTGCAGAACGTCGGGGTGCTGGTCGTCGACGACCAGCGCGATTCGCGCGAACTGGCTGCGCACATCCTGACGGAAGCGGGCGCGGTGGTCCGCGCTTGCGGCTCGGCCCTCGAGGCGCTGGCCCTGATCGTGCAAGAGCCGCCGGCCGTGCTGCTGGCCGACATCGCCATGCCCAGCATGGACGGTTACGAATTGCTCCGCCAGGTTCGCGCCTTGCCGCAGCAGCGCGGCGGCGCCGTGCCGGCGGTGGCCGTGACGGCCTTTGCCCATCCCGAGGGGCGCCGCCGCTCGTATGCGGCCGGCTTCCAATTCCATCTCTCCAAGCCGCTGGTGCGGGCAGAATTGCTGGAAGTCGTCGCCAGGCTCGCCAGCGCCCGGCGCGTCGCTAAAGTAGGTGCGGCCCGCACCGCCGGGCACGGTGCTGCTTTTTGCTTTCGTCCGCCCTGGCAGCAGGGGACGTTCTCTTTCGCCGACAAACGGCAAACCCGGAATGAGCCGCGAACCTGACCAGCCGCATGCGCCCGCCGAGCCGGACGATCCGCACGATCGGGCCGATCTGGAGTGGTTGCAAAATGTCTATCAGGGGGACAATGCGCGGCAACTGTCCGTTCGATCCATCGTCACCGGGATGTTGATCGGCGCAGTGATGTCGATCTCGAACTTGTACGTGGGGCTCAAGACAGGTTGGGGACTGGGCGTCACGGTCACCGCGTGCATCATCGCCTACGCCGTGTTTCGTGCGCTGGAAGCGGTCGTGCCGGCGTACCGTCGAAATCCTTTCACCATCCTGGAAAACTACACGATGTCCAGCGCCGCCAGCGCCGCCGGATACATGTCGTCGGCCGGGCTGGTGTCGTCCATTCCGGCACTGTATCTGACGACGGGGCGCGTGCTGACCGCCTGGGAGATGATGTCCTGGCTGGCGGCGATTTCCGTGCTCGGCGTGTTCATGGCGGTGCCGCTCAAAAGACAATTGATCAATGTCGAAAAGCTGCCCTTTCCGGAGGGTATTGCCACCGCCGAGACGCTCAAGTCCATGCACACCGCCGGCGCCGAGGCGCTTTGCAAGGCGAGGTCGTTGTTCGTTGGCGCCGTGCTCGGCGCACTGCTGGTCATCTCCAAGGATGCGCTGCCGGCAATTGCCGGCTGGCTCAAGCAGCGCGGCGGTTCGGAGCTGCTCGTCAAAGTGCTGAACCGGTTTTCGCTGCCTGGGGAATTTCCGCTCGTTCCGGGAGCACAGGGCCAGATGTGGCTCAAAGACCAGACGATTGGCATCGAGAGTTCGACCATCATGGTTGCCGCCGGAGCCATCATGGGAATTCGCGTCGGCTTGTCGCTGCTGCTTGGCGCGCTGTTTTTCTATGGGATTCTCGCGCCGAAGTTGATCGAGCAGGGCTGGGCGCAGCCTGGCTACCGGGGGATCGTGAATTGGACGCTCTGGCCGGCGACGGCCATGATGCTGACCGCCGGGCTGCTGAGTTTTGCGCTCCGCTGGCGGACGGTGCTGCGCGCCTTCCGCGGACTGGCGGCGCTGCTGGGCCGGCCATCGAGCAAGGCCGATCCGCTGGCCCACGTCGAAGTGCCGGCCAGTTGGTTCATCGTGGGTGTCCTGCTGTCCGGCACGGTTTGCGTCGTGCTGGGACACCACTATTTCGAGGTCGTCTGGTGGGTGGGCATCGTTGCCGTCGCGCTGACATTCGTGTTGTCGATCGTTGCGGCACGTGCCACCGGTGAAACCAGCGTGACGCCGATTGGCGCCATGGGCAAAATTACGCAATTGATGCTCGGGGCCCTGGCACCCCACAACGCGACGGCCAATCTGATGGGCGCTTCGATTACGGCCGGAGCGGCGGCGCATTCGGCTGACTTGCTCACCGACTTGAAGAGCGGTTATCTGCTGGGGGGCAATCCGCGCAAGCAAACCATCTCGCAGTTGTTCGGCGTCCTGGCCGGGACGTTGGTTTGTGTGCCTGTGTACCAGATCGTCGTCGACCCCAAGAAGCTGGGCAGCCCGGAAATGCCCGCCCCTTCGGCCAAGGTTTGGGAAGCGGTGGCTCGGCTGTTTGTCGAAGGATTCGGCAAGCTGCGCGAGCAGCATGTCCTGGAGGCTGTGGTGATCGGCGCCGTGCTGGGAGTTGTGCTGACGCTGCTGGAAGAGTTCCTGCCGCAGCGATATCGGCGCTGGGTTCCCTCGGCGACAGGCTTGGGCATTGCCGGCGTCGTGCCGGCATTCAATTCGATTTCCATGTTCGGCGGCGCGCTGGCGGCTTGGATTCTGTCGAAGGCGAGTCCCAAAACGGACGCGATGTACACCGTGTCGACTGCCAGCGGGTTGATCGCCGGCGAGTCGCTGATGGGGGTTTTTCTGCAAATGTGGGAGCAGGGGCCTCCCATGGTGCAGCGGATTTGGCATTCGCTCTCGGACGGGCTGGGAAAGTTTTTCGGCCCCGGCTAAGCACAAACTTGCCATCGCGCCTGAAAAGGCGACAATGCACGAAACAGTTCACGTCGAATCATGTCCATCCACGCACCCGGGAGGCGATCATGGCAACGCTGTTGATGAGTGTCGTGCTGGCGGCCGTGTCCGCGCCGGTTGCGGCGCACGTCACCCTGACGGCGGCCGAAGATCTGCTCGCAGGCAAAGTGGTCAGCGCCGGGGACGGCAAATTGGTGATCGTCGACGACGACGGCGATAACGAAGAGTTCGAAGTGACGGCCAAAACCAAGATCACGCGCAACCAAAAAGAAGCCGACCTGGACGACCTGCAGGAAGGCGACCTGGTCAAAGTCAAAGCACAGCGCAAGGGAGTGAAATTCGTCGCCCTGCAGATCGACGCCCGCACGCCGGAGTAACGCCCCACCAGCGCCGCCCTTCGCCCCCAGTCCCTGGCCGCGCCCACCCCACCCTCCCCCTTCATCCTTCATCCTTCATCCTTCATCCTTCCGCCTTCCTCCTTCTCCCTCCCCCCTGCCCCCATGACCTCTGCCTGGATTCTTGACGCCAGTGCCGACACGTTCCAAGCCGACGTCGTCGACCGCTCGCGCGAGCTGCTGGTTGTCGTCGATTTCTGGGCTTCCTGGTGTCAGCCTTGCCGGATGCTGGGCCCGATCCTGGAGAAGCTGGCGGTCGAATACGCCGGCAAATTCCTGCTGGTAAAGGCCGAAACCGAACGCCTGCCGCAGGTCGCCGAGCAGTTCGGAGTGCAATCGATTCCGGCCGTCTACGGGCTGCGCGACGGAGAGCTGGTCGACATGTTCGTCGGCGTGTTGCCGGAAGCCCAGATCCGCCAGTGGCTCGATCGCCTGCTGCCTTCGCCGGCCGAACTGCTGGTCGCCGCCGCCCGCCAGATCGAGGCCGCCGATCCGGCCGCCGCCGAGGCGCACTACCGCGAAGCGGTCAGGCTGGCGCCGAACTGTCGACGGCCGCCATCGGCCTGGCGGGGCTGCTGCTTGCGCAGGATCGAACCGACGAGGCCCGGCAGATCGTCGATCGGCTCGAGTCGCGCGGTTTTCTCGAACCGGAAGCGGAGCGGCTCAAGTCGCTGCTCGACTTGCGCGTGCAGGGTCAGCAGGCCGGCAGTCCGGAAAGTTGTCGCTCTGCCGTTGCCGCCGACCCGGACGACTTGGACTTGCAGTTGCGCCTGGCCGAGTCGCTGGCGGCCGCGGCCCGCTACGAAGAAGCGCTCACCATCGCACTGGGGTTGGTCGAGCGGGGTCGCAAGCAGTTCACCGAGCCGGCCCGCAAGATCATGGTCGACATTTTTCACCTGTTGCCCGTCGACTCCGAGCTGACGACGCACTATCGCCGCCGGTTGTCGATGGCCCTGTATTAACCGACTGAAAGGAGTCCGCAATGCGCCGCGCAGGGCCTTGGGCCGGATTGCTGCTCTCGCTGCTGGCCTCATTTTGCCCGGCCCAGCAGATTGTCGGCGATCGCCAAGCGCCGTCCGACGAAACGCCTTCGACGGGCAAATGGCACGGCTCGGGCAGCCAGGGCGCTGTCGCGGCAGGTGGGGAAGAAGCGGTCGCGGCCGGACTGGGCGTGCTCCGATCGGGGGGCAATGCCGCGGACGCCGCCGTGGCGACTATCCTGGCGCTGGCCGTCACCGACTCGACCATGTTTTGTCTAGGTGGCGAGTTTACGCTGCTTATTTACGACGCCGCCCACGACCGCGTCGAAGTGGTCATGGGTCAGGGAGCGGCTCCACGGCTGGCCACGCGCGAGCTGTTCGCCAATTCGGGCGGCATCCCGGGTTCCGGCTTGCGCCGGCGGCTGTGCCCGCGGCGCTCGATGCCTGCGTGGTCGTGCTACAGCGCTACGGGACTTTGAAATTTGCCGACGTGGCCCAACCGACGATCGAACTGCTCGGCCGGCACCGCAAAGTCTGGCACGCCGACCTGGCCCGCACTCTCGGCCGACTGGCCGCCGCCGAACGCAGCGCCGGCGGCGATCGATCGGCCGGTTTGCAGGCCGTGTCGGACTATTTCTATCGCGGGCCACTGGCCGAGGAAATCGCCGACTGGTGCACGGCCCACGACGGGCTGATCCGAGCCGCCGATCTGGCCGATCACAAAACGCCGATCGAGGCACCGGCTGCCGTCGATTATCGCGGGTATCGGGTTTTCAAGTGCGGGCCGGGCACCCAGGGGCCCTATTTGCTCGAAGCACTGCAATTGCTCGCAGGATTCGACCTCAAAGCGATGGGGCCTGGCAGCCCGGACGCGATCCACGTCACCGTCGAGGCCATGAAACTGGCGCTGGCCGATCGAGATGTGTATTACGCCGACCCGACGAAGGTCGACGTGCCGCTCGCCCAATTGCTGTCGCCCGAGTACGCCGCGCTGCGCCGGCCGCTGATCGACATGCGGCGTGCCTCGCGCGAGCAGCGCCCTGGCGATCCGCGAGCCACCAAGGCATTGTTGGACCGCCCGGCGGCGCTGCGTGGCCTGGGCAATCCCAATCGCGACACGACCACGTGCCTGGTGGCCGACGGCCAGGGCAATGTGATTGCCGCCACGCCCAGCGGTTGGAGCGGCGTTTTGGTCGGCAACACTGGCGTCTGGCTGGGCAGCCGCCTGCAAAGCTTCAACACCTGGGCCGGCCACCCCAATTGCATCGCACCCGGAAAACGCCCGCGAATCACGCTGTCTCCCACGCTAGTCACACACCACGGCAAACCGGTCCTGGCAGTCAGCGTGGCCGGAGCCGACGGCCAGGATCAGGCCGGCCTGCAAATGGTGATCGACCATATCGACTTCGGCCTTTCACCGCGCGATTCGGTCACGGCGGTGCGATTCGGCACCAATCATCTCGTCGGATCGTTCGGCCAGACGCCGCCTGACTTGGGCAGCCTGATGATCTACTCGCAGGCCGGCCCACAAACCATCGCCGAACTCAAGGCCCGCGGCCACGACGTTCAAATCCGGCAGCCGCCGCTGTGGAATCCCTCGGTGCTGGCCATCGACCGGGCCACCGGCCAGATCGAAGCCGCCGGCGATCCACGAGCCGGACGCCATTCGGCCGCCTATTAGTGCCGCCTTCTACGCCGGTGACACGCCCACGCTGTAACCGCAGTGCTTGAAGGAATTGCCCCCAGGCGTATTTAGGGCGTCAGACAATCCGGCTCCCTTTTTTGCCCACAAATTGGAATTCTGCTTGCAATCGACGCGCGGCTTGATATCCTGTTTGATTATTGATGGCAGACTTTGAATTGGCTGGTGCCGTCTTTTACCGACTTAATGGCCTATTGCTAATGCCATAGCTACCAGATCGCTCAGGCTCGCTCGGCGAGTCTTGGTCTGGAACCTCTCTTGTCGGCTCCGTGGTTTACCGCCCCGTTTTCTCAACGGTCTCTCGCTAATGCCATAACTTCCAGATCCCTTCGGCTCGCTCAGCGAGTCTTGGTCTGGAACTTCTTGCCGGCTTGGTGGATTGCGGCCCCGTATCGGTTTGGCCCTTTCCGCGTCGCTGTGGGCCATCGTGATCTGCTCCGGCTAACCGAATATTGGCAGCATTGCCTCGGTCGGTGGGGGCTCCGCCGGCTCGCACCACAACCTCAATGACCCCAATCATCCGCCGAACTTGCGACGGGAGATTTCATGTGCGATAGACGTTTAGAGTTACTCGCAGCTGTAGTCGTCGGCACGACGAGCGACCAATGGCACAACGTCAGGGGCGTGAAATTAGCACGGCTCATCGGCGGCGTCGCAATTGCGCTTCTCGCCATGATCGGGACCGCCTCGGCGTACACCATCACCGCGCAAAGCGCACCGTCACCGTACACCGCGGTCACATCGATACCGTTCACGCTGCTGCCCTTGGGAACGTCGTCACCGCAGAGCGGCTTTCTGAATTCGACCCCGATCACCGAAAATGGTGAAACGATTACTTTCCAAACCGCTCCTCCGGCGAACCCGGGACCCACAACCTCCGGCGTATACGTTGGCAACCCCATTGGCGGCGCTTATTCGCCCTTCGGCTCTACCGATTTCACCCACAACTATCTCGTGGCCGGGGACCAGGGCGGAACTGTGACGATGACCTTCGCAACTCCGCAAACCGAACTCAACTTGCTGTGGGGCACGGTCGACTACTTCAATCAAAACGTGCTCTCCACGATCAGTGTTGGCGGGCTGAACATCACAGGCCTCGCCATCTATGATGCCGAACTTGCCGCGGGCGTAGCGCCCCCAGGAGGGGTTTTTGGCACCGATAGCATTTACAACGTGGCGGTAGAGATCAAAGGCCTCCCGCCGTTCACCCAGGCCGTGGCACAAGACGCCTTTACGAGTCCAGCATTCGAGTTCGTTCCCGGCGCCAGTCTTGTCGGTGCCGGAACCCACTAGTCTCGTTCTGCTTGGCACTGCCCTGCTTGGACTTGGCTGGCTCGTGCGCAAAGAATTTCGACACAGCCGCTAAGCAGTTCCTCGCCGGCGGCCGTCCAGACGCGGTGTGGCCGGTCGTTCCTCCCGATTGAAGGCGCTGAACCACTGTCGCCGCCCGCCGTCGCTGCAAAGCCTGTGTCGACCGCAATCCAGAAAGCGGAAACCCTCGGTCGGTTCCGGCCGGGGGTTTCTTGTTGCGCTGCTCAAGTGAGTCGTCGGCCTCCTCCGGCCACCGCACAACCGTTAGACTAGACAGCGGGCCGCCGGTTCGTGTCGCTTCGCCGCGCAGCCCGCTGAGGAGCGGGATAAAAAATCATCTGGTGCGCAGCGGCACAACAAACCTTCGCGCCGTGCCGGGTTCCGGCGTAAAATGAACCCGGAGGCGACGCGATCGAGATTGCGAGAGACGGTTATGCGACTGGCCTGGTTGATCGCCGCGGGAATTGCCACCGGACCGCTGGTCTGGCACGGTGTCGCCGCCGATCCGGCCGGCGCCTCCAGCACCGCCAGCGGCGAGCAAGTGGCGGCTTGGATCGCGGATCTTGACGGCATGAGTTTCGCCGCCCGCGAAACCGCCACGCGGCGATTGATCGAACTGGGCGGCGCAGAGCATCGAACCGCTGGCGGCCATCGACGAATCGGCCAGCCTGGAGCAGATCCAGCGCACGGTGTTGATCCTGTCGACGCTGGCAATGGACGGGAATGCCGCCACGCACGAGGCGGCGAAAGACGCGCTGCGGCGGTTGGCCGGCGCCGCCGACGCGCGCCTGGCACGCCGCGCCGGCGAAGCGTGCCTGGCCCAGGAACAGTTGACGATCGCCAAGATCGAACAATTGGGGGCCCGGGTCGAACGCGATGACGACGAACGGCGTGGCGCCGCCATCGCCGTCTTCTTGGGTCGCAGGTGGCAAGGGGGCGAAGCCGGGATCGCGCTGCTCAAAGCTCTGCCCGAGTTGGAAACGGTCTCGCTGGAAAGAACCGATCTGTCCGACTCCGCGCTCGCGCAGTTGGCCGACATGAAGCAACTGAAGAAACTTTACCTGGGCCAGTGCCTCGTCACCGGCCGCGGACTCGCCCAGCTCAAGGGCCTCGATCAACTCAGTTTCTTGTCGCTGCGCGGCCTGACGCTCGACCCGCGGGCGCTGGATTTGCTTGGGCAATTCGAGCAGCTCAAGGCACTGGGCCTGGACAATACCAATGCGACCGACGGCGACCTTGAGCGGCTGGCCCCGCTGGTCAGGCTGGAAACGCTCTGGCTCAACGGCACCAAGGTGACCGATGCGGGCCTTGCGCATCTGCGGCCGCTCGCCAGCCTCGCGCATTTGGAGCTGGCCAATACCCAGGTCACTGGCAGCGGGCTGGCCGCGCTCGAGCCGCTCCGCCAGCTTGCGTTTCTAACGCTCGAAAATTGCCCGCTCGATGATGCCGGCGCGGTCCCGTTGGCCAGGCTGACGCAACTGGCGAAGCTGGGGCTCGACGGCACTCGGATCGGCGATGAGGGAGTAACCCATCTGGCGGCACTCAAGAATCTGGAAACGCTCTGGCTCGATCACTCGGGCTTGACCGACAAAGGGCTCGAAGATTTGTCCGGCCTCGCGAACCTGACCTTGCTGCACGCCGAGCAAACCCGCATTACCCGAGCCGGCATCGTAAAGCTGCAAGCGGCGATCCCGCGATTGCGAGTGGCCGATTAGCGGCGAAACTTACGAAGAGGAGTAGCCACAAGAAACACGAAAAGGCACAAAGAGCCGAGGAATGGATCGGTCGGCGCGACGGCGGACACCCCGGCTCGAAAAGCTGGTCCTGAACTTTTGCCTTCCGCCTTTTGCTCTTATCCCCCGTATCTCCAGTCATCCCCCTATCCCCTTCTCTTCGTTCTTCGCGTCCTTTCGTGTCTCTTGCGGCCGTTCTCCCCGTTTCTATTCGGCCAGCGGCAAGACGTAGCAGGCGGCCTCTTCGCCATTGCGGATCAAGAGCGACGAGCCGACCAGCGTTAGATTGTTCCAGGTTTTGCCTTCCAGCGCCTGAATCTCGCCCAGCTCGACGTGCTTTTGCGGATTCGCCTCGACGAGCGTCAATTGGCCGGCCTCGCCCAACACCAGGATCGAGTCGCCGACCAGCAAGATCTGACCGTGGCCGTAGCGGCCGCTCTTCCATTGCCGCTTGCCCTGCTCGACGTCGATGCACTCCAGGATGCCGTCGGACAGGCCGTACAGATAACCGTCGCGCTGGCCGACGTTGGCGAACTTGGTTTGCAGCGAGCGCGGGTTGTGCCAGACCTGGCTCGTCGTCCAGCGGCCGCCCGTTTGTGCCAGCTCGAATAGCATCGCCCCGCCGCCGTAGCCCTTGGAAATGAACAGGCGGCGGTCGTCGATGGGCACGGTTTGCGAACAGTTGGCCGCGGCGTTACTCGTGCCGGGCCAGGGGTGTTCCCAGAGCACCTGGCCGGTTTGCGGCTCGTGCCCCGTGATGCTGGCTTCGTTGACCATCACGATTTGCCGCCGGCCGCAAAGCGTGACCAGACTGGGAGACGCATAGCCCACCTGGCGATCGCCGCCCCGCCAGATCTCGTCTCCTGTTTCGAGCGCGTAGGCCGCGAGCGACACGAAGGGCCCGCCGCTCTTTCCGCCGGCCGGCACCACCACCATTTCGTCGACGACCAGCGGCGACGCGGCCCGGCCCCAGGCGATCGCCACCTTATCCGCTTCGGCGTCGGCAACGCCGAATTCCTTGAGCAAGTCGTGAGTCCAGATTTCGCGACCGGTCGCGCCGTCGAGCGCCCGCAAAATGCCAGTTCCGCCGAGCGCGTAGACCCGGCCCTGGTGGATGGTGGGCGTGCTGCGCGGACCGACGCCCCCCAGTTCGCTCTCGTGCCGGGCGCGAACCGCGTCGGCCCACTCGAGCTGGCCGGTCCGGCGGTCGTAGCAGGTTGCCAATTCCTCCGGGCCGCGCTGTTCAAGCGTCAGGGCGTGGTTGCCGACAACCGCAAAGGCCGAGCAACCGGCGCCGATCGGCTTGCGCCACAGCAGCTTTGGCGGCCGGGCGCTCCAGTCGCGCGCAAGCGCACCGTTTCGATCGTCGCATTGCGGTTTGGCCCCAGGAACTGCGGATAATCGTCAGGGGTCGTGGCGAGCAAGTCGACGGCCGACGTCTCGGCGACGGGGGTGGCTGGGGGTAGCAACTGATCCGGCTTGGGCTGCCAGCGCCAGCGGGAACTCGGAACCATCCCGCCGTCGTAGCTGTCGATGCGCCGCGTGGCGGCGGTGCCCACGACCGCGATGGCGGCCAATACCACGGGCGCCAGTCGCACCCGCCGCGAATAGGCGCTCCGCCAGGCGAACCAGATCAGCACCGTCATCAGGGCCACGAATCCCAGGATCAGCGTGATGATATTGCGGACCGCGGCGTCAAACAGCGGTATGTCCGCGAACTGGCGAACCCACACGATCCCCGCCGCGCAGACTGCCGCCACGATCCACACGCCGAGCGGCGGAAATCGGCGCCGAGCGAGGGCCGGCAGATTGCCGGCTGCCGAGTCATTGCCCGCACGGTCGCTGCGCAGAATCGCCGGTTGCGCAGCGGCCGGTTGCATTGGATGGAACGGGTTTCGACATTCTGGGATTCCCTCCTGGAATCGGCACGGGCGGGCGACATCCTCTCGCCCCGGCCCGGGCCGTTTACTCCGTGCGGCTGGTCACTTCGACCAGATGCCAGCCGAATTGCGTTTTGACCGGTCCCTGCACCGTGCCGACCGGCGCGCTGAAGACCACCTTGTCGAACTCGGGCACCATCTGACCGGGCTCGAATTCGCCCAGCGCCTCCGCCCTCCTGGGCCGAGGGGCAGAGCGAATGCTCTGCGGCCAGATCGGCGAAGTCGGCGCCCGCGGCTATCTGCCGCTGAAGGTCTTCACACTCTTGTTTGCTGTCGACCAGGATGTGGCGGGCAGAAGCCAGGGTCATGGGTTCGCTCCTCGGGAGGACGTTGCGTGCCAGGAAAGCCGTTCCACCATTATTCCTGGCGTTCACTTCTTGCCAAGGGTCTTCAGGTAGGCATAAAGATCCGCCAATTCCTGATCGCTGGTCCCGCCCAGCAGTCCGGTGGGCATGAGCGACTGCCGCACCGGCTGCATGTCCGACCGCTCGGCGCCGATGATCCGCACGGTCGTGTCGGGCGCGGTCTGCAAGAGCGTGGCCTCGGGCGACTCGTAAACCAGCAGGCCATAATACACTTGCCCCGAAGTGGTGACGACGCGAGTGGTCTGAAACGTGGGCGATACTTCCTTGTTCGGATCGACGATCGCGGCGAACAGATCCTCGCGCGACAGCCGCGCAACGGCGCCGGTCAGGTCGGGCCCCAGTTGGCCGCTGACCTGATGGCAGCGGTGACAAGCCTTGCGCTCGAACAGCGTGTGACCGCGGGCCGCGTCGCCTTGCGTCCAGTCGAGTTTGGCCAATCGCTCGCTCCACTCGGCCGCGTCGATGCTGCCGCTGGCTGCCAGAATCTTGGCCTGATCCGGATGCGTCTTGTCGAACCATTGCCGCCAGGCCGTCCAGAGCGCCGCCGGGTCGCTGCGCAGCTTCTCGTCGGCCGGGACCGCACCGTCGGTCCAGCCGACGAGCAATTCGTCGAGCGCAGTGCGCAAAGCCGTTTGCTCCGGCACCTGGCAAGCCTGCCGCAAACCGGCCAAGGCGGCTCGGATCTCGGCCGGAGTCGCCCTGGCCCCCAGCGCCGTAAGCGCTCGAGCCGCCTGCTCGGCCACTTTGGGTTGCACCGAAGCGAGCGATTCGACGAACCGCTGCCGATCCTCGGCATCGCCGTAGCGCGGCAGTGCCAGCGCGATGGCGTCGCGCAGCCCCACGTTGCCCCAATTGCGCCGCAGCGCTGGCAGGCTCTCGGCGGCCGGCAATTCGGCCACCAGGGCAATCAGGTCCGAGCCGGGCGGTTCGTCGCTCGCTTGCGCTGCCGCCAGCAGTTTTCGAGCGGCACGCAGCCGCAAGTCGCCCGGCAAATGGGCGGCATACAGCGTGTGCTCGGGCCGGCCGAACTCCGGATCCTCGACCAGTCGCCTGGCCAGCGCCGGATCGCGCCGGCAAAGCTCCTCGAACATCTCCGCCACCCGCAGCGGCCAGTTCTGACTGGGATGCCCGCCGGCGGTGCGCAGTTTCGTTTCCAAGTTCAACAGTGCGCCGACCGTGCGCTGCGTGACGTCCGGCGAGCGGGCACCCGGCAACAGCGCTGCCACGATCAGATAATGGATGTCGTCTTCGGTCGTGCTCTGGCTGGTCCACTGTTGGCTGATGGCGGCCAGATTGAGGTCGTCGGCCGCGAGCATGCCCAACAGGCGTGCCAACTCGCGATTCACTTCGGCGTCGGTCGTGGGAAAAGCCGGTGTCAGCCGATCGACGATCATGCGGCGGATGTTGACATCGAGCCGGTCCACAGAGTTACCGCGATAGCCGCTGAAAACTTCGGACTGGCCGGGCTGAATGTGCAGGTCGCCCAGGCCCCGTTGCAGCAGACGAATCGCTTCCAAACGCAGCGCCGGCGTTTCGCGGGTCAGGCAAAACTGGACGCACGTTTCGAAATACTGCTCGTTTTGCGTGCAGCCTCCCGCCCTGGGCCAGGCCAGGTGTTCGGCGGTCGAAAAGGGTTTCTTGCTGCGATTTCGCTCGCGGACGAATTCCAAGTATTCACGTCTCGCGCCCCGCTCGGCAGCCAGGATCGCCGCGGTCCGCACCCGGCGATCGGTGGAATTGAGCGCGGGCCCAATCGGGCGGCGGAATTTCGGCGGGTGCGGGCGTCAAAATCGCCAGCGCTTCCCAGGCCGCACGTTGGACGGAAGGGGCGTCGACGGCCGTCAGCGTCGACACGAAGGCAAATCCGTCCGCGTCGCGCTTGGCGCGCCCGACGGCCCAAGCGATGCGGGCGGCGAGCAGCGCCGTTTTCGGGTTCGCGGCCGCCTCGGTTGCGGCTTTGCCGGCCGTTGCGAGATCGACGCCGCCAAACCGATCGACCAGCACTTCCACGGCTCGAATGCGATGTGGCAGTGATAGTTTCTCATCGAGCACCGCCCGGTCGAACGCCTCGCGGCCCAGTCGGGCGGCCAGCGGCTGCCATTTGGCCCGCGACCAGCTCGATAGCGGCTGATCGGCCGCCAGAACTTGCTCGATCTCGGCGGCGGGCTGCTCGATCGGCCTGGCGTCCGACCCCGTGTAGCGCACGCGAAACACGCTCCCAATCGTCCGGCGGCCGCCGATGGCGATCAGCAAGTCCCCTGCCGGACTGACGGCCAGATCGCAGGGAGAAAAGCCGATCTCGCCGGTCGTCTGCAAAAAAATCTCTTTGTGGCTCTTGTACGTCGAGCCAGCCGGTTCGAGCGGAAAATAATAGACGCACCCCAACGTCCAACAGGCGCTGAAAATACCGCCCCGATAGTGCTCGGGGAATTGCCGGTGGCGATACGAGACCACGCCCGTGGGCGAGCCGCGGCCGATTTCGACCAATCGCTCGACATTGTCGAAAAACGACTGCGGCCGGTTCCAACTCCGCTGGTGGCCGCTCAGCAGCCAGCCGTGTTCCATCCCCTGCTCGATGTCGAACAGCCGCGTCGGCGCATACCAGGGCAGGTGATGATCGCGCTCGCCGTCGGAGTCGACCGTGAAAAGCTGGCCGGACGGATTGAAATCCAGGTCGTACGGGTTTCGAAACCCGTGGGCGAAAACCTCTTGCCGCTTGCCATCCGGCGAGAACCGCACCACGCCGCCGCACTTGGGCTCCTGGACCGGCGAGGTCTCCGTGGTGATGTTCTTTGCGGAAATGCCGGCGTCGTTGCCACAAATCAGGTAGATCCAGCCGTCGGGCCCTTGGACCAAGCCGTTGGCGCCGTGCTCGGGATGCCGCAGGTTGGCCCAGATTTCCGGCTCGCCACTGGCTTGCCCGTCACCGTCATTGTCGTGCAGGCGCATGACGGAGTTGTCGCCGGTGCAAATCAGGTCGTCGCCGAGAAACATCATGCCGTGCGCGCCGCTGGCCGGTTTGGCCGAGAACAACTCCGCTCGATCGGCCCGGCCGTCGTGGTCGTCGTCGTGCAGGATCTTGACGTAGCCCGCGCCGGCCACGACGACCCGGCCGTGCGAGTCGACAGTCATGGAAAAGATGTCGTGGGCCAGCGAGTCGTCGGCATACAGCGAGACTTCGAAGCCAGGCGGCACCTGGAAGGGCAGTTCTTCGCAGCGGGCCGGCCGCCCGGCAGCGTATAATCCCAGCGTGGCCAGCAGGAAGTGGGCCAGCCCAACGCGATCCGACAACGAAGCAACATGCACGGCGGGCAACCTCGCACCTGAAAGGGAATGACTGGCAGTCCCTTTATGCTAAGCGGTTGCAAGCCCGCAAACAAACCGGTGGGGCGTGAGAATCGACGCGCCCGGCCTGCGCACGCAGCGCCGAATTCGCCTGGGAAAAATCGCGCGAGTGCCGTCAGTTCGGCGGCGGCACGTCGGTCGCCGGACGCCAAGCGCGATAGTACGTCGGACCGTAATACGGCGGCGGAGCCACATACATCACGGGCTGCGGCCCGGCCGGCACGACGACCGGCCGAGGGGCCATGACGGGGGGAGTTTGCATGGCCTGCACCACGCGGGGGCTGACTCCCTGCTGCTGCAATAGGATCAAGTCGTTGGACTGAAGCGGGGCCGCCATGCCGTGGGTTTGAATGTGCGTGATCATCAGGTCTTCGGCCACGCCGGCCCGACTCATGCTGACCACTTCGCCGACGTTCACCGCGCCAGGCTGCACGGGACGACCGAGCCGGGCTTCGATCTGGGCCCGATTTCTGGCTTCGGCCTGGTCGATCGAGCCGCCGATGGCCGCTCCGCTGGCCGCCCCGACGCCGGCGCCGACCAAGGCTCCCACGGCCGGATGGCCCACGGCGTTGCCCACCAGGGCTCCGACACCGGCGCCCCCGACGCCGCCCACCAGCGCGCCGCGATCGGCCGCATAAGGCGAGTAGCAACCGGCAACCAGCAAGAGCATGATCCCCAGCGCAAACACACAACGGGCGGGCGTAGCAGGCATAGACGCATCCTCGACGCGGTGGGGAAGAAGGCCGCAGAGCGGCAAACTATCGGCGAACGACACCGACGCGTCAAGATAAGATGGGCCGAACAGGCGGGCTGGGAGCAGCCAACGCTGGGAAAGCTAACGGCAAAGGCGCGAAGGGCGCAGAGAAGGGAGGAAGGATTGGAACCACAAAGACGCAGAGGCACAAAGGGGAAAGAACAGGAAAGGACAAATGTGGAAGGATGAACGAGGGGTGGAACGGCGGCCATCGATTGAAAATGCCGCTTCGCTTCTCTGTGTCTCTGCGACTCTGTGGTTGAATTCTCTTTGCCGTTGCGCCTTGCGGTTCAATTCCCGCCGCGGCTACTCGTTCGTCTCAGGCTTTTGCTGCGACCACTCTTTCCATTTCTTCAGGGCCGCTTCGCGCTTGGCCGGATCGTTGAAGGTGACCGTGCCCGGCTGAAACACCGTTTGCGGATTCGTTTGGATGTGCTCCAGACCATAATCCTTGAGTTCCTGGCCCGACAGTTTGACGAGCACGGCCAACGCCACGTCGCGAATTTGCGACTGCTTGGGGTCTGGATTCTGCTGCGGCATGCAGGGCGTGGCGTCCTTGAGCAGCGGCTCGATCAGCGGAATATGCTCGTGATTGCCGAACCGGGCGATCGCCAGAATCACGTATTGCCGCATGAAGGGCTGCCCGCCGCCGTCGTTGCCGATCATCTTCACGGCCAGGTCGAGCCCTTCCTTGAGATCGAAATTGAAGGCCAACTGCAGGTTCATGTAGGCAATCGAGGGGCCGCTGTTATGCAGGATCCACATCCCCAGCAACTTCTTGAGCATCGGGGCGTTGGCGGTCGTCCGCAGGCTGCTCTGAAACGATGCCTGATGGATCAGGTTGAACAATTGAATCGCATCTTGATCGCTGATCGTCACGCCGTCGGTGGAACTGACGAACAACAGGGCACAGACCGTGCCCAGCGGAACGGTCGCCGGCGACCCGCCGTTGAGCTGCGGCCACTGAATGGTCTGCAGGATGGACTGCATCCGCATGACCAGCAATTCGCCGGCCAGCTTGGTGCTGGCCTCCAGGGCTTCGAGCAGGGCGGGTTCAGCCCGCTGCATGTCGACGAACAAATCCCGGGGCAATTTTTCCTGGCCGAACGTTTCGCGAAAGCGATTCCAACTGGGCAGCGAATGCTCCTGCTTGCCGAGCGGATCGTTGGCAAAGGCCTCGAGCCGGGCGCGGAAATCGGCCTCGACGATTTGCGTCAAGACCTGGGCCGAACGGTTGCGCACCTCGGCGTCTTCGTCAGCCAGCGCCGCGTTCAACAAAGGTTGACCGGCAATGCCGATTTCGACCAGTTGCTTCGACGCCCGTTGCCGCATGGCAAACGAACTGTGGCCGAGCTGCCGGATCAACCGGTCGACCCGCTGCGGAAAGGCCTTATCCGGCAAAGCCCCGGCCGCTGGAACCGTGCCGCCGGGCGCGTCTGGCGAAGCGGCCGGCTTGCCCGGGGCTTCGTCCGCAGCTGCCGGGACGTCGTCGCCAAGGCCGATTCGCGGCACACCCGAGAGCATTGCGACAACGAGTAAACCGGCACTGGCAGCCGAGCGTCCCATGGCTAAAGCTTCCCCCTGGGAATGAAGACCATCCTTGCTCCACATTGTATGCCGGCGCACGACCTGCGGTCCAGCGAAGCGGCAATTTCCCGTGCTTGTTCCCGCACCGGGCCGGCGCGCCGCAGGGCTGCTTCCCCGAAAGGCCGGCAATACTGTCGGCCTGGCCGCGATTGAACTAGAATGCAGCGGCTCACTATACGGATGTACTTGCGGCGCGCCTTAAAAAACCCCCACGCCCTCGTCGATCGGCACGCCTATGGCTTCGGCTCCGCCGCTGGAACTGACCTCGTACTTGCAGCCGTTCGGGCTGGCCGCATTTCGCCCCGGCCAGCGCGAAGTCATCGAGACCGTGCTGGCCGGCGAGGATTGCCTGTGCGTGATGCCCACCGGCGGCGGCAAGAGCCTGTGCTACCAACTGCCTGCGATCGTGCAGCCCGGCCTGACGCTGGTCGTCTCGCCGCTGATCGCGCTGATGAAGGACCAGGTCGATCAGCTCACGGCCTTGGGGCTGCCGGCCACGTTCATCAACAGCACGCTCTCGCCCGACGAGCAATCCCAGCGGCTGGAGCGGATGGCGGCCGGCGAGTACCAACTGGTGTATGTCGTGCCGGAGCGGTTTCGCAGTTCGCGTTTCTTAGACGCGGTGCGCCGCAGCCGGCTGCAATTGCTGGCCATCGACGAGGCGCATTGCGTCAGCGAGTGGGGACACGACTTCCGACCCGACTACGCCCGGCTGGGCCGCTTCCGCAGCCAGATCGGCAATCCGCCGACCATTGCGCTCACCGCCACGGCGACCACCGCCGTGCAGAAAGACATCGTCGAGCTGCTCAGTCTGCGGCTGCCCAAGACCTTCATCACCGGCTTCGCCCGGCCGAACCTGCACTACGAAGTCCGCAATCCCAACACCAACCGCGAGAAAGACGAGCTGCTCGTGCAGTTCCTGGCCGAGCATCCGGGCTCCGGCATCATCTATGCCTCGACCCGCAAGCGCTGCGAGGAAGTGGCCGACCTGGTGTCCACGCGCACGCGGCGCCGCACGGGCGTCTATCACGCCGGCCTTGCGCCCGACGACCGCCGCGGGGCCCAAGATGCGTTCATGTCGGGCAAGTCCGAGATCGTCGTGGCCACGCTGGCCTTCGGCATGGGCATCGACAAGTCGGACGTGCGGTTCGTCGTCCACTACAACATGCCCGGCAGCGTCGAGGCCTATTACCAGGAGGCCGGCCGGGCCGGGCGCGACGGTCAGCCCTCGCATTGTCTGCTGCTCTATTCGCCGGGCGACCGCTACCTGCACGAGTTCTTCATCGAAAGCTCGCATCCGTCGCGCGACGTGGTGCGGCAGGTGTACGACTTTCTCTGCCAGCAAACCGAAAATCCGATCGAGCTGGCACAGCAGGACATCAAGGAGCGGCTCGGCCTGCAGATCGCCGGCGATGGCATCGGGGCCTGCGAGAAGCTGCTCGAGCAGTCGGGCGTGCTCGAGCGACTCGAGTCGAGCGAGAACATGGCGGCCGTGCGGATCAGCAGCGACTTGCCAACCCTGGTCGACCTGCTGCCCGCTCAAGCCAAGGCCAAGCGGCGGTTGCTTCGCGGGGTCGAACGCTTCGTCGGATCGCAGCGCAACGAGTGGGTCTATTTCCAGCCGCGCGAATTGGCGGCCCACGCGGAAATGGAGCCCGCGGCACTCGGCCGGGGTCTGCGCGAATTGGGGGAGCTGACGTCGTTCGATTACGTGCCGGCCTTCCGCGGGCGCGCCATCCACATGCCCGACCGCAGCCGGCCGTTCGCCAGCCTGGCGATCGACTTCGAAACCTCGGAGCGGCGCAAAGCGGCCGAATACGAACGCCTGGCCACCGTGGTCCGCTACGCCCAAAGCCGCGGCTGCCGGCAGCAGGAAATCCTCGATTATTTCGGTGAACAAGGCTCCGGCCCCTGCCAGCATTGCGACAATTGCAGCGCGACCGGCCACACGGGGGCGGGCAAGCGCACGAGCGCCGCGACCGAAGGCGGTGTGCTGGAAGCGGTGCGGATCGTGCTCAGCGGCGTGGCCCGGGCGAAAGGGCGCTGCGGCAAGCAGCTCTTGGCCCAAATGCTCTGCGGCTCGACTTCCGAAAAAGTCACCCGCAATCGGCTGAACCGCTTGAGCACGTACGGCCTCTTGGCCCATTTGAAACAGACCGAAGTCGTCGAGCTGATCGATGCCTTGGTTTCGGCCCGGTATGTCGAACAAGTCGACATCGACAAATTCCGGCCGGTTTTGCAATTGACCCGCGCGGGCAGGAAGTGATGGCCGGCCGCGTCGAGCAAGTCGACAATCTTTCATTGGCCGCCGGACTGGCCACCAAATTGCGCCGCGGCCTGCCCGGCGCCAAAACGAGACCGGCCGAAACGGCCCGGGCCGATGGGGCTCGCGCCACTTCACCGCAGGCTGCCGCGAGCGAGCCGGTGCAACGCCCGTGCCTGCGCAACCGCCGGTGCTGAAGCCGGCGCCCGCGCCGTCGGCGCCCCCCGCGGTCGATTGGGAAGCGATCGAGGAAGCGTCGGACGAGGAGCCGTCGTTCGACGAAATCGCCGCGGCCCAGTCGGTTCGGCCGGTTGCCCCGCGCAGTCCGACCGCAATCACCGCAAATGCCAATGGCGCGGCGGCAGCGCTAGCGGCGAGTTCGGCCGGCCAACCAAGCCCGTGCCAGCCGAGCCATTACTGGACATGGCGGCTCTTGGCAGCCGGCTTTGCCGCCGACGATTGCGTGGCGATCCGTGGCATTGTGCGCGACGTGGTGCTCGATCACGCGCTGCGGGCGATCGACAGCGGCTGGGCCGTCGAGGCCCAGTGGCTGCTGGACGCTCGGCTGATCGCCGCGCTTGCGGAGCTTGTCGGCGACAAGCAGCCGGAGCGGATCCGGCCGCTATTGGCCAAGCTGCCCAACGGCACGCGTTACGAGGAAGTGCAACTCTATATCAAGTGCCGGTTTCCCGGCGGCTCGCACTCCGTCTAGCGCGCAGGCCGTGACCCCCGGGCGGATTGGCCGCCGGAGCCCCATTGCTTGCTTGACAAAACTTCCGGTCTTGCCTATCAATGCCGATGACTTTCCGGCGATCCGCTGTTGGTGCGCGGCCGGCGGCGGCGCTGCCGCTTGTTCATGGCGGTTAACGAGAGGCAGGTTAGAGCGATGCTGTGGGCGATTGACTGCGAACTGGAACCCTCTTGGACCGTGATCCCCCCCACGGCGGTTCCGCCCCCCGATATCCAATCGGAGGAGGACGAGGAAGAGGTCGAAGACGACGATCTGGGCGATCTGGCGCCGATTCCGCCCGTCGAACCGCTGGAAGTTCCTGACGACTTCGACGAGGACGACTTCGACGACGAGTTCGACGACGACTTCGAGGAAGATTTCGAAGACGACGGGTTGGAAGAAGAAGTCACCGACGACGACCTGGAAGACGACGACGAAGACCTCGACGACGTCGAGTTCGACGACGACTGAGCAAAGCCGCCGATGCCCTCCCAGGCCGAAAAAGTCGCCGCCGCGGTCGCAGCCATCCGCCGGCACTGGGCCCCGGCCGCGCGGGCGGGAGTGATCCTGGGCACCGGCTTGGGCAGCGTCGCGGCCGAGATCGAGCGCCAGGCCACGCTGCCCTTCGAGCAGATTCCACATTTCTCGCCCGCGACGGTGGTCGGTCACGCCGGCCGGCTGGTCTGCGGAAATTTGAGCGGCCTGCCGGTGGTGGCGATGGAAGGGCGGTTCCATGCCTACGAGGGCAATTCGCTCGAGCAACTGGCTTTTCCGGTGCGGGTGATGAAGGCCCTGGGGGCCGATTTGCTCGTCGTCTGCAATGCCTCGGGCGCGATGAACCCGCGCTATCGCCGGGCCGACATCGTGGTCATCGAAGATCACATCAACCTCTTGAGCGCAAGCCCGCTGGTTGGCCCGCACGACGAATCATTTGGCCCGCGTTTTCCCGATATGTCGGCCCCATACGACAAGCAACTGGCCGAGCGCGCGCTGGAGATTGCCCGGCGGGAAAATTTCGCAGCGCATCTGGGGGTCTACGTGGCGGTGCTGGGGCCGCAAGCTCGAGACCCGGGCCGAATACCGCTTCCTGCGGGCGATGGGCGCCGACGTGGTCGGCATGTCGACCGTGCCGGAGGTGATCGTGGCCGTGCAGAGCGGGATGCGCGTGCTGGGGCTTTCGGCCGTGACGGACCTGTGCCTGGCCGATGCGCTGCAGCCGGTCGCCATTGAAGAGATTCTGGCGGTTGCCGCCCAGGCCGAGCCCAAGCTGCGCAAGATCATCCTGGGCGTGCTGGCCGCCGAAGCGCGATAAGCCCCGCACGCACAGCGTGGCATCGCTCCGCCTTCATCCTTCCTCCTTCCCCCTTCCGTCTCTGCCGATTATGCGGCCCCGCGCCGGTAGGGTCGTGCGGGCCGAATCGATTTTGCCTAGGGAATCGATATTGCTTATCGAGCGCCGGCGCACCGGCCGATCTGCCAATCGGGAATCCCTGGATGGCGCTCTGCGCAACGCGGCACACGGATGGTTACCGCAGATGATGGCTCGCCCACGACACGGACGATGGCAATTGCTGTTCTTGGCCTGTGCCCTGACGACGGGCTGCGACTGGCGAGCTGGATCTCCAGGCGACAGGCCTCAAGCTAGCACTGCCGCCGACTGCGCGGCCCAGCCTGGCCCGGCCGAGAGCGAACCGCGCCGGCTGGCCGATGCGCGCGTCCTGGCGGGGCCACTCGTGCCGGTGGGCTTCCGCTCTCGCCAACCGGCCGAAGTACAACCCGATCCGGAAGTCTCGCTCGGCACGCAGGTCGAGACTCTCGGGCCGGGCGACCGCCTGGCCGACGCCAGCGTGAAGGCGGTCGATCCGGCCAGCCCGAATGCGGAAACCGTCGCGCCGCAGGTCGCTGGGCAACTCAATGCCGCGCCGGCCGATCCACTTCCGCCCGATGCCGGGCGGCCGTCCGGCGGAGTGACGGGCCACCCTGACACCAGCGTCGAGCGGTTGCCGAAAGTCGTCGGCCATGTGCGTTCCGCCGAACTGGAAACCGTTTCCCGCCACGCCGAGGCGCTGGTCCGACAAGGATACCGCCTGGCCGAACGCGGCGCGGTTTTCTCGGCGCGGCGGCAGTTCTTCGAGCGCTGGGACTGACGGCGCGCTCGCTGGACGTCGACCAGCAAACGCAGGAATATAGCCGGGCGCTGGCAGCCGGCAATACGGCATTGGTCGAAGCGCGGCAGTTCGCGGAGCACGGGATGGCGGCCGAGGTCGATCTGGCACGGCTGGTGGCCGTTCACCGCACGCCGGTGCTCAAGCAGGAATCGCTCGAGTGGCTTTCGCCCGTCGTTGCCCAGCAGCGCGATTTCACCTATGCCCAAGAGCAACTCGCACTGGCCGCCGGCGGTCAGCGAAGCGCATCGCTGGCGCTCTACGGACTGGGAAAGAGCCGCGCCCGACGTGCAGCCGGGCGGGGCCACCAGGTCGCTGGCGGCCGCGGGCGAACAAGTGGCCTGTTACCAGGCGGCCTTGATGGCCGACGAGCAGAATTATCTGGCGGCCAACGAGCTGGGGGTGATTTTTGCCGACAACGGTCGGCTCGAAGCGGCGCGCGACCTGTTCGGTCGCAGCCTGGCTGTTTCGGAGCACGCGGCCACCTGGCAAAACCTGGCGGTCTCGCTGGCTCGCCTGGGCGACACGGCCGCCGCCAGCCGAGCCGCTCGTCGAGCCGACGAGCTGCGCACCCAGCTGCACGACGACGTCACCGGCGACAACGTCCGCTGGGTCGACTCGGCGACATTCGCCAAGAATCCTTCCCCCAGCGACGGGCTGTTTCCGCCGGCGACGGCAACCCGGCCGGCCGATGCCCAGTCGCCCCCCGCGCGCCCGAGAAGAAGCGGCTGGCGCTGTTGTTTCCTTGGAATACCACGCAGCGATAGCCCGCCGGGAACGTTTGGACCCGGCCGGACCCCTTGAGGAGTACCTTCGAATGCGGTGGCAAATGGCGAACTCCTGGCGAACCGTCGCCCTGGGCCTGCTCGCAGGGAGCGCCGCGGCGGCGGCAATCGGCTTTGCCGGCGCCGGCCGCAGCGGCCGGGCACGATCCGGGGCGGCTGGGGCCGAGTCGCAGGCGACGTGTGCGGTTCCCGCACCTGCGCCGCCGGCGGCGACGCAGTGGCCTGAGCAGATCCTGCTTTGCCAGGGACTTTCGCCGGCCGCCCCGCGCGCCGTGCCCTATAAGGACTGCGTCAGCGGACAGTGCAGCCAGGACTGCCAACTGCTCGACCCGGTCGAATTCCAGAAGTATGCACAAGGCGAATATGTCGGCCGTTCGCGTCTGCCGCACGTGGCCGAGTACCGCCTGCGGGTCGACGATCAGATGGATTTCATCTATCGGCTGACTCGCGAAGAAACGCGGAAACCCTATGGGCTGAACGTGGGCGACGAGATCCGGGTCGAATCGTTCACCGACAAGAACCTGGACCGGACGCTGTTGATCCAGCCCGACGGCACGATCACGCTGCCGCTGTTGGGGCAAGTGCGGGCGGCGAACCACACCGTGGCCGCCCTGCGTGAAGAGCTCGAGCAGCGATTCCAGAAGTACTACAAGGTGCCATCGATCATCGTCACGCCGATCAAGATGAACACGCAACTCGACGACTTGCGTGCTGCCATCGGCGGCCGCTCGGGGTTTGGCCCGCAGGTCCGCCCCGGCAAAGTCACTCCGGAGGGGACGGTGCAATTGCCGGCGGTGGGCACGGTGCCAGCGCAGGGATTGACGCTACGGGAATTCAAGCAGGAGCTTGATGCCCGCTACAATGCCTTGATCGAAGGGGTGGAAGTGACCCCGGTATTGACCGTTCGTGCGCCGCGCTACGCGTACGTGCTGGGCGAGGTGAAATTGCCCGGCCGCTACACGCTCGAAGCACCGACAACCGTGATGCAGGCGGTGGCGCTGGCCGGCAGTTGGAACTTCGGCGCCAATTTGCACCAGGTGATCATTTTTCGCAGGGCCGACGACTGGCGTTTGATCGCCACGATGCTCGATTTGCGGGCCGCGTTCCTGGGCCGCAAGTCTTGTCCGGCCGCCGAAATCTGGGTCAGCGATTCCGACTTGATCATTCTGCCCAAGTCGCACATCCAGCTCACCGACAACTGGATCGAGCTGCTCTTTACCAAGGGTCTGTACGCCATGTTTCCCGTCACCGGCAGCGTGTCGTATACGAATCTCTCGTATCTGTCGGGCACGGGCAGCTAAAGATCCCGTTCGGCGCCACGCGGCGATACCCGGTCAAGCCCGCCGGCGGCTGCCGGTGGGGGCCACGGTCACTCCCTTCTTGTTTGGGACTAGGAACTTCCCGCCTGAGGTCCACAGCCCGCGGTCCACGTCTAGCCGCTGTGCCGCGGGCGAGTTATTTTGAAGGGTTTGGCAGATCGCCCCGGGCCCCAGACTCTCGAAAAGCGGCAATCGATGAATTTTCTGGAGCTGATTGTCCTGTTGCCCTGCCATAGCCTGGAGGATTTTCCGCTCTACCACGAAGGGGAAGACGCCGACGGACTGCTGGCTGCCTGGTCGGCGATTTGGCATCCGGCACTGATCGCCAGCGCCCGCAAGGCTCCCGGCTGGCAGCGGGCCGACAATCCGCCGGCCGAAGTGGCTCAGCGGCTGATCGTGGTGCCGAATGTGGCCTACGATCGGCTGCCGATCGGCTTTGCCGCCCGGGCCACCGGCGACGGCGCGGTGCTGGTGTGCAAGGCGAAGTGCCGGGACGAGATCCTGGACGTGGCCCTGGCGGCGATCGGCGCCCGAGAGGCCGTCGATCCGGACCTGGCCGCCGATTTTCTGGCCCTGGGCTACGGCAAGCTACAAGTCGAGCTGCTGACGCGGCAAATGCGCTACGCCAGCAATTTGGACGAAGCGGCCTTCGAACGCTTCGCGGTCGCCGGTGCCGATGCGGCCCTGCGCGGCGATGCCGACGAAGCTCGCTCGCAGCTTCAAGGCGCGTTCAACCTGCTGGGCGAAGCCCGCAAGTATTTCTATCCGGTCGACTCGTACCTCGTGGATTTGACGCTGGTCGCGGCGACCACGATCGGCCCGTCCCTGGCCCGCGAGTTGCGGGACACGACGGCGAAAAACCTGCTGCTGCCGGCGGGTCTCGTCGGGCAGATTGCCGCGGCGCACGGCGACACCCTGAGCGCGCTGCAAGGGGCGCTCGAGCGCGGCAGCCTGTCGCTGGTCGGGGGAGAAATCGAAGAGCGCGAGCTGCCGCTGCTACCTCCGGAAACGGCACTGGCCGGGCTGGCGAGCGGGTTGGCCGAATACCAGCGGGTGCTGGGACGCGCACCGCGCGTCTTCGGCCGGCGGCGCAGCGGCCTGGCGCCCTCGCTACCGCAGACGCTGCACAAGCTGGGCTTCAGCGGTGCGCTGCACTTCACGCTCGACGACGGCCGGTTTCCGTTGGGATCGCAGAGCAAAGTGCGCTGGGAGGGGGACGACGGGACGGCAATCGACGCCCTGGCCCGGCTGCCGCGCGACGCCGGCAAGAGCGCGACCTTTCTGGATTTTGCCCGCCGCCTGGGCGAATCGATGGATTCCGACCACGTGGCCAGCGTCGTCCTGGCGCATTGGCCGGGAGCGGCCAGCGTGTGGTATGCCGACATGCGGCGGATCGCCCGCTACACGACGGCGCTGGGCAAGTTCATCACGCTCGACGACTACTTTACCGATACGTACGCGCCCGGTCAGACGGCTCGGTTTCTGGCCGACGAATATCGCAGCCCTTATCTCAAGCAAGCGATCATTCGCCGCGAGCCGGACGCGCTGTCGCGCATTGCCGCGGCGCATCGCGAGCAAGCCGGCCGCGCGCGCGCGAGGCCATCGCCACACTGGCCGATTTGCTCGGCCGGCGTTCGGGCGGGCGGGCACGGGCGGATAGCGACGAAAAACTCGACAGCTTGCTGGCCCGATTCTCGGCCCTGCTGCCGGCCGCCAGCGGGCCGAGCGTGGAAGCGTCGCTGGCGGTCAATCCGCTCAGTTTCGCGCGGCGGATGCTCATCGAGCGGCCCCCGGCTCGGCCCGGTGTGACCGAGGGCGCGATCCCTCGGGAGCCGGCGGACGATGCCGCAGCGCACGAGACCCGGCAGCAAGTGATCGAAGTGCCGGCCATGGGTTTTGCCTTTGTCGATTGGACGGCACCCGAGCCGCCTAAGGGGCGCCGCGAGAAACCGCTGGCGGTCGACAACGTGCTGCACAACGAGTTTTTCGAAGTCACGATCCACCCCGGCGGCGGCGGCATCCAGATCCTGCGCGATTATCAGCATCGCGGTAATCGGCTCAGCCAGCAGATTGCCCTGCGCTCGGCCGGCGGCACGGTGCCTGTGCCGGGCGACGTCTGGCGCGATCCGGACGAAGACGCGGTCTATTCGCTGATGCAGGCCGAATCGATCGCCGTGACGCAGGCCAGTTCGATGGTCGGCGAGATTACCAGCCGCGGCAGCCTCGTCGACGCCGAAGGCCGCAAAGTGGCCGGCTTTCAGCAACGCACGCAGGTCTGGCGCGCGAGCCGCATCGTCGCGCATCGACCTCGAGCTCGATCCGGTCGAAGAGCTGCGCTCCGATCCCTGGAACTCGTACTACGCGGCTCGCTTCGCCTGGTCGGACGCGGCCGCCGACGTTTTCCGCGGAGTCCAGGCGGGCCGGCATCCCACCGAGGCCAAACGCATCGAAGCCCCCGAATACATCGAGATCGACTTGCCCCACGGCCGCACGTCGCTGCTCACCGGCGGATTGCCTTATCACCGCCGCAGCTCCATGCGGGTCATCGACAGCCTGCTAATCGTCCGCGGCGAATCGAGCCGTCGCTTCTCGCTGGGCATCGGCATCGACGTGGCCAATCCGGCCGCGGCCGCGGCCGATCTGATCGCTCCCTGCACCGTATTGGGGCAATCCGCCCACCGCCTGCCGGCGCAAGTTCGGGTTGGTTATTCCATGTCGACGCGCGAAGCGTAATCGGCACGCATTGGACGCCGCTCGGCCCCGCGGCTCAGGAGGCCGACACGACCGGCCAGACCTGGCCAGCCGCGCCGCGGGGCTTCGGCGTTCGCCTGCTGGAAACCTCCGGGCGGCCGGTGCGAGCGACGCTACGGGCCTTTCGCGCACTCGAGCAGGCCCGCAAAGTCGACTTTCGCGGTCAGCCGCTGGGCGAGCTGGTGGTGGAAGGCGACCGCGTCGTGGTCGACCTGACAGGTCACGAATGGGCCCAGATCGAAGCCCGCTGGTAGGTCACGCCGGGCATGCGGCCAGGCCCAATGCGCCGGCGGCAACATAAAGCATCGCCGGGCCGACCCCTTTGGCTATAATCGTCGGTGAGAAGATCCGTGGTCCAGGCGACCCGAGAACGAGGCGTCCTTGAACACAAGGCGAACTGGTCGCCTCGCGAGCCGTAGGATTTGCCAAGTTCGTGATTCGCTTCCGGTGCCCGTGCTCCCATTTGCCGCCCCAGAGCAATTTGTCCCGCCCATGATCGTGACCATCGACGGACCTGCGGGTGCCGGCAAGAGCACCACTGCTCGAGAACTGGCCCGGCGGCTCGGTTTCCGGTTTCTGGACACCGGAGCCATGTATCGCGCCGTGGCCTTCGCGGCCGTCGATCGAAACTTGGGTTGGGACGAGCCCGGGCGACTCGTGGAGCTCGCCCGGCAGATCGACATCCAACTGCACGACGACAAAGTTTTCCTGGACGGGCGCGACGTGAGCGTTGCCATTCGCACGGGCGAGATCACCGCCGCCACGCATCATGCGGCCAACAACCCGGGCGTGCGCGAACATCTGGTGGAACTGCAACGCATGATGGCCGGCGACGACGATATCGTCACCGAAGGCCGCGACCAGGGCACGGTCGTGTTTCCGCAGGCCGAGTGCAAAATCTTTCTCACCGCCAGCCCGGCCGAGCGAGCCCGCCGCCGGGCCGAAGACTTGCGGGCCCGAGGCGAGCAATTGCCGCTGGAAACCGTGCTGGAACAGCAGAACCAGCGCGACTATCGCGACACCAGCCGTCCGGTCGGCCCGCTGACGGCGGCCGCCGACTCGATCGAAGTCAGCACGGACGGGCTGAGCCGCAGCGAGGTCGTGGATCGGCTCGAGGAATTAGTGCGTCTGCGGATCCGCAACCCGGTTGGGGGTTGATCGGCTTTGCCCATGATGCGCTCGTTCTGTAAGCGGCTGTGGTACGACTTCCTGTGGATTTGCAGTCGCATCCTGGGGGTCATCCTCTTTCGGATTCGAGTGGAAAACCGGCATGTCGTGCCGCGTTCTGGGGGCGTATTGATCCTATCGAACCATCAGAGCAATCTTGATCCCGTGCTGGTTGGCCTGGCTTGTGACCGTCGACTGAACTACCTGGCGCGGCAGAGCCTGTTCAAGGTTGGCGGACTGCGGCAGTTGATGGAATCGCTGGACGCAATTCCGATCGATCGCGAAGGATCGGGACTGGGCGGACTGAAAGAGACCCTGCGGCGATTGAAGCGGGGGGAAATGGTGCTGATCTTTCCAGAGGGGACGAGAACCGTCGACGGCTCCGTGGCGCCGCTCAAGCCCGGCTTTTGTGCTTTGGCACGGCGGGCGGGCGTGCCGCTGGTGCCGCTGGCCATTGAGGGGGCATTCGCCGCCTGGCCACGGCGGCGCAAACTTCCGCGGCCCTCGAAGATCCGCATCGTGTTCGGGCCACCGCTGCTGCCGAGCGACTTCGCAAGATTGGACGACGCCCGGCTCGTGGCCGAAGTCGAAGCGCGGATTCGGGCCTGCCATCGCCGCGCCAGCTGCCGTTAGCCCGGGATTGGCCAAGGCCCAATTCTGGGCCGCCCGTATTCTCTCGCTTGGCATCCCGCCAAACGCCGCCGGCCGCATTCGTCTTGACCTCGTTTGCCAATTTCGCCAAACTTCTGCCCATTGCCGCCAGCCGTTTGAACCCGTGGGCTGGCGCGGCGCTTTGCATTGGATGCCGGCGCCGTCAAAGAGCGGTTGGGACCCAAGGAAGGGAGATTCGACCCATGCGAAAATCAGGGATGGTTTGTCTGCTGCTGGCAATCGCCGGCGGAATGTCGGGATGCAACAAATTGGCAGGGTCGGGAAATGGGGGCGGTTCGTCGGCCCCGGCCGAGGCAGTGGGGACATTCCTCACGGCCATCTGCTCGGCAAACCAGGAAAAGATGTTTGGCATGCTCACCGACGAAGTCGCGGACAGCCTTAAAGGCTCACAATATGTCGCCCCAATTGCCCTCCAGCGGAACAACCTCGTTTGAGATTGGCGAGGTGGAAATGGTCGACGGGGGAGCCCACGTGATGACGAAGTGGTACGACCGAATGGAGGACGGCTCGCGCGACACGACCGAAGTGCTGTGGATGCTCCGCAATGAAACCAAAGGCTGGCGCGTGGCCGGCATGGCGATGCGAGTGTACGACGACCAGCCGGCGGCAATTCTCAATTTCGAGGATCCCGACGACATGACCCGGGTCCTGGATCTGATTGCCCAGGAGGACGAACGCCGGGCGCAAGCCTGATGCCGCGGCAGCCGCGAAGTCCGGAATCGAATGCCACGCGCTGAGGGATGGCGTCCAGCGGCTCCGCGCGTTGCTTGCCGTGTTAAGAATTCGTTTTCCTGATAGTTAGCAGAATTCAGTGCGGAAGTCCTCCGCAAGCGGCGGCAGAAAATCTGCTCGCGGCGACAATTCTTTAACACATTGCTTCCACAAGCTTTACGATCAGCGCCGGGCCACCTTTGGGTGGCCTTTTCTTTTGCGCCGTGCAGTTTGTGGACAACCGCTCGATTTGAGATACAGTTGACCGGACTGGCGGTATAATACCCCTATAGCCCCAGGACATCGCAAGACTCACAGATTGTCGTTGCGCCGCTTGACAACCAGGGGCATCCTGCTAACTTAGCAGCCTAGACTACGCCTTCGTGCCTAGCCTACTTAATCGGAAAGGGCTTACACCAGGGCAAGCCCCAGTCCGGTTAGCTAGCATGGAATCGCGTGGGCGTGTTGAGGTCCCGCCTCGGCTGTTAGCCGTCGCAGAGGGGGGGAGAACGTAGGACGGCGAGTTTGTTCGGGTTATTTGAGACCCTTACGTTCCGGTACCTGTAACTTGGAGGATTCTAGGATGAATCGGATGTTAGTACTTGGGATCGCGGCCTTCGTCGCGGTCGTAGGCATTGCCCTCGTGGGCGGTGAGAAGGTGGCTGTGGCCGGTCACGGTTGCCACGGTTGCTCGGGTTGTGCTGGCGATTGCGGTGGTGCTCCGTCTTGCGGCGGTGCTCCGGCTTGCTGTGGTTGCCACGGTGGATTGCTGGCGCGTCTGCGTGCCCATCATCATCGTTGCTGCGGCTGCAGCGGCGCTGCTGCTCCGGCCTGCGAAGCTCCGGCTTCGCCGCTCCGGCTCCGGCTGCCCCGAGCTGTGCCGGTGCCGCTCCGAGCTGCGCCGGTGAAGCGGCTCCCCCGGCTCCGCCGGCTGCCGCCCCGGCTCCCAGCGCCAGCAATGGCGTTCGCGGTTTCCGCAACGTCAGCTTTCGTCGTTAAAAGGTTCCAGCCGCCTGGGCTGGTTTGCTTTCGCGAGCCGAAGCTTGCCCTGAGTCTTCTGCTCGAAAAAGTAATATCTGAAGCCGGATCTCCCTCGTGAGATCCGGCTTCTTTTTTTCGTTATTGACAAGCATTGCGGCCTGGGTAGCCTGGGAAATGTAGGTTAACCATCCAGCCACGCCCGGCCGATTTAGTTTCCATGCCTCGAAATGGCCGGTCGGCCGCCAATGCGCGACTCCCCCCGCCCCCAAGCTCCGGCTCCCATTGGATTATGCGATCGAACGGCACTCAATCGGCGGCGGATGGGCTTCCGTCGCCGGAAGTTCGCGGGATTGTCGGACTCTTCCTTTTCATTCACCTGTTCTCAGTCGCGGTCGCCCTGAGCTCGTATGCCGACACGTCGGCGCTTGAGAATCGCTTGCAGCAAGTGCTCGGCCCGTACAGTTCGACTTTGAATTTCGATCTGCGGCCGAACGTCTATCCCAGCGGCCGGTTCTATTTGACGCACGCCGAGGTGAGCGATGTGGATTTCTCCGTCGAAATCGAAGGGACGCTCCCGGACGGCACGGTCGAGAAAACTTCGCTGCCGACGCCCGGCCTGTGGCCTGGCCAGTGGCGTCGCTACCAGGCGCTAGCCAACGCGGCCGGCGCAATGGCCACGAGCGAGGACGTGGAGCCGGTCTTATTGCGTTCGCTGGCCGGCTCGATTCTCAAGCGCTGGGCGCCAACCGGGGCCTGGTCCGGGTCAAAGACCACAAACTGCTGGGCCTGCTGGAAGCCGGCGGCGCCGATGCGGGTGCTCGAGATCCGTTCGACAAGCGCTATTACAACACCGTCTACGAAGCGCACGTTCTGATAGCACCCAGCGGACAAGTCGACCTGGTCAAACGGTCGGCGGCGGGGGAAGTCGCGCCGGTCGAGAAGGGGTCTTAGCTGGATGCTTGCCGATACGATCGAATATTTCCGCACGCTGGGCCGGGCGTTTGCCGATGGCTGGAACCGGTTCTGGTTTCTGCCGGGCGATCCCTATCCGCTGGGCGTGATCCGGCTGCTGACTGGCTTGATCGCCATCTGGCTGCACGCAACCCTGCTGCCGGAACTGGTGCAGTTGTTTGCCGCGAGGGGCTGGCTGCCGGTCGAGGCCATCGAGCGGACGACCGTGCGCGGATATCCGCTGTCGTACTTGAACTTTATTTCCTCCCCGACCGACCTGATGGTCGTCCACTGCCTGGGCCTGGCGGTACTCGTTTTGTTTACGCTGGGTTTCTGGACTCGCTTGACGTCGATCCTGGCCTTCCTGGTGATGCTCTCCGACATCCACCGCGCGCCGATGATTACGACGCAGGTCGAACCGATCGTGACGATGGTTCTGTTTTATCTTTGCTTGGGCCCGGCCGGTGCGTCCTGGTCACTCGACCGCCTGCTCGCCGGGCGACAAAGCGGTTGCCGGGGGCGGTTTCGTCCAGCCTGCGCCGGCTTCATTCACGGCCACGCTGAGCTTGCACTTAATTCAGGTCCATCTGGCCATGCTCTACGCCACGATGGGCGCCGCCAAATTGATGGGCAATGCCTGGTGGACTGGCATGGGCGTGTGGTGGCTGATGACGCGGCCCGAGTCGCGGCTGATCGATTTAACCGGGATGCATCCGTTCGCGATCAACTTCTGGACCCACGCAATCATCGCTTTCGAGCTGGGCTTTCCGATTTTGATCTGGATCCGCCTGGCCCGGCCGCTGCTGTTGGCGATTGCGGTGCTGATGTGGTCGCTGATGGCGATTCTGACCGGCCAGGTGGCGTTCTCGCTAATGATGCTGGTGGCCAACCTGAGCTTTTTTTCGCCGGACTGGCTGCGGAGCTGCTCGCAGACTTGCTGCCGGCGCGGCAGCGCTGCGCGAGCGGTCTGAGTGCTCGGCTGGGCGGGCCGTCTTTGCCAGGCCGCGCGGCAATCGGTCCGCACAGCGGACCCTACGGGCTATGCAGAAATCGCAGTTTCTACATCCGAAAACGATGACGGCCTGAATCGGCTGGTTCTTGCACGCCGGCAGCGAACTATCCACAATGGTGCCAGTTCGTCCACCGTATTTGCGATCACTCGAGGGCGGCTGAAATGGCCACGAAGACTTCCCGCAGGGCACTGCTCAAACAGCTTTCCACGGCCTCTTGCGGCGCCGCTTTGGCCTCAGCCGCGCTGCGAACCGGGTTGTTGCGGGCGATCGAGCCGATCCAGCGAAACGGCCGCAGCAAATTCAAGTTCAGCCTGGCTGCTTACAGCTATCGCGATCTGCTCACCGCCAAGCCGCCGAAATTGACGCTCGACGATTTCGTCGCCGATTGCGCTCAGATGGGGCTGGAAGGAACCGAACTGACAAGCTACTACTTTCCGGAAAATGTCACCCCCGAGTTCTTGCGCAATATCCGCGGCCTGGCGTTTCGGCTCGGGCTGGACGTTTCGGGCACCGCGGTGGGCAACGATTTGTGCCATCCGACCGGTCCGGAGCGCGAAAAGCAGATCGCCCATGTCAAACGCTGGGTCGACAATGCCGTGCTGCTCGGGGCCCCGGTGATCCGCATCTTCTCCGGCAGCCCGCACGGCACCACGCCCGAAGAGGCCCACAAGTTGGCGGTCGAGGGGATCGAAGAGTGCTGTCAATATGCAGGCGATCGCTCGGTGTATCTGGCCCTGGAAAATCATGGGGGCCTGACCGAAAAAGTCGATGACATGCTCCGCCTGATCAAGGACGTGAAGAGCCCCTGGTTCGGCGTGAATTTGGACACCGGCAATTTCCACAGCGAAGATTTGTACGGCGACCTGGCGAAAATCGCGCCCTATGCCGTCAACGTCCAAGTGAAGGTCGTCGTGTCCGGGCCGGACAAAAAGAAGCAGCCCAGCGATTACGCGCGGCTGGCCGAGATCCTGTCGACGGCCGGCTATCGCGGTTACATCGTGCTGGAGTTCGAAGAGCCCGAAGAACCGCGCGCGGCCTGCCCGCGCTACATGGCCGAAATCCGCAAGGCGTTCCTGGCCCGCGGCTGATGGAACCAACGCAAGAAAACGTCGGCCCACAAACCCCTCTCCGTCCAGCGAGAGGGCAGGGCGTGGGTCCTTGAAAGTGCGGACGATTTATTGCGTTCGCCCCTAGATCGTGCTCCGATGCTCAACGTGGATCAGCCGCAAGCCTATTTTAACGGTCGTCTCATTCCGGCTGCCCAGGCCAGCATCCCTGTCTGGGATACCGGCTTCGTGCTCGGGGCGACCGTGGCCGAAGTGCTGCGCACCTTTTCCGGGCGATTGTTTTGCCTGGACGCCCATCTGGAGCGGCTGGCGCAGTTCGCTCGAGCTGGTGGGCATCGACCCGGGCCTGAGTTTCGCCGAGCTGGGTCGGATCGCTCAGGACCTGGCTACCGCCAACTGGCGATTGCTCGGCGCGGGGGACGACCTGAACCTGGCGATGTTTTTCACGCCCGGGGCGCACCCGACCATGCGGCCCGCCACGGCGGCCGCCGGACCGACCTCGTGCATTCACACCTTTCCGATTCCGCACCATTTGTGGAGCGAGAAATTCGTTCACGGCGACGCGGTCGTCACGACAAGCGTCGAACAGGTCTCGCCGCACTGCTGGCCGCGCAAGCTGAAATGCCGCAGCCGGATGCACTACTATCTGGCCGATCAGCAAGCCCGCTCGCTTGACCCGGGCGCCAGAGCCTTGATGATCGACCAGGATGGTTTCGTCACCGAAGCCACGACCGCCAACATCCTGGCCTATTATCCGGGCCAGGGACTGGTCGGACCGCCGCGCGCCAAGGTATTGCCCGGAGTCAGCCTGAAAGTGCTGCTCGAGCTGGCCCAGAAAGCCGGCATCGACTATGCCGAGCGCGATCTGACGCCCGCCGACATCGCCACCGCCCAGGAGGTGCTGCTGGCTAGCACATCGCTGTGCGTCGTGCCGGTTGTGCGATTCAACCGGCAGCCGATCGGCAGCGGCAAACCGGGGCCGATCTACCAGACGTTGCTGGCCGGCTGGAGCCGGCTGGTCGACGTGGACATCGCGGCCCAAGCCGCCCGGTTCGCGGCGCGATGACGGTCGCGGGTTGCCGGATAGACTCTCCGGCTCAATCGCCCGGAAACTTGCCGTTGACGGCATTGTTGATCATGTTGACGTACGAACCGGCGATCCGGAAGATGATGCTCACGATCAGTGCCGCCACCAGCATCCAGACGGCGAAACCGGCGATCTTGGTGAGCATGGCCAGGGCCGCGCGGGCCTCGTCCTGATATTGCTTCGACAGGATCGAAAGGGTTTCCGACATCCGGCCGCTGCGTTCGCCAACTTCCATGGCGTCGATGAACGGCCGCGGAAAAACGCCGGTCATTTCCATCGCCTCGTACAGTTCCTTGCCCGACCGGATGGATTGCCACAAGGGGTCGATCTGGCTGGTGTAGCGAACGCTGTGCGTGCTGCGCAGCGCCAGGGCCAGCGCGCGGCGCAGATCCATGCCCGACTCGAAGGTCACGTGCAGCGACCAGCACAGCCGGGACATGGCCAGCGTCTCGAGCGCGGTGCCGAGTTTCGGAATCCGCATGATCGCGGCTTGAAGCGGCCGGGCCCAAAGCAGTCCGCGGCGGATTGCGTAATACAAGAATCCGAACGCGCCGCCGACGCAGGCCAGAAATGTCAGGTAGACGACCAGCCCCCGCGTGCCGTACAGCCCCAAGCCCAGCAGGTCGAGCAGCGGCTTGCCCTTGCTCAGTCCGATCACGCCCATCACCCAAATCAACCCGCCGACAATCGTCAGCGCCAGGACCAATTGAATGACGGGCCAGGTGATCGCGGAGCGGAAATCGCGCCGCATCTCGATCAAGTGATCGTAGTGGCCGGCCAATTGCCGAAAGACTTCGGCCAGATGACCGCTCTGCTCGCCGACGTCGACCAGTTCGCGGAGCAGCGTCGGAAAGAACTCGCCGGTCGCGGTCATGGCCTCGGCGATGGTGTCGCCGCGATTGACGGCCTCGCTTACCTGCCGCATCGGCCAGCGGTCGCGGCCGCGGGCGATGTCGGCCTCACGAGTCCAGGCGCGGCGGGCATCGACCCCGGCGGCCAATTGCGTGGCCAGCCGCCGGCAGAGCGGAGCCAGATCGGTGAGTTTGATCCGCGGTTGGCCGAACATGAGCAGCAAGATTTCCCTGAAGGACCGAGCGCCGCATTCACTTTAGCCTGTTTGGCCGGCGGAAGGAAATTGACCCCGGCCGCACCAATACACGGAACGAACAATTTGCTACAATTCCTGGCTCGACCGAGCGGAAATCCGGTTAAACAGAGTGGGAGCAAGCCACCGTCGTCCACTCCGCTCGGCCACTGTCCGCCGGAAAAAAATACACCCCAAGCGTCGCCCCGGAATCGCATGAGAGTGTGGAATCGCGTGGCCATTGTCGGCGTCGGGCTGATCGGCGGGTCGATCGGTTTGGCGCTCCTGCGCCGCGGACTGGCCGGGCACGTGGTTGGCATCGGCCATCGGGCGGCAACACTGGCGGCCGCCCAGCGGCTGGGGGCCGTACAGAGCACGAGCGGAAACCTCGAAAACGCGGTCGCCGGGGCCGACCTGGTGGTGGTCTGCACGCCCGTCGGATCGATCGTCGAGCAAGCGCTGGCCGCTGCCCAAGCCTGCGCGGCCGGCACCCTGATTACCGACGCCGGCAGCACCAAGGCCGAAATCGTGCGCGATATCGAAACACAGCTCCACGACCAGCACGGCTGGCGGAACAACGTGCGGTTTGTCGGCGGACACCCGATCGCCGGAGACCATCGCAAAGGCGCCGAACACGCCCGGGCCGACATGTTCGAAGGCCGCGTGACCGTGCTCACGCCCACCGCCAACACAGCGCCGGAAGATCGCCAGGCACTGGCCGACTTTTGGACGGCGCTGGGCTCGCGGGTGGTCGAGATGGAGCCCGACGAGCACGATCGGTCGCTGGCCGCGATCAGCCATCTACCGCATCTGGCGGCCGCAGCCGTGGCCGCGGCCACGCCGCAGGAGTTGGTTTTCTTGGCCGGCGGCGGCTGGTTCGACACCACCCGGGTGGCCGCCGGCGATCCGGCGCTGTGGCAGCAAATTCTGCTCTCCAACGATACGCACGTGCTGGCTGCCCTGGATCGTTTGAACGAAAACTTGGATACCTTACGGCAGGCGATCGTCAGTCGCGACGCGGCCTCTTTGGAACAACTCTTGGCCGAGGCCAAACGGATTCGTGATGCTGTGGGAAGTTGACATCTATCCGCTCGCCGGACAGCCCGACCGCACGGCCGAGGCCCTGACCGCCCAGGCCGCCGACGTGGGCATCCTGGCCGACCTGCGGATCGCCGCCGCCCGTGGCTATTTGATCCAGGGCGAACTAAGCCGGGCCGACGTCGAGCGCGCTGCGCAGGAGCTGCTCGTCGACACCGTGGTCGAACGCTGCGTGGTGGGCCAGGCCGGCGACGCCCGACTGCTCGAGCCGCCGGCCGGGCTGCCGCGGCTGGTTCACGTGCTACCGAAGCCGGGCGTCATGGACCCGGTTGCCCAGAGCACGCTGGACGCGCTGGCCGACTTGGGTTTGCAGGCCGACGCGGTGCCGCACGCTGCAAAAATATTGGCTGCCGGAGTTGAGCCCAGGCGCAGATCGGCGGCCTGGCCGCCAAAGTGCTGGCCAACGACGCAATCGAACAGGTGATCGTCGGACCTCTTCCCTTCGATCGAATCGAACTCGGCGCGCCGTATCGATTCGACTCTGCGCACGGTGCCGATCCGCGACCTGAATGACGAGTCGCTGGCGCGGCTGAGCCTGGACGGGCAGCTTTACCTGTCCCTGGCCGAGATGCAGACGATTCGCGGTTACTTCCGCGATCTGGCCCGCGATCCCACCGATGCCGAGTTGGAAACCATCGCCCAGACCTGGAGCGAGCATTGCAGCCACAAGACGCTCGCCGGGCGGATCGCCTATCGCGACGACACGCGCGAGCGGCGTTTCGACAACATGCTCAAGGAGACGATCTTTGCCGCCACCGTGGCCATTCGCCAGCGGCTGGGCGAGCGGGATTGGTGCGTCAGCGTGTTCAGCGACAACGCCGGCGTCGTGCGGTTCGACGACCAATTCAACGTCGTGTTCAAGGTCGAAACGCACAACCACCCCTCGGCGCTCGAGCCTTACGGCGGCGCCAATACCGGGATCGGCGGCGTGATTCGCGACACGCTGGGCACCGGCCTGGGCGCCAAACCGATCTGCAACACCGACGTCTTCTGCTTCGCACCGCCCGACACGCCGGCCGACCAGCTTCCGCCGGGCGTCCTGCATCCGCTGCGGGTGATGAAGGGCGTGGTCTCGGGCGTGCGCGATTACGGCAATCGGATGGGTATTCCCACGGTCAACGGCGCGATTTATTTCGATCGCCGCTACCTGGGCAACCCGCTTGTCTATTGCGGCAGCGTGGGTCTGATCCCCCGCGACAAGACCTTCAAGCAGCCGCAGCCCGGCGACTACATCGTGGCCCTCGGCGGCCGCACCGGCCGCGACGGCATCCACGGCGCCACGTTCAGCTCGGCCGAGCTGACCAGCCAGAGCGAAAGCCTGTCGGGCGGGGCGGTGCAGATCGGCAATGCGATCACTGAGAAAATGGTGCTCGACGTCATGCTGGCGGCGCGCGACCGCGGGCTGTATCACGCCATCACCGATTGCGGCGCCGGAGGTTTCTCCAGCGCCGTCGGCGAGATGGGCGAAAAGATCGGGGCCGAGGTCTGGCTCGACAAAGCGCCGGTCAAGTACGACGGGTTGTCGTATACCGAGATCTGGATTTCGGAAGCCCAGGAGCGGATGGTCCTGTCGGTTTCGCCCGATCACTGGCACGAATTCGACGAGCTGTGCCGCTCGGAGGGTGTCGAAGCCACGGTGATCGGCCGCTTCGTGCCGACCGGCCGCTTGCAGCTGAAGTACGGCGAGCACAAGGTCGCCGATCTCGACATGCGATTTCTGCACGATGGCCGTCCGCCCGTGCTGCGCGAAGCGGTTTACGCGCCGCCGGCGACCCAGCCGCTGGCCTGGCCCACGGAACTGCCCGGCGACTTTACCGACACCCTGACGCGGATCCTCGGCTCGCTCAATGTGGCCAGCAAGCATTGGGTGATCCGGCAGTACGACCACGAGGTTCAAGGGGGCAGCGTCATCAAGCCGCTGGTCGGCGTGGCCAACGACGGGCCCAGCGATGCGGCGGTCGTGCGGCCGGTGCTGGCTTCGCAGCGGGGCCTGGTGGTCGCCTGCGGCATGAACCCGTACTACGGCGACTTCGACACCTATCACATGGCCGCCTGTGCCATCGATGAGGCGCTGCGCAACTGCGTGGCCGTCGGGCGCCGACCCGGCGCGGATCGCCATCCTCGACAACTTCTGCTGGGGCAACACGGATCGGCCCGAGACGCTCGGTTCGCTCGTCCGGGCCGCCCTGGCTTGTCACGACCTGGCCGTCGCGCTCGGCACGCCGTTCATCAGCGGCAAGGACAGCTTGAACAACGAATTCCGCTACGCCGACAGCGCAGGCCGGCGCTCATCGATCGCCATTCCGCCCTCGCTGTTGATCAGTGCCCTGGGGCAAGTGGACGACGTGACGAAGTGCGTGACGATGGATCTGAAGGAGCCCGGCAACCGGCTGTTCCTGGTCGGTGGGACGAAGGACGAGTTGGGCGGATCGCATTTTGGCCTGGTGCACGGTTGCACGGGCGGGCAGGTGCCGCGAGTCGATCCGGCACTTGCCAAACGCACGTTCGAGGCGCTGCATCAGGCAATCGATGCCGGCCTGGTGCGTGCCTGTCACGATCTGAGCGAAGGCGGCCTGGCCGTCGCATTGGCGGAAATGGCCTTTGCCGGCGGCTATGGCGCCAAGGTCGATTTGGACCGCGTGCCGTGCGAAGTCGAACCGGGCGAGCCGACGCGGGCCGACGCCGTGCTGCTGTTCTCCGAGTCGGCCACGCGATTTGTCTGCGAGGTACCGGCGGATGCGGCGGCCGCGTTCGAGCAGGCTTTGGCCGGCGTGCCGTGTCGGGACATCGGTGTCGTTACGACTGAGGATCGTTTGGAGATCGCGGCCGCCGACGGGGCGCTGCGAGTCGCGGCCGATATTGCCCGGCTCAAAGCGGCCTGGCAGTCGCCGCTCGATTGGTAAAACCAACCGGCGGTCGCGCACCGCCTAAACTTGGGTCGCGTATGTTTTCGTTTCCGCTCTGTGGTTCCTGACGTGCCCTATGGCTCAACCGCGAATACTGATTCTGCGTGCTCCCGGCACGAATTGCGATCTGGAAACCGCGTTCGCGTTCAAGCGCACCGGCGGGCAGCCCGAACGCATCCACGTCAACCGGCTGCTGGAAAAGGGTGGCCTGCTGGCCGATTTTCAAATTCTCTGCCTGCCGGGCGGTTTCAGCTACGGCGACGATCTCGGTGCCGGCCGGATCTTGGGCACGCAGATTCAGCATCGCCTGGCCGATTGCTGCCAGCAGTTCAAGGCGGCCGGTAAGCTGATCTTGGGCATCTGCAACGGCTTTCAGATCCTGATGCGGACCGGCCTCCTGCTCGCGCCCGAGGCCAGTGAAAATTCCGCCCAATCCGCCGCCCGCGCAACGCTCACTTGGAACCAGTCGGGCCGGTTCGAAGATCGCTGGGTTCACTTGGACTGCGTCGGATCGAAGGCCGTGCTGTTCGCCGGAATCGATAGCATGTATTTGCCCGTTGCCCATGCCGAGGGCAAATTCGTCACGCGCGATTCCAGCGTGCTGGCCGATCTGGAGCGCAGCGGGCCATGTGGCGCTGCGCTATCGTGCGGCAGACGGCCGCGGCGAGGTCTGCTACCCCGACAATCCGAATGGCGCCGTGGCCAACATCGCCGGCATCTGCGACCCCACAGGCCGGGTGTGCGGCTTGATGCCGCATCCGGAGCGTCACGTCGACGCCACGCAGCATCCGCGCTGGACCCGCGGCCGGCGCCGGCGGCGGGAGACGGACTCGGCGTCTTCCAGAATGCCGTGGGATACTTCCGCTAAGGACCGGTCGCGCTGCCCAGCTTCTCAGGCAGCGCGGCGTCGGGCTATTGGCAGCCGCACGATTGTGAGGGCATCATCATCGCGCCGCCTGGAATGCCGTCGATCACGCCGGCGCCCATCGAGCCGCCGCCGCAGGAATTGCAGCAAGCAGACGGTGCGCAGCAATTTTGACTTTGGCAGCTCGTCCGCGGCCGCCACGAAGTCAGCCAGCTGCAGCAGGATGGGCGTCCGCAACTGCTTCCGCAGGGACTGCCACACAGGCTGCCGCAGGGGCTGCCGCAACTGTTGCAGCCGGCCGCGCCGGCCGCCATGATCGTAACGACCAAAAGAATCAGCAACTTGCACATGGTTTTCACATCTCCGGGCGGGAAGCGGTTTCGCGCCATTGGCAAGCGCGAAGGCAGGATGTGCAACCATACCCCACGCCCGGCGATGTGCAAATGCAACGTGTTGATTTTCGGCAACACTGGGGCGCGTGCGGCGATTGGCGTTGTCGCTAGCCGTTTGCCGGCACACACTAACGGCGCACTCCAGCGCCGCAAGTGCCGCCACCCGGGGACGGCCGCGCATCCGGATGGCAGCGCCGTTAAGCGCAACCGTCAAGGCCGGCCGCTTCCGGCTCGCCGTCTACGGCATGCCCGCCCGGGCGACCACGGCGATCAGATCTGCGAGGTCTTGCGGCGAGAGGTCCCGCTCCAGGCCGTCGGGCATGAGCGACTTGCCGCTCGAGCGCAACAACTCCAAGTCGGAGCGCAGGATAGTCTGGCGCCTGGCTTGCTCGCCCAAGAGCGTGATGCTGCCACCGGTTTCAGTTTCCAGGATTCCGGTCAGGCTGCGGCCGTCGGTCGTGACCGCCAGGTAGCTGACGTAGCGGGCTTCGACGGCGCGGCTCGGATCGAGAATTGCCGCCAACAGCGACCGCGGTGCGCGATCGGTGAGCGCCGCGAGGTTCGGGCCGACATCGCTGCCGACCGCGCCGAGCTTGTGACAGGCCGCGCATTTTTTCTCGAAGATCGCGGTCCCGCGCCGCACGTCGCCGGTCAGGCTTAGCGTAGGCTCGAATTCTTCGATCGCTCGACCCCGGTCGGCGCCGGCGGCCAGTGTCAACAGCCGGCTCGCTCGCTCCCGCAGTGCGGCGTCGGGCAGCGCCGCGAGTTGCTGGCGCCGGGCGGCATCGATATCGCCCGGCAGGACCGGCCCACCGGTCTCGACGGCATCAAGCAAAAGGGCTATCCAAGCGCTGCGGCTCACGAGCAGCAGCAGGATTTGCGACCGCAGCGCCGGCGAGTGCGATTGCCAGCCGGCCAGCATGGCCCGGGCGGCGGCCGGATCCTGCTGCTGGCCCAAGCGGTCGATGATCGCGGCTTGCACGGCCGGGGGCGTCTGCGGCACCAGCAATCGCATTAAAGTCTGGAGGTCGGCCGCCCGCCGGTCGGCGTCCCGAAGCAGCAAGCCGGCGGCACTGGCACGCAAAAGTTCGCTGCGATCGGAGTTCGGCAGGATCGACCGCGCGGCCGCCTTGACGGCGTCGACTTTGCCGACGGCCGACTTGATCTTGTCGACGGCTGGGCCGTCGAGGGCGGCCAGGCTTGGGCCGTGTTTGTCGAGCGCATCGAGCGCGCCGGCGACCGCCGTCAACTGCCAGGCCGCGTAAGTGCCCGACTTATCAGGCTCGGCCACATTCAGGATCGCGTCGACGAGCGCCACGCCACGTCCGAGCGCCGCCGCCAGCGCGAGCGCTTGCTCCAACGCGCCGCCGGCCGTTCGTGCGTCGCCGGAAGCCAAGAGACCGGCCAGTACCGAATCGATATTCTCTTTATTGACCGAGCTCATCGCCGCGGCGCGAGAGTACGGATCGTTGGCTTGGGCCGCCAATGCGCCCAGCGCTCGGCCGGCGCGGATCGCTCCAGGCGCCCAGTGTCGAGGCCAACTGCAGCCGCACTTTGGCGTCGCCATCGCCGACCAGCTTGAGCGCCGCGGCCAACACCGACGCATCGGCCGGCGCCAGCTTTTCGGCCGAACGCAGGGCTTGCCTGCGCACGGCCGGATGCGCATCGCCCAGCGCCCGCGCGGCGATTGGCCCGTCGACCGCCCCCAGCGCGTCGAGCGTGGCAATGGCTTGGAGCCGGGCTTTGGGCTCGCGGCTTTCGGCGGCCAGCTTTTCCAGTGCCGCGGTTGCGGCAGGATCGTGCTGCCACCCGAGCAGTTGCCCGGCCGTGTCGCGCCGCCAGCCGTTGGGACTTTCCAGCGCCGCGACCAGTTCGGCGGTGCTCCGCTTCGACAGCCAGCCGGGCATCTTGGGCCGCCGGCCCTGCGGGTAGATGCGGTAAATCCGGCCGCGATCTTCGCCCAAGCGGAAGAACGGGGCCAGTTCCTGCTGGCCCAGCGGCGGCAGCCAGCCCGGATGTTCGATCATGAAGCGGTACATGTCGACCACCCACAAGGCTCCATCCGGCCCCGTGCGGACCGTGACCGGCCGAAACCAAGGATCTTCGGACGCCAGGAATTCGCTCTGCGCTTCCGTCTTGTCGCGGGCTGCCTGAAAGCTGACCCCGTCGCCCGTGAGCAGTTCGTGATGCACCAGGTTGTGGACCGGCTCGCAAACAAAGGCGTGCGCAGGTCTCGCCGGGCCCGAACAACAGCTCGTCGCGGTAGATCATCGCGCCGCAGGCCGACGTGAATCGCCCGGCTTGCTCGAAGCTGTGATACCGCTTCTGCAATTCGCTGCGGGCAAAAATCGGCGGGTTCGGCGGCGTCATCAACTGTCGCCGGGCGTCGGGGGGCGCGACGAGCGGATTGCGCCGCGTGTAATGATCCTCGAGCACGAAGTGGAACAACGGGTTGCTGTTGTCGCAGCCGAACCAATTGCCCCAGTCGTCGCGACTGCGGCCAAACTCGGTGACTCCGGAGATGGCATCGAGCAGGCCTTCGTCGGGCTTGATCCGCAGGTCGCGGCCGGCAATGTTGACGGACTCGCCGGTCTTCTCCGACCGCGCCACGCCGCCGCTCCAACCATTGGCCAGATACACCCAGCCGTCGAGACCGCGCTGCAGCCCGTTGACGCGCAATTGCGGATTGCCCTCGACAAAACCGCGATACAACGTGCGGCGCAGATCGGCCCGGCCGTCGCCGTCGGTGTCTTCGGCATAAAAGATCTCGGGGGCCGCGGTGACCAGAACTCCGTCGTGCCAGGGCAACACTCCGGTCGGAAAGTTGACTCCGTCCAGAAACAGCGTCGAACGATCGTACCGCCCGTCGCCGTCGGTATCCTCCAAGTAGCGCACGCGGCCGCCGGGCTTCATTTTGCCGTCCAGCCCCAAGGGGTAGTCGGCCATCTCGGCCACCCACAGCCGGCCGTCCGGTCCCCATTCAATGGCGACCGGATCTTGCACCAGCGGCTCGGCCGCGACCAGTTCGACCTCGAAGCCGGGGCGAACGTGCAATTGGGCCAGCGATTCGGCCGCGCCGGTCGGCATGGGCACGCCGGAAACGAGCACCGGTTGCTTCTCGCCCGAGACCGCATAGTGGGCCACGATCTCCGCCGCCGGCAAGGCCCTTGGATAAATAGCCACCTCGTCGATCTTACCCTCGAAGTTGGCGAAGTTGTCGCTGCGGCCGCCGACGAACAGCGGAGCGTTCGCGCTGCGCGTGACGGTCGCCTCACCTGCGGCCTCGGGCTCGGGCCGGCCGTTCAAGTAGATCGTCACCTGGGTGCCGTCGCGGATCAGGGCCACGTGGTTCCAGGTCTCGGGCGCAAGCGGGTTCTTGCCCGCGATCACCTGGTTGGCGTTGTTGCCGTTGAAGAACAGCAGGCAACCGGCCGCCACCGCGGTGCCTCCGATGCCCAAGTGGTCGCCGGGCGCGAGTGCGTCGTGCTCGGCGCCTCGCGAAAACAAATAACCTGTCACAGGCCGGGCATTGTTGGGTAATCCGTTCCAGGCCCAAAGTTCGACCGTATACGTCGCGCCGAGGTCGCCGAGCGCGGCCCGCAGCCGGCCGCCGGCAAAATGCACGGCGCGGTTGGTGGCATCGGCCGCGGCCATGCCCTTGCCAGCCGGTCCGGGCAAGTAAAACGCCACCCCGTCTTCGTACGCGCCAATAGGGTTCGCATCGGCGGCGCTCGCGGCGCTCGGCCCCTGCATGTCGGCAAAGCGCCAGTAGACCTTGGGCTTGGATGCCAGCACGGCCTGCGCATACGGGCCGGCCGGATCGACCAGTTTGCGCCGCGGCTTGCCGGCAACTTCTTCCAGCAGCTTGACGAGGGCTGCGACGATCTTGGGTTCCGCCTCGACTTCCAGGCTGGCGGTGCGGGCAGGCCAGGTGGTATAGCCTCCCAGCTTGTGCTGCTCGGGGGGCGGAACGTAGCCCTCGCCACCGCCGGCAAGCTCGATATTGAACGTCGTGGCAAACGGGCTGGCGGCCTTGAGCTTGAGGCCCGTCAGGGCGAACACTTCGTTCGGAATCGCGGTGATGCCCAAGTCGCCGATGCGAAGGGCCTGCAGCTTGAGCTCGCGCTGGGGTTCGGCCGCCAGGAGCAATTGCTCGCGGGCATAGATTTCGCGCAGGTCGCGCGGCAAGCGGCCGGCGGTGTTGGCGTCGATCTGGCGGGCCCAGGCCAGGCGGGCTTCGTCCGGCACGCGCCGCTGGAGCGTGAGCCTGGTTTCGCGCATGACCAGCGGCACCCAGTCTCGGTACTGGATTTCTCGATAGGCGCGGGCCGCGACCTCGGCCACCTCGGCCGAGTATTGATCGAGATCCTCGCGCGGCTTCGGCGCGCCGTAATCCATCCACATCAGGTCGCCGCTGGTGCCCTGGGACATTGCCGCCACGAAGCCCGGTTCGACTTTTTCTCCGCCGATCAGGCTGGTGAACTGCTGCACGAAGCGGCCAAAATAATCGGCCGACAAGGGCGTCGAGCCGTAATAGTGCATCGAGTAGTTGGCCAGCACCGCCAACGGCTTGCCGTCCGCGGACTGCACGGCCAACAGCGACAGGTCGTCGTCGACCGGTCCCGAGGGACCGATGGCATCGGCATTCTGATGGCCCGGGTGCATGTTTGCCCGCACCGTCGGCTGGCCGAACGGATCGGCAAGCAGGCGGTCGGGGCGCCGGATCCAGCGGCGATTGAACGTGTGCCGGGCATCTTTGACCACGTGCCAGCCGATCCTTGCCGGGCGGAGCCGCTCTTGAGCCAACTGGATCGAGCGCGCGATCTGAGCACTCAGAAACACCTTGTAATCCGGATTGTCGCGGCTCCCCAGGCAGCCCATGGCCGCGGGAGCCGAGTGCGTGTGCGTGGCCGAAATCAACATTCGGTCGGTCGGCATGCCGGTGGCCTTGGCCGCCAGCTCTTTGGCCTCGTCCAACAGCTCGCGCGGCAGCATCAGGCTGTCAACCACGACAATGGCCAGTTGCGTGTGGCCGTCGTCGAGCACGAGCGATCGGGCGTACAGCGGGTCGCTGGCCCGGTCGGCCGTCCGTTCTTCGAACATGCCGTTGACGATCACCGGAAAGCGGGTCGGCGTGACGTCGACGGCCATCGCTCCGGCGCGAAAGGTCTTGGCCTGCGGCTCGGCCGATTGACCGGCGACGACCGAGGCAAGCACGGCCCAGCAAGTCGCACAAGTCAAGATCCAACGGCGGCGCCAGGGCAGATGCGATCGAACGATGGATGGGATGCGCTGGACAAGGGCTTGAAATTGCTGCGGAGTCAAAACCATGATGATTGCTGGCCAAGAAAGACGGTAAATTGCGGGACCCCCCGGTTCCCACTCGAACGCCGACTGTTACGATACCGCTCTCCGCGGCGCTATGCTACTCTGGGGAGCATTGGCAGTTTCGCATTCAACCGGACCACGTCGAGGAATCTTGATGCAACTGAAAGACAAAGTCATCGTCGTCACCGGCAGCACCACGGGCATCGGCGAGGCCATCGCCCGCCGGGCGGTGCAGGAAGGCGCCCGGGTCCTGATTCACGGCCGCGACAAGGCCCGCGGCGAGCAAATCGTCGGCGAGTTGGGAGCCGGCCGCGCCGCGCTGCACGTCGACGACATCGCCGATCCGGCCGCCGCCGAACGACTCGTGGCGGCCGCGCTCAAAGCCTTCGGCAAGATCGACGGGCTGGTCAACAACGCGGCCCTGATCAAACGCAGCAACTTGCAGTCGACCACCATCGAGTTGTTCGACGCGCTCATGGCGACCAACGTCCGGGCGCCGCTATTCTTGATCAAGGCCGCCTATCCGCACCTGAAGGCCACCCACGGGGCGGTGCTCAATATCGGCTCAGTCAACGGGCTGTGCGGCGAAAACGAACTGCTCGCCTATAGCATCTCGAAGGGCGGCCTGATCACGCTCTCGCGCAATCTGGCCGATGCCCTCGGCGGCAAGGTGCGGGTGAACCACTTCAACGTCGGCTGGGTCCTGACGCCGAACGAATATCATTACAAGATTGCCGACGGACTGCCGGCCGATTGGCCCGAGCGCATGGGACCGCCCATCGCCCCCAACGGGCGGCTCCTCAAGCCCGAGGAGATTGCGGCCGCCGCGATGTATTGGCTGAGCGACGAAAGCCGGATGATCAGCGGCAGCGTGCTCGAAGTCGAGCAGTATCCGGTGATCGGCCGCAACCCCACCCGGGTCGTCGGGGATTGAGGATTCGCGGCGCGATTCGACAGGCGCGATTGGGCAGGCGCGATTGGAGAAGGGAAAGGAACGCGACGCCGTGCATGAAGTCTACATGCGGCAGGCCTTGGCCCAGGCCGAACAGGCGCTGGGCGAAGACGAAGTGCCGGTCGGCGCGGTCATCGTGCATGGTCAACGGGTGATCGCCGCGGCCCACAACCAGCGCGAACAACTGCGCGATCCGACGGCCCACGCCGAAATGATCGCCATCACCCAGGCCGCCGAGGCCTTGGGCAGTTGGCGGCTGGACGACTGCACGCTGTACGTGACGCTCGAACCGTGTCCGATGTGCGCCGGCGCGATTCTACAAGCTCGGATCCCGTTGGTGGTGTACGGGGCCACGGACCCCAAGGCCGGCGCCGTGCAATCGCTGTTTCAACTATTGGGGGACACGCGGCTCAACCATCGCGCAGACGGTGCCCGGCGTTCTGGCACCCCAGTGCGGCGCCATCCTGACCCGATTTTTCCAGGAGCAGCGGCGGTTGGGAAAGAAATAACGGCGAAGTGCAAAGGCCCGTGCCAAGAGACCTTTCCAGAGGACGTGATGAGAGCAACATCGATCGCAACAGTGGCCGCAGCCTTCGTGCTCGCGGGCTTGGCCCATTCGGTCTGCCTGGCGCAGACGATCATCGACTCCGATTTTTCCCAGGGGGATTTCGCAACCTTGGGCTGGACGGCGCAGGGCGACTGGGATGTGTTCACGTACCCCAAGGAAGCCGCCAAGCATCCCGGCCCCGTGGCCCGTTTTGCGGCCAACAAACCTGGCGGCTCGCTGACCAAGAAATTCGCTGATCTCAAGAATCCCAAGAATCTTCGCTCTCGCTGGACTACGGCTGGGGCTGGGGGGACGCCGCCCAGGGCGCCGACGCAATCGGTTTCATGCTCCTGGACACGGGGGGCAACGGCTATCTGTTCGAAGTCCACCGCATCAAGGCGACCTGGGCCGTGCAGTGGGGCAAGGTGGCCAATCATGTTCGACCCAAGGAGAACACCTGGGCGCCCGCCGAGATCGACGCCACGCAGGCCTCGGTGCGCGATGGCGGCGGCTTGAGCCGGCTGACCGTGACGCGCCAGTCCGACGGAACCTGGACCGTTCGCAGCAAGGACTGGAACCAGGGTGCCGGCGCGACGGTGAACTTCAGCGATGCCACGACCAGCTCGTTCAGCCAACTGGTGCTGCTGGGGACTCAGAACTTCGATGAGCAGGTCTTCAACAACATCGTCTTGGCGACCGCCAGCCGCGACCCCGCGTCCGCGACCGCCACGGCCGCGGCCGATTTTCTCGCCAGCATCGGCGTCGTGACGACTTTTCCCGATCGCGGACAACCCCTGCCCAAGACGGTCGAGATGGTCAAGTACGGCGGATTTCGCTGGGTCCGCGGCGGCATCGAGGGGCTGTCCGCCAATGGCCCCACGACCATCGAGACCTATCTCGACCTGCACCGGCAAACGGGTGTGCGGTTTAGCTGGGGCCTGGTCAGCGGCGGAAGCGATCTCGAGAAACTGGTCGCCACCGCCAAACCGCTGGCCGAGGCCGGCGCCCTATTGGCATTCGAGGGCAACAACGAGCCGAACAATTGGGGCGTCACCTATCAAGGCGAGCAAGGCGGCGGCCGTGCCCCCTCGTGGTTGGCGGTTGCCAAGTTGCAACGCGACATGTACGACGCCGTCAAGCGAGACCCGCTGCTCAAGAAGTATCCTGTCTGGTCGATCAGCGAAGGGGGAGCCCAGGCGGACAACGTGGGATTGCAGTTTCTCACCATCCCCGGCGGCGCCGGCACGTTTCTGCCCGAGGGAACTCGCTATGCCGACTTCGCCAACGTTCATAACTACATCTATCATCCCGGCTCGCCCGACCTGGCGGACAACAAGACCTGGAATGCGGCCGATCCGACGTCGGCGTGCAAGGTCGATGGCCTCTACGGCAACTATGGCGTCACCTGGGCGAAGCACTTTCGCGGCTATGCGGAAACGGAGCTCGTGACATTGCCGCGCGTGACCACCGAGACCGGCTGCACGATCGAGGGCGCCGTGAGCGAAGACGTCCAGGCGTTGAATCTGCTGAGCATGTATCTCGATGAGTTCAAGCGCGGCTGGAGTCACACCGCCGTGTACTTGCTGCGCGACCGGACCGACGAAGCCGGCAATCAGACCTTTGGGTTCTTCAAGCCCGACTACACGCCCCGCAAAGCGGCCGTGTATCTGCACAACCTGACCACGATTCTGGCCGACCAGGGCTCGCCGGCGAGGCCCGGCCGACTGGATTACGCCATCGCCGAGCAACCCGCCACGGTCCACGAGTTTCTCTTGCAGAAGAGCGACGGCACGTTCGAGCTGGTGATTTGGGACGAGCGGCTCAAAGGCACCGACGAGGTGACCGTGCAGTTGGGGGCCACCTACCCGGCGCTAAAGGTTTACGATCCGACGATCGGCACCGAGCCGGTTCAGACTGCAAGCGCGGTTGATTCGCTGACGTTGACCTTGAGCAATCACCCGTTGATCGTCGCGATTCCGCAGAAGTAGGGTTGCTGGCAGCGCGTCAGGCGGCGATTTCCACGCGGCGCAGTTGGCTGAGCAAGCGGCGGATTTCACGCTCGTAGTTGTGCCGCTCGTGCTTCCACTGCTTGTCGAGCCGCTTGAACTCGGTCTGCTGCTGGTCGAGCGATTGCTCCCGACGCACCAGCCGCGAGGCCTGTTCCTCGATTTCTTCCTCGCGATGTTTGACCCAGTCTTGCAGCTCGCGTTTCTGCCTGGCGAGCGAGTCGTGCTGCTCGGCCAGCCGGCGGCCGAGCAATTCCAGGTCGGCCCGCTGTTCGGCCAATTCCTGGTGAGCCAGCCGCTGTTGATCGGCCAGCTTGACGCGCAATTGCGCGAGCGACTGCGTCAGGGCGGCCGGAGCCATCGTGCCGCACAGCCGGGCCCAAAGCTCTTCGGTCGCCAGCCGCATTTCGAGCGTCTCGCGCTGGGTGCGCGTGACGTCCGAGCGCAGTTGCTTGAGCGCGGCCCGGCGGGCTTCGAGGTCGTCACGGCGGCGCTTGAGTTTCTGCTTTTCCTTGTCCAAATCACCGCTGACCTGCCGGCGCTCGTCGGCCAGCTTGCGGCGCTCGGCGTGCAATTCCAGGTCGAGCGATGAGCGGTCTTCGGCCAGGTGCAGGGCATCGGCGTCGATCTGGGCTTCCTGCTCGCCCAGCAGTTTCTCGGCCTCGTCCAGATGCTGACGGCGCAACTCCAGCTTTTCGACCGCCTCCTGCAACTGCTGGGCTTTTTGACCGAGCGCAATCTGGGCCGCCAGGCGACTTGACCGACTCGTCGATCTGCGACTGCCGGCGCTCCAGTTCGTGGTCGCGCACTTCGAGCTGCTTGCGGCGCTCTTCGAGCGCCTGATGTGCCTGATCGAGCTCCTGCCGGCGAGCGTCGAACCGCCGATTCTGCTCCGACGAGGCCCCGTTGAACTCGGCCATCCGGGCGGCCAGGGCCGCGTCGCGCGCTGCCAGGTCGGTGGTCAGGCGGCGCAGATCCGCCTCGGCCGTGTGTTTCATTTCCTGACTTGACCCGGCCGTGCCGGCCAATTGTTTTTCGCGGGCGGCCAGTGCCTGTCGTTGGGCTTCGAGCGCCGCCTGCTGGGTGGCGATGTCCTGCTGCCGCTCATTGAGCCACAGCCGCGCACCGCGGACCTGGTTGTCCAAGGCCGCCAAACGCGAATTGAGCTCCGACTCGCGATGGTCGACGCTGGCCTGCTGCTTGCGCAAATGAGCCGACAACTGCGCGGCTTGCGTGCGGACTTGCTCGATCATCTGCGCCGCCTGCACGACCTCCGTTGGCGGGCCCTCCGGCTCGCTGGCCGCGCCCTCGGCAACCACCTGGGCGGCAGCTGCCGCGGGCGCTTGTGCCTCGGACATGACGTGGGGCGGATCGACCCGTGTTGTGGTCAGGCCGTCGTGGACCGGAACTTCGTCCGAACTGGGTTTGGCCTTGTTCGTCGTCTGAGCCTGTCGCTTTGGCTTGCGCATCGCAATCGCGTCCCTGCGAAGAAAGGAATCGAAACCTTCGATCGACCGGCTGTCGGCCCGCAAATCCGCTCTAACCGGCAAGGTCGATCCAATTTCTATAATCGGCAGCCCTCCGGGCAAAACTGAGGGCAATCGGCTACCCCGGCGGTTCGCAAGCATCCCAAGCTCGACCGTCTCGGTAAGATGCGTGATTGTGGCAGAGGCCAGGTAGCCTGACGGCGAACCGGCCGCTGTCGCATTTCGGCGCGGGGACGGCGTTAGTGTGGCAATTCTTCGCGGTTGGTCGCGCGGCGCAAGACGTGCAGCCGGCGTTCGGCCTCTTCGATCAGCTCGATCAAATGATCGATCGCCCGCTCCTTGGCCTCGGCGAAGGAGGCAAACTCGACCGCCTCGGTGGCGGCGAGCGGCCTGGCTGTGTGAATCTGCGGCGGCAGCGGATCGAGGAGGACGTAATATACCTCGACGAGCGCGCCAGTGGCCTCGGCGTCGGCAGGGGCCGGCTGGTCCTGGGCACGAGCGGGCGCTTTGACCGGTTTGATTTTGGCTTTGGCAGGGGCTTTGATCTTTTTCGGCGCGCCGCGGCCGGTTTGGAAGTCTTGGCTTTGGCGGCTTTCGCTGGTTTTACTTGTCTGGATTTCGACGGTGCGGATTTCGACGACTTTGCTTTGGCGGCCATGTTGCGTTCTCTCAGGCAATGCGGAAGGTCCCAGCGAACTGAATTAGGAACGAATTTCGTCCCCGTTGCAAGCAGTCGGGACCGCGCTAAACGCGCATTATTCCGACGCGGCCATGGCCCGATCAGTCAGGCAGCAAGAATTGCGGCAGCCGAGTCACCTTGCCCTGGCGGTTGATGCAGGCCACGACACTGGTGCCGGTGGCCAGCAGGTCGGTGTCGCGAAGAACCTCGTAGCGGTGCTGGACGCGTGCCCCCTTGGCGGCCACGGTCTTTGTACGGACGGTGAGCAAGTCGTCGTAGCTGGCCGGAAGATAATACTGGCACGAGATTTCGGTCACGACCAACAGATAGCCGGACTCTTCCAGGCGGCGATAATCGTACCCGGCGGCGCGGAGCAGTTCGACCCGGCCCTGTTCGAAATACGTGAAGAAATTCGCGTGGTGGACGCGCCCCTGCGCATCGGTCTCCTGATATCGAACGCGAATCTGGATTTCGTGCTGGTCGATCACTCGGTAGGCCTTTTTCCGCAGCAGCTCGCCCAGCCGTGGCACGCGCCGCACTCCCGCGGACCGTGCCGCACCATTTTCCCTTTCCCGGCTCTTCCAATTCCCGGACCGGCCGCTGCTCGGTCACTCGACCGTCACTTCCACCGGCAGTACGTGATTGACCAGGTAATTCCGCCGATTTGGATCTCGCTCGATGGGCTGTTCACGCGCATTCATATCGGTGGCTCGGACCATCAGAACGTACTTACCCGCTTTGCTCGGCGTCCAAATAAATTCCCACAGTCGCCAACAGAAATTCACAGGCTTTTCGAGCAGGGTTGCCGACTGCCAGGAAGCGCCGCCATCGGTGCTGACTTCTACCTTGGCGATCTGCTGCGGGCCGGCCCAAGCCGCGCCGAAAACCCGACATTTCTGCCCCGCGGCAATCTTTTCGCCAGCCACCGGTCGCGCAATCTGCGATTTGACATTGATCGTGTTGATCTGCTTCATCACAGGCAAACCGTCGCCGCCCGCGAAGTAAGAATATTGGAACGTCTGAAAATAGCCGCCGAATGGCTGCTCGAGCACAATCACCCGCGTCAGCCATTTGACCGAAGCCATTCCGTACCAACCCGGCACCACGGCTCGCAGCGGATAACCATGTTCGGGCGTCAGCGGTTTGCCGTTCATCTGGTAGGCCAACAATACTTCGGGCTGCAAGGCCTTCAACAACGGCAGGCTGCGTGCGAAGTGGACTTTGCCAATCGGCTTGGGGTCGTCCTTCAATTCGCCCGCATCGGCACCAACGAGCAGCACTTCGACCGCGGTTTTTCGCACGCCGGCCATTTGCAACAGGTCCACAAGCGAAACGCCGGTCCAGATCGCATTTCCCACCGCGCCCAACTGCCACGGCACGCCCTTGGCCTTGGGCTCCAGGAACGAACGGCCATTGCCGGCGCACTCGAGCAGAGCCGGCTGGGTCTTGACCGCTAGCTTGCCGAGCTCGTCGTAGTTCAACTCCAGTGGCTTGTCGACCGCGCCCTTCAACGCGCAGCCGCCAATCGCGAACGTCCAATTCCGGCTGCTCGAAGTGATTGCGAACGTAGAATTGCTCGTTGGGCGTGACGAAGCCATCGAGTTGGGCAAACGGCATTTCCAGGTTCTTGGGCTGAGCCTCGCGGACGATCAGATCGATCGGTTTGCCGCTCGTGGCGGTTGTCGCGTCGGCCGCCAGCGAATCGGCAGCGAGCAACGATCTTGGCCGCCAGGCCTCGAGCGCGAGCGCCGCCGGCAGGGCCAACCCCGGCACCGCCAGAAAACGCCGCCGCGAAACTCCGGGTTGCGCAAGCCGCGGGAATCGATTTTCTCCGTCATCGGACCGATCTCCTTGTGCCTGCCTGGATCGAACGAAAATCGCATTCGCCGTGCCAGGGTCGAATTTCAAACCGATATTCTCCGCGGTGCCGCAGCCTAAAAAGGATTCAATCAGAATGTCGTTATCCTGGCAAGCGAACCACGATGCGGCCCAAGACGCGGCCGGCCAGAATCTCGGCAATCCAGCCATCGAGTTCGGCCAGCTCGATTTCCTTGGCCAGCGAGTCCAGTGCGGCCAGCTTCCAACTGCCGGCCAGGCGATTCCAGATCGCCGCGCGCTCGTCGTGCGTGCGCCAGGCCGAATCGATGCCCACCAGGCTGACGGCACGAAGAATGAACGGGAATACGGTCAGCGGCAGTTCGGCGCCGGCGACCATCCCGCACGCGGCGACACAGCCATTGAGATGCAGCGATCGGATCACGGTGGCCAGCGTGCCACCGCCCACGGTGTCGATCGCTCCGGCCCAGCGGCCCGGCAGCAGCGGTTTTGTCGAACGATCTTCGAGGGCGTCGCGGCCGATCACTTCGCGCGCGCCAGCCTGCTCAGAAACTCGGCCGCGGCCGCTTTGCCGCTGACGGCGACGACCGGGTAGCCCAGCTTCGCCAGCAGCGCCACGGCCAGCGAGCCCACTCCGCCGCTCGCGCCGGTGACCACCACGTCGCCGGCACCGGGCAGCACGCCCCGTTCGTGCAGCGCATGGACACACTGCGCCGCGGTGAATCCGGCGGTGCCCAGGATCATGCTCTCGCGGAGCGTGAGCCCGGCGGGCAAGGCCACGGGCCAATCGGCCGGCACGCGGATCACCTGCGAAAAGCCGCCCCAACGAGTGGCCCCCAGTTCGTAGCCGGTGACGATCACGTCGTCGCCGACGCGAAATCGGTCGGACTGGCTGGCGATGACGACGCCGGCCGCGTCGATGCCCGGCACGTGCGGATATTTTTTCGTCACGCCCGGATTGCCCGTGGCGGATAGTGCATCCTTGTAATTCAACGAGGAATAGCGAACGCGAATCGTGACTTCGCCGGTCGGAAAATCGTCGATGGGCCGCAGTTCGACGCGTCCGCCGGCTTTGCCATCGGCATCTTTGGAGACGACATAACACGCGAAGCTGTCGGCGATCATAATCGTTTCCGTTTCTCGACGGGGCGGATCCAGCGCGGTTCGTTATTGAGTGTCCGAGAACCTCCTAGGAGGGAGGGACAATCCCAGCCGTTTCTCGAAAACGTTTCAGGCTGAGGGGAACGAACGAATAGTCGGTTCGGTTTCTGACAGACCCTCAGCCTACCCTCTCCCTGGAGGGAGAGGGGTTGAGGCCGAGGTTACTTTTCGTTCGCGCCTTTGTCCAATGGTTTCTGTGGCAACTCGGCCAAACGCCGATATTCAAGATACGGCGATTGATACGCGGCGTGTGCTTCGGCCGCCGGGCGGATCACACGCTCTCGATCGCCCGAGGCACCGGCGGCCATGGCGCGAATGGCCTCGGCCGCCGAAGCAAATCGGCTTCGCTCGGGTGCGGCCAGCGCGCAAGAATGGCGGCGCCCAGGGCCGGTCCGTGCCTGGAAGCGGCGATGCGGATCGGCGCTCCCAAGACGTCGGCGTAGATTTGCATCAAAAGCGGATTGTGATGCGGCAGTCCGCCGGTGGCCACAAACTGCCTGATTGGCACGTCGTGCTCGCGAAGCAGCTCGACAATCCAGCGCAGGCCGAATGCGGTCGCCTCCAAAGCGGCCCGATACAAATGCGCCGGCGTGTGATACAGCGAAAGACCGGCAAAACACCCGCGGCAGGCGCCATCCATCAAGGGCGTGCGGCAACCATTCATCCAATCCAGGCAGGCCACGCCCTCGGCGCCGGGCGGAATTGCCGCCGCGCGCTCGTCGAGCGTGGCAAACGTCGTCTCGCCGGCCAGGCGGCGAAACCAATCGAATAGATCCCCCACCGCGGCCTGCCCGCTCTCGTAGCCGACGTAGCCCGGCAAGATGCCGTCTTGGACGATGCCGGCAATGCCGGGAACCCGCGCCTCGTCGAGCGCGTTGAGCATGTGGCAACTGCTGGTGCCGAGCACCATGACCAACGTGCCGGCTTCGGCGGCGCCTGCGCCGGGCACGCCGGCATGGGCGTCGATGATCGATACGCTGACCGGCGTTCCGGCGGCCAGACCGAGCCGCTCGGCCGCGGCATCCGCGAGCGTGCCCGCGGGCGTGCCGGGAGCGGCCAGATGCCCGCTGAGCCGGTCGGCGACGAAATTTTCCATCCGGGGATCGAGCGCGGCCAGGAACTGGCGCGAGGGATAACCATCGGTCGCGTTCCAACAGGCTTTGTAGCCGGCCTGACAAGTCGAGCGGACCAGGCGGCCAACGTCGCCACCGACCAATTGCCAGACCAGCCAGTCGCCGGCCTCCAGCCAGGTGTCGGCGGCGTCAAACACATGGGGGGCGTCTTCCAGAGTTTCCAGCACTTTGGGAAAGAACCATTCCAGCCCGACCGTGCCTCCGTAGCGCCACAGCCAGGGCTCGCGGCGCTCGCGCGCCAAGCGGTTGATCCGATCGGTTTGCCGCTGAGCGCCGTGATGTTTCCAGAGTTTCGGCCAGGCGAATTTCTCGCCCTGGAATTTCGGCAGCAGGCACAAGGGAGTTCCATCGCGGCGCGCCGGCAGCATGGTGCAACTGGTGAAGTCGACTCCGATGCCCACCACGTCGGCCGCCGCCAGGCCCGCCGAAACCAAGGCCGAGGGCACGGCCGAGGCGGCCGCTTCGAGCCAGTCACCGGGGTGCTGGAGCGCGAAATCGGGCGGGAGCCGCTCGCCGCTCGCGGGCAAAGTCGCCGTGATTTGCCCGTGGCGGTAACGGGCTACGGCGGAGGCCAATTCGCGGCCGGCCAGATCGACCAACAAGGCTCGTACCGACTCGGTGCCGAAATCCAGGCCTAACGACGCTAAGGTCAACGTTGACTTCCCGGTTCAAGGGCTGCGAGGTCGATATTTCATTTCCGACGCCGGTTCGATCGCGATTGTACTCGCTGGCGGAGTCGAACTTCAACGAATTGGCAGCTGGGGTTGAAAGCCTCCGTTTTCGAGGTAAAGCGGCTGTCGCCGAGCGTCGATCGCGGGAGATATTGCCCGGTTTGACTCGCCCGGCAGCATCTCTATAATTCGATATTCCAAATCCGCCGCGCGCTGCGAGCTTGGCGCCGAGCCAACGACCACCCACGGGACTGCCGGAGAATCGCTACCATGGCCAAGAACGTGTCCGAGTTCACGGACGAAAATTTTCGCGAAGAAGTGCTGCAATCGTCGAGTCCGGTGCTGGTCGACTTTTGGGCGCCCTGGTGCGGTCCGTGCCGGCTGATTACGCCGGTGGTGGAAGAATTGGCGGCGGAGAACGCAGGCTCGATCAAGATCGGCAAGATCAACATCGACAACAGCCCGAGCGCCGCGCAGACCTACGGCGTGGTCAGCATTCCCACGCTGATGATCTTCAAGCAGGGCGAGGTGGTGGAGCGTTTTGTCGGCGTGCAGCCCAAGGCCCGGCTGCAAGAAGCCCTCGACGCCGCCAAGGCGTAGTCGCGCTCAAGCGGCCCTCGCGGCGCCTGTCGGGCGGTCGCGGCGTGTCCTACTTGACCAGCGAGATCGGCACCGTGCCGTCCAGGATTTTCGTGAAGGCTTGCTGCAACAGTGCCTGCCGCTGGGCCAGCGTGCCGATGCACCACTTGTAGCCGTTGGTCGGATCGCTCGCCGAACTGGGGAATGTCGAGCCGCCAATCGTCGAGATCGACTGCAAGAGCGAAATCCCCGCCGAGTTGTATTGCGCCGGCGTGGTGGGCTCGTAAATCGCACCGAAGGCGATGCACTGGATCGAGACCGGCTTGGCCGTGGTCGAGAAACCCGGCAGTCCATAGCTCGAATCGTTGTACAAGGCGCAGATCTGCTGGGCCACGGTGATGGCGTCGCTGTTCGGATCGTTGCTGCTCGACGAATAGCTGTTGCCCAAACCGATGTTGAAGTATCCCTGATAGGCGGCGCCGCTGGTGGTGCCAGCGCTGGTCGAGGCATTGGCCAATCCGTCGGTTTCCAGGATCACCAGCCGCTGGGCGCCTTTGCGGCCGTAGCCCCCCATGCCCGAGCTCTGCAACGTGACATTGCCGCTGAGCTGGTTGTACGCCAGCATCAGACCGTAGCTGGTGGCCGTGTTGCTGTCGTAATCGCCGTGAGCGCGCGGCGTCAGGCTGCCGTTCGCATCCCAAGGCTGGACATCCGCGCTGCTGCTGTTGGGAGGATACCAGAGCGAATTGACGATTGACGTGTAGTTGCGCCCCAATGAACTGATGGGGTTATCGAACGTGCCCTCGCCGCTGGGCGCACCGGCGTAGGTGGGCCGGGCGTAGTAAATCATCGACACCATGTCGTTGGGATGGTTTTGCTGGATGTCGGTGACGGCGCCGGCGATGCCTAGCTTGGCCGGTACCATCGAGATGTCGTGGAACGTCCCCGGCGAGATCGACGTGTCGAGCAGGTACTGAATCATCGTCATCGGCCCGAACCAGAAACGGTGCCGCGGCCGCAGGGGATTGTCGGTCGGGGCGACGAAGGGGATGCCGTTGTAATTCGTGCTGCTGTCGGGCCCGCTGATGCTCACGCTGCTGCCGTCGCCGCAGGCAAAGTCCGGCCCGTAGCTGCACGTCGAGCTGCCGGGCGTCTGGAGGTTGCCACCCGGGTCCTGCCACACGCCCAGCGCGAAGTCGATGTATTCCTTCCAGAATCGCTGGTCCGGGTTGGTAATGGTCGAGTTGAGCGTCGAGGGGTTGTAGGAAGCGGCCGGCACGTCGGTCGGAATCGAGCTGTAATACAGGATGTTGCCAGACCGCAATTGCGTCGGGAACGGATTCGGCCCGACGTTCACGATCCAGTTCAGGATGGCCTTGTAATTGATGACGTAGTTGCCCGTGGGTGGCAGCCAGTTGCCGCCGCTATCCCAGAGCACCGTGTCGTTGGCGACCGGGGTGACGCCGTCGGTCATCAAGAAGAAGTTCTTCCGCCAGTCATTGGTCGGATCCGGCGGCCAGATGAAAAACGTCTTGCCCCAGTAGTTCGGCCCTTGGGTATAGCCGTTGAAGGTCTTGCCGGTGTAGTACTTGTAGCCTTGGCTGACGAAGCCGTCGTTGGCACTGTTCGAGAGGCTGGCGCTGCCGCTGATCTCGGCGATGCTGTGCGCGGGCGTGGCCGACGTATTGTTTGTCGTCGTCAAATAATTGTCGCCAGCCGGCGTGGTGCTGGTTACGCCGGACGGCATGGTGAAGGCCGAAGCGGCGGCCGCGCCGCGGTTGTTCGAAAAGAAGTCGCCGACCAGCGCCGGGATGCCACCCACGGGAATACTGACGTTGCAATTGCCGACCCGCGAATCGGTGCTCGTACATTGGATCGTGGCGCTTGGGGAATAGCTGGTGTTGTAGACGCCCCATTGCGGAAAGACGGAGTCGGTGTTGTTGGGCGTATTGAGCATATTGCCCAGGTACGATTCGCAATTCCACAGGTCGGTCTCATTGTTCATCGAGCCCGAGAAGTCGAGCGCGACCACCACGTCGCGGGGACGGTAGGCCGCGGTGGCCGTGGCCTGGATGTTGAATGAAGTGAGGCCGAAGACTTGGGCAAAGAAGCTGGTCGTAGTGGGCGTGATCGTGACCTGGGTCAGATTGTAATTGTCGGGCGCAACCGGCGGGAATTGCGGCGTGAAGGTCATCGACGTGTAGTCGTAGTGGTAGGCGCCGTGCTGCACCGACACCTGGCCGCTGGTGACCGATTGCGACATGATCGGGTTGATCGCCGCCGCGGATTGGGCGGTGCTGGTCGCGGCGGTCGTGTTGCCGCCGGTCGAGCCGTTGAGCGTGCGAGCGCCGGCCAAGGCGGCATTGTCGGCCGCATTCTGGGCCTGCGTCTCGGCCACGGCAATGATCCCGACGTCGATCGCCAGGGCCAAGAAGCCCACCAGGGCCACCAGGAGCAAGGCAAACAGCGGCAGGACGGCGCCACGGCGGCGGAATTGAGATGTCTTGCGCATCTTTCAACTCTCAAGATCGGGTCTAAGAGATTTCCGAATTTGGGCTCTAATTCGCTTCGCTGGCCATGATGCACGTCGACTGGACCGGCACGCTGCTGGGCAACAGGCTGAACGTCGGCGTGAGCGTGCTGATCGTTCCGGTAACCTGCACGGCGATCGAGTTCGACAGTCCGGCGTTGGTCCAGGCGCCCAGGTTGGCGCCGGTCGTCGGGTCGGCCTCGTACACATTGATGGCCAGGTTCGTGATCTGTTGGCCGCACAAGTAGTTCGTGACATAGGTCTGGACCTGGCTCGTCGTGGCCGTGCTGGTGTTCACGATGGCGTATCGGCAACCCTCGCGAGCCGCGTTGGTCACGAGCTGCTGCAGCATGATGACGCGGCCGAAATCGAACAGGCCCAGCACGAACAACAGGCAGACATTCAACACCAGGGCCGTCTCCACGATCGTCGCGCCGCCACGCCGGCCTCGAGCGCGCCGGCCGAGCGGCGCGCCTGGAATGAGCTTTCGCCCAGCAGCGGCCGCCGGAACCGGGTGCCCAAGGTCCGCAGCGCGGACTGCCAAGGATCGAGAAGAAGCGTCATGGTTTCGTTGACCGTAATGCGCCCGGAAGCGGCTTCGATTCAAGTTCCTGCCGTCCGGCGAACTGCAAATCAGTAGGCTTGCGGCATGGTGATGTTGGTCGGATAGCTCAGGCCGTTGTTCGAAAAAAAGATCGTTGTCGCTTTGAGCGTGGTGCTGCTGTTGGTCACCAGCGTGGCCGCCGACCAGCGGACGGCCGTGAACGGCATGCTGATCGCGACTTGCAACTGGTCCAGTTCGGCAGCCGCCGTGCAATCGGTGCCCGGGCTGGTCATGTCGGTGACCGTGACCGTCGCCAACGTGGACGGCAAGCCGGCGTTCTGCAGATAATTCAAAACGGTTTGTTGGACCTGGCTGTTGGTGTACTGCCCGGTCGACGCGCTACGGCCTCCCTCGCGGGCGGCGTTGTTGAGGATCTGGTCCACCTCGATCATGCGTCCCACTTCCCAAGTCCCCAGCAACATGATCAGTGCCACGGGCAGAAGCACGGCCGCCTCGACGGCTGCCACGCCGCGACGGCTCTGTCGGCCGGGCGATAAGGGAGATTTGCGGTGCATCGATCAAGCTCTGTGCTGTAGGCCCAGGCGCCCCAGCCGGCGCCATTGCGTTGCCAGGGAAAAAACTATGGCTATCCAGTTCAAGGATAGGTCAAGTCCTGCCGACAGGCCGGCGCGTCCATGGGAATGCGGCCGACGATTCGGCGCCCGGCACTGCCGGTCATGCCGGCCGATCGTAGCGGACGTAGCGAATGGTCGGCCGAAGTCAGCCGGCGTGGTCGAGCCTCAGGATCGCCAGGCCTGGGGCGCTGGCCATTGGGGCTGCGCCGTCATTGTAGATGGCGCCCAGCCTATCGCCCTCGCGGCGCTGCTCCGCCGTCGCCGGCGAGCGACTTCACGTCGGACCCGATTTGCTTACACCCATCACTGCGCCGACCGCCAGGATCAGCCAGCCGACGATCCAGGTCAGGCCGCCGATGGGCACGATGTGAACCAGCGGCTTGATGCCGCTGGCGAGCCAGCCGTAGATCCCGCCGGAAAAAAGCACGATGCCCAGCAAGAAGGCGATCGCCGCGGCTTGAACCATTCCGCTGGGTCCGCGCTCGAGCAGCAGCCCGACGAGCACCAGCGCCAGCGCGTGGTACATCTGGTAGCGGACGGCCGTTTCGAAGCTGGCCAGTTGATCGGGGCTGAGCAGCTCGCGCTGGACGAGGTCTTTGAGAAAATGTGCGCCAGCGCCCCGGCCGCCACGGCGGCGGCGGCCAGCAGCGCGCCGAGTCCGATCCAGTATCGCCCAGCCAAATGAGACTCCTTCGAAAACGGCAGCCTGGCAACCCACTATCATTGTAGAGGCGGAAGTCCGGAGACTGGAGAAGTCATCGTCGCCCCGTTCTAAGTTCCGCGTTCCAAGCTTCCCGTTCCGATTTCCCCGGTGCGAGCGTCCTTCCTCCCCAACCCCCAGTCCGTAACCTCCAGCCCTCCCTCCCCATCCTCAATTGTCGCCCAGCCCGCTTACCGCTATAATTTCGGGTTCGTCCTGCCGACCGTGGTTGTCCGGGGATGCCCTCGGGCCGGCCCGGCAGACGCAACTCTAACCCACAGCTTTTCGCCCGCGCGTGTTGGCTTGGCGCTCCTTCGGTCCGTGTTCCAATTCGGCAGCCTTCGTGGCTGCTTTTGGGCGGCGGGAGCGAGCCGGCAGAGGTTCTTTTCGCGGCGACCGGATTGCTCACAGGTAACTAATGGTCAATCGTAATTTGATTCGTGGCTTGGACCTCAATAAGGAGGAATGGGAAGAAGAACTCGCGGCTGCCATGGGCGGCACCGCCACCGAAGAAATCGACTGGGGCGGCCAGGACCTGGCCGTCAACCAGATCATCAACGGCAAAATTCTCCGCGTCGACGGCGAGTTCGTGCTGGTCGACGTGGGCTATAAGAGCGAAGGCACGATCCCGCTCAACGAGTGGGAAGAGTGGGAAGATCCCCCGCAGCCCGGCCAGGACGTCAAGGTGCTGATCGAAGACGTCGAAGACGTGTTCGGCCGGACCGAAGAAGGCACGCGGCATGATCGCGCTGACCAAGCGCAAGGCCGAGAAGGTCGAAGCCTGGCTCAAGGTGATGGAGACGGTCCACGAAAACGACATCGTCACCGGCACCGTCATTCGCAAAATCAAGGGCGGCCTGCTGGTCGACATCGGCGTCAACGTGTTCCTGCCGGCCAGCCAGGTCGACATCCGCCGGCCCGCCGACATCGGCGATTACATCGGCCGCACCATCCAGTGCATCGTGCTCAAGATCGACGACGCGCGGCGCAATATCGTCGTCAGCCGCCGGGCGCTGATCGAAACCGAGCGGGCCGAAAAGAAAGCCCAACTGCTCAGCACGCTGGAGATCGGCCAGGTCCGCAAGGGCGTGGTCAAGAACATCGCCGAGTTCGGCGCGTTCGTCGACCTGGGGGGCATCGACGGCCTGCTGCATATCACCGACATGAGCTGGGGCCGCATCGGGCATCCGTCCGAAATGGTGGCCATCGACCAGGAAATCGAAGTGATGATCCTGCACGTCGATCGCGAAAAGGAAAAAATCGCCCTGGGTCTCAAGCAGCGCACGCCCAGCCCGTGGGAATCGGTGGCCGACAAGTATCCGGTCGGCTCGGTCGTCAAGGGCACCGTCGTCAACGTGATGAGCTACGGCGCCTTCGTCAAACTCGAAGAAGGCATCGAAGGCCTCGTGCACATCAGCGAAATGTCCTGGACCAAGCGCATCAGCCATCCCAACGAACTGGTGCACATCGACGACGAAATCGAAGTCGTCGTGCTGGGCATCAACAAGGAGAAGCAGGAAATCTCGCTGGGCATGAAGCAGACCCAGGCCAATCCCTGGGACAAAGTGGCCGACCGCTATCCGCCCGGCACGCTGGTCGAGCGGCACCGTCCGCAATCTGACCAACTACGGCGCGTTCATCGAGATCGAAGAGGGCATCGACGGCCTGCTGCACGTCAGCGACATGTCCTGGACCCGCAAGATCAGCCATCCCAGCGAAGTGGTCGAAAAAGGCCAGTCGATCCAGTGCAAGGTGCTCTCGGTCGATCAGCAGCGGCGCCGCATCGCCCTGGGCCTCAAGCAGCTCGAAGAAGATCCCTGGGCGACCGACATTCCGGGCAAGTACCAGCCCGGGCAGATCGTCACCGGCACGGTCACCAAGCTGACCAACTTCGGCGTTTTCGTCGGCCTGGAGAACGGCTTGGAGGGCTTGCTGCACATTTCGGAGCTGGCCGACCACAAGGTCGAGAATCCGGAAGAAATCGTCAAAGTGGGCGAAAAGATCGAGGTCAAAGTGCTCAAGGTCGACACCGGCGAACGCAAGATCGGCCTGTCGCGCAAACGCGTGCAATGGGCCGAAGAAGACCGCGAACAGGGTGGCGGCGCGGCCCCGCCTTCGTCCGGCGGCGGCCCCGGCACGCCACCGACCGAACTGCGCGGCGGCGTCGGCGGCGAAAGCGGCCCGCTCATCAAGCCGGCCGGCGGCTGATTTCGGTTGGATCGTGACTTGAACGTCGTGATGAACCAGGCAAGCCCAGGGATTTCCGCATCCCTGGGCTTGTTTTGCTAACGCCGCCTGGTGCCGGCCAGGTCAAGATCGTGCGTCAGGCGAAAATTTCGGTTCCCAGCAACGTGGCGCAGGAAACTCGCGCCCACACCAAGCACAGGTCGGGGCGTTGCGTGGCGCCGGTTTGCAACAGGCAGGGCATGGTTCCAGTACCGGCCACGCACGGCGGTAGCGATAGCCGATCCAGCCCGGCACGCCGAACAGAAACACAAACAATGGCCAAGACCATCGTTCCGATCTGCTCACCGCATAGCGGGCCTGGCGATGGTAGCAGGCAAACGCCAATGCCAGTCCCGCGACGACGGTCACGGCCAGATAGATCGCGTATTCCTCGATCGCCATCGACGCCCCGGCGAGCCAGGTCGGAGCGACAGTCAGACGCTCGAGTTCCAACGATCGGATCCCGAGCAAGCTCCCCAGCATCACGGCCGGCGTACCCAGCAGCAGCGGCGTCTCGTAGGGGAAGGGGGAGAACATTTCCGGCTCGTCGTCGCTCGCTCGCGAGATATCGACGTCCTGCGCGGAGCTTAGTTTGCCGTCGCTGGCGACCGAATAGACTCTGACGTGACGTTGCCACAGGTCGGAACTGACGTGCAGGTAGGTCGCGACCGTAAAGCCCGTCGGGTCGCGTTTCACCACTTGGAGGCGTCGCCCCCGCAGTTCCGGTGCCAGCGGCAGGCTCATCGTCCGGCCGTCTGGTTCGAGAATATCGACAGCGTCGTCGCTGCGAACGCCGAGCCAGTCGCCCCCGGGACCAGAGCCGAGCCCGATGCTGCGAATGGGGGTGGCAGTTTGCGGCAGCGGCGTGCGAACCTTGCGGTCCCGCAGGTCGATTTCGTACAGCGTGGTCTCGCCGTTCAGGAATACCAGCGAATCGCCGAATTGATGCTCGCCGGTCGTCTGTGGCAGGTAGGGCGGTTCGATGCTCGTTTGATAGTGTGAATACTGAGCGGCGATTTGGACCTCGTTCCAATGCGCGCCGCCGCGGATCGGAAACTGTTCGGCCGGCGGGACGGCATCTTCACGAAAGCCGGCCGTTCCGATAAAGCCGAGCCGGCGTTTGGTCGTGCCGGAGAAACCTTCGAAATAAGCATGGCCCGCCGGCAATCCGTCGTGAATCAGATACCAGAAGTCGAGCGGATGTTGATCGGCCGCAAATCCGACGATCCGCTCGCTCCAGGGCATCGGCTGCGCCGAGTTCGTGGCCGGCCACTGGGCCGGCAATTTCATTGCGGTCGCAGAATCGGACCTGCGATCGATCTCGATCGGATTTCCAGCCAGGTCGGTATTGAAGAATGCACCCAGGGAGCGCGTAAAACTGTAGTTCATGAGATACGGTTCGCCGTTGGCCCGGAAGGCTAAGAAGAGGGTGTCCCGGCGGTCTCTAAACGTGGCTTGATACGTTCCCTGCGCCCAATAAACGACGGCGCAGCCCATGGCCGCGGCGCCGAGCATGATGGCGCTGGCCAGCAGCACGTCGCGAAACTTGCTCGAGCGATCTCTCATGGCGTCCACCTTTTCCTGCCTTCCCGACATTGACCGTCTGATTGCAAAATTTGCCAGTAGCGTTCCACCGGCGCTAGCCAAAATCCTGCTGCTCGGCGACGTGCCGGATCAACAACAGGAAGCCTGCGCCGAACAATACGCTGCCCAAGAGAGCGATCCACCAGGACTGCCCGCCCAGCAAGACAAAGCCGGCCAGCGCCGCCAGCAGCGGCGCCAAACGCGTGCCGGTCCAACGTGCCGTGCGCAGCCCGCTCAACAGGCGCCGAGATAAACCACCGGCAGTGCGAGCCAGGCGCTCCAGCTTGATTCGGTCATGCTCCACTGGAAGGGGCTGGCGTGCGTATTGGGGAACGAGGCCCACACGGCGTACAGCAGCACGGGCAGCGCGGCGGTGAGCTGCAGTAAGGCCAGGCCGGTCAGCACCTTGGCGGTGAGAATCTTGCCCCGCGATGCCGGGCGATGCAGCAAAAACAAGTACGTGCCCCGCATTCCTTCCCAGGCCGATTGCCGCAGCCCCAGCGCTATGGCCAGGACGCAGGAAACAATTCCGAAGTGTCCGGCAAAGATCCCGCCAGCGAAGGGCACCTCCTGGTAGACCTCCACGCCCGGCACCAACCAGAACAGGTTCAGCCCAAGCTGCGAACTGACGATGGCCGCGTAAAGCACGAGGCCGATTGCCGCAATGCCGACCGTTTCACGCAGTTCCTTGATCGCTATAGCTCGGTTCATCGGCCGGTTCTCCTCCAAAGCTCCGGGGTAGCGGCCGCCGTGGGCCGCGAGTGTATTCGATGAAGGCGTCTTCCAGATTCAGTTCCACAAGCTCGATCGACACGGGATCGAGCGACTCGATCGCGGCTTGCTGTGCGCGGTCGTACCCGACCAACACCAGTTCGAGCCGGGTGCCCAGGCGCCGCTGGCTGACCAAACCGCTACATCCGGAAAAAACGGGCGGCTCACGGCCGAACTCGACCAGCAGCTTGCGGATTCGCTGCTTGAGGACCTCGACCGGACAATCGACCCGCAGCACGCCGTCGACCAAGACGCCGATCCGATCGGCCACCCGCTCGACGTCGCCGAGAATGTGCGAGCTGAACAAAATGGTCCGCCCGTGCCGCTGAATCAGGGCGATCATCGATTCCAGGAAGTCGCGCCGCACGATCGTATCGAGCCCCAGCGTCGGGTCGTCGAGAATCAGCAGCTCCGGTTCGGGCGCGATGGCCAGCGCCAGCGACACCTGGGCTTGCTGGCCGCGGGAAAGCCGGCCGATGCGTGCCCGGCCCGACAAAGCGAAATGTTCGAGGACCTCGTCGAGCAGCGCTCCATTCCAGTTTTCGTAAAACGCTCGCGTGAAATCGACGATCTGCCGGACGGTCATGCCGGCGTAGAGCGGGTGCCCCTCGGCCATGTAGGCCACGCGTGCGCGGGTGGCCGGCAGGAGTCTGGCCGAGTCGTCTCCCAGAATTTCGGCCCGGCCGGAGTCGGGATGAACCATGCCGACCAACATTTTGATCGCGGTCGACTTGCCGGCTCCGTTGCGGCCCAAGAAACCGTACACGCAGCCTTTGGGAACGGTGAGACTAAGATTGTCGACGACCCGGCGTCGGCCGTAATACTTGGTCAGCTGCCGCGTAACGATCGCCGGCTTGACGAAATCGGACATAGGGGTCTCTCGCTACTGCTTGCTGCCCACCGGTTTCCATTGGAATTGCCTGGCCCGTTCGTCGAACTGCGCCGCGCACTTCGGCCGCGGAAAAGCCCAGATGCACGGCCTGCGTCAGGAATTGATCGAGCAATTCCCCAAGCTGCCGATCGCGGGCCGCACGGGTCAGCTCGGGGCGCGGCCGCTCGACAAACACGCCCAGGCCGGGTCGGCTGACGACGAATCCCGCCCGCTCCAGTTCCTGGTAAGCCCGGGCGATGGTGTTCGGATTGACGACTAATTCTCGCGACAGCTCGCGGACCGAGGGGAGCTTGGTTTCCGGGCGCAGTTCGCCGCGGGCAATCGCCTCGCGGATTTGGTTGCCCAACTGTTGATAGATGGGCCGTCGGCTGCTGGTGTTGATGGAAAATTCCATGATGCACTGTACTAGATATGTTAGTACAGTCATGGCGGCTGTCAACCGATGAGAGCGGCTTTTCCGCAGAAGCGGAACAATCGGTCGCACACACCGAACAAAGCGCGGCACGCGCACGACGACCAGGGGCTAGAACCGGACGCTTCGTTCTTTTCGCCATCGCCCGAATCCACCTCACATTCCCTTTCCGGAGCCAAGTCGCGGCAACGTTGCAGAAGAACCGTCTGCTGGGTCGATAGTTGTGTTTGTCAAGCCCGGCAACCCTGGTAACCCTGGCAACGCAGCAACGACTATGCCGACCACAACGCCTCGACGCCGCACTTCCGCAGCCGTGCAGACTCCGCTCGAAACCTACCTCCGCGAGATCAATGAAACCTCGCTGTTGTCGGCTCGCGACGAGCAGGAGCTAGCCACCGCGATCGGCCAGGGCGACAGCCGGGCTCGCGACCGGATGGTCCGGGCCAATTTGCGTCTGGTGGTCAACATCGCCCGGGGCTATACGGGCAAGGGCCTGAGCCTGCAAGACCTGATCGAAGAAGGCAACCTGGGCCTGCTCCGCGCCGTCGAGGGATTCGATCCGGCCATCGGCACGCGGTTCAGCACGTACGCCAGTTATTGGATCAAGCAGTCGATCAAACGGGCGCTGATCAACACGGCCAAGACGATCCGCATCCCGGCGTACATGGTCGAACTGCTCTCCAAGTGGCGCAGGGCGACCGCCCGGCTGACCGAAGAACTGGGCCGCACGCCGACGCCCGAGGAAATCGCCCGCGTGCTGGGCCTGCCCAAGAAGAAGCTGCCGATCATCAAGAAGGCGATCCGTATCTACAATTCCACTCCGCAGACCGATCAGGCCGAAAACGGCTGGTCGCTGGGCGAAATGGTGATGGATGAGCGGCTCAAAAGCCCGGATGATGAATTGGTCGACAGCGACAACCTGGTCCAGGTGATGCGGCTGCTGGAAACCATGGATACCCGCGAAGCGACCGTGCTGCGGATGCGGTTCGGCTTGGACGACAACGAGCCGCGGACGCTCAAAGAGATCGGCGAGTCGCTGGGGCTGACCCGCGAGCGGGTCCGGCAGATCGAAACTGAAGCCCTGGGCAAATTGGCCACGAATTTGCAGGATCCGGGCTAAAGAGGAAATTCGGAACTGCGAATTCGGAGGGGCGGGCCGATAATCTTCCCATCCTTCCGAATTCCCAGTTCCGAATTCCGAATTTGCGCAGGCGAGACCTCGATTCTCGCGCCGGCGCTGCCCACCGAGCTACCCCGTGGACCTCAAAGACTACATCCGCACGATCCCGGATTTTCCCAAGCCGGGCATCCTGTTTCGCGACATCACTCCGTTGCTGGCCGCCCCGGCCGCATTTCAAGCCGCGATCGATCAATTGGCGGCCCACTTCCGGGGCGTACCCATTGACGCGGTCGCCGCGGCCGAAGCCCGGGGGTTTATCTTCGCGGCGCCTTCGGCGCTCGAGCTGAAGGTGGCCTTCGTGCCGATTCGCAAGCCGGGCAAGCTGCCGTTCGACACGCATTCGTTCCATTACGAACTCGAATACGGCACCGACACGCTGCAAATTCACGTCGACGGCGTCGCTCCCGGCCAAAACGTCTTGCTCGTCGACGATTTGCTGGCCACCGGCGGCACGATGGGCGCCTGTTGCCGATTGGTGGAAAAGGCCGGAGCGAACGTCGCGGGCTGCGCTTTTTTCATCGAGCTCGCCGGTCTGGGGGTGCCAAGCGATTGGAACCCTACAAGCACTTCAGCCTGCTCAAGTACGAGTGACCGCGGTCGAGCGTGCCTTCAAGCGGAAATACCGCGAAACGGCTCATCTGCGGGGCCCAGGCCCCGACATTCCTCTCTCGACGGGGCCGATTATTCGGCCTGACCGGCCCAAAATGGCTCGCGCCAACGGGCCGGCCGATTCGCGAGGATTGCGATTCGGTAAGGATACTTGACGAACCGCGCAAGTCCTGCCTAGCATAGGCGCTGACGCTTTGCGCGGCTACGAGAGAGCCTGCAACCGGCAGCCTTTGCCAAACGCCGTTGCAGATTTCGATCGAGCCGACGGGCAAATCACGTGACTGGCCATTAGGGAGGACTTTGCATGTTGGTTTCCAAGCCTGTTTTCGCCGCACGCCTGCTCGGCTGTGCAGCCGTTTTGACTCTCGGAAGCTTGTGCGCCGCGGCGCCGGCAGCCAAGCCCGTATCGACGGGTCAGCCCGCCACGGCAACCATCCAGCCGGCCGTCAAACACAGCGCACCCTATACCCATCTGCTGGGCACGGTCTGGCCGAAGGCGCCGGTGAAGTTTGCCGATTCGCAGGCAACCAAGGCGCCGGTTCAAACCGTGGGCTGGGGGCATCGGGCCTATTACGCGGGGTACGGCCCGTACGGCTATGGCGTTGCGGGCCCGTACTACGTCGGCTACGCGGGCTATCCGTACGGCGCTTGGAATTATTACTCGCCTTACACCTACTCGTACCGTCCTTGGGTCGGCGGCTGGGGTGGTTATCCGTACTACACGGGATACACGCCGGGCTTCGCCGGTTACTACAATGTTGGCTATCGCGGCATGGGCGGCGGCTACTACGGCGGCGGGCCTGGTTACTATGGCGGTTACGGCGGCTGCTGCTATTGGTAAATTGCCGAGTCTATTGCGACTTTGACGACGGCGCAAAAAACGCCGCCGCGCTCCTTGAGGCGCGGCGGCGTTTGCGTTTTAGTCGCGCGCTGGCCGGGTCGATGAGACCGACAGACGCATCCAACCAGAGGCGCAGCCGCGCGCGCCTGAAATCTTCCGCCGCCGCGGCGAACTCCGAGCGCGCGACGGCCCCACCTGCCCCAGACGAATACCCCAGACGAATACCGGAGCCAAACGCCCGGTCCAAATGCGGGAGTACGGTACGATGGAACGTGAGCCTGGGCTCCCTGCTGAAGTCGACCGGCACATCCGGCGAGCTGACTGGCAACCGCAGCGGCGCGGGGCGCCCGGTTTGCAAACCGGGCATGGCCGCTTTGGCGCTGTTTCTGCTGGCGATGCTGACGCTCGCCGCTCCGCGAGTGTCGCTGGCCGGCTTTCCGCTCCACAAGGCCAAGGCCGCAAAGGTCCCCGTCTCGGCGCCACCGCCGACCGTGCTGCCGCCGCCCGGCTTCCCGCCGCCGGCAGTCTATGGGTTTCCGCAAACCGCGTATCAAGCCGGCTGGTACAACACCCACTATTGGCCGCGGAAAACCATTCACTACGGCTTTTATGGCGATTACTGGCAGTGGGGCTATTTTCCGGGCTACTGAGCGGCGGGCAAAGGATGATTTCGGCGCCCGACTTTTCTCGCGGCGGGGTGAAGGTCGGCGACATGCCGACATCCTCTTCAGGCTGTTCCAATGTCGCGTGGGGCTAACGCGATGCGCCCATCGAGAAGTTGATCACCTGACTTCGATCGTTCGACGTCTTGAGCACTGGGAAGGCAAAGTCGATCGAGATCGGAGCGGGGCCCATCGCCGGGACCGAAACGCGGATGCCCATGCCGGGCGCCACGCGGACATCCTGCATGGTGATGTCCGCCGTGCGGGCGTCGATGCCGGCGTCGACGAACGCGGCTCCCCGCAGCATGTCGTCGGCCGTGATCGGGAAGGTGTACTCCACGGTGCCGTAGGTGGCGAAATCACCGCCCACCTCGACGGTGTCGATCGTCGGCGATGCACCACGATAGTAGAAGCCGCGGATGGTGCCGATACCGCCTAGGAAGAAGCGTTCGTAGATTGGCGTGTTTCTGCCGGTCGCCCCCGTGAACGAATACAACGAGAGCACTTGCTTGCCGGATCCGTCGGGCCGCGAAGTGAGGGTAAAGAATTTTCGCATGTCGAGCGTGGCCTTGGGAAAGGCGAAGTTGCCGAACGCTTGCTCGAATCCTACGTTGATGTATCGGCCTTGCGTCGGGAAGAAAGTGTTGTCGCGGATATCGTTGATCAAATTGACTTGCCCGCTATAGAGCTGCGTGATGCCCAGCACTTGCGCCAGGTCGGGGATCAGGATTCGCGGGTCCTTGATATCCACCGCTTCGGCCCGCAGCGCGACGACGCCGGTCAAGTCGGGCCGGAATTGATAACCCAGGCTCACGCGGCCGCCGGCTCGCTGCTCGACCCAGTCGTTGAAAAACCGCTGGTAGAATTGGCCGCTGATGCCGAAGTTGACGTTCGTATCGAACAGATACGGCTCGGTGAAGCTGACCACGTACCGCGACACCACGGTACCGGGCGCCAATTCGATGCGAAAATGCTGCCCGGCACCACGGAAGGCGGTGCCGTTGCGCCACGATTCCCAGCCGGTCGGCACCCGTTTCCAGTCGAAGTTTTGCTCATCGATGACGACCGAGCCCACGATACCCGCGTTGGAGTTGATGCCCGCCCCGAACATGAACCGACCGGTTTGCGTTTCCTGGGAGTCGACGATGATCGGCAGCCTAGGCAATGTCTCGGGGTCGACATTGCCGATGACGTCGGTTTGCTCGGCCGGCGGCTCCGCCAATCCCGGCGCCATCGGCGGAATGATCGAACCTGGCTGTCCGGCGCATTGGGATCGGGCGACTGCCCCCAAAACCCTCCGTCCGCGCCTGAACCGGGCTGCGCCGACGGCCCATACGACGTGGGCGGATAGGCCGACACCGACTGCGGCGCGGGGCTAATCGGCTGGATCAGACGGCCGCCGTACGTGTCCTGTCCGCGGACGATCAGCGGCGAACCAAAAGCATCGCCGACGGGCTGCATCGCGACGCCCGGAGCAGCCGGCGGCATGGCAACGCCCGGCTGCTGCGTGACCGGAGCTTGATTCGGCGGGGCGGCATAGCGCGGGTCAACGGGCGCGCGGGCCGGCCCAGCGGTGTTCGGCGTTGCCGGTTGCGGTCCCCAATTCAATGCCGGCCTGGCTGGCGGATTGCCGGCGGCGGGAGAGACCGCGGGCTGCGGCGTGTCGGGGCTTTGACCGCGAATGATCCAACGTTCGGCCGGTTGCGGCTCGGGAGCCGCCGCCGGTGCCGCGTTGGGGCCGGTTGGAGCCGGCTGCGGGCGATACGGCTGCCAGGTCGGTTGGGATGTCGGAAATGCGCTCGCGGGCCGGACGGCGGGCGCCGGGCCGACGACGCCGGCGGGTGGCTCGGGCAGGGGAAACAGGATGATCGAAACGTTGTCGCCCGGCAGCAAGGCCGGTTCTTCGTCCGGCACTTCGCCGCCGGCCGGTTGCACCGCCGTCGCTTCGTCGTCCGGGCTTTGACCGCGGATGCTGTCAGAGCGTCGCTTCTTGCGACGCGCGACGCTGGTCTCGTCGTCGGAGTCGGAGTCGGGCGGATTGAAGGTGATTTTCGGCGGAGCGCCTTTCTGCGGATCGCTGACGAACAGAGCCGATGCCTTGAGCCGCCGTTCGGCGTTGCGAATTTTTTGCGTATCCATGATGTCGCCCGGCCGGAATTGCAGCCGGTTGAGCACTGTGTGGAAGCGTGTGTGCGGGTTGTCTCCTTTGTTCGCTCCGGCGATGTGTACGTCGATGCGTCCTACGGCGAAGCGCTTTCCTTCCTCGAAATTGAACACGACGTCAAGCTGGCCGGGCTCATCCAGGAAGTTCAGGCTGTCCTGCACGCTGCAGAAGACGTAGCCGCGGGTGCCGTAGGCGTCGGTGAGCGCGGTGCGATCGGCATTCAGGTTCGCCTGGCTGAAGAAGTCGCCGGCCTTGAGCTTGATGCCCTCCGTGAGTTGCTTGGTGGTGAAATTTTTCTGGCCGGTGAATTTCACTTCGCGGATGACGTATCGCGGTCCTTCGTCGACGACGAAGGTCAAGGTGGCCCATTTTTCCTTCGTATCGAACTGGATCTCGCGGCCGACGCGGGCGCAAAGAAGCCCAGGCTGCGGTAATAGGCCGTCAGTTTGTCGATGTCTTCGTCGATTTTCTTGCGATCGACCTGACCCTTGAACAAGTACAGGAGCGGCGGCTTCGAGCCGATCTGGGTGCGCAGGCGTCGGTCGCTGGCGATCGTGTTTCCTTCGAAGTAGACTTTCCAGACTTTTTGAATCGTGCCTTCGTTGATCAGGTAGATTGCGCCCTTGTCGCCCTTCTTGTTGCCCTCGAGAATCGAGACCTGCACGTCGTTGTAGCCTTTGTCGCGATAGACCTCCTCGATCTTGCGCTTGCCTTCGTCGACCGCATAGGGATCGAGCGGCGATCCTTTCTTGAGTTCGGTTTTCTTGGCCAGCTTGTTGCGCGAGACGGCCTGGCAGCCGATGTACTTCACGTAGGCCAGCGTCGGTCGCTCGCTGACCAGGAACGTGATGCGGACGCCGCCGGCGATCTGCTCTCGGATCGGGCGCACATCGAGGAACCAGCCTTTGGTGGCCAGTTTGCGGACGTCTTTTTCCAGCGTGGTTTGGTCGAAGGGGCGGCCAATCTTGGTGGTGATGCTGTTGAGCACCTTCTCGCGCGAGAAGGCCTCGTTGCCGACGATTTGAATGTCGATCACTTTCTGCTCGATCAAGGGATCGATCGGTGCGTCGACGGCCGACGTTTGCGGCCCCGCCGCCCCTGGCCCGGACAGGTCGGGCCCTGCCGCCCTGGGCGCATCGGGCGAATCGGCGCGCGGACCCGTGACGATCGCCGGGCCGGTGTCGGGAATGCCGGCCCCGCCCCGGGTAATCGTCGGCGCAGCAGCCTGCGCCAACACGCGCGAGGCCAGCCCGAAGGCCAACCCCAGCGCGAGCATGCAGGGCCATCCAGCGCGGAATACGTCGACGCGGGCGCCGGCCATTTGCTGCTTGGTTCCGGGTTGTCTTGGCGAATGCAAGAAGATGTGTCGTACCTGCGAGCAAGAGACGCCGCGACCGGTCCAGACGAGCGCAAACACCGCGCGCTGGAGAATTGTCCCCTGCTTTCAGGCGCGGTAGAAATACTGGAACGGCTGGTCAGGGACAAGGCGAACTTCTGCACAGCCTTGGCGGCCCGCGCCGCGGGGGGCGAATCTGCACAATCCGGGCGACTGCGCTCTGTCGGGCGGCGGCTGCTAGCGACCCCCCAAATCCGCCTCCCTCGCATCGCCGCCAGGCTGCTGGCACGCGGCAATTCCCACACCGCGGCTTGTCGGCCGTGTTCGGTCCGTTCGGATTGCAGCTCCGGGATTGCAAGGCGCCCGGCCGCCACGCCGAATCGATCGCGGCAATGCCCCGGGAAATGGCTGAAAAAGGAGGCCGCGATCTCGCGCGGTGCCGACGTCGCGGAATAATCCGCCGGGCGGACTGCGATCCATAAAGCAAGAACGCTGCCTGTGCCGGTCTGCTGTCAAAGTCCGGCTTGCGGCTCTTATCGATCAAAGTGCGGCGCAGGTGCTCGGGCACCCTGGCTGACTTTCCACTCTTAGCAATCCGCCGCTGATGCTGCGCGCCCAGGTGTCTCCGACGTCTGGGCCAGATGACGATCGCCGGCAAGAGGTCGAAAGGATTTTCACATGACAAGTCGAATCGCATCGTGGCAGTTTTCGCCGGCTGCTTTTGCCGCCGAGCTGGGCCGCGACCTGAAGCAGTGGATGGCCGAGCGAGGATTGTGGTGGGCAACCAGCGTCGTCGTTCACGCGCTGATGCTGTCAGCGGCGCTGCTCGTACTGGGCACCGTTGCCAGCGCCGGCGGCACGCACCGATCTCGTGACGCTCACCGCGGAGCCGATCGAAACCCGCGAAGAGGAGCCCATTGTAAGCATCCATGCAACACCGCTGGACCCGCCCCCGGCCGACTTACAACCGGACCTGACCAGTACCCTGCTACCGCCGGGCACGACGCTTGATGAAAGCCAGACCGCGGCCACCGGTCCGGGCGAGGGCGGCCCCGACACAGGCTGGACCGATGGGAACGAGTCGTTTAGCTTGATCGCCGAAATCCCCCGCGACCGGTCAGGAGCAAAAGTCTTGGGCACGGGGCCCGGACCCGGCGCGACGGCGTACCGGGAATCTATGACTATCGCAGGCGCGGCCCGGGCGGTGGAAGATCCCCTGGCATCACCGGGGCCACAAAAACCGGCGACATTGCCGTCGCCCGAGCACTGCGCTGGATTGCACATCATCAAAACGCCGACGGCAGTTGGAGCCTGGACGCATTTGCACTGCGCTGCAAGTCGGTCGCCTGCACCGGACAGGGCAGCATCAAGGCCGACGGGGCCGCCACGGCGCTGGGAATGCTGCCGTTTCTGGCCGCCGGCCAGACGCATCTCAAGAGCATCGGCCTGGACAACAAGGCCGCCGACTATCGGCAGAACGTCCACATGGCCACCTATTGGCTGTTGGGGCATCAGAAGGTCGACGGAGACTTGTCGGCCGGCAGCGACCAGGTAATGTACAGCCACGGACTGGCCACGATCGCCCTGGCCGAGTTGTACGCGCTGACCCACGACAAGCAAGTGGGCAGCAGCGCCCAGCGGGCGGTCGATTTCATCGTCCAAGCACAACATCCCGAGACGGGAGGTTGGCGCTACAAGCCGGGTGAACGCGGCGACACCTCCGTGGCCGGCTGGCAAATCATGGCGCTCGAGAGCAGCGCAGATCGCTGGACTTTCTGTCCCCTCGCGGACCATCGAGCTGGCCCATCGCTGGTTGAAATCGACGGCTCAAAGTCAGGGTGGGCTATTCGCCTACGAGCCGGCCGGCGGCGCCACTCCCACGATGACCGCTGTGGGACTGCTGGCCACGCAGTACCTGGGCGCCGATCGACAGGCCCCGGCCATGCAAGAGGGCGTCCGCTACCTGATGGGACAGATGCCCACGGCGGAGGCCCGTAATTCCTACTATTGGTATTACGCCACCCAGGTCATGCACAACCTGCCGGGTTCGGAATGGGACGAGTGGAACCGGCGGATGAGAGGCATCTTAATCACCTCGCAATCGACCACGGCCGGCCTGTGCAGCGAGGGGAGTTGGGATCCGGCCCAGCCCTCGAAAGACGCTTGGGGCGAGCAGGGCGGCCGACTGATGGTCACCTGCCTCAACTGCCTCACGCTGCAAGTCTATTACCGGTATTTGCCGCTGTATCAACTCGATCGCCCGGGCGCGGCCAAATAAGGTCCGACAAAAATACAAGCGGCCCAGCCGCTGGATCGCGGGGGCCGCTCGTAACATCGGATCGAATCGATCACCCGCGATGCGAGATCGCGATCAACCGCACTTAGCCGCCGCAGCAGCTCGGCTCGCAGCTCGAAACGCAGCAGGTCGGCTGGCAGCAGTGACGGTGGCAGTGGTGCTTGTGGCAACGGGTCTTGCAGCAGGTCGGCTGGCAGACCGGGGCACAGACGGGCTGGCAGCAAGTCGGCTTGCAGCAGCGGTGGTGCCGGTGGCAATGGTGCTTGCGGCAGCAGGGCTTGCAGCACGAAGGAGCGGCACAGCACGAGGGCTCGGCGGCGCAGCTGGGAGCAGCGGCACAGCTCGGCTCGGCAGCCGGAGCACAAGCCGGGGCCGGAGCGGCACACGAGGGCTCGGCGGCGGCACACGAGGCCTCACAGGCCGGGGCACAACAGCTATTACAACCGTGGTGGCGGAAGCCGGCTTCGGCATTCGCCGCAATCGCCGAAAACACGCCGGCGACAAGCAAAGCGGGCAGCAGGTAACGGAATTTCATGGTCGACTCCTGGACGTCAAAAAGGTAGGTGGTAAAGGCTCATGGGTCCGAAGGCGGTTCGCCACTGTTTGTGGTGTCTGTCTGAGCGCTGTTCGCGTGAGCAAATCGCTGCCGTCGATGTTCGGCAGGGATTGTCGACCGCTCGCTTCAGTCGTGCTTCGCTCAGCGCTTCGGGCGTCATAATGCGCACACCCGGGCGACCGCCAACTTCACCTCTCTTGCCTCGAGCTTGGTATGAGCTATCGTCGCTGCCGACCCGCACACCTTAGCGAGAGCCTGTACCTACCCCAGCTTTTCTGCCTTAACACACCAGAATCGTGCCACTTGCGACGAGTTTGACGATTGTGCGGGAGTTTGACGCCCGGTGCGCGATGAAAACACCGCTTCCCAGGGCCGGATATGCCGGCGAACGAACCTTGGCCGGACTGTCCGGCGACCCCTCGGTCGGCGCCGGTTGCTAGACACCATCGGCCGGTGTTGATCGAATCGTAGTGATTGAATCGAATGCGCATTCGCGCCGACTCGAACGGGCATTGCCGCCGCAAGCGGGATGCGGGATCCGAGGAACACACCATGTTCGAAACGGAATTGAAGCTTTATGAGCTGATGCGGCAGTGGTGCCATCGAATGGCGGCCGATATCGACCCGGCGCAGTTGGCCCATCAGCCGGCGCCGGGCATCAAACCGCCGATTTGGGTGCTCGGGCACCTGGCCGTCAGTACCGATTATGCGGCCCGGATCCTGGGGCTGGCCCGAGATTGCCCTCGCCCCTGGCACGTGCATTTCGGCCGCGGCAGCCAGACCGTACCGCCCGACGACGTCCGGCCGGCCAAGGACGAGCTCTTGGCGGCGCTGGATGGCGGTCACAGGCGCGTCGCCGCGGCGATCGCCACCGCCGATGCCGGGGCCCTCGGGCAACCCCATCAAGTGGAATTGTTCCAGGGCACGCCGCTGGCAACGCTCGGCGACCTCGTCGGTCATTTGCTGACGACGCACGAGGCGTTCCACCTGGGGCAGCTTTCGACCTGGCGGCGGCAAATGGGCTATTTGCCGATGTTTTGATGCCGATCCAGCGGCGCCGAATGAACGCGCACTCTAGTCCCGACGTCGCGTCATTCGAGCGGTCCTGTGGCCCGCAGCCGGTCGACCAGGGCCAGCGCCTCCCGCTGGTTGCCGATGCGCTTCTCCAATTGCTCGTCGCGCACCCGCTCCAAGAGCCGCTGGTATTCGGGCCCGGCGGGAACTCCATGCGCGATCAAGTCATTGCCGTTGATCAGCGGAGGCGGATTCAACTCGGCCTCGGGCAGTTCGAGCATCCGGCGGCAGAATTCGACATCGGCCTGGTGCTCGCCGCTGACGGCTGCCCGGGCTGCGGCCAGGGCAATCAATGCGCCGCCGCCTTCGGCGATGAGCAACCGCTGCAAGCTGGGCCAGCGGCATGTGCGCGCTTGCTCGACCGTGCGCCAGTTAGCGACCAGCCAACCGGCCGAGCGAGTTTCGACGTTGGCCAGCTTAAGACGCTGACCGATCGCCTCGATCAAGGATTCGTCGCCAAACTCGTGAACCAGCGCCGCCAAGGCGAGCGGAAAGCCGGGCTCCTCGAGCGCATCCAGGATTTGTAGCGTCGTCGACCAGGGCGAGTGCGGCGCCGGGGGCGACTCGTCCGTCGGCCGCTGCGTGTCGATCTCCGGCAGAATTGCCGCCAGCAATCCCACCTCGGCCAACAGCCCGACGCCGCGGCGGCGATTGGCCCCGATGAGGATCAGCCGCAATTCGGCCGCGATGCGTTCCGCGCTCACGGCGTGAATCTCGCCGGACATGGCCTCGATTGCTTGTCGGGTGACCGGTTCGATCTCGAAGCCCAGGGCGGCTGCGAATCGCACCGCGCGCAGCAGCCGGAGCTTGTCTTCGCTGAACCGTGCCGGCGGATCGCCGATTGCCCGCACGATGCCCCGCGCCAGATCTTGCTGTCCGCCGACGAAATCGATCACGGCTCCGTCCTGCGGATCGTAAAACAGGCCGTTGATCGTGAAGTCGCGGCGCTGGGCGTCCTCGCGCGGCGTGCTGAACGTGACGGCGTCGGGATGGCGGCCGTCGGAATACTCGGCGTCGCGGCGAAACGTGGCGACTTCGATCTGCCCGGCCCGTTTGGGTCCGAGCACGGTGATCACGCCGAAGGCTGCGCCCAGCTCCAGGGTGCGCCGCCGGCCGAACAGGTCACGGATTTGCTCGGGCCGGGCGCTGGTGGCCACGTCGAAGTCCTTGGCCTTGCGGCCGAGCAGTTGGTCGCGGACGCAGCCGCCGGCCCAATAGGCTTCGAAGCCGCCGGCGCGCAGCGTGGCCACTATTTCGACGGCAAACTCACGTTGGCTTTGGGGGTCGATTTCGGTCACGGCTTGCGCACCTTGAATTGTCGCCCCGCCTGGGGGCGCGAATTTGGATCAGGTGTTCGATTCTAGCCGTAGCGGGCCGGAAATGCCGCGCGCATGCGCGAATGCTCGGCCGCGTAACGGACAGCGGAGGAGCCGTCCGTCCCGATCCAACGCATCCTGCCTTGACTTCGAAGATGCATCGGGGTACGCTTTGAATGCGTACAGTGCCTTCAGAAAGGTGAGCCCATGCCCCGAGCAGCCGTCAACGACAACAACCGGGTGGCACTGCGCGTCCGATCCGCCGACAAAGCGGTCATCATGCGAGCCGTCGCCCTGGCCCAAACCGATATGACGACCTTCATGCTTCGCAGTGCACTGCGGGAAGCCCAATCGGTCATCGAAGAACACGAACGCCTCAAGCTCACCGGGCGCGACAGCCGTCTCGTGATGGAACTGCTGGAGAACCCGCCCGCACCCAACGCGAAACTGCGAAAGGCCGCCCGCGCAATGCCGGAGCGGTCGTGAGCCTGCCCGAGTGGCGCGAAGAGCCGATCGCCAAGAAGCATGACCGCGCTGCGTTCGACTGCGGCGAGCCCGCGTTGAACGAGTTCCTGCGGCGACACGCGCGGCAGAGCCACGAAAAGGGAGCCGCCAAGACCTTCCTGGCCATCTCCAAATCGGACGGCAAGACGATTTTGGGCTTCTACAGCCTCTCGCCGGCTTCACTTGAATACGCCCGCGCGCCGGAGATCGTTCGCAAGGGCCTCGCGCGACATGACGTGCCGGTGTTTCGGCTGGGACGATTGGCGGTGAATCGTCCGGCCCAGGGACAAGGGCTGGGAGGCCAATTGATCCTGGCGGCGGGACGACGATGTTTGCTCGCGGCGACGGAAGTCGGCGGGGTGGCACTGCTGATCGACGCCAAGAACGATCGGGCCGTGAAATGGTACTCGTCCTACGGTGCAATACCGCTCGCCTACGCGCCCCTGTGCTTGCTGTTGCCTCTGGCGACCATCCAGCGCGCGCTCGAAAGTTCCGGGAAACTCTGAGGCATATCTTCCCGTGAATGTGCTGCCCGGGAAGTACGTTTGAATCCCGCCCAGAGTCGCTTTCGCGCCATTTGGGGAGACTTGCGTTTATCGGAAGACCACCTGCGGCGGCAGATGGATGACGGAAAGCCCAACGGGAGCGAGAGCAGGCCCGACGGGAGTAGGGCTCCCCGCTGGCGCTGGCAAATCGCCACCTGCTTACTCGACTTGCCGAGCGATTTTGCTTATCTTTCCATTTTTGCCAGAGGCAAGCGGTCGGCTGTTCATGGACGGGGAACCATCCCCGGAAGGGAGCCTCTCATGGAGAAGGTGCTTGGTATCGGCGGCGTGTTCCTGAAGGCCCGCGACCCGAAGGCGCTGGCGGGCTGGTATCGCGAGCATCTCGGCATCTCTGTCGAGTCGGGACAGACGCACGGAATGATTATCTCGGCCGGCGCGGGCGAGATGACCGTCTGGTCTACATTTCCCGCCGACACGGCTTATTTCGGCCCCGGTCCGGCAACGTCCCTGGTGAACTACCGTGTGAAAAACCTGGACGCCATGCTGGCGCAACTCCGGGCGGCGGGCGCCAAGGTGGAGGAGAAAGTCGAGGACCACGACTACGGCCGCTTCGGCTGGGCGAGCGACCCAGAAGGCAACCGTTTCGAGTTGTGGGAGCCGAAGTGAGCGGATTCGTGAGCAAGTCCCTGCAAGAGTTCAAATCCCGCCAACTGTCGCTTTCGCAACCGCTGACGGAATTGGATTTTGCGGATCAGTCGGGACGGCGGGATTTGAACCCACCGCTGTGAGTATCGCCGGCCGCTGCACGTCCGCTGCGCTGCCAGGGGCGAGCCGAAGTGCATATAATGAACTGTCGCCCCGAATCGGCCAGCCAAAAACAATCGCATGACCACCGCAGTCCGCTCCTCCCCGGCCCCCAGTTTCGAACTGGCTCCGTACAAATCGCTCGATAACGAGGCGCTCGCTGCGCGGATCGGCGCGGTGCGGGCCGAGCTGGGCAGCCGGCTCTTGATCCTGGGGCACCATTATCAACAGGACGAAGTGATCGCCCTGGCCGATCTGCGCGGCGACAGCTACCAACTCAGCCAAATGGCCGCCGACAGCCGCGACTGCCGGGCGATCGCTTTTTGCGGCGTCCACTTTATGGCCGAGACGGCCGACATCCTGGCCAACCGTCCCCAGCGGCTCAGCGGACGCGGTGGCGAGCGGGTGACGGTGGTGCTGCCCGACATGGCCGCCGGCTGCTCAATGGCCGACATGGCGGCGATCGAACAGGTGGAGTCGGCCTGGGAGGAAATGGGCGAAGTGGTCGATACGGCCGATGTCACGCCGGTGACGTACATCAATTCGGCGGCCAACCTGAAGGCCTTTTGCGGCCGGCACGGCGGAATCGTCTGCACGTCGAGCAATGCAGCAGCCGTGCTCAAGTGGGCTTTTGCCCGCCGCAGTCGTGTGCTGTTCTTTCCCGATCAGCACCTGGGCCGCAACACGGCCAAGGCCATGGGCATTCCGCTCGATCAGATGCCCCTTTGGGATCCCTACGGCGAGGAGCTGGGCGGCAACTCGCCCGAGCAACTTCGCGCCAGCAAAGTGCTCTTATGGCGCGGGCACTGCAGCGTCCATGCCATGTTTCGCAGCGAACACGTAGATCAGTTTCGGGCAAAATACCCGGGCATCAAGATCCTGGTGCATCCGGAATGTCCGATGGAAGTGGTCGACAAGGCCGACGTGTTCGGTTCGACCGGCAAGATCATTCGCGAGGTGCAATCGGCCGCCGCGGGCACCAGGTGGGCCATCGGCACGGAGCTGCACCTGGTCAACCGGCTGAAGCACGAGCATCCCGAGCAAGAGATTCACTTCTTGTCGCCCGTGGTTTGCATGTGCGCGCACGATGTACCGCATCGACCTGGCTCACCTTTGCTGGAGCCTGGAAAACCTGGCGGCGGGCACGCCGGTGAACGTGATCCGCGTCGACGACGAGACGGCCCGCTGGGCGCTGCTGGCGCTGGAGCGGATGCTCGACGTGAAGTGAGCCGCGGCGCGCCGTCAGCCCGGCCGCCGGTCGGCAAACTCGGCGAGCGAATGGAAGCTTTCGCCGGGCAGAATCAGGCTCGTGATTCGCAGCCCGAATTTGTCTCCGACTTTGACGCATTCGCCCTGCGCGATCGGCTGCCCGGCGATTTCCAGTTCCAGCATTTCGTCGCACGGTTTGTCGAACTGGATGATCGAGCCGGGAACCAACTCGATGATCTTGCCGACGGGCTGTTTCTTGGCGGCCAGCGTGACGGTGACCGGCACCTGAACCTTGAGCAGGCTGCGGCTATAAAGGCAATGCGCTTCGGCAATCATGTTGTCGCGGGCCTGACTCGCGGAAGTGACTGGGTGCATGGGCACCCCTCGATCCTCTTTATCGGCCGGCGGAGGCGTAAAACTTTGCCCAACCGTCAAATCCGATCGGCATTACGCGGCCGGACCGTAGAATGCCGCGACCTTTAGTCCGGTGCGGTCGGCGACCAGGCGGGCAATAGCGTCCACCTCGCTAGCGGCCAGCGGCGCCACGAAGTTTTCGGCCGGTTGCCGGGCGACCGTGTAGATCTGCACCAGCTTCGAGCCGGCCGCCGGCGGCCGTGATCTCGCACAGTCGGTCGCAAAAGGCCTCCAGCTCGGCGGCCGGCGGCGGCTCGCCTTCGATCCGCATGAACAGCGATTGGATCACCAGCGGCCGCACTCGGGCCGCGGCCGTGATGTTGTCGAGGATCTGCCGCAAGGGAATCGGCGTGCGTTCGACCAGCTGATAGTATTCGTCGGTGCCGGCTTCGAGCTTGGCCCAGATTTCGCCCTGGTTGGCATCCAGCATGGCCAGCCCGCGCTCGACGTGCGGTGCGATGGAACATGCTGGCGTTGGTGATCAGCACCAACTTGACGTCGGTCGAGGCCGCGGCGGCGTTTGACGGCCGCACAGGCGGCGATGATCTCGTCGAAGTTGCGATAGGTGGTCGGTTCGCCGTCGCCGCTGAAGGCGATATCGTTCAGCCGGCGCAGCTCGGCCGGGCGTGTCGCGGAATTTTTCGGTCTCGTAGATCGCGCCCGAAGTGACCAGCTCGAGCGTGGCTTCGAGTTCGGCCGAGCAGTCGGTCAATTTCGACGAACGGAAGTTTCGCCCTGCCGCGTGCGGTCGACCTGGCAATAGATGCAATCGAAGTTGCAGACTTTGTCGGGGTTGAGATTCACGCCGATCGAGATCCCGCGCGAGCGCCGGCTGAGCACCGGATAGACGAACTTATTCGCCTCGAACGTGCGCTGGTGCTCGGCGTGCAGCGGATGGCTGGCGGCGGACGAATCCATGCGATTTGGTGCTTCCGAGGCGTGCGCCTGGCTGCGGTCGAACTTGCGCGCGGGGCCCGCGCTGCGAAGAGGCGCGTGTTGGCCGGCAGCCGGCGTTTTGCTCTTTTCCGGGGAAACGCCCGCGGCACGCGCATTATACGCTGCTCAAAGCCGCCGCAGCTCGGTGAATTCGTCGATCGTGACGGTGGTCAGCGAGCCGTCGTCGATCTTGAGCACGATCAGGTCGCTAAAGACCTTGTCATCCGCATTGCGGCGAAAGTGCAGGCCGTGACGCCGCCGCTCGGTCCGCTCGACCGTGCCGGCGATCCGCGACGACCAGCGTTTCAGGCCGACTTTGACTTCGTGGACCAGTTCGATACGGTCGCCGGGGTTCAGTTGGCTGAACAGTTTTCGCGTGGCGGCTTCGGTCGTCGGGCTGGGCATGTTGCGTCAAACTTCCTTGGCCTTGATCCAGGGCATCAAGCGGCGCAGCTGGCGGCCGACCTCTTCGATCGGATGCTTCCGCTCGCGGCTTGCGGGTGGCTTTGAACGCCGGGGCGTTGGCCTTGTTTTCCAGAATCCATTCACGGGCGAACTGGCCGGACTGGATCTCTGCAAGGATGCGTTTCATTTCCGCCCGGGTTTCGTCGGTCACGATGCGCGGGCCGCGGGTGTAATCGCCGTATTCGGCCGTGTTCGAGACGCTGTAGCGCATGTAGTTCAAGCCGCCCTGGTAGAACAGGTCGACGATCAGCTTGAGCTCGTGCATGCACTCGAAGTAGGCCATCTCGGGCTGATAGCCGGCCTCGACCAGCGTTTCGTAGCCCGCCTTGACCAGCGCGCTGACGCCGCCGCACAGCACGACTTGTTCGCCGAACAGGTCGGTCTCGGTCTCTTCGGCGAACGTGGTTTCGATAATGCCAGCCCGGCCGCCGCCAATGCCCTTGGCATAGGCCAGTCCGATGCGGCGGCTGTCTTCGCTCAGCGCCTTCGCTGAACGCGATCAGGCAGGGAACGCCGCCCCCCTTCTCGAACTCGCTGCGGACCAGGTGGCCGGGACCCTTGGGCGCCACCAGCACGATATCGACGCCCGGGGGGGCCTCGACCTGGCCGAAATGCACGTTGAATCCGTGCGAGCACATCAGGATATTGCCCGGCTTGAGATTGTCGCGGACGCTCTGCCGGTAGATGTCTCCCTGAACTTCGTCGGGCAGCAGCATGTTGACCATGTCGGCCCGCTTGGTGGCTTCTTCGGCCGACAGCGGCTCGAAACCATGGCTGACGGCCAGGTCGTAGTTGGGGCCCCCCGTGCGCTGGCCGACGATCACGGTGCAGCCGCTGTCGCGCAGGTTCTGAGCGTGGGCATGGCCTTGCGAGCCGTAGCCCAGGATGGCAATGGTCTTGCCTTTGAGCGCCGACAGATCGGCATCTTTGTCGTAATACATCTTGGCCATCAGGGACGTCTCCGAAAAAAACTGCAGGGCCGGGCCGATCACGATTGTAGCAGCCCGGGGACAAACGATCTTCGTATTTCAGCCGGCCGGCAAGTGCGAACCGGGGCGGCAGTCAAATCCAAATCGGGGCCACCGGCGACTCTCGCGTTTCAGCTCTGGGCGGCGGTCTCCGGCGTGTTCTTGTTGCCGCCGCGGACGATGGCGATGCGGCCGGTCCGCACCAGCTCGCAGATGCCGAACGGCCGCATCAGTTCGATGAAGGCTTCGATCTTGCGCTCGGGACCGGAGATCTCGACGACGACTTCGCCGGTGGCCACGTCCACGATTCGCCCGCGAAACACCTCGGCCAGTTCGCGGATTTCGCTGCGGCGCTGCCCGAGTTGGCGTTGACCTTGATCAGCATCAGGTCGCGCTCGACGAAATCCTGGGAGCTGATGTCGAGCACTTTGACGACGGTGACGAGCTTTTCCAGTTGCTTGCGGACCTGCTCGAGCACGTTGTCGTCGCCGACCAGGACGAAGGTCATCCGCGAGAGCAGCGGATCTTCGGTCTCGCCGACCGCCAGGCTGTCGATGTTGTAGCCGCGCGAGGCCAGCATGCCCGAAATATGCGCCAGCACGCCCGGAACGTTCTGCACGACCGCCGACAACACGTGACGCATTACCTGCTCCGGGCGATGTTTTGGCAAACGATGAAACCAGTGATGATAGTCGCCAGCGCCGGGGGGGACAAGTTGCCCGGTCGATCTGTCAAAGCGACAGTTCCAGCGCAACCGGCTGCACGGCTTCAGGGAGAGGCGCGTCGGGCGACGAGGGTTCGCTTGTCCGAGCGAAGCGATCCGAATCGCGAAGACGGGCGGGGCTACCAGATCGTGCGGCCCGGGTTCCAGGGCCAATAGCTGCGGCGCGGGCCGCCAAACCGCACCTCGATGCCGCCCGTGAACGAGAAGTTGGACACGACGTTGATCGGGCCGCCGAAACCCAGATTGTCTGTCAGGTCGGCCCGGAAGATGAACCGGGGCGTCCAGTAATACTTCACGCCGACTCCGATCGGCAGCCCCAGCAAAGTCGGGTCGTAGCGATGGCCCGAGGCGTCGTAAAAGCCGACATTCGACAGCCCCAATCCCAGGCTGGCGTAGGGTCGCACGGCGCAATCACCCCAGGGATAGTAGAGCAAGTTGGCATCCAACAGAAAGTAGCCGGCGGTCAGCACCGTGTTGGGAATGCCCGGTTCGCTCAAACCAATTTCGGCCCCGGCCATGCGGGCCTCGACCCCCCAGTAATAGTCGTAGTCCCAGCCCAGGCGATAACCGCCGAAAAAGCCCCCCTGCTGATTGACGCCGTGCAGAAGCGGCGGCCCCACGACACCGCCGGCAAACCATCCGGCGGTATAAGGCCGGTTGAGCCAGCTCGTCGTCGTCAGCGGTATGCCCGAGCCTGTGGAGCGGTCGGCAAGCGGTGTTCGCGGTCCCCAGGGGTCCATGCCGGTGGGCATCCAGCGCTTCCAGAACGATCGTTCGGGCACGATGGCCGGGCCGTACTCGTGAGGGTTGACCCACTCGAGCGATCCGCCGCCCGGCGTTAGAGGGGACGGTTGTGCCGCAGAGTCGGCAGACGCAGGTGGGCCGTCGCTTTCTTCCAACTGAGGATCGGCGATTGGTTGGGTGGCCGCGAGCAATCTCAGCAAACCCGTGGGGCGGGTTCGCGTGAAACCAGCGGTGCCATCGGTGTCCGTTTGCGACGGGATCGGCTGCGCCAGTGGTTGGACAAGTTCCGTCTGGGCCGAAGCGAAGCCGCAGGGCGATCCGCACAGAAACAAGGTCAGCGCAATACGACCGATCCGGCGGAAAAGCATGACCGCTGGTCTACACAAGGCTGTGGGCGTACAAGGCAAACACCCGGCCCGAACGAGCCGGCGTCGAGCGACGCAATCCATTGATGGGGTATCTCAGCGGGGGCGGATTATCCGTTTGCCCCGGCAGCTTGTCAATGCAGGTCGGCTCGGGCAAAGGGTTTTGGCAAAACCGTTGCGGCCGCCGGCGCACGTGCAAGCACATCGCCGCGGCTCGCACCGCCGCGCCGGCTTTCGGCCGACTGGCCGCTGCCAGGAGCCACGAGTTTGCCGCCATTCCAAGGAAAAAAGGGGGGCGGGCACCGCGTGTCGATGCAAATATGCCGAGAAACCGACATGTCGGCTCAGGGGATGGAGCCCCGCTTTTTCAACCGCAAGGTAGGCATTGATGGTGCTCCGGCAGAGCGCGACAGGCCAGGCAAAGCGGGTTGTTGACAAGCTGCCGAGGCACCGTTAACCTAAACTAAGACTAGGGTTAGTGCTTTTCATCGCTTCCAGGCGATTTGCCGCTGGGGCGTCCGAACAGATATCTGCGCCGGCATGCGGAGTGCGCGCGGCGCTTTCCGTAATCTGCAGGCGCCCGTCCGGTTCGCCTTTTGGGGCGGCTGGTGGAAGAGGCTTTTTGGGGCGTCGAGCAAGCTCGCAATTCCTGCGAGTCGAGCGCAGTCACTTTTTTCGTCGAGCGGATGCCTGCGGCACGCGCGCACGACCAACATTTCCGAAATTCCCTTTGCTTTTTCGAATCGAGACGGGACGCAACATGGCTCCGAAAAAGGACTTTACCGAAATTCTCATCCGGCAGGGAGTTTTGAGCCCGGAGCAAATCGCCGAAGCCAAGAAGCTCGCCAAAGCGTCCGGCATCAAGCTCCCCGACGCGATTCTCAAGTTGGGCTACGCATCGGGTGAAGAAGTCATGCGAGCCGTGGCCCAGGAGCATGGGCTGGACTACATCGACCTGCGCGAGGTCGTCATTCCGCCGTCGGTGGTCGAATTGGTGCCCGAGTCGGTGGCCCGCGAAAACGCGATTCTGCCGATGGCCGAGGATGACGGTGCGCTGAAGCGTGATCGTCAGCGACCCGTACGACCTGGATACGTTCGAGAAACTGCGGTTCATCTTGAACCGCAAAGTCGAAATCGCGCTGGCCCCCCGCGAAAGCATCCTGGAGGCCATCAATCGACACTACGGCCAGATGGAAGACCAAAGTGCCGACTCGATGCTGCAGGAATTCACCGATACGGCCATCGATTTCACCGAAACCGAGCAGGAAGCCGATTCGGGCGACGAAGTCGTCGACGAAAACAGCGCTCCGATCGTCCGACTCGTGCAACTGCTGATTTCCGAAGCCGTGCAACTGCGGGCTTCGGATATTCATGTCGAGCCGTTCGAAAACCGGGTCCGCATCCGTTACCGGATCGACGGCGTGCTGGTCGAACGCGATAGCCCGCCCCGGCGGCTCTCGGGGCGCTGCTGTCGCGCATCAAGATTCTGGCCAAAATGGACATCGCCGAGCGGCGCCGGCCCCAGGACGGGCGGATCAAAGTGACCGTGGGAGACAAAGAACTCGACCTGCGGGTGAGCGTCCTGCCGACCAACCACGGCCAATCGGCCGTGATGCGGCTGTTGGACAAAGACAACATCAAAGTGGGCGTCAGGCAGTTGGGGTTGTCGGAAGAAGATTTTAGGCAATTCAAAAACCTGATTCGCCGCCCGAACGGGATCATTCTGGTGACCGGCCCCACCGGGTCGGGAAAGACGACGACCCTGTACGCCTGCGCTGAACGAGCTGAACCGGCCAGACCGCAAGATCATCACGGCCGAAGACCCGGTCGAGTACTACCTGCCGGGCATCAACCAGGTGGAAGTGAGGCACAGTATCGGACTGGATTTTGCCCGCATTATTCGCTCCATGCTGCGGCAGGCCCCCAACATGATTTTGGTGGGAGAAATGCGTGATGCCGAGACGGCTCAGATGGGAATTCAGGCAAGTTTAACTGGACACTTGGTTTTCAGTACACTACATACGAACGATGCGCCCGGTGCCATTACACGCATGGTCGACATGGGGGTGCCGGCTTATCTGGTCGCCAGCAGCGTTATCGCGGTCATGGCGCAGCGTTTGGTGCGGGTAGTTTGCAGCAAATGCAAGCAGCCCCACATGCCGGGCGACGTCGGCTTTGGAGGCGGCCGGAATCACGCCCGAGATGGCGGCCGGCGCCACATTCATGACGGGCAAGGGATGCAGCCATTGCACAAAGAGCGGCTATCGCGGGCGGCTGGGGATTTATGAGTTGATGATGATGAGGTTCCAAGATTCGCGAGCTGGCGTTTCAGGGGGCGCCGACCCAGGAAATCCGCCGGGCGGCGGTTGCTCCGGCATGACAACCCTTTACGACGACGGCATCCGCAAGGTGCTGCGCGGAATCACGACGCTCGAAGAGGTCGTCCGCGTGGCCAAGCGCGTGGAGCATTAAGCGGATCGGCGGTCCGAATCGAGGGAGTCATTGCCGCGCAACCGGCAGAACGCGAATAATCGTCGTGCCGAAGTTGCTCCAGTTGCAGTCTGTCGCGGGCAGGGAACACCCGTGACGCAAGCAGCAGGTTAACGGGCCAAGCAGATTGACTGGCAAGCACGGCTGACGGCTGCCGCGGGCGGCCGAATTGTCTTTTTCCAGGGTTCGATGTCAGCTCGACTGAACCGGCTCGATTGAAGCAGCTTGGCGATACTCGTCTGACGGGGCCGCTGGGCGGCGGTGTTGAAACTCTTCGGTACCGAGACGAAATCCTGGCAAGAACACTCATTGCGGTGCTTGGGCTGCTTCGGCAGCGGCTCAGGCGTGGCGGCCAAGTACATATCGGCGAACCGAAGGGTCTTATGGCGCGATCAAGATTCTCATCGACAAGCTGCTGCACGCGGTGGTCAAGCAAGGGGCGAGCGACCTGCACCTTACGGTCGGTCAGCCGCCCGGTGGTTCGGCGCGACGGCCACATGAAGCGGCTGAAGACCAAGGTGCTCGAGGCCGGCCGACACGGTGGGCTTGATGAAGAGCATCACGCCGGATCGCTGCCAGCAGGAGTTGCAGGCGGTGGGCGGATCGGACTTCGGTTTTGCTTTTGGCGATGCTGGCCCGGTTTCGCGTTTCGGTCTTCAAGCAGCGCGGCAACATCGCCATGGTGCTGCGGCAGATTCCCAACAAGCTGCTGACCATGGAGCAGTTGGGCCTGCCCACGGCGTGCGAAAGGCTGATCATGCGTCCCCGCGGCTTGTTCCTGGTCACCGGGCCGACCGGTTCCGGCAAGAGCACGTCGCTGGCCAGCATGATCAATTACATCAACGAGACCGTCGACCATCACATCATTACGATCGAAGATCCGATCGAGTTCTATCACCCCAACAAGAAGTCGACGGTCAACCAGCGCGAGGTCGGCGTCGACGTGCCGAGCTTTTCCGAGGCCCTGCGGCGGGCTTTGCGGCAGGATCCCGGACGTGATCCTGGTGGGCGAAATGCGCGACCTGGACACGATCGAAGCGGCCATCACCGCGGCCGAGACGGGGCACGTCGTGTTCGGCACGCTGCACACCAGCGGCGCCCAGGGCACGGTCAACCGCATCATCGACGTGTTTCCCAACACGCCAGCAGGAGCAAATCCGCACCCAGCTTTCGACGTCGATCATCGGCGTGCATGTCGCAGGCGCCTGATGCCCAAGAATCGGCGGCGGCCGCGTGCGCCGCCTACGAAATGCTGGTGGTCACCCCGGCCATCGGCAACCTGATTCGCGAGAACAAGACGTTTCGCATCACGTCGGCCATTCAGACCGGTGCCAAGCATGGGCATGATCTTGCTGGACGATGCGCTGTTCAACTTGTGGCGGGAGGGCAAGGTCGACAAAGGCCGACGTGCTGGCCAAGGCTCAATCGCCCGACGAACTGGCCCAGCGCATCGCCAATGCCGAGCGCGGCATGTTCGACGACGACGACGACGTCCGCAATCGGATGAAGGATGAACGCAACGAGTCACGGGCGACGCCGACGCCAAAGGCAAAGCGGACGCCAGAATCCCAAACACTAACGCACCCTCAGGCAAACAGTACGTCAGGCGGAACCAGGCATGGCAATCCGGCGGATCGGTCAAATCCTGGTCGACCTGGGTTTCATCACCGACGAGCAATTGGAGCAGCTGCTCGAAGAGCAGCAGCAGCGGCCCGGCAAGCTGTTCGGCAAGCTGGCCGAGGAGCTCGAGCTGATCACCGACGAGCAATTGGCCCAGGCCCTGGCCGAGCAGTGGAACATGCAGGTGATCAGCCTGGGCGACACGGTCATTCCGCCGCAGGTGCTGAGCCTACGTCACCGAGCCGATGGCCCAGATGTACCGGATCGTTCCGGTCAGCTTCCGCGACAACACGCTGACCGTGGCCATGTGCGATCCGCAGAACCTGGCGGTCCAGGACGAGCTGCGCACCTTCCTGGGCTACGAAATCCGCTCGGTCGTGGCCACCGAGCGCGAGATCAAGGCCGCGCTCGATCGCTACTACTCGGCCAGCGGCGAGAGCGTCGAAAGCGCTCGTGGCCGACATGGAGAGCGACCAGGAATTGGCCAGGCCGCGGCCGAGGCGGCCAGCAAGGACGGCCCGATCGACCTGACGAGCGTCGAGGCCCTGGCCGACAGCGCTCCGGTTCGCAAGCTGCTGAACATGGTGCATGCTGCTGGCCATCAAGGACCATGCCAGCGACTTGCACTTCGAGCCGTTCGAAGACGAGTTCCGCATCCGCATCAAGGCCGACGGCGTGCTGTACGAAATGGTGCCGCCGCCGCGCCATCTGGCCTTTGCCATCACCACCCGCATCAAGGTCATGGCCAACCTGGACATCGCCGAGCGGCGCATGCCGCAGGACGGCCGCATCGAGCTGAGCGTCGGCGGCCATCCGGTCGACTTGCGCGTCTCGGTGCTGCCCACGCATGTTCGGCGAAAGCGTCGTCATGCGGATCCTCGACCGCTCGGTCGTCTCGCTCGACCTGGACAAGGTCGGCATGGACGCGCCCACGCTCAAGCAGTTCCGCGAGGTCATGCACAAGCCCAACGGCATCATCCTGGTCACCGGCCCGACCGGCTCGGGCAAGACCACCACGCTGTACTCCGCGCTGAGCGAACTGAACGAAGTCAGCGACAAGCTGATCACCACCGAAGACCCGATCGAGTACGACATCGACGGCATCGTGCAGGTGCCGATCGACGCGGGCGATCGGCAACACGTTCGCCCAATGCCTGCGGGCCATCCTGCGGCAGGATCCCGACAAGATCCTGGTGGGCGAGATCCGCGACCTGGAGACGGCCGAAATCGCCGTGCAGGCGTCGCTCACCGGCCACACGGTGTTCAGCACGCTGCACACCAACGACGCGCCCAGCACGATCACGCGGCTGCGCGACATGGGCATTCCGCCGTTCTTGATCACGGCCACGGTCGAGGCCATCCTGGCCCAGCGGCTGGTGCGGCGGGTGTGCACGCAATTGCCGCGAGGTGACCGTGCCCAGCGCGGAGATGCTGGCCGACCTGGACCTCACCCCCGCGGACGTGGCCGGCAAGACGTTTTATCGCGGCCGCGGCTGCGACGCAGTGCAACAGCACCGGCTACAAGGGCCGCGTCGGCTTGTTCGAGTTGATGATCATGAACGACGACCTGCGCGACATGATCATGCGCAATGCCTCGCGCGACGAACTGCGCAACGCCGCCCGCAGCTACGGCATGGTGGCCCTGCGCGACGCCGGCATGGGGGCCGTGTACGAAGGCCTGACCACGCTCGACGAAGTCATTCGCGAAACGATCATGGAAGCGTAGCGACAAAATGACGCAAACTCGGAACGGGAACTCGGAACTCGGAACGACCCAAGCAAGATTCCCGACCCGCGGTCCTTACGAGTTCCGAGTTCCGAGTTCCGAGTTGAAAACCTCAGCCCCCTTGAGCCATGCCGACCTATCAATTCGAGGCCATGGACAACACCGGCCAGGAAATCCGCGACGTGATCGAGCGCCCGAGCGAGGAAGAGGCGCAAGCGACGATCCGGCAGATGGGATACTTCGTCACGAAGATCTCCGTCAAGAAAATCCGCAAGGTCGGCCGACCGACAGAAGCCAAGGCCGGCCGCAAAAGGAGCCTTCGCCATCGGCGGCGTCAAGCAGCAAGGTCTGACCGCCTTCACCCGCCAGTTGTCCATCCTGCAGGACGCCGGCTTGCCCATCCTCCGCAGCCTGAAAATTCTCGAAGTCCAGTGCAAGCCCGGGCGGATGAAGAACTGCCTGATGGACGTCTGCGACGAGATCGAAGGCGGCTCGACGCTCTCCGAGGCGATGGCCAAGTCGCCCCAAGGCCTTCGACCGGCTGTACGTCAACATGATCAAGGCCGGCGAGGCGGGCGGTGCCCTGGAAATCATTCTCAAGCGTCTGGCCGAGTTCCAGGAGCGGTCGCAGTCGCTTGAAGCGCAAGGTCAAGGGCGCGCTGGTCTACCCGATCATGGTGGTGTTCGTGGCCGTCGGCATCTTGACGTTCATCATGATCAAGATCGTGCCGGCGTTCATCAAGATCTTCGACGACTTCGACGACCACACTGCCGGCCATGACCATGGCCCTGATCAATACCTCGCACTGCGGCGGTCAACTATTGGTGGGCCTGATCCCCGGCGATCCCGATCGGCATCTGGCTGTTCATCAAGCTGGTCCGCAAGTTCAAGCCGGGCCGGCATGGGCTGGGACATGTTCATGCTGAAGATGCCGATCTTCGGCCAGTTGGTGGAAAAGAACATCGTCGCCCGCACCACGCGCACCCTGGGCACCCTGGTGTCCAGCGGCGTGCCGATCCTGGAAGCCCTGAACATCACCCGCGAAACGTCCGGCAACGCCGTGTTCGAGAACATGTTCTACCAAGAGTCTACGACTCGATCCGCGAGGGCGAATCGATCGCCAAGCCGCTGAAGGAATACTCCCGGATCAGCTTCCACCCCGTGGCGCTGTTCTTCTGGTTCTTCTTCATCGTCGGCCCGATCGGCGTGCTGATGTACCTGATGCGGATGAACAGCCGGATGGTCGACGACATGGTGGTCAACATGGTCGACGTGGGCGAAGAGACGGGCGAACTGGACACCATGCTCTACAAGGTGGCCGACACCTTCGACGAAGAAGTCGCGGTGCTGACCGAAAGCCTGATGAGCCTGATGGAGCCGCTGCTTGATCATCGTGCTGGGCGGCATCGGTGGGCTTCATCGTCATCGCCCTGTTCATGCCGCTGGTCAAGCTGATTTCGTCGCTCACGTGAGAATCGAATGTGAAGTTCAAACGCGGAACGCGGAACAATACGAACGCGGAACGCGGAACTCGGAACTCGGAAATAACGGAGAGAAAGTCATGCGACCCACGTCACAGGATGTTCAATCGGTGTCGGACGCGCCCCTTCGCTTGTCCGCCTTACACAGTTCCGAGTCTCGAGCTCCGAGCTCCGAGTTTTCCCCCAGTTCCGAGTTCCGAGTTCCGAGCTCCGAGTTTTCCCCCGGTTTTCCTCGCGCCTTCACCCTCGTCGAAATGCTGGTGGTGATTGCCATCATCACCATCCTGGCGGCCCTGATTACGCCGGCCATCTTCCAGGCCATGTGGGCGGCCCGGCAGACGCGCATCAAGACCGAGCTGGATCAACTCGTTTCGGGCATCGAAGCCTTCAAAGCCAAGTACGGCTCGTATCCGCCGGCCAATTTGACGATCAATTCAGCCGGCACGAACAATCCCGCATTGGTCGCCTTCGTGGCAAAGGTTTTTCCTCGATACACGATCCCGAACGCCACATCGATCGGCGGCCAAATCTACTACGACCTCTACACCATTAATCATGTCGACGTCAACAACCTCAATCCGCAAGCTGCCCTCGTTTTCTGGCTCAGCGGCTTCGGGCCGGATGTGACGGACCCATTTAATCGGGCGGGAGTCGCGATCACTCGTACACCGTTTTTTACGTTCGATCAGACGCGCGTGCTGTATTCAAACACGAACCAGTCCGGTACGAGCATCGGGCAGGTGGCGAATCTGACGACGACGAGCAGCGCCGGGAATCTGATGTACAACGCACCCTACGGGAATACTGCGTACGCCTACTTCGACAGCAATTCGTACGGCACGTTGCCGAGCCTTCCCGCGCAGTACAACAGCAACAACGGCAGTACCATCGGGCCGTTGTTCGCCACGACCAGCAGCAATACGACGATGCTGACCGGGATCTCGGTTACGACCCTGATTTCCAACGGGACTGGGTACATAGTTCCGTACGTGTCCGACTTGAACGCGAATGGCCAGATTGACGTCGGCGACAGCTTTGCAAAACCGCAGTCCTATCAGATCATCTCCGCGGGGCAGGACGGGGCCTTCGGATCGTCGGTCGCGGCCGATGGTCAATGGTTCCGGCTGTTCGCCACCGGCGTAGGGTACGATCCGGCCGGAACGGACGGGGATAACGTGACGAATCTCACGGACAAGAGCAGTCTGGACGCGGCCAAACCGTAAAGCAAACGGTGCGTACGGCGCTGGCGGAGTGGCGGGTCGGCCCGCAATTAAACGCAGAACTCGGAACGTGGAACTCGGAAACGAAGAAGGGGCGTGAAGATGTTCGATTTAATGTTCCTTCGGCGGCACGCCGGTGGCGCTCTGCCTGCGCTCCATACACCGCGAGCCACCAGTTCCGAGATCCGAGTTCCGAGTTCCGAGCTTTCCTCGCGGCTTCACGCTGGTCGAGCTGATGGTCACGATCGCCATCATCGGCATCCTGGCCTCGACGGTGCTCTTTGCCCTGTTCAGCGCGCAGGAGACGGCCCGGGTGAGCAAGACCAAGTCGCTGATCTCGAAGCTCAACAGCGTGGTCATGCCCAAGTGGGAAGCGTATCGCACGCGGCGCGTGCCCGTCATGCTCTCGCCATCTCTGACCCGTATGCAGGCCGCGCAGAATCGACTGGACGCGCTGCACGATTTGATGCGGATGGAATTGCCCGACCAGTGGACCGACATCATCTCGCCGCCGCTGACGCTGGTGCCTTCCGGCGCGAGCGTCAACGTCCCCAGCGTGACGCTGGCGTATCAGAACGCCTACGTCGCCGTCAACGGGTCGCTGGCCGTCAACAGCGCGCTCAACGACTATCAGGGGGCGGAATGCCTGTATCTGATCGTGACGCTCGGCGTCACCGACAACCTGGGCGGCCGGGAGTTGTTCAACGAGAGCAACATCGGCGATTTCGACCACGACGGCTTCAAAGAATTCCAGGATGCCTGGGGGATGCCGATTCGGTTCTTGCGCTGGCCGTGTGGCTTCGTTTCCGACATGCAGCCCGCGCCGCCGGCGATGGGCGCCGTCAATTATCTTTCCGACCCGTTCGATCCGTTCCAAGTCTACCCCGCAAATCTGCCCTCGGGTCCCACGGGTGTCAGTCCGTCGCAAACGAACAATCCGACATTCCCGCTGTATCCTTTGATTTACTCGGCCGGAAGCGACAAGACGTACGGACTGTACACGACGTTTCTCGACGGCTCCGGCAACGCGCAGACTACGGTCAAAAACTGGTGTTACCCATTCATGATATCCAGCGCCGGCGTGTCGGTCGGCAGCACGGCCGCGGGGGGCAATTGCACGCTGACCGACGACGCGGCCACGCAGCCGAGCATCGCCAACTACGGCTGGCTGGACAACATTCACAACCAACTGATCGGGACCCGATGATGCGGCCTCTGCTCTCGACCCATCGCCAGGCGACCAGTCAGCAGCCGCGGCGTGCCGTTCGCCGCGGCGTCACGCTGCTGGAACTGCTGATCGTGATCACCATCCTGGCGCTGGTCACGGCCTCGACCATTCCCTTGATGCTCTCCGGCGTCGATCAACGCAGGACGCGCGAAGCGGCCCGGCTGGTGAGCGGCTACTTCAGCACGGCCCTGCGCGCGGGCGATCGAAACCGGACGGTCTTGCGGCGTGATGGTGCAACGGTACTCGACCGGCAGCACGCTCGCGGCCTATTCGCTGACGCTGGTGACCGTCGAGATGCCGCCGCTATACGCCGGCGACTCGGTCAGTTCCACGGCCAACGTCGCGGGTGGCACGCTGACGGGGTTTTCCTCCGTCGAGACTTCCTATTCCACCTTGCTGCATTTCGGCGACGTGATCCGGTTCAACTTCCAGGGCCGGACCTACATGCTGACGGGCGGGACGTGGGGCCAACCGCTGACGCTGCCGGCCACCTTGGTCGCCACCGACAACTCGGGCGTCTTCGCGCCGCCGATGACGAACGCACAGTTCCAGGTCTTTCGCCAGCCGGTCAAGTCGGTGGTGCCCCCCTTGCAACTTCCGGACGGCGCGGTGGTGGATCTGTCGAATTCGGGGGTCGGCCTGACGGGGCTATTCAGCGGAGCGGCACCGTACCAGAGCACGGTCGTCAGCTTCAGCCCCAAGGGATCGGTCGAATTCGTTTACGACGGAAGCACGATCTACCACCCGGCGACGACGATTTATCTTTTGATCGGGCGGCGCGACGGCATGTCGGACGTGAACACGAACACGAGCTCTTTAGGCCAGAATCCGCAAAATCCTTACGACCTCAACAATCTTTGGGTTTCGATCGCGCCCACCTCGGGTCGCGTGGTCACGGCCGAAAATGCCAATACGGCCCTTGGCAATGCGCGGTCGTTTGCCCAAACGTCTCAAAGCATGGGAGGGAAATAACGTGAATCGCATCGACAGCGAATTGCCGATCCAGGATGGCGGCTCGCAGCGGGCCCGCGGGTGCCCTGCCGCCGTGCGCTGCGGGATCACGCTGCTGGAGGTGCTGATCTCGATGTTCGTGATGTTGGTGGGCGTGATCAGCGTATTTTCGCTGATTGCCCTGGGCCGTTTCGAGATGCTCGAAGGCTCGAAGGCCGACCGCGCCATGTCGCTTGCCCGCAGGCGCAACACGACCTGCTGGCGCGCGGCTTTCTGCGGCCGGTGCAAATGGATTACTTCAACGCGGCGACGCTGGGGCAGTTCATCCCGATGTGGATTAGTGCTCCGGACAGTTCCGGAAATTATCACTATTTCTGGGGACCAGGACTGCAGGGAGCTGGGGGGACGGTTGTAACGCCTCCCGCAGCATGGCCGCAAGGCACCACGCCAACGATGCCTTTCGACACCCCTACCCCCAACCTTGCCTACGCTCTTGACCCGCTGGGCATAGCAGCCAACCTCGCGACCCCCGGAGCTTCCGTTAATTTTCCGCCGTGCTTTGCGAACGCGACATACTCGTTCAATTCGCCCGCATCGCCAATGGCTCGGATCACACTCCGGTCCGGGCCTTCCGCCTTGTTCACAGAAATGTCGGTATCGCACGCCGATGCAATCTTTCGCTCGCAGGACGATCTGCTCTTGCAGCCGCCCACCGGCGACTATCCGCCCACGCAGTTGTTCAGCATCGACAAGACCAGCGTCAAGCCCACCCGTCGGCAATCGACAGGCGACTATTCCTGGCTGGCCACGATCGTGCCGGTGGGGGGAGACACGCGGGAGTGCATCGTTTCGGTGGTGGTGTTCTACAAGCGAAACTTCGTCTTGACGGTGCCGACGGCCACAGCGTCTCCGTCAGAGCGCATGGTCAGCCTGACGCCGGCCCCGGGCAGCACCGGGTTGGGCGGCGGCGACGTGATTCTGTCATGTCCTTCGACCCTGACATCGGATTACATCAAGGTCAAGCCGAACCAGTGGATCCTGCTGAGCCAGACACCCCTCCCCGTCAACCCGGCGTATCCCGGCGGCTGGTGGCGGTGGTATCGCGTGGCCGCAACCAGCGCTCCGGTGTCCAACGGCACGAACTGGGTGCGCCCGGTGACCTTGGCCGGGCCCGATTGGACGACGACCTATGGAGGCAGTTCGATCATGACCTACGCCTCGATCTTCGACGACGTGATCGGGGTGTACGAACGGGACATCGAGTTGGAAGAAACCGGCGCCCGCTGGTCGCCGAATTGATCTGAAAGTTTTTGACAACTCAACATGGCGGCACTCGTCGGCGTGGGGCGCCGCCTCAAACCCCTCTCCCTCCAGGGAGAGGGCAGGGTCAGGGTCACGGGGGGCTTCACCTAAAAGGGCAGTGTGACGGCGCACGAATCAGCGGTATGAGGGAAGGAACAGGCACATGGAACGGCTAGCAGGCATGATCGCTAAAGACATCAACAACTCGCAGGCGGACGGACCCTCACCCTGCCCTCTCCCTAGAGGGAGAGGGGTTTGTCGGCAGCGCCAACTCCGAAACACGCGGCGCCCGGGCCGAAACACATGGCGCGCGACGCGAAGCACTCGACGCCCGGGCCGGGCGCGCGACGCGGCGTGCTGCTGCTGGTGGTGCTCAGCATCCTGGTGCTGTTCGCCGTGGTGGGCGTGACATTTGCGCTGGTCAGCAGCCAATTCCGCCGGGCCTCGATGGCCCTGCCGCGAATCGATCAATACGCGGTCAATTTCAAAGACCAACTCGACGACGCGGCCAAGCAGGTGTTCCGCGGCTCGACCAACCCGCTCTCGGTGCTCACCATCCACAGCCTGCTGGAAGACATGTACGGCTACGACGGCATCGTCAATACGGTGCTCGGCGTGCATATTACTGCCGTAACCCCGACGAACGGGACGAACGGCCAGTTGCTGGACATTACGCTCAGCACGGGGCTGCCGGTCCCGGCGCTTTATTCTTCGGCCCCGGCCGGCTACTACAACGGCCGGGTGCTGACGATGACCAGCGGGCCCTTGGCCGGCCGCAGCACGCGGATCGTCGGCTACAATTTGTCGGGACTGCTGCGGGTCGTGAGCTTCGAGGGATTGACCATCGTGCCGTCCGCGTTTCAGAATTTCGTCATCAACGGCCGGCCGTTCAACGGCGTCGGCTTTGGCTACACGTCGACGAGCGGCCTGGTCAACGCCAAGGACGGCAATGGCCGGTTGTTTGCCCTGCTGCCGAATCAGAAGTTTCCCAGCGGCACCGGAAGTTACAGCCTGGGAGGCGCCTATCTGGATGCCGACGCGGATGCGGCCGGCGGCGCCGACGAAGATTACGACGCCGCCGACTGGAACAACATGCTGCTGGGGCTGGTCACCTCGCCCAACGGCGGCCCGTATCCGTCGCTGCATCGGCCGGAATTGATCAGCTTTTGGATGACGCAGACCGGGGTTTCCGGCAGTTGGACGACGATGAATCCGGACTTGTTGCGGCAGATCATGCTACGTCCCTCGCCGATCGACCATCCCAGCTTCACCGGCAGCAATCCAACTTTCAACGCGATCACCGGGCCCTGGGACGTCGATGCCGATGGCGACGGCGTGCCCGACAGCGTCTGGGTGGACCTGGGCTTTCCGGTCCAAACCGCGCCCGACGGCACCAGCTACAAGCCGCTGTTCGCCATCCGCTGCCTCGATCTGGACGGACGGCTGAACGTCAACGCGCAGGGCAGCTCGGCTCAGTTGGAGCCTTCCTACGGGCAGCCGGCCAGCAATTATTTCGCCAACGCGGGTGGTGGCATGACGGCCGTCAATCCAGCCACGCCCACGGCGACGGCGGGCACCGTCGGCTTGGGGTCGGGATACGGTCCGGCGGACATCAACCTGCTGCCGCTTTACATCCAGCAGGGCTTGGGAACCCCGGCTTATCAAGCGCTGATTGCCGGAAACACGGCTACGGTCGTCGAGGGTCGCAACGGAGAGCTGCCCTTGGCTCTCAACGGATCTTATAGCGCGACGGCGCAGCCCTCGGCGGGCACGCCACCCTACGCCGGCCTGACGACCGGCGGCACCGAAGTGCTGGCCAGTCCGCTGGGCGCGGCGAAACAATTCGAATTGCCGGTGCCCGGCTCTCCGACGCTGCCGACGGCCTACGGCTCGCCGCCCGACCTGTGGGCGCGCGGGTTTGTGGCCGTCGACATTCAAGGCACGCCGCTGACGACCAACATGTCCGGTCCGCCCACGGGCGCCTATGACACGCTGAACAATCCCTACGTGCTCAACTTGTCGCGGCGGGCAGTCCGCGGTGCGCTCTACCACGGCGCGACCGACAATCCGTTCTCGCCGGCCGAACTGGAAGCCGTGCTGCGGGCCTACGACATGGACGCTGTTTCGTTGTCCAGCCGGTTGGCGCAATTGCTCGATCCGACGTATTCCGCGACGAATCCGCTGGGCACCTGGCTGCATGCGCTGCGCAATCAAGTCACGACCGATAGTTTCGATCTGCCCAGCCCGAATATCCTGGCCACGCGCGACATGCGCACCGGCACCGCCGGGGGCACCACGCAAATGTTCCTGGCGTTTCATCCGGCGGATCTGATCGCCGCAAAAATTTCGGCCGGCGGCGGCAATGTGCAAACCCTGTTGCCCTTTCTCGTGCCCCCGGATCTGCTGAACGGCCTGCGGTTGGACATCAACCGCCCGTTTGGCAACGGGCTCGACGACGACAACGACGGCGTCGTCGACGACTACGAGGAATACGCCAACGGCGAGTATGCCTGGACAGGCATTTTTCCGCCCAGCGGCACGCACGTCAGTTTGGCGGTCGATTACAACGGCAATGGTAGCGCCGACGCGGGCGACGCGCTGGTTGCGCGGCAACAAATGGCCAGGTACCTGTATACGCTGGCCATGGCGCTGGTCGATCAGAGCCTGGTCAATTCGAGTATTGCGATTTCAAGCGGCGGGGCCAACCCTCCGGCCCTGGCCTACGATGCCGACGGCGCCGGCACCACCCCCAGCAACCCGTACCAGGTGCAATACGCGCTCGCGCAATGGGCGATCAACTGCGTCGATTTTCGCGACCGGGATTCGATCATGACGCCCTTCGAGTTCGACATCATTCCCTTCGACGGCACCGTCATCGACGGCGTCATCAACGGCATGTTCAACGCCACCTCGGGCGACGACACCAGTCCGCAGCGGGGGCTGGTCTGGGGCTGCGAGCGACCGGAACTGCTGATTACCGAAACGCTGGCCTGGCACGATCGCAGGACCCAGGACCTTTGGTCCGGAGGGACTCCGGCCGGGCCCGCCTCGGGGCCGGGCATGTACACGACCGCCGGCGGAACTAACCCGGGCACGACGCCCGACCCCGATTTCGATCAGCACCTGGTGCCGCAGGCGTCCGCCTTCATCGAGATCTACAATCCGTGGAACACACAGAACTCGATTCTCAGCGGCGATGCCATCCCAAGTCCTGTGGAAGTGCCCGGCGAATTCTACAACGTGGCCAGCGGCAGCCCAACCGGCGTGCTGCTGAACGCCACCACGCCCGGCGCGAACGGCCCCGTGTCGCCCGTTTGGCGCTTGGTCTTGTGCCCCGTCGGAGTCACTGCCGACCCGGACGATCCGATCGTGGCCAACCAGGCGCCGATCGAGCGAACCGTTTATTTCGTGGCCGCGGCCACCCCGGGCATGCCGCCGACGGGCAGCACGACGGGATCGGGATTGGTTCAATACTACACCAGCCAGGCGGTGGCGCCGCTGAAGCCGGGACGGTACGCGGTGGTGGGCTCGGCCGGGCAGTACATCACCGGGCAAGGATACGTCTCGAAGGTGGGCCGCACGACCGCGGCTTCGGACACTTCTCCGGATACGGTCGACACGCGGCGAATCATTCTCAATCCCAACGCAAATTCGGATACCAACCAGGTGCAAGTCTTGCTCAGCGGGCAGACAACCCCGGGCGACCCCAGCACCATCGGCGGCGGTGCCGGCAACGTCCAACCGGTGATTGCGGTGGCGCTCGACACATCGGTCAGCACGGCCGGGCGCGGGTCCCGGCATCCTTCGGCATCTCCGACCCGATCAACGGGTATGGCACGATCGGAGCCATTCAATCGCTCAATCCGCCGAACCCCAGCGAAAACGAACTCGCGTTTGTGACCCCGCAGGACAAACCCTCGGACCAGATCGCCACGGGTGGCGACCCGAGCATGAAGACCGACGGCACGCAGGTTGGCTACAAGATCGTTCACCTGCAGCGGCTGGCCAACCCTTTGGCCGCCTACAATGCGACCCTGAATCCCTACTTGACGATCGATTCGGCGCCAATCGACATGCGCGCGTTCAACGGCGTCTGGAACAAGAATGCAGATCCCAGTAACAGCGCCGGCACGGCCTACAACTTTGCCTCGACGCAGCGCGGCGACCAATACTACACGGCCGCTGCATCGATGCCTCTGCAGATTTCGCAGGGACAGAACAACGTGCTCTGGGCTCACGAGTACGCTCACGTCGCGGGCTCAGGCGCCCTGACGGCGCCCACGGGTACGGTTGCGAATCAGATTTTCCCCTACATCATGCACCACTCGCTCGGATACTTGAGCCAGGCGTACGGCGCCGGGCCGGGCAACGTCAACTATCTTTCGTCGCCGAATGCGTATGTCGGGGCACTCCAGGCCAGCACCGGCGGCAACGCGCAGTTTCCCTGGCTGACCTGGAACAACCGGCCCTACGTCAGCCCGATGGAGTTGGCCTTGGTGCCCAAGAGCCGTTCTTCGCGGCTGCTGTTTGACTTCAGTCTGAATCTCCAGTCGCCGCTTCCGCTTTACAACACGCAAAGTGCATATCCCATTACGGTGCCAAGCCTCACCGGCGGATATTCGCTGGCGTATAACGCGGCCATGTCGCCCACGTCGGGCGGGACGGCCAGTTCCTATTTCGGACACTTGTTGAACTTCTTCGATGCAGGCAACGCCAACACGGCCTCGAACGTACCGCCCTACTATCCGGCCAACCTGTACCGGATTTTCGAATACTTGCAGGTGCCCTCGAAGTTCGTCGGCACCGAGACGGTTTTGAGCCCCACCGGCGCCGCCGCCGGAGCCTTCGTCAACCCGCCGTCGGCGAGCATGGCGGGGGATAGCCCGGGCGTGCCCTACACCCAGGGGTCCAGCTCGTTTGGCACGTATCTGCGCCCGCCGCTGAACAAGGTGTCGGAATATCGGGATCCGGGCCGCATCAACATCAACACCGTCACCGACATGTATACAACCCCGCCCTTCCCGATATCGCAAGCCATCGCCAATTGCCTGGGCGACGGTTCCACCAATCTCATCAACGACATCGTGGCCAGCCGCCAGGGCGCTGCCAACATGCCCAGCTACTTCGCCAATCCGTTCCGATCGTTCGCCGGAGCGTCGCTGACGAATTCGATCTACACCGACCCGAGCGTGAACGGCGGCAGCCCGACGCCGCTGCGCGACATCGACGTGACGCTGCTCCGCCCGTCGGCGCTCAACTCCACGAACGGCTGGCCGGTCGCTTTGTTCGATTTTCCGAACATCGCGACTGCCGGAAGTTGGCAGCCCTATGACGACCCGACGCGCAATCCGTATTTCCGCATTCAAAACGCCAGCAAGGTCACCAACCTGTTGACCACGCGCTCGAATGTCTACGCTGTCTGGATTACCGTCGGCTATTTCCAGGTGACGCCGTACAATGGAACGCCGGCGATCTCGGGAACGATGTCCCAGGCGCAGGTCTATCCCGACGGCTACCTGATCGGCGCGGAGTTGGGTAGCGACACGGGCGAGATCAAGCGGCATCGGGCGTTTTATATCTTCGACCGGACGATCCCCGTCGGTTTCCAACGGGGCGAAGACTTGAACGTCGATAATGCGGTCCTGCTGCGGAGGCTGATCGAGTAGTGAAAGCCGTTTCGCCCGTGATTGTCCTGGCCTCGCTCGCCGTCACGATCGGCGCTGCGGCCGACGTGCCCGAGCCGCTCACTGGCGGCCAAACCGCCGGCGCGTATCAAACCCGCTCGATCGAGGGCTGGACGGTTCACGTCAGCAACTCGCTGTTGGAAAAAGACAACGCCGGCACCCAGGCGGCGCTCGCGCTGCTCAAACAGCAGCTGGCCGAGATCGTGCGCGTGGTGCCGGCCGCTGCGCTTGCCAGGCTGCGCGAAGTGCCGCTGTGGTTTTCGCCGGAATATGCGGGCGTGGCGCCCACGGCTGAGTACCATCCCGATGCCGGCTGGCTGCGCGACCACGGGCGCAACCCGGCGATGGCTGGTAGCATTGAATTCACCAACGTCGGCATCTTCGCGGCGGAAACGCGCCGCATGCCGAATTTTGCCCTGCACGAACTGGCCCACGCGTTTCACGATCGCGTGTTGGGGTTCGACCAGGCGGACGTGGTTGCCGCCTACGAGCGTGCGAAAGCCAGCGCGTCGTACGACCATGTCGAGCGCAGCTCGGGCGACGGCCGGCCCAACCGGCGCGAAAAGGCCTACGCCATGACCAATCCGATGGAGTTCTTCGCCGAGTGCAGCGAGGCGTTTTTCTCGCGCAACGACTTCTTTCCCTTCAACCGGGCCGAATTGCACGACCACGATCCCCGGACGGAGAAGTTGCTCCAGCGGTTGTGGGGAGTTGCCGATTGAGATGCCGGGTTAGAAACGCACGCGAATCAACGTCGGCCTCGGGCGGACCCTCACCCTGCCCTCTCCCTGGAGGGAGAGGGGTTGCGCGCCGAAGTTGCTCTTCGTGCGCACCTTAGCGCGTCATGTCGAAGCAGGTCGTCATCGTCGGCGGAGGCGTCATCGGGCTATGCACCGCCTACTACTGTTTGCAGCGCGGCTTGCGCGTCACGGTCGTCGAGCGTAATCCAAGCCAGCGCGACGGCTGCTCGTTCGGCAATGCCGGCCTGATCGTCCCCAGCCACTTCGTTCCGCTGGCCGCGCCCGGCATGGTGGCTTTGGGGCTGAAATGGATGGCCAGCCCGGAGTCCCCGTTTTACGTTCAGCCGCGCCTGTCGCCCGGCTTGCTCGGTTGGGCCTTTCGCTTCTGGCGGGCCTGCACGCCGCGGCGCGTCGAGCGGGCGGCCCCGCTGCTGCGCGATCTGCATTTCGCCAGCCGCGCCTGCTACGAGCAACTGGCCGACCGCTGGTCGAATGACTTCGGCCTGGTCGGCAAAGGACTGCTCATGCTGTGCCGGACCGCGCAGGCCTGGGAGGAGGAATCTCAGCTGGCCGAGCGCGCCGTGCAGCTGGGCGTGCCCGCCGAAGTGCTCGACGCCGCCGCCACCTGCGCCCGCGAGCCGAACGTGCGCATGCAGATCAGCGGATCGGTCTACTATCCGCGCGACGCCCATCTCGTGCCGCAGCGATTCATGGCCGGTTTGCAGGCTCGACTGGCCGATCAAGGCTGCCGTTTCCTCTGGCAAACCGATGTGACCGGCATGGTGCGTCGCGGTCCGCGCGTGGCGCTGCTGCGCACGACGCGCGGCGACCTGGCGGCCGACGAGTTCGTGCTGGCCGGCGGCGTCTGGTCGAGCCGGCTCGCGCGCTCGCTGGGCCTGAAACTGCCGCTCGAAGCCGGCAAAGGCTACAGCCTGACTCTGCCCGAGCCACGCCAATCGCCCGAACACTGCGCCATCCTGACCGAAGCCCGCGTGGCGGTGACGCCCATGGGGTCGGCCCTGCGCTTCGGCGGCACGATGGAAATGTCGGGCCTGAACCAGTTTGTCCACCCGGCCCGCGTGCGCGGCATCGTCAAGTCCGTCATGGCCTATTATCCCGATTTCCGCGAGCAGGACTTCCTCGATATCGCGCCCTGGCGCGGTCTGCGCCCTGCTCGCCCGACGGCTTGCCCTATCTGGGCCGCAGCCAGCGCTACGACAATCTCGTCGTCGCGACGGGCCATGCCATGCTGGGCTTGAGCCTCGGGCCGATCAGCGGTCAGATCGTGGCCCGGATCGTCTCTGGCGAGCCGACCGGCTTCGACCTGGCACTTTTGTCCCCGGACCGATATGCCTGGCGGCACGCTGCCCATTGATCCGGTGGATTCCCGGAAAGTACACTGCTCGTCGACGTAACGCCGGCTGCTGGCGGATGATTCGAATCTTTGGGGGGCTTTCTTGACATGCGACACGAACCGATCGACGCCGCGCTGTTCATCGAAAATCGATCGCGACTCAAACAACTGCTGCCCGCCAATTCGCTGGCCGTCGTCAACGCCAACGACATTCTGCCAACGAATGCCGACGGTTCGTTGATTCTCGTGCCGAATACCGACCTGTTTTACCTGACCGGGATCGAACAGGAACAATCGATCCTGCTGCTGGCGCCGGGCGCTTTTAGCGAGAGCCTGCGGGAAGTCTTGTTCCTGCGCGAGCCGAACGAAGAATCGCGGATCTGGGAAGGGCACAAGCATTCCAAGGCCGAGGCCACGGCGATTTCGGGCATCCAGACCGTCAAGTGGCTGTCCGAGTTTCCCCGCGTGTTCCGACAACTGATGTGCGAGGCCGAAGACGTCTATCTCGACAGCAACGAACACACACGGGCCGTCTGCGAAGTCCAGACTCGCGAAGACCGTTTCGTCCGCGATACGCAGGCCCAATATCCGTTGCACCGTTATCACCGGCTCGCCCGGCTGATGCACTCGCTGCGGGTGACCAAGAGCCCCATCGAGCTGGACCTGCTGCGCCGGGCGGTCGAGATCACCGACCACGGATATCGCCGCGTGCTCGCCAATCTGCGGCCCGGGCAGCGGGAATACGAGATCGAGGCCGATTTCGCTTACGAGTTCATCAGTCGCCGGGCAAGGTTTGCCTACTCGCCGATCATCGCGTCCGGCCAGAATGCCTGCGTGCTGCATTACGTAGAGAACGACCAGGTGCTCAAGGACGGCGAATTGCTGCTGCTGGATGTTGCCGCCTCGTATGCAAACTACAACGCCGACTTGACGCGGACATTCCCGGTCGGCGGCCGTTTCACCGCCCGCCAACGCGCCGTCTACGACGCCGTGCTGCGCGTGCTCCGCGCGTCGATCGAGGGCGCCGTCGTCGGTCGGCTGCATCGCGATTGGCAGGACGAAGCCAAAGTCATGATGGCCCGGGAACTCGTCCAGCTCGGGTTGCTCAGCGCCGACGAGGCGGCCAAGCACACCCGCGACGAGCCGGCCTGTCGCAAATACTTCATGCACGGCCTGGGCCATCCGCTGGGACTCGACGTCCACGACGTGGGACACCTGAACCGGCCGCTGGCGCCGGGCTGGGTGCTGACGGTCGAGCCTGGCATCTACCTGCCCGACGAAGGCTTTGCAGTCCGGTTGGAGAACAACATCGTTGTCACCGCCGCGGGACCGGTCGACCTGACCGCATCGATTCCGATCGAAGCCGACGAGATCGAAAAACTGCTCTGCGACCGTCCGGCAACCGGCCGCTGAAGAACGAACGAAAATGGGTTCGGCAGCAACCCGTCTCGCTGCACGGAGAGGGTAGGGTGAGGGCCGCCAAAATGCGGGCGTTATTTCGCGCTCGCTCCTGCCTGAAGGCCTCGCCCGGCTATTCAAAAGCCGGCCTGCGGTTGCCGGAGGTCAATGTGCGGAGCCCGCCAACTGGCCGCAGCCGGCCGCGATGTCGATCCCGCGTCGCTGCCGCACGCTGCTGGGAATGCCATAGTCGGCAAGTACCGCGCAGAACCGCCGGGCCGCCTCCGAGCCGCCTAGCTCGCCGGCAAATCCTTCGATCGGGTTGAGCGGAATGACGTTGATTTGCGATTCAATGCCGCACACCAGCCGGGCCAGCGCCCGCGCCTGTTGGACCGAATCGTTCCGGCCTTGGATCAGGGTCCATTCGAAGAAGATCTTGCGCCCAGCCGCGCGGCGTAATGTCGGCAGGCCTGCATCAGCTCGTCGAGCGGCCAGGTGCGTGCCGCGGGAACCAGGTCCGCGCGTTCGCCCTGCGTCGCGGCGTGCAGCGAAACGGCCAGCGAATAGGGCCGCTGCTCGTCGGCCAGACGAAGAATGCCGGGCACCACGCCGACGGTGCTGAGCGTGATTCGTTTGCTGCCGATCGACAGGCCCCCCGGATCGCGGAGAATGTCGAGGGCGTCCATGACCGCGTCGAAATTGAGCAGCGGCTCTCCCATGCCCATCAAGACCACGTTGCGCAGGCGGTCTCGCTGGTCGAGCCGAGCGCTGCGTGGTTCGCTGGCCGGCTCGTGACCGCTGGCGGCCTGGAGCGCACGATGGACGTGCAACGCCTGCGACACGATCTCGCCCGCGGACAGATTGCGCGTGAATCCCATTTGTCCGGTCGCGCAAAAGACACAGCCCAACGGGCAGCCAACCTGCGAACTGAGACAGGCCGTCACGCGGCCTCGAAACCGCATCAGCACGGTTTCCACCCGGGGGCCGTCCGCCAGGCCGAGCAAGTACTTGTGCGTGAATCCGTCCGCGGATTGTGTTTCGCCGCAAAGCGCAAGCGGAGCCGGCGGTGCGCATGCGGTGAGCCGAGCTCGCAACCGAGCCGGCAAGTCGCACATGGCATGGGGTTGGTGTACCGCTTCGCGATACAGGTAGCTCCACAGGGCGCGGCGTGGACCGGAGCGATCGCCCACGACGTGAGCAACTCTGCCAGCCGCGCCCGGGGCAGGTCGTACGGATTGATGCGCTCGGCGGTCAAGGTCGGCGAATTCATGAGTCTCGAAGCGGCAGGCCGCGGCGGACGCCGATTTTGGACGATTTTCAAATCCCGGGAGGCTACGGCAACCGTGATTTTCGGCCCTGGGAACCGTGATGCCAAGCGCAAATGGCCGGCCGCTTCGGCCGGACGGCAAAACTCGCATCAGCCGGCGCGACGCTGCTCGGGCGGCGCGCCGGGATTGTCCCGGCGATCGGGCGGATGGCCGGGCACTCGCAACCGGCGACGCTCAACGGCAGCGGTCATTCCCAGTTCGGCTCGGGCTTTCTCCCGCTGCTCGGCCTTGAGCGCCCGAATCTTGCATAGCCGGAAGGGCAAGTAGACTTTGGCTCCGCAGTCGCCACAGCGTCCCACGGGACCCGTCGGCGTGTGATCTTCGTCGTCTCGAGCCAGGCGTCGGGCCTCGTAGTCGGGACGCTTGCCGGCGGCGATGGCGCCCACCACGGCCCGGCTGACTCCGCTCATTTTTGCGACCATCCGCTGCGACCAGCGATTCTCGGCCAACAAACGCTCCACTTCTTGAACTTTGGCTGCTGCGATCATGACATTCCCTTCCACGGTGTAAACCACTTGGGGCGAGTCACTCATCCCCCGCATCGTCGTGCTCGAACCAGAAGTCCCCCGGCGCCGGCTCCGCCTCGTCGTCGTCCTCCGGGTCAATCAATTCTTCTTCGGGCACGAATTCGTCGTCCGGCTCCTCGTCCCAAGCGTCGAATTCGTCGTCGTCGTTGAGCATGGGCTTAAGCTCCCGGGTTAATCGACCTGCCGCGGAGGGGCTCGGTCCGTCGGGCCCCCGTTTTCCGGTCGGTCTTGACGGAGACAATCGTAAGGCACCAAGTGGCCATATTTCAACCGTTATTTTGGTCATATTTATGCACCTATTATGCGGCCGGACTTCGCTATCTTGAGCTATTTTTCGCCAGGATATCGACAATCGCCGCAGGATTCCCTACGATCGACAGCAGTGGCATTGAGATTCTTCGTCCTGGAGAGATGTCCAGAATTATGACCCTGGATCCGTACACACCCGACCGACTGGACGAGCTGGCCCTGCGCGTGCTCGACGTTTGCAGTCAGCTGCGAGGCATGGCCCGCCGGGCGCGCGACGAGCAGCTTGCCCAGTTCGCGCTGCACGACAAGAAGGCGCTGGAATGGCTGGCCCGCCTGGAGGAGTGGCGACACAAATCGGGGGCCGATTTCGAGCTGACTTTGGTCCGCAATCGCGGCGTGCAGCGGGCCGTCAAAGCGGCCAAGAAGTCCTGACCAGGAGCATTGGCCGGCCGGCACCCGAGCCGCGACTGACGGCACCCGGCCGATCGGCCGCCCACGCCGGCGGCTGGCAAGATATTCGGCCTGTAATCATTTGGCCGCTTATCGATGTTGGGCTGACCGCGGAAGAACTACTGCGGCCCCGGCTCGGCTTGTTCCGAAATCAAACAGAAGCAGCCCGATCGCAGGTCCCCGTCTGCGATGGCCGGCTGTCGCCGCGGGCGCGGCGCGCCAAGGTGTCGGCGCAAGTTGTCGAAGATCAACCGCCGGGATCGCAATGCCATGCCGGTCGATTTCATTCACCTGCTGATCGGGATCGCCTTTGTCGTGATCTGGGGACTGGCTTGCCGCATCCTGGCCACCCAGCGCTGAGTTACTTCGACAGGCCGGGGACACCAGCGACGGCCGGCCGGCGGACCGTGTTATCGTGGCTGAGCAGCTTGCTCGAACCGACGAAATACGTGTGGAAGTCGGCCACGATAAGATTGTACGTGACGTCACTCGGCCCCGAGCCCAATGAGCGCACTGCGGCCGTGGTCGTCACGCCGTGCAGCGACATGCCGGGCTCCAACTCGCGGGCTTTCAGCCAACCGCGTCCCGATACCCAGAACGGATGACCGCCGCTGGCGTTGAAGCTGGCTCCATCGGCTTCCAGGTGCACCAGTTCGCTCTTCGGCCTCACGGTGGTCCGCAGCACGGGTTTGAAGGCCAACTCGCCGGTGTCGGCGTGCTGGGCCAGGACGCGGTCGCCGACTTTGATTTTTTCGATTGCGACGGTTCCCAGGTCGGTCCAGACTTGCGTGCCGGCCGCCAGGCAATCCATGCCCTCCGGCGGGGGCGGCAGTTCGACCAGCGTGACCGTATCGGACTGATACGTCCGGGCCGTCGGCTTCGGGTCGGGGTAAAAAACCTCGTTGCGCTGGGTCCACCAATCCCAGGCGCTCTTGGGCGAGGTGACTTGGGTGTCGAGTGCCAGCGACAAAACCCAGCAGACCCGCTCGTTGACCTGCTCGGTGAGCCGGTTTTGCGCCTCCAGGCGCTGCTCCCGATCGGCGGCCAATTGGCCGACTCCCATCAGTGCGTCCATCAGCGACTCGAAGCCGGTGGCTCCGGGCAGGACGATGCGATCGACCTCAAGCTGGACGACCTGCTCTTGTTTTTGCTCGTGCCCCTCGCGCTTGAAATCGTGGCTGTAGAACAGCCGGCCGTCGGGGCTCAAGACGAGCGACATTTCGTCCTGGATCGGAGAGTACAGCGCGGCCAAGAGCGCCGGCACGAACGACTCGAGCGGCCGAGACCGCAACCGCTCGACGGCCGATTCGCGAATTTCCTGCCAGGGAGAACCCACGGCTTGTCGCGCCAGGGCCAGCGCGGCCTCGCTGGCCGGCATCCTGGCCAGCGTGTCGACCATCGCCTGCGCCGCCTCCTGGTTGACTTGCGACAGCTTTTGTTCGATCGCCGCGATAGCGGCCGGGTCTTTGATTTCGAGCAACGCCGACGCGGCCCGCTCGCGCAGTTTGGAGTCTTTACGAGAGAATCCGGCCGCAATGCGATCGACCTTGGCGCTCCACTTTTTCAGCGATGCGGCGAGTTGTTTTTCCTGCGCCGCAGCCTGCTCCTGGTCTTCGCGGCTGTGCCAGGCCCCGTCAATTTGCTTGAAGCCCAGTTCCGCCCGCGCCTCGGCGTTGTCCGCATCCAACTCCAGCACTTTGGTCAGATGCGCGCGCTGCTGGTCGACGAGTTTCTTTTTTGCGCACCATCTGGCCAGTTCCAGTTGACCGGCGACGTTCCGCGGGTAACCGTCGCGGATCTGGCGATAGGTGGCCACGGCGCTCTTCGCGGCCGGCTGCGGCACATCTTCGACCTTCATCCAGCGATTGTCGACCTTGACAAAACCGCTTTGCCAGCGAGCGGGAGCGAAGTCGGGCAGTTGCTTGAGCGCTTCGTCGAGCAGCGTCTGCTTGCTCGATGTCTGGCCGTCGGCCTCGTATTGCAAGGCATGGTCGACGAGTCGCCGAACGGTCCGCTTTTCTTCGACCGACGGCGCGGCCAGCATTTGCGTCACCAGGCTGCAAACGGCGCAGGCAGTCAGCAATGCGCGCGAGGAGTAACGACTCAGACGACTGCGATGCAAGGATGTCCGCCGCATACCTTTCTCCTCGTCAAGAAACACGACCGCGCTGGGAAATGTCGAATGGATTGCTCTGATTTGTGCCGTTGGTTTTCTGCATTCGGCTTGCCGGACTGCGGGAATTGCCGGCGAGAACTTCGAACCGACGCACCTCGCGCGATGATACCTTGTGAAGCAAGACCGTTACAAATTTCCGCTACTCCGCCGCGCCCGACTGCTGAGACGCCGGGGCCGACTTGCCTGAGGGAGCATTGATGCACAGCCCGCGCCGGCACGCCCTTATGCTACGCCCCGGCTCGGATGGGCTCAAATACGCCATTTGGCATAGCCCGGGAAGGGAGGGCAAGGTCGGCCGTAAGCCCTGCGCGCCGCGTCAGTTAAGGAAAATCGGCGGTAGCCCAGGCGGAATTTTTCAGGACAAAATCAGCCTGCTTTTCGAGCTAAGTTTGTCGAGAGATAACGTGCGCCGCACGGCGGGCGTCCGGGCGCAGCAAACATCCGAGCGGGGTACGCACATGACACGGCAGTTTGCCGCCCGGCTCTGGCTGGGCATTTACGTCCTGACCACGCTGGCCAGCGCGCTGTTGCTGTTCGAGGTGCAGCCGATCATCAGCAAGTTTATCCTGCCCTGGTTCGGCGGCAGCCCGGCCGTGTGGACGACATGCATGGTCTTCTTTCAGACCCTGCTGTTCGGCGGCTATGCTTACGCCCATTTGAGCGAAAAGTATTTGCGGCCCCGGACGCAGGCCGTCGTGCATATCGGCTTGTTGACGGCGGCCGCCTGGCTGCTGCCGATCGCGCCCGACGCGAGCTGGAAACTGGACGCCCAAAGCGGCGCCGACGTGGCGCATCCTGTGCCTGCTGACGGTATCGGTGGGCTTGCCCTACTTCGTGCTCTCGGCCACTGGCCCATTGGTGCAGGCCTGGTTTTGCCGATCGTTTCCCGGCCGTTCGCCCTATCGACTTTATGCGATCTCGAATTTCGGCTCGCTGGTGGCGCTGGTGGGCTATCCGTTCTACGTCGAGCCGCACTTTGCGGTCGGCCGGCAGGCCTGGATCTGGGCCGCTGGTTTCGTAGCCTTTGCCGTGCTCTGCGCCATCGGTGCGATGTTGCGCGGCGATTGCCGGTCGATCGGAGTCGACGGGCTCGGCAACCCGCGATTCGCAGACTCTGCCGCCGCTTGCGCCCAGGTGGCCGCGAGCGGCTCGCCTGGCTGGCACTGCCGGCGCTGGCCTCGATGATGCTCTGGCCACGACGAACCATGTCTGCCAGGACGTGGCGGTGATGCCGTTTTTGTGGGTGGCGCCGCTGGCGTTGTATTTGCTGTCGTTCATCATCTGCTTCGATCATCCGCGCTGGTATTGGCGGCGGCCCTATGCGCCGGCGGCGCTGGTGCCTGTGCGGCGGTGGGCGTGGTCGATCAATTGATCACCGGCGGATCCGGCATGGCGTTTAGTTTCGGCCAGGAACTGGCGCTGCACTTTGCTGCGTTGTTTTTTTGTGCATGGTCTGTCACGGCGAGCTGGTCCGACGGCGGCCCGATCCGCGGTTATCTTGACGAGTTACTATCTGATGATCAGCGGCGGCGGTGCGCTGGGCGGGATGCTGGTCAGCCTGCTGGCGCCGCTGATCTTTTCCACATTCTTCGAGTGGCGACTGGGATTGGTCGTGGGTTGCTTTGTGGCGGCCTGGGTGCTGCTCGAAGGCGAGCCGCAGTCGTTGTTTCACCGCCGCTTTGCTTTGGTCGCTCCTGCGCTACTGTTGGGCTTCGTCGGACTGAGCTGCGTGCCGACCTTTCAAGCCAGCGGCGACCACGCATTGCACGCCAGCCTGCGCAATTTTTACGGCGTGATTTCGATCCAGGAGCGCGACGTCGACGATCCGGACCGGCGGACCGTCTTCTTTTACAGCGGACGCATCGTGCATGGCCTGCAATTCGTGGATCCCGCCAAGCGCAGCGAGCCGACCGCCTACTACGGCCGGCCGGCCGGCGTGGGCCAATTGTTGACCGCGCTGGCCGATCGGCCGGCATCTGCGCGTGGGTGTGGTCGGGCTGGGCGTCGGCACCTTCGCCGCCTATGCCCAGCCGGGGCAATGCTTTCGCTTTTACGAACTCAACGCCGACGTCGCGCAATTCGCCAACCGGCACTTCAGCTTCTTGCGCGATTGCCGCGGCCGGCAGGAAGTCGTGCTGGGCGATGCCCGGCTGTCGCTGGAGCGCGAAGCAGCCGCAGAACTTCGACGTGCTGGTGCTCGACGCCTTCAGCGGCGACGCCATTCCCGCCCACCTGCTCACCCGCGAGGCCTTCGAGATCTACGCCCGGCACTTGCGACCAGACTCGATCATGGCCGTCCACATTTCGAATCGCTACCTGGACTTGTCCCCGGTAGTCGCCGGGCTGGCCGACCATTTTGGCTTGCACTCGCGGCGAGTCGTTTCCGCAGGCGACCTGGAAAGCGGGCAATTTCCGGCCGACTGGATCCTGCTGGCCGGCAATGCGGCAGCGCTGGATGCAATCCTGACAACTGCGGACATCGCGCCGCCGCAGCGCAGCGTGCTTTGGACCGACGATCACAGCGACCTGGTCGGGATCTTGAAGTAAGCGGCCAGGCGGCGGCTATTTCGCGCCGGCCACGGACTTGGCGGCCGCCGGTTCCTCCGCCGGCTTGGGTGCCGGATAGCTGTGGATCGGCTGGCCATTCTCCAGATTCCACTCGAACAGTGTACTGTCCTGACCGCCGCCCACCACGATCTTGCCATCGGCCGTGACCGCGGCAGCGTAGATAAAGTCGGCAGGTCCGGTGAACGATCGCTCGGGGCCCTGGCTGTCGGCGTTGAACAGCCGCACGTTGCGATCGCCACAACTGGCGATGAACTTATTGAGCAGGCCGACGAACGCCACGGAAGTGACTTCCTTGGGCAGGGGCGTCGTGGTCAGCTTCTGGTCGCCGGTGGTGAAATCCCAGACCTTGATGACGTTGTCCGCGCCGCCGCTGGCCAGCACTTTGCCGTCCGAGCGCCAGGCAACGTCCAGCACGTGATGCGTATGCCCTTCGAACGTCCGCACCAACGTGCCGGCGCTAACGTCGAACACCTTGACGAAGCGATCGGCCGCGGCCGTGGCCAGGTCCAAGCCGTCGGGCGAGAATTCGATGCCGAATACGGTATCGCTGTGCGAGGGCGTAATCGCCCGGACCAGCTTGCCGTCGGCCGCGTTCCAGATCTTCAGCTCGCCGGAGCGCGACGGCTCGCCGCCACCGGAGGCCAGCAGCTTGCCATCGGGGCTGAAGGCCAAGGCCAGCACGCGGTCGACGAAGATCGACGGATCCTCGACGTTGCCGATCGTGCGTTCCAGAGTCCAAGCAGGATTGGTGTTCCAGACGATTCCCAGTTTGTCGCCGCCAAGCGAAAGCACGTCGCCGTCCGGCGTGAAGGCTAGCGCGGCCACGGGCGCCTGGTGACCGGCAAACGCATCGAGCGCGGTGCCGCTCTCGGCGCTGAAGGTGCGGACGATCAAGTTGTCGCCGGCGACGGCCAGTAAGGTGCCGTCGGGCGAATAGGCCAGGGCGCGGAAGGGTTTCTCGGCGGCGGCCATTTGCTTTTTGGCCTCTTCGGACTTGGCTTGCGTCTCGACGAGCAATGCCTCGGCCGCTTTGGCGGCGGCCTGGGCGACCGGCAGCGCGTCGATGGCTTTTTTGTTCGAGTTGTTCGCGGCCAGCACGGCCTGGTCGGCGGCCATGTTGGCGGCTTCGGCGGTGGTCGCTTCTTGCTGAGCTTTGTTGGCCGGAGCGGTGGCGTCCTGCAGTTTCTTTTCGGCCGCTTTGCGTTTCGTTTCGGCCTCGTCGGCCACCTTCTTGGCCTCTTCAGCCGCCTTCTTCAGGTCGGCGTTCAGAGCATCCTTATCGGCCGCCTCTTTGGCTTGGGTCGATTTTTCCAGCGCCGCTTTCGCCGCGGCCGCCGCCTCTTGCAGTTCCCTGTCGGCCGCCTCTTTGGCGGCGACGGGCGCCTTGGCCGCCTCGGTCTTTTCTCCCAGCGTCTTGACTGCGGTTTCCTTGGCGGTGGTTGCGGCTTTGATCGCCTCGGCCGTCGCGGTGATCTTGGCTTCGGCATCGGTGGCGGCCTTCTTGTTGTCGGTGACCTTGGCCGTCACCAGCGCCACCATCCGTTCGGCCGCCGCCGCGCAGCTGCGAGCGGATGTCCCCCTTCAATTCCGGAATCGGCTGATTGTTGGCCACGGTCCAGGCCGCGCCGGTCTCGACTTTCCACAGCCGCACCAGGTTCGTGCCGCCGGACGAGGCCAATTGCAAACCGTCGCCGCGCAGGGCCAGGGCCGCCACCGGGCCGCCGTGGTCGATCTGCCGCGTCGGCTGCCCGGTTTGTAGATTCCACTGCCGGATGGCGTTCTCGTCGGCCGCCGAGAACAGCACGTTCGGGTCGGTCGGCGAAGCGGCCAGCGCCGTAATCGGCTTGGTGTGTCCGGCGAGCGAAGCGCCGGCGGCGAGCGTCCAGATCTTAATGCCCTTGTCGGCAGCCGCCGAAAGCACCAGCACGTCTTTATCGCCGATTGCGGCCAGGGCCGTTGCCGGGGCCGGCAGTTCGGCGAACGATTGTTCCGCCAAGCCCGATGCCACGCCGAAGACCAGCACTTCGCCCGGCGCGGCGCTGGCGGCGACCACCCGCGCGCTATCCGGAGCAAACGCCACGCTGGTCACACCGGCGGTAAATCCGGCCAGCAGCGGCTTGGCAGCGGGTGCGCCGTTTTCCGCGTTCCAGAGGCGGACTTGTTTGTCTTCGCAGGCGGCGGCCAGCAGCTTGCCGTCGGGACTGAGCGCCATGTCGTGGACCGGCGCGACGTTGGCGGCCGAAAACGTCTGTGCCCCGGTCGTGGTTTCATAGCCGCGCAGCGTGCCATCCTCGGACGCCACGTAGAGCACGGTGCCGGCCGGTTTGAAGGCCAGCCGCGTGATCTTCGCGGCCGGGCCGACCAGCGCCCGTTCGGCGTGCAGGGCTTGCCGGACGATCTTCTTGTCGGCCGACACTGCGACCACTTCGCCCGTGGCCGTCAAGGCGCCGCAAGCCGCCTCGACCGGCAATGTTTCCATTAGCGTGGCCGTGGCCAGGTCCCAAACGCCAACCTGCTTCTCGCCGCCGGCCAAGAGCCGCAGCCCGTCGGCCGAGAACCCGAGCGAGCGCGCCGGGCCGCTCGCCAGCGTGGCCAGGTCCTTGGCGTCGGCAAACTGATAGACCTTCGCGGTTCCGTCGGCCAGCGCAACCGCCAGGCGGCTTTCGTCCCGGCTCAAGGCCAGGGCCGTGCAAACGGCCGGCGCCTCGATTGCCCGGGCTTGTGCCCCGTCGGCCAGGTTCCACACGCGGACCGTTTTTTCGCCGGCGGCCGAGACGAGATTCTGCCCATTTGCGGTCAGAGCCACTGCGACGATTGGCGCCGTGTGACCGGCGAAATTCTTGATCTCCATGCCGTCGACGGCGTTCCAAAGCTTGAGCGTATTGTCAGCCGCGCCCGAGGCCACTTGCGTTCCGGCGGCGTTCAGCGCCACGGCAGTCACAGCCCCCGCATGGCCGGCGAATTTGGCCAGTTCCTTGCCTTCGGCCACGCCCCACACCCGGGCAGTCTTGTCGGCCGAGCCGCTGGCGAGTTTTGTGCCGTCGGCGTTCAAGGACAAGGCGGTGATCGGACCTTCGTGTCCGGCGAGCGAGATCACGGCGGCGCCGCTGGCCAGATCGCGCACCACGATCGCCGGCTTGCCGCCGACGACGGTGCCGATGGCCACGCGCTTGCCGTCGCCGCTGGGCACGACGACGGTGGCCGGCGCTTCCAGGTCAGCGCCGACGGCCACAGGCGCCGCCACGTCCAACTTCCAAGTCGTCAGTTTTCCGCCGTCGGTGCCGACTGCCAGCGAGTTGCCCGTCGTATGCAAAGCGATAGCTGTGGCCGGCGCCGCGGAGAGCGAGATCAGCGGCATGGCCTGAGCGACGTCCCAGACGCGGAGCACGCCGTCGGCCTCGCTGGCGGCCAGCCGAGCCCCGTCGCCACTGAACGACAGGGCCGTCACGGCAACCTTTCGACCCGCCAGGCTCTTGGCCGTTTTGCCGCTGGCCGCGTCCACCAGGGCGATCGTACCGTCGGCTGCCGCCACCGCAATGGTCTTTTTGTCGGGGCTGGCCGCGACGGCCGTGACCGCGCCGGGCACGTCGGCCACGGCGAGCGTCGGTGAAGTGGGAATCGTCCACAGCCGGACCAGGTTGTCGGGGCCGCCGGTGGCCACCCGCAGCCCGTCGGCAAGCACGGCCAGCGCCGTGATCGGGGTTGGAGTGTCGATCTTGGCGAGCGCCGCGCCGTCCGCCGGATTCCATAAACGGATCGACTTGTCGGCCGACGCCGAGATCAGCCGCTCGGGCGAACCGGCCGGCACCGCGGCCAGAAAGCGCAGGCCGCTGATCGCGCCGCTATGGCCGACAAGCGTGCGGACGGGTTTGCCGGTGGCCAGATCCCACAGCGTGATCGCGCCTTTGGCGTCGCCGGTGGCCGCGGTCTTGCCGTCGGGGCTGACCGCCGCGCTCAGGGCCGGTTCCGCGAGACCCGTTAGTTGAAGGCGCTGCACGTCCTGCGGGCGGCGCCAGAGCTTCACTTCGCGATACGCGCCCGAGGCCAACTGGTTGCCGTCGGGGCTGAAGGTGAGCGATTGCACCATGTCGAGGTGCGCGACGCCCTGGTTCTTGTAGAGACCCGTTTTGAGCAATTCGGGATCGGTCAGCCGGGTCACCAATCGACCCGAGGGCAGGTGATAGACGAAAATCTGGTTGGCCCGGCCGCAGGCGCCAAACTGGCCGTCCGGCGCAATCGCCACGGCGTAAATCGGATTGATGCCCGGCGGCAACGGCTGCCACTTGACGGGCCCGGCCGACCCGGTGACTTCGCCGGTGGCACCTTGATCGATCCAAAGTTTGATCAGCCCCAAGTCGGCGGGCGAGAGCGGCTTGGCGCCGACGTTGTTCTCGGCCGGCGGCATGGCCGGCTCGGCCAGGTGCGCGGCCGCCTTGAGCAGCAGGCTGTCGGCGCTCTTCTTGGGCACGACAGCCGGTCCGTCGTCGCCGCCTTTGAGGATCGTTTGCGGGGTCTCGAGCACCAGGCTGTTTTCGGCCTTGGTGCCGTTATGGCAAGCCAGACAGTTCTTGGAGAGGATCGGCAGGATTTCTTTTTCGAAGTTGACCGGCGCATTGCGCTTCACTTCGGCGATGGCGATCGGCTTCAGGTCGTCGGCGGCAAACGCGGAGCCCGCGGCAAAAGACAACGCAGAGCCCGCCGTAGAAAACGCGACCCCAGCCACGGCGAGCGACAACGCAGCAAACGAAAGCGCAGCGGAAAGCAGGCGTGCAACGTTCACGATGATTCACCTGGAGGCGGGAGGAACGGGAGGCAGGCAAGCGATGAACGAGAGAACCGTTTGGGGCGAGCCGAAATCAGCAGGCGAAAACGCAACGACCAGCGAGCCGCGGGGGATTACCCCGAATGGCACTTGGTTAGGGGCTGTAGGAGGCGACTCCGATCGCCGACAGGCGGGCCAAACGACGCGAGTCGGCGATCGGAGTCGCCTCCTACAGACGGTTATGTTCCTTAACTTAGTGCCATTCGGGATTACCCCCGCGGTGTGCAACGCATTTGGACCAGTTCCATCATAGTCAGAGCCGCACGGCGCCGAAACCAGCGGCCCGCTGCCGAAACCAAAGGCGCGTGCGCCGAATTCGAAACCGGCGCTTTGGGCACGTCAATGGTTGAACAAGAACTCCTTGGTGTTGATCAGGGCCCAAAGGATGTCCTCGTAGGCCGCTTTTTCGTCTTTGGCCTTGGACAAATGCCCGACAGCCACGGCCACCTCGTCCGACTGCGGCGGACGTGAGTAAACCAGCAGGTAAATTTCGCGGATCTTCTCCTCCGGCGTGTGTGTCTTGTCGGCCACCAGCGCCGCCGCCCGGCCGCCCCCCGACGACAGCTTGCCTTGCACTTCGCCCGAGTTGAGCAGGTGCAGGCTCTGGGCCAGGTTGGCCTCGCTCGATCGCTCGCACTCGCAGGCGCTCGTGCCCTCGGGCTTGCCGAACACGGTGAGGAAGTACGAATTGAAACTGTTGTCGGGCAATTGCACGGCCCGGGTGTCGGCCGGCAGCCCGCCAAACGCCGTCTTGGCGCTGGTCACCTGGTCGATCCCGTCAAGCAGCACCTCGGCGGCCAGGCGTTTGGGATAGTAGCGCGAGAAGTTCTGCTTGTCGTGCGAGTTGTAGTCGTTCGGCTCGGAACTGAGCTGATAGACCTGCGAGCGGCAAATCGTGCGGATCAAGTCCTTCAGGTCGAAGCCGCTGGAGACGAAATGCTGGCCCAGCGCGTCGAGCAACTCAGGGTTCGTGGCCGGATTGGTCACCCGCATGTCGTCTTCCGGATCGACCAGGCCGCGGCTGAAGAAATGCTTCCAATAGCGGTTGACCAGCGCCCGGGCGAAGAACGGGTTGTCTTTGGCAGTCATCCAATCGACCAGCGCCTGTCGCGGGTCGTCGTCGGACGTGAGAGTCGGCCGGTGCCGCGCCCAGGCCGGTCGGCGGCACGGGCTTGCCGGTCTTGGGGTTATTGGCCGCGGCGGCACCCCGTTTGTGGAAGATCCGCTCCTCGCCCATTTGCGCGCCGTGCTTGCGGCCCACCTGCGAGAAGAAGGCCGCGAAGCCGTAGTAATCCTGCTGGCTCCATTTTTCGAACGGATGATGATGACAGCGGGCACACTGAATTCGCAAGCCCAGGAACAACTGGGCCGTGTCTTCCACTTGCTCGTTGGTCTCTTTGACCTCGCGATACCAGGCCACGGGCGGATTCTGCCCGATCTCGCCGGAGGCCGTCAGCACCTGCGCGCACGAACTGGTCGTAGGGCGTGTTGGCATACAAGTTGTCGCGGATCCAGTCGTGGAACACGAACGTGCCGCGGGCGTCGGTCGGATCGCGACGCTTGTTGCGCAGAATCGAGTTCCACTTGTTGGCGAAGTAGTCGGCATAATCGGTGCCGGCCAGCAGCGTGTCGATCCACTTGTCGCGCCTCTGCGGGTCGGCGTCGGCCAGGAACTGCGCGCGTCTCGGCGGGCGTCGGCAAACGGCCGGCGATGTCGATCGCCGTGCGCCGCAGGAAGGTCGAATCGTCGCACACCGCCGAGGGGGGCAGCCCCAACGTCTTCAGCTTCTTGAAAGACCAGGTCGTCGATGAAGTTCTTCGCCGGGGGCAGGCTGTCGACCGGGGCGCCCAGCGGCACGTTGGCGCGAAACACGCCGACTTGCCCCTGGTAGCGGGCCATGATCGCCACGTCGCCGGTGAGCGACAACGTCTTGACCAGCCCGGTCGCGCTGACTTCGGCCATTTCGGCGTTGTTCGGCTCGAACTTGGTCGTGCTGGTCACGTCTTCGGTCGAACCGTCCGAATAGTGGGCCACGGCCAATATCTGTTGCTCGCTCTTCTCGCCCATCGTGCGCTCGGCGGGAAACACGTCGATCTTCGCCACCGTCGGCGTCGTCGTCGCCGCCGTAGGGCATGCCCTGCAGAATCCAGCGCCGCATCAGCCGATAAGCGTGCGAATCCTGCTCCAGACGCGTGCCGCCGCCGTGCGGGGCAGCGCCGATCGGTTTGAGCAGCAGCAGGCTCTTGTCGGGCGAAGCCGGGAACAGCCGCCGGCCGCGTCCTTCTTTCACCAGGTGCTCGAAATCCTCGCGCGGCTCGAAGCCCAACAGCGACAGCTTGAAGCCGTTCTGGCCGCTCGCCTTGCCGTGGCAGCCGCCGCTATTGCAGCTCAGCTTGGTGAAGATCGGCACGATCTGATTCGGAAAGTTGACCAAGGCTTCGTTGCCGAACCGCGACACCGACACCTTGGTGCTGCCCGCGATCCCCTCGGCCGTTCGAGCCGTGATCGTGGCCTCGCCGTCGGCCAGCGGCACCACCATGCCGGTCGAGTCAATGCTGATCGCACCGGCCGGCTGCACGTCGTACTTCACCGCCCGCGTCAGGTCGCGCAATTGCCCGCTAGCATACCGGCCGGTGACGGCCAATTGTTGCCGGGCATCCTGACCGCTGAGGGTAAACACGCCGTCGACCGTGCGGCCCGGTGTCGATTTGCAGCGATTCGAGCTTGCCGGGCTCGCCCAAGCCGGCTGGCGGCACGGGAGCGGCGGCGGCCAAAGTCGCGAACGCCAAGAGCAGACTGGCGCCTGGAACAAAGCGCAAACAACGTGGAAGGCAGGCCATGACGCTGGGCTCCAGGTGGGGTGGGGCTTGGGGGGGTCGCTGTATCGACTAGCGCAACGTGGTTACCCGCGATTATCTGCGAATCACGGCCAGTCTGCAAGCAAAATCTTTCAACGAGTGTTTATGCGTTGATGGGAGCGAGGAGGAAAACTGGGAACGCGGAACGCGGAGCTGGGAAACAAGGCCGCTTTGGGTGCCCCTGTTGTTTATTCTGCCGGAGCGTCGAGTTTGACGATCGTCGGGCTCTGGGATTTCGAGAGAAGCACCGGCGGTCGACGCCGGTCCACTTCGCGCCAACTCGCCGGTTTTGATAGCATGCGCCGTTCTAACTACCTCAACGGCAAGGTTGGGCCCAGAGCCTCCTTTTTCCGTCCGAGTTCCGCGTTCCGAGTTCCGAGCCTCCCCATGCCCACCCCGATGATGCAGCAGTACCTGGATGCCAAGGCGGCCTGCCCGGACGCGGTCCTGCTGTTTCGCATGGGGGATTTCTATGAGATGTTTCACGACGACGCCAAGACGGCCGCCCGGGTGCTCAACCTGGCGCTGACCAGCCGCGAAAAGGGGGCCGACGCCATTCCGATGGCCGGCTTTCCCTATCACCAACTGGAAAGCTACCTGGGCAAGCTGATCGCCGCCGGACTGCGGGCCGCCGTTTGCGAACAGGTCGAAGACCCCAAAGAGGCCAAAGGGCTGGTCAAACGCGAGTTGACCCGTGTCGTCAGTGCCGGCACGGTCACCGACGATGCCCTGCTCGACCCACGGGCCAGCAACTACCTGGCCGCCGTGGTGCCGGCCGCGGCCGATCCGGCGGCCAACGGTCACGCGGCCGGGGGTGGCCGGATGGCCGGCATCGCCTGGGTCGATCTTTCCACGGGCCGCTTTCAGGCCGCTTGCTTTCCGCCCAATCGGCTGGCCGACGAGCTGGCCCGGATCGCTCCGGCCGAATGCCTGTTGGCCGACGACGGCGGCTGGGAGATCCCCGCTTCGGCCGGGCGGATTCTGGTCACCCGCCGGCCGGCCTGGGCCTTCGCCGCGCAAGCGGCCGACGAGTCGCTGGCCCGGCATTTTGGCACCTTGTCGCTCGAGGGGTTCGGCTTCGACGGCCAGGCGACCGCGGCGATCCGGGCGGCCGGCGCGGTGCTCGAGTATCTGGTCGAAACGCAAAAAAGCTCGCTGGCCCACATCGATCGACTGGAGCATTACTCGGCCGCCAACCGGCTGGAAATCGACGAGTCGACGCGCCGCAGCCTGGAGCTCACTCGCACGCTGCGCGACGGCAATCGCGAGGGCTCGCTGTTGGCCGTGCTCGACCGCACCGCAACCGCCATGGGCTCGCGCATGCTCTGCGATTGGCTGGCCAATCCGCTGCTCAGACAAGCCGGCCATCGACGCCCGACTGGACGCCGTGGCCGAACTGGTCGACGACCCGCGCCTGGCTGCCGCGCTGGTCGAGCAATTGCGCAGCGTCTACGACTTGGAGAGATTGCTGGCCCGCGTGACGACCGGCCGGGCCAGCCCGCGCGATTTGAGCTTTGTGGGCCGCACGCTGGCCGCGCTGCCGCAGATCAAGGCCAAGATCACGGCCCGGCGCAGCCGCTGCTGGCGCAGTTGGAGACCGAACTGGACCTCTGCCCCGACATTCGCGGCCAGCTCGAAGCGGCCCTGCTCGACGAATGCCCGCTGGTAAGCCGCGAGGGGGGCTTCATCCGGCCCGGCTTCAGCAGCCAGTTGGACGCGCTGCGCGACCTGGCGATGGGGGGCAAGCAGTGGATCGCCGCCTATCAGGCCCAGGAGGCCGCGCGGACCGGCATCGCCAGCCTCAAGGTCGGCTTCAACAAGGTGTTCGGCTATTACATCGAAATCACGAATACCCACAGCGCCAAGATTCCGGCCGACTACATCCGCAAGCAGACGGTCAAGAACGCCGAACGCTACATCACTCCCGAGCTGAAAGAATACGAAGAGAAAGTCCTCTCGGCCGACGAGAAATCGCAAGAGCTTGAATATGAGTTGTTCCTGGAGCTGCGCGACGCGGTGGCGGCCGGGGCCCGGCGATTGCAAGGCACGGCCGCCGTGCTCGCGCAGCTCGACGTGCTGGTTGCCCTGGCCGAACAAGCCCGCAGCCGCGGCTATTGCCGGCCCACGATCGTCGAGGAGCCCCTGGTGCGGCTCGTCGACGGCCGGCATCCGGTACTGGATCGCGCTCTTGGCCGACGGCTCGTTCGTGCCCAACGACTGCCTGGCCGGCGGCGACGACGGCTCGATCCTGCTGATCACCGGCCCGAACATGGCGGGCAAGAGCACCTACATCCGCCAAGTGGCGCTGATTTCGCTGATGGCGCAGATGGGCAGCTTCGTGCCGGCGGCCGAGGCCACGATCGGCATCGCCGACCGGATTTTCGCCCGCGTGGGGGCCAGCGACGAACTGGCCCGGGGGCAGAGCACGTTCATGGTCGAGATGACCGAGACGGCGCGGATTTTGAACCTGGCCACGCGCCGCAGCCTGGTGATCCTGGACGAGATCGGCCGCGGCACCAGCACCTACGACGGGCTGTCGCTGGCCTGGAGCGTGGTCGAGCACATCCACGACCAGATCGGCTGCCGCACGCTCTTCGCCACGCACTATCACGAGCTGACGGCGCTGGCGCAGTCGCTGGCCTCGCTGCGCAACTTCAACGTGGCCGTGCGCGAGTGGCAGGACCAGGTCGTGTTCCTGCACAAGATCGTGGCGGGCGCCGCCGACAAGAGCTACGGCATCCACGTGGCCCGCCTGGCCGGCGTGCCGGCGGGCGTCATCGAACGGGCCAAGCAGATCCTGGCCCAGCTGGAAAACCAGGCGCTCGATTCGCAAGGCGGTGCCAAGATCGCCCGGCCGCGGCGCGTGGGCCGTTCGGGCGATCTGCAATTATCGCTGTTCGCGCCGGCCCATCATCCGCTGGTCGACGCGCTGGGCGAACTGGACCTGAATGCCACCACGCCACTGGCCGCGCTCGAGTGGCTGGCGCGCTGGAAGGAAAAATTGCCCGGCCCGGGGCCGGACGAAAAGTGACGCCGCGATCCGCGCCGCTTGTCCGAGGTCAGACCTGGCCTTACGGGTTCAGCATGTTCGGGGTGACGGCAACCGGCACGCCGCCGCTGTACTGCGTTGGGCTGGTCGTCGAAGGATACGGACTCGGCCTCGGCCCGGGAGCGCACTGCATAAGGGCCGTTCGCCGTCATCAGCACCGCGTAGACCTGGTACTGAATATCCTGGCTGATGAATTGCGTGTGGCCATCGCAGAACGTGAGATGAAAGCCTAGCGGATGCAGGCTCGACGGGCGCACGGTGTTGTCGGTGGCGGTGCCGCTGCCAGGGTTGACAGTCCCCACGCCTTGGTTCAGAGCCGGGGTAACAGTCGTCAGGTCTTGCCAAACCAAGCTCACCTGATCGGCGCTCATTGGTGCACTGCCGCCGGGGATTTGCCATTGCGTGGAATCGCAATTTTCGCCCAGCAGGATCGTGTTCGAAGTACCGTCATGTTTGGAAATGTAACCCAGGTCGGTCTTCACCTGCGGCCACTGGGTGCTACTCGAGAGATTGTTCGTCGCCGTCGAGTACTGGTCGAAGAAAATTCCGTTCTCCTGCCAGTCGAAAGGCGTCGTTGCGGTGGCCGTGGTCAAGTCCCAGCGGCCTGAATTCGCGGCGTAGCTCAACGGGTTGACGTACGTTGTCGAGTTGACCTTGAGGGCATCGCTCGGACAAACGAGCACGGACACGTTGATCGTCCACGTGGTGTTCGTAATGCCGGATGTGGTCATGATGTTGTAGAGGTCGCTCTTCTCCAGGTAGGGCAACAGCGGGACGACCCAGCTCAGCGAATTGGTGGTGTTCGGCCCGGTGCTTCCCATGTAGAGGTTGGTCAAGTACGGCAACCGGTCCTTGGCGGTCGCGAATCCGATGACCGCTTTGGCGATCTGATCGCAGTTGTTGTTGCACTGCGTTCGCCGCGCCGCCTCCCGGGCCTTTGTCACGGCCGGGACCAACAGGCCAACCAGCATTGCGATAATGGCAATCACCACCAGCAACTCGACAAGCGTAAAGGCGCGACGGCGATTCATGATGGGATTGCTCCTGAACGAGAAGGGGTGCCTCTGGCCGCAACGCCGGTGTTCCGGCGGCGTCGCTGGCTCAACCCTCATTGTGCCAAGATTTGGCGCAAATTCCAGTCTGAAAGGCCAAATGCCGGCGAATTGGGCGTGAGATTTTCGTTCAATGCCCGTTCGAACGGCCATAGACGGCGTTGGCCGCGGCGATCGACGCTCCGCGGTCGAAGGCATACCCCAATTGGGTCAGAATCTCCTCGAGCGCCGCCAGGAACACCAGCACGTTGGCCGCGCGCGAGCCGTAACCCATCAGGCCGATGCGCCACACCCGGCCCTTGAAATCGCCCAGCCCCGCGCCGATCTCGATGCCGAAGCGTTCCAGCAGTTGCCGGCGGACCGCGGCGTCGTCGATGCCCTCGGGAATCCGCACCGCGTTGAGCATCGGCAACTGATGTCCTTCCTGGGCGGCGAAGTCGATGCTGATCGCGGCCAGTCCGGCCTTGAGGGCCTGATGGTTGAACAGATGCCGGGCGAAGCAGTTTTCCAACCCCTCTTCGAGCACCACTTGCAGCGCCTCGTACAGACCGTACGTCATGTTGATGGGGGCCGTGTGATGGTAGACGCGCTCGCTGCCCCAATACTTGGCCAGCATCGACACGTCCAGATACCAACTCTGGACCTTCGTCTTGCGCTGGAGCACCACTTCCAGCGCCCGATCGTTGAACGAGACCGGCGCCAGCCCGGGCGGGCAGCCCAAGCACTTCTGCGTGCCCGAGTAAATGGCGTCGATCTGCCAGCGGTCGACCTCGACCGGCACGCCGCCCAAGGCCGTCACGGCGTCAACCAAGAGCAGGGCGCCGGCTTCGTGAACGACCTGGGCGATTTCTTCGATCGGCTGCCAGGCGCCGGTCGAGGTTTCAGCCATCACGATGCCCACCACCTTGGGCCGCGCCTGGGCCAACACCGGCCGCAGATCGTCGGGCGTGAAGACCTGACCCCAGGGGCGATCGATCCGCGTGACTTGCGCGCCGGCCCGGCCGGCCACGTCGACCATCCGCCCGCCGAACACGCCATTGACACAGACCACCATCGGATCGCCCGGCTCGATCAGGTTGACGACCGTGGCCTCCATGCCGGCCGAGCCGGTGCCGCTGATGGCCAGGGTCATCGTGTTGCCCGTCCGCAGCACCGAGCGCAGCATCCGCTGCATGCCGTTCATCAATTCCAGGTAATACGGATCGAGATGGCCGACCGTCGGTTTGGCCAGGGCCTCGAGCACGCCGCGGGTGGCTTTCGCTCGGGCCGGGGCCCAGCAGGATGCGGACCGGCGGATTCAGCGGCGGCGGAGTATCGGTGTGGGGCATGGGAGGAAGGGGGTAGATGTTAGAGAGTAGAGAGTAGAGGAAGCAGAAAGATCGATCGTCAACTCCTGTTAAGCCCACGGGCGGCGGCCCGTGGGGGCGCGACGCCCGATCATCGATTACCAATAAGCTTCTTCGCCTCACTCCTGCGGCGGCGCCTCGCGCACCAGGGCACTGATGTGCTTGAACTGGGGCGTACCGGCCGCCTGACACCACTCGAACAGCGCGGCTTCGGTGGTGGTGAGCGTGGCCCCGCCCGACTCCATCCGCCGCAGGGCGATTTCATAATCGAGCGCACTTCGAGACCCGATCGCGTCCACCGCCAGATACACCCGGTGGCCGGCCGACAGCAGATCCAGCGCGGTTTGCTGGATGCACACATGGGCTTCGATGCCGGCCAAGAGCACCTTGGGACGCTGCTCGGCGTCGAGCTGCCCAGCGACTTCCGGGCAGCCCAGGCAGCTAAAGGCGACCTTTCCCGGAATGGGGCCCAATCGCCCGGCCAGCAGCGGCACGGTTGGGCCCAGCCCTTGCGGATACTGCTCGCTGGCCAGCACCGGCACCTGCAAGACGCCCGCCCCGTCGAGCAATCGGCGAATATTCCAGACGATCTTGGCCGCGCCCGGGATCAGACGCATCAGTTTTTCCTGCACGTCGACGACCAGCAGCGTGGTGTCGGCCGGCGACATCAATTCGGGGCTGCGGCTCAAGGTGTCGATGGCATTCATGGAGCATCAGCATAACGCATGGCGCGGTTGCCGGCGAGCTTGGAAGGCGCTCGCGCCCGAAGGCAGCCGCGCGCCGGCCGATCCGCCCCGTCAGGCGGTTTCCTCACCGGCCGGCGGATCGGCCGGCGCGGCATCGTCGGTTTTTTTCTTCCGCGGCTTTCGCTGGCGGGCAGCGCCGGCGGTTTTGCCGACCGCCGGGCGGATTTGGCTTTCGGGCTGCTGCGGTCGTAATTGTCGACCTGCGCGGGATCGATCTCGGCGGCGGCCGCCTCGCCCGGCAGGATCCAGATTTCGCCGAACAGATCGTTTTGCTCGGTCCGCACGTGGTAATTGCGGACCAGTTCGAGAACCGCCAGAAAGACGCCGACCAGCGCCGACTTGTGCATGCCTTCGTGGAACAGCTTCTGAAAGCTGAGCCGTCCTTCGCCGGCCAGCCGGGCCTGGATCTGGGCCATGTAGACGTGGATCGGGGTGTCGTCGTAGACGATGTTCGAGGGCTGCACGGCCTGGTTGTCGCGCATGATGCGGCCGAATGCGCTGACCAGGTCCCACAGCTCGACTTCGCGGATTTCCTCGTCGGCCAGGTTGCGGCCGCGCGCGGCGGCAAGTCGTCGCTGAGCCGCGGAAAACGCTCCTGCCAACTGCGGCTGCGCTCGTCGAGCATGCTGGCGGCGTCTTTGTACTTCTTGTACTCCAAGCAGCCGCTGCACAAGCTCGTCGCGCGGATCGGGCAGCTCGTCTCCTTCTTCGCCGCCGTGCGGCAGCACCATCCGCGACTCTTGATTTCCAACAGCGTGCTGGCCATGTCGACGAAGTCGCCGACCAGATTCAAATCGAGCTGCCGGAGCAATTCGATGTATTCCAAGAACTGCGCCGTGATCGGCGCAATCGGAATCTCGGTGATCTCGACCTCGTGCTTGCGCACCAGGTACAAGAGCAGGTCCATGGGCCCGCGAAAAATGTCCAGCTCGACGCGGAAGTTCATGGGCTGCCGGGGGCCAAGACAAAAGCGGGAAAGCCGGAGGATCCGACCATGATCCCGCGATTCAACCGGCCTGGCAAGGTCGAACGCGCCGGCCGAACGCAATCGGCTCCGATGTGCGGTGAACCCAAAATGCCGCGCTGCCGTTGGACGGCGGCGCCGGAATTGAAGCGGAAGACCAAGGTAGCCGCAGATGAACACGGATACGAGGGCGGATACGAGGGCGGATACGAGGGCGGATACGACGAATGGATGAAGGAAGGGGACGAAAGCAAGAATGGCAAGTGGAGGATCGCCAGCCAATCCAATACGGCAATTACGTGGCGACGGCGCGACGGTGTATTGATTGCGTCATCCCTGCCCCCTTATCCGCGTTCATCTGCGGTTACTTTCGGCGCTGCCTGCACGACGAGCGTAGCGGTCGATATGGCTGGCCGCAGCCGGCGATGCGCTGCAAAGCACGCGTCACACGGACAGCTCGCGGCGGACAGAAACGGCCGCCGACTAGCGGCGGATGCCGCTGTAGTAATGCGAATAGTTCAAGAAACGGCTGTGGTAGCCGCCGGCCCCAGACGATCCGCCGCCGCCGCGCCGGCCGCCGTTGACCTGCGAGTTCAGCTTGTTCAGGGCATTGTTATTCGCCAGGGCAGCCTGCCGCCCCTCGATGAACGGCTCGACCAGGGTTTGGTATTGGCCCGGATTGCCGCCGGGGATGCCAAACTGATCCGGAATCAGCAAATTCAGGTACGGGCTGACCGACGGACGGCGGTAGAGATCCTGAGCCGACGCCTGGCTGCTCATGGCCAACAGCGCGACCGCTGCCGCAAACACAACCGTGGCGGAAAGATGGAGTCCCGAGCGCATGGCCGCCCCCTTTTGTTTGACCCTTACATTCTAACCTACCCCGTGGAGGGGAACAAGCTCGCGCTCGCCGCTGCGGGGCGAGCGATTGCCAGAGCTTCGGCCCCGCGTAACAATGCTCGCAGCACTGCGTTGTGTCTGGCAGCACCGCGCTTGGGCGATTGCCGCAAACCGGCACCGCGGTGCCGCCGCGGAAGGATTCGCCCCCCCTTTGAACTCTAGTCTATTCAATCGTCACGGCCCGGTAGCCAGCGCTGCTCCTTTTTTTCTCCAGCCTTGCCCGCCAGGCTCCAATCGCGATAAACCCTATGTGCGCCGCCCCACGCATGACCGTTCCCAAGTTCACGGCCCTGAAGCGCGGGGGCCAGAAAATCACGATGCTCACGGCCTACGACTACGCCATGGCCCGGCTGCTCGACGCGGCCGGCATCGAAGGGATCCTGGTCGGCGATACGCTGTCGATGGTCGTGCAGGGGCACGCCAACACGCTGCCGGTGACGCTGGACGAGATGATCTATCACGCCGAAATGGTCGGCCGAGCGGTGGAGCGGGCCCTGCTGGTCGTTGACTTGCCTTTTCCCGACGGCTACACCTGGGCCGCTCAAGGCGGTGGAAAATGCCGGCCGGATCCTGAAGGAGACGCGCTGCCAGGCGGTCAAGCTCGAAGGCGGAGCCGGACAGGCGGACGTGATCGCGGCGCTGGTGGCGGCCGGCATTCCGGTGATGGCCCATTGCGGACTGCGGCCGCAAAGCGTGCACCAGTTGGGCGGCTACAAGAGTCGCAGCGGGACGAGCAGCAACTGCTGGCCGATGCCGACGCCGCCGAAGCGGCCGGCGCGTTCGCCGTGGTGCTCGAGTGCGTTCCGGCCGCGCTGGCCGCCAAGATCACCGCGCGGTCGGCATTCCCACGATCGGCATCGGCGCCGGCGCCGGCTGCGACGGCCAGATCCTGGTGATCAACGACATGCTGGGCCTGACGAGCGGCCGCGTGCCGCGGTTCGTCAAAGCCTATGCCGACTTGAAGAGCACGATCACGGACGCCGTCACGCGGTTTCGCGACGACGTGCGGTCGGGAACGTTTCCCGGCCCCGAGCAGACCTTCAGCGAGTAAGCCTGCCGATGCCCAACCGACTGGCCCACGAGACCAGCCCGTACCTGCTGCAGCACGCAGCAATCCGGTGGATTGGTTTCCCTGGGGACCCGAGGCGCTCGAGCGGTCCAAAGCCGAAGGGCGGCCGATTTTCTTGTCGATCGGCTACTCGGCCTGCCACTGGTGCCACGTGATGGAGCACGAGAGCTTCGAGAATCCGGCAGATCGCCGCGCGGATGAACGAGCACTTCGTGTGCATCAAGGTCGATCGCGAAGAGCGGCCGGACCTGGACCAGATTTACATGCACGCGGTGCAGATGATGACCGGCCGCGGCGGCTGGCCGATGTCGGTCTTCTTGACGCCCGACTTGCAGCCTTTCTATGGCGGCACTTATTGGCCGCCCCAGCCGCGCCAAGGCATGCCGGGCTTCGACCAGGTGCTGCCGGCCGTGGCCGACGCCTGGCAAAATCGCCGGCAGCAGGTCGTCGAGCAGGCCAGCGACTTGACCGAGCACCTGCGCCAAATGGCCGGCCCGGCCGGTGCCGAGGCCGATCTGGCGCCGCGGCTGTTGGAGTCGGCGGCCGCGGCTCTGGGCGGGCGTTCGATCCGCAGCACGGCGGTTTTGGACGCGCCGAAATTTCCGCATCCCATGGATCTGCGGCTGCTGTTGCGCGTCTGGCGGCGCAACGGTCGAACCGCGACCGCTGGAAATGGCCACGCTGACGCTCGACCAGATGGCGGCCGGCGGGATGTACGACCAGCTCGGCGGCGGATTTCATCGCTACTCGGTCGACGAGCGCTGGCTGGTGCCGCACTTCGAGAAAATGCTCTACGACAATGCCCTGCTCGCCAGCGCCTACGTCGACGCCTTCCTGGCCACCGGCCACGAGCGACTACGCCCGGGTGCTGCGCGAGACGTGCGACTATGTGCTTGCGCGAAATGACCGATCCGGCCGGCGGCTTCTACAGCACGCAGGACGCCGACAGCGAAGGCGAAGAAGGCAAGTTCTTTGTCTGGACGCCCGACGAAATTGCCGCCGTGCTGGGCCCCGCGGCTGCCAAGACGTTTTGCTACGTCTACGACGTCAGCGAAGCGGGCAATTTCGAAAGCCATAACATCCTCAACCGGCCCAAGACTCTCGATCAATGTGCCGCCGGGCTGGGCCGCGATCCGGCCGAGCTGATAATTGAACTCGACGCAGGGCGCGAGAAGCTGCTGCCAGGCCGCGCGAAGCGCGCGTGCATCCCGGGCTGGACGACAAAGTGCTCGTGGCCTGGAACGGCCTGATGATCGAGGCCTTGTGCGCCGCGGCCGGCGCCCTGGACGAACCGCGCTATTTGCAGGCCGCCAGCCGGGCCGCCAACTTCCTGCTGGCCGAGCTGCGCCGCCCGGACGGCCGGCTGCTGCACAGCTGGCGCCAGGGACAGGCCCGGCTCGACGCCTATCTCGACGATTACGCCTCGCTGATCTCGGCGCTCGCCGCGCTGTACCAGGCGGGTTTCGACCAGCGCGGCTACGTCGCGGCGGCCGTCGAATTGGCCGATACGATGATCGCCCTGTTCGCCGACGGCGAGGCCGGCGGCTTCTTCTACACCGCCAGCGACCACGAACCACTGATCGCCCGACTCAAAGACTTGTTCGATGGTGCCACGCCCAGCGGCAACGCACTGGCCGCCACCGCGCTGGTGCGATTGGGCAAGCTCACCGGCCGCGGCGATTATCTGGCCGCGGCCGAAGCGACGTTCCGCGCGGCCAGCGCCGTCATGCTGCAATCTCCGACCGCGGCCGGACAGATGCTGCTGGCGCTCGACATGTATCTGGGGCCGACGCCCGAGATCGTGATCCTGGGCGATCCCGCGCTGCCGGCCACGCGGCAAATCCTGGCCGACTTGCGCCGCCGCTATTTGCCCAACACGATCGTCGCGCTCGGCGAGCCCGATGCGGCGAGACGCGAGCCGGCACTCGATCCGTTGTTTGCCGGCAAGCAGATGCTCTCGGGCCAGCCGACCGTTTTCATCTGCCAGAACTTTGCTTGCCAGGCGCCGGTCGTGGGCGCCGATGCGGCCCGGCAAGCGTTCGATCAACTGGCGGCAGGGGCCATGTAAGTCTGGACGAAAAATAACTTCGGCGCTCAACCCCTCTCCCTCCAAAGTCGTCGTTGTAGGGTCCGCCGTGCGGACCATCTTCGTCAAACCTGCGCGGCACCTGGTCCGAGTAGCGGACCCCGCGGGAATGTTGTCAAACCGCCGCACTCCGGAACGAACACCGTGGGGATAAACCCCACGGCTCGCTAGCGTTCCTCCCCAGTCGTTGGGTCCGCCATGCGGACCATCTTTGTTGTAGGGTCCGCTATGCGGACCATCTTTTTCAAACCGCGCGGCACCTGGTCCGCACAGCGGACCCTACGGGAATGTTGTCAAGCCGCCGCACTCCGGAACAAACACCGTGGGGATAAACCCCACGGCTCGCTAGCATTCATTCCTCCCTACCCTCTACCATCTTCCCTCTCATCCCTCGTCATCCCAGCGGCACCTCGTAGTACTCGAGCGCCCACTCCTGCATGTAGCGCACGCGGTTGGGTCGAATGCGGTAGACGATCAACTCCGGGTTGTCGAGCGAGCCCAAGTATTGCCGCAACAGCGGATTGGCGTGCCAGATGGCCTCGAGCAGGCCACGATCGGCCAGCACTTCGGCCACGCCAGTGATGCGCACCTGGTTGTGCTCCGGGTCGACATAGCAAAGTTCCACCTGGGGGTTGGCGGCGATTTCGCCCGTCTTGTGGTAAGAGCGCAGGTTGGCCACGTAAACCGTGAAACCGTCGGTCTTGACGGGCGAAACCGGCCGCACGCGCGGCTGGTTGCCGTCGAGCGTGGCCAGATCCGGAAACCGGGCCCCGCGCATCACGGTGAGGGCCAGCTCCACCAGTTGTTCCGCAGCGATGGGTTTGACGAGTGGTTTGTTCATCGCCGGAAATTTTACGGCAGCTCGGGGCCGCAGCCCAGCGTCAGCGCGAATCCAGGCAGGCATGGCCGCCGGCCGGCGCGGCGCCGAGTGCTTGTTTGCGCATCCCTCGCATCGGGGGGAGAGAAATGTGTTAAGTTCCTGTTTGACATTTGTTTAGCGAACCGGTACATTGTCGGTCGTCATTGCAGGCGCAGCCATCTTTTTTATTGCTGCGTTCATTCCGGAACGAATGCCCTGTGCATGGAGTTGAGGCGGCGACGTTCGTCGCATTTATTTTTCTCTTCTTTTTCTCCCGGAGGTCTCTATGTTGACCAAACGAGGTCGGCGAGGCTTTACCCTCGTCGAGCTGCTGGTGGTGATCGCCATCATCGGCGTGCTCATCGCTCTGTTGTTGCCCGCCATTCAGGCGGCCCGCGAAGCGGCACGGCGGAATCAGTGCACGAACAAAGTCAAGCAATTGGGCCTGGGCTTGCAGAACCATCACGATGTGTTCAAGCGCTTCCCGGGCGTGACCAATCAAGGGAACTTGCAGGGCTACACCGGGCTGAACAGCGTCACCCCGGGCTCGCAGTCGGCATACTTCGGCGCCGGGTCCGTTTCCGCGGCCGGTGCCGGGTTCAGTTGGATTGTCAAGATCCTGCCTTATATCGAAGAGAACGTCCTGTACCTGAGCATTTCGAACGCCACTACCAAGTTCTCGTTGCCAGCCTTCAGCGGCAGCATTGTCACCTCGGTCGGTGGCAACACCATCAACGTGGCCTGCGTTACGCTCGACGAAGTGGCGTGTCCCAGTTTTGGCGGCAACAATTACTCGTCCGTGGGTCCGATTGGATCGCCGCAGTCGACGCTGCAGAGCGGTTATCAGGCCGTCACCACCGCGCCCGCTCTGGGTGTGGGGATTACCAACTACGTGGCCCTCACCGCCACGACGATTGGCTGCATGGGTGTGACAACGGCCACGTCCACGTTGGACCCGCCGAACGGCGTGATTGTTCCGTCGTTGAGCGGTCAGCCCCCCTACGGGCTGAACATGAAGTCGGTTCTCGACGGAACGTCGAAGACCTTGATCGTGTGCGAAACCAAAGAGCAGTGTGTCAATTCGTGGTACGACGGCACCGTGGCTTGGACCGTTGCCTACAACCCGAACGCAAGCGTAGGCGCGGCGAAGTCAATCACGCCACCGACGACCGGATTTTGGCAAGCCGGTTCTGGCGGGACAACGGCCATCAACGTTGGCCCGCGGCCGGCGACGCCAACAACGATGTATCAGACAAGTCCGGGCGCAGCGGGCTGTCCCACTTGGACCGGCCCGTGGCAATGGGGACCCAGCAGCGACCACAGCGGCGGCGTGGTGATCCACCTGGCCTGCGATGCTTCGGTCCACAGCATCACCGAGGACATCGATCCCTCGTTGTACATGCAACTGGTCACCCGGGCTGGCGGCGAGCCGGTGGTTATTCCGGACGTGCAGTGATGTTCGTCACCGGTTTAAGCTAGCCGACGAAAAGTGTTCTTGAAACGGCTCCGGCGCGGAGCGCCGGAGCCGTTTTTTTGCGCACTTCGTTGGAAACCGCACGGGGCAACGACTCAACAGGGGGAAGTAAACCGCAGAGACGCAGAGGCACAGAGACGGACGAAGCAGGTAATTAAGAACGCCGCCGATTTCCAGAATGCACAGCCCCTTCATCCTTCATCCTTCCGCCTTCATCCTTCCCCGCCCCCTCCCGCTGTGCCGATCACGGTCGGTCACGAGCATCTCGGCTGGCTTTCAGTACTTTGCCCACCACGGTGGGGCTATCACACCCACCGAATTGCGAAATAAAACGGCCACCTTTATGCTTGACAAGATGCCGCGGTACCGCTAAATTGAGGGGTATCGGTTGGCTGCGACATCCTACCGGCCGCGATGTTTAGAAATCGTTCGTTGAGCCGGTTCAGGCGTTGCGCCCTTCGTCGCATTTATTTTTCTCTTCTTTTTCTCCCGGAGGTCTCTATGTTGGCCAAACGAGGTCGGCGAGGTTTCACCCTCGTCGAGCTGCTGGTGGTGATCGCCATCATCGGCGTGCTCATCGCTCTGTTGTTGCCCGCCATTCAGGCGGCCCGCGAAGCGGCACGGCGGAATCAGTGTACGAACAAAGTCAAGCAGTTGGGCCTGGGCTTGCAGAACCATCACGATGTGTTCAAGCACTTCCCGGGCGTGACCAATCAAGGGAACTTGCAGGGCTACACCGGCCTGAACAGCGTCACGCCTGGCAAGCAGGCGCCATTGCGGCGCCGGGTCCGTTTCCGCGGCCGGCGCCGGGTTCAGTTGGATTGTCAAGATCCTGCCTTATATCGAAGAAAACGTCCTGTACCTGAGCATTTCGAACGCCACCACCAAGTTCTCGCAGCCGGCCTTCAGCGGCAGCATTGTCACCTCGGTCGGTGGCAACACCATCAACGTGGCTTGCGTTACACTCGACGAAGTGGCGTGTCCCAGTTTTGGCGGCAACAATTACTCGTCCGTGGGTCCGATTGGATCGCCGCAGTCGACGCTGCAGAGCGGTTATCAGGCCGTCACCACCGCGCCCGCTCTGGGTGTGGGGATTACCAACTACGTGGCCCTCACCGCCACGACGATTGGCTGCATGGGTGTGACAACGGCCACGTCCACGTTGGACCCGCCGAACGGCGTGATTGTTCCGTCGTTGAGCGGTCAGCCCCCCTACGGGCTGAACATGAAGTCGGTTCTCGACGGAACGTCGAAGACCTTGATCGTGTGCGAAACCAAAGAGCAGTGTGTCAATTCGTGGTACGACGGCACCGTGGCTTGGACCGTTGCCTACAACCCGAACGCAAGCGTAGGCGCGGCGAAGTCAATCACGCCACCGACGACCGGATTTTGGCAAGCCGGTTCTGGCGGGACAACGGCCATCAACGTTGGCCCGCGGCCGGCGACGCCAACAACGATGTATCAGACAAGTCCGGGCGCAGCGGGCTGTCCCACTTGGACCGGCCCGTGGCAATGGGGACCCAGCAGCGACCACAGCGGCGGCGTGGTGATCCACCTGGCCTGCGATGCTTCGGTCCACAGCATCACCGAGGACATCGATCCCTCGTTGTACATGCAACTGGTCACCCGGGCTGGCGGCGAGCCGGTGGTTATTCCGGACGTGCAGTGATGTTCGTCACCGGTTTAAGCTAGCCGACGAAAAGTGTTCTTGAAACGGCTCCGGCGCAAGGCAGCCGGAGCCGTTTTTTTGCGCCACTCATGGAAACGCGATAACGCGGACCGGACTGGAACCGCAAAGGCGCAAAGACGCAAAGAGGAACGAGGCCGGATTGCAGGAAAAGAGTGGGCCCCGGTCTTTTTTCATTCTTCATCCTTCATCCTTCCGCTCGGCTGACTTCGGCGAGCTCAGTCGAGCCGAGCTCGCCGCAGGCCGCCTTCATCCTTCCATGTCCCCCTTTGCGTCTTGGCGCTTTTGCGGTTAATTTCTTCTTGTTGCCCACAGGCGCGGGAAGGATGTCCAAGCATGACCCATGATCTGCCGATCGAAATCGACTGTCGCACCGTTCAGGCGCAACTTCCGGGACGAGAACTTCCTGCTCGTCGACTGCCGCGAACAGGACGAATGGAACCTGGTCCACATCGACGCGGCCCGGCTGATCCCCATGAGCCAGTTGGCGGCCCGGGTGGCGGAATTGGAACCGTATCGCGAGCAGCCGATCGCGATCCACTGCCATCACGGCGGCCGCAGCCTGCGGGTGGCCAACTGGCTGCGCGAGCAGGGCTTCGCTCATGCGCAAAGCATGGCCGGCGGCATCGATGCTTGGGCCGAGAAAATCGATCCCGGCCTGACGCGTTATTGAAGGCGGAAGGATGAAGGATGAAGGATGAAAAACGAGGAGGAGGGCAGCCCGCCCAACGCGCCGAAAGAGCAATCAGAAGGTCACCACAAGCTCCTCTTCGTTTTTCATCCTTCATCCTTCCGCCTTCATCCTTTATCGCCCCCTACTCCGCGGCGAGCCGGTAGCCGACGCCCGGCTCGGTCAGCAGATAGCGGGGTCGAGCCGGATCGGATTCGATCTTTTGCCGCAGTTGGGCCATGAATACGCGCAGATAATGGTTTTCCTGCACGCTGTCGGGACCCCACACCTCTTTGAGCAATTGCCGGTGCGTGATCACCCGGCCGGCGTGCTTGACGAGGGTGGTCAGGAGCCGGTACTCCGTTGGCGTGAGATGGACCTGCCGCGAGTCGATCAGCACCAACCGCCGGGCGAGGTCGACTTGTAGCCGCTCGACCTGGAACACCACATCCTCGCCGTTGCGCTGGCCCAGGGTTTGATGCCGCAAAGCCACACGGATGCGGGCCAACAGTTCGCCCACGCCAAAGGGTTTGGTCAGATAATCGTCGGCGCCGGCATCCAGCGCGGTGACTTTTTCGCGTTCCTGGCCGCGGGCCGAAAGCACGATGATCGGCAACTGGCTCCGCTCGCGCACCCGGCGAATGACCTCCAGCCCGTCCATGTCGGGCAGACCGAGGTCCAGCACGATCAAGTCGGGCTGCTGCGAAGCGGCCTGCAGGATTCCGCCGGCACCGTTTTCGGCTTCGACCAGCAGGTAGCCGTGGTGGCTGAGCGAAACCCGCAGAAAGCGGCGGATCTCCTGCTCGTCTTCGATGGTCAGGATCTTGGGTCCGCCGGTCATGCCGCCTCCTCAACCAGGTCGACTTCGGGCGGCCGGCCGACCAGTGGGATGGTAAAGCAGAACGCGGCACCGCCGTCGGGCCGGTTTTCGGCCCAGATGCGGCCGGAGTGCAAATCCACGATTCCGCGGCAAATGGCCAGGCCCAGCCCGGCGCCGCTGCGCGAGCCGTCGGCGGCAGCGCGATAGAATTTTTCGAATACGCGCTCTTCGTCTCCCGGCTTCAAGCCCGGCCCGCGGTCGGCCACCTCGACCTTGACTTCGTTGTCGCCGGCCGTGGCCGACAGATCGATGCGGCTGCCGGGCGGGGCAAAGTGGATGGCATTCTCGAGCAGGTTCATCAGCACTTGCTGGATCAGCAAGTCGTCGATGGGCACCAGCGGCAGCTCCGGGTCGAGGTGCATTTCGACGACCAGGTTGTTCAATTGCCGATTCAACCGGTTCAGCACGACGCCGATGATTTCCTCGATCGGCTGCCATTCCTTGCGCACGGAGATGGCGCCCCCTTCCAGCCGGGTCATCTCCAGCAAGTTGGCGACCAGTCGATTGAGCCTTTCCGATTCGTCGTAGATCGATTCGGCCAGCTCGCGGCGCGTCGGGCCGTCGAGCTCGGCATCGGACTCGACCAGGGTGCTGCTGGCGCCGGCGATGGCCGCCAGCGGCGTGCGCAGATCGTGCGAAACGGCGCTGAGCAGCGAGTTGCGCAGCGCTCGGCCTCGATCTGCAGGCGGTTGCGTTCCGCGGTCTCGGCCAACTCGGCCCGTTCGATGGCCAGGGCCGTCAGACTGGCGAACGTCTCGAGCAAATGCACCTGGATCGGATCGAAGGGTTTGTTCGAGCGCACCGGCCGTGCGCCCAGCACGCCGCGCCCGCGCCGATGGGCAGATACAGTGCCAGCGCCTCCGGTAGCGTCGAGGTGCCCAATCCGGCCGCTTGTCCGTGCTCCAGCACCCATTCGGCCACTCCCTGCACGCGGTCGGAGAGCTGCAAGCTGGCCGGCTGTGCGGCGTGCAATTCCAGGGGGGCCTTTTCGCCGGGCAGCAGGATGAACACTTCGGCATCGACCGCGGTAGCGGCGTGCCGGGCCGCCGTGTCGGCGATGGCGGTGCGGCTGTCGCGGGCGGCGAGTTCCCGACCCAGGGCGTACAAAGCGGCTGTCCGCTCTTCGCGGCCGCGAGCCGCTTCGGCCGCAAACCGCACCCGCGCCGTCAACTGGCTGGTGACCAGTCCGGTGAGCAGCATGACCAGAAACGTGATCAGGTACTGCGTATCGGTGACGGCAAAGCTATAGCGTGGCGGGATGAAGAAGAAATCGAACGCGGCGACGCTCAACACCGAGGCCATGATCGAAGGCCCCTGTCCCCGCGCATGGAAACAGCCAACACGCCCAGCAAGTACACCATTACGATGTTGACGATCTCGAACACGCCGAACGTGAGGAAGCCGATGGCGGTGCAGAGGGCGACAGTCGCCAGGGCACCCACATAGGGCGTGTGCGATTTCTTCTCCCGGAGCCGGCGCGGCACGGGGGGCGGCGGCGCGTCGCGCTCGCCGCTGATGACGTAGACATCGATGTCGCCGCACTTGCGCGTCAACTCGTACACGTACGAGCCAAACAATGCGTCCCGCCAGCGCGAGCGCTGCGGCTTGCCGACGATGATCTTAGTCACGTTGCGGCTGCGCGCGAACGACGACCACCTCGTCAGCCAGCGCTTGCCCGGGAACCGTCACCGTGTCGGCCCCCAGTTGTTCCGCCAGGTGCATGTTGTCGGCCAGGCGGTGGTGGTCGTCTTCCGACATGCGGGACTCGGCGGGCGACTCGACGTGCAGGGCCGTCCAGGGGCTCGCAGCCCGGCGGCCATCCGCCGCGTGGCCCGAATCAGCCGCGCCGACATCGGGCTCGACCCCACACAGACCAGCAGCCGGTCGGCCGCCGGCCACGTGCTCTCGATGGCGTGCTCCTGCCGGTAGTCGACCATTTGCGCGTCGACGCGCTCGGCAGATCGCCGCAGGGCCAGCTCGCGCAGGGCAATCAGGTGCCCCTTTTGAAAGAAATGGTCGATGGCCCGCCGGGCTTGCTCGGGCACGTAAACCTTGCCGTCGCGCAGCCGTTCGATCAGGTCGTCGGGGGCGATGTCGACCAGCTCGATTTCGTCGGCCCGCTCGAAGACGCTGTCGGGCACGGTCTCGCGGACCTGCACGTGCGTAATCTGGGCAATGACGTCGTTGAGGCTTTCCAGATGCTGCACGTTGAGCGTGGTATAGACGTCGATGCCGGCGGCCAACAGGTCCTCGACGTCCTGCCAGCGCTTGGTGTGCGTCAGGCCGGGCGCATTGGTGCTGCGCCAACTCGTCGACGATAATCAGCTGCGGCTTCTTGAGCAGCGCCGCCTCGAGATCGAACTCCAGCAGCGTCGCGCCGCGATACTGGACTTCGCGCCGGGCCAGCACGTCGAGCCCCAACACCAGCGCCTGGGTGTCGGGGCGAGCATGCGGCTCGACGTAACCGACGACCACGTCGACTCCCTCTTTGCCGACCTTGCGGGCCGCTTCCAACATGGCGTACGTCTTACCCACGCCCGGCGCGGCGCCGAAAAACACCTTGAGCTTGCCGCGGGCCTGTTTGGCCTCGGCCGCTTTGACGCGGGCCAGCAGGGCATCCGGATCGGGACGTTCGTCGTTCATAGTGCGGCAGAATTTCAGACTTCGCTCCGGCAATCACCTGCTCCGATCGATCCCGATTGCCTTGCAGCCAGTTGAGCTGCGAACGAATAATACCGTCGGCGATCAACCCCTCTCCCTCCAGGGAGAGGGCAGGGTGAGGGTCCGTCGGAAGCCAAAGCGATTTGTCGTGCGCTCCTAAATCATACCCTCGGGCACGACCAGGCCCTACGCCGCAGCCGTCGAATGCTCGCGAAACGACCTCAGCGACTGGCCATCGCATCCAGCGCCCGGTTCAGTGGTAACACATTGACGCGCGATTCGCCCAGCACGCCCAGCGTTCGGCCGGAAGTATGCTCGGCCACCAGTTTGCGGACGGCGGACGGATCGATGCCGCGAACTCGCGCCACCCGAGCCAACTGATACTCGGCCGCCGCGGGACTGATTTCCGGATCGAGCCCGCTGCCGGAGGCGGTGACCAGATCCACCGGGACCGGCGCTTTGTTGTCGGGATCGGCCGCTTGCAGAGCCTGGACCCGTCCGGCGACCGCCTCGGCCAGGGCCGGGTTGATCGGCCCCAGATTCGATCCGCTCGACGCCGCGGCGTTATAAGGCACGGGGCCGGTGGCCGAGGGGCGGCTCCAGAAGTATTTCGGGTCGTCGAAGGGCTGGCCGATCAACGTGGAACCGACCACCTGTCCCTGGCCGTCGACGATCAGGCTGCCCCCTGCCTGCTGCGGAAACACGGTTTGCGCGACGAGGGTGATCAGCAGCGGATAGACCAGGCCGGTGACAATCGTCAGCAGCACGAATATGCAAATCGCGGCACGGAGTTGAGCGAACATGAGTTTATCCCTTCGGAAAAGCGTTCCTGCCAGCCGCGCTGCAGAAGGCTGCCCGCGGCCGTCAAGCGTTCGTGAATGTCTATCCCGTCAGCCCCAGGCCGACCAGCAGCAGGTCGATGATTTTGATGCCGGGAAACGGCACCAGCAGCCCGCCCAAACCGTAGATCAACAGGTTATCGCGCAGCAATGTGCCGGCGCCGACCGCCCGATACTTGACGCCCCGCAGCGCCAGCGGAATCAGGACGATGATCACCAGCGCGTTGAAAATCACGGCCGACATGATCGCACTGGTCGGCGTGGCCAGGCGCATGACGTTGAGTTTGTCGAGCACCGGGTACGTGCCGGCAAAGGCGGCCGGAATGATGGCGAAGTACTTGGCGACGTCGTTGGCGATGCTGAACGTGGTGAGCGCGCCGCGCGTCATCAGCAATTGCTTGCCGATTTCGACGATCTCGATCAGCTTGGTCGGATTCGAGTCCAAGTCGACCATGTTGCCGGCCTCTTTGGCCGCTTGCGTGCCGCTGTTCATGGCCACGGCGACATCGGCCTGGGCCAGGGCCGGCGAATCGTTCGTGCCGTCGCCGGTCATGGCCACCAGCCGCCCCCGGCCTGATAATCGCGGATCATCTTGAGCTTGGCTTCGGGAGTGGCTTGGGCCAGAAAATCGTCGACGCCCGCTTCGGCGGCGATGGCGGCCGCGGTCAGCGCGTTGTCGCCCGTGATCATCACGGTCTTGATGCCCATTTGCCGCATCTCGGCGAAGCGTTCTTTGATGCCGCCTTTGACGATGTCCTTCAGATAGATCACGCCCAGCGGCTTGCGGTCTTCGGCCACCACCAGCGGCGTTCCGCCTTGCATGGCAATTCGCTCGACGCAGCGGCGCAAGTCGTCGGGCAGTTCGCCCCCCAGTTCGCGGACGAAGTTTTCGATCGCGTCGGTCGATCCCTTGCGCAGCCGGCGGCCGTCCATGTTGACGCCGCTGATCCGAGTTTGGGCCGAAAAGGGAATGAATTCGGCGTGCAATTCGTTCAGATTATGCCCGCGCAGTCCGTACCGCTCCTTGGCCAGGACGACGATGCTGCGTCCTTCCGGGGTTTCGTCCGCCAGCGACGAGAGCTGGGCGGCGTCGGCCAGCGTCTTGTCGCTGACGCCGTCGCTGGGAATGAATTCGACGGCCTGCCGATTGCCCAGCGTGATGGTGCCGGTCTTGTCGAGCAGCAGCACGTCGACGTCACCGGCGGCCTCGACGGCGCGACCGGAAACGGCAATCACATTGGCCTGAATCATGCGATCCATGCCGGCGATGCCGATGGCCGACAGCAGGCCGCCGATCGTCGTGGGGATCAGGCACACCAGCAGGGCCACCAGCACGGTCACGGTCACGGGGCTGCCTTGGCCCGCGGCTCTCACGCTGTACAGCGAAAAGGGGAGCAGCGTCACGCAGGCCAGCAGAAAAATGATCGTCATCGCCGCCAGCAGGATGTCGAGCGCGATTTCGTTGGGCGTCTTCTGGCGTTTGGCCCCTTCGACCATGGCGATCATCCGATCGAGAAAGGTCTCGCCCGGGTCGGCAGTCACGCGCACCACCAGCCAGTCGCTGAGCACCCGCGTGCCGCCGGTGACGCTGGAGCGATCGCCGCCGCTTTCACGAATCACCGGCGCGCTTTCGCCGGTGATCGCGCTCTCGTCGACCGAGGCGATGCCGTCGATCACTTCGCCGTCGACCGGCACCTGGTCGCCGGCTTCGACCAGCAGGATGTCGCCCTTGCGCAGGCGGGGGCGTCGATCGTGACGTACTTCGCATCGCGGTTGGGCGAGGCCAGCTTCTTGGCCACGACGTCGCGGCGCGCGGCGCGGAGCGAATCGGCCTGGGCCTTGCCGCGTCCCTCGGCCATGGCCTCGGCGAAGTTGGCAAACAGCACCGTGAACCACAGCCAGGCGGACACTCCGGCGATGAAGCCGGCCGGGGCCTCGCCCTGACCCGTCAAGGCCTGAATCCAAAGCACGGTCGTCAGCATGCTGCCCACCCAAACGGTGAACATCACCGGATTGCGCAGTTGGTGACGCGGGTCAAGCTTCCGCAGAGAATCGAGCATCGCCCGGCGCACGATCGGCGGATCGAACAGAGACCGGGCTTTGAGTTGCGAAGTCATGGGACAATCATCCTTACGACAATTGGAACACTCGCCGCGAGGCAAGCGGTTTGCTTACTCACTCGATCATCTGCAATTGTTCAACCATCGGCCCCAGGGCCAGCGCCGGGATGAACGTCAACGCGCCCACGATAATCACCACGCTGGCCAGCAAAATCACGAACAGCGGCGTGTGCGTGGGCAACGTGCCGGCGCCGACCGGGGTCTGCTTTTTGCGGGCCAGCGAGCCGGCAATGGCCAGAGTCGGAATTGCCAGCCAGTAGCGGGCAAAACAACATCGCGATTCCCAGCGCGACGTTGTAGAACGGCGTGTTGGCGTTCAGGCCGGCAAACGCGCTGCCGTTGTTGTTGCCCGCCGACGAAAAGGCGTACAGCACTTCGGAAAACCCGTGCGCGCCGGGATTATTGAGGTTGCTTTCTTGTGATTTCGCCGGTGGCGGCATCGGCAAACTCCAGGCCCGGACCGAGCACGGCGATGGCCGTGCCCACCAGCACAACCAGCGGCGGCACGAGGATCACCATCGCGGCCATCTTCATTTCGTAGGCTTCGATCTTTTTGCCCAGGTATTCCGGCGTGCGGCCCACCATCAGCCCGGCGATGAACACGGCGATGATGGCAAACACCAGCATGCCGTACAGGCCGCTGCCGACGCCGCCGAAGATCACCTCGCCGAGCTGGATCAGCCACATCGGGATCAGCCCGCCCAGCGGCGTGAACGAGTCGTGCATGGCATTGACCGAGCCGTTCGAGGCGGCGGTCGTCGCGGCCGCCCACAGGGCCGAATTGGCGATGCCGAAGCGCGTTTCCTTGCCTTCCATGTTGCCGCCCGCCTGCAACGGGCCGGGCCGTCTGGTCGGCGCCGGCCTTGGCCAGGGCCGGCGTGCCCGACTGTTCGGCACCAGGCGGTCAGAACCAACAGCGGCACGAAGATCACCAGCATGGCCGCCAGCACGGCCCAGCCCTGACGCGTGTCCTTGACCATCAGGCCGAAGGTGTAGCACAGCGCCGCCGGAATCAGCAGGATCGACAGCAGCTCGAGGAAATTGCTCAGCGGCGTGGGATTCTCGAACGGATGCGCCGAGTTGGCGTTGAAAAACCCGCCGCCGTTGGTGCCCAAGTTGCTTGATCGCGATCTTGCGAGCCGCCGGGCCCAAGCGGCAGCGTTTGTTCTCGCGTCACGACTTTGCCCTCGGCGTCCTTGACTGACCGCTGGCATCGATCTGCGGTCACGTGATCCTGATCAGCGGCTTCGATAGGATTGAAGCTCTGCACCACGCCCTGCGAGACCAGCACCAGGGCCAGCACCAGCGACAGCGGCAGCAGGACATAAAGCGTGCGTGCGCACGAGGTCGACCCAGAAATTGCCGATCGTGCTGGCCGTGCGCCGCGCCAAGCCGCGGATCAGCGCCATCAGCACGGCGATGCCGGTGGCCGCGGAAACGAAATTCTGCACCGCCAGGCCGAGCATCTGCGTCAGGTAGCTCATGGTGCTTCGCCGCCATAGCCCTGCCAGTTGGTATTGCGTGGCAAAGCTGACCGCGGTGTTGAACGACGAGTCCGGGCTGACGGCGCCGAAGCCTCGCCGGATTCAGGGCAGCAGGTGCTGCAGGCGCTGCAGTGCGTAGACAACAGCGAAGCCGATCGCATTGAACACCAACATCGCGCAGGCGTAGGTCTTCCAGCTCATCTCCTGCGCCGGATCGACGCCGGCACAGACGATAGATGGCGCGCTCGCAGCCGCCGAAGATTCGGTCCAGCCCGCAGGGCTGACCCTCGAACACCCGGGCCATGTAACGTGCCCAGCGGCTTGACCAGCAGCACCAGCACGACGACGTAAAGTGTCAGTTGGATCCAGATGTTGGCATTCATGAAAACCACTCCGGCCGCAGCAAGGCCACAAACAGGTAAACGAGCAGCAGTGCCGCCACGACGCTGCCCACCAGGTAAATTCCGCTCATGTCTTGGTCTTTCTCGCTGGTTGCTCTCTTAAAGCTTTTCGCAAAACGCCACAGCCCCGAACGAAACCGCGAACAACGCCAAGGTGACGACCACAAAAATCAAGTCGGGCATCGATTCCTCTCCTGCCGGGTTATTGGCCGGCCTCACCGCGTGGCTCCAGAACACCGAACTTGCAGCCCGCACTCGACGGCTGCTCATCTGTCTATCGAATAACTGTAGCGGGATCCCCGTCAAATGGGTGTCAAGACTGCGGCCGACGCATCAAGAATGCATCAGGATCGTGGAATCGACCCGGACAAGCAGGCGCATCCCGGCGGCGCGCTACCGGTGGCATGCCGGGCAGAACATCGCGTAGCGCGTCAGACCGTCCGAGCGCGTCAGCCGCAATTGCCGCACCGTGCCGCAACGCGGGCAGTAGTCGGCTTCGCCGCCATCCTGACCGCGCTCGATGGCCTGCTGGCAATTGGCACAATGCTTCGTGCCGGGCAGCGCCGCGAGTCGCTCGCGGGGGATGGGGCGGCCGCACATCTCGCACAGTCGGCCGCCGGGCCATTGGACAGCCGAGGGGTCCTCCGGAATGGCCGCCAGACCCGCGCGGCCACAGTCGGGGCAAGTCGACTTGCCGGCGGCCGCGACGAACAACTCGGTCAGCATGGCAGGCTCCACGATCGCGCCGGCTCTCAGCATTTGCACGCTGCGCAGTTGCTCGAGCATCGCCAACGGACCGCAGGACTTGCTCCAACCGCAGGCCGGACAGAGCAACTCCATCGTTTCGTGCATGGCCGCCCCCTGCGGAAACTCCGCGGCCGGAGTCAGGGCCTGGGGGTCGACGTGTCGCGCGGATGTGGCGCTAGCCCGCAAGATGGCCGCTTCGGCAATTCCTAGTATAGCCGGATGCGGCTGGCCCCAGAAGTGCCGGCCCGCTCGACAGAATTGTCTGCTGACCTGCGACCGGCCTCCCTCGGCGGGGGCCATCGCGCCGGCGGATCTTGTTCGGCCCGGCCGCGCTCGCTTCGAGGTGGCGCCAGACGGTCCGGATAGGGTCTAGCCGGCGGCCTTTTTCTGGGCCTGATCGGCCTGGTCTTCGTCGTCCGTGGGGCGGCGAATCTTGAGTGTCGCCGTGGGCGGCATCCTTCGCTCCTGCACGAAACCGCGCTTGCCCTGGGACAGAAACGTGTGGAATTCGGCGGCCGGTCCGTGCGAATAGCGAGTCTGCAGTTCTCGCAGGATCTCGTTCCAAGGCAGGCCGCTGCGATAGATCAAACGGTAGGCCGCTTTGAGATCGGCGATCTCTTCGGCGACAAAGCCGTTGCGACGCAGGCCCACCAGGTTCAAGCCCACGATGCATCCACTCAAGCCGTCGACCATTACGTAGGGGGGCACGTCCTGGACTACGCGAGCGTGGCCGCCGATCATCGCCAGCCGCCCAACGCGGCAGAATTGGTGCACCCCGACGGCCCCCGACAGGAAGGCTCGATCCTCGACGGCCACGTGACCGGCCAGCAGCGTGTTGTTGGCGAAGATGATGTTATTGCCCACCTGACAATCGTGGGCCACGTGCGCAGACCATCATCAGATTGTTGTCGCCCACGACCGTCGCCGCGCCTTCGTGCAAGGCCCGGTGAATCGTGCAGTGCTCGCGAATCGTGTTGTTGCTGCCCACGACCACGCCGGCCCAATCGCTCGGGCATCCGCGTGTGCTGCGGCAGTCCGCCGATCACGCTCCCCCTCCAGCACCCGATTGCCCGCTCCCAAGGTCGTTCCGTTCTTGACGACCACGCCGGCCGCCAGTTCGCATCCGTCGCCGATGGCGACGTCCGCTTCGACGATCGCAAACGGACCGACGACGATATCGCGACCGAGTTTGGCTTGGGGGCTGACAATCGCTTGAGGGTGGATATTCACCGCGAGTCCCTTTGGGCAGCTGGGAGGCCCGGCTCGTTTGCTGGTCATCGTCCCAGGGCTGGGACCCTTGCGCGGGCGTGGCGAGGTGCTTCGGGTGCAGCCGGCGGCGGCTGGTCGGAGAGTGAATGCTCGCTCCGTGGGTTGTTATCGGTTAGTCCACGAGAAGCAGTTCAACTCAAAGTGCCGATTTTGACGCCTCGAGCACCACCCCTCTAGCGGTCTGAGGCTGCCGGCGAAATGCCCCAAATCTGGAACAAAACGCCGGTTGCAACGCGGCCCCCGGTTTTTTCGCCGTCTTCTGGCCCCGTTTTCTGGCGGCCTGGGGATGCCCGATCCTCGCCGCATCCAGGCGACAGCGGGCAACCGGCCCCCGCGCGAAGGTCGGGCAAGATTGGTAAACTCTAGGGGCCCAACGTTTTCAACCGATTTGGATTTTCAGGAGCCCGGGACCGCATGCCGACCAACGAACAACTTTACGACCAGGCCGAAAAACTCAAGGACGACGGCAAGCTCGATGACGCGGTCGCCAAACTGCTCGAGCTGGTGGCTCAAGACCCGAATTACGCACTGGCCCATTCGGCGTATCGCCGTGATTTATGGCCGGCTGAAGCGCCACGACGACGCGATCCGTCACGGGCTGATGGTCTGCCAGCCTCGAGCCGAACGACCCCTTCAGTTTCACGGCCATGAGCGTCACGTATCAGCGCGGCGGAAAAATTCCCGAAGCGGAAGACGCCATGGCAAAAGCCCGCATGATGCAAGGGCGCTAAATCGATTGCCCGCGCCGTGCGACCGGAGTAAGATGCTCGTTGGGCAAGGACTTCCGGAACAAGTTCTCGCTCACGGATCATTCATCCACGCGGCGTTCGCCGCAGGTTCTGACGAAGAGGAGGTTTCTATGCGCAGGTCGATCGTCGGTTTCGTGGTTGCCATAGCGGTATTGGCGGGCGGGGCTGCCCTTTTGACGCTCAGCGCCGAGACGGGCGTGCCGCAGGCCGCTGCCCAGCCGGCCGCATTGCGGGCCGACAGGCCCGGAAAGTCCCTGCGGTCGAAACAGGCTTTGATCGACGACCGGCCGCCCGTCGCAACGCAATCCGCCAGTCCATTCCCGGCCGAGCCCAGAACCGCGGCGCCGATCAAGCTGGCGACGGCAGGCGGATCCGCGAATTTGCAAAGTGCTGACAGAGCCGGCGCAATTCGAATTCGTCGAAGCACCGCTTCAAGACGTAGTCGACTACCTCAAGGTTCGGCATAACATCGAGATCCAGATTGACGCCAAAGCGCTCGAAGACGCGACCATCAGCCTGTGCGAGCCGGTAACATGCAACCTGCAGGGCATCTTGCTCGGGGCGGCGCTGGATCTGATGCTTCACCGTCTGAATTTGACCTACGTCGTCGATGGCGAAGTGTTGCTGATCACGCCCGAAAACAGCCCTCAGCGGGACTTGGTGGTACGGCTTTACGCTTGTGCCTGGGCGAAGCCGAATCAGCTTACCCAGGTGGTTGAGGTCGTCCGACTACTCGACATCGGTGCGGTCGCCAGCGTCGGCGCGGACCAACAGCCCCTGCCCGACGCCACTCGCGACGTCGTGGCGTCCGGCTTCAAAGTCGTTCCCTATGGCACTGGGCTGGTCGTGCGTGCTACGGCGGTCGAGCACGAGACCGTCCGCCGCCTGCTGGAAGAACTGCGCACGGCAGCCGAAACGGAAGCGGCGGCAGCGACCACGCAAGAAAAAGCCGCCAACCCGGCGGAATCGAAACCGTAACCGGGCCGCGGATTGCTGCGATACGACCGGGCCTGCTAAGCTCGCGGGATGAATACACGACGCGTTTCATGCAATGTGTCGGCGGCCGCGATTGCGGCAATGCGCGGTGCCGCTTCGAAGCACGCGCGATGTGCCTGGCTGGCGATCGCGGCAGCCTGCCCTTTGCTGCTGGCTGGTTGCGGTACCACCGGGCCGGTTGGATTGGCTGCCCCGGAACCGTCGTTCAACGCGCAGGTGCAAGCCGTACTGCGCGGAGACGCCGACCAGATCGTCGTCACGGGCGAAATCGTGCGCGACGCGGACCTGGCACGGCTGGCGAACCTGATCACGCTCGAGAAGATCGTGCTCGATCGGGCCGATGTTTCGGACCAGGGCCTGGCGCAGCTCGCCGGCCTCAAGTCGCTCGAGCAGTTGCGCATCCGCGGCGGCCGGATCGGTGATGCCGGCGTCGAAAGCGCTAACGGGGCTCGAAAATCTGCGGGTTCTCAACCTGCCACAAGCCCAGATCACGGATGCGGGACTGTGCTCTCTGGCGGCATTGCCGCACCTGGAGTTGCTACGCTTGGGCAGCCCGCGATTGTCCGACGCCGGCCTGGAGTGCCTGCCGCACTTCAAAAGCCTGCGGTTCTTGCATTTGATCGACGTACCGATCACCGATGCCGGGCTGGATCAACTGCACGGCATGCGACGGCTCGAATCGTTGTACCTGGATGGTTCGCAGGTGACCGACGACGGCATTTTGCGCCTGTTCGCAGCCCTGCCCAAGCTGCACTTCCATCGCGATCAGCAGCATCACGATCGCGACCCGCAGCGTCACGAACACTGACCGCCACGAACGCGGGCGGACCGGAACATCGGCCGGCAAGAGCGATCGTGGATTGCCGACGGCTAGCGATTGCCCGTTGTCTTGGCGGGGGGCGCCGGGTTGACGCCCAGCGCTCGCAATTGATACTCGCAATTCGCGATCACTTGCATGGCGGTATCGGCCACGTCCTTGGCGTCGCGCATTCTGGCGGCGGCGGGCATACGGGCCATCGCGCCGGCCCGGGCCTCGCCATCGGCCTTGGTTTCTTCCAGGTGGGAATCTCGCATGACCTTGGAGGCCGCCATCCACTCGTCGCTGGCCTGCAGCATGGCCGTGCGTACTCCGCCCCAATGGTTCTTGGCCAGAGTCAGCCGGCCGCGGGCGGCGCTGGTAATCGGCATCCTCCTTGAGCGTTTCTTTGAGGACGAGCGGCAGTTGCTTGGATCGCTGGTCCGGTTCGATCGCGGCAATTTTGTCCTTATACTCGGCACTGTTCAAAACGTTTTTCTTGGCCGTGGCGTGTGCTTCTTCGGCGGCCAGCAATTCGGCGTGGGCCTGGCCGATTTCCGAATCGGGGCCGGCTTTCTCGATCAACTCGGCTTCGAGTTGATCGAGCGTTTGACGCGAGTTGCGTTTTTCGGAGCGGACCGACTCCAGCGCGCTCTTGGCGGTTTCGACGCGTGATTTCGATTCGTCGATCTTGCCTTGGGCCTGCGCGATCTCGGCCTGAGCCGCAGACAGCATTTGCCGAGCTTGCGTCAATTGCTGTTGCAGCGAATTGATCATCGCCTGCCGGGCAGCCGCGGAGTTGCGGCCGTTGTTGTAGTTGCGCCAGCCTGAGCGTGCGCGGGCCGTAGCGCCGCGATCGCCACGGCTGCCAATAGCAAGACATCGAAAGCCGCCTTTGCACGCAACATACGATGTGTCTCCGCAAATGCGCTGGATCAAACTACGCCGTCCGCAGCAGGTCCCATGATACTCAACGCTATCGATCGGAAAAAATGCCCCCTCTGGCCGCAACCCGGCGGGGACAAAGGGCTTTGTATCACTAATTTCACCAGCCCGAAGGGTTGCTGTCAATCTCGCTGCCCCTTGAAGCATCGGCTGGCCGTGTGGTAATTTCGAGGGATTTTACAGCCAGCAGAGAGCTTGCTCGGGGGCAAAGGACCAAAAACCGTGCCGCGTCGCGACGATATTCACAAAATACTGCTGATCGGCTCGGGTCCGATCGTCATTGGCCAGGCCTGCGAGTTCGACTATTCGGGCACGCAAGCCTGCAAGGCCCTGCGCGAGGAAGGCTACGAGGTCGTGCTGGTCAATTCGAACCCGGCCACGATCATGACCGATCCCGGCATGGCCGATCGGACCTACATCGAGCCTTTGACCTGGGAAATGGTGGCCAAGGTGATCGAAGCCGAGCGGCCCGACGCCCTGCTGCCGACACTGGGTGGCCAGACCGCCTTGAACCTGGCGATGGAACTGGCCGAGCACGGCGTGCTGGCAAAGATACGGCGTCGAGATGATCGGTGCTCGGCCCGACGTGATCCCGAAGGCCGAGAACCGCGAAGAGTTCAAGCAGGCCATGGAGAAAATCGGCCTGGAGGTTTGCCGCGGCCAAACGGTGCACAACCTGGCCGAAGCCCGCCAGGTGCTGCAGGGCCATCGGCCTGCCCTGCGTGCTGCGTCCCAGCTTCACGATGGGGGGCAGCGGCTCGGCCGTGGCCTACAACCGCGGCCGAATTCGACGACATGGTCCGCCGCGGGCTGCGAGCTTTCGCCGGTCACCGAGGTGCTTGATCGAAGAGTCGATCTTCGGCTGGAAAGAGTACGAGATGGAGGTGATGCGCGACGCCGACGACAACGTCGTGATCATCTGCTCGATCGAAAACTTCGATCCGATGGGCGTTCACACCGGCGATTCGATCACCGTGGCCCCGGCCCAGACGCTCACGGACAAGGAATACCAGCGGATGCGCGACGCGTCGCTGGCCGTGATCCGCGAGATCGGCGTCGAGACCGGCGGCTCGAACATCCAGTTCGCAATCAATCCCAAGAACGGCCGGATGATCGTCATCGAAATGAATCCGCGCGTCAGCCGCTCCAGCGCGCTGGCCGCAAGGCCACGGGTTTCCCCATCGCCAAGATCGCCGCCAAGCTGGCCGTCGGCTACCGGCTGCACGAATTGCCCAACGACATCACCCGCGAAACGATGGCCTGCTTCGAGCCGACGATCGATTACGTGGTGACCAAGATCCCGCGGTTCGCCTTCGAAAAATTCCCCGAGGCCGATTCCACCCTGACCACGCAAATGAAAAGCGTCGGCGAAACGATGGCCATCGGCCGCACGTTCAAAGAATCGTTTCAGAAGGCGCTGCGCGGGCTGGAAGTCGGCAGTTTCGGTTTCGGCTGCGATGACAAGGACCGCTGGGGCACGCCGCAGCAGCCCTCGCGAGAAGAAATCCGGGCCAAACTCTCGCGTCCCAACGACGAGCGGGTGTGGTATCTGCGCTACGCCTTCAAAAGCGGCATGTCGGTCGACGAAATCCACGCGCTGACTCACATCGATCCCTGGTTTCTGACGCATCTGGCCGAGATCGTCGAGCTGGAAGATGAGCTGCGCCGGCATGCCGGGCATCGAATCGGTCGAGCACCGAGCTGCTGCGGCGGGCCAAGCAGGCCGGCTTTTCCGACCGGCAATTGGCGACCATCTGGGACACGCCCGAGATGGAAGTCCGCCAGGAGCGCAAGCGCCGCGGGATCGTGGCCACATTCAAAACGGTCGACACCTGTGCCGCCGAATTCGAAGCCTACACGCCCTACTACTATTCGACCTACGAAGACGAGGACGAAACGCCGGCCCGTCTGCCCGGCCAGCGGCGGATCATGATTCTGGGCGGCGGGCCGAACCGCATCGGGCAGGGGATCGAGTTCGACTATTGCTGCTGCCACGCCAGCTTCGCCCTGCGCGAACTGGGCATCCAGTCGATCATGGTCAACTCGAATCCCGAAACCGTCAGCACCGATTACGACACCAGCGACCTGCTGTTCTTCGAGCCGCTGACGACCGAAGACGTGCTGAATATCTGCGACCGCGTGCAGCCCGACGGCGTGATCGTGCAGTTCGGCGGCCAAACGCCGCTGAACCTGGCGCGGGCGCTGGCCTCGGCCGGCGTGCCGATCATCGGCACCAGCGTCGACACGATCGAAGACGCCGAAGATCGCGAAAAGTTCGCCGCGCTGCTGCGGCGGGTGGGCCTCAAGCAACCGCCCAACGGCATCGCCCGGACCATGGCCCAGGCCCGGGTCGAGGCGGCCAAGATCGGCTATCCGGTCCTGGTGCGCCCCAGTTTCGTGCTGGGCGGCCGGGCGATGGAAATCTGTTACGACAACGCGCAGCTCGAACGGTTCGTGGCCGAGGCCTTTGTCGTGGCACAGGGACAGCCGGTGCTGATCGACAAGTTTCTGGAAGATGCCACCGAGGTCGATGTCGACGCCATCTGCGACGGCCAGCAGAAGGTGATCGTCGCCGGCATCATGGAGCACATCGAAGAGGCCGGCATCCACTCGGGCGATTCGGCCTGCGCGATTCCGCCCTACAGCCTGGCCGGCCCGATCCTGGCCGAAATCCGCGAAGCCACCCACGCTCTGGCCCGCAAGCTGCGCGTGGTGGGCCTGATGAACATCCAGTTCGCCATCAAGAAAGACGACGGCCAATTGTACGTGCTCGAGGTCAATCCCCGGGCCAGCCGCACCGTGCCGTTCGTGGCCAAGGCCACCGGTCTGCCGATCGCCAAGATCGCGGCCAAAGTGATGGCCGGGGTGACGCTGGCCGAGTTGGGCATCGATCGCGATCCCGTGCCCAGCCACGTCTCGGTCAAGGAAAGCGTGTTTCCGTTCCGCAAGTTCCTCGGCGTCGATATCGTGCTGGGGCCCGAAATGCGCTCCACCGGCGAAGTCATGGGCGTCAGCGAGCATTTCTCGATCGCCTTCGCCAAGAGCCAGTTGGCCGCCGGAACCGTGCTGCCGGCACAGGGCACGATCTTCATCAGCGTGGCTTCGCCCGCCAAGCAACACATGGTTGACCTGGCCGCCCGCCTGGCCGCGATGGGCTACACGCTCATGGCCACCGAAGGGACCGCCCGGCGGTTGGAGGAAGCCGGCATCCAGGTACAGCACGTCAACAAGCTGCAAGAAGGGCATCCCAATCTGCTCGATTACCTGGTCGACGGCGGCGTGCAATTGATCATGAACACGCCCAGCGGCAAGGGTGCCCGCACCGACGAAGGCCGCATTCGCTCTGCGGCGGTGGCTCACGGCGTGCCCTGCATCACCACGATTCAAGCGGCCGACGCCGCGGTCAAGGCGATGGAAGCCCTGCGTCACGAAGAGATGGGCGTGCAGGCCCTGCAAGACCGCTTTGCGCCAGCCGAACGCCGAACGCCCGAAGAGCTCGGGGCCAGGGGCTGACGATCGCCAAATGGGACGATGCCGGGCGAGCATTCGCGTTCGGCATCCCGCAGTGGGATTTCAACGCCGACGTCCGCGCCTTCCGGCTCGTGCTCTCCTAGCCCCTAGCCTCCAGCCCCTCATTGCCCCGCTTCAAACCGAATGCCCTGAGCCAGCGGCAATTGGCTCGAGTAATTCACCGTATTCGTTGCCCGGCGCATGTAGGTCTTCCAGGAGTCGGAGCCGCTCTCGCGGCCGCCGCCGGTTTGCTTCTCGCCGCCGAACGCACCGCCGATCTCGGCCCCGCTGGTGCCGAGATTCACGTTCGCGATCCCGCAGTCGGAGCCGGCCGGCGAGCAAAATAACTCTGCCTCACGCACGTCGGTCGTGAAGATCGCCGAACTGAGCCCCTGCGGCACGCCGTTCTGCCAGGCAATCGCCTCGTCGAACGCCCGGTAACGGAGAAAGTACAGAATCGGCGCGAACGTTTCGTGCTGGATGATCTTGGCCGCGGGCGAAATCTCGACGATCGCCGGCCGCACGTAATAGCCGCCTGCCGGCACGCCGTCGGTCACGCGCGTGCCGCCATGCACGCGGCCCCCTTCGGCCGCTGCCCGCTCGAGCGCTTTCTGCATGGCGGTAAAGGCCGGCTCGTCGACGAGCGGTCCGACCAGCACGCCGCCCTTGCGTGGGTCGCCGATCGGCAGTCGCGCATAGACGGCGAGCAACCGCTCGAGCAGTTTGTCGGCGATGCTCTCGTGGACGATCAGTCGCCGCACCGTCGTGCAGCGCTGACCGCAAGTGCCCGCGGCCGAAAATACGATCGCCCGGACGGCCAGTTCCAGATCGGCCGACGGCGCCACGATCACCGCGTTGTTGCCGCCTAATTCCAACAGCGAGCGGCCCAACCGGCCGGCCACCGTTTGGGCCACGGCGCGGCCCATCGGCACCGAGCCGGTAGCCGAGATCAGCGGCACGTCCGGCGACGCGGCCAGGGCCTGCCCCACTTCCCGCCCGCCGATCACCAGATTGCTCACTCCGGCCGGCACATCAGGCATTTCGGCGACCACCCGCTCGACGATCGCCTGGCAGGCCAGCGCCGAGAGGGGCGTTTTTTCCGAAGGCTTCCAGATCAACGTGTCGCCGCAGACCAACGCCAACATGGCATTCCAGGCCCAAACGGCCACGGGAAAATTGAAAGCCGAAATCACGCCCACCGGGCCCAGCGGATGCCACTGTTCCATCAGACGATGTTGCGGGCGTTCGCTGGCAATCGACAGTCCGTACAACTGCCGGCTCAGGCCGACGGCAAAATCGCAGATGTCGATCATCTCCTGCACTTCGCCCAGCGCTTCGGCCGTGATCTTCCCGGTCTCGGCGGTCACCAGCTCGGCCAGCGGCCGTTGCTGTTCCCGCAGACGCAAGCCGATCCGCCGCACCAGTTCGCCGCGGCGCGGGGCCGGAGCGAGCCGCCAGGCGCGGAACGCATCGACCGCGCGGGCAACGGCAGCCACGACATCAGCGGATGAGTCTTCCACCAACTCGTGCAGCAGGCTGCCATCGATCGGCGAGCGGACGGCCAGGCTGCGCCCGACGCCATCCGCGACGTCGCGCCGCCCAGCGAGTGGGCCGCACAACTCGGCCAGCAATCCGGAAACATCAATCGACATGTTCGGCTCCGAGCGTATCGAATCGCGGCTTAGGAAGCGGATGCGACGTGGGACAGAGGTAGTACTGACCGAAGCGGTTGGCCAGAAAGAGTTCGAAATCGACTTGCTCCTGCCGCACGAAACCCTGCGTCGGCAGTTGGCCGGCAAAGAACAGGTCGACCACCGCTGAGACGCCGGCCGCGGTGGTGATCTGGATCGCGCTCCAGATCTCGCCGTCGATCGAGCTGCTGGTAGATCTTGCGCGCGTCGCTGACCTGCACCAGTTCGCCGTTGCGGCGGCCGGTGACGGTGCAAAAGATGACGACCACGTCCTGCAAGGTGATCGGAATGGCGTTTTCCAGAATCTCTTTGAGCAGCTCGCGGCGCTCGCCCAGCCGCAGTTCGCGGATCAGAAACTGCATCAGGTCGCGGTGGCCGTTGTAACGGACGGTTTTGTAGTTCAGCGAGCGGACACGGCCCTCGAGCGTCTCGCACAAAGTTCCCAGCCCGCCAGAGGTGTTAAAGGCTTCGTAGCGGATGCCGTCGAGCGAGAAGTGTTCGAGCCCTTCCAGCGGCAGCACTTCCAGCAGCCGGCCATCGTGGATCACCTGGCAGAAATTGCAATACTCGTTGATCAGGCCGTCGGTGCTCCAGGTCAGGTTGTAGCGCAAGGCGTTGGTCGGAAACTGCGGCAGCGCGCCCACCCGCATGTAGACCGAGTCGACCGTATCGCAGCAGCCGGTAAGGTAATTGGCGGCGATCGACACGAAGCCCGGGGCCAGACCGCATTGCGGCATGAAAATCTGCCCCTCGCGGGCTTGGCCGGCCAGGCTTCGCACCTCGTGGCTGGTGGCGATGTCTTCGGTCAGGTCGAAGTAACTGACACCGGCCGCCAGCGCCGCGCGGGCGACCGCCGGGTTGAACCGATAGCTCAAAGCCGAAATGACGGCCTGCCGTCCGGCGAGCAAGCGCGGCAGATCGTCGGCGTTGTGGGCATCGAGCAGGGCCGTTTCGACCCGGCACTGGCCGCGCACCCGCTCCAGGGCCGCCGGATCGGCGTCGGCCACCAGCAGTTCGTAGTCGGGCGTATAACTTAAGAAACGGGCGATCATCCGGCCAATCTTGCCGGCCCCCAGCAGCAGAACGCGATGCATAAGCGACTCTTGGAGATCGGAGGCGAAAAAACCCAGTGTGAAAGAGCACGTCCGGACGCAGAAACGGGACAAAACCGCACACCTCAGCGAGCGGCGGCAAAAAAGCGGTTCGCCCGGCGGCCGGTTGCACCCTAAAATTATAGCGGGAGCAGCCGGCGACGGCTGTGGATAGGAGCAATTCATGCCGAAGGAGCGACCGATGGCCACAAGCACCGACCACCCGCTGGACACATTTGTCTGGACGCCGCAGCCCGATGCGGCCCGATTCGTCGATCAATTGGTCGAATCCTTGTCGGCCGTCTGTCCGCCCGCCGCGCGGCTGGCCCGGCGATTGCTCGACGAAACCGGCACGCGGTTGGTCGACTGGATCGATCATCTGGGGCTGAAAGAATCAGCCGCCAACGAGCGCCAGCTGCGCGAGCTGGGGTTCGAGCCGGCGGCAGTCGACGGCCACGAACAGTGGCGGCATCCGGAGGCGCTATTTCCGACGATTCATTTTTATCGGCAAGCGGACTCGGGCCTGGCAATCAAGGTCGAGTCGGTGACGGATTTTCTGCTGGCCCAGGGGCTGGAAGGCACGGCAATCGAAGGGCCGCCCCTGGCTGCATTGCGAAAGCGCGGCTGTTCAGCTCGAACCAGGCCGAACTGTGGGTGGTGGAACGGCACGGCGACCGCAGGGCTCAAGCCGCTGCCGGTCCCGGCCGACACGTTGCGGGCCGTGCTCGAACATGGGGAAGCGTTTCGTCGCCGCGCGCGGCACTTCGACACCGAGGAGCGAGGCTTCGACCACGCTCGGCAACTCATCGCCAGGGCGATCGGCGAACTCGGCGTGAACCGCACTTGCGACCTGTTTTTTGCGGCCGAGCGCGAGTATTGGCAACGCCGCAATCGGGCCGGCCAGGTGCAAAAGGCCCGGCAAGACGCGCTGGGTTTGGGTTGGGCCAACCACGATCACCACACGTACCGCTCGAGCCGCGCGCATTTTCCGCGGCTGATCGCGCATTTTCGAGCAGTTGGGCTTTCAATGCCGCGAGCGATTTTATGGCGGCCGCGACGCGGGCTGGGGAGCTCAGGTCGTCGAACAGACGGCCTGCGGAATCGTGATGTTTGCCGACGTCGACCTGACGCCGCGAAGAGGTGACCGGCGATTTTGCCCATCAGCCGCTCGCCCCGCGCGACCAGTTGGGCACCGTGGGTTTGTGGTGCCGGCTCCACGGCGAGGCGTTTTTGGCCGCCGGGATGCACCACCTGGAGTGCCGGTTCGATTTCGACCGTGCCCGGCGAGCAACTGCTTGGCGTGGAGGTGGAATCGATGAAGCCGTTCACCGATTTCGCCTTTTTGCGGCAGGCGTTTACCCGGGCCGACTCTTGGCCGGTCGACGCGCGGCGGATCGACTCGCTGTTGGCGGGGCATCTGATCTCGCCCGGCCAAGCCGAGCGTTTCCGCCGCGACGGGGCGTTCGGATCGCACCTGGAGATCCTCCAGCGCGAACCAAGGTTACAAGGGCTTCAATCAGACCGGGAATCAGCGAAATCATCCGCGATACCGATCCGCGCAGGGCGGGGGCCACAACACCGGACGCCTGACGCGAGCACCGCGCCCAGCGACAAAAAAAGCCTCGACAGTCGCGAGCGACCGCCGAGGCCCGGGGGGGATTTCGTTTTTGCCAGAAGCCTACGGGGCGGCAATGCCCAAGCGATCTTCTTCCTCTTCCTGAATGATGATTCGCGGCGTGACCATCATCATCAGGCTTTGCGTTTCGCGGCCGATACCGACGTTCTTGAACAGACGGTTGATGTACGGAAGCTTGCTCAAGATCGGCACGCCGAATTCGTTGCGGCCCTCGCTCAACCGCTTGATGCCGCCCAGCAGCACGGTGCCGCCGTCGGGCACGCTGACGGTGGTCGTCACCGTGACGAACGAGAACGAGGGCAACTGCACGGTAATGCCGGTATTGTTCGCCGTGTCGTTCGTCGCTGTTGCTGGTCGCAGTATCGCCGCCGGCATTGCTGTTGCTGCTGCTGGTTTGTTGGTGGTGCTGCTGGTGCCCGAGAAGGTGAACTCCTGCACATCGCCGATCTGGCTGAAGAACGGCACGACGGTCAACCGAACGAAGCGGCGATCGTTCGAGATCACGGCCTGCACCGTCAGGAACGTGCCTTCGTTCAGCACGACGATCACCGGCTGATAGGCCGCGGCGAAGTCGCCCACGACCGGAATCACGCTGATCACGAACGGCGTCTGCGTGGTGTCGGAAACGAACGCCTGCTGGCCGTTGAACAGCGTGACCTTGGGGGCCTGCAGCACGTTCGACGCGGCGGTCGCCCTGGCTGGCGTTGACCAGGAAGTAGGCCTCGATATCGCTCAAGATGGCGAAGCCGAATGTGGCCACCTGGACCGGCTGGCCGAACTGCGGTGTCGCCAGGCTGAAGCTGGATTGGTTGAACGGAATGTCCAGGTTCGACGTGAAGTTCGGGAACGGAGCACCGGCTGCCGGCGGATTCAAACCGACGACCGCCGAACTGTTGCCCTGCGACGAGGAGGTCAACTCCGCCGCCGTCAGTGGGTAGGCAGATCCAACTGCATGTCGACGCCGATTTGCTCGAAGAAGTTGTCGTTCAGCGTGATGAAGCGGACTTCGATCGTGACTTGCAAGTCCTGCAGGCGGCGCAACTGCTCGACAAATCGACGATCTGCTCGTGCACTTCCTGCGTCTGGCTGATGACCAGGCTCAAGTTCGTGGCAAATTCGGCGATCGAGCCGGGTCCGCCCACTTCGTCCCACGAGGTGGGTTGAATGGTCGACGTGATCAGCTCCATCAGCGAATCGAAGTCGGCCTGCTGGCCGCCGCCCATGCCGCCCGGGCCAAACGGCACGTTTTGCGGCTGTCCGGCCCGCGGCCCCATGCCGCCCGCCATATTGCCCATCTGGGCCAGCACGGCCGGATTGATCATGCCGCTGGCCGTAGAGCCGTCGCGGCTGGCCACGACGGCCGAGGGACCGCCCATGCCGGCGTCATGAAACTGCCGCTCGGGCCAACGCTGGCCAGCGCATCGTGCAGCGAGCCGGCCAGGCCCATGTGGTTGTTGGGCACGAAGTTCGGGATCGGAATCACCAGGTCGCCCACGCCGTACAGCACGGTGTAGACTTCGTTGTCGCGCAGTTGTTCGCTGGTCACCTTGAGCACTTCGTCCTTGATCACATAGCTCAGACGCAAGGGCTCGAGGATCAGCTTGAGCGCGCTCTTGAGCGAGACTTCCTGATCCAGGTTCATGGTCACCGGGGTGTCGGGCGAGACGCCTTCTTCGGTCAGGCCCTTCGGGTCGAGGTGCAAGTTGATGGCGGCCAGCCTGGCCAACTGGTGCAACACTTCGTTGAGCGGCATGTCCTGAAAGTTGGCCGAAACCGGCGTCTTCAGCTTGCGCTCGATGTCCAGTTCGCGTTCGTTGCGGCGCGTGCGGCTGTCGCCGGTGTATTTCTTGCGGCTGTTCGTCAGATCGTTCCACTCTTTGGTGGGGGGCATCTGATAGGGATTGTTGGTGTCGAAGGGAATCGATGCCCGATCCACGTCGTTGAACGCATCGACAACCCCCTGCTCCTTGCGGCCTTCGATATCCTTGGACATCGCCGTGCGACGGATCAACTTGACGTTCCAGATCAACTGCTTGGCGAGCGGATTGGTCGGGTCGAGCTCCTGCACGCGCTTCGCCTCGACCTCCGCCTCCGCGTAGCGTCGCTCCTCCATGTATTGGGAGTAGTTCTCGACCAGCTTGGCCAACTTGGTGTCGGTTTCGATCCGCTTGCGGCGACGCATCTCGACTTTGTCCAACACTTCCCGGTTTTGCTCGTCGAGCTCGATCTGTCCGCGGTTCTCGCTGACGAACTTGTCGAACTCCGCCTGACTGGTGTTGACTCGCTTGAGCAACACGGCTTTCAAGTCGCTGTTGGCGTCGGAAGCTTCGACCGTGGCTCGCAGTTTCTCGATGATCTCGGCGGCCTGCTTGGGGTTCTTCTCCATGATCTTGCGGGCCGCATCCTGTTGGCGGGCAACTTCGGCCGAGAGCTGCTTACCCAGCAATTGTTCGCGAGAAGTCGCGCTGTCGGCGATGACTTTGGGCGGAGCCTGGCGGCCGCTTGGCGAAGCCGACAGCAACTGCAGGTGGTCCTGCAAGCGCTGGGCCGTCTGCGGATTGAGTTGGGCTCGCAGCACATAGGCCTGGCGGAAGAGTTGCAGCGCCACCTCCGGTTTGCGGTCCCGCAATGCCTGCTCGCCCATCTGGAACAGGTTCAGGGCCTCGGAGCTGGCCGGCAACCGCGCCGGGGCGCCGCCGTCCGGCGGATTCGGCAGACGGTCCGTGGCGTCGTCCGCTGCGTCGGCGGCCGAATCGATCGGCTCGGACGAGCCGGCGATCACGTTGCGCGTCGGGTCGTGCTGTTCGTCATAAATCGTTTGCGTGACCGGATAGCGATTGCCCACTTCGATCGAGCCGCCGGCGCTGGACGCCCTGCGCTCGGGATCGAGCCTTGCTGACCTCCAGGGCCACAAGACCCGGCCGGTCGTCCTGCGGCCGGAAGGCATTGTTGGGCACGCGCAGCATTTCGGCCTGGCGGGCCAATTGATCGGCCAATTCGAGCTTGCCGGCCGCCAATGCGGCCCGGGCCTGCCTGGTCAATTGCAGCGCCTGATCCCGCAGTTCGTTGGTGGCCGCCAAAACGGGCATTTCGGCGGCGGTTTCCAGCGTCTGGGCGGCGGCAATCGCTTCCGTCTTGATCGTGCCTTGTCGCCGCTTGCGCTCGGCGGCGATCCGGTCCAGCAACGTTTTGGGACTGGCATCGAACGGGCCGTATGGCACGCGCAGCCCTGCGGCGTCGGTCGCCAGCCGCTCGGCTTCGTCGCACTCGCCCCAGCGCATCAGTTGTTCGGATTCCTCCATCAAGACTTCCGTCCGGCGCCGCCGGGCCGCCTCGGTCGTCGGCCGGCCGCCGTCCTGCTCGGACATCTCTTTGTACTTGCGAATCAGCGATTCCACCTTGACCGGCGAATCATCGTGAAAGCCGTAACCGACCTTGAGCAATTTGGCTTGCTCGACCAGCGCCGTAGCCTGTCGCACGTCGCCGGTGGCAAGCGTCCGCCGGGCGTCGACCAGCAATGCATCGCTCTTGCGGCGAACGTCCAGCGACGAGGAGGCCGGCAGCGCGGTCGTCGGGTTGTCGTTGGGCATAATGGCTTCGCCCGGCACGGGTGACTCATCACCCGGATTGATCTCGGTCGGCCGCGCCAGTCCCGCGCGGGTCATCGCCGTATCGCGGCGATCCAACGTCGGCAGATTGTCGGCGTCGGCCAGCGATCCGCCGGTCGCCGTGGCGGTCACGGTGCCGAACTGCGATCCGATCTGGGAAGGCTTGGCCTGGTCCGCAGAGTTTTCCGGGCGGGCCTTCTGACCGGGCTTCTGCGGCATCGGCCGCTTGCCCTGGTGTTTTGCGGCATCCAAGTCCCGACGGGCCTTCTTGGGCGTATCGCCGACGTGGAACAGTCCGAAATCGACCTTCATCGCTTCCGCCCGCGAAATCAACGAGTCGGCCGTTTCGTAATGGCTTTCGGCGATTGCCTGCCGCGCTTGAATCAGGAGTTTGTCGACCTCACGCCGGTCCGCGTCGGTCGCCTTGGGAGTTGCGGTCTGCGAGACCGCCACCGCCGAGAGCCAGCAGCGGCCCGCGACGTCCAGCGGACGAGCGCCGGCGGTCGTCGCGGCCAGTGCCACGGAAAGAATGAGGGACGCGGTGAAGAGCTGCGAAGTTTTCAACACGATTCTCCTTTCGAGACTCGCACCAATGCCTGATCTCGATTCGCGCACTCGGCGGGCGCTGCCCGCCGGAACGAACGCCGCCAGCCGCATACCGATCTGGCGAACTCGAATGATTTGCCCCGCGACGTCACGGCGCAGACCCCCTTGGGTCGCGCAGGAAACGTGCTGACGGGGACGTCTAGTGATTTGCCTGGGAACTGAATTCGGAACTGAATCGAGAAGAGGGCGGGATTAATAACGGCCCGGAAACAGCGGGTCAAGGCCACTTGAGGAAAAATCGACCCGCAGGCAAAAAAGAAATCGGCCGCCACCCGGATTGGGGGACGGCCGATTGGCCCGACTGGAGAAAATCGGCGAAGGTGCGGCTCTAGGCGCTCTTCTTGTGCTTTTTCTTTTTCTTGGCCTCGGCTTTGAGGGCTTCCAATTTCGACCCCTTCTCCTTCGGGGCGGTTTGCGCGTCCGGTTTGTCGGCCGTTTGCTTTACGCCCTCGTCGGGGAAATTGGTGCGGTACGTGGACTCGTCATCGAACTCGTCGCGCAGGACGAGGCTGCCGTCGGGCTGCAAAATTACCATCTCGCCCGGCATCGTCGGCGATTTGGGCCCCTTGAGCGGTTTGCCCCCCTCGATGTCGACGACAACCGAATCCGAATTGAGCAGCGCGTCGACCACGATCGGACTGTCGCCGGGGACCGGCGCTTCGGATTCGATCTTCTTGCGGATGTTCACCAGGGATCCACGTTGGAATGTTTCCTCGGCCGTCAGCTTCAACCCGTGCTCGCGGTCGAGTTTGGTGACCATGGCTTTCATCATCGGCTCTCTCATCGCCGACGACGAAGGCTTGACCACCGGCCCGGCGAAAATTTCGATGTCGCGGGGGACAGTCACAAGCGGTGTCGGTTCGCTCCAGGGGGAATAGACCGTTTTTTGAGTTCGAGACGCCGGATTCCGCAGATACCTGTCCGTGACGCCGTAGTTGGGATTCGTCAGCGCCAGTTTGACGTGATATCGATACTGCTTCCCCGGCTGGACCGTGGAGTCGATGAACCGAAATAACACGACATCGGCCAGCCGGCGCTGCGGTCCGGTCTTGCCCGGGCCCTTCTTGCGCTGCGTCATGGGGGGCGGCGCACCGGCCTTGCCGGGCGGATTGGGCCCGCTGAGGCCGAATTCGTCATCCTCGTCGTCGGCGGCGTCGCTGGGTGCCGGGCGTGCGGCGGCCGCCGCGCCCGCTTTTTCCGCCAGCGGCACCTTGGGATGGCCCACCACGGCTGGATCCCAATCGGCGCTCACCAGCGGCGCAAGGGGCATCGTGTACCCGCGGTGCGAGTAGGTTTCGTCGATGATCTCGTGCGATTCGGCTTGCCATCGCGCTCGGAACTGTTGGTTGTATTCCTTCACCTTGATCTCTTGCCAAACCGGCTCGGCATCGCCGGCGATCTCAGCGCGCTCGATTTTATACCCCCGATACTGCGGTTCGTCCGCCTCGGGAATCGGTTTGATGACGTTGCGGAAGGCCTCTTCGAATTCGGCTTCCTGCTTGGCGATGGGAATCAGGCCGGTAATGACCACCCAGGAAAAGCCCTTTAACTCCGAATCGCGGCCGGGCCGAATCCCATGCACCACCATATCCGGAGGATTCTGCTTCGGGCCGCGCGGCGGACCGCCAGGACCGCCCGGCGGACCGCCTTTCTTGTCTTTGGCCCCGGCCAGCGGACCTCCCTTCGGTTCGGACATTCCCTTCGGCCCGGGCGTTCCTTTCTTGTTGGCCGGTTTCTTGGGCCCGGCCGGATCGGGTTCGACGATTTCCTTGGAAAGCGCAAACACACCCAGGCCGGCCGACGCCAGCATCTCCTCGACCGGGAACATCTTTGGATCGGGACGTTTCCCCTTCGACTCCCAGATCGGCGGGTTAAAGGGATGCACAAGTCGGTAGTCTTTGTCGGCGAGCGGATCGCGCTTGGCACGCTGCACGTAATCGACGACCTCGATTCCCTTGGCGACCGGGTCCCACTTCGAATCTCGAATATGGTCATCCGTTTTTTTCGCTGCTTCTTCCAGCTTCGTCGGTTGCTTTTCGGGCCCCAGCACGTCCATCTTGGCCGCCGACCAGATGAACAGCACGCACGCGCCGACCCCCAGGGCAAGGCCGGCCTTCTCGCCGTGCTGGATCGCCAACGCCTTGATTGCGGCACCGTTCAGCTTCAATTTGACCTTCATCGCCTCGTCTCCTACTGCGTGTCCGTCGCTTTATCGTCCATCGCCTCGTCATCCGGCTGCTTTTGTCCCGCCTCGGACTTCTCGCCGTCGGGCGACGCCTCGACGGCCGGTTCTTCGGCATCGGCGTCTGCCGCGTCGGTTTCGGTCGCGTCGGTCGAGCGGGCTGGCGGACCCTCGGCCGCCGGCGTCTGGCCCTGGGCAGCCGTTGCATCGGCAGCCTCGTCCGCTGGCCCCGTGGCTCCGGCGTCACCCGTTGCCGCATCGCCCGTTGCCGCGTCATTCGTGGTCGGTTCATCCGTTGCCGCTGGCGCAAGCTTCGTTTGATCGGGTGGATTGAATATGTAGATGATCCCCTGCAGCTCGACGACTACGTCATACGGGTTCTTGTCTCGTTCGTCGTCGCTGTTGTTGGCTGCCTGCGGCCGTCCCCCCGACCCGCGCCCGGCCCGGGGGTAAGTTTCAAACCCGCGTTATGCGCCGGTCGCCCGCCGACCATGGTGGTACCCGGCTCGGCCGGGCTAACCCGCAGTTGCCGGACTTCGATGGGCAAGGGCGAATTGGCGCATTCGACGAGCAAGCGCGAGATTTCGCGCTGGTCGAAGAGCAGTTGCATGAAGATCGGCATCCGTTTGAACTCCGGCGGCGCCGCGGCCCCGGCGACCAGGGGCATGCCCTTTTCGTCCACGTAACGCCCCTCGTCGGCGGCCTTTGCCTGGCCGGGCGGCATGCCGGGCGTCGCCGCCGGCGGCGCGGGCATTTTTGGCTTGTTGGCCATTCCCGGACCGCCAGGTCCGCCCGGACCGCCGCCGGGCCCGCCGGTTTGCGCAGGGGGGATTCGGGATGTTCGATGCGGCCTTCGGCCATGCCGGCCTGAAAACGCAGGGCCGCTTCGCCCCGATCAACAGCGATCGGATTTCTTTGACCTTGGCGTTGTGACGGCCATCAGCTCGATCGTTGAGATGCTTGATGATCGTCAGCAGCGTTTGATAGACCCACAGATCCTCCTGCGTTTGCCGCACTTCTTGCGTGGTGGGTGTGTCGTTCCATTCCAGATGCTTGTCGATCGCTTGCTGATCCTCCTTGTCCCAGAACACTTTATAATCGTGAGCCACCGGCTGCTCTGCGTCGTCAGCAGGCCGCGGCTTGACCCCGAGCGGACCAAATTTCGACGCCGGTCGGCCGCGCGGCTCGGGCGGTTGTCCGAGTTCGTCCGACCGGTCCAGGTAGCTGCGGGCGTCGATGATTTCCAGCAGTCTGGGAAACTCTTCGCGGGCATAATTCCAATAGCGCTCGCGCTGGTGGACGGGGATTTCCTCATTGGGCGGAAGCTGGGGCACGGTGCAAGAAATCCTCGCCCAGCACCTTTGGCCAGCGCAGGACTTTGTCGCGCTGTTCGGCGTAAACTTCCTCCCAGGCCGCTTTGACCTTGGCTTTGAGATGGACGGTTTCGCCTTGAACACCCTTGATCCAATCCAAGTTTTCGCGGTCCTGGCTGCGCAACTGGTCGAGATCTTTGAAGGTGCCTTCAATCTTGTTGCGGTTGGTCCGGTACTCGTTGGAGAGCGTGGACGTAGCCCACGCCCAACCGACCAGGCCGACGACCAGTGCCAGGCCGGTCATGACCCAGAAGTGCTGCTTTTTCATCACCGCCAGAAAGGCTTTGAGTTTGTCCATCGCGAATGGAAACCTTGCAAGAGGGACCGAATCAATTCGAGCGAATACACATCGTTCTCAAACGGCGGCCGTGGCGATCGCGGATCCGGCACACGGCGAATTTACAACATGCAGTCATTCTTCAGGTTGTTGAACTTCACAAGCTGCCTCCGGGAACAGCGCCCGCGGGAGCCCCCGGGCCCGCGGCCGTGGGGTCGGCCGCAGCGGCGGCCGCAGCGGCGGCGGCAGCCGACCTTTCGGACTTCTTCTTCGCACGCACGCTCGGAGGCGTCTCCTGCCAGCAAAATTGCACGATGAAGTCGAACCTCGGTACGTTGACGGTCTTGGGACGCGCCGTCGGATCCGTTTCCTCGTCGTCGGATTGCATTTCAGGATCGGGCAGCGATTCGTCGAGAATCTGGCTGGGGTTGAGCAACACCGGATAGCTGACCCCCAAGTCCTTGATCGAAACCAACTCGATTGCGTGGTTCTTGCCGACCGGCAGCTCCACCTTGCCCGAATCGAGCTTCTTCAGGAATTGTTCGCGGACGTACTGCGCCCCTTCCAACCCCCGATTCTTGTTGTGATAGTGGTAACCCCGGAGTTGAATGATCCAGCCCTCGCCAGTGGGTCCGGCAGCAGGAGTCGCGCCGGCAGCGGCAGCGCCGCCGACGGATTGGCACCGGGCACAGCCGCCGGCACGGGCACAGCCGGCTTGACGCCGGGCAGCGCCGCGGGATTGGGCACTGCCGGATTGGGTGTTGCGGGATTCGGCATGCGGCGGACGGCACGCCTGGGGCGGGCGGAAAACCGGCGGCGCGCGCAGGGCGCCGCGGCAGCGCCACCGCCGGCGGTGCGATTGGCCTCGTCGATCTTCGACTGGACTTCGGTATACCAGGTGGCCAGGTCGGCGCGGTGCTCGCACTCGACCTCGGTGATGTGTAACTCATTGCGGTCGCGGATGTCTTTCGGCTTCGGCCGGCCGTCGGGATCGTGAGGCAAGCAATAGTCGATGGCCTTGAGCACTTCGATCCACAGCAATCGGCCTTCGACCCCGCCGACGATATTCTTGCCCATCTGATCGAAATCTTGGAATACTTTCTGGTTGGTCTGATAGTCGTCGGTGAACTTCTTCGACTTGGTCTTGACCGCGTCTGCCTGGCTGATGGCGGTCGTGAAAAGGCTCACTTGCGCGGACCTCCAGGCCCGCCAATGGCCCAGGAAGCTGATCGAGCAGCCCAACAAGATCGCCGCCACGAGGCCGACGGCCCAGGGCTTCTTGTCGCGGATCAAGCGGTCGGCGACGATCTCCCGGGGCAACAGGTTGGTGGACAGCTTGCCCTTGCCCAGCGCCTGCAAGGCCAGCCCGTAGCAAACGGCGAAGCTGAGCAGGTTCTCTTTGAAGGCCGGAGCGGCAGATGACCGCCGAGCCGCTCAGCCCGCGGTAGGACTCCACCTCGAGACGGGGTAGCCCAGGTTTTGCGACAGGTACTTCTGCAGGCCGGGCAGCTTCATGGCGTTGCCCAGCGCCAGCACGCGGCCGATCTTCGCCGTGCGATCGATGCTGGTGAAGAAGCCGATCGAGCGCTGCACTTCGGTCAGCAAGTCGTTGAACACCGGCCGCATGGCCTGGAACACGGCCTTGCGGATCCTCGGCCTGCGTGGCGTTGCGCTTTCAGGTGCTCGGCCTTGGCGAAGGTGAGCTTCAGCTCCTTGGTCAGGGCCTTGGTGAAGTGGCTGCCGCCCAAGGGAACGCTGCGCTGCCAAACGCGATAGCCGTTGGTGATCACCAGGTCGGTCGTGTCGGTGCCCAGCGAAAGGACGACCACCGATTCCGGCGGATTCTCCGGATCGTATTCGTCCGGCGGCGGCAGATCCGGCATCTGGTCGAAGACCGTGTAAGTTGTACATCGCCAGCGGCGTGAGCTGGATGATGTCGACCTCGATGCCGGCTCCTCGAACGGCTTCAGCGCGCGGAACACCTGGTCGCGCTTCATGGCGAACAGCCCGACTTCGGTCTCCAGCGCGAAGCCTTCCTCTTCGCTGCCGCCGGCCATCTGCTGGTAATCCCAGACCACGTCTTCAAGCGCGAAGGGAATCTGCTGCCGGGCTTCGTACTTGACGATGTCGGGGATCTTCTTGGCCTCGACCGGCGGCAGCTTGATGAACCGCGCCAGGCCGCTCTGGCCCGACACGGAGATCGCCACCCGGTCGCCGTGCACCGAGTTGCGCGAGAGGAATGCTCGAGCGCTCGCGGATCAATTCGGCCGGATCGGCCTCGGGCTGGCTGAGAATCTGCGGATATTCGATATAATCGAAGGCGTCGGCGGTGATGCGGCCGGAATCCTCGTTGGGCGGCAGCGCAGCGCCTTGAGCGCACACTGGCCAATATCGATCCCCCAAACGGCGTTCGACTTCGCCATCGCAAATTCCCTCTGAAATTCTGTTCCGCTGCGCGCGGGATTGGTCCAGTACCCCGCCGGCAGCCCGACTCGCTTTTGAACAGGAGTGTTCGTGAAGTGCTTAAGCTAGGGCTGCCGCTTCTCTTACCATTCAATTTATCGCGGGGTTCCGGCAAATGTCAATCAAATGCCACCGGAAAAGCCCTCCTCCGGCGTGGTTGCGACCGGTTTCGGCCGCGCCAGCCGGTATCCGGGTGTCCGGACAGCCGATGGGAGAATCCCCCCGGCGGCGGTTGCCCGGTGACTCACGGTCCGGCCTGGGTGCGTTGACACCCCTCGCGGCGGTCTTAAAATAGACGGGTTTCCGCCAGGCTGGACAGCCTTTGCCGGAGACCGGCGCCAACCGTGCACCTCACACCGACTCAAAAAGCCGACGTCCTGATCGAAGCCCTGGGCTGGATCCGCCAGTTCCGCGACAAGGTCACGGTCATCAAGCTCGGCGGCAGCGTGCTCGAAGACCAGAACGCGCTGCGCCACCTGCTGGTTGACATCGTGTTCATGGAAACCGTGGGAATGCGGCCCGTGGTCGTGCATGGCGGCGGAGCGGCCATCAGCCGGGCCATGGAATGCGGCCGGCCTGGCGGCCCACTTCATTCACGGTCGGCGCTATACGGACGAGGCCACGCTCGAGATCGTCGAGCGCGTGCTGGCCTATGAAACCAACGAGGCGATCGCCGACCGCATCGAGCAATTCGGCGGCCGGCGGCACCGCTCAACTTCCGCTCCACCAACGTCTTGTGGGGCGAACGGATGAAACTGAACGACGACGACGGCAATCCGATCGATCTGGGACATGTCGGCCAGGTCACCCGCGTCGACCGCAGCACGATCGACAACTTGTGCTATGCCGGCATCGTGCCCGTCATTCCGTCCATGTGCCGCAGCGAAAAAGGCGAAAAGCTCAACGTCAACGCCGACACCGCGGCCCAGGCCGTGGCCCAGGCGCTGGGCGCCGAAAAACTCATTTTCCTCAGCGACGTCAACGGCGTGCGAGAGCACAAAGACCAGCCCGATTCGCTCATCAACTCGCTCACGGCCGACAAGGCCCGCGAGTTGATCCGCTCTGGCGCCATCGACAAAGGAATGATCCCCAAAGTCGAAGCCTGTTTGCAGATGCTCGACAAGGGCGTCCGCAAGATCCATATCATCGACGGTCGCCACCGCCATTCGCTGCTATTGGAAATTTATACGACCAAGGGAGTGGGCACCGAAATCATCAAAGATTCGCCGGCCTGAACGGGCCATTGCCCCGCGAGGGTTGAACCCGCTGGTGGCCCCGTTTGTCCAAGAACTGTAATGCCCGAGGCTCCGCCGAGCGCCAGGAGAAACCGAACATGGCCGTTGCCGAAACGCTGAAGAACGCCGAGACACTGGAACTGTTCAAACGCTACGTCGTACCGAACTACCGGCGCTACCCGGTGGTCCTGGCGCGCGGCGAGGGCTCGTACGTTTGGGATAGCGAGGGTCGGCGCTATCTCGATTTCTTCCCCGGTTGGGGTTGCAACCTGCTGGGCCATTGCCCGGAGCCGGTCGTCAAAGCGGTGCAGGAACAAGTGGCCACGCTGATTCACGTGCCCAACACCTGGCATACCGAAGCCCAAGGCCTGTGGGCCAAGGCCCTCTCGGAGCGCAGTTTTGGCGGCCAGGCGTTCTTCTGCAACTCGGGCACCGAGGCCAACGAAGCGGCGATCAAACTGGCCCGGCTGCACACGCCCAAGGAGCGCTATAAGATCATCACCTTCGAAGGGGGCTTTCACGGCCGCACCCTGGGTTCGACGGCCGCCACGGCCCAGCCCAAGTACCATGCCGGATTGGGCCCGCTCATGGCCGGTTTCGTCTACGCCCCCTTTGGCGACTTGGACGCGGTCCGACGGCTGGTCGACAACGAGACGGCCGCCATCATGATCGAGCCGGTGCAAGGCGAGGGGGGCGTTGTCATTCCGCCCGATGGCTTCTTGCAAGGCTTGCGCGAGCTGACCACGGACGAGGGTATCCTGCTCATTTTCGACGAGGTGCAAACCGGCTGCGGCCGCACGGGCGAGTGGTTTGCCTACCAACATTTCGACGTCACGCCGGACGTCATGACGTTGGCCAAGGCGCTCTGCGGCGGCATCGCCGGCGGCGCCCTGTTGACCACGGCCGAAATCGCTCCCAGCCTGCGCCCCGGCATGCACGCCGCGACATTTGGCGGCAATCCGATTGCCGCCCGGGCCGGCATCGCGGCCTTCGAAATGATCGAAAACGAAAACCTGCTCGAGCACGCCCAGCGGCTCAGCGCCGTGTTCCGCGAGCGGCTCGTGGCCTTGCAGCAATCGTGCGAGATCGTTCGCGAGGTGCGGATTCTCGGCCTGATGATCGGGCTGGAACTGTCGATCGAGGGCGAGCCGGTCGTGCAGGCTTGCCTGGAGCGCGGCTTGCTCGTCAATTGCACCCACAACACCGTGATCCGGCTGCTGCCCGCCATGAACCTGAGCGAACAACAACTACATGCGGGCTGCGACATCCTGGCGGATGCGATCAAGCAACAGATCGGTTGACCACACGTGACGCGAAACCTGTTGAAACTCGCCGATCTCGAAGCCGTCGAGATCGAACGCATTTTTGCGATCACGCAGGACCTGAAGGCCAAGTCCGTCCAGGGCCTGCGCGAACCGCTGCTGCCCGGCCGCGTGATGGCGCTGTTGTTCGAAAAGCCGTCCCTGCGCACCCGGGTCAGCTTCGAGGCCGGCATGATCCACCTGGGAGGCAGCAGCCTGTTCCTGGGAGACGACGTGGGCTTCGGCGCAGAGAGAGCATGGCCGATTTCGGCCGCGTGCTCAGTCAATATGTCGACCTGGTCGTGGTCCGCGCGTCCGATCATCAAAAGTTGGTCGAATTGGCCCGCTACTGCACCTGTCCGGTCATCAATGGCTTGACCGACCATGCGCATCCCTGTCAGGCGCTGTCCGATCTGTACACGCTGAAGGAAATCTTCGGCCGGCTCCAGGGACGCACGCTGGCCTATGTGGGCGACGGCAACAACGTGGCCCGCAGCCTGGCCGAAGGCTGTGGCAAAGTCGGCATGCGCTTTCACATGGCAACGCCTGAAGGCTACCGCTTCGATCAGTCGTTCCTGGAGCAACTTTCCCGCGACGTGCCCGAACTCGACTTGCAAGTCACACTCGATCCGTTCGAGGCAGTCAGCGAGGCCAGTGCCGTCTACACCGACGTCTGGACCAGCATGGGGCAGGAATCGCAGTCGGCCGCCCGCCGGCGCGATTTCGCCCGCTACCAGATCAACGCCAAACTGATGAGCCGGGCTCCCCGGGACGCCGTGTTCCTGCACTGCTTGCCCGCGCATCGGGGCGAGGAAGTCACCGATGAAGTGATCGACGGCCCGCAGAGCGTGGTGGTGCCGCAGGCCGCCAATCGCTTGCACGTGCAAAAGGGGATCCTGGCCTGGATCCTCCGCTGAGTCGGCTTGGGGGTAGCCTCTCGAATCACGGACCTTGGACTCGCCTGCCATGCCTCGCCACGACCAACGCGCGGACGACGAACTTCGCCCGTTGAGAATCAAACGCAAATTCACGCGCCCTGCCCCCGGCAGCGTGCTCATTCAAGCCGGCGCGACGACCGTGCTGTGTACGGCCAGCGTCGAAAACCAGGTCCCGTCCTGGATGGCCGGCAAGGGCACCGGCTGGGTGACTGCCGAGTACGGCATGCTTCCCGGCAGTACCCAGCCGCGCAAGCGCCGCGAGCTGGGCAAAGTCGACGGCCGGACTATGGAAATCCAACGACTGATCGGCCGCAGCCTGCGTTCGATTATCGACCTGACGGCGATCGGAGAACGCACGATCTCGATCGATTGCGACGTGCTCGAGGCCGACGGCGGCACTCGCACGGCCAGCATCACCGGCGCCTTCATCGCCCTGGTCGACGCCCTGCGCACGCTACCCAATTCGGTCGGCCAGGGCAAGCCGGCGCTCCGCGACAGCGTGGCGGCCGTGAGCGTGGGTATCGTCGACGGCCGGTCAGTGCTCGACCTGGACTATGTCGAAGACGTCGACGCCAGCGTCGACATGAACGTAGTGATGACCGGCAAGGGGCAGTTCGTCGAGGTGCAAGGCACCGGCGAAGAGGCCACGTTCAGCGAACAAGAACTTTCGGCGATGCTGCGGCTCGCGCGCCGCGGCATCGGCGAGCTGCGCGACCAGCAGCGCAAAGCACTCGGCCGGCATTGGCCTTTTTGAGTTTGCCCATGGACACCAATCCTTTTCAATCGCCGGAGTTGCCGGGCCCTCCCGACCCGCTGCAGCCGGGCTACGATCCACGTCAAGTCGGCCGCGCCCGGCAGGTGCCTATCGTCGCCGTGCTGATGATCGTGCATGGAGCAATCCTCTGCCTGGCCGGAATTTGTCTGATGGTACTCGCCTTTTTCGTCGGCAGGCAATTCGCCGATGCCGTCGATCAGCAGCAGCGGCTCAACCCAAACGCCCAGCAATTCAATCCAGACACGTTTCGCTGGGTCATGGAAGGGATGTACGGCGCGTTTGGCGGCGTGGTGCTGATCTCCGGGCTGCTCAGCCTCTTCGCCGGCATCCGCAACTATTCGTTCCGCGGCCGGATACTGGGAATCGTCTCGCTCGTCGGCGGCATGGCATCGATTCTGACTTGTTATTGTGCGCCGATCTCGCTGGCGCTGTTGGTTTACGGACTAATCATCTACTCGAGTCAGGATGCCGAGCTGGCGTTTCGCTGGCAGGAAGGCCGGGCTCGGGGTGGAACCATCTGACAAGCGAGTGCAACCGCCGGCTGCTGAGGTACGCAGCCGGGCGTCAAAGCGGCGGATGCAGCGGAAAATCGGGTAGCGCCCTGAACGCGTGCTCCAACGCACGCATCACCGCCAGCACCACGTCCTCGCGCCAATGCCGGGCCATCACCTGCACGCCGATCGGCAGCCCGACGCTCCCTTGCTCGACACCGCGCAGCCCGCTGCACCACGTCACGACTCGGTGGCCGGTCGCTCTCCTCGCCCGCGCACGCGGGTCGCCGGCACCACGCCGGCCGGAATGCCCAGCAGATTTGCCAGGAAGCAGTAGCTGGCGGCGGCCGGCAAGTGCATCGTGCTGCCGTGGGTCAAGGCCGGCAGCGCGTGCGGCGGCATCACGACCGCGTCCAAGTGCGCCGCATCCAGGCGAGCGACGAATCGCCGCGTGAAATCGCTGCGGGCCTGTGTGCCCTGCCAGTAGCGATCGGCCGAGACGGCGCCGCTGGAGCCGACCAGTTCGGCCAGACCACGCTGGCCGGCCGCCGACAACAGCCCGATCACGCCGGCCCGCACCGTCCTGGGCAGCCGCGCGATCCGCAGCAGCCGCCGGATGCGCCAATCGCTCTTGCTGGAGCCCAGCGTGCGGACCAGGTTGGCGGCGCCGTCGGCGCTGATCAGCCCGAAGTACAATCGCATCGCTTCGGCCATCTCGGTCAGCGCGAACGCCTCGACGTGCGCCCCCAGATCGGCCAGAGCCCGGCCCGCTTCGTCGACCGCGCGGCGCAGCGCCGGTGCCGGGCTGAAAAAGCCGTCGTCAGCGATCAACCCGATCCGCAGTCGCCCGACGTCGATCGACCGCGAGTCGCCGATGGCAGTGGGCCCAATGCGCGAATCTTCGCGGTCTCCCTCTGCATCGCAAAGTGCTCGCAAGCCCAACTCGATGTCGGCAACCGATCGTCCCAGCGGCCCGGGCTGCAAACTGAGCGCTTCCATGCCCGCGAAGTTGCCACGCTTGCCGCTGACTTCGATCCGGCCGATCGTGGGCAGCAAGCCGCAAATGCCGCACGAGTGGGCCGGCTGGCGGATGCTGCCCCCCAAATCACTCGCCAACCCCAAGGCCGAACCGCCGGCCGCCACGATCGCCGCTTCGCCGCCGCTCGAGCCGCCGGGACCGCGATCCAAATTCCAGGGATTGTTCGTCCGCCCATAGACCGGGTTGTCGGTCTCGTGCAGGATCATCAATTGCGGCACGTTGGTCTTGCCCAGCACGATCGCCCCGGCACGCTGCCAGCGCCGCACCAACGGGCTGTCTTCGGCGGCCAACTCGCCCACGAACCGCTCGACTCCGATCGTCGACTGCGTGCCGGCGACGTGGAAACATTCCTTGATCGTCACGGGCACTCCGGCCAAGGGGCCCAGTGCTTCGCCGCGCGCTCGCCGGCGGTCGATATCCTCGGCCGCCCCGCGCGCGGTCGTAGCAGGCGATCACCACGGCGTTCAACCGGCCGTTGACCTCTTCGATGCGGCGAATATGAGCCTCGACCGTTTCGGTCGCGGACAGTTCGCCCTGAGCGATCCGCCGGGCGATCTCGGTGGCAGTGAGCCGGCAGATGTCGGTCGCCATGCGGCTGGAAGTGCTGCTCATTTCGATCCGTCAGACCGTTTGCCGGAAATCCGCTGAGCTCGGCGGCCCGCCGCTTGCTCCCGGCTCGCTCTCCATGCTGGCACCTCTGGCGGAAATTCGCAACCGGCAAAAACTCGCCATCTTGCCCGCCTATGCGCCCGTCACCTACAATTCGGGATCACCTTTCTGGCACCGAACGGATTCTGTTGGCACCAAAAGTCCATGCCCGCTGCTGACATCGTCATCAAAGGCGCCCGCGAACACAATCTTCGTGACGTCAATCTGGAACTGCCGCGCAACCGGCTGATCTGCCTGACCGGCGTAAGTGGTTCCGGCAAAAGCTCTTTGGCCTTCGACACGCTTTACGCCGAAGGTCAGCGGCGATACATCGAAAGCCTGTCGAGCTTTGCCCGGCAGTTCCTCGGGCAGATGCCCAAGCCGGATGTCGACCATATCAGCGGCTTGAGCCCCTCGATCTCGATCTCGCAGAAATCTTCGGGCCAGAATCCACGCTCCACGGTCGGGACGATCACGGAAATCTACGATTACTTGCGTTTGCTGTACGCCCGCACCGGGGTCGGGCATTGTCCGCAATGCCGGCGGCCGATTACCGCCCAGACGCGCGAGCAAATCATCGAGCGGATCAACCGGCTGCCGGCCGGCACCAAGTTCTCCGTCCTGGCGCCGATCGTCCGGGCTCAAAAGGGCGGGCATCGCGACCTGTTCGTCGACCTGGTCAAACAGGGATTCATGCGCGCCCGAGTCGACGGCCAGATCGTCCACCTGACCGATGACTTGCAGCTCGACCGGCAGATGCGGCACAACATCGAGGTGGTGATCGACCGGCTGGCGGCCGGACAGCCCCGGGCCCGGCTGGCCGAGGCGGTGGATCTGGCTCTCAAGCTGGGCGAGGGAAGCCTGATCGTCGCACCGGAAAGCGATGCGGAAGCCAGCCCGGCCGACCCGGATGGGGAAGCGGACCACGACGAGGGTCGCTCGTCGGGCGACATGCAGCTTTCGGCCCACTACGCCTGCACACACTGCGGCGTGAGTTTCGAGCCGCCCACGCCCCAATTGTTCAGCTTCAACAGTCCGCAAGGCATGTGTAAGTCCTGCGACGGGCTGGGCGAGCGCTACAGCTTCGACCCGGAGCGGCTGGTTCCCGACGGCGGCCTGTCGTTCAAGCAAGGTTGCTTCGAGTTGATCGGCCCCTGGAAGGAATTGGGGCGCTGGCGGCGGCACATCTTTCAGGGCCTGGCCGACACGATCGAACGCAAGCGGTCGCTCGCGCCCGGCACGATGCTGGACACGCCCTGGCGCGACCTGGCCGACGAGCTGCGTCAGCTCTGGCTTTGGGGTACCGGCGACGAGCACATCACTTATACCTGGCGCGGCGGCTCGAGCGCCCAAAAGTACGGCGGCCGGTTCGAAGGCATCATCCCCCAGCTGCTTGGCGCGGCATCGCGGCAGCAAGAGCAAAATGCAGTTGCGGCAGCTTGAAAAGTACATGTGCGTGCTGGGCTGCACAGACTGCGGCGGAGCGCGGCTCAATCCGCAAGCCCGCGCCGTCACGCTGGGCACGCGGCACGGCGATTTTGCCGATCGTCCGCAGCGCTCGCTGCCTGAGGCGTGCCGCGCTGAGCATTTCCGACGCGGTGAATTTTTTCAGCGAACTGGAGTTCGACGACACGCGGCGGAAAATCGCCGCCGAAGTGCTCAAAGAAGTCCGCGGCCGGCTCGGATTCCTGGTCAACGTGGGCCTCGAGTACCTCTCGCTCGATCGCACGGCTCCCACGCTCTCCGGCGGCGAATCGCAACGCATCCGCCTGGCCGGCCAGATCGGCTGCGGACTGGTCGGCGTGCTCTACATCCTGGACGAGCCTTCGATCGGGCTGCACCCGCGCGACAACGATCGATTGCTCGACACGCTCACGCATCTTCGCGACATGGGCAACACGGTGGTGGTCGTCGAACACGACGAAGACACCATGCGGGCCGCCGATCACATCATCGACTTCGGGCCCGGGCCCGGCGTCCGCGGCGGCGAAGTCGTGGCCACCGGCACGGCCGCGGCCATCTCCCGCGAACGCCGCAGCCTGACCGGCCAATACCTGGCCGGCAAACTGCGGATCGAAGTGCCCGAGCAAACCCGGCCGATCGGCGACAAGTGCCTGCGGATCATCGGCGCACGACACAACAACCTCAAGAACATCGACGTCGAGATCCCGCTCGGCGCGCTGGTCTGCGTGACCGGCGTGTCGGGCTCGGGCAAGAGCTCGCTGGTCAACGACATCCTGGTCGAGGCGCTGCGCCGCGACTTGAACGGCGGGTTGGGCGAACCGGGCCAGCACGACCGCATCGAGGGCCTCGAACATCTGGACAAGCTGATCGCCATCGATCAGTCGCCGATCGGCCGCACGCCGCGGTCCAATCCGTCGACGTACATCAAGTTGTTCGACGAAATCCGCGATCTGTACACGCAACTTCCCGATTCGAAAGCCCGGGGCTACAAGGCCGGCCGGTTCAGTTTCAACGTGTCGGGCGGCCGCTGCGAAGCCTGCGAGGGGAACGGCTCCAACCGGCTGGAAATGGATTTCCTGGCCGACATCTGGGTCACCTGCCCTGTTTGCGAGGGACACCGCTTCAATCGCGAGACGTTGCAGGTCCGGTTCAAAGGCAAGTCGATCGCCGATGTGCTGGAAATGGACGTGCAGCAGGCCCTCGAGCACTTCGAGAACATTCCCAAGATCCGCCACAAACTGCAAACCCTGCACGACGTGGGGCTGGATTACCTCAAGCTGGGCCAGCCCTCGCCTACGCTGTCGGGCGGCGAAGCCCAACGCATCAAGCTGGCCCGGGAACTGGTCAAGAAGAGCACCGGAAGAACGCTCTACCTGCTCGACGAACCCACGACCGGCCTGCACTTTGCCGATATCAAGATGCTGCTCAAAGTGCTGCACGATTTCGTCGACGCCGGCAACACCGTGGTCGTGGTCGAGCACAACCTGGACGTGATCAAGACCGCCGATTGGGTCATCGACCTCGGTCCGGAAGGCGGAGCCGGCGGCGGACGACTGCTGGCCGCTGGTTCGCCGGCCCTGATCGCCGCCGACCAAGCCTCGCACACCGGCCGGTCGCTGCGTGCGCTGCTGGACGGCTCGGCTTCCGATCGAGCCATCGAGCGCACGTGCACAAAAACCAGGACTCCGCACCCCACGACCAAGGCCATCCGCGTGCAGGGCGCGCGGCAACACAATCTCAAGGGCATCGACGTCGAGATCCCGCGCGACAAGATGACCGTCTGCTGCGGCATGAGCGGATCCGGCAAAAGCTCGCTGGCCATGGACACGATCTACGCCGAGGGTCAGCGCCGCTACGTCGAGAGCCTGAGCTCCTACGCCCGGCAGTTCGTCGGCCAGATGCACAAGCCGCTGCTCGATCACATCGAGGGGCTGTCGCCGGCGATCGCCATCGAGCAGAAGCAGATGGGGCACACGCCCCGCTCGACGGTCGGCACGGTGACCGAAATCTACGATTACCTGCGGATCCTGATGGCCCGGCTGGGCCAGCCGCATTGCCCGGATTGCGACATTCCGATCGGCACGCAGACGGCCGACGAGATCGTGGACAAGATCCTCGCCGAGCCGGCCGGCACGAAGCTGTATTTGATGGCGCCGTTGGAGATCAACGTCGGCGAAAAGTACGAAGCGCTGTGGGAGGAAATCCGCGCCTCCGGCTACGTGCGGATGCGCGTCGACGGCAGCACGCACTCGGTCGACCAGCCGCCGCAGATCGATCGCCGCCGCAAGCACCTGGTCGAGGTGGTGATCGACCGGATCGCGGTCCGGGCCGACGTGCGCTCCCGGGTGGCCGACAGCGTCGAAAATGCGCTCTCGCTGGGCAAAGGCGTGTTGCACGTCGCCTATCCGGCCGACGACGTGCCGGAGCCCAAATGGCGGGTGGCCATTCACAGCCAGCACTTCGCCTGCGACCGGTGCGGCCGCAGCTTCGAACCGCTCACGCCGCACAGCTTCTCGTTCAACAGTTCGCTCGGCTGGTGCCCGGCTTGCGAAGGCTTGGGCACGCAGATCGGCGCCGATCCGGCCGCGCTGCTGCGCGACCCCAAGCTGACGCTGCGCGGCGGGGCCGTCGCGCTGTGGCCGAGTGCCGGCACGCCTCTGTTCGACCTGATGCTCGACGCGCTTGCGCGGCAGACCGGCGTGCCGCTGGATGTGCCGTTCGACCAGCTCAGTGTCAAGCAGCGGCGAGTGGTCATGCACGGACTGGACGACGACTGGATCGAAGTCTTGCCGGTCGGCGGCCGCAAGAAAACGGAACGCCCGCTGTTTCGCTTCCAGTACAAGGGACTGTATCCGGCGCTGGAGGAGGCGGCCCGGCTGTCGCCGGCCCTGCGGGCCAAGTGGGAGCATCTGGTCGACCTGGTGGACTGTGCCGTGTGCGGCGGCAGCCGGCTGCGCGACGACGCGTCGGCCGTGCGGCTCAAAGATCGCACGATCGACGATCTGTGCCGCCAGCCGCTGGGAGAGTTGCTGGCGCTGGTCGCCGGCTGGAAGCTCGACCCGCGCGAGCGCAAGATCGCCGGCGAACTGGTGCGCGAGGTGCAAAACCGGCTGCGGTTTCTCGTCGACGTGGGCTTGGAATACCTGACGCTGGCCCGCGGAGCGCCGACCCTCTCCGGCGGCGAGGCCCAGCGGATTCGCCTGGCCAGCCAGGTGGGCAGCGGGTTGTGCGGCGTGCTGTACGTGCTTGACGAGCCGACGATCGGCCTGCACCCGCGCGATAACGGCCGCCTGCTCGAGCGCGCTGGAAAAACTGCGCGACTTGGGCAACACCCTGCTGGTGGTCGAGCACGATCGCGACGTGCTGGCCGGCGCCGATCAATTGCTCGATTTTGGCCCCGCGGCCGGCGACGGCGGCGGGCAAATCGTGGCCCGCGGAACTCCGGCCGAGGTGGCCAAACAGCGACGTTCGGTCACCGGGCCGTTTCTCTCCGGCAAGAAGGCGATTGCCGTGCCGATCAATCGGCGGATGCCGTCCGTCCTGGCCACAACAGCGCCCCCGGTCGCGGCGAAAAAGCGAAGCAAGAAATCAACCGCCGGCGCCTCGCCCGGGCTAACCGCCGATCCGCCCGGCGGTGGCTGGTTGGAGATCGTCGGCGCGCGGCACAACAACCTGCGCAACGTCACGGCCCGGATTCCGCTCGGCTGTTTGACCGTCGTGACGGGCGTGAGCGGCAGCGGCAAGAGCTCGCTGATCGAGGACGTGCTTTACAACTCGTTGGCCCGCACGCTGCACCGGGCCCGCACCATGCCGGCGGCGCACGACGCGATCCGCGGCATCGAACACATCAACAAGGTGATCCGCGTCGACCAGCAATCGCTCGGATCCACGCCCACCTCGAACCCGGCAACCTATACGGGCGTGTTCGACCTGATCCGCGACTCTGTATGCTCAACTGCCCGAGTCGCGGTTGCGGGGTTACACGCCGCGGCGGTTCAGTTTCAACGTGCCCGGCGGGCGCTGCGAGGCCTGCGAGGGGAACGGGCAACTGCTGCATCGAGATGCACTTCCTGCCCGACGTTTGGGTCGAGTGCGACACCTGCCGCGGTCGGCGCTACAACCCCGAGACGCTGGCGGTCGCGCTATCACGGGCAATCGATCGCCGACGTGCTCGATCTGTCCTGCGGCCGGGCGGTCAAGTTGTTCGAGAACATTCCCAAGGTCCGCCGCATCCTGCAAACGCTGTGCGACGTTGGACTGGACTACTTGACCTTGGGGCAGGCGGCGCCGACGCTCTCGGGCGGAGAAGCCCAACGCGTCAAGCTGGCGGCCGAACTGTCCCGCCCCGACACCGGGCGAACGCTGTATCTGCTCGACGAGCCGACCACCGGCTTGCACTTCGAGGATATCGCCAAGCTGCTCGACGTGCTCAACCGCCTGGTCGAGCTGGGCAACAGCGTCGTCGTGATCGAACACAATCTCGACGTGGTCAAGACGGCCGACTGGGTCATTGACCTGGGGCCCGAGGCGGGCGCCGGCGGCGGCTACGTCGTTGCCAGCGGCACGCCCGAGGACATCGTGGCCCATGCCACCCGGCGCGGCGGCCCAAACCGAAGCGCAACGGCCAGTCGGCCGGCGCGCCGGCTCGCAGCGCGGTCGCACACGGGCGAGGCCCTCGAGCCGGTGCTGGCGGCCGGACCGCACTTGCCCCGCAGCACAGCACGACTTTGCCGCGCACGAGGCCCAGCGCGACGGCGACCTGGAAATCACCGAAGTCGGCCGCGATGCGCGCATGCCCTGGCAGGCCAACGGACGCCGCTGGCACACGCAGGATCGGGTCGGCCGCAAGGGCCAGCCCTGCCGCTGGGACGGCCGGATTCTCGAGCGCCTGGTCGACAAGATCCAGGACCTGGGCGACTTCGGCGAGACGAACTGGAACGACCGCAGCGTCGTCGAGATCTGCATCGCAGCGAAAGGCGGACGGCTGGTTCTTCCACGCGCTGACTGGCGAAGAATGGCTGCTCAAGTTGAAATTCCGCGTGGCCAAAAACACCTTCAAACGCGAATCGCTCGTCACCCAGCTCGACCTCAAGCCACTCAACGAACTGCCCGATCTGCCGGTCTATGGGCACGAGCCGCGGGTCAAGTGCAAGAATCTGCGCGGACCGTGGCAGGAGATCCAATTGCAGGTGCACGCGCTGGACGAAGTCGATCGCCCCGGTTTTTGGAAATTCGTCGAGCAGGCCGTCGAGGGCTTCGAGAAGTTTTCCGACCGCGTGCGGCAGAATCCCGAGGACGTCATGCCCTGGAAAGTGCTGGGGCAAAAGTGGCATTTTTCCCGCAAGGGTTTTCCGCCCGGCAAGTCGCCGGCCTGGGACGCGGACGTGCTGGAGGAACTGTGCGAGCTGCTGGCCGCGACCGCCCCGGCAGGCCAATTCCTCTGGAACAATCAGCAAGTCGTGCATGTCTTCGTGCCGCAGCAGAAGGAGCCCTGGGCCAGCATTTTCACCAAGCGGCAGGCGAACCTGGAATTGCACCTGAGCGGCCCCAAAGGACGCTTCGCGCTGGGACGGCTGACTCACCTGGGAGCCGCCCAGGAGTTTCATTCCGGCACCGAGCGCGACGTGGTCAAGCTGCGGTTCGTCGACGCCGAGGACCTGACTCGCGGCGACTTGCACGAGTTTTTGCGCGAACACTGCGCAAGCCTGGCCCAAGGCCGCAAGCCGGCGCTGACCAGCCGCAACTAAAGCCCGCAACCAAAGACAAAACACGGTCGCCCCAATCTGACGCATTCTCGGATCCCCGGATCGAACCATGTCCGAATCGCTGCTGCCGAGCCGTTTTCTCTTCCGTTTCGCCGTGCCTTGCCTGCGACGCGAACCCATCTGGTCGGCAAACGGCGTGGAGCTGGGCGAAGAGTATCGCCTGCCGGCGCTGGGCGAATTGGAAGGCCGCAAGACGTTCGGCGACGTGCGGGCCGCCTGGAGCCACGACGGCCTGGCCTTCGAGGTCCGGGTCAGCGGCAAAACCCATCCGGTCTGGTGCCGCGACAATCGCCTGGAGGACAGCGACGGCCTGCAAGTCTGGATCGACACGCGCGATACGCACAATATCCATCGGGCCAGCCGATTCTGCCATCGCTTTGCCTTCCTGCCGGCCGGCACGGGGCGCCAATTCGCCGAGCCTGTGGCCGACCAGGTCATCATCGATCGGGCCCGCGAAAACGCCAAACCGGTCCGGCCGGGCCAACTGGGCATTCGCGCCGAGCAGTGCGCCGATGGTTATCGCCTGGCCGCCTTCCTGCCGGCCTCGGCCCTGACCGGCTATCAGCCCGACGATCATCCGCGATTAGGATTCACCTATTGGCTGTTTGACCGCGAATTCGGCGAGCAGGCGTTCAGCTCTTCGAGCGAGTTTCCCTTCGTCGCCGACCCCAGCCTGTGGGGCACGCTGGAACTGGTGAAGTGACCGTGTCCGGCAGGCCTGCGCGGCACTTCAGTCCGGCTCGCTGACAATGATCGCCAGCACCTGTCCGACGTGCAACTCGTCGTCTTCCTCGACCAGACGCTGGCTGAGCACGCCGCTGGCCGGAGCCGGCAAATCGACGGTGACGCTGCCGGCCAAGACTTCCAGCAAGCGATCGCCGGCCGTGACGAGGGCACCTTGCTCGACCAGCCATCCGCTGGCCTGGATGGCCACGCCGGGCAGGCCCAAATCGGCCAGCACGAGCTCCGAGCGGCGGTGAGTCACTTGCGCGTGGCGGCCGACGCGGGCTTGGCCTCGGCTTTCTGCCCCTTCTTGGCGAAATCGGCGCTCTTTTTGAGCAAGTCGCGATACTTGGCCACATTTTCCGGGCCGTCGAGCTTGGGCGAAGTGATCAACATCGCATTGAGCACCTTTTTGCGCATCGATCGCTTTGTCGGCATTGTTGGTCTTCTGCGCTTCCAGCAGCAGGCACAGCGCGACGTTGTAATTGATTTCGTAGTAGCTGGCCTTCAAATCGGCGGGAGTGCCGGGTTTGGTGATAATCGGCGCCAGCTTCTGCCGCAGGGCAGCCCAGTGCGAGACGGCTTCGGGAAACTTGGCCGGATCCTTCTCAGCCCAGGCTTGCAGAATCCGCCCCTTGGTCATCTGCGGTTCGAGCCCTTTGGGCACTTCGTCGATCAGGGCGTTGACTTGCTTCAGCCCCTCTTCGAACTGCCCTTTTTGCCGGAGCAGGTCGACCAGTTGGGCTCGCACGCGCACCAGGCCGACGCCGTTCTTGCCGCACTGCGCGGCGAACTCCGGATTGGCCGCCGCTTCGGCCAGGATGCGATTGTCGATTTCGCTCGCCTGCTCCGGCAGGCCGATCTCGGCGGCCATGTCGCCGATCGAGATCATGCTGATGGGCGTGTTGTTCTTGCGCGGAGCCAGCCGTTCGAGCAACTTGCCGAGCAGCTCCTTGGTGCCGGCCAGCCGGGCTTCGGCTTGTTCGCGGGCGGAAACGTCGTTCTCGGCCTTGGCTTCGATCAGCGTGGCGCTGGCCTGTTTATACTCGGCAAAAAGCATCCGCGCAAACGCCACGAGCACGGCGTTGACTTCCGGCGTATCGTCCCCCAAGTCCGTGAGCAGCGTGGCGACCTCGCCCCCCTTGGCCATGTCGCCGGTGGCGACGCAAGCCTTCACGGCGGTGTTGAAGACCTTGAGCATCGTGGGGTCAAGCTTCTCGGGCTTGGCGGCCTTGATCGAATCGACGACCGGCTGCAACAGATCGGCCGCTTTCTTGGCCTCGTTGGCCTCGAGATAAACCTGCCCCAGGACAAGCTCCGACTCGACCAATTGCGGCGGCAGCGGCTGGCCCGCGGCGAGGCCCTTGGTCTGAAGGTCGATGGTTTTTTCGAGATCGTCGATGGCCTTTTCGGACTCCTCCTTCATGACCTTGGCCTTGCGATCGGCAGGGGCCTTTTGCTTTTCCACGTTCCACAGCCGCAGATGGCCCATGGCCGCCATGTGCAGCGCCGTGGCATAGCGCTCGGAGCGGGGATTGACGTCTTCGAACTGCACGATCGCGTCGGCGGTTTTGCCTTGCACCATCGCGGCCTGAGCCATGGCGATGCGGGCGTCGTCGGCGGCCGGCTTGTCGGGCCACTTTTCGACCACGTCGGCCGCGGCCTCGGTCAGCTCGGTCAGCAGTTTCTCTTTGGCTTCGGCATTCTGCGCCGAGGCGTACCGGCGGAGGATGATATGGACCCGCAGCGCGGCCAGCTTGCCGGCCGTCTCGCTCTTGGCGCTGATCTTCTTTTCTTCGATCAGGCTGGCGATTGCCGCCAAGGCGTCATCCTCCTTGCCGGCCGAAAACAGCTCGTACACCTGGTTGTAATGACAGGTTTCCAGCTTCTCGCGGACCGCGGCCAGAACTTCCTTCTTCTTGTCCTTCGACATGCCCTTGGTCATCGTGAGGGCCGATTCGTACGACTTGATGGCTTCGTCCCATTGACGGGCACCAAACAGATCGTCTCCGTTGGCGATGGCTTCCTCGACGGTCTTGGCCGGGCCGCCGCCCCCCGCCTTCTTGTTCAACTCCTTGGCCAGATCCATGCCCTCTTTGTGGTATTCGCTGGGGACCTTCTTCATCAGCTTGAGAATCGCGTCGACTTCCTTGCGCAACTGCGCTCTCTGGTCGCCGCCCCCTTTTTCCAGCAGGGCCACGTCGGCCTTGGCCACCTCCAGCGCGATCCCCTGATAGCCTTCGGCCCGCGACCACTTCTCGAACAGCTTGAGCCATTCCCGCGCCTCGGGCAAAAAGGCCTTGGTGCCGCTTTGCTTGATCACGATCATGAAGTAGAAGTATTGCACCTGGGAGAACATATTCTCCTGGGCTTTGTCGACCTTGTCGTTGCCGTTGGCCGGCATCAGCGCCAGGACTTCGTCGTACATCTCCTGGGCCAGGGGGGTGTCGCCGAGCTCTTCGCTGGTTTTGCCTTCGAAGGTGTGAGCCATGAGCCCGATGACGCCGGTGCGATAGCGCTGATAAATGTCGCTGAACTCCTTGCGAGCTTTTTCCAGCACGGCCTTGCGAGTCGCTTTGCCCTGCTCGGTCGCGTCGTCGACATAGGTTTGGCCGGTGAAGAATTCGACCTTGGCCAGCTTGAGCTGGGCATCGGTCATCATCAGCTCGGCGTCGTCGATTGCCAGTTGCTTGGCGGCCGAAATGTTTTTCGGCTTGCCTTTGGGCTGATCGCCGCCGCCGGCTCCCGCGGCCGCTTGCAAGGCGGTCAAATTCTTGCGGTGCAGCTCGATCGATTGCTCGAAGCGTGGCCGGGCCTCTTCGAAGGCGGCGCGCCCCGGACCGAAAAGGCTTCTTTTTTCTCGGTGTCTTTGGCCATCCGGGCCTGACCCAACAGCCGCAGGCCCGCCTTGAACGACATGTCGCCCCACTCGACGACCTCTTCGCCCACCTCGGGCGCGTCGGAATGGTCTTTGAGGTACTTGTCGAGGAAAGTCCTGGCCTTGGCCGTGCGGTCTTCGACCTCTTTTTCGTTGAAGGCCTCGCTGATCGCCATTCGCCAGCCGCGCGACTGATATAGATCCCAATTGGCGGCCACGTCTTCGGGCAGCAAATTGAACTGCTTGAGATAGTCCAGATAGTCGATCGTCACCTCGCCGTAGCCGCGGCGATGCAACTCATCGAGGAACTTCCCGGCCTCTTCCTTGGCCGGCGCCGCCGGCGCGAGCCCGAGCAACAGCGAGGCCACCGACAACCAACCGAGCAATCGCGTGTGTTTCATGCTTTTGGCAACTTGCGGCGAAACGGCAAACGGCACGCCACCGAGCGCTGCGCTCGAACGCGCCCCACGATTTGCTCCGCATCCGTGCCGCGAGACTGAAGGGGATGCGGGGGGTGCCTTGGGGAAATGTTACTGGCTTCTCGGTTCCGGGGTGCCGCCAGCTTCGGCCTGCTTCTCAACGGATCTCAGCGAAAACACCAACCCTGTCCAGCACTACGCCGGCCGGCGCTGCGCGACTTGCCCGCATTGTTCGAGTCGCCGCGATTCGATTTCGCTGTGATTCAATTTCGCTGCGGACCCACTTGTCGCTATCAATGGCCTGCGTTTTCGCCGACCGGGCGTCCGGCAGGACGGGTTCGACAGGACCCTATTTCTGTTCGGCCTTCTTCGGCTCTTGACCGTCGAGTTTGTACAGCGGCAGATACCGGTAATAGACTTCCAGGGTCAGACACGACAGGCTGGTCATCATGATCCGGCCGCCGTGCTCGCCCCAGGTATCTTTGGCCGGCATGGCCGGATCCCAACTCCCCTCGGCGCAGCCCTTGCGCACCTGAGTGTCGATGAGGATCTTGCGCATTTTGCGGTTCCAGGCGTCCCAATCGTAGCCCGGCACGTTATGCATCACTTGCGTGGCGTAATACCAGTAATAGGTATTGCGCTTGTTGACGTCGGGCATGTTGGCCATCAGGAAAGCTACGCCCTCGATCATCGCCGGATCCTGCCGCTGCATGCCCAGGTATTGCGAGCAGAGCAAGCCCACGGCGGACATGGTGTCGGTGGCGCCGCCGGCACGTTCGTAAGCGAACAAGCCGCCCTTGCCCGACGAGCACGCCTTCAGCCACCGCTGAGCCCCTTCCAGCACCGGGGAGGGGACTTCGAGGCCAGCCATCAACCCGCTCTTGAGCCCCATGACCTGCCAACCGACGACCGACGTATCTCCTTCTTCGCCCGGGTTATACCGCCAGCCGCCCGTGGTTGGGTGCTGCGCTTTGCAGATGAAGTTGATGGCTTGCTGCGCCGGACCGCCCACGGTCAGATCCTGGCTGAGCCCGTAGGCTTCGCACATGCAAATGGTGGCCAGGCCGTGGGTGTACATCTTTTGCGGGCTGCCGGCCGACAGATCGCCGTCGGTCTTTTGATTCTTGATCAGCCAGTACAAGCCGGCATAGATATTCTTGCGGTACGGGCCCTTCGATTTATGCGTTTGGCCGGCGGCCAAAAAGGGGAGCAGCGCCATGGCTGTAGCGCCGGCATCCGATTCGGCCTGGGCGCCACCGGTGCAGGTTCCGTCCTTGCACCATTTCTTGTAATTGGTCAGGCTCCAATTGCCGTTGGCGGGGTCTTGATGCCGCGCCAGCCAGTTGAGCGCCGCGGCCACAGCCCGTTCGCTGGCCTTCGTGCCGCCGTGGCCGAGCATGGCCTTGCGGACGCCAGAGCCGCGCGAGCCGAAGCCTTCGCCCTTGCCGCCGCTGCCCGGCTTCGTGCTCTCGCCCGAGCCGCCGATGCCGCCCATGTTCTTCAGCGCAGGTCCGGCTCCCATTCCCTTGATCTCGAATCCGGCGCCGCCGCCGAACGAGACCTCGGCACTGCCCATGCCGCCGCCGGCTTCCTCGAACGGATCGTTCTCGTTGGTGTTGATCTGCTCGGACACGGTCGGCGTTTCGAGCATCAGCGTGTCGGTGGTCAATTCCGTCGGCTGGTCGGGCGAATCGCCAAGCTCGAAATGTTCGATCTCCTGCTCCGGCACAACGGGGTCGGAGGCGGCGTCGAACAGATGCGCGTCGTCTTCCTTCATCGGCGCGACGACCGATCCGACCAAGAGCAGCGCCGTCGACAGGATCACCGCGTGAGCCGTGACGCTGGTGGCCCACCAGAGGCCCCGTTCTCGGATCCAAGCTTTGAGGTCCTCGACCAGTTCGCTGGGCGATGGAATTTGTGACGCGATTCCCGACATCGACACATCCTCTCTACAGCGAGCCGCCAGCAGGGGGCCGCCAACCGCCATGGATGCCAGAAACCACAATGCGCCGCCGGGGGCAGGCCGCCAGCGCATTCCCAGCAAAACGTTTTTTCAGAAAAAACTGGCTCGCTCCCGAGAACGGGCCAGCATTGATTATCTTTCCCGATCCTCGGTCCAGTCAAGTCCGTGGTCCCGCCCCAGCGGCAAACTGTCGCCGGGGGCGCTGCCATTCAAATCGTGTTCGGCGGCCGATTTTATTTCCGTTTCCCCGGTCTGCGACTCCGCCTGGGCCAGCCAATCCTCGATTTTCAGCCCCGCTCCTTCTTCCGCCGGCAAGCCGTCGCGGCGCAATAATCCCTTGATTTGCGGGGCGGCGCTGGCTTTTCCACGCCATCTCCAGCCCCAGCGAAGCATGAACAACACCAGCATCACCCCGCCCAGGGCGCAGCTCCAGATCCACTCGTCCTTGTTCCGCTCAAGCACCGGGGTGGGGTGGTAAATCATCCGCCCAATCAGGATCGGGGCCTTGATTTTCGTCCCCTTGCCGTCCAGATAAACGAAAGTCTTGAGGAAATATCCAACAAATGTCCCCTCTTCGTACACGATGTCGCCGATGGGCATTCCCTCGGGCAGGTCGACGAAGATGCACGCATAGAACCAGGCCTGGGACGCATCGTTCCAGCCGATCGCCTCGTAGTAGTGCTGAATTTCGACCGGAATGTCCGGCGGAGCATCTTCGCCGCACCCGACGGATGTGCAGATTCACCTTCAATAAGTCGCCGCGATAGTCTTGCGGGCGATCGAGCAGGTCGCCGAAGCGGACGTCGCTGCGGGCGCGCTTGAGCATCTGCTCGGCATCCTGCGATTGCGACCAGCGCAACAAACGCCAATAGGCGAACATCTCTTCCTTCCCCAACGGCGTGCGGTCCGAGATCGCCTCGGACTCGTGCTCGAACTCGCGACGCTCCTGCTCGTCTTCGTCCAGCGGCGCGGGTTCGATGACGGGTTTCTGCGGCTCTTTTCCGGGATCCAAAAAAGTGTCCGGATTGGCAGGCAAATGGGGGCGGAAGAGCGGTGCGGCGGGCGGGGCGGCAGGCGGTGCCGATTCGTCCTTGGCGGCGGTATCCGTTTCGCTTTCCGCCGCCGGCGAACCCGTGGCGGTCTCCGGCTTCGGTTCGGCGGTTTCGGGCTTCGGGTCGGCGGTCTCCGATTTCGCTGTGGGATTCAATTCGGCCTGCACGGCCGCGGGGGCTAAACCGGTCGCTCCCGCCGGCGGATCGGATGGCGTCTGGTTCGGCGATTTATCGGGGGCCGGATCGGCGGGCGCCGGTGGCCCGAACGCCATCGCCAACTCGGCGTCCGCTTCCGGCGCGGCAACGACGACGGAGCCGGGCGGCTGGAACGCCCGATGCGGCCGGAGCCGGGGCTTGTGAGGCACGGTATCGGCGGCGGCCGCTTGATCGAGGTTCGCCGGTTCGCCGGTAAAGAATCGCCAGGTGTCGCGATCGCTCGCCCGGCGAAACATCATCGCCAGCACGAGAAGCATCACGATCATCGACATCAGCCGCGGCAGTTCGGACCCGCGGAAAAGCCCTGCCTGTCGGCGATCACGAAACCGTCGCATGACTGGGGATTCCTGAAACAGTTTGGCTCGATGTGCCCCGCTTTCGACGGACGAGACGAGGGCGGGCCGCAGCAAGATTCCTCTTGGATATAGTATAGAGCACAAGGCCGAAAAATGCGCAGCGGTTGCGTGAGCGGGAAAATGCTGCGCCCGGCAGGCCCCCGGTTATCAAGGGCTGGCGCCGTCAGCCGGATCGATCCGCCACTTCGACAAAACTGAGGTTCTTCAATTCCTCGCCGCTGGCGAGCCTTTGCCGGCTGCAAACGTCGATCACGCTCATCAGCGCATCGTACCGCAAGCCGGAGCCGACTTGGATCACGACTTGCCGAAAGGGCATGCCGGGATCTGCCAGCAGCCTGGACAGGCGTCGCTCCAATCGCGGCAAGCTGTCGACGGGCCGGCCGCCAACGTGCATCGTGCCGATGGCCCCGTCGTCGCCGGAGAGCACCTCAATGACGAGCGTCGTCAGGTTGGCGAGCGGATCGACGGAATCCGGCTTTGTTCCCACGGTCGTGCCACTGTTTGGCGTCGCAGAGTGCGGAGGCGGCATTCGCAAGTCGATCCGGCCTTCGAGCGGGGCGGGACGGAAGGTGAGGATGAAAAACGTGAGCAACTGAAACGCCATGTCGAGCATGGCGGCCAGGTTCAGCTCGACACTTTCCAGCGACTTGCGCCGCGCGGCCTGCCCATGAATGCCACCTCCCGATTGCCGCAAAATTCCACCCAGTGGTTCGCGCCGGTGGCGGCCGGTTATTCCGCAGCGCGGCGACAAGATCGCGACGAGCGCGAGAGAGCGGCGGCAGGCAGAAGGCAGAATCACCGAGTGGCCATCCGAGCGGCAGTGCCGCTCCTACTCGGTCACCATTTCGACGAAGCTGAGCTTGGTCAGCGGCTTGGGCGTACCATCTTTGCCCTTGATCACCTGCCGGGTGCAAACGTCGACGACGCTCATCAGCGCAGCGTACGTCAGCCTCGAATCGACGTGGATCAGCACCTGGTCCTTCGGCGACGCATCGACGCCGAAAATGCTTTGCAGCTTGGCGTCGAGCCGCGGCAACGTTGCCACAAGGTCTTGCTCGACTTGCATCGATGCTATGCTGCCGTCCTTGGGATTCGCGGCCAAGCTGACCACCAGCGTGTTGAGTCCCTGGAGCGGATCGGTGTTGGACGTGTCTTCGCCGGCCTTTTTTCCGCCGGCAATCGGCGTGATCGATTGCGGCGGCGGCATGCGCAAATTGATCTGGCCTTCGACCGGCGCCGGCTTGAAGGTCAGGATGAAGAACGTCAGCAACTGGAACGCCATGTCGAGCATGGCGGCCAGATTCAGCTCGACGGCCTCCAGCGACTTGCGTTTCTTTCGCCGGCTCATCTATGCTCGCATCCTCATGTCTGGAATTCGCTTTAGGTGGCCGCTGGACCGATCCGCTGCGCAAGCGTCAGGTGCCTTCCTTGTTCATGGCCTTCAGGGCGAAGTTTCGGAAGCCGTTGTCCTGACAGGCCTTGATCAGGCGATTGAGCAGCTTGAAGGGAGTGGCTTGATCGGCCCGAATCACCACGATCGAAGGCAGCTCCTCGCCGGGCTTGAGGTCCGTTCCCTCTCGCCGATTAGATCCAGAGCTGCCCACGGCCTCGCTGCGCGATGTACTTTTCGATGTCGGGCTTTTCGCTGCCGTAGACTGCAGCATGCCATGCGAATCGATGTTCAGCACCACCAGCTCCTCTAGTCCCCCTGGTGATCCACCATGCGGGCGGAGCCGACGACCGGGAGCTTCAGGTTCAGGTCCATGGACGCGACTTGAAGTTGATCACCAGCATGAAAAAGGTGACCAACTGGAACACCATGTCCAGCATGGGCGTCAGATTCGGTTCCGCGTTGGCTGCGGTGGCAAGAGAGCCGGACATCGATACATGTTCCTCAGGTGACATCCCGTCGCGCACGTCCCCGATTCGATCGTAGCCCCGGGGCGCGGCGAACTGCTTGTTTTCGCCCGGCCCTGCTAAGCTTTGGTCGCCTTGGCTGCGGCGGCGGTGGCGGCGGCCGCCGGCAGTCGCCGGCCGGGGCCTTGCTGCGGGCGGCATGGGCGAAATGGCGCAGGAACTGGTCGGCCTGCAGCATCGCCGTCACGGAGATCACCGACGACGCGGTTGCGGAACAGGGCAAAGAAGTAAATCGCCGGCACCGACAAGGCCACGCCTTCGAACGTCAGCAGCAGGGCTTCGGAAATACCGCCGGCCACCTGGCTGGCTTTCAATTGCGTGTCGCTCATGGCGATCACGCTGAAGCTGGCGATCATTCCCTTGAGCGTGCCCAACAGCCCGATCATCGGCCCCAGCGTGCCGAGCACGGCCAGCATGCTGATTTTCTTTTCCATCTCGACGCTGAGCGATTCGCCTTGAGCGCTCCATCACGTCGCGGGCTTCGGCCAGGCCGTTGGGCAATTCGGCGATGCCCGTCGACAGCACGCGGCTATAGAACGAAGGGTCGTCTTTGACCACGCCATAGACCTCTTTGAACTGCCGCTTCTGCAGCATGTCTTCGACCTCGTCCACGATTTCCGGCGGAGCCGCGACGATCGGCCGCAATTCGATGAACAGGCGGCAGACCGTGGAGACGAAGTAGATGCTGAGCAACAAGATGACCAGGCCGATGAAACCCGACGATTCGATCACCCACCAGACTCTGCTTTTGGATTCGGCCGGGGCCGCGCCTTCCTTCGCCGCCTCCTCTTGAGCCCAGGCCAGTGCCGGCGTGAATCCGCAGATCAAGATCACACCGACGAGCAGCGCCAGTGCCAACCAAATGTATCGTGGCCGAACGTTCCCTAGCATACCGAGTGCTCTCCTCTGAGTTTATGCGCCGCCTTGGCGCCGTCCAGGTAATCCAAAATCGACTGTCTTAACCAGCGCGGCCATGCAGGCCGGAAAGGTCCATCTTAAATCACCGTTTGGGGGAGATAAAGTGCCCGCCAGCGCGATTGGCAACCTTAGTAATATGCGGTGCCCGGATTCGAGGCCGCATCTCGGCGGCCCGCTCGATTGCCGGCAGCCGCGGCGACAGGTGCCCAATGATTCGCCGCCCAGCGGGACGATTATTGCCATTTTCCGCTGGAAAGCTGAAAAAACTCGCCGTGGGGCAAGCATTCGGGCGATGGAGCGACGTCTGGGCGGCGCGAAATCGAGCCGCTCCGGCCGCTTTTCGACGGCCGCGCCCCGGCCGTCTCCACTCGGTTGCCTCCGCTTGGAGGGCCAGACGAGGGGCAGCCAAGCCGGATTGACGCAGCTTGGGGCAAATGGCTATAAGCACCCTGCGCCGCTGGCAGATACGAACCGCGGCCCCTCGCGCGTGCGCGGCTGCGCCTGGGGCGAAGCGTTCGATGCGCCGCCGGCCACCTGCGCTTGTTAAAAAAACGGGCGTTGGAAAGCGCGGACTTGCGATCGCGCTGGGATCCGCGAGAATCCTCCGTCACGGCTCGGTGCCTGCCCTCGTCCTACCACGGCCAATCAGGGGTTTCATGAGCCTGCTTGCACGCTATGTTCTGAGCGAAGTCTTGCAGGTGTTCGTGCTGGTCGTGACCGCGCTCACGGTGCTCTTGCTGCTGTTTGGCATCGGCAAAGAGGCGTTCGAACACGGACTAGGCATTGGCCCGATCGTGCGGCTCATGCCGTACATCCTGCCCAAGGCCCTGTTGTTCGCCGTGCCGGCCACGGTCTTGTTTGCCGTCACCAGCGTGTTCGGCCGGATGTCGGCTGCCGGCGAGATCGTGGCGCTCAAGGCGCTGGGCATCAGCCCGACCGGGATCCTGCTACCCATCGGCCGCGCTGGCCATCGTGCTCAGCTTGCTGACCTTCTGGCTCAACGACATCGCGTTCTCGTGGAGCGAGCAGGGTATCAAACGGGTGGTCATCGATGCGGTGGAAGAAATCGCCTACAGCGTGCTGCGCACGCAGGCGCTGCTATAGCTCGCCGCAATTCTCGGTCAACGTCAAACGGGTCGAAGGTCACAAGCTGATCACACCGACGTTTTCGTTCCAGTCCAATGCCGACTCGCCGCCCGTCATCGTCAGGGCCAGGGAGGCGGAGTTGAAATCGGATCCGGGCTCCGGCGTGCTCAACGTGATCTGCCGCGACGGCATCATCGAGATGGACGGCAGTTCCTTCGAGTTCTCCGACACATTTGAGCGGGAAATCCGCCTGATGGATGCCGGCGAGAGCCGCCGGCGAAAGCCCGTCGCGGATGCGGCTGAGCGTGCTGCCCGAGCGCACGGCCCGCCAGATCGTGTTGATCGAGCGACTGGAACAACAGCAGGCGGCCGGCGCCGCCTTTGCCCTGACCGGCGGCGATTTCCTGAGGCTGGTTGGCCCGGTGGCCGCGCAGCGGCAGAACACGTTATCGCAAGCCCGCTCGACCTTGCACCGCATGCGGCACCGAGCCGCCGCGCCGCTGGGCGAACGGCTTCAGTTGCCTGTGTTTCGCGCTGGTCGGAGTGCCGATGGCCATCTTGCGCGCGCCACTCCGACATTTGGGCCACCTTCTTCGTCTGCTTCCTGCCGATCCTGCTGGTCTATTACCCGATGATGATGTTCGCCGTGGATCGGGCCAAAGCCGGCGCGCTGCCGCCGGCCACGGTGTGGTTGGGCAACATCGTGCTGGCCCTTTGGGGCGGCTGGCTCTTCCGCCGCGTGTATCGGTACTAGCGAATTTTCGGGAACCTGCTCGGAGGGGTCGCCGCGCCGGTTCTCGAACAGGCCTTCAGCCCGACCGGCCGCGCGTCACACTTCGATCCGCTTCCAGCCGCCGTGCTCGAATCGCCAGACGACGAGCAGGCAGCGGACTCCGAGATCCACGGCCATGGCGATCCAGGCACCGCGCACGCCCCAGTCCCCATGAATCGCCAGCCACCAGGCAAGCGGCAAGCGTACGCCCACAAAGCCGATGAACGTGAAGGCCAGCGGCCAGCGCGTGTCTCCGGCCCCGCGCAGCGCACCGGTGAGCACTTGCAACAAGCCGAGCGGCACGAGCGGCAAGCGCCACGATGCGCAATAAACTCGCGGCCAACTGAGCCACCGCTTCTTGCTCGGCCGACACGAACCAGCCGGCCAGCCAGTCGCCGCCCAGAAATAGCCCGACCGTCGCGGCGAACATCAATGTCAGGTTGCAAGCGCCGGCCAGCCGCACGCTACGCATCGCCCGGCGCGAATCGCCCGCGCCCAGGAACTGCCCGACCAGCGTGCCGGCCGCCACCTGAAATGCATAGCCCGGCAGATAGGCGAACGATTCCATGCGCAGCGCCACGCCATGCGCCGCTACGGCCAGCGTGCCCAACTGGTTGATCAGAGCCAGGAAGATCAACTGCAAGCTGATCAGCGACATCACGTCGGCCCCGCCGGGCAGCCCGATCCGCAGCAATCGCCGGATTAGGCCCAGGTCGGGTCGCATCAAATGCCAGCGCAGCTTGAGCCCCGCCCGGCCCCGCGACAGCACGGCCAGCGGCACCAATCCACCGATGGCAAAACCGACCGATGTGCCGATCGCCACCCCATCCCAGCCGAGCCGCGGCAAAGGCCCCAGGCCCAGCAGCAGCGACCAGCTCAAGGCGATGTTCGTGGCATTGACCAACACCATCGAGACCAGGCCGGTGACCATATCGCCGGCCCCGTGCAGGCAGGCAATGATGACCGCCTGGAGCATGATGGCCGGCAGCATCGGCAGCAGGAATCGCAGATAGCGGCTCGCCAGGTCGGCCGCCTCGCCTTCCAGTTGCAGGGCCCAAACCAATCGTTCGCCCAGGGCCAGCGAGACCGCCGTGACGACCAGCGCCAGCACCGTGCCCACCAGCAGCGACTGATTCGTCACGCGGTTGGCCGCTTCGTAGTCGCCAGCGCCGATGAACCGGGCCACCATTGCGGTCGAGCCAATGGCGATCACCGAGAACAGGCCGCTAAAGGCCCAGAGCAAATAAGCCAGAGCGTCATCGCCGCCAGATGCGATTCGCTGAGGTAATGCCCGGCCAGCAGCGTGTCGGAGAATCCGACCAGCATGGCCAGCACTTGCTCGGCCAAAACCGGGCAAGCCAGCATCAAGAGCGGGCGCAGAATGCCAGGGCTATGAACGAGGGGCGAACGCACGGAGGAGAGGAGTTCGAGGTTAGGGGGGAGCGAGCCGTAGAGTTTGTCTCCACGCTGCTCGGGCCGGAGTCCCGGTTGACAAACCACCAATCCACAGTTGCCTGACCAAGCGCGGGCAGCAGTTCTTTTTCTCGCCGCCCGAACGGCCGAGAACCATAAACGAAACAAAAGGCCGAGGGACCACGCGTGTCCCTCGGCCTTGAATAGGATTTGCAAAAACCGGCCCGAAAACTACGGGCATTTCGCTTGCGCGAACCACTCCGTCGCCTAGGCAAACAACTCCTTGATCACCTTGCCGCTGTTGGCAATCTTCATCGGGCGGCCGTTCTTGCTGGTGAAGGTGGTCTCCAGCGAGATCCCCAAGCGCTTTGCAGACCGAGGCCATGACGTCTTGCGACGAGTAGGGCTCGGTCTCGACGTTCGTGCCGTCGGAGTTGGTCTTGCCGACGGCGATGCCGCCCTTCATGCCGGCGCCGCCCACCACGACGCTCCAACTGCGAGCCCAATGGTCGCGGCCGCCGTGCCGTTGATCCGCGGGGTGCGGCCGAACTCGCCCATCCAAATGATGGCCGTGTCTTGCAGCAGGCCGCGCTCGTCGAGGTCTTCGACCAAGGCGCTCATGGCCTTGTCCAATTCGGGCAGTTTCGTGTCGCCAGCGACTTGAAGTTGTTGGCGTGCGTGTCCCAGCCGCCCAGGTCGACCTCGACGAACGACACGCCCTGCTCGACCAGCCGGCGAGCCATCAAGCAGCCGCGGCCGAATCCGGTCTTGCCGTAGCGCTCCTGGACTTCGGTCGGCTCCTTGTCGACCTTGAAGGCTTCCATCTGCTTGCTGGTCATCAGGCTCAAGGTCTTGTCGAGGACCTTGGCGTGATCCTCGGCCGACCATTGCTTCGTCTTGCGGCCCGGGCTGACCTGCTTCACGAAGCCGTTTTCGATCGGCCGCAGCATCTCCATGCGCTGCATGAGCGCGATCGTCGCATGCCCATGTTCAGGTTGCGGACGTTGCCGTCCGAACCGACGACGAACGGGGCGTACGTCATGCCCAGGAAGCCGGGACCGACGCTGCCGCCGCCGACGGACACGAACGGCGGGATTTCCAGTCCGCATATCCGACTTGTACAACTCGTGGCTGATGACCGAGCCGTAGCCGGGATGCTCGATGTTCGGATTGGGCACATAGCCGGTGTGCATGTAGTACCGGCCGCGGCATGTGATCGGCTTCGCGGGTGCTCATCGAGCGGATGATGGCCATGCTTGTGCATTTGCTTGGCCATCAGCGGCATGTGCTCGCTGATCTGCTCGTCGCCGCTGGTTGCGATCGGCTTGAAAGGACCGCCGGTCGGAGCCCCCGGCTTGAGGTCCCAGATGTCGATCGTGGCCGGGCCGCCGCCCATCCACAGCATGATGGCCGATTTGTGCCGCTTCTTCAGGTCGGCCGCATTGGCTGCCAGGGCATTGGTGAACGTGATGGCGGGCAAGGCCAGCGCCGAGGCGCCGGCCAAGTGCTGCATGAAATGCCGACGGGACATGCCTCGCATGCGGTAAGCAGCCTGAAAAATGAACTCATGTCGATCTCACGTAAGGCTTAGTGATTCAAAATAAACTCGTTGCTGTTGAGCACGGCCCACCACACATCTTGCAATGCCGCCACCGAATCGCCACCGCGCAGGCAGCCATCAATTCGTTGGCGCCCGTCGATTTCGCTGGTCGCGGGCCTGCGCGACAAGGCGGCCAGGAACAAGTAATTGATCTTGGCCGCGTTGTTCAGTCGATCGTTCATCGCCACCTGTTCAAGAAAGCTTCCCTTGTCGGTGCCGATCGCTTTCTTGATCAAGTCGCCGTTCATCATCATCAGCGTCTGCGGAATCGTGCCGTTGAACGTCGTGGTTTCGTCGTTCTCGTCGGTGCCGAAGGCGATCGTGAACTGTTTCAGCCATTCGAGCTTGTCTTTTCCTGCTCTTCGTAGCTGCCGCCCGTCTTTTGGGCCTCGGTCGCGGTCAAGCAGCGATTCGTACAGCTCTTCGGCCCGCATCTGGCGCAGATAGAAGTGGCTGAACATCGGCTTTTCGCCCAGCGCCGGATCGTCCTTCTTATTGGTCGGGCTGTACTGGCTCGACAGCGAATAGGGCTCGCTGAGCATGATCCAGCGGATCAGTTCCTTCAGGTCGTAGCTGTGCATACGGAATTCTTTGCCCAGCGCTTCGAGCAGCTCCGGATGCGTCGGCGGGTTGTGCGGCCCAATGTCGTCGATCGGCTTGGTAAAGCCATAGCCCAGGAAGTGCGCCCACAGGCGATTGACGATGGCTTTGGGCATGTAGTCCGAGCCGACGATCAGCCTGGCCAACTCGCTGCGGCGATCGACCTCTTGCAGGTAGCCGCTCGACTTGATCTTCGTGCCATCGACGAACACCGGATACGCGGCTTGCATCTTGCCGTTGCGCAGCTCGTAGAACAGCACCGCCTCGTCCGGGCGATTGTCCTCGCCGGCGAAATCCTGGTTGACCAATTCGACCGAGACATCCCGGTCCTTGGGCCGACGCGGCGCATCGCCCGGGTTTGCCGGAAGAAGGCGTTCATCTCCCAGAACTGATTTTGCTTCCAATCGTTGAACGGATGGTTGTGGCACTGCGTGCATTGCACCTGCAAGCCGAGGAAAATCTGCGAGGTCTTGGCCGTCGCCTGGACGCCGTTCTCTTCCAGCTTGGCGGTCAGGAAATTCGTGAAGCCGTTGAAACTTCTCTTCTCCCGGCTTGTTCACGCCGGTGGCCGAAACCAACTTGGTCACCATTTGATCGTAGGGCATGTTGCGCTTGAACGATTGACGCAGGGCTTGCTGCAGGCCTGCGCGGTTCGTCATTGCGATCCTGCTCGCCGCCGCCCGCGCGGCCGATCAGGACGTTGGTCCAGATCGTCGTCCAATTGCGTGCGTACTCTTCGATCGCTTTCTCGTCGTCGCCCAGCAAGCTGTTGACCAGTTGCAGCTTTTTGTCGGGCGCTCTGTCGGCCACGAAACGACCGCACTCTTCGACCGTGGGAATGCGACCCAGCAGATCCAGGTACAAACGACGGACCCATTCTCCGTCCGTTGCCGGCAGCGAAGGGGTCAACTGATGCGACGCCCAACCCTCACGAATTTTCTCGTTGATGAGTTCCACTTGCGGAATGCCGTGCGAATTCGCCTTGGTGGCCAACGACTTCTTGGCCTTGGCCAATTCCGCCTTGCTGGCCGCATCCGCCTTGCTGGCCGACGCTTTACCGGCCGAAGGCTTGCCCGACGAGTCGTCCGTCGCGGCAAGAGCGATCGCACCGGCCGCCAGCACCGCCATCAGGCTACCCAAGCCCCACACCGAACGGCTCGTCCACCTCGAGCGCCTCATCGCGACCTCGTCCATTGCCGTAAGAAGAGAAATATCGAGTACTTGCGACCACTCATCCTAATCCATTACAAGGCCCCGTCAACACTCCTTGGGACCGCTGGCAATCTCAGCCCACGGTCGAATCCAACCGCTTCCGCATGTCCCCCTTTGCGTGCGGACTCACTTGCAGCAATCTGACCCGCGGCGCACGATCAGGGCAGCCTTCGATCAGACGACTGCACCCTGGATCGAGGGACCCTGGATCGAGGGACGCCAGGGAACCCGTTGCCCGTCGGACGGCTCAGGAGTGGGCGCTATGATTCGCAGTGCCCGGCCGGATTTATTGCATGCGGGAATCTTTCCGTTGCGGCCAGCGCGCCGTCAATCGGCGGTGTATCGTTTTGCTACAACTGGATCAAAACGCTACACACTAAAATGCAACAGGCGAGTTGGACACGGTTGTTCCACCGCATGTCCAACTCGCCTTTGGTTGTGCAGAAATCGGCTACAAAAGCCGGCTCGACGCATGCCTCAACTGTTCCGTTGTGCGCCGTAAGGCTTTATAGCTCCCTGATTTCCGTGCGACAAGTTGCAGACGCCCCCTCGCTAACCGGCCCCAGACAGCATTGCTCTTCTCTGTTTCGGCCCCGAGTCGAAAGACTGCAGGTCGAAGACTGCCAGAAGCCACGCATTTGCCCTTTTAAGCAAAAGGTGTGCCAAGGACGAATGGCGGCCTTTTCAGGCGGTTTCTCGAAACTGCAGTTCGTAGAGCCGGCGGTAGGTATCGCAGCTCGCAACGAGTTGATCGTGGCTGCCAACCGCGACGATCCGGCCGTTCTGCATGACCACAATGCGGTCGGCCAAGGCCAACGTCGCCAGACGATGAGTGATGATGATGGTCGTCCGATTTCGCGTAAAATTCTCCAGCACACGATGAATCAACTGTTCGCTTTCCAGATCGATCTGACTGGTGGCCTCGTCAAGGATCAGGATCGCCGGGTCGCGGAGGATGGCCCGGGCCAAGGCAATGCGTTGCCGCTGTCCGCCCGATAGTCGGCTGCCCTGGCTGCCCACGATGGTTTCATAGCCGTTTTCCAAGCGCGTTTCGATGAATTTATGCGCATGGGCTTGCTTGGCGGCCTCGATCACGGCCTCGCGCGGCGCCGTCGGGTCGCCGTAGCGGATGTTGTTCAAGACGGTATCGTCGAACAGCAGCGTTTCCTGGGCCACGATGCCAATCTGACTGCGTAGTTGCCGCATCCGCACCTCGCGCAGATCGACGCCGTCGAGCTTCACGCAGCCCACGGTTGGATCGAAGAACCGCGGGACCAGGTTGGCCAGCGTGCTCTTACCGCAACCGTTCGGTCCGACAATCGCCACGGTTTCGCCGGACGCGATCCGCAAATTGATGCCCTCGAGGACCGGATGTCCGGGTTGATAGCCGAAGGTAACCTCCTCGAAGACCAGATCGCGGGCATGGCGTCCGAGGAGGCGTGGCTGCACGGGATCGGCAACGGCCGGCTCGCGGTCGAGCAATTGATAGACACGGTCGCTGGCGGCGGCGGCCCGCTGCAAGCGGTTGAAGACCTCCGACAGTTTGCGGGCCGGATCGCTCGTGCCGGCCAGGAACCCGAAAAAGACCAAGATCGAGCTGAGCGTCAGCGGGCGATCGCACATCCGCACGCCGAACAAGTGGGTCGCCTGGTTGAGCACCAGGTAGGCACCGACGAGAATCGCCACGCAAATCGTGAAGATCCCCATGACCTCGGTCACCGGGTTGACCAGGGCGTCGAACATGGCGATCCGCATTCCCTTGCGAAAGCACTGTTTGCTGACGACGTGAAACTTGCGCCGCTCGAATCGCTCCATGGTGAACGCTTTAACGACTTTGATGCCGCCGAAGGTCTCCATCAAGACGTTGTACAGCGACGACATTTGCTCCATGGCCCGGCGGTTGGCCTTCTTGAGAGTCCGCGCCAGCCGGGCGATCAGGTATCCGGCCAGCGGAGCCACCAAGAGCGACAGCAGCAGCAGTTGCCAACACACCCAGGCCGCACCGACCAGGCAGGCGATCATTTTCAGCGGCTCGCGAATCGCGCGGCCGAAAACGGTTTGCACGCCCTGCCCGACGCTGTCCAGGTCGTACGTAAAGCGGCTGATGAGGTCGCTGGTGCCGCTTTCGTTGAAGGTCGCCAGCTCCAGCCGCAGCGTCCGCCGATAGAACTTCTTGCGCAGGTCGAACACCGCCAGTTGGGCCAGGCGATCGACCATAAACTGCCCGAGCGTAAGAAACGTATCTTTGACCACGGTGCCCACCATCAACGCGGCAATCAGCGCCACCAGCGTCAGGAACGGATCCGTCGGCAGGTAGCGGTCGATGGGCGGCTTGAGCCATTGATAGCGGGCAAGCGCTTGCTGTTCGGCGGCCAGCCGCACGTCCAGGCGACCGATCTCGACGTCCAGCAGCTCCTGCTCGGCAGCGTTGGCCGTGCGCAGTTTCGCTGCCCGAGTCTCGAGCTCTCCTTGGAACTCGGCGATCTTTCGCTGCGAGTCGGCGATCTGGCCGTTCACCCAGTGTCCGAGCGATTCCTCCTGCAAGGTGACTTCGACGATCGGGTAAACCGCGCCGATGTTGCCTCCCCAGAGCACGGCGACCACCAGCGAACTGAACACGCTGGCCGCGACCGTCCGGCGATAGCGGAGGCAGAGTCTGAGCGTTCGGACAAAGTTGTTCATCCGTGATTTTCTTCCTGCCGAAAGCCCCGCACGCCTGCCATCGGGCTTCCTGCCCGGATGCATCGCGGTCGGGTGAGCGCGGGGCTTTTTACCAGAATGGGGACCCAGGGCCAAGGCCGCGTGAACGCCGCAATTTTGCCTGTGCGTTGGCTCGCCCGACGGCTGACTCAGACGACCGCGAAAAACTGCCCAACGCAGGCAAGATCGCAGCCCCATCTCGCCTGCTTTGGGCCGCGGCAGGCCGGACCGCTTCTGGCCAGGCGAAGGAGCGGCCGCGGCCACGCCGCCACGAGCTAGCACGAGCCGCAAGGCTGTGCAGGGCGGCGCGCCGGCAGGCTGGGTCGACTTTGCCGAAGGATCTCGAAATTCCGCAAGTGCCTGCTGTAGTGATTTGTTCAATTCTCGGGATTGTGCCGGACGATACTGGCAATGTCAGGCCCAAGACCTCACGAATAGGATAAAGGATACAGGACCCATGAAACGAATAATGTTTGCGATGTTGGCCGTCACGGCCCTGGCAGCCTCGAGCGGCTGCTGTTGCTTGGAACGCTGGTGGTGTCGACCCTGGGGCTGCAACAGCGGCAATTATGCGGGCGGCGGTTGCTGCGACAGCGGCTGCGGCGGCGGCGGTTGCGGCTGCGGTGGTGGCGGAATGGGACCGGGCAGCTACGCGGCCCGCCCGCCGCGCAATTCGGCCGGACAGCCCGCGTTCGACGACGGCTCTCCGTCGGGACAGGTTGCCTATCCGTATTACACCAATCGCGGACCGCGCGATTTCCTGGCGCGTAATCCGCAGAGCATCGGTCCTTGATCCGGACCGCCCGCGCCAAAGAGCCAATCAAGCCCGAGCCGCCGCGCTTCATCCGAAGTGCGGCGGCTCTTTTTCTTGGGGCGCAACCGGAAGGCTGCGAGGCGAAACGTCGGGGCAGGGGGCGGAACTCTTTCGACCGGGGTCGTTGCTTGCCGCCGCGGAAGAGATTAATCTGAGCGAGAGTCCCCCCCACCATTGCAGCCCCCTTCCGAGGAGATTTGGCCATGAGCCAACAGAACAATCGTCGTGAGTTTCTGAAAACCACGGCGGCGACAGGAGTAGGCTACTGGGTCGCCGGCGGCGCCCAGGCCGATGAAAGTCAGTCCAAGAGCGGTTCGCCCAACGAGAAGATCAATTTCGCTTGCATCGGCGTCGACGGCAAAGGCGACAGCGACTCGAACGATGCCGGCCGTCACGGCAACGTCGTCGCGATCTGCGATGTCGACGATAACAAACTGGACAAGGCGGCGCAGCGCTTCCCCAATGCCAAGAAGTACAATGACTTTCGCAAGATGTTCGACGAGATGGCCGCGAGCATCGACGCCGTCACCGTCAGCACCCCCGATCACACGCACGCCGTCGCCGCCATCCGGGCGATGAAGGAGAAGAAGGCCTGCTTCACGCAGAAGCCGCTGACGCACAGCTTGTGGGAGGCTCGCCGCATGGCGGAAGTCGCGCGCGAAATGAAGGTTGCCACACAGATGGGCAATCAAGGAACCGCAGGCGGCGGGTTGCGCAAGGCCGCGGCCGTCGTTCAGGCCGGCGCGCTGGGACCGGTGAGCGAAGTACACGTCTGGACCAATCGACCGATCTGGCCGCAGGGCGGACCGCGTCCGGCTGCCAAAGAAGCGCCCAAGAACCTGCACTGGGAATTGTGGCTCGGCCCGGCCCCCGAAATCGCATACGGCGACGGCTATCACCCGTTCGCTTGGCGCGGCTGGTGGGACTTCGGCACCGGCGCCTTGGGCGACATGGCCTGCCACACGATGAACATGCCGTTCATGGCCCTCAACCTACGTGACCCGATTTCGGTCGAAGCCGAGACGTCCGGCCACAACAAGGAAAGCTATCCCAAGTGGTCGGTCATCCGCTATGAATTTCCCGCCACGGACAAGCGCCCGGCCGTCAAGATGACCTGGTACGACGGCGGCAAACGCCCGCCGAACGAACTGTTCGAGGGAGCGAAGCTCGAAAGCTCCGGCGCCTCTGATCGTCGGCGAGAAGGGCAAACTCTATTCGCCCGGCGATTACGCCGGCCCCCTGACGCTGTTGGGTGGCATCACCGAACCCGAAGTGAAGTATCCCGAGTCGCCGGGACACTTCGAAGAATACGTGCGGGCCATCAAGGGCGGCGAACCCGCGATGTCGAATTTCCCCGATTACGCCGGACCGCTGACCGAGACCGTGCTGTTGGGCAACCTGGCGGTCTGGGCGGCCGACACCGGAAGCGGCAAGAAGATCGAATGGGACGCCAAGAATCTCAAGGCGACCAACGCTCCGGAGTTGGACAAGATCATCAAGCCCGAGTTCCGCGAAGGCTATTCGGTCTGAGCCGCGGCGCAACTTGTATCAACGACTGCGAGCGCTCGGCACCGGCCGGGCGCTCGCAGTTTCGTTTCGATCCCGGGCAGTTCCCGGCGCGAATGTTTCGCCGCCGGCACGGATCGAGCTGCGAATTGCCACGGCCACCCCCGGCGACGCATCATTGAACGGCGTCGATCGCCACGACGTCCACGTGCGGGGTGTTCGGCAGTGTGATGCTGCTGATCGTCTTGGTGCTGTCGACGTCGAAGACGTAGCCGTAAACGTAGAACGTGCGGTTATCGGTCACGCCGCTGGACACGTTGCGATACACCATCGTGACTGCGGTCGACTCGCCCGCGTAGCCCTGCGGCGCGTACCAATCGCTCAGGTTCTGCGTAAAGGTCGCCGACGTGCCGTCGGTGTAATGGACGACAAAGACCTGAGCGGTCTGATTGCCTTCGACTGCGGTCGCGAGCATTTCCACCTTGGAGAAATTGCCGGTCGGCAAGGCGATGGTCTGGCCGACCGCTTGAACGACATTGTTCGATCCGACCGGTGCAATTGCGAAGCTGACGCCGTTCCAGGTCTGACTGTTGCCCAACAGCGTGCCGCTCAGGGCATTGCCCACGCCGTCCAATCCGCCTGTGAACGCGGTCCCATTGGCGGTGATGCCCACCAGGTTCAGCGCGGCGGAAAGATCGACTTTCGTCGTCGTTCCGGAACTCGGCGCCGTCGCGGAGACCTCCGTCGAACTGGGGCTGCTTGCCGGGCCGTTGAGAGCTTGAATCACGTAGTAGTATGCGTTGCCCGGCACGACGCTCGTGTCCTGATAGCTCGTGGCGGTTGCCGGCAGCGGAATGGCGTTCAGCGGCGTTGTCGATTCGCCACCGCCGAGGGTGCCGCGAAAGACGTTGAATCCGGTCACCGTTTCGTCGGGTGCCGCCCACGACAAACTGATTTGGCCGGAGGAGCCGGCGCTGGCGGCGAGCCCTGTGGGGGCGGCCACCGCCGCAACCGCGTTGATCGCCAGGACCTCCACATTCTTATCGTTGGGGAGCGTGATGAAACTGACAGTCTTGGACCGGTCGACCGGGATGATATATCCGTACACGTCGAAGGTCCGGTTATCCGTGCTGCCGCCGGACGTATTTCGATAGGCCGTCGTCACTGCCACGTATTCGCCGGCGTACGACTGCGGCGTGTGCCAGTCACTGATGCTTTGAGTGTATGTCGTCGAAGTGCCATCGGTATAGTTGACGGTAAAGGTCTGGTTGATCTGGTTGCCGTTGACCGCTGTTGCCAGCAAGTCCAGTTGCGCATACCGACCCTGCGGCAGAGTGACGGTCTGGCCAGTGGCCTGAACGACGTTGTTGGACCCGGCGGCCCCGATGACGAACGGCACGGCGTCCCAGGTCTGGCTGGTGCCGAGCAGGTTCGCCGACAGGGCATTGCCCTCGCCGTCCAACCCGCCTGTAAACTTGGCTCCGTTGCTGGTGATGCCGGTGAGGTTGAACGCGCCAGCCAGATCGGCTTGCACGTTGCCCGTATTATCGGTGATCGCGGCCGAAGCTTCGTTGCTGTCGGCGCTGGCTGCCGGTCCGTTCAGAGCCCGCACGAAGTAATAGTAGGTATTGCCCGGCACCACGTTGGCGTCCAGGAAGGTTGTGTCGCTCGGCGACAAGGGCGTGGCGTTGAGCGGGGTCGCCAATTCTCCGCCGCTGGCCGTTCCACGATAGACGTTGTAGCCGGTGATATTGCCGGTGGCGGCCGTCCATGACAGCTCGATTCCGCTGCCCCCGCCTTCCTGAGTGAGCTGGAGACTGAAGTTCGTCTGGGCGGCCACGTTCGTCGGCGGGGCCACGGCGGCGAGGGTGCTGATGGCGAGCAGCTCGACATCTTTGTCGTTGGGCAGCGTGATGCTGCTCACCGTCTTGGAGCCGTCGAGCTCGAGGGAATAGCCGTAAACGTTGAAGTTGCGGTTGTCGGCGCCGCCGCCGGCCGTGTTCCGATGCGTGGTTTGCACGGCCACCGATTCGCCGGCGAAGTTCTGCGGCGTGTACCAGTCGCTCAGGCTCTGCGTCAGGGTGGTGGACGTCCCGTCGCTGTAGTTGACCGTGAACACCTGATTGCGCTGGTTGCCTTCGACAGCGGTCGCCAAGAACTCGATCTCGGTGTATTGGCCCGAGGGCAGGGCGATTGTCTGACCGGCGGACTGAATGACATTGTTCGATCCGGCGGCGCCGAGGGTGAAGTTGACTCCATTCCAGACCTGGCCGGTGCCCAGCACGTTTGCCGATAGCGCATTGCCCACGCCGTCCAACCCGCCGGTGAACTTGGCCCCGTTGGCAGTGATGCCCATCAGGTTGAATGCGCCGGACAGGTCGACGCTTTGCACGGCTTGAGTGCCCAACAGGCTGGCGAAGTCGTTGCTGGCGCCATTGGTGCCGGACGTCAGGGTAATGGCCGACAGCATGTTGCTCTGCGCGGTTCCGCTGGCCTGGCTGCCGACCGAGGCAGTGCCGGCGACGTAGCCGGTAGGCTGCGTTTCGCTGAGCGTGTAGCTGCCGGGCCGCAGGCCGGTAAAGCTGTACGAACCGTCGGCCACGGTGGTGGTGGTCAGGCTGATCGCAGCGCCCAGATCGTTGGTCCCGGTCAGGGCGATTGCGACTCCGGGCAGCGCCGTCTCGCCCGGGTCAAAGGCGCCGTTGGCGTTGGCATCGACGTAGGCATATCCCGACAGGCTCGCCGGTTGCAACACCGCAAAGTCGTTGCCGGTGCCATTGACGCCAAGTCCGAGTTGGATATTCGACAAGACGCCGCTAGCGACCGTTCCGCTCTGGCTGCCGATCGCATCCGTGCCGAGAAATTCGCCGGCCTGCAAGGTCTCGCTGAGCGAGTAAGTTCCGGGCACGAGATTGGCGAAGCTGTAAGCGCCGTTGCTGGCGCTGGTCGTCGTCAGGTCGACGGCGTTGCCGTGATCGTCGGTGCCGGTCAAGGTGACGGTGGCCCCCGAGACGCCCGCCTCGCCGGAATCGAACGCGCCATTGTCGTTGGCGTCGACGTACACGTAGCCCGAGAGACTGGCGGGCGCCAGATTTGCGAAGTCGTTGTCGACTCCATTGGTGCCGGAAACGACGGTGATGTTCGAAATCAAGCGAACGCCAAGCGTTCCGCCTTGGGTGCCGACGGAGTCGATTCCGTCGGTATCGCCAGACGGGCGAGTCTCGGTCAGCGTGTACGTGCCGGGCCGCAGACTGCTGAAGCTGTAAGCGCCGCCCGTGGTGGTCGTGGTCGTCGAATTGATCGTTGCGCCAAGTCGTTGGTGCCGGTCAAGGTGACGGTGGCCCCGACGATACCCGCCTCGCCGGCGTCGAACGTGCCGTTGTCGTTGGCGTCGACATAGACGTAGCCCGAAAGGCTGCCGGGCGCCAGTTCGGCAAAATCATTTCCCGTGCCGGTCGTGCCGGAGGTCAAGGCAATGTCCGCAATCATCCCGTTGCCGAGCGTTCCGCCCTGGCTGCCGATGGAACTGGTGCCGCTGAGGTAATTGGACGGCTGGGTTTCGGTCAACGTGTACGAGCCCGGGCGCAGGTCGATGAAGCTGTACGAGCCATCGGCAGCGGTCGTGGCGGTCAGGCTGACCGCGTCACCCAGGTCGTTGGTGCCGGTCAGGGTGATGCCGACGCCGGACAGCGGCGTCTCGCCCGTGTCGAAGGTGCCGTTGTCGTTGGCGTCGACGTACACGTATCCCGACAAGCTGCTGGGCGTGGGATCCGTAATCGTCTGCGCCCGGTCGTGGACACGGTGCTGTCCACGTTCACCGTGCCGGCGTTCAACGTCAAGCTTTTGAGCTCGCTCAAACTGCCCACGGGGTCGTAGAAGGTCGCGGCGGCGGCGTTGACGGTCAGATTGCTGGCGCCGTCCACCGTGCCGTTGAACGTCACGTTGCCGCCCGTGGACGAGATCGTGATCGGCGATGTATCCAGAGTAACCGCGCCGCCGTAGACCTGATCGCCGGTCGAGGTAATCGACGTCGAATCGACGGCCACCGAAGTAGCCAGGAAGGCAGCCTTGCCGGCCACACTCAGGGTGCTCGGCTCGATGTTGACCGTCGAATTCGTGCCGCCGCCGGCGTTGACGATCAGCGGGCCGTTGAACACGCTGGGTTCGACGTCGACCGTTTCATCGCCGCCGATCACGGTCAATTGGCCGGAGAAGCTTGGATCGACGCTGCCGATTGCGACCGTATCGGCCAGGATCCCATCCTCGTCGACCGAGAGCGACGAACTCGGATCCAGGAACGTGACGGGCAGGGCATTGTTGGATTGCAGCGTCATCGTGCCGCTCGTCGATCCGGCCGCCAGCGTGATGGTCTCCGGATTGATTCCATTGTCGGTAAACGAGAAGTCGCGAACGGCCGTGGCGATTTCATCGATGATCGAATCGGCGTTCGAAGTGAACAGCCCATAGTTGATGGTCAGCGACGGATTGTTGCCGTTGTCGATGTAAATCGAACCTTGGGTGGTGCCCTGGGCGGTATAACTGACCGCGCTGGGCTGCGTTGTCGCGTTGGCAAAATTCAGGATCAGCGTGTTGCTCTGGCTGAGCGAGCCTTGGATGTCGATTTCGCTGGTGTCCGCCACGAGCTGCTGCGCAACGACCGTTTGGGCGCTGTTGCGGATCTCGTACGACAGATGATCCGAACTGATGTCGATCGTGACCGCGCCGCCTGTCGAGTCGTAGCTCAACGGCGATCCGGCCAGCAGCCGCCGATCTTCGAGCGATTCGATTCCCAATCGGGGCCGGGAGGCTTTCTTCGATGCGGCGCCATGCGTTTGCCGCGCGCGGAGCTTGGCCAGACGTGACAGAATCATAGGTTGGTCCTTGTCCGATTGGACGCCGAAGAAACCGTTGACGAGCACCCCGGCCGGCGCGGTGGCCGAGCTTAGGGGCCGCAGAGGGTACAGGACACTGCCGGCCCAATGCAAGAACATCTGCCGGTGCATGGACCTGACAGGGGGGCTGACACTTCCGCAGGGGGGAGAACTACGCGCCCGGGGGCGGCTATTTCAGCGCCGCCGGACGAAACCGCTCGGTCGGCCGCGGCCCTGCGGCTCTCGCAGTGGCCCATTGCCGCTAGCAGCCCGGCGAGATCTTCGCGCCGAATTGGCTCGTCGCGCGCTGCTGCCGCGGATTTCTTCGCGCCGACAGGCAGGACGTTGACAAAGTTGCGGTCGCAGGGCGCTGCGGTCCGAGAAGGGCACTCGTGATCGCCGGCTCCCCATCGATTGGCGCTGCGGGTCGGCGATCGACAGTCGCCTCCCCCATGCGACGCTGCCATCCTCTTGGGCCGCCCGCCGGGGGCCGTTGTAACCGAGCCATTCGTCAAGTAGTCTGGGAGGCTCGCCGACGCGACCGGTCCCGAATCGTTTATTCCCTCCAGAAAGGTTTGCATGCGCTGCGATTGGCTAATGCTGGCTCTGCTATTGAGTGGCTCGACGACCCGATTCGCCTCGGCCGACCAGGCACAGGATATCGCCGCTCTGCGCAAGGCGGGAGGAATCGTCACGCTGGACGATGCCGACCGCGTGGTGGCGGTCAATCTTCGCGACGCCCAGTTGACCGACCTGGACGTGAAGCGGCTCGAAGGCTTTACGAACCTGAACAAGCTGGAATTCTTGGGCTCCGACATCAACGACAAGTCGCTGGACAGCGTGGCCAAGCTCACGAATCTCAAGGACCTGGTCCTCGAAAATACCGAAATCACCAACGACGGACTGGCCAAACTCAAGCCGCTGCAGAATTTGCGGCTGCTCAATCTGCGCCGCTGCACGTATCTGTCGGACGACGGGCTCGTGCAACTCCAAGCGCTGGGCAACCTCGAACAGCTGCTGTTGCTTTACAACAACTTCTCGAACGCCGGCATGGTCCATCTGACGACTCTCGCAAAGCTGCGCATGCTCGACCTGCGCGGCTGCGTGCTGATCTCCGACGACGGACTGCTGGAAATCAAGAAGCTGCCCAACCTCGAGCGGCTCAAGTTGCGCAATTCACAGGTCAGCGACGACGGCCTGAAGCAGATTGCGGAAATGAAAAAGCTCAAGGGGTTGATCCTCGAAGATGCCGCGATCAGCGACCGCGGGCTGGTCCACCTGAAATCGATGACCAAGCTCGACGAACTCAACCTGATGCGCAACAATATCACCGACGCGGGGCTGGAAAATCTGGCCGGCCTCGAACTGCTCAAACGCGTCGAGCTGCGCGGAGCCCGGCTCAACGGCTCGGGCCTGGCAAGTCTCAAAAACCTCAGCAAGCTCACCTTGCTCGATATCGCCGAAACGCCCGTCGATGACGCCGGTTTGGCGAATCTCAAAAACCTCACCAGCCTGGAACGCCTCGATTTATGGGGCACGCAAATCACCGACCAAGGGCTCGAGAACCTCCGCGGCCTGACCAACCTGAATTGGCTCAGCCTGCAAAACACTCGGATTACCGACGCCGGGCTGGAAAATCTCGAACCGCTCGCCAAACTGGACGATCTCGATCTGCACACGACGAAAATCAGCGACGCCGGCCTGGCCCACCTCGCCGGGCTCGCCAAACTGGCCAAGCTCGACCTCAGCTTCACCAAGGTGACCGCCGCCGGCCAGCGGGAGTTTCAGCAGTCGCACCCGAATGTGAAGATCACCCGTTAGCGGCCCGCCTGGAATCGGGACGGACGTTTCCATCGCGCGCGAGCCGGGCCGCGGAAGCCCGGCGGCTGGCAGCCCGTTGAATATTTCAACAGGCGGCTACGGCTTGGCTGGCAGCACCAATTCGCGCGTCCCCGGCTTGAAATGAGGCCAGGTTCCGCTGAACTGAATGTTGGCTTTTTCCCGCGCGATTTTGGCAATCTTGTCGTACAGCGCTGCGCGGCCGGCGGCTTGAGCTCCTCGCGCACGTCTTTCCACGTCTTGGTGCCTGCTTTGATCTCGGTAACCTTGATCAAGTGGACGCCAAACGGAGTCACAACCGGTTGACTGACTTCGCCAATCGGCAGAGAAAATGCCGCGCGAGAAAACGGTTCGACCATCAATCCGTGCCGCGGAAAAAAGCCCAAGTCGCCGCCTTTCTCGCGACTGGGGCCCGAGGAAAACATAGCGGCCGCTTCGGCAAACGAATACTTGCCATCGGCCAACTGCTCGCAGCGCCAGGGCAACCCGGATCAACGCGTTGATCGCGGCAGGATCCGCGCTCTTATCCGGTCGAAACAGGATATGGCTGGCGCGGACCTCCGAACCGTCGAATTCCTTCTTGTGTTCGTCGAAGTAGTCTTCGAACACGTCGTCGGTCAATTGCTGCTGCATTGCCGGCTCCCAGAGGAGTTGCCAGGCGATCTGTTTGCGCAAACCAGCGCGGGTGAGTTGCCGTTCTTCCAGGTACTGCTTGAGGGTAAATTTTTGCGCTTCGAGCTGTGTTTCGAGTCTGGCTTGGGCCGCGTCGATTTGCGCCTCGGTCACGCCTTTGCCGCCACTGGAAAGCGCCTTCTCGACCAGTCGCCGATCGATGATCTGCGCCAGCACCTCGGCCTGCGCCTGCATAACGCTCTGGGGCGAGACTTTTCTCCCTGCTAGTGTCGGAGCCAGCGCCTCCTGCACTTCGTCGGCGAGAATTTCCTTGCCGTTGACGGTCGCCGCCACCACCGACGAACCGCCGGCCGGCGGCGTCTGCCCCTCGGCCTTAGTGCCCTTGTCGGCAGCCGCCAGGCACGCAGCCCAACCCAGCACCAACGCCAAACTCAGCATCCGCACTCGCCCGGACATGCAGCCCTCCGCACCCAATCAATTCGACAAACCACGAGCATCAACGACGCAGCTACGGCAACTCAAGATCCTTGAATTCGTATTCCACCGGCACCTTGAACACGGCCGTCGGTGATTTGTAGACAAAGGCAAATCCTTTCGGCCCGTTCTTCAGATCGAACAGGTATTTCACGCCGATTTCATTCGGCGTTTGGCGGGTTTGCTCGAACCCACCGGGCTCGACCGGCGGCTGCCCCGCTTGCTCCAAATAGACTTCGTTATTGAGCAACCAGCCACTGAGATACGAGTCGAGAGCGTTGCCCGGATCGTCAAAACGAACCCGGACGAGCAGTTCCCAGACGTCGTTATTCTTCCGCAAACCGTCCAGGGTCACCGTCACCGCGGCTTTCCGTTGTTCGATCTTCTTCGCGGCGCCGTCCTTTTCCTTGGTGGGCGGCAGCTCGGGAAAGCGAAACGTTTCGACTTCGCCCGGCACGATCGCCGTGAGCTTGCCTTTCAGCCTTGTGATCTTGTGCTGCGCTCGCGTCGGCGACGCCAACGGAATCATCAACTCCACGGTCGCCGAGCCGTCGGTGATCGGAGCCGTCGGCTCGCCCTGGCCGTCGATTTGCACCGCTTCGTCGCCGGCCATGGCGCTGACCTGATCGAGCGGTTGACTGATGACGATCGGCTTGAGCCGCGGTTCCCAAGACACGTCGACCAGCAGCTTGAGGGATCGATTGCCGAGATTGCGCAAGTCGCGCAGGGCCTCGAACCGCGCGGGTTCCAGCCGGAATGGCCCGCTGTAGCTGGCGCGGCTGCTGCGCGGCACGCGGCCCGGCGTGCGTCCGATGATCGTAATGCCCGGCTCGCCTGCATAACTATCGATGTCGAGCTGGGCCCCGTCGAGTGTTTGATCCAGTGCCCGCCAGAACGGCGCCTTGTCGAATTCCACATGCAGCGCCGGCTCGGCGGCATCTTCATCGCGCTCGCGGCGGTCGGTCAAGGTATTGCCCGTCTGCTGTCCGAATTCTTTGAGCACTTCGGCCAACGGCAGATCCCCTTTCAGGGTGACCATCGAGCCTTGGGCCGCCTGTTCGGCACGCGCTTGCTCGAATGCCTGCCGGACGCGCGTGAGACGCTGAGCCACCTCGGCCGGCATCCGCTCGTTGATCGCCGGCAAATGAACCAGCGCAGCCGGTCCCAGAGCAATCATCTGTTGTTCGGCTTGATCGCGGCGAGTCAGCTCGTCGCTATTGAGCTGCCGGACCAGGCGCGTGACTTCCGGCCCCAGGTCCTTCGCCGGCAGCGCGCTCACTTGGGCGGCTGCCAGCCAGGTGGTCATCAAAATCCAAGAGATCAATTTCGACTCCCTTCAAGTCAGGACAGCCGACGACAGATGAGGTGCCTTTATCTTAGAGCCGGACCCGCCGCTTCGCCACAGGCGGCAGGCAACCTGCGGCAGGCAACCGTTGAGGGCCGGCCGTCGGGCAATCCGCAAAGTCGCACCGCGAAGCGGAATCAGCGCAAATCCTTCGCGCAGCGAAAACCTGCGTGGTTGTGGGCCGCGTCGGGCATCTCGCGCCCCCGGCTCCAGACGCGCAAGCCGGCACTGGCGTTTTCCGCGCACAGCCACGATCCGCCGCGTTGCACGCGCATCGAGCCGGCGCACGGACCGCTTGGATTGGCGGCCGAACTGTGTTGATAATAGTCCGCCGCGTACCAGTCGCCGCACCATTCCCAGACATTGCCGGCCATGTCATACAGGCCATAGCGATTGGCAAAATACGACTTGACGGGCGCGGGCGTGCGGAATCCATCGCGGCCCAGATCCTGGTCCGGGAACCAGCCTTGCCAGTAATTGGCCTGATACGTTCCGTCGGGCTTCTCCACACGGCCCCAGGGATAGTCGGCGTCGAACAAACCGCCCCGGGCCGCGTATTCCCACTCGGCTTCGGTGGGCAGGCGTTTGCCGGCCCAGGCCGCATAGGCTACCGCGTCGTGCCAGGAAACTTGGGTAACCGGCAGCCGCTCGTAACCAAGGGTCGTGCTGTGCGGACCGAGCGGATGCTTCCAGTCCGCGCCCGGAGTGGAAACCCATTGCTTGCGCACGGCATGAAGACCCAGGCATGCCCTTTTCGCTGGGCCGTGGTCACGTAGCCGGTGGCGACGACGAATTCGGCGAATTGGGCCACCGTCACTTCGTGGACGTCCAGCCAGAACGCGTCGATCTGCACCTCATGCTGCGGTCGCTCGGCAACCGAGTGGGACAAATCGCTGCCCATGCGAAATTTCCCGCTGGGAATCAGCGTCATGCCTGCGGGGTTCGGCGGTTTGGCCGCCGGCAGGCTGGCCACGAGGAGCGGCACCGGGCGGAAGGTCAGTCGGGCCAATCCGATTGCGCCGGCGGCCATCAGCAGGGAGCACAGCAGCCCCAGGGCTTGCCGGTTGCGACGACGGAAGATCACAGATCAACACCCATTTGCTGCGCTTGCAAACGAAGCGATTGCCGAAAGTAAGGGAACGGGTAAGGGCGTTTCTTCCTCGCCCAAAGAAAGCTGGTTTGCACCACGGACGGCGGCAACGTTCCTGCGTCAACCATCTCCACAACGCTGGCGATAAAGGCAAATTCGACCGGTCGCCGCGCGCGGAGCCCCTTTTCCAGCGTGGTCTGCAAGTCGGGGCCGCCCGGGGCAATCGGCGAGTCGGCAAATCCTCGACCGGCCGGCGCGCCGATCCACAGCGCTAAAGCCAAAGCCAGCAACGAACATCGCGGGGCCTGCATGGCGTGCTCGGGGGCGCGAAAGAAGTGCGAGAAACACCGGCGGGTGCTTATAGGGACTTCCGGGTCCAACCGCAAGATCCGTTGGCCCGCACTCCAAGGCGACATGCGGTCCTTTTCGAAGATCGCCCCGTTTTGCCATTCTACCGACATCCATGTTGGCGAATGGCGGCAGGGGGCCGTATGATAGGATTTTGGCATCGGGATCTCTCCGAGCGTTGTTCGTCGTTGCCATCAACCCCAACCAGCAAGCCCCCAACCAGCAAGCCTATGCTCAGCGCGGCGCCGCATGTGTTCGAACCATTCGCAGGGCGACGTCGCTTCGCCTGGCGTGGCCGCATCGATTCGAGGCCTGCCGAAAAATCCAGGCGCTCGGCTGTGTCCCCGTGTTGGCGGCGCTCGTCGCCTGGCAGGCGTGTGTGCCCGGGGCAATCGGTGCCGAGCCGGCGGCTTCGCCCGGCCAGGAAGTCGCGGCACTGATTCAAACCCTGGATCACCCCGATTACGACGCCCGCCGCAGGGCTCGAGAAAAACTGCACGAACTAGCTCGGCACAAGGACTTGCAGCCGATCCTGGCCGAGCAATTCCAGAAGGTGCTGATCAAAGAGGGTGTCTCCTACGAAGTGCGCAGCGCGCTGGTCGAGCTTCGCCGCTCGTTGCCAGCCGCCGAGACGATGGTCCCCGCCGAGGTTGGTGAGGCCGAAATCGAACGATTGCTGGACGAACTGAACAATGATTCGTTCGCCGAGCGGATCGGCGCCCAACAGCGCTTGAATTGGCTGCTCAGCAGTCCCGCCGCCGGCGTGCGAATCATGGCCGGGCTGAAAGCTCGACTGGCTACCGACATCGACGAAGACGAGGCCGAAGCGGGCAATCCGGGCACCGAACAGGCTCGCGCCGGAGGAAGACTGGCAGCCCGCCGGCGAAGATCGCCAGCCGCTCGTGACACTGTTGCACGAAGTGCGCGGACGCTGGTTGACGAGCCCCACCGAGTGGCCGCTGCCCCGAGTCGAAGAAAAACAATGGCGAGGCTGGATCGCAGACGTTTGCCGCGAGGGAGACGACCTGGCCGATCGGCGGCGGCATGACGTGGCGATGCGCGAACTGCGCGACCTGTTGACCCGCGAAGATTACACGCTGCCAGTCCAACAAGCCTTGCAGAAACAGCTCGAAACCACGGGCGATTCGCCGGCCACCCGGCGGATCGAGCGGCTGTTGGCCTGGTTGCAGCCAGCCATGGTGGCCGAAGTCTGGCTGGACCGTCAACACGTCACGATCCAGCATTTGCTCATCGACGTTCCGCAAGTGCATGATTTTTCGCGGGCCACGCACTTCGATCGAATCGACGATTCCACGGCGCATTGCGTCAGCGGCAACAATCTCGAACCGGGCGACTATCCGGTCGGAGTGGCCATTCCCCATCCCAAGGGGCAGAACATGATGTTCCACTTGATCAATCTGCCCACGCCGCGGCGGCGCATGGCCTACAAATACCTGACACGCCGCCCGCAGGCCGATCGGCTGCGCGAGATCAGCCAGCGGACCCTGGCCGCGGTGGTGGCCGATAAGCGCCGGCTGACCCAGGGTCAACTGGGCATGTTGCATCAGCTCGACACGCATGCCGTGTCCCGGTTCGCCGGGCCCTACTTCGACGCCGTGCCGGACTTGCCGCTCAAGAGCACCGACGGCTATCCCACCGCATTCACCACGCAGCACGAGTTGCTTTGTGCGGTGCTGTCCGAAATCGGCACGCGCGAGGCCGTCCCGGCCTTGGAAAAGGCCGCCCTGGCCCGCGAACTCGACATCATTGCTCCACGAGCCGCCTACGCGGTCGCCTGGTGTGCTGCTTTGGCCATCGCCCAGCGCGATCCGTGGGACTCTGTCGACGCCTGGCTGGCCGGGCTGATCGCGCGGGACACATCGCTCGCCGGGCCCGCGAACCCTTGCCCCGACCTGGGCGCCACGGCCGCCTTCATCCTGCTCGGCCGGCACGATCAATCTCCCCGCGCCTTCGGGCTGGTCGAAGTCGAGGACGAGCAACTGCACGCCAGCGGCATCACCGGATATCGCTTCAGCGAGCCCACCGATCGAGCCGCCGTACAAGAATGGTGGTCGAAGCAAAAACCGCAGCCAGCCGAGTTGGACGCCCGCGGTTAAGCAGATCGAGAATACCGGCCGGCACGCCTGAGCCGGGCGCCGACCCGGATTCGTTGATTCTCCGGTGCGATGCCAATGCCTCCGCCAGGCGCCAAGCGTCAGGCCAAGACCAGCGCCGCCAGGGCGACAACGACCATGACGGCGCCAATCAGCGTCTTGGCCAGCGTGCCAAAGAGCCGGCCCCAGAACGCGGCCTTCCCGACGCGCACGCTCTGATCCAGAGAGCGACCTTTCCAGCTCTCGCCAAGCATCGCGCCGGCCAGCGCGCCTAAGCCGGCAAACAGCACCGCCGCCACCAGCGGACCAACCAGCGGAATCGGCACGCCAACGAGCACCCCCGTCGCGCCGCCCGCCAACGAACCGACCAGCGCCAAGACCGCGCTGCGCCGGCTGCCGCCGGCCCGGTTCACTCCCAGCGCCCGGCCACGACCTCCACGATCTCGCCCAGCGCGGCCAGGCCGGCCAGCACGGCAACCACCTGCCAACCGATCCCCAGCCGCGAATCGTCTGGCACCAGGTAGGCATAGATCGCAGTCCCCGCCACGATCAGCCAATTGCCGGGCATGCCCACGAGCGTTAGCACCCAGCCGATTGCCAGCGTCAAACCCAACAAGATCGCCCAGATAACGGTCATGGAAAGCTGCGCGGAGCATCTCCGGGAAGCGGAATATGCGAGGTCCAATCATCATAGCCCAACCGCGCGAGCGGTTATATTGAACTTTCCGACCCGAGAGCCCTCCGCGCATGACTGCCAATTCGTCCGATTCGCCGCCGCCCGCAGACGACCCGGCCGTGCCTTTGCGCTCCAGCCGGTCGCCCCGTCGCAGGCCAGTGGCAAAACTTGGGCCGGAGCCGCCGAGCTATGGCACCGTCCACATGTTGCTGTGGATCGCCTGCACCGGCGTTTACCTGGCCGCGAATCGCGACTTGTACAGCGGCGATCTTCCGCCGCTTGCAGCGCTGCTCATGCTCTGCCAGGCTCTGCCGCGCGGCGCGGCCCTGGCCGGGCTGGCGATCTTCATCCGCCGTCGATGGCAGCGGGCCCCGTGGCCGATCGAGCCGGGCGAGTGGCTAGTGGCAATTGCCGGCATGTGGCTGGCGACAGAGGTTGTCTTAATCCGCTGGAGCCCGAGCGATCGCTTCCATAATCCGGCCGCAGTCCACGCGGCGCTGGCTTGCATGATGTTGGTACTGCCCACGCTGGCCCAAGGGCTATCGGTCGACTGGAAGTGTTTTTTTTCGTTCTTGGTCGTTGTCTTCGCCTGGCCGCTCTTGGTGGCGCTGTTGGATGCCGGGAGGCTGTCGGATTCGCAGTGGCTGGCGCTCGGCGGAACTGGTTTTGTACGCCCGGTACTATTTGGCGGCGGCCGCGCTGGCGGTGGTTGTTTGGCGCGATCGCGCACGCGGCGTGCGGCACGGCTGGCTGCACTGGGCCGGCCTGGTCGACGTGGTGTTGATTGTCGTGTCGGCCCGGATGCTATCGCTTGTCGCATGACCGGCGGCAGCGGGCCGCCGGCTTCGCCGATCGCCCGGTTTTTCCGTCCTGATCCGCGCTGCAAAGCGAGCCGGCCACAGGATTAACGTGATATTCCGACCGGCGACTGCGGGGCCGCGGAATCGGCCTTGCCAAAACCGGCCCAGTTGGCGACAGTACGCCCCCTGCCCGACTTCCTCGATTAGCAAACCGCCGTGAATTCACCGCACGAATCGCCCGTCCAGCCGTCCCCCGCTCAACTGGCTGCCAGCAACCCGTCGAACGCAGCGCTGATTCGGCGCATGCTGGCCCTGGCCTGGTGCTATCGGGTCGATTGCATCCGAGTCGTCGTGCAACAGGTGCTGCTGGTTTCGATGGGGCTGGCGGGCCTGGGCCTGGTCGGCCTGGCCATCGACGTGATTCGTCACGCGGTGGACCATGGAGCCGCGGTGCCCCGCTGGCCGTGGGGAGTCGACATGCGGCCCGATTGGCCGCCGCTGGCCACGGTGGCAGGCATTGCGCTGGCGATCGTGCTGGTGGCCTTCGTGCAGTCGTCGCTGCGCTATCATACGGCGGTCGTCGTGGCCCGGCTTTCGCAACGCATCGTCGTGCAGCTTCGCTCCGACGTCTACGACAAGCTGCAGCGGCTGAGCTTTCGCTTCTTCGACGCCAACGCCAGCGGCTCGATCATCAATCGCGTGACCGGCGACGTGCAGGCGATGCGGATGTTCGTCGACGGCGTGATCATCGAAGTCCTGACCGTCGTGCTGTCGCTGGCCGTCTACCTGGCCTACATGCTGAGCATCCATCCCGGCCTGACGCTCGCCTCGCTGGCCACGACTCCGCTGTTGTGGATCGCGGCCGTGACGTTTTCGCGGCTCGTCAAGCCGGCCTACCTGCACAACCGGGTGCTCAGCGATCAGATGATCCTCAGGCTGTCGGAAAACGTCCAGGGCCAGCAGGTCATCAAGGGTTTCGGCCGCCAGCAGGCCGAGATCGAAAAATTCCGCGCCGCCAACCGAGCGGTGCAGAACCATAAGCGGACCATCTTCCAGAAGATCAGCCTGTTCCAGCCCGGCATGGGCCTGCTCACCCAGGTCAACCTGGCGGTGCTGCTGGGCTACGGCGGATACCTGGTCGTTGCAGGCGAGTTGCGACTGGGCGAGGGGCTGTTCGTGTTCGCCAACCTGCTGCAGGAGTTCGCCAACCAGGTGGGCCAGATCACGAACATCACCAACAGCGTTCAAGCCAGCCTGACCGGCGCGCAGCGGGTGTTCGAAGTGCTCGACGCCCCGCTGGAAGTGACCAGCCCGACGATGCCCGCCCGCGTCAAGCACGGCCGCGGCGAGGTGCGTTTCGACCGCGTGTCGTTCGGCTACGCGGCCGGGAGCGGCGTGCTGGAGGAGATCGATTTTGCCGTCCGGCCCGGCGAGTGCGTGGCGATCGTCGGGGCCGACCGGCGCCGGCAAGAGCACGCTCGTCAGCCTGATTCCCCGGTTCTACGACGCTCGGCCGGCCGCGTGCTCGATCGACGGCGTCGACGTGCGCCGGATGGATCTCGACGACTTGCGGCGCCGCATTGGCCTGGTGTTCCAGGAAAACTTCTTGTTCAGCAACACGATCGCGGCCAACATCGCCTTCGGCAATCCGGAGGCCACGCCAGCAAGCAGATCGAATCGGCCGCCCGGATCGCCGCGGCCCACGATTTCATCAGTGCGCTGCCCGAGGGCTACGACACCGTGATCGGCGAATACGGCGCCGAACCTTTCGGGCGGACAGCGGCAGCGGCTGGCTCTGGCCCGGGCAATGCTGCTGGATCCGCCGATCCTGATTCTGGACGACCCGACCGCGGCCATCGATCCGCAGACCGAGCATGAAATTCTGGCCGCCCTGGAAGCGGCCATGCGCGGGCGCACGACGTTCGTCGTGGCCCATCGACTGAGCACGCTGCGGCGGGCCGATCGGATCCTGGTGCTCGAGGCAGGGCGGATCGTCCAGACCGGCACGCACGCCGAATTGCTGGCCCGGCCGGGCCATTATCGCCAGGCCGCCCAGCTGCAGTTGGCCGCCGGCGAGCGACGGCGCGACGCTCCTGTCCGCGGACCCGATCGCTCCGCCGCACTGGCCGCGGGAGGCCGCATGCACCCGTCCCGCTCGACATCGCCGCCTTGACCCGCCTGGCGCGGCCCGACGAGCAGGAGGCCGACCGCCGGCCGCTGGACCTGGGGCTGATCCGCCGGCTGTATCACGTACACCCGGCCCTATGCCGCGCGGCGAAATTGGCTGCTGCTGTTGGTCATCGTGCGTTCGATCCAATTGCCGGCGCTGACCTGGGTGATCGCCGCCATCATCAAGGGCCCGATCGCCGGCGGCGACCTGCGGGCATGGCCTGGGGCGTGGCCGGTTTTGCGCTGCTGGCCCTGTCGACGCAATTCTGCATGCACTTTCGCCAGCGGCTGGCGCTGGAACTGGGCGAAGTCGGTCGTGCACGATCTGCGCAGCGATCTGTTCGAGCACTTGCAGCGGATGCCGATGGCTTTTTTCATCAGCGACCCGGCTGGGCCGGATCATCAGCCGCATGACGACCGACGTGGAATACGTGCGGATGGGCGTGCAGGAAGTGCTGTTCGTGAGCCTGGTGCAATTGGGGCAGATGCTCGTGGCCGCGGCGTTCATGCTGTGGTACGACTGGGTGCTGTTTCTGCTGGTGCTGGGCCTGGTGCCCGTGCTGTGGGGCCTCAACCGCCATTTCAACCGGCAGCTGAGCCAGGCCCATCGCGCGGTGCAGGAATCGTTCAGCCGCGTGACCGCCACGCTGGCCGAGAGCGTCAACGGCATCCGCGTGACGCAGGGCTTCGTGCGGCAGGACACCAACGCCGCGATGTTCCGCGACCTGGTCAGCGACCATTCGCAGCTACAACTTCGGCCTGACGCAAACGCAGGGCCTGTTTCAGCGGCTGCTGGATCTGAACAACCAGTTCTTCATCGGCGCTGCTGCTGGTGGTGGGCGGCTGCCGGGTGCTGCAGCCGGGCTCGACCTGCGACGTCGGCGACCTGGTCGGCTTTCTCTTCATGGCCGAACCTGTTCTTTTCGCCCGATCACCGGACTGGGCGTGCAATACAACCAGGCCCTGACGGCCATGGCCGGCGCCGAACGCGTCTTCGACATGCTCGACCGCCAGCCCGAGTGGCACGATGCGCCCGAGCGCCCGCGACTGCCGCGATCTGCCGGCCGCGTCGAGTTCCGCGACGTCACGTTCGGCTACGATCCGGACCGGCCGGTGCTGCACGAAATGAACTTCATCGCCGAGCCGGGCCAGACCGTCGCGCTGGTCGGGCACACCGGCAGCGGCAAGACCTCGATCATCAACCTGATCGCCAAGTTCTATCTGCCCGACCAGCGGGCAGGTGCTGATCGACGGCCACGATTTGCGCGCGATCACTGCCGCAGTCGCTGCGGCGCCAGATGGGCATCGTGCTGCAGCAGAATTTTCTGTTCAGCGGCACGCGTGCTGGACAACATTCGCTTCGGCCGGCCCGAGGCCAGCCGACCAGCGAAGTGCGTCGAAGCGGTCGCGCGGCTCGATTGCCTCGACCTGCTCGAGTCGCTGCCGCAGGGCTTGCAAACGCCAGGTCGGGCGAGCGGGGCGGCAGCCTTTCGCTCGGGCCAGCGGCAGATCGTCTGCTTCGCCCGGGCCATGCTGGCCGATCCGGCGCATTTTGCTGCTCGACGAAGCCACCAGCAGCGTCGACACGATGACCGAGGCCCGCATGCAGCGAGGCGCTGGCGATGCTGTTGCGCGGGCGGACCAGCTTCGTCGTGGCCCACCGGTTGAGCACGATTCGCCATGCCGACCTGGTGCTGGTGCTCGACGAGGGCCGGATCGTCGAACGCGGCACGCACGTCGAACTGCTGGCCCAGGACGGGTCTACGCCAATCTGTATCGGCGATTCGTGCGGGCCAACGCGGCCTAGCGGAACGGCTGGGGCGACGCCGTGGGGTCGCTCGGCCGTCCATTTTTCGTCCAGCGGCCAATGCCGATTCCGCTGCGGCCGGCCTTTCGGCTAACATACGCGGATGCTGAAATTGCCCAATGTCACCCACGCGTTTGAAGTCCTGCCGGGCACGACCGTCGCCGCGCCGGCAGGGCGGAGCGTACACCGTGGGGATAAACCCCACGGCTCGCTGGTCGACTTTCGGCGCCAAATCCTTCTCCTCTGCGCCTCGGCGTCCTTGACGCCGTTCGTTTCTTTTCTGTCCTCGTAACACTCTTCTCCTCTTTGCGTCTTTGCGTCTTTGCGGTTCCATTCCTGCTTGCCGTCTCGCAGGCGCCGAACGCCACAGCCGATACGCTCGCCGAGATCCGCCCCGCGGCAAGATGATCTGGGGCGGCGATGCCGAAGGGGGCGGTCCGTACGTCTATCCCGACCCGGCCAATCCAAGACAACGGATCGGCTTCGAGGTCGAGCTGGCCCAGTCGTTGGCCGAAGAGTTGGGCGTGAAAGCGCAGTTCATGCAAGGCGCGTGGGGCGATCTGCCGGCACTGCTCGACACCCGCGAGATCGACGTCATTTTGAACGGCTACGAGCTCACGCCCACTCGCGTTGCGCGATGCGGTCGACCAGCCCCTATTACGTCTTTCACTTCGCGCTCATGGCGCCTGGGGGGCGGATCGATTCGCGACTGGTCCGACCTGCGCCCCAATGCAAAGGGCGCCGGCCAAAGATCGGCGTGCTCACGTCGTCGGGGGCGTATTTCTATCTTCAAAAGCGATTCGCAGCCGACATCGATCTGAAGTCCTACAATGCCAACACCGACGCCTTGCGCGAGGTGGAGACCGGCAAACTCGACGCCACGGTCGTCGATTTGCCGATCGCGATTTTCTATCGTGACCAGTTTGCCGGTTTGACCCAGGTGGGCGAGCCGATTCGAGGCGGCTATTACGTGGCCTACGTGCGGCCGGCCGACGAGGCGCTGTGTGCACGCGCTCGATCTGGCGCTGGCCCGGCTGCTGGAGACCGGCCGCTTGCGCGAAATCTACGAGCGTTACGGACTGTGGAACGCTGATCAGGAGCAGTTGGTTTCGCTGATGGGGAAGTCAACCGCGGAACTAGGTATTCGGGCGGTGCGATTCTCGCCCTGGCAAGTGATCGTCGAGCGCGGGCCGCTGCTGGTCGAGGCGGCCGGCATGACCATCTTCCTGGCCTGCGCCTCGATGCCGCTGGCCATCGTGCTGGGCCTGGCGATCGCGCTGGGCCGGCTGTATGGCCCCGCTCCGCTGCGCTGGCTGCTGGTCACCTATGTCGAAGTGATTCGCGGCACGCCGCTGCTTTTACAATTGTACGTGCTGTTCTACCTGCTGCCCGAAATCGGCCTGACGCTGCCGGCGCTGGTCGCGGCGATCTCGGGCCTGGCGATCAACTATTCGGCCTACGAGTCGGAGATTTATCGGGCCGGGCTGAGGGCCATTCCGCGCGGGCAGATGGAAGCCGCGCTCGCATTGGGCATGACCACCCGGCAGGCCCTGCGGCGGATCATCATTCCGCAAGCCGTGCGGATCGTGATTCCGCCGGTCACCAACGACTTCATCGCGCTGTTCAAAGACACTTCGATGTGCTCGGTCATTACCGTGATGGAGCTGACCGGCGCCTACCAACAGCAGCGCAACGACACGCAAGCCACGGTCGTTTTGGCCGTGATGACTTCTCTGCTCTATCTGGCCATGAGCGTGCCGCTATCGCATCTGGCCAGCCGGCTGGAGAAGCGCAGTGCGGCGCGGCGAAACAAGATGAACGCGGCAGCGCCCCGATCTGTCGTTGGCCGGCGGTTCGATCAGCCCACGCCGTTCGCCTTGAACCAGGCCAGCATCCGCTTCCAGCCGTCGGCGGCCGGCTCTGCGCGGTAACTGGGGCGGTAGTCGGCCAGGAACGCATGCGGCGTGTCGGGATAGACGTGGATCTCGGCCGGCTTGCCCGCTTCTTTGATCGCGGCCCGCATCTTTTCCACCGACTCCTGCGGTATCCCCTGGTCGTCGCCGCCATATAGCCCCAGCACGGGGGCCTTGAGCGCGGCGGCCAGATCGACCGGTTGCTTGGGATGCAGCTCGTCGGCCTCGCCGGCCGGCGCGACCAGCCGTCCGTACCAGGCCACGCCGGCTTTGAGGTCGGGATTGTGCGCGGAATAAAGCCAGACGATCCGACCACCCCAGCAGAACCCGGTGATGCCAAGTTTCGACGTGTCGCCGCCCGACTCTTTCGCCCAGGCCGCCGTGGCGTCCAGATCGGACATGACTTGTGCGTCGGGCACCTTCGAGACGATCTTGCGGATGTCGGCGAAATCGGTGAGCTTCGACACGTCCCCCTGCCGGGCGTACAATTCCGGCGCGACGGCAAAATAGCCCAGCTTGGCCAGTCGCCGGCAGAGGTCTTTGATGTGTTCGTGAACGCCGAAAACCTCCTGCACCACCAGGATTACCGGCGCCCTTTCTTGCCCGCCGGCAGGGCCCGATAGGCGGGAATATCGCCGTCCTTGACCGGGATCTTGACCTCGCCCGCGTCGAGCCCGGCGGTGTCGGTGGTGATCGTTTCGGCCGAGACCGGCTGGACCGCCAAAGCGAACCCTGCGGCCAGGCTCGACACGACGAACGAGCGGCGGGTGATATCGATTTTCGGCAGCAGGCTGAGCAGATCATCGTGCATGGGAGGATTCCTTGATTCGTGTTGCTGGGGCGGGCAATGGCCCAGATGCATCCCCAGTGTTTTATCGTTTGCCGGCGCCGGCGAGAAGACACCCGAACTCTGGGGGGCTGGTCCGATGTTGCCGGCGGGAAACCGAGCGCGGCGCGAATTACTCTGGCGGCTCGGCATGTGCGGCGGGCGGCCCCCGACCGGCAGGCTGGTCATGGGTCTTTGGAGCCGGCACAGTCGCATTTGGCTCAACGCCCAGGAATTCCACAAACTCACGCTGCCCGTTGGGAAAATAGTAAAACGCGTGGTCGGCCTCGGGAAACAAGCTTCTTGCTTGCTGTACGTCCGGGTGCGATTCGCAGATAAACGGTGACCCATCCGCCGGGCGCAGCCCAACAATGTCTTCTGGCGGGATGGGAACATACAGCAGGCAGACGCCGCGCTCCCCAAAAAGCCCCAAGAATCCGGGTGCGGATCTGGGAGTGTCCCACTCAACGCGCCGCTCGACACCGGCCGGAAGGGTGTTTCCCTCGATCGCGGTAGCCGCCGGGAAACGGCCTCCCAATACGCGTGCCGCTTGGAAAGCCAAGAGAGATTGTAGCCCAGCCCGACTCCAAGCACGGCCACCGCCACGAATAGCGTCCGCAAGCTGAACCGAAACCAACGGCGAGTGGTCATGTTGGTGGATCCGTCCACACGAGCGAATGCGAAATCGAGCCGACAGTTTCCAACGCAAGAAACTGTCAACCCGCCTTCAGCCCGCGGTCGAAGGCGTCCTGGTCGCGGCTGTAGAGAGCCAGCGTCGATTCGAATCGTTCGCTGGAAATCTTCCAGCTGGGCGATTCATCGGTGTAGGCGTTGCAGTGGGCTACCATCAGGCGGTACATGAATTTGAACAAGTGCCGCGGCACGCGCAGCCCGCGAAAGGCATCCATCAGCCGCCGGTCGGTGATCGATTCGTCGAACAGGTCGCGCAGGCTGGGATTGGCCCCCGGAAGGGCGCAGGCCCGCAGCCGGGCCAGCGCCACGTCGTACAGCGCCTCGCCCGTCCATTCCAGCGAGGGGATCATGTTTTGCTTGTCGAGCCGGGCTCGCTGGTAAAAATCGCGGTCCTCGCGATCGATGTATTGCGACAGCTCGATGGGCAGCAGCAGCTTGAAGCCGATGCCGGGATGCTTGAGGAACTTGTTGTCGAGCATCGGCCAGAGCATGGCCCGCATCTGCTCGACCGAGCCGTTGATCAGGTGCGGCTCGTCGACGCGATCGACCAACACGACAATGCCGTGGAAGCCGAGCGTTTCCAGAATGCCCTGGAACTTCGAGACCAGTTCGTAGCGGTCGTCAGTCCGCTGCTTGGTGGGCAAAGGCTGGCCGGTAATTTCGCCGGCCGTGAAATGCATCAACACCTGTCGCATGGGGCGCGTCACGCGGTTGCCCACGCGGACGTTCTTGGTGATCGCCCGGGCTTGCCAGAACCGTTTCCAGCAGCGCCAGACCCAAGGCAGCCAGCCGGCGGCCATCACGACGTAGGGCCAAGGCGTGCCCAGCCAATCCCATTTGGCTTGCCAGGCGATCAGCGCGAGCACCAGGGCCGTGGCCAGCCACGCGCCGGCCAGATCGAAATGCGATTTGAGCGTGTGGTAGCGCAGCTTGCGGCGCAGGCGGTGCCAGCGGCCTTTGGTGGTCTCGGCCGACGATTGGTCGTAGCAGGCGGCCAACAGCAACAAGTCGCGGGCCTGGTGCCGGTCGAGCGATTTGACGTCGATCGGCCCGGCGTCGGCGCCGGCCGTGTCGGCCGGCTGCTTGACTTCCAGGATGCGATCCACGAGCCCCGTCACGCCCAGCGACAGGATCGCATCCATGTGATCCCACAGCTTCCACTCGGCCAGCACGCGATCCGAGCGCTGGCGGCGGCTGCTCAAACGATCGCGAAACCGATCGAGGAACGGGTTGAAATCGTCGTATTCGATCACGAACACCCGTGCGCCCGGTGCGCCCGATTGTAGGCGGCCAGATGCCGCACGATCTGCAGCCGCATGGCCGTCTTGCCCGACCCCTTTTCGCCGAACACGATCGACGTGGCGGGCTCGGCCGGGTTGCCGTAGATCTTGTCCCAGGTGGGATGATACGTGCTATCGATGCAATGCTCTTTGAACACCGGGTCGGTTTGCGCATCCTCCTCGGCGAACGGGTTGCAGGCGATGCCGTGATGCTCGAGGAACTGTTGTGTTCGCATGGCAAACCGCGCAAAAGAAAAGGAAGCCGATCAAATCGTGTTAAGCCCACCGGCGGCGGCCGGTGGGGGCAGCGCCGCCGCGGGTCCGGAGCGAATCGCGCCCTGGCTTGCTATTTTCGCTCCAGCGAACCGATCATCTGGGAAAACGCTTTTTCGTTTTCCGTCACGGTCCGCTGCGGTCCGTAGAGCTTGATGAAATAATTGCCCTGCTCCTTCGAGGCGATGATCGCGGCAAACATGCGATACCCGGGCCGCTTGACTTCCGTGCCGGAAAAGGGCGGCTTGTCCTTGAACGTGCCCGAGATGTCGAGCAAATGCACGTCGCAGCCGGCGACCTTCTGCTGGGTGACCTTGGCCTTGGCGGGAGCTCCGTCGGGCTGTTCGAATTGCCCGGTCCAGCGCTCGATGTTGGCCTCGACGCTGCCGCCCGCCCCCATCAGCGTGATGCGGCCGTCCGTTTCGTCCCCTTCGGCTTTCGGCGCGGCGAACTCGTATTCGATGATGTTGTTCTGCGGCTTTTTCTTCTGCCAGTTTTCCGCCACCTTCAACTGCAGCTTGCCGCCGGCGAACTTCACCGTGTGGTCTTGGACGTCGTCCGCCGCGGCGGTGCCGATTAGCACTCCCAGCGCGAGCAGCGGGAACACGGACTTTGCGAGTTGCATGGTTGGTGAACCTTGAGGTTAAGTGCGTCGAAATCGAGCCGGCCGGCGCCGCCACCGGCACATCACCGCGGGGAGAGCAAACCATCGTTGCCGAGCGCGGCGTCGTCGGCCACGGCGACATTCGTCACGGCGTCATTCGTCACGGCGTCATTCGTCACGGCGTCATTCGTCACTGTCGTCCGCGTCTTCATCCATGGCTGCGGGCTTGGCTTTCTTGCCCGCGGGCTTCTTCGCCGCCTGCGACTTCTTGGTCGGCTCTTTGGCAGCCGGCTTTTCCTTGGCCGCTTCGGCCGGCTTGGGCCGCGGCGCACCGGCCTCGGGCTCATTCTGGCGGCTCAGGACCACGGCCAACACGATGACCAACACGACCGTGAGCACCACCAGAATGACGCTGACGATCATCGTCATGTCGGCCTGCTGACGCCGACGCTTGCGAATGCGGGTACCCGACTCCTCCGTCTGATCCGTCGTGGCGAATGTTTCGGCCGGCACTGCCAGGTTTCCGACGGCGTGGCCGCCGATGACCTGCCCGACCGGATACCCCGTCGGACTGGCCACGCCGACCGATTGCACCGGTGCCATCACCATGCCTGCCGGCGCCATACCCAGCGGAGCGACCGGCGCCGCAGCAGCGGCTCCCCAGGGGCCGCCTTGCATCGGCATTGCGGGCGCCGCGGGAGCGGCGCCGTAACCGGGCGCGGGAGTCCAGGGCGCGGCGACCGTGGCGGCCAGTTTGGGAAAGGTCGCCGCCGCCGAACGCCATTCCGGCCAACCGGTGCGCCAGACCAGCGCCGTGGCCGCCACGCGGCCCTCGTCGATCCAGGCCCGCATCGTCTCGCCCGGCGCCGGACCGAACTGTCCGCCGCTGGCCGGACGCACGTACCAAACGGCTGCCGGCGCTTCGTCGATCGCATCGCGCATGCCCATCGCACCATATCCGGCCATCGGCGCTGCGGCAGCCGGGACCTGCGGCGCGGCAACCGGCTCTCGGGCGCCGAAACCGCCCGGCGCAACCCCACCGGCCCCCCAGCCTCCAAACCCCGGATTGGCCGGTGCCGCAGGCTGGGCAAAGGCGGCCGGGTTGACGCTGCCGGCCGGCGCACCGGCGGCAGGCATTGCCGCGTTGGGCACTGCGGCAGTTCGGGCTTGATTCGGCTGGCCAGCCGCAGTCGCGGCGGCCGGCGCCTTGCTGGCAAAGTTGGCGGCGATTGCGCCGGCGGACGCGGCGTGGACTTGATCGGCGGCAGCCGGCGAAAGGTCGCTGCCGTTCTCGGGCGTGATCTGATCGTCCGCGTCGGCACCAGCGGCGGCGATTTGGCTTTGAGCGGGCACCATCACCTTGGCGCCGCACTGGGGGCAAATCGCCTTCTTGCCGCTCAAGAACGACTTAACGTTCAGCTTGTGGCCGTTTGGACAGTAAAACTTGATGCCCATCGATCTACCAAAGTCAACGCCCATGCAAGGCGGGGGGCGCGTTCGTGGATCGCCAACCGCCCGGGCTCGTTATACCTGCGCGAAGCGCCGCGCGCTCGTTCGCAACGGGCCAGCGCCGCCTCGGCGGACTTTCCGCGCTGGCCCCAGCTCAAAATCCCAATCGCCAAATTTCAGGCCAATGCCAAATTCCAGGCGACTGCCAATTTTCAGGCCACTGGGGCTCAGCGGCTGCGCGCGCCGCCAACTTTTTGCACGGAAAAACGGCACCAGACGGCAAGTCGTTTATTATACTTGGTTCATAGGCGATGGGAAGTTGCGACCTGCCCGCGTCCGGCAACCCCGCGTCGAATGCAGGAAAAGGCGGCGGTCGCCGCATTCGGGCGGCCGGTCGGGCGCTTGCCGCCGTCCATCCGGCGAATTAAAGTCAACAAACCAGGAGCCGTCGGTCGGGGGAATACGCTCACCATCGAGGCAGTGCGCGATTCTCGCGCATGCAACGATTGTGCGATCGACCGCAAGGCAATGTGCCTTACCGGCCGAATTGGCGCCGGCCGAATCGGGGCCGGCTGAAGTCAGCACCGGTCCAAATCGGCACCCGCTCAAGATCGGCAAGTTTCACGTCAACTCGGTCTACCTGCCATTGTGCAGATCACGAAGGGATGAGGGCATGGGACAGTCATCATCGGAAGGGCCCGTTGAAATCGCGCTGGTCGGCGACTTGACCGAGAGCGAAGCGGAAATGACCGACAAGCTGTTGTCGGTGCCGCACGGGGGTCACTGCACCATCTTCGTCGATTCGCCCGGCGGTAGTCCCTACTGCGCGATGTCGCTGATGTCGCTGATCATCTTGCGCGGCATCAAAGCCACCGGCATCGTGACCGGCGAATGCTCCTCGGCCGCGCTGTGGCCCTTCGCCGCTTGCCGCCGGCGGCTGGTGACGCCCTTTAGCGTATTCCTGTTCCACCCCATGAAATGGCAGAGCGAAGAGCACGTCGGCCTTTCGGAGGCGGCCGAATGGGCCAGGCATTTCGGTCAACTCGAATGCGACATGGACCGGCTGCTGGCCGACTTGTTCGGCGTTTCGGAAAGCAGCATGGCCAAGTGGATCAACCCGGGCCGCTACGTGGGCGGCCGCGAGTTGGCCGAGGCCGGGCTGGCGGAGCTCGTCGAACTCAAGGAGCTCTCGCGCCACGGCTTGAACGGGGCCGCGCGATCGCGCAAGCGCGCCGCTACGTCGCGCTGATCGACAGCGCGTTCTAGCTGCGATAGCCTTCGTGGCAGCTGCTGCAGGCTTTCGAGATGTCGCCGCTGGCTTTGCGCGCCTGATCGTAGTTCTTGTTCTTGGCGGCGTCGGCGACGATCTTGGCGGCGTCGCGCATTTGCTTGGCGTAGCCTAGGTACGTTTCATCGTCGGAATACTCGAATCCCTCGCGCTGAATCACTTCGGCAATGGCGGCCAGGATTTCCGCTTCGCGCTCGAGCTTTTCGGTGTTCTTCTTGAACTCTCCCTGATCGGCCGTCCAAACGGCGATGCCTTGCTGCTGGGCCTTCTCGAGCCGCTGCATGAGCGGCGGCCGGCCGGCGACCTTGTCCCACTTGGTCTTGGGTTCGCCGCGTTCGACCTGCGGCGCTTCGCCGCGGACGAGCTTCTCCATGTCTTCCTTGCGAAGCTTGGCTTCGTTGAACGAGGCGTCGGTGCCGACCTTGCAATTCATGCCCGCCCGGCCCACCAGATCGCGCAAGCCCGAGGCTGATTGTTTCCACGCGCACGTCGCCATCGAACTCGGCGATGATGGCCAGCAGCATCGCCAGTTCGGTGAATTGGCGGCGCCCGTCTTTATATCCGCCCCCCTTGAACTGGGCCGGCGTCTGGACCGTCTCGCTGATGTCTTTTTGCAGCAGCTTGACTTCGGCCTCGATGGTGTCGGAGGAAATCAAGTTCGACCAGGCAAACGTGCCGCTGTCGCTCACGGCCGGCGCACTTTCGGAGCCTGAGCCCGATCCGGTACTGGCGACTGCGGCCGGAGCGCCTCCCTGACCCCCCGCTGCCGGACGCTGGCCCGACAGTTTTTCCCGCGCGTCGGCAAAAAAAACGTCGGCGTCCCGTTTGCTCCACTTAGGCGGCCGAGCCGCGTTTGGCCGCACCGGCAGCCCACAGCAGGGGCACCACGGAAAACAGCACGACCATGCCAACGGCCACGGTCCGCAGGGACAGCTTGTTGATCATCGTTATTCACGCTTCGGGAAATGCACAGCCGGCCGCGCCACAACCGCTCCATCCCATTATCGGCCATCAGTCCAGCGGTGGCAACGGGGGGAGATAAAGGATGAAGGCAGAAGGATGAAAACGGACGAAGCGGGGACTCGGCTACATCCTCCCTGCCCGTTTTCATCCTTCATCCTTCTGCCTTCATCCTTCAGTTATACTCCTGACATGGGCTCCAAACGACCGACCAGCCGCCGCGAATTTCTGCAAGGCAAATCGGCCGCCCAGGCGATTGTCGACGCGGCCGATGCCTTGAGCCCCGAGCCTCTGGCTCTGCCGGCTCCGGAAGCCGAAGGCTATCTGCTGCACTTTTGTCGCCGTGCGATGGCCTGCCAGTTCGAGATTTTCTTGAACGCCGGCCAATACGATCACGACGGCCCGACGGCCCTGGCGGCTTTGGATCTGGTGGACGAACTCGAACAGCAGTTGTCGATTTACCGCGAGTCGAGCGAGATCAGTTCGATCAATCGCGACGCGGCCAGCCGCGCGGTGCGGGTCGAGCCGCGGCTCTTCGACCTTCTCGAACAGGCGATCGATCTGAGCCGCCAAACGGACGGCGCGTTCGACATGACCACCGGCCCGCTCGCCCGGCTGTGGGGTTTCGTCAAACGCGCGGGAGCGATGCCCGAGGGCCATGCGCTCACCGCGGCGCTCGACCAGGTGGGAAGTCGACACGTCGAACTCGATCCGCACGATCGGACGATCCGGTTCGCCCGGCCGGGAATCGAAATCAACCTGGGAAGCATCGGCAAGGGTTACGCGCTCGACCGCTGCGCCGAACGGTTCGCCGCGGCCGGCATCGACGACGTGCTGCTGCACGGCGGCAACAGCAGCGTGCTGGCGCGCGGGTCCTGCGTCGAGCCGGGTCAGCTCTCCGGCTGGACCATCGGCCTGCGAGATCCCTGGCGTCCGCAGCGGCGCATCGGCCAATTCCATTTGCAGAACCGGGCACTGGCAACCTCGGGCTCCGGCAGCCAATTTTTTCTGCACGAAGGGCGGCGCTACGGCCACATCCTCGATCCGCGGTCGGGCTGGCCGGCACAAGGAGTGCTCTCGGCCACCGTCGTCGCGCCTACCGCCGCCCAGGCCGACGCGCTGTCGACGGCGCTGTATGTCCTGGGACCGGAGCGGGCGAGTGTGTTTTGCGCGGCGAATCCCCAGATTGGCTGTATTTTGCTTTGCCCGGGAGCACGGCATGCAACCGTCGAACTTCATGCCTTCGGCCTGACGGAAGGCCAGTTCGAGCAGGTGTAATCGTCACAACCGCCGGCACGGCCGCACTCCAGGCCCGGTCGCGGTCAGTCCCGGCGGCCATCTCGACGAGCGTGTTTTTGCCACGATTGCCCAGACTCCCATGTACCGCATTCCAAACGGGCGGCTAGAATGCAGGGGGGCAACGCCGGCACTGGCGGAAAACGATTGCGGAAACGAGCTCGATGGAAAACCTGCCACATTATCTGTCGATCATCGTGATCCTGATTCTGACCGGCTGTGGCCTGCCGGTGCCGGAGGAGTTTCCGATCATTGCGGCGGGCGTGGCCAGTTCGGGGGCCGGCGCGGTCCTGAACCCCTGGATCGCGCTCGGTTCGTGCCTGATCGGGGCCCTGCTGGGCGACTCGATGCTGTATGCCATCGGCTACCATTTTGGCCACAATTTGATGAAAGCCCATCCCCGCTTGGCGCGCCTGCTGCACGCCGACCGCGAAGCCAAGATGGAGCACCTGATCAACCAGCACGGGCTGAAAGTGTTGTTCGTGGCCCGCTTCATGGTGGGGGTCCGCGCGGTGTATCTGAGCATCGGCATCCTGCGGACCTCGTTCAAGAAGTTCCTGCTGTTCGACGCGTTCTGTGCCACGGCCGTGGTGAGCTTCTTCTTCGGCCTGAGCTATTTGTTCGGTGAAAACGTCAAGACCTGGATCATCGGCAGCGAAAAAATTGTTACCGCGATCGTCGTCAGTGTCGTTTCGATCTGGTTGCTGATTTTCTGGTATCGCCGCCGCAGGCAAAGCGTGGTGGCCTGCAAGCCGCTCGAAAACGCACCGCTCGAAAACGCCACACCGCCGCTGCGAGAACCAGTCAGCGTGGCGTCGAAGAACGGCTCTTCTGCAGTGCTGCGGCCCAACCAGTCCGCTGCCGGGGAAACGACGTCGCAACATGCGAGGGAGGAATGAGATGGGCAGCAACAATGCGCGAGCGCGCATCTTCATGTTCACTGCCGGGCTGCTGGCAATCGGCAGTTTGCCAGCCCGGCGCAACTGTTCGAGGAAGAAGAAGTCGAGGCGGCCACCAAGGTCTCGGAGTTGTTGCGGCACGTGCAGTTCCGCATCGTGGGAGGCCGCGTGGTCGCCGACTGCAGTCGCCAAGGCCTCAGCCTGACGACGGAAACGCGCGATCTGTCAACGGGCCGCTGGGAGCGGCTGACGCTCGACATGAGCAACAACGCGCCCGGCCTGCGCTACGCAGCGCAAAACCGCCGAGGACGACGTGACCCTCGAACTGAGCGACGGCGACCATTTGATTGCCCGCCGCACGACCAAGGGCAGTCAACCGATCGTCGAATTCGAACAACCGCCGACTGGCGATTTGACGCTGAGCATCGAGTCCGGCTCGGAGCACCGCCTGGTCCAGGCGGCGACGCTCTGGCACCTGCTTTTGATCGAACCCGAGGTCGGCCACAAGCAACTGATTCCGCTGCTCGAAATACTGCGTCCGTCCTGGCAACTTTCGGCCAAGGCCACGACCATCGAGACGGCGCTCTGCGTGGGCCGAAACGCAGCGCCACGTCGACCACACACGCTTGGCGCGGCTGGTTCAGGCCATGGGCGACCCGCATTTCGCCCTGCGCCGGGCGGCCGAACGTGAACTAGCGGCGATCGGCGAGCCGGCCCTGATGTATCTGGCGGCCCTCCGCCGTCAGGACCTGGACGCAGAGCAATGGCAGCGCGTCCAAGCCCTGCTGGCAACCATGTCGGGCGATCGCGAGGACACGGTCGATCGCAGCGTGGCCTGGCTGGCGGGCGATTTCCGAGTCTGGCTGGCGCTGTTGGCCCGCGGCGACGAAGGCACCCGGCGGGCCGCTGCCGACGAGTTGCGACTGCTGCTTGGCACTTCGATCGAGTTCGATCCGGCCGCCCATGTCGATCAGCGCGCCGCGCAGATCAAGCGTCTGCAAAGTCGCATCGAGAAGCTCGAAGCGGCGGAAGTGCATCCGCCCGGCGAAGCCGAATAAGTAGCCGCTGCCAATGAAGGTCCAGGCTTTGCCTGGCAGGCGCAACCGTCGGGGCCTACTCGCCGTTGCGGCCGGCCAACAGTTCGCGAGTGGCCGCCTCGCGCGGCGCGTCCAAAACCTGCGCAGGCGGCCCCGACTCGACCACCCGCCCGCCCGCCATGACGTGCAGCGTATGGGCCGTGCGGCGGGCGAACCCGGCCGCGTGCGTGGCGATGACCATCGGTCTGGTCCGAGCGCGCCAGGTCGGCCATCACCGCTTCGACCTCGCCCGCCATCCGCGGATCGAGCGCGCTGGTGGGCTCGTCGAACAGGATGACGTCCGGACGCATCGCCAGCGCCCGGGCGATGGCCACCCGCTGCTGCTGGCCACCCGAGAGACTTTCAGGCCGGGCGTCGCGCTTGTCGCGCAGCCCCACGCGATCCAGCAGTGCTTCGGCTTCGCCCACGGCCTCGTCGCGGGGCCGCCCGAGCACGGTGACCGGTGCTTCGATGATGTTGCCCAGCACCGTCAGATGCGGAAACAACAGGAATTGCTGAAAGACCATGCCCACGCGGCGCCGCAGTTGGCCAACCGCACTGCGTGCGGCGCTGCCCGGCGTGCCGCGTTCGAGCCGCACGCCGGCCACGTCGATGCGGCCGTCGTCGAACTCTTCCAGCCCATTCAGACAGCGAAGCAACGTGCTCTTTCCACCGCCCGAGGGCCCCATGACGACGGCCACTTCCCCGCGGCGGACCGACACGGAAACGCCCGCCAGCACGGTCAGGCCGCCAAAGCGCTTGACTAGATTTTGGACTTCGATCATCGAGCTTGCTGCCCTGCGAGCCGCTCCCCGGGAACCTTAAGATCCACGAGCGATCATATTCGCATACGCCTGGCCGGTCGCAAACCCTACAACCTCACCCGGCGGCCGATTCCGGCGCGCTGCCGCCGCTGGCCGGCATGCCGAAAACGCTCAATTTGCCGCCTGCGCCGCAGCAGGCCGCGAAGGCCCGCCGCAGTGGGGCGATCCAGTGCCATTTTTGCCGGGCCAATGCCCTCGCCGCCCGGTTTCTGCGGGCTATATATCCCTAGACCAAAATCGCCGCCGCCAGGGCGGGGGCGAGTCCGGGCGTCGGGTCGCAAGAGGCTCTTGGGCTCGATCGACACTGCGCAATTCTTCGTAGCCACACGCAAAGCAGAGTTCTCATGGTCGTCATCATCGGTTGCGTGGTCGTCACCGGTTGCGTGCTGGCCGGGCTTCACGTTGTCGGGCGGGCACGTCGGGGCCTTGATTCATCCGACCGAATTGCTGACCATCGGCGGGGCGGCGCTGGGCGCTTGATCATCATGTCGCCGCGTCAAAGTGCTCAAAGACCTGATGCGGGGCATCCTGTCGACGCTCAAGGGAAGTCCCTTCGGCACGGCAGGCCTACGACGAATTGTTCAAGACGCATGTACGACCTGCTGCGGCTCGCCCGGCGCGAGGGGCTGATCGTCGCTGGAGCCGCACCTGGCCGATCCGCACGAAAGCGCGATCTTCAGCAAGTATCCGCTGATCGTCAAAAACCATCACGTTTGCGATTTCATTTGCGGCGCGCTGTCGCCGGTGATCGAAGGCACCGCCACGCCGGCAACAATTGGCGGCGCTGCTGGAGACCGAAATGCAAGTGCTCGAAGAAGAGCACCACGCTCCGCTCGGCGCGCTCTCGAAGACCGCCGACGGCCTGCCGGGCTTCGGCATCGTGGCCGCCGTGCTGGGAATCGTGATCACGATGGGGTCGATCGACGGGCCGGTCGAAGAGATCGGCCACAAGGTGGGGGCCGCCCTGGTGGGCACCTTCCTGGGCATTCTGGCTGTCGTACGGGTTCTTCGGGCCGCTGGCCGGCGCGCATGGAGAGCCTGGGCAGCGGCCGAAATGGCTTTCTTCCGCACGATCGCCATCGGTGATCCTGGGATTCGTCAACGACATGCCGCCGAAGGTCGCGATCGACCAGGCCCGCCGCGGCGTGGGCACCGAATCTGCGGCCCTCGCGGACGCAGCTCGACGAACTGTTCAAGGACGCCGAAGCGGCCTGACGGCGGCTGCCGGGCGGAGTCGCGCTGACGGACCGGTGCAGACTTATGCGGTGCCTACATGGCGGCCAGACTCACGACGGAAAGTGATCCAGCAACATGGCGGCGATGGCGGCGGTGCTTGGAAGGTGGCGTACGCGGACTTCGTGACCGCGATGATGGCCTTTTTTCTGGTGATGTGGATCGTCGCCCAGAACAAGCCGGTCAAACAGGCCATCGCCAAGTATTTCAACGATCCGCTGGGCACGTCCTCGCGCCCGGAAAATCCAAAGGCACGATGCTCAACGACGGCGGCGGTCCGATCCCCAATTCCAAAGCGCCGACCAAGATCGCGCTCGCCCGCCCCACGATCGAAGCCGCCCCCAAACAGGACGAAGACACCGAACGGGTCGGCGCAAGGCCACGTTGCCGGCTCTGCACGACAACAATAAATCGACCGTCGGCACTCTGGTGGCTTTCGTCGACGAGTCGGCCGAATTGGACGACCGCGCCAAACGGATCCTCGACAAGCTGATTCCGGATCTGCAAGGCAAGCTCTCCAAGATCGAGATCCGCGGCCACGCGTCGGCGCGGCCCCTGTCGCCGGACAGCGGCTTTCAGGATGCCTGGCAATTGTCCTACGCCCGCAGCATGGCCACGATGCAGTATCTGGCCGAAAAAGGCATCGCCCCGCGCCGCGTGCGGCTCAGCCAGAGCGGCAGCTTCGAACCGGCCAAGTTCGGCGACGATGCCGGGCTGCCGGCCAAGAACGCTCGGGTGGAGGTCTACGAGCTCAACGAGCTGGCCGACGATCCGACCGCCACGCGCGAACCGCGCGCCAAAAAAGGCCCGAAAAAGCCCTCCCTCAAACGGCCGACCGAGCCGCAAAGCTCCGCCGCCCCCCGCCGAGGGTTGACGCGATTCGGGCGTCAACACGTTTCCGGCTGCGACGTAGTTTGCGAGCCGTTCATGTGCGGATTTCGCCAGCCGCCCGGCGGCAGCACGTTGGCACCGCACTCGCTTGGTCCCCAGGTGTGCGGATCGTACATGTACAACGGCGTGGCATTGCCCAGCACGGGCTCGACGATCTGCCAGGCCGCCTCGACCGAGTCCTCGCGGGCGAATAGCGTGGCGTCGCCTTTCATCGCGTCGCCCAGCAGCCGCTCGTAATCGCTCATTTCGTCGGCCTCGGTCTGATGGCTGACCATCAACTCGACGGGCGTGCCCATGACTTGCTCGCCGGGATCCTTGATCATCGTGCCGATGGCGATCGAGACGTCGGGGCTGAGCCGAAAGCGGAAGTAGTTGGGCGGAGGCGGGGCGTGCCGTACATGGCCGGCGGCCTGCGCAGGCGCACCATCACCTCGGTACACGTGACCGGCATGTTCTTGCCGGCGCGAATGAAGACCGGCACGCCCTTCCAGCGCCAGGAATCGATCTGCAGCCGCACGGCCACGAAGGTTTCGACGTGCGAATCGTGCGGCCACGCCCGGTTCCTTGCGATAGCCGCGGAACTGCCCGCGCACGACGCTCTCGCCGTCGAGCGGCCGAATAGTGCGCAGCACCTTGACTTTTTCGTCGCGGACGGCTTCGGCGTCGGTCCCGGCTGGCGGCTCCATGCAGAGAATCGCCAGCACTTGCAGCAAATGGTTCTGGACCACGTCGCGGATGGCGCCGGCCTCTTCGTAAAAAGCGCCGCGGCCTTCAACGCCAAAGCTTTCGGCCATCGTGATCTGGATGTTGTCGACGTAGTTGCGATTCCAGATCGGCTCCAGAAACGAATTGGTGAAGCGGAAGAAGAGCAGGTTCTGCACCGGCTCTTTGCCCAGGAAATGATCGATGCGAAAGATCGACGGTTCGGCGAAATCGGCAGAGCAGCGTCTGGTTCAACGCGACAGCCGATGCCAGGTCGCGGCCGAACGGCTTTTCGATCACCACGCGCGCCGCTGAGGCGCAGCCCGACTTGCCCAAGTGTTCGACCACCACCGGAAACATCATCGGCGGAATGGCCAGATAGTGCAGCGGATGCATCGGCCGGGCCCAGCTCTTTGCGCAGCTGCGCGAACGTCGCGGCTTCGCGGTAGTCGCCGTCGATGTAGTGCAACAGGTCGCAGAGCTTGGCAAATGCCGTCCGGATCGACGCCGCCGTGCTTTTCCAGGCTGTCGCGCGGCGCGGGCTTTCAGGTCGTCGAGCGTCCAGCCGGCCTTGGCCACGCCGATGACCGGCATGTCCAGATGGCCCCGTTTGACCATGCCTTGCAGCGCCGGAAAGATCTTCTTGTGGGCCAGGTCGCCGGTGGCGCCGAAGAAGACCAGTGCATCGGACGTGACGTTTCTTCATCGTGCCTCGCTCTTGCGTTTCATGTTCGAACTTCGCCGCTGGTTTTTCCACGTGGCCGCCGAACTCGAACCGCATGGCCGACAGCAGCTTGTCGGCAAAGTCGGCCTCGCCGCGCGAGGCGAATCGCTCGTACAGCGCAGTCGTCAGCACGGGCGCCGGCACCGCCTCGTCGATCGCCGCTTTGATCGTCCAGCGTCCTTCGCCCGAATCGGACACGCGGCCGGCGAAGTTCGCCAGCGCCGGATCCTTGAGCAAGGCCTGCGGCCGTCAGATCCAGCAGCCAGGACGCAATGACGCTGCCGCGCCGCCAGACTTCGGCCACGTCGCGCAGGTTGAATTCGTACTGGTAATCCTCGGGATGCCGCAACGGCGTGGTTTCGGCGTCGGACGCGTGCGTTTGTTTGCCGACGTTGGCATGCTGCAGAATCGCCATTCCCTCGGCATAGGCCGCCATGATGCCGTACTCGATGCCGTTATGCACCATCTTGACGAAGTGCCCGGCGCCGTTGGGTCCGCAATGCAAGTAACCGTGTTCGGCGGTGCCGCGATGCTTGTCGCGGCCGGGCGTCCGCGGGGCCGAGTCGATCGGCGGAGCCAGCGTGGCGAAGATCGGATCCAGATGTTTGACGATCGCTTCCGATCCGCCGATCATCTGGCAATATCCGCGCTCCAGTCCCCACACGCCGCCGCTGGTGCCGACGTCGACATACTCGATGCCTTGCCGTTTGAGTTCGGCCGCCCGGCGGATGTCGTCGATGTAGTAGGAGTTTCCGCCGTCGATCAGGATGTCGCCCTTGGCGAGCAGCGGAGTCAGCTCGGCCAGCGTCTGGTCGACGACGGCCGCGGGGACCATCAGCCACACGGCGCGGGGCTGGGAGAGCTTTTGGATCAGGTCGGCCAATGAAGCCGCCCCGACAGCGCCTTCTTTGGCCAGCCCTGCGACGGCGCTCGGCATGGATGTCGTAGGCGACGCACTGATGTCCGGCTTGCATCAATCGGCGGACCATGTTGGCGCCCATCCGACCCAAGCCCAGCATACCGAGTTGCACGGGAACGCTCCTATTATGTGGACTTCTTGGCAAACGCAGAACCCCAAGGCCGCCGCAGCTATGATGACGCACGCCCGGCCGGTTGCCAATCCGAAATGCCGGCTCGTTAGAGCGTCACATAAAGACCTTTGCGCCCTAGAACGACGTGCCGCAATAGGTTAATGGCAACAGCCTCCGCGCGAGGCGGTGGCAGCGGAGCAGCATTGACGGCCGGAACCTCCTTGGACAATTTGGTCGCCGGCTTCGGTGGTCGCATTGCCGCCTGCCGCGCGGCTGCTGCGACGCAGCAGTATAAAACACACGACGGCCGCGGCCAAACGCACGCCGCGGATGGTTTGATCGCCCGCGCCCGCGGCGCAGACCCGCCTCGGCACCCTGCTCGGCGGCAATTGCGGCGACTCCCACGGCCAATGCCTTAGCAACCGCCCAGCGGCCGCCTTTCTTGCCCACGGCGACCAAGATCCCGCCGCCGGCGAACAATCCCGCGACCGATCCGGCCGTCTCGACAGCTTCCATGCGGGTTATGAGGCGGTCCATCGACGCGTTGTGCTCGTGCAGCCGCTGGTTGATCTGATAGCGCAGCCGATTCGATCGCTTGGCCTGCTCGGGGTCGGAGAACAAGGGCAGCCCGAGTGCCGCAGTCCTGGGCAACGCGGCCAAACGGTTGTAGGCGACGTCGGGCATGTCCGCGGCCAACCATGCCTCGCCCGCGCTTTCCAGCGCGTCGTTGTACAGAAAGATTTGCTCCTCGATCTGGTTGACTTCATCGTCGATGTCGGCCTCTTGTCCCACTTCGATGGCGTCGAGCTTCTCGCCCAGCACCTCCAACAGCCGCTTGATCTCGGCAAAATGTCCTTTGGCCTTGGCCAGTTTTTCATGAAAGAATGCCTCGGCACTCAAATTCAAAGCCGAGCGTTTCGGTTCGGAAAAAGGACCCGCCTGCCGTTCGACCGGCGGACCGCTCACGTTCGGGATCACGCTCTGCACGAACGCGCCCAGTTTGAGCCAGGCTCGCCTACGCTTCCTCGTCGCCGTCGGGTTCATAAGTAAGGTCGGCAAAATCGTCGACGTATCGCTCCTTCGAGTACATCGCGCGCACAACCGCCACTGCCCATGTACCAGCCGGCCAGCTCGCCACGCCCCTCGGCTGACAGATCAACAACCTTTCCATTTGAGGCAGTGAATGAAAGATGCAGCAGTTCTTGGTCTATTGCCAGAAGCAGGTAAAAGACAGCATCGTCCACGATGTCGGGTGCTGCTACGCTCACAACTGCCGCACCCGTACCCTCGCATGCCGCCTGCCTCCAACGCCTCGCGACGGGTCCGTTCACATCGGCCCGTAGTTCCATATCGCTGCTTCGGATAGCAGCGTCTCTGACTTGTTCGACAAGTATCCGGGCGAATTCGTCTATTTCGAAAGTCGGCATATCATCCACCCCATGGAATTCTTGTTGGTTCCGATACTCCGGCGTCTTTTACGCGCCTTGATGGCTCGCCGCACCGTTGCGCGGGCTGCGTCGGCATCCATATTGCATATTGCCACGGATCAGCGCGTCGGTCTCGATCTTTTCCACTGCTTTCCACGTCAGTTTGCGCCGGTTCTTGCGAAGGCCCGATATAGTATTTGTTCGGCGCCTGTGACGATGGCGTGCCTCACGCCAAGTCTCGCCAATTCCGCGTTTGAAACAGCCGGTGCAGCATTAGCATCGTAGCCGGCGGCGCCAGAGAACGCACTTTTCGCTGGCACATGATGCCCGCCGCCTTGGCCTCCGTACGGGGCTAAATCGGCAGCTTTCGCGGTATCTTGCTTCGTGGCGCCTTTGGACACGCTCGGCGCGATCTTCGTGACTTTGATCTTAGCACCGCCCAGACCGTTTGCCGACAATGTGGCCGGGTCGAAGTCCAAGCTGATGCGGTAGCCGGTGGAAGTCTCGATGACCGCGTGCGCCGTGCCCGCGGCGTCGACAGCCGCTTTTCCCAAGGCGATCAGCAGACCGCCGTTATCGGCGAGAAACCGCGCCGTTTCTGCGTCGACGCCGGCGGCTTCCAGCACGGCTTGAATGCCGCGCGCGACCAGGCGCGGTGCTCTTCGCCCGTGGCCAGATCGGCGCCTGCCAGCGCCGTTTGTTCTGCGCCGCCGGCAACTTCCAGCGTGCCCAGCATCGGGGCACCTTCGACGATTCCGTTGATGCCACCGATGATGGCAAACATGCCGCCTTGAAAGCGGCTGCTCGCCCCGCGCACGCGCATCACGTCGGCGTGCCGAATCTTTTCCCGTGCGGCCAGCGCGGCGGCTCCTTGCTCGGGAGCTTGACCGCGGTTGAGTTCAACGAATTCCCAGTGCGGCGTGTCGAATGCCGGCTGGACCAGGCGGAAATGGGCCGTGTCGACGCCGCCGTTTTTGCGCCGAGGCGAACGAACGCTTCGACGCCCAGTGCGTTGCTGCCGTGGCCCAAGTGCGCATCCGGTCGGCCCGTCGACAAGCGCGCCAGCCGCCCGCACGCGGTGCATCGCGTCAAGGCTGACGTTTTTCTACTTGGTGCCAAGAATGCGGATTATTTGTTGCGTCTCGACCGTGTAGTCACCCGGGTTGATGCGGATGGTGCTGGACGGTCGCGATCCCGTGGGAGGCTTCGCTTCGCCCGGCCCGCTGGCGTTCGGGATCACGCTCTGCACGAACGCGCCGTCGGCGGCGATCTGCGAATGCACGCGCCGCGCGGCGGGCTGGACTGCGGATCGGCTGGCACTCAGAGCCCGCGATTCGATGATCCGGGCGATCGTGTCGATCGAGTGCGGCTTGATCCCGATGCCGCGCTCGGGCGTCTCTTCAACAAAGCGATCGAGCTGCTCCGGCCAGTCGTCGGGAATCGGTCCGGCCAGAATGCCATTGAGCCACTGGTCGAGCGAATCGCGGAATGCTTTCAGACGTTGCCTGATGACGTCGTCGATCTTTTCGAGAACCGCCCGGACGACCGGTTCCCACGGGCTCTTGCCGTCCATACGTTCCTCCGTGAACTGACGCGCAGCCGACTACCAATCGGCCGGAGAGCATTCCGGCTGCCGGGTCCGGGCGTGCGGTGGCCGGAATTACCGGCTAAATCTTGCACACGCGCGGTACTGCGACTGCCGCATGGCCTCGAGTTCGGATAGTTCGCCCAACCGCTCGTCGACCACGCTCTCGACGACCGACCGGGCCGCGGTCTCCGCAAGCGATGCGCCACTCTTTTGCAGCAGCCACCGCGACCTCGTCGGCGTCTGCCAGATAAATCTCTAGCGTCGAAGGCATGGCATCGCCAGATTGCACGCCGTCGGGGCCCGTCAGGTTCAAAGAGGCCGAAGAGTCGCCGGCTAATTCGTCGCTCGGGGGCGAGTCCGTGTCGTCGCCAGCCGCTTGCTGCCAATCGGGCATTGGGTCATCAATCGATGGCCCGACAGTGACCTCGAAACCCTGGTCATCACCCGTCGGCGAAACCGGCGCCTGGATCAAACCGGCCGACGCGGGTTCGGACCAGTCGACGTCGGCCGCCGATGGGGCAAGGACCGGTGGCTGCGGCGCCCCGCCTGGCGCCGCCTGTGAAAGCGCCGTCGGCAAAATATCGGCGCGGACCGACGGCCTCATGACCAGGTCCGACTCGTAAACCGACGTGTCCAGTGGCGCGGTCGCGGGATCGTCGGCCGAGACGCTGGATAAGAAACTGCCCGCGACGATCGACCGCTCGAAGTGCAGACTGCCCGGCGCCGCCGGCGATCCGGCGTCGGAACCCGATGGGCCCAGCGCAGAATCCGCAGGCAGCGCCGACGTGGCCATCGGCAATGGCTCGGCCGGTTCGGGATCGCCGAGCATTTCGGGTCCGGCATCCTGCGGCGCCGATTCGCCCGGGGTCTCGTCAGGTGGCGCCGCGTCGTCGGTCGTTTGGCCCAGCAGCGTGCGCAGCGAGTCGGCAAGCTGCCGCTTCTCGGCCTCGCGGTCCACGGGCGGCGGCAAATGCTGGCGGCCAGCTTCCAGTGCGGCGTCGCGGGCGGTGGGAAATTCTTCCGGTTCGAACATCATGGCTCCTTTGCGAAAATTCTTGCCGGCATGTCGCCATTGCTGCGACTCGTGGCTGCGCGCACCACGATGGTGCCCGAGAATCAGCCAGCACCCGTGAGTCGGGAAGCGGCGCACGATCGACGGCGCATCGGCCCTGCTCACCTACTTCGGCCGACTATAGCGATTCGTGTCCAGATCCGCGCCAGGCCGAAACGGCCACTTGACAATCGTTCGCAAAGTTGCCCACGCCGGCGCGTGCTCCAGCGAACGATGGGCCTGACCCCGGGGCCCTTACGATGCCGATCGGCAAGACGGAACCCGCTTGCGAAGTTGCCAAGACGGCGCGGGCAAATGAACCGGCGCGTTCTTGAACCCGGCGAAAACGGATCAGGACAAGGCCGATGTGCGCGGTCAGTCGTGCGTCGATTCGATCGGCAGCCGGACGACTTCAGCCGAACCCAGGACCGAGTCGAGCCGCGTGCCCGGCAGATTGCTGCCGCGGCGCACGTAGGCCAAAGCCAACGGCGCAGCCAGTCGCGGCGACGAGGCGGCGCTGGTCACATGCCCCACGACAACCCCGGCCGCCGTCAGGTCGAGTCCCGAGGGCACCGCGGCCTGGTTGTCGAATCGCACGCCGACGAGCGTCTGGTTGACGTGTCCCAGGGCGTCGATCCGGGCGACGGTCTCCTGTCCCAGGTAACAGCCCTTGGTGAAGCTGATCGCCCGATCGTCGCGGGCCAGTTCCTGCGGCAGGTTCTTGTCGGAGATATCCGGGCCGTACCAGGGAAATCCGGCCTCGATGCGCCGCGCCTCGAAGGCCGCCGAGCCGACCCGGCGAGTCCCGGCCCGGACGAGAACCTCTCCCATCCGCTCGGAGTCCGCGCGGCGGCAATCGAGCAAGAACCCCAGCGGTCCGGCAATGTCGACTCGGCGCAGCCAGACTTCGCGGCCGTCGATTTGGCTCTGGCGACTGGCCCAGACTTCTTGCGGGCAAGCGCCCCCGATCAAGCCGGCGAGCAGCGATTCCGCCCGCGGCCCGGCGAGCAGCCACTCGGACCAGTCGAGCGAGCGGTCGGTCAGCGTGACCTTTTCGCGGATCAAATAACGGTCGAGATGTGCGAGGATCTTTTCGGCCTCGCCGGGCACCGTTTCCAGTATGAGCGAATCGGGGCCGGAAAAGACGAGCACGTGGGCGAGGATCTTGCCCTGCACGTTGGTCAGGAACGTCTCGCAGCCGGCTCCGGGGGACAGCTTGCGGATTTCATTGGTACACAAGTTGTGCAGGAAGCGAGCCCGATCCTCGCCGCCAATCTCGATCAGCGTGCGCTTCCCGAAATCGACCAGCCCGGCCGCGGTGCTCAGGGCTTCGTACTCTGCCAGAAAGTCGTGATCGGGGACGATTGCCATCGAATCGATTCAATCCGGGGAGGGACTAACCGCAAAGTCGCAATGACGCAAAGAAGGATAATTGAACCACAGAGTCGCAGAGGCAGAGAGAATAAGGAACGATGGTATTTGTGTGCAGTTACTCTTTTCCGTCCTCTCTGTGCCTCTGTGACTCTGTGGTTAGATTCCTTTCCGCTTCCCTCTTCGCGTCTTTGTGCATGGGCGGTTTTCTTCCGTTTGGCTTTTAGAAATTCGCGCCTCACTCGAATTCCTCCCGGGCGTCTTCGAGCATCGAATCGAGGATCTCCGCGGTGCTCGGCAGTTCAGGCTCGTCCTCGGCGATGGGCACGGCATATTCGCGCGTTGGCCAGAACGATGCAGGAGGGATAGCGGACCGCGAGCCGGGCGACTTGCTCCGGCCCTTCGATGGGGGCCATGCCGAGTTCTTCGATCAACGACGCGTTCAATCGGCTGAGCAGGTACACGCGGCCGCGATCGAGCGCGTGTGCAAGTTGCACGGAGATCAACGTGTCCTCAGGCCGGTCGTGGGCAATGTCGCGGAAGACCAGGCCCGGATGCTCGGCGCCGCGGAGGGATTCGAGCGCCGGGCCAAGTTCCGCGTCCAACTCGGTGCACAGAGCGATCGTGCCTCCATCTTCGACCACGCGGGACGCGGCCGCCAGCGCACGAGCCACGTTGGTCCAGGTTTGCTGACCGGCAGAGCCCGAGACGGCGGCCAGTACCAGGCTCGCGCGGCGAGGCACGCGGAACTCCCAGGCCCGGCTGAATTGCTCGCTGGCAGTCCGAACGATCGAACTGGCCCGGCCGGCCAAGACGGCGAGCCACCGATCGGGCACCCCCGGGACGACCAGCACCAGATAGTGCAGCCCCAGCAGCCAGCCGACCTCGTCGACTTCGCGGCGGAACCGGCGCATCTGCACGCCCGACTCGCTGGCCACCGGCGAGCGATAGCGCTGGATCGTCTTGGCGTCGGAGAAGGCCGGAAAGACGCTGGAGTAAGCGCCGAAGTACGCCAGCGAGGCCTCAGACCGCAAACAGCCGATCGGCAGGACCAGGTCGGCCTCCGAGAGCGCGCGGTGGATGTAGATCGGCTTGCCTTCGGAAGAGGCGGCCAGGTAACACAGCCGGTTGCGATCCAACGGATCGTGAACGAGCCGCTGGATCGGCTGCGCCAGGCCGGTCAGCAGCGCGTGCGCGGCGTCTGGATCGGACTGCGAGTCAGATCGGCTTTGCAACAGCGTGATGTCCGCGGCCGAGACACCCGCCTCCAGACAGCGGTCGACGAGCGCTTGGACGATCTGGGCCGCTTGCGGCACGCCTTCGCCCAGCGCCAGGACGATCTTGTCGCCGGGCACCACGCTCTGCCGCAGCGGTGGATAATCCAGCGGCGCATCGAGGGCCTGGGCAATGGCACGCGCAGGGTCGGCAATCGCATTGCCGGGCGGCTGGCCGCACTGTGCGACCAGTGCGCCGGGCGGAATGTCCAGCTCCAAAATCGATCGCGCGCCGTACGGCAATGTCGTCGTCATGCGAAATCCGGCCCCCCGCCGGGTAGTGCCAACCGTCATGTTAGGGTCGCGGGGCCGCCGGTCAAGCGTGCCGCCGGCCAACGGCGGCGCGGGCGGTCGGGGTTCGAATTCTTCCGCGACGGCTCACGGTTTGCAATTCCGGTTCGCGCCGCCAGATCGCACCGCCCCCGCGGCATTGTGCTTATTCGGCTCTTCGCCAGGGGCCGTCGGCAATCACTCGCCCTCCGAAGCGAGCTTTACCTGCCGGCCAAGTTATTCGATAATTGCAGCGGCAATCGTGCCGCCAAGGGCACTCGTGCATGCATGCAAGATATCAATTTGCCAGGCAAACACCGTGCGATTCCGCCGGCAAAGCGCCCGCGGCCAAAACGCACCTTTTGAAAGGGATTCACTCGATGGCGGCCAGGGATTCGTGGGTGGTCGTAAAGAGAACTGCTTGGTGCGCGGCAGGCGGCCTGTTTGGCCTGCTGCTCTGCGGATGCCCGGGCCCCTCGACCGTCAACTCGAAGTCGCCGGGTTCCGACCCGCTGGAAGCGATGAAAACCGCCTACCAGCAGGCGGCCAGCTACGGCGATGCGGGCGAATTGCACATCGAGTTCACGCGCCGCGGCGAGACCAGCGAGATTCCGCCCATCCCGTTTGCCGTTTCTCTCGAACGGCCCAACAAGCTGCGCGTGAACGCCTTCGACGGCGTCGTCGCCTGCGATGGCAAGCAATTCTATGCCGTGGTCGCTGACGACGCGATGAGCGACCAGGTCCTGTACCACCCGGCGCCGGCCGACCTGACGCTCGAACAGGTTTACTCCGATCCGGCGCTCGAGCAAATGCTCAGCGGCGGCACGGGCGTGCGATTGCCGCAGCTCGAACTGCTCTTGGGCGACAAGCCGCTGGCGACCGTGTTTGGCGAAGAGCGCGAAACCAAGCGGCTCGAAGACCGCGCGATCGACAACGACGAGGCCCCGTGCCAGCGGGTCGAGGTCAAGAGCGCGCTTGGCCGCTTCGTGGCCTGGATCGATCCCAAGACTCATGTGCTGCGGCGGCTGGAAATGCCTACCTCCTTGTTCCAGAAGAAGGACGAATCGGCCGAGGCGGTGGAATACCGGGTCTGGGCCGAATTCCAAGGAGCCCGGCTGGGAACGAAGATCGATCCCAAGGCGTTCCAATTCGGCGAACTGCCGAACTCGGCCATGTTGCTCAAACGATTCGTGCCGCCGCCGCCCGGAGTGCGCGACGAGCCGGCCGAACTGCTCGGTAAACCGATCGACAAATTCGAATTCGTCGATGTCGACGGCCAGAGGGTCGACGCGCAAAGCTTGCAGGGCAAGGTCGCGGTGCTGGACTTCTGGTTCCTCAACTGCCCGTATTGCTTCGCCGGGTTTCCCAACTTGCAGAAGGTCTACGACCAATACAAAGACAACGACCGCGTGGCCTTCCTGACGGTGGACACCGACGCGCCGTCGATTTCCAACGAGGCTTTGCACAGCGCGTTCCAAAAAGCCGACTTGCACTTGCCGATCGTGCGAGATCCCAATCGCCTCGCCGGAGAAGCCTTCAAGGTCGAAGCCTGCCCGACGCTCGTCGTGCTCGGCGCCGACGGCAGCGTGCAGGGCTACAAGCTGGGGCTCGAACGCGACCTGGCTGACACGTTGCCCAAGAAAATTGATCGCTTGCTGGCCGGCACCGACCTGGCACAAGAAGAACTCGCCCGATTCGAGCGCGAGTGCGAAGAATTCAAACGCCGCAAGATCGAGCAACTCGCCGGCACGACCCAGCAATTCGAGTTGCCGCAGGCCAAGATCGGCGAAAAAAGCGACCCCACGGCGATCAAACTGACCAAACTGTGGACGGCCGCCGGTCTCAAGAATCCAGGCAATCTGCTGGTCATCCCCGCCGAATCCGGGCCGCGAATCCTGGCCCTCGACGGCTGGAGCAAGATCGTCGAGCTGGATGCCGCGGGCAAGACCGTGGCCGAGCACGAATTCACGCTGCCCGTGGGAGCAACCGTCACCCAGTTGCGCACCGCCGTCGACGGCCAACAGCGGCGGTACTTCGCCGGCTTTACCGGCCGGGACCAACAGGTCTTCCTGTTCGACGACGATTGGAAGCAACTGCTCCGCTATCCCGAGGGAACCCATGCCGGCATTTTCGACGTGCAATTCGGCGATTTGAACGGCGACGGCCTGCTCGAACTCAACATCGGCTACGCCGGGGCGGTCGGCGTGCAAAACGTGTCGTTCGCAGGCAAGCGGCTATGGTCGAACCGCACTCTGGAAAACGTGATCAGCCTGGCGGTGCTCGATCCAGACGCCGACGGCCAGCGGCAACTGTGGTGCGCCAACCAGCGCCCGGCGATCGCCGTCATGAATTTCGACGGCCGGTCGTTGCCCGAAATTCCGGTACCCGGTCGCGCGGTCGACGTGCTGGTGATCGCGCATCTCGAAAGCCCCGATCAGCTCGACATGGCGGCCCTGGCTTCGCCGAAGCCGGCGGAGTTTGTGGCGATTGGCATCGACGCAAAGGGGCACGAACTGTGGAGCTATCCGCTACCGGTCGGAGCGCGTCACACGCCCTGCGACGTGCTGATTGCCGGCCGCGTGCGTGCCGAGGGGCCCGGCCAATGGCTGCTGACCGGACCGGACGGTTCGATTCACGTGCTGGCTGCCGACGGCCAGCCGATCGACCGGTTCAATTACGGCGACGAGTTGACCGGCATTGCCACCACCGAGATCGACGGCCGCCCGGTCTTGCTGATTGCCAGCGCGCACGATCTGACGGCCTGGGCCGTCGAAGCGGGCGAACCTGCGATGGCGATCAATGCCACTGACCGTTGAGCGAGAACGGGCCGTTCTCTTGCATCTCGTGCTCGTAGCCGTAGGTGAAAATCGCCGGCCGTAGAAAGCCCTCGATTTCGCCGCGGTACGTGTAACGGTAGGCCGGATAGCCGGGCCCCTCCGTGCGAACCCAGACGCCAAAGGGCGCGATTTGGAATCGGCGCTGGCGCGGCGGGCGGCCCGTCCGGGGATCGACGGCTTGAACCGGCCTGGGAGTTTCGACCTGCTCCTGGCCCCAGGCCGATACGGCCGAAAGGGACAGTAACACCACGCTGATGAGAATGCGCTTCATCCGTTTGTCCTTTTGCGCTCTCGTTCTCCGGCCAGCCCTGCGACCGGAAAATGACGCGCTGCAAGAGCCGAGGGATCGTTCGTTGCACGCCTGCCATCCCTGGCCGCAAGCTTCGTGCCCGCTAGCACGCACGCCGGGCTGAACCGCTCTGCCCGCAGCCGGCGGCCGATTGTAGGGCCCCCGTCAAGTGCCGAGGGCCAGATTCACCCGCGCAACTGTTCATCGGCGCGCGAGCAGCTGGCCCGCAAGCGAATCGGGACGAATCGGCGATTGGCGCCCCGGGGTTTCGCAGAGTTCGCAGGGCGTGCGGCTTATAGGGTGGCAATCTGGCCGTCATCCAAGCCGAGCCGCTTCATCTTCTTGTAGAGCGTGGTGCGGTTGATGCCCAGCGTGTCGGCCGTGAGATGCCGGTTCCAGGCGCAACTCTCGAGAACTTCGAGGATGATTTGCCGCTCCGGCGCTTCGAGAGCCTTTTTCAGGGTCCGCTTGCCGAGCGGTTCGACCACCACAGGTGCTCCAGCCGCCACGGCGCGGGGCAGATCCTCCAAACGGATCAGATCGCCTTTCCCCAGCAAGACGGCGCGTTCGATCACATTCTGCAATTCGCGCACGTTGCCGGGCCAGGAATGCCGCGACAGGGCGGTTAGCGCTTCATCCGAGAAGCCGCGAACCTGCTTGCCGGTTTCTTCGCACACCTGTGCGAGAAAGTGCCGTGCCAGGAGGGCAATGTCGGCCACGCGATCGCGCAAGCCGGGCAGTTCGATATTGATGACGTTGACGCGGTAGAACAGGTCCTGGCGGAATTTACCTTCCGCCACGCGCTGGGCCAGGTCTTCGTTCGTGGCCAGAATCACCCGCGTATCCACGTGGATCGTCTTGTTGCCGCCCACCGGCTCGAACTCGAATTCCTGCAGCACGCGCAGCAGCTTGACCTGCATGGCCGGGCTGGCCGTGCCGATCTCGTCCAGAAAAATCGTGCCCCCCTCGGACTGCTGGAACTTGCCCACTTTGTCGCCGGCGGCACTTGTGAAAGCGCCCGCCACGTGGCCGAACAGTTCGCTTTCCAGCAGGTTCTCGGGCAGCGCGCCGCAGGCCACCTCGACGAAGGGCCCGCTCCGCCGCGAGCTGCGGCGGTGCATCGCCCGGGCGATGAGCGATTTGCCCGTGCCGCTTTCGCCGGTGATCAGCACGGTGGTCTTCGTGTCGGCGACCGCCTCGACCATGTCGAATACCCGCCGCATGCGATGGTCGTTTCCGACGACGCTTTCCATGCCGAAGCGCAGATCGAGCTGGGCTTTGAGATTCTTGTTCTCCTCGATCACGGTCTGTTGGCTGAAGGCCCGTTCGATGGCCATCTCGAGTTCATCGTCGATCAGCGGCTTGGTGAGGAAATCGAACGCGCCAGCGCGAACCGCTTCGATCGCCGCCTCGGCCGTGCCGTATCCGGTCAGCAGGATCACGGCCGCAGCCGGATGCGCCGAGCGGCAATGGGCCAGCAAGTCGAAGCCGTCGCCGTCGCCCAAGCGAATATCGGCCAAAACCAGGTCGTAATTTTTCTTGTCGACCGCCGCAACGGCCTGCGCATAGCTGGCGGCCGTATCGACCCGGTGGCCTTGGCTGCGCAGCCAGTCGGCCATCGATTCCAACACGCGACGGTCGTCATCGACCAACAACAATGCCCCGTTTTTCATGACTTTCGCTTTCCGGCAATGGCATTCCAACACGACCGCACCCCATGTGCGAGACCCGCGCCGCCGCGACGGCCACAAGCGAGCGCGTGTCGCTAAATATCTACGTCGCAGGTTGCCAAGGGTCAACGCGCCCGAAAGCGCGGGGGCCGCGATCGTCGGCGCGGCTGTATCCGCCGTGCCGATCGGAGGGGTGCTCGGATGCAGCCCAGTTCTATTCCGCCCCGCCAATCGTTATGATGGGAATGTGAATACCGCCAGAGGCCGCTGACGACGACGCATCGGGCCGCTCGCGCGGTTGGCCGTGGGGCGGTGCGATTCTGAGCGATGGGGCGAATTTGTCGATTGAGCGGCCGCAGCCAGGCAGGAGTAACTGCAATGGGAATTCGAGTTCTAGTGGTGGACGATCACCAGGTAGTCCGGTCCGGGTTGGCCAGCCTGCTGTGCGACTCGAAAATCGAGATCGTGGCCGAGGCGGCATCGGGCACCCAAGCCGTGCAGTTGGCGGCCGAGCACAAGCCCGACGTCATTCTGCTCGACATCCGCATGCCGGACATGGACGGTCTCGACGCCCTGGAGCGTCTGCAGCATGACACTCCCGAATGCAAGGTCGTGATGCTGTCGACCTACGACAACCCGACCTATGTGGCCCGCGCCGTGGCCCTGGGCGCCAGCGATTACGTGCTCAAGGGAGCCAGCCGGCAGGAGATCATCGACACGATCCTGGCGGCGGCCGAAGGCAGCGGGCCGCTACGTGCCGGCCAGTTGTTGCGGGTCGCCGGAACGATGAGCAAGTCCCCGCAGCTCGACGCCGATCAACCGCCGCTGACGACTGCGCGAGACGCAAGTCTTGCGGCACGTGGCCTTGGGCTTGAGCAACAAGGAAATCGGCCGCTCGCTGGCCATCAGCATTGAAACGGTCAAAGAGCACGTGCAGAACATCCTGCGCAAGATCGCCGCGACCGATCGAACCCAAGCGGCCGTCTGGGCCGTGCGCAAGGGGCTGGTGTAGAACGCCGCTCCTACTTCGCCCGCGGATGCGCACGCTCGTAGGCGGCGCGCAGGCCGGCGGTGCTGACGTGCGTATAGATCTGCGTGGTCGTCAGGCTCTTGTGACCGAGCAGCTCTTGCACGCTGCGGATGTCGGCCCCATGGTCGAGCAAGTGCGTGGCAAAGCTGTGGCGGAGCGTATGCGGCGTGGTGCGGCGGTCGAGGCCGCTTGCCCGCAGGTGCTTTTCCAACATCCGGGCGATGCCGCGGGTCGTCAGCCGGCTGCCGAACTTGTTGACGAACACCGGCGACGCCGGGCCCCGGCTTGATGCGCGGCGACAGTTCGCGCACGTCCAGCCACTGCCGCAGGGCCCCCAGCGCGAACGAGCCGATCGGGCCAATCCGCTCGCGTTTGCCTTTGCCCCGCACGCGGACCGCCCCAGCCGCCAGGTCGATGTCGCCGTCGTTGAGCCCGGCCAGTTCGCTGACCCGCAGGCCGGCCGAATAGAGCACTTCCAGGATGGCCCGGTCGCGCAGGCCCATCGGCGCGGCCGTCGCCGGCACGCCCAGCAAGCGGCCCATGTCGTCGCTCGACAGAAAATGGGGCAGCGACCTGGGCTTGCGCGGATTGCGCAGCGGTTTGGCCGGATTGGCCTGGGCCCAGCCTTCGCGCTGACCGAAGCGAAAAAAGCTGCGCAGCGAGGCCAGCCGGCGGGCGATCGTGGTCTTGGCATATTCGGCCTCATGCAAGGCCGCCAGATAGCCGCGCAGGTCCGGCGTGGTGATTTGTTCCGGACGCGGCGGTTGACCGTGGCACTGGGTCAGATAATCGATCAGGGCTTCCAGGTCTTCGCGGTAGCTCTTGATCGTCAGCGCCGACGCGTTGCGCTCGACTTCCAGATACTGCAGGAAGCGGCGGGCGGCGGTTTGCATGGACGGCCGAGTCTTGCGTTATTGCCGGAATTGGCCGGGCAATTCTCACCGCGCCGGCCGGAATATCAGCCGCGACGCCCGGCGACCTACACCATGTCGTCGGTGTCGCTCAACTGCGGCATCTGAAACCGCGGCTTGGGAGCGGCGGCCTGCTGGCTCTCCTGGCGGATCTTTTGGCTGAGCACCGCGGCGTCGTACCAACTGAAGCTCAGGTCGGGGTTCGACGCATAGCGGCCCAGCACGCGCAGCGTCTCGGCGCGGCTGGCGTCGTCGTACAAGAAGACGTAGCGCTCCGCGCCTTTGACCAGCGCCAACACGTTGATATCCTGACTCACGGTCGGGTTCTCCTGGGAAAAACGCCCGCAGAGCGGCTGTCATCCGAACTGGCTGCCGGAGATCCGTTCCGGCTTCGACCGCAAGCGTTCTAGCGGTACATATATCGGTCGTCCGACCAGCGCCACACCACTCGCGTTTGACCGCCGCCGCCGCGTGCGGACAGCATTTCGTAAATGTGCAAGTGACAGCAGAAGCGGATGAAGTCGTCGCTCCGCTGCAAGTAGGCTTGCCAGTTTCCGCCCCGCCCGTCGTCTTTGAAAAACCAATAGCTGCTCAAGGCTTCGGTCAACTCCGCATCCGCCCCGTTGTAGGTCTTGGTGTGCTGCAGCACCGGATCGCCCTGGGGCAGGCAAGGGCAGGGAGCCGCCTTGGGAGGGGCCGGAAGGAACGACCCGCGCGATCCGGATAGTTTGCCGGCGGCTCCGGTCCGATTTGCGCGACGCTAACGGTTGTAGCGACCGGTTTGGCCTTCGCTTTGACCGCCTCGGTGTGCGACATCAAAGAACCGGGCGCTTCGTCGCCGTCGTCCTGCGGCATTTCGTCCGGCGGAGGCATCTCGACCGGCGGCGCCTGATACGGCGGCGTCTGCGTCCGCAGTTGAGCCTTGGCCAGCGCCATTTCCGATTCCAGCTTCAACGGGGCCGGGATAAATTCTTCTTCCGGTGTGCCCCAAGGCAGCCCGTAGCCCGGCGGAATCGGATGGAAACACGGGTTCGCCGCGTACCACTCCACCTTCATGGCGCAGCGTGGCGGGTAGTAGGGCGTGAAGTCGGTCACGGCCCCGATCACCACCGCATCGACCCCCAGCACAGTGGCCAATTTGCGGACTTCGTCCGGATTGCTCAAATTGAATTGATAGGCGGTCATCGCCCGCTCGACGACGCCCACCGGAACCACCTCGAATCCTTGAATCAGTTGCAGCTCGCTGAAATACGCTTCGGCAAACTGCCGCCCGTCGACGGTCGGCTCAGTGCTCAAATTGAAGAACGGCGCCACCGCCACTTTCGACAATTGCGGAAACGGGTTATGCACCACGGGCTGATGCGCGATCTGCGGGATGAGTTGGCATCCGGAGCCCGCTAGCACGAACAGCGCAATCACCAAATGGCGCAGCGACACGGCATCCCCCCAAAAATCGTCCCCCCGCCAACGTCCGTCCGCGCAACGTCTGCCGCCGGCAGAGTCGGCCGATCCCCTCATGTCGGTCTTATCGGCAGAATCGGCAGAGACTCTCCAAGCTGTCTGCCGTTTTGTGCCGATTGCCCGCTAGCGAGGGGGGCGCGGCAAAGGATGAAGGAGGGAGGATGCGACGAAAGGATGAAGGCGGAAGGATGAAGGATGAAAAGCAAGGCGGAACGATCAATGGCGGATGAACGGGGCACTTTGTCCCGTTTTCATCCTTCATCCTTCTGCCTTCATCCTTGGCCTTAGACCAGGTCGCGAAGGCTCGACAATCCGACGGCTTCGCGGCTGGCGAACGGCTCGCCGTAACGCGTGCCGATCGACCAGCCCCAGAAGGCGGCCTGATCGCGCAGGCGGTCCAACAGCGTCGGGCTGGCGGTCGATCGACCGGCGACGAACTGGCTTTGGTAGCAGGAAATCGCCGCCAACTTGCGCTCCCAGAAGTCGCTGATGTCGAGCACCAGCGCGGGCTTTTCCACCACCCGCAGATGGACGCAGTAGTAGTAATAGATCCGGCTAGGGTGATGCGGCTCGCCCGGCATGTCGGTCTTGGTCAACTTCGACCAGAAGCGGGCCGCCTCGATCAACTCGATGGCCGCCACGTGGTCGGGATGGGCATCGACCCAATACGGCGCGAACAGCCACTTGGGCCGCAATTGCCGGATGACCCCGGCCAGCTTGGCCCGGGCCTCGAGCGTGGGCTGCAGGCTGCGGTTGGGCAGTCCCAAATTGCCGCGCCAATCCAGCCCCAGCACCGCCGTGGCGGCCGCCGTTTCGCGGGCGCGAATCTCCAGGCTGCCCTGTGGAGTCGGTTCGCCGTCGGTGAGGTCCAGCACGCCGATCGAAAATCCATCGGCCTTGAACTTGAGGATCGCGCCGGCCATGCCCAATTCGGCGTCGTCCGGATGGGGTGCGATGACCAGGATGTCGAGCGGGCGAAAGTCAGCTAGCATGATCGCGGTCGGCCCCCAAGTGGTCGTGGAAATCACTCCGAAACCATCCTGACCGCTCGGCTTCCGCCTTGCAATTGACCTGGACCGATTTAGCCCGCTTTGTCAAACTCGCGCGCCGGTTGGCGCCCCTGAACAACCCCCGGCTGTGCCCCCGGAAAAATCCACGGTTCCGCGACGATGGTTCGATTGAAAACCTCAGGTCGATCGTCCGGCCGCTGGCTGCCCCTGGTCTTGGCGCTCGGCGTCACTTTGTCGGGATGTGCCCGCTGGAACTGGCGCGGCGACGGTTTTCACGACTCGGATGTCAACGACGCCGCCAAACTCCGGCCCTCGACCGGCGGCCAGAAAGCCGGCCTCGACTCCCGGGCGCGTGAGATCGAAAGCGACTTGGGCATTCGCTGACGTCGCGGGGGGAAACGACCCGGGGGCGCGGCCTTGTTGGCCGACGCGCCGCGGCGGACAATCCTATCCATGGACTCCCCCGAGCCGCGTGCGACCAATCTGCTGGGCATCGCCGTCTTGTTCGAAGGCGGAACGGCCGTCTTGGCGCTGACCCTGGGATGGCTGTTCGCCCAGCCGCCGACCCGGTACGTCCATTGGAGCACCGGCGCGCTGGCCTGGGGCTGCCTGGGCAGCTTGCCGCTGCTGGTCGTGATGCTGCTGGTCACCCACTTTCCACTGGGACCGCTGGCCCGGCTGAATCAGGTCGTCCGCGACGTGATCGTGCCGCTGTTCAAGACATGCAGCCGACTCGATTTCTTCACGATCTCGCTCTTGGCCGGCGTGGGCGAGGAATTGCTGTTTCGCGGCGTGATTCAAGCCCGGCTGGCAGACTGGCTATCGCCGGCTGCGGGACTCGTGCTGGCCAGCCTGTTGTTCGGGCTAGCGCACACCATCACGGCCGCGTATGCGGTCATGGCGACGATCTTCGGCCTGTATCTGGGCGGGCTGTGGCTCTGGAGCGGAAACCTGCTGGTGGCAATCACCGCGCACGCGATTTATGATTTCCTGGCGCTCGTCTACCTTACCCGCAGGCACGAGCTCACCCGCAGGCACGATGACAATAGCCATCCGCCGGCCTGAAGCGCTGCTCACGCGGCCCAAGCCGTTCGGCCCTGCCGCGGGGCAAGTCGTGCGGCCGCGGCCGAGAGGAGAAACGCGGCATGCTTCGCCCATCCCGATCGACTCGGATCATGCTGCTGCGCGGGCTGGCCGGCGCGTGCCTGGGCGCGGTCGCCGGGTATTACGCCTTTGCCTGGGCCCTGCAGTACGGCGTGCTCGTCCTGGCGCTGCCGGGAGCCTTGGCCGGAATCGGCTGCGGGCTAGCCACGGGCACCCGTTCGCTGGCCGCTGGTGTGCTTGCGGGCGCCGTTGCCCTGGCGCTTTCGGTTTATATCGAGTGGCATTTTTTTCTTAGAGCCGATCCCAGTTTCGGTTTCTTCCTGCGGCATTTGCACGAGGCCTCGTCGCAAACGCTGATCATGATCGCGCTGGGCACATTGGCAGGCTTCTGGTTCGGCTGGGGCCGCTCGAAGCCAAGTCAGACCGAAACAGCCGCCTGACGCCGCTCGCCTCGCTTGTCCGTGATCCTCATCTACAAAGGCGCGATGGAGGCGATGGTCGCCTTGACCATATCGACCGCATCCTCGCGATCGTCCTCGTCGCACTGCAGCAGGCACGAGCAGGCGAACTTGTCGCCCGTAATCAGATAGACGGCCGACATGCGTCCGTCGCCGTCGGAATCGAGATAGCTGAACGTGACCGCCTCGACCGCATTGGATCCCAGCTTACGGCGCTGCGGCTTGCTGACCTTGACCTGTTCGATCCCCGATTCGCTCAGCGTTTTTTTCATGCCTTCGACAAGCTGTTCGAGCGCCGAGCTTTTGATGTCGGCCGGCAGCGAACCGCCCAGGTCGGTGATCACGGCCATGAACCCCAGGGGGTGTTTGAGCGTGGCCGTGCGGCCTTTGAGCTTGCGATCGTCCTTGACTTGAAAGCCGAGTTGATAATCGAATTGCACGGTGTTCAGTTTCCAGTGCTGGAGTTGCGCCAGCCGGACTGCCACCTGGTAGCTCTGGCCGGGATGCTCTTTGCTCTGCAGCCGGGTGGGCAGCCCCGCATCGACGGTAAAATTTTCGCCGTTGATCGAGATTTCGAAACGCTCGGGCGCGGGCCCGGGCTCGGCGCCCGGGCACCAGGCCCCCAACCCACGATCGCAACCGATAGTGCCAGCGCCACGTACGACTTCAAAGGCCATTCCTTTTCAACGAGCAGCCATTTGCCATACTCGTAGCCTAACAAGCCGGCTGCGGGGGCACCAAGAAAAGTCGGTCGGGGGGCCCTGGATGCAAGTCGCGGTTCGTGCAAAGATAGCCGTTCACCGCGCGAGCGGGCGGTCGAAAATCGGGCACTGGCCCGCTGCGAACATTCGTTTTGTCGACAAATCCGCACGGCCGCGAGTGTCTGTGCCCGATTTTCTGGCGGGCTCCCAGGTCAGGAGGACACGCTTTTGATGAACCAAAAAGTCGCCATCGTGATGGCTGCCGGCAAGGGCACTCGCATGAATTCCGAGTTGCCCAAAGTCCTGGTTCCCGTTTGCGGCCGGCCGATGATCCACTATGTGCTCGACGCCTTGGCCGCGGCCGGCGTCGACCGCACGATCGTCGTGATCGGCTATCGTGCGGCCGACGTCGAAAGGGCCCTGGCAGGCCGCCCGCAACTGCAATTCGCCCTGCAAGAGCAACAATTGGGCACCGGTCATGCCGTGATGATGTGCCGGCCGGCTTTGGCCGGCCATCAGGGGGCCGTGCTGGTCGTAGCAGGCGACTCCCCGCTGATGCAGCCCGCTTCGCTGCGGGCATTGTTTGCCGACTTCGAGCGCCGGCCGGCCGGCTGCATCCTGGGCACCGGCTATAAGGACAATCCAACCGGCTTGGGCCGCGTTGTCCGTGACGAACAGCGGAATTTCCTGGCCATCGTCGAGGAAAAAGACGCCTCGCCCGCGCAAAAGACGATCCGCGAAGTTAATCTGAGTTGTTATGTATTCGACTGCCAGGAGTTGCTCTGGGCCCTCGATCAAATCCGGGCCGACAACTCCCAGCGCGAGTATTACCTCACCGATTGTCCGGGCGTGCTGAAGCGTGCGGGAAAAGAAGTGCGGGCGCTCGACGTCTTGCAGCCCTGCGAGACTTTGAGCATCAATACAATCCAAGAGCTGCAAGCCGTCGAAGCAACCATGAAATCGCATTGTTCCGGATCAGAATAGTCCCGGATAATCATCCAAACGGTCACCCGCTTTTCGGAATCGAGCACGATTCGATGAACGATCTGAAGATTTTCAGCGGTCGGGCGAACCCCCATCTGACCGCGCGGATCTGCGATTACCTGGGCCTGCCCGTCGGCCGGATCACGATCGGCAACTTTCCCGACAGCGAGATCTATTGCAAGATCGAAGAGGACATCCGCGGCCGCGACATTTTTCTAGTGCAGCCCACTTGCCCGCCGGTCAACGATCACTTGCTCGAGCTGCTGGTCATCATGGATAGCTGCAAACGGGCCAGCGCCGAACGGATTACCGCCGTAATTCCTTACTACGGCTACGCCCGGCAGGATCGCAAAGACGAGGGCCGCGTGCCGATCACGGCCAAGCTGGTGGCCAACCTCATTACCCGGGCCGGAGCGGATCGGGTGTTGGCCATGGACTTGCACGCCGCCCAGATCCAAGGCTTCTTCGACGTGCCGGTCGATCACTTGTACGCCGCGCCAGTGCTCGTCGACCATTTTCAGAACATGGGCATCGACCCGCGCGAACTGGTCGTCGTCAGCCCCGACGAAGGCAGCACGAAGCGAGCCCTGCGCTATTCGGAGCGACTGGGGGGTAGCCTGGCCATCGTCGATAAGCGGCGGGCCAGCGCCGAAACGACGCGGCAAGAGAACATCATCGGCGCTTCGGTCGAAGGAAAGATCGCCGTGATGTTCGACGACATGATCAGCACGGCCGGCTCCGTGTGCGGGGCCGCCAGTGTGCTCGCCGAACGCGGCGCCAAAGAGATTTACGTCGGCGCCACACACGGCGTGCTGTGCGGGCCGGCCATCGAGCGGCTCAAAGCGTCGCCGATCCGCGAAGTGATCATCACCGACACGATTCCGCTCCGCCCGGAACAGACCATCCCCAAGATCAAGGTCTTGAGCGTGGCCCCGCTATTGGGCGAGGCCATCAAGCGGATTCACCGCAACGAGTCGGTCAGCCGGTTGTTCGTGTGACGCTCGCGCCGCCGTCGCCGCAGGAGCCGCCGGGCCGGTGCGCCCGGTCGATGCATTCAGCAAGAAACAATTCAAAAAAATCCGTTTGGGGGGTGTTGACATTTGCATCGAATCGAAGCAATGATCGTGATTGATCAGCGAACGATACAACAGGAATGAACGCTAAACTCGGGAGATTCGCGCCACGCAGGCCCGCCGGAGCGGCCGGCGGCGAATTGCCGGGCTGAGGAAGCTGCTAATGATTCAGACCTCGATTCGCGATTTTGACAAAGGGCGCCCGGCCTCTCCGTGATCCGCACGGAGGTGCCCGGCGCCTTTTTTCGTTTTGCTACCGTTGACCGCTTGGTGAGTCTCGACGAGATGCGTTGAGCATTGAGATTCGCCCGGTGGTAAACGGACGGCGACGGCAAACTCGGCTTTGGGTTCTCCGACGCCAAGGTTTTGCGTGATGAGGGGGACGTGACGATCGGCGAGGTGGCCGACGCGACGCCCAGAAGAAGCGCAGAACTGGTGGACGGGCGGGTGGTGTGCCGAAAAATTTGTGTCAATCAAATTCGTAATAAAAATGATACTTTTGTCGCAGCGAGAACTTTATGAACCCGTGCTTTGTGATCCGCGAGAATTTTGGATTCGCCAACTCAAGGTGCGGGTCTGCATTGCGTTCGGGACCTGAGACCAGGCCCCGTGCTACCTCGAACTGAAACACTTTCTCTAACTTCGAACTCACTCGCTCAAACCAACTTTTTCCGGAGACCGCCATCATGACACGCTGCCACCGACACACCGCCCTGAACCTGTTCGCTGCTTTGGCCGTCGCCTGCCTGATCGTTGGCGCGAGTGCCTCGATCGCGACCGCCGCCTCGATCGGCGTCAATTTCGAAGGCGGCGGGAACAATGGCTCCCCTGCGAGCAGCGTGTCGACTGGGGCCACTGCGGGCATCGTTCCGCAAACGAATTGGAACAACTACCCTGGTTCGGGCGGCACCCTTTCGTCGCTGGTGAACAGCGCCGGCAACACAACCGCGGCGTCAGTGACGGTCTCAAGCGCCAGCGGCACCTATTCGGTTAGCAACGGCGGTAGCCCCGTCCCGGTGGGCGGTGATCAGCAACTCAACGATGGGTTCATCTACACCAATGGATCGAATCCGACCACCGTTGCAATCTCCGGTATCCCGTATGCGAACTATAGCGTCTACGTGTACGAATTGAACGACGCTTCCGGCCGCATCGACGTCACGACCCTGGGTTCGACCACCTATTACGGCAGCGCGCCCGATCCGATTGACGCCAATCACGTCAGCGGCAGCCCCAATACCTACCTGTACACTCAGACGACCAGCACCAACAGCGGCAGCCCCACGTCCGGTTCGGATTACGTCCTGTTCACCGGCCTGCACGGATCGTCGCAGTCGCTCACTGTTTACGCACCGACCAGCAATGGCTACATCAGCGGCATTCAGATCTCGCAGTATACGCCCGAGCCCTCGTCGTTCATCCTCTGCGGCCTGGGCGCTGCCGGACTGTTCCTGGTCGCCCGTCGCCGACGCAAAGCCTAAGATCGACCGCAACGCAAACGCGCAGCAGCACGAAGAAGCCCGCGGTCAAGATTGGCTGCGGGCTTTTTCATTTCCTGGAGCGGCGCTGGCGGCCGGATGAATCGCAGCCGCACGCCGGGCCGCACGAGTTTGACCCGGCTTGGTTACCGGCGGTATAGTGCATGTCCAACCTTTCTGACCGCGAATCGTGAGGGCAAGCGATGGCCAATCCGCGGCAGCGAGCGTCCACGCTTGTTGAATTGTTGGTGGTGATCGCCATCATCGGCATCCTGGTCGCCATGCTGCTGCCGGCGGTGCAGGCCGCCCGCGAGAGCGCTCGCCGCAGCCAGTGCGTCAACAACCTCAGGCAAATGGCCTTGGCCTGGATTCAACACCACGACTGCGCAGCATTTCTTGCCGACCGGTGGCTGGGGCTGGTACTGGACGGGCGACGCCGACCGAGGCTACGGGCCTAGCCAACCGGGCGGCTGGACCTATAGCATCCTCCCGTTCATCGAGGAGACGGCCCTCCACGACCTGGGCAAGGGGATGCCACAGGCTCAAAAGAACACAGCGGCCGCCCAGCGGATTTCCACCGGGTTGCCGATCTTCTATTGTCCCTCGCGACGCGACGGCACTCTGTTCACCAACACAATCGGCGGAGTCGCTTACAACTGCGACAACCTGGCGATGGTCGCGCGAACCGACTATGCCGCCAACTGCGGCAATATGACCGGCAACGGCGACTCGACGTGCGATGGCCAACCCAACGAGTGCAATCCCGGCCCACCGGATTACGCCACCGGGGACAGCGGTTTCGCCTGGGCCAACCCGGCCATTTGGAACGGCATCTGCTACCAGCACAGCCTGATTACCATCCGGCAGATCCAGGACGGCACCAGCTACACGGCCCTGATCGGCGAAAAGTACCTCAACGGCACCGCCTATCTGACGGGCACCGATCCGTCCGACAACGAGGACGTGTACGTCGGCTTCGACAACGACATCTTCAAGACCACCGGGTATTCGCCGGCCCAGGACACCGACAACATCGGCGACTCGGTACACTTCGGCTCGATCCATAGCAGCGCCATGAATATGGCCTTTTGCGACGCCTCGGTGCGGCAGATCGCTTACGAAATCGATCCGACGACATTCGCCGCCCTCGGCAGCCGGGCAGGCGCCGAGGTGATCAATATCCAGGCAATGTGGGGCCAATAGGACGCTTCTGTCCGATTCGCCCCGGCTGGTGACGCCGGACTTGTCGTCCGCAATCGCCGCAGCGTGCTGCGAACGATCGCCGGTTCGGCCCCGGCCAGGCGGGTCGCTCTTCGGCGCCCGCTTTTCTTGTGCCAGCTGGGGTTGAAATCCTGCGGTTTTCGGAGACAATGACTCGTTTCGTCCTCGGAGGGAAACGACTGCCAGGCGCGGAACTCCGGCTTTGTGCCGGTCCGAGCCGGCAATCGGCAAGGCGCCGGGTTTGACCGGCAGGGCGACGATTTTCCCAGCACGAACCGCCGCGCTCTCGCGAGCGCGGCGTTGTTTACCAATATCCACCTGGCCAGAGGCATTTTATGGCGGAAGCATTGCACGTTCAGGTTCGCCCAGCCCAGGGCAAGCGCGGCGCGCGCCGCCTGCGCATCGGGCACCATTCCCGGCATCCTCTACGGTCACGGCGAGGCCAACGTCAGTCTGGCGGTGCCGATGGTCGAGATCTCGAGCGCCGTTCGCCACGGCGTTCGCGTCGTCGAACTCAAGGGGGTCGTCAACGAGAAGGCCTTCATCCGCGACTTGCAGTGGGACGTGTACGGCGTCGACATCCTGCACGTGGATTTCGCCCGCGTCTCTGAGCACGAACGCATCGAGCTGCGCGTCGCCGTCGAGCTGCGCGGTCAGGCCCCGGGACTGAAGGCAGGGGGCCTGGTCGAATTGCTCGTTCACGACCTGGAGATCGAGTGCGAGGCCCTGCGGATCCCCGAAAAACTGGAAGTCAGCGTCAACGAATTGCAATTAGACGGCTCGATCGCGGCCGGCGACATCAAGTTGCCGCCGGGCGCGACGCTGGTTTCCGATCCGGGAACGCTCGTCGTCCATTGCATCCTGCCGCTGGTGCAAGAAGAAGGGGCCGCGCTGGAAGCCGGCGCCGGTGAGCCCGAAGTGATTGGCCGCAAGCCCGAGGAGGATGCAGAAGAGTAACGTTTCCCTGGCCGGGCCGAGAAAGCACCGCTCGAATGAAACTCGTGGTCGGGCTGGGCAATCCCGGACGCAAGTACGCCGATACCCGGCACAACGTCGGGTTTGTCGTGCTGGCCGAGTTGGCTCGGCGGACAGCAGCCGCCCGCGGGCGATTCGATTTCGAGGCCGAACTGGTCGACTCGATCCTGGGCAGCGTCAAGGTGTTGTTGGCCGCTCCGCAGACGTTCATGAATTCGAGCGGCTCGAGCGTGCTGCGGTTGCGGGATTTTTATAAACTGGAGCACGACGACATCCTGGTCGTGTGCGACGATTTCAACCTGCCGCTGGGCCGGCTGCGTATCCGGGCTGCCGGCACGGCCGGCGGGCAAAAAGGATTGAGCGACATTATCCGCCGGTTGTCGACCGAGCAGATTCCGCGATTGCGGATCGGCATCGGATTGCCGCCGGCGGGGTTCGAGGCGGCCGATTTCGTGCTGAGCAAGTTTCGCCGGGAGGAACAAACGGAGATCGACCTGGCGGTCCAACGCGCGGCCGACGCCGTCACCGATTGGGTGACCCAGGGCATTGGCCCGGCGATGAATAAGTACAACGCCTGAACGGAAACCTGATTTTGGCGGGCGCCAAACCGGCCCGCCGAACCATCCTTCACCAGCCACCGATTCACGATTCAGACACCGATTCAATCTTTTTTTTCGGGAGCGCACTCTTGGCCACGAATGTTTACGAAGGGATGTACATCCTGGATTCGAATCGCTACGCGCGCGATCCGGCGGGCGTCTCGGGACAAATTCCGGACATGATCGTCAAGCTGGGGGGCGAAATGCTCGTCAGCCGGTTGTGGGAAGATCGCCGCTTGGAGTACCCGATCGACGGTCATCGCCGCGGCACCTACTGGCTGACTTACTTCAAGCTCGACGCCGGCCAGCTCGTCAGCCTCAATCGTCAAAGCCAATTGAACGAGAACATCGTGCGTTGCCTGGTGATCAAGATCCACCCGCGGCTCGTCGACGCGGTGGTGGAACACGCCAAACTCGGGCCGCAGGCGCTGCGCCGGCCGGTGGAAACCGCGGCCGTGGCCGTTGTCGAAGAACCCCTGGACGAAGAGTTGTAGGAGGTCCTGTATGGCCAGCTTCAACAGAGTGATCCTGCTCGGCAATGTGACCCGCGATCCGGAGCTCAAGTACATTTCCACCGGCACGGCGGTGACCGAAATCGGCCTGGCGGTGAACGATCGCCGCAAGGGTCCCAATGGCGATTGGATCGAGGAAACCACCTTCGTCGACGTCACACTCTGGGGCCGGACCGCCGAGATCGCCAGCGAGTATCTGAGCAAAGGGGCGCCGGTGCTGATCGAGGGCCGGTTGAAGCTCGACACCTGGGAAAAAGACGGCAAGAAGAACTCCAAGTTGCGCGTCGTCGGCGAACGGATGCAGTTGCTCGGCTCCAAGGGGGGCGGGGCGCTCCCGGCGGCAGCCGCGGACCAGCCCGGCGCAACGAGGACGAAGCCCAATATGGGCAACCCGCGGCGGCCGACATGGGCCCGCCGGACGAAGATATTCCTTTTTGAAAAAATCAGCCTGCTGTTCGCAGACCGTCCGCCGCTGTCGGCCGGACGGGCAATCAAGACCAACGTGTCGGAAAGCGAGAGGTAATTCGGATGGCCAAAACCAGCACCGGCAGCCGCGGCAAGCGGCTTCCCCGCGGCAAGCATAACGGCGTGGAACTGCTGCTGATCCAGTCGGTGGATCACGTCGGCGTTCAGGGCGACGTGGTCGAAGTCAAGCCCGGCTACGCGATGAACTTTCTGATCCCGCAAGGTCTGGCCACGGTTGCCACCGACCACCACAAGCGGATGGTCGAGAAGCACAAGACCAAACTGCAAGCGATCCAGAACGCCCGGCTGGCCGGCCTGCGCAACCTGGCGACCGACATCTCCCGCCAAAGCGTCACCATCGAGGCCAACGCCAACGACGAAGGGCACCTCTACGGCTCGGTCGGTGCGCCGGAAATCGTCGCCGGACTCAAACGCAACGAGGTCACCATCACGGCCGACCAGGTGCGGCTCAAGGGTCCCCTCAAGGAGTTGGGCTTGTACACCGTGCTGATCCACTTGGGGCATGAGGTCGAAGCCGAACTCAAGGTCTGGGTCGTGCCGACCGTGGCCGACGAAGCGCCCGAAAAGAAGGCCTGATATGACCTCGGTCCAGCGCTTCGACGGATCGGCAGCGCCGGCCAGAGTCACCTCTGAAATTCTCGATCGGCAGCCGCCCCGCAGCCTCGAGGCCGAGCGGGCCGTGCTGGGCAGCATGCTGCTCCAGCCCGACGTCTGCGACGAGGTGGCGCTGGTCCTCCGCACCGACGACTTCTACGACGAAGCCCATCGCCGCATTTATCGCCATTTGCAGGCCATGCACGAAGAGGGCCGCCGCACCGACGACCTGCTGCTGCTCAGCGAACGGCTCAAGGCGGCCGGCGACGCCGAATTTGTCGGCGGCTTGCCCTATCTGGGCGAGCTCACCACCTCCACCGGCACCGCCGCCCACGCCGTTTACTATGCCGAAATCGTCCGCGACAAGTCCACGCTTCGTTCGCTGATCCACTCCAGCACCGAAATCCTCCGCGACGCCTACGACGAATCGATCGACTCGCGGGAAATGCTGGCCCGGGCCGAACAGAAAATCTTTTCCATTCTCGACACCCGCGGGGCGGGCAACGTCGGCACCATCCACGACATCCTGCACGAAGCCATGTCGCGGATCGACGCCCGCATGAACAAAGAGGCCGCCCTGGGCGGCGTCGAGACCGGATTCACCGAGGTCGACGCCATGACCGGCGGCCTGCACGAGTCGGAGCTGATCATCCTGGCCGGCCGGCCGAGCATGGGCAAGACGGCGCTGGCGCTGAATATCGCCGAATTCGTCACCCTCAAGACCCAGACGCCGACGTTGTTCGTGAGCCTGGAAATGTCGCAGAACGAGCTGGCCGACCGCATGCTCTGCTCCATCGCCCAGGTCAACGGCCAGCGGCTGCGCAACGGCACGATTTCCATTGACGACCGCCGCAAAGTGGTGGAAAAAGCGGCCGAGCTGAGCCAGGCCCCGCTGTGGGTCGACGATTCGCCCAGCCGCACCATGACCGAGATCGCGGCCGCCGCCCGCCGGCTCAAGCGCAAGAACAATCTCGGCTTCGTCGTCATCGACTACCTGCAGTTGATCGAGCCGGACAATGCCCGGGACCCCAGGCAGGAGCAAGTGGCCAAGATCGCCCGGCGCCTCAAGGGCATGGCCCGCGAGATCAAGGTGCCGGTGATGTGCCTGGCCCAGCTCAATCGGCAGGCCGAGGTCAGCAAGGACAACCGGCCCCGGCTGAGCCATCTGCGCGAGAGCGGCGCCATCGAACAAGACGCCGACGTGGTGATGTTCGTCCATCGCGACGAATACTACCTGAGCGGCTCCGCCGCCGAAGAAGACCGCAGCCGCGTGGCCGGGCAGGCCGAAATCATCATTGCCAAGCAGCGCAACGGGCCGACGGGCGAGGCCAAGCTGCTTTGGAACAAGGATTTCACCCGCTTCTTGAACAGTGCCCATCGGCCTTACGACGATTTCGAGCGGTTCAACTCGGGCGAATTCTAACGATGAAAGTCCTGCTTACCGATTACGCCTGGCCCGATCTGGAAATCGAGACTCGCACGCTCGCCGAAGTCGGCGCCGAATTGGTCGTGGCCCCGGCCAAGGATCCCGCCGCGCTGGCGGCCGCCGCAGCCGGCGCGGACGCCATCATGACCAACTGGGCCAAAGTCACGCAGCAAGTCATCGAAAGCGCGCCGAAATTGCGCATCATCGCCCGGCTCGGAATCGGCCTGGACAACATCGACGTGGCTTGCGCAAGCGGCCGTCGAATCGCGGTCACCAACATTCCGGACTACTGCCTGATCGAGGTGGCCGAGCACGCCCTGGCGCTGCTGTTGTCGTTGGCCCGCAAAACCGCCTTTTACCATCAGCAGACCAAGAGCGGTGTTTACGACCTGGCCGCCGGACCGCAACTGGCCCGAATCGAGGGCCAAACGCTGGGCATCGTGGGGCTGGGCAACATCGGAAGCCGGCTGGCCGCCAAGGCCATGGCTCTGGGCCTGCGGGTGATCGCCACCAGCCGTTCGACCCGGGCCGAGCCGTCGGGCGTGCGGTTCGTCTCGTTGGAGGAGCTGCTCCGCTCGAGCGACTACGTGTCGCTGCATCTGCCGCTCCTGGCCCAAACGCGACACTTGATCGGCGCCCGCGAACTGGCCTGGATGAAACCGAGCGCGTATCTGATCAATACGGCCCGCGGCGGATTGATCGACCAGCCGGCGCCTGTCCCAGGCGCTGGCCGCGGGCCGTCTGGCGGGGGCCGGGCTCGACGTGCAGGATCCCGAGCCGCCCGACTTGTCGCAGGCTCCGTGGAACGATCCGCGCGTGATCGTCACTCCGCACTCGGCGTTCGTCTCGCGCGAGTCGTTGGAAAACCTGCGCACCCGGGCGTCGCGGCAGGTGGCCACATTCCTGACCGGGGGGCGGCCGGAAAATGTGGTGAATCCGCAAGTGCTCGGTCTTAAGTAGAATCGGCATCTTGCCGCTTTACAAAGGCGGCCGGAAAATCTGTTGAATCCGCAAGTGCTCGGGTAGCTTCTACTCGTCCAGATCCTTGAGTCCGAGCCGGGCGAGCCAGCGGCCGCGGACCGGCTTGCCCTGTTTGCAGGTGTCGGTGGCCGCGTCGTTGGCCGCCTTGCGGTCGGCGGCGTCGGCTTGAAAGCCGGCGCGCATTTCGTCGATTTCCGCCCGATCGCGCGTGATCTTGGCACGTTCGAGCGAGATGTCGATCTCGGCCTGGCGGAGCGTTTCCTTGCACTCTTCCTGCAAGCGCGTCAACTTCTCGCGTTCCTGGCGGATCAGCTCGTCCTGGTCGAAGATCGCGGCCACGGCCTGGGCGCCAACGGCCAGCGAGCCCAAATTGCTCGACTGTTCGCCGAGCAGTTGCTTGAGATCGGCGATCTCTCGGTCCTTCTCGGCGAGCACCTGATCGGTGATGTTGATCGTGCTTTCAATCGACAGCCGCTCCTGGTGGCGCTCCTCGTCATGGTCGTCCTCGTCGTCGGCCTCGAGCGCCTCCAGCATGCGGCGCTTTTGCGTTTCCCAGTCGAGTCCTCCGGAGATCACGCCACCCGCCGTCGGCGCTGCGGACTCGGCCTTGAGCAGCCGGGTTTCCAGATCGGCGTTTCGGCGTTTGAGATCGCGCACGTCTTCGACGGCCAGCTCGAAGCGGCGCTGCATCTCGTCCAGCTTGGCCTGATGTTTTTCGTCGAGCTCTTCGGAGTCCGACGGCTGGCCGGGCTCGGCCAGTTTCCGCGCCAGCTCGTCGCGCTCGGCGCAGCAACGCCACTCGTTCGTCGTCGGCGACCGGCACGGAATCCTGGAGGGCCAGTTCCTGCTCGAGCCGATCGTGCTCGGCACGCAGACGCTGGATCTCGGCACTCTGCTGTGCCGCCTCGGCGCGCAGTTCGTTTAGCTCATCGGCGCGGGCGTTGAGCACTTTGCGCAACTGGGCCAATTGCTGGCGCAGTTCCTGCGACTCCTGCTGGGCGCTGGCCGACCGATCTGCCAGTTCCGACTGGGACGCTTCGGAAAGTCCTTGCAGTTCCGAGCGCCGGCGTTCGAGTTCGGCCAGATGGGTGGCGCGTTGCACCTGAAATTCGCGGGCAATCCGGCGGCGCTGGTTTTTCGTTTCAGTTTCCAGGACGGCCAATCGATCGCGCTCGGCAGCCAGTTGAAGCCGTTCGGCGTCCAGCCGCTGGCGGCGCCCGGCCGAACTCGGCCCGGGCGGCGTCCGACTCTTCCTGCGCGGCCTGAATGGCGGTCCGTTCCCCGGCCAGCTTTGCCCGCAGCGACTCGAGCTGCTTGCGATCGTCCTCCACCCGCTCGCGCAGCCGCAGGGTTTGCTGCCGCAGGGCATCGGCCTGCTCGGCGGCAATGCGCGCAGCCGCCTGATCGGCCGCGAGCTGGTCGAGATCCGCATCGAGCTGCCGCTTTTCGCTTTCCAGGCGTTCTCGCGCGACGCTCTTCGGCCCCGCTGGCGGCCAACCCCTCGCGGGCAACCTGGGCGGCGGCGCGATCGGCCGCCAGTTGCTCGCGGTCGTGAAGCAGCCTTTGCCGCTCAGCCTCGACCGGCTGCCAGCCGGCGGCGAGTTGGGCCTGCTCGTCGGCAAGCCGCTGCTTCTCGGTTGCCAGCGCGCTCTGCTCGCGCTCGATGCTCTCCTCGGCGCCGACCAGTTGTTGTTCCCGGGCCGCCAGTCGTTCGGCACGCTCTCGGGTAGCGGCCTGGTCGCCGGCGAAGTGCTCGCGCTCGGCGGCGAGCTGTTCCTGTCGGGCTGCCTGGTCGCGCTGCTGTTGGTTTAGCGATTCGGACCACTGCTGCTGTTTGGCTGCCAGAGCTTGTTCGGCTGCCTGCAGCGCCTGGTCGCGCCGGGCCAGTTCCTCCGTCAGGGCCGCCTGCTGTTGCCGCAGCGTTTCGGCCCACTGCTGCTGCTTGGCTGCCAGCGCTTGTTCGGCCGCCTGATCGCGCCGGGCCAGTTCCTCACTCAGGGCCGCCTGCCGTTGCTTAAGTGTTTCGGCCCACTCCTGCTGTTGAGTTGCCAGGGCTTGTTCGGCCGCCTGGAACGCCTGGTCGCGCTGAGCCAGTTCCTCGGTTAGGGCCGCCAGCTCGGCCGATTGCAAGGCCAGTTGCTCGATCCGCTGATCGTACTGCTGATCGGCCAGGCGCGGCTCGGCCTCGTGCAAGGCCTGCTGATCGCTGGCCCGCTCGAGCTCCTCGAGCAGCTTGCCTTCCAAGGTTTCAATCAACCCTTGCTGGGCGGCCAGGAATTCGCGCGCGCGGCGGCGGCCGTCGCTCAAAGAGCGAGCCAGCTCCGAGCTCCGCTTCGCGGCGGAGTGTGTCGAGGCGCGAACCTCATCCATGCGTGTACGTCTTGGCTGCTAAGGGTGGCCCCGCCGGGTTCATTGCGCACTGTCAGCGCACGCCGGAAGCGCAACTGAGCCGGGCAGGGCCCTGGGCCCGAAGCCTAAAGGGGCTGCTAACAACGTATAGGACACAGCGCCACCGGGGTCAAACCGGCGGCGCGGTTTGGGCCGGCCGTAGCGGACATGCGTTTTATGACGCCGTCCGAGGCTCACTGCCGCGATCCGCCCAGCCGAGAGAGGATCTGCTCGGCCGCAGCCACGCCTTGCGGATCGATCTCGCGCAGACGCTTGAGCTGCCCTGCCGCAGCCGGCTTAGGGCAGGCCAGCAGATACCCGACAATTGCCCGCCGCACGGCCGGCTCGGCGTAAGCCGGCTGCGTGTACAGAGCGGCAATTTCGTCGACGGCCGACCAATCCTGCCAGCGAGCCAGGTCCGTCACCACAGCCTCGGCAAATTCCGGCCGGGCAAGCACGTGTCGCAGTGACTGGGCCAGCCGCTCGCGCGGGATCTCCTCGCCAAACTCATGATAGAACCGCAGCGCGGCCAGAGCATGCCGCACGTCGCCGTCGGCCGCCTTGGGATTCGACAAGTACAGCTCTTCGATCCACTTCAGTCCCCCCTCGCCGCGGAGCAGCAAGTATCCGCCGATGATGCCGTCGAATCCGGCGCGAAAGTCGTCGGCGGGAGCGAGGATCATCTTGAACAGCCGGTCAGCGTGAAGCCTGCGCAAATGCTCGTTCTCAACGAACGCCAGAGCCAGGGCATAAAATCCCTTGCGGGCCGGGGGCACCCGCTCGCTGTACAACCAGCCGCTCATCTTGTCGCCGGGCAGCGCGTCGGCCGCTTTTGCGCACGTCGCCAAACGAAGCGTGGGCGAACTCCTGGTAGGCGTCGCCGGCAATCGTCGGATCGGCATTTTCGAGAAAGCGAGCGAAATAGCGCAGTCGCTCGGCGGCCGGCGTTCGTAAGTCGGGTGCCCGGGCGAAGTATGCAAAGCTCGTTTCGGTGACCGCAGTGGTCGAGAACCGCAGCGCGCCGATCGCCTTGTCGCCCCCCTCGCTGCGGCGGTCGTCGGGGTCGCCTTCGGGCAGATCGCCGAAGATCAAGACCAGCGTGCCGGCCTTGAGCGGTCCGTCGGCCGGCGCCACGATCGATGTCCGGCCGGCGAGCAGCTTGTTTCCCTTGAGGACCTGGTGCAAGCGGATTTCCAGGGCCTTGCTTTCGCCGCCGCGGACTTCGCCCAGGGCAACCACCACGGCCAACTCGCGCCGACTGGAGAGCGTGGGCTCGAGCGCCGTGCAAAACGGGCAGCCGAGTGCGGAAACCGCCAGGACCAGACCCAGTGCGCTCGCCACGTGCTACTTCACCGCTTTCGCGTCGAGATGATAGATCGCCAGATGCTTGCCGTCGGGCCCGAGCACTTCGCTGACCGTGAATTTGCCTTCGACGCTCACTGGCGTCACCGTGAAATTGGTCGTCGCGTCGCCGACCATCTCGACCAGGATGCAGTCGTGCAGGGCGGCGCCGGGGCCGAAGCAACACTGCATGTTATCGCGGACCAGCACGAATTGCTTGATTCCCGACTGCTGGAAACCAGGCAGGATGTAGCCGCGAATTTTCACCGTCTTGCCGTCGATTTTCTTGACCTTGTCGGTCAGCAACTCCGGCTTGAACGGATCCCCCTTCTTCATGTCGAGCAGGATGTCGTCGAACGTGATATCCCGCTTTTGCGGCGGCTGCCCCTCTGGCTTGTCCGCCGCCACGGCCGAATTCCACGGGGCGGCTGCCATCAGCAATAGCACGGCCAAGACCGGAAGGTAGTCGAATGGTTTGCTCATGGATCGATTGCCGGGGCACACGTTAGCGTATGTAGTCGGCTTCCATCTGGTAATAGACGCCGCCGATACCGTCGATCGCCGGGGCCGGTTTGACGTGGAAGACTCCCGCCACGCCGTGCAGCCGTTTGCGGAACGTCAGTCTCAGCGGGTCGACCAGCGTCACCTGGATGCGATCGGTGACTTTGGGATTGCCGCCAAAACAACAGTCGCCTTGATCGCGGACCAGCAGAAAGGTCTTGATTCCGTCGGTCTTTTGTCCCGGGTAGATGTATCCCTTGAGGAACACCCGCTGGCCGTCGAGCGCCAACGCCGATGGCGGGATCTGCTCGCCACGCACTTCGGGGTCCGGCTGTAGCGCCGAGTAAGAAATCGGCGTGCAGCCCTCGGGCACTTCGTGCAGGAACTCGAAAGTCAGCCAGCCCGGCCCGGCAAACAGAAACAACACCGACAAGGCGAAGCCCGTCTTGGCCATGGCCAGACCCGTCAGTTCGTCCGGCCGGCTCTTCACCTTTCGCCAGGCGCAGAGCCCCAGCAGCACACCGCCGATGGGCAACACAATCCAGAACCAGTCGAACAAGGCCAGGGCCGACAGCAGACCGGCTATCAGGCTCATCACAGCTAACGAACTGAGGGCGCGATATTGCAGGAAATCGTCCGCTGCCCCGTCGATGCTTCGTTCGAGATCAACACTCATCTTCGCTACTCACCCCCGGCCTGATGCCGGTCGAATCGGGTCCCGTATTCCGTCGATTGTCTAGGAGGCGGCTTCCTGTCCACCCCGCAAAATAGCCACCAAGAAAATCGCCAATACACCGCCGGAAAGTGCCATCGTGCCGAGCACCTGCCAGAGGCCCACCTGGGGCATCTTGCTGGTCGGAGCGCCGGAGCGAGACAAACGCGGGCTGATCCTCGCGGCAGATTGCGTGGCGACGGCTTGCGATGCCGCGCTTCGCTGGGCCCCGGCTCGCGAGACCCCGTCGGGCGAACCGGGCGCCTCGCTCGTTGCCGCAGCGCCCGTAACAGCAGCACCCGTGGCCGCCACCGCCGAATCGGCCACGGGCTTGTTCACCTGGCTGGTTTTCTTGCCGCCGGGCGTAGCGGGCCGCTCCGACACCTTCTTCCCAGCGGGAGCCGTCTTGTTGCTGGGAGCCGTCTTGTCGCCGGGAGTGGCCGGCTGCTTTTCGTCGGCCGCCGGGGCAGTCGATTTGGCCGGCGCCGGCGCTCCGCCGAGCGGGAAGAAGCTGCTCGCGCGCTTGACCGACTCGGGATCGATCTTCGCCAGCTCGTCGATGTATTGCTTGGCCTTGGGCAGTGGGCACGCGCGCAAATAACTGATCACCGGCACCCGCACCCAGATGGATTTGTCGTCGGCGGTCTTAAACAACTCGACCAGGCGATCCATCACGGTCCAGTCCTGCCAGCGGCCCAGATCGGGGATCACCAGATCGGCCAATTGCGGACGGTCGAGCATGTAGCGCAGGCCTTCGAGCAATCGAGCTTGCGGAATGATGGTCTCTTCCTGCCCATGAAATCGGATCGCCAACACCGTGGCGTAGGTGTCGATGTAGTCGGCGTCCTGGTTCTTGAGGAACAAGTCCTCGAGCAGCTTCATCCCGTCCGGTCCTTTGAGCGCCAAGTAGGAAGCGAGCAGGGCATTCGACTTGAGTTGCTTGTCTTCGGAGCGGATCCGCTCTTCGAACAGATCGAGGTCCGCGGGCTGGCCGCAGATGCCCAGCATCATCCAATACAGATTCCGGCGGCTGGGCGCAATCTTGGCATCTTGCACCCAAGCCAGAATCTTGTCGTGGTGCATGAGATCCTTGATTTCCTTCAAGCCGGCGTAGGGTGTCTTGGCGAACTCGTCGTAAGCATCGCGGGACAGCATTTCGTCCTTGTCTTCGAGATACTCCTGAAAGAACGCCAGTCGCTGCGGTCCTTCTTTCGGCAGCCCGAGCGACTTAGTCAGGTAGCTTCGCCCGCGCTCGCTGATCGGGATCGGCGTCGACCAGTTGACGGCCGGCGGCTCCACCCCCATGACCAGAAACATCGTGCCGACCGGCTCTTTGCCGAAGTACAAGGCGTCGAACTTGCGCGTCTTGCCGAGCGCCTTTTCGCCCTTGAGCACTTCGAGGATCTCGAATTTCGCCTTGATGTCGCTACCCCCCAGCGCGCTGCCGTCCTTGGGCTCGGGGGGCAATTCCACCAGCCGGGCAATGGCCGCCACGTCCGCGCCGTTGATCTCTTCGCCAAACGTCAGCGCGATGGCCGAACAGAACGGGCAAGCGAGCAGCGGGCGGGGCGCCGTCGACAGAGTCAACAGCGTGCCAAACGAACAGGTCGCCACGATCCACGCCAGGCGATAGCGAGACATGCTCTGGATCCCTTGCCGCAGGAGTGTTTGTTGTGTTGAATCAGCGGGCCGGCCGCGGGCCACGGCGGCTCAAGAGCGTCACGGGGAAGCCACAAGAGCCTTGGCCACGTCAGTGCGGTAGGCCACCATCGCCGGCAGATAACCGACAATGGCCGCCAGCCCGATCAATCCCGGTATTATAACCAATTCCGCAGGCACGGATTGGAAGAAACCGATCGCCACGCCGGTCTGGGCGACCATCCAGGGGTTGAGCCCGGCGATCATCAGGTGCCCCAGCAGCCAGCCCAGCAAGCCCCCCCCAGCGACAGCAGGATCGATTCCAACAGCACGATCAGCATGACCGTCGTGCGGCCGGCCCCCAAGGCCCGCATGACGGCGATTTCGTGCCGCCGCTCGCTCATCGAGTTGTAAATGCTGACCAAAATGCCTATCCCGGCCACGACCACGATCAATACCGTCAGGGCCAACAGCAACAGCTCGATCGGCCCCACAAGCACTTCGAACAGGCCGGCGATCTCGCGAATTGGTAGCACCGCCTGGGCCACCTGCCCTTTGTTGATTTTCTTGACCAGGTCCATCCCGTAGAGCCCGGGGGGTATGCCCGGCGGGCTGGCCGTGAGCAACAAGATGGCCGTCACCTCGCGCTGGTTTTCCGGCAACGGATCATGATGGTGCGGATGGCCGTGGTCATGGTCATGGCCGTGCCCATGTTCGTGGGCATGTTCGTGGGCAGGATTGCCGGCCGCCGCAGGCTCGTGGTCCTCATCGTGCTCGTGGTCGTGATCCTCCGGCGCGTCGGCGTCCATGTGGTCGTGGTCCTCCGCTCCGCCGTGGGCATGCTCATGCTCGTGCTCGTGCTCGTCGGCGTGGGCATGGTCGTGGTCGTCGGCTTCGTCGTGGTCGTGCCCGTCGGCATGATCGTGATGGTCGTCGGCATCGTGGGCGTGGTCGTGATCAGCGGCCGCGGGGGTGGCCGGCGGCTCGTCGTCCACCGGCTTGGCGTGATTATCCAGCAGGTAGAAGCCTTCGATATTGATGAATAGCGCGCGGTCGTTGGGCGTGCCGGTCGGCTTGAGCACGCCAACGACATTGAACGGGTCGTGCTCGTGAGCGTCGGCTCCGCCGGGCGTCCGTGCGTCGGCCGGAACTGGCTCCCCACTTTGAGCCCCAAGTCGCGGGCAACCGTGGCGCCGATCACGGCGGCGAAAAAATCGTCCGGGCGGAAGATGCTGCCTTGCGAACACTCGTAGGGCCGGCCTTCGGACCGCTCCAGGGTGAACATTTCCGGCGTCGTGCCGACAACGCGGTACTTGTCGTAATAGTCTCCCAGACAGCAAGGAACGGCCTTGGCGATGTACGGCTTGTACCTGCCCTGACTGAACTCCTTGTAATAGGAGTAGGGAATGTTTTCCACGGGCGAGCTGAGGTAGTAAACCGTATTGAGAACGAGTTGGAGCTTGCCTCCTTTGGCCCCCACGATCACGTCGTAGCCCAGCGCCGCGTTGTTGCGGAACGAGTCGCCGATGGCGCCGCGAATGACCAGCACCGCCACGACCAGCGCCACCCCCAGACCCATCGACACGCCGGTCAAAGTCGAGGCCAATGCCCGCTGCTGGATGCTGCGCCAAGCGATTTTCCACAGGCTCATAGGGCTGCCACCGCCTGGTTGAAGCGTTCCAGATGCTCCACCCGCTCGAATTGTTCGGCCACTTCCGTCGTGTGGGTCACGAGCAGCAGGGCCACTTTTTCCTCGCGGCAGGTTTCGCGGATCAGGTCGATGATCTGCTGCTGGTGCGACCGATCGACGTTGGCGGTCGGCTCGTCGGCCAAGAGCAACTTGGGGCGATTGGCCAGCGATCGGGCCACCGCGACCCGCTGCTGCTCGCCCACCGAAAGCATGGCCGGCTTGTGCGTCAGCCGGCGACCGAGCCCCATCCGCTCGAGCAAGCTCCGGGCCCGGTCGGAGTCGCTGCGGCCGCGCGCGAACGACATGCCCAACATGACGTTTTCCAGCGCCGAAAAGCCGGACAGCAGATTGAAGGTTTGAAAAACGTAGCCGATCTTTTCGGCCCGGAAGCGGTCACGTTGAAATTCGGGCAGCCGGGCGATGTCGCAGCCGTCGATCTGGACTCGCCCCGAGTCCGGTCGACTGATGCCGGCAATCACGTGCAGCAAGGTGGTCTTGCCGCTGCCGCTTTGTCCCATCAGCACCACTTGTTCGGCAGCCCCCACCTGGAATTTGGGGATGTCCAGAATTTTCAGCTCTGTGCCATCGGGCTCGATGAAGGATTTGCGGACGTCGTTGAGGAGCAGCATGCGCGGGCGCTTCGTTACGCGTTGCTAGAAGATAGGCGCTTGGACGCGAGGTACCAGGGACAGCGGGGGCACTCGAACTCGGGTCACCCGGGAAGTCGGCCGGCGGGGCCAACTTGCCGCCGCTCGCGAGGCGACCGGAACACGAGCTATGGTAAAGGCTTGGCCTCAAACCCTCAACCTTGAAAACCGCTCGGGGCCAGAGAGCCAACCTGCCCATCCCGCCAAACCGCCGGAAATGTTCGGTTCGGACGGCCGTTTCGCGAGTACGCTGTTTCGCTATTACGCAGTGGCGCCCCGCTTGGTTCGCGGCATCGCCGCCCTTGCGGCGTTTGGCTGCCCGGGGGGCAAGGTTCATTGCCCGGGGCGTCACGGACGGCCGATCGGCACGAATATCCACCGGTTCAGGTCGTGCCGGCTCTACCAGTGCCGCTAGGCGCTGCCTGCACGCGATGTGCGGCGCCCTGGCGGGTGTCTGCTTGAACGCCCCGAGGGGAGCGGATATTCTCGAAAGACAGGCCTCGCTCGTGTCCGCCCGCCGCTGTCGAAGGCTGGGGTGGCCGTTTGGGACCTGTCCCTTTGTGGCGCCCCAGGATCCTGTGCCAGCCGCGCCACGGCTGTCGTTGCGAGCCAGTTGGAAGCCAGGCTCGGCCGAGTGGCAATGAATCGCCGTCGCGGCGCTCCGATCATCGCGATTGAGAACTCGATTCACGGCTCGTCTATTCGCCACCACTGCACACGACCGCAATCTTCATGCCACGCCAGATCTACCGCCACACGCGCCGTCCAAAAAAGCCCACGCCGCTCGGCCGCTGGGCACTGGCCGGCGTCGAAGCGCTCGAAGCACGGGCCATGCTAACGGCTGGCACGCTCGATTCGAGCTTCGCCGGAGCCGGCCTGGCCACTTCGCACCCGGGCGAGCCGGCGGGCCTGGTCATGGCCAACAGCATGGCGGTCGAGTCCAACGGCCAGATCGTCCAGGTGGGCCAAGCCATCGATCCGGTGACCCATGGCACGGACATCGCCGTGGTGCGGTACAACGCCAACGGCACGCTCGACACAACCTTCGGCTCGGGCGGTGTCGCGCTCACGCCCGTTACCAGCGGCGCCGGCGCGCCGACGGCCAGCGACGTGTTGATCGACCCGCAAGGGCGCATCCTGGTGGTCGGCGGGGATGGCAGCAATTTCGAGCTGATCCGTTACACCTCGACGGGCCAATTGGACAGCACGTTCGGCAACGGCGGATTCGTCTCGACGCCGATTCCCGGCTCCGATTCCAGCGGCGTGGCCTCGAAAGTGGCCCTCGACTCCGCCGGCGATATCCTCGTCGGCGGCAGCGCCTATTCGACCCAGCTCGGTTTCTTCGCGCCGCTATTTCGTTATTTGCCCAATGGCACGCTCGACACGTCGTTCGGGCTGGGCGGCATGGCCTTCGCTAACTTCCCCACCGTCTCGGTTTCGTCCATCAACAGTTTGTTGGTCGAACAGGACGGTAGCATCGTGGTCGGCGGCAACGACAGCGGCAACATCGACGACTGGGCCTTGCTGCGGTTCACGTCGGCCGGACGTCCCGATCCGACCTTCGGCACTTCCGGCGCCGTGATTACCTCGTTCGGCAACAGTCAAGAGACAGCCGACTCGCTGGCGGAGCAGCCCGATGGCAAGATCCTGGCCGTCGGCGACGCGAGCTTGACCGCCGCCGGTGAGTTCGACATCGCGCGCTACAATGCCAACGGCAGCCTGGACACCACGTTCGGCGCCGGCGGCACCTTGACGACGAATTTTGCCGGCGACCATGCCAATGCGTTGGGCGTGGCGATCGATCCGAACGGCAAGATCGTGGTCGGCGGCAGCCTGACGGTGAATGGGCAGTCGGGAACGTATTTCGCCCTCGCCCGCTATCTGGCCGACGGCGCGCTCGATCCCACGTTCGGCACGGCCGGGCTGGCAACGACTGTCGGCGCCGCGCAGAACGACAAACGCGCCTTCGACGTGTCGCTGGCGCTCGACCCCAGCGGCAACATCGTGCTGGCGTCGTCGGGGGCCAATTTCAACGTGGCCCGTTTCACCGGCGATCCGTCGGTGCCTGCCGTGCCGTCGCTGTTCTCTGCGGACCAGTCGGTGCAAGTGCTGTCCAGCGGCGCCGTGCCGCTGGTGTTCTCCGTACAACTGTCGGCCGCCAGCAATCAGCAAGTAACCGTGGACTACAGCACCGCGGACGGAACCGCAGTGGCCGGCACGGACTATTCGGCGGCCGTCGGAGTATTGACGTTTGCGCCGAGCGTGACGAGCCAGTCGATCACCGTGCTGGTCAACCCCAACACTTCGCCCGAGCCGGACAAGAGCTTCGTCCTCAACCTGTCGAGTCCCTCCGGCGCACCGCTGGTCAACGACCAATACTCCGGCGTGATCCTGACCAACAAGCCGGTGCCGCCGGCCGCCGGGTCACTCGACTTTACGTTCGGCTGGGCCGGTTTCGCTGAAAGCCATCCGGGCACCGCCACCGCAGCCGATACGGCCAATAACGTGGCTGTGCAAAGCGACGGCAAGGTCGTGGAAGTGGGCAACGTGACCGATCCGACAACCGGCTTGCCGGCCTTCGGCATTGTCCGCTACAACGTCGACGGCTCGCTGGACGCGTCGTTCGGCACGGGCGGAATAGTGTCGACGCCGATCCTCACCGGCAATTCCGCGGCGACGGCCAACGCGGTCTTGATCCAACCCAACGGCGATATCGTCGTGGTCGGCGGGGACGGAACGAATATCGTCGTCGCCCGCTACTTGCCCAGCGGCACGCTCGACAGCACGTTCGGCACGCAGGGCATTGCCACGATTGCCCTGCCGGCCGCCGACGCCGGCACGGGCGCCGGGTGGGATGGCGAGCGGGCCGCGCTCGACTCGCAAGGCAACATCCTCGTGGCCGGCAGCGGCGATTCGCCGAATCTCGGCGCCTTCGGCGCGGTCATTCGTTTGAATTCCAGCGGCACGCAGGATCTCAGCTTCGGCCAGAGCGGGTTGGCGCTGCTCACGTTTGCCGGCGGTACGGCCATCACGAATGTCGATGCCCTGCTCGTCCAGGCCAATCAGCAAATCGTGGTTTCGGGCGGTGTCGGGTCGCTCGACCCGCATTGGCTGGTCGCCCGGCTGAACGCCAATGGCGCGATCGACACGCAATTTGGCAGCTCGGGCGTGGTTTCGACTTCGTTCGGCAGCGGCAAGAACGGCGAAACGGCCTACGGCCTGGCCCAGCAATCAGATGGCAAGCTGCTGGTCATCGGCGGGGCGAGCACTTCCACCAGCGGCGGATTCGACATCGCCCGATACAATGCCAACGGTACGCTTGACACCAGCTTTGCCGGCAGCGGCCAGTTGACGACGACGTTTCCCAACACGAACTGGTCCACCGGCCTGAACATTGCGGTATTGCTGTCGGGCGAAATCGTGGCGTCGGGTACCGCCGTGAACGGCAATGGTCCGGCCTCCATCGCCTTGGCCGCGTACAACTCCGACGGCACGCTCGACACGAGTTTTGGCAATTCCGGCCTGGAGATTCCGCAAATCGGCGGCGTCAGCCAGACCGACTTGACGATGGCCCTGGCACCCAGCGGCCAGATCGTGCTGGCCTCCAGCGGCCAGGTCGTGCCGGGCGGCGGGGCATTCGATTTCAACCTCGCGCGGTTCAACACCGGTGCGCCGACGATTTCGACGGCCAACGTAACGCAACCGCTGGCCACGACCCCCACCACGATGGTCTTTGCTCTGACGCTCGGTCAGGCTTCGGCCACGCCGGTCACCGTCGAATTCCAGACCCAGAACGACACGGCGCTGGCCGGCCAGGACTACGTGGCCGAGAGCGGCACCGTGACATTCGCGCCCAACTCGACCGCCGCGACCATCTCCGTCGCCATAGACGGCGACCTGTACGCCGAGCCGGACAAATCGTTCTACATCAACCTTTCGGGCGCCATCGGGGCCTATGTCAATCCGGCCCAGGCCACCGGCACGATCCAGAACAATAACGTGCCCACCTGGACCAATCCCCTCAACGCGCTGGATGTAAACGGCGACGGCCTGGTCACGCCGATCGATGCGCTGGATATCATCGACTACTTGAACTCGAAGGGCGAGGGAACGCTGCCGGCCGCGCCGACGGGCGTCCACGATTTTCTCTCGACCGACGGCAACGGCGCCTGCACGCCGCTCGACGTGTTGAAAGTCATCAATTACCTCAACAGTCACCTGGCCGCGGCAGTCGCCTCGCCGCAGCTTGCCGCCGCCGCAGACGCTGTTGCGGGTGCCGGCGACGTTCTTGCCGGCGCCGCAGGATCTGCCGGCGGTAGCGCCAGTCCGACCACGGTCAGCGCAGCCGGTCCGGCCACGGACATCGCCGACGTGGCCTTTGCCCTGGCGTCGGGTGCGGTTCGATCTCCCGCCGTGGCGACCAACGGAACATGGCCACTCGGCGCGACCACCCAGACCACGGCTGGCGCTGCGACTTCGACCACGATTGGCCCAGCGGCACAGGCCGCCGAGACCGGCTGGGCCTCGGCCGGGCGGCGCGAGACCGACTGGAGCGGCAAGACCGACGTCGAGGATCTGCTCGACCTGCTGGTTTGAGCCCGGCCGCTATCCGCGCCGCATGGCGCGATCGATGTCGCGCTTCATGGTGTTTTTCTTCAAGTTCTCGCGCTTGTCGTACAGCTTACGTCCGCGGCAGATGCCCAGCAGCACCTTGGCGCGGCCCTCGGTGAAATACATTTTCAGCGGCACCAGCGTCAGCCCTTTTTCGTAAGCCAGGGCGGCGAATTTCTTGATTTCGCGGCGGTGCATGAGCAGCTTGCGCGGCCGCTTGGGCTCGTGGTTGAACTGATTGGCCTGGGCGTACTCCTGAATGTCGCAGCCCACGAGCCAGACTTCGCCCGACTTCATGCGACCGTAGGCCTCGTCGAGCGAAATCCGGCCCGCGCGCAGGCTCTTGACCTCGCTGCCCACCAGCACGATGCCGCACTCCAAGGTGTCGATCACCTCGTATTCGTGGCGGGCCTTGCGGTTTTGCGCAATCAGCCGCTCGTTGTCGTGCTCGCGGTCGGGGGGCGCTTTCTTCTTGCTCGATTTTGCCGTGGGACGTTCCTTCACCGGCACGCGATTCTGGCCGCGCCTCTGGCCTTTGCACTGCGCAGGCGATTGTTAGAGTGTCGCTGTCGTTTTCTGCCCAGGCTTGCGCCCCGGCGTATCGTCCTTGTACCTGCTGTCCCGGCTGGACTCAAGCCATTCAGACTCCAGCCACCTTGTCTCCAGCCACCTTGTCTCCAGCCACCTTGTCTCCGACCACCGGGCCGAACCCCCATGTCCGTCGCCAGTCACCCCGCATCGGCCGCCGGCAGGGCCCTCGAAGCCCACCTGTTGGGCCAGCTCGATTTCGACCGCTGTCTCGCTTTGCAGCAACGGCTGGTTTACGAGGCGGGCGGCCGCCGCGACCAAACGATCACGCTGCTGGTCTGCGAGCATCCGCCGATCATCACCATCGGCCGCGGCGGTTCGCGCGGGCAGTTGCGCGCCGCGGCCCAGGACCTGGCCAGCCGGCAAATCGAAGTCCGCTGGGTCAATCGGGGCGGCGGCGCCCTCGTGCATGCGCCGGGCCAGGTGGCCGTTTATCCAATCGTGCCGCTCGATCGCCTGGGCTGGACGGTGGGCGATTATCTGCGCCGCCTGCAAGCCGGACTCGCGGCCATGCTCCAGGACGTGGGGCTCTCGACGAGCGTGCGCAGCGATCTGGATGGAATTTGGGGCCGCACCGGTCAGCTCGTGGCGATCAGCGCCGCGGTGAAAAACTGGGTCACCTACCACGGGGCATTCGTCAACGTGGCCCCGGCAATGGCCTTGCAGCGGCTGGTCGACGGCGACTTGGCGCGGGGCCTGCCGCTCAGCTCGCTGGTGATCGAGCGGCAGCAAGCTGTTAAAATGACCAGCGTCCGGGCGGCGCTGGTCGCTCGGCTGAGCGAAGCGCTCTGCCGCATCGCGACACCACCTGCACAGCGGCCATCCCTTGCTCGCCGAAACTTCGAGACTTCTCCCATGAGCGATTCCGCCGGACTGTTCGAACTGCCGATCGTGTCGCCCGCCGAACTTGCCGGCCAGCAGCCAGACGCACAACCGCCCGATGCCCTGCCGCCAGATGCCCGGCTGCCGCGCTGGCTGAAGCGCAATATTCCGCTGGGGGGTGGCAACCGCTTCACCGCCCGCTTGATCGAAGAGCTGCGGCTGGAAACCGTGTGCGAAAGCGCCAAATGCCCCAACCGCATGGAGTGTTGGTCGCAACAGACGGCCACGTTCATGATCCTGGGCAACGTCTGCACTCGCCCCTGCGGTTTTTGCTCGGTGCCCAAAGGCAAGACCGAAGCGCTCGCAGCCGACGAGCCCGATCGCGTCGCCGAGGCCGCGCTGCGGCTGGGCCTGGCAAGCACGTCGTGATCACTTCCGTCACGCGCGACGATCTGGCCGACGGCGGCGCCGAGCATTTTTATCGCTCGGTGCTGGCCGTGAGGGCCAAGACCGGCGCGGCCGTCGAGGTGCTCACCCCCGACTTCATCGGCAAGCCGGGCGCCGTCGAGCGCGTGGTCGCCGCCCGGCCGGACGTCTTCAATCACAACACCGAAACCGTGCCGCGGCTGTATCGCCAGGTGCGCGGCCGCAAGAGCGACTATCGCTGGACGCTGGAACTGCTCGCACGCGTCAAACGGCTCGACCCGGCCATCAAGACCAAGAGCGGCCTGATGCTGGGGCTGGGCGAAACAACCGAGGAATTGTTCGACACGCTGGCCGATCTGCGCGACGCGGGCGTCGATTTTCTCACCCTGGGCCAATACTTGCAGCCCACGCCCGAGCATCTGCCGGTCGTCCGCTATCTGCCGCCCGACGAGTTCGACCAGCTCGGCCGGGCCGCCCGCCGCCTGGGCTTTCAGCAAGTGGCCAGCGGCCCCTTCGTCCGCTCCAGCTATCACGCCCGGGAAATGGCGGGAAACGAAAAGGCGGAAGGATGAAGGATGCAGGCGGAAAAACGAGGAGCGGGCGGCCAACTTCTTATTCATCCTTCATCCTTCCGCCTTCATCCTTAAATTCACCTGGATTGCTCGGGCGTAATCGGCTATCCTCCGCGGCCTAATATCGCCAGCTTGCCAGTTGTGACACTCCCCGATCGGGATGTTACCTCGAGCTAAGAGCGAATCCCGTCCGTCCACGGAGGCACCGCATGCAACGACGCTACCTCGTTATCGCCGCGGTGGTCATCTGCGGCGGTGCCTGGCAATTCTTCCAGAATTATCGCATCGCCGGCCTCGACCACTTGGAGTTCAAGCCGCGCGGCTCGGCCGGTCAGCAGCTTGAATCGGGCGAGCCGATTGCGCCGCCGGTCGAGCGCACCAGCGGCACCGTGCGGATTGCCTCGTTCCACATCCAGGCCTTCGGCCGGCCAAGCTCAACCAGCCCCGCGTGATGAACATCCTGGCCGACACGGTCCGCCGGTTCGACGTGATGGCCATCCAGGGAGTGCAGGGCACGTCCAGCGACGTCGTGCCGCGGTTTGTCGACCTGGTCAACTCGACGGGCCGGCATTACGAATACGTCGTCGGGCCGCGCTTGGGCCGCGGCAACGACGCCGAGCAGTATGCAATTCTTTTCGACGGCGCCAGCATCGAGGTCGATCGCGCGGCATCTACACCGTACACGACCCCGACGACCTGCTGCGCCGCGAGCCGCTGGTCGCCTGGTTCCGCGTCCGTGGGCCGCTCGCCAGTCAGGCCTTCACGTTCACGTTGATCGATTTTCACATCGACGTCGACCATACCGCCAGCGAGCTGGCGGCGCTAGCCAATGTCTACCGCGCCGTGCGCGACGACGGCCGCGGCGAGGACGACGTGATCCTGCTGGGCGACCTCAACTCCGACGATGCGCATCTCGGCCGCCTGGGCGAAATTTCGCAGATCATGCCCGTGGTCTCCGCATTTCCCACCAACACCCGGGGGGACAAACAGCTCGACAACATGCTGTTTTCCAAGATGGCCACGACCGAATTCACCGGCCGTTCGGGCGTATTCGATCTGATTCGCGAATTCAACCTGACCACCGAAGAGGCGCTCGGCGTATCGGACCACATGCCGATCTGGGCCGAATTCAGCATCTACGAGGGGGGCCAAGGCGGCCGCATGGCCGCCAAACCGGCAGAGAGCGCGAAGTAAAGCCGCGGCGCCATAGCGGGTAAACGTCGGCCGCTTGGCAAACTCCTCTCCCTCCACGGAGAGGCCGGGTGAGGGTGCCTCGTCTCCCCCGAAAATTCGCTGCCATCCCTCGCGCCATCTACTGTGCCGCTGAAATTACTGTGCCGCTGAAATCACTGGCTGCGAGCATTCCCGCAGCCGGCGCGAGAATTTCGCGCGGCGGTCCGACCTCAAGCACCCAGCGACCCAAACGAGCAAGACAGGCGATTCGTTGCCGAACGGAATTCCTCAGGCTATCTATCCCGTGGTGTACGCGGGTGACGTGCGTGCCACAAGGTGCGGATGCTGATCGTAAGTGAAGCGTCTGCCTGATTCATTCAGGCGACGCGAGAGCGACGCCAAAGGCCCAAGCGCTTGGCGAAAAACTGCAGCCCGGCGGCTCGCCCGGGCGGTTTGCTTTCGACCAGCAAGACATAAAGGCCGAGGCATTTTCTCAAGTTGGCCGCCGCGGCCAGCCGATAACGCAGGGCCAGCAGAGCGGTTTTGCCGCAAAGTCCGTCAAGTCTACCCATTTTCAATCTGATTCTTCTCGCAGTCGGCGCCTGCATGATGGACCACAACCTAGTTCGACGCCCGTTGCGCGGTTTGGCGGCCGACAACCGCGTGCCCGGGCTGCGTGCCCCCCAGAGCCAGCGGCTGGAGCGCACAGCGCGCATCGAGCCCCAATTCGTGCTGGGCGTGGTCGAGTTCTGGCTGGCCGAGGCGGGGCTGGAAGGCGTATCCCGTGACGACACTTGAACTGCGCAAAGCCGCCGTGCTGCTGATGAGCCTGCCGCAGGAGCAGGCCGGAGCCCTGTTGGGCAAGTTGGAGCCCAAGCAGGTCGAAGCCGTCTCGATCGAGATCGCCAAACTGAGCGCCATCAGCGGCGAAGAACAACACGCCGTGATCGTAGAGTTCGCCGACATCGACCCCAAGAACCTGGGGGGCGGATCCGGCGGTCTCGATACCGCCAGATCGCTGATCGAAAAGGCGCTGGGCAAGAACGCCAGCGGCACGATCGACACCGTGCGCCAATCGATCGAGGCCGTGCCGTTCGGCTTCCTGCAAAACGTCGACACGCAGAACCTGCTCACGTTCATCATCGACGAACATCCGCAAACCATCGCCCTGATTCTCTCGCACCTGCCGCCGGCCCACGGCGCCGAGATCATCGCCGGCCTGCCCAGCGATCGGCAACTGGCCGTGATCCGCCGCGTGGCCACAATGGGCCAGACCAACCCGGAGATCATCCAGGAAGTGGAGCGCGGGCTGGAGAGCCGGATGTCGAGCGTGATGAGCCAGCAATTCGAGAAGGCGGGGGGCGTGCCCACCGTGGCCGAGATTCTCAACGTCACCGACCGGGCCACCGAGCGCAGCCTGCTGGAGAACCTGGCCCAGGAAGATCCCGACCTGGTCGAGGAGATCCGGCGGTTGATGTTCGTGTTCGAGGACATCAACAAGTTCGCCAACAAAGACGTGCAGACGGTGCTCAAGAACGTCGAGACGTCGCAGTGGGCCATGGCGCTCAAGGGCGCCAGCGAAGAGCTCAAGAGCAAGATTCTGGGCAACATGTCGCAGCGTGCCGCCGACATGCTGCGCGAGGAGATGGACTATCTCGGCCCGGTGCGGCTCTCGAACGTGGAGCAGGTGCAGCAGCAGATCGTCGACATCGTGCGCCGCCTGGAAGACTCCGGCGAGATCAGCATGCAAGCCACCGAAGAGAAGGAAGAATTCATTTCCTAGGCCAGGTGCCGGAGTTGCCAGGCCGCCCCGCGACCGAGCCGCGCGATTCTCCTGCCCTCTCGCTGCCGCACCCTGGCGCACACCGCGGGGATAAACCCCGCGGCTCGCTAGTTCTTGCTCTCCCTTATCCCCAGCCCCTAACCTCCAGCCCCTTGCTTCGCGGCCCGCGCGAGCGCTGCTATGATACGGGTTTGGTTTCATCCCGACTCAGCCGGCAGGAGCACCGCAAAGTGGCATCGGGCGTCATATCGCTGCGCGGCGTGGCGGTTCACAACCTTAAAGAGGTTGATCTGGACATCCCGCGCGGCAAGCTGATCGTGCTGTGCGGGCTGAGCGGCAGCGGCAAGACCAGCCTGGCTTTGGACACGCTCTATGCCGAAGGGCAGCGGCGCTACATCGACAGTTTTTCCGCCTATACCCGGCAGTTTCTCGAACGGCTGGAAAAGCCGGCCGCCGAGCGAATCGACGGCATTCCGCCGGCCATCGCCGTCACGCACAAGAACACCAGCCGCATCAGCCGCTCGACGGTCGGCACGGCGACCGAGAGCAGCGATTATCTACGGCTGCTGTTCGCCAAGATCGGCCATGTGTTTTGCCGCAGCTGCGGGCGCGAGGTGCGCCGCGAAACGTCGCAAAGCGCCGCGGAGCGACTGGCCGAACTGCCGGCCGGCACGCGATTCCTGGTCGCGTTCGCATTGCCGCCGGACCGCGCCGGCCGAGTTGGACGGCCGTGGCGCAGTCCCTGCGGGAACAGGGATTTGTTCGCCTGATCGTCGGGAACCGCACGATCAACCTGGGCGAACGCGTCTCGGCAACCTGGGCGAGGCGATCCCGACGACATGCAAGCAATGGCGGCGGCGAGCCGGCCGGAGGAACCCGGCGCGATGCGGAATCCGCGGCACCGGATGGTCCGCAGCGCATTCTGGTGGTCGTCGACCGGCTGGCCGCCGGCGGCGGCGAGCGATCGGCGGCTGCGGGATTCGTTGGAGACCGCCTTCTCCAAGGGAGACGGCACGTGCTACGTGTTCATCGACGAGCTGCCGACGGACGCACCGACCGCGGCCGACAGTCGGCGTCCGAGCGGCGCGGCCTTCTTGCTCGACGGCCGCCTGTGGCGCGAGCACGGTTTCAGCACCCAGCTTGCGCTGCGAAGCCTGCCGGATCGACTATCCCGAGCCCGAGCCGCGGCTGTACAGCTTCAACAGTCCGCTGGGGGCTTGTCCGGCTTGCGAAGGTTTCGGCAACGTGATGGACATCGACATGGATCTGGTCGTGCCGGACGCGGGCCAAGATCGATCCGCGAAGGTGCGATCGCTCCTTGGAACACGCCGGCCTACACGCACGAGTTCGAAGAGTTGCTGGCCCTGGCCGACGATTACGGTCTGCCGGTCGACGTCCCGTTCGCCGAGTTGGACGAGCGCCAGCGGCATTTGATCGTCGAGGGCGTGCCGGAGCGCAAATTCGGCGGCCTGCGACGGCTTCTTTCGCCTGGCTGGAACGGCGGAAATACAAAATGCACTTGCGGGTGTTCCTCAGCCGCTGGCGGAGCTATCGCCCTTGCCCGGCTTGCGGCGGCACGCGGCTGCGGCCCGAGGCGCTGGCGGCGCGTGTCGGCGGCCGCAACATTGCCGAAGTCTCGCAGATGAAGATCGCGCGACGCCCGCGCAGTTCTTCGCCGAGCTGGATTTGCCGGCCTGGGAGCGGCAGGTGAGCCGGCTATGCATCGAACAGGTCGCAGCGCGGCTGACCTACCTGGAGGACGTGGGGCTGGGCTATCTGACGCTCGACCGCACGCTGCGCACGCTGTCAGCGGGGGCGAGGCCCAGCGGGTGGCCTGACCTCGGCCTTGGGCTCGAGCCTGGTCAACATGCTGTACGTGCTCGACGAGCCTTCGGTCGGTTTGCATCCGCGCGACGTCGACCGGCTGATCCAGGCCGTCTGCGGCTTGCGCGACCGCGGCAACACGGTGGTGGTCGTGGAGCACGAAGAATCGATGATCCGCGCCGCCGACCAGGTGATCGAAATCGGGCCCGGGGCCGGCGAGCGGGGCGGCGAGGTCGTGTTTCAGGGAACGCCCGAGCGAAATGCTGGCTTCGAGCGACAGCCTGACCGGCGACTTTCTAGCCGGCCGCCGCGGCGTGCTCGACAGTCCGCGGCGGCGGACGCCGAATCACGGCTGGATCCGCCTGGCCGGCGCCCGCGGCAACAACCTGCAACAACGTCACCGTCGAGTTTCCACTGGGCGTGCTGTGCCTGGTCACCGGCGTCAGCGGCGCGGGCAAGAGCACGCTGGTGCAGGACACGCTCTATCCGGCCCTGTGCCGGCGGATGCGCAAGGACGCGGGCCAGCCTTACGCCTACGACGACGTATTCGGCGACGGGCAGTTGGACGACGTGGTGATGGTCGACCAAAGCCCGATCGGCCGTTCGCCGCGTTCGAACCCGGTCACCTACATCAAGGCCTTCGACGAAATCCGCGCCGTGTTTGCCGAAACGGTCGAGGCCCGGATGCGCAACCTGCGACGCGGCCCACTTCAGTTTCAACGTCGACGGCGGCCGCTGCACGACCTGCGAAGGGGACGGCTACCTGCAGATCGACATGCAGTTTCTGGCCGACGTGTACATGAAATGCCCGCAGTGCGGCGGGCGCCGCTATCGCCGCGAAATCCTGGACGTGAAATACCGCGGACGCAACATCGCCGACGTGCTCGACCTGACCGTCCGCGAGGCCTTCACCTTCTTTCGCGGGCATCCCAAAGTGCAGGCCCGGCTCAAACGCCTGATCGACGTCGGGCTCGACTATCTGCGGCTCGGCCAGCCGGCCAACACGCTCTCGCGGCGGCGAAGCCCAGCGGCTCAAGCTGGCCGGCTACATGTCGACCAAGCGCCGCGGCCGTTCGCTGTTCCTGCTCGACGAGCCGACCACGGGCCTGCACTTTCAAGACATCGTGCAATTGCTCGATTGCTTCGACGCGCTGTTGGCCGTGGGACATTCGCTGATCGTGGTGGAGCACAACCTGCAGCTCATCCGGGCCGCCGACTATCTGATCGACTTGGGACCCGGCGCCGCCGAGGCGGGCGGCCGCGTGGTGGCCCAGGGCACGCCCGAATTAGTCGCCCGGGCCAGCGAGTCGATCACCGGCCGCTTCTTGCGGCCCTTGCTGCTGGTGCCGGCCCAGGAGCACCGCGCATGACGACAATGCCAGACCAGGATGCGGCGGCGGGAGCGCCGGCGGACGAAATCATGTTGCGCTCCGCCGAAGATGCACAGGTGCAGGTTTTTTTCGGCGAAGCGACCGAAACCGCCTGCCGCATCTACGCCCAGTGCGAACGATCGAGCGAGACGGCGGCCGCCATGAGCGGATTGCTGCGCGGGCCATTTTGCGATTACGCGCAGACGTTGCCCACCAATCATCCGTTTCGCCGCTCCACGGGGCAGGCCGCCGGGTTGGTCGAGGCCTGGGTGCCGGATCCGTGCTTTTGGACGCCCGCCATGCCGTACTTATACGAGTACACGCTCATGCGCGAGCCGGGCGGCCGCCGCGAAAAGATCAGTGGCCGAATCGGAATCCGGCGGCTGGGCGCGAGGGGTCGAATCTGCGGCTCGACGGCAAGCGCTGGGTGCTGCGTGCGGCCCGGGCCGAAAAACTGGAAGCGGCAGATCTGGCCGCCTGGCACGAAACCTCGCTGGCCGCCGTCGTGCGCCGGCCCGGATCGACGGCGCTGCGGTTGGCATCGCAGACCGGGGTGCTCTTGGTCGTCGAACTGGACACGCCCGTCGAAGTCGAGCAGGAACTCCGCCGCCTGCGGAGCGAGGCCGCGGTGGGCCTGGTGGTTTTCGACCGTCGCGAGGCCCCGCTCGATCCGCGCAAATTTGCCCGCAATCTGCTGTTCGCCCAGCGATTCGCTGCCGGCGAGCCAATTCGCCCGGACGATTGGGCCGACGTGGCACTGTGCGAGATGCGGCCCGGCCAGCCCTGGGCCGAAACGGTTTCGGGCCGCCGGGTGCCGCTGGTGGCACTGCGCCCGAGCGGAAAAGGACTCGCTCCGCAAAGCGGCCGCGCGCTGTGCGACTTGCTGCAGCGCGATCTGGCCGATGATGGCACGAGTTGGGCCGGATACATTGTTTGACCAGCGGTCGTTTGACAGGGCAGTTTTTTGATCCGCGTAGGCGTTTGACGAGGACCATCGTGGACTATCCTGCCCAGTGGGCCCGCTACGACCGTCAGATGCGATTCCCTCCACTGGGCCTCCAGGGACAAGAGCGGCTGAGCGCGTCGAAAGTGCTGCTCTGCGGCTGCGGGGCGCTGGGCTCGATGTTGGCCAGCACGCTGGTGCGGGCCGGGATCGGCCACTTGCGATTGGTCGATCGCGACTTTCTGGAAACCAGCAACTTGCAGCGGCAGACGCTGTTCGACGAGCAGGACATCGCCGACGAACTGCCCAAGGCGATTGCCGCGGCAGCCAAACTGCGGCGAATCAACTCGCATGTCGAGGTCGAGCCGATCGTCGCCGACGTCGACTGGCGCAACATCGAGCAGCTCGCCGCCGGCGTCGACCTGATCCTCGACGGCACCGACAACTTCGAGACGCGCGTATCTAATCAACGACCTGGCAGTGCGGCAATCGATTCCCTGGGTGTTCGGCGGCGTGATCGGGGCCGAAGGCCAGACGATGACGATCTTGCCCGGCGACACGGCCTGCCTGCGCTGCCTGATGCCCGAGGCGCCGCCGGCCGGCAGCACGCCCACCTGCGACACGGCCGGCATCCTGGGACCGATCGTGGGCGTGATCGCGTCGATCCAGGCGCTGGAAGCGATCAAGATTCTCAGCGACAATCGCCCGGCCGTCAGCCGCTCGTTGACCGTGATCGACTTGTGGGACAACCGGATCCGGCAAATCGACTTGTCGAAACTTCGCGGCACGGTCGATTGCCCGGCCTGCAAACAGGGCGTTTTTCCCTGGCTGGCCGGCGAGCGCAGCGGGCACACCGCCGTGCTCTGCGGCCGCAACGCGGTGCAGCTTAGCCCGGCGGCCGGCGAGCGGCCGATCGATCTCGATGCTTTGGCGGTCAAGCTGGCCGGCGTGGGCACGGTCAGTTGCAATCGCTACTTGTTGCGGCTGCTCGTCGGGAAACACCGGCTCACGCTGTTTCCGGACGGGCGTGCGATCATCGGCGGCACCGACGACATTACCGAGGCTCGATCGATTTATGCCCGGTATGTGGGGATGTGAAGCAGTCGATGGTTACGACGATCCAAAAACGAATTGTTCAAGGGCGGCCGAAAGGCCCTCGCGGTAGCAGGCCGGATTTGTCGCGCCCTCCAATTCCAACTTCGAGCCGCCGCGAAGCATCGCCATGGATGCCGGCCCGACAATGCCGTCCCACGATATCGGTAAATCGTCCAGCAGTCGGAGGTGGTCCCGTTCGAATTCGTCCAATCGAACGGTCGGCAAATTGCCCGTGTCCCCGCCTTGGGGTTTAGGCAGGTATCTACGGCAGAGATCGATCCATGCATCGTTGATCCCCAAATATCTCGCTTCGGTTCCAAGTTTCTTGAGTTCAACGGCCAAAGTGAGGAAAACAGTCAGGTCGCGCGGGTCGAGGTCGCCCACGAAGGCGATTTCGGCGCTGCACCGGCGCCTGCGCGGCAACAAAGGCGGCGGACTCGGGCGTGACAATCGCGTGGCAGCCGATGATCCCGGCTCCGCCGGTCGCGTTGCGATCGTGCATTCGCAAACCAATCAGACCTTGCTGCCTGGTCAAGAACAGAATCCGCGAGCATCCCGAAGTGTCGTCGAACATGACAATAGCCCGGCGATCACGGGCGAAAAGTTCGTGGGGGTCGCCGAGCAATTCTAGCGCCCGCAGGAAGCGATCAAGCGTTGGCGCGTCGGGCAGCAGCATGGCTTGGGTCCGCGACTACAACTTCGGCATTTCCCCGCGGTAGCTCATGTCCAGCAGATCCATCGGATGCAGCACCGCCAGCGGCTGACGCTGACTGCGGGCTTCGCGCATGATTTGCAACAGGCAGCCGGCGTTCGCCGTAATGACGGTCTGCGCGCCGGTCGACAGGATGTTCGCCAGTTTGCGCCGGCTGAGGCGCTCGGCCATCTCGGGCTCGGTGAGGTTGTAGGTGCCGGCCGCTCCGCAGCAAAGCTCGGTCTCGGGCAAGTCCTTGAGCACCAGCGCCGGAATCTGCGCCAGCAGCCGGCGCGGCGCCTCGCGAATCTTCTGGGCGTGAGCAAGGTGGCAGGCATCGTGATACGTGGCCGTGATCGGAATCCGTCCGGTCGGCGGGATCAATCCGAGGTTGTCGAGAAATTCGCTGATGTCGCGAACTCGGGAGGCGAATTGCGCCCGGGCCGGCTGCCCAACGCCCGGCCAGTGATGGCCGTAATCCTTGAGCATGGCCCCGCAACCAGCCACATTGACAAGGATCGCATCGCAACCCTCGCCCTGGAACGCCCGCACGTTGGCGTCGGCCAGCTCGCGGGCCGGCTGGCTGCTGCCGGCATGAAAATGGATCGCCCCGCAGCAGGCCTGTCCGCTGGGCACGATTACGTCGCAGCCGTTTTGCTGGAGCACCCGGGCCGTGGCCCAATGCGTGTGCCGAAACATCACGTCGGCCACGCAGCCGGTGAATAGCGTCACCCGAGCCCGGCGCTTGCCCACCGCCGGCAGCACGCGGGGCAGCGCCGGTTGCGATTTGCCCAGCCGCGGCAGCATCCGCACCAATTGCCGCAAGCGGGGCGGCAGCAGGCCGACCAGGCCCAGGGCCTCGGCCATCCGATCCAGCTTGAGCCGCTGCGCGAGCCGGGCCGGAGCCAAGGCCCTGCGCATGCGCGCAGGATACGGAAACAAACCGAACAGGATCCAGCGATGAAACCAATCGCCGCTCTTGGGGCGGCCCTCGCCCGATTGCTCCATGGCAATGCGGAACGGCTCGATCAATTTGCCGTATTGCACGCCGGAGGGGCAGGCCGTTTCGCAGGCCCGGCAGTCAAGGCACAGCTCCAGATGGCGGCGCACCTCGTGGCTCAATTCCAAGCGGCCGTCGGTGACGCCGCGCATCAAGTAGATCCGCCCGCGCGGGCTGTCGTTTTCGTTGCCCGTCTCGACGTACGTCGGGCACGCGGCCGTACACAGTCCGCAGTGAACGCAGTCGAGAAACAGGCCGTAGTCGATGCCGGCGCCGGCATTGGCTGCGGGCGACCCGGCGATCGGCAGCGACGACGCGCTCTCTGGCTGCGGCGAATGGATGTCGGCAGGGTGCATTTAAAATCCGTAGAGGAAGCGGCCCGGGTTCAGCAGGCCTTGAGGATCGAACTGGTGTTTGACTTTTACCATCCACTCGGTCGCGTCGCGGGCCCCGCCCCACACCGCTTGCCGCGTGAGGTCGGCCGCATAGACCGACGAGAGCACGACGACCCCGCCGCCTCCGGCGACCGCGGCCGGCTGCAACCGGCCGATGAGCGACCGCGAGACCTCGGCCGGCGGAAACTCGGCGAAGCGGGCGATGACGATACCGCTGCCGGCATGCGCTTGAACGGACGCTTGCGGATCGATCTGGTGAATCAGCCTCACCAGGTCGACGGTCGCGCTTGCGCGCACGCTGGCTTTGATGACCAAAGGGGCCGTCGGCTGGGCCGGAAATTCGCGCAGTTGATCCCACAGCGCGCCGGCCGCCGCGGCGTCGATGCGCTCAATCGACGCGCCGCCTGCGGTGCGAAACTCGGCGGCCAATTGGTCGGCCATCCACCGCACTTCGGCCGCCGAACCGTCCAGGCCGACAAGCAGACACCCGACGTGCGCCGGGCCGACGCCGAGCACCTGGCTCCAGGCTGGCCCCGTCACCAGTTCGATGGCGGATGGCGAAGTCGCCGAGTTGACCAACCCGGCCAGCAGCCGCTGGGCCGACTCCCAACTCGCGAGCGGGCAGGCCAGAATCGCCGAGCTGGCCGGTTGCGGGCGGATCTTGAGCGTCAATTGCGTGATCACGCCCAGCGTGCCGAACGAACCGGTGAGCAGCTTGCAGAAATCGTAGCCGGCCACGTTCTTGACAACCCGTCCGCCGCCTTTGAATGACATGCCGCGGCCGTCGACCGCGCTGATGCCGATCACGTAGTCGCGCACCGTACCCCAACCGTAGCGCCGCGGTCCGCACCAGGCCGTGGCCACCACGCCGCCGAGCGTGGCCTGCTGGGCGGCCGGCGGCTCGATCGGCAGCCATTGATGCTCGCGGTCGAGCGTGCGGGCCAGGTCGGCCATGGTGATGCCGGCCTCGACGGTGATCGTCATGTCTCGGGCCGGATAGTCGATCACGCGATTCAAGCCGGCCAGCGACAAGCCGATGCCCGGCTTTTTCGGCGCAAGCCCATAGTCGAGGCTCGTGCCGCCACCGATGGGATAGATCGGCGTCTGCGAACGATAAGCCCCATCCACGGCCGCGACCAGTTCGTCCTGGTTCGCCGGAGTGAGCGTTTCGATCAGCGGCAGGTTTTCGGTTGCGGTCGACACGGATTCGTTATTGACGAAAGGGAGAAGGGGATAGGGGGATGCGGCCAGGGGATACGGGGGATGACGAAGAATTTTTCTTACGAGGGCAAGGCGGCCTGGTGGTCTTTGTTGAACATCTGCTCTTCACATTTCAGGATCATGGACCGGAATTTTTTGAACCGCCAAGCGGCTTGTGTTCTTTGCGGTCTTCGTCATCCCCCGTATCCCCTGGCCGCATCCCCCTATCCCCTGCCAAAAAACCGTCGCACAGAAACGACCTTCACTTGAGGTCGACGCGGCGGAAGTCGGCCTTCTCGGACCCAAAATTCACCAGCAAGCCAGTTCGGATCTTCGACGCCTTCAAATAGGAACGAAGTTGGGCGTAATGCGCGGGGCAAAGTTCCTCGACCGCTTTCAGTTCCAGGATCACAGCCTCATTCACAACGATATCAAGTACATGCCGCCCGACGGGCTTACCCTCGTAATAAATCGCAATCTGATGCTCGCTCTCGGCCGATAGCCCGCGGGCCGCAAGTTCCAGGATCAGCGCATTCCGATAAATGCTCTCCAGAAAGCCCGGCCCGAGCGTTTGATGCACCTTGATGATCGCCTCAATAATCGCCCTGGTCAGTTCTTCACCCTCGTACCTCTTCGCATCCGTTCGTTCGTCTCGCATCACTTACCTGAAATCGAATCGCGATCCAAGCCAAATTGATCTGCCTGAGTTCTTCTTGCTCTTCTTTGTCCTCTTCGTCATCCCCTGTATCCCCTCCGTTATCCCCCTATCCCCTCAAAAAACCGCTGCACTGCAACGACCGTCACTTTTCACAGCGCCGCGCGGCGACCGGGGTGGGTTTGCTCCAGGCCGCAGGCGCCCGCGGTGGGGAGCATTTTTTGCGGGCTGAGCCGGTTCGCGGGATTGAAGGCTTCGCGCAGATGGATCATCGCCTCCAGGTCGGTTTCGCTGAACAGCTTGCGCATGAAGCTGATCTTCTCCACGCCGATGCCGTGTTCGCCGGTAACGCTGCCGCCGCAGGCGATGCACTCGTCCAGAATCTCGCCGCTGGCCTCGAGCACCCGGGCCACCTGGGCCCGGTCGCGCTCGTCGAAGAGCAGGATCGGATGAATGTTGCCGTCGCCGGCGTGAAACACGTTGACGATGCGCACCTGATGTTTCTCGCCGATCTCGGAAATCCGCCGCAGGATATGGGGCAGTTTGGTCCGCGGCACGACCCCGTCCTGCGTGCAATAGCTGGGGCTCAAGCGGCCCACGGCCCCAAAGGCCTGCTTGCGGCTCTTCCATAGCAGCAACCGCTCTTTCTGGTCGTGGGCCTGGCGAACCTCGCGGGCGCCGGCCCGCAGGCACAACTCGCTGATCTGCTCGCGCTGCTGGTCGAGTCCGGCCTCCAGTCCGTCGACCTCGATCAGCAGGATGGCCTTGGCATCCAGCGGAAAGCCGAAATGATAGGCCGCTTCGATGGCCTCGATGATTCCCTGGTCCATCATTTCCAGCGCGGCCGGAATGATTCCGGCGCCGATGATCTCGCTGATTGCGGTCGTGGCGTCGTCGGCCGATTCGAAAATGCCGAGCATCGTCCGCACGCCTTGTGGATTGCGCGTCAGCCGCACCCAAACCTTGGTGACGATCGCCAGCGTGCCTTCGCTGCCCACCAGCGCGCCGACCAGGTCGAGACCGACCGGGTCTTCCGTCGGACCGCCGAATTGCACGATCGAGCCGTCGGCCATCACCGCTTCGACCCCCAGCGTATGGTTGACCGTCACACCGTACTTGAGCGTGTGCGGGCCGCCGGAATTGGTGGCCACGTTGCCGCCGATCGTGCAAGCGCCCTGACTCGAAGGGTCCGGAGCATAGTGGTATCCGGAACCCTTCAAAGCATTGGTCAGCCAGATGTTCACCACGCCGGGCTCGACGACGGCGTAGCGGTCGCGGAGGTTGATCTCCAGGATCGCCTTCATCTTCGTCAGCACGATCATCACGCCGCCGCCCACCGGCAGACAGCCGCCGGCCAGGCTGGTTCCGGCGCCCGGGGTACGAACGGCAGGTCGCGTTCGTTGCACAGCCGAACGACGGCCGCCACTTGCGCGGCCGTGCGCGGAAAGACGACCACGTCGGGGCAGTTCTTTTCGATCACGAAGCCATCGCACTCGTAGACCATGCGATCGGCATGGGCCGAGAGCACATTTTCGCCGCCGACGATCTCGCGCAGCCGGCCGACAACCGAAGGTGGCAATGCGGAACTCATGTGCTGACGGCTGGGCCAGGTTGTGCGAGCGATAAACCTTGATTATAAAGCCCGCCCACGACGGCACTAGCGTGGCCGTGGGCCCCGCCCCGGTTCAGGTTGCCTTGCTCATGCGGGCGCCAACGCTTGAAGCAAGCTTGGTGGCGACGAACCCGGGCGGATGCGCATGCGGGCGTTCGGTGCCGCGGGACGCCAAGTTACGGCCGACCAACGGCCCTGTGGGGTGCCCAGCGCCGCAGCTGTGTACCGCCGGCATGCTCGCACCAAAAAACACCCGCGGGCCGTGCGGGCGGGGTTTAACCGGCGCTGGACGCCCCGCACGGGTCGTCGCGGCAAATTGATTATGTCTTGGCTACCGCACCACCCGCCGAGCCCGGACTCGGAGCCGAATCGCCAGCGGCAGCCGCGCCCGCTATGTCGATGCCGACAAGTTGTTCAATGCCCGCCGCGGGTGGGAACGTTGCATCATCGACGTGCAGCTGAGCAAATTTCGTTACGTCCGGCTGCAGGGGGTTCTCTCGAATTTTCCATAATGCGGTACTCCACCGCCTCCAATAACCGGCATCGACGAGAGTGTTCCCGCCGTCCCGGAATTGCTGAATCTCGCGCAGCAGCTCCGTCAGCACGTCACGTAGCCGGCCCCCATCCTCGCCGATCTCGCGCACCTCCCTACCAAGTCGCTCGAGAATTCGCACGACGTCGAACGCGGGGGCAGATATCTTAAACCGCTTGAAAAAGTCGTTGATCTCTCGCCTGACTGCGTGTGCCGCCGATTCGCGCTGGCATTTCTGGCGGCTTCGATCGATCCGTCGCCAAAGCTCCTCGCAAAGCGCTTTTAGGCGATGCTCCATCTGTACGATGGCTTCGTCACTGACGGACTTCGTACCTTCGCGTAACCGATGCTCCGTAATCGCAACGACCTTGTGAAATACACCCATCTTATCGTAGGTCTCGCGCCCCGGGTGAACATGCTGCTTGAAGATTGCCTCAGTGGCACCGACGAGTCCAGACTTCCCGTACGACGGGTCATCCAGCATTGCGGTGATCGCCGCCTTCACCCCCGGCCGGGCAAGGACATCCGGATACCACGTTTCCAGAAACTGTTTCACTGACTCTGCGTACAGCGACGCAGGGATCAAGTCCTCGGTCGTCACGATTCCGTGGCCGTTATAGCCCGCCCCTAGGGCCTCTCCAATTGTTACCACGAATTCACCGTCAATTAGCTGCTTGTCCCCTTTCCTTCCGCTTGTACCCGTGATTCGCTTCTTCTGCTCGCAACCCTCGCCATCAGCGTCAAAAAGGACGACGGTCGCGGGGATCCGCTCGTCGCCCCACTGCGAGGCCGCGATGAGCTTCTCGACTCCGGACGCGGATTCTGCCGACATGAGGACCACCGACGTAAGGTCTAGGAACGACGTTGGATCACGGTACATCACGAATAGACGATTTAGTTCCGCGATTAGGAACTGATCGCTCGGCCCCTCAAGCACGACGTTGGTCGCGCCCATGAACAGCGTTTGCGCCAATCAATTCCGAGGGCCGACCTGACGGGCTCATAGTGGCGTAGCCGCGATTCATCGATAAACTGCGTTCCTTCCTCGGCGTCACCCTTCCGGACCAAGCGAATGCGGTTTGGATAATTCTGATTGATCAAGAACGGCGAGTGAGTCGTGTAGATGAGCTGCATTCTGTCGGTGGATGCGCCTGCACTGATTAACGATTCGAAAACAGAGAGCAGGTTTTTCTGGGCTGCAATGGACAAGTACGAATCTGGCTCATCCATCAGAATTATGCAGCCGCGGTTTCGGTACTTGTGTTCGAGGGCCTTCGCCTGGATGTAATAGCTCAAAAAATATCGGAGCCCCGAACTTCGCTCGCGGAACGTATAGACCGATCCGGTTTTGTCGGTGATCTCGAAATAGAAGACGCCGGCTTTGAAGTTGATGCGAAGAACGAATTGGTCGTCCTGCTGCCAATAATAGGAGAGATTCAGAACGCGGTCGATCTCCTCGTTCCACAGCGCGATAATTCCCTCCGCATACCCGCGGTGGCAGCCTTCGAGGTGCGCGAGCCGTTCGAACGTGCTTTTGTTGATGCCCAACACATCGGAGAACAGTTTAGTCTCAAGCTGCGACTGCGAGCCCGGTGCACGGGCCTGCCTCAGCATCTCGCGTGCGGTGTTGATGCTCTCCGCGACACCTGGGGGAACCGCTTTGGTGGCATCAATGTTGAGCCCCGCGAGCAACGTTGCTGCGGCCTGCGCCGAATCAAATGTATAGTATTTCCTACCCGCTCCCTGGGTCGATTCAAGCTGGGCCAGGATATCATCAATGACCACCTCGTCCGAAAGCGGGATGTCGGACCTAATGAACTCGATCGGAGGGAGCTGAGCGCGTATGGCGCTAAGCTGGCCTCCGGTCAGCCGAATTGCTTCCGGCTCGTCGCCGATGAAGAGCACCGCCGGCGACTCACGCACGGGCGCCAGAATCAGAAGGAATCGCGGGTTGCTGGGTGCACTGCGCCGGGAGCCGGCTGCCTTCAGGATGGATTCAAACTCGGCCGAGTCGCACTCGAACTCTAGGCCGATATTCGGCCAGCTCTCGGCGTTTTTGTCCTTAACGGATGCATAATGGCAGAGGTCGGTCACGTCAAACGTCGCCTCCTTACGGTCGTCGGGAATGCCGGCCCCGCGCATAACCTTGCTTATCGCGCTCAGGAGGTGCGACTTTCCGCTCTCATTCGCACCCACGATTGTGGTGATCGAGCCGTGAATTGGAATTTCGACGAACCGGTATGAATCCACATCCTCTTCGAGGCCGATGCTGTTCCACGGGCGCCGCTGCACGCCGTGCCGGCGGTCGTCATACCCGTAGTAATTAATGTTGAACGACTTGTACCACCTTAGCAGGACGCGCGAAATCTTCATGGTGTCTCTTGCTGAATGGCCTATGCCCAGACGGGCGTGACTGGTGGGGGACCAACCGTGGCCCAACTGAGGCTGCTGGCGAAGAACGGATATTGTGAGCGCGAATTACCTCGACGGCAATAGAGCGCCCAGAGGTCCTCGCGCGGACGGGATCCACCTCAAAGCGGGCGCCCCGGGCGGCACGCCACCGTCTTACCGTGTTTGATCGCTACCGCCCGAGCGGAACGCGGCGAATGCTCAATTCAGGCTTGGCGCCGTCCGGTACCCAACCGTGCAGCCCGCGGGCACCCGGCGGGATGTATCTTGGCGAAGTCGGGGCGAGGCGGTTATACTTGGCGCCGTTTCCAGCCCCCTCTGTCAGCGCCGACAGCGGTCGAGGGCATCTCGCCGCATGGACGCCTCGCCGCACCGATTCCGCGCAGCACCGACATCTCGCAGCCATTACAGCTCTTTTCATGCCAAAATACGTGGTTCGTTGCGGCTCGATGCGGGCGTTGGGGATCTACAGTCCCGGGCGCGACGACAGCTACGCCCGCAGCCAACAGGTCATCGTCCGCACCGATCGCGGCCTGGAAGCCGGCGAAGTGCTCTGCGAGGCGACCGAGCAGGTGCTGGCCGATCTCAAGGACGCCGGACATGGGCAGATTCTGCGCCGGCGGACCGCGGACGACGCCCGCGAGATCGCCCGGATGTACGAGCAGCAAAGGCGCGAGTTCGATGTCTGTCAGCGGCTGATCGCCGAACAAAAGCTGGAAATGCGGCTGGTGGACGTCGAGCACTTGTTCGGCGGAGAGCGGGTCATTGTTTATTATTTGGCGGAAAATCGGGTTGATTTTCGTGAACTAGTCCGGCTGCTAGCCTCGGAATTTCAAACCCGGGTGGAAATGCGGCAGATCGGCGTTCGGGACGAGGCAAAGTTATTGGCCGATTACGGCGATTGCGGCAAACCGGTCTGCTGCAATACGCACCTTTCGGAAATGCCGCCCGTTTCGATGAAAATGGCCAAGCTCCAGAAGGCCACGCTCGACCCGACCAAAATCTCCGGCCGCTGCGGCCGCCTTAAGTGCTGTTTGCGTTACGAGTACGACACTTACGAGGCCTTGCACAAGGAGATGCCGCCGGTCGGGTCCGACCTGATCACAGGTCGCGGCCGGGCCCGGGTGCTGGCCCAGGAGATCCTTGCCGGCCAATTGCTCGTAGAAATGGAAGATCGCCGCCGCTTGCTGATCGACACCGCGGAAGTGCTGACCGTGCTGAAACGGGGTTCCGAGGACCGCGGCGGGGGCGATGCGGCGGTGATCGTGCCGGAATAGTGCGTGGATCCGGCCGCCGTCAGGATCGCTACTGGCGCCGAGCGGTCGCGCTGCTATGCTCTTTGTTCGCGCAGCGTGCCCGTTTCGCGGCGTCCCAATCTTCCGACTTCGCAATTTTTTCCGGGCGGCTGTTTTTTGTCGAGACCCCTTCGAACCTGAGTCCAAGTTTTGCCGAGCCTGTAGCCGTCTATGATCGATCCAGCCCATCCGATCGCCAAACTCCTGCAAGAGGACCGGCGTTATAAGCTCGACGCCTATGCCTTCGTTTTCGAAGCGCTGAACTACGCTCATAATGTCCTGGGGATGGGGACGGAGCGGCCGGCCGAATCGGAATCGGAAGAAGACGAGCCCGAAGAAGGCGGCGCGCGCGAGGCGGAGCGCCACTTGAGCGGCCAGCAACTGTGCGAGGCGATCCGCCGCTACGCGCTGGAGCAATACGGCTACATGGCTCAGGACGTGCTCAAGAGCTGGGGGCTGACGTCGACCTCCGACTTTGGCGAGATCGTCTTCAACTTGATCCGCATCGGCCAGATGCGCAAGACCAAGGACGACGCCCGAGAGGATTTCGACAACGTGTTCGATTTCGAAACGGGCCTGCGGCAGAGCTTCAAGATCACGCTGCCGGAAAGCTCGCAATAGGCGGAAACTTCACGGCAGGCCGACGGCGCATCGTACGGCTGCAGCGCCGAAAACAGACGAGGCCGGTGGCGGATGATCTCGAAGGCAGAGCGAACCGCTGGTCGAATCGCCGAGACGCCTGCTGCGAATCAGGAGCGGCCAGCCAGGGTGCCCGACCCGCCGCGACCTCACCGTTGGTTCCTGGTGCTGACGATCGTGCTCCTGGCGATCTGGATGGTGTTTCTGGCCTTTCTGGCCCTGCGGCCGAGTTAGGGCCGAGCCGCGGGGTCCCAAACGGACGGCCGCCGCGAGCATGGGTGGCGCCGCCAGATTCAGCGGGGGCCAAACCACCTGCCGACTTTTCGCCAAAAACCAGGCGCGGGCGGAGTGCTCGCGACTCGATTGAAGTTGTGGCCCAGCAGGTTGAGGACTTCCTCGCGAACTTCCACCAGCGTCAGCCCCAGGCGCGCCAGGACCTGCGCGGCCAAGCCCTCTTGTTCGCGTAGCAGGCCCAGCAGGAGATGTTCGGTGCCGACGTAGTTGTGGTCCAGGTTCCGGGCCTCTGCGAACGAGCATTCGACGGCTTTCTTTGCTCCAGGCGCTATCGGCAGCTTGCCCTCCGCGGTCTTGTTGGTTCCGCGCGGGATGAGGCTTTCCGCCGCGCCGCGGATCTTGCCCAGGTCAACGTCGAGGTTCTTGAGCACGCTGCGCGACGCCGCCGCGGCCCTCTTGGATCAATCCGAGCAGGATGTGCTCAGTCCCGATGTATTTGTGGTCGAGTCGCTGAGCCTCTTGATTGGCCAGTTGCATCACCTTACGGGCGCGATCGGTGAATCGCTCGTACATGGCTTCGCCTGTTCAAAATGGCGATCACTGCGGAGTTGAACCTGACGAATCTTCATCATAGCCCAGGTCCCAGCGGGGACGCCAAACCGCTCCCGCAGGCAGAGGGCACGGGGCAGGGCGAGGCTGCGGCGAAATGATTACCATTCCCCGCTGGAACTTGTATCATGGCTGCAAAACATCTATTCCCTCGTCGCGCGATGGAGAGCCTGTCATGAAGCTGACGTTGACCGTGTTGTCGGCGGCGCTCGCCGGCGGCTCGCTGTTATTGCCGAACTCGGGCGGGGCGGCGCCGCCGGCGACCGCCGCGGAAACGCCCAACAAGACAGCGCCTCAGCCCCCATTTGCCTTCAGGTGGCTGCCCGACTGGACGGTCGAGCACGTGGCGTTCACCTGGGGCAACTCGGGCAAGCCATTGGGCGGACCGGCTCGCTGGGCTGTCGGCGGCACGTGCGTCCGAGGGTGTTACCCGGCCGATTACGCCGAAAGCGGAAGGATTTACTTCGTCGACAAGCGCCGCCAGATCTGGCTGCTGGATCAGGGTCAAGTATGGCTCATTGGCGGCACGGGCGACCTGGGGCATGAAAACGGCCCGGCCGAATACGCGCAGTTCTGCGGCGGCGGAGTTTACGGCGGGGCCATCCCCGGCGTCGTGGCCAACGCCTACACCGCTTACATCAGCGACGGGGGACTGCGCAAAATCTCCCGTGGCGGCGACGGCCGCTGGAGCGTCGAACGGCTCACGGCCCAGGACAACGTCAATACGCCCGTGGCCGGCAGCGTGCAGAGCCTGTCGGAATTAGCCCGCGTGGACCAGCTCACCGCCGATCCCCAGGGCAATCTCTACTTCGTCCTGGCCGGAGGGCTGGCCAAGGCCGCGCCGGACGGCCGCGTTTCGATCGTGATCACGGCCGATAAAGTCAACTCCGACCTGGCGGCGGTCTACGCCGAACGCTGGCCCCAGGCCAAAGCGAATCGCATTGCGTTGGGCAGCGGCGAAGGCTGCAACTTGATTTACGGCGCCGACGGCGCGGTGTACGGCGGCGGCCGCACCTGGCCCTCGGCCTGGAAGGTCACACTCGACGGCACTTTCGTCCCGCTGGTCGACTTTGCGCCGAAGGACAAATTGGCCGGCCGGCTGTGGGGGCTCATCGATCCGGGTTGCTACCCACCCCACTGCTGCATGGGCTGGGGCATCGATCGCGCCGGCTACGTATTCATGGTCAACGAGATTCCGCGGTCCCTCTCGCGATGCGAGTTCGACAAGAACCGGGTCACGGTCTTACTCGCCGACGGCACCTTCGCATTAGAGGGCACGCCGTGGCAGTTGCCTTCGGTCATGATGATCCTGCCCGACGGCAGCCACGCCTGCGATGCTCCCGGGGCCTATGCCAGCCGCAGTGCCTGGCTGCACATGCGCAAGGAGCATTAACCCATGAAGATCATCGGGATCACGGTGACGCTTGTTTTTGTCTCAGTGCTTTCTGCGGCCGGTGCGCAGGGGCTCTCGGCCGGAAAGCCCGCCGAAGTGACGCCCGCGGTGGAGAAAGCCAACCAGCGCTGGCCGGCAGTGGCCGCCGGTCTGGACAACTACCTGGTCGTGTGGCAAGAGGGGGACGCGGTGTGGGGCGGCGAGGCCGACATCTATGCGGCCCGCGTTGCCGCCGACGGCACTCCGTTGGACCCCCGGCCCGTTGCGATCTGCAAAGCCAAAGGCTTTCAGATCTATCCGGCGGTGACATTCGACGGGACCAACTACCTGGTCGTCTGGTCGGACTTCCGCAACGCGCAGGACTGGGACGTGTATGCGGCCCGGGTGACTCCGCATGGCAAGGTGCTCGAACCCGACGGCTTCGCGGTGGCATGCGCGCCGGAAACCAGGCCTACGCCGTAGTGGCCTCCGACGACAAAGGATCGTGCCTGGCAGCCTGGTCCGACGTGCGGCCGCAACCGGACAAGCCGCAGGCAGAGGTCTATGCGCTGTTCGGCACGCTGCTGCGAGACGGCAAACCGGCGGAATCGGCAGGCCACGAACTGGGTCGCGCGCCGGCTTCGATCTTGGCCCCAGCCGTCGCCTGGGACGGGGCCGGATACGTCGTGATCGCGGGCCGGGGCAGCGACGGCTTCTCGGCCAACGAGCCCTTTGCGGTCACCGTCGGCACCGACGGCAAGGCCCAGCCGGTGCCGATCCGGTTCGGCTATTCGTACAGCCTGGCGGCCGATCCGGCGGCTCGAAAGACCCTTGTTTGGTTTAACCACCGCCGCGAGCACGGGGCTTACAGCACGCAGTACGGCACCGGCATTTACATGGGCGGCAAGCTGACTGGCGGCAGCCGGGTGCTCGGGCTGCAATCAGCCTACGCGCCTCAGAACGAGCAATGGTGCGCCGCGGCGTTCGACGGACGGAACTTCGTCGCCGTCGTCGAGCAGAGCCCCGACTGCGAGGATGCGGGCATTTTCAAGTCGCTGCCCGCGACGGTCGAATTGGCGGCCACGCGGATCGACCCGGCCAGCGGCAAGCCCCTGGATGCGGCGCCTGGGCGTTCGATCAGCGCGAGGACGAGAAACCCCGGCGCCAGGATCTGGACGGGGCCCCCAAAGCGGTCCGCGTGGCCGGCGAGCCCAAGGTGCAACTCCGCCATCCGGCAATCGCCTCGCTCGGCGCCGGCAGATCGCTGCTGGTGTACTCGCGCCACGGTGGCGTCGAGCGGTTCAAAATTCACTGCCTGCTGCTGGACGCCGTGGAAGATCCGTGATATCGGTTCAGATGCGACCGCGCACCTGGAAAACGTTCGAGCGGAATGCCGCGAACCTGGTGCATCGGCTTCGTGCCCGCGACATTGCTTGTCACGGGCGGCCGCGCGTGCAAGAATGAAGGCGAGCGGCCTGTCCTGCGCGAGCGTAACGGCCAAGCGGCGGCTTCCCGCAGTTCGCCACGATTCGCCATAAATTGATGCCAGCTTTTCGAGGAGATCCAGATACCATGTGTCTCAACAGGCAATTCTCGGTCTTGGGGTTGATTACGGCGGTTGCATGCGGCATCGCGGGTGCGATTCCGGCCGGCGCCGTTCGGGCCGCCGAGCCGGATGCCAATCCGGCCGCCAGCGCACAGCAAGCCTACGATCAGCAGGTCACTGCCGGCCTGAACTACCTGCGCACCAAGGGGCAGGCCGCCGACGGCTCGTTCAGCGCCAGGCCGGCCCCGCGATCACCGCGGTCGTCACCTTCGGCGTTCTGCGCAACGGACGCGGGGCCGACGATCCGCTGGTCGCGAAAGCGCCTCAAGTATCTGGAAGGATTCGTCCACGAGGACGGCGGCATCTATGGGCCGGGCCACCATCAGAACTACGAGACTTGCGTCGCACTGGAATGTTTCAAAGCCGCCAACGCCGATCATCGCTATGACAAATTGATCAAGAATGCCGACGCCTACTTGCGCGGCTTGCAGTGGGATGCCTCAAAAGGCGTGGACACGGCCAACGTCAAATACGGCGGGGCAGGCTACGGCGGCGAAAACAGCCGGCCCGACCTGTCGAACACCGGCTTCCTGATCGATGCCCTCAAGGCGGCCGGCGCGGGCCGCGGACGACGAAGCGATGAAGAAGGCCCTGGTTTTCGTCTCCCGCTGCCAGAACCTGGAGACCGAAGCACAACACGACCCCGTTTGCGGCCAAGAATCCCGACGGCGGCTTCTACTACACCGCGGCCGCCGGCGGCAGCAGCACGGCCGGCAAGACGCCCAACGGCGGGCTTGCGCAGCTACGGCTCGATGACCTACGCCGGACTGAAGAGCATGATCTATGCCGGCGTCGGGCCCGGACGATCCGCGCGTCAAGGCGGCCTACAAGTGGGTGCAAAGCCACTACGACGTGGAGAGCAACCCGGGCATGGGCGCCGCGGGGCTGTACTACTACTACCAGGCCTTCGCCAAGGCGCTCGCGGCGATCGGCAGCGACGAGATCGAAGACGCGGACGGCCAGAAGCACGATTGGCGCGCCGATCTGATCCAGGCTTTGGCCAAGCGGCAAAAGCCCGACGGTTCGTGGGTCAACGAAACCCCGCTGGCTGGAAGGCGACGCCAACCTGGTGACCGGCTATGCCCTGCTCACGCTTTCCTATTGCCGGCCGAAGAAATAGGCTCTGCGAGCGAATGGCACTAGCTTAAGGGCTGTAGGAGGCGACTGGTGATCGCCGACATGCGAGCCAAACGAGTGCGAGTCGGCGATCACCAGTCGCCTCCTACAGCAACATTATGCAACAGATAGCATCGTTGACGTTCGGATAAGAAGTTGAGTCCGCTAGCTTGCTGGCAACCGCCGGTTGCTAGCGTGCTCAAGTTCTTACGCGTCGGGCGGTCTGCTATCTAATGCATAATGTTGCTCCTACAGGCGGAGAAGTTCCTTAAGTTAGTGCAATTCAACTCTAGGGGCCTCGGCAGTCGGCTGCCAGAAAAGGCGGATCTCGGCGACCCATGCGATTGGTTCTCGATTCGGCGTTCTATGCCCGGCCGGCGCTCTCGGTCGCCCGCGAGCTGCTGGGCAAGTATCTGGTCCGGCAGCTTGGCGACGAGCAGGTTGCCGTGCGGATTCACGAAACCGAGGCCTATGTCGGTCCGCACGACCTGGCCTGCCATGCTTCCAAGGGCCGCACCGCGCGCACCGAAGTGATGTTCGGCCCCGCCGGACACTGGTACGTCTACTTCATTTACGGCATCCACTGGATGCTCAACGTCGTCACGGCGAGCGAAGGTTTTCCGGCCGCCGTCTTGCTCCGCGGGGCTGGCCCTGCCGATGGCCCGGCCCGGCTGACCAAAGCCCTGGCCATCGACAAACGATTCAATTCACGTCCGGCCGCCGTGAGCGCCGGCTTATGGATCGAGGACCGCGGCGAGCGGCTCGCCCGGTCGGCGGTTCGGCGCACGCCGCGGATTGGCGTCGATTATGCCGGCCTGTGGGCCGCCAAGCCGTACCGGTTTGTGCTCGCGGCGCCGGAGCCAGCGCGGGCCAATCGTCGCCGCTGACAACCCGATCGGCCAGCCGGCGATAGGCCCAGCGCCGGCGGCGCGGCATCGCCCGCGCGGACGATCGAGGGCGGTCCAAAAAGCGCGAACTTCACTCGACCGACTGGCTTTCGAGCGGTCCGGCGGCAGGCTAGAATTCTGGTTTCCGGTGGCGGCCCAGCCACTCACACCCCGCCGGCCGGCACGGCGATTGTCTCGTGCCCGCGGCGTCATCCCCCGAGGACACCCAGCTATGTTCAGGCACGCGGTAGCTTTACATCTCTAACGAGCAAGTGTTGGGCGGCCGTTTTCGCCGTGACCGCGCTGGTGGAACTGGCCGGTTGCTCTGGTTCGCACGAACGGCGGATCGTTCTCTTGACCAACGGCAATTCGCCCTTTTGGGACATCGTGCGGAAAGGCATGCAAAAGGGCGAACAGGATTTCGACCTCAAGGCGGCCGGACTCAAGGCCGTCATGGAAGTGAACGATGGCACGCCCGATGGCCAAATCAGCAAGTTGCGGCAATTCGCCAGTCAGTCGGACATCGCGGCGGTGGCGGTGTCGGCGGCCGACGCGAACAACGCGGGGGTGGCCGACGAAATGCGAAATCTGCAATCGCGTGGAATCCAGGTGATCACACTCGACGCCGACGTCGATCGGGCAAGCATGCGTGACGCCCGAAAGTTTTACCTCGGCAGCGACAACTTGTACGGCGGCCACGAGCTGGGCGTCGCCGCCAAAAAACTCGTGCCCGACGGCGGCGGCTTCGTGCAATTCGTCGGTCGCACGGGATCGGCCAACGCGATCGACCGGATGAATGCCTTCAAAGACGCGGTGGGGAGCAATTGTCAAGAATTGGATCGCATGGGCGACGAGATGGATCAATCCCGTGCGCGCGACAACGTCCGCAACGCGCTGCGCAATTTTCCCGACCTGAAGATCCTGGTCGGCATCTGGTCCTACAACGCGCCGGCAATCGTCGATGTGATCAAAGAGTCGGGCAAACGGGACCAGGTGGCGATCGTCACCTTCGACGCCGAGCCGCTGGCCATCGAAGAGATGGATAAGGGCTTCATCGATGTGATGGTCGTGCAGAATCCTTACGAGATGGGACGCCTGGCGGTAAAACTGCTCAAGGCCCTGGTCGAGAAGGACGAGAAAACCGTCAGCGAGATGTTCCCGCATCAAGGCCAGCCGGAGGGCGACCTGTACAGCACCGGCATGCGGGTCGTGGCGCCCAACGAGGGTTCGCCGCTCACGGCCGATCTGTTTGGCAAGAATACCGACTTCTACAAGCTGGACGACTTCAAGAAGTGGCTCGCGGAACGTGATTTGGAGGGGTCTTGAACGACATTTCCTCGCAGCGCTCCGCTTCGCCCTGGGCCACGACCGAGTTTGGCCTGGTCGTGGCGATTTTGATCATGCTCGGATCGACAAGTCTGCTCGACTCGAACCACAGCTATTGGTACGAGCCCAAGCTCAGCGCCATCGATATCCTCAGGCCCACGATCATGCTCGGTATTTTCGCCCTGGGCAGCGCCGTGGTCATCATCGCCGGCGGCATCGACTTGTCCAGCGGTTCGGTCATTGCCTTTGCCGGCACGATCTGCGCCACGATCATGCTGGTGCTCAATCCCGAGGGAATGAAGGCCGGCGGTCACGTGGGCGCATCCACGATGACGATTGCCATTGTGGGCACCCTGGTCGTCGGAGTTCTCATTGGCAGCCTGCACGCCTGGCTAATTACCGTCGTGGGGCTGCCGCCGTTCGTGGCCACGTTGGCCACGCTGGTCGGACTGCGCAGCCTGGGATGGGCGATCGTGGAAAAGGTCACGGCCGGCATGCTGCGCGGCGCGAGCACTCAGATCTCGATTTTCGACAAGTCGTTCCGCTACCTGGCCACTTCGGTTTGGATTCCAGCCGTGCTGTTCGGCGTGTTGAGCATTGCCATCTGGGTGCTGATGAAACACACCGTCGTCGGACGACACCTCTATGCGCTGGGCGGCAACGAGCAGGCCGCCCGGCTCAGCGGTATTCGCACCGAACGGCTCAAATGGCTGGCCTACTGCATTCAGCGCCGTATGCGCGTCGCTGGCGGGCATACTCTATATCGGCGACAACGCCGTGGCCGCTCCGCAAACCCTCGGCCGTGGATACGAGCTGAATGCCATCGCCGCCGCCGTGGTGGGCGGCTGTAGTTTGCAGGGAGGCGTGGGAACCGTGCCCGGCACCGTGCTGGGCTGCCTGTTCTTGCGCAGCGTGATCGACGGCATCGCCAAGATGATCAAGACCGGCGCCACGGTCTACGAGGGATTGATCGTCGGCATCGTGGTCGTAGTGGCCGTGGCCTTCAGCCAATTGCGCGAGGCGGGTCGGCAGGGCAAGCAGTTCTTCCCTGCGCGCTGGGCTGGGTGGCGATCCTGACCCTGGCGATGTTGGCCGCCACGCTAACGACTCTGGTTGCCGAGAGGACGGCCGGCGCGATTGCCGGCGCCGGCGGGCTGGCCTTGCTCGTTCTGGTCAAGCTGTGGCAACGCCGCCGCGCCGCTGCAGCCGCAACGTAGCACAGCGCGCGAGATCGCAATCGAACGCAAATTCACTTACGCCAACCGCCAGCGCAGCCGCCGTCGCCCGAATCGCCGCCATGTCCGCTTCTCCGTTGATCGAAATCCGAAACATCACCAAGCGGTTCGCCGGCGTGACCGCATTGGCGGATGTGTCGGTCGAGGTCCGGTCCGGCGAGCTGCACGCCATTGTCGGCGAAAATGGGGCCGGCAAGAGCACGCTGATGAAGATCCTTTCCGGCGTGATCACCGATTATGACGGGACTTACCTGCTGCGCGGCGAGCCGGCCCGCTTTCGCGGCACGCGCGACGCCGAGCGGGCCGGCGTGAGCATCATTCATCAGGAGCTAAACCTGGTGGAGCAACTTTCCGCCGCCGCCAATATCTATCTCGGCCGTGAGCTGCAGGGACCGTTGGGGCTGCTCGACCAAAGGGCGATGGACGCCGCCGCCGCCGGCCTGCTCGCCCAGCTCGAGTGCCGCGTCGACCCGCGCCAGCCCATTCGAACTTTGCGAATCGGCGATCAGCAATTGATCGAAATCGCCAAGGCCCTGGCCTTGCAATCCGACATCCTGATCATGGATGAGCCGACCAGCGCGCTGACCGAATCGGAGGTGGCCCGGCTGTTCCGCGTCATCGACCGCTTGCGGGCCAAGGGCGTCACGATCCTTTACATCTCTCACAAGATGGACGAGGTGTTTAAGCTGGCCGATCGGATCACGGTCCTTCGCGACGGGCGTTGGGTCGACACGCTCGATCGCGCGGCCACGAGTGCTCGACAAATCACGCACTTGATGGTCGGCCGTGAAATCGAGGAGACCGATTTGTCCCAGCCGCGCTCCCCCGGTGCGGAAATCTTGCGGGTCGAACATCTTTCGCTCCCCTGGCCGGGGCACGCCCGGGCGTGGCGGCTGCAGGACGTCAACTTCAGCTTGCGCCGCGGCGAGATCCTGGGCATCGCCGGCCTGATGGGCGCCGGCCGCACCGAGCTGCTCGAGTGTCTGTTCGGCGCCAGCAGCGAGCCGCCGCAGGGCAGCATCTACCTCGACGGCCGGCGCGGTTCGTTCCAACATCCGGCCGAAGCCAAGGCGGCCGGCATCGCCCTGGTGACCGAAGACCGCAAACGGCTTGGCATGTTCGCCCACATGAATGTCGGCGAGAACATCTCGATCTGCACGCTCGACGAAAGTTGCACGGGCGGCCTGGTCCGCCGCCACGACGAACACGCCCGAGCCCGCCGCACTGTGGACCAGCTCGGCGTGAAAACGGCCGGCATCGAGGCTCCGATCGTCAGCTTAAGCGGCGGCAATCAGCAGAAGGCGATCATCGGCCGTTGGCTGCTCACACGGCCCAAGGTGCTATTGCTCGACGATCCCACCCGCGGCATCGACGTGGGCGCCAAGGCCGAGCTGTACCGGCTGATGGATCACCTTTGCCGCGAAGACCTGGGTATCATCGTCACATCGAGCGAGCTGCCCGAGCTGTTGACGCTTTGCGACCGGATTCTCGTGCTCTGCGAAGGCCGCGAGACCGGTCAATTCGTCCGCGCCGATGCCACCGAGCAGCGGATCATGGAAGCCGCAACCGCGCGGGGGTAGGCGGAGAGGGGCTGGGAACTAGGGGCTGGGGGCTAGGGGGAGAGGCCGATCACTACGCTTCAACGCGTGAACCGAGAGCCGTACGCGCGACGGCCGCCTCCGCACTTGCGGCCGCGCTGCCTGGGCCATTAGGCTGGCCTTGGGTCAATGCGTCAACCGCGGTAAGGCCAATTCTGGAAGGGGGGTTTATGCAAACGAAACTTGCCGCGCATCAACGAAATCGGTTTCAAGCTCGCCGGACACTGGAAGTCATCAAAGGACGGGATCGTATTCGAACTCAACGGGTTCGGCGCCCAAAAAAATGTCCTTTATTGTTTCGTTGTTGCGGGCGACGTGGTGTATGTCGGAAAAACGGTTAACTCGCTGCAACATCGAATGCAACGGTACAAGACTCCCGCAAGAAAATCGCCGAAGGAAGGCGGGACCAATATCAAGAACAACAAGAATATTCGCGGCTGCCTTGCACAAGGTAAGGGCGTCGAGATATTCGTTCTTCCGGACAATGGGCTGCTGCACTACGGCAAATTCCACGTCAATTTGGCGGCCGGTTTGGAAGATAGCATCGTGAAAGGGCTGGCCCCGCTGTGGAACGGGGGCAAGAAGGAGTCGCCGCAACAGGCGCTGGTGCCGACCGTCGACGACGCCGCGCCCCCCGCCTAGCCCCCAGTCTTTAGCCCCTCATAGCGGCACCCGGTCGGCGAACGTTTCGATCTCCAGCGCGGCCAGGCGATCGACCAGCTCGCGCGGGGTCTGCGGCCGCCGTAGCGGCTCTTTGGCCAGCATCTGCCGCACCAGCCTGGCAACGCGAGTCGGCAAGTGCGGCGCCAACACTCGCAAATCCGCAGGCAACTCCTGGCGGTGCTGCGCGGCGAGTTGGGCGGCGTCTGCGCCGTCGAAGGGCAAGCGGCCGGTCAACAATTCGAACAGGGTCACGCCCAGGCTGTACAGGTCGCTGCGAATGTCGGCGGCCAGAGTCGAGACGATCCGTTCCGGCGCCATGTAGGCCAGCGTGCCGACGATCGGCCGGGCGCTCGGCGTTGCGAGCTCGCCGCGCCGCCGCGCCAGGCCCAAGTCGATCAGCGTGGCATGGCCGGTCGGCGACAGGAAGATATTGCTCGGCTTGACGTCGGCGTGCATCCAGCCGGCGGCGTCCAGGGCCTCGAGGGCTTCGGCCACCTGTCGGCCGATCCACAGAGCCTGCGGCACGGTCGGCGGTTCGCCCCGGGCAATTTCATGGGCCAGCGTGCGGCCCTCGAGCAGCGGCATGACGACGAAATAAGGCGGTTCGTCCAGATTGGCCGCCAGGATCGGCACGAGATGCGATTGCGACACCTTGCGGCCGACGCGGGCTTCGCGGGCCAAGAGTTCCAAGCCCCGCGGATCGTCGTCCCAGGGCGCCTGAGCAGCTTCGCCGCGTAACTCGCCTGGCCGGCGCAGGCCGCCCTTCGACCGGGCCAGATACACCCGCGCCAGCTCCCCTTCGCCGATGAGTCGTACCAGCTCCCAGCCCGCTGCCAGGCGGGGCAGCGGCTGCAAAGGGCCGCGCAGGAGCAGCGGTGCCGGTACGAACGGTTGCGGTCTTTGTCATCAGGCGAAGTGCGGGAACTGGAGCTGGCGCGGGCAGACACTGGGTCAGGCAGACTGCCGCGGTCGGGGGGGATCGTTTTCGAGCAGCCAGATCCGACGGCCGGACTGGCGCTCGCTGGGCGGGTAACTCGCCCCCCTTTGGTCGGCGGCCCTGCTAACCAATCCATCGGACGATCGGCTACGGCGAATTCAATTTGCCGCGACTGCAGAAAAACCGCCGCGAATTTTTCGCTCAAGTCGGCAGCGGGACGACCCAGTCGGCGGCGCCGGACACGTGAATTGCCACCGGCATTCGCCAGGCGGATAGGGTGCCGATGGCGATGCCAGCGGCCAGCGCCGTCTGGGAGCGGCGGCGCACTGGGCGCGGAATGCTTGCGTCCGGCGGCACGATGCGCGAAGATGAGAAGCAGTGCCGATTCGGTGGTCGGGGCAGGTTCGCCTGCTTGGTCAGCCGCGGCCGGCAGCTTCAGGTCCGATTCGCCGTGGCAACGCACTCGGCGGATCGCTGGGTATCGTAGTGCTTTTTGAGTAAGGGTCGCCCTATGCCGCGCCAATACGTCTTGCTGATCGCGATCCTGTTGGCCGCCGTGACGGGTTGTAGTGAAGGCGATCCCGATCCGCCGCAGGCAACCGCCGCGGTCCCGGCGGCGCCCGACGCTCAGGCGGTGGCAACACCGGGACCGGCAGTGCCAGCGCCCCCGATTCAACCGGCGCCGATGCCCGTCGTGCCCGTGCAGCCGCCGCCGGGGTCACAACAGCCCCTGGTCGGCCAGCAGCCACCGGTTGGTCCGGCGTATGCGAATCCCAATGGCCAGCCCGGCGCGGCGACGGCGACGGTGTTTGTGCCTTATCCGCCATTCGTGATCTCGCCGCCGCCGAAGACCGTGGGCGGACTGGCCGGAGTCAATCCGGCGTTGCCGCCCGGCCAACAGCAGTTTGCCGTCGGGCGGCCGGCGGGGGCTGGCCCGGGCTTCACGCCGCCGGGTGTGAACGGACCACCGGGCAGCGCGGCGAACGCGGAGCGCAAACCGCAAACCGAAATCGAGTCGTACGAAGGGACCGAACTGTTCGCCGTGGCCCCCAGCGGCAGCGCTGGCCGCAACGTTCGCCGTCGATAGTTCCAAGCGGCCGGTCGTCTACGAGCTGAAGCTTTGGAGCCTCAGCTCGGGCAAGGCGCTGACCACGCTCGAATCGACCGACAACCTGCGCGACATGGCCATTTCGCCGGATGGCAAGTTGTTGGCCACCGTCTCCGGCGGGTCGGACGCGGGCGAGCTGACCCTCTGGGAGCTGCCTGCCGGGACCAAGAAGTCGACGCATAATTGGACCAAGTACGGCAATGTCCGCTTTGCCAACGATTCGAGCCGGATTGTCACCACGGCTGGCAAAAAGGGGATCGCGATCCTCGATCTGGAAACCGGCAAGATCAAGCCCAAGCCCTTCAAGAATCTAGCCAAGACGATCTCATTGGAAGCCTCGCCGGTCGAGCCCATCGTGGCCATCGGTCTGGGTCTCGAGAAGCGGCCGCCGGAAAAGGCCGCCGGCGCCGACCGGCCCAGCGGCGCTGCCACCCCGAAGGAGCTGGAAAAACTGCGCAAGAGAAGCAGCAGAAACAACAGCAGTTGCAACAGCAAGCGCAGCAAAAGCAGACCGGCCAAGGCGGCGGCAAACGCAAGCGCAAACGCGGCGGTGGCAAGAACCCGGCTACCCAAAGTCCTAACGATCTGCTGGGCCTGGAGCCGGGGGCCGAGGGGGTCGTCGCGATCTTGGACCTCGATACGCTCAAGATTCGCAAGAAGCTCTACGTGACCCGCGCGCCGGTGGACCTGGCCTTCAACGCTTCGGGCACGGTCCTGGCGGCCCTGATGGCCGGCGGCAAGGGAGAAATGTGGGACACGGCCGCTTGGGACGAGCAAGGCGGCAAACTCAGTCGCACCGGCGGCACGCCGGGCTTCGTCCCGCAGCAGCCCGGGGGCAAGCCGGACGCGCCCGGTTCGATCGAGCCGGGCCTGCTGGTTCTCTCTCCGGATGCCGACTGGGCGGCCGCCCGCCAGAACCCGTCGACCCGCTCGCCAGCCGGTGTTTGGGACACGCGCACGGGTCAAGTCCGGCCGATCGATCAGTCGGCCGTGAGCCAACTTGGTTTCTTGCCTGATGGCACGCTGGTCTGCGCTGCGCGACAAGACGTTGCGATTTTTCGAACTGCCGGCGATCAAGCCCGTCTACCCGCCGTTTGCCAAACGATAGGGCTCTGCTGCGACAAGCGAATCGCGCGTGCCGTTGTCGAAGAATTGGTTCGCCGCAAGGGGCTCAGTGCCGGCTCGTATTGGCGAGACAGCGCCGACAAACGCTGTCTGGGGTGTGAACGAAAAATAACTTCGGCACTCAACCCCTCTCCCTCCAGGGAGAGGGTAGGGTGAGGGTCTGCCAGAAGCGGAAGTTATTTTTCGTGCGCCCCAAAGCCCGGTTTCACTTCGAATCGAAGCGGCCGACGATCTCCAGCACCAGGCTGCCCTTGTTGTCGGTGGGATCGCTGTCGTGCATCCGCACCAACAGCGGACCGGATTGCTCGGCCACAAACTCCTTGCTGGCGCCGATGTAGAACGGCCTGGGCGCCTTGGCGCTCGGGTCGGCGATGATTCCGATCAGCGAGCCGAGCTTGAAATCCTTGAGCTCCTTGGGAATTTCCATGCCCTCGGCCCCCAGCCGGTGCGACATGTTGAACGTCCATTCGCCGGTCGCCGCCAGTTTGAGCGGTTTGCCGGCAATCGTCCGCACGCCGGTGTCCTGCCAGTCCTTGTTGGCCTGGACCTCGAAGGTCTTGCGGCTGGAGTTGAATTCGTGCTGCTTCAGGCGTTCGAGTTGTTGCTGGGCGTATTCGTATTCGGGGGCCAGCTTGAGGATGTGCTCGTAGATGGTGGCCGCCTTGTCGGGCTGTTTGCCGTGCTCGTATTCGGCCGCCAGTTTTTCCGCCTTCTTGACGAAGTCGGAGTACAAGGCGATCAGCTTCTTGTCGTTGGGCGGCGGCGTCGAGTCTTTTTTCGGCTTGTCGAGTTTCTCGCCGGCCGGCCGGTTGGGCTTGTCGTCGTCGGCCGCCCTGCCGCTCGCCACCCAGGCGCCGGATATCCAAAGCGCGCCGGTCGCCAGCGCCAGCACGAGGAGCAGATTCGTAACGCGGTCAATCGATTGCCAATTCATACGGGGTCCTCGTGCGGGCCAGTCCGGAGAGCTGACGCCGGCAGCCCGGCGGCCGCCGCTTTCGCGTTGAGCAAGTGATCGGGAATTAGCAGGTCTTCCAGCACCCGGCCGGCGATCACCGTCTCGTCGATGATCCGCGGCACGTCTTCCAAACCGACGCCGCCGTACCAGATTCCCTGCGGGTAAATCACGACCGTGGGACCGCGCTCGCACTGATCGAGACAACCGGCCAGATTTGCCCGAACCAGCGGACCCAGGTTTCGTTGTTTGAGTTCAGCCTTGAACCGATTGCGCAGCGCATCGCTGCCATCTGGATTGCAGCAGCCGCGGCTATGACCCGGCTCGCGACGATTGCAACAAACGAAGATATGGCTGGTGAACGGGGGCATGCGATCGATCTACTCAGGATTGCCGGCGGCTGCATGCATTCTAAGCTCGGCGAGCGTCCCGTGACCAGCCGGCGGGCAAGGCTCCGCGACGCAAGGCTCCGCGACAATGACCCGAATTGCCGCCTGTTCGGCGAAGCCGGTCGAATCGCGACGCGGGCATTGTCAGGCCAGGTTTGCCGCCGCGTCGATCAACTTGTGCAGTGCGCCGGAGGGATACAAGCAGAAGGCGTAGTCGCGCGACGAGAGGATGGCCTCGGCCCGAGCGCCGGCCAGCAGACGGTCCCGTTCCGCTTGCAACTGAGATCGCATTCTTTGCACGCAACTCTGCATGGCCTGGTTGGCCTGGCGGATCGCCTGGCAGCGGGTCCGCGCGTTTTCGATCGTTTGCGGTGTGGCGATCCAGCTCAGCTTGGCCTGAGCGGCCGCCCGGGCGGCCGGGTCCGGACAATTGCTGTCGGTGTAGCGCTCGGGGTGGTAGCTGAGCTTGCGCAGCCGGGCCTCGACCAGCCGCCGGTCGTCGGGCGTCACCTCGTGGTGCGCGATGGGCAGCCGCAGCGTGGCCGTCACGGTCAAATAGGCGGGCGGCTCCAGACCGAAAAAGCGGCCGATCAACAAGTCGGTGACCTGGTCGTATTTGGCCCCGCCGATGCCGTGCAGGAACAAATCGCCCAAGACGAGCCGAGCGAACAGCGTGGTGATCAGGGCCCGCGTGCGGATCTTGATGCCCGCCTGCCTCAGCTCGGCAAGCTGTTCGGCCGCCAGGCTGGCATCGGGTGCGGTCGGTGCCAGCCGGACGCTAACCGCCTTGCGATCCGAGAGCAGCAACTCGCCCCCCTGACGGCGAACGAACAGTCGCCGGCGGCGCATGTTGTCGCGGCTCCAAATCCAAAACGGCGCTTCCAGCCAGTCGTCGTCCAAGCCCAGGTCGGGTACGGGATGCGCCAAACTGCGAATGTGGTTGACGCGGCGAAACTCGGCCACGGCGCCATTGTAAACCTCGCGCAGCCGCGGCAGGTTCCACAGCAAGTGCGCCGTGAACCAGTAGAATGCCGGCAACGAACAGATGCGGCTCTGCGGTAACTCGAGACTGCGTCGCCGAAGCGGCCCTCCTGGATATGCCGGGCTTGCGACAGGCACTCGCCCAAGTTCGCGCCGGTCCCCACGCGCCCGCTCACCAAAGGCCAGAATTCTCCCAACAGCGGATCGCTGACCAGCCGCTTGACGGCCGCGCCGGCGCGGTCGCCGAATGAGCGCACGCACTGCGGATCGAGCACCGTGCGCTCTTCGAAGGGGATTTCCGCCGAGCCCCGATCCAGCGCAATCGACTCGACGACAGGCGATAGCACACTGCCCGTCGGCACGCGCACGGCCGCCGTCTTGATCGTGTCGCTGTCGATCACCAGGTTGACGGCCGTGGCGCCCTGCGACTCGGCCAGCGAGCTCAAGACGAAATTCTTGAACCACACGCCCGGATGAAACAATTGCGGCTGGTGGCCGGCCAGAACCACCGGCGCGCTCGGATCGGCCGCGATCTGCGAAACGTCGCGATACTGGCGCGTGTAGGACAGCGCCTCGCGGCAGAGTTCGTCTCGAGCCTGGCGGGCCAGTTCGCTCAGCGGCCGGCCGGACAGGTCGCAGTGCGAATTGGCGACGATTGCGGCGTTGCGCGTCACCAGGTCGCCGGCCGCCGAGAGCGGCGGTTCGACCAGGGTGCCGCCGTCGGCCCGCGGGGCCCGTTGACGGCTGTGTTCCAGACTCTGTCCCATCAACACCATCCGAACTGCTCTCCCGAAATCAGTTTCCGCCCAGGGCTGTACACGACTGCGCTGCACTTGACCGGGCCGCACACACGCCAGGCGTGGCCGCCAGTGTTCGCTCGAGCACGCTGTGGTAATAATCCAGCCGAATCGTGGCGTTGTCGAGCGACCCGCCGAAAGAACGCTCTTCCTCAAGATAGATCAAGGGCACCGGCAGTTCCACGATTTTCAGGTTCGCGGCACGGCCTGGACCCAGGCCTCGATCGGCATGGCATATCCCAGTTCGTGAATATCGAAATGCACAAGCGCCGAGCGCGATAAGCCTTGAAGCCGCAGAAGGCATCTGTCAGGTGCAGCCCGAGCCGCCGATTGATTTCTTCCGTAATCAGCATGTTGATGCGTCGCCGATCGGCCGGCGGCGCACTATCGCCCGGAAACCGCGCCAGATACCGGCTGCCGGAAACGATATCAGGGCCGGCCGCAGCGGCAATACCGTCCACCCCGGACGCAGCGGCCACAAAGTCGGGAATCATGTGCGGCTGATGCTGACCATCGCAATCGATCGTGACCAGCACCTCGTAACCGTGATCGAGCGTGTATTGAAAGGCGGTTTTCAAACCGGCGCCATAGCCTTGGTTGCGCGGGTGCCGCACGACCCGAACGTCATGCCGCTGCACCAGCAACTCGGCCGTACCGTCCGTCGAGCCGTCGTCGACGACCAGCACGTCAGGGCTGTATTTCAACACTTGATCCAAGACCGCCGCGACGTGATTGACCTCGTTGTAAACCGGCAGCGCTGTCAGAAAACGGGTATTCATCGTGCTACTTTCGCTGAAATTCTCAGGGCTGGCCCGGCGCGTACGATTCGTGCCGGGCAGTGGCCGCTTATTCAACCCATCCGGCCCTGCCCCCATCGACAACCGTGTGTTCGACGCACGTGGGACCCGTGAGCAGCTATTCCGGATTGGGCTGCTCGTCTATACCGCCAAGACGGGCGATCCTTACGCGCGCCGAACAGATCATTCTAATCGAAGGCCGGCGGCTGTCGAACGGGTGAAGCGGCGCAAGGAGTTGCGTACTGGACAGCCTTTTTCATCGACGGCCGGACGCAATCCAGCGGACCTCGCGCGCTGCGCGGCAGGGTGGTTTCCGCTCTAAACCCAAGCCAGCGGATCCCGCTCCTGGCGGCTGGCCCAAACCTCGATGGAGCCGAAGGCGGCTGCCAAAATGTCTGCCAGGGCCTCAACCGCGAACCGCTCGCTGGCAAAGTGGCCGGCCAAGAGCAGCCCCACGCCCGTGGCCTCGGCTTCCAGGCAAGTATGGAAGCGAACTTCGCCCGTGACAAGCAGTTGGCAGCCTGCTTCGCGGGCCGGTTCCAAAAACTCACCGGCACTACCGCAAGCGACGGCGACAGTGGTCACGACCTGTCCGAGTTGCCCGACCGCTTGAATCTGCCCGATGCGGAGAAACTGCTTGAGCCGCTCGGCGACCTGGCCGGTAGTGACGCCCTGGGCGGCACGGCCCAACCGGCCGGCTCCGAGTTGCCCGTCCGGCTGGCAGACCAGCGGCCGAATGTCGGAAAGACCGATCCCTTCGGCCAGGCGTTGGTTGATTCCGGCTGCGGCCGAGTCAAACGCCGTGTGCGGGCTGTAGATCGCGATCCGCGCGGCCAGCAGATCGCAGAGCAACTTGCCTTCCGGCGTGTCGGTGGAAAGTCGCTTGAGCGGACGAAAGGGCAGCGGATGGTGCGTGACGATCAGTTCGGCGCCGGACTCGATCGCTTCCTGGGCACTGGCCGGCGTGATCGTCAGGCAGGTCATCAGTTTGCTGACCGGCCGATTGCGGTCGCCCGCCAGCAATCCCACGTTGTCCCACGACTCGGCCAGCCGTGCGGGGGCAAAGGCTTCGAGAAAACCGGCGATGTCGTTGACCAGAGGCATGGGGGAAAGAAAATGCGGAAGGATGAAGGATGAAGGCGGAAAGAAAAAAGAGTCGATTCGGACGTGATTATGCCAGACGGGCCGGGCATTTGCCCAGTTACGGCGCGCGAAGGCGTGCGACTCCTTATTTCTCGGCGACGAAGCGAAAATTGAGCGTTCGTTGGCCGCCGATCTCTTCGGCCCGCAGCCAGAGCGTCTCACCGATCAGCGCTTCCCCCTTGGGCAGGCGATAGACCTTGGTGTCGCGGTCCTGCCGCAATTCGATCACCTGGCTCATCATCCGCCGTCGGTTCGGGGCGAAGAGCATGCACTTGAAGCTAACGGCCTCGGGCGTGCGATTGGTGACTTGTTGCACGACTTCCAGCTCGCCCTTGTCGTTCAATTGGCTGGTGGCGTCGATGGTAATGTCGTCCATGCCAACGTCCAGGTGCCGGTAGACGCTGAATTGATAGTGTCGGTCGGCGCTGATTTCGAAGTCGATGCGGATCGGCTGCCGGCCACTGGCCGCATCGAGCGGCAGGGCTACGGTGAACGGCTGCTGGGCCTCTTCGCCGATCGAGAGTTTGAAGTCGATCGTGCGGGGAGAGATTTTCCAAACGTCGGGCCCGACCAGCCGAGCCTGCCCGCCGATGCCTTGAGGAAAAAAGTTCTTGATCGTCAAGGCGTTGGCGTGGGGGACCCCGCAAACGCTGGGCAATCGTTCGCGCTCGAAACGCACGCTCATGTTCCAGCGGACGACGCTCTGGCACAGGCCGGTGACAAAGCTGGGCAGCGGGCCGACCTCGATGACCTGCTGCCCGTCGTCGTCGCGGGGCCTGGTCATCCGGCCCCAAACGTCGACTTGCCGCACGTCGTCTCCCAGGTACAGCACCTCTTCGACCGGCCGATCGGCCCAGACGATCATCACGACTTCGTCATCGCGGACGAAGATATGGTTGCGGCTGCCGCTGGGCAATTGCATGCTGCCCAGGTACTCGGCGCCCGTCAGTGCCAGCGCCGTCGTCCGCCAAGGCAGCAGCATTTCACCGGGCGTGCCGTCGGTATTCATCAAGCCGCTTTGCGGATCGAACGGGCGGGGGACGAAAATGCCCTCGGCGCCGGCCACCTTAGCCGCCAACATGCGATGGATCAGATCGCCGGCCCGCGTTTCGGTGGAATAGGCGTCGCGGTCGAGCGGCTGGACGCTCACCCAGGAGAGAACTTTCGGCTGTTCGAGCGCCGGCAGATAGGTCGCCAGTTCGCTCGCGGTCAGGGAGGGCGTGGCCGAAAGTTGCAGGAACTCCCAGGGCGGGTTCTTGTCGGCGGGCGGCTGGTTCAAAGCCCGCCAGCCAAATCCCAAGTGGATTTCCTGGCCATAGCGCTGGAGTTGGTTCTTGACCTTGGCGATGGTCTCGGCCAGGTGCGGAAAGCCGACGAAGCTCAAGTCGCCGTCCAGCCCCAGTTGCCACCAGCGCACTTGCAGCGACAGCCGCGTCAGCACCGGTTCCAGCGATGCGTACCACAATTCCTGCTCGGTGGTGAAAATGTCGGCGGCCGTCAGTGCGGCCTCTTCGCCAAAATGTCCGCGCACGTCGGGCGGCGGATTGGCCAGCAAGCCGATCATTTCGATCCGCTGCATATTGAGCCGCTCGGCAAAGTTGACGATCTGGTCGAGGCGCCGCGAATCGTGGCCAGTGACCCAGACCGGAAACTTCGCCCAGTTGATGCCCACCCGGGGCAACAACTGGCCGAGCGCCGCCAGCGACATGCTTTCGTCCCCGTCGGGGAGCGACCAGCCGAATTCGCCGCCGGGCCGGTTCTTGGTCGGCGCGATCACCGCCAGGGTCAGGTCGCGCTCCAGGATCAGCCCCGTGCGGCCTTGCATGGTTACGCGCACGCGATAGAAACCCGGTTCGCTGATCGGCGGCTTCCAGGTGGTGGTGCCGGCGAAACCGGCGGCCTGGGTGACGTTTTCGCCCAACAGCAGCGACGCCTGCGACGATTTCTCGGCCACGACCTGACTGCCAAGTTGTTGCTCTTGCTGGTCGACGCGGTTGCCGGAAAAGTCGACCAGCTCGAAATGCATGACCGGGTCGCGGTCGAAGATGCCGGAGACCTGGCAGGTAATCTCGATTTGACTGGGATCGGTGTAGACGTTGTGCAGGCTGTTCGTGCTCAGGCTCATCCGCGGCAACCGTGCCAGCCAGAGGTCGTCGAACAAGGCGGCCCCTTTCAGGTCGGCCTTGGCGCCGGGCTCCAGATGCAGGCCGATCACCGCATACCGCGCGGTCGCTGGGCGGCGCGATCGGGCCCACGCGCAGCTTGTGCCAACCGTCGTTGTCGCCACAATGCTGCGAATCGAACGTGCCCAGTTCGGCGTGTTGCTCGTCGTAGAACGTGACCGAGAACCAGGCCCGATCGTGCTTCAGCCCTTCGGTCCGCACGGAGCCTTCGACGACGTAACTGAACAGCGGCTTGACTTCGATCTCGGGGCTGAACACCGCCGCGGCAAAGCCGTTCAGGTCGATCCGCAGAGCCGCTTTGCCCTCGGGAGCCGCCGTCTCGACGATCCGGACAGGCAAATAGGCCGGATGAGTCGCGCTTCGCTTGCGCGTCCAGCCGTCGGGCCAACCGTCGTATTCGCGGTCGTCGCCCGCCTCGAACCCGCAGTGAAACATCTCGACCGCGTCGGGATGCCGCACGTCGATAGGCGCGGACGGATGGACCGCTAGAATCAACAAGCCCAGTGCAATGTTCATAAACCGCCCGTGCCACGCCGCCGGAATGAACCTCCAAGTGTTATCGTCACACTGGCGAAACTGGCTCGACTCGACCGCCGCGCGCGGCTACAACCCGAAGGATTGATCCCGTGCCACCCGTGAACGTCGCCGTCAACCTGGCCGAACTGCGCCTGCCCTTGCGCAAGGCCCTGCTGGCCGCCCGCCGGCTCGGCGCCAACGCCGTCGAAATCGATGCCCGCGGCGAACTGCGCCCGCACGACTTGTCCGGCACCGCCCTGCGTGAATTGCGGACGATTCTGCGCGAAGCGGATTTGCGGGTTGCAGCGGTCACGTTCCGCACCCGTCGCGGGTACGATTCGCCCGACGAGCTCGACCGCCGCATCGCGGCCACGAAAGAAGCATTGAAGTTCGCCTATCAACTGCGGGCGCCGATCGTGGTGAATCACGTGGGCTGCGTGCCGGCCGAGTCGGCCGGACCGGCCTGGGAATCGCTGGTCGAAGTGCTGACCGACCTGGCCGGCTTCGGTCAACGGACCGGCGCGGCTGGCCGCTCAAACGGGCAGCGAAAGCGGCGCAGATCTGGCCCGCTTGCTGGCCGCGCTGCCGCCGCAAGGCATCGCGGTCGATTTCGATCCGGCCGGCCTGCTGATGAGCGGATTTTCGCCGCAGCAGGCCATCGAGGTGCTCGGCCCGCACGTCATGCAGTTGCGGGCCCGCGATGCCGTGCGCGATCTGGCCCGCGGCCGCGGATTGGAAGTGCCGCTAGGGCGGGGCTCGGTCGATTTTCCGGCGATGCTGGGCGTGCTCGAAGAGCGCGGGTTTCGCGGCTCGGTCGTCGTCGGCCGCGAAAATGCCGAGGATCCGGAAGCGGAAATCGTCGCCGCCATCGAATATTTGCAGAACTTGTGAGGGCCTGAAGGGCCCGTCGGAACCCAGCCCAGGGTTGAGCGGTCCTCCGCGAAACCCTGGGTAGCAATGGCCCGACGGACCGGCCGGCCCTGAAGGGGCCGTGGCGGTGTTGCCGCGCGCCGGTTACATCCGCGTCGCGAGTTTCCCTTGCCCCTTCAGGGCAAAATGGTTTGATGTGGCCGGGTAACTCAGCGTATCGCGAGACGCTCAACCCTGGACTGGGCTCCCCGGGCACCTCAGGCCCGCCGGAACGCGACCGTTGCAACAAATCGCCACGAGGGCGCGCCGTCGCCTATAATGCGGACCGTCGCCGCTGACGCTGGAAATCAAAATGGCCATCCAAGAAATCGTCCTAGAATAGGAGACTTTCCATGAAACGCCACTGGCTCTTCGTCGCTTCGGTTTGCCTGCTTGCCTGTACGCCGGCACTGGCGGCGGAACCCGACAAGCCCGACACCAAAGAAGCCCCCGTCCCGAGCCGCGAGGAATTGGAAAAGAAGTTTGCCGCCGAGATGAATGGCGCCACGCTCGTTGGCCATTATTCGTTGGGCAAGCAGCCCGCCGGCAAGGAGGAACGCTACGAGCTGTCGGAAGTCTCGAAGGTCAAGGGGGACACCTGGCTGTTCAAGTCGCGGATCGTCTACGGCACGCACGACGTGACCGTGCCCATGTTCCTGGAAGTCAAATGGGCCGGCGACACGCCGGTCATCACGCTGACCGAGCTGGCCATTCCCGGCTTGGGCACGTACACGGCCCGGGTGTTGATCTATCGGGGTCAGTATGCCGGCACCTGGAGCGGCAGCGACCACGGCGGCGCGCTGTTCGGCCACGTGGAAAAGAAAAAGCCGGCCGGCGGCGAAGAGGATGCAAAGTCCGGGGCAAAGCCGTGAGCGGCGTGTGGCGGTCGACAGGCGACGCGTTCAGCCCACTTGAGAGCTATCAACATGAATCACTGCGTCGTTTGCCTGCTGCTCGTGGGGATTGTCGGACTCGCGCGAATTGCCCGGGGCGATGACACGGCCGACGCCAGTCCGCTGCGCGAACAACTGGACGTGATCTACGGCCGCAAGTCGGACCTGGCCCTGACGATGGACGTCTTCACCCCGGCCAGGCAGAACGGGGCCGCGATCGTCCACCTGGCCAACGGCGGCTGGCACCTGGCCCACGGCGAGCCGCAGAATTTCGCCGAGCTAACGAAGCGGGGCTATACCGTCTTTCGCGTGACGATCGCCGGCGAGCCGAAATTCACCGTCCTGGAGCAGGCTCCCGACGTGGCCCGGGCAGTCCGGTTCATTCGCTTTCACGCCCAGGATTACCACATCGATCCGCAACGCATCGGCATCGAAGGAGCTTCCTCCGGCGGTCACATGGCGCTCTTGCACGCCATGGCCGGCGACGACGGCAATGCCCAGGCCCCCGATCCGGTCGACCGCACGTCGAGCCGGGTGCAGGCCGCGGCGGTGTTTTTTCCGCTCACCGATCTGTTGAACTACGGCGCAGAGGGCGTCGCGCAAGGGGGCGATCTCGGCCCGCTTGCGCACCATCGGGCGTCGTTCGACTTTACCCGATTCGATCCCAACATCCGCGCGCTGGTCAAAGTGACCGATGCCGCCGAGCGCCGCGAGCTCTTGCGTCAGGCGTCGCCGATCGCGCACGTGACCAAAGACAGCCCGCCGACGCTGCTGATCCACGGCGACAAAGACGAGGTCGTGCCGCTGCAGCAATCGCAAGTGCTGGCAGCGAGACTGAAGGAAGCAGGCGTGCCGGTGAAGCTGGTGGTGCATAAGGACGGCGGGCATCCCTGGCCCGACTTCTGGCGAGCCGACGGCACGCAATTGGCGGATTGGTTCGACGCGTACCTCAAGCCGACTCCGCGTGATTGAGAGCCGGCGAACGATGGATACTGGGTTCCCCGCAGAGCAAACCCGCCGGAAAACCGCACGGGAAGCCCTCGGCCGTCAGCTACTGCTCCGCCGGGACCTCAGATCTGGCATTCGGTTGATCGCACGCCAAGTGGTCCAGAAAACGCAGGCATTCCTCACGGCTCACCGTGCCCATAGTGGCCAGTTGGACGAGATTCCTGATGGTCAAATAATCGCTGTGGCCGGCGATTTCAAATCCCCAATTGGCCGAGTGCGCCACGAACTCGGCCGAAGTTTGTCCGCCCGGAGGTGCAAATGTTGTAATGACCGGGCTTGCCCAGGCGGCGTGTGCAAGTGGAGTCAACCCCGCGGCCAACAGTCGCTCGCGCGACCAAGCGCGCCCAGGTCGGCATAATGTTCGAAGCGCTGCCTGGCCAACGCGGGAGTGGCATACGTCGCCAGGGCGGCGGCCAGCGCCTTGAGCAGCGAAGACGGGACAGTCGAGAGCGGTCCGGGGTTAAGCAGCGCGGAGCGCAGATCGAAGGAGCTGGGGATTCGATCCGTCTTGATTCCCGTCAGGTGGGCAGGATCAGCGAAGACGAAGGCCAGTCCCGCATACGAACCCAGAGCTTTGCCCGACGCACCGGACGCCAAGTGCACCTGGCTGAGATCCAGCGGCACCGCACCCAGACTGCTAACGCAATCGGCGCAACCCGCAATCCTCGCGGACGCGCTAATCGAACGAGTCCCGGCAGATCGTTGAGAACGCCGGTGCTCGATTCCTGATGCGCTCCCCAAACCCAGCCCGACGGCGGCAACCGATCGAGCGCACGGCCGACTTCATCAAGTTGCCAGGCCTGGCCCCAGGCCCAAGCCAATACGCGCGGCGATAGTCCGAATCCGCGTGCGTGGCGCACCAATCGCTCTCCGAATTCGCCGTTAACCAGGACCAGGCCATTCTCGGCGCCGGGCATCGCCGCCAGCGTGGCGGCCACGACGTCGTTGGCCAGGGTGCCACTGCCGACGAAGATGGCCGCATTCTTGGCACCGACTAGTTGGGCCAATTGGCCGCGAACCCGGCCGAACAGCCTCTGGAACTCGACATCCCGATGGTAAATCGGGGGTTCGGCCAGCGCTGCTTGGACGGCCCTGGTTGTTGGCACCGGCCCCGGCAGCAGTCTCACTCTCGTTGCGTGCCCGCTCTCGGCCAGCCGCTTCCGCCACGACGCCATGGGGCGACGGAGATTCTCCGCCAAGTCGTCAACGGCAACCGCCATTGGGACGAATTGCGCATCTCCATGACCGGTCGCCGGCCCCAACGCCCGGAATCCCAGGCTCGAGTAGAGCGGCAATCGCTTGGCCACCCCCGAGATAAACAAGTGCGTGTAGCCCTGGGCAACGACGTGCGTGTACAGCGACCAGATCAGCCCCACGAAAACCTGGGTGTGCCGGTCGCTCGGGTTGATCGCCAGCAGCCGCACCTCCACGGGCCTCCGGCCGGGTTTGCGCAGCGGGGTGTCATCGGCTAACCGATCGGCAATTGAGAACGGCGGCCGGTCATGACAGCTCAACATGCCGACCAATTGCCCCTCTCGCAGGGCGATGAAATAGACGTTCTTGGCGTGAAACTTGTCGACCAGCAGACCGGTTCCGTCGGACCGATGCTGCGGAATCTCGTTGACGAAGGTGCGATAGTTCAAGCGGTGGATTTGCTCGATTTCTGCTGCGCTGCGGGCCTGTTTGAACAGGTATCGTCCAATCTGCAACATCGCGAAACCCTTGCTGCGTTATGAGTCCAACCACTCGCGCCGGGCTGCGGATCGCCTTGGGTCGGGCGGCGATTCTCTTCGCGATCCGGTCCATAAACCATCCATTTTCCGTGCCACGCCGCGTCGCGTGCGCAACTTCAGTACGGCCTTTCGTTTACGCAATAGTAGCCCGAGATGACAGCCGAATATTCGGCACGGTTAACCTGCATTCGTTGTCGGCCTGAGTTGCATTTCGTGCATACCCGGTGCGAGGTCAACGTACGAACGGGCCGCCGCCGGGCGGGTGTCCCTAGCCATCCGGCCGTTTGACGACGCTGACCGGTTCAAGGGCAAGAGCGGCGCCCTGATTGGTGAGGCCGACTCGCTGGATGCCAGGGCGGAAGGGCTCATCGTGAAACGGGGCAGCCGCTACAAAACGCGCCGCCGGGCCCCTTTCCCGCTGCGACCGCGGTTACCCGGCAGATCATTTCGACCGCGTGGTGAAGGCGCTCGAGAGATCCTCGGCCTCCAAATTGGCGGGCAACGTGCGACCGGTTGCGTGAGCGTAGAGCACGGCGGTAAAGACCACGTTGGCAGCGCTGCTCGTGGCGGCTGCGGCGGCGATCAACAGCACGCCGACCGCGATTCCGGCAACCATCGCCACCACATGGCCCGACCATACGCCCAGTCCGATCGCCAGCAGCGCCAACAGATACACCGGCAGCATGATCAGAAAGCCCAGCAGGCCGAGCGAAAAGTTGCCGACCAGCGCCGTTCCCCAAGTATTTTTCAGGGTCGAGGCGGAGCGCTTGATGGCCGCGATCGGCCCCAGGCCTTCCAAGACGATCGAAGGCACCACGAAGTAGGTCAGGACGGTCCACCCCGATCCCAGCAAGCTGGCCACGAGGCCGCCGGCTTTCTCGTGCATGTTTTCGATCGCCCGCAACACCACGCCGATGAACGCGGAAACCAGCGACCAGGCCACGATCTGCGGCAGCCGCCTGGAGGCGGCCGACAGGCTACCGCCGATGGTCGGCTCCCCGCCGCCGAGGCTCTGCATCACGGCGGCAATCAGCGCCGAATTGAAGAACACGATCACGAAGTAATTGCAGAAATAGAAGGCGAACAGCACGGCATACATGGCCGTTCGACGCAATGTGTCGCCGCCCGCCTGCTGCGCCTGGTCGGACCAGTCTTGCCAAGCGCCCGTCAGCCAGAGCGGCACGCCGAAGCTGGCCAGCACCACGAGCGCGGCCAATGTCGAAAACACCGGAAAGATCAACAATTGCTTGTGGTTCCAGAGCACCGTGTAGCTCAACGTGGCGTACCGCCAACTGCGGCTTAGCGTGGCAAACATGGCCTGCGACTCCTGGCGATTTTGAAATGGATTGCTTCGGCAAAGAACCAGCGGATCGACCGGCCAGCTCATAAGCCGGCGATTGACGCGGCCGCCGACGACCGGTCAGGCGGCTGCCCGAATGGAATCCGACAACCGATCGCCGCCAGGCATGATAGCAGATTGTGTTCGCAGCGATCGAACCAGGCTTTGCTCCCACGAACGCTGGTCACGGAGCCCGCCGATTGGGCATTGGGCCGACAAAACACCTCTTGGCCCGATTCATTCCTCAGCGTATTATTCGCCTGCACATGACTTTTCGATGGCTGACGTAAGAATTTCTATGAACGACGTTTCGCCTGATAACCGCTCGCGCGAGCGCCTGGTCCTGCTGGTGCTGGCGGCGGCGCAGTTCATCAACATCATCGATTTTGTGATCGTGATGCCGCTGGGGCCACGCCTGATGCTGACACTCGGCATTAGCCCTGGGCAATTCGGACTGATCGTCTCTTCGTATGCGTTCAGCGCGGCGTTGGCCGGTCTGCTGGCGGCTTTGTTCATCGATCGATTCGACCGCAAGGCGGCCTTCCTCACGGTGTTCACCGGTTTTTCGCTGGGCACGTTCTGCTGCGCGCTCGCGCCCGACTATCCCCTGTTGCTGGTCGCCCGCGCGGCGACGGGCGCGTTTGGCGGCGTGCTGGGCGGACTGGCGATGACGATCGTCGGCGACCTTTTTCCGGACAAGCGCCGCGGCGCCGCGACGGGCGTGCTGATGTCGGCGTTTGCGCTGGCCTCGGTGGCGGGCGTGCCGCTGGGGCTCAAGTTCGCGGGCTGGTTTGACGATTGGCACGCGCCGTTTTGGATGCTGGGGATTCCCAGCCTCGTCGTGCTGGCTTTGGGAATCCGCTTGTTGCCGCGCCTGGGCGGTCACTTGACGGCCCAGCGACCCAAGGCGCTGGCCGAGATTTATGACACGGTCGCCCGCCCTGTGCATCAGCGGGCGTTTGCGCTGGTGGCCCTGCTGGTTGTGGGCGGATTCATGGTCGTGCCTTACCTGAGCGCTTCGTTCGTGGCCAATGTGGGAATTACTGAGGCCAGTTTGCCTTGGATCTATGTGGTCGGCGGCGGCATGGCGCTGTTCAGCTCGCCGCTGGTCGGCTGGCTGGCCGATCACATGGGCCGCTTTCCGCTGTACTGCGGGCTGGCTTCGGCATCGGCCTTGATGATGCTGACGGCGACGATGCTGCCGCCCGCCCCGTTGGCCGTGGCGGCGATCGTAACGGCCGGCCTGATGGTGTCCAACTCTGGGCGGATGATCGTGGCCATGACGATGATCAACGCCTGCGTCGCGCCGCGCCACCGCGGCAGCTTCATGAGCCTGAGCTCGTCGGTGCAACATCTGGCCTCGGGCATCGGGGCCTTTGCCGGCGGACTGGTCATCGGCCGCAGCCCCTCGGCGCGCTGACAAATTACGGCGTCGTGGGCCTGATAGCCGGTTCGACGGCGCTGGCCAGCATTGCGCTGGCGGCCGGCCTGCGGCCCCGGGCCGCGGTCGCGCCCCCCGCCGTCGAGCCAGCTGAACTTGATGCCGGCTTCACGCTCGGCCAAGACGTGTCGCCGGCGGTCGCCAGTCGTCCCGAAGCGGCGTGAAAGACAAGGGCGATCCTTAGGAGCGAACGAAAAATAACTTCCGCCCGAAACCCCTCTCCCTCCAGGGAGAGGGGAGGGTGAGGGTCTGCCAGAAGCCGAAGTTTTTTTCGTGCGATCGTTAGCAGGTCGTTCTTGGCATCTTCGCCAACAGCGGCCGCAAGAACATCCCGGTGTAGTTGTCCGCAATCGCGGCGATCTCTTCCGGCGTGCCGCAGGCCGTGATTCGGCCGCCCGCTTCGCCCCCTTCGGGGCCCAGGTCGATCAGCCAGTCGGCACTCTTGATCACGTCCAGGTTGTGTTCGATCACCAGCACCGTATTTCCCAGGTCGACCAGCCGATTGAGCACCGTGAGCAGTTGGCGGATGTCGTCGAAGTGCAGGCCGGTCGTCGGCTCGTCCAGGATGTAGAGCGTGCCGCCCGTGTCGACGCGGGCTAGTTCGGTTGCCAGTTTGATCCGCTGGGCCTCGCCGCCCGAGAGCGTGGTCGATGATTGGCCGAGCGTCAGATAACCCAGCCCGACTTCCTGCAGCCGGGTCAGCACGCGGGCGATGGTCGGAAAATTCTGGAAGAAGACCAACGCCTCTGCGATGCGCATGTCCAGCACTTCGGCGATCGAACGGCCGCGATAGCGCACTTCGAGCGTTTGCCGGTTGAAGCGGGCCCCTTCGCAGACCGGGCATGTCACGGTCAAGTCGGGCAGAAAGTTCATCTCGATCTTGCGCACGCCCTGCCCCTGGCATTCCTCGCAGCGGCCCCCTTTCACATTGAAGCTGAACCGCCCGATGCGGTAGCCGCGCTGCCGGGCCTCGCGCGTGCCGGTAAACACCTTGCGGATTTCGTCGAACACGCCGGTGTACGTCGCCGGATTGCTCCGCGGCGTGCGGCCGATCGGCGACTGGTCGACTTCGATCAGCTTGTCGATCTGGCTTGCGCCGCGCAGACTGCGATGCGGGCCCGGCTTGGGCGCCACGCCGCCCAACCGCCGCGCCAGCGCCCGGGCCAGCGTCTCGTTGATAAGCGAGCTCTTGCCGGACCCGCTCACTCCGGTCACGCAGACCAGCGCCCCCAGCGGGATCCGCAAGTCGACGTCTTTCAGGTTGTTGGTGGTCGCGCCCTCGAGCGCGATCGAGCGGGTCTTGGCCAGGCGGCGGTGCGCGGCGGGCAGCGGAATCTGCAGTTTACCGGAAAGATAACGCCCGGTGATCGACAGCGGATCGGCGGCCACTTCGGCCGGCGAGCCTTGGGCCACGACCCGGCCCCCGTGCAGGCCAGCGCCGGGCCCGATGTCGACGAGCCGATCGGCCGCGCGCATCATGGCCTCGTCGTGTTCGACCACCAGCACGGTGTTGCCTTGCTGCTGCAAGTTGCGCAGGGCGTCGATCAGCCGCTGATTGTCGCGCTGGTGCAGCCCGATCGAGGGCTCGTCCAACACATAGCACACGCCGACCAGGCCCGAGCCGATGCCGGTGGCCAAACGCACGCGTTGCAGCTCGCCGCCGCTGAGCGTGTCGGCCGGCCGATCGAGCGTGAGATACTCGACCCCGACTTTATCGAGAAAATCGAGCCGCTTGGCGATGTCGGTCACCAGGGGCCGGGCGATCGGTTGGTCTTCGTCGGAAAACTGCAATCCGCCGAACCAGGCCTTGGCCGCACGGACCGGCAGCGCGGCGATTTGGTGGATCGCCTTGCCGTCCAACGTGCAAAAGCGGGCTTCGGCCCGCAAGCGGGCGCCGCCGCATTCGCTGCAAGGCACCGGCCCGCGATACGCTTCGAGCCGCTCGCGCTTGGCCGGATCGGTCGCGGTGACGTACTCCTGCTCGAGCATCGTCAGCAATCCGGCGAACGATTTGCCGTCGCCCGAGAGCAGTTGCTCGCGGGCCTTGGGCTTCCACTCGGCCAGCGGCAGCTCGCGATCGATGCCGGCCCGTTCGACGAATTCGGCCAGCGCCGCCTGGTGCCGCTTGCCCAACGCGCCGGCGGTCGCCTTCCAGGGCGCGATCGCGCCGGCGGCCAGCGACAGCTCGGGCTCGGGCAGGACCAGGTCGGGGTCGAACTGGGTTTTCGAGCCCAGCCCCTCGCACTCGGGGCAAGCGCCGTAGGGGCTGTTGAAGCTGAACGAGCGCGGTTCCAGCTCTTCGAAGCTGAGCTTGCAATTCGGACAGGCCGCCAACGTGCTGAACAGCTCTTCGCGCCAGGCGCCGGCGGGCTGCCCTTCGGCGGCCGGCGGGGCATGCACGACCAACACGGCCCCCTCGCCGTGCCGGACGGCCAGATCGACCGACTCGGCCAGCCGCGACTCGAGTCCCGGGCGGATCACCACCCGGTCGACCACCGCCTCGATATTGTGGCTCTTGCGCGGGGCCAGCTCGGGCGGCTGATCGACGTCGATCACGTCGCCATCGACGCGGGCCCGCACGAAGCCCGCCTTGCGGATGGCGGCAAAGGCATCGTTGTGCTGGCCTTTGCGGCCGCGGACTATTGGGGCCATGATCATGGCCTTGGTGCCGGCCGGCAGGGCCAGCAAGTCCTCGACGATCTGCTCGGGCGGCTGCTGCCGGATCGGCGCGCCGCACTGATAGCAATGCGGCAGGCCGAGCCGGGCCATCAGCAGGCGCAGATAGTCGTAAATCTCGGTGACCGTGGCCACCGTGCTGCGCGGGTTTTGGCTGCCCGCCCGCTGGTCGACCGAGATCGTCGGCTGCAAGCCCTCGATCAGGTCGACGTCGGGCCGCTCCATCTGGTGCAGAAACTGCCGGGCGTAGACCGACAGGCTTTCGATGTACTGGCGTTGGCCTTCGGCGTATAGCGTGTCGAAGGCCAGCGAGCTCTTGCCCGACCCGCTGGGGCCGGTAATCACCACCAGCCGATCGCGGGGGATGTCGAGATCGACATTTTGCAGGTTATGCACGCGGGCGCCGCGGATGCGGATTGCCTCGGCGTCGGCCGGCAGGGCGACCGTGGGCCCGGCGCCATGGGTTGCCGTGCCGTTGGTCGCAGTGCCGCGGGTCGTCGCGTCGTCGGCTGGGCGCCCGGGGCGCGGCATCATCGGTTGCGGCAGGATCTGACGTGTCGCTCATGGGTTTGCCCGGCGCAGCTATTTTGTCAGGCGCCAAACCCATTAGTTTATCACAGCCGGGCCGCCCGGAGAAAGCGCGGCGGAGCGTGGGTAGTGGGTGATATCTTGGCGCGCTAGAAGTACGGTGCGGCGGCGATCGCAGTGCGCCGACAAGGGAATCGATGGAATTGGCCTTCGCATTGCTTGCCGACGCGGTAAATCCTACGCAGGATTGTCGCGTAGGCGCTGCCGGAGCCGGCGTCGGAGCTTGGCGCCGCGATGATGGCCCGGCTGACCGGGCACGTTTGGGAGTTTCGACGAATTGTCCGATGCGTTGCTCGGCGGACGCGCCCGCGACTAAGGCAAGTATCCCAGGCCTTTCGCGTTCTTGGAGTTAGCATTGTTCAAGTCCGCGTCGTTCGAGTTCGTACCACCGAACAGCGAATAGAGCATATCGCTCATCGCGCATCCGGGAACGCCCAATGCGCACGCGATAACGACGGCAGCAAAGAGACGCCGCATGAAACCATCCCTGGCTTGCGAGGAAATGAAAATCGGAATTTCCTATATCAAAGTATCGGATTGGCGACAACCCAGACTTGCGGAAATGGGGTCTGGTGCCAGCCACACAGCGATAAGACACTCGCGGAGGGCGAAACGGTATTCGGATCGGCAGTAGGAAACGACATGCAACTCGCCTCCGCCGATAAGAAACCCGCGCAACGCTGGCCAGCCAACCAGTGAATGTCAAGAAAAGCACCAAAGGCGATTGATGCGGGGCCGAGCCAAAGGTTAAATCAGAGTGACGGCGATCGGAGCGGCGTCAGCGCAATCTCCTCTGGGAAGTTCCGCATGAGCCGTTTGTCAACACATCCGAATTCGCAGGCAGTCATTGCGCTTGGATTCGCCTGCTTGCTGGCAGTTGCCGGATGCGGCAAGCACCGGCCCGAGATGGGGCAGGTGGCCGGGCGGGTAACACTGGACGGAACGCCGGTCGATCGCGCCGTGGTGATGTTCCTGCCGCAGGCCGGCGGCCGGCCGGCAGTCGGCACGACCGATGCCGATGGAGAGTATCGACTGACCACTCTTGCCGCGGATGACGGAGCACGGATCGGGCACTGCGCGGTGACCATTTCCAAGCGAGAGACGACCGGTGTCACCGCCGATCCGCAGGGCCTGTCGGGGCCGGTGGGTCGCGAGGGAATCCGAACCCAATCCTTTTTGCCGGAGCGATTCGCTTCGCCCAAGGACTCGGGCCTGACGGCTGAGGTCAAACCGGGAGAGAACCGGTGTAATTTCGAACTCTGAGCGGCCCGGCATTCGGACTGCGGCGCGAGAACCAGCAAACCGTCGAAAGTGCGCCATGAATGCATCCGGCAATCACTCGCGGGCACGGACCGTCGGCGGGTTCGGCATGCGCACTTCGTGTGCAGCCCGGGGTTTCACGCTCGTGGAATTGCTGGTGGTGATTGCGATCATCGGCATTTTGATTGCGATGTTGCTGCCGGCCGTGCAGGCCGCCCGCGAATCGGGTCGACGCGTGCAGTGTGCCAACAACCTCAAGCAGATCGGCCTGGGCGTGCAGAATTACGTCGACGTGTACAAGATCCTGCCGCCCGGCGCTGTGGTATGTGGCACCGAGCTATAATCAGAGCGGTTTCGGCACGATCCTTTTGCATTTGTTGCCGTTCATCGAGCAGCAGACGGTGTACGACCAATTCGACTTCACGCAGTCGACGACGGACTTCGAGTATTTCCCTGGCACGACCACCTACGTCGGTTCGACGGTCATTCCGACCTATCTCTGCCCCACGGATGATTCTCCGCCGATCATCCCCACTAGCGGCATGTCGAGTCAGAATTACGCGGCATCGTCGGGCGCCAGCGCGCTGTACGACAATCCGGCCATGCCCTGCCCGAACAACTGGAACAGCTACGCCTTGGGCCCCTACGGAGTGGCCAACAATTTTGCCGGCCCGTTCTACCGCCAGGGTGTGCCTGTGAAGCTGAACCAAATCAGCGACGGATCGTCGAAGACGATTTTCTTCGGAGAAACCCGGCCGCAATGCGCCACGCACGTCAGCAATGGCTGGGCGGTGTCGAACGACAGCCAAGGCCTGTGTTCGACGATCATCCCGATCAACTACGACACCTGTTCGCAAACCGCCGTCAACGGCTGCAACAATTGGGCGAATTGGAACACGTCGCTCGGCTTCCGCAGCGCTCACACCGGCGGCTGCCAATTTGCCTTTGGCGACGGTTCGGTGTTTTTCCTGTCGGAAGAAATCGATCACCAGACCTATCAGTATTTGGGATCCAAGGCCGACGGCATGACCGTGTCGATTCCGCAGTAGCGCACCGGGGGGCTCTGCGCTCTTGCAGGTGACTGCTCGGCGCAGGGGCGCGTTTTACTCCGATGCGTTGCTGCCGGCCGGGTCAAGCGATTGACCGGCCGGCACAGGGCCAGGCATATCCGGCCCCGCCAGGGCTGACGAGCGAAAACCATGGCTCGCCAGCGAACGGGTCGCCATGCTGCCGAAGGTCGAGCGATCCATCGGCCCCACAAACTCTCGCCACCCGCTTTGGGCCTTTGTGGGCAATGATTACTTCCTCGTCAGATTTGGGAAATGTGCGGTCGCCCGGGCGACAAGCGGGGTTCATAGAGTTAGTTCCAACAACACGAACCCTGCACAGCCCAGCGAGTTTTTGAATAGGTTTCCGAGCGGAACCAGAGCTGGCGCGTCAGGGTACTTTGCAAAGGAGGAATCATGCGATCTCGAATGGTTCGATTGATGTTGATGGCGGTCGTTTTGCTGGCCTCCGCGGCGTTCGTCCAAGCAGAAGGCCCGGGCAATCCCACAGGCCCCCGGGGGAGCCGATTCGCCAGACAGCATCCCCGCCGCAACGAGGTCAATAAGCGGATTGCCAACCAGCGCTCCCGCATCAATCAGGGTGTCGAGAGCGGCAAGCTCACGCCGGCGCAGGCGACTCAGCTCAGAGCGGACGACAACGCCGTCAAGCAGCAAGAGCACGCCGATGTGAAAGCCAACGGCGGGTATCTGACAAAGGCAGAGCAAAAGCAGCTCAATCAGGAAGAGAACGCCGACAGCACCTTGATCCACGACGAGAAGCATCCGGCGCCCAAGTAATTTCACGAGCCGGTCGCATCAATCAATGTGCCCCGCCGCGGTCCGCCGCAGCGGGGTTCTTTTTTTCGCCGGACGCGCCGCCCTGTTGGGATTTCTACGGCTTGCCGGCCGGAGGAGCGGCGGGCTTGGACAGCCGGAACGAGCGCACGCCGCGGGGGCGCTGGATCGTCGGCGTCTGTTTGCCGCCGGACAAGGCGCGAACGCGCTCCGACATGTAGGGCGCCAATTCTTTCAGATCGACCGTGCCGTCGTGATTGGCGTCTGCGCGGCCCGCGACCGCTTCGGTGAATGCCTGCGTCAGCGGGCTCAGACCGGCCGCAGGAGCGTTTCCGCCGGCGGCCGCGGCCGCGCGGCGCAACTGATCACCACCACGCCGTAATCTTCGGTCAGCAGCTCGCGCAGCCACTGGGCGGCGGCCGCCTCGAGCTTCGATCCGCCGTCCTGCTTTTCGGCGGCGCCGCAGAATCCGGCAGTCGCCTCGCGGCGCGTGTGCTCGTCGGTGCGGGTCAAGTCGAGCATAAGCGTCAACCGTCCCGGGGTGGCGGCCAATTGCGATTGCATGTCGGTGGTCGAAATGTCGGCCGCGGCCCCAGCCGCGCTCGCCGCACCGCGCAGGATGTAATGCCCGGCGGAGTCGATGCCGTCCTGGCCGGCAAAGTAGACGACGCCCGTATCGGCCAGTGTCATGCGGCTGCGGATCCGCTCGAGTTCGTCGCGAACGGCGGCCGGTGTCGCGGCTGGCCCGGTCAGCTCGCGGGTGATCACCTGGTCGAACTGCGATTTGCCGGTCTTGGCCAGCGTGTCGACGACCGCCCGGGTATCGCTGCGCGCGGTGCCGCAGCGCCCGCGCGCGGGGGCTGGGCGTCGATGGCCAGCACATAAAGGTTTCCGGCCGGAGGCGTCGGGGCCGGCGGGCCAGCGGACGGCGACTTTGCTGGGGCGTCGGGCAAATCGGCATTTGGAGCGGCGCCGGCTTGCATTACTTGCAGCGGCTGGCTCAGGCCGTAGCTGTCGGCGGTCTGGGCCTTGACCATCAGTTTGTGCTTGCCGGGCGGGAGTTCGACGGTCCACTCGCCTTCGACCGGCGTGTCGGCGCCGGGCTGCGGCTGGGGCACGGATTGCGCAGCGCCGTAGGGCCGGCCGTCGACGATCAAACGCATCGACTTGACGGCGTCTTCGTCGACCGCTGAGGCCGACGCGCGCACGGTGAGTTGCGACTGGCGCGAATCGACCTGCGACTCGCCGGGCGCCGTGATCGTGACGCGCGGAGGCAACACGTTGGCAACCGTCAGGGGGCGGCTTTGAACTTCTCGCTCGCGATCGGCAAATTCGAGCGCGCGGGCCACGCTGCCCATTTCGAGCACGCGGCGGATCACGTCGGGGCGATAGAGCGAATCGTGAAACTGCGACGCCGCGTAGAAATCGGCCAACTGTTCCGGCCCGTGGTTGATGTGCCATCCCATCAGGCTTTCGCCGGCCAGCGACGCCGCATAGTAACCTTCCGGCGTCCAGGCGATCCACTCCTGGCCGGCGACGAACAGCGAGACCAACGGGATGCCGGTTTCGAGATGCCAAACGCGGACGATCTGATCGTTGGTCGCGGTGAGCAGATAGCGAAAATCAGGGGAAGGCGCCAGGCCCCAGACATCGCCGCTGCGATCGTTCAATTCGCGCCTGGATCTCGCCGCTCAGGCCGTCGATCACGTAGGCTCTGGAATCGGTCCCCACCACGGCCCGGTTGCCGGCCAAGAGCGAGTAACTGCGCACATGATCCGCAGGATCCGGCAGCGTGAAGGTCGAAACCAGCTCGCCGCTACGTTCGATTCCCGCGGTGCGGTTGCTCGCCTGGCCTTGCTGGATCAGGACGCCGATTTGCAGCCCGCCCAGGCGGGGCCGGGCGCGCACGAATTGGTTGTTCGGCGGCGGTCCGAAATCCAATTTGCTGAAGCAAAACGTCCGCTCCACCGGCGGACCGACGCGCTCCACGTAATTGTCCGTGCCGTATCCCCAGGCGATTGCCTGGCCGTCCGGACTCCAGCCGACGGCGAACACCGACTTGCCTTGGCCTTCCAGGCGTCGCAGGGTGCGGCCGGTCGCCGGATCCCAGACGCGGATGCCGCTGACCGAGTCGCCGGTGGCCACTTCGCGCCCCTCGTGCAGAAACAGCCCGCAAATCACGCCGTTCTCGTGACCTGTGTAGCGGACCCGCTCGTGACCGTCGACCATGTCCAAGATCGCCGCGCCGACCGGCGGATCGGCATCGCTGCCGAAGGTGTAGAGCAGTGTCTTGGAGTCGGGCGAAAAGGCGACCGCGTCCACCTGGTTGTGCACTTTCGGCCAGGTGTAGCGCAGCTTGCCCGACGGCTCGAACAGGCGAACCGTGCGATCCTTGCCGCCGGTAGCGATCGAGCGTCCATCGGAACTCCAGGCGACGGCCGACACTTCGGCCGTATGGCCGCGCAGCACCGACTCGCTTGTGCCGCTGTCGGCCGACCAGATGCGGGCCGTCTTGTCCGTCGATCCGCTCACCAGGCGTTTGCCGTCGGGACTCCAGGCCACCTCGTTGACGATACCGGCGTGCCCTTGCAGCACTTTGATCGGGGCGCCGCTCTCGGCATCCCAAATCCGCACCGTGCCGTCGTGGCTGGCCGATGCCAATTTCTGGCCGTCGGGCGAGAAGGCCAGATCGTAGATTGCGTAAGCATGTCCTTTCAGGCTGCGAACCATGCGACCCTCGGGCAGCGCAATAATATGGATGCGATGGTCGTAGAGCGGCGTTTCGCGCGATAACCAGCCACGGCCAGCAGTTTCCCGTCGGGAGAAACAGCGACGGCAAACAGATATCCAAAATTGCCCTTCCCCAGCGGCGGGCGCAACACCCGCACGGGCTCGCCCGTGGCCAGATCCCAAAAGCGAATCGTTTTGTCGGCGCTGACGGAAATCAATTGGTCGCCGTAGCCGGTCGCCGCCAGTTTGTCGACGGCGCCCGTGTGGCCGCCGCTGTCGAGCGCCAAGAGCGGCCGATCGGGCGGGGTGTCGTCCTCGACGATCACCGGATCGGCAAGCAGGCAGCGGTCCGTGGCGCACACCGCGCAGCCCAGGGCCAGGGCCAGTGCCATGCGGCCGATACGACCTCCGGTGTGCGAACGTTGATGCCCGCGGGCGAGCCGTAGCACGGGCTCTTTGTCGGACGACTGCATTCGGTTGCGCATGGCGGTAGTGTAACTCCAGGCAAATTCCCAATCCCAGCCCAACGCCGTTCTATTCGAGCCTTTGCGCCGTGCCTGCTACTGCCGGGCCCTGTAACTTGTTCAAACAAGCATGTATTTGATTGACAAGAACGCATAAACGTTGGACAATGCGTTCCACTACGAAAAGGATCCCACCCCACCTCGCTTCCAAGGAGGCCCTGCCATGTTGACGTTCCTCGGGCGCAAACAGCGGTTCTGCGATGGCGTATCACGGCGTGAGTTTCTGCGGGTGGGCGCCCTGACGGTGGGCGGGTTGACGCTGGCCGACGTGTTGCGGGCACAAGCGGCCGGTGCGCCGGTTGCCGCGGGCAAGTCGGTCATCATGATCTATCTGCCCGGCGGTCCGACGCACCTCGATACTTACGACATGAAGCCCGAGGCGCCGGTCGAGTTTCGTGGCGAATTGCGGCCGATCAAGACCAACGTGCCGGGCGTCGAGATCTGCGAACTGATGCCGCTGCAAGCCAAGATCATGGACAAGCTGGCGGTCCTGCGCGGAGTCAAGTTCGTCGACGAGCACAGTGCGCACCAGGTGATGACGGGCTATCCCGATCGCATGCTGCGACCGGCGTTCGGATCGATCGTCAGTTATTTGAAAGGCCGTCAAGATGGTCTGCCCCCGTACGTGAGCCTGAACTACAACTCGAAAGCCGAAGACCCCGTGTATACGGGCACGGCGCATCGGCCGTTTGTTCCTAGCGGACCGGGGCTGGAGAACTTGGGCCTGGTCAGCGGGGTGACGCTCGACCGCTTGAATAATCGCAAGGAGCTGTTGGGGCACCTGGACACGATTCGCCGCGAAGTCGATTACGGCGGTTCGTTGGCCGGCATCGACGCCTTTACCGCCCGGGCCCTCGACATGGTCACCACGAAGACCGCCCGCGAGGCCTTCGATGTGGAAAAGGAACCGCAATCGGTGCGCGATCGCTACGGCCGCGAGAACATGGAATTCCTCAAGGCACGCCGCCTGGTCGAAGCCGGCGTCTCGGTCGTCACGCTGGCCACGGGTGGGTGGGATACGCACGGCGACAATTTCAATTCGATGCGCAAGCAGTTGCCGCGGATCGATCAGGGAATTCATGCCCTGGTCACCGACCTGCACGAACGCGGACTGGGCAAAGACGTGGCGATTGTGATGTGGGGCGAGTTCGGCCGCAGCCCACGCGTCAACAGCGGCGCCGGCCGCGATCACTGGGGACCGGCGGGATTCGGCCTGGTGGCCGGCGGCAATTTCAAGCTCGGGCAGGTGATCGGCGAGACCGATTCGCACGGCGACCGATCCAAAGGCACGCCGATGACACCGAGCAACGTGCTGGCCTCGCTCTATCACCATCTGGGTATCAACCCGGCCACCGTGCTGCCGGACAACAACGGCCGGCCGATGTACCTGCTCGACGACCGCGAGCCGGTCCGCGAACTGATCTAAGCGCACTCCAAGCGTTCCACCTGAAACGGATCGCAGGGCCGCAGTCGAACTCGATTGCGGCCCTGTTTCGTCGACCGCCCGCACGAGGGCTGAAACGTCGAGCACGGGCGAACCACCGCGTGGCCGCGCGCACCGCGGCGGCGATGATTCCGGCCCGTAATCCGCCGTTTTTCGCCGCCGGAGTCGTTTTCCTGGATTTGTCCAGTTTATTATTGGATTGATTTGAGCTAAGATAACGACTCCTTTCGTGCTTCGTTTGTCTAGGAGCCCGGCCATGCGGCGCGTCCGCCGTGCTTTTACGCTCGTCGAACTGTTGGTGGTGATCGCCATCATCGGTATTTTGATTGCCTTGTTGCTGCCGGCCATTCAGGCTGCGCGCGAAGCGGCGCAGCGCGCTCAATGCTCGAACAACATCAAGCAATTGGGGCTGGCCTTGCTCAATTACCACGACGTCTGGCACGTTTTTCCGCCGTCGTCGAAATGGGTCAACTACGGCGACACCACGACGTCGGATACGCCCAACTTGAGCGAGAACTGGGTGATCATGGTTTTGCCGTTCGTCGAGGGGCAAAATTTCCGCGCCCAATTCGATCTGACCAAATACATTACCGATCCGGCGAATGCGAACGCTCGGGCCATGACGCTCGATGTCATGCTCTGTCCGACCGACGCCTATAACCAGGTTCCGTTCGACGGTTCGGCCTACGGATTGGGCGCCAATTGGGCCAGAGGCAACTACGCCGCCAATGGCAGCCTCGACTTTCAAGACTCGGCCTTCAATTCCTGGAACAATCCGCTCTATCGGGGAATCATGGGCCCCAACATCTCGATCGGAATCAAGAAGATTTCCGACGGCACCAGCAAGACGATCCTGCTGGGCGAACTGCGCAGGACTGGTTTCAATCGATTCCCGCGGCACCTGGGCGATGAGCGGCGCCTGCCCCAGCGCACTGTACGCGCACGGCTGGAACGGAGACGACAATGGCCCCAACGCGATTACCCCGAAGGCCGACGACACGTCCAATTGCCAGATGATCGAATCGATCGTGACCGGCATTGCGCCGCAATCGAGCAGCCCGGCCGAAGCGAGAATGATGCAATTGGGCATGCCTTGTTCCGACGACAATGGCGCCCAGAGTTGGCCCAACTGGCAGCAGACCGTGCGCAGCCTGCATGCCGGCGGCTGCAACGTTTGTCTGGCCGATGGCAGCGTGCGGTTCCTCGAGGATTTGATCAACGTCGGCACCGGGCCGGACAACATCGGCATTTGGGACCGGCTGAACCTTTCCGGCGAGGGCGATATTTTGGATCCCAATTCGTATTCAGCGCCCATCGTCGGCCGTGTTGCGGATCCGCCGGTCGTTCATTCCCCGCGCGGACGTCTTGGAAAAAGCGAACCAAACCGTTCGGTTTCCGCTCCTAGTTCCTGTGGCGATTTGGTTTGTGCGGTGGCCGATTCCTTCCGCCAGCCAAGAAGCGTAAAGGCAGGAACCGCCTCCGGTTGCATCGCAGGCCGATTCAACCTATCCTAAACCGTTCGGGTTCGGTCGCACCGGCTCGGCCGCCGGGGTTGGACCGCGGCGCGGACTTTGTTTTTTTGTCGTTCGAGAGGATTGCTTCCTGTGGCTACGACCTCTGCCCGCCGTGCCGGCACGCAATTGCAATGCGGCGCCGATATCCTGGTTCAGTCGCTGATCAACCACGGCGTGGAGGTGGTGTTCGCCTATCCGGGCGGGGCCAGCATGCCGCTGCACCAGTCGCTCACCAAGTTCAAAGACCGGATTCGCACCGTTTTGCCCCGGCACGAGCAGGGGGGCGGGTTCGCCGCCCAAGGATACGCCCGCAGCACCGGCCGGCCGGGCGTTTGCATGGCCACCAGCGGTCCGGGGGCGACGAACCTGGTTACCGTACTAGCCGACGCCAAGCTGGACAGCATTCCGCTGATCGCGATCACCGGCCAGGTGGGCACGAAGGTGATCGGGACGGATGCGTTCCAGGAAACGCCCATTGTCGAGGTCTGCCGCGGCATCACCAAGCACCATTATCTGGTGACCGATGTCAAGGATCTGGCCCGCGTCATGCGCGAAGCCTTTCATATCGCCACGTCGGGACGTCCCGGCCCGGTGCTGGTCGACTTGCCCAAGGACGTGCAACAGGCGCAGTTCGCAGCCGACTACGACGCGCCGATGCAATTGCCCGGCTACCACGTCGACGACCGGCGGGCTCGCCCCGAACAAATTGCCCAAGTGGCGGCCGCCATCAAGCGCGCCAAGCGGCCGGTGATTTATTCGGGCGGCGGCATCATTCTGTCGGGCGCGAGTCCGGAGCTGCGCGAACTGGTCCGCAAGACGAAGATTCCGGTGGCCATGACGCTGATGGGCCTGGGCGCCTTTCCGGGCGAAGATCCGCTGTCGCTCGACATGCTGGGCATGCACGGCAGCGTGTACGCAAATTACGCCGTCGATCAGGCCGACTTGCTGCTGGCCTTGGGCGTGCGCTTCGACGACCGCGTGACCGGCAAGCTCTCGGAGTTCGCCAAGCACGGCAAGATCGTCCACATCGACATCGATCCGTCGGAAATCAACAAGAACAAGGAAGCCCACATCCCGATCGTCAGCGACGTCAAGTACGCGCTTTCGGAACTGAACAAGATCGTCGAGCCGCCCGAGGACCTGACCGACTGGCATCGCCAGATCAACGCCTGGAAGCAGAGCGATCCGTTCAAGTACGACAAGAAATATCCGGGCATCCTCTCGCAGTCGGCGATCGAAGAACTGTGGCAACTCACGCGCGAGCGCGACACGATCGTCAGCGTTGGCGTCGGACAACATCAGATGTGGGCCGCCCAATACTACAAGCTTCGCGAGCCGCAAACCTGGTTGTCCAGTTCCGGCTTGGGCACGATGGGCTTCGGCCTGCCCGCCGCCATGGGCGCCAAAGTGGCCCACCCCGACAAGCTGGTGGTCGATATCGACGGCGACGGCAGCTTTCTGATGAACGTGCAGGAGTTGGCCACCTGCTTTTGCGAGAAGATTCCGGTTAAGGTGCTGCTGCTCAACAATCAGCACCTGGGCATGGTCGTGCAGTGGGAAGACCGCTTCCACGCCGGCAATCGGGCCCACACCTATCTCGGCCCCATCGATAATCCCGAGGCGACCGGGCAGGGAGACGGCATGGGCCCGCCGATCCGTTATCCGGATTTCGTGGCGATCGCCAAGGGCTTCGGTTGCGGCGCACGGTTCGTCAAGGAGCGGTCCGAATTGCGGGCCGCGATCCAGGAAATGATCGACTACGACGGCCCGTTCGTGCTCGACGTGCAGGTGCCCTACCAGGAGCACGTGCTGCCGATGATTCCGTCCGGCAAGACGGTCAAGGACTTGATCAAAGAGTAATTGCCGGCGCCGGTTCGCGGTGCGCCCTTCTTGCCACAACTGGGCCGGCGCGCCGGGGCCTGCGGCGCAGGCCTTGCGGTTTCCGCCGATCATTGCGATCCCATGCCCGAAAAGCGCCTCTCGACCGTTGGTAATTTCCCCACGACTGCCGAAGCGCACGCGGCTCGATTGCTGCTGGCCTCGCAGGGCATTGAGGCGATCGTGGTCGACGAGATGCTGGTCGGCAATTTTTGGTACTTGGGCAACGCGGTGGGCGGCGTCAAGCTGCAAGTCGATTCGGCCGACGATCTGCGAGCCCGACAGTTGCTCGCCGACGAAGCAGCGCCGCCGGCCGGCGATTCCGGCCCGTCGCACGCCGCGGCCTGGATTTGCTCGCAGTGCCGCGAACGGGTGCCCGCCAATTTCGAGGTTTGCTGGGCCTGCGGCCGGCAGCGCGGCCCGGGCGATGCCGATGAAGTCCCGCCGCCAGACCCCCAGACGACCGTGCGGCCCAAGCCGCCGGCAGCCGAGATATTGCCGCTGCCCGTGCGGGAATCGCGCTGTTCTGCGTGCGGCGCGGCCCTGCTTTCGGCGAGTGCGCTTTGCCCACGCTGCGGCGCGACCGCGGCGTGTAACCCCTTCGAGGCTCCGCTGCATCCGACGCTGGCCGCGATCAAGCCGGCGAGCGGCGTCTTGCGGCAGCAACGACAGGCCGCCGACGCGCTGGCGCAGCGGGCCTGGCTGGCCGCCATCCTGGGCAGCGTGTGCTTGCCCCCACTTTTGAACATTTACTCGGTCGTGCTGCTCGTTATCTTGGCCGAGCGCCACGAGCGGCTCTCGCCCCGAATGTTCCGACGAGTGGCCTGGGCCTGGGCGATGAACCTGACCATGCTGTTGATCATGGGCGTCGTGCTGCTGAACCTGCTGCGCTGAGATGCCAGCAGCCGCGAATGCCGAAAGCAGAATGTTGTCAAGCCGATTTCAGAAACCGGTTGCCACCAGCCGATGTAAAACTCTGCCGATCATGGATGAGTTTTCGGGCCCGGCAGGATAGCCGGTCCAGGAGACGCGCACCGCGCGCCGCCTCCGACCTACTCGGCAAGTCCAGTCACGGAATCGACTTGGCTCTCGTACAGGGCTGGTGGTGTCGTGACGGTGGACGATTCGACTTCCGTTTTCTTGCGGCTCGCCGATCCAGGGGCGGACGGCGCCGACTTGGCACCCGAACAGGGCACGACGCTGGCAGAGGTTTGCCAGGCCTTCGAACTCGCGCTCGGCTGGCGGCTCGAATGCGGCCAGTGCGACGGCAATAATCAGCATGCCGACCTTATGTGGTCTGCCCCGGCCGAGCCGGGCGTCGGAGCACCTCTCAGACTCATTAAGGTCGCGGCTGATCAAAGACTCCCCGGTGCCGGCCGTCCGGCGCCGGCCAAGAAGGCCGCCGCTCTGGCCGAGGCCATCGCCCGGTTGTGGAGCGAAACCTGCGCGCTACGTCGGGCACTGGTCGAGCGCGAGGCCGAGTTGGCCGCGGACATTCCTGTGGTGGCCCGTCCCCAAGCGCCGGCCCAAACGGCCGAGCGAATGGCCGCCGTGCTCCAGGCTGGCGCCGAAGCGGTGGGCTGCCAGGCGGCCGGTTTGTATCTGCTCGACTCGGCCACCACGTCGCTCAAGCTGCGGTCTTGCTGGGGGCTCGCCGAGCGAAAACTGGCCGCCCCGCCGCGTCCGCTGCGCGGCGCGCTTGCCGACTTGGAAGCCCTGCTGGGACACGCGGTTGTGCTCTCCGAGCCGGCCATGTTCGAATATTGGCGAGCACCGAACCGTGCGGCGCCGCCGTTTGCGTCCCGGTCTCCAGCTCCACGACGCCGCTCGGCACGCTCTGGGTCTACAGCCACGCCACGCGCGATTTCAGCGACGAGCAAACCAATCTGCTCGAAGTCGTGGCCGGCCGGTTGGCCGCCGAACTGGAACGCGACGTGCTCCTGGCCGACGCCCGGGCCAGCCAGGGCGAGCGCCGCCAATTGGCAGCCGCAGCCCAGCGAGCGGCCGAGAGCCGGCCGCGCATCCTGCCGTTGGTGGACGGCTGGAAGGTGGCCGGGCGAACGCTGGCCGAGCGGCAACTGGGCGGGGCCTTCTTCGATTGGTTTGCGGCGGCCGACGGGCGATTGGCCGTGACGCTCGGCGCCGCGATCGAGGACGGTTTTGCCGGCACGCTCGCCTCCGCCGAGCTGCGCAGCGCGCTGCGGACCCAGGCGCCCGATCTGACCCGCACGAGCCAGGCACTTTTTCGCGCCCATGAAGTGTTGGCCAGTTTGTCGGCCGAAAGCGTCGGCATCAGTGCCTTCTGCGGATTGCTCGACTCGGCCCGCGATACGCTGCGGTTCTCGGCCGCCGGCGCGGTGCGCGCGTTGCTGCTCGAACCGGCCGGGTGGGGCGCGCTGGGCGAGCCGGCGCCGGTGCTCGGCGGCCTGGAGTCGGTGTCGATCGTCGAGATGTCGCGCCGCATCAAGCCCGGCGCGCTGGTGGCCGCATACGCAATCGGCGGCGCCGCGCCCGCGGCGACGGCCTGGTCCCAGATTAACGCTGGGTTGGCCGAGATGCCGGCCTTCGACGGATCGCAGAGCGTCGAGCGGTTGGCCGATCTGGCCGCCGAACGGGTGCGCAGCCGGTTGCCTGCGGAACTGGCCGGCCGCGACGGCGCGCTACTGATTCTGCGGCGGGGCTAAACAGCGCATCGCGTTTGCGTTGAATTGATTGCCGGCGTACAAGCAGCGCCGGTTGATTCGGCGGGTCGTGTCCCCGTATCGCCATTGCCTTGACGCCCGGCGCAAAAGTCTTAGACTCGGTGGGAAGGAACCATTTTCCCGCGGGAATGGCGAAATTGGCAGACGCGCCAGGTTGAGGGCCTGGTGGTAGTAATACCGTGCAGGTTCAAATCCTGTTTCCCGCATAAAAGTGTATTTGACTTTTCGGCTGGATGAGCACGCGGGCGAGGTGATGTCGTCCCTTGCCGCCCTCTCGCGTGTGAAACAGCAGCCCAATTTCAGAGAACAACGTCGCGACCGCCGCCCGTGCTGTCTGAAGGCTGGCGTTTGCCATTTGCTCGCGTAGCCGCCCTAGCTCTCGCATCGCCGCGTCGACGGTCTTATCGAGGTCCGGGCCGGCGGCTCGCTGGCGGCCGTGCTGTTGCGTCAAGGGCATTTTTAGCTCGTCCCGCTGGGCTCGCCAGCCCGAGAGAAGTTTCTGGCAGGCGGCCACGTCCTGGGGATCGGCCAGCGATAGGTTCTCCTGCCCGCGCCTCGATTTGCTTTTCGAGCTTGGCGAGCCTCGCCCGCGTGTCTTTGTCCGCCGCCAGCACCGATTTCGCGGGCGAGCGGGCTTGCTGGGGCAGTTCCGCCTTGAGCATCGCCGCGGCCTCGGGGCCGAGCCAAGCATCTTTGACGAATTGGCCGATGATGCTTTCGAGTCGGTTGGCCGATACCCGGAATTGGGTGCAGAGGCCTTCTGTGTGCCGTGCCTGCGCAGCCCTGGCGGACCTGCTGCCCGCCAGCGCGGCCCTGCCGGTCCCCGGTCTCAGCTCTTCGTGAGCGCGATACAATCGACCTCGATGTCGAACGGGCCGGTCCACTCCGGCACGCAGAAGAAAATCCGCGCCGGCGGATTGGTCGGGAAGAAGCGCTTGTAGATCTCGTTGAAGGTCTTGAAGCGGTCCTTGGAGATGCACAGCACGTTGCACTTCAGGACGTGGTCGAGGTCCGACCCGGCCGCCTCGAGCACGGTCTTCATCTGCGTCAGGATCAGCTCGGCCTGGCGCTCAAACGGCGCATTGGCTGCGATCTCCCCGGTCTCCGGGTCGAACGGCGGCATGCCCGAGACGAACACCATGTTCCCCGCCCGGGTGCAGACGGAGACGGGCGCGCCCCATTTCTCGAAATTGGTGTCGAACGGTTCGACGCGAATAATCTCTCGTTCCATGGCCTTCCTCCAGCAGGGTCAGTTCGGGATATGGACGATCAGGCCATCAACCTGAGGCATGCGGATCGGCCCACCGATGCGGTCCCCAGCGGCCAGGCCAATCAGCACACCCCGACAGCGATCTTCTATGGTCGTTTGGCTCATGGCCCATCCCCCCATCGGTTCGCTGAGGTGTGGATTTCGGGGACGTAGCCAGCACGAATCGTCGCCACAGTCGATTTCGGCGTCAGGACGATGACCTCGGCATTGTGCGGACGGTCCATGCGTTTCGTGTAGCCTCCCGCCGACCAGGCCAGTAACCAGTCGTTGTGGACCAGATAAGGTTCTTCCGCAAATTTGACGAAGACGCCATTCGGTAAATCAGCCAGGTTTGCCACGGAGAGATTCTTTGGGGCCACCCGCTCTGCATGTAGGCAGGTGTCGATGTCAGAGGCCGAGGGCTGCGAGCCACCTTTCTGAGGATGAGCCTGCTGCCAGGCGCAGCAAAAAGACTTGAACCGTTCCCGCCGACATTCGGCGCAGGGACGGTGCCCGGCTGCCAGAGCGGTTGCTTCGTCTAGGAAGAAGAGTTCGGTGTAACGACTTGGCGTCATCACCTTCCGCTTGCGGCCCCGAAACTCCAGCACACACACGATCCATCGCTTTCCTTGCCACTTCCGCCTGATGCGGCCTTCATCGTCATGGAGAACGCCACGATTGCCCATGAATGTTCCCCGCTCAGGCGTGGCAATGATCTCACCAAATGGATTCACACGATTCTGTCTGGGCATCGGCACACCTGCTTCAACGGCTCGACAGCCAATTCCGTTCATTTCTGCTTTTTGACCCAGGCCACATGTTTTTTGATGGCCTCATTTTCCAGCGGGTAACTTTTTCTGGATATTCCGGTACTGCCCCGTTTTACATTTTTTTAATCTATCAACCTTTGCCACGCGGGCGAGGAAAAAATCATGAATTCACAAGCACATCGCGAATGGCAGCGGGATGGGCCCCGCGGGGTGAACGGTCCTCATCGGGGAAGAACATGAAGGGCCTCCTCCATGTAGCGGTCGGCGGCGGCGGCGGCCTCCCCCGGACTGCTGCCGTTCTGACGCGCGCTCAGGTAGGCCGCGTACCAGTCCCACCAGTGGTGCTCGGCGTGCGTCTTCTCGTAGTGGTCGTGGTGCTCCGCCGTCTCGCGGAGAAGCTGGGCCAGGGTTGCGACGTCCACGGCTGGTGCGCGCGTCAACTTCCATTCGCGGCCGGGAGCCCGCGTCGTGACCTCCTGGAGCAGCCAGCCGTTCCCGTCCGGATCCTCAAACGAGGCAAACGAGTAGTAGGAACGACCTTGCGGGTCGCGCCCGCCCACGCGTGCGTTCTCCCCGGCTTGGAAGACGCCGCCGGCGTAGTGAAAGACCTCGCTCACGTTGACGCCGCGGGCGATCAAGTCGTCGCGGGCGGCGTCGAGGTCGCCCACGGCGAGGACCAGGCCGTCGGCCAAGCCAGGCTTGGCTGACGCGATTCCCTTGCCGAAGATGATCGAGGCGTCCGAGTTGTGCGGCGTCAGCTGCACGACGCGCCCGTCGTCGCCCGTCGCGTGGTCGGCGTCGAGCCGCCAGCCGAGCTTCTCGTAGAACGCCTTCGCGCGGTCGACGTCGGAAACGCCGAGCACCACGACTTCGAGCTTCATGTCGAGCGGTTCGACTTTTGCGGTGGCCATAACACCTCCCATGAAAGCAGCCGAACTCGTGATCAACCTAACCGGCGCCGGCGCAGTATCGAACCAGCGCCGGCGGAGTAAGCCGGGGGCCAGCAGCGTATGCGCTCATTGGACGCGTGCGGGCTCCGAGGTTATTCGTGAAAAATGGGGGCTCCCCACGGTGCGCCCGTCGCGCCTCCATCGACCATCAGCTCGATGGCGTTGATGTAGGAGGAGTCATCTGAGGCAAGGAAAAGTACGGCTTTGGCAAGATCTTCCGGCTCACCCCAGCGGCCCAGTGGAATCCTGGACGACATGGCTTTGGCCAGCTTGGCGGATTCATCTGCAGATATCGAAGCGCGTGGCCCGCGATTCCAAATGGGAGTCTTCGTCGCGCCTGGCGCCACGACGTTCACACGAATGTTGCGCGGTGCAAGATCGGCGGCGATAGAACGCGCCATGGAGACAACGCCGCCCTTCGTGGCCGCATATGCGGCCACACCGGCTTGGCCCAGATGGTTGTGTACCGATCCGTTAAAGATGATGCTGCCGTTCTCGTTCAGCAAAGGGGCAGCTGAATTCACCGTAAAAAAAGCGGCATTGAGGTTGGTACGAATGACATTCTCAAAAATCGCCTCGTCGGTCGAGCCGGTAGGGGTCCGGCCGGAGATGCCGGCATTGACGAAGACGATGTCCAGCTTGCCGAAATCCTTGGCAAGATCCGCGAAGAGCCGCTTCCGGTCGTCCGCCACGGTAACGTCGGCGCGATAGCCGCGCGCGTTGGGTCCCAGTTCGGCGACTGCTTCATCCAGCGTCTTCTGGTCCCGGCCGGTAATCGCGACTTCAGCGCCTTCTGCAACGAAAAGGCGGGCAGTGGCCAGGCCGATGCCGCTGTTTCCGCCGGTGATGAGAGCCTTCTTGCCTGTGAGTTTCATGATTCCTCCCTGATGACTGGCCCTTACAGATCAGGCTGCCAATTTCGCCGTCGATGATCGCAACGATCTGAACCCCGCGCGAACTTCCTCTGAAAAAAGTTGCGGCTGCTCCCAGGCGGCGAAGTGTCCGCCCTTTGGTATGCGGTTGTAATGGATCAGTTTGGGATACGCCTTCACTGTCCAACTCCGTGGGGCTGGATAGAGTTCGTCAGGGAAAACGCTCACGGCAACCGGGATGGAGACGTCCTTCGCATTGAAGTACAAGGTCGTTAAGAAGTAATTCTTCGTGCGCGATGTCACTTTGTCGTAGGATGTGCCGCGGGCGATACGCCGTGCTGTTCGTCGTGGGTGTACGGCTCGCCGAAGTAGGGGAACTCGCCCCGCATGCGCTGGCGGTCGGGAGCGACGCCGTCACTCAGCGCCTGGTTGGCCGCGAGAGTCAGCATCACGTCCATGACGTCATCTCCCAGGGCGCGACCGTTGAACCCGGCGTAATCGAAGGAGGCAAATGTGCCGATTTTGTAGGGCAGCGTCGCCGGACAGAGAACACCGGCGATACGTTTCCCGTACTCAGCAGGGTTACCCGACGTGTTCGCGTACGTTGTCATATTCCGCACAAACGCCGCGATGGGTTCCGAGAATTGAGCCACATCGTCACGAGGCAAGGAACGGTTGAAGGCTTCCTTGAGATCGCCTTTGCTGTGATCGCTGAGAAAGATGTGCGTGATCATCGGCAGCCCCCAGCGTGACACCTGGACCTCCGGCGCATGACCGACGAGTGAAGCCGTCGCCCAGGCTCGGACCGTGCCTTCCCCAATCAGGCGATTGGGGACTTCCAGCACGATCGCCGAAACGTTCCGATTGGCGAAGAAATTCCTTCGATTAACGAAGGCTTGGGGGATGTACTTTTGCTCTTTGTAGAACGATGTAATGAAGCCATGCACCGCCGCGGCATCGATGGCGAACAGGTCCGGAGCCAGTCCGGCGTAGGCCCGTATCCCCGATCGGCCGACGAATTCGCCGGTTTCGCCTTCGACAAGCAACTCGCCGCCGAGGCCGTGAAGGGCATCCTCGCCGCTTGCCATGCGAACCTGGCAGTCCTGGACGTGGCGATGCTCGATTCCGTCGGCATGGCGGGGGTCGCCGAACCTGAACTTGAACGTAAGCTCCTCCCGCGCGTCGCCGTTCAGGTCGAAGCGGAAAGCGTACAGGCCCTCATCTCGGAATGTATCCGGTGCGGACAATCCCGCATCGGCGTTCACCGTCATGGCCATAACGGTCGTGCCAGCGGCCCCATCGAACAAATAAAAATCGTTTACGCAGATGCGCGGGTCTTCTCTGGCGGTTGGAGTATCAAAGTGATGTGACATGGAACACTCTTTCTGCTGGACTACGGAATGTGCCTGATTTTGCTTGGTCAAAACAGGAGAGCTGGGAAGATCGAAGCCCTCCTGTTGCACTGCGAACATTTGGGCTATGGATCGTGTCTTTCAGATCAGGCTGCCAATTTCGCCGTCTATGATCGTAGCGATCTGAACCCCGCGCGAACTTCCGCTGAAAAAAGTTGCGGCTGCTCCCAGGCGGCGAAGTGTCCGCCCTTTGGTAAGCGGTTGTAATGGATCAGCCACCCGTGGGTGACGATGAGCGGCAACGCATTTTCATGTTTCGAACGAACGTGAATGAAATGGATGTCCAGCCCATCGATTTCGGTGACGAAATTCGGCAGGGCGTTCAGCTTGGCCTCGACCTTCGCCAATCGTAATCGGTCGCCCAATAGCGGGCCAGTGCCTGCGTCGTCGCGAGCTGCACGCCCTGCGTTTGATCCGCGACCGTTTCCCGGTCGGGCCACCTTGTCGCGTTAATGCGCCGGCGCAATTCGGCGAGTTCCTCTTCCGGAACATTCACACGCAACGAACGAACCCCAGTCTTGTCGGCGGGAACTTCCCTGAAGACCGCGGTCGTCGGGGCTGTTGACGTTCGAGACATGAGGAACTCCTTCCTTGAAGAGGGTTGGGGGGTCGCTGCGTTGCGCCAGATTGATTGCCGCGCGGCATGGCTAGTTCTGTACGCTAGAAAATGGTAGGGGCACCTTTCGGTGGCGATCTCCCCTCTTTGCGACGGACCCGGGCACGGTAGCACCTCCGTATCGTCCGGCGTTTCGCCGAACCATTGTACCAGCCGGCAGGTGGTTTTCCCGGAATCGTCGGATTCAAAGTGAACCCGTACCGCTGGCGACGAAACTGACCCAGCGACCCACAATCCGTCAGGATCATGAGTTGCTCGAGGCCCCGCCCTGACGGTCGGCAGGCGAGTGGTGGCGCTCGCCGCCGCTGGTTTGGCCCCCACTTGTCGCCGTTGGATTTCGGCGCGGTACGATGGAGAGCATGAGAGCGCGAAGTCTGCGGGTTGGCGACAGAATTAGATTTGTTCAGCTCCCCACCAATTGGGAGTGCCCGGACTACGGCGTACCCGCATCAACCAGGCGGCTCATTCGCCTTCTGATCGAGCGGGGACGCCCGCTGAGGATTTCCAAATGGCGCGGTGGTAGGCCCTGGTTCGATTGCCGTGTCCGTCGCAAAGACGGCCGGAATGAGTACCATTCATTTGGCCTTGGGCCAGATGAAGATGGTTGGGTACTCGTGAAGCCCAGGCCAGCCCGGTAATCCCCGCCGCTGGTTCCCCGGTCCCAGTGGGCCGATAGTCCTCCCCGCCCTGACGGGCGGCCGGCGAGCGGGGCACGGCGGCTGGCTGGGCGGTCTAGCGGGGAGGCCAGCCCCAGGAACGGTCGGTAGCATGCCGGGCACAAAGGGCGGCTGAATCACCGCTGCGGGCTCGGCTGGCCGACGGCCCAGATTTCATTGCCGGCGGCTCGTCTTGCCTAGATTGCCATCATTCTTTCGCTGGCCGGGAAAAGTCGAGCAAATACGCTTTTTCGCGGGTAACAATCCTGCTTCCAGCACTAAATTGTAATCGGCTTTTCGACTGAATCCGTGCGCGGGCAAGCTGGAATCCTCCCTTGCCGTTCTTGTGCGCGCTGCACGGCACCTCGGTTTCCGAGAGCAGCGCCGCGCCAGGCATCTTCGCATTGCCCGACCGTCACGTGCCTGTCAAATCCGAACGACGGCGCGTGGACGAGGCGCTAGTCAGCGAAGAATCCCCCGACTACGTTGGTAGGTTGTCAGCAGCTGAATCGGTTCCGTTCAGCGTCGACATTCCTCACGACAACTCAAACGAAGTCGACCGTCAAACTCATTAGAGGAGAAAACGATCATGCGAAAGCCTTTTGCAATCTCGATGAGCCTGCTCGCATTGGCGACCTTCGGCGGCTCGCGTTTGCCGGCCAGCGAGATTTACATTGGCAATGCCGCCAGCTCCGGCGCCACATTCACCTCTTCGAACCGAGCAGACGGCGTGTCGAATCTGACGTACATCTTTTCGACTGACGCCTACTCGCCTGCGCTATCCACGCCAGTTAAATTAGACCAGGTGAACTTCTTTACGGGCGCCGGCGGGGCGGGCCAGACGGTGACTCCCTTTGTCGCTTTGTACACCGGCGGCGGCACGGACTCTGGCGCGAATTTCACCCTGTTGTTGCAGGGCGATCCGATCACGGCCGTCAGCGGCTTGAACGACGCACAGTTCACCGTCGGCGGGAATCATCCGGTGGTGACCGTGCCGGCGGGCGGCGTCCTGGTGTCGGGAGAGTTTCAGACCGGAAACGTCGTCTATTTCGATCCCGGCAGCGTGGGCAATGTCGATATTTTCAACGGCAACGTGATTCCCGGCTCCGTCGGCGGCGTGTTCCCCACAAATCCGAACTACGTATTCACCGCGCAAAGCTACTGGTTCGATATCGGACTGCACACGGTTCCCGAGCCGTCGTCGTTCGTCCTTTGCGCAGCAGGTGCGATCGGCCTGTTCATTGCGGCCCGACGTCGTCGAACGACCTGAGAGCCTGAAATCAAAAAGGGGTCTCGAGTTGCGAACGCCAGGAGACAGCCGCGATCGCGCCCGCTGCGCCGATCACAGAAATCTGCGCTGCCCGACTGGCTCGAAAACTTCCTTGCCAATCGGCCGCCAATCGCTAAGATAGGCCCCGTTGACGACAGCAAGCGCCGGCGGCCAAATCAATCCCGCCGGCGCTGATTAACTCGGCCAGGTATCTGACACCCAGAGCCCGCAGTCGAACGCCCCAAAAGGCGCGTTCGACTGCGGGTTTTTTCGTTTTTGCATATTCGCGCCGAACTGTGCGAGCCGTTCTCATGCGACCTGTTTTGTGCTGGCTGACAATCGTGTGCCTGACGACGGCCGAAGCGCAAGCGCAAGGCCTGGTCGAGTTCGTGCAAGAGGGCTGTCCGGCCTGCCGGCAAATCGAACCGACTCTGGCCCGGCTGGAGAGATCGGGCGTGCGGGTTGTGCGTTATCGAGCCAGCGACGCGGATCCCGTTTGCCGGACCTTGGGCATTCAGACGACGCCCACGTTCATCGCCGTCGATCGTCACGGCCGCGAAGTGCAGCGCCTGGCCGGCGCGACCGACGCAGCCACGCTGCAGTCGTTGGCCCGGCGAGCGTATTCGGTCCGATAAACGCTGCCGGATTGGAGTCTTGAATCGGAACTGTCCGCCTTGAACCGTAAGGAGAAACCATGAGTGTCGATCTCTCGTCCCTGCCCGCGTCCGCGATGCCGTACGCCCAATGGGCGCTTGGCCATTGGCAGCAGATTCCGCAGCTTGCCGGCGACGTGATGGCCGTCGAGTCGGCCGAGGGGCTCGAAGCCCGCTGGGACGCGGCCAAGACGGCCGGCGACCTGGTGGTGACGATGCTCGACGATTTTCCGTTGGTCGCGGCGCCGGTCACGGCCGACGCCGTGCAGGCGATGCTCGCCGAGCACGGGGCGGTTGGCGTAACGGCCAGATCATCGACATCTTGATCCAGAACTTGCCGCAGATTTTGTCGTTCATCACGCAGATCATCCCGCTGTTCAAGGGAGCATCGGGGTAGAGGAAAGAGGGTAGGGAACGACGGGCCGGAGGCTCGGCTGATTCTCTTAGAGCACGGATCTCGAACCTCCGCCCTCGAACCGTCACCCGAAGGCCTTTTCCTACCTCCTACCATCTACTCTCTTCCCCCTGTCGCCACCCATGATTGCGAATCGAAAACTCGGCAAGCTTCCACCGCGACATGACCCGCGCACGCTCCGTTTTGCCCGCTATACGAGTGCCGCTTTGCCACCGCCGCCGGCGAGCGTCAGTTGGTCGACCAAGGCCGGCGGCCCGTGGGGCATGATGCTCAACGATACGTTGGGCGATTGCACCTGCGCCGCCGCCGGCCATGCGATCCAGAGCTGGACGGCAAACAGCAGCACGGAAGTCACGCTGGCCGACAGCGACATTTTGACGGCATATGAGGCAGTCAGCGGTTACGACCCGACGACCGGCGCGAACGACAACGGCGCGGTTGAGATCGACGTGCTCAATTACTGGCGCAGCAGCGGCGTGGGCGGCCACCAGATCGGCGCCTACGCGGCCGTGCATCCGCAGTCGCCTCGCGAAGTGCAGGAGGCGATCTACCTGTTCGGCGGGCTGTACATCGGCGTCGGTCTGCCGCTGGCTTCCAAGGATCAACAAGTCTGGTCGGTGCCGACATTCCACTTTCCCGCGCTGCACCCCACCTGGGCGCCCGGCTCATGGGGCGGGCACGCCGTGTACGTGGTCGATTACGACCAGGACTTCCTCACCTGCATCACCTGGGGCGCCCTGCAAAAGATGACCTGGGCCTGGTTCGCTCTGTATTGCGAGGAAGCCTACGCGATCGTTTCGGCCGATTGGGTCACCGGCGCCCAGAGCGCACCCAACGGCTTCGACATGACCGCTCTTACGCCGACCTGCAAGCGATCGGCGGAGCGCAATCGTGAATGCCACTGGCTGAGCGAGACGCGACGCACAAGGGCCGAGGCAACTTGCCACGGCAGGTTTTTTCCAGGAGCGCTTCGATGACATCGGCCCCCAAGTTCCGCCACTGGGCGCTGCTGACGTTGCACGGCTGGCTGTTCCTCGTGTCGCATTCCGCTCACGCGCAGCCGCCGCTGCCGGCCGATCGAACTGCCGTCGTCGTCGAAACGATCCCGACTATCGGGACCGGCACGGATCGTGCCGATTTCTTCGGAACGCAGTCGAGCCGCGGCAACCGTTTGCCCAGCCGGATCGAACTGGGCCATAAGCTATTCTTCGACCCGCGGCTGTCCGTCGATGGCAGCACGTCCTGCGCAAGCTGTCACGATCCGGCGCACGGCTGGGCCGACGGCCGGCGCGTGGCCGTCGGCCGGATCCGGAGCGGCCGCGGGTTGCCCGGCACGCGCAATACGCCGTCGATCATCAACGCCGCTTTTCAAGACGGTCCGCAATTCTGGGACATGCGCGCCAGGTCGCTGGTCGACCAGTCCACGCAGCCGATCACCAATCCGATCGAGATGGGTCAGCAAACGATCGGGCAAGTGCTCGGCCGGATTGCCCGCATCCCGGGCTATCCGCCGTTGTTTGCCGCCGCCTTCGGCACGCCCGAAATCTCGCAGTCGCGGTTGGCCGCTTCGCTGGCGGCATTCGAGCGGACGGTGACCGCGGTCGACGCGCCGATCGATCGCTACCTGGCTGGCGACCTTGGCGCCATGTCGGCGGCGGCGCGTCGGGGCCTGGCAATATTCACGTCCGCCGGCTGCATCGAGTGCCACAAGCCGCCGATGTTTCGCGACGCTTTGGCCCATAACAATGGATTCGCCGCACGAGCCGCCAATCCCGACCCGGGCCGCGCAGCGATCGTCGGCGATGGACCGGCCAGCGCCAACGTGCTGCGCGTTCAAGACGCCCAGTTTGCGCGAGGTGGCGAGAACGGCTCCCTACATGCATGACGGCGGCCTGCCCACGCTGGGCGACGTCATCGATCACTACAACGCGGGGGGCCGATTCGTGCGCGATGCGGCACCGCGCCGCGATCCGCTGGCCGACCAACGCGTGCGCCCGCTGGGTCTGAGCGAAGCGCAGAAATCCGATCTGTTGACGTTCCTGGTCGAGGGCCTGACGAGCCTGGAGTACCCCCGCATTTCCCAGCCGGTGCTGCCATGATCCGCACCGCACTCTGCGCCTGGATTAGCGGCGTCAGCCTGGTGTTCGGCGCGGCTGCGGTCGCGCCTGGCCCGAGTCAGGCGCCGCAGGCACCGACGAGGGCCGTCGTTTCGCCGGCCGCACCGTTTGTCGCTGCGGCGCCGCAACCGGATCCGATTCCATCTTTCGCTGCGTTTTTAGATTCCACTGCGGCGCCGCAGCCAGCGCGGCCGTGGCTCGCCGAGCCGCCGCTTGTGCCGTCGGAGCCGGCCGCCCGGGCCGCCGACGCGCCACCCGACGCACCGCCAGTCGTCCCGGCTCCGCCACCCGTCGCACCGGTGCCCACGCCGGCGGCCGTGCAGTTCGACGGCGTATCGCCGTCGCAAATCGTCGGCGATCGCGTGAATCTCGACCTGGCTACTTCCGGCAACATCAAGTCGTACGTTTGGACCGTGATGCCGCCGGGCACGGTGGGCCTGAAAGTCTACGACGGCGGAGCCAAGGCCGACTTCACCAGCCGATTTCCGGGAACCTACGTATTTCTGGTGGCGGTCGCCGGCGCGGACGGCTCGGTCGCACAGGCGTATCACGCGCTCGAGTTGCGAACCGACTGCCCGCCGCCGGCGCGACCGCGCCGGCGACAGCGGCGCCAAAACCGGCCGCCGCCGACCCGAGCGCGTCGTGCGGCAGTGGACGGCCGAAGTGAAGTCAGCCAATCGACGGACGGAGCAATTGCAGATCGCCAGCGGTTTTCGTCAGGCGGCCGGCGCGATCGACGGCGGCATGTTTGCCGGCGGCGATTTGTTCGCCCAAACCAAAGCGATGTGCGCGATGTCGCTCGGCGGCGGGCTGGGCGCGTGGGCGCCGTGGTTCGATAAAGTCGAGCAGCTATTTCGCGAGTTCCAGCGGCTCAAAGTGATCGGCACGCCAGCCAACTTTTCGGCGGCCAACAAGAGCGTGGCTAGGACGCTGGAAACCATGATCGACGAGTGACCCAAAGCCAGCGACCAAACGGCCGCGGATTGGCCGCGATGCCGGTCATTCACTCCCGGTTCGTCATTCCTTGTTTCCCTTTTCTCTATCTGTTGGAGGAGGCTTCGATGAAGCGATTTCTCGTTCTGTCTTGTGTGGCGGCCATCGGCCTGGGCGTGGCCAGCGACGTCCAGGCGCAAATATTGCGCCGGCGCTGTGGTGGCAGCGGTTGCGGAGCGTCGGCCGGCTGCAATGCCGGCTCGAGCGGCTGCAACGTGAGCTCGTCGCGCGGGTGCAATCTTTCGCCTGCATTGCCGGCGAGCATTGCCGTGCCCGCTCAAATTCCACCGAGCACGTTCGTTCCCAGTGCCCGAGCTGGCACAGCCGGCGGTGCGGTGGTGGAGCAGTTGTTCCAGCGGGCGGCCGGCTGCACGAGCGGTTCGTGTCCGGTCGAGCCGCAGGCGGCGCCATCGAGTGTGCCAGGTCCATCGGACGCGACGCGGATCCAGGTCGACGCCCGCAGTGCGATGGCCTTTTGCACAATGCCGGGTTCGGAACCGGCCGGCCGGCTGGCCGGAGATTTCCCCCGCGTGGCCGCAGCAGCGCCTACGGCCGATATGCGTTGGTCGAACCTGGTCGCGGCATTTCGCTAAAGGGGGCATGGCCGTCAATCCGCGAAGGCGATCGACTTTCGATTTTCGGCCTTCGCCTCGGCTGTTTTTCGTCTTTCCCTACCTTCTATCCTCTCACCTCCGACCCCGAGTGGCACTAGGTTTACGAATTTCTCGGTCTGTAGGAGGCGACTCCGATCGCCGACTCGCACTCGCTTGGCCCGCATGCCGGCGATCGGAGTCGCCTCCTACAACCCATAACCTGGTGCCATTCAACTCTAGCCCCTTAACATCCCCTGTTCCCTTGCCAGTCGAAAAAGGAAGCCAAGCATGCGAGTCCGTAAAGTGTTCTTGTCCATTGTCGCTGCGATAAGTGCGAGCGCGGCGGCTCGGGCTTGTCCGCCGAGTCCCGCTCCGGGACCGGTGCCTGCGGTGAACATCGCCGCTCCGGCGGCCCAGGCTTTTGCCCAGGCGGGTACGGTTCCCGGGGTGCAGCTGGTGCCGGCGCCGCTCGTGCAGCAAGTCCTGGTTCCGCAGCCCTGCTCGACGCTGGCCGTGGCCGGGCAATCGGCAACGGTGCTGCCGGTGGCGGTCGTCAGCTCGTCGAGTCGTTGCCGAACCGGGTTGCTGGCCGACTTGAGGTTGGCGCGTCGGGCCGGCCGCGCAGCCCGCAAGGCCGTGCTGAGCTCGCGTTGCCAAGGCAGCACGGCGGTCAGCCAGGCCATTGCCATCCAGCGCAATTGACGCCCCCGCCGCCGAACACGCAGCGGGGACCAGCGGTCACGGTCCCCGGTTCGCGCCGGCACAATCGTTCTAACGCCTGCGGCCGGCGCCGGTCCGGTTCGCTTTCGGCAAAGGCGCCGGGCTTCTTGAATCGATTTCGTAGAATTCGGCCGCCGCGTGCTAAGTTTTTTTCAGGTGGCGCTGTGCCCGAGTTGTCGACCGAGGGTGCGGCAATCGCGGTTGGCGCGTGCCACGTGTATTCGGCCGTGAGACGCCTGCAATGAATTGTCACCAATTGGCCGCGCATCGAGCAGATTCAGCCAGAGGCGGTGCCGCGCGACGTGGCCCGACTGTGCCTCCTGCTCAGCAATTTCGCCGACGATCTGGAAACGCTCTCCGACGAGCGGACACTGGCTCAGGCCTGGCAGGACATGGGCTTGCGGATCCAGGCGGCCACCGATCAGCACGCCGCCATGACCGACGAATTGGAGCGGCTGGCCGAGAGCGATCCGAAGCAATTCACGCCCGAGCAGATCTGGATCTTGATTCGGGCGATCAAAGTGCAAAGCCAGGTTTTGCAGCTTTACGTGGGCCCGTCGGTTCCCGATTTCTGACGACCTTCGAGACCGCAGCGTACATCGCTCGCGGCCAGCGGCCGGCCAGCGGAAAACAGCCGGCGGATGTTTCGCGTGAAGCTCGCCGAGCCGAATCGCCTTGCTGAAGGGCGGCCCCGGCGGTCCGTCAGAGCACCCAGACCTGGGCGATCGAAAAGTAGATGATGATCCCGGTCACATCGACGAAGGTGGCTACGAACGGGCTTGAAGCGTAGCCCGGATCGAAACCCATCCGCTTGAACAACAGCGGCAGCATCGAGCCGACCAGCGTTCCCCAGACGCAGATCAAGGCCACGGCCTGCGAGATGACCAGTGCCAGACGAAACGGGTCGGTTCCGCCCAACACCTCGATGGGCGTCAGCCAGGCGCGGGCAAAGCCGATCGCGCCGAGCGTCATTCCCAGCGCCAGGCCCATCAGCAATTCGTGCCGCAGCACGCGCCACCAATCGGCCAGGTTCACCTGGCCCAGCGCCATGGCGCGGGTGATGAGCGTGGCGGCCTGCGAGCCGGAGTTGCCGCCGGTGGAGATGCACAGTGGCACGAACAGGCTGAGCACCAGGACCTTGGCGATGGCGTCTTCGAAATGCACAGCGCCGTGAAGGTGAACAGCTCGGCCACGAACAGGCACGACAGCCAGGCGGCCCGCTTGCGCCAGATGGTGGTGAAGTCGGCCTCGAGATAGTTTTCGACCAGCGGGTTGACGCCGCCCAAGCGGTGAACGTCTTCGGTCGCCTCCTGGCGGACGATATCGATTACGTCGTCGTGCGTAATGATGCCCAGCATGTGGTGCTCTTCGTCGACCACCGGGATGGCGTGCAAGTCGAACTTGGCCACTTTCTGCGCGACCTGTTCCTGATCGTCCGCCACGTCGACGGTGACCAACTCGCGATCCATCAATTCGTCGATCAGCAAATTGGGCTTGCCCAGCGCCGAAACCAACTGCCTGGCCGAAACCAGCCCCCGCAGATGATCCTCCGGGTCGACGATGTAAATGTAGTAGATCGTCTCCAGCTCTTCTGATTGCTTGGCCACGTTGTCCAGCGCCTGCTTGACCGTCAGCCCTTCCGGCAAGCGGGCGAACTGGGTAGTCATCATGGCACCGGCGGTGCCCTCCGGGTAGGAGCGCAGCCGCAGGATGTCGCGGCGGTCGAGCGCCGGCACGAACGGCAAGAGCTGCTCGACGAATTCCGGATTGACGGCCTTGAGAATGTCGACGCGATCGTCGGCCGGCAATTCGCCGATCAACTGGCCGATCTCCGTGCGGTCGCTGGACTCGATGATCTCGACTTGCTTGTCGCGATCCAAATAGCCGAAGATCTGGGCCCGGGTCGTTGGGTCGGCGTGGACCAGAATCGACCAGGCTTCGGCCGCGGTCAGGCCTTCCATGAACTCGGCGGTGCGGGCGGGGTGCAAGGCCAGCGAGAACTCGCGCATTTCCTCGGTGTTGTTTTCGGCCAGCATTTCCCGCAATTCGGGCAAGTAGAGCGTATTGGTCATGGGTGCAAGCTCGACGAGTGTTTTCCAGCCTAACCAAGAACGTCGGAAAACGGGCCGGTCCCCAAACCGTTCTGCGATCGGCTCTGATTTCTTGAGCCGAGTTTAGCACCGCGTGCTTCAGGCGTCATCCGCCAATCGGCACAAGGAAAGGGGCGCTGAAGTGAATCAGCGCCCTTTCGATATCTTAGCCGGACGGTTGGACCGGCCCGGTCATTGCGACTCTTGCACCACGACCAAGCGGTTGCCGGCCTTGGTGCGGACCAGCAGCAGCACGCCGTCTTTGAGCGACTCGTGCTTCACAGCCGCCTGGAACTGGGCCGCGTCCTTCACCGCCTTCTTGCCGACCTTCATGATCAGCATGCCTTCCCGCAGACCTTGCTCGGCAGCCGGGCTGTCCGGGTCGACCTTGCTGATCAGCACGCCCGCGTGACCTTTGAAGCCCAGCGATTCGGCGTTTTCGGCCGTCATGTCCGTGACTTCCAGCGCCCAGCTTGCTGCTCTCGAAATTGTCGGTTCGAGGACTGCGAGTCTTCCGTGCCGGGGCGGTTCGCTCCGGGCCGGCCGCGTCCTCGGGCATGCGCCTTGGCCACGACGGTCAGCGTCATCGGGCTTGCCGTCGCGAACCACTGTCACCTTTTGATTGCGAGTCGACCGGTACGCGTTCGACCAGCTCTTGCAGATCACGCGGGCCGTGGATCTTGTGGCCGCCGAACTTGGTGACGACGTCTCCTTCCTTGAAGCCGGCCGTCGGCGGCCGGCGAATTCGGCAACACCTCGGCCACCAGCACGCCTTCGCCGCGCTTGACGCCGAACTTCTCGGCCAGCGTCGCGGCTGACTTCCCGAATCGCGACGCCCAGGTAGGCCCGCTCGACGCTCCCCTTCTTGATCAACTGGTTCATCGACCCACTTGGCCGGTTGCTGGGAATGGCAAAGCCGATGCCCTGCGAAGCTGCCGCTGTTGCTGGCGATGGCCGTGTTGATGCCGATCACTTCGCCGTCCAGGTTGACCAGCGGTCCGCCGGAGTTGCCCGGGTTGATGGCCGCGTCGGTCTGCAGGAACTTGGACCGGCTGCACCGAGCCCAGCTCGCGACCCTTGCCGCTGATGATGCCGGCGCTGACGGTCGTGCTCGAGCTCGAAGGGGTTGCCGATGGCGATCACCCAGTCGCCGATTTCGCAGGCGTCGGAGTCGCCGAGCGTGGCGGCGGCAAGCGTGCCGGCGCCGTTGATGCGCAGCACGGCCAGATCGGTTTGCTCGTCGGTCTTGATGTCCTCGGCCTTGAACTCGCGGCCGTCGGCCAGGTGCACCGTGACTTCGTCGGCCCCTTCGACCACGTGATTGTTGGTCAGCACGATGCCCGACTTGTCGACGATCACGCCCGATGCCCATTCCTTCATGCCCCGGGGTTTGTTGCGGGCCGAAATTTTCCATGCCCTCGGGCATTCCGTCGGGGAACATGCCCTCGAACGGGGTGCCTTTGAACGGATTGGCGCGGCCGGGCCGATTGCCACCTTTTTCTTTGCGGGCAATTGCGTGCGGTTTAGCCTTGCTGCGGATCGTCACCGTGCTGGGCATGGCGACTTCAGCGGCATGCCGGAACGCGGCCGAGAGCTGTTCGGCCTGGTGAACTTGCTTCTGCTTGATGACCGGAGCTTCTTCCTGGCCCACCGCTCGGGTTTGCCGATAGGCGGTTCCGACGCCCAGCCCTGCCACGAGCGCAATCGCAACCCAGGCGACGGGGCTTGCCATGCTGCTGAGAACCGAGAATACCTTGACATGCCGGAGTCCTCCTTGAGAGAGACGAAATGTGTGATGAGATGGACGTGACTGTCTGACAGCGGCTGACTGGCCGAGTCTCTTTAATGCCCTACGCACCCGATCTGCGGCCGGTTCATGCGCATCCTCCTTGATGCGGAGGAATTTTTGACGGCGAAAGCACCGCGGACAAGGTTGGACCTGGGCGGTGGCCGCTTGTGCTTCGCCCCGGCAGCAGGTCTGGATTGACAAAAATCCTGTGTGCGGCTAGGGTTATGTCGCATTGTCGATGTGCCTGTTGGACAACCGTTGGAGCGTCGCATCGCACTACTGCTTCGCCACCGACGCCCCAGGCGGTTCTGCCGCACCGGCAATTCTGCTGGAATTGTTTGGGTCATTTTCTTCCGCCCGGGGACTCTTGAGCATGTCTCGCACCGCCAGCACGCCATTCACGCCGGCCCAGCTCGAGCAATTCGAAAAATGCGAACGGCGCATTGGTTATGTGTTCCGCGATAAGTCGCTGCTCAGCGCCGCGCTCACGCATGCCTCGGGCGCCGAGCACCGACTGGCTTCCAACGAGCGGCTGGAATTCCTCGGCGACGCCATCCTGGGGGCCGTCGTCTGCGAACTGCTCTACGCCAATATCCCGACTATCTCGAAGGCGACCTGACCAAGATCAAGTCGATCGTCGTCAGCCGGCAGACTTGCGCGAAGATCAGCGAAGGCGCTGGGCATGCAGGAGTTCCTCGTGCTCGGCAAGGGCATGACCACGCATCCCAGCGTGCCGCCGTCGCTGTTGGCCGACGTGTTCGAGTCGCTGGTCGCCGGCATCTACCTGGACGGCGGCGACCCGGCCTCGCGCGAGTTCATCGCAGCGCTATCATGGGGCCGGAGATCGAATTGGCCGCGACGGGCGAGCTGGGTGGCAATTACAAGTCGCTGCTTGCAGCAATTGGCGCAGCGCGAACACGGCTCGACGCCCACCTATCAACTGCTCGACGAAAAAGGCCCCGACCACAGCAAGTGCTTCAAGATCGCCGCGCAGATCGGCCGCACGCGCTATCAGCCGCCTGGGGTCGAAACAAGAAAGAAGCCGAGCAGCGGGCCGCGCGCAACGCGCCTGAGCGAAATCAACGGCGAGCCCGTGCCGTTCCCGTCGGATTGAAGGGACGATTGTCGACGAGCCTTCGGCGTAATCGGCAATTGCCGAGCGAGCCGCGGGGTTTATCCCCGCGGTGTATAGGGCAGCGCATCTCTCGATGACTTAGCTATTGTGACATCTACAAGCTCGCCGTCGGCGTCGCTTGCAAAATCGCGGCGGCGATACACCTGGGGGATAAACCCCCAGGCTCGCTCGCGGCAGCCGGCCTGGTGGGCGTCGCTCGGCGAATTGCTTAACTCAACCGCTTCTTGCGCAGCAGCAGGCTATTGCCCACGACCGACACGCTGCTCAGGGCCATCGCCGCCGCGGCTACCACGGCCGGCAGATGGATTCCCGCCAGCGGAACCAGCAAGCCCGCGGCTAGCGGAATCAACACCAGGTTGTAGCCGAAGGCCCAGGCCAGGTTTTGCCGGATGGTCCGCAAGGTGGCCCTGGACAGAGCGATCGTCCGGCCGACCGAGCGCAGTCGCTGCGCACGATCACCACGTCGGCCGCTTCGATGGCGATGTCCGATCCGGAGCCGATGGCCACGCCCAAATCGGCCGCCGCCAAGGCCGGCGCATCGTTGATGCCGTCGCCGACCATGGCCACGACGTGCCCTTTTTTTTGGTATTCGGCCACCACGGCTTGTTTGCCGCCGGGCAGAATCTCGGCGCGGACGTCGTCGATGCCGGCCTGGCGCACGATGGCCAGGGCCGTGGTGCGATGGTCGCCGGTGACCATCAAGACTTCGATTCCCTCTTTCTTGAGCTGGGCGACCGCTTCGCGGCTGTGCTGGCCAATCGTGTCAGCCACGGCCAGAATGCCCAACATGCGGCCGTCTTCGGCGACCAGCAGCGGAGTCTGCCCCGCGGCGCGGATGTTCTGCGGCACCTCGGCGTCCGTCATCGCCACGTGCTCGGCTTCCAGCAGACGCTCATTGCCGACCAGGATCGTATGCTGATCGATCCGGACGCGAACGCCTTGGCCGGCCACGACCGCCAGCTCGCCGGCCTGCGGGATCGCGATGCCGCGCTCTTCGGCGGCCCGGACGATCGCGGCCGCCAACGGATGCCCGCTGAGCCGTTCGGCCGCGGCCGCCCTGGCCAGCAATTCTTCAGCGCGATGGCCGGCGGCCGGCAGGATCTGGGTCAACGTCGGTTTGCCGGTTGTGATCGTGCCGGTTTTGTCGAGCACCACGACGTCGACCCGGCCGGCCAATTCCAGCGCATGAGCTTGCTTGATGAGCACTCCCATTTCGGCCGCGCGACCGCTGGCCACCAGGATTGCGGTGGGAGTGGCCAGACCGAGCGCGCAGGGGCAGGCCACGACCAGCACGGCCACCATGGCGCCCAGGCCCAGCGGCCAATCGCCGGCAGCCAGACCCCAGGTCAAGAGCGTGACGGCGGCCACGAGCAGCACCACCGGCACAAACCAGCCGACCACTCGGTCGGCCAATCGCTGCACGTCGGTCTTCGACTCCTCGGCGCGCCGCACCAGGTCGACGACTTGCGCAAGCGCCGTATCGCCGGCGGCGCGGGTGACGCGTGCCACCAGCGCCGCCGTGGCGTTGATCGTGCCGGCCAGGATTTCGCTGCCCGGCGCTTTCTCGACCGGCAGCGATTCGCCGGTCAGCCATGACTCATCCATGCTCGAATTGCCGGAAATCACTTCGGCGTCGAGCGGCACGCGATCGCCCGGCTGGACGACGATCGTCTCGCCGACGGCCACCTGGTCGATGTCGATCTTGACTTGCTGCTGGCCGCGCACGACGGTGGCCTGGCGGGGAGCCAGATCGACAAGCTTGCGGATCGCGCTGGACGCGCTGCGCTTGGATCGCGCTTCGAGGTATTTGCCCAGCGTGATAAAAACCAGGATCATTCCGGCGTCCATGAATTCCATGCCGTGCACGCCCTGGTACCAGGCGGCCATTCCCGAACCGTATGCGGCCAGCGTTCCCAGCGCGACCAGCGTGTCCATGTTGGCCGACAGGCTGCCGAGCCGCCGCCACGCGCCAGTCAGAAACGGCCAGCCGACGTAGAACTGCACGACGGTGGCCAAGACGGCCTGGAGCGTATGGCTCCAGTGCCAATGGGCCGGCACCAGGTGCAAGGCCATGAGGATGCCGACCAATACCCCGCCGACCCACAACCGCCGCCGCCAGGCGGCCAGTTCGCCCGCCGGCCGATCGACGGCGTCTGTCGCGCTCGATCGGACCTGGCGCGCCGTAGCCGGCATGCTTGATGGCCGCGATCACCTGCTGGGCGTTGGTCTGCGACGGCTCGAAATCGATCGCCGCCTGTTCGGTGGCCAGATTGACGCGCGCACTGCGGACGCCGGCCAATTTCGTTACGGCCCGTTCGATGTTGCCGACGCAACTTGCACAGTGCATGCCCTCGATGTCGAGCAGCAGTTCGGCATTCGCCGGGCCGGCGGCAGTGGCCGGCGATTCGGCGGCCGGGTGGCTGGGAGCCGGTGATTCGGTCGTTGGCAGTTTCGCTGGTGCCGGTGCGGACGGAACGATTTGAGCGGTTTGCGGCAGTGCGGGCGCATCGGGCACGCGGTATCCGGCCTCGGCCACGGCGGCGGCCAGTCGCTCGCGCGTCGCCAGACCATCCTGAGTTTCGATTACGGCTCGTTTCTCAGCCAGGCTGACGTCGGCCTTTTGCACGCCCGGCACGCGCGTGAGCGCCTGCGTGACGCTGTTCACGCAATGCTCGCAGGTCATTCCCTCGATCGGTAATTCGATCTTCACGACGGATCCCCCTTTTGCGGTTACAGGGGATTATACGGGTACAGTCGAAGAGCGCACCGCAAATCGAGCCGGACTGTGGACGGCGGCGCCAGCCAATTGGAGCCCGCAGCGAGAAACCGCAGATAAACGCGGATGAACGCAGATACGAGGAAGGAACGGCACCGTATTGAGAAAACAGTATTGAGAAAGAAGACGGACGCTCGCTGCGCCGGGCCTCTTGCGCTCACGGCTTGAACGTCGGTTCCGCGAACGCCAAACGCTGAAAAGTCAGATGGCGCCACCGTCGCTCAAGCGTACTTCTTGACCACTTTCTCGATCGCGCCGGCCGCCTTGGCCAGGTCGTCCGGCACCATGACCGGATGGAGTTCAATCGCGGCATTGAACGCTTGGAACCACGGCTCGGCCACCGCCGGAATTTGCGATGCGTCCTGCAAGTCGAGAAAAAGGTATCCCGTGCGCTGGCCCTTGTCGTCGGAAAAATACACGGCTTCGGGCTTCAAGTCAGCCAGGATCGATTGGATCGTCGTGCCGAGCTTTCCGGCCTTCGCCGCCGCGTTGCCCGTCTCGACCGGGATATTGACCTTGAGCAAAAATCGCATCGTTCGCCTCCTGACGGTTTGTGTTGTTTCGTCCTCTATCCCCCGTATCCCCTGCTCCATCCCCCGTATCCCCTGCTCCATCCCCCGTATCCCCTGCTCCATCCCCCGTATCCCCTGCTCCATCCCTCCATCCCCTTCTGATCCGTCCCGCTAATCAAGGTATCCGGTTTTCCCCTGCTCGACAATTTGCTCGGCGACGGCAACCACGTCGAGCGATCCGCTGACCGGCACAAAGCGGCACTCGCTCAAACTGCGAAACCAGGTGAGCTGCCGCTTGGCGAACTGCCGGGTGCGGGTCTTGACCAGGGCAATCGTTTCGTCGAGCGTCATCCGCCCGGCCAGGTGCTCGCGCACTTCTCGATAACCGACGGCTTGCGAGGCCGTGCGGCTCCAGGCCTGACCTGCGGCGCTCAAGCGGCGCACTTCGTCGACCAGGCCGGCGGCGAACATGGCGTCTACGCGGCGGTCGATGCGCTCGTACAATTCGACCCGGGGCCAATCGAGTACAAACACCCGGCACTCGCTGGCCGGCCGGGCGACGTCGAACTGCTGTTGCCAATCGCTGATCGGCCGACCGGTCTTTTCGTAGACTTCGATCGCCCGAATGATTCTCCGCACGTCGGCCGGGGGCAGCCGCCCGGCCGAAGCCGGATCGATCGTGGCCAACCGGTCGTGCAGCGCTTGCGGTCCGGCCTGCCGGGCAAAGTCGGCCAGTTGGCCGCGGAGGGTCCAATCGGCCGGCGGACCTACGAACAGTCCCCGCAGCAGGGCCTTCAGATACAGCGGAGTGCCGCCGACGAACAACGCTTCACGGCCCCGCGCGGCAATGGATTCGACCGCCTGCCGGGCCGCCGCGACATAGCGGGCCACGCTGAACTCTTCGCTCGGGCCGATCAGGTCGAGCAAGTGGTGTGGAATTGCCTGCGCTCGGCGGCGGTCGGCTTAGCCGTACCGATATCCAGGCCGTTCAGCAGGGCCATCGAATCGAGCGACAGGATTTCGGCATCCAGCCGGCGGGCCAGTTCGATGCCCAGTGCCGTCTTGCCGCTGGCCGTCGCACCGGTCAAGAACCAGCAGTTGGCCGGCTGGCGGGAAGCGGACATCGATTTGTTGGCTCTGGCGGGCAACGGTAAGAAAGTTCCAAGGCTCAATTTACCCAGCCCAGGGTCGCCGCCGCAGGGCGGAAGTCCGCAGTAACCATTTTTTCTTACCCCTTTTTCTTGCCAGTTTCGCGTAATCGCTGTTATATTCGGGTATTAGGTCGACGCCCGGCGCACTTTAGGGCTGCGGCGCCCACCGTGCTGCCCGGCTCCCCCCTTGGTCGTCCTGCCCGCGTCGTCGTTCCTTCGAGCCCCGGTTTCACCACGACGCCTACTGTATCGAATCATCCGTTCTGCTGAGGATCCTGATCGATGACTCGCCGCTGGCCGTTCATACTCATGCTGCCGAGCAGCCTGACCCGCTCTGTTTTGGCAATCGCGCTGCTGGCCATTGGGGCCACCGCCGGCCTGGCTGCCGACAGCAAGCCGGCTCCGGCGGCGGGTGGGGTGATCAGCTACTTCCGCGACGTGCGGCCGATCTTTCAGACCCATTGCCAGGGTTGCCACCAGCCGGCCAAGCCAATGGGCGACTTGGTTATGACCCATTTCGAAGGCATGCTCAAAGGCGGCGAAAGCGGCGAGCCGGCCGTCGTGCCGGGCAAGCCCGAGGCGAGCAACCTGCTGGCTCAGGTCACGCCGACCGACGGCAAGGCCGAAATGCCCAAGGATAAGGATCCGCTGTCCGAGACCGAGATCAAGTTGATCCGCCAATGGATTGCCGAGGGGGCCATCGACGACACGCCGACGTCGGTCCGGGCAGTGATCGACATGCAGCACCCGCCCGCCTACGAGGCGGCGCCGGTGATCACGTCGCTCGACTTCTCGCCCGACGACGCCTTGCTGGCCATCTCCGGCTACCACGAAGTGTTGCTCTATCAGGGCCGACGGCTCGGAGCTGGTTGGCCCGGCTGGTCGGCCAGTCGGAGCGGATCGAATCGGCCGTGTTCTCGCCCGACGGCAAATCGCTGGCCGTGACCGGCGGATCGCCGGGCCGGTTGGGCGAAGTGCAGGTCTGGGACGTCGCCGACGCGCAAGCTGCGGGTCTCGTTGCCGGTCACATACGACACGGTCTACGGCGCAAGCTGGTCTGGCGATAATTCGAAGATCGCGTTTGGCTGCGCCGACAACACGGTGCGGGCGATCGACGCGGCGACCGGCAAGCAAGTGCTATTCCAGGGCGCCCACAGCGACTGGGTGCTGGACACCGTGTTCTCGAAGGACGTCGACGCACGTGATTTCCGTCAGCCGCGACCGCTCGATGAAACTGATCGAAGTGGCCACGCAGCGGTTCGTCGACAACATCACCAGCATCACGCCCGGCGCGCTCAAAGGCGGCCTGGAGGCGGTCGACCGGCACCCGCAAAAGGACGAATTGCTGATCGGCGGCGCCGACGGCATGCCCAAGATCTACAAGATGATCCGCACCCAAGGCCCGGCAGATCGGCGACGATTTCAACCTGATCAAAGCCTACGAAGCCGTCCCGGGCCGGATCTACGACGTGGCACTTCAACACCGACGGCAGCCGGTTCGCCGTCGGCAGCAGCTTGGACGGGACGGGCGAAGTGCGAATTTACGAAACCGACAGCGGCAAGCTGCTGCAGAAGCTCCCGCAGCAGGGAGCCATGTTCACCGTGACCTTTTCCGCCGAGCGGCAACGATCTGGCCTCGGCCGGGTTCGACGGCATGGTGCGCTTGCACGACGCCGACACGGGAAGCCTGATTAAAGAGTTCGCTCCGGCTCCGCTGGGGCCCAGCAAGGTGGCGGCAACCGCGACGGGCAAATAGGGCCGCCGCGCTGGCGAAGTGGATGCTTCACAAAAAACGAACGGATCGAAAGAACATGAATCGAAGCTTGTGTCGCATGGCGGGTCGTGTTGCGGTCACGGGTGCGCCTCGGCGCCGCACTGTCTCTGGCAACCTGCAGCGGGCGCCGCGGACGCGACCGCCAAACCCAAGGAAGCGCTTCCGGCCGGAAGTCGAACTGACCGCGGTCGAAGTCCAGCCGCAATCCATCGAACTGGCGACCCAGTACGCCTACGCCCAGGTGCTCGTCACCGGCACGGCTGGCCAGCGGCGAGCAGATCGACCTGACGCGAATGGCCGACGTCGCGCGGACCGGCGGATCTGGTCACAGTCTCGCCCACCGGCGTGGTGCGGCCCAAGGCCGACGGCGCCGGCGAACTGAAGTGGAGCGTTGCCGGCCGAACGCTGACCGTGCCTCTGACGGTTTACGGGCCGACTGTCCGCCTACGAGGTGAGCTTCGTCCGCGACGTGATGCCGACGATGGGCAAGATGGGCTGCAACGCCGGCACGTGCCACGGCTCGCTCAACGGCAAGAACGGCTTCAAGCTCTCGCTTGCGCGGTTACGACCCGCTGTTCGACCATCGGGCCCTGACCGACGATATCGCCGGCCGGCGGTTCAATCGCGCCGCGCCGGATCAAAGCCTGATGCTGCTCAAGCCGGCGGGCGTGATTCCGCACGTCGGCGGCGTGCTGACGCATCCGGGCGAGCCCTACTACGAATTGCTGCGGGCCTGGATCGCCGGCGGCGTGAAGCTCGATCTCGACGCTCCGCGCGTCGCCAGCATCGAACTCTGGCCGCAAGAACCCGATCCTGGCCACGCCCGGCATGAAGCAGCAACTGCGGTGCTGGCCACGTACGCGACGGCGCGGTCCGCGACGTACGCTGGAAGCGTTCGTCGAGAGCGGCAATACCGAAGTGGCCGAGATCAACAAGCTGGGACTGGTGACGACGGTCCGCCGCGGCGAAGCGCCGATCCTGGCCCGCTATCGAAGGGGCCTACAGCGCCACCACGATCACCGTGATGGGCGACCGCAGCGGTTACGCAATGGTCGCAATCCGCCGGCGAACAACTTCGTCGACGAATTGGTCTACAGCCAAGCTCAAGCTGGTCGAAGCGCTGCCCAGCGACTTGTGCGACCGACGCCGATTTCGTCCGCCGCCTCTATCTCGACCTGACCGGCCTGCCGCCGACGGTCGAGGCCTTGCAAGCTTTCTTGGCCGACTCGCGCGACACCAAGGCCAAGCGCGACGAACTGGTCGACCGGCTGATCGGCAGCGGCGACTACGTCGAGCATTGGACCAACAAGTGGGCCGACTTGCTGCAAGTCAACCGCAAGTTTCTGGGCGAGCCGGGTTCGTTCGCGCTGCGGGGCTGGATCAAGCAAGCCGGTGGCGGCCAACATGCCCTACGACCAGTTCGTCTACACGATCCTGACCGGCCAGCGGCTCGACGCATCGAAAACCCGCCGGCCGCCTATTACAAGACCCTCCGCACGCCCGAAGACACGATGGAGAACACCACGCAATTGTTCCTGGCCGTGCGGTTCAATTGCAACAAATGCCACGACCATCCGTTCGAGCGTTGGACGCAAGGGCAGTATTATCACCTGGCGGCCTTCTTCGCCCAGGTCGGTCGCAAGGAGGATCCGGCCGGCGGCGGTCAGAAGATCGGCGGCACCGACGTCGAGGCCCCCAAGCCGCTGGTCGAAGACATCTACGACACCGGCACGCGGCGAAGTGACGCACCTGGGCACCGGCAAGCCGGCCGCCCCGTCGTTCCCCTACTCGCACGCCGATCTGGCCGACGCCGCGGCCAGCCGCCGCGAGCAATTGGCCCAATGGATCACGTCGCGGGAGAACCAGTATTTCGCCCGCAGCTACGTCAACCGGCTGTGGGGCTATTTGTTCGGCAAGGGCATCATCGATCCGATCGACGACATCCGCGCCGGCAATCCGCCCAGCAACCCCGAGCTGCTCGACCGACTGACGCAAGAGTTCGTCTCCAGCGGCTTCAACATGCAGGAAATCCTGCGCACGATCTGCAAGTCGCGCAGCTACCAGGCCTCGATCGTCACCAACAAGTGGAACCAGGACGACGACATCAACTTTTCGCACGCCATCGCCCGCCGCTTGCCCGCCGAAGTGCTCTACGACACGATCGAGCGGGCCACGCGGCTCGGAGAGCCGCTTGCCGGGCGTGCCCGCCGGTTACCGGGCCGCGCAATTGCCCGACGTGGGGCTGACGCTGCCCAGTGGGTTTTTCGAATTGTTCGGCCGGCCGGCGCGGGAAAGCTCGTGCGAGTGCGAGCGATCGAGCGGCATGATGCTGGGTCCAATCATGACGCTTGGTCAACGGCCCGACCATTGCCGACGCCATCGCCGATCCCGACAACGCGCTCACCAAGCTGGTGGCCGGCGAGCCGGACGATCGCAAGGTCGTCGAGACGATGTTCTTGCGGATTCTCTGCCGCCCGGCGACGCCCGACGAAATCGACGCCGGCGTCAAGGCGATGCTCGGCTCCGACGACGAGCACGCGCAGTTGGTGGCGAAATTGCCGCGCTCACGAGGCCGAACTCGACACGCGGCAGGCCCAGTGGGAAGCGTCCCAGGGCGCTGCCGCCTGGACGCCGCTTGCGCCGAGCGACATGAAGTCGACCGCCGGGGCCACGTTTGCTCCGCAGCCCGACGGCGCGATCCTGGTCGAGGGTACCAACAGCAAAGACGTCTATACGATCACGGCCGCCACCGATCTGGCCGGCATCACCGGCATCCGGATCGAGGCCCTCACCGATCCCAAGTTGCCGTCGCAGGGGCCCGGCCGGCCGCCTAACGGCAATTTCGTGCTTTCGGAGCTGCGCGTGACGGCCGCTCCCAAGTCCGATCCGGCCAAGGCCATGCGCGTGGCATTGCAAAACGCCTCGGCCGATTTCAGCCAGGCGGAATACGGCGTCGCCGGCGCCATCGACGGCAACCCGGCGACCGGCTGGGCCGTTTCTCCCGAGTTGGGCAAGCCGCACGCGGCCGTGTTCGAGACCGCGCGAGGACGTCCAATTTCCCGGCGGGACGGTGCTATCGATCAGTCTCGACCAGCAGTACAGCGACGGGAAGCACCAGTTGGGCAAGTTCCGCCTGAGCGTCAGCACCTCGCCCCGGCCGCTGGGCGGGGCCGGCCCGCCGGCCAATGTGGCGGCCATCCTGGGCGTTGCCGCGGCCGAACGGACGCCGGAGCAAAAAGCGGAACTGAGCCGCTACTTCCGCTCGCTCGACGGCAAGTGGAACGAGCTCAATCAGGCCGTCGCTAGCAGCGCCGGCCAATCTCGCGACAAGCGCTTGCTGGGTGCCCAAGACCTGGCCTGGGCGCTGATCAACAGCCCGTCGTTCTTGTTCAACCGCTAAAGTGCGCGGGATTCGCTCATTGCCGACTAGCCGGTCACCGCGATAATAGAGCAGCGCGCCGGGCTCGGGGGCAGTGCGCCGGCCGATCTGCCGGCGCCGGGCCCCCCGAATCGCGACCTTCGTTCTGCATGCCTGACAGGGACCGGGGCAGGCTCCGAGTTAGGTCTTACTCGGCAATCCGGAATCGCAAGCAGGCGGCGCGCGTGTGCCCGTCCCGTGCCAGAATCTCGCTGGTGGCAGATCCTCTTAGTCAAAGCGGCCGCGGTGTACGTAGAAACCCACTCGTTGAGCAAGCAGTACGGCCGCTTCACCGCGCTTGCGGGCTGCACGCTCTCGATCCCCCGCGGCGAAGTGTTCGGGCTGCTGGGGCCCAACGGCGCCGGCAAGACCACGCTGCTTGCGATTGCTGCTCGGCTTTCTGCGCCCTACCGGCGGCCAGGCCCGCATCGACGGGCTCGATTGCTACCGCCAGTCCGTCGCGGTTCACGCCCGCACGGCCTATCTGCCGGGCGAAGCCCGCTTGTTCCGCCAGATGAACGGCCACGACGTGCTGCGGTTCTTCGCCGAAATGCGCGGCGCGGCAGGGGCCGGCCCGGGCGCCGCGATCGCCGATCGGCTGGGCCTGGATCTCTCGCGGCAGGTGGCCGTCGATGTCGACCGGAATGCGGCAGAAGCTGGCCCTGGCGGCCACCCTGGCCGCCGACACGCCGCTGGTGATTCTGGACGAGCCGACGTCGAATCTCGACCCCACGGTCCGCGGCGATGTGGTCGCGCTGGTGGCCGAGGCCAAGCGCGACGGCCGCACCGTGCTCTTCTCCTCGCACGTGCTGTCCGAAGCCGAACAAGCCTGCGACCGCGTGGCGATCCTTGCGCGGGCGAGCTGGTCCACACCCAGGTCATGACCCAACTGCGCCGCCAGCACCGCATCCGAGCCCGCCTCACCGGCGAGCTCGCGCCGCCGCCGGCTCACCTCGACGGACAGCTTGCGGTCCACACCACGGCGGACGGCGAATTGACCATCGAGACGCCGGGCGAACTCTCGCCGCTCTTGGGCTGGTTGGCCACCTTGCCGCTGGCCGAAGTTCAGATCGAGCCCGTTGGCCTGCGGGCCGTCTACGATCGCTTTCATGCGGGGAACGGGTCATGAACCGCGCGCTGTGGAAGAAGAACATTGTCGAATCGCGCTGGCTGTTGGCCGGCTGCGCAGCGCTGATGTTCGCCTTCCAGTGGCTGCGGGTGTGGCTGATCAGCCAGTTGTCGCTGGAGAATTTCAAGCTGATCCTGAATTTGCTGCCGTCGAAGTTCGAACGGCTCTCGCCGGTGCCGTTCCAGCAGATTGCGACGCCCGCCGGCCGGATTGCCGCCGCCTACGACGAGCCGCTGGTCATCTTGCTGGTTACGGTTTGGGCGATCGCCCGCGGTTCGGATGCCGTCAGCGGCGAGGTGGGCCGGGGCACGATGGAGATGCTGCTGGCCCAACCGGTGCGGCGCATGAGCGTGCTGGCCACGCAGGCCAGCGTGACGATCCTGGGAGCGGCGGTCGTGGTGGTCTCGGCCTGGTTGGGCACGTGGCTCGGCTTGGTCACGATCCAGCTTGAAGAGCCCGTTCGTGCGGCGATTTTCTTGCCCTGCATCCTCAACCTGTTCGCGCTCACCGTCTTTATCGCCGGACTGGCGACGCTGGTATCGAGCTGCGACCGCTATCGCTGGCGGACGATCGGCCTGGTGGGCGCGTTCTATGCGGTGGAGATGGTGGTCAAAGCGGTCGGCCGCTTGGCACCCAACTTCCATTGGCTGACGTATTTCTCTTTCCTCGGTCCCTTCGAGCCGCAAACCCTGGTGGCCGACCCGCGGCGGACGTGGAGCTTTTGGATCGTTCAGGACGACACGCTGCTGTTCGGCGGTTTGGGCTACGACACCGTTCTGCTGGGCTTGGGCCTGGGTTGTTATCTGTTGGCCGGCGTGATCTTTGCCCGCCGCGATTTGCCGGCCCCGCTCTGACGCGGATGTTTTCGGGGCTCGCGCTCGGCAATCGAGGTTGCCTCAAAGGCCGAAAAAGGATCGAATCGCGATGGGTGACCGGACGGACTTTGCGCGCGAACGAAGAATAACTTCCGCCCGCAACCCCTCTCCCTCCAGGGAGAGGGTAGGGTGAGGGTCTGCCAGAAGCCGAAGTTATTTTTCGTGCGCACCTTTGGTTACGTCGCCAGTCAAGAGAGTCAGCAACGAGGATGACCGATGCATAATCAGGCCGCGTCGCCAACGACCGATCAGGAATTTCCGACCTTGACGCCCTCGGCGCACTGCTTGCCCCGGGTTTGGCCCGCCGCCGTGATCGTGGCGACGTTTTGGGTTGTCTCCTACATTCCGCGCTGGCTCGATGCGCAGCATTTTCGTCAGCTTTTTTACCGCCGTCGGAACCAGCGCCGCGCTCACGCTTTGTTTCTGGACCTGGTGGTTTACGAATCGGACCATTCCGCTGCGCGACCGGCTGTTCGCCTTCGTCGCCAATGTGGCCGGTGCGGTTGTGGCCGGACTCACCTGTCACAAGTCGGTCGGTCCGATGGGCATGCTGATGTTCGGCGTGCCGGCCGTCTTTTCCATCTGGGCGTTTTGGTTGCTGCTGGCCCGCCGGACTTCGCCGGTTGTCCGTAGTTGGGGGCTGGCGGTGCTGCTCTGGCTGACCTGGACGAGCGTCATGCTCGTGCGGATCGACGGCGTCGACGGCGATACCCGGTCGGCCATTTCCTGGCGCTGGGCGCGCACGGCCGAAGAGAAATACCTGGCGGAAAGAACCGAATTGGCCGCGGCGTCGACCGCCGCCTTGCGGCGAGCCGGCGCGCAGCCGCTCCCAACGCAGGCCGTTGACTCAGAGCCGCCGGAGACAGAGTCCCGCGAGGCGCAGCCGCTCGAACTGCGGCCGGGCGATTGGCCCGGTTTTCGCGGGCCGAATCGCGACAGCGTCGTGCGCGGCGTGAAACTGGCCACCGACTGGACCGCGTCGCCGCCGCGGGCCGTCTGGCGCCGCCGGATTGGTCCGGCCTGGTCGTCGCTGGTGGTCGTCGGGAATCGCTTGTTTACGCAAGAGCAGCGGGGCGATGCGGAAGCGGTCGTTTGCCTGGCGGCCGAAACCGGACAGGAGATCTGGGCACACGAAGACCCGGTGCGGTTCTTCGACGGGCAGGCCGGCGCCGGCCCCCGGGCCACGCCGACGTTCGATGCCGGCCGCATCTATTCGTTCGGCGCGACCGGTTTGCTCAACTGCTTGGACGCCGCTAGCGGCGGCGCGATCTGGCGCCGCGACGTGACCGGCGATTGCGACGGCAAGGCCCCGCTGTGGGGCTTTGCCAGCTCGCCGCTGGTCGCCGGCGGCATGGTCATCGTCTACGCAGGCGGGACGCTCGACCAGGCGCTGTTGGCCTACCACGCCGACTCCGGCGAGCCGGCCTGGAAAGCCGCCACCGGCGAAGTCAGCTACAGCTCGCCGCAATGGGCGTCGATCGGCGGCCAGGAGCAGGTGTTGTTTCTCAGCGAGCGCGGGCTGACATCGGTCGCGCCCGGCTCGGGCGAGGTGTTATGGAATCACGATGCGCTGCGAGAGAAGATCTGGCGGGTCGTACAGCCCCGATTGGTGGGCGATTCTCAAGTGCTGATCGGCTCGGAGGATCTCGGTCTGGTGCTCGTCGACGTCGCGCAAAGCGGGGGCGGCTGGAGCGCCAGCCAGCACTGGGTGTCCAGCGGCATCCGGCCGGCCTACAACGACTTCGTCGTGCACGACGGCCACGCCTATGGATTCGATGGCGCGATCTTTTGCTGCATCGAGCTGGCGTCCGGGCGCGGCGCTGGAAAGCCGGCCGCTACGGCCACGGGCAGGTCCTGCTGCTGGCCGATCAGCCGCTGCTGGTCGTGCTGAGCGAGACGGGCGAAGCCGTGCTCCTGGCCCCCAGGCCCGACAAGCACGAGGAGTTTGGTCGATTTCAGGCCATCGAGGGCAAGACCTGGAACCATCCGGTGATCGCCCACGGCCGGCTGCTGGTGCGCAACGACGAGCAAATGGCCGGCTACGCGCTCAAGCTGCTGGACGAGAAGTAATCGAATGCGGAGGCATTTGTTTTTTCCTGCATCGCTCCGCGCCGCAGATTGAGGAGACAGAAGCCATGAAACTCTCTCGCAGTTGGTTCCAGGTGTCTGTGCGCGAGGCGATGTTAGTCATCGCCTGCTTTGGGGTTCTTTGTGCCTGGTACCGGGAGCACAGCCGCTGCGATCGTTTGCTCTATCTTTGCGGATCTTATCGAGCATGTATGGAGCGTGCTGAGGAAGGCGGACAGGGGGGCCACTATCACAACTGGCTGTGCAACGGGAGCATGGTTTACTTCTCCGTGGAAGTGAAGCCGTTCGACAAAACCCACTTTCCAGACTGTCCCGACGCCAGGTGAATTCGCCGCGGATTGATAGTGTAGAATGTCTGCGTTCTTTTCTCCCCCTGTTTTCGTCTTTGAGTGTGAGCATCCATGGAATCTGACGAAAAACCGGAGCCAACAAGCATTGCGCCACGTGTCCGCGCGTGTCCGGCCTGCCGGATGCGGGTTATGGTAACGCAAGGCGGCAAGTGCCCGTCATGCGGCGCGTTATTCGGCTCCGAGGAGGAGATAAGGGCGCCCGCCGAGCCCGAGGCCCCGACGTATTCGGTGCCGGAAGATGCGGTGGTGCGGGCGCACACGATTATCAACGACGCGATGACATCTATCGTCGTCGGCTTCCTAGTCATTACGTGGCCGTGGTGCGTCATGCGGCTTGTCCAATGGCACCGGCTCAGTCGGCAGTTCCCGTTCCTGGCATCCGGCGACGCTGGCAACTATTCGGAACTCGCCCACAAGTTCCGGTTGGCGCGAATCATGCTTTGGATCGCCGTGGTGCTTCCGCCAGTGGTGGTGGCCGGCCTCTACTGCTTTGAGCGGTTCGGCTAGCGTGCCGGCCCGATTTCAAACTAGCCGATTACCGGACCTTGACGTCATTAGCCGTCGGCCCGGCTTTGCTGCTACAATACATCCGCTCTACCGGTCGTGTAATCGTCGCACTCGCCGCTAGGATCTTTCTAGCCCACGGAAGTTGCCGTGGGCTTTGTCGTGTCATCAAGCCATCCGCCGCATGTCTGCCACCACGCCATCCAGCTCGCTTTCGTTCCAGCTTCCGGTGATCCAGCGGCCGGCGATGCCGCTGAACGCTGCGCCGGCTTCCCCGGCCCGGCCCACGCCGCCGTTGCCGATGAATCGGGCCGAGATGCTGGCCCGCGGCTGGGACGAGGTCGACGTGGTGTTCGTCACCGGCGACGCCTACGTCGACCATCCCAGCTTTGCCATGGCGCTGCTGGGCCGGCTGCTGGAGAGCGAGGGCTTCCGCGTGGCGATCCTCAGCCAGCCCGATTGGCACAGTCTGCCACGCCTGGCGGACGTTCGGCCGGCCGCGGCTGTTCTTCGCCATCAGCGCGGGCAACATGGACTCGATGATCAATCACTACACGGCCAACCGCAAGGTCCGCAACGACGATGCCTACAGCCCGGGCGGCGAGATCGGCCGCCGGCCCGACCGGGCCACGCTGGCTTATTGCCAGCGGGCGCGCGAGGCGTACAAGGGCGTGCCGGTGATCGCCGGCGGCGTGGAGGCCAGCTTGCGCCGCCTGGCCCATTACGACTATTGGAGCGACAAGGTCCGGCGCTCGATCATCCTCGACTGCAAGGCCGACTTGCTGGTCTTCGGCATGGGCGAGCGGGGCATCGTCGAGATCGCCCGCCGGCTCGCCGCCGGCGCAAACGGTGCGCGACCTGCGCGACATGCGCGGCGTGGTCTATCGGCTGGGCGCCAGCGAGCCGCCGCCCGCGCGAGGGCTCGATCGAGCTGCCCTCAGCTACGAGGCGGTCTCGACCGACAAGCGGGCCTTTGCCGAGATGACCAAGATCTCGCACAACGAAACCAATCCGCACAACGCCCGGCGGCTGGTGCAGTATCACGACCGCGAGTGCGTGGTGGTCAATCCGCCGGCGCTGCCGCTGGCCGAGGCCGAGATGGATCGCGTCTACGGCCTGCCGTTCACGCGGCATCCGCATCCGGCCTACGGCGACAGCAAGATTCCGGCCTTCGAGGTGGTCAAGGATTCGGTGCAGATCATGCGCGGCTGCTTCGGCGGCTGCACGTTCTGCTCGATCACGGCCCACGAAGGGCGGATCATCCAAAGCCGCAGCCAGCAGTCGGTGCTGGGCGAAATCCGCCGCATGACCGCCGATCCGGATTTCAAGGGCGTGATCAGCGACATCGGCGGCCCCACGGCCAACATGTATCAGATGCGCTGCATCCGGCCCGAGGTCGAAGCCCGCTGCCGGCGGCTGAGCTGCGTACATCCGACGATCTGCAAGCTGCTGGGCACCGATCACGGGCCGCTGGTCGACCTGATGCAGGCGGCCCGCGAGGAGCCGGGGGTGAAAAAGGTGCTGGTCGCCTCGGGCATTCGCATGGATCTGGCCCGCCGCAGCCCCGAGTACATGCGCGAGCTGGTCACCCATCACGTCGGCGGCTATTTGAAGGTCGCGCCCGAGCACACCGATCCCAACGTGCTGGGCCTGATGAAAAAGCCGGGCGTGGAAGACTTCGTCGAGTTCGACAAGGAGTTTCGCCAGGCCTCGAAGGCGGCCGGCAAGAAGCAATACCTGGTTCCGTATTTCATCGCCAGCCATCCGGGCAGCACGCTGGAATCGATGATCGACCTGGCGCTGTTCCTGAAGCGCAATCATTACCAGCCCGACCAGGTGCAGGACTTCATTCCCAGCCCGTTCGACATCGCGGCCTGCATGTATTACACGGGCCTGGATCCGTTCACGAAAAAGGCGGTCTTCATCGCCCGGCATTTGCGAGATCGCAAGCTGCAACGGGCGCTGATGCAGTTTTTCAAGCCGGAAAATTACTTCGAGGTCCGCAAGGCGCTCGAGCAGGCCGGCCGGCAGGACTTGATCGGCAGCGGCTGCGATGCCCTGATTCCGGCGCGGCCCCCCAAGCAGGCCCTCGACGGGCGCCGGCGGCGGGCCAATGCCGAAGTGCGCGAACAGCGCGGCGGCGACCACATTCGCTCGCGCCCCGGCGAAAAGCCGGAAGCCGGCTACCGGCCCCATCGCCCGGGCGCAGCGCCGCAAGCGCAAGTAGGGCGGGGGGATGAAGCCGCGACGACGCAAAGAACGGATGGGAACCACAGAGACGCAGAGACACGGAGAAGAGAGGGGGCCGGACTAACTACACAGACACAAACACAGGAGATGAACCCGACCGTCGTTTTGTCAGGAACTTCTTACGTCGTGTCTTCTCCGTGCCTCTGTGTCTTGTATGTTGCCTAAACGAAGGAAGCAGGGTGCAATGGAGACCGGGAAGCCTGCGGCTTTGAGCGCAAGCGAAAAGCCGCAGGCTTCCCGGAGCCCGGCAGATCGATCGTGCCCTGGTGTTCAACACACCGTCGCAGAGCAAGATCGCCGGCGCTCCTTTGGTCCAAGCCCGAACAGCCGCAAGAACCGTTCCCGCATCGCTGCCGGCACGAGTTCGCATTTGCAAGACAGGGATAATACCATTTTGGATTCTAACGTTGCTACTCCGGCCTGGGTCGGCGTCGACATTGCCAAAGACAAGTTCGACGTTCATGTGCGTCCTTTGGCACGGCGATTCACTTGCGCCAACGACGCCGAGGGATTCGCTCAATTGATCGACGAACTCCGCCTGCTTCCCGCTTTGCAGATGGTCGTCGTCGAAGCGTCGGGTGGATACGAACGCTCGCTGGTCAGCCACATTATTGACTCCGGCCTGCCCGTCTCCGTCGTCAACCCGAGACAGGTTCGGGATTTCGCCAAGTGCATGGGCCTGCGCCGAAGACAGACGCCATTGATGCGGCGGTCTTGGCTCATTTCGCTGAACTCATCAAAACTCGCCTCGCTACGAAAACACCTGAAAACCAGCAAGAGTTGCAGTATCTAGTCACCCGCCGCCGGCAGCTCATCCAACTCCGCACCATGGAGCAAAATCGCCAACCCATGGCGCATGGCAGGCTCCCTTGTAAGACCATCCAGCAGACGATCAAGCTCTTCAACAAGCAACTTGCCGAAATCGAACTGGCGATCACCAAACTCTTCACCTCAAACGACGATTGGAAAGCCAAGTCCCACATCATCAGCAGCGTGCCTGGCGTCGGAGAGACGACCGCCCAGCAGCTCCTCGCTGAAATGCCCGAACTTGGCGACACCAACCGCGCTCAGGCCGCGGCCCTGGCCGGGCTCGCCCCATACAACCATGACAGCGGAAAACTCAAAGGACGCCGCTGCATCTCCGGTGGACGGCTCGACGTACGTTCCGCGCTGTACATGGCTGCTTTCACTGCACGGCGATGTAATCCAGTGTTCATCGCCTTCGCGGCGCGCCTCAAGGCAGCCGGTAAACCGTACTTGGTTGTTCAGGTCGCCTGCATGCGCAAGCTTCTGGTCATCCTCAACGCCCTACTCAAAACCGGCCAAACATGGAATCCAAGCTTCGCTCAACAAAACCCCTGAGTAAACCCCTTCACCCCTTGAAAAGAAACACAGCCGCTCTGTGGTTCATCCCGCCCTTTTTGCGTCTTCGCGGGGAATTCGCATTTTCTTAGGCCGCGCGACGGCTGCGCAGGCATTCGGCCAGGTCGGCCAGCAGCTCGAGGATCAACAGGTCGGCCCGCGTCATGAGGTGCCGGGCGCTGCGGCTGCCCAGTCCCCGGACCAACTCTTCGACCACCTCGACGTGCAGCGCTAAGATCTCGGCCGCGGCGACGCCGGATGCCGCCAATCCGCCGGCCAGCGCGGCCATTTCGCTGGACAGATTGCCCGAGCCCATGATCACGTGGGCCCTGAGCAGTTCGCGGTAGTGCGTGCGCACCGTTTCACTCAGCGCGGCCTTTGCAATACCGCCGGCGGCCGCGGCGCTGCGGCAGTTTTCGACCAGCCCGCGCTGGGCGGCCAGCAAACGCTCGGCATCGTTCTGCTGTTGTTGGCCGCGGTTCCGCTCGGCCTGCGAGAGGTGGCGATTTTCGCCGATCAATTGGTGCCGCTCGACCGCGCGAGCCAGGGTCCAGAGAAACGTTCGCGTGGTGGTGGTTTGCAGGCACAGGTAGGCATCGGCGCCGACCTCATAGCAGACGGCGGACAGTTCGGCCTCGCTTTCGGCCCCCAGGATGATGATCGGTTCTTCGGCTCCGCCGCGCGCAGACCTTCGACGAACTCGACCGCGTCGAGCTCGCCGGGCGCGTGCCCGACGAGCACGGCGTCGTAGATGCGTTCGCCCAGTGCGGCCAGTCCGGTGGCCGCGCCCACGGCTTCGTCGAGCAGCACTTGCGAGGCGCTATCGGCCTTGAGCGCGTCGGCCAGCCAGGCGGCCATCTGCTTTCGGCCGACGACATACAGAGCCCGAATCCGCGGCGGCAAGCTCCCCCAGGCAGCCTTCAGGCGGTCTCGGCTCGGCGTTAAGACGGCGGGGGAGTTCAAGATTCGAGACCTGAGGTTCGCGATTTCCAGGCTGCGGAAAACCTGCCTGCTGGCAAGCGCTTCGGCAGCCATTCGAGGGGGGCGTACTTTACCGGGATGCCGGTCGTGGGTCAAGCGGGAAGGCGCCCTGGAAAGTCCCGCAGTCGCACCAGCCCGCGCCGCGATTTCTCGGCCGCCGTTTCGCGCCGCAGGCTCGGCCTCGCTGCCCGCTTGGCGTCGGGTCTCGCCCAGCCGTTGCCCCCTGCCGTATACTGGACGCCGTTTCCATCCGGGCCCCCCCAAGGATCGTGACGCATGCGGATCGCTTATCTCGATTGTGCCAGCGGAATCAGCGGCGACATGACGCTCGGCGCGCTCGTCGACGCGGGGGTCGATCTGGCCGCGATTCAGGCCGGCATCGCCTCGCTCGGGCTGCCCGGCGTGCGGCTCGTGGCCGCCGAAGTCAAGAAGAAGGGCTTTCGCGCCACGCAGATCACGGTCGAGCACGAGCCGGAGCACAAGCACCGCCACCTGCACCACATCACGGCCATGATCGACGGTAGCACGCTCACGCCGCGACAAAAGGAGCTGGCCACGCGGATCTTCACCCGGCTGGCCGAAGCCGAGGCCAAAGTCCACGGCAGCACGATCCAAAAAGTTCACTTTCACGAAGTCGGCGCCGTCGATTCGATCGCCGATATCGTCGGCTCGGCCATCGGCTGGGATCTGCTCGGGGTCGAGCGGATCGTCGCCTCGGCGGTGCCCACCGGCAGTGGGTTTGTCGAGATCGCTCACGGCCGCTGCAGCGTACCGGCTCCGGCGGTCGGCGAACTGCTCAAGGGCGTCCCGCTGGCCGAGTCGAATGTGCCTTGCGAGCTGACGACTCCGACCGGCGCCGCCATCCTGGCCGCTCTGGTCAGCAGCTATGGGCCCGTGCCGGCCATGCAGATCGAGCAGATCGGATACGGCGCCGGCCAGCGCGATCTGGAGCAGCAAGCCAACCTGCTGCGGTTGCTGGTGGGCCAGGCCGACAGCGCGGGGGCGGGCGAGCAAGTCTGGGTGGTCGAAACGAATCTCGACGACCTCAGCGGCGAGCTGATCGGTTATGCCACCACGCAGCTCTGGCAGGCCGGCGCCCTGGACGTTTTCACGACGCCGATTCAAATGAAGAAGGGCCGGCCGGCGGTCATGCTCAGCGTGCTCTGCCGCGAGGCGGACGTCGAGCGGGTGGAGTCGATCCTGTTCCGCGAAACGAGCACCTTGGGAGTTCGCCGGCACGCCGTGCGCCGCAGCACGCTGCGCCGCCAGCCGCACAGCGTCGCCACGCCCTGGGGGCCGGTTGCCGGCATGCTGGCCTGGCACGGGGCGGAGCCGCCCCGGTTTTCGCCCGAATTCGAGTCATGCCAGCAAGTCGCCCAGCAGCACGGGGTGCCGCTGAAAGACGTGTACGAGGCGGCCCAAAAAGCGTATTCTACCTGAGCGTATTCCTCCGGATGATGCCGCTCGGGCGTGTGCCGGGCGAGCCGCGGGGTTTACCCCCGCGGTGTAGCGACGGCGTACGCAAAGCCGAGGTTCTGCTGCCGGGGCGTGATTGGACTGGCCCGGTGAAACCGGCACACTCTGGGGACCAGCCCCTTGCGGCTCGCTCAGCGATCCTGGCCGGGTCCGATGGATTGGAACGGTTCGCCATGGACAACTCAACGATCTTGTTCGTCATGGGGGCGCTGCTGACCGGATTCGTTTTGATGCGGCGCGGACAAAAGCGCGGCGCGCTGGCCAGGCTGCCGCCGGTCAGCCCGCCTCCGCATCGGGCCCATCCGCCGGCCGGCCATCATCTGGACGCTCCCGGCGCGATGGGCCGCTGGGAGGTGGAAATGCACGAACTACGCGCGCGACCTGGCCGGTCAGTTGGACAGCAAAATCGTAATCGTCGAGCAGCTCGTCGAGGATGCCCAGCGAGCCGCGGCCCGGCTCGACGCGGCGATCCAGCGGGCGGAGCAAATCGGCTTGTGGCAGCGAAGCTCCGGCCAGATCGACGAGGACCGGTTGGCCGATCCATCGGACACCGAGACGATTCACGCCCAAGCGGTGCGCGACTGGCCCAGCGCCGCCGAGCCGGACGTGCCGGCGCCCGACCAGAGCGGCGACGCGGCTGCCGCGGCCCGGTCCGCGGCGGCTTTGGTCAGCCGGACCGACCGCGTGTACCGGCTCGCCGACCGGGGACTATCGAGCGCTTCAATCGCGGCCGAGACGGGCGAGCCATTGGGCGAGGTCGAATTGATCTTGAGTGTGCGCTCGAGCGAAAAGGCCCGCTAGCGCGACATGGTGATCTGCCGGTGAGCTGCGCATCGGGCAGCCGTTGGCTGCCGGCCATGGGGCGCGGGGCGGATGCATCTCGGCTCGCAGTCCGTCGAATACTTCAACAGGCTGATAGAGACGACGGCCGCTCGCTAAAACTCCACGACCATCCGATCGTAGCCGATCTCGGTGCTCGGAAAAATCGCCCGGGCGCCCGCCAGCCCCAGCGGATCGGCCTCGACCGAGAGAGGGTTGACGTGTACCAGGATCAAGCGGCCCACCTGGGCGGCCCGCGCCAGTTCGGCCACGGGCGTGGTCCAGCTATGCCCCGTCTTTTCCGCCATCTCGCGGAGCGCGTCGGGAAAATAGCATTCGTGAACCAGCAGATCGACGCCGCGGATGTGCTCGATATAGGCGGCCCCGGGCCGGGCCACGGTGTCGGTCACATAGGCCAGCGAGCGACCCGGCCAATCGAGCCGGAAGCCGAGCGTGCCGCCGGGATGCTCGAGCGGGAAATAACTCAGCCGGCCGCCGCCGGCGAGCGCCACCGGGCCGTCCAGCGGCCGGAAGTCGCAGGGGGGTTGGACGGGAAAGATCGGCTCGGCGAACAAGTGCTGGCGAATCGCCGCCAGCTTTTCGGCCGCTCCATGAACCGTGACCCGCTCTACCTGCTTCTCGTGGATCACGTCGAACAAGAACGTCAGGCCAACGATGTGGTCCAAGTGGGCGTGGGTCAGGAAGATGTCGAGATGCCGGGTGGCCAGCTCATCGCGGACCCGATACATGCCCGTGCCGGCATCGAGCACAATGCCCAACTCGGGCAGCATGTAGCATGCCGTCTGCCGCTGGTCATTGGGGTGATAGCCGGTGGTACCGAGCAGGACGAGCTTCATATTTGGTGCGCCGAATCCGGAGCTCGCCCGCGGCGCCGGGATTGTGTAGGAGGCGACTCCGATCGCCGACACGTCGCGCCAAACGAGGGGAAATCGGCGATCGGAGTCGCCTCCTACAATCGGTGATTAAGACGACATATGCAATGAATTTGCGGCCCACGTCCTAGCGGTCGCCTGGCACCAGCTTTTCGAGTGTCCCTTCCAGGCGATTGATGACGCTGCCCGTGCCTTTGATCAGCAATAGCGGCAACTGTTCGATCGCGCGGGGATCAATCTTGTAGTTTTTCAGCGTCCCGGTGATGGGAATCTTCAACGTCTGTTTTTCGGGGTCGGCGGGATTGGCCTGCTTAGCCAACAACCCGGCCGGCATGGGAATCTCCGCCAGCACGGCGATCGTCTCGTCGAGACCGACCGAACCCCGGGTGGTAATGGTGACACCCCCGACGACGAACTGCAAGCCCCGGTGATAGACGCGGCGGTCGACCAGCCGGAAATCGACGGTTTGATTCTCGATCTTGACCAGGCTCACGGCTTTCGCCTGATTGGCAAAGGGCACCTTGCCTTGCAGTATTCCTTCGACCTGTTGGGCAAATCCGGCCAGGGTTTGCAGGATCGGGCCCGGCCGCATTTGGGCCGATTGAACGAGCATTTGCCCGGCCACGTCGCCCGCTGTCGCATCGGCCAGCGGCAACCGTCCGCCTTGCAACGTCACGGAGAATTGCCCTTCGGTGCGGGTGACTTCGGCAAACACCGGCGCAATGAATTTGAGCGCGTGGGCGCAAACTTGCTCGCTCAGTTGCACGTTGCTCAACAGCGGCCCGGCCGGCAAGTCGATTTCGGCCGGCAGCGCCGACAGTCGCAGGACCGGCGCTAGCAGCAACTGACCCCCGGCAACGGCCACGTCGACCGGCTGGAAAGTCAACGTGCCGTCGGCTAGCCGCGCGTCGATCGAGCCGCTGCTGACGTCGAATCCATACGCACTGGCGCTCAGCCAGCGGACGGTCGCTTGTCCGGTCATCCGCCCAGCGCCTGCCAAGGCGGGCGTGGCTCCGCTGGTCCACGGCCCGCGGAGCGTGAACGGCCAGGGCTCGTTCCCGACGATCTTCACCGAGTCCCCCACATAGGGGCGCCAGACGGGGGCCAGTTGCTCCCAATCGCAGACGACCTGGCCCGTCAGATCGAAATTCGGTTGGCTCGCCAGGGCGGCGATTTTTCCGTTCACCTGGGCCTGCAAGTTCTTTCCCAGCAATTCCCCTTGGGTAATTTGCAACTCGTCGTGGGCCGGGTCGTAATCGATCCGGGCAGCCAGCGTGAGCCGCGGCTCTTGCCAGGTGCTCGCCGCCTGGGCGGCGGCTGCCGGCCGCAGCAGCGCCGCCATCTGGGCGCGACCGGCGCGGGCACCGCCGCGACTTGCAGAGCGTCGATCGTGGCATTGAGCGCGGCATGGCTGACTCCGCGCCGCAGCGCAAGTTCGATCTGGCTGGAAAGCTGGCCGGCGATTCTGCGCAGGCGGCACGAGCGGGTCTTGCAGCCAGTGGGCCAGCGTGGCCAGGTCCCCCTGCAGCGTGGCATTGCCCGAGGCTTGCGGCCCGGATTTCTCGGTCAGACTGAGCGCAAAGTTGTTCAAGCGAGCGATGAGCGTCGTGCCTTTGAGGGTGGCCAGCGGCACTTCGACCTTGTCGGTGGCCCGCTGCCAGGTGGCCGCGGCCGACAATTCGGCCTGTGGTTCGTCGAGGTACAACCCATGCCCCCACAGGTGCAGCCGCTGGATCGTGAGCGTGCACTGCTGCATGTCGAGGCCGTCGGCCGACACCTGGGCCATGGCTGCCAGGTTGCCGCTGCCGGCCGCGTCCCAACCGGCGAGCGCCGTGCCGGTCCAAACTTCGACTCGTGGCAGCAGGCTGGCCAGTTCGCCTTGCCAGCCGATCTGCACGGGCCAGGCGGCCGAGAGCGGATTGTCGAGCGGTCCGACCAACTGCACGCTCAGCCGCTCGTCGCCCGCTTCGAACCGGGCCGACAGCGCGTCGACGTGCGCGAGCGTGCCACCGGTCATCGTGCCGGCGCCCTCGACGTGCAGCGCCACGCTGGCTTCTTGCCAGGGGCGGCGGTTGGGCGTCGCCAAAGCAAAATCCCGGGCCGTGACGTCGGCCTGCGATTGCACGTGTCCGCCCTGATCTCGCTGCCAGATCAACTGCAGCTGGCCGGTGCCGGCCAGTTGGCAGCCGCGCAAATCGACGAACTGGGCCAGCTCCGTGGCCAATCGATTCAGGTCGAACGTCGCGCCGGCGGTCAACTGATCGAGCGTGCCGGAACCTTCGACGTGCAGAAAGCTGGAATCGCAATTGATCTTGTCGACCACCGGCCCGCTCGGGCCGTCGTGGGCTTGGAATTCGACCGCCAGCGGCTGCTGCCATTTGAATTGCGTGCCGTCGGCAACCGCTTCCAGATCGCTGGTTTCGACCTTGCCGCTCCAGCACATGCCCGACTGCTGGTCTGCGGCGGGCGGCCCGCTGGTCAGCGAGACGTTCAGCTCGCCGGCCGTCACCTGGGTGCCCGGGCGGATGCAGAGCGTGTCAGGCAGCAGGGCCGCGAGTCGCACCAGGTCGAGCTTGCCGCTGAGCTGGCAGGACTCGTGCAGGACCGCGGCGAGCACGTTTCCGGCCGCAAAATCGGCCAGGGCGATCTTGCCCGTCAGCGAGACTTGTCCCAGATCGCAGTCCAGGAGCAATTTGTCGATTCGCAATTCATCGCTGGTGCCGACGATCTGGCAGGGCACGCTGAGTTTGGCCATCTCGATGCGATCGCGGCCGAGGGCGGCGGCGGCCAGCAACAGGTCGGTGGCATCGACCTGGCCTTGAACCGAGACTTCGTCGTGCTTGGGTCCGCCGCCCCAGGTGCAGTCGAGCCTGGCCGACAACGACCCGGCCAGTTGCCCGCCGGCCACACGGCGGCGGAGCAGCGGCTCGACAACGTCGAGCGGCAGGCGGTCGATCTGGCAGGTCAGATGACCGCCGCCCAGGGTGCTGCCCGCGGCTTCGCTGCCGGCACTGCTGAGCGAAATCGACAATTCGGCCGTGCGGTTGGCGTCAACCAATTTGGCGCTGGCGTCGGCGGTGAGCGGCTGCTGGCTGGAAGAGTCCCAAGCGACATTCGCAGCCAGGGAATTGATCTGATACTTGCGCCCCTCGGCCTGGTCTTCGATCGTGGCGCATGCCGCCGGCGACTTTGATCGCCACGGCCAGGACCGGCGGCGCGGAGCTTTCCGACCCGCCAGCCAACAGCGGCGCGAGCACGTCTTCCAGATTGCTGCCGGATTGGCGGAGCACCAGGTTGAGCTTGGGCTGTTCCACGTCGAAATGGCCCAGAATCGCTATGATTCAGGATCAGTTGCACAAGCGTCTTGTCGCCGCTGGCTGAAACTACTTCCGCCACGGTCTGATCCTGCGCATCGCCGCAGCGTGATGTCGCTGGCCGCAACCGCCGAGAACCAGCCGACCGACAACGAGCCGATTTCGATCGAACCGTCGACCGGCACGAGCCGGCCCACCAGCCAAGAGCCCAGCGGCGTCCACGAGATCAAGGTCGCGCACAGCCCAGCAGCAAGAAAAACAGCCCCAGCGGCATCCAGAAAATCAGCCGAAATCGTCTGCGGCGGCCGCTCTTGGCCGCCGATGGATTGGCCGGATCGGCAGCCTTGGCCTCGGATTTCTTGCTCGTTTTCTTGGATTCGACAGTAGCCATGATCGGTCCGTTCGTGTGGCTCGATTTGTGTCCGCGGCGGCTCGGGGCAGACCGGTGGCACGAGGCGAAGCAGAATTGCTGGCGCCGGTGTCATAAGCTTTTCCCGCTCTGCGGGCCAGATCGATCGTGCTGGTCCGCAGCGCCGGATGCTAGCAGCATCGTTCTGGGCCACCAGGTCGAGGCGCCGCCCTACTCGATTGGTTCGACATTTCCGGCGGGCGCCGTAGAAGAAAAAAACCGGCCGCGGCGCCTAGCAGCGGGCATCTTGCCGCTGGAACGCTTAATTTCAAAGAAGACTAACGCGAAGACGCAACGCCCAGAGAGGAACGAGGACAAACAGGACACACGACAAGCAGAGTTCACAGCGATGAATGCCTAAAAATCGGCTACCGGCAACCGCCTAAACCCTTGAGGATGGCGGTCAGCGGCTTTCCTGTGCTCAGGCCGCCGGGAAGATCCAATCCGTTGACGGCGTGGCTGTCGGGCCGCTGCTGGGCCCAGGGCGCCGCAGGGGAGCTATCCGGCATGGAGGTTAATGATTCGACGCCGCGGTTTTGGGGCGTTAGGATGGAGTCGCGGCCCAGGGGCTGCCCGGCCGCTAGCACGCTTTCGCTCTCGAAACGCTCGCACGAATCCATGTCCGACTTGCCGCAACTGTTTCGCCTTCGCCAGCAATTCGACGCTGTCCGAGTGGACGACGTGCAGGCGACCGTGTGCGAACAACTTGCCCGGCTGCAGCTCGGCCGCAAGGTGCGCCCGGCCAAAGCGTGGCCATCACCGCTGGCAGCCGCGGCATCGCCAACATCCACCACATCATCGAGGCGGCGTCGGGCACTTGCAGTCGCTGGGGGCTGTGCCGTTCATCGTGCCAGCCATGGGCAGCCACGGCGGCGGCAACGGCCGAAGGCCAGCGGCGGCTGATCGAGGCGTACGGCATTACCGAGTCGTATTGCGGCTGCCCGATCCGCGCAGCGATGGAGACCGTCGTCGTCTGCCAGACGGCCGAGGGCTTTCCGGTCCATTTCGACCGCCACGCCTTCGAGGCCGACCACGTGCTGGTCTGCGGCCGCATGAAGCCGCATACCAACTTCGCCGGCGACATCGAAAGCGGCCTGATGAAAATGATGCTCATCGGCCTGGGCAAGCACGCAGGGCGCCAAGATCTACCACCGCGCCATGCAGGATTACAGCTTCGGCCAGATCGTCCGCAGCGTGGCCGGCCGAAGTGCTGCACAAATGCCGGATCGTGGCCGGGCTGGGGATCGTCGAAAATGGCTATGACGAGACGGCTCGCATCGAAGCCGTCGCCCCCGAGGAGTTCGAAGCGCGCGAAAAAGAATTGCTCATGCTGGCCAAGAAACTGGATGCCGCGACTTGCCATTTGAACACGTCGATTTGCTGCTGATCGACGAAATCGGCAAGAACATCAGCGGATCGGGCATGGACACCAACGTCGTCGGCCGCAAGTTCAACGACCACGAGGCGGTCGAGGGCGAGTTTCCCAAGGTCCGCCGCATCGCGGTCCGCGGCCTTTCCGAGGCCACGCACGGCAACGCCATCGGTATCGGCCTGGCCGAGTTTTGCACCACCCGGCTGGTGCGCGAAATCGATTTTCCGGCCACCCGCGTCAACACGCTGACCAGCGGACACATCTCGGCCGGCATGCTGCCCTTGGACTTCGAAACCGATCGCCAGATGATCGAAGCGGCCCTGGCCACCGCGGGCCTGGTCGAGCCGCCGCAGGCCAAGGTGGTGTGGATCCACAACACGCTGGAAATGGCCGAAATCGAATGCTCCGCCGCGCTGCTCGCTCAAGTTCGCGGCCAGGAAAAACTCTCAGCCGTCTCGACCCTGCGCGATTGGCCCTTTGACACGGCCGGCAACCTGCCGGCCACGGGCGTGCGGGCGATGGCGGGTGGAACGAGCCAAACGAACGGACACGGAGCGACCGCCGAGCCATCGCGGATCGCAAAATGATGATTGCGGACACCAGGACTCGAGATTTCAATCGCGAGCCGGGCGGCGATCGCGATATTCAATCACCGAGAGAAATGCCATGAGCACTGCCGACTCGAATTCCCCCGAACCCAAATCGTTGGAACCGAAATCTGCCCGGCCCGATTCTTCGCCCCTCGATCGCCGCGAACTGCTGGCCTATAGCGCCGCTTTCGGCACCGCGTTCCTCGCCGCGCAGGGCCTCGTGGCCGCGGAACCGGCGGCAAAGGCGGCGATTGCCGCGCCAGCCGCCCAGCGGCGGCCGATGAAAAAATCGATCAACCTGTGGGCGTTTCCCTATCCGCAGAAGATGTCGCTCCAGGAATGCTTCGAGCTGGCCGCCCGGGCCGGATTCGACGCGGTCGAGATCAACTTTGCGCTGGAAGGAGATCTATCGCCGCAAGCCAGCGCCAGCGATATCGAAACCATCGGCAAACAGGCCCGCCAGTCCGGCATTCAAATCAGCGGCGTGTGTTCGTTCCTGTATTGGCCATACGCGCTAAGCAGTGCCGATCCGGCCCGCCGCGCCAAAGGGCTCGAACTGGCCGGCCAGATGATCCGTGCGGCCCAGTTGCTGGAAACCGAGAACCTGCTGGTCGTGCCTGGGGCGGTTTATATCCCCTGGCTCAAGGAGATGGAGCCGGTCCCCAACGACGTCTGCGACCGCCGGGCTCGCGAAGCGGTGCGCAAATTGATCCCCCAGGCCGAGAAGGCAGGCGTCTACCTGAACATGGAAAACATCTTTGCCAACGCCTTCTTGTTCAGCCCGCAGGAAATGGTCGAGTTCGTCGACAGCTTTCAGAGCGACCGGGTGCGGGTACACTTCGATACCGGCAACATCATGCAGTATCAGTTCCCCGAGCATTGGATTCCGATCCTGGGCAAGCGGATTCAGAACATCCACTTCAAGGAGTTCAGCAAGCGCGGGAGCGATTTCAACCTGGAGGCGTTTCGCACGCTGCTGGACGGCACCACCAACTGGCCGGCCGTCATGGCCGCGCTCGACGCGGTGGATTACCGCGGCTACTTGACGTTCGAGTATTTTCACCCGTTCGACCACTGGCCCGAATCGCTGGTCTTTCAGACCTCGTCGGCGCTTGACCTGATGCTGGGCGGGCCGACGAAAACGGGCTAGCGCGAGCCGCAGATTGCACGACGTTTTGCCAGCCGGCATTCAATGCATGCCGCAGTCCGCATCGGGTGCCGCCGGCGCCGGCTACTTCTTCGGCCGTGTCTGCGCCGCGTGACAGCGCTTGCAACGCACGCGCTGATTGTTGAGGGCCGAGCCGCACTTGGGGCAGCGGCGGGTCTTGAGCGCGTTGACGAACTTGCTATGCGGGCGGGTTCTCATCGAAACATCTTCCGATCGATTCAGGGTGACGGTCTATTTGGCACGAACGAAAAATAACTTCCGCCCGCAACTCCTCTCCCTCCAGGGAGAGGGCAGGGTGAGGGTCTGCCGCAAGCCGAAGTTACTTTTCGGACACTCGTTGGCACGCCACGCCGGCGGCCAGATCGACATCCCGGTTCGGCAAAATTGCCTGTCGGATCCCAGCTCAGCGGAGCGAAAGGTCCCAGTTTATCGCACCGCGTCCAGCTCGGCCACCGCAAATCGCCGGCTGTTGGGCAGGTCCCTGATCGTTCCGCCGCCCGACTGCGCGTCAAATGCCTGCTCGGCGTCGCGACGGGGCGGCCGTTTTACGTTTTCGTCGTCAACTTGTTTTCCCCGCCCGCCTCCGGAATCCCTCGTGCCACGTGGATCGGTATTCGCCGAGCAGGCGACAGCCACGAGGTCCTGCTGAATCCGCTGCGACGAAAGACCTTGCTCCAGCGTGGCCTGGATCAGTTCGTAGCATGGCTCGCACGCGCCGCGGCGCCAGACCTGCGCGCGGGCCGAAATAGGGGTCGGGCGTTCGGCTTCAAGTCGACTCCCGACACTTCCAACCGATTTTCTACCTCGACCCGCTTCGTTCCCCGCGCAAACGTACTTAAAAGCGCGAAATGGGTGCCACTGACACCCGCTGTTTAAGGCGGCAGATTGGGATCGCGGGCGATGCGGGCGACGGTCTCAATGCATCCGTGCAGCAATTCTTCCGCCTCTTCCTGAGAATAGACCTTCTCGGGGTGCTGAGTCGGATTACGAAAGGCACGGCGCAGGTCGTTTAGCCTAGCAAGTATGATCGGATCGGGCCCAGTGCCGGCCGGAAGCCCTGCGATGTCAGTCTGGAGTGGCCCCCACGCACGGCCGGCGTCGCCCCCTGGTACGTATGCCCTGAAAAGCCAGCGGACACATTCTTCAAGAGTACGCAAAAAATGAAAAGCCGCCGCAGTTGGTTGTCCGAAGGCGACACAGCCGGCGCCGGCCGAAAGTCCGATTGTGCAATCGGAGGGAGCCGCGCGAACGTGTTCCCGCTGAGAAGTCCGCCGGGAGCGTTTATGAGATGATCGGTCGTGAAGCTGCTTGAAGTAAACTTGGCGACGACGAATGTCGTACTTTCGGCCTCGACCGCGTCGACAACAGATGCGACGCAGCGACCCAGCGATTGGCGATCGCGTTCGCTCGGCACCCAGTTGTTGTCGGCATTCAAGTTGTCGCTAATCCGTTCGCGCCACTCCAGCAGCTTTCCATCAATCAGTTTACGCGAGACGACGAAGCCGCCGGTTGACTGTAGGTAATTGCTCAGGTCAATCGTCAGCTCAATGCAATGGACGCATTCATCCCGTGTGTCTAGGTTCATCGACTCAAGCCCGCTGAGCAGCATGCCGGCGCGAATGAATACCGTTGGGTTGATTAAATCCATTTCGGTAAATCGCCCTTAGTTCTATCGCAGGGGCCCGGAACCGACAAAACTCACATAGGTCGAGCCGTTGCTACTGCTGCTCGAATTTACCCGTGTAATAAGCGCAGATCCGCGCCGGCCATCTCTTAGGATCAATGTAAATTGGTCCAATGGGACTGACTTCCCCAAAGGGACGGAAAAGGTGCCGTCCCAAGATTTTAGGGCGCCATCCTGATAGGTTCGGAGCACGATCTCGACATCGCCGATAACGACGTTCTGGCTCTTTACGAATTGTCCTGTGACGAGTTCTGTGGCCATATCTCTTTCTCGGCTCGGTTTGGTCGCCGGTGCGGCATTTACCCAGTACAGTAACTTACCATCCGGCGCGAACCCGGGAAATCGCTTCGCGGCGTTGGCTTGCGTCGCTTTCAGATGGTCGTAAACCTGGGCGCGAACAGGGGGCGGGCCGATCGAGACAAAGGGGCGGGAGTTCGATAGTCGATTCCGCACCTGCTGGGCCGAAGGTCATCGCGGAAGCCGCCATCGGCCCCCAGTGCCGACGCGTTGCACCGTTTGCTCGGCGGCGACCATGACTCACCCCAACTGGCTCACAAACGCGCCTTGAAAAACGCCCCCGCTTCGACGATCATTCCGACTGTGCCGCGTCGGTCTGAGGAGACTCTGGCCGGGCGAAGGGACGAAGTGAAAAACAACCGGGGCGCGAGTGCCAGGCCGATCGAGCGCGGAGCGAATTCATCCGTGCCAAAGCCGAACACTCGCGAGGCGGTTGCCAGTAGCGCGCGACGAATTCCGTCGGCTGGTTCTTGGGCCGGCGGTTCCCGGAAGTACGCGAAGCATGGTTCCCAGGCGGAGGCAACTGAGCGAGCGCTGCTGCGAATTCCAGCCGCCAGTAACCCACGAGCCGCAAAGATCCGTACCGGGAGCAATCCTTCGACGAGAACTGAGCCTGGTCGAAGTTCGAGCAGAACTGAGCTTCGTCGAAGTTCGAGCAGAACTGAGCTTCGTCGAAGTTCGAGCAGAACTGAGACCAGTCGAAGTTCGACAACCCCTCCTCTGCGCCTGCCGGGCACCGAATGGCTGCAAGACCGCGACCAGCGGCAAACCATCCTGCCGCTACCGGTGACAGAGCGATCTGCCGCCGGTGGTCCAACCTCAAGCAGCTTTTCGGCCCAATTGAGCAAGACAGGCGATCGCAGCCGAACGGAATTCCTTAGGCTATCTATCCCGTGGTGTACGCGGGTGACGTGCGTGCCACAAGGACCGGCAGCCAACCGTCGGCAGTTTCGGACGGCCGGGCCCCGGTCGACCGCGGCGAACTGCCCGAGAGCTCGCCGCGCGAAGGTTTGATGGGGATGCTGATAGCTCGCTGGAGGGAGTCACCCCGGGCGTGCCGCTGGGTACTGTCCGACTAAAACCACACAGCCGGCAGAAGGCCGGAGCGTGCTAGGGGTTGGGGAAATCTGAGGAAAGCTTGGCGCGATGACTCCGCTGCCGGGCGTCTACTTCCGCTCTATCTCATTAATGGTGGTCCGGGGTAACTCCCAAACATCAAATTCCTTCCAGTAAGCCTCGTTGCCGGCAAAGATGCGATAACTGAGGCCATCCGTACCATCCCAGTCATACTTACGCATCGCCCACCCGTCATTCGATAATGGCCCACCTATGAAGTGAAGGGGGTATGCAAAGCAGTACTCGCGATACCACCCCAGCCCCATACCGACGACCAGGAGCAGCCAGAACAGGTCACGTAGCGACAGCCGGAGAGAGTTGGGGATTTTCATGGCCCCGATTGTACCGCGCATGAAAAAGGCCCCGCCACTAGGACGGGGGCGTCACGATCCGGCCGCAGGCACCTTGGCGGCGGCGCGTTTTTTTGCCGCCTTCTCGGCCTTGTCCTCTAAATAGTCGACCCATCCTCGAATCGATGCCCGCACGATGAAAAGCGTCCTGGCGAACATTGCACCAGCAATGGCAGCCGCGCCCAGGGCAAGCCACGTACTCCACCGCATCTCAGCCAATCCGACAGTCATTTGGAATAGCGATGCCAGCGACGTAGCGCAGACGCAATAAAACAACCATCGACCGAGCCGCCGCAGAGATCCGTAGACCGTTATGTCTTGGTTCAGTCGATGCGCAACGTCGAGCACCCACTTCTGGTAGTCTTCGTCAGCATATACGTCCTGTTGCAGTCGAACGATGAGAAACGTCTTGACCGTGAACAGGAATCCAGAAAGCGTCAGGAATCCGGTAAAAAGGCTGGCTCGCAGGCTCTGCGCATAAAAGCAGGTCAGCGAGTCATGCTCGCAGAGCCAGTGAACGGCGGCGGCAATGGCGTCCTTCATGTCACCCGAACACATGAGGATGATCGTCGATTATTCCCAGCATGTCGCGGATCATCGGTAGGTTTCCCACTGCGTCGAGCCGGAGATTTTGAGGAACGACGATATCGTCGTGCGGATATCGGGCAAGTGAATATCGCGATGGCTGAATCGTTGCCTTCACGGGCGAGCCCGCATTCGATGTACCGCGGGCGGTCGCCACGTCAATCCCGAGCGAGCGCACGAGCCCCGCGATGTAATTCCGTATTCTCGTCACAGCTTGGTTATTCGGAACAAATTCAATTGCGGTCCTTTGCAACTTGATCTGTGTTGACATCGGACCGTGGCGATTGGTATCTACAGTCGGCTCTACGTAAACAAAGCTCCCGAAGTGTGCGATCTGGGACAGGTCGCGTGCAAAGCGTGGATCGGACAAAAGCGGACGCAGAAGCAGGTGCGTGCGGTGATACTTGGCTCGAACTCTTTTTTCAGCCCTTTTCTTGGCCTTCTCGTCGCCCTCGTGCTCTTCGCCAGCCTCCTCAAGCTCTGTGGCCATCATTCGATCGGTCTCGGCGCATATAGCTTCCGCAGGATGCTTCCCAATACCGGCGCCCCGCCAGCGCCGCGATAGGTCGCATACAAGCCTCGCCCATTATCCGCGACGACGAAAAAATTGACGTCAGCCATAGGCGTCCCGCTGGGAGTCTTGCGACACTTGACCACGGGCCTCCCCTTCACATCGCGGCCGATAGTCACGTAATTCTCTTGGTCCTTCGCTGATATCATCACGCCGCAGGTCATCTCGCCCTTTCGAGCCAGTGCGATCGTCCGCTCGCGGCCCAGGTGTTCAAGCTGCGTAAACTCATCTCGCGCGAGATTCTTGAGGAACCCGTCAATCCTGTGGGCGTCGGACGACTCAAGATAAAAAGGAACAGCATGGACGTTCATTGGCAGCTCTCCCGGCTTGAAAAAACGAGCCGATAGGCGTACCATGCAATTGTCGAAAAAGCGTGGGCCTACCGGCTCAGATTAACCCGCAGTTATCGCTGCCGGTTTTTCATTGTCTAGGAACTTGCGGCCTCCGTCAACAATTCCTCAATTGACCAAACGTGATCGGTCAATCCGCTGGCCATTGCCGGGGCCTTGCCCTTCAAAGTCTCGTGCTTGCGGCAAAAATTGTAGAACGCCACGAACAAGCTAACCATCGCTTCGTGGTGGGCAGCGCTCTTGCTGTGGGCGTTGGTCAACCGGGTGAAACGTCGGACGTGCATCCGAACCGACAGGTTTAGCCGTTCGCTGTAGCTGGTCGAAACGTGGTCCATGTCCGGCTCGCCAAAGCGGGCAATCTTCTCGGCGCTTATTATCGTGGCCGGGCTGTATCGCGTTTCGGTCTGGGATGACGAGTAGCTTTTGACCAACTGCGCGAAGTCAATCCGCGAGCCCATGACCATCGGCACGTTATGCGTGTAGGACGACAGGCCGTCCGAAGTGATTTGCATCCGACCGACTGTTGCCCCGTTCAAGCGGTTCAGGAACCGCACGCAAGTTCCCTCATCCCGTTTGCCGACAGCGTGCGACAGAATCATTTTGGAATCGGCGTCGATCGCTAGCCACGTCCAGGAATCGCCTACTTCCGGGCCAAGGTGTTTGGCCAGGCGCGTCCTTGGCCTTGCAGCCGACGAAGCCCCATAGCTCGTCCATTTCGACAAACTTGGGAACCATGTTCTTGACGGTCGATGCCAGGAACCGATTGCAGTTTTCGCCAACGTTCAAAATCAGATCGCAGATCGTGTCGCGGTTCATTCCGGTAATCCGCTCGGCAGCACGGATCGAAACGTCTTCTAAGAGCATCTTGAGCACGTGGCAAGCGTCGGCCAGGTCCGTCCGCATGTTGCCTAGCGGGCGCTCGTGATTGGCCTTCGTGACCGTGCAACCGCACTTGCAGCATTTCCAGCGCCGGTTGCCCTTACGATCCTTGCCGTGCTTCTTCAGGTTGTCGTGCTGACAGGCCAGGGAGATCATCGCAGTTTGCTTTTCGTCTGCGGCCTTGGCTACAATCGGCTTTGCGTGGGCGATTGGGCTTCGGCCTAGTTGTCTTGCCCCGTTGTTCCCTGCCAGGGGAGCACCGGGGTTTTTTTGTTGGCTTGCCGGCCAACCATGATTCGATTATATTCAATCAATCGGTTCTGTCAACATGATTGAACAATATTTTTTCAAGGTGCATGGATGGCTAAACAGCATGGCGGCAAGCGCGAGAACGCTGGCCGAAAATTGGCACACCCCGACGAGGGGCGCACGGTTACGCTGGCCGTGACGGTCCCTGGACCGCTCCTAGACGCGTAAACGTCTATGCGGCCGAACATGGGCTAAACCGTTCGGCGGCCGTGGTGAAGGCAATTCGGGGCTTGCTGGGCGAGCGCAAGCGGGCCGCTAAGAATTAGCGGAAAGCGTGGGAGTCGAACCCTACCGGTAATCCGGTTCCTGGGCGGTGTATAAGTCCGCATGGCCACCGTGGCACAGACCGCTTTCCATGATGAGTGGACACGCGGAATGTGCTAAACTTGATGTTGACTTAGACACCGTTCGCCATTTTGGGTTCATCGCTTTGCCAGCAAAATTGACTTTGCGAATCAGCGGAGCTGACGTGTCCCCGGACAGCGTCCAGCTTGTCGATTTGATCGGTCTATTGCGCGACTTTCAGGTTGCGGTTAGCGCGAGCGCCGCTGCGAGTGGTGTTCCTAAAGAAGAAATCAGGATCAGCCTAACGTCGATCCGTACTGGTAGTGATGTACTGGGATTCGCGACGAATCAAAAGACCCACCGCCATGCCAGTCGGCTAGTGGGGGCAATCGACCGCGATGACCCGTCGAAACTTGTTCCCCGCGCCCGTCTATCGGTACAGAGCATGTGGCGGAGGGCGGTTACGCGCGGCTGGACGCTTGAAATCAACGCCAGGCGGGGCAATGGCCACCGCCGCGCTACGATTGCTCCACACGTCGAGCCATTCGCATCCGCCCGAGCAACCGGAGCCACAAGCCAGATCGCCTATATCCTGCGCTGGCGGCGAAAAGCCGACGGCTCAAATCCAGCTTGCGGGCGGTCGCAAGCTAACCGTTGCGCGTTAGCAGTAAGCCCGTCGCCGAAGAGTTGGGCCACCACCTGTATCACTGGGTAGAGCTAGTCGGCGACGCGCAATGGAGCACAAAGACTAGAAAAATCGAGTCTCTTACCGTAAAGTCGCTTGGCGCTTATCGCGAAAAGTCCAGCGATCCGATAAACGCGCTCGATAGCCTGAGGGAGCTGTCTGGTGGCGTCTGGGACAAAATCGTTCCCGAGCAATATGTCCGCGACTTACGATCCGACGACTAGCCGGGAACATAGATTAGATGATTGCGATCGACACTGGCGTGTTGATATGGGGGATTCGCGGTCACGTCCAGGAGGGCCGCGAAGATATGGTGTCGCGAGCGCGCGATCTCATAGCAGACCACAAAGAACGCCGCATCCCCGTAATGGTACCCAGCATCGTACTGGCCGAATACCTGTCGGATTTCGACTCTGCATCCCAAGAGAAACAGCGTATCGCTGTCGCCCAGAGCTACTTCGTTGCCCCGTTCGATAACGAGGCAGCCTGGATTGCCGGCGAACTGTACGACAAGGAAAAGGTCAGGGTTATCCGCGAAGGGGGCACCCCGAAGCAGTGCATTCATGCTGACCTAAAAATCATTGCGACTGCCATCGCGCACGGTGCCACGGCGATCTATACCGACAACACCAAAGACTTCAAGAATCTTGCTAGGGGCAGGATATTAGTCCACGAAATCCCGCCCGTGCCCGGGCGCCAGGGGGATCTGCCGGGCATGGAGCAGAAGTAGCGTCGCCCGGAAGCAAATCAGCCCTTAGACCACTTCCGCCCAGTCCTCTTGAAGCCGCCCCGCTTCAGCTCCCGGCCTACGTGGTTCCGCAGCATCTTCCCGGTCATCAATGACTTGTAGCCGGCTTCCCGCGCTGCCACGACGATTTCGGTCGGGTTCATGGGCGCGTCAAGACCATGCCGATAACGTCGATCAACGTCTTGTCGCCCAACGGTCCACCGTGGTTTGCCGAGTCCGACCTGACGTAGATTGCCCGCTCGTGGAGATTGGCTCGCTTGAGCCGGCGCACCAAGCCCACGGCGCGTAGCTTGGACAGGTGGTTGTCGACCGTCCGCTTATTCCAGATCCGGCCGGGGTCCAGGGCTTCCAGACCCGCTAGAATCTCCACCGTGGAAAAGGTGGCTTCTCTGGGGATTACCGATTCGATGCAAGAGGCGGCAGAGCGGTCGCGTTTGGGGCGAATGCCGGTCAAGCCTTGCTCCAGGGTCGCGATCTGGACTAGAGCAACTTCGTAGTCGGCCCGAGCTTGGGCCATGATCTTGTCCCGCTTCTCGCGGTGCGCTGGCGTAGCGCGCTGAATTCGTTTTCCATGCCCCAAGATTAGGCGCGGAGAATCGGCCGGCAAGGGGCTCGGGGGCTGTGTGGTTTTAGTCGGACAGTACCTGCCGCTGCACCGCGCATATCGATGCCACCGGCGTCGAACGGGCGGGGCGTGGAGCGACTTTTTTTAACAAGAACGGCCATGGACCCGCTGCCCTTGCGGCGGCACGCCATCTTGCTTCGTCAAGCGAGCCGGTCGAACTCGATCTGGGCGAATCCACGCGCACGCGGGCAACCACGAGGAAATCTCACCGCCGAGGTCGCGGAGGGACGCAGAGGACGAAAGCTCTCGATGAATGAGTCTCCGCGATCCTCCGCGCACTCTGCGGTGAAAGCTTCCACCATCGCCGGCTAGGCATCAAACCGGCTGACGATCAGCGTGATGTTTTGGCCGCCGAAGCCGAAGCTGTTGGACAGCGCCACGTCGCAGGGGTCTCGCGGGACTGCGTTGGGGACGTAGTCCAGGTCGCAGTCCGGATCGGGATTCTCGTAGTTGATCGTGGGCGGCAGCACGCTGTCGCGGATCGCCATCAGGCAGACGATCAGTTCCGTCGCGCCGGCCGCGGCGATCAGGTGGCCCATCATGCTCTTGGTGCTCGACACCGGAATTTTGTAGGCCTGCTCGCCAAACACCTGCTTGATGGCCAGCGTTTCGACTTTGTCGTTGACGCTGGTGCTGGTGCCGTGGGCGTTGATGTAGTCGATCTCGTCGAGGTTCAAGCCGGCGTCCTCCAGCGCCATGCGGATGCAGCGGATCGCGCCGCGCCCTTCGGGGTGCGTGTCGGTGATGCGAAATGCGTCGGCGGTCGAGCCGTAGCCGGTGACTTCGCCGTAGATCTGCGCCGCGCCGCCGGGCATGCTCCAACTCTTCGAGCACGACCATGGCGGCGCCTTCGCCCAGCACGAAGCCGTCGCGCTCGCGATCGAACGGCCGCGAGGCCTTGCGTCGGATGTTCGTTGTTCGTGCTCAGCGCGGTCAGCAGATTGAAGCCCGTCACGCCGAACGGATGGATCATGCTGTGCGTGCCGCCGGAGAGCATCACGTCGGCGTCGCCGCGGCGGATGATCTCGACCGCTTCGCCGATGGCCTGGCTGCTGGCGGCGCAGGCCGTCAGGCAGTTGGCATTCGGACCCTGGGCGTCGAACAGCGCCGGCCAGATGCCCGGCCGGCATGTTCGGCTCTTGCTCCAATTCGATCGTCGGGTGCAGCTCTTCCAGTCCGGCCTTGGTGAACAGCGATAGGTCGAACTGGTCCCCCGTGCATCGCGCGCGGTCATCATGCGCGTGAAAGCGGTGGAAATCCTGCTGCCCTTCGCCGCTGCCCAGATAGACGCCGAAGCGGGTGGGATCGACGCCGGCCTGTCAGATGCCGGCATCGCGCACGGCCTTCTTGGCCGCGCCGACGGCGAAACGGGTGTGCCGGCCGCGCAGTTTCCAGACCGCGGGATCTTCGCCCACGTCGGCTGACGTCCCAGTCGCGAACCTCGGCGGAGATTTTGGTGGGAAACCTGCTGGCATCGAACACCGTGGTGTAGCCGACGCCCGACTCGCCGTGCTTCAGCCGCTGCCAAACTTGCTCGACGTCGGTGCCCATCGGCGTGACGCAGCCCACTCCGCTAATCACCACGCGTCGTCTCATGCGCTCAGTGATCGTTTTCGGCAGGGCAGTTCTTCGTTTCAACCGACTAGCCCGTCCAGCACGAATTCCACCGTCTTCAACCCGGCCAGCGCTGCCGGCACTTCCAGCGGACTGTCCTCGGCTGGCGCGGCCGACGTGCGAACACGCCCAGCAGCTTGAGCATGGCAAGAAGCTGGCCGGATCGAACAACGATTTGCCGGCGGCGCTTCGTCCAGATGGGCAAGAAAAATCTGCACTTCGGCTTGCAGCCGCTCGCCCACGTGGCTGGTGCCGCTGACGATCGCGCCGTCCTTGCTGATGTCGTCGATCGTCGTGCGATAGACGAGCGTGTCGCCGGGCACGGCATGGAAATGGAACCTGGCCTTGGCCATCTTGGCCAGCACGACCCGCTCCTGCGAACTCGCCGTGCTCGCCGACCAGCAGTCCGCCGGTCTGGGCGAGTGCCCTCGATGACCAGCGAGTTGGGCATCACCGGCGCAGCCGGGAAAATGGTCGTGCAGATGCTCCTCGGCCAGCGAGACGTTCTTGATCGCCGTGGCGCGGCTGCCGCTTTCGAACTCGGTGAACCGATCGATCCAGATACCAACGCATGCGCGAACAAGTCCTGCCCGTCGCAAGTCGATGCTCGATGGCCGCGCAGCTCAGCCCTTCGACGCTGCGACTTTGCGTTTCGACGTACCGGCACATGTCCTGCACGGTCGAGCAGGTTGCCGAAATCCTGCACGACCGGGTTGGCCGAGAACGCGAGTCAAGTCGGCAAACGGCATCCGCCTCTTCAATTGCGTCCAGACCCTCGGGCGTGACCTTGCCGTTTTGCACGTACTCGGCATTGGTCAGGATGTCTTCCGGGAACAGCTCGCCCCGCGGAATCTTGATATCGAAGGCCTTTTCCAGGCGAAACACGATGTCCAGAAAGTCGATCGACTCGGCCCCCAGATCGCCCACCAAGGTGGCCTGCGGCGTGACTTCATCCTCATCCACGCCCAGCGCGTCGACCAACGGCGGACTGGACCTTCGAAAACATTTCTTCCTGTCGTCGCCATGGTTGATCCACCTCCGAGACTCGCCGATTTTGGCGGACATGTGCAGCTTCCATTCTTGCCGTCGAGTCACGCGATCGCGGTCCTCGAAATCCGGGCCCGTCCGCGCTCGGGCGGCCGAATCGTCATCGCGTTCGGACCCGAGGCTCAATCCCCCGTCGACCCGGATCACCTGACCGGTCAGATAGCTGGCCGCGTCGCTGGCCAGAAACAACGACGCCGGCGATTTCCTCCGGCTGGCCGATGCGCCGCAAAGGAATCGCCTCCTTGATGCGGTCGCCGGCCAGATTGCGCACGGTCTCGACTCATGTCCGTCTCGATCATGCCGGCGCCACGCCGTTGACGCGGACTTTGCGGGCCGCGAGCTCCTTGGCCAGGCAGCGCGTCAGGCCGTCGATGCCTCCCTTGCTGGCGGCGTAATTGACTTGTCCGCGCGAGCCGAATTCCGCCGGCCACGCTGGATATATTGACGATGCTTCCCTGGCGGCGCGACAGCATCGGCTGGGCGACGGCTCGGCAATAGTTGTAGGTTCCGTTCAGGTTCGTGTTGATCACGTCGTGCCATTGCCGGCTGGCTCATCATGGCGAACAAGCCCGTCGCGAATGATGCCGGCCGAATTGACCAGGATGTCGATCTGTTCCCACGCCCCCAGCAATTCCGCAACGACCGCGTCGGCTTGCGCGGCATCGGCCGCATCCGCCTGCAAACAGCGGACTTCGTGCCCGGCGGCATTCAACTCGGCGGCCAGCTTTTCCGCAGCCTCGCGGCTGTTCTGGTAAACCAGCGCCACCCGCGCGCCGGCGGCCGCCAGCGCCGCCACGCAGGCCCGACCGATCCCACGGCTGCCGCCGGTTACCAGGGCTGTCTTGCCTTGCAATCCCATGAATGATTCGTGACCGGCTTGCAGGCGCCTTAGACTAGCGGCTGGCCGTTACCAGCCGCAAGAGAAGTTGCGGGCTGATAGATCAGCGACCAAAGTTCGCGCATGCTGCGCCGCACCCGGGCGTCGGTGGGCTCCAACTCCGGCCGATCATCGGCGAGATTGAACCGCTCCAGCACCAGTCGGGCAGAAACGGCAGTGCCGGCGCCGACGACGCCTTGAGTCTTGAACTGGACCTCGCGCTGGTCCTGTTTGATGATTTCGGCGGTCACGGTCAGCACCTGTCCAGGCACGACAAAATTGGCGAATTTTACGTTCCGGGCCTCTTTGAGCAGCACCATGCTGTGGGCAAAGTCCTCGCTCGCCCGCACCAACCAGGCGCTGGCATGCGTCAGCGATTCGAGCATCAACACGCCGGGCATCACCGGAAACCGCGGAAAATGGTCGGCCAGGTATTCCTCAGCCAACGTCAGGGTCTTGATCGTGGTAATTCTCGACCCGGGATGCAGTTCGATCACCTTGTCGACGAACGTAAATCGCATTTTCCACCTGAAAGTAAACCGCCTAATATATCGGCGTTTCCTGATCGCTACAACCGGAAAACTCGGTGGCCTGGGGCCTTTGCGGCGAGTTGGCAAGCCAACGCTGTGATCCGAGTCGCGCTCCGCCCCTAATTTCTTTGTGCCGATGGTCCGTGCTCGTCGGCATGAAGGCTACTACCCGGCTGCTCGCCGGCGGCGCGCAGGTTGGCCGCGCGTACTTCCGACCCGGCCAGCGCCCCTCGGTTGGCGACGACTCAATGGCGCAGCGATCCCACTACTCGCTCGCGAACGATTCCGGCTCGATTACCGGCTGGGGCGCGAAGCCCCGCCGCACCGTATGCTCGGTGATCGTTCGCGGCAGGACGAACTGCAACAGGTAGTCGGGGCCGCCGGCCTTGGTGCCGATTCCGGACATTCGGAATCCGCCGAACGGCTGCCGGCCCACCAGCGCGCCGGTGATTCCGCGATTCAGGTAGAGATTGCCCACCAGAAATTCGCGCCTTGCGCGCTGGAGATTTGCCGGGCTGCGCGAAAAGATGCCGCCGGTCAGCGCATAATCGGTGCCGTTGGCGATCCGCAGCGCGCAGCGTCGAAATCGCCGGCGCGAATCACGGCCAGCACCGGCCCGAATACTTCCTCTTGGGCCAATCTCGCGTCCGCCGGCACGTCGGCAAAGATATGCGGGCCGACGTAGTAGCCTTCGTCGCTCGAGCGAACCGACATCGACGGCCAGCAGTGTGCGGCCCTCCCGCGCGCCGAACTCGATGTACTGGCGGACGCGGGCCAGTCGAATCGGCATCGATCAGCGGACCGACGCTCATGGCCGGATCCTCGGCCGGTCCGACCTTCAAACTGCGGCTGGCCTCGACGAGCCGCAGGAGAAACGAATCGTAGACGCCCGGCAACACGATGGCCCGCGAGCAGGCCGAGCACTTTTGCCCTTGATAGCCGAACGCGCTCTTCATGACGCCCAGCACGGCTTCGTCCAGGTCGGCGTCGTCGTCCACGATGATGGCATTCTTCCCGCCCATCTCGGCGATCACATGCTTGACGCTGCCCCGAGAAGTCAGCGAAACCTCGGCCGCCCGGGCATTGATCCGCAGTCCAACGGCCCTTGAGCCGGTGAAGGCGATCGCCGCCACGTCGGGATGCTCGACCAGCCTTGCGCCGGCCGTTTCGCCCGGGCCCGGCAAGTAGTTGAGCACGCCATGCGGCAAGCCCGACTCGGCGAAGATTTCCATCAGCTTCGCCGCGACGACCGGCGATTGCTCGGCCGGCTTCATGACCACGGTGTTGCCGGTCGCCAGTGCCGCGGTGGTCATGCCGGTGAGGATGGCGAGCGGGAAGTTCCAGGGCGAGATGACCGCCGTCACGCCGCGCGGAATGTATTCGAACCGGTTCTCCTCGCCTGGCACGTCCACGCCGTGCGTGGCGGCCATCGTTTCGCGGCCCAGTGCGTAGTACTCGCAAAAATCGATCGCTTCGCAGACGTCGGCATCGGCCTCGCGCCAGATCTTGCCGCATTCGAACATTTCCCAGGCCGCCAGTTCGTAGCGCCGGCGCCGCATGACCTGGGCAGCGCGGCGCAGAAAGTCGGCCCGCTCGCCGGCCGGTTTGTCCGCCCAAGCGGGCCAGGTCCGGTGAGCCGCCGCCACGGCTCGATCGGCATCGGCCTCGCCGGCCGACGCGCTTTCACCCACTACCTGGAGCCGATGCGACGGATTGAGCGACACAATGCGCTGGTGCGTGTCGACTTGCTGTCCGTCGATTACGAGCGGGTAATGGCGGCCCAACTCGGTCCGTACGTCGCCGATCGCGTCCCGCATGGCCTGGCGATTGGCCTCGATCGTGAAGTCCACGGGCGGCTCGTTGCGAAACGCCGGCAAGTGGGTTGACGGGCTGCGCGGCGCGCCGCCGGCGGCCGGGCGCCCACCGGCCTGGGCCGATTGATCCAGGGGATTCATGAGCAATTTCTCCACTGCGACGTGTTCGGCAAAACTCGCCCGCAAGAACGAATCGTTCGACGTATTCTCCAACAACCGGCGGACCAGATACGCCATGCCGGGAATCAACTCGCCGCAGGGCATGTAAATCCGCAGCCGGTAGCCCATGTCGACGAAGACTTGTTTTTCGGCGTCGGCCATGCCGTAGAGCATCTGCAATTCGAAGCCGGTTTGCGGCAACCCGATGTGCTGGGCCACGGCCATGCCGTGAGCCAGCGAGCGGACGTTATGGCCGGCCAGCGCCGGCCGGAGCAACTGGTGGTTGCGCATCAGGAAGCGCGAGAGCCGCTCGTAGTTGGCGTCGGTCTCCCATTTTTGCTGAAACACGGGCACCGGCCAGCCAGTAGACTGGGCATGGATCGTCTCGTAATCCCAATAGGCACCTTTGACCAGCCGCACCCAGACCGGCGTCCCGCGCTCGAGGGCCCAATCCCGCAGCGCCATCAGGTCCTCGGCCGCATCCCGCAGGTACGCTTGGAGGACGATCCCCACGTCGGTCATTCGGCGGAACTCGTCCTCCGTCAGGATTTGCTTGAAGATCTCCAGCGTCAGGCTCTTTTGGCGGTACGATTCCATGTCGATGTTGACGAAGGCCCGCTCTTCGCGAGCAGCCCGCAATAACTCGCGAAGCCGGGCCTTAACTCGCTCGGCGGTCCCCTGGCCGTCGAGCGGATCGAATTGGCTGTCGAGCGCCGTGAGCTTGACCGAGACATTGACCCGGGGAAATTCCTCGAACAGGCCGCGATCGATCTGGGGTACTTCGGGCCAGGCGTTAACGGTCGGAGCGATGCCGTGGATCAGGTCGAGGTAGGTCTGCAGATAATCTTCGGCCTCGGTCTCGCTGGTGACAGCCTCGCCCAGGATGTCGATCGAGAATGCCCGCTTGAGCCGTCGCTCGCGCATGGCTGCGGTCAACACTTCGGCAGTGTGGCTGCCGGCGATGAAGCGCCGGGCGTGCGATTGAGCGTTGCGCCGGGCCGTGACCGCCAGCGCCCGGCCGGCCAGCGAGTTGGGGACCGCGACGGCCATGCCCAGCCGGACGGCCGAGGGGAGGTGGCCTTTGACGTCGTGGAAGTATTCGTGCAGATGCCGGATGATCGACTCATTGGTCTTGAGCATCGGCAGCACGTCGATGAAGCGGAACAGTTGCACTTTGACCGACTCGTCGTGCATGGCCCAGGCCATGATCCGGTCGTTCCACCAGCGGCGATCGAAAATGCTGGCATGCCGGCGCGAGATGCGCTCGAAGAGTGGCGCCCGAAGTCGTGCGTGGTGCGCTCGATCTTGGCCAGATCGCGGCTGGAAAAGTCGTCGGAATAGGTGGCGGCATGCGTCATGTTGGCCCAAACAGCCCGCGGTTAGAGCGAGTGCGCCGGCTTCAGAGGGGATTCTACGGAGATTCGCCATCGGCGGCGACTCGCGGGCCGGCGCAGCGGGCAAGATTCCAGCCGAATGGGATGCTCGATCCGTGCGGCGCAAGGCGCTGGCGGACATCACGGCCTTGCCGCGATCGACCGCATAGCCCGACTAAACTCGCCCGTTTTTCCAGGCCCGCGCTACAGCAAATGCCGGGCTTTGATCTCCAAATATCGATTTACCAAGGGCGCGGTGAGCTGCTCGGGAAAAACGTCCAGCGACAGCACGCCCTGGCTGGTCAAATCGGCCAGCACCTGGCGCCGCCAGGTGAGGATCTCGGCCGCGGCCGCCGCCCGATACAGCGCCGCGTGGGACTCGGTCGGCGCATCGGCGGCGTCGAACAACTGATGATCTCGCAGCAGCACGCCCAGCGGCAAGTGCCGCCCTACCAGGTTCGTCAGGTATTGCTCCACCTGGTGCGAGTTTACCTCGTCGATCAGGTTGGTGATCAGAATCACCAGCGAGCGTTTGCGGGCATGGCTGGCCAGATACAGGAATGCCTCGTCGTAGCGCGATTCCACGAGCCGCGGAAAACGGTCGAACGAGGCGTGCAGCAGCCGGTTCATCTGCTGCATGCCGCTGCGGGGCGGCAAATAGTGATGGACCCCATCGGAGAAAGCCAGCATGCCCACCGCGTCGGCTTGCCGCAAGGCAACGAAACTGAGCATCAACATTGCGTTCGAGCGCGTGATCCAACAGGCTCAAACCCGCAGCCGTGTTGGCCATCATCCGCCCGCAATCGACGAGGAACATCACCCGCTGGCTCTGATTGGCCTGAAAGTCCTTGACCGTGAGTTTTTGCCGCCGGGCCGTGGTCCGCCAATCGATGAAGCGGTAATTGTCGTCGCGGGTGAAATCTCGCAGCCGCTCGAATTCGTTGTCCTGCCCGACCCGCCGGGTCCGCCGCACGCCCAACAGGTTGAGGCGGTCGGTCCGGGCCAACACGGCGTATTTGGCCAACTGCTGCATGTCGGGATACACGTGCAGCCGCGAATGGGTCGGATAGCGCAGCGACCGCTGCCACAAGCCCAAGCGGCTGGCCACCCGCAGGTAGACCTGCTCCTGCTCGAACGCTCCGCGGCGGCCGGCCTGGAGCTGATAGTTCACGGTCGAACGGCTGAGCGGGCCGAGTGACACCTCGAACCGGTCCGGATCGGCGGTGAGCCCGGCCGGCAAATCGTCGCGCAGGTCGAACGCGCCAGGCCCGCTGCGAGTGGTTGCACACGGTCAGCTGCACGCCGTGCGATTGCCGCAGCGAGGCGATCCGGCCCGACTCGCGCTCGACCGTAAACGTCCGCCGGCGGGCAAGCGTCAGCGCGTCGGCTACCGCAATCAGGCCGACGGCCAAATCGGCGATCACGAGCGGCGCGAGCACGGCGTCGGTGGCCAACAAGCCGAGCGAAAACAGTGCCGGCGCCAGCGCCGCCAGGATCAGCGGCCGGCGCGGGTAGATGCCGAAAAACATGCCCAAGCCGCACAGCGGGACGATCAGCGCCAGGATGATCAGCACGGGATTCAAAGCCGTGGCACCTCGACTGAGCGAATCAGATCGCCCAGCACGGCGTCGATCTGGTGGCCTTCGACCTCGGCCTCGGCCGAAAGGATCACACGATGCCGCAGGGCCGGCCGGGCAATCTCGACCACGTCGTCGGGGACGGCGTAGTCGCGGCCGCGAAACGCCGCCAGGGTGCGCGCGCCTTGCACCAGGGCGATGCCGGCCCGGGGCGAGGCCCCCAGGTGAAATTGCGGCCACTCGCGCGTCAGCCGCACGATCCGGTTGATGTAATCGAACAGCTTGTCGTCGACCCGCACCAGGCTGGTGCGCTGCATGGCTTCCATGATCTCGTCGGGACCGGTGACCACGGCCAGATCCGTGGCCAGGCGCTGATCGAGATCGACCTGCTGGCTGTGCTGCTTGAGGATGTCGACCTCCTCGCTGGCCGACGGATACGTGGCCACGATCTTGAACATGAAGCGGTCCAACTGGGCCTCGGGCAGATTGTAGGTCCCTTCCGACTCGATCGGGTTCTGCGTGGCCAGCACCAGAAACGGCCGCTTCAGCTTGTGGCTGGTGCGTTCGACCGTCACCCGGTATTCCTGCATGATTTCGAGCAGCGCCGCGTGCGTCTTGGCGGGCGAGCGGTTGATCTCGTCGGCCAGCAGGAACTGCGTGAAAACCGGCCCGGGCCGGAAGCGGAATTCCTGCGTCTTCATGTCGAAGATCGGCGCACCGGTGATGTCCGAGGGCATCAAATCGGCGGTGAACTGAATGCGGCCGAACTGGCAACCCAGCACGCGCCCCAGCGCCCGCACGAAGAGTGTCTTACCCAAACCCGGCACGCTCTCGATCAGCACGTGGCCGCCGGAAAACAAGGCGACCAGCGTGGTCAGCACGAACTCGTCCTGCCCGACGTAAATCTTGGCGATTTCGGCCGTCACGCGATCGAACAAGTGTTTGATCGAGGACGTGTCCAAATTACCGGCCGGGGGCGGAGTAAAGCCGACCGGGGCGGCGCCAACCGGCACGACGGGCGCCGACGCTTCGATCGACGGCTCGGCCAGCGGCGTCGGCGCCGGAGGCCAGGACGGGCCCGGCTGCGGCCTGTCGGCCGTCGGGTTCAGGTCATCGGAATCGGACATGAAGGACTCTGTATGGTTCGAAGTTGGATAGAATCGCGATGCACTGTGTGGGCCCAATTCGGAATTCGCAAGGCCCCAGAATCCTCATGATGATTTCGGCTTCGCGTCGGCGATCTGTTGCGAATTCCGAGTTCCGAATTCCGAGTTCTTTCCTCTGTGCCACTGCGCGAGCCGCGAGAGCGCGAACTCGCGGTCCCGGGTCCGCGCAGCAATTGCCCCAGTGCGGTCACGTGCTTGCCGAAATCGCTGGCCGGCGGCGCCGGCGGCACCAACGGCCGGCCGAAAATCGGCCAGCGGGCAAAGGCAAAGATGACCCCCAGCAGGGCCAAATGCAAGAGGACACCCCCCAGCGGCCACACGCCCAGGATGTCGAGCGCGTTGAATTGCGGCGGCTCCGGCTCCTTGTCGAGAATCTCCGGTCCACCGGGCCCGCTTTGCAAAAACACCACCCGCTTGCGCGGCGGGCCGACGGCCGAGATCAATCGGCCGGCCAACTTGCGGTGTTCGTGATTGACCAGCGGCAGGTTCAGCAGGAACGAGCCGTTCGCCACGGTGATGAACTTACTGCCGCGCCAATTGTCCAGGCTGACCCGTCCCACCAGCACGTCGTTGTCCGACTCCAACAGCGCTTCGGCCCAATCGACGGGCTTCAAGCGGCCGTTCAGTTCGATCTCCACTTTTGCGGCATCAATTCCCTCGCTCCAGGGCCCCGACAATTCGCGCACCTGGCGAGGGTCGAGTTTGCCCGAGATGTCAAACCACTCGTTGTCCGAAACGTCGGGAATCTTTTTTTGCTCGACGGCCACATCGACCTCGGCTTCTTTCCTTTGCCTGGCCACGAATTGCTGTTCGGCGGGGGCGACGCGGTGGGCGATCTTCTTCCAATAGCCGGGCGCCGCGTCATAGTCGCGGCCCACATAGATCAGCGTGCGGTCGGCAGCGGTGAACAGCCAATTGTCCAGCCAGTCGCGCACTTCCGTCGTCGGGGGCTCATAATCGTCCGGGAACCAGACGATCACGTCGGCTTGCAGCAGCTTGGGCGACAGTTGGTAAAACGAGTCGACTTTATGTCCGCGGTCGGCAAACATGTCGGCCAGCACCCGCGTGCCGTTGACGCTCCCGGCGCCAATCCCCGACGTGCGGCCGTAGCGGGTTTCGACCGGTTGCTGGCAGCCGCCTGCCAACGTCAAGAGCAGCGCCGCCGCCAGAACCGCCGTCGCCAGGTGCGTGCCAATGCCGCCGGCGAACGGTGCCGGGCAGCGACGGTAGGAAGCGACTCCGATCGCCGACACGCAGCATCGGACGGTAAGTCGATTGTAGGAAGCGACTCCGATCGCCAACTTCCCATCGTTTCGCGCATTCCCGTCGTTTCGCCCCGCGTGTCGGCGATCGGAGTCGCCTCCTACATCGGACTGGGAGGGTCTTCCTCCGGGTCGCGAGGCCCGGCCTGCTACGAGCACAAGATTTCGACGCATATTCGACGGCCTTAAGTTTGTCCTGTCGGAAGCTCCGCCAGCACGGGCTCGACCGCCGACGCCGGACCGATCTGCATTTGGGGCGCGAACGACGCCATGAGCGCTTCGAATTCCGGCAACCGATCCCACGCGCCGTCGAACCGCTGGCGAGTGAGCCGCCGGCCACCGAAGTACACATCCTCGAAGGCTACCATCGTTTGTTCGACCAGGCCGGCCAGCGTGCCGCGGCCGTGTAGTTCGCGCAGATACTGCCGGTTGGTCTTGCCCACGGACAAGCGGATCAAATTGCGCCGATCAAGCTCCACAAGCTGGTAACTGAACAGGAAAATGATCGCCTCGTCGTAGTTTCCTGCCAGATAGTGCTGCCGGGCCTGTCCCAGCAAGTCGTCGAGCGAGCGCTGGCGGAGGAATGGCAGCGCCTCGGTGTGGTCGACGTGGGTCGCGATCCGCGGGCCTACGGTTTCGCCCGCGGCAAACCCGGCGTAATTCAACAGCGCCGAAATGATCAGCCACACCAGGCCCGCCAGGACGACGGCGATCACGATCCAAGCCAGGATCTGGAATACCGAAATTTTGGGCAAATCGACTGGCTTCCGATCCTTGACGACGACCGGTTGAATATCGTCGGAGGTGCTGTCGTACCAGGGAAATCGCCACCAGCGCCCCAGCGCTCGGCGCGCATCGGCGTCGGAGCTGTCGGTCGACACCTCGGCAGCATCTTTTGCGGCAGATTCGTTAGTGACGGTTTCTTGAGCGACGGTTTCTTGAGCGGCCGTTTCCTCGGCCGCGGCGGGGCGGACTGTGGCCACCGCAACCAGGGTCAAGCCGAGCGTCAGCCCTAGGAGCTGCTTCATACGATTTGCCCCGCCAGGCGGGCCGCTTCGGCGCGCAGGCTCAGTTCGACTTCCCAGCCCTCGCGGCGAATCCGCACGTCCAGATAACTCAAGAACCGGGCAACGGCGAAGAATCCGACCACCAGCCAATACGCCAGCGGAAACTCGACCGCTGCCAGCCACCAATCCGCCTGGTTGTGGCCCACCAGCACGCCCCGGGCGAAGTTAAACGAGAGCGTCAGGGCCACGGTCAGCAGCATGCCGATCAGCAGGGCTCCCAGGCGGCGCGCGAACATGTCGCCACCGATGCCCGCGTGCAGGGCGGCGCTGCGCCGCCGGGTCGAGATTTCGCCGGGCCGCCGGGCGGAGAGCGGATTGCGCTCGAGCAGGATGATTTCGTTGAGGAAGGGAGCCGCAAAAACGGAAATGCATTGCAGCAACCCCTGAAACAACAGCAATTGCGGCAGACTGCGGCCGAAATTCTCGGCGATCAGCCGCGGCTGCGGCCTGGCAACGAAGAGCAACTGGCCCAGGTACAGCGTGAGCGGCGCAGTGGCCAGCGGAATCTCGATCAGCACGAGCAGGATCTGCCAAGAATAATACCAGCCCGGGTCTTCCTCGATCAGGTCCATCTCGAAGCCCTGGGTCAGCAGCCAGTAGTTCAGTCAGCGCGATCGGCAGGGCGCCGGCGGACAGCGCCGTCAGGATTGGCCGCCCGTGCGTGCGGAACATGCCCAGCGCCAGGTCGAGGATGTCGAGCCAGCCGCGTTCGCGGATGACGATGCAAGTTTTATCGAGTTGCATGGGCTTTGCTCTGCGGAAATCCGAGCACCACGATGTAGCAAAAGATCATGGCCGCGGAGACGATCGCCACCAGCGCCTTGATCCAATAGGGGGCGGCCGAGGGGGAAAGAAAACCTTCGATCAGGGCCGCGCAAAAAAACAGCACAACGGCCACTCCGATCGTTGGCAAGGCCTGCCGGCCGGCCGCCTGCAGCGAGGCCTCGCGGCTCAGACCGCCGGTGCGAATCATCGAAAACCCCAGCCGCAGGCCGGCGGCCGAGCAAAGCACGATCGCCATCAGTTCGCACGGTCCGTGGGCCGTGACGAAGGTCAAAAAGGTGTCGCGCTGGGGTGTCGTGAGCATGTGACCGAAGACGGCACCGATGTAGGCCGCGTTGAACGCCGTGACGAACAGCCCTCCCACGCCGAACACCAATCCATAGGCGAAACACTGCAACCCGATCGACGTGTTATGTTGGATATAGAAACCGGCCATCATCGTGTCGTCGTCGGAACTACGATTGCCCAAGCCGCGGGAAAAACTCTGCTCGAAGTTCTTCGTGGCGTCGCCCAACACTTCCTGGACAAACGCCGGCGAGAACGCCGCCAGCGTCATCGTGGCAAAGAAGATGCCCCAGAACAGCACCATTGCCAGCCACAGCGTGCGGTCGGCGCATAGCTGCCGCGGCAAATCGCGAAAGATCGTGTCGCGCCAGAGTGGCCAGTCGAAATCGTCCGCTGCGATACAACTGGTTATGGGCCCGGCCGACCAGTTGATTCAAATAATGGACCGTGTCCGGCGGCAACTGGTAGGCATCGGCCAGCGCCAGGTCGGCGCAGGCCGCCCGATAAAGCGTGGCAAATCGGGCCACGGCGGACGCCGGCAATCGGCGCTGCCGAACGTGGCTGTCCAACTCGTCGCACAAGTGTTCGAGCGTGTGCCAATTCTCGCGTCGCGATTCGAGCAGCAGAGCGGTTTTCATAGCGTTAGTGCAGTTCGTCCAGCCAACGGTCCAGGTTCGGTTCGCCGGGCGGCAGGCCCACCGCCGGCGCTGAGACAACTGCCGCCGGCGCCAGGGCAACCTCCGCAGATATCGGCGCCGAAACGGCAGCCGCTAAGAGCGGCTCCGCGCGGCATCCGGCCGATCGGCGATGAATGCCCGAAAATAAAACGCGCACAGCAGCCGATCGTAACTTGCCAGCGGCGGCAATGAGTAACGTTGGGCCAGAATCGCGCCCAGTGGACGAGCCATTTCCTCGCGCCGGGCCGCACTGAAGAACCGCCGCCGGCCGACATAGGCCGCCAGCGTGCGCGCCAGACTGCGGCTGACGTGACAGGTTGCCGGCAGCCGGCCGGCCAGCTCGATCACGTCGCGGTCGGCCACCGGCACAACTCCGCTGAGCAAATCGCGCTGCTCCACAACCACCATCGTGCCGGCCACCAGATCGCCCAAGCGCTGATACCGGCGGCTGGCCAGGCAGGCAAACAAGCCGGCCATGTACAAGGGAATGAACGAAGCCCTCGGATCCATGCCCGGCAGCGCGACGATCGGCAGCGCATCGGCCGCCCGCAGGATGTTGCGCAGCACCGCCTGCCAGGCCGAAATCGGTTCTCCTTCGACCGTCAGCACGCGCAGATGCAGCAGGTACTTGCCCGGCGTCTGGCCGTTCCAAAAAGTCTCGAATAGGCCGCCGTAAAACCAGGACAACAGGAACCAGGCGATGAGGATCATGGCAGCCGCCATGCCGCCGGCCCCCAGATTGCCCAGCGTCATCGACAGCCCGAAGGCGACTGCAAAGATCGCAATGCTCCGAAACACGACGTCGAGCAAATAGGCCGGCAGCCGGCGGAACGGCCCGGCGACGCGATATTGAAAGGCGATGTTCTCGGGCGTAACGATCTCGACGCGCGTATCGAGCTGCGAATCGCCACGATCCTGAAGTTGCAAGCCGGTGGCCATGCGCTCGATTATTTCGCCGGCCGACCCGGCCGCAAGTTGACGGCCGGCCGATCACCGCTTTATTTGGCTTTGGGCCCTATTTGCCTTTCATGGCCTCGGCCAGGATCTTCGAAGTGCTCTCGCGCATGATCCGCGGATCGACCGTTTTGCCTTCCAGGAGCGTCTTGCGGACATCCTTGCCGGAAATGAACACCGGTTTTTCGTCCTTGTGCAGTTCCATCAGGTCGACGCGGCCGGCCGACTCGTAATAAGCGGCGAAGCCGACCTTGACCGGCTTGATCTTCAGGTCCCCCTTGAGCTTGCCGAAGATCTCCTGGGCGTCGAAATCGCCCCAGATGGCGGTGCCGTCGTGATAGGGCGCGTCGGCATGCTTGCGGCCGATCACGATGTGCGTGAAGCCGTAGTTCTGCCGATAGATGCCGTGCATGATGGCTTCTTTCGGCCCGCCGTAGAACATCTTGATATCCAGCCCGAGCAGGATCACGCGGTCGGGCACCGACTCGCCGCGGGGCCCCCAAAGCTTCGCGTCGCTGTCCCCTTCGCCCAACGCCCGGGTGTCGATCAGCGCTTCGTAGGTGTGCATCCGCACGTCGGCGTTCACATCGTCGCCTTTGGTTTCGCCGATCAGCGGATTGAGCGCCGCCCCGGCGTTGTAGCCCTCGCGCAGCAAGGTCTCAAGTCCGTACACCAGGGCATATTCGTGGGCCCGATGTAGCGGGTTGCGGGTCTGAAAGGCCACGGCGGCGTTCCAGCCCTTGGCGGCCAGCAGCTTGCGGACCTCGCGCGGCGAAAGCACGTATTTTCCGAACTTCGAGTTCTTCAGCTTGAGGCAGGGCCCGGATCGTGCCGCCCGACGAGGTGCGTCTTGTCGGCGTCTCCCTTGAGCACCATGTCGGCGCCCGGGTGATCGGTGCGCTCGGTCAGATAGACGCTCTTGATGTAGCGCGGCTTGTCCCACGCGAAGACATCGCTGATATCGAGCGTGGCCACGATCGCGCCGGCCGTGCTCACCAGCGCGACCTTTTGTCCCGGCTTGAGCTGGCCGGCCAGCTCGGCGGTCACCGGCAGCGAGATGGGAATCGTCCAGGCGTAGAGCTTGCCGTCGTGCTCGATCACCGACTCGTCGAGCACGCGGTTATAGGCGGCCCGATCCATCGGCCCTTTGAGCGGGCTGAGCACGCCGTCGCCGAAGCGGTAGACGGTCGACAGATCGGCATCGGAGACGGGCAGTTTGGCGAGTTCGGCCGCCTCGGCTTTGAAGCGATCCACCTCGTCCGCGCCGACGGTGCAACAAATGGGTTCGGCCAGTCCACCGTGGGGAGCGATCAAGTCTGCCATTCTCGGTACCTATGCCCTGCGAGTGAGAGAATTTTTCCCAGCCGGGAAAAACCGCGAGTATAGGGTTCCGGCCGCGGAGTACGCAAGGCGGGGTGGGCGGGGGTAGTGGGTGATAGTTGAGTTGGCTGGCGGGAAGCCAGTTCAGGGCCGGGCGCCGTCGATTTATTTCGGCGGCTCCGTTCCGCCGTTCAGGACGCTCTTTATCCTCGACCACAGGCCTTGTGAAGGCGGCGGCATGCTGCCCGCTAGATCGGCCAATGCCTCGTCCAGCGACTGATACGCCTTCGCATCTCGTAGGTAGGCGACTGTCAGCGGTGTCGGCGGGCACGTCACATCGGCGCCAGGGTGAGACAACTTGAGCCAGCCACCCGCTGCCCATTTATCGCCTTGCGTTTGCCATGCCAGTGCCGAGTACGTTCCTGCCCTGAATTCCAGCACGAAAAAATCCGCATCGCCGTGCTTGGCATTGGGTGCGGCCAACCAAGTGACTTGGTGAAAGTGCTGCCGCATGAAGGGAATGTCTTGGCGGTTCCCGACCACTCCCAGGTAGTGTCGGGCCATCGGCGGAATTTCGTCGCTCATGTCCATAGCCTACCCGAGCGGCGGGGCTCCCAAGGCGCGAATGCGGGCCGAAGCGGAACACCTGGAGAACAATTTGATTCGCGGCTTTCGGCTGGCGGGCCCCCACGCCCCCATGCATCCCCTTTCGGTGTCGATGATTAGGTCGAACTGTTGTCCGCAAGACTTGCACTGAAGGATGGCGTCGGCCGACCACATGTTGCCGCAGAGAATTCTCAGCGTTCCGTTGTTGATGGTATCAATCAAGGCCGCAAGGGCCGCCTCCCAGTCGCCCCGGGAAGCCACGCGATGTGCGACGCACAAGTGACCGCATCTCTCGCAGCCTGTTGGCAATTCCGGGACGCTCACACCCAATATCCTACCGCGCATCAAAAACCCCGCCGAGGGCGGGGCGCGATGTTGTTCTGGAGGCCAACTATTATCGTGGGCGAAGCCGCCGATGACTCACCCATTATCTCTCGCCACAATACCGGACAACCCGGGCCCTCACTCGGGCATGTTCTTGCCGCGGCGCCCGCCCTGGACGATGCTCACTTTCTGGGCTGCGGTTCCCGGCGCGACGATTTGAACCCGTTCGCCGGTTTTCACGTCGCTCAGGCTGGCGGGCTTGGTTTCCATGAGGGGCTTCTCGCCTTTTCCCTGGCGCTTGATCGTCACGAATTCATACGTCGTGTCGGCGTTGAGCTGGAAGGTCAGCGAGCTGGCTTCGCCGCCGTTTTTCTTGCCCGCTTGAACCTTGACCACCACGCTCTCCGCACTGACCGATTCGACCGTGCCGCGGACCGGGTGACCGCCCTTCCCCTTGCCCTTTCCGGCTGCCGAGGCATTGCCGACCAAGGAACTGCCAACCAAGAACAAAACCAAACCGACCGCGACCAACGCTTGTGGGCGACGCATGATGGAGGCTCCTAGGGAAAGTGAAGAATCTTGCTGATGTGAAAGTGCCCGGCAGGACGTTGCGGTGAGGATGCGGACAAGTAGCACACGCACGACCTTGGCCGGAAGAGACGGCAGACGCCGTTCTTCATCCTGCTGACGGTTGATTGAACCCCGCAGCTTGCGAGCGGTTTCGCTTTTTTTGCCTGCGGCGGCTGACAAATTGTTTCGTTTGACGCCCGCCGCAGCCGGCGGGCGCCGGAGTCGTGTGAGCGGCCGGGGAACTTGTCGACGGGCGGGCGTTGGTCCCGCCTGCTCGAATCGCTGAAAAATCGCCGGTTTCGGTCGTTACAACCAGACTCCGGGGCCGTTGCCCGGTTCGCCCAAAGACGCCTTTTTGCCGTGGCTCTCGTTGACATCGCTCAATTACCGAAATTATACTAAAAGGAGCATTCCAAGTCAGTATCTCCAATAGTGGACTCCACTTGAAGCTAGAGTTGCCTCCCTGGAGGGGCCGGCAATTCCCAGCGGAATGCCGTGGGGGGGGCGGTCGGTCGGTAAGTCAAACGCGGTCTTTCGTAGCTGGAACTACCCGGAACAGAGTCTCTCGCAACACCGGTCCGCAGCAGGACCAACGATCGTCGCTCCTTTTAGGCAGGCGATGAAAGGAAAGCTTCCATGAACTTCGTCGGCAAAGTTCTCATCATGCTCATCACGGCGATGAGCTTCATTTTCATGTCGTTTGCCGTGGCCACCTATGCCACGCATCGCAATTGGAAAGCGGCCATCGAGAATACCGAGGCGACGCCCAGTCAACCGCTCGGCTGGCGGGCGCAGTTGAAGCAAGCCAAAGAAAAGTTCGCGACTTTGACCGACGAGCACGACAGGCTGCAGAAGGAAGTCGCCGCCGAAAAATTGGCGCAGCGCCAAGCCCTGGCCAAACTCGAAGCCCAGCGCGACGAATTGATCGTCAAGCGCGACGACTTGCAAAAGGAGCGCGATGCGCTGAATCTGAAAGACCAGGAATCGGTTGCCGCGCTGGCCACGGCCCAGAACGCCCTGCAAAAATTGACCAAGGAAGTCGAAGGCTTGCGCAAGGAAATCCGCCTGGCCCAAGAAGAACGCGACAAGATGTTCAAGCAAGTCGTGACTACCACCGACGAGATTCACCGGGCCACGCTCGAACTGAAAATCGTCAAGGAACGCGAGCAGCAAGTGGTGGCTCAACTTACCAAGCTCAAGTCGATCGCCGAGAAATTGAATTGGACCGGCATCGAACAAGTCAGCGACTTACACGGCAAGATCCTGGCCATCAACGCCGAGGATCTGGTCGAGGTGTCGATCGGTGAAAAGGACGGCCTGAAAGTCGGCAATACGCTGGAAGTGTTTCGCGGCAGCAAGTATCTCGGCCGGGTCGAGGTGATCCGGCTCGATACGAATCGTGCCGTGGCCAAGATCATCCGCGAGCTCAAGCAAGGACCCATGCAGAAAGGCGATGATGTCGCTTCCCGACTCAAACTTAGCTAGCGCCCGGCGCCGTCGGCCCGAGCCGTGTACGTCGAAAAGCCGCGGGCGAACGCCTATACTGCGCTGCTGGCATTGTCGTTCGTGGCCCTGGTGATCGGCAGCTTGTGCCTGTTTGGCGAGATGAAGGCTTACGATCTGGACTTCAAGGCGGCCGCCGCGAAAACGCCCGGCTGAAAGCTGGCCAGCCGCAGCGCGACAAGCGCAAGCGGCGAGAAGTCTGCATTTGAGTCACCGGCGACGTGCCCGTCGCCAGTAACCGTGTCATTTACCATCCGCGGCCGCAAATCACGACGATTTCCTTCTTCTGCAAGAATCGAGAGCAAGGATGCTCCCTCGACTGCTGCCCTGGCTGGGCGCTGACCTGGCCATCGATCTCGGCACGGCCAATACGCTGGTCAGCGTGGCTGGCCAGGGGCTGGTGCTCAACGAGCCCTCGGTCGTTGCCGTCGAGGAGGGAACCAACCGCATCCTATCGGGGGGCTGCGCGGTCGGACACCTGGCCCGGCAAATGCTCGGCCGCGTGCCGCAATCGATCTCGGTCGTCAAACCGCTCTCCGCCGGCGTGATCGCCGACTTCGAACTTTGCGAGGCCATGCTCCGCTATTTCCTCCGCAAAGCCCAGCGCCACGGTTGGCGGCTCAAGCCCCGGGTCCTGGTCACCGTGCCCGGCTGTGCCACGCCGGTAGAAAAACGGGCCGTGTTCAACAGCGCCCAGCGGGCCGGCGCCCGCGTGGTGTACGTGATGAGCGAGGCCAAGGCGGCCGCCATCGGCGTCGGCCTGCCGATCGCCGAGCCCGTGGCCAGCATGATCTGCGACATCGGCGGCGGCACGACCGACGTGGCCGTGCTGAGCCTGGGCGAAATCGTGGCCAGCCAATCGATCCGCGTCGCCGGCGACGCGATGGATCGGGCCATCGTCGACTATCTCAAGAGGCAATACAGCCTGCGAGTCGGACTTGCGGCCGCCGAAGCGCTGCGCGTCGAAATCGGCAGCGCCTATCCGCTGGAAGACGAACTGGTCGACGAAGTCCGCGGCATCGACGCCGTGAGTGGGCTGCCGCGCAAAGCAATTCTGACCAGCGAGGAAATCCGCGAAGCCCTGGCCGACCCGCTGGAAGCCATCCTCGACGCCATCAAGCTGACCCTCGACCAGTGCGAGCCCGACCTGGCTGCCGACCTGGTCGATAACGGGCTGGTATTGGCCGGAGGCGGGTCGCTCGTGCGTGGGCTCGACCGCTTCATCGGCGAGCACACGGGCCTGCCCACGCGCGTCGCCGCCGATCCGCTGACCGCCTGCGCCCGCGGCACGTTGATTTGCCTCGAACACTTGGACAAATGGCGCGGCACCTTGGAATCGAGCGATGCGGACGTCTGAGGTAAAGGATGAAGGCAGTCTGAGGAAAAGGATGAAGCCGGAAGGCAGAAGGATGAATGAGGAAAAAACTATCTCGACCCACCCGGGCTAGCAACATGGTTCGCGCGGGTCCCTCGGTCTCATTCCTAATCCAAACCGATGCAGGCAATTTCGCTCGATCCGTTTTCATCCTTCATCCTTCATCCTTCATCCTTTATGCCCCCCCCCGACCGGCACTTCGATTGGCAACCGCTGATGGCCGAATCCGCCGGTCGGGCCGATGTGCCGGCCGCGCGAGAGCGGCTGCAAATGCTGCTGGGCCTGGTGGCGCTGGCCAGCGCACTGATCCTGCTGCGCGCCGTGCAGCTCGAATTGACGGGCGGCCGCGATTTTCGGGCCTTGGCCACGCGGCCAATCACGCGCACCCGGCCGTTGCCGGCCGACCGCGGTCGGATTCTGGCGCGTGACGGCAGCGTACTGGCCGCCGATACACACACACGCGCCCTGGCGCTCGACTATCGCTGGCTGCAGCAGCCGGCCGATCCGGACTGGCTGCGGCGCCAGGCACTTGGGCCGCTCAATCGCCGGCAGCGCCGCGATGCCGGGTTGGTTCGTGCGCGTGAAGCGGAGTTGCTCGCCCAACGAGCCGAATTGCACCGACGTCTGGCCCAGCTCTGCGGATTGAGCGACGACGACTGGCAGGCGCGGTGCGAGCGCGTCGAGTGGCAAGTGACCGAAGTTGCGAAGCGGGTCAACCAGCGGCGCCAAGCGCGGCACGAGTCCGCGCTGCGGGCAGCTGCGGCTGAAGCCCAGGCCTTGGCGGAATCGGCGGCGCCGGCCGCCTGGTGGCAATCCATCGGCTCGGCGCTGGCGGAGCTCTTCGCACCCGAAGCCCCGGCTCCGCCCATGCGGCTGGTGGTGGCCGAGGAGCAAGATCATCACCCGCTCGTCGAAGACCTGCCCGCCGAGGCGGCGGCCGAGATCGCCGCTCATCCCGCGGATTATCCGGGCGTGCGGGTCGTCGAGCTGGCGCGGCGGCAATATCCCGGTCGGGCGCTGGCGGCCCACGTGGTGGGACACCTGGGAGCCGCGCTCCAGGCACCCGCGGCGCAATCGCCGATCGCCGGCGCGCTCGCCGGCCGAATGGGCATCGAACGGCAGTTCGAGTCGCTGCTCTGCGGCAGCCCGGGAACCGAAGTCGAGCGACTCGACCATCGCGGCAGGTCGTTGGGCATCGAACGGCTGCCGTGCGCCGGCCGCCGGCCGCGATGTCCGGCTGTCGCTCGACGCGGCCTTGCAGCGCTCGGCCGAGGACTTGCTCGATGCGGCCTGCCGGTCCCGGCCGGCCGGCGCCGGGCCGTCGGCCAGCGGCGGAGCTGTCGTGGTGATGGACGTCACGACCGGCGAAATGCTGGCGGCAGCCTCCGCGCCACGCTTCGATCCGCAATGGTTCGCTCGCGGCGACGCCGAGTCGCTGGCCCGGCTGTTCGAGTCGCCCCTCGATCCGCTGGTCGACCGGGTGGCGAAAATGGCGATCCCGCCCGGTTCGGTCTTCAAGACGTTGGCGGCGATCGCACTGGTCGAATCGCAAGCCTGCGATCCAGACGAAGAGTTCCATTGCCAGGGCTACTTGCACGCGCCGGACCGGCAGCGCTGCCTGATTTTTCGCCAACAGGGTATCGGCCACGGCGACGTGACGCTCGCCGCCGCGCTTGCCGAAAGCTGCAACGTCTTTTTTTTCCACCACGCCAGCGAGCTCGGACCCGAGCCGCTGATCGCTTGGGCGAAACGCTTCGGATTCGGCAGTCCGACCGGCGTCGATTTGCCCGACGAAGCCGCTGGGCATCTGCCGCAGTCGTCCCCCGACGATCCGCGCTCGCGGCGCCTGGCGACCGCGCAAGCGCTGGCCATCGGGCAGGGCACGCTCGCCGTCACGCCGTTGCAAGTGGCGCGTCTGATGGCCGCCGTCGCCAACGGCGGACGCCTGCTGCGGCCGCTCGTCGTCAGGGGCGACTTGCCGCACGACGACGCGCGAGGCGAGCCGTCTACATCGCCCGCCTCGGCCGAGTCATCCCTGGGCCAACCGATCCGCATCTCGCCACGCACGCTCAGCGCCGTGCGCGAGGGGCTGCGCCGGACCGTGGCCGACCCCAAGGGGACTGCCTATGACTCTGCCCGGCTGGCCAGCGTGGCCATTGCCGGCAAGACGGGCACCGCCCAAACCGCCGGAGCCGATCACGCCTGGTTTGCCGGCTACGCACCGGCCGACGAGCCGCGAGTGGCGATCGTGGTCGTGATCGAGCACGGCGGCCACGCCGCCGGCGCCGCGCGGATGGCTCGCGAGCTGGTCGTCCGACTGCACCGACTGGGCTATCTCGGCACGGCCGAGCATGATCTGGCCGGTGAGTAGCGGCGGGCCGCTGTGCAGGACCGCTTGGCGTAATGAAGACTCCGCATGAACGATGCGTTTACCCAAGCGATGACGCAAAGCGTCAGGCAATGAAAACATAACAACGCGATACTTGCAGCGCGATGCGAATCGCGCAATCGCAGGCGATTGATCAGCGCATACGCTCCCGCATTGAATCCGCAAAACAGCAGAATGTTCAGTGGAGGGAAAATGATCGCACGCAGCTCTGTCGCCGGCGACCACCACCAGAAAAAAAGCGTGAACGACGCCAGCCAGAGCAGCAACCCCGTGTACAGCGGGCGGTGATTGGCATCGCCCGCGGTTCCAAAGCGACCGATCGATGCAGTCAAGAGCACCAGGCAGAAAAAAACGTTGATACGCGGCCGCCAGGCATCGCTCGGGATTGCGTAGTCATTCACCATTGCTCCGAAGAGTTGCTTGGCACCCGACAGGCTAAAGTTGCTGACGTGCCCCCATTTATCGCGGTCGTCGGCCGCGTATAGGAACACATAACGAAAAAAGCTGTCGGTTGACCATGCGCCGGGCTCGAAAACGTAGAAAGCCGCCACGTACGTCATGAAAACCAGGGCGCCCGAAACACAGACGATGGTCAATACTCGCGGTAGCTGAGTCCCGCTGCGCAGTAGCAGCGTGGCGGCAACCGGCAATACGATCAGGGCGTTGGCCTGGTAATAGAGCGCTGCCAGGCTGATGCTCAGAACGAGCGCGATCGAGTCGCGAATATTAGGAGCCCGTGCTGTTGGCCGCGAACCAGAGGGCGGCCAGCCCTGAGCCCACGGCCGCCGGGTATGCCTCGTATTGCAACGCGAAGAACCAGGTCGAGTTCGCAAAGACCACGTACAAGCTGGCGATCACTCCCTGCCACACACTATTCGTCAACTTGCCGACAAGCGCACAGGTGCAGCCAGCCGAAATGATCACCCAAACCAGATTGTGCAATACGACAACCGTCTCGACGGTCGCTCCGAATGGAGCGAAGCAATTGAGCAGGAATCGACATGCAGCGTTGAAGATCAAATGGTGCGGATGAAATAGCTGCCGTCCGGCGCGAATCGCCGACAAATAAGTCTCGCCGTCATCGCCGACGATCAAGCTGGATCGGGTAGGCCAATAAACGATCGCCGTGAGGCCAACGAGAGCGATCAGGATCGTTGTTTTCGTAGTCCGGTCGTTTGTCATGCATCCGGTCGCTTGGCTTGCTCTGCGGACATTCACGTTTGCCCAGCGATCGAGGGCTCAGCTTCGGGCAGCGGCGCGTGCAGCCTAGCCGGATGAAATACAAGGGTCAAGAGTTGGCACTGCCCGCGAGCGGCGGCGATGGGCAAGACTCAATCACATCCGTCACTGTGCTGATACCTTGGTTGACAGTTTCATCCGGGCCAGATCACAATGGCCCAGAGAACCTCGTACCGGTCGATTCATGCCCCGCAATTCGTTCTCCAGTCGACAGTCCAGGCCAAGTGAATCGAATGAACGTCGCCGTGATAACGGGTTCCGCGGGACTGATCGGAGCCGAAGCATCACGTTTTTTTGCAGCCCGCGGCTATCGCATCGTCGGCATCGACAACGACCTGCGGAAGACGTTTTTCGGCGACGACGCATCCACCCTGTGGAGCAGACGTCGCTTGCAGGAGTCGCTCCCCGAGTACGTTCATTACGACGCCGACGTTCGCGACCGTCCGACGATCGAATCGATTTTCGCGCAGCACGGTCCCGCAGCCCGGGTGATCGTGCATACGGCGGCACAGCCGTCGCACGACTGGGCGGCCAAAGATCCGCATACCGACTTCACGGTAAACGCCAATGGAACCCTGACTCTGCTCGAGGCCACGCGCAAGCACGCTCCGGAGGCCTGCTTCATTTTCACCTCGACGAACAAAGTGTACGGCGACAACCCCAACTTGCTGCCGCTGGTCGAGTTGGACGAGCGCTGGGAGGTCGAAAAAACGCATAAGTATTTCGAACATGGCATCGACGAGCAGATGTCGGTAGACCAGACCAAGCACTCCTTGTTCGGCGTTTCGAAGCTGGCCGCCGACGTGCTGGTGCAAGAGTACGGTCGTTACTTCGGCATGAATACCGCCTGCTTTCGCGGCGGATGCCTGACTGGCCCAGGGCATTCGGGGACGCAACTGCACGGATTTCTCTCGTATCTGGCGAAGTGCGCCGTCACCGGTACTCCGTATACGATCTTCGGCTACAAAGGGAAGCAGGTCCGAGACAACATTCACTCCTACGATCTGGTGAACATGTTCTGGCACTATTGCCAGAGTCCGCGGCCGGCTGAGGTGTACAACGCCGGCGGGGGCCGTCGTAGCAATTGCTCGATGCTCGAAGCGATTCGCTTGCTGGAAGGAATCACCGGCAAGAAGATGAATGTTGCCTACGACGACCGCAACCGCATCGGCGATCACATCTGGTATGTCAGCGACACGCGCAAATTCCAACAGCATTACCCGGCCTGGAAATATTCCTACGACCTCGAGCGAATCCTCACCGAGATTGTCGAAGCCCTAACGGGCCGACTGGCAACGGCGGGGTAGCCATCCAATTCCGGCCCCGAGAAGATCATGAGTTTCGAACGCGCGCTGATTACCGGAGGGGCCGGCTTCGTCGGATCGAGCCTGGCAATCTCCTGGAAACGCGAGGGCGTCGGCGAGGTGCTCGTCGTCGACAGCCTGAAACGGCGCGGCAGCGAACTGAATCTGGCTCGGCTGCAAGCGGCCGGCATTCCGTTTCTGCACGCCGACGTGCGCTGCCCCGAAGACCTCGACGGTCTGCCCGATTATGACGTTTTGATCGATTGTTCGGCCGAGCCGTCGGTGCATTCCGGCATGTCGGGAACGTCGCGCTACTTGTTGAATACAAACCTGATTGGGACAATTAACTGTCTGGAAGCGGCCTCCGCGCGCCAGGCGGCATTCTTGTTTCTGAGCACGAGCCGGGTCTACCCGATCGTTGCCATCAATTCCATTGCATATCGCGAGGAGCCGTCGCGGTTTTCATGGAAGGTCGCCGAGGACGCCCCGCCGGGCGTTTCGACTCGCGGAATCAACGAGGATTTTACGCTGGCCGGCGCCCGTTCGCTGTACGGAACGAGCAAACTAGCCGGCGAGCTGTTGATCCAGGAGTACGTGCATGCTCGAGGGCTGCGAGCGCTGATCAATCGCTGCGGGCTCATCGCCGGTCCGTGGCAAATGGGAAAGGTGGATCAGGGAGTGGTCGCGCTCTGGGTGGCGCGGCATCACTTTGGTCAGCCTTTGCGCTACATCGGCTTTGGCGGCGACGGTAAGCAATTACGGGATGTGCTGCATGTCGAGGATCTGTTCGATTTGCTCGTCCGGCAATGCCAAAGTCTGGAATGCTGGGATGGGCGAGTCTACAATGTAGGCGGCGGCAGCGAGCGGTCGGTTTCACTACAGGAATTGACCGCGCTTTGCCGCGAAGTCACCGGCAGGACGGTCGAAATCACATCGGTTCCCCAGACGCACAGCGTCGATATCCGCATCTACGTCACTGATTCCAGCGCGGTCGAGCGCGAGTTCGCCTGGCAGCCGCGACGTGACATCCGTCAGACTGTCGGCGATATTCAGGCGTGGTTGTGCCAGCGGCCGGAAGAGGCAAAGCAAATCTTCCTGTGAAGCGATGAAAGTCGATTGCATGCTGCTTTCCGTCGTCATCCCGGCTTACAACGAAGAACAGAACATTTCGCACTGCCTGGCGGAATTGCGCGGTCTTGCGCGAGCAGCAGATTCCGTACGAGGCGATCGTCGTCAACGACAACAGCAGCGACGGAACAAAGCGCGTGGTCGAGGGAGAGATGGAGTTGGATCCTGCGGTGCGGCTCGTGAACCGTATTCCGCCCGGCGGCTTTGGCCGCGCAATCCGCTCAGGGCTCGATGCCGTTCAGGGCGACATCGTGGTCGTCTACATGGCCGACCGCTCGGACGACGCACTGGATGTCGTCAAATACTATCGAAAGATCGTCTACGAAGGGTACGATTGCGTCTTCGGCTCGCGGTTCATCAAGGGTAGCAAGGTCGAGAAATATCCTCGGCTTAAACTCGTTATTAACCGCATCGTCAACCGCTGCATCCAATGGATGTTCTGGACGAAGTTCAACGATCTGACGAATGCCTTCAAGGCCTATCGCACCGAAGTCATCCGGGCCTGCGGTCCATATCGCGCCAGCCATTTCAACCTGACACTGGAAATGTCACTCAGCGCGCTCATCCGGCAGTACAATATTGCCGAAATTCCGATCGGCTGGCATGGGCGCACCTGGGGCTGCTCAAACCTGCGCATGAGCGAAATGGGGCGTCGCTATTTGAGTACGCTGCTGATGATATTCTTTCAGAAGATCCTCGTGTCGGACGACGTGATCGCCGAGCGATTGTCAGCCGACGTGCGCCGCGGTCCGGACTCCACCGACCTCCGCGAACGGCTAGCCGTTCTCGAGCAGGCTGTTGCGCGAAACAAGTCGGAATCGGCTCGAATCGAATCGGGCTCTCCAGCCGAATCCATCACGGCCGGCTCATTGTCTCGCGACTAATGGTCTGCCTCGAAATTGTTTGCCGGCGCCGGCAGACCGCTCGCTCGTTGTTTTCGCCATAGCCTTTACGGCTTTGGCTCGATGAGCGGTTTGACGATCGAGGTCCACAGCTTGTAACCGGAGTCATTGAGGTGCAGGCCGTCGGCCTGGAAGAGCTCTGCTCGCGGCTTGCCGTCGTCGCCCAGCATCGAAGTCGAGGTGTCGGCATAGATCAGATTGGGGTCGTTTTCGGTCAGGGCTTTGATCCGCCGGTTCGAATCGCGCATCTTCTCGACCAGGTTCCAGCGCTGAATGCTCGGCTTGGTAGGCAGAAAGACCACCGGCACAGTAGGCAGTTCCACCCGGATCGCCTGGAGCAGCGCCGTGAAATCGGCAGCCACCTGCTCGGGCGTCTTGCCGCCGGCAATATCGTTATCGCCCGAATAGAACACGATCGCACGGGGCTTGTAGTTGAGCACGATCCGGTCGACGTAGCGGACGACATCGGCGACGGTCGAGCCGCCGAATCCGCGGTTGATGACCGGCAGATCGGGAAACCACTTCGCGACGTCCCACAGCCGGATCGTGGAACTGCCGACGAACACGATCGGATTGGCCGGGGGCGGAGTTTTCCGATCCAGCTCTTCGAATTTTCGGATATCCTCTTCGAAGGCATCCGCAGCCACGGCGAGCGGCGCGACGCCCAGCGCCAACGCCATCGCCACCAAGGCGGCCGATTGCCAATGCAAGCGTTGGTCGGATGAAAAATAAGCTCGTGGCATGGTCGGTGGGTGCTCCAAAAAGGCCTGGGGTTGTCCATTCTGGCCTGGCGCCGCGGTGCGAACAACTTGCCCGCTGGGCTTTTCCTTCGACCACTGAAATCATTCTGTGTTCGACTCGAATCCACCCTTCCGGCGGTGGTATTTGTTTGACCTGCTGGGCGCGCTCGGGCGGGATCGCGGTGGCTTGACGCAAATCCCTTGATTTTCAACCACTTACATTGCCCGGCCATGGCCCTGGGAGCGGTTGAGGAAGCACCGCAAAAGCGTTATATTGGCGGTTTGTCCAACGCGGAATTGGACACCTCGGGGAACCGACCGATTAGCGCGGTCCGACCCTGCCGGATGGCTGCTGAAAGGATTGCCTTTTGCCGAACGACCCAAGCGACCCGAACGACCCGGAGTTCATTCCACCGGGAGAGCTTCCGCCCGGCTTTTTGGATGGCGACGGCAACGCCACCAGCGACGTGCATCTTGGCCGGATGGTCGAGCTGCCGATCGAGGACGAGCTCAAGAACAGCTATCTGACGTACGCCATGAGCGTGATCGTCAGCCGGGCGCTGCCTGACGTGCGCGACGGGCTCAAGCCGTCGCAACGGCGGATCCTCGTGGCCATGAACGACCTGAACCTGACGCCGGGCGCCAGCCGCGTGAAGTGCGCCAAGATCTCCGGCGACACCAGCGGCAACTACCACCCGCACGGCGAAAGCGTGATTTATCCCACGTTGGTTCGCATGGCCCAGGAATGGAACATGCGCCACGTACTGATCGACAAGCAGGGCAATTTCGGCTCGATCGCCGGCCTGCCGCCGGCAGCCATGCGGTACACCGAAGCCCGCATGTCGCCGATCGCGGCTCTGCTGCTGGACGACCTGAAGCTCGATACGGTCGACTACATTCCCACGTACGACGAACGGCGGACCGAGCCCACCGTGCTCCCTTCGAAGTTCCCCAATTTGTTGGTCAATGGGGCTGGCGGCATCGCGGTGGGCATGGCCACGTCGATCCCGCCGCACAACCTGGGCGAAATCTGCGACGCGCTGGTCCGCGTGATCGACGACCCCGACGTCTCCCCCGATGAATTGCTCGAAGTGGTCGAAGGCCCGGATTTTCCCACCGGCGGCATCATCTGCGGTCGGAGCGGGATTCGCCGCGCCTACTTGACCGGCCGCAGCACGATCACGCTGCGGGCTCGCACCCGGGTCGAAGAATACGCCAAAAACCGGCAGCGGATCGTGGTGCAGGAGATTCCGTTCCAGAAATCGCGCGACCCGGTGGTCGAGCGGATCGCCGAGCTGGTCAACGAAGACCGCATCAAGGGCATCTCGGCCATCCGCAACGAGAGCGATCTGAAAGAGCCGGTACGGCTGATCCTGGAACTGAAACGGGACGCCGATCCCGATATCGTCCTCAACCAACTCTACCAATTCTCGCCGCTGCAGGATTCGTTCTCGATCATCCTGCTGGCGCTGGTCGACGGCAAGCCCCGGGTGTTGCCGTTCAAGAGCCTGCTGGAAGAGTTCATCCGCCATCGGCTGACCGTGATTCGCCGGCGGACGCAATTCCTGCTGGCCAAGGCCCGGGCCCGCAAACACACGGTCGAAGGCCTGCTGCTGGCCCACGCCAACATCGACGAAGTCATCCGCGTGATCCGCTCGTCGGCCAACCAGGCCGAGGCCAAGGCCCGCTTGATGGGCATCGAGGTGCCGTCTTCGATGATCCGCCGGGCCTTGGGAGATGAGGGATTCGCCGTTTTCCAGCAGGATCGCGGCGTGAGCGAAAACTACACGCTGACCGGCCGTGCAGGCCGAAGCGATCCTGAAAATGACGCTCGGCCAATTGGTCAATCTGGAGCAGGAAAAGCTGGCCGGCGAATACCAGCAAGCTGCTTGAGGAAATCGCCGAATACTTGCGGATCCTTTCGGACGACAAGATCATCCTGGGCATCATTCGCGACGACCTGGTGGAGCTCAAGCGCAAGCACGCCGATCCGCGCCGCACCGAAATCAGCGGCGAGGAAATCGGCTCGATCGACCTGGCCGACCTGATCACCGAAGAGACAATGGTCGTCACGATCAGCCACCAGGGCTACATCAAACGCACGGCGGCCAGTACCTACCAGGCCCAGCACCGCGGCGGCAAAGGACTGAAAGGCGCCAAGGCCGAGGAAGACGACCCGATCGAGCAGCTGTTCGCCGCCAGCACGCACGACTATCTGCTGTTCTTCACCAATCGCGGCAAGGTCTATTGGCAAAAAGTCTACGACTTGCCGCAATTGGGCCGCGAAAGCCGCGGCCGGGCGATCGTCAACCTGCTGAACTTCGCCGAAGGCGAAAAAGTGGCCGAGTGCCTGGCCGTCCGCGACTTCAGCCAGGCCGATCATTTCCTGATGATGGCCACCCGTCGCGGACTGGTGAAGAAAACCGAACTTTCCAAGTACAGCCGGCCCATGAAGGGCGGGATCATCGCCATCAAGCTCAAAGAGGACGACGAACTGGTCGACGTGGTCATCACCAAGTCGGGGGACGAAGTCGTCCTGTCGACCGCGCGCGGCATGGCCATCCGCTTTAGCGAAGCCGACGCGCGGCCGATGGGCCGCAACACGAGCGGCGTCAAAGGAATCCGCCTGACTGCCGGCGACGCGCTGGTCGGCATGGTCGTGGCCGATCCCGACGCAACGCTGCTGACCGTCTGCGCCAACGGTTACGGCAAGCGCACGCACTTTGGTCCAAACGGCCCGGTGAGCGGCGCCGAGATTGCCGGCGGCGAGGACGCCGGACCGGCCGACGGCGAGGAGGCGATTGCGGACGACGACGATGCGGAGCCAGCGACCGAGGGCGAGGCCGAGGAAGAAGAATCGACGTCGTCGGCGAACCGCTACCGTACCCAACGCCGCGGCGGCAAGGGCGTTGCGCGACATCAAGACCACCGATCGCAACGGACCGGTGATCGGCGTGGTGGGCGTAACCGACGAAGACGAACTGATGATGATGACCGCCCGCGGCAAGCTCCAGCGAATCGCCGCCGGCGAAATCAGCGTGATCGGCCGCAACACGCAAGGCGTGAGGATCATGAGTCTCGACGAGGGGGACACGCTGGCGGCCGTGGTCCGCGTGCCGCGCGATGCGACGGCCGGCACCCGGCCGTCGCGCAGGCGACTCCGCACGAGGAGTAGTCCGGCGACGGACTGGTCCGACCGAGCGCAGGACGAACGGGGCGCCCGACGCACCGGCGATCGTTGACCGCCGGCTAGAGCCGCGATCGGAGTCGAGCGCCACGTCGCGACCGAGTGCGCGTCGCGACATGGAACCTGAAACCCCAAACCCGATGCCCTCTGCAATGCGTGCTCTGATCACCGGAATCACCGGGCAGGATGGCGCCTACCTGGCCGAATTCCTGCTCGCCAAGGGCTACGAAGTGCACGGCATGGTCCGCCGCTCGAGCATCGAGTCGTACCAGCGGCTGGAGCGGTTTCGCGACCAGGTGCATTTGCACCCGGGCGACCTGTTGGACGAGCTTTCGATCGTCAACCTGCTCGACGCCGTGCGGCCGCACGAGGTCTACAATCTGGCGGCCCAGACCTTCGTGCCGACCAGCTTTTCGCAACCGGCGCTGACCGCCGAACTGACGGCGCTGGGCGTCGTGCGGATGCTGGAGGCGATTCGACTGGTCGACAAGAGCGTCCGCTTTTATCAGGCCAGCTCGAGCGAAATGTTCGGCCGCGTCCGCGAGGAACCGCAGAACGAACAGACTTCGTTCTGGCCGCGCAGCCCGTACGGCGTGGCCAAGGCCTACGGCCACTGGATCACGATCAATTATCGCGAGAGCTACGGCCTGTTTGCCTGCTCGGGAATCCTGTTCAATCACGAGTCTCCCTGGCGGGGCAAGGAATTCGTCAGCCGCAAGGTGACCGACGCGGTCGCCCGCATCAAACACGGCCTGCTGGACAAGCTTTCGCTAGGCAATCTCGATGCCCAGCGCGATTGGGGATTCGCCGGCGACTATGTCGAGGCGATGTGGCTGATGATGCAACAACCCGAGCCGGACGATTACGTGATTGCCACGGGCGTCAAGCATTCGGTGCGGGATCTGGTGCAATTGGCCTTCGGTCACGTGGGCCTGGACTGGCAGAAATACGTCGAGGTGGATCCGGCGCTGTTCCGGCCGGCCGACGTCAACACGCTCTGCGGCGATGCCGGCAAGGCGCGGCGCAAATTGGGCTGGCAGCCGCGCGTGGCCTTTGCTCAATTGGTCACGATGATGGTCGACGCCGACATGCAACGCATCCGTCGTTCTCTGGAACAAGAACAATGAAAATTGCCATCGTGGGAACGGGCTACGTCGGGCTGGTGACCGGCACGTGCCTGGCCGAGAGCGGCAACGACGTGACGTGCATCGACGTCGACGCGGAAAAAGTCCGCCGCCTTTCGCAAGGCGAGATTCCCATCTACGAACCGGGCCTGGAAGAGCTCGTGCTGCGCAACGCCGCCAGCGGGCGATTGTCATTCACCACCGACCTGGCCCAGGGCGCCGGCGACGCCCGAATCGTTTTCCTGGCCGTCGGCACTCCCAGCACGGACGACGGGTCGGCAAATCTGTCGAACTTGTGGGCCGTGATCGACGGCCTGGCGCCGCACGTGACCGACGAGACCATCCTGGTCATCAAGAGCACCGTGCCGGTCGGCACCAACGGCCAGGCCTGCGCCCGGTTGGCGAAGCTCCGCGGCACAGCCTGCCACCTGGTCAGCAATCCGGAGTTTCTCAAGGAAGGGGCCGCCATCGAAGACTTCATGAAGCCCGACCGGGTCGTCGTCGGCGTCCGCGATGCTGCGGTGGCCGCGACGCTGCGCGACTTGTACGCGCCGTTCCTGCGCACCGAGAAGCCGTTCTTGGTCATGTCGCCCGAAAGTGCCGAGATGACCAAATACGCCGCCAACGCGATGCTGGCCACGAAGATCAGCTTCATCAACGAAGTGGCCAACCTTTGCGAGCGGATCGGCGCCGACATCAACGAAGTCCGCCGCGGTATCGGCCACGACAGCCGCATCGGCTTCGCCTTCCTCTTCCCCGGCATCGGCTATGGCGGAAGCTGTTTTCCCAAAGACGTCCGGGCACTCGCTGCCACCGCCCGGGCCCAAGGCGCCGAGCCGACCATGCTGACTGCCGTCGAGCAGATCAACGACCGGCAAAAGACCGTGTTGTTCGAGAAAGTGCAGCGGCACTTCGGCCGCGGGCTGTCGGGCCGCCGGTTCGCCGTCTGGGGTTTATCGTTCAAGCCCCGCACCGACGACATCCGCGAAGCCCCGGCACTGGTCGTGATCGATCGCTTGCTCGCTGCAGGCGCCACAGTGCGAGTGCACGATCCCGAAGCGATCGACAATGTGCAGCGGCTGTATGGCGAGCGGCTGGAGTATGCCCGGCTGCCCTACGACGCGCTCGAGGGAGCCGACGCCCTGCTGATCATGACCGAATGGAAGGAATTCGTGCATCCCGACTTTCAACTGATGCGGCGGCGGATGCGGACTCCGTTGATTTTCGACGGCCGCAACTTATACAACCCCGAGCTGCTCAAGCAGGCCGGCTTCAGTTATCACTCCATCGGCCGGATGCCGGTCGTCCAAGAGCCGACCTGACGGACGAAGTGCCTGCGGCTATTCGCTGGCGGCCGGCCGCTCGAACTTCAACGTATCCTTGCCCATCGAGGAGGCGTAAAAGATGTTCGCCTGCGGATCCCAGGCATAATTCGGCCCGACATGTCCGACGCCGAATTCCGGCGGCAGCGGCGCGACGACTTGCCAGGATTGCCCGCCGTCTCGGGTTTCGTGAAAGCCTTGCTTGCCGACGATAACCATGTGGTCGGCGTTCTTGCCGAAGTAGGGTCCAAAAACAGCGCTGATCTCCTGGCCTTGGATGGTCCAGGTGCGGCCCTGATCTTTGCTGACCAGCAAGCCCCGATCGGTCGTCCAATAGCCGACTCCTTTGTACACGCGCATCACGCGCCCGGCCGGGTCGACGTCGGAGACCTGGGTCCATGCCTGGCCGGCATCGTCGCTGCGCACCAGGCCCTTGCCCTTGCTCGACAGCAGCGTGTGGGCGTCGAAGATGCCGACGGCGACAAAGCCTTTGTCCAAATTGGTCCAGGTCTGCGCCTCGTCAGCCGAGTAGCAAAGCTGGCCGCCGCTTTCGTGCCGCAGCGCAATCAGGCACTTGCCGCTCGCGCCCGAATCGACCGCGCCAAAATCGAGATGGCTGGTCTTGAAGGCGGTCCAGGTCTTGCCAACGTCGGCGGTCCAGGCGCTCGATCCATAGATCATGAAACATGCCAGTCGCTTGCCAGCCGGGTCGAAGTCGAGCGCGAAGCCGGTCTCGCAGCGCCCGCCGATCTTGCCGTCGTCAACCCGCTGGAACGACTGCCCGTGGTCGGTGCTCTTCCAAATGCCCTGGTCGGGCACGACCATGAAAACGGCGCCCGTCTCCGGATCGACCGTCACCCCGGCGGTCTTGCCGGGATAGCCCGGCTTGACCTCGCTGGTCACCTGGTGCGAGATGGGCACCCAGGCCTGCTTGGCTGGCGCTCGGCAGCGGGCTGCCGGCGCGAGCCACGCCCAAACCGACAACAACGTCCCGGCCACGATCAACGTCTTGGTATTCATGGTTTGCTGCCGACGCAAAATAAATGCGCCGTCCCTTTGAAGTACATCCGTCCGGCGGATACGGCAATGCTGGCCCCATTCGACTCGCCCAGATCGTTGGTCGCCAGCAGATCGAACTGCGGGCCGGCGCAGGACCACGAACGTCTTGCCCGCGCTGGCAAAATAGATGTTGTCCTCGGGCGTGACGATCGGACTGGACGACACCGACGCTCCGTCCAGCCGGGTGGCGTAGGCTTCCTTTCCGTCGGCCAGTTTCCAACACTTGAGCACCGCCGGATTGTGCATCCGGTAGAGGTAGTCGCCGACGATGGCCGGCGACGACAGTCCTTCGGGGATATTGCCGATCCTCCACTTGACGACCTCCGGCGGCAAAGCTCCTTCGCCGCGGGGTTCAACCAGGACACCCGGTCCGCCGCGGCCGCTGTCGGAGTATACGACGCCTCCGGCATAGACGGGCGAACAGACGTCGCCCGGCGTGTCGAACCACCACAGGAGCTTGCCGTTTTCAGGATCGACCCCTTGCAGCGAGTTGGAAGCGCCAATCAGCAATTGCCGGCGTCCGCCGATATCTGCGATCGTGGGCGTGCTGTGATTGAAAGTGACCTTGGGGCGTTTTTCCTCCCAGCGCACTTCGCCGCTGCGGCGATCGTAGCCGATCAACGATCCTTTGCCGCCGATTTTGTCGGCCAGCAGGATGACCGTGTCGCCAAAGACGATCGGGCTCGAGGCGATCGCCACGTCGAACGACTGCACGTCGGTAAGTTCCTGGCGCCACAGCGGCTGCCCCTCGAAATCGAGCGCCGCCAGCACCCCGGAACCGAACAGCACGTACAAGCGTTCTCCGTCGGTGGCCGGCGTCGGCGCTCCGTAACCGCCGCGCAAATCGCCGAGCTTCCAAAGGCCGGGCGGAACCAGGCGATCCCAGAGCTGCTGGCCGTCGGTCGTTCGATAGCAGGCGACGTGCTGGTCGGGGAACTCCCGGTGATCGCGCCCTTGCGGCCAAATGGCCGTGATCAAGAACACCCGCTCGCCCCAAACGATCGGACTGGATTGATTGTGATCGGCTTTGGCCCCTTCGCCCAGGCCGGGCAGAGCCACCTTCCACAGGACGTTGGTGTCGTCCTTGCCCCCCCAAATCGTCGGCAGGCCGCGATCGGTGGTCAAACCCATGCCGGTCGGCCCGCGGAATTGCGGCCAAGGGTCGGCGCCCGCGGCGGAATTGGCCAGCAGAAACATGACGGCCAGTAGCGCCGACCGCACGCGACACACGCAGCGCACGAAAAGCATGACGGGGTACGCCTTGGAAACAGTTGGCAAGCCAGTGCAGGTGGGATCGACAAGCAGCAAAATCGGCAGGCCGGCCAGCTCGGAACCGGTCCGGCAGGCGACAGCCTAACACCCAACCGATCGAATGTCTACGTTTTCGCTCTCCTGCCGAGAGTGTCAGGCGGGCGGGCGGATTTCGGCCGCTTCCGTCGCCACCGCTGCCTGGGTCAGCAGCGTCCTTTCCGAGGCGGGACTGGGCCATCTGGTCGTTTTCGCCCTTGTCGGCGGCTAATATGGTGGGCATGAGAGTACGTGGGATTTGCCTCGGTTTGGTGCTGGCTTGGGCGATGGGTGTGTTCGTCGGCCTACCGGAGGCGATCGCGCGCAACGGGTACCGCGCAAGGGGCGGTCATCGAGGTGGCTGCCGCGGCGATGGTGATCCTGATGTCCTTATCACGCTTCTGGGGTCGCCTGCCCTTGACGCCGCGAGAAAAGGTGTTCGCCGCAGTCTATGCCGCGATCTTTCTGCCGGGCAGCGCATTCCTGCTCTTTCACGCCTGGGTACACCGTTAGACGGATCGGCGCACGACCCGGCGATGCTGGTCTCGCGCTCGAAGCTTTGATGCACGCGGCCGAGCTGGCCTTGGCGATTGCCGCTGGTAGTTATCTCTTGACCTCAAACCTCGTACCAACCCGCTTGACCGGCAGATTTGGCTGCCCCCGCACCCCCGATTGGGCGGTTTCGATGGCGCGGACGTGACTCTGTGATAGAGTAAGGTTGGTTAGTTCACACAGCCAATTCCGGTCGATTCGCAGCGTGCCTCCGGCGCTTCTTTTGGCCGCCCCAGAGCCAACCTTCAGGTCCAATGCGAACGCCATCACCGAAAGGCTCGACCATGTGCCGACTCTGTTTCCGCCTGCTCGCTTGGGGAGTCGGACTTTTGCTGGCCACCACGGCCTTGGCGCAACCGGGCGTGCCCGGCGGCGGCCAGCCGCCTGATCCGAACGCGCTCTTCAATCAGCTCGATCGCAATGGCGACGGCCAATTGACCGCGAATGAGCTGCCCAATTTCAATACTCTGCCACCGCCGATCCGGGCCGTCTTGGGTGCGGCCGACAAGAATGGGGACGGCGCCATCAGCCGCGAAGAGTTCGTCGGCAGCTTTCCCGGCCGTCCCAACGGGCCGCCGAACGGAAACGCTCCGCCGAATGGCAATGGCCTGCCCAACGGAAATGGGCCGCCCAACGGCAACGGGTTGCCGGGAGCGGGGCGGCCCGGGATCGGCCAGGGCGGCAACCTTCCGACGCAACCCCCGGCGCCGATCAAGACGGCCGAGATGGACAAGTTGTTTCGCCAGCTCGATGCGAATCACGACGGCAAGCTGACTACGGATGAAGTGCCCTCGGAGCATCGTGAACTGGTCGAGAAATTGATGGCCAGCGCCGACAAGAACCAGGACGGCTCGTTGACCAAGATCGAGTTTCGCGACGGATTGAAGCGTATGCCCGAGCTCGGTGCGCAGCTCGGCGAATCGGATCCCAAGTTCATGTTCCAGCAAATGGACACCAACGGCGACGGACAATTGACCGCCGACGAGATTCCGCCAGCCCACCGCGCGCTTTTCGATCGACTGTTGGCTGCCGGCGACAAGGATGGCGACGGAGCGCTGAGCAAACGCGAATACACAAAGGCCTCCGGCCCAGCGGTGGCGAAAGCGGCGGCCAGCGCGAATAAATCAGGACCGAAAAAGAAATCCACCGATGAGGGCCTGATGCCGGCCGGCGCGAGCCGCTAGCGTCCTGGGCTAGAAGTTCGCGTTGTTTGTCCGCCTGTAGGAGGCGACTCCGATCGCCGACACGTGGCGTCAAACGAGGGGCAGTCGGCGATCGGAGTCGCCTCCTACAAGTCCAGAAAAATTGAATGGACTTGCAACTCAGGACACCAGCTTTGTCTATTCCGGCCACGGGACGGTGGTAAACCGCAGGTTCACAAAGACAGAGAGCGTCGGCCCAGCGGCGAAATATCGAGCATTCCTCGACCCGCCGAGCCCCCCGGGCCGATGTCCGTCGATTTTCCGTGGGCTGCTAATTCCCCCTCGCCTCTCCTGCGCACCGCAGGGCATTTCCCCGACTCCTTCTTCCGCTCGGCGTCGCGCTGCCTGCCGACGCGGCCGGGTGCCGCCCCAAGTTTTTATTTGACTTTTTCCCGGGAAGCGGTAACGTGACGCTATGCGGCAGCAATGCGAAACGCGCGCACCCTTCTGCTGATTCGCCGCAAGCTCTTCGCCGCGCCGATTGCACTGGCTGGCCGCTGGGAAGCGGTTTTCAGATTCGCCTTGGAGAAGGGGCAATTCTTCGGCGGTCTGCAAATCGCTTTGCGGGTCGGATCGTCCACTGCTCAGTTGGCGATCCCGATGTCGAGTAGTCCACAATCTCATCCGGAACATGAGGAGGGTGGCTATGGTCGAGCACGTGACTGCGCGCCGCGCTGAGGAACCACCTTCGCGGCTGGCAACTAGGTTTCCGTTGTGGGCCGGCGATGTGCCTGTCAGCGACTCCCAGGCGCGCCCAGTCGAGGCGCTCTGCGAGGCGCCCAGCGAGGCGCCGGACGAAGCATTCGCACCAGACTCGACGACGGCTCGCTCCTGCACGTCGCTCTCGCAGCTCGCCCTGCGAAAGCGGCAAGTCACGCCGCCGCCGCTGCCCAAAGGTCCCGCGAAACTAGCGGCGCCTCCGCTGGCCTCGGTTGTGCCGGCACCGGAACCCGTGCGAACCGATCTGGTCGGTCCCGAGCGAGGGCAGGAATCGGCGATCCTCGAACTGCCGGAGAATCTGCCACCGGTGATGCTCGTCGACCGTGCGCAACAATTGCCCTGCTGGCTGACCAGCCTGGTGCTGCACCTGTGCCTGGTGATCTCGCTGAATTCCTACGTGATCTATGTCGGCGGACGTTACGGCGGCGGCACGTCCAGCTCCGCGGCGCCCGGCTCGATCATCTGCGTCACCACGGGCAGCCTGGAATCGGCGGCATCCGAGCGGAGTCCCGATCTTGTTCCCAGCGCCGAACTGGCCGTGTTTGATCCTTCGCCGCCCGAGGTTGAGTTGATCCGGCCGACGCCGTCAGGCGTTGCGACTGCGGACAAGATCGGGCCGACGGTCGGCAGCGGAGTGCCCTTGGCTGTAGGCGCACCGCAGCGCGGCTCGGACGGGCCGCTCGAACCGCCGCCCGCGGAATCCTACTTCATTCCTCAGGACAACGACGATCCGGCCGCCCCGCCGCAACGGCGGCGATCGCCTCATGGACAGCACGAAAACGATCCGGCGACGACCACCCGGGCCGTTCCGCCGATCGATCGCGTGCCCTCGCCGTCGGCCGATGCGGCCAGCGAACCCAAGTTGGAGGAGCGGGCCAAAGACGCCATCGTCAATCAATTCATCGAGTACGATCTGGGTCGTCTGCGCGGCGCGGAGGCGGCTCGCGCCCTGCACGAATTCGAGTCTCTGAGGTCGGATTCGATTCCCTCGCTGGTGCGCGGACTGAACCGGGCAGCCCGGATTACGGGCACTTGCCCGGTGATGGTTTTGTCGCAAAAGCTCGAGCAACTGCTGCGCGAGACGGACGATCCGGCAATGGTTCGTTATGCGTTCGAGAACTTGGGCGCGACGTGCCGAAAAGCGCCGCCCATTACCAGCGCATCGAGACGCTGCGGCAACAGCTTCTGGGCCGGCAAAAGCAACAGGTGGCCGGCTCGCTCGAACAACAGGGAATCGCGGCCGACGACATCCTGCTCCGCCGCATTTCGCCCCTGTTCGCCGCCGGCGCCGATCGGTTGAACAAGGCGCTGGGCGACCCGAATGCCGTGATCCGGCAAGTGGCTGCGATGCAGATCGAGAAACGGGTGGAGGAATTCAGCGAATTGGAACGGCGGCGACTGGCGCGGTCGCTGGTGCGAATGCTGCGCAACGCGCGGCCCGAACCCGCGGCAGCGGCCCATGCAGCGCTACGCAAGATCGCCGACGGCGACGATTACGGTCCGGCGCCCGGAGCGACGCCAGCCGAACTGGCCGAGGTCATGCGCGAGTGGAACCGGCTATTCGCCAGCAGCGGCGACGTGGGGGATGAGCGCGTCGCCAAGGGTTTGCTCGCCCTGGCCAGATCGCTCGAGCACAAGGGCGCAACGAGGCGGCCGCCCAGCGCTATCGCGACATTTGCGAACGTTTCCCCGAAAGCCTTGCCGCCAAGGAGGCCCAGCAGCAATTGGATTCGCTCGAAGTCAATCACCGATGACCGCCGCCGGCCGTATTGCCGCCGCCAGTGCGCTCGCCACGCTGCTATTGCTCTCGGCGGCCCGCTGGGGCAGCCTTTCACCCCGGGGCGAGCCGCGGCCCGCGGCAACCGATCAAGTCGCCGCGCAACCCCCACCCCGCAGCGCCAACAAACTCTGGATTACCGGCGCGTGATCGACGCGTCCGGCCCGGTGCCGGGTGCCCGCGTCCGGCTGCAAGCCTGTCCGACTGTCGTGCTGACCGACGCGCAGGGCAACTTTCGCCTGCCTGCCGAAGGGGACTCGCGTATCGTCACCGCGGCCAAGCCGGGCTACTACGTGGCCGCCGCCGAGCGCGGAAGCGATCCGTTGCAAATCGAGCTCCAGCGGCCGGCCGAGCCCGACGCGGCCGAATATGCCTGGGTCGACCCGACGCCCGACGCCTCGAGCCCGGACCATTGCGGCAATTGTCACGCCGCGATCTTCGACCAGTGGCAATCGTCGGCCCACGCCGCCGGTCTGGCCAACCGCCATTTCCTGAACCTCTACGAAGGGAGCGACTGGCACCGCCGGCCGCGGCGCGGCTGGAGCTTGCTCGACGAACATCCCGACGGCGCCGGCGTGTGCGCGTCGTGTCATGCTCCAGCGGCCGAACTGGACGACCCGCGATTCGACGACTTACGGAGCATCGATGGTCTGGCGGCGGGCGGCGTGCAGTGCGACTTTTGCCATAAGGTCCAGGACGTAGCGATCGACCGGGTCGGCTGGCAGCACGGCCGCTTCGCTATGACGCTGCTGCGCCCCGCGTCGAGCCGACAGGTTTTCTTGGGCCCGCTCGACGACGCGAATCGCGGCGACGACGTCTACTCGCCGCTGCAGAGCGAAAGTCGTTACTGTGCCGCTTGCCACGAAGGAGTGGTGTTTGGCGTGCCGGTCTACAGCACTTATTCGGAATGGTTGGCGAGTCCTGCCAAAGCCCAAGGCAAACAGTGCCAGTCGTGTCACATGGCGCCCGACGGCGAAATGCACAACATCGCGCCCGGAGCGGGCGGCAGCCAGCGCGCCCCGGAGACGCTCGCCAGCCACGACTTGTTGCCGGGCGGTAAAGCCGCCATGCTGCGCCGGGCATTGCACCTGACCGCCCAAGTCGTGTCGGACGACGATCCTCGCTCGACCCGGATCTTGGAAATCACGCTCCAGGCCGACCAGGTCGGCCATCGGCTGCCGACCGGGTTCATCGACAGACATCTGATCCTGAGTGTCGAGGCGCGGGACGTTCGCGGCCAGCCGGTCGAGATGGTCGCTGGGCCGCGGCTGCCTCCGCCGGTCGGTGGGGCACTGGTGGATCGGCCGGGTGTGCTCTGGGCGAAGCTGCTCACGGACACGCAGGGCGAAAGTCCGGCGCCGTTTTGGCGCGCCGGCGTGACACTGGCCGATACACGACTCGCGCCCGGCGAACCGTCGGCGAGCCGTTACACGCTGCCGGCCGCCGCCGCAACGGTTGACGTGCGGTTGATTTTTCGCCGCTTCTGGGAATCGGTGGCCCGCGAGAAAGACTGGCCGCGGGACGACATCCTCGTGATTGAGAAATCGTTGCCGCTCGCCGACAAGCGATGACAGAAATAGCCAGGAGTCGCTGGACCGAGCGAGCCGTGGAGTTGATCCCCACGGAATTCTCCCGCCGGGAGTTATTTCGCATGGGGCGACGCGGCAACTTCGGCCGATTCGCCCAGGCCGGCAAACCAATGGCGCAGACGCACGATCACATTCGCATCCTCGGGCACCTGGCGCCGGATCCGGGCGTCCCCTGACTCCAACGCACCGCGCATGGCAGCCAGATGCGCTGCCATGGCACCCAGGATTCGGGCCTGCGCCGCATCGTCGAGCTGGCCGCGGACCAGTTCCAGCCGGCCGGCGCTGCGCGTGCGGGCAAGCGATATCAGGCGTCCGCCGTCGGCCTTGTAGAGCATGCCGTCGACGAATGCCCGGCGCAATTGCCGCTGGCTGTTAAACTGATAGACCGGATCGGAGCCAAAAAACAGGCTCGCACAATCGCTCGCGCGGAAGCCGGCCACGACGGGCTCGGGGTAGCCCGGTAGCGCCAGCTCGACCCGTTCAACCAGTGCCGTCGCTTCGGCCAGGAGATCCTCGCGAACCTGCTCTTGCCTGGCCATCCTGGGCGATTCCCGGAGTGAGACCTGCAGTGCGGTGCCTGGCGATCGGTCACCTGTTGCCGTAGAAAATCCGCTCGACGTTGCCGCGCAGCACCTGGTGGCCCAGCCCCGCGGCTCGTTCTTCCGTCCAGCCGCGCTCGATGACGAACCGCTGGGCCAGGACTCGGGCCAGCAGCCGCTTGTACATCGCAAACTTGGGCAGCGCGAATTCCAGCTTGTACATGTCGCTATAGTAGCCGATTTGCTTCGTGCGGGGCACCGCTTCCAGCCGCGCCGCCGCGTCGTGCGCGATGAACGTGGGCGTGTTCGAGTACCACCAATGGCCATTGGTGACCACGTTCGGAAAGATCCAGCTATAGCTCGACAGTTCCTGGTTGGTGACGCTGGCCAGCACCGAGATGGGAAACGTCACCCCCGGAAACGCGTTGAACAGGTCGCGATATTGGATGAGCGATACGCGGCTGTCGTACAGATCGCAGCCCTGGTACACGCCCGCGGCGTACACTTGCCGCTCGACGCCGATCATCAAGTCGAAAGGCAGGTTGAACGCGGCGCAATGCTCGGCCAGCGTCCAGAAGACGAAATTCGCCAGCTCGCGCCGCCGGGCCGGTTCGGCCGCTTCGCCCTGCCGCCAGACGATGTCTTGCGCGCGGCCGCATCGCTGCGCGAAACCTTGGCCGGCGCGAAACTCGTCGGCAACGAGATTGCGCAGGCCCGGGCGCCCCGGCCGACGAAATGTTCGAACAGCTTGCCGATCGCAGCGACCAGCGAATCAACGCTGCCCACCGCGGTGCCACTTGCCCGCTGCAGCCGCTCGCGTACGGCCGGTCGGGCCAGGTGGAACACCAGGTCGTCGGTGCGCAGGCAGGGCACGTAGGTCTGGGTGTCGAAGCCGGTGAGCGGATCGTCGAAGTCGTTGGTCAGAAAGACGGCCTCGAGCCGGCTGCGCTTGAGCACTTCGGCGGTCCAATCGGCACGGCCGAGCGATTTTTCGGCCGCGTCGTAGAGCAATTCCCAATTGTGGGGACCGATCTGGTCGTCCTCGAAACCAAACAGCGACCGCGCCATCTCCACCAGCCAGCTCGACTGGATCGTGTTGTCCAGCGCCGGCAACCAGGCCGCCAGCCGGCGCACCTTTTCGCGCGGATCAAGCCCGGCCTCTTCGATCTCGGCCCGGGGCATGCCGGCCGAATGGGCCAGTTCGGTGTAATAGTGATAGCCGAGGATCTCCGCCAGGTTCTTGGCCGCCGGCACGCGCGGATCGATGTGCGTGTGCGAATCGATCAGCATGACCCAGTCCAGCTCTTGGAACAGCCGCAAACACAAGGCTTCAGACATGGCGGACTTCCGTTACGGCCGGCGATCAAGTCGTCAGCGGGAGCTCTTCTTCCACGAAGGATCGATAATATCGGGCAATCGTCTCGCTGGCGGCGCCCGTGGGTAAGAACAGGCTCAGCACGCGGGACCGCAGTATGACCCCTTTTTCCAATTCGCCGCTGAACAGCCGATGGCTCAATCGCGTCGCCGGCGCGGCGCTGGACATCGATTGCGCTGTCAGCGACGACGACCGGAAATCGACCGGATGCACCATCTCGGCATAGTCCAGACGCCCACCGGCAAGTCGAAATCGGAAGCAACCGATTCCATCCGTCGGACCGAACTGCCGCTCGTCGGGCGGCGGGCAGGCGATGTCATCAATGCGCAAGCCAGCGTGCGAGGCGCTCGCCCAGCGCCAGCCGGCGGTGACGGGCAGCAAACTGCAAATCGTCATTTGCGGCCGGCTGTCCAGCAAATGAGTCTGGATCGAAACGACCAACTCGATCGCCGAGAGCGCGTCCGGATAGCGCGCCGATACCGCGCGCCAGTAGACCTGATAGCGAAACGGGTGATCGTTGGTCGGGCCGTACGTGGCGATCAGGTCTGGCCCGCGCAAATAGGCCTCGAGCGGTGAGGCGGTTGCGGTCGGATCGGCGGTCGGCGCCGCCACGGCCAGGATGTGAGCCGGCTGGTCGACGGCCGTGCCGGCCACGTGGAGTTGCGTCAAGCCGGCTGCGGGATGACGCAGGTCGAGTCGGGCTGCTAGCGCCTCCGCCGCCCAGCGACGCGAGAAGTCCGTCAAGTTGCCAGGATGCGTGGCCGTTCATGGATCCGCGCTGAGAACAAAAAAACCCCGCCGCTCGCGCGAGGCGAAACGGCGGGGCCGGAACAGAGAAGAGGCCGATCGGAATGGCTCAGCGAATGATGGGGATAAGGCAGATAACTCGCTTGGCTATGAATGCTCACTCCGACTACAGTGGCTTTCCGCTCTCTCTGTGATCTTAGCAAGTTATTTGGTGCTGTCTAGGGTCCTGAAAAAAATATTTCCGGGTCTTATTGGGCCTGATTGCGGTCCGGACGCCGGCGGCCGTTGCTCTGGCCCCGCCGGGCCCTATAATCGCCGTCTCCCCAGGATTTCGTCGTAACCCCCGTTTTTTGCGGCAAACATGCCCGATTATCTCAAAACGTGCCAGGAGGCGGCCCGGGCCGGCGGAGCGGTGCTGCTGGAGTGGATCGGCAAATTTGCCGTCCGCGAGAAGGGGCCGTCCGATTTGGTGACCGAGGCTGACGTGGCCAGCCAGGAAGCGATTCGCCGGATCGTTCTGGGCCGCTTTCCCTCGCATCAGTTCATCAGCGAAGAGCAAGCGGCCGGATCCGAGCCAGATGCCCCGTACCGCTGGATCGTCGATCCGCTGGACGGCACGATGAATTACGTTCACGGGGTGCATCACTACGCAGTTTCCGTGGCGCTTGCGCGGGGGACCGAAATCGTGGCCGGCGCGATCTACGAGCCGTGGTCGCGCGAAACCTATTGGGCAGCAAAGGGGGAGGGAGCCTATCAGGACGATCAGCAGTTCGCGCACCAGCGACGTGCAAACCGTGTCCGAGGCGCTCGTCGTGGCCAGTTTTGCCGCCAAGGTCGAGCGCTCGTCGCCGGAGATCAGTCAGTTCGTGGCGGCCGTGCTAGGCTGCCAGGGCGTGCGGCGAACCGGTTCGGCCGCCTTGAATTTGTGCCACGTGGCGGCCGGCCGCTTCGACGCTTTTTGGGCCTTGAGCACCAAGGCCTGGGACGTGGCGGCCGGCGTGCTGTTGGTCGAAGAGGCCGGCGGCATCGTCACGGATTTGCACGGCAGACCGTTCGACTTGCGGCGGCCGCATCCGGTGGCCACTGCCGGCCAGCCGCTGCACGAGGAATTCTGCCGCTTGCTGCAAAGCGCCGAACCCATCTGACGCCGCTCGCGCCCGTTACAAGAACAGTTCCCGCGCGATCGGCCAAAAGGGCTGAAGGCCTCGCTTGGCGTCGGCCAATAGGGGCGCCAGCTGGCAATCGGTCAAGGTGCATCACTGGGATTACTTGCCGCCTCGTCTGGAGCGCGTCGTGGTTCTACAATCGATGCGCAGGGCGCGCTTTTTTATTATCGTCCCCAAGAAAATCGCCGGGGACCGGCCCCCGCAGGGGCCGGTGGATTTCCGCGCTGAATCGCCGCCGCATCTGGAGCCTGACCATGACAGACCATTCGGCCGGAACCGGCGATTCGCAACCGCCCGTGGTTCGCAACTTGGGAACCGTGCCGGTCTATAATTGCCACGTTTATTTGTCGGGCTCGGTTGGCAGCGGCCCGATCACGGCTCGGGGCGCCAGCTTGCCCGAAGTGCAGGCGACCGGCAGCACCGAGCGCGAGGCGCTGCAAAACGTGGTCCGGGCGTTCAAGGAGACGATCGGCCGCTACACGGCCGCGGGGCAGACCATCCCCTGGGTCGATCCGCCCCTGCCGGCCGCTGCCGGCGACCGGCCGCGCTGGGTGCCAGTCCATTTTTGACGCGATTTACCGCACCAGAAGCGCCGCGAGGGGATCAATCGTCGTCATCATCGTCATCATCATCGTCGTCGTCATCGTCATCGTCATCAACGACTTGCTTTTTCTTTTTCGGCTTCTTTTCGGCCGCGTTGCCCTGGTTGCTGCCCAGCCAACTCAGCCCGTGCAGCATCAAGGCGGCGACGCCAACGGCGGCGAAGACGGTCTTCAATTGTTGGCCCCGCGTTTCGCCGGCGATGTCTGTCCAACCGAGCGTTCGCCGGGCCGGCGGCGTTTGGGCGTCGGTTTCGCGTGGGCTGAGGCGCGAGCTGAGCCCGGTATTGGGGTTGCTGCCCAACGGAGGCTGCCGGGGGAGCGAAGCCATCCGCGGCAGCGCAGCGAAATCGGTCTGGACCGACGAGTTCGTCGGCGGCGGCTGGGTTGCCGGGGCCGGGCGAAAGTCGGGCGGCGACGGTACAGGGCGAGCGTCGGCCTGCGATTGCGTCAGGCGGGCCAACGACGGCACGATCGCGCGTGGCGGATTGCTTTGCATGGAGATGGGCTGGGCAACGACGCGTCCGCCGGGTTGGCCGGCCGGGGCGGCCGGTTGTCCGTTTGCCTGAGCGATCATGGTCCGGCTGTCGATCAGTTCGCTGGCCGGCACGACCGACGATAGAAACCATTGCACGCGGCCGCAATAACTTCCGGCCGTGCGGCCGTGTCCTTCGCCGAACAGCACGCCGGCCATTTCTCCGCGGCCGTTGAAGATCGGACCGCCCGAGTCTCCTTGCCGGGCAGTGGCCGCCAGTTCGACGATTTCATAAGGGAATTTCGGCCCCGGAGCGACGTATTGCGTGCATTTTCCGCTGGCCGCGCGATACTTGCCCGGTCCGTAGCCGGCAATGGTCAGGGTCTCGCCGGGCTGCGGCGCGGTGGCGGCCAGTCGGACGGGATCGGCGGTGGGGCGCCAAATGGTGATCGCGGCCAGGTCCCAATCGCGATCCGCTTTCAGGACGGTGCCGGTCGATTGAAACCCGTCCGGGAAGACGACCACAAGTTGGCCGGTCAACTCGTTGATCACGTGCCAATTCGTGATGACCAGACCGTGCTTGTCGTTCTTCGCCACGAGTGTGCCCGACCCGTACGAAGTGCTGTCGCGACCCGGCGCGACGATCCGCACGACCGCCGGATGGACGGTGGCGGTTTGCCCGCCGGCGTCGGAGGCGAAAGGGAGCTGCCATCCTGCGTCGGCAGGGGCCGCGAGGCTTGCAAGCAACAAGATGGCCGGCAGACACTTCACGGCGTAGGGGCTTTGCTTTGACGGCGCCGCAGTGCTTCGTTCTTGACGATCAACCGCAGCAGTTCCTGGCGCAACTGTTCTTTTTCGCCGGCCTTGGCGTGGGGTTCCGTGTTCGTCTTGGACATGGTTTCCTTTCAGGCGGCGATCGGTCGGCCGCCCTTCAACTCTGCGGAGCGTGCCGGGAAGGGCTGCCCGCCGTGATACTGATCGCGCAGCCGCTGGAGTTCGGCTCGCAGGGCGTGTCGACCAGCCTGGTCAACGTCAAATAGGCCGGGTGGCCGGCCAGATAGACCGCAGCGTTCCGCGACTTCATCCAGCACGTCGCTGGCGACGTAGAGCGTAGCGCGGACGTTGGCCGGTGCGCCGCCAGAAACCGCGGCGCCAGGCTTCTCGGACCCTGGGGGAGCAACGGACAGACTGTGCTGGGCGAGCTTGAGCATGGCGGGGGCGACTCGGCGGCGTGATGGATTGGTGCGGGGCGCAGAGATGGGGAGAAAACCGCGCGGCGTGATCTGATCCACTGAGAAAAACATCGGACGTTTGCAGACGATTCGTACAACGTCTGACGCTTGTCCGGCGCCCCTTGCCTGGAGCGGACAGCCGTCACCGCCGGCAGGGTTTGACAATGCCTGGGCCGAAGACCGGCCGAAGGGGTGGAATCGCACGGTCAACCATGCGAAAAGGGCCGTCCGACGGGTGCCGGACGGCCCTCGATGTTCTTTTCGAGCGAATGCGGTTTGACCGCTCAGTTGCCAGCCAGTGGAGCCAGCACCTGGCCGTAGGCCGAGAGTGAGGCGCTGCCGTTTTCGTCCAGATCCGTGCGGATCGTGATCTTCTGCACGATCTTCGCCGGATCTTTACCGGCTTCGAACGTCAGCGGAATCAGGTGCACGGCCTTGGCCTCGGTGGGCAGCACGAACGAGAACGAAGCGTCCGGGCAATCGATGCCGAGCACATGGAACGGCTGCTTGGCCTTGACCACGATCTGCTTGGTGATTTTCTGTCCCGGCTGCAGGATGCCCAGCATCAGCGACGACGGGCTGACCGTCAGGTCGGCCACGACGAAGCCTTCGACCTTGACCGGAAACTGCGGAGAGCGACGGTCGTTGGTGCGCAAAATCAGCTCGTCGGCTACATATCCCGGGGGGGCCGATTTATCGAGGCTCACGGCCAGCTTGTAGGCCACGCGGCCGCCTGCGCGTGAAACCTCTTTCACGTCGGCGTGCAGGAACGGCGAGTTAGGCTGCACACCCAGAATCTGCCAGTCGCTACGGCCGGCATAATCGATCGTCACCGTCTTTTCGGCGCCGCTGCCGGTGGGCACCTGGCCCAGTGCGACTTCACCCGGGTCGACGACCACATCCGTGCGGATGTAGCCATGCACTTGCAGCTGGACTTCGGCCGGGAAGGGTTTGTCGATGGTCACCGTGACCCGCGCACCGCGTTGTCCGCTGAATGCCCGGGTGTTGAATTCGGCGATGATGGCCCCCTTCTCCCACGACTTGAGCGTGTCCTTCTGGATCCGCGGCAGCGTGCAGCCGCAACTGGCCCGCACGCTGGTAATGTGGACGTCTTCCTTGTAGGGATTGACCATCTCGAAGGCGTATTCCACCTTCGCGGCCCGGGCCACAGAGCCGAACTCGTGGGTCTTTTCTTTGAACATCTTTTCGGCCCATTCTTGGGCCGAGGCGGTCGCCGTGACGCAGGCGACCAGCAGCCCGCCGACGCAGGCAACCAGTGTGAACCGATTTCGGATAACCATGGCATTCTCCCCAACAAGCGAGCTGTTTCTTGCCGGAAAAGGGCAACTATGCGAAAAAAAAGCCCCGGCCATGACGTTATCCGTCATAGGACGAGGCGAACGCGACCGAACCTGACTGCCGGTCGTCCTTGAGCGGCAGATAAAATCAGTCTACCCCTTAGTTGCATAAAGTCAAACTGGTGAAAAAAAGCGTCCTGGAGCCGCCAGGACAGGGCGAAATTGGATCGTTAACGCATCGAGCGGCCGCCGCCGACAGCCGGCGCATCCGTCTATGCCGAAGGTAGGGCCCCCATCGTTAGGGACAGCACGTGCTGCGACCGACGAGACCGCGTCTGGGCCTTTACGAATTGACGGCCCCCGCCGCCGCGCACGAAAGTGCGACGGCAATCTGGCCGGCGCGGGCAACCTGGGACAGTTGTTCGATCGACAGCGGCAAGGCGATCGACCAATTCGGCCGCTGGCTGCTCGTGGTGTTGGGCATATTCGGCCGCCTCGCGACGGCCAGGGCATCGTCCAAAGTCGCTGAAAGCACCATCGAGGGCGCACGGCCCAGGGCGCGGTGAACGCCGGCAATCAGGTCGTCGGTCGAGGCGGCGGAATTTGCGCCGGCCGCGATGCGCATTTTTCGCGCATCAGTCGCTCTCCATCGACACTTCGCGCCAGGTTCAACGACTGCTGCTCGGCCAGATCGCTGCCGGTCCACAGGCCGGCCACGGTCGGCAGATCGTGCGTGGTAACGGCGGCAACCGCCTTGCGTGGATATTTTGTCGGCGGCCGGTCTTCGAAACAAACCAGTGCGTACGACAGCATGTCGTGCTCGGCCAGTTTCTCGCGGACGCCGGGCTCGACCGTACCCAAGTCCTCGCCCACGACGAACGCTTGAGCCCGCACGCTCTCCAGCGAAATGATGTCCAGCAAGTCGTCGACCGGATAGCGCACGTAGGCTCCGTCTTTGGCGTCGAAGCCGTCGGGAATCCAGAACGAGCGAAACAGCCCGAGTACGTGGTCGATCCGCAATCCGCCGGCATGGCGCATGGCCGATCGCACGATTTCGACAAACGGCCGGTAGCCCGCCTCGCGGAGCTTGTGGGGCACCAGCGGCGGCAAACCCCAATTCTGCCCGAGCGTGTTGAATAAGTCGGGAGGCACGCCCATCGTGGCCCCCTCGGCCAGAATGCCCTGCCAGGCCCAGGCGTCGGCCCCGCTGGGGCTGGCGCCGATTGGCAAGTCCTGCATGAGCGGCAATTCGGCCGCCGCCTGGGCCAACTGCTCATCGAGCAACCACTGGAGCCATACGAAGAATTGGCAGCGCGTGCGATGCTCGTCGAGAAAGCACTCAACGGCCGGATTCTCCCAACGGCGGTAGTCGCTCTTCCACTCGCGCCAATTCTGGCCGAAGCGTTCCGAGAGCGCGCAATAGCAGGCAAACTGCCGCAGCGATTCTCCCTGTTCGCGGCAATAGCGGTCGAATCGCTCATCCGGCCGAAACCGCTGCCACAGCTCGCCGAGCGCTTGCATCTTCAGCCGATAGATTCGGTCTCGGTCGACGAGCGGCAGCGAGTTGAGCGCCCGCCCCTCGATCGCCAGCGGCCCCAGTGAGCCCGCCAAATCCGCAAAGCCGGGCACGTTTTCAATCCGCAGGTAGAGCGGATTGCGAAACCGGCGGCTGCTAGGGTAATAGGGACTCGACTCTTGCGGCAGTCCGGGCGCCGCGGCATCGAGCGGATTGGTGATGACCAGTCCGGCTCCCAAATCACGCGACCAGCGGGCCAGGAAGGCCAGATCGCCCAGATCGCCGATGCCCCAACTCTGGCTGCTGCGGGCTGCGTACAACTGTACTGCCCAACCCCAAGTCTTCAACTCCGGAGGCAAATAGCAGCGGCCGGGCGTGACGATCAAGCGCACTGCCGGACCTTGATCCAAGCGCAGCCGGTGGTAGCCCAGCGGCACGTCGCTGGGGAGCGAGCCATCGAACGGCAGGCTACCGCCGGATTCCAATTCGATTTCGCCACGGCCCGCGAATCGGTCGGCCGCGCCGCAACTTGACCACCCAGACCGACGGAGCCTGCGCCGCGGCGTCGGGCTCAACACCCATGGCGCGGTGGATGGCCGCCCGCGACTGGGCCGAGGTAACGCGGTGCGTGCCCAGCGCATCCTCGTACTGGTCGTCGACTCCCCAAGCGTCCGTGGTCATCGGTGCGCTTGGCGAACCTCAGCGGTGCTTGCGCCGGTGTCGGTTGCATACTTGGGATCCTCTTGCCGCTCGTGCATTGGGAAAAGCCGAGCGTCTGCCCGCAGGCAACCCGGCCCGGGTAAAGCCGGTCGAATGCTAGACATCTGGTTGATTGAGGTCAAGCGAAGGCCGGGCTTTGTCTGGCTTTCGAGGGGGCAGCATCCGCCTTGCCGGTCGGTTAAACTGGGAGAGCGGCGGTCGGCCCGGTCACCGGCGCTCGATCGACGTCCTTCATTTCCAGGAGTCATGCGATGTGCTGCGCTCATCCTTTTCGCGTACTGCCGGTTTGCTGGCGGTGCTGCTCGTTGCCGGCGGCGCCGCCTGGCAACCGGCCAAGGGCCCTCTGGCGACGCGCTGGGCCAAAGATGTCTCGCCCGACAAGGTCCACCCGGAATATCCGCGGCCGCAGTTGGCCCGTTCGCTGTGGCTGAACTTGAACGGCTTATGGCAGTGCGAAATCGTCGACAAGTCGCTGCCCGAGCCGCCCCGAGCTACCAGCACGAGATCCTGGTGCCGTTTCCCGTCGAGTCGGCGTTGTCGGGCGTGATGCAGCGGACGAAACACTTCTGGTATCGTCGCACGTTCGCAGTTGCCGGCGGCCTGGACGCAGCAAGCGGCTGCTGCTGCACTTCGGCGCCGTCGATTGGGAGGCCACGGTCTGGGTCAATGGCAAGCAGCAGGGCGGCACACCGCGGCGGGTACGACGGTTTCAGCTTCGACATCACTGATGCCCTGCAGCCCCGGCGGCCAGCAGGAGATCGTCGTTCGCGTCTTCGACCCCACGTCCAGCGGCGATCAGCCGCGCGGCAAGCAGGTCGACAACCCGGGTGGAATCTTCTACACGCCGACCACCGGCATCTGGCAGACGGTCTGGCTCGAGCCGGTTTCGGCCAATCGGATCGAGCGACTGGAGATCATGCCCGACCTTGATGCCTCGGCCCTGCGGCTGACGGTGCGTCGGCGCCGGCACCGGCGAAGCGGACAGCGTCGAGGTGGTGGTGACGCGACGACGCGAACGAAGTGGCCCGCGCAGTCGGGCAAACCGGGCAGCCGAGCTCCAGATCAAGATCCCCGGCGCCAAACGCTGGACGCCCGCCGACCCGTTGCTCTACGAACTGGACGTCGCCCTGTCGCGCGAGGGAAAAGTTGTCCGACCGCGTGGAAAGTTATTTCGGCATGCGGAAGATCGAGTTGAGCCGACGACGAACTCGGCCGTCAGCGGATGCATGCTCAACGGCAAACCCTTGTTTCAGGTCGGCCCGCTCGATCAGGGCTTCTGGCCCGATGGCCTGTACACCGCCCCGACCGACGAAGCTCTGCGGTACGACATCGAGATCACCAAGAAGCTCGGCTTCAACATGACCCGCAAGCACGTCAAGGTCGAGCCCGATCGCTGGTATTACTGGTGCGACAAGCTCGGCCTGCTCGTCTGGCAGGACATGCCCAGCGGCGACAACAAAACGCGCCGAATCGCAAAAACAATACGAGTCGGAACTCGAGTCGCATGGTCGACGGCCTGCAGCAACCATCCCTCGATCGTCATGTGGGTGGTCTTCAACGAAGGCTGGGGGCAGTTCGACACCGAGCGGCTGACCGGCCACGTCAAACAGCTCGACCCGACGCGGCTGGTCAACAACGCCAGCGGCTGGACCGACAAGAAGGCCGGCGACGTGCTCGACATCCACGTCTATCCCGGCCCGGCGCGCACCGACGCCGACTCCGCCCGGGCGGGCGTGCTGGGCGAATTCGGCGGGCTGGGCTTGGGCATCGACGGCCACACCTGGGAAAAGAAAACCTGGGGCTACCAGGGAACTGCCAACGGCCAGGAGCTGACTTCTCGCTACCAAAGCCTGCTCCGCGATACCTGGGAGCTGAACAAGGCCAAGGGTATCGAGCGCCGCGGTCTACACGCAGATCACGGACGTCGAAACCGAAGCCAACGGCCTATTGACCTACGACCGCGACATTATCAAGGTCGAACCGGCGCAAAGCGGCCGCCGCCAACCGGGGCCGTTCTCCGGAGCTGCAGCCCGCTGGCCGCCACCAGCGAGCGGCAGCCGCAAACCTGGCAATACACGTTCGACAAGCCGGCTGACGATTGGGTGCAGCCGGCCTTCGACACCGCAAAATGGAAAACGGGCCCCGGCGGCTTCGGCACCAAAATCACGCCGGGCGCAATCGTCGGCACCGTCTGGGACACGCCCGACATCTGGCTGCGGCGCGAGTTCGAAGTGCCCGACCGCAAGCTCGAAGAAGTCATCGCCAGGCTCCACCACGACGAGGACGTTACAGTTTACGTCAACGGCGTCAAAGCGGTCGAGCTCAAGGAGTATACGTCCGCTTACGGCGAACAGACGATCGGCGCCGACGGGCTCGCCGCGCTCAAGCCCGGCAAGAACGTGCTGGCCGTACACTGCCATCAGACGGGGGGTGGGCAGTTCATCGACGTCGGGCTGGCGGAGTTGATCCCGCTGGCCAACCTGGCGGGCAAGGGGAACAACCCCTGGACTTCGCTGTTCGACGGCAAGTCGCTGGGCAAATGGAAATCGACCGACTTCGCCGGACACAACGAAGTTGAAGTCAAAGACGGCCGGATCGTGCTCAACTTCGGCAGCGAGCTCACCGGCATCACCTGGACCGGCGAGCTGCCGCGAATGAATTACGAGATCAAGCTCGACGCCATGCGCGTCGATGGCACCGACTTTTTCTGCGGCCTGACCTTCCCCGTCGGCGACTTGCCGTGCAGCTTCATCGTCGGCGGATGGGGGGCGGGGTGGTCGGACTGTCGAGCCTCAATGGCAAAGACGCCGCCCGCAACGAAACGACGCAGTACGTCGATTTTCAGAAAGGGCGCTGGTATCGCATCCGCGTCCGGGTGACCGAAAGCAAGCTGGAAGCCTGGATCGACAAGCGCGAAAATGGTGGACGTCGACACCAAGGATAAAACCATCTCGATCCGTCCGGAGGTCGAGAAGTCGAGGCCGCTGGGGATTTGCTCATTCGCCACGACCGCGGCGCTACGGAAGATCAAGATTCGCGAAATCAAACCGGAGCTCGCCCCGATCGACGGGAATTGATTTCCGCAAGCGAGCCTGATACGCGGCTTAAAATGGACAGGCGGCCGTCCAAGTCTTCATCCGGCCATCCTCGGGATGCGCGAGCGAAAGCTCGCTGGCGTGCAACAGGAGCCGCTCGGCCATCGCGCGGGCGGCGGGGTGGGCATACAAATTGTCCCCCAGTATCGGATGACCCAGCGTGGCCAGATGCAGCCGGATCTGATGCGAGCGGCCGGTGATCGGCCGAATTTCCAGCCGAACGCGATCTTCCAGTCGCTCGACGACTCGCCAGTGCGTCTGTGCCGGCCGGCCAGACACCGGGTCGATGCAGTGGCGTGGCGGATGATCGAAGTCCTTGCGCAGCGGAAGATCGATCGTGCCTTGATCGAGCGGCGGATTGCCCAGCACGATCGCCAGATACGCGTTTCCACCCTGCGATCGGCGAACTGCCGGCTCAAGTGGCGCTGGGCGTCGGCGTCGAGAGCCATCACGATCAGACCCGATGTGTCGCGATCCAGCCGATGCACCACCAGCGCCCGGCCGCTCGGCCTGCACCCGAGCACTTAGGCAGTCCTTGAGCAGCGGACCGCGACCGGGCACGGCCAGCAAGCCGGACGGCTTGTCGAGCACAAGCAGGCGATCGTCGCAATAAACGATGGTGTGAGTCAACACGGCGGGCCCCTGAGAATCCTTGACGGATGCAAGATCCGCTGCTCTGACCCCTGTTGGGCGACCGGCCTGGCCTTAACGCCGCATTTGAATTCCAGCAACTCCATTTTCATTCCTCAACTTCCGATGTAGCTGAAATGGCCAAGAAGCCATCCACGCGGCCATGACAATTAATACAGCCAGCGAAAGCCAATGGCCGTTGCTGATCGCCATGAGAGATGCGGCGATGAGGATAGAAATTCCAAGAACAATTTGCACAGACAGATAGACCATTCTCGAGTGCATCGATTTCCTGCCCAAAACAGACCGATTCTCGTTATTTCGCGAAGCCATCGCCCACGTTTCCATCCCCCGTATCCCCAGCCATCCGCTCATCCCCTTCTCTTCCCCCGCCGACGCGCTCGTCGGCTCTGCCCTCACCTTGATCATTTGCTGCCAACCAGCCGTCGCGCACTTCGTCGCGAAAGGCACGTTGCATCGCAGGCGGGATCGGCGGCGTCGCGCCGCTCTGCGAACAGACATAGGCGGCGATTTCGCCCGCGCGGCGGTTGATCGTGTCCAGATCGTCGCCGCGGAGCAACCCTAAGGTCATGGCTGCTGTAAATGCGTCGCCCGCTCCGACCGTGTCGCGGACGGCGACCGGCGTGCCCGGGCGTGGCTCACTTCGTCGCCGCGCAGTAGAACCGCTCCCTGCGCACCGCGCGTCAGGGCGACGGCGCGCAGGCTGAAACGCCGCGCGAGCCGGGCCAAGGCATCGACGTCGCGGCCCGGCACGTCGCAGAGGGCGGCCACGATCGGCAGCTCGTCTGCGTTCAACTTGAGCACGTTGGCCGCGGCCACGGATTCGCGAATGACGTCGTCGTCGTAGAAAGGCGGTCGCAGGTTGATGTCGCACACCCGCCAGCAAGCGGGCGGCGTCGCGGCCAGGAATTGGCGGATCGACGCGCACGATTCGCGGCAGCGCTGACCGAGCGTGCCGAAGCAAACGGCCTCTGTTTGCCGGGCCAACTCTGCCAATTCAGCCGACCAGGCCAGGTGGTCCCAGGCGTCGTTCAGGCCGAAGCGGTAGGCCGGTTGCCCCTGGTCGTCGATCTCGACCGTCACCGTGCCCGTCGGCCAGTCCGGCAGGCGGGCCACGTAGTCGGTGAGGACCTTGTGCTCGGCCAGCGCCGAAATTGCTTGCTGGCCGAGGGGATCCTGCCCGACGCAACTGACGATCGACGCGCCGCCGCCGAGCGCCGCCACATGGCAAGCGAAGTTGGCCGGCGCGCCGCCGAAGCGTGCCCCGTCAGGAAACACATCCCACAGGATCTCGCCGATGCCGACAATTCGAGGGCGGCCGGTCATCGCAATCGCATCCGTATTTCTCGCCTTGTCATCTCCGCCGCGCGGCGCGCAGGCGGTTCGCACGGCACCCCACATTCGACCGGCGCCGACGGCTAGCCGCCAAGCGACGAAACGGGGCGTGGTGCGCGTCTCGCTCAGTAGAATCACCGCCCGTTGGCCGTCGGTAAAATAGGGATCGCCCGTCAGATTGCGGCGCGGGTTGGCGCGATCGCAGGCAGGGCCGGCATCGACGTAGCCGGCGGCTTCGATGCGCTCGGCTTTGAGCAGATCCTCGATGACGTAATCGCGGGCTTCGTCGACGTCCGGATCGACGCGATGCGTCGTCAGATTCCAGGTCTTCGTCGTGAAACGGACGCCGATGTCGCGGCTCACCTGTCCCAGCCACACCGGCTTGTCGTGGAAACACAGCGGGGTTAACCACAGCCGCAGGTGCAGCCGCTCATTGATCGACTGCCGGCTGCGCTGCAACGCCACATCCTGGCTGCGGCCGAACAAGAACAGCGGACTGACCGGCGAATAACGATATTCCGAGCCCATCAGAAAGGCGCGAAACGTCTTCCAGCAAGTGCCCAGCGTAATGGTTTCGCTCTCGTCCCAGCGGGCGACGAATGCGCCCAGCAGCGTTTCGAACTGGCCGATCACCACCAGATTCAGCGGGTCGCCGTGCCGAGTTTCTTTGGCATTGGTGGTCGCGTCCGGCATGCCCGCGAGCCGCTCGATCAGCAACCGCACATCGCAAGCGACGAGCGAGGCCCGGGGCACGAGGGTTTCGAAATCGCGCCGCAAATAGTCGGCAGCAATGCCGGGCACCGCGATCGAAAAAGTGTACTCGACCATCGCCTGGGTCACCCTGGAATCGGCCTCGAGTCGCGATACGGCCAGGTCGATCGCCTCGTCGGCGGTTCGCGTCGCGCCGCCGAGAGACCCGCCCGTGGCATGCAGACAAACATGGATGGCGCGGGTGCCCGACTCGAGCGGAGCGAAGAGGAATCCTTCGGCCGTCTCGCCGGGGGGAATCGGGTGCAGCGACAACGCCAACGACCGGAAACACTCGTCCATCCGGCGATTGGCGCGGAAAGCCGTAACCAGCTTGATCGGCAGCAGCACCAGCAGCGGCAGGAACACCCAGGCCAAAAGTCCGAACGCACTGAGCCGCCGCAGGATCGAAAAATGACAGATGCCGGCCGCCTCGAGCGGCGTGTAATAATTCGGGTCGATGCTGACCAGTTGCAGCCGCAGCGGCATGGCGGACCGGTTGGTAATCCGCAGGTAAATCGGTTGCAGACCGCGCCGGGCAAGCGCAATGCCGAAGATCCGCTCGCTTTCACGAGCATCGGGAACCGCGACCACCGCCTGCGCCTGCGAGTCCTCCTGCGTCTGCGCGGGACAGAAAAGAGCGGAACTCCGGGTCCGGCGCATAGGGCGTGATCAGGAGCCGCCACAAGCTGCCTTTGCCGGGAATTGCCACGAGGGGACGGTTCCTGCGCTCGATCGTCAAAAATGGATCGGCAATCAGTGGTCGGTCGGGTTGAGCGTTTTGAAGGTCACCGCCGCCACAGCGCCGCCGAGCAAGTTGGCCACCAGGAAGATCCACAGGTTGGCCCAGGTCGAAAGTCCCATCATGGTCACGCCGATCGCCACCGCCGGATTGAACGCGCCGCCGGAAATGTCACCCACGGCAAATGCGCCGACCAGCACCGTAAAGCCGATCGCCAGTCCGTAAAACGAGTTGTTCGCCGTCCCCTTGGCCGTGGCCACATTCAGCACCACGTAAACCAGGGCAAACGTGAACAGAAACTCGGCCAGCAGGGCCTGAGCCACTTTGAGATCTCCGGCCGACACCTTGGCATCCGGCCTGAGGAATCTGACCGTCATGGCCGCCGCGACGGCACCGGCGACCTGCGCGACCCAATAGGGGATCACGTCCTTCGAGTCGCAGCGGCCGCGCATGCAAACGCCCAGCGTGACGGCCGGATTAAAGTGCCCGCCGGAGATGTGCCCGCCGGCAAAAATCATGACCATCAGTGCCGACCCGATCGCCAGTGGCGGGATGATTCCAGCAGCTCCATTGGAGCTGCCGATCACGGTGCAGCCGACCGTCAGGACCAAAAAGAAGGTGCCGATGAATTCCACGATGTACTTGTTCATGTTGTTCGACTTCCTGGATTTCTAAAAGACGCTTTTCCGATCTGGATTGTGCTCGGCATCACCCACCTGCCGAGTGTCCTATCATGGCGATCTGCCAAAGCTTTTACCAGCCGAAATTTCCGGAACTTTAGAGCCAGCGGCCGAACTGATCTGCATCCGGCCAGTCGGTCACCGCGTTGGCCGCGGTGTGCAGCGGCCCATCAATCGCAAAGGCCAACTCCTTGTTGTCCGCGCTCACGCGGCTGTTGAACAGCACGGCCCAGCAAAGACCGTCGTGCCGGCGGACCAACAAAGTCGACGTGCCGTCCAGCGCACCGGCGTGCCAGGTGTTGCGACCGCCCTGTTTGCCGATCGGCCGAACGCTCCAGCCGCAGCCATAGTACGCGTCTTTGGGGCGGCCGTCCGGCTCGTGCCCCGCCAATCCGGCGGGTCGGGCGAACAGGGTCTCGATGCTGGCCGGGCTCAAGACGGGACAGCGATCAGGCCGGTCGAAGGCCGAGGCAAAACGGACCAGATCCACCGCCGAAGCAATCCAGCCGCCGTGCGCGTCCATGGCCTCCAGGCACCACGCGCCGTAAGGCAGCGACACCTGCTCGCCGATCCGGCCGATTACGGCCGGACCCGTGCGATCCTTGAGATCGTAATAGCGAACTTCGCCGGGCGCGGTTGGCCAGCAGCGTGGCGCCCAGCCGACTGCGCCGAATGCCCAGCGGCGCGAGCACCTCGCGGCGAACGTACTCGCCGTACTTCAGCCCGCTCGCCTGCTCGACGATCCGCCCCAGCACCGCATAGCCGAAATTCGAGTAAGCGTAGCGGCTGCCCGGGTCGAAATCGAGCGGCTGCTCGTTCATATAGCGGAGGATTTCGGCGGGCATGGCCGGCGGCTCGGAGTGGAAATGCCGGGCGATCTTGACCGAGCGAAACATCGGGTCGAAGCTCAGCGCACGATCCCATCCGCCCGTATGGTGCAGCAACTCGAGCACTGTGATCTCGTGCCAGCGCGGGTCTTTGCTGTTTTTCAGTTCCAAGAGCCGGGCCACGCGATCGTCGAGCTTGAGTTTTCCACGCGCGATAAGTTGCAAAACGGCCACGCCGGTCAGCGACTTGGAAATGCTGGCAATGCGAAACAGCGCATTGGGGCTGACCGGCTCGCGGCGATCGCGGTCGGCGAAGCCAAAACCCCGCGCGTAGACCAGCCGGCCGGCTTTCGTCACCGCCAGTGCCGCGCCAACGGCCTGATCCTGGCCGACGAACTGGCGCATGAGCCGATCGAAGCTGGCCAGCTCCGGACGCTCGTCGCCACTCATCGGCAGTGCGTCGGTACGGGACGCATCGGTATCGTCGGCGGCCGGCGGAGAGCCGGCGGCTGCACTCAGAAGGGCCGTCGAGCCCGCGCCGGCGACGGCGGCCAAAAACTGCCTGCGCCAGCCATTCGTACTGGTCACGTTTTTCGCCTGTATTGCCGGTTCGCAGGGAAGCCAAGAGCAGAAAGCATCCATTAAGTTAGCCGAATGCCGGCGTTCGGCAATCGGGCGGCGCCCTCTGGGTGTCACCCGCCGGGGCTTCGCGGATCCGCAGCGCCTGAGCCTGCGCCCAAGAAACTTTGCAGTCCTTCAACAACGCGTTCATCGTCGAGAGCCACTCGATCATGCGTTGTAGCTGGCCGGCGAATCGTGCCGCGTGACCGAATTCGGTCGAATCTGCTCCCTGCATCGTTGATCTCCGCCGCCTCGCGCCGCGGCAGAAATTGTCTGGCGTTCGTCCCCTGCGCAATCGTGCTGGATTCGGCGCTGTCACGAAAATCACTCGTGTCACGTCGCTTGGTTTTCGAGCTTCGACGGGGCGAGCGGGGTGCGGCTGTCGTCTGGCGTCCAAGATTAACGCCCGCCAACAAGGAAGAATACTTTCTCAAGATTTTCCGAATTGGGGCTTGTGCGGCGATCTCCCCGAATTACATTGGCAGTGGGCAGAAAATTGGATTGGGCGGCCATTGCCGGCGCTCCGTGGTCGGCTTGGCAATGAATAAATGTAGATGGGCGTTCTGGCTCTGGACGTAAGTATGTAGGTGAGCCAACCGTGGGTGTAGCGGTAGCTAGGAGCTGGCGGTGTATTATGGCCGGATGTCGATCTTTCTGTGATTTTATTGGTATAATGATTGACACATCCGTTGGCCGCGGCTGCCGCGCTCAACAATCGTGGTTTGAGGCCTTCACTGACGTAGCGAACATTTTCAGCCTGGATCGTTCCAAAGCGCAAGCCAAACAGTCGATCTCGAACTATTTAAGGGGACTCTGATGTCAACGCAACTTTTCCAGCACCAGTCGCTTTGCTTCCGATCTGCCACGCAGGCCTGCACTTTGTTGATGCGAAGCCGCGGCTGGATCGCTGCTCTTGTTGCCTGCACAATGCTGTCCTCAACAGCGCAGGCAGACACCATCAATTACCAATTGGGTGTCGGTATCGGTGGGGCCGTTGGGCCGCTTTATACGGGCCTTGGTGCCGCAACTGATCCGGGCGGCACGACCTGGAACGAGGTGGGAGCGAGCGGGGGCAAGGCCACGTTGGATTCGCAAGGTAACCCACTGGCTAACGGCCCGACGCTGAACGTCGCCTACAACACGACATATAACTTTGGGACCAGCAACAACTTGCTGGATTACTGGGATTTTGCCACCAGCACGCAGCCGTTCAGCCTCACAAACGTACCGTCTGGCCATTACAACCTGTTTATTTATGCCGCCAACGGAGCGTTCGGGGATGGGCGCACAACCTTCTTCACGATCGGCTCCACGACATTGTCCGCGTTGGACAACAAATCCGACAATGTCGGGTTCATCCAGGGTACCAACTACGTCGAATTCACGAATCTTGTGGTGAACGGCAGTCACACCATCTCGGGAACCTATGTCTCCAGTGGCGACGGCCCACAAGCCCAGTTCAATGGCGCGCAGCTGCAAACCATTACGCCCGAGCCGGGCTCGTTCGTGCTGGCTGGGCTCGGTGCCCTCGGCCTGCTGCTGGTTGCCCGTCGCCGTCGCAAAGCCTAACGCAGAGTGGGACTCCAAATCACGGAACCGCCCGGCAATTGCCCGGGCGGTTCTTGTTTGCGCTGGCGTTGGAACGCGTTTCGTCGGCAAGACCGGCCGATTAGAAGGACCGGCTGACTCATGGCAAGCCCCAATAAAGTTGCCCCAATAAAGTTTGACTCCCCGCTGGCCATTGGGGTAAACTAAGGTCGATTATAGGTGGTGGTGGCGGACACGCCGGCACGCCACGTTCGCATCCAACCGGAGGGAACCCCTACGATGTTGCGCATTCCAGGGCAGCTCGGCCGAGACGTCTGCGATCGCGGAGTCGGCCTGACGCGTCGCGATCTGCTGCGAGTGGGCGGTTCGGCTGTGCTCGGCCTCTCGCTCGGAGAAATCCTCCAGTTGCAGCACGCCGCGGCCGACGAGGCCAAGGTCACCGCCGGCGGCCCGGGATGGAACAAGGCCAAGAGCCTGATCTTCGTCTACTTGCAGGGCGGCCCCAGCCACCTCGATCTGTGGGATCCCAAAGAAAACGTGCCGGACAACGTCCGTAGCGTGTTCAAGGCCATCCCGACCAAGTCGGCGGGCGTCTCCTTCACCGAACTGCTGCCCAACTTGGCGCAGATCACCGATAAGCTGGCGCTGATCCGCTCGATGAGCTACACCCCAGTGGGCCTGTTCAACCACACCGCCGCCATCTATCAGATGCACACCGGCTACACCACCGACAAGGTCAGCCCGTCTGGCCAGCTCGAGCCCCCCAGCCCCAAGGACTTTCCCACGCTGGGCTCGAACATCATCCGCATCAAGCCGCCCACCGTGCCGATGCTGCCCTTTGTGATGTTGCCCCGTCCGCTCCAGGAGAGCGGCGTCGTGGGCAAGGGCGGGACGGCCGGATTCCTGGGCCGGGCCTACGATCCCTACACGCTCTATCCGTCGGGCGACGATATGGACACGGCCAAGATGGACCGGATCAAGATCGACGACCTGAACCTGCGGCCCGAGGTATCGAGCGCCCGGCTCGAACGCCGCGCCCGGCTGCGCGACGTGATCAACAAGGGCATGCCCGATATCGACAAGGCCGTCGCCAAGTACGATCTGAACGAGTACTACGACAAAGCCTTGGGCCTGATTCTGTCGGGCCGGGCGCGCGACGCCTTTGACCTGAAGCAAGAGCCCGACGCCATGCGCGACCGTTACGGCCGCAACGCCTTCGGCCAGAGCTGCCTGTTGGCCCGGCGGTTGGTCGAGGCGGGCACCCGGGTGGTCGAAGTCGTATGGCCCAAGGTGGCCAATTCGGACAACCATTCGTTCGACGTCCACGTCGGCCTGTCGGACCGCATGCGCAAGCAATCCGGGCCGATGCTCGACTCCGGCGTGGCCTCGCTGATCGGCGATCTGGACGAGCGCGGCCTGCTGGCCGAGACGATGGTCGTGGTAGTGGGCGAGTTCGGCCGCAGCCCGCAGCGCGGCGTGAGCACGTCCGGCAACGGCAACACCGACGACGGCCGCGACCACTGGCCCTATTGCTACACCGGCATTGTGGCCGGCGGCGGCATCAAGCGCGACTTCGTCTACGGCAAGAGCGACGGCACCGGCTCGGCCCCGGTCGAGAATCCGGTCCACCCGACCGAGCTGTTGGCCACGATTTATCACGCCCTGGGCATCAATCCGGGCACGATCGTGTACAATCACTTGAACCAGCCGCGGGAATTGGTCAAAGGCGAAGCGGTCACGAAATTGTTCGCCTAAGGACAGCCCGCACATCAGGCCTTTCGGCGATGGCTCCGGACCACCCCCGGGGCCATCGCTTTTTTTGTGGCTGGGGCGCGCCGCGCGGCCAACCCCTCTCCCTGCAGGGAGAGGTTAGGGTGAGGGTTTCCCGGGAGCTGGGACGGTGTCGACTACCACGAAACTCAGCCGGAGTGGCAGCTTTCTTGCCTGATTGGGAAGCGAGTGCGTCGGTCGGTTCACCCGCCCATCAACACTGGCTGGCTGGCGACCTTCACGAGCGGAAGGAACACTGCCACCACGGTAAATCCCAGCAAGACAATCGCCAGCAGCAAAGGTAGAACCAGAACGATCGTCGCCAACCAGTTGATCTTGGGGGCGGCTCGCCGGAGCAGGAAGTATACGACTCCGTCGATCGGCAAAGCGAGCACGAGCAGATACCAGTAGTTCACGAACGCGTAGCTCAGCTTCAGCGCGGCGATCGTCAAAGTGGGAAGTTCCACATCGCGGTCTTCGAACAATTGAAGGCATGCCGGCACGACCCGCACGAGAACAACCGTCGCGACTGCGATTGCAAGGCAGTGACACGCAAGCGTGCCGACCGTGGCCCATAGGGTCCGCCAGATGCTTTCGGTCCTGGGCTGGTCGATGTTCATCGTGTTCATAGTCTGCTATCCGCTGCCGCTGGAAACGCCCATCGAGCCCGGGTAGTTTTCTCGGGTCGCAGCGTTTTGCCAGTCCGGACTTCAACCGGTTCAATGCCCGACGATTCATTTCCTGGATCGATTTTCGCGTTTCGTTCCCGCCTTGGCCGAGCCTGTGAAACTCTTGCTTCTCGTAGACGCGGCATCTTGCCGCGTTCGGAACCAGTCTACGCTGTAGCGCGGCAAGATGCCGCGTCTACTTCCCCGCGGCCGGCCCGACGATTCATTTCGGCAATGCGACCTCTTGCTTCCAATCGCCGGTTTTCAAAGTCGCGAGGACCTTGTCCTTTTCCGTAAGCTGGGGCTGGGCCGGGTACTCGGTGGTTTGCTTGAACAGCACCGGCAATTCGCTGCGCTGGACGACTTTGGCCTCGTAGGGCCACGCGCAGTACGAGCAGTTGACGGCGCCGCCCCACAGGCTCGCGCGGCAGTCCACGGTGACTTCCCGCTCGCCAATCGTCACGGCTTCGATCCAACATTTCTCCTCGTGACCCGAGAAATTCATTTCACCCCAAAACACGGCCACGATCATATCCTGCTGGAAGTCGACACCGTCCAAGCGATCGAGCGGCTGATCCGGCTTTGAGCCGCGGGGAAGATTGTGCCGCGTGCCCACGGCATCTTTGACCTGGTCCCAGGTGGCTTTGTCGCGGGCCACGTAGACCGTCATGAGATTACCGCCCAGGTCGGTGCCGCGGATTTGCTTGACCGGTGCAGGTTCTTCGTCCGGCGCCTCGGCCTGACCCCAAGCCGCCAGGGCGGCGATCAGGAAAATGCCGATCGGCAGAGGCGCGGCAACTCGCAAGGCTCTTGGTAAGTTCATCGTCGTCTCCCCTGGGTCGAGCGCCATGAGATCGGTCGCCGGGCGGACTTGCTCCCCGCTCATTTCGGCAGTGCGATCTCTTGCTTCCAGTCGCCCGGTTTCAAAGTCGCGAGGGTCTTGTCCTTTTCCGTCAGATTTGGCAGAGCCTTGTATTGCGTGGTTTGCTTGAAGGTCAGCGGCAATTCGCTGCGGCGGACGATCTGTGCATCGTAGGGCCAGGCGCGGTAGGAACGCAGCACATCGCCGCCCCAGAGGTTCGCGCGGCAGTCGACGGTGACCTCCCGCTCGCCAATCGTCACCGCTTCGATCCAGCATTTCTCTTCGTGGCCGGAGAAATTCATTTCGCCCCAAAACACGGCCACGATCATATCCTGCTTGAAGTCGACGCCGTCCAGGCGCTCAAGCGGATTGCCTTGCTTTGCGCCCAGAGCAAGATCGTGTCGCGTGCCCACGGCCTGTTTGACCGCATCCCAGGTCGTTTTATCCCGGGCCACGTAAACGGTCATGAGATTACCTCCCAGGTCAGTCCCGCGGACTTGCCTGGCTGGCGCCGGCTCCGCGTCCGGCGCATCGGCCCCAGCACAGCCGGCTGCTGCGGCCGATAGAAAAAGGCCCGCGAGCAGCGTCATGACAGCGTCGAATTCTCTTGGCAGGAACATCGCGGCACCCCTGGCTTGACCTATGGCAAATCCGCCGCTGCTTTAGACGCCGCGAAAGGCCGGGAGTTCCGGTTAAAGGAGGAAGGATGAAGGCGGAGCGGGGGATGGCTGCATTTTGCCGCCGCCCGGTTGGCTTTCGGAGCGTCGTCAGCTAGATGAGCCCCGGTTCGACACGCGGCAGACCCTCGTCCTAAGCGGTTCGACGGACCCTCACCCGACCTCTCCCTGGAGGGAGAGGAGTTGCAAGTTGTCAGACAACGAAAACGGGTGCCGTCGGCCACCAGACGGCACCCGTTTCGAATGAACGTGGGCTGCTCGCGGGCATCCCACCCGACAATCCATTACGAGCAACCCATGCTGTTGCCACAGTTGTGGCAGAGATAACAGTTTCCGTTGCGGACGGTGATCGCCCCGCAATTGTCGCAGCTTGGCGCGTCGACCTGGAAACTGGCGAACTGTTCGGTGCGTGTATTGCAAAGCCGCCGTTCAGATCGACCTTCATCGCCGCGCCGGCCCGCTCCAAGAGCGACAGCATTAACCGCCGGCTTGGGAGTGTCCTTCGCGGCTGTGCCGTTCTTGCCAGCGGGGTGTTCCTTCTCACCGGCCGGTTTGGCGATGCTCGATTTAGCTGCCGGTGCGGATGCTTTGGCCTTCGCTGGCCCAGCTGACTTGCCCGCCAGCCTTCTTGGCGGCGGGCCCGGTCTCTGCTTCGGCATCGTCGGCCGCTGGCCGGCCGGCGCCTCCCTCGCCATAGCCGAGCGACGCTTCGCGATAGCCGGGCAGGAAGGTGATCCCCAGCCAGCGGAAGATATAGTCGACCAGGCTCTTGGCGATGCGGATGTCGGGGTTCTTGGTGTGCCCCATCGGCTCGAAGCGGGTGTGCGAGAACTTGTTCACATACACTTCCAAGCGGCACGCCGTACTGCAAGCTCATCGACACGGCCGTGCCGAAGCAATCCATCAGGCCGCCGATCGTGCTCCCTTCCTTGGCCATGGTGATGAACAACTCGCCCGGCCGGCCGTCTTCGTACAGCCCGACCGTGATGTAGCCCTCGTGCCCGGCGATGCTGAACTTGTGGGTGATCGAATGCCGGGTGTCGGGCAGCCGCTCGCGGCGCGAGCAACGGCCGCTTGCTTGGCCGTGGCTTTGTCGGCCTCGGTCGAGGTCGACAGCGGCTGGCTTTCTTTCGAGCCGTCGCGATAGACGGCCAGCGCCTTGAGCCCCAACTGCCAGCCCTCGAGATAGGCGTCGGCAATGTCGGCCGGCGTCGTCTCGCGGGGCATGTTCACCGTCTTGGAAATGGCGCCGGACAGGAACGGCTGGGCGGCGGCCATCATCCGCACGTGTGCCCGCCAGGCGATCGAACGCGTGCCGTTGCGCGGCTGGAACGCACAATCGAACACCGGCAGGTGCTCGGGCTTCAGGTCCGGCGGCCCCTTCGATCGTGTCCTCGCTGATCGATGTAGGCCAGGATCGACGTCGATCTGCGGCTGATCGTAGCCCAGGGTCCTCAGCGCCAGCGGGACCGTCTGATTGACGATCTTCAGCATGCCGCCGCCGGCCAATTGCTTGTACTTGACCAGGGCGATGTCCGGCTCGATGCCGGTGGTGTCGCAATCCATCAGGAAGCTGATCGTGCCGGTCGGCGCCAGCACCGTGGCCTGGGCATTGCGATAGCCGTGCTTGCGGCCGGCGGCCAGCACTTCGTCCCACAGCTCTCGCGAGGCCTGCTTGAGATAGGCCGGGCAGGCGGCGTCGATCTTGTCGGCGGCGTCGCGGTGCATCTGCATCACGCGGAGCATCGGCTCGCCGATTGATCGGCAAAGCCGTCGAACGGCCCCACGGCCGCGGCCAGCTCGGCGCTGGCCAGGTTGGCCGGCTCCGTGCAGCAGGGCGGTCATGGCCCCGCACAACGCCGCGGGCGGCGTCCGAATCGTACGGCACGCCGCTGGTCATGATCAGGCTGCCCAGGTTCGAATAGCCCAGGCCCAGCGGACGGAAACGATGGCTGTTCTCGGCGATCCGCTTGGTCGGATAGCTGGCGTGGTCGACCAGGATTTCCTGGGCGATGAAGAACAGCCGGCAGGCCGCGGCTTGAAGCGCTCGACGTCGAACGTGCCGTCCGGCTCGCGGAACTTCATCAAGTTGATGCTCGACAGGTTGCAGGCCGTGTCGTCCAGGAACATGTACTCCGAGCAGGGATTCGAGGCGTTGATCCGGCCCGAATTCGGGCAGGTGTGCCAGCGGTTGATGGTCGTGTCGTACTGCACGCCCGGATCGCCGCAGCTCCACGCGCACTCGGCCATCTTGGCCAGCACGTCGCGGGCGGGCCAGCTCGGGCCTGCGTGCTTGGGGTCGGTCACCCAATGCGTGGTCCACTTGTTGCCGGCCAGCACGGCCTGCATGAACTCGTCGGTGACGCGGACCGACAGGTTGGCGTTCTGGAACAGGATCGAGCTGTAGGCTTCGCCGTTGAAATTGGCGTCGTAGCCCCCCTTTTCGATCAGCAGCCGGGCCTTCTTCTCTTCCTTCGACTTGCACTCGATGAATTCCATCATGTCGGGATGCCAGACCTTGAGCGACTGCATCTTGGCCGCCCGGCGCGTCTTGCCGCCGCTCTTGACCACCGCTGCGATCTGATCGTAAACCCGCATGAACGACAGCGGGCCCGAGGGCTTGCCGCCGCCCGACAGCTTCTCGCGATGCGAACGCAACGTCGACAGGTCGGTGCCGGTGCCCGAGCCGAACTTGAACAGCATGGCCTCGCTGCGGGCGAGCTCCATGATGTCTTCCATGTCGTCGCGAACGCTCTGGATGAAGCAGGCCGAGCCTTGCGGATATTCGTAGGGGTTTTCCGGCTGGCGGACCTCGCCGGTCTCCGGGTCCCAGTGCCAATTGCACTGCGAGCCCTTGACGCCGTACTGGTGAAACAGGCCGACGTTGAACCAGACCGGCGAATTGAACGCTCCGTGCTGATGCAGGCAGCAGCCAGGTCAGATCGCGATAGAACCGCTCGCCGTCCTCGGGCGTGGCAAAGTAGCCGTCTTGGATGCCCCAATCGGCGATCGTGCGGCTGACGCGGTGGATCAGTTGCCGCACGCTCGATTCGCGCTCCGGCGTGTCGATCTCGCCGTAGAAGTATTTGCTCACCACGACGTTGGTCGCCAATTGGCTCCAAGTCGCCGGGATCTCGCAGTTGGTCTGCTCGAACAGCACCTCGCCGGCTTCGCCCTTGATGGCCGCCGTGCGCAGGTCCCACTGGACGGTGTCGAACGGATCGGCCACGTCCTGAGGGCAAAACACCGGATCAATCTTGATCCCCTCGCCCGGCAAACTGTCGGCACGGCGGCTGCCGGCGGCACGGGGCAATCGCTTGCTGGAAACACGAACGCTCGCTTGGGCCATGAGTCAGCTCCCTCTGCTAGAACAACCTTGGGCATCCTACCGGAAACATGGACGTATGTATACCACTCATCGAGCGCACAGACAGCGTCGGTTTAGCGGTATGCAAAAGGTTGGCAGTGATCCTCACCAACCGGGATAAGATGGATAATAAGCTCCGTCTATACACAATATATTGTAGTCGACGCCCTACTGACTACAACATACAGGTGCGGAGGCCCATCTTACAGAGTTTTCACATGCCGTCAATCAAAGCCTGACGGTTGCTCTCAAGCCTTTGACAGCACAACATTTGGGAAGATTGCCGGCTCGCGGCCACAACCGCTGGGCCACCCCCCACCGAGAGCATAAACCCTGGATTTTCTCGGCGGTTTTGAGTTTTGGCGGTCTCGCGGCGCCCCAACGGCGCGGCGAAAAAAATTTTCCACCCAAGCTTCAGTCGCAAAAAAAGAGTCGCCCGGGACGGGCGACTGGGGATGGAAAAATCACGGAATTCGCGGCCGAGAACGAGCTTTTCGCGATCGACTTAGCCGAGTTGGATCTTGTCGATCTTCACCCGGGTGATCATTTGTCGGTGGCCCGTTTTGCGGCGATAGGTCTTGCGGCGGCGAAATTTCTGCACAACCAGCTTGGGGCCGGCATCGACCGCGACCACCTTTGCCGTGACCACCGCGCCGCCCAAGGTGGGCTCGCCCAACTTGAGGCTCGAGCCGTCGCTATAGGCCACCACGCGGTCGAAGGAGAGCGCATCGCCGGGGGCGACGTCGTTGCGGTAATCGATCTGCAACTCTTGTCCCTCGACGACTTTATACTGGCGGCCCCCGGTGGCGATGATGGCGTACATGGCGGCTTCTCGTCTTTCTCAGCGGCTTTAATCGGGTCTCTGAATCGAGCCCTTTACAATATCGGCAACACGCGAAGAAGTCGAGGGGGTTTCAGTGAGAATTGCCGCCGCGAGGCCGAAGCGGTCGGCAGAGAAAACTCGCGGAGAGTTCCCGCTCGCGGAAGGGAACGCGCAATGCGAAACGGCGGCATTCCAACAGCAACTATCAAGGATTCGATGCTGGAGTTGCGCGGTCGCTGCGACTCCGACGACCAATTCAAGCTCCGACCAGAATACCGAGCCCGAGTTTGCGAAAGGCCCAGCCGAGCGCCAAACTGCCTGCGACAGCGAGAACTACCGTCGCCGCCTTTGCCATCGCGTCGCGCAGCGTAGTGCCAATCGGCATGAATCCACTGCGAGAGATCCAGTACACCAGCAGCGTGTGACCGACGTAAATTGGGAACGTGTACTGCCCAATCGACCCCGCCAGTTTTGCGACTCGGTTTGGGCGGCGTTGCTCGCTTCCGTCGAACGTCAGGTTCGTCCGGGGACCAACCGCGAGCAGCAATGCGATCGATCCGGCAGTCACGGTCAGCGCGAGGTACGGCGAAAAATCGTGTTGTCCCTCGAGCCAACCGAGTTCGAGCGGCGCGCCCAGGAGCAACAAGAGGGCCGGCAGGCAAAGCCAGCGCCATCGTCGCGGGTAGCCACGGGCGAAGGCCACTCCCAAGCAGACATATGGGATCCAATAAACGCACAGCCGATCGCCGACCGCCGCGAGCCATCGATCTTTGAACAGAAAATAATTGGCCAGGGCGTTGAGCGCAATACCAGCTCCTAGAAACACCCACAATGATCTAGTGTTCACGGCACGACGCAGGAGCGGGAACAAGAGTGTCAATTGAAATAGGATAATGAAAAAATACTGTCCCGGCCAACCGTATCCTCCCAGCCAACCGCCCAAGATCGTATGCAAGGGAATGGTGCTCCACTCGCTGGGTTCTCTTAATAACCACAAATATATGAGCGTCCAAAAGATATATGGCACAAGCAATCGGACAAACCTCGATCGCAAATAACCGCGCATTTCTTCCGCATGTCGCCGGGATAAGCCAAGCTCCAGAAAAAAAGCCCAGATGGCGACAAAGACCGGCACGCAGTAACGGAGCGACGCTTCGTACGGCACGCCGACATGAATTGCCACGACCGCCAGAATCGCCGCAGCCTTCAAATAGTCGGACCGCGAGTCGCGAGCGGTTCGCGTCGTGGACGCTGAAATCGGCAAGGCGGCACCACCACCTGGGCCACTGTTTGCCGGACGCGTCACATCGAACTTTGCGGGGGTCGAATTCACGGCTTCGTCCTAAACACGCGCACGATGCTCGCGGTGCGAAGCTTGGCCGAGCGCGAAAAGTCGGAATTCACGAATCGCGGTGGCAGGACGCAATTCGTTGAATCGGTCTGGGGCTTCACAAGATGGGTCGTCGGCAGTCTTTTCGAGTTCCGAATCGCGCTTGATTCGATAGCGATTCCGCTCACTGCCTTAGAAGCAATGGCGCGGTCTATGATGTCCGATTATGCTCCGAGCACGGTTGCTCGCCCACAGATCCGTTGGTAATGGACGGTGAAAGCGGTGGAATTCCCAGGTCTTCACGTTTTTTTTCACGCGGTTTCGTGCAGTGCCCCCCTCACGGGTGGTCGACAAGATGTTCGCACCGCGAGCACCGCCCTGTCGAGAACCTGGGAAAGACTCGACGAGCGCGACGATGGAGCGTTTGGTACGCAGTCAGCGAACACATCGCGGAGTCTTCTCGTGTAAAGCCCTCGCAAAGACTCGGTTAGCTTAGCTCCAAGAGTCTGGGGCGTGAAACGTGTTAATTGACACGCCCAAGAGCCTCTGGGAAAGTACACCCCCTGGCCAACCGCGTCTGAGTTACGGCAATGCCAGGCTGGCAAAGGTGACTCCCAATTGTGTCCAATCCTGCAGTCCATAGCCTGCTCGCCCTGCGGCGCGTGGCGTTCGTTGGCAAACTCGGGGGCATGCCCCGCCGCGAGGCCCAGCAGTTGGTCCGGGCACAAGGCGGCATCGTCGCCGAACGGCTCGACGGCACCGTCGACCTGGTCGTGGTGGGCGAAAACGAATTGCTCTCGGCCGACGGCGTCGTGGACGAGCTGTTCGACAACCTGCAGCGCCAGAGGGCCGAAGCGGGCGAGTTGGAAATCATCACCGAAACCGAACTCTGGCAGCGGCTCGGCCTGGTCGAGGGCGAGCAAAGCGTGCGGCGACTCTACACGCCGGCAATGCTTGCCGATCTGCTGGCCGTGCCCGTCGCGGTGATCCGGCGCTGGCATCGCCGGGGCTTGATCGTGCCGGCTCGCGAAGTGCGGCGGCTGGCATACTTCGATTTTCAGGAAGTGGCCACGGCGCGTCGGCTGGCCGAGCTGCTGGCAACCGGCATCTCGCCGGCGGCGCTGAAGCGCAAGCTGGCCGACCTGGCGCGGCTGGTGCCCGGCGTGCAGCGGCCGCTGGCCCAGCTTTCGGTCATCGTCGAAGGCAAGCAGTTCCTGCTGCGGCAAGGCGACGGGCTGATCGATTCCAAGGGGCAACTGCGGTTCGATTTCGGCGCGATGGCCGACGCCGGCGAGGGCGATGCGTCGCAAACCGCCGCGGCCAATTCCGAAATTTTCTCGCTCTGCCAGCGCCGGCCGCTGGCAGACCTGCCATCGCCCGGCGAAATGATCCAACTCGCGGGCGAATTCGAAGACCTGGGTCAGCTCGAGTCGGCTGCCGACATGTATCGGGCGGCGATGGCCGCCGGTGGCCCCACGGCCGACGGTTGTTTCCGCCTGGCCGAGCTGCTGTACCAACTCGGCGACCTGGCGGCAGCCCGAGAGCGATACTACGTGGCGATCGAGCTCGACGAGGACTACGTCGAAGCACGGGCGAACCTGGGATGCGTGCTGGCCGAAACGGGCGAATACGAGCTGGCCGTGGCGGCATTCGAGGGAGCGCTGCGCTATCACGGCGATTATCCCGATGTCCACTATCATCTGGCCCGCACGCTCGACGAGTTGCTGCGCAGCGACGAGGCCCTGCAGCATTGGGCCGCATTCGTCGAGTTGGCCCCCGACAGCCCCTGGGCCGACGAAGCCCACGAGCGGCTGGAGCGTTGACGTTGCGGGACTTACAGCCGGATCGCCTCGACGAGTGCGCCGGCCTGATAGACCTGCTCGCCGGCCGGAAATTTCGCCAGCCCGTTGGCGCGAGCCAGCGCAGCCAGATCGCCGGAACCCCGCCAGGGGAGCGGTTCGACGGTCGGGCCATCCGGCGTTTCACGCACGATCGCAGGGTGATACGTCGGCCGGTCGCCGCGCTGCGTAAAGTCGCAAACCAGCCGCGCGGTCACGGTCGGTTGTCCCCTGTCAGCCCGACCGGCCAGCCGGGCAATCGCCGGGCGGACGAACAGCTCGAAGCAAACCAGGCCGCTCACCGGGTTGCCAGGCAAACCGAAGACCAACCGCGGGACCGCCGCCGAGCGCCGCACGCCAAACCAGAGCGGCTTGCCCGGCTTCACGTTGACTTTGTGCAGCACGCGCTCGACGGAAAGCCCCTCGAGCACTCCCGGCACCAGGTCGAGCGTTCCTGCCGATACGCCGCCGGAGACGATCAGGATGTCGGCATTCAGGCCCTCGGCCGCCAGCCGCCGGAGTTCGGCCACTTCGTCGCGACCGATGCCCAGGTCGATCGTGTCGGCGCCAGCCCGTGCGGCGGCCGCCAGCAGCATCGGACCGTTGCTATTGCGGATTTGTCCTGGCCCAGGCGTGTCGCAGCTGCCGACCAATTCGTCGCCGGTCGACAGCACAGCCACAACCGGTCGCGGGATGGCGGTGACGTGCGTGCGTCCGACCTCGGCCAGGATGCCGATCTCGATCGGCCGGATCTCGCAACCGCTCTGCAGGGTCACGGCTCCGCGCTGCATTGACGCCGCACGGGGCATGATATTTTGACCTGGGCTCACGAGAGGCTGACTGCCGGAAGCGATGTTCTGGCCGCCGATCTGCGTGCGGTCCCTGATGCGAACCCGCTCGCCCGGGCCGCAGCGAATGGTCTCGGTGCGTTCGATCATCACCACGGCGTCGGCGCCCGCGGGGATCGGCGCCGGTCATCAGGCGCGTGGCCGAGCCGGCCGTCACGGTTTTCTGCGGCACACGGCCCGCGGTAACTTCTTCGATGACCTCGAACTCCCAAACGTCGGCCGCCAGATTGGCGCTGCGGATCGCGTAGCCGTCGACGAGCGATTTGTCGTGCGGGGGCGAATCGACGTCGCTCGTAACGTCCTCGGCCAGGATCAGCCCCAGCGCGGCGCTCGTTGCGACCCGCTCGGCGGGCTTGGCGCGGGCCTCGGCCAGCACCAGGCTGGCAGCCTGTTCGACCGAAAGCATCGAGACTACCTCTTTACCGGCCCGGCGGCAGCCGCCGGCGAGCTCTTTCCCGCCGGCCTGGCGACACGCAGAAAATTGACCAGCAAATCGCTGCCGCAATCGGTCAAGAAACTCTCGGGATGAAACTGCACGCCGTAAAGCGGCTTCTCCCGGTGGCGGATGCCCATGATCTCGCGCAGATTGTCGGGCCCCTCGGACCAGGCGCAAACGACGAATTCGTCGCTCAGCGTCCCGGGCTGAATGACCAGGCTGTGATAGCGTGTGGCCCGCAAGGGATTGGGCAAGCCGGCGAACAATCCCTGAGCGTCGTGGTGGATGAGATCCGTCTTGCCGTGCATCAAGCGCTCGGCTCGGACAATCCGCACCGGTGGCCTGGCCGATTGCCTGGTGGCCCAGGCAGACTCCCAGGATCGGGATTTCGCCGGCGAATCGAGCGATGGCCGCGCAGGAGATGCCGGCCTCGCTGGGCGTGCAGGGGCCGGGCGAGACGATCAGGTGGCTGGGTGCCAATTCGGCCAACTCGTCGAGTGTGATCTCGTCATTGCGCTTCACGACCAGGTCCAACGAAGGATCGATCTCGCCCAGCGCGCTGGACGAGGTTGTACGTGAACGAATCGTAGTTATCGATCAGCAGGATCATGGCCGCGAATCACGTCGGGCGAAGCGAAGTTGAAACGGCACTTTAGTTTAAAGGATGAAAGCGGACGGATGAAGGATGAATCACCTGTCGCAGACGACAATCGTCCGGTTGTTGCCATCCCCCGCAGCCCGCCCCATTTTGTCTGCATCGTGCTCCCAACTGCTCTTTTGTCAGGGACGGGGCGTTGCTAGTATTGCCCACCCCAACGACCAAACGTACCCAGCCCGGCGGCTAGGCGCTTGGCAAGCCTGCAAGGGGCCATTAGTGAGAGGGTGACACGATGAGCAATGTCGGTGTTTTTCATTGGATTCGCGAGGCCGTGCGGCGCTCGGTATTGCTGGGCTTTTCCGACGCCGTCGAGCAACTTGGCGTGCCTGCCGAGTCGAGCGAGCTTCATCCCCAGCTCAGCGCCGTGCTGCGTCAAGCGACACCGGCCCTTGAGGCCCAACCGGCGGCCGCGCGTCCGGCAATTCGGCCCGAACGCAAGCGGCTTGGCCGCTCGCTCGACCAGCTTCGCGAGTCGGTTCCCAAACCGACTTCCTGAGCAAAACGCTCCGCCGGCCCGGCAAACCTGATGGGACGTTGCCCGGGCTCTCAGCGGTCCGGCGTCCCGCCGGCGGGCAAATCGCGCGGCTCGATGCGTCCAAGGCAGCGCCGACGCGGCAACGCCGGTCGAACCGGCCTGCCAGCCAGAATCGGCCGAGCCGTGCGCCGAGTAGCCGGCAAAGGCCGCGTCCGTGGCGGCGGCCGATCGAGCCTGGTTCTGCACGCTGGCGACTGCGGGCAAGAACGCCGCCGTAGCACTGATGGCAAACGCCACCGGGGCTGTATCGATTGCCGGGGCGACCACCGCAGCGATGGCGCTTGCCGGACTCGTCACGGCCGCTGTGCCCAATGTCGGGCTCGCCACGGCAACCGCCAAATGGGTATTGAGGTAATTGATCACGTCGAGCGCATCGAGCGGCGTCACCGAGCCATCTCCGTTGACGTCGTAGTACGGCGGAGGCTGATCACCGGCCGTCGGGGTGGGCAACACGTGCTCGCCGACGTTGTTCAGCTCGTTGATGATCGTCAGGGCATCGATCGGCGTGACGGCGCCATCGTCGTTGACGTCGTCCGGATTCACTGGGTTTTGCCAGGGAGCGCTACTGCTGGCCGGGGCGACTCGGATATTGGCCGACAAAGTCGCCGAGCTGAACGCGGTCGAACCGCCGTTGGTCGACGTGTCGGCCGTGCCGCCGTTGGTGCCGCTCGTCTGGTCCCAGGCCCGAAAAGTAATTCCGCCCGGGACATCGCCGCTGAAATTCGTGTTCGGCACGAAGCGAATGCTGGTCGACGCATTGGAGGCCAGCAGCACGGCGCTGGTTTCGGTGATCGAGCCGAACGCGGTCCAAGTGGATCCGCCGCTGGTGGTGTACTGCCACGCGCCGTTCGTATTGTCCACTTGCGTGACAGCAATGCCCTGCACGTCGCCGGAGTCCGGATCCCAGATCGGGTTGCCTTCGGCGCCGCTGGCGAGCAGGGTGGAAACGAGCGTGCCCGAGTTGCTGGTCGTATTTTCGACGATCGTGGTCATTTGGGGCGTTTGATTCACGTTGAGAATCGGCGCGATATTGAGGGCCGTGCTGGTGGTGTTGATGTCCAGCACCATCGCGGTGTCGCTGGTCACGCCGTCGCTGGTCCATAGTTCGCGGCCATGCGTGCCATCGTTGGCCGTGAAATACAGCAACCCGTTGACATCGGTGAGCTGACTGGGAAACAGGCTCACGGCGCTTGTGCCGGTGTTGGCGACCACGTGGGTCGTGCTCGTGGTGCCGCTCGACTCCCAGAGTTGCGTTCCGTTCGAGCCCGTGGCCGCGAAGAACAACGTGCCGTTCGACTCGGTGAGGAACTGCGGATTCGAGCTGGCGCTGCCTGGGTTGATGTCGTCGACGATCGCCGTGGTGGAGGCGGTGCCGGCAGTGCTCCACAGTTCGCGGCCGTGCGTGCTGTCGCTGGCGCTGAAAAACAACTGCGTCGGGCCGACGGTCAGTTGGTCCGGATCGGTCGCTCCGCTACTGGGCGCCACCATATTGGTTCCGCTGGCCGTTCCCGTGCTGCTCCAGAGTTGGATGCCGTTTGTGCCATTGTTGGCGGAAAAAAACAGGACGTTGTTGAAGACGGTCAAATCGGACGGATTGGAGCCGATCGCACCCGGGTCGATGTCGTCGACCATCGTGGTGCCGGTGGTCGTGCCGTTGCTGGTCCACAGTTCGGTGCCGTGCGTTCCGTCGTCGGCGGTGAAGAACAACGTGCCATTGAAATCAGTCAGCCAATTCGGCGCGCTGCCGGCGCTACCCGGATTGATGTCTTTGACAAGGGTCGTGACGAAGGACCCCGCCGAGCCGGTGGTCGACCACAGCTCGGTGCCGTGGGTGCCGTCGTTGGCGGTAAAATACAGCGTGCTGCCGACAACCGTCAGATCCTGGGGATTCGAACTGCCGTCAGGATTGATGTCCTTGACCATGAAGGTGTCGACCGCCGTGCCGTCGCTTTCCCAAAGTTGGCGGCCGTGCGTGCCATCGTTCGCGGTGAAGAAAAGCAGCCCGTCGAACGCCACCAGATCCTCCGGGTTCGAACTGCCGCTGCCCGGGTTGATGTCTTTGACCAGGAACGTGTTGAAGTCGCCCGGGCCGGTGGTCACCCATAGTTCGCGGCCGTTGGTGCCATCGTTGGCCGTGAAGAATACCTGGCTGCCGACCACAGTAAGGTCTTGCGGCACTCCGCCGACGCTGCCGGGATTGATATCACTCAGCATCGAAGTCGTAAACGCATCGCCACCGCTGGTCCAAATCTGGCTGCCATGGATGCCGTCGTTCGCCGTGAAGTAAAGCGTGCTGCCGTCGGCCGTCAGGTTGTCGGGGGCCGAGCTGGCATTGAATACCAGCCGCTGTTCGAGCGGTTCGAAGCGGGCACGCAGCGGGCGAGCCGCCGCGTGCCGGCTGCAGGGTCGGGCAAGATCGGGGTGCTTCATCGTGGTCCAATTTCGCGTTTGATCGATGCCGCCAGACGCGGCGACGCGGACGGGATCCGACCTTTCGTGCGATTCGCACACATTCACCTTACTCACGACCGCCTTCGGCGGTCAAATGCTGCTGTCACGCAAAGGGGGGCTCAACCGCCGCCGGAAACCGGCGTTGCCGCGGTCCTTCGAATCGGCATGCTCGCAGGCGATTCCCCAAACTTCCGCCAGGCAGTCCAATTTTGTCCGCACGGGAAAAAGGGGACGATAGGGCGGCAGCGCCTGGCGCAGTCGTAAAACGCTTGTCCGCGCTCATAGCGACAGTTCGCTGCCGCTGCTCAGCTCGCAAGCGGCCGCAATCGGGCAAGCGCCAGGGCAAGAGTGTCCAGTTGCTCGCTCGTATGACCATAACTAACGCTGACGCGGAGCAGCGATTCGCCCGCCGGCACGGACGGGGGCCGGATGCCCGGCACCCAAAAACCCTGTTCACGCAAGACAGCGGCCAATTGCATGGTTCGAACAGGATCCCCCACGACGAGGGGAATAATCTGGCTCGCGCCGGCGCCGACGTTCCAGCCGGCGGCCGACAGTCGCCTGCGCAGCTGGGCCGAGCGTGCCAGCAATTCGGTCCGCCGCCAGGGCTCTGCGGCAGCGATATCGATCGCGGCCGTGGCCGCGGCGCAAACGGCCGGCGGGTGGGCCGTAGAGAAAACGTAGCTGCGAGCCCGGTTCAGCAGCCAGTCGACCAGCAGCCTCGATCCGGCCACGAAACCACCCGCCGATCCCAAGGCCTTGCTCAGCGTGCCGATGCGCACGTGGACCCGATCGGCCAGGTTCGCCAGCTCGACCAGGCCCGAACCGCCCGCGCCGAATACGCCGGTGGCGTGGGCCTCGTCGACCAACAACATGGCACCATGTCGGTCGGCCAGGTCGGCCAGGTCGGCCAAGGGCGCGAGATCGCCGTCCATGCTGAACAAACTATCGGTAACGATCAGCCGCCGCCGAAATCCGGCCGAGGCCTGCAACTGCTCGGCTAGCGCAGTGCAATCGCCGTGCGGATAGACGAACACTTCGGCCCGCGACAGCCGGCAGCCGTCGATCAAGCTGGCATGGTTCTTGGCATCGCCAAACACCGCATCATCGCGACCGACCAATGCCGTTACGGCGCCGACGTTGGCCGCATAGCCCGACGAAAACACAAGCGCTGCCTGGGTGCCGAGCCACTGGGCCAAACGCTGCTCCAGAAGCACGTGCGACGCACTATGCCCACTGACCAGCGGACTTGCGCCGCGCCCCAGCCTTCGGCCTGGCAAGCCCGCTCGGCGGCGGCGATCAAGCGGCGGTCGGCGGCCAGGGCCAAGTAATCGTTCGAGGCGAAGTTTACGAGCGGCCGCTGGGCATCGTGAAGCATCGGCCCCTGTGGGCCGGTGCGCTCGACGAGTCGGCGGCGCAGCTGTTGCCCTTCGAGCGCCGCCAGTTCGCCGACAATCCAGCCTAGAGGATCTTGCGGCATGGGTGCTTCCCGACCGGCGCTACGTCGCGCGAAATTCAACTGCTTGGACCGCCAGGCATCTTGCGAAGTGGAAGGCATAAGAAAGCCGCAGATGAACACGGATGAACGCAGATACGAGGAGAGATAAACAGGGAAATCGGAGTAAGCGGCACTTCAGGATCCTGATTCCGAATTCCCCTTTCCGGTACTGGGCGATTAGTGTGTTGCTAGGCATGACGGGCCAGCTCCCCGAGCAACTCTTCCATGCTCCAAACGTGGTCGGTCAGCCCATGCGCCACGGCTGGCGTCGTCTTCAATGTACTGTGGACCGTCACGAAGTTGTAGGCCGCGAACATCAAGGCCAAGGCCGCCTCGTGGTTCTGCCACTTCTTTGAATGCCCGTTGGTCAGCCGGGTCATTCTGCGGCAGCGCATCCGCCAAGTCAGATTCGAGCGCTCAACCATCGACGTCGAGACGTGCTTCGGGTCCGGCTTGCCAGCAATCACCCGGCGGCGCGTGCTCTTTATCGTGGTCGGGCTGTAGGTTCGCTGGTCGGTTAGGCTCGGGTGGGCGAATATCTTGATTAGCTGGGCGAAGTCAACTCGCCACCGGAACGCTTCGACCACGGCATAGCTGTAGTGCGTGAAACCGTCCGTAGTGACCTGTAGGTCGCCGCTGGTGGCTTTGGCCAGCTTATCGCAGAACCAGTGGCAATCCTCGCCTACGCGCTTTCCCAAGTGCCAAGTGACCAGCAGTTTCGTTTGTGGGTCGATCCCGGTGAAACAGTAGGCGTCCCCGAATTCGTCGGACGCATGCTGGCGAGCGCGGGTCTTTTCCTTCATGCCGACGAAACCCCAGATTTCATCGACCTGGATGCGCTGGCAGGGGATGCCCACCATGGGGTCATTCCAGAACTGCCGGGCACGGGTGCCGACCAGCACGACTAGATCAATGATCGTGTCTTTGCACAGGCCGGTCAGCCGCGAAGTGGCCCGGATGCTGACTCCCTCCAAGAGCAGCTTGAGCGCGAAAACCGCCTTGTCGGTCGGCACCCGCATTTCCCCCAGCAGCTTCGGGGCGCGATCGGTCCAGGTCTTGCCGCAGAGCAGGCAACGATGCCGGGGGTTGCCGTAGCGGTCTTTTCCAAACTTCTTTGATTCAGCGTGGGCACAAGCAATCATCATCGCGGAGTCGCTTTCAGTTGCGGCTCTCGCTAGAATTAGGCTTGTCAGAGCAGCCTAGCGAAAGCCTGGTTGTTTCTCGCCCCGATGTTCCCTGCCAGGGGAGCACCGGGGTTTTTCTCATGCCGTTATTGTAACGACAATTACATGACGGTCAATAGCCCGAAATGGCTTGACCGTAGTTTTTTTGTCGTTACACTTTTGGCATGGCACGACCAACGAAACCAAAGGGCGAGGCACGCGAAAAGCTCATGCAGGTTCGCGTCCAGCCGAAGGAATACGAATCGTTCAAAGAGGCGGCCGGCGCCTCGGGCCTAGACCTGTCGGCTTGGGTGCGGCAACAGCTTATCCAGGCAGCACGTCGCGAAATGCGCAAGTATGCATAGGCGGGCTAGATGCGTGCAATCGGGTTCCGGGCAGAGAAGGACGTAGTCCACTGGGCTGTCGTTGAGGGCACAATCGAGAGCCCGAAGCTTATCGCAGACAACAAGTTCTCTGCGCCAAGACCTACGACGAAGCTGATTCCCTCGCGTGGTACCGAAACAAATCGCGCCAGATGATCGAGGAGCACGATGCTAAGGTTGCAGCCGTACGATTTGGCGAGACTTACTTGCAACGTGGCGCGAAGGGGAAGGTACTAGCCAGCATGTTTGCCAGGGCCAGGATCGAAGGCGTCGTCATGGAGGCCGCACGCTCTTGCAACGCGCAAGTCTTTATTGGCCAGCTCGCGCAAATATCTGCCCGCCTCGAATCGCCCCGAGCGAAGGCATATTTGGAGAGTGGGGAGCTTCGCGGCATCAGCCTGGAAGGAAAACCCCAGAACCGCCAAGAGGCAATATTGGCTGCCGTTTCAGCGCTGGGAGAGCCGTGATGCTCGTCAAAGGCGAAATCTCATATACCCGTAAGCGGGAAATCGGCGTCGGGCAAGGAATGAACTCGCACGTATATTTGGCCGACGACCCGCAGCTCGGGGGCGAGATAGCGGTCAAGGAAATTGACAAGGCACGCTTCGGCTCGCCGGTGGCTGACTTTTTCCACGAGGCAAAGGTGATGTTTCAAGTGGGGCACGAGAACGTCGTGCCGATTCTTTGTGCCTTTCAGACGGGCTCGCAGATTTGCGTAGCAATGCGGCACTACAAAAATGGCTCGCTCCGCGACAGGACGGCAGCAGGACCACTCGGGCTGCTCGAAATAATTCGGTTAGGGCAGGCTATCCTAAGCGGATTGACGAGCATTCATATAAAGGGCTTCATTCATTTCGACGTGAAGCCTTCCAACATCCTCTATTCCGACTCCTGGGTCCCAATGGTCGCAGATTTCGGCCAAAACGCTGCGCCGCCGGCCCAATGGGAATAGCATCGAGGCCGGGCATGTACATCGACGGAATACCACCCGAGTGTTACGCCGGCAGTGGAACGCTCCATTCGGACATTTACCAAGCCGGCCTAACGCTCTACAGGGCGGCCAATGGCGACGATTTTTTCGATAGGCAGCGGTCAGCCGACCCCAACGAAGTGCGAATCAGGACGCTGGCCGGAGAATTTCCTAGCCGCGATAGGTTCATGCCTCACGTGCCTAATTCGCTACGCCGCGTCTTGCGAAAGGCCCTCAGCCCAAATCCAGTTGACCGCTACCAGTCTGCGAGCGACTTCGCAGACGCACTTGGAAGGGCTGACATCGCGTTGGATTGGCACGCAAGATCGCTTGCGGGGGGGCGCCTCGAATGGGAAGCGCAAAGAGCCGGGAGGCCCAAGGTCATCGTCGCATTGATCCCCGCAGGCGGATCACGCTGCGACGTTGAGTTCCACACCGAGGGCGCGACAAAACGCTGCCACAAACAAGATTGTTTATGGAAGCGTGGGGTTACGCGAGTTCAAGCCTTCGCGCATCTCAAGTCATTCTTTGCGTCGGCCGTGTAGGCTCAAGATAGCGGCCTACAACTCGGTTCTCTACAGGCCCCGGCGCAGCAGCCGCGATGCTGAGCCGATCTGGGAGGCACGTGCGGCAGTAAGGGTTTTCAAGGTAGGATGTGGGAGTGACGGTGTCGGTCATGTCGCTCTGGCAGTGCCGACAGCGATTGACGAGTTGTAGTATTTGCATGGTGGCACCTTATTATCGACTATAGCAGACATTTGTACAGGTACAAGTAATCGGCTGCCAGGAAGTCTAATCGAAATCGGGCAATCGCGCAGATCGCGCAAAACACGTCCCAGAAAGGGTTTCCGTCAACCATCTGCTAGCATTATCGCTTTAATCGTCAATGTCCGCGGTCCCAAGCAGCCCCCTCACTCCCCGCCCCGCCGCTCGGGTAGAATGAGGCAATGAATCGAACCGTCGAATTCAAGGTATCGCAGATCAAGCAGGGGGCATCGGGCGGCAGTTCCGTGACCAAGTTCGATGCCACAGTTGAGATTCGTCCAGAGGCAGCCGGGATCATCGTCGAGGTTATTTCGACGATCCCGGCCCGCGTTTCTGCGCTGTATGTGGAACAAGCGAAACAAGCCGTAATGGCCGGCGTTGCAACGATCTTGGCTCCGCGTCACTGTGGAGCACTCGTCCGACTGGAAAAACTGTGTATTCACGATGTCGACTTCAGGCCAAGACTGCATGAACGGCTTTCGGCTGAGGCGCTGGCGTCTGCACTGGACGGCCCATCCGCAACCCCATGACCGCTCCCCGCCGCCGCTGGTTCCAGTTCAGTCTGCGGACACTGTTGATGGCCGTGACTCTGGCCGCCGCCGCCATGTTCGCCTACCGCCATCAGGTGCAGTGGATTGCCGCACGTGGGGCATTCATCGGGCAGCACCGTGTCGGTCGCCTGGAGAGCGGCTCATGGGCTTGGGGCCTGGGCTTGCCCGGCGAGTATCGAAACGAAGTGATTGAGTTGGACTACTTTGCTTCGGCTGAAGATATTGCGACCGCTAAGTCGCTTTTCCCAGAAGCAAAAATTCGAGTTAACAATGACCCGAACTCGATCGAGGTCAAATATGGGTGGCTTGGCGACCCAGCATTCAAGCCACGTACCCCGAGAGCCGACCAACCCTGACCGCCCCATATCCGAGTGCCATTCGGGGATAGCCCCTTCCCGCTCTGCTAGACTAGGGGCAAAGGGGAACCGATGAATCGCGTGTTGGCCAGCACAATTGCATTGGTTTGCGGTGTGACTTGGTTGCTGCTGATGCTCCAGCCTGCTTCGTCGTCATGGTGGCTCATCGCCTACGGTGTGGGATTCGTAATCTGTTTCGGTGGTGTCACTGCCGCGATTTGGCTCCCCCGGAAGGAATGACGTCGCAGCCCATGACCCGCCCTCGGTTCCGGTTCACCCTGCGGACGCTGTTCGTCGTGGTGGCGGTGTTGTGCGTCGTGCCTGGGGGCTGGGTCGCCTACCAGCTCAATTGGATTCGCGAGCGACATTCCGCCCTGGACTCGGAAGCGGTTAGGGATGCGATTTGGGACGATTCTCCCAGCCCACCGAGTCCACCTGCCATCCGTTTGTTCGACGAACCCGGACATTTCAAGCTCGTTTACGACTACCGTTCCGACCCAAACGATGTCGCACGCTGGAAGCGTTTGTTTCCAGAGGCAGTGTTCGTCGACGACGAACTGCTCCGATAGCCGGCCACCACGCTAACCACCCACTACCCCGCGCCCGACGCTCGGACTGAGCAGCCCTGATCGGTCACCAGCAACACACTAATCGCCCAGTACCCCCTTTCCGAATTCCCAATTCCTTTTCCATCCCCCCTATCCCCTTCTCCGTCGTGCCGTAATGCTGCTCGGCTTGCGCTTGGCTTTGGCCAGCTTCAAGATCGTGTCGAACTCGTCTTTGCTGACCAGCTGCACCGACAGCCGCGAGCCCTTGCGCAAGAGCTCCATCCGTTTCAGCTCGGGCACGGCGCGCAACTCGGAGAGCGACAGCGGCACGGCAAAAATCGCTTCCAGGCGGATGTCGACCATCTGCCAGATCGGATTGTCGGGCGAAGCTTTGGCGTCGAAATGCTCGTCCGCCGGATCCCAAGCCGTAGGATCGGGATACGCCTCGCGAACCACCACGACGACGCCCGCCACGGCGGGCGGCTCGGCGCCGGAGTGGTGGAACAGGACGCGGTCGCCGACTTTCATCTGGTCGCGCAGGAAGTTCCGGGCCTGGAAATTCCGCACGCCGCTCCAGCACGTCGTTTGATCGGGCTCGGCGGCCAGATCCTGGATCGAATAGCAGGCCTGCTCGGACTTGACGAGCCAATACTGTTTTGGCATCGGGGGAGGAGGGGCTGGGGGTTAGAGGCTGGGGGCTAGGGAAGGACGAGCCGCAGGCTCGGCGGTTTTTTTAGTCGCGCCGGACTGCGGCCGGCCAGAGCGTGCAGAGATAGTACGCCCGCGGGGCGGCCAGATCGAGAATCGAGGCCAGGTCGAGTTTCGCACTGCGGCTGCTCGGGCCGAACAGCGCCTGCTCCAGCACGTTGACCGGCTTCTGATATTTGACGACGCGGACGTCGCTCGGTTTGAGCGCGGCCAGCTCGATCGCGCGCGTGATCGCGTCTTCGATGAATCCCAGTTCGTCGACCAGGTGATTGCGCTGGGCCTCGCCGGCGGTGAAGATCCGACCGGTGAATACCTCGGCCTGGGTCTTGTCGTCGGCCGCGAGCTGCGGCCGGCTGGCCAGGACGATGTCTTTGAAGCGCACGAACGTCGAATCGACGAGTTCCTGCAGGATTTGCTTTTCTTCCTCGCGATATTTTTCCGGCAGCCGCGCCGTGGGGCTGCCCATCTGCTTGAGCGGGTGGCTGGCGATCGAATCGTCCTGGACGTCGTACTTTTCCAGCAGACCGGCCAGGTCGTAATGCGGAATGATGACCCCGATCGAGCCGGTCCAGCAGGTCGGCTCGGCATAAATGAGTTTTTCCTGGGGGCCGGCCGCCATCGAGATGTAGTAGCCGCCGCTAGCGGCCATGCTGCCCATGCTGACCACCATCGGGATCTTGCGGTCGGCGAGCAATTGTTTGAGGTGGTGATAAATGTAATCGCTGCCGGTGACGGTGCCGCCGGGCGAGTCGACACGCAGCACGATGGCTTTCACGTGCTCGTCGTGACGGGCCGCATCGATCTGCTGCTTGACGAATCCCTCGCCGCTCATGATTGTGCCGTCGACCGTGATGATCGCCACCTTGTCGGCCGCCGTACGGCTGTGCGAATGAAACTTCTCGTGGACCTGCGATTCTCCGCCTGAGTATTCCTCGTAGCGGCCCCACATGCTGAGATTCATCAGCACCGACACGCCCAAGGCGGTCCACAACAGTCGCCGGGCGAATTTGCCAAATCGGCGGGGCTCTTCGAGCACCACCCGGAGCGGCGGAGCTTGCGGCTCGGCAACCCCTTGCGGACGAATCGGCTGTGGACTGGCGGGGGGCGTGGAATGCGAATCCATGGGAAACTCCTTGGGGGCGGAGCATCCTTTGCTAGCAAAGGATGTCGGAAGATCGGGCGATCCGTCGGCAGCGATCCCGCCTTTGGCTGCCGCAGTGATTTGCCAGCCGGATCGCCTGCCAGTCGTTGATACCCATTCTAGGGCTCCGGCGGCGGCGGCGACAATGGCTGGCCGGCCCCCAAAGCTTCGCGCCGGCCGCGGCATCTTCCCTACGGTTGGGCGTGGCGTTAAGCTACGGGCCTGGGTTTTCAAGAGCGATCGAGCCGAGCCAAGAACCGCCGGGGACTGCCCGTAGATTGCCGTGCCTGCGGAGCCAACAGGGGCCATTTCCTTCCGCCCCGGGGCCTCCCGCTCCGCGGCAGCTGCTTGGACCGCCTGTTGAGTGGAAAAGGAGTTCGCGCGTGTTTGTTGCCGCTTCCACCGAATGTTTTCCGGACCTGTCGCTGGACGGCGCTTTGGAGCGCCTGGTCGACCTGGAGTTTACCAACACCGAAATCGCCCTCTACGAGCAAGGCCGGCAGCTCAAGCCGTCGGAGGTCCATGCCGACCTGGAACGGGCGATCGGGGCTTGCCGCGAGACATACCGCCTTTCGGTGGCGGCCTATGCCGTCGACATCGCGGCCGAAGGGGAACTGTACTACGAGCAGTTCACCTCGTGCTGCAAGCTGGCCAAGGCCACGAAAGTGGTCACCGTGACCATTCCGGCCGCGGAGTTGGGCACCCCCTTCAACGCCGAAATCGAGCGTTTGCGCCGCCTGGTGGCCATCGCCACGCACGAAGGCGTTGTGGTCGGCGTCAAAACCGAGACCGGCCGCGTGACGCAGGATCCCGACACCGCGGTCGTGCTCTGCGACAATGTCAAAGGACTGGGAATCACGCTCGATCCCAGCCATTATATCTTTGGACCGCACGGCAACGCCGGTTACGAGCAGGTGATGAAACACGTCGTCCACGTGCAACTGCGCGACACGACCAAAGACACGCTGCAAGTCCGCGTCGGCCAAGGACTGGTCGAATACGGCAAGCTGGTCACGCAGCTCAGCAAGGTGCGCTACAACCGGGCCTTGTCGGTGGTCATCCCTCCGATGCCCGACGTCGATCACCACGCCGAGTTGCGCAAGCTGCGGCTGCTGCTGGAGAGTTTGCTTTAGGCGCGAACGAAAAATAACTTCCGCCCGCGACCCCTCTCCCTCCAGGGAGAGGGCAGGGTGAGGGTCCGGAAAAAACCGACGTTGTTTTTCGTTCGCGTCTTAGTCCTCAATAAAGTTCGGCACGCCACAATTTAAGGTTACCCCATGAAAAACCGCTCGCTCCGATTCGCTTGCCTGCTCGGCCTGATCGTCCTGCCGGCCGGACTGTTCCAGGCCGCAACCGCCGCCGAACCCAACATCACGTTCAAGAAGACCCAGCTCGACAATAAATTTCGTAGCGAGGGAGCGGCCGTCGGCGATTTCAATCACGACGGCAAGATGGACATCTCGGCCGGCAGCGTCTATTACGCCGCGCCCGACTGGCACATGGTCTCCGTGCTCGAGAAGCCCAAGGAGTTCGATCCGCACGGCTACAGCGAGTCGTTCTGCAACTTTGCCGACGACATCAACCACGACGGCCGCACGGACCTGATCGTGGTCGATTTTCCGGGCAAGCAAACCTGGTGGTTCGAGCAGCCCGAAAAGGAAGGCCAGCCCTGGACGCGGCACGAAGCCACCCCCGTCACCAATAACGAAAGCCCCGCCTACCTGCACATCGTCGGCGACGAAAAGCAACGGCAGTTGCTGCTGGGCTATGATCCGGGCGGCTATATCGGCTATGCCACGCCCGCTGCCGAGCAGCTATGGCAGCTCACGCCGGTCTCGAAACCGAACGCGCCGGGCAGCGGCCGGTTCTCGCACGGCATTGGCGCGGGCGACATCAACGGCGATGGCCGCAACGACATCTTGGTGAAAGAAGGCTGGTGGGAGCAGCCGGCGGACAAGAACCAGTCGGAGCTGGGCGTTTCATCCAGCCGGCTTCGGCTCGGATTGCCGAACATCCACGTCTACGACTTCGACGGCGACGGCGACAACGACGTGCTGACCTCCAGCGCCCACGGCATCGGCATCTGGTGGCACGAACAAACCACGGACGGCTGGAAGACGCACGAGATCGACAAGAGCTTTTCGCAGACCCATAGCCTTTGCCTGGCCGACATCAACGGCGACAAGCTGCCCGACTTCGTCACTGGCAAGCGCTGGTGGGCCCACGGGCCGGGCGGCGACGTCGATCCCGATGCAGCCGGCCGTGATGTACTGGTTCGAACTGGCCCGCAAGGACGGCAAACCGGTTTGGACGCCGCATCAATTCGACGACGACTCCGGCGTGGGCACGCAGTTCGAAGTGGCCGACGTCAACGGCGACGGATTGCTGGACGTGGTGACCGGCAACAAGAAGGGCGCCAACTACTTCGAGCAGCAAAGGAAGTAGCGAAGCCGCGGCTGACGCCGGTCGTCATCGGGGCACGACTGCCATCGGCCACGATCAACCGGCCGCTTTGAGCACCAGCGACGTATTGTGACCGCCGAAGCCGAAGGAATTCGAAACCGCCACGCGCACCTTCTGCTCGCGGGCTTCGTTCGGAACGTGGCAAAGCTCGCAGTCGGGATCGACCCGGTTCAGATTCACCGTCGGCGGAATCGCGCCGTAGGTCATGGCTGTCAGACAGGCCAGCGCTTCGACCGCGGCGGCTGCCGCGAGCAAGTGGCCGGTCATGCTCTTGGTTGAACTGACCGGAACGCGCGGCGTTTCGGGGCCAAGCACCGTTTGGATGATGCGGGCTTCGCAGATGTCGCCCACCGGCGTGCCCGTGGCATGGGCGTTGACGTAGTCGATCTGGCTGGGATCGATCCGGGCCGCCGCCAGCCCCTCGCGCATGGCGGCGATGGCCTGCGTGGCATCCGGATTGGGAATCACCAGATGATAGGCGTCGCTGGTGATGCCGACGCCCGCCACCTCGGCATAGGCCTTGCGCCCGCGGGCCTTCGCCCGCGCGGCCGGTTCGAGCACGAACACGGCCCCCCCTTCGCCCAGCACCATGCCGTCGCGATCGCAATCGAAGGGGCGCAATGCGGCGGCCGGGGCGTCGTTGCGACGCGATAGTGCCCGCAGGTTGCCGAAGGCGGCCATCGAGTAGGGCGTGACGCCGACGTCGCAGGCCCCGGCGATGCAGACATCGACCCAGCCCATCTCCAGCCATTCCTTGGCGTGGGCCAAGGCATGGTTGCCGCTGGCGCAGGCGGCCGCCACCGAAAGCGCAGGTCCGGTCAGCCCCAGCACGCGCTGGGCGCAGTCGACCGTGGCCTCGCGGACGGCGTCGGCATCGGCGATCAGCCGACCGCCGCGGCGCGAATCGACGTCCCAATACAGGATCCATTCGGCGGCGATGCCCAACACCAGGCCAATCCGCAAGTTGCTTCGCTCTGCCCACAGTCCGGCGTCTTGCAATGCCTGCACGCAACACCACAGCACGCATTGTTCGAGCGGATACATCGCGTCGTAGCTGGCCGGATCGAGCTGCGCGGGGCAGGGGGGCAGCGTGATCTGTCCGGCGATCTGGCAGGGATGCTGCGTGATGTCGAAACCGATGGCCTCGCGAATGCCGGTCTTGCCGGCCAGCAAGCTGGCCGAGATTTCCTGGAAATTGGCACCCAGTGTGCTCAGCGCGCCGACACCGGTGATCGAGATGGACGAATCTTCGCTCATGAACGACCTCGCTTGACGCGGCTGCCTGTGGCCGACGGGCGACGGTGTGGTGGCGGAACGGCCGACGGCCCGGCGGAGGCTTTGCAATCCTCCAATCCCAAAATTCGCACGGCCGGGCGCACCAGTTCGACGGCCACCTCCAAACCGCTGGCAAACTGGCACCGCCACTGGCGCGGCTCAGTGCCAGGCAGCAGCAGAAAATCGGCCAGCGTGGACGGGCTGTCGGGCGACGGGCTGTTGGACTCTGAACGAACTGGACGGAAACGAATCGAGCCCAGGCTGTTTGCGGCCGGCGCCGGCACGACGGCCAGCACCGCGGCCAGACATTTCGAATCGCTCGTCGGCTGGCCGTCGATTTCGATCGTCAGCTCCGGCCACCAGCCGCTCACTACGAGCCAGACGCCGGGAAATCGTCCTTTGCACAGCAAGCCCGCCATCGACAGCAGCGTGCTGGTTTGATCGTCGGGTCCGCCGCCCACGCTGATCGACGGCCCGTGATTTTGCAAAGCCAGGCTCACGGTGCCCGGCACCGAGTGCGGCATGCGATGTGGAATGACCTGCACCGACACGCCCCAGGGACCGTCGATCTTGTACTTGTCGAGCACGGCGGCGAACGGGCTGCGGCCCAGGTAGCGCGACGAGGAAACAACGCCCCAGCGGCTGAAATCGGTGCCGGCCAGGTTGCTGCCGGCTATTTTACTGCCGGCCGCTTCACTGCCGGCCGCTTCACTGCCGGCCGCTTCACTGCCGAGCAAGCCGCGGCGCAGGGCCACGAGCGAGGCTAGAGTCTGCTCGTCGCTGTGCTTGAGCAGTTGCGGCACCAGCGTGGCCGGCAAACCGCTCAGCGGCTGGGCGCAAGAGCGCCATTTCGGCCGGCGTCAGCGAGGCCGTGCCGTGGGCCACGATGGCCAGCTCGATCGGCTGAATCGGTTTCTCGGCGGCTCGGCGGGCGTCGGCCATGACATGCCCTGGTGGTTGCTCGTGGTGGAAGGCCATTTCGATCTGGCCACGGCGAAGCGACATCGGTGTCGCTTCGCTCGACGGCAGGCCGGTCGCGGCCGATCCCTGGGACGGTTACGAGAATACAGATTATCCAGACTGCCCGACAAGCCCGGCGACTGGGAAATCGGCGACTGCGAAATCGACCCGCGACGGCTGCTATCGGCGACAGGCGCGCAGCGAAGGCGAAAAACAGGCCGGCCGGCCGTGTTGGTGTTGCCTCGGCGGGAGCTAGCTGGTCTACTGGCCGCATTAGAGAGCCGTCGCAGCAGGGAACTTACCGCCGCCAAGGCAAAATCGAGCGTTGCTCCGCTCGATGCCCGCAGCGGGGCGCCTGCCCCGTGCTGAGGTGCCCACCGGGCACGAGGCGCTTGGCATCGCGCGAGGTGATTGTCTTCTGGATTCGACAGGCCGCTTAGCGCCGGCAGCACATCGGGCCTCGGACAGATTTCTTTCTCCAGGACGGGGACCGCTCTTATGGAACGCGACGAGATTCGCGAGGTGCTCAGGACGATTTTCGAAGACGAGACCGGTGAAACTCTCGCCAGTTTGTCGGACGACGTAGTCTTGGCCGAAGACTTCGATCTCGATTCGGTCGACATGGTCGGCTTGATCATGCAGGTCGAGCGGCATTTCCGCGTCCGCCTGACCTACGACGACCTGGTCGACGTGACCACGGTCGGAGCGCTCATCGACCTGGTTCTGGCCAAGGTCAACGCTTCCGGGGCATCTCAGGGCGACGTCGCCGCCGCGTAATAAGCGCGCCGGCGGAATGAAATCGGCGATCCGCGCGCGGCTCTTGATGCGCACGGCCGGCCGTTTTGCCGGGCTCGTCTACTCGGGGCCGCCCCCTTTTCTGCGCCGCTTCCGCACGTTTTTCGCGCTCCGCAGGGCGCTTGTGGCCTGCGCTCACCCCGAGCGCAAAAAAAGGCCCCCGGAAAGGAGCTGTCCCAGGGGGGCAGAGGACAATCTCCTTATCCGGGAGCGATTGGACGCTACCGGCATGCTCCGCTGGCGGGAGCACACACGCGGCCGTCAGGTGTTTCGAAGCGTGTTGTCAACATCCATGTCGACAAAAGCGCTTCGTGGTCCGCAGAACGAATGGCTGGCTTGCCCTTCGTCCCCGTGCAGACCCATCCACTGTGGATCGATCAACTTGGCGATTCACCATTCGGTTGGACGGGGGCTGCCCCTGGCATTCCCTTGCCCGCTCGCCCGTGTGGCGAATCATTTGACTCATGTGGGCGGGAGAATAGGGATTTCGCCGACGAGGGTCAAGGGCGGTTTTCGGGGTCGGGAAAAACCGCATTCCGCCCGGGAAAACACGGTATTTCCGGCACTTTTTCGGCCATCCGCCGGCACGCACGATTCGGTCCCCCAGGACCACTTTTTTTGACCTATTCTTGAGATGCAGGACTGTCGGCCAAAAGCCGGACGCTTGGCCCCCTGACGGTCAGCCGCCAAGCGCGAATCGACCAACCTGCCGATGCGTTTCGTCAACACCCCGATCTTGAGGCTTTACCAATGTCAGCCGCTCGCGCCGGATTGCCGGCTGCACTGTTGTTTTGGGCCGCCGCATGTTCGCCGGCCACGGCCGCCAACACCGCGCTTTCGATCATGATCGAAGCCAACGTCCGCGGCAAGCACGTCGAAGGCTTGCCGCTGGCCTGGGACGAGGGGCAGATTCACTTGCTGGCCCGCGACGGCTACTTATGGGAATTCCGTCCGGACGAAGCCCGTGACTTGCGCAAGACCGCGCCCGCGTTCCGCAGTTACTCGTTTGCCGAGCTGCGTTCGGCGCTCCAGCGCGAGCTTGCCGGCCGGCTTGACCTGACTTCGACGGCCCATTACCTGGTCGCCCATCCACGCGGAGCCGGCAAGAAATGGGCGGATCGCTTCGAAGAACTGTATCGCTCGTTCGTGCATTATTTCGCCGTCCGCGGACTGAAGCTCAAGGACCCCGACTTCCCACTGATCGCAGTCGTCTGGGAGTCGAAAGAGGACTTCAACGCCTATGCCCGCTCGCAAGGCCTGAACGTTCCGCCGGGACTCTTGGGTTTCTATTCGCCGGTGACCAACCGCATCACGCTGTACGACTCCGCTGGCGGCAAGCAAGCCTCGGCCGCCTGGCAACAGGATGCCTCGACGATCATTCACGAGGCCACCCATCAAACCGCGTTCAACATAGGCGTACACAGCCGATTTGCCTTGCCGCCGCGCTGGCTGGCCGAAGGGCTGGGGATGCTGTTCGAGGCCCGGGGCGTTTACGATTCGGCGCGCTATCCCAACGCCCGCGACCGGGTCAACCGCGACCGCCTGGCACAGTTCAGGCAATATCTGGGCATTGGCCGCAAGGGCGGGGCGTTTCTGGATGTCGTGGAATCCGACCGGCCGTTCGAAGCCGATCCGACCATCGCGTATGCCGAGTCGTGGGCCTTGGCGTACTTTCTTAGCGAGACCCAGGCGCACAACTTCAACAAGTATCTGGCCACGACGGCCGCGCGAGAATTTTACCCCCTACACGGCAGCCAAGCGGCGCACCGACTTCACGGCCGCATTTGGCACTGACCTGCGGATGCTGGAAGCCAACTATCTGCGGTTCATCGAGAAGATCGAGAAGTGACGGCCGCGGTTGACCGCGCTCGCCGCTCCGGCCGCGCTGGCTGATCTCGGCGCACAGTGCGGCCGAGAGAACTCAAGTCGGCTCAGGCGACTAGCGATGCCTGATAGCCGCGATCGGTCAGCGAGTACGCGTCGGGGTGGCGCTCCTTGACGACCAGACCGCGATCGACCAGTGATTGCAGCGCGCGGCTCAGATGTGCCGGCCGAGACTTGGCGACGCCCTGATTGAAGAACAGCATTTCGCTCGCCCGCACGCGATAACTACGGAACAGCCGCAGAATCTCGGCTTCTGATTCGTTGGTCCGAAGATCCACTGCTTCCATAAGGCACCTTTCTGCTGGTGACAGGCACGCCAGAAGAACTGCCGCCAACGCAGGCCACGGTTCGCTGTCGAGGGGCGAAAGGTCCATTGTAGCGGAAAACGTGCCGCCGGTGGGAAAGAAAATCATCGCGGGGGCACAGATTGGTGGCCGGGGCCGATCGTCGCCGGCGATCTGGCACGGGCAAATCGGCGCTGGCCGGGGCGGACGCTCCAACCGTCCGATTGGCAGCATAAGACAATCGCTACGGCCGCTTGTCTTCCCGGAATCGGAAGGGTTTTCCGCCCGTCAGGTCGACGCTGCTGATCGTTGGGCACCAGTACTTTTCCACGTGCTCGATCACCAGGTCAGTGCCGGTTAAATGATCGACCATCGGCCGCTTTTGAGAGTTGTACATCGTGTCGGTCATGTCGCGAACGAGCACCACGTCCTGGCCCAAATACTTGAGCTGGCGGATGCCGAACGGGCGGCCCAGCACGCACATGTTCAGGTGTACGCCCAGGATCATCACGTGATCGATGGCGTGCTGCCGGAGCAAATTGTAGACCTCCTGGCCGTTGTCGCTGATCGCGTCGAGTTCGCCGATGTCGATCGCGGCAATCTCGCGGGTCCAAGCCTCGCGGATCGGGCACTTGTCGGCGCAGTCGCAGCCCATGTCCGAATCGTCGATCGGCAACTCGGGCTCGCGTTTTTCGTCGGGCCAGCACCAGGCGGTACCCCAGCGCGGCGAGGTGGAAAGTTCAACCGGCGGCTTGGCGTACGGCGCGGCTTGTGCCCGCTGGCGCTGCGGCGTGTCTTTGTAGAAATCAACCGTCGTGCTGGGCGCATGGATGATCAGCACGCCCTGCTCGCGCTGGGCCGCGATCAGCCGGTTCATCGGTGCGGCCAGCTCCGCCACGCGCTTGGCGGCCCCGTGGCACCAATGGTCGTCCCACATGTCGCAAACGATCAGGGCCGTGTGCTTGGGGTCCCACTCGACCGCCCGTTCGACAGTCCTGAATGTCGCGTCCTGACCGCCGCCGGGAGCCGGCACTCTCTGGCGTGGATGCAGCTTGAGCATTTTTGTCTCCGACTCGGCGGCCGGACCGCGAGAAAGAATGCAACATGCGATGAGCAGAATGCCACCCGCGAAATATCGTTTGCGCATGGGTTGTTCCCAGGGGTGAAAGTCAAAACACCGGCCGGATCTGCCGCAATCGCTGTTCGGTCTGGGCCATCAGGACGTCTTCGGCCGCTTCGTCGGGCGCTTCGTACGTGACCGAGAATCGCAAGTACGCGCCCGCGTCGTCCCAGGGCACCGTGCAGATCGAATGCTCGGTGATCAGATATTGGCTGGCCGCCTCGGCTGAGTCGAACTTCAACCCGCCGGCCAGGCCCTTGGGGCTGGGCGTGTAGAGGAAATAGCTGCCGCCGGGCATGCGGCAATCGAAGCCCACGCGGCCCAGAGTGGCCACCAGCTTGCGCAAGCGGCGCTGGTATTTCGTCCGCACCTGCTGCGGAATCGTCGTGTCGTCCAGGGCCGCGGCAGCCGCCTTTTGGATGGCCATGAACTGGCCGGAGTCGCTGTTGTCTTTGACGTCGGCAAAAGCCTGCACGATCCGCTCGTGGCCGCAGACCCAGCCCAGCCGCCAGCCGATCATGTGGAAGCCCTTGGACATCGAATGCACTTCGACGCCCACCTCCTTGGCTCCCGGCACGCGACAGAAAGCTCAGCGGCTGGCCTTCGTAGGTGAGCATGATGTGGGCTGCGTCCTGCACGACCACGATGTTGTGCCGCTGGGCCAAGTCGATCGACCCGGCGGTAAAAATCGCGCGTGGCCACCTTGCCGGTCGGACTGTTGGGATAGCACAACACCAGCAGCTTGGCCCGCTCGAGCACATCGGCGGGAATCGACTCCAGGTCGGGCAGAAAGTCGTTCTGGGCCAACAGCGGCAGCGCGTGGACCGAGCCGCCGTAGTATTTGCGTGTGCGTGCCGGCCACCGGATAGCCGGGCACGGTCATCAACGTGATGTCGCCCGGGTTGATGAACGCCGCCGGCAGCATGGCCAGGGCGGTTTTCGAGCCGATGCAGTGATTGATTTCCTTAGCCGGATCGAGCTCGACGCCGAAATTGCGCTGCATGAACCGTGCCGATCGCCTCGCTGATAGGCGGCGATGCCGTTGTCGGCGTAGCCGCGGTTTTCGGGGCGGTCGATTTCTTGGGCCATCACGGCGCGGATTTGCGGCGGGGCCATTTCGTCGTTTTCGCCGATGCCGAAATCGATCAGTCCGCCGCTCGGGGTGATCGGCCAGGGCCTTGCGTTTGGCCCGTTTGATCTTCTCGAACTTGTAGATCGCGGTGCCTTTGCCGTAATTGGCGCCGCCGATGCGGTCGGCAAAGAGCTGCTGAAAATAAGGATCGCTCATCGCTGGAATTCTCGCGCGTTCAGGCCTGGCCGCTCTTGGGCAAAAGCCAAACCGGTAGCCTACCCGAGTGCTTTTGGCAGGACAAGCGAGGAGGCAAGCCGGGAACCTCTGCAACCGTCATTCAGGCACTTGCCAGATCTTCCCCGTTTCGACATCGAGCGCGGTCAGCGTGCGCCCGAAGCCGCAGCCCGTGTCGATGCAGATCAAATGGTCGAGACGGAGCACTTCGTCCTGGGGCGTATGGCCCAGGATGGCTATTTTTCCGGAGAAATGCGGCTTGGGAACTCGAACCGTCAAGGTCAGCCAACGAAGCGTGTCCTCGTCCTGAAGCGCAAGCGGCAGATGCGGATCGTAGTTGGCGTGGACGAAGAGGTGCCTGTCCGTCTCAAAGTATGGTACGCACGAATGCAAGAACTCGAAATGCTCGTCGGGCACGAGGTCGAGCTGGCCGGTGTCGCCATACGAATCAAGAGTTTTGGTCCCGGCGAACTCCGTCCAAGTCCGCAGCGCCAGATGATCATCCTTTGCCCTCAGCATGAGCTCGTCGTGATTGCCGAGAATCGGGATCAGGCGGCATCGCTTCGACAAATCGATCATCTTGTCCAACACGCCTTTGGAGTCGCTGCCCCGATCCACGTAGTCGCCCAGCGTGATGATCGTGTCATCTGGCTGGGGATCGATTGCCGAGAGGATCGACGCCAGTGCCTGCGAACAGCCGTGAATGTCTCCGATGGCAATGGTGCGTGGCATGCGATCAACGTCCGGCGAGTGCTTCAACAACTATAACTTAACCGCACTGCTCGAGCCGGTTTCATGGTGCAGTCGTCTTGTTCCGGGGGTCTATCCGGGAGGGGACTCGTTATTCGAATCACGCGGCACGCCGATCGGAAGGCGTGGGTGATCGCCCGGAATCAACTCCCAGCTCAGTTCAACCGCCTCGCTCGGGGCAGCCAATAGCTCGTCGGTGGTGCGGTAATGGGCCTGGGCGACCGATCGGCCGGCTGCGGTAACGGTTAAACCGGGCCGGTCGAGCGGCCAAGGATCGACCGACACACGCTCGGCTGACTGGCGAGAAGCGGCCGCCGAAGTCGCGATCGGAGTGAACGTCCACGCCCGGCCTTCGGGCAACCGCGCTTCCCACGGCTCGTGCCGCGGAGGCGCAACAGAACCATAAGCTGATCGCGTCGAAGAGCTGGACCAGCGAGACCCCCAGTTCGGCAAGTTCACGGGGCCGCTGGGCCTGGTCTGGAAACGGCCAGGCTGCTAGCAGGGCGTCCATGCGAGCCGCTTGGGTAGCCAGGAATCGGGTCGCCAGGGCTTGGGTGGCGGGATTGTGTCGCCAGGAGTCGAATCGACCCAGCAGGCGGCAAAAGTGCCCTGCTACCAGATAGCCCGCCAGCGGAGCGTGAATTGTCGAAAGTTCAATCGACCGTTCCCAAATCGACAAGGAATCGGCCAGCCGCATCTCGTCGAAATTGACGGGCACGCCGAGCCCGGGATCCACGCCGGGGCGCTGATCCCACTCGACCCAGCCATCGTCGTGATGCCGGACCGCATGGCGCAAATCGCCCAGCAGGGCGCCGGCCAAATGCCCAAAGTGCCACGCATCTGCCAATTGGCCTGCCAAATGGGCATGAGCGATCTGCGGAATCAGAATCCAGCACGGCGAGCCGGCTGCCGCCAGTGCGGTGCGCCGAATCACGGTTGCCCCCCTGCGGCCGAGAGTGGCGTCCGTGCGCCACCGGCGGCCCCGTTTACGCGCACGGTGACCGGCTTGGGCACGCCCGCGACCGGCGGCTTGGTGAATCGCAGCGAACCGACCAGTTCTCGATCCGCAGCGGCGAATCGCTCGGCAAGGTTCGATTCCATCGTAAAGGCGAGCGTAACTCGTTGTCCCTCGGGACTGGTCAACAAGTAGTAGATCCACTGGATGGGCAACTCGGCGACTTTGCCGGCCGCCACGACCCGGTAGACGTTGTAGCCAGCCTCGCCCGTGTCTTCGGTGGCTTCCAGAAACTGGCCAAAATGGTCGGCCAGCGAGCGTTGAATCTCTTGCTGAAAATTGGCCAAAGTGAGCTGTTTTTGCACATCGGCGAGCGGCGAGATGTTGCATTGTGCTACAAGCTCGCCGCGGTCGACGAAACGCAAAATGGCCACATTTCTCTCTTCGCTGGTAATGTACCAGCGGCGGTCATAATCGAAACGGAAATTTCCCGCCGTCGATTCGAATTCGAGCGCCGTCAGGCCGTCGGTCGATTCGGCCACGGACTTGCAAATTTCGGGCGACAAGTGAACCGATTCGGTGATCGGCGTGACTTTCATGATGAGCTTGGCCACGACGTCCAACCCTGGCCCGACGTGACCGATCGCTCGGTGTTCTTTGACAAGCAGCGCGAACCAATGGATGTGCTTGGTTTTAAGGTCGAAATCGTATTTGGCTTTGAGCTCTATTTCGGTGCCGACTCCGACAATGGCGCCCTTGAGCGAGCCTTCGAGCACGATCTTGGCCGTGCCGCCGACGACATCGACCAACCGGCTGGTAACGCGGACGGCACTTGCGGCATCTAAACCCAGCAGCGAAGCCATCATTTTGTCATCGTGCGACCAGCTTCCGCCGACGGCCACGGGCTCGCGCGGCAGTAAATTGTTAACAATCAAACTGCTTGCCGGTAATTCGAGGATATCGAGTTCGTCGCGCATCAGAGGGCCGGAAGGAGAGAATAAAGTGACGGATCCGGCGTCGGCTTGGGCACTTATCAATCGACGGCTTTCTCGCAGCAGCGGTTTTTGGCCGCCGCGATCGATTTTGATGGCCACGTTGGCCTCGTCGTAATAGCGCAAGGAACGCCGCGGACTCGTGGCCGAAGATGCGACAGCCAACAGCTTTTCGTCATAATTCAGATTGGCGACGACGCTCATGGGGAGCGAAGTCTTTTTGCCGTCGGCGGCCAGCGTCGCCTCGCCGCCAACCTGGAGCATGATGTCAACATGACAGAGCGAGTCGGACTGAAGCGCCGGCCGCAAGTCGTAGGATTCGGCCGCGCCAGCCAAGGTGGCCGACCAGGCAGCGAAAACAACATAGACAGCCCAAGTCAGGCGTGTGCGTCGACAGACCATCGAGCTGACCCTAAAACCGCGGTTTGGAACATTATTTGCACATCGGCCAACCTGCGATTACGCCAGCGGCGGATGGCCCCCCGGCGTAACATCGACCCGCGCGGCGGCGCCTGTTGAATCGCAACGGTGGTTGGCAACGAAGGCCCAATGGTGGGCGTACCCGGCACGCAAGACGGCCTGGCGGCCGATTGCGTATTTTGGGCAATGTGGATACTTAACCACTGGCCTGGTAGCAAGATGTGACCGAAAAGCCGGCTTCGTGGCGAGAGTGTGAATTATTCGTAAGCAAACTTCTTAATCGACCTGCTTCGTTGTATTCTGCGTAGAAAGAACCAAGCAAACCACGCATTTCAGAGTCTGCGCACCAAGAACGGTTCGTAAAAAAGGGATTTGAATCCCGGGGGAGCGAGGATTTCGCACGGAACGCCCCTGCGATTCGCAGAGCGAGAAGGGTTATCGATGCATACCGATTACTTGAGCCCGATCCTTCGACAGTTGCGAGATCAGCAAGTTCGTTTTGCGCCCCGTGAGAAGAAGCTCGAGCAGGTAAACCGCGCCGAGCGGTTGATCCCGGAACTCGACCGTTCGCGGACCTATACCTACGAGTATCTCTGCTACCGGATTACCGATTTCCGGCCCGAGTCGTTTCCGAACTTCAAGCTGTCGGGCGAGGAAGCAGTGCACGACCTGCGGCTGTTCGTAGAAGACCTATCCGATGCGGCGCATGTGCCGGCCAACACGGTGGGCGAGCGGGTGCTCACGGTGGAAGAACTGAGCCGCCTGTTCAAGGTTTCGACCAAGACGATCTCGCGCTGGCGCCAGCAAGGGCTGGTGAGCCGGCGATTCGTGTTCGACGGGCGGAAGCGCGTCGGATTCTTGAAGAGTTCGGTCGATACGTTCGTGGCGCAACGCACGAGCGCGTGCGGCGCGGAGCCAATTTCAGTCAACTAAGCCCCGAGCAGCGAGAAGAAATCGTCGAGCGGGCGCGGCGGCTGGCCCGGGCCGGCGGCTTGCCCCGCAGATGTCGCCCGGCGAGTGGCCAAGAGGATGGGACGCAGCGTGGAAACGATTCGATACACTCTCAAACAGTTCGACCGCGAGCATCCGGATTTGGCGGTGTTTCCGCACAGCACCGGGCCGCTCTCGGAAGATGCCAAGAAGAAGATCTATCAGCAGCACCGCCGTGGCGTGGCCGCCGAAGTGCTGGCCAAGCAGCATTGCCGCACCAAGACCAGCGTTTATCGCGTGATCAACGAAATGCGCGCCGGCGGATCATGGAGCTGCCGCTGGATTTGATTCCCAACCCGCAGTTCGACAAGGCGGGCGTAGAAAAGCAAATTCTGGCGCCGATGCCGCAGCCCGAACAACCGGCCAAGAAGACGCGGCTGCCCAGCGGCTTGCCCCCGTACCTGGCCAGCCTGTACGAAGTGCCGTTGCTGACGCGCGAGCAGGAAGCCCACTTGTTCCGCAAGTTCAACTATCTCAAACACCGGGCCATCAAGCTGCGCGAAGGGCTTGACCCGGCCCGGGCCAAGAGCAGCGTGATGGACGAAATCGACGCGCTGTACGAACAGATCGTGGCCACCAAGAACCAGATCGTGCGCGCCAATTTGCGACTGGTGGTGTCGATCGCCAAGCGTCACGTCGGGCATGGCGAGAATTTCTTCGAGCTGGTCAGCGACGGCAATATGTCGTTGATCCGGGCAGTCGAAAAGTTCGATTTCGCCCGCGGCAATAAGTTCAGCACGTACGCTAGCTGGGCCATCATGAAGAACTTCGCCCGCACGATTCCGGACGAACATCGGCACCGCGATCGGTTTCGCACCAGCCATTCGGACATGTTCTACGGCACCGAGGAGCACCGCAGCGACCAGTACGAGCAAGAGAGCGCTCAATCGCAGCGGGAAGTGCAGATCGGTCGAATTCTGGAGCGGCTTGACGAGCGCGAGCAAAAGATTATCATTAGTCGCTTCGGGCTCGATCACGGCCACGAACCGTTGACCTTGAAGGAAGTCGGCGCCGAGTTGGGCGTCACCAAGGAGCGGATCCGGCAGATCGAGGCTCGGGCGTTGCACAAACTGCGCCTGGCGGCCCAGGAAGAGAAGATCGAGGTTCCGGGCCTGAATTGACGCAGTTTTGCGCGACGGATAGAGTTCGTCGCCGGTTTAGTTTGAGCGAAATTTCCAGCATCCTGCAGCCAGCCTTTGGGCGACCTGCAGGTGCTTTCGTCAGCGCCCCCAGCCAGGGGATCGTGCCCGAGGGAACGATGGTTCCCTCCGTGGAGGTTGGATTCGACTGGTCGCGGTGTCAGCCCGATCGCCCGGCGTGACTGACCGACTCGGCGCTGCCCAGGTTGCCGGACGGGCGGATTGCCTTGGGGCCGACACCTGGACGATTGAAGAGCCGAATTGCCTCCGTCGGCCGAGCCAGGCAGAAATGCGGCTCCACGGGTTGGCTGTGGCTGCATTTTTGGCCGGTTTTTCGCGGCCGCGGCCCGCAGGCAAATTTAAAGCGTGTCGTCTTGCAAGGTTTCGTGTGGTCGTTATATTTAGTGGTTTTCGTAGCGGGGACTTGAAGGCTAGCGTAGCTCAACTGGCAGAGCAGCTGATTTGTAATCAGCAGGTTGTGGGTTCAAGTCCCTCCGCTAGCTTATAGACGGACGGCTTGTTGTCTCGCGAATCCTGTCATTGAGCCGGTTTTAGCGCGGATTCGCTTGCGCCGGGAGGCCCCGCTGGACTTTCGGTCGGCTGAGTTTTGGCAGTCGCCTGCGCTGGCGATGCACGGACAAGGGCGCTCCCGCGATGAAGGGCCACGGGTACGAGGAGGGCCACGGGTAAAGGGGGGTTTCCCGAGCGGTCAAAGGGGTCAGACTGTAAATCTGATGGTTCTACCTTCGCAGGTTCGAATCCTGCACCCCCCATTCACAAGCGATGGTCGTACGCAGGCTGCTGGGGATCGTTGCATTGGGATCGATACGAAATCAACGGCTGCCGCGGAATCAGGCCTGGGTCGGTGGCCGTCGAAATCGCGGGGCTTTGGCAAAGAGAAAAGATTCGCTTGCGGGTGTAGCTCAATGGTAGAGCAATAGCCTTCCAAGCTAAAGACGAGGGTTCGATTCCCTTCACCCGCTCTTGGGGTAGTTTACCGCCGGGAGAGTCCAGCGGCCGGCCAAGGGCCCAGCAGGCCGACAACGAAAGCGGGTGAAGGAAAGCGAATCCAGCCGGGCCTGGGGCCTTGGATTCGGTGGTTGACTACGCGGCCTTTGGCGATTCGGCCTGGGACGATTCGGAGATTGGGCTGCTGTAGCTCAGTTGGTAGAGCGCGTCCTTGGTAAGGACGAGGTCAAGGGTCCGAATCCCTTCAGCAGCTTTTGGATGGACGTCCGCTGTTTGGCGGAAGACAGCGTTGAGCGGAAGACAACGTTGAGCGGAAGACAACATTGGGCAGGAACACTGGGTGGCGGTAATCCTAATTTGGTTGTAACGCAGTTGGCCGGCGGCACGCGAGCGTGATCGCCCGAGAACGCAGTGTAGATATAGGGAGCTAGAATGGCGAAAGACAACTTTCAGCGTACGAAGCCGCACGTGAACGTAGGCACGATCGGCCACATCGACCATGGCAAGACGACGACCACGGGTGCGATCCTGGCCGTGCAAGCCGCCAAGGGCTTGGCCCAAACCAAGTCCTACGCCGATATCGCCAAGGGCGGTACCGTGCGCGACGAAACCAAGACGGTGACCATCGCGGTCAGCCACGTCGAATACGAGACCGCAAAGCGTCATTACGCTCACATCGATTGTCCCGGCCACGCCGACTTCATCAAGAACATGATCACCGGCGCCGCCCAGATGGACGGCGCGATCCTGGTCGTTTCGGCCGCCGACGGCCCGATGCCCCAGACCCGCGAGCACATACTGTTGGCCCGGCAAGTGGGCGTGCCGGCGCTCGTCGTATTTCTCAATAAGGTCGATCTGGTCGACGACGAAGAGTTGCTCGAACTGGTCGAACTGGAACTGCGCGAGTTGCTGACGCACTACGGCTACCCGGGGGACGAGATCCCGATCATCCGCGGAGCCTCGAAGCCGGCCTACGACAACCCGAAGGATCCGGCCGCCAGCAAGTGCATCAGCGACCTGATGGACGCGATCGACGCCTACATTCCCGAGCCGATCCGCGAGGTCGACAAGCCGTTCCTGATGGCGGTTGAAGACGTGTTCTCGATCGAAGGCCGCGGTACCGTGGCGACCGGTCGTATCGAGCGCGGAATCGTCAAGGTCGGGGAGGAAGTCGAGATCATCGGCCTGTCGGACAAGCCGAAGAAAACAACCTGCACGGGCGTCGAGATGTTCAACAAGACGCTCAACGAAGGCCAGGCGGGCGACAACGTCGGCATCCTGCTGCGTGGCGTCAAGCGTGAAGACATCGAGCGGGGGCAGGTCATCGCCAAGCCGGGTTCGATCACGCCGCATACCAAGTTCGAGGCCGAGGTCTACGTCCTGTCGAAGGAGGAAGGTGGACGGCACACGCCGTTCTTCAGCGGCTATCGACCGCAGTTCTACTTCCGCACGACCGACGTGACCGGCACGGCCAACCTGTTGGGCGGCGCCGAAATGTGCATGCCCGGCGACAACGTGAAAATCGGCGTTGAGTTGATTACGCCCATCGCCATGGACGACGGCGTCCGCTTCGCCATTCGCGAAGGCGGTCGCACGGTCGGGTCCGGCGTGGTTACCAAGATTCTTGCCTAAAGAGGGTTTTTTGCAGCGAGAGCGAGCGGCCATTGAGGTCCGGCGGAAAGTGCCGGCCGCGTTTGGAGGTTTGCTCTCCTCACAGGGGTGTAGCTCAATTGGCAGAGCGCTGGTCTCCAAAACCAGAGGTTGCGAGTTCGATTCCCGCCGCCCCTGCCAGTTCCTGGTGACAGAACCGTCAGGACGACACGCTGAGTCAAGATGACGTGCAGAGTCAGGACGACGCTGTCAGGACGACACAGTCAGGATGACGCAGTCAGGATGACACGGGGGCAGGATGACGCAGTCAGGATGACACGGGGGACGTTTGCTAACCGCATGCGATTGCCATGAGCGATACCGATCAACTTAGAGCCAAGAAAATGGCCAAAGCAAAGAATGGCTTCGCGAGCCCACTGGTTCGCGAACTGTTCCAGTTCGGCCTGTATAAGCGCAGCCAGGGAAGGATCGCCCGTCAGGTCACCTTTGCAGCCATCTTGCTGCTCGTGGGGATCGGGGCGTGGCGAATGGGAGTGTATTTGCGGGACAACCTAAGTTGGCAACAATCCGGGGTGACGACGATTTCGTTGGCGTCGGGCCTGATCGGAGCCTGGATCGCCTTCCGGTTGGTCAACCTGCCGAATTTTGCCGATTTCTTGATTGCCGTGGAAGCGGAGATGAACAAGGTTTCCTGGCCGACGCGGAGCGAACTGGTTCGCAGCTCGTTGGTGGTCATCTTTTCGATCCTGTTTCTGGCCGCAATCTTGTTTACCTATGACTTGTTCTGGCGGACGTTGCTCGACCTAATTGGGGTCGTGCGTTCTGTCCGTTAGCCTCACCGACGTCGGCTTGGGCCGCAGCCCCAGGAGGGCTGGGCCACAGTCGCCAGCGGGCGGTGATCGACGGATGGCGATCGACGGTGTGTTGCGGAGTTTTGCTGTCAGGGTACGCCGCCGGTTTCGGGGCGGACCCGATCGGCGGTTGGGGGGATGGCGTGAGTGAGCATTCACACAATACGGGAGATCCCATCGCGGGAGCGGCGGCGCCGTTGAACGAGGGCGCGGCCGATCCGGCCGGAATTCCCCTCTCCGCCGACCTTCACGATCCGCCGGCTCACGCGGCGCCGGTCGAAGCCCAGCCCGCCAGCGAACCGCCCATCGCCGCGGTGCCGGACGACGGACCGCCGGAGGACGACACGGCTGCGGACGAGTCGCCGGCCACCGGCCCGCATGCCAGCGAAGCCGACGACGACCTGGACGCGGAGCCGATCGAAGAAATTCTGGCTTCGGACGAGCCGCCCAAGAAAAACTGGTACATCCTCAAGGTCCAAAGCAACCGTGAGGATTCCATTCGCGAAGGGTTGCAGCGCCGCGTCGCGGTCGCCGGACTTGACAAATACTTCGGCGACATCATCGTGCCGATCGAGATGGTCTCCGAGTTCAAAGGTGGCAAGAAGCGGGTGGTTAAGCGCAAGCTCTACCCGGGCTACCTGGTGGTCAATATGGAGATCAACGAGGATACCTGGTTTCTGGTGCGCGAGACGCCGGGCATCGGCGATTTTACCGGTTCGGCCGGCAAGCCCACGCCCATGGCCGCGACGGAAATCGCCCGCATTGTCGCCAAGCAGGAAGAGAAGTCGGACGAGGCCCCCAAGCTGAAGATCGACATCAAGCCGGGCGATCGCGTGAAGATCAACGAGGGCACGTTCGAAAACTTCGAGGGGGATGTCGACAACGTCGACATCGCCAACGGCCGCGTGACGGTCATGATCAACATCTTCGGTCGTTCGACACCCGTTGAACTGGAGTATTGGCAGATCGAGAAGATCTAGCCTCAAGCAGGAAAATAGCCGGCAGTAAAAATGGCGGGCAGCCAACGACTGCCGGAAAAACGAGCGGCCCGGAGCCGCCGCAATACCAAGAGAGCATACGATGGCAAAGCAACTGGTCGGACAAGCGAAGTTCCAGGTTCCCGGGGGGCAGGCCACGCCGGCCCCGCCGGTCGGCACGTCGCTGGGCAAATACGGCATCAACCTCGGGCAGTTCGTCTCGCAGTTCAACGAGCGGACGCGCGAAGCGGGTGGCATGCCCATTCCGGTGGTGGTCAATGTCTATAACGACCGCACGTTCGATTTCGTGACCAAGAGTCCGCCGGCGGCGGCGCTGCTCAAGCAGGCGGCCGGCATTGCCAAGGGGTCGGGCGTGCCCAACAAGGACAAGGTGGGAACGGTCACCGCGGCTCAGATCGAGGGTATCGTCAAACAGAAACTGGCCGACCTCAACGCTCGCGACGTGGAGCATGCGAAGCGGATGATCGAGGGCACGGCCCGCAGCATGGGTCTGAATGTAGAGGGTTAAGAACGAATCATGCCGAAGCTTTCCAAGCGATTGCGCAGTCTGGCCGACAAGCATCCCGGCGACGCCGTGTTGCCGGTCGATCAGGCCGTGGCGGTGCTCAAGAACTACAACAACACGAAATTCGACCAGACGGTCGACATCGTCCTGCATTTGGGCATCGATCCCAAGCAAGCCGATCAACTGGTCCGCGGCTCGATCGTGTTACCCCACGGCATCGGTAAAACGCTGCGCGTTGTCGTCTTCGCCAAGGGAGACGCCGCGGAACAGGCCAAGGCGGCCGGGGCCGACATCGTGGGCAGCGATGACCTGGCCAAGCAGATCCGCGACGGCTGGACGGAGTTCGACGCCTGCATCGCTGCGCCCGACATGATGGGCATCGTGGGTCCGCTGGGCCGCGTGCTCGGCCCACGGGGCCTGATGCCGTCGCCCCGCGCCGGTACGGTGACTCCGGACGTGGCCAAGACCGTGCGTGAGTACAAGGCGGGCAAGGTGGAATTTCGCAACGACGCCGGCGGCAACGTGCATGCGGTCGTCGGCAAGCTGAGCTTCGACCCGACAAAACTGGCCGAAAACATCCAGGCCTTCATTCACCACGTGCAGGGGCTCAAGCCCCATTCGGTGAAGGGACATTACATCAAGAACATCAGCATCAGTGCGACCATGAGCCCCGGCGTGCGAATCGCGGCCTGACGCCCAAGAGTGACGGCAAGCGCTGAGGCGCTTTGCGGTTGATCGTGTTGATTGCCGTGCAAAACGAAATCATCGAAAACAATTTGTGCGGATTGCTCGTCGCAGGCGAACAATCGCCACCGGCCGAGCATTAAGCAGCGGAAAGAGCCATGAGCAAATTCGTCAAAGACCTGATCACCAAGGAACTGCAAGGCCGGCTCGAAGGAGTCAAGGACCTGTTCCTGGTCAACATCGTCGGGCTGAATGCCAACGCCAATTCCGCACTGCGCAAAGAGCTGCGCGGCAAAGGAATCCAGATGGTCGTGGTCAAGAACAGCCTGGCCCGCAGGGCGGCCGAGGGCTCGACCGTCGCGCCGGCTTTCGACGGCGCCAAAGGCACTTTGGCCGTGCTGTGGGGCGAGATGGATGCTCCGGCCTTGGCCAAGGAAATCGTGCGCCTGCAAGCGCTGCAAGGAATTCGCGCCGTTCGAAGCCAAGGGAGGAGTGGTCGACGGGACGCAATTGGCCGCCGAGCAGGTGGCCGCGGTCAGCAAGTGGCCGACCCGTCTGGAACAGTTGAGTCTGCTGCTCGGCCAGATCCTCTCGCCGGGCGCCTTGTTGGCCAGCCAGTTGACGAGCGCGGGCGGGGCCCTGGCCAGCCAGATCAAACAACACAGTGAGCGAGAAGCTGGCGAGGCGGAGGCCGCGCCCGATGAAGCTGCGGCGGCTGTGTCGGGCGAAGCGGCTGGGGGCGAGCCCGGCGCTGCCTGAGGAACCTTGTCCGGCAGGTGTATTTAGAAAACAAATTGGTGCAGGCCGAGGGTTGTCTTCGGCCATAAAATATCGATTGACCCGGTCCAGACCGTCGCGAGCGTTCGTCGCGTGTCGGCTGGCAAAGTGAGAAAGGACCCGATTTAGCAATGGCTACCGACACCGCTACCCGTGAGTTTTCCCCTGGGGCCAAGGATCTCGGCGAGAAGATCATTGCCCTGACGCTCAAGCAGGCCAAGGAGTTGAGCGACTATCTCGAGGAAGTGCATGGCATCAAGCCGGCGGCCGGCGGCGCCGTGATGGTTCAGCAATCGTCGGACGGCGGCGGGGCAGCAGCCGCCCCGGCCGAGAAGACCGAGTTCGACGTCGTGCTGGAAGGATTCGGCGACAAGAAGATCGGCGTGATCAAGGTCGTCCGGTCGCTGACAAGTCTGGGATTGAAAGAGGCCAAGGATCTGGTCGAGGGCGTTCCCAGCAAGGTCAAGGAAGGGGTATCCAAGGAAGATGCCGAAAAGGCCAAGAAAGAGCTGGAAGAAGCGGGTGCTACCGTTTCGATCAAGTAGCTGTTTGATGGACCCTTGGCATTTTTCTGCGAAAGCTGGCGTTTGTAGCGAAAGTCGGTGGCCTCACGGGGCCGCTGACGGTACGCGATGTTGGGCCGGATGGCCGTTGGCCTGGGCGCCGGCAAAACTCTAACGGATGGCTGCGCGAGTAATTCGCTTGACCCTATTCATTTTCCCAGTGTGCATTGGATCGCAGGCCGAGGGCCTGCGCCGCAGGGCGATTTGCGCTGCGGCCATTGTCAACAGATACTCAGGCGCCGGTCCTTGGACGCCGGTGGTCTCGGCCGCCGGAATCGCTCGAGTGGGCGATGCGGATTTTCTTGCGCCGCTCTCGCGTTCTCTCGTTTAAGCATTAAGGAGCATTCATGGCGACATCGGCAGAACGGCGTCTTCGCCCCAAAGAAGTCCGTCGCTTCGGCAGTCAACGCGCTCCCCATCAGATACCCGATCTGACCGAGATCCAGACTCGCAGCTACGAACGGTTCCTGCAGTACGACGACCCGCCGCAAAAGCGGACCGATCAGGGCATCGAGGGCGTGCTGCGCGAAATCTTTCCGATCGAAAGCTACGACAAAACGCTGCAGCTCAAATATCTGCGCTACGAGTTGGGCAAGCCGCGCTATGAGCCGCACGAATGCCGCCAGTTGCGGCTGACCTATGGCCGGCCGTTCCGCGTTTGGCTGGAACTCACCAAGGAGCAGCCGATCGAAGAGGAAGTGTACTTGGGCGACATGCCGATCATGCTCGGCGGCGGCGAGTTCATCATCAACGGGGCCGAGCGCGTCGTGGTCAGCCAGTTGCACCGCAGCCCGGGCGTCGACTACGTCAGCGAGCTGGAGGCCGGCGACCGCCGCACGTTCAGTTGCCGAATCATTCCCGAGCGCGGCAGTTGGATCGAGCTCAATACTAGCAAGAAGGACACGATCAGCGTTCGCATCGACCAGAGCGGCAAGTTTTCGGCCATGACGCTGCTCCGGGCGATGGATCCGAAATTCAGCCTGAACGCCGAGTTGATCCGCGTGTTCTACGACACGTCCTCGGAAAAGATCGTCGACGGCCGCAGCGCCGGCAAGATCGAAGGCAAGATCGCGGTCGACGACATCGTCTACCCGCACAACAGCGAAAAGGCCGGCGAGATCATCCTCGAGGGCGGCCAGAAGATCACCAAGAACATCGCCGAGCTGATCTGCACGTCCGGCCTGACCTCGGTCGAGGTGCTGGTCGATCCGAAAAACGCCGCTGATCTTCAACAGCCTGGCCGAAGATACGACATCGAGCCACGAAGAGGCCCTGCTGCGCATCTACCAGCGCCTGCGGCCGGGCAATCCCCCGCAACTGGAAAAAGCCCGCGCGCTGTTTCACGAAAAGTTCTTCGACACCAATCGCTATCGCCTGGGCAAGGTCGGCCGCTTTCGCATCAACCGCAAGCTGAAGCTGAGCGTGCCGGAAACCGAAATGACCCTGCGGCCCGAGGACCTGATCGCGGCCATTCGCTACGTGCTGCAATTGGCCGGGGCGAGCCGGGAGTCGAAATCGACGACATCGATCACTTGGGAAATCGCCGCCTGCGCACGATCGACGAGTTGGCCGCCGACGAACTGCGCAAGGGGTTCCTCAAGCTCCGTCGCACGGTGCAGGAGCGGATGAGCCTGAAGGACGTCGAAGACATGACGCCCCGCAGCCTGATCAATCCCAAGAGCATTTCGGCGGCGATTGAATACTTCTTCGGTCGCGGCGAGCTGTCGCAAGTGGTCGATCAGACGAATCCTCTTTCCATGCTGACGCACGAGCGCCGCTTGTCGGCTTTGGGCCCCGGCGGCTTGAATCGCAAGCGGGCCGGATTCGAAGTCCGCGACGTGCACATTTCGCACTACGGCCGGATCTGCCCGATCGAGACGCCGGAAGGCACGAACATCGGTTTGATTTCCAGCCTGGCCATTTATTCGTCGGTCGACGAATACGGGTTCCTGGTCACTCCCTACCGCAAGGTGAATCACGGCAAGTTGACCGACGAGGTGGTCTGGCTGCGGGCCGACGAGGAAAGCGAGGCCTTCCTGGCGCCGGCCGACGCGCCGGTCGAGAACGGCAAGCTCAAGGGCGACAACATCATCGCCCGCTACCACGCCGACTTCGAAATGGTGCCCATCGACAAGGTGCAATACATCGACGTGGCCCCGAGCCAGATGGTCGGTGTTTCGGCCGGGTTGATTCCGTTTTTGGAGCACGACGACGCCAACCGCGCCTTAATGGGCTCGAACATGCAGCGGCAGGCCGTGCCGCTGTTGGTCAGCGAGCCGCCGGTGGTGGCCACCGGCATGGAGCGCGACGTGGCGCAAAACTCGGGCATGATCGTTCGTGCCCGCCGCAAGGGCACCGTGACCTACGTCGACGCGGACCGCATCGAGATCGGCGGCGAAGTCTATCCGATGCGAAAGTTCGTCGGACTGAACGAGCGCACCTGCCAGAACCAGAAGCCGACCGTGCAAGTCGGCCAGAAGGTGGAAAAGGGCGAGGCCATCGCCGACGGCGCTGCCACGTTCAAGGGCGAGTTGGCGCTGGGCCGCAACGTGCTGGTGGGTTTCATGGTCTGGGACGGGTTCAACTTCGAGGATGCGATCATCATCAGCGAAGACCTGGTCAAGGACGACACCTACACGTCGATCCACATCGAAGAGTTCGACATTGAAATCCGCGAGACGAAGTTGGGCCGCGAGGAGTTCACCCGCGACATCCCCAACGTCAGCGAAAAGGCCCTGCGCAACCTGGACGAGAACGGCATCGTGCGGATCGGCACTTACGTGCGGCCCGGCGACATCCTGGTCGGCAAGGTGTCTCCCAAGTCCAAGACCGAGCTCACGCCCGAAGAAAAGCTGTTGCACGCCATTTTCGGCCGCGCCGGCGAAGATGTGAAGAACGATTCGCTGGACGTGCCCTCGGGCGTGGAAGGCATCGTCATCGATACGCAGAAGTTCTCCCGCCGCATGAGCCTGTCGGAGGACGAGCGCAAGGCATTCGAGAAAGCTTTGAAGGAGGCCGAGAACGAAGGGGCGGCCAAGATCGCCGCCGCCTTCCGGGCAATGGTCGACGAAATGGAGGGCGTGCTGCAACGGCCGCTCGTCGACGATGAAGGCACGGCCCTGGTGCGCGACCAGGACAACAAGTACGTCGCCGAACAGGCTCAGCGGTTCAAGCTCGAAGCGATCGACATCCGCAGTCCGCAGCGCAAGGCCGATGTGGAGAAGCTCTACAAGACCCACTGGCCGGCCGTGGAAGCGGCAATCGACGACCGCGACCGCAAGCTGAACTCGATGAAGCGCGGCGACGAGCTGCGCAGCGGCGTGCTGCAAATGGTCAAGGTGTACATTGCCGCCAAGCGGGTGATCTCCGTGGGCGACAAGATGGCCGGCCGTCACGGCAACAAGGGCGTGATCGCCAAGATCCTGCCGGTCGAGGACATGCCGTTTTTGGCCGACGGCACCTCGCTGCAAATCCTGCTCAATCCGTTGGGCGTGCCCAGCCGTATGAACGTGGGTCAGATTCTGGAAACGCACTTGGGCTGGGCCGGCGCCAAGCTGGGCTTCCAGGCGATCACGCCCGTCTTCGACGGTGCCACCGAGAAGACGATCCACGAGGTGCTCAAAGAGGCCGGTCTGCCCGTGCACGGCAAAGCGCAATTGTTCGACGGGCGGACGGGGGAGGCCTTCGAGCAGGAAACCACGGTGGGCTACATCTACATGCTCAAGCTGCATCACCTGGTCGACGACAAGGTGCATGCTCGCTCGACCGGCCCTTACTCGCTGATCACGCAGCAGCCCTTGGGGGGCAAAGCCCGCTTCGGCGGTCAGCGGTTTGGCGAAATGGAAGTCTGGCGCTGGAAGCGTACGGCGCCGCCTACATCCTGCAGGAATTGCTCACCGTCAAGAGCGACGACGTCGAAGGGCGGACCAAGATTTACGAGTCGATGGTCAAGGGCGAAAACACGCTGGAAGCCGGCACCCCGGCCAGTTTCGATGTGTTGACGAACGAGATCCGCGGCCTCGGGCTGAATATGCAACTGGAAAAACGTCGCATCTGACGCGGCACCCCAGCGCGCAAGCAACCGGCGGCCGACAATCGTCGCCTGCCGGAAAGTGCTGGCGACTGGGCCAGAGTTCAATGCGACAACGTTCCGCTTAAGGAGGATGAACAGTGAGTACTGGCGAAAGCTCCTACGATCGGATTAACGACTACACGTCGGTAAAGATCAGCCTGGCTCGACCGCACGATATCCGCAGCTGGTCCTTCGGCGAAGTGAAGAAGCCGGAGACGATCAACTATCGCACGTACCGCCCGGAAAAGGACGGCCTGTTCTGCGAGCGGATCTTCGGACCTGAGAAGGACTGGGAATGCGCCTGCGGCAAGTACCGCGGGATGAAATACAAGGGCATGATCTGCGACCGCTGCGGCGTCAAGGTGACGCACAGCCGCGTCCGCCGCAAGCGGATGGGGCACATCGAACTGGCCGCGCCGGTCGTGCATATCTGGTTCTTCAAAGCCATGCCCAGCCGCTTGGGCAACCTGCTGGCCATGAAGACCACCAGCCTGGAAAAAGTGATCTACTTCCAGGACTACGTGGTCACCAGCCCGGGCAGCACGCCGCTGAAGAAACAGCAACTGCTGACCGAGGAAGAATACCGCACGGCGCGCGAGCAATACGGAGACGGCACGTTCGAGGCCGACATGGGGGCCGAGGCAGTCCGCAAGCTGTTGATGGATCTGGACCTCGTGCAGTTGTCCAAAGACCTGCGCGTGGAGCTGTTCGAGACCGGTTCCAAGCAGAAAGCCAAGGACCTGATCAACCGGCTCAAGATCGTCGAGAGCATCCGCGACAGCGACAATAAGCCCGAGTGGATGGTGCTGGACGTGATTCCGGTGATTCCGCCGGACTTGCGGCCGCTGGTGCTGCTGGACTCGGGCAATTTCGCTACGAGCGACTTGAACGATTTGTACCGCCGAATCATCAATCGCAACAACCGGCTTAAGAAGCTGGTCGATCTGAACGCGCCGGAAGTCATCATCCGCAACGAGAAGCGGATGCTGCAGCAATCGGTCGACGCACTGTTCGACAACAACCGCTGCAAGCGGCCCGTGCTCGGCTCGAGCAACCGCCCGCTCAAGAGCTTGACCGACATGATCAAGGGCAAGCAGGGTCGGTTCCGCGAGAACCTGCTGGGCAAGCGGGTCGACTACTCGGCCCGGAGCGTGATCGTGGTGGGGCCGCACCTGCGGCTGCACCAGTGCGGCCTGCCCAAGAAGATCGCGCTGGAACTGTTCCAGCCGTTCATCATCCGTCGGCTCAAGGATCTGGGTCACGCCGACACGATCAAGAGCGCCAAGAAGATGCTGGAGCGCAAGGACGAGGAGGTGTGGGATATCCTCGAAGAGGTGATCCGCAACCACCCGGTGCTGTTGAACCGGGCCCCCACCCTGCACCGCATGGGCATTCAGGCCTTCGAGCCCACGCTCGTGGAAGGCAACGCCATCAAGCTGCACCCGCTGGTCTGCAAGGGCTTCAACGCCGACTTCGACGGCGACCAGATGGCCGTTCACTTGCCGCTGTCGATCGAGGCCCAGGTGGAAGCCCACACGCTGATGATGTCGACCAACAACATCTTCAGCCCGTCCAACGGCGCGCCGATCATCAGCCCGTCGCAGGACGTGGTCATGGGTTGCTACTACATCACCATGTCGCTTCCCGGCCGCAAAGGCGAGGGCATGATTTTCGCCTCGCTCAACGAAGTGCAGTTGGCCTACGCGCTGGGCGCCGTCGATACGCACGCCCGGATCAAGGTCAAGCTGCCCGCCAACCGCCGGATCAAGAGCGATCAGGACACCAAGCCGGGCGCTTTGATCGACACGACCGTCGGTCGCGTGATGTTCAACATGACGCTGCCCGACGGGATGTTCTTCTACAACATTCCCATGCGATCGAGCGAACTGGCCAAAGTGATTTCGGACTGCTACCAAGTCTTGGGCCGCGGTGCGACCATCGACCTGCTGGACGACATGAACCAACTCGGCTTCCGTTCCAGCACGCTCAGCGGCCTGTCGTTCGCCACCGACGACTTGATCACTCCGCCCAGCAAGGGCCGCATCATCCAGGATGCGGAGGCGCGAAGTGCTCAAGAAGAGCAAGCTCTACCAGCGCGGCATCATCACCGAGGGCGAACGCTACAACCAGGTGCTCGACGCCTGGACCCATGCCCGCGAACGAATCACGACCGAAATGATGACCGAGTTGGAAAACGACTATCGCCGACCCGGCTACGTCAACCCGATCTACCTCATGGCCCACTCCGGCGCGCGCGGCGGCGTCGAACAAATTCGGCAGTTGGCCGGCATGCGCGGTTTGATGGCCAAGCCGTCGGGCAAGATCATCGAAACGCCGATCAAGGCCAACTTCCGCGAAGGGCTGTCCGTGCTCGAGTACTTCAGCTCGACCCACGGTGCCCGCAAGGGTTTGGCCGACACGGCGCTGAAAACGGCCGACTCGGGTTACTTGACCCGCAAGCTGGCGGACGTGGCACAGAACGTCGTCGTGACGATGGAAGATTGCGGCACCACGCAAGGCATCACCAAGGGGGTGATCTATCGCGGCGAAAAGGTCGAAGTGCGCTTGGCCGATTCGATTCGCGGTCGCGTCAGCCGGGCCAACATCGTCAACCCGATCACCGATGAAGTGATCGTCCGCGAAAACGAGATGATCACGGTCCACAGCGCTCGGCGGATCGAAGAGCTGGGCCTGGAAAAAATCCAAGTCCGCAGTCCGATGGTTTGCGATGCTCCGCTGGGCGTCTGCCGCCGCTGTTACGGCATGGACCTGTCGACCGGTTCGATGGTCGAAGAAGGCATGGCCGTCGGCATCATCGCGGCCCAAAGCATCGGCGAGCCGGGCACGCAGCTCACCATGCGTACGTTTCACATCGGTGGCACGGCCGCCCGCGCCGTCGAGGACAAGGACATCCGCGCCAAGAAGCAAGGCCGCGTGAAGTTCACCCGCTTGAAGGTGGTCCGCAACGATGCCGGCCAGCAGGTAGTGCTGACCCGCAACGGCGAAATCACGATCCTCGACCCCAAGGATCGCGAACTGGAAAAATACGAAGTGCCGGCCGGCTCGAACCTGATGGTGGACGAGAACCAAGACGTGAAGCCGGGCACGATCCTCTGCGAGTGGGATCCGCACAGCATCCCGATCCTCGCCGAAGTCGGCGGCAAGGTCCGTTACGAGGACGTCATCCAGGGCGAGACGATGCGCATGGAAAAGGACCCCAGCGGTCACTTGCGCCGCATGATCATGGAGCACAAGGGCGATCTGCATCCGCAGGTCGTGCTGGAGGACGCCAGCGGCAAGATCCTCGACTTCTACTACATGCCCGAAAAGGCCCATATCGAAGTCACCGAGGGCACGCAAATTTCCGCCGGCACCTTGCTCGCCAAGACTCCGCGCGAAGTGTCGGGCACGCAGGACATCACGGGCGGTCTGCCGCGGGTGACCGAAATCTTCGAAGCCCGCAAGCCCAAGGAACCGGCCGTGATCGCCGAGATCGACGGCAACGTCGAACTGCTGGGTGAGAAGCGCCGCGGCAAGCGGCACGATCATCGTCCGCAGCGAGAGCGGCATCGAACGCGAACACCTCGTGGCCCACGGCAAGCACTTGCGGGTCCACGCGGGCGACTTCGTCCGCTCCGGCGAGGCGCTGGTCGATGGTCCTTTGGTGCCGCACGACATTTTGCGGATCTCAGGCGAAGAAGCGGTGCAGCAATACCTGACCCGCGAAATTCAAAACGTGTACCGCAGTCAGCGCGTGGAAATCGACGACAAGCACATCGAGATCATCGTCACGCAAATGCTGCGGAAGGTGAAGATCGAAGAGCCGGGCGACACGAACCTGCTGCCCGGCAGCGTGCTCGACCGGTTCGATTTCCGCCAGGCCAACCAGGCCCTGGCCAAGTGCTTGAAGATCTCGCACAAGGGCGACAGCGATTTCTCCGAAGGGACGATCGTTCCCAAGGACGCGCTGGAGCAAGTCAATGCCCAGATCGAAGCCCTCGGCGGCGATCCGGCCAAGGGCGTGAAGCCCAAGAGCGCCACCGCCAGCACGCAACTGTTGGGTATCACCAAGGCCGCGGTGCAAAGCTCCAGCTTCATTTCGGCCGCCAGCTTCCAGGAGACGACCAAGGTCCTCACCGAGGCGGCCCTGGCGGGTAAGGTGGACAACCTGGTCGGCCTCAAAGAGAACGTGATCTTGGGCCACCTGGTTCCGGCCGGAACCGGTTTCCATACCTTCCAGGATGCGGAAGTGCGGATTCGCCCGCAGGCACTCGAGGCGCTCGCGGCCGAAAAAGAAAAAGTTCTGGCCCGCAGCTTCCCGTTGCTGGACGGAGTCGAAGACGAGAACGGCTCGAAGCCGGCGCCCAAGACGGCCGGCACGCTCGAAGCCCTGCTGGGTGGCGGCGGCGAGCCGAAAGAGTAAACCGCACTGCCGACCGCGGCTCACTCGTTAAGCCCACGGGCGGCTTCCCGTGGGCTTTGCGTACCGAGGGACGCTACGCCCCGGGAAAAATCTCGGCCACGCTCAGCCGGAAGCCGGGCAACAGATCGGGCGCTTCCAGGAATTCGTGCTCGCCAAATTCGCGTTTGTCGGTGTGCGAACGGTACACTGCAACCGTGCGGCGGCGCGGATCGATCAGCCAGACAAGCGCTGTGCCGTGCGAGATCCAGTCGTTGACTTTCACTTCGATTTCGCCGGGCCGGTCGCTGGGCGAGATCACCTCGACCGCCAGGTCGGGGCTCTCGGGAAAGAACCCCTGCAAAGCCGCGACGACCGCCACGCGCTGCTGACGGACAAATGCCACGTCGGGGGCCCGCACCGTGTCGGGGTTGCGCGAAATGACAAACCCCGTCGCCGCACCGACGACCGCGCCCAGATGGTGCCGATAGACATGGTTTCCCAAGAGCCAAGCCAACCTCGCACTCGGCTCGCCGTGAGCAAGACCGGCCGGGTTCATGGTGATGATTTCTCCCTGGACCAATTCCCGGCGCAGGCCATCGCTGGGCATGGCAAAGAGCTGTTCGGCGGTAGCCAGCGGCGTGCTGACGCTCATGGCAAGTTATGTCGATCAGGTTCCCAGGCAGCCGAAATCGCCCCATCGGCCAGTGTACGCATTCAGAACATGCGGCCGCTTAGCATTCTACCTGCGCGGCGAGCCGGAAACGGACAGCCAGGCAAAAAAGGGTGCCCGAAAAATGAGCTCGGGCCGTCCTTGACACGCTCTGCGGATTCGCTAAATTGATTGGTTCAAAAGGGTTTATGGAAATCCGCAGCGCCTAGTCTCAGGAAATCGTCCCCGGGATTACCCGGTTAGAAAACTGCCCGATGCCCACGATCAATCAGCTCGTTCGCAAGCGCCGCAGGCCGCCGCGCAAGTTCAGCAAGTCGCCCGTGTTGGACAAGTGTCCGCAGCGGCGCGGCGTGTGCCTGCAAGTCAAGACGATGACCCCCAAGAAGCCGAACTCAGCCTTGCGCAAGATTGCCCGCGTGCGGCTTTCCAACGGCAAGGAAGTCACCGTCTACATCCCGGGCGAAGGGCATAGCTTGCAGGAGCACTCGATCGTGCTGGTGCGCGGCGGCCGCGTGCGCGACCTGCCGGGCGTGCGTTATCACATCGTGCGCGGTGCGCTCGACACGTTGGGCGTCGACGGACGCAAGCAGTCGCGTAGTTGCTATGGTGCCAAGAAATCGTAGCCAGTTCCATTCATCGCCGGCGGTGCACAACCGCCGGAGCGAGTCCGGCGAGCGGCTCGCTACCAGCATCGGTCTTAGGAGTTTTTTTCAATGGGTAGGATTACCGCCAGCCGCAAGATGTTGGCCGCCGATCCGCAATGCGGGTCGCTCTTGGCGAGCAAGTTCATCAATTGCCTGATGTACGACGGCAAGAAGAGCACCGCGCGGCAGGTGTTTTACGACGCGCTCGAGATCGTCAAAAAGAAGATTGCCGACACGGAGCCGATCGAGGTCTTCACCCAGGCGATCGAGAACGTCAAGCCGGCGATCGAGGTCCGCTCGAAACGCGTCGGCGGTGCCGCCTATCAGGTGCCGATGCAAGTCAATCGGCCGCGGCAGCAGTCGCTGGCCATTCGCTGGATCCTGATGGCAGTCCGCGAAGCGCAAGGGCCGGGCCACGCACGAAAAGCTGGCCGATGAGCTGGTGGCCGCCTATAACCGCGAGGGCACGGCGATGGCCCGCCGCGAGAATGTCCATCGCATGGCCGACGCCAACAAGGCGTTCGCCCATTTCGCCTGGTAATCTTGTTGGGCGATTGAATTCAAAGCTGCGCTGCGCGGGGTCACCTCGGGCGGCGTTTTTTTGCGATCTTGCTTGTCCGGTTTTCCCGGCAGCCCAACCCGGAGCCAATTAGCTTTGGTCGCTGGGGTTTCACCCCAACGGATTCCCAGCGGCGCTTCTTGCTCGCTGCTGGTCACGCCACCCGCTCGATCAACCCAGCCACTCGGCGAAAAAGCCGGACTTGGCCCGGTGTGTTTGCCGCGCCTGGCGCCTGCGCCTAATTCCTCTTTTTTCAACAGACTCTTGACATTACGCCTGAGCGGTTTATATTATCGTTCAAAATGAATATATTGGTTGGACACGTCTTCTATATCAAAAAGCTGACAGGGGACAGCGAATCGTTGCCGGTTCCGGCATTTCGTCGAGAGCCCATCGCCCTCGTCGGCGGGCAACATGTCCAGCCTGATTCGCACGTGTTGACATCGGCCGTCACGTTCGTCGCTAACTGATTTCGTCTCATCGGTCGCCGCTTTGGCGGGGTGCCGTTTCGTGCCCAAGGACTGAGCGCTAATGAAGCAAACTCAGCGAGAAAATGCCTATCGGCAGATCCGGCAGCGGCTGATTGAGGGCGGTTTGAGCCCCGGCGTACGCCTCTCGCCAACAGCGATTGCCCGCGAAATCGGCATCAGTCATATCCCGGTCCGGGAGGCGATTTCGCAGTTACAGAGCGAGGGGCTGGTATTGCACGTGGCTCATCGCGGCAGCTTCGTCAAGGGCCTGGATCGGCAAGATCTCGTCGAGGTCATGGAAATCCGGACGGTGCTCGAGTGTCATGCCGCGGCCAACGCAGCGCGACGGATCAGCGCTGCCCAACTTCAGGATTTGAACGGCAAATGGGCCTGCTTGCGCGAGCTGGCCAACGCGTTCGACGTTCCCCCAGGCAGCAGCTTGCGCGATGTATTGGCCCAATGGCTGCTGGCCGACTTGGAGTTTCACCTGTCGATCTTCAAGGCTGCGGGCAACGCCCGGGCGATTCGCGTTTTGCAGGACACGCGCAGCTTGACGCAGATGTTCGGCCGGCGAACGGATCACCCTGCGGCCTGGGCGAATCCGCGCGGATTTGCCAACGAGAATCTGCGCGTGCACCAAGACGTTTACGACGCCATATGCCGGCACGATCCCAAAGGGGCTCGGCGGGCGATGGCGGCACACATGCGCATGGCGCGGAAGAACGTGCTGGCCCGATACGACTGGCTCCAGCGGCAGGGCACTGTCGAGAAGTCGTATTCCGATGAATTCCCGGATTCGATCCGCGACGCCGTGCGCGAAATCCAACTGGAGGCGATGTCCAATCCCCCCCATGCATGAAATTGCTTGTTAGTCCTGTTCCAAATTCGACGCAGTTTGCTTTTTCAACTGGAGATCAATCATGCGACGTCCAATGATATGTGGTGGTTTTGCGGCGGCATGCCTGTTGGCCAGTGCGGCTCGCGGCTACAGCCGCCGTGATCAATGTCGATCTGCAGGGTTACCGCCCCACCAACGGAATCGGCGGACCAGAAGCCCCGCCGACGACGTATTCCGGTATCAGCCCGGCGGGCAGCGGCACAGTTTGGAACGGCGTCACCGTGGGCAATGGCGGGTTTTCCGATGGTTCGAGTTCATTTACCACCGGGGACAATCAAACGGCGTCGGGCAGCGGTTTGGTGAATCAAAACGGCATTGGAACTGCGGTCAGCTTTACGATCGGGCCAGTCGGGGTCGACAACGAAGTCGGAGTGCCGGGCTACGGCAGCAACAGCCTGTTGTACGACTACGTATTCAACCACTCGGCCGGCAACAGCAGCACGGCTCCATTTACCATCGGTGGGCTCGTGCCCGGCAGTAGCTACGAATTGTTCGTTTACACGCCCTATGGGCTGGGCGCGCTCGCCGGGGTGAGCGTTACCGGCGGGACGCTGACGGCGTTTACACCTCCCGGTGGAACCTTCACGTCCTCGACGACCGAACTTTTCACCGGCGTCACCAATGGCAGCGGCCAAATCACGGGAGCATTGGGAGCGGGCACGAATGTGCTGAGCGGCTTTACGCTGGCCGGCACTCTAACGCCTGAGCCGAGCGCCCTCGCTCTGATCACCATCGCGCTCGCGGGACTCGTTTGGACCTTGCGCCGCCAACGACGCCTCTGGCTCACGGCTGCATTGTTGCCGAGCTTGTTCGCATTGGCATTCGGCCTGATTTCCGGGAGCGCAGCGGGCATCGGATTACTCGGCGGCGGTGCTTGCCGACAATCCAGTGGCGTATTGGCAGTTCGCCGAAGCGACGGGAACCGTCGGAACGCCGATATCGGCCGGAACCATTTCCTTGAACAGCGGCTCGCTGGGAAGCTCCGCCAACGGGACGTACAGCAACAGCACTGCGACGGTCGGTCTGGGAATTCCCACGTCCTCTTTTCCAGGCATGGCGGGCAGCAATAATGCGGTTGCGATGACTGGAAACGGCCAGATTCATGGTTCCGACGCCGGTTTCCCCACCGGCACCTCCGACCGAACGGTGGTGGCTTGGGTGGACACGACAGCGCACCGCCGGCCCCAGTTGGAACAATCTCGTGGCCTATGGCACAGCGGGCGGTGGCAACGCTATCTTCTTGGCGGCGCCGGCTGGCGGCGCGGGCAATGCCGAGGGCGCAAGCCAATACGGAAGCGCCGTGCTGGGCAGCGTCACCACCAATGATGGCTCATGGCATATGGTGGGACTCACCGTCACTGGAACCAACGACTATACTTTGTATGTCGACGGCAAGCTGGACCTCAGTGGGACGATGACGACAAACACGGTCCTCGGCCAGTTCTACCTCGGCTTCGACGGTATCGCCAGCGATCACTTCAGCGGCGAGCTGGCTCAGGCCGCTATTTTCAATTCGGCTTTGTCAGCTGGCCAGATCAGCGCTTTGTACCATGCCGCCACGGTCCCTGAGCCGGCAACCCTATTGTTGATGGCCGTCGGATTAGCTGGTCTGCTGTTCATTCGTTCGCGACGCGCGGCCTGACCAGGATTACGGCTCCAACTCGGGGCCGAACCGTCGGCCGCGGGCTAAAGCAACTGTCCTCCTGACGGCGCTGATTGATGCGAATGGGTCGAACGGCGGAGTACCGATCATCGGCCCTCGGCGTTTACCCGCGCTAGCGTGGGCCTTGGCTTGGAGCAAGGTTCGATCGCGTTCAAGCCGATTGGCGCCAATTCGGCATTTGCGACCGGTGGACCGATCCAAAATGGGCGCTATGCGCTTGCCGCCGATCGAGGGCCCGCCGTCGGCGACAACCGGGTCGAAAGCCGCGCTACCCGCAAGACCGGCAAACAAGTGCAGGCTCCACTCGGCGATCCCGGACGGACGACCGACGAGATCGTCGAAGCAGTTCCGGCCAGGTACAACCAGCAATCGACGCTCGAGCGCTCGGTCCCATCGGGCGAAAACCAATTCGACTTCGAGCTGACGACGAATTAAAGGGCTCGGGAAACCTCGCCCCTGAAGCGGCCCGGCGACCTGGTTACGGATGCCCCTTGCTTTTTTCGGTCGCTTGGTTTCCCATGCGTCTTATCGCGCCGCAATCTCACCCAACTCCGCAATATCGGCATCATTGCCCATATCGACGCCGGCAAGACGACGGTCACCGAGCGGATGCTGTACTACAGCGGCGCCAGCCACAAGATGGGTGACGTTGATAAGGGAACCACGGTCACCGACTTCGATCCCGAGGAGCAGCAGCGCGGCATCACCATCCGCGCCGCCTGCGTCACCTTCGAGTGGAACGACTGCGTCGTCAACCTGATCGACACGCCGGGCCACGTCGATTTCACGGCCGAGGTGGAGCGCAGCCTGCGCGTGCTGGACGGCGGCGTGGTCGTGTTCAGCGCCCGCGAGGGAGTCGAAGCCCAAAGCGAAACCGTCTGGCGGCAGGCCGACAAGTATGGCGTGCCGCGGATCGCGTTCATTAACAAACTCGACCGCGAAGGGGCCGATTTCGAGGGCACCTTTGCCGAAATCCGCGACCGCCTGGGCGCACACCCCGTCGCAGTGCAGGTGCCGGTTGGCGCCGGGCCGCCGCACCTGGCCGATGCCTTCCGCGGCGTGATCGACCTGGTCACGATGGAGTATCTGACGTTCACGCCCGACAGCCAGGGGGCCGAGATTTTCCGGCAGCCGATTCCCGCCGACCTGCAGCCCGCGGCCGACTTGTGGCGCGAGGAATTGCTCTCCAAGCTGTTCGAATACAGCAACGAACTGGCCGAACTGGTGCTGGCCGAAACACCGGTTCCGGTCGACCTGGTGCGCAAGGTGCTCCGCGAGGCCACGCTGCACCAATTCATCGTGCCGGTGCTGTGCGGCTCGGCCTTGGACTTCATCGGCATTCAGCCGCTGCTGGACGCCGTGACCTACTACCTGCCCAGCCCGGCCGACAAACCGCCCGTCAAAGGCATCAATCCCAAGAAAAAAATCGCGGCCGAAGTTCGCAAGCCGAGCGCCGACGAGCCGTTCTGCGGGCTGGTCTTCAAGATCGACGCCGACAAACACGGCGACTTGCATTATGTGCGGGTTTACTCCGGCACAGCTCGAGGCCGGCAGCCGCGTCTATAACCCCGGCAAAGACAAAAAGGAAAACGTCCCCCAGCTTTGGCACATCCAGGCCGACCGCCGCGAGCAGGTGCCCAGCGTTTCGGCCGGCGATATCGTGGGCATCATCGGCCTGCGGAACTCGATCACCGGCGACACGCTGTGCGAGACCCAGCACCCGATCATCCTCGAAACGATCGAATTCCCCGAGACGGTCATCTCGATGGCGATCGAGCCCGAGAGCTCGACCGAGCGGAAAAAGCTGGCCGAAGCCCTGGAAATGATGAAACGCCAGGATCCGACGTTCCGGCCCAGGAAAGCGAAGAGACGGGGCAAACGTTGATCAGCGGGATGGGCGAACTGCATTTGGAGATCATCAAGCACCGGCTGCTGCGGGATTTCAATCTCGATGTTCGCGTTCACAAGCCGCGGGTCAGCTACCGCGAAAGCGTGGATCATGCGGCCGAGGTGGTCGGCCAGTGCCAGCGGCAACAGGCCGGCCAGTCGATGTTTGCCAAGGTGCGACTGCGCGTCGAGCCGTATCCGCAGGGATCCGCTCCGCTGGTCGTGATGGGATTTGCCAACGAGACGCTGCCGGAAAACTACCTGCAAGCCGTGCTGGACGTGCTCAATGAGCGGCACAACGGATCGCTCGGCTGCCCGTTGATGAAGGTCAAATTCACGCTGCTGTCTTGCGAGGCCCACGAAACCGATTCCAGCGAGATCGCCTTTCGCTATGCGGCCTCCGACGCGCTCAACAAGGCCCTGGACGAGGCCGGCATCGTGCTGCTGGAGCCGATCATGAAACTCGACATCATGGTGCCCGAGGAGAACTTGGGGGACTTCATCAGCGACTTGCAGCAGCGGCGGGCGACGATCACGCACACGCAAGTCCGCGGCCGCAACACGGTGATCGAGGCCTTGGCGCCGTTGGCCAATTTGTTCGGCTATTCCAGCGCGATGCGGGGCCTGAGCCAGGGCCGGGCCACAGCCACGATGCAGCCGGCCGCCTACGGCCCGGCGCCGCCGGAAGTGCTGCAAGCTTACTTGTAGGGTGGCGGCCGGGTATCATGGCCCGCGGCGGTTCCGAAGCGGTTTCAGTGCGCGGACGCTGGGAGGGTCGGCGATGGGCCTGGACGCGGTCGAGATTGTCATGGAGGTCGAAGAAGCCTTCGACATCCGCATCCCTGACGAAGCCGGTCAAAAGATCGAAACCGTCGGCCAGCTTTACGACTACGTGGTCGAGCAAACTCGCCAAAATGCCGCCGATCCGACAGGCGACGTTCCGTCCCGCACGGATGTTTGCCTGACGGCCGCCACGTTTTACCTGCTGCGCCGCGAGCTGTGTGCACGATTCGGGCTCGACCGCCGGCACGTGGCTCCGCGCGAGCCGCTGGAGCGATTGCTACCGCGCCGGGGCCGGCGGCGCGAGTGGGCGGAACTGGCCACCCGGCTCGAGCTCGAATTCCCGCCACTGGTGCGGCCGCGGTGGATCACGGGGCTTGCTCCGGCCGCCACGGTGGCCAGCGTGTTGGCGATCGCCATAGCTGGTTGGCAAGTGTCGTTGACAGCACTGGTGTTGATGATAGCAGTCCGTTGGACGGTCATCTCCGTGTTGACGACGCCGCTGGCCAATCGGTTCGTCCCCACGGTCGTCACGGTGGGCGATCTATGCAATGTGTTGCTGACCCGCAACTACCGGCGGCTGGTGGCGCGGTTTTCCCCGCCGGCTCCGAGCGACGTATTTCAGACAATTAAGACAATCCTGGTCGAGCAGCTCGGTGTGCATCCGGCGCTGGTGACCCGCGACGCACGGCTGGTGGGAGACCTGGGAATGGACTAGAACCCGTTTCTCAACCGTCGGGGGCCGCCCCGACGCGCCCGAAGTTTTTCGTAACCCGCTCGAACTGCGGCAATGTCGCCAACGATCCCGCCTGGCGCTTATGGTCATCACGATCGGATTGGTCATCATCGCCTGCGCGGCTCTGGCGGTGCTCAGGCGCGTCGACGTTCGGCTGGTGCTCACGCTGGCCGCGCTGGCTCTGGCGCTGGACGTTGGACTGGCCGACGCGCTTGCGCAGTTGTCTGGCTGGCGGCACGGCAGACGGCGCGGGCGGCCCCCTCGCCGCGCTGGCCGCCCTGGGGCGTCCGCTGGCCCGCGTGGTCCGCGTTTTCCTTGCCACCTTAGCCGACGAGAAGTTCGTCGTGCCGATCTGCACGTCGATGGGCTACGCCCACGTGCTGCGCGAGACGGGCTGCGACAAGCACCTGGTCGAGCTGCTGGTCAAGCCGCTGCGACATTTCCGGCCGCTGGTCCTGCCGGGCGTCGTGCTGGTGGGTTTCGTAGTCAACGTTCCGCTCATCAGCCAGGCCAGTACGGCGGTAGCCTCGGGCATCGTGCTGATTCCACTGGCCCGGGCGGCCGGGCTGTCACCCATCGCCATGGGGGCCGCCCTGGCCCTGGGCTGCTCGATCGGCGGCGAATTGCTCAATCCGGGCGCTCCGGAGCTGCGGAGCATCGTCGAATCGCTGCACGAGCAAATGCCGGAATTGACCAGCGAAGGCTGCCTGTGCCCGTCGCTCGCTGATCGGATGGCACCTGGCCGTGGCCACGCTGGTGTTCTGGCTGCTGAATCGCCGCACGCCGAGCGCAGCCGATCCGGCCTCTGCGCCGGTCGAGCCCTGCCCGCCGCGGGTCAACCTGCTGAAGGCGGCCGTGCCGTTCCTGCCGCTGGTTTTGCTGCTGCTGGCCAGTGGACCGACGCAACAGTTCCAGGTGCCGACCGATTGGCTGGTGGCCGACGCGACGAACAAGGCCGAAGTGCGGCTGTTCGAAAGCCGGTTGATCGGCGCCGCGATGCTGCTGGGCGTGGCCGCCGCGTCGCTCACCGCGCCCCGCCGCCTGCCGGCCATCGCGGCCGCGTTTTTCAGCGGGGCCGGCTTCGCCCTGACATACATCGTGGGCATCATCGTGGCGGCCAGTTGCTTTGGCGAAGGCCTGAAGATGATCGGGTTGACCGCTTGGCTGGGCCAGTTGATCCAGGCCTCGCCGCCGCTGCTGCTGCCGCTGGCGCTGGGCTTGCCCTTGTTGTTCGGCCTGCTGTCGGGATCCGGAATGGCGGCCACGCAAGCGATTTTCCCCCTGTTCGTCGAACCGGTCCGCGCCTTGGGGGCCGACCCGCTGCTGGTCGGGGCCCTGGTGGCGATCGGAGCAGCGGCCGGCCGGACGATGTCGCCCGTGTCGGCCGTGATGTTGATGGCCGGCCGACTGACCGACACCAACCCGCTGGATCTGTTTCGCAGGGTGGCTCCGCCGCTGCTCGTTGGCGCCGTTGTCATTCTGCTGCTCGCCGTGTTTCGAGGTTCCTGACCAGCCCGAGCGGGGCACAAACCAATCGTCGGTGGCAACGCCCCGAATGGCGGTAGCTTGTCGGGTTGTAGGAGGCGACTCCGATCGCCGACTCGCACTCGTTTGGCCCGCATGTCGGCGATCGGAGTCGCCTCCTCCAGACCGAGAAATTCCTTAACCGAGTGCCATTCAGGGCGTTGCCCTTGGCCATTGATGGGAACCCCTATCGGGGTTCTCCCGTGCCCATTCTCCAGCGTTCGGTCGTTGCCCGGCCGCCACCCCTAAAATCTCGTTTCTCACCCAATTGACATGATTGCCGGGAACCTTTAGGATTCGTGGTTTCCCGTTGAGCGAAATTCGCTCAACCTGGCGTTGGGCATTGCGCCCATCGCCGCCGTAAATCGGTGTTTGGCAAAGAGTTTAAGGCCGCAATTCAGAGCGACATTCGAGGCGGTTAGGAGCAGCTTGTGGTGGGTCATTCGCAAGAGATCATTCGCATCCGGATGGAAGCCTACGACCACTCGGTGTTAGACCAGAGTGCGGCGGAGATCGTTGATACCGCCAAGCGGACCAACAGCGAAGTGCATGGGCCGATTCCGCTGCCGACTCGCATCGAGCGTTATACCGTTTTGTCCGGCCCGCACATCGACAAGAAAGCCCGGCAGCAGTTCGAGATTCGCACGCACAAGCGGCTGATCGACATCGTGCAGGCCACGGCCAAGACCATCGAAGCGCTGAACAAGCTGAGCCTGCCGGCGGGCGTGGATATCAAGATCAAGGCGTCTAGCCGGCATTGAGTTTTTCGGGCGGAGGACCGCCGCTGTAATGTTTGGGCGGAGGACCGCCGCTGGGAGTGTCGGGGCGGGGGGCTGCTGGTAGACGACGTGTTGTGGAACTTTGTTAACAATCGAGTCGATTCGGACGTTCTATGCACTGGAAGCTGCGAGGGGTAATGGGGCCGCAGGCGGCAAAAGGCCGCTGATTTTGGTTGGCTCTCGGTTCCCTTCCAGCAACAGACCACAGGAACAACTGCGATGGCTATCGGAATACTCGGCCGCAAGGTCGGGATGACGCAAATTTTTGATGAGAGCGGCAAGGTGGTGCCGGTGACCGTGATCGAAGCCGGTCCCTGCCACGTGCTGCAATTGCGTACCAAGGAGCGGGACGGCTACGAGGCAGTGCAGGTCGGCTTTCTCGATAAGCCCCGTCGCCTGGCCAGTCGCAGTGAACGTGGTCATGTTGCCAAGCTCGACAGCAAGCGCGCCAAAGGGCGTGCCAAGGCCGGGGTCGAAGTTGCTGACCAAAGCGGACTGCGAGCCTCAACGGTTCGTCCGCGAATTCCGCGGTCGCCGTCGACGGCCTCACCGTCGGCCAAAAGATCGATGTGACCCAGTTCGCCGAAATCAAGCGGCTGGACATCACCGGCACCAGCAAGGGCCGGGGCACCGCCGGCGTCATGGTTCGCCACAATATGGCCGGCCAGCGGGCCTCGCACGGCGTCAAGAAAGTGCATCGCCATCCTGGCTCGATCGGCCAGTCGCAATTCCCGGGCCACGTGCCCAAGGGGCGGCGGATGGCCGGCCAGCACGGCAATGCAGCGCAGCACGATGCGCAATCTGGCAGCTGGTGCGGATCGATGCCGAAAACAACCTGCTGCTGGTCAACGGTGCCGTGCCTGGGCCGAACGGCGGTTACCTGATTATCCGCGAAACGAACAAAACTTGAGCCATGAAGCCGGCCGCCGCCAGGCGGCACGCAGTGCGGAACAAATAGTTTACGGCGGAACGAGCGAAGCGACGTCAGAACCAAAGAGCGAACAGTCATGGCCAGCTTGACCATTTACAATCGCGCCGGGGCCAAGGTCGGCACGTACGACATCGAGCCGACCGACCTTGCGCCGCAGATCAACAAGCAGTTGCTGCACGATGTGGTGGTGATGTACCAGTCGAACCTGCGGCTGGGCACGGCCAAGACCAAGAGCCGCGGCGAAGTTCGCCGGTTCGACCAAGAAAATGTATCGGCAAAAAGGGACGGGCAACGCCCGGGCCGGCTCGCGGCGCAGCGGCATCCGTCGTGGCGGCGGCCACATTTTTGCCAAGCGTCCGCGCGATTGGACGTATCGTTTGCCGCGCAAGGCGATTCAGTTGGCCACGCGGATGGCGCTGGCGGCCAAGCTGCGCGACGCCGAGGTGACGCTGATCGACGAGCTGAAGTTCGACGGGCCCAAGACCAAGGACATGGCGGCGGTGCTCAAGGCGCTGGGCCTGGCAGGCAGCAGCTTGCTGGTCACGACGGCCGAGCACGACGTCAACGTGTACAAGAGTGCGCGAAACATCGACCGGGTCGACGTGTCGCCGGTGTCGGGCCTGAACGCCTTGAACGTGTTGCGGCCCAAGCGCGTGCTGATGACCAAGGCCGCGCTCGAAGCCATTCGCGCCGCTTCGGACAAGAGCCGCGGCCGGCGCCGCAGCCCGGGCGCAGTGCGCTCGGACAAGTCGCAGTAAAGCAAGCGTCGATAGCTAAGGGGTTTGACGGTCATGGCAATCGAACAGGTAACCGCGCATCCGCTGCTGGCTCCGCACCAGATCATCATTCGGCCGCTGGTCACCGAGAAAGGGATGCACCGTTCCACCCGGTACAACGCCTACGCCTTCGAGGTCAACCGCATGGCCAACAAGGACGACGTGCGCCGGGCCGTCGAAGAATTGTTCAACGTCAAAGTGATCCGCGTGCACACGCAAAATCGCAAGGGCAAGCCGCGCCGGACGCGGTTCAGCCGCGGCTACACGAAGGATTGGAAGAAGGCGATCGTGACGCTGCATTCCGAGCACCGAATCGACTTCTTCTAAACCGACACCAACCAACATTTCGAGATCAACCACTTGAAAGTCAAACGCTCTGGGCAGCCATTTCGCCCGGGCCTGACTTGAAGAGACATCGATCATGGGCATTCGACGTTATAAGCCAGTGACTCCCGGACGCCGCGGCGCCACGGTCAGCGATTTCGCCGACCTGACCCCCGGCGCCAAGCCGGAGAAAAGCCTGCTGAAGCCGAAGCACAAGACCGGCGGCCGCAATAACCAGGGCCGGATCACAGCCCGGCATCGCGGCGGCGGTCACAAGCGGATGCTGCGGCAGATCGACTTCCGCCGCAACAAGGACGGGGTGCCGGCCAAGGTGCATTCCATTCAATACGATCCCAACCGCAGTGCCCGAATCGCCCTGTTGCATTATGTCGACGGCGAGAAGCGGTATATTCTTTGCCCGAACGGCCTGGAGCAGGGGGCCGAGGTGGTGAGCGGGCCCGAGTCCGCGCCGACGGTGGGCAACTGCTTGCCGCTGCGAAATATTCCGGTGGGCATGCCGATCCACAACATCGAGTTGCAGCCGGGCCGCGGCGGCGTGCTGTGCCGATCGGCCGGCGTCAGCGCCACGCTTGCCGCCCGCGAGGCCGATTGGGCCCAGATCAACCTGCCCAGCGGCGAAGTGCGCCGCGTGCCGGCCGCCTGCCGGGCGACGATCGGCGCGATCGGCAACTCGGACCACGACGCCATCGTGATCGGCAAGGCTGGCCGCAATCGCTGGAAGGGAATTCGCCCGTACGTCCGCGGCACGGCCATGAACCCGATCGACCATCCGCACGGCGGCGGCGAAGGTCGCACCAAGGGGGGCCGGCATCCGGTCAGCCCGGAAGGCAAGCCGGCCAAGGGCGGCGGCACCCGCAAGCGGCGCAAGCCGTCGAATTCGTCAATCATCCGCCGTCGCCGTTCGCGGCGTTATGGGCAGATCAAGATTCGTTGAGGAACCGTTGTCAGGGGAAGAATAGTTTTTGGCGTTCCGCGGGACGCCGGACCGAAAGACAGGATTTCCAGGCATGGGAAGATCGCTCAAGAAAGGCCCGTTCGTTAACCCCAAGCTGTTCGCCAAGGTGGAGCGTTTGGCTCTCTCGGGCAGCAAGGAGCCGATCAAGACCTGGGCCCGGGCTTGCACGATCATTCCGGAGTTCGTCGGTTACACGTTCATGGTGCATAACGGAAAACTGCACTTGAAGGTGTTCGTCACCGAGGACATGGTCGGTCATAAATTGGGCGAGTTCGCCCCGACCCGAACGTTCCGCGGTCACGGCGGCAAGGGCCAGAAGAAGTAAACAGACAGCAAGAATCAGGCAGCAACAGGAATCAGGCAGCAAGAGGTAGCCGGCAGTCGGGTCGGGCGAAAGCCGGCCCCGGGAAGTCAACAAGGAGTCAACCATGGCCTACGAAGCAGTACATCGTTACGCTCGCATCAGCGCCCGCAAGGTGCGCCCGCTGGCGACTTGATCCGCGGCAAGCACGCGGACGAGGCGCTGGACCTGTTGCGTTATCAGCCGCAGCGCGGTGCCCGGTATTTGGAAAAGGTGCTCAAGAGCGCCTTGGGCAATGCCGAGGACCAGCGGGCGCCCTCGATTCAGGACCTGGTGGTGGTCGATGCCCGGGTGGACGACGGCCCGATGTTCAAGCGCATTCGCCCGCGGGCTCGCGGCATGGCGTTCATGATCAAGAAGCGGATGTCACACATTCGGATCACGGTGGATTCGGCGATCTAACGGCACTTACAACGATGGCTGTCCGCGGGGCAACTTGCCTGCCGCGGGCCCCTTCAGCACGATTGAGACCAGCAAGCATTCACGGCGACAGGACGGTTTCTTATGGGTCAAAAAGTCAATCCGATCGGCTTCCGCACGGGCATCATGGTGGGCTGGAAGAGCCGCTGGTATGCGTCGAAGCAGGAGTTCAGCAGCCTGCTGCTGGAAGACCAGAAGCTGCGCAAGTTCATCAAAGAGAAATACAAGTTCGCCGGAATTCCCAAGGTGGAGATCGAGCGGACGCGGGACGAAGTCAAGGTGATTCTGCACACGGCCCGGCCGGGCATCATCATCGGCCGCAAGGGCCAAGAGGTCGAGCGGCTGCAGAACGAATTGCAGGACCTGGTCGGCCGCCGGATCAACATCAAGATCGAGGAAATCGCCCGGCCGGAAATTCAGGCCCAGTTGGTGGCCGAGGATATCGCCGAGCAGTTGGCCAAGCGAGCCAGCTTCCGGCGCTGCATGAAGCGGGCGATGGAAACCACGATGGAAGCCGGCGCCAAGGGGATCAAGATCCAGTTGGCCGGCCGGCTGGGCGGGGCCGAAATGGCCCGCCGCGAGAAGTCGATCGCCGGCTCGATCCCGCTGTCGACCTTGCGGGCAAAGATCGATTACGGCTTCACCGAAGCCAAGACGGCCCAGGGACACATCGGCGTCCAGGTGTGGGTCAATCAAGGCATGTATCAAGAGGAATCGACCGATGGCGCTGATGCCCAAGAGGGTCAAGCATCGAAAAAGCCAAAGAGGACGTATAAGAGGTAAGGCCAGCCGTGGCAACCGGGTGGTGCTTGGCGACTTTGCCTTGCAGGCGACCCAAGGCGGCTGGCTCAGCGCCCAGACGATCGAAGCCGGTCGTATTGCGGCACAGCAGTACCTGCGCACCGAAGGCCGTTTGTACATCCGCGTGTTTCCCCACAAGTCGATCACCTCGATTCCCTTGGAAACCCGCATGGGCAAGGGAAAAGGCGAGCCCGAGTTTTGGGCCGCGGTGATTCGGCCGGGGACGGTGTTGTATGAGATATCGGGCGTGGCGGAAGAGGCGGCCCGGATTTGCTTTTCGCGCTTGGCTCACAAGATGCCGGTGCGGGTGCGATTCCTCACGCCGTCGAGTAGCGGCGATTGAGTCGGCAGGCAGCGGATTCAGGGGGCAGCGGATTCAGGGGGCAGCGGATTCAGGGGGCAGCGGATTCAGGGGGCAGCGGATTCAGGGGGCAGCGGATTCAGGGGGCAGCGGATTCAGGGGGCAGCGGATTCAGGGGGCAGCGGATTCAGGGGGCAGCGGATTCAGGGGGCAGCGGATTCAGGGGGCAGCGGATTCAGGGGGCGACGGGGTCGCCGGGTGCGGGGAAGTTTCTAGGGTAGGGGATCGGCCATGACGAAAGCCACGGAACTGCGCGAAATGAGCGACGAGCAGTTGGGATTTACGCTCAAAGAATCGGCCGAAAGCTTGTTCCGCCTGCGGATCAAGGCCCAGACCGAGCGGTTGAACGCCCCCAGCGAACTGCGCAAGCGCGGCGGACGATCGCCAGGACAAAGACCATTCAAGCCGAGCGAGCGCGGCTGGCCGCAGCAAGCAGCAGCCAGGCCGCCAAGCCGGGTGCCGCCCCAGTCGTCAAGCCGACCGCGGGCGAAAAGAAAAACGATCAGCAGGGAACCAAGTAATGCCCAAGCGTGTTGAGATCGGCGTGGTGATGACGGACAAGATGGCAAAGACTCGCCGGGTGGAGATTCCCCGCCTGGTCCGGCATGCGAAGTACGGCAAGATCCTGCATCGCAAGACGGTCTGCCACGTGCATGACGAAGCCAACGAATCGCACATCGGCGACACCGTCGAGATCGTCGAGTCGCGGCCGCGCTCGAAGACCAAGCGCTGGGAACTGGTGCGAGTGCTGACCAAGAGCCGGCTGGTCGACATGGCGGCCATGCGGGCCGCCTCCAAACCGGACGAGCCCGAAACACTGTGACCGCGATGGGTCGGACGCCAGGTTCGCAATCGCAACAGGCTCACGAACTCAACGAATAGTCAATCGCAACGAACAAATAGACGCGACCAGCACAGAGACATTGAAAAGTCAGGTGTAGCAAGATGATTCAGATGCAGACCCGGCTCGACGTGGCCGACAACACCGGCGCTAAAGAGGTGATGTGCATCAAGGTGTTGGGCGGCACCCATCGGCGAACGGCCGGGCTGGGCGACATCGTGGTTTGCAGCGTCAAGAGCGTGATTCCCGGCAGCGAAGTCAAGAAGAAGAGCGTGGTCCGCGGGGTCATCGTCCGCTGCCGCCAGCCGACCCGTCGGTCGGACGGCAGTTATGTCCGCTTCGACAAGAACGCCATCGTGATCATCGACAACGACAAGAATCCCCGCGGCACGCGCATCTTCGGGGCCGTTGCCCGTGAACTGCGTGACCGCAATTTCATGAAGATCGTGAGCCTCGCGAGCGAGGTGGTGTGATGCATATTCGAGTCGACGACATCGTGGAAGTCATCACCGGCGACGATCGCGGCACGCGGGGCAAGGTGCTGCGGGTCATGCGGTCCGACAACAAGCTGGTGGTCGAGGGCGTGAACCGCGTGTACCGGCACGTCCGCCGCAGCCAGCGCAATCTGCAGGGCGGGCGGTTATCGAAGGAAATGCCGATCTCGCTTTCGAACGTGCTGCTGGTCTGCAGCGCCTGCAACAAGCCGACCCGAACCGGCGCCCGGCTGCGGGACGACGGCAGCAAGGACCGGTACTGCAAGAAGTGCAACACCGCCATCGGCGCGATCGCGCCGGGCGCAGCGCGAAGGCGAACAGCAAGTAAACAGACGGTGAGTCGGATATAAGTTCGGGGCGGAATTCAGGGCCGCCGAGTCGGCCCCTAGTGCCGGATAAGATAGCGAGAGAGTCGTGATGGCCAAGAAAGAAAAAGCCGACGCGAAGGCCGACAAGGCGAAACCGCAGGAAAAGCCCGTCACCCCGCGGCTGCAAGAGCGGTACGAAAAAGTGATCCTGCCGGCGCTGGCCGAGAAGCTGGGACGCACCAACCGTCATTCGCTGCCGCGGATCATGAAGATCGTGGTCAACATGGGCGTGGGCAGCGCGATCACCGAGAAAAAGCACGTCGAGGACGCCGCCGCGGCGCTGGCCCAGATCACCGGCCAAAAGGCCATGGTCACTCGCAGCCGCAAGGCGATCGCCAACTTCCGCCTGCGGGAAGACATGCCGATCGGCTGCAAGGTGACGCTGCGTGGGCCGCGGATGTACGAGTTTCTGGATCGCTTGATCTCGCTTGGCGCTGCCGCGAGTGCGCGACTTTCGCGGACTGGATCCCAACGCCTTCGACGGCCACGGAAACTACAGCCTGGGGCTCCAGGAGCAGTTGGTGTTTCCGGAACTCAACCCGGACAAGTTCCAGCGGCCGCAAGGCATGAACGTGACGATAGTGATGAGTACGAACGAAAACGACGAGGGGCGTGAGTTGTTGCGCGGCATGGGCATGCCGTTCAAGACGGAAACCGGCAGCCAGGGCAAGGCCGGCGCCGCTTGATGCACGCCGCTGGACGAACGCTGGGCCGGCCGATTCGAGTGGGCCCGATCAAACCAATCGCGAACAGGAATTCTTATGGCGAGTAAATCGAAGATTGCGATGGCAAACCGCAAGCCGAAATTTTCCACTCGGCTGGTTCGTCGCTGCAAGATCTGCGGGCGCCCGCGGGCGGTGTATCGCAAGTTCGGCATTTGCCGGATCTGCTTCCGGCAACTGGCCGACAAGGGGCTGATTCCGGGCGTTAAGAAGGCGAGCTGGTAAGGGAACCTCAACGATATGATGACTGACCCCATCGCCGATATGTTGACCCGCATCCGCAACGCGGTGCGCGTTGAACGGCCAAGTGTCACGATGCCGCTGTCCAAGGTCAAACGCGGATTGGCCGAAGTGCTCAAGCGCGAAGGCTATATCTGGGACTGGCAGGAGGTGGCCGCCGAGCCCGTGGCCCAATTGAAAATCGAACTCAAATACGGCCCCAACGGCGAGCGCGTGATTCGGCACATCAAGCGCGTCAGCAAGCCGGGGCGCCGGGTGTATAGCGGCGCCGGCCAGCTTGCGGCCCGTCCTCAACGGATTGGGAATTCAGATCATCAGCACCAGCCGGGGCGTCATCAGCGACCGCGAAGCACGCCAGCGCAAGCTGGGCGGCGAAGTGCTGTGCGAATTGTGGTAGGCACGTTTCAGGTAGGCACGTTTCGGTAGGCAGCAGGGTAGTCCGCTAGTCGGCGGAATTGAGTTCGTCGCGGATTTGGGTTCGGAAGATTCCTTGCCGCACACTCGGGTCGCCACGGATTTTTTGGGATAAACGATCATGTCGCGAATTGGCAAACAACCGGTGCTCGTCCCTGGCGGCGTCAAAGTCGGCGTGGCCGAGGGCAGCATCTCGGTCGAAGGGCCGCTGGGCAAGCTGCACTGGGCATTCCGCCCCGACGTCAGCGTCCTGTTTGACGAAACCGCTAAACAAGTCCGCATTTCGCGCGAGAGCGATTCGCGGCAGGCCCGGGCCCTGCACGGCCTGAGCCGCGCCGCTGATCCAAAACATGGTGGTGGGGGTTACCAAGGGCTACGAAAAGAAACTGGAAGTCGTCGGCGTGGGCTACCTGGCCGCCATCCAGAAGGGTGTCCTGCAGTTGCGGGTCGGCTTCGCCAATGAGATTCAAATGCCGATTCCCGCCGGACTGACCGTGACCTGCCCCGATCAGACGCACATCGTCATCAAAGGCACCGACAAGCAATTGGTCGGCCAGTTCGCCGCAGAAATCCGTTCCACTCGCAAGCCGGAACCCTACAAGGGCAAGGGCATTCGGTACGACGGCGAAGTGGTCCGCCGCAAGGCCGGCAAGGCAATGACCAAGTAGCGCATGGGGCGTCGCCTGGCAGAGATACGTCTGGTTGAGATCTGTCGTAACGCATCGAGAAAAGCGAAAGTACTGCCGTGAACCACGCAAGGGCAAAGGTCAATCAACGTCAGCGGCGCGGCTGGCGGGTGCGCAAACGGACCCGTGGCAATGGCGAGCGGCCGCGCATGACGGTCTTCCGCAGCCACAAGCACATGTATGTGCAGGTCATCGACGACGTGGCCGGCCGCACGCTGGCGGCTGCCAGCACGGCCGATAAGGACGTTTGCGGCGACCTGAAGTATTGCGGCAACAAGGCCGCGGCGGAGCGAGTCGGCAAAGCCATTGCCGAGCGCGCTTTGGCCGCCGGAATCACGCAAGTGGCTTTCGACCGGGGCGCATTCCAGTATCATGGCCGCGTGGCAGCCCTGGCCGAGGCGGCCCGCAAGGCGGGACTGGCCTTCTAGGGGGCCGATCAAACGACTCATGGCCGAGCGAAGTACCGTCCCGCAACGCACTGCCCAAGAACATATTGCCCGACACTGCACCGCCAAACGCATCCATTTCTGAGGAGCCGTAGACCGTGGCCAACGAAAGCAACCGTGGGGAACTGATCGAAAAAGTCGTGAAGATCAAGCGCTGCGCCGCCGTGGTCAAGGGCGGCCGTCGCTTCAGCTTCGCGGCCATGGTGGTGGTCGGCAACGGTCGCGGCAAGGTCGGCTGGGGCTACGGCAAGGCCAACGAAGTTCCGCCCAGCGTCGAGAAGGCCTCAAAGAGGGTTCCCGCAGCATGATCGAAATCTCGCTCGATGCCGGCACGATTCCACATCGGGTAGAAGGGCAATACGGCGCGGCGCGCGTGGTGCTGGTGCCCGCCGGCGCCGGGAACCGGCGTGATCGCCGGCAGCGCCGTCCGCGCCGTTTGCGAAGCGGCCGGCATCCACAACATCCTCACCAAGAGCTTCGGCTCGAACAATCCCACGAATCTCGTCAAGGCCGCCATGGCGGCCTTGCAGCAACTGCGCACGCGGCACGACGTGGAACGGCTGCGAGGAGTCACGCTGTCATGAACCTGCACGACGTCAACGTCGGTATCAAGAAGAACAAAAAGCGCAAGCGCGTCGGCCGCGGCGTCGGCTCCGGCCACGGCAAGACCAGCGGCCGCGGTCACAAGGGGCAGGGCCAGTTGGCTGGCTGGTCGGCCAGTCCGATTTTCGAAGGCGGTGCGTCGCCGCTCATCCGCCGAATTCCCAAGCGCGGTTTCCACAACCAGTGGGGCGACGTCGTCGTGGTGGTCAATGTCGGCGATCTGGAAGCCGTGTTCGACGCCGGCGACGAAGTCACTCCCGATGCCCTCAAGCAGAAGAACCTGGCCAAGGGTCGTTACGACGTGCTCAAGATCCTGGGCGACGGTGAGCTCAAGAAGCGATTGAAGATCTCCGCCCACAGTTTCAGCGCCAGCGCGCTGGAGAAGATCAAACAAGCCGGCGGCGAAGTCGTCGTGCTTAGCCGGCCCAAGCCGGTCGTAAAAGCCAAGAAAGTCAAGAAAGCCTAGCGGTCTCGGGTGGCAAATCGGGCCCGCGGCAAGAGCCGCGCCCGGCGAGATTCGTCGGACAGGTGCTCGCCGGACGACCGGCCTTGGATCGTTCCGGTTCGGCGAGCCGGCCTGACGTTCGGAAAGCTCGAGGCTGTCGGCAGCAGCTGATCGCTCAATGGGCGCAACGGATTCGCCCGGAAAGTTCGGCGTTTTTGGGCCGCTGGCTCGAGGAGGAGGATCGCCATGTGGGAAAAACTGCGTATCGTCTTCACGATTCCCGAACTGCGCAAGAAGATCCTCTTCACGCTCGGTTTGCTGATGGTCTATCGCATCGGCTGGTGGATCCCGCTGCCGATCATCGATCAGCAGACGATGGCGGCGATGGCCAAGAGCAATACCGGGCTGGGCGCGCTGCTTCCAGCAAGTGGCCGTGTTCAGCGCCATCTCAGCTGAGCCAGGTCACGATCTTCGGCCTGGGAATCATGCCCTATATTTCGGCCTCGATCATTTTTCAGCTCCTGGGCAGCGTCTGGCCCCGCTGGAGCGGTTGCAAAAAGAGGGCGAGAGCCGGCCGCAAGAAGATCAACGAATACACCCGTTATGCCACCGTGCTGCTTGTGCATCGGCCAAAGCTGGGTTTACCTGGGCTGGCTGCTGCAGCAACAAGGGCATGGTGCGGCCCGAATTCCTCGACGCCGGCGGCCATCTCAGCTTCGATGTGGCAAGTCGTCACCGTGCTGACGATGACCTGCCGGCACCATCTTCTTGATGTGGCTGGGCGAGCAGATCGACGAGTTCGGCATCGGCAACGGCATCAGCTTGCTGATCATGGCCGGCATTCTGGCCGGCATGCCCGGCGCCGGGTGGGAACTGTTGCAGCAATCGACGCTCGAACTGGCCGGGGGCGGCGTCGGCAAGCTGGGGATCGAGGTGCTGGTCTTGCTGGCAATCTTGTTTCGTCGCGGTGGTGGCCGGGGTGGTGTTCATCACGCTCGGACAGCGGCGCATTCCCACGCAAAGCGCCAAGCACGTCCGCGGCCGTCGCGTCTTCGGCGGCACGCGGCAGTACTTGCCGCTGCGGGTCAATCAGGCCGGCGTGATGCCGATCATTTTCGCCAGCAGCTTGCTGATGTTTCCGTCGCTGCGTTCAACTGGCTGGCGCAGCATATCCCAACAGCCGATCTGTGGGCCGGATTGCATGACGCGTTCACCCGCGGCACTTCGTTCATTTACAACGTGCTGTACGTCGTGCTGATTTACTTCTTCTGCTATTTCTGGACGGCCATCACCTTCAATCCCGAAGGACATGGCCGAAAACCTGAAGAGTTTCGGCACGTTCATTCCCGGCTATCGGCCGGGCAAGCGGACGGCCGATTACCTGGAAAAGGTCATGGTCCGCATCACGTACGTTGGGGCCGGGTTTCTCGCCGTGGTGGCCATCACGCCGACCGTGATTGCCAACGTATTCAATATCCCCTTCCAGGCGGCCAGCTTCTTTGGCGGCACCGGATTGTTGATTGCCGTCAGCGTGGCCTTCGACCTGGTTCAGAAAATCGACAGCCATTTGGTGATGCGGAACTATCGCGGCCTGCTGGAGAGTTGATCGAAGCCGTCAGGGCAGCGGCCGGTGGGCCAGGGCAACGCGCGCCGCGGCGTAAACATCCATGCGTATCGTTTTTCTCGACCCGCCTGGTTCCGACAAAGGCATCCAAAGCCAGCGACTCTTGGCCTATTTGGGAGTGCCACAACTCTCGGCCGGCGAGATCCTGCGAGAAGAGATTCGGGAAGGGACGAGCGTCGGCCTCGAGCCGCCAGCGGCCGACGCAGGTCGCCCGCCAGTCTCGGCGGTGACCAGCCCGAGAGTCTGGCGGCAGTCAGGAATCGATCGGACGGCAGCGGCCTGGGGGCAGAGGCCTGGCCGGTCCAAGATAGCTTGAGGGACAGACGTGCATATACTTCGATCCTCGCGTGAAATCGCCCAGATGCGCAAGGCCGGCCTGCTGGTCTGGCAGGCCCACCAGTTGGCCGGATCGCTTGTCAAGCCGGGGGCCACCACCGGCGAAATCGACGCCGCCGTGGAAAAATTCTTCCTCGAACATGGCGCGATCCCGTTGTTCAAGGGAGTGCCCGGAAAGGTCCCATTCCCGGCCGTGACGTGCATCTCCGTCAATGAGGAAGTCGTTCACGGCATTCCCGGCCCGCGCGTGCTCCGCGAGGGAGACGTCGTCAGCATCGACACCGGCTGTAAGCTGGACGGGTGGTGCGGCGACTCGGCCGTCACGCATCCGGTCGGTAAAATCGCCCCCGAAACTCAGCGTCTGCTGGACGTCACCCGGGGCGTGCTTGAACTGGCGATCGACCTGATCGGACGCAAACGCCGCTGGAGCGAAGTGGCCACCGAAATGGGCAGCTACGTCGCGCAATCAGGGTTTTTCGGTCGTCGAGAGTTTTGTCGGTCATGGCATCGGCCGCGAGATGCACGAGGATCCGCAAGTGCCCAATTTCGTCAGCGCCCAACTCCGCCGCAGTGGCGACTTTCAGATCGAACCGGGCCTGGTGATTGCCGTCGAGCCGATGGTCAACTTGGGCACGAAGCTGGTCAAAGGCATGCCGGACCACTGGACGCAGTCGACGCAAGACGGCAAACCGAGCCCACTTCGAGCACACCATCGCGATTACCGAAGACGGTCCCTGGATATTGACTGGCGGGCCGGATGAAAAACCAGGCAAACACGTTGCCGCAAAGTGAGTTGCACCGTCGCGCCACGGCGGGTCGATTGCCCGCCCGAGTCGTAGGTCGATGGAGAGGATTGCCGCCGGGCAGCCGCTGGAAAAATGCTTGCGGCGCACCGTGGACGACCCGTTTTCCAGGCAATCGGCGTCGCCAGCGTGCTCGGCATTGCCGCCCGAGAGCAAAAAATGTGCCCTGGGGGCCTTGATGAAATTGTCCGTCAGGGCGTATATTCATACGCTTTGGCCAAAGTCGAAACCTTGCTGCCGATCGATGCCATGAAAGTCCGCGCGAGCATAAAGAGAATTTGCGAGAATTGTAAGATCGTTCGCCGTCAGGGCACGGTCTATGTGGTTTGCTCCAACCCGCGACACAAGCAGAGGCAGGGCTAGCAGTAAGGCTTTGCCGGCGAAGCGCCAGCGGATAGTAATGCTTTGCCGGCGTCTGTGCCTGGTGCGCGTGGGAGTTGTTTGCAGGCCCGGTGCCTGCGTGGAAAGTCAGTTGTCACCTGTCCGCTTTGGGCGGATTGATTCCAGGAGTGTGTTCAAGATGCCGCGTTTACTCGGCGTGGATATTCCCAGCGATCGGCCGACCGTCATATCGCTGCAGTATTTGTACGGCGTGGGGCCCAAGATTGCCCGCGAGCTGTGTCACAAGGCGGGCATCGATCCGCACGGCAAGGCCCGAGACATGCACGAGGACGAGGTGGCGCGCTTGGCCGCCCTGTTGGACAAAGACTACACCGTTGAAGGGCAGCTCCGCCGGCAGGTGGCGCAGAATATCTCGCGGCTCAAAGACATCGGTTCCTATCGCGGAATTCGGCATCGCCGCGGACTGCCGGTGCGCGGGCAGCGCACACGAACGAACGCCGCGCACGCGCAAGGGCCCGAAAAAGACCGTCGCCGGTAAGAAGGGCGTGAAAGATCTGAGATAGGCCTGCCTCGCAGAAGCGTGGGTTGCGGCCGACGACAAGCCGCCTGCTCGCGACATCGCCAGCCAACCGCAAAGGTGGGCCAGCCAACCGCAAAGGTGGACCGCCAGGTCCGCCGGACGAATCCAATCACTTTCCGAAGCAAGGTTTCCTGTGGCTAAGAGCAAGCGACGCAAGACGCGGCGAAACGTCACCGTGGGCATTGCCCACATCAAGGCGACGTTCAACAACACCAGCGTCACGATCACCGACACCAAAGGCGACACCCTGTGCTGGGCCACGCCGGCACCACCGGTTTCAAGGGCAGCCGCAAGAGCACGCCATTCGCCGGCCAGATGGCCGCGCAGCAAGCGGCTGAAAAAGCGGCCAAGTACGGCGTCAAGGAACTCGAGGTACGGGTCAAGGGGCCCGGCAGCGGCCGGGAGAGCGCCATCACCGCCTTGCAAGCCGCCGGCATGACGATTAAGTCGATCGAAGACGTGACGCCGTTGCCGCACAACGGGTGCCGCCCGCCCAAGAAACGGCGCGCGTGTAGGAAGAGCCTGTTTATTTACCGCACCGTGCCTATCCGCAAACATCGTTAGAGAGACGTATGGCTCGAATCACCGGACCGGTCTGCCGACTCTGCCGTCGCGACGGCCTGAAGCTATTCCTCAAGGGAACTCGCTGCGATACGCCCAAGTGCGCCATCGAGCGCCGCGACACCGCGCCGGGCATGCACCAATACCGCCGCGGCAAGCAGACGGACTACGGCTTGCACTTGCGCGAAAAGCAGAAGGTCAAGCACTACTACGGGGTGCTCGAGCGGCAGTTCCGCGGCTATTTCCAGCGGGCCACCCGCACCAAGGGCAATACGGGCAGCGCGCTGATGAGCCTTTTGGAGCGCCGGCTGGACAACGTCGTTCATCGGCTGGGTTTCGGCCTGAGTCGCGCCCAAGCGCGGCAATTGGTGGCTCACGGCCATATCACGGTCAACGGCCATCACGTGAATATCCCCAGCTATATCGTCAAACCGGGCGACATCATCCGCGTGAAGAACCGGGCCAAGAGCCTGCAAATGGTGCAGTCGAACCTGGCCGAACACCGCCGCACGGTGCCCGACTTCCTCGGGCTGGCCGAAGGCGCCATTCCGGAAGGTCGCGTCCTGCGCAACCCGGAAGCCGAGGATATTTCGATTCCCGTGGAAACCCAACTCATTATCGAGCTCTGTTCGCAATAAGGGCGATTTTTTCCGCAAGGATGCTGTTTCCGCAAGGATGCTATTCTCCGCGGGGCGCCGTTGCCGACAGGGCTCAAGCCCCACTAATTCGTTTCTCAATTTGTTGCCAGCTCGGCGGGCCGCCAAGACACCGCCGCCGCTGCTTAGAGGGAGACCAAGTATGCACATTCGATGGCGTGGGCTGGAACTTCCGAGTCTCGTCGTTTGCGACCAAAAGACGCTCTCAGGCACCTACGGCAAATTCGTGGCCGAGCCGTTCGAGCGCGGCTTCGGTGTGACGGTGGGCAACGGCTTGCGGCGGATTTTGCTCTCCAGCCTGGAAGGTAGCGCAATCACGCAGATCAAGGTGCACGGGGCCCAGCACGAATTCACCACCTTGCCCGGCGTGGTCGAAGACATGACCGACGTGGTGCTCAACGTCAAATCGCTGGTGGTCAAGAACCATAGCGATTCGACCCGCGTTTTGCGGATCGAGAAGCACACCAAGGGCGTGGTCACCGGCGCCGACATCCAGACCGACGAATCGGTCGAGGTGATCAACAAGCACCACGTCATCGCAACCTTGACCGACGACGTGCCGTTCGTGATGGAAATGGTCGTCGAGAACGGTCGCGGTTACGTGCCCGCAACCGAACACAGCCCCAACGTGCAGGAGATCGGCATCATCCCGATCGACGCGGTCTACAGCCAGGTCGTGCGCGTGCGGTACGAGATCGAAGAAACACGCGTCGGCCAGAAAACCAACTACGATCGCCTGACGCTGGAAATCTGGACCAACGGCTCGATTCATCCCGAGATGGCCCTCGTCGAGTCGGCCAAGATCTTGCGCAAGCACTTGAACCCCTTCGTGCAGTACAGCGAGCTAGGGTCGCGGGTGCATGCGGCCGGGCGCGGCGGCTTTGCCCTCAACGATCCGGGGTTGGAGCAAAAACTGAATCTGAGCCTGGCCGACCTCAAGCTGTCGGTGCGGGCGACGAATTGCCTGGAGTCGGAAAACATCCACACCGTGCGCGACTTGGTGCGCCGCAATGAGGACCAATTGCTCGAAGTTCGCAATTTTGGCGAAACGACACTCAGCGAAGTCCAGGAGAAATTGTCGGAGCTCGGGCTGCGGCTGGGCATGCGAGTGCCGGCCTCGGCCGGCGCCTGAGCCACGAACCCCGCGGGTCGTTGTCGATCCAAAGCGCTACCCCTATTGAATTGCCGCCCGAAGTCGCGCCCGCCCGAGCCTGGTTTTGCCGTTCGGTCGGTTCGAATCCTGCGGTTCACCAGTCCACTTAAGAGCGAAAAGTTCACGCCATGCGACATCGACGAAAAGGCCGCACGCTCGGGCGTTGTCCCAGCCATCAACGGGCTTTGCTGCGCAATCTCGCCGCCGCCCTGTTCCTCACCGAACGGGACGCCGACCTCGACGATAACAAGCCGAAGGTCAAGGGCCGCATCATTACCACGATCCACAAGGCCAAGGAAGTTCGACCGGTCGTGGAAAAGGCAATTACGATTGCCTGCCGCGCCATCGAAGCGGCCCGCGACGCCGATCAGTTCGCCACTACCGCCGAGCGCCACAGCGAAGCCTGGCGGGCCTGGCGCAAGAGCGACAAATGGAGAAAATGGGCCCAGGCCGTGGCCCCCCTGGTGCTGGCCCGACGCCGCGTCTTGCAGATGGTTGGCGACAAGCAAGCGGTGCGCGTGCTGTTCGCCGAAGTCGCTCCGCGCTTCATCGGCCGACCGGGCGGCTATACCCGGATTGTCAGGCTCCCCAAGCCGCGGCTCGGCGATGCGGGCACCCGGGCGATCCTCGAATTTGTCGGTGTTCGCGACCGCGTAACCCAACGGGCCCAAAAGCCTACTTTCGAGACGCAACCTGTCGCCGCCGGATCGTAACAGCCGGACAGGAATCGGCGCAATCGAGCGTATCCGTTGGCTCTAGCGCAAGGCGCGCATCACGGTGCCCTGCGTGCAGGCATCGCGCCGTGAGCACCTTTGGTTATCGACGGCAACCCAGGAGGGGCTTGCCCTTGGATCCTTTGCCAATCTCGCGCCGGGCCTCCGCGCAGCGCGACAAAGCCCGGCCCGCTGAATTGCGGCGTCTGAATTCGGCACCGCGCGAGTCCGGCGGATTCGACTTTACGCTGCACATCCGCCGCCTGGCTCAGGATATCAGTGGGCGTCTGCCCGAGTTGGCGCACGTCGAAATGGGGCGCGTGGCGATCCGTTTTTGCCAGGCCCGCAAAGCCGTGCCCTATGGCATGCAGGCGAGCCTCACGCCCTTGCGATTCGAGAATGGCTCCCGAACGACCCGGCGGCATGGACGCACCTGGACGATTCAGCGCATCTTCGACGAGTCCGGCCGCGAGATGCTGTACCTGCTCAGTTTCTATCTGCCTCGTTTTCTCGAGCTTCCCTGGCGAGACAAGCTGGCGACCGTGATCCATGAGCTGTGGCACGTCAGTCCCAAGTTCGATGGCGACTTGCGCCGGCACGCCGGCCGCTGCTATGCGCACAGCCATTCGCAGCGCCAATACGACCAGTTGGTCGAACAGCTCGTAGATCGCTGGCTGGGCCTGGAACCGCCGGATGCTTTACACGCCTTTCTGCGCCACGACTTTCGCGAACTGGACCGCCGGCACGGCCCGATCTACGGCCTGACCATTCCCGCGCCCAAGCTCATTCAGACGCCGGGCGAGCCCGGCTGATTGCTCTATCCCCGTATCTCTTCGTTTGCAGCGCCATCTTCTCGTATCGTCTTTTTCTCTTCATCCCCCCTATCTCGTCAAATTCCCCACATCCCCTTCGCATCTCCGCTGAATCGAAAATCGTCTGATCGCTGCGTCGCAGACTTGGATCGAGCCGACTTCCCGCGGGCTTCTCCCTTGACTGCTTCTCCCTTGACTTGGGCCGGGCGGAGGCGGTACCCTAGGCCCCGCGCAAAATCTGCCCTGTTTTGCCCAGCTTCACACGTCGACATTTGGGGCCGGTTCATCGCGCGGCGCCGCAAATCGGTCGTGTCGTGCCGGGGCTCTTGTCTGCTCGGATCGATATCCAGAATAGTCATTTCTCAAAGCGCTTATGGTCCGCAAGTCGTTCCTGATGTGGCAGCCGGCCCTGATGCTGTCGCTCGTTGCGTCCGGCTGCCGGTTCATCGAGCCGCAATCATCCGGGCGAAGCCCCCTGGCGCCGCTGACGGCGATTTCCGAAACCGTCAAGCTGGAAATCTTCTTCGCCCGTTTCCCGGTCGGTGACGGAACACTCAACGGTTCGCTGTGGAACGAAATCGACGAGCAGTCGTTTGCCGCCGAAACGCGCCGCGAGCTGGCCGACAGCGGTCTGAGGGCGGGCCTGATCGGCACGCAAGTGCCGGTCGAAATGGCCCGGTTGCTGACCCTGACCGACGCGCCGCCCAAGGCATCCGAGGCAAACACCGTCAACGTCGAGCAGGAGCCGGCGGTCACGATGCGGCTGCTGGCGGTGCGTCCCAACCGGCGGAGCGAGGTGATCGCATCGCACGCCTACAACCAGCTTTCCTTGCTGACGCGCGAGGGAGACCAGGTTGTCGGCCGCACGTACTCGAAGGCGGAAGGACGCTTCGCGCTGCGCGCCGCCGGCCAGCCCGATGGCCGGGTGCAGGTCGAACTACTGCCCGAGTTGCACTATGGCGAACAGCAACAGCGCTGGAACGCGGCGGACGGAGTCATTCGCCTGGAAGCGGCGCGGCCGAAACGGGTGTTTGAGGAATTGAAGGTCAAGGCGCAACTCGCCCCCGGCCAGATGCTGGTCCTGACCTGCCAGCCGGATCGGCCCGGCAGCTTGGGCTACCATTTCTTCACCGAGCCCAAGGCCGACTCGCTGCTGCAAAAAATCCTCATCATCCGCCTGGCGGAGGCCGGCTCCGATCGATCGTTCGAAGAGCACAAGTCACCGCCGGCCGAATTACCGCTCTCCGAGGCCGCCGGGCCATAATCGGCGCATTCGCTATGCCGGCGGCGCAGCCACAACAGCGCCCGTCACAGAAGAGCTCGTCACCGAGGCGCGTATCAGACGGCCGCGCCCAGGGCTGCCCGCAACGACTCCAACTGCCCGGCGGACCCGAGCTTGGCATTCTTGTGCGTGATATAGTCGGCGTAGGCGGCCATGAACGGTTTGCCCGGCGTGCGCGGATCGAAGTCGCCCGGCTTGTCGCGGAAGACCTCGCGGTAGATAGCGCACCAGACCAGCCGGCCATCGGTATCGATGTTGACTTTGGTTACGCCGAGTTTGGCCGCCGGCAGATACTGGTCTTCGGCGACGCCGCTGGCATCGCCGATCTTGCCGCCAGACTTGTTGATGCGCTCGACCCATTGCTTGGGCACGCTGCTCGACCCGTGCATGACCAACGGAAAGCCCGGCAACAGCTTGCTGATGGCTTCGATGCGGTCGAAGTGCAGGCCTTGCTTGCCGCTGAACTTATACGCGCCGTGCGACGTGCCGATGGCCACGGCCAGCGAATCACAGCCGCTGCGGCTGACGAATTCGACTGCCTGGTCCGGATCGGTCAGGCAGGCGTGCTCGGCGGAGACCTGGATATCTTCTTCGACGCCGCCCAGCATGCCCAACTCGGCTTCGACGGAAATCCCCTTCTCGTGCGGCCCGCTCGGCAACCCGTTTGGTGATGGCGATGTTTTCGTCGAACGATTCGTGCGAGGCGTCGATCATCACCGACGAATAGAAGCCGCTGTCGATGCAGTCGTAGCAGACTTCTTCCGTGCCGTGGTCGAGGTGGACGGCAAAAATCGCCTCGGGAAACACGTCCTCGGCCGACCGGATCATGGCTTCCAGGAACCGCTTGTCGGTAAAGGACCGCGCCCCGCGCGAGATCTGAATGATGAACGGCGCGCTCTTGGTCGCGTCGACCGGCTCGTCGTTGGCATTGTGCAAACCCAGATTGCCGCGGAACAGGCCGACCGTCTGTTCGAGGTTGTTGATGTTGTAAGCGCCGACCGCATAGTGGCCGTAGGCATGCTGGAACAGTTCTTTGGCAGTCACGATCATGGCAATCTCCTGACGCGCTTCCGGGGCTGAAAAACACGGGACGGCGGAAGTGCGATCGCGCCGGCACCAATGCGGGGTGTGCGGATGGACATTTTAGTCATAAGCCGCCCCACGCGCCAACGGCCTTGGCACGCCGTATGCATGTCGTCGACGTTACGTGTCCGCTTGTTGTCACCCCGGCTCGGAAAGGGATCGAGATTCGCGCTGCCAGCAGGGGTCGTCGGACCGGCTTGGCTCGTCGAAGTGCGTCGGGGGCCTTGAAATGACCGAGCAATCGGCGGTTTTTGCGCTGGTCGGTCGAAAGTAACCGATTTTTCGCAGTTGCCCGAGGATCCAACTTACATTGCCCCATCCAGTCTTGCTGGCTACAATCCCGCCTCCCATTTTTACACTCTTGGGGACCCGCCGTAAGTGGCGGGCCTGCCAGCACGTACAACCGCGCACAGCGCGCGGTTTTCGTGGCACAAGCGTCGAATCCATATACAAAGCGAGGCGTCGAAACCCGGCGACCCTCGCAGGTCAAGGACGACCTAGCCATGTCAATCGATCCGTTATCGCGCGATCCACGGCCACTCGGGCCATCGCCGTTCGAATCACTGCCGCTCGGGCATTCGGACCCCCGCGGGCAGATGGCGTCGCAGGAGCAACTGCGCTATGCGCGCGAGATCGTCCAGCTCGAGGGCAAGTCGCTGCTGCGGCTGGCCGAGCGACTCGATGCCGAGTTCTGTCGCGCCGTCGAGCATTTGCACGGTTGCCAGGGGAACGTGATTGTCACCGGCATGGGCAAAGCAGGACTGATCGGACAAAAGATCGCCGCCACGCTGGCGTCGACCGGCACGCGGAGCCATTCCTTGCATCCGGGCGAAGCGGTTCACGGCGACCTGGGCCGGATCCATCATCAGGATCTGGTGCTCGTGCTGTCGCAAAGCGGCGAGACGGAAGAGATCGTGCGATTGCTCCCCTCGCTCGAAGAGTTGGGGGTGCCGATCGTGGCGGTGACTGGGAATCGAGCCAGCCGGTTGGGCCGGGCGGCGACGGTAACGATCGATCTTGGCCCGCTCAAGGAGGCCTGCTCGCTGGGACTCGCTCCGAGCACGAGCACGACTGCCATGCTGGCCGTGGGAGACGCGCTGCGCGCTGGTGGTCAGTCGCATGCGCGACTTCCGCCGCGAGGATTTCGCCCGCTTTCATCCGGCCGGCAACTTGGGCAGGCAATTAAGCAAGGTGGACGATTACCTGCGCCGGCTGAGCGAATGCCGCCACGCGGCGGAAACCCGGACGGTGCGCGAAGTGTTCGCCCTGCCCCGGGCCGCCAAGCGCCGCAGCGGCGCGATCATGCTGACCGATTCGGCTGGCAAGCTGAGCGGCATTTTCACCGACAGCGATCTGGCCCGGTTGTTCGAAAGCCGCCGCGACACGGCGCTCGATCGCCCGATTTGCGAGGTGATGACCGCGCTGCCCTGCACGGTCCCGCAGGGATCGATGATGGTTGACGCAATCGCTATCATGGCGGAAAGGAAAATCAGCGAGTTGCCGGTGATCGACGCCGAGGGGCGGCCCTTGGGTCTGATCGACATCACCGACGTTGTGGCCGTGTTTGGCGACCTGCAATCCTCCCCGCCGGTCGAGGCTCGAGTGGTTCCGCCCCCGAAATTCGCCGGCCCGCTGCGGTCCAAGATCGCGCTCTTCCGAAGTCCGCCGCGAGAACCCTCATGAAACTCGACGAGCGCTGCCAGGCGATCGAACTGTTGTTGGCCGACGTCGATGGCGTGATGACCGACGGTCGCGTAGTGTTCGACAATCAAGGCATCGAGACCAAGCATTTTCACATCCGCGACGGCATGGGAATCAAGCTCTGGCAGCGGGCCGGCTACAAATTTGGACTGGTAACCGGCCGCAGTTCGCACATCGTCAAGATTCGCGCGGCCGAACTGGGAGTCGACATCGTTCGCCAAACCGCCGAAGACAAACTGCCGGCCGCGCAGGAAATCGTGCACCAGCTCGGCCTGTCGCTGGAGCAAGTCTGCTACATCGGCGACGACCTGCCCGACCTGCCCGCGGTGCGGGCAGTAGGGCTGGGAGTGGCCGTGGCCGATAGCTGCGCAGAATTGCGCGCGGCGGCCCACTGGGTGACCGGGCTGCGCGGCGGCGAGGGCGCGGTTCGCGAAACGATCGAAATGGTCCTCAAAGCGCAGCGGCGCTGGGACGAGTTGGTGCAGAAGTACGTGCATTGATGGCGCAGCCGCGGATCATCACCGAGGCGGACTCGCAGCGGTCCGACACAACTCGCGCCGCGGCCGGTGCCGCCGGTCGCCACTCGACCCCGTCGCCGAGCAGCCCGCCAGCGGGTAGCCGGCCCTCGATGGCCACGCGGCTGCTGCGCAGTCGCGGCCAGCTTCGGCATCGTGCTGGCGGCGTATTGCGCCTATGCCGTGACCGCGGTGCCGCTGATCGAACCCTCGGCCGAGAAGATCGAAGGATTCGTCGGGCCGGCGCCGCCACCGCCGCCACCGCGCACGGACGTGCTCACGCCGTTTTTTCCGCCCGGCTCGTGGGAGCTGAAGAATCCCAAGATCCTGGAAAGTGAACGGGCCATGTTGCTGATCAAGGATTATCAAAACCTGCCCGACGGCCGGGTCAAGCTGCACCCCTGCACGGTCGTGTTTTTCGGCAACGACGCGCCGCGCGACGAGCTCACGGCTCCGCCGGTGATTCTTCAAGCCCCGGAGGGCGCGATCCTCAAGTTCGACGAACCGTTCGATTTGAAGCGGGCCAAAGTCGGCCGGCTGATCGGCGGGTCGCTGGTCGGCAAAGTCACGATCCGCCGCGAACTGTCGCGTCCGGGCGCCGCCGACGACCTGCGCGTCACCACCCGCGACGTCGAACTGACCGAAGATCGCGTCATCACGCCGCACCCGGTCGATTTTCATTTCGGACCCAGTTACGGCAGCGGCCGGGAAATGACGATCCTGCTCACGCGCCACGAAAAAACCGCGGAGGGCAAGCCCGGCGACGAAAAGAAGGGGATCGGCATCACCGGCGTCAAGTCGTTCGAGCTGCTCCGCGACGTCCGCATGCACCTGCTGCTGGGCGGAAAAGATCCGCAAAACGTCATCAGCGCCCAACCGGACGAAGCGCCGCAGCGGCGCAACGCCGAGCCGCCGGTGGAAATCACGTGCCAGGGCCCCTTTCGCTTCAATCTCGACAAGAACATCGCCACGTTTCACGATCAGGTGGACGTACTGCGGCTGAACACCAACGGCCCCAGCGACCAGATGAACTGCGAGCTGTTGTCGATTTTTTTCGAACGCCGCGATCCGGCCAACGCCAAACCCAAGCCCAGCCGCGCGACGGGCAAGCCGCCGTCGGACAGTCCCTCGAACCTCAAAGCGCGATTGGTCGAGGCCCGCGGAAATCCGGTCGTCGTGCGGTCTCCTTCGACCGGCGGCCAGGCGCGCTGCCAGCGGCTGGAGTACGACGTGAAGTCCGGCCGAATCAGCCTGCAAGGAACCGGCACCTTGCACGGCGCGATGCAGCGCAATCCGGCCCAGAAATATCAAGCGCAGTGGTCCAAGGAGCTGCGCTACGAGCCCCAGAGCAGCCTGCCCGAAGCCGGTTCGCGCCAGCCGGCGCAAATGGTCTCGCTGGTGGGTGGAGCGCACGTGCGGATCTCCGACATCGGCAGCCGCGGACCGGGCGGAGTGGCGAAGCCCGCCGCACTGGCCGCCGAGGAAATCCACGCCTGGCTCGACCCGTCGTCTTCCGGCGACCCGGCCCAGTCCGCCCAAGCGCAGTCGCCGGGCGTCGGTATCGGTCGCCAAGGCGGCGGCGATCTGCGTCCCAAGCGACTCCTGGCGCAAGGGTCCGTGCGGCTGGACAGCGTGCCGCTCAGCGGCGCGACGGGGCGCTTGGAGGCCTTCTTCACAGCCGCGCCCGTCACGGCCGGCGCACCCAACCCGCCCGGCACGGCCGGGCCGAATCAACGCAAGGCCCAGGGCCAGCGCAATTCCGGTGCCCAACAGCAGTTCCGCTTTGCCGGCGGACAGGTGCAAGTCCGCTTCACGGTTCGCGGCGACCAGACCGAACTGACCGACGTGCTCATGCAGGGCAATGCCGAGCTGCGCGAATCCAAAACCGCCAAACCGGACGAAAAACCACTCTTGGCAACTGGTGACCGCCTGCAATTGGCCGGCGGCGACGGCCCCGATTCGCAAGTCACCGTGGCCGGAAGACCGGCCTACGTCGAAGCCCGTGGCATGACTCTCTCCGGAACCAACATCCAACTCGACGCGCGGCTCGAACCGGCTATGGATCGACGGCGCGGGCCGGATGACGCTGCCGGCCGGCGGCAGTCCGCGGCCGCGGCCCGGCGGCCCCGCAACAACTGGAAATCAATTGGCAAGGCCGGATGAATTTCGACGGCCGCGCCGCATTGTTCGAGCGCACCATCGAAGCGCACACCTCGCAGCAACTCCTGCGCACCGAGCGGCTCGAAGTGACCCTCAAGCGGACCATCGATTTCTCCAATCCACCCGCCGCCAGTCCCAAGAGCGAACCGGCGCAAATCGATCAGATCGTTTGTCAGGGGGGCGCTTTCCTGGAAAATCGCGCGTTCGACGAAAAAGGGCTGTCGTCGATCGATCGCGTGCAGACCCAGGACCTGGCCATCAACGATACCACGGGGGGCATCGACGCCCATGGACCCGGCTGGGTTTCCAGCGTGCGCCGCGGGATGCCGTCGGGCATCGGCGCGCCGGGATCGCCGGCCGCAAAACCCGCGGCGGCCAAAACGGCCCCGCCGGCGGCTGCCGCCAAAGGAAAGAAACCGGAAGACGACGAGAACAAACTCTCGTACTTGAACGTCCATTTCGCCCGCAGCATCACCGGCAACATGCACACGCGCGAGATGACGTTTGCCGATCAAGTCAAAACGGTTTACGGCCCGGTGGCCAATTGGGAGCAGCAGCTCGATGCCGAGAACCCCGAGGCCCTGCCACCCGAAGCCGTCGTGCTCAACTGCGATCAACTGACGGTCCGCGAGACGGCGGAGCGGATGCCGGCCCAGGGCAACCGCGAAGAGCGCGGCTTTCTGGAGCTCGAAGCGCTGGGCAACACGCTGGTCGAGGGATCCGACTTCACAGCCCGGGCCCACCGCTTGACCTTTGCCGAGAAAAAGTCGCTGCTGGTGTTGGAAGGAGACGGGCGCAGCGATGCGCAACTCTTCCGTCAGCCGCTGCCTGGGGGCCCGACGTCGCAAGCCGCGGCCCGCCGCATCTTGTTCTGGCAATCGACCAATCGCGTGGAGATCGACGACGCGCGGTTCTTCGATTTCGGCCAGTTTACCGCCGGCCCGAACAAGCCGGCCGACCCCAACGCCGCGCCGAACCCCGACCCCAACGCCAAGCCCAAGCCGGCGACACCCAAGCGCACCGCTCCCGCCCGCGGCGGCGCAGCGGCTACGCATTAGGGGAAGACCGGTTGCCCGGGATAGCCCAAAGATTCCCGAGCGGGTCGGTGCGGGCAACGTCGCTTTGCGGTCAGCTCAATTCGGCCGCGGGGACGAGCGGGGTGGCTGGAACCGGCAGTTCGACACGGCGGCCTGCGCGCCCTTGCGGCAGAGCATCTGCTTCCTTCGCAGGAACCGATCATTTGATCAAGATAATTGCTTTTCCGTTGGCAGGGCATCAGAATGGGCCGGCTGCCCGCCAGGCAGCGGGGTCGAATCTCATTCGACAAGCGCCGAATCGCGTCTCCAACCCAACCACTCCGAACCGAAATGAGGTCAGCACATGACGGAAAACCCATTCCGATCGCCGGCGATCAACGAAGGCATTATTGGCATCAACAGCGGCAGTCGCGAAGACTTGCGGAGCGTGGCGAAGTATCAACGGGGAATCATGTTGTGCATTCTCGGCTACTTCGTGGCTGTGATTTGTCAATTCGCATTGCCACCCAGTTTGCGGTTGGTTCTCGCCGTCGGAGTTCTGATCCTGGGAATTGCCGGCACGGTTTTCGTGTTCATGTTGGCAATGAAAGTCTATAGCACCGCTCAGGGCGTCTTGCTCGGGATTCTAACGTTGGTCCCTTGCGTGGGCTTGGTCGTTCTGCTGATGGTCAACGGCAAGGCCACGAAAGTGCTGCGGCAAAACGGCGTCAAGGTTGGAATCCTGGGCGCCGATCCGTCCACCGTATAGACCGGCGGCCAACACCGCCACTTCCGTAATGATTCGGTACTGCGCGCTCGAGCTCGCCCTCGCCGCGCTGGCCCGCTACCGCCTTGCCAACGGCGGTTAGACGCCGAGAAACGCGTCGATCTGCCGGGCCTGGTCGGGGCCAACCGGCTCTTGCGGCGATAGCGGACGGCCCAGCCCAAAGCCGCGCCGCGCCATGACGTGCTTGGGCCCCGCCACGAAACTGGGCGTGGCCAGGGCGACGCGATTGACCAGTTCGCAGATCCGCGCTTGCAGGCGGTTGGCCTCGTTCAGATCTTTGCGCTGGGTCGCGGCGAACAACTGCAAGTAGGTCGACGGCTCGACGTTGATGCACAGGTTGACCAGCCCCCGGGCGCCGGCCAGCAAGCCGGCCGCGGCGTTCATCTCGTCCCCCATCAGGACTTCCAACCCCACGTCGGCGCCTCGGGCGATCAATTGCCGGACGAATTCCAGATTGCCCGAGCTCTCTTTGCAATAACGGATCCAGCCGCGGCGGGCCAGCTCGCAAAACGTTTCGACCTCGACAGCCGAGATGGTCAACTGCGGGATGTTGTAGGCCACCAGCTCCATCGGCTGCGCGGCCTCGTAGCAGGCGGCAAACAGCCGCAACTGCTCGCCGGGCGAACGGCAGGGGTTGTAGAAGGTCGGCGTGGCCACACAGTAGCGGTAGCCGATCTGGCGCGCCAGGCGAATCTTGTCGAGCACTTTCCGCGTCGACGTGTCCTGCACGCCCATCATCAGCGGCACGCGGCCGCGCGCCTGGTCGAATACGATCTCGGCCAGCCGCTGCCATTGGCGCTCGACCAACAGCGGTCCCTCGCCGGCCGAACCGCCGACGAACAGACCGTTGACCCCCTGGTCGATGAGCCAGTCGACAAACCCGCGCAGGGCCGGTTCGTCGACGTTGTCGCGGTCGTCGGTGGGCGTCAAGATGGGCGGAATGATGCCGCCGAGCGTGGAGTCATCGGTCACAGTTCGGTTCCTCAAGGGCAAGTTCAATCAAGCGCTCGCTTGCCCGGGCAAGCGGCTGCCAAGGTCGAAATCAAGATCGGCCGCCAGGCCTTGCAGGCTGGCCACTACGTCGCCGGGCAGCAGAATGCCCTCGGCCAACGCCCGCTCGCGATTTTCCCATTCGTGATCGCCGGGCAAATAGATCCGCTCGGCTCCTGCGGCCAGGGGAGCCCGGCGAATTTCGTCGATCACATGGTCGATGCGTGTCTTGAACTGGTCGATCGGTTCAATGGCGCCGACGTCGAAGGCGATAAAAGCCGCGCCGTGGTGCGTGGCCTGCCGCGGATCGCTGATGATCCAGGGCAGGATTTGCCGCGTCAACCCGGCGCCGGTCAGCACGCCGGCCAACGATTCGATCAACAGGCCGATGCCGTATCCCTTGTGGCCGGCCATTGGCCGCAGAGCACCGCCGCGCAAGAATGCGGCCGGATCGGTGCTAGGAATTCCATCGCGGTCGACCACCCAATCAGCGGGAACCGGCCGGCCGTGCTCGTGGGCCGCGGCCACTTTGCCACCGGCCACGACGCTGGTTGCCATGTCGAGCATCAGCGGACGGCCGCTACCAGTGGGTACGGCGTAGGCCAGCGGATTGCTGCCGGTGATGGCGCCGCGCGCGCCTGGCGCGGTGACGCTCGGCGTGTCGTTGGCCATCGCCAGGCCCAGCATGTCCTGTCCGGCAGCCAGGGCGGCGTAATAGCCGGCCGCGCCGAAATGACAACTATTGCGCACGCCGGCGTATCCGAGCCCGCAGCCTTTGGCTTTGGCGATCGCCGTCTGCATGGCCAGCACGGAAGTGACCATTCCCAAAGCGGAATCGCCGTCGACGATGGCCCAAGCCGGCCCCTCGGCAACGACCCGCGGCGCGGCATGCGCGCGCAGGCCGCCCGCGCAAGCGGCGTGCGTAGCCGCGGAGCGCTTTGACGCCGTGCGTGAATACGCCCCAGGTGTCGGTCGTCACCAGGACGTCGGCCGTGGTGCGTGCGGCCTGCGGGCCGACGCCCAGGTCTTCCAGCACGCTGACCGCGAAGCGGTTCAAATCGGGGGCGCTGACTCGCCAAGTGTGCGCTGCGCCAATGCCATGAATGCCAATCTCCCCCCGGTTTTTCAGCGCCGCGCGGGCGTGACCACGCCGTTGACGACATTGGGCAGCGGCTCGCCCCGCACGGCCAGGGCGGCCGTCTCAGCGACGGAATTGCGCAGCCGGGTCACGGCCGGCACGCTGGCCGAAGCAATGTGCGACGTAAACACCACGTTGTCCAGGCTACGGAGCGGGTGATCGGCGGGAATCGGCTCGGGATTGGAGACATCCAATCCGGCGCCGTTCAAGCGGCCGTTTTGCAAGGCCTCGACCAGCGCCGCCGTGTCCACCAGGTCGCCGCGAGCCACGTTGATCAATAGCGCTCCCGGTTTAAAACGCGCCAATCGCTCGCGGCCGATCATGCCGCGCGTCGCCGCCGTCGAAGGGCAGTGCAGCGAAACCACGTCTGAAGTTTCCAGCAGCCGCGCCAGTTCGACCGGCTCGCATCCGGCCTGGATGATCTCGGCGGCGGAGACCTGCGGATCGAAGACTTGTACCGGGCTTTTGAACGCGGCCAGCCGCCTGGCGACCTCGCGGCCAATCCGCCCAAAGCCGACGATGCCCACGTGCAGTTGTTTCAAGGCGTGCAGCGAAGTCAGCGGCACCGCCGACCCCCATTTTCCGGCGCGGATATAGTTGCTGTTGGCCACGATCCGCCTGGTCAGGGCCAGCAGCAGGGCCAGGGTGTGGTCGGCAACTTCGTCGATGCAGTAATCGGGCACGTTGCACACGGGAATGCCCTGGGCCGCGGCGGCCGCCAGGTCCACGTTGTCGACCCCGATTCCGTAACGCACGATCGCCTGCGCACCGCATGGCCTCGATGACGCGGGCGTTGACCGGCGCGAACTGGGTAATCACGCAGTCGGCATCGGAAACCAGGTCGATCAATTCGGCCTCGGCATGCGTGCGGCGGCCAACCACCTGGCAGCCCAACGGCGTGAGGATCCCGGACTCGATGCCAAGATCGTCGAACGTGTAGTCGGTGACGGCGATTTTCATGGGCGGACGAGCGGCGGATCGGTTAGAAATAAAGGGAGGCCTCATGGTAGTACAATTGCGGCGGCGGTGAAATCGCCCGCCGCTAAATCGCTGGCCGGGAATTTGCCGTCCGCCGCGGCCGAGCCGCCGCATCTTCAGGCCGGCGGCCAGTCGGTCTACAATTCCAGAATATGCCGATCCGCAGAGTTTTTTTCGATTGGAGCCGGCCGGCGCTGCACGTCGCCGCCGGTTACCTTTGGGAAACGTACGGAGTGGCCGCCGCGCTGGACCTGGAGCGGTTGATCGTGGCCGCGCCGGGCGGTCGGGCGAGCCGGCGGCTGCTGCAAGCCCTGGTCGAACTGGCCGAGCAGCAATCGGCGGCGCTCGTGCCCCCGCGGATCGTTACGGCCGGCCAGTTGCCGGAATTGCTCTACGAGAAGAAAAAGCCGTTTGCCGGCGACCTGGCCCAGCAATTGGCCTGGATTCGGGCGATCCGGGCCGCCCGGCCCAACCAGATCGAGCGGCTGGTCAAGCGATTGCCCGCCGAGGGAGATCTGGCCGGCTGGCTCGCGCTGGCCCAGACGTTCGCTGCCCTGCACCGCGAATTGGCCGCCGACGCGCTGGATTTTTCGCACGTGCTCCAGCGGGGACCCCAGCTCGAGGGTTTCCTGGAAACGGCGCGTTGGAAAACGCTGGCCGAGCTGGAAAAGCGGTATTTGCAAATCTTGGATCGGCTCGATCTGTGGGACATCCAGACCGCCCGGCTGTTTGCCATTGAACATCGGCTGTGCCGCACCGATTGCGACATCGTGCTGGTGGCCATGGTCGACATGGATCGCACGGTGCGCGGGATGCTCGACCAGGTGGCCGACCGTGTCACCGCCCTGGTGCTGGCGCCGAAAGTCTGGCCGATCGTTTTGACGGTCACGGCTGCCTGATTGCGCCCCTTTGGCGAGACGTGCCGGTGCCGATCGAGCGTGGCCAGATCGACGTCGTCGCCGGGCCGGCCGAGCAGGCCGACGCCGTGGTTCGCGCGATTGCCGCTTGGGACGGCGCGTATTCGGCCGACGAAATCACGATCGGCGTGCCGGACGAGCGCGTGGTGCCCTATCTCGAAGAACGTCTGGCCGAGGCGGGGATTCCGGCCCGCTATGGGGCCGGAACGCCGCTGGATCAAAGTGCGCCCGCCTTGCTGCTCGCGGCGCTGGCCGAGCAAATCGAGCTGGGCAGCTATCGCTCGCTGGCGGCGCTGCTGCGGCATCCCGACCTGCACGATTGGCTGATCCGCCGCGGGATCGACGACGATTACCTGACGGCGCTCGACGTCTACTACAGCGACCGTTTGCCGGCAGCCGCGGGCGCCGAGTGGTTGGGCGACCCGTCCGAGACCCAGTCCGTGCGCCGCGTCGGCACGGAAGTGAACTCCCTGCTACAGCCACTCAGCGGCGAGCGGCGACCGCTTTCGGACTGGGCGGAGCCGATTTTGCACCTGGTCGTCGAGATTTACGGCCCGGGCGATTTGGACCGCGAAGTGCCGCGCGATCGGCTGATTTTGGCCGCCTGCGACGCGATCGCGGAATGTCTGGCCGAGTATCGGCAAATCGACCCTCAGCTTGCGCCGCGCACGACGGGCGCCGAGGCGCTGCGGATCCTGATTGCGCGATCGGTTCGACCCGCGTGCCGCCGCAAGTACAAGGCGGCGAAGTCGAGTTGCTCGGCTGGCTCGAGTTGCCGCTGGATGACGCCCGGGCTTTGGTCGTCACCGGTCTGAACGAGGGCATCGTGCCGGCCTCGCAAAACGGCGACCCGTTCCTTCCCGACCGCCTGCGCACGGCGCCTGGCGCTGGACGACAACGATCGCCGCTACGCCCGAGACAGTTATGCGCTTGGCGTTTTGGCCGCCTCGCGCGGCGAGCTGAAGCTGATCGCCGGTCGCCGCACCAGCGAGCGCGATCCGCTTGCGCCCAGCCGGCTGCTGTTCGCCTGCTCGACGGACGAATTGGCCCACCGGGCCAAGGATTTTTTCTCGCCCGGTGGCCCGTCGCGTCGCCTGCTGCTGCCGCACAGCCCGCGCGCCGGCCGCACGTCGATCGACTTACCGATCCCGCCGCCCATTCCGCTGGCTCGACCGGTGACGTCACTGCGAGTCACGGAGTTTCGCGATTATCTGGCCTGCCCGTATCGCTATTACCTGCGGCATCGGCTGGGGCTCAAATCGGTCAGCGACACGGCCGAGGAGCTGGACGCGGGGCAATTCGGGGCACTGTTGCACGAAGTGCTCAAGCAGTTTGGCGAGAGCCCGCTGGCGGACTGCACGGACTCGGTCCAGCTCGCGGACGGACTCGGCGATCTGTTGGACGCATTGGCCATCGAAAAATTCGCAGCGCAATCGCTGGCCGTCGTCCGGATCCAGGTCGAGCAAATCCGCATGCGGCTCGTCGCTTTCGCCGGATGGCAGGCGGACTGTGCGCTGCCGGTTGGCGAATCCAGGCCACCGAGCGCGAAGTCAAAGACCAGGACTGCCCGCTCGTGGTTGACGGCCAGCCGCTGTACCTGCGCGGCCGCATTGACCGCATCGACGTTCACGAAACCAACGGACGAACAATCGTTTTCGATTACAAGAGCGGCGATTCGGCCCAGAGTCCCGACGATTCGCACCGCGACCAGGAGAAATGGGTCGACTTGCAGTTGCCTTTGTATCGCCATCTTGCCAGGCGCTCGGCATTCAAGGGCCGGTCGACCTGGGCTACATTCTGTTGCCCAAGAACACCGCCGAAACCAAAGAAGAACGGGCTGCCTGGACCGAAGACGACCTGCTCGCGGCCGACGAAAAGGCGTTCGAAGTGATCCGGGCCATTCGCGCAGAGAAGTTCTGGCCGCCGGCCAGCGAACCGGCCGCATTCACCGCCGACCTGGCCGCAATCTGCCAGGACGATGTGTTCGCAGCGGCCAGCCTGGCGGCCGACGAGGCGGAGGATGACGAGACATGACCGCCGCTGCGCACCGCTGGCCGAATGTGGTGATCCGGGCTTCGGCCGGAACCGGCAAAACGTACCAGCTCTCGAACCGCTATCTGCAGTTGGCCGCCGATGGCCAACCGGCGGAGCAGGTGCTGGCCTCGACGTTTGCCCGCAAGGCGGCTGGCGAAATCCTCGGCCGGGTGGTGGTGCGGCTGGCCGACGCGGCGATCGACGCGGTCGCCCGGGACGAACTGACCCGGGCGATCGGCCGCGATCTGGGCGCGGCCGACTGTCACCGGCTGCTGCAAAAAGCTGATCGGCGAATTGCATCGCCTGCGGATCGGCACACTGGATAGCTTCTTCGTGCAACTGGCCGGCAATTTCACGCTCGAGCTGGGTCTGCCCGGCGGCTGGCGGATCCTCGACGAATTGGACGACGAGCCATTGCGTCTGGAAGCCATCCGGCAGGTGTTGGCCGGTGGATCGACCGCGGAGCTGACTGCCCTGTTGAACTTGCTGTTCAAAGGCGAAGCCGTCCGCTCGGTAACGCAGCAGATTGCCGATATCGTCGCCGGGCTTTACGGCGTGTTTTGCGACTCGGATCGCCGCGGCCTGGCACGCCCTGGCGCGGCCGCCCGTGCTGCCGCCGGACCAGCTCGAGCAGGCCATCGAACTGCTGGCCGCCGCGCCGCGCCGGCCGGAAGCCAGGTTGCCAAAGCCTGGCATGGCCGACGTCGCTCGTGCCCGCGCGCAGGATTGGGAATGCTTCATCAGCACCGGATTGGCGAAAGCGCTGGCCGGCGACGGGCTGTACTATCGCAAGCCGGTCGATGCCGACTGCTGGCGGCGCTTTACGAGCCGCTGCTCCGCCACGCGCGCGGAGTCATCGTCGGCAAGCTCGTCAATCGGACCGAGGCCACGTACCAACTGCTGGCCGCCTACGGCGAGGTTTATCAGCGGCTGAAATTCGCGCGCCGTGGACTGCGATTCGACGACGTGCCCCGCCTGCTGGCCACCGGTTTGGCTGACGGCTTGATGCAGCATGCGCATTGGCGGCTTGACACTTCGATCGGCCACTTGCTGCTCGACGAGTTCCAGGACACGTCGCTTCCCCAGTGGAACGTGCTCAAGCCGTTCGCGCTGGCCTGCTGCGATGGCGCGAGCGGACACAGTTTCTTCTGCGTTGGCGACGTCAAGCAGGCGATCTACCGCTGGCGGGGCGGCGTGTCGCAATTGTTCGACGCCGCGCGCAACGAGTTGCCGGGAGTCAGCGAGCAGTCGCTCTCCAAGAGCTATCGCTCCAGCCAGCCGGTCATCGATACGGTCAACCAGGTGTTTACCGACTTGCCAGCCAATCAGGCCCTGGACCGCTACGTCGACGTGGCCCGGCAATGGCGAGACTGGTTCCAGCCGCATACGACGGCCAAAACGCAATTGGTCGGTTATACCGCCTTGTGCGCCGCGCCGCGGGCCTCCGACCCCAAACAGCAAGCCCGCGCGACACTCGAATTCGCGGCCGAGCGCGTGGCCAAGCTGGCCGCGGAATGCCCCGGCAAATCGATCGGCGTGCTGACCCGCCGGAACAAGGCCGTGGCGCAATTGATTCACTTGTTGCGTTCCAAGAAAAAACTGCCGGCCAGCCAGGAAGGGGGGAATCCGCTCACCGATTCGGCCGCCGTGCAGTTGGTGCTGTCTCTGGTCAAGCTGGCCGACCATCCGGGCGACATGCCGGCCCGCTATCACGTAGCCCATTCGCCGCTGGCGAGCACCGTGGGACTGAGCGATTACGCCGACCAGCGGGCCGCGGCCCGGCTGGCGGCGCGCGCTGCGCCGGCAGTTCTTGGACGACGGCTACGGCCGCACGATCTATGCCTGGCTCAAACCGCTGTCGGCATGCTGTGGCGGGCGCGACCTGGACCGGCTCGTCCAGCTCGTCGAGTTGGCCTATGCATTCGACCGCCGCGGCGCGGTGCCGGCCGGGCCAGTTCGTCACGTTTGTCGAAGGCACGAAAGTCGAAGACCCGTCGGCCGCTGCAATTCGCGTGATGACCGTCCACCAGGCCAAGGGCCTGCAGTTCGACGTGGTCGTGCTGCCGGAACTCGAAGGCCGGCTGAAAGGAACCCCTCCCCAGGTGGCCATCGGCCGCCGGCAACCCACTGCGCCCATCGATCGGATTTGCCGGCACGCATCCCAAGAGATATGGCCGCTCCTGCCGGCCGAGTATCAGCGCATCTTCGAGATTTGGCCGCGCGAGGCCGTGAACGAATCATTGTGCCTGCTCTATGTGGCGCTGACTCGCGCCGTGCATGCGCTGCACCTGATCGTGCCGCCGACCAGCGACAACGAAAGGACGTTTCCGCAGACGTTCACCGGCGTTTTGCGGTCGGCGCTGGTCGGCGGACGCAAGCTCGAACCGGGCCACACCGCCTACGAACATGGCGATCGGAATTGGTTCCGGCACTGCGGCGAGGAAGGTGCGGACGACGAGCGGCCGGCCGCGGCGCCCGAGCCCGAAACGCTCTCGATCCGTCTGCGCGAGCAGTCCTCGGCCCCGCGGGAATGGTTGCGGCGCAGCCCGTCGAGCCTCGAGGGGGGCGGCAAGGTGCGGCTCGCCGAGCGGCTAAACCCGGCCGGCGACGCGGTGTTCGCTCGCGGCACGCTCTGGCACGCCTGGTTCGAACAGATCCAGTGGCTGGACGAGCCGCCTGGAGACCAGCGAAGCGGGGCTGCCGACGGCGAGCCCGATGTCGAACGACTGCGGACGATCGCGCTGGCGATTGAGCACGCGGCGGACGTCGACGCGGAGATTGCCCAATTCCGCCGAGTGCTCCGGCAGGCGGATGTCGGCCACGTGCTCAGCCGCAAAGCGTACGACGATCCGCGGCGATTCGGCTTCAGCAAGTCGGTTTCCGCCGAGCTGGGCCGAACGGCCGTTGAGCTGCGCGTGGAGCGCGAGCGTCGCTTCGCCGTCCGCGATGCCGGCGGTCTCTTGAGCGGGTCGATCGACCGGCTGGTGCTGCTTGTCCGCGGCGGCCGGGTGCTGGCCGCCGACGTGTTGGACTTCAAGACCGATCGGCTCAGCGGGCCGGACGAACTGGATGGTCGCGTGCAATTCTACCGGCCGCAGATCGCGGCCTATCGCCGGGCGGTGGGCCAGCTTTACCAACTCGATCCGGAGCAAATCGCCAGTCGACTGGTGTTTGTCGATGCGGGCGTGGTGCGGCCGGTGGATTGAGCATCCTGGGCAGTCCTGGCGATGGCGGGGCCGTTCGGCCTCGGGCACAGTTTGCCTGCCAGGCTGCTCTTGTTCCGTCCCGGCGGGTTTCGGTACAGTCCGCAGCCTCGCACCGGTTGTCCGCGGAGGAAAATTCGATGCGGCAAATTCTGTTTTGTCGTGTCCGGCCTGGCGATCGGCTTTGCGCTCGCCTGGGCGCGATCAATTTCCACGTCTTTCGTACGCCCGACGGAATCGTCGTGGCCGTCAAACGCAGCCCGACCCTGGCCGACACATACGTCGACGTTCGCCATTGGGGATTGGTGCAATGGAGCGAGTTTCCCGACCTGGCCTGGTCGCTTGCGCGGAGTGGACACGCGGACGTCGTTCGCAGCCGCGCTATCTATGAAACTGCGCAAAACGTCGAGGTCGACGTCAGCCGCTGAGCAATTTGATAGCTGGTTAGAAAATCTGCTTGGAGAGGGGGACCCTGGCGCGCCGGGACTTCGACACCTCCACAAAATCGCTCGCAGACCCCGCCGTTTTTGCGACCAACTCTCGGCGTAGTCGCCACCCGCTATCGAAGCACGCCAGAGTAGATTTTTTCCAGGCCCCGCTCGGTTTCCAACAACAGCGCGCCGTCCGCCGCAATGCCCAGGCAGTGACCGGCGGTCGCGGCGCCGTGGACATGGATCACCAGCGGTTTGCCCACTTGCAGGCAAAGGTCTTGGAAACGCGTGCCAAATGCCTCGGGCTGGGCCGCCGATTGCTGAAACACGGCGGCCAACTCGGCCAGGATATCGACGAGCAAACCGGTGCGGTCGTGGCGCATGCCGGTCAGGTCGCACATCGACGTGGCCCGCTCGCGGACCTCCGCCGGCGCCGCGGCGAGCGAGTTGTTGACGTTCAGCCCGATGCCCAGGATGTGCCGGCCGTCGGCCAACAGGTCGATCAGGATGCCGGCCAGCTTTCGCCCGCCGACGTAGACGTCGTTCGGCCAGTGCAGCCCGACGTGGTGCGGGTAAAGAGCGGGCGTCACTGCATTGACGACCGCCACTCCCGCCGCCAGCGACCGCATGGGCACCGCGGGCGTGGATAAGCTCCACAGGGCCGGATCGAACAGCAGGCTGAAGGCCAGGCTTCCCGGACCTGTCCACCAGCGATTGGTTCCGCGGCCGCGGCCGGCAGTCTGGCGATCGGCCACGATCAACAGCGGACCGCGTGCGCCGGCGGCGGCAGCCGCCTGGGCGCGGTTTTGGCTCGAATCGAGCGTCGGATGGTACTCGGCAGCGGCCAGAAAGCTTTCGGCGAGCAACCGATCGATATCGATCCCGTCCAGTTCGGCCATCTGAAGCGCGCCTTGGTCGTCGGTTGCCGTCCCCGCTGGCATGGTAGCAGCCGCCGCCGCGAGCGGCGAGCGTCCAAGATTTCCGGGGTCGCTTCGGGCGCCAGCGGCGCTGTCGCCAGCACGACACGCGGGCGAAGCCGCCAGTGATCTTGACCCTGAAACCGGGCAATGTTACTTACCCCCGGTGCAAAAGGCTCTTTGGAGCTTTTTTGCAGCGATCCTTTCCTCGTTGCCATTCGGCTCGCGTCACGTCGAGGGAACTTTGCCCACCATCACCCGCAGCTTGCGCGGCGTTTGCGCCGCCATTGTATTGCTGATGGCGGCGCCCGTTTTTGGCCAACGGGTTCAGTTCCCCACCATGCTGGTGCAAGACACGACCATCTACGGAGGCGCCGGGCCGTCAACATCGGCGGTTCCGCCGGTGGGCACACTGGCCGCGCCGCAGCCGATCTCGCCCGGAATTCCTGCGGCTCCCATCGCGCCGAGCGTGCAGACCGTGCCGCCGACTTGGGATCCCTATACCCCGGGAGCCGCGCAACCGTACTCGCCTTATGCTCCTTCGCCGTTCGCGCCCGCGCCGGGCAGCGTCTCGGAGCCGCTCACCGAGAGCTTTACGATGCCCGCAATGCCGGCCGACTGGTACGAGACGGCGACGGCACCCTTGAAACTGGTGCAGAACATCGGACTGCGCACGGCCTGGCTGGCACCGATGGGGGGCAACAACAAGCTTGGCGTCACCGAGACCAACCTGGCTGCGACGCTGGCGGTTCCCGTGCTTTACGAGCAGCCGCCGCTGTTGATCACGCCGGGCTTCAGCTTCGATTTTTTTCAAGGTCCGATCTCGATTCCGCCGGTCAATGCCGACTTGCCGGGAACGACGTACAGCGCTTATCTCGACGTTGCCTGGCGCCGCGCATCATGCCCAAGGTCACGCCCTGGCTGAGCGCCGATTTGGGAGTGCGCACCGGCATCTACACCGATTTTCATGCGGTCAACGACCACAGCATCCGCATCCTGGGTCGCGGGTTGGCTTTGGCCACCGTGACCGAGCAGGTCCAGTTGGTGATGGGCGTGGTGTATTTGGACCGTGTGCTGGTGAAGATTTTGCCGGCCGGTGGCGTGATCTGGACGCCCAACCCGGACGCCCGGTATGAGATTTTCTTTCCCAGCCCCAAGCTCTCGCGGCGCTGGACCACCGTTCGCACCACTGACCTGTGGTATTTCATCGCCGGCGAGTATGGCGGCGGTTCCTGGACGGTGCGGCGGGCCGCCGGCTTCGACGATCAAGTCGACTACAACGACATTCGAGTGTCGCTCGGCCTGGAGTCGTTTGCCAGCAATGGACTGCACGGTATTTTCGATGTCGGCTATGTTTTCGATCGTGCTTTGGTCTATCGCAGCGGCGATCCGAGCCGATTCTATCCCAGCGATACGATCATGCTGCGGGCCGGCCTCGCCTATTAGCTTGCACGGGCCGAATTCGCCGCCGGGCGGCATCCTTTTGCAAATCTCGCAAGTCTCCCGCTGTAAATCGGGGTCTGAGCGCCACGGCCAACTCTGACCGCAAACGGCCCTGCGCATGCCTTGCGGGCGGCTCGATCGGCACCAAGTCGGCTCTAATCGCTGCCCACAGGCCCGATAGGGGTGAAATTCGCCCGCCCGTGGGATACAATTTCGCATGCTAAGAGCGTTTTCGACGCCTAGCTGTCCGTTCCTGGAATTCCAGGGTGGGCGGGCCCAGCGGGTCGATTGCCGCCAGGCGAGGCATTTGCAGGGTTGCTCATCCGTGCCGCTTGCGCATTCGGCCCGAACGTCCGTTAACACCTTGTCGCGAGAGTAGATCGATGGATCAGCCGACCGGCGGCGCCAGCCCGAAGCCGAAACTGTCGACGCCCCGCGCCGCCTGGAATGCCTCGGGCGTGTGGCTGTTTCTGATCCTCATGCTGGTCCTGGCGTTCCTGTATTTTACCGACAAAGCCGCGGTTCCTAAGGCCGTCAGCTATAGCTTCTTCCGCGATCAGCTTAAGGCCAACAACGTCAAGCAGGTGGAATTCACCGACCACGAGCTGATCGGCAAGTTCAAAGAGGTGCCCGAGGTCAAGAGTGACAAGCCCGACGCCAAGCCGGCCGCTGAAGGCTCGGTCGATTTCCGCGTCGTACTGTCGCCGCTGGTGGGCGAGGATTTGGACAAAGAACTGCGCGACAAGGGCGTGACGATCGAAGCGGCCCGGCAAACCGACAGCACGGCCCTGGTGTTGGTCGTCTACATGGTCGTCACCGTGCTCGTTGTTCGCCGGCGTGTGGATGATGTTTCGCCGGGCCCGCGATCAGTTCATGGGCGGCGGCATCCTGTCCGGCTTCAGCCAAGAGTCCGGCCAAGCGCTATGAAACCGACGAACAAGCCGATCACGTTCGCCGACGTGGCCGGCCTGGAGGGCGTGAAGAACGATCTGCAGGAAGTCGTCGAGTTCCTGAAGAACCCGGCGAAGTTCCAACGCCTCGGCGGCCGCGTGCCCAAGGGGGTGCTGCTGATGGGACCGCCGGGCACCGGCAAGACGTTGCTCGCCCGGGCCGTGGCCGGCGAGGCGGGCGTGCCGTTCTTTTCGATCAGCGGGTCGGAGTTCATCCAGATGTTCGTCGGCGTCGGCGCCAGCCGCGTGCGCGACATGTTCAAGACGGCCAAGGAAGCCGCCCCCGCGATCCTGTTCATCGACGAAATCGACGCGGTCGGCCGCATGCGCGGCGCCGGCCTGGGCGGCGGGCACGACGAACGCGAGCAAACGCTCAATCAGATCCTCAGCGAAATGGACGGCTTCAGCCAAACCGAATCGGTGATCGTGCTGGCGGCCACGAATCGGCCCGACGTGCTCGATCCGGCGCTGTTGCGTCCGGGCCGATTTCGACCGGCACATCACCGTCGACCGGCCCACGCACAAGGGCCGGGTCGCGATTTTCAAAGTCCACGTCCGCGACGTGCCGCTGGCCGACGACGTCGATCTGGATCGGATGGCCAGCGGCACCGTCGGCCTGACCGGCGCCGACATCCGCAACCTGGTGAACGAGGCCGCGCTGTGGGCCACCCGCCAGGGCAAAGACAAGGTCGACATGGACGATTTCGAGCACGCCCGCGACAAGGTGCTGATGGGCGCCAAGCGCGAGGAAGTGCTGACCGGCAAGGAAAAGCGGATGACCGCCTATCACGAAGCCGGGCCACGCCCTGCTGGCCTGGATCGTGCCCGGGGCCGACCGGGTCCACAAGGTGACGATCATCCCCCGCGGACGGTCGCTGGGCGTCACGCAGTTGTTGCCCGAGGAGGACCGGCTCAACATCAGCGAGAACGAACTGCACGCCCGGCTGGTGTTCATCCTCGGCGGACGCGCGGCCGAAAAGCTGGTCTTCGACGAATACAGCGCCGGCGCCGAAAACGACCTGATGCAGGCCACCAAGCTGGCCCGGCGCATGGTCACCGCCTGGGGCATGAGCGAGCGGCTGGGGCCGGTGGCCTATCGCACCAGCGAAGAACATCCGTTCCTGGGCAAGGAATTCCACGAACAGCGCGAGTTCAGCGAGCACACGGCCCAACTGATCGACGAAGAAGTTTCCCGCATTCTGCACGCCGCGGCCGCACCGGGCCACCGAGCTGCTGGCCCAGCACCGGGACAAGCTCCGCGACGCTGGCCGAAGCCCTGGAGCGGCAAGAAGTGCTCGACGAGCACGAAATCGAACAGCTCATCGGCCCCTCGATCAATCGCCGCGCCGAACTCAACGGCCGGCCGTCGGTCGACGTCAGCCCGCGCGGCCCCCACGATCCGGACGTTCAGCCCGTCGCCGCCAAAGGCGAATAGCGCGAACAGAACCGGCGCGAGCAGGCTGGCAGCGGGGTTCATCCCCACGGCGTCTTGCCGGAGACGCTCCCGCCGGATCCCAGCATTCAGCCAGCGCAGCGCTATCGTGCCCTGCTCGCGCGGGTCCGTACACCCTGGGGACCAGCACTCGGGGATCGCCCAGGCATGGATGCGTCGCGGCGATTTTGCGGCACCCGCTGTCCCGCCGCCGCGGCCGGAGAAAAAGCTCATCCGCCAAACCGCAGCCTGCCGAAGAGAACGTGATAGGCCCGCTTGTTCCTCCAGGCTTGCTTGCCGTGCAAGCTGGCTTCGCCCGTCACGTCTCTTCGGTGTCATGACCGCACATCAGGACGAAAGTCTTTGCTTTCATCAGGTCGCCATCGGCGATTCCTGGCAAAGCCCGGTGCGGCACGATTACCGAAACCGACGTAGTCAACTTTGCCGGCGTCACCGGCGATTTCAACCCGCTGCACGTCGACCACCAATTCGCCAAGTCGACCCCGTTCGGCCGGCCGATCGCCCACGGGCTGTTGGGCCTATCGCTCGTCGCCGGGCTTGGCAGTCGCAGCCCAGCGATGAGCACGGCCGCCTTCGTCCGCGTGGTTGACTGGAAATTTCTGCAGCCGATCTTCATCGGCGACACCGTGCACGTCGAGACCCAAGTGCTCGACAAACAGGCCAAGGGGCGCCGGCATGGGCTGATTACCTGGCGGCGGCAACTGGTCAACCAGGACGGCATCATCGTGCAGCAGGGCTGGTTCGAGACGCTCGTCAAGCTGCCGGCCGGCAGTGCCGCAGCCTGACAACCGCGCTATTCGGTGAGCTGCCAGCCGTCCTGGTAGTCAGCAAAAGCGGCTCGCATGGGTCGAATCTCCACTGGACGTATGTCGAATGTGGCATGGAGTTTGGGTCATTCTGACGTCGCCGGTACTTGGACGTCAAATCACAAAGAATAGCGAATAAGTAAACTGACTCGATTGAACAGTATGGGATGTTAGGATAAGATGTACGTGTGTCTCCAGAGAAGAGGCCTTCTCCGAATGGGTCGAGGTCGCCATGAGATTAGCACGTTTTGCAGTTCTGGGCCTGTGCGGCGCGATTTGGGCCGGCCTGACAGCGGCCGCATCGGCGCAAGTGGTCGGCGGCTTTCCGCCCGGCACGTATCCTGGGCTGCAATACTCGCCCTATGGCAGTTTCATGCCGCATTCGGGCTTCGGGTCCGGGATGAACGGCCTGACGCCGCAGCAGTTCAGCACCATGATGGGCATGCGCATGCTGCAAGGCATGGGGGGCTATCACGGCGTGCAAACCGGTGTCCCCAACCCGATCATCAACGGCGGCGGCTTTGGTGGCCAGCCGCAGTTGTATAACGAGGGGCCGGCCACTTCGACGGGCAGCGGCACGTCGAACAGTGGCACGCAATCGAAGCGTGCCGCAGCCCGCGCCGAACGCGCCGAGGAAAAGCGTCTGGCTGCCGCGGCCAAGGCCAAGACCAAGGCCGACAAGGTGGGCAAGCAGACTCGCAAGCCCAAGGACCCGCAGTAAGCTTTACGGCTTCTCGCGCTTGAAGGTCCACACTTCCGCGTCTTTTTCGGCATCCTGGGCGTTCGGACTGGCACTCACGCCAGTAAGTTTCAGGCTGTCCCCTTCCAGCCGATAGCTGCTGATCGTCGTCGTGCCGTCGTCCCGCACGAACTCGATTCGCCGGGGCTTCGTGCTGGCATCGGCGCAAAGTGCCCTTTGAATTCGGCGCCCAGGCCGCGAAATTCAAAATGGTCGCCGTGCAGATCGAGCGCCACGCCGGGGTTCTTCTTCGATCGGCTGGGAATCTCGACGGTGCGGTGATCGACTTGCAGCCGCAGCGCCCGCCACGTGCCTTGCAGCCGGGCCACTTCCTGCTGCGTGGCGGCGTCCGAATTGCCGGGCGACGTGTTCTCGGCCAGCGCGGTGCCGGCAGCCCACAAGCAGCCCAATGCGGTCCACAATCCGAGCCTGGTCATGACAAATGCCTCCGTTGAATCGACGACGCGGTCTTGGGGGCGGAAGTATACGCATGCGGCCGGCCCGGCGCGAAGATCAGCCCAGCCGATCCGACTCGCGGGAGGGTTGCTTGCAGCCTTGCGCTGGGTTAGCCTGCCAGAGCTCGCTGCGTTCGCCTTCCTCTTGCTGCTTTCGAAGGAAAACTTGCCATGAAACGCCGGACTTCCTGGTGCGCTGCCCCTGGTTTGTTGTCGATCTTGCTGCTGGCCGGATCGGGACGCTGCTACGCGCAGGACGCGGCCAATCTTCTGTTCGACATGGAAAACCTGCGGTTCAAGGCGGGCGAATTTGCCGACGACAAAGGGGTCAAGCACTCGGCCGGCACGGTCGAATCGGTACACGGCAAGATCGGCCAGGCGGCACTGTTCCAGTTCGTCGATCGGGCCAGCGGCGGCTTCATGGCGGCCCCCGTGGCGGCCACGCCCGACTGGAACCGCACCGACGGCTTCAGCTTTTGGGTCAAAGGGGACGGCTCGAAGAATTGGGGCGGCATCGAACTGATCGACAAGAGCGACTACGGCCTGCGCTACGGCTACTGCTTTCCGATCGACTCGACCGAGTGGCGAAAGATCGTCGTGCCCTGGAGGGACGTGATCCCGGAGCTGGCCGGCCCGCTGGTCGACGCCAGCAAGGGCTACGCGCCGGGCGGCTTTGGCAACTTTTGGTTCGGCAAGTGGTACTACTGGCGCGACTACCCGGCCGAGTCGTTCGCCATCGATCAGATTGCCCTCGAACCGCGCATCGAGGGCTTGGACGCCAGCACCGCGCCGGCCAGGCCCGGCCTGGTGCGCTTCCTGGCCAAGCTCGCGCGAGCATAAGCCGGTGACGATCGTCACGATGGGCGATTCGCTCACCGACGAGCATCACTGGGCCAACAAGGACGTCGTTTGGCACCGGCTGTTGGCCAAAGCGATCGAGGAGAAGTACGGCAGCAAAGTCACGATCGTCAATCCGGCCATCGGCGGCACCACGCTCAGCCAGAACACGATCCTGATGCCCCGCTGGTCGATCGAGGCGCCCGAACCGGACCTGGTCACGGTTTGGTTCGGCTACAACGATTGGGACTCCGGCGTGCGCGGCCCGCGCTTTGCCGAATACCTGCGGCTCACTGTCGACCGCATCCGCCGGCAAACCGGCGGTAGCGCCGACATCCTGCTGATGACGACCAACGCCTCGCACGGGCGCTGGGACACGATGGCCGAAATGGAGCAGGCCGTCCGCGACGTGGCCAAGCAAGAGCAAACCGGACTGGCCGACGTCGCCGCCGACTTCCGCAAGCCGGGCACGCCCGACGAATCGCTCAAGCAAGAGTATTGGGCCTGGGACAAAGGGCACTTGGGCAAGAAGGGGCACGAAATGGTTAAAGACAGCGTGCTGCGGGCGGTCGAAGCCGAGAAGTGACGGCGCATCAATCGGCGTGAGCACTCGATCATGGTCTCATCCGCGCCGTTGAAGCAGGACGTAAATGCACAGGCCGACGGCCACCGCCGGATAAACGCTCCACAGCGGAATGAACGCCAGGCAGCCGCCCGCCGAAGGCGAGAGCAGTCGACGTTCCACGCTGCCCTGATTCATGCGGAGCCGCCATACAACATCCAGACGAATTAAAGGGACGAATTAAAGGGACGAATTAAAGGGGACGGGAGTCATTATTTTGGTTCCGACATCCCGGAGTCGCGCCACAGCCGGGGGCGACCCACAGGCCGTAGGGTGTGCTCCAGGCCCATCTGTCGTGCGACCTTCCCGCGCCACGCTTCGCCGCCGAAAGGTTGGCCACGCTGCACGCTGCGGCGCAGTGCCGAAAGCTGAGCTTCCGATTGCGGCCTATTCACGTGCTCTGCCCAATTGCGACCCAGCGCCAATGGGCATGCCGTCAGTAGGGCTCGGTCTTCAGGAGTGCCCTGCGTTCGCCGGTACAGACTGCCGAATCGCCACTGTTCGGCCCGGCCGACCAGACCAGCCCGCAGCGGATTGCGCTCGACGTAGCGTAACACCGCCAGCAGGTGCTCGTCCTCGGCGATCGGAAACGACTTGAAGCGGCCCTGGTAGACGTGGCCCATGCCCGCCGTGCCGTGATGCGCGTGCCAACGCTGCGAGTGCGTGACCGTGAGCCAGCGAAAGAAGTTCGACACTTGCTCCGGCTGCCGCGGCCGCGGCCAAACGACGAAGTGCCAATGATTGCCCATCAGCGTATAGCCCAGCAGCCGCAGGGGAACCCGCTCGTGGGCTTCGGCCAGCACCTGTTCGAAGGCGGCGAAGTCGGCGTCCTTCTTGAACAGCCGCAGGCGTCCATTGGCTCGATTGAGCACATGGTAGACGTAACCGCCCAGAATCGATCGTGCACGGCGTGGCATCCCGGCATTCTACCGCCAGCGTCGAGGCACGTCAATAAACGACTCCCGTCCCCTTTAATTCCTCCCCTCATATCGGGGGGTAGAACGCGGAGTGGAGGGGGATGGGGACCGACTGGTTTTGAGTATACTATGGGTTGCCATAACGCGGCCGCGTGGAGCCAGCTAATTGGTATGATTCAATATTTGCAATCAACATTACCCCCTGGCCAGTTTGGGCAGCTTTTTGATGGTTTTGATCGAGATGATATCACCAGCACCGCGAGCCTAGCCGCTTTCGGACTTCACGACATTCAAGTGGCAGCGGAAGACAATTGGATTCCCGGGGACTGGGGATGGTTTGGTAACGTTGACCGGACTGCCAACAGACGGGACATCGGAAGCAACCGAATCTATATAGGGCGCAACCAGTTCTTCTTAAGTCGGTCTACCAAGAGGTTAGATCAGGAGCGTAGGAGACATTTTATTGGAACCGGGCGCACAGTCCCAAGATTTCCGTTAGCGCAGTGAGACCGAAGGGGGAACAATGCGTAAGTCTTCAATGCCTGTTATTATTGGGGTGGTCTGCTACATAGCCATTACATGGCTTTCGTGGTCCGGAACGTCACTGCGTCGATTTACGGTCGCCGACGAGAAGTCCAGCGCACGCAATCTTGTTGAAAAGCTCGTGTCGCCTAACGAGCCGCCGCGGCTCAGTGACAAAGGAAAGCCCCAAAGGTCACCGCCGCCATTCCCGCCGAATTATGATATCGGTGCGCAAAAAGGTATCTGCAACGCAATAAATCTCTTGGTTGCATCTGGGCAGACGGATTTTCCTGACTTAGTTGCTCACCTCGACGACAACCGCTACTCCCTTACCTGGAATCCATATGGCAGCGGATGCGGAAATTACTCAGTGTCTTTAGTGTGCTACTTCATATTAAGCGAGCAGATCGACGTATATCAAGATTGCATCATTGCTGTCGATGGTGCCACGCTCGCGGTTGATCTGAGCTATGTGTATCAGCACTTAAGTGATAAAGACAATCGCGATTTGTGGCTTGCAGAGCATCGAGAACAGGACCTATGGAAGATTCAACGGGAAGCTATTCAATGGTTGCTCGCGTCCGAGAAGACATTCATCGCGAACGGCGATCTTCAAGAGGGAAATGTTGATGCTAAGATGCTGCGAGAGAGGATTAAATCCCTCGAAGCATCGCACCAGCCTATTCCTTCAAAGCATAAGGTGACCGAAGATGCTCACGTCGAAGAGGAGTCGGAAGACGCCGACTAAATGACTTACGCCTTAGTTAGACTTTTGCACTTTTCAGGGTGCTAGAAACTGGTCTGCGTAAATAGTGTGAGCCTCCGCGACAATGCTTGGAACATCACTCTCAGGCATCGAGCAAGGAGGCTCACAATGGAACTTGTACCCGGTTTTGTGCTGTTGATGCAAGGACTGTCCGCCACGATGACCGCACCGACCTTCGCCAGTCTGACAACGATTCTGACCGGCTGGGTCTTCGCCAGCCGGCGGACGGTGACTCGGATGATCCTGGCGGCCGGCGGCGGCGCCGAGAAACACTTTTCCTCGTATCACCGTTTGTTCAGCGCGGCCCGTTGGTCGCTCGACGCGATCGGACTGGCGCTGTTCGACCTGATCCAGCCGGTTTTGGGAAACGTCGTCATGCTGGGACTTGACGACACGCTGGCTCGCAAGCGCGGCCTGAAGATGTTTGGCACGGGCATGCACCACGATCCACTGCTTTCCAGTCGCGGCAAGGTGATTACCAACTGGGGGCATAGTTGGGTCGTACTCGGCGTGATCGTCGAGTTGCCGTTCCGCCAAGGTCACTACTACTGCCTGCCGATCTTGTTCCGTCTGTACTTGAACAAGAAGAGCGCCCTCAAACACCGCCGCGTCTATCGCACGCGTCCTGAATTGGCGGTCGAAATGCTGGAGCTGTTGTGCAACCACCGGAAAAACCGGCGTTTTCACGTGGTCGCCGATAGCGCCTACGGCGGCCAGAGCGTGCTCTGCTTCTTGCCGACGAATTGCGATCTGACCAGCCGGCTGGTGAAAGATGCGCGGCTGTACGGCCCGCGACCTGCTCGCAAAAGCGGAACGAATGGGCGGCCGCGCAAACGGGGCGAGCAACTGCCGACGCCGCAAGCCATGCTTGCTGGCCGCTGTCGCCGCGTGAGCTTGCATATTTACGGACGCAACGAAGAAGCGCGCTTGGCGAAGCAGGTCGCCCATGCGCATGCTGCGCCGAGCGGCCGCTGTGCGTGGTCGCGGCAGAAGCCGTCAAAGGTGGGCGTGGACAAGAAGCGTTTTATTCCACGTGCTCTCATGCTACCGCCGAACAAGTGATTGGCTGGTACGCGATGCGTTGGAGCATCGAGGTGATGAACCACGACAGCAAACAACATCTGGGGTTCGAGGAGCCGCAAGGCTGGACGCGACGATCGGTCGAACGCACGGCACCGCTGGCCATGCTGCTGTACAGCTTGATCGTGTTGTGGTTCGCCCGAGAAGGTCATCGCCATTGGCGGTCGCTCATCAGTCCCTGGTACACGTCAAAAACAGAACCGTCGTTTGCTGATATGCTCGGCACACTCCGACGGCTCAGCGTACGGCAGCAGGTTTTGACATTGGCCCTCGGAGGGCCGGGGTCTCGGAAAATCCAACAACTACTGGAAAACGCGGTCACCCTGGCCGCCTAAAGTGCAAAAGTCGAACTTAGTGCCGACCGTGAAATTCTCCCAATGCATCAATTGCTGGCCGATCTCTTTTCCTTCGCCGTCCAGAAGCTGGATCTTCTTGATCCGGCCGATCGGCTCTTCGAGCACAAACGTGACTTCGGTCTGAAACTGGTTGACTAACCCGGGTTTGACCACAAAAGGCAGCGGCCCGATCGTGATCTTGGTTTCGGCCATCAGCGGGACGTCTGCTTGCTCCGCCGTTTTTTCTCCTTCGCCGGTCATCACCGCCAGCTCACCCACCAGATGCAGCTTTGCCGCGCCCGAGGCCGGGGTGCCCGGCTGCTCGGTGATGACCACGACGCCGCGGCCGTCCTTCAGCGCCTCGTGCAAGGTGAACGGCTGACGCGGGCCAAACTGGGCCTGCTCCTGGTCGGCCTTGGCCAGATCCCGTCCAGTGTCGTCCGTGAAGCGAGCAAGTTTGCATTTGTCTTCCTCGATACCCAGCAGCCGCTTGCCGGGAATCGCGACGAACAGATACAGGCTCGTTCCTTTGCAGCAGCGGGGAACCTCTTCCTGCCCCGAACCGGGCTGCACATTCGGGGCGGCGGGAATCGCCTTGTTGATCGCCAGGCTCACGACGTCGATCGTTGCGCCGCCTGCGCCGGCAGTCGGCTTGCCGCGCGGCGCGGCCTTGCCCGTGGCGGGCTGTTTTTCCTCTGGTTGTTGCTTGAGGAACTCCTGGTCTTCATCGCTCAGCCGATTGACCGGCAGCTTGAGGACCTTGCCGTCCTCCTGCTTGAGAATCGCGACTCCCTTCTTGACCTCGACCAACTCGGCTTCGATCACCTTGCCCTTCTTGTCGGTCCAGCTCCTCCCGAGCGCCGGCAGGGCCACACAGACCAGCAGTATCACAACCATAGCGGAGCGAAGGAATAATCGCATCGAATCTCTCCACGAGGGCGGAGCGGATCGTAATCGTCGAGAGTGGAAAAAGGTCCCCAGGCCGAACGGCCCAGCCGCCACAGAACCATACGGGAGCAAACATCGCGTAGGGGCTGCGGCTTGCCCGATCCTAGCCGAGGCCGAATCCCGAATCAATCACCGCAGACCCGACACTTTTTCGGCCCCTCGAACGCACTGTTGCACCGGCCCGAACCCTGCCCCACAATGACGAACGCGCGAACCGCGGCTCGTCGACTTTCTTCTTCGTTTTTCATCCTTCATCCTTCCGCCTTCCTCCTTTCACTCCATGCTGGCCAAACTCCGCACGTTTTCGCTGGTCGGCATCGAGGCGCTGCCTGTCGAGGTCGAAGTCGACGTCTCGCCCGGCGCCCTGCCCAAAACCATCCTCGTCGGCTTGCCCGAGGCGGCTGTCAAAGAAAGCACGCATCGCGTCGAGCGGGCGATGGTCAACTCGGGCTTCACGCGACCGCAGGATCGCATCGTCATCAACCTGGCTCCGGCCGAGCTGCCCAAGCAGGCCGCTTCGTTCGATCTGCCGATCACGCTGGGCATTCTGGCCGGCAGCGGACAGATCGCCTCGGAAAAATTCGCCGACTATGCCGTGGTGGGCGAGCTTGCGCTCGACGGCTGCACGCGGCCGACCAAGGGCGCCTGTCGATGGCCATCGCCGCCACGCAGCAGGCCGGCCTGCGCGGATTGGTCGTGCCCACCGAAAGCGCCGCCGAAGCGGCCGTGGTCGCCGGTGTCGAGATCATCGCCGTCAGCAGTCTGGCTCAGGCCGTGGCTTTTTTCACCGGCCAGATCGACATCGATCCCACGCCGCCCCGGCTCGACGAGTGGTTCCGCGTTTACTCGGCCTACGACGTCGACTTTGCCGACGTGCGCGGGCAGGAGATGGCCAAGCGGGCCATCACGATCGCCGCCGCCGGCTCGCACAATATCCTCATATCGTAGACAATATCGCCTGGAAACGGAAACCACCGAAAACACCGAGAAATACCAGCCGATACTGGATATTCTCACCGCCATCGCCTACTCCCCCAGCCGCCGATACTTGATCGACGTGAACTCCACACTCGACAAGTGCGTTCCAAGTGCCAGCGCCTTCTGACCCTTTGCCCACCACCACGGAGGCGGCGAAATGGCGCTGATCGGTCCCTCATAGCGAGTGATCTCGTTGCCATCGAGCCGCCCGACGATCACGGTTTTGTCGCCGGTCACAGAAACGGTGCAATTCAGGACGTGTTTCTGCCCGTTGGCGACGGGACTGGGACGGCGAGTAGTTTCATTTTTGTCGATGCCTCGGCCCTGGATTGCCTCAATGCCCGACACTTTTCCGTAGAAGGCACTTACCGCCAATTGGCAGTCGGTCGAACGAATCGGAAGCATCACGGAAACTGTGTCCTCTCCTGCGTTACGAACAAAAGCAACTTCGACTTCATAAGAGTCACCGGGGTCATTAGCGATCTTAATGTAATTGTCTTCGTCGTTGCCGACCGTCAAGAGTTTGAGGCCACGACGCTCCCATCGACCCTTCACCGTGTTTTTGGCTGGGTCAATTTGTGGAATAGCGTCCGTCCAGGCTGATTCCGATGTTCCCCTTGCTCGTGTCTTCTGGCGTGAAGAGCCGGGCTGAAGCGAACTAGCGTTCACTTCAGCAGGCTTTAGAGAACCGCTCAGCAATTTCCCCAGACTGACAACCCCGTTTTGGTTTCGTCCTTCAAAAAGTCGTCCAGTCTGCGGAGAGCGAGCAGCGGTCTTCCCATGCGCCACCCAGGGGCTTGTCCGTTCGGCCAGCGTAAGACGAGGACCGTACCCTCAAGACGCCACATCGCTTGCCCGTCTGGGCTATCGATGCGTCCATTGGAGTAAAGTCTGAACTTGCTAGTACCGTTGTTGACCCGAAACTCGTAGACGGCGACGATATGCGGACCTTGCGGTGCGATATCAGTGGCCGAATCGAGGTGTGAATTCGATCCTGGCAATCGGCAGATCTTCAACTCGTGAAAAATGATGTCTGCTTCAAATGCGGCTAACACGATTGCCTGGGGTTGGGGGCGTCTCCCCAGGCCAATGCGTCAAGCCTCAGCCGCTTCTGCCCAGACTTGACGAATCTTGGCCATCAAGAGTGCTATCTATCGTTGCGACACCATTTCGACTGCCTTCCGCACTCAACCCTTATTTGATTGTTTTTCGGGTCCGTGAGTCGGAGGCCGTAATGTTGTCTCGTCCCTCTTTGCATCGACCATGCAAGCTGGCGGGAATGCTCGTCGAAAAGCTACAACCGGATTGCACAATTCGGGCCGATGGGAAGCACGATAACGGATAGCCGGCCACACTGTGTAAACTCGACTCCGAAGTCTGTAGTTGTTGCCCGGAACATACTGGAACCCAGCATAACATTAACTTGATGATTCGGTGCCTGGGACCACAATCTCTTTTCCTCGGCGAACCCAATTGCCAAGCATCGACATCCTCGCTCAGCGTCATAAGCTTTAGAGACATCGATCCAACCGAAGTAATTCATCTTCGACCTCCTGCATTCGACGTTCAGTTTTCGATTTCGAAAGACCCGTCAAGGCGGAAACGGCTTGAAAGTACAAGTCATAGGCATGCAGTTGTACCCGTTTCTTTAAAGACCGTTTTCCTTGGCTCCAACCGCCCACCAACCGTCGCCAATTCTCATTTGTTCGTCCGCCGATAGCGGCTCTTCGATCTCGAGCTGGCAGAGCTTCTTCAAATCTCGCATCATCGCATCTGCCAGCAATGGCAGGCCCTTGGCCCAATTCCGTGGGCGAAGCACTCGAACTTGCCAATCGCCAGATTAGCCGATGTATCGCCGCGTTGGAGTGGCGCCATCAATCGATCGCTTTACTACGGCTCGTATTTGGCGGCGATTTCGTCCGTCTCTTTAGCCGTGAATCAAGTCTCTTGACCGCGGTTGCATCTTTAATCGCCTTGGCAATCGACAAAGCCAGTTCACCTATAGTTCGGGATTCCTTAAAATTGTCCGCCGCAATCGCATCCTCCATCAACTTAGTGGACTGCTCTAGCAAAACTGATCGTTGCTGCGATGATTTGGCAAGCCGTTTAGCCGTCTGCAATGTGGTGGATTTCAGAACCACTGCGTCTACTATGAACGACCGGGCCATCTCGTCGCAGACTTGCAGGGCAAGCTGCAACTCGCCGGCAGAATTGGCTTTCTTTCCGGCTTCCTGCAAGAGCGCATATTGGCTTGCCGAATCATTCTTCGTTTCTCTTGCCTGCTTCAAGAGGATATTTGCAAGCTCGATTAGCTGCGCAGGCGTCGTCGCCAGTTCGTATTCGTCTTTGAAGGTCTCGTGAATCGTCTCCGTGGCAGATACCAAAGCAGCCTCGTCTGGGACTGGCTGTCGACCTTTCACCTCCTTGCTTGCTTCGGCGGCCGTGCCCACTTCGGTTTCCTGTTTGTTGGTTTTCTTGGCCTTGAAGCCGACCAACTGATTCCTTCGGGGCGTCACTGCTGAGTGGCAGGAAGCTTTCTCAGCGAGAGTACCGGAAGCTGCAACGGTTGGGGCAAGTCGGCTTGGCCCAAGTCTGGGCTGCCCGGCAAATATCTGGTTTGAATTGGAAGTGACTGACCGGTCACCCAAGCTAACCAGCAGCACCAGGACAATCACCCCAAGGAAAGCTTTCATTTCTTTGATCCTCAAATCGTTGTGGCGGACCTGATCGACAAAAGTGACGGTGTGGCGATTGGGGAACCGTGCAGGCGCAAAGAAAGAGGAGCCAGCCGTAGCCGCTCCTCGGAGGCCCTGCGACAGGCCCGTGCAGAAACAGCGTCCGACTGGCTCCCGTAACGGGAGCCAGTCCAAACGCCAATCTGCACTCGAAAAGGTCGCAGGTTTCCGAGAAGGGCGAGAGGTACAAGCTCTTAAAATTGTCGCCGGGCGTGTCAGGCCCGAGTTGGCTCAATGGAGCCGATACTGTTCTCCGAAGTAGGTCTACGAATACTGCAACTCGACCCCATCGTAACGGTGGCGGCTGTCGCATTCAACGGTCGCCTTCCGGCAAGACAAAACCAGCGAGGGCGAACAACGTCCGCCCTCGCCGGCTGTCGCAGGGCCTCCAAGAAACCCGTCATTAAGACAACGGTCAGTCCCTCAAGCTTTCACCTGGATAGCCCTTCTGGACATGCCCGCCCCACATGTGGGAGGCGGCGTACCACGGCAAGTGATCCGTGCTCGCCCAGGCGATCTTGAACCAGTTGTCCGGGGCTTCGGCCTGCTCGAACCGACTGAAATCGAGCGGCGACTTGCCTTCGGGATAGCGGAAGACCAAGAAGTGCAGATCACCGTCGCCGTAGTCCACGATCACGTTCACGATGGATTCCTGCTCGACTGACCATCCTGACCGGCATCGTCTTCGAGCAGTAGGTGTCGGGTGCGCAGACATGGCTGACCATTCGTTTTTTGTAGCCGTGCGCGAGCAGCCAATCCTCGGCTTCTCGGATTGAGCCGAGCTTGGCGTAGTAGTTCTTGGGTCCGTGATTCTCCCGCTCAATGCAAAGTGGAAACGGTGGATCAATGTCGCCGGGCGAGCGGTTGGGGTAAGCTCCGCCGTAGATGTACGGATTGAGTCTCCTGGACCCAAACCACGTCGTGCTTGACGGCTCGAAGGAAAGCGTCCCGAACCTCGCCGTAGAGGAGGTACGGCAAGACCATCGTGACCATGAAAAAGCAGTACCATGCCAGGATCAACCTGTGGCCGAGGTAGGTCAGCGGGCCGACCTCTTGCTCGGTTGCGGTGATTGGATTGACGCTTCGCATCGTTGCCTCCTCAGAAATACTTGAAGAACACGACTCGCCCGAAAAACAGGTCGCCGATGATCCAGATGATGGCGGCGAGGCCGTAGGAACAAAGGATCGAACGGAGTGAGGCCGATGCTCTGTTTACGGCAAACGCTGAAAGTCATAAGGGCGACAAAGCCGCCGACGAGAATTTGCATGGGAGCACCGGGGGTTGCGGGGCGCGTACTCGATGCAAGATAGACAACGGTCAGGCGAAAGACCGAGCGAACACGAGGGTTTCAACGGTGATCCGCTGTTGGGTTCGGTGGACCAAGGTTTCCGCCAGGGGACGAGGCCGGAACGCAGGCCGGCGATAATCCGATCCGTAATCTGCTGCTGAATATCCGATTGGGTGGGCATGGCGGGCTCCGTTTGAGTGAGACAGCCAAAGAGGTATATTGCTCTGACTCGGGAATGCCCTGCACTCCGCCAGAACCTTTCAACGGCCCGGTGTGTCCGGGTGGAATCCAGAAAGGCGGTGCAGCATGGCCACCGTGAACTAAGACGATGAATCGTTTTCATCCAGCCGATGAGCAAGCGTCGGCGGGGATTCCCTTCCGAAACGCACGTTAAGCGGGGCGTGCGGATCGTTCACGGCGAAAAAGAACTCACAGAGAAGTTAGGCAGGAACGACCTCTGCCCTTGCGGCAGCATGAAGCGGTTCAAGAAGTGCCGCTTGAAGTCAGGCCGGTTTTGACGGCGTTGAGCGGCAGCATTATTTCCGAGAATGAGATTTCGGAGCCCCGTCTGACTTGGAAGACAGGAAAGGCATGTCGCTGTCTGTCGGAGCGGCGATGTCGCTTTTAGCGGCTACTTGTTGAACTCGCCGGCGTCGTATTTCCTCCAGAATTCGTCAGGCGGGAACTTGTCACGGTCTCCTCGAAGACCGATGGTCTTTAGGCTTTTCATCTGGCGAATTACCTCGATTCCCTTGGTGATGTTCTTGGGAGTGAAGGCAATCATCGTCAGTTGCATACCTTGAAGCGGCGATACGTCGGATACCTGCGTACTACCGAACCATAACCCTGTCAGTGCCATTCCCGTAAGCGGCGACAGGTCGGACAATCTGCCCTTATCCGGGCCACCGCCGACACATTTCAAAACCTTCAGCCCAACCAAAGCTCTCACCGGCGAAATGTCGCTTACCTTGTCCGTGATGAATCCAAACTCCGTGACCACACCGCTCTCGATCTTTGGCGTGCGACTACCGTGGATACCCGTCACGTTCCCGTCAAATCCCGGATTCAACTCGACTAGCTTCTTGCTGACGGCTTCCACCTGCTCCTCGGCAGGCATGGCGGCAACTTCCTTCGTCCACTTCTTGAAGGCCGGGTCTTTGTAGGTGGTGATCGGCTTGGCGGGGGGCGTCGGTGTGCCGAATTCGCCAGCGTCGTACTTCTTCCAGAAGTCTTCGGGCGAATAATGGTCGTGCTCGCCCCAGCCAACCCAGATGTCTTTAAGGCTCTGCATTTGCCGAACTGTGTCAATGCCCTTGGTAATGTTCTTGGGAACGAAACGGAACTCCACCAGTTTCATGCCGGCCAGCGGTGACAGATCGGTCACCTGCGATGGACAGCAATCCAGGCCGGTCAGCGGCATCCCTGCGAGCGGCGACAAATCGGATACCGGCGTTTGGCGGCAGTTCAGGCTGGTCAGCGGCATTCCCTTGAGTGGCGAAAGATCGGCAACTTGAGTTCCATCGACGGTCAAGTGCTGCAATGGCATTCCCTTCAACAGGGCAATGTCATTGATTTTCGTGCCGCTCAGTCGAAGCCATTCCAGTTTCATGCCTGCCAGCGGGGAGATGTCCGCAACCATCGTACTCGACAAATGCAAATATTTGAGCGGCAAGTTCTTGAGCGGGGTAATATCCGTGATCGGGTTGCCATAGCAAATCAAGTGTTCCAGGTGCATCTCGATCAATGGGGTCAGGTCGGTCAGCTTGTTTCCTGGACAGCCCAAAAACTTCAGTCCTGACAAGGCCCGCACTGGTGAAATATCGGTCACGTGGTCCGTGAAGAAGCCAATCTCCGTCACCACGCCGTTCTCGATTGTCGGTTCGCCCTGCATCTGATACCAACCCGTCACCTTCCCATCAAACCCCGGATTCAACTCCATCAGCTTCTTGCTGACGGCTTCGATCTGCTTCTCGGCGGGCAGGGCTTGCGTGCCTTCACCCATTGCTGGAAGGCGGGGTCGAGGTAGGCGAGCGGTTTGGCGGTGGTGTCGGCTTGCCGAACTCGCCAGCGTCGTATTTCTTCCAGAACTCGGCGGGGGAAATCTGGTCCCAGACGTTCGTCCCGATGGTCTCGATGGCTCTTCATCTGGCGGATTACGTCCAGCCCCTCGTGATGTTCTTCGGCGTGATGACGACCTTCGCCAGGGCCATTCCTTGCAGCGGCGAAAGGTCGGACACCAACGTGTCGTTGCAATGCAACTCATTGAGCGTCATCCCTTTCAGCGGCGATATGTCGGATACTTTTGTATCGAGCAAACGCAATACCCTGACGGCATCCCTTTGAGCGGAGTCAGGTTCGATGCCGACGTGGCGCCACAATCCAACGACGTAAGTGGCATTCCTGCGAGTGGCGAAAGGTCGGACACTGAACTGACGTAGCAGCTCAGTTCAGTCAGCCCCATGCCCTTCAAGGGAGATAAATCTGACAGATTGCTCCTCCGGCCACTAAGCCGAGAGTGCTTCACAACGCAGTCGCCTCAATTGTCGCAACGCTCGTATTGCCGAAATGTCGATCACGTCATTAGAGGCAAACTGGAAGGCGGTAACCACGCCGTCTTCGATCTGCTTACCGTGCTTTCCGTCAAACCCCGGATTCAACTCCTGCAACTTCTTGACGACGGCCTTCACCTGCTCCTCGGCGGGCAGGGCTGCGACTTCCTTCTCCCAATTCTTGAAAGCGGGCAATTCCCACGCTTTGCCCACATTGGCCGGCTTGTCCCATCGCACATCGCATTTATCGGGAAGTGTTTTTATCAGGGCTGCCACACCGGCTGGTGTGACTTTCGTGCCGCTCAAATACAAATAAACCAGCCGCATCCCTTCGAGCGGTGATATGTCTGTCACCAGCGAACACTTGTCAAAACTCAGGAAAATCAGCGGCATGTTCCGCAGCGGCGACAGATCGGCTACCTGGGTGCGGTCGAGATTCAGATATGTCAGCGGCATCCCTTGGAGCGGTTTCAATTCGGTCACCTTTGAGTCGCCACATTGTAGTTTTGAAAGCGGCATCCCTGCGAGCGGCGACAAATCGGCTACTTGCGTGTGAAAGCACGACAATTCTGTTAATTGCATCCCCTTAAGCGGCGAAAGGTCGGATACTTGAGTGTCGTTACAAACTAAGGACTTCATAGGCAACCCCATCAAGGGCAAAAGCTCGCTCACCTTCGTACCTTGGATACTGAGGCTCGTCAGTTTCGTTCCCTTGAGCGGCGACAAATCGGAAACTGGCGTCCCGCGCAACCAAAGTATGTTAAGGACATCCCCGCCAGTGGCGACAAGTCGGATACCTGCGTTGAGCTAACGTCCAGCACCGTGAGCGGGATTCCTTTGAGCGGCGAGAGGTCGGATATTTGAGTGGTCCCGCACGACAATTCGGTCAACTTCATTCCCGCCAATGGCGAAAGGTCGGATATTTGCGTGCCGTAGCACATCAGGCTCTTCAGAGGCATCCCAATCAAGGGGGAGAGAACGCTCACCTTCGTACCGTGGCAAGAGAGGGCCGTAAGTTCCGTTCCCTTGAGCGGGGCCAGATCGGAGACTTGGGTTCCATCGCACTTCAGCGTGGTGAGCGGCATCCCGGCGAGCGGTGACAGGTCGGACACTTTCGTTCCCGAGAAATCCAAGCTCGTCAGAGCCATGCCGGCCAACGGCGACAAATCGGCGAGCTGGCAGACTTGTGGGCCGCTGGCAAAGAGCTGCAAGGTTTTCAGCTTCGAGAAGGCCCGCAGGGGCGAGATGTCGATCAGGTGGTCGTTGGCCAGCGTGACCGCCATCACGACGCCAGCTTCGATCTGTTCCCCGAGCTTGCCATCGAAACCCTTATTCAACTCCGTCAACTTCTTCCTGACAGCGTTCACCTGATCTTCAGCGGGCAAAGCGGCGACTTCCTTTTCCCACTTCTTGAACTCCGCCCTGAACCAGGGCTTGTCTTGTTCCAACGTGGCCTTGATCGACTGCGTTCCACCCGCCTCGACCAAGATGTCCTGGCCGAAAACTGTGAAGCCATCCTTTTCGATTT
>CAVOTX010000011.1:0-1583415 GCA_963699445.1 uncultured Planctomycetia bacterium
ATTTCTGGAAAGCCAAGATCGCCCAACTCGACGCCGTGCCGATGAACGTGCAGCTCGAACCGGTCGACGTCGGCGACAAAAGCGTCGAGTATTTCAAGCTCACGCTCGACAACATCGGCGGATCGAAAATCTATGGGCAAATCGCCAAGCCGGCGGGTCGGTCGGACTTGCCCGCGCTGCTCCAGGTGCAGTGGGCCGGAGTCTATCCGCTCGAGCGCGATTGGGTGCTCGGCCATGCCCGCGGCGGCTGGCTGGCGATGAACATCAGCGCTCATGATCTGCCGATCGATCAGCCGGGTTCGTTCTACGCCGAAAAGGCCGCCAAGGAATTGAACGACTATCCGGGAATCGGCAACGACGATCGCGAGACGAGCTACTTTCTGCGAATGTTCTTGTCCTGCCGCCGGGCCGTCGATTATCTCGCCCAGCATCCGGACTGGAACAAGCGGGCGCTCGTGGTGCACGGAGGCAGCCAAGGGGGTTACCAGGCGCTGGTCACCGCCGGTTTGCATCCGGCCGTGACGGCATTGGCCGCCAATGTGCCGGCCGGCTGCGATCACACGGGCAAACAAGCCGGTCGATCTCCGGGCTGGCCCAACTGGGCCGGGCGCACGTGGCAAGGCAAGGACGAAGCGAAAATGCTCTCGGCCGCGCGTTATTTCGACGCGATGAACTTCGCCACGCGGATCCGTTGTCCGGCGCTCGTCGGGCTCGGCCTGGCCGATACCGCGTGTCCGGCCGAAGGCGTGCTCGCGACTTGCAACCAGATCCAGTCGGAAAAAAAGATCATCATCATGCCCCGCGCCGACCACGGCGGCGATCACAAGGCCTACTACGAAGTGTACGGTCCATTCCTGGAAACGCAGCAGCAGGGCGGCGGGAAGGAGTAGCTGGTTTTCTTAGGTCCGACTGGGCTTGCGTCCAATCAAGGCTTGAAATCGCCGCGCAAGACCTATAAGAAACGCTTCGGGCCGAAGTGGCGAAATTGGCAGACGCGCCAGCTTCAGGAGCTGGTCCAGGCAACTGGGTGCAGGTTCAAGTCCTGTCTTCGGCATTCGAACAAAACAAAAGGACCTGCGGCTGACTGGCCGTGGGTCTTTTTTTTCCCCGCAAGAGAAAAACAAACAACGAAGAACGAATGGCCACAAAAAACACAAAAAGGCGCGAAGAGCAGACGGAGAAGCGGGCCCACGCTTGAAACTTAGGTCGGCGATGGGTCCTGGCTGGTTAGGGCCTGTTTGGTGCGTTTTTGTGCCTTTTTGTGTTTTTTGTGGCCATTCTCCCCTCGTTCGTTGAACCTTTTGGCCTTTGTCGGCTGCCAAGTCGACTCATCTTGCCCAATTTAAGGATTGCAGTCGCCCGTCAGCGTATCTAGCCTGGAATTTGGGCGATCAAAGGGCCGTTTCCCGGGTTCCGAACTTCAAGAGGTGCATCCATGAGCCGCTGTTTTCCAGGATTGCTGATTCTCACCGTCGCGGCCACCGCCGCCGCGTGGACCAACTCCGCCCAGGCCCAAGGCTTCGGAGGCTATGGAGGCTATTCGGCCTTCTATGGCTTCAATGGCGGCGCCGGGCCCTACAACCTTTACGACAACGAGCGGGTCGTGCCCCACTTCGCCCTCTATCCGCCGGTGTATTACAGCGCACCGGTGCCCCGCAGCTACGGCTGGTCGCCGTTTGCTTATCCGCCCGGGATGATGACGCCGGAAGCGCCGCTCCGCAGCCGCTACGGATCGAGAATCCGCAAGTGCCGCAAAAAACGTCGACGGCGCCGAACAACCGCGTGACGCGGGCTCCCTTGACGATCGACAATCCCTATGTCGTGCGTGCCGTGCCTGGTGGCGCTGGCACGGGGCCTGCCAGCGCGGCTCAAGATGTCACCACGCAGCTATCGAGCGTCCGCGACTGAAGCCCAGCGCAAAATCGCTCTGGACACGGTTTGCTGCCGGCGCTAGTCTATCGCCCCCGCCCATTCGGTCTCGCGACACGAATCGGGCGGGGGCATTTCTTTTCCATCGCGTTCGCATCGGCGCCGGTTGCCGACACCACGGGTGCGTCGCGCCCGTAACCGGCGGTCTCCAAATTGAAACAGGCCTGGCGCACGACCGCCAGCGACAAACATTTCCCGCCACGGCCCGCGCTCCTTCGCAGAGCCCCGGACCGTTGGCTTATCGTCGACCAGTGCGCAAGAAGGAGTCCGGCCCATGATGGTCCCGGTATCCCAGATAAGAGCTGGCAGCCTGTTGAAGTATTCAACAGGCTGCATCATCGCATGGATGCGATGCCAAAATAGCGACGCAAGTCGTTATTTTGCGAGCCGCGAAGGGCTTTGCCCTGAGCTTGGCGAGGTTGAAAAATGCCACGATGGCTTTTTTCAACGGCCTGCCAGGCGACAAAGTCTGGCGGCGGCAAAGCTTCGATCCGGCCTCGGACGCTCCGGCTGGGCGCTGGTCGCGCTGGCCGCGCTGGCCGGCTGCCACCAGCAAACCGCGCCCGGCGATCCGTTTCTGCCGTTCATGCGATCCCGCGTGCCACCGCCGGGCACGGCAGTGCCGCCGGGAGGCGCCACCGGGTGACCCGTATTACAATGGCACGCCGGGAGCGGCCGGCCCTGCGGCCGGCACACCGGCAGCCCCGGTCGTGCCGCCGGCGCCCGTCGACAAGTATTCGCCGCGAGGCGGTTTCAATGTGCCGCAAGGTTCGATCGATCGGACCAAGGCCATCGATCTGACGAAGCCCAACGAAGTGAGGGCCGGTCCGACGGCCTTCGCCCGCCGTTCGCTGTCCACGCCGATCGCCGAGCAAACACAGGTCGACACGCAATTGACGTCCGCCAGGTCGGCCTTGCCGGCCGCCGACGCGTCGGCGACGTACCTGTCGACGCCGGACACGTCCGTCCCGGCCGCAACGGCAGTCGCCGCCACCACCCTGGCCGCGTCCAGCATGCTCGCCACAGAAATGCCGGCTCAAGAAACGCCCGATTCGGAAATCGACGCGGCGGTGGCCGCCTTTGACGTGGGAGCCCGCCCAGCGCGAACCGTCTCGACGAATTCCGCCGTGCTCGAACCGACGCCAAACTTCGTGGCCGCCGCTCGGCCGCAGGCGCTACAGGCCGACCCGCCGGACTCGGCCAGCCGCAACACGGTCCGCATCCGGGTTACGGCCGAAGATGCCTTTGCCGACGCCGACGAGCCGGCAGAGCGGACCGCATCCGGGGGCGCGGCGCGGCTCGCGCATCACGGCCGGCACTCCGCCCGGCCACGTCGATTCCCATTCGCTTGACGAGGAGTCGGACGAGCCGGTGGCGGTCGCTGCCGCCCCGCGGCGGCCGGACGTTCGGCTCGAGGACGGCACGGCGGACGAAGGCGTGGTGCAGGCCTCGTGGCTCGAGCCGAGCAATGGCGCCGGCGACCGAGCTCCTGCCGCGTCGGCTGCCGCGGTGGCCAGCGCGAGCCAGCCTTATGGATACGATCCTGCGTACGCGTCGCTCTCCGGGCGGCTGGAGTATTCGCAGAGCGCCACCAGTGGAAACTGCGGTATATCCCGATCGACGGCCCGACCGACCAGTTCGGCGGCAGCGTCCTGCTGGCCGATTCGACCCGGCTCGAGGGATTCAAGCCTGGCGACTTCGTCAGCGTACGCGGCGCGATCGCCGCCGCGTCGCAAAACGCGCACGGCTTTTCGCCGCGCTACGAGCTGAGTCAAATCGACCCCATCCGCTGAGGTGCGAACGAAAAATAACTTCGGCGCTCAACCCCTCTCCCTCCTGGGAGAGGTTACGGCGAGGGTCTGCCAGAAGTCGAAGTTATTTTTCGTGCGATCGTGAGCCGGGCTGCGGTTTTTGCGGATTCTGCCGCCTTTTGGGACCGCCTGCGGTTTTTTGCCGCTCGCCCGGCCGGTCGCATGGCTTACAATTGATCTTGGGCGGTGCCGAGGGCGCAGGGAGGCGCACTTTTTGCGCATCGTACGCCCGAATCGGGCCGACTTTTCGAGTGTTGCCTATGCGAGGCACTTCAACACGATTGCCGAACGACTGCAAGCCCGCGTCCAGTCGCTTTCGCAAAGCATGATTCGCCGCCGGCTGGCCGGCTGGCAAACGCAATTGCCGCTGATCGCGGGCTTCGAGAACGAGTTGATGCAGCTCGGCACTTACGAGCTGCGCAGCGCAGTTTGGCGCTGCGCTATCGTGCCAAGAGCCAGGAGCCGCTGGATCAACTGCTGCCCGAGGCGTTCGCCCTGGTCCGCGAGGCCGGCCGCCGCACGGTCAAGATGCGGCACTTCGACGTGCAGATGCTCGGCGGCATGGCGATGCACCACCGTTCGATTGCCGAGATGCAGACCGGCGAGGGCAAGACCCTGACGGCCACGCTGCCCTTGTACCTGGCGGCGCTGGTGGGCAAGGGCGCGCATGTTGGCCACGGTGAACGACTACCTGGCCCGCCGCGACGCCGACTGGATGCGGCCGATCTACGAGGGCCTGGGCATGACGGTCGGCGTGATCGAATCGCAGATGCCGCAGCCGCAGCGGCGCAAGGCCTATGAGTGCGACATCACCTACGGCACGGCCAAGGAGTTCGGCTTCGACTTTCTGCGCGATAGCCTGCTGGTGCGGCGGATCGGCGAAGGCCAGACCGACTTTCTCGGCGGCATGCTCGGCACGACCGGCGACGCCGGCGGCGACAAGCCCGTGCAGCGCCCGCCGTACTTCATTCTGGTCGACGAAGCCGACAGCATTCTGATCGACGAAGCCCGCACGCCGCTGATCATCAGCGCCCTGCCCACCGAGGCCCAGCGGATCGCCGTCGAGTCGTACAAATGGAGTGCGTCGGTCGCGGCCGACTTCGTCGAGGACGAGCACTACGATTACGACCACGACAAGCGCAGCGTCGAGCTGACCACCGAAGGACGGCGCCTGGTCCGCGAACTGCAAAAGCCGACCGCCATGCACTCGGTCGGCATGTTCACGATCTACGAATACATCGAGCGGGCGATCAAGCGTCGAACGCGAGTTCATCCTCGACCGGCAATACGTCGTGCTCGATGGCGAGATCGTCATCGTCGACGAGTTCACCGGCCGCATGGCCGAAGGGCGCAAATGGCGGGCCGGCATCCATCAGGCCGTCGAGGCCAAACAAGGGGTCGAAGTCACCGTCGAAACCGGACAGGCCGCGCGGATCACCATCCAGGATTATTTCCTGCTCTATCCGCATCTGGCCGGCATGACCGGCACGGCATTCAGTTCGGCCAGCGAGCTGCACAAGATCTACAGCCTGCGCGTGGTGCCGATTCCCACCAATCGGCCGGCCATTCGCCAGCGATTGCCCGATCGCGTGTTCGGCACAGCCGAAGCCAAATGGGAAGCGATTGCCGACGAAGTGGCCGAACTGCACGCGCACCGGCCGCCCCGTGCTGATCGGCACCCGTTCGATCGACAAGTCGGACCTGCTCTCGCAATTGCTGCGGGCCAAGGGCATCGAGCATCAGATTCTCAACGCCCATCACATGGCCGCCGAGGCCGAGATCGTGGCCCACGCCGGCGAGATGTGCCGGGTGACCGTTTCCACCAACATGGCCGGCCGCGGCACGGACATCAAACTGGGGCCGGGCGTCACCGAGCTGGGCGGATTGCACGTGATCCTGACCGAAATGCACGACTCGGCCCGCATCGATCGCCAGTTGGCCGGCCGCTGCGGCCGCCAGGGAGACCCGGGCACGTTTCCGCCAATATCTGGCGCTGGACGACGAGCTGCTGATGGGCTTGGGGCCCGAGCGGGCTCGACGAACTGGAAGAGCTCGGCAATGCCGCGGCCGGCGGGCTTCGACGAGTACGGGCCAAGCTGTTCCGCCAGGCCCAGGCAAGCATCGAGCGGCGGCACTTTCGCGATCGGCGCATGCTCATGTACCAGGAAAAAGAGCGCAAGAAGATGCAGATGCAGATGGGCCAGAATCCCTATCTGGACACGCCGGGCTAGGCGCCGCCCGCGGAAAGCGATCGGCCGGGGCGATTCCGCCCAGCCGACTGCTGTCTTGCCTCGCGGCCAATCCCGCGATCGGGGGACGGCGGCTGATGGTTCCAGGGCCACGGGGGCCGGATAGAATCGAGAGCATGACCGAAGCCGCTTCCAAGCCCCGCCGCCGCTGGTCGCGTAGCTCGCGGGGGTTTGCGTCCATGCGGCTGCGGACTTTCTTCTTTGCGGTCGCAATCATTGCTGTGCCGCTCTCCTGGTACGCGAGGCAATTTCAACTGGCGCACAGCGACCGGACCATCATCGCCGCAATGGAACGGACCGGAGCAACTGTTGGACCGGTTGATTCGCGGCAATCATCTTGGGTCGGCCGCCTCGTTTTCGTCGATCCGCTGGACATCCCACTGCACGTTGACGTCGACAAAGGGGGGGCCCTCGCATCCATTGATCGGCTCCGCAATGTTGAAAGTGTTGTCGTCGGCTTCTCATCGATCACTGATGCTGATTTGTTCCACCTGAGGAACCTCACCGCACTTCGTGAGCTGCACATCCGCGCAAATCCGATAACCGATATCGGAGTCGGCTATCTCTCGAACCTGACGTCGCTTCGCGCCTGGGTATTGAATGCAAGCTCGTCGGAGATATAGGCGTCGCGAGTTTGAAGAATATCCGTGGTTTACGAGGCTTATGGCTGAGGCACACCCAGGTGTCGAGCGATGGCCTCAAGGCACTCGGACCGCTTCCTCAACTCACCGCCCTCAACGTCAGCAATACCCGAGTCGATGACGAAGGTGTGGAGCACCTATGTCACTGGCGTCTTCTTGAAGAGATATACTTAGATAACACAGCGATCACCGATGAAAGCATCAGAGAGCTGGCAAAGCTAAAGCATTTAGCTAGGCTCTGCGTGAGCAATACGCAGATCGGCGACGTGGGCTTGGCCCGCCTGTCGCTTTCGCCGTCGCTCGAAGACTTGGACGTTTCGTCGACGCAGATCACCGATGATGGTCTTGCTTATCTTCTAGGGCTTCCACACCTGTTCAATGTCAGGCTCGCGAATAACAGGATCTCCGATGCCGGGCTTGCGGCCGTGGAAAAAATGGGCAGTCGCAATTCGATCGGTCGCCTCAATACCATCGACCTTTCCGGGACCGACGTCACTGAGGCGGGCGTAATGCGCCTCGTTGCAATGCGTGCGGCGGACGAGATAACCATTATCAACACAAACATCAGCCAGGCGGGGATCCATCGACTAGAATATGCCAATCCTGACGTTTTAGTTTGGGCGTATGAAAGAAAGCCGAATCTGAATTCGCCCGCCCCTCCGGCCGACCCGCCCTGACCGGCCGGCACGCGATCGAGAGGCATGACCGTCGCCGCTGGTTCCGCGGCCACGCCGCTTCGATCGCTACCGACTGGAGCAACCAGTTGCCGGGCGGGACTTGCACCCGCTGAACCCCAACACGTTTTCCCGGTGAACGTCGCAATTGCCGAGCGGCCGGCCCAGCGTTAGGCGGCGAGCCTCCCTTTCGGAATCCAGTGCATGGAGCCACGCCGGGGTAGCGGAAAGGATGAAGGCAGAAGGATGAAGGCGGGACGCGGAACGGACGAGCCTGACTTCAATCGCGGTGGAAGGCCAACCGCCCACTAAGTATCATCAGTCTCTAGCATCGGCAGCGCCGGCCGGTCTTCGTTTTTTCGTTTTTCATCCTTCATCCTTCATCCTTCCGCCTTCCGCCCGCCATGATCGACGATTGCTATCAACTTGCCCTGGCCGCCATCACGCATCATCTGGACGAGGCCGGCACGACCTACGAGTTGGACGAGGGCGATATCCTCGTCGGCGGACATCGCTTGGGATTGTCGATCACGTTCGAAGAATTCGTCCGCCAGGCGGGCGAGACCATCGCGCCTTTGGATATCCAGATCCACCTCGACGGCGATACGGGCGACTGTTTCCGGATGGGCACCCTGGGAGTCGGCGGCGACCAGGCCACCGCCCTGCGGGCCGCCGTGGCCGAATGGCACCTGTTGGCCGCCGCTCCGCTGCTGGCTGCCTTGGGGGCCGCGGTCGAACTGCGCAAAACACGGCTGCCGCAGCAGTTGGCCGGCTGGGACTTCTTTCCCGGCCGGATCGGTGTCCGCGGCCGGATGCCGCCCGAACTGGACCCTTCGGCCCCCTTCTTCCGCTCGCTGCTGGAGGTGCTGCGCGGTCGTCCGCGGCTGGGAAAAGCCGCCGCGATTTCAGCTCCGCTCGATTTGCCTGCTGGCATCCGGCACCGCCGAGGGCAAGGAAGTCCAAGCCGCCATCGACGGCCTGTTGGACGAAACCCTGACCGGACAGCTTGCCGCGCTGCCCTGGCCCCAGTCGCCGGACGCCTATCTGTACAAACAGTTGTTCGTGCTCCGCAGCGGGGCCGAGTGACGTTTTTCGGCCATGGGCCCGGCTCGGACGCGCTGCCTGACGGCCGCGAATGGCGCTCGGTTAAGGGCTGTAGGAGGCGACTGGTGATCGCCGACATGCGGGCCAAACGAGTGCGAGTCGGCGATCGGAGTCGCCTCCTACAGACGAAGATGTTCCTTAACCTAGTGCCGTTCCCTGTTAGCCGCTAGAGCGACATTGACTGTCCGGCGGCTGCATGTCACGTTATTGGGGCTTGGCCCGGGGATGGACCGCGGTGAAGGCCGCCGTCTGGGTTGGCTGGGCAGTTGCGTGACGTCTGGCGTTCGACTGTGGGCCGATTGCGCGATGCGAGCGGAGGAAGCTGCCGATGATCACCTTGGGCTCGTGGATGATCGGTTGTTGTTTGTTGGCTCAGCCCGGCGACAATTCGGCCCGGCCCGACCAGCGCTCCCCGCGGCTCGTGCCCAAGCGGCACGGCGCCGGCCGCACAATTCGATGCGCCGCGCGGCGACGCGCTCGACCCGGCGGACGATTCCCGGGGGCCCAACTCCGTTTATCCGTCCGACGCGGCCGAGCAGCCGCCCCAGCGAACGCTCGACGAGCTCGACCCGGCGCGGCGCGAGCGGCCGGGCATGGAACGTGTCGGCGGCGGCCCGCGCAAGCTGCGTCCGCCGGAATTGCTGGCCGAGGCCATCGCCAGCCCGGCCGACGGACGCATCAAGGGCCGGCCGATCGCGCTGGTCGACGTGCTCTCGCGCGGGCGATCGCACGGCGAGCGCGGCGCGGTGGTCGCGTATTGGCGGTTGGCGATCGCCCAGGGCCAGTATCACTATGCGCTGGCCGCCCGCGACCGCTTGCGCCGCTGGGCCGAAACCCGGCATAAGGTGACCACGCTGGCCGAGAGCCAATTGGCTTCTGCCGAAGCTGCGGTGGACGACGCCGAATTCAACGTGCTCAAGGCGGCCGAAGAACTGACCGCGGCCGCGCCGGTCCTCTCGGAGGACGGCAACACGGTGCCTTGGGCCCTCGATCGGCCGCACGTGGGTGCGTACGACATGAAGTACGAGCAGTTATTTGCCGGCAAGGCCGTGCCTGGTCGCTTGCTACTCATTCACCGCACGCTGCCCATCAGTCGCCGGGCGATCGACGTGCATGGCGAGGCGGTGGTCGCAGCCATCGACGCCCTGGACGCCATCGAAGAGGAATACCGCCAGGGAGCCGTCGACTATCAAACGGTCGCGGGCTGGCTGGATCGGTTGACGGCCCAGCGTCGGGCCTTCTTGCAAAGCGTGCTCCGCTACAACGAGGACATTGCCGAATATGCCTTCAGCGTGGCGCCGCCCCAGGCCGACGCCCGGCTCTTGGCGTCGATCCTGATTCGGCAGCCGGCCAAGTCGACGCTCGCCGCGACCTTGCCCGATCGTGCGGCTGGCAATGCCGGCGGCGGTGCCCCCAAGGGCTCGCCACCCGCGGAGCGAGACACCGCTCCGCCGACGTTTCGCGACGATGAGCCGCCCGGCGAGCAGCCGGTGCTCGACGACTCGGGATGGCACGACCCGGGTTTGCGCCGGCCGGATCCGGTCGGCCCTGCTTTGGCGCGGCCGCGGTTTCTTTTCGTGCAATTGCCGGCCGCCGGCAATCGCGGGGGCCAAGGTTCGCGCAGCCGGCACGGGACGCGCTGCCGCCCCAGGGCATGCGGCCACGCAACCGCCGGCGGCCAGCCCGTCGCACGGAGGTTTGTACCAGGGATTGCTCAATGCCAAGGCGGCCGAGCGCGCTCAAAAGCTGGCGGAATTGCTGCACTGGGACCGCGAGCTGCCGGCCGAATCGGGCGAAAAGGTGCCGCTCGTCACGGCGCTGTCGCAAGTTGCGCCGGCGCCGAGCGCCGTGCCGTGATCGCCGCCTATTGGCGGACCCGGGAGCGGATCGCCCGTTTTCTGGTCCTTTCCGAGCGCAGCGAATCGCTGACCGCGCTGGCTCCGCACGTGCTGGCCTTGAGAGCGCAGCCGGGCGGAACCGCCGCGATGTTGCAATTGCAGGCCGCGCGACAGGCCGCGCAGGCCGCCGTGCTCGACGCGCAGGTCGGCTTGCTGGCCGCCGAGTTCGATCTGACGCGACTGGCCAAGAGCCCGGTCGAGCGCGCTTGGATCCGGCCGGCGACGGCGCCCTACAGCGGAGCCTTTGACGTGGCTGCGAATGCCACGCGCGGCGCGGACTTGTTCGCGGCCGCCGGCGCCGCCACGCGCGTCGTGACGCTGCACTTGGAATTGCAAAATCAGGCCCTGGCGGTCGTGTTTGCCGACGAATATCGGGCCGAGATGACGGGCGCCAGCGAACACCAGCCGGGCACGGTCGATCGGACTCTGGCGGCCATCGATCGGCAACTCCACGAGACCGATCGGTTTCTGTACGCGCTGACACAGTACAACCTGGCCATCGCCGATTTTGCCTTCGTCAACTTGCCGCCGGGCGTGCCCGCCGAGCAGTTGATGGGCTTCCTGGTCCCCTCGCCGCGGCACTCTGCGGGTGGCTGAAACCGGCCTGGCGTGGCGAATGGTGCACCCCAGCGCGAGCGTCGTCGTGAGCCCCTCTGGCGTGCGAGGATGCCGGCACACGGAAAGGATGAAGGCAGAAGGATGAAGGATGAAAGTGAGCGCCCTTCGCGGCATGCGAGGCTGCCGGCACCGCTGTCGCATGACCGAACTGTTCACTCGCCCAGCGCACGCGCGCGACCGTTTCCAGAACGCCGCTTCGTCGTCCAGGTGCCGCTCGTCGGCAAACTTTTCCAGCGACTCGAACCAATCGACCCCTTGGCACTGGCAGGCCCACCAGACCTTGGCCGCGCACTCGGGGCAGAACGCCAGCGGGTTGCGATCCATCTCCTCAGCGCCGTTCGATCCGTTCATGCCGCAGGCATAGGCCGTGCAGTGCTGAATGCCGAACATGTGTCCCGTCTCGTGAATGGCCACTTTCAGCGTCCGCAGCAGGCAGGTCTGGTAGGCCTCGTCGCTTTGCTCGGGATCGCCGTAGCGGGCGATCGACCAGACGCCGATGCGCTCCGTGAGCGACGCCTGTCCGAAGACGAAGTTCCAGCCCTCGCCGGGCCATAAATCGGTGGCCGTCAGCGCCAGCACCGCGGTGGCGTCCCGGGGCCGGGCCGGGATCAGCAGTTTGTCCAGCACATAGGTCGTGAGGATTTGCTCTTTGCCCGTGTGCGGATTCTTCGCCGCGCTTCGGCCGGAATGGCAAGTCCGGCGATCAAGGGCAACCGCTTGACCTCGGCATCGTAAAAGCGGCCGAGGAGATCACTCGTGGCATCGATCAGCCGCTCGCCCGTAGCCGAGAAAGCGCCGAGCGCCTGGATGTAAATCGTCCGCCGGCTGCGCGGTTGTCGCTGCGGGTGTGCTCGACGGTACTCGGCAAATGTCTGTCCGTTTTCTTTGTGCGCCGCCAGCCAGTCCGCTGGCGCCGGCTGGCCGAGGCGCGCGTGCAGCGGCGCGAGTCGAGTGCGAGCCCGATCGATCTCGGCGAGCGTTGGTCCTGCCGGAACCGCCGCCGGCGGTTTGGACTTTTTTTCCGCCGCGGCGGCCGAGATCGATGCCAGCATCAGCAGGGCGGGCAACCAGCAGAACTGTCGAACGAGCATGGCCTGGCTCCGCAAATGGATCGACCAGGGGGTTTAGGTCGGCCCGGTCGATGTAGTGCCTGGGCAATCCGGCCACATTGTTATAGTATTTTCAACTTCCAGGCGCGCCAACGCAATCGCGCCAGCAGCGCGAGCGAGTGAATGCCCACTGAGTAAACGCATGACAGGCGGCGGATCGACATTCTTTGCCCGATATAGCCGGGGGATCATTCTCCTGGTCGCGCTGGCGTTTCCGCTGGTGGCCTACGGCTCGATCGTGGCGATGCAGTCGAACCACAACGATATCAAGGAGTGGCTGCCCGAGTCGTTCCAGGAAACGCAAGAGTACAACAAGTTTCAGCGTCAATTCTCGAACGACACGTTCGTGCTGGCAAGCTGGGACGGCTGCACGCTGGACGATTCGCGGCTGCCCCGGTTTGCGGCCGCCTTGGAACCCTCGGCCCAGCGGCAGCGGGAGAAAACCGAGTATTTCAGCAAGGTGATAACGGGCCGCAGCGTTCTCAATCAGTTGACCAGCCCCCCCACGAATTTGTCCTGGAAACAGGCGATCCCGCGGCTGACCGGTTCGCTGATCGGGCCCGACGGCAGCCAGACCTGTGCGGTGCTGACGGCTTCGGCCTTTGGCAAAGAGCATTTTCGCGCCATGCTCGACGAAGTGGAACGCGTGGCGGTGGAGTGCGACATCCCGCCCAACAGCTTGCGCTTGGCCGGTCCGCCGGTCGACAACGTGGCCATCGATCGGGTCAGCGAGAGCCTGCGGCAGGAGCTGATGGTTTTGTCCGGCGTGCTGGGCCTGAGTCTCGCCTGGTGGTACTTGCGCGACGTGCGGCTGACCGCCATGGTGTTCGTGGCCGGGCTTTACACCGCCACCTTGTGCCTGGCCATCCTGGCCTTCACGGGCGGTGTGATGAATTCCGTGCTGTTCACCATGCCGGCGGTCGTCTACACGGCCGGCCTGTCCGCCGCGATCCACGTGGTGAACTATTATCGCTATGCCCGGGCGGACGAGGGGCTCGAGGGGGCGGCCGACCGCGGACTGAAAGCCGCCTGGCTCCCCTGTTTATTGTCGGCCGGCACGACGTCGCTGGGGCTGGTGTCGCTCTGCACGAGCGCCATCGTGCCGATCAAGACGTTCGGGCTGTATACGTCGATCGGCGTCATGTCGGCCGTCGGGCTGATTTTTCTGTTCTTGCCGGCGGCGCTGCAGCTTTGGCCGCCGCGGCAGGCCGACACCCTGGGGACCGACGTCGACTACAGCCCCCGCAACGTGCGCCATCGCAAGCGGATGCGCCGACTGGGCGTTCTCGTCATCGCCCGGCCGCTGTGGGTCTGGGCGGTGTTCATGGTGGTACTGGTGGTCTGCGGGGCCGGCCTGCACCGCGTGAAGACCACGGTCAACCTGATGAGCCTGTTCAGCCCGCACGCCCAAATCATCGAATCGTATCGCTGGCTCGAAGACAAAGTGGGGAAGATGGCGCCGATGGAAGTCGTGCTGCGCTTGGACGAGCGGACTTGCAAGCTGACGCTCGTCGAGCGGCTGGAGCTGACCGGCCGGATCCAGATGGCCGTCGAACATATTTCGCCGCAAGTCGGGCGAACGATGTCGGCCGTGACGTTCGTGCCCGACCTTACCCCCAAGAAGCGCGGCGGATTGGGCGGAGTCTTCCTGCGCGGCAGCACCTGGGCGCTCACTTTGAACAAGCGGCTGAAGGAACATCAGGCCGAATTGATTTCCGGCGATTACGTGGCCGAGGACAAAGAAGCGCACGAGCAGTTGTGGCGGATCAGCGTCCGGGTGGCCGCACTGGCGGACGTCGATTACGGCGAATTCATCCACGAACTGCAGCAGCACGTCGACCCGATCATCCAAGTCGAACGGGACAAAGGGGTCGAAGGCATCAACGGCGTGACCTACACCGGCCTGGTGCCGGTCGTCTACAAGGCCGAACGCGAATTGCTCAACGGCCTGGTCGACAGCTTCTTTTCGGCCTTCTTGATGATGGCTTTGATGATGACCATCGTGTTCCGCGACATTCGCGCCGGTCTGTATACGATGCTGCCCAACGTCTGGCCGATCGCCGTCGTGTTCGGACTGATGGGCTGGGCCCGCATCGCGCTGGACATCGGCACGATGATGACCGCCAGCGTGGCGATGGGCGTGTGCGTGGACGACACGGTCCATTTTGCCAACTGGTTCCGCCGGGCCACGCGGCTCGGGCTGGACCGCCCGCAGGCGGTCGTGCTGGCCTACGAGAATTCGGCCGGAGCGATTTACCAGAGCACGGTCATCGTGGCGCTCGGGGTTGGCGATTTTTGCCTTGAGCGAGTTCATGCCGACCCGGCGGTTTGGCTACCTGATGAGCATCTTGCTGTTTTTTGGACTGGTCGCCGACCTGGTGCTCTCGCCGGCGATGCTTTCCGGGCCGATCGGCAAGTATTTCACCCGCAACTGCCATCCGCCGCAGAGCGAGGCCGACTGATCGGCCCCGCCGGGACCTGCACATCGCCGGGACCTGCACATCGCCGGGGCCCGCGCATCACGTCCGCTGGGCAAACAGCGCGTCGATACAAATTTGCGACCAGGTCTCGAACCGGGCGGAGTTTTCGCGGATCGATTCGATCGGCCGGAAGCCGGCTTCCAGGATGTCGGTCTCGCGCGAGCGCACGCTGGGTCGCTCGACGTCGAAAAGATGCACCACGCCCAGGTGCACGCGGCCCACTTCCGTCTGGTCGTCGTTGATCAGGCCGGCGCAATGCTCCTGGTAAGGCGTGTCGATCTCGACCTCTTCGGCCAGCTCGCGGCGCATGCCCTCGGCATACGCGGCGTTGCCGTCGCGCTCGTCATCGGCCGAGATGTGGCCGCCGATGCCGATGCTGCACTTGCTGTGCAGCCGCCCTTCGCCCTGCCCTTTGCCGCGTGTGTACTGAAACACCTGCACCCGCTGAGCCTGGCGATGGCGAAAGATCACGTAAGGAATCAACTGCTTGAAGCCGGGATCCTGCTCCACCTCGTGCCGGGGCCGGTAGCTGGTGTTCGCCGGCTTGAGCAGCTCGCCCAGGTAGCGGTCGACGTCGGCCGAAAAGCCTTGAAAATGGCCCAGGCGGTGAAACAACTCGGTTGGCACGACCAGCACGCGTTCGGCTTGTACGACGCTCGACATCGCCGATTTCCTCCGTTGAAAACTGTCTGAATCGTCCGCCGGCCGCGGCATTTCCGCGCAGCCGCAAGTTGCGGTAGTATAGGCTGGCGCGGCCGATTGGCGAGTAGCCGGAAAAATGCCCGTCGGTTCCGATTCCGAATCGCCGCCAATCGCATCGCGGCCTGCCCAACTGCTGCCGGAAAAACGACTCGCATGACCCGCTCGACGCTCCCGCCCCACACGAGAACCGGCGATCGGCTTCGCCGGGCGTCCATTGCGCTTGCGCTGGCGTCGATCGGCCTCGGCCTGCCCGCCGACCGGCTGCCCGCGGCCGACGCGCCGGCGGATTACAAGTCGAGCTATCGCGTCATCAATGTCCACGCGCACTGCGGCACGCCCAGCGACGAAGCGCTGCAAGCCGTGTTCGAAGTTCTCGATCGCGTCGGCATCGAGCGGATCGTCATCCTCGATGGCGGTTCGCCCGCCGGCTCGCTCCCGGCCTGGCTGAAGCTGCGGGAAAAATATCCCCAGCGGCTGACGGTCTTCCTCAAGCTGTCCTTCGCGCGGATCACTGAGCCGACGTTCTTCGCCGACATCGTGCGCGACTTGGAGCAGGCGGCCCAGGGCGGAGTCCAGGGCGTGAAGGTCTGGAAGGACCTGGGCATGAGCGTTCGCGATACCGATGGCCGACTGCTCAAAGCCGACGACAAGCGGCTCGATCCGTTCTGGCAAAAGTGCGGCGAGCTCGGCCTGCCGGTCCTGATCCACCAGGCCGATCCCAAGGAATACTGGTATCCGCTCACCTACAACAGCCAGCATTACGCGCAGCGGGCGGAAAAGGATCAGTTCTACAACGATCCGGAAATGCCGACGTGGGAAGAACTGATCGCCCGGCGCGACCACATTCTGGAAAAGCATCCGCGGACGAAATTCATCGGCGCGCATCTGGGGAGCATGAGTTACGATCTGACGCTGCTTGAGGCCACGCTGAAGAAGCATCCCAACTTCTCGGTCGATTGCGCCGCGCGACAGCGGATCATCGGCCGCTTGAACCCCGAGGCTGTGCGGGATTTCTTCGTCAACAACCAGGATCGTATCCTCTTCGGCACCGATGGAATCTTGCTCTTCGCCGGGCGCAAGCCCAGCCAGTCGGGCAACATCATGATCTACCCCAGCGACGATCCCGGTTGGCTGCTGGTCGATCCGGCCAACCGGGCCGCGATCCGCGCCTGGCAACAGCGCGAGGTGGAATCGATCGGCCAATACCTGATGTACTTCGAGACCGATCTGCCGAACCTCACCGACCCCAGTCGCTCGGGCGGGCCCTGGCTGAAATTTCCCGGGATCAAACTTCCCCCCGAGGTGCTGGAAAAGTTCTATCACGGTAACGCCGAAAAGCTGATTCCGGGGCTCGCGCCCTGATGTCTCCGCACGCGAGTGCCGCCGCGAGCCCGCGTCGGCTCCTCGTCGACGCTCCCCGCCGCTTTTATCTCCCGTATCTCCAGTCATCCCCCTATCTCCTGTTCTTCCTGTTGGCGATAGCTTGTCGTCCGCGGTGCTATCGGTCCTGAACCGATCCGCGTCCCGTTTGGCCTTGACCCAGCTTGGGCGATTGCCTACCGTTCCTGCCCCTGCGCCGTCCTGATCGGCGAGCTTTGCCTACCAATCCCGGCCGGCGCCGGGCGAAATGGAGCACTCGATGAAGTGGGCCCTGCTGATCTTGGGAGCGGCCGGAGCGATCGGTTCGACGGGCTGCTGCTGGCGCCAGCCGCAACCCTACGGTGCGTATCCTCCGGCCCCCAGCTATGCTCCGGCCTACGCCGCGCAGCCTTGCCAGCCGGCCCAGCAAGCGCCCTGCATGCCCGTCCAACAGGCTCCCGCCTGCACCTGCTACTAAGCGAATCTGCACAGTCGGCCTTTTGGCGCCTTACTCCGCAGGCCGTTTGCCAGCCGAGCACCACGGGGTGCATCACTCCGCCAGCCGGCCGCTTTAGCGGTCGGCACATGCTCGTTTAGCGTCCAAACGATCGCGCCGGGAGCCGGCATTCCGGGCGGAACTTTTCGGCCGCCCAGCGCGTCTCAAAGCTACACTTAGAGGGTGGCTGCGCCGCATCGGCGCGGGCCGCCTTGCTCCACTCGTTTGGCCTTCGCTCGGAGATGAAACCTATGCGTACCGCCCGCTGGCAATCCTGGATCTATATCGGCGTCTGGCCCTGATCGCCGCATCGCTCTTGTCCACCGGCGCACTGTCCACCGCCGCACTGGCCGCCGACAAGTCAGATCCGCCCGCGAAAGGAGATAAGGAAGTGAAAGGCGCCAAACCGGCCAAGGTCGAGCTCTCCTCCGACGTGCCGCTGGAGCGCGTGGTGCTGTTCAACTCGGGCGTCGGCTTCTTCGATCGCCAGGGGAGCGTCAAGGGCGACGCCCAGATCGAACTGAAATTCAACGTCGAAGACATCAACGACCTGCTCAAGAGCATGGTCCTGCAAGACCTGGGGGGCGGCCACATCTCGGCCGTCACCTACGGCTCCAAGGATCCGATCACCAAAACGCTCAAGACGTTCGCCATCGACCTGACCAGCAATCCCACGCTGGGTCAGATCTTGAACCAGGTCCGCGGCGAACGGGTCGAGATCGACGCCGCCAAGTCGATCACCGGCATCATCCTGGGCGTCGAGACCAAGAAGAAAGAGATCGGCAAGGATCGCGACACGATCGACGTCGACATGCTCAACCTGCTCACCGACGAAGGCCTGCGCAGCGTGCCGCTGGAAAACGTCGGCACGATCCGCCTGCTCAACGAAAAGCTCGACAAGGAATTCCGCCAGGCGCTCAAGGTGCTGGCCCTGGGCCACGACACCGATAAGAAAACCGTCACGCTGAATTTCCTGGGCGACGGCAAGCGGACGGTTCGCGTGGGCTACATCCAGCAAGCGCCCATCTGGAAGACCAGCTACCGGCTGGTGCTCAAGGACGACGCGGCTCCGTTCCTGCAAGGCTGGGCGATCGTGGAGAACACGACCGAAGAGGATTGGAACAAGGTCGACCTGACGCTGGTCAGCGGCCGGCCGATCTCGTTCATCATGAACCTGTACGATCCGCTCTACGTCCAGCGGCCGGTCGTCGAGCCGGAGCTGTACGCCTCGCTGCGGCCGCAAACCTACGGCCAGGACCTGGCGGCCAAGAATGCCGAATTCGATCGCTTGCAAGATGCCACGAAGCGCGACGGGAAACCGGAGCAAATGGCGCTGCGCCGGCGCGCGGCCGGACCTGCCAATGCAGCCGGCGCGCTCCGGCTTCGCCCACCATGCGGAGGACGAAGGCGGCCAGGGACGACAGAAGGGCGAAATGGCGCCTTCAATATGCAGCAAGGCGTGCAGTCGCTCTCGCAGGCCACCAACGTGGGCGAGTTGTTCCAGTACGAGATCGCCACGCCGGTCACGCTGCCGCGGCAGGAATCGGCCATGCTGCCGATCGTCAACGAATCGGTTAAAGGCAGCAAAGTCTCGATCTACAACCAGCAAGTCCAGGCCAAGCATCCGCTTAACGGACTGCGGCTCACGAACTCCACCGACCTGCACCTGATGCAAGGCCCGATCACCGTGTTCGACGGCGGCGCCTATGCGGGCGACGCCCGGATCGAAGACATGCAGCCCGGCACCGAGCGGCTGATCAGCTATGCCCTGGACCTGGACACCGAAGTGGCTCCCGAAACGGTCGGCCATCCCGACGAGATCACGCAAGTGCGCCTGATCAAAGGCGTGTTGTACGTCGATCACAAGCACCAGCGGACGAACAAGTACACGATCAAGAACTCCGGCAAGCGGGTCAAGACGGTGCTCATCGAGTATCCGTTCGATCCGGGCTGGAAACTGATGACGCCCAAAGAGCCGGCTGAAAAAACCCGCAATCAGTATCGCTTTGCGGTCGAGGCCGAGCCGGGCAAACCGGCCGTATTGTCCGTGCTGGAAGAGCAGATCCAGAACCAGCAGATCGCGATCACGAACATCGACGATGGCACGATCTTGTTCTACATCAATCAGAAGGTGACCAGCGACAAGGTGAAAGAAGCCTTGCAGACCGTGATCCAGCGCAAGCAGCAACTGGCCAAAGTGGTGCAGGACCGGCAGCGGCTGGAGGAGCAAGTCAAGGTGATCGGCCAGGAGCAGGACCGCATCCGTCAGAACATGGCGCAGCTCGACCACGCGACCGATCTTTACAAGCGCTACGTGAAGAAGTTCGGCGAGCAGGAAGACGAGGTCGAGAAGCTGCGCGGCGAGATCAAGAAGCTGATCGACGAAGAAGCCAAGCTGCGGCAATCGCTCGACACGTATCTGATCGGGCTGGAGCTGAACTAAGAGCGCCGCCCGCCCGACCGCCTCGCCCGTTAAGCCCACCGGCGGCGGCCGGTGGGGGGTCGCGAGCGCCATCGCCGTATCGCACGCCCCCACCGGCCGCAGCCGGTGGGCTTGACTTGCATGTCGCCGCGGGCGGCTTTTTCTGCGTCCCTTCATGCGCGATGCGATATGCCCGCGCGTCTCTGGCGAGCGGCTACCCATCGATCGGGAGATTGGTAAGATAAGTCCCGACGACTCGCCGCACGCACATCGGAGACGCGACCATGAGCACGATCCAGACGTTTGCCAAGAGCTATGAATTCTATCGGGGCCGCACGCTCGGCTTGCTCGACACGATCGAAAAGCTGCCCAATCCGCAGGAGGTCTTGGCCTGGCGGCCGGGGCCCGGCCGGGCGCATATCGGCTGGCAACTTACGCATATTGGCATTACCGAGGAAATTTTTGCCACTGAGCGGCTGGCGCCGCAGAAGGCGGCCCGCTGGAAAGACCTTTGGCCGCGGTTCCGGGGGGGCAGCACCCCCGACGATCAGGTGCCAAAGGCCAAGGAGATTCGCGAGATCCTCAGCGGTGCGCGAAGCGACTTGCTCAGCACGCTGACGGATTACACCGACGCGCGGCTGGGCGAAATTCCGCCGCCTTTGGCCGAGCGCAAGCTCACGCTGCTCGACGTGCTCTATATCCTGGGCTGGCACGAAGCGCATCATCAGGGACAGGCGCACATTACGCTCAATCTCTGGAAAGCCCGGCAAGCTTCGTAAACTCAGGCAAGAAGGCACGTTCGGCCCACAATCGAATTGCGTGAGCTTCGTGTAAATCAATTGACACCGTCGGCGGCTTGCCACTAGAGTACGGAGGTTGAACTTCCTTCTCGGATGCCCGTTGTCATGGTCCGACTCCTGCGAAATCGACTGATCGGCCGGCTGCTCTTGGCAGTCTATGCGCTGAGCACGATTGCCGCCGGCTCGTTTCACGATCACGGGCATCGGCTGGGCTCGAGTTGCTCGCACGGTGAACATGCCGGGGGCGAGTTGGCCCTGCTGCACGAGCACGACTCGGGCTCTGTTCCGATCACGGCCTCGCCGGCCAGCAGGAAGATGCTGCTCAAAACTCCGAGCCATCGTCGGACGACACGTGCGTCGTTTGCCGGTTCCTCGGTTTAAGTTCTTTGCCGACCGCACCTGCGCCGCTGCCCGCCTCTGCCGAGGTGGTTGCGGCGATCAATCCGGTCGAGCCTCGCCACGCGGCGCTGCCGCTGGCCCTGACGCTCCATTCGCGAGCGCCTCCGCGGATCGTGTAGCTTTCGTGCGTGCGCGAGCGAAAGCGCACCGCCATCCAAAGTCGAAAGCGTGCCTGCCGCCGGCGCTGATAAAGCGCCTCCAGGCGAGACATCCACACCGAGCCCGATGGCAATTTCGGCATTTTCCGAAATGTCCGGCGCGCGAACCAAACTGCGGAGACTTTTCCTATGCGGACCAATCGAAACGCGTTTACGCTCGTCGAACTTTTGATCGTGATCGCCATCATGGGTCTTTTGATGGGGCTGCTGTTGCCGGCGGTGCAGGCGGCACGCGAAACCGCCAGGCGCAGCCAGTGCACGAACAATCTCAAGCAGATCGGCCTGGCCCTGCACAACTATCACGACGCCAAGCAGCTGCTTCCCCCCGGCTACGTCGATGGCAACACGAACCCCGCCAGCACTCCCGACAACGACGTGGGGCCGGGCTGGGGCTGGGCGGCTTTCCTGCTGCCCTACCTCGAAGAGGGCAACGTCTACAGCCAGATCAATTTCAACCAGCCGGTCGGGGTCGGCAGCAACGTGCCGGTTTCCCAGCAGCCACTGACGGTCTACCAGTGTCCCTCGGATCCGCTCCAGCAGAGCTTCGGCCTCTACAATAGTTCTTTGACGAGCGTCATTGCCACCGTGGCGCACAGCAACTACGTCGGCTGCAACGGCTGGGTGGAATGCTTCAGCAACGCCGGCGGAAACTACGTGCCCAGCAGCGACGGCGGCGCCGCCGAAGACGGAGACATCGGCGCGACAGGCCTGGCCGGCAACGGCCTGTTTTATCGCAACAGCCGCAATACGGCCGCCAACGTCACCGACGGACTGAGCAACACCATCTTCGTCGGCGAGCGCTCCAGCGACCATTCCCCCAGCACCTGGACCGGCGCCGTGGCCGGAGGACAGTGCCCCGCCTGGATGGCCGGCCAAGCCCCGTACTCGCTGCCGCCCGGACCCGCCTACGACAATGCGGACTACGGCGAGGCCCTGGTCCTCGCCCACGGCAACGCCACGCACCTGCCCAGCGCCGACAACCCGTTCTTCGACCCCGATACGTTTTACAGCATGCACCCGGGAAAAGCGCGAACTTCCTGTTCGGCGACGGCTCGGTGCATTTCCTCACCAGCGACATCGACCCCTTACACTTATCAATACCTCTGCACCATCGCCGGCGGCGAGCTCACCGGCGATTATTGAGCGTCCTGTTGTGAAGGAGTTCAGCGATGCACGTGCGAACACGCTTTGTTCTGTTGCTTTGCTTGCTGGCGTGCGGCGGCTGCGGAAAGACGAAATCGACCGACGAGTTGATCGCGGATCTCAAGTCGGGCCAAGAGCGAGATCGGATCATCGCGGTCCGTCTCTTGCCGGAGCGAAAGGCGGACGCGGCAAAGATCGTGCCGGCGATGATCGAGTGCCTCAAAGACAAGCACGACGACGTCCGCCTGAGCGCCGCCATCGGGCTGGGGTCGTTTGGCGAAGAAGCCAGGCTGGCCATCCCCGGGCTTCAGGCGGCGCAGCGCGACCGCGACGCCAGGGTCCGCCGGGCCGCCGGCGTCGCCCTGTCGCGCATCGATCCAAGTCTCACGCCAGCGACCGATCCGGCCAAACCGATCGGAAAATGATCCTGGACTCGGGCTGCCGAGCACATCCCGCAGCCCAGCCAGATGTGAATGCGGTTGGCTTTGATGGTGGTCAGGCGAGCCGTCGGCGCCAGATAATGGTGTGGTGCGCGACCCGTCGCGGAAGGTTCCCGAATCGACCCCCTGGATCCCCCCACCGAACATGCCCAAACCTGCCACCTTGGCCCAGCTGCGAGCAAGTGGCTGGGTTTCGAAGAGCGTCAAACAAGAGATTCACGACAACTTCCTGGCTGCGCTGAGCCGCGGCGAAGAGCTGTTTCCGGGCATCATCGGCTACGAGGACACCGTGATTCCGGAATTGAACATTGCGCTGTTGGCCCGCCACGACCTGCTGTTCCTCGGCGAAAAGGGACAGGCCAAGAGCCGGCTGATGCGGTCGCTGGTGCGCTTCCTGGACGAGGAAATTCCCTATCTCGACCTGCCCGACGCGCCGGTCCACGACGATCCACTGAAGCCCATCAGCCGGGCCGGCACGCGAAGCCGTGGCCGCGCGGCGGCCGGAAGAAGTGCCGATCGCCTGGTGGCCGCGCGACGCAGCGCTATGCCGAGCGGCTGGCCCCGGGCACGAAATTCGCCGACATCATCGGCGAGATCGATCCGGCCAAGCTGGCCGGCGGCGCCAGCATGTCGACCGAAGAGGCGCTGCACTTCGGGCTGATCCCGCGAATGCATCGCGGGCATCTTCGCCATGAACGAGCTGCCGGAGCTGGACGAATTGGTGCAGGTCGGGCTTGTTCAACATCCTGGAAGAACGAGACGTGCAGATTCGCGGCTATCCCGTGCAATTCGACATCGACGTGTTGATCTTGTTTTCCGCCAACCCGGCGACGTACAACCGCAGCGGCAAGGTGATTCCGCAGCTCAAGGACCGCATCGGCTCGGTGATTCATACCCATTATCCGCGCGAGCGCGACCTGGGCATCCAGATCATGGAGCAAGAGGCCGGCATCGAGCTGGACGGGGAGTTCCCCGTCGCCGTGCCGTACTTCATGCGCGAGATCATCGAGCAGATCAGCATGGCGGCCCGCAAGTCGAAGTACATCGATCAGCAGTCGGGCGTGAGTGCCCGGCTGAGCATCGCCAACTATCGCACGATGATCGCTTCGGCCCGGCAGCGCGGCAGCGGTGCTGGGCGAAAAGCCGGCCGTGCCGCGGATCAGCGACTTGGGGCACTTGTACTCGTCGTCGCTGGGTAAGCTGGAACTCGACATGATGGGCAGTCACCAGATGTCGGAGCGGCAAGTGCTCGACGCGGTGCTGGCCGAAGCCGTGCGCGACGTGTTCGAGGAATACGTCGAGTCAATTCGGCTTGCAGGAAATCAGCGAGATTTTTGCCCAGGGCGTAAAGATCGAAGTCGGCGACATGCTCCCCTCGCGCTACTACGCCGACCGGCTGAACGCGCGTGCCGCCGGCCTGGGAAAAAGCGTTCGAGGTGAATGCGTCGGCCGATGCGGCGGTGCGGGCGTCGTGCGTCGAATTCGTGCTGGCCGGCCTGTACGCCACCGATCGAATCTCGCGCGCGCAGAGTCAGGGCCGCATCATCTACGAGATCGAGTAGGCAGGGAGGAGGAAGAAAGGATGAAGGCGGAAGGATGAAGGATGAAAAACGAGGCGGCTTGCCGGCCTTCATCCTTCCTCCTTCCACAAATAGACAGACCTCTCGGAAAACGGAGTTTCCGAGAGGTCGCCCAAGCACACTCACAAGGAGTTTCACGCAATCGGTTGTGGCCCCATTTGGCAGCCTGCGATCGACGGACACAATCGCGCTGGACCGCCCCCATCGGCCGGCCTGCCAATGGGCCTCATTGCGGCGGCGAGCGCCGAGAGCTGCGACCCGGCGCCTGAAAACTCGAAACCCAAGAACTCTTTCTCCCTACCAAGGCCCGCGAACGTAGTAGACGCCAAATTGGTTGGTGTCGCTGGGATAATACGGCGTGGGCAAGAAGCCGTAGCCGCCGCCGTAACCGCCGGCGACGCCGCCGCCCGGTAGTCCCCGGTGGAACTGATGGTCGTTCCGCGAAACGCGGACCGACGGCACGCCCCAGCTATAGTCGGCGTGCATTTCGGCCGTGGGCGGAATCACCAGTGCGACGGGCGCACCCCACTGGGTGTAGTAGTATCCGCCGTGCCAGGGCTGCAGCGACGAGCGGTACAGGGCCGCGCGATTGCCGTGGTGCGGAGGATGGTGGCAGATCTCGTGGATGCCGCGGCGGCAATGGGCGCAGACCGCATGAAACGGACCGGCGTGGCCGCAGCGATTGCACAATCCCTGGCTGCACCCGCACTGGGCGCAGCAATTGGCGGAGCAGCGAATGCAGTCGCCGCCCGTCGTGCATTGTCCGGAGTTGCACTGCCCCGAGCTGCACTTTCCGCAGGTGCAATGTCCGCAATCGCACTGCCCGCAGGTACACGGCCCGCCGGCACACTGCCCCGCGCTGTCGTCTTGGGCAAACAGCCGAGAACCGCACACGGCTGCCGCCAGGATCGCAACGGCTAACAAAGCGAATTTCATGTTATTGCCTTTTCCTTTCGTTCTCGTGCGGCCGGCTCGACGCCAGGGGAAATGCGTCGAACCGGCCGCCAGTCGTGGAGCGACCCTTGGGGAACGCCTGAAGGGTCGCTTTTCTTGTGGCGGCAGCGCCAGGGCCAGGCATCCGGCGCCGCCGGATTCGTTTGGTGGGTCAAATCGTGATGCAGGTCGTTGGCAGGATCTTGTCGGCAGCCCACGGTTGCGGATTGCCACCGCCGCCGACCGCCGGAATGGAACGGGTCGAACTCGATTCGGGGCGATCAAAAGGACGGAATGAATCCCCTGATGCCCGAGCTATAGCGAACGGAGGCCGAACTATAGCCCCCGGGCGTGTAGCGATAGTACCGCCGGTGGTGATGGTACAGGAACTCGTGCGGCATCAGGGGCGGATACGTGATCCAAACCTGGCCGACGTAGGTCGGCGTGGGGCGCGGCATGGGGTAGAGCTGAGCGGGTACGCCCGGCGGTCCGACGTAGTAGTTGTAGAACAACGTCAAGGGCGGACGCGACGGCACTGCGCCGCCACCGGAACCGGCACCGGAACCGGCACCGGCACCGGCACCGCCGGCCGGCACACCGGCGCCTTGCGCCCGCTGTCGGACACGGAGCCGGAATTGCGTCGGTCGTGCCGTCGTCGTCGGCCTGGTCGGCCGGCGTGGGCTGTTGGGCCACGAGAGGCCGCGGTCCGATCGTCAGCAGCGCAGTCAGCGTGGCGGCGGCAAGTGCCGGCGCGCAGTAGTCTACGAGACATGGTTCTTCCTCCTTGTGAACCTTCGAAAGGCCAATCTGCGCCGGAGTGTGCGCGGGGGCTTGGGCCCCGGCGCATGGGCCCCGGTGCTGGGAATCGGCCGATCGCGCCGCTCGCTCGGGCGGCAAGTTTGGCAGGTACGCGATTGGTGCTTGGGTGCTTGGTGCCCGCTGTTTTGCCAGCTTGCGGCCGGGGCCCCGGGGGGCGGCGGCTGGGGGCTGCAAAATCGGGCTGGATTGCGGGTGAAACCGGCAAGGCTGGCGAGCGCTGTCCGGCTCCAGAAACTGTTCTCGGCTGCTGCCGGTGGTAGGGGTGAATCTTTGTACGACGCCTGTGTCAATTGGACCTATTTTGCCTGCCGTAGGGCTAAAACCGGCTGGGCGGTGGGCCTTACAATCGATATACTTTTGCCAGGTGGAATCTTTGCCGAACTTTGCTGGTTACGGACGACCAGGCCTCGCGCTGCGACGGATGCCCAAGAGCGCGGGCAGTGGCCCGCCCTCACCCCTTTCGCAGCTTGCCGATCTTGCGCCCTGCGGATTTTTCGCCAGGCTGCTCTTCCCGGGCCATGCTCTTGGAGCCATAACTTTCACAGGCTGACCGTTGTCCCCGCCGGCTGTTTTCCCAACCGCCAGTTATCCAGAACTCAAACTTCCGCAATGTCGCATCGGATGACCAAAAAACCAGGAACCAACGGATCGACGCCCCATCGCGGCGCCGCCCTTCTGGACGGCAGCGTGGCCAGCGGCGCCGCAGCGGTGCTCGACGAGCCGGATGCGGACGCCGCTCTCCCCAAGGAAACCAACGGGCACGCCGGCGGAAAATCGAATCGCCGCCGCGCCACCGCCGAGTCGATGGCGGCCGGCCAGCGCGACATCTCGGTCAGCGAGTTTTTCGCCAAGAACCGCCATTTGCTGGGCTTCGACAACCCGCGCAAGGCCCTGCTGACCACCATCAAGGAGGCTGTCGACAACTCGCTCGATGCCTGCGAAGAGGCGGGCATCCTGCCCGAAGTCTGGGTCCACATCGAATCGACCGGCCCCAACCGCTACAAGGTCGGCGTGCAGGACAACGGGCCGGGCATCGTCAAGGCCCAGATCCCCAAGATCTTCGGCAAGCTGCTCTACGGCTCGAAATTCCACCGGCTGCGGATGAGCCGCGGCCAGCAGGGCATCGGCATCAGCGCGGCCGGCATGTACGGCGTGCTCACCACCGGCAAGCCGGTCAAGGTCATTTCGCGCATCGGCCCGCGCAAGCCGGCGCACTACTTCGAGATCCAGATCGACACCAAGAAGAACAACGCCCGAGATCCTCAACGGCCGCGGCGAGGGCGTCGACATTCCGCCCAATGACGCCGGCCGCAAATTGATCGAAAAGCACGGGATCGAATGGCTCGACGTCGATCACGGCACTCGCGTGACGATCGAGCTCGAGGCCAAGTACCAGCGCGGCCGCGGCAGCGTCGACGAATATCTGGAGCAGACGGCCATCGCCAATCCGCACGTCACGCTGCACTACAAGGATCCGGAAGGGCACGAGCACGAGTACCCGCGCGCCGCCGACGAATCTGCCGCCCGAGCCCAAGGAGATCAAGCCGCATCCCTACGGCGTCGAGCTGGGCATGCTGGTGACGATGCTCAAGGCGACCAAGGCCACGACGATGACGCCAGTTCCTGACCGACAGTTTTTCGCCGCGTCAGCCCGGGCGTGGCCCGGCAAGATTTGCGAGACGGCCAAGCTCAGCACCCGCGCCAGCACCGCCAAGATCGGCCGCCACGAAGCCGACGCGCTGTTCAGGGCGATCCAGAACACCAAGATCGCACCGCCGGCGACCGATTGCATCATCGCCCATCGGCGAGCAGCTGCTGCTCAAGGGCTTGCACCAGGTCGTGCCGGGCGAGTTCTACGTCGCGGCGACGCGGCCGCCCAGCGTGTATCGCGGCAATCCGTTCCTGGTCGAAGTGGGGCTGGCCTATGGCGGCGTTCGGCGCGCTACCGCGGGTCACGCTCGAAGCGCTGACCGAGATGCTCGCCGAGAGCGACGCCCGCACGCTGCGGCAGTTCTTGATCAACGGCTTCAGCGGCATCGGCCCCGACGCGGCGGAGCGGATTCTCACAGAGGCCGAGCTGGGCAACCGGGCGTCGCCGGGCAAGTTGAGACCGGCCGAGATCGCCAAGCTGCACGAGGCCATGCGCAGCGTCAACCTGGAAGAAGGCCAGACGATGAACGTGCTTCGGTACGCCAATCGCGTGCCGTTGCAGTTTCAGCCCGGCGCCTGCGCGATCACGCAAGCCATCATGGGCACGAACTGGCGATCGTACGGACTCAGCCAGTCGCGCGGCTACGCTGCCCAGCGGGCCGGTGACCATCCTGGTTCACATGGCCAGCGTGTGGGTGCCGTTCACCAGCGAATCGAAAGAAGCCATCGCCAGCTACCCGGAGATTCAGAAGGAGCTGCGGCTCGGCCTTGCAGGCCGTGGGCCGCAAGTTGGCGATGTACGTCCGCCGCCGCCAGAAGGTGAAGCAGGAAGGGGAACGCCGGAACATCTTTCTGCGCTACCTGGGCGAAGTGGCGGATGCCGTCAGCGAGATCAACGGCGCCGACAAGAAATCGCTGTACGATAAGCTGCTCAAAGTGGCCAAGCGCAAGACAGCCCAGGCCGACGTCAAATTCGACGATCAGGGCAAAGCGCTGCTTGAAGAAGACTCGCAGGAAGAATATCGGCGACAACGTGTTGATCGTCAAGCCGGAGGATCGCTGAAGGTGGGCAAACGAATTCGCAACGCCGCACGCGCCAAAAGCGCCGCGCCGAAAAAGTCGATCTGAGCAAGAAGGACGTCAAAACACTCGGCTCGCTGCGCACGGTCGCCGACGACGTGACGAAGTGTGCCGACGGTGGCCGCGCGCCTCACTTGGAGGTTCCGTCGCGATCGCTTTCGAACGTCAAATACAACAAGAGCAAGCGATTCATCGAAATGGGGGGCGGCAAGAATAACCGCGAACTGTTCAATCTTTCGCAGGCCAAGAGCTACATGCAGACGTTGCTCGTCGGCAGCGGTTGCAAGCGGCTGATCGAGCAGGGCAAGACCACCAGCCTGCGAGGGCTGTACTACATGCTCAAGCACAGCATCGAAGGGACCAAAGAGGAAACCTTCGACACGCAGGACGACTGCGACACGATCATCGAAGATGTCGAAGTGACCCTCACCGCCCTACGCGAAGAGCTGCACCTGTATGCCAAGAACGCCGGCTCGATGGTCGGCCCGATCATGGTCGTCGACAGCGGCGACGAAATCGATTGCTCGCGGATGGGCTCGGGCGGCTACAACATCCCGTCGATCTGCGAGCCCGAGATCGTGCAATTCAAGAAGCACTCCGCCAAGTTCATCCTGCACGTCGAAAAAGACACGGTCTGGCGCCGCTTCAACGAGGACAAGTTCTGGCGCAAGCACAACTGCATCCTCACTCACGGCGGCGGGCAGCCACCACGCGGCGTGCGGCGATTGCTCAACCGCATGCATAACGAGCTGAAACTGCCGGTGTACTGCCTGCTCGACAACGATCCCTGGGGATACTACATCTACAGCGTGATCAAGCAAGGCTCGATCAACCTGGCCTACGAGTCGGCGCGCATGGCCATTCCGGATTGCCCGCTATCTGGGTTTGCGCAGCATCGATTTCGATCGCTGCGAATTGTCGGCCAGCGTGAAGATCAATCTCAACGACACCGACATCAAGCGGGCCAAACAAATCGCCAGCTATCCCTGGTTTGCCGGCAAGAAACCCTGGCAGAAAGAGATCGAGCTGATGCTGGCCAACGGCTTCAAACTGGAAGTCGAATCGCTGATCTCCAAGGACATCAGCTACGTCACCGAAGTCTACACGCCCGAGCGGATCGAAGAAGGCGACTGGCTGGACTGAGACCCAGGCACCAGCCAACCCCGGACGATGCCGCGGCGATCGAGACGCGCTAGGGAGCGCACGAAAAACAACTTCGGCTTCCGGCAGACCCTCACCCTAAACTCTCCCTGGAGGGAGAGGGGTTGAGCGCCGAAGTTATTCTTATGTCACACCTGAGTGGCGGAGCGTTCCGCGGGTGCCCCGGCTCGTGCCGCGGCGGCCAACTGCTGGGCGATCAAGGTGAAGTGAAACAGGACGTAGGCCCAGCCAATCAGGCCGGCCACCCGCGCCAGCAGGAACGTGTCCGAACCGATCATGGCCGAAAACAGGCTGCCAAACCCGACGGCGCCCAGCAGGCCCAAGGTCTTCCAGAGCAATCTCAGTGCATCCTGGGAAAAATCCTGGCGGCCCAGATAGTCGGCCAGCTTCTTCATGAACAGGATGAACACCAGGATCGAGACGATCGGCACCACGGCCACCAGCCAAATCGCGCCACTGGGCAACTGGCGCTGAAACCAGGCCACCACCAACGCGACCGTCGCCGCATCGCAAGCGTTCTTGAGAAAAATCAATCCTCGCGCACGGCTGCGATTCGGCACGACCAGGCAAAGAACCGAAGACGCCAACGAGCACAAAATGCCCAGCCCGGCCGCGATTGCCGCGACCAGCGCCAGCGACGATGGCGCCGCGATGCTCAGTGGCTCGTCGGCGAGCGTGCCCAGCAACTGCAAGATCACCGCGATCATCACCAAGAACTGCACCGCGCACACGCTGTAGAGCCCCAGCCGAACCGATCGCATCTCGCCGGCCCCGCTCTGCCCGACCTGGCGGCCGGCCATCGCCGGCAGTTCCGCCGGCAACTCTTGCACCGTCGGCTCGTCGGCCGTGGAATCCAATCCGCAGGTCGGGCAAATGTTCGAGTTCGCAGCCAGCCGGGTCAAGCAATGCGGACAATGCCGGCCGATCGGCGCGATTTCGGCCCCCAGCAGATCGCCGCCGAATGCGTCCAGAGCGTCGGGCGACGCGGCATCGGGCAAGGCCGCATCGGGCCGCATCGCATCCACCCCCAGCAGATCGGCAAGACCGTCGCCCGGCGCTGCGGCCGAAGGCGCGCGATTTCCGGCACCCGTCGCGCGTTCCGCCGGCTTTGCGATCGACTTTGAGGCAGGCACCGCGGGTTGTTGGGCGCGGACCGACTGCGATTTCGGCTCGCCAGCCGGTCGTGCGGCCGGTTCGCTCGTCGTTGCTACTGTCGGCGCCGGGGCTGTTGTCGGGGCGGGGGCTGCCGCCGGCGCGGGGGCTGTCGTTGGCGGATGCTTCGTCGGCTGGACCGGCTTGCCGACCGGCACGCCTTGCGGAGTCGTTTTGGCCTGGACCGGCTTTCCGACGGGCGGGCCCTGCGGAGTCGCCCCGGACTGGACCGGTTGGCCGACCGGCAGGCCCGGCGCGACCGCGCGGGCCGCCGGCGCCGCCGACTTAGCTGGCAGATCATCATAGACCAGCTCGTAACTTTCCTCCTCGGATTTGTTCACAGCGGGGCGAGGCTGGGGCGCAGATGCGGCGACGGCCGGCTGCGCCGGTTGGCTGCCAGAAGTTGGGGTCGGCGCCACCACTACGGGCTTGCCGACGGGCACACCGTGCGGAGTCGCCGCGGGCTGGGCCGGTTGGCCAACCGGCATGCCCGGCCGCGCAGCCGGCGTCGACGTCTTGGCCGGCTGATCGTCGTAGACCAGCTCGTACTGTGCTTCGTCCGATTGCGCGGCTGCGGCGACATTCGCAATCGGTGCCGCAGCCGGAATCTTTCGCCGGCCGGCTGGACACTCGTGGGCCGCTCAAGTGGCTTGCCGACGGGCAGACCGGCGACCGGGCTACCGGTTGCGATCGGCTTGCCGACCGGGATGCCGGCCGGAAGCGTCGCCGGGGCCTGCACCGGATTGACCGCTACCGGGGCTGCCGGTGGCGTGCCGGGCACGCGCGATTCGCCGCCGCAATTGCTGCAGCGGACCTTGCGACCGACGAGAGAATCGGCCACCTCGAACTGCTTGCCGCAAGAGGAACAAAAGAAACGAGTGGCCATGATGCACTACGGCTTGAGCACGATTTTCCCGGCCAGTGTTCCGGCCTTGTGGACCGTGTTCTCTTCTTGCAACCGATGGGCTTCGGCGGCATGTGACAGCGGAAACGTGCGCGCGATGTGGGGTTTGAGCGTGCCGGCAACGAGCCAGCCGTTGATGTCGTCGGCCGCCGCGCGTTGTTCCTGCACAGTGGCTTTGAACATCACGAACCCCAACAGTGTACACTCCTTGAGGTAGAATGGGCCCACAGGAAACACCGGCCGCGCATCGCGACCGGCCATCAAGATCATCCGCCGCGCTCGGACAGCAGGCCGATCGTGCGATCGAAGTTGGGCTCGCGGAGCGTTTCCCACCAGACGTTGACTCCCTGCGGGGCAAACTGCCGCACGCGGGCGTCGACGTCCTCCTGCTGGTAATGAATCGCCAGATCGGCGCCATACTGCCGGCACAAGGCCAGCTTCTGGTCGCTGCCGGCGGTGGTGATCACCCGGGCGCCGCAGCGCCTTGGCCATTTGCACGACCATCGAGCCCACGCCGCCGGAACCGCCGTTGACGAACAGGATTTCATCGCTTTCCAGGCCGGCAAATTGCACCAGCCCGAGATGAGCCGTGATGCCGACCAGCGCCGTGGCGGCGACGGTTTCATCGCTGACTTCGGCCGGCGTCGGATACAGCCACTGCTCGTCGACGGCCGCGAACTCGGCGAACGTGCCCTGGCGGCCGAGCAGCCCTTGGTTCGTGCCCCAAACGCGGTCGCCGATCTTGAACCGACCCGCATTCGGGCCCAGCTTGACCACCTTGCCGGCCAGGTCGCAGCCGACGATGAAGGGAAACACCAACGGCATGGCCACCGCCCCGGAGCGAATGTACGTGTCGATCGGGTTGACAGCCACCGCTTCGACCTGGACGAGCACCTGGCCGGGACCCGGTTCGGGCGTGGGCAGATCGCCATAGACGATTTTGTCGGCGGTACCGGGGGCCGTGATGTAGGCGGCTTTCATGAACGACTACCCAAAAAGGCTGAAACTCAGTTTCGAGAAAGCCCAAGTTTCGTGCGGTTCTGTCGGCATCATACCGTCCTGGTCTTGAGCAGCAGCCCGCTCGCCGCCAGCGCCAGCCCGGCGGCGGTCAGGCCCAACGAGACGCGAATGCCCCAGCGTGCCTTGCGCGCTTGTTCGAGCGACTCGGCCGCTTCGCCGGTCAGATTCAGGGGAATTCCCTTCCGCACGATTTTCCAGTACTGCCAGGCGTCGGCCGGTCCGATACTGTCGAGTTGCGCCTGGGTAGCGGCGAAGTCCGTAGGCCGAGGCGTGACGATAAAATAGAAATATCCGCCAGCGGCCAGGCCCAGCGCCGCGACGAGCAGGCCGAGAAACGCCAGGCCCTGCCGGGGCCCCCAGGCCGTTTTGTGGCGGGCGGCCCCCTCGACGACCGGCTCCAGCCGCCGCATCTCGCGCATGGTCGGCACGTCGAGCCTGGCTCCGCACGCGCACTCGATGGTCTCGCCCGCCTGGCGAGCTCCGACCCGATTGGAGTGCCCGCAATCGCAAGGCAGTAGATACTCGTTGGTCATGCTGGCACGCTGGCAGTCTGGGAATCGTTGGTTGGCCGACCGGGCGCCGCGGGTGCGCCCACCGGCACGGCCTATTGCGGGACTCCGCTGCCCCGATTGGCCCACCAGGGAAGCGTCACGCCGCCGTCGATGAGCAGCTTCGAGCCGGTGATGTAATCACTCCGCGGATCGCAGAGAAAGGCCACGCCGCGGCCGATTTCTTGCGGCTCGCCCAGCCGGCCCCAGGGCAGTTTCTTGCCTGCCGCCGCAATGGTCTCGTCCGAAGCGAATTTCCGCTCGCCCGGCGTGTCGATCCAGCCCGGCGTCAGGATGTTGACCCGAATCCGGTGCTCGGTCAATTCCATGGCGGCCGTACGCGCCATCTGATCGATCGCCGCCTTCGACATGTTATAGGCCATCGACCGCGGAATGGGGACATAAGCGTGCGGAGAACTGATGAGCACGATCGATCCGCCCTGGCCCTGGGCGATCATCTGCCGGGCAGCGGCCCGCGTCAAGTAGAACGAACCCCACATCGTAACGTCGATCGTGCGCCGGAATCCGTCCAGGTCCGCCTCGTAGAAAGGCTGCCGGTCGCTGTAAACCGCGTTGCCGACGGCGATCGTCAAGCGGCCGAAGGCTTTCACCGTGTCGGCAACCAGGCGTTCGACGACCGCCTGGTCCGCGACGTCGCCCGGCAGCAGCAGTCCCCGGCCGCCGGCCTGCTCGACTTGCCGGGCCACATCTTCGGCCGCAGCCTGGTCGCGAAAGTAGTTGATCGCCACCGCGGCGCCGGCCTTGGCCAGTTCGATCACGATACCCCGACCGATTCCCCGCCCTCCGCCAGTGACCAGCGCGACTTGATCGGTCAATTCCGGCACAGCAGCTTCCCTTTTCAGGCAAACATTCGCCTCCAAACGACGGCTGTATGCTAACCTTTCGCCTCCTGCGGCCACAACCATAAGGGCGATAGGTGGCGGTTGCTCTTTCGGCGGTCAGCGGCCCTGCCCCGCGAGGCCGCGCCGGCCCAGCCGAAAAGACGGCCGATTGGCTGGACAGTCCTTCGCAACTCGTTACAATTGGATGGCCAATTATCCCTCGAAGCCTGGTGGCCGCTCTGGCAAGTTCCGTCGCTGGTTGGCGATTTGCGCTGGACGTGGAGATCGCAGTCTTGCGCAGGCGACGGCCGAGGATTTCGTGTCGATTCTGGGTGCCAGCCTTGCCGGGAGCCTGAGTTTGGTAATCTAGGTAGTTTGGGGTAACTGTTGGCATGCATTCTGCGCGTCATTTCTTTCCAAATACGTGGTGGGCCGGGGGCACGTTAGAAATGAGTGATAGAATTTGTTGGCTTTCTGATGCTGCGTGGAGATAATTGTTAAGTTCTGACCGGTGTTGCACTCACAAGTCGTGGCATCTGGCAGGAGGCGAAAAGCACCTACCTTGGCCCCTGCGACACGAATCATCTTTGGTTGCAACCCTTGCCGGTTCCTCGTTTTTGTGATTGGCACGTTGTTCCCATTGGCGGACTGACAAGTGGACTGACAAGTGGATTGGCCAGCGGACTGACTATCGGCATACGAACCACGGGCGCACTGACCGTTTTGGCACCCATTCGAGACAGGCTCTCGCTGCGAGCACTGGCTGCTTGTCCAAGTGTTTTGCAGCCGTTTCAAACCGGCCTCACGTTAGGGGGAGTGTAGTTTTGTACGACACACTATTGGACGAATTGGAAGACGACGCGACTCCGAACCAGGACGAGGTCCACGATCTGGCCGATAAACCGGTCGACGATCTGGAGGACGACATCGAGACGCCGGAACCGGCGCACGACGGTGACTTGGACATCGACGTCGATCCCAAAGCCGACGACCTGTTGACCGTCGTCGAAGAAGAGGGAGAGTCATGGTCCGACGATCCCGTGCGCATGTACCTGACGCAGATGGGCGAAATCCCGCTGCTGACCCGGCAAGAGGAAATCGCGCTGGCCAAGCGCATCGAAATCACCCGGGCGCGCTTTCGCCGCCGGCTGCTGGAGTGCGATTTCGTCATCCAGGGGGCGGTCAAGGTGCTGAAGCGCGTCCACGTGGGCGAGTTGCCGTTCGACCGCACGGTACAAGTCTCGGTGACCGATCGGCTGGAAAAGGACCAGATTCTCGGGCGCTTTCCGCATAATCTGCGGACGATCGAAACCTTGCTCAAGCAGAACAAGGACGACTATCGCATCGCCTCGAGCAAGTCCTACAAAATGTCGCAGCGACGCGACGCCTGGCGATGCCTGGGCCGGCGCCGACGCCGGGTCGTCAAGCTCGTTGAAGAGCTCGGTCTGCGGACCCAGCGCATCGAGCCGATGATCAAGACCCTGGAGGAATTCAGCCGCCGGCTCGACGAACTCAAACGGCAGATCGACGCGCACAAGAAAGCCAAGGGGCATCTGGCCGATCGCAAGAAATGGGTGCGGGAATATCGCAGCATCTTGCGGGCCAGCCAGGAAACGCCCACCAGCCTGCGCAATCGCGTCAGCTACTTAAAGACGATCTACGCCCAGTATCAGCAGGCCAAGCGCGGCTTGTCCGAAGGCAACCTGCGGCTCGTCGTGTCGATCGCCAAGAAGTATCGCAACCGCGGCTTGAGCTTCCTGGACCTGATCCAGGAAGGCAACGCCGGCCTGATGCGGGCCGTCGACAAGTTCGAGTATCGCCGCGGATTCAAGTTCTGCACCTATGCCACCTGGTGGATCCGGCAGGCCATTACCCGGGCCGTGGCCGACCAGAGCCGAACCATCCGTATTCCGGTGCACATGGTCGAAACGATGTCGCGCGTCCGCAATGTCTCGCGCGAACTGCTGCAAGAGCTGGGACGCGAACCGACGATCGAAGAGACGGCCAAACGGGCCGGAACCGCGGTCGACGAAGCCCGCCGCGTGTTGGCCATGAGCCGTTATCCGATCAGCCTCGACCGGCCGGTCGGCAATAGCGAGGACAGCCACTTTGGCGATTTGCTCCCGGACTCGGGCGCCGAGAACCCCTCGATCGGCGCCGCGCAGGAAATGCTCCGCAGCCGGATCGCCAAGGTGCTCAAGACGCTCAGCTACCGCGAGCGCGAGATCATCAAGCTGCGTTACGGCTTGGGCGATGGCTACAGCTATACGCTCGAGGAAGTCGGCCACATTTTCAAGGTGACCCGCGAACGCATCCGGCAGATCGAAGCCAAGGCCGTCCGCAAGCTGCAGCAGCCCAGCCGCAGCCAGGAACTGATCGGCTTTTTGGATTAGCGCCGCTTTTGAAATTTCGTTACCGAATGACCGGGTCGGGGGTGCTGGAGCCCTCGGCCCGGTTTTTTTTGCGCTCTTAGGCGCGAACGAAGAATAACTTCCGCCCACAACCCCTCTCCCTCCAGGGAGAGGGTAGGGTGAGGGTCTGCCAGAAGCCGAAGTAATTTTTCGCGCCTCTTTAGGAGGACGACGTGCGTGTCCGCCCGGCGCGCATACTTCCGGCCCCCAGGGCGGGGTAATTGACAAACAATCTCGAACCGCTAGACTGACCGGCCGAACGTGCGTTGGTGGTCGGCCGCTTCGCTGTGAAACGGCCGACGAAACAGGGAACTCCGGTGCAAAACCGGGACGGCCCCGCCGCTGTAACCGAGCGTCCGTAGGGAGTCCGCTTCTAAGAACGGCCATTGTCGAACGGCTTGAGCGGTGCGCAAAGCGCATCCGGCCAGCGCTCGATGAGAAGGCCCAGGACTCCATAGCTCGGAAGTCAGAAGACCTACCAACGCTTTTGAGAGTGCATGTCCTCCGCGAGGGACGGAGGCTGCCGGTAGTGCTTCGTCTTCAGGACCCCCGCAAACGAGAGGGACCGCTGTCGGATCGTGGGCTCGATGTCGGTTACCGCTGCGCAGGATCGCGCTCGGGCGGATCGGCATCGGCCACGTTCTCGATCGTGCGTCGTCGGCCCCGCGCATGAACCGATCCCGCTTCCGCACGCGCGCCGCCTTTACGCTCGTCGAGCTCTTGGTCGTCATCGCGATCGTGGGCGTGCTCGTGGCCCTGCTGCTACCGGCCGTTCAGGCGGCCCGCGAGGCGGCCCGGCGCACGCAATGCGCGAGCAATCTGCGGCAAATCGGCATTGCGCTGAACAGCTATCACGGCTCGCTGCAGACGTTCCCGCCCGGCTGCACCGATAAAGGCACGCTGCAATTAGCCTGGTCGCTGTACCTCCTGCCATTCCTCGAAGAACAAAACGTCCGTGGGCGGTTCAACACGTCCTACGCGTACGACGACCCGCTGAATCAGCCGGCCACCGGCCAGGTCATCGTGGTCTACCTTTGTCCCAGCACGGCGCGACTTGCGCCGCCGGATCGTCAAGGAAACTACACCGGCTCGGTATTCCCCTTGACCTCTGCCAATTGGCACGCCTGTTCCGACTACGGCGGCATGTTCGGCGCCGGACTGCTGCTGCCGTACGAGAACGGAACGATGCTCTACGACCGCTCGATCTGCATTCGGCAAATTACCGACGGCACCTCCCACACGATCATCGTGGCCGAGGACACCGGGCGCGGAGCCAAGATGGACGGCGAGTGGGCCGACGGCGAAAACATCTTCGATCAAACGGTGCAGATCAACGACCTTCAGGACAACGAGTTTTGGAGCGACCATCCCGGCGGCGCAGGCTTTGATGTGCGACAGCAGCGTCCGCTTCCTGGCCGAGACCACGGCCGCCAGCCTGCTCTCGACCTTATGCACCCGGGCCGGAGGCGAGTTGGACACGCTGACCGATTGAGCCGAATGCCCCGGCGGCGCGGCACGCCGGACCGAGCCACGAAAACCACCACCGACGTTTTTTTACTACTGCGATCGAGGACCACTCCGATGCTCTCACGAAGTCTCCGCCACTGGCCCGCGCTGCTCCTGCTGCTCATCCCCGGCCTGAATTCGCACCGCTTTGCGCTGGCCGGCCCGCAGGGTTTTTCCGAACAGACGATTTCCGTCAGCAGTGACCCGGCAAACTTGTTCGGCGCCGCTGCGGCCTATTCGCCTGGCGGCACCCTGTACGTCGTTCAGGGAAATCAAAACTACGGCAGTCCGGCCAGCGAGATCGACGTGCTCAACCCCAATGGCACGCTGGGCACACCTATTGCCGTCACCGGCGTGCCGTTTGGCGGTTTCTACGCTATTGCCGGAGCAGCCTGGGATCCCGTGACCGGGAGCTTGCTGGTCACCGACGCCGCACCGGGCTTGGGCGGCGCTGTATTCCATCAATCCGCTCACCGGTGCCGCGACGACCCTCTACAGTGGCGACCCCTACATCTCCCAGGTGGCGGTGCGATCCAACGGCGACATCTTCGTCTCCGACGCGTCGGGTGGCACCAGCGGATCGATCGATGTTTTCAATTCCGCCAACCATTCGCTGGTGCCCGTCGTCACGGGACTCGCATACGGGTCGGGCATCGGCTTCGACACAACGGGGCATTTGATCTATCAGGAGGCGGTCTTGAATCCCAGCGACCCCAGCACGACCATCGGCGAAGTGTTTAAGGCCACGCTCCTGGGTACCGGCATCAACACCACCGTGGGGCCGTCAACCGTGCTCTCGAACAACACGGCCGGCTATAACCTGGCCGTGGCGCCGAACGGCGACGTCTACGTCACCGGCAGCGGCGGTCTGTTCCACATCGATCACGCGACGAATGCCGTCACGTTGTTTGCGAACGACGGCAACGGCAGCTTCCAATTCGCCACCGGAGTGTCGCTGCTGTCGAGCACCGGTCAGCTGGCCTATATTCCGGAATACAACAGCCCGAACGTGGTGTTGTTCACGCCGCTGGCGGTGCCCGAGCCGTCGGCGCTGGTCCTGACATTGTTGGCCGGGCTGGGCGCCCTGGCGGCAGTCTGGCGATCGAAGCGCCGTGGGAGTCATTGACCGGCTGCAGTCATTGCCGGATGCTTAGGCGGGGCTGGCCCACCCGCCGCCGCGGATGGGCTTAACGCACTGTGCGAACACCCATGCCGATGTTAAGCCCACCCGCGGCGGCGGGTGGCGCGCCTGCGCCCGATTAAGCACGGATCCCTCCATGGCCCTCCGCAAACCGACGCCATCGGCCGCCGGCAGCCCGGCTTGGTTTCACATCGTGCTGACGACTTTCGGTTCGTGGCTTTACGGTGATGAACGCGGCTTTCGCACCCGCCACCACCGGGAACATGTCGAGGGCGATTACAAGCAACCGCCGCAATCCGGGCGCTACGACAAACAGGCCGCGCAAAGCCGTGCCTCGTTGCGGCAACCGCCGGTGGAACTCTCCGCCCGCTGGCGGGCGGTCGTCGGCATGGCGCTGATCGAAAAGTTGACCGCGTCGGCGCACTGGTGCTTTGCTGCGCCGTCGGTTCGCACCATGTGCATCTCCTGGCCAAGATTCCGCGCAAACTGGAACGCGACTGGTCGGCCCGTGCCAAACGTCATGCCTGGTTCCAGGCTCGCGATTGCGGCTGGCGCGACAAGCTCTGGGCCCGGGGTTGCCGTGCCGAGCGCGTTGAAACCCGGCCGCATCAACTCAACGTCTATCGGTATATACTGAAGCACGCCGAACAAGGCGCCTGGGTTTGGAAACGGGCGAAAGAAGATTGAGAATCCTTCGCGGCGCCCCCGCCCGACGCCGCGGGCGGGCTTAACGCATTGTGCGAATACCCATGCCGATGTTAAGCCCATCCGCGGCGGCGGGTGGGGGCCCACCGCGCGACCCCGATTACCCCATGACCGACGTCCCCAGTTTCGCCCACGACCATAACCGCCGCGCGTGGGATGCCCGCGTCCGCCGCCGAGACACATTCACGCGGCCGGCCAGCGACGAAGACTTTCGCAATCCGCTGGCCGTCGTCGACCGCTACGGCTGGCTCGGCCCGTCGATCGCCGGCCGGCGCGTGCTCTGCCTGGCCAGCGGCGGCGGCAGCCAAAGCGCGCTCTATGCCGCGGCGGGAGCCAAGGTGACGGTGATCGACATCAGCGCCGAAATGCTGGCCCTCGACCGGCAGGTGGCCGCCGAGCGCGGGCTCGACATGGAGTTCATCCAAACGTCGATGGATGATCTGGCGGCCTTGCCGCAGAGCGGTTACGACATCGTGATCCATCCGGTGAGCACCTGCTACGTGCCCGACGTGCTGCGCGTGTATCGCGAAGTGGCCCGCGTGACCGCGCCGGCCGGGCTGTACGTCAGCCAGCACAAACAGCCGGCTAGCCTGCAAGCCTCGACCGCCCCGTCACCCGGCGGATACGAACTGACCGAGCCCTATTATCGCACGGGCCCGCTGCCCGAAGTGGTCGGCAGCCCGCACCGCGAGCCGGGCACGCTCGAATTCCTGCATCGCTGGGAAGAGCTGATCGGCGGGCTGTGCCGGTCCGGTTTCACGATCGAGGATCTGGTCGAGCCGCTGCACGCCGACCCGCAAGCCGAGATCGGCAGCTTTGCCCATCGCAGCCGCTACGTGGCGCCGTATCTGCGGATCAAGGCCCGGCGCGTGGGCGGCGGCGCGGCGCAAAGTGCAAAGCTCTGGACGCCGTAGCGCTTCACAACCGCCAAGCCGGCCGTGCGCGCGTTTGCCTGTGCGCGCATTCGCCCGTTGCAAACCGCATCCCACTCGATCAAGATAACCGGCAGCCAGAGCGTCCGAGCCGCGTTTTTCCGCGTGCCCCTGCCCTGCCCCGCTTGCCGGAGTCAAACCCGTTGGCCGATAAATCGATCCAGGAAATCGTCTGTGTCTTCGGCCAGCCGGTCGCCGGCAACCCGACGCAGTACATCATGGAAAAAGCCTTCGCCAAGGCGGGGCTCGATTGGCGCTATCTGACACTCGAAGTCGCCCCGCTCGATCTGGCCGACGCCATCCGCGGCTTGCGGGCGATGGGCTTTCGCGGCTGCAACCTGACCATTCCGCACAAAGTGGCTGTCCTGCGGCATCTCAACCGGCTGAGCGACGCGGCCCAACTGATGGGGGCGGTCAACTGCGTGAACCGCGTCGGCGATGAGCTGGTCGGCGAGAACACCGACGGCAAAGGCTTTGTCCAATCGCTCCGCGAACTGACCGATCCGGCCGGCAAGGTGATCGTGCTGCTCGGCGCCGGTGGGGCCGCCCGGGCCATCGGCATCGAAGTCGGCCTGGCCGGCGCGCGAGAGATCACCATTGTCAATCGCACGCGCGAGCGGGGCGAGGAATTGGCGGCGCTGATTCACGAAAAGCTCTCGGTGCGCAGCCAGGCCGTCGTTTGGGAAGGCGATTACCACGTCACCCCGGGCACCGACGTCGTGATCAATGCCACCAGCATCGGCCTGGGGGATGGGGCGGCCCGGGTGCCGCTGGATGTCGCTTCGCTGTCGGCCGAGATGGTCGTGGCCGACGTCATTTTCAATCCGCCCGACACGCGGCTGATCCGCGACGCCCGGGCTCGGGGCTGCCGCACGCTGGACGGGCTGGGCATGCTCGTCAATCAGGCGGTGATCGGTTTCAAGATCTGGACCGGCGTCGATCCCGACCGGGAGCTGATGCGCGAATCGCTGGAAGAATTCTTGGGGTTTTGAGTATGAAGCTCGCCCGTCTGCTGATGTTGGTCTGGCTCGTCGCGTGGCTACTTGTCCCCTTAAGCGCCGCCGCGGAGCCAGGGCTAAGCTTGCTGCGGCCCGATTCGCTGATCGGCTGGGAACATCGTGCGCCGCCCCACGGCTGGCGCATCGCCAAAGGCACGCTCGAGGGCGATGCCAACTCCACCCCGCTGCTGTCCGGCTGGACCCTGGGCGACTTCACGCTCCGTCTGCGCTGGTCGGCGGCCGAGCGCGCCGTCGTGGTCGTCAATCTGCCCGACGTGCCCAAGGGCGCCGGACTGGCCGTGTCGCTAACCGCGGGCGATCCGGCGGTTACGGCCATCGATCGGGGTCAGGCCCTGCTGTTCTCAGCAGGCCGGATCGCGCCAGGGGCCAAGGCCTGGCATATCGCTCGGCTGGCGCGGGCCGCCGACAAGCTATCGATCGACATCGACGGCCAGCCGCTGGGCGACGTGCCGCTCGACGCCGATCGCCGCTTTGGCCTGGGGCTGTCGGTCCGCGGAGGCGAAATCGCCGTGACCGACATCCGGCTGACCGAGCCGACCGGCGAACCGATCTTCAACGGAACCGATCTAACCGGCTGGTGGTCGCCGCTGGGGCTCGATTCGTGCGCGCGCCCACGATGGAGCCATCCAGTGCCTCAACCGCGACGGCAACTATCTGCGCAGCGAAAAGGAGTTCGGCAATTTCACGCTCGCGCTCGAATATAAGCAGAGCCCCCATTGCAACTCGGGCATTGGCATCCGCACCCCGCACGACGGTTGGCCGTCGGGCGACGGCATGGAACTGCAACTGCAGGACGAGCCCGGCCTGGACAAACAATCCACTTTTGCCATCTACGGCAATCTCGAACCCCTCGCCCGGGCCGATCGATCCGAAGCTTGGAACGCGGCCGTGATCAAGGCCGACGGGCGGATGATCTCGGGCTGGGTCAACGGCGAGCTCGTGCAGCAGTGCAACACGTTTTGGCACCCCGAGCTCCAACACCGCCATCTGCGCGGCTGGATCGGGTTTCAGGATCATGGCGGGCAGATCGAGTTCCGCAACATCCGCGTGCTCACCGCACCCGATGGTTCCGGGCTAGGCGCCTGGTATGCTCCGCGCGAACAATCCGGTCCCGAACTGCTCTTCCAGCGGCTGATCAATCCCGAGCGGCTGTCGATTGCCGACGGCATCACGTCGGCCGTGGTCGATAGCTCGGCCGCCTCGGGCGAGGAGCGGCACGCTGGCCGAGTTGACCGGGCCGGGCGCCGTGATCCAGGTTTGGCGATCCAAGCCCAGCGGGCATATTTCGTTTTACTTCGACGGTCAGCAACAGCCGGCGATCGACTGCCTGGCCAATCTGCTGCACGAACACGTTCCGCACCTGGCCGAAGAAAAGGACCCGGTGCTGACCTGCTTGCCATTCGCGCAGCCTGCGAATCGTGCTGCGCGACGCGCCGGCAGCCGAGTATCGAGTCGAATACGCAAAGTTCCCGCCAGGGACGCCGGTCGAGACATTCGCGCCCGGCCGGGCCGTCCTGCCGCGCGGCTGGCTGGCCACGATCGAATATCGGCAGCACCAGTTCGGCTGGGGGACGCATCGCGAGGAGGATCCGGCTCCGCGGCAGTCGGGCGCGGTGGAAAAGCTCGAGCCGGGACGATCGGCGCCGCTGGTCCAGCTCGACGGCGCCGGCATCGTCCAGTGGCTCAAGCTGCAAGCCGATGCGGCCATGCTGCGAGGCGACGACCTGTGGCTGGAAGTGCAAATCGACGGCGAGGCTCAGCCGGCGATCGCCGCGCCGGCCCGATATTTTTTTCCGGCCCTCAGCTCGCACGTGCCGCTGGTAGGCACCCCGAGCAACCACTACAACTTCGCCAACGTCTATCGCGGGGGCTTCACCAACATGCTGGCTATGCCGTTCGAGCGGGGGCTGACGGTCACGGTGCGCAACGCCGGCCAGGCCGCGCTGGGCAAAGTGACGGTCGTGGCCTCGGTGCTCCGCGACGGCCCGGCCGACCCGACCACCCGGCCGCTGCGGGTCCAAGAGCGGATGCGGCTGCGGGGCCGGTTCGACCGTGCCAGCGACTCGCGCGACCTGGTCTCGTTGATGGGCCAGGGGCGCCTGGTCGGACTCGTCTGGTCGCCGAACGAAAAGTCGCCCGGGGCGATCGCCGGGCTCGCGCTCGACGGCCGGCAGCAACCCGGTTGGACGCACGATGCCCTGGATGCTTTTCTCGGCGCCTGGCCAGGTGAATCCGATTTCTTTCGCGTGCTCAGCGGCCGGCACGACCGACTGGCCTGGCGCTATTTGCTGCTGGCGCCGGTCGACTTTCGCAAGTCGCTCGTGCTCACGTCGACCACGAGCGCAGGCGATCGGCTGGCGCTTTGGTATTCGCCCTAAGTCGCCGCGTCATCCCTCTCCCTCCAGCGAGCGGACAGAGCCAGGGTGCGTAAACATCCCTCTCCCTGCAGGGAGAGGGTAGGGTGAGGGTCCGTAGACGTCGGATGCGATTCTTCATTTGCTCCCGAGCTCGGCGCCAAAGCGGGCTGCTCCAAACGGGCGCCGCGATTTGCTTTTGCGGCGTCGAAGTCGAACAATGGATTTTAGGAGCCAGCGCGGCGGAGGGATTTTGAGATGAACGCCCGAATCGAACTGACCCACCCGATCGAGCCATTCATGGCCGGTCTGAAATTTCCGGCGGACAAAGACCACGTGCTGGAAACGGCGCTGCACAACCATGTGCCCAAGGATGTGCTCGACTTGCTCGAACAGTTTCAGCGGCAACATTTCGTCGTGCCGCAGGACGTGATCGAGGCCTATGAAGAGCTGAGAGGACAAAAGCCGGCTCGAGGCTAGTGTCCTGAGTTGCAAGTCCATTCAATTCATCTGAACTTGTAGGAGGCGACTCCGATCGCCGACTGCCCCTCGCTTGACGCCACGTATCGGCGATCGGAGTCGCCTCCTACAGGTGGACAAACAACACGAACTTCTCGCTCAGGACACTAAACGCCATGCGTTATTTGGTCACCGCCCGCGTCAAGCCGGGCCAGGAGCAAGCCCTGCTCGACGCCATCGACCAGCGTACGCTGGGGACCGGTTCGGTCGCCGAGGGGGAATACCTGCGCAACATGGGCGACGCCCGGCTGCGCGACGACGGCTCGGCCCGCTGGGTGGAAGTCTGTTTTTGCGACATTCCGCTCGACGAGGAACGGCCCTACTGGGAGCAATACTTCGAGCTGGTCAAAGTGCAGGACGCCCACGCCCGGCATCGCTGCCGCGACCTGACCGGCACCGAGCCCTGGGCCTGCTGCGACTGCGATTGCAGCGACCGGCTCGAGGCCCGGCTGCGGGCGCAGGATGAGCCGCTGGTCGACGTGCTGCGGCGCGCATGCCAAGGGCCAGCCATGACGGGTGGCGGCACCTCGCAGGGCTGAGCCGACAGGCGCAGATCGTGCGCCCGTCGGCGCGTTGGTTCTTGTACTGCCCGCTCGCTGCGTCACAGTTCGGCGCACCCAGAAATTCCGGCCGGATGTCGGCCAGCGCCGGAAAATGACGGCGATACTCTTCCAGCCCCGCCAGATCGAGCCAGCCGGTCATGACGCCGGGCCGGTCGTCCAGCTGGGCCACGATCTCGCCGCGCGGATCGACGATCAGGCTGCACCCCGGGTACGTCAGCTTGGGATCCTGGCCGGCACGGTTCACGCCCACCACGTAGGCCTGGTTCTCGATCGCCCGGGCGATCAGCAATTGCGTCCAATGGGCCACCCGGGCTGCCGGCCAGTTGGCGATCACGACCAGCAGCGTGGCGCCGCGCTGGGCGGCGCGGCGAAAAATCTCGGGGAACCGCAGGTCGTAGCAAACGAGCGGCGCCACGCGCCAAGCGCCGCAGTCGAACAGCACGATGTCCCGCCCGCCCGAGTAATGCCGCGACTCCTGGCTGTAACTGAACGGATGCAGCTTGTCGTAACGCGCCAGTTCCGCGCCGCCGGGCCCATACACGGCCGCCTGATTGCGGCCGCGCCCGTCGGCGCCGCGGGCCACGACCCCGCCGATAACGTAGCTGCCATGCACGTCGGCCAGGTCGGCCAGAAAGCGATTGGCCGGGCCCGTGGCCGTTTCGGCAATGTCGTCGACCTGCATGCTGAAACCGGTGGCGAACATTTCCGGCAGCACGATCAGGGCCGGCGCCACGATCTGCGTGCCGGACAAAAACTCGCGCACGGCCGCAAAGTTGGACTGTTTGTCATGCCAGCAAATGTCCGTCTGGCAGCCGATGACTTGCACGTGAGGGGCACCTTCGCTTGCGGACCACGGTGGCAACGTCGCTACGCCACCCATTATGGCAGATCCGGCGCGGCGAGCATGGCCGAGCCACCCCACAGGCCGCCGCCGGTGGGTTTAATGGGCCAGCGCCCGCAGGCCGCGGACCAGACGCCCCACGCCATCGCAGACGGTCTCGGGCGCGAGCGCGCCGTAGGCCAGCCGCAGCGTGCAGCCTGCGTCGATGCCGAACGTGCTGCCCGGCAGGACGCCCACGCCGAACTCGCGGATCAGCCGCTCGACCATTTCCAGCCCGGCCAGCCGCGTATCGACGCGCACCAGGAAATAAAACGCCCCCTGGGTGCGCGCCACATGGCAGATATCCGCCGCGGACGCCAGTTCGTCCAGCACGTGCCGGCGAACTTGTGCAAGCTCGTCGACTTGCCGCCGGCACCAGGCTGCGCCGGCCGCCAACGCGCCGCAGGCCGCCTCTTGCGAAACGACCGGCGGACAGATCAGGATCGTGTCCTGGGCTTTCTTGATCGCCGTGAGCAACCGCTCGGGCACGGTCATGTAGCCGATCCGCCAGGCGGCGAATCCGTACGCCTTGGAGAGCGAAAACAGCGAAATCGTGTGGTCGGCCGCGCCCGGGAGCGAGCCGGGCGAGAAATGTTGGCCCCCATCGTAAACGAAATACTCGTACGCCTCGTCGCTGATGTGGTAAATGCCCGCCGAACGGCAAAGTTCGTTGACCGCCGTCAGCGACGCGGGCGAATAAACGGCCCCGCTCGGATTGTTGGGCGAAATCGTGACCACGGCTTTGGTGCGCGGGCCAATCGCCCGGCCGATCGCCTCGACGTCCAGCGCGTAGTCGGTGCCGGTGGGCACCGTCACCGCCCGGCAGTTGAGCATGGCGACCGCCATCTCCTGGTTGAAGTAGTACGGCGTGGGCAGGATGATCTCGTCGCCCGGATCGGCGATGGCCAACAGCGCGTTGAAGAAGGCCATGTTGCCGCCGGCGGTCACCACCAGTCGGCTGGCGGAGCCGACTTCCAGGCGGTTTTCGGCTCGCAACTTGGCAGTGATCCGCTGCTGCAATTCGTCAATGCCGGCGACGAGCTTGTACTTGTGGTCGTCGGCGCCGCCGCGAGCCAGATATTGAGCCACCCGCTGTGCCACCTCGGGCGGCGGTGCGTAACGAACCACCCCCTGCCCGAGCGAGATCGTGCCCGGATGCGCGGGATCCACTCGCCGACGACCGGGATCATCGGCGACTGGACCTGTTGCATTCGCTGGGAAAACGAGGGCATGAGGGGGAAAGGTGGAAGGATAAAGGATGAAGGATGAAAAACGAGGAATGACGGCCGGACCCTAGCATCGTAATCGACCGGCGGGCGATTGTCGCTACGCGGAGGCTGGGTTGGGAACCAGCGCGGAGGCTGGTTGCCCAGCGCGGATGACTTGTGCTGCGGCGGGTAACCCGGCATTCTAAATGGACTGACGTCGCAGGTGGTCTGATTCGTAAGGGGGAAGCGTCCGTGCCCGAATTGCCCGAAGTCGAAACCATGCGCCGCGGCGTGGCGGTGATCGTCGGCAGCCGCATCGTCGAGATTCCGGCGGTCCGCTGCGCCAAAAAGCCGATCGGCATTTCGCCGCCACTCGTCCAGTTCCGCCGCCGCGCGATCGGCTGCACGGTGGTCGACGTGGGCCGCGTGGGCAAGCGGGTGATCGTGCGATTGGACAGCACAGATGCAATCGTGATCGAACCCCGGATGACAGGCCTGGCGCTCGTGGCCGAGCCTCCCAGTCGCGAGCATCTGCGGTTTCGGCTCTGCCTGGCCGGCGGCAAAGCGGACCAGTTGCTCTTTTGGGACCGGCGCGGGCTGGGCTCGGTGCGACTGGTTTCGCCCGAGCAGTTCGACCGGCAATTGGGACCGCACAAGGTCGGACCCGACGCGCTGGCCGTCTCGCCCGAGATCCTCTGTAAGCGGTTGGGCGCCGGCCGCCGCGCGATCAAGGTGGCGCTGTTGGATCAACGGGCCGTCGCGGGAATCGGCAATCTCTACGCCTCGGAGATCCTGCACCTGGCTGGCGTGCATCCCGAGCGGCCCTGCCAGAGCTTGCGCCGCGGCGATTGGCAGCGGCTGCACGCGGCCCTGGAGGAGGTGCTGAGCGAGGCCATCCGGCATGAGGGCTCGACGCTGGGTGACGGCACGTATCGCAATGCGCTCAACCAATCGGGCGGATATCAGAATCATCACCGCGTCTACGATCGCCAGGACCAGATCTGTCCGAGCTGCGCATCCGGCCGCGTCGTGCGGATCGTCCAGGCCCAGCGGTCGACATTTTTCTGCGGCGCTGCCAGCGACCGCCGCTCCGGCCCTCGGCGAAGTCGACCGCCGAGCGATAGTTGATTGCATCTGGTCGGCGGCACCGCTCTAATGTGAGATGTTCCTGCGCGAGCGCCCGCCGGAGTCACCCACCCACCCCCAGCCGAACGGAGGCCACGCCATGCTCGATCCAGTACGCGTCTGTCCCGATTGCGACGAGCGAATCCTGCCTGTCTCGCGCCGCAACTTCCTCAAGACCACGGCCGCGTCGGCGGTGGCGGTGGCTGCCGGCGGCATTTCCGTCGCGCATGCCGAAGACTCAACCTCCGGGAGCCCGCCGGAAACAATCGTCAAGTCGCTGTTCGAGGCTCTCAACGACACGCAGAAGCAGCAAGTGTGTTTCGACTGGGACTTCACCCATCCGCAGCGCGGATTGCTGCGCACGCATGTGGAAAACAATTGGAGCATCACCAAGCCCACGGTCAATGGTGACTTTTATACGGCCGACCAGCAAGCGATGATCCGCAAGATTTTCGAGGGGATCATCCAGCCCGATTGGCACAAGCGGATCTACAAACAGCTCGAGGACGACGCCGGCGGTTTCGGCAACGAGCAGTCGATCGCCATTTTCGGCAAGCCGGGCGAAAAATTCGAATTCGTGATGACCGGCCGCCACATGACCATCCGCTGCGACGGCAACTCGACCGAGCACGTGGCCTTTGGCGGTCCGATCTTCTACGGCCATGCCGCTTCGGGTTTCAACGAAAAGCCGAACCATCCGGGCAACGTTTTTTGGCATCAGGCCCTGGCGGCGAACAAGGTTTTCGAAATGCTCGACGGGCCGCAGCGCGACCGGGCCCTGGTCGACCGCTTGCCCAAAGAAGACGCGGTCGGCTTCCGCGGCGCCGAGGGACAATTGCCGGGCCTGCCCGTGGCCGACATGACGAGCGATCAGCGGCTGCTGGTCGCGGAAGTCTTGCAGAAACTGGTCGAGCCCTATCGGCAGACCGATCGGGATGAAGTGGCCAAGTGCCTGCAAACCCAAGGCGGCCTGGAAAAGTGCGCCTTGGCATTCTATCGGGAGGATGATCTGGGTGGCGACAAGGTGTGGGATTGCTGGCGGCTGGAAGGGCCGTCGTTCGTCTGGTACTACCGCGGCGCTCCGCACGTTCACGTCTGGGTCAACGTGGCCGACGAACCCAGCGTAAAAACCAACTCGCACTTGTTGAGCTAGAGCGGCGAGCAATATTCGTCAGCGGGTGATTCGATCGCCGACAGTCCGTGGGTTTCGCGCCCCGCGCCTGCCGGCTTTATTTCGGGGATCATTGGGGCGCCCGCTGTGTGCGGGGGTCCAGTAACGTCCGAAAAGCACACTGCGTCGCGCTTGAGCGCCAGGCGACAGCCTCATCGGCAGCGGTCAGGCTGCCTGCGCGTCATCGATGGCCGTCCGTAGCTCCTCGACGGTCCTGAAATCTTCGAGAGCAAGATCGAACGAGTAATCCAAGTCGATGATTCGAAGCGGGGCTTGGAGCCGCCTTTGCAAGATCAACGCCACGCGCAGCGCGGCATCCGACGTGCCTGAGAGCGACATCGTTTCGAGATTTCCGCTCAGTCGCACGATCGTCGAATCGTTCTCTTCGACATAATCGGCTTCAATTGCGGCGCCTCCGGGCTCGTTGAAACGCACGTCGTAAAACCGGTTTTCCGATTGGAAAATTTGCTGGATCGCGTCGACCGCGAACGGCCGGCTATCCTGGGTGTAAAGCAAAAACCATTGCATGGTGCTGTTCCCATTCCTGGCGGGCGTGGCAGCGAACGGCCATTCCTCGTCGGCAAGGGGTGGCCTTGCGATCACCTTGGCAGGAACGCCCCACGGAGCACGTCGCCTGTCGCATCGTCAATTTCGACCTGAACATTGCGGCCGCGACCACCGGCATTGGAACAAACGACCCAACCGACGAAGCGAAACCAGCGCCGCTTCCTCGTCACTCGAACCGGTTCGAGCCAAAGCGGGCCGCTTTCCGCCGCGACCCGCCTGGCGAGTTCCAGAGCATCACTTTCGGTCATGCAGATCCCTCGGAAAGCTTGCCTACTGCCGACCGCAGGCATACCTACGTCCAGCCGTAAAGCCTGACTCAAGTGCCGCGTTTCGTCATGCCATCGAGGATATACTTGGCGGGCATGGCAATGAATGGCTGAGCGGAACGAGACAGTCGCTGGTAAAGCGCAATCGCCTTGTGCTGATTGATGTCCTTGATGTGCGACGCGATGAACAAACACGTTGCGTCGTTTGTTCCGTCGGCGCGATCGAACAAAGCGCGTTCTTGCTTCATTCGGCAAACTTGCTGAAACACGTCTTGGATGCGATCGTGCAACGAGTTGGCGGCATCAGAATCGCCTTCCTCCATGGACACTCCCCAGGCACCCGCCAGCCGGATGTACTCGTCGACCGCGTTCATGTCGAGACTCCTTTCGATTAGGTGTCACCGAAGATGTGGCGGGAGATACTGTGAGCCGCCGAACTTCCGTATCGTGTCTATGCCGAATTCGAATTGTTCGGCGAGGCTCTTCTTGCTTAGCCATTCTCGAACAGTCAGGCCCCCGGTGAGGCCGGGGATCTTTGAGCTATAGTAACCGGAGATTTTAGCATGGATCGTGCCCTTGCCGTGCGGAAGTTTCAGGAGATTTGCCGGGTTGTGCAGTAGTTCTGGGGCGAACTTCCCGGAATTGATTGTCTGTTCGACGACGTGATGCCAAGCCTGGCCGGACCCAGCGGCGCCGAATGCGTCCTTGAAATCGTCAAACGTCGCGAACCCATTGACTGGATCAAACCCCTTCGGCAGCGGAGCTTGCGGGGGCTCGATCGGCGAGGAGGACTTCAGCCCCCGAGCCGCGAGAGCGTTCGCCCCCAGTCCCAGCACGCCGCCGGCTACCTGCATTCCGTTGCTGATGTTCCAGCCGTTCTTAGTGCCGTCGTAAGTGGCCTGGACCACGCCCACCGCGTTGCCCGCGGCGTCGTAGGCGATCATCGCCCCGCTTGCAGCTCGGGCGATCGACCCGCCTTTGCTCAGTGCCGAGGCAATCCCGCCGGTGCCCACCGCGATCAGCACTTGCCCGCTGGCCGTGCTGATCGCCACCGCGGTGTCGTATCCCCGGCGCGATCCTCCTTGGTGACGCCGATCAGCTCGAGTTGGCGCTCGCTCAATCCAAGCGAAGCTACCTTTAGAGCCGCCGTCGCCGCGCCATTGACGACCGCCTTGGCGCCGGTGCCCAATCCGGCAGCAGCGGCGCCGGCGACTTCGCCCGGCAACCGGGCCGCGGAGTGCAGTTCGGCGGCCAGGCGGCTGGCGTGGATCATGCCCGGCGTCGAGACGCCGCTGAGGTCGGCCATTGCCGAATTACGCTTCGTTGCCATGTCCGAAAGAGATGGCGGTCGCTTCTTGTTGGGCGCAGCCGTGGTCACGAACCACCCGGCATTCGGCGCGGAGCCCAGTCGCGGGTGCTCGGCCGGATCCCAGCCGGCTTCCTGCACGATCCGGTCGTCGTAGAACCGCTTCCAGTACTCGATCGCCTCAGCCATTTCGGCTTCAGCCCTTTGGAGTTCGCGCAGTTCGCGTTCATGCTTGGTGGAAATCTTGGCCAGCCATTCCAGCCGCGCGCGATTGGACCGGGCTTCCGCTTCCGCTCGCTGCACGTCCCGCAGTTCGCACAGATGACCGTTTTCCACCGAGGAATTAGGCCACCTTGAAAAGCGGCAAGACAGTTGGCCGCCCGTGGCGAGGGCAAGAGCCGGTTCGTCATCGCTCAGCCCGGCGGCTTTTTTCCGGCCCAACTCAACCGCATTGCCGGTACAAGCGTCCCAAGCGCACGCCCGAAACCCTGGGAGGATTGTTCAGGGACAGTCGCCAAGCCGAATTGCGATTTGCCAGCGGGCCGTCCGCAACGTAAATACCTGATGGCAGGCAGCAGTAGTGGAACTATCGCTTCACGATCGTTGGGAGAGCGTCGTGCCACATCGAGAGTCTTCAGACGCCAATTTCTTTGCCCTGGTCCATCACGTTCTCGACGCCAGCCTGGCGGCCGATACCGACCGCCGCGACAACCGGCGGCGCGGGTTTTCCTGCCTGCAGTTCGTGGCCCCCTATGTGGACGGGCGGATGCCGACCCAGTCGGAATTTCGCCGGGTGTTGTGCCGCGACTTGTCGCCGACCGGGTTCTCGTTTGTCTCCAGCGATCCGCCCGACGCCGAATATCTGGTGGTCGCGCTGGGCGCCGCGCCGTTCATCTTCGTTTCGGCCCAGATCGTACATCAGTGGCCGGACGAGGCTGACGGAAAGCCGGTTTGGAACGTGGGCTGCCGCTTCGTCTCGCGCATCAAGACGCCGGAATTCGGCGCCGCCCCGGTCCGGCCGCGCTAGCGCCGGCTTGACATCCGGCGGCCACCCGTAGATGGTGAAGGTTGTGCCGCCGTGCGCCAGCACTCACCTCTCTCGGTCCGGAATATGCATCTGCGCTGGGTCATCGCCGCCCTGGCTTGGGGTATCGCCTGCTGTGCGGCGCCGGCCCTTGTCCGGGCGCAGGCCGAGGATCCGGCCGCCAAACCGGTCGCCGCCTGGAAGCTCGAACGCGTCGTGCTCTCGGACGGCAAGACATTCGAGGGGCTGGTCGCCGCCGAGAGCCCGGCGGAAATCGAGTTCGTCGAGGTGCATCGGCCCACGGGCAAGCCGATGTATCTGGTCGTGCGACCGATCGATCGCAAGAACATCATCACCTGGACCCGGCTGGATCCGGCCGACCGCGCCGACCTGGCCGCGCGGATCGAGGGCTTCAAGAATCGCGCCCGGGTCGAAGCGCGGCGGATGGAGGACCTGCGGCTGACGCCGATCAGCCGCGACGGCACGGTTTATTGGCAATATCAGGGGGACTGGTTTTCGCTGGAAAGCACGGCCGACGAGACGATGACCCGGCGCTCGATCGTGCGGATCGAACAAATCTTTACGGCCTACCGCCAGATTCTGCCGCCCCGCGCGACGGCACGCCGGCGGCTGCAGATCCTGCTGTTCGGCGATACGGAGCGCTACCGCGAGTTTCTTGGCGGGCGCGGGCTGGACCTGGAGAACCCGGCGTTTTTCGCCGCCGATTTCAACCTCGTGGTGGCAGGCAGCGATTTGAACCGCTTTGTCGCCGAGCTGGCCAAGATCCGCCACGTGCACCAATCCGAGCGCGAGCAATACGAGCGGCTGCTGGCCGAAACACCGGCCAGGCTGCGCGATTTGAACGACGCTTTGCGTAAAGCGGGCGTGTCGGCCGAGGAGCGGCAGCGCGTCTCCGCCGCCGAACAGCGCAAATGGCGCGAAGTCGTGGCCGCGCTCGAGGCCAAGATCAAAGCGGCCGACCGACGCAACGCCGGCCGTTTCCAGGAAGTCGCCGGCCAGATGTTCAGCCGGCTCAATCACGAATCGTTCCACGCCTATTTGGAAAACTTCGTTTACCCGCATGCGCTCTACGACGTCCCGCGCTGGCTGAACGAGGGGCTGGCGCAAACGTTCGAGGGGGGCTTGCTGGAAGCCGACACGCTCCGCGTCGACGCGCCCAGCGCGCAGCGGCTGGCCCAACTGCAAAACGATCTGCGCGGCGAGCGGCCCCTGCCGCTGGCCGAGTTGCTCTCCGCCGACGCCAACACGTTTCTCTCGGCCCATCGCGGCGACGCCGCCAGCGCTTCGCGATTGTACCTGTATTCCTGGGGCCTGGCCTATTATCTGACCTTCGAGCAACCGCTGTTGGGCACGCGCCAGCTGGAGCGCTACGTCGATCCGGCCGCGGCCGACAAACCCGACGTGGAGCGCTTCGAGGAGCTGGTCGGCATGCCGCTCAAAGACTTCGAACAGCGCTGGCGCGCGGCGATGCTGGCGCTGAAAGGCTGAAGCCAAGATGGGTCGCAAATTCGGAACTCGGAATTCGGAATTGGCACCACACCCGGCCCCGCACTGTCAGCGGCCGGCACACCGCCCGCCGTTCACTGCTTCAGCGACGCAATCGCCTCCAGCAGCTTGGCGTTGATTTCTTGCAGCCGGGCCTCGTCCTCGATCTTTCGGCCGGATTGGTCCGTCACATAGAACACGTCGACCACCTGATCGAGGTACGTCCCGATCTTGGCCAGCGATACGGAAATCCCCATCTCGAACAGCGTACGGGCGATGGTGTAGAGCAAACCCATCTGGTCGCGGGCGAAGATATCCAGAATCGTGAACCGATCCGACGTGCTGTTGTCGGTGCGGACGCGGGTCGGGAGCTGGTTGAACGATCGCGGGCTGGTCTGTTCGTTCTGCCAGACCTTGCGGAACGCCGGCGAGTCGCCCAGCGGCGAGCGAAGCGATGCAACCAGCGCGCGCTTGACGGCCTCGATCCGCTCGGGCGGCGGCTGGTCGGAGTAGTCGGGATCGACGACGCAAAACCGGTCGAGCACCAATCCGTCGGCCAGCGTGTTGATTTCGGCCGACAGGATCTGCAGACCCTGACTGGCCAGCGCCCCGGTCAATTTGTGGAACACGCCGGGCGCGACCGTCTCGCTCGTGCCGACGACGAACTCGACGGTGCGGCTTTCCGCCAGGTAGCGTCCGGCGGCATGAATGTCGCCGAGTTGGAAGCGTGCGCAGGTTCTTGAGTTCGGCGGCAATCTTTTCGGGTTTCGAGCCGTCGAGATACGCGCTGGGCAGGGCGTCGATCTGCAGGTCGTACCATTCCAGATCCGATCGCGGCTCGCGGGCCAGCGCCGCGCGAACGGCGGCGCGCCGGCGCTCGGACCAATCGCTGGCGGGCGAATCGCCGGCCAGGTGTCGCATCGTGCGGTAGTACAGATCCGCCAGCACCTCGCCCTTCCAGTCGTTCCAAACGCCCGGTCCCACCGCCGCAATGTCGGCCGCCGTGAGCACGAGCAGCATGTCGAGCATCTCGGGCGAACCGACCTCGACCGCGAACCGCACCACAACCTGGTCATCGCTGGTATCGCGCCGGAACGCCAGGTGCGCCATCATCAGATGCTTGTGGACGAGGAACTTGAGCGCTTCGGCCTCGCGCACCGGCAGGCGCAACAACTTGGCCGTATCGTCGGCGATCCGCAACCCGACTTCGCTGTGATCTTCCACGAATCCCTTGCCCAAGTCGTGGATCAACAGCGCCAGGTGCAGCGTCCGCTTGCGCTTGATCTTGCGATACACGCGGCCGATCGGTCCCGGATCGTCGGCCAGCGCGATCGCCCGCTCGACCGCCACGATGCAGTGTTCGTCGACGGTGTACTTGTGGTATTCATTGAATTGCAGCAGGCAGCGGGCGTGACGGAAGGCCGGGATGATCTTTTCCAGAACGCCCAGTTCGTGCAGCCGGTGCAAAAGTTCGCCCAGCCGTGCCGGCTGCGACAACAGGGAAAGAAATCGCTGCGACGTTTCGGCGGTGACCTCGTCGGTGTAACCCGGCACCGCGGCCCGCACCGCATTCCAGGTCGCCTGCGCGATGCGCTTGTCGTACAGGTTGGCGATATCCATCAGTCGCAAGACTTCGTTCAGGTCGCCGCCGAGCTTCGTCAATCCGTGCCGCGTGGCCGTAATCTCGCGCGGGCCGACTCGGTAGTCACCCTCGACCTGATGGCTGAGGACCGCCCCGATCAGCCTGGCCACGCGCGAACCGGGGCGATTGCTGGCGACAAATTCCGAAGCCACGCTACGGACCGCCTTGGTGTGCCGAAAGTATTCGCCCATGAACTGCTCGACGGGCAGGATGCCGTCGGTTCCCTGGAATCCGTACAGCTCGGCAATCCGCAATTGCTCGCTGCGGTCGAGCACATCCTTGGCCTTTTCGGCATGAAAGTGCAGTTCGTTGCGCAGCCGCAGCAGGAATTCCGTCGCCCGCCGAATCGTGCTCTGATCTTCTTTGGAAAGCCCTCCCAGGAGCTGCAGGCTCTCCGGGTCGGCCACGCCGTAGCGGGCGAAGCCCACCCAGCGCAAGAGCTGGATGTCGCGCAGGCCGCCCCGCGAGCGCTTGACATTCGGCTCGAGCAGGTAAACCGTCTCGCCGTATTCGGCGCGCTCGTCCCGTCGGGCCGCTTCGACGGCGGCGAAGACCGAGTTGAAATGGTTCTGCGTGCGCCGCTGGAATTTTTGCGCAAACGAACTGAACAGTTTGACGCTGCCGGTCAGGTAGCGGGCTTCGATGAGCGACGTGCAAATGGTGGCATCTTCCAAGGCCATCTGGCAAGCCTGACTGGGCGTGCGGAGGCTCTGCGCCAGTTCGAGGCCGACGTCGAAGACGTCGCGCAGCATCCGTTTGGCCAGCGGCGCAACCAGCGACTCGGAGCCCGGCGCGTGCAAGATCATCAGATCGACGTCGGAATAGGGGGCAACGTCGCGCCGCCCGAAACCTCCCAGCGGCACCAGGGCAATTTGCGACCGCAACTCTTCAGCGTTTTCGGGATACAAATCGGCCAGCACCGCTTCGTACAGTTCCAGCACCACCGTGTCGACCAGATCGGTCAGGCAGGCGCAGACCTGGATGCCGGGCGAGCCGGCTTCGTGCTGCCCGCGGATTTTCTCCCGCGTATCCGTCAGCCGCTGGCGGGTGGCCAACAGCGATTCGCGAAAGGCCCCAACCGTGCTTTGCGAGGAAGTGTCGGTCATCCGTGACAGTCGCCCCGGAAAGGGATTGGAAAGTCGGAATTCGCCCAGCGGAGTCGCACGGTCGGCCGCCGCAAAGAAACCGGAAAGTCCCCGCGGCGCCCGGCCGCCCGGCAGCAAAATGCGGTGCTAAGGTCCCAGAGCCGCATGCCTCTACAGCGCTTCCTCGCCCGTTTCGCCGGTGCGAATCCGAATCGTGTTGTCCAGGTTCGAGACAAAGATTTTTCCATCGCCGATCTGCCCGGTCTGCGCCGTGCGCATGATCGTCTCGATCACACGGGTCACGATGTTGTCGGGAAGGGCCAGCTCGAGCTTCACCTTGGGCACGAAATCGACGGTATATTCGGTGCCGCGGTACATTTCGGTGTGCCCCTTCTGGCGGCCGAAGCCGCGGACCTCGGTAACCGTCATGCCGTGCAGTCCTTGCTCGGCCAGCGCGTTCTTGACGTCTTCGAGCTTGAAATGCCGGATAATGGCCTCGATTTTCTTCATGCCGGGGTTCCTTGGTTTTTTGGCTGACTCGTTTCGGGCTGGCCGCGTACCAGTGTAGCCCAGACCACCGCGTTGTTTCAAAGGCAGTGGGTCGTTTCAAAGATCAGGATTTGTCTAAAATCCGCTTTTTCGTTTCCAAGGAACTGTGCCGAGTCTAGTGCTCTCGGCATGTCCGGGGCATTGCCGGGCCTGTCTTCGGCCTAGCCGGGCTTTTGCCAGGGAACGTCGGCCAGGCCGGCGCGCCGGTTGACCTCGCGCGCCAGCACGAACAGCAGATCGCTCAAGCGGTTGAGGTAGATGATCAGTTCGCCGCTGACCGGTTCGGCCGCTGCCGTCCGCAGCGTCACCAGCCGCCGCTCGGCCCGGCGGCAAACGGTCCGCGCCAGATGCAGCAGGGCGGCCGCCCGCGTGCCGGCCGGCAGGATGAACAGCTTGAGCGGTTCGAGTTGTGCCTCATATTGATCGATGGCCCGTTCCAAGGCGGCGCTGTGGCCGGGGCCAACAAGGGCGGTGCCCAGTGCGGCCGGATTGGGGGTCGCCAATTCGGCCCCCAGCGAAAAAAGTTCGCTTTGGATGCGGGCCAGCAGGGCGTCGACGTCCGCCGGCAAAGCCTCGGCGCGCGCCACCCCCAACAGGCTGTTGAGCTCATCGACCGTGCCGTAGGCCTCGATCCGGTGGTCGTCTTTCGGCACCCGGGGACCGCCGAATAGCCCCGTGTCCCCCTGGTCGCCGGTCTTGGTATAGATCCTCATCCCCCGCGCTCCGTTACCGTATATAATGATGCCAGGCGCCAGCGATAGCGTCTGGCCGGCCCGCAGCCCGGCAATTGTTTCAGGTCTTGTCTGTGCTGGCTACGACTCGAAACCCGGAAAACCATGGGGAGAACTTTGCATGCCGGTCCGCTTTGCCTCGCTGCTATGGGCTTGCGTCTGCTGTTCGGTTGTGGCGGCGATCGCCCGGGCCGACGATTCGATCGAAGAAAAACACTTGGGTGGCGTCCGGCAAATCACCAGCGGAATGGTCAAGGCGGGCGAGGGTTACTTCTCGCCCGACGCGAGCTTGATTGTCTATCAGGCGGTCCCCCAGGGGTATCCCTTCTACCAGATCTATTTGCAGAAACCGCTGGCCGATTCGCCCCCCAGGCTGATCAGCACCGGCCGGGGCCGCACGACGTGCAGCAGCTTCAGCCCGGACGGCAGGCGGCTGATTTATGCCTCGAGCCATCTCGATCCGCAACTCGCCACAACCGAAGAGGCCGAGCGCAAGCGTCAGGCCGACGAAGCCAGCAGCGGCAAGCACCGCCGCTATCAATGGGATTTCGATCCCTATATGGACATTTTCACCTGCGATCTGGAGGGTAAAGAGCTGCGGCAGTTGACGCACGAAATGGGCTACGACGCCGAGGGCTCGTTTTCTCCCGATGGCAAGCAGATCGTCTTTTGCAGCGACCGCGACGGCGACCCGGATTTGTACATCATGGATGCCGACGGCCGCAATGTCCGGCAGTTGACCAACGAGCCGAACTACGACGGCGGTCCGTTTTTCTCGCCCGACGGCAAGTGGATCGTTTACCGCAGCGATCGCAAGCAGCAGGGTTTTCTGCAAATCCACGTGATTGGCGTGGACGGCCGGCACGACACGGCGCTGACCGATAACGTGGGCGTGAATTGGGCGCCCTACTGGCATCCCAAAGAGCCCTACATCATCTGGACCGGAGCCGACCACAGCGACCCGAAATCGCGGCCCAATTACGACTTGTGGCTGCTCAAATACGATGTCCGCGCGGATGGCGTGTTCGGCTTGGGCACGCCGGTGCGGATCACCGACCATGCGGCGGCCGACGTGCTGCCGGTGTTTTCGCCCGACGGCAAACAACTGATGTGGACCAGCAATCGGTCCGACGATCATGCCAGCCAGTTGTGGCTGGCCGATTTCCGTTTGTAGAATCGGTTGTGTGCCCGCTGCTTGGGGCGAATCCACAGAGCGGAGGTTTTTCCATGAAGATGTTTGCCATAGCCGGGTGTCTGTGCGCGCTGGCCTGGAGCTCGCCCGCGCTCAGGGCGGACGACACGGACAAGGCCCAAGCGAAAACTCACCAGGTCGCCAAGGGACTGCTCAAGAGCGACGTGACCCTGGAAGGCGTCTTCGAGCCCCGCGAGTCGCGGGAAATCGTCTTGCGTCCCGAGTCTTGGACCGAGCTTACGGTCCGCGAAGCGATCGAACCGGGCACGCCGGTCAAGCCGGGCGACCGACTGCTATCGCTGGATACCACGAAGCTCGACGAGGCGATCCGCGACGCCGAAGCCGCGCTGAAGAACGACACGATCGAGCTGGAGGAGTTGGCGGCCGAGATCCGCGTGCTGGAACAGACCACGCCCCAGGAGCTGGCGCAGGCGCATCGCGAGCGTGAAATCGCCGCCAACGACTACAAATACTTCGCCGAGACCGAGCGGAATCTCGAAATGAAGCAACTCGACTTCATGCTCAAGAGCTACGGCAACTCCTTGGAATATGCCAAGGAAGAGCTCCGGCAACTGGAAAAAATGTACAAAGCGGACGACCTGATGGAAGAGACCGAAGAGATCATCCTCAAGCAACAGCGCGACCAGGTCGAACAAATCAGCTTCATGCTCGAGATCGCGCGGCTGCACCGCGATCGCAGCCTCCAGGCCGATTTGCCGCGCCGCGAGCAGGCGCTTCAAAGCACCGTCCAGCGGACCCGCGTGGCTAGCGAAAAGGCCGAGCAAACGCTGCCGCTCGCGCTGCACAAGCTGCATCTACGCATGGCGAAGTCCAAGGAAGAGCTTCGCCGTGGCGAGGAAAAACTGGCCCGGCTGAAGCGAGATCTCGACCTGCTGGTGGTCACCTCTCCCGCCGCCGGAGTCGTCTACTACGGCGAATGCCGGGGCGGCAATTGGACCCATCCCGACATGGCCACTAAGCTGCGGCGCGGCGGCACCCTGGCCGCCCACGAAGTGCTGATGACCGTCGTGCCCCTGCGTCCGCTGGTCGTCCGGGCGACCGTGCCCGAGAAGGAACTGGCCCAAGTCAAACCGGGCATGGCCGCCAAGGTGACCGCCGCCGCCTGGCCGAACGCCAGGCTGAAAGCCGTCGTGGAGCGCGTGGCCACGTTGCCCGATCCGGCCGGCAAGTTCGTCGTTTGGGTCAAGCTCGACGGGGCGGCTGCGCTGCCGGAGGCTCTGGCGCCGGGCATGGACTGCTCGGTTAAAGTGACCACCCGCAATCAGCCCGGCGCGATTGCCGTGCCGGCGAAAGCCGTGTTCGAGGCCGATCAAGAGGACGACCGGCACTATGTCTACCTAAGCCAGGACGGCAAGCCGACGAAGCGCGACGTGACGCTGGGAGATCGCAACGACGAGCAAGTGGAGATCACGGCCGGGCTCGCCGAAGGCGACACCATTTTGCTGGAGAAGCCGCCGGAATGATCCGCCGCGCGCCGACCGGGGCCAGCGAGCCGCGGGGTTTATCGCCGCGGTGTATCGACCAATGCGACGCGCCGGCCAGGAATTTCCAAACGACCCGACGGTGACCATGCCGCGACCAGACGCAATCTTGTTCACCCGGCGACAAGCGCTCGCCGCGCTGGGGAGCGGCCTGGCTTGCGGCATCGGCTGGCCGGCCGACGATGCGCCGGCGCGGCCGACGACGGCGTCGACCCGGCGGCGCCCGGGGCGAAACTTGCGGACGAGAAAATCGTCGTCGACGCGCCGGCGGCCGATGCTTCCGCAGCCCCCAAGAAACCGGTGCCGGCGCCGCCACGCGATCCGCAGGCCTTGGCGGCCGCGATCCGCCGCGGTGCGCAGTTTCTGCTCGACGACCAGAACAAGGACGGTTCCTGGGGTAGCGCCGAACAAACCAAGGACTTGAACATCTATGCCCCCGTGCCGGCGGCCCACATGGCGTTTCGCGCCGGCGTGACAGCCCTGGCCGTCGCGGCCCTGGTCGAAATCGACGCCGGCGACGAGTCATCCGCCCGGGCCATCGATCGTGGCGAAGCCTGGCTGACGGCCAACTTGCCGCGACTCAAGCGCAGTTCGGCCGACGCGCTCTACAACGTCTGGAGCCACGGATACGGTATCCAGGCCCTGGTGCGATTGCACGCTCTGCGAGCCGGCGATGCCGACCGGCAGGTGCGCTTGCGGGAAACGATCCAGACGCAAATCGAATTGCTGGGCCGCTTCGAGTCGATCGACGGCGGCTGGGGTTATTACGATTTTCGCGCTAAGACGCAACATCCGACCAGCAGCTCGACCAGTTTTCAGACCGCCGCCGTGCTCGTGGCTTTTCACGAGGCGGCCGAGATCGGCGTCAGCGCGCCGAGAAGCTGGTCGAGCGCGGACTGGCTTCCATCCGCCGCCAGCTCAAGCCCGATTTCACTTACCTTTACGGCGAGTATCTCAAACGCGCGCCGATGCATCCGGTCAATCAGGCCGGCGGCAGCCTGGGCCGCTCGCAGGCGTGCAACCTGGCTTTGCGGCTCTATGGCGACAAGCGGATCACCGACGAAGTCGTCTCCGCCTGGCTCGACCGCCTGTTCGCCCGCAACCTGTGGCTCGATCTGGGACGCAAACGGCCGGTGCCCCACAGTTCGTATTACGCGGTGGCCGGTTACTTTTATTACTTCGGGCATTATTACGCGGCGCGGTGCATCGAGCTGTTGCCGCCGGGCCAGCGCGGTCCGCACTGCGACCAGCTTTGTCAGCGATTGCTTTCGCTTCAGGAGAAGGACGGCTCCTGGTGGGATTACCCGCTCTACAATTACCACCAGCAGTACGGCACGGCGTTTGCGCTGATGTCGCTTGTCCGCTGCCGGGTCTGAGAAGCTGCGTCGCTCGGCGATTCGTTCGCCGCGCTGCGAGCGACGTCGCGCTGCTTCCGCGCGGAGCTGTCTCGAAGGTCGAATCGGCGCCGACACGCTCGCGCGCGTCGGAATCCTGTCGGGGGGGATGCATTTACCCCCTTGGGCACTGCCGCGCGGCCTTTAATCGATGTTTTCGACCGGCCGCAAAGAGCGACTGTCCCACCCGGTTGGCAAAACGCCGATCAGCCCACCCGGACGAGGATTGACGCGAAGTCGAACGTCCCGGTATACAACGGCCCTTGGTTATTCGGCCTGGCCGCGATGCCAAAGGGGAACGGAGAAAGCAACCGGCTGGGGCGGCGGATTCTTGTGGTCGGGGCGTGGTTCCAGGAGCAGCGCCGCGCGAACGAGGCGCGAACCGCCCCGCGCGGCGTCACCACCGAAGGGTGTGAAAATCATGCGTAATTGGTTCCGCAGACAGCGCAGGTTTCCGCATATCTTTATCGCCTGCTTCCCGAAGTCCGGCTCGACCTTCCTGGCCAAGGCCTTGCAAGGATTGACCGGGTATCCGGAATGCTTCATGGCGGAAGAGGGCCGGCACAACGAACAGGATATTTCTGCCGCGCCCTGCGCCACGCTCGGCGGACATCGGTCGTCCAACAGCATGCCAAAGGCACCATCGACAACGTCTGCCGGCTGCGCGAATACGGCCTTCGGCCGATCGTGCACGTGCGCAATGTGTTCGACGTGGTCGTCTCGCTTCGCGACCACATGCATAACGAGGACCCTGTGTTTCCGACCGGCTTCGTTCATCGCGAATTCTGGAAACTCGACCAGCCAGAGCAATTCGACTACTTGATTCACATCCATCTGCCCTGGTACTTCAACTTCCTCGTGTCCTGGCACGAGGCGCAGCGCGAGATCGGCTTGATCGCCACGAGCTACGAGGAACTATTTGCCGATCCTGCCGGCACCTTGCGCCGATTGGCTGATTTCTACGAACTCGACGTGGATGATGCAGCCATCGAGCGGGCGCTCCAGTACGCCGCCGGCCAGCACACCCGGCTCAATAAAGGCGTCTCCGGACGCGGCCGCCAACTGCTGACGCCCGCCCAATGCGACGCCGTCAGTCGGCTGGCCCAAGTCTGGCAGGTTGACCGAAAAATCCTCCGCGCGGTCGGCATCGGCGTCGATCCCTGCGGCAGCGCCCGGGCCCCTGCCGCCGAACCGCCGTCAGCAGCCAGTGCGGCGTGATTTTCGGCCCAAGACTGCTCGAATCGCCGGCGGCCTGCTTGCCGCACGCGCCCAGCTTGCTGGTGACACGCAGCGATTTGCCGCCTATCGTAAAGGCTGCTGTCGATTGATTTGCTGGCCGACGCCGCTCGCCCCGCTGAAAATGAAGAAAAATCTCGCCGAAGTGATCGGGACGTTTACGCTCGTTTTCACGGGCACCGCGGCCATCGTCGTCAACGATGCGACCCATCAGGTCACGCACGTCGGAGTTTCGCTGGTCTTCGGCCTGGTGGTCATGGCCATGATCTACGCCATCGGCGATACCTCGGGCGCACATCTGAATCCCGCGGTCACGCTGGGGTTTTGGTTCGCGCGGCGCCTGCCGGCAAGGTCGATCGCGCCGTACGTCGTCAGTCAATTGATCGGAGGCGCTGGCGGCCAGCCTGCTGCTGCGGGCGATGTTCGGGCATTCGTCGCTCGGGGCGACGCATCCGGCCGGTTCGGCGATGCAAAGCTTTACGCTGGAAACGGTGCTGACCGCCATCTTGATGTTCGTGATCTTGAGCGTGGCATCGGGACCCAAGGAAAAGGGCTTGCTCGCCGGCGTGGCCATCGGCGGCGTGATCGCACTCGAGGCACTCTTCGCCGGACCGATTTGCGGGGCCTCGATGAACCCGGCCCGTTCGCTGGCACCGGCCTTGGTGAGCGGATCGCTGGCCGACCTGTGGATCTATCTGACCGCCCCGGTGTTGGGTGCGGCCATCGGAGTCGTTAGTCACAGGGCAATCGCATGAAAGTCGCTTTCGTCTGCGGAGAATGGCCAACTCACGCCGGGGTGTGCTTGAACTTCCGCACGCGGCCCGTCGGCACCCATTCCAGCACGTACAGATTGCCGTGCGAGTCGACCGTCAGGGCATGCGTGGCGATGAATCGGTCGGGGCCATCCTTCGGGCCCTGACTCTCCGCCCCCAACGTGGCCACCGGCTTATCGGCCGCGTCGATGATCGCCACCAGGCCGGCCAGGTCCGGAATGTAAAGATGCCCCTTGTGCTGGTAGAAGCAGCACGGGTTGCGGATGAAATCGCCCGACACCGTGCGCTGGTAATCCAGGTCCAGCGTGAAGACCTCGTAACGGCCGTTGGCCCGATCGGCGATGTAGACCTCGGGCACGTCGCGCAAGGTGCTGATCCAGACGCCGTGGCAGGTATTGAACTGACCATGCTCCTTGCCCGGTGAGCCGATCGTCTTGATGTGCTGGAAATTCTTGTCGAAGCGGCTGACCCGCTGGCTGCCGTATCCGTCGACGACGTAAATGTCGCCGTTGGGGGCGACGGCCACGTCGGTGGGATTCGCCCAGTCGAACTTTTGCGCGGTGGGCGACTCGGTCTCGACGTTGCCGATCGTGTACAGCACTTTGCCTTTTAGATCGGTCTTGTAGACCCGGGCGCCGAGCCGCGTGCCGTTGGGGCCGCCGGCGACGTTCTCGGTAAAGTACAGGAACTCGTCATTGCCCTCTTTGCTCCAGTAGATGCCGTGGGCCGTGGCTGCGACCTGGTCGGGCGAATAGCCGACGCGGTCGCCGAAATCCTTGCTCCAGGTCTCGAGCAGTTTGCCGTCGGCCGAGAAGATGGCCACGCACGGATTGGCCGACCGCGACGTGACGTAAACGCGGTCTTGCGAATCGACGACGATGCCGCAGCCAAAGCCGTAGTTCATGCCCGGCGGCAGTTGGCCCCAGCTCTCGTCCAGCTCGAACGTCCAAGGACCGGAGCCGATCCGCACGGGCGGCCTGGCATCGTCGGCCAGCAGATTGGGCGCGGCGGCGCCGGCGGCCGCGATGGCTCCCAGGGCCAACAGTTCGCGGCGGGTGAGGCGCTTGGGGAATAGATATTCGGCACGGTTCATGGCTCAATGCTCCTGGCGTGCTTATGCTTTTTCTTCCTCGTATCTGCATTCATCCGCGTCTATCTGCGTTCATCTGCGTTCATCTACGTTTCCTTTTGTGCGCTCCACTGCGCCAGGGGGCAGCGGTCGAAATCCTAGTGTCTCTTTGCGTCGCTTAGTGGCTCTTTATGGCTCTCAGTGTCTCTTTGTGGCTAATCCTTCCGCCCGTTCGGCCCAGAAGGCGCCGGCGTTACGCCAGCACGTTTTTGACGACCTGGCCGTGAACATCGGTCAACCGGTAATCGCGGCCCTGGAAGCGATAGGCCAACTTCGTGTGGTCGAAGCCCAGCAGGTGCAGGATCGTGGCCTGCAGGTCGTGGACGTGGACTTTGTCCTGGGCGACCGAAAAACCGAGCTCGTCCGACTCGCCGTGCGAGTAGCCGCGCTTGGCCCCGCCGCCGGCCAGCCACATGGTGTAGCAATCGGGGTAGTGGTCGCGGCCGAGCACGGCGCTGGCGGCGGTGCGGCCCTCGCGGAACGGCGTGCGGCCGAACTCGCCGCCGCAGATCGATCAGCGTGTCGTCGAGCAAGCCCCGCTGCTTCAGGTCTTTCATCAGCGCGGCCACCGGCTTGTCCATCGTGGCGCACTTGTTCGTCAGGCCGTCCTTGATGCCTTCGCCGGGTCCGGTGCCGTGGAAGTCCCAGCCCCAGTCGAAAAGTTGCACGAACCGCACGCCTTGCTCGACCAGCCGCCGGGCGAGCAGGCAATTGTTGGCAAAGCTGGCGCCGCCGGGCTGGGCGCCGTACGCAGTCGAGCGTTTCTTTCGACTCGCGGGTGATGTCCATGACTTCCGGCACAGCCGTCTGCATGCGGAAGGCCAGCTCGTACTGGGCGATGCGGGTCAGCGTTTCGGGATGGCCCAGTTCCTTGGCCTGCATCTCGTTCAGATCGCGCAGGGCATCGAGCGTCTCGCGGCGCACCTGGCGGTCCATGCCGGCCGGGTCCGAGGCATACAGCACCGGATCTCCCTTCGAGCGGCATTGCACGCCCTGATAGACCGACGGCAGAAAACCGGCGCCGAACGAATTCTTGCCGCCGTTGGGCTGCACGCCGCTGGAAATCAGCACCACGAAGCCGGGCAGATTTTCGTTCTCCGAGCCCAGGCCGTACGTCACCCAAGAGCCCATCGAGGGCCGGCCCGATCGGGCCGAGCCGGTCAGCACCAACAGTTCGGCCGGCGCGTGGTTGAACTGGTCGGTGGTCATCGACTTGATCACGCACAGGTCGTCGGCCACGGTTTGCAGGTTTGGCAGCGCGTCGGAAAGCCAGACGCCCCCCTGGCCATACTGGGCGAACTTGCGCGGCGTGCCCAGCAGCTTGGGCACGCCCGAGGTGAAGGCGAACCGCTTGCCCTTGATGAACTCGTCGGGGCACGGCTGGCCGGTCAGCTTGACCAGCTGCAGGCTTGTAGTCGTACAGGTCGAGGTGGGGCGGCGAGCCGGTCAGATGCAGATAGATGACGCGCTTGGCCTTGGCGGCGAAATGCGGCTGCTTCGGCGCCAGGGGGTTGTCGATCGCCGCCCGCGGCGGCCGGCGACTCCTGGGCCAGCAAGGCCGAGACAGCGCCAGCGTGCCGACGCCCACCTGGCACTGCCGGAGGAAATGCCGGCGGGTGTGCAACTGCAACTGTTCGATTCGCGGATCCATGGGCTGCTTCCTTACCGCTTCATCAAAGTTTCATCGAGATTCAACAGCACGTTGGCGACCACGGTCCAGGCGGCCAACTCCGTCACGTTCGTTTCCGCCGGCGCAGGGCCCAACGGCTCGGTGGCCAGCTTGCGGGCTTCCTCCGGACTCTTGCTCAGCCGCGCGAGCGTGTGCTCGTACAAGGCCAGCAGCCGAGACGCTTCCGCCGCGGCCGGCGGCCGCGCCAGGCACAGCCGGAAACCGTAGCGCAGGTGTTCGGACGGATTCGAACCGCCGGCCGAAACCATCCTGCGGGCCAGCGCCTGGGCCGCCTCGACATAGACCGGGTCGTTGAGCGTCACCAGGGCTTGCAGCGGCGTATTCGTGCGCGACGCGCCGCACCGTGCAGACTTCGCGATTCGGGACATCGAACGTCGCCATCGACGGGTACGGGTTCGAACGCCGCCAGGTCGTGTACAAGCGCGCGGCGATAGCGATCCTCGCCCGCGCTGGTTTGCCAATCGGTGCCACCGCCGAACGCCGCGCTCAAGCCGAACGAAGGCTGGGGCGGCCGCACCGGCGCGCCGTACATCTTGGGGCTGAGCAGGCCGCTCACGACCAGCGCCTGGTCGCGGACCACTTCGGCCGCCAGCCGGAAACGCGGTCCGCGGGCGAGCAAGCGGTTGTCGGGATCGCGCTCGACCAGTTCGGGCGTGACACGCGACGACTGGCGGTAGGCGGCCGACGTGACCAACAGCCGCAACAGCGCCTTCATGTCCCAGTGCGCGGCGATCAGTTCGCTGGCCAGCCAGTCCAGCAACTCGGGATGAAAGGGCAGATCCCCCTGCGAACCGAACTCTTCGCTGCTGGCCACAATGCCGATGCCGAAAATCTGCTCCCAGTACCGATTGGCGATCACCCGCGCGGTCAGTGGATTGTTTTCGTCGACCAGCCAGCGGGCCAGAGCCAGGCGATCGGCCGGCGCGCCGCTCGGCGAGGGGCGGAAACACCGCCGGCGTGCCCGGCGTCACGGCGTCGCCCAGGTCGAGAAAATTGCCCCGATGCTGCAATTTGGTCACGCGGACCTGCGCGGCCGGCTGCTCGCGCATGACCGGCACGGTGATTGGCTTTTGCTCGTCGAGCTGCTTCTTGAGCCGGGCTATCGCGTCACGCTGGCCTTGAAGTTCCGGAGCGATCGCCTGGAAATGCTTGTTCACGACTTCCGTTTGCTGCGCGGTGCGCTGGGCCGCCGCCACGCGCAGGGCCTCGATCACCGGCTGCGGCGTGCGGGCAACTTCCAGCGCTCGGGGGTCAGTCGCTGGCCGACAGGCGGAAGCGGCCCAGCGTATGTTCGGCGTGCTGCGAGCCCTGCTCAATCGTCACGATCAGCTTGGAGCCGGCGGCGACTTCGACCGGCGCTCGGGCAATCAGCCACAGCGAATGGGGCTGGCCCACCTGGCCGCCGATCGCCCAACCCTTTTGATTGGGGTCTTTGTTCGCGATCACATTCTCCGCCTCAAATCCGCTCTGTGCGTAATCCGCCACGGCCGTGATCAGCTCGATGCCGCGCTGACCATTCGGCGAGAGCTCGGCGCTCGGCTTGGGAGCCGTGGGCACGGTTTGCTCCCACACCGGCTGCCGGGCATCGTTGAGCACGATCAGGTGGAAGCCGGCCAGCCGCTCGCCGACGCCGCCGTCGGTGCGATTCCAAACCACGATCCGATCCAGCGGCTGCTGCGACTTCAGGTCGACTTCCCACCAGGGGTTGTCGGAGGCGGCGGTGTGGGTCGTCGAGTGCGCGGCGGTGTAGTCGCCGTTGGTGTTGCCATCGATCGCCAATTCGGCCGGACCGGCATAGTCCGTGCTGCTCTGCGAGGCGGTCCCGCTGCGGGCCAGGTTTTCGCTGCCGCGCAGCACTTGCACTTCTGCCAGCGATAACATTCGCCCTTTGCCGGGCAGCTCGATCCGCACGAAGCGCCCGCTCGGCGACTGGCCTTGGGGCGGCGCCACGACGGCCGCGATCTTGGTGACGACGAAGTTACCGCCGGCGTGGCCGGGCCCTTTGCCCGGCAGCGCGTCGTCGGTCAGGGCCTCCAGCCGCAGCGCGCCGATCGCCTGTGCGGGAGGCGTAAGTTCAAGCGTGTAGGTGTCGTTCTTCGCGCCCGCGGCCACGTTCACCACGCCGTCGGCCGTGGCCGCGGCGGCCGCGCCGGCTTGCGACGTGACGACCGCCGGCACGAGCGTTTGCCACGCCAGTTCGAGGGGAAAGTTCTGCTCCCAGCGCTGCTGGGCTGCCAGCCGTTCGGCCGAGGGCTGCTCGAGCGCTTGCTCGACCGCGGCCAGTTCCGCTTGCCACTGCGCCCGCTCGCGCTGCTGGTTCTCGTCGTAGAACGACAACAGCGGCGATTCGTCGTTACGGTCGGCGTCTTGCGTGTTGTTGAACAAGGCGAAGACGCGGAAGAATTCCTCCTGCGAGATCGGGTCGTACTTGTGATGGTGGCACTGGCGCAGGCGATCGTCGTGCCCATCCAGACGGCCATCGTCGTATTCACGCGATCGACCACCGCCACGTTGCGGAACTCTTCGTCGTTGGTGCCGCCTTCGCTGTTGGTCAGCGTGTTGCGGTGAAACGCCGTGGCCACGAGCTGGTCTTGCGTCGGGTCGGGCAGCAAATCGCCGGCGATCTGCTCGATCGTGAACTGGTCGAACGGCTTGTTGGCGTTCAGGCGCGGATCACGTAATCGCGGAACAGCCAGATGGTCCGCGGCGGGTCGTCGGCGTAGCCGGCCGAATCGGCATAGCGGGCCAGGTCGAGCCACATGTGAGCCCAATACTCGCCATAGGCCGGCTTGGCCAGCAGCCGATCGACCAGCTTTTCGTATGCCTGCGGATCGGCGTCGGCGGCAAACGCCTCGACTTCCTCCAGCGTGGGCGGCAAACCGGTCAGGTCGAGCGACACCCGGCGGATCAACGTGTATCGGTCGGCCTCGGGGGCCGGCGGGATGCCTTCCCGTTCCAAGCGAGCCAGGATGAACCGGTCGATCGCACCCCGGCACCAGGCCTGGTTCTTCACCGCCGGCAGCTCGGGACGGACCGGCTTGATGTACGACCAATGGGCCGTGTAGCCGGCGCCGCCGCGGATCCACTCGGTCAGCAAGGCGATTTCGGCCGGCGAAAGCTTATTGCCGGTGGCCGGCGGGGGCATGGCTTCGTCCGGATCGGGCGAACTGACGCGCTTGACGAGCTCGCTTTGCTCGGGATGTCCCGGCACAATGGCCGCATAACCGCCCAGATCCTCCGTCCCGCCGGCGGCCGTATCCAGCCGCAGGCCGTCGCTGCCCCCTTTGCGCACGTCGGCGTCCGGGCCATGGCACTTGAAGCACTTGTTGGAGAGGATCGGCTTGACGTCGCGATTGAAGTCGATTTTTCTGCGGGCCGGTTCGGCCTGCGCGGCGGCCGGCAATAAGCTGACGCACAACAGAGAGCCGGCGCCCCACAGCAAGATCACCAGCCCTACTGTGCAATCGCGCCGCCGCATGAATGCTTCTCCGAGACCGCCGGGCATGCTGAAAATGGTGGCTTTTATTGTATTTGAATTTGGGGCCGTATGCACTTACGTTTATGCAACTTTTCAGCGGCCGATGGGCAGCGATCGCACGCGAATTCGTTGCTTGGTGACGGAGACCACGGCACCCGCCGCGAGTTCCGCGCCGGCGACCGCGATTACGTTCACAAGAATCGCGGCCAGTTCGTTGCCTTTCAATCCTTCCATGCGAATTCGGACCTCGGATGCCGGCGCGGCCGAGAACAATTCATGAAAGTCCGCGTCAAAGCCGTTGCGCGCGCGAAACACCGTGCTAAACCCCGCGTCGCGGCGTGAATAGGCGACGACCACCGCCTGCCGTTGCCGGGCCGCGTTGAGAATTGCAGCATCGCTCGCGCTGGCCATATCCAAGTCGCCCACGTGCTCGGTCAAGATACCAGCGGCGGCCAGGTGCTTGACTGTCGAGCGCGGCAGGCCTTGATCCAGGAGCAGCTTCATGCGGTCGGCCGCAGGTCTACCACGCGATAGCGCGGGTTGGCGGCGGCGTATTCCAGCGCTTGCCGAATATCTTCATCTTCGAGTTCAGGATACTCGGATCGTAATTCGTCCCGATCGGTATAGGTTGCCAAAGCTTCGAGCACCCGCCGCACGCTCAAACGCAGGCCGCGAATGCATGGTTGACCATTGAGGATCGCTCGATCGGAGGTAATGCGATCGAATCTGGGCATCGTTCGACTCCCTTGGTGAACTAGCAAGCTTCGAATTTGACCAACAATGTCCGTCGGAGCATCGGGGCGCCGTCTGTCTTGCGGTATCAGTGCGGTCACCTGGGCAGCCATTCCGCGGGCATTTACCGTTCGCTCTTGTCCGGCGTCGGTTGCGGGCGGACGCGCGACGTGCCCTGGGTGTAGGCCCGGAATTGCTCGGCGTATTCGGCCGGCGGACGGCTGCGCCGCCCTTCTTTCATGCCGTGTGTCTGGTCGTCGCCCAGGTGGTTCTTGATCTGGGTGCCGCTCGGGCGGATGCCCAGGCTGCGGAGCGTGGCATCCAGTTCCGCTTTGGCGGCTTTGCCTTGTTCGCCCTTGGCGTGCGCCTTGCGATACATGGCTTCGTAGCCGCGGACCCAGCGATCGAGGTCTTCCTTCTCCCAGCCCAGTTCGTCGAGCAGTTTCTGGTCGACGTTGCCTTTGTTGATCTGATCGCGCAAGCGCTGGATTGCCAGTTCGGTCGCCTTGCGGGCGAATTCGAGATTTGCGTCGTCGGCCCGATCGGGCGCGGCGGGCGGCGGGGCCGCCTCGCTCGCATCGGTATGGCCGGTCCCTTGGGGCACGCCGCGACTCTCGCCGCCCGGTGTGCCGGGCTGATCCGGATTCGCCGGGTCGCTGGGCTGATCGGGGCGCTTGTCCCCTTCGCCGCCAGCATGATCGGGTTTGCCGCCGGGTTGGCCGGGCTTTTTCTCGCCAGGGGTCTGGGCCTTGCGAGTTTTCGAACCCTGGCCCGGCTTGTCGCCCGAGCTGCCGGTCTTGCCGGGGGCTTCTTTATCCACTCCGGGCCGATCGGAAGTGTCTCCCTGGCCGCGCTCGTTGGCGGTGCCGCCCCCTTCGTCGCTGGGTGAGTTTTGTCCCTCGCCGCCCGTGCCCGGCTGATTGCCCTGCTGTCCGCCCCCTTCGCCGCCGCCGCCCGTGTGATCGCCGGATTGGTCGCCCTTCGAATCGGACTGGCGGGGGCTGATGCTGGGCGAAGAGGGCTCGCCGCCCGGGCGCTTGGGCCCCTGCTTGTCGCCGCCGGGCGTTTTGTTGCGCGGCGCATTGGCGCCTTGCGGCGTGGTGGAGTTTTGCTTGTCGCCGCTGTCGCGATGGCCTGCGCCGGGTTGAGCCGTGTCGTTATCGCCCTCGCCACCGCTGGCGTCGGGCTGCGGCTCGCCGGCCGGCTTGGGCTTGTTCTTTTGCGGGACCGCTCCTTTGGCCTGCGCCTTTGCCGCCCTTGGTGCCCGGTTGCGCGTCGTGATCCTGCGTGGGCTGGCCGGCGTCGTCGCTCGACTCGCTGGACTCGCCCTTGGTCTGGTTCTTGGGACGGTCTCCCGCTTTAGCCTTTCCGGCATTGGCGTCCGGCTTGTCACCGCTGGGCTCGGCATTTTGGCCGGAGCTATCGTCGCCCTTGCCCTCTTGGCTTTGACCCGACGCGGGCTTGGCCCCGGGCGTGTCGTCGGGCTCGCCGGTCGGTGCGCCCGGCTGATCGTTTTGCTCGCCGCTGGCGTTGCCACCGGGCTTGCTGCCGGCGGGCGTGCCCTTGGCTCCAGTCGGAGCTTTTTCGCCCGAGTCGTTGCCCCCCTGCCCCGCTTCGGCCTTTTTGCCTTGCGGCCCTTTTTCGTTCGACGGGTCTGCCGGCTTGTCGCCGCCGCCGGCCGGTTTGGGTTTCGATCCGCTGGACTGATCCCCTTGGATCTGCTTGCTTTGATCGTTGCCGGTTGGCGTGCCGCCGTGTTGGGTGCTGTCCTGCGGCTTCAGCCCGTTCTTCGGTTGTTGCTGTTGCTGGCGTTCGAGGATTTTTTCGAACGCCTCGCCGTCCTGCGATCCATCTTTGGCGACCGGTCCGCCCGATTCCTGCTTCTGGCCTTGCCCTGCCCCGTTGCCCTCTGACTTGTCCCCTTTGGGCTGGCCTTGCCCGGCGCCGTCGGGCTTGCCCGCTTGATTGCCCTGCTGGCCACCGGAATCCTGCTTGCCGGCCCCCTGCTGGCCGCCCTGCTGTGGCGTGCCTTGTTGTGCGTTGTCCTGCTTTGGCCCGTTCTGGCTGTCGTCTTGACCGCGTTGGCCTTGACCGGGCTGGTCTTGTTTGTCGCCGCCGTTTTCTTGACCGGCGCCTTTTTGCTGGCCATCGCCCGACTTGTTCTGGGCGCCCTGGCCTCCCTGCTGGCCGCCTTGCTTGCCGGGTTGGTTTTGGCCGCCCTGGTCCTGGCCGCCAGCGTCTTGCTGATCGGGGTCGCCAGGTTGCGGCTTGTTGTTTTGCGGGTCTTGCTGCTGCGGATCGCCCTGCTGCCCGTCCTGGGGCGGCTGCTTATCTTGCGGGCGGCGCTGGCGGTCTTGCGGCTTGGGTTTGTCGTCGTCGTTCTGAGCCAGTTCGTCCTGGTTGGGCGGAGCATTGCCGGGCGAAACGACATGGATGCGTCGGTGGGGCGTTTCGGTGTGATTCGGTTGCGGCGACTTGTTGTCTTCGGCCCAGGCCCAATACTCGAGCACGTCTCCGACCTTGAGTCCCATCTTCTTGGGCGACAGCCGCGGCTTGCTGCCGAACTGCCCCGGCCGGATCTCGTCGAGCAGCACTTGCTTCAGCAGCGGCCGGCCGCCGAGCGTGCCGACCAGCGAGACGGCCGAGAGCCGCATAGTCGGGATCGCCGGCCGTGATCTCGCAGGCCAGCGCGGCATTCAGCGGCACTTCCACGTCGTCGCGCTTGGGGGCCAGGAATTGGATCTCCGGCGCCACGTCGGCCGTGACTTCGATCTGGTGCCGGATCGGCTGGATGCTCTGCTGCGAGTCGGTGCTCGTAAAGGTCAACTGGTAGCTGGAGTGCACCGGCGTCTTGCGATCGTCTTTCAGCGCGAGCGTAAACGTGACCGACGCCAGCCGGTCGACGAACGTCATCTGCTGGTCTTCGCTGCCGTTGCAATCGAAATCGATCAGGGCCTGCTTGATCGGCTGGTTGGCGATCGCGCGAACCGTGACCTGGGTGCCTTCGATGCCCTTGATGTCCGGCTGGTGGTCGATGGTTTGGCGCACCAGTCCGGTGTAATCCGGATAACGGTAGTCGACGCTTTCCACCACGATCGTCGGCGCGGCTTGCACGTGCAGCTCATACGGGTGGCTCACCGCGTCACCGGCCACGACCCGATACGTGACGTCTTGCTGGATGCCTTCTTTGCCGTCCGGCAACTGACATTCGTACAGATAGCCGTCCGCCGGAATCCGCATGGGAATCGCCCGGCCCACCAACTGCCCGTCGGCCGTGGTGTAATACAGCGTCACCGCTTCGTCGCCGGGCAGGCCTTGCACCTCGGCCTTGACCGCCACGGGCTGGCCGCGAAACACGGTCGCATCGCCGGGCGCAATCCCCAGGATCCGCACCCGGGTCGGCGGATCGATGTCGGCCCAGGGCAGCACCACGCGGCCGATCGTGCGCAGCGGATCCTTGGGCGAGACGACTTTATAAATCGCCGAGATCAACAGCACCGCCAAAAACACGTAGCCGATGCGGATCAGTTTCGTGCGGTCGACCGTTCCCTCGACCGGAACCTTCGCCAGGTTGGTCGCCGCTTGCTCTTCGATCGCCTCGTAAACGTTCTGCGTCAGGCCGGCCGGGTTGGCCCGCAACAGCAGGAAATTGACCAGGCTGTTTTTCAGGCTCGGCTTGCTGCACTCGATCGAGTGCGCCGCGTAAACCGGGTTGATCCGCCGCACCAGCAGCGGCACGAGCGACCGCCAGCAGTAAACGGCTGCGCCGGCCAGATACACCCCCAGTGCCGTCCAGCGCATCGCCACGCCCAATCCGCCGGGCACGACCCAATGATCGACCAGTGCCACGAGCAGGAAAAAGACCAGCGTGCCCGCCCCCAGCAGCATCACTCCGCCGGCGATGTCGACGTTGCGGACTTGCTGCCGGGTCTTGCGCAGCGTGCTGTCGATGAAGCGGTCGTACTCGACGAACTTGCCCGAGTCGCTGCGCTTGCCCGCCGTTGACGGCTGCACGTTGCCGGACGCAGGGGACGTGGCCATGAAATAACTCCGCAGGGGACCAACAGCGGGCATTTCCTGATTATAGACGCAGCCGGGCCGCTGGGCATTCCCTAAGGCGGGCCAAACTCGGTCGAAAGGGGCGACTCCCGGGCGGCGCAAGCGGCTGGCAGGGCAGTGATTGGGCCAATTGTGCAGGCTTTTCGGGCGCGCGCAGGGCATATTGCCGGCCGACGCACGTCCAAAGGCAGCTGGGAGTCTGCAAATGCCTTCGCGGGCTGCCGCGCCAATGCTGCATCGAGGCGCGTTGGGGCTCGCCGGTGCGCAGCGTTGGAGGGGGATCGAACTGCAGCGCTGTTCTGCGCAGCTTCTGTTTTCGTGCCAATGACGTAGAATGATCGGTTTTCGCACCCAAGTTTCGGCAAAACCGATGACGAGTTTTCCGGCCGAATATCTCCCCGCCGGCTTGCCGCCGATCGATAATCCGCAAACCGCATTGCCGGCGATCGCGAAGGATCCGCGGCTAGTCGATCTCATCCAAGACGCGGTCCAGAGAATCCCCACCGCGCACCAGGTGGTCGTGGGAGATGCCCGCGAAATGAGCCTGGAACCGGAATCGGTTCACCTGGTCGTCACATCTCCACCCTATTGGACCCTCAAAGACTACCGGGAGAACCCCGGACAACTAGGCCATGTGGCAGACTACGACGAATTCCTGCAGGACCTGGACAAGGTCTGGCAGCGGTGTTACCGGGCGTTGGTTCCTGGGGGCCGACTGGTTTGCGTCGTCGGCGACGTTTGCCTTTCGCGTCGAAAGAACAACGGGCGACATACCGTCGTTCCGCTCCACGCATCGATCCAAGAGCATTGTCGGCAGCTTGGCTTCGACAACCTGGCCCCAATCATCTGGCACAAGATTTCCAATGCGGTCTACGAGGCCACTGGAAACGGGGGCGCATTTCTCGGCAAGCCCTACGAGCCAAATGCCGTCATCAAGAACGACATCGAGTTCATCCTCATGCAGCGAAAGCCCGGGGGCTACCGCAGCCCGTCTGTGGCCACGCGGATCCTCAGCGTGATTGGCGACGCCAATCACAAAGAATGGTTCCAGCAAATTTGGACGGGCCTCACCGGGGCCTCCACGCGAAACCATCCGGCCCCCTATCCGCTTGAGCTTGCGGAACGGCTCATCCGCATGTTCAGCTTCGTGGGGGATACCGTTTTGGACCCGTTTCTAGGCACCGGGACGACGATGCTCGCAGCGATGCGCCACGGCAGAAACTCGATCGGATACGAAATCGACGACAAGTATGCCGCGTTTGCCCAAAAACGCGTCAACGACTCGAAGAGCGTTTTTATGGTGACAGAGGTGAAAGTTCATGCCTGACGACATCGACAAGCGGGTGGGCCAGGCGATCAAGCTTTTTTGGTCGGTGCGGGACAAACAGTCGAAGGCTCAAGGGGCCAAGTCCGGAGAGAAAGACGCAGGGCTGCGTGCGGCCGTCACTGGCGGAAAGCACCTTGATGGGTTCACAGAGATTTGCCGGGATCTGTTTATCGCGGCTGGCGTGCGCGAGGCCCACGTCTACTGGCAAAACAAAAAAGAACTGCCGGGCTACTACAGAGCCGAGAAGAACTGGGACCTGATCGTCGTTGCCGAGGGCCATCTGTTGGCGGTGATTGAGTTCAAAGCTCAGGTCGGGCCGTCCTTCGGCAACAACTTCAACAACCGCACGGAGGAAGCGCTGGGCAACGCGACGGACCTGTGGGCCGCCTACCGCGAGGGGGCCTTCAAGCCATCCGCCCGCCCTTGGCTCGGGTACGTTTTCATCCTCGAGGACTGCCCCAAGTCGCAATCGCCCGTGAAAGTGAAGGAATCCCATTTCAGAGTGTTACCAGAATTCGAAGACGCGACGTACGCAAAGCGGTACGAGATTTTCCTGACCAAGCTCCTTCGAGAACGCCTGTATGACGGCGCGTGTCTGCTGTTATCAACCCGCAGAGAGGGTTTGAAGGGAAGGTTCACGAGTCCGTCCGAGGAGCTCACCTTCCGGAAGTTCGCAGCGGGACTGACGGGTCGTGCGATCGCTTACGCCCAGACGCGCTAGCCGGTGGTCAGAAGTCGGTGTCTTTGTCGCGCTTGTCGTCGTCGACCGGCATGCGGCGAGTCGAACCGTCCCCAGGATGGGGGAAGCTGCCAAAGAGTCGCTGCGCAAGCGACAGCGGCGGTTTCGGCTGGGCCGGCTCTGCGCCGGCCTGCGCTGCTTGTGCGCCTGCCTGAACAGGCTGAGCGCTCACCTGGGCTGGGGGCAGACTTGCCGGGGGTTTCGGCTTCATAGCGCAGCCCACACAGCTAGCAAGCAGCAGAACCGAAGCGAGCGTCCGACACATGATATGGGCCCTCCTGGCCTCGAGCGGTCCTGGCCAACGCCTCGCTGGCCATAACCATAAATCGTCATCGACCGCCGCGGGTGGCCGCCTTCGATGATTCCGCCCCCTGGCAATTTCTGCAGACATGCCAGCTAAGTCGATTTGCGAAAAAATGCTCGTTACCAGCAGGAGGACGCCGTCGTGTCGCACACCTGCGGCGCCCCCAAACCGGTTATTTACATCTCCTTCGGACCCCCCACCCCCTGTGCGTTGACGGCCCGATGCCGCATTTGTTAGCCTGACACGCCAGCACCCCTCGGCGTCGATTGTCCAAAATGCCCGCGGATCGTTTCGAAAGTAGAAGTCTCATCATGGCTCACGAAGTTACGCTGATTACCGGCGACGGAACCGGTCCCGAGCTGGCCGCCGCCGCCCGCAAGTGCATCGACGCCACGGGCGTGAAAATCAATTGGGATGTCCAGGAAGCGGGCGTCGACGTCATGGAGCGGCTCGGCACCCCCCTGCCCGACGCCGTCATGGAAAGCGTCCGCCGCACCAAGTGCGCACTCAAGGCGCCGATCACCACGCCGGTCGGCACCGGCTTTCGCAGCATCAACGTCCACCTGCGCCAGGCGCTCGGCCTGTTCGCCTGCATCCGCCCCTGCAAGCAATACCCGGGCGTGCGGACGTTCTTTTCCGATACGCCCATCGACCTGGTCATCGTGCGCGAGAACACCGAAGACCTCTACGCCGGCGTCGAGTTCGAGGCGGGCAAGGAATCCACGGCCAAGCTGATCGAGTTCATCAACAACCTGGGGGGCGATCGCAAAATCAAAACCGGGGCGGGCGAAACCGGCGTCTCGATCAAGCCCATCAGCGTCTCGGGCAGCGAACGCATCGTCCGCTGCGCGTTCGATTACGCCCGCGAGCACGGCCGCAAAAAGGTCACGGCCGTTCACAAGGCCAACATCATGAAGTATTCCGACGGGCTGTATCTCGACACGGCCCGGCGGGTGGCCAAGAGCTATCCGGACATCGAGTTCGAGGATCGGATCGTCGACAACATGTGCATGCAGCTCGTACAAAAGCCCGAATTGTACGACGTGCTTGTGCTGCCGAACTTGTACGGCGACATCCTGAGCGATCTGGCGGCCGGTCTGGTCGGCGGCTTGGGCGTGGCCCCGGGGGCGAACCTGGGGCCGAACGGGGCCGTGTTCGAAGCCACGCACGGCAGCGCTCCCAAGTACAAGGGACAAAATAAGGTCAACCCCACCGCCCTGATCCTCTCCGGCATGCTCATGCTGCGGCATCTGAAAGAGGACGCGGCGGCCGCCCGCTTGGAAGCGGCCGTGAGCAAAGTGATCGCCGAAGGGAAATCGGTCACCTACGACCTGAAGCCCGACCGCAACGATCCGACGGCAGTCGGCACCCGCGAAATGGCCGACGCCATCTGCCGGGCCATGAAATAGCACGCGCGAAAAGCGGAGTAAGAATCCCACGAAAAATAACTTCGGCTTCTGGCAGACCCTCACCCTACCCTCTCCCTGGAGGGAGAGGGGTCTCGGGCGGAGGTTATTTTTCCGCGCCTAAATCGCTCCGCCGGCCCGCGCAGGCGGCGGCACCCTACGATTCGCACGGCCGAAGGGCGCCTCAAACAGAGCTCGCTCAAAGATACGCGGATGGTCGCGGACACAAGCAGGCGGGCGATCGGGAAATAGGGTTTCATGCCGCGCGGCTTCGTTCGTCCTTGCAAAGAAAAACCCAATCATCCCTCACCCTTCATCCTTCCGCCTTGATCCTTCCGCCTTCAGCTTTACTGTGCTCAGTGCCTCTCAGTTCCGCGATCTGGTCAGCGGCCGACGACCCGGCCTATCGGCCGCGCTTGGCCGGGCCGCGCTCGCGCTGGCCGAGATTCCCTATGCTGCGGCCGTCGGCTGGCGCAATCGGCGCTACGATCGCGGCGCAGGCGTTGAGCGGGTGAGCGTGCCGGTCGTGAGCGTCGGCAATCTGACGCTGGGCGGAACCGGCAAGACGCCGCTCGTCGAATGGCTGGCGCGGTGGTTCGCCGGCCGGGGCCTGCGGGTGGTGCTGGTCAGCCGCGGCTACGGGGCCACGCCAGGCCGGCCCAACGACGAGGCACTCGAGCTGGCGCAAAGCCTGCCGCAGGTGCCCCACTTGCAAAACCCCCATCGCGCCCTGGCGGCAGCCCAAGCAATTCGCGAGCTCGGCGCCCAACTCATCCTGCTCGACGACGGCTTTCAGCACCGCCGGCTGGCCCGCGATCTGGATATCGTGCTTGTCGACGCCCTTGAGCCGTTCGGCTTCGGCCGGGTGTTTCCGCGCGGCACGCTGCGCGAACCGCTGAGCGGCTGGGGCCGGGCCCAGGCCATCGCCTTGTCACGGGCCGATCTGGTCACCGATAGCGAGCGGCAGCGCATCCGTTGCGAAGTCCAGCAGCACGCGCCGCGCGCGGCGTGGATCGAGCTGCGCACGCGTCCGCTGCGGCTGTGCAATCATAGCGGCGCTGAACGGGAGGTGGCTGATCTGGCCGGACAGCGCGTGGCCGCGTTCTGCGGCATCGGCAATCCGGCCGGCTTCCGTCGGCAGCTCGTCGATTGCGGCTCGACGCTGGCCGCGTTTCGCGAATTTGCCGACCATCAAGCCTATTCGCAGGCCGAGATCGACAGCCTGACATCCTGGCTCGACGGGCGCAACGTCGATGCGGTCGTTTGCACGCGCAAGGACCTAGTAAAACTTCCGCTCGACCGCCTCGGAGCCACGCCGCTTTGGGCGCTGGCCATCGAATTGGAAATCTGCGCCGGCCGCGACGAACTGCTCGCCCTGCTGGAGCCGCTCGCGCAGCGCGCGCAAGCGTCGTGAGGCCTGTGTGTCGTCGGCAACCCATCCGACGAAACTCTTGCCATCGGCAAGCGATTGTTCTTTCCGGCTTTTCCTCGTTTAGAGCCTATCCGAGAACTGCCTCGGAGAAGGGGACAGTCCCATTTTGCTCCGAAGACTCGGCAAAATTGGGACCGTCCCCGGCCGTTCTCGGATCGGCTCTTATTCCCCCTTCACTTCTTCGTATCTGCGTTCATCCGCCTTCATCCGCGTTCATCTGCGGCTGCCGTTGGTTTCCATTTCAAATGCGAGTCATTCGTCCAAAACCTTGTCAACCACCACGAATGTTCGGCAGCGAGTCGACAGTCCAACGCAGACCAGCGCTGCTTGAGAGCATGCTAGCGGGCGGATTGATCTTGGATGGTCCGCGCATCGCCGCTATCTTGCCGCCGTGGCCTGGTCTGCCGACCGCTTGCTGGTATCCCGAGCGCAACAGGCACTCCGCGAGCAACGTTCATGTCCGAAAAGCTGACCGTTCTGATTCCCTGCAAGAACGAGTGCATGAACATTCGCCCCTGCCTGGAATCGGTGTGCGCCGTGGCCGACGAAATCCTGGTGGCCGACTCGGGCTCGACCGACGGCACCTTGGCGATCGTGCGCGAAATGGGCGGATGCCGGGTCGTCGAACGCGAATACATCGATTCCGGAAATTTCAAGAACTGGGCAATTCCGCAAGCCGCCCACGATTGGGTGTTGATTGTCGACGCCGACGAGCGCGTCACGCCCGAGTTGGCGGCCGAGATCAAGCAGACGCTCGCCCGCCCCGACCGCGACGGTTACCGCATCTTGCGCCGCAATCATTTCTTCGGCCACGAAATCCGGCATTGTGGCTGGAACACCGACGACGTGTTGCGGTTGTTTCGCCGCGATCTGGGCCGCTACAGCGACTACGGCGACCATGCCGACGTGGAGGTGCCCTCGGGCAATGTCGGTCGACTGAGGGCGCGATTCCTGCACTACACGTATTGGTCGATGGAGCAATACCTGCGCAAGCTCGACCGCTACACCAGCCAATGGGCCGAGCAGCGCTTTGCCCGCGGCTGTCGGGCCGGCTATGGCGAATTGCTGCTCCGCTCTCCGCTGCGGTTCTTTCACTCGTACATTATCCGGCTGGGCTTCCTGGACGGCACTCCGGGGTTGGTGCTTTGCCTGCTGACGTCGTTCTACTCATTCACCAAGGCCGCCAAGTTGTGGGCTTTGCACGCCGGCCTGCATCAGCCCGATCCGGAACGCCGACACCAGGACGAGCAAGACGCCGCGGCCAGGCGGCTTGCGGTGCCTGCGGCGGTGAATCCCGCGGTAGTGGATCACCACACTCGCCGCCGTACGGCCTGAAAAAAACGGCTAGCGGCGTGAGATAACGACCATGGTCCGCACAGCGGACCCTACGCACGATCAGCGCATTGCTTGGGGGCCGGCATCCTATGAGCGCAGCGGAAATCGCCTTGTTGGTGACGAGCTATCAGCGGCCGGGGCACGTGCTGCGGGCCTTGCAGTCGATTGCGCTGCAAGAGGGCGTCAGCGGACGCTTCGAGGTGGTGGTGACCGACGACGGCTCGACCGATGACACGCGGCAGAGGGTCGAGCAGTTCGCTCGCACCGCCGGTTTCCCGGTCCGCTTCACCACGCATCCGCACGACGGGTTCCGCGTGGCGATTTCGCGCAACGAAGGGGTCGCGGCGAGCCGCGCGCCGTATCTGCTGTTCACCGATGGCGATTGCATTTTGCCTCCTGACCACGTGCGAATTCATCTCGAGCGCCGCCGCGAGGGAGTCGTTCGGGTTGGCGATTGTTGCCGCCTGGACGAAGCCACGTCCCAGCGCGTCACCGACGCGGTGATTCGCAGCGGCGAGTTTCGTCGCTGGACGCCGCTGGCCGAGGCCCGGCGGCTGCGCAAGCTGAGGTGGAAGTCGCAGTTCTACCAATTGCTCGGCCACCGCTCGAAACCCAAGCTGATCGGCAACAATGTCGGCATGTGGCGGGCCGACTACCTGAGAGTCAACGGCTACGACGAGAACTTTCAAGGCTGGGGCTGCGAAGACGACGATCTGGGCTACCGGCTGCGGCGGGCCGGCGTGCAAATCCGCTCCATCCTCCCCTGGACGAACTCGTTTCACCTCTGGCATCCGCTTCACCCGACCCAGCCCAAGACCTGCGCGAGGGGGTCAACGTGCCTTACTTGTTGCGCCCGGCCGGCTGACCTGCTGCCGCAACGGGTTGGTCAAGCGCGATACGACCGACCTGGCCATTCGCGTGGTCGGCGAGCGGGCCGCCCCGCCCAGAGTGCAGCGGCTCATCCGCCGGCACCTGAATTCTGCCAGCAGCGCCCTGAAGCCGGAAGTCGAGATCCTGGTCGTGCCCGGCCCCGGGCGGTTCAGCGGCCGTGCCGACTGCAACATCTTGGTGGCGCTCGAAGATGGCCCGCACGTCGCGCGATTGGCGGCCAGCGCCCATATCGTGGTCGGCGCCCGGGCCAATTCGCAGGTCGAACCGCAGCGGCAATTTCGCTTGGACGAATTGCCTCAAGCGCTGCGGGCCGTGGCCTGAAATCGCCGGCCGAGAGCTGCCGCCAGGTCACGCTGCCCGTTGGCCGGCGAGCACTTCCTGGTAAACGACAAGCGTTTGGTCGACCATCCGGTCGGCCGTAAAATGCCGCAAGGCCCGCTCCCGGGCCCGGGCCAACTGTGCTACCAAGGGTTCTGCCGACTGCGCAAGGCCGGCGATCGTCTGGCAAATTGCGGTTGCCAGACCCTGCGCGTCGCCCGGCGCGACCAGTCGACCCACCGGTTCGCTGCCCGGTTCCAGAGCGCCCAATACCTCGGGCACGCCGCCGGCGGCGCTGGCCACAATGGGCCGGCGGGCCAGCATCACGTCGACGAGCGTCGAGCACAGACCTTCCATCAACGATGGCAAGACGAACAGGTCAGCCGCCCGGATCAGGTCGGGCACATCCGGCCGGTAGCCAAGGAACTTGACCGCGCGGCCTAGGCCCAACTCTTTCGCTTGCCGCTCCAGGGTCGCCCGCAACGGGCCCTCGCCGGCCAGCACCAGCCGCGTGCTCGGCTGGGCAGCCAGGATCGCCGGCAACGAGGCGAGCAGAAAACGGTGCCCTTTGGTTTCGGTGAGCGATCCGACGGCCAACAGCAGCACGTCGGTCGGCAAGGCCCCGATCGACGCGCGTCCCCGCTCGCGGTCGCCGGACTCGGCCAGCGCGGGATCGACGCCGTCGTAGACGACCCGCAATCGGTCGGGTGCGAGGCCGCTGGCCAAGCAGCTTCGCTCGACCGCCTGCGATACGCAGATCACGCGGTCGGCAAATCGGGTATAGCGCCAGCCGCTGCGGATCGGAAAACCGACTTTGCGCGAGGCAATCCGGGCCCGAATCGGCAGTTGAAAACAGGCCAGCCCCGCCCCGCTCAGGGCATGGGGGTCGTGAAAATGAACCACATCGGGGCGCCAGCGGGTAAGCTGCCGACGGATCTGCCACAGCGCCGTCAGGCTCCGGCCGCCACCGGCGAAGGGCGCGCAGGCCAATCCGGCGGCCGCCATCCGCCGGCCAAACTCGCCCTCGAGCCGGGCCAGGATTAACGACTCGTGACCGCGCTGTGCGAGTCCCTGGACAAGCAGGCTGGCTTGCTGCTCGCCGCCGCCCCAGCCGCGCTGTGTGGAAATGTGGGCAATCCGCATGCCGGACGGTAATGTTTGGCCAGATCGCGAGTCAATCTCGAAATGGTCAGTTCAAATAGAACGCTTGCCGCGATCGGATCGATGCCCGGCCGCTTGTCTTCCGAATTCCGAATTCCGAGTTCCGAAGTTGGGTCTCTCTCTCCGACGTTGCCATTCGAGGAAAAACCGCCGTCGGCTATACTCGGCCGCCATGAATATCGGCGTCTTTCTGCCCAATTGGATCGGCGACACGGTCATGGCCACGCCCACGCTGCGGGCGCTGCGCCGTCATTATGGGCCCAATGCGCGGCTGATCGGCGTGCTGCGGCCCTACCTGGCCGACGTGCTGGCGGGCACTCGCTGGCTGGACGAGCAGATCCTGTTCGACCCCCGCTCCCGCGACTCGGCACAGCGCAGTTGGCCAGTCGCCAGGCAGTTGCGGGCCCGCAAGCTCGACATGCTGGTGCTGCTGACCAACTCGTTGCGCACGGGTTTGATCGGCTGGGCTAGCGGCTCGCGCGAGCGTGTGGGCTATGCCCGCTACGGCCGCGGGCCGACGTTGACCACCCGTTTGTACCCGCCGCGGGCCGGCTGGAAATGGCTGCCGACGCCGGCGATCGATGCGTACTTGCAACTGGCCTATGCCGTGGGTTGCCCGCCCGAGTCGCCGCGGATGGAACTGGAAACGCTGCCCCAGGACGAAGAGGCCGCCGACGCGCTGTGGCGCAAGTGGCGATTGCCGGCGGGTGGCGAGGTGGTCGTGCTCAATTCGGGCGGGGCCTTCGGCGCCGCCAAGCACTGGCCGGCCGAATATTTTGCCGCGCTCGCCCGCCGGATTGCCGCGCACGACCGCCTGGCCGTGCTGGTCAACTGCGGTCCGAACGAGCGGCAGATTGCCGCCGCGATCGTGCGCTCGGCCGATCACCCGGGCGTGGTCGGCATGGCCGACGAAGAGCGGTTGCCGATCGGCTTGACCAAAGCCTGCATCCGCCGCAGTCGCCTGCTGGTCAGCACCGACAGCGGCCCACGGTTTTTCGCCGCCGCCTTCGGCGTGCCCGTGGTTTCGCTGTTCGGGCCGACTCACATTCAGTGGAGCCGCACGCACTACGCCGGCGAGGTTTGCCTGGCGCACGAGGTGCCGTGCGGGCCCTGCATGCAGCGGACGTGTCCGCTCGGGCATCATCGGTGCATGCGCGATTTGACGGTGGATCAGGTCTATCAGGCGGTTGCGGGGCAGCTTGAGCCGGGCCGCCATCTTGCCGCATAGCCGGCCGGAATCGGCCCGGCCGCAAGCGAACCGCGGCGGCCGACTTCAGAAGTCGCTCCGCTATAGGACGTGGATCGAATTGACCACTTCGATGCCTTCGGCCACGGCGCGCACCACTTCCTGGGCGAGTTGCTTGTGGTAGTAACTCGAGACCAGACCGGAGATCAGTAGAAGATCGCCGGTTTGCTCGACGCGCAACTCGCGTAGTGCATAAATCGGGCTGGAGGTCAGCGCACGTTGAGCCCGCGGCTGAACATCCTTCGCCAACGTCTCCGCCATGAGATGTTGCCCCCTTCCTTGGTAAACATCATAAGTCGCTCTGTGCCGTCAATTTATCGCGGCTGATTTTGCGCTGTCAACTGCGCTCGTCGGTCAACTGCGACTCCCTCAGCCGATCTTGCCGGCCTTCTTCAAGTAAGCGATGACTTCGTCGGCCAGGGCTTCGGCCGTCTTGCTCGCGGCGTGCAGCACCAATTCCGGCTTTTCGGGTGCCTCGTAAGGGTCGTCGATGCCGGTGAAACCCTTGAGCTCGCCAGCCCGGGCTTTCTTGTAGAGCCCCTTGGGGTCGCGCTGCTCGCAAACCTCGATCGGCGCTTCCACGAACGCCTCGATGAAATCGCCGGGCTTCATGCTGGCCCGCACCGCGTCGCGATCGCGGCGATACGGGCTGATGAACGCGGTCAGCGTGACCAGCCCGGCTTCGGCGAACAGCTTGGCGACCGCTCCAATGCGGCGAATATTCTCTTCTCGATCCTGTGCCGAAAAACCCAGGCCGAACCGTTTGGCGAACTCTTCGCCGTGCCGCTCCTTGAGCATGCCCGGGCCGGCGTTCAGCCCATGGCGAACGTTGTCGCCGTCGAGCACGTAGCTGCGCAAACCTTTGCTGTGCAGCTTATGGTCGACCAGATTCGAGATCGTGCTCTTGCCGCAGGCGCTCAAGCCGGTAAACCAAACCACGCAGCCTTTGTGAGCGTTCAGCTTTTCACGCTCTTCGCGGCCGACGCTGTGCTCGTGCCAGTGGACGTTCGTATCGTGGGCCATGTCGAAAGCGGCTCCTGAGCGACGGGACTCGTTTGTCGATTAACTCGAAAGAAGCAACGATCTTAATGCACCGGGCGCCGACCGGCTAGGGGGCGGGGGTGAACTGCGAAGGCCGAAGTCGGAATTCGGAACTGGGAATTCGGAGGGCGGAAGCCAAACCCGGACGGGGACCGAATTCGACCGGGTCACGCCGCTATGGGTCGCGTGTGAACGAGGCACGCTCGGGACCCTACCCCCCGCTTGCGAAATCCAAGTCGCGCTGCCCGCTTGCGAATTCCCATTTCCGATTTCCGAATTTCCTCCTCACTCGATCCCTGCCAGCTCGCACAGGTTTGCTGCCATGACGCTCTGCGGGCAGCTCCAGACCAGAAAGAACAGCGCCTCGCGACACCAGCGGCCGGCCGGGTGACCGACCACGTACCCGGCCCCCTTGGCCGCGGCCAGCGCGGCTTGCGTGCAGCGCAAGACCAGACTATTGGCCCGCACGCGCAGATCCTCGCTGGAGCAGGCCTGGTTCCCCTCGGCCACCGCCAGCAGATCGTCCTGCAACTGCTCGTGCTCGCGATGCAGTTCGACGGCCGCGGCGGACAACTCGGGCCGCCGCGCGGACTCCGTTTCCAATAGCGCGTAGCGCGGCCGCCGACAACCCGATTGCTAGCGTCGAGGTCTGCAACCCGCCGGTCCCCGCGCCCAGGCCGCTGCGCAGGACGTTCTCGGCCGGACCGGCCAGCAAGCATTCTCGCGGAACGAGCACTTGCCGGCAGCGCAGCTCGCCGGTGCAACTTGCCGACAGGCCGACCAGGCGCGGCGGCGGCGCGGCGACGACCCCTTCCAGTTCCGTCGGCAGTGCCAGCAGGATCTGATTTCCATCGGGCAGCACTGCGCCGATCACCACGACATCCGCTTCGATCGCTCCGGTCACCCAAGGGCTATAGCCGTCGAGCCGGTAGCCGGTGGCGATCTCTTCGGCTTCGAGCACTGGCCGGGCGAGATGGCGCCGGCTCGTGGTAAGATGGGATATTCCGACGGTGGCCATCGAATCGCCGCGGGCCAGGCCCGGCAACCACCGCGCTTTCGCAGACGGGTTGTCGCTGGCCGCAATTCGCTGACAAGCGCCGGTCCGCTGAGTGATGATGAACGTGGTGGTCAAGCAGGCTGCGCTAAGCCGCAAGTAGCCGCGGATCACGTCGGCGTCCGACCAGGCAAATCCGCCCCACTCAGCCGGCAGGAACCAGCGAAACACGCCGTAATCGCCGCACAGTTTGAGTTGCTCGCGCGGCCAGCGGGCGCTGTCGTCCAGCGACATCGCCGCCTGCGAAAGTGCGGCGCACAGTTCGTCGAGCGCCGGGTGATCCGGCGACGTAATCAACCGCTGGCTGTCCACAAGGCGTCTCCGGCAAGAGCAAGCAGGGCCGCTACGACGGCGAAATGCGACGGTTTCTGCACTACAAATTACGCTGTTCCTAGGGGGCGGATTCCGCTCTAATGCTTTGCTGTCCCAGGCAAGACCGTTGGCTCCCCAAACGCCGGCCGCACCGCGATCGCCGCTTTGCCTTCGGCCAACAAGATTCTAATTGCCGCTTGCCTAAATCTAGTGAAGCCTCGCAGCCCGGGCAACTTCGCCGCGCGCCATTGCGACCCGCGGGGTGGATGCTGCACTACGGCACCGTTATAATCCGGCACCAGTTGAACCGCCTGGGAGAGCACCTTTAATGAGCCAAACCGTGAGCGCGCCTCCTAAAGTCGTCGGCAAACCGAATCTGTCCGAACCGTCCGCCCAGTCGATGTACGACAAGTGCAACGCGCTGGCCCACAACTTGTGGTGGACCTGGCATCCCGAAGTGATCAATCTGTTCCGCGATCTGGACCCGATTCGCTGGCGGCAGCTCGATCATAATCCGATCGCGCTGCTGGCCGAGTTCACGCCCGAGCGGCTGGAAATGCGAGCCGCCGAGTTGGTGCTGTACAGCCGCATCAACTACGCCTTTCGCCGGCTCAAGGAATACATGAACAACAAGCAGATTTGGGCCCGCACGCACGCCGGCGTGCTGGGTTCCAAGCCCGTGGCGTATTTCTCCGCGGAATTCGGCATCCACGAGTCGGTGCCGATCTATTCCGGCGGCTTGGGCGTGCTTTCGGGCGATCATATCAAAAGCGCCAGCGGGCTGGGCGTGCCGCTGGTCGCGATCGGCCTGTTCTACGACCAGGGCTATTTCAAGCAGCACTTGGATCAGGACGGCTATCAGCACGAAGAGTACTTGGATACGAAGGTCGAAAACGTGCCGATGGAGCCGGCGGGGGACGCCGACGGCAAGCAGATCACGGTCCGGATCGACACCCGCACCGGCAAACTGCTGGCCAAGGTCTGGTTGATGCACGTGGGCCGCGTGAAGCTGTACCTGCTGGATTGCGACGTCGACGGCAACAGCCCCGAGGATCGCGAATTGACCAGCCGGCTGTACGGCGGCGACCATCGCACCCGCATCCGCCAGGAGTTGGTACTGGGCGTCGGCGGGGTCAAGGCCCTGGCGGCCCTGGGGATCACGCCGGGCGTGTATCATTTGAACGAAGGGCACAGCGTGTTCGCCACGCTCGAAGCCATCCGCGAGCGGATGGAGAACGACGGCCAAGGCTTCGACAATGCCCTCCGCGAAGTGGCCCAGCACACCGTCTTCACCACGCACACGCCGGTCCCGGCCGGGCACGACCGCTTCGACGGCGGATTGATCGAAGAGCACTTGGGCCCGCTGCGCGACCAGTTGCGGATTTCCTACGAGCAGTTGATGGGATTGGGACGCGTCGAGCCGCACAACGAGGGCGAGAGCTTCTGCATGACCGTGCTGGGGCTGAAGCTCTCGCGCCGGGCGAACGCCGTGAGCTGCCTGCACGGGCACGTCATCGCGCCGGATGTGGGCCCATCTCTGGCCGTGGCGCGTCGAAGAGGAAATCCCGATCGGCCACATCACCAACGGCGTTCACGTGCCCAGTTGGCTGGCCTGGCAGATGCTGCAGCTTTACGACCGCAATTTCCCGGTCGACTGGCTGCCCAGGATGGGCGAGTCCGGACGTCTGGCAGCACATGCACCACGTCGACCCGGGCGAATTGTGGGAAGTGCACTACGCGCTCAAGAACCTGCTGTTGGCGTTCGTCCGCCGCCGCGTCAGCCGGCAATGCCGCCGCCGCGGCGAAAGCGATGCCGTCGTCGAGGCGGCCCGCAACCTGCTCGACCCGAACGTGCTGACCATCGGTTTCGCCCGCCGCTTCGCCACCTACAAGCGGGCCGACCTGCTGATGACCGATCTGGACCGGCTCTACAAGCTGCTCAACGATCGCGGAGCGGCCGATTCAGATCATCTTTGCCGGCAAGGCCCATCCGGCCGACGAACCGGGCAAGCAGTTGATCAAGCGGATCGCCAACAGCCGGCACAACGAGCGATTCGCCAGCCGCATCGTGTTCCTCGAAGACTACGACATCAACGTCTGCCGGCACCTGATCCAGGGCGTCGACGTCTGGCTGAACAATCCGCGCCGTCCTCTGGAGGCCTCCGGCACCAGCGGCCAAAAGGCGGTGCTCAACGGCGGGCTGAACCTCTCGGTGCTCGACGGCTGGTGGGCCGAAGCCTACGACGGCCAGAACGGCTTCGCGATCGGCGAGGGCACGGCCCACGTCTCCGACCAGATCACCGACCAGCGCGATGCCGAGTCGTCTATCGGACTCTGGAAGAGGAAGTCATTCCGCTGTATCTACGAGCGCGACGTCGACGGATTGCCCAGCGGTTGGATTCAGCGCATGATCAACTCGATCAGTTCGCTGGCCTGGCGGTTCAGCGCCCACCGCATGGTGATGGACTACGTGCAAGAGCTCTATCTGCCGGCCGCCGGCGGATTGAGCTGCGACATGGACGTGCGGTAGGACGCCGGCCGCGGCGCGGCGTTTGGGTATGCCTACTGCGTGACCCCGGGCTTGCTGGCCGTCCAGACCGGCATCAGGTCGTCGGAGCATTGCTTGCGAATGCTGTTATCCGACAGGATGTCCTCCGTCGCCGCGATCGCTTCCGCCCGGCGGAAGATCAGCGTCTCCTGCAATCGGCCGGCGAAGCGGAACTCCAGGAATTCGTCCTGGCTGTCCCGCACCATTTCGACCAGGTGCTTCAGGTTCTTCACCTCGACGCCGTTGACCTGCGACAGCACCGCGGCTCCCAGCGACTGATATCCCTTGGCAATCGGATGGGCGAACAGCGGCGCCGTCAGCATCACCAACTCTTCGCCGGCGAAGGCCGCGTCGTCGAATTCGCGCAGGGCCAGCGGACTGCGGGCCTCGCGCAGCAGCAGCCGGCCCTTCTCGCCCAACATCGACAACAACTCCCGCGATGGAGGGGCGAAGACCATCGGCCCGTAAATGAAGTAGCGCGGGTAGCCGCCGGCCAGCGACGCGATCAGCGCTCGGTCTTCGAATTTCACCGGCACGTCGACCGCGGACGATTGTCCCGCGTGAAAGACCGTCAGCTTGACGTTGCCATCCTGAGCGAGTTTAGGCACGTAGTAATAAAACGGCAGTTGCAACTCGGGAGTGATCTGGACGTTGCCGGCCGCGTCGAGCGGGTGATCGCCGATGTGCGTGATCACGTCGTCGATCCGCAAGGGATAGGTGTCGTCGGTCTTGAACGGCCGTTGCACCATGACTCCGCCCAAGCCCGCAGCCAGCCCGAGCTTCGCACGCAAGGCGGCATTCTGCACGCTTTGCAGGCTGTCCTGCAGGCGGGGCTGGCCGTCGTACTTGCCATCCTGCACGTCGGCCAGAAACATGCGAACTTCATCGGCCGGAATTAGGAAACCGATGTTCTCCGCGCTGGGAATGCCGCTGAAGGCCACCCCGGTCAGAGCCCGCCGGACACGGCCGGCCCGCCGCTGTTGCCCGGATTCAGCGCCGCGTCGATCTGCACGCGCAAGCCCTGCGTGCCGAGAAAATAAGCGGCGTACTCGACGCGGGAAATAATGCCCTCGGTGACCGACATTTGTTCGCCGCCCAGGGGAAAGCCGTAGACGTTCACCGTGCTCTTGACTGCCGGCAGCTCCTCGGACATCGGCACCGGCAGGTGCGTATCGAAGAAGCTGGCGTCCTCCAGGCTAAGCAAGGCCAGATCGATGGCCGGCGCGCTGACGATGACTTTCGCCGGAATCCGATCCGCCGAGCGATGTGGCTGCACGTAGATCTGCGTGCCGTAGGCCACGACGTGGGCGTTGGTCAGGATTTGTTTTCCCTCGATCACGAAGCCGGTCCCCGTGGCCTCGGCCGGAGCCGACTTGGTCCACGGTTGGCGGAAATTCGGCGTCCGCTGCGTGACCGTAATCCGCACCACCGAATCGCGGATCGGGTCTTCCGCCGCGGCGCCGGCCGCCCCGGTCAATCCAGCGGCCAATGCAGCCGAGCACAATACGAATCGCTTCATCGATCACCCCCCCAAAGTCACACTGCGCGCTCCGCCGCTGACGACTCCGCTCCCTTCGCGCTCCAGAGCGTAGCGCGACCGGAAAACCCAAGGCCAATATGCTGATGCGCTGGCCCGCCTGTCAAATAGAATGGACCCTTCGCCAGATGCGGGTCGTTGCGCTGCGCCTGCGCAGCCGCCCTCTGTGCGAGATGTCCCACGGTCACGCCAGGCACGCCGATTCCGGGTAAACGCAGCCGTGCCAGCCGACTGCTGCGCGGGTGGCAAGCGCTACGAGACTGCCGAGCGCTTGGAGAGGAGAGTTGCTTCGGCGGCGGCGGACCAGAGAGCAGGCAGTGCGTCTGGCCCGGCCGGCTACGCCTTGCGCCGGCGTCGCTGCTTCTCGAGCAGCATGGATTGCCGCGAGGCCAGCCACCAGGCGGCCGCCTGGCTTGGGGCCTGGGCGATGATCCAATGCTTGCCGCGCTGTCCGGTAACGATCCACACGCGACCCGTGGGGTGGTCCACGCACAGATCGCCCATGACCCAGCCGCCGCGGTTCAAACGATCAAGAGAGCAACCCACTTTCGGATAAGCGAGCATCGTGAAAACTCCCAGATGAGACTTCGCCCGGGCCAGCCGTCAGCGTCCAGCGATGAACCAGCTTTTTTCAAGTAGCGAGACAACGCGAAAGAGAAGAGACCGCCACTGGGCGGTTGCCGGCGTTGAGCCGATACCGGGTATGCTAACCTCGCCCTAATGCATTGGCGATAGAGATCGCCGTGCAACGGCGAATTTTGCGGACACCCGCAAGACCGCATCGATTAGCAGGTGAACAACACAAAACCGAACGAGAATTGGGACAGATATTATTTTGGCCTGTACGCCGGACGCACCACGCTGGGGCTTGCCCGTCGGGCCACGAACGCTCGCCCGGCTGCGATTTGCCGGACCGGCCTGGCGCGGAATGGCACTCGGTTAAGGAACATCTCTGTCTGTAGGAGGCGACTGGTGATCGCCAATTCGCACTCGTTTGGCCCGCATCTCGGCGATCACCAGTCGCCGCCTCCAGACCTTAGCTTGGTGCCGTTCAGGCCTACCGCGCGATCTGCCGCCGCAGTTGATTGCGGATGTAAAACAGAATCGCGTTTAATCCGCGCATTCGCATCATACCCAGCGCTTCGGCCAGTCCCAGTCGATTCACCAGATCGGGCTCGACGGCCAGGACTTCGGCCGGCTGGCCTTGCGAAAACGCCTCCACGAGGATGCCGACGAAGCCCTTGACGGTCGGCGCTTCGGGCGCCACGTCGGCCAGGATCTGCACCCGATCGTCCTCCGCTTTGACCCACAAGAACACCGGGGTCTGGCACTCGTGGACGCGGTGTTCGGCCTTTTCCCGCTCGGCTTGAAGTTCGGCGGGCAGCGGCGGCAAATTCTCGGCGAACTCCAACAATAGCTCCAAGCGCTCGCGCGGCTCGAGCGCTTGGAACTCGTCGACGATGGTCTGGATCCGATTGGCGACGTCCGCCGGCTGCTGACTCACGAGGCGGCCTCCCTGCCATCGCCCGGCGGCGACGGTGTTTCGCCGTGCGCCGATGTTTCAGCCAACGGCGTGGGGCCCTTGACGATCGGCACGCCCACGGTGTTGCCCCATTCGGTCCACGAGCCGTCGTAGTTCTTCACGTTCTGAAACCCGAGCAGATACTTGAGCACGAACCAGGTGTGGCTCGACCGTTCGCCGATGCGGCAATAGGCGATGGTCGCGCCGCGGCGTTTGAGCCCGCACTCTTTGACGTACAGCTTTTCCAATTCCTTGGCCGATTTGAACGTGCCGTCGTCGCTGACCGCCCGCGACCAGGGAATGCTGACCGCGCCCGGAATGTGCCCGCCGCGCAAAGCGCCTTCTTGCGGGTAGTCGGGCATGTGCAGCATTTCGCCGGTGTACTCGCCGGGCGAGCGGACGTCGACCAGCGGCTTGCCGGCCCGCTGATGCCTGAGCACTTCGTCGCGGAAGGCCCGCACCGCCGGATCGGGGTCCTGGGCCACATAATGCGTGCGGGGATACTCGGGCTCGGGTTCCCGCGACCAGGCGCGGCCATCCAATTCCCAGCGTCGGCGGCCGCCATTCATGATGCGGCATTGCGGGTGGCCGTAGAGTTTGAAAGTCCAGAACGCGTAGCAGGCCCACCAGTTGTTCTTGTCGCCGTAGAAGACCACGGTCGTGTCCTGCGCGATTCCCTTGCGCGAGCAAAGCTCGGCAAAGGCCTGCTTGCCGATGTAATCGCGGACCACCGCGTCCTGCAGATCGGTTTGCCAGTCGATCTTGACGGCGCCGGGCACGTGCCCGACCTGGTAGAGCAGCACGTCTTCGTCCGACTCGACAATGCGCAGATTCGGATCTTGCCGGTGCTCGTCCACCCAGGCGGCCGAGACGAGCACTTCGGGATGAGCGTAGTCAGTGGCCATCAGAGAAAACCCTTCGTGATTCAGGGATTGGTGCGACCCGTTCGTTCCTAGGTGACTGGTCTGCGCCGCGGCGTGGGTGCCGTGGCAGGCATTTCGTTCCGCCGAGCTTCCCGCGCACAGCCGGCACCGCTGGACCGCGAAGGGGATGCGATCGCGGCATCAGGCTAATTCCCGCCCTTCGAGCTGCTCGATGGCGGCCCGCATCTCGGCGGGCACGGCCCGGGGCCTGTCGGCCGCATAGTCGAAGGCCACGATCGTCGAATGTCCGTCCGCCACGACGGCCTGCTGTGCCCGGCTCCATACCTTGTGCTCCATGGTCATGCTGGTGCGGCCGATACGGATCACCCGAGCGCCGACCAGCACCCGGTCGGGATACTTGACCTGCCGCCGATAATCGCAGCCGATCGCAGCCAGGATCGGCCCCAGTCCGCTGGTCGAGTTCTTGTCGCCCAGGCCCAACCGCTCCAGGTACACGATGCGGGCCGACTCGTACCAGCGGAAATAGACGGTGTTGTTGACGTGACCGAAGGCATCCTGGTCTCCCCATTGCACGGGCAGTTCGATGCGGGCCGGGAAATCGGCCAGTTCCGCCGGAAAGGTTTTTTCCATAATTCGGAGGCGCCTGCTGCGAACGCTCGGGAGGCGTGGCTCGCGGCGGCACCCCAGGCCACGCGGCACTCCAGGCCACGGTGTGGAGAAATCAAGGGGCCGCTTCGATCACCAGCTTGTGGCGGACCGGCGTCACGGCGGCCGCCGATTCGGAGATCAGCGATTTGTCGCGACGAATTCCCGCCTCCACGATCTTGTCCAGCGCCGTGGCCTCGTCCGGAATCATGCGCTTGTACTCCGGCGTGCTGTGGATCAGGTTCTTGACCAGCGCCGTTTCGTACTCCTGTTGTTTGCGGATCTGCGACTCGACTTTCTGGAACGGTTCCAGGAATGGATTCTCCAGGAATTCCGCCGCCAGGTTGATGCCCTGTTTCAAATGCTCGGCGCTGAACTGCCGGGTCTCTTTGCCCCAAGTCACATTCGCTCCGCCGGCCGGCGCGCCTCGACCACCAGCGTCAGCCGATTCAAGTCGTCGTTGAACGGAAAGAACTCGATGACGCCACGCGTCGCGTTGGGCCTGGCAGGGTCGCCAAAAAAGCAGAACGGGTAGCGAGTGCTCTCCAGCTCGACGTTGCCGCCTTGATACGACAGCACCTTGTGTCCGCCCACGGCCTCGGCCTTGCCTCCTGCCAGGTCGACCGTGATCCGGCCCAAGTCGCCGTCGCAGCCGAGCGCCTTCAGAAAGGCGTAGGCCATCACCAACTGCCCGTTCTGTTCCGGATGGATGCCGTCGGCCCCTGCCAGGTGATAGCCCTTGCCATATTTGACCTTGGCCTTGGTCATGGCGGCGATCATCGGCGTGATGACGTCGGCGAACAAGACGCCTTCGCTTTGCGCGACCTCGCGGGCGATGTCGCGTTCTTCCGTCAGCGTGGTGTTGTACATGATGGCCGCGTTCGGATCGTTGCGGAACGCGTCGGCGTCGACGCAACCCGGCGAACCGACCACGATCACCCGGATGCCGGCCTTCTTGAATCCCTGCACGATCGCGGTTTGTCCGTCGCGGTAATGCTTGACCTTTTCCGGAGTCATCGGCGCGTAACCGCCGTCGTTCATGCCGAAACAGGTCGTGGCCACCGTTGGCTGGAACCGCAGCATGTCGTTGGTCATCCGCGCGACAAATCCCCAGGAGGTCTCGCCGCCCCAGCCAAACTGCGTGGCCTGCAACTTGGCCGCCGGCTGGCACATCACCAGGTAGTCCTCCATGAACACGGAATATTGCTTCTGCTCGGTGATCGAATCGCCCACAATGGCCACGTAGTCGGCCTGTTTCAGGGCCAGCTCGGCCGCGGCAGGCCAGGCCCAGGCGAAGCCGACCAGCAGAGCCAGGCAGAAGTGAAGCGGGGGCCGGTTCATGGACGTTCCTCGGGGATGCAAGGGTTGACCGCCGGGCCGGAATCTCGGCGGTTCGTCGGCCAGTTCGGGCCAGCCGCGACATGGCGATTCTGCGCGTTTCGCGTCGGCTGCCAGCATCCGACTTTACCCGTAGTGGGTAGGACAATCAACCATCCGCCGCTCGCTTCCCGGCGATCCGTGGAGTCGGCCGCAGACCCCCAGCGCACGACGAGCCCGCGCTGCCTGTCTATAATCCGGTCTATAATGCGGAGCCGGCCGCTTGGTGCCCGCGCTGCCCTGATCAATAGTCCAAGGATCCGTTCGTGTGCCGTCGCCCTGCGAACCTGATTGTCCGCTGTAGGCGCTTGCCCGCCGCGACGTTTTGCCTGGCAGCCGCCGTGCTGGGGTTGCCGGCCACGGCTTGGGGGCAGGCGGGCGTTGCCGTGCTTTCGAATCGCACGGCCGGAACGGTCGCGTTTTCGGTCCTCGAACCGGGTGCGCTCGAGCGCGATTTCCGCCTCGCCGACGCCGACAACCTGACGCTGCCCCTATTGGGCAGCAGCCGGCTCACCCTCCACGCCGGCCGGCAGGAGCGGACCTATGCGGCTCAGCCCCGAGAACGCCTACGTGCTTTGGAACCGAGCGGGCAGCGCCGAATTGACGGCCATCGGCCTCGGCGAAGGACCGGCTTCGCCCGCGCTGGTGCTGCCGGCCATCGATTGGAACGGTCCGCCCCTGGAGCGGCTCGACGCGACCGCAACCGGCGATCCGGTCGTCGTGCCCATCAAGATCCTGGTCGACGAGGACGAACGCGCAGGCTCGCGCCGTTTGGGAAAAGCGACTTCGCGGCCGGATTGCCGACGCGTCGGAAATCCTGGAGCGCGATTGCGGGGTCAAACTGCAAGTGGTCGACTGCGGAACCTGGGAGTCGGACGATAACATCCACGATTTCCCCAAGTCGCTGGAAGAATTCGAACGCAAGACGAAAATCACGACCGAGCGGCTGGCCATCGGTTTCACCAGCCAATACACGCTCATCCGCGGCATGACTCACCTGGGCGGCATTCACGGACCGCTGGCCAGCCACCTGTTGGTGCGCGAGTGGTCGCAAGTCATCACCGAGCCCGAACGGCTGGAAGTCTTGCTCCACGAGCTCGGACATTTCTTCGGCGCCGCGCATAGCCCCGAGCCCGATTCGGTCATGCGGCCGAGCCTGGCCGATCGAAAGGCCCGGGCGGCCAGGTTCCGCATCGGCTTCGACCCGCTCAATACCTTGATCGTCGGGCAGGTTGGCGATCAATTGCGATCGGCCGGCCAGCGGCGCAACATTGCCGAACTGGCATTGCCCGCGCAATTGCGACTGCGCCCCATCTACGCCGAGTTGGCCCGCGCCATGCCCGACGATCCCAATCCGCGGCGCTACGTCGGCCTCGTCGATCGCGGCGGCGTCGAGCGCACTGCGCAGGCCACCTTGGCCCTCGTCGCGGCGCTCGAAGCCACCGCGGGCCGCGAAGCGGCCGCTTCGCCGGACGGAGCACGGCCAGTCGACAAGCTCTCGTCGACCGAGTGGCGATTGCGGACGTCCGCAAGACTCGCCGGGCAGTTGCCGCCCGACTTGCAAACGGTCGCCTGCCTGCTGGCAGTAAGCCTGACCGGACCCGATCGCCAGCGAATCGCCGCCCATCCGTTGATCCGGCCCATTTGTCAGCGGATCGCAGGCGCGCCGGCCGGCGCCGAACGCACCGCCGGCGCCGAACATCCGCCCGCTGACGTCGCGCCCACCGACGTCGTGACCGCCCCGCGCGGCGGACAGGGCCGGCTCGAGCGCTTGCTCTCTGCTGCGGCACTGGCCAGCCTGCTGGGCGGGCAGCGGGCCGATGCGGCTGCGCTGGTCCTCTCAGGCATTGCCGACCCGGCGGCCGATGCGGTCGATCTGGCGTCCTATGCCGATGCCTGCGCCGGCGGTTGCCTGGCCGCCCGCCTGGCCGATCGCGGCCGCCAACCGACGCTGGCCCGATTGGCCGACGAAAAAGATTTTTCGCGTTTCCTTCCGCCGGCGCCGGACGAGCTGAAGCTGGCCGCCGCCACGCTACCCGCGCCGAGTTCGAGCGGCAATACGGCTCGGCCACCGACCAGCGCTTCCTCGCGCTGCGGACAAAGCTCTGCAACCAAATCTCGGCACTGCCGGCGTATCGCTGAGCGACAAAAACGCGTCAGAGCCCTCGTCGCGCGAACGCACTTTGGTTGATCGCACAAGCGAACGGGTGGGGGCTGTTTTTTCGCAACTGGAATTCAGGATCAACGGGTTGCCGCGAACTGACCCGCGGCAAACGCTTGCGGAGCTCATGCCCTACCGGCCGGGCAGGAGACTGTAAGACGTGAGAATTGGCTGTGAAAAGGCTTGGCGGCGTTTAGCTGCGCGTTTAGGCTAGGAAGGTTCCCTAGAGTCCAAAAACCGAAATAAGGAGAGATCGCCATGTTCAGCATTCAATCGGTCAATTCGTTGTGGATTGCCTTGGTAATCATCGTTGCATCGACCGCTTCGGCAGACACGATCGACACGACGACGCAGGGAAACTGGATCGGCGTGTATGGCAGTCAGGGCTACATACTCAATGGCTACCTCGGCGCCGGCACTCCGGCCCTGAACGCTAACGACGTTTCGTCATTGCCTTCGTATGTCTCCAGCTACGCCTATAGCAGCAACGCTTCGCAGTATGTTTGGACCACGACTGATCCCCCCTCCACGACGAAAGATCTGCAAAACCCCGCCGATCCGACCGGGGACCGTACCGCCGCCGTGGGCTATAGTGGCAGCAATTGGTCATTGACTTTGGATCTCAGCCATGCCGAAAATTTCCAGTTGGCCGTCTACGCAATGGACTACGACCAGTACGGCGGCGGCCGCGGGATCACCATCTCGGTTGGCAGCGCCAGCGCAACCATTAATGGTTCGAATGGCTACCCGCAGGGCGACTACGCGGTATTTGATGTCAAGGCGCCCGCCGGTCCCCTGACGATTAATTTCGAGAATCTCAACTTGAATTCGAACGCAGTGATTTCCGGCGTGTTCTTTGACCACGGAGTTACCACTCCCGAGCCGTCCTCGCTGATCCTCTGCGGCCTGGGCGCCCTCGGCCTGTGCATCGCCGCCCGTCGCCGGAAAGCCTGAACCTCGATCCAATCGAGTTCGCACAGCCCTCGCGTCACACCGGGGGCATTTTCCTGCGCGGACAGTCCGGCCGCTCGCGCAAGCTGCAAAGCAGCGACAGGCTCCAAGGGGTGGTGGGGCAACTTAAACTGGAGAAAGCCATGACAATCGCTCCCCCGCAATGCTCGACGCGCAACGGAATGTTCGCGCAAGGCTTCATCTTCGATCGGTCCGATGGTCGAAAGTGCATCCATCGCCATTTCGCTTTCGGAGTCAGGAAACTTTACGTTGCCTTGGTTCTCGGGGTAGGGCTGACGGTTTCGAGCCTAACCCCGCTCGCAGCACAGACGGTGCCGCATGCGCGCGCCGAGCCAGAAAAGCCCAAGTCAACCGGCTACCTGGGCGAATTGACCGACGAGATGGTTCCGCCTCCGCGTGCCGGGCTCGGAAGCAATCATAACTATTACCTCTACAACGGCGGCAAGCCGATCCATGGCGCTGGTCGTCACGGTCGAGATCACCAAGGACATCGTTTGCGACGAAACAGGCTTTCATATCCAGTTGAACGCGAATTCGCCCAAAGACGACAACATCCACACCAACTACCAGCAGTACGTCATGGGCCTCCAAACGAAAACGCCCAAGACACCCGATCCGCATGTCGGCTGTTCGATCGAGTATTTTGCCAAGCCGTATGACTTCGGCACACACAATCACAGAGCAAACCTGGTGGACATGCCGCCCCGGACCGTGCCCGCCGGCGCGAAGTTCATCATCAAGCTGCAGTACGATGGCGACTACATCCGAGGCGCCGAGTTCGCCTATGTAGGGCGAAACACCAAGAACCGGCATGAATGGACGATTGCGGTGCCACCCCCTGGACTGAAGCCGACGGGTGCGACCAAGGCCCCTCTGCCCGGCGCGGCGGCGGCATGGGTGCGGACACCGATCGTTGCCTTCCAGGTCGATCTCGTCGGCAGGAGTGGCGGGGACAACGCGGTCACGAAAAGTGGCGCCGGCACAATCACTTATTCTTCGTCCGACGCGATGACGGCAACGAGCAAGAGGCCCGAGTCGAAAGGATCGCACACGGCGGAAACCGCAAACAGCGTCTATGGCCTGCTGCCCACGGGATCGAGCAAAACTTTCACCCAGAAGTTCGCTTTCGGAGAGACAGTGCACGCGCATCAATAGCGCAGTCGCCACGGCTACAAGCTAATGCAAGAACCCCGAGCCATTCTCCGCGCTCGACTCGCTAAACCCAACTGACGGCCGGTTAAAATCTTAGAATGCCGAGAGTGCCATTCGTGTCGGAGGCCACTGCTCAGGGTGACAAGGCCGCCTCGTTCGGCAGCGAAAGATACCACCTTCCTGCGATTCGCCGGAAGTACAATTCGCCGGTTACGTTAACGGTCCTTGGTATCTTTCTGGCCAACTTTGTCAGATTGTCGGTCTGAGTTTCGACCGCCACCCTGGTTTCGCTGAATTGTGCGCTCGCGGCGGAGTCGTTCTGCACGAAGTTTCGCATCTCATTTACGGTTGTCGGGGCGAAAAGGCTATCGCGCGAGATGAGGTCCTGCGCCGCAGCATAAAGGCCGGCTTTGTCCTTGATGTCCTTGGCAATGCGGACCGCCAGGCGGATGCGCTTTACGGCATCGTCTGCATCGGTCACTTGGGCAACGATACCGTTCCAATTGCCACCGTGTTTCGCGACGAGTGCCTTGAAGGCGGAATCCTCTGTCAGGGCCGCGCTGACCACCAAGTCCAGAAGCTCATCACTCTGGCGTGCGGGCGTGCCAAGTGCGAACAAGGCCTTCCAATCCTGCTCCGACGTTGCCTTCTTGTAAGCGGCGAAGACGGCGCGGGGCGATTCAAATCCGTTTTGGTTGGGTAGCTCCTCACCCATTGCACCGCAGGGAATCAAAGCTACCGAGAAGCGCAGAACCGCTGCGGCCGCCCAACGTCGCATTTTTCGCACCCCCTTTGTGCCGCCGGAATTGGCGCCGAGGGGCGGATCTTACGTCGGATCGAAAGTCCGTTCAACCTCGGTTCCTGGCGCTGGGACCTGTACTCGGCGGAAGAAACGGGGACGCGGTTCCTTCTCGACGGCGACCGGCGGTTCCGTGTTCTCCCTCGTCCCTACCCGCTCAGCGTGCCCTTGGTGCTGGGCACGCCGGATTGACGCGGGTCGAGCTCGACGGCCATCCGCAGGGCGCGGGCCGTGGCTTTGAAGATGGCTTCGCTCTTGTGATGATTGTTGCGGCCGTGATGGACCAGGACGTGTAGGTTGAACAGCCCGTTGGCGGCCACGGCTTGCCAAAAATCTTCGACCAATTCGCTGTCGAAGTCGCCGATCTTGGGGGACGAAAACCCGGCCTCGAAGATCAAGAAGTAACGCCCGCTCAGATCGATCGCGCTGGTGGCCAGCGTTTCTTCCATAGGCAGCGTGAAGTGGCCGTAGCGGCGGATGCCCGCCTTGTCGCCCAGGGCTTGCTTGATGGCCTGGCCCAGGCAGATTCCCACGTCTTCGACGGTGTGGTGCTGATCGACGTGCAAGTCGCCCTGAGCGCTGACCGAAAGATCGATGGCCGCGTGTTTGGCGAGCAGCGTGAGCATGTGGTCGAAGAATCCGACGCCGGTGGCGATCTGCGCCTGGCCTGCACCGTCGAGGTTCAGCTCCAAGTCGATTTTCGTTTCCGCCGTCTGGCGATTGATTCTTACAGTACGCGACATGGATGAGTCTCGGGTCTTTCCGGTCGGCGGGCTCTTACGTGAATCGGGTAGCCAAAGTTAGCCGCAGATGAACGCAGATGAACGCGGATAAGCGCAGATCGGAGGGAAAACGACAACTCAGGAATTTAACTGTAGGGTCCGCTGTGCGGACCATCTTCGTCAAGCGATCGGACATTCGGTCCGCACAGCGGACCCTACTGTCTCCATTGCGGTCAGCCGTCCGTCTGCCTACGGAGACCCTCACATTACGGAGGCCCTCGCATTACGGAGACCGTCACACTACGGAGACCCTCACCCTGCCCTCTTCCTGGAGGGAGAGGGGTTTGCATCGAAACCGATCATCGGAGTCAAACCATCGATCTTAGCAGACCCAGGCAAGCGTCGATCTGGTCGTCGCTGCCGACCGAGATCCGCAGGCCGTCGCCCCAGCCGGCATAATCCATGTATCGCACCAACACCTGCTGCGATTTGAGTTGTTCGTAAAGCGGCCGCACGGCCACGCTGCGCATGGGGGTTCCAAACAAAGTTAGCCTGCGAATCCACGCTGGAGAAACCCAGCTCGCGCATGCCGCGGGTCAGCCGGTCGCGGGTTTTCAGGATTTTGGCCCGATTTTCGGCCAGCCAGGCCTGATCGTCGATGGCCGCCGTGGCCGCCGCGATCGACAGGGCGTCGCAGTTGTAGGAATCTTTCATCTTGATCAGGTTGTGAATGATCTGCGGCTGAGCCACCAGGAACCCGAACCGCAGCCCAGCCAAGGCGTACGACTTGCTCAAGCTGCGCGAAACCATGATCTTTTCGTTCTCGGCCACCAGTCGCAGGCAGTTGTCGTCGGCAAAATCGACATAAGCCTCATCGACCAACAGCGGGCAAGGCAAGCGATCGGCCAGTTCCAAGATGCGCTCCGGGCTGAGCACCGTGCCGGAGGGGCTGTTGGGGTTCGGCAGAAACGCCAGCCGCAAATCGGCCCGCGGCGCGGCGAAGTCGTCGCCCAGCGACCAGTCGGCGGCAAAGCGCACCTCTTCGCCTTCGGCCCCTTGCAGCTGGGCCAGCGTCTTGTAGAGCACATAGCTGGGGTAAGGAAGCCGCAGCCATTGCCCCTGGCCGACCAGCGCCCGGGTGACGATGGTGAGGATGTCGTCGCTGCCGTTGCCGCAGAGAATCCAATCCGGATCGACCGACAGCACCTCGCCGGCCCGGCGGCGGAAGGCGGTCGCCAGCGGATCCGGATAGCGGGCCAGCCCGCGATCGAGCACGGCCGAGATGGCTTGCCGCACGGCGGGCGAGGCAGGATACGGATTCTCGTTGGTGTTGAGCTTGATGAACTTGCCGGCCTGCGGCTGCTCGCCCGGCGTGTAGCCCTGCATGGCTTCGATTTCGGGGCGAAAATAAGTCATGTTCCACTCGGCGAACCGCGAAAATCCGAAGCGAAGCAAGCAAGGAAGATCAACCACAGAGGCGCAGAGACACAGAGAAAGCGAGAAGGGAGAAGAGAATTCGGAAGCCGGCGATCGGCGCGTGGAGATTTGATTTCCAGGGCAACTCGACTACTCGTTGCGCTCGCTCGAACTCGCTTCTCTAAGCTTCTCGTCGGTTCTTCTTCTCTTGTTTTTTTGCCTTCTCCGTGCCTCTGTGCCTTTGTGGTTCCCCCACGTATTCGTTACCCAAGCCGGACGTCGACGCTCGCGCGGTGCGCGGTCAGGCCTTCTTTGCCCGCCATCTCGCGCACGTCGTCGGCCACCGACTCCAGCGCCGCCGCCGAAAACTCGATGACGCTGCTGGAGCGGAGAAAGTCGTTGGCCGACAAGCCGCTGGCAAAGCGGGCCGTGCCGCCGGTCGGCAACACGTGCGACGGCCCGGCCACGTAGTCGCCCACGGCCACCGGGCTGTAATTGCCCAGAAACGTGGCGCCGGCGTGAGTGATTTTTTCCATCAGTGCTGCGGCATCCTGCGCAGGCGATGTGCAAATGCTCGGGGGCGATTTCGTCGGCCAGGGCGGCCGCTTCGAGCGGCATCGCGCACCAGGATCAGGGCGCCGAACTGTTCGAGGCTCTGCCGCGCCAGATCGCCGCGCTCGAGCTGGACAAGCTGCCGCTCGATTTCGGCCGCCGTGGCCTCGAGCAGCCGCTGGCTCCACGTTATCAAGACACTGGCGCCCGGCGCATGTTCGGCCTGGGCGATCAGATCGGCGGCCGTAAAGTCGGCCCGGGTCGTGTCGTCGGCAATCACCACCACTTCGCTGGGACCGGCAATCGAGTCGATGTCGACCTCGCCGAACACGTATTTCTTGGCCAGGGCCACGAACAGATTGCCCGGCCCGACGATCTTGTCGACCGGCGGATTCCCTCGACGCCGTAGGCCAGGGCCGCGACGGCCTGGGCCCCGCCGATGCGATACACCTCGCCGATGCCCAGCTCGTGGCAGGTGGCCAGCAGGTCGGGATTGTAGGCGCCGAAGTGGGTGGGCGGCGCGACCACCGCCAGCTCCGGCACGCCGGCCGCCTGGGCCGGCACGGCCGTCATCAGCACGGTCGACGGATACGCCGCGGCTCCGCCCGGCACGCAGATGCCGACGCGGCCCAGCGGCAGATAGCGCTGGCATCAGCCGGCTGCCGTCGCGGCCGGCAACGGTCACGTCGCGGTGCAGGATCGCAGATTGGAAATCGAGCACGTGCTGGCGGATCCGCCGCACGGTGGCCAGAAAAGCCGGATCGGCCGCCGCGATGTGCGGCGGCCAGTTCGGCGGCCGGCACGCGCAGCGTTTCGGCGGTGAGTTGGGCCTTGTCGAGCCGGGCCGAATAGTCGAGCGCAGCGGCCAGCCCCCGCGCGCGCACGTCCTGGCAGATGCGCTCCACCACCTGGCCGGCGGAAAGCGGCTCGCCGAAGACTTCGATCGTCCGCCGGCGGCCGGCCTCGCTGACCACGTTGCCGCGCGGGCTGAGCCGCTCGCGCAAGGCGAGGATCGCCTGGCGGACGTCTTTCTGCCGGCTGTCGATGCGCTGGATGTTGAGCGTGGTCATGGCGCGAGGCAGGAGTTGTATTAGCCGTTCGGATTCCTTGAGCTAAGCGAGACCTTCACGCACCCTCGATAACTCGCGCGCCCTCGATAAAGGGAGACCCTCACCCTACCCTCTCCCTGCAGGGAGAGGGGTTTCGAGCCGAGTCGTTTCGCTGGCTGCGAATCGCCAAGGGTTCTGGTGGCGGCCGGTGCGCGGTCGGGATACGATTACCCTAGCCGGGACATCCCATTCTGTCTCGCCGGATAACGGTCGGAAAGTCCAAACCGGCCCTTGCCGCCACGGTAATACGGCCCTGCACACGGCGCCGCCGCTCCCCTTCGAACAACAGGCGAATCATGGATGCTCAAACGCTCGATTTTCGCAGCGACACGGTTACTCGGCCCACGCCCGGCATGCGGGCCGCCATGGCCGCGGCCGAAGTCGGCGACGACGTGTTCGACGAGGATCCCACGGTCCACGCCTCGAAGAGCGGGTGGCCGCACCTGCTGGGCAAGGAAGCGGCATTATTCGTTCCCTCGGGCACGATGTCGAACCAGATCGGCATCCGCGTGCACTGCCAGCCGGGCGACGAATTCATCTGCGAAGCCGGCTGCCACATCTACAACTACGAGCAAGGCGGCTACGCTCAACTCAGCTTGCTGGCTGTCCGGCCGGTGGAAGGCCGGGAAGCGATTTTGCGAGCGCGAGCAGCTCGTCGGGACTGGTGCGCGGCGACAACGACCACCTGGTGCGGACGCGGCTGGTGTGCCTGGAGAACACGCACAATCGCGGGGCCGGGCGGATCCAGCCCTACGAAACGGTCGAGGACATCTGCGAGTGGGCCCATTCACGTGGGCCTGGCCACCCATCTCGACGGCGCCCGGCTCTTGAACGCTGCCGTGGCCACGGGAATTCCGCTCATGCTTTGGGCCCAGCATTTCGACACCGTGAGCGTTTGCTTCAGCAAGGGATCGGTGCGCCGGTCGGCTCGGCGTTGGCCGGCCCGCGCGACTTGATCAAAACGGCTCGGCGTCACCGCAAGCTGTTCGGCGGCGGCGATGCGCCAGGCGGGAGTGATCGCCGCCGCGGCGCTGTATGCGCTGGAGCATCACATCGAACGGCTGGCACTACGATCATGCGGCCGCGGCCCGGCTGGCTGCGGCCATCCGGCTGACGGGTGGCTTGACGCTGCGGCCCGACCAGGTGGACACCAACATCGTGATCTTCCGCGTCGACCCGCGGCTGGGCACGGCCGGCGAATTTTGCGCTCGCCTGAAAGAACGCGGGCTGCTCATGCTGCCGATCGACGCTACGGGCGTCCGGGCGGTCACACACTTGGATCTCGACCAGGCCGATGTCGATCGCGCCTGTGAGATCCTGGCCGACGTGTCCCACTCCGCGGCAACCAATTCCGCAACGGCGGTCGAGAGTTACTGAATCGCACCGGCGCGGGTCTTCGGGCGAAAAGTTGATCGCCGGCGATTGGCCTTCGCTGAGCGAATGCTTCCCCCGTTCCGAATTCCCCGTTCCGAATTCCGAGTTCCGATTTCCGAATTCGAAAACTCAACGGTTCCCAATCTGGCGAACCGTCGCCCCGCGAGATCGTTACAGGTTCCAGCCGTTGAACAGCTTATCGCGAAAGCTGCTCCACTCGGGCACGCGGTCGCCGGGCGGATTGTGGCTGGCCAGTTCGGCCACCCATTCGTCCATCCGCCGCAGCCGGTCGGCCATGCTCTGCACGGTGTTGTAAGCCAGCTTGTAGGCGACCCAGATACCCTGGCGGATCAGGTCGTCGTAGTCGCGGCGGTCGAGGCAAAGCGGCCCGCACGGCGGTTTGCGCCCGCACGTTGGCCGAGTGCGGGGCGGGGCTGAAGAACGACATCTCGCCGAAATGGCTGAACGGTTCGAGCACGGCCAGGATCAAGGAATCGCGCGGCGAGTCGTCGGGATACTTGACGACTTCGCACTTGCCTTCGAGCACGACCCACAGGGTCTGGCTGGCCTTTCCCTGGCGGATCACCAGCTCGCCAGGGGCGAAGTGTTTGATCTGGGCGATGTCGGCGAGCTGCCGGCGTTCGGTCTCGTTGAAATTGCGAAATAGCGGGATCCGTTCGAGCGTGCTGGCCGCGACCGACTGGTCGATCATGAGATGCCTCCCAGGATCGTGGCCCGGCCGACGCGGCCGATGCCCAGCATGTAGGCGGCGGTGCGCAGGCTGACTTTCCGCTCGACCGACAACTCCCAGACCTGCTCGAAACTTTCGCTCAGCACGCGATCCAGCTCCTGGCGGCACGCGGTTGATGCCCCATTGATAGTGCTGCCGGTTCTGCACCCATTCGAAATAGCTGGCCGTCACGCCGCCGGCATTGGCCAGGATGTCGGGCAGCACGACGGTGCCGCGCTCTTCGAAGATCCGGTCGGCATCCGGGCCAGACGGGCCCGTTGGCCGCTTCGATGATGATCGGCGCCTTGATGCGGGCCGCGTTTTCGGCCGTGATCACTCCGCCCAAGCGCGGCCGGCACCAGCAGCTCGACGTCCAGCTCCAGCAGGTGCTTCGTTCGTGATCTTCTCGGCTTCGGTATAACCGGCGAGCGAGTTGTGATGTTCGCGGGCGATACTGCAGCATCTGGCTGACGTCGAGCCCCTCGGGGCGATAGTAGCCGCCGCTGACGTCGCTGATCGGCCACGAGCTTGAAATCCGCCTCGCGCAAGAACTTGGCCGCGTGCGAGCCGACGTTGCCGAAGCCCTGCAAGGCCACGCGGGTCTGCGGCCGGCTTGCGCCCCAGGCGGCTGAGCAGCTTGACGGCAAAGATGCCCACGCCGCGGCCGGTGGCTTCCTCGCGGCCGGGAATGCCGTACAACTCGACCGGCTTGCCGGTCACGCAGGCCGGATTGAAGCCGTGATATTTCTGATACTGGTTCATGATCCAGGCCATCACTTCGGCATTGGTGCCCATGTCGGGGGCCGGGATGTCGATGTCCGGACCGATCACGTCGTGCAATGCCGTCGATGAACTTGCGCGTGATCCGCTCCACTTCGCGGGGGCTGAGCTTGGCCGGATCGATGGCGATGCCCCCCTTGGCGCCGCCATAGGGAATGTTGACGACCGCCGTCTTCCAGGTCATCAGGGCGGCCAGCGAGCGGACTTCGTCCAGGTCGACCTCGGGATGATAGCGCAGGCCCCCCTTCATCGGCCCGCGCGAATCGTCGTGCTGCACGCGATAGCCGATGAACGTGCCGATCTCGCCATTGTCCATCTCGACGGCGATCTGCACCGACACCTCGCGCTTGGCGGTCAACAGCAACCGCCGCATGTTCTCGCTGAGGTCCATGCGGTCGGCAGCCCGATCGAAATAGAGCTGCGTCGAATCGATCGATCGCTTGAGAACCGGTTCCGGCGTGACTTTTGCTCCGTCGGCGCGCTCGGCGGCCGGAGCATTTGCAATCGCCACGGTGGGCACCTCGTTGGAAAGAAGATCGGATTGCCTGGGCCACTGGAATAATAGCCCTCGACCAGACCATGCTCAAGCGCAAGCGTCAGGACCGAGCCAACTGTTATAAGCGGAGAATTGGATTGGGGCGACCGAGAGCTTGGGGGGCACGGCGATGCTCTTGGGTAAAAAGCTGCCGAAGTCCGGCATTCGAGTCGCCAGCACGGGCGACGACGGCGGCAAGTCCTGCGCCTCAAGCGATTTCGGCCGGTTTGCAGTCGGCACTGCCGGCGCGGTACATTTGATAGATCAGGACCAGGCAAGGCACTCGTGCGCTGCAGAGAGGCGCATGCGAGCGAGAAGCGATCCCCCATTTGCGCATCCGCAGCGCACCGGCGACATGCCCATCCCGCTCAACGATTTCTGGAAACTGGCCATCAACAGCCGATTGCTGTCGGCCGACGAATGCCAGCGGTTGGATGCGGCCTTTAGTCGCGTGCGCGGCGCGCAGCAGGGCAATTCGGTGACCTTGGCTGAATGGCTCCTGGCCAGCGGTGTGCTGAGCCGCTATCAGACGAGCGTGCTGTTGGCCGGTAAAGCCGCGTCCCTTTTTGTTCGGCGAATACAAAGTCTTCGACCGGCACGAAAGCGGACGGCTCAAGGGACTGTATCGGGCCGTGCATCTGCCCAGCGGGTATTCGGTGGCACTTTATTTCCTGTCGAGCGGACTGGTCAAAGATCCGCCGCGCAAGTGGCGGCCGTCATCCGGCTGGCGCAAGCGATGGCCGCCTTTGGCGAGGACCACCTGAGCCGGGTGTTCGAATTCGTGGAGCGAAAGTCGGCGAAGTTCGTGGTGATCGAAGATCTTGCCGGCATGACTCTGGCCGACTATCTGTTGTCGCAGCCCGTCGCGCCGGCCGATGGTTGCCGGATCGTGCGGGATTTGTCGCTGGCGGCCTCCGCCCTGCACGAGCACGGTCAGGCGCACGGCGACATCCGGCCGCAAAACATCTGGCTGACGGCCGAGGGGGGCGTCAAGCTGCTGGGCTTTCCGCTCGGACGCGACCCGGCCCAATCGGCCGCGTATCGGGTGGGCGACGCCGAGCCTTCCGCGCGGCTGTCGGCGCAGGCCGATTACCTGGCCCCGGAGCTCGCCTTCGGCGGCGCTGCGCCGGACGCCAGAGCCGACATTTACAGCCTGGGCTGCCTGGCTTACGCACTGCTCATCGGCCGGGCGCCGTTCGCCGAGGGAGACGTGGCGCAAAAGCTCGCTCGGCATGCCTCCGAGCCGGCCGTCACGCTCGATCAATTCGGCATGCCGCCGGCGCTGCCGCAATTGGTCGCTCACATGATGGCCAAGAATCCGCCGGTGCGGTTGGATAGTGCCACGGAGGTGGCGGCGCAACTGGTGCCGTTTGCCAGTCCCGATCCGACCGCCGGCCGGCCGGCGAGCCCCGCGCTCGAGGCCTTCGAGCAGTTCTTAGCGCAGCGGCCGGCGGCCGTGGCGCCGAGTTCGGCCGCCGCGGCGCCCAAAGCGCCGGTTGAAGTGCCCGCCGAAATGCCCGTGCACACGCCGCTGGAAACACCGGTCGAAATGTCGCAGCCCCAAATGCCGATCTCGCCGGCGCCGCGGCCGGGAATTGCCGGCGGTTCAGGCGGCCTGGCTGTGGCCGATCGTCCGACCACCATAGCCCAACGAGCCGCATTGGCGGACGAGCTGGTGCCGGTCCGGCCGCGCGTCAAGCGATCCAAGGCCAAGCCGCGAAAAGTCAACCCTATGGCGCTGGCGGCCGGAGTCTTGGCCTTGTTCGCCATGGCCGGCGTGGTCGCCGGGCTCGGCGTCGCGCCCCGCGGTTCCGGAAAACAAGACCGTGGCCAGCAAGGCGTCCCCGGACGCCGAAGCTCCGCCGAAACCCAAGACCAAAAAGACCAAGAAACACAACCGTCCCGATCCGGATTCGGTCGCCGCCGGCGACGACGACAACAAGGGATACGAGGACGAAGAACCGGTGGCGATTGCCACGCCGGTCAAACCGGTGAGGACTGGCGGCCGCCAGCCCGACAAGCCGGCCTTTCAGGAGATCGACGACGACGGCTCGTCGATGTGGGCGTCTCCCACGGCCGGCTCGCCGATCAGCTTGCCGCTACATGCCGTCGGGCGCCCAAGCCTTCATCGCGGCCCGGACATCGGCCATCCTGAGCAATGCGGAAGGCTCGAAGATGGTCGACGGCATGGGGCCGTGGGGCCAGTCAAGCAAAGATCATATCCAGGCCGTCACCGGGTTCGATCCGTCGCGCATCGAGCAACTGATCGTCGGCTTTTACGTCAACGAGATGGGCGCGCTCAGCACCGCTTATACCGTGCGGTTGAACGAGGTCGTGGACGAAGCGGTGCTGCTGGGCGCCTGGAAGGATCCCGTAGCGGCCGAGCATGGCGGCAAGAAATATTTCAAAGGCGGGCAGAGTGCCTATTACATTCCGCCGGAAGACAAAGGACGTGTCTTCGCCATCATGCCTGCCACGGAGATCGACGACACGCTCGACTCCACGGGTCCACGACTGAGCAAGGAAATGGACAAACTGCTGGCCGAAAGCGACACGGATCGACACTTCACGCTGCTGGCGGCGCCGTTTGCCGTGTTCCGGGCCGGCAAATCCCTCTTCGTGGGGGAATTGGCGCGGCTCGAAGAACCGCTCAAGCGATTCCTCGGCGCGGACGTTCCCGCGGCGCTGTTGAGCATTCACGTTACCAGCGATTTGTTCGTCGAACTGCGGGTCAACGGCGACGCGGCGGACCAGCCGCACCAATTGGCCGCGACGTATCGGCAGCAGCTCGAGAAAGTGCCCGAAGACGTCGAGACGTATATCGCCTCGCTCAATGGGCAGTACGGAAAATTGATCTTGGCGCGGTTTCCGCTGATGATTCGCACGGTCTTCGACTTCACGCGGATCGGCGAGGACCACCGCCAGGCGCTGCTGCGGGTCTATCTGCCCGTCAATGCCGGCCACAACCTGGTCATGGGCACGGAGTTGGCCCTGTTCGAGCAGACTGGGGGGGGATCGGGCGCCGCGACGGTCAAGAATCCGACTGCGCAAAAGCCCGGCGGCCCGGCCGAGGCCCTGAAACAAAAAATCTCGCTCAGTTTCCCCCGCGACACCCTGGAAAAATCGATGGAAATGCTGGGCTCGGCGATCGATACGGAAATCGTGATCCTGGGAACGGATTTGCAGCTTGAAGGGATCACCAAGAACCAGTCGTTCGGATTGGACGAGCGCGACAAGCCGGCCGAAGAAATCTTGCTGACGGTGCTGAAGAAGGCCAATCCAGACGGTAAACTAGTGTACGTGATCAAACCCAAGGATGGGGGCAAGGACGTCCTCTTCATAACAACCCGCGCCGCGGTCGAGAAACGGGGCGACAAGCTGCCGCCGTCCCTGGCGCAAAATCCGGCCACGCCCAAGTAGCCCAAGAGCAGTTCAACTTTTCGAGCCCTGCCGTGGAACCGTTCGTCATCCAATGCACGACATGCAAAGCCCGGCTCAAGGTTTCGGACCCTGGGCTCGTGGGGGACATCGTCGGTTGCCCCAAGTGCGAAAGTTTCGTGCAGGTCACGCCGCCTCCGGGCTGGCAGGCGCCGTCGCCGAGTACGGCCCAGGCCCTGGCCTCGCCCGCTGCGAACACAGGCTCGGCCAGTGGCACGATAGCGCTCGAGCGCGGTCAGAAACCCTCGGCCAGCACGATCAAGCAACCGGCGGCGCTCAGCGCTGACGTCGCGGCGCCGCTGGCCCCGCCGCCTCTGCCGGCCGCTGCATTATCGGCTACGGGATTTTTGGCTACGGGATTTTCGGCAATGGGCAAGACGGCTCCCGCGACGCCTCGCGCTGCAGCCGGCATATCGAGCTTGATCGTGCCGGAGCCCGCGGCCGAGCCTGGCGCGCTTGCCCAGTTGCTGGCGGCGGTACGGCGCCATTATTGGATTTCGATTGGCGGCGCCGTCTCGGCGGCGGCCGTGGTGACGATTGCCTGGCTGGCCTTGGGGCCGAAAACCGAAACCGCTCCGACGGCCGATTTGCCGGACGCCGCGGTTGCGCTCGGCAGCAATTCTCAACGCAGCAATTCTCAACGCAGCAATTCTCAACGCAGCGATTCTCAACGCGGCGATCAGCAATCGGGCGTGAACGATTCGCATGCGGCCGATCGGGTAGGCGGCAACTCGGGCCGCGTGGAACCGGCCGACGAGACGCCAGCGACCGACTCGGGCATCGCCGCGATCCGCCCGCCGCTGCCGCATCGACGGCCCTGGCCGATTCGCAGCCGCAACTGGCGGCGGACACCCCGGCTGAAGCCGCATCCGCAGGGACATCTCAGACGGCGCCGACCAAAGCCGACGCGCTCGACTCGATCGCCCGAGCGCTGGCCACCGAGCCGGAGCCACTCTCGTCGACGAATCCGGGCGCGGCGCCGCCCGCGATGACGACTCGTTCGACGTCCGGCGGCGCGGCGACGTCGACGGAAGAAATCACGTCGGCAGCCATCGGCTCGACGGCCGGCGGCGCAGACGAGACGGGCGAAGAATTCGACGGCGTGAAGCAGGCCCGGTTGGTTGCTCATTTGCAGGACAAGATTCCGCCGCTGGAATTCCGCGACGTGCCGCTTGGCCAGTTCGTGGCGTTCCTTTCGGAATTGAGCACGGTGCCGATCGCCCTCGACGCGGAATCGTTGCTGCAAGCTGGCAAAGGCGCCAAGACCAAGATCTCGATCAAACTGACCGGCGGAACGGTCGAGTCCGCACTGCGAGCTGCCCTGGCCAAGCCCGGGCTGACGTTCCACGTCGAGCCGAAGCGAATTCTGATCACCGCCGGCGCCGCGAAGCCGTAGCGCTGGGCGTTTCGCCGCGCGGACAAGTGCGGCGACCCCTTGGCCGCGGCATCGATCTGGAGTCTTTCCCGCTCGATCGACTCGCGCAGGGCGGCTCGGTTTTGGCCCACACGGTTCCGGCAGCACGGATAGGCGGCGACTGGCGGCCTGGGCGTCGTTTTTCCGGCGGCTGAAAGCGGGCTTGTCGCGGCCGCGCCAATCTCCTACCATCCGCCCCCCGATTGGCGAGAGCCGCGGGTCATTTCTGTGCTGATAGCATCCGGCCGTTCGGCCCCGAGGAAGGCGTCATGTCTCGACCGCTGGAGCTGGTCTCGCTGGTCGTACCGGTCTACAACGAAGAGCCGGTTTTGCCGCTGTTGCTGGCGCGATTGGGCCAGATCGTGGCGCAGTTGCCGTGCGCTGCCGAATTGATTTTCGTCAACGACGGCAGTCGTGATCGGTCGGCGGCCATTCTGGCCGAGGCGGCCGCTCGCGATCAGCGGTTCAAGGTCATCGATTTTTCCCGCAACTTCGGCCATCAGATCGCGATCACGGCGGGGACCGATTTCGCGGGGGGGACGTGGTCGTCGTGCTCGACGCCGACTTGCAAGACCCGCCCGAGTTGGTCAGCGCGATGATCGAGCAATACCAGGCCGGATTCGACGTGGTCTACGCACAGCGTAACGTCCGGCATGGAGAGACCTGGCTCAAGCGGCTGTCCGCGGCCGGATTCTATTGGCTGATGAAAGCGGCCGTTCACAAGAACTTGCCGCCGAATGTCGGCGACTTTCGGCTCATGAGCCGACCCGTCGTACACGCCCTGCGCCAACTGCGCGAGCAGCACCGCTTCGTGCGCGGCATGGTCACCTGGCTGGGCTTCCGCCAGACCGCCATCCAGTTCGAGCGGCCGGCCCGAGCGGCGGGCCAGTCCAAATACCCCTTGCGCAAGATGCTCTCGCTGGCCTGGCGGGCGATCAGTTCCTTTTCGGCGTTGCCGCTGCGGATTCCCGTGGGAATGGGACTGCTGATGACTTTGGGCCCGATCGCCTACGGGCTTTCGGCCGTCTGCTGTCTGCTGGCAGGTTTCGACGTTGCCTGGTGGTCGTGGCTCGTTTGCCTGCAAGTGGCGCTGTCCGGCGTCACTTTGTTTGCCGTGGGCGTCACGGGCGATTACGTGGGGCGGATCTACGACGAATTGAAAGACCGCCCGCTGTACGTCGTGGCGGCCCTGCAGAACGTTTCGCCCGAGCGGCTGACGACTCTGCCGTCGCGCGTCGCGGTCGCTCCGAGCGCACTCGACCCGGCCGAATCGAAGAACCGGATCGAGGGGCGTTCCGAGTTGTCGATTTTCAGGCCCGCCGCGTAGTTTCAGCGTGGTAGGGCCCGCAGCGTGGTAGGGTCCGCTGTGCGGACCATCTTTGCCGAAGCGCGGGCATTCGCTCCGCACAGCGGACCCTACGGGGTGTTGAAGCGGCAACTCGCTCTAGGCGGCCCGCGCCGGGCAGGATGTCGAGCGGCGCGTTTCGGCCGACGAAGAATCGGGCCGACTTTCCTGCGACCGGTCGGCGCGCAGGCAGTGCCAGGTCATCAACACCGCGGTGCCATGAGCGATCGGCACCCCGATGTTCGAAGGGATGTAAAGCAGGAGCACCAGCAGGGAATACACGGCCACGGTGCGCTGCAACCGCGGATCCTCGTCGGCCATGGCCAGCGGCAGCAGCCAGGTGACGTACCAGGGAAAGAACCAACCTTTGCCGAGCGACTCGAACAGCAGCAGGAACACGAGCGAATCGCGGACCACGCGGGTAACGGTCCTGGCGCGCCAAGCATACCAGGCCCCCAGCCCCAGGAAAAAAACCTGGCAGACGGCCGACCAGACCGCAAAAATGTCGAGCTTCAGCGTGAGCGGATATCCTTGGGCCAACTCGCAGGCGAAGGCCACGAAGGAATTCACGACATGCCAGTGCTCGGCGCGGGCTTCGATCAGCGAATTGGTCAGCGTTTTGGGACCGGCCCAGAAGGGATAATAAAGACAGACGCCAAGAGCGAAGAATGCCGCCACGGTGACCGCCCCCTGCCACCAACAGCGGCGCAGTCGGTAGCACAGGTGCAGTCCCAGCACGGGCGCCACGGCGAACTTGGCGTAGAACGCGGCGATCAACAAGCCGCTCGAGAGCCACTCGCGGCGGGCAAAGGCGGCCCACAAGAATGCCGTGGCGAAAGCCAGCATCGGGCCGTCGTTATGCGCCTGGGCCGTTAGTTCCCAGGCCAACAGCGGGTTCCAGGCCAGCAGAATGAACGATCGCGCCCGGCGCTCGGCGGGCAAGCAGGTGCGGCAGAAACCGTAAGCCAGCAGCACCGTCGCGATGGCAGTAGTCAGCATCGCCGACTTGAAAGCCCAGATCGACGCCCAAAGTCCTCCGGCCGAGACGGCCAGCCGGCTGATCCAGGTGTTGATCGGGCCGTAGGGTGTGATCCAGCGAAACCAGATGTCGGCGACCTGTGAGTTGAACACGTCGACGCCAAGATCCGCCGGCGTATTGAAATAGGGATTGAACCCGCGCTGCAACAGTCGTCCGTTCGCCAGGTTCACAAACAAGTCGTCGCCGGTGAGCGGCATCGCCGGAAACGCACAGCAGTGGATCGCCAGAGCGATGAGCAATAAGCGCTCGAGCGAGGCATGCTGCGTCGTGCTCCAGGCCTTGAGGTAGCAGTACCCCAATACCAGGCAGCAGACACAGGACGACGCTACGACTACGGCATAGGCGCCGGTCGGCAAGTGCGTTCGATCGGATGCCAGCGTCCCGTCGAGAATCGCACGGAAGTACGACACGAGCGCGAGACTGAACAGGCTGCCGGCGATGCCCAAGCCGGCGGCACAGGCTGCCGAAGCGGAAGCAAACGGCGCCACGGGCGACAAAATTCGCCGCCAGCCGTGGGCGGCCGGTTGAAAGGCGGCGAGCGAATTGTCGCTTGCGGGCCTGGCAGTTGGCGGTTCGGGGCCACGGCTTTGAGCCCAGGCCGCCCCGCCGGCCGAAGTGCGGCCGGGATTTTCAGCCCGCGCCGGCTCCGGCAAGTCTTCCGCCTCAGTTCGCATTCCGGCCCCCTTCTTGACCCAACGTGGGTCGGGATAATAGACGAACCCGGCAGATCTGTTAACACCAAACCCAGGGGAGCGGTTGGCCGTGAGCCTTGCCGGCCGATGTAAAAGGCTGGGCCGACGTGTTGGGCCGACGTGCCGTTTCGCAACCTGCGCCTTTGCGGTATCCTTGCGGGGGTGTCAGCGCCCAAGGGGGCGGGGTGCATGGACGGTGGCGATCGATTCCCTGCTATCGCAGCACGACCCAGAGTGTCATTGATGACCGAACACGATGGTTTCGAGTATTCGGCCGGGCGCGAGCCGCACCGCGGCCGGACGCAGGCGATCTTGCGCGAGCACCCGCAAATCCGCGGTCTGATCGGCAAGAATCCCTACAGCTTTCTGTTGATATCGGCGATGGTGGCCCTGCAAGTGGGCCTGGCCGCGGGGCTTGGCGATCGCCCGTGGTGGCTGGTATTGCTGGCAGCCTATGCCCTGGGCGCCTTTGTCGATCATGGGCTGTTCGTGATGATCCACGAGTGTGCGCACAACTTGATCTTTCGCAACCGGCTGGCGAACCTGCTCAGCGGCATGCTGGCCAATCTGCCGATGGTGCTGCCCAGCTCGGTATCGTTCCAACGCTATCACTTGCGGCATCATGCCTATCAGGGCGTTTACGAAATGGATGCCGACTTGCCGAGTCGCTGGGAAGCGCGGTTGGTCGGGCGTTCCCCTTTGGCCAAAGGCATTTGGCTAGCGCTATTCCCGGTGCTGATGGTCACGCGGCGCTGCGGCTCAAAGAGGTGCGGGTCGTCGACCGCTGGCTGCTGCTGAATTTGGCCCTGGTGGTGGCGTTCGACGGTTTGGTGTATTGGTGCTGGGGCCCCAAAGCGCTCGCGTATTTGTTTGCCTCGTTCGTCTTTTCCGTCGGCTTGCACCCGCTGGGAGCCCGTTGGATTCAGGAGCATTACCTCGTCCATTCGCCGCAAGAGACCTACAGCTATTACGGGCGGTTGAACACGCTGGCCTTCAACGTCGGCTACCACAACGAGCATCACGACTTTCCCTCGGTGCCCTGGCACCGGTTGCCGCGGTTGCGGCGGATGGCCTCGGGCTGGTACGACTCGCTGGTGTCGCATTCGTCCTGGACCGCGCTGTTGGTGCGGTTTCTGTTCGATCGCCGCTTGCTGCTGTTCTCGCGGATGACTCGCACCCAGCGCGGCAACGTGCCCATGCCCGAGAGCGATTATCAGCCGGATCTCGAGATCGTTCCGGCCGCAGACGTGCGTCCCGAGGCCGGCCGAACGCTGCCGGCGCGGGCCCGCGCCGACTGATCAAGCCGCGTGCTCGTAGCAGGCTTCGGGCGGCCGCGGGCCGTCGGCAGCCGGTGCCAGGCATTCGTCGCGGTCGGCGATGAGCGACGTCGAGAAGATCAGCGCATTCGCCAGGCTGTCGAGCACGCTGCCCACCAGCAGCATTCCGGCCACCGCCGCGGCCGGCACGCTCAGCCCGCCGGAGAGTTCCACGCCCGCTGCCACGAAGATCAAGTCCTTGCGCAGGACCGAGGGCAGCCGGCCGATCAGGTTTTGGGTGGCCAGCAGCGTACACCAGACGGCGATCGGTTCTTGCGGCATGACCACCGACCACTGGACGATGGTCAGCAAGTTGATCAACAAGAACCGCCCCAGGTGGATGCCGCCAACGGTGGCCAGAGTGGCGGGCGGCAGCGAAAAGATCGCCCGGCGGAAGATCCAGATTGCCCCGCAGCAGGCGGCGACCAGCAGCGGTGCGACCATGATCGCGACGATCTCGGCCAGCGCAAAGTGGCGCTGCGGAGCCAATTGACCGAGCGCGAAACAGACCAGCGGCATGACCAGCGCCACCACGAAACCGGCGACCGACGACAGGATGGAATTATCTTTGATCGTCCGCAGGGCTTCGCCCTCGGCCCGCCGCAGCCGCTTGGTCGCCCAGACGTACAGATAAACCTCGCCGGAATAATCGATCACGTCGTGGTTGTAGACGTGCTTGCGGAAAAAGGCAGGCAGCCCGCGCCAAAAATCGAACTGCCAGGTCAAGCGGAACGTGACGGCCTCGGAAAACGGCAGCAAGAAATAGTTGGCCGCGAACAGCAGATAGAAGGCCGGTGCGGTGGGCACGGCCTGCCAGATCTCGCCCCAGCCGACGCGCGTCAACCGAAAAACCAGAAATGCCAGCGTCGATGCCAGCAGCACCCGCGACACCGCCGCGCAGGTCCGCTTGCCACTCGGCGACTCGATCCAAGCGGCGAGGCGGGCATGTAAGTGCTTCAGGGTCATAGCCATTTCTATCGGGCCATAGACACCGGAGCGTCGGACTATCGCGGAGGGGACAACCATCTTCGCCAGTTTGCCACATGGCTTATGGGAATTGTTTTCGCAATCGCTCGCCGACTTGCCAGCCGGCCCTGCCAGCCGGCCCTGCCAGCAGACAAGCCGGGTAAGGCTTGAGGTCGCTAGCAGTGCCGCAAGGCCGATTCGTTCTCAGGCCGCCTTGCCCAGCGCGTTGCTCGCGGAGGGGGCTGCCGCGTCGCTTCGGGACGCAGGGGTGCTGTGGGGTTCGGCCGCCCACTGGGGATTCGGACTCCAGTCGCGGTGCCGCAGATTCGTCTGGTAGATGCGTCTGCGCTGGAAACGCTGGGCCAGGAAGTTTCCAAAGAACCAATCGCCCCACAGGGGCGGCGTGGTGTGATAGACGAATTGCTCGAATCGGTTCCAGCCGACGTTGCTGCGATCGCGCCGCCGCGGCGAGGGCAGGCACCAAAAATGCGGGTGGTAATAGGAACGGCCGACTTTGCGCAGCCGGTTCATGATCTCATGATCTTCGAGCGTGTATTTCCAAAGGTCGACCGAGTAGCCGCCGGCGGCTCGGTAGGCCGCGGTGCGGAACACGTGCCCGCCGCCGCCGTTGAAAGCCTGCCAATACAGAATCCGCGACAGTGCCGTATAGAACCAGCGCGTCCAGGTGCCCGACCACGAATCCGGCGGAGTCGACAAATCCTTGGCCATCACGGCGACTCGGGCGGCACCCCCCTGGCGAAGCAGCCGCACGCTGGTCTCGACGTAATGCGGCGGGTAGTACGTGTCGGCATCGATAAAGGCAACCAGTGCCGTGCGGATGTATTTGTTGGCGTGCTGGAGGGCAAAGATTTTTCCCGGCCGGGGCTCGCGCAGGAACCGCACTTCGGGAATCGAGCAGCCACGCAGCACTTCTCGGCAGAGCTCTTCCGATCCGTCGGTCGAACCGTTGTTGACCAGAATCAGTTGCTCGATGGGCCTCGTCTGCGCCAGCAGCGATTCGAGCGTCGGGCGCAGGTATCCCACCTCGTTGTAGTAGGGCAGCACAACGGCCAACGAATCGTCCATGATCGATCAACTTTCGAAGTGTAGGGAGGTGTGCCTTTGCCGACGAGCCGATCAGGCCGCCGCGCGCCGCGCTGGAAAAACCGGGTGCAAGTTGGCGACAAACTGCCGGGCTACGCTTTCCCAGCCGAATCGCTGGGCATATCGGCGACATTGCGCCGGGTCGATCTGCAGCGCCTTGAGCACTGCGGTGCGCAAGTCCACGTCGAGCGCGCCCACGCCGGAGTTGCCGATCACGTCGAGCGGGCCCGGCACGGGATACGCCGCCACCGGCACACCGCAGGCCAGCGCCTCGAGCAACACCAATCCGAACGTGTCGGTGCGACTGGGAAACACAAATACATCCGACGCGGCGTAATAGGCGGCCAACTCGTCGCCGAAATGATTGCCGACGAACCGGACCTGAGGATACTTGCGTTCCAATTGCACGCGCTGCGGCCCGTCGCCCACGACGAGCTTCGTGCCCGGCACGTCTAGTTGCAGGAAAGCCTCGATGTTCTTTTCCACGGCCACGCGGCCCACGTAGGTCAGGATCGGACGCCGGGCTTTGAGGAAATCCTTGCCCTGCGGGCGAAACAGTTCCAGGTCGACGCCCCGGCTCCAGCGCACCAGTTTCTGGAAACCCTGCACGCGCAGTTCGTCGAGCAGCGTGTCCGTCGAGACCATGACCGCGGACGACGGGCGATGGAACCAACGCACCAGCGAATAGGTCAACGCCTGCGGAACGCCCGAGCGGACTTTCAGATACTCGGGCAGCTTCGTCGTGTAGCTGGTGGTGAAGGGAAAACGATGGGACAGGCACCAGTTGCGAGCTGCCAGTCCCAACGGCCCTTCGCTAGCAATGTGGATCGCTTCGGGAGCGAACGCTTCGATCAGTCGCGCCGTCTTGCGGCCGGCATACACCGCCAGGCGAAAATGGGTGTCGGTCGGGCAGCGAACGGTCGTGAATTGATCGGGCGCGATGACCTCGACCTGATGTCCATGCTGTTTCAGGTGCTGGATCGTGCTCTGGTACGTGCGCACCACTCCGCTCACGACCGGGGGCCACGAATCCGTCACAATCAAGATCTTCATTGCTGACCTCGACTTCCGGCAGTCATCCAGTTTCAAGGCGGCGCGAGCCTGTCTTCCGCCTGCCAGCACCACCGGCAGCACATTGGGGGGGTACAGTAGTCGAATCGAGCGCGCCGAATCAAGGCGGATTTCGACTTTGGGGAGGATTTGTTCCCGCCGGCCAGGACGACCAGAATTCCGGGGCGTTGCTGGCCGGCGGCCGTGCGAATCCCGTCGAAACGCCGTGCCGACCGCGAGCGACACCGAAAAGTGCGCCGTCCTAGAGAGTGTGGTCGGCGATGAATTCGAGTTCGCCGTCAGCGAACGGAGTGCGATCTTTGCCCAGCCCCTCCGTCGTCCGGACGGTCGAACCGGCCGGGACCGCTGACAGCGTCGGCCCGCCAACTTCGATCACGCCGGCAAAGCGCGGCGAAAGCGCCAGGGCCCTGGCAACTTGCAGCGAGAAATCGGTCGTGGCGACGCCCGCAAGCACCGTCGCACCTTTTTCCGCGCAGACTGCCGCAATGGCCAAAGCGGGCGTGATGCCGCCGACACGCTCCGGATCGATGCGCACCTGGCGGCAACTGCCCAATTCCAGAGCCTGCTCGACGCGCTCCAGGCTGGTGATGCTCTGGTCGAGCGCAATCGGCGTGCGGATCCCTTCCTGGAGCATGGCGTGGCCCACCAGGTCGTCGGCGGCCAGGGGTTGCTCGATGCGCTGGAGCAAAAAATCGTCCAGCCGGAAAAACGTCTCGCGCTGCTCCAGCCGGCACAGGCCGTCGCAATCGATCCATAAGGCGGTCGTCGGGAAGACCGCCCGCACGGCGCGGACCATTTCCACGCCCTGGCCGGGGCGGAACTTCAGTCCGATCGACGGATATCCCCGGCCCACGGCCGCGCTAATTTCGGCCAGCAACGCGTCGATCGACTCGCTGGCGCTGAGAACGACGCCTGCCGACAAGGCCGTCTTATCGGCGCCCAACAATTCGGCCAGCGAGCGGCTTTGACGAGCCGCTTCGAGATTCCACCAGGCGATGTCCAGAGCCGCTTTGGCGGCGCTGTTGCCCACGACGTGCTGCAATCGCTGCTGCAATGCCTCGCCGCTGGTCAGGTCTTGCCCGACGATTTCGGGAGCGAGCCAATCCTTGAGGCACAACATCGCTCCGGCGGCCCACTGGCGCTGTCGCCGGGGGCGGTGCCGGGATCGGCCTGGCCCCAGGCCGAGTGCTCTCCGCTGCGCAGTTCGACCAGCACCGATTCGTGCCGGTCAAGCTGGCGATCGCCAAACGGCTCGGCCACCGCGACCGGCTGGGCGACGTGCACGAGACGGATGGAGTCGATAAGCATAAGACTTGGGGGTCAGCCCGGCCTCAGGAGCGCGGCGGATGGCTGGTGGCCCCGCCCCCGGCCGGTCCCACCTGCTGCCGGACCTTCGGGTCGGCGCCGCGCGTGCGGCGCTCGGTGATTTCGACCGCCTTGAGCAAGCCGCGGGCTTTGTTGAGAGTTTCCTGATATTCGCTGGCCGGCACGCTGTCGGCCACGATGCCGGCTCCGACTTGCACGTAGGCCTTGGGACCTTGCACGACCAAAGTCCGCAGCGCGATGCAAGTGTCCATGTTGCCGCCGAAATCGACGTAGCCCACCGCGCCGGCGTACGGACCGCGGCGGTGCGGCTCGATCTCGTCGATGATTTCCATCGCCCGCACCTTGGGAGCCCCCGACACGGTTCCGGCGGGCAGGCAGGCGCGCAAGGCGTCGAAAGCGTCGCGGCCGTCGGCCAGTTGGCCGGTGACGTTGGAGGTGATGTGCATCACGTGGCTGTAGCGTTCGATGGTCATGACGTCGGTCAATTCGACGGTGCGGTAGCGGGCCACGCGGCCGACGTCGTTGCGGCCCAGGTCGACAAGCATCACGTGCTCGGCCCGTTCCTTGGGATCGGCCAACAGTTCTTCCGCCAGGCGGCGATCCTCGGCCTCGCTGGCGCCGCGGCGGCGCGTGCCGGCCAGCGGGCGGACGGTCACGCGGCCGTCGAGCACGCGGACCATGATTTCGGGCGAACTGCCCACGAGCGTCACCCGCGGCGTGCGCAAATAGAACATGAACGGGCTGGGATTCACGACCCGTAGCGTGCGATAGATTTCGAACGGGTCGGACTGGATATCGAGTTCCAGCCGCTGGCTGATGACCACCTGGAAGATGTCGCCGGCCCGGATGTATTCGACGCACTTCTCGACGGCCCGTTCGAAATCGCGGGGGGCGAAATTCGAACGATAGGCCAGCTCCGGTTCGCCGCCGACGTCGATGTCGGCCGGTTCCAAACCGTGGCCGGGCGCTTCGAGCCGAGCCACCAAAGCGTCAACGCGGCGCTGCGCGTCCTCGTAGGCTGCCCGTTCGTCGGGCCAGGCGTCGAGCCGGGCCATCGCCACCACGATGTTGGTCTTGTTGACATGATCGAAGACGATCATGTGGTCGTAAAAGGCAAAGGCCAGATCCGGCAAGTTGCGATCGTTGGCCGGCGGGTGCTCCAGCCGCTCGCTGTAACGCACCACATCGTAGCCAGCGTAGCCCACGGCCCCGCTGGTGAAGGGGGGCAATTCGGCCAACACGGCCGGCCGGATAGCCTCGACCCGCTTGCGCAGTTCCTCCAGCGGGTCGTCCGATGCGAACTCTTGCCGGCCGTCCGGGCCGGTGACGACCACCGCCCGGCCGCTGGCTTCGATCTCCAGGAACGGATCGGCCGCCAGGAAGCTGTAACGGCCGACTTTTTCGCCGCCGATCACGCTTTCGAACAAACAGGCCGAGCTGCCCGCGTCGATCTTGTGAAAGGCCGAAACGGGCGTCAGCGCGTCGCCCAGTAACCGGCGATACACCGGAACCCAGCGGGCACCCTGAGCCAGCTTATGGAAGGATTCGAAATCCGGGTAATGCCTCATGGGAACCGGCGGGAAAGGTTCGGGGGGGCAGTGGCCGTACCAGACAGCATAACGGGCCGCTCGAAAATGGGATCGGCCGATCCGGTTTTTCCTGGCGGCCCGAACAAGCGACACGTTTCGTCCGGCCGCGGTTCATGCTGCGAGTGACAGCTTAGCATGCACCGGCGCAGAATCACACAGCAGTCAACGGGCCCTTATGTGCTTGAATTCGACGGCTTTGCACGCGCCGGGGGGTGGCCGGCGGCTGCCTTGACAGGGTGTCGACCCTTGCTAGAATCCCACTGGCCTGCTGCTCCTTGTCGCGGAATTGCCGTCCCGGGAAATTGCCTCGGTAGAATCGTTGTAGCTGGTGCGCCCGATCCGGCTGGCGGCGCTGAGCTTCTGGAATCGGGGGTACTTGCCCCAAGCGGCAAGCAACTGACCGGGCAGCATCCCGCACTGTGGTTCGGCAGTGTCCCGTGGTTCGGCAGCGTGCCGCGTGGTGGTTCGGCAGCGTCCCGAATGGGGACCGTGCAGCGGCGGGCCAGTGGAGAGTTCCTGCGATGAAGTGCCAGCAGTGTGACAAGTCGGCGACGTTTCACATTACGGAGTTGACCGGCGGCAAGCCCCAGGAGCTGCACCTCTGCGAGGAGCACGCGCGGCAGTATCTGACTCAATCCGAAGACGATCCGGCGGTCACGCCGGGTCTGGCCGGAGTCTCTGGCCCAGCAGTTGGCGGTCGGTCAAACGGCCGAAGAGCTGGCTCGGCTCGACCAGCGTGCCTGCCCTGTGTGCGGGATCACGTTTTACGAGTTCCGCAACCACGGTCGGCTGGGCTGCCCTTACGACTACATTTGCTTCCAGCAGGAGCTCGAGCCGCTGATCGTCAACATTCATGGCGACACGGAGCACATCGGCAAGCGGCCCAAGAAATATGCCGCCGGCACGGAAAACCGCACTCAACTGATCCGCCTGCGGCGCGAGATGAAAGAGGCGATCAACGAGGAAGCTTACGAGCGGGCGTCCGAGCTGCGCGACGAGATCCACTCGATCGAAGAGAGCTCGAAGGAAGCGGGCGGTCCATCCTAGCTGTCGCATCCGACTTTTTCCTGCCAGAACTTTGACGACTTAAGAGTCCGGCGTCTTTTGTGGTTCAAGCCAGTTCGTTCCTTTGCACACGTTGCCGCGGCCGGCCCGAAAAAGGGCCGGACGCGATTGAAAAAGTGGGATAACAGGAGTGTTGGACCTCAACGATCTAGCGCGTACCAGCGGCGAATGGTTGCGGGGCTCCGGACCGGAGTCGGACATCGTCATCAGCAGCCGCATTCGCCTGGCCCGGAATCTGGCGGACTTCCCGTTCATCAGCCGGGCCAGCCAGCAGGACCGCGCCGATATCGAGGCGGCGCTGCGCGAAGCAGTCCTGCAGATCCACGGCATCAGATTCGCGACACCGGCGAACTGGAGTACCTCGAACGTCAACGAACTCAAGGTCATCGACCGGCAGTTCCTGGTCGAGCGGCAGTTGATCAGCCGCGAACACGCCGAAAGCGAGGGAGCCCGCGGCGTGGCCATCGACCGCCGCGAACAGGTCAGCTTGATGGTCAACGAGGAAGATCACCTGCGGATCCAGGTCATGCACAGCGGGCTCGATCTGCAGAACGCCTGGGAGCAGATCGACCGCATCGACACCTTTCTGGCCGATCATCTGACGTTTGCCTTTCATCCCAAGCTCGGTTTTCTCACCGCTTGCCCCACGAACGTCGGCACCGGGCGTGCGGGTCAGCGTGATGATGCACTTGCCGGCGCTGGTCATCACGCGGCAAATCGACAAGGTCTTCCGCAGCCTGCAGAAAATCAGCCTGGCCGTCCGCGGACTGTACGGCGAAGGATCGCAGGCCATGGGCGACTTCTACCAGATCTCGAATCAGATCACGCTCGGCAAAACCGAGCCGGAGCTGGTCAAGCAGGTCAGCGACATCGTGCCCAGTGCTGATCGACTACGAGCGCCGGGCCCGCGACTTCCTGGTTCAGCGAAAGCCACGAAAACCTGCACGACCGCGTCAGCCGGGCCTACGGCATCCTGCGAACCGCGCAGACCATCAGCTCCGAAGAGACCATGCACCTGCTCTCCAGCGTGCGGATGGGCGTAAACCTGGGCCTGATCAACGACCTGCAGATTCCCACGCTCAACGAGCTGTTCATCCACACCCAGCCGGCCCACTTGCAAAAGCTGCGCGGCGTCGAGCTCGACACGGAAGACCGCAACATCGAACGAGCCCGGTACCTGCGCGGCCATCTCAACAAGACCGATGGCGCCACGGGGCATAATTAGTTCCCGCGGGCGCTGGCGAGGCAACGGTTCGAGGATGGGGATAGGGGGATGAAAAGCAGGGGATACGGGAGATGACGAGGAGCAAGGAAATGGTAGGGTCGATGATCTGACTTCGGCTCGCGCGAGTGAACTACGAGCATCGACGAATGGATTTCCGAGTTGTGCAAGCAGGATGGTCGATCAATTGCAAGGCGAACCGGCCCTCGTCCGTACATTTTCTTCTTTGCGTCGTCTGACCTTCGTCTTGCTTTCCGAGTTCCGCTTGCCTCGTCCGTCATCCCCCGTATCTCGTCGTATCCCCCCATCCCCTTTCCATAAATCGATCCATTCGTTTCGGCATTGCGCCGCATTCGGTCCTTTGCGGATCTGCGGCTGATTTTCCGCTTCAGGCCGCCATGTCGATCGGGCCGGCCGGACACGCAGGTGGAAGAGCCCAAAAATCTCGCTCTGCGTCAGGCCCAGGTTGCGCGGGGCGACGTCGGAGAAGATCGTGTCGAACAGCTCGCGCTTCTCGCGCAGGATCTGGTCGATCCGCTCCTCGATCGTCGACAGCGTGACGAACGGCGTCACGGTCACCGGTCCGGCCGCGCCGATGCGGTGCGCCCGGTTGATCGCCTGGTCTTCGACCGCCGGATTCCACCAGCGGTCGAACAGGAACACGTAGCCGGCAAACTGCAGGTTCAGGCCGACGCCGCCGGCCCCGTAACTGGTCAACAGCACGTGCCGCTGCGGGATCGTCGCGGAAACTGGGCGACCACCGCGTCCCGCTGGGCGTGGGGAACCTGGCCGTGAAACTCCAGCGGGCCGAAACCGCGCGAGCGCGCCGGCCAGCGTGCGCAGCGTGCCGACCCACTGGCTGAAGACGATGGCCTTGCGGCCGCTGGCGGCGACTTCCTCCAGATCGGCCTCGAGCCGCTCGAGCTTGGCGCTGTCGCCGGTGGCCGGATCGAAATTGCAGATCTGCTTGAGCCGCAGCACCAGCTCGAAGACGTGCTGGATCGTGGCCGCGTCGCCCAGTTCGGTCAGCCGAAGCACGCCTTCTTCTTCGGCCATTTGATAGGACTCGCGCTGCTCGGGCGTCAGTTCGAGCTGCGCGTCGCGGAACATCTTGGGGGGCAGTTCGGTGAGCACTTTGTCCTTCGTCCGCCGCAGCACGTAATCGCTCGCGGCCTGCCCCATCCGCCGCGGCTTCATCTGCGGCGTGAGATGCCCGGGCGCCACGAACTCGAAAATGCCCAGCAGGTCTTCGGAACTGTTCTCGACCGGCGTTCCGGTGAGCGCCCAACTGCGCCGCCGGCCGATGGCCCGCACCACCTGGCTGGTATGGCTGCCGCGGTTCTTGATCCGCTGAGCCTCGTCGAGAATCACCAGGTCGAAATTCAGCAGCCCGGCGTCGATCAGCTCGCGATCGCGCTGCAAGACTTCGTAGTTGGCGATCTTCACCGGCGCGTCGGCCAATTGCCACTGCCAGCGGCGCTTGACCTGTTCGCCTTCGATCACGGTGACCGGCAGTTCGGGCGCCCAGAGGGCGAACTCGCGCTGCCAATTGGTCACCAGCGGCTTGGGGCAAACCAAGCAGCACCGTGGACAGTTCGCCGGCGTGCAGCAGCATGCGAACCGCGGTGATGGCCTGCATGGTCTTGCCCAGTCCCATTTCGTCGGCCAGCACGGCCGCCATCCGCGGATACAGGAAGGCCACACCCTCGAACTGGTAAGGGAACGGACGGAACGGAAACGCCAGCGAATCGGCGCCGAGCAGCGTCTCGAGCGGCGGCTGCAGCAGATAGTACAGCCGATCGTCGAGCTTGATCGCGTCGCCGGGGGGCTTGATCCGCGTTGGTTTGGTCGCGGCCACCGCGGCGGCCAGTTCGGCCGATCCACCCGACGGAGAAAAGGATCCGCCAAATTGAGGATAAGCCGCAGGCAGTGGGGCACCCAGGTGCGGCGGCAGTTTTCTCGCGGCGTTCGGCTCGGCGAATACGAAGCTCGTGGTCTTGAGCTTCGCCGGCCGCAGTGGCACCGACGCCACGCCGGGAGCGGCCCGGACCAACTGCGCGGTGAACACCTTGACCTTGGGCGGACGCAACAATCCGGCCTGCCAACCCAGCGGAAAGCATTCGACCGTCAGCGCGACGTCGAGCGATGTCGTGGCCGGCGCGACGGATGGCGTGCTTTCGGACATCTGGCCGCTTACACCCGGCTTTGCTTGTGAGCTTCTTCGATCGCCTCGCGAATCCGCTCGAACGGCTCGGCCAGATCGAAGTCCGCAAGCGCGGCAAGTCGTTGTTGAATCTCGTCCTGGTCACGTCGATGCCGCTCGGGCACGGCCAGCCGGTTCTGCCCGAGCAGAAACGTCGCCAGTCGGACAGCCGAGTGTGCCGCGTCGACGCGCCAGACGGCAGCCGGCTCGGCGAGCGCCGGATCGGCTTCGTGCGCGTCGGCAGCCTGGGGCCTTTGGCCGTCGGGCGCTGGTGCGCCGACCAGCACCAGGGCCACCGGCGTCTTGACGAATTCGCGCACGGCGAGCGCCGCCACGACGTCCGTACAGACGGCCGACGGTTCCAGCGAACTCTTGGCGAGCAGCGTCTGGCCGATTTGCTCGCCGTACAAGAACGGCTCGAGCGTGGGGCCGAACAGGATTTGCTGCGCTCGATTCGGTTTGACCGGCGCCGTGCAATGGAATTCCAACGGCCGGCCGTTCTCATTCAGCACCAGGTAACCGCCGATCAAGCCCGCTTCCTCGGTATTGCGAACCGTAAGAAAACCCAGCGCGATCTTCGACCCGGTGTGACTCATCGAGAGTTCTCGCAGGGGATGGCCCGCAACCGACGGCAGCGGGACCGGACAGGGCCGGAGCGTCGATCGACCAGCGGCCTGGCCGGGTGCCTGGCAAGTTGGGGTGATAGCAGCGGTCGGACCGATCGCACGGCGCCCGTGATTGAATCGGGCCCCGGAGGTTGCCGACTTTAGCGACTAGAGGGCTAGCACGCACAACCGTTTTTCCGGGTCGGGGCGGCCGGTTTTCCGGCTCGGGGCCGCCGGGGCGGGTGGCAAGTCGTTGTAACTTCTAGTACAATCAGGGAATCTGACGACACGAGCGGCTAGGAGTTAGCTTTCATGACGCACGATCCGCATAGCGCTTCCCCCTGTTTACGCAAGTCGACATCACGGCCGGCACCCACGTCGGCCGAGCGCGTGAACCGCAATTGAATGTGGCCGACGAGCAGGTCGGCTTGCTGCGGAACTTGCTTGCCGCCCAGGATCGCCAGAACGAACTGCTCGAGGAGTTGATCAGCCAGCTTGGCTCGGCGCAGCGGCAACGCGGCGTCGAGCTCAATCAATGGAAGCAGTCCAATCCCGAACTGGCCCGCTACTGCCGGCAGGCTGCCGAATCGCTCAGCCGGGTGCAGGTCGAATTCCTGCACACCATGACGCGCGAGATCAACGACAATGCCGACAGCCTGATGGACGGCGAATTCATGCTCAACGAATTCGTCGACCGGTTCGGCCCGCGCATGGCTCACCTCAACGGCCTGTTGCAAGTCTTGGCGCAATTGAGCAGCACGCCCACGCCGACCGCGAGCTGACCCGCGGCCAAACGGAGTGGAGCGTGGAGCTCGTTCAAGTGACGACCGCCGACGGCTTGCGCCTCGACGGACTCTTGCGCGACGCGGCGTCGGTCGATCCGGCCGCGGCGATCGATGTTTGGCTCATGCTGCACGGCACCGGCAGCAACTTCTACAGCTCCAGGCTCTTGGCCGCGCTTGAGCCGCGCTGTGCAAGATCGGCCGCCGTGCTGCGGGTCAACACGCGCGGACACGATCTGGTAACGCCTGGAGGCACGCCCGGCAAGCGCTGGTCGGGCGCGGCGTTCGAGCGCGTCGACGAAGCGCCGCTCGATCTGGCGGCCTGGGTCGAGTTTTGCCAACAGCGGGGCTATCGGCGCGTCGGCCTGTTGGGGCACAGCCTGGGAGCGGTCAAAGCGATTTACTGGCTGTCGCAACTCGATCCGGCTCCGGTGATAGTGCTCGTCGCGGTCTCGCCTCCCCGGCTTTCCTACGCGCACTACGCGGCCAGCGAGCGAGCGGACGAATTTCTCGGCACGTTCGAGCAAGCGCAAAGCCACGTGGATGCCGGGCGGCCCGACGAATTGATGCTGGTCAAGTTTCCGCTGCCGTACTGGGTCAGTGCCGCGGGCTACATCGACCGTTACGGGCCGGGCGAGCGATACAATGTACTGAGATCGATCCAACATCTGCCGGTGCCGCTGTTGGTCAGCTACGGATCGCGCGAACTGCAAACCGACGTCGCCTTTCGCGGTATGCCGGAAGAAATCGAGAAGTTACCGAGCAAAGCCCCACGACAGATCGCCGTGATTGCCGGCGGCGATCATTCATATTCGACCGTCGAGTTGTCGCTGGCCGAGCGGATCGAGCTGTGGCTGTCGCGATTGTCGAAATGAATGGGTTAGAATGGGGCAATGCACGACTCCAAGGCCTCGCACCAATTTGGGCTGAGCGAACTGCTGGCAACCGTGTCGGCGACGGCGGTGTTTGCTGCCGCATACCGGTTGCATCCGGTGTTCATGCTCCTGCCAGTTCTGGCATGTGTCCTGGCGCTGCCTGAACGCCGGTCGATCGCGGCGTCCGTTTGTTTCTTGATGTTCTTGCTGCCGCTCTGCGTCTACGTGGAGCGGGAACGACGTCGGAATGACTTCGACCAACATTTGCCACCCCAGATCGACGCGTTGATCGAGCTCTACGACCCACGGTCGGGCGAGAGCGGCTCTTTTTCCGGAATCTCGGTTTCCGACTGCCCTTCCAATTCTGCCAACAGTTGTTTTGACAACTGACTTTGTCGACGTATTTCCGGTGTGCCGCCCCGAGGTCGTTCGTGCGATTGCCCTTGCGTCGTTCCCCGCTGTGGATAAGTTGTCGGCGTCCGCCCGGGAGTTGGCGGGCGTTTCGTTTTGCCCACAATCAAAGGGCGGTAAACTGTGGGAAACCGTCGGTTCCGATCGAAACTCGGCCGGTTCGTGAAGGGGTGCAAACCCGGGCCCGGGCGACCGCGTGTGCTTCCCCCTCGGCCGCCGATCGAGCCCGCCGACGAGCTCGTGGTCGAGGCGATCGCGATGGTCGCCGCGTTCGACGGCTGGAGATTTTGTCTCGCACGCTTCGACCTCGACGTCTGCAAGGAGCTCGCAGACCGATCGCACGCGAGCGGTTGGCACGTGCCGCTGTTCGTGCGTGAGGCGTTGGCGTGGTCGCCGCCGCCGGGCGTGGTGCGTCGGCGACGTCGGCACAGCCCCGACGCCCGCACCCGTTAGGGTGTGGGGCACGCGTCCTGCGGCCCCCCGTGTTTCTTCGGCTGCCCGCTTCGTGCGGTTGCCGTGCGGCTGCCCGCCGCCCCAGCATCCGTGCTGGTCTCGCCTGGCCAGGCCCGGGCCTCCGCCGCCGCCCTGGCCTGGCCAGGCTCGTGCCCACGTGCTCGCATCCATGCTGTGCGTGGGCCCCTCGTGGCCCGCATCCGTGCGGGCCGAGTGGGAACGTCCACCTGGTCAGCACGCCAACGCCGACGCCGCACATCCTGCGGAGCATTTCGTGGGCATCGTGCCCACGACGAGGGGCGTCCGCCGGCCCGCCCCTCGACCCGGCCTCGCCTCTTCTGCTGCCGACGCATGAAGAGGCCGGAGCGGAGAGTCTGAGAGGCCGTATCGCATCGGCCTTTCAGGCGGTGGCCACGATGGCCACCAAGACGCTTCGCACGACGCGTGCCCCGCGAGTGGGCTGTGCGAACGAGCTACGCCGCCGCATGGACGCGGCGGCCACGATGCCCCGGCGGTGCCAGGGATGGCACGCACGTGCGGGAGCAGGAGCGACCGCAGCGGCGGTGTGACGGCAGGAGCAACCGCTGGGGCTGGGATGCACCAACGCGATGAGCAGGAGCGAAACGCGAAAGCCGCTTGGGCGGCTGGTGCAGCCCGCCGGCAGGATGCCGGTGAAAACCGGCGGAGCCACGATGGCGGAGCACACTTGAAGGGGAGTGCGGGTCGCGTGCTTGAGTGGCGTTGAACGCCGGACGCAGGGTCGCCCGCTGGTTGCCTCAGGCGGTGGGTGGTCGCCTGGTCGAGCAGTCGTCACGCTCGATGCGGACCGAGGCGTCGGCGTCGATTGCGATCTTTTGCCCGCTGGCGTTGCGAGGTCCGATCCAGATCGTGATTGTGCCCTGTTGCGTGAACAGGTCGACGCTGTGCCCTTCGCGGATGTGCAACACCAGGCGTCGGCGGCTCATGCGGGTTCATCCAACGAGTCGTCGCGGGGGGCGATGCGAGTGCGGCGGTCGCGCTTCGCGATCGTGCAGTCGAGCGGTGTTTCAGCCCGCAGGACCGCACGCACGTTGCTCGTGAATTCGACGGTGAGCGTGATCCAGCCGGCGGGCGTGTGGATCCGCACTTGCTCGTGCCGCTCGCGGTCGACGATTTCGGTTCGCGTGAGACGCTGTTGCATGGGGGCAATATAAACGGCCGCCTCCGTGCGGCCGAGCGTGATTTGCCGGCCGTCAGCCGACGCCCGGTAGTGCCGCGGTGCGGCTCGCTGCAGCAGCACGACGCTTTGCCGGGGCCGGATCGACCCGGGCGGGGGCGGGTTCCGTCTCCGCGGCCCAGTGTGCGATGGCACCGAGCAACGTGCGTGTGCGGCGGCTAAGCAGACCTTCGTTGCGGATGATCTCCGCTACGAGGTTCGCAATGCGGTCGTTCGCATCGCGGGCAACGTCTTGTGTCGTGGTGTCGATGGTCATAGGTCTCTCCGTGAGAGCGGCCCGCGGTCGCCGCGGGCGGGCGTTGCTACTGGATGTAGCCCGACAGTTGGAAGAGCATGATGGAGACTTCGCGTGTAATGTTCGCGATCGATCGCGCGGCGGCGTGCCGCTCACAGTCCGGCCAGTGCTCGATCGCCTCGCTGAGCATCGCCTCGCTGTCGTTGAGCGTGTGCAGGTCGACGGCGATCGCCTCCAACGCGACGATCGTTTCGTGTGCTGGGATCTTCGCCATGTTGGTCTCCTTCGGGTTCCCGGGTCAGCTGTCGACTCGGGTGAGTGTCGAGCAGAGTACCCGCCGCGGGCGTTTGCGGCCGTCGATCTTGATTGTCGCCTTCCAGCCGCGGAGTGTGCGGTGGACGCCCATGACTGTGACGCCATGCCCCGCCCGGTTGTTGAGCCAGACCGCCCGGTCGCCGGGCCGGATGTCCGTCGTCGTGTTGATGGTCATTTTGGGATCCCGAAAAAGTTGAGGGGCGTCGGGCTGGTCGCCGCCGACGCTCGGCGTGTTGCTCAGTCGACGCCGCCCTTGAAGACCGTGAGCCTTGGCGGAGGCGTTGAGTTGTGCGTGTGGCGGGGCCGCCCGACCGGCTTTCGGAGCCTGTACACGTTCGACTGCGTCCAGCGGGGCGTGGCGGCGTTGACGTCTGTCGCCGCCGTGCGGAGGTACGCGACTGTGTACAGCAACGACTTGTGGCCGAGGAACGTCATCACGGCGAGGACGTCGTTCGTCGCGTTGTATAATTGCGTGGCCGCCGTCGCCCGCAGATCGTGGTACCTGTAGCCCGTCGCCACGTCGCGGTGAACGATCGCGATCGAATCGCGGACCGTGACGCACGCCGAGCGTTCGGCGGTTGCGTCCTTGAACAACGCCCGCCGCGGCCGGCCGAGCCGTGCCCAGAAGTCGATCAACGTGAGTGCGAGTTGCGGGTCGAGCGGCACGTATCGCGTGTTGCCCCGCTTCGCCGATCGGACGCGGAGCTCCCACCGGGTCGTGTCAATGTCGCCGGCCGCCGCGTTGGCGGTCTCGGTCGACCGCAGCCCGTGCAGGCCCAGGGCCAACGCGAGGCCCATGCGTTGCACGCGGCTGTCCCGCTCGTGCCGCCATGCGGCCTCGATCGCGTAGACCGCCGCTGCGAGGTGCGTACTGCGGAGCGGCCGGGCTGGCTTTGCGTGCCCGCGGCGGCCGGCGGCCGGCTGCGTTGCTGCGGTGAACGGCATCAGCTCGCGTGGTCCTTTCGGCGGGGGTGACTCGCTGTTTACTTGGGTAATTCTTGTTTTGACAACTGAAGTCGGGTATTTTTAGAAAGGGGAGGCGCCCTGCCCCGAGCCCTCCCACGCTGCCGCTGCCAAACTCGCCGTCGGACTTTTGGCGGCGCGTCTCCCACCTGCATGCGATCCCGCCCAAGATACTTAGGAGCTTGCCTTGAGCGCACTGGAAACCGGCACGGATCCCCAATTGTCCGATCGCACCCGCCAGGCCCGGCAGCAACTCGACGCCCACACCGTGGAGACGGTCGCCTGGCATTTCCACGAATCGACCGGTTGCCCATTCTGGCTGGAATACGCCAAGACGCTCAAATTCAACCCGCTCAAAGACATCAAGAACTTCGACGACCTGAAGAAGTTCGAGCCGTTCAAAGACGAATGGCTGCGCGGCGGACCGGTGCGCCGCTGGGTGCCCAGGGCGCTCGCCGACAAGCCGGTGTACGTGTTCGAGACGGGGGGCACGACCGGGGTGCCCAAGAGCCGGATCGCCATCGACGACTTCCGCACCGATTATTCGCTGTTCAGCAAGACGCTGCCCGACGAGTATTTTCCGCTCGGTTCGAACTGGTTGATGCTGGGCCCGTCGGGCCCGCGGCGTCTGCGGCTGGCGGTGGAGCACCTGGCTCAGGTTCGGGGGGGCATTTGCTTCTGCATCGACCTGGATCCGCGCTGGGTGATCAAGCTGATCAAGAAAGGCTGGATGGAGCATCTCGAAGCCTACAAAGAGCACTGCATCGACCAGGCGATCACCATCCTGGGCGCCGGCCACGACATTCGCTGCATGTTCACCACCCCCAAGCTGCTCGAATCGCTAGCCACGGCGCTGGAGAAGCGCGGCAGCTCGATCCGCCAGGCCGGCATTACCGGCATCTTTTCCGGCGGCACCGAGTTCACGCCGCAGTGGACCCGCTTTGCGATGGAAGAGTTTCTCGAAGGCGTTTACATGACGCCCACCTACGGCAACACGCTGATGGGCCTGGCCTGTTCCAAGCCGGTCAGCAAGGCCGACGGCTACAAGATCAGCTACTACGCGCCGCAACCCCGGGCGGCGATCGAAGTGGTGGCCTTCGACGATTACGACCGCGTGGTCGACTACGGCCAGACCGGCCGCGTGAAGCTGACCACGCTGACCAAAGAGTTCTTCGTGCCCGGCTTCATGGAGCGCGACGAAGGGGAGCGTGAAAAGCCGTATTTGCAATATCCCTGGGACGGGGTGAGCGGCGTGCGGCCGTTCCACGAATTGGCCGAAGCCACCACCGTCGGCGTGTATTAACCAAGCGGAGCAACAATACCGTGCTCAACATTCCCATCCTGCGCTGGGGCCAGCCGTACGAGTCGCTCGAAGTTGACCAGGTCGTGCACTTCATGACCGGCGAGCCCATTGCCAAGGTCAGCCAGGCCAACGGCGGCCTGGTGGAGCGCGACATGCGCAAGGCCGGGCAGGCCCGTGATGCGCTGCGCAAGATACCCTGCGAAGAGTTGATCCAGCGGATCAAGAAGGCGGCCGAGTTGTATCTCAACGGCACGCTGGCCCTGGGCGACGGCAAACAATCGCCCGACGAATTCGCCCGCCAGCAATCGGCCACCACGGGCCTGCCCGAGCACATGTGCAAAGGCAACATGCAGAAGAATTTCTTCGTGCTCACGCACATGCAGCAGATGCTCGACGCGCTAACCCGGGGCCTGCCGCTGGACATCCTGTCGAACGGCTACGGACTGGAAGACCGCGGCGTGATCGTCAGCTACCAGGCCCAGTCGCCGGTGCTGGGATTGGTGTTGCCGTCGAACTCGCCCGGCGTGCACACGCTGTGGCTGCCGGTGATTCCGATGCAGATCGGGCTGGTGCTCAAGCCGGGGCCGCAGGAGCCTTGGACCCCCTACCGCATGGCCTCGGCCTTCGTCGAGGCGGGCATTCCGGCCGAAGCAATCTCGATTTATCCCGGCGGCGGCGACGTGGGCGCGGCGGTGCTGGCCAGTTGCCAGCGGAGCATGATCTTCGGCGGGGAAGCCACGGTCGAGCGCTACAAGGGCAACCCCCGCGTGCAGGCCCACGGACCCGGCTTCAGCAAGATCCTGCTCGGCGACGACCTGGTCGACCAGTGGGAAAAATACATCCCCCTGATGGCCGACAGCGTGTACCTGAACAGCGGGCGGGGCTGCATCAACTGCTCGGGTGTTTGGGCCTCGCGGCACACGCGCGAGATCGCCCAGGCGCTCGCAGAGCGGATCGGCCCGGTCGAAGTCAAACCGCCCGAAGATCCGCAGGCCGGACTGGCTGCCTTTACGGTGCCGGGCGTGGCCTCGGCCGTGTGGAAGTCGATCGAAGCCGACCTCAAGGAGCCGGGCGTCGAGCACATGACGGCCCGCTACGGTCCGCGGTTGGTCGAGCTCGAGCGCTGCGCCTACTTGCGGCCGACGGTGATTCATTGTGCGTCGCCGCAAGCGGCGATCGCCCGCAAGGAATACATGTTCCCGTTCGTCACCGTGGTCGAATGCCCCCAGGAAAAGATGCTCGAGTCGATCGGGCCGACGCTGGTTTGCAGCGCCATCACGGAAGATCCGGCATTCGCTCGCCGCTTGACCGATGCCACGCACATCGACCGTTTGAACATCGGAGCGATTCCCACGATCAAGCTGGACTGGCTGCAACCGCACGAAGGCAACATCGTCGAGTTTCTGTTTCGCGCCGCGCGTTCCAGATACCCCAGGAGAAGTTGGCCGCCGCCCACTAGAGACCGCGATCCGCCCGCCCCGTGTGGTCGCCCGCGCTCGGGGCACGCGGCGGCGCTTGAGGCCGCGGGGGCGGCCGGAGAAACATGCCGATGCGACCGACCGCCGACCGATCCCCGCCGCCAAAGCCCGAGTGACCCATGATTTCGTTCGACTACCAGCCGCGGACGCGGATCGTATTCGGGCCCGACAAGATCGAGTCGCTGGGCGAATTGGCCGGCGAGCTGGGTGCCCGGCGGGCTTTGCTGGTGACGGATCCGGGCATCGTGTTGGCCGGCCACGCCGAGCGGGCCCTGGCAGCGCTGCGGCGGGCCGGCATCGATCCGCAATCGTTCGACGGCGTGGCGGAAAACCCGACGACCGATCACGTCGAAGCGGGCCTGGCAATCGCCCGCCGCTACGAGCCCGAGTTGATCGTCGGCCTGGGAGGCGGCAGTTCGATGGACTGCGCCAAGGGCATCAACTTTCTGTTTAGCAACGGCGGCCGGATGCAGGACTATTGGGGCATCGGCAAAGCCACGCGTCCGATGCTGCCGACGATCGCCGTGCCGACCACGGCCGGCACCGGCAGCGAGACCCAATCGTTCGCCCTGATTTCCGACGCCAAGACGCATGTCAAGATGGCCTGCGGCGACAAGAAGGCCTCGTTCCGCATCGCGATTCTCGATCCCAAGTTGACCGTGTCGCAACCGCCCCGGGTTACCGCCCTGACCGGGATCGACGCGCTGGCCCACGCCTTGGAAACGTATGTCACCAGCGCCCGCACGCCGCTGTCGCTGGCTTTCAGCCGCGAGGCCTGGCTGCTAGTAGGCGAGAATTTCAGCCGCGTGCTCGACGATCCGAGCGATCTGGACGCCCGCAGCGGCATGCAACTGGGGGCCGCGTTTGCCGGCCTGGCGATCGAGAATTCGATGCTCGGGGCCACGCACGCACTGGCCAATCCGCTGACGGCCCGCTACGGCATCGTGCACGGGCAGGCGATCGGGCTGATGCTGCCGCACGTGATTCGTTTCAACGGGGCCGCAATTCGGCGCCTGGTATCGCGACCTGCTCGAAGGCACGGGCGGCGCCAATGGGTTTCCACCGCCGGACAGCGGTTGCGATGGCCTGGCCGAATTCGTGGCCGATTTGGTTCGCAAGGCGGGGCTGCCAGCCAGGCTCTCGCAGTGCGGCGTGGGGCAGGACAGCTTGCGCGACATGGCGGCCGATGCGGCCAAACAATGGACCGGCAAGTTCAATCCTCGCACCGTGGGCGAGGCGGAACTGCTCGAACTTTACGAAACCGCGTTTTGAAACGGTGGCTACCGGATGGCGAGTGGAACCAATTGCGAATCGATAACATGAGCGCGGGTCACCAGCCAAATCGCAGATTCGGTTTCCGGCAGCGCCGGCCGGCAGGGGCGATTTCGCGCACTGGCCATGCTCGCTGCGCTGGCCCTGCCGGCAGCGGCGCCGCGCCGCGCCGCCCGCCGACGCCTGGCCGCTGTTTCGCGGCGATGCGCTGGCCAGCGGCGTGGCCCAGGGCAGCTTGCCAAAGAATCTCGACGTGCTGTGGAAATTCAAAGCCGGCAAGGACGGTGGCTTCGAGGCCACGGCCGTCATTGCCGGCGGGATTGTTTTCGTCGGCTCGCTGGACGGCAACTTCTACGCCGTCGACCTGAAGACGGGCGAGCAAAAATGGCAGTATCACACCGATCTGGGATTCTCGGCCTCGGCCGCGGTGCGCGACGGCCGGGTCTATGCCGGCGACACGGACGGAAAGTTCTATTGCTTCGACGCCACCAGCGGCAAGGTGCTGTGGGGGCACGAGGCCAACGCCGAAATCGACTCGGCTCCCAACTTCTACAAAGATCTCGTGCTGTTCGGTTCGCAAGACGCCACGCTCTACGCGCTCGATGCCAAGACCGGAAACGAGGCCTGGAAGTACGCCATCCAGGACCAGATCCGCTGCTCGCCCACCGTGGTCGACGGACGCGCGTTCATCGCCGGCTGCGACGGCAAGCTGCACGTGATCGACCTGGACGCAGGCAAGGAGATCGGCGCCGTCCCGATCGACTCGCCGACCGGCGCCACGCCGGCCGTGCTCGGCAACGAGGTATTCTTCGGCACCGAGGCGGGCACGTTCTTTGCCATCAATTGGCGCGAGTTGACCGTACAGTGGCAAAACAAAGCCGACCGCGGCCAATCGTTCCGCTCGTCCGCCGCGGTGACCGCCAACCTGGCAATCGTCGGAGCGCGCGACAAGCTGGTGCATGCCTTCCACGTGGTCGACGGCTCGACCGCCTGGAGCTTTGCCACGCGATCGCGGGTCGATTCCTGCCCGGTGGTCGTCGGCGAGCGCGTGTTCGTGGGCTCGGCCGACGGCCGGCTGTATGCGCTCGACTTGAAAACCGGCGAAAAAATCTGGACTTATGAGGCGGGGGGCCAGTTCGTCGCTTCGCCGGCGGTCGCAGCCGGCCGGCTGGTGATCGGGAATCAGGATGGCGTGCTGTATTGTTTTGGAGAAAAATAGAGGGGTGGCGCGGCACCCTGCGGCGCCGCGACGATGAATCACGTCAAGCCCACCGGCGGCGGCCGGTGGGGCGCCGAGTTTGATAGTGACGTGCAGCCCGCCCGCCGGACGCAGCCGGCGGGCTTAACAGCGTGACCGAGTACCAATAGCCTGCAGCGACACTACCGCAACATTTCCGACCGGCCGCTTTTCATTTTGCCGCGCTCGAAAGCAACCGTACGATGGCCACCGAAACCAACAAGACCGAAGTCGGCAGTTATTTCATTTCGAACTACCCGCCATTCTCGCAATGGACGGCGGAACAACTGACCGACGTGCGGCAAGCGCTCGCGTCGCCGCCGATCGTCGTGGCCGGCCAAAGCGAGCCGGCGCCGCTGGGGCTGTATCTGCACATTCCGTTTTGCCGCAAGCGCTGCAAGTTCTGCTACTTCCGCGTTTATACCGACAAGAATTCCAGCGACGTCGAGGCTTATGTCTCGGCCCTGTCGCGCGAGATCGAACTGGTCAGCCGCCTGCCGATCATGGGGGGCCGACCGTTCCGGTTCGTTTATTTTGGCGGCGGCACGCCGTCGTTCCTGAGCGCCAAGCAATTGACGTCACTCGTCGACCGGCTGCGGGCCAACATCAATTGGGACCATGCCGAGGAAGTCACGTTCGAGTGCGAGCCCGGCACGCTGTCGCAGCCCAAGATCCAGACGCTGCGCGAGCTGGGCGTGACCCGGCTGAGCCTGGGCGTCGAGAATTTCGGCGATGCGGTGCTGGAGGAGAATGGCCGAGCCCACCTGTCGGCCGAGGTGTACAAGTCCTGGGAGTGGATCCGCGCCGCCGGCTTTCCCAACGTCAACATCGACCTGATCGCCGGCATGGTCGGCGAGACCTGGGACAACTGGAAGGACAGCGTCGCGCAGGACGATCGCGCTCGATCCCGACAGCGTCACGATCTATCAAATGGAGTTGCCGTTCAACACGGTCTATTCCAAAGACATGTTGGGTAACCAGGTGGAATCGCCGGTTGCCGATTGGCCCACCAAGCGGGCTTGGGTCGATTACGCTTTCGACGAACTGGCGACCGTCGGCTACGGCGTGTCGAGCGCCTATACGATGGTCAAGGACAAGACCAAGGTGAACTTCAGCTACCGCGACAACCTCTGGCACGGCTCCGACCTGCTGGCCACCGGCGTGGCCAGTTTCGGGCACGCGTCCGGCGTTCACTATCAGAATCAACCCGATTGGGCCGGCTATGTCGGTCCGCTCGAGCGGGGCGAGCTGCCGCTGTTTCGCGGCCTGCGGCCCACGCCGCACCAATTGCTGGTGCGGGAGATGATCTTGCAGCTCAAGACCGGGCATCTGGACGCGGACTATTTCCGCCGCAAGTTCGCCGTCGACATTCTCGAACACTGGGACGAAAGCTGGCGGCAATTTCAGACCGACGGCTACCTTGCGATCGACGGCGACCAGATTCATCTCACCCGGTCCGGATTGCTGCGGGCCGATGCCCTGCTGCCGGCGTTTTTCGAGCCGCAGCATCAGGGAGTCCGCTACACATGACCGCCGAGCTGGTCTTTCACATGGGCCAGTTCGAAGCCCGGTTTCCGACCGATCGGCGTTACGCCAAGAACCACATGTGGGCCCGAGAGCACGACGGGCTGTATCGCTTCGGCTTCACCGCCTACGCCGTGCGACTGCTGCAAGACGTCTACTTTCTGGACTGGATCGTCGATGCCGGCACGCGGCTGGCCGAACGTCAGGAGATCGGGGCGATCGAAAGCTCGAAGGCCGAGAGCGACTTGTTCGCGCCGGTGGCCGGCACTTTGCGCCAGTTCAATGCCGAGCTTTTGGCCGATCCGGCCCTGATCAACGTCGACGGGTACCAGCGCGGCTGGTTATTCTCGATGGAGGCCGAGGGCCAGTCCTTGTTGTCCCCGGACGAGTACCTGTTACATTTGGAAGCAGCCTGGAAAGTGGCCGAGCGAACGATCAAGGGTCAGATGAACGAGTGAAACCGCGTTTTTTTCGCAACCACCCCGAGCGCTGCCCAATCCGTTAGTCCCATGGCCAAACGCATCACCGTCGTCGTCTCGCAGGGGCAAAGCGCCAGCCCGCAAAAGCGCCAGCTCGAAGAGGACATCGTCGCCAACCTGCTCGGCGAGCGCGGGCTGGAAGTCACGGTCATCCCGCATCTGTATGACCTGGCGCCCGAGAGCACTGGCATGCTCTGCCTGAGCGGCATCGGCGGCGACATGATCGTGCTGAGCTGGCTGTTTCCGCGGGCAGCGCATTGGACGCTCGACCGCAGCGGCGTCCGCGGCCAGTTCGGCGCCACGCTGCTCAAAGCCGACGACCAAGATTTCGCAGACGACGAAGACGATCCGGCGGAAGCCGAGGCAGAATCCGCCGCCGCGGCCGACGGCTCCCAGCGCGTCGGCCCGCGCAATCTGCCGCCGCGCACGATCTATCATCTCGATCTGCGCACGCCGCCGCGGCTGGCGTGTATCTCGACGAGATCCGGCGGATCGCTCGCGAGGCGACTGTCGAGACCGTCGATTTGCTCGGCTGGAACAGCAGTCCGGCAGCCAAACCGGCGGCACCGGCGGATTCCGTGCCGCCCGCAGCAGCCGCCCCGGTGACTTTCGGCTTCGGGCCCGGTCCACTCGCTGAGGCGTCCGCACAAAACGGCACGCCCGGCGCGGATGCACCGCTCATACAGGGACCGATTCGCGTCGAAGAGACTCCGGCCCGGCGGTGGTATCCGGTGATCGATTACAGCCGCTGCACGAATTGCATGGAGTGCATCGACTTCTGCCTGTTCGGCGTGTACGGCGTCGACGGCCTGGACACGATCCTGGTCGAGCAGCCCGATAACTGCCGCAAGGGTTGCCCGGCCTGCAGCCGGGTTTGCCCGGAAAACGCGATCATCTTTCCGCAGCACAAGTCGCCGGCCATTGCCGGCAGCCCGGACGAAAACGCGGGCGGGCTGAAGATCGATCTGTCGCAATTGTTCGGCGGCGCCCAATGCCATCGAGGTCGCGGCGCAGGAGCGCGACGTGGAACTGGTGGCCACGGGGCGCGACGCGGTCGGTCTGACCGTCGGCATTCCCAAGCGTCAGACGGGCCAGCCGCAAGGACCGAAAGACGATCTCGACCGGCTGATGGATCAGCTCGATTTGGATTTGTAGTGCCGGCGGCACGGCGAAGGACGGTTCATTTGAACGTCGCGACTTCGCGCGGTTTGGGCCGAGCCAGCGGATGGCCCCCCTTGTAGACGCCGAAGTCGTTGAACCAGAACTTCTTCACCAGCCAATAGAACCAGCTCTTCTCCGGAATCTGGTGCTCGCGATCGTCCTGCGAGGGGCGCGGCAGCATGGCCTCGAGCTCTTGGGTGGCGCGCTGCCGGGCCGTCGTATCCCGGGCCGAATGCTTGGCCACCACGGCTTGCAGCAGGTCCGGCCGCTCCAGCACGATGCAGCCGCGCGTGGCATTGCGCCGCCACGCGGCGAAAGTCGGTCAAAAACTCGGAATGCACGAACTTGTCGCGGAGGTGGCCCGGCGTGTGGATCGATTCTTTGGCGAACTGCACGATCGGGCAAGGCTCGATGTCCCCCCAGGGACTGATGTGATGGCTCAGTCCGTTGGCCGCCGGGCAAAGTGCCTGCCCGCGATGGTCGTAGTAGGCGTCGATCACGCCGATCGGCTTCTTCACGCGCATGTCGACAACGAATTGCCGCACCTGCCGCTGCTGCTCGGGCGTCAGCGCCAGCTCCGGCCGCGCGTCGGGGCCCACCGGCCGGTAGACGTGATACCACATGTAGAGCACGCCCATCCGAATCAGCCGATCGACCCAGGCCTCGGTTAGCAGGTCGGTCGAAGTTGGTCTGGCACAGGCTGGTGGCCACGCCGGTGATCAGCCGCTGATCCAGGCAGTTCTGCAAGCCGGCCATCGTCTTGGAGAGCACGTGCGGGCGGCCGCGGCGATCGTCGCTGACGATCTCGGTGCCTTCGATGCTGACCAGCGGCGTCGCGTTGCCCAGCCGCGCAGCTGCTTGGCCGCATCGGGCGTGATGTATTGGCCGTTGGTGAAAATCTGGAAGTAGCAATCGCGGATGCGCCGCCAGGATGTCGAACAGTTCGGGGTGCAAGAACGGTTCGCCCCCCAGGATGCCGAAGAAGCGGTTGCCGGCCTCTTTGGCCTCGTCGATCAGGCGGTTCATGGCGGCCAGATCGATCGTCTGCTGCCGGGCGTCGACGTCGACCCAGCAACCCTGGCAGCGCAGGTTGCAACTGTTGATGATCGAGACGTACAAGAACGGCGGAAAAAACTGGCCCTGCCTGAGCCGGCGTTTATGCTTCTGCACCGACCGCATGCCCTTAAAGCCCATGTTGTAGGCCAGCTTCCACAGCAACCGCAGATCGGTCCGGGTCAGCAGGCGCGTGGCCATTCGCAGATACATGATTCACCGGGGCAAACGAAAAACGGGCATGGCAGCGGCCGGCAGCATCGCGGCATCGCATTGGGGCCGGTTCGATTATAGCAGCCGCGGCGGTCTCGCGGCATGTTGACCGGCGAATGGACGCGACCGCCGACGAACTCGACACACCCAGACATGCCATTTACACTTGCACGTTGGCGGATTTGTCGCACCAGGGCACGATGGCAACGATGTTCACATTCGAGCGGTTGACGGCGGCTTACCAGCAAGCCCGCCGGGATTTGCTGGCCGCTTGCGAGCCGTCGGGCCATTGGGTGGGCCGGCTATCGAGTTCGGCCCTGTCGACCGCCACCGCGATCAGCGCGCTGGCGCTGGTCGCGCAAGCTGGCAATGCGGCCGAAGCCGGCCCGAGTTGCCGGGCGGACGGCAGCCGATTGATCGCCGGTGGCGTGCGTTGGCTCATCGCACAGCAGAATGCGGACGGCGGCTGGGGCGACACGGACCGCAGCTTGTCGAACATCGCCACCACGATGCTTTGCAATGCCGCCGTGCGCCTGGCTGGTGCGGCGGCCGAGCATGCCGCGGCTCTGGAGCGAGCCGAGCAGTACTTCACACGGCAAGGAGGCGTGCCGGCCCTGCGCCGCCGCTATGGCCGGGACAAGACGTTTGCCGCTCCGATCCTGACGAACTGCGCCTTGGCCGGGCAAGTCTCTTGGGCCGAAGTGCCCGCCCTGCCCTTCGAACTGGCCTGCCTGCCCCCGCGGCTCTGGAAAGCCGTGCGGCTGCCGGTCGTGAGCTACGCCATTCCGGCCCTGGTGGCGATCGGCCAGGCGCGATATCACCACCGCCGACCAAAAAACCCCATCCTTTGGCTGATCCGCAAACTATCGCGGGATCGCAGCCTGCGGGTCATCGAGTCGCAGCAGCCGGCCAGCGGCGGATATCTCGAGGCGGTGCCGCTGACGAGTTTCGTGGTGATGAGCCTGGCGGCCATCGGCCGGGCGAATCATCCGGTGGCCGTGCGCGGCGCGCGGTTCCTCGTCGACTCGGTCCGCGCCGACGGCAGTTGGCCGATCGACACCAACCTGGCCACCTGGAACACGACGCTCGCAGCGGGTGCCTTATGCCGCGGCGGCGAGGACCCGGGCCGGCTGGCCTGTTGGGATTGGCTGCTGGATTGTCAGCACCAAGAGACCCACGCGTTCACCGGAGCCGAGCCGGGGGGCTGGGCCTGGACCGATTTGTCAGGGGGAGTGCCGGATGCCGATGACACGGCCGGCGCACTGCTTGGCCTTGGCCGCCTGGAGCGGGACGGATGCCGGCACCCGCCTGCGCACGCTGGCCGCGGCCCGGCCAGGCGCCCTGTGGCTGCTGAACTTGCAGAACCGGGATGGCGGCTGGCCGACGTTCTGCCGCGGCTGGGGGCAATTGCCGTTCGATCGCAGCGGTTGCGACCTGACGGCCCATGCGCTGCGGGCGCTACACGCTTGGCGCGACGAACTGACGCTCACCGCCGGCCAGCCGGTCGGCGAGGCGGATCTGGCCCGGCGGATCGCACCCGCCATCGACCGGGGCCTGCGCTATTTGACCGAACACCAGTCGGCGGCGGGGAGTTGGGAACCGCTGTGGTTCGGAAATCAGTACGATCCGGCGGAACAAAATTTGATTTACGGCACGGCACGAGTTCTACTAGCACTGCGAGATTTGGCGCCGCGCGGCAACGCGGCAGCCCGCCGGGCCATCGACTGGCTGGTGAGCGTGCAGAATGGCGACGGCGGCTGGGGCGACGCACCGCGGGACCCAGGATCGCCGGCCAGCTCGAGCGTGGAAGAGACGGCCTTGGCCGTCGAAGCCTTGGCCGGTTTTGCCGCCGGCGGGCTCGAGACGGTGGCGCTCGATCGCGGATTGGAGTGGCTGTTGCGGGCGGTCGAGACCGGCCGGCATGGGGAGTGCTCGCCGATCGGGTTTTACTTTGCTAAGCTGTGGTACTATGAGACCCTTTATCCGCTGATCTTCACGGTAGCCGCACTTGGCCAGGCGATGCGGCGCCGACTTCCGCAGCCGGCCGCGCCGACCTCGGTCTAGCGTCACTCCCGCATCCGTTCTCGAGACTTAAGCGAGCCAGAGCCTTGGCAACCGTTCCCGCCAATTCGAGCGTGCTCCCGACCGAGCCGACCGCGGCCGCCGGCACGCGATCGCGCCGCCGCAACACCAGCCATTTGAAATCGGTGCCCGAGACGAAGGCCGATCGCGAGCGGATCCTGCGCCCGGGCGGTCGAACTGGCGGCGCGGCTGGACAAGTCGCGTCCGCTAGGCAAGGACGAACTGGAAACGATTTCTCGGGCACTGTTGGCCGAGATGGGCCTGGCCGAAGGCTATCTCGGCTGGACGATGGTGGTGCTGGTATCGGCATTCTGGCACGACCAGGTGGCGGCGGTCCCGCCCAGCCGCCGGCTGTTCCTGCTGCCGCATTGCCTCAAGCATGCCGAAGGCTGTCCGGCCGACTACGACGATTTCGGCCTGGACTGCAAGAAGTGCGGGGCGTGCAGCATCGCCGATTTTCGCTCCGCGGCCGAAGAGCTGGGCTATAAGGTGCTGGTGGCCGAGGGCTCGCCGATCGTGCTCAAGATCATCGTCAGCGGCTATGTCGACGCGATCGTCGGCGTGGCCTGTCTGAACGTGCTGGAAAAGGCCATCGACAAGATCCTGCTGGCCGGCATCCCCTGCATGGCCGTGCCGCTGCTGTCGAGCGATTGTCGCAACACCTCGGTCGACGAGGATTGGGTGGCCGGAATGATCCGCGTCGAGCATCGTTCCGCGCCGGTGCAGACGCGCGCCGTACGTGCATCTGATGCGGGCGGCGGCCGGCTTGTTCGAACCGGCCCAGCTCGAGCGGCTGGCGCCACGCAGCCGAGGCCAGAAAGCCCTGACCGGGGCGAACGGCACGGGCGTCGCCGGGGCCGGTCCGATCGGCGAGCCCAGTCTGATCGGCGAAATCGACCCGATCGCCGGCACCGAGGCCATTGCCTACGATTTCCTGGCCAAGGGAGGCAAATACTCCCGCCCATTCATCACCCTGGCAGTCTACGACGCCCTGACCGGCGGCCGCGGCACGCAGTCGGACGGGGCCGCGCATCTGGAGAGCATTGATGACTCGATCAAGCGCGCGGCGCTGTCGATCGAGGCCTTTCACAAAGCTTCGCTGGTTCACGACGACATCGAAGACAACGACCCCTACCGCTACGGCGACCAAACGCTGCACTGCAAATACGGAACGGCCACGGCGATCAATGTCGGCGATTACCTGATCGGCTTGGGCTACCGGCTGATCAGTCGCCAGGCCGGCCAGATTGGCCCCGACGTGGCGGCCGATATCCTCGATCGATTGGCCGATGCGCATCTCAAATTGTCGGAGGGACAGGGAGCCGAATTGCTGTGGCGCGACGGCGCTCAAGGCCGCGGCGGCAACCGGCGGCTGACCGCGCTGGACGCGCTGCGGATCTATGCTCTCAAGACGGCTCCCGCGTTCGAGGCGGCGCTCCACACCGGCGCGCGGCTGGCCGGACCCTTGGGCGAAAACGCCGAACGATTGACCCAATTCGCCCGACACCTGGGGATGGCCTTCCAGATTCTCAACGACCTGGCCGATTGGCGCGCGACGACCATCAACAAGCTGACCAGCGGCGCGGACGTGCTCGGCGGACGCCCCACCTTGCTCTGGGCATTGGCCCTGGAAGCGCTCGGCGAAGGCGACCGGCAGGAACTCGAACGCCTGGTGTCGGATACTGCGGCCGGCCCGGCGCGCCTGGCCGAAGTGCGAAAGCTCTACCAGCAGGCCGGCGTGTTCGAGAAGGCGCGAAACCTGGTCGACAAGTATCGACAGCGCGCCGAGTCGGTCGCCGACGAAATCCAGCCCGATGAATTGCGCCGCTTGATGTACTACCTGATCGATACGGTTCTCGACCGGCCGGCCGACGACCCGCCGCTGGTCGTCGTTCCCGCCCTGACCAACCTCACCCCGACGGCTGCCCGGACCTAGAAACGGACGAAAATCGATTTCGGCATTTCGTCAACCCGCACCCTACCCTGTCCCTGCGGGGAGAGGAGTTGTGCGAGCCGATGTTATTTTTCGTTCGTGACTTAGCCCGCCGCAGCCCGCCAAACGTAACCCTCCTTTAGCGGCAGCCTGCATTTGGCGGCATCCTCATGACTCAGCCTGGCGCTACGCCTATTCTCGGTGCGCTGGTCGCGCTGTTTTATCCCCAGCCGGACGACCTGGGGCAGTTCGCCGAAGTGACGCCCGCCGAAATGCCCCCCGAGTACCGCGCGCTGCTTGCGCACCAGAACCACATGACGGTGACCGTCGAACAGTTCCACCACTCGCCGGTGGACGTCAAGGTTCTTCAGACATCGCTGACCGGCCAGCACTACGCCCGCAAGATCCTGCTGGCCCGCCAAAGTGACGGTCGGATCGTGCAGTTCGGCATCGTGCGGCTGAACTTTGCCCATGTCAGCGACGCCGTGCGGCGCGAAATCGAAAGTCAGCAGACCCCCGTCGGCGCGCGTGCTCATCAACCACAATGTGCACCGCGAAATCCATCTGATGCGTTTGTGGAAAGTGACGCCGGGAGCGGACCTGCGCAAACTCTTCGGCCTGACCACGACCGACCCCACCTACGGCCGGACCGCCCGAATCGACTTCAGCGGCGAACCGGCGGTGGAACTGCTTGAAATCGTGACCCCGATTCCCGCTTGAGGCCGGACATCCCAGCGAGGCGAAGGAATGGACGCTGCGTTCGACTGCATCGTATTGGGTGCCGGCCCGGCCGGTTCGGCGACCGCGGGGCTGATCGCTGCCGCGGGCCGGCGTACGCTGTTGGTCGAGCCGGACCGCTGCGCCGCGGTTTTCGCTTTGCCAGTCGCTCCTGCCCGCCAGCTTGCCCGTGCTCGATCGGCTGGGCGCCGTCGACCTGTTGCGATCCGGCAAATTCGTGCCGAAATATGCCACCGAATTGATCGGCGCCACGGGCCAGCCGGCAGAAAAATTCCGCCACGCCGGCCAACCTGTGGCCGGGCCAGCGATGGCCGGGCTACCCCTGGCCTGGCAAGTCGCCGGCAGCCAGTTCGACGAGCTGCTGAGGCGGCAGGCGATCGCCCGCGGGGCTGTGATTTGCGACGGTGCTCGGGCCGCCAGCGTGCTGTTCGAAGGCCATCGGGCCCGGGGAGTACGGCTCGTGGCGCAAGCCGGACGCACGGAGGAAGTTGCCGGCCGGGTGATCGTCGATACGACCGGACCGGCTCGCCGCTGGCCGAGCGATTGGGATTGCGCCTGCCGAGTCCAGCCCCCCAGCGAATGGCGGTCTGCGCACTCTACGAAAACGGGCTGCGCGCGACCGGCATCGACGGCGGGTCGAGCTTGTTCCTGCGCACGCAGGATCGCCGGGCCTGGTTCTGGTTCATTCCGCTGACCGACAATCAGGTTAGCATTGGCGTGATCGGCAATTGCCAAAGCCTGCCCGACGGACAGGGCAAGGCGGAAAGCGTCTTCGAAGAGCAACTCGTGAAGTGCCCGGCGGTCGTGGAGCGACTGGCCGATGCTCGGCTGACGGGTTCGTTCCACGTGTGTCGGGATTTCAGTTGGTCGTCGCGACAGGCGGCTGGCGACGGCTGGGTGCTCGTCGGCGACGCGCTTGCGGGTTGGGATCCCCTGTTTTCGGCCGGCCTTTGGTTTGGGCTGCGCTCGGCCGAGCTCGCCGCCGCGTCCGTGATCGCGGCGCTTGCACACGGCGATTGCTCGGCCGGCCAGCTCGGCAACTGGGCCGAGGGCCTCGCCCGGGACGAGCGATCCATGCGGCGATTGATCGCGGCGTTTGCAACCGAGGGCTTCTGCCCGTTCGAGTTCCTGGGCGTTCACCCGCAGCACCGGCAGCGGTTGGGCGACCTGCTGGCCGGCCACGTGGGCGAATCGGCCGGCCCGCTGCTGGACGACCTCGATTGCTGGCAAAACCGGCAGCACCCGCTGTCCGAGCGGCCCGAGGTCCTGCGGTAGCCGCTTTCGGCCGGTGGGCTGACCGCTTGCCACGCCAGAGGGGATTCCTCGCCGCAGCGGTCGCCGGAGACCGGCAGGTAGATGACTGTCGCCGTCCGCCGGTTTGGGCTTTTCCAGCGCACCCACCCTGGACAAAGATCGACGTAGCGCCGGAGTCGGCCCATCTTTTTCATCGATTAGGGTTGCAGATGGCGCGGCGAAACAGGTAAATTAAGTTGATCTGTTCGTGTTTCAAAGGCACCGCAGCGCCTTGGGGCGAGGCGGCGGCGCCTTCTTTTTAACGTTGGTCAAGACTCTGCCCCGCGGCACGCAAAGGACCTTGTGATGGCGAAGAAGATTTATGTCGGTAATCTCCCCTGGTCGACGACGTCGGCCAGTTTGGAGACCCTGTTCAGTGCTCATGGGACCGTGCGGTCGGCCGAGGTAATCTCCGACCGCGATACCGGCCGGTCCCGCGGTTTTGGATTTGTGGAGATGGAGAGCGATGAAGGTTGCCAGGCGGCCATCCAGGCGCTCAACGGCACCGAGATGGAGGGTCGCGCTATCACGGTCAATGAAGCCCGCGAACGCAGCCCCGGCGGTGGTGGTGGCGGCGGACGTGGCGGCTACGGCGGCGGCGGTGGCGGTGGCGGACGCAGTGGTGGCTATGGTGGTGGTGGTGGTGGTGGCGGACGCGGCGGCTACGGTGGTGGTGGCGGCGGCGGACGCGGGGGACGCAGCGGCGGTGGCGGTGGCGGATACGGCCGGGACGATTCCTAGCCGGCTCTGCTCCGAGTCACACCGCTCCCAAGCGCGCTGCTCTGAACCGCGCAGCGTGGAGAGAACTCAACCAGCAGCAAAGCGCCGCGGACCGCGGACGCGGCGGTTTTGCTTTTTTACGAACATTTCCCAGCAACGATTCGAGCGATAGTTCCTATGGCCAAGAAATTTGCCCGACCCGCGACCAAGCGGCGGTCCAACAAGAACAAGGTTCGAGCCAAGAAGAAGGATCCTGTCTTCGTCGACGGCCAGCGCCCACGGCCGATGTATGTCGACTACAAGGACCTCGACCTGCTTACCAAGCTGACCAATCGGCAGGGCAAGATCGTGGGCCGCCGCAAGAGCGGCTGTACGGCTGCCAGCCAACACGCGGTGACCTTGGCGGTGAAGCGGGCACGCTTCATGGCGCTGTTGCCGTACGTTTCCGACTAGCGTTTGCGGAAATCGAATCGTCGCTCGACGGCCTGCATGCCGCAAACCTTTCAGACCACGTGCCGAGCCGAGTTCCGCGATACGGACGCGGCTGGCATCGTGCATTTTTCCGTGTTCTTCCAATGGATGGAAGAGGCCGAACACGAGTTGTTGCGCCACGTGGGTCTGAGTGTCTTCGATCACGACGAACAGGGGCCGGTCACCTGGCCGCGTGTCGCCGCCCGCTGTGACTTCCAGCAGTCGATCCGCTTCGAGGAAACCTTCGAGATCGAAGTGCGGATCGTCCGGCTCGGCGGCAAGAGCGTCACCTACGATTTTCAGTTCCGCGGTCAGCGCGGCGTGTTGGCGGCCGGGGAAATGACATCCGTTTGTTGCCGCGTGCTTGCCGACGGTTCACTCCGCTCGATGCCGATTCCGCAGTGGATCAGCGACAAACTCGCACCGCACGTCGCGCCGTCAGATGGCCGGATATCTTGAACAACTCATGCTTCGGCTGGCGGCCGGGCTGGCCGAAACCGATGCCGCGTGGCGCTCGCGACACTCGGCCTACCTGATCGGAGCCCGCCGCGACGACGGGGGCTTTCCTGGCCGCGAGGGACCGAGCGATCTGTATTACACGAGTTTCGCGCTGCGCGGCCTGGCCTTGCTCGGAGAACTCGACGAGGCGATTGCCCGCCAGGCCGGCGAATTTCTCAGTTCGCGGCTGACCGGCCAGATTCCGATCGTCGACTTTCTGTCGCTGGTCTACAGCGCCGCGATCTTGAACCGTGCGGCCGGCATCGACGTGTTGGCCGGCCGCGGAGAATCCTGGCGGCACGTCGCTGGCCGAGGCGCTCGAATCGCTCCGCCGCCCCGACGGCGGCTATGCCAAGACGGCCGCCGGGCAATCCAGCAGTTTGTATCACACGTTTCTGGTCGCGCTTGCGCAGCAGTTGCTTGCGCTGCCGCTGGTCGCGCCCGAGCGTTTGCTCGAATTCGTCCGCGACCGGCGCCGCGAAGACGGCGGATTCGTGGAAATGGCCCCCATGAAGCGCAGCGGCACCAATCCCACGGCGGCCGCCGTCGGACTGCTAACGCTGCTCGATGCGCTGGACGAATCCACCCGCAGCGCGGCCGTCGACTTTCTGGCCGAAATGCAAACCGACGAAGGCGGCCTGCGGGCGAACACGCGGATCCCGATCGCCGACCTGCTGAGCACGTTTACCGGCCTATTGTCGCTGGCCGACCTGGGACAGCCGGGCGCGGTCGATCGGCAAGCGGCCCTGGCTTACGTGCGCTCGCTCGACGAGGATCAGGGCGGCTACCGCGGCGCCGCCTGGGACACCGGCCGCGACATCGAATACACGTTTTACGGCCTGGGAGCCACGGTGCTGCTGCGAGACGGGAAGGCGGCCTGCGGCGAGCTCAGCCGAGCGGAAGGATGAAGGCGGGATTGGGCAAAGATTACCACAGAGACTCAGAGGCACGGAGAGGAGGGAATGGGGCTATGGTGCGGGTCGAATGGACAGGCCGATTCAAGATTTTCTTGGCCGTCGCGGTCGTGCTTGGTGCTAGGTGGTTGGCGGACCGCAATGCCGCGCGGCAAACCTTCGAAGGGACGGCCTCCGCGGCTCTGTTTGCCGCCGTTGGTCTCATCTGCACTTTCTCGGCCAACAAACAGAAGGTCGCAAAGGGAGGACTGTTGCTGATTGCGCTGAGCGCTGCCTGGTTGTTTGCAATCGTCTGCCAATGGTGTGGCTTGCGGCTCCTCTTCTGAGTGTCGAAGGCAGACGTCCGTAAGGCGCTGCCCAGGTGCGTTCTGCCGCACCGACAGCCATGCCCTGAATCGACCGCACCTCCGTCTTCGTTGCTTCTCCGTGCCTTTGTGTCTCTGTGGTACTGCTCCCCGTTCCCGCCACTTACCGCAAGATGAAGAACCCGCCGACGACCGAGGTGGCCTCGATCAATGCCGCCTCAGCACTCAGCGGAATCGGGGGGAACAGGTACGGTGCACAATTGCCCGGCCGGTAATAGCCCAGGATGTATTGGCACTCGTTGATCGGCGCCAGCGACATCTGGTACGGCAGCGTCGGAATCGTGATGAAGAAATGCACTCCCGACCAGACCGGTCCGATAAGCGGATTGAGCGAGTGCCCGTAGCGCTCCAGATCCACCTCTTCGAAGTACAGCGGCTTGTGGCAGAGCAGCGAAGCCTTGAAGGTGAACGTGGTGCCGGACCAATTGCGGCCGTTGAAATCGCCGGTCAGCGCGCATTCGCAGGGAAAATCTCCTCCTTCGTGCCCGGTCACGGCGATGTCGATATCGAGTTTGTCGAGTGTCGTGTTGCGGAGTTTGATCAGAGCCGCTTCGCATTCGCGCTTGTCCTGCTCGCAGGAGACCGGCGGAGTCGCTTCCGACGAGGCAAACGGCGGTTCGTTGCGATATCGGTCCGGATTGACCGCGTCGGGGGACGGCAGCGTGTCTTCCATGTTCTCGTTGGCGAACGGATCTTCCGCCGGCGGAATCGTCTTGGGTTCAACCGCATCGACCGGGCCTCGAGCGGAGCGGTCTTGCGCGGCGGCTGGGGCTTTGTGGGCGGCAGCTCCTGCTGGGCCGGTTCCGGCATTTCGCCAAACGGATCCGCGCTGTCCTGGCTGACGCGCAGAATATCCTCCCGCAGTCTGCTCCGCGAAGGACGGGGAATCACCCGCCGGAACGGCGATTCTTCGTCGCTGCTGGCAATCTGGCTGGCCGGCAGAGTTCTTGGCAGGGTCTTTGGCTCCGCGGCCGGCAGGGTCTTTGGCTCCGCGGCCGGCCGTGTCTTTGGCTCCGCGGCCGGGAGGGCTTCGGTGGCCGACACTTGTCGGACGCCATCCGCTTGTGAATTCGCGGCAGCCTGCGACGGGACTTCAGACGTTGCGCCGGCTACCTGCGGACGAAAGGGCTTCCATTTCAGGTTGGCGTTGGCGACGGCCGCAGCCCGCTGGTCGAGACGCAACTGGGCCTGCGCGGCGCATCTGCGGAGAAGAGTCGTCGTCGGACTGTCGGGCGGCCAGGAACAGCGGCGCCGGATCGGCGGCACGAGCCGGCGGGCGGCAGACCCCGGCGGCCAGCAGCAAGGCGGCCAGCATGGCGGCCGCCGGCAGGCACCTAGCAGCCCGTTGAAAAATGCCCTCCTGGCATTTTTCAACCTCGCCAAGCTCCGGGCAAAGCCCTTCGCAGCTCGCAAAATAACAACTTGCGTTGTTATTTTGGCATCGCATCCCTGCGATGACGCAACCTGTTGAAAATTTCAACAGGCGGCTAGTAGTTTTCGCCGGCTGCGTATTGCGTGCTGTAGTTCGACGCTTCCTGCGTAATTGCGATGTCATGAGGATGGCTCTCCCTAACCCCCGCCGATGTGACTTGGATGAAGCGCGTTTTGCTGCGCAGCTCCTCGATGTTCTGCGTGCCGCAATAGCCCATGCCGGCTCTCAGCCCGCCGACCAACTGATACACGAAGCTGCTCAAAGGCCCTTTGAACGGCACGCGGCCTTCGACTCCTTCGGGCACCAGTTTTCCGGGGGTTCGCTCGCCGCCGCGCTGCCGGTAGCGTTCGCTGGAACCTTTGATCATGGCCCCCAGCGAACCCATGCCGCGATATACTTTGAAAGTTCGTCCTTGATACAGGATTTGTTCGCCCGGACTCTCGGCCAGACCGGCGAACAGGCCGCCGATCATTACCGCGTGAGCCCCGGCTGCGATCGCTTTCGTCACGTCTCCCGAGTAGCGAATTCCGCCGTCGGCGATGATCGGCACGCCGCGGGCGGCCGCCGCTCGCGAGGCTTCGTAAATCGCCGTGATCTGCGGCACGCCCACGCCGGAAATGACGCGGGTCGTGCAGATCGATCCGGGACCGATGCCGACCTTGACCGCGTCGGCCCCGGCGGCGATCAGATCGAGACAGCCCTCGGCCGTGGCCACGTTGCCGGCAACGACGTCGATGTCCCAGCGGCTCTTGAGAGCCTTGACCGTTTCGATCACGTTGGCCGAATGGCCGTGCGCACTATCCACGACCAGCACGTCGACGTCTTTTGCTAGCAAGCTGGCGGCCCGCTCGTAGTCGTGCACACCGATGGCGGCTCCCACTCTTAGCCTGCCTTTCCCATCTTTGCAGGCATTCGGGAACCGCTTCATCATGTCGATGTCTTTAATCGTAATCAGCCCCGTCAGGGTATTATCTTCGTCAACCAGCAGAAGCTTCTCGACCTTTTTTGCCATTAAAATCCGCTCAGCTTCCGCAAGCGTTACGGTCCCCGTCGCCGTGACCAGATTCTCGCGCGTCATGACCTCGCTGATTTTCAGGTCTCCGGTCTCCAGAAACCGCAGATCGCGGCGGGTGATGATGCCGACCAGCTGCCGCGCCGGCTGGTGATCGGCACGCCGGAGACGTTATGCTGGTCCATCACCTCGCGGGCCCGGGCCACGGTGGCATCGGGCGGCGAGCGTGACCGGGTCGGTGATGATGCCGTTGGCGCTGCGTTTGACCTTGTCGACTTCTTCGGTCTGGCGTTCGATCGACATGTTCTTGTGAATCACGCCCAGGCCGCCCTCCTGGGCCAGCGCGATGGCCATGTCGGATTCGGTCACCGTGTCCATCGGCGAGCTGAGCAAGGGGATGTTCAGGCTGATGCGGCCGGTGAGCCGGGTGCTGACGTCGACTTCCGCCGGCACCACGCTGCTATAGCCGGGCTCGAGCAGTACGTCGTCGAACGTGATGCCAACCGGACCGAACTTTTCGTTCATGATCGACTCCCACCCCGGAGGTTGCCGCGGCCACACGCTGGGCCTGCCACGGCCAAAGGTAATCTCGAATTATGCCGGTCGGGCTGCAACTTGGCAACGAGCGCGGGGCCGGGAAGTGGGTGATCGTTGAGTGGGCCGACCGGCGACCGGCTACGGAGCTCTGCGCCGAATAGCGTCCTGCTGGAGCAGCTCGTCGACCTGGTGATGTCCGGCATGGTGCTTGCGAACTTCTTCTTCCGCGCAGTCAACGGCCTCCGCATGGGTGTCAGTATGTCGTGAGCATCCCCTGCCTGGTTTCGCAGGTAGGGCAGCGCCAAGCGGCAACGAACCCTTGGTCACTTGGAAAAACGGCAACCGCGTAGGTAATGTCCCCGACTCGGATTTCCCAGTTGTCGATGGGGTCGGTGCCGTCGTCCACGGGCGGCATGGCAGAATCTCGCCGGCAGTTTCGGGGGGCGGCCTTTCGGTCCAGTCTATCCGAGCGACGGGGCGGGGAGAGAGGGGGCGGCTACAATCCGTCAAGCGGCTCCGTTCGGCGGCCGCCCGCGGCGCGGTCGAACTGGCCGCGGTCGTGCTCCGCTTTGGGTCTCGTTCGTGCTTGCCAAACGACGATCCATGCGTCAAGGTTGGAAGGCGGCCGGAGGCCCAAAGTCGGGCGGTATTTCATCACCGTCGTCCGTCCGGAATCGCGGCAGGCAAGCGGCGGGCGGACCGCCGCGGCGGCGTCAAGCGTGAACCTAGTGTCTCTGGGTGAATTGATGGATTGGGATGCTGTTTGGAATCTCGTCAAGGAAATCTGGCCCCACCTGGTGGCCAGCGTAACGCTGCTGATCGACCTGGCCGCCGCCGCGCATGTCGTGATGTACAAGAAGGACACCCGCGCCGCCACCGGTTGGGTGGGCATCATCTGGCTGGTGCCGGTGCTGGGCGTCATCCTGTATGTCATGTTCGGCATCAACCGCGTGCAGCGCCGGGCGACCATCTTGCGCGGCGGGCGGCGGGCGGCGGTGCGCGCGGCCGCGGCGCCGGAAAGCGTGCCCGAATTGGTCGCCACGCACCTGTTCACGTTGGCCAAGCTGGTCGGCACGCTCACCAGCCGGCCCTTGCTGGAGGGCAACGACATCCATCCACTGATTGGCGGCGACGAGGCCTATCCCGAGATGCTCCGGGCCATCGACGACGCGCAAGACTCGGTGGCCCTGGCAAGTTATATTTTCGACAACGATCGGGCCGGCCGCATGTTCGCCGACGCTCTCACCCGGGCCGTAGAGCGCGGTATCGAGGTGCGGGTGTTGATCGACGCGGTCGGCGCCCGCTACACCTGGCCATCGATCGAGCACGCGCTCAAGGCGGGCGGCGTGCGCCAGGCCCGCTTTCTGCCCACACTGCTGCCCGGCCGCTGGGCCTACGCCAACTTGCGCAATCACCGCAAGGTGCTGATCGTCGACGGCAACCTTGGATTCACCGGTGGCTTGAACATTCGCGAGGGGCACGATCTGGCGCTGCGGCCGGCGCATCCGATCCAGGACATGCACTTTCGTATCCGGGGTCCGGTGGTCGGCCACTTGCAGGAAGTGTTTGCCGAAGATTGGGAATTTTCGACCGGCGAGACCTTGCAGGGAGAGACCTGGTTTCGCTCGATCCCGCCGGCCGGCGACATGCTGGCCCGTGGCATCACGACCGGGCCGGACCAGGACATCGACAAGCTGCGGATCGCACTGTTCGGCGCGATCGCCTGCGCCGAATCGTCGATCTCGATCGTCAGCCCCTATTTTCTGCCCGACGAGTCGCTGATGATGGCGCTGGAAGTGGCGGCCCTGCGGGGCGTGCAGGTCGATATTGTGCTGCCGCAGGTGAACAATCTGGTGCTCGTGCAATGGGCTTCGTCGGCCCTGTTGGGGGACCTGATCGACCGCGGCTGCCGCGTCTGGTTTTCGCCCCCGCCGTTCGACCATACCAAGCTGATGGTGGTCGACAAGCTCTGGTCCCTGATCGGCTCGGCGAACTGGGATCCGCGTTCGCTGCGGCTCAACTTCGAGTTCAACGTCGAATGCTACGACGCCGCATTCGCCGGCAGGCTGCAAGAACGGATCGACGGGCGAATCGCCGCCGCGCGGCGGATCAGCCGGGCGGACGTGGAAAGCGTGCCCCTGGCTGTTCGCTTGCGCAATGGTATCGCACGGCTGTTTACGCCCTATTTATAGAGCCTCGGTGGCCGCCAGCAGCGGTGCCCCGTTCCTGCGCCGCCTGCTGCATCTTCTTTAGGCAGGCAGTGGCCGCCTGGCGGCCCGACGCCACGACTTGGATAATCGTTAAATCTATTCCCAGCATACCGTTGCGCAATGTTTATCGGTCAACTTGCCGTTCGATGGCACAGGCTTTGCCTTAACCCCGGTTCAGACTAGGGCAATGCCAGTATTGGCTGCTCGCAAACATGCTTAGGCGGAGAGCATTATGGTTCAGCACTCGGTACCCGTAACCGCGATGGAAACCATGAACACCCCCGCCATGGATCGATTGAAGTCAATTGCCAGCTTGGTTCTATTACCAATTCTGTTGCTGGCATTACTGTTTGCGCTAGGTCGTGGTCTTAACGGCATTATTGCCGAGGGTAAAGGCGAAGTGCCTGCCCGTCCGCGGCACGTAAACGCCAGTCCGGCTGCCTTTGGAACCCAAAGGGCGCTGGCCGACAAAGCGGCCGAGTTGGCAGACGAAGAAATTCACTGAGCCAGCTCTCGCACTGCCTATGGTGGGTGCAACCGGGGCTAACGGTCCACGTGCCCCCTCGTGGATAGGCCCGTGGCGTGATCCGTCTCGGGCATTCCCAGCGTGTCTCTGCGCTGGGGTTTGGTGCCTATCCGGCCAGCCCAGCGAGTCGCCCGGGCACGTTTTCGACCCCGCTCGCAGATTGCCGCCCGGCAATAGCGCCAGTCGCAGCGGAATTCCTGCCAGAACGGTGCCGGCCGGCCGACGACCCACTGCCCTCAGGCTTTCGGGTATACTGAGGAAAACCCTGGACTCGGCGCGGGCCGCCCACGACGAACCGGACAATTTTTCGGCGACCCTGGGCAATTTCTTCGGCTGCCCGGCGAACCCTTGCTGCCCCCTGTGACAATACCTTTGCGATGCTCGATTCTCCGAATTTTTCCTTGCCGGTCGAGAAACGGGCGCCGATGGCCCTGCTCTGGGCTGCTCGGCTGGCGGCCTTGTTGGCGGCATCGATCGCCGGTTACCTGCTTTGGGCATCGGTGACCAGCGGCGCGAAATTGGCCGGATGCGGCGACGACGGCGGATTCGGCTGCGACAGCGTGCTGTCGAGTCGCTGGTCGAACTGGCTGGGGCTGCCGGTCGGTTTGCCAGCCGTGATCGTTTACCTCGCACTGTTCGCGACACTGCTGGGCATTGGACCGACGGCCAACGAGCGCACCGAGCGCGACGCCTGGCGATTGCTGATTCCACTGGCCACCTTGGCCGCTGGCGCCGCCTCTTGGTTCAGCGCACTGCAATTGTTCGATCTGCACAAGATGTGTCCCTACTGCGTGGCTGTCCATAGTTGCGGCATCGCGCTGGCCGCATTCGTCTTTTGGTATGCGCCGCTGCGCCGGGGCGCCGGCCCGGGATCGCACCGGGACGATCCCGTGCCCATGCGTCCGCGAACAGCCGGATTGCTGCTCGCGTTCGGATTGGGCTGCGTCGGAGGCGCTGATCGGCGGCCAAGCGCTGGGCACCGCACCGCAGGCCAACATGCAAATCACACAAACGCCTGCGGGTGCACACCGCGATCCGATCGCCGATATCGAAACGAACCACCCGGCGGCACCGACCGAGACGCGCCCGCCCACAGCGACCGCGCCCGAATCGACCCCGCCAAGACTGGCCGAACCCAAGACGCCGCTGCCGAAAACAACCGATCCGGCAGCCGACCCGGCTGGGCAACGGCCCGCCCTGGACCCAGCGCAGAAGAGCCTGTCGCACGAGCGGCGGATTGCGCTCTTGGGGGGCCAGGCCACGATCGACGCCTATCAGTTGCCGATTCTCGGTTCGCCCGACGCGGCTTCGATCGTGGTCGAGATGTTCGACTACACCTGTCACCACTGCCGGCAACTGCACCGTTTCATGCAGCAGGCCCGGCAGCGATACGGATCGCAACTGGCCATTGTGCTGCTGCCCAATCCGATGAACAAGAGTTGCAACCGCTACGTGACAGTCGACCAGCCGGCACATAAGGAGGCCTGCCACTACGCGCACCTGGCGCTGGCGGTTTGGAACGTCAAGCCGAAGTCGTTCGAAGCCTACCACGAGTGGTTGATGGAGCCCAAAGACGTTCCAACGGTGGAAGAGGCGCGGGACAAGGCTGCCGAAATGATCGGCGAGTCGGCGCTCGCCGCAGCGCTGGCCGGCGACACCATCAGCCGGCAGATCGAGGCCAATGGACTCGTCTATCACCTGGCCAAACGCGGGGCCATTCCCAAATTGATGACCGAGCGGTTCGTGGCCGCCGGCCAGCCGCCCAGCGCCGAGCAATTGTTCCAGATGCTGGAAAAACAAGTCGGCGTGCGACCCTAACGTGTGAACGAAAAATAACTTCGGCTTCTGGCAGACCCTTAGCCTACCCTCTCCCTGGCGGGAGAGGAGTTGCGGGCGGAAGTTACTTTTCGTTCGCGCCTAACGACATGCCGCTGGGCCACCCTGCCCTTCGCAGCCGGTTTGGGGCAGCGGAAAATCAGCCGGCCGGCCCGAAGGCCAGTGCCTCGACGTGGTGATCCGCTTTGAAAACCTCGCGCCAGACGATTGCATCGTCCGAGCGCAGGATCCGCCCCCGCCAGTTCGCGCCGACGAAATATCCGGGTCCGTACACGGCGATCAAGGGCGCAAGCGTGTTGACAGCTCGCTCCCATTTCAAGCCGTCGGCGGAAAAATCAGGTCGCGCCCTGGCCGACGGCGACGAAGCGATCCCCGGTCCAGGCGACCGAGTTGATGTGCTCTCCCTCCTCGCCGACGAGCCGATTCGACCAGGCCAGGCCATCCTCGCTGGTCATCCGCAGGCCGTGCAGACCCACGCCGACGAAAAGTCCGTGGCCGAAGGCCACGTCGATCAGCGTGTCGATCGCTTTGACTTCCGGCGCATCGGTCCACTGGATGCCGTCGGGCGAGGTGGCCCTGCGGCCGCGGTCGCCAACGGCCACGAAGCGATCGCTGCCCCAGCAGACTCGGCGCAGGATGTTCTTGCCGGAGATGAACGCCGGGTCGGTCCAGGTCTTTCCGTCGGCCGTCGTCGAGACGAAGGGCCTTGAGTCGCCCACGGCGCCCGGGTCGCCGCCCAGGCCGAGAAACTCTTGCCGGCCGAAACCGAGGCCGCGCAGGTAATTCACGTACTTGGCGTCTTTCGTCCCCGTGTCCCATGCCGCACCGTCGGCGGTCGAGGCATAAATATTATTCCCGCCGAACGAGCCCACGGCGACAAACCGGCCGTTGCCGTGGCAGACGGCGCGGTAGACCTCGCCTTCTTTGCCGGTCTCCAGATGAGTCCACTGGCTGCCATCGGCCGAAATCATTCGCAGGCCGTTATGGCCGACGGCGACGAACAGGCCACCGGGCCGGGGCGCAGCAGAGCGGGTGTCGGTCGGTTCCATGCGAGATCAAACCAGGCCCGGCAGCCGGCCGCCCAGGTCGCCGGCATATTGCGAGCTGTGGCTGTCGCCGAACGAGGTGGTGGGAATGCCGACCAGGTTGAGCATTTCGACATACAGGTTGGCCATCGGAGCCTGCTTGTCGAAAGCCACGTGTCGACCCGGTTTGAGCGCTCCGCCGGCCCGGCCTGCCAACAGGGCCGGATAGTCGTTTCGCCCGTGTCCGCCGTCGGCCATGTACGACGTGTACAGAATCAGGCTGTTATCCAACAGCGAGCTGCCGCCTTCGTCGATGTCTTTCATCTTGCGGACCATTTCGGCGAACAGGCCGGTGTACCAGGCGTGAATTTGCCGGCAGGCCTCGCGGGCGATCGGGTCGGCGTCCTCAGGGCGGGCGGCGTTGCCCTGGTGTTCGAGCGTGTGGCAGTGCCGTTCGTAACCTACCGTGACGACGCCGGAAAACATGCTCTCGTCGCTGCCCAAGGCCAGCGTTACCACGCGTGTGGTGTCGGTCTGGAAGGCCAGCACCATCAGATCCGAGATCAACCGGATGTAGTCGCCATGCTTGTTGGGATCTTCGTTGAGCGGCCGGGTAATGTCCCAGATCGGCGTGCCGGGCTTGGGCAGATTGTCCGGAACGCTCGCCCGAGAAGGCGCGGGCGTGGCCAGATCGAGCAGATCTTCGCGTTGCCGGGCTTCGACCAGTGCGATCCGTTTTTCCACGGCGCGCACCGCATCGAGATACTGGTCGAGCTTGCCTTGATCGGTGCGGCCCAGAGAGCGGCGCAGATCGTTCGCCTGGCCGAGCACCAGGTCGAGAACGCTGCGGTCGAGCGAGTCGGTCTGGGCCACGGCGTCCGCCGCCGGCGCCGTCTCGGCGCGGCTGTGCCAGTTGGGAACGACCGGCGTGCGGCCGCGAAACATGCGATCGAACAGCAGTCGCGGATTGGCCTCGAAGGGCACGCCGACGTCGCGCGAGCGGAACGAATATTTTTGCTCCCAGCCGGCCAGGCCGATTTCCAGCGACGGCAACAAAGTTTGCTGCCCGATCCGCTGTGCGGCGTATTGATCGACGGAAATGCCGGCGAAGATCTTGCCCGCTTCGCTGCGCACCGACTCGGCCGCCGTCAGGTGCAGGTAGGAACAATGCTGATGGCCGTTGACGTTTTCTCCGCGTCCGCCGTTTGCCAGGCCGGAAACCAGCGTCAGGTCTTGCCGGGCAAATTCGAGTGGACGCAAGATCGAGGGCAGTTTTGCCAGCGGTCCGGCCTGGGGCGGCTTCCACGATTCCAACACCGTGCCGCCGGTGACCGTGACGATGCCCAGCCGGACGGGCGGCCGCACCGGCGCTGCGCCGGCCAGGCGCGCCGGGAACATCGTCTCGAAAAACGGCAGCGCCAGCATGGCCCCGCTGGCGCGGAGCAACTGGCGGCGGGAAATGGCGGAGCGTGAAATCATAGATGCCGGCTTTCCGTGATCGAAGCTGCGAATCCGTGAATGTTCGTTACCTGGCTTCGAGTTGATTCTTGCGGTATTGAAACGGATAACTCTTCACCACGCCCATCACCAGTGTAACAAAGCGAAACTCGTCCGCCTGCAATTGGGCCACGATTTCCTGCACCGGACCGTCGTCGTAATAGTCCAACTCGCGGCCCAGGGCGAAAATCAGCATCTGTTCGGTCAAATTGCGGATGAATTCGTCCTTGCGCGCAGCATGACCCGCTTGAGGTCGTTCTCGCCATTGAGCTTTTCGCCCCCCGGCAATTCGCCGGAAACGTCGAGCGGCTGCTGGCCGACCTGCTCGCGCCACAGCCCGACGGCGCTGTAATGATCGAGCGCGAAGCCCAGCGGATCCATCTTGCGATGACAGGCCGCACACGCCGCTTGCTGGGCGTGCTGGGCCAGCTTCTCGCGAAAGGTCTTGACCTCCTTGGTTTTGTCCCGCTCGTCGGCGATCTGGCCGACATTGGCCGGCGGCGGAGGCGGGGGCGAACCGAGCATGACCTCGAGAATCCATTTTCCCCGCATCGTGGGGCTGGTCCGCGACGTGTGCGAAGTAAGCGCGAGCACGCTGCCCATGCCCAACAGGCCGCCGCGGTGATACTCCGGCTTGAGCGACACGCGGCGCATTTCTTTGCCGCTGACATCCGGAATGCCATAGTATTTGGCCAGCTCTTCGTTGAGGTACGTGTAGTCGGCGTCGAGCAGTTCGAGCAGGCTGCGGTTTTCGCGCCGCAGCGAGTCGAAGAACGTGGCCGTCTCGTCGTACATCGCCTGGCGGATATTGCCGTTGAACTCGGGAAAGAATTCCGTGCTGGGCCGGGCCGTCGGCAACTTCGTCAGTTGCAGCCAGCGGGCTGCGAAGTAATCGGTCAGCGCCCGGGCGCGCGGTCGGCCAGCATCCGCCGCACTTGCTGTTCCAGCACCGTGCCCTGGCCTGGCCCGCGCACTTCCATCTCGGCGATGTTGCCGAACGAATTCGGCGGCGGCAGATAGCGGACGTAGCGGCGCGCGACCGGCTGCGCAAGATCGATTGTCGCCCAACCGCCGGGCGGCGCCTCTTTCACCTCGTGCAGGTCCGCCACGTCGGTGCTGAAGTCGGCAGCGCTCGAGGCCTGGAACTTGCCGCCGACCATCCGGCCTTCCGTGCCCGATCGGCCGGCGAAGCGCAACCGCACGATCTGCTGAGCCGTGCCCAGGTCGAGCCCGATCCAGTGGCTGGCGGCGTCCGGCCCGTCGAGAAAGGTAAGCAGATCGCCGTCGAACACCTTATCGCGATTGTTGCCCAGAAAGCTTTCGGAGCCCTGTGCGCCGATTACCATGCCGGGCAATTTGATCGGTTCGGTCGAGGGGCCCGGAGCCGAAAGTTTGCCGCGATTCGCCAGATCCAACAACTCGTCGTCGGGCATGCTGAACCAGAGAAAATACGACAGCCGGACCGCCAGTTCAAGATCGCTGACGGGGTATGCCTCGCCCGGCTGCCGATCGGGCCGATCCGTTTCGACGCGGTAGAGAAACTTGGGCGAGACGAGCACCGCTTTGAGCATCCAGCGCACGGAATCGACGTAGCCCAGCCCCTCCTGCGTCGCGCGATCGAACAGCCGCATCAACCGCTCGATGTCGGCTTCAGTCGCTTGCCCGCGATACGCCCGCGGCGCGATCCGGCCGATGATCGCTCGCGCGGCGTCGCGCACTGTCACGTCCTTGGGCGGCGTGACGACAAAGTCCGGCTTGCGCCACTGGCCGGGCGTCAGAGAGAACATCTGCTCGCGGCTGACCCGGGCGTCTTCCTGAATGCGGCCATCCACGAAAGAGCTGAGCTCGGTGCCCAGCAGCCGGTCGAGAATCTGATCGGCCGCGGCGAAATATTTTTCCAGCAGGGCCGGCGGAATGTCGAGCGCTACGGCCAGGTTGGCAAAACCGACAGTCTCGCCGGCGTCGTCCGTCATGCCCACGTCGGTGGCCGCGTCGAACTCGAAGCCCAGCAAATCGTGAATCGTGCGGTTGTATTCCTGCAGGCTGAGCCGCCGGATCGGCGCGGGTCCCGGATCCCGGTTCGCCGGATCGGCCGGGTCGACCACGGCGATGGCCTGCTTCAGCCATGCGAGCAACTGGGACCGCTCGTCGGCCGACAACTGCGGCTCGTCGGCCGGGGGCATCGCGCCGGCTTCAATCTGCGCGACCGCTTTGCGCCACAGCCTGCGCTGCCGGGCGGCCGCCCGATCATCGACCAGGGCCGTGAAATCCACTCGGGCAGCCGGTTCGTCGCCGCCGTGGCACTCGGCGCAGTGCGCGAGCACGATGTGGCGAATCTGCGACCAACGGGCCGGCTCGGCCGCGATCGATTTGGGCGCGCAGGGCCACAGCCAACAGGCCGAGCCCAATGGCGGCCCGCGCAATGTCGCCGATGAAAAACGTATGACTTGCAAAGTGGGCTAGTCCGTGGCGGGCAAAAACGAGGCGTGCTGGGTGGGATTCGGCTCGGGCCAGATCGAGCCAGACCGAAGACTTCATTATGATCGCCCGAACCCCGCGACGAAAGGCGCTCGCGGGTTGGGAAGCGGCCGCATTCGGCCGCCCCGGTAGGGGCACCAGTCAATAGCCGGAGGCAACGCCTCTGGAAACCGGCGCCTGGCAGAGCCCATCCGACCCCGCATGGGGTCGCACTGGCCCGCATCGGATCAAAGTTGCGGGGCGTGCGCGACGCGGTGCGAACGCGCGATTGGTTTGACCGCCTTCGGGGTCAGGTGATTTTGGCCCGGTTGCCAGGTCCGTGGGCGGTGCCCACGGCTATTGAATGGAACCCCGCTGGGGTTCTCGTTCGGCCCGCTGCTCCAGTGCCCGCAATCGCTCACCTTGATCTTTGACGGCAGCCATTACAACGACACCCAGGCCGCCGGTCATTATGAACGCGAGTGAGACGGGCACGATGGCAGACACATTTGGGCCGAATTGAACCGCGGCCCAGGCGAACAACATACCGAACAGGAAGGAGAGCATTGACGTGGCGAAAATTGCTACGTGTCCCATGACTGACCTCTTTTGTGTAGCGGTGAATCGGCCGAATTTGCGGGCAGCGTTCGTCGAACGCCTCGCGTCCCCTACGGCTTCGGCGGAACCTCGACCTTGGCCAGATAGATGCTCGTTTTTCCTTCGTGCGACGAGTAATAGCTGACCCACAATTGCCCGGCGTGCCAGACCAGCCCGGCGTAGCTCGTGTCGCCGCCGGAGGGCAGCTTGAGCGCTTCGGTCAGCTTGCCGGCCGCCGGATCGATCCAGGCCAGCGACGTGTGCGCGCCGCCGTCGTACATCCGCACGGCGGCGATCAAGCGGCCGTCGGGCAATCGCAGCACGTGCGGGCCGCCGATCTTCAGGCTCAGGTCCTTCCAATCCCACTTCGTGTAGGGCGGCTGCGCGATGCCCAACATGCCGGTACCGGCGGGGCCGTCGCGGCGCAGCAGGCAGTAGCACGATGGACCGTCGAAGACGAGCGACGATTCGCTGGGCTTGCCTTGGTCGAACAGCCGCTCGACCAGCGTGTCGAACTTCTTGCCGTCCGCGCTCACATAGAGCCGGATCGAGCCTTCGTCTCGACAGTCGTAGCCGACCGCGTACGCCCGGCCGTCGTGCCAGGTGACACGCCACAGCCAAAAATCGGGATCGCCGATTTCTTGCCGCTCGCTCCACGCGCGCCCGTCCGGCGAGAACCAGGCCAGCGATTGGTGCGTGTGCTGCGACTTGTCGTGCAAGGCTTCTGCGCCGCAGAGCATCAATTGGCCGTCGGGCGTGACGGTGATCTTGGCGTCGCGCAGATCGGAACTGGGCGAGGCGATCAGGGCGGCCGACTCCCACTTATCGCCGTCGGGCGATGTGATCACTCGCAGGGCGCCGTCGGGCGAGACGTGCGATTGGCCCTCGCGAAATACGCAGAACCAGCGGTCGTGGAAGCGGATCAGGTCGGTGAACGCATTATGTGGCGCCTGGTCCCAGATCTTCCGCGCTTCGATGAGCTTGAGCGGCTCCTCGCCGCGGGCGAATCCGCCGCCGAACGTTAGCAGAGCGCATAACAGCAGCCGTTGCATGGGGTCACTCCTTGTTGTCGAACGAAAAGCATCGTCTGGAGTTTACGGACCCTCACCCTGCCCTCTCCCTGCAGGGAGAGGGGTTGGGGGCGGCTAAGTGGCAAGCCGACCGGCAGGCAGGCGGACCCTCACCCTACCCTCTCCCTGCCGGGGAGAGGGGTTAAGACCAGCAGTCATTCTTGGTTCGATTCGTACTTCGTTCGTTCCTTACTTTCCCTCGATGTCGTGCCAGCCGGGCAGCGAGATGTTGCGCGGTAGTTCGAATCGTTGTAGTCGGGGTTACGCAGCGGGGTATAGATCCGCCGACCCTCGAACGGCCGATCCTGCGTGTAGATCCAGACGCGCTGCTGGTCCCAGACGACAATCTCGTCGCGCTCGTCGCCGGTCAGGTCCAGCACCGCGGCGCATAGGTCCGGATGCCCGTCGCGGGGAAACATCACCACCCGGCGCAAATGGCCGTCGATCATGCCGCCCTCGTCGACGTTGGCCGACAGCAGGATGAACTCCTGCGAGTCGCCCCGCCAATTGACCGGCAAGAGCGGACTGCCCGAGTGTACCGGCTCGCCCTGCAACAGGATGTTGCCCTGCCAATCCAGCAGCGTGACGATGCCCGGGTTCTTCCAGAAGTTGATCGCGCAGTATTGCAACCCGGGCACGTCGTCGCGGAACTTGCCGATCGCGGCCGTCTGAGCATGGCCGATGCGCAGGTGGCGGCGGATCACGCCGGCGGCGTCGACAATCAGGAAGCCCTCGTCGCTGCAGCTGTAATAGGCCAGCGGCGCGGCCTGCGGATCGTCGCTGAAATTGCCAAAGGCCACCGAGTCGGCGTGATCGGCCAGTTCCTCGTCGCGGCTCCAGAGTTGCTTGCCCGTGTGGTCCCACATCGCGCAACCGATCATCAGCTTGTCGTAGCCGTCGCGATCGGCGAAGGCGAATGGGAAATGGCCGAGTTGTCCGCCCCCTTGCCACAGCGGCTGCAGCCGATTGTCGAGCACCCAGAAATTGCGATAGCGGTCCTTGAGCAGCGTCTCGTGCCGCCCCTTGGCGCCGGAAAAGTTGAAAAAGGAAATCGAGTCTCCCATGTTCAGTTCGTGCGGACGATCTTTGATCTCCTGACGCTTCTGGGCGAAATCGGCCGGCACTTGCGGCGCCAAGGCCGAGGCCTTCTGCTTGCCCGTCCGGCCGTCGAGCACTTGCAGCTTGAAATCCTTGACCAGCACCACCTCGCTAGTGCCATCGCCGTCGATGTCGTGAATCTGGAATGGCGTATCGCTGGTCAACAGGCCGTTGCGCACGTCGGGCCGGCCGACCTGCCAGAGCACGCGGCCGTCGAGATCGACCGCGGTCAGGCAACTGATCTCGACGAAGTTGCCGCTGTCCACTTTGGCCACGTTTTGCGCGATGAGCATTTCCGGGCGGCCGTCGCCGTCGAGATCGCCAAATCGCACGTTCCGCCCGGCGCCAAAGCGGGGTGTTTCGAATTTCTTCCACAGCTTGGGCACCGGGTTGCCGGCCCGCAGCTTTTGCAGCTCAGCCTTGCGCTGGGCAATCCGCGCGTCGATCGATGCACTGGTCTTTGCGCCGACCGTGACGCGAAACGACTGAAAGCGGGCCGGTGCGTTGGCAGTCAGGCCCACCTTGCCGCCGGGCAGTTCCGGCTCGCGGGCTTCCAGGAGCAACTTGCCGTCGACATAGGCCCGGATCGTTTCGCCGGCGTTCTCGACCTTCAGCCGGTAGTAGCGGGTCGTATCGTACTCGTAGGGGCGCTGGCCAATTCGCGCCAGGCCGCTTCGCGAAACTTTTCCTCCAGCGGCAATCGCGTTGCCAATCGCAATCGCTTGCCCCCCTCGAGCGCGAGCACCACATGGTGCCGATTGGTCTGGTAGCGAAAGACGATGCCGGCCATTCCAGAGAGCGACAACGGACGCACCGACGCCTCGACCGTATCGTCCTGCCACTCCGGTTCGCCGGTGATGAATAGCGGGCAAAACAGCCGCGGCTCCATCCAACGATGGTCGGGCGACAGGTGCTGCTCGACATAGGGCCGGTCGTCCTCGTCGCCGGCCGCCCAGGCATCGAGGTAACCGATGGCATTGGCCCAAGGGGCCAGCGGCACGCCGCGATCGGCCAAATAGTGGTATTCTTGGATCGCCGGATTGAGCTGGCCGATCGGCGCCGACAACAGCCCCGGAGAAAAACGTGAGAAGTCATCCTCCAGCAGCACCACGTCGTCCGCGCGCCAGCCCCATGCGCCGGCGCCACGAGCGTCAGGATGGCGATTGCCGCGGCGGCGAAAATCTCGCGGAAACATTTGCACATCGCAATCACCTCGGGCAGCGGGTTCCTTGGCGAACGAGCAAGAGCGGCCGGCGGCCGAGCGGCCGAGGCGGTGCGACCTTCGATCGGTTCACTTTTGCGGCTTGCCGGCATTTGCGCGGGCCTCGGGGCTTTGCCGCTGGTTTCTTTTCCGCTAATCTTGGAATGTCGCTGTTTCGTCGGCCGCAGCCGGCTGCCGACGCCCGCCGACTGGCAGAATACCCGGCCGGCCGGCCAGCGGCAAATAGGCCCCCCTTGGACCGCGGAACAGCGACGAGGAGACCGGACACGTGAAAAAGATCGAAGCGATCATTCGGCGTCACAAGTTGGACGAAGTGAAAGACGCCTTGACCGCGCGGGTCATCAGCGCCATGACCGTTACCGAAGTCCGCGGCTTCGGCCGGCAAAAGGGACATTCCGAGACCTTTCGCGGCAACGAATACCAAGTCGACTTCCTACCCAAGGTGAAGGTCGAAATCGTCGTGGCCGACAACTACCTGCCGACCGTGCTGGAAGTGATCACTTCTGCGGCGCGCACGGGCAAAGTCGGCGACGGCAAAATTTTCGTCACCGATTTATCGTCGGTCGTGCGAATCCGCACCGGCGAAATGGACGAAAACGCGATCTAGGGCTCGCGTCTTTCCGACCGATCGTCACAGGACGGATTGTCGCCCTGGGGCGGTCCAGCCAGCTCGGCAAAGGCTTTCCGGGGCTTGCCGCAGGTCATATTTCCGGTACCCTTGGGTATAGCGCTCCAGCGAGCCGCCAGGCCGGTGGTCGGCTCGGGTATCTCGACCGGCACTTTGGGCCCGTTAGCTCAGTTGGTTTGAGCAAAGAGCTTTTGGTCCAAAGCAACCGACGAAGAGAAAACTCTCGAAATGCCGAAATGCACGGTGAATTGCCAACGATGGGCGATTTCGGCGGCTCGACCGCAAGTGCCCGTTCATGCCCGAAAGATGACCTGTCGCAGGTGTCGGTGACACCGGCGCTCCTTGTCACGGTTGAACGAGAAAAGCGAAACCGAACGATCCCCGGGCCGTTGACGTCGGCCGTGCGGAGCGGATCGAAGACCACAAGGCCGACCTGATAACGGGCCTCCCGTGCATTTGAGGCGATCGCAGAGCCGATCGGTCGCGGCGCGACCATTACGCTTTCGACGAGAAAGCCGGAGCGCCAGTTGGCGGTAGATAGGTAGCGGGTCAAATGACCGAGGAAATCAACCTGCTGATGGGGCACACGCTCCTGTGCGGTTACGGACGCGTGGGCATGCAACTCGCCAAAGAGCTGCGCGACGTCGGGCATAAATTCGTCATCATCGATTCGGATGCACGCACTCTGCGGGAGGCTGAAGAACAGGGATATCATGTACTCATCGGCGATTGCATCGAAGAAGACGTTCTCAAGAGGGCGGGTATCGAACGCGCCAGGCGGTCGCCAGCGTGCTGTCGGATGACGCGGCTAACGTGTTTTTGACGCTCACGGCGAGGGATCTGAACCCACGTGTGTATATCGTCGCCCGCGCCGAGAATCCGACGACGGAAAAAAAGCTTCTGAGATCGGGGGCCAATCGCGTCGTGCTACCCACTGCCATCGGCGCCTCCAAAATTGCGGATCTGATCATGCGACCATCCGCCGAAGGATTACTGGCGAACGAGGCCGGCCGACAAAGCTTGCGCGAGGACTTGGAACAAGTCGGGCTCAGGATGCAGGAGTTCGTCGTCGGAAAAACCAGCCGCCTTGCCCGTCAACAAATCACGAACATCGAAACCAAAAGCTACGGCGGCTACCTGATCATCGCGGTTCAACGTTTTGGCGGCCCGATGCTGCGGAGGCCGCCAGCCGACACGGTGGTCAACATCGGCGACACGATCATTGTGCTTGGGCATCCGGCGAGTCTGGAGACCCTGGCGTTCAAGGCGTCTCCGACGTCCATGACGGCGCGCGGCCACGGACATTGAACGGATGGCTGGCATCTCAAGGAGAACGCGTCCGGGTCGTTTCGGGTGCCCCTGGAAAACCAGCGCGTTGAACCGTGACCGTTTCATTCGATCGTGCGTTTTGCACGACCGTGGACCAGATGGCCGCCGAGCGGGCTGGCCATTCTGCAGTCCAGAAATCGCCCGTTGGCGCCGTGGCTTGTTAGCGGCTCGCCGGCTATGACGGCGGGTCGGTTAGGCCTATCATAGCGACAGGCCAGGCGGCCTCGCGTCGCGGGTTGCGACGCCATTGTGCAAGAAGCAGAGAAGATTCGTGATGAAGAGACTTGCTTCAGGCCTGGTTGCGCTGGTCGCGGCCCTGCTCTGTGTCGGCACGTCCGAGGCAGCTCCTTATGCCCAATTGTCCAGTTCGCAAAATCAACTGGGCAGCACAACCCCCAAGGTCGTTACGCTCAACGAGAACGATGCGGTCAAAGGCATCTCCAATTCCAAAGGCGTGATCACGTTCAAGGAAGCTGGCACCTATTTCGTGATGGCAGCCGCACAGGTAGGCAGCGCCAACGGCAAGGGCAAAGGGAACGTGCGGCTCTGGTTTCGGCAGAACGGACAGGACGTCGTGAACTCGAATACCGAGCAAACGATCTTTCCCGGCTTTACCGCGGTTCTGGTCTGTCAGGGAGTCGGGGAACTCAAAGCCGGCGATAAGCTGGAGCTCGTTTACTCGGTAAGCGCTGCGACCGAAAGCCTGGGGCTGATCGCCTCGAAGCCCTCGGGAGAACCGGTGGTTCCCAGCTTGATCTTCACGGCCTTTAAGGTCGACGACAACGCCTGGGCCCAAATGTCAAGTTCCGAGACGCAAACGGCCGCCGCCGCGGGCAAGCCGCTCGCGCTCAACAACACCGACGCCGCCAAGAACATCGAGAACAACGCGGGGGTCCTGACCGTCAAAACCACCGGTACCTACTTCGTGATCGCCGCGGGCCAGGTCGGCGGCACGGCTCCCGGTGGAAAAGGCCGCGTCCGGTTGTGGTTGCGACAAAACGGACAGGACCTGAGCAATTCGAACAGCGAACAGGCCATCAGCCCGGGCTTCACGGCCGTATTGGTCAGTCAGGGAGTGTTGGTCTGTAAGGCCGGAGACCGGGTGGAATTGATGCAAGCGGCCAGCGGCAGCGGAGTGGGCATGGTCGCTTCGGCCCCCAAGGGGGAGTCGGCGGTTCCCAGCATGATCCTCTCCATCGTCAAAGTCGCCGATGACGCCTATGCCCAACTCTCCAGTGTGCAAACGCAAGCCGGTTCGACCTACGCAAAATTGATCCGGCTCAACCAGACCGACGCCGCGCGGAACGTCGAGAATGCGATGCGTTCCATGTCGATCGGGATCAATAAGGGGACCATCACGATCAGCCAGGACGGCGTTTACTTCGTGATGGCCGCGGGACAGGTCGGCAGCATCGACGGCAAAGGTACCGGATCGGTGCGAATTTGGTTGCGACAAAACGGCATCGACGTCGGCAAGTCCAACACCGAGCAGACGATCACCAGCAACTATACGTCGGTGCTGGTGACCCAAGGAGTCGGCGAAGCCAAGAAGGGCGACAAACTGCAACTATTCCATTCCGCCCAAGGTACGGGGGTGGGTCTCGTCGCCACGGCGCCCAAGGGTGAGCCGGCCGTTCCCAGCATGATCTTCTCGCTGGTGAGAGTCGATTGACGGCGCAGGCAGATTGCCGCGAGCGGTGCGGGCGACCGACGGCTTGGAAAGCGCCCCCCGCGCGTAGCAAGATCAGGGCGCGGAACCGATTCGAGTTGCGTCCCCGTTCATGAATTCGCCTCCTTTGCCCCGAGTTTCGTCGCCTGGAAAAACTGCGGGAATCCGGCCAGTGCTGGCGGGGCTTGCCGCTGCTGGTATTTCCGGTACTCTTGGGCATAGCGCCCCATCGAGCCGACAAGCCCGTCGGCTGGCTCGGATGTCTTGACCGGCGCTCGCGGGGTTGTAGCTCAGTTGGTTAGAGCAACGGACTTTTAATCCGTAGGTCCTGGGTTCGAGTCCCAGCAGCCTCATTGCGGCCAAAAACCTTCGAGCAATCGAAGGTTTTTGCCTTGGGCGGAGGGCCTGATGCCGGGCAAGCAACTTTCGGCTCTTTTTAGCGACTTGCGACGATCTTTACCCGTTGCTGATTCCCGTTCATTCCCGATCGGGCCGCGGTTCATTCCAGCGAGACGTTTTCACGATGGGCAAGCGGCTCCGGCGCAAAAACTCACGAACCGCTGACCGGCCGAAAGGGTGAGAGCGGCTTTTTTGATCGCAGTCCGTTGGACCGAAATAGACCGGCCGGAGTCAGCTTGCCGCCAACTCTGGCCTGCTGTCGCAGGGCCTCCGAAGAACCCGCAATTAAGACAACGGTCAGTCCGGCAAACTTTCGCCTGGACAACCCGACTGAATATGTCCTCCCCACATGTGCGAGGCAGCGTACTAAGGCAGATGATCTGTGCTCGACCAATGGATTTTGAACCAGTTGTCCGGAGCTTCGGCCTCTTCGAATCGGCTGAAATCGAGCGGCGACTCGCCTTCGGCGTATCGGAAGACCAAGAAATGCAGGTCGCCGTCATGCGTTCCATTTCCGACCCCGATCAATCGTCAGGTTCAAAAACGCTCGACCAGTCGAACAAGCTCTGGGGCCAGGGCAGACGGTCTCTTGGACTTCACGAATTCGAGTGCGTGGGTCGCTTCCAACCCTTGGGCCTTCTTCAGGTAGGGCAGCTTGGGTTGTTGTCTGCTGAAAAGAGTCTCGACAGAAATGAGAACCAACGGGTCATTAGAGTCCTTGCGCCAAAGTCTCAGCCAAGAAGTCTTCCCACGCCTTGGCAAACACGGCTGTTTCTGAATCAGCAACTTCGGAGTCGAGGGCTACCTTTGCATTCGAAGCCATCTTCTTGATGCTCAGGAGCAAGTGAAAAAGGGCTTCGACCTTGGCGGCGGTCCATTCTGGCCCTCGACGGTAATCCAGTTCGACGCAATCGGATTGCTCGAATACGAAGATGCCCAATTCAGGGATTTCGACCGGCCCGATTGCCAGCCCCCGGAAACAAAGGTGGAAAGACGACGCCTCTCCACGGATTACAAGCTCAGCCGGATTCGGCACGGAATCGATGGGCTGATCGGATCGAAGCGCCTGGTGCCAGAAGTGTGCATCGACAGACGAGATTTCACCGCTTGACCGGAGATGTGCGTAGATACGAACGATGTCTTCGCTCGTGAGACCCGAGATCGTGATGCCGGGTAACGCCCCGTCATCGATCTCGAACAAGTCGTGATAGAGTTCGGTCCAATTCGGCATCGTCCCCGCCTTAGCACGACATTCATCCCACCCGAATATACCCCGGTGGCACATGATCCGTCAGCCAAACGCCGTTTTCCGAAAGCCGGAACTTGTAGCCGTCAGCCGCCATCTTGGCCGAGTCGATCACGAGGATATTCGGCTGCTTCGTTGGCCGGTAACGAGTTGCGTCTCCGCTTACCACAACCTCCGCAATCATTTGAAATGTCTCGCTGCCGCTGGGTAATTCGCCGTTTACCAAATCGGGATGATGCCAGCTACCAAAGCCTATTTCAATTTGGCCACCGCCCATGATGGCATCGGTGATTGCAAGCAGGCGATTGCCGATCTCGATGCCTATCTGCGGCTGCATCCGGACTCGCCTGAAGCGATGAGTTGCCGAGGCTTCGCATGGATTAAGCTCGGCGAGCCGGCTCAGGCGCTGAACGATTTTTCAGCCTCGCTTCGCCTCGATCCCTCTGCGCCGGCTTATGTGAACCGTGCAAACGCATGGCTGGCTCCCGGCAAAGGAGAGCCTGCCGTTAGGGATTGCGATAAGGCGCTGAAGCTTGAGCCGGGGACCGTTGTCTTATTTCGGCAGACAACGGCATGACAAAGGGGAGCGAAAAAGAGCCAATGAGGTTGCCCGTTGGCCCACTCACCGCATCATCCAAAACAGCAGGGACGCAATCAGCACACCAACGCCCACTCCTGCGGATATCAAGAGCCAATCCTGATTGATCTTGAATCCGCCGCCCCCGGATTCTTTCCCTTCCAGGTCGGCAACGACCTCGTCCATCGACGCATAGCGATCCTCGGGGGTCTTGCCAAGCATTTTCGCCATCACCTGGTCGAGCTTGGGCGGCATATCGGCCACTTGTCCAACCAACGAGGGAATCGGTTTGGCACGATGGGATACCAGCTTGTCCATCATCGACTTGCCGGTGTAGGGTGGGCGACCCGTCAGTAAGTAATGCAGGGTGCAGCCGAGCGAATAGATGTCTGCCCGGCCATCGACGCTGCTGGCGTCCGATGCTTGTTCCGGGGCAAGGTAATCGACTGATCCCAGCATGTCGCCTTGCTTGGTCAGTGCCTCTTCGCCATCGTCTGCTTGATCCGCCGTTTCGGCCAGGTGTGCCACGGTCAAATTGGCGATCTTCACGACGCCCGTTCTGTCCACCAGCAAGTTATGCGGTTTGACGTTTCGATGCACAACGCCGTTGGCGTGCAAGTAGGCGAGTCCCTTGGCAGCTTGGATCACGAAGTCGGTGGCTTTGGCAGGCGGCAGCGGTCCCTGTCGTTGAACAAGCGTGGCCAGGTCCAACCCGTCCAAATGCTCGAGCACAAGAAAATGGATGCCGTCTTGCTGGCCCGATCCGAAAGCTCCGACCAGGTTCGGATGTTGCAAGCTCGAAGTGAGTTTGGCTTCACGCTCGAATCGCTTGAGCAACTGCGGATTCTCGGCTGCGGGCGAAGGCAAGATCTTGAGGGACACTTCACGATTGGTCTTTCGTTCCTTTGCCCGGAAGATTGGTCCCGAACGACCGCCGCCGATCCGCTCCAGCACGACATACGCTCCGAACAATGCCCCCTGATCGTGGTAATCAATCGTGGCATCGAGTTTCGGCGTTTCTTTGCCTGAACTGGGTCGAGCCGTACGGGCTCTCAGTGAGTCGTCGTAAGCCTTCTTCTTGCCTGGATCGAGCAAGCAAAGCCGGGCAGAGGCAATTTGATTGAGCAGGTTCTCGGCAGAGGCGGCGTTCGGTCCTTGAGCGAATGACCGCAAGTGACTCATGCGTTGATCGGCCGCGTTCGAGATCACATCCAGATCGTTCTCGAACGGCTGGATGCCCAGCAGTTGGTAGACGTTGGGCGGCTGCTGGGCGGGGGGAATGCCGAGCCACTTGTGAAGCGGATCGAAGGCGGCAGACATCTGCTTTCTCCGGGGAAAAAGTGGGGATTTCCGCAGGTCCAGCCTAATTGTGGCTGAGCGGGAAACAAGCCTGCCGTATACGACTCCAAGTCGTTGAAACACGAGCTACTGGCGACGAATTCGGCAGGCTATACTGATAGGTCATCCCGTCTGCGGCGAGCAGAACTATGGCCGTCGCCCTCGAAAACTTCGTCAAGCAACTGACCGATTCCGGTGTCATCGCGCCCGGCAAGCTGGAGAATTTCCTCCCGCCCAAGGCCCCGCCCAAGAGATGCCGAAGAACTTGCCAGGAACTCGTCCAGCAGAAGCACCTGACCAAGTTCCAAGCTGGAGAAATCTACCAAGGCCGGGCGAAGTCGCTGATCCTCGGCAACTACACGATCCTCGACAAGATCGGGGCCGGCGGCATGGGGCAGGTGTTCAAGGCCGAGCATCGCCGCATGAAGCGGGTCGTGGCGATCAAGATGCTGCCGCCAGCGGTCACGAAGGATGCGGCCGCAGTCGCTCGTTTTCAACGGGAGGTCGAGGCGGCGGCGAAGTTGCGGCATCCGAACATCGTCGCCGCCGACGATGCCGACGAGGCCAACGGCGTTCACTTCCTGGTCATGGAGTACGTCGAAGGCAGCGACCTTTCGGCGCTGGTCAAGAAGAACGGCCCGTTCCCGGTCGCCAAAGCCGTCAACTACATCCTGCAAGCCGCCCGGGGCTTGGAGTTCGCCCATGGCGAAGGCGTGGTCCATCGAGACATCAAGCCGGCCAACCTGCTGCTCGACAAGAAGGGCACGGTCAAGATTCTCGACATGGGCCTGGCCCGGATCGAAGCAGGCGGCGATGCCGCCACGCAGGCCGAACTGACCGGCACCGGGGCGGTCATGGGCACCGTGGATTACATGGCTCCCGAGCAGGCCCTCAACACCAAGCACGCCGATGCCCGGGCCGACATCTACAGCCTCGGCTGCACGCTGTTACTACTTGCTCACCGGCAAGCCGACCTACGACGGCGAGACGCTGACGGCCAAGCTGCTGGCCCACCAGGGCAAGCCGATCCCGACCTTCGCACGATGCGAGCGACGTGCCCGAAGAACTCCAAGCCGTCTTCGAGCAAGATGGTCGCCAAGAAGGTCGAGGATCGCTACCAGACGATGAGCGAGGTCGTCGCCGCTCTGGAACAGTGCAGCGCCGGCTCGACAAACATCCATCAGCGATCAGCAATCGATTAGCACGAATGCCAACAGCGACGCACTGACGTTCCTCCGAGACGTCCCTGTTCAACACGATCGCACAAGCCGCAAGCCAACCAAGAAAGTCGGCTCCGGTTACGACCGGCAAAGACGAACCGAGAAGTTCATCCTGGGTGCAGTCGGTGCAGCGTTGCTGGGGCTGGCCATCCTGGCCGGCATAATCTTCAAGCTCAGGACCAAAGACGGCACGCTGATCGTCGAGGTCGATCAGCCCGATGCGGTCGTTCAGGTTTTGAACGAGGAGGGCAAGGTCGAGATCACCCGCCCTGGTGAAAAAGGCACGGTTACAATTTCGGTCGATCCCGGCAAGCATCGGCTGAAAGTCGAGAAAGATGGCTTCATTGTCTTCGGGCAAGACTTTGAGATGGAGTCTGGCGGCACGCAGTCGATCAAGGCGACGTTGGAAGAAGACAAGCCGTGGTTCAGGGCGGAATTCAAGAAGTGGGAAGAGGAGGTCGCCGCTCTGCCCGCTGAAGATCAGGTGAAGGCTGTCAGCAAAAAGCTGATGGAGTGGAATCCGGGTTTCGATGGCAGGCTTGGAGAACTGATCGAAGCTGGCGTCGTGATAGCGGTCACGCCGACCAACGACCACCTGATCGACATCTCACCCCTGCGGGCTTTCTCGAAACTGAAAACCTTGCGGCTTCTTACCGGCGTACCACAGGTCCACCCGCTCGCCGATCTGTCGGCGCTAACAGGCATGCAGATTACCGAGCTGGCAATCTCTTGGACCAAAGTCACCGATCTTAGGCCGATCAACAAGCTGCCGTTGGTCACACTGGTGTGCATGGCTGGTGAACTCGCCGACCTGTCGCCATTGGCCGGCATGGCCCTGACGAGTTTGGATTGCTCGGGAACGAAAGTGTCCGACCTGTCGCCGCTCAAGGGAACGAAGCTAACGACCCTCGCTATCAATGGTACGAAGGTGAGCACGCTTTTGCCCTTGTTGGGGTTGCCTTTGAAGAGCCTTGCTTGCAGCAAGACTGAAGTATCCGACCTCTCGCCGCTCAAAGGAATGGCTTTGACGGGGTTGGAGCTTACTGGCACGAATGTATCCGACCTTTCGCCGCTTGTAGGGATGCCGCTTTCGCAACTGCAATGTGGCGACTCAAAGGTGACCGATTTGAAACCGCTCCAAGGGATGCCGCTGACAAATCTGCTTTTTGACGGCACGCAGGTGGCCGATCTGTCGCCGCTGCGGGGAATGCCGCTGACTTTCCTGAGTCTCGCTAATTGTTCGTTGGTCACCGACGTGGCACCGCTCGACGGGATGCGGCTGGTTTATTTGGGTCTCCAAGGCACGAAAGTCACACCTGCCGGTGTGGCAGCCCTGAGAAAAACTCTTCCCGAGCAGTGCGATGTTCGATGGGACAAGCCCGCCGACGAGGGCAAAGCGTGGGAATCACCTGCCTTCAAGAAATGGGAAAAGGAAGTGGCAGCCCTGCCTGCCGAGCGGCAAATTGAAGAAGTAGTCAAGAAGTTGCAGGAGTTGAATCCGGGGTTTGATGGGAAGGTGACAGACTTTGAAGGCAAGCCTCCCTTCATCGAAAACGGAGTCGTCACACGGCTAGGTTTTGCCACCGACAATTTGACTGACATCTCGCCAGTGAGGGCTCTCACAGGTTTGTCTTGGCTCGACTGTAGTGGCAGCGGCCTCAATAAAGGGCAACTGTCGGACTTGTCGCCACTCAAAGGCATGCCTCTGCAATATTTGCGTTTCGCATACACAAGAGTCTCCGACCTGTCCCCGCTACAAGGTATGCGTCTTTGGTTACTCGTGTGCGACGGAACGCAAGTCACTGATCTTTCGCCAATTCAAGGGATGCACTTGAGCAACCTCGGTATCGGACAAACAAAGATATCTGATATTTCGGCCCTGAAGGGGATGACACTGGCATTCTTCGAGTTCGATATCACACTTGTCTCGGACATTTCGCCACTCAGGGGAATGCCGCTGAATTTCGTTTATTTCAACCAAACGAAAGTTGCTGACCTGTCGCCGCTCAGCGGAAGTGGGATGTCTTTGAGGACAGTGGGGTTCAGCGAGACGCCGGTGTCAAACCTGTCGCCACTCGCAGGCATGCAGCTCACTCATCTGATCTTTACGCCTAAGAACATCACTCAGGGGATTGATGTCGTTCGCAATATGAAGACCATCGAACGATTTGGCACTTATGGGTGGGAACAAATCTCCCCCGCCGACTTCTGGAAGAGATACGACGCCGGGGAGTTTGGTAAGCCTACCGCTGCCAACAAGCCCATCACCACCTACAAAGACCCGGCCTTCAAGAAGTGGGAGAAGGAAGTTGCGAAGCTGCCCGCCGAGGAGCAGGTGAAAGCCGTTGTCAAGAAGTTGCAGGAATTGAATCCGGGGTTTGATGGGAAAGAGAAGCACGCTTTTGAAGGCGGCGTGGCGACGGAACTTCACTTCGTCACTGACAGGGTGACGGACATTTCGCCGGTGCGAGCGTTGGCGGGGCTGAAGTCCCTAAGCTGCAACGGCAGCGACATCGGTAAGGGGCGACTGTCCGATCTATCGTCCTTGAGGGGAATGCAGTTAATGGCTCTCGGTTTCGAGAACACGGAAGTGTCGGACCTATCGCCCCTCAAGGCCATGCCGCTGACGTTTCTGTGGTGCAGCTACACGAAGGTAGCCGACCTCTCGCCACTCAAGAATATGAAACTGACCATGTTGTGGTTCAGCGGCACCTCGGTAATTGACCTGTCGCAACTTCACGACATGCCGCTGGCCGACCTCCACTGCGAAAACACTTCGGTCGCCGACCTGGCACCGCTAAATGGCCTGAAACTAACCCAGTTACTTTTTACACCGAAGAACATCACCAATGGGATGGATGCAATCCGTCAGATGAACAGCCTCCAACAAATTGGCGTTGCCTGGGGCGAAGAGAATCGCTTCTCGCCCGACGCCTTTTGGAGGAAATACGACGCCGGCGAGTTCAACAAATAGCCTATCAATCCGAAATCACCGCCCCGGCAAGACGACGGCGACACGAAAAAGCCCCACACGACCACAAGGCCGTGCAGGGCAATCGAATCACTCCCTGAAAGTAGTGATCCCGCTCCACGCCGTCACAACCGGCCTGACTTCAGGCAACCTTTCTTGAACTGCCTCCTGCTGCCGCAGGGGCAAAGGTCATTCCCGCCCAGCTTCTCGGCGAGTTCTTTTCCGCCGTGAACGATCCGCAAGCCCCCTCTTGACGTGCGTTTCCCAGGGGAATCCCCGCCCACGCTTGGCGCACCGGCGGGATGAAAACGATTCGTCATCCTGGGCCGGAGTGGTAGAATGCATCAAATCTCCACGAGGCAAGAATCATGTGCAGGTTTCCACTCGCCGCCGCAGCTCTGTTGATCGTCGCCGGCACGCTGCAGGCTGCCGGCAATGCCAGAAGTTCATCGCAGTCTTCCGCCAACCTTTACGCTGGCCGTACGTCGAGTTCAGGCCCAGGCAGCCGGTTCTTCGACTCGCACGGAGCCTATTCCCTCCAGGGCACAACCTTCGGCAACGGGATCGGTTTCTACGATCGGATCGGCGCCAATCTGGGCCGGCCAGCGACTTCGGGCAGCGCGACGCCCTTCTACAATCCCAAGAGCGATTACTCCCGCCCCAGCACCACGTCGGGCAATTCGATGGGCGGGTACTACGACCGGCGGCCCTACTCCGGTCAGGGAGCCGCTTCGGCGGGCGGGATCCTGAGGCATTACGACGCACGAGGAAGATACGTCGGCAGCACACGCAGGTGATCCCCGGTTGCTCATGTCGGCGACTCAGCTGGCACGCCTCGACATGATGCCTTTCGATTCATTCGCGCGGTCACGCCGTTCCGCGACAAACAGCACCGGATCCGACTGGCTGTCCGCCGCTGGGGCTTGTCGGGTGCGGATCATGATGTCGTGCCGGAAGATGTTCACGCTCAGCGTCAGCAAGCCCGCGGTCCAGATGAGCACGACGAAGAAATCGAAGAGCGGAGCGAACTGCAGGTTCGAAGGCACGAAAACGCCTCGCAGCGCCGGCACGGCCACCAGCACCGTAAAGTCGAATGCCAACAGCGAAAGAGATTCCATCGCGGTAATCGACGTGTAGGTGATCTTATAGAGCGCCCAGAGAACGCATCCCAAACCCATCAGCAGCGACAGTCCGAGGAAAATCTTCTCGTACATTGGCCGCTCAAGAACCACCGTCAACGAATTGGGGACGGCGACGACTTTTTCGCCGCGGCTCATCAAGGGTTGCGGAGCCACATTGACGAAGTGCGGGTCTTCCAGCTCGCACCAGAGCGTTGGATGCAGCGCCTGCTGGGACTTACCGGTGAGGGCAAAGCTGAACTCGATCACATAACGGTCGAACGGGCAGTAATAGCCCTGGGTTCGCTTATCGATCTTGATTTCCGTGCTTTGCTTGTACGTGGCCCGTTTTGTGTCCGCCCAAACGAAAACCGTGGGCGTGTCCATGACGATCGGGACTCGGTGCAATTCGGTATTCTTCTCGTAGATCAGGCTGCCGTTGTCGAGCGTGACGCCGCCGCTGGCGATCCACAGTTCGACCTTGTCGCTGTCGAGGTTCTCGGTCTCGTAGGTCACGTCGAGGGTGGCCATCCCGTTGTTTGGATTGACGTTCTTGACGTTGACGATCAGGTTTCCATCGTGGCCGTCCGCAGCCGGCTTTTGCTCGACCAGGGTAAGAGCATCCTCACTGAGCAGTCGCAGGTCATTCCAAAGTGGAACCGTCAGCAAAGCGACCAGGCTGACAAGAATCAGCGGGGGGACGATGAGCCGAGAGGGGCGATGCGTGAGGATCCAATAAAAGACTCCCGCCCGCGGAGGCTTTGACGAATCCGAGCTGGACTGGCCTGTTTGGCTGGCGGGCGATTCCATCTGGCCAATCCGTTCATCTGCAAGTGGTGGAAGGTCGAAAGGCGGCACAAGACGCCCGCGTCGCCGGACAAAGCAATTGCCAAGCGCAATTCCGCGGCCGTTTTCACGGGCACCAAGGGCCACCAATACAGACGACAACCGCCTGAAGCAAGAGCAGCAATAGCATGCGCTGAATACACATGGGCGGACGCCCCGCAAGGGGCCGGATCGTGCCGTCCCTGCTGGCTGGGAATGCTAGCGGCGAGCCGACCGAGCGACTACTCGTCCCGATAGGGCTTGTGGTCTTTGTACAGAGCAAGTCGCTGGCCGGCTGCTTTTACGAATTCCGCATCCTTGGAATTCAAGTCGAGTGCGGTCGTTTCGTATTTGATGGCCGCCTCGAAATCGCCCGCCTCGGCGTAGGCGGTGGCCAGCGTGTCGAGGCCGCTGGCGTTTTTCCATTGGCTTAGCTCGCAGGCTTTGGTTGCCAACTCGACTGCTTTCTTGCCGTTTCGATAGTGCTCATCCTCGCAGGTTGCCCTCAGCCAGGCGGCGTTATTGTACGTCTGGGCAAATGTCGGGTCGGAGCGGAGGGCCTGGGTATAGTCGGCGATCGCCTTGGCGTAGTCTTTCTTGTCCTGCCAAACGCCGGCCCGGTTGTCGTAGACGACCGCACTGGGCTGAAGCTGAAGCGCTGCCCCGAAATCGGCAAGCGCCTGGTCCAGGTCGCCTTTCTCTCTCCAAGCGCAGCCGCGGAGATTGTACGCCCAGGCCTTGTTTTGGCCGCTGTTGATCAGCCCCGCGTAGTAGGCCGGGGCTTCGTCCAGCGTCACCACCTGACTTCGCTGCACCCAGCCTTTTTGCCGATCGCCCACCCACAACCACGGGCCGCTCTGATCCTGCACTTCCCAGGGCAGGGCCAGCCTGGGGTGCTGTTGATCGTCGATGGTTTCGGTGCCTACTTTGACCACGGCGTCCCATTTCGGCAGCACCTTGAAGCCTTTGTAGCCCGCGGCCGGATCGGTGCTGGCGGCACTATCGGCGGAGGCCAGCAGGACAGCAATTGCCAGGTGGACGGCGCGCATGGCGGTAACCTCCCAGTGAGATGGAGCTGGATTTCCATTCAGAGTAGCGAAACCGCGGATCGGCGAGCAAGGATGGGAGCCAATGGTCGAGTCTCGCGGTGCGGCACGGGCCGCATTCGACTCCCGGGCGTGGGAATAGCCGGCAGTGGAGGGCCTGCGGCGGGGGATGGGCGGAAAAAAGCCGGCCCCGGCTTGACAAGGCGATCTTACCCGCTAAATTAAAGCTCATAGCGGTGGATTCCGAACCCGGGATCCTGGCTGGGTCGCATAAATCGTGGCCCAATTCTTTCACAATTTCGCGGGGGAGCTACTGAATTGAAATTCCCGTCCACACCAGAGCCAACGGCTCGGGTGGTGCGCAAGACGGACTCTTCAGTAGCCTAATTCTTTCTCCCCCGGCAAAGCCCGCCCCTGTGTATTGGTTGGCTGCCGGTTGAGTCCTCGTCCTGCGCCTCTACCGCCCCTCGCTTGTTGGCTCCAATCCGCCGGCGCTCGTTTTCGCGCCGCGGCTCGTCGTGCGACGTGCTTTGTTGCCCCGGCAGCGAATCGCGCCGCAAGACCCAATCAAAACAACAAGCCAATGGAACTCCCTAGGAGCGCAACATGAAGTTACTCGGTTATCGAATGCTGCTGCCGCCGTTGCGGCCAGGCGGCACAAGAAAAAAAATTGCACTGGTGCGAAACACGCTGTGCCGATTCCCATTGGCGGTCGCGATTGCGCTCGTCATGGCCTTGATCGGCAGCGCCCAGGGCGACGTGTTGGTCGAGGACGTAACCCAGCCGCAAACGATCACCGATTATTCCACGAGCCTGACCTTCAATCAGTTCAATCCTACATTGGGAACGTTGAACAGCGTGGTCGTATCGGTCGCGGCCTTGGGCTCCATGACAGGCACGGTGACGAACACCGCCGACACGCCGCAAAGTTTCACCTTCACGGAAACGTCAGACCTCGCCGTTGGCCCTTTTCCGGATTCGCTCCACACAACGTTGTTCCCGGTGCTTTCAGCGAGTCAGGTGTATACTGGACTTGCCGGCGGGGGCATGTCGCCGTTTGGACTGTTTACGCCTTCCGACACCGCAGGGGCAACCTTTACTTCTCCGCTTGATCTCGCTGGTTTCACGGGGCACGGCACGTTCTCGGTGCCCTTTGGTACGTCGACCGGCGAAACGATCGCTGGGGGCGGCGGCAACGTGACGGCCTCTATCACCACGCTCGCCGGGGCGGACGTCCGAATCACCTACAATTACACCCCGAACGGGGTTCCCGAACCCGCGAGCTTCGTGCTGGCTGGTCTGGGTGCTGTCGGACTGGCACTGGCCGCGCGTCGGCGACGCAAAGCGTAGTTCGACCGTGACCGGGAAAAACAAAAACCGTCTGAGCGATCGGCTCGGACGGTTTTTTTTCATCTTCGAGCGGGCCGGATCAAGGCAAACAAGTGAGCGCGCATCTCGATCAGCTTCGATCGGCCATCGCCCCTGGCCGCCAGGCCTTGCTGGCCCATCCGATCTATCAGGATCTGCGCTGCCCTGAAGCCCTGCGCACGTTCATGGAGCACCATGTCTTTGCCGTCTGGGACTTCATGTCGCTGCTCAAGGCGCTGACAGCGGCGGCTCTGCTGTGTCGCCGTGCCCTGGCTGCCCAACGAGCCGACCCTGGGCAGCCGGCTGGTCAACGAAATCGTCCTCGCCGAGGAGACGGACGAAAACGGCCAAAGCGGCTACGCCAGCCACTTCGATCTGTACCGCCGATCGATGCTCAGGTTCGGGGCCGACACTACGAACATCGACCAATTGCTCGAGCGGCTCAGGGCCGGTGAGGACGTTCGGCATGCGCTGCGGGCCATCGAAGTTCCCGATGCGATTCGTCAGTTCGTGAGCCACACTTTCGATGTCATCGAAACGGGCGATCTATGCCGCACGGCAGCCGCGTTCGCCTTCGGCCGAGAAGATTTGCTGCCCGACGTGTTCCAGAAGATCGTCGACGAACTGAACTCCGCGAATGGGGGAAACCTGGACGAATTCGAGTATTATCTGCTGCGCCATGTGGCGCTCGACGGTGCCGAGCACGGGCCGATGGCTGCCCGGTTGATCGAGGAGCTTTGCGGCCAAGACGACAACAAATGGCAAACGGCCACCCAAGCGGCGTTGCAGGCGCTGCAGGCCCGCCTGACGCTCTGGAACGCCATTCATCAGCAAGTGCGGCAGGCAACGCGGCACCCAACGTGTCCGTGAGACAGCTCACGTCGCCCGCTGGGCCGGATGCGCGATCCAGCAGGACTCGTGCTTCGTCATGCCGATGTGCGGATAGTAGCTTTGTGCCTGGGGGGCAGCCAACAAGACTAGCGTCGTGCCGAGCCCGGCCGCTTCGTGCGTCCGGCGAATCAGCTCCCGACCGATCCCCTGCCCTTGGAATTCTTGATCGACGGCCAAGTCCGACAAGTACGTGCAGTAGCCGAAATCGCTGATCGCCCGCGAAACGCCGACAAGCCGCTGGCCGCTGCGGGCGGTCAGGAGGATGTCGGCGCCGGCGAGCATCTTTTCGATTGTCGCCGGATCGTCCACCGGTCGCCGCTGGCCCAGAGTGGACCGCACCAGCACGTCGATGAATTCATCCACGGTCAGATCGGGCTCAAGGGCGAAATGAATCATTCTGTGGCCTCAAAAGACGCAGCCATTTTCAATTCTTGATCGGGTCGCTCGCGGCTGCATCACTTTACCAGCCCGAACGACTTCAGGTGAGACAGTCGCAAGGTAGCCTGGGCGCCGCGCGGCGCCTATAATGGAGCCGACTTGCCACCACTCGAAAGTTGACGGGGTCGTGCCACGATGTTTGAGTCGCTCCGCCTTTGGGCCATCGCTGCGGTACTGTTCTCATTGGCCGGGCGGCCTTCGCCCCCCTGCCCTGCCGCCGAGCCCGACGCTGCGCCTGCCGCGTCCGCGCCGCTCGATGCAGTGGTCGAAAAACGGGATATTGTCTACTACCAAGGGCCCGACGAACCGGCCGCGGACCGCGCGTATCACAAGCTGGACTTGTTTCTGCCCCAAGGACACAAAGACTTTGCCGCGGTGTTGTTCGTGCATGGCGGAGCGTGGCTGGTCGGCGATAAGAACGACTTCGGCATCTATGCGGCAATCGGCCGCATGCTGGCCCGGCATGGCATTGGCGCCGTGATGATCAACTACCGCTTGAGCCCCCAGGTAAAACACCCGGAGCACATCAAGGATGTGGCCCGCGCGTTTGCCTGGACCCACAAGCACATTGCCGAGTACGGCGGCCGGCCCGATCGGCTGCTGATCAGCGGTCATTCGGCCGGCGGACATCTGGCGGTGCTTTTGGCCACCGACGAAAGCTGGCTGCGGGCCGAAGGACTTTCGCTCGCAGATATCCGCGGCGCGGTGCCGATCAGCGGCGTGTATTCGATCCCGCCCGGCATGTTCACCAGCGTGTTTGGCAGCGACGACCAGGTGCGCAAGGCGGCCAGTCCGACAAACCAGGCGCGGTCCGGTTGCCCGCCGTTCTTGATTCTGTACGCGGATCGCGACATCCCGTTTTGCGACCTGATGTCGCAAAAGCTGGCCGCAGCGCTGGGCGACAAGGGCGTGGCGGCCACGGCGCAGGCCATCGAGCACCGCAACCACATCGACATCCTGGCAAAATTGCGGTTCAACGACGATCCATGCGCCAGAGCGCTGCGAGATTTCGTGCTGCGTGCGGCGAAATAGCCGGCAATTCGCCCAATGCTGGCAGGGTCGCCGGCCGCTCGGGTGGTCTGGACGCCGCCCGCTCGCCGGGCCTAAGATAAATCCTGCCACAAGAGTTACACCGCGCTACCTACAGGGACGGCACGCATGTCGACGACCACGTTTCATCACGGGACACCAACCCTCACGGTCGACGGGCACCCGGCAACCCGGTGTCCCGACGAACTGCTGGAGCGTTACCAGGCCGTGCTCGACGGTCAGCGGATGAGCTGGACCGAGCACTTGCACCTGATCCGCCGGCTGGGTTCGGGCGGCCAGGGGGTGGTGTACCTGAGCGAACGGCGCGGCACCGACAAATTCACCCTGCCGGTGGCGCTGAAGATCTTCTCGCCGGACCGCTACGAAGACGCGCGCCGCTACGACGAAGCGATGGGCCGCATCGCCCAGGTCGCCGCCCGCGTGGCCCAGATCCAGCAGGACAATCTGCTGGACGTGCACAACTTCGTCGAGCGCAACCGCATCCGCATCATGGAGATGGAATGGATCGACGGCTACGACCTGGGCCGGCTGCTGACGCGGCAAATGCTCGACCGCAGCTCGCGAGCGGGTCAGCAACCGGCGCTGGGAATATCTGAACAACGTGATCGTCACGGCCGGGCCGATGCAGCCGCGGCTCAAGCCGGGCATGGCCATCGCCGTGATGCGCGAATGCCTGGCCGCTTTGGCCGCGCTGCACCGCGAGGGCATCGTCCACGGCGATCTCAAGCCGTCGAACATCATGCTCAAGCGGACCGGCAACGCCAAGATCGTCGACATCGGCTCGGCGTTCGAACTGACGAACCTGCCGGCCCAGCGGACCTGCACGCCCGCCTACGCGGCTCCCGAGGTGCTGGAAGGGGGCGAGTGCACGCCCCGGTCCGATCTGGCCAGCCTGGGCTACGTGCTGATCGAAATGCTGGCCGGCAAGCCGCCGTTCGCCGGCCTGACCACGTATCGCGAACTGCTCGAAGCCAAACGCGTCGCTGCCGCAGCGGCTGCGCGCAGATCCTGCCGCAGGAAGTGGTCTGCAACGAGCTGCTGATGAATTTCTGCCGCGGGCTGATCGCTCCCGATCCCGATGCGGCGATTCCCCAGCGCCGAGGCGGCCGACATGGTCAAGGAAGGCGCCGCCAGCTTCCACCGCCAATTGATCAAAGGCGACCTGGCCAGCGAGTACGAAAACGAAATCCGGCTCTGGCTCGAAGAGCTGGACTAGGTCGGCGCCGTGGCCTCCTAGGGTGTGAACGAAAAACAACTTCAGCGCTCAACCCCTCTCCCTCCAGGGAGAGGGTAGGGTGAGGGTCTGCCAGAAGCCGAAGTTATTTTTCGTGCGCTCCTGAGTGGCCTGCCCATACCGGCGATAGCCGGCGCTGAACGAACGCCAGTGGAATTTCGCCAACGCAATTGGGCGCCGGGCAAGGAAGCGTGCGCCTTATCCGCCGGGGGCCAGCATGACGCGGCGGCCTTCGGCGTGGCTGGTGCGGGCCTGGTCGACGATCCACATGGCCTGAAAGGCGTCTTCCAGGCCCGACGTGCTGCGGACCAGGCTCGTGACCGAGCGGTGGAATTGGCCCAACAGGGCCTCGCCGACCGGCCGCTCGCTGTCCAGCGATTCCAGATGCCGGCCCACCTGGTCGAACCACACCAGGCTGGTCGGCATGTCGATGAAGGCAATGCCGTGCTCGCAAGCCACCTGCAAGGCGGCCGGCGGCCGGTAGGTCACGGCTTCCGGCCACAGGGCCGGCATGTAACGGCCGGAGCTGATCTGGGCCGTCGACCCCGCTGCCCGGGTGGCCGCCCGGTTTGGCGAAGTCGAGGCTCATCATCTCGTAATCTTTTTCGCTCTCGTCGGGCGAGTCGTGCGACAGGCCCAGCACGGACGTCGGCTGCCGCCCCACCACATACCGGCACCAGTCGACCAGTTCGACCATCTCGTGCATCGAGGGCCGCGCCGGCTTTGCGGGCGATCGGCCGCTGGCCGGTGCCGTCGGAATGCGCTGATGGCAGAAAATCAAGCGCGGGTTGCCCAGCCGGGTGGCGATCAGTTCCTTGAGCCGCAGCGTGGCTGGGGCATGACGGCGAGGAAATTCGGCGACAAACGCCACGCCCGACCGCTCGACCCGCTGTTTGATCGCCTCGGCCTGCTCCGGCAGAAAATCGAGCGGGGCGGCGCAGTAAACCGCCTTGCCGGCATCGCAGGCGGCCAGAATCGGCAGCGGGCCGAACCATTGGCTCGACAACACCATCACGGCGTCGACGTCCTCGCGCTCGGCCAGGGCCCGATATCCGTCGACGGCCGCGGCGCCAAAATCGTGGGCCGCGATTTCGGCCCGCAGGGCCACCGGCTCGCAAACCGCTCGCACCTCGAACCGATCGCTCAAGGCCCGCAGTGCCGGACGATGGCGATTCTCCCAGACGTTTCCTAGCCCGACAAGGCCGACGCGGAGCTTCATGAAAAGACACTTCAGGCGTGGGATATGAGCGTGGGAAGAGCGATCGATGCCGACCGGCAAGGCCAGAGGGGCCCGGCGAATCGATGCGTGATTATAGCGGCCGGTGCGGCCAGACTCAATCAGCCGTCAACAAAAAACCCAAAACCTCGGCCCAGGCCCAGCCCTTGCCCAGATTGCGCCATCGACGGTCGCCCCGCAGCGGGGCCAGATCCTCCGCGCTCACCCGAGAACAGCCCGTTTCGAACTGTCAAGGGGGTGTCCCCCCGACGTTAAACTTTTCCGCATTTTGCCCATTGCTAGCTCCGCAGCCGTCGTTAGACTGTTGGTTCCAACCTGGACGTGTGCAAACACGGATTGGCAATTGGGAACTTGGGAAAGGAAGCCTACCCAAGGCGGCTTCGGATGGAGAACATCCGTTTTTTTCAGCCGCCATTCCACCCCTAGTTTCCGTTTCGCACGCTGCCAGGATCCACGGAATCGAGATGCCCGCGTGGTGCCGGCATCCTGGAACTTTCATCCAAAGGAGTGTCTCCGTGACCACTTTGTCCCTCGCTATTTTGCTGCAGATGTCGCTGCTCAGCACCGACGGTCATCGCTACGCCGACGCCTATCACAAGACGGCGGCCACCGGCCAACCGCTGGTCATTCTGGTGGGCACCGACTGGTGTCCCGGATGCCAGACCATGAAAAATGCCGTCATTCCGCAACTTCAGCGCACGGGCAGCCTGAATCGGGTGGCCTTTGCCGTGGTGAACGCCGATTCGCGACGCGCGATTTGGCCGGCAAGCTGATGAGCGGCGGGTCGATCCCGCAATTGATCATGTACCGCAAGACCGCCGGCGGCGCCTGGAAGTGCGAGCAACTGATCGGGGCCCACTCCGTCAGCGACACGCAGTCGTTTTTGAGCCGCGGCGAAGACTCGACCCCGACGAAACTGACCAGCCGCTAGCTCCTAAGTGCGTCCAACTAAAGAACTACACCTTGAGCGCCGAAGTTTGGCGGCAAATAACGAAGTTTTTGCCGCCGTCCCAGTGCAGGGATTCGTCGTTTCCGCTTAGTTCTTCCGGCCCTGCCTTAAAGGGGGCCAGGGTCGTACCGATCGACCTCAACACGGGCACCCCCCGAGCGCTTTGGCGATTGGGGGGTGCTTGTTTTTTTTGCCCAGAGTCTTTTGCACGGAGGCGGCACCAACTGGCTCTCGACCCGCATTGCCGGGACAGGGATAATTCCCTCGCCAGGCATCCACCGGCGCTGCTTGGAGGCCGGCCATGATCTGCCCTGCACGAAACGAAGCGTTCGCTCGCCCCCCGTTGCTCGTTTAGCCTTCGCGGCCGAAAAAAGCGTATGTCGCAGCCCCGCATCCTGATGTGCCGGCCCGATTACTTCGGGATCGAATACGAGATCAACCCCTGGATGAAGCGGCAGTCGCCGGCCGATCGCGATCAGGCGCTCGTCCAATGGCAGGATCTGAAGCAACTGCTCCAGGGGGCCGGAGCCGACATCGAACTGGTCGATCCCGTGCCGGGCTTGCCCGACCTGGTCTTCACCGCCAACGCGGCGATGATCTTTCGCCACGAGGCGATCCTGGCCCGGTTCCGCCACCACCAGCGGCAAGGCGAGGAGCCGATCGACGAAAGCTGGCTGGCCGCCCACGGTTTCGCCGTGCGCAAGTCCCGCCGGAGATTTATTTCGAAGGGGCCGGCGACGCCTTGTTCTGCGGCGACACGCTGTTTGCCGGCTATCGCATTCGCAGCGACGCCGCGGGGCCAGCAACACGTGGGCGCGATGGTCGGTTGCCGGGTCATCCCGCTCGAACTGGTCGACCCCTATTACTATCACCTCGACACCTGCTTTTGCCCGCTGGCTGCCGGACAGGCGATCTATTTTCCGGCCGCCTTCGACAATTACGGCCGCCGCGTGCTGGCTGAGCTGATCGGCGACTTGATCGCCGTCGACGAGCAAGAGGCGCGGCGGTTCGCCTGCAACGCGGTGGTGGTGGGCCGCACGGTGGTCACCAACACGGGTTGCCCGCAACTCCACGCGCAATTGCGGGCCAAAGGCTTTCAGCCGCGCGAGACGCCGCTGGACGAGTTCGTCAAAGCCGGCGGCAGCGCAAAGTGCCTGACCCTGCGTCTGGACGGCGAGGAAGCGGCGGGGTGGAAGGGAAAAGAAAGGATGAAGGTGGAAGGATGAAGGCGGAAGGCGGAGCGAAATCGCGGTCGGCGCTCGATCCGCAAGACGACGCCGCGCTGCCGCGATTCAGGCCGGGCCGCTGGCCGCGGTCAGGGCCGCATCGAGGTCGTCGCGCAAGTCTTCGAAGGCCTCGAGCCCGACCGACAGCCGGATCAGGCCGTCGGAGATGCCGTGGGCCAGGCCGGCTCTCGCGGTCGTAGCTGGCGTGCGACATGGCGGCCGGTTGCTCGATGAGCGATTCCACCGCGCCCAGGCTGACGGCCAGCTGGAACAGCTGGGTCGATTCGACCAGCCGCTTGGCCGCCGCGAAATCGCCGCCGAATCTCGAAGCTGAGCATGGCCCCGAAGCCGCCGTCCATCTGCCGCCGGGCGATCTCATGGCCGGGATGCTGCGGCAAGTCCGGGATAGAGCACCCGCGCCACGCGGCGGTCGCTCGGCCAGATGCTCGGCCAGCCGCTGGGCCGTGCGGCACTGCTCGCGGACGCGCAGCTCCAGCGTCTTCAGCCCGCGCGAGCAGAGAAACGCCTCGCAGCGGGCCCATGCACGGCGCCGGTGGCGTTCTGGATGAAATACAGCCGCTCGAACAGTTCGCGGTCGCGCACGACCAGCGCGCCGCCCAGCACGTCGCTATGTCCGCCGATGTACTTCGTGGCCGAGTGCATCACGATGTCGGCGCCCAGTTCCAGCGGCCGGGTCAGCACCGGCGTGGCAAACGTGTTGTCGACTCCCAGCAGCAGCCCCGTGCCGTGGGCCAATTCGGCGCAGGCCGCGATGTCGGTGATCGACAGCAGCGGATTGCCCGGGCTTTCGATCCACAGCAGTCGGGTGTGCGGCGTGATGGCGCGCTCCAGGGCGTCCAGATCGATCGACGGCGCCAGCGAGACCTGCGATGCCGGCGCGGTTGACGATCTTGTGCAGCAGGCGGTAGGTGCCGCCGTAGATGTCGGCTGCCGGCCAAGATGTGATCGCCGCTCTGCCAGCAGCATCGTCACGCAATGCATGGCGGCCATGCCCGAGGCAAAGCGCCAGGGCCCCGCACGCCCGCCTCCAGATCGGCGAGCGTGGTTTCGAAGGCCTTGCGGGTGGGGTTGCCGCTGCGCGAGTAGTCGAATTCGCCCCATTCGCCGGCGCCCGGCTGCACGAAGGTGGTGGCCAGATGGATCGGCGGCACGACCGCGCCGGTTTGCGGATCGGGCTGGTTGCCGACGTGGATCGCGCGCGTGCGGAATTGCATATTGGTGCTGACGCGGTTCAAACGGTGCCAGCCGAACGTGGTCTGCGCCGCCAAGCCAGAGCCCGTTGCCTCGAGCGGCTTGCGCCAGGTCGGCCACCAGATCTTGCGGGGTTTTCGATGCCGCAGGCCAGGCGGATCATGTTGTCGTGGAATGCCGTATTGCCGGCGCTCCTCCGGCGTGCATTCGAAATAGCTCATCACCAGCGGCTGCTCGATCAGCGATTCGACGCCGCCCAGGCTGGGCCCGATGCGCGGAATCGCGCACGGCGTCGACGACCGCGGCCGTTGGCGCCAATCGGCGTCCTTGACCAGGAACGTCACCAGCCCGCCGAAGCCGCGCATCGTGCGCCGCGCCACTTCGTGATAGGGATGCGTTTCCAGGCCCGGGATAATAGACCTTCTCGATCCGCGGATGCTCGGCCAGAAACTGGGCCACGGCCAGGCCGTTTTCGTTGTGCCGCTGCATGCGCAGCTCGAAGGTCTTCAGGCCGCGCTCCAGCAGATAGATGTTCTGCGGCGAGTTGATGCTTCCCATGATGCCGCGCAGCTTGCGGACCGGCTCCAGCTTTTCGGCCGAGCCGACGATCACGCCGGCCAGCAGGTCGTTATGGCCGGCCAGATACTTGGTCGCCGAGTGCAGCACGTAGTCGACGCCGGCCGCCAGGGGGCGAATGTTGTAGGGCGTGCCCAGCGTGGCGTCGATCAGCGTTTCGACGCCGTGCCGCCGGCCGATGCGCCACGAACCGCTCGATGTCGACGACGCTCAGGTGCGGATTCGTCGGCGATTCGCTGACCAGTAGCCGGGTGCGGGGCGTGATGGCCGCTTCCATCGCCGTCGTAGTCGCAGGCCGGCACCTGCTGGGTCACGACGCCGAATCGCGACAGATGCTTCGTGCAGAATTCGCGGCTGCGATGGTAACACTCGTCGAAAAAGATCGACTTCGTCGCCCGCGTTGAGCTTGGCCATCAGCAGCCCGACGATCGCCGCCATGCCGCTGGAGAACAGCAGGGCCGCTTCGCCGCCTTCGAGCGCCGCCAGTTTGCTTCGACCACCTTCTCGCTCGGATTGCCGTAGCGGCCGTATTCTTCGCGCGGCAGCTTCTGCTCGATGAAGTCGATCACGCTCTGCGTGTCGGCGAACGTGTAGGTCGACGAGCAGAAGATCGGATCGGTGATGGCATCGCCCGGCTTTTGCCGGGCTTCGCCGGCGTGGACGGCCAGGGTCGAAAGGCCACGGGCCTGCGGCCGCAGCGGATTGGATTCGTCGGAGTCGGTCATTTCAGGCTCGTTCGCCGCTGGTGCGCGGGTCAGGGCTGGGGTGTCAATCGTTGCGGTACCAATCGTTTCGGAAACTCGGTTGCCGCAGTCATGCCTGCCGCAAACAAAAAAAGCCGCGTCACTGCCTCAAAACGGCAGCCGCGGCTCACTTTGGTCAAGTTAGATCGCTGGAGTCGGCAACAGGCCGGCTTCGAGCGATGGCACTTTAGCAGTCTGAAGTCTGCAAGCGGCCGCAAATCCCGTTAGCTGGATTCTACTCCCCCGCCAGTCGGGGAGCAAGCAGCGGAAATACAGACGAGCGGATCCGCTTGAAGCAACAGCGCCGCGCCTCTCGGCGGGCCTTTCCGGGCGCGGTAGGATGCAGGAAATGCCGCGGCATGAGCATCACTGCCAATCTCTGGGGGGGCCGACGATGGGATACCGAGCCGTTTTTTTCGTGTCCGCGTTTTCGTTCCTGTTTAGCTGGCTGTTCGGTTGGGAGGCAATCCAGTTCGGGCCCGCCGCGTCGGCTATTGTCCCGGCCGCACTGGCCTTCACGATCATCGGCGCGGTTGGCGGCATTGTAGGCCTTGCCATCCGAGATCAAGACCGGCGACTGCGGGCACTCGAGCAGCGGCCGGCCGACGGCAAGCGGGCTTAACCCGGCTGCCCCAAGGTCGGGCTATTTCTTAGCTGCCTCTTGCCAGCGCTGCCAGGCCAGGCCCGGTCGATCGACGCGGAATTTGACGAGCCGCGTGTGTTCGACTTCGGTCACATAGACCGTCCGTCCGTCGGGACCGCCAAAGCACAAGTTGCTGGGCTTGGCGCCCAAGACGCCGATTTCCGTCAGCACTTCGCCCGCCGGCGAAAGCTTGACCACGGTGCCCTTGCCGTGCCGGGTAACGTACAAATTGCCGTCGACGTCGCCGCGCATGCCGTCGAAGCCGAAGTCGGGAAATTGCTTCAGCAGCTTTTTCTCGGGCCTGGCCGCCGTCAGGTCGAACGACCAGACGTTGCGCTGCACCGACTCGTTGACGTACAGGGTCTTGCCGTCCGGACTGACCTCGATGCCGTTGGTCGTGCCCATGTCGGCGGCGAGCAGAGTCGGTTCGCCTTGGCGCTGACCCGCCAAACCTGGCCCGTGCCCTTGGCCCAGGACGGATCGCTGGCGTAGAGCGTGCCGTCGGCGGCGATGGCCAGATCGTTGGGCTGATTCATCCGCGGTTCGTGCAGCAACACCGAGACGGCCTTGGTTTGCGGATCGACCCGGAGCACGTTGTGGTTGCTGTAGTCGGCGATGTACATCTGGCCTGCCTGGTCGAAGACGATGCCGTTGCCGTAGCTCTTATTGGGCAGCGTGAGGAACAGTTCGGCTTTGCCCTCGGGCGTAACGCGGGCGATGTTGTCGGGTTGCTCGTAGCCCACAGCGTAGATATTGCCGGCCGCATCGCAGGCTGGGCCCTCGATCAATTCGGTGAAGCCGTTGGCCGCGAGGGGTTCGGCCTGGTAGAGCTTTTCATCGGCCGCCAGCAGCGACAGGGCAACGGTCACAAGCAGCGTCGCGGACATGGAAGGATCTCCCGGGTGTGAAGCGGTGGTAGTCGGCATTGTCGGGCGTTCTTGCACACGCCGCAACTATTCCGCTGCAAGTCGAGTGGCGGCAAGCAGAAAAATGCCCGATTGCCGGCAGAATCGCGCATTGTCTACCACGCTGGTACGGGGATTTGCCGGTCCTGTGTTTGACTTGTGCCGGCTGCGCACTGATATCAAATGCGCCGGCTCCATGCGCCCGCGAACCCCATTAGCCGATCCGTCTCTACAAGGAATTCGCAGATGAGCGACGCAAGTCAACCCGCCTCGACCAAAGCGGTCAATCCGGCCCTGGCAGTCTTCGGACATGAACTTGGCGGCATGCGCGATCATTGGTGGTGGTTCTTGCTGCTGGGCATCTTTCTGGTCGTGACGGGAACGATTGCCTTGTCAGCGGCCCCCTTCGTTACGGCGGCGGCGGTCGTGATGTTCGGATTCTTGCTGCTCATGGCCGGGGTGGTGCAGATCGTCAGTTCGTTTTGGGCGGGCCGCTGGAGCGGTTTGCTGTTGCACCTGCTGATCGGCATCCTGTACGTGATCACCGGCTATTTGATCGTCGAAGACCCGTTCGATGGCGCAGAGAGCCTGACGCTGATGGTGGCCTTCTTCCTGCTGGTCGCGGGGCTGTTCCGCATCGTCGCTTCGCTGCTGCTCCAGTTTCACGATTGGGGTTGGGTGCTGCTCAACGGCATCGTGACGCTGCTCTTGGGCCTGATGATCTTGAAGCAGTGGCCCGCCTCGGGATTGTGGGTCATCGGCATGTTCGTGGGCATCGACATGATCTTCAACGGCTGGGCCTGGGTCATGCTGTCGCTGGGACTGCGCAGCCTGAAGCACCGCAACGCTCCGGCCGCGGGCTGAGCCGGCCGCAATCGCCGGCGGCTGTGCGACGACGATCGGCTCTACGGGCGATTGCCGCCCGTGCCCAGTCGCTGGTCGAGGGATTTTTCGCCCCCTTTGCCGTCGATGGAGAGCGACTGGATGCCGATAGTCGTACCCTCTTCGGCGCGAAATTTGACTTCGCCCTTTAGTTGGCCGTCGAACTCGACGACTTGTTCGCCGTCGACTGACACGCTGATGCGGCTGCCCGCTTGCTTGACGGCAAACGTGTGAACCTTTCCCGGCGTCACGGCGGGCGCGAACTGGTGCGTGATGTTCGAGTCGACCAGCACCAGATTCTTGTCCTCCCGCTCCCAGTTGAAAATGAAGCGGTGCCGGCCAATCTCGAACCGGAAGTTGTTCCGGTGCGGTGGCACGATCCGACCTTTGATCGAAAGTTCGGCGATCGAATCGTAGGGCTGCGTCAGGATCACCTGGGTCGATTTGCTCTGGCCCAGCGATCGGATCCGCAGCTCACCGTCGACGATCTGCCACAATTCGCTGTCGCGCGGCAAGTCCTCGACGGGATCTTCGATCTTCGCCGCGCCCTTGATCGCGAAGTCCGCAAGCGACGAGCGATCGGCAAAGCGAAATAATCGCACGCCATCCGTCCTGCTCGGAGCAGCTTCGGCCGGCGGCGGGTCGGCGGACGGCAGAGTGGCCAGCCGCTTTTCGATTTTCAGTTTGACCAGGCCCGTTGTCGCGGGAAGCGCCCGGCGATACCAATAGGCGGCGCGGGATTGCAGCGCGCTTGGGGCATCGGCGCGTTTTTCGGCCGCAGCCCACCAATCGTCCGCCAGTTGGATCTGCTGCTCGATGCCGAGATCGGCGCTTTCCAGGTCACGGGCAGCCAGAGACTTGAGCCCTTTGTCGCTTGCAAGCGCCAATAGCGGCAGGCCGGCCGCCCAATCGCCCTGCACGAAGCAACAGAAGGCTCCCACGGTCTGATTGGCCGGCGGATCGTCTGGGTTTTCCTTGAGAACAGATCTGGCGTCCTGCACGGCTTGAAAAGCCTTCGCCAGCCGTGCCGACTCTTCCCGCATCCTCGTGGCTTGTTTGACCAGCGTCGGATTCTTGTGCGCCTTGGCTTCGTCGACGGCAAAATCGTACAGCCGCCGGGCGGTGGCAAAATCCTGTTGACCGTCCAACTCCTCGGCCACTTGAAAGGCCTGGGTCAAGAGCGCCTGCCGGGCCGTCGACCTGGTCGTTTTGGCCGCCTTCAAGACCGCGTCTGCCCGCATGGCGCTGCGCTTGACCTTGAATCGCGCGGCGAGCTCATCGATGGCCTGCAAAGCCGTATCGGGATCGCCAGCCTGCACGGCAAGGTCGATGGCCGTGCGCAGCAGGACGAATTGAGCGGCCGGCTTGTCGTCGGTAGCCAGCGCGTCGCGACGCATTTCGTCGGCGATCTGGCTCTGCTGAGCGGGAATTTTGGCCTTGGAAATCGGCTCGCCGTAAACCTCATCCACTTCCTTGCGAGCTGCGTCCTGAACGGACTTCGTCGGGACTGGCGCCTTGGAAGCGGTCGCCTTGGTTGCGGGCTGTTCGGCCCACGACTGCGCCAGAGCGCCACAATGCCAGGCCGCCGGCCACAAGAGACGCACGGAACAAACGTTGCACGCTACTCGCCCGAGGTAAGAAAGAGATTCTTCGCTGCCAGGACTTCGACGCTAACAGCGTACCCGGAAGGCGGCCCGCCGACAACGGATTTTCGGCCGTCCGGCCGCGCACCCAAGCGGCCGACCGATCAATCCGCGTCGGATCCGACCAGCGCGAAGTCGAGCTGGTTCTCACCCGCGTGAATCTCGGCCGCAGTGCCCGATCGGTAACGAGCGGGCAGAATGTCCTTGGGCACGCTCCGTAGGACGCCGGCCGATACGTCGAGCACTTCGGTCGGTTCGGCCGCTTGGGCCTGGAAGCTGACGATGTGAGCACCCAGGGGCACGCGCTGGCAAACGTAACTGCCCTGGGCAATCTCCGCTCCGGTGACGGGTCCTTGCCCCGCGCCGGCCGGGCTGAACGTGATCGCGCCGTGCGGCACGGGAATTCCGTCGATGGTCACGTTGCCGCGCACGCTGCCGTGCGGATACGCCACGCCGTCGCCGCAGCCGCCGAGCGCTGCACAGACCAGCGCGAGCGAGACGGCGATGCGGGCCATCGCCGGTAGGGATCCGTCGTTCCGCGGTGCCCTGCCCATGCTCAAAAGTCCAGATCGAAGACGGCTTCGCCGCCCCGCGAAGTGCAGAGGGCGCACCAGACCGCGGCGTCGATCGAGTCGGCGACGAAGTGAACCGAGCCGTCCCCCATGGCGCTGTTGACGCCCCCCGGGTGCGCCTGCGCGAAGCCAGGGTTTGATGGGCGTCGTTCATATCCACCAGGCATGGCACTGGCACGATGCGGTTGGCGGTGCAGACGTTGGCCACGACGTCGGGGGCCGAGCTGTTGGGCGTCAGATACGCTTCGAAGGCCTGCCCCCCTTCGGCAATCAGGCCGTCGCCGGGCGGACCCCCGTACTCCGGCCCATGCACCGGCAGCACTTCGCTGAAAGCCACGGTCTTGCTCAAACCGTCGGGCACGTCGGCGGGCCTCATGGCCTTGCCATTGCTGAAGAATCCGTCCTGGAACGCGACGCCGCCGATGTCGACCTGAAGGTAACCCGTGTTGCCGTAGTTGGCGGCGTAGTTCAATCGCATTCGCGACCATTGCTGCCAATTGCAGATGCCATCGCACTGGGCGAAGCCCGGCTGGCCGGGACGCGGTTCATTGATCTGCAGGTCGTCGTCCGGACAGATATAGGTTACGACCGGCGTCGATCGCGCCGGGGCATTGTCCGGATGGGAGTTGGGAAGATCGAAGTTGTAGAGGCCGTAAATCAACGTTTCGCCGATCTGCGGCAGGATCAGGCTGGGCCAGGTGAAGTCGCTCGACCAATCCGGCAATCCGCTGCGGTTCCAGCCGTTGGTGCCCGGGACCGACGGCGTGACGGCGCCCGGAGGAAAGACCTGCTGGGCGCTCGCGTAGGATTGAATGGCCAGAGCAATCTGATTGATCTGGTTGGAGCAGTGCGTCCGGCGAGCCGCCTCGCGCGGATAACACGGCCGGCAACAACAGCACCGCCAGAATGCCGATGATGGCCAGCGTCGCCACCAGCTCGATCAGCGTAAACGCTCGCCGCCAGCCCCCGGACATGGTTGATCGGTTCGCCACCATTGCAGCCAGCGGCTCTCGTGGAATGCAAGGCGCCCGTGCCACGCGGAATCGAGCCACGGCACGTCAGCGGGAAATCAGTTGCCTCGAACCGTGATCTTCTGTTCCGCCAGCCACTCGAGCAGCCGCTTTTGCCAGGCGTCCCAGTGCGGTCCCTGGTAGCCGTTCAGGCCATGGCCGCCGTCGGGCAACTCCAGATATTCAGCCGGCACGTTGTGGGCCTTGAGGGCAGCGTAAAATTCGCGGCTGTTTTCCGGCACGACGACGGTATCGTTCTTGGCATGCGCCAGGAACGTCGGACCGGTTCGGTCGGTGACCTGTTTTTCGTTGGAGAACGAATCGATCAGCTCCGGCTTGGGATCGCGGCCCAACAGGTTTTGCTTCGACCCGCCGTGAGTCTGCGGACCCATGGTGATGACCGGATAGATCAGAGCCGCGAAGTCCGGGCGGCAACTCACCCGGGCGACCGGATCGGCGGCGCTGGCGTCGCCCGCGTCGAAATGGGTCGCCGCGGTCGAAGCCAGATGCCCGCCGGCGGAAAAACCCATGATGCCGATGCGGTCCGGCTTGATATTCCAGCCCTCGGCTTGCTGCCGCACGATGCGAATCGCCGCGCTGGGCGTCGCTGAGCGGCACGAGCGAGCGGCCGCCGGGCAAGCGGTAGTTGAGCACGATGCCGGCAATCCCGTTTTGGACGAGCCACTTGGCGATGCCGTGCCCCTCGGGCCCGTCGACCAGTCCGCCGTAACCACCGCCGGGACAAATCACGAAGGCGGCACCGTTGGCGTTCTCGGCGGCCGGCCGGTACACCGTGATGAAGCTCGAGGCTTTCTCGAACTTGCCGTCGCCGATCGGGGCCTGGTCGGGCCAGAGCGCGATCCGCTCGGGAGCGGGAGCCCCCTCGGCGGCCAAAGCCCGCGCAGCCGCGGTGGTCGACATGAGAACAATCGCCGCAAGGGCCAGCCGGGCACCACAGACTTCCGTGCTACAACGACAAGACGATGGTTCATGATTGCCCTTGCTGGTGAATTGGGTTGCCCGGCGCACCGCCAGTGCCGCCTTGCTCGCGAGGAGGCGACTGCACTCTAATCTAGCCGATTTTCTGCGGCAAGGCTCCCAGGGCCAAGGGTGTCATGCGGCATTGGAAATGTCCGCATCGTGGCAACCTTAGCAAACAGGCTGCGATGGAGACACGGGCAATGACTGCGGAGGAATTGCAACCCACCGGCCCGGCGTCAAAACGTCACGCCCAGCCGCGCGATCAGGCCCGGACTGACGTTGAAGTTGAAGCTGGAGTCGCGAAAGATGAATTGCCGGTCAAAGACGACCCCGCACTCGGCGAAGGTGGAGAAATAGGGGCGCTGCGTGTCGACTCCCAGCATGACGCGGTAGTCGCGCATTTCGCCGCGGGTCTTGGTGCCGGCGGCGTTTTGCATGTCGATCTGATAGGCCTGTGCGTTGTATTCGGCCGTGCCGTAGACCCAGACCGGCCCGCCGGCCGCGCTGCCGCAGTACCGGCTGATCCGGGTTTTGGGAAACATCAGGCGGAATTCCCAGAGGTCGTTGGGAGCCCAAATCACTCCGCCATAGGGGATGAACTGGTCGATTACCCGATCCCAATAGGCGAAGCCTATGCGCCAGGCGCAAGTTGGGCGATGTTTGATAGAACAGCACGGCCCGGCCGTCGAACATGTAAGCGTTCGAATCGAGCTGGCGCATCAGGTCGGAGTTGACCTGCGGCGTGAAGCCGATCTGAAAATTCCACGGTCCCTCGTACGCGCTGGCCAGTTGCAAGTCCGAGGACATCAGGTTCACCACCGGCGGCAACGGGACGCCCTTGGGTCCGGTCCAAAAACCCGCGTCCCAGGTCGGAGTCCAACTAAAAATCAACCAATCGTCGATCGGCCGGGCGTAGCGAAAGTAGGAGTTCCATTCCAGGTCCTGAAACGAGCCGGTGGTGCCGCGGGCAGCCGCCGTCGGCATCCAGGTCAAGTCGTCGTACGAGGTCCAGCCGAATTTGTAGGGCTGCACGCCGGCATTGCCGTACGCGAATTGACGGCTGAACGGATCGTAGTAACGCGCGAGCGCCGTGCCGCCCGGCGCCATGCCGGGCGCGTCGCCGTACTGCGGCAGCCCGACAATGGGGAGGCCGGCCGCCGGTTGGCTGTACAGGTCCGGAACCATCAGCAGGCCCGCGGGGGGCGGCGCCGGCACGTACGCTCCGCCCGGCGTGGGGGGCGGTGCCGGCACGTACGCTCCGCTCTGCGGGGGCAGCACGCCCAGCGGCGCAGCGCGCGGCTGGGGTAGCGAACCGCCACTCGGGTAAGGCGATGCGACGACGGCCGAAGGCGGCCATGCCGGCGGTGCGATCTGGGCGGGTGGCGTGAATGGGCTTGCGGCCGGGCCCGCCTGGCCCACGACGACCGCCACCAGCAATAATGTCTGTGCGACCAAGGGTCGGAGTCCAAGCCTTGGGGGCCGATTGAAAGGCGTCGAGAACCGGTTCTCAATACGCGGAAAAGCCGATTTTGGCAAGTTTGCTTTTGCCGGCGATCGCAGTGCTGGGACGAGGGTTGCTAGCAAACGCACTCTCGCCGCCAGATACCGAACACCGCTCGATCGTCAGAAGGTGTCGCTGGCCACGACTTCCTGGCCGGCAACCGTGCCCAGTGCTCGCCAAATGTTGCCGTCGATCGAGTCAGACACGAACTGCACGGCGTCGTCGCCCAGCAGCGTGTTGACGCCGCCCGGGTGCCAGCTGCGGGCGGTCACGGCCGAGAACGTGGGCCCGCCATCCTCTTCGTTCACGCCGTTGAGGTCCATGTCCAGGTTGAGAGCGGGAGTGCCCATGATCCGCGTGTTGGGAGTCCAGGCCGTAGTGAAACCCGAGGCGTGGGTGTTTCCGTCCGACCATTCGGTATGGGCCAGGGCGTAGAACCGGCAAACGGCGTTGAAGTACTCGGGCGCAACCACATGCGGATCGGCAGTTGGCGGCGGGATGTTTGCAGGGTCGTGAATCTGCGACAGGCCCACGCCATCGCAAATGTAGATTGGCTGATAGGTCTTCACTTCCGTGCCGATCAGGGTCTTGCTCAAGCCGTCTGTGATCTGCTTCAGCCGCAGCGAGCGGTTGGGTCCAAAGGCGCTGCGATTCTGCGGGCCGGCAAAGCCTCCCCAGACAAACCAATCGCCGGTACACCAGCCGTAGCTGATCACGCCCGATTGGCCATAATCGTGGGTCGACACGGCCGTATTCGACTCGCTGGGGCAAATCAGGATCGGCACGTTGACGGAAATGAACGGCTGGTTGATCGGATCTTCCTTGTTGATATCGAACCGCAAGTTGACATACAGCGCGTTGTCTTCCAAATACGGCAGCAGCCGCGCCGGCACGCTCCAGCCGCCGTCCCAGGTGACACCCCCCGCCACGCTGCCGTTGAGCACGATCGACGGCGGCAGCATGTGCAGGGCCGATTCGTAGTTGTGCAGCGCGATGCCCAACTGCCGCAGATTGGACGCGCAGTTCATTCGCCGGGCTGCCTCGCGCGCCGCCTGAATGGCCGGCAGCAGCAAGGCGATCAGGATGCCGATGATGGCGATCACGACGAGCAACTCGACGAGCGTAAAGGCTTTTCGTCGCACGGGAGGGTGTTGCGACACGTGCATCCTGTACTCCGATTTGGGTTCCGCCGACCCCTGATCTTACTGCCGTCCACCGCCGCCGCAAGAATCGCCCGAATCGAATCCATCAACTCTCGGCGACGGCCGGAAATCAGACGATTCGCCGCGGCGAGTCTGGGGAAAGTGGCCCGCCCCGCCCTGCCCCCGCTGGCTTTAGGACTGGCCTGGGGTGCTTGATCGCTCCCGGAATTCCGGCGATACTAAGGGCCTGCAAAGCCCCACTCGCTGTGCGGCTTGATTGACTGCGCTGCGGCTCGCATTGGCTGCGCCTGTTCCCTCCCGTCACCCTCCACCCGAGAAAATCGACTGTGAAACTCCACCTGACGCTGGCCCTGTTGTTGACCGCCATTTTGGGTTCGGTGCTGAGCGCCGCCGACGCTCCGCTGGTGAAACTCGAAAAAGGAGACCACCTGTGCATCATCGGCAACACGCTGGCTCAGCGCATGGAGCACGACGGCTGGCTGGAGACGCTGATCTATAGCCGGTTTCCGCAGCACGAGCTGGTGATCCGCAACCTCGGCTATAGCGGCGACGAAGTCGACCGCTCGAAGCGGCTGCGGAGCATGAGCTACGGCACGCCCGACGAGTGGCTCTCGGGCATGGCCCCCTGCCCGCAGCCCAACAAACAGCCCAACAAGCAGGACGTCGACGAAAACCGCTTCGAGCTGACCGGCACCAAGGCCGACGTGATCTTCGCCTTCTTCGGCTACAACGAGTCGTTCGCCGGCGAGGCCGGGCTGGCCGCAGTTCAAAGCCCAGCTCGACGGCGAGCTCAAGCACATGCTCGCGCAGAAGTACAACGGCAAGGGTGCGCCGCGGATCGTGCTGTTTTCGCCAATCGCCCATCAGGATCTGAAAGATCCGAATCTGCCCGACGGCCAGGCCAACAATGCGCGGCTGGCCCTGTACACCGCCGCCATGGCCGAAGTGACCAAAGGCACGGCCGTGACGTTCGTCGATCTGTTCACGCCGACCAAGACGCTGCTGGCCGGCTCGGGACCGTTGACGATCAACGGCATCCACCTGAACGAGGCGGGCAACAAAGCGGTCGCCGAGATTATCGACAAGGCCCTGTTTGGCGATGCGCAATACGACGAAGCCAAACTGGCCAAACTGCGCCAGGCCGTCCGCGACAAGAACCTGCACTGGTTCAAGCGCTATCAGCACCACCGACGGTTACAGCACCTACGGCGATCGGGCGTTCTTGTCGTTCGTCGACGGGCAAACCAACTACGTCGTCCTGCAGCGCGAACTGAAAATCCTGGACGTGCTGACCGCCAACCGCGATCGCGTCGATCTGGGCCGTGGCCCAGGGCCAAGAGGCCAAGCCCGACGACGGCAATACGCCGCCGTTCCTGAAGGTCAAAACCAACAAGCCCGGCTCGGGACCCGACGGCACGCACATTTACTTGAGCGGCACGGACGAGATCGGCCACTTCAAGATGGGGGCCGGGCTCAAGGCGCAGCTGTTCGCCTCCGAGGCCGAGTTTCCCGAACTGATCGCCCCCGTGCAGATGGCCTGGGACACCAAGGGCCGGCTGTGGGTCGCCGTCTGGCCCAGCTATCCCCACTGGACCCCCAAGCAGCCGATCGCCGATAAGCTGCTGATCTTCGAAGACACCAGCGGCGACGGCAAAGCCGATGTCTGCAAGACCTTTGCCGGCGACCTGAGCAACCCGACCGGGTTCGAATTCTGGAACGGCGGCGTGATCGTGGCACAGGGTCCGGAGATCCTGTTCCTCAAAGATACCAACGGCGACGACAAATACGACGTGCGGGAGACGATCGTCAGCGGCGTCGACACGGCCGACACGCATCATACGGCCAACAGCTTCGTGCTCGATCCGGGGGGCGCCCTGTACATGCAGGAAGGGACGTTCCACCACAGCCAGGTCGAATCGCCCTGCGGTCCGCCGGTGCGCTGCGCCAACGGCGGCGTGTTTCGCTACGAGCCGCGCTGCCAAAAGTTCGAGGTCTACGTCAGCTACGGCTTCGCCAATCCGCACGGCCACGTGTTCGACCGCTGGGGCCAGGACTTCGTGACCGACGGCACCGGTGCGCAGACGTATCAGGCCGGCGCGTTCTCGGGCCAGGTCGACTTTCCGCACAAGCACGGCGGACTGCCGCACCGTTTACCAGCAACGGACTCGCCCCTGCCCGGCCACCGAGATTCTCTCCAGCAGCCATTTTCCGCCGGAGTGGCAGGGCAACCTGCTCGTGGGCAACGTGATCGGCTTCCAGGGTATTTTGCGTTACCAGGTCGAAGACCGCGACTCCGGCTTCCAGGCCACCGAGAAGGAGCCGATCGTCTCGTCCGACGATCCGAACTTCCGCCCGTCCGACCTGGAAATCGGTCCTGACGGCGCGCTGTACTTCACCGATTGGCAGAACACGATCATCGGCCACATGCAGCACAACCTGCGCGATCCCAGCCGCGATCACGTCCACGGCCGCATCTATCGGGTGACTGCACGAGGGTCGCGAACTGGCCAAACCGGCGGCCATCGCCGGGCGACCGCTTGCCAAACTGCTCGAGTTGCTCAAGTCGCCCGAGGACCGCGTCCGCTATCGGGCACAAATCGAACTGAGCGGCCGCCCGACGGCCGAGGTGATGGCGGCCACGGCCAGTTGGATCGAATCGCTGGACGCCAAGGACCGCCGAGTATCAACATCACCTGCTGGAAGCGCCTGTGGCTGCACCAGCACCACAACGTGGTCAACGAGCCCCTGCTCAAGCAGATGCTCGCCTCGCCCGACTTCCACGCCCGGGCGGCCGCCACGCGCGTGCTGTGCTATTGGCGCGATCGGGTCGGCAATCCGCTGGTGTTGCTGGAAGAGCGCGTGAACGACGACAACCCGCGCGTGCGGCTGGAGGCGCTGCGGGCGCTGAGCTTCTTCGACGACTCCAAGGCGCCCAAGGCGCTGGAGGTGGCCACGCAGTCGCTCGATCTATCCGCAGGACGATTACTTGAAGTACGTCTTGCAAGAGACGATGAACACGCTGGATCGCCGCGCGAAGGCCAAGAAATAGAATCCGGAACGAACGAAAATCGGCAGGCACCGCCGAACTTCTCCAGGGAGAGGGTAAGGCGAGGCTGTGATCGCCAACGGGTAACACTAAACGAGCGGTAATCGGCGAGCGGAGTCGTTCTACAATGGTCAGGGCGTCCGCTTACGGTGGTGAATACGTTACGATTTGTCGTTGCCCATGCTACGTCGGCTTGCTGCGTTGCTGCTGGCCGCACCGTGACGCGCACGCCGACGGCGCCGGCCCGCTGCTCAAGCTGCTCAAGAGCGGCAAGGTGCCGCCGGAGCGGCAGCCCACGGTCGTGGAGATGGTTTGCAAGAAGGGCAACGCCGAGGATCTGGCTTATGTTTTCGGCCAGGTGCTCGATCCCGCGGCCTTCGCCGCCGACTTGCGGCTGAAGACGCTCGTCTGGCTGACCGACGCGGCCAAGATCAACAAGGTCAAGCCCGACGGGCGATCTGGCCAAGATCAAGCAACTGCTGGCCGACCGCGAGGCAGCCAAGAACCCGGTCTTCGCCCTGGCTGTGATGCGGCTGGCCGCCGCAGTGGCAGGTAGCCAGCATCGGCGAGGAACTCGGGCGGATCGCCACGGCCGACGTTCCTGCCGCGGCGGCAGCGCGGCCGACATCAAGGCGGCCGAGAAGCTGCAAGCCGCCGCGATCGAAGGGCTGGCGACCATCGGCGACGCGGCCAGCCGCGCCACGATCGAAAGGCTGGCCGCGCACGGGGCATCCGACGCGGACGCGCTTCCTGGCCGTCGCGGCGCTGGCCGGGCTCGATCTCGACGCGGCCGCCAAGGCCGCCGCCGCAGCCCTGGCCGAGGCCACGCCGCAGCGATGATCCGGCCGGCATGATCCAGGCCTTCCTGGATCGCAAGAGGGGCCCGAGCAATTGGCGGCGAGCCTCAGGTCGGCCAAATTGCCGACCGACGTCGCCAAGCTGGCGCTTGCGGACCATGTACGCCGCCGGCCGCAGCGATGCGGCGCTTTCGGACGTGTTGAGCAAAGCCGCCGGCATGGCGGCAGACTGCTCCGCCGCCGACCGGCGAGGCCTTGAACCGGATCGTGGCCGAAGTGGTGGCCAAAGGGGACGCGGCCCGGGGCGAGCGGGTGTTTCGCCGCACCGACCTGAACTGCATGAAGTGCCACTCGGTGAGCGGCGGTGGTGGCAACATCGGCCCCGACCTGAGCCCCATCGGCGGCACGTCGCCGGTCGAGTACGTGGTCAACTCGATTCTGAATCCGAATCTGGCGATCAAAGAGTCGTACATCACCAAGAACATCATCACCACCAGCGGCCAGACGCTTCTCCGGCATTGTCGTCGACCGCAACGACCAGCAAGTCAAACTCAAGGACGCCACGGGCGCGATCATCACCGTCGCCACCGCCGATATCGACGAAGAGTTGGAAGGCACGCTCGCCGATGCCCGAGGGGCTGGTCAAGTTTCTCACGCATAACGAGTTCTTGGACCTGGCCAAGTTCATCTCGGAGCTGGGCAAGCCGGGCCCCTACGGCATCCGCACGACGGCCGACCGTGCAGCGCTGGCGGGTGCTCAAGTCGCCGGGCGACCAACTCCAGGCCGAGACGCCGAATGTCGAGATCCTGCGGCAGGAAGTCCTGGCCGCGCCGGCCGACGTCTGGCTGCCGGCCTTCGGCAAGGTGGCCGGCGCGCTGCCGCTCGATGAACTGAAAGCGGCCACCGGCGAATCGGTGCTGTATTTGCAAGGCGCGATCGACGTAATGGAAGGTGGCCCGGTCGGCCTCGCCCTGCAATCCAGCGAGCCGCTTGCGGCCTGGCTCGACGTGACGTCGTTCGACCCGGCGCAGCCCTTGGTAACCGACCTGACGGCGGGCACCCACACGCTGACCGTCCGCGTGACGGTCGGCGACCAGCCGTCGCCGGAGCTGCGAGCCGAGTTCTCGAAGCCGGCCGGCTCGGCGGCGCAGTTCATCGTGCAGTGAATGTGCTCGGAATGCGCTCGGTCGCCTGAGACGGCAAAGTTCCAGATCTCCGATCCGCGGGGCGTTCTCAGACCACCGGCCGCCATTGTTCCCAACCCCCTGCCCCTCGCGCCGGATTGCGGCCGGCTGGCGGCGCTCTAAAATGAATGCCGGCCCGGGTCTCGTCAGGAGGAACTTCGATGCCGCGATTCGCCCTGCTGTTGGTTCTGGCGTCGTTCTCGGCAATTGCTTGGGGGCAGCCGGCGGGCCCGTTCGGCGCGCCGTCGGCGCCTGATGCGATCGGCTCTCCGGCCGAATTCCAGGAGACGGACTTCTTGTCCAAGGGCAGCAAGAAGGAGCCGCTCTCCTCCGACCCGGCCAAGCGGATGGAGCAGATCAAGAAGCAAAAAGAGCAGTTCACCAAGCAAAAGGACCAAAAGATCAGCCCGATCAAGCTGAAGCTCCACAAAGATCTGAACGATCTGGCGAAAGCCCACGTCGACAAGTATCTCAAGCAACAGCTTGCCCAGCGCTACCCGGAGCAATCGTTCCCGCGCGATTACAAGGAGATCTACTCCTCCGACGTGGCCGATCTGCCGAGTCAGCCCAACTATTACACGCTGCGCGTGGACTACGTGGTCGCGCTCGCGAACAACCCCAGCGCTACCGCCTCTGCCGGCCACGTCTGGCATCGGTGCTTTACGCTCGACGGCAATCTGAAAGTCGTCGGCAGCATGCCCGCGGCACTCCAGGAAAAGGAAGTCCGCGAGTTCCTGGGCACGACCGACGTGAAGACCCGGCCGACCCGGGAGCAACTCAAGAAGGAAGCGGCCGAACTGAAAGAGATGAAGCGCAAGCCCGCCAAGCCGGACAAAGAAAAATCGGACCAATCTCAATAGGCGACGGGGCAAATCGGCGATGAGCTAGTCAACCCGGAGATGAATGAAATGCCGATCGGTCGAGCGACACGGGTGGCTCTGGTGTGTGCCGCGCTGGCTGGCGTCGCGCTGGCGGCCGACAAACCGCACCCCGGCCAGACGGTCCGCGGCCTGCTCGTCAGCCGCACCGAGACCAACCTGGTGGTCCGGCCCGAGGGGCAGCAGGAAACCCGCCAGTATGCGATCCCGCCCCTGTCGGCAATGGACGCCAAGACCGCGGCGTTCTTCCGCGCCCTGGCGGCCGGCAGCGAGGTGCAAGTGACCGCCGTCAGCGGGCAAGGCAGCCGTTCGATGGAGGTGCTGCTGATGGCCGGTCCCGGAAAATTCGGCCTGCTCTCGGGCACGGTGACGGCCAAAGCGCCGGTGACGGCGCCCGGCAAGTCGCCGGACTGGATCGAGATCAAAGACGATGAGGGCCACTCGGCCCGTTACACGCCGCCCTGGGTCGGCAGCGGCTTCGACCCGGAAATGGGCCGGGCGATCGGCCAGCGAACCGTCGGCGACCGCGTGGAGTGTCGCTGGTTCGAAGACGATCACCGCCGCGCGCGGACGATGCGGGTGCTGGCGATGTCGCCGCAAACGGCCGCGGGCGACGCCGGCACGATCGTCGGCCAGGTGATGGAGAAAGGCAAAGACTGGCTCTTGATCCAAAGCGACGACGGCGAGAAAATTCGCTACGTCCCGCAGCCCGTCATCGGCGCAGGCGGAGAGCTGGACAAAGGCGTGCTCCGGGCCATCACGCACGCCAAGGTCGGCGGGCGCGTCGAAGGATCGTGGTTCGACGACGGCGAGCGGCGGCTTTACTCGCTCAAGCCGGCGGCCGCCGAGAAAGCCAAACCGGCTCGCTGACGGCACCGGCTCGCTGGCAACTCAGTCCCGACGCATTTCGCCGGCGGCCAGCCGCGCTATCCGCAGCGCGAAATCGGCCCCGCTCGCGCTGGTGTAAAACTGGCCGGCCCGGCGGCCATCGGCCGCAATGGGCTGATCGATTCGGGCCCAGTACAGATCGCCGTAGGCGTCGGTCAAGAACTCATATTCGCCCACAAAAGCCACGTGCCCCGCGGACTTCGCACTTTCCGGCATGATCGCCCGCGCCCGTCTCACGTTTCCGCTGCGGCCGAGGGCTTCGCAGCGCTCTTGCCCGGTGACTTCTCATCACAAATCTACAACACGCCGGGAATTACAAGTTTGTCAGGTGCGGCCCGGGCGGATCGGCTTTGGCGACGCGAGCCGGGCCGTGACGCGTGACGACTGGCAAGCCGATCCGCGGCTGCGCCGCTTGTGATGTCGGCCGAATCGTGGTTATCCTTTGATCTCTCGATCCGGATCGCTCCTTCCCCAGGCAAAGGACCGTTAGCCATGCATTCGCACCTTGTCATCCGACCGGCTGCCCGCGCGATGGCCGCTTTGGGCGGGCTGCTGTTTGCGGCGGACATTGCCGCCGCCGCGCCGGCCGCGGACGCCTACGAGTCGTACGTCAAATCGTCGCAGGACTTCAAACCGGTCAAGCAGGACAAGGACTGGTGCTCAAGGCCTACCCGAGCTGGACGTACATGCCCTGGACGTACCAGTGGACGATCGGCTACGACGACGCCTCGGGCAAGTGGAGCGTCGAGCAACGGCTACAACGGCGCCTTCATCGACCGGGACGACGTCGGCGGCAGGGACTCCAAGACGGGCCGGCTCGACTGGATCAATAAGTTCGGCCTGCGGTTTTACGTCGACCACCTGGCCGGCAAGCGATACCTGCACATGTGGGACGGGGCATCCCAAGAACGAAGCTCAGCCGAGGCTGCACGGCGACGGCGTCCGCACGCCGCCGGTCAACGAGGCCATGCGCGCAGCGGCTCCAAAAGCTGATGCGCCAGGCACATCGCAGGCCGTGAAGTCTTCGCCCATGCGCTCCGCCTACGCCCTGGACGATGAGATCTCCTGGGGCCACTTCGTGCATCCGACCATGTGGCACGTCACCGACGACGCTGCCGCTTATCCCGCCTGGCTCAAGGAGATCTACGGCGCCAATGCGCCGCAGCGCCCGCAACTGGATCACCTACGAGAACGTTCGCCCGAAGCTGCGCCGGCTGGTCGGTCAAGGACTTCGACGCCGTCGCCGCTGATGGACCAGTGGACTTTCAACGATTCCTACTGGAACAACTTCATCGGCGACCTGGTCGAGTACTCCAACAGCGTCGATCCCGGACACGCCGTGCGGCTGGGTCGGCGGCCAGTCGCCCAATGCCTTCGGCGGCTACGACTACGCCAAGGTCATGCGCAAGGTGCAGTTCCTCGAGTCGTACAACATCGGCGGCTCGCAGGCGATCATCCGCTCGTTCAATCCGCACAACGCCATCCCGGCGGTCACCAGTCATTTTCATCGGCCGTCGCCCGACACCATCTGGCAGACCTGGTACTACCTGGCGCACGGCAATCGCGGCTTCATCGGCTGGGTCGAGAAGTGGTTCGACGGCAAGACGCCCGAAGCACTGGCACAACAGAGTCGCCCCGCATTTCCTAGGCGGCCGGCCAAAAGATCGGGCCGTTGATGAGCGGGGCCGAATGGCAGCCACGACGGCGTGGCCATTTACTACAGCCACGCCTCGATCCAGCTCGGCTGGATCATGGACGCCGGCCGCCCACGGCAAGACCTGGGTCAATCGCAACGGCGACGACCGCCTCGGTGCCTCCCACCAGTGCCGCAAAGCCTGGGAGAACATGCTCCGCGATTCGGGCATCCAGTACAGCTTCATCAGCTATGTCGACGTGATTCAAAACGGCATGCCCGCTGAATACAAGCGTGCTGATCCTGCCGGCCTGCGTTGTGCCTGTCCGACGTCGAGGCCAAACGCATCCGCGAGTTCTGCCGATGCAGGCGGCACGGTGATTGCCGACTTCATGCCCGGCCTCTGGGACCAGCACGGCAAGGGCCGGCCCGCCGGCGGCGTGCTCGACGAGATGTTCGGCGTGCAAGCACAGACCCGTCGCTGCAAGCCGGCCGACCTGTTCGGCGGCAAACTGTGGTGCGAAGCTGAACCAGGACGCCAACTTCGGCTGGAAAACCTATGAAAACTTCCTGACCAACGGCAACACCTGCATCAAAGACCCCAGCGGCTTCGACAAGGCCGTGCGCGACATGAGCCCACCGTCAGCACCAAGCGCTCGGCAAGGGAACCGCAGTGCTGATGAACCTGTCGCCGCAGTGGTACAATGCCTACCGCGTGGCCGGAGCCGCGGTCGCCAAAACGCATCGCGCGACGTTTCTCGACCCCGTCCTGGCCGCCGGACCGCAGCGCTGGGCATCGCTCGACGGCGCCGCCGAAGAACTGCACGGCTATGAAATCACCTATTGGGCCAAAAACGGCCGCACGATCGTGCTGGTCGTGATGAATCCCGAACTGTCGGTCAGCTCGACCGGTGGCGGAAACGCCGTCGGACTCAAGAGCGGTGTTGCGCCGGTAGTGCTGCACTTTGCCAAGGCCGTTCGCGACGCGCGCAACGAGCGCAGCGGCAAGGCGCTCCAGGACGGCGCCGAATTCCACTTCGACTGGCCGCGCAGCGAGGCCATCGTGCTGTCCTTCGCCGGGCAGCCGCCGCGCTAAGAGCCCGATGTCTGGAAACGGTCGGCACATCTACCGCAAGGCTGCCCGAGGGTCGCCGAGGGGATTTCAGGCGTGAGGCTCGTCCTCTGCGGTCAGCACGACCGGAAACCCAGCGAACAAGCCGGACTTTTCGCTCAATGCAAACGCGCTGGCGGATTTCAACGCGCACAGCATTGATGGCGGTTTTTCCTCGGTCGGCGGCTCCTTGAACTTGATTCCCGAACCGTCCTCTTGCCTGCTCTGCGGCCTGGGCGCTAGCGGTCTGCTCGTCGCCGCCCGTCGCCGCCCTTAAAGCCCGATTGGACCGCTCCGCAAGACACCGGGGCGCTCGGGCACGTGTGCCTGCGCAGTTTTCTATTGCAGATTGCAATCGGCGGTTTATGATTGCTTAGGAGCGGAGGCTTCGAGCCTTCGACCGAGATGCCGCCGGCCCGGCTGCCCCCGCGCCGCGCGGCTCTTTTTTCCGCGCGCATCGCGCCACAGGATCGGCATTCAATGCAGATCGCGGGCGATCTCCGAAAGGAACCAGGTCCGGCGTTCGGTCTCGTCGATCCAGACCTCGATCAGGCTCGCCGTCGCCACGTCGTTGTGCCGATCGCAGACTTCGTGCGTGGCCCGCAGCGAACGAGTCAGGTGCTGATTGTCGTCGCTCAACTCGGCGAGCATGTCGGGCGGAGAAACGAAATCCTCGTCGTTGTCCTTCAAGCGTTGCAAGCGGGCGATGTCGCCGATCGAGTGCAGCGTGGTCCCGCCGATTTTTCTCGCCCGCTCGGCCACGTCGTCGGTCATGGCGAAGATTTGGTCGGCGTGCTCGTCCAGCAGGAGGTGATAGTCGCGGAAGAAACGACCGCTCATGTGCCAATGAAAATTCTTGGTCTTGACGTAAAGGGTGAAAACGTCCGCTAACAGCGTGCGGAGCTCGCTGCAGATCTCTTCGACGCCATCGCGGCCCAGATCGGTCGGCGTGCTCAAGGCCTCTTTAATGGCGTGCTTCGTCGGTGCATGCGATCCCATGACGAGGTCCTCCTGATTCGGTTCACGATGCGTTTGTGTCAGCGGCCAGCACTCGTGGACGTGAGGCCGCAACAATCCTGGCAGCGATCGGCCGCCATCCGTCGCGATCGGTAAGTATCGCCATTCGGGCGCGATCCGGCAAGAAAATGCACCCGGACTGGGCTCCAAATCTTGCCGGACGTGACCGGCCGGCACGCGATCGAGAGGCACGTAAACGCTGGTTCCGCGGTCTCGTGGGCCGGCGATGATGCCGGGCCGGTCCTTGGGATTGAGCAAGAAAAGGGGCAAGAAAAAGCGGTCGGGAGAGCGGACAGCTACTTCAGGCTGGCCAAATACTCGACCAGGTCGCGCAGCTCGAACTTGGTGAGTTTCTTCGCCAGGTCTTCCGGCATCGGCGACGTGCTGGCCACGCGGCTGTCGATGTTTTGCCTGGCGATTACGACCGGCGCCCCGTCCGCCTGCACCAGCAGCAGGCTGTCGGCGTCTTCGCTGCGCAATACGCCGCTGATCACCCGGCCCTCGTCGGTGGTGACCAGCACCGATTCGTATCCCTTGGCGATCGACCGATTCGGCAGCACGACCGCCTCGAGCAGGTATTCGCGCGTCTGCTTGCGCCCGATCTTGCTCAGGTCGGGCCCGACCAGTCCGCCGTACTCGTCCATGCGGTGGCAGCGCACGCAGGACAGGTCGACGCGCTCGAAAGCGATCCGCCGCCCGCGCTCGGCATCGCCCCCTTCGAGACACTCGCGGTACTCGGCCAAAGGATCGTCGGGCTGCCGGCCGGCCGCACATTGCTCCAACTTGGCATTCAACTCGGGCGTGCCACGCCGCGTGGCGGCAGCAATCAGATCCAACTGCATCCCGGGCGAGACCCGGCCGGCCAGAAAGCGATCGAGACAGTCGGACAGTTGCCGATCGGCCGCCGACGATTTCAACTCGGCGAGCACCGACATCGCGGCCTGAGCTTCGCGCAGCGAATCGCCGGCCAAGGCCTGGGCAAGCAATTGCATCGCTTGCTCGGGGCCCAGCGAGCCGGCCAATTGGATGGCGGCGGCGCGGACGACCGGCTGCGGATCGGCGGCGGCCCGCTGGACCACTTCGCCGAGGCGGGCGAATTGCAATTGGCCGAGCACTCGAGCGCCGCGGCCCGGTTCGGCGCGGGATACTTGGCGCTGCCCACGATTTCGGCCAACCCGGGGCCGGCATCAGCAAGCCCGAGCCGGCCGGTCAGTTCGAATGGCCCGCTCTTGCACTTCGGCCGGGCTGTCGAGCAGTCGAGCCAGAACGGGCCGCAGGGCCGCCTGGGCCAGCACGGCACCGCGCGGCTCAAGGGGCCGCCAGGCGCCCGACACGCGGTCGCGCGGTTTGGGCTGTGCCCAAGCTTGCAACATGCTCAGCGCTTCCAACCGCAGTCGGGTGGGGACGTCGGCCCGGGCGGCAATGTCAGCCACAGCCGCCGCTTGCTCGGCCCCACCGATGCGGAAACTGGCATTCAGGCGCGCGCCACATCGCCGGTTCGCTCAGGGCCGGCCGCGCGAGCATCGCCGCCAATTGCGGCTGGGCGGCGTCGATCGGCACGTCGTGGATGGCCAGCGCCGCTTCTTCCACCAAGCGCGGGCTCGCGTCGTGCAAGAATCTGACGATCTCGGGAGCGCGCAATCGCCGCAGGGCCAACAGCGCCCCCAGCCGTGCCGCCGGCGACGGATCGAGAGCCACGGCCAGCAGTGTTGGCACGTCGGCCGAAGCGCTCAAGATCATCACGCCGGCGTGCCGCAGGTAAGCGTCGCGGTCGGCATTTTCCCGCAGCATGGCCAGCGCCGGCTCGATGGCTTTCGGCTCGCCGAACCTGGCCAGCGCCAGCGCGGCCAGCAAGCGCACGCGCGGGCTGTCGTCGGCGAGCCGGCGGATGAGCGGATCCACGGCGCCGGCCGCCCGGGCGTCGCCGAGCACTTTGGCCGCCTGGGCGCGGACTTCGGCCGTGGCGTCGTCGAGCAGCGTCTGCACGGCGGCCAGGGCCTGCGGCGAGCGGCGGCCGATCATGCCCAGGGCCCAGATGGAGTGCAACCGGCCCGGCAAAGCCCCCTGCCCCGTTGCCGCCTGGCTCAGCGCCTCGACGACCGGGACTCCCTGATCGACTAGCGCGAACTGCGCCGCGAGCCGCACGCGCCGATCGGCGTGCGCGCAGCAGCGCGATTAGCTCGGCCGGCGATTGAGACCGCAGATCGGCGGCCAGCAGCCGGCGGGATTCGCTGGCTGCGCGATCGACATTCGCGGACTCATCGCGGAGCCGATAAATCCGACCCTTGCCGCGCCCTTCCCAGGATTCGGCCCAGTCGAGCACGTGAAAACTGCCGTCGAGCGCAAAGTCGCAGTCGGTGGCCAACACGCCCCAGAAGAATTGTTCGCGATCGACGATGTCGAAAGCGGCCCCCTTGGGCCGCAGGGCGAAGCTGTGGATGCCGCTGCCGGCCGCCGTGCCGCGAAAGTCGGCCAGGAAGAAGTGGCCGCGGTATTTCTCCGCAAGCCCGACGCCCGGATAGGACGCCAACCCGGCCGGACCTTCCGAGATATGGGCCAAGGGGGGCAACAGCCAGGCCGCCTGCCCCTCCCAGGGCAGTTCCCAGAGTTTTTCCTGATTCCAGGGTCCGCGGTCGGCCAGATACTGGTAGTTCATGCGCCAGCCGCTGTCGCCGCCTTCGACGATATAGACCCAGCGGGCCAGATCGACGCTGTCGCAATTGTTGTCGGCCGTGAACAGGTTGCCCTGGTCGTCGAAGGCCAGTTCCTGCGGATTGCGCAGCCCCTCGTGAACGACCTCCAGCTCCGAGCCGTCCGGTTGACAGCGCAGCACCGCGCCGCGGTCGGGATAGGCCAGCTGGCGCCCATCGGGCGTGCGGACGTTGAACCCGCGATCGCCGATGCTGAAGTACACCTTGCCGTCGGGGCCCAGGCACAGGCCGTGCATGTCGTGACCGCGGTAGGCCACGTGGACGCCGTAGCCGGTGCTCAGCACGGTGCGCCGGTCGGCGACGCCCGTGCCGCGCGTGTCTTGCAATCGCCAGAGGTTGGGGATGCAGGTGTAAAACACATCGCCCTGGTGGGCCAACAGGCCGGCGCCGGTCCCTTCGAGAATGCCGTTGAAGCGGTCGGCGAAGACCGTGGACTTTTCATACTTGCCGTCGCCGTCGGTGTCTTCGAGCCGGCGAATGCGGTCGTCGCATTTGGCATATTCGTCGATCCGCTGGCCCAAGTGCTTGTGGAAGAAAGCCAGCCGGTCTTCCACGGTCCGGGCGGCCAGGTCGTCGTCGACCCAGGTCATGTGAGCGCGGTTGTCCTCGACGCCGTGTTCCTGTCGGAACGTTTCGGCGACATAAATCCGGCCCTGCCCATCGAAGCAAAAGCAGACGCCGTTGGCCAAGGCCGGCTCGGCGGCGACCAGCTCGACCGTCATGCCCTGGGGCACTTGGAAGCCGGCGATCGCCTTTTCGGCGGCGTCCGAGGCCGGGGCGACTTGCGGCACTTCGGGCGGCGGTGCGACGTCGTCGGCGCGGACCGCGCCCGTGGCCACGATCGTCATCAGGACGGCCGCGGGCAGCCGATTTCGGCCGGCGGGACGGGTGGTAGGGTTCAGCATTCGACTTCCTTGCGGGCTGCTCTACATGTTCCTGGGAAAAACCTTGGGGCTGTTCATCGGACGGCCCGGCGGATGACGATCGAACGGATTGGCCGGATCCCAGCCCCAGCGCCAACTGTCATTGACCGGTGCGCGCGTGGCGGGAACGGGTGCGCGCATGGCGGGAATGGGTGCCTGGCTTGCGATCGGTTGATGCGCGACCCAGCCTTGAGCGTCGTTCCAGACCAGCCAATGGTTGCTCGCCGTCCAATACCACCAGCGGCCGTTGTGCAGGCGGTATCGCCACCGATCGGGCCTGCTCGCATCGTCGGATTGACCTGGCTGCGGTCCGGCTTGCGGATCGCCGGCTGCACCGCCCGGCTGAGCGCGCGGCGTCCGCAGTCGGATCTGCGCTGGCCATGTCGGAATGAATGCCCAATAGGGTTGCCGCGACGACGACCAGCAGAACGAACCGCAACATGGGCGTTTACCTATTTCTCATTGAGCTAGAGCAAACTTGCAGAGCACCGGGCGGCTAGCCAGCCCGAGGGCGCCGGTCCAAGCGTCGCCCTGCGATCCGGCGGTTTTCCGGCCGCTGTCTTCGCTCCAATCATCATAGTCCAATCACCGGGCCGAAGAACCAAGGGGCGGGGGGACGGGAGATCGTGCCCACGGCGCCGGCAATGCCGCCGGAAAAACCGGCTCGGCACCCGGCCGGCAGCCCTGACTTGCCGTGATTTTCTGGCTTGCGGGCGGCAATCGGCAACCTAGTGTTGTCGAGGCGGTATGGGAGGGGTGATGGCACTTAGCAACGAATCCGTCGAGCATTATCTGCCGATTGCGGTGCAGACGTTGTTCGGCGCCGATCTGGCCGATTTCGATCTGTACGTCCACAACAAGAGCAGCCGGCCTTTGCTGTTCCGCTCGCGCACCGTGCCCTTGACCGACGAAGATCTGGAGCGGCTGGTTGGCTCGGGCGTGCGCACGCTGCTGATCGGTTATGCCGACCGGCTGGCGTACGAAGAGCATTTGCACGCCCGGTTGACGTCGGACAGCGATCTATCGCTTGCCGACCGCTACGTCTTGCTCAGCGGAACCGCAAGATCGGTGTTCGAGAGCGCACTGCGCGGCGATAGCGTGGCCGGCATGGTGCGCACGGCCGAGCAGTTCGGCGCGCAACTGGCCGACGCCCTGTGCGATCGCCAGTTGCTGATGCGAGAACTGTTCGACCTGATGCTGCACGACTATTACACCTTCACCCATTCGGCCAACGTCGCGACCTATTGCACCAGCCTGGCCCAGGAGTTGGGCATTTCCGACCGCGCCCATCTGGCGCAGATGGCCACCGGCGCGCTGCTGCACGACCTGGGCAAACGCAACATTCCGCGGCGCGTGCTGAACAATCCAGGCAAATTATCCGCGCCGGAACGCGAGACCATCCAGCGGCACCCGCAGATCGGCTTCGAGGAGTTGTCGAGCGATCCCGACATGACCTGGAGCCAGTTGATGATGGTCTATCAGCATCACGAGCGGCTCGACGGACGCGGCTACCCGGTGGGTGTCGTGGGGGGCGAGATCGACCCCTGGGCCAGGATCTGCGCCGTCTGCGACGTCTTCGACGCCCTGACCTGCGATCGCCCGCACCGCCGGGCGATTTCGGTGCCCGAAGCCTGCGAATTTCTCGAAGCACGAGCGGGCAATAGTTTCGACCAGGAGACTGTCCGATGCCTGACGGCCATGATGCAGCCCGCCTGATTGCCGGGCTGAAATCCAGCCTAGCGCTGCCCGACGACTGGACCGACTTCTTCCAGAAGCAGGGAGCCATCGGCACTTGCTGGGAGGACATGCGGCAATTTCCGCGGTTCTATTTCCGCTCTCCGGCGGCGATCGAAATCGAGCCCAGCCTGCCGGCACTGCGCCGCACGGGCCCGCCCGAGCGGGTGTACGTCAAAGACATTTCTCGCGCCGCGGTGGCCATTTTGCACGGCGTGCAGTTGTTTCCCGGCGAGCGGTTGCGACTGACCTTGATCGACGGCGTGCAGCGGAGCACGATCGTGACTCGTTGCCGGCGGATCCAGGCGAATTGCTACGAGGTGGCCGCCCGGTTCGACGTGGCGGAACCCGTGGGCCCAAAGTAGCGGCCCCGACGGCGCCCGGGCAAACCGTGGCAAATCACCCTTCGCATCACCACTGCGTCCGGGCCGCTTTGCGGGCCGATTCCGCCCGTTCCTCGGGCGTCATGGTGGCGACTCGGGCCTTTCCGCCCTTGAGGCCGAGCGCCACGGCCGCGGGGTCTCGCTTGCCAGCCGGCTTCTTCTTCGGCTTCTTGTTGGTGGATGGACCTTAGGCGCAGAGACGCCCGTAGCTTGATCCACGATGCGGCGAACTATTTGGACGGGATCGGCGAATCTCGGTTTGCGTGATCGCTTTGGCATCCCACAATCATACGCCTACCAAGCCATTCTGCCGCCCGACTGCCCCTCTACCGGCGGAATCACCGATTTTTCTTGCTATGGATGTTCCCGCTAGCTAGTATGCCGATGGTTTTAGCGTTTGTCTTATCCCGTCCGTTGTCGGACCCGGAGCATAGCTAATGAAGCGATTGATCCCTGTGCTCGCCGCAGTCGCCATTCTGGCTTTCTCGATTCATTGCCACGCGACTGATTTGGCCTATGACGGTTTCAACTACACTCCGGTCGGCAGCGTGATTACCGGCCAATCCGGCGGTGGAAGTTTCGGCTGGAGCGACGCTTGGTCGGGAGTCACTTCCGGGCCATTCACAATCGGTGCGGGCAGCCTCTCGGCCCCCGACGATCCGACGCCTAGTTCCGGCAATATGCTCACTACGGGCATTTCAGGCAGCAACAAAGATACCCACCGCGACTTGGCGACGCCACTCGGAACCCCGGGTACCACCGACTATTTCAGCTTTCTATTGCAGCCCAATGGCACTGTTGGACAGGGCTTTGATGACGGCCACTTTGGCCTGGAACTCAGCGGAACGCTAAATACTGTGTTTGTGGGAAAGCCTGGAGCTGCGGCACCGAACCCGAACCTCTATGTGATTGAGACGCTGGGCGGAAGCGGACAGGTGCCCACGTCGGTGGTGCCGGTCTCAGGGCAGACGGAGTTCATGGTCGTCAAGGCCGAATGGGGCACGACGACGGACAAGTTTAGCCTCTACATCAATCCCACTGTCCCAGGTGGCGGAACGCCGCTGGCGGTAAAGGACGATATCAGCATCGGCACGCTTACGTCGCTCTATGTGGGCGGTCCAGGAGCGTTTAGTTTCGACGAGCTACGGGTGAGCACCACCTTCCCATCCGTAATCGCGCCAACCCCCGAGCCATCCTCTTTCCTGCTCTGCGGCCTCGGTGCCCTTGGCCTGCTGCTGGCCGCCCGTCGCCGCCGCAAAGCCTAGTTCCGCGACAGTCGCACGATATGGGTCAAACCGTCCGAGCATTGCCGGGCGGTTTTTGTTGCGCCAGCGGCATTTCAAGCTGGCCCACTACCCAACCCCGGCAAAATTGACAGTCGCACGGCGACCGGCTAACGTAAACGAATTGGACGTCCGGCTGTAAGTCGTCCCCCGGCGAATGATCGGTTCGCCTTGCGGAACAGACGCCGCGGACCCGAGACACCCCCCTGGCAAGACCCCGCCTGGCATCGCTTTCCCCCCACCCGGAGATTTCGCGGATGAGACTCTATCAACGTTTCCTGCTCGTGTTGCTGGCTGCCGTGGCATTCGGCGCATGCGCCTTCCCACGCGTGCTGCCGAAGGCAAAAAGAAAATCGTCTTCATCGCCGGCAATCCCAGCCACGGTTACGGCGCTCACGAACACAACGCCGGCTGCGATCTGCTGGCCCGGCTGCTCAAGCAGGCGATGCCCGAGTTGCAAATCGAAGTGGTGCACAACGGCTGGCCGAAGGACGAAAAGATCCTCGACGGAGCCAGCACGATCGTCATGTATTGCGACGGCGGCGGCGGGCACATGGTGCTCGCGCATAAGAAAGAGGTCGACGCGCTGGCCAAACACGGAATCGGCATCGTCTGCCTGCACTATGCCGTGGAAGTGCCCAAGGAGAACGGCGGGCCGGAGTTTCTGGATTGGATCGGCGGCTATTTCGAGATGAACTACTCGGTCAATCCGCACTGGACGGCCAGGTTCGACAAGTTTCCGGATCATCCGATCGACCCGCGGCGTCAAGCCGTTCGAGATCAACGACGAATGGTACTATCACATGCGGTTTCGCCCCGACATGCAGGGCGTGACGCCGATTCTCACGCGCGCTGCCGCCGCCAGGATACGCTCTCGCGCCCGACGGCACGCATAGCGGCAATCCGGACGTGCGCCGCGACGTGCTGGAAAAGAACCTGCCGCAGCACATGGCCTGGGCGTCGGAAAATGTCGGCGGCGGACGCGGCTTCGGCTTCACCGGTGGGCACGATCATTGGAACTGGGGCGATCCGAATTTCCGCAAGCTGGTGCTCAACGCCATCATCTGGACGGCCAGAATCGAAGTGCCCGCGGGCGGCGTCGGCGAAAAGCCGGTCACGCTCGACGATCTGATCAACAACCAGGACGAGCCGATTCCGGCCAATCTGGACCGCGAAGGCCTTCGCAAGAAGATCGGCCTGCCGCCCGACGCCGCCGGCAAGCCGGCTGCCGCCAACGTCCAGCGCCGGCAGCCGCCAAGCCGGTCTTTGCCAGCAAGGTGGTCTCGAAGGATACGCCGGGCCACGCGGTCGATGTCGAAGCCGACATTCAAGGCGCGAAGCAACTGTTCCTGGTCGTCGCCGACGGCGGCGACGGCTTTGCCTGCGACTGGGCCGATTGGTGCGAGCCGCGATTGGTGGGCCCCGCGGGCGAAAAGAAGCTGACCGACCTGAAATGGAAGTCGGCCAGCAGCCGGCTGGGCCAATGTCAACGTGAATAAGAACTGCGAGGGCAATGGGGCCTTGAAGGTGGGGGGCAAGACGGTCGAGTACGGGATCGGCACCCACGCCATCAGCGTGATCGTCTACGACTTGCCCGAAGGCTATGAAAAATTCAAAGCCCGCGGCGGACTGGACGAAGGCGGCACTCGCCAGGGGAACGGCAGCACCGTGACGTTTGCCGTGTACACGCAGAACCCGGGGCTGATTGCCGCCACGGCCGCTGCGCAAGCCGGCGGCGGGACGGCCCCCTCGCACGACGCGGCCAACGCGGTGGCCGGCCTGGACGTGGCCGACGGCTGCGAGGCCACGCTGTTCTCCAGCGAACCGCAAATCTCGAACATCACCAGCATCGACATCGATTCGCTGGGCCGCGTTTGGGCGGCCGAAGTGAAAAACTATCGCGGCCGGAACGGCAGCCGCCCCGAGGGCGACCGCATCCTGGTCCTGGAAGACACCGACGGCGACGGCAAGGCCGACAAGCAAACCGTGTTCTATCAGGGCCGCGACATCGACTCGGTCCACGGCGTCTGCGTGCTGGGCAATCGGGTGATCGTCTCGGCCGGCGATAAAGTGCAGGTGTTTTACGACGACAACGGCGACCTGAAACCCGACCGCAAGGAAGTGCTGTTCAGCGGCATCGCCGGCACCCAGCACGACCACGGCATTCACGCCTTCCAGTTCGGGCCCGACGGCAAGCTGTATTTCAACTTCGGCAACGCCGGCGAGCACATCAAGGACAAAGACGGCAAGCCGCTCATCGACGCGGCCGGCAACGAGGTCAACAACAGCCGCAAGCCCTATCAGGAAGGGATGGTCTTCCGCTGCAATCCGGACGGCAGCCAGATCGAAACCCTGGCCTGGAACTTCCGCAACAATTGGGAAGTGACTGTCGATTCGTTCGGCACCATCTGGCAGTCGGACAACGACGACGACGGCAACCGCGGCGTGCGGATCAACTACGTGATGGAGTTCGGCAATTACGGCTACAAGGACGAACTGACCGGCGCCGGCTGGGGCCAACAGCGGACGAATTGGGAAACCGAAATCCCCTTGCGCCACTGGCACCTGAACGATCCGGGCGTGGTGCCGAACCTGCTGCAAACCGGCGCCGGCTCGCCCACCGGCATCACCATCTACGAGGGCACCCTGCTGCCCAAGGTGTTTCAGAACCAGGTCATCCATTGCGACGCCGGCCCGAACGTGTGCCGGGCGTATCCGGTGACGAAGGCCGGCGCCGGCTACACGGCCGAGATCGTCAACGTGCTGTACGGTGCCCGCGACAACTGGTTTCGGCCCAGCGACGTGTGCGTCGCGCCCGACGGTTCGCTGTTCGTCGCCGACTGGTACGATCCGGGCGTGGGGGGCCACAATCAGCAGGAAGTCGACAAGGGGCGGATTTTCCGCGTGGCCCCGCCCGGCGTGAAGTACAGCGTGCCGAAGTTCGATTTCAACTCAGCCGAGGGAGCTGCCGAAGCCTTGAAGAACCCGAACTTCTCGGTTCGCTACCTGGCCTATACGGCGCTGGAAAAAATGGGCAAACAGGCCGCTCCCGCGCTGGCCAAACTTTACGCCGACAAGGCGAACCCGCGCGTCCGCGCCCGGGCCTTGTGGCTGTGGGGCCGCATCGAAGGGGAAGGCCAAACCGCCGTGAACACGGCCATCAAGGACGCCGATCCCGACCTCCGCATCACCGGCCTGCGCCTGGCCCGGGAGTTGAAGCTGGACGTGATCCCGGTCGTGCAGCAATTGGCGGCCGATCCCGATCCGGCCGTGCGGCGCAAGTGCGCCATCGCCTTGCGTCATAGCCAGGCCTCGGACGCGGCTGGGCTGTGGGCCGAACTGGCCCTGCAGCACGACGGGCAGGACCGCTGGTACCTGGAAGCCCTGGGCATCGGCGCCGACCAGAACTGGGATGCCTACCTGGACGCTTTTCTGGCCAAGGCGGGCGACAAGTGGAATACACCGGCCGGTCGCGACGTCATCTGGCGCAGCCGCGCCAAGAAAACGCCGGGACTGTTGGTCAAGATCGTCAAGGACCCGGCCACCAAGAAAGCGGAGCAACCGCGCTACATGCGAGCGCTCGACTTCCAGGCCAAAGGCCCCGAGAAGGAAAAGGCCCTGGAAAGCCTGCTCGAGTGACCGATGACATCAGGCAAATCTTGCTACCTATCTGCGTTCATCCTCTTTCATCCGTGTTCATCTGCGGCTACCTGGCGGTGCTCGGGCTGAATGTTTGAGGCAACCGTCCAAATAAGTGGACCAATGACCCGGACTTGAATTGGAAACCAAGAGTAACCGCAGATGAACGCAGATGTTCGCAGATACGGGGCAGAGAGGGGAACGCAATTGGTTCGGCCCGTTGAATGACGCCATGGACACAATTGACGTGAGAATTTCGCGGGCGTTGCAAGCAGGTTGGCGGATCTGCTGTGGAGCGGCGGTTGCGCTCAGCGTGTTCGTTGCAACGTCGGCGGTGCGCGCCCAGGGCGACGATCCGGCCAAGGACGCCTTGATCGTCGAGACCTTGCTGCGGCTGGACAGCGTCGACCTGGACGCGAAGCCCAAGAGCAAAGCGGCCGTGCTGCGATACCTGCGGGCGAATCCGGGCAGCGAACAGTTCTTCCAACTGCTCGAACGCTTTACGATCCCGGACGCCGACGACGTGCTGCTGGATCTGGCCGTGGCCCGGCCAGGCGAAACGGCCGGCGTCAAAGCGGCCGAGCTGCTGCTGAAGCACGACGACCGCAAACGCATCGCCCAGGCGATTGCCGGCGACGATTCGTCGCGGGCCGCGGCATTGATCGTGGCCTTGGGCAACGTGGGCGGCAAGCAGGCGATCGACCTGCTGACGCCGCTGGTGACGGACGCCGTCCATCCGCTGGCCGTGCGCAGCGCTGCGGCCGCGGCGGTGGGCAAATCGAAGTCGGGCGAAGCCTACCTGTTGTCGCTAGCCAAGGACAAGAAACTGCCGGCCGACTTGAATTTCACCGTGGCCAATGTGCTGTTGGCCTCGCCGCTGCCGGACGTCCGCGCCGCAGCGGCCAAGTATTTGCAGCTTCCGGCGTCGGCCGGCGCCACGCCGCTGCCGCCGCTCGGCGAACTGCTGAAAATGAATGGCGACGTGGCCCACGGCAAGCAGCTTTTCGAAACCACGGCCACGTGCAGCAAATGCCACACGGTGGGCGGGCAGGGCAAGGACGTCGGACCGAATCTGACCGAGATCGGCAGCAAATTGAGCAAGGATGCTTTCCTGGTTTCGATTCTCGACCCCAGCGCCGGCATCAGCCACAACTATGAAACCTTTGTCGCCGTGACCGACGACGGCAAGGTGATCTCCGGCATTTTGGTCAGCAAGACCGACGAGCTGGTCGTGCTCAAGGACGCGGAGGCGATCGTGCATACGCTGAAAACGGCCGACCTGGACGAATTGAAAAAACTTCCCACGTCGCTCATGCCGGCCGATCTGCAAAAGCTGATCGAGCGCCCAGGATCTGGTGGACGTGGTGGAATACCTGATGACACTGAAGAAGCCGTAGCTGAGGCCGCATGGGCGGCCGGCGCAGCCCGGCGCATCGGCGTATGCCGCCCGTGTCGTTCAGGAGCGCACGAAAATTAACTTCGGCTTCTGGCAGACCCTCACCCTACCCTCTCCCTGGAGGGAGAGGGGTTACGGGCGGAAGTTATTTTTCGTTCGCACCTTATTCGCCGTACGACCAACCGCAGGAGGAATCAAGCGCCATGCACGCACACGATCCGCAATCGAGACGCCGCGGCAGTCGCCGGCAATTCTTGGGCACCGCTGCCGCGGCGCTGGCGGCGGGCACGCGGCTCGTGGCAGCCGGCCGCGTCCTGGCGGCGCAAGCCCGAGCGACCGCATCCGCGTGGGGGCCATCGGCGTCGGCAACCGGGCCTCGCTCTTGTTGCAGCAACTGCCCGAGTCGGCCCAGATCGTCGCCCTGAGCGATTGCAACCTGCCCCGGGCCGAGGCTTTCAAGGCCAAGGCCGGCGGTACCTGGCCGGTCTACCAGGATTACCGAAAACTGCTCGATCGCCCGGATGTCGACGCCGTGATCGTGGCGACGGGCGAGTTCCAGCGCGTGCTGCCTTGCATTCATGCCTGCCAGGCCGGCAAAGACGTCTACGCCGAAAAACCGCTGACGCTCTACGTGCGCGAAGGCCGGGCACTGGTCGACGCCGTGCGCCGGCACGGGCGCGTGCTCCAGGTCGGATCGCAACAGCGTTCGATGGCCATGAACCGCGTGGCTTGCGAGTTGGTCCGCAGCGGCTCACTGGGCAAGGTGCTCGAAGTCCGTGCCGTGAATTACACCGGCGCCCAGCCGTCGCCGACCGAGGGGCTGCCCGAACTGGCCGTGCCCGACGGACTCGACTGGAACATGTGGCTCAATCAGGCGGCGGCTCGGCCGTTCCATCCGGATTGGATGGGCTGGATGCGGTGGCGTGATTTCGCCGGCGGCGAAATGACGAACTGGGGCGCCCACGGCGTCGACCAGATCCAGTGGGCCTTGGGCACGGATGACACCGGGCCGGTGGAAATGAAACCTCTCGGCGACGGGCCGAACGGGCCGGTGGAAATGCGATACGCCAGCGGCGTCCCGGTCAACTTCGTGATCGAGCCGGGAAAAGGTCCGATGGGCGGCGCCGTCTTCGTTTGCGAACAAGGCAAGCTGGAGATCAACCGCAACAAGTTCGCCTCCAATCCTCCCGACATCGCCGCGGAGCTGAGGAAGAAAGTCGACGTGGCCGAGGAGGAGCGGAAGTGGAGCGACGAGTTGGCGCTGTGGCAGGCCCGTTGGCACTTGCAGGATTGGCTGGACTGCATTCGCTCCCGCAAGCGGCCGGTCGCCGACGTCGAGATTGGACATCGCTCGGTCAGCGTCTGCCATCTGGTCAACATCACCCGCGCGGCCGGGCGCCCGCTCCGCTGGGATCCGGCCGGCGAGCGATTCTTGGGCGACGACCAGGCCAATGCGTATTTGGACCGTCCGCGCCGCCAGGGATTCGAGCTGCCCACGGGATGAAGCGGGGCTGTGCCCAGCCGCCAGCGTAGGGCACACGCCCTGGAGCGTCGTTAGAACAGCTCGGAGATCGGCGTGCCGTTTTCGAGCATCCGGATCGGGCGGCCGGCGGCGTCGTTGTAGGTCAAGTCGAGCGGCATGCCGAGATGCTGAAACACGGTTGCCATCAGATCCTGAGGACTGATCGGCGCCGACTTGGGCACATCGGCCTTGGCGGACGATTGGCCGACGATCTGGCCCACCTTGATGCCGCCGCCGGAGAGCGCGAGCGTACACAGATGAGGCCAGTGGCCGCGTCCGCCCGATTGGGCGTCAAGCCAGGGCGTGCGGCCGAATTCGCCCGTGATGACGACCAAAATCTTCTTGTCCAATCCGCGCTGGTAGATGTCTTGCAACAGGGCGGCCACGGAATGGTCGAACGACGGGGCCAGCTTGTGCATTTCCTGCTCGATCGTGCCGTGGCCGACCGAGGGGTTCGTGCCGTGCGAGTCCCAGCCGCCATACCACACCGTCACGAAGCCGACGCCCGCTTCGCACAGCCGCCGGGCCAAGAGCAGGTTCTGTCCCAGGGCGGGGCCGTAGGCGTCTCGAACCTGCGGATCCTCACGCGATAGGTCAAAGGCCGTGGGCGAAGTGCCGCGCAGCAGGTCGAAGGCCTGGGCCTCGAAACTGTCGAGCGCTTGCATCGTGCCGCCTGAGTCGCGCCGGCGATTGATGCGGTCCAGCGACTTGAGCAACTGCTGGCGATCCTGCAGGCGTTCTTGCGCGAACCGCGGGGTCATGTTGCCGACCCCTTCGTCGCGGACGTGAAACGGGTTGTAGGCCTTGCCCAACCAGGCTCCGCCGCCGGCATACAAATGATCGGTGGTGACGTACGTGGGCAGCCCGGAGTCTTTGGCCGTGGCCCCGCGACTGCGAGCCACCATCGACCCCAGGCTGGGGCTGACCGCCGGCGCGCCGTTGGCCGCGGGCGGATAATCGTGTCCGGTCATCACCCAATGCGAAGCGGCCGCGTGGTCCGCCTGTTGATGGGCCATCGAACGGACGATGGTCAGCTTGTCGCACTGCTGCGCGACCTTGGGAAACAGTCCGCCGATTTCGATTCCCGGCACATTGGTGCGCAACGATCCGACAACGCTACGAAACTCCGCGGTGTTCTCCGGCTTGGGGTCGAACGTTTCCATCTGGGTCGGGCCGCCGCTGAGCCACAGCCAGATGACCGACGTGTCGGGCGGGCTCGCCCCACCGGCAGCGGCCACGGCGCGTCCTTTGAGCAAGTCGGGCAGCAGCAGTCCGGTCGTGCCTAGCGCGCCAGCTCGCAGAAAATCGCGCCGCGTGTTGCCGGCGCAATCCAAGCCGACGCGGTTTCCCGTGACCTCAAGCATGTCGGGCACCTCTCCAGATGGATCAGGACTTCGTTGGCGAGGGTTTGCAGGCAAGTCCGACGGCCGAGGAACTGGCGCCGGCCACCCGGGTGGGCTTAGCCCTTAAAGTGTATCCGGTCCGTCGATGAAACAAAACGGATTTCCACCGAGAATTTGGCGGCCGGCCGCTGCGGGGCCGCGTTCCACCAGCCCCTGCGGAAAGCTCGATAAAGGTCGTTCATTTTATCGGAGTGCATCCTTGCCAATGGCTTACCGAGACCGTTCGGGCGGGCCGCGACATCAGGGCAGCATCCGGCGTAACCTGCCGTGTCAAAAGCACTAAGGGCGGCAATGACGATTGCCAGACGCCACCACGGGCGGGCTTACTCGTGATTGCTCGCGCGACACTGGCTTGCCCCACGGCGCCGGTGACGAACTGGAACAAAGAGCCTCAGAATTTGCTTTGATCCAGCGGCAATTGATCCTGGCGATTCGTCAGCCGGCGGTGAATTTCCGGATCGATCGAGTAGCTGATCACATGGACCGAGCCATCGCAAAAGACGGCCTGGTAGGCACCGGCATGGGCGCTGCCGAAGGCATAGTAATACGTCAGGCCGGAGGTGTCCTGCATGGGCGGAATGTAACCTGAGGAACTATTGCCGCTCCAGCGGTTCATGTCCAAGTCGTCGCCGCCGTACATGCATTCGTTGTCCCCCCAATCGCTGCCGTTGGAGTAGGCGTCGGGGTTGAGATACTTTTCGCCGAGCAAGTAGGTGTTGCTCAGCCCGTCGCGGATCAAGGCCGCCGGAATCCAGGTGTGGACCATCGAGATGCCGTAAAACTGCGTGTTATTCGGCCAGCTATAACCGGGATTCATGCCGGTGGGAATGTCTGACGGCCCGCCACCGACGCCGATGAACTGCTCGCCGCCGTTCATGGCGTAGTCGCCGCGTGCGCACATCGGCGTGGGCGGCGCTGTAGTCGAACCCGGGGCTGATGTATGGGCCCGTGGTCACGAGCTGCACGGGTCGCCGGGTGGGGCAGATCATCACGGCGAGTGGCGTGGTCACGCGCGCTGTGCAATGGCGGTTTGCAGACCCGAGAGATTGCCCGGGTACATGCCCGTTCCAAGCAGGGCAGGTTCTCCTGTTCGATGAAAGGCAGAATATTATGGACCCAGCCGCCGGGCTGGTTGGGTCCGTAGCCCTGGTCGGCCATGCCGGCCCAGGTAAATCCCCAACCGTCGCTGGGAAAATAACCCAGGCTTTGCTCGTGTTGCTGGCACCCCAGCCCAAGCTGGGTGAGATTGTTGGCGCAGGTGTTGCGGCGGGCCGCTTCGCGAGCCGCCTGCACGGCCGGCATCAGCAGGGCGACGAGGATTCCAATTATGGCAATTACAACCAACAATTCGACGAGGGTGAACCCACGACTCGTCCGCCTGCGGTTGATCGAACGGTGGGCGGCCGAGCGGCACCGGAACCGGTGGCGTCAAAAGCATCAAGAGTGCCTCCTCGGCGGTGTTCCGTCCGCCGTTTGTCGAAATGCCCAAGCAATCGAAGACAAGGAACGTTCGGTCCGCGTTTTCCCGTTGGATCGGACCAGGAAACCGGCCGCTGCTCGGCGCTGCGTTCAATCTTAACGGACTTTCGTCCGACTTCAACCGCCGGGCCTGCATGTCCGGGCCGTCGCCCAGGGACACCCGTCTGCGGCAAGAGAACCGAGCCGCTCGGGCGGCGCTGCGCGGCAGGCATTTTCTTGTCGGCGACTCGATCCCGCCGTGGCATCGGTCCCGATCAGGCCCGCTTGCGTCGAGCGGCACGGACGGCCCAGACCAGGCCCAGGCCACCCATGCACATGGTCAGGACGGATGCCGGCTCTGGTGTGACGTTATTGATCGTGACGTTGCTCAGGGCCACCCAGCCCCACCCACCGTAGAAGTTATTGACCAGGTCGAGCTGCAACGGAGTGCCATTTCCCAACACGCCAGCGGCCGCCAACTGGGCGTTGGTGAAGGTGAATGGCGAATAGGATTCAGCGTTTGACGACCTGTTTGCGCTCAACAAATAGGCCCCGGTCGTCGTGTCGCGCACGCAAGTCCCTCGAAACCGGCAGTGCTCGTAGTGGTTGGCAGCGTATTGAAATTGCCGGTGGCCGGCGATGTCGCTCCACCACCCATCCCACCGGTCAACGCGAAGGTGATGCTCGCATTCGTACCGAGGGTAAAAACGGGGGAGGTGAACACCAGCGTGTGGGATAGATCGTCTTGGGAACAGCACGGGTTGGTAAACGTGCTGACGTTCGGAGCAATCTGCCAGACGCCGCTGGCCCCCGTTCCATCGAGAGTTGAGGGAGAATTCGAGTCGTTCGAGTGCGGGGTCACGTTCATCCAGGGCGCGAAGTCCGGAGGGCCGCTGGGTCCAGGATTGGTCAACACGTTCGACCAGCCGTCGTCGCTGTTGACAAAACCGAAGTTGATCGAATCGCCCGCGACCCGACCGACGAGCTGTGCGAATCCAAGGATGGTAACCGCTGCGATGCTGAGGCGAACTTGCAACTTCATTTGAGTACCCTCGAAGTTAGACGTCAGTGGCGGAAAAATCCCCAGGCGGGGCTTAATTTCCTAGACTGCCATATTACCATCTGCCGGCCTGTTTTCCCACTCGCCGCGCATTTTTGCAGCGATCCTTCCCAGGCCTTGTGAAGACGGCGCCAAAATGGCGCCACGTCGGCAGCGGACAGCCATCGCCGTATTGGCAGGCCTGGCAAATCCCTTAGGGCGGCAGCGGGCCGCGAACTTTGCCGAACGCGCCCGCCGTCAGGGTCGTTCTAACGCCGGCCGCCGCTGGCCCCGGTCGACATGCACCCGCCGCCAGAGCCTGGCTGCCCGGGCGTCATCTGATTGAAAACGCCTGAGCCGTAATAGTAGTAGCCGCCGCTGGCCGAAGTGCCGAGCAAATAGGGGTTCGCGCTACCGTAGCCGGGCGCGCCGATGGCGTAGGGGTTGATGCCACTACTGGGATAGCCAGGATCGCTGCCGGCGAAGGACGTCGAATTCGGACGGGTCGAGCCCCCGTCCTCTGCCGATAGGGCCGAGCGCTTCTTCTTGGCCAGTGCCATCCGGGCGGCACGACGCTCGGCGTCGCTTAGCTTGCCGTCTCCATCGGTGTCGAACTCGGCGATCGCACGCTGCCGGGCTGAGAGGGGTTTTCCGCCGGCGTTCGCGCTCTTGCCAAAACTCTCGGCCGCCGATTCCGTCGCCCAGGCCGAGTTCATTGTGCCCAGCAGCAGCATGCCGCAGCAAACGCTCGTCCAGCATCGCATGGGAGCCTCCTGACGGTTTTCGTACATCCGAACTGTGCGCAGAAAGGTCAGCCCGCGCCGATCATCGCCGGTGGTGGCGGGAAAAACTGCCTGCCCAGCTGCCGGTCGTGGAAGTCGTGCCCGCGGCCAGCGTGCCGCTGAACGCACCCAGCGTCACGGCCTGGCCGGCGGCTGGGGTGACCGTCAGGCTGGATGTCGGCACGATCGACGTCCCCGAACCGCTGCTGTCTATGCTGACCGAACCGATGGTCGTGCCGTCGATCGCCACCGCGACGCTGGTCCCTTCGTCGGCGGTATCGCCGGAAACCGTGACGACGGACTCCTTCGTGCCGAGCAATTTGCCGGTCTGATACGTCACGGTGGCGGTGTTGCCGCTGGGGTCGGTCAGGCTGGCAGTCAGGTCGCTACGCGTATGCGAATAACCGGAGTTGCCACCGGTGCTCAGGGCCGCAAAGGTGCCGGCATAAGTGCCGACGGTGACCGCAGTGCTGGCGCTCGGCGTCGACGTGAGACTGGAGGTGGGAACGACGAGCGTGCCCGAGCCGGTCGAATTGATCGCGATGTTCCCGACGGAGTTTCCATCGATCGTGACCGCGACGCTGTTGCCTTCGTCGTCGGTATCGCCGGTGACTTTGATTACCGATTCGGCGACGCCGAGCAAATTGCCGGTCTGATAGGTCACGGTGGCGGTGTTGCCGTTGGGGTCGGTGACGCTGGAGGTCAGGCCGCTGCCGCCGGAATTTATACAGCCGCCCGTGCCATTTCCGCCCGTGGAAGTCGTCGAGGCGGCGAAGCTGCCCGTGAGCGTGCCCACGCCAATCTCGGTGCCCGAAGCCACGGCGGCGGCCAGGGTCGACGTTTGCACGAGCAAGGTTCCCGCACCGCTGCTATTGATCGAAATGGTGCCGACGTCGGTGGTGCCGATCGTCACGGTTTGGGTCGTGCCCTCCTGGCTTGTGTCGCCGCTAATCGAGAGCACGGCGGCGGACACGCCGCCCAGGGTGCCGGTCGCATAGGTGACCGACGCCGTGCCGGTGCCGCCGCTGGAGTCGGTCAACGATGCGGTGTAGCTTGTGCCCTGCGTCGCCGGCGAGGCGGACCCGAATTGGCTGAAAACCAGGTTATGGGCCGACTGGGACGCGGCCGAATAGAAGGGCGCGAGCTGCTGGTTGAATTGATTGGAAGCCATGGCAAAAAACTCGGCCCCACCCAGGTCGTGCCCGGCCAGCAAGTTTCGCGATTCAAGTTCCTCGTGACGGCGAATCTGAAAACCCAGTTGCGTGCGTGGCTTGCGTGAACCAATACCCATGACATGCTCCTCGATCTGTTCGGTCTCTCGTCGGAAATACAGTGACAGGACAGCGACCCGTTTTGCTCGCGGTAGAAATCCGGCGGCGTCGGCCGATCAGCGGTACGTCGCTTGTCGTTCGGTCGCCGTCAGTTGCCGATCACGCGGTAATCGCGGTGGCCAGATGAAAACTCAGTGCCGCGATACTAATGATGTAACGCGGCGATTCGACAACCGCCGCTTTGAGAATGCGACGCGAAATTGGCGTTGCCGGAAAGCGACACGAAATTGGCGCCACGACTGGGCGTCTGCGGCGGCTAGAACGATACCGCGTGCGAGCGCACGACGGGCGGCAAGCGGCCGGGTGCGCGGCAGGCAATTCGCACGTATGCCGCTGGCATTGAGTACGTGAGCCGATGGCTCAGAGTTCTAAAAGCCCCGGACCCTGGCTTGGGCGATCGAATGCAGAGTTGCTTCTTCGAGCAGCAGCTCTTCCAGCGTTGGCAGCCAGGAATTACTTGCCGCCGACGGGATCGCCGCCGCCCCGGCCAGCGCGGAGCCCGCCTGAGCCGCACTTTGCCCGGCGGACCCTGTTTGGGGAGTCGAGAATGCCGGTGCGATCCAGCCCAGCCACGGGGACGGCGACTGCGAGCCGCCGGTCGAGCTGCGCGTCGTGCCTGCATTGCCTGCCGCAGACGATTGGGCAGCACTGCCGGAGAGCGGAGACTCGGTGACGGTATCAAAATACGTGTTCGACACGCCGATCGCTCGGAAGGCAATTCCGCCCGACGTGATCGCCGTGTCCGTGGCCGTGACGGATTGCAACAGGGTCGTGCCGTTGCTGGCGTAAAGCTGGCCCGTGATGCTGCCACCGGTCGCCCAATTGACCTGGAGCCGATACCACTCGCCGGCCACGTAGGTTTGAGTGACAGCCGCCAGGTTGGTATAGCCGTAGCCGATATTGCTTTGCAGGATCAGTTGGTCCGTATTTGGGGCGGCGACCAGCGAGAGCGTGCCCGTCGCGCTCGACCCAAAACCGAAATAAGCGCGAGCGCTGGAAGTGCTGGTGAACTGCATCCAAACGGAAATGCTTTCGCCCGGCTTGACCTGGGACGCCGAATCATCGCGATAGATCCAGTCATTCCCCGGGGTGTCGACCAGTCCATAACTGCCGTCGTGAGCGGCGATCGTAGAGACGTATGCCGTCTCCGGGCTGCTGCCGACGACATTGTAGGTGCTGCTGGTTTCGAAGCCTTCGATGAGGGTGCTCGTCGCCACCGCGCTGACGTTGAAGCCGGCCGACGTGGCGCCCGCCAAGGCTCCGGAAGTGGCTACCAGCGTGTAACCGTTGCCGACCAGGTTGATCGACAGATTGCTGAACGTGGCAGTTCCGCCCGAGACCGTCATGGTCGTTGTGCCGCTGAGGACACCCCCGCTGGGATTGGTGCCCAGGCTCAGCGTGACCTGATCGGTGGAATCGCCGGTCAATACGTTGTTGTATAAGTCTTCGACCACCACGGTGACGGCCGGGCTGATGACGACACCGGACACCACGGAGCCCGGTGGCACGACGAAGGCCAAATGGTTCGCCACCCCAGGCGTGACCGACACCTTGGCCGTGCCGGTAATCGTGCCGTTCGAGGTGTCCGTCGCGGTGATCGACTGGCTGCCGGCCGTCTTGAGCACCAGCCCGGTAAAGGTATGCACGCCGGCATCGGTCGAGGTGAATGTGTAATTGGCGGGCAGGCCGGCCGCGACGTCGGAACTGCTGAAGTGGATCGTCCCGGTATAGCCCGAGATGGTCGCATTGGCGGAGTTCAGCGCGCTGACCGTAACGCTAAAGGTGCCGCCGGCAGTGTCACCGCTGGGCGCGGAGACGACCAGATGCGTGACCACCGTGTTGGCGGTCACGTTGAAGCCGGACGAAGTGGCGCCGGTCGCCGTCGAGGGCGAACTGGCAACCAGGGTGTACCCGTTGCCGGCAAGATTGACGGACAGATTGCCGAACGTGGCGATTCCGTCCGAGACGGTCGCGGTCGTCGTGCCGCTCAATATCGCGCCGCTGGGATTGGTGCCCAGGACCAGCGTCACCTGATCGGTGGAATTTCCAGAGAGCACATTGTTGTAGGCATCCTCGATCTTCACCGTGACGGCCGGGCTGATCGTGGCCCCGACCAATTCGCTTGTCGGTGGCTGAACGAAGACCAGGTGGTTGGCCAAGGCGGCCGACACCGACACCGTGGCCGTGCCGGTAATCGAACTGGTCGCGGTGTCGGTGGCGGTGATCGACTGGCTGCCGGCCGTCTTGAGCATGAACCCCGTGAATGTTTGCACGCCCGCATTCGGCCGAGGTAAAGGTGTAGTTGGCGGGCAGGCCGGCCGCGACGTCGGAGCTGCTGAAGTGGATCGTACCGGTATAGCCGGCGACGTTGTCGCGTTCGACGAATTCAGGGCGCTGACGGTGATGCTGAAGGTGCCGCCGGCGGTCTCGCTGCTGGGCGCGGAGATGCTCAGGTGGGTCGTCACGGCCGGATTCGATCTGGCCGACGAGCGCGCCGACGATCAGATTGGCCATGGGGCTTCCGCGGCCGGTGACCAGGTCGTAGCCGGCCGATGCCGAGAGTTCGGGCAGCCGGTGCTCGTGCCGCTGGTGATGTCGTGGAAGTCGGTGCGCCGGCAGTTGGTACAGGTCCGTCGACAGCTGCGTACTCGGTAAGCGGCGCTTTGCCCGCCAGAGCGCGGCCCTGGTCGGCGATCGCGATCAGCGCGGCCCACTGCGGCGCGGCGTCGCTGGTGCCGCCGTACTGACCCCAGCGGTGCCGAATAGTTCGGTACGAGTCGTAGACCGGGAAGCCGGTGTTCGGGATCGGCGTCGTAGGCGACGTCGGGCGTGCGCGCGATGCGTCGATGCGTTTGCGTGACGACGCCCTTCTGATAGGCGGGCTGCGACTCGATAAGCTGCTGACGCCGCCGGTGCTGCCGCTCCAGGCCGTTTCGCTGGAGATCGTTGCCCGGCTGTGTCAGGTTCAGCGTCGTGCCGCCGACGGAGACGACGTTGGGCGAGGCGCGCCGGATACTCGGCCGGTGCGCCGGAGTCGCCCGAGGCCACGAAGAACGCGACGCCCGCTGTGGCCGGCGGGCGTGGTGAAATAGCTGTCGTAGCTGGTCTCGCCGCTGAAAATTCGCTGCCGCCCCAACTCATCGAACGGCGACCACGCCGGCCGCATTGCGGGCGTAGTTGACGGCGGTCAGCAGATCGCTGTAGCGAGGAGCTGTTGGCCTCGACCAGCAGGATGTTGGCCCCGGGCGCGATGGCGTGCGCCCACTCGACGTCGAGCGACGATCTCGTGGCCCAGCCGGTGTTGCCTGCGGGCAAGCGACGTGCCGCCGGTCTCGATTGACCTTGGTCGAGCGTCGGATCCGGCAAGCCGAAGGCGACGTCGAACTGGTGCAGGTCGCTGGCGATGTTCGGATCGTCGTAGGCATCGACGATGGCGATCGTTTCGCCCGCTCCGTTGCCCGTGACCGTTCCGCTGCCGCTCGTGAAGCTGATCAGGTTGGTGCCGTAGGCCTGTTTGATCTCGGCCGGGGTATAGCCGGTCGGACCGGAACTCAACAGCGGCGACACCGTGCCGTGGGCGTTGGCAGCCGTCAGCTTTTCGTAGAGGGGCACCGCCTGCTCGGTCGCCGCTACGCCGGCGACGACGGCCAGCAGTTGGCGCTGCTCGAGAGTCTCCACGGTCAGGGTGCTGAAACGACCCTGCCCCGTGCTGGGCACGCCGTCCGGCGGATTGCGCGGGCGCCTGGCCGGAAATGGCACAAAGTTTTTCGGCGACGCTGCGGAAGTTGATTCGCAACATGTCCTGGTTCCGTCAGGAAAGGAGAAGCGAAAACGGTCGCGGTAAACCACGATCAGCCGAAATGCCCGACGGCGATCGTCCAGGCCCTGCGGCTGGGCCACCTGGCCCGCGCCGCACGAGAGAACTACCGATTGCCGCCTGCTAGCGAGAAGCCCCACTCCGCTTATGCCGCGGCTGCCGATGAAACGAGCCTGCGACGTAGCGCGGTTAAAACCAAAGATACCAATCCGCTTTTGGCGCTTGGCAGCGGGAAGTGGCGCGAAACACCAACCTCCAGAGCCACCGTTCGAATTCTCGTGATCGGGGAGATCACATTGTTCCGTTGCGTCATTTTGTGACTGCCGTACGCACAAGTCAAGCACACGGACAGGTTTCCACTCTTTCGTTCCCCCAAGTGCGGGGGAAAACCAAACCTGCTGCTCGCCGGACTTTCGTTCGCTATCGCGGAGTTGGGTCCGAGGCGATTGAATCCGCCCACTTGACCGTCCGTCGGGCGTCAGGCTTCGTTTCAGCAGCGCGTGCCCTGCGCGATCCAGACTCAATCTATCTGGTAACTGTTTCGACCAAATACCCGCCGCCTATTTGCCGATTTGGCGGTGCGAGTTGATGGCGTAAGGGCAGCATTTCCGGCTTGCGCCGGACGGGAAACGGGCGGGATTTCTCTGGTGCCAAGGCGGTTTCGCCCCGGATCGGTTACTAATGACCCTGGCGATTGAGGGCCACTGGCCCGTCGCGGGCCCCGTTTACGGCCGATTTGACTGCCGGCGAGCCTGGGTTGGCCACCGCAAGCAACGCGATCCGGCGGCTGCGCGCCCCAGTTGCCACACGCCGGGATCATCGATCAAGTAAAATCAAGCGTTGGAATTGCCCCCCCTTGTTCCAAGTGCCGCCCGATGACTCTAGCCGACGCGAGCCCTGACGAATTGCTGAGCCTGGCACTGGGAGGCGACCGTGAGGCCTTGGGGGCTTTGTTGGGATTGTATCGAAAATACCTGCTGTTGCTGGCTCGAACGCAAGTCGGCCGGCGGCTGCAAGGCAAGGCCGACGCCTCCGACCTGGTGCAAGAGGCTTGCCTGGAAGCGCATCGCCACATGCATCAGTTTCGCGGCACGACGGAAGCCGAGTTTGCCGCCTGGCTGAGAAGCATCCTGGCCGGTCTGGTCGCGAATCTTGTCCGCCGATACCTCGGGACTCGGCAGCGCGACGCCCGGCTGGAACAAGCCTTGGTGGTGGAACTGCACAATACATCCTGCCTGCTGGATCGAGGGCTGGTCGCTCCGGTCAGCTCTCCCAGCGAACAAGCGGTGCGGCGCGAGGCGTCGCTGCAATTGGCCGCCGCGCTCGAGCAGCTTCCGCCGGACTACCGCCAGGTGATCATCCTCCGGCAGTTGGAAGGTCGACCGTTCGCGGAAGTCGCCGAGCAAATGGGCCGATCGGTGGACAGTGTTGAAAAACTGTGGGTCAGGGCCTTGGCCCGTCTGCGGAAAGCCTTAGGAGAGCTGGCATGAGTGCCGAGTGCGCGGCAGCGGATCGTGACGGACAGCGGCCTGACGGGCAGCGGCTTGACGGACAGCGGCCTGACGAGCAGGAGAGCGTCCACATCGACGATCCTCGAGTCGTCGCCGCAGCGCAAGAGTTCTTGGCCGCCATCGAAGCCGGCTGGCCGCTCGATCGACGCGAGTTCCTGGCCCGCCATGCGGAAATCGCCGGGGAATTGGCCCAATGCCTGGAAGGGTTGGAACTCGTGCAGGCCGTCGCGGTGGACATGCGCAAGGCGGAAGCGGCTCAAGCGGGAGCGGCCCGGGCGGCGGTGACCCTGGCGGCCACCACCCAAACCGCCACCGGCCACGGTCCCTCGCCGTTGGGCGATTTTCGCCTGCTGCGCGAAATCGGCCGCGGGGGCATGGGGGTCGTCTACGAGGCGATTCAGCTTTCGCTCGGCCGGCGCGTGGCCGTCAAGATCCTGCCGTTTGCCGCCTCGCTCGATCCCAAGCATTTGCAGCGCTTCAAGAACGAGTCGCAAGCCGCCGCGCAACTGCATCACACCAACATCGTGCCGGTCTACGCCGTCGGTTCGGAGCGGGGCGTTCACTTCTACGCGATGCAATTGATCGACGGCGAACCGCTCTCGGCGTTGATCGAGCAGTTGCGCCGTCTGGCCGGGAAGTCGCCCTCCGAGGACGGACGCCCGAGCGGCGCGTTAGCAAGATGGCCACCGAACTGGCGGCCGGCCAGCTCGTGCCGCAGCGCCGCCGCAGCCGCGCAGACGACCGGACCGCCCCTTTTCGCTCGGCGGCACCGCAGGCCGCCACGCCCACGGTCACCTTGACCGGCACGTCGACGGTGCTGGCCGCCTCGCACGGCACCCGTCCGGCGTATTTCCGCACCGTCGCCCAGTTGATGGAGCAGACGGCCGTTGCCCTCGAACACGCCCACGAGCTGGGCGTCATCCACCGCGACATCAAACCGGCCAATCTGATTCTCGACCGCCGGGGGAACATTTGGGTCACGGACTTCGGGCTGGCCCATTTCCACGCCGACGCGAATCTGACCCGTACGGGCGACATGATGGGCACGCTGCGTTACATGAGCCCCGAGCAGGCTGCCGGCGATCGCGTGGTGCTCGACCACCGCACCGACATCTACTCGCTGGGTGTCACGCTCTACGAGCTGCTCACGCTCGAGCCGTTGTTCGCCGACAGCGACCGCCAGGCGCTGGTCGGCCGCATTTTGCAGGACGAGCCGCGGGCGCCGCGCTTGCTGGACAAGAGCATCCCGATCGAATTGGAAACAATCGTGCTCAAGGCGATCGCCAAATCACCGGCCGAGCGCTACGCAACCGCCCAGGATCTGGCCGACGACTTGCAGCCGTTTTCTGGACGACAAACCGATCCTGGCTCGCCGGCCGACTTTGCTGGAGCATGCCTCGCGCTGGCGGCGCCGGCATCGCTCGGTCGTTATTTCGGCGGTCGTCCTGCTGATGCTGGCCAGCCTGGGTTTGCTGGGCAGCACGCTGGTGATTGCCCACGAGCATTCGAAGACCAAGACCGCCTACGCCCACGAGGCGCAGCAGCGCGAGGCGGCCGAAGAGAGTTTCCGGCAGGCACGCCAGGCCGTCGACGGATTTACCCAGCTCGCCGAACAGGAGCTGGCGGGGCAACCGATGTTGCAGCCGCTACGGCGCAAGTTCCTCGAGCTGACGCTGGAGTATTACCGGAATTTCATCGAGCAGCGCGGAGACGACTCCGATCCTACGATTCGCGCCGAACTCGCAGCCACGTCGCAGCGCGTCGAGCGGATCGTCGACGAGCTGTCCGCGCTGCAGCGATTCGCTCCTTTGATGCTGCTGGCCGACGCCCGCGTTCAGCAGGACTTGGGCTTGTCGGCGACCGCCGGCGACCAGATCGACACTCTCCTGATCGGACTGGCGGCCGACTCGGACCCCGAGACGGGCGGCAGCCAGCCGCAGACTGCGGAAGCCAGGCAGCATCAAACGGCCGAGTTGCTGCGCTCGACCGAGCAAGAGATCACGCGCGTGCTCACGTCCGAGCAGCTCCAGCGGCTGCACCAGATCGCCTGGCAACAGCGCGGCCCGTTTGCGTTCTTGAGCTCCGAGATCGCCACCGCGCTCGCGCTCAGCGGGGATCAGCGCGAGCAGATCCGCCGGGCGATCGAGCGGGACCGCCCCGGGCCGGGGGATCCTCATCGGCCGGGGCCTGGCGGGCCCGATGGTCCCGGCGGCCCTGGTGGGCCGGGACACAAGCCGCCCGGACCACCCCCAGACGGGTTTCGGCACGGCTTGCGCTCCGGCGATTCGCCGAATGCGTCCAACGACGAACGGAAGCCAGCTCGGGAATTCGGTCGCGGGCCCGGTGGCCCGCCACCGAACGATCACGGGCCAGGCGGCCCTCCGCCGGACGAGGATGGACCCGCGCCGGTCGCGGGCCGGGTGAGGGCGGTGGCCCCGGGCGTGGACATGGGCCTGGGCGAGGTCCGGGTGGAGGTCCTGGTCCGGGTCATGGCCCCGGTCGGAAAGGGCCGCCCCCGGGACCGCGGGGTGGCGAGCGCGGGGGACCGGCGGAAAGTGCGGAACCCTTCGAAGCGGGTGACGGCGATGCCGATATGGAGGGCGAAGACATGGAATACCTGGACAACTTCGGTCCGCGGCGTGGCCACTCTCCGCCACCCAAAGAGTTTGCCGGCGGCGGATATCCTGGTGAGCGGTTTCCCCGCGCGGGCGGTCCGGGCCGTGGCCCGGACGCCAGATGGACGACGTGGCAGCACACGATCGGGCAAATCCTGCTCCTCCTCACTCCCGAGCAGCGGGCGAAGTGGAACGAACTGACCGGCAAGCCGTTGCCCTACGATCTGCGCTGGCGGCTCGACGAATGATCGGTCGGCGCCGGTGCGGCAGGCTGCGTCCCTGGGCCGGTTCGCGGCAGGTGCGAGTGTCCTTGGCCGATCGGTCCTTTCAGGCAGGGCAAAGCCGATTCGCCGGTCGCTCGCCGCCATCCAGCGACTTGCGCTGCTAACACTTCCCACATGATACCGGCGCGGTGCTCGCTGAGCCAGCGCCGGGCGGGCGCGAGCGTCTTGGGGGCTCGTCGAAAACGGGCACCAGGCAATCACGCCTGACACCCGCCGCGCCTGTTGACCCGCCGCGCGGATCGAAGCAGAATAGCTGGTTTTAGCAGCATGCGGCGGGAGTTCGGGGATGGTCGAGCACAAGCAGCGAGTCCTGATGGTCGGATTCGGGTCGGTGGCCCAATGCACCTTGCCGATCCTGCTCAAACACATCAGCATTCCGCCGCAAAACGTCACGGTGATCGATTTCGAAGATCAATCGTCGCAGTTGCAGCCTTGGATCGCCCAGGGCGTGCGATTCGATGCGCGTGCGGATCGCGCCGGAAAATCTCGGCCGGGTGCTGAAAAAATATCTGTCGGCCGGCGACATGTTGATCGACCTGGCCTGGAATATCGATTGCTGCGAGATCGTCGCAGTGGTGCCACAATCGCGGCGTGCGGTACCTGAATACGTCGATCGAAGTTTGGGATCCCTACGACCGCGATGCCTACCAGCATCCCGCCCAGCGGACGCTGTATTGGCGACACATGCACGTCCGCCGGATGCGGGCCCGCTGGACCGAGCCGGGCCCCACGGCCATTCTGGAGCATGGCGCCAATCCCGGTTTGATTTCGCATTTCACCAAGCACGCGCTGCTCGAAATCGGCCAGCGGGTGATCGAAGACAAGAAAGTCGCAGGCGAAGACCGGAGGAATTGCAGCAATTCATTGCCGACCGGCAGTTCAATCACCTGGCGATGAAGCTGGGAGTCAAAGTCATTCACGGCTCGGAACGCGATACGCAAATCTCCAGCCGCCCCAAGCAAGTCGACGAATTCGTCAACACCTGGAGCGTCGAGGGCTTTCGCGAGGAAGGCACGACCACCGCCGAATTGGGCTGGGGCACACACGAACGCGAGATACCGCCGCGCGCCTACGAGCACGCCGACGGGCCGCGAAACCAGATCTGCCTGGCGCAGATGGGCATCGAATACCTGGGTCCGATCCTGGGTGCCCAACAACCCGATTCGCGGAATGATGGTCCGCCACGGCGAGGCTTTTACGATTTCCGACAAGCTCACGGTGTGGGAGGACGGACAAGCCGTCTATCGACCCACGGTCCACTACGCCTATTGTCCGTGCGACGCCGCGATCGCATCGCTGCAGGAGCTGCGGAATTGCGACTACCAACTGCAGCCCAACTTGCGGATCATGACGGACGAGATCGTGGCCGGCTCCGATCTTCTCGGCGCCCTGCTGATGGGCCACGCCTACAATTCCTGGTGGACCGGCACCGACTTGAGCATCGAAGAGGCCCGCCGCCTAGTGCCGCACAACAATGCCACGACCATGCAAGTGGCGATCTCGGTCGTGGCCGCCACGATCTGGATGATTCAGAATCCGACTCGCGGCATTTGCGTGCCCGACGATCTGCCGCACGACACGATCCTGGAAATTGCCCGGCCTTACCTGGGCAACTTCATTTCGACACCGTCCGACTGGACTCCGCTCAAGCATTACAGCAACGCCTTTGCCGGCTACGCCCGCACGTCGCTGGACCTGACCGATCCCTGGCAATTCAAGAACTTTCTCGTAGGGGAGCGCGACTGATGATCACCGACGACCAATTGCAGGAACTGGCGCGCGGAGCACGGCACTCCGCTGTTCGTCGTCGATCACGACGAATTGCGGCGGAACTACGCCGCCTTCAAAAAATACCTGCCGCGCGTGCAAGCCTACTATGCGGTCAAGGCAAATTCCGATCCCGCGATCGTCGAGACGTTTTACCGGGCCGGGGCCAGCCTGGACGTGGCTTCGATGGCCGAGTTCCACCTGGCATACGAAAACATCAAGTCGCTGCCGCCCAAGGAGCGGCAGGATTTCATCTGGGACAAGATCATCTACGCCAACCCGATCAAGGACATCGCCACCCTGGTCGAGCTCGATCCGTACAAGCCGCTGGTCACCTACGACAATCATGCCGAGATCGGCAAGCTGAAAAAACACGCCCCGCATGCCGGCCTGATCTTGCGGATTCGCGTGCCCAACACGGGCGCGGTCGTCGAGCTGTCGTCGAAGTTCGGCGCCTCGACGGCGAAGCCGTCGATCTGATCGAGTCGGCCTTTGCGGTCGGACTGACCGTCGAAGGGCTGAGCTTTCACGTCGGCAGCCAATGCACGAACTTCGCCAATTACGTGCAAGCCTTGAACCTGGCCGCCTCGATCTTCAGCGAAGCCCACCAGCGCGGTTTTCCGCAGGTGAAGATACTGGACATCGGCGGCGGTTTTCCCGCGCCCTACGACGAGCACGTCAAACCGTTCGAGCAACTGGCCGAGCTCTTGAACTCCGAGTTCGAGCGGCTATTCCCGCCGGACATGGAAATCCTGGCCGAGCCCGGCCGCTGCCTGGTGGCCTCGGCCGCCACCAGCGTGGCCACGGTGATCGGCAAAGCCGTCCGCGACGGCAAACAGTGTTACTACATCAACGACGGCATTTACCACACCTATTCGGGCGTGCTGTTCGATCACATTCACTACCCGATCCAGGCCTTTAAAGAGGGACCAACGAAGGTCTGCGCCGTGTTCGGTCCGACTTGCGACGCGCTGGACACGATCTCGCTGGCCGAGCAACTGCCCGACCTGGAGCTGGGCGATCTGGTGTACAGCCGCAACATGGGGGCCTACACGCACGCCTCGTCGACGCACTTCAACGGGTTTCCGCCGGCCACGGTCGTTCACGTGAATCGCCAGGCGGCGCCGATCAGCGGACCACATAGCGGCAAAGCCCGCGCGGCCGCCACGTCGTAGAGAGCAAGAGTTGCCGACGGGAGCTTTGGCAGTCGGGCGCTAGCCGGCGTTCGGCGTGCGCTTCGGCGGTCGAACGGCGAGCGGGCGGCGCGTTCTCAGTACGACCCGGGCCGAGCCGCGACGGGCCGATGCGCTTCGGTCCGAGGGCGCTTGGGCACGATGGCAGCCAATAAGTCTCGCAGCCAGGCCAGGCCCAAAGGCGGCCGCCAACCGGTCCGCCGAGTCGCAACCGGCTCGTCGCAGGCATGCAGGCCGACAAACTCATACCGTAGCCCGAACGATCGGCGTGGCCTCGCGACCGGGGTCGGACCGCTGGCTCGCGAGATCGTATAGGGCCAGGAATTTGCCGCTCGGGCGGTGCAACGGGCCATCGTCGCCACTGGCCGCCGAGGGGCTGGCGGGCATTCGCACCGTGCGGGCCGGGAGCTGGGGCAGGCGAGCTTTGAACCCGTCCGCGGGGCCGCCAAACAACTCCAGATTGAAAAATGGTGCGTTCATCGTGTGCCCGTCCAGATGAAAACGTGTGCAGCTGTGGCAATGTTGCAAGCCTCGTACCAAAGCGGTTCGGCCGGAGGGCGGCGGGCGACGGCAAAGTCAAGCGCCGACAGTTTGCTTGCCGGTATCGGGTCCGTCGAGAAAGTACCGCCGCGGCGTGGACGGAGCACGCGACACCTCGTTTCAATTTGCAACCCGGTGTGGCGTGCAACCTGAAACGGGCCCGCTTGCGAATTCGAACGTCGACACTAACATAGAAGGCTTGTAGCCGAATCCTGCCCCGGCGGAGGGCGGGAACGGGGGAACCACTGAGCCGCCGGAGACATTGTCCCGGGCGGCTCCGGGGCTAAGGTCCGATCGCGCGGACCGGGGTGCTTTCAGCCCTAGCCCGACAGCTAACCTCGTAGGCCGGGTGGAGCACGGTGCTCGAGCCCGATTGAAAGTTCTTCCTCAAGCTTCCGAGCCGGACGTTTTCGTTCCGAGCGGGAGGTTGCTGCTCGCTGGTGATGCTCATGAGTAACGCTTCCGGGGAGCCTGGCTCCTCGAACGGCAAGCGGGCCATGCGCGCGGCGCAAGTGATTGTCGTCAGCAGCGTGATGTTCACCTTCATCTCCTACTGGCGGACGGCGGCCGTGGTGCTGTGCGATCTGGCCAGCACGGCCTATTACATCGGCGGCATCGTCGAACAATCGGTCGGCCCGGCCGCTCCCTGGTTCATCCTGGCCGTGATGCTGTTCAGCTATGCCGTGCGCTCGGTCTACATCGAAAGCTGTTCGCTGTTCGTCCGCGGCGGCGTGTACCGAGTGGTCAAGGAAGCCCTGGGAGGGTTTCTGGCCAAGCTTTCGGTCTCGGCCTTGATGTTCGATTACATCCTGACCGGGCCGATCAGCGGCGTTTCGGCCGGCCAATACATCATGGGCCTGGGCGTCGACGTCTTCTCGTATGCCACCGGAACACCCGTCTCGCCGGAAGTGCGCGACCATTGGCGGGCCTGGGGGGCCGTGGCCATCGCCATGCTGATCACGCTCTATTTCTTCTGGCAGAACCTGATCGGCATCCACGAGTCGAGCGACAAAGCCCTGAAGATCATGATGGCGACCACCGTGATGGCCGTGGTCATGCTGGTCTGGTGCGGCATTACGTTGCTGCTCGACGGCCCGCGCAACAGCGTGCCGCTCTTGCCCGATTTGGCTCCCAAGCTGAGCGCCGTCACGCACGAGCCGGAGAGTCCGCTCGGATTCTTGCGCGGCACGGCCCTGGCCGATCAGCTTGCGGCCCTGCGCGGCAACGCCTGGTTGAGCATGATCGGGCTGGTCGGTCTGTTCATCGCCTTTGGGCACTCGATTCTGGCGATGAGCGGCGAAGAGACGCTGGCCCAGGTCTACCGCGAGGTCGAAGCGCCGAAGCTGAAGAATTTCAAGAAAGCGGCCTTCATCGTCTTCGTCTACAGCTTGTGCCTGACGGCCGGAATCAGCTTTCTGGCCGTGCTGCTCATCCCCGACGACGTGCGGATGAGCGTTTACGCCGACAATCTGATCGGCGGGCTGGCGATGAGCGTCAGCGGGCCGATCCAGGCCCGATTCCTGCTCAACGGGTTTGTCGTGGTGATTGGTTCGACTGATTTTGGCCGGTGCCGTGAACACGGCCATTATCGGCGCCAATGGCGTGCTGAACCGCGTGGCCGAAGACGGCGTGATGCCCGAATGGTTTCTCAAGCCGCACAAGCGTTTCGGCACGACCTACCGCGTTCTCTACTTGATCCTGGCCCTGCAACTGGTGACCATCCTGGCCAGCCGCGGCGACGTGTTGCTGCTGGGCGAGGCCTACGCCTTCGGCGTGGTGTGGAGCTTCGTGTTCAAGGCCCTGGCAATGGTGGTGCTGCGGTTCCGCGATCCGTCGCCACGCGAATACAAAGTGCCGCTGAATTTCCGCGTCGGCAAGTACGAAGTGCCGGTCGGCCTGAGCCTGATTTTTTTGGTGCTGGCGATCTCGGCGATCATGAACCTGCTGACCAAGGAAGTCGCCACCACTTGGGGGCTGGCCTTCACGTCCGCGTTTCTGGTGGTGTTCATGGTCTCGCGAGCACTATCACGAAAAACGCCTCAAAGGCGCAAAAACACGTCCACCAGGAACAGTTCAACCGCGAAACCCAGCCCGAGGTCTCGCCGGGCCGGCCTGGGCTTGAAGAAGCCCTATACCAAGCTGGTGGCGATCCGCTCGACCAACAACCTGTTCATGCTGGAAAAATCGCTGGCCGAGACCGATCCGCTGACCACCGACGTCGTCGTGATGACGGCCAAGATGAACGCCGACCGCCGACACCGCCGCCGTCGAACTGGACAGCTACGACCAGAAGCTGATGACGGCCGTCGTCGAACGGGCGGAAAAGGCGGGCAAGCATGTCACGCCGCTGATCGTGCCGACCAACAACCCCTCGTTCGCCCTGGTGAGTTCGGCCCGGCAGCTCAAGGCGCAGGAGCTGATCGTGGGCATGTCGAACATCAACACGGCCGACGAACAGCTCGACCAACTGGCCTTCTATTGGTTCAGCCTCGAGCAGGGCCCGACCGCTCCGATCACCATCCGGATTCTCAGCCGCGACCGGGACGTGCATCTCGACCTTGCCGGCGGCAGCCGCATTCCGCGGATTTCGGAGCGGCAAGCCCGCTCGGTCTCGGAGCTGCGTGCCGCGGGGGTGGGAGTCGATCGCGTGTTCCTGGTCCACGAAAACACCCGCTGGGGAAGCGATCATGTTCGAATCGGTGCTGACGATCCTCGATCCGGGCGTGGCCTTGGACGTCGTGAGCTACGTCACCGCCGAGCCGCCAACCGACGGCCACCACCCGGCCGCCCAGGATCAGACGCGGGCTCGGCAATTGGGACGCGAGATCACGCTCACCACCGTCGCCCAGGATCATGGGCCGCAGATCGTGCGGCTGGCCCGCTACTGGCAATTACGACCTGATCATTTTGTCGCTGCCCGAAGAGCGTCCGGACGATGGCGCCCGCTGGCCGGCCTGGATCGACTACGTACTGGAGCACGCGCATTGCCAGGTCTTCATGGCCGCTCGGCCCGTCGTGCCGATGGAAGTCGAGGTTTAGCCCGGATTATTCATCCGGTCTGTAGGAGGCGACTCCGTTCGCCGACTGCCTCAAGCTAGTGCAACGAGTCGGCGATCACCAGTCGCCTCCGACATGTTGATTTGGCGGAGATCGTCCCAATGCACAGGCGCCATGCGTCATGCAATTTGCGGTGATGCTGCCAGTCGCTATGAATAATTCGGGTCAGCGCTCCATTGTCAGCACGACCCGGAAACGCGCCTTGCCGCTCATCATGCGGTCGTAGGCTTCCGCAACGCGCTCGAGCGGGAACGCTTCATTCATCGAACGCACTCCGGCCCGGGCGCTGAAGGCGAGTGTGTCCTGCGAGTCGATCGACGTGCCGGAATACCAGCCCTTGACCGAACGGCATCCCATCAGCAGAAACAAGGGCGAGACTTGCATCGAGTCGGCCGCCCCAATGACCAGCAGCGTGCCGTTAATGGCCAGGCCGCCCTGAACGGCGCTCATGGCCTGGCCGCTGGTGGCGGTAGCCAGGATGACCGTGGCGCCGCCCAACGCCTGCAAGTCGGCCGCCGGATCCTGGGCCTGGCTGTCGATGTACGTCGTCGCGCCCAACTGCCGGGCCAGCGCCGCCTTGTCCTGTCCCGCGCGATGCCAACGGTTTGAAAGCCCATCTTGGCGGCATATTGCACTCCGAGGTGGCCCAATCCGCCCAGCCCCAGCACGGCCACGACGTCGCCCGGCACGGGCGCCGCTGTTGCGCAGTGCGTTGAACGTGGTGACGCCGGCACACAGCAGCGGGGCCGCGTCGACCGGCGGCAGATCGCCGGGCATCAGGGCCACCGCGCTGGCCGGCGCGATCATGTACTCGCCGTAGCCACCGTCGAAGGAGATCCCCGTGACCTGACCGGTCGTGCAGGCGAAGAACTCGCCGCGCCGGCAGGGAATCGCAATGCCCGCAATATCCGCCGTTCCACCCGACGCCCACGCTGCTGGCCCGGCTTCCACTCGGCGACGCCGGCGCCGACGGCGTCGATCACGCCGGCCACTTCATGACCCGGAACTCGCGGGTATTGGATCCCCGGAAATAGTCCGTCCTTAGTGACCGAGTCACTATGGCAGACACCGCAGGCATGCACCTTGATGCGCACCGATCCGGCGCCCGGGGTGGGAATCGGCCGTTCCACGATTTCAAACGGCCCGTTCGGGCGGGGCACCTGTGCAACGCGCATCGTAGCCATGGGATTTCTCCTGTCGTTGGTCGTCAGGCCGTTTTGACAGGCCGCCCGTGAGCTTCGGACCGATTCGATGTTGGGCAGCCAGCCGGGTTCTGGAGCGACGCGTCCAAGGCGGCGCCATCGATTATTGGGTCGGACTTACGCCGAGACAAGCGGCGAACAGCCCAATTCGCGGCCGGCCAGAGTCAAAGCACGTCGCGAAAGTCTGTCTTGCCTCGGAGCATCCGTCGCCTGTGCGTCGGTTGGGCTGCGGGAACAAAAAAACACGCTTTGGGCACAGGGCGCAAAGCGTGTTCAATCGTTTTAGTTTTCTTGCGTCCCGGGCGATGAATCCCGGTCAGCGTGTCGATTGCCGAGCTGGGCAGCAGCCGACGGTTTAAACGGTGGAAAGCCCAGTACCGCGTTAGCGGTGGAAAACCCAGAACCGCGTTAGCGGTGGAAAACGCTGTGCTTCGGGACAGGCACTTCGCGCGGCGGCTTGTAGTCGCCGTGATGGAAACCGATGCCGAACAGCTTGTCGAACTGATAGACGACCCAGCCGACGCCGTCGTGGTAGTACCAGTGGACGCCGTCGGTGTAATACCAGCGATTGTCTCCGGCGTGCCAATAACTCCAATGGCCGTCGAAGTTGCGCCAATGGTCTCCGGTTGGGCCGTCTTCGGCCACGACGGTCCGCGTCGCGACCGATTGCACGACAATCGCCGCCCCGCCCAGGGCCACGACGACCATGGCCGCCAGCAAGCACTGCTTCAATCTCTGCATGATCTACCTCCGTGTTGATGTTCAGGCACTGGGCCGTTCGGCCGCTCGCGACTCGGGCCGTGCCAATATCCGGGCGGTATTCATAGCAGTTTCCGCCGTGGCGAGCGAGATTGATTTTGCGACCGATTCCGAGCACCGACAGCAGGCGGCTGTTACGCCGGGTGGCGTGAGAAACGGCAATCTTTCGCATTCTGCGAACGATCGCGGTAAAATGCCCCGATAGGAGAAACGCCATGATAACCGCCATCAGGGGCATCTGCATCGTCGGCCTGAGCCTGGTCTTGGGCAGTGCTGTCGCTTTATCGTGCATGCCGCTCCCGAGTCTAAGGACGAAACCCAGGACCAGGCCGCGAATGGGGAGCACGACGAAGCCGAGCAGCAAGCCGCTTTCCGCGGCTGAAGCCTGGCTCAAACAGGTCGACGAAGGGAAGTTCGCCGAGAGCTGGGACGCGGCCGCCGAGTATCTGCGTGGCGCCGTCGGCAAGGAGGCCTTCGTCAAAGCACTCGACGGCGTGCGCAAGCCGCTGGGAGCCGTGACCGCCAGAAAGATCAAGTCGAAGGAATATCGCACCAGCCTGCCGGGCGCCCGACGGACAGTACGTCGTCCTGCAGTTCGAAACATCCTTCCAGAACAAGAAGGCGGCTATCGAGACCGTGACGCCGATGCTCGACAAGGACGGCAAGTGGCGCGTGTCGGGCTACTTCATCAAGTGAGCACGTGCCGGCAGCGCGGGGGTTGCGGGTTCGGTTCGCCCCGGTCAGTCCAATCTGGCCGTGGATCTATTCCCACGGTGGATGGGCACGGCGTTACCGCACGCTGTAATCGATCGAAGCGACGCCGCGATGAGCAAGCGCATCGTCGCCGCGCATCGCGGGTGCGTATTGCGTGGGAGTAAATCCCACGGCTCGCGAGCCGCGCTGCCGGCTCAAGCCAAGATCGGCTTGACCACTTCGCCGTGCACGTTGGTCAACCGGCGCTGGATGCCGTTGTGGTAATAGGTCAGCCGCTCGTGGTCGATGCCCAGCAGGTGCAGCACCGTGGCATGAAAATCGTACCAGCTACAGCGGGTTCTCGACGGACTTCCAGCCGATGTCGTCCGTCGCGCCGTAGGCGATGCCGTGCTTCAGTCCGGCGCCGGCCATCCAGACGGAGAAGCCATACTGGTTGTGATCGCGGCCCGGCTCCGACGACGTCGGCGGCCGATTGCGTGAACGGCGTGCGGCCGAACTCGGTGGTGAACAGCACCAGCGTGTCGTCGAGCATGCCGCGCTGCCGCAGATCGCGCAGCAGGCCGGCGATGGGCTCGGTCGATCCGGCCGGCTTCGCGAGTGTGGTTTTCGATCACGTTTTCGTGGCCGTCCCAGTTGATGCGCGGCGAGCCGAACGAGCCGCCGGAGAATAGCTGCACGAACCGCACGCCCTGCTCCAGCAGCCGCCGTGCCAGCAGACAGCTGCGGCCGAAGTCGGCCGTTTCGCGTGCCGTCCAGGCCGTACATCTCGCGCGTGGCCGCGGTCTCGGCGTCGAGGTCGGTGACCTCCGGCACGGCCAGCTGCATCTTGGCCGCCAGCTCGATAAGCTGCGGATGCGGGCGGCCAGGGCATCGTCCGCCATGCGTGCTCTTCGAAGTGCCGCTGGTTCATGCTGCCAGCAGCAGCTCGCGCGAGCGCCTGTCGGTGGCCGGATCGATGGGACGGGCCGGAAACAGATCGTCGATCGGCGTGCCCTTGGCTGCGAAAGGCGACTCCCTGATGCCGGGCCGGCAGAAAGCCGTTGGTCCAGTTGATGGTGCTGCCGGCCGGCAGGCCGCGCGCGTCGGGCAGCACGACGTAACGCCGGCAGATCGTCGGTTTCGCTGCCCAGCCCGTACGACAGCCAGGACCCCAGCACCGGAAAGCCGTTGATGCGAAAGCCCGTGTTCTCCTGAAACGTGGCCGGCGTGTGGTTGGACGACTCGGCGACCATCGAGCGGATGACCGTCAGTTCGTCGGCCACCTCGGCGATGTGCGGGAACAAGCTCCGAGATCCACAAGCCGCTTTGCCCGCGCTGCTTGAACTCCCAATCGTTCTTGCGCAGCAGGCCGATCTGGCCGAAGAAAACGTTCGGGCTTTTCGCGGACTGCCAGCGGCTTGCCGTGGAATTTGGCCAGCTCCGGCTTGTAGTCGAACGAATCGACGTGGCTGTAGCCGCCGCACAGGCAGATGTGGATGACGCGGCGGGCCTTGGGCGGGAGATGGGGCGGCGGATCGCTGGCTTCGCCGGGCGTGACGGCGGCTTGCAGCAAGCGATCCTGCTGAAGCAGGCCGACCAGCGCCGGCGCCGCCCAGTCCGCCGGCGACCCACGACAGGAAGCCGCGCCGATCGAAGAGCGATTGAGCAAACATGGAATGCGGCACGGCGGCAGGCCCTCTAATCGCACATACAGGAATTCGTTGGAGTTCAGCAGCACGCGGCACAGCGCCGGCAGCCCATGTTGCTGTGCGAACGCTTCCGACCCGCGCCGACTCGGCCGCGGTCGGATCGCGGCTGTAGGCCAATTGATAGGCCCGGCGCACCTGGTCGCCGACCTTCGGGCCCGGCTTCCGCCGAGACCCGGGCAGCGAAGTGGTCGGACATTCGCAGCAGGAACGAATTGTTAAGCAGCACGAGCGCCTGCAGCGGCGTCGTCGTGACCCCGCGCTGCGGCGAAGTGACCGACGGATCGGGGCAGTCGAACGTGTCGAGCAGAGGGTTGCGGCCGCCGCGGGCCCAAGTGCGGTAGATGCTCCGCCGATTGAACTGCGGCCCTTCGGGATCGAGCGGCTCGTAGCACTGCGTGCCGCGATCGTTGAAGACGTTGAAATCGGAGAAGCCCGCGCCGCCGCCGCCGTCGTTCAATTGCCCGGCGACCAGCAGCACCGCGTCGCGCACCGTCTCGGCGTCGAGCCGCTGTGGCGAAAATCGCCACAGCAGGCGATTGCCGGCGTCGACCGCCATTGCATCCCGATTCGGCTGCGATGCCTGACGATACACGGCACTGGTGACGATCGTGCGATGCAGCCGCTTGAGGCTGAAGCCTTGCCGCACGAATTCGCCGGCCAGCCAGTCCAACAATTCGCCGTGCGACGGACGTCCGCCGTTGAATCCCAGGTCGTTCGGAGTTTCGACGATCCCCGAGCCAAAATGATAGTGCCAGACGCGATTGGCGATTACGCGGGCGAACAGCGGATTTTCGGCCGACGTGATCCAGTGCGCAAGGCGGCGCGCGGCGGTCGCCATCCGCGGCGTCGGGCGGAAGCCCAAAATCGGCGTCGGCCCCAGCCACCGCTTTGACGCCGCCGGGCGAGACGATTTCCCGCGGAGCCTGCGGATTGCCGCGATCCAACCGATGCAGGACCAGCGGGGTCTGAGGTTTGACGGCAAACACGCGCGGCGGACGCGGATGGATGCGGTCGTCCAGCGCGGCGATGTCGGCCAGCAGTTGGCCGCGGCGCACTTTTCGTCGGGCGATAGCCGGGCCAGAATCTGGCTCTGGCTCACACCCTGGAAATAGGCACCGGCCGATTCTGCCACCTCGGCCGGCGAGAGGGCCCGATCAAACAGTTGAGCCCGGCGCACCACGCCGGCCAGCAATTTGCCCTCGCTGGACGGACTGTGCCGCAAGCCGAAGACCACCTGCGTATTGCCGGCTTCTAGCACGATCGGCCCGCTGGAGCGGTACGACTGGCCGTAGGGCTGTCCGTTGCGATATGCGGTGATCGTGCCGTCTAATTCGTAGACGATCGCCACGTGCATGAATTCGTCGGGGGCGGCCTGCTCTTCGGGGCCATGGATAGGCTGCGTGCGGCGATAGTTGTCGCTGCCTGCGATCCAGCGATTCGGCTCCGTCTCGCCGAAAACAATTGCGTCGAACTGCACGCCGTCCAAAGTCTGCACGCTGATCGCCGCGCCGCCCCGCTGGGTGACGTTGGCCAGCGAGACCCAGGCCTCGAGCGTCTTGCTGCCAGTTGCCGCTCGAGCGGCGGCGACTGGGCATACGCGGTCTTGCCATCCAGGTGCAGACCGTCGCCATCCACCCGGGCGCCGCCGCGGAGCGTGACTTCGAGCGGGCCGAGTTCGTCCTGCACGTCCTTGGAAAAATCCCAGCGGGCAATCGGCCGCGGCGGGGTCCGCGGCGCGGCGGCACGCTCGGCCAGGATTGCCGATCGCACCGGATCGTCGATCGCCGTCAACCGGGCCCGCGCTGCGGCCAACTGCGATTGCAGCTCGGCCAGATTGGCCGGACCGGGCATGGGCAAGTCGCGCTCGCCGTGCTTCACGCCCGACAGCGCGGATGAAAGCCGATAGTATTCGCTTTGGCGGATCGGGTCGAACTTGTGATCGTGGCAGCGGGCGCAATTGACCGTCAGGCCCAGAAAGGTTTGGGCCACCGTGCCGACCATGTCCTCCATTTCGTCTTCGCGCATCAGCAGCCGCATCGGCTCGCCCGCCGGCACGAGATTGTCGCACCGCCGGCCACCAGAAAACCGGTGGCCGTCACGGCGTCCGGATCGGCCGGGTAGAGCACGTCGCCGGCAATTTGCAGGCGGGCAAATTCATCGTACGGCAGGTCGCGGTTCAGGGCCGAAATCACCCAATCGCGATACAGCCAGGCCTGGGGACGCAGGACGTCGAATTCGAATCCGTCGCTTTCGCCGAAGCGGGCCACGTCCAGCCAGTGCCGGGCCCAGTGCTGGCCGTAATGCGGCGAAGCGAGCATCCGATCGACCAGCTTCTCGTAGGCCTGCGGATCCGGGTCGGCCATAAAAGCGGACACCTCCTCGGGAGTCGGCGGCAGCCCCAGCAAATCGACCGAGAGGCGGCGAATCAGCGCGCGGCGATCGGCCGGGGGCGAAGCGGCAAGTGATCGCTCTTGAAGCCGCGCAGGACGAAGGCGTCGATCGGATTGCCGGCCCATCGGGGCGCTGCCATCCGCGGCACGGCCACCTGCGGCAGCGGCGCGAGCGACCACCAGTCGTATCCGGCCCGGGTGTCGCTGGTGAATTGGAAGCGATCGATCGGACCCGGGCCCCACGCGGCGCCCTGGGCAATCCAGTCGCGCAAGATTTCCTTCTCGGCCGCGGAAAGAGGTTTCTTGGGGGGCATCTCGTCGCTGTCGATCCGCTGCCAGAGCTCGCTCGCTTCCGGATCGCCCGGAATCAGCACTGCCCCGCTTTCCCCGCCTGCCAGCGCCGATGCCGGCTGGTGAGGTCGAGACTGCCTTTATGCTCCTCGGGATTGTGGCAACCCAGACAACGCCGGACCAACAGCGGGGTCACTGCGCTGGAATTGCCCGGCTTTCCCGTTGTCGGGCACTCCGGCCGCTCCACTGGGCACGTCCTGGGCGCTGGCTTTCAAGCCCGGCCAGGACAAGCTGGCGGCCAGCCCCAGGGCGGCGGCGAACAGGCAGCGGACGGCGAACTTCATTTTCGCGGCGAACTCCGGAAAACCGATCGATCGACAGCAGCCCAGGCGAATGGTTCCATCGTAACATTCGACGGCGGTGGGCGTCATCCAATTCTGCCCATTCAGAGACCGCGGGTCGGATCGGTCCCGCGCCCCCCTGCCCGGCTCCTTTGCGTCCCGATCCTGATCTCCGGGGTCCCAGGGCTGGGATCTGGCCGCGGGGGATCTCGCCGCGGGGGATCTTGCAGTCGGGGTCACCGCTGAGCAAGAACCAATAAAGAAAAAAGCCCCCCTCACCTGAGTGAGGAGGGCTACGGAAACTTTCGTGAGGAGCGGCTCAATCGCACCGGCCCAGGCAGTTGCCCGCGGCCCGTTTGCGTTGGCGAGGCTGCAAGCCGCTCAGCGCACCCTCAGTGAATGAGGTTGGCACCCGAGTCGGCACATCCATCGCTCGCCGTCGACCTGCGGGACAGGACCGCCGGGAGCAGCAGCGCCCCTCACGCACCGCTGTAAGGTGGATCTTGCATTGACTGCCCTCCCGAAGCGATCTTCGAACAGGAATCCGGCAACAGGAAGGACGTGGCCACTGGAGGTTAGAACGTAATGCGACCGATTCAGGCCGGCTACCCATAAATGAGGGAGTCACTTAACCTCGGCGACCAAAACGCCCTGAGCGCCGGTCGCACGCCCGGACCACGTCCAAAAGAGAGTCTACCACAGTTCTCGCCTGGGGCAAGTTTTTTTGCTCGCCGTGTTTTCTTGCGTGCCGCCGCGCTCACGCTGCGCCGGATCCGTAAGTGGAGAGATGTGGCGCGAAGATTGCAAACCAGCAGTCAGGCCGTGGACAATTCGTCAACTCGACGGCCTACCCAATCGCGCCAGCCGCGCTTGCTGATAAGCGGCTTCGACGGCCGGCTTGCCGTGCTTTTGCTCCAGGGCAACGATGCCAAAATGGAATCGGGCGACGGTGTTGAAGTGGTCGCTGAAGGCGGCGTTGATCAGCGCGCCGCTCGCCGCGCCGGCCAGCGGCACTGCCTGAGCCATGACCTTTTCCGTCACCACCACCTGAAAGCGACTGGCAATCTGATTGATCAGCCGCACCAGCATCGGCGCCGAGCCCTTGGTCATCGCCTCGCTGACCTCGCGTGCCGTGTGCTGGCCGACGAACGCCGCGGCGTCCTTGACCGCCAAGGCCAACCCCAAGCGGCCGGTAAAATACGCCGACTCCATCGTTTCAATCTGCGGCGCGCCGAAGCTGAACACCGCCAGACATTGCAGCCGAACCTGCGGATCGCGCAAGTCCGCGCCATGCTGGGCCGCGATCTGGGCGATCGAACGCAGCATCACGATCGTCGTGGCCGGCAACTCGATCGGCAGCGCCGGCAAGCCGAAAAAACCGCCGACCGCGCCGGTCGTCGCGCTGAGCGCCGTATGCAATTGTCCCGACAGGCGTCCTCGCTTCGACCGGGCCCTGGACGAGTCGGCCGGCATGGGCGGACCGTCGGGAATCGAGCGGACGGCCCAATCCAGGGCGCCGCTCAAGGCTTTGGAACTCGCCTCGGCGACCAAGGTTTGCGCCCGATCGGGTAGCGCCGCCAGCAGTGCTTCGGCCGGCTTGCCCACCAGGCCGGCGATTCGCATCAGGAATGTCGGCCGCTCCAGATAATCCACCGCCGCACCGAGGAACTCCCGGTCGTCGGCAGACAATGGCACGAGAACGATAGACATCTGGCGTATCGCGGGGTTTTGCGAGGCAATGCGAACAACAGGCTGGCAAACCGGTTGCCGGCGAATCGACCGCCGCCGCTTGAAGCGCTCGCTGGGCGGCAGCGGTCTCGCTCCTGTCGAATGGATTATACGCGCCGGCCTCGAACGCGGCGCGCCGCAGGGGCGATCTTTTCCCACGCTCGAGTCACCCGGGGCCCGCCTTCCCCGGCTGCATCGCGATCGAAGGCCGATTTCGCACCCGTTCCGCTCACGAGCCGACTTGCAATCCAAAGCCGGGCCCCGAAATCCCGACGCCCACGCCGTAGCCGTAGGCTGGCGCCGCATACACCGGCGGCCCGTACACCGGCGGCCCGTACACCGGATAGGGAGCCGGTGGGTAGTACGGCACGACCGGCGGCCGGTAGTAGCCATAGCGGTAGGCGTACGGAGGATACCCGCGGTAGCCGCCATAGTAGTAGCCGCGACGTGGATACGGCCCATAAACTTGGGCCAGCGCCGTGGCTGGCGCGATTGCCGTCGCTGCCAAAATCAGACTCAAAATGAACCGTTTCATGATTGTGCCCTTTCCCGACTGAACCTGGACCGTTTGTTTCTTGATCGTCATCCGGCTGTTGTGTACTGCGAGCCGCGTGCCAATCGACGAATCTCTATCACAACTATCGGGTTTTCTCGCGGCTCAGGCTTGCTACTTCAACTTAGGCCGTTTAACCTGCCGTCATTCTGATGACTTACGAGGGTGGAACTGATTTGCGCATGGCTCGGATTGTCGATTCTACAAACAAAATTGCTCCACGTTGTGCAATCGTCACCGGCGCTGCCAGCGGACTGGGCCGCGCGCTGGCCCTTCGATTGGCACTACAGGGCTGGCAAATCGCGCTGGCTGACATCGATCTGGCAGGCTGCCGCGACACGGCCGAGTTGGTCGAGCGGGCTGGCGGCAGCGCGCGTGTCGAGCCTTTGGACGTCACCCGGCCCGAAGACTGGTCCGCCCTGGTCGAACGCTTGCACGCGCGATTGGGATCGTCTCGACCTGCTGGTCAACAATGCAGGCGTGGCCTGCTCGGGCGAAGTCGGCGAGCTGCCGCTGGCCGACTGGCGCTGGGCGATCGATGTCAATTTATTCGGCGCGATTCACGGTTGTCACGCCTGCCGCGATTGGCTGATTCGCAATCCGCAAGGCAGCCACATCGTCAATATCGCGTCGGCGGCAGCCATCGTTTGCGCTCCGACGATGGCCGCTTACAACGTGAGCAAGGCGGGCGTCGTGGCCCTGTCCGAAACCCTGTTCGCGGAACTGCGCGCACCGCTCGGTCGGCGTGACGGTCGTTTGCCCGGGCTTTTTTGCGACCAACCTGCTGGCCGGCGCCCGCTTTCACACCGAGCCCCAGCGCCAGTCCGCCGGCCGACTGATGCAGAGTGCCCGGCTCTCGGCCGAGGACGTGGCCCGGGCCATTCTGCGGGCGGTGGCCCGGCGGCAGCTGTACCTGGTCTTGCCGGCCCGGGCTCGCTTGTTTTGGCGGCTGCGTCGGCTGTGGCCGGCCGCGATGATGAAGCTGGTGGCGCGGATCACGGCCCGAGCACGGCAGGAGGACACGGCCGCGGCAGCCGCGGAGACGGCGACCGCGCCGGACGGGGTGCCGGACATGGCGGTCCGCGAGGGACGACCCCCGGTCGCCGGCGGTCGTTGACCACCGGCTAGGGACGAAGCGAAAATGCTGAACCTCAAAAGCAGTACGACTCGAGCGCTGGCTGGCCCAGGTCGACGCCGACCTGGAGGCCGTGCTCGTCGATCATGCGCACTGCGAAAAGAAGGCGGCCGGCACGGCCATGAACCTGATGTTCGCTTATCCGGGCCGGGCCGAACTGTGCCGCGAACTGGCCGACATCGTCGTCGAAGAGCTCGATCACTTCCGCCAGGTGCTCGATCTGCTCGCGTCGCGTGCGATCCCGTTTCGCATGCTGCGGGCGAGCAATTACGGCCGGCAGCTCAACGACCTGGTCCGCAAGCAGGATCCGCATCGGGCGGTCGATCGTCTGCTGGTGGCCGCGCTGATCGAGGCGCGTTCCTGCGAGCGGTTCGCGCTGTTGGGCGATCATGTCCCGGATCGCGAACTGGCGGAATTCTACCGCAGCCTGTTCGAGTCCGAGGCCCGGCATCACAGCACGTACGTGCGGATGGCCAGATCCTTCGCGCCCGACGACGTGGTGAGCGCTCGGCTGGAAGAGTTGGCGGCCGAAGAGGCGGCGATCATCCAGCGGGGCGACCCCCTGCCCCGGATGCACAGCTAGCAGCTGGCATAGGTCTTGGCGAACCGCGGGGGGTTCTCCGCGCGGACCGTCGTGAGTAGCTTGCGGCATTCATTGAGCGCCGGTTATTGGCATCGTAGCGCCGTGAGGGCGCTGCTCATTTATCCGGCGCAGCCTTCGCGCCGGCCGGCATGAAGTTGCCGCGCTCGGCGAAGGCTTCCAGGCTATTGAAATTGTTCTCCCAGGTGGTGTACATCACGCCGTCCACGCCGCCGGCCTGGCGGGCCGCTTTGAGCCAGGCGTCGAGGTGATCGACCGGCGCGTTGTAGAAGCCGGCGATGATCGTGCGATGACCGCGGCCGGCGAAAAACTTCAGGCTTTCAACCGCTTTGCCCTCGTTCCAGTTCACGATGATTACCTTGCGGTCGAGCCCATCCCAGGAGTTGGCCAGGTTGCCGCGTACCAGGTAATACTTGTCGTGGGCGTTGTGGAACGGGTCGAACATGTCGCTCCAGACGTACACGTTGCCCTGGGGATTGACGTCGCGGAGGAACTTGCGCACTGCTTGACGTTGTCGGCCAGGATCTGTCCCGCGTCCAGATTGCGGTCCATCGAGGCCTGATCCCAATTCAGGATCCGGATCTCGTCGTGCTGCATGAAATAGCCGTGGGCGTTCCACAGCTTATGCACCCGTGGGCCTGATCGCGCAGCAATTCGAGCGTCTTGGGCTCGGACAGCGCGATCATCACCGACCCGCCGTAAATGATCATGGGATGATAGTAGGACACCCGCAGCCGCGTGCCGTCGGCCAGTTTGGTGCGGATGACGGGCGGCTCGTGATAGATGTCGTAGCCTCCGCGCCAGGGGACGTTGCCCATCTTGGGGTCGGCCACCGGCTCGAAATCCGCGTCTTCGACCAGCGGCTTTTTTTCTCCCTCGCGTTTGACGATCAGCGGGGCTCCCGGGCGCCGCAGCAGGTTCAGCAGCCCCACTTCTTCGACCGTCACGTCGTCGAACCAGAGCGAGCCGCCGCCGCTACCCCAGCAGCCCAGGTACAGCCCGACCTTGGCGTTGTCGAGCGAGTTGAAGATCGTGTGGTGCAGGGTCCAGTCTTGGGTCGGCTTGACGCCCAGGTCGTTATAGTTGAGCGCTTGTTCGCCGCCGGCCAGGACTTTGATCTCCGTGGCGCCTTGGAATTTGTCGGTCTTGATCCGCACGGAGACGTGATACTGGCGGAATGGCGAGACTTGCAGGCTTTGCACCACGCGGCACACTCCGCCCTTGAGATCGCTCATCCGCACGGCGCCCGCGTCGACGACGGCGGTCGGGTCGTGCCACTCCCACTGTTTCAGATCGGCAAAATCGCCGCCGCGCAGTTGCAGCGGCGGATCGGCCACGAGCCGCGCTTCGCCCCCCTTGACGACAAACAGCGCGTCGCGGACCGGCAGGCCCTCGGCCAGGTTCGGATCGTTCCACAAAATGTCGTTCGACCAACCGATGGGGAACACGCCGGGCACGATCTCTAACTCATATTTCGCGGCCAGTTGCTTGGTGCGCTCGACGTTCTTGAAGTACGTCTCGGGCACGGGCAATTCTTGCAAGTGGCTGAATTTCGAGTCGCTGACGAAGGCGTGCGTATAGCCGCTTTGATGGGCCCGCTGGAACAGCGACTCCAGCTTGTCCACGTTTTCGACGACCTGAAAATTCGTGGGAAAATAGATCCAACGCTCTTTCAGCTTGAGCTCTTCTTCGGCAATGGCCGGAGCGGCCAGGCTGAACAGCAAAGCCAACCGGCAGACAAATCGAAACATGGCTGCGCACCTTTGGGAAGTTACGAACGAAACATGACGCCCGCTCATTGCGGACCCTGGTCCCTGCCCGCACCCTGCGGGAAGAGGGGTTTTTCATTCGCGCTGATTCAAAACGACTTGATCAGCGTGCCGCCATCGACCACCAACACGCTGCCTGTAATATAGCTGCCGGCGTCGCTGGCCAGCAGCAGCGCGGGGCCGGCCAACTCGCGCGGGTCGCCCCAGCGGCCGATGCGCCGTGCGACTGGCGAACGCCTGCTTCTGTTCGGCGGTGAGCATGCTACCGGGCAGATCGGTCAGAAATGGTCCGGCGCGAGGCAGTTGACGGTGATGCCGTGGCCGGCCAGATCGAGGGCGCTGGCCATCGTCATGCCGACCAGCGCCGCTCTTGGTGGTCGAATAGACGTTGCGTCCTTCTTTGGAGACCATCGCCATGATCGACGAAATATGGATGACCCGTCCCCAGCGGCGCGGTTTCATTTGGGGCACCAGGGCCCGCGTGAGTGCCATGCACGAGGAGAGGTTCAGCTCCAGAATCGTGTCCCAGTCTTCGTCGCGAATTTCGTCGATGGCCCCCAGTTTGTTGCTGCCGGCGTTGTTGATCAGGATGTCCACCCGACCCATCTCGGCCAGCACGGCCTCGGCCAATCGCGCGGACTCGGCTCGCTCGGACAGATCGGCCTCGAACCAGGCCACCTTGGCCCCGGTGCCGTCGCCAATTTCGCGGGCCGCGGCGCTCCAGCTCGTTGCCGTGCCGGGCCGCAATGGCGATCTGGGCTCCGGCCTCCGCCAGCCCACGCGCCATGGCTTTGCCGAGTCCGCGGCTGCCGCCGGTCACCAGTGCGACGCGGCCCGTGAGGTCGAACAGTTTGTTGAGCATGAGCGGAAGAAGCCAAACCAGGAGTGGGGCCGAACGATCGACAATCTCTTGGCAGCACACCGGGCGAACCGTTGTCTGAATTGCCGCAACCGATCCGCCAGGGCACCGTTTGCGGAACTCTGCTGCCAGAAAGCTATCAAGCTATCGCCGGCCAAGATAGTCGCTCGGCGCGGGCGGTGCAAATTGACCGGCGCTGGGCAGCCAGCCGGATCGCTCCGCCGGCCGGGTCGGCGCTGGGCGCATGGGATCGAATCGGTATCGGGCGGTTGCGAATTCGCGGCGCTGCTGGCAGTGGGTTTTTTCTCAAGCTGCGGCGGCCGATTGCCGAATAGCCCCTCAAATTGGTCGCGCAACTCTGCCTGGTTGCCATATTCCCACCCAAAGGTCGGGAAACATGACGATTCCGGCTGAAAGTCGGTCGAGCGGCGATTGTCAGACGCGCGGAAAACCGGCTAGGTTGGATGCCAGCGGTGGCTTGACAGCGGGTGTACGATTTTTATGTCCCACACGACAGCGACTCTTTCGGGTGCGAGATTTGCTACCGATATGGCCGCTGGCTGTCGCGTCCCGGCAGGAAATTCGTGGGAGTACGGAGGCGCTCGCCGCAGCCAGGCGGGGGGACAGGTCGATTGTTTCGACCGCAGCAGTTTCTTGGTCGCCAAGTGCGCGAGACCAGGACGCGGGGCTCATAGGCTTCAGCCGGCAAAGAGCGCAGCCAACACCGGTGCTATCATGAAATCGATGATCTTGGGCAGTGGGATGGCGATCGTGATTGCGGCCTGCGTGATTCCTGCGACAGGTCAGGAAGCGCTGCCGGTCGGGCCAAAGCTCCTTCCGCCCCAAACCTCGACAACCACCCTGCGGGTGAATGCCGAAAGTCTCCCGGGGCCCGAAGCCGGTGCAGCCACGAAGCGGCACCCGCTCGAGCCGGCCTTGCAGTTTGCCCTGGCGCCGCTCAGCACGCCCAGAATAACGTCCGCGATTACAGTTGCTTGTTGATCAAGCGCGAGCGGATCGAAGGCGACTTGCACGACATGCAATACATTCAAACCCGGGTTCGCACGGCGGGCGTGCAGGACGGACACGGCGTGCAGCCTTCCGTGCAGCCTTACAGCGTGTTCCTGGAATTCCAGGCGCCGGCGAAAATCAAGGGCGCAAAGTGCTCTACGTCGAGGGACGCAACGACAACAAGATGCTCGTGCGCAACGGCGGCAAACGCTTCAGTTACGTCACCGTGAAGCTCGATCCCAACAGCGATGCGGCCCTGAGCGAGAGCCTCGTGCCGATCACGGGCATCGGCTTCGCCAGCGTCACCGAGTCGCTGATCGGCTTGATTCGGCAGGACATCGAGCGCGATCCGGGCGGCACGAACACCAAGGTCAAATTCTTCCGCCGGGCCAAGATCAACGGCCGCGTCTGCACGCGGATTTCGGTGCTGCATCCCACGCCCGACCCGGTGCTCGAATTCGCCGAGGCCAACGTCTACGTCGACGACGAGTTGCACGTGCCGATCCGCATCGAGGCCCTCATCTGGCCCAAGACGACCGGCGAGGCCAAGCCGCTGTTGTTCGAATACACGTATACCGACCTGCGGTTGAACGTGGGCTTGACCGACGCCGACTTCCGCTCCAGCTTGCTGGACGGCACGCGGTAGAAGCGGTCGATTTAGCTCGCCGACAGCCGCGCGGCCAGCCGTTCGATGAGCACTGGCAGCTTTTGCACGCTCTGCGGGTTGGCAACGTTCACTTCGAGTGTCCGCAAACGCTCACCCGCGGTCAGCGGCTCGCTGGCAGCCAGTTGCGCTTCCAGCACCGCCCTATCGGCTTCGGACACATCGCCGCCCGCAGCCAGTCGCTGCTCGACTCGCTCGCGGAGCAGGTCCGGAGTCGCTTGCATATCGACCATCACAAACGGCACTCGCAGCGCGGCGGCCAGCCGCTCTTGCGCGGCTCGCTGAGAATAGGCCAGAAAAGTGGCGTCGACGACCACAGCATAGCCGGCCGTCAGAACAACGTGCGCCAGTTCCAACAGCCGGTCGTACGTGCGGCGAGTCGACGCCGGAGCGTAGACCTCGGCCTCGTGCTCGGGCCCGGTGCGGGCAGACGGATCGATTCCGAACAACCGCTTGCGCTCGACGTCGGATCGCAATCGGATGGCGCCCAGTTGATCGACCAGAGCAGAGCTGACGGTCGATTTGCCCGAGCCGGACGGGCCGTGCGTGATGACCAACCGCGGCGCCGGTCGATGCGCAAAATGCTCGGCCACTTGAATGAATTCGTCGCGCTGGTTTTCCAGTCGGCGGCGCTCGTCATTGCTGACCGACTCTTGTCTGGCGCGGATGCAAGCGACCTTGGCCCGCACCAGGGCGCGATAGACCAGATAGAAAGGCAGCACCGACAGGCCGGAATAGTCGCCGGATGCCGCCAGATACCGGTCGAGCAAGCGGTGGGCGAAGTCCGGCCGGCCACGATGCGCAAGATCCATCACGGCGAAGGCCAAATCGCTCATCATGTCGATCCACCGCAGTCGCGGGTTGAACTCCAGGCAATCGAATGGCACGACCTCGCCCTCGAGCAGCATCATGTTTTCCATGTGCAGATCGCCGTGGCACTCGCGGACTTGGCCCTGCCGCTTACGAGCGAGGAACACTTTGCGCCGATCGGCAAACTGGGTTTGGGCCCAGGACTGCAGCGCCTCGATCCGCTCGCGCAAGCGAGGTTCAGATACGCTCCGCAGTAGTTCTGCGAACGTGTCGTCCACTGGCCGCCAGGCTTGGTCGCCGCCGAATGGGTCGTCCGGCCGGGCGACGGCGGCCGAAGCATGCAGTCGGGCAACGACGGCCGCCATGCGATCGACGTGCTCAGGCGTGAGCTCGCCGCGGGCGATGACGCGGTCCAGCCGGGCCTCGGCCGGACACTGCCGCATCTGCACCGCGTACTCGATCGGCCGCTCGGCATCGCCAACGCGCGGATGCGTGGCCGATCCGCCGATCGGCACGACCGCCAGGTAGAGCTGCGGCGCCAGCCGCCGATTCAACCGCAGCTCTTCTTCGCAGTCGAAGCGGCGACGGTCGAGGGTCGAGAAGTCGGCAAAGCCCAGGTTCACCGGCTTGCGGATCTTGTAGGCGATGTCTCCGGTTAGCAGCAGCCACGAGATATGGGTCTCGATCAGTTCGATCCGTTGGACCGGATGTTGGTACGCAGCCGGATCTTGCAGCGCTTGCATCAACGCGGAGGATTCGCTCACCGATTTCTCCGAGCGCGAGAAGCTCTTCGTCGCCGGGCCGTTCGCGACCCCGCCGGCCGCGCGATCCGGGCCACCCATGGCGTCTGGTCACTAGCGAAAGTAACGGGCGGCGGCAACGAGCGCGAACGCCCCGACGGCCCCCAGAATCGTAAACGAGAACTGCCGCCGGGCGAGCGTTCCAACGGCGGCACCCAGCGCAGTGCCGCCGACAATGATTTCCGCCAGCAGCGCAATCCCCTCCCACTGGTCAGCAATTCCACCACGCCGCACGACAAACACTATGTTGGCTGCGCACGCGAATCCGACGGCGAGCCAGAAGATCGCCGTAAGCAGTTGTTTCATCGTGATCTGGAGCCGTTCCATGCGGTCATCATATCTCGGTCCGCATGTGCGAGCACGAAGGCCCGTGCCGCAACGCCAATAACTGCAAAATCTGTTCGCTTTTCATGCCTGAGTTTTGCTAGAATAGCGACGTTTTGGCTGGCAGTGGCATGCCTATCCGGGAGGTTCGACCGATGCGATTTGTCGCTCTCGCTTGTGATGGCGGCGGCATTGGCTTTCGTGGCTTGCCAGGCGCAGGCCAAAGACTCGGGCCCGGGCAAAGCGCTGCCCAGTTTGAGCGGCGTGAGTTGGGAAGGGGCCGGCGCCTCGCTTGACGACCTGAAGGGCAAGACGGTTGTCGTGCTCACCTATGTCACCTGGTGCCCGATCTGCAACGGCTGGGCGCCCGAGATGCTCTCGCAGGTGCAAGAGGCCACCAAGGACAAGCCGGTCATCGTGTTGGCCGTCAGCACCGACACACCGCCGGCCAAGGCGAAAGAGTACATGGAGAACAAAGGCTTCACCGGTCCCAACATCCTGCACGGCTACGAGCCCAAGCTGGCCAAGAGTTTCGGCTTCGACAACGAGTTCTTCAACTACGCGATCGTCGGTCCGGAGGGCAACCTGGTAGCCAGCGGCAACGCGGGGAGCTTTTTCCCGGGCGGCGGCGGCAAGAGCTTTGTCGTGGCCAAAGAATTCGAGAAGATCAAGGATTTTGGCAAGTTCCGCTTCGTCGATACGAGCATGTCCGCCGGCTTGCAGGAAATGCTCTGGCCGATGGAGCTGGGCTACATCGCCGAAGTGCAGCGCACGCTGAAGCGGGCCGAAAAATCGCTCAAGCCGGCCGACCGCGAAAAGCTCAAAGCCTCGATGGAGCAGTTCCTGGACGACGAGCTCAAGAGTGCGCAGGATCTGGCCGACGGAAACGCCGCGCAGAAAATCGATGCCCTGGACAAAGCCTCGTTCTTGTCGGCCAACTTCAAATCGGCCGCACAGGGTAAGGAGGCCAAGAAGGTCCTGGCCGAGTTGACCAAGGACAAGAGCCTGAAGAAGGAAATCGGCGCCAAGAAGTTGTACGACAAGTCGATGCAAGTGCCCGACCCGGACCTGCGCGCGGTGATGTTGGAAAAAGCCGCCCGGCAGTTTCCCGATACGCACTACGGCGAGCTGGCTGACAAAGCCGCGCGGGCGGCCAAGCGGTAAAAGCGGTTTGCCGCCGTATTCGCTGGTTTGGCATTTTCACTGTTAAGCCCGCCGGCAGCGGCCGGCGGGTATCCCCCGCGCCCCACCGGCCGCCGCCGGCGGGCTTAACGCGGAAACATCGCCGCTGGGCTTAACGCGGAATTATCGCCGTCCGCCCCGCGCTTACTTGGCTTCCAGCACGCTGATTTTCAGCCGGCCGATCACCTGCATCACCGACAGCAGGCTGGCGAAGACCGCCTCGCCGCCCGAGCCCGCATCGGCCAGGTTCGAGTCGCTGAGCTTCAAATGGCTGGCGCCGATTCCGCCTTTGCCGAGCGTCGCATCCAGCGGCAGCCAGCGGCCGTCGACAAAGACTTCGGTCCACATGTGATAGCCGAAGCCTTGTTCTCGTTCGACATAGACCAGGCCGAACACGACCCGGGCCGGCAGGCCGCTCGCCCGGGCCAGTGCCGCCAGCAATACCGCATTTTCAGTGCAGTCTCCCTGCTTCGTGCGGGCCACTTCCAGGGCCGAAGAGAACACCTGCGAAAAGTCGGTCGTGGAGACCGTCTTATGAACGTATTTTTCCAGCGCCAGCGCAACGGCCAGCGGTTTCGTCTGCGTACCCCGGGCCTTCCGCGCCATTTCGACGATCAGCGGATCGTCGCATTGGATCATGGCGCTGGGGATCGAATCTTGCGGCGTTGGCTGCTCGCGTTCGGCTGCCGGCGGTTTTGCGGCCGGGTCGGGCGCCAGCAGCAGGATCTCGGCCGTGTGCGGACCTTTGGACGTGACTTGCTGGGTGGCGCTCGCCGGAAACGCATCGGCCGGGTTCTTGTCGTCCAGTTCGACCCGATAGAGGACGCGCTTCGTGAGCCAGGGGGCCGGCAGCGGCTTGTCGATCTTCACGATCAGGTCGAAGCCCAAATCGAAGCGGATTTTACCGGCATCGGCCAGCGCCACGTCCCGCGTCGTTCGATAGTTGATCTCTTCCATGCCCGGCGCCGCGTTGGATGCCGATTTCAATACGCGTCCTTGGCGGTCGGTCCAAAGCGAAGATCGTACGACCAAGGGCGTATTGCCGGCCAGGGTCGTGCTGCCATCGATGCGCAGCAAAGATTCGGTACGGTCGAGCAGTTTTGTTTCTTCGCGATCGCGGGCAACCAGTTCGATCTGGGCGATGGTGATCGCGCTGAGCATCGGCAGCAGCACTTTCAGACTTCGGGTCTGGCCCGGCTGAAGCGGTTCGCGCTCGAGCGATTGCTCGACGCCCTTGAAACCGAGCACGTCGGTCGGGCAGGGCATCCGCGACGAGCTGTGATTGCCCGCGATCGTCGTTTCCAAGAGCAGCTCTGCCCCTTCGCGCCGGCCGCTGATCGTGTCCGAGTTGGCGCCGGTAGTGGTCGTCGAGCCGAAGCGAACGACCTGGCCGTCGGGCGTTTCGACACTCGTGGTCTCGATCGCCAACTCGATGTCGTTGCCAAAACGCCTGGCGTGAATGCGCTCCAGCGACGTAATCTCGACCAGCTCGCGCCCGCCATCTCGAAGGCGCCTGGCCGAGACCTCGGCGTGCCCGGTCTTGTCCCCTTGCAGGTAGCAGGCGAACCAGTCGGTTTCCGTTTTGTCGTTTGTGTCGGCCGCCGCTTCGACATCGTGGGCCACGGGCCCGCGCTCGCTCGCCGGCTGACAACCAGCCAGCAGCGTCAGCCCGACAACAACCCAGACGGAATCGTGTCGCATGTTGCTTCACTCCCTTGATGCCAGCGGTATCTTGTACGGAGCACCGGGCTCTTCACGCACGTAGTGCGGCACCGCATAGCCCGGCAGCCGGGCCCGTAACTGCTCCATCAGTTCACGCCCCACGGCCTCGGGCACTTCGAAATGGGCCGCGCCGGCGACCCGGTCGAGTTGGTGCAGGTAGTAAGGAATCACGCCCAGATCCACCAGCCGCTCGGAGAGCGCTGCGAGCGCCGCGACGCTATCGTTCACTCCACGCAGCAGCACCGACTGGTTGAGCAGCCGAATGCCCGCGCCCGTCAGGCGACCCAGGGCGGCGGCCACCGACGCATCGAGTTCGGCCGCATGATTGGCATGAATGACCAGGATCGGCGTCAGCCGGGTGCCGCCGAGCCAGTCGAGCAGCTCGCCGGTCACGCGCTCGGGAATCAGGATGGGCAGCCGGGTGTGGACGCGGAGCCGCCGCAAATGGCCGATTTCGGCCAGCCGGGTGGTTAGTTCGGCCAATTGCTCGTCGACCAGCGTCAGCGGGTCGCCGCCCGACAGGATGACCTCGGCAATGCTCGAATCGGCGGCAATTTCGTCGATCGCCTCTTGCCAGGCCTGCATGCCGCGGGGCGTCTCGGAGTAGGGGAAATGGCGGCGAAAACAATACCGGCAGTGAACGGCGCAAGCCCCCGTTGTCACCAACAGCACTCGACCGCTATATTTATGCAGCAATCCGGGGCTCCGCCTGGCCAGGCGGTCGCCCACCGGGTCGGTCGTGAATTCGGCCGGCCAGTTCAACTCCTCGCCCAGCGGCAAAACCTGCCGCAACAGCGGGTCGTGGGGATTGCCGAAACGTATGCGGGCCACCCAGCCCCGCGGCGCGAACACCGGAAAGCTGTGGGCCGCCCTGCGAGCTGCCTCCTCGTATTCGGCGGGCAGGCCGACCAGGCGGCATAGTTCGACCGGATCGCGGACCGCATCTTTCAGCGCCTGCTGCCAGGACGGATAACTCGAAGCGGCCGGATCTCGACCAAGCGATGCAGGCGCCGCAGATAGTGACCCAGTCGACAGAATCGTCATTGCGTATCGTTCGCCCTTTGTTGAGGACGCCAACTTTTCGGTTTCCGAGCTAATCGTTCGCAGGACGTTTTCTGCCGATCGCGACCCAGACGCGTCGGCAGACCCGTAGCATAACCCTCTCATTTTACGAAGCGAAGTAGGAAAAAACCGTGGCGAGCTACAATACCAGCGATTTCAAGCGCGGACTCAAAGTCCAGATCGACGGCGATCCGTACATCATGATCGAGTGCAACTTCGTCAAGCCAGGCAAGGGCAACGCGCTGTACAAATGCAAGCTGCGCAACCTGCTGCGCGGCACCCAGCTCGACCGCACCTACAAAGGGGGCGATTCGCTCGAAGCGGCCGACGTCGAGGAAATCGACGCGCAGTACCTGTATCAGCAGGCCGATCGTTACGTGTTCATGGACAGCACCAACTTCGAGCAGTACGAACTGACCAAAGAACAGGTCGACGACACCTGGAAATACCTCAAAGAGGGCATGATCTGTTCGATGGTGCTATTCAACAACAACCCCATCTCCGTGTCGCCGCCCAACCACGTAATCCTGAAAATCGAATACTGCGAGCCGGCCATCCGCGGCAACACCGCCACCAACCTGACCAAGCCGGTGAAGCTGGAAACCGGCGCCGAAGTCATCTGCCCGTCGTTTGTCGAAATCGGCGATTCGATCAAGGTCGACACCCGCACCGGCGAATATCTGGAACGGGCCAAGGCGTAGTGACGGCGAGGGGGTAGAGGGCAGAGATTAGAGAGTAGGGAGGGACCGGGCTCGGCTGTTGTTCGCGCTGCCGACGGCCGCAATGGGCAATCCGAGAATTCACTCCCGTTGACTTCCTTGCAAGACTTTCGCCCCACTGCCAGTTGGAAGAATCTTCGGCTGCGGGCCACATTGCTGGCGCGAGTGCGGCAATTCTTCGAGCGCGAGCGGTTTCTGGAAGTCGAGACTCCGCTGGTCTCCGCGGACGTGGTCGTGGATCGGCATCTCGACCCCATCGGCGTCACACTGCCTTGCGACCCGCGCCGGCCGCACGCCGGCCGGCCGATGTGGCTGCAAACATCGCCCGAGTTCGGCATGAAGCGCCTGCTGGCCGCCGGCGGCCCGGCAATTTATCAAATCACGCGATCGTTCCGCGGCGGCGAATCCGGCCGCCTGCACAACGTGGAGTTCACCATTGTCGAATGGTATCGCCCGGGGGACGACCTGGCGGCCGCCATGCAGCTGCTCTCGGGTCTGGCCGAGGAGATTTTCCAGCGCGGGCCGGCCGAGCGCGTAACCTACGCCCAGGCATTCGAGCGGTCGCTCGCGGTCGATCCGCATCGGGCCACCGCTGCCGAACTGGCGGCCGTGGCCCAGCGCGCAGGGCTTTCCGCCGCGGCCAGTTTTGCCACGGCCGATCGCGATGCCTGGCTGGATCTGCTGTTGGTCGAGCAAATTGAGCCGACCCTGGGTCGCCAGCGGCCGGCGATCTTGTGCGAATATCCGGCCAGCCAGGCGGCGCTGGCCCGGGTGCGGCCCGGCGATCCGCCGGTGGCCGAGCGGTTCGAACTCTATCTGGACGGCGTCGAGCTGGCCAACGGCTATGTCGAGCTGCTCGATCCGGCCGTGCTCAGAGCCCGCAACGCCGAAGTGAATTTGCAGCGGGTCGCCGACGGCAAGCCCAAGCTGCCGGAAGAGAGCCGGCTGCTGGCCGCGATGGATCACGGACTGCCGAATTGCAGCGGCGTGGCGCTGGGATTCGATCGGGCGGTGATGCTGGTCGCCGGCGCTCGGTCGATTGCCGAAGTGTTGGCGTTTCCCATCGATCGGGCCTAAAAGCCTGCATTAAATCGGCTCGCGCTCCCAGCCGCTGAGCTGATCGGACACGTCCGTGGGCGAAAGCGGCTGCTGCTCGAGCGGCCAGCCGTCGGCATCGGACCGCGCCAGCCTGACCCGCTTGCGCCGGGCCTCGCGGACCTCGCTTTCCAGCGCTTGCAGCCAGCCGGGCACATCCAGGCCGACGCCGGTCGGCTCCTGGGTCAGCTCGTCGGTTTCGTGCTCCAAGCGGGCGAACGCGTCGCTGGGGCGGCCCAGGCGAACATCTTCGACGGCCGGCGTCACCAGCGCCCGCACGCGATCGATGGCCAGCGGGCGGACGAAGCGTTCGGCCAGCCGGTCGTCGACCGTGGGCAGCCGCATTCCGTACTTGGTGCGCAGCTCGCCCAGGCGGCGGGAGAGTGCATCGGCGACTTCGGCCGTGCGCTCGGCCATTGCCCGGCGCCACATTTCGGCGGCGGCCATCCGCCCGCGGCGAACCAGGATCTCGTGGGCCAGCACGACGGGCCGCAAATGCCAGGCGATGCGGTCGTACTGCACGCGCAGCCGCAGAAAGTCGAGCAGCGTGTACAGCAGGTCGCCGCGATCCGATTGCGTCGTGGTGCTGTTGTAGTCGCGGTATTCGGCATAGTTCTCGACGACCGCCTCGAACAAGATCGTCAGGTGCTTGACGGCGTCGGCGCGGTTCAAGGGCCCGCTCAAGTCTTGCAGCAGTAGCAGCTCGTCGGCGGCCGACGGATCTTCCAGCAAGCGATCGAGCCAAACCTCGACCCCTTGGTGCAGGATCGCCCGCAGGTTGCCGAAATTCAGGAACCGTTGCGTGAGCAGATCGCGTCCGTAGCGCTGGATGAAGGCCACCATGGCCTTCCAGGTTTTCTCGTCGGCGATTTTTTCCAGCACCGAGAGCCGTAGCGTGCGGCTGTGGGCGAGCCACTGTTTGAGCAGCGATTCGGTCAATTCTTCCAGGGCGTCGACCAGCGCGGCGTCGGCAAAGTCGTGGCCGCGGTCCCGCTCGGCCTCGAGGACCGGCCACTCGCCGGACACGCTCACCACGCTCTCCACCAGGGCCTTGTAGCCGGACTCGAACAGCCGATCGAACTCGCTGACCGAGCCGGCGGAGAACGTGCGGTTGTTTTCCATGATCCGAGCGGTTTCCAGAATCTGACAGGCCTCGCGCAGCAGCCCCAGCCGCGGCAACGAGCCGGCCAGATCGCGCAGCGTCTGTTGCAAACTGCGGGCGGCCACGATTTTTCGCGGGTCGCCGCCGCGGCTGAGCGCGACGTAGAGCAGCGGCTGTTTCTCGACCTCAACCAGAAATGCATCCCAGCTTGCAGCGCGCTTCGGCCGCGTCGCCGGCCAGCACGGCGCGACAAACCGCATCGACGGCCAGCCCGTCCTCCGGCCCGCCTTCGGGTTGCCGCAGGCTGCGGAGCGTTTGCCGGGCGTCGGCCGTTTCCACCGCGGTGGCGATGGCCGTATCGAGCAGGGCCTCTTTGATGCTCCGCCGGCGGTCATATTCGATCAGGGCCTCGCGGCTGGCCGAAGCGGCCCGGACCGGCTGCTGATCGATCGTGGAGAGCAGTTCGAGCAACTGCCCGTAGTTCGAATTGGCCTGGTCGAGCCAGCGGCCGAGCAATTCGTCGGGCAGCGGAGCGTCGGCCGGGGCATCCTTCGCGACCCGGGTGCGGCATTCCAAGGCGGCCGATTTCCACAGATGGCTGACGGTGCCGACGAGCGCCAAACGGTCGCGCAAACGGCGGGCTTCGAGTTCCAGTTCGTATTCCGTCTTGCGGCCGCCGGCTTCGGATTCGAGCATGTCGCTTTCGACGCCGTCGGCCGTGCTGTCGACGAAGACCATTTCGTCGTAGGCCGCTTCGAACAATTCCTGGGATTCGTCCTCTTCCTCGGCCGGCTCCTCGTGGTCGGGGCTGCGCCGCTGCGGGCGGCCGGCGAGGTCCAATTCCAACTCCGGCACCTGGCCGTAATCTTCCGCGTTGGCCTCCAGGTAGTCGAAGAACTTGCGCACGCAGCGCTTGCCGCTGGCCGCTCGGGGCGGCCGCGTCTCCATTGCCCAGAGCGCAAACTTCGCCCAGCCATGCGCCGGGCCAGCAGGTGGAACGAGTATTCACCCTGCTGCAGCGGCAGCCGATCCGCCTGGCTCAGCCATTGCATGAGCAATGCCATGGCGGCGATGAAATCGCGCTTTTCCAACAGCGCGTCGACGACCAGCGAATAGGCCTTGGGCGAAGTGAAGTACTCGACGTGCTTGCGCCAAAACGCCACGTCGGCGGCGGCCGCGCCGGCCTCGTGCCAGGCTTCGAGCGCCTGGGCCACACTGCGTGCCGACCCAAAAGCCTCGTCCCCCGAAAACGCTTCCACGCCTTCCACGGTGGTGGCGGCAAACGGATCCCACCAGCGCGCCAGTTCCGACATCCGCCGGGCAATCGTGGCGGCCACGTCGGCCCGGTTATGGGCCGCCGCCTCGCGCCACAGTTGAGCCTGGAGCGAAAAGATCTGCTCCAACAGTTCGATCAATTGATCCACACGGTGATCGGGCACGCTGTTCTCTGGCGCCGGGAACAGGCTGAATTGCCCCTGGAAACCCAGGATGTTCCAAGGGTCGACCAGCGCTCCGCATTCGATTCCGCGATGCACCAGATCGACCGCTTCGGAGGCCATATCCAGAGCCGACGGCAAGTCGCCGTGCTCGACCGCCAGTCGGCCACCGGTGATGCGGCATTGGATCTGGCAACGGATGCGGGCCGACGCGGTGGGAACCACGTCGGTTTGCCGCACGGCCGCTTCCGGATAGCCCATCTCGGAAAACAGGATCGCCAGGTGAACGTGCTCCAATTGGGCAGCGCGGCGCCGGGCCAGGCAATGATTCAGGTGTTGCCGGGCACCGGCCAGAGGCTGGTGGCGCGCGGCGGCCTCGGCGCGCAACCGCTCGCCGTGCGCGCCGGGAACCCGCGTGAGCAGTTGCTGATAGAACGCGTCGCGGTTGGCCGCGATCTGCGGCACGAGCGCACCCAGCGTGGTGGTCGAGGGGTGGGTCTCCGGCCCGCTGCCGCTGGTGGCCGAGGCCATCAGGATGGTGCCCGCCAGGACGCCGGCCGCCTCGAACAACAGTTCCTCCGCCGGGAATTCCTGCGAATTGTCGACCCGGGCCAGCAGCGCGTCGAGCGTGACTTGTTGCAGCACGAAGCGGCGGTAGCGGCCCTGATTGTCGATGTGGTGCGGATCCCACTGCCCAAAATGATAGTTCGGACGCTTGTTGACCGGATGATCGAAATCGTACTGGCGCGGGTCGACCGCCAACTCGTCGAGCAAATCCAGGTCGAACCAGGCCTCGCGCTTGATGGCCGGATCGGTCGCCAGCAGGATTTCCTGCGTCAGCCGGATCAGCCGTTCGTAGCGGCCCGTGGCCACGCCCACCGTGCGAATGTACAAGGGCAGCGGGCGGACCCACTCGTGCGGATAGGGCTCGATCCGTTGTGCCGAGCGGAGCACGGCGACCGGTCGATGACCGATGAAATCGTCGAGTTCCGCTCGAGCCGCGGAAACGATCCGCTGCGTTTCGTCCCAGGGTGGCCCCTGACGCAGCAGGGCTTCGCACACCCGACCCAAGAAGAACGGCCGCCACAGGGTCGCTTCCGACAAGTGCGGCAGCAGATCGCGATGAAACTCACGGTAGGCCGGCGAAAAATGCTCGAAAGCCAGCCCCAGGATCCCCCGCGCCTGGTCGCAGTCGCGGAACGTGGCCGTGGTGGCGGCCAGTTCATCCAGCCGTCCGCTGAGCAAGTCGCGAACCTGCCGCCAGGTGTCGATTTGTTCGCCACGGTCGGCTTCGAGGCGGCGAAAGAGGCGGTCGAGATTGGCGAGAAATTGAGGGTCGCTGGTGCCGGAGGAGAAGTTCAAATAGCCCAACAGTTCCTGCAGGATGGCTGCGTCGCTGTCGAGGCGTGGCTCGCGCATGGCTCGTTCCAGGGCGGATCGGTCGATTTGGGTCGACCACGAATTTGGCACACTGAATCTGGCAATTTGGTCGGGCGGAATTCACGAATTCCCCGAGTTTGTCGCCTGAAAACCTGGCTCTCCGTAGCCCGGGGCCTTGTGGAACGCGCGATCAGCTATCACGCGGCCTGCTGCCGTGGAATGCTGGACGCCCCCCAGACGCGCACGAGAGACTTCCGAGACTTCATGGTAGAAAGCGTCCCCCGCTTTGGTCTAGCGGGTAAATTGGGCCCCCCGCGTGGATAAGCCAATTCGGCTGGACCGGCCGAGCCGTTTTTGCGAAACTCCCGGCCCTTTATGCGTCCCCGGCGTACCGCGCGGAATTGGCCGACGTGTTCACATCGTTCGCTCCTAGACAGCCCAGATCGTTGCGGATGCGATATTTCAGCCGGCTCATGGCCGGATTGCCAAGACCGAGCATGGTTCCCCTGGCGCTGCTTGCCGCGTCGCTGCTCGCGGGCACTGGCGCCGTGCGGGCGGACGATCCCTCGGCGGGATCCGGCGAAGGCCTGATGGCCCGGGCCAGGCAAGTGCTGACCGGCGGAGGCACCCCGTCGGTCTCGGGAAACAACCTGGACCGGCAAAATCCGTCGAAATCGCCACTGGGGGCCGCTCCGGCCAACCGTCACTGGTGGAAACCCCGCAGCAAACCGGCGCGGCGGACCGCCTTCGACTTTTGGTCTCAAGACAGCACCACGCACTAACGGCCCGCTTCGCAGTCAAGGCTGGCCGACTTTGTCGTTTGTCGCTCTTGGGGGTCAGTTCGCCGCAGAGCGTATCGCATGCACCGCGTACCCCTGGCACATCATTCCCTGATGCACAACGATCCATGATGCAGTGCCCTGCCTAATGCAACGCCGCCTGAAAAAAATCTGCCGTTTCATCGCTGTGCTGGTTTGTTGCGCCGTGCCCTTGGGGCTGCCGGCCGACGAGCCCACGCCCCGATCGGCACCCGCGCCGCTGGCCTGGCTCGGCAGCAGCGCCCAACGCGAACAGAACCGCGAAGCGACTCAGCTCATTGGCCGTAGCGGGGCAGTGGTAAGCGTGGAAAAAGGCAACCGCGGGGAGCCCTTCCACGTCGTCACCTGGAAAGGGGGCAATTCCGGCCTCGAACACTTGCGCGGGCTGGCCGACTTGCGCTGGCTGGACCTCGATCTGACGCAAGTCACCGACGCCGGCCTCGCGCAGGTCGCAGGCCTGACGCAGCTTGAAGTGCTCAAGCTCGGGCAAACCAGGATCACCGACGCCGGATTGGCTCACCTCGGCGGGCTGAAGAAGCTCGAGGGGCTCGCGCTGCACGACACCCGCGTGACGGGGGCCGGCCTGGTGCATCTGGAATCGCTCACACGGCTCAAGTATCTGAACCTTTCCTGGACGCGGACCACCGACGCCGGGCTGGCCCACCTGCGCGGGCTCGAACATCTCGAACAGCTCTATTTGTTCGACGCCAAAGTTACCGATGCCGGCCTGCCACTGCTGGCCGAACACCCGCACCTCAAAGGCCTGCACCTGAGCTGGAACGAGATTACCGACGCCGGCGCATCCGGCGCTGGGCGAGCTGGTGCAACTGGAAGAGCTGTGGCTCAACTACACCAGGCTCGGCGACGACGGGCTGGTGCTGCTCCGCGACCTGTCCGATCTGAAAGTATTGTATGTCGGCGACACGCTGGTGACCGACGCCGGGCTGGTTCACGTGGCCGGGTACGGCCAGCTTACGGTGCTCGACCTGTCGAACTTGCCGATCACCAACGCCGGCCTGGAATATCTGCGGGCCTGCCCGCGATTGGCCGTCCTCATGCTCGACGGGACCGCAATTACCGAGGATGGACTGGGAAGCCTGGCGGCGATTCCAACCCTGAAATATCTCAGCCTGCGCGGCACGCGGATCGACGAACGCGCGCTGGCCGTGCTCGCCCGCATGCCCAATCTGATCCAACTCGACCTGGCCGAGACCGAAATCAGCGACGATGCACTGGGTTATTTCCGCTCGATGCCGAATCTGCAAGAAGTCAACCTGCTCGGCACGCGCGTCACGCAGCCGGGCGTCGACCAACTGCGCCGCCGCCTGCCGAAGTTGAACGTCCGCCGCTAAAGTGCATTTCAGGAACGTCTCATGCCAGGATGGGCTTGCAAACGGCGACCGGCATTCGCCAACGCGCGGCGCCAGACGAAGGAAGGGCGGCGATCGCAATCGCCTGGTACGTTCGTTTGGCTGACGCTGATGCTGACCCTGACACTGGCCCGGCTGACCAGGCCGGCCGCCGGCGAAGACTGGCCGCAATTTCGCGGTCCCGACGGACAAGGACACAGCAGCGAATCGGGCTTACCCACGGTTTGGAGCGAGAACCAAAACATCGCCTGGAAAACACCCATCACGGGCCTGGGCTGGTCGTCGCCCGTCGTGGGCGGAAAGCTGGTTTGGCTGACTTCGGCAAGCGAAGAGACCGGATCGCTGCGGGCGATCGCCATCGATCGCCAGAGTGGCGCGATCGTTCGCGACGTGGAAGTATTCCGCAAAGCCGACCTGGAGCGAATTTCGCAAAAGAACAGCCACGCCTCGCCGACGCCGGTCCTGGAAGGCGATCGCGTCTACGTACACTTCGGCGCACACGGCACGGCCTGCCTGGCCGACGGCGGAAAAATCCTCTGGAAGACCGTGCTGCAGTACGATCATCGCCACGGGCCGGCCGGCTCGCCGGTGCTCTGGAACGACCTGCTGATCGTGGCTTGCGACGGTGCCGATCATCAATACGTCGTGGCCCTGGACAAGGCGACCGGCGAGGTTCGCTGGAAGCAAAACCGGCCGGGAGAAACGGCCTATTCGACGCCGCTGGTGATTCGCTCCGGTGCCACCGAACAGCTCGTGTCGGTGGGCGGCGGCGTGGTCGTGGCCTATAAGCCGCAATCGGGTGCCGAAATCTGGCGCTGCCGGTTCGACGGGCAGTCGACCGTGCCCAGGCCGGTCTACGGCGACGGCTTGCTCTATATCTGCACCGGCTATTGGACGCCCAGCCTGTACGCCCTGCGCGTCGACGGCCGCGGCGACGTCACGCACACCCATGTGGCCGGCCGCCTGCACCGTTCGATCCCCTTCACACCGTCGCCGCTGTTGGTCGATGGCGACTTGTACCTGGTCAGCGATCAGGGGGCCATGACCTGCGTCAACGCCCGCAGCGGCCAGGAACACTGGCACAAGCGGCTGACCGGCGAGTTCTCGGCCTCGCCGGTGCTGGCCGATGGCCGCATCTATCTCGTGGACGAAGACGCCACGACCACGGTGCTCGCGGCCGGCCGAAAGTTCGAACTCCTGGCGACGAACAAGCTCGACGGCCGGGCGCTGGCTTCGCCGGCCGTTTCCGAGCGGGCGATCTACTTGCGCACGGACCAGCACTTGTACAAGATCCAGCAAGCCCAAGCCGACGTGGCCAGCCGCCAGGCCAAGGCTCGAGCGGCGAAGGTCAAGTGACGGTGAATTTCCGACGGTGAGATTCCGCCAGCCTATTCGTCGGCGCTGGAGGTGCGGCCGGTGGCGACGTCGAACTCGAATAGCGCCGGTTGCAGCATCGACATGACCGCAAACCCGTAGGTGGCCGCCACGACCAAAAACGGCCCCAGCGTGTGGCCCAACAGAAAACTCGTGATGGCGTAAAACGTGGCCGCCGGACACAACAGCGACGTGACGAGCAGGGCCTGCGACGGATTTCGGGCCCCCAGGGCCAGGTACAGCGCGAGCGATCCGCCCCCCATGAAGGCCAGAAACGGCTGCAATTGCATGTGGAACGAACCGCTGAAGGCGATCATCATCCGCATGCAGGTGGCGATGCCGATGAACAGGAAGAACAACGTGCCGAGCGACACGCCGATCGCGCTTGCGCTGTTGTCGTAGTTCATGCCCGAGTGCAGACCAAGCATCGCCGAAAACATATTCATCACCAGCAGCCCCAGCACGACGTAGAGCAGGTTTTCGCCCGACAGTGCCCGCACCGTCCACAGATACCCGCAGAGCAGCACGGGCAGCACGACCATTTCCTTGGCGTTGTAGAGCACGCCCCCCAGCTTGCCGAAGACGAACTCTTTGGCGCTCAGGTCGGTGACCAGCAGCAAGTCGAGCGCACCGCGGTCCCGCTCGTTGGTCACGGCGGTGACGGCCTGCGCATTGACCAACAGCAGACTGAGAATAAATACCGGAATCAGCGTCAGCGAGGCCGAAAACCGGCTGATGCCCGTCGGCGAATTCGCCATGCTGACCAGCGCAATCGTGGCCAGAGCCACCAGCGCCACGTAGGCCACGTGGACGATCAGTACCTTGCGGCCGTAGGCCCAAGTGCGGACTTCACGCCACAGCACAGGATTGTCCCACACGTTGCGGGTCTTGCCGGGAGCGGCATGCACGCTGGCGGCGGCTGCCACCCGGGATCCTGTCGCCCGGGATCCTGTCGCCCGGGACGCTGGAGCTTGGGACGCAGCCGCCTCAGGCGCAAGGGTTTCGGTGGCGGGGGCCGCAACGCCCGTGCGGGCCAGGTCGTACTCGGGGCCCCAGATGCTTTCCCGCGCCGCGGTCTCCTCGCGCCGCGGCCGGGCCTCGCGGGAAGGATTCCAAACCCGCACCAGCAAAATGGCAATCCCGTTGATGACCAGGGCCCCCACGGTCGCCACGAACAGGAACAGGTTGATCGCCGTGCCGAAGTAAGCCAGGGATTCATCGGCCGCCACGATCGGATGCGTGGCGGTCTGGATGGCTTGCCAGGGGCTCAATCCGGCGGCCCAGACTTGCGTCGACACGCCGGCCCACTCGGGCCCCGCCACGCCGCGAGCCACAGCCTCGCCGGCGGCGATCCAGGCCCCCAATACCAGCACGGTCAGCGCCAGGGTTTGATACGTGCTGTCGCGCCACAGGGCAATTGTCGAGCCGATGCTGCCGCAGACCAGCGCACTGGCCAGCGTTACGGCGAACGCGCGGCCGATCTGCTCGAAGGCCACGCCGCCAAACAGCGCAGTCAACATGAACAGCGGCAGCGAGGCCGCGATCAGCACCAGCACGCTGAGCAACCCGGCCAGCAGTTTGCCCAGCACCAGCTCGCTGTTCGTCAGGTTCGTCAGCAGCAGCAGGATCAGCGTGCGGCGATCCTTTTCCTGGGCCACGCCGCTGGCGGCAAACAGCGCCGAGAAGGAAACCGCCAGCAACAATTGCACGAGCGCCAACACCTGGAACAGCAGCGCGCCGAAGCGGGCCATCTCGCCCACCCCCTGCACGACCTGCGTGCCGGCCAGGATCAGCCAGGCCGTACACATCAGCACCAGCAGGGCGCCAACGTACGCGGTTCGGGTAATGTACAGCCTGGTCCGCCGAGGTGAGATCACCACCTCGCGGGTAAACACCGGCCCGACGAACAAGACCTGCTCCTCTGCAAGAGACTTTGGCGCAAACGGAAGCCTCGCATTATATCGCCACGCTGTCGGCGCGTGAAAGGCACCCTGGCCCCAGCGGTGGGCCAGCCGCTAGACTGACGCGACCCCGCAGCGGCCCCGGCGGCTCGCTCGTCAGTTTGGCGGTTCTTAACGAAATTCAAACACGGCTCGAATCGGCCCTCTGGTCGCGCATCGCATGAAACGCTTCGCCTGGATCACCGACATTCATCTTAACTTCCTGCCGATCGAGCGTTGCGAGGAGTTCCTCAGCGAGCTGGCCGGTCTGGAGTTGGACGGCCTGCTGATCAGCGGCGACATCGCCGAAAGCCACGATCTGGCCGACTACCTGCTCCGCATCGAACAGGCGGTCAGCGCCGACGTGTATTTTGTGCTCGGCAATCACGACTTCTATTACAGCTCGATCCGCACAGTCCGCGCTGCGATCGAGCAGTTATGCGCCGAGCGGTCGCAATTGCACTATCTGTCGATCGACGGCCCCATCGAACTGGCCGACGGCGTGGCCCTGGTCGGCCACGACGGTTGGGCCGACGGCCGGCTGGGGGACTACGAGCGCTCGCAGATTTTCCTGCACGATTATCAACTGATCGCCGAGCTGTCGATGTACGGCAAGGCCGATGCGCCGCAGGGCACTCGAAGCGCTGGGAGACGAAGCGGCCGCGCACATCCGCCAGACGCTGCCGGCCGCACTCGAGAAACATCGGCACGTGCTGCTACTCACGCACGTGCCTCCCTTGCGTGAAGCCTGTTGGCACGAAGGGCGGATCTCCGACGACCAGTGGGCGCCCCACTTCACCTGCAAAGCCGTGGGCGATGCGATCCTGGAAATCATGGCCCGGCATCCTGACTGCCAACTCACTGTCCTGTGTGGACACACGCACGGCGCCGGCGAAACCCGTCCGCTCGACAACGTGCTGATTCGGACCGGCGGCGCCCAGTACGGCCAGCCGGCGGTGCAGAGGATTTTTGAGTTTTGACCGTCCGGCGCAGATGGAACGGCCTTTCGGAAGGGGATAAGGGGAAGAGGAAGGGGATACGGGGGATGAGGAAGAAAAGGCGAAAGGATGAAGGCGGAAGCCGTGTCAGGCGGTGATCTCTCGCACGGAAAATTACGGAGGTCAATAGCCTGATTCGCGAAACCGGATGGGATATGCTGATGGTGTCGATCGCCGAATGCAGCCTCCTCAGGTCCGACAATCGCCCCGCCGGGAGAAGTATCATGGTTCGTAACACCATCCTTGCGCCGGTGGTCATTCTGCTGACGCTTCCGGCCGCGCTGTGCGCTGAACCGGACGCGCCTGCGGCCAAAGAATTCAATCCGGACAGCTTCGGCACCTTGTCGCTGCTGCGCGATGCGTCCGTTCTCAAGTCGCTCGACCTTTCGGATGTTCAACGGCAGTCGCTCGACGACGTGCAAACCGACTGGGCCAAAGAATTCGATTCGTTTGGACGGTTGGGTGTAGAAGAGCGTCAAAATGAACGCGAAAACCTCGGCAAGAAAATGCGGAGTTTCGAAAAGCTGGCGCTCGCGATATTTTCCGACGAACAACGCAAACAGTTGGACGCATTCCAGCGCCGTCGGCGATGGAGAATAATCAGCCCCCTGACTCGGCTCGACGGAACGCCACTGCAGGATGAACTGCGTCTCACGAACGCGCAGCGTGCGGCAGTCCAAGGTCTGCAAGAACAATGGGTAGAGGAATGCGAGCGACTTTTTCGGGAGAAGACCGGATCGGAGTGGGGGCCGAGCGATTGGGACCTTCTTTTCAAGATCAAGCCCAAATACGAAAAGCTTCGGGACGACCTGATCCGAGACACGCTGACCGAGGAGCAGCAGGAGCGGCTGCGCGGAAATCGAACTGCAGATGAGTTTGATGATGGCGAGCGCAAAAGAACTCGGCAGGCCTGAGTTGGCAGACAAACTCAAACTCACGCCCGAGCAGCGGCAGCGGATCGGCGAGATTCTCGAACAGCACGAGGAACTACAGCGCACGGCCGACCCGCGACTGCCGCCAGGGGAACGCCCCCGCCGCTTCTTGATGCTCAAGGGTCTTGAGGTACTCACGTCCGAGCAGAAACAGCGATTGCGCGAGCTTCTCGGCAAGCCGTTCGGTGTCGGTGCGCGTGTAGAACAGGCCTTGGCCGAGCACACCGGCGAGCAAGCCGGAACCAAGAGTGACAAGTGAGGCCGGCGGTCGAAAGCGTCACGGCCCTCCACGGTCATCCTTCCGCCGATCCAGTTCGTAGCCTGGCGTCAGCTTGCTTGCGCAGAGGGACGAAGCGGTTGCTGATTCGGAAGCAGATGTACGCAATGCCAAAGCCGACGACAATGACGACCGCTGCCGCCAACAACTGCGCCGCCAGTTGCAGACCATCGCCGTAGAACAGCCCTCGCACGCCGTCGATACCGGCCGCTTGTCGCCACTCGCTGCGGACCACCCCGCCCCAACCGTCGCCGGACCGGCCGTCGGCAAACAGACCCAGGGCAATCAATCCCCACAGTCCGGCGATGCCGTTGACACAGATCGCTCCGGTCAGGTCGTCGATTCCGCGCCGCTCGCAGTACCGCAGACTCAGCACTGTGATCGGGCCAGCCACCGCGCCGATCGCGGCGGCGCCCAGTCGATCGACAAACGCGCACGACGGCGCTGCAGGCAACGAGCCCCGCAAGAAATCCGCGGCAGAACGTCGCCGGCACCAACCTGATCCGTACGACGGCCGCTGTCGCGAGCGCGGCGATCGCTCCGGTATGTCCGGCGATAATGGCGTTCGCGATTGGCGCCGACCGCAGGTCCCAACCGCCCCAAAAAATGGCGAGGACGATCGCCCCCAAAATCAAGGCGGCCGTTTTCCGCAGCGCAGGCCGTGGCGGCTCGTAGGGCGAATCCGGCCTGCCCCGAGGTCCGATCACCAGGCAACCGGCCAAAGCGATCATTCCGCCCATCGCGTGTACCACTCCGGAGCCGGCAAAGTCGACGACGCCATGCCCCAGGTGCCAATTCAGGCCCGCTTGGGCCAGCCAGCCTCCGCACCAGACCCAGTTGGCGAACAAACAATAAGGCACCACGGCCCACGCGCAATAAACTCCGGCGCTCTTCAGCGACCAACTCTGAGACATTGCTCCGCCGGGAATCGTGATCGCCGTCATCAGAAAAGGCAGCAGCATCACGAACAGCGACATCACGCTGACATCGTCGACTCCATGCAGAAAAAAGCCCTTGGCGCCGAACAGGCCGTATTGGAACGCGCCCGGGTTTGCCGGATCGGGGCCCAGGCCCAGGCCGCTGTTCAACTCGGCCAGGCCAGGACCGAGAGCGTCATACCAGCCGGGCGGCACCGGACCGTTAAACCAGTTGCCCCAGCCGATGGCAAATCCGTACGCCCAGAACGCGCCGGCGCCCAACGGGATGATCAGCAAGTTTCGCATCCAGGTCGGGCCGGCACACTGGTCGCTCGCCAGCCCGCGTTCGTAGAGAGAAAAGCCGGCCTGCTGAATGCCGATCACGAACAACACCAACAAGTACGTCAGGCCGGGCATGGCAATGCTGTTGGTTGCGATTCGATCGTACAGCTCCTCCGGGCCCACTGGAGCCGGGACGCCGCCCGTACTTCCGCCCGGCACGTTCGGCCAGAGCGGGGTCTGGCCCAAAGCCGGGTCGCCCTGGGCATCGTCAGCCTGGGGACGTTCGGAATCGGCGGATCCGCCAAACCACGGAGGGACTTGAGCGCCGCGTCGGGCGCACCGGTATCGTCCGTCGATTCTTCGTGCGACGAGTTTTCGTCGGACGACGCATCGGCCGCGGCGTCGGAACCACTCGATCGCGCCCCAGCCGGCGCGGCGACGGCCGACGCTGCGAGCAGCATCAGCGCGGCGGCCGCCCTGCGAGCCGCCATCATTACGGAACATCGACTCATAGCGCGCATGGGCCGTTTCCTTTCGTGGGCATTATGCTCTTTCCTGCCTGTGCTCGCAAAACGTGGCCAAAGTTCACACTCCCAGTTCATCCTTCCGCCTTCCGCCTTCCGCCTTCATCCTTCATCCTTCATCCTTCCGCCTTCATCCTTCATCCTTCCGCCTTCCGCCTTCATCCCCTTATCCCCTTCCAAAAAACCGCTCCAGCCCGCCGGCGTTGCCTTGCGATCGACCTATATGTCTGCTTAATTTGAGTGACGAACCGCGCAAGTCATCTCCCAAAACCTCATGCTGAATCCCACCCGATGAAATTTGCCATTTGCAACGAAACGTTTCTGGATTGGCCAATGGAACGGGCTGTGGCCTTTGCGGCCGAGTGCGGCTACACCGGTTTCGAGATTGCTCCGTTCACGCTCGGCACGGATATCCGCGCCATTTCGTCCGCGCGGCGGAGCGAAATCCGCGAGGTCATCGCTGGCGCCGGCCTGCAAGTCGTCGGCCTGCACTGGCTGCTGGCCAAGACCCAAGGCCTGCACCTGACCAGCCCCGACGCGGCGACCCGGCGGCGAACGGCCGATTATCTGGGCGACCTGGCCCGGCTCTGCCGCGACCTGGGCGGTTGGGTGCTGGTGTTCGGCTCGCCGCAGCAGCGCAACATGCTCCCAGGCGTCGGCGTCCACGAAGCCCGGGAGCATGCGATCGAAGTCATCACGGCTTGCTTGCCGGTGTTCGAGGAGACGGGCACCACGCTGGCCATCGAGCCGCTGTCGCCGGTCGATACGAACTTCTTGACCATGGCGGCCGCGGCCGCCGACCTGGCGGACCGAGTCGGGTCGCCCCATTGTCGGCTGCACCTGGATTGCCGGGCGATGGCCACCGAGCCGACCCCGATTCCCGAATTGATCCATGAATTTCGCTCGTACCTGGCCCATTTCCACGCGAACGATCCCAATGGCCGGGGGCCGGGCTTTGGCAAGCTGGATTTTCGACCAATTTTGGACGCACTGGGCCGAATGGATTATCGAGGCTGGGTCTCGGTCGAGGTTTTTGACTACGAGCCGGGCGTCGAGGGTCTGGCCCGCGAGAGCATCGAGTACTTGCGAGAATGTCTCGACTCGCTGGCCGAAGGCCATGCGCCGCTGGGAATCCACGAGTTGGAAGAGCGGATCGAGTAAGCCGGGCTGAAGAGAATTCGGAATTCGGAACTGGGAATTCGGAATGAGGGCATTTCATCTGCGAGGGTCGATCGGGCGCACGGGCCGCGAATAACTGCACCAGCCTTATCCTGCCCTCGTATCGGCGAAAATCTGCGTTCATCTGCGGTTTCTCGATCGACGTTGGCTTTGGCCGGCGGGCTGCCGTCTGAGAAAGTCTTGCGTCACATTTTTCCGCTGTTTCGGATGTCTCAGTGTTCAGGGCCTGCTGTCTGGCATTCGCCGCGGCCGGCAACTTAAAATAAGCCGCATGGCAAACATTGGTCCTGTCCCCGCCCAGCGCCGCCACACGGCCGGCCTATCCGTGCTCCTGCGCATGGCCGCCATGGCGATTGTTCTGGCTACGGCGGGCGAGGCTTTTGCCCGGGCTGGCGGCGGGCAAGGCTATCACGGCAGCGGCAGCTCGAACTCGGGCGGATTCCATTCCGGCGCGGAGGGGGGCGGTGGCGGGGGAATCAATATCGGCCCGCTGTTGTATTGGGGCATCCAGTTCTGCCTCCACTACCCGTATATCGCCCTGCCGCTGATTGCGATCGCCATTTATCTGTTCATGAAGGCTTCGCAGCAGGGCACCGACAGCTACCGCAGCAGCGTCATCCGCCGGGCCGTGGGCCAGACGGCCGAACTGCAACGGGCCGCGGCGCTCGAGCGGTTGCGCTCCGGCGATGCGGCCTTCGACGAGGCCGGCTTTTGCGGCCGTGCCGAGCAGGCGTTCCTCAAATTGCAACAAGCCTGGAGCGCCCAGGATCTGGCGCCCGTGAGGCCCTTCGTTTCCGACGGCATCTACGAGCGGTTCTCGCTGCAGATCGCCGAGCAGCGCGACTTCAACTATCGCAACCAGGTCGACCGGGTCGAAGTCGCCGAGGTGGGGCTGGTGCAGGTGGCCGGCGACTCGATCTTCGACTTGTTGACCGTGGGCATCCGGGCCACGGCCGACGATTATCGCGTAGCGCTCGACACCGGCAAGCGGCTTCGCGACGGAGCCGAGAGCGACGAGTTCGTCGAGTACTGGACGTTTCTGCGCCGGCACGGCGTGCCGACCGGCGAAAAGCCCGGGCTGGTCGAAGGGCAATGTCCCAACTGCGGCGCCCAGATCGAACTGAACGAATCGGCCCGCTGCGCATCGTGTGGCAGCCTGGTCCGCAGCGGCAATTTCGATTGGGTATTGGTCGAGATCACGCAGAGCGCCGAGTGGAACGACGAGCCGCCGGCCGAGCCCCCCGGCGTGGCCGAGTTCCGCAGCCAGCGCGATCCGGGCTTGAGTGTCGAGCATCTGGAAGACCGCACCAGCGTGATCTTTTGGCGCAAGGCGATGGCCGATCGATTGGGCGACACCCGGCCGCTGGCGAAGATGGCCCTGCCCGAGTTCTGCGATGCGTATCCCCAGCGCTGGGGACCCGACAAGGCGCTCCGCCGCTATTGGGGCGACGCGGCCGTGGGCTCGGTCGAGACGCTGGGGATCTTGCCGGGCGAACCGCAAGACCGGGCGCTGGTCGAAGTCCGCTGGGCCGGCCGCATGTTCGTCGCTAGGCCAGGGAAACCGCCCGAACCGGCCGGCGAAAACGCCCTGTTCCGCACGCTGTACGTGCTGCATCGCCGGGCCGCAGTCCAGTCGGATGTCGCTTCGAGCGTCACGTCGGCGCACTGCCCGGGCTGCGGCGCGCCCGAAAGCGACGTGACCGCCAGCGCCTGCGAGTTCTGCGGCACCGTGCTCAACGACGGTTCGACCGATTGGGTGTTGGGCGGCATGTTCCCGATTCCGGGGGACGAGGCCGCGGCGCTGATCGGCGAGCTCGACCAGCAGGCGGCGGGCGCCGAACCTGCGCCGGACGACTCGGACGAAACCGGCGGCCAAGCGCCGCTCGCCGCGGTCGGCGAGGCGGACGTGCCGCGCTCGGGCGAGCTGTTGGCCTGGGCCGTGCAAATGGCGCTGGCCGATCACGAGTTGAGCGACCGGGAACGCCGCGCCTTGGAGAGGGCGGCGATGCGCCGCGGCGTGCCGCCAGCCCGGCTGGAAACGATGATCGAGGCGGCCCAGCGCGGCCAGCTGGCCGTGCCGCAGCCGCGCGACGCGGAAGAGGGACGCAAGTGGCTCGCCGCGATGACCGACATGGCCCTGGCCGACGGCCGGATCGAACCGGCCGAGGCCGCTTTGCTGTGGCAGACCGGCGAGCAGCTCGGCTGGAGCCGGGCCGACGTGCAACAGCTCGTGGCCACACGCAAGGCGCGGCTTTATCAGGCCGCCCGCGAGCAACTCAAGAATCGCCGCAATGGCGCAAATGGTTCCGGCGCCACGACAGCGAACAGTGGTTGAAAGCAAGCGGGGATCGCGACCGGTAGCCCGCGCGCACCCGTCAACCCGTCGACGCCTTCAGCTCGGCCAGATGCTGGGCCGTGCCGACCAGGCGATCCCAGTTGGCTTCGATGTAGGCCGGCGGACCGCCGATCACAGCTACGGCCTGGGCCACCATCTCGGTCGGCACCATTTCAATGGCGTCCCACGGGCAGACCAGCAGTTCGTAGGGGTTGGACTTCTTTTGCGGAATGTGAACGCAAACCTCGCAGCCGACGCAGCGCTCGAGGTCGATCTGACACCAGCTTTGCAGGTTTTGCATGTGGTCGTACTGCTGAATCTTGATGATGCAGTCGACCGGGCAAACTTCCAAACACGATTCACAGCCGGTGCAATTATCGGCGTTGATCACTGCCAGCTCTTTAGGCAGCTTCTTGCGAGGGCCTTGTTTGGCCATCGTTGGATACCTCGGGGAATTTGTAGACAGCCGAAAATCGGCAAGCGTTCCATTTGGGGTGTGCATCCCAATCATAGGAAGAAATCGGCTGCGGGCCAAGCCGCGCGTGAGCCGCTGGCCGCCAATCGCAGCAGAAACTTGCCGGCAGATAAGCCGAAAAACCGAAAGATTGGTTCGAAATGGCTATCTGCTTCCGCGGAGCGTTCCGTTCGTAGGGTCCGCTTTGCAGACCAAATGTCCCGCGGTTTGACGAAAATAGTCCGTAGAGCGGACCCGATGGCGCTTCGACCGAATTGAACCCCGCAGCCTCACTCGGCGGCGGCCGCTGGCTTCAGCCCGACAGGCCGGCCGTCGAGTTTCCACTCGGGCTTGAGCGGCACGCCCAGATGCGCAAGGGCCGTGGGCACCAGGTCAACCTGCTGGGTGCGGCCATCGATGGTCCCGCGCGCGGCGTCCGAGCCGCTGACGATCAGCCACACGGTGTTGATTTCGGCGATGCCCCGTCCGCCGCTGTGGTCCTTGCCGCGGCCGCCATGATCGGTGCCGACCAGCACGAGCCAGTGCTCCTGGTCGTACCGAGGCCGGGCGTGCAGCGATGCCAGCACGCGGCCGACCTGGGCGTCGGCCGTTTCCAAGGCTGCCCTATACTCGGGCACGCTGGGATGAAAACCTTTCTGGTGGCCGGTTTCATCGACGGCGCCTAGATAGAAGAACAGCGCGTCGGGATCGTCGTCGGCCAGCGTGTCCACGACTTTCGCCGTACACTTCTCGTCCGCCTGGCGATAATGCGCCGAGCGGTCATCGTCGAGAAACACGAGCGAATCACTGGCCGCGTCCAGGATGTAATCGTGAATCGGCGGCCAGGTGCAATACGAGCAGTTCTTGGCGGCGGGAAACGCGTCCTTCACGTGCCGGAAGAAATGCGGAAACTGATCGTAATGCATCACCCTGAACTTGTTGTCGAGCACGCCATGCTTGTCGGGCCATACGCCGGTGAGCAAATTCGACCAGCCGGGACCGCTGACCGTGTCGGCCGCGTCGCCGCGCGGGCCGACGATGTTCGTCGCCTGCGACATGGCTCCGGCGGCCATCAGCGAGCGCAGGTGAGGCACCTTTCCGGCCAAGAGCGCATCGCTGCGGCACGCCGTCGATGCCGATGAAGAGCACGCGCTTCGCCGGGCGATCGGCGGCCTGCGCCCGGCGGCCAGTGCCAGCACGATCCAAGCGGCAATCAGATGTTTCGGCATCGCAAGACTCCTTGGCCGCGACCAGCAAGAAGCTTTCGCCGGCCGTGGCGGGACGGATCGCGCATCGACGGCTATTCGCTGGAAAACTCGTTAGACGTTCGGAATGATTTCGCCCGCGATGATGTCGTCGAACGTTTGCCGGCGGCGGACCAGGTGGGCCTGGCCGCGGTCGATCAGCACTTCGGCGGCCAGCGGCTTCGAGTTGTAGTTCGACCCCATCACGAATCCGTACGCGCCGGCCCGTTCGATCACCAACAGCTCGCCAATGGCAGCGGCGGGCAGCGAGCGCGTAGCGACGAACCCCCCCTCCTCTTGCGTGAAAATGTCGCCCGATTCGCACAGCGGTCCGCCGACCACGACGTCGCGCGATTTGCGCTGCACCCGGACCCAAGGGGACGATCGACATCGGATGATAGGCGCCGTACAGGATGGGCCGGGCCAGGTTGTTGAAGCCCGCGTCGACCAGGTAAAAAGTGTTCTGACCCATTTGTTTGATCGCACAAATCCGGGTGACCAGATAGCCGCTCTCGGCGACCAGGTAACGGCCCGGTTCGATTTCCAGACGCAGCTTGTGGCCGAAGGCGTCTTCCAGCCGCCGCCGGGTGGTGTCCCAGAGCTGGAAGTAGGCGTCCAGGTCGACATAGGTCTGCCCTTGGCGATAGGGAATCGGCAAACCGCCGCCGGCGCTGATCGCCGAGAGCGAGCGGCCGACCTCGCGAGCCGCACGTTCCAGCGCGCCGCAGACCTGGCCCAGGTGCTCCATGTCGGTGCCCGAGCCGATGTGCATGTGCAGGCCGCTGATTCCCAGCCCGTGATGATCGGCCCGGCGCAGGCAGTCGGCCAGTTGTTCGTGCCAGATGCCGTGCTTCGATTGTTCGCCGCCGGTGTTGGTTTTCTGGCTGTGGCCGTGGCCGAAGCCCGGATTGAGCCGCAAGGTAATGTGGCTGCCCGGGCGCGCTCGCCGATCTGATCGATCATGTCGGGGCTGCCGCAATTCACGTGGATGCCGTGCCGCAGGACCAGGTCGAGCGACTCGGAATCGAAAATATCGGCCGTGTAAACGATCGGCGGCGGATCGCCTTGCGGAGTGTAGCCGGCGGCCAGTGCGCGGCCGATCTCGCCCGCACTCACCGCGTCGACCAGCACGCCGTGCCGGCGAACCAGGTCCAGGATCGCCAGGTTGGAGCAGGCTTTCTGGGCGTAGCGGATGACGTCGAAGGCCTTAAGGTCGTTGACCCGCTCGACGATCTGGGCCGCATCGTAAACGAACGCCGGCGTGCCGAACTCTTCGGCCAGCTTGCGCACGCTCATGCCGGCAATGTCGCTGCGGAGGGTGTCGAAACTCGGGGGGGTGGACATCGATTCCTACTCTGCATGGGGGGAAAGAATTCATCAAACTATCGGATTCGCCTACCCAGGTGAAGGCCGTGCCGCGGGCAGCAGGGGGCGCGAAGCCCGCAAACATCGAGCAAGAAAAAGTGGCAAAGTCTTGCCGCAAGTTCAACTTACCAAAATGTAACCAATCCCACCGAGCGGCGTCTGCCGAATAATCGTTAAGATGAGTCCGTTCTCGAACAGGGGGAGCCCGGCTCCAAGGAGGTGCGTGATGAATTGGCAAGAATCCGTGCGGTCGCCCGAGGCGCTGCTCAAAGCGGTCGGTCACGACCAGGCCCAGCACACGCTTCCGGTGGCGGCGGTCGAACCGTTGCCGGCAATCACGGTGGCGATCAGCCGCCAGGCCGGGGCGCTGGGCACTTCGGTGGCCAATGAACTGGGGCGCCGGTTGTCGTGGCCTGTCTACGATCACGCGCTGTTGGAGCGGATGGCCGAAGAGATGCACGTGCAGGTCGACTTGCTGGAGAGCATCGACGAGCGGCACGTTCACTGGCTGATCGAACGCATGGAAGCCTTCTCGGCGGTTCCGTACGTGAGCGAAAACGCCTACGTGCGGCGGCTGATCGAGACCCTGCTGTCGCTGGGCGCCAAAGGGCGCTGCATCATCGTGGGCCGGGGTGCGGCCCACGTGTTGCCGTCCACCACGACGCTGCGCGTGCGGCTGGTGGCCGATTTCGACGATCGCGTGCGGACGATCGTACACGAAATGGGTCTGACCGCGGCCGAAGCCACGCGCCGCGCCAAGGCGCTCGACCGGGAGCGGACCACATTCCTCAAAGACCATTTCCACATCGATCCGACCGATCCGGAAAACTACGACCTGCTCGTCAACACCTCGCAACTTCCGGTGGCTGGCTGCGCCGAGATCATTCAGTGTGCCGTGCGCGTCCGCGAGCAAGAGCGGGCCAAGCTGCTGCACGAGCTGCAAGGTTGAGGCGGCTGGCGCATGCGTCACCGGACACTGCGTCGGCGACGCCTGGGCGGAGCCGCTACGACGTCTCCGCGAGACACGGCTGCCAACTCGGCGAGCGCCCGACGGAACGATCGCGTACCCGGATTGTCGGGCGTCGCGAACCGGCCGCTTTCGGCGTATAATCAATTTGCTGATTCTCCGCCGAATCGATGGCGTGTTCGAGGCGCGAGCGCGGATCGCTGACGAGCGTATTTCAAGGCTCCTTTCTCCACTGGACGTGCGACGATGGCCACAGCCGAAGCACTGAAGACAGAACTAGAAACGTACAACCGCAACAAGGATCAGCTCGTTCGCCAGGCGGAGGGCAAATTCGTCGTTATCCAGGGTGGCGAAATTGCTGGAATCTGGGGCACTTACGAAGACGCCCTGCGGGCCGGATACGAAAAGTTTGGGCTGAAGCCATTCCTGGTCAAGCAGATTGAAGTTCTGGAGCAGGTGCATTCCATTATGCGGATCGGCTGATGCCTGCACTGACTGCGTCGTTTCAGTCGGGCGCCCCAATCATTCGTGTCGCGATTGGCGTCAGCGAGCCAAGGCAGCACGCACTGCAGGTCGCGTCGCAGCCGGTACCAAATCCCCAAGCGTGTCTTGCGCTTTTGGATACCGGCGCTAGCCATACCTGTGTTGATCCAACGATCTTGTCGGCCCTGAATTTGTCGCCGACCGGATCAGCGAACGTTTTGACGGCGTCAAGTGGCACGATACCTCACGCGTGCCGTCAATTCGACGTTGCTCTGGTAATCTTCATGGACAACCAGCAAATGCACCTGGCATCGCTCACCATTCCCGTGGTGGAGCTGGAGCTCATGAATCAGGGCTTTGGCGCCTTGATCGGACGGGACGTGCTGTCGCAGGGTCTGCTGGTCTACGATGGCAAACGGGGCGAGCTACGTTTGAGCTTCTGATCGCCGCCCGCGGGTGGCTTGTTTTTGCGCAGATACGCACTGCTAATCGTCGTTCCCCGCGACAGAGCCAGGCAATCATGTGGTGCATGATACCCACGAATCAATGGAACTCCGCCGAGAACGGACCGCTCAACGTGAGCGTCATCAAAACACTACACGAACCGGCGGGTCATTTCCGCGTTTCGCCACGCCGTTATCCTGCCGGAACCAGTTTTGTCGGGGCCGCGCGTGCGGGACGCGTTTACGTCCTTTTGGGAGCTTGTTACCTTGCAGGCGATCAATGGGAATGTTGTCTGGCGGCTGGCGAATTTGCGGAATTGCCAGCCGGCGATTACCGATTTCGGGCGACCGGCGCTGATGGCGTCGAGCTTGTCCGCGTGTGGGAGCTACCGCACGACTTTTGGCGTTGACGTTTCCGCCGATCATCCTCCGGGGCGTCACGTAATTCCCCACTCATGCGCCCCGATTTGGCCGCCGGCTGCCTGTCGAGTATAAACAAGGGTTGATGAGTCTCGCTCTAGCAGGCTCGCGTCCTTCCTTCCGCTCGCCGGCAACACGCCCGCCATGCCGCGTTTTAAAACAGTCCTGATCGCTTGCGCCGGCTTGGCGCTGGCTGCGCCTTGGCCAATTGTCCGCGCGGCTGAACCCGTACCGGCGCCGGTCGAGCGGCTGATCGTTTATCCGCAACAGATCGAGCTGGACGGCAACTACCGGCAGCATCGGTTGCTGGTCAGCGCCGTCGATGCCGCCGGCCGCGCGACCGACGTGACCGACCAGGCCGAATTCAAGAGCGCGCGGCCGGACGTCGCCCGAGTGATCGGCGGCGAGTGCCAGGCTGGCGGCGACGGCACGACGGAACTGACGGCCAGCTACGGCGGGCGCTCGGCCGCCATAACAATCACGTGTCGCGACGTGGCCGACGAGATCGCCCCGTCGTTCGTCGAAGATGTTGTGCCGCTGTTCACCCGGCTGGGTTGCAATCAGGGCTCGTGCCACGGCAAGAACGACGGCCGCAACGGATTCAAGCTCTCCTTGCGCGGCTATGCCCCCGATTGGGATTACGAGCGGCTGATGCGCGAATCGCGCGGACGGCGGCTGCGCCCGGCCCTGCCGCAAGAAAGTCTGCTCTTGAAAAAAGTCTCCGGCAAGCTGCCCCACGGCGGCGGAGTGCTGGCGACGGCCGACAGTCGGGCCTACGAAGTCCTGCTCGATTGGCTGCGCTCGGGCGCTCCCGGTCCGCTGGCGGATGAAGCAAAATTGGAATCGCTGGAGCTCGTGCCGGGCGACCTGACATTGCCCGTGGGCGGAAAGCAGCAGCTACTGCTGCGGGCCAAATACAGCGATGGCCGCCTGCGCGACGTGACCTGGCTGGCCCAATTCGCTGCGATCGATTCCAGCGTGGTCGAGATTTCGCCGACCGGCAGCGTGCAGATGCTGCGCAGCGGCGAGACGGCCGTGCGGGCGCACTTCGAGAGCCTGGTGGCCGTGATCACGGTCAGCAGCCCGTTCGAGCAAAGCGTCGACCCGCAGCAATACGCCGCGCGCACGGGCGTGGTCGATGAGCACGTGTTGGCCAAGCTGGCGGCGCTACGGATTCCGCCCAGTCCGGCGGCCGGCGATGCGGAGTTTTTGCGCCGCGCCTATCTCGACACGATCGGCACGCTGCCCACGACGGACGAAGTCGCGGCATTCTTGGCCGACACCAGCGCCAACAAACGGCCGGCTTTGATCGATCGCTTGCTCGAGCAGCCGGAGTTCATCGACTACTGGACGCTCGAGTGGGCCGACCTGCTGCAAAACCGCAAGGATCGCGACGGCGACAACCGCACCGCCAAGGGCGTGCGCAGTTTCCATCGCTGGCTCAGGGAGCAAGTGGCCGCCAACCGGCCGTGGGACGAGCTGGTGCGGGCGGTTGTCACGGCCAGCGGCCCGGTCAACGAGCATCCCGAGGTGGGCTATTTCGTCACCACGATCGGCACCAGTTCGCCGGCCGAATCGGAAGCTGTGGCGTCGGTGGCTCAGGCGTTTCTGGGCACGCGGATCGGCTGCGCGAAGTGCCACAATCACCCGCTGGAAAAATTCACCCAGGACGACTACTACCACTTCGCCGCCTATTTCGCCCGGTCAAGCTGGAGCGAAAACATCCTCTGCAGGGCGGATCGGTGTTGTCGTTTACGGCGCTCAAGCCCGACCAGAAAATCGGTGTCGGCCAGCCGCGGACCGGCAAATTCATGGAGCCCCAGCCGCTGGATCGCCAGGCCTGCCAGGTTGATCCCACGACCGATCCGCGCGGGCAGTTGGCCGCCTGGATCACCGACCCCAAGAACGAATCGTTCTCAGGCGCGATCGTCAACCGCATCTGGCGGCATTACATGGGCGTGGGCCTGGTCGAGCCGGTGGACGACCTGCGGGCGAGCAATCCGCCCTCGAATCAGCCGCTGTGGCACGCGCTATCGAAAGAGTTGGTCGAGCACCGCTACGACCTCAAGCACCTGATGCGGCTGATTCTCAACTCGCGCGAGCTACCAGTTCAGTTCGGCCACCGTGCCGGGCAACCAGACCGACACGCGGTTCTACTCGCACTATTACGCCCGGCGGCTGGATGCCGAGGTGTTGCTCGACGCGATCAGCCAGGTGACCGGCCGGCCGGAGAATTTTCCCGGCTATCCGGTTGGCATGCGCGCGATCCAGGTGCCCGATCCGGGCGTCGATTCGTATTTCCTCAAGCAGTTCGGCCGTTCCGAGCGGGTGACGGCCTGTGCCTGCGAACGGCGCGGCGAAGTGACGATCGCCCAGCTCTTGCAGCTGGAAAACGGCGAGGCGGTGCTGGGCAAGATCCAGCATGCCGAGGGGCGGCTGGCCGCGCTGCTGGCTCGCGAAAGCGACGACGCCCGAGTGCTCGACGAGCTGTTCGCGGCCACGCTCGGCCACGCGCCTGACGCCCAGGCCCAGACCGCCGTGCAAGCGGCGCTGGCCGCCGGTGTGTCGCGAGGCGAGTTATTTGCCGACGTGTTTTGGGCCCTGCTCAACTCGAAAGACTTTACCTTCAATCACTGATCCTATTCATCGCATCATCCCCGACACGTTTAAGCCCACCGGCAGCGGCCCACTGGGGAGCCCTGCCAAAACATCCCTCCGAGATCCCCTCATGTTCGACGTGATGTTTGATCAAAAACCGGCTCCGAACGCTGCGCGTCCTACGCGGCGCGACTTCCTGCGCGTCGGCGGTTTGAGCGCGCTGGGCCTGTCGCTGCCGCAATTGCTGGCCGCCCAAGCCCAGGCCGGCCCGTCGGCGGCGCCCAAGGGCCGGGCCAAGTCGGTGATCCTGGTCTATCTGGGCGGAGGATTGTCGCATCACGACAGTTTCGATCTGAAGCCCGACGCGCCGGCCGAGATCCGCGGCAAGTACAATCCGATCCGCTCCAGCGTCTTGGGTTTGCAGGTGGGCGAGCTGCTGCCCAGGATGGCCCAGACCATGCACAAGGTGACGCTGGTCCGCTCCGGCGCGCACAACAACGATCATCACGAGACGGCCACCAACTGGGTGCTGTCGGGCCGGTTCGGCTCGGCCTTCGGCGACTATCCTGCGCTGGGGGCCGTGGCGGCGCACGAATTCGGCTTCCACGAGGTGCTGCCGCCTTACGTGGCGATTCCGCAGAATCCGTCGTTCACCTGGGAGCTGGGCAAGAGCGCGTTTCTTGGCGGCCGGTACGAGTCGTTCAAGACGGGCGACCCGCAGGCCGGCAACTTCAAAGTGCAGGACGTCACGCCGCGCGAGCCGTTGAGCGTGCCGCGCGCCGAGCGGCGCAAGTCGCTGCTGGCGGCCGTCGATTCGCTGGCCCGGCGGGTGCAAGGCAACGACCAGATCGCCACCTACGACGAGTTCCGCCAGCGGGCCACGAGCATGATCCTGTCGCCGGAGGCGCAGGCCGCCTTTGCCATCGACCAGGAGCCCGAGGCGCTGCGAGACCGGTACGGCCGCAGCACAATCGGCCAGAGTTGCTTGCTCGCCCGGCGGCTGGTCGAGCGCGGCGTGCGGTTTGCCACGGTGTCGAGCGGCGGCTGGGATCACCACGCCAAGATCTGGGAAGGGCTGGATAAGAAGCTGCCCGAGTTCGACGCGGCGTTTGCGACCCTGGTCGACGACCTGGACGAGCGGGGTTTGCTCGCCGAGACGCTGGTCGTGGCCTTGGGCGAATTCGGCCGCACGCCGAAGATCAATAAAGACGCCGGCCGCGATCACTGGGCGCCCGCCGCCTCGCTGCTGTTTGCCGGCGCCGGCGTGGCGCGGGGCAAAGTGATCGGCGCCACCGACTCGCAGGGCGCACAAGTCGTCGAGCGGCCTATCGCTCCGGCCGACGTGGCCTACACGCTGTTGGAGTGCCTGGGAATCGACCCGCATCATGAACTGGTCACGCCCGACGGACGCCCGATTCCGATCCTCGATAAGGGAGAGCTTATCAAGGACCTGTTTGGTTAGGGGTGTTTGCAAGGGGCGACGGTTTTTTGGGAGGGGATAAGGGGATGACGTGGAGATACGGGGGATGACGAGGAAACGAGGAGGTGATACGAGAGCGAATCACCCATCGCGCCGAGGGGCCGGCCGGGCGTTGGTTGTTGTTGGTTTGTTGAGCGCTGCGGCGGCCTGGGCCGCTCGGGCCGACGAGCCCAAAACCGAGCCCAAGCCAAGCGTGAAAATGTCGACGCCGCTCGGGCTGGCCAGCGGCAGCACCACGAAGCTCACGATCCGCGGGCTGCTGCTCGACGAGGCGAGCGAGATCCGGGTGCAAGACAGCCCGCTGGCGCTCAAGATCCTCGCCAAGGGCAAGGCCCCCCTGCCCGCCAATACCGACCCCAAGATACTGGGCGACACGCAGGTCGAGGTCGAAGCCACGGCCCCTGCCGATTTGCCGCCGGGCGAAGTCAAGTTCACGCTCATCACTCCCAAAGGCGAATCGGCGCCGCACCGCGCTCGTGGTCGTGGCCAAGGACCGGCTCGTCGCGAGCCGCGAGCCCAATGGCGGCTTTCATGACGCCCAGCCGATCGAGCCGGGCCAGGTGATCGAGGGCCTGATCGATCCGGCTCGCAACGTCGACGTGTTCCGCCTGGAACTGACGGCCGGCCGGCGACTGGTGGCCGAAGTGCTGGCGGCCCGATACGGCTCGGCGCTCGATCCGTTGCTCTCGCTCTACGATAGCCGCGGCCGGTTGCTGGCGAGCAATGACGACAGCGTGGGCACCGACCCGCGGCTGGAATTTACGATCGGCCAGTCCGGCGCGTACTTCCTGGTTCTCCTCGACGCGCTGGATCAGGGCGGCCCGACCCATCCCTATCAGCTTGTCACGCGACTCGCGAACTGACGTTGTCTCACTCGTCCTGTTTCGATGGTTGCGCAGCCCGCTGCACGGGCCCGCGCAGGTGGCGCATGACGGATTCGAACAAGAGCTGCACGCTGACCGCCAGCGTCGCGCCGATGGCCACCCCGACGGCCCGCTGAATGCCGTTGGCTACGACGTGCCCCTCGCCGGTCGTCATGACGATAACGACCGACACGCAAGCGCTGCGCAGGCTTTCGCTCGAGCCTCAGAGCCAGGCAGCAGAGGATGACGGTGAGCATGGCCAGGATCACTTGCCACGGGTCGGTGCCCAGCAGCCACACGGCAGCCAGGCCGACCGCCACGCCGATCAAATTGGCCAGGATGCGAAACACCGACGAATGAAACGACTGCGTCACGCCCGGTTGCAGCACCACGATGGCCGACACGACCGCCCAGCGACCGCCGTCCAGCGCGAGCCACGCGTAGCCGGTCCAGAGCAGGCTGGCACAGATCGCCGCTTCGATCGCGTAGGCGGCGCCGGCCGCCCACATCGCCCGCGAATGGGGCGGCAATTCGAGCGGCGTTTCGAACAAAGTCGAGCCCGGGTCGGCTTCAGGCATACACTCTCCGAGCGCGGCTGCCAATTGCCGGGATCGGAAAAAAATGGCCCCTCGCGCGCCTGTGGCAACATCCTATCGGACAGCCCGGAAAAGACAACTTACCTCGGGTGTGGCGGATGGCCCGAGCAGCGAGTATTCTGATTTCTTGTCGGCCGCGGCAGTAACCCGGCGGCCCGGCCGGTCACCTTATCGGTACGAGTTGTCGGTACGAGCGCGCACAAAGCGACCCCCCCTACCCTCAGGATCTCCCATGAAGCAGCCACGAACCACGCGACGTAAGTTCTTGCAGAAATCGGGCACGGTCGCCGGCGCCGCAGTCGCTTACTTTCCCTGGACGCAATAGGCCTTCGCCAACCTGGCGGCCAACGATCGGCCGCGAATCGGCTGCGTCGGCGTGGGCAGCATGGGCAGCGGCGACGCCCAGCGAACATGCCGGTTTCGGCGACATCGTGGCCGTGTGCGACGTCGACTGCGCGGCCGGGCCGAAGCCGCCAAGAACGACAGCGGCATCGGCAAGGGCAAGGCCGACGCCTACGGCGACTACCGCCGCGTGCTGGAGCGCAAAGACATCGACGTGGTCAGCGTCGTGACGACCGACCCCTGGCACGTGAAGGTGGCCATCGAGGCCCTGCAGGCCGGCAAGCACGTCTTCTGCCAGAAGCCGCTGACGCTCACGCTGGAAGAAAACCAGCTGATCCGCAACGCCTGCAAGAAATACCGACCAGGTGTTCATCGTCGGCACGCAGCAGCGCAGCGATCACGACCGCTTCCTGCGGGCGGTGAACATGGTGCAGAAGGGACTGCTTGGGCGACATCGACCAAGATCACGGTCGGCATCAACGGCGGCCACGTCGGCGGGCCGTTTCCCGAAGAGCGACCCGCCCAAGGAACTGGACTGGAACTTCTGGCTCGGCCAGACGCCCGAAGGTCGACTACATCAAGGAGCCGCTGCCATTATCAATTCCGCTGGTGGTACGAATACTCCGGCGGCAAGTTCACCGACTGGGGCGCCCACCACGTGGACATCGCCACCTGGGCCATCGAGCAGGACAAGCAGGGCAGGGCCCGGTCGAGATCGACGGCACCGACGCCAAGCATCCCGTGCCCTTCAAGGACGGCTATCCCACGGTCGACGACTGCTACAACACGTCGCACGATTTCGCGGTGAAGTGCAAGTTTGCCAGCGGCATCGAGATGATCGTCGACCAGCCGCAGCGAAAACGGCGTACTGTTCGAGGGGACCAAGGGGCGGATGTTCGTCAGCCGCGGCAAAATCACCGGCAAGCCGATCGAGGAGAACTGGGACAAGGACAAGTACACCCAGGAAGACGTCGACCGAGCTCTACAAAGGCAAGCCGTTCGAGGGGCACAAGCAGAACTTCTACCGCTGCATCCGCGAGGGCGGCCTGCCCGTCTCCGACGTGTTCAGCCACGTGCATGACCATGAACACCTGCCATCTGTGCGCGATCGCCGCGCGGCTGGGGCGGGTGATCCAGTGGGACCCGGCGGCCGAGAAGATCGTGGGCGACGAGCAGGCCCCGGCATTTTTCGCCCGCCAGCCGCGGCCCGGCTTCGAGATTCCGCGGGTGTAGCCGCACAATCGATCGGCCGTTTTTTCATCGGGGCGAGGATCACCTCGCCCCGAGCTTTTTTTGCGTTGGTCGACTGGCCGCGCCCACGGTCGCGCGGCGGGGCGTCACTTGTCGGCGACGATCAGCCCTAAGGCGGAAAGGGTCGTGCCGCTGCCGTGGCCGTAAATGCCGACGACCGGCAAGCCGTTGCCGCTCATGTCGACCGCCGGGTCGAGGCTGCCCTCGGTGCCGATCCAGGGGCTTTCATAAGTTTTCGCCGGATCGAGCCCGGCCGGCCCGATTTCCATGAACGTGATCGACAGCCCCGTCACGCCGAGGCCGCCTTTGGCTTTGAGCCCGGCGACCGCATAGCCCTTCTTGGCGACGATGCGCTTGTTGACGATTGCCGTTTTTGCGGGGCGTTTCTTGCCGTCGTTGTTCGAGGCGCCGAAAGCCGGTCCGTTGTTTTGTCCCTTGGCGTTGAGAAAGACGGGCCGAATGGCTGTGACGGTCCGGCCGTTGAACGAGATTTCGAATCCGACCAACAGCGCCGCTTGGTCCGGCAGATGTGCGAAGGCCTGCTTGCCGCTCACGGAGCCCACCTCCTGCGTCCGCAGGACTCGGCCGGCGGCGATCGATGCTTCGGCCTTGCGCAACAGTTCGTTGCGCGCGGCCACGCCCGGCGCGAGCGGCTTGCCAGACTCGTCCGTCGTGGGCAGTTCGGCGGTCGCAAGGGTGGATGAACTGGCCGGGCTTGCGCTGGCCAGCCGCTTCTCGGCTTTGATCTTGGCCAGCCCGGTGAGTGCGACGGCCGCTTGTTCGTACCAGGTGCGGGCGTGCGACTGGAGATTTCCGCGGCGCAGGTCGTCTTCCTTTTCGCCCAGGTCCCACCAGCCTTCGGCCACTTCCAATTGTGCTTCGCCGACGGTCGGCTGTGCCAACTCGCTTTCGGCCAGGTTGCGCAGCGTCGTGTCGTCGGCCAGGGCCAACAGGGGCAAGCCTTTCTCCCATTCGCCGTGGACGAAACAGAGATACTTGCCCGCGATGGTATTGGCGGCGGCGTTCTTGGGGTGCTGCTTGAGTTCCTCCTGGGCGCTCCGATAGGCGGCAAACGTGGCTTGCAGGGATTTGAACTCGCCCGCCCGATCGGTGATTCGCTGGACGAGTTTGTCGTCTTTCGCCTTGCGGGCGGCCGCGAGCGCCAGCTTTCCCAGTTGGCGGGCAACGTCGAATTGGTCGCTGCGGACCGCGTCGTCGATGGCCGCCAGAGCGGACTCGGCGACGCGCCGCTGTCCGTCGGCACCGGCAACCGATGTGCCCAGCATTGAAAGCGACGAAAGCCGAAGCGCCGCCACGTCGGCGCGATAGCCGGCCGCCATTTCGGCGGTCACCTGGTTGGCCAGCTTCACATCTCCGCCGGCCGCCGCCAGATCGCGGGCCTTGTCGAGCAGCACGTAGTGATCCGCCGCGCCGACCTGTTGCTGATGCGCCTGCTCGATCAATTTCTTGGCCAGCGCCAGCTTTTCGCCGCTGGTGTCGGCGGCGGTCAACTCGGCCTCGAACAGTTCGTCCACCAATCCTTTTGCTTTGGCGAGTTGGGCACCGGTTGGCACGTCATGACGCTCGCCGCGCCGCAGCCGGGGTTGGCCGGGGATCGGCCGGGCGCCGCTCGTGCCCGCATCGGGCGGGTTGGCCGCGCGCTGGCGACCGGCGGAGAACTGTTGGGCCGACTCGCGGCGGGCGCCGCAGGCGGCGGACCGACGCCACTTGCGCTCGACAACTCGACCCGTCGATACGTGTACTTGAGCGCGACGCTGGCCTTGCTTGTGGTCAACGTGCCGTCGAAATCGAGGCTCTCGGGAATGCCGGTGCGCGGATCGACTTCGAGCGTGCCCTTGCCGCTGAGGCTGATTAGCGCCGTCTCACCCGGTTTGGCCAGCGCAGACAATTCGTAGGTCTTCTTGATGCTGACCGCCGTGCCGGTCGACGACACGATCTCGTACTGGGCACGCTCCAGCGCCGGCACGACCAGCTTGGACTGACCCGGCACATTCGGCTGCGGCGCCGCAGCGTGCGAACGGCTCTTGCTCCGCGAACGGGGTTCCGAGCCCGGGGCCGAGGCACCCGGCCGCGGGACGACGGGCAGACGGTGGAGCGGAGAACGTCCGGAAGCCGATCCGCTGTTGGGCCGATTCGAGGGCGCATTGTTGAGCGCCGCGCCGGGCGTCGCATCGGCAGCGGTCAGACTGATCTCGGTGGCCCGCTCGAAACGCCACTTCTTTTGCCCTTCCTCCGAGAGCTGCTCGATGCCAATCTGGCCGATCGGACCCAGGCAGAAAGGCAGGGCTTGCTCGAAATCGGCCACCAGCAACTCTCCGGAAGTATTGATCAGCGCGTGTCCCTCGTCGGCGGCCTCGGCGGCGGCCGACGGCGTCTGCCTGCGGCTGGTGCCGCGGTAGGAAATCAACCGCAGCTTCTCCAAATCGGAACGGAGTGTGACGGTAATCAGCACCACGGACGGAATGACCCGCTTGACGAGCGCGGGCCCTTCCAGTTTCTCACCGCCGCCGTCGGCCGAGCGAAACTTGACATGCTTGTCGGCCAGCAATTTCTTAGCGTCGTTGATCGGTTGCACGAAGCCGACATTCGAGACCAGATCGCCAGCCAGCTTGGCGCTGACCACGCCGACGACTTGCCCATGCTCGTTAACCAGCGGGCCGCCGCTGTTGCCCTGATTGATGCCGGCATCGACCTGCAAAATCTTGCCCTCCGGCTGATTGATAATGCCGGAGATCGTGCCCCGCACGATCTTGATGCTGTCGCCCAGCACACCCGACAGGGGGAATCCGACGGCGCGGACTTCCTGTCCCAATTCAACGGCCTCGGAATCGGCCAGCGGCAGCGGCGGCAGACCTTCGGCGTCAATCTGCAACAGGGCCACGTCGTGGACCTTGTCCTGCGCGATCACTCGCCCCTCGTATTTCTTGTCGCCGACCGCGACTTCGATTTTCGCGGCGTCCTTGACCACGTGGGCGCAGGTTAGCAGATAGCCGTCGCTGGTCACGAAGAACCCGGTGCCGGTCCCTTGGTCTGGTTCGGCCTGTTCCGCCTTGGAAAGCTTGGGCAGCGGATCGACCCGCATCCGGTTGGCGCCGGTCCACGTCGCTTTATCCGCTCCCGATTGGGCGTAAGCGTAAACGTATAGGCCAACTCGTCGCCGACTTTGAGATGATATTGGAGATCGTCGGCGGCACTTGCCGGGCGAAGGATCGCCGGGCCGCCCAGCAGCCCGAGCACCGCCGCCAGGCATTGCAGTTGCCGGGTTGACGCACAGAAAGATGCATGGAATGAATTCCGACGTGATCGGATTCGGCCGGCAGCGCGGACGCCCGTAGCACCAGTCGCGAACCAGCGGCCAGTAGTATATCTTGCGTCGATTCCGAAAAAAAGCATTTGCTCGCAGCATTTCGCGAGAAAGCATGTTAGGCTTGCGTCGGCGGTGACCGATCGCGTGGGCCGTTGATTCAGGGAGCCAATTCGATGCCCGCAACCGATCAGCCAGCCGCGGCCAGCGACGCCCCGCACTCGATCCGCCCGTATCTCGAATTGCTGCGGCTGCCGAACGTATTCACGGCGATCGCCGACGTGGCCATGGGCTACCTGGTGGCGCAGGGTCCGCGGGATGCCTGGACACTGCTGGTCTCGCTCGGCGCCGCCTCGGCAGCCCTGTATCTGGCCGGCATGGTGCTCAACGACCTGTTCGACGCCGAGCTCGATGCCCAGGAGCGGCCGACCCGGCCGATTCCTTCCGGTCGAATTGCGCGGGCCACCGCCGCGCGATTGGGGTTCGGGCTGTTGGTCGTTGGCATATGCGCCGGTTGGACAGCCGGTCTGCTTGTCGGCCGCCTTCTCCCCGGCATCGTGGCCACGGCGACTCGCGGCTCTTGTGGTGGCCTACGACCGTTGGCTCAAGCCGACCCTCCTGGCCCCGCTGGCCATGGGCGGCTGCCGGCTGCTCAACGTACTGTTGGGCATGAGCGCCGCGACCGCTGTCTGGCAGGATTACTATGGGCTCGTGGCCGGCGGCATCGGCTTGTATATCGCCGGCGTGACCTGGTTCGCGCGGACCGAGGCCCAAGCGAGCCATCGCGCTGGGCTTACGGTCAGCACGTTGATCATGTTGGCCGGAATCGCCCTGGTGGCCTGGTACCCAGCCTGGCGCGTCGGGGTCGATCCGCAGCTGGACCCCACGCCCGAGCGCTGGAATCTATTCTGGTGCGTGATCGCGGCGATGGTGGTCTGGCGCTGCATGCGGGCGGTGGCCGACCCGCGTCCGCCAATCGTCCAGGTGGCCGTCAAGAACTGCATTTTGTCACTGATCATCATCGACGCCGGCGCCTGCCTGGCGACGACTGGCCCGCTGCCGGCCTTGTTGATTCTGATGTTAATCCTGCCGGCGATGATTCTGGGGCAGTGGATTTATTCGACCTAGCCGCCCGAGTGAGCCGCACCGCACAGCGAGGCTCAGACGGCCGCATGCCTATCGACGCGGAAGGGAGCCAGATCGAAGGGTGCCGGGTCGCCGCCGAGCAAGCTCGCCATGACGACTGCCGTGCCGGTCGAAAGTTGCAATCCGCTGCGGAAGTGACCGGCCGCCACGAAGGCATTTTCGAATCCTGAGATGCGTCCCAAGTAGGGCAGGCCATCGGCCGAAGCCGGCCGCAGACCGGCCCAGCAGCGCTCGAGCGCTGCCTGGACCGCGCCGGACAGAGCGAGCGGCCGAACTGTTGCAATTCGTCGATGGCCGATGTCGTGGTGCTGCGGTCGAAGCCGGCATCCTCCTCGGTCGAACCCACCAGCACGCGGCCGTCGTCGCGCGGCACCAGATACCGCAGTCCCTCGTTGACCACGCGCGTCAGCCGCCGCGAGGGCAACGCTAGCCGCGCGATTTGTCCGCGCACCGGCCGGATCGGGGGCGGAGCGGTAATGCGGCCCACAAGGCGCTGCTCCAGGCGCCGCTGGCGATGCAAAACCGATCGGCCGAGATCAGCCCAGCACGCGTGCGGACTGCGTCCACGCGCGGGCCGCGGACCACAAAATCCTCGGCCGCCAGGTCGCTGGAGATTTCCACGCCGCGCACAAGGCAGGCGGCCACGAGCGCCTTCACATGCCGAGGGTTGCGAATCTGGCACTCACCGGGCAGGTAAAACGCCGCGCACAATGGGCCGCTCGGATCCAGCCCCGGTTCGACATCGGCCAGCGCCCTGCGATCGGCCAGTTCGTCGAACTCGATCCGGTCCCGCTTCCAGGTGGCAGCCGCTTGCCGCAGCGCCAACTCGCCGGCGGCCTCCCGGGCCAGGTAAACCCCGCCCGAGCGGCGATAGCCGTTGTCGATGCCAGTGTCGGCGAGGAGCCGCTGGTGCCACTCGGCGTGCAGGCGATTGCTCAGCGCGGTGAGCTGTGAAACTGGATTCGGGGAAACTGGATTCGGGGAAACTGGATTCGGGGAAACTGGATTCGGGGAAACCGGATCCGGGGAGACCGGATCCACGGAGACCGGATCCAGGGCAACCGCTTCCGGGCTGTGCGCCCCGGCGGGGGGTAGAATACCGGCTCCCGCCCAAGACGACTCGCCACCCGGCCGACCGGCGTCGATCACGCGAACTCGAGCCGCTCGCCCGGCCAGTTCGTAGGCCAGCGACAAGCCGATCACGCCGCCGCCGACGATCAAGCAATCAGGCATGAGCTGCCGCCGAGCCGGCGGACCTATCTAAGGAGAAACTTCCTAAGGAGAAACTTCCTAAGGAGAAACTTCCTAAGGAGAAACTTCCTAAGGAGAAACTTCATGGTCGAGCAATCGCCGCAGCAGCAGTTCGTCGATCCGGCCGCGAAAACGCTCTTTGCCGCCGATCGAGACCACGGGAACGCATTGATCGTATTTGGCTTTCAACTCCGGGTCGGCGTCGATATCGACCTCGCGCGGGATAAGTCCGTGGCGCACGAGGATCTGTTTCGCCTGATCGCAGAGGTGGCACCCAAGGCGTGTGTAGAGAGTCGTTTCGAGCATGGAATATGGCAATCCAACCCGGCGGAGGCCCGGGAAATGGCCCCCAGCCGGCAGGGCGCCCAGCGGCAAGCGGTCCGCGACTTGCCGCGGCTTTCGATTTTGCCGCGGTGCGGATTTCGCGGTGGCCTGATTTGGACCGGCGGCGGCGATTATAGTCCCCAAGGGGGTGCCGGCGCCGCCGGAAATTTCAAGGTGCTAACAATTTCGGCGAAACCGGCGCTAGTAATGGGGCGAAGTCCGTGTTATTTTCAAAATAACCGAAATCTCTCCAGGAAGAAGGGTTTCGGTGCGTCGCCGGCGATTTCCGGCAGATCCTGCGCGGTGGGTGAGGAGCGCAGCGGCGAAAAGATTTCCTTGAGGGTGCGTACTTCCTGCCCTTCCCAACGGACGCAGTAGGCACGGGGTCGATCGTTCGGCCGCCAGCATGGCCCAGTTACCGGTCGAAAAATTTCTCGAATTAGTACAGCGCAGCAAGCTGGTCGAGGTCGATCAGCTCCAGCTTGTGCTTGCTGATGCTCGCAGTCAGGGGTCTCCCCAACAACTGCAGGATGCCGACTATCTGGCCGAGGCCCTGATCAAGGCGGGCCTGCTGACGCGCTGGCAGTGCGACAAGTTGCTCGGCGGCAAGCATAAGGGCTTTTTTCTCGGCAAGTACAAGCTGCTGGGCCATCTGGGCACCGGCGGCATGAGCAGCGTTTATCTGGCCGAGCACGTGCTGATGCAGCGCCTGGTGGCCATCAAGGTCTTACCGCAGGGCCGGGTCGAAGATTCGTCGTATTTGGCCCGCTTCCACTTGGAGGCCCAAGCTGCCGCCGCGCTCGATCACCGCAATATCGTTCGGGCCTACGACATCGATAACCAGGATAAGACCCACTTCCTCGTGATGGAGTATGTCGAGGGCCGGGATCTGCAAATCATCGTCAAGGAGAGCGGCCCGCTCGACTTTTACCTGGCCGCCAATTACATCGCCCAGGCGGCTGCCGGACTCGATCACGCCGCACGAAGCGGGCCTGATCCACCGCGACATCAAGCCAGCCAACTTGCTGGTCGATTCCAAAGGCACGGTCAAGGTGCTGGACCTGGGATTGGCCAAGTTTTCCAACAGCGATAAGGCTTCGCTAACGATCGCCCACGACGAAAACGTGCTCGGCACAGCCGACTATCTGGCGCCCGAGCAGGCCCTTAACAGCCATACCGTCGATCGGCGCGCCGACATCTACGGATTGGGCTGCACGTTATACTTCGTGCTCACCGGGCATCCGCCGTTCCCCGAGGGAACCTTGCCCCAGCGACTGATGATGCACCAGACGCAGAACCCGGCCAGCATCTTCAACGACCGGCCTGACGCACCGGCTGAACTGGTCGAAATCTGCAATCGCATGATGTGCAAATCGCCCGAGGGCCGCTTCCAAACGGCCGCCGAAGTCGTGCAAGCGCTCAACGGTTGGCTGGATGGAGCTGGGGGGGTCACCGACTCGGCCAGCAGCGGCGATTCGGGCAGACTCGTCGGCGGTTCGTCCGGCAGACTGGCAGCCGTGGGCAAAGGCGCTGCACCGGGGGACAGCGGCACGCGCCATGCGCCCGTCCGGCGGCGTTTTCCCGCGGCCACGCCCCTGCCGACCGAGCGCCCCTCGGGTACCGAGGACACGGTTTCCGATCTCGACCAGGGCACGATCAAGGGGCCGTCCCGGCCGGGCGCACCCGCCGCCCGGGCGATTCCAGCAAGCAAAAATTCAAATTGCCGGTGGCCAAGTCCCTAGAGGAAAATCCGTTCCGCGACATGGAGTTCGCCGCCGGGGCCGACTCGGGCTCGCGGCCTGCCACGGGCGATAACGTCGAGAAGCCGCGCAGCGATTCGGCCCGGAACCGCAGCCGATCCAAGGACAAGGGCAAGGAAAAAGCCCGGGACCGCAGCAGCCGCCCGACGACGAGCAGCCGTGCGAACGGCAGTGGCCGCGGCAGTCTGCCCGCGGATGGTGCCGGCGAGAAGAATTCCAAAGAAGCGTCCGAAAGCGATCGCCGCGGCCGGCGGCCCGCAGCGCCGAGCCCGCCCGGGATGTGGATGGTGCTCGTTGGCGGTCTGGTGCTCAGCTTGGTGATGGGCAGCGCGGGCATTTACATGATTACTAAAGGTCTGAGCGGTTCGGACACGCCGAAGCAGGCCCCGGCGGCGCAGCGTGAACCGAGCACCAGCAAAGCGGAAGACGACCTGCCCGCATTCCAAACGAATGTGCCGGCCCTCAAGCCGAAAGACAACGGCGGCGGATCCGGCTCCTAGCCGCTGGCTCCTCTGGGCCGCTGGCTCCTCTGGGCCGCTGGCTCCTCTGGGCCGCGGGCTCATTGGGCGAATGGCGACTGGCTGGCTGCCAAACTTGCCCTGCGGCATTCGGCGGCCATTCTGCCCGCTAGCCGCGAATGGCACTAAGTTAAGGGCTTGTAGGAGGCGACTCCGATCGCCGACTCGCACTCGTTTGGCCCGCATGTCGGCGATCGGAGTCGCCTCCTACAGGCAGAGACTTTCCTTACGTTAGTGCCATTCCCCGCTAGCCGCGCGCGCACGGTCGGACGCACCGTCGCGCGCCAGAACCAGCCGCGCAGGCTGCGCTTTTCGACTCGCGCTCGGTGGATTTTGCGGTCCACCGCGCTGCAGTCGACCAGAAACGCGCTGGCGGCGATTTTCGCCCCCCGAGTGAAGCATTTTTTCGGCCTGCGTCAATAGCCCATTCCGGAAAGTTGACGGCCATAATTCTTGCGTCGCAAGGCCCTGCCGGACAGTGACTTGTGTCATTTACTTGAATTTGGCCATGGGCAGTACGTAGGATGGAATTGTCGGCTTTCCCATAGCCGGCGAGTCCTTTCTTCAGCCCATCCGCAGGAGCGGACGCAGCAAGGGCATCCGCAGCTACTGTGCGGTGCTCTTCCATGGAGTGGCTCGTGCTGCCTGACACACGCAGGTACAGGTCATTGCCATGCAAAGCCGCCGCGAACTCAATTTTGGGGGCCGCTTTCCCAAGCCCAAGCAACACAGCGCCATGGCCACCGCCAAGACGCACCGCCGGCGCGGCGTGCTGATCAACAAACTCGCTCGAGGCGGCCAGCGGAACGAGCAGTTGCCCTTCATTCCGCCCGAGGATTGGTACGAGCCGACCGAGCAGGGCAAGGACTACCGGGTTGTCGTCAAACCGCCCGGCCCCGGGTTTCGCCATATTCTCACGCCTGCCGACATTCGCACCCGGTTGGCCGAATTGCCCGAGGTGTTCCTGGAAAATCTCGAGGTGGTTCAGCTCAGCGGTATGACCCGCAAGAAGCAGAGTTTTCCCTGCTACGGAATGCAATGGGGCTCGTCGCTGTACCTCTATCCGATCGAAGAGAGCCTGGTCGAAGACTACAACTCGCCCCCCACGCCGGCGCAGCGAAACGAAGCCCGGATGTATGGCGGACGCTGGATCCAGCAGTCGGCCCAGGAGTGGAGGCTGGTTTGGAGCGAGCAGTCCGTTCGCGACTTTTATCTCAACAATATCCTGATTCACGAGTTAGGTCATCTGGTCGACGCCCGCAACACCCGCTATGTCGACCGCGAACGCTATGCCGAGTGGTTCGCCCTGGAACACGGTTACAAAGCCTCGCGGCGTTTGGCCATCGGCAAGCGCAGGTCTCTCGACGGCATCACGCCGCCAAGCGGTTGGCTTGAATGCCGTGTCGCCGAGCGCGACGTGATCGTCGAGCGGGCATGTCGCACTGGCTGTCAAACGAAGCCCAGGGGGACCAGGAAACCCTGGGCTTGGTCCGTATTGGCGGTTATTCTAACAGCCTGCTCGACAAGGGGTGCGCCGGTGCGACCTGGCGATTTCGCCGCTGGCTGGGCAAGTCGGTGGCTTGGCCGCGGCCTGGCGATTTTCCGCACGCCATCAAGCAGCGCAGCGCCGCAAGTCGGCGGTTCGGATAGCTTGCAGAGAATAATCCCGCCTATAATCGACGAAATGGATGTTGTGGCATTGCCGACCGGTTGCGGCCTTGCGGCGTCCACGACTGGCCACCGGAACCGAGACTTTCGCCAACGAGGTGCATGCGTGCGCCGACCGCCTGCCTGTCTTGCTACAACGGACTGCTGCTCCCTACGGTTTCGTCCGGACCCATGCGACTGCTGGCGGCACAACTCTGGCCGCCGCCGGTCGACTGTTGGCGATTTGCCGCCTGGTCGTCGGCCTCACAAGCGTCTTGTGGGCAGCTCCAACTCCGCAGCAGCGAGCCAAGGCCAACTCGGCCGAATCGCTGGTCAAGAAGGCCGGTCGCCAGTATACGGCGAAGAAGTTCAAAGAGGCCGGCGAAACGCTCGCCGAAGCGCAGAAGCTGCTGGCCGAGCTCGAAGCCGACGACGACGCCAAGCAATTGCAATCGCTCACCTCCGGCTTGCGCAAGGGCATCACCAAGGCCCACGGCCTGCTGGCCGCCGAAGGCATCACGCTGCCAGCGCTTGAGCCGGCGCCGGCGGCAGGCGGCGGCGGCGGTTCGGCGGCAGGCAAGATCAGCTTTACCAAGCAGGTCACGCCCCTATTGGTCGGCAAGTGCGGCCGCTGCCACATCGAAAAATCCAGCGGCGAATTCAACATGTCGAGCTACGCGCAGTTGATGAAGGGCTCGAAAGACGGCATCGTGCTGTTTCCGGGCAAGGGAAAGACCAGTCGCATGATCGAGCTGATCGAACAGCAAGACATGCCTCGCGGCGGCGGCACGGTCTCGCCCGACGAGCTGGCCATGTTGACCAAGTGGATCGACGAAGGGGCCAAGTTCGACGGCAAAGATCCGACGGCCCGGCTGGGCGGGGCGCCTGCGGCCGGCACGCCGCCGGCCGAGCAGCCCAAGATCGCCGTCGTGCAGGCCACCGGCAAAGAGGACGTGCTGTTCTCCCGCGACATCGCGCCGGTGCTGCTGGCCAATTGCACCGGCTGCCACGGCGACCAAAACCCGCGCGGCCGGCTGGGCATGAATACGTTCGCCCGCATGCTCCAGGGGGGCGAGAGCGGCGCGCCCTTGACGCCGGGCAATGCGGCCGGAAGTCTGATCATCCGCAAACTCCGCGGCACCGCCGGCGGCGATCGGATGCCGATGGGCAAACCCCCGTTGGCCGACGATGTGATTGCCAAGTTCGAGAAATGGATCGCCGGCGGGGCCAAGTTCGACGGAACGGAAGCCAAGCAGGCGATCACCGAGGTCGTGGCCATCTTCCGGGCCAGGACGGAAACGCACGAAGAGCTGACCAAAGACCGTTCGAACCTGGCGGTCAAGAACTGGCGGACGACCATGCCCGACATGCCGTCCGAAGCCAGCGAGACGGATCACTTCCTGGTTTACGGCACCCTCGGCATCAAAGAGCTGGAAGAAATCGGCCGCCTGGCCGAAGAACAGGTGCCGAAGATCGAAAAGACGCTCAAGCTGGCCGGCGACTCCCCGTTCATCAAAGGCCGCCTGACGATTTTCGTCTTCCAGAAAAAATATGACTACAACGAGATCGGCACGATGCTCGAACAGCGCGAGATTCCGTCCGAGTCGCACGGCCATTGGCGCTACTCGGTCGTCGACGCCTATGCTTGCGTCGTGCCGCCGAAGAATTCCGAGTATTCGCTGGCCGCTCTGCTCAGCGAACAGATCGCCGCCGTTTACGTAGCTGGCCAGGGCGAGGGCAGCATACCGAAATGGTTTGCCGAAGGTGCGGGCCGGTCCGTCGCGGCCCGGCTCTATCCGAAAGACCCGCTGGTGCGCGGCTGGGACGAGCGCATCATGACCAGCCTGGGCGAATGCAAGAATCCCGACGACTTCCAGACCGGGGTCATGCATCCCGAGGACGCGGATGCGCTCAGCTACAGCTTCGTCAAAGTGCTGATGGCCAACACCGCCCGCTTCAACTCTTTGCTGGCCGCCGTACACTCGGGCACTCCGTTCGAACCGGCCTTTGCCAAGGCGTTCGGCGGCACGCCCAGCCAGTTGGCGATGGGCTGGGTGTCGCGAGCCGGCTCGAAAAAAGGCCGCTGAAGTTGCCGTAGCCGGTTACTCGAGCACGGGCAGATCGACGAGCGCCGGTGCGCCCGGCGACAACACCCGGTTCTGACTGCCCGAGCGAAAACCCTCCAGGTCGAGCGTGACGTATTTGAAGCCCAGCCGCGTGAGCTCGGCCACCAGGGCCTGGCGGACTTCCTCTTGGCAAAGTCGCTCGATCGTATCCGGAGACACTTCGATCCGCGCCAGGTCGCCTTGGTGAAACCGGACTCGCAGCGTGCCCAGCCCCTGGCGCTTGAGAAACTGCTCCGCCTGGTCGATCATCGCCAGCCGCTCGGGGGTGACGCTTTCGCCATAGGCCAGGCGGCTGCTCAGGCAGGGCGTGGCCGGTTTGTCCCAGACCGGCAAATCCCACTCGGCCGCCAGGCGGCGCACTTCCGCCTTGCCCAAAGCGCATTCGGCCAGCGGGCTGCGGACGCGGTGTTCGGCGGCGGCCTGCATTCCCGGCCGATAGTCCCCCAGATCGTCGCGATTGGCGCCATTGGCGATCACGGCCACGCCCAGCTCGTCGCGGCGGCGCTCGATCTGCGTATAGAGCTCGGTCTTGCAGTGGTAGCAGCGGTCGGGCGCGTTGCGGACGTAGTCGGGGTTGGAAAGTTCGTCGGTGTCGATCACCAGATGTCGAATGCCGATGAGTGCGGCCAGACGCCGGGCGTCGGCAAGTTCTCCGGCGGCGAGGCTGGCGCTCGTGGCCGTCACGGCGACCGCCCGGTCACCCAGGGCGAGCCGCGCGGCCTTGGCCACGACGGCGCTATCGACTCCGCCGGAGAAGGCGACGGCGCAACTGCCGAAGCGGCCGATCAGTTCGACAAGTCGATCGCGTTGTTCGGCGAGGCTGGACATGGGGAATACGAAGGTGGCAAATCTCCACCGCAATGCCGTGGCGATGCGTTTTTCGAGAGCCCGCTTTCCATAAGGTGGGATACCTTGGCTTCGGGTTGTGTGATCCGCCCTTGGCGACCCCGAAGGATCAGGCGGCTGTACACGCGGCCGAAGCCTGTTGGTTCCCGGCGAGCTTTCTTATCGGCTCCGCGAAAAGAGACATCGACAGCACGAACATGGCAGAGAAAATGCCGCAAATTGCCCGCTGTTGTCCCGGCAGGCAACGTCCGGTAAGACGCAGTCGTGCCAGGCCCGGCGAACTGTCCGAATGGTAACGCGCCCGGTCGGAATCGACAAGCAAGCTTTCGGCCGGATCGCGATGCACTTTGGGCCGCCGGGCGCCTTGGTTGAATCTGCCAAGCGGTTTGCTGCCCACTATTTCGCTCGGAATGTAGGCATGGGGGAGTCGGTCGGTTTACAATTGCGGGCGGTGTCAGCCCGGGCCGGTCCTGGGCTTTAGCTCTGAAAGACCCCATTGCACAAGGGGAATGCTATGAATCGGCATAGCGCTCAGCAAGCTCTTCGGTCCTTGCTCCTGATTGCGGCCTGCCTTTTTGTTTCGACGTCCTGGTCGTTCGCCGGCGTGACGTTTTTCGGCGACGCCGCGTACACCCCGGGCGACACGCCCCACGTGATTATCTCGCTCACGGGCGCGGGCACCGTTACCGACACCACCAGTTTTTCGAATCTGGACAACGGCTTCAAAATCAGCGCCGGCAGCTACAGCTACACCGCCACCCAAGCGGATGTTGGCAAAACGCTGCTGCTTTCGTGGGGTGCCCAGCGCTCGTTCGACAATACGGCCGGCACGTATATCGACACCACCGCCTTACAGGGCAGCGTAACACTGCCCGCCGGGTTTTCCATTACCAGTTTCAGCGTGACGACCGCCATCGCCAATGCCGGCGGAAGCACCAACGCCACCGTGAATCTCGGAGCGTTCAATGGGGGCATGTTTAACATGACTGCCAATAGCGACGAATTCATGTTGGCGGCCGTCATGGGGAACGTGCAACGAGCCCCCGACAACTTGAGCCAGTCCGGCACGATGGATTTCACGGTCGCCCAGGCGGCGGTAGGACAAACGATCACCATCAATTTCCCGGACTCCGCCCAATCGCAAATCAATCCGGCACCGACCCCGGAACCGGCCTCGATCGTCGTCTGGGGCCTGGCAATCGCGCTGGGCCTTTTCGTCGCCCGTCGCCGCGGCAAAGCCTAGATCGATCGCCGCGCTAACGCGCCGTGTTCTGCGTTCCCGTGTCATCTCTCGTCCTCTCCCCTGCGCCCTGGCGACGTTGCCTTGTAATACCTTCGTGCCAATTCAAGCAAAGCCATGAACTCGCTCGCCGGCCGGACCATCATCGTGACGGGCGCCAGCCGAGGCATCGGCCGGGCCATCGCCCTGCGTTCGGCCGCCGACGGGGCAAACCTGGTGATCGCCGCCAAGAGTGCCCAGCCGCATCCCAAGCTGCCGGGAACCATTCACACGGTCGCCGCCGAGGTGGAAGCCGCCGGCGGCAAAGCCCTGTCCGTGGCGGTCGATGTCCGCAGCGAAGAGGACGTGCGGCGGATGGTGGCCCGGGCCGTGGAAGCATTCGGCGGCATCGACGCGTTGGTCAACAACGCCGGCGCCATCAGCCTGACTTCGACGGCCGAGACGCCCTTGAAACGCTACGATCTGATGCAGCATGTCAACGCCCGGGCGGTGTTTCTTTGCTCGCAGGCTTGCCTCCCGCACCTCAAGCGGTCGCGCGCTGCGCACATCCTCAACCTGTCGCCCCCGCTGTCGCTCGATCCCAAGTGGTTGGGCGCGCATCTGGCCTACACGATTTCCAAGTACGGCATGACCCTGTGTACGTTGGGCATGGCGCGGGAATTCGCCGCCGACGCCATCGCCGTCAACTCGCTTTGGCCGCGCACGATCATCGACACCGCGGCCGTCGAAATGTTGATCGGCGAACAGGGCCGCAGGCACGCCCGGCAACCGCAAATCGTCGCCGAGGCGGCTTACCACATTCTGACCACGGCCGGGCTGGCCCTGAGCGGACAAACGCTCTTGGATGAGGATTTCCTCCGCGAGCGCGGCGTGCAGGATTTTTCGCAATACGCCTGCGTGCCCGGCGAGGAGTTGCTGCCGGACTTGTTCGTCTCGTGAGCATGTCGACGGCCGCCGTCTACCAGTGCATCACGAAACCGCCGTCGACGTTGATCGTCTGACCGGTCACGTTCTGCGCCCGCGGCGAAGCCAGAAAGACCGCCATGGCAGCCACATCCTCGGGGGTCTGCCAACGCCCCAGCGGCACCAGGGAGCGAATCTTTTCCGCCGCCCACTCTTCGTACGGCCGCCGCGACTCGGCCGGCTGCCCGTCGGCCCAGGCCTGCCAGACCGAACGATTGAGCACCGTTTGCACCATGCCCGGGCAAAGCGTGTTGACCCGCACGCCGTAGGGCGCCAGATCTTTGGCCGCGCACTGGGCGAAATTGATCAAGCCGGCCTTGGCCGCGCTATAGGGCGGATCGGTCTGCGAGCCGATCTGTCCGGCGATCGACGAGATGAACAGCATGGTTCCGCGGCGTGCCTCGGCCAGGGCCGGCGCAAACGCGTGGGCCACATTCGCGGCCCCGACCAGGTTGACCCTGAGCACGCGCTCCCAATCGCCGGGCTCCAGGTTCCAGAACGGAAAGCCGAATTTTCCCGATCCGATCCCGACCGCGAAAAAAATATGTTCGACCGGTCCCAGGCTCGCTCCGATGCGACCGGCAACATCTTGCACGGCGGCGTAGTCGGTCACGTCGGCAATCCAGGCCTGGGCCGCGCGGCCGCCGCGGGCCAACTGCTCGGCCGTGGTTTGCACTTCGGGCAAGGCGTCGACCAGCGCCACGTGCCGCGCCTTCGGCGACCAGTGCTTGGGCGATGGCCTGGCCCAATCCCCGGGCCCCTCCGATCACCGCGGCGACATTTCCTGTGAGTTCCAAGTCCACGGGTGCGTCCCCAATCGATCGACATCATCCCCGGTGAGCGTTAAGGCGCATCGTGGGTCGATCTTACCACGAACGATCCTGATTTGTGCGGCGCCTGTGGAACCCGATGAACCGCGCACCGTGAAGGAGATTTCCAAATCGGCAGTCAGTGCGTTCCGGCCGGGTGCAGTTGGCTGTCAACCGGTTCGCGGTAGGCCGCTTGGCTCTCGACCGTATCTCCGCACTCCATATCTGCGCGGTCCGCGTCGCCCCGCTCCGCCGGGCTCTCGGCCACCCGATAACCGTGCTGCTCAAGCACGTCGCGCAGCAGCGAGCAGTCGAGGCGCAGCTTCGCTCGCACTCATCTGGTTGATCTGTTCGAGATGCCAGCGCAGGCTGCCGGGCTCGCTACTCCGCCGAACCGACGGCGCAAGCCGCTCGGTGGGTGGCACCAGCGCAATGTCCTTGGGAAGCACTCGACAGATCAGGTAGTAATCCGTCAGCTTGAGCACGCCCGGGCAACTGTCGGTCTGGACCCATGGCCCCGGCTCTTGCGGCGTGCCGCCGGCGTTCACGATGACCGCCAATGCTTCGCGCGTCGGATTGAATGCCCAGATGACGACCCGCTCACCGTTCACCCAGCATCGCTGCATCCTGCATCTCCTGGAATCAACGACTCGGGCCAGAAACTCGGCCGTATCGACACCTCTCGCACCTGTCGTCCGGAGCGTTTCGACAGGTAGTTGAAACGATGGTTCGTGCAAGCTAGCACAGCCGGGGGGCGCGCCGCAATGCTGGATGCCGCGAGTCACGGCGTTTTGCCGAGAATCGTCTGCCGCCGCCGCCGGCAAACTCTGGTTAACCGGCATAACCGTGCGCTCTGGCAGTCCGCGCGCCGGCACAAGCCGTACACGATTGGTCGCGGGGAGGGAATTCTGGCCGACTGGACTCAAGTTTTCCTCCCCCCCGGCACTCTCTGACCTAGTGTTTCAGTAGGCGACGCGACGGGTGCGGATGTTCGAATCTTGGTTCAACGTGCGGTCACTTTCTCGGGAGTTGTATCATGCAGGCGATTGTCTCCAAGTTGCAGCGTTTTCTGAAATCGGAAGACGGGCCCACCGCGGTCGAATACGCCGTGATGTTGGCTCTGATCGTGATCGTCTGCATGGCGGCGATCAGCACTGTGGGCACGAATGCCAAGACGACCTTCAGCAACGTTGCCGCGTCGATTGCCGGCACTGGCAGCTGACGGTAGCTGGCATCCAGGTCATGCACAGAAGGCCGCCGGACCAAATCCGCGCGGCCTTGTCTGCGCGCTGCGGGCACGCCTTGCTCGCATGGCCCGCTTGTCGAACGAGCGCAAGCATCCGGTGCGAACGCTGCTGAGCCCGACAGGCAGCCGATTCGACCGGAGCGCAAGAAAACCACCCGAGCACGTTGCCCGAGCGGTTCCGTGTTTTGCGACGCAGCCGAACTAAACTTTTCGCCGGCGCCGTGCGGCCCACAACAGGCCGACCACGCCCAGGGCGCCCAGGACGAACGAAGAGGGCTCAGGCGCCGCTCTGAACTGGAAGGTGCCGGCGTCGTAACGGTTGGTCGGGCCACCATCGGTACCGCCCGGAAATGCCAGCGTAGGTCCGTTTCCGTATCGGCCGCCGCCGATAAACGAGATCAGCCCGCCGCCGCTGTTTTCCGTGCTGCTGGCGTTCACACCGCCGCCCGAATTGTAATTGCCGTCGTTCAACGCCACGACCGTGTAATTGCCGGCCGGCAAATTGATATGCACCGGCAAGAACGCGTCGGCGTTGATCTGCGTGCCGGCGTCGGTCGTCGAATTGAAATGCACCGAGGTGCCGACCAGTGTCTCCGAGCTGAGGCTGAAGATGCCGACGTCGATGCCCGTGCCACCCGCCACGCCGTTCAGATTGGCAACCACGCCGTTATCGAATGCGCCCAATTGCGTAATTAGGATCGGACTGTTGACGGTAAAGTCGAGCCCCAGGTTGTTGCCATAATTCTGCAACCCGCCTGTCGGCTGGTTGTCGTAAGCGATGGTATCCGCCACAACTTGGGCCAAGGGAAGCGCCACAACGGCAACCAACGCGAATAGTGAAAGGCGCATGCGAGATCTCCTTCGATTGAAAGAAAGGCATCGACGTTTTGTCTTGGAATGGCCCGGAACCACTCCGGGCGGATGGGCAAAATAGGGGCGGCCCCGCTGAGCCATTGAGCATCGCTGCGGTGGAAACACCACGCCCCAGGGATCGATTTTAGTTTCCGCTCGCCAGGCAGTCAATTAAATTGCCGTCGGTTTTATTGTTTCTTGTGGCCTCGACGCCAAAGAACGGGGTACGTCGAAGACTCGCGTGGACAAGAACGGCCGGGCAAACGGCGGCCTGAGCCAAACGGCGGCCTGAGCCAAACGGCGGTGCGCGGCGCCGGCCGAAGTTGCGGTGGGCCGCTCACTCCAGCTCCAGCACGAAGTCGTTCTTCGCGTCGGGCTGCACTTCGAATTCCAAACCGGAGGTTTCCGGCGTGGAATACCGCTTGGGCAATCCGCCGGCCGGGGCGGCTGCGCGGGCGCTTTGCCCGGGCCCGGCATGCGTTCGAACCCGTCGCGGGGCCCGATCACAGCCACGCGATGCGGGCCCAGCATGGCGCCGTCCCCGGGCCGCAATGTCGACAACTGGAACCGGCCCTCGGCGTCGGTCGTGGCAGTGGCCGGCCGGCCACTGGCCGGATTGAAGATCACCCGGGCGCCGACCAGTGGTTTGCCTGCGAAGCGTACCACGCCGCCTGCCGGCGCGAGCTTTGGCCCGGCCGAGTTGTTGCAGCCGCACCAGATCGCCAGCGCGACGACGAGCGAAAGTTTGGCCAGACGATGCATCATGTCGCACTTGCGCAAAAAAGAGTGGAAGGCTGATCATGGAGGGCTGGCAATTTCGGCCGACGAGATTGTGGCTAGGGGCGCGGTACAGGTTGAGGTCGATTTCGTTGGCGACGAACAGCACGCTGCCGTCGCACATGGCAAACTGTCCGCCGCCCGGATGATTGCTGAAGAACGAATAGTTGTCGGCAAAGTTGTCCCACACGGTGTGCAAGTCCAACTGGCCGCCGACTTGATAATTCAAGGGAATGGCGCAGGTGGCCGTCGAGCCGTTGGTCCAACCCCAGTTGGTCCAGCCGCACCACCAGGCGATCGATTCTCCGACGGCGAAGGTATGGGACGTGCCGTCGGTGATCTCGCGGAGGTGGGTCGTGATGACCGGCCCCCAAGTCCGGCAGAGGATGCCGTTGCCGTGATCCAGTCCGTCGCAGTTGCCGGCGAAACGGCCGACCGGCTGCGAGACGATGAAGTCGCCCGAGCACCAATTGGCCCCGGCGCAGGCCTTGTAGTTGGTGTAAGCCATTTGCGAATCGACCCACCATTGACTGTCCGCGTAGCAGGCGCCGGTATAGGGTCCATGCTGGCGGCCGTCGAGACCGCTGATGCCGTCCGACGGACAAAGGTAGGTTTGGACCGGGGTCATATAGACCGGCATGTTATCCGGGCCGCCCACCGCTTCGCCCCGCACCAATTGATTGGTCAGCGTGGTCGATTCCAAGAAAGGCAGGATCGCGGCCATCCAACAGGTGTCGACCTCGGTGGCCGCGTATCCACCGCTATTGATATTGGGCGGCAGGATCCCCTTGACCCCCTCGAAACGCAGCATGCCCAGCGCCACTTGCTTGATGTTGTTGGCGCATTGCGTGCGCCGGGCCGACTCGCGGGCCGCCTGGACCGCCGGCAACAGCAGTGCGATCAAGATACCGATGATGGCAATCACCACCAGCAGTTCCACAAGGGTAAAGCCGAGCCCGCGCCGCTTGCTCATCGTCTTTCCCGAACTGCGCCTGAGTGCGTGATGTGCCGCAGCCGATTGTGACGCGCCCGCTGCGGCGGCCTTAAGAACCAAAGGCATCCGCGGCCCGCACGCGAAGAAATGGCGTACGCCAAGAAACTCGACGACCTACGATCTACCGATGGCCCACCCGGGGAAGCCAAAATTGCTCCGTTTCCGTTGCCACGTTGCCATTGTAGCAACGCGCCCGGGGGCGCGTGACTCGGCGCAGGAAAAATTTTCGTTTTTCGCGGGCCGACGGCCGCCAGCGGCCGCCGAGGATGCCGGTACTTGGGGTCGGCAGCAAACACAGCGAGCCCAGGAATGACCCCGGGCTCGCTGCCTTCTGAGCAGGTTCGAAAGGCGACCGTGCTAGCCGGCTGCCCCTTTCGGCGCGACGGCGCCTGGCGCCGGCGGCCCCGGGTTCACCGCGCCCTTTGCCGGGTTGGCTCCGCCCGGCGTGTCCGATTTCGGCACCGGGCCGACCTGCGGCGCACCGATCTTGGCGGCAAACACGTCGTGCAGCTTGCGGGCGGCCGGATCGCGACCTTCCAACTGCACGGCCTTGCCCAATTCACGCACGGCTTGCTGCGGATAATTCAAATAGCCGAACTGAAATCCGAGCAGGAAACGCAGCGCCGGGTCGTCGGGCTTCTCCTTGACGGCCGCTTCCAGGGCTTTGAGCTGGCTGGTGTAGTCGCCCGTGTTGCCGTAAAGCTGCGTGTAATTTTGCACGACGGTGCCCCACTTGTCCTCGGGCAGGGCGCCGATGGCCAGCTCGGTCGCGGCCGCGGCCTGTGTCCACTTGCCGGTTTGGAACAGCGCCTGAGCCGTGAGCATCATCACGCCCGCGTTGTTCGGCTCGTCGATAAACGCATGGCGGTAGGCGCCGATCGCCTGCTCATATTTGCCGGCGCGGAAATCTGTTTCGCCCAGCGTCACGTAGTCGGTGCCGTTGCTGGTCGGCGGATTGGCCAGCGCTTCGTTGGCCTGTTGTGCTGCTACGTTATTGTCGACGGGCTGTCCATTGTTGGTTCCGTTGTTCGCGTAACCGCCACCGTAACCGCCGCCGTAGCCGCCGCCGTAACCCCCGCCTCCGCCACCATAGCCACCGCCGTAACCGCCCAGTCCGCCGCCCAAGCCGTAGCCCAGGCCCAGGCCGCCCAAGAACGGCAAGAACCCGCCACCGCCGTAGCCCAGTCCGTATCCGCCATAGCCGCCATATCCGCCGTAGCCAAAACCGCCGCCATAGTTGCCATAGTTATTGAAGTTGCGGTTGCCGGCATAGGCATTGCCAAATCCGCCCTGGTTGCCGAAGAAGGCCGAGTTGTTGCGATTGAAATTGCCGTTGCCGTTGCCGCGGTAATACGAAGTGTGGGCTTGGGCTCCGCCAGCATTTGCTCCGCCGGCATTTGCTCCGCCAGCCGCGTTGCGGTTGGCAAATGTCTGGCCGCCACCAGCGGCCTGCGAACGGCCGGCCGCGCCGGCATTTCCCGCTCCTCCATTGACGTTGCCACCGCCGTTGACGTTGCCACCGCCGCCCGCGGGTGCCCGATTTTCGCCGCCTCCACCACCACCGCCGCCGCCCATCCGTCCGCCACCTCCACCGCCGCCACCCCCACGTCCGCCGCCGCCTCCGCCGCCACCACCCCGGGCAAAGGCCATGTCGGCCGCGCCTGCCGTCAGCAGGACGGCCAGCGTAAGTGAAACATTAAGCAACTTCATGATGGTTCTCCTGGGTCAGGTAAAAAATGAGTCGATCGTATGGGCCCAACTCCTCTCCCTGCAGGGAGAGGTTAGTGTGAGGGCTTTTGTCCGTCGTTGCTCGTCGGTCGTTGATCCTGTTTTCGCCGGTCGCGCCCTCGCTCGTGTTTTGCCGCCGCGCTTTTGGCAACACAAGGATACCTCATTCAACGCGGAAGCACATTCAGTGCCGACGGAAAAATCGATCGTTTTGAGCTGCCAAGTGATCGCCCGGCGACCGGTCCGGCCGTTTGCGATGCGCATTCGGAGCCGCGGCACACTCCTCCCGGAGTTCGTGGCAGGCCCGCCGCCGACCGCAACCGCGGCGGCAGTTCGGGCGGCACCCGGGCAACCCCGGCCTGGGACTGGCATTCGGTCGCCGGGCAAAGTCATACTGGACCCTGCTTTCATCGAGACTTTCACCGCAACGACTCTGGAGCGAACGACCATGCTGCGTTTGCCGTCGGCCGTGCTCTCGGTTCTCGCTTCCTGCGTGATCCTGGCCCCCAGCCGGGCGGCCGATTTCGACCCGGCGCAATACGCCGCGGCGCCGCAGGAAAACCACGGCGACGCCCAACGCGGCGAGCGCCTCTTGCGCGACGACAAGCGCACCACCTGCCTGCGCTGCCACAAGATCGGCGGCGCCGGAGCGGATCTCGGCCCCGACCTGTCGAACGTCGGCGGCAAGCTCGGCCGCGAGCATCTCGTCCAATCGATTCTCGAACCCTCGCGCCAGATCGTCGAGGGCTTTCGCGGCCTGACCCTGCTGACCTCCGCCGGCAAGGTCCTCAGCGGCTTTGCAGCCATCGAGGCCGACGGCCGGCTCACGCTGGTCGACAGCCAGGGCCAGCGCATCACGGTGCCGCTGGACGAAATCGCCCAGCGCAAAGTCTCGGCCACGTCCCCCATGCCCGACAATCTGGCCGGCACGCTCACGCCCGACGAATTTTGCGACCTCGTGGCCTTTCTCGAGACGCTCCGCGCCGCCGGACAGTCGTCGCCCGGCAGCGGCGTGCAAGGGCGGATGTCGTTGCCGGCCGGCTTCGAGCGCGAAACGCTGGCCACCGGTCTGACGGGCGCCACGGCGCTGGCCATTATGCCCGACGGACGCGTGCTGGTCTGCGAACAAACCGGCACGCTGCGCGTCGTCGACCCGCTGCGCGAGCGCGATCGCCTGCTGCCCGAGCCGTGCATCAAGCTGCCGGTCGACGACCACTGGGAACGCGGCCTGATCGGCGTGGCCGTCGATCCGGACTTCAAGGCCAACCAGTTCGTTTATGTCGTCTATGTGGCCCGCGAGCCGTTCCCGCATCACCGCGTCAGCCGGCTCACACTCGCCGGTAACACCCCGGCGGCCGCTAGCGGGGCGACGGCCGAGAATACAGCAGTGCCCGGCAGCGAGCGCATCCTGTTCGAAGGCGACGACCAGTCGCAGCTCGGCGGCCAGGTGCCGGCCGGGCATCAAGGCGGCGCGATCCATTTTGGCGGCGACGGCAAGCTGTACGTCGCCCTGGGAGAGCAAACCGCCGAAGCGCCGGCCCAGGCGCTCGACTCGCTGCTGGGCAAGATCCTCAGGCTGGATCCCGACGGCGGCATTCCCGCCGATAACCCGCTGCTCGACCAGACCCAGGGCAAGTACCGCGCCATCTGGGCCCGCGGCTGCCGCAACCCGTTCACGTTCGCCGTCGACCCGGCCACAGGCCAAATGCTGATCAACGACGTGGGCGGCCGGTTCGAAGAGATCAACGTGGGCCGCGCCGGCGCCAATTACGGCTGGCCGCTGGCCGACCACGGACCGACCGCCGACGCTGCTTTTCAAGGCCCGATCTACTGGTATCCGGCCGCTTCGATCAGCGGCGGCGCGTTTTGCCCCAGCGCAGCGTCGCCGCACGCCTTTGGGCCCGCGTATCGCGGTCGCTACTTCTTCATGGACTTCGTGCTGGGCTGGATCAAGACGCTCGACCCGCAATCGCCCGAGCGCCCCGTGCCGGCCGAAGTGTTCGCCACAGGCCTGGCCCGACCGGTCGATCTGGCATTCGCCCCCGACGGCTCGCTGCTCGTGCTGCTGCGCGACGCCTGGGTTCGCGACGACCAGTTCCAGCCGCAGACCGGCTCGCTCGAGCGAATCCGCCGGAAGTCCGAGTAAGGATGAAGGAGTGATCGTTCCTCGTTCCTCGGTCCTCGGTCCTCGTTTTTCATCCTTCTGCCTTCATCCTTCATCCTTTACCTTATCGCCGCGTAATACATCGCCGTGAACACTTCGAACACCTTTTGCTCATTGAACGGCACGTGCTGTGTGAACAGCACCGCCACCAGCTTTTCCCGCGGATCGATGCGGCAGTACGTCGTCGCCGCCCCGTACCAGCCGAACGCCCCCGGCGAACCAGGCAGGCTGCTGCGGCCCAGGTCCAATTGCACCTCGACGCCCAGTCCCCAGCCGTTGGCCTCGCTGAACTGGTGATTCGGCCTGGTCAGCGTAGTCAGATGGTTGGCCGTCATCAGTTCGACCGTCTTGCGGCCGATCACGCGCCGGCCGTCGAGCTCGCCCTGATTGGCCAGCATCTGGGCGAAGCGCAGATAATCGCCCACGGTCGAGAACAATCCGCCGCCGCCGCTGGCGAAGCCGCGTCCCGGCTCGGCATACGCGCCGATGATCGGGTCGGTCGTCGCCAGCTTGCCGTCGGGCCCGCGCTGGCTGAGCGTAGCCAGCCGCTCCCGCTTCTCGTCGGGCACATCGAACGAAGTGTCCAGCATCGCCAGCGGCCCAAAGATCCGCTGCTTGAGAAATTCTTCGAACTTCTGCCCGCTGGCCCGCTCGATCACGGCTCCCAGGATGTCGTCGGCAATGCCGTAGTTGAACTCGACGCCGGGCTGGGCCTTGAGCGGCAGCCGAGCGGCCCGGACCACGAACTCCTCCAGTGAGGGCGACTCCCACAGGTTGGCCCGCTGGTAGAGCAGGTGAATGCCGTCGGGCCCGAAAAAGTCGTACGTGTGGCCGCTGGTGTGGGTCAGCAGATGCTTGATCGTGATCGGCTGCCGGGCCGGCTCCAACTTCGGTTCGTCGGCCGTGCCGCCGGTCATCACCTGCGGGTCTTTGAACGCAGGCAGCCAGGCGTCAAGCCGATCGTCGAGCTTGACCAGTCCGTCTTCGACCAGGCATAGCACGGCCACGCTGGTCACGATCTTGCTCATCGAATAGATCCGGCAGATCGTATCGCGCCAAACGGCTTGCCGGTCTTGAGGTCGCGCACGCCCAGCGTCTGCCACTCCACGATCCGCCCGCCCCGGGCAAGGACGTATCCCACGCCGGCGTGCCGCCCCTCGTCGACGAATTTTTGCATCGCGCCGCGTAGCGCCGCCAATCGCTCGGGCAGCACATCCTGGCTCTGGGGCGTGGCCGTCGGCAGCGGGGTTTTGGCCGCTGGGTCTTCAGCCCGTGCGGCGGAAGGCAACCAGACAAGAGTGAACAGAGCGGCCAGGAGCAGGAAACTCGGTCGGAGCGGGGACGATTTCATGGGTGTCGCCATTGCGCGTCTCGCCATTTCGGATGTTGTCATCTCGGGTGTTGCCAGATTGGGACTCGATGCGGAAAAGCCGGCCCCAAGAGTATAGCTGCGGCCGGGCCGATCGAGCACATCGGCCGCTCCGGATCGAGCTGTAGAGATCGTCTGAGCCGTCGCCGTCCGGCAGAGACAGGGTTTTCTGCTTCACGCCATTGGCATCGGGGTTCTGAAAGTCGGGGCGCAGCCACTGCCCAAACGATAAAAAACCGCCCGAGCAATGCTGGGCGGTTTTGGGTTTTGACAACAGAGCGGCAGGCTGAACTAGGCTTTGCGACGGCGACGGGCGGCCAGCAGCAGGCCGACGGCGCCCAGGCCGCAGAGGATCAGCGAGGAGGGCTCGGGCGTCGGTGTGAAGTTGACCCCGATCGAATAGACGCGGGGATCCTGACCGTTCGGGAAGTACTGGTACGTCGCCGCGGACGGGTTGAGCCCAAACGTGTAGGTCTGGCCGACCGTCGGCGGCGTGGCCGTGTACATGGTATCCGTCCCATAACCGGCGTCGTGAAAGGTGCCGGTGGCGTAGGTGGGCCCTTCCCCTGCAAATCCGATCATGTCGCCCGGCTGCACGCTCCAGCCGTGGGTCAGCGTAAACGTATCGATGCCACCAATCCCACCGGGATTCGTCGTGGTGAACGATTGGCCGTCGAGGACGGTGAATTGCTGCAACCCGCCGACCGTTCCCGCGGGCTGGAGCAGATACGCCGTGAAACTGTTCACGGAATTATCCCAGACCTGGACGTTGTGGACCGTGCCGCCGGTCGTGAAGGCGAGCGTGGAGGTTGGCCCGGGGCCGGCCGCATTGTATTGGCCCAAGATCACCATCGGCGGGTCGCCATCGGTGGCCCCATTATTGACCAGAGGATTGCCGAGATAAGTGGCCTGGGCGGCCGAGCAAACGGCCAAGGTCGCAACGAACGACAACAGGGTGATGGACGTTTTCATGAGCGGGACCTTTCAGGGAGCAAAGTTCAAAGGGACTTGTGTTTTCGAAACTAAACCTGGAACCAACCCAGCAGCGGAATACTCGCGCTTTTTCAGTCAGAGAGACTCACACCAGGACGCTTCGCCGCAGCCATTGCGGCGGGCAAGAATATCAATCATTATCTCGTGGAAACATGAATAATATCTCATTTTGGCCACAAAATCCTGACCGCTCTTGGCTGACGATACCCTCAGCGGCGGCTCATCGACAACTCACACCGAAAGCCAGGATGCCGTTCTACAGATGTTCACTGCGTTCTCTCGCGAGAGCGCCATCTTGTGCAGCAACAAAAAAAGTTGCCGAGCGCCGCTGCGTCAAGCGCAGAGACTCTGGGCAACTCTTTTCGCAATCGCGATTCGCCTCGGGCTCACGAGCAATCCTCCGGAAAAACCCGCAAAATGCCGGGAAATCCGGCTATTTGCAGCGCAGCGATCCGTATGATTGCTCGCCTCGAGCGTAAAGTCAACTAGCCGCATGGGGGGGAATGACGCCAGCGGCAAATGCAAAAGGCCCCCTGTTCATCGGAAGCTTTTGCTGCACGCCGCAACTGGTCTCGTCGCCGGTCAGCCCAACGTTCAGACAGACACCAGTGAGTCGAACCGGTGGTTCTCGTTCTGAGAACCCGGGGTGCCAAGCCGGCCGCCTCTTGCGGGCGATGGGCTGACTGTTCGGTGGACGCGCAACAGGCGGCGAAAGTGTTCGTCCCGGTCAGGCGGTCCCGCGCCGGCCAAAAAACCGCCCGAGCCGTGTCGGGCGGTTTTGCGTTTGCAGAGGCGGTCAAACTAGGCCCTGCGGCGCCGGCGGGCCGCCTGGAACAGCGCGGCGGCAGCGAACGACCAAAGCACGAGCGATGAGGGCTCGGGCACCGGCGAGACCGAAACGCTGACGGCGTCGACCCAGGGATTGCCGGAGGTCGGAGCGAGCGAGATCGTCAGGTTGCCGCCGCTGGCTGCGATCGCCGTCACCGTTTCCAGATACCAGTTTTGCGAGATTCCGCTGGAAAGAGCAAATGTTTCCGGGGCGATCTGGCTGCCGATCTGAATCGTTCCCGTCACGCTGCCGGGAGGCAACAGGGGATTGGCACTCGTGCCGTCGTAGCCGGCGTAGAAGCTGAGCGAGACGGTCTCTCCGGCGGTCACGGTGTAATTCAGGTTTTGCGTGATGGTGCCCGCGTTGGGGAGGTAGAGCACGTTGTTGCTGCCGTCGGGAGCTGACGGGAAGTGGTCGCCGACGCGATTTTCCACGTACGGGTTCGCATAGCCACCGGAGGCGGTCCAGGTCGAGGCTGGCGAGTTGGTCGAGGGATCGGGAAACGCGTGCCAGTCGCCTCCCGTACCGCCGAGGTCTGGCCCCAAGACCTCGAAGCTGGGATTCGAGACCGGGACGGCAATGCCCGCCTGAGCAGCCCGGGTTATGAAGACGATGGCCGCCAACAACCACGCAAGACGGTAGCTGCGCTTCATGGTGACATTCCTTAAGAGTAGTGACCACATGTACAGTATGCAGGATAGCGTAATTTTAGCACGTGCAGGATCTTGCCACCACTCATGGCACGATTGGAAAGGCACCCCACGGGGAGTCGAACAAACCGCGGATTCGTCGAGAAAAACCCCGTTTTGTCAAACCGGTGGTGCAAAATCCGGCGGACGCTGCCCAGTTGCGGCCGCTGACGAGCGTCTGCGGCGTGTTGCGGAAGCGTGGGGCAAACTGCCGGAGCCGATCCGCAACGCGATCAGCGGACTCGTCGAATGCCAAAAGTAGCAGAGATTGCTCGGCCAAAATATGCACGGCCTCAATTGAGTCGCGTCGGCGGATGATTTGGGCGAGGATGCGCGACCTCGCAAAAACCGTTCACGCTGGCCACATTCGGCCGAAGATCGGGGAGCCACCCCTTCGTCGCGGACGGTTCGCTTCGTCATGGCATTTGTTAAGGCGACGACTCTCCGGCGATACCATGGCCGAAGATTCGTCGGACCTGGCAAGGTCGCTCACCACACGGCTGATTCAAGTTGGCGAAGCTTCGATCGTTCTCGTGACGCAGCTTCCTCTTCAAAATCTCGTCGGACCGCTCTTGCCCGGAATCTTACCACTCGGTAAGATTCAGTTACCGCACAAAAGGAGCGCCTTATGGGAACCGATGACGTTGCCGCAAAGCTCGCCCAAATTCATCGCGAGTACCAGCAAAACGGCGGGTTCGACGACGGCGACAAGATTACCGCCGATTCTCGCCCGCTAGCCGATCTGAATGGATTCGAAAGCGATTTTATCCCGGAGATTGTCCGCAGGATAGCTCGTGAGCTTGGAAACCCACTGCCAAAGGGTACACGGGTTAAGAACATTTACGTGGAGAAGGGGCGGAAGTTGACCATTCGAGAAATCGCCAAAAAGTTTGTCGAAAATTACGCGTCGAAGGAGGGCAAGGTATGACAAAACGAGCCGATCCAAAGCAGCTGATCGCTGCCCGCCTGAAGGAGGCGAGGGAATTGGCCGGACTGTCCCAGGGGCAAGCCGCCAAAAAATTGGAGATGCATCGGCCGACCATTTCTGAAATCGAGGCCGGGAATCGCAATGTGACTGCCCCCGAACTAGCCCGATTCGCGGAGCTGTACGACGTGGACTTGCGGTGGTTGTCTGGCGCCGGTGCTGACCAATTAGATCCCCAGGACGGGCGACTTCAACTTGCTTTCCGCGAACTCCAAAAGATCAAGCCTGCGGATTTGGACAAATTGATGCGAGCACTGGCGGCCCTGCGCGGCCCGAAGGAGGAGCAATGACCGTGCAGCATGCCGACCTCGCCCGAGAAGCTCTCGACAAATCGCTTGAGGTGCGCGAGCAAGCCGGAATTCCCTTCGGCACACCATTGAACGTGTTCGACCTCTGCGAGTTGTTAACGCCGAGGGTGCGAGTTCGCTTCGCCGACTACAGCATGGAAGGTTGCTACTGCCGATCTGACCGTCCCTTGATCGAAGTCTCGGCGCTTCCGACCGCTCGGACGCCGAGTATTTAATACCGCACATGAATTGGGCCACCACGAGCTGGGCCATGCTGGAATGCGACTCGATGAACAGCTTGAAGAAGGAAGGGCGGACCCGAATTCCGATCCTGAAGAGTTCGCAGCGAACGCATTCGCTGGTTTTCTTCTCATGCCCAAGATCGCGGTTCGGCAAGCGTTCAGTGTGCGCGGTTGGTCCATTGTCGCCCCCGAACCGGAGCAAGCATTTGTCGTGGCGTGTCACTTCGGCGTCGGGTACGAGACTCTGGTCAATCACCTGGCATTCGGCCTACGCGAGATTCGGGCTGCCCTCGCTGAACGTCTGAAGAAGGTACGCCTGCCAGGGATTCGGGGCGCCTTGCTTGGGTCGAAGGGTACAGACCGCTTGTGGGTTGCAGATCGCCACTACCGGATGCCGACGCTGGACACAGAGGTCGGAACAACCTTGTTACTGCCTTCGGGCAGCCAGTCCGAATTCGCCAACATCATTCATGCAGGCGACTTGTCCACCGGTCGCGTATTCAACGCCGTTCGGCCGGGCTTAACGCGAGTTGAGGCCGCAGACGGCTGGGCGGTGACTGTCCGCGTCGCCCGATATCAGTATTCGGGCTGGAGTACGAACCGACACCTTGAGCCAGAGGAGGGCGACGATGATTGAGCCACAGATGTATGCACAGGAGGCGTCAAGCTTGAGCGCGGCATGGTCGCGCGCTTTCTTGCAGATGTCCACGCCTCCCGAGCACGAACTCGCCCCGTTTTTGACCAGCATTCAGATGCGTCCCGACGGGGGCCCGGGCGAAGATGACGATCTACGTCACTCCCTCGATGCTTGCCTGGAAGAATCAGGCTTCCAAACCATCGATAAGGTGGCCAAGTCCATTTTTCCGCATCCCCTATGGAACCGCGCCAAGGGCGACCGCAACAAGCTCTATGCGGACTATAAGGAGTTCTTGCCCGATTACGTGGCAATGGAACCGACCAAGAACGCGTATGGGCTCTATTTCGCACGCCTAATTGGGTACGCACTTGACCACAAAACAGGCGAAGAGGCGGAGCATCTCAAGAACGGCGGGCTGAAGCTGGGCGGGAACCAGCTCGAATTCATCATTGGTGCCCTCAAGCCCAAAGCGCAGCGGATGGCGTTGCAAGCCTCCATCTATGACCCGGTACGTGACCAGACCGAGGCGAGGCGACCCTTCCCGTGTCTTCAACACATCACGTTCGTCCCGGATTTCGCGCGAAAAACGCTTAGTCTCAACGCCTTCTACGCGCTCCAGTTGCTATTCGTGAAGGCATACGGAAACTGGCTCGGGCTGTGTCGGCTGGGGGCATTCGTGGCGAGCCAAGCCGAACCCAAACTTCGTTTCGAGCGGCTCAACTGCTACGCCGGCATTCAGAAAATGACCGCCGATTCTCGTCCTAAACCAGGAGACGCCCTTGACCGACTGACTGGCCTCGCCCGGTCTTGCGTTGGCAATACACCCGTCGGGGCGGTCGGGACAAAGGGCTAATCATGGCGAGGAGGTCAAATCCAGCTAACACTCCGCGACTCTTTTTCGACGGGACCGAATTCCCCGCCGATCCGTTATCGCCTCCGCCGCGAATCGCGCCGCTTAAGCCCACCCCGGTATTCGACACATTCTGGCGGTTCGCGGCCGAACGGCAGCGCAGTTTCTTTCGGCGATTGGAACAGCGCCCGGCACCATGGACGGACGACCCGGTGTTGCGGGTCCACAAATTTACGAACGCCTACCGGGCATCGGACCGGGTTAGCCAATATCTGATCCGTCGGGTCATTTACCGCGACGATCTACCGTCCGATCCACCAGAGGTGGTGTTCCGAATCCTCCTATTTAAGTTGTTCAATCGGATCGAAACCTGGGAGCTATTCGAACGGAGTCTGGGTCCAGTCACCTACTCCGATTTTTCATTCAAGGCGTATGACAAAATCCTCACCAAAGCGATGAGGCAGGGCGAAAGTATTTATTCGGCAGCGTACATCATGCCCTCCGGTGGTACGCTTGGACATGACCGCAAGCATCGCAATCACTTGACGCTCATCGAACGTATGATGTCGGCCGAATTACCGAATCGTCTGGTAGAAGCACGATCGATGCAGCAGGCATTCGAGCTCGTTCGAGCCTATCCGTCGATCGGCGATTTTTTAGCTTATCAATATGTCACCGACTTCAACTACAGTGAGGTCACTAGCTTTACGGAAATGGAATTTGTCGTTCCCGGGCCAGGGTCGATTGATGGCATCCGGAAATGCTTCTCCGACACTGGAGGCCTGAACAACGCGGAAATAATCCGGTTCATGGCCGACCGACAGGAAATTGAATTCGCTCGGCTCGGACTCGACTTTCCGGATCTCTGGGGTCGCCGACTTCAATTGATCGATTGCCAGAATCTCTTCTGCGAAGTCGATAAATACGCCCGTGTTCGACATCCAGAGATCGGAGGCATATCGGGTCGCACGAGAATCAAGCAGAAGTTTCGGCCAAACGACGTCGCTATTCACTACTGGTACCCGCCGAAGTGGCACATCACGGCGCCGTCGGTTGGCGCGGTTCAAAGTATCCCAGGGACCACGTCTTCTAACCAGGAGAAGATTATGGACTTCAACTCGTACCAGCAGCGCGCGAGCAGGACCGACCGTAACCCGGCGAACGATGAGAAGGGGATGATGATTCCGCTACTCGGGCTGGCCGGAGAAGCCGGCGGGGTGCTGGCAGAGTACAAGAAGTTTCTACGCGATGGCAAATCGCACACCCAGTTCCGCGATCGATTCGTCGAAGAGCTTGGTGACCTGCTATGGTATCTTGCCAACGTCGCTACCAAGTTCGGTGTAACTCTCCGCGAGGTTGCCGAAGCGAACCTAGTTAAATGCGAACGGCGCTGGGGGCCACCGCCTATTCGACCGCCATTCGATGAAGGGTATCCAGAGAACGAGCGTTTTCCGCGGCGATTCATGATTGACTTCGCCACTACGCACGACATGAATGAGAAACCTGTCGTGCGGGTGTTCTATAAGGGCGAGCCATTCGGGGATTCACTGACAGATAATGCTGAGGTGCCGGACGGGTATGGATTCCACGATGCAATTCATTTGTCGTTTGCGGCTGTGCTCGGATGGTCACCGCTAACGCGAAAGCTGCTGAAAGCGAAACGCCGAAGCAATCCCAAGGTTGACGAGGTGCAGGATGGTGCCCGTGCACTGTATACAGAGGAAGGGTTGTCCACCTTCATCTTTGCTTATGCCAAGGAATACAACTGGCTTGAGGGCAAGGCGAGCGTGAGCTCCGACTTATTGCGCACGCTTCGGACCATCACCGAAAATCTAGAGGTCGGCTGCTGCAATGAAGGAGAGTGGGAGAGAGCAATCGTCCAAGGGTTTGCGGTCTGGCGTGAGATCAAGCGGCGACGGTCGGGAACGCTCGTGCTGAATCTCGACGAACGCACGATTACGGTCAAAGATGGATGACGCTCACGCTGATTGTCTATTCTCCTATGGCAATTGCATGGCAACAGCATAGTCCCCCGTGTGGCTGATGCTCAAAAACCACTGCGTAACCCCGAGGTCGTTGGCGACGGCAAGCACCGGATGCTAGTCGGACTTGCACCGCACCGCTCGCGCATCGCAAAATCTCGACATCGCGCCATGTCACATTTTCTGAAAACCCAGTCCCTAACGCCTTGGCGACAGCCTCTTTGGCTGCATACCTGCCGCCAAAAAATGTGATTCTGTTCGGCGGAGGATCGGCTTGAGCCTGCTCGTGAGCCGTGAAGATGGATTCAGTCCAATCGCCATCTTGAGAGCTTAAATGCTTCTCAATTCTGTTCAACTCTACAATGTCGATGCCGTGCCCGATGATTATCATCGTTAATCGCAGTCAGATGAACTCCCGTGATCTCCAAATTCGGGGCGGTCATGCAGCTCCCCCTTCCCGAATCTGCTCGTAGACCGGCACCGTCTCAAGACCACAGAGGACCACTTCCAAAAAGCCCTGGTCCCTCCGGCCGAAAAAGTGGTGCAAAATCAGACGCAGAAGCCAGCCGAAGCAGCTAGAAATGAGCCGAAAACGCAGAACGCCTCATCGTCGGAATATAAGGCGCTGCTTGCACTTGCGGGATCTTGCGACCACTCTACATTTGAACAGGTACCCCCACGGGGAGTCGAACCCCGGTTTTCGGACTGAGAACCCGACGTCCTGGGCCACTAGACGATGGGGGCGAATGCACGACTCAATGTTAGCCGGCAAATCGGCAAAGGCCAAGGGGGAGAGGGGAAAGGCGGAAGGCAGAAGGATGAAGGATGAAAAACGACGAACGAGGAACGGGGAACAAGGCGTCCGAGCCGGCGGCTCGTCCATTCCCTAGTCTCTAGTCCCCAGCCCCTAACCTCTTCCCCCGTCACTCCGCGCTCGACAGCACGTCGGTGGTCGAGGCGGCGGTCGGCTCGCTGGAGCCGCCGGCGGTTTCGCTTGAGCGTGGGCCAAGACCTTGGAAGGCGGCCACGATCTGCTCGTCCTGACGCGGCAAAACGCTGCGCAGGTTGAGCGATAGGTAATGGTCTTCCGACAGCGCCCAGACCGCGGGCAGCCGATCGGCCAGGTCGCCCGCCAAACGCGCGGCGCTCGTGCCCCGGGCTTCGATCCGCAAACACCAACTCGACAGCCGCTCGTCGGGCAAGCGAGCTTCGCTCAGCCAGCCTTCGCCGGGCAAAACTTCCACCCGAGTGACCAGCGACGAGTGCCGGATCTGCGGAGCCGAGCGCTCGGCCCGATGTTTCAGATTGTCGCTCGAAGCGGCCAACAGTTGCACCAGCGGAATCGAACGCATGGCCGCCTGGGGCGTGGTGTGCAGCCGCAGCGTGGCGGCCAGAGCCGAGAGCGTGAACGAGTCGGCGGCCAAGACCGCGGACAGTGGCTGGGCGGCGATCCGCTCGACCAGGTCGCGGCGGCCGGCCACGATGGCCGAAGCAGGCCCGCCCAGGCAGGTGTCGCCGCGAAAGATCACCAGGTCGGCGCCCGCGATGATCGATTGGCCCACGATCGGCAGATGGCTGGCGCCGGCAAAGTTCAAGGGCAGCAAGCTGGCGGCCGGCAAGCTGGCCACGAGCGGAATCTGCCGCTGGGCGGCCAGCTCCACCAGTTCGTCCAGAGCGGGCTGGGCCGTCGAGCCGGCGATCCGATATTCGGCGGGCTGGCTGTGCAGGATCAGCGCCGAGTCCGCCGAGAGGGCGCTGCGGTAATCGTCGCAGGTCGCGCGATGCGTGGTGCCGATCTCGCGCAGGCCGGACCTGAGCCAGTGCGGCCGCAGCGGGGAGCGAAAAGTCGCCGTGCAGCCGTTCGACGTGCGAGCGGCTGACCAGCGCCTGGCGATCTTTCGCGAGCGCGGCGAGCACCGCCACCATCGCGCCGGCCGGATTGGCAAACACCAAGGCCGACTCGGCGCCGGTCAACTCGGCCACCAGCGATTCCACCGAGCGCAGCGCGGCCTCGCCCACCGCATCGTCGCTCGAGCCGGCCGCCTGGCCACCGGGCCGCCGGCCAAAGGCCCGATAGTCGCGGGCGATGAGCGAAAGTTCTTCAATGGCCGCGTCGGCCAGCGGCAACTCAGCGCCTGAGAGGGTGAGAATGCCGGTGGCATTGACGATCGCCCGCGGACCCGACTGGGCCGGCGCGAGCAGTTGCCGCGCGACGCGGCTGGCAAGCGTGCCGGCCTCGTGGATGCGCTCGGTGGCGGCGCCGCGCAGATCGGCTTGCAGGTTGTCGAACCACTTGCCGACGCGCTGCACGGCCGGATTGGTGCGCATGCGCGAGGTCAAATCGCGCAGCCGCGAGCGGAATACGACACTGGGGCGGCTGTGCCGATGAATGCCGAAGCGTGTGGCCATGGCGAAACATCCTCGCTCTGGGAGTGGTAATGTGCCTCAATGCAAAAAATCCTGCCGCGGCGCGACCGGCAAGAATCATTGTATCGCGCTTGGGCACCGCCGCCATGCGCAGCACGATTCGCGAGCGGCGAGAAATTGCCGGCGTGGCGGATCGAGGGGCGGGTCGCACCCTACATTCGCAAGCGGCACCCCACCGGGCGCCGCCGGTGGGCTTAACGAGGCAAGTGGTGCCGGTGCGGCAGGAGTGCCGGTGCGGCGGGGGCGACCAGGAAACGCGGCCGGCGCCTGCAGGCGCGCTCTTAGGGCTCGACGCGCTTCTGCTGCATCCATTCGCCGACCGTCCGCGGTTGGGGCGGCGGTTCAGGCGCCAACCAGCCCTTGATGCCCGAGGGCTTCTGGCTGCTCGGCGGCTTGGGCGTATAGCTGTTCCAGGTGTCGGATCGCTGGCGGGTCGGCGGAGCGGGCTTCTTGCTCGGCGCAGACCAGGGACTTGGTGTTGGCGTAGAGCTTCTTCGGGGCGGCGGTCAGCGTATCGACGACGCCCGGCTTGTTGGCCGCCCGCCGGTTCGAGCCGGTTTTCTTCGTCGACTTGCCGTTCGACGCGGAATTGCCGGAGGAAAACATGTTCGTGGGCGACCAGGCCCAGGCCGGGCCGTCCAGCACCAGAACCCATAGGGCCACGGTCAGCAGTGCGTAGCGCACGACGTTCAGCATAAGCGTCCTCACAAACCAACGTCCGAGCGGATGAGACAGCAGACTTGCTCCGCAAGAAGGGGGCGGGAGTGTCGCAAAAAACGGCCGCAGTGTCCAGGGCAGGAGCGGGGGACGGCGGAGGGGTAGAGCGTAGGGAACGGGACGCCTTGATCCTTTCCGTCCTTACCCCTTTGCGCCATTGCGTCTTTGCGGTGACCTTCCCTGCCGGCAGATCGATAAATTGCATAAATTGCGGGCTTGGGCCTGCCTGATTGTGTCCCAGGCCCGTTTTACTTAGCATGGAAACTTGCTAAGTCCTCCACAAGAATCGAGTTGATGCATGATCCGGGAAAAGATCGGATTCCTGGGGGCCGGGCAAATGGCTCGGGCACTGGCCGGCGGATTCGTGCGGGCCGGCCTCGTGAAGTCGAACCAGGTGTTTGCCAGCGATACCAGCCGCGAAGCGCGCGAGGCCTTCGCGACCGCGGTGCGCGGGGCGAAAGTGCTGGAGAGCAACGTCGAGGTGGCTGCCGCCGCCGACGTGCTGGTGCTGGCCGTCAAGCCGCAGCATGTGCCGGTGGTGATCGCCGAACTGGCCGCCACGCTCAGCAGCCGTCAATTGCTGGTATCGATTGCGGCCGGCGTGCGGTTGGCCACTTTGGCGGCCGGTCTGCCGGCCGGCGTGCGGCTGGTGCGCGTGATGCCCAACACGCCCTGCCTGGTGGGGCAAAGCGCCAGCGGTTACTGCCTGGGACCCGGCGCGACCGTCCACGACGGGCAACTGGTGAGCCGCTTGCTGGAGGCGGTCGGCCGGGCCTTCGTGGTCGAGGAAAAACTGCTCGACGCGGTGACCGGCTTGTCGGGCTCCGGCCCGGCGTTCGTCTACGTGATGATCGAGGCGCTGAGCGATGGCGGCGTGCGGATGGGACTGCCGCGCAACGTGGCGCTGGCACTGGCCGCGCAAACGGTCAAGGGGGCGGCCGAAATGGTGCTGTCGACCGGCGAGCACCCGGCGCGTACTCAAGGACCGCGTCGCAAGCCCTGGCGGCACGACGATTTCCGGCCTGGCGGCGTTGGAGCAAGGGGGCGTGCGCAGCGCTTTGATCGAGGCCGTCGAAGCCGCGACCCGGCGATCGGTCGAGCTCGGGAGCCTATGATTATAATGCAGTCGGCAGCTCAACGTCTGGACGGGCCGGCGACCGAGCCCTCTGACCGGCCGCGAGCCGCCGGCGGAATGAATTGGGGCGAGGGATTCTGCCGGGCGGACACCTTGGCAGCACCGTTTCGAGCGTAAGGCCGTTTCGAGTGTGAGAAAGTCTGTGAGGTCGAGAGAAGAAGCATGAGCAGTATTTTTTGCATCGTCGACGACAAGCACATTCCGCTGTATCGCGTCATGTGGGTTTCCGCCACGCCCCACTTCTGCGGCTCCGAAGACTGCGAGCGCGAAGGGCAATACGAGGTGCGGCTCGAACAGGGGGAATCGGTCTGGGCCAACACGCAGCAGCGCGACGACATGCTGGAAAAGATGGAAGCCTGGCAGGGCGGGTTGGGTCCGCCCGATGAGGAGTGGGAGGCCGAGTGATGTCGACCTTCGAACGCGAAAACTACCAGTGGCGCGAAACCTATTTCGTGCTCTTCGACTCTCCCAAACGGCCCACCCTGCAGCACGTCGAAAAGGTCTTGCGCACCCTGAGCGATCGCTTTCAATTGACCGGCGGCGTGGCCGACGACGATGGCCGCTTCGAGTCGCTCACGCTGCTCGCCCCCGACGATTACGCCGCCCTGGACATCAGCTTTGTCGCGGGCGAAGAGGTCTTGGAGCAGGCGGCGCTGCTGTCCAAAGAGCTTATCGATTCCGTCGACGGGCCGCAGGAGCGGGCAAAACTGTCGCGGCTGGCCAAGTCTGACGCCCGCTTCGACCTGCTGCACTTCGAAGAGATCACCGCCGCGTCTGCCGCCGACGTGGAAGACGACGAATTCGACGAAATGCTCGATCCCGGCGCTGTTGATCGTGCTGGAGGCGCTGGCCGAGCTGACCAAGGGCGTGGGCGTGGATCCGCAGTCGGGCACGCTGGTTTGAGGGAAAGGATGAAGGATGAACGATGAAGGCGGAAGGATGAAGGCGGAAGGAAGAGCGCCAGCCATGTTCCGACGGCGTCCTGCGCATCGCTAATCTCCAGGCCCCCGCGTTCCGATTTCCGAGCTTTCCCTGCTCTCTACCCTCTAACCTCTACCCCCTTCCCCTTCGCCCCATGCTTGCCAAAGACATCAAGACCGGGATGGTCGTCAACTGCGAGGGCGCGCCGTGCTTAATCCAGGCGATCAGCGTGCAGAGTCCTTCGGCCCGCGGCGCCGCGACGATTTATAAGTTTCGCGCCCGCAATCTGATCACCAAACAAAAGGTCGACATCACGCTGCGGAGCGGCGAGTCGCTGGGCGAAGCGAACTTCGAGAAGCGGGACGTCAAGCTGATGTACGCCGACGCCGCCCACATGCACTTTCTGGATCAAGAGGATTTCAACCAGTACTCGTTGCCGCTCGAGGACGTGGCCGACGAGGCCCAGTATTTAACCGCAGACCTCGAAGGCGTGCAGGGGCTCTTGTACAACGACGAGTGCGTAGCGCTGCAACTGCCGGTGGCCGTGCAGCTCAAAGTCGTGCAGTGCGACCCGGCCGTGCGGGGCAATTCGGCCACGGCCCGCAGCAAGCCGGCCACGCTTGAGACCGGCCTGGTGGTGCAAGTGCCGGAATATCTGAACGAGGGGGAACTGATCAAGGTCGACACGCGCAACGGCCAGTTCCTCAGCCGGGCATAAGGCCCAAGCGCATGCGCGTTGTGGCGGCAATGCCAGAGGGCCACGGCAATGCCAGAGCGGCCAAGGCAATGCCAGAGGGGCCAAGAGGACGCGACTGCCGTTCGCCGGGCGACTACTTCTTGGCTTTTTTCTTGCCGGCCGGTTTCTTCTTGGCCGAAGCCTTCTTGGCGGCCGCTTGCGGGGCGACGGTCGCCGGCTTGGCGGAGCTTTTCTTGCCTTTGGAGAACGCCGATTCCCAGCCCTGGGCGTACTTCTGATTCGAACCAACTCGCACGATCGTCACGGTAATCCACCTCGTCAATCAAAGGGGTTGCCTGAAGCAGCGGCCTGTGTGCGGCCGCCCTGCTCTCTCTTTGCATTCGTAGCGAACGCGCAAGGCGTGGTCAAGGGTCTGACGGTTTCTTGAGCTGCGAAAGGCGTGCCGCGGGCAAAGCGTTGACCGCCGGCTGGCGCCTTTCTTCGCTCCCCGTTCCGAATTCCGCGTTCCGAGTTCCGAGTTTGCCCGCTGCTCGGCGCTGCCCTGCGAGCCGTCGAACGCGCGCTTCGGACCTAATGCTGCAGCTTGCGGTAGCGGATGCGATGCGGCTGATCGGCGTCCATGCCGAGGCGCTCGTGGCGCTGGATTTCGTACGTGGCGAAATTGCCCTCGCACCAGTGGACGTAGCTGTCCCCCTCGAAGGCCAGGATGTGGGTGGCCACGCGGTCCAGGAACCAGCGATCGTGGCTGATGACGACCACGCAGCCGGCAAAGTTCAGGATGGCCTCTTCCAGCGCCCGCAGCGTGTCGACGTCCAGGTCGTTGGTGGGTTCATCGAGCAGCAGCACGTTCGAACCGCGGCGCAGCAGCGTGGCCAGGTGGACGCGGTTGCGTTCGCCGCCGGACAGGTTGCCGACGAGTTTTTGCTGGTCGGGCCCCATGAAATTGAAGCGGGCAACGTACGCCCGGGCGTTCATTTTGTGCTTGCCCATCTCGAGCATGTCGTGGCCGCCGGAGATTTCCTGGTACACGCTCTTGGCCGGGTCGAGCGCGTCGCGGCTTTGGTCGACGTAGCCCAATTCGACCGTTTCGCCGATCCGCAGTTCGCCTTCGTCGGGTTGTTCCGCGCCCATGATCATGCGGAACAGGGTGGTCTTGCCCGCGCCGTTGGGGCCGATCACGCCCACGATGCCGCCGGGCGGAAGGCGGAAGGTCAGGTTGTCGATCAGCAGCTTGTCGCCGTAGCCCTTGGAGATGTTCTTGGCTTCGACCACCAGTTCGCCCAGGTGTTTGCCGGGCGGAATCTGGATTTCGAGTTCCTCCTCGCGATCGAGCATGGCCTCGGCCGACATTTTTTCATACGCCTTGAGGCGGGCCTTGCTCTTGGCCTGCCGGGCCTTGGGGGCCATGCGGACCCATTCGAGCTCTTTTTCCAGCGTCTTCTGCCGGACCGAGGCGGCCTTCTCCTCGCGTTCCAGCCGGGATTTCTTCTGCAACAGCCAGGAGCTGTAGTTTCCCTCCCAGGGAATGCCCAGGCCGCGATCCAGTTCCAGGATCCAGCCAGCCACGTTGTCGAGGAAGTAGCGATCGTGAGTCACGGCCACGACGGTGCCGGTGTACTCGGCCAGGTGGCGTTCGAGCCAGGCGACGCTTTCGGCGTCGAGGTGGTTGGTCGGCTCGTCGAGCAGCAGCAGGTCGGGGCGTTCGAGCAGGATCTTGCACAGCGCGATGCGCCGCCGTTCGCCGCCCGACAGCGTGTCGATGCGGGCGTCGCCGGGGGGCAGGTTCATGGCGTCCATGGCGATTTCGACCTGCCGATCGACTTCCCAGGCGTTGTGAACTTCGATCTGGTCCTGCACTTTGGCCTGCTCGGCCAGCAGCGCATCCATTTCGTCGGGCTCGAGCGGTTCGCCGAGCCGGGCGTTGATCTCGTCGAAGCGCTGCAAGATGCGGCGGATGGGCTCGACCGCTTCCTCGACGTTGCCGAAGACGTCCTTGTCCGGATTGAGCTGCGGCTCTTGCGGCAAGTAGCCGACGGTAAAGCCGGCCGAGAGCGTGGCCTCGCCCTCGAATTCCTTATCCATGCCGGCCATGATTTTCAGCAGCGTGCTCTTGCCCGAGCCGTTGCGGCCCAGCACGCCGATCTTGGCGCCGGATAAAAGGCCAGGCAGATGTTCTTGAGGAACTCCTTTTGGCCGAATTTCTTGGTGAGATTCGAAATTTGATAAATGTATTGTTTGCCCATCGCCGTAGTGGTCTCGCGAGACAGTGGAATGACCCGCTGAATTGTATCAGCGGCCGACCGGTTCGACGACCGCAGAAACGGCCCAGGCCGCCGACGTAAAGCCCGCATTCCCCGTTCCGAAATCGCAATTCCGAAATTCCGCGTGCGAATTCCGAATTCCCCCCCGTCACTCCCACTCGATCGTGGCCGGCGGCTTCGAACTGATGTCGTACACCACGCGGTTGACGCCCGGCACTTCGTTGATGATCCGAGTGGAGATGCGGGCCAGCAGGTCGTAGGGCAAGTGCGACCAATCGGCCGTCATGAAGTCGTCGGTGTTGACGGCCCGCACGGCAACCACGTCCTCGTACGTGCGGGCGTCGCCCATCACGCCCACGCTTTGCACCGGCAGCAGCACCGCGAACACCTGGGCCGTGTGGCGATACAGGCCGGCCGCTTTGATCTCGTGGACGACGATCGCGTCGGCCTCGCGCAGCTTGTCGAGCTGCGTCTTGGTGACTTCGCCCAGGCAGCGCACCGCCAGGCCGGGACCGGGGAACGGATGCCGCCAGACGATGTCCTCGGGCAGGCCCAACTGGTGCCCCAGTTTGCGGACTTCGTCTTTGAACAGGTCGCGCAGGGGCTCGATCAGCTCGAAGCACAGGTCGTCGGGCAGGCCGCCGACATTGTGGTGCAGTTTGATCGTGGCGGCGGGCCCGTCGGTGGCGGCGCCGCTTTCGATGACGTCGGGATAGAGCGTGCCCTGGGCCAGAAAGCGGCGCACCGGAGATTTTGGCCGCCTCGTCGGCAAAGCAATCGACGAACGCCCGGCCGATGGCTTTGCGCTTTTCCTGGGGATCGGTAACGCCGGCCAGAACCGCCAGGAATTTGTCCTCGGCCTTGACGACGTGCAGGTCGGTCTTGAAGTGTTGCGAGAATTCGGCGATGACCGATTTGTCCTCGTTCTTGCGCAGCAGTCCGTTGTCGACCAGGATGCAGGACAACTGCGAACCGATCGCCCGGTAGAGCAGCGCCGCCACGACCGACGAATCGACGCCGCCCGACAAGCCGCAGATCACGCGATCGCTCCCCACGCGCGTCCGCACTTCGGCGATCGCCTGCTCGGCGAAATCCCCCAGCCGCCAGGTGCCGCTGCAGCGGCAGATCTCGGTGAGGAAGTTGGCCAGCACTTCCTTTCCCTCGGGCGTGTGCGTCACCTCGGGATGGAATTGCAAGCCGTAGATCGGCAGCGTGCGGTGCTTGACCGCCGCGATGGGGCAGGTCGAAGTGCGGGCGATCGGCAGAAATTCGTCCGACACCTGGGCCACCTGGTCGCCGTGGCTCATCCAGACTTCGGTCTCGTCCGGCACTCCGGCAAACAGGTCGGCGTGGGAAGTGATTTCCACCCGCGCCCGGCCGTACTCGCGCGCGGGCGCGCTCTGCACCTTGCCACCGAGCACCTCGCAGGCCAATTGCATGCCGTAGCAAATGCCGAGGACGGGAATGCCCAGGCGAAACAGCTTTGGGTCGCACTTGGGGGCGTTGTGCTCGTAGACGCTGCTGGGGCCGCCCGACAGGATGATGCCGCGCGGACGCAGCTCGCCGATCCGCTCGGCCGTGATCGAGTGGCGGACGATTTCGCAGTAGACGTGCTGCTCGCGCACGCGGCGGGCGATGAGCTGGGCGTATTGCGAGCCGAAATCGAGGATCAACACCTTTTCGTCCGCGACGTGTCCGCCGCGCACTTGGGGCGCCAGTGCGGTACTGCTCATGCCCTGCTTTTTTCCCCTCAAAAAACTGGTCGTCAGCACAATAAAAACGAAAAGACCCGTCCGAGCACGGACGGGTGAGCAAGCGGCGATTATAGGCCGTTCGGCCCCGGGCAACCAGGGGGCCGCCCTGCGGTGCGCCAATCCCAAAAAATCCGCAAAGCGGCGCCGCCTGCTCGGCGACGGCCGGCGCTACAACCGTCAAACCAGGTTCGACCGTACGCCCCTTGTGCCCTTGCCGCTCGCAGCGCACCGCGGCATCGGCCGCCCGTAGCGTTGAGTCTCACGGCCAGCCCAATTATAGTGGAGTTTTGACGGCTCAAGGAGGATCGAGCAAGCGCTTGATGCCTGGATTCGTGCTGATTCTGCTGACCAATGACGACGGAATCTACGCCCCGGGCCTGCGGGCGCTCGAGCGCGAGCTAGCCAGGCTGGGCGAAGTCTATGTGGTCGCGCCGGCCACCGAGCAAAGCGGCGTCGGGCACTCGATCACTTATCTCAGCCCGCTGACCGTCAAGGAAGTCTTCGAGGGGGACCAACGCCGCGGTTGGGCCGTTGACGGCAGCCCGGCCGATTGCGTCAAACTGGGTTTGTTCGAATGCTGTCCGCGACGCCCCGACCTGGTGGTCAGCGGCATGAACGGTGGACTGAACGCCGGCATCAACGTGCTCTACTCGGGCACGGTGGCGGCGGCGATCGAAGGGGCTTTTTTCGGCATCACAAGCATCGCAGTCTCGCTGGAGTTCGACGAGCACGCCGACGTGGAGCGGGCCGCCCGGCTGGCTCGGCGGGTGATCGAGCAGGTCGTCGCCCAGCAAGGCCCGGCGCCGCAACTGTACAACCTGAACATCCCCACCGCGGCAATCGTCGGCCCGCGGTGCGAGGTGCGCGTCGTGCCGATGGGTCTGGTACGCTATGGAGATCAATACGAAAAACGCATCGATCCGCGCGGGCGGAGCTACTTTTGGGCGGTCAACGATCCGCCGCCGCCGCCGGGTGAGCACGAGACCGATCTGACGGCGCTGCGGTGCGGTTTCATCACACTGACGCCGCTGCACTTCGACCTGACCGAGCGACGATTGCTCGCGGACATGGAAAAATGGGACTTCGAATTCGGGCGCATTACAAGGAGGCGATCGATGAACAAGCTATTGCTCGGGATCCTGATGGCCGCGTGCGCCGCCATTTCCGGCTGCGAAGAACCGGACTCGGTGCCGCCGGCCGGCGCATCGGCAGCCAATCAAACCGCTCCGACATCGGCAACACCGCTGCCGGCGACGCCGCCCCCGGCAGCCCAGCCAGTGGCCAGCGAGCCACCGGTGGTGCGGCAAGCGGCCGAAGCCGGCGTGGGCAAGAAGGGGCAGGGCTATGGCGGTGGCATCATCACCGAGCCGGTCCACCAGTACTTCATCGCCCAGGATCGGATCATTTTCGAAATTCAGATTCCCCAGGCCATGAAGCTGTTTCAGGCCGAGAAGAACCGCTATCCGAAAGACATGGCCGAGTTCCAGCGCGCGATCCTCGATCCGGCCAGTATCACGCTGCCCGACTTGTACCCAGGAGACAAATACGTCTACGACGCCCAGACGCACGAGCTGATGGTCGAGCGCCGAGCGCCAGCGGGCCAGTGATTTCTCGCCTGCGAATGTTTCGAGTTTGCGTGGATGCCTGGGAATGAACCGGCACTTGACAAGTGCCGGTGGCCGGCCGAATCCCCTTCGGCTGGCCAGCCGGTCGATTCACCTCGGCCGGAGATGTGAAGCTGTAGGAACCCCTGACGATGGAACGCAAGAGTTTGACCCCCTTGAGTGATGCATCTTATGAAACGCTTTTGTTGTGCAGTCGCGTTGGCAGTGGCCGGTTTGGCCGGTTCGGCTCAGGCCGAGCCCTGGATGTTCATGCCCTCGTATTACAGCCACCATCCGATCAAGCCGGTGCGAATCCAGCGGCAGTATTCGCGCGGGCCGGTGTTCACCCAACCGCAAGGCATGTCGGTCAACACGGGCTATCGATATCTGCGCAGCCAGATCAACGTCGGCGGCGGCACCTACGATCAGATCAACATGTGGGATAGCTGGATCCAAGGGAACGCCAAGTATTGAGCGACGGCGGGACGTTGCCGAGCCTGCGGGCGTTTCCTGACCGGCCGTCCTGCGCATGCGTCGAGGTCGCGTGCGCCGGAATCCGTCCACCGTGCGGATAAACCGCACGGTTCGCTCGGGCAATTGGGCCTGCGCCGCGCGGTCAGTGCTTTTGGATGTCGCTCTCTTCGACGGCCACGATCCGCCAGCGGTCTTGCTCCTTCTCGAACTTGACCCGAAAGTGGCGGACGAGATTTTCGTACGGAGACGATCCGCGGACCAGCTTGAATGAAAATCGCCCGGTGAATGTGGCCAGCGCCGTGGGAGGGCTGGCCCGTTCGTCGACTTTGACTTCCAGATCCCCGCCGACGTGGGCGTCGGTGATCTTCACTTCTGGCAAGCTGCGCTGGGCCAGCGCCCGGACTTCGGTTGCCGACGGCGCGATGAAATCGAGCACGGCCGGCACGTCGTTTTCTCGAGTGTCGTCGATATTTCGTCGAGCGTCGCTTCCACGCGTTCGGTTTCCGTGACGACGATCCGCTCCACGATCAGCAGCATGCCGGTCAGCACGGCCGTGCCGGCAATGGCGGCCAGCAGCGCCGCGCGGCCCGTGCGCACCAGCGCCACGATCAGCGCGACTTCGACCGTTGCGCCGGCGATCAGGATCGGCCAGGGACTTTCCAGCAGCCAGTTCATGTTCGCCAATTCATGTTTGATTGCCCGCTGGTTCCACGGGTTTCAGCGCGGCGCGCTGCCACGAGCGCCAGCAAAAGATTGCCACGGCCGCCGCGTCGATGGCCACCAGAGCCGCCGCGAGTCGCCACAGCGGCACCACCAGCGGCCGGTCCTGGGCGTGGGGATCCGCCTGGCGGCCTGATTGTTCGACCAGCGTTTGGCCGGCAGCCTGGCGCAAGGCGCTCTCGCGGCGCACTTCGTACCGCCGTTCCAACATGGCCTCGCGCTGCTGATACTTGGGCGCGATGATCCCCATGCCGATCAGGGCCGCATTGACGAACAGCATCCCCCAGAGCCACGGCGACTCGCTCCATCGACCGCGCCGCCCTGGCGTTCGCGGTGCATCGTCGGCCGAAGCGTGCATGGCGGCTGGCAGCGTGAAGAGGTCGAGCGCAGCGGGAAACGACCGCACGGCTCGTTAGTGCATCATAACGATTTGCCGCGGCCGCTGCTGCTCGGGGCGGGGCTGCCGCACGGGCCGACCCTCGTTAAGCCCAGGGGCGGCGGCCCCTGGGATCGCCCTGCTCGGGGCCAATTTGCCGCGGCTTACTTGCGGCGGCGGAACAGCGGGCCGCCGTACTGGGCGGCGGCGCCGAACTGCTCTTCGATCCGCAACAATTGATTGTATTTCGCCAGGCGATCGGTGCGCGAAGCGCTGCCGGTCTTGATCTGGCCGGTCGACAGGGCCACGGCCAAGTCGGCGATCGTGGCGTCTTCGGTCTCGCCGCTGCGATGACTGGAGATCGTGGTATAGCCGTTGCGATGCGCGAGCTGGATCGCCTCGATCGTTTCGGTGAGCGTGCCGATCTGGTTGACCTTGATCAGGATGCTGTTGGCCACGTGCTCGTCGATGCCGCGCTGCAGCCGCTTGGTGTTGGTGACGAACAGGTCGTCGCCGACCAACTGCACCCGGTCGCCCAGCCGCTCGGAGAGCAGCGTCCAGCCTTTCCAATCGTCTTCGCTGCAACCGTCCTCGATCGAACAGATCGGGTATTTCGAAACCCAACCGGCCAGGAACTCGACCATGCCGGCCGAGTCGATGTCCCGGCCGTCGATGTTGTAAACCCCCTTCTTGGCGTCGAACAGTTCGGTGGCCGCCACGTCGAGCGCGATCCAGACTTGCTCGCCGGCCTTGTAGCCTGCTTTGTCGATGGCCTCGAGGATCAAGTCGATCGCAGCGCCGTTGCTGGGCAGGTCGGGGGCGAAACCGCCCTCGTCTCCCACCGAAGTATTGAGCTTCTTCGCCTTAAGCACCTTCTTGAGTTGGTGGAAGATTTCCACCCCTGCCCGCAGCGCTTCGTGGAATGAATCGAATCCCAGCGGCATGACCATGAATTCCTGCACGTCGACCGAGTTGTCGGCATGCTGCCCGCCGTTGACGATATTCATCATGGGGGCCGGCAAGAGCCGCGCGCCGCAGCCGCCCAGGTAGCGATAGAGCGGCAGTCCGCAGTGATCGGCCGCGGCATGGGCCACGGCCAGCGAAACGCCGAGGATGGCGTTGGCCCCCAGGCTCTTCTTGTTTTCCGTGCCGTCGATCTCGATCATCCGCCCGTCGACTGCGGCCTGCTCCAGGGCGTCCATTCCCATGATCTCTTCGGCGATCTTTTCATTGACGTTGTCGACGGCGCGCGAGACCCCTTTGCCGTCGAAGACCTTCTTGTTGTCGGTATCGCGCAGCTCCCAGGCTTCGTGGACTCCGGTGCTGGCACCGCTGGGCACGGCGGCCCGGCCGAACGATCCGTCGACCAGGGCCACGTCGACCTCGATGGTCGGGTTGCCGCGGCTATCGAGAATTTGACGTGCGTGGATGTCGACGATCGAACTCATGGCGTTTCCTTCAGCTAGATCGGCCCAGTCGGTTTCTGCAGCAGCGCCAATTGTGGCGAAAGTGCGCCGGATTCGCCAGGGCCGAGCTCGGTCGCGAGCGCGTCAAGCTGCCGGTTCGGCCGGAGCGAGCCCGCGAAAATAGCGGCTGAGAAAGGGGATAGGGGGATGGCTGGGGATGCGGGGGATGAGCGAGGAAGTTCGGAATGTTTTTGTTAGAGGCTTTGTTCCTCGCGGTGCCTCTGCCTGTGGTTTCCTTTAGCCTCGTTCCGAGTTTTCCCTAACCTCTCGCCTCCAGCCCCTTGACCCCGCTCTCGCTGCCCCTGCCCCGTTCCGAGTTCCGCAGCGGCTCCAGCAGCGGCGCGGGTCGCAGCAGCCGCGCGGCGCCAAGCCGATGGCAAATGCCGCGGCCACACCGGCGGCCAGCAAGAACCACCGCCGGTACGGGGCCGGCGGGGCCGCGGCCGGTCGCATCGAGGATTGAAGCAATTGCGTAACGGCTTCGCGCGAGGTGGGCGCCGCGACGAAGCTGTGGCCCGGCACGACGTGCGAATCGGCGTCGGCATCGATGCCGCAGCTGGCCGCAATGCCGCGCAGCTCGCGCAGGATCTCCTGGGCATTGGCACAACGGTCGGCCGGTTTTTTCGCAAACATCCGTCGCACCAGGCTACAAAGCGCGGGCGGCAGGTCGGGCGCAGCTCGCCCAGGTCGGCGGCTTCGCCCTTGAGGTGTTGCACGGCGACGTTCAGGGCCGTTTCGCCACGAAACGGGGGTTGACCGGCCAGCATGTGGTAGCAGGTCACGCCGAGGGAGTAGATGTCGCTGCGCGTATCGAGCGGCTTGCCTTCGACCTGCTCGGGACTCATATAGAGGGGCGTGCCGAGCGTGTAGCCTTCTTGGGTCAGCCGCGTTTCGTCGTTGGAGAGCCGGGCCAGGCCGAAGTCGGCGACCTTCACTTCGCCGTGGCCGGAGAGCATGATGTTCTCGGGCTTGATGTCGCGGTGAACGATGCCCCGCTCGGCCGCCTTGGCCAGGGCGGCGGCCGCCTGCCGCATGATGGCCAGGGCCAGCTTGAGGTCGGGCGCGCCGCGGCGGACCAGCAGCTCCTGCAAGTTCATGCCTTGCACGTATTCCTGGGCGATGAAGTGCAGTCCGTCGGCGCAGCCCACCTCGTAAATCTGCACGATGTTGGGATGCACCAGCGACGCGGCCGCCTGGGCTTCCAGGCGAAATCGCTTGACGTACGAATCCTGCAGGGCCAGATTGGCTTTGAGGATTTTTAGCGCCACGTGCCGGCGCAACGAAACCTGCTCAGCCAGGTAGACTTCGGCCATGGCGCCGCGGCCCAGCCGGCGCAGCAAGTGGTATCCGCCCAATTGCCTGCCCGAAAGCTCGCTCTGGGCAACCGGCACGACGTCGGACGGTTCAGGACTGCTCATCGCACGGGTGCCTCGCAGGGATAACCTTTGGTAGTATGGAATGCGGCGGAGAGAATGACAACCGAGCCCGCGGGCTGCCACCCTGGGAACGCCGCCGGGGGTGCGGCCTTGGCGCCTTGCGATCCGGCGAACCCCTAACGGCGTCCCCTGCGGCGAAGTTACAATTCGACTGCTGATTCGCCCCTGATTTTTCGCCGGAGGTTTGCGCGATGCACGCCAGCTTATTCCTGCTGCTCACGCCGGTCGCGTTCGGCCAGGCCGGCTTGCAGCCGCGGCTGCAACTCAATTACCAAGGCACGCTGGCCGCCGCCGACGGCGACGCTCAGGCCGTCTCGCGCAAACCGTTCGACCTGACTTGCTGGATCAAGCAGGCCGACTCGGGCGGCTCGGAAGTCTACTGGCTCGTCGACGAACGCGGCCGGGGCGAGTGGCCCTGGCCAGAGCGATTCGGCGCGGCCCGGGTGAACGCCGCCGGCAATGCGACGGGAGACTCCCCTAGCCTGCTCTACGATCGGCCCGAGCGGCAAGGCCCGGCGGGCAAGACTCCCGCAGGCAAGGATGCGGTGCCGCTGCTGCTGCCGATCGTGCCAACGGAGCGTCCGCTGGCTGCGGAGGCCGAGTGGCAGACCGATCGGTTTCGCTTTCACGTCGACAAGAAGGATCGTCGCGGCGAGCGGGGCGTTTGGCAGGTGGCGCTGGGCGATGCGTCTTGCGCAAAGGAACTGTCTGGATCGACGAGCACAGTCCGATCGCCGTGGCGCTCGACCAGCGGCTGATCTTGGGTCGCGGCGACGAGTACGTCCTCAAGCTCGAACTGGTCGGTTCCGAGCAACTCGATCCGGAATCGTTCGCCGCCGAGACCAGAGCTTTCGAGGCGGCCTTGGCGCTGCGGGGCAAGCTGAACCGACCGCGCGGGATGCCGGAAATCAATTGGAAGCCGGCGGAGCTGGCGATTTTGGAACAGGGCCTGCCCGACGTCGAGCGCACCGCGGCCGGAACGGCGCTGGCCAAGCTGGCGGCCTCTGCCGTGCGCGACTTGAAATTGCAATCGGGCCGGACCGACGCCATCGCCGAGCTGGCCGCCGAGCAGCGGGGCAAAGCGGTCGCAGCCTTCACGATCCGCGGCTCCGGCGGCGAGTCGCTCCAGGATGCCGACCTCAAAGGCCACGTCACGGTATTGCACTTTTGGGAGTACCGCGACGAGCCGCTCAAAGAACCTTACGGACAAGTCGGGTATCTCGACTTTCTCCATCACCGCCGCAAAGCGGGCGGAGTGCGCGTCTACGGCGTCGCGGTCGACGGCCGATTGACGGACGAGGCCACGCGGCCGGCCGCCGAACGCAGCGTGCGCAAGCTGAAAGAATTCATGAATCTGAGTTTTCCGGTCCTGCTCGACGGCGGCAGCCTGCTGAAGAAATTTGGCGACCCGCGCATGCTCGGCGCGGCATTGCCCTTGTTCGTCGTCATCGGCCGCGACGGCAAGATCGCGCACTATCACGTCGGGATGTACGACGTGCATCAGGATCAGGGGCTCAAGGAACTGGACGAAGCCGTGATCGAAGCGGCCGCGAAGAAGGAATGAGAGGAGGGACTAGGGGCTAGGGGCTGGGGGCTGGGGGCTGGGGACTGGGGACTAGAGAAAAAGTCGGAACGCGGAAGGAGCCTTGGCAAGCATAGGGCAATGCGATGGACTTCCCCGCAAAAAGTGGGCGCTGGTTAGTGGATAATAGTGGTTGGGATAAGTGGAGCGGCTGCGCCGCGTTGTCGCTTGGATTTCGGGGGAGACGAGGCCCCTCTCCCCCGAGCCCCCTCTACCCTCTTCTCTGTTCCGTTTGGGTTGGTTTCGTGTATCGCGTGTGGGGTTTGATAATCGAGCGTGGAGTGTCGCCGCTGGCGGTTATAGAACACTTCGATGTACTCGAACAAGGAGCTTCGCGCGGCCTCGCGTGAAGCGTAGGTGGTTTGATGAACGAGTTCCTTCTTGATGGTGGCCACCAACGATTCGGTCGGCGCGTTGTCCCAGCAGTTGGCTTTGCGGCTCATGCTACAGCGAATGCCGAGCTGGGCCAGCAGTTGCTGGAAGTGGGCGCTGGCGTACTGGACGCCCCGATCCGAGTGCGCCAGCAAGCCGGCTTGCGGCCGTTCCCGCTGCAAGGCTGTGTTCAGGGCCTGCGCGACCAGCTCGCTGTCGATCCGCTCCGACATCGACCAGCCCACGATCTTCCGCGAGTAAAGGTCTTCGACCAGCGCCAGATACAGCCAGCCTTCGTCGGTCGGGATGTAGGTGATATCCATTGTCCACACCTGATGCTTGGCCGTGGGCCGAAACTGGCGGTCGAGCAGGTTGGCGGCAACCGGCAATGGGTGCTGGGAATCGGTAGTGTTCACGCGGAAGCGACGGCAGGTTTTCGCGCGCAGTCCGGCCTGACACATCAGCTTCTCGACCGTCTTGCGGTTGCAGTGGTGACCGTCGTCCACCAGTTCGCGATGGACGCGTGGAGCACCGTAGTTGCCGTAATGCGGCCGAGCGTGGATCTGCCGGATGCGATCGGTGAGCTGCCCGCGACGGACGGCCGCGGCACTCAGCGGTCGCCCGAGCCAGGCGTAGTAGCCGCTGCGGCTGACCTGGAGTACGCGGCATTGGATCTCCACCGGCCAAATCTTCCGGTGGTTTTGAATAAACTGGTATCTCATGGCGACTCCTTGGCGAAGAAGGCCGTCGCTTTTTTTAAAATATCGCGTTCCATGGTCAGGCGTTTGACATCTTCGCGCAAGCGTCGCAATTCAGCCTGGACGGCGCCGGGGCTCTGGGCCGCGTCGTGGCCATCATCGAGTTGGAACTGCTTGAGCCAACCACGTAGGGAGCCAGGATCGATGCCCAGGTTCTTGGCCGCTTGAACGACCGTATACCCCTGTTGCTGAACCAAGCTCACGGCCGAAACTTTGAATTCACGAGAATAGGTCCTGCGTGCCATCGGCGTCTCCTTTCGACAGCATTATGCCGTCTGTCTGGAGCCGCCCACAAAACATGGGGAAGATCAGCGATGCATATTTTGTCTTTGCTTTCTTCCTCTCTGTGCCTTGTATGTTGCCTAAACGAAGGAAGCAGGGTGCAATGGAGACCGGGAAGCCTGCGGCTTTGAGCGCAAGCGAAAAGCCGCAGGCTTCCCGGAGCCCGGCAGATCGATCGTGCCCTGGTGTTCAACACACCGTCGCAGAGCAAGATCGCCGGCGCTCCTTTGGTCCAAGCCCGAACAGCCGCAAGAACCGTTCCCGCATCGCTGCCGGCACGAGTTCGCATTTGCAAGACAGGGATAATACCATTTTGGATTCTAACGTTGCTACTCCGGCCTGGGTCGGCGTCGACATTGCCAAAGACAAGTTCGACGTTCATGTGCGTCCTTTGGCACGGCGATTCACTTGCGCCAACGACGCCGAGGGATTCGCTCAATTGATCGACGAACTCCGCCTGCTTCCCGCTTTGCAGATGGTCGTCGTCGAAGCGTCGGGTGGATACGAACGCTCGCTGGTCAGCCACATTATTGACTCCGGCCTGCCCGTCTCCGTCGTCAACCCGAGACAGGTTCGGGATTTCGCCAAGTGCATGGGCCTGCGCCAAGACAGACGCCATTGATGCGGCGGTCTTGGCTCATTTCGCTGAACTCATCAAAACTCGCCTCGCTACGAAAACACCTGAAAACCAGCAAGAGTTGCAGTATCTGGTCACCCGCCGCCGGCAGCTCATCCAACTCCGCACCATGGAGCAAAATCGCCAACCCATGGCGCATGGCAGGCTCCCTTGTAAGACCATCCAGCAGACGATCAAGCTCTTCAACAAGCAACTTGCCGAAATCGAACTGGCGATCACCAAACTCTTCACCTCAAACGACGATTGGAAAGCCAAGTCCCACATCATCAGCAGCGTGCCTGGCGTCGGAGAGACGACCGCCCAGCAGCTCCTCGCTGAAATGCCCGAACTTGGCGACACCAACCGCGCTCAGGCCGCGGCCCTGGCCGGGCTCGCCCCATACAACCATGACAGCGGAAAACTCAAAGGACGCCGCTGCATCTCCGGTGGACGGCTCGACGTACGTTCCGCGCTGTACATGGCTGCTTTCACTGCACGGCGATGTAATCCAGTGTTCATCGCCTTCGCGGCGCACCTCAAGGCAGCCGGTAAACCGTACTTGGTTGTTCAGGTCGCCTGCATGCGCAAGCTTCTGGTCATCCTCAACGCCCTACTCAAAACCGGCCAAACATGGAATCCAAGCTTCGCTCAACAAAACCCCTGAGTAAACCCCTTCACCCCTTGAAAAGAAACACAGCCGCTCTGTGGTGAATTCTTCCGCATTTCCCCTTTGCGTCTTTGCGGTAAACCTTCCTCGCACTTGAATCCAGTTTGCCCATGAGTCAATTGTCCGTCGAAGACGTCCGCAAGGAATATCCCACGCGGGCCGAGCCGCTGGTGGTGCTGCGGGGCGCTTCGCTGGCTTTGGATCCGGGCGAGAACGTGGCCATCCTGGGCCCTAGCGGCTGCGGCAAGAGCACGCTGTTGCAAATCATCGGCACGCTGGATCGGCCCACCGCGGGGCGAGTGCTGCTGGCCGGTTGCGATCCGGTCGAGCTCGACGAGCCCAAGCTGGCCGATTTTCGCAGTCGCAAGATCGGCTTCGTGTTCCAGGACCATCACTTGCTGCCGCAGTGCAATGTGCTGGAAAACGTACTCTTGCCGGCTCTGGCCGCCGGCGACGTGGACACCGCCGCAATCGATCGAGCCCGCGTGCTGCTGGAGCGCGTCGGCCTGTCCGACCGGCTCGATCACCTGCCGGGGGAACTGTCGGGCGGCGAGCGGCAGCGAGCGGCGCTGGCCCGGGCGCTGGTCAATCGTCCCGCGCTGCTGTTGGCCGACGAACCGACCGGCAATCTGGACCGGGCGACGTCGGGCACGGTGGCCCGGCTGCTGCTCGAATTGCAGGCCCAGGAGCAGACGATGCTCGTGGTGGTGACGCACAGTTTGGAGTTGGCCGCGCTGTTTCAGCGCCGGCTCGAATTGAACGCCGGGCAACTGAGCGAATTGCAGGCGGTTTAGGTGCTCATGTCAGCCTGGCAACTTATCCTTCGCAGCCTGCGCTATCACTGGCGGATCAATGTCGCCGTGGCCCTGGGCGTGGCCGCGGCCACCGCAGTGCTGACCGGCGCGCTGGTCGTCGGCGATTCGATGCGCGGCAGTCTCGAGCATCTGGCGGTCGATCGCCTGGGCCGCATCGACGATGTCCTGGTTGCCGATCGATTCTTTCGCGCCGCCTTGGCCGACCAGGTGGCGGCCGGACCGATGTTTCATCCGGCCTTCGATCGCGCGGTGCCGGCGATCTTGCTCGAGGGCAGCGTCAAGAACCTGAATCCCGACCGCCCGGCCAATGCCGGCCAGGTGACGGTGATCGGCTGCGCCGAGTTCAGCGCGCTCGGCTCCGGCGGTCCGCCGCAGGCGGTTCGGCCGGGCGACATCGTGCTCAACGAACCCTTGGCCGACGAGATTCACGCGCGTATTGGCGACGAAGTCCTGCTGCGGATCGGCAAGGTGGACGAGATTCCGCCGGATAGTCCCCTGGGCCGCAAAACCGAAACCACGCGCAGCCGCCGACTCAAAGTGAGCCAGATCGTGCCGGCAGCCGGGTTGGGCCGCTTCGGACTGCGCCCGAGCCAGCGCTTGCCGCACAACGCCTACGTGGCCGCCGAGACGCTGGCCGATGTGCTGGGCCTGGCGGATAAGATCAACGCCATCTTGGTGACCGGCGCGGCGGCCGAGCGCACCCGCCCGGTCGCAGAGCCGATGAATCGCTCCAGGACGAATTGCATCCGCAACTGGGCGATTACGGCTATTCGCTCGCGCAGGCTCCGCAGGGTTATTGGCAGTTTGCCAGCCAGCGGCTGGTGATCGAGCCGGCGGCCGATCGGGCTGTGATGCAAGCCCTGGCCGCCGATCATCCGCAACCGGTGCTCACGTATCTGGCCAACACGATCCGCGTTGGTGCAAGCGAGATTCCGTACTCGACCGTGGCCGCGATCGACTTTGCCGCTGAGCCGCCGCTGGGGCCCTTTGCCAGTCCCGCGGGCGCGGCGCTTCCGCCGCTGGCCGACGGCGAAATCGCACTCAATACTTGGGCGGCCGACGACCTGGGGGCCAAGATCGGCGACCAGGTCGAGCTCGTCTACTTCGAGCCCGAGAGCACCCACGGACAAGTGCGCGAGGACACCATCAAGCTGCGGCTGGCGGCCATCGTGGCTCTCGACGGGGCGGCGGCCGACCGGAATCTCACGCCCGAGATGAAAGGAGTCACCGATCAAGCCTCGATCAGCAATTGGGATCCGCCGTTTCCGTTCGATGCCGCCCGGGTGCGCAAGAAGGACGAGAAATACTGGGACGAGTATCGGGCCACGCCCAAGGCATTCGTTTCGCTGGCGACCGGGCGCCGGCTGTGGTCGAGCCGCTTCGGCCGCAGCACGTCCATCCGCCTGGCTCCCTCCGAGCCAGCGACCACCGCCGGCCTGACCGCTGCGCTGCGACTCGATCCGACCGATTTCGGTTTTCGCTTTTTGCCGGTCAAGCGCAGGCGCTGTTGGCGGCCGCGGGCACGACGCCGTTTGGCGTATTGTTCCTGGCCTTCAGCTTTTTCTTGATCGCGGCCGCGGTGATGCTGGTGGCGATTTTGTTTCAACTGGGCGTCGAGCAGCGGGCGGCCGAATTCGGCCTGCTGTTGGCGGTCGGGATGCCCGGCCGCCGTGCGGTGCGGCTGCTCTCGGCTGAAGGACTGCTGGTGGCGGCGTTGGGTGCGCTGGCGGGCGTGGCGGCCGGCGTGGGCTATGCCTGGCTGATGCTGGCCGGCCTGTGCACCTGGTGGCTGGGAGCCATCTCGACGCCGTTCTTGCATCTATATGCCACACCGGCGAGCCTGCTGGCCGGCTATCTGATCGGATTGGCGGTCACGGCGGCGACGATTCATTGGACGGCCCGGCGGATGCGCCGCGTTTCGGTCCGCCGGCTGCTGGCGGGCGAAACCGACGGTGCCCCGCTGGTAGCGCGGCAGATGTTTCGTCGCACGCGACGGGCCGGCTGGATCCTGTGCATGGCCGCGATCGCGATCGGCCTGGCGGCCATGCGGCTGGGAGGCGAAGCACAGGCCGGCGCGTTTTTCACTTCCGGCCTGCTCGTGCTCTCGGCTCTGCTGGTGCTGCTGTTCGTGCGACTGCGATCGAGCGGCGGCGGCGAGGGGCATGTCGCGCGTTCGATCGCCGGACTGTCCACGCGCAGCGGCGCTCGCAACCCGTGGCGGAGCACGCTTTCGGTCGGGCTGGTGGCCGCGGCTTGTTTTCTGATCGTGGCCACGAGCGCGTTTCGGCTCGACCCCAAGCGCGAATCGCAAGGCCGCTCGGGGGGCAGCGGCGGTTTCGCCCTGCTGGCCGAAAGCGATCAACCGATCTATCAGGATCTGAACGCCGAAAGCGGACGCGACGAGCTGGGCTTCTCCGACAAGTCCGACAAACTTCTGGCCGACACCGACGCGATCGCCCTGCGGATGCACGCTGGCGACGACGCCAGTTGCTTGAATCTGTATCAACCGGCCGAGCCGCGCGTACTGGGTGTGCCGCAGGCGATGATCGCGCGCGGCGGCTTTGCCTGGGCTGCCACCGCCGCCACCACGCCCGCAGAGCAAGCAAATCCCTGGCTGCTGCTCGGCGCGAATTGCCGGCCGACGATTCGGGCACCCGGCCGCTGCCGGTCGTGCTCGACTTGAACACGGCGATGTACAGCCTGCACTTGATGAAAGGCGTCGGCGAGCAGTACGAAATCACCGACGAGCGCGGCGGCAAAGTCCGGCTGCAAGTCGTGGGCTTGCTGGCCAACAGCCTGTTTCAGGGAAGCCTGCTCGTCAGCGAGCCACAGTTTCTCAAACTGTACCCCAGCGTCAGCGGTTATCGGTTTTTTCTGATCGATGCGCCGCCGGCGGAAGCGATCGCGGTGCAGGATGCCCTGGAAGAAACGCTGGAAGATTACGGCTTCGACGCCCAAGGGGCGGCCGACGTGCTGGCCGGCTACATGGCCGTGCAGAACACGTATCTGTCGACATTCCAGAGTCTGGGCGGCCTGGGCTTGCTGCTGGGCACGGTCGGGCTGGCCGTCGTGCAGCTGCGCAGCGTGTTAGAACGGCGGAGCGAATTGGCCCTGATGCAGGCGGTCGGTTTTCGCCGCCGCAGGTTGGCCCTGATGGTGATGATCGAGAACGCGCTGTTGCTCATCGCGGGCCTGGCAGTCGGCCTGACGGCCGCGCTCGTGGCCGTGCTGCCGCATCTGCTGGGCGGCGGCGCCGCGATCCCCTGGGCCATGCTGTTGGTCACGCTGGGGCTCGTAATGGTCGTCGGCCTGCTGGCCGGTTTGCTGGCCGTGCGGGCCGTCCTGCGCGGCGAACTGCTGCCGGCCCTGCGGGCCGAGTGATGTTCTGATCGGCCACAGTGCCGCGGTGGCTACCGCAGTAAAGGCATCAGCCTTTTTCCGGACCGAAGCTGGCCCAGAGCTGATCGGACCGATCGCGGATCGGCGCGCCTCGGCCCATGCGGGTCAGCCGCCGTTGCTCGGCCAGGCCCCGCGACTCGGCCCACCGCATGGCCGGCCGATTGTCGACGGGAATGTCGAGCAGGACCGGCCGACCCACCGCGCGGTGCAGCAGCGTCTCGACCAGCGCACGGCCGGCGTTTTCGTTCTGGGCTACGACCGGCCCGATCTGCGCGAACTGCGATCCCGGTCGAAGCCACGCGTATCCGGCGATTTTTCCGCTCTCGGCGGCCACGTACATGCCGTCCGGCCGCTCCTGCCAAAGATGCAGCAACAAGCGCCGGCGATCGGTCCCCGTCACAGCGCGGTCCAACTCTAGGACGGCATCCAAGTGCCGGGCGGCGGCCGGCGCCACGGCGGCCGAGGCCTGGCCGGCGGTGGCAACGCCCGTCCATCGCGCCAGTCCGTACTGCGCCGCAAAGTCGAGCCGCGCGTAGATCGGCTGGCCCAAGGGCGTGGCGTCGAGCCGGACCGCCGTCGCGCCGCCCGCGTCGAGGTGGGCCAAGGCCCGCCGCATCAACTGCGTGCCGACGCCGCGACCGCGGAACGATCGCTCGACCAACACCATCGAGATCCAGCCGACCGACCCAAACACCGACGTGGCTGTCGTGCCGACCGGCTGGCCGTCCAACTCGGCCACGAAGCACCCCTCGGGCCACAGTGCCAGCAGGCGGTGCCAATCGGCCTCGGTTTGATTCCAGCCCGACTGCTCCTTCAGTCGCATGCCCAGCGGCACGTCGCCGGCCGTCATGGAGCGGATGTGAATCATCGACCGATAGGATCCGTTCCGGTTGACGTCAGTCGTTGCAGGACTTTGAGGTCGCTGCGCACCGACCAGCCGCAACGCTGCCAGAATTGTTCGCCCGAATCGTTGTCAGCGTACAGGAAGATGCTGCACTTGGGGATGCCGGCCGATCGCAGGCCGGCCAGGCTTCGTTCGACCATCGACCGGCCCAGGCCACGCTGGCGATATTCGGGCAGCACGGCCAGGTGATTCAGAAAGCCGCGTCGGCCGTCGTGACCGCACAGCACCGCCGCGACAACCTGCGTTCCATCGGTGGCAATCAGGCTCAGGCCGGGATTGCGGTCCAAATAGGCCGCCAGGCCGGCCGGGTCGTCCCCCTCGTTGAGCCCCACGCCCGCGGTCTTTTTCCACAGGTCGAGAACGGCCGGCAAGTGACGGTGTTCCATCGGCCGAATGTCGATCGTCATGGAGATGCGTCCTGCTGCCCGAGGCTGTGCGCCATCAGGGCCGAAACCGCTTGCGAGTTTTCGTCGTTCCTTTGCGCGAGCGCTCGGGCGACCTTTTCGCGCCGCTGGCGGGGGTGATTCTGATTCAGCTTCCACTTGCCTTCGATGCGCTCGATCGCGATCCGGAAGCCGACGACCGACCGCGCCATCTTGTCGATGAACGGGCTGCTGGCGTCGATGGTCCACGGCCGGGGCATTGCGCGCTCGTAGAATGCGATGTAATCCCGCACGATCTGGATGGTGGCAGCGTGGTCGTCCTCGATCTCGAGCGCTCCATACACGTGGACGGCGACATAATTCCAGGTCGGCACGACGTCCGCCGCTTCGTACCAGGTGGGCGAGATGTAGGCATGCGGCCCGGAAAAAATGGCCAGCACGCCGCGGTCCGGACTCGTCCACTGCGGATTGGCGCGGGCCATGTGGCCGACCAGCGCGCCCGAGCCGCCCGAATGCCGCTCGACGAGCAGTGGCAGGTGGCTGGCAAATGGTTCGCCGTTCAGATTCGACACCAACAAGCCGAAGCTGTGCTGCTCGATGAAGTCGAAGAGCTTCGTCCGGTCCGTTTCTTGGAAATACGGCGGAACGTACATCGGGGGTGTCTCGCGAAGAGCGGTATGAGAAACGCAAACGGCCTGTATTCTCGCCGCCTGGAAGCATCTCGACAATCGCCGCGGGCCGCGGGAAAATGAAGCGGCTTCAAACAGACCTTGTAAGAATCGCGCGCCAGGCGTCGGCCCGGGCAGTGGTCGCCCGCGTCACGACCCCACGACGCCCGTCTTGGCCGGAGGATCGCTGGCCGGAAAGGATTCTTCCGAGGCTTCCTGCACGACGTCGAATCTCGGCACATGGACCTGGTCTTTCGACAGCAACATCGTCACCAACAGCGCCGAGTCCTCGACGGCCGCCAAGGAGTGTGGCGCCCGGGCTCGAGCCAGAGCATTTGACCAGCCGCCAGTTCGCGGGCCGTGCCGCCGGCGACGAAGCTGACCCGCCCTGCGAGGCATTGCACCGTGATCTCGCGAGGAGCCCGGTGCGTGGCAATCTGCTTGCCGGCCGGCAAAACCAGGCGGATCAATTCCAGATCGCTCGTTTTGGCCAGTGTGACCGTCTTGGTGTTCTGGAGTGCGGGGCCAAGCGGGCCCAAGTCGACGATCTGGCCCGGCTTCGCGTGACGGAGGGCCATGGCGATTCTCCTCATTCTATGCCAGCGGTCGGCAATTTCATTACAATACTTGCCCGACGGTCCACGGAGTCAAGATGCCGCCACCCTTATCAACACCGAACGATCGAAAAAACCCATGAGCGAAAATCAAGACCGAATCCTCGTCGGGCTGAAAGCGGCGGCAGAAAAACGCCTGGGCGGGCAAGTCCGCATTTGCCCGGACGCGTCGGGCGTGACCGTGCGCAGAGCTGCCAGCGGCCCGGAGGACATTCCGCAAGAAGACATTCTGGAGCAATATGTTTGGAACGGCGCTGGGAACATGCTGATTCGCGTGTGCTACGTGGTTTGGGAGCACATCGTCGGCGAAGATCACGAGTGGGGCCGCTTCAGCACCCTGCGCGAAGCCGAGGGGCGGATCGCGGCCCTGTTTTCGCCCGGCTCGCTGGCCAGCGGCGAGTACTACGTTGCCCGGCTGTTTACCACCAAGCCGCTGGAGTGACGCGCGGCCGGCACTGCGCAAATCGACACTGTGAAAACCGGCACTGCGCAAATCGGCGCTGCGAAGTAGCCAAGGCCTGCGGCAGCGGCTCAGGTCGCCGATTTTCGCAGCTGCCGGGCCCAAAGCGTCAGCCACAGCGCCACGACCGCCAGCAGCCACAGGCAGACTTTGAAGATCGCGATTGCCCAAATCCCTACGACTTGGATGAAATCCCAACTGACGCCTGGCCCCCAGAGCGACGACACCCAACTCGGTTGGGCGTTCATGAGGCCCAGGAACAGCAGCCAACTGAAGCTGAGAAGTAGCACGGCCCAAAGCAGTGTCCACCAACCGGCAACGGCTGCCCCGTGGACCCGGTGCATCGAATACGTCATTCATGGCAGTCTCCTTTCGTCAGGCTCTCGAACCTCGATCGCAATACGAGTTATTCTACGCTTGCCGACAGCAGCAGAATCCCCCAGGCATCGCCGGCTTGACCCAAGAAAAGGAAACGCTTCGATGAGCATGACGCATCCTTTGACTCTCAAACGGCCGGGCGACGGACGAACCATTGCCATCGTCGGAGACATCTATCGCTTTCTGGCTGTGGGCGCCGACACGGACGGGCGATATGCCGTGTGGGAAGCGGTGGTGCCACCCGGCGGCGGCCCGCCGCCGCATGTCCACAGCCGCGAGGAAGAAGGCTTTTTCATCCTGGAAGGCGAAGTGGTGCTTCAGATCGGCGAGCGGCGCATTGTCGCCAAGGCGGGCACGTTCGCCAACTTGCCGGTCGGCAGCCTGCATTCGTTCCGCAACGAAAGCGACCAGCCGGCCCGAATGCTGATCTCGGTGGCCCCGGCCGGATTGGAGCAGATGTTCCTCGAGGTTGGCCAGCCGGTTGCCGCCGGAGCCACGAGCGCCCACGCCCCACGCCGGCCGAGATCGAGCATCTGCTGGCGGTGGCCCCGAAGTATGGCCTGGAGATCCGGCTGCCGCATTGATACTTCGATTCATGCACGACCTGCGGTTCCGCCTGGTTCGTGCCAGCTAACGCGAGCGAGCGCGACGCACGACGACGGTGCCGGCGAGCACATCGCCGATCCGCTGTCGGCGCTGCGTTACCAGAACGCAAATCGCCGCGGGCAGGGCACCGACGATGAAAGGATTCACTTCGACAATCCGCAGCAGCGTGCGGATGCCCGCCTGCCGACTGTTGATGCGGCCGCCGTCGATCGTCTTCACGGTCAGACCGGCCAGCAACTTCCCAGGCGTGGCCGAGAGCAGCCATTCGGAGAGAAAGAAGTAAGCAAACCAGACGGCAATCACCGCCACGCATTGCAGCAGCGGAGCGTTTTCGGGCAGCAGTTTGAAGACCACGACCGAGACCACGAATGCGCCAGCGTATCGCCACTGGCCGCAAGGTAGCGCGGCAGGATCGTGTTGCTGCCGGGCGTCAATTGGACGACGTGCGACGGGGCGGCAACCGGATCGACCGAGGCCGGCGACACGTACGGGTTTCCGTCTTGATCCATCCGCCGTGTTCCTTTCGCCTTCCTCCTCCCGTTGCCTCAGGCGATGATTTCGCGCCGGTGGCTGACGTAATCCCACACGACGTAGCGGTCCAGGTCGCGGCCGCCGGTGAAGAACACCCGGCCCCGCGTCGATTCGGCCAGGCGATAGGCAAACTGCACGTCTTCGCTCGTTTGCGACCAGCTCGGCAGCAGGAAGATGTTGATCGTGATCCCCTCGCGCTGGCAGAGCAGACCTTCGCGCAGCGTGGCCTGCTCGGTGCGCGGGTGGGGCGGATACAATAAGTACAGAATGCTCCCCTCGAAATGAGCAGTCGGCAACCCATCGGTAATCAAGATGATTTGCCGGTTGGGCGTGTCCTGGGCCGTGAGGAACTTGCGCGCCAGTTGCAGGGCATGCTGGATATTCGTGAAGTGCGGCGGAATGTCATACTCGCTGATGTCTTCGCGGCTCATGTCGGCGAATTTGTGTACGATCGGGTCGAAAATCGTTACCGGCTTGGGCATCAGCGTGGCGATCTCGCCCACCGGCCGCGGCTTGGCAAACGTGAACATCTCGACGAACTGCAAGTAATCGCCCGGATACTCGCGGCGGATCAAGCCGTCGAGCGCCAGCGCCATCCGCTTGACGTGGATGTACTGGCCGTCGTAGCGCATCGAGCCCGCACATGTCGCCCAGCACGACCGTGCGCGCACTTGGGCGAATTTCGGGTGCGGTGAATTTCGATGTCTTGCTGTTTGAGCCGGATCGGCAGGCCGGGCCCGCCGCGGACCAGCGCGTTGGTCAACGAGGCCGGAATATCCATGTTGGTCACCGAGTCGCCGAACTCGTAGGACTTGGTGTGCTGCAACTCGACCGCGCCTTCGCCGACAACCGGGCCCTGGTGGCGGCCCGTGCGCGACTCTTCCAGGCTGGAAAAGATCCGCTCCAGCAGCCGGCCCTGAAACAACCGATAGGCCTTGGGCGTGAGCTGATAGCCCCTGGCTCCGCGCTCCAGCCCTTGCTGTTCGGCCATCTGCCGGAGCATCTCGGCCACCTGCCGCTGCAAGTCTTGCAGTTTTTCGACGGCGCCCGGCTCGGTGAGCTGCGACAACTCTTCCAGGTCGATGATGCCGATCTGGGCCGTCTTGCGCGGCCTCTTCGAGCTGCTTTAGCAGCTTGTCGATCTGTTCGAGCTCGGCCTTGACTTCCAGCGCCTGCGGCACGCTGAGCGGCGTGCGGCCGGTGAACTCGTATTTCGACGCCAACTCGTCCACCTGATATTTGTCGCCCAAGCGAGCCACGAGCTGCACGATTTGCCGGGCGAATTTCGAGCGGTCGTCCTCCGCCTGGTACCACAGCCGTTCCAGCTCGCGCAGCTGCTCCTCGCGGACGGCGCGGTCGTAGCGGCCGGCCAGGCGCCGGGCGGCTTGATCGTCCCGGCCAGGTCGGAGAATCGCGCGCGGCCTGGCGTTTGACCTGCCCGGTTTCGTATTTCTCCAGGATCTTCCGCTTGCGCTCCTCCAGCATCGCCCGCAGCATGTCCAGGCTTGGTCCCAGGCCGGCGATCTGGCTGGCGTCGAGCTTGACGGCCCGAGCCAGCTCCTCGTCGGTCAGTTCGCGCAGACTGCCAAAGGCCAGCATGTGTTCGAGCGCGGGCGAGACCAGGTCGGCCGGCTCGGCGGTCGGGCTGGGAAAGTTCTGCGGATCGAACTTCTGGTAGGTGTGGATAATGCCGCCGAGGTTTTGGCGCAAAGTCATAAGAGGCGGTCTCGGAATTGCTCAGGATGGGGGCGGATCGAAACGGCCCGGCGCACCGGCATGGAGTCACAAAGTCGCCAAGACGCGAAACCGAACGAAACGCCAGCTCAAATTGCGCGGCCGAAGCAGGCCAGGCACATGTCGTCGCTTTGCGGCTGGCCGTCGACGAAACGGCGCACGTCTTCCAGGATGTGCCGGCCGAGCATGCGAGACGTTGGCGGCCTCGCTGCCGACTTGCCGTTGCAAACGGTCGAGCCCGTACAGTTCGCCTTCGAGCGTTCATGGCCTCGCTGATGCCGTCGGTGAATAGCGTCAGACATTCGCCGACGGCAAGATGGCGTAACGTATCTGCTCATAGGTCGTAGTCGGCTGTCGATACCCAGCGGCACGCCGGAATCGTCGCCGCCGATCGATTCGACTTGCCCGTTGCCGTGACGCAAGAGCGGCGGCATGTGGCCGGCATTGACGATCGATGACTTCGTGCTTGCCGCGGATCGACCACGAGCCAGGATGAACGTGACGAAGCGGTCGTCCCAGCCGCTGCGGCAAAAGCCGCGTTGATGCGTTTCATCGGCCGTGGCCGCCGATCGGGCTCGCTGGCCAGGCAAAACGGACCTCGCCCGACAGCTTGGCCATCAGCAGGGCCGCCGAGACGCCTTTGCCCGACACGTCGCCCAGCACCACGGCCAGCGCGATGGCCGGGCAACTCGATGTAGTCGTAGTAGTCGCCGCCGACCTGGTTGGCCGATTCGTAGAAATCGAAGAAATGATAGTTGCTCGGCCAACGGGGCGGCTGCGACGGCAGAAGTCCGCGCTGCACCTTGTGGGCCAGTTCCAGGTCGCGCTGCGACGCCGACTGCTGCTTCAGGGCGTTTTCGTGCATCTGGGCATTGTCGACGGCGATCGCCGCCTGCGAGGCGACGCTGGCCAGCACGTCGAGATCGTCCTGCTGGAATCGGTGCCGCTGGTCGAGCGTGTCGATCTGGATCGCGCCCAGCGGTTGCCCCTCGCTGTCGATCAGCGGCACGCACATCACCGAACGGATCCGCAGATCGGCGATGCTCTGGCTGGTTTCGAACCGCGTGTCGCTGGCCGCGTCGGCCGAGAGGATGGCCTCTTTGCTGGCCATGACCTGGTTGACGATCGTGCGGCTGATGCGGACCCGCTCCTCCATGTCGGCTCGCGGCGATAGCGGATGGCCTTGCGGCACGAGCGGCCCGTCGGAGAGCTTCGCAGGACGACGAAGCCCCGATCGGCCTGCGACGAAAGATCTTGAACAAGCTGTCCAACAGTTTCGGCAGCACGTCGTCGAGCGCCACCGCCTTGCCCAGGCTTTGCGAGATTTCGATCATGGCCCGCAGCTTGACCTCCGGGTTGGCGATCGACAGCAAGGGCGACCTGCCGGGCGAGACGTCGACTTGCTCATGATCGTCGGTTCGTCGGACGTCGTCATCTTCGACGATAGCGGCATGCCGACGGCGACCGTGCCCTGCATCAGGGTCGAGGTGGGCAAGTCTTCGCTCGGGGGCTCGCGGTGAAGAAGGTGAACGCCAGGTCGCAGATCTTCAGCCGGTCGCCGTTCTTGCAGCAGTTGCCGGCCCTGGATCGGTCTGCCGTTGACGAAGGTGCCGTTGCGGCTGTGCATGTCCTCGACGAAATAGTCGTCGCCCTTCGGTCGAATGACTGCAAGCATGCTGCCGGCTGACGGCGGCCGAGTCGAGCACGATATCGCACTCCGGATGCCGGCCGAGCACGACCCGGGCACCTTCGAAGGTGATATTTTCGCCGGGCGTGCCCCCTTCCAATGCTTGCAAGATGGCCATGGGCAGTCACTTGACTCGAAGAAACTTGGAAACACGCCCGGGGGAAAGCGGCAAAACCACGTTGGCCCGTCCAGGCCCGCAAGCCGTCCAGGCCCGCAAACAGGTTGTTGAGGACTTCAACAGGCTGTGAGCCCGGCAAGGGGGCACAGCGTCCTGCTGGATGCCGCGCTGACCTGTAGATTTTACGGCCCGGGGCCGAAAGGTTCAATGTTCGCATTTGAGGCGTTTTCCGCCGCGCGGGCAGCGAATCGCTGCCTGGATTGCGCAGCGGGCATGCGCATGCCCGGAGAATCCGCGCAGACCAATGACTGGCGCTCGCTGCCGGGTGCCGGCGTCAGGCGGCGCCGCGCACCGCCCAGCGTGTGCCAAGAGGCATCCAGCGTGTGCAGCGCATCGAGGGGGCCGCCGCGCGCAGACGGCCCTCGGCCCGCGTTTCCACCAGGCGGAAGCGGACCAGCTTGACCAGCGCGTCGTCGACCTCGAAGTCGACCGGCCGCTGGAGCTTTTCGACCAGGAAGGCTTCGATTTGCCGATCGAGCTCGTGCGGCGACAGGCCCCCGGCCGGCGCCTTGCGCCACAGGAAGAACCAGGCCAACAGCGCCTCGCGGTTCTCTTGCTCCTCGGCCTCGTCGAGCAAGCGCATCAGCACCCCGGCGTTGTTGTCGAGGTTCTGATAGTACAGGCTCTCGGTCAAGCTGAGCTGGTAGCGCTGCTTGGTCTGCAAATAACCGTGGAACGAACGCAAGCCGTAGCCGATCGAGCCGCCCACCAGGCCCAGCAGCGCCAGGCCGTTGTACATTCCGCCCGTGGCCACCGCCACGGCGCCGGTCACCAGTTTCCAGCCGGTGAGCGACAGTCCCGAGAGCGTGGGCAACACGATCTTCGTCCGATCGACCAGCGACATCTTCACCCGGGTGCCGGGCAGCAGCATTTCCAGGTCCATCCGCGGGATGTCCTTGAACAATTTGACGTGGACATCTTCGGTGTCGACGACGCCGCGGGTGCGCAGGTTGGCCCGCAGCTTGAGGATCACCACCAACCGCTCGAAGGCCGGCACTTGCTCATGGCGGACCTGGAACAGCGTGCTCCAGCCGCGGCGCTCGCGCTGTTCCACAGCCTCGCCGCGATAGTAGATTTCCAGCCGGTCGAAGGCGTTGAAATCGACTTCCAGGTTGACGCCCCAATGGCTGTGACCGGCCAGGGCCTCGGCCAGCGCTTCCGGCGGCAACCGCGTGAAGTTCGCCCGCTCCAGCAGCCAGGAGAACCTGCGGAACAAATCGTCCAATTGCTCCTGCCGTTCATCCGCGCCGGGCGGAAACAGCGGCACCGTGTCCGCGTCGGGATCGAACGGGGCGTAATCGGCCTTGAGCGCCGCGAGCTCTTGGTGATACTCGAAGTGCAAGGTGGCGCTGAGCCGCTCGGCCAGCCGGCGCAGGCCGTCCCGCTCGCCGCCGGTCAGTCCCGGCTCGGCGCACAACAGCTCGACCAGTTCGGCTTGCCGGCACGGTATGAAGTGTTCCGGCGGACTGGCCGCGGCGCCGTTGGACAGGCCGGCCATTGCCAGCGTGGGCCCTGCTAGCTCGCTGGATGCGGCTTGAAATGCGGGCGAAACAGCCAATTCTCTGGGCGAAGCATCCATGCTTGCGGCTCCGGCGGGTTCCGAGCTGGGGGAAGGCCTGGCGGCGTATTCCCTTTGTATCGGCTGCGGCCATGTTGGCCACAGAGCAGAATTACGCAAACCCGAAAGCGGGCGCAGGCCCTCGTGCTTCCGCCGGCCTCAGCCATTAAGCTAAGGCGCTGGCATTTTACCGTTCTTAAGTGAGCAGGCTCGTGACGGTGCGCACGGAAGATCCATCCGGGAATCCTCGCCGCCTGGCGGCCACGGCCTGGATCGCGCTGGCCGCGGCGGTAGTCGCCCTGTGCGTCGTGGTCCCGCAGTACACCGAGCCGGGCCTGGTGCCAACGGCGACGATTTCGGTCGGGTTCCTCTGGCTCACCTCCCCGCTGGTCGCTGCGGCGGCCGCAAGCGCCATCGCCGCATTGACCGGCGAGCGGTCGGAGCGGTCGTCTTCAAGGCCTTGATGGTCGCCCTGTTTCTCGATTGCCTGATGATCGGGGTGTTCCTCAACGGCCACTTTTGAGATGCCGCAGGCGTGGCCGATTCCGCGGATAAGCGTCGATCGTTTCCTTCGGGACGTCACAATCTCGACCCTTTCAGCGGTTCCTCGCATCTGCGCGTATCCGCGTTCATCTGCGGTTACTGTCGGCCGCCATTTCAGACCCGGCTTGGCCGTCCAGCGGTTCGACGGGTCGAGCGGTAGGGCGACGCCTATAGCGGCAAGATGCCGCTTCTACGTTTGACGGGTCGAGCGGTAAGGCGACGGTTCAAGCGGCAAGATGCCGCTTCTACGAGCCGGCCGGCGCGAATGCCAACTGGCAGGGGCCGCTCGCAATCGGCACTTCCTTCAGGCTACAATGGCGTCCGCGCCTGGATCCGGCCGCGAGCGTTCGATGTTCGCGGCGAAGATTTGCCGATGTCCCCCTGCTCTCCACGATTCGTCACACCCCAACGATGAAAGGTCTTGGCATGCATCACTCGAATTGGCTGCGATCATTCCGCCCAGCGGCCTTGCTCTGTGCAACCCTGGCCTGGGCGCTCTTGGCTACAGCCAATGGAGCGCGGGCCGAAGACGAAAACGGCTTCAAGCCGATCTTCAACGGACAGAATCTCGACGGCTGGGACGGCAACCCCAAGTTCTGGACGTGTCCAAGACGGCGCGATCACCGGGCAAACCACCAAAGAGAAACCCGACCACGGGCAATACGTTTCTGCATCTGGCGGCAAGGCACAGCTCGACGACTTCGTGGTCTGCGGCTCAGCTTCAAGATCGATCGGCGGCAACTCGGGCATTCAGTATCGCAGCAACGAGCCCGACAAATGGGTCGTCGGCGGCTATCAGGCCGACTTCGACGGCGGCGATGGTTGGGCCGGCATCGTTGTACGAAGAACGCGGCCGAGGCGTCCTGGCCAATCGCGGCCAAAAGGTCACCATCGCCGCCGACGGCAAGAAGGACGAAGTGCAAGTTGCCGATGCCAAAGAACTGCAAGCCACGATCAAGAAGGGAGATTGGAACGACTACGAGATCACGGCCCAGGGGAATCATCTGATTCATAAAATCAACGGTCGGGTGACCGCCGATGTCATCGACAATCAGGCCGACCGGCGGGCCATGACCGGCATCCTGGCCTTGCAAGTGCATGCCGGCCGAGCCAATGAAGGTGCAATTCAAGAACATCCGGCTCAAGCGGCACGCAGCTGGCCGATGGCCGCAAGAAAATCGTCATGGTCGCCGGCACGCCAAGCCACGGTCCCGGCGACCACGAGTTCAACGCCGGCACGATGCTGTTGAAAAAATGCCTCGACGAGGTGCCCGGCGTCGTGTCGGCCGCCTATCTACAACGGATGGCCCGCCGACCCCACGGCCTTCGACAATGCCGACACGATCATGCTCTACATGGACGGCGGCGGCGCGCATCCGGTGATCCAGCGCAAGCGCCTGGCCGAGATCGACCAACTTATGAAGCAGGGCGTCGGCCTGTGTTGCGCCACTATGCCGTCGAAGTGCCCAAGGAAAAGGGAGGCCCCGACCTGCACGAAATGGATCGGCGGCTACTACGAGACCGGCTACTCGATCAACCCGCATTGGGACGCCGACGTTCAATCCGATCTTCCAAGACATCCCGGTCACCCGCGGCGTGCAGCCGTTCACGATCAAGGACGAGTGGTACTACAACATCCGCTTTCCCGAAGGGCGAAAGCGGCATCGAGCCGCTGTTGATGGCCGTCCCGCCCGACGGCACTCGCGGCACGCGGCCGCCAAAGAGCCATCCCGGCCGCGACGAAATCGTGGCCTGGGCCGTCGAGCGGCCCGACGGCGGACGCGGCTTCGGCTTCACCGGCGGCCACGTCCACACGAACTGGGGCAACGACAACTTCCGCAAGCTGGTGCTCAACGCCCTGCTCTGGACCGCCAAGGCCGACGTGCCGGCCGACGGAATCAGCTCCAGCCTGACCGAGGCCGACCTGACGCAGAATTTGGATAAGAAGTAGCGCCGTCGGGCCGCGAGGCCGAGCGCCGCGCCGGAGCGCGCGAAAGATTCAAAAGGCTAACCCAGGGCGTCGCTACGCTCGCCCTGGGCTGAGTTCCCAGCGGCCCTTCAGGCCGTGCGTGAGAAAACCCGGTGCGTGCGGCGTTCGGTTGACAACGTGCCGTCGCACGGCTTGACTGGAGAAAACTCCGCACCCGCGAACGCCCGCATGACCTCACAATACGCTCAGCTCGACGACCTGGCCGAACCGCTGCGCGAGCCCGTCGCCGGATACGTCGATCGAATGCGGACGATTTGCGGCCCGGAACTGCTGGCCGTCACGTTCTATGGCCGGCTGAAGACGCCGCAGCCCGGCGAGTCGGCGGCGCTGGCCAACGCCGCGGTGTTTCGCGCGGTCGATCTGGAGATGCTGGCCCGGATTGCCGGCGACGGCCGGCGTTTCGGTCGCAGCGGCATTGCCGCCCCCTGGCGCTCACGCCCCAGTTGATCGAAGACTCTGCGCGATTCGTTCCCGCTCGAGCTGTTGGAAATCGCCCAGCAGCAGCTCACCGTTTTCGGGCCCGACTTCTTCGGCGCTCTGGCGTTCGAGCCGGCGCACGTCCGCTTGCAGTGCGAGCGGGAGCTCAAGGTGTTCGAGATTCACTTGCAGCGCGGATTGTTGGCCGCGGCCGGCGACCAGCGGGCGCTGGCGCGGGCTGGGCCAGCACCTGGGGCACACGCTGCTGCGCGTGCTGCGAGGGCTCGCCTGGCTGGGCGGTCAGCGGCAGCCGCGCACGGCATACGGGCTGGTCGAAACGATCGAGAAGTCGATGGATCGTCCGTTGAGCGGAGTACGGAAACTGCTCGACGACTCCGTCGCGGCCGATTGGCAGGCGTTTTCTCAATTGCACGCCGACGTGCAGGCACTGCGCGAGACGGCCGACCGCCTGTGATGACTTTCACACCGCCGCCGCCCCGAACCCCGCCGCAGCGCATCGCGCTCGATCGGTCAGAGCATTTTCGTTCGGCCCCGTTTTGGCCTGTATGCTGCTCTGCGCCACATCGGTTGCCGCGGCGGCGCTGGTGACGGTTCCCGACCAGGATACTCCGGTCATCGACCTGGCCGGAGTGCTCGATGCCGGCCAGCGGCAGAAGCTGGTCGACCTGCTGCACGAGTTGAAGAAAAAAACCGGCGACCAAACCGGCGACCAGATCAAGGTGCTCACCGTGCCGAGCCTGGCCGGCGAAGACATTTTTGCCTTTGCCCAGCGGCACTACGACTTGTGGAAGCTCGGCCAGAAAGGCAGCGACAAAGCGGCGCTGATCGTCTTGGCCCCCACCGAACGCAAGGTGCGGATCCACACGGGCTACGGGCTCGAAGGCGCGCTGCCCGACAGTTGGTGCGGCACGCTCTCGCGCAGCATCGCGCAAAAGTATTTCGTCCGCCGCGAATTCGGGCCGGGGCTGGTCGAGCTGACCCAAGCCATCGTCCAGCGGGTGGCCAAGGAGGCGGGCGTGACGATCACCGGTTTGCCGCCGGCCGGGCAGAATGGCGGCCCCGACGACGACCTGGTCTTTCAACTGATTGTTCTAGTGCTCGTCCTCGTGTTCCTGTTCAATCTGTATCGGCAGTGGAAAAACCGGGGCAATGGCCAGCGCTGGGGCAGCACGGCGCCCGGCTGGGGCTGGAACTCGTTTCCCCGCATGGGCGGCTCCGGCGGCGGTTGGACGGGGGGCGATTGGTCGGGGGGCGGCGGCGGGGGCGGCTGGAGCAGCGGCGGCTCGGATTTTGGCGGCGGGGGCAGCTCGGGCGGGGGTGGTGGCGGGGCGAGTTGGTAGAATGCCCGGCCGCGGCAGAAGTATTTCGCATCACACGAATTTCAAATCAATACGGCAGCGGCAACCCATGGCGTCGGTCAGAAGCATCTTGTGGAGCAAGCTGGTCGCACTGGTCAACCTTCCCCGGTATCAACCGGCGTTCTACGTCGTGGAATCGCTGCATCTGACGCGCACGTATTACGTCGCGGCCGAATTGGGCATCGCCGATCTGCTCAACGAGCGGCGCCAAACGGTCGCCGAGCTGGCCGCGGCCACCAGCACCGATCCGCAGTCCTTGTTCCGCATCTTGCGGACCTTGGCAGCCTTCGGCGTCTTTGCCCAGGACCGTCAGGACCGCTTTCGACTGACACGCCGGGCCCGGGTGCTGTTGACCGGCGCGCCCGGCTCGATCCGCTCGTGGCTGATCCTGATCGGGCGCACCGAGCTGTGGCAGGCCTTTGCCTGCACGCTCGAGGGAGTGCGGACTGGGATTGCGCCGTTCCAGCTCGCGCACGGGACATCGTTTTGGAATTATGTCGACGAACACCCGGAGTTCGCCGCCACGTTTTTTGCGGCTCTGGGAGACTGGACCGACGCCCACTGCAGCCAGATCGTCGACTCGTTCGATTTCGGCCGATTTGGCAGCGTGATCGACGTGGGGGGCGGAATGGGACGGCTGCTGGAGAAGATTCTCGTGCGCTTTCCCGGCGTCAACGGCGTGCTGTTCGACCGGGCCGAAGCCGTGCGAATCGCCGAGCAGCGGTTCCAGGCCGCCGGCCTGGGCGAGCACTGCCGGTTTGTCGGGGGGAGCTTTTTCGATTCGATTCCCGAGGGCCAGGACGCTTACGTCCTCAAGCACGTGATCACCGATTGGGACGACGCCGGCGCTGGGGCCTGCTGCAGAACGTGCATCGCTCGATGGGGCCCGGCGCCACGCTGTTGGTCATCGGGGCGGTGGTCGATCCGCGCAATGGGAAACATCGTCTCGTCAAGCTCTTGGACCAGGAAAACGCCGCCCTGCTGCCGGGACGATTTCGCACCCAGGCGGAACTTGAGTCGCTGCTGGCCAGTTCCGGTTTCGAACTGCTGAAAGTTCATCCCACAGCCTTCTTGGACTTGCAGATCGTCGAGGGCCGCCCGGTGAGCGGCTCCGTCCAGCCGGCTCGCGGAGGCGATGCCCGATAAGGCCCCCGGGCACGCCAACGTGGCCGCCGATGCCCGACCAAGGCGCAAGCGCCGCGATCAAGCTCGCGAGCGGGCACACGGCACCGCGAATTGGTAGAATGCCCGAGCGGGGTACAAGAACGACCCATCAATTCCCAAGGTAGTGACATCGATGAAAGTATCGCAAATTTTACTTGGGCTCATGGCCCTGCTATTTCTGGTGGCCGCGGTCGGCGGAGGCTGCGTCTACAGCGGTTACAACCAGGCCATGCGCATCGACGAGACCGCGAACCAGGCCTGGGCCGAAGTCGACAACCAGTTGAAACGCCGCAACGACCTGGTGCCGGAGTTGGTCGAAACCGTCAAGGGCGTCGCCGGCCAGGAGCAAACCGTGTTTCTCGGCATCGCCAAGGCGCAGGAGGCTTACTTTCAGGCCGACAAAAGCAACTCGATCGACGCCAAGGAAGCGGCCGGCCGCCAGATGGACTCAGCCCTGTCGCGGCTGTTGGTTCTGGCTCAGCAGTATCCGGAGCTCAAATCGAACGAGTCGTTCCTCAAACTGCAAGACTCGCTGGAAGGAACCGAAAACCGGCTGGTCGTTGCCCGGCAGCGTTACAACGAGTCGGTGCAAGAGGTCAACGCCTTCGTGCGGCAGTTTCCCGGCAGCCTGTTTGCCAGTCTGGCCGGCGTGCAAAAGCGCACCTACTTCGAGACGCCGGCCGAGGAGCGCAAGCGCCCAAAGTCGACTTCTCCGATTTGCGGAAAAAGGAGTAATGGCAGGAAATTCGGAATTCGGAACGCGGAATTCGGAACGACCGGGAGAAGGGGATGACTGGGAATACGGGGGATGACGGACGAAAAACATGATCAGTCCGTGGCGCGGTCAACGCTGCCTTGTTCGTTCCGAGTTCCGAGTTCCGAGTTTCCTCTTCCCTCCCCCGTATCTCCTGCCGCATCCTCCGATCCCCTTCTCCCCGTCGTTCCGAATTCCGAATTCCGAATTTGCCCATCCCTCCACTCAACCCTTGAACTGAAGGATCGCCCCCATGCAGTCCCCGTCGCCCCACGATCAGATCAGCCGCATGTTGTCGGGCTACTGGATTTCACAGGCGATCTACGTCGCCGCAAAATTGGGTTTGCCCGATCTGGTCAAGACCGGGCCGCGCACGGTCGAAGATCTGGCCAAGGCCACGGGCACCCACGCGCCCTCGCTCTACCGCCTGCTGCGGGCGTTGGCCAGTGTCGGAGTTTTTGCCGAAGAGCACGACCGCCGGTTCGCCTCGACGCCGCCGGCCGAATGCCTGCGGAGCGACCTGCCCGGTTCGCAGCGCGCGCTGGCCATCATGATGGGCGAAGAGCACTTCGCCTGTTACGGCCGGCTGATCGACGCCGTCAAGACCGGTGAAACCGTGTTCGAGAAGATCTACGGCCAGGGGGTGTTCGAATTCCTCAGTCAACATCCCGAGCAAGGCCGCACGTTCGACGAGGCGATGGTCGGCGTCCACGGCCAGGAAACGGCCGCCATGCTGGCCGCTTACGATTTCTCGGACATCGGCACCCTGGCCGACGTCGGCGGCGGCAACGGCAGCCTGCTGGCCGCCACGCTCAAGAAGTTTCCCAAGCTCCGCGGCATGCTGGTCGATCTGCCAAACGTGGCCGCCCGGGCGCGGGCGAATTTCGAAGCGGCCGGCGTGCTGGATCGCTGCCAGGTGGTTTCCGGCAATTTTTTCCAATCGATTCCCGGCGGCGCCGATGCCTACCTGATGCGGCACATCATTCACGACTGGGACGACCAGAAAGCCACCCAGATTTTGCGGCACGTGCATGCCGCGCTCTCCGGCCGGGGCAAGCTGCTGCTCGTCGAAGGCGTCGTTCAGCCGGGCAACAACCCGTCGTTCACAAAACTGCTCGACCTCACGATGCTGGTCATCCCCGGCGGCAAGGAACGCAGCGAGGCAGAGTTCCGCCGGCTGTTGGCCCAGGCCGGTTTTCGTTTGGCCCGGATTGTGCCCACGGCGAGCGAAGTCAGCGTGATCGAGGCGTTGCCGGAGTAAGCCTGGCGAGCCTGCCGGGGCCGGCAGCGGGGCGAGTCGCCCGCGCATGCCTGATCTGCTAGACTGGGCCGGCATTGATAGACCGGACCGGCATTGAGTCGCGCTCTTGCCGACACCTGGGTGTGAACGAAAGATGACTTCAGCACGTAACCCCTCTCCCTCCAGGGAGAGGGTAGGGTGAGGGTCTGCCGGAAGCCGAAGTTGTTTTTCGTGCGCTCCTAATCCCGCCTGACGCCAATCCTGCTCTCGGAGCCATCCACGATGCGAGGCATGTTAGCTGTCCTGTTCTTTACCGCGCTGACTGCAATCTGCTGGGGCGTGTACGGCCCCGTGCTGCATCACGGCGCGCACGACATGGGCGGCGGCAGCCTGCGGCCGTTCGTCTGCGTGGGCCTGGCGTACTTCCTGATCGCCGTGCTGGTGCCGCTGGTGCTGCTGCGGCTGCGGCCGGAAGCCGGCGGTTGGAGCAGCGCCGGCATGGTCTGGAGTCTGGCGGCCGGAGCGGCCGGAGCGATCGGCGCGCTGGGGATCATCATGGCGTTCAAATTCGGCGGCAAACCGATCTACGTGATGCCGCTGGTCTTCGGCGGGGCCCCGGTCGTCAATACGTTTTTCACGATGGCGCTGGGCAAGAACTACCGTCAGGCCGGGCCAATCTTCTACGCCGGACTGATCCTGGTGATTACCGGCGCCGTCACGGTGCTGCTGTTCAAACCGGGGGCTCCCGGCGGCGGCGCGAATGTCGCCGACCTGACTTTGGCGGATTTGGTGAAAGTGGCCGCTTCGATCGTCGTGGTCGCCATCTCCTGGGGCGTGTACGGCCCGGTCCTGCACAAAGGACAAATGGCCATGCGCGGCAGCCGGTTGCGGCCCTTGATCTGTGTCGGGTTGGCTTACTTCGTGATTGCCGTGCTCGGGGCCGGCAGCCTGCTCCAAACCGAAACTGGCGAGTTCACCTTCTCCGGCTCGCTCTGGAGCCTGGGCGGCGGAGCGGCCGGGGCGATCGGGGCCCTGGGAATCATCATGGCCTTTACCTTCGGTGGCAAACCGGTCTACGTGATGCCGCTGGTCTTCGGCGGCGCCCCGGTCGTCAACACCTTCACCACCATGTTTGCGGCTGGCACCTGGAGCCAGGCACACCCGGTCTTCTTTGCCGGTTTGCTCCTGGTCGTCGCCGGCACCGTGACCGTGCTGGTATTCGCTCCCAAGGGATCGCCGCACGGGGCGCCGCCGAAGGCGCCGATCCCTGCGCCGTCAAAACGTAGCGTAAGAACGTAACGTCTAAACGCAACGCCCAGACACCGCCCCCAGACGATGCCTCCAGCCGATATGACGCCCGACGAAGCGATGCGGCGGATCGACACGCTGCTGGCCCACGTGTGGATGGTCCGTGCGTTCTTGAAACACTCCGACGAAGCGGCCGACGACGCCGAATTGTCCGAGATTCACCGCACGCTTTACGACTACCAATTGGCGGTCGGGGCCGCCTGGCGAGAGCAGAATGCGGCCGACTATCTGCGTCTGGCCGGCAAGAAGTTGGCCAAGCTGCGCGCGGCCAGCGAAACGTTCGCCCGGATTCAGCCCGCAGTTTCGACCCACACGAATTTTCAGATGGCCGCCGCGTCGCTCTCGGCGGCGGTGAACGAAATCGGCGCGATCCTCGAACGCTTGCGGGAATAGCCAGCGTTCGATCGGTGCCGGTGAATGGCAAACGCCCAGAAGCACCCCGACTTGGGCGGGCTAGGCCCGCCCAAGTCATTGGGGCACTCTACTGGCTAGGCGGAAGCCAGAGATTCCAAGCCTCGGGTGTCGCGAAGACCACATGCGCCACTCCGAAAACGGCCGCATCTCCCTGAAGGCGACGGCGGAATCGACCTCCAGGGAGATGCTGGCCTCCCGTTCGAATTTCAGATGTTATCAAGCGCACTTTCTCAGGGGCGATTTTTCGGACCCCTCGTGTCACTGCCGTGTTATTACGGGCCGTGTTATTACGGGCCGTGTTATTACTGTCGAGTTATCGCTACCGAGTTATCACGGCCAACGTCCGTGGCTGTCTCTTGCAGCCACACACTTGCCAGCATGCCACACGAATCCGAGGGGCAAGACGGCCCGGTTCCAATCCGCTTTTGGATGATTGCTGGATTATTGCAATCAGCGTGCCAAGCATCGCTCGCCCCAGCGGTCTGGGCGATGTAAGCACGTTGCTCGATGCGAACTTAGCGGGGTTGCCAAGATTCCGGCCGCAGCCGCAGAGCGCCAACCAGACGCACTGCAATTGCCCACGGTCCGCGCAAATCGTGACAGCAAAATGCGCAAAAGGCGGACGCTCGCCCGCTGGTTTGTTTCCCGCGGCAGGTGGGCCGGCCGGCCGGCAAACACTACAATCAATGCCCAGGGTCGGCCGCCTGAAACTTGCACCCTGGGGGCCGGGTATCGCTTGAGGCAGTTTCCTCATCACGGCAGGACGTGTGCCGACCTCCTGGCGACAGGGGAAACGCCTACGACGACACCAGGGCCAGACGCCGTTTTCGAAAGGTCGGATTGGCTTGTCTCGAGAAATCTGCGAACTGGTAAACCGTTGCCTGGCCGGCCAGCAGGCGGCGATGGTCGAATTGGTCGATCGCTTCCGCGGTCGCGTATTCGGCCTTTGCTACCGCATGCTGGGGCATCTGCACGACGCTGAGGACGTCACCCAGGAGTCGCTGGTGCGTGCCCTGCGCAGGACTGGCCCGCTGGGATCAGTCGCGCGATTTCGAGCCCTGGCTGTTGGCGATTGCCGGCAATCGTTGCCGCACCTGGCTGGCTGCCCGCTCGCGGCGGCCGGCCATTTCGTCGCTGGCGGGTCCGGTTGTCGACACGTCGGCCGGCCCAACCGGCTTTCAGGCGCTGGCCGAGGAAGTGGGGCTGGCCCTGGACACATTGCGGGCCGAGTATCGCCAGGCCTTCTTGTTGTTTCACGAGCAACAGCTCAGCTATCTGGAAATTGCGGCCGCGCTCGACTGTCCGGTGGGCACGGTGAAAACCTGGGTCCATCGTGCCCGCCGCGATCTCGTCGACCATTTGTCCCGCCGCGGGGTGTTGGAGGATTCGCAGCATGCGATGCGCTGAATTCGCTGCGCGATGGAACGCGGTTCTCGATTTGCGTGCATGTCCCGAGAGCGACGCGGAATTGCGCCTGCATCTGGAGTCTTGCCCGGCGTGCCGCGCTGCCCAGGCCGGTTTCGAGTTGGTCTGCGATGTCCTGATGGCCGAGCAGCCGGAGTTTCTGCGGGCGGCAAGCTTCGAGCCCGATTTTTCCGCCGGGGGTGAAAAGGACGATCTTGCCCAGCGCAGTGCTGGCCGACCTGGCCGCTTGTGCGCCGGCCAATCCCGTGGCGCTGCCGATTTTTCGGTTTCGGCAGCTGGCGGCCCGCGCCGGCGCGATCGGCGTGGCCGCGGCCACCTTGCTGGCCATGTATCTGTCGGGCGGCTCGCGGCCGGAGGTGCCGCCTCGGGCGGCGGTTCGGCATGCAGGCCGCTCCGCCGGCGGAGACGTTGCCCAGTCGGCTGCCCGTCCGGTGGCCGTACCGTCCGCAGCCGTACCGTTTGCAGCCGGCGGCGTGGATCTTGCTCCGCTGGCGGCTCGGCCGAATTCACCCCAGCGGTCCGGTTTTCGGGGCCCAGGCTGTGGCTCACGGCATCGGTGCGATGGCGCAGCGCATCGACCGCGTGGCCCAGGGGGCCGGCGCAGTGGCCCTGGATACGAGCCAGGAACTGGCCACGGTCGTGCGGCGGATGCCCGATGTGGCCATCGAGTTGGCCGGCGATGGCCGCAGCGATCTGGCTACGGCCAGCGAGCCGCTGCTGAGCGTATCGCAAAGCTTGCGCCGGTGACTGCCTCGATGGCTGAAACCTGGCAGATCCTCAAACGCGCGGTGCCCCTGGGCGAGCCGCGCCGCGGGTGACGCGGCCGAACTTTGCTGTTACGCGCTGTTAGCGGCCGATGCGGGCTGCTGGCGGTCGATGCGGTCCGGTCGTGCCGCCCAATGTGCCGCCGCGCCGGCGGGCCGGCCGGCCCCCGCCCGGGAGCCCGTTCCAGCCGCTACATTCGCTGCCCCTAGAACCGGAATCTTTGCGCAAACGCGAAAACTTCGCGCACCCGCTCAGAGCGGAAAAGCCCTAGTTTTTTCGCAGGTGGTAAGCTTTGACAGCGCGCCACACCGATGCTACTTGGGCGACGGGGCCAGCCGCACCGCACAATCCTTCGAGCACAAGGGGTGTCAAAGTGATCAAGACCAAAAAGAGTTCGGACAGCGTGACCCTTGATCGCCGCGATCGCGAGCAGCGCAAAGCAGAGCGCCGCGTAGCCGTCGTACCCGTGGCAGAGGATCGACGGCTGGGGCAGCGGCGGGAAAAGGTCAATCGCCGCCGGCAGATCGATCCGACCACGTGCGAGCGGGATTACAGCGAGTGCGAGGTCGAGTTCATGCACGCTCTCGACAAGTACAAGCGCACCAGCGGCCGGATGTTCCCCACCTGCAGCGAAGTGCTGGAAGTGCTCCGCGGCTTGGGCTACGAAAAGGTGAATCGGCCGGCCACCCAGCCGGTGCCGCAGCCGGCCATCGGGGATGGGGTCGCCTAGCGCGAACCACGCCGCCTTGACCGGTGTCTGGGTCTGCGATACAGTCGATGGAGTGTCCACCGTCGAACCAGCGCGACCCTCGAACCGGCAAACCTGACATGGCGCTTTCGAGCCTTACCCTGTTGCTTACGGCGCTTTGTCCGCGCCGCTCCTAGGGTTCGTCGAAAACGCTCGGATAGAGCCGACCAACAAGCGACCAACGAACCCTGGGGCCCTGGCGGCCGCGGGGTTTTTTTGTTTCCGCGCCAACATGCCAGCGTCGCCGGGGCCAGCGCCAATGGGGCCAGTGCCGCCGGCCGATGATTGCCACGAGAGCCACCCTTCTCACCCGACACCAAATCGCCATGAGCACGAAACGATCGATCCGAATTTTCGACACGACCCTCCGCGATGGCGAGCAATCGCCCGGCGCCAGCATGAACCTGGGCGAGAAAATGGAGATCGCCCAGGCGCTGGTGGATCTGGGCGTCGACATCATCGAAGCCGGTTTCCCGATCGCCTCGCCCGGCGACTTCGAAGCGGTTCGCCAGGTCGCCCAGACGATCCGCGGTCCGGTGGTGTGCGGGCTGGCCCGCTGCAACGAGGCCGACATCGATCGCGCCTGGGAGGCGCTCAAGTTCGCCGAATCGCCGCGGATCCACGTCTTTCTGGCCACCAGCGCCATCCACCGCGAGTTCAAGCTCAAGATGGACAAGGAGGAAATCATCGCCCGGGCCGTGGCCGGCGTCCGCCGAGCGGCCGGTTACTGCGACAACGTCGAATTCTCGCCCGAGGACGCGGCCCGCACCGAGATCGACTTTCTCTGCCAGGTGGTCGAAGCGGCCATCGATGCCGGCGCCAACACCGTCAATATCCCGGACACCGTCGGTTACGCCACGCCCGCTCACATGGGTCGCGTGATCCGCTCGCTCAAAGACCGCGTGCCGAATATCGACCAGGCCGTGATCAGCATGCATTGCCACAACGACCTCGGACTGGCCGTGGCCAACAGCCTGGCCGGAGTGGAGAACGGCGCGGGACAGATCGAGTGTACGATCAACGGCATCGGCGAGCGGGCCGGCAACTGCGCGCTGGAAGAGGTGGTGATGGCCCTGCGCACCCGGGCCGACTACTACGACGCCGCAAACCGGCATCCACACCGAGCGACTCGTGCCGACCAGCCGGCTGGTCTCGAACATCACCGGCATCCAGGTGCAACGTAACAAGGCGGTCGTGGGACGCAACGCGTTCGCCCACGAGGCGGGCATCCACCAGGACGGCATGCTCAAGGAACGCACCACCTACGAGATCATGCGGCCCGAGGACGTTGGCTTCGCCAAGACCGACCTGGTGCTCGGCAAGCACAGCGGCCGGGCCGCGCTGGCCGATCGCGCCAAGGCGCTCGGCTATCACCTGACCGGCGAACAGTTGCAGACCGTGTTCGACGCAATTCAAGCTGCTGGCCGACAAGAAGAAAGAAATCTACGACGGCGACATCGCCGCCCTGATCGATCACGAACTGCACGACGACGCCACGATGTGGTCGTTCGAATCGTACGAGATCAGCGCCGGCACCGGCCACACGCCGCAGGTGCGGCTGACCCTGCGGCATGGCAACCAGCCGCAAAGCAAACAGCTGGCCTGCGGCGACGGGCCGATCGACGCCATCTTTCTGGCCATCGAAGAGCTCACCGGCGTCCGCGTAGTCTGCAAGGATTTTCGCGTCCAGGCGGTGACCGTGGGCAAAGACGCTCAGGCCGAAGTCAACGTCGAGGTCGAGCACTCCGGCCGCCTGTACCGCGGCCGCGGCGTGTCGACCGACAGCGTCGAAGCCAGCGGCAAGGCCTTCTTGAACGCCATCAACCGCATCGCCGTGCATCCCTCCGACATTCGCTTGCATCCTCAGCACGCGGAGGAAGACGGCGGGACGAAGGGCACGGAGAGGGGTTAGGGGCTAGGGGACGAGGAACAGGGGGCACGGACAATCGGCAATGCGGCCCGTGGCGCACGCGCGTCAAGCCAATAGCCGGCGGTCAATGACCACCGGTCGTCCACGACGACGGGCCAATCACTCGAGCGGCCGCAGATCGGCTTGCCGTGGGTCGAGACGCAGCACGTAGACCTCGCTCTTGGTATCGACCGCCCAAAACAACTTGCCGCTTGGCGTCGTACATCAGCCCCAGCGACACATTCCGCCCCGCCTCGCCGCTGGGATCGTCGCCCGAAAGCTTGAGCGACACCCAGCGATTGCCCTGGCAGTCGTAGGCCGGCGTGCGGCGCAGGCCGGTATCGTCGGCCGGCGGCAGCGTGCCGCCCACGAGCATCAGATCGTGCTGGGCGTCGTAACGGATCTGGCAAAGATATGGAATCGCCGCGGCGGCAGCGCTCCCCTGGGGAGACAGCGTGCCGACCTCTCCGCTCTCGGGATCGAGCGTGTGCAATTGGCCGTCGTACGCGGCCTTTTCTCCGTAGCCCTTGCGGGCAAACACCAGCCGGCGGCGCCGCGAGTCGTAGACCACGGTCGAATTGTCGACCACGGCGCCGGGCAACCGGCCCCCCTGTTGCTGGATTTCGATCCACTGGTTCTTGGTCGCATCAAAGCGGAACACGTCCCCCTGGGCGGTCCAGGCCACCAGACCTTCGGGCGTTGGACAAAGCGTGAGCGTGTAGAAACAACTGTTGTAGCTCATTGCCGGCGGCTTCTCGAATCGGCCGGTCCAGTCGCCGACTTGCGGATCGTAGACGTAACAGCCTCGCTCCCGGCCGGCGAACAACATCCGGCCCGCGGCGCTTTCGTAGCCGTAGTTCTGATATGTGTGCCCGGTGACCCAGGGGCGCTGGTTCAAGTTGAAGCCCTCGGGGAACGCCGTGTTCGTGTACGTCTGGCCGAGCGGAAACTCCACCGGAAACGGCAGCTCCCAACGATTGCTGGCCAGATGGAAATGCAGCACGTCGCTGCCGCTATGAGCGCAGTGGCCGCCGCTGAAGCGCAGGATCAGGTCGTGATTCCGATCGAGCACCGCGGTTCCCCAATCGCGATTCATCTCAGGCAGTTGCTGCGGCCCGGTGCGCAGCCAGGTGTTGGCCGGCAGCGCATCGAGACGAGCCGCAAAGGCGGCAGCATCCGGCTTGGGCCCGGCCAGGAAAAACTGCGGGTGAAACGGACCGGTGCGGTACGCACGCTGGTCGGCCGGCACGAGCTGCCCTCCGGTCCAGGTGTTGGTGGCCGGGTCGAAGGTCCACTCGCCATCATCCCAATCGCGATATTGGCCGCCCATGTAGTCGGTGTTCGACGTGTATTGGTATCCGCCGGACATCACCAGCTTGCCGTCGCCGCTGGCTTTAAACGTGTGGTTGGCCCGCGGCGGCGGCGCGCCCTCGGGATGGTGCTGCCGCCATTTGCGGTTCGCCCAATCGAAGCTCCAGGAATCGCAGGTCAGGTAATCGAGGTGGTCGCCGCCGAACAGCACGAACCGCCTGGTCTGCGGTTCATAGACGATCGGGCTCAAAGCCCGGCCCGGCGGCTCGGCATCGAACGCTTCGGCGGCGCAGTTCCAGCTCGACCTGTATCTGCCACATCTGTTCGAGGGCATTGGGCAGCGCGGTGGGCGTAAGGTTTCGCGGCGCTTCATCCGCCGTGGCCAGCGCTCGGGCGAGCAACTGGCTGACGTGGCGATATTGTCCGGCCTCGTAGTTCGGTCGCGTCTCGGCGCCCGCGGGAATTTCGCCGGCAAATTCCGCCACGGCCTCGCGCATAGCGGCCTGCCGCGCGTTGATCTGAGCCAGGGCTTCGCGCTCGGCCTCCGGAGCGAGTCCGTCGAGATAGGCGCGCCGTGCGTGGGCCAGTGTGTCCTTTTGCTTTCTGGCCAGAGTCTGCATCCGCGCCACAAAGGTTGCAGGCGATTCGCATTTCGCAGCTCGTCGCCGATGTCTTTCCATTGCCCATCGATGCGGATGCGCGTGGGCGGCTGCCCGCGGTCGCCTTGCTGATCCTGGCCGCCGAAAGCCAGCCCAATGCCTTCCGGCCCTTCGCAAGTCGATGCCCAGATGACGCGCTGCTTGATATCCACGTCGGGCAATCGATAGCTGCGGCCTTGGCCGGCGGCCGACAAGGCGCAGCCCAGAACCAGCCCGGCGGCCAACCAGCGGCTCGATAATCCGATCATCTGCCCGGTCCCCTTTGGGTTGGAGGCGGATACAACTGCCGCGGAATCACAATGATTCTAGCAAGCAATTCTCGACCCTTCGAGCAAGCGAGCGCAGGAGCACAAAGACGCAACTCGGCGGCACGGCTGTTGGGCACATTTCCCGTCGCAAACGAGCGCATGCGGCCCCCCAGCAGGGCACTGCTATCGCGCCGGCGGCGGCCGAAATGCCCTATCCGGACTGCGGCAAACTGCTATAGTGAACGTAGTCGGTTTGACGACGATCCGTGGCGTTGGCTGTGCTTTTTGTTTGCCCGCTGCTCCTCTCTCGCCTCTCCCACTTGGCAGGCCACCACTCTGGCCGCTTCCAATTCGACCCGGAAATCAGATTTGGGGTCGGCTGTTTTTCTCTAGGAGTCCAGCGGTGAGCAAGAAACTGTACGTCGGCAATTTGAGCTACGAAACCACGAACGGGAGTTTGGAAGAGCTGTTTACCCCGTTCGGGCAGGTTCGCAGCGCCAGGTGATCCAGGACCGCGACACGGGCCGCAGCAAGGGCTTTGGCTTCGTCGAGATGTCGGACGACAATGCCGCCCGAGCCGCCATTACGGCGCTCAACGACAAAGAACACGACGGCCGTCGGCTGATGGTCAACGAGGCCCGACCCCGCGAAGAGCGCAGCGGTGGCGGTGGTGGTGGCGGCGGAAGCCGCGGCGGTTACGGTCGCCGCTAAGACGCCTGTTTGACGGAAAATCGAGCGCCGGCCGGGATCCTCTCCAGTAGGATCCGGCCGGCGTCTCTTCCGGCGCGGCGTCTTGCGGGGGCGCAGTGCGAAGCGCGGGATTGTCGTGAGCAATTTGGCCAGCGGGTCAACGGTTCCCCATTAAAATCTACGGAGCATCGATCCATGGCTCAAAGAAATCGACACAATAACAAGCGGCCGAAGCCCCACGTGGCGCAGCCCAGGCTGCCCTGCAGCGCGAAGTGCGGGTGATTCCGGAGCGAAAACCGCCCACACAGTACGACAAGCCTTTCACCCTGTTGGAAGACGAAAACAAGAAAACTTTCGAGTACCAGGCCGGCACTGGGTGGCCCATTCCGTGTCCATCGCCGAGTACCGGGTCGAGTGCCAGGTGAGCGAATTGCCGCAAAAGGTCAATCGCATGAGCCGGTACGAGATCCGCTGTCCGCTTACCGCGTAGTATTCTTTCACAATCAGGGAACGTACCACCGCACGGACCTACGGCTGCGTCGCGACACCTATCGCGCCCGTGCGAGCTGCCTGCCCGCTTTTTCTCGGCAGTCTGCGAGACGTCCATTGGCCCGAGCAGGGCCGGCCAAGAAGGGCCCGGTGTCGAACATGGGCATCATGACGCGACGACAAGGCGATGGCTATGTCATCACCTCCGATCGGGCCAGCCACGCCTCGCCCACCAAGCGCACGCCACGGCGCATCGCCGAGGTTTTTCAGGTCTGGACCGGCAGCGCCTGGTCGACCGATTTAGCCTCGGCCATCGTTTTTCGTTCGATCGACGAGGCGGACGAATATGTCCGCTCGCATTTGCGCAAGTCACCGGCTAACCGCCGTGCCTGTCCGCCGCCTCACAGGCCGCCGCGGGTATTGCCCAGTGTCTTTGCTGCCTCGATCCCGCTTCTCTGCCTTTCTTCCTCTCTGCCTTTCTTCCTCTCTGCCTTTCTTCCTCTCTGCCTTTCTTCCTCTCTGCCTTTCTTCCTCTCTGCCTTTCTTCCTATCTGCCTTTCTTTCTCTCTGCCTTTTTTCCTCTCTGCGTCTCTGCGCCTTTGCGGTTGCCTTCCCCTCTTTTTCCGCTGCCCGCTAAGCAACAAAAGCCATCCAATAAAACAGCCAACCGGTGAGCGCGGTCAGCAGCATGTCGATGGCGGCCAGTTTTCCCCAGCGGCGGTGCCACGCGGCTGTGCGCGGCCGGCGCCGGCGGACGCGGAAACTGCCGGAGCGCTCGGGCGATGACGACAGCCCAAAGCAGTGTGGTGGTGGCGGCGAAAAAAATATGCACGGCCAGCGCCCGTCGACCCAATTGGTCGTGCCGGCCAGCGTGCCAGCCGAGGCCGTGCCCCAAAACCGCGAGGCCGCGGCCCGCTGCCGCCAGCCGTTGATCCGCATGTCGGCTTCGAAGGCCAGCACGGTCACCAGCAGCACGGCCCCGAGCACGAGCTGAATCCGCTTATGCAGCTGGTACCGGTGCCGATACTTGACCAGCGCAATACTCCCGCCCAGCACGGGCAGCACGACGGCCATCGCCACGACGACCAGGTCGAGCATCAGCGACGCCCGCGTTCCCAAGAAACCGTCGATTCCCGCGGCCGGCATGCGATTGGACCCACTGGGTTGTTGAACGTGCCCACGCTAAGCTAGAGCGAATTCGGGACGAATTGCCGGTTCGCGCGGCAGCGCAGAACTTGGTTTTACGCTTCGCCATGCGGAATACCAAGCGTAGGGGCCTGCGTGCTGGCGCCGGGTTGGCGCGACGAGCGGTTTTCAGGGGCCGCGTGGCGGAATTGGCAGACGCTCGGGACTTAAAATCCCGTGGGGAGTAATCCCCGTGCGGGTTCGATCCCCGCCGCGGCCATCATCGGAAAAGGGGACATCTATGTAATAGTAGAATGTCCCCTTTTCGTTTCCTTTTTCGTTCCCCGACCGCAGGTCTTCAGATATCTGCTTTGGCCTAAACCTGGGCGACCGACCTTTGCATGGCGTCTGCCGAGTCCCGCACAAACCGCTTCTGCAGCCGGCGGACGAAAGGAAAGCCAATCTTGGTCAAGATGTGTCCCGGTCGAGAAAACGCGCGGATATCGTACCAAACCGTCCCATCCTCGTCGCGCTGGACCAGGAAACGTTCTTCACCGCACTCGACGTGGCCCGGCAGCGTGCCATAGGCGAAGCCAAAACGATGCGGTTCATCGACCACGTAGACGATCCGGGCAGAACACACGCACCACAAGCCAAACGTGCGGGCGACCACGGCCACCGTTCTGTTCGGTTCGATCGGCGTGTCGTTGGGAAACGCATAGGCCCAGCCCACGTCGAATTGTTTCCAGCATTGCAAAGCCGCTTTGCCGCCGGCGAACGCCTGCTCGCCATTGCCCAGTTGGAATCGAAAATGATCGAGCTGATAGCCGGAAGGGGCGGTTCGCCCGTGGCTCCGACGGCCGAATACGTGAAATCGAGGCCGGCTTGCTGGCCGATGAAGGCTCGGATCAATGCGTCGCTCGGCGTGCGGAACAGAAACAAGGCGATCTTCCTTCGCTTCCACAGCCCATCATGCGACGGCTGCGCCGTGGCAAATCGGCTCTCGCCCGTGCCACTCGTGTTCAATCGCGCGCATCAGCAGGGCCGAGTCGAACTCGACGGAACCGGGCGGAAACCGTTTCGGGTCGTCGAAGAAACTCGACTCGACCAAATCGATCGCCAGCGCCGCCATCGACCAGTTCAGCGAGCGCAACTCAAGCCCTTCGAATCTTCCCGGCTGCAAGGCGGCCGAATAGCCAAGCGATCCGGCCGCGAAGAAGTCCGACGCCGCCGCGAGCGACGGAAACACGGAACCGGACGGCCAATTCGCGGCGACGTGCCCCTCGACGACAACCCGGGCTTCGCCGTCGTCGCTCGTGAGGCTCACGCGGTGATGGCCGTCTTGCTCGCGGCTCACGATTCGGGCGTGGTGGTGGACGCCGGGAAACAGCCGGCCGCCGGCCAGCGTGTTGAAGCGGGAGGAAGTGTCTCGCCTGGGCACGAAGACACCCTCCTGCAGTTTTTCATCCTGATCCCATTCCACGGCGATCCGGTGGGCCGCATTCTCGCTGGAAGCCCCGAAAGCCCCGGGAAAGAACCGAGGTCGCAGATGGGTGAGCCGGATCAGGCAAATACCGGCCAAACCAGAGCCGTTGACGACTTTCGGTCGGAACGGCGCTGGCAGCAATTTCCCCGGCGCAAGCGGATCGACTCGAAAGTTGACGAGAATGCGGCGGTCGATCAAGCCGCGAATGACGGGAATTTGCATGGGGTCACTCAGAGGTCGGGTGTTCGTAAACCTATAACCGCACCAGACAGCGTCGCTTTAACACCCGCGGTCGAGCTTTGCAGGATCAATTCTTATTCAGCGACCTGAGCAGCAACCAGCCCCGCGCCAGCAAACCGGCTTTGACGAAACTCACCAGCAAGGCCAGACCCAAAGCCGTCAGCCCGCCGGCTATCCAAGGCAATCCTTTGTCGAGCGGCGACGATTCGAGCAGCCGGTACAGACTTCTCGCTCCGAACAGCAGCAAGCAACTCCCACTGGCCAGCATGGCCAGCAGCTCGGGCGTAGCCGCTTGCCGGCGCCAATAAAGCACGGCGACCGCCAGCAAGGCCGTTAGATACAGGGCGTGCTGCGTCGGCGGCACGTCCGGAAACAGAAACTCATACGTCGTGGCGGCGGCCAGAGCGGCGATCGGCACGAGCGGCAACGCAAGCCGGCGAAATAGCCGCACCAGCGGTCGTCATACATGGCGGCGGCCACCAGCAGCATCACGGCGCCGGCATGTCCGACGACGTATCGCGAGGGCGCCGCCTGGCTGGGCAGCCAACCGCTCGCCTGGAGCGCAGACCAGGCCGGCGGCCGATCCGACGACGGTTCTCCAATACGAGCGCCGCCATAACCCCAGCGGAAGCTGCAGCGCGGCCAAAGCGGCCAAGGGCCAGCTTTGCGCAGTGCGTCAGCGTTTCGAAGCTGATTGTCTGGCGGCCCGCAAGGCAAGCCAGCACCGCGCAAGCGATCAGCCCCACTTCGCCCCAGGGCAGTCCGCGCATCCAGGCCAGCAGGTAAAACAAGGCCAGCCCGACCAGAGCCAGTTGCAGCGGCGAACCTGCCTGCGGCAGAGCAGGACCAGAAAGCGCGCGGCCACCGGATTGAGCTGCCAGAGCCAGAGGCTCAGCGGCAAGACCAGGGCCGGCAGCAGCAGGGCCACCCGTTGCATCCGACGGCTGCCGTTGGCGATGGACATTTCCAGCAGCAGGACCGCACTTGCCAACACCAGCGGCGAGAGAAAGTACGGTTGAAAACTGACGGCCGATCCTTTCGAAGCCTCGAACGCCATGCTCAACGAGTAGGAACGCAGGGCCACCGCGATCAACAGTAGCGCGAACAGCGACCAGGGAAACCAAGGCCAGCTCCAGGGAGTGCCGCTGGGCGGCTCGTCCTGGGCAGGGCGCCCGGCCGCCGGCCACAGGGTCATCAACACGGCCGACGCACAGAGCGGAAACAGAAAAACTCCCCAGGCCATGGCAATGTCCCGGCCTGTGATCGACAACTGGGCCAACCCCACGGGATAGGCGAACAACAGGGCCAGCAGCAGGTAATACGGCAGGCGATAACGGGCCGCCAGGCGGATCTTCAGGCTGCCCAGCACGCACTCGGAAACCAACACCGAAAACGTCAGTCCGGCCAGCAGGAATCGCGCACCGCTCGCCGGCTTCTCCAAGACGATGCGGTCGAAACTGACCGACAGGGCCAGCAGCACGAGCACGATGACCAGCAAGATCATCCGCGCATCGTCCCACACCTGCCCGTAGCGGACGATGACGTAACCGGCGGTCGCCAGCAGCAGCGTGTATCCGCCCAGCACGCTCATCAGCAGCCATCCGCCGGTAAGGCTGCTGTCGTTGGCGAGCACTTCGTGCAACCCGACGAGCACCAACAACGCGCTCACCAGGTAGAAGGGATTATGCGTGTAGAAAAAACGGCCCAGCCAGTGGCAACTGAACGTTGACGGACCCGACATAGAGCACCCCCAGGCAAGAAGTAGGCAATTCGTGCTGTTCGCCGCAAGCGATGCGCCGCAAGTGCGCAGCGCCAAACACGCCGGCCAAACGGCCAGGAGCGGCATGCGGTGCGAACTCGTCGCGCATGTGCCGAGGCGGCGCGCACAAACGTAGCGCGGCGCCGACTCGGCCAGTCGGCGGCCGGCACAACGAGATTCGCCGTCAGCAGATGCTTGCAGCGGTGCTTTCGCGCGCCTGCGAGAAGAGAAAGATAATGACCAGTACACGAACCGATCAGCGCGTGGGCGATGCAAGGTCGGGCCGGCAGTCGAACGATTGCGCGGGCCGTCGCAAACTCATCGATCCATAGGCCACCTCCCAGAAAAGACAAGGGGGTCGGAAGCGTGGCACGAACTGACTGAAGTCTAATCCCGTCTCGGCCCACTGTCCAGGAATGTCGCCGCGCCCGCGGAGATCGGGCGACCGCCCCGGTCGCCTCGCCCTACAGCCTTACCTTGCCGCCCGGAGCGATCACCATCGGCTCGGCCGAAGTCTCGCGACGCACGCGCTCGGCCCAGGCGGCGGCGTCCTGCTCGATCGGCGGCCAGGTGTTGTAGTGCGACGGAACGACCCGCCGTGGCCGGATCAGCTTGACGGCCTCGAGCGCGTCGTCGGGGCCCATGGTAAAGCGATCGCCGATCGGTAGGATGGCCAGATCGATTCCGGCCGCGCCGATCCGCTGCATGTCGAGAAACAAGCCCGTGTCGCACGCGATGTAAATCTTGCCGTCGGCCAACGTGAGCAGGAAACCATTGGGGTTGCCCCCGCCCGTGCCGTCGGGCAATTGCGAGCTGTGATGGGCGATGGTCATCTGCACGCGGCCCGGGGGCAGGTTGATGCCGCCGCCGATGTTCATCGGCTCGGTCTTTTGCACCCCCTGCCTGGCCAGCCAGTTGCAGATTTCGAAATTGGCCACGACCGTCGCGCCGGTGCGAACGGCGATCTGGGCCGCGTCGGCCACGTGATCTTCGTGTCCGTGCGAGATCAGGATGAATCCTGGATTCACGTCCTTCGCTTTGACCGTGGCGCTGGGCGAGTGGTCGAGAAACGGATCGACCAGAATCGTGTGTTGTCCTGCGACGATCTGCCAGGTGGCGTGGCCGAGCCAGGTGAGTTCAGTCATGGGAAGCTCGCGGGCTGGGGGTTAGGAGAATTCGGAACTCGGAACTCGGCGCCGGCAGGCGACGCGGTGCCGAGCGCGGTCGCGAGCAGAAACATCTGGAACAATTGGCCGACGGTCGGCTCGTCGAGCCGCGGCAAGTGCAATGCGGCCCAGGGCTGGTCGGCGCCGGCCGCGCGCTGGCGGGCTTGAAAGACGGTTGCCGCCAGCATGTCGGGCAACGACTCGCCCGAGTCGCCATCCTTCGCTTCAGCGAGCCGGATGCGGTCGCGGCGCGGCGCGTCGACGAGCAGATTGAGTGGAAACGTGCCGCAGTCGACCCGACAAAGCTCGGTCGAGTCGCCGTTCGCCGACGACGGTTCGTTTTGCCAACGTGCGAACGCCCCCAGCCCGGCGGCCCAAGCGACCAGCCTGGGGGACCTCGGCGGGGACTGCATTCGCATCAGCCGGCAGGCGCCGGCGTAGCCCAGCACCAGGTTCTCGGCCGGCGGCGCAGCGCGAAAATGCGCGTTCAGCCGCGCCGCACCCTCCAGCAGCCGGCGGACGTCGATGCCCAGCGTGGCGGCGGGCAACAATCCGGCCGCATCGAACAGCGAGCCGCCCCCCTGCCCCGGCGGCCAGATCGAATCGATCGCAGCCCGACTCCTGAGCAAAAGAGTCCAGCAGGCTGTTGCGGCGGCAAATCGTCACGCACCGCCGGCCGAGGCGCGTGCGGTCGCCGCCCGTCGATTTTTCCAGCGCGGCCAGCAGCACGCCGCGCGCCGCGCACAGAGCTTGTGGCTCGTGGGCTTTCGGCTCGTGATCGCCATCGATCAGAATCAGGCCCCAACCGCCCTGCGGCCCGTCGAGATGGCAAACCTGGCCGACCAAATCGAGCAAGCCGGCCAGGACGTCGTTGTCGAGCGAGTCGCCGGCAAAATACATCCGCGGCTGGCCCCCGCGCTCCGCCCGGCTCAACTCGTTGTGATACGGATGGCAGCAGGCCTCGACCAGCGCGCGGACGGCCCGCAGCGTGGCCGCGTCGGCGACCACCACCACACGGTCGACCGTTTCGGCCAGCCGCCGGGCGGTGGACAGCACGCGACCCAATTCGCTCCGCTGGCGATGCGCCCGATAGTCGGCGACGATCCGTTCCGGCTGCTCGACCAGGTCGGTGTCGTTTGGCGAACCACCGCCGAGCAGCGAACGGCGGGCCGCATCCAACTGCGGATAAAGCGCCGCGAGTTGCTGTTGCGCAGCGTCCGCGCCGGGCACCAGCAGGCCCAGCGGGTCGAAACGCAGCAGTCGGATCGCCACGGCCATGCGGGGGAAAATTCTGGAAATTTGCGTCGGGCAAGTTCACTCAGACCCATTGCAGAATACCCGGCCTGCCCGCGCCGTGCCAAGCAACTGCACCCGGTTCGAAACGCACGTCCGTTCGACAGCCGGGCCGCACTCGGCCTATAATGCGGCCCACCCCGAGCCAAAAGTGAAGCGAGGATACCTGTCATGGACATGCACGAATTGACCCGCGACCTTGTGGTCCGCAACGACGAAAAGATCGTCATGCTGGTGGCCGATGGCTTGGGCGGCCTGCCGCTCGAGCCGGGGGGCAAGACCGAACTGGAGACCGCACGCACGCCTCATCTCGACGCCCTGGCCAAACGCGGCGTCTCCGGCGGCAGCATTCCGGTCAAGCCGGGCATCACGCCCGGCAGCGGGCCGGGGCACTTGGGGCTGTTCGGCTACGATCCGCTGGAGTACCGCATCGGCCGGGGAGTGCTCGAAGCGACGGGCATCGGCTTCGAACTGGGCCCTCACGACGTGGCCGCGCGGGGCAACTATTGCACGCTCGACGCAGCGGGGAAAATCAGCGATCGCCGCGCCGGGCGGATCGGCTCCGAGGAAAGCGCCGCCTTGGCCGTCCGATTGCGGGACGTGCAGCATCCCGGGCGTCGAAGTCTTTGTCGAGCCGGTCAAGGAACACCGCTTCGTGGTCGTGTTTCGCGGCGCGGGCTTGGGCGGCGACGTCCACGACACCGATCCGCAGGCCACCGGCGTGCCTCCGCTGGCGCCGCGGGCGGCGAAGCCGGGCAGCGAGCGCACGGCCGAAGTGGCGGCCGAGTTCGTGGCGCAAGGCCAGAAGATCCTGGCCGGCGAGAAAAAGGCCAACGGCCTGACACTGCGCGGTTTTTCGGCCCGGCCCAAGTTGCCCTCCTACGAGGAAGTCTACGGACTCAAGGCGGCGGCCATCGCGGTCTATCCGATGTACAAGGGCCTGGCCCGGCTGGTCGGCATGGACATCGTCGGCAAGGCCCAAACGCTCGGCGAGCAGATCGAAGTGCGTCGAGCAGAACTGGAGCAAGTACGATTTCTTCTTCATCCATTACAAGTACACCGACAGCACGGGCGAGGACGGCAAGTTCGACGTCAAAGTGCGCAAGATCGAAGAGCTCGACGCGGTGATTCCGCGGATCAGCAGGCTCAATCCGGCCGTGCTGATCGTGACCGGCGACCACAGCACGCCCAGCCTGCTCAAATCGCACTCCTGGCATCCGGTGCCCACCGTGCTGGCGGCGCATGCTTGCCGCACCGACGCCTGCCAGGCCTTCAGCGAAAGCGAGTCGCTGCGTGGCGGCTTGGGCCAATTCGAGGCCAAGTATCTGATGCTGCTGGCACTGGCCAACGCCGGCCGACTGGGCAAGTACGGGGCGTGAGAGGAAGGCGGAAGGATGAAGGCGGAAGGATGAAAGGGGACAGCCAGCAGGCCTAGAATTCCCCTCCGAATTCCCCATTCCGAATTCCGAATTGCCCTCCCCTCGGGCTAACCTTTGGCGCTGGCCAAGACTGCTCTTGCCGGGGCTGGCGGTCGCCGCTACGATTCGGCCGCATTTCCGGGTCTTGCCAATCCGCCACCAGTGCGGTCAACCACATCCCTTGCACAAGCGACTCGCTCCGCCGTGTTTCAAGCGCGCTCGTCTCGCTGCCTTCTGAATTGCCGTCCAGGCCTGGTCCTGGTCGCGGCCTTGGGCTTTGCCGGCCTGAGCGGCTGCCAACTCATGTCCTACGGCCACAACTCCGAAGGCATGAAGATGTATCAGAACGCCTACTACGAAGGCGCTTTGCAGCAATTCCAAAAAGCGGTCGACGCCGATCCCAAGAACGCCGACGCCTACTACAACCTGGCGTCGACCTATCACCAACTCGGCAAATTGCACCATCGCGATACCGACCTGACCCAGGCCGAGAGCAATTATCATCGCTGCCTGGACAACGACCCCAACCACGAGGAATGCTACCGCGGGCTGGCGGTGTTGCTGGTCGATCGGGGGCATCCGGACCAGGCCAAGGACCTGCTCGAACTGTGGGCCCAGCGCGCCCCGGCTTGCCAGGACCGAAAATCGAACTGGCGCGTCTGGCTGAAGAACAGGGCGACAGGCTCACGGCGCAACAGCGGTTGATCGAGGCCGTGGCCATCGACCCGCACAACGCCCGGGCGCTGGCGGCACTGGGCAAAGTGCGCGAAGAATCGGGCGATCCGGCCCAGGCCCTGGCCAATTATCAGCGATCGCTGCAGATCAACCACAATCAGCCGGCGGTGGCAGCGCGGGTAGCCGCGCTGCAAACCAGCCTCAATGGCGGCACGTTCACGCCGCCCGGCGGCACGCGCACCGTCAACGCCAACACCGTGCCGGGTGCAGTGCGCTAGCGTCACGGGTTGCAAGTCCATTCAATTTGTCTGGACTTGTAGGAGGCGACTGGTGATCGCCGACTGCCCCTCATTTGGCGCCACGTGTCGGCGATCACCGGTCGCCTCCTACAGGTGGACAAACAACGCGAACTCTTGGCTCATGACACTAGCAGCCTGTTGAGGTATTCAACATGCCTGCTATCCGGCGTTCAACGAACGCCGCTGATTTGCCCGTCGCGAAAAAAGAGCGCAGGCGAGAGAGACTCGTGCTGGATACCCATTCGCGCGGCGGGGATGTCGAGCGCTATCGGGCTGGCGTCAGTCACGCGCCCGGCTACTTGCGGATCTCGACAGTGCGGAATTTCATGATGGCCAGCGGCTGGATCGGGGCTGCGAACTCCGACAGCACATTCTCGCGGCCAGTCGTCCACGGCAACGCGTAAGCACCAGTTTGCCGCTGTTGAACTCGGCCACGTAGACGACCGACTGGCCAAGTTGCCCGAGGCCGCCGCGGCGCAGATCGGCCACGCCCGTGACCATCGCATAGCGCGGGCTTTTGCCGTTCGGGCCGCCGAGGTCCTTGGATACGTTGTACTGATAGGCCGTGAGGAATTTGGCGGTCTGCAAGTTGAGCACGGCTGCTTTCAAGTCGCCCGTCAGATAGTCGAGCACGTAAACGGCTTCGATATCATTGCTCAAGGGGCCGGTGGCGATGGCAAAGCCATCCTGTCCGTGGGTGGCCGTGGCGTGGACGGGGATTTGCGGCCAAATGCCGGCCACGTTCAAACCAACGATCGAACCCAACACCAGACCCAAGACGAGCCACGCCTGCCGCGACTTGAACATAATCGGGGTTCCTTCAATCGAGATTCGGTCCACCACTGGCATCGTAGCGATTTCGGCGGGTCAATGCCAGCGAAGTATGCCGCCACGGCCGCCGGAGGGACGGCCCAAAGGGGGCCTGGTTTGACGGGCCGGATCGACGCCTGGCCGGCTTTGCCGCCGGGGGTTCTTGGCTCGGGCCAGCGGGCCAACATTTTTCCGCCCCCTGGATGGCAGGGCCGACCCGTTTTGTTACAAAATTGGCGTACAACATTACGAACCGCCTGAACCACGGGCAATCTTGGCAGGAGCTCCTATGGCAACCAACGGCGCATTGAATCGCAAGCTACGCATGGCTTTGGTCGGCGGCGGCCAGGGGTCGTTCATCGGCCGCGTCCATGCCACGGCCGCCGTGCTCGACAACCGGGCCGCACTGGTGGCCGGGGCGCTGTCGTCGGACCCGGCAAGGGCCAAGGCTTCGGCCGCCGACTACGACATCCCGGCGCAGCGGGCCTATGGCTCGTACCGCGAAATGCTCGACGCCGAGCTGAAACTGCCGGCCGAGCGAGCGGATCGACTTCGTCACCGTGGCCACGCCCAATCATACGCATTACGAGATCGCCAAGGCCGCGGTCGAAGCCGGCTTCAACGTCATCTGCGACAAGCCGATGACGTTCGACCTGGAACAGGCCGAGCAATTGGCCGCGGCCGTCGACAAGTCGGGCGTCGTGTTCGCCGTGTCGCACAACTACACCGGCTATCCGCTGGTGCGGCAGGCCCGGCAGATGATCGCTCAGCGGCGAATTGGGCGAGATCAACGCCATCCGCGCGTGCTACATTCAAGGCTGGCTGCGCACGCGGCTCGAGAAGCGAAGACCAGAAGCAAGCCGCCTGGCGCACCGACCCGGCCAAGAGCGGCGCGGCCGGCTGCTTCGGCGATATCGCCACGCACGCCTACAACCTGGGCCGCTACATGACGGGCCTGCTGCCCGAAAGATCAGTTGCCATCTCAAGATGTTCGAAACGGGGCGCAAGCTGGACGATTACGGCCACGCCGTCATTCGCTTCGAAAACGGCGCATTGGGCACCGTGACCGCCTCGCAAATCAGCCACGGCCGCGAAAACGATCTGTTCATCGAAATCGACGGCACCAAGGGCTCGCTCGAGTGGCAGCAGGAAGAGCCCAACAAGATGCTGGTCCGCCGCAACGGCCAGCCGCACGCCCTGTACACCGCGATCCGAACGCCCCGTTCATGAACGAGTCGGGCAAGGCCGCCTGCCGCTTGCCCAGCGGACATCCGGAAGCGTTTTTCGAGGCCTTCGCCAACATCTATCGCTCGGCCTACGACAACATGGTCCTGCGGGCCGCGGGCAAGAAGTTCGAGACGCCAAGAACACGGTCTACCCGAACGTCAACGACGGCGTCGAAGGGATGTACTTCATCCAGCAATGCGTGGCCAGCAGCGCCGACAGGCGGGGCCTGGCTGCCGCTCAAGCATCCTCGTGCGCGGAAATAATGCCGAATCGCGATAATCCGGCCGCTGACAGCTTGCTAACCGACAAGTGAAGCAAGTAATCGAAGCCGCCGGCCCCGCAACGGTCGGTCAGGGCCATCAAGATCCGCGCACCGCTGCGGGCTGTCATTTGGTCCGGAGATAAAGAACGGTTTGCCGTTTTTCCAAAAGGCAAAAACTTCCCGGCAGGCATTGGCGTCGACGTCGCCAAAGATCGCTTTGGCTTGCTGATAGTCGGGGTGCGGCTCGAAGCCCAGCGAGCGGGCGTAAATAACGGATTCTTCGACCAGTTTGCGCACGAACGCGGGGCTGCGGGTCTGGTACTCGAATCTGGAAATGAGCCTGTCACGGATGATGTGGTCGTATTCGTCCGCGGAGAAACGAAAAAGGCCACATCCTTGACGCCGCGGCAGAACGTGTCGATCAGATACGTCGCATGCGCCACGCGGCCGGCGTCCAGCTCTCGGCTGAAGAGAATGCTGCCGATGCCTTCGTCCCAAAGGGTTTTCGGCACCAGGCAGTCCAAGATTTCGCCGCTGCTAACCCGCGCGGATTGATTGGCCAGCCGGCGCGATTGACTCACGGCCAGCGCCTTGTCGCGAGATTTGTCTTTGGGCTTGCGGCGTTCGAGTTTCTTTTGCGGCTTGCGTGGACCGATCGCCCTCTTGGACCTCCTTGTGATTGCAGTCGACCTGGATTCACCCCATTTCCTGCCGTCGGAGAAACGATGGCTCGATTGTTGCGTCGCTCTCTCGGAAATCAAGCCCGATCGCGCGGTTCGAAGGCCCGTTTCAATTGCGGCTACCGGAGCCGCTGAATCGCGTGATGTAGTAGAGCAAGATCATCACCGATTGCAGCGTGCCGGCCACGTACGTCCAGGCGGCCGCGTTGAGCACGCTGCGCACGTGGGCCAGGCCGTCTTCGTCGATGATGCCCAGTTGCACGAGCTGCGCTTGGCCCGATTGCTGGCGTCGAACTCGACCGGCAAATTGACCACCTGGAAAAACACCACGGCGGCAAACAAGACGATGCCCACCGTGATCAGCGCCGGCATGTGAAAAATGGCGCCCGCAAAGATCAGCCCAATGCCGGCATTGCTGCCGAAATTGGCGATTGGCACCGCGGCATTGCGGACCGTGAGCGGAGCGTAGTTCTTGGCGTCTTGCAGCGCAGTGTCCGGCTTCGTGCGCGGCGATGCCTACCGAAGCCAACGAATGACGCTCGTAAACCTCCGGGCTCAATCGCAGCACCTTCGCGCGCAGAATCGTAATGATCGCTCAACTCGCCCGGTATCTCTTCAATCGCCACGTCGTGCAGGCCGGCCGAATCGAGGATGTGCCGTGCCGCGGCTGCGCCCGACAGGGGAGCCGGCATCCGCTGGGCAGCCGCGTAAGTCGTCTTCACGCGCATCTGGGCCCAAAAAGCCAGCAGCAGAGCCGGAGCGATGAACAGCAAATAGATTGGATCGAAAAACATGATTTTCTCCTCGTGGCGGCTCGGCTGAAAGTTTACGCCTCCCGATGGCGGGCGGCAAAGCCGGAAAACCGTCAGTTGCTATACGAGCAAGCCCACCGGGCAGTTCGCCCCTCGACCTATCTTGTGTATTCGCATCCAGATACTGAGATAAGCTATGATTGCTGTCGTAGGCATGTCCGCTTCGTCACCGGCGGGCGCCACGGCCGTCAAATTCAACCCAGGCTGCCCAGCTTGATGGCAGTGCGCTGGCCGAATTGATAAGCTGCACATGACCTCTTTATGCCACGTCTCATTATGCCACGCCTCTATATGTCACGCCTGTGCCCAAGAGATACTCCGCCCATGACTGCCTTGCGCTCGACTTTCGCCCTGGGCTGGGGCGGCTTGCTCGTGGTTGCCGTTCTGACCGGCTGCAATAGGCTGGAAAGTTCGTCCAGTGCCGGCTTGACACCCGCGGCCGCCCTGCCGTCGCCGGGCGCCGAAACACTCCAGTCGCGAATCGATCGGGCCTTGTCGTACAACCTGAAGCACCGTCACATGGACCAGGGCACGAACGCCGCCTGGCAGGTGGTACACGGCATCCTGGTTTATGGCCCCGACTTGCAGATGTACAAGGATGGCAAACTGGTTTCGGCCCTCGACTATTTGCTCCGCGGCAACCCTCTGAACGGCTGGAATTGCGCCCTGGCGATCATGGCGTGATCTCGATCTTGGAAGCCGGCTCCAAGACCGGAATGGGCCATCCCGACCAGTGGATCGGCTACCTGTCGCAATGCGGGCTATCGCTGGACGAGCCGATGATGGTCGGCGGCAAGCAGTACAAGGTCGGCGATCTGCTGACTCAGTCCCAGTGGGACATCCACCCGGGCATGGAGGCGACCTGGACGCTGATGGCCGCCAGCACCTACTTGCCGCTGGATGCCAAATGGACGGCAGGCGACGGCTCGGAATGGACGATCGATCGGATCGTCGACATGGAAGCCGACGCCGACTTGAACTCCGCGGCTTGCGGCGGCTCGCACCGCATGTATGCCCTGGCCCTGGCGCTCAACCGGCACCTGGCGGCCGGCGGCAAACTGGAAGGGCCGTGGCTCAAGGCCGATCAAAAGATCAAACAGGCCATCGAAACGATCAAGGCGAACCAACAGCCCGACGGCACGTACTCGACCAATTACTTCATCCGGCCGTCAACGTCGGATGACATGGGCACGCGTCTGGGGACGACCGGCCACACGTTCGAGTTCTTGACCGTCGCGCTCGACGATCAGCAGATTCACGAGCCCTGGTACGAGAAGTCGCTGTTGGCCCTGCTCGACATGCTCGAGCGGATGCAGGAATTGGAGTTGGAATGCGGCGGGCTCTATCATTCGATGCACGGTCTGCAACTGTATCGCGCCCGGGTCTTCGGCCCGCCCGAGGGCGATACGCCGGCCCAAGCGGCGCCCGCGGCCGGCCCTTCGGCCACGCCCAGCGACGCTCCGCCCGCGCAGCCGTAGGTCAGCCGGCTGCGCGACAGCGACGCTCAGGACCCCGCATCCCCGTCGTTATTCTTGCTCGTTCGGTGTGGTCGATTCGTCCGGCCCACCGGCGTCGTTCGTGCCTGAGTTGTCGCCTGGGTTGTCATGCGGCGGCGCGGGCTGAGTCGCGTCGGGCCCCGCTTCGCTGGGCTCGTCCTGGGCCGGCTGCTGCGGCTCGGCCGGAATCGGCTCATCGCCGGGCGTTTCCGCTTTCGGCTGCGGCTTGGCCGAGGGCAGGCGGAATCGATTCCACGGAATGTTCAAGGGCTGTTGCGCGTGGCCACGATAGCCGAAGGCGGTGACAGCGACCCCCAGCGGCGTGGGCTCGGCGGCGAACAACGGAGTGCCGTCATGCGCGTACGTGGCGAATACACCGCCGACCGGCGTCGATTCGAGCAACACTTGGCGCGCGCCATTCGGGCCGACCACTTGAATGATCGCGCTCCGAAGCGGCCCGGAGATCGATGCGGGCATTGCCATCGGGCCCTTGGATGAGCAAACGATGACACGATATTTCCTTGGTCGGGCCGAACTTGCCGCTGCTGCGCAAGCCGACGCCGAGAGCCAGAAACAACAACGGGTAAACAGTCCAACGTTCGCGGTCGGTCATCAGTTCCTCCGGTTTCGAATCGCCTCTCAGCGTCTTCTCACGACATTCGCCGGCGTTCGACGAACGAGCGATGAATGCCGCGCTGGAAAACAGCGCGGCGGGCGGCTGCGCTAAGCAACGATTTTCGCATCCCGGCGGGTGGTTGCCAATTCGAAAAAGGCAACAGGGCGCGGTCGTACGAAGAATCGTCACCCGGCGGCCGGGCCGCTGGCCCCAAGCAGATCGCGCAGCAACCACCAGGCCATGCGCGGATTTTGCTTGAGCTTGCCTAACGCATAAGGCAGGTAGGCGGCGCCGAATGGCACGTAGACCCGCACCGAAACTCCGAGCGACTCGGCCAACGAGAGCGACTGGCGCAGCGGCAGCCCGTACAGCAGTTCCAGCGAGCAACCCGTCCCGCGGGCTTGTAGCCGGCGAACGGCCTCGGCGGCCAGCGGCACGTCGTGGCTGGCCACCGCCACATGCACGGGTTTCCCCGCCAAGCGCTCGATGACTTCCAGGAACCCGGTGCGCAAGTCGCGGTCCGGATCGGCCGGGTCGGCCCACTGGCCCTTGACCACCCGGACCGTCAAGCCGCGCTCGGCGGCCCAATCGGCATCGTCCAGGCTGCGCCGCCAGCGTCCGGGCAGCGTGTAGCTGACCGCCGCGCCGGCTTGCAAGATCGCCTCGACAAGCGTTTGCATCTGGCCGGTCGTCTCGATGTCGTGCGAGTCGCAGTGCAGCCGCACGCCCCGGGTTTTGGCGGCGGCAGCCACTCGCAGCGTCTCGTCGAGCGAAAATCGCAAGGCGGGCAATTTGATCGACAAGTAATCGCCGCTGCCGGCCAATTCTTCCAGCGCAGCCAGGTACGCGGCCGCGACCTGGCTGGCCGATTCGGCCGACGTGTCCCAGTAACCCAGCGTGGCCGCCAGTCCGCGCGCGGCCAGCCGACGCCGCAGCCGCCAGGGCGTCGGCCAGATGTTCGCCGGCGATATAAGAACGAGCCGCCCGGCGCACCAGCGGACGCAAACAGCGCGAGACCACGCTCCGGGGACTAAAGGTCGCACGGCTCATGGTTTTCTCCACTTTTCTCTCAATCGCTTTCCCAATCGGGCCGCCAGCGTGGCTGCCGCGTCAAGCGTCAGGGCCGCCAGGCCGCGCGGGCCGTAGGGATAAATCCGCAAGGCCACGGTTTGGCGTTCCTGCTCGGTCCAAACCCGGGTCCACGATTCGGCCCGGCCGAGGAATTCGTAACGGGCCAGCCCGGCACGGGCGGCATATCCAATGGTGTCGCGCATCAGCAGCAGCCCGGGGCTGCACGCCGAAAACGAGGCGTCGTAGCCGACCTTGAGCAGCCAGAAGGCCCCGCCCTGCTCGGCGGCGATCTGCATCGCCACGCCCCGGCCGGCGATCCGCAAGAAACACATCCGCAGCACACCGGCGGCGCAGGCCGCATGCGCGTAGCGCCGATAGAAAGCCGCCCGCCACGGATCGTGCGCAAGCGCCGTGCCGGCCTGGCCCTTCCAACTGCGCTCTTCGATGGCGATCGCCTCGTCGAACAGCCGGTCGACCTCGCCGGCGGCCGGCACCAGGATCTCGGTCGTCACTTCGCCCAACTGGTGGGCTTTGCGCCCAGCGCGGCGCAGATCGGAACGGCGGCCCGGGTTGAGATGCTCTTCGGCTTGAACCCAACTGGCATCCAAGGTGATGTAGGGGCAATTCGCCGCCGGACGCCGCACAACCACCGCCCGAGAGCGAAAGGCACGCACCAGCGCCGCGATCGCCGGCGAATCGGCCGGCAGCCGCTCGAACCACAGCGGCACTCGCAGCCGCACGAGCGCGGCGGCCAGGGCCTCCAGCGATTCGGCGTCCTGGGCCACAAGATCCATCGGTTCGAACAGATCACCGACGCCGAGGTGGGCCAGCCGGCGGATACCCCGACTGCGTCTGGCGACGAGCGGAACGAAGGCCTCGCAGCGGCCGTCGCGCTCGATTGCCACGATGGCCAGCCGCTTGCCCGTAGCGACGGTTTGCACACAAGCTTCAGCCCAGGCAAACTGCTCGATCGGGCCCAGACCCAGAGCGAGGGCTTGCCAGCCGGCGGCCAGCTCGGCCAGTTCGGCGGAGCCGTTAATCACGCGCGGCCGTAGCCGACCGCCCGCGACAGAGGCTCCGAGCGGCGCAGAAAAAAGTTCGGTCGTCATGCACAAGCATACGACCTTTTTCCGCTGAAATCGGCGTGACTTGGGCCGTCGGGCGGCCGACTTCTGCGCTCGGGATGTTGAAAAAAAGCAACATCCGAGCTTCCTGGATTGCAAAATCCGTTGTTGGCGCACCTGGCCTGCACGATTTTAATGTCGCCCACGGGTTCTCGCTGGAGCGCCAATCAAAACACGCGCGAAGTTTGGAATTGCCAAAGCGGCGATGCGGACTCGCGGATGCTTTTCTCGTCCTTTACCGTGGGCGGTGGGAGCGATACGACCGACAGCCTCCGGTCGGTTGACCGGTTCGCCCAGGCAACTTAGAGTGAAGGTTTGTCCGGCCCCCCTCGCGCTTGGCGTAGGCCAGCGCGGCGGCACGGGCAGCCTTTTCCCTTCGAGTTCGACGGCACCCAAAGCGATGCTTGCCAAACGCGTGATTCCCTGCCTCGACGTCGACCGCGGCCGGGTCGTCAAAGGGACGAATTTCGTCAACCTGCGAGACGCCGGCGACCCGGTCGCAGGTGGCGGCGCGCTACGAAGCCGAAGGGGCCGACGAGTTGGTGTTTTTGGACATCACCGCCAGCCACGAGGGACGCGCGATCATGCTCGACGTCGTCCGCCGGACGGCCGAAGTGATTTTCATGCCGCTGACCGTGGGAGGTGGCATCCGCACGTCTGGAGGACATCCGCGATTTGCTGCTGGCCGGCTGCGACAAGGTGTCGATCAACACGGCCGCCTCGCAGGATCCCGAGTTCGTCCGCCAGGCGGCCCAGCGGTTCGGCAGCCAATGCATCGTGGTCAACATCGACCCCAAACGCGTCCAGAAAGACGGCCGCGAAGTGTGGGAGGTGCACACCCACGGCGGCCGCCGCGGCACCGGGCTGGAAGCGGTGGCCTGGGCCCGCGAGGTCGAGCGGCTGGGGGCCGGCGAAATCGTGCTCACCAGCATGGATGCCGACGGCACCAAGAACGGCTACGATCTGGAAATCACCCGGGCCGTCAGCCTGGCAGTATCGGTTCCGGTGGTGGCCAGCGGCGGGGCGGGCAAACCCGAGCACCTGGCCGACGCGATCCTGCTGGGCCGGGCCGATGCGGCGCTGGCAGCCAGCATCTTTCATTTCGGCGAATATACGATTCAGCAGACGAAAGCGATCCTGCAGCGAACGGGGGATTCCCGTCCGCAGCGTGGCGTGAGAAAAATGTCGTGTGAGAACCGTGATTGCTTGAGGCGGCATCGCGGTCAGAAGTGTTGCCTAAGAGCGCACGAAAAATAACTTCGGCTTCCGGCAGACCCTCCCCCTGCCCTCTCCCTGGAGGGAGAGGGGTCGTGGGCGGAAGTTATTTTGCGACCGGGCGTAAGACGGGGGCAGAGTCGTTCGAGAAGTGGAAGGAACAGCCGTGGATAGCAGTGTCGAAGACGCAACGGTGAAACCGGTCGCGATCGACCGCGACGCGATCGCCGCAAAGGACGCGCTCGCCGCAAAGGACGCGCTGGCCGCAAAATACATCGAAAAGCGGCCCGAGCTGGAAATCGACAAGCTGTTTCGGGCAGTCGTCAAGCTCGACGGCAGCGATCTGCACTTGAAGGTCGGCCGGCCGCCGTTCGTCCGCGTCAAGGGCAGCTGCGGCCCATGAACCGCGGGCCGATCGACGACGACGGAGATGGTCCGGCTCTGCTTTCCGATGATGGACGAGCGCAACCGCCGGATCTTCGACGAGAACGGCGGGGCCGACTTCGCCTATCGCCATGCGAATTCGACGGCAAGAACTGGCGTTTCCGCGTCAACCTGTTGCAACAACTGGGGCACGTGGGCATGGTCGCCCGCCGGGTGAATAACTTCGTGCCGGATTTCGCCGGGCTGTTTCTGCCCCCGATCATGGAAGACCTGTGCAAGTTCGATCAGGGCATGGTGCTGCTGGCCGGCGTCACCGGCTCGGGCAAGAGCACGACCATCGCTTCGATGCTCAACTGGATCAACGCCAACTATCGCAAGCACATCTTGACGCTCGAAGACCCGATCGAATTCGTCTTCACCGAAGACAAGTGCCTGGTCAACCAGCGCGAGATCGGACTGGACGTGAAGGACTTCGAGATCGGCATGAAGCACGCGGTCCGCGAGGATCCCGACGTGATGCTGGTGGGCGAGATGCGCGATCGCGAAACCTTCATGACGGCCATCCACGCCGCCGAGACGGGTCACCTGGTGTTCGGCACGATCCACGCCTCGAGCGCCGCCACGACGATCGGCCGCATTCTCGACTTGTTTCCGGCCGACATGCACCCGGCCCTGCGCAGCGCGATCGCCTTCAACATGAAGGGCATCGTGGCCCAAAAACTGCTCCCCTCGATCAAGCCGGGCGTCAGCCGCGTGCCCACGGTCGAGGTGCTGATGTTCACGCCGATGACGCGCAAGCTGATCCTGGAGGAGCAGGACGTCAAGCTGGGCGACCTGATCCGCATGTCCGCGAACGAGGGCATGCAGGACTTCACCATGAGCCTGACCGACCTGGTGAAAAAAGACCTGGTCGATCGAGCGGTGGCATTGGAGGTGGCGCCGAATGTCGAAGCCCTGAAAATGTCCCTAAAGGGCATCGCCGTTTCGCAACCCGGGATCCTCTGATGCTGCGTTTCGTGTTGCTTTTGGCGGGCGCGGCCGCGGTCTGGGCCCTCGATCCGCAGGCACTTTGGGCCCAGCGCCGGCGGTACCCGCGGCACCCGCGGCCCCGTTCGCCCCCTTCGTGCGCGGGCCGGGCTTTTATCTCAGCATCTGGAAAATGGCCAGTTGCTGGATTCTGTTCGTGGCCTGGGTCTATACGACCGACTGGCTCAGCCAGGATTGCCAGAACCAGCGGCTCGACTACGCGCTGTGGAACAGCATTGTCTTTTTCACGTTCCTGGTCGCATTTCTGCTGGTGTGGGTCATTCCCTGGTACTGGCTGTCGTTTCCGCTGCTCTTGGCCGCCTATGTCGCGCCGCTCACAGTATTCATCCTGAAGCGCAACAAGCAGGTCGAATATGCCGAAAAGGTGCTGACCAAGGCGCATCTGCGCCGCTGGCTGGCCGCCAAGGCCACGCTGCTGGGAATGAAAGTCGCCTCCGAGGCGGCCGGAGTCGACGAACAGGGGCCGCCGCTTAAGTTCAAGGCCATGGGCGCCAAGAGCGAGCGCGAGGACAGCATCAACCAGCTCACCGTCCGCCAGGCCCCCGGCTATATTCCGGCCCGGCAGGCCATCTTCGACGCCCTCGAGGACGGCGCCGACAGCCTGCTGCTCGATTTCGGCGCGGCCAGCGTCGCCGTCCGGCACCAGATCGACGGCGTCTGGCACAACCAGCAACCGATCGATCGACTGTTGCTGGGCGATCCGATCCTGCTGGTTTTCAAGACCCTGGCCGCGCTCAACCCCAACGAGCGCCGGGCCAAACAAGCCGGAGCCTTCGGTGTCGAGGTCAAGAAACCGAAGGACGTCAAAGAAACCAAGTACACCTGCAAGTTCACCAGCCAGGGCACCCAGTCCGGCGAACGCGTGTCGTTGCAGCTCGAGGGCAAGAAGCTCAGCTTCAAGTCGCTCGAAGAAATCGGCATGCGGGAAAAAATGGTCCAGCAACTCGAAGAGATCCTGGGTCAAAAGAAGGGCCTGATCCTGTTCTCGGCGCTGCCGGCCGGCGGGTTATCGACGACCTTCGACGTCGCGCTCAATGCCAGCGACCGCTTCATGCGCAATTTCGCCGCGGTGGAAGAAGCCAAGAGCATCGAACGCGAAGTCCTCAACGTGCCAATTACGCCCTACGACGCCGCAGCCGGCGAAACGCCGGCCACGGTTCTCCCCAAGCTCATCCGCACCTACCCCGATGTCTTCGTCGTGCGCGATCTGGCCGACCTGGAGACGATCCGCATCCTGGTCGACCAGATCAACACCGAAGAGCGGCTGGTGATTACCAGCACCCGGGCCAAAGAGGCCGTCGAGGCGCTGCTGCGCGTGTTGCTGCTCAAAATCCCGCCCGCCGATTTCGCCGCCGTGGTCACGGCCGTGGTCAACGTCCGCCTGGTGCGCAAACTTTGCGAAACCTGCAAAGAAGCCTATCCGCCCCCTGGCGAAGTGCTCAAGCAAATGGGCCTGCCCGCCGGCCGGATCGAAAACTTCTATCGCCCGCCGACCAAGCCGATCGATCCCAAACACCCGGAGAAAGTCTGCGAGGTTTGCCAGGGGATCGGTTACCGCGGGCGGACGGGAATTTTCGAACTGCTCGTCGTCGACGACCGGATCCGCACAGTGCTGGGCTCGCAACCCAAGCTCGACGCGCTGCGCGACGCGGCCCGCAAGTCGAAGCATCGTTCGCTGCAGGAGGAAGGGCTGTTGCTCGTCGCCCGCGGCGTGACCTCGCTGCAGGAACTGCTGCGGGTTCTCAAGCAATAAATAAGGAGTGCCAACCGTGTACTTGTGGCTGATCTTGACGGTGATTTTCGTGGCCTGCGTGGCCTTTCTGGTCAACAGCGGCTTGTGGACCAACACGCTGGTCCTGATCAACACGGTCACCGCCGGCCTGATCGCCTTCGGCTTTTTCGAGCCGCTGGCAGGCTTTCTCGACAAGCAGATGTCCTCCTACACGTACTTGTGGGACTTCCTCAGCCTGTGGCTGCTGTTTGCCTTGGCCATGGGCGGGATGCGCAGCGTCACCGACCTGCTGTCGAAGGTCAAAGTCAAATTCCGGCGGCCGGTCGACCAGATCGGCGGCATTCTCATGGCCTGCCTGGTCGGTTGGGTCATGGTCTGCTTCACGACCGCCTCGCTTCACACGGCTCCCTTGGCGCGCAACTTTCTCTTCGAGAACTTCCAGCCCGACTCCAGGATGTACATGGGCCTGTCCCCCGATCGCAAATGGCTGGCTTTCGTGGGCATGGTGTCTCGCGGCTCGTTCTACCACGGCGGACCGAAAACCAATCCCAAGGCCTTCCAGTTCGCGCGGATCGAAAGACTTCATCGCCCGCTACGGCGACCGCCGGGCCGCCTTCGAGAAAGAGCCCGAAACCCGCACGGCCAGCGGAAGCTAGCCGATCGCCAGCTCCCCCGGAACTGGGCGTGCTGGTAGCGTCGGTCGGATCGCCTTAAAGCACCGGGCGGAGCTCACCCGGTCCACCCTCGGCGGTGCGCCGCTGCCAAACGTGTACCAAGGCCTCGGTCAGCGCCAGCACGGCCGGCCCCAGGATCAGGCCGGCTGCGCCAAACACCGCCAGCCCCCCGAGGAAGGCGAAAAAGACCAGCACCGGGTGCAGCCTCAATCGCTTGCCGACCAGAAACGGATAGAGAAAATGACCGATCAGCGCAATCACGATCCCCCCGATCCCAACCTCAACGGCCTTCGGCCAATCCTCCTGCAACGCCAAGAGCAACACCGCCGGAATGAAGATCACGAACGGTCCCAGAATGGGGATCAGCGCCAGCACGGCGACCAGCGCCCCCCACAACAGCGGTGCGGGCAGCCCCACGGCCCAGAACAATAACCCGCCGACCACGCCTTGCACCAGCGCCACGACCACGCTGCCATAGATCGTGGCAAAGACGGTGTCTTCGACGCGGGCGAACACTTCGTCGGTTTCGCGATCCGATAGCGGCACCAGCGACCGCAACCAGTTGACTCCTTCGCGGTGGTCGCGAATGAAATAGAACAGGATGTAGAGCGTAATCAGCAGCTCCGTCAGTGCCCACAGCGAGCCGCTCACGAACGACGAAAGTTGCGAGCTCACGGTGGTCGCAATCCGATTCACTTCGTCATTCGGTGCGTTCGAGCGTTCGATCCATTTCACCACCGGATCCAGCCACGGATGGCGCTTGACCAGTTCCTCCTGCGACAGGTCGTGAATTTCGCGCTTGACGAAATCGACGCCTTCGCCAACCTGTCCTAAAAGCTGCTGGGCCAGAATCACGGTCGGAGCGATGATCACCAGCGCCACGACCGCCACGGTGACCGCCGCTGCCAGGTTCTGGCTGTGGAATTGCCGCGCCAATCGCTCGTAAGAGGGATAAGCGACAATGGCCAGCGCCAAGGCCCAGGCCATCGCCGACAGAAAGGGATGTACCAGCAGATAACAAAGGTAGACGGCGATCAACGTCACGAGCACCAGCACCATCGCCAGCGCCCGATCGCGCGACAGCCAACCGCGCGAGCCCGGCGTCGACCGGCTCAATCGGATCGTCGACCGGCAGGAGTTGATCGTCTTTCATGGACCGCTCGACCGGGCTCGCCAAGAGTCGCTCCAACATAAGCCACCACATTGTAACAATCGCCACGCTCGTGTGTTGCACCCCGCCGGCCGGCCCGGAGCCCGCGGGGGGCGCGAGCGCCGATTGGCCTGATTCCCCTGGCCCGGCTATACTTACAGGCGGCCCCGATCGACGCCGCAAGGGGCACGCCCTGCCGCCAGCCTCCTGCCGCAAACACGCTGTCGCTCCACCTGCCAGGCTTGTCCCGCGTACGGACTTGCCTCCCACGAGCCCGCTTGCGATCGAACGTATGAAGCCCCGCTGCCTGCTGTTCACTTTCAGCCTGATCCTGCTTGCCGGCTCGCCGGTGACCAGGGCCGCCGAGCCGGCCGGCGCTGCTCGCGCACCGGCGGCCACGCCGGAAGGGATCGAACTGTTCGAGCGGCGGATCCGCCCGGTGCTCGTCGAGCATTGCCAGAAATGCCACGGCGAAAAGAAACAGGAAGCCGGCCTGCGGCTCGACTCGCGCGCAGCGCTGCTTCAGGGGAGCGAAAACGGCATCGTGATCGTCGCCGGCAATCCGGCCGCCAGCAAGTTGGTCACGGCGATCAACTACGGGGACGAAAACCTGCAAATGCCCCCGGACGGCAAGCTGCCGGCCGAAGCCGTAGCGGCGATTGCGCATTGGATCGAACTGGGCCTTCCCTGGCCCGACGCGCCGGCCGCTACGGCCACGGCCCGGGATGCGTCGGCCTGGAAAAAGCACTGGGCGTTTCAGACGCTCAGCCAGCCGCCGCTGCCGAGCGTCCGCCGGACCGATTGGATCCAGTCGCCGGTCGATGCCTTCATCCTGGAAAAACTGGAGCCGGCCGGTCTTGCGCCTCTGAGCCGGCAGACCGGCCCGCACTGCTGCGGCGGGTATCGTTTGACCTGCTGGGCCTGCCGCCGACCGCCGACGAGGTCGATGCTTTTGCCGCCGACCCGCGCCCGACGCCTTTGCCAAAGTGGTCGATCGCTTGCTCGCGTCGCCCGGCTACGGCGAGCGTTGGGGGCGCCACTGGCTCGACTACGCGCGCTACGCCGACACCAAAGGCTACGTCTTCATGGAGGATCGCAAGTACCCGTTCGCCTATAAATATCGGGACTGGGTCGTGCGGGCCCTGAACGAAGACATGCCCTACGACCAGTTCCTGATCCAGCAGATTGCCGCCGACCGGCTGCCCACCGCCGCGGACACCGGCACGCTGGCGGCGCTGGGATTCTTGACCGTGGGGCGGCGGTTCCTCAACAACCAGGCCGACATCATCGACGATCGGCTGGACGTGCTGTGCCGAACCACGATGGGCCTGACGGTCACCTGCGCCCGTTGCCACGATCACAAGTTCGATCCGATCACGGCCAAGGACTATTACGCGCTGTACGGCGTGTTTTCCAGCACCGTCGAACCCAAAGAACCGGCCGAAGTAATGTCCATGGCCGACGCTCCGCAGCCCCACAACGTGCGGGTGTTCATCCGCGGCAATCCGGGCAACCCGGGAGACGAAGCCCCGCGGCGATTTCTGGCCTGCCTGGCCGGGGACGACGCTCCCCTGTTCGCCCAGGGCAGCGGTCGGCTCGAACTGGCCCAGGCCATCGCCCGCCGCGACAATCCGCTGACCGCCCGGGTGCTGGTCAATCGCGTCTGGCTGCAATATTTCGGCGCGGGGCTGGTGCGCACGCCCAGCGACTTCGGCCTGCGGAGCGAACCGCCCACGCATCCGAAACTGCTCGACTATCTGGCCCTGCGCTTCATGGACGAGGGCTGGTCGCTGAAGCAGCTGCACCGCTTGATCTTGCTGTCGAGTACGTACCAGCAAGCCAGCGGATCCGCTGCCAATGCGCCGCCACAAGCGCAGCGCGATCCCGAAAACCGGCTGCTCGCGCGGATGAATCGCCGGCGGCTCGACCTCGAAGCCCTGCGCGATTCGCTGCTGTGCGTTTCCGGCGCGCTGGACCGCACGCTTGGCGGGCCGGCCGTCGACCTGGCCAGCGAGCCGTTTTCTCATCGTCGCACGATCTACGGCCTGATCGAACGGCAGAACCTGCCGGGCATGTTTCGCACGTTCGACTTTGCCGGTCCCGACACGCACAGCCCGCAGCGGTTCGTGACGACCGTGCCGCAGCAGGCCTTGTTCCTGATGAACAGCCGCTTCGTCGCCGAGCAATCCCGCTTGCTGGCCGCCGCCGGCGAAATCCAGTCGGCCGCCGACCCGCGCGAGCGCGTGACACGTTTGTATCGCCGCGCCTGGGCCGATCGCCCGCGGACGACGAATTGAAGCTGGCCCTCGGCTACATCGCCGACGAGTCGGCGCGACCGGCCGCGGTGGCAGAGTGGCGCTATGGCTATGGCCAGTGGGACGCCGTGGCCGCCGGGCTCAAGAGTTTCAGCGAACTGGCCCACTTCAGCGGAACCAGGTGGCAGGGCGGACCGCAGTTTCCCGACCCGACGTTTTTTCATCTGTCGCTCACCGCCGAGGGCGGGCATCCCGGCGTGCCCCTGGCGGCGGTCCGCCGCTGGACGGCGCCGGGCGACGGCGCCGTGGCGATCGACGGCGCGATCGAGCACCCGGACCCGAACGGCAACGGCGTCGAAGGCGCTGATCGTTTCCAGCCGGCACGGTGTCGTCGGCCATTGGATCGCCGAGCACAACCGGGCCGATACGCACGTCGATCGAGTCGACGTCGCGCGGGGCGACACGATCGACTTCGTCGTCGATTCGCGCGGCAACGACAATTACGACAGCTTCCGCTGGGCTCCTAAATTGCGGCTGCTCGGCGCCGCAGGACAACCCGCGCCTGCCGAGCGGTGGGACGCCCAAGCCGACTTCCACGGTCCGCGGCCGCCGGGTCCCGACGCCTGGGCCCGGCTGGCTCAGGTGCTCTTGTTGTCGAACGAGTTCGTTTTTTTGGATTAACGCATGAGCACAAATCCCCGATCCGACGGTAGTCTGTCGCGGCGCGAAATGCTGTGCCGATCGGGCATGGGTTTCGGTTCGCTGGCGCTTGCGCAGTTGCTGGGCGAAAGCGGCTGGCTGACGTCGTCGGCCCGGGCCGCCGACACGACCCAGCCGTTGGCGATCAACCCGCTGACGCCCAAGCTGCCGCCGCTAGTCGCCAAGGCCAAGCGCGTCATCCATCTGTTCATGAACGGCGGGCCATCGCACGTCGATACGTTCGATCCCAAGCCGGCGCTGGAGAAATACGCCGGCAAGGAATTGCCGACGCCGAACCTGCAGACCGAACGCAAGACCGGCGCCGCGTTTCCGTCGCCGTTCAAATTCCAGAAGTACGGCCAGAGCGGGCATCGAGGTCAGCGAGACTGTTTCCGCACGTCGCCGCGAGCAGATCGACGACATCTGCCGTGATTCGCTCGATGCACGCCGACGTGCCCAATCACGAGCCGTCGCTGCTGCTGATGAACTGCGGCGAAGCCCGGCTGGTGCGGCCCAGCATGGGCTCGTGGCTGACTTACGGCCTGGGCACCGAGAACCAGAACCTGCCCGGCTTCATCGCCATGTGTCCCGGCGGCTATCCGATCCAGGAATCGCAAAACTGGCAGGCCGGCTTTCTGCCCGGCGTCTACCAGGGCACCTACATCGACACGCAGCACACCGACATCGAGAAGCTGATCGAGAACATTCGCAACCAGCGCATCTGTCGCCGCGACGAGCAGCGCCGGCAGCTCGACCTGCTCGACCAGCTCAACGCCGCAGCACCTGGCGCGCGCGGCAGCACGATCCGCAGCTCGAAGCGCGGATCCAGTCGTTCGAGCTGGCCTATCGCATGCAGATGCGAAGCGGCCGACGCCTTCGACGTCAGCCGCGAGCCGCAAGCACATCCTCGACCTGTACGGCCCGGGCACGCAGGCCCGGCAAATCCTGATCGCCCGGCGGCTGATCGAGCGCGGCGTGCGGTTCGTGCAGGTCTGGCACGGCGAGGGCCAGCCGTGGGACAGCCACGACGACATCGAAGTCGAACCACCGCCGGCTGGCCGGCCAGTGCGACCAGGCGATCGGCGCCCTGCTCGGCCGATCTCGAAGCAGCGCGGCCTGCTCGAAGACACGCTGGTCATTTGGGGCGGCGAGTTCGGCCGCACGCCGACGGTCGAGCTGCCCAAGCCGGGCTCGAACGCGGGCAAGATCAACGGCCGCGACCACAACCACCACGGCTTCACCATGTGGCTGGCCGGCGGCGGCGTCAAGGGCGGGCTACGTCCACGGCGCGACCGACGAGTTCGGCTTCGAGGCCGTCGAGAACCGCGTTCACGTCCACGATCTGCACGCCACGATGCTGCAAGCTGCTGGGCTTCGACCACGAGAAGTTCACCTACCGCTACGCCGGCCGCGACTTCCGCCTGACCGACGTGCACGGCACGGTGGTGAACGAGTTGATCGCGTGAGGGGCCGTCAGTTGCGGTAGTCGTTGACCGCCGGCTGGCGCCATCGCCGCTTCACAAGCTTTGCCCTAGGTCCCTCCCCTACCCTTTCACCCGGTCCTTCGTCTTGCCTTTGATGGCTTTCTTTTCCAGAAAGCGAATCACGGCGCCGGCCACGTCGACGTGCGTGGCGGTCTCGATGCCTTCGAGGCCCGGCGACGAATTGACCTCCATCACCACGGGCCCGTGATTCGAGCGCAGCAAGTCCACGCCCGCCACGTTCAGGCCCATGGTCTTGGCGGCCCGGATGGCGGTGCTGCGCTCTTCAGGCGTGAGCTTGACGCGTTCGGCGGTGCCGCCGCGGTGCAGGTTGGAGCGGAACTCGCCGGCCACGGCCGTGCGGCGCATGGCGGCCACCACTTTTTGGCCGATGACCAGCACGCGGATGTCCGAGCCGCCGGCCTCTTTAATGAATTCCTGCACCAGGATATTGGCGTCCAATCCGCGGAAGGCCTCGATCACCGCCTCGGCCGCCTTGTTCGTCTCGGCCAGGATAACGCCGATGCCCTGGGTGCCTTCCAGCAGTTTCACCACCAAGGGCGCCCCGCCCACCGTGCTGATCAGGCCGTCGATGTCCTTGGTCGAATTGGCAAAACCGGTCACCGGCAGCCCGATGCCCTGCCGGGCCAGGAGCTGCAAACAGCGGAGCTTGTCGCGCGAGCGGGTGATGGCCTGCGATTCGTTGGCCGAGAAGACGCCCATCATCTCGAACTGCCGGACCACGGCCGTGCCGTAGAAGGTTTTCGAGGCCCCGATGCGCGGGATCACGGCGTCAAAGCCGTCGAGCGGCGTGCCCTGATTGATCACGGCCGGCTTATGCGAGGTGATGTTCATGTAACAGCGCAAGTAGTTCACCACGTGCATTTCGTGGCCCCGCTGCTCGCCGGCCTCTTTCAGCCGCCGCGTGGAATAGAGCGAGCCCTTCTGGCTCAAGATGGCGATCTTCATCCCTGATTCCTCTCGGTCGGGCGTTCGGTGGGAGCCGGCGGGCTGAGCGTCGTGGGACTCGCACGCCGGGATTGCTTGAACTGCTCCGCCTGGCTGCGGCTCAGCAGGTACGACCGGCCGGGCTCGACGCGAAATCGCCGCCGGATGGCCTGCCGGCCCAACAGCATGCGAAAGCCCATCGCATCGCGGCGGGTCAACGTCAGCTCGATGATCCATTGCTGGCCGCCCAACTCGACCTGGGCCAGGATCACCGGCCGCATGCTTTCGTGGCCGGCCGAGCTGCGAACCGTGCGCCGGTCGTACAATTCGGCCAGGCACTCGATCGTGCGGGTCTTGTCGCGCTGGAACGGATGCACCTTGAAGCGGACCATCTCCGCGCCCTCACGCGAGAAGATTTCCACATCGAAGGCGTGCAACGCCGAGCTGCGGGCTCCGGTATCGACCTTGGCCTTGATCGCCGGAATGCCCAGCGCCGAGAGCGCCAGCCATTCGCCAGCCGATCACAGGCTTGGGTTTTCGCTTGCGGCCGTTCAATTCGCCTGCCTGCCGTGCTGGGCTGCCACTGGTGCAAGAATCGTCGGATGCCGGACGCAGGAATTGTAGCCGGCGCAGCCGGATCTGTCGTGGGCCGGCGCCGGCCTGAGCGCCCCTGCCCGTGTGTCGACCTGCCGGACCATCAAGACCCTGCTCGTGGCCCTTGCTTCCGGCGGCGGCGCCTATTGTTCCAGAAAAAGCGGTACAATGAAGCGCGTAGGGGGGACGAGAGGCATGTCGACCCAATCGTGCCTGGGCAAATCGTGTCCGGGCAAACCGTGTCTGCGCAAAGAATGGCTTCGCGTCGGGTAGCGCAAACCGCCCGCTGCGGCTGCCGCCGCTAGCGCTCGGTATCCTGGGCCTGGCCGTGCTGTCGGGCTGCGGGGGTACGACCGATGAAAAAGCCGCGGCCGCTTTTGAGCGGTTGGACGGCAAGGTCAAGTTCGCCGGCCAGGCCGCCGAACGTGCCATCGTCGAAGCCGACCTCAGCCGCACGTCGGTCACTGATTCCGATCTGGGGCGGCTGGATTCCCTCACTCGACTCCAATCGCTGAATCTGAGCCGAACCGCCACGACCGACCGGGGCTCGCTACGCTGCGAAATCTCGCCAAGCTGAGAAAATTGAACCTGAATCTAACGAAGATCTCCGACGCCGGCCTGGCCAACCTGGTGGCCTTGCCCGAGTTGGAAGAGTTGTACCTGATCGAAACCCCCCTCACCGATGCCAGCGTGGCGAATCTCAAACAACTCGTGCATCTCAAAAGGCTCGTGCTGCTGCGCACCCGGCTCAGCCCGGCCGCCATCAAGGATTTGCGCCGCCAACTGCCAAAGACGACGATCGAGGTCGATCCGCGTCCGGGGACGACGCCATGAAACACCGGGCTTTCACCCTCGTCGAGCTTTTGGTCGTGATCGCGATCATCGGCTTGCTCGTGGCGTTCTTGCTGCCGGCCGTGCAAGCCGCGCGAGGCGGCCCGGCGACTGCAATGCCTGAACAATCTCAAGCAAATCGGACTGGCGCTGCAGAACTATCACGGCGTGTTTGGCCGGTTGCCTCCCAGCAGCACCACGCAGGTGGTCGACGGCGTGTGGGATTGGAACAGCGCGCACCGTGAAATCGCTGCACTCTTGGGCCACGATGATCCTGCCGCAAATGGAAGAGACCAATCTCCAGCGGCTGGTCAATTTCCAGTTGCCGGCACTCGATCCGGCCAACCGGCCGGCGGCGGCGCAGGTGATCTCGGTCTACCGTTGTCCGTCGTACGCCGGCCCGGACTACGCGCAGGATCCGCTCTGATACGGCCATTTCGCCCACGCTGGCCATCCGCAACTACGCGGCGCTGGGGGCCAGCACCGCCGGCAACATGTATTGGACCCCCAGCTTCGGCACTCCCGAAACGCAGGACGGCTCGATCTATCCCCAGTCGCAGACCCGATTCAAAGACATCTCCGACGGGCTGTCGCATACGTTGTTGATCGCCGAAACCCGCGAGCAGAACGCGTCTGTGTGGATCGACGGCACGACCGCCAGTATTACCGCCCTGCGATTCGACGATAACAACTCCCCCAGCTATGCCGGAGTGGAAAACCCACTCAATTACACGCCCTACTACGTCTACGGCGGCAGTTCGTCGATCGACATGCTGTACGGGCCCTCGAGGATGCACGCCGGCATCGTGTGTCACTTGTTTGCCGACGGTTCGGCGCAGCCCATTGCCGAAACCACCTCCCCGGGCATTTATGCCGCTGCTGGTCACCCGCGCCGGAGCCGAGGTCGTCGCCGCCGACATCACGGACTGACAGCCGAGCCGAAAACCGCCGGGGAATGTCGCAATATTGCCGAGTCGTCGGAGCCCCGCCGTGCCGCGATCTGCTGCTGAGAGGCGGTCCTCCAAATGGCCTGGATGGGCACATTCTCCCTGAAGAAACATTGCGTTTTGCCGCCAACCTGCGATAGAATGACGCACGTTGAATGGCGCAAAGGATTCCTTATGAAACGGCTGGCGGCCTGTCTTCGCGCGATGCTCTTGATCGGTGCGGCCGACTTGGCGGCACAAACGGTCCAGTTGCCGTCGATTCATTATTTCGCCACCAACGGATCGGTTCTCGTGCCCGATCAGGGAGCCGCTACGCTCGGCGGCATCAACAGTGCCAGTTCCGGCCAGAATCAGTTCGGCGGATTACCGGGCAGTCGCTCGCGAGGAAGTGCCAACGGCGCCAGCGGCGCCAGCGTGACGGCGTTCGTACACGACTTCGAGGCCTGGGACCGAGCGTCCTGGCCGAAGCCGCCCGGCGCGCAAGGCCCCCGGGCTTGACGACCCCGCGGTCCGCTCGCCGCAACGGGTCGCGGGCCAGTCGGCGGCGGCCAGCGTGGCCGATCTTGAAAAGCAGCGTCGCGCGGTCCGGCAGGACCCTGAGCGCGAGGCGGACGATTACTTCTCGCTTGCCCGTCAGGCTCAGGACGCAGGCAAGCCGCGGTTGGCCAGAGTGTATTATCAAATGGCCGCGCGGCGTGCGACCGGCGAACTGAAAGAGCGGGCCCTGGCGCAGATCGCGGCGATCGGCGTGACCGTCGGCTCGACCGCCAAGACCGCTGGGCGCTGAACGCGGCTTAACCACTGGCCGTCACCTCCCCTTGCTCGACCTCCTTTAACTGGATTCCCAGGCGGCATCCATGCAGACCCCTGAAAAGCCGATCGACTCGGCGAGCCAACCGAGCGGCGGGCAGAGCGGAGCGGCCGGGCCCAAGCGACCGCTACTGCCGCTCTCGCGGATTCTGTTGTTCTTGCTGCTGGCGCTGATGATCGGCGCCTGGGTGGTGGATCATCAGGCGCGGCGCGCTTCGCAAGCCGCGTTTGAAACCCTGCAAGAGGCGCTCGGGCGACGAAAAAACCATCTCCTCGATGAAGCCCGACGACGTGCGTCGGATGGTCGGCCGCGATCCCGACGACGATGGGCAAGCGGACGATGTCTACGAGCAGTACAGTTGGCAAGGCGTGCCCTACAAGCACACGGTATACGTCGTGTACTGGCACGCGAAAGTGCCGACGATGAAAGACGTGTCCCTGAACCAGGCGCCGCGTTAAGCGGCGCACGGAAAAAACTTTGCCGCTCTGACGATCCTCTGCCTGCAGGGAACGGAGTTGAGAGTCGGGGCCATTCTTCGATCGCTCCTCAGCCGCGCCCCTCGCCGCGGCGGCGCCCAATCTTTCCGTCCAGGCGGCCCGGCGCGGCTTACTGCGGTTCCACGCCGCCGGCATATTTGAGTACGCGCCAATCGACCTTATCGGTGCCGCGTTCCACGCTCCGCTCCAGGGTCAAATTGATGAAAAACGTCTTTGGCGCTCCGTGATCGTCGTAGGTCACGGCATAGGTCTGGACAACGACGGCTTGCTCGTCGGAAATGCCGATTGCCGGAGTGTTGTAGAGCCTGACCGTCGCCTGTCCGTCGAGCGTGAAGCGCGCGGATCAGCGGTTCGGCGACGAATTGTTCCAGGTCGCGGCGACTTGCCCGCGACGTCGCGGTAGTGGTTCCAAAGCTGCGCAGGGTCCGAGATCTTGGCCCGGGACCTGGCCGGCAAGGCGAGCTGCCGCGCCACCTGCGGCTCGCCCTGAGCCATCGCGGCGAACCATTGTCGGCCCACCTCTTCGGCCCGCCGGGCCAGCAATCGTTCGCTCGTCAGGAAATGCGCTGGAGCGATGGCCCCGAAAAACACGCTTAGCGCCAATCCCCACAGGGCGGCTGGGCGACCGGCCAGGGCCCCTCCCGCTCGATCGATCCGCACCAGCGCCGCCAGCGCGGTGATCGTACCCACCAGCGGCACACCCCAAAGCACCTGGCCGGCCAGCGCGGAAACCGATGCGATGCCCAAGAGCAGCGCCCCGATCGCCAGCCCGCTGACGGCCCGGTACTCGGCCGGGTCGCGCTCGGCCGGGTGGCGCTGAAATCGAGCCGCTCGATGGCGAAGGGGAATCGGCGCTGGACATGAGGCTTTCCATCGAACAGGAGCGCGAACCAGACTTTCCGCCACCGGACACCGAAGAATGAAGTACCCGGCCGGGCGCCTCGTGTCAAGTGGCCGCCAGCGCGCACGGCCGCGTCGTGCTTTCTGGCCAAGGCGGCCGCGAGCGCCAAAGCGCCGTGCCAGGGGAAAAAAACCAAGCGCAGCCGGAAGCGCAAGGCCGGCCAGGCCGCCGCCGACCACAACGGCGCTGCCGGCACCAGCAAGGTGCAAGCGATTCGCGCTGCCGTTGCCGCATGGGAACGCCGCACGCGACCCCGCGACATCATCGCTCCCTGGCGCGAAAAAGGCACGGCGGTTTCCGCGGCGCAAGTCAGTGCCATGCGGAAAACGCTTGGCAAACACGGGCCAGCGGCGGGCAGCGAAGCAACTGCCGCCGCGGTGGGCAAGGAAATCGGTCTGTCGCTCGAGCACCTGCTGGCGGCCAAGAAGCTGGCGGATCAGATCGGCATTCAGACAGCTAAGAAAGCCCTCGATATCCTGGCGCGGTTGGGCAGCCTTTAGCGGCGGATGATTAGGCGGCGTCTTCGAGTTGCCTGAGCATCTCGACCGCCATCCGCGCATTCCTCAATCCCCCGACGCGAATGACAAAGTCCTTGATCGCCAGCACCTGGTCGTCGTCCAGTTGGTCCAGGTCGGCCGACAGGATGGCCTTCATGTCGGCGGCCTCAGGTCATCGATCGAGTAGTAATCGCTCATGGCGGCATTCGCTGCTGTCCAGTGAAAAGGATAACCGGGCTGGATTACTGATCGGGTGGGAGGCGCGTGTAATTGATCGAATCGACGCTGCCAGCGGGCCGCCGGGTCGGCTTTTGCACCCGCCGGGGTGCGGTAATAACGATCAGGAAAATTCCACTCACACTGGCGCCCCACCGCACATGCACAGGGGTCAAACGGACCGGCCGAATTCGCGCGGCCGGATTCGGCGCACCCGGTCTTGCGGATCGGGGGCCAGCCGCAGCCGCAATCGCGCCCCTACGCCTGCCAGCGTTTCAAGTCTTCGACCATCTTCAGCACGTCGTCGCGATTTTTCTCGAACACGGCGAACAGGGCGATGATCAGAATTCCAGTCACAATGCCCATCGCCCACCAGAGCCAGGTCTGCTGCAAGTCCACGGCCGCATACCAGATGATCGTCAACAGCGAGACGATCAGAAACGCGGTGCCCAGGAACAGGAACGCCCGCACGCGCAGCCAGATGCCGACCAGAATGCCGAGAATCGACAGGCCGGCCAGCACGAGCGGCAGCCACGGGGCCTGCCCCACGCCGCTTATGAAAATGTCGGCGGTCGAGGAGACGTAGACGAGGATCGAGGTGGCATAGCGGACGGCCCCCAATTGGCCTGGAGTGAGTTGCGAGCGGTGCAGGTAGGCCGCTGCCAGCACGCACAGCGCCGGCGGAATCAGCCACAACTGCGGATGCTCCAGCAGCCGGTAGCCTTGGTGGCTTTGCAGGAAGAACCAGAGCGCAGGCGTTGGCCGAGAGCCCGCCAGCAAGCCGAAGCCAAACGACCGGCGCATGCCCGACAACACGGCGTAAAGCGCGCCGACCACGACCAGCAGCACCGAATAATCGACGCGGGGCGGCAGCAGCCAGAACCCGATTGCCGGAAACAGCGGCAACAGCGCCGCCATGTTATCAAGCGGTCCGGCCAGCACCTGCAATCGCCGGCAATGGAAATACTCGCTCAGCCCCACACCGACGAAGGCGATCGCCATCACGACCAATGGCCACCACTGCAAGAAAAAGCCCTGGAACAGCCGGGGAATGCACAAACGAATGTGGACCAGCAGCAGCCCCAGAAATACTTCGGCGGCGTACACGTAGGCGGTGCGTCCGCTTTCCGAAAGCCCCAGCGGGTCGCGGCCCGGCAGCACGGCCGCCGCCAGGGCGGCCACCACCAGCCCCAGCAGGATCGCCGCGACGGCCACGATGCCCGGCCAGGGCAACACGACCGCCGCATGCCAGGCCAGCATCGACAGTTCGACGCCGACGATGCCCAGCAGCGTCATGACGGTCAGCGGCACGAGCACCGGCAGCAAGCGCCTGGCGGCGCGGCGCGCACTCGTTCTCGCCCGCGAGCAACCGGGCCAGCCCGAATCCGTAAAGCACGACGGTGCCGGCCAGCGCGGCGGCCACGACGACCAGCCGATTCAGGATCGCGCTGATTGCCGCCCAGTGGCCGCCTTGCAGTAGGGTGGGATCGAGCCAGGCCCAGCCGAACGCCACGAGCACAACGACGCCGAGCGACAGTGCGGCGTATTGCAAACCCGTCCGCCGCGCTCCATGTGCGACCAGCGCAATCGACAGCACTTGCGCCAGTGCCGCTTGCCCGGCCAACAACCGCAGCGAAAACTCGCCGTACGCCAGCTCGATCAGGTAGACCAGCGCCACGACGGCGGTCACTAGCAGCAGATTGGCCGGCACCAGCCAGGTGAGTCCGGCCAGCGGCGACTCGCTGCCGACGGGGATTTTCCAGCGTCCGGCCACGGCGGTCAAGCGGCGGCGGATGCTCCACAGATAGCTGGTCAGCACCGTGTAGGCAGCCAGGACAATGGTGCCGGTCCAGACCAGCCAGTGCGGATCGAGGTTCAGCTCGTCGAGCAGCAAGCCGGCTGCGACGAGGCCCAGCAGGTACAGGCCTGCCACCGAATCGCGCGATTCGGCGTCCCACAGACAGGCCGCCGCCGCAATCGCTGTGGCGGCCAGCGCACACCAATCGAGCCAGGTGAACCGGGGCGGGTTTTGCGACATCAGGTCGGCCGCCAGACCCAGCCCTACCAACAGCGCCATCACCGTCAGACTGACTCGGGCGGCCAGTCGATGCACGGCCGGTGTGCGCCGCGTGGCCAAGGGGCGAAATCGCGACAGTTCCAGATACACCCAGGCCACGGCCGGTAATGCCAGCGCGATGACATTGAACTCGATCAGCATCACCAGCGGCTCGGCGCCAGAGCCCCACAGCGAAGGCGCCGCGGCGATCAGCCACCAGGCGCTGACCGAAAGATTGACGAGCCCCATCGCCACGAAGAGCCACCGCCGCTCGACATTGGCATACGCGATGCGGATCGCCAGACCGGCGAGCGAGGCCAGGCCGGCAATGCCCCACCACGGATGGCCCGGCCCGTCGACGAGCGCCCGCAGACTGAGCCACGGCGCAAGCGCCGCCAGTAGCATCACCCAGCCGACTTTGGTCCGCCGCACGCGCCCGGCTCGCGCCGGAGGGCAAGAGCCGCTGGATGGTGATCGCGTCCCCCTCCCCTGCGTGGCTCTCGGATCGATCGGAAATGCGCAAATCGAGCCTGGCCATCGCCCAAACGATCCAGGCGATCGCAGACTGCACGACCAGCAGCGTGTGGTAGGCCAAAGCGTTGCCGGTGTCCCAATGGGCGGCGGTGCAGGCCGTCATCACGCCGAGCACGAACAGGCCCGCGCCACAAACCGCCAATCGAACCGGCCCGCCCCGACCAGCGCCAGGCCCACAGCAGCGCCGCGACAACAGCGCCGTACTCGCCCAGCCCGTGGCCGAGGCCACCTCGCTCGCCAGGTCGACGTCGAGCGCCTGAAAAGCAAAGTGTGCCCAGACAGGCACCACGACCAACAGCAACAGCGTGGCGGCGAGCCCCAGCGTCGTCAGCATCAGCGGGCTCAGCCGGTCTCGGCCGGATTCCTGGGACCGGCGTGCCGACGCATGCACCGTGCCCATCCAGGCCAGCGCATAGACCGCCGAAACCAGGGCGTTCAACTGGGCCAGGCGCATCCAGCCGACGGCGTCAAATCGCAGGCCTTGCTTGGAAATCAACAGCAAGTAACCGGCCGTGATGGCCAAATTGAATGTCAGGCCGCCGGCGAAGGCAAAGCCCTCGGACCGCTCCCGCAGCGCATAGCCGACCAGCACCAGTGCGAGCGTCAAAAGCGGCACTGCGTGCGAGCTGGCCGATCCCATCCGGGCAAACAGCGAATCGGGATCGGGACCCAAGATGGGTGTGTGCTGCAGCGCCGAGCCGACCACGTACAGCACCAGCGCCACGAGCGGCGCGGTCCCCAGCACGAGCAGCAGCGAGCTCGTCTGTCGCAGCCAGGCGACCGGCGCGGTGCGGCGCACGGCGAATGTTATCGGCAGTTCGACGCTCCGCAGCGCCACGCCGACGATGCTCGCCGCCACGAAAACGCCCATCAAGATTCGCAACAGCATAAGCGTTGCCGGATCGTGATCGACGCGCAGCGAGGCGGCCGTGCCGATGTACACGGCCATCAGCGCCGGCGGGGCCAAAGCCAGTGCGAAGACAGCCGCCGCACCCGCCGCCGGACTTGCGCACCAAGGCCGGCCAAGCCGCGGTGAGCAGCGCGCGGCAAAGCGGCAAAGCGGATCGCGCAGCCAGATCGGAATCGATCCGGCGACCAACAGTGCCGCTGACGCCCAGCGCAACGCCGACGCCACGGCCACGTCGCCTTCCCAGCGGCTGGCCCATACCGGGCAGCACGCCGCCGCGACCAGATAAATCCCCAGAATATGCCACATCGTCGGCCGCTGCCAGAAACCCGCCAGCAGCAGCACGGCGGTCGCCCCCAGCAAACACCACCCACCCCATCCACTGGCATGCTCGTGCGGAACGCCGGCCACTTCGAACTGGCCGATCGGTGGTACGTCGCGGCTGATCGCCGGATTGCCAACTGCCGTCGGCCCGGCGGCAGCCGTCGCCCCGCGCATGCCGCGCGGCGATAGCTCTTGTTGGATGCCGGGCAGTGCCGAGTAGTAGGCCAGTACGAATGCGATCCCGACGAGCAGCGCCGTCAGCAGCCGATCGAAGGCCGGGCGCTGAGCGACAATCAGCCACCGCCCGAGCTCGATCCGAGCATCGTCCGGCCGCGACACGGCCAGCCGCCGCCAGCCGCCGCGCAGGCCGATCAGCGTCAGGCCAACCAGCACCAGTGCGATGCCGATGGCTTGCCATGTCCACGGATCGAGCCACGGGCGCGGCGACTCGCGAAACCAGGCCTGAGCACCCAGCCGCGCGGCCACGGCAAACGCCACGCCAAAGCTCAAGGCCGCCTGCGTCCACCAGAACAAGTTCTGCGAGCGACGCACCGCGGCCAGCGCCAGCCAGATCGTCGCCAGCGCCACGCATTGCGCAGCGCTCGCCGAGTACAGACCCAGATGCACGCCCCAGCCGATCAGCGGCACCGCCGCACACGAGCTGGCCAATGCCGATTGGATGCTGGCGCTCTCCAATGGGCCGCGTGTTTCGCCACGCCCGAACTGCCGCAGACCCAGCGCCAACAAAACCATCAACCCGGCGTGGGCGGCCAGGGCGGCCGGCCAGGGCCAGGCCCATTGCTGCACCGGCGCCCAGCGAAACACCACTGCCTCGACAACCGCCGCCAAGGTCAGCAGCGATCCGAGCCAGGCCAGCCCGAGCGGCCAGCCAACCGACGGAAGAAGTCGGCTGGCGGCCCCGGCAACCACCAGCGCCGCGGCGGCGTAGACAGCGTATACCCAGCGGGCGCCCAGCGGGTCGCCCACCACGCCCGCCCCGAACCACGACACCAACAGCAGGCTGACGCACGCCACGACCGAGGTTGCCCCGGCGATGAACAGGGCGTCCGCCCGCCGAGCGCGCCACTGGGCGCACCAGCCGCCGATCGCCAGCAGAGCCACAAGCCGCACCAGCGCCGCTCCACTGGCGCCGGACCACAAAATCGGCCGCATCGACGACGACGTTGCGCCCCACCAATCGACCTCGCCGCGCAGCAGGTACACGCCGATCAAGTAGCCCAGCGCCGCACTGGCCACGGCGACAACCTGGGCCGCGGGCATCCGGCCGGCCAGCACGATCGCCTCGAACAAAACGAACTCGGCCACAACCGCCGGCAACAACACGGCCGGGTCCGGCCACGCCAACACCAGTGCCGCCAGCGAAATCGCGGCACCGGCAATCGCCACGCTGGTGCCAGCCACGCGCAAACCCGGCGGCTGTTTCTCGCCCAAGCGCCGGGCCACCAGCAATCCGACCACGAGCGGCGCCAGCCCGATCGCGCACACCAGCGGCGCGAGCCGAATGCGCGGCGGCCGCCACATCGCCTGTCTTGGCCGCCAACAATCCCAACGGCAGCAGAATCGAAAACGTTGTCAGACCCAGCAACCGCAACAGCGACTGGGCTTCGGTCTCGTCCAGCGCCGGCTGCCGGCTCCGTCGGGCGGCCAGCCAGCCGTTGGCGCCGGCGTGACAGACGAGTGAAACGGCACCCAGCCCATACAACAGCAGCCAGGCGGTCTCCGGTCCGACCAGCCGCCGCTCGATCAACTGCATGACGGCCGGCGCCATCACGCCCACGGCCAAAGCTCCAGCGCCGAGCGGCGTCAGGATCCGTCCGGCCGCCCAGACCAGCGCGGTGAATAGTCCGATCGAGATCAATTCGCCGGCGATGAATGCCGCCTGCGCGCTGGATGGCTGATTGAAAGCGGCAATCGCCAGAAAATTCAGCGGCACCAGCAGCGTGGCGATGACCAGCAAACCGCGGCTCGTGGTCCGCAGCTTCCAGCGCCTTTCGGTATAGAAGCCGACCGCAAACAGCGCGGTCGTCACGCCGCCGAAGACGAAGAACTTGAGAAACGGACGCTCGGCGATCTTGGCCCAAAAGCTGATCACCAGGGCGATCGAGCAGCAAACGATGAGCAGGCCGCCGACCAGTTCGCCCCAGCGGATATTCTTCTCTTCCATGAATCCGGCCAGCACGTCGGACCAGGCGCGCTGCGGCTGCCGAACGACCGGAGCCGCCGATTCGGCCGGCTCGGAGGCCCGCTGCTCCATGAAATGCCGGACGCGATCCTCCATCAGCCGGGCTGTCGGCGCGACCTCCGCTGCCGGCGCCGACGACCCGACCGCGGCCGCATCCGGCAGCGTTTCCGCCGGCGTCGATGCGACGACCGGCTCCCACGGGCCCTCGGGCACCACTTCGACGGCCTCGACGATGTCGCCGGCGGCACCCTCAGCCGTCGGCGGGGCGGCCGCGGCACCATCGGCCAATTCCACTTCGGGCCGCGAGCGAAATTCGGCGGGAGTGCTCAGCTCGCGGCGCAGCTGAGCGATGGCCGCGTTCAGCCGGGCCAGCACGTCCGGCTCGATGGTCTGGAAATACTCAAACCGCTGGAGCTGCTGCTCCAGAGCCGCCGCGCGGCCCACGATCGCCAGCGAGAAGGAGCTCCCGGCCAATCGCAAACCGGGCAAATGTTGGCTCGCAGCGCCGCATCGCAACGCGGGCAATGTGGAGTTTGGCGCACGGTCGGCGTTTGCGTCGGGCGAGCTCCCACGCGAAACAGTGCGGCCAACAGCACCCAAATGCCGTGACCAACCAGCGTGACGAGCAGCAGCGCGAGGCTCAATCCGAACAGAAATTCCACAGGACCGCCGGCGTCAGACAAGGGAGAAGTGCGCGATGTGGCGGTTCATCGTAATTGTCCCGTAGCGGAGAGAAAAGAACTTTGTTCGATTGCGGCGGCGCTTGCGACCATTTCGGCGTCGCGCGGACCGGATCGCCGTCGCTGGTCGAACGCCCACGAACTCTCGCCTCGAGCGGCAGGCTCCCGGCGTTGCTGCCATGCACGCGGCGACGGCCCAGGCCGTCAATATCCGGGGAACTTTCGGGCACCCCGAGCCGTCTAAACACCCGCAAATGTTCGCAGCCCGGCAAAAAAGCTAGAATTTCCGGGCTGCCGCTACGTGATCCGCCGCGGCCTCAGGCCGCTTCGCCATTATTCAGACTTTTTTGGGAGGGTTCCGACCATGTTGACCCGATCGTTATCCCGTGCCTGCTGGCTCTCGTGCAGCCTGTCGATCCTGTGGGGCGCCGCCAGCTTGTCCGCCGCCGAAAAAGACAAATCCAAGAAAACCGACGCGGCGTCCGACGTGCCCTTGCAGCGGGTCGTGATGTTCAACTCGGGAGTGGGCTTCTTCGATCGCCAAGGCACCGTCCAGGGCGACGCCCAGATCGAACTCAAATTCAGCGTCGACGACATCAACGACCTGCTCAAGAGCATGGTCGTTCAGGACCTCGGCGGCGGCCATATCTCGGCCGTGACCTACGGATCGAAAGAGCCCATCCGATGGCCTTGAAGAAATTCGCCATCGACTTGAACGGCAATCCCACACTGGGCCAAATCCTCAACCAGGTCCGCGGCGAGCGCGTCGAGATCGACGCCCCCAATCCCATCACCGGCGTCATCCTGGGCGTCGAAACCCGCAAGAAACCGGTCGGCGGCAATCACGACACGGCGGACGTCGAGATACTCAATCTGCTCACCGACGCGGGCCTGCGCAGCGTGCCGCTCGACCAGGTCGGCACGATCCGCTTGCTCAATGAAAAACTCGACAAGGAATTCCGCCAGGCCCTGGCCGTGCTGGCCCGCGGTCACGATGCCGACAAGAAAAGCGTCGCCCTGAACTTTCTCGGCGACGGCAAGCGGCAAGTCCGCGTCGGCTATATCCAACAAACGCCGATCTGGAAAACCAGCTACCGCCTGGTGCTCAAGGACGACGAGGCGCCCTTCCTGCAAGGCTGGGCGATCGTGGAGAACACGACCGAAGAAGATTGGAAGGAAGTCGCACTGACGCTGGTCAGCGGCCGGCCGATCTCGTTCATCATGAACCTCTACGATCCGCTCTACGTGCAGCGGCCGGTCGTCGAGCCGGAACTGTACGCCTCGCTGCGGCCGCAAACCTACGGCCAGGACCTGGCCCGGCACGAAGGCGAGTTCCTGAAAAAAGCGGAACAGGCCGATCAGCTCGCGCGCGGCGAGGGCAAGGGCGAAGCGCGGGACGGCGTGCGAGAAGCAAAAGTACCGGAAGCAACTGGGTGCCGCGGGCCGCTTTGCCCGCCCTGGCTGGCTCGGTTGCCGCCGACAAAGAAGCCAACCAACTCTTCGACTTGCAGCAAGGCGTGCAGTCGCTCTCGCAGGCCACTAACGTGGGCGAGCTGTTCCAGTACGAGATCGCCACGCCGGTCACGCTGCCGCGGCAGGAATCGGCCATGCTGCCAATCGTCAACGAATCGGTCAAAGGCAGCAAAGTCTCGATCTACAACCAGCAAGTCCAGGCCAAGCATCCGCTCAACGGACTGCGGCTCACGAATTCCACCGACCTGCACCTGATGCAAGGCCCGATCACCGTGTTCGACGGCGGCGCCTATGCGGGCGACGCCCGGATCGAAGACATGCAGCCCGGCACCGAGCGGCTGATCAGCTACGCCCTGGACCTGGACACCGAAGTGGCTCCCGAAACGGTCGGCCATCCCGACGAGATCACGCAAGTGCGCCTGATCAAAGGTGTGCTGTACGTCGATCACAAGCACCAGCGGACGAACAAGTACACGATCAAAAACTCGGGCAAGCGGGTCAAGACGGTGCTCATCGAGTATCCGTTCGATCCGGGCTGGAAACTGATGACGCCCAAAGAGCCGAGCGAAAAAACCCGCAATCAGTATCGCTTTGCGGTCGAGGCCGAGCCGGGCAAACCGGCGGTGCTGGAAGTGCTGGAAGAGCAGATCCAGAACCAGCAGATCGCGATCACGAACATCGACGATGGCACGATCTTGTTCTACATCAATCAGAAGGTGACCAGCGACAAGGTGAAAGAAGCCTTGCAGACCGTGATCCAGCGCAAGCAGCAACTGGCCAAAGTGGTGCAGGACCGGCAGCGGCTGGAGGAGCAAGTCAAGGTGATCGGCCAGGAGCAGGACCGCATCCGTCAGAACATGGCCGCAGCTCGACCACGCGACCGATCTCTACAAGCGCTACGTGAAGAAGTTCGGCGAGCAGGAAGACGAGGTCGAGAAGCTGCGCGGCGAGATCAAGAAGCTGATCGACGAAGAGGCCAAGCTGCGGCAAGCGCTCGACACGTATCTGATCGGGCTGGAGCTGAACTAGAGCGCCGCCTCGCACCCGTTAAGCCCACCGGCGGCGGCCGGTGGGGGGTCGCGAGCGCCATCGCCGTATAGCACGCCCCCACCGGCCGCAGCCGGCGGGCTTGACATTCCCCAGCGTGTGCCGCCGCGCCGTTAGCCGTTCAGCGGCTGGCACGGCGCGCGGCGATTCGTTCTCAGCAGTCGCCATCGTGCATGAGTGACACCCCTCTGTCACCGTGCTGCCACGCCGCGCAAGTCGTCGCTATATTCCGAGCCGGTCGGAACCATCCCGCAGATGTACTTCGTGAGCTACAGAAGTGCGCTCGCGTCCGCAGAAGCGGCTGCCTGGGGCGGAATTGTCCGAATGATTGTCCGGTTTCGCGCACGGTTTACGATTCAAACGATAATTGCCCGGACATTCAATGATTAATTAGCGGGGCAATTCTTGCGGGGCATACTGTTTACTCCCCGGCACCTGGCTTGGCTCCGATGTTGTCCCGCGAAGATCCAACACGCCCGAGCGGCGACGGTTTCGACGCCTCGTGCTCGGAGCTGCCAGCGAATTTTGTAGCCGCCCTGCGACCTGCGCTGGCCGAGCTTGCCAAAGCACATCACTATGCTCGCCTGGCTCGGCGGAACTGCTGGGAGTTTGCCATCCGGCGCAGCACGTTCGCGCGTTCGGCATGACCGACACCGAACTGCGCTGGCTTTCGTGCCAGGGCTATGTGCTTGGAGCGCGTGAAGTCACGCAGCCCGAGGACGAAGTGCGAAGCTATCGGCCCAGCCACAATCTGTCGTTCGACAAACGAACTTGCTTCGTCTTGACCGACGCGGGCGAGTCGTTCGTCCGCAGCCAGTCCGAGCCGTTCGTCAGCGCGGACATGCGTCGGTGCCGGCACCGGAAGCCGCGGCCACGCTGTCCGCGGCCGAAAGCGATTCCGCGGCGGTGCCTATTCCGGTATGGGATGCTGCGCGGCGTGAATTGCGCTATCAGGGTCGGATCGTCAAGCGGTATCGCGTTCCGGCGCAATCAGGCGCTTATTCTGACGGCATTCCAGGAGGAAGGTTGGCCGCAGTACATCGACGATCCGTTGCCGCCGGCCGGTGAGCAAGATCCCAAGCATCGCTTGCAGGCGACGGTCAAGTCGCTGAATCGCAATCAGCAGGCGGCCGTGATTCGCTTTCACGGCAACGGCAACGGCCTGCAAGTGTTTTGGGAAGCGGTCGAGGCCGACTGAGGGGTCGCGGGGTTTCGCCCGATTGCGCCACGCGGATCGCCCGGGAATTTGCCCGCTCGCGAGCCGTATCCAAATTGCATCCAGATCGTGCCTTGAACTTGACCATATCGTCACTTGAGGCCGCTAGCTAGCACCCTACGATTGGGGGCTGTTGTGGGTTGATTGTCGCCTAAAAAGCCAAGCAGAGGATGTCATGTTCTGGAAAGCGCGCTGGACGATCTTGGGTGTCTCGTTTTCTGTGGTACTCGGCCTGACATCGGCGGCGGAGGCGAGTCATCGCTTCTTTTACTGTCGTGATAGCGTTGCCTATTATTGCGTGCAGCCCGCCCGTCCAGCGCCCGGTTGTTACGTGGTTTGCGACAGCCCCAGTGTAAGAAGCATCGACGGCTATCCTACAATCGCCTCGGCTACGGCAGATAGCAAGATTGCGGGCGCCGCGCCAACGTTGGCAACCACGAACATTTCGGCCGATCCGTGTTGCGAATCGGCCCCGTCATCTTCATCGGACTGCCCCAACCCGCCGGAGTTTGTCGGCGGCTGCAACTGCACGACAACGGGCCCTCCGACGCCTATCAGCGGCCAAAAAGGCAAATTGAAGGTCGTTTGCGAAAAGTCCACTTTCTATCAGGCCACAGGCACCATCGAAGGCACAATTCCGGTCCCTCAACTGTGCGTAACTGAGACTGAAACCTTTAGCTTCCGCCCGGTCAGTTTGAATTACCCCTGCAATCAGGCGGACACGAGCGATACCGATTGCAACGACTGCGATTCCACCAAGTGCAAAGATGATTGCGTCGTCAAGGGCTGCGAGGTCTATCAGCGGAACGAGAACTGTCGATGGAAATGCATCAAATGCCCGCGCCCGGCAGCCTTCTGATCGCGGTCAGGACAGCGCCAAAAGGAAATCAACTTGTCGCCGACGTATACATTGGAAAGGCCGGCCACGGAAAGTTTCCCGAGTACCCGACGAACTTGGTCGTGATCCGGGGACGCACGCAGGATGAAATCAGAAAGCTGTTACAAAATCCGACCATCGACTTTCAAACCATCATTGCTGCGTCACAAGCAACGGACCTCATCTCCCAGCTCTGAGTGGCAACGTGGCAAAATAGGCGTATCGGAATCCTACGACTTCGAGGGAGGACGCTTTGCGCCGTCGCCTCGACCGTGCGGTTTCTCCCAACGGAGGCGGCCGAAGTCCTGGTCCGGAGGCTAAGCTGCACGCGACCGTGACGGCCGGATGCCCCGCGCGTGACGTTTAGATGTGAATTTTTTCCATCGGCCCTGCATACCGGCAACCACCAATTATCCGGCCCCCTACACCTCGACCAGCATCCGTAGCGGCTCTTCCATCACTTCCTTGATCCGCTTCAGGAAGGTCACGGCGCCCTGACCGTCCACGATGCGATGGTCGTACGTCAGCGCGACGTACATCATCGGCCGAATTACCACCTGGCCTGCACGGGCGACCGGCCGGTCCTGAATCGTGTGCAGGCCCAGGATGCCGCTTTGCGGCGGATTGACGATCGGCGTCGAAAGCAGCGAGCCGTAAACGCCGCCGTTGGAGATCGTGAACGTCCCGCCCCGCAACTCTTCCAGCGACAGGCTGTTTTCGCGGGCCCGATGCGCCAGGTCGGCGATCGCCACTTCGATCTCGGCGAAACTCATGCGGTCGGCGTCGCGCAGCACGGGCACGACCAGGCCTTTGCCGCCGCCGACCGCGATGCCGATGTCGAAAAAGTTGTGATAGACGATGTCGTTGCCGCGGATTTCGGCGTTGACTTGCGGCACCAGCTTCGAGCGCGTCGATGCCGGCTTTGACGAAGAAGGACATGAATCCTAGCTTGACGCCGAACTTCTCCAGGAACACGTCCTTGTGTTCGCTGCGCAGCGTCATCACGGCGGACATGTCGATCTCGTTGAACGTCGTGAGCAGCGCCGCAGTGTGCTGCGCCTCGACCAGCCGCTGAGCGATCCGGCGGCGGATGGGGCTCATCGGCACGGCTTCTTCCTCGCGATTGCCCCGCGCACCGCCAGGGATCGGGACGGAAACGGCGCCCGGCTTGGGCTGGTTGACCGGCCCACGCCCGGCGGCCGGGGGCCGCGAATCCGGACTGACGACCAGTCCGCGCTCGGCTGCGGCCGGTTCGTTGCCGGCCGGCGGCCGCTGGTCGCCCGCGCTTCGCCGGGCGGCTGCGCCGCGACGGAGCCGGACTTGACCGGCCTGGCCGCGTCGGAGGCGGAGCGCGGCGACTCGGCCAGGCGCTTGGCCGGCGTGCGGATCATGTCGGCGGCCTGGGCCTGGGCCGCGGCGGCGGCGACCGGATCGACCGACTCGGCAGCCGCTTCCTCCATGTATCCGATCACTTCGCCCACGGCGGCCGTGTCGCCGCTGTGCTTGAGCACTTTGGCCAGCTTGCCTTTGACCGGCGCCGACAGTTCGACGGTGGCCTTGTCGGTTTCGATTTCGACCAGGTTCTCGTCCTTTTCGGCGATGTCGCCCTCGTTCTTGCGCCACTCGCCGATCTGGACTTCGGTGATCGATTCGCCCACCGCGGGCACTTTGAGTTCAATAGTCATGTTGCGCGCACATTTCCTCGACAGGATGTAGCCGGCAGGCAAACAGAAGCCCCGGTCAAATGCAGCCAAAGGCCTGCATGAGCAGTTCTTTTTGCTCCAGCTTGTGACTGCTGGCCGAGCCGGTGGCCGGACTCGAGCTCGCCCGGCGGTAAATACCGGCGAACGGTAGTCTATCAAAAAGCTCGTCTCGAAAGCGAGCCAGCAGGAACCGCCAGGCGCCCATGTTTTCGGGCTCTTCCTGCACCCAGTAGACGGGCGTGCCGTCTTTATAGGGTGCAAGCGCGGCCGTCAGCTCTCGCCATCGGCAGGGGATAGATCTGCTCCATGCGGACGATGGCCACGTCCTGGCGGCTGCGGTCGCTGCGCTCTTTTTCCAGCTCGTAGTAGATCTTGCCGCCGCAAAGCAGCACGCCTTCGACGTTCGGCCGCTTGGGATTGTCGTCGGGAATCACGCGCCGGAACCGGCCGGTCGCGCACTCGTCGAGCGAGGACACCGCGCGCGGATGCCGCAGCAGGCTTTTGGGCGTCATCACCACCAGAGGCTTGCGCCAGGGCGCACCACCTGCCGCCGCAGCGCGTGGAAGTATTGCGCCGGAGTGCTTGGCACGACGACCTGGATATTGTGGTCGGCCGTCATCGTCAGGAAGCGCTCCAGCCGGGCCGAAGAGTGCTCCGGCCCCATCCCCTCGAATCCGTGCGGCAGCAGCAAGACCAGGCCGCTCAGGCGGCGCCACTTCGTCTCGGCGCTGGCAATGAACTGATCGATGATCACCTGCGCCACGTTGACGAAGTCGCCGAACTGGGCTTCCCAGGCGACCAGTCCGTCGGGGCAATCGAGGCTGTACCCGTATTCGAAGCCCAGCACGGCGATTTCCGACAGCGGGCTATTGTAGATGTCGACCGGGGCCTGCCCGGCGGCCAGATGTTGCAGCGAGTGGTAGCTGTGCGCCGTTTTCGTAATCGTGCAAGACGGCGTGCCGATGGCTGAACGTGCCGCGGGTCGAATCCTGCCCCGACAGGCGCACGCGATGGCCCTCTGCGGCCAGCGAGCCGATGGCCAGCATTTCGCCGGCCGCCCAATCGAGCGGTCGCCGGCCCTGGGCCATTTCGAGCCGCGCGTCGAGGATTTTTTGGATCTTGGGGTGGGGATGAAAATCGGCGGGCACGCGGGCGTCGGCTTCGAGCAGCGCGACAAGTTGCCGGCGATCGACGCCCGTATCGACGTCGGGCACCTGGTTTTCGCGCCCGCCCTGGTAACCCCGCCAGATCCCGCCGAGTCCGTCGCTGCGAAACACGTATTGATTGCTCTTGGCCGCCGACAGCTCGCGGTCGAGTTCGGTGGTTTCCTCCTCGACGATCCGGTCAGCCTCTTGCTTGGTGACCTCGCCCAGTTCGAGCAGATGGGCCAGGTATTCTTCGCGGACGCTCTTGCGTTGTTCGATGGCGCGGTACAGCAGGGGATGGGTGAAAGCCGGCTCGTCGCTCTCGTTATGGCCGCGGCGGCGGTAACAGTACATGTCGATCACCACGTCGCGTTTGAATTCGCGGCGGAAATCCATGGCCAAGCGGACCACTTGGGCCACGGCCTCGGGGTCTTCGCCGTTGACGTGAAAGATCGGGATCTGCAGCATCTTGGCCACGTCGGTGGCATAGGTGCTCGAGCGCCCTTCGGACGGAGAAGTGACGAAGCCGATCTGGTTGTTGACCACGATATGGATCGTGCCACCGACGCTGTAGCCCTCCAACTGGCTCATGTTGAAGGTTTCCTGCACCACGCCCTCGCCGGCCATCGAGGCGTCGCCGTGGATCAGCAAGCCCAGGCACTGCTCGCGGCGGACGTCGCCGGCGCGGTCCTGCTTGGCCCGCACCCGCCCCAGCACCACGGGGTTGACGAATTCCAGGTGGCTGGGATTGAAGCAGAGCGAGAGATGGACCTTTTGTCCCGACTGGGTCGTCCAATCGGAGCTGTAACCGAGGTGGTACTTCACGTCGCCGCGGCCCAGGTGCAGCTTGGGATCGACGTCGGCGAACTCGCGGAAGATTTCCTGCGGGCTCTTGCCCATGATGTTGGCCAGCACGTTCAGCCGGCCGCGATGTGCCATGCCGAGCACGATTTCGCGGAGGCCTTGCTCGCCCCCCTTTTCGATCATCAGATCCAGCAGCGGGATCAGGCTCTCGGCGCCTTCCAGCGAGAAGCTCTTGGTGCCCAGGAAGCGCTTCTGGATGAACTCCTCGAAGATCGTTGCAATGGTCAACCGCTTGAGGATCCGCAACTGCTCGGCTCGGGTCAGAGTCAATCGGTTTTCCGTGCTTTCCATGCGGTCTTGCAGCCATTGGCGCACGCCCGATTCGTCCATGTGCATGAACTGCACTCCGATGGAACGGCAATACGTGTTTCGCAGCCGGGTCAAAATGCCCCGCAACGTCAGCACGTCCGGCCCGTGGATGGTGTCCGTCGAAAACGGGCGATCCATGTCCGCCTCGGTGAAGCCGTAGTGTTCGGCCGCCAGTTCGGGCTGCGGCGGCCGCGGCATCCCCAACGGGTCGATATTGGCGATCATGTGGCCGCGAACGCGAAACGCCCGGATTAACTGGTCGACCCGGTCCTGCATCAAGGCCATTTCCAGATCCCGGGTCGCGGCCGGGCTGGCCAATGCCGGCTGGGAAGGCGGATTGAACAGGCTGGCCGGGCGGAACGAGGGGCCAGACCGCGGGGCGGTGCCGCGCGAACCGTTGGTCAATTTCTGAAAGTAGCGCCGCCAGTCCGCCGAGACGCTGGCCGGATTGGCCAAGTAGTCGGCGTACAGCGCCTCGATGAAACCCAGGCTCAAACTGTTGGGCAGCGACTCGGCGCCGTTCTCTTTCGTTTGCTTGGCAAGATTCAACATCGCTCTGCGCACTTGGGTTAGAAACGTTTTGGGTAAGGGGGCATGGGCGAGGAGGGGCGGGCAGCCGCCGCGCCGAAAAACTGGGGGGGCCCTAAGATCAAAGTCGACCCAATGGGTAGTCAGTTCGTGACTATTTGGGAAGATCATCTGGATTTGGAAAAACCGGCAAAACTGCGCGACTTTTCCGGCCGGCCGCCAGCCAATGAGACTACCGGAACCGGCCCGATTCTCCAAATGCAAATTCCCCGGGCTACCGCGGTCCGCCGGCGAGCAGGGGTCCCCCAACGGCCGCCGCCGCTGGGCATAACGGCCGCTGTCCGCCCGATTCGCCGAGCTGCCGCCGCCGGAACTCGATGAAATCGCCGGCGGTCTGTGGATCGCTCAACACGCGGAGCAATTCGTGTCCGAGTTGTGCGCCACAGGGCCGCGTAGTGGCTGCCGGCTTCGTCGGCCTTGTCGCCCGCGGCCGCGGTCATCACCGGCAATCGCTGCCGCCAGACCAACGAGCCGGGCAAACGCCGGCGGACAAAGTCGAGCACGTCCAGGGCCGTGGTTGCCATCACGCCGATCGCCACCGAGATCGAGTCCTCCGCGATGCGGCACGGTGCCAGTAACCGCCCGGAATGTACAGCCAATCTCCGGCCGCCAGCGTGCAGTTCATCAGCGGCATGATTTCGCGCTCGAAGCCCATATCGTCGGGCATCGTCTCCAGCACCGGCCAGGGGTTGACCGTGTTCTTGCGGAGCGAATACTCCTTGCTGCCTTCGGTTTGCAGGATGAACACGTCCTCGGCGTCGTAGTGCCAGCCGAAACCAAATTGGCTGGCCGGCGTGCAATAGATGTGAACGTCGAGCGGGGCCGACAATTCTCGCATGAAACCGCCGGCCAGTTGGGCGATGGCCGGATCGCACCGTTCCACGTGCCGCAAGACGATCGTGTATCCGTCGGCGTGCAGGGCCCGGGCCTCGGCATACGCCAGGGTTTGCGGTCCGGCGCGCTGTCCGCCGCTCTTGACGACCAAGGTATCGGCGTCCGGTCGGGCCAGGATCCGCTCGACGGCTGCCCAAGTGCCCAGCCCGCGGTGCTGCTGGCAACCCCCGCCGAGCGCGAAGGGCAGTTTGAGGTAATACTGCTCGATGAACGCCGCGCTGGACATGCTGCCCAACAAGTCGGAGAGCGACATAGGATCTCGTCAGTGGCTCATTGGCGTGGTCGTTGTAATTGGCATCGTCCCATCTTATATCGACTCCGCCTGGCACGGAACCAGCCGGCAGGCCATTCAATCGGCCGGCTCGTTCCCGTATGATGGAATGGGCGGTCGGCTTGCCGCCCCCTTCCGCCGGGCCAGTGCGGTTCGCCTCGCGACGCGTACCCTGAGGACCTCTTGAACGTCACGTATTGTTGCCCCCTCTGCGATCAGTCGGCACGCCTGGACGTGGATGCTAGCGCCGCCGAGATCGTCTGCCCGCATTGCCGACAGGCGATCCGCATTCCGCCGGGCGCTTTCGACGGGCAAATGCTGACACGGTGCCTGGTCTGCCCGAGCACGGACCTGTTCGTTCGCAAAGACTTTCCGCAGCGATTGGGCGTGGGGCTGGTGGCGCTGGGCGTGGTCGGCAGCTCGATCGCCTGGGGCTACAGCCTGCCGCTACTCACCTTTGGAATTCTCTTCGCGACCGCGCTGGCCGATGTCGTGCTGTACTTGATCGTGCCCGAGGCCCTGATGTGCTATCGCTGTCACGCCCAATATCGCTCGGTTCCGGGTCACGAGCGGCACGGCGCCTTTAATCTGGAAACGCACGAACGCCATCGCCAGCAGGTCGGCGCGGATGGCCGGTACCCAGCGCGTAGCTCATGGAACGCGAACGGATCAAAGACGACCTGCGCGGGCTGGTCAAAGGCGACGTGCACTCTGACGACGTCTTTTTACAGCTCTACGCCAGCGACGCCAGCATTTTCGAGATCCGTCCGTTGGCGGTGGTTCGTCCGCGCTCGTTGGCCGACGTCATCGCCGTGGTCCGCTATGCCGGCGAGAACAAGCTGGCGATTCATCCCCGCGGCGCCGGGACGGGGCTGGCGGGCGAGTCGCTCGGGCGCGGGATCGTGGTCGACTTTTCCCGCTACATGCGACGCATTCAGGAAACCGGGACCGACACCGTCCGCATCCAGCCCGGCGTAGTGCATTCCCGGCTCAACGAGCACCTCGGCTCAATCGGCCGGCAGTTCGGTCCCGACCCGGCCATGTCGTCGGTCACGACGATGGGCAGCGTGCTGGCGATCGACGCGGGCGGCAGCCACTGGCTCAAGTACGGATCCGCCCGGCGACACGTCCAAAGCCTGCAACTGGTGCTGGCCGACGGGCAGGTGATCGAGGCCGGTCGCGAGCCGCTGTCCGGGGAGCACTTCGATTCGCAGTCGCGCCGCGGCCGGCTGGTGACGCAGCTCTCCGAGCTGATCATGCGCGAACAGACCACGATCGACCGGCATCAGCCGCAGAGCCTGGTCAACCGGTCGGGCTATCATCTGGCCAACGTGTTGGCCGACGGCCGGCTGGATCTGGCCAAAATGGTCGTCGGTTCCGAGGGCACTCTGGCCCTGATCACCGAAGCGGTGGTGGCCACGCAGCCCTTGCCCAAGCATCGCGGCGTGGCGCTGTTGATGTTCGAACGGCTTGAGAATGCGGCCAAGGCCGTGCTGGAGATCGTGCCGCTGGGGCCCAGCGCGTGCGACCTGATGGATCGCAGGCACTTGAGCCTGGCCCGCGAGAGCCTGCCGCAGTACGACTTGCTGATCCCTCCGCAGACCGAAGGCCTGTTGCTGGTGGAATACGAAGGCGACACGTTTTTCGAGGTGCGCGATTCGCTGTTGCAACTGATCGACCGGGTGCGCCGCAAGAAGCGGCTGGCGTTCCACGCGCTGCATGCCCAGGACCCGGCAGTCATGGACTTGCACTGGCAACTGGCGCACAAGGTTGTGCCCACGCTGTTTCGCATGAAGGGCTCGACCAGGCCGGTGCCGTTCATCGAGGACCTGGCCGTGCCGCCGCGAGCTTTGCCCGATTTCCTGGTGCGGATCCAAAACGTGCTCAAGCAGCACGAGGTCATCGCGTCGCTGTTCGCCCACGCCGGACACGGCCAGATCCATATCCGGCCGTTTCTGGATCTGGCCAATCCGGCCGACGTGGCCAAGATTGGTCCGCTGGCCAACGACATGTACGGGCAAGTTCTTGACGTTGGCGGCACGATCAGCGGCGAGCACGCCGACGGACTCAGCCGAACCGCATTCATTCGCCAGCAATACGGGCCGCTGGCCGATGTGTTCGTCGATGTCAAACGAATCTTCGATCCGGCCAACACATTCAACCCGGGCAAAGTCGTCCATGGCGACCCGAAACTCGTTGACCAGCGATCTGCGATTGCTGAACCGGGCCGCCGCCTCGCCGGCCGAGCCGCCGGCGGGCGAAGCCGCAGCGGCCGATGGCCGCTCGCCCATCGCCTTGCAACTCAGCTGGACCGAGGCCGAGATCTCGGCCGCGGCCCGGGATTGCAACGGCTGCGGCGCCTGCCGCTCGCAACTGAAATACGAGGCGCATGTGCCCCATCTTCCGCCTGGCGCCGGCGGAAGAAAGCTCGCCGCGGGCCAAGGCCAACCTGATGCGGGCCATCCTGACCGGCCAGCTCGATCCCTCGACGCTGGCCAAGCGACGAGTTCAAAGCCATTACCGACCTGTGCGTCAACTGCCAGATGTGCCGCCTGGAATGCCCGGCCAACGTCGATATCCCGCGGCTGATGATCGAAGGCAAAGGAGCCTTCGTGCGCGTCAACGGGCTGTCGACTTCCGACTGGGTCATGTCGCGCATCGACCGGCTCTGCCACTGGGGCAGCGTGTTCTGGCCGCTGGCCAATCGGGCACTGACCAATCGCGCAGGCGCTGGCTGCTGGAGAAAACGATCGGACTGGCACAGGGACGCAAGCTGCCGCGATTTGCCACCCGCAGCTTCATGCGGCTGGCGGCCCGCCGGCGGCTGACGCGCTCGAACCGCCGCAGCGGCCGCAAAGTGGTCTACTTCGTCGACACGTTCGCCAATTACCACGACCCGCAATTGGGCGAGGCATTGGTGGCAGTCATGGAACATAACGGCATCGCCGTGTTCGTCCACCCGGCGCAAGGATCGTCGGGAATGCCCATGATCTCGCTCGGCGCCCTGGGCCGATCGCAAACGCCTGGCGGCACGCAACGTGGCGCTGCTGGCCGAGGCGGTCCGCCAGGGCTATCACGTCGTCGCGACCGAACCCTCGGCTGCGCTGGCGATCTGACGCGCGAGTATCCCGCCCTGCTCGACGACGACGAGGCCCGCTTAGTGGCTGAAAATGCCAGCGAAGCCTGCTCCTACCTTTGGAAGCTACATCAAGCGGGCACCTTGCAATTGGACCTGCGCCCGTCAATGCCACCATCGGCTATCACATGCCCTGCCACCTCGAAGCTCTCGGCGTCGGCTCCCCGGGCGAGAACCTGCTGCGGCTCATCCCCGGACTGGTCGTCCGCCGGTTCGAGACGGGGTGTTCCGGCATGGCCGGCACTTTTGGACTGAAGCGCGAAAACTATCGGGCCAGCCTCGCGCCGGACGCGATTTGATCGGGCAGGCTGCGCGATCCGGGCTTGCAGGCCGGCAGCACCGAGTGCAGCACTTGCAAGCTGCAAATGGAGCAGGGTACGCACAAGGCCACGATCCACCCGCTCAAGCTGCTGGCTTTGGCCTACGGCCTGATGCCCGAGGCGGCCGACCTGCTCAGTGCCCGCAACCAGGAGCTGGTCGTCACGTGAAGATCCGAGTCCTCCTGTTCGCCCGGGCCCGGCAGCTTGCCGGAGCGGATTTCATCGACCTGGACCTGTCGGACCGGCCCACGGTTGGCGAGTTGCGCCGCCGGTTGGCCGAGGCCGGCGACCCGCTGGCCGAAATGTCGCCGCAGGTGCTGTTTGCCGTCAACGCCGAGTATGCCCCGGATAGCGCGACAATTCCGGCCGATGCCGAGGTCGCGTGTATTCCGCCGGTCAGCGGAGGCTAGAATGAATCTGCCGGGCACAGCAATCGACGCCGCGGCTCGTCGTTAGGCCCAGGGAAGGCTTTCCCTGGGTGCCCCCGCTCTCGGCCACCATCTCCCGCTTGCCAACCCCCATGATCGAGATCACCGCAGCAGCCATCGACATTGCGGCCGTGCTCGAATCGGTGGCATCGCCCCGGGCCGGGGCCGTGGTCCTGTTCCTGGGTACCACGCGCGAGGTTACCGGCCAGCGACGGACTCGCTGGCTGGACTACGACTGCTATGCGAAGATGGCCCGCGCCAAGCTCGACCAGTTAGAGTCCGAAGCCCGGCGCCGCTGGCCCATCGAGCTTTGCGCGATCGTCCACCGCGTCGGCCGGGTCGAGATCGGCCAGCCGAGCGTCGCGGTTGCCGTCAGCTCGCCGCACCGGCAAGATGGCTTCGAAGCGGCCAGGTGGCTGATCGACACGCTGAAGGAAACCGTGCCGATCTGGAAGCAGGAGCACTGGGCCGACGGCAGCAGCCAGTGGGTGCATCCGGGCATTGACGACGTGCGGCCGGGGGCCGAATCATGACCAACCCGTTGGTCGACGGCTTCGGCCGCGTGCATACGAACTTACGGATCAGCGTCACCGATCGCTGCAACATCCGTTGTTTCTACTGCATGCCGGAGGAAAACGTGCAATTCAAACCGCGCCACGAAATCCTCTACGTTCGAAGAGATCGAACGATTCGTTCGCGTGTTGGCCGGCTTGGGCGTAAACAAACTGCGTCTGACGGGCGGCGAGCCGCTGGTGCGCGCAGGATCTGCCGCGGTTGGTCGCCATGCTGGTCGCGCATCGAAGGCATCCGCGACATCGCGCTGACGACCAACGGCATCTTGCTGGCCGAACAGGCGCAGGCGCTCAAGGATGCCGGCCTGCATCGGCTCAACATCAGTCTGGATACGCTCTGAGCGCGCAAACATTCCGGCACATCTCGCGGCGTGAGGGGCTCGACCGCGTGCTGGCCGGCATCTTCGCGGCCCAACAGGCCGGCTTTCGCCGAATCCGGCTCAACGCCGTGGCGATTCGCGGCCTATCGGAGCCCGACGTTGTGCCGCTGGGCCAGTTTGCCCGCCAGCACGGGCTCGAAATGCGCTTCATCGAGTTCATGCCGCTCGACGCCGAGGGCCAATTGGCAGCCGTCGCAGGTTCTGTCGGGCGCGGAAATCCGTTCGCTGCTGGAGCGGCAATTTGGTCCGCTGGTGCCGCTGCCGATCGCGGATCCGAGCCAACCGGCTACCGATTACCAGTTTGCCGACGGCGTCGGCCGCATCGGGTTCATCAACCCGTCACGCAACCGTTCTGCGGCCGCTGCAATCGGCTGCGGCTAACGGCCGAAGGCCAGGTTGCGCAACTGCCTGTTTTCGACCACGAATGGGATGCCCGCGCGATTCTGCGCGGCGGTGGCACGGACGCCGAACGGTTGCGCCGATCTAGTTCGAGCCATGCATCGGTGCCAAACGTGCCGGCCACGGCATCGATTCGGCCGATTTCGTCCGGCCCTTCGCGCGGCGATGTATCAAATCGGCGGATAGAATGACTGCCGATCCTCCCGGTGAACGGTTCCGAGTTCTTAAGGCCCAGCGGACCAGCTTTGCCTCGCATTTACCTGGATAATGCCGCGACGAGTTGGCCGAAGCCGGAGTCGGTTTACGCCACGGTCGACGAGTATCAGCGCCACGTTGGCGCGGCCGCCGGCCGCAGCCGCTATGCCGAAGCGGTCGAAGTCACCCGGCGGATCGAGAGCGGTCCGCGCGGCGCGTTGCGCGGTTGCTCGGGGTGCTCGATCCGGCGCAACTGGTGTTTACCTCCGGCGGCACCGATGCGCTGAACCTGGCGATCCATGGTCTGCTCCGCCCCGGCGATCGCGTGGTGACGAGTGTCGCGGAGCACAATTCGGTGCTGCGCCCGCTGGCCGAGTTGGAATCGCGCGGCCTGATCCAGGTCGTCCGCGTGCCTTGCGATGCCGCGGGAATTGTCGCCCCCGACGATCTGCAGCGCTCGCTCGCCCCCCGCACGCGGCTCGTCGCTCTGACCCACGCCTCGAACGTCACGGGGGCCGTGCAAGCAGGTCGGCGAGTTGGCGGCGATCGCCCGCGCAGGCGGCGCGACCTGCTGCTCGTCGATGCTGCTCAGACCGCCGGACATATGCCCATCGACATCGGCGGCTGAACTCGATTGTCTGGCCACATCCGGCCACAAGGGATTGTTCGGACCGCTGGGCACGGGGCTGCTCTGACATTCGTCCGGGGCTGGAGCGGCACCTTTCCTCGCTTCGCCAGGGGGGCACCGGCACACGCAGCCAACAGGCCTGGCAACCCGACGAATTGCCGAGCAAGTACGAGTCGGGCAATCTGAACGTTCCGGGGATTTTCGGCCTCGGAGCGGGTGTCGACTTCCTGGCCGAGCGGGGGGCGGAAACCGTATGCCGCGAGGGTCGGCATTGGCCGGCCGCAACTCCTCGAAGGCTTCGCCGCCATCGGCGGGGTGCGGGTATTCGGACCGTCGACGGCCGAGCGACGGGTGCCCCTGGTAAGCATTGTGATCGAGGGATATGATCCGGCAGAAGTAGCCCTGGTGCTCGACTCCGTGTACAGGATTCAAGTGCGCCCGGGCTTGCACTGTGCACCTGCTATGCACCGGGCGGCTGAACACGCTCGACGCTGGCGGCACCGTACGATTCAGTCTGGGGCCGTTTACGACCGAAGCGACAGATGTTGACGCCTCGGTGCAAGCGGTGGCGGAAATCACGGCCTCGCAAATGTAATCCGCCAAGTACCCCGGACAAACAACGAGCACGAGATGGAAACGCCTGCCATGGAAGAACAACCCTGGTTTCAAAAGGGACTTCGGTTCGAGTGCACGCAGTGCGGCGATTGTTGCACGGGTGCGCCGGGCTACGTGTGGGTAAATCGCGAGGAAATCGAAGCCTTGGCCAAGGATTTGGAGATGGCTGTCGACGAATTCGAGCGGCGGTTCGTGCGTCGCGTTGGGATCCGCAAGAGCCTGGTGGAATATGCCAACGGAGATTGCGTTTTTTTCGACAATCGGGCGCGAAAATGCACGGTCTACGACGCGCGGCCCGCGACAGTGCCGCACCTGGCCCTTTTGGCAATCGAACGTCGCGACGCAGGAAGCCTGGAAGCAGACCTGCGAAGTGTGCCCCGGCAGCGGGAAGGGGAAACTCCATTCGGTGGAGAGAATCCTGCATCAGATTGCCGTGGTCAAGCTGTCGGCTTGCATCGTGTTTCGCACGATCTCGCCCTGATGGTCCACGATCCGACGACGGATGGCTCCCTGCATATCGCGCCGATCTGCCGGTTGCCCCTTGCCAAATCGCTCGCGTCACCGGCATCAGGCAGGGGCCGTTTTCCGAACGGAGCCGGATCCCGCAATGGAGTCTTGTCGCGGGTTGGAATCGGGTCGATGGCATGCGTGCGCCTTCATCCCGATCGATAGCATGCGGGACCGGCGACGCACGGTGGACAATGCCGGTCGTGCGGATTGGCTAAACTTTTCCGATTGTGCGGTCGATCATTAGGCCAACGGATCCGGGGCAGGCAATGCGCCATCCGACCGCACACGACTAGAGCTTCGAAGAGCATAAGTCATTATGGTTTTGCATGTTACAAGTGATTATTTGCCTTCGCCCGCGAATCTTGTTCGTAAAGGCTTTGTAAATAATCACTTGGTCGTTTGTGCGGGGCCGTTGCACGTTTGCATTCGTCCCCAGTCGGACGGCATCTGGCACTCGAACGAAGTCGAATTGAGTCTTGACTGTAGTTCTTATGCCATTTACACTTGGAGCATGACCGGGCCGCTGGGACCGAGCCGATTTGGCGCTTCGCGGCACCGCTTTTCTCACAGGAGAACTGCGTCGTGACCAAGAAAGAGATTGTCAAAACGATTTCGGACGAGATCGGGCTGACCCAACTCAAGACCAAGGAAATCGTCCAGAAGACGTTCGACGCCATCGTGGAAACGCTGGTCGAGGAACGCCGGATCGAGCTGCGAAATTTCGGCGTTTTCGAGGTCAAGAAACGGGCGGCTCGCAAGGCACGCAATCCTCGGACTGGGGAAAAGGTCTACGTCCCCGAAAAGTTCGTCGTAACTTTCAAGCCCGGCAAGGAAATGGAAGAACGCGTCCGTGAACTGGAGCGGCAGGCGGCCGCCGCGGCCGCCCGGGCCGCAGCGGGCAGATCACCAGCCCGATGGCCACCGAGATGCGGAAGTCCACAGCCAGTACATCGCACGAAAGTCCAGGCGGGGCTTCGGCTTATAGCACTAACGTAAGACAGCGGATCGGTTTTGGTCGCCTGACGGGCCAGCTTTGGCGGTGGAATTTCCGCCCCAGGCAGATTGCTCTCGGCGCAAGTTACTCAAGTCATTATCCTTCGACACCCTTTGGCAGCCGGCCGGCGTGTTTGCAGTTGCGAGTTCCGGCGCCAAACTCGTCAAGAGATCAAGTCGATTTGCAGTCACCCTTTAGGTCTCGTTGGAGACCCGGCGGATAGCCGCGACATTCAGGCGTGCGGCTGTTCGATTGCACCGAGAGTGCAAGATCACGTTTCACGGAGGAGTCGTGTGATGCGCAGGCTAATTTTGGCTGCGACCTTGGCACTTTGGATCGGTGCGGGCACGGGTTGCATCATACCCATCTACTCGGGCGATCCGGCGATGCGGACTCAGCAGCTGATCTTCACGTCCGAAAACTTGCGGCAGATCGTCGAAGAGTGGCAACGCATCTGGTTCCTCGACCAGCCGAGCCATTTGACGCCCTATCGAACGCACGGGGGCTTGATCTAAAGGGGACGTTGACCAGAGTCGTCGGTATTTGGAGCAGCGGTGCGACGACAGCCGCAAATTCATCCGCGGGAAACGAGCAACGACCGAATCTTCTCTCTGTCGGCAGTAGTCGATGCCGCGATTCGGCGATACATTGGGCAGATACATTGGGCATGTGGCGCGGGCCGCACCGCTCTGGCGGCCGGCCAGAGGACGGCGGAAAAGCTCCGGCGCACTTAAAGGCCTCACGCTCTTGGCAACTATCGATCTCGCCGTCCAGCTGGGCCGGCTGCCGCTGCCCAATCCGATCATGGTGGCCTCGGGCACGTTCGGCTACGCCCGCGAAATGGCCGGCCTGGTCGATCTTGGGCGCCTGGGCGGCGATCTCCCAAGACCATCACCGTCGAACCGCGCGCGGGCAACGCCCCCTGGCGCACCGTCGAAACGCCGGCCGGCATGCTCAACTCGATCGGCCTGGACAACGACGGCATCGAGGCCTTCATCGACCACCACTTGCCCTATCTCGGCGCGCCTGGGGGCGCCGATCGTCGTCAGCATCGCCGGGCACGACTACGATGAATTCGTCGGCCATGGCCGCGCGGCTGGACGAGCGCCGCGGCGTGGCCGCCATCGAGTTGAATCATTTCGTGCCCGAACGTGTCGCGGCGGCGTCGATTTCGGCACCGACGCCGAGATGTGCCAGCGCGTGGTCGCCGGCGTGCGCGAGCGCCTGCCGCTTGCCGATTCTGGCCAAGCTGACGCCCAACGTGACGGATATCGCGACCGATCGCCCAGGCGGCCGCCGCCGGCGGCGCCGATGCGATCTCGGTGATCAACACCTGCCTGGGCATGGCCGTCGACTGGCGCCGCCGCCGGCCGCTGCTGGGCAACGTCATGGGCGGTCTGAGCGGGCCGGCCATCAAGCCGATCGCCCTGCGGGCCGTGTACCAGGTGGCCCGCGCCGTCCAGATTCCGGTGGTCGGCATCGGCGGCATCGCCACGATCGACGACGTGATGGAATTTCTCGTCGCCGGCGCCACGGCCGTGCAGATCGGCACGGCCAACTTCTATAATCCCACGGTGACCATGACAATCCTCGACGAGTTGCCGGCGGCGGTCGAGCAGCTTGGCGCCGGCCGCGTTGCCGACGTGGTCGGCACGCTTACGATCTAAGATTCGCGTTTTTCGTTTCCGCTTTCATCCTTCATCCTTCCGCCTTCCTCCTTTTTCCGCTTTCCCATGCGCGTTCTTTCCGGCATCCAACCGACGGGCCGCTTTCATTGGGGCAACTATTTCGGCGCGATCCGGCAATACATCGACTTGCAGGCCGAAGACGCCGCCTACTACTTCATCGCCAATCTGCACGCCCTGACCACCGTCCGCGACCCTGCGCGGCTGGCCGAATTGACGCTCGACGCCGCCATCGACTTGTTGGCCCTGGGGCTCGATCCCGAGCCGCGCCGTGCTGTTCGTGCAGTCGGACGTGCCCGAGGTCTCGGAGCTCTGCTGGCTGCTGATGACCGGCGCGCCGATGGGATTGCTCGAACGCTGCCACGCCTACAAGGACAAGAAGGACAAGGGGCTCCCGGCCGACGCCGGACTGTTCACCTATCCGGTGCTGATGGCGGCCGACATTCTGGCGTACGACTCCGACACCGTGCCGGTGGGCGACGACCAGGTGCAGCACATCGAGGTCTGCCGCGACCTGGCGGCCAGCTTCAACCATCACTTCGGCCAGACGTTCGTGCTGCCCAAGGCCAAGCTGCTCGATGCGTCGGCCAAGGTGCCGGGTACTCGACGGCGAGAAGATGTCGAAGAGCTACAACAACACGCTCGAGCTGTTCGAGGATGCCAAGGCCCAGCGGAAAAAGATCATGCGGATCGTCACCGATTCGCGGCCGATGGACCAGCCCAAGGAGCCCGAGACCGACCACCTGTTCCAGCTTTTCTCGCTGGTGGCCAGTGCCGCACGAGCGCGACGAGATGGCGGCCCTGTATCGCCGTGGCGGCTTTGGCTACGGCGAAGTGAAAAAGGCGCTGGCCGACGCGGCCGAGCGGTTTTTCGCCGAACCCCGGCGCGGCGGGCCGAATTGGCCGCCCAGCCCGAGCGGGTTCGCGAAATCCTCGCCGACGGCGCCGCCCGAGCCCGCCGTCAGGCGGCGACGGTGCTGGACCGGGCGAAGCTGCGCTTGCGGGCTGGTGCGGTTCGGCTAGCATGGAAAGATGAGCCCGCTCGAATCGTCCGCCGCCTCGCCGATCGACCCGGCCCCCTGCCCTGCTGCGGCGGACGTGCCGGAATCGCCCGGGCCGATTGCGGTGGTTCCCGCATGCGATCCGGCGCGGTCATGGCTGCAAAGCATTTCGATTTGGTTCGTGGGCTGCCTGCTGGCAAGCCTGGCGATGGCCTGGTTGTCGTTCCAGATCAAGCTCGGCGGCCACGCGCCGGAGTTGCTGTTCCCGATCGGCGTGGGCTTAGGGCTCGGTTTTGCGCTCGTGGCCGTGAGCCGTTACAGCGGCTTTTCGGTCGGGCGTTTTTCAGTTGCCGCGACGATCCTGTGGGGGCTGTTGGCCGTGCTAGGTCCGGAGTATTTCGCTCACCTCGACCATCGACGCAATTGGCTGGACGTGCAAAACCGTTCGAACTTGTCGGCGTTTGCCCGGCTCGCGGCGGGCGAAATGCCCCCGCCCGGCTTCGCCGCCGACCTGATCATCGACATTCGCCACCGCGGCCCCTGGGCCTGGAGCTTCGACGCTCTGGCCACCGTGCTCTCGGCCACGATCGTCGTGGCCTGCAAGGCTCGGGCCGCGGCGAAATCCGCCGGTCCGACGGGCCCCGCCGCAACAGGCGCAAGCGCAACAAGGCCTGAAGCGACCGCTTAAACGCGCAACAACCTGACGAGGATTCATGATCAACATCGTTGGCATCGGCACCGACATCATCGAATGTCTGCGGATCGCGCAGATGATCGAGCGGCACGCCGAACAATTCATCAGTCGCGTGTACACCGAGCACGAGATCCAATATTGCCAGAGCCGCAAGCTGGCCACGCAGCACTTCGCCGGCCGCTGGGCCGCTAAGGAAGCCGTGCTCAAAGCGATGGGCACCGGCTGGCGGCGGGGCATCAGTTGGCGCGACGTCGAGGTCCGCAACGAAGCGGGCGGCCGGCCCGTGGTCCTGCTCCGCGGCGGCGCCCGCGACGTGGTCGAGAAAATGGGCATCGCCCAGATCCTGGTCAGCATCTCGCACTGCCGCAGCCACGCCACGGCCTACGCGGTGGCCGTGGGCAGCGATCGGCAGGCGGAAAAGGATTAGCCCCGGCGGATCTCCGATCCTTTGAAGTTGATCTGGATGCGGTAGACGGCTTTGGTCCGCCCAAAAATGCGGCCGGTCGCCAGATCCACTCGTTCGGGAATCTCCTGGATGTTCTTGTCCACCACGGCGTGGAAGCCGCGTTCGGAAAAAATGTCGATCAGCATCGACAGCGCCAGCGGGTCCTCGAAAATGGGATCTTCCGAATTCACAACCGCCCGGCCCGACAACGCATGCCGCGCGATGATCGGAACGAATTTCGTTTTGATGATCTCGACCGTGCGGATGAACAACTCGGTGTGCTCCAGCTCATAACTGTCCAGGCGTTTGACCAGCTCCTGCCGGGCATGCAGGATGATTTCCTCGGCCAGCGGCAGGGGACTCAACCGGTCGTACGTGCGGGGTTCCAGTTCCAGCGAACTTTGATACTGCAACTCCTTGAGGATGTTTTCCTCGACTTCGGCCACCGGGCCTTCGGCGTTCACGAAGTGATAGTGGTAGATGTCCTTCAAAGATTGCAGCGCGTCCCAGGTCTGCTCTTTGAACACCCGGTACCGCCGGCGGGCCGTTTCCTCGCTCAGGTCGGTGGGGCGCAGCTCCATGATCTGTCCCACGCCCGTCTCTTCGACTTCCTTGTTGTGCGCGGCAAGCTGCAGGCCGCGCTTGATCTGGCGTTCGATGCTGGTCCGCTCGCTGACGAACAGCACCATCGCGTGAATCGTGGGCCGGCGGAAATGAATCGCCAGCGCTGTGTTCTCGAATTCGTTGTGGAGCTGGTTGATCTCGTCGACCAGCCGCTTAAGGCACTCCACCTGCACGCGGGTGCGCGGGAATCCGTCCAGCAGGACGCCGTCGCGGAATTCCTCTTGCAGCAGCTTGCGCAGCAGGATACCCACCACTTCCTTGTCCCCGACCATGCCCCCTTGGTCTTTGATCTTCTGCGCCGCGGGCGTCACCAGCAGCTCGCTGATCACGATCGCCGGGCGAGTCAGTCCGCGGGCTTCCATGATGAATCGGGTCTGCGTGCCCTTGCCCGCGCCGGGAGCCCCGCCCAGCAGGATGATTTCCTTGGGAAACCTGAGGTTCTCGTGGCCGACTTCTTCCTCCAGGGTTTCCCAGACCGAATTGAAAATCACGAGCGCGTCTTTGATTTCCAGATCGACGGGCTGCCCCTCTTGTTCTTTGGCAAAGCGCATGGCTTGGGTACTCGGCGGGTCCGGCAGGAGTGTTGCCAGGGGAGTTTCGATCCGTGCAGTCGCTGACGACACCCTGATGATAGGGATACGACAATAAATGAATATCCCTGATTCAGGTTCGCTTGTCAGGGCTGGCGGGCGGCTTTCGGGCCGCCGGGGATGCGGGCGCCAGGGCTTCCGGGCAAGGGGCGTTCCCGCGATGGCGGGCTTTTTTGGACGGTCGAGCTTGCGGCGCATCAGCGTTTTGCGCCATCCTCGGCCGCTCGGCGAAGCAAATCGGCATGAACGCGGGCCACATCCCACATATAGTGCGAGATTTTGTGCTTCTCGGCCGCGGATCGCAGATGTTGCTGCGCTGCGCGCTTGTCCCCCGTCGCTTCGGCATACAGCCCCAAGTACAGCTCGGCGTAGAACAGCCGGGAGTTCAACTCGGCCGGCGCAGGATCGCCCGCCTTGGCGGCCTCGATCACGGCCGCCTCGGCGGCCTGGCCGCCATACAGCGCGTAGATCTGCATCATCGGCACGCGGCCGTCGTTGCGAATCGGCAGCATATCGGCCCGGGCCTTTTCCAGCCCCTGGCTGCGGGCCATGCACAGAAATCGCCAGACCGCGTTCTCGACGTCGTTGCCGTCGACCTGTTGATAGCCCTCGAATTGTTTTTGCCCATCCGCGAAGCGGTCGGCATAGTAATACGAAATGCCGCGTTTCCAGTGGCCCGGCTCGAGCCCAGGCTGCAGTTCGATGGCCCGATCGAAATCGGCGATCGACGCGTCGAACTTGCCGAGCATGAATTGCTCACTGCCGCGGGCGTCGTATGCCCGGGCCGATTTCGGCTCGAGCCGAATCAGCTCGTCGTAGTCAGCCACGGCGGAGGCATGGTCGCCCTCGCCCGACCAGCAGGCAGCCCGCAGCGCATACGCTGCCGGCGGACCGGTGCCTGATCGGATGAAGTTGGATGCCAGCACGCGAGCATCACGCAGGCGACCTTGCGCGTAGGCGGCCTCTGCTTTTTCGAGCGTGAGTGGCTCAGCGGCGTGCGCAAGCGGCGCCAGCAGCGCGGCGCCGGAAAGCAGCACTGCAAAGGCGTGTCGGCTCAAGCAAGTCATTTGGAGGGGCCCTTATCCTTGGACGACAGCCGGCCGTTCGGGCTGCGAAAGCGCCGGTCGAGATCGAACGAATTGCACGCCGAGGGATCCGATTATCTCAAAAAGAGACGGAAATCTGAAATTGAGACGACAAACGGCCGCCTGCCATCTCCGCTGCGTGCCATTTAGGGAGCTATTAATTGCCATAACTCACTGCAACAAAAAGAATTACAGCCGATCTTCGAAGCTCGATCGGCAACATTGGCACAACCGTTGCATTAAGACGAGCCGTGCCTCTAACGGATTTCGCTTGCTCGATCGAATCGATTGGCAGCCGTTGGGCCTGGCAGGGAAACGCTATTCGGGAGGGATTGCCGTGTTGGTACTTAGCCGAAAAGTTGGGCAGCGTCTGGTGATTGGTGGCGGGATCACAGTGGTTGTCAAGCGCATCGCGGGCCAGCGGGTGACGCTGGGGATCGAAGCGCCTCAAACGACCAAAATCATCCGCGGTGAACTCCCGGCGTTCGAAGCCGTGTTCGAGGAACATTCCAAAGAAATCACAGCGGTCGCAGAACTGGGAGCAGTCCGACCGCGCTAGCAGGCGACACGATACGCGAAGGCGGGGCAGTTCGCGAGTCGCTAGAGAGGGCCACAGGCAGCTTATCCGCACTCTTCGAGTTATTGCATCATTTGAGGGATAAGCTGTCCTGTGGTTCCTTTTTTTCCAACGCCCGCGTGCCATGCGCATCGGGCAGCCGGCGATCAGCCTTGGCCCTGGAGTGGGGCCTTCGCCCCGCACGGTCCTGCCTGGGTTGACAGCCCCAGGGCCGTAATGGCAATGCTGCCCGAGAAGCAGACATCCACGTCGCTGCCGGGCGTGCGCAGCCGGTCGTGGTATTGGCCACGGTAGTGCAGCTTCCCTTCGTGCTCGACGAATTGCACCGGCAGTGCGTTGGTGTCGAGCCGGCAAAACGAGCGCGCCGGTGCGTGGAATCGCTGCGGGTCGGGCAGGTTCACATTCCAAAAGCAACCCGGCTCGGGCGGATGCTGCGCGAGGAGCAATCGCACGACTTCCCGAGCCCAGCCGCCAGAAACATCCCAGGCGATCGGCGAAGCGCGGAAGTATTGCGAGACGGCAATTGCCGGCTTGCCGAGAAAGCAGGCCTCGCGGGCGGCGGCGACGGTGCCCGACAGATAAACGTCGGCTCCCAGGTTTCCTCCGGCGTTGATGCCGGAAATCACCCAGTCGGCATCGGTGGCCACGTGCCTTAATCCGACGCGCGTGCAGTCGACCGGCGATCCATCGAGTTTGAACCAGCCTGGCCGCTCGAGGGCGAGTTGCAGCCCGCGATGCGTCGTGGCCTGATGGCTGCAACCCGAAACGTGTACGTGCGGCGCCACGACGACGACGTCGCCAAGGTCGCGCATGGCTTCCGCTAGCGCCGCCAGGCCCGGCGCATCGAAGCCGTCGTCATTGGTGAGCAGTAACTTCACGTTTGGCCACACTTCCACGTCCGGGGAGTCACAAACCAAACCAATTCGAATCGTCTCCGACTACAAACCGTGGGAATAAATCCAAGGCTCGCCGTACGAATCTCTGCGCCCTTTTGCCTTGTTGCTCTGTGCTTTTTTCTTCCTGCCCGTTTTTTTCGCGACGTTCCTCTCCGTGACTCTGTGGTTCATGATCCGTCTGCTTTCGACTTTGCGTCTTTGCGGTTTCTATTCCGCTCCCCCCAGTGCGACCGTCACTTTGCGCAGCGCCGCGGCCAGTTGCCGGATTACCTCCGGCGATTCCAGCAGGATCGGATGGTGGAGCAGCAGCGTGTTTTCGGCGGCTGCGCGGCTGGCGGGCAACTCGCCCACGTGCCGGCAACGGCGCTCGCTGCGCGTGACGAAGCCGCGAAAGCCGCGATCGATCGGCGCGCCTTCGGCCTGCGCGGCCTGCACGAACGTCTCGATGGCCAAACCGCCGAGCGCCCGAGCGTCGTATTGCCAGGCCAGTTTGTAGTAACTGGGTTCCCCGGCCGTCGCACGGTTCGCCAGCGGCCTGAGGCCGGGCAAATCGGACGTATCGGCCAGCAGTCGAGCGACGCTCGCTCGGCGCTGGCGGTTGCGCTCGTCGAGCCGCGCCAGTTGTGCCGGCAGCACGGCCGCCTGCAATTCGCTGAGCGGAAACGCATTGTTGCCCCGCTCCACGTAGATCTTGATCCGCTGCAGGACTTCGGCTTGCCGAATGAGCAGCGCTCCGCCGCGGCCGGCCGTGAGCAACTTGCTGCCGCCGAAGCTCAGCACACCCACGTCCCCCCACGTGCCCGCAAACCGCTGGCCGATGGCCGCTCCGGGCGCCTGGCAAGCATCTTCGACAATCAGCACGTTTCGCTGGCTGGCCCAGTCCATCAACCGGGGCAGGTCGACCAGTCCACCGTGCAGATGGCTGACAATGACGGCTCGTGTGGCCGGGCCGTGTGCGGCGTCGAGTTGACCGATATCCAGACACCAGTTGGACGGATCGATGTCGACCAGCACCGGCCGGGCATCGACCGCCTCGACGGCGCGAAAGTTTCCGGCAAAGTCGTAGCCCGCCAAAATGACTTCGTCGCCGCGTCCAACCTTCAGCCCGCGCAGCGCCAACTCAACTGCCAGCGTGCCCGACGAACACAGCCACACGTGCTCCACCTGATGGTAGGCGGCCAATTGGCGGGTCAACTGTTCCCCCTGCGGGCCATGGTAGTGGCCCCAACTGCCGGCCGCCCAAGCCGCTAGCAACGCATCGCGGACCGCGGTATCGGCGGGCGGCCAAGCGAACGGCGCGTCGGGCAAGCTGGGCGGGCCCCCGTGCAGGGCAATCGCTGCTGGCATCATGGGCGGGTTAGGCGAGGTTTGCGAGTGGATAGGCGGATCCTAGGATTACTCTAAGCCACATACGGTCCCGGCGACAGCCTCCGGAGCAACTCCGGAGCGCCGCTTGCACTTTGGGCAAATTCGGTCCTTAGCTGCCAAAGCGACATTGACCCTCTGGGCTGGGAACTCTTATCCTCCGCCGCTTGAACCGGGCCGTCCGGAGTTACGGCTGCGCCCGGGCCGCGCGCACTCGCGCGTCCTTTTTTTCGATCGCGCTTCTCACGTCTGTCAAAGCGGATGCGGCCAGAAGCCCTCCACACCGAACGAGCCTGCATGCGGCGCGCGATCGCCGTCGGGCTGGTGCTTGCGCTGGCCGCTTCGGGCTGCGCGTCGCAGCATTGGGTTTCGGTGCGGCGCAGTCCCGAGAACCCGATGACCACGCAGCTCGCGCTGCTCGCCAAGGGCGGGCCCCATCCCAGCGGGCGAACCATGTTGCTCTTGCGCCAGTACGATCTGGCCGACAAGCTCAACGAAGATCCCTGCCAACTGGTGGCCGAGCTGCGCGAGATATTCAATCGCGAGCCGACAGCCGACAAGCTCTATTCGCTGGCCGAATTGGCTTACATCTCGGGCCGCAAAACCGAACTTACGCACCCACACAAAGCGCTCGAGCTGTACGGCGCCACCGTTTTGCACTCGTACATGTATCTGTTCGACGACCGCTTCACCAGCCTGCGAAACCCCTACGATCCAGAATTCCGCGGCGCCTGCGACTTGTACAACGGCGCGCTGGAAAGCGCGCTACGGATCATCAAAAAAGACGGCGGCCTCAAGCCCGGCATGACGCACCTGGTCAAGGCCGCCAGCCACTCCATGAACATGACGATCGTGCTGCGCGGCGAGGGCTGGCAGAGCGACGACATCGAGCGCTTCGAGTTCGTCTCGGACTACGAAATCACGGGGCTGAAAAACCAGTACCACACCTACGGCCTGGGCGTGCCGCTGATCGCGGTCCGTCGCAATCGCGCCCAGCAGCAACCGATCGAACGCTATTACCCGCCCGGCCTGAGCCTGCCCGTCACGGCCTTCGTGCGGATGCTGCCCGACGCCTCGGGCAAAGCGACCCAGCACGAGGTGATGCTGGAACTGTACGACCCGCTCACTTCGAGCGACATCACGGTCGCCGGCCGGCGAGTGCCGCTGGAATCCGACTTGAGCACGCCGCTGGCCTACATGCTCAACCAGCCGCAATTGAAAAACCTCGATCAATCGACGCTCGGATTGATCGATCCCGACGCCACCAAGAAGGCCGTCGGCCTGTACATGCTCGAGCCCTACCAACCGGGCAAGATTCCCGTGCTGATGGTACACGGCATCTGGTCGTCCCCCGTGACTTGGATGGAAATGTTCAACGATCTGCGCAGCTCGCCGGACATCCGCGACCGGTATCAATTCTGGTTCTATCTCTATCCGACCGGCCAGCCGTTCTGGTACAGCGCGGCTCAACTGCGCGACGACCTGGCCGCCCTGCGAAACATGATCGACGGCGAGCACCACGAGCCCGCGCTCGATCAGATGGTGCTGGTGGGACACAGCATGGGAGGCCTGGTCGCCAAACTGCAAACTCTGGACAGCGGCAACGATTATTGGCGCGTCGTGAGCAAAGAGCCGTTCCAGTTGGTCAAGGCCTCGCCCGACATCAAGCACACGCTGGAGGAAACATTCTTCTTCCGGCCGAATGCCGCCGTCCGTCGCCTGATCACCATCGGCACGCCGTTTCGCGGCAGCGACGTGGCCAACAGCACGACGGCCTGGGTCGGACGCAAGCTGATTACTTTACCCAAAGCCGTCGTCACCGGGGGCGAGCAACTGCACCGCGAGAATCCGGGCTACTTTGCCGATCACAATTTGATCGACGTGCCCACCAGCATCGATTCGCTGGCGCCGCAATCGCCGATTTTTCCGGTGATGCTGGCCTCGCATCACTTGCCGAGCGTCAAGTATCACAACATCGTGGGACGCGTCCCCAAGCAAGGGCTGATCGGACACGTCGCCGGCGACAGCGACGGAATCGTGACCTACTCGAGCGCGCACCTGGAGGACGTCGAGTCGGAGATTGTCGTCCCGGCGGAGCACATGAACCTGCACCGGCACCCGCGCAGCGTGCTCGAAGTGCGGCGGATTCTGCTGGAACACCTGGAGGACTTCAGCGCAGTTTCCACACCACTTCGAGCGGCTGCCACGCACGACCAGCGCCAGGCGCCGCGCAGCCGGCCTGGCAGTGAGGCGGCACCACCGCACGCGCTGATCTCGCCCCGCATTGGGCGGATGCTATTCGTAGTGGATGTCGTCGAGATAGAAAGTGACCGGGGCCTTCTGCCCTTTGAGCACAAAGCTGAAGCCGGTCTTGATTCGCGACAGATCGGCTTGATCCAGCTCGATGCGATACTCGCGCGCGCGCACGCGTCAGCTCCACGTCCGACAGCTTGCCGTGGGCCGTGTCCGGGAAAGCCTTGTCGCTCCCCAGCAAGCCGAGTTCGAAGCTGACGACTTCGTCTCCCTTGGCACCGCGAGCCCAGAAGACCAGCCGCTTCGCCCCGCTCAGATCCCAACCGCCGGGCCGGTCTCCCCAATCGCCGGCCGGACTCTGCCAGACGATCCCGGCCCAGCCTTCCGGATCGCGGTAGTCGATCCGCAAGCAGGTCTTGCCGGCGTGCGGATTGTCCGCACATTCACGATCGGCCTTGAGCGCTTTGGCGTTGCCCATCCAGCCGGACGCAACGTAGGGCGGATGCTCCTGATCCGCTTCGTCGTAAACCGCCAGCGGCAGTTTGGCCGGCGGCGACTTGGGAATCGGGGTCGGACCGCTGACGTGCAGCGGCACATTGGCGACTGCGGCTCCGCCGTGATCGTCGCGGACATAGGCATACAAGCGAAAGGCGCCCCCTTCGTCGGGCATCCGCAACTCAGCGTGCTTGTCGTCCGATTTGAGAATGGCCGCGGGAAACGACGGCGGGACTTCTTCGGCGTCGCCGCCGGTGCCAAGAACCGACGCCTCGCGCTGCAGCACCCAGCGCACCTGGAGCGGGTCGCTCTCCGGGTCCGACGCCCTGAGAGTTGCCTGGATCGTCGCCCCCGGGTCGTACTCGCCGACGCTGGCTTGCCCGGCGCTGGCCGGCGCAGCTTCGCCCTGCGCCCGTCCGGCTGCGCGGCATCCGGCTTTGCCGTATTGCGGCGCGTCGATTCATCGAGTGCCAAGGACTCGATCCGCGGACAGCGGTTTTCCGGCGGTTTGCCCGACCAAAGCTGCGTAAGCGCGTCGACCGCGCCCAATCGACTGCCATCGGGCAGCAACATGCCAAACCAGGTGGCGGTGGCCTCCTGCTTGTTGCCCCAGGTGAAGGCATAGCCCCCCAGGCAATGTCGCCGGGCAGCCGCGATGGCCTGCCAGGCGGCGCGGTAGCGCTCGGCTTTTTCGCTGCTGGTCAACTCGCTCACAGCGCCCCAACCATTCTTTTGGGTTTCCCACATCCCGGGCGGCCCGAATTCCGTCACGATGTAGGGCTTGGTTCCGCCGGCTTCCTGGTAACGCTTGTCGAGCGATGCGATGCCGGCATAGCAGTTGATGCCCACGATGTCGACGTCGCCGCATAAGCGGTGCAAGTTTTTCACGCGATCGCCGCCGATCTCGGCCACGACCGTCATGGTGGGATGATTGGGATCGAGCTTCTTGGCGAGTGTTGCCAGGTTATTGATCGCCGACCAGATGGCGGCGTTGTCGCCGGCGGCGTAGCCCTCCATTTCGTTTCCCAGGCCCCAGAGCAATACGGCCGGATGGTCCTTGTAACGCGTGATGATCTCGCGCACGTTTTCGAATTGGGCGGCCACCTGGTCGGCGTCGTTATAGTTGAAGCCGTGCCGTTCGTGACCCAGCCAGATGCCGACGGCCACGCTCAGTCCGTTGCGCTGGGCCTCGTCCAGCACCTTGTCCAGATGGTCGGTACCCCAGGTGCGAACGGAGTTGGCGCCCGTGTGAGCCAGCAGTGCCTGAGGGCCATCGCCACCGGCCCCCTGGATGAAGTACGGCTGACCACCACGCAAGAGCTTGCAGCCGCCGTCGCTTTGGACAAGCTTGACGACCGTGGGCTTGAGGGCCGGTTGGCTGGTAGCCGCGGGCTTGCCCGTGGCAGGCTTGCCGGTCGCGGGTTTTTCGGCCGGCGCCGGATCGGCGGCTGCGGCCGGTTGCGGATCCTGCCGCCCGACGAAGCAAACCACCGACAGGGCCGCGACCCGGCAGGCAAGACGGATTGAATCGCGCACAGGACCACCTGCCATGCAAGGGCTCGCAGCGGTAGAAGTCAGACGGCGTCGGAGCCGACAAGTCTCGACGCTCCGCTGGCGCACGTCGGTGGCCCGGTTGGCTGCCATCCGCAACGGCCACTTCCCACATTAGAGCCAAAATCGCTCCGCTCGGAAAGCGATGCACAGGGCCGGTGCATTGGTGGCGCTGCCCCGCCAGTGGGCTGGCCGGCCCGCGCAGCTGCCGGATCGCCGCGGACGACGGGGAGCCAATCTCAGGCGACGACGGCCGCGACTTCTTCCGTGACCGGCTCGATCTCCTGGCCGTTGTGGCTGTAGATCCGGTTGCGGCCGGCGGCTTTGGCGCTGTACAGAGCCGTATCCGCCCGGGTCAGCAGCGAGTTTGGATCGTCGCCATCCTGGGCCGTGGCGGCGCCGCCGCTGAGCGTCAGGTCGAGCGATTCCTGCACCTTGACCCGCACCCGTTCGGCGAACACGCCGGCTCCGGCCAGGTCGGTATGCGGCATGACCACGACGAATTCTTCGCCGCCGTAGCGGGCCACGATGTCGGTGTCGCGCACCGTTTCATCGATGATCCGCGCCACGTTTTGCAGCGTGCGGTCGCCTTGCAGGTGACCCTGAGCGTCGTTGATCTTCTTGAAGTGGTCGATGTCGAAAATCGTGATGGCGAACGATTGCTCGTAACGATTCAAGAGCGCGAACATCGTCACCAGCGTTTCATCGAGCGCCCGCCGATTGCTGACCCGCGTCAACGGATCGGTGCGCACTTCGGTGAACGTCATCAGATGATTCGACTGTTGACGGATTTCGTCGTAGGCGTGGGCGATCTGGGCAGCCAAACGCAGAGTGGGCTTGAGCATCTCCTCCGCCTCGCGGCACAATTCCTGCCAGGCCGCTTCCTTGTTCTGCGAGGTCAGCTCTTGCACCCGCTCCTTGAACTTGTCGATGCTCGAATGATGGTTCGCCAGGTTCTTGCGTACGCTCTCCGCGATGGTTTCCAACTCCCGGGCCACCGCTTTGGCTCGCTTCAACTCGCGTCGAGCCTCGTCGGCCTCGGTCCGGCCATTCTTGCGCGATCGTCGCCCGATCCAATAACCGATGGCCGCGATGACAGCACACGCGACGGGTGTCGGAAGCGAAAGATAATCCATGCGGCTACCCCATCAGTTCGGTGGCTGCGACTCGGTTGCTTCAATAGTTTGCGCGTGAGCCAAACCCGCGCATGCACAAACATCCCAGGGCTGTGCCGACGGCCAGCACGACCACCCATTCTTCCCGGTCCAAATGCGTGAACCAGGCTATCGCCCAGTGGATTGCATGTAACATGGCGATCCGACTCCCCGGGTACTCACTGCAAAATCCTAGGTTACGATTCGCCCGCTGGCGGCGGACCTGGGCGGCAATCCACCACCGCACCGCGCTCGGCGCAGAGGTCATTTCGCGCATAACCGTCAAAACCGCACCTGGGCCAGGTGCTTTCGGGTTGCCAGGCCCGCTGTCAGGGGATCCGTGATCGGAGCCACTCGGGAACGGGAGGCTGAAGATGCGACAGACGGCCGCGATGGAATGCGGTCACCGCGCGATAAGGTACGCTTAAGTCGCTGTTGTCATAGATCAACACATGCGGCAATCGGCCGATGGCCGCTTGGAGGTTGTCGAGCGTGCGGGGAAACCTTGTCCGCAGCTTGTCGTCCGGAACATCGTGGCCGCCCTGCGAGACCCGCATCGCAACCCGCTCTGCCGACTGATCGGGGCTGGAAAGTCCGATGTAGCACAACGCGACGGCGTAGCCACACCGAACCACTTCTTCCAGAAACGCGATTTTTTCGCCGACAGGATCGGAGAAGACCGTTTCGAAGACGAAGCTTTCTTTACGCGCGACCAGTGCCCGCCTTAACGCGCTCGCCAGACGAGCCGCCTCGTAGGCGTCGGTTGCCAGTTCGGCCGCCAACACGTCGGCGTTGACGAATCGTAGACCGGACGACGCGAAGTGCGCGTGGAAGAACGTGGTCTTACCCGCTCCGTTGGGGCCGGCAATCGCCACGACAATCGGACGCCGATCAAACTCGGCGAAGTCCATCACAGCACCGCTTGAAACTCACGGCCGACAAATCGGCCAGGGGTCCGCGTGCCGTCCTCGGTGATGCGAATCAGCAACCCCGTCGCTCCGGGAGCCGGTTCGTAATGGGGAAATGGCCGCGTATCGAGGTACTGGGCGACACGCCGGCGACCTTCCGCCGAATCGACCGACGCCAGGCTGTCGGATAGCGGGACCGCGCCTCCAGCCCTGCGCAGGGCTAAGGCTCGGGAGCCTGCGAGCAGTGGCTCGATGGCTCGGCCAAGCTGCGCCCAAAACTCGATCTGCCCGGCGATCGACCGCTGGGCGATCTCCGCGGTCAGTCGGGCATCCAGAACCAGTTCGTCGGATAACTTTACGGGTTGGCTCATAGGGTAATGGTAGCATTTTGCTACCAGCATCGCAAGGTGCCGATGGGAAACGTGTTATCTCTTGCCTGCGTCGGACCTACGCAGTCTTGGGGCGGCCTTGACCGCAATTGGCAGTTCGACTAACCTCCCGCCCCCATGTCTCAATCTCTCAAATTCTCGCTGGCCCTGGCCTTTGGACTGGCAATCGCCTCCCGATTGCCGGCCGACGAGTCGTCGTTGGGCCCGCGGCACGGCGTGCTCTTGCTGCGCAATGGCGAATTGGTGGCGGGCGAAGTCCTGCTGTCCGGCGACCGCTACGACGTCAGCGTCGCCGGCGGGCAAATCCACATTAAGCGCAGCGAGGTGGAGTATTTCGGCGCGACGGTGCTCGATTGTTACGAGCGGCGACGATCGCACGTCGAACCGGGCAAGGTTCAGGAGAACCTCGAACTGGCCGAGTGGTGCATGCGACAGCAGCTTTACGAGCAGGCGGCGCCTGGCGCTGGCCGACGCGGTCGACGCCGATCCAATGCATCCGCGGATCGCGCTGCTGGAGCGGCGGCTCAAGTTCGCGCTCGAGCAGCCCACGGAAGTGGTCGCCAGGTCGGCGCCGGCGGATGACGCTCCCACGATCCGCGATCTCGATCGCACGGTTGAGGGATTGCCCCCCGGCTGCGTCGAAACCTTCACCACTGCGATCCAGCCAGTGCTGATGAATCACTGTTCGACGGCCGGATGCCACGGCCCGCAAAGCACCACGCCGCTCAAGTTGTTGCGGGTCTCGGGCCGCGCACTCCCAGTCGCCGGGCCACGCAGCGCAACTTGTACTCGGTGCTGTCGATGGTCGATCGCGAGCGGCCCGGCGAAAGCCCACTGCTGATCATTCCCACGCGACCGCACGGCAACGTCAAGTCGGCAATCTTCACCACCCGCGAGACGAATCAGTACAAACAACTGGTCGCCTGGGCCTATCAAGTGGCAAATCAACCGCTGCCGGACGGGATCGGCACGGCCTCCGAATTGGCCAGCCCCAATTCACGCCGGGCCGCAAAGCGCCAATCGTCGCACAAGACGCCGCGCGCCGTGGCCAATCCATCGCCCGAGAGTCAGCCAGGCACGACGGCCGCGGTGCGGCGACCGCCGGGCCCGTCCTCGGGCCGGGCCGGCGACGATCCGACCGCGGAAACGAGCGCCTCCGACGACGTCGATCCGTTCGATCCGGCCGTCTTCAACCGGCGCTATCATCCGGCCGGCGACGAAGAGTAAACTCGCCGGCAGCGAGCGCTCTGAGGAAATCGTGGTTGCTCGGCAGCAGGCCCGGCCAAGCGGACAATTCCGCCACCGATACCCAATGGACCGATTCGACCTCCGCCGGATTGGGCACAAGCTGGGCATCGCGGGATAATTCGGCCAGCCACCAGGCCAGTTCCACTTGCCAGGCAGTCACGCTTTGCCAGACGCGCCGCAACGGGCGCACGCTCACGCCGAGCTCCTCCGCGATTTCGCGGACCAGCGCCTCAGGCTCGCTTTCACCGGCTTCGATGCCGCCACCGGGAAAACAATACGCCCGGTGCAACAACGCACGACGCACGACGAATGACCAGCAGCCGGTCGTCGCGCTCGATGACCGCGACGGCGCCGCGGCGACGCGGAGATGGGGCCGGGTTCGGGTTCAAGATTTCTCCAGTCCGGGTTGCTTCGGGGCCGGCCTTTCCTTGTACACCATGGCCACTGGGACCGAAACCTGGAACCGGCAGCCGCGCGGACATTGGCGCTGGGGGTCAGCGCGGCGTCGTCCTGGGCGGCCGGCCGGCCATTGACGTCGGTGCGTCATCTGGCGTCTATTGAGAACCGTGCGGCTGACCGCCTCCACGGCGGTTCGAGTTCGAGATCGTTCATCCAGGCATTGACATTTTATGAGATTCGCGACGGGGTCACTCGTAGCCAGACTGCTCGTGCCGCTCTTCGCCGTGACGGCCTGCCCCGTGCCGGCCGGGGCCACTTCGATCTGGATCGAGGGAGAAGCGGCTACCCAGAAAGACGTCAACAAGCACGTCTGGTACGACGCCGTCAAGAAAGAGGGGATGTCGGGGGGCGACTGGTTGTCGCACTACGATCAGGGCAAGCCGGGCACGGCCAGCTACAAGTTCGAGTCGCCTGAGGCGGGTCCGTTCACCTTCTGGTGGCGCGGCAATCCGCTGGCCGCCAAAGTGTCGTATGCGCTCAACGGCGCCGCGCCGGTGGAAATCGATTTCGCCGAAAAGCGCGGCGAATACATGATCTCCGAAAAGCCCGATCATCGCTTTCTGGCTTGGGTCAAGGTGGGCAAAGTGGCGCTCAAGGCAGGCGACAACACCATCGCCTTCAACATCCACGGCGACATTGCCAATAGCGGCGGCATCGACTGCTTTCTGCTCGACAACAGCGGGTTTGTCCCGTCCGGCACGCTCAAGCCGGGCGGGGCCGCGCCAGAGGCCGAACCATCGGCCACGGCCGACGAAGCGATCTGGATCGAGGGCGAAAAACCTGCGGCCGCCGATGTCACCAAACACGGCTGGTACGACGCCGTCAAGAAAGAGGGCATGTCCGGGGGCGATTGGCTGTCGCACTACGACGGCAACAAGCCGGGAACGCGCCACCTACAAGTTCGACGTCGCCAAGGCCGACCAGTACACCTTCTGGTGGCGCGGCAATCCGTTTGCCGCCAAAGTGGCCTACAAACTCAACAACACCGACTGGAAGGAAATCGACTTTGCCGACAAACGCGGCGAGTACATGGTCTCCGACAAGCCGGACCACCGCTTTCTGGCTTGGGTCAAAGTCGGCAAGGTCCAGCTCCCCGCCGGCGGCAATACCATCGCCTTCAACATCCACGGCGAAATTGCCAACAGCGGCGGCATCGACTGTTTTTGCTTCACCCGGGTGCCGTTCGTTCCCTCGGGCACCAACAAACCCAGTTCGAGCCGGCCCGGCAAGAGCGGCAGCGACGACGTGGTTTCCGGTCGTGTTCGACGTCGATCCGTTCTCGCCCGACTCGGTGACCGACATGTCAAAGTACATCGAGTCACCGGCCGGCGAGCACGGCTTTCTCGAGCCGCGACGGCGAGCATCTGCGATTCCAGAAGTCGAAACAGCCGATCCAGTTCTGGGGCTGCGGGGCCAATCTGCAAGGCGCCGAGTTCAATCGCGAACAACTCAGCCAGCGGGCCCGCTACTTGCGCAAGAACGGCGTCAACATGATCCGTCAGCATCCCCTGGCCGATGAATTGGGACCGCTCGTCGGCGGCAAGTTCGACGAAAAGCGGCTCGACGCCTGGGACTGGTGGTGCGCCGAGCTGAAGAAGAACGGCATTTACATGACCTGGTCGGTGTTCTACGGCCAGAAAATCGGCCCGGCCGATGGCTACGCTCCGGAACTGTTTGCCGAGCTCGATGTCGTCGACCCGTCGAAGAACTTGCGCAACACCTACGGCCTGGTGAACGTCGAGCGCCAAGTTGCAAGACTTGCAGATCGACTATCTCAAGGCGGTCTTGTTGCACAAGAACCCCTACACCGGCTTGCGGCCGGTCGACGATCCGGGCCTGGCCGTGCTGGAGTTTCAGAACGAGGACTGCATTTTCTTTCACTTTCCGCTCGGCGATCTGCCGGGCGGCAAGAAATGGCCGCTGCACACCAAGCGCTTGCGGCAGCGATTCTTCGAGTGGGCCAAAAAAAAGTACGGCAGCGAAGCCGCGATCTTAGAAAGCCTGGGGTAAGCTCCACGGCGGCGATGCCTGGGGGCAAGGGGAACTGGAACTCATGGCCGCCTGGCAACTGGGCGAAAACGGGCCCGGGCCAGGATTCGAAGGCCAGACCGCGCGGGCCGGCGATTACATCCATTTTCTCACCGATTTGCAGCGCGGATTTTACCAGCGCCGCGAGAAGGAAATCCGCGACTTGGGCTACCGGGCCGTCACCGTCACCACCGCTTGGCGCGCCGGCGGCCCGGCCTCCGACCCGGCCAATCTCTACTGCGACACTGCCGCCGACATGATCGATCGCCACAATTACACCGGCGGCGGTACCGGTGGGCACGGCATCAGCCTGGGCGAGATCCATAACGAATCGCATCTGACGCAGCCCGGCTCGGGCTTGCTCAGCATCGGTCTGTATCAGGTCGCCGATCGTCCGTTCAGTTGCACCGAGTGGACGCAACTGCCGCCGAACCAGTGGAAGCTCGAGGCCGCGCCGCTGGTGGCCTTTTACGGCCTGGGCTTGCAGGGCTGGGACGCCTCGTACCATTTTCTCAACAGCCGCAGCTATCCGGGGGACGGCTGGCCCGGCCTGTCCAGCTACGTGACCGACACGCCGCATTACATCGGCCAGTTTCCGGCGCTGTCTTTCGCCGTGGCCCACCGGCATATCAAGGAAGGGCCGGTCGCGGCCGCCCGGCATCTGAAGATCGACGAACTTTACTCCGGCGTCGACCCGCTGAAGCAGGATTTCACCGGCGGCGGGCATGACGTCAAGACCGTGAAAGGCCAACTTGTCACGCCGGTCGAAGCGCTGGCCATCGGCCGGGTGACCGTCAGTTTCGGCGGCGGCAAGCCCACGGCCGTCGATTTCGATAAGTATTGGGACAAGTCGGCCAAGACCGTCCGCTCGATGACCGGCGAGCTGATCTGGGACTACGGCCGGCAGTTGGTCACTTTGCAGGCGGCCAAAACCCAGGCCATCGTGGGTCGTGCCGCTGATCGGACCGTCGAATTGCCCGGCGTCTCGGCCAAGATCGCGACTCCGTTCGTCTCGCTGATTTTCACCCCGCTCGATAACAAACCGCTGGCCGATTCGCACGACATCCTGATTACCGCCATGGCCCGCGACACCCAGACCAACACACAGTACAGTGACGACGGCAAGCACCTGCTGGCCATCGGCGGGCCGCCGCTATTGATGGAGCCCGTCCAGGCAACGCTGAAGCTCAAAGGAGCCGCCCCGGCCAGCGTGAACGTGCTCGACGTTTACGGCGTTCCCACGGGCACGAAAGTTCCGGTCCAGCCGGACGGGTCGTTCGTGCTGGGCGGCGAGTACCGTACGTATTACTACCACGTGCAGCGCTGATTGAGCGGCCTGAAACGTACCGCAAGAACTCCGCCCCCGAACGTCTGCCCCGGCGAGAAGAAACATGCGTCGCAAATCAATCCATCGCTGGCTGGCCGTTTGCCTTGCGCTTGCGTCGTTGGCAGCGAACAGCAGCCGCGCGGGCGGCGCGGACAAGCCCGGCACGCTGACGATCTTCGTCGCCGCCAGCACGCAGGACGCGGTCAAGCAAGTCGCCGCGGCATTTACCGACCAGACGAAGATCGAGGTCAAAATCAGTTCCGGGCCGACCAACGCCTTGGCCAATCAAATCCTCAATGGAGCCGACGCCGACCTGTTTCTGGCTGCCAACTCGCTGTGGGCGGACAAGGTGCGCGACGAGGGGCAGGCCGCCAAGACTCAGCCGCTGCTGACCAACGATCTGGTCCTGGTCGTCGCCAAGGGCAATCCGACTGGCATCAAGAAGCCGAAAGACTTGCTGGAAAAGAAAGTCGAGCACGTCGCCCTGGCTGGCGACAAAGTGCCGGCCGGCATGTACGCCGAACAGGCGCTGAAGGCCGAAGACATTTACGACCGGCTCGTCGACGAGAAGAAAATCGTCCGTGGGCAAGACGTGCGATTCACGCTGACGTTTGTCGAACGCGGCGAAGCGGCGGCGGGAGTCGTTTACTGGACCGACGCCCTGGCGTCCGACAAAGTCGAGGTGGCGTTCACCTTCGATACCGCAAGCTATGAGAAGGTGGTCTATCCGCTGGTGCTGCTCAAGCACGGCGAGAAGAATCCGGCGGCGGTGCAGTTTTTCGAGTTCCTGCGTTCTCAAACCGCGGGCCAAAAATTCGTCGACTGTGGATTTCGATTGCTGAAATAAATCGGCGCTTCGATCCGTTCTCGCCCGACCAGTGGCAGGCAATCCGTCTTAGCGTCGAGGTGGCGGCGATGGCCACAGCCGGCAGCTTGCCGCTGGGCATCGCGGTGGCCTGGCTCTTGGCCCGCCGCGATTTCTGGGGCAAGACGCTGCTGGAAACGCTGGTCAACCTGCCGCTGGTGCTGCCCCCCGTGGTGACCGGCTATCTGCTGCTGGTGACCTTTGGCCGCCAAGGATGGATCGGCCGCTGGCTGGATCGTCTGTTGGGCCTGCAAATCGTGTTCACCTGGAAGGCGGCCGCTCTGGCCTCGGCCGTCATGGCGTTTCCGCTCATGGTGCGTTCGATCCGGCTGGCCTTCGGCAGCATCGACGTCCGGCTCGAGCAAGCTGCGCGGACCTTGGGCGCCGGGCCGCTCGATGCCTTTTTCAGCGTCACGCTGCCGCTGGTGCGCGACGGGATCATCGCCGGCTCGGTATTGGCTTTTGCCCGCAGCATCGGCGAGTTCGGCGCCACGATCATGATCTCGGGGAGCATCCCGGGCGAAACGCGGACGATTCCGCTGGAGATTTACGGACTGATCGAGTCGCCCGGCGGCGCCGACCAGGCCCAAAGCCTGGTGCTGGCCTCGATCCTGATTGCCGCCGCCGCCATGGCCGGCGGCGAATTCCTCGAACGCCGCGGACGGGCCCGGCTGACGGCCGGCTGATGACCCGTCTCCAGTTCCAGTGCCGTCACCGCTTTGCATCGGGTTTCGTCCTGGAAGCCGCCTTCGAGATCGGCGACGGCGTCACGGCGCTGTTCGGCCCCTCGGGCGCGGGCAAGAGCAGCACCTTGGCGATCATCGCCGGCACGCTGCGGCCCCAGCAGGGTTTCGTCCGATTGACAGACCATGTGGTGCTCGACACGGCGCGCGGCGTGGCGCTGCCGCCCGAGCGCCGCAAGATCGGTTGCCTGTTTCAGGACCAGCGGCTATTTCCGCACCTGACTGTCGAACAAAATCTGCGCTACGGCCTGCGGCGCCGGCCGGCACGTCAGGTCGATTTCCAGCGGGTGGTCGCGATTCTCGAACTCGGGGATCTGCTGGCCCGCCGCCCGCGATTCCTCAGCGGCGGAGAAACGCAGCGGACGGCGCTCGGCCGGGCTCTGCTCGCGGGCCCGACTTGCTCCTGCTGGATGAACCGCTGACGGCCCTCGACTCAGACCTGAAGGGGCGGATCGTCGACTATCTGGAGCGGGCGCTCTGCGAGTGGCGCGTGCCCACGTTGCTGGTCAGCCACGATCAGGCGGATGTGCGGCGGCTGGCCCAGCAGGTAATTGTGCTCGAAGCGGGCCGCGTTGTCGGCCACGGCGAAATGGCGGCCACGCTGGCCGCCCGGTAGTGCCGCCCGGTGGAGCGAATCTGCCGATCGGACGATAATCTCCCACCACGCCGCTGGGCGTTGTCCGCCCGCCGCGGGCTGGCCGGACGCAGGAATCCGGGCGAAAAATGACTTGCCAACCGGGGCTCCGTCCAGCTTATAATAGTGCGAGGGATTGCCCAGGAACGGGAGGCATTCAGGTCCGATTCCTACCGACCGAAGCGCACGCGGGCGGCGTGCCGGCCGGCGCGGATCGTTTTGCCAGCGGTGTTTTCCAAGTTCGGACGGGTCGAGGCCGGTCGCCAGGCGACGTCTTGTCCCACCGATTCCCCGACTGTCGGCAACATTCCCACCTTGCGCCGAAACGCCTGCGGACGGTCCGTTGGAGACTGCGTCGAAAAACCTCAACGAGTAAACCGCGGTGATCGCTGCGCTCATTCGGAGCGACCTTGCCGCCGTCGCGCAGATCGGCACCGATTCGTCCCAGATCCGCAAAAGCGAAAACCCACAACCGCCCTGCTAATACCCTGATCGCGAAAGCGACAACAAGGTCCGCGAAAGCAATGCCATGAACCTTACCGAACTGTTCCTGCACATGACGTTCCTGGGCGCCGAGTGGGTCCTGTGGATCCTGGTGGCGCTGAGCTTCGTCAGCGTGGCGATCATCTTCGAGCGGATCGTTTTCTATTCGGTGCGCCGCGTCAACATCGAGACGCTGACCACCGAGCTCAAAGCGGCGCTGCGGGCCGGAAACCTGGAACAGGTGCTCGGCCTGGTGCGCAATTCGAAAGCTGCCGAGTGCATCATCCTGGCGGCAGGCATCAGCCAGATCCCGCGCGGCGTGCATGCGGTGAGCGAAGCCATGCTCAGCGCCAAGGCCCGCGAACGGTTGCGATTGGACGCCTATCTGCCGGTCCTCGGCACGGTGGGCAGCAACTGGCCGTTCATCGGACTGTTGGGCACGGTGCTGGGCATCGTCAAGGCGGCCCACGACATGACGAACAACCAGGGCGCCCAGGGGGGCACGGCCAATGCCGTCATGGCCGGCGTCTTCGAAGCCCTGGTGGCCACGGCCGTCGGCCTGTGCGTGGCGATTCCGGCCGTTATCGCCTTCAATATCTTCCAGCGCCGCGTGCGGTCGACGATCGGCCGGGCGGACTCGCTGGCCCACCTGTTGCTCTCGCACATGAAACCGGAGTCGGCGCCCGCCGTCGTCCGAACTCCCAAGCCGCCGATGGTGCCCGATGGCCGGTAGTACCAGCAGTTACGCCGATGAAGGCGAAGATGCGATGATCACCGACATCAACGTCACGCCCCTTGTGGACGTGGTGCTGGTGCTGCTGATCGTATTCATGATCACCGTGCCCACGATGGTGGCGCTCGACGCCCTCAAGGAGCGCGAGCTCAAAGTGCTGTTGCCGCAAGCCAGCGAGGCCAAGCCGCTCGTCGCCAAGCCGAAAGAGCTGATCGTCAACGTCGACGCCGAAGGCCACTTCATTGTCCAGCAAGCCAAGCTGACCGAGCCCGACCTGCTGCGGGTGCTCGAGCAGGCCCACGTCGACAATCCGGGCCGGGCCAGCGTGATCATCCGAGCCGACAAGAACTGCCGCTGGCAGCGCGTGGCCTCGGTGATGAACCTGTGCAACAAGGCCAAGATCCGCGACTATCGCGTCAGCGTCACGGATTAGACGTCCGGCGGAAGCCGCCCGGAATGTGCCGGTTCGTAGTCCTGCTTCAACTTGCATTCGAGTTTGCTATAATCCGGATCATGCCTAAGAGAACGCTTGAAGAGTTGTCGCACCAAATTGAAAAACTTGAGGCTCAGTCCACGGCCCTCATGGAAGCCCAGAATCACTTGCACGCCACGATCATGCGACTCTCGACCTATGCCCTCAAGCTGCAAGCAACCCCGCTAGCCATCGTGGACGATCACGACAAACGGACGGCGCCACCCGCCTAGCGGCACGGCCGGTTGGAAGAGAAGTGCGGCCGCGACTCGAAAGCCAACCATCGCCGTCTTCCCTCGCCGGGATCACTCCGTCGTGCCGTCAAAGTCGACTGGGATCTGGTCGGCCGGAATCCAAACGACTCGACCATTTTCCCACGAGACGACCGGATTGCCGAGTCGTTTGTGCATGAGCAGCGCCTCGCGGACCGACTCGCGGACCGCGGCATCCACGGCGTCTGCGTCGGCCAGCATCTGTCGAAGCGTCTCGGCGTCGTATTGGTACAGTTCCATCATCGTTCCCGCACTCGGTCAAGAATTGCCTGCCAGGTCAATTGATCGTGGACTTGGGCGGGGCCGTGAATTCCGCCGACGGCGATACGACGCGGCGTCCGCATAATGCTATTGTCGTTCAACTGCCACGAGTCGGCCAGCGGCACATACAACATCAAGAAGTTTCTAAGACCTGCGTCGTACCGCCGGCGAATCGTCGACTCCGGCACGTCGTGGCCCCCCGGTCCGGACCCGTTCGGCAACGCGACCGACTGCTTCATCTGGGCTGGATGACCACAAGAACACAACATGCACTCAGTAACCGGACGCCCGCAGCCGGGATAGCCAGGTTGCGTAGGATCGGCTGGCGAGGGTCGTTTCGAAGCCGAAACTGCGGCGGGCAGCGGCTAGTTCGGCAAGCCGCCTCAGCATGATTCGCCCGGCCTGAAAAGCGACACGATCTTGGGCAAACGCAGACAGCCCTTGAGCAATCGTGTCGGCGTTGACAAACTCGTCGACTTTCAAGGCACCACGCAGCAGCTTCGCCGCCGAAGTCGATTTGCCGGCGCTATTCGGACCGGCCAGCACGACAGCTTTCGGGGCGGTATCAGACATAGAGTTCCTCAGAAGATGCGATGCACGTTAATCGTTGTGGCCGGCACCCGTCAACCAAATCGGGCCAACCGCTGCGAGCGAGAAACGGGACGCGCTCCGAATTGCGGCTCCTCCCCCCCGGTAGCGCATTGCCCAAGGGCGAGTCGCCCTCCGGGCCCCGTTTCCGCATTCCGCGTTCCGCCTTTCCCCGTTCATCCCCCGTATCCCCAGTCATCCCCCGATCCCCTTCTCCTCTGGGCATCGCGTGTCAAATCGGCTTTTTCGCTTCGCGGCGCATTGCTCTTCCACCGGTGGAACGTCTGTCGCTATCCTATGCCGCCTCAAAGTTCCGCTGCTAGCACGGCCGAGCGCGAGCGAGGGCGCAGGTTGCGGCAACGCGTCGCGCTCGGTTTCGATTGCCGCTGCCGGCCGATGCGGCGCAACAGAGTGAACCTAGGATTGGAAACGTATGACCCTCAGCGAAGCGCTGCTGATCGTCGCCGAATTCGGCACCGAGTGGGTGCTGTGGCTACTGCTCGGGCTGAGCGTGGTGAGCTTTGCCATCATGCTGGAACGAGGCTGGTTTTTTTGGAAACGTCGCTTGGACGGCGATGAGCTGGCCAAGCAGGTCTTTCAACTGTTTCGCGCCGCCGACCTGGCCAAAGCCCGCGCCGCCCTGGTGCGGCACAACTCGGCCGAGTGCCAGGTGCTGGCCGCCGGATTAATCAAAGCCGATCAAGGATTGCAGGCCGCGGCCGCCGCCATGCAAAGCGCCCGCTGGCGCGAGCGGATCCGCCTGGAATGCAATTTGGGCCTGCTGTCCGCCGTGGCCACGAGCGCGCCGCTGATCGGCCTGCTGGGAACCGTGCTGGGGGTGATCGGGTTGCTCGACGGACTGGCCGTCTCGCCGCCCGAGTCGGGATTGGCCGAGCCCCTGATGTCGGGCATCGCGGCTGGCCTTGGTGACCACAGCGGTTGGATTCGTGGTGGCCATTCCGGCCGCGGCCGCCTCGCACCTGTTTGCCCGGCGCGTGCGATCGACCCTGGCTCAAATCGATTCACTGACTCAACTGGCCCTGTCGCAGATCCCGCCGGCGCTGCCGGCCCGGGACGAGTCTGCGCAGCAAACTTCGAAAGCAGCCTGATCTCGCTGGGGTCAGATTCCCCGGGACCACTGGTCACAAGGACGTGCCGTTCGTGAAGAGGTCGATTCGTTACTACCTGTCGCCTGCCGCCTGGCTGGAACTGGCCGGAATCCGCCGAGCCCAACCTGGGCCGGCACGCCCCGCGGTCCAGGCTGCCGGCGCCGCGCCGCGGCCGGCGGCCAGCGGGTCCGTCGTGCCGCGTCCTGCGGGCAGCGGCGCCGGCGCCACCCCTGCCGCGGGCAGCGCTGCCCAAGCGCCGCGCACGGCGGGCAGTGCCGTGGTCAACGAGTCCGCCAAACCGCGTCTTGCGGCCACCGATGCCAGCGCCGCGCGCTCCACGAGCAGTGCTGTCGGTTCGCCGCGCCCGGCAGGCGCTGGTGCCACGGCGCCGGGCGCTCGCCCGGCTAAGCCGCGGCGGAAGAAATGGGTGCGAGGCACGGGCCTGTTTTATGCCGCCAGTGCCGTCTGCCATGTGGCCTGCGTCGCCGCCTTGCTTACGCTGCCGCTCAGTCTGCGGACTCGTAAAGCCAACCATGCCCCGCCAATCAACGCCGAAGAAACCGAGGAAGTCGAGAATCCTCGCTTCAACTTGCCGCGGCCCCGCGCCCTGGGCGCCGCAGCGCGGATCCGCTGGGGCAGAGCGATCCGGCCAATGTCGCCGCGGCCTCCGCGGCAGACGATCCGGCGGCCAGCGAAGAATATCACGCCAGCACAGCGCAGGCCGGCGAGCCGGTGGTGCCGGTCGACATCGACACGGTCGCCGCGGCCAAGGCGGCCGAAAAGGCCATTGCCGCGGCCCTGGACTGGTTCGCCCGGCATCAGGAGCGCGACGGCCGCTGGACGCTGAGTGCCTTCGATCAGCATTGCCAGGGGCAGCGCTGCGATCAGCTGGGAGCGACCGGCGCCGATGCCGCGGCCACGGGGCTTGCGCTGGTGCCCTTCTTTGGAGCCGGACACACCCAAGCCACTTCCGGGCCGTACACCGAAGCGATCGATCGGGCCCTGCACTGGCTCGTCGAGCATCAACAGCCCAATGGCGATCTATCGGCCGGTGCCGAAGGACGCATGTATCCGCATGCGATCGCCACGCTGGCCCTGAGCGAGAACTTTGCCCTGACCCGCGACCGGCAGATCGGCGCAGCCGCTCAATTGGCTGTCGGCTTCATCGTCAAGGCCCAGAACAAGGCCACCGGCGGCTGGCATTACGAGCCGGGTGGATTGGGCAATACGTCGATCGTGGGCTGGCAAGTGCTGGCCCTGGCCAGCGCCCAGCGGGCCGGGCTGAAAGTCGATCCGGTTTGCCTTTCCCAGACCGACCGTTGGCTGCGCTCGGTCGCCGATGGCAAACACGGCGGACTGTTTTGTTACGAGCCGGGCCGGCCGGTCACGGCCACGATGACGGCCATCGGACTGTTGTGCCGCCAGCTCGAAGGACTGCCGCCGAACAATCCGGCGCTGGCCGAAGGCCGCGAGTACATGCTGGCCCACTTGCCGACCAGCCCCTTCTCGCAAGATGTTTTCTACTGGTATTTCGGCAGCCCGACAATGCGCAATTTCGCCACGGCGGATTGGCAGGTTTGGTTCCATGCCCTGCGCCGCTCGCTGATGGAGACGCAATGTCACAGCGGCTGTGCGGCGGGCAGTTGGCACCTGGAGCCGCCGGCGCCGGAAGCCTGGAGTTCGCGCGGCGGCCGATTGATGGTCACGAGTTTCGCCGTTCAATTGCTCGAACTGGAGTATGGTCAACTGCCGGTCTATGCGCCGGCCGTGGAGGAGCCGGTCCGGGCGGCAGCCCAGGACGGGCTGCCCAAACGATGATTTGACCGACCGTGCCGGCAGGCGGTCGGTCGGTGGCGGTGGAGGAACCCGTGCCCGTGTGCTGTAAGGCGCCTTTGGAAGGATCGCTTTGATGCAACGTTCTCAGGCAATCATGCAGGCCATCCTGCGCAACCCGATGTTGTGGGGCGGGCTGGCGACCGCCGGCTTCTATGCCGCCATCGACGCCGGCTTGCTCGAACACCCGCTCGTGGCGCGCTACCTGGCCGGACATTGGGCCGCGTATATTTGCGTGGGCATGTTCTTCGTCGGCCTGGCGGCCATCGTGCTCAAGGCCCTCGATCTGGCCGGCCAATTCGAAGCCCTGCGGCTGACCTATTTCGACCCCGCGCCGCAGGGGCAGCCGATGTCGGATTGCGGGTTGCTGCTGGCCCGGCTCGACAAGCAACCCTCGCGGGTGTTTCGCACTTATCTGTTCGAGCGACTGCGCGCCCGCCTTGGAGTATCTTTCCCGCAAAGCGAGCACGGACACCTTCGAGGAAGAGCTGCGCAGCCCTCTCCGATCAGGACGCGGCGCGGAGACACGCCAGTTACGGCTCGGTGCGGATGATGATCTGGGCGATTCCGTTCGTCGGTTCGCTGGGAACCGTCGTGGGCATCGGCGCGGCGGTGGCCAATCTGGCTCCCGACGCGTCGGGAAATCTGCTGGCCACGATCGTGCCCGGCCTGGAAATGGTGTTCGACACCACGGCGCTGGCTCTGGCGCTGTCCGTGCTCTTGATGTTGGGAATGTTCGTCTGCGACCAGGTGGAGACTCGGCTGCTGCTGGCGGTCGACACCCGCGTGAACCGCGAGCTGATCGGCCGCTTCAAAGGCGGCGCCACGCTGAAAAACGTGCAGACCGGCGGTGGCGGAATCTCCGACGGAGTCACCGAGCGCGCTGGAAAAGCTCATGCAGCGGCAAACCGAAATGTGGCAAGCCAGCATGGAATCGGCCAACAAGCAGTGGGAAGAGCGCACGGCAATGCTCAAACAGCAGATCGAGTCGGGCCAGTCGGGCGGCGGAGGCGGCGGCGGCTTTCACGGCGGGGGCGGAGGGGGCGGCGGTGGCATGTCGATGCCCACCATGTCGGGCGATGCCGGCCAGTTCCAAGAGGCACTGATGCGCAGCGCCAGCTTTGCCGCGGCCCAGCAGGCCGAACTGGCCATTCAGAACGAAATCATGCAGCAATTGGCCGAGGTCATCGGCCAGGGATCGGCCAACTGGCCCGTCCGCCGCAGCCGATTGTTCAAGACGGCGTCCTCCTCCGCGGCCGGCGAGTTCGAGGCCGACTGGACCGAGAACGAATGAAAAGATGAAGGCGGAAGGCAGCCGGCGGCGAGCTCGGCTCGACTGAGCTCGCCGAAGTCAGCCGAGCGGAAGCCTGAGGTGCGACGCTCTGACCGAAGTAGCAGAGGCCCGGCTCGTCCGTTCTCAGCCTTCAGCCATCAGCGGCCAGCCTTCGTGCGTTGGCCTTAACTGGGCGTCTTAGAGTTCAGCCAGCAGGCGATCGACTTCGCTGAGCTGGGCTTCGACGCGCGACGCCATCTCGGCGTGCTGCAGCCAACGCTCCAGCGCCCGCAAGCAATCGGGGTCGACGCCATTGCCGGCGTCGGCCGTCATGATCTGCTGGATTCGATCCCAACTCATCGCGTCGCGGTAGGGACGCTTGGCGGACATCGCTTCGTAAATGTCGGCGACCGCCAGCACCCGGGCCACCCAGGGAAGCTGCCCGCCGCCGAGCCGGCGATGGTAGCCGCGGCCGTCGAGCCGCTCGTGATGGGCGCTGGCCACGTCGGCCAGCGTCTGAAAGGCGCCGACTTGCTGCAGGATCTGCTGCGAGTAATCGGGATGCTTGCGGATCTGATCGAATTCCTCTTCTGTCGGCTTGCCCGGCTTGTCGAGAATCAGATTCGATACGCCCAGCTTGCCGATATCGTGCAACAAGCCCGCGCGGCGCACGTCGCGTTGTAGTTGGGGCGTGCAGCCGAATTGCTGCGACACGCCGACGGCGATCTCGGCCACGCGCGTGGAGTGCTGAAACGTCCAGGGGCTCTTGGCGTCGACCACTTTGGCGAACGCTTCGGCGACGCGGTCCAGGCAAGCGTCGTCGGCTAGCAGCACGGTGTCTTCGGGCTCCCAGCGTCCGAGTTCGACCACCAGTTCATCGCCCAACAGCCGGTTCCAGAAGCCCGTGTCACTCTTGAAGGCCTGCAGCGCATCGACCAGTTGCGGATCGAACCATTCTCCCCGCCGCTGGCAGGCCACGTCGAGGGCCGCTTCCAGTCCGTAGGTCGTGAAGAACACCTCGACCGTTTGCGCCAAGCAGCAGATTCGCGCCAGCAGCGAAATGGCCTGGCCGGCGGTTCCATAGGGCTGCCCTTTGCCGTCCCAGTGTTCGTCGAGACTGCGGATAGCCTGCGAGGTGGCCTCGGGCAGTCGCAGCATGCGGGCGATGTCGGCGCCGCGCTCGCAGCGCACTTCCGAAATCTTTCGCGCTCCCTCCACGCCGCTCTTGGCCATGGCGGCCATTTTCAACAGCTTCTCGATCAACGATCCGCCGGGCGCACACTGCGTCCAGCAATTTTTGAACGACTGGCCGGCACTCGTCCAGTCGATCATCCGGATCGATCGCTTGACCAGGTGGTCGTCCGCGCCGAACAGGTACGTGATCTTCGCGGCATTGCTCGAGCAACCCAGGTCTTTGAGCAACAAGGCATAGAACAGGGCCGAGCGGTCGGCAACGGATAGCCGCAGCTCCTCGGCCAAACGCATTCCGACGAGCGCCGTGCGCATGCAGTGCCCCTCGGGATGCCCCTGCGTAATGTCGAGCGCCACCGACAAGGCCGCGATGATTTCCGAGAAGCGAATCTCGGTGGCCTCGATCAGTCGGGCCGAAGTCGGCGGACTATCGAGCGTGAATGGACTGACGGCGTCGGCGCAAGGACTGGGTAGCATGATGCCTCTCGTGCTGGGAGCGGACCACGGGCGGACAACCCGTCCGGCATCGAAAGTCTAGTTCACGCGGCCAGCCGCTATCGCCGTTGCGATCGGCATAACACGACCCGACTCCGCACTTGCTGCCGGGCTAATGGTTATTCGTGTCGACCAGGAACGTGCCGTTGTTGGCGACCGGCAATTGCGGCATCCAGCACTGGCCGGCCACCGTGCCGGTGCGGGCGTTGCGCCGCGGGTAGAAAGACAGGCCGGTGGTGAAGTTCCACGCTTCCTCCGTCGAACCGACTGCACCCGCGCTGGACGATTGGTGCATATACGTTACCAGGGTGTACAGGCCCACGCGGTCGCTCAGCGGCACGTTGGCCAGAGCGCCGGCGATATAGTCGCCCAGGCTGCCACCGCCGGCCAGGCGAGTATGTTCGGGCACGCCGACCCAGATGGTGGTGTCGGCTCCGCCGGGCCCCCACTTGTAATGCCAATAGGGGTTGAGTTGATTCACGCCCCGCCAGGTTGTCGGCCCCAGGCCGCTGATATTGCTCGTCGCTTCCGACGTTCGGCAGGCACGCCAAATGCCGAATTCGTTCCAAGCATTGGCGGCATATCCGACTTGGGCGCACACCTGGCTCAACGTCGGGTTCTCCGAGTACTCGCCGAAGTTGTTGTTGATCATCCAGTCCTGGACGACGGCAGCGCTCCAGCGGCAGTTTTCGTTCGCTTTGCGAAACAGGCCATACGTGACGAAACCTTGCGTCTGGGCTTTGTCCTGATTGGCAGGACGATAATCGGTGCCCGCCCAATCGTAAATGCCGATGGTGCCGCCGATCTGGAAACCGATGCCCGTTAGCTCGCTGAATTTTCCCAAGCGCGTGCCATAGTTGAAACCGGCGTGGATGCCGTTGTTCTGCCAACTGTCGTCCGACACGCCGCGGAAGGAATCGTAACCCACCAGGCCCACGATCCCATGTGTGGGACTGTCGTCGCACTGCGGGCAAGCGTTGCCGAACCATCCGCCGGCCGTTCGTCCGTAGCCGCCCAGCGAGGATCCGAAAGCCGACCAGGTCGAGCCGCCGGTTGCCGGAGCATCGCCGGCCTGAATGGGGCCGCTCTGCGCCCGACCGCAAAGGCGGGGTCCGCGGGCCCTCGGACCGGTTGATCAGCCGCGGCGAAGCAACCCGCAGAGTACCCGGAGAGCACGGTCAAGCCGCCGACGCTACCCGGCAGATTGCCGGCGGCGGAATTAATCGGGCCTGGATTGCCGGTCGGCCAGGTGCTGGTGGACCAGTCGGCGGGCGCCTGGCTGAAAGCCGGACCGGCGCAAGGACAAGAATACCGGCCAGGGCAGCCAGCGCGGCAGACGTTCGCAGCACAATTCGTGGCACCGCCGCCTCCGTGCTTGGGGTGCGGTTTTCCGTGAGCCGTCCCCCGAAACTCAAGAATCATCCGTGTCAGGCGAACGAAGAATAACTTCCGCCCGCAACCCCTCTCCCTCCAGGGACAGCGTAGCGTGAGGGTCTGCCGAAAGCCGAAGTTATTCGTGCGCTCCCTTAGCCAGGAAACACCGCTGGCCAGAGGCGCACCGGTAGCCGATGGATTCGACCCGGCGCCCACCCTTTTGCCATCGGTATCCGCTCCACGGCCCGAGAAAGCTTTCCGGCGACCGGCTTGCGACCCCTGCCACCGATACAACACGAGCGATCCGTAAGGTTTGCGGGCACGGTCCATCGCTGCGGCCGAAAGCCGCCGCGGTAGGATGGGCCGCATGCAATTCAGCCTCCGGTTCACCTTGCGTTTCTTGGTGGCGCTGGCGATTGGTTTGCGCAAACGGCAACCTGCTGGCCACCGCTCGCCCAAGAAACCCCGATTCTGACCATTTGGGCAGAAACGATCGCGCTGTGCGCCGTTTGGATCATCTTCGTGACCGTTCGGCATCGCATCACCCCGCGGCTCGGACGCCGCACCGGCATCGCGCTGGTTGCCCTTGGCTCGCTGGGCTGCTGGTGGGGCCTCGTGCTGTTTGCCTTCGTGGGGTTTGATTTGTTTGGCGCAGTGCCACCCGCCGATGTCCTGGCGCAAGGCCGAACACGGGCGGCCCTGTTGATCGCGCCCGCTGCTCTGCTCTTGGTTTCGTCAACCGCGTCCGTTTCGGGCGCCCGGCCCAAGGAGAGGCCGAATGCCGGCCGGCGAACCGGTTTGACTATCGTTGCGGCGATTCTCGGCGCACCACTGGCCTTTTGGGTCGGGCTATTAGCCTTCGACGCGCCGATCATCGGCATTGTGATCGCCACCCTGGCGCTGCGCACTTGGTTCTGGATGGCGGCATGGGCGACAAGGAGGAAGGTCCGCCGAAGCCGCCGCCAACCGACGCCGAAAAACCAGCCGGACGATTGGACTGAGCCTGCAACCCGCCGTTGAAGTTTCTTGCCGATTTCGAAGACGAGCCCTACAATCCCGGCTGTCGACGGCGCCGAGGCGGGCGGCCCGGCGCCGGCGTGTCGGTTTTCTTTTTTCCCAAACCGCGGCACTCTCAAAATGAACGCCAACAAACGAGCTTCGGCCGGTCATCCGATTCATGAACTGATTGTCGATCGCTGGAGCCCGTACGGCTTCTCCGACCGCAGCGTTTCGCCCGACGACGTTCGCTCACTGTTCGAGGCGGCCCGCTGGGCCCCCTCGTCCTACAACGAACAGCCTTGGAGCTACCTGGTCGCCACGCGCGAGCAGCCGGAAGAATACCAACGGGTGCTCTCCTGCATGGTCGAAGGCAATCAGGCCTGGGCCAAAGCCGCGCCGGTGCTGGCCCTGGGCTGCACCAGCCTGCGTTTCAAGCTCGACGGCCGTGACAATGCGGCCGCCATCCACGACCTGGGCCTGGCGTCCGGCAATCTGTGTCTGGAGGCCACGGCCCGGGGGCTCGCGGTCCATCAAATGATCGGCATCTTGCCGGACAAAGCCCGGGAGGTGTTCCAGATTCCCGACGGCGTGCAAGCGTTGACCGGCGTGGCCATCGGCTACGCCGCCGACCCCGCCGCGCTGCCCGACGCACTGCGGCAGCGCGACCTGGCGGCCAGAACCCGCAAGCCCTTGGGCGAGTTCGTGTTTGCCGGCCGATGGGGCACCGCCTCGAGCCTGGTCCGCTGAAGCGGATCCTTTCCGGCGAGCGCCGCCGCGGTTTCCCTGCGGCCGATGCGGCCGCCCCAGGCAGTGGCGCCCGCACGTTGGCGCCGAACCGCGGGCGTTGATTTACCGGCGGCCGACGATCACAATCGGCGGGTGATGCAATGCGACCGGCCCGGCCCGCGCCGAGCCGCCCCCCGCCACTTTTCAACCGCGAGGAAATTCGACATGCGGCTGGCAAGGGCGTGAAGAAAGCGAGAACGTCGACGACCGGCGCCGCATGACCAGGACAACCGGCGTCGCCCTGAGCGGCACGGGCGGCGCTGATCGTGATCATCCTGGCTCTGGTGTTCGGCGTCGATCCGCAGCAGCTGCTGGGCCCGGGCGGTTTGCAAAATCAGCCCGGCCAGCCCGGACAAGTGGGCGCACCCGGCCGACGAGGGCCCGGCCGATCCCGAGGAAGAGGAACTGGCCAAGTTCTCGAAAGTGATTTTTCACGACACCGAGGTGGTCTGGGACGAGCAGTTCGCCGCAATGGGCCGGCGCTACCAGAAACCGACGCTGGTGCTGTTCAGCGGGCACGTCGATTCGGCCTGCGGGATGGCCAACGCCGCCGTCGGGCCGTTCTATTGCGGCGGCGACGGCAACGTCTACATCGACCTGGCTTTCTACCGCGACATGCAGCGCAGCTCAATGCGCCGGGCGAGTTTGCCCGGGCTTACGTCCTGGCTCACGAGGTTGGGCATCACGTCCAGAGGCTGCTGGGCTACTCCGATCTGGCGGGCAAGGGCCGCTTTGGCCAAAGCGAGCGCGAGCAAAAGCGGATGTCGGTGCGGATCGAGCTACAGGCCGATTTCCTGGCCGGCGTTTGGGCCCACCACGCGCAGGAGAAATTCGATTTTCTGGAGCGCGGAGACTTGGACACGCGCGATCAACGCGGCGTTTCAGATCGGCGACGACCGGCTGCAAAAACAAGCCCAGGGCTACGTCGTGCCCGACGCCTTTACGCACGGAACTTCCGAGCAGCGCAAGCGCGCTGGTTCGAGCAGGGCTTCGAATCGGGGGACGTGGGCGGCGCCAAGCAGTTGTTCGAGCTGGATTACGAAGAGCTGTAGAGGGCGCTTGTCCGGCTCACGGCTTGTCGCCCAGCGTGACCGCGGTGTCGGCCGCCTTGATCGCCTGAGCGTCGACAATTCGCTGTTCGAGCCATTCCAGCCGGATCGCCCGCCGGGCTTCGTCCTCGGTGTCGATTCGCCGGGCCTCCTCGTTGAAGTCGGCGATGGCCCGATCCGCGTCGCCCAGCGCAGGAAGATGCAGCCGCGGTCGCCGTAATAGAGGGCTTCGGCCGGCTTGAGCCGCAGGGCTTCGTTGTAGTCTTTCAGTGCGCCGGGAAAGTCCAGGTTCAAAGCCCGGGCCAATCCGCGGCGGGCAAACAACCGCGCGTCGGTCGGAGCTCGCCGTCACGCGCTTGTGAACAACTCGACGGCCTGCCTGGCCGGAATCACACTACTGCGATGCAGCCAGCCGGATTTGTTGTTCGTCACCCAGAGCCAATCTCCGTCGACGCGGTCGACGCCCAACAGCAGACCCTCGTCGGCAGTATCCACCACGTTGCTTTCCACCTTGAGTTCCGCCCGGCGGGTCACGACGACGAAATCGCCCGGGTGGTAACGAGTCGGCTCGGCCGGCTCGCCGGCGAGCAGCTTTGCCAGGGGCGGGCTGGCAATGGGCAAATCCGCCAGCGGCACCGTCACGGTTGCCAATACCCCGGCGACGGCCAGTCCGGCCAAAATGCCCTGTCGAGAAACCGCAAGCGCAAGCATGACCTGGTTCCATCCAAAGTGGTCAAGAAAGCCGACACTACCGGATTGTACCGCTGGCGGTCGAGAATGCGAAATGCCACCCAGCGGTCGATTGGGAAAACCAAGCGGACTTTGCCGCCCGGCCGATCCGGCCCGCCGCCGACCGCCACCCCCCAGCCGATCTAAAGAAGAGGCCGTTTCCGTCAGCAATTCCCCCGGAGTCAAACACCCATGCATTGGACCCAGGTTCAGGAAGTCTTGAAGACGACGCTGGGCGAGTTGGGCCGCAGGCGCCAAACCCCTGGGTGAGCGGGTCCTGTTCCGAGACCGCTGCCTGGTCGGAATGTGCTTCGATTTCGAGGGCGTTTCGGCCATCTGGCTGACGGCGCTCGGGCAGCTCAAGTTCGTCGATGGTTCGGGCGAATTGCTCAAAGTGCTGTCGCTTTTGGAGGACGAGCCGCCCCGCGCCGACCAGGCGGCCTGACAGTCCGTTGAATACTTCAACAGGCAGCCAAATGGCACGGGCCGGCGCTTGCTCCGGCCGCGGTGGGCCGTTAGGATTCTCGCCAATGCGGAGTGCGGCTCAAGTGTGGGACCGTGCGCCGCGGCCGGGTGAGAGACTTTCTTCGAACTGCGAGCCCCTATGCGATTGCTGGCGGCGATCCTGGCCTTGGCGATCCTGGTCGTGGTGCTCGCCGATGCCTTCGAGGCCATGGTGCTGCCCCGCCGGGCGACACGAAAGTACCGGCCGGCCCGCTTGTATTACCGCGCGCAATGGCTGCTGTGGGCCCAGGCTGCCGGCTGGTTCCGACCCGGCGGCCGGAGGCAGTATTTCCTCAGCATTTTCGGTCCGCTGTCGCTGTTGGCCCTATTTGTGTTGTGGGTCAGCGGTTTGATTCTCTCGTTTGTGCTCTTTCACTGGTCTCTGGCGGACCCCTTGGGAAACGACCTCGCGCCGCCCAGCCTCGCCTCTTGTGCCTACCTCAGCGGCGAGACGTTGTTCACGCTCGGTTACGGAGACCTGTCGCCGAGGGGCTGGCCCGGCCGGTTTCTGAGCGTGGTGGAGTCCGGCCTGGGCTTCGGTTTCATGGCGGTGATCATCGGCTACTTGCCGGTGCTCTATCAGGCCTTCTCCCGACGCGAGCAAGTCATCGCCTTGCTCGATGCCCGGGCCGGCTCGCCCCCCACGGCCGGTGAGCTGCTCCGTCGCCTGGCCAAGACCGGCCAAGTTTCGCACATCGACTCGCTGCTTTGGGAATGGGAACGCTGGTCCGCCGACCTGCTCGAAGCGCAACTTTCGTTTCCGGTCCTGGCCTTTTACCGTTCGCAGCACGACAACCAGAATTGGCTGGCCGGCCTGGCAACCATTCTCGACACCTGCTCGGTGCTGCTGGCCAACGTGCGCGACGTCAATCGCCACCAGGTGCAGATCACGTTTGCCATGGCCCGGCATGCCGCGGTCGACCTGGCGCTGATCTTTCGCACGCCCCCCGACGGGCCGGCGCCCGTGCGGCTCTCGGACGCGCGCTATTGCGAGTTCCTCGAGGACTTGAGCAAGCTGGGAGTGCAGGTCGACCGTGCGGGCTCGCCAACTCAAAGCCTGACGGAACTGCGGGCCATGTACGAGCCATTTCTGGCCGGCCTGTCCGGCTATTTCTTGTTCGAGCTGCCGGAAATCGTGGCCCAGCAAACCACGGCCGACAACTGGCAGCGCAGCCCCTGGCTCCAGCGGGCACCGGGAATCGGCTCGTTGCCTTCGATTCGCCCGGAAAAACACTTCGAATAGCCGCAGCTGGCTGCTCGGCGATGCTCGCGGCACGGCCGCAGCTTGCGGCCGAAAATGACCTGAACTAACATTAACTGCCTCTATCCTCGGCTACCTCGCCGCCATGCAGGTTCGTCTGGCAGCCAGCGCCGGATTTCCGTACGCCTTGGTGCTCTGAAAGACTGCTTTGGCGACGATGCTGCTGCCGGTGTGCCGGGCCATTAACGAGCGCGACCGGGCCGTCGTCTACATGAGGTTCTGAGCCGATGCCTTTCCCGAGGGCCCCCTCGACGCGAATCGGACCATGTGTCGCCGTGCTGGCAACAGTAGTGGTCACCGCGCTTGGCATTACGATTCCTGCCTACCGCTTGGGCCAGAAGTTCGAGGACGAGCGACGCTTCTTGAAGGCTTTCCGAATCCCGAATTTTTCCGGGTCGTTTATTGCATTTTCCGTGGATTATGCAGCCCACTCCGCGGAGCCGAACGACGTAGTCTTTGTTGGCGGTAGCACTTGTTTATTCGCGGTCCAGACCACAAGGGCTCGCCTGCTTCCGATAAACGGGCCACAACCTACGAGGTACGTAGATGCTGTCGGCAAGAGTAATCATTGAAACCCACATTGAACCCGGACTCAGCCATGACAGCCCCATTCGAATCGGCGGTTCCTGACGAAAACAGCGCCAACTTAAAGGGAGTGCGGGGAGCGGTGATTTGCATGCCCGTCTTTAACGATTGGACATCTGCGTGGCTGCTTATCCAACAGATTGACCGCGTAGCGGAGCGTCTTGGCCTTCCTGTATCGGTCTTGCTTATCGACGACGGTTCGTCGGAACCGCCGCCGAACTGTCTACCCGATCGGCCCAACGCCGTCCAATCGGTGGAGGTGTTGCAACTTCGGCGCAACTTGGGGCATCAACGCGCCATCGCACTTGGGCTGACGTTCATCCACACGAATCATCCTTGCGAATTCGTCGTCGTAATGGATGCTGATGGCGAAGACGTCCCCGGCGACATTCCGGCACTGATTGGTCGCTGTCGGGAAAGTGGACGCCGGAAGATCGTCTTCGCCAAGCGTGCGAAGCGATCCGAGGGACAGGTATTTCGGGTTGGATACGCCGCTTACAGAATCGTCCACTTCATCCTGACCGGCGCAAGGTGGAGGTGGGCAACTTCAGCGTTATACCCTTTCACATGTTGGAGCAGCTAGTCGCGGTCTCGGAACTGTGGAACCACTATGCGGCGGCGGTTTTCCATTCCCGGTTGTCCGTCGACATGCTGCCGCTAGCGAGGGGCCGCAGGCTGGCCGGTCAGTCGAAGATGAATCTTATCTCCCTGGTAACACACGGGATGAGCGCGATTTCCGTCTACTGCGACACGGTAGGGGTACGGCTGATGTGCTTTACTGCCGTGCTCATTGTCGTTGCGCTCTGCGGATTACTCACCACTGTCGGCGTACGGCTCTTCACATCCTTGGCCATTCCTGGGTGGGCAACGACGGCCGCCGGAATCTTCGCAGTCGTACTGCTCAATCTATTCACACTGATGATGGTCTTCGTCCTGTTCGTACTTCAGTCCCGCAGCATGACCGGCTTCTTGCCCATACGCGACTGGCAATACTTCGTTGCTCGCCATTGGAGACTAAATGGATAGCGTTCATGGTTATGTCGGTTCAGAGCTTGGTCTCTTCGCGCAGGCAGTGAATTGGAAACAGTATCTTCAGAGGCAACTCGCCAGCTTCATCCAAGGCCGCGTGCTCGAAGTCGGAGCGGGGATCGGCGGAACGATGCGATTCTTGCGTACTCACCACTGTTCGCACTGGACGTGCTTGGAACCAGACCCCGATCTCGCCAAGCAAATTGTGCCGCAAATGCGGGGAGCCTCACCAGCCCGCGACGACGCTCTGACCGTGGTCATCGGCACTATTGCCGATCTCGCGGAAGCATCGGGCTACGACGCAGTTCTCTACATCGACGTGCTTGAGCATATTGAGAACGACAGCTTGGAGTTGCGCCAAGCCGCGCGGTTGCTGAACGACGGCGGGCACCTAATCGTCGTGTCACCGGCGCATCAATGGCTCTATTCGCCATTTGACGAAGCCATTGGCCATTACCGCCGCTACAGTCGGAGGACATTGCAGGAGGTGACACCGCAGGGCCTCGCTCTTTCCCGACTGCGATATCTTGACAGCGTCGGTCTGCTTGCGTCCGCTGGGAATCGCTTCTTACTGAAATCTCACCGTCCGACCATCCGGCAAATATCGGTTTGGGATAACCTAATGGTTCCGCTGTCCCGGTTCCTCGATGCGGCACTCGGTTATCGCGTCGGCAAGAGCGTGTGCGCGGTCTGGCAGCGGCGCGCGCGCCGTGCGAGGACCAGCACAAAGGTTGCTGAACGCATGCACGGTCGCCGGCTTTATCGACAAGAGTCTGTACGCCGTTTTTCCAACGGAGCGCGCCGGGTGAATTGGCTCAACAGCGCGTGTCCGCGGGCATTCGCCGAAACGGAGTTCTGCCCCACGCCGCGGCGATTCGCGTCCACGCTTTACAGGTCGGTCGTGATAGTCCGACATAAAAAACAGGTACAGCGGTTGCGGCTGGATATCTGCATATTCCGAAAGGCGACATCCTGATGGTCACTATGGAGCTGTTCGCGGCTGGATGGGTGTTGTCTCTAGTATTCGCTGTCATAGGTTATCAGAGATCACGCGATGCGAATGTTATCGACAGGTCGCTAAGCGCGTGTACGGCATTCCTCGGATACCTCTTGTTTGCCACGGCAATCGTGAACGTGATAACATCCTACAGTATGTGGGAGGCAGCTAGGCTTACGCCGACCGTCGCCTTCTCAAAAGGCCTCGCAGTCTACTCAACAATCGATGACGGCGCAATCCTTTCGACGATGTACCCCCCGGTATGGGTGCTGTCATATTTTCCGGTGGTCATGGCAAAATCCCCCAACGGTGTCGTTATGCTGGGGCGTGTTCTAGCACTAACGTACAGCATGGCTCCGGTAGTGCTATTGTGCTTCCGAGGGTCGCCTAGCAAACGCATAAGTCTGTTCGCAGTTGCCGCGTTCGTTTTCTTGGCTATCGAGCTCGAAGGGGTGCGTTATTCATGTTTTGACGTTGCTGCCGACGCACCAAGTCTCGGGTTCGCACTGGCTGCATGCGCGGTGATGGTCAATGTCAAGGACCACTCCCGTAGGTCGTTCTTGTTCTGTTTAGCAGCTACGTTGGCTTGGCTGGCCGTGTGGTCAAAACAGGTGATGCTTCCAATAATCCCTGCTTTGGCGGTCTGGGTGTTGTTGTCGCAAGGACTTCGCTCGTTTGCCTTGTTCTGTGCTTGTGCTATCGGCATCGGTGCCATAATCAGTACGGCAATGTCCGTTTCCTTTCCGCCTGACGGCCTGCTGCTGAATCTTGTGACTATCCCTGCCAGGTGTCCTTGGACAGGTGAGAGTCCCTTCGTTATATGCCGCGTTCTTAAGGAACTTCTAGCGCAGTCGTTGGGGTTGGTGGTGTTTTTGCTGGCGGGCGCCGTGATTCTTTTTTACCGACGGGGTGACTCGCGACCGCTTCAATGGCTGACCAGCAAGAGTTGGGCGCTGGTTACGTTTGTCGCCATTTGGCACGTCCCCATGTCCATCCTGGGAAGAGTGAAGGTGGGCGGCGTGAAACACTCTCAGTCCAACCCTTTACTTCCTGACCGTGGGAGTGAGCCTGCTAATAGTGGATCTTTACGCCCCCTCTCTTCAGGGAGAGTATCGAGAGAAGCATTTGGCTCCGTACAAATCGTTCCTGGTCCTGTGTTCTCTCATCATTTCAGTCCAGTGGTCCCTTTGTTTGCTGCAGCGACTTCATAATGCACCGCCGTTCGGGAGAAATGCGACGCAAACGGCTTTTGACTATCTCCGTAACGGAGGAGCGGACGTCTACTTTCCGTCGCAGGCACTTGCCCACCTCATGGCAAATGGAGAGCTTTATCATTTGGCTGCCGCACTATCGGACCGCGAGAAGCTAGCTGCCATTCCGGTCGGGGTGAAGCAAAGTACGCAGTACTTTCCGAAAAGAGTGACCATGGTCTGTTGGGGGAAAACGCGGCTGTGGGGTGAGGAGTACGTGCGGTCGAAATATTTCCCCCTCTATGACGTTGAGGTAGATGTGCCCGAGCTGCCTGGCTACGAATGTTTTCAAACTCATCGGTCCGGTGTGGAAACAAAGAAGCCGGAGCCATGACGGAATCGAGCCGCCGTAACGGACGACGAGGCACCCGAAACGCTGACTTTGCGGGGAGGCAAGAACCGGCCCTGCGACTCGTTCGGTCGCCGCGACTTGTCCTCCGGCTATTACCTCCCGGTCGACGATGCCACGGCGAGCGACCCTTTTCCTGTGGCGCCGACGGTCGATGAAGCAGTGCGCTCGCTGGCGCGAATTGCCGCCGACAAGGGGATCCCGCTGATAATTCGTCTCACGCGCGTTTTCCGGGCGCTGAACGTCGAACACTTCGATCGCATCCACACGTGGTTCGACCGGCTGGCAGCGGACTGTCCAAATCTTACTTGCGACCGGCCGGAGGTATTGCAATACGGTCCGGACTTTTGCGCAGACGACCGCGGCCATTGCAACCTGCCCGGAGCCGAGAAATTTACCGCGCTGGTCGCCTCGAGAGTGAGCCACCTATTGCGAGCGGGCGCCGACCGCAGCCGGGCAATCTCCGCTCCGAGCCAAACGAATTCAAGTTCCGCGCGTAGAAGCGGAATGAATGATCGACCGCCGGCAATTCAGGCAACCTGACGATCCGAACAGCGGTCCGGCCGGCAATCGTCGCCGAGCAGACCGCGGCCGACAACCGGCAACGCAGCGCCTGGCTCCAGCGGGCACCGGGAATCGGCTCGCTGCCGTCGATTCGCCTGGAAAAACACTTCGAATGATTGCGGCCAGTTTTCCGCCCCGGCCGAAGAGTAAATTAAGTTGAGTTTGGGCCCAAAATGGGGTAGTCTCAAGACCGGCAATGGTAGACCCCGTTGCCCCCCGCCTGGCGCTGATTCCTCCCGTTGCTTTGTAATCATCGCACTTGACGACAAGGCACCCGACGACAAGGCACCCGACATGCTGACTTTGTGGAACGGCAAGAATCGGCCCCGCGATCCGCTCAGCCGCCGTGACTTCTTGAGCATCGGGGCCCTGGGCGTGGGCGGCCTTGCGCTGCCCGACATCTTGCGGCTCCAGGCCGAGGCCAAGGGCACTTCGTCGCCGCGGGCCGTGATCATGGTCTGCCTGGGGGGCGGCCCCAGCCACATCGACATGTACGACCTCAAGCCCGAGGCTCCCAGCGAGTACCGCGGCGAATTCAGGCCGATCAAGACCAACGTGCCCGGCTTCGACATCTGCGAGCACCTGCCCTTGCAGGCTAAAATCGCCGACAAACTGGCCGTGGTCCGCAACCTGCAGCTTCGTCGAGCCGATGGGGCACGAGCTGGAAGAGGTCTACACCGGTTTCCCCAAGTCGGCGATGCGGCCCGCGTTCGGCTCGGTTGTCAGCCGCTACCGGACCGCCGACCGGTCGGTGCCCCCTTATGTCAGCCTGGAATACAGCGCCGGCTTCACCAGCTACGAGCATCCGCGCTATGTCGGGCGCCTGCGCACGCGCCCCTGCACATCGCCGGCGGCGACGGAGTGCATAACCTGGGCCCGATGAACGGCATGGCGCCGGGCCGGATGGTCGACCGCCGCAGTCTGCTCAAGCAGTTCGACGCCTTCAACCGCAATCTCGACGCCAGTCGCGACGGCCGCGACCTGGACGCCTACACCAACCGGGCGTTCGACATCATCTCTTCGCCAAAAATCCGCGAGGCCTTCGACCTGAGCCAAGAGCCGGCCCACGTCCGCGCTCGGTACGGCGAGAAGGACGAGAAATTCACGTACGTCGGCAAGGAGCCCGACTCGTTCTGGTATGGCGAAAAGTTCCTGCAAGCCCGGCGGCTGGTCGAGGCGGGCGTGCCCGTCGTCACCATGCGGACCGGCTTGTGGGATCACCACGGCAATGTGATTCAGGCCAGCAATGGCATCAGCATCTGGCACAGCTTGCGCAGCACGCTGCCGCTGTTGGACCGCTCGGTTTCGGCCCTGGTCAGCGACCTGCACGAGCGCGGGCTGAACAAGGAAGTGATGGTGCTGGTCTGGGGCGAGTTCGGCCGCACGCCGCGGATCGCGCTGGCCGGCCGCGACCACTGGCCCGAGGCCAGCTTCGCCTTGTTCGCCGGCGCGGTGCGCACCGGTCAGGTGATCGGCCAGACCGACAGCAAGGCCGAACGGCCGACGACCCATACGTACGGCGCTCAAAATGTGCTGGGAACGATCTACCACGCCCTGGGCATCGACTACCGTCAGACGCTCAACGATTTCGGCGGCCGTCCGATGCAACTGCTCGACGACGGGGCCCCCATCGCCGAGTTGGTTTAGCGTAACCGTTTCACCAACCGCATCTGGACTGGTCGGGTAGGCTGAGGTCGGGCACTTTCCGCCTTCAGGAGACTCGACGATGTCTGCTGGACGTGGCCGTGATCCGGCCAAGGAGCGACGCTGGCGAACGCTTGTCGGTGAGCAGCGGCGGAGCGGTCTGACGATCGCTGCGTTCTGCGTGGACCGTCAGCTGGGATCTGCGGCGTTTCGCTATTGGAAGCGAGAACTGCGCGCTCGCGACGCCGAGCGCCGAGCGATCGCCACGGCGCCACCTGCGAATGCGAAGCCGCCGACCGCGGCGACTCCGCGCTTCTTGCCCGTAGTGGTGGCCGACGCGCCCACCGCGAGTGCGGCACGCTCGGCATTGCTGGAACTAGCATTACCGAGCGGCGAGGTCCTGCGGGTGCCGGCGGGGTTCGATCTCGGCACACTCGCTCAAGTGCTTGTCCTGCTGCGAGAGCGGCGCTAATGCTCAGCCTGACGCTGCCGGTCGAGATTTTTCTGTGTGTCGAGCCGACCGACATGCGCAAGGGCTTTGACGGGCTCGTGGGCCTGGTGCAAACACAGCTCGCGCGCGACGTGCTGGCCGGCGGATTGTTCGTGTTCGTGAACCGCCGCCGCGATCGGATCAAGCTGATCTACTGGGACGAAGATGGACTGGCGATCTGGCACAAGCGACTGGAGGCCGGCACGTTCGAAATGCCGGCGGTGCAGGCCGATGCGACCTCGGTGCGGCTGACGGCTGCTCAACTGGGCCTGATTCTGCGCGGCATCGATCTGGCCAGTGTCCGTGTGCGAAACGCTATCGCCGGCCGGCCTGAAGATTTTTCTGGCGACTGCCGTAACCTTTTCGTGCGCCCGTGTATAAACAAGGCATGAGCACGGATGCAACACACTTGCCCGACGACTTGGCCACTTGCCATGCGCTGATCGGGCAACTCGCGGCGACGAACGACCAGTTCTCGGCAACGGTCGAAACGCAGCAGCGTCGACTCGAACAGCTAGAGCACTACGTCGCCCAGTTGCTGCGAGCGCGCTACGGCCCGCGCAGCGAGAAGGTCGATCCGGCACAGTTGGCGTTGTTCGACCCGAACGCTGCCGAGCCGGCGGCAGAATCCTGGCCCCAGCCCGAGCCGCTGGACACGGTCGTTCGTGCTCACCGTCGTCGGGGCAAGCGTCAACCCTTGCCGGCCGAACTGCCGCGTGAGCGCGTCGAGCACGACCTGACCGAGGAAGAGAAGTGTTGCCCGGCTTGCGGCCAGCAGCGCGAGCGGATCGGCTGCCAGACGAGCGAGCAACTAGAGTTCGTGCCGGCTTCGCTCTACGTCGTCGAGCACGTACGCTGGAAGTATGCCTGCCGCGGCTGCCAGGAACATGTGGCCATTGCCCGGCCGGCTGCCAAGCCGATCGAGCGCGGCATTCCCGGCCCAGGCTTGTTGGCCCAACTGATTGTCAGCAAGTACGGCGATCATCTGCCGCTATATCGCTTGGAGGACGTGTTTGCCCGACACGGCGTGGAACTGGCACGCAGCACGCTTTGCCGCTGGGCTCGGTTGGCGGCCGATCGGCTGGCCCCCCTCTATCAGTTGATGGTCGCCGAGGTGCGACGCTCGCAGGTGATCCATACGGACGACACGCCGGTGCCGGTGCTTGACGCCGAACTGCCGCACACCCGCACTGGCCGCTTTTGGGTGTACGTTGGCGATACCACGCATCCCTACTCGGTGTACGACTACACGCCCAGCCGCAAGCGCGACGGGCCGGCGGAGTTCTTGGCCGGTTACTCGGGCTATCTGGCGGCCGACGCCTTCAGCGGTTACGACGGCATCTACGTTTCAGGCACGGTCAAGCAAGTGCTCTGTTGGGCGCATGCGCGGCGGAAGTTTTACGAGGCCCGCACCGCTCAGCCCGCGGCCCATCAGGCTCTGGCTTTCATCAGGCGGCTGTACGACATCGAACGCGAAGCCAATGGTTGCTCGGTCGAGCGGCGACTGAAGCTCTGCCGTGCGCGGAGCCTGCCGATTTTGGATCAGCTGCACGTGTGGCTCGCGACGACCGAGCCCACAGTGCTGCCCAAGAGCCCGCTGGGCCAGGCGATCGGCTACGTGTTGCCGCGCTGGGATGGTTTCACACGCTACTGCGAGGATGGGCGGCTGGCGATCGACAACAACCTCTCGGAGCGGACACTACGGCCGTGTGCGATTGGACGCAAGAACTGGTTGTTCCTGGGCAGCGACCGCGGCGGGCGCACGGCGGCCATCTTGTTCAGCCTGGTGGCCAGCGCCAAGCGACACGAACTGGAGCCATTCGCCTATCTGCGCGACGTGTTCTCCCGCCTCAGCCAGAGCTCTGCCGATCATCTGCCCGAACTGTTGCCCGACGCTTGGCTGCGCCGACACCCCGCCGCCCAGCGCTGCTCGCCCCGTTGACCGCTGCCGACGACAGGATGCGGTTCGTGGCACGCTTACGGTTTAGCGGCGGGCCAATCCCTCTCCCTGCAGGGAGAGGGTAGGGTGAGGGTTCGTCAGCCCAGGGCATGGTCCCAGCCACAAGGACTCCCTCGGCGTATTGTGCGACACGCATGCCCAAGGCATCCAGCGAACCCCGGTCGATGCGAGAATTTGCGCAGTCGCACGCTACGACGTAATCCCCTTGGTCAGCGCCATGAAGGCCGTTTCCAGGTTCAGCTCGTCTTCCTTGAACAGCGTCAGCTTGTAGCCGCTTGTTACCAGCAGCGTGGCCAGCTCGCTGTAGGCCTCGACCTCCGGCCGCAAGGTGACCAGCAGCACGTCGTCGCGCAGCTCGATCCGCTCGACCATCGGCTGGCTCTCCAGCAGCCTGGCCGCTTCCTGATTGCCGTGTTTCCCGCCGCCGGACGGGCCGCCGCTCTCGCCATTGCCGAAGACCTTGATGTTCAGCAGCGTCTGCCGGCGAACCTGTTTCATCACCTGCGCCACGTCGGCGTTGACCAGCAGCTCGCCGCGCTCGATGATCCCGATCTTGTTGCAGATGTCGGCCAGCTCGGGCAGGATGTGGCTGGAGACCATGATCGTCTTGCCCATGTTGCGCAGCTCTTTGAGCAACCCGCGGATCTCGATTCGGGCTCGCGGGTCCAGCCCGCTGGCCGGCTCGTCCAACAGCAGCACTTGCGGATCGTGCAGCAGCACGCGGGCCAGCCCCAGACGCTGGGTCATGCCGCGCGACAAGCTGGTGACGAAGGCGTCGCGCTTGTAACCCAGGTCGACCAGGTCGAGCACCTCGTTGCAGATCTTGCGGCGCGCCGGCCCCTTGATGCGATAGGCGGCGGCGAAGAACTCCAGGTACTCGATCACCTTCATGTCGTCGTAAACGCCGAAGAAGTCGGGCATGTAGCCGATCACGCGGCGGATATCGCGGGGGCGGGTGTAGATCGAGTAGCCGCAGACGTAAGCCTCGCCCCAGGTGGGGTTGAGCAGCGTGGCCAGAATGCGCATGGTGGTCGTCTTGCCCGCTCCGTTGGGACCGATGAAGCCGAACACGTCTCCTTTCTTCAGGTCCAGTTCGAGCGACTTGATGGCGAACAGATCGCCGTACTTCTTCGTCAGATCGTGGGTTTCAATCACGTGTCGTGTACCTGAAAAAAGAGCCGGATGGTGAACTGCGGGAAACGAGCGCTGCTGGCCAACTTGCTGCGGACGACGGTGCGGTTTGCCACTATCGTGTTTGCTACTGTCCTATTTGCTACTGGGGTTCTCCCTGCGCGACGGGCAGCAGGAAACGGTAAAAGGTCGCACTTTCGCCGGCTTGCGCGGCCAGCGGCGCCGCGTCGCGCAGCAAGTTGGTCGCGGGAGCCTGCGCGGCCCAGCAAGACCGCTTGCCCCAGGCGGACGTGGTGGCTCAGGTCGACGAAGTTCTGGTAACGATGCGCGAGTCCGGTATAGAGCTCGCCGCCGGCCAGGTCGTAGAACAGCAGCATTTCCATGATTCGGTCGATATCGGTCGAGCTGCGGTCGTAGGGCGCCCGGACCGACTTCTCGTCGAACACGGTGACGTGTCGCAGGAAAGTCTCGGCCGTTTGCGGCTCGAGCTCCTTGTCGACCGCGATGGTGCTGCCCGGCTGCAAGTGCCGGATCGGATAGGCCCAGCGATCGTAGATCAGCACGGCGTCGGTCAAGTCCAGGTCGGCGCCACTTCGAGCGTGCCGGTCAGCAGCCGGTCGCCGTGGTCGACCAGATGCGGCGTCAGCGGCGCGGTCGCCTGGGCCGACCAGCGGCCGACGAGCGATTTGGTGGACCAGATCGAGATCGGCAGCCGCTCGATGGCGTCCAACTGCGGCGAGAACCGGTAGGGGTTAGTGAACAGCGACGTGCCGGCCGCGCCGTTGGGTCCGCCCATGCCGCCGCCGGGCTGGCCCATCCAGGACAGCAGCACCTCGGGCTCGGCGAGCCCGGGAACCGCCGGCGGCCGCGGCTGCAAGGCCAGGTCGTAGGTTTCGATTTGCGGACTATAGATCGTCGACCAGGTGGTGCCGCGGACCAACTGCGTTTCGACGTCCAGGTCGACCAGGTCCACCTGGTTCAGCCGCAGCTCGCTGCCTTTGAGCCGATGCGCCAGGACGTAGGCGCTGGCGCTGAATACCAGCACGACCAGCGGAAAGGTGACCCAGGTGAGCTCCATCCGCCGCAGGACTTTCTTGAGCAGAAAATAGTCGGCCGGTCCGATCAGCAGGATATACAGCACGACCAGCGCCGCGACGATCCAAAACGGCACCAACTGCACGCCGCTGAACTGATCGAGCGCGGTATGCAATTGGCCGATCAGATCGGAGTAACCCAGCCGCGTCACCTGGCCCAGCGAGTCGGTGCCGACCTCTTTGGTCGTTACCTTGGCCCGGCCGAGCAGTTTCTCGACCAGTTGCCGCCGCGCCGTCCAGGTGCTCAGCGGCGGCCGGTCGAGATCGAAAGCCACGAACACGACTTCGCCAAAACCGTACGGCGCGGATCACCAGCGGCAGATCGGACGGGCGATTTCCCTCGTAGGCGTCGATGCGGCCGCGCACATCGGCCAGTTTCGGCACCTCCAGGCGGAAGGCGCCCGCGGCGGTGGTGGCCTGTTGGTCCAGCCGATCCGCCGCCTCGGCGTAGCTCTCGATCGCGCTCGTGCTGCGCAGCGGGATCAGCTGCTCGAACCGCCCGGGCGCAAAACGCGAAAGCGGCGCATCGGCCGCCAGAATCTCGCTGGCCTCGTGACCCACGCACAGCACGATCCGGCCGCCGAGCCGCACCCACTGGTCGAGGGCCTCCAGCCGAGCACCGCTCAACTGCCGGTAAATATCCGCCTGGCTGGTCGACAGCACCAGGAAGTCGACCCCTTCGTAGCCGTACCAGCGCGTGGGCAACTGGCTCACGTCGGCCAGCCGCGCCACGTCGGTGCGCCGCTGGTCCTCGTCGGCCTGGCCGCTCTGCTCGCCGAGCGGAATCGGCGGGCCGACCATCACGATCAGCTCGTGCCCCGAATCCATGGCGGCCGAAAGCTCGTCGGTCCCTTGTCCGAATTCGCGCTCGGCAATCAGCCGACCCTGCGATCTCAGGCCGGCCCGCAGCTCGCCGTCCGCCCGGCCGAACTTGACGAACAGCATTTGCGACGCCGATTGTCCCGGCGTGACCGCGATCTGGTGAGACCGGCCGCCGGTGACCTGGCTGGGCGTGCCGTCGCCGTCGGGCACGGTCAATTCGAATTGGCCGGCCGCCGGCTGGCGCCGCCGCGCAGCGTGACTTCGACCGGCGTCCAGCAGTCGATCTTGTACAAACCCGCAAAGCCGGCCCGCACCGCGGCGATCTCAGGGCCCTGGGCCGCCAGCGTGGCCGCTCGGAGTGAGCAAACCGATAGCAACAAGAGTAGCACGGCACCGCGGCGCAGCGCCCCGACGACCGCGAGAGCCGAGACACGAAATAGGCTGGATTCGGTGGTTCATGGTTTCTCCGCGTCGGCACACGAACAGACGAGCTGGCCGCATCCGGGACAGCCCGACCCGTACTTGCGCTGGATCGCTTCGCTCAGATCGACGTCGGCCACGTTGGCGATCGTACACAGCCAGGCCAACACGTCGGCAAACTCGCCCAGGCGCTCCTCGTGCGTGCCGCTGCGCAAAGCGGCAGCCAGCTCGCCAACCTCCTCCATCAGCCACATGAACGTGCCGTCGATTCCCCGGGCGAGATCTTTTTCGAAGTACATATTGCGAATCAGCCGCTGAAAGTCGGCCAACGTAATCGGCGGCTGGGCCTGGCTGCCTGGGGATAATCGGGAGGACTCGACGGTCACGGTTTGAGGCCCTCCAGCAGCAAATCGGCACCGGGATACTTTGGGTCGAGCTTGAGCACCTGCTTCGAGCGCGGCTTTGGCTTTTTCCGGCGCTTGGCGTCGAGATACGCCTGGGCCAGGTTGAACCACAGGCCGGGCTCGTCGGGAACCAATTCCACGGCCACTTCGTACTCCTCGGCCGCTTGGGCCGGCTTGTCCTGCGCTGCCAGAGCATCGGCCAGCCAGCGGTGATTCTGGGAGTCCATCACGTCGATTTGCAACACTTCCTGGCACCAGCGCACGGTGGCGGCGTGATCCTTGGCCGCCTGCGCCAGTTCGGCCAGCTTCTTACGCACCGTGGCATCGTCGGGGTCGATCGCCGCCAGCCGGGCCAACACGTCGGCCAGCTTGTCTTTCTGGCCCGACTTCAAATAAACCCGGGCCAGCGATTTGATCCACTTGGCGTCACCCGGATCGGACTTGGCGCCCAGCTCATACAGCCGGGCCGCCTCGGCATGATTCTCGCTGGCCAGTTCCAACCCGGCCAGCAGCCCGAGCAAATTTTCTTGCGGATCGGCCGGGTCGAGGGCCGCGGCCAGCAGTTTGTGGGCTTGCTGGTCCTCGCCCACGACCATGTGCAGCCGCGCCCGGACGTACGTGGCCAACTGCTGTTTGGGATTGGCGGCGAGCGCCCTGTCGGCCAGGCGGCGAGCCTCGGGATAGCCGCGGCGGTTCAATTGGGCCAGCGCCATCTGGGCCAACAGCTCGGCATTCAGCGGGTCGGCAGCCAGTTCCTTTTGCAGTTCGGCCAGGGTGTAGGTTTTCGATTTCTTCCGCGTCGTCAAACCGGCGACGATCTTCTCCAGGTGCTGGCGGTAGCCTTTTTCGAAATCGTCCTGCGACACCTGGAACGCCCGTTTGAGCGCCGCGCGGGTGCTGAGGTTGTCGGCATAGGCCGCGAGCATCTTGGCCAGGGCGTCGTCGCCGTATCGATCCAGCATGTACTCGGCATACAACTCGGCCTGGCAATAGGCCAGCGCCCATTCGTCGCTGGAATGCGCCGGATGAAACCCAGGTTGATGTCGTCCAGATTGAAGATCTTGCCCGCGGGCACCCGCTCGACCAACAGATCGTTCCACGATTGCGGGCGCGGATAGCCTTCGTTGAGCACGGCCAGGGCTTCGGTGTACCAATGCGGGATGTTGAAATGCGTTTGCTGCAAGTTGATGACGTGCACGAACTCGTGCTTGAGTACCCGAGCCCAGTTGAATTCCTGCCCCTTCTCCGTTGGCGATTGCATGGCGACCATCTTGCCGGCGCAGGCGCCAATGGTGTGGATGTGCGGCAAGCCGACCATGCGGGCGCTGAACCAGCCGTGGCCGTCGGTGTTCTTGGCCCGATTGAAAATCTCGAACAACGACTTTTGCGGCGGCTCGAAGGCCAATTGCCGGCAGAGCTGCGGGTAGACCTGTTCCAGCCAGCGGGCCGCATAGCGGGCCAGGATCTTGTCGTGCTGCGAATCGTACTTGATCACGAAATGGGGCGATTCGAGCGACTGGTAGCCGTCGAGCACTTCCAGCACTTTGAGGGTATTGCTGACCCGGACGTTGAACGGATCGGCATCGAAGGCCTCGTCGAGCAGCTTCTTGCCTTCGACCTCGCTGCCCAGGCGCATCAGCACCAGCCCCCATTTGCCACGGGCGGCGCCCAACTGCGGCATCCGCTCGATCGCCGCCTGGTAGTTTTCCGCCGCGGCCGGATAGCGTTGCAAGCGATCGAGCGCGTCGGCCAGGGCCACGAAGAACTCGCCGGCGTGTTCGTTGGCCGCGGTGACTTCGGCGATCAGTTTCGACAGCCGGCTTTCCTGGCCGGCTTGCGGGGCGCCGTCGAGCGCCCAATAGACGGCCGCCAGGCGGCCCAGCGTGCCATCGCACCGCGGATTGAGCGGACGGGCCGCCTCGAGCGTGGCGAGCGCCTTGTCGAGCTCGATATTCGCCAGGTGCACGTCGGCCTGCGCCAACTGCGCGGCCAGGCAGCGCGGATTGATTTCCAGCGCTCGCTCGATCGCCGCTTCGGCTTCGCCCAGCTCGTAGTTCTGCACGGCCAGCGCGGCCACGGCCGCATGCACTTCGGCCGCATTGGCGTTGAGCGCCAGGGCCGCCTTGAGCTCTTTGCTGGCGTCGGCCTCGTTGTATTTTTCCAGAAACAGCAAGCCCGCCTCGTAACGCGCCGGCCAATACGCCGGATCGAGCTGCAACGCCTCGGGATACAACTCGTTGACCAGAAAACTGAATTGATCGCTGATCCGGTTCCAGCGGGCGAACTGCGCCGCCGCCAAACCGACATAGCGCAGCGAATCCGCATCGGCCAGGTCGTGGGCGTTGTAATAATCGACCAGCCATTTGTAGCCTTGGTTGGCGGCCGGCAAGTCGCCTTGCGCCCGGGCCAGCTCGGCGGCCAGCCAGCGGGCCGGCAGCGAATGTTCATCCAGCTCGAGCGCCCTGCTTGACCGCCGCGCCCGCTGACGGGTAGTCGCCGCGAGCAAACAGCAATTGGCCCAGCTCGGCCTCCAGGGCGGCCGACTTCGCATCGGCGGCAATAGCCTTGCGCAAGCCGGCCTCGGCCTCGTCCAGCTTGCCGGTAGCCGCCAGGGTGCGGGCGATGCCGATGGCCGCTTTCACGGGCTCGGCCAGCCGGAGCTTTTCATAAGCCTCGGCCGCCTCCGCATACTTGCCCCCCCAGAGCAGTTTTTGCGCGGCGGAGAGCGCGCTTTCGGCGCCGGCGGCGCCCGCGCACCAACTGGCCCCGGCGAGCAGGATCGCCACGGCCAGCGCTGGGTGATGCGGCGGATCGATTGAGCAAAGACCATGAGACGCGACTCGCACTGGCGGTCCATCCGGACGCGAAGTGCATCACCAGCGGCCGCAAGAGTTTACCGTATCGCACCCGCTGCGGATGTTCAAGCCTTCGAGCGCCAGCCACGGCGCGTCAAGTCGCGCCGCCGACAGCGGTTAGCGGCAAAAGCGCCGCCGACCGTGGCGCGGGTAAAGAATCGCGTGAGAAATTGGTGAGGATTCGCGACCTGTTTGACAAGGGCACGCTCGGGCGGGAATTGGCGCAGCGCCGCGGGCAATCCGGCGATTACATCAGCTCGCGGATCGGCTGGCCGCTGGGCAGCACAGCCATCGGCCGGCCGGCAGGCGTGAGATACTGCTCCTCGGTGTTGACGCCCAAATGGCGGTACATCGTGGCCAGCACGTCCTGGGGTGTTTTGGGATTGGCGGCCGGAAAGGCGCCGTGCCCGTCGGAGGCACCCACCACCCGGCCCCCTTGAATCGGCCCGCCGGCCAGCGCCGCGCTGAACACGTTTGGATAATGGTCGCGGCCGGCGTCGGCGTTCACTCGAGGAGTGCGGCCGAACTCGCCCCAGGCGATGACCAGCGTCGACTCCAGCAGGCCTCGCTCGGCCAGATCTTGGATCAGCGCGGCGTACGCCTGGTCGAACCGCGGCAAGAACCCCAGCCGCAGCGACTCAAACCCTTTGACGTGCGTGTCCCACCAGCGCAAGTCGACGGTCACCAGCCGCACGCCCGCCTCGACCAGCCGCCGGGCCAACAGCATCCGCTGGCTCCAGGCCGGCACGCCGCAGCGCCGCGGGTCGCCCGGGTCGAACGCCGGTGCAAAACCATATCGCTCGCGCAGCGCCGCGGGCTCCCGATCCAGATCGAACGCCTCCTGGGCCGCCGGCGCCGTAAGGATGTTCCAGGCCTGACCATGAAAACGATCCAAGGCGCCCATCTGGCCGCTCGTGTCGATCTGCTGCTGCACGCGATCGAAACTTTGCCGCAGCGCTTGCCGATCTCCCAGTCGCTCGAGCGAGAGCCCTTCGGCCAAGGCGAAGTCGGGCACCCGGAACGGCCCCGGGCTGGCCGGATCCGCGCCGGTCTCGAACGGCTTGTAGGCCACGCCCAAGTACGCCGGACCGGTGCCCGGGTCCATCCGGGGAATCATCACGTACGCCGGCAGGCTGACGTTCAAGTGCCCCAATTGCCGGGCCACGATCGAACCGCAACTGGGCATCACGTTGACTTCGGGATTGGAGCCCGATGGATAGCCGGTGAAGCAGACCTGATCGCCCGACGAGTGCCCGGCGTCGAGATGGTGCAGGCTGCGCACGATCGACCACTTGTCCATGATCCGGCCGCAAGCGGGCAGCATGTCCGTGAGCTGAATGCCGGGCACGCTGGTCGTGGCCGTGCCGAACTCGCCGCGAAATTCGATCGGAGCATCGGGCTTGGGGTCCCACATGTCGATGTGGCTGGGGCCCCCGCGCATCCACAGAATGATGACCGACGGCTCGCGGCGCCGCTCGGCCGGGCGTGCGGCCGCCTCGGCGCGCAGCAAACCTGCCAGGCTCAGCCCCGCGGAGCCGAGCATGCCGGCTTGCAGGAACCCGCGTCGGCTGGTGCCCAACTGCCGGCGGAACTCCGGGCAGGTCCGCCCGGGATCGAGGACGCCGCTCATGCCAGGTGCCCAGGGTGTCGATCGAAACCAAATCCGCGGACGCATCTATGATTGTTTATAGATCGTCGGCCCTGGCGTTGCAAGTTGAGCCCATCGAGGACGGCGATGATTGCGTTTCGCGCGCATCGCGGCGGAGTTCCGTTGTCCAAGCAAGCTGCGGCGTTTACCCCCGCGATGTGCGGATGGCTTCGCTGCGGGCCCTCTCATTCTCTCTGCCGAGGCAGCTTCCGTCCCGCAGAACAGACGAGGGGAGCGCCGCGCAGGTCGACAACGCAAACGCGCCGCTCTCCGTGGGCAAGTGCTTGAACGAGAATATCGTTCCGTCCGCAAACGTCGATCCACCGCGGGGATAAACCCCGCGGCTCGCTCGGCGGGTCGTTCGCCTGACATTGAGCGGCGATGGCTCAAACCGCGCCGGCTAGCGCCGGCAGCGGCAGGGGCTGCGCCGGATAGACGCCGTAGAATCGCTTGATGAAATTGCGGTGCCGGCGATCCGATGTATGCGGCTCCCCGCCCCAACGGGCCAGCAGCCGGTCGGAAATCCGTCGGTTGCAGGCGTCGCAGACAATCGCATCCGAGCCTTTGATCCGGGCGATTTCGTCCAGCACGACCAGCGCGCCGTGAAACGTGGCCAGCGTGCAGTCGCGCGTCGAGACCACGTAGCGGAGCGTAAGGAAATTGGCCGAGCCCCAAGGCTGGTTGTAAAACAGCCGGCAGCGATTGCCCGACCGCCGCTCATGCCACAAGCGGCCCCACACCCGGGCCTCGAGCAGCGATCCGCCCTTGGGCCAGGGGCGCAGCCGAATCCGGCTCAGCCGGCCGTCGACCGTTTCGATCATGCCAAATCGCCCGCGGCGCAGCACGTCTGCGGCATGCAGATCGACGACAGTTTGGAACAAGCGCAACATGGCGCAAGTCTAGCATACAAGAAAGGATGAAGGCGGAAGGATGAAGGATGAAAAACGGGGGGAAAGGGCTCCGGTTTGTCCGTTTTCATCCTTCTTCATCCTTCATTCTTTTCTCCACAGCCGATTGCGAATCCAGATCCAAGAGCCCAACAGAACAACCAGCAGCACCATGCACACCGCCATCAGCGACGGCACCAGCCACCAGACCGAAAAATTGGGCTCGACGGCGGACCAAATCGTGGCCCAGGCGACGACCAGCACCAGCGTGCCCAGGCACAGGAACGGTCCGTAGGCAATCTCGCGGTGACGATCAAGCATCCATTTCACCACCGCAATCACGGCGCCGGCAAAGGGAGCCAGAAAGAACACGACCAGACATCCTTGCCAGCCGATGAACGTGCCGATCATGGCCATCAGCGTCACGTCGCCAAAACCCATCGCCTCTTGTTGCAACAGCGCGCTGCCGAGGATCCGCACCAGCCAAATGATCCCGCCGCCGATCGCCAGGCCCACCAGCGCCGAGAGCAGACCGGCCCAATGCGGCAGCGGGCAGCCATACCAGCAGGACGCGATCAGCAGCGTGCCGGCCGCGCCCGCCCGGGCGTAGGGATGCCGCAGCACGCGCGCCACAATCAACCCCAGGCCGCGCCGCCAGCCGTGCCGGCCGTACCACCGCAGCGGCATCACGGCCAGACACCACGACCACCAGCAAACCCAGGCGATCAGCAAGCCGGGCCAGCGTTGGAAAAGATCGGGCCATTCGCCGGGAGACGTGATCCGCAAGAAGTCGATCGACATCAGGCCCTGCGCCGGAGCCCAGACCGCGTCCGGCAACAGCGCCCAGGGATAGACGGTGGCAAACAAGAGCCCCAAGAGTGTGCCGGGCAGCGTGACCGCGTCGGGAATCGTCTGTTCGTCGATATCGATCAGCGAGGCCACGCCCATCAGCCAGAACAAACCGATCTCGGCCAGATAGCCGAGATGCAATGCCAAGTGCACGTTTCCGCCGGCCAGCGCGCCCGCCGGCGGCGGGCCTTGCAGAAAAATCAGCAATCCGGCTTCGAGGCACGACCACCAGTAAAAGGCCGCGAAGCCGACCCCCGACAACAGTTCGACCAAGGCCGGCCGCAGCCAAAAGCCGGCGCCGTGCCACTTCGCTTCGCGCCGCATGGCCAGCCAGCCCAGGATCGGAATCCGGTCGCGCCAGCTGCGCGGCCCGGCTTTCTTGGGGGCCGGCGACCAAGGACTCAGGTTTCGCTGGTTCCAGGCCAGGCGGTAACAGGCCAGGTTCATCAGGCTGCCGGCCAGGGCTCCGCAGGCAAACAGCAGGGCCAGGCGCAGGGGAATCGGAATGGCGAGGATGGCGTTCACGCAGGATCGACCGGCACGGTTGGCCGCACCAGGGCCAGGATTTCGGCGGCCACGTCGGCCGGCGACTTATCCTCGGTATCGACCACCCAATCGGCACTCTGGCGGTAAAGTGGCGTCCGCTGGTCCAGAAGGCGCCGGATCTCGTCCAAGCCGCCAGCGATCGTCAAATTCGGCCGCCGGGCTGCGGTCGCCCGATCCGTGCAGATCCGCTGCCATAGCGTTTCCGGCCGGGCGGTGAGCCAAACGGTCTGGCCGCACGACTTGAGCAGTTGCTGGTTTTGCGGGCGGACGATGATTCCGCCTCCCAGCGCCAACACCTGCCGCGCCTTTTGGCAAAGGTCCGCCAGCACCCGGCTCTCCCAGTCGCGGAATGCCGTTTCACCCTGGGCGGCGAAAATCTCGGCAATCGACCGGCCCGCGCGGCGTTCGATTTCGAGGTCGGCGTCCAGCCAGGGCCAACCCAGCCGGGCGGCGAGCAACTCGGCCACCGTCGTCTTGCCGGTTCCGCGATAGCCGATCAGAAACAGATTCATGCGTAGCGCTTGCAACCTCAATACTTCGCCGGCCCGATCGCGCGTTTGAGCACTTCGCGCATCCGTTCGGCCGGCGGCTCCGCGCCGGTGAACAGCGCAAATTGCAGGCCCGCCTGGCGGATGAACATCTCCACACCGTTGATCACCGTACAACTCTGGCTGCGGGCGTCCTTAATCAGCAGCGTGTTCTCCGGATTGTATACGGTGTCGAACACTACCATCGACGGCTTGAGGTGATGCTTCTCGAACGGCGTGGCGTCGACATTGGGGTGCATGCCCACCGGCGTGCAGTTGACCAACAGATCCGGTTGGATCGAATAGCGGGCGTTCCAATCGACCACCCGGCACTGCAACCGGCCGGCCAATTGCTGGGCTCGCTGGGCCGTGCGACCGGCGATCACGACGTCGGCGCCGCGGCGCTTCAGCCCATAGGCGATGGCTTTGGCCGCCCCGCCCGCGCCGAGCACCAACGCGCTCATGCCGGATAGGTCCATTTCCCGGCCCCGGGCCGCAGGGGTGCCTGGGCCGCGTCGGCCAGCGCCTGCTGCAGGCTGTCCATCGCCGCCTGGTGATCGGTGTTGTAGCCGGCGATGCCGTCGGGGCCGAACACCAGCGTGTTGGCCGCACCCACGCCGCGGGTGGTTTCGTCACTCTTGACCAGGTGCTTGAGCACCAGCTCCTTGTGCGGAATCGTGACGCTCAGCCCGCGCACACCCAGGGCCGGCGCATCGTCGATGAACTGCTGCAAGTGTTCGCGCGGAACCCGAAACGGCACGTACACGCCATCAATGCCCATCTGCCGCAGGGCCGCGTTGTGAACCATCGGGCTGAGGCTGTGGCCGATCGGATCGCCGATCACGCCGAAGACGGCCGTGCTGGCTGCGATCTGGTCGTAATGGAAATTTTCCGACATCTGCGTAAAGCTGAGCTGACCGGGGGCCAGAGTGCGTTCGTGGTGAAACGTGGCGTACGTGAACGGTGCGCCGAAACGCCCGGCCAAGAGCCGCGAGGGGGTGCCGATATCGCCCATGCACATCCCGACCGTGGGCACTTTCGAGCCGCGAATCAGATTGAGCATCCGCACGTTGTCGTGCGGCTGGTTGGCCATCGTGGCCAGCTTGACGATGTCGGCGTCGTGCTCGGCGAGTTGCTTGTGCAGGCCATCCAGGTTGTCCGGCGTCTTGCGAAAATCGTGCAGGCTGACGATCCGCCGCGTCTTGCCGAACCGCGGAACGCTGGACGCGATGTCCTCCTCCAGGTCGACGTATTCCACTCCCTCGGCGATCGCCTGGCGCAGCAACATCAGCCGGGTTTCTTCGCTGCCGGAAAACTTGCCGCCGTCGCGCTCGCGGCGGCACGTGATCACCACCGGGCTCGGCCGGTCGGTAATCAATCGCTTGAGATTCACCTCGCCGTTGATGTAGTCGAGCCGCAATTCGACCAGCTTGGCGCCCTGTTGGACCAGGTGCCGATGTTCGGCCAGCACGTGTCGATGCCGGCCGCGGGCAATGCTGACGCAGATCATGGGAGGCGGCCAGGAGAGGGTTTAGGGGCTGGGGGCTGGGGACTAGCGAGAAGGAAGAAATAATAGCCGGGGTCTGGCGAACCCCGGTGCCGGTTGTATTACCAGATCAACCTCAATGGCCCACGTCGAGCCCGGCGCAGTTACCACGATATCGCCTGGCAATGCCGCTGAAAACCACCGAAATCCGTTGGCTGGGCAAGCGTTCAAGTATACCCACAACCACCGCAGCCAGGCGACTGGATTGCGCGGCGGGGGGACCCCCTTTTCCACCCCGGCGCTCGGCTAAAATGCGGCTACCGGCTCACCGCGCGAGCACGCATTCGGCGCCCCAGCCGGATTCGTCCGCTGACTTCATCCTTCCGCCTTCCTCCCTCCCCTCACCCCTTGCGCTTGAATTGGCGGTCCAATTCGTCGCGGGTGAAGATCAGCGCGGTGGGGCGGCCGTGCGGGCAGTGATGCGCGTCCTGGGCCAGGTGCCGCTGCTCGACCAGCGCGGCGATCTCGCCTTCGGTCAGGCGGTCGCCCGCCTTGATCGCCGCTTTGCACGAGATCATGTGAAGCAGCTCGTCGACGAGATCGCGGCGATCGGGATCTTTGCCGCCGGAGAGCAAATGGTCGACCAGGTCCCGCAGGATTTCGGCCGGATTCAGGTGGGCCAGCATAGCCGGATAGCTCGACACCAGCAGCGTGTCGCCGCCGAACGGCTCGACGGTCATGCCCAGCCGGGCCAGCACGTCGCGCGCGGCCAAGGCCGCGGCCGCTTCGGCCGGGCTCAGGTCCACCGGCTCCGGCACGAGCAGGCTTTGCGATTCCAGAGCGCCGGCCAGCACCTTGCCGCGCAGATGTTCGTACAAGATCCGCTCGTGCAGGGCGTGCTGGTCGATGACGATCACTCCCTCTTCGCTTTCGGTAATCAAGTATCGATTGTGAATCTGCAGGGCGGTCGCCGCGTTGCGCTGGACCGGGCGATAATCGGCCTCCTGCGGCGCGGCGAATTCCGCAGCCCGGCCTGCGGCCGCCGAGTCCGCGCTCCAGCCGGCCGGCGGCGCGGAATCGAGCCCGGCGGCGAGCCCAGCCAACCCGGGCGGTTCCGGCTCGTCGTCTTCGGCCACGCCCACGGCTTGCCAGGGGCGGCCCAGCGAAACCAGCGCCAGCGGTTGGCGCGGTCGATCCCGAAAGGCCAGATCCAACACCGCTTGCTGTGCGGCCGGCGCCGCCGGCCCCCTGCCCCGCGGGCAGTTGGGCAAGCTGCCCCTTGGCCCAATCGACCAGCTCGCGCCGCAGCGCATCGGCCCGTCCGGCGTCGTGAGCCGCGGCACCCTCCCCCTCGCTCTCGGCCGGCGATTGCACCCGGGCCGTCAAATCGGTCGAGAGGAACTTGGTGCGCAGCGTGCCCAAGAGCTGGCTGTACAGCCGGCCGGATTCCTGGAAGCGGACTTCCAGCTTGCTGGGATGAACGTTGACGTCGACCATTTCGGCCGGCATAGCGATCCGCAGAAAGGCGATCGGGTAGCGGCCGACCAGGAGCAGCCCGCGATAGGCTTCGCCCAGCGCGTGTTGCAAGGACCGATCGCGGATCGCGCGGCCGTTGAGAAACAAGTACTGCATCCGCGGATTGCCCCGGCTATGCGTGGGATTGGCGGCATAGCCCTCCAGACGCACGTCTCGGTCGGCACTCTCGACGGCGATCAGGTCACGGGCCAGGTCGGCGCCAAAGAAAGCGGCAATCCGCTCCCGCCAGTCGGCACTCGGAGCCAGGTCGTGGATCGTGCGGTCGTTATGACGGAGCGTGCAGTGCAGGCGCGGATAAGCCAGGGCGATGCGCGTGAAGGCCTCGCCGATGTGCCCCATTTCAGTCTGCGTGCCGCGCAAGAACTTGCGCCGCACGGGCGTATTATAAAACAGCTGGCGAATCTCGATCGTCGTGCCCACCGGACAACCGCAGGGCGTCACGTCCTGGGCGTGGCCGCCGGCCACGTCCAATTGAGCTCCGGCCGTGGCCTGGCGGGTGCGGCTGCGGAGCGAAAGCCGGCTGACCGCGGCCATCGACGCCAGCGCTTCGCCGCGAAAACCCAAGGTGGCCACGCGAAACAAGTCGTCGGCGTCCTGGATCTTGCTCGTGGCGTGGCTGGCCAGCGCCAGCGGCAGCTCGTCGGGCGCAAGGCCGCAGCCGTCGTCGCTGACCCGAATCAGCTCCAGCCCCCCCTGCTCCACCGAGACGTCGATGCGACCGGCGCCGGCATCGACCGAGTTTTCCATCAGCTCCTTGACCACGCTGGCCGGCCGTTCGATCACCTCGCCGGCGGCAATCTTGTTCACGACGCTGGGGGGCAATTGGCGAATCGTGGGCATGGCAATCCTTTACGGCGAATTTCCGCGATCCGCAATCGAAGCCGCCGCCAGACTTGTTGTCCGAGCGGAGCAAGCTTCTTAGAGGTTGAATTCCTTGATCTTGCGATACAGCGTCCGCTGGCCGATGCCCAGCATCTCGGCGGCGCACTCCCGATTGCCGCCGGTCCGCTTCAGGGTTTCGGCAATGAACAGCCGTTCCAGTTCGGCCAGCGGCTTGCCCACCAGGCTTTCCAGATCGCCGCCGCCATCCGCGGCGGGGGCCGGCTGGGCCGTGTCGGCCAGTTCGCTGGGCAGATCGTCCAGGTCCAGCACGCCATCATAATCGACCACGACCATGCTCTCGACCACGTTGCGCAACTGACGGACGTTGCCCGGCCAGTCGTACGCCAACAGCCGCCGCCGGGCGGCCGCCGAGATGCTCTTGATCGGCTTGTGGTGGCGCTTGGCGAACTGCTTGATGAAATGTTCGATCAGCAGCGGAATGTCCTGGGTGCGGTCGGCCAGCCGGGGCAGATCGAGCGTCACGACTTTCAGCCGGTGATACAGATCGCTGCGAAACGTGCCGGCGGCGATCTGGTCTTCCAGGTTGCGGTTCGTGGCGGAGATGATCCGCACGTTGACGTGCAATCATCTCGTTCGAGCCGACCGCGCGTGATCTCGCTGTTCTCCAACACCCGCAGCAGTTTGATCTGCGTGGCCATCGGCATGTCGCCCACTTCGTCCAGAAACAGCGTCCCCCCGTGGGCGTACTCGAACTTGCCGAGCCGGTCGGTCGAAGCGTCGGTGAAGGCCCCCTTCACGTGGCCGAACAGCTCGCTCTCCAGGATGTTCTCGCTCAGCGCGGCGCAGTTCAAGGCCACGAACGGCTTGTTCTTGCGCGGGCTGTTCTGATGGATGGCCTGGGCGACCAGTTCTTTGCCCGTGCCCGTGGCTCCCTGGATCAGCACCGTGGCGTCGGTCGGGGCGATGCGCTTGAGCCGATCGATCACGTCGTTCATCTGCGGGCTGTTGCCGATCACGCCTTCGAAGCCGAAACTCTCGTCCAGCCGGCGGTTCAGATCGGCATTTTGCCGCCGCAGGCGCAGGCTGGCGCACGGCCTTTTCGACGACCGCCCGCAGCTGGGCCAGGTCGAGCGGCTTGAGCAGGTAATTGAAAGCCCCCTGCTGCATGGCCGTGACGGCCGAGGGGATCGTGCCGTGGCCGGTGACCAGGATCACTTCGGCGTCGGGCAGCACTTCCTTGGCCTTGGCCAGGATGGCCAGCCCGTCGACGTCGTTCATCACCAGGTCGGTGATGACCAGGTCGAACGCGTCTTGTTCGATCCGGCGGACCCCTTCGGGCCGCTGGTGGCGACCGTGCAATCGTAGCCGACCCGCTCGAGGCTCTCGGCCACGGCCTGGGCATGCGGCGGCTCGTTGTCGACGATCAGCAGGCTGATCTTGGGCCCCTCTCCGGCGCACGTTTTGTCGAGTCAGTCGCCATACGGCCGATCATAACGCTCGCCGCCGGCTCGGGCGAGGGGGGACGCTCGGCGCACCGCGGAGCCACCACGAATGGAAGGATTCGCGGTGGTCGAATTCGGAACTCGGAACTCGGAATTCGGAAGGGAGACACGTCGTTCCGAATTCCCACTGCCGGCTTCCGAATTTCTTCTTCCATCCCCCGTATCCCCAGTCATCCCCACATCCCCTTCCATTCTGGACCTGATTTCCGCGCCGGGCGGCGCGCGAACTTTTGCCCTCGGGGCAAGGTCGTAGCGGTTGACGCCCGCGCTTGTCGTGGTAGTCTACGCGCTGACGCCTCGAGCCGCCGAAAACCAATCGGTATCCAATGACCTCCCAGCACGAGACTTACGACAACCCGCTGGTGGATCGCTACGCCTCGGACGAGATGAGCCGATTGTGGGGACCGGCGAAAGTTCGGCACCTGGCGGCGGCTGTGGGTGGCCCTGGCCGAAGCCGAGGCCGAACTCGGCCTGCCGATCACGGCCGCCCAAATCGATCAGCTCCGGGCCCATGTCGACGACATCGACTTCGCCGCCGCCGCCAGCCACGAGCGCCGGTTGCGGCACGACGTGATGGCCCATGTGCATGCCTACGGCGACGTCTGCCCCGATGCGCGGGGAATCATCCACTGGGGCGCGACAAGTTGTTATGTGACCGACAACACCGACTTGATCTTGATCCGCGAGTCGCTCGAACTCGTGCGCGGCCGGTTGGTGGCAGTCATCGCCCGGCTGGCCGATTTCGCCCGCACGCATCGGCAATTGCCCTGCCTGGCCTTTACGCATTTGCAACCGGCCCAACCAACCACCGTCGGCAAGCGGGCCTGCCTGTGGGCCTACGACCTGGTGCAGGACCTGGGTGACGTGGAACACCGGCTCGCCGGGCTGAAGGCCCGGGGCGTGAAGGGCACCACCGGCACGCAGGCCAGTTTTCTGGCCCTGTTTCACGGCGACCATGCCAAAGTCCGCGAGCTCGAGCGGCGCGTGGCCGAAAAGCTGGGCTTTGCCGAAGTCTACCCCGTGACCGGCCAGACGTACTCGCGCAAGGTCGATGCCCAGGTGCTCGACGTGCTCTCGGGCATCGCCCAGAGCACGTCCAAATCGGCCACCGATCTGCGGCTGCTGCAAAGCCAAAAGGAAATCGAAGAACCGTTCGAAAGCGAACAGATCGGCTCGTCGGCCATGGCCTACAAACGCAATCCGATGCGCGCCGAACGGATTTGCGGCCTGGCCAGGTTCGTCCTCAGCCTGCAATCCAGCACGGCCATGACCGCGGCCACCCAATGGATGGAGCGCACGCTGGACGATAGCGCCAACCGCCGGCTGGTCATTCCGCAGGCTTTCCTGGCGATCGACGCCATCTTGCTGCTCTACGAAAACATCGCCGCCGGATTGGTCGTTTATCCGCGGGTGATCGAGCGGCACCTGCAAGACGAGCTTCCCTTCATGGTTACCGAGAACCTGCTGATGGCGGCGGTCGCGGCCGGCGGCGACCGGCAGCAGTTGCACGAACGGATCCGGCTGCACAGCCAGGGGGCCGCCGCGGTGGTCAAGCAGCAAGGTCAGGCGAACGACTTGCTCTCGCGGCTGGCCGGCGATCCGGCCTTCGCCGGCGTGAACGTGACCGCCATGCTCGACCCGCTGAACTTCGTGGGCCGGGCGCCCGAGCAAGTCGACGAATTCCTCCGCGACGTCGTCGCGCCGATCCTCAAGCGCTGTCCGCCGCCCCGCGCGGCGGCGGAAGTCCGGGTGTAGATCATGCCGGCCGTCTACGACAAGTCGGGGATCCATTTCCTGTACCCCGAGAATTGGGCCCTGGACGAGCAAGAAGGCGCGGACGGGGAAATCCTGGTCACGTTGACCAGCCCCGCGGACGGGCTTTGGATGCTGATGATCGCGCCGGGCCATCTGGACCCCCGCGCGTTGAGCCGCACTGCGATGCAGACCATCAAACAGGACTACGAGGACTTCGAGGCCGAGCCGGCCAGCGAGACCATCGCCGGAACCGAATTGGTCGGCTTCGACATCAACTTCTACTGCCTCGACCTGACCAATACGGCCCTGGTCCGCGGCTTTCGCACCCGCGATGCCAGTTGCGTCATCGTCTGCCAGGCCGAAGACCGCGACTACGCCAGCCTGGCGCCGGTTTTCCGAGCCATCACGACCAGCTTGCTGGAAGCCGAGCGCCGAGCCGCCGAAAGTCCGTCTGGAGACCTCGGTCATGAATAAAGGAGATAGGGGGATGACTGGGGATACGGGGGATGGAAAAGGAAATGGGAATTCCGAAGGCGCCCCGACGTTTGTAAGAATTGCCAGCCGAAACGGCGTGCGATGCTCGGACACGCAGGCCTGAAAACTTGATTTAAACTTTTTCGGACTAGAGATTTGCGCCGTGCGACCGGCATGCCAGTGGATTCTTGCCGCCCTGCGGCACGCGAAGTGCATTAATCGGCTATCGCTCATGTTCGACCCAGTTGGCCGGCCGAAACCGCATCGCACCCGGCCAAGACACGAGAGCGAAGCATCGAGCACCGCGAATCTTAGTGGACTGTCGCCGCCGTATGGCGACCCTTGCCCGTCACGGGATACCACCTTTTTCACGGTTAGAGGGCCCGCCTGGCTCGACCAAGTCCGAGAGCCTGGCGGGCCCCTTTTTTTTCGCTCCCCTGCCCTCTCAGCCGGGTTCTCGGGTGCGCGGTACGATGGGTGTATGGAGCACGCCGGATTCCTTATTGCGATCGTCATCGCCATCGCTGCCAGCGCCTGGTTTGGCTGGGAAATCGATCCTCACGCGATCTGGCTGACGGGAATTTTCGCGTTCGCGCTCATCTTCGTCGTACCGTCAATCTACCGTGACATGAAAAAACACCCCAGTCCGCGTCGTCGGAAAGACTAGCGCTGCGACGCGGCGCTTTTGCCCGGCACGCAATTTCCAGACACTACCCGCCGGCGCCGATACTTGAGTCCCCCTTCGGCCAGCGGTTATATTCACGCTATACGACACCCGCCATCGCGGCGCCGTTCCTGGCCGTGGAAGTCTTGCGGCCACTCTTGGAATCGGCATCGCCGGCGGCTTTCGAAGTTCCGCCGATTCAACGCAATGTAGGAGACAGCGCGCTATGTCAACCGCACACGGCAGCACGTCGGTCGATCAAATTGGCGAAGTCGCGGGCCAGGTCTGGCACTTGCTCAGCCAGCATGGTCCCTTGTCGCTCACGCGGATCGTGAAGGACACGGACGCGCCGCGCGATGTGGTGATGCAGGCCATTGGCTGGTTGGCCCGCGAGGAGAAGATCGCGATCGAGGAAGAAGCTCGCAGCAAGGTCGTTTCGCTGCGCTGATTATTTCGCCTCCGAGTCGTAAATCGGCAGGTGGCGATAGTTGACTTCGAGCGACAACAGGTTGAGAGCCGTGACGTAAATGCGCCCGCCGTGCGGCCCCCACTTGTCGGGAATCGTGCCCAGCGGATCCCAGCTTCCGGCCATCGCACCGGTCTGGATTTGCTTTTCTAGCAGCAGGGGGCGGAGCTTGTCGTTCCAGGCTTTCCAGTATTCCCCCTTCATGTGGAACATGACCTGGGTGGCATAGTACCAGTAGTACGTGTCGCGCTGGGGATCGGCCGCCGTGCCCATGGCCGGCAAGTGCCCCATCAGGTGCTTGGCCCCGGCCACCATCCGCGGATCGTTGCGGTTCCAACCGGTGTAGAGCCGCATCAGCAGGCCCACGGCGGTCATGGTGGTGGTCGTCCGCCGGCCGTGGCGCTGTTTGATCGTATTGGGCGCGTTGGGGTTATAGACGTACTGGGAAGCGTCCTTGGGATCGGCCTGCGCGCCGTCGAGCCATTTCCGCACTTTGTCGTACGTGCCGGCCGGGATCGTCAGGCCGGCCAGATCGCCGCTCTTGAGGGCCATCAGTTGCCAGCCGCTCACCGACGTGTCGGCGTCGAACTGCGGCGCATAGCGCCAACCGCCGCGGGTGGGGTGTTGCGAGGCAGCGATGAAGTCGATCGCCTTCTGGGCGGCCGCCTTCAGGTTCTCGTCGCCGGTCATGCCGTAGGCTTCGCACAGCGCGATCGAGGCAATGCCGTGACTATAGAACCAGGCGCTCTTGTTCGATTCGGCATCGGCCGCCAGATACAAATCGCCGTTGGACTTTTGGTTGCGGACCAGAAATTCCAGGCCGCCGCGAACCACGTTCAGATATTGGTCGTCGTAGTGGTCGTAGCCGGCTCCCAGAAAAGCCAACAATGCCAGGCCCGTGGCCGCTGTGTCCGATTGGAAGATCGCTTCTTCCTTCTCGTAGCCGGGTTGTCCGGCGCCCAAACGGTTGAAGCTCCAGCTGCCGTCGGGCAACTGATGCCGGGCCAGGAAGTCCAGACCCAGCTCGACCGCGTCTTCGGTGCGTTGCGGCAGCTCGTTGGGCAGCCGGCCTTCTTTGGTCAAGCGTTGGCCGCCGCGACCGGCAAAGGCCCTGGCCGGCTCGCGGGCTTTGCCGTCGACTTTGACCGCGCCGCCCACGGTTCGCGTCAGAAACCGATCTTTGCCGGCATAAACGATCTCGCTGTCGCGCTGCGCCCGGCGACTCAAGGAACCGACGTCCGGCGCGATGGTCGAGCCCAATCCGCCCGGCCCGTCCGGCGCCGCGACTTGCACCGGCAAGCTGCCCGCGCCGCGCCCGGCGCGCCGACGATTCCGCCGCCACCGCCGCCCGACGGCTGCGACTGCGGCTCGCCGCCGGCCGGACCCTCGAGAGCCGGCACGTCGATCGCCGCTCCCGTTCCGCCGGCCACTCCTTGTCCACCGACCAGGCCAGCCACGTTCGTCTTGCGCAGAGGCCCGCCGGTGGCAATGTTGGCGACCACCGGAGCCTGATCGCTGGTCGCCGGCGACGCGACGGACGCGGTAGCCGGGCCAACGCCCAACCCAGGCGTGCCCACGATGGGCGAATCGACCGCAGTAGGTCCGGCGATTGCGCCCACGCCCCCCTGCCCTTCGGTGCCGGGCAGGCCCGCGACGCTGCGCACCGGCGCCTGACTGCCGCCGATCTGGCCGGGCGAGCTTCCCGGCGAGTCGCCGCCGACCGGGCCGGCAGGCAACTGCGGCACGTCGGCCTTGATCTCGGCCACGAATGTCTGTCCTGAAGTTGCGCGACGGCAGCTTGCTGGCGCCGGATGCCGCGACGCCGGGTGCCCCCTCATTGCCGCCCCCCTCCGCCCGAACGATCGGACCGGCAGCGACTTGCCCCGTGCCGCCGCCCCCTGCCGGATTGGCGACTACCGGTCCACTACCCAGCGTCAGGCCGACCGGCAGATCGGCCCCTCCGGCCGCTCTGGCCACGGTAGCCGCCGGACCCACGCCGGGCCCGCCGCCTCCGCCGCCACCGCTGCCGATGGCCCCCGCGCCGCCTCCGCCCGTCCCGCCGCCTTGACCGGCCGGTCCGCCACCACCCTCGCCGGGCGGCGCCGCCGGAAGATCGGCGACCGTGGGCGCGGCGATGGAAGCCAGCGGCGCTCCGCCGGTGCCCGACCGAGCCAATTGCGTCGCGGCGCCGCTCAGCCGGCCGGTCGGTCCCCCGCCGCCACCGCCGCCGGCCACGTGGCCAGAGCCCACGCTAGCCACGATTTGGGTCGGGCCGAGATCGATCTGGCCACTGCCGGCCGCTGCCGAAACCGGACCCGGCTGCCCCCGGCCACTGGCCCTGTGGACGGCCGCGCTCGACGAGGCATCGATCGTGCCCGCCCGTGCCGCGCCCACCGCATCGGGTGCGCCCTGCACGTCGTCGGAAGCCACGAGCGTGGCCGACGGAACGTTGGCCCCGGCCACCGACCGGCCGACCAATGCCGGACCGCTTGGCGCCAGCGCGGGCCCTTCAGGGCCATTCTGCAAATTCGCCGGACGACTGGCCGCCATCGACCCCACGGTTGCCCGCTGATCGGTGTCCGAGACTCCGCGGCCGAAATTCGCTTCCAGTCCGCCGCCGAAACCGCCACCCGAACCCTTGCTGACGGTGCTGCTGGCCGAAGCAGCCTGCGGCTCGCTCCCCGCTGCCGACCCGGTTCCGGTGCCCGGCTCGCCGGCAGCCGGATTGTCGACATTCAGCGGCGAAGCTGCGACGGCCGCGGAAATCGAGGCCCGGGAAATCGTGCCCCCTAGCGGAGCCCCCGGATTCAGGCTCATCGTCGGCGAGGTCTCGGCTTGGGCCATTTGCAGTCCGCCCAGCGATGGACCGGCCGCGGCGCCCGTTTGCGGAGCGGCCGCCTCGCTCATTGCGCCCCCGGGCGTGCCGCCAGTGGCCAGCGCCACCCCTGTCTCGCCCCGGGCAATCGGCAGTGCGGCCGGCACGACCGTGCTCGGCGGTCCGTCGGTCGGTGCGGCGCTGCCCGGCGTATCGCCAACGCCGGCGGCGACTTGCGGCGCCGCGGCGGCAAGCGTGGCCGGAAGCACGCTTTCATCGGGCGTGCGGCCCAGCACCCGCAGCGGCGTGCTGGCAATTTGCGGCTGCTCGCTCGGGTCGGCCCGGGCGACGTCCAGCTTACCGACTTGGGCCGAGGACCCAATCTTGGGCTCGTCCGACGGCGCCAGGAACCCTTGCGGACCGGCCAGCTCGCGGCGCGAGACGAGCACGTGCGGCTGCATCGACGTGGGTTGTTCCAGCCCGCCGGGCGTCTGGGGGCTTTCCACGCTGCCCCGGGGCACGGCCGCCGGCTGGTTGACTTGGCGCGGCAGCGTGGAAACCGACGAGGCCAAGGCGGCGTCCGGCTCGGTGGTGTCGCGCCGGGCAAGCCGCACGGTCTGCTGCTGGGGCGCCGGCAGCGGCGACGGCGCAAGGCTGGCCGCGCGGGCCGTAAGCTCGCTGGCTTGCCGCGCTATCGGCGTGGCCATGGCCTCCATGGCCCCGGCGCCGCGCTGCGGATCCGAGTTGGCCTCCGGCAAGCCGGCCGCGGCGCCCGGTTGAACATCCACGTTCGTCATGTGCCGGCTCAAGAGCGACGGCTGCGGACCTTTGCGCGGCGCCGCTTGTTCCATCTCCGGCCGCTCGACGGCCGGAGTCTGCACGTCGGGGGTTGCGCCGGGCAGCGGCGTCGGCTGATTGTCGGGGACCGGGTCCTGAACCTGGGTCTGCTCGCGCGCGATCGGAGTCGGCGGCGGCGGCTGGGGAGTTTCGACCTCGACCGGTTGCTCGAAATCCTGGGCCGGCTGATCGGGAGTCTGGTAATTGTAGTCGGGCAGCGCGACTTCCGTTTCGTTGGCCGCTGCTTCGCTGGCCGCGTCGTTTTCGATCGCCGCAATCGCCAACTGCACCACCCGCTGATTGTAGAGCACGATCATCAGCACCACGTGGAACAGGCAGCTCAGCACGATGGCCAATTGCAGGCTGCGCCGCAGCCGACGGCTGTCCACATAGTTGACGAGCCAGATCAGCACCCCGACGGACACGGCCAGCGTGGTCAACCTGGCCCAACCGTTGTAGAGCGGCCGCGCGTCGTCGAAGCTGCTCAGCGCGACGACCGACCCGGCAACAAAACCCGCCAGCACCACCATCGCCACGTTGATCGGCCAGATCTGCTCGTCGAACGTGACCCGGGGAGGCGTCTCGATGTTTGGGGCGTGGAGTTGTGTCATGGCGTTGCGTCGTGCGCGGGTCAGGTTGGTGAATTGGGAACGTGGGTTCCGGTTAACAAAGGTAGCTTTCCGACATCCCCAATCGGCACTCCGCCTGCCGCAAGCAAAATCCGACTAGATCACCGCCGGGCTGCACAATCCGACCGACCGCCAATCCGGCCCGGGCCAATCCGCCCGACCCCGCTTCCATCCTACCCGGCCGGCGAGACCGTTCCCAGGCTGGGGGGAGGTCGGGGGCCGATTACAAGGCTGCCAGGCGGGCCTTGGCCAGCGGAGCTTTGTCGCTATTGGGGTATTTGTCCACGACTTCCTGATACGATTTCTTGGCTTGGGCCGTCATCTTCAGGACCTCGAAACAGCGGGCCGCTTCGTAGGCCGAGTTGGCCTGCCATTTCTGAATCGCCTCGGGCGCCTGCGGATAACCAAAGCCGTAGGCGACTTTGAAAAAGTTGCGCACTGCGTCTTTGTAGTCCTTCTTCTCGAACAGGATCTCGCCCATCATGAATCGCGCCTGCGCTCCCACCAGGCCGTCGTTGAGCGCGGTGGCTTCTTCGTATTGCTTGAAGGCTTCGTCCGGCTTGTTCAGGTTTTGCTGAGCCCAGCCTTGCTCGTACAGGATCTCGGCCAGGTACGGGCTGTCGGGGAAACTCTTCGCGGCTTGCGTCAGCAGTTTCAGGCCGGCGTCCCATTTTTGTTGCTGGGTCAGCGATTGCCCGGCGTGCAGTTCGGCCAGCACTTGAAGATCCTTGTTCGCCGGCAGCCTGGCGAGCGATTTTTCATAGGCGGCCGACGCCAGCGGGTACTTATTCTGCTTGAACAAGGACTCGGCGGACATGAACAACGCATCGGCGGCCAACTCGCCCTGCGGGTACTTCGACAACTGGTAGTCGAATCCCTGCTGGGCCTTCTCATACTGCGCTTGCTGGTAGTAGGCCCAGGACAGCTTGTGCGCCGACTTCTCGCCCAACTCGGGCGTGCCGGGTTTCTTTTCGGCGGCGAAGTAGGCCTCGGCCGCCTTGGCGTAGTCCTTGTTCTGGTAATGGAATTCGCCGACATGGAACTGGCCCTCGGGTGTCAGCGGACTATTCGGAAAGTCCTTGGTCAGCTTGCCGAAAACTTCGGCCGCCTCCGCGTCCTTGTTTTCGCTCTTGAGCGCCCAGGCCAATTCGTAAAGCACCTTGTCGGCGCCGGCATAGCCCGGGTCGTCTTTCAGGATGCCGCGAAAGACCTCGATCGCCGGAGCGTACTTTTGCCGGCCCACTTCGCACAAACCCTGTACGTACAGCGCGTCCGACTTTTCCGTCGCCGCAGGGTTCGACTTGAGAAACGCCTGCACGTCTTCGATGCCGGCGTCGAACTGCTTGAGTTGCTGCCGGGCCATGCCACGCGCGTAACGCGCCCGAGGAATCAGCGGACTGTCGGCGAACTTGTCGATCAGCTTGGTCAGCGTGTCGGTTGATTGCTGATACTCTTTGCCGACCAGTTGGGCCCAACCCAGCCCGTACCAGGCGTTGGCAGCCAGCGGGCTGGCGGGCCATTTTTCGATCACCTGCTGATACTCGCTGGCCGCCAGTTTGCTGTCGCCGCTGGCCGAGGCGAATTCACCCAGCCGGAAGTGCGCCCGGTCGAGCAGCTTGCTCTGGGGAAACTCGGCCAGCATTTTCCGCACGGTGGCGATGGCTTCGACCGGCTTGTTCTGTTGCCGCTCGGTGGCCGCCAAGGCCAGCAGCGTGTCGTCGGCCTGCCGCCACTTGGGCTGCGCGGCGAGCGCCGCTTGCAGCGACTTGGCCGCCGCATCGTATTGGTGCAGCTCGTGCTGGGAACTGCCGACCAGATAGTCGGCTTCGGCGATCAGGTCGGGCGTCTTGAGCCTGGCCGCAACCGGCTCCAGCGACTTGACCACTTCGGCATATTTCTTTTGCAAGCTCAGGGCCAGCCCGCGGCGGACTTTCCACTGATCGGCATCGGCATGATTCGGTTGTCCGGCGAGCAGGTCGTCGTAGAGTTTTTCCGCTTCGGCGTACTTGTTGAGCTGCAAGTCGGCTTCAGCCGCCACGACTTTGACTTCCGGCGTGAGCGGATCGCCCGGATAGGCTTTCAGAAAGGCTTCGGACTGGGCCAGGGCCGCCGGGTTGTCGCCCAGCCCCAGCAACGTGAAGCTCGCCAGGTACAGGGCCTGCGGGGCCACCGCATGCTGAGGAAATTTTTGGGCCACGGCGACATACGCGCTGGCCGCGTCCGTGCGTTTGGCCTCCTGGCCGTACAAAGCCTCGGCCTGATCCAGCATCAAGTTGGCGGCGAACGGGCCCTCGCCGGCCTGCGGCAAAGCCTGCGCGGCCGTCTTGGCTGCCTCGTCGAACTTCTTTTGTTTCAGCTGGGTCTTGGCCAGCCAATGCCCGGCTTCCGGCGCCCCGTCGCCGCCGCGGGCCAGCGCCTGGGCCAGCCACTTGGCGGCTTCATCCAGATTGCCGGCCAGGTAATAACAGGTGCCGGCAAACAAAGCGGCTTTGCCGGCGTATTCCGACTTTTCGAACTTGACCGGCAGCGAGGCAAACAGCGCCGCGGCCTCGGCATATTTTTTCTGTTCGTACAGACTCTCGGCCTGCCGGCTCAGCGCCCGATCGGCCAGGGCAAAATCCTTCGCCGCGGCGGCCGAAGCAAACCAACTGCCGGCATTCGCGTAGTCCTTGCCGGCAAAATACAGATCGCCGCGCCGCAGGATCACTTCCGCGCGCAGCGGGTGCTCTTTGTTGTCTTTCAGGAACTGGTCGTACGCGGCCGCGGCTTCAGCCTGCTTGCCGGCTTCCTCGAGCGCCACGCCCAGCGCGTATTGCGCATCGGGCCGCAGCGCGCCGATGCCCTCGCGCTCGAGCGCCTGGGAGTAGGCTTTGATGGCTTCGTCTTTCTTGCCCCGGGCGTAGTAAGCGTCGCCCAGCGAGTAAAGCGCCTTGCCAGACTCCTTGGCCTTGGGAAACTTTTCCAACATCGTGCGGAAGGCTTCGGCCGCTTTGTCGTACTCTTCGGGTTTGCCGGCCAGGCCCGCGCCCATGTGGGCCAGCCCCAGATCCAGATAGCTGTCCTCCGCCAGCTCGAAGTTCGGCGCGTCTTTCAGCGCAGTAGCGAACGCGGCCGCGGCTTCATCGTACTGCTTGAGCTGCAGCTTGCAGACGCCCAAGTAATGCCGGGCCTTCGGCGCCAGCGGATCTTTGGCATGCTTGTCGAGAAACGATTGCCATTCGTCGGCGGCCAGGTCGTAGACGCCGCGGTTCTGCAAGTTCACCGCGTCGCGATATTGCCGGATCGCGGCCGCCGTCGACTTGGCTTGCGCCGGCGGATCCTCGGCCACGGCGAAAACCGGCGCCGCGCCCAGGCACAGGCCAGCACGAAGCAAACCACAAGCGCACGACGACAGCCGCCCCAACGGGCGAACCATAAAGACTTCATCCGCTGCTCTCCCCACTGTTCGAAATTGGACGGCGACCCGGCATGGCCAGCCAAGCCCCCCAGCACGGCCGGCCAGGCGATCGACTCTTGGGATCCGCCGCCCAGGCCACCACGCGTCCGGCGCGCCAGCGCAGGACGTTGTTTGTTTCCCCATCCCGGGCCTGTCTATGCGGCGGGCCGCGCGGGCGTTTCCAGGCATGCAGGCTTCATTATTCCAAGCTCGACGCGGCTTTACAAGAAATCGAACTCAAAATCGTCCTCCCGTGGCCGCCAGCCATGCTGGCTATCCGGCGGCCTGCCAGCGCAGGCCGCCAAATCGCCCGGCCGCTTTGCCGACAAGAAAATGTCTCGGCCGGCGAACTCGTTGCTAGATCGGTCGCAAGGCCTGACCTGGCCCCAAGCAGGCCCCAAACGGGCGCGGTTGCCCGATCGATGCAGCCAGGGCTATGATGGGGGCCGAACGTGCCGGCCGCTCGTCAGGCGCGGCTTTCCGACTCGAGCCTCAACTAGAGCGGCCCCGCGTGCCAGAACTGTCGCCGTGGCAATGTCTTCTGCTGGCGCAAGCTGGGCCCATTGCCCAAAACGGCGTCGTCCAAGCCTGGCACTGGATCACCTTCGCCGTGGTGGTCGTGGTGCTGCTGGCACTCGACCTGGTGATCTTTCACCGCGAATCGCGCGAGCCCACGCTGCGCGAATCGGCAGTCTGGACCGTCATCTGGTGCCTGATCGCCCTGGCGTTCAATGGCATGGTTTGGTGGTGGTTCGGCGCCAACGAGCCGTACTCTTTCTGACCGGCTATCTGGTCGAGTGGTCGTTGTCGATGGACAACGTCTTCGTGTTCGCGGTGATCTTCAATTATTACCGCGTGCCGCTGCGGTATCAGTATCGCGTGCTGTTTTGGGGCATCTTGGGTGCGATCCTGATGCGTTTGACGTTCGTGCTGCTGGGCACGGCGTTGATCCAGCAGTTCGAAGGGGTCATGCCGCTGTTTGGCCTGTTCTTGATTTATACGGCCGTCAAGCTGGTCTGGCAGGAAGACGCTCAGGTCGATCCCGAGCGCAACCTGCTGCGGCGTCTGGCCTCGCGCGTGTTTTACGTCGCCGATGGCGACCACGGGGAGCGGTTCTTCGTCAAGCAGGCCGGCCATTGGGCCGTCACGCCGCTGTTTCTCGTGCTCTTGGTGATCGAGAGCACCGACGTGGCGTTTGCCGTCGACAGCGTGCCGGCCATCCTGGGCATCACCGAAGACCGGTTCATCGTCTTCACGTCCAACATCTTTGCCATTCTCGGGCTGCGGGCGCTGTATTTCCTGCTGGCTGGCGTGATGGACATGTTCCATTATCTCAAATACGGATTGGCCGCCGTGCTGGGATTCATCGGCGTCAAGATGATCGCCGAATACTGCGACAAGAAATTTTGGGGTGGCGGGGGGCACTTGATTCCCCCCTCGTCTCACTGGCAATTATCCTGGGAATGTTGGCCATCGCGATCATCGCCTCGATTTTGTCGAAGCGCGGCAAGCCGATCGGGCCGGATCCGCCGGCCGCCCAGTGACTTCAGTCGCAGCGGTGCGCTAAGAGAGATCGCCCCGCGGGACGAACACCCACCGAGCAACCGAGTACGTTCGTGAAACACGCATTGATCACCGGCGGCGCAGGATTCATCGGCAGCCATCTGGCCGAGGCGCTGCTGGCCCGCGACTATCGCGTGACGGTGATCGACGACGAGTCGACCGGTTCGACCGAGAACCTGGTCACCGTGCGCGACCACTTTCATTTCAGCTACGTCCGAGGTTCGGCCGCCGACAAGTCGCTGGTCCGCCGTCTGCTGGTCGACGTCGATGAAGTGTACCACCTGGCCGCAGCCGTCGGCGTGCAACTGATCTACTCGGCTCCGATCCACACCATCGAGACCAATATCTACCCGACGGAGCTATTGCTCAGCGAGCTATTGCGTCGCGCCAAGAACGGCCACGTGGTCAAGCTGTTCCTGGCCAGCTCCAGCGAGGTGTACGGCAAGAATCCCAAGCCCCGCTGGAACGAAGACGACGACCTGGTCCTGGGTCCCACGACACGTCCCCGCTGGTCGTACGGGGCCAGCAAGGCGATCGACGAGTTTCTGGCGCTGGCCTATTGGCGGCAGCATCAGTTGCCGGTGGTCATCGGCCGGTTCTTCAACGTCGTCGGCGCAAGGCAAACCGGCCGCTTCGGCATGGTGCTGCCGCGGTTCGTCGAGTCGGCAGTCGTCGGGCGGCCGCTGGTCGTCTATGGCGACGGCCAGCAATCCCGCTGTTTCGCGCACGTGGCCGACGTGGTGCGGTCGGTTGTCGAGCTGATGGCCGCCGAAGCGGCCGTGGCCGGCGTCTTCAATATCGGCAGCGACGAAACGATCACGATCCTCGAGCTGGCCCAGCGGGTAGTCCATGCAGTCAACCCGAGCCTGGCGATCGAATTTCAGACTTACCGCGACGCCTACGACGACGAACAATTCGAGGACGTCCGCGCACGTGTGCCCGATCTCACCCGGCTGCGCGACACCATCGGCTTCCGTCCCGAGCACGATCTGGACAACGCGATCCGCGACGTCATCGCCTACACGCGCATGTTGCTGCGGCGATAACACCCCAACCCGGAACGAACTTCCCCGGCTGCCATGTCCGCCGCTGCTGCTGTGCCACACGTGATTCGTTTGCGCGGGCCGTGGGAGTACGAGCCGCTCGAACGGCTCAGGCTCTCCGCCGACGGCACGGCCGCGCCGCTGGCGAGCCGCTGCCGGCGCCCGGCCGCATCACGATGCCGGCCGATTGGGGCCGGACGCTGGGCGCCGATTTTCGCGGCCGCGTGCGGTATGTGCGCCGCTTCGGGCGTCCGACGAACCTGGCCCCCGGCCAGACCGTCTGGCTGGTTTGCGATGGCGTCGATCTGGCCGGCTCGGCCTCGTTGAACGGCCGGCCGTTGGGCGAGATGACCGGCTCTCAGGCCGCGACCCGCTTCGACGTGACGGCCGAACTGGCCGAGCGCAACGAACTGGTGATCGTGGTCGAACTGCCGCCACTTGATTATCGCGCCGAGCAGGCTTCGCGTCCCGACCGCGTCGGACTGCCCGGCGGCCTCATCGGCGAAGTGCGACTGGAAATCGAACCGTCCGGTTGACGTCTCGTCAAGAGGAACGGTCCGGCGGCGGCGGCACGATCACCGCCAGCGCGCGGGGCCGGATGCGAAAGTGCAGCGGCGACGAGAGCCGGAGCACTTCGCCGTCGCAGCCCACGGGCACGCGGTGCCGGCGAGACTCGACCCAGAATTCCTCCAACTCGGTCGAGATCAAATCGTCGTCCTGGCCCAGCTTTCCCAACGCTGCCTGGAGCCCTAGCCGCAGCACAGCCAGGCGGCTGCCGGTCCGCATCACGTACAGGCTCAGGCGGCCATGATCGAGCGCAGGCCGGCTGCCGGGGGCGAACAGATCGAAGCGGTACGGGTTGTTGCCGACGAAAACGCAGGGCGTGGCGCACCAGGACGCGTCGGATTCGACGCGCCAGCCGGACTTCCATGCGCGGAAACCGCCGCAGCACTCGCCAACCCGCGTGCAACATCGCCCGCCATTTCGAGCGGCCGAACTTCATTTGTTGCCGCTCTCGATCGATGACCATCGCCGGATACGCGCCGATCGAGGCGTTATTGAGAAACACGTGCCTGTTGACCTCGCCGACGTCGATGCGGCGGACGCAACCCGCGGCGATGGTTTTGACCGCTTGCTCCGGCGAGAGCGAAATGCCGATGTCACGGGCAAAGTGATTGAAAGTGCCCAGCGGAACCACGCCCAGCGCGACCTCAGTATCGACGAGCGCTGCGGCCACGGAACTGATCGTGCCGTCGCCGCCGACGGCCACCACGGCCTCGGCCCCGGAGCGCACGGCTTGGCACGCCGCGTCGTACAACGAGCCGGGGGGCATCCGCCGGAATTGCACCGCGTGCGCGGTTTGGCCAAACGCCGCGGCGACGCGATCGAGCGCCCCGCGATGGCGCCCGCGCCAGGAGCCGAGTTCCGTGTTGGCCAAGACCACGACGTTCACGGCCGGCTCCCGAAAAACAGTCGGCGGTTAACGGGATGGTTGCTCGTGGTGCGCGTGCCAGGCCAGGATCGCCGCGACCAGGCCGGAGACCGTGTATGGACTGGCTTCGACCGTCGGCTGAAGACCGGCCTCGCCGAGTGCGGCCGACGTCACCGGACTGATGCTCGCCAACTTGGCGGTGTGCAAGTCGCGGCCAAACAGCGCGGTCAGCGATCGCGCGATGGCCGAACTGGTCACCGTGATCCAATCGATGCGGCCGGCCTTCAACCGCTCGGCGATCTGCTCGTCCGCTTCGGGCACGTCCCGGCTGGCATAGGCAACCACCTCGTCCACGGTGCCGCCCGCCTTGCGCAACTCTTCGGCCAGCACCTGCCGCCCGCGGCTGGCACGAACCAACAGCAGCCGCCGGTCGGCGGCGTGCGGGGCCAGCGCCGCGGCGAGCGCCTCGGCGCGAAATTCGCCCGGCACCAGGTCGGCCTGCAAATGGTAGCGGGCCAAAGCGTCGGCGGTGCCCGGCCCGATCGCCGCCAATCGGACGGCTCCCAGCGCGCGCAGATCGCGCCCGCCGGCCAGCAATCGCTGGACAAGCGCGTCCACGCCGTTGGCGCTGGAAAACACCACCCAATCGAATCGCCCCAAGGCTTCGATCGCGGCGTCGACCGGCCGCCAGTCGGCCGGCGGGCCGATCTCGATCGCCGGCTGCTCGAGCACATTCGCGCCCAACTCCGCCAGTTGGTCGGCCAGCGGATCGGGCCGCCGCGCCGGGCGTGTCACGAGCACCGTGGCGGCAGCCAGCGGTCGACGGCTGAACCAATCGATCGAGCCGCTCAGGCTCGCCACGGGACCGACGATGAAAATCGCCGGCGGTCGAATCCGCTGCTCGCGGATCCGGCCAGCCATTTGCCCGAGCGTGGCCAGCAGCGTTTGCTGATCCGGCAGGCTGGCCCGCAGCACGCAGGCAGCAGGCGTGTCGGCCGGCATGCCGGCGGCGATCAATCCGCCCGTCCAGTGCTCAACGGTGGTCACGCCCATGTAAAACACCAGCGTACCGGGGAAACGTGCCAGCGCCGTGTAGTCGAGTTGGGTTTGCTTGTCGTGTCCCTCTTGACCGGTGATGAAGGCCACGGCCGACGCCGCGTCGCGCGAAGTGAGCGGGATGCCCGCATAGCTGGCGGCCGCCGAAGCGGCCGTGACGCCGGGCACGATCTCGTATTCGACACCGGCGTGCGAGAGCGCCTCGACCTCTTCGGCCAAATGTCCGAATACCGCCGGATCGCCCCCTTTCAGCCGCACGACCACGCGACCGCCGCGGGCCAGCTCGATGAGTCGGGCATTGATCTCGGCCTGATCCAGCACGCGGTCGCGGCCGTGCCGGCCCAGGCAAACCAGCTCGGCCTGGGCCGCATGGTCGAGCATGCGCGGGTTGACCAGGTAGTCGTAGAGCACCACCTCGGCCCGCTCGAGGCACTGCCGGCCACGCAAGGTCAAGAGACCCGGATCGCCAGGACCGCCGCCAACGAGATAGATCCTGCCTGGGGGCCGGTCGTTCATGGACCCAATCCGGGAGCTAACAGTGCCCTAACGGCGGAGGATCCGGGCTTGACCCGGCGATCCCCGCCAGTACGACCCTGCCCGGCGATCGCTTGCGGCGCGTTGTCTTGCCGCCCCCGCGCCACTAAAATCAAAGTTTGTCGGAAGTACGTTGCATTTCGATCGAAAACGTCCGGCGAGACAATTGCACCCCGCATGAAACCCACGTCCACTGGAAATTCTCGCGAGCCAATTCCCCCCGCCAAGCGACGCCGCTTGCAGCAGTTGTTCGAGCACGCCTCGAAGGCCGCCGAAGCCAGCAATTTCGATTACGCCGTCGACATGTTCACGCAATGCGTGGTCGGTGATCCCGGCAATCCGATCTACGTACAACAGCTCTTGAGCACGCTCTCACGCAAGTATAACAACAATCCCAAGAGCGTGGGCAAGCTGGCGGGCATCGCGTCGATGGGCACGAAAACGTCGCTCAAGAAGTCCAGCATGCAAAAGGACTGGCCGACGGTCATCAAGACCGGCATCGAAGTCCTCAAGGGCAATCCCTGGGACATCGCCACGCTGTCGGCGATGGCCCTGGCCTGCGAAGGCATGGATCTGGCCGAGGTGCAACTGAAATATCTGAAAATGGCGCTGGACGTCAACGGCAAGGACCCCGACGTCAACCGGCTGTGCGGCCGGGCCCTGGCGCGGATGGGGCACTTCGATCAGGCCATTAGCTGCTTTCACCGCGTCGAACAGGCCAAACCGGGCGACGAAGAGGCCCAGCGGGCCATCGCCGACCTGGCCGTCGAACGCACCATCAGTCATGGCGGCTACGAAGAGGCCGAATCGGCCACCGACGTCCGCCGCGGCAATCAGGAGGACGACGACAAGGTCCAACTGACGCCCGAGCAGCAACTGGAAAAAAGAATCTCCAAGACGCCCGCCGACGTGTCGCTGTACGTCGAGTTGGCCGATTTGCACATTCGCAACGAGCGGCTGGCCGAGGCCGAAGAAGTGTTTTCCAAGGCGCTCGAAGTCTCGGGGGGCGACGTCAGCGTGCGCGAGCGACTGGAAGACGTCCAGTTGCGCCGGCACCGCAATCAGGTCGCCACCGCCGAACGCCGGGCGGCAAGCGAAAACACCGACGAGGCCCGCGAACTGGCCAAGGCCATGAAGGCCGAATTGAACCGGGTCGAAATCGACATCTATCGCAGCCGCGCCGACCGCAATCCGACGAACCTGGGCCTGAAGTACGAGCTAGGCGTGCGGCTTAAACGAGCCGGACTTTATCAAGAGGCGATTCAGCACTTGCAACTCGCCCGCGGCGACACCAAACGCAAAGCCCTGGTCCATCAGGAACTGGGCGAGTGCTTTCAAAAACTGAAAAAATACGCGCTGGCGCTCAATAATTTCGAAGCGGCCGTCGAGGCGACCTCGGAGCGCGAAGTCGACGCCAAGAAAGTCGCCCTCTACTCGGCCGGCCGACTGGCCCTGGCTATGGCCATCAACGACGCCAATGGCAACGACAAGTGGCTCGATTCGTCGGAGAAACACTTGAACGAGCTGGCCGGCATGGAGTTTGGCTATAAAGACGTGCCGGCTCTACTGGACAAGATCTCCGAAATGCGTAATAAAGGCTAATTCGCCCCCGCCCCGGCGAGCCGTCGTTGGCAATTCGGGCCGGGCGGCCGGACGAGTCGTTCTCCCATCCACTCCCCAGCGTCCCCCTCGCCAAAAAAATGCCCAACACACACAGCGGCAAGAAACGTCAACGCCAGGCCGTCGTTCGTCGCGCGCGCAACCGCGCCGCCAAGAGCGTCATCAAGACTCAGGTCCGCAAGGTCCGCGAGGCCGTGGCCGGCGGCAACGTCGAAGTGGCCGAGACCGAGTTCCGCGTCACCGTCAAGAAACTCGATCAGACCGCCGCACGCGGCATCATTCATCGCAACGTGTCCAGCCGCCTCAAGTCGCGGCTCTCCGCCGCCATCAAGGCCTCGAAGCAAAAGACGAAGGCCTAGGTTGGACCGCGCAGCAGGAAACAGCGGTGCGAGCGCGATAGCCGGCAGTCGACGACCGCGGGACCGTGCCTATGCCGGCTGAGCCGCCCGCATCCCTCACCACACGATGTCGGCCGCGTCGAAGATCGGCCCTTCCACGCACGTCCGCCGATAGTCCCAGCCCTCGGCCCCCTCGGCGCACCTTCGTAACGCAACTGAAGCAAATGCCGATGCCGCAGGCCATCGGCGTTTCCAGCGATACCAGGCAACTTGCGGCTCGCTCTTGGCACAACCGCGACACGGCCTCCATCATCCGTTCGGGCCCGCAGCAGACGATCCGGGCCTGCGGCGATTCGTCGAGCGCCTGGGCGACCAGGTCGGTCACCAGGCCGTGATGGCCGGCCGAGCCGTCGTCGGTGCTCAGCAGCACCTCGACCCCCAGCCGCCGGAAATCCTCGACGCCGGCCAGGAACTCCGCCGAGCGAGCGCCGTAACACAGCGTCACCCGAGCCGCCCGGGGCACGCCGCGGCGGCTGGCCATATCGGCGCCGGCCGAGATACTCGGCCGCCAAGCGCCAGGAAAGGCGTCTGGCCGATGCCGCCGGCGACCATCAGCAGATGCTCGGCCGGCTGCGGCGGAAAGCCGTTGCCCAGCGGTCCCCAAACCGTCAGCGCGGCCCCGGCCTCAAGCCGCGCCAGCCGGCCGGTCAGCTTGCCCACCACCAGGTACACGATGTCCAACCCGACAGGCCGCTGCTGCGCATCCAGCACCGTGTCGTACAAGGCCAGCGGCCGCGCGAGCAACGGATCGCTTGTGTCCTCGAGCCGGAGCATGATGAATTGCCCAGGCAAGATCCGCTCGGCGATCGTCGGGCAATCGAACCGCACGCGGAACGTGCCGCGGGCGAGTTGGACGTTTTCGACGATCGAGACACGCTGCTGGACCGCTCGATCGGCGCAGTGGGCGGCATGCAACGCGGCGGTCATTTGCGTCGCTCGGGCCGGGCCGAGTTCTTTGCCTGCCGCGGCGCCGGTTCCCTGCCGGGCGGCGTTCGCTGCCGGTCGGCCTTGGGCCGGGCCCTTGCGGCGGCCGGGTTGGCCGGCCGGGCGCGATTCGTCGCCGCCGATGATCGTGGGCCGTTTGGCGCGCCGCCGGCTTGGCCCGCGCAGGCCGGCCCTGACCGGACGCAGCCCGGGGTTGCCCGGACTTGGACGCGGACGACGGCGACTTGCCACTCGCCGGCCGGGCTGGGCCGGTGGCGCGGCGGATGCGTTGTTTCATGCGCTGGCGGCGGCCTTCGGGCGTGGTGGCCTCGCGCAGTTCGCGCAGCTCGTCGTGGGTGAGCGGCCGATGGGCGCCCGGCTCGAGTTCGCCCAGCCGCAAGGGTCCCAGCGCAACGCGCTTGAGCCGGAGCACCTTGTGCCCGATCCGCGCGAGCAGCCGGCGGACTTCGCGGTTGCGGCCTTCGTCGAGCACGATCTCCAGGAGCGCGCTCTGCTTGTACTGCGATTTGATTTTCACGTGCTTGACCTTGGCGAAGCCTTCGGCCAGATAGACCCCCTTGCGCAGCTTGGCCAGGTCTTCCTTCTCGACCGTGCCGGCGACTTCGGCGCTGTAGGTTTTTTCCACGCCGTAGCGCGGATGGGCCAGGCGGTTGGCCAGGTCGCCGTCGTTGGTGACCAGGATCAGCCCCTCGCTCGAGATGTCCAGCCGGCCGACGGTAAACAGCCGCTGGCCGCCGGGAATCAGATCGATCACCCGCGGCCGTCCGTCCGGATCGAGATTGGTCGAGACGATGCCGACCGGCTTGTTGAGCACGTAGTGAACCAGCCGCGGCCGGGGCAGCGCGACGCCGTCGACCCGGATCTCCTGCTGCCGCGGATCGGCCTTCGAGCCCAACTGGGTCACGACCTTGCGATCGACTTCCACCCGGCCGGTCTCGATCAGTTCTTCGCACTGCCGGCGGCTGCCCAATCCGGCCGCCGCCAGCACTTTTTGCAAGCGTTCGCTATGATCGGCCGCGTCGGCCGAAATGACGGCCAGATCCGTGTGAGACGATTTTCCGCGGCGCGACATGGCAGCAAACTCCCCGGCGGTGCAAAATCCCATGATACCCGGCCAGGCCGGCCAGACACAGTGGCCCGGGCGGGCGTCCTCTCACTCGGTCGCTTCGCTAGGATCGTGGCATGGCTCAATTCGGTATTCGAACATTGTTTGCCCTGGTCACAATTGCGGCGGTTATCATGGCGATTTGCCGCGCGGGCGGTGGATATGCCATCCTTTCCGTCTTGTTCTTCGTGGTCAGCGTCGCTCTTTTTCGCGAAGGAATTCGGGAGGATGCACTGATTGGCTGTTTCATATGCATCGTTGCTGGGGTCATCGCGATCATAGCCGCCATCGCATTTCTTTCCACAATGTTCCTGCCACCGATAAGAAGTTGATCGCGTTTCATCCCTCGGGCCAGGCGCCCGATTCAACAGCCGCACGGCCCGCCCTTGTTCGACTCTGGGGGGCGCATGGCACGGTGCAAATTCATAGTCGCGCTCGTGCATTGTCGCTGACTGGCCAATAGACGCGCCGCGGCGGTTGCATTACGCTCAGGGCCGTCGGTGATCAAGGCGTTTTTCGTTCCCAGGAATTCGACGTGCCCCCCAAGCGTAAGCCCCATTCTCAACGACCGCCTGGGAAACCGACGCACAAGTCCGGCCAGAAGCCGGGCCACAAATCGGGCCGCAAGCCGGATGCCGTGCGCCGGGCGCTGGCGGGCCGGTGCGCCGCAATGCAACGCTGGTGCTGGCCCGCAAGGCGGCCGGCGGCGAGGGCTGGGAGCTGGTGCATCCGCGGCTGGCGCTCGACCGGTCGGACGACGTGGAAGAGGTCCACAAGATGATCGCAGGGGGCGAGGTCGAGATCGCCCGCGAGGAATTGCAGTGGCTGCTGAGCGGCTGCACCGACATGATCGACGCCCACAAAACGCTGGGCGAGTTGGCGCTTGGGGATCAAGACTTGCCGTTGGCCCGGGGCCATTTCGGCTACGCCTATCAGATTGGTGTCAAAGCGCTCGATCAGGCCGGGGCCGCCAGCGGCGTGCCCTATCGCTTGCCCGCCAACCAGGCCTTCTTCGAAGCCGGCAAAGGGCTGGCCTATTGCTTGCGCGAGTTAGGCAAGACCGAGATGGCCGTCGAGGTGATCAAGCGGCTGTTGGCCTGCGACGCGAGCGACCCGCTGGGCGTGGCGCGCGCTGCTGGAGCCGAAGTGAGGCGTGCCGGGCGGCGATTCTTGTCGCGTGGCCGCCGGCGCGGTGTCGCTGCCGAGTGGTCGCTGCCGAGTGGTCACTGCCGAGTGGTCGCTGCCGAGTGGCCACCGCCACGAGGCCTTTGTTATTCCCTCGCCTCGGCCTGAAGGGCCGCTGGGCTGGGCTCCCCGGGCCCGTCGGGCCCGAAAGTGACATCGGTATCCGCGTGCGGATGATCCAGCCGAATCGCAGCGTAAGTCACTCGCCCACGCTACCGCCGCCGCGCCTCACTCATCCAGCCGCGACAGGATGCTCTTGCTGGCCGCGTCGAGCGGAAAGGTCGCGTAGTTGACCAACTGCTTGCGGCTGACTTGCACTTTGAGCGTGCCGCTCTTGTCCGGCTCGTCGGCGATCTGCTTGTCGAACTCGGCCACCCGTTTCTCGACGTGCTTGCGACCTTCGGCATAGTCGTGCCGAGCCCGGGGCGGAAATTTTTCCACCACCGCGTCCAGCTCTTCCAGCACGCCCACCGGCGGGCGGAATTGTTCGTTGGCCGCGATGGCGGCAAACTCACGCAGCCGGCCGGCCCATTCCAGCAATCGCGCCGCCTGGGCATGCTCGAAACTCTTGGGCTTGGCCGCCGAAAGCCTGGTGAGCAATTGAATCAAGTCGGCCGTGCCGGCCACGTAGTCCTGCTTGCGAAAGTGCAGCCAGGCGCCCAGCTCCATCGCCAGCAGCAGATCGGGCTGGCTGGCCTTGAGCTCGTCGATCAATTTGACGGCGTCTTTTTCCTTCAGGCCCTTGGTCAGAATCAGCGCATACAGCAACTTGGGCTCGGGCTGATCGGCCGCCAGCTCCAAAGCGGCGTCGAAGTCGCTGGCCGCCTTCTTCAAGTTCATCTTGCGTCCCGGCAGATCGGCGGCCAATTTGCGAATGGCCACTTTGGCTTCCGGCGTGAGCCGGGCCGGCGTGGCGTCGGGCAGGAATAGCTCGGGCGTCTGCCCTCCCTTGCCGGGCAAGTTCGCCAGCAGATACTCGAACAGCTCGGTCGGCTCCAGGCGATTGTCGCGGTTCTTGTCGGCCCGGCCGGTGAGCCCGTCGGCCACGAACCAGCCGAACCGCCCGGAGCCTTTGTCATCGACATCCTGCGATCGTTCGCCCTGGCGGCAACTGACGATGGCCGTGATGGTTCGCAGCGGCGACAGCGCGCCGGGCGACTTGAGCGAGAGCAGCATCTCGGCCGCCGAAGGCTGCTTTTTCAGATCGGCCCCTTTGCCGGCATGGGCGATATCCAAGAGCAGCAGCTTGTCTTTGGCCGGGCATTTTTCCAGCGCCTCGACGAATGCCTGTAGCGACACGCCGGTGGCGTCGATCCGCCCCAGGGCAAAGTCGGTGGGCGCCAGGTAGACCTTGCCCTGCGGATCGACGTAGGCCTGGGCGTCGAGAAAGACCAGCAATTGGGCGTCGGCAGGCACCTTGTCCAGGAAAGCCGGGACGCTTTGCTCCAGCCGAATGCGGCTGACGTCGGCGAGCAGCAATAAATGGTCCTGGGCGACCTGGTAGCGCGAGGTGAGCGTCTTGGCGATCAACTGGGCGTCGGCGGCCGCGAACTTAGGGGGCGTGACGGCCGCATCTTCGTAAGCGGAGATGCCCACGACCAGGGCCCACTTGATCGGGTCTGCGCCGCGCGTGGCGTCGATCGACGCGACCTCGGCCCCTTTGCTGTCCGGCGAATCGTGCGTGACCGACACTTTGTCGTCGCGGTGCAGATCCGCCAGCTCGGCCGGCTCTTCATTGAGCGTCACCTTGCAGTCGGCCGCCACGGTCCAACTGGCCGCCTTGCCGCCGGCATCGGTTCGCACTTCCAGCACGCGGTCGGCCGGGCGCACGTCCAAGATCACGCCGGCCTGTTGGAAAATGCGCGAAGCGTCGACCCGCAGCACGGTGGTGTCGTGGACCACCGTGGCTTCGTCTCCCGGCTTCAGGTCGGCCGGTTTGAGCACCCGGCCTTCGAGAAAGCGGTGGTCGTTGAGCGTGATTTCGCAGCCCTCGGCAATGGGCCAGGTGACGAGCTTGGCGTTTTCGTCCTGGCCCAGGGCCAGGGTCAATTGTTTCTTGACCGGGTCGATGGCCCGGACGATGCCCTTGTCTTTGATGCCGCGAATCGCCGAGAGCGACGTAGCCTCCTGGACCTCCGAGTCGCCGCCGTATTCGACGGTGACGTGATCGCCCGGCAACAGGCTGGCCAGGGTGACCGGCGCGCCGTCGATCGTGGCCTGGTTGTTCAGCCGCAGCTCCAGATTTTGCGGCACGCTGAGCTTGAGCTGCCGGGCGCCCTTGCCCGTGCCGTCGATTGCCAGCGTCAAGCGTCCGTCGGCCGGCTCGACGCTCTCGACGACCCCCTGGCTGCGCTGGGGCCGCGAGGCGAAGATTTCCAGCACGCTCGCGCCCGTCTCGTCGCGCAGCTTCTTGATGGTCAGGTGGTCGCCGTCCTGGAACTCGCGCAGCAAGCTGGCGGCCCCGTTCAGGAACAAATGATCCTGCGGTCGAACGCTGTACTCCAGCGGCTTGCCGTCCGACTCGATCACCAGCGTGTGTTTCTCCGGCAACACGGTCCGCACGATGCCCTGCACCGGCGGCGGCTCCTTAGGCCTCGGCGCCGGCGGCGGCGGTTTGGTCAGGATGGCAATCGCGGCCATCAGCAGGCCGCTCGCGGCAAACGTGGCCAGAATGCCGATGCGCTTGCGCCGCTTCTTGCGCCGCGCCTCGGCTGCCAGCTCTTCCTCGGTCGGTCCGCCCGCGGCCAGCGTGTCGGCCAGCGACGGATCGATCCGCAGATCGGCGAGCGCCTCGTCCGCCGTGCGGTAGCGCTGGGCCGGATTCTTGGTCACCAGTTTTTGAATCACTTTGGCCAGATCGTCGGGCACGCCGTCCAACACCCGGTTGATGTCGGGCAGCCGGCGATCGGGAGCCGCGTGCCACATCATCCAGGCGATCTGCTTGTCGCGGCCGAAGGCTTCCAGGCCCGGAAATAGCGAGTCGAACTGTTCGCCGCACATCAGCTCGTAGGCCGTAAAGCCCAGCGAGTACAAATCGCTGGCCGGGCCCACCGGGCCGAACTGCTCGGAGACCAGCTCCGGGGCCATGTAGCGCGTGGTTCCTTTGAGCAGGCTGCCGCGATCGTTGCTCACCCGCCGGGCCAGGCCGAAGTCGCCCAGCTTGACCCACTTGCGCTTGTCGACGAACAAGTTGCTGGGCTTGATGTCGCCGTGGATCACGCCATTCTCGTGCAGGAATTTCAAGGCTTGCAGCGTGCAGGTCAGCGCCAGCCGCAACAGATCCAGGTCCATCGGCTCGCCGTGGGCCGCCTGCTGCAGGTTGGATTGCATCAGTTCCAGGATCAACCAGCCCCGCGGTCGGACGATGTCGTAGATCGTCATGATGTTGCGGTGCTGCAGCGAAGCCAGCAGTTGGGCCTCCTGCCAGTAGCGATCCAACTGCCGCGCGTCGCTCAAGAATTGGCGATGGATCTGCTTGATCGCCACCTCGCGGCCCAGTTCGCGGTCGCGGCCCCGGTAGACCGTGGCAAAGTCGCCCGAGGCGATCTCGGCGAAAATCTCGTAACGGGGATGCGGTTCCATCGCCACGGGCGTCATCTGTTGGCTGTGTGCGCGGGCGGCCGGCACCGGATGGGATTGGTTAATCGGGCACGGGCGTCAAGGGGCCGCCCGGGCCGAGGGCACCCGCTGCCACCCCGGGCCTGGCGTCAGTTGCTCTCATCCCCGCCCTCGCTCTGCTGGCGGGTCAGGAGCGTGGCAAGCAGCTTCTCTAGATTCTGATCGCTTTGCGGGGTGCCCGTCAAACCACGAAATCGGTCGCGCGGCTCGCGCTCGGCGTGGAGCAGGTTGAGCACCTTGCGATAGTGCTGCTGCTCGGCTTGCCGATCGCCGCGCGAGCGGGCTTGCTGGGCATCGCGCAGTTCTGCCTGGTAGGGTTCGAGCGGCCCTTCCTGGTTCTTGTAGTAGGACTCGAGCTTCCAGCGGATGTCGCCTTCCTGCTTGCTGTCGACATTGAGCGAGTCGAAATCATAGAGCAAGAGCACGACGCACAGGCAAAAGCTCAAACAAGCCGCCCCGACCAACACCAGCGGGTTCATGTTCGACGTTTTCGATCCGCCCTTGCCGCTCTGAGCGCTTTCGGTCAGTTGCAGCTTGGGCAGTTCGCCGTTGGCAGCCAGGTGGACCGTCGAGGGAGCCGAGTCGGCGGTGATGAACCTGGCCACCTTGCGCTGCGGCGCCGGCTCGGCCGGCGCGTGATCGCTCCACATGGCGGCCGGCACCGCGTGGCCCGCTCTGCCGGCCGTCCCGGGCGCCGGCTGGCCCGGCAGGGCCGGAGGAGCGCTCGCCGGCGACCCGCCGGCCGATGGCGCGGCGCGCTCGAATCCGCGGCGCTTAAGGGTCGGCCCAGCGCACTGTGGGCAATCGCCACCTCGCCCGACGAGCCGGTCGATGCGGTTACCGGCATCTGCGGCGGAATCAGGATGCGATTCTGGCAGGCCGGACACTGCGTGTATTGTCCCAACAGCTTCGTCGGCACTTGCAGCGCGGTATTGCAGCGGGGACAGGTGAGTTTGATCGCCATGGGACAAGACCGTACGTCTTACAAGCCGAGACCGGAATACAGGTAATTGAGAAAAAACGGACCGATGATGATCAAGACCGTGGAAGCCATGATCAGGATGCCGGGCAGCAACATGTTCACGCCGGCTTCGCCCGCCACGGTTTCGGCCCGCTGGCTGCGCTTGATCCGCAGCACGTCGGCCTGCGTGCGAAAGACGTTGGCCAGCGGAGTGCCCAACTGCTCGCCCTGCAGGATCGACGTGACGATGCTGTTGATCTCGTCGTCGCTGAGCCGGGCCGAGAGCGAGTGAAAAGCCTCGGTGCGGGTCTTGCCCATGTTCATGTCCGACAGCACGCGGCCAAACTCGACGGCCAGCGGATGGCCGGAGAACTCCTGCACCGCTTCGTCGAGGCGCCGCAGGAAGCCGGAGCCGGCCTCCATCAGCAGCGTAAGCAGGTCGAGCAAGAAGGGCATGCGGCGTTTGATGGTTTGCAGCCGGCGCTGTGCACGGCGGGCCAACTGCCGGCGCAACAGGTAACCCAGCGCGGCGACCAGCCCCAGGGCTACGATCAGTCCCGGCAGGGCCAACGCCTTCCACAGCAGGTAACCGATCGGCGGGCCGGCCAGCATGGCCAACAGCTCGATCCGGCCCAGATATTCCTCGGCCAGCCAGAAACGCGACAGGCCGGAAGCCTGGATCTCGCGCTGGATCTCGGGCAACTGCTCGCGAAACGCACGGCGATTGAACACGGCCAACCGCCCGATCACCGGCTGGAACAAACGGAACAAGGGATCGATCCGCCGCAATTCGTTGATGCGGCTGATATCGTAACGCCACTCGTTGCCCTGTTCCAAATCGGCGGTCCGCAGTTTGGCGATCACCCACCAGACCAACAGGAACATCGACGCCCCCACCGCGGCGCACGCCGCCAGCGGGATGGCCGGGTCGGGCATCACTTCGACACCGGTGGCCAGCAGCAGCGCGGAGGGCTGGGTCAGGTTGGAAATGGCAACCATCTCAAATCTCGGGATTCAGGATCCAGCGGGCCCAACCGTAGGCGATCAGATTCAGCGTCACGCTGATCGACATTAGAATCTGCCCCGGAAGCGTGACGAACAATTTTACCGTGTTGATCGGATCGACGAAGTAGTACACGAACAGAATCAACGCCGGGGCCAGCGCCATGTACACCGCCGCCTTGCGGGCCTGGGCCGTCTCCGACATGATCTTGCGCTCCAGTCGCTGCAATTCGAGCACGCTGCGGGCAATGCGGTCGATGGTTTCGTTCAATCGCCCGCCGCTCTGACGACTGGCCTGAATGGCGGCCGCAAACAGGGCGAAGTTCTCGCTGTGCAGCCGCTCCTTGGCTTCGTCGAGCGTGCGTTCCAGCGGCTTGCCCATCTGATATTCGCCGACGATCCGCTGGAATTCGGCGGAGATCGGCTTGGGGCACTGGTCGGCCAGAATCTCCATGGCCTGCGCGAGCGACAGGCCGGCTTTGACCGCGCTGGACAAACGTGACCATGGCGTCTGCCAACTGGTCCTCGATTCGCAAACGCCGCCGTTCGGCCATCCGCCGCAACAGGTACCAGGGAGTCGACACCAGGAACACGACGGCCATCAGGGCGAAAATCAGGCTGTGGACGAAGATCCACAGCATCAGGAAGATCGCCAGGATCGCCGCTGACCAGGCGATCAGATACTGCCGCAGCCGGGGCGTCGGGGCCTGCAAACGCTTCAGCTTGTCGGCCAGATCGCGCTCGACGAAATCGAGCACTTGCCCGAAATAGCCCGCGCCACTGTAAGCCAACAGGCTGATCGCGGCGCCGATCACCAGGCAAGGCACGATCTCTTCGAACATGGCTTACTTGAGATATTGATTGATGAGCGAGGAAAGATTGGAACTCGGCGCAGGCGTGTCGGCCGGTTTGGAATCGACTGCGGCCGCCCCGGGCCCGTTGGCCGCGACGGCCGGCGAGGGCGCGCTCGGCGGCGATGCGCTCGGCGGTGCCGCGCTCGGCGGCGATGCCGGTCGAAGCGCGGATGCCGCGCACGGCGCGGCGGCCGGTCGCGATCCGGCCGGCTGACCGTTGCCCGCGGCGGCCGAGCGCGTCTGCGCCCGGCGGTCGCCGGCGTAGAGGAACTCCAGGTCCAACAGGCCGTTGTCGATCAGCTCGTCGATGAACGTCGGCAGATAGCCGGTCGGCTGCAGCGACACGCCGTCGCGGAAATTGAAGATATCCGTCACCGTGGCCCGGTTATTGTCCGGATCGATCGCCGTGGCTTCCGAGATTTGCGTCACCACGCGGCGGCCGCCGGACATGCGGTCGATGTGGACGATCAGATCCAGGGCCGAAAAGATCTGGCGATGAATCGAAATCACGGGCAAATCGGCGGCCATCAGGATCAGCACTTCGAGCCGTTCCAGCACCTGGTCGGCGCTGTTGGCGTGGACCGTGGTCATCGAGCCGTCGTGGCCGGTGTTCATGGCCTGGATCATGTCCAGCGCTTCGGCTCCGCGGCACTCGCCGACGACGATCCGGTCGGGGCGCATGCGCAAGGCGTTTTTCACCAGGTCGCGGATCGTATAGGCGCCGGTCCCTTCGACGTTGGGCGGTTTGCTTTCCAAGCGTGACCACGTGTTCCTGGTGCAGACGCAATTCGGTCGTGTCCTCGATCGTGACGATCCGCTCCTTGTAGGGCACGAAACTGCTGAGCACGTTCAGGAACGTCGTCTTGCCGGTGCCAGTGCCGCCGCTGATCAGGATGTTGCACCGATTGATCACGCAAGCGCTCAAGAACACGGCGGCCGACCGGGTGATGCTGCCCAACTCGATCAGCTCGTTCATCGTCAGCCGCTGAATCGGGAACTTGCGGATCGTGACGCACGGACCGCGCACCGCCAGCGGCGGAATCACGGCGTTCACGCGCGATCCGTCGGGCAGCCGCGCGTCGACCAGCGGCTGGCTCTTGTCGATCCGGCGGCCGACCTGGGCCACGATCCGCTCGATGATCGACTCGGTGACTTTGTCCGAGATGAACCGCCGGCCGGAGCGTTCGATCACGCCGCTGCGCTCGACGTAGATCTGGTCGCTGGCCACCACCATGATTTCGGTGATCGACGGCGCCCGCAGCAGATCCTGCAGCGGCCCGAAGCCGAACACGATGTCTTTCAGGTCCTTTTTCAGCGTCCGCAGCAGCAGGTACTTGCGCAGCTCCTGGTGCAGGTGCGGGCGCACCAGGTGAAACACGTCGGCAAACCGGCTCTCCAGACGCTGGATGCGCCCGCTCAAGTCGGGTTCGTCCGCCAACTGCAAGCCGCTCGCGGATGAAGACCAGCAGGCTGTGCAGCTCCGTCTCGCGCTCGGGCACCAGCGTGGCCGGCACGTCGAACTCGTTGTGGGTCAGCGAGGTCATGTCGAACAGCGATTCGCCGCCGGTCTCCATGATCAACTGGTTGACCAGGTGGTCGCGCAAGGTCAGGCCGCTGATCTCTTCGATCAACGGTTCGTTCGCCGCGCCGAAGACGTCGAGCTCGCGGCAAACGTCCTCGATGTTGTTTTCCAGCAGCACGATGCTGTCCGTATCGCCCACGCGATTGGGCTGGAACTCGTACAGGTCCAGCCGTTCGAGCAGCTTCTTGTGGATCCGCAGTTCCAGGTCGGCCATGATCGAGCGGAGATGCGATTCGAGCTCGCTGCGGCTGATGACCGTGGCCGTCTCGGATTCGAAGGTCAGCGTGTACGGCCAGATGCGCACCTTGGCGCCGGGCTCGAAAACCGCCGTTTGGCCGGCGTAAACCTCGGTGTCGCCGACGACGCAACTGTTGAGCCCGACGTTCTCCAACTCCAGCCTGCCCGCCGAAATCCGCACCACGGCATGTTCGCGCGAGACCAGCGGGCTGGCCAGCACCACCGTGTTGCCGGGGTCGCGGCCGATGCGGATTTCGGCATCGGCGATGTCCAGCATCGAGCGGCGACTATCGTTGATCTTGTTGAACCAGATTTTCATGCGGAAACAGTCTGCCGTTCGAGGCGCGGCGTCATTCGTCCTGCGGGTGCAAGAGCACGCCGACCTGGCGGAAATTCGTGGCTTTGAGCAAATCCCACAGCTTCTGGGCCTTGGGCTCGAGCTTGTCCCCTTCCATCTTCACCCGCACGGTGATCACGTTCTCCTGCAACTGCGGAATCTTGGCGGCCTGCATCACCTCGGCGCTGCCCAGGCGATTGCCCAGCGCCAGCACTTTGAACGGGCCGATCACTTCCGTGCCGCCTGCTGGCCTGGCCGGCTCCGGTTCGGGCGAGTCGGCGTCGGTGGGCACGGCCAACGTCGGACCGCCCGCCAAGCTGCGCGAAACGAGGAACGAGACCTCATTGCCCGGCACCACCAACGACGGCACGAACGACGTCGTGTCGACCGGAATCCACATCGCCCGCTCGTTCTTCTCGCGCAGTTTCAGTTCGGGGGGCGGGGCTTTCAAGTCCTGCCGGAGCACGAGGTCGCCTTCGGAATAGGGCCGGTTGGCCGTGCGTCCGACGACGGTCTGCCGCGCGTCCCAAAGAATGTAGAACTCTTCCAGCTCCCGCGCCACAGCCCGCGGATAGGGCATCGCCACCAGGGCGTCCTCGCGGATCGGATCGCCGCGATTGACTCGTTGGCGAACGCCGATAAAGTTCACCTTTTCGATCTGGCTGGATTCCTGCTCCAGATAAATCCAATTCAGCACCGCCCCGGCCACACCCAAACCGATCGCGATAATCAGGCCCGATACGCTCTTCATCGCTGCTCTCGCTCCGTTCGACTTGCCGGCACGCCGGCGGACGCCTGCGGCACGATCCGCACCAGGCCCGTCAGCCGCCCGCCGGCATCGGGCCCGAATTGCAACTCGGCCGTCCAGCGGCGCGAACCCTCGCCGCGCCGGTAGCGAGCATGCCAGACCTCGCCGGCCAACCGCCAATCTTCAGCCACAGACCATCCCGTCCGGCTCAACCCTTGAGCGAACGAGCGCCGCCACTCGTCGGCTGCGGCGCGACCAGATAATTCATCGCCGGAGATATTACTGTCGGCCAACCCCAGCAGCGTCTCGCCGCGGGCGTCGCGCAAAGCCATTGTCCGACGGCAGCCCGGCGGCAAAGGCACGCTCGGCGCTTCCGCCGCCGCAGCCGCCGAACTCGCGCCAAGCCGAAATAAGTACAGGCTCCAATCCTGCTCGCCCGCCGCAGCCGCCATTCCCCAGACTACCACGCGGTCGCGCGACGCGCCAAGCTGAGCGGCCGGCGGATCGCCGGCCGGCGCGGGATGCATCGGGCAACGATTCTGCCCGATTTTCGGGCGCCGATAGGCTGTCTGGCGGCAGTTCGTGCTGGCCGGAGGATTGGGCCGGCGCCACGGCGATCAGCAGCGGAAAGCCGGCATCGGGACCATAAAATCGGACCTCGCCCGAGCGCACGAGTGGCTGCAAATGCTGGACGGTTTCCAGCAGTTGTTGTTCGGCATCGCCGGGCGGCGCGAGGGGCGGATCCGACTGGGCGGCCGCCTGCCGACAGGAAATCAACAACTGCCCCAGGGCTTCGGCCCGATCGCCGCGAACGCTGCGCCGCTCGATCGCATAGGGCGAATCTCCGAATTCCAGCGTCGCGGGCGCCGAAGCATCGGCATCGCCCAAGCCCGGGCCGTCCGCCGGCAACATGGGCATGACCTCGTCGGGCTCGATTCGCCACCAGCCGATCAGTTGCCGCCCCAGGCCCAAGGCGACGACGAGGATCAGCCCGGTGGCGAGCAGATTGGTGGTCCAACCGCTGACTTTCCGGGCCACGGTTGCAAAACTGGCTGGCGCCGACGACGCGCCTGCGCTGCTGCGCCGTTTCACGGGAATGGGCTGCTCACTGGATTTGGCCGATGAAGGCGTTCAGTTGGTTGATGTAGTTGCCGATCTGGCCGAGTTGGGCCTGCGCGCCGGCCTGCTGGCCCGCCTGCATGGTTTGCTGTTCGGTCTTGTACATCTGCAAAAAGAACTGCGCCATGACTTTGGCCACGCTGGCCACGGGCGGCTGTTTCTGCCCTTGGATGCGGAGGATCAGTTGCTGCACCAGCGGCTGCACCGTCTGCTTGTTGAGGCTGCAAAAGCCCTGCAAGCGGGGATGAAAATCGTGGTACGAACCGTAGAAAGCGAAGATGTCCGGGTCGTGATCGAGCGTTGCCAACTGGGGCTGGAAGGGGGCCGAAATGATCGCCTCCACCGCCTGGGTATAAGCCTGCGCCAGCGAGGGGTCGGCCTGGGCCAGATTGTAGATGATCGGTTCCCGGCGCTGCACGTTGCTGCCCATGCCCATCCGCTGGTATTGCCAGCCGTTGTCCAGGATCTGGTCGCTGAGGTTGAAGCTGAAATTCCCCAGCTTGGGCATCAGCGGCGCCGGCCGCTGAATCGACGAGTTGCCTTGTTGCAAGCCCTGCGTCGGATCGAGCAGGTTGCGATTGACCTGCGTCTGGCCGAGCATCGGCCCGCGCACCACCGGCTGATCGAGCGACGCGTTGTACAGCACTTGCAGATTGCCGGCGCCGGCGGCGCTGAGCATCCCTGCGTTGGGCCAGTTCACCGGCCAGGGGGTGGCCCCGCTGCGCGGCCAGCGCGTGTTCCAGGCCGTGTCGCGGGCGACGTTGGCGGCCCGCAGCTTCCAGCTTGCCATATTGCCCACGTAAATCGCCAGCGCCATCACCATTAGCAAGAGCGGCAAAGTCAGCACCAGCTCCAAGGGGGCGAGCCCCCGGCGAGGTTGCCGTCTGCGGCGGATTGCTGCCGATCGGTTCATCATTTCAATGCGTGTTGATCAGGTTCAACTGCTGCTGACTCAGGCCGCCGAGCTGCGGCGGCATGACGCCGCGCTGCTGCCCGTTGGCGATCAGGGTGACATTTTGCGGCGACGATTGCAGGATCGTGGGAATGCCCGCGCTGATCCCCGGAACGATCTTGACCCTCCAGCTTTGATTGAGCAAAGTCCAATTGGTGGGCGTGGAATCGCGGCCGACGATCGAGGTGGGTGCGGCCGCGCCGCCCTGTGCCGGCGCCGCCCCGCCGCCGCCCAAGGTGACGGTGCCTCCCGGCGCGCCGCCGATGTTCATGCCAGGGGCCGCTCCGCCCCCGCCGCCCGACCAGTTGAGGACCAGTCGACTGCTGGGAACGAACAACATGAACTCGGAGAAAGCCAGGGCGTCGTTTTGGTCGGCGTTGCGGAACAGTCCCGGCAAGGTTTCGCGCAGTTGGGGCCAGTAAGCCACGCCGACGAATTTGAAATTCGCTTCCAGATAGGGGTTCTTGTCGCCCGATTGGTTGGGCGGCGTGCGGATTACGAACGGCAGGTTTGTGTTGGGATAGTCCTGGTTGAGCAGCTTGTCGAGCTGCCCGCAGGTGTAGCCCCGCCATAACGCCCCGAATTGCGACATCTTGGCGAAGTTATCGAAGCCGGCCAGCGTGTTGTTGTTCCATTGGTTCAGATACGTGTTGGCCAGTTTGTTCCGTTGCTGGGTGGCGATTTGCTGGTATTGCTGGTTGGACTGTGGGTCGACCACCGGCAGAGCCGTGGTTGGATCCCGTAGCGGCGCGCCCGAGGCCAGCCAGACCTGCGCCCCCATCGGGCCCCGCTCCGGCGAGCCGAGTCCGTGCCGGCGGGCCATCTCGCCGGCCGCGGTCTGCGCCAATTGCGGCGTGGCCGCGACCAGTGCGCGCTGGAACTGCGGGATCAATTGCTGGGCCAGAATCTGTTCCCACACGGGCAGGACCAGGTTGGCCGTGGCGGCATTCCAATTGCCATAGGCCGTGACCATTTTCTGTTCGAGCGGCACTTTTTGCGTGATGGCAGGCCCCAGGGCCTTGAACTTGGCGAATTGCGACTGCGAGAACACCGGCCCGATCTTGCTCCAAGCGGCCAGGATCGGGGGCACCATTTGTTCGGCGTTGTGCTGGCTGGCCTCGCGGAGGATGGCCGTCAGCGAAAAGATGTCGCACAGCAAGTGGTTCGTGAATGCCAGCGTATTCATGCTCCGGGCAAGAACGATGCCCCCCGACCAGGCCGCGGCGTCGGAGGCGTTCTGCATCTTCACCTTGCCGTCCGCCTGGCGGCCGGCGTTGAGCACCATGCCAAACAGCATGGCCAGCAGCATCACCGAAAAAACGGTCACGATGCTGATCGTGCCCTGCTCGTCTCGATGCAGCCCGCCCAGCCGGCGCAGCCGCGCCGCGGCCACCCGCATGGCCGCGGCCAATGGTTAGCTCGGCCCGCGCGCGGCGAGCCCGCTGGTTAGTTGTGTTTGACATACGACAGCACCCACTTATCGCCTTCGTTACCCAAGCTGGCCGAGGCGGACAGCGTGTACGTATAGAGATCTGAGCTTTGCTGCTGAATCTGACTGCTGACCAGGTCTGGCGCTCCGCTGGGCGATGCGGCTTGCGAAAACAGCAATCGTCCCGGCCCGGGCAGCAGCGCCAGCCGGTGCCAGATGGTGACCTGCAACTCGTCCTGCCAGCCGACTTCGTTCGCATAGAACTCGCCCACGTCGGCCGGCACCATCCAGGTCGTCAGCGGCGGCTCGACGTTTTTATGCACGAAGGTGAGCTGCATTTGCGTATTGTTCAGGCTGTAGACCAGTTTGTTGGCCAGTCGCTGGCCGATTTTGGGGTTGTTCGCCGATTGCGGCGAGACCGCCATGTAAGCCGCCGTGAGCACCGGCGCCGCTTGCGCCACCGGGCTGTTTTGTGCCCCCTGCCCACCCGCCTGGGCCACGCTCCGCGAAGGCGCGATCGGCAGACAGGCCAGCACCGCCGCCGAAAGAATCTTTTGATACTTGGGACTGCCCGGACTGACCTGATAGCGGGTGCCCCCCTGCGAGTTGCTCTGGCTGGCAGCCGGCGAAATCGAACTGATGCAGTTCTCGGCCTCCTGAGCCAACGGCCAAGGCGAGGGCAATGCCTGGCCGGGAATGATCGTCACCGAGGGGATCGTGCCATCGGGCGAAGGGGCCGGCACCCACACCATCGCCGCTCGCGCCGCTGCAATGGCCGCATACTCGACCACCACCTGGCCGATCATCAACTGCGTGGCCTGCACGATCAACATCATGAACATGATGAACACCGGCAGCGTGAGCACGAAGCTCAAACTCTGCACGCTGCCGGCCTGATGAGCGTGCAGCATCCGCAGCCGCCCGAACCGCAGCCGGGCTCCGCTGAGCACGATCAGCCAGCGCAGCGCGATCGCCGAGCCGACGATCACCGCCAGCCAGGGAAGGCAATGAATCAGCACCCCGCGATGCATGGGCCCCCTCCGTCCAATCACTGCGCCGTCAGATCACCGCTCCGCTACAGGATCGAAACCGGCAACCACCGCATGACCACCAAGGCCGCCAGCGCGCTGGGGGCCAAAAACAGCGGCGGCTGCAATTGCCGGCGCTCCTCGGCAGCCAGCGGGCTCCAACTCCGAATCCGCAAGCTCCAGACGACTTGCCGCATCACGCGCACCAGCAGCGTCCACAGCCCCACGCGCCACACCAGGACGATCAATCCCAGGGCCCCGCCCAGCACGAACGTCCAGAGCAGCGACTCGATCCCCTTCTGCACGCCGAGAAATGCCCCCAGCATGGCCATCAGCTTGACGTCTCCCCCGCCGACGCGAAAAAAAACGAAGCAGACGATCATCACGAACCCGCAAATCAAGCAGCCGGAAAGGCTTTCGCCCAGACCGACCCAGCCCATCAGACGGCTGAGCGATTCGCTCGAGCCCTCCGGACCGCCGACCATCGCCCCGATCGCGTTCAGCCCAAGCGCCGTCAGGATGCCGGGATAGGTCGTCCAGTTATATATCTTGTGCCGAGCCAGATCGGTTGCCGTAGCCACCGACACCAGCGCAAAGAGCAGCACAGTTGCAATCATCACGCGTCTCTTGCGCCAAAGCACTTGCGTCTTTGGCGTCGCTGCGTGCCAGGGCGGAGTGAATCGCCTGGGCACTCCGCTGGGTGACCGCGCGACGCGGGGCGTGCAGCGAATCGTTTATCACTCCCGGGGGGGGAACTACTGTTGGGCGGCTTGTTGGCTATTCTCGAGATTCGTCAGCCCCGTGTTGAAATAGGCTTTGATGCGCGGCCAACCCACCTTGATCAGGAAGATCAAGATCGGCAGCGCGATCACTCCAACGATCAACAGCGTCTCCAGGCTGACCGCTCCGCGCTCGTCTGCGTGGACCCGCCGCAGCAAGGACCAGAGCGAATTTCGATTGCGCATCAATCTCTCTCCCTCGGCCGCGCACCCTACGGCGCGGCCACCGAGCGGTTTACATAAATGGCCAAGAGACCAACAGGCCCAGCATTTCGTAGACGAGATTCATTATACGAGGGCCCACCCACATCACAAACGCAGCCAAGGGCATTATTACTCCCAGTACCAGCACGTAGTCCAAAACCGCCGCGCCGCGCCGCCCGCTGCCGCGCCGCCCGCCGCCATGTCGCAGCCGGAAAAGACCTCGTTTCCCCCCCAATTGCCGATGCTTCATGCCGATATCCCCCACAGCGGACCCGTCAACGGGGCCTGCCGCTCCATGCCTTGCTCCCGCAACTCGCCGTGGAATGTCGGCAACGTGCCGGTCATCTCCAGCTCCGAATTTACTCCGCCGCCCGGCCCCGTGCCCGTCAGACGCCGGACGAACAGATCCTGCAACTGGTATTGGTTGTCGACGCCCAAACCGTGGGCTTCGGAAATACGCGTCACCTTGCGCGAGCCGTCCTCGACAAAACGGGAAAGCTGCACGATCAGGTGAATGGCCGAGGCCACCTGCTGCCGGGCAACATAGATCGGAATCTCGACGTCGGACATCAGCGACAGCGTTTCCAGACGGATCAGCGCGTCGCGGGCCGTATTGGCGTGCACCGTCGACAGGCTGCCCGAGTGACCGCTGATCATCGATTGCACCAGGTCGAGCGCTTCGCCGGAGCGGACTTCGCCGACGATGATCCGGTCGGGGCGCATGCGCAGCGAATTGACGAACAACTGGCGGACGCTCAATCCGCCGCGGCCGTGCGCGCCGGGGCGGTTGGCTTCCAAATACAGGCAATGATGCTGGCGCAGCGCAGTTCGCCGGTGTCCTCGATCACGATGATCCGCTCGCCGTCGGGAATGGCCGTGCTCACGGCGCCCAAGAGCGACGTCTTGCCGGTGCCGGTGCCGCCGGAGATGATGATGTTCTTGTGCAGCCGCACGCAGATCTCGAGGAACTCGCGGCCGGCCTCAGACAGGCTGCCGAAGCTGACCAGATCGTCCATCGTCAGCGCTTCGCGGGAAAACTTGCGGATCGTCAGGTACGTGCCGCGCGTGGCGCTGGGCGGGATCACGGCGTTGACGCGCGAGCCGTTGGGCAGCCGGGCGTCGAGCACCGGCCGCTCCGCGCTGATTTCGCGCCCTACCCACTGGGCGATGTTGTGTACCGCAGACAACAGCGCGTCCTCGCTTTCGAACCGCGCCGCCGTATGCTCCAACCGGCCGCGGCGTTCGATGTAAATATCCCGGTAGCCGTTGACCATGATTTCGGTCACGGTTTCGTCGTCGAGGTAATCCCGAATCGGAAACAGGAAGTACTCGACGCTGGCTTCAAAGATCGCTTCGCGTGGCATGGGCGCTAACCGCGGCTCAGCTTGTGCAGTGCTGGCAGATCCATTGCAAAGGCAATTCCAGACTCTACTTGCGATGCTAGTGGCGGCATCGCGCGATGTCAAACCGGATGCCCTGCGTGCGATCGGCTGCGACAGCCGGCGCATTTCCCCCCTCAGCAAGAACCCCGGCCGCGCGGCAAAGTTCCGCCAGGGGGGAACGATTCCGCGCAGAAAGCCCCTCATCTCGGCCCGGTTCGCCCGCCCGCGAAACGGCTTGCCGACGTCGAAATCGGCCCTTACAACGACGGTACACATCGATTCGCGCGTCCCGTGGCCTGCTGTTTCGCGCTGCGAAATGAATTTTGAACTTTAGCCCCTGGACCGTGGACCGTGGATTTTGGACCTGCCCAGTACGACGCCGCCCTCGGATTCCTGCTTGGCCGGATCGATTACGAGCGGATGCTGAACTCGCCCTACGGCCAGCGCGATTTCCGGCTCGATCGCATGCACGAGCTGGCCGAGCGGCTGGGGAATCCGCAGCGGCGGATGCGGATCGTCCACGTCGCCGGCACCAAGGGCAAAGGCTCGACCGCCGCGACGGTCGCGGCGATTCTCACAGCTGCCGGCTATCGGACGGGCCTTTACAGTTCTCCGCACCTGGATCGGCTCGAAGAACGGATTTCGATCGACGGCCGCGATTGCCCGCCCCAGGCGCTGGCCGCCTTGATCGAGCGGATCCGTCCGGCGGTGGCCGAAATGGATCGGCTGGCCGGGCCGGGGACCCACGGCCCAACCTATTTCGAAATCCTCACTGCCTCGGCCCTGTTGCATTTCGTCGATCAGGCGGTCGAGCTGGCGGTGCTCGAAGTCGGGTTGGGAGGCCGATTGGATTCGACCAACATTTGCCAGCCCGCCGTGGCCGTGATTACCAGCATCAGCTACGACCACACCCGGCAGCTTGGCAATACCTTGACCGCCATCGCCGCCGAAAAGGCGGGCATCATCAAGCCGGGCGCGGCGGTGGTGAGCGGCGTGGTCGACGACGAGCCGCAAAGCGTGATCGCCCAGGCTGCCGACCAGCACGGCTGCCGATTGTCGCAGCTCGGACGCGAGTTCGAGTTCGACTACCACCCGGCCGAGCGGCTCGACCGCTCCGACGCCCGGGCGACCTTCGATTTTCGCTACTTCGGCCCGCACACGGCACACGACTACGTCGAATTGGAATTGGCGCTGCTCGGCGAGCACCAGGCGGCCAATGCGGCGGTGGCCCTGGCCACGATCGCCGAGTTGCGGCCGCTGGGATATTCGCTCGGGGAATCGGCAATCCGCCGCGGGCTGGCCGCGGTGCGCTGGCCGGCCCGGGTCGAGGTGATCGGCCGCCGGCCGACGATCGTCCTCGACGCGGCGCACAACGTGGCCTCGGTCGAGGCCTTTGCGGCCGCGCTCGAGCGGAGTTTCTTGGCAGCCGACCGAATCCTGGTTTTCGCCACCACGCGCGACAAGGATGCCGAAGGCATGTTGCGGGTGCTGCTGCCCCAATTCGATCGGGCCATCTTCACCCGCTACGCCAGCAACCCGCGCGGCTTGCCGGTGAAAGAGCTCGCCGCGCTGGCCGCAAAGCTCGGCGACACGCCCTGCGAGATCGCCGTCGACCCGGCCGCCGCCTGGGAGGCCGCCCGGCGGTTGGCCACTGCCGACAGCCTGATCGGCATCACGGGTTCATTCTTCATCGCCGCCGAGATGCGATCGCAGATCGACTCGCAGCCTTGGTTGGCGCTGACCGTAGAAGCGGCGTCCCGCCGCTTTCGCACCGTAGAAGCGACGTCCCGCCGCTTTTGTCGTAGAAGCGGCGTCCCGCCGCTTTTGCAGTTCAAGCGGCGAGACGCCGCTTCTACTCCCCAACCACTGCGACGCGGCAGCCGGATTCGGCAAACGCCCCCAACTACTTTTGCGGGCAGGAATGCTTCCGGGGCGGCGTGCCCGCCTTAGCGTCGCCGCGGCCAATCGCCGCCGCGCGTACGCGGCAGCAGCGTCTCGGCATCGGGCTCCAGCAGCGGGGGCGGCGCCTCCGCCCGAAACCACGGGCTGTCCGGCCAATCCTGATCGACCAGCCCGCCGCTGGCCCGCTGCAACTTGCGGACGATTTCGACGATGTACGGATCGGCCCAGGGAACCAGATCCCGGAAGCCCTGCATGGAGGGAGTTGCGGAAAAATCCGCCTCGACGGGTACCTCCACGAGCGTGCAAAAAATGCTGTGTGCCACGGTGCCCGATCCTTTCTGCAACAAGCCGGCTTGCCGGCAAAGTAGGCAAACCCGAACTGCCACCATTGTCCTTGACCGTGCAGAGCAACTTGCGGGCCAATTGCCAGACGCGTTCGATGGATATTGCGCGTTGCCGCCGGCAAGCGTTCAGCGGCAACGACTTAGGCCTACTGCGGACTGTCGGCAGTAGGCTCTGCCGCCGAGCAAGACAGAGCGTAAGAATTGCAACAGTGTTGCAAACCGGAGCAAATCGAGGGCTCACCGATCAACCGGCGCGGTGCGTTCGCAACCAACTGGCTTCGACCGTCGGAAGAGAAACGGATAAGGGGACGCATGGGAGAGAGGCGGGCTGAGGGCAGAGCTAAGAGCCGACAAGCCGCCCCACAGCGTGGCGAGTGAAGCGGCAAGATGCCGCTTCTACATCCAGTCCTCGTATCTGCGTTCATCCGCGTTCATCTGTGGTTCTGCTCGCTCGCCCATTTGAGTGCGAGTCGCCGTCCAAACCGATGGACCATTGTGGGCAGGGATGCCGGGTGATCCAGCGGTCACTATCGCGGCGCCGCGGCGGCCTTTTGCCGGGCCTGGGCCTGGATTTCGTGCTCCAGGCACTCGACGGCCTTTTTTAGCTGCGGATCGTCGCTGGCCAAAGCCTCCTTGTCGGCTGATCCTTCGCCGGCCGAGCCTTCGGCGGTGGAATCGTTCTCCGCTGCGACCGGATCCGTCGAAACAGGCTGCCCGGCGTCGGCCGGCGTCGCGCCGACTGCTGCCGACTCGGCCGCCGGCTGCGGCTTCGGCCGGATCACGTCGCGCTGCCGGCGCCGCTCCTCCCATTTGGCAAAGTCGTCGTTCGACAGTTTGACTTCGCACTGCGGGTTCGGTTTGACGCCCCATTCGTCGGACTTCTTGCTGCTTTCCAAGCGGTGGATGTTCTGGCCACTGGGTGCGCCAATAGGTGGCGATCGTCAGCTTGAGCACGCTCTTGCCGGCTTCGATCGGAATCACGTTTTGCACGGTCCCCTTGCCGAAGGAGCGTTCGCCGGCCACCAAGGCCCGCCCGCTGTCTTGCAGCGCCGCGGCCACGATTTCGCTGGCGCTGGCGCTGTCCCGATTGACCAGCACGACCAGCGGCAGGTGCGGATACGGGCCCGGCCGCTCGGCTTTGAATTCCTCTTTCTTGACGTTGGGATCCCGCCCGCGGGTGCTGACGATCGGGTCGCCGCGGTCGAGAAACAACTCGCAGACCCCGATGGCCGCTTTGAGCAATCCGCCCGGATCGCTGCGCAGATCGATAATCAGCCCGCGCACGCCGTGCTCGCTGAGCACCGCGAGGGCCGCCTTCAATTCGTCAACCGTCCGCTCGCCGAACGAGGTGATCCGCACGTAGCCGATGCGGTCGTAGCCGGGCAGGAAGAAATTCCAGGAGTCGTCGGCGTTGCGGGTATCGCCGAGCACTGAATCGACGTGAATCACGCGCCGGACGAGTTCGTATCGCACGGGCTGCGTCTGGCCTTCGTGGATGACCTCCAATGCGACCGGTTCGCCCGGTTCGCCGCGCAGCATCTCGATGGCCTGGTCGACCTGCTTCTTGGTTTCCAGTTCGCGGGTATTCTGGCCGTCGACCGCCACGATGCGGTCGCCGGCGCGAATGCCGGCTTCGTAGGCGGGCGTGCCGAAGATCGGCGTCAGGACCTTGAACTCCCGGGTCTCCTTGTCGTAGGTGACTTCGATGCCGATGCCGCCGAACTTCTGATCGAGCACCAGCCGCTGGAATTCTCCGGCCTGCTGCTGGCGGATGAAGCCCGAATAGCGGTCGAGCTCGCCAACCATGCCGGTGATCGCGCCTTCGAACAGTTTCTGGTCGTCGACCGGCTCGATGTAGTTGTCGTCGATTTCTTGCAGCGCCTGGGCGAAATAGCGCACATAGACGTTGCGCTGGCGCGGCGGTAGCAGGCATAGCACACCACGACTGTCAGCATCAGGATGAAAATCGTGCGGCGTGGCATGACGCGACAAGTCTCCGGAGCTCTTTCCGTTCAAGCTCCATCATACGCGCAAAGGACGAAGGCGGAAGGAGGCCGCAAGAAAGGATGAAGGCGGAAGGATGAAGGATGAATAAGAAGCTGGCCGCCCCTGCCTCGTTTTCATCCTTCATCCTTCATCCTTCCGCGTTCAGCCCACGTCGCCCAATTCGAGCGTCTTGGCGTACCGCGCCTCGACCTTGCGGCGCAGTGCGGCATGCTCGGGCCGGCCCAGTTGCGGATCGTCGGCCAATAGCGATTGCGCATCGCGACGGGCTTCTTCCAGCACTGCCCGATCCCGGACCAGATCGGCCACGTGCAGCGCCGGAAGGCCGTGTTGGCGGTCGCCGATCAGGTCGCCGGGTCCGCGGATTTCGAAATCGATGTCAGCCAGCTCGAAGCCGTCGTTGGATTGCACGAGCGCGGCGAGCCGTTTTTGCGCCGCCTCGGTGGTCGCGCTGGTCAGCAAGCAGCAGTAGCCGGGATGCGCCCCGCGGCTGATCCGACCGCGAAGTTGATGCAATTGCGCCAGGCCGAACCGCTCGGCGCCTTGAATCGTCATCAGCGTGGCATTGGGCACGTCCACGCCGACCTCGACCACCGAAGTGGCCACCAGCACTTGCGTCTGACCGCCGCGGAAGGCCTCCATGGCAGCATCCTTTCGCTGGCTGGTCAGCCGCCCGTGTACCAGGCCAAGCCGGAACGCTTCCAGCTCGCCGTTGGCCAGCGCCTCGAAGCTCTGCTCCAAACCCGACTGGCTCCCCTCGTCTCCCTCGACCAACGGCGTGATGACGTAGCCTTGCCGCCCTTCACGCAGTTTCTTGCGGAAGAACTCCCACCACTTGGGCCATTGGTCGGCCGGCGGCAGGTAGGTATGAACCTGCCGGCGACCGGCGGGCCGCTCGCGCAGGGTGGAAAGCTCCAGGTCGCCATAGACAGCCATGGCAATCGTCCGCGGGATCGGCGTGGCAGTCATCACCAGGTAGTGCGGCTGCTGACCCGACTGCCGGAAGGCGGCCCGCTCGCGGACGCCAAACTTATGCTGCTCGTCGATCACCACCAGCCCCAGGCGGGCGAATTTCACCTCCGACTCGACCAAAGCCTGCGTCCCCAGCAGCAACTGCAAGTCGCCGCTTGCCGCCCGGGCCAGGATGTCCGCTCGCTCGCTGGCGGTCGTGCTGCCGGTGAGCACCGCCATCTGGACCTGGCTGGCGCGGAGCAATTGCTCCAGCGTGCGGGCGTGCTGCCGCACCAACAGCTCGGTGGGGGCCATGATCGCCGCTTGGGCCCCATGAGCCACGGCCAGCAGCATCGCGTACACCGCCACCACCGTCTTGCCGCTGCCCACCTCGCCTTCCAGCAGCCGGTTCATCGGTTGGGTCCGGGCCAGGTCGGCCGTGATTTCGGCGATCACCTGATTCTGCCCGGCGGTCAACTCGAAGGGAAACAGCCGGCGAATGCGGGCATCGATCTTGGCCGACACGGCCAGCGGCAGGGCATTGGCATCGGCCGCCAACTGCGCCCGGCGCAAGGCCAGCGCAAGCTGCATGACCAGCAGCTCCTGATAGACGAACCGGCGGCGGGCGCGATCCAGTTCGGCGGCGCTGTCGGGAAAATGGATCTGAGCCAGCGCCGTTTCGATCGAGCGGAGATTGAATTTCTCCAGGTACTCGGGCGGAAACACCTCTTCGAGCTGGCCCGCGCAGCCCTCGAGCGCCGTCTTGACCAGCGTGCGCACGTGCCGCTGTTGCAGGCCTTCGGTCAGGGGATATACCGGCAGCAACTGTCCCGACGCGGGCTCGGCGTCTGCGTCGAGATGCTTGATCTGCGGATGGCTGATCTGCCAGCGATTGCCCGCGTACTTGGGCTTGCCGGCTGCCAGCACCCGCTGTCCGGCTTTGAAGCGCTCGCTCATGAAAGGCTGGTTGAACCACAGCAGCCGCAGGAACGAACTTCCCTGCCGCAGCAGCACACCGAGCACCGAACGACCGTCCCCCCGGTCTCGCAGTTCGACCTCGTCGACCACGCCGATCACGCTGGCCGGCTGGCCCTCTTCGAGCTTGTCGATCGCGCGGACGTCGGTCAGATCCTGATACGTGCGAGGGAACAGGAACACGAGATCGCGAACCGTCTTGACGCCCAGCCGCGCCAGTTGCTCGGCCCGCTGCGGTCCGCAGCCTTTGAGAAACTGCACTGGCGTAGTCAGTTCCAGCGCGGACGTTTTTTCCCGAAGCGAGGCCATGTCGGCATTTTAGAGCCGGCGCGGCCGAAAGTCGCGGGGTGGGGACGATTTGCAACTGTGGGGCAGGCCGCGCGTCGGCTGCGCCCCACTGACAGCCGGCTGCCGCCGGCTGCTGTCCCTAGTCGCCAGCCCCTAGCTCGTGGCCCCTCCCCCCGCCCCCCTCTTCAAATACTGCTGATACGCGGCGACGGCCAATTCGTCGCAGCGATCGTTCTCGGGATGGCCGCTGTGTCCGGCGACATAGGTGTACTTCAGGTCATGCTCGGCCACCAGTTCGTCCAGCCGGCGCCACAGATCCTCGTTCTTGACCTCTTTCCACTGACTGCCTTCGCGGCGGCGCCAGCCGTTGGCCTTCCACTTGGGCATCCACTCGCTGAGTCCCTTGCCCACATACACACTGTCGGCCATCAGCGTCACGCGGGACGGGCGCTTGAGGGCTTCGAGCCCTTTGACCACGGCCGTCAGTTCCATGCGGTTGTTGGTGGTTTCCGGCTCGCCCCCCGAACGCTCGATCTCTTTTTCCGAGGCCGGATGCCGCAAGATAAAGGCCCAGCCCCCCGGCCCGGGATTGCCGCTGCACCCCCCGTCGGTAAACAGAATCACCTCAGGCATCGACATGTCCTTAGCGGGCGGCATCATTTTCTCTTATCTGCGAAAATCTGCGTTCATCTGCGGTTACCCGCCGGTTTCTATTTCAAATCCGGGTCATTCGTCGAACACTTGGACGGCTGCGCAACTCGTTCAGTCGGCCCGCAACAGGAAACCGCAGATGAACACAGATACGGCGCGGATGAACGCAGATACGCCCAAGCTTCCTTGCCTGTTCGCTTTTTCCTGCTCTCCGTCGACCCCCTCGTATCTGCGAAAATCTGCGTTCATCTGCGGTTACCCGCCGGTTTCTATTTCAAATCCGGGTCATTCGTCCAACTCTTGGTCGGCTACGCAAGCCGTTCGGTCACGGTCCCAACAGGGAACCGCTGATGAAGGCAAATCCGCAACGCGCTCGGTACGCCGGGCGTCAGTTCGAGGCCCCGATCGGCTGGTCGGCCGCCCGAGGATAATCCAGCCGGCGGGCTTTGGCGAGCCCCTCCAGGCTGGCGGCCAGCGACGAATCGAGCTTGGGCTGTTCGACGCGCGTCAAGGGCAGCCGCACGGTGAACGTGCTTCCCTTGCCGAGCTGGCTTTCCAGCGAGATCTCGCCGCCCAGCAGCTTGCACAATTCTTTGACGATCGATAGTCCCAAACCCGTGCCCGAGTATTCCCGCGTCATGGCGTCGCCGCCGGAGAACACGGCTTTGCCCTGGCGGAACTTCTCGAAGATCACCGTCTGGTCCTCCGGCGCGATGCCGACGCCGGTGTCGGAGACCCGCAGCAGCAAGTGGTCTTTGTCGTCGCGGCCGGCCGTGATCGTGATGCGTCCCCCCTCGGGCGTGAACTTGATCGCGTTGGACAGCAGATTGCTGAGGATCTGCTGGACTTTGACCTGGTCCTGGAGCATTTCCGGCAGCCGGGGCTCGATGTCGGCCTTCAAGTCGATGTTCTTCCGCTCGGTGGTCTGCATGTAGGTGTCGCACAGCCCGTGCACGACCGCCTCGATACGGAACTCGGAGAGCCGCACCTCCATGTTGCCGCTTTCGATCTTGGCCAGGTCGAGAATGTCGTTGATCATTTCCAGCAGCACTTTGCCGGAAGTCTGGATGTTCTTGACATAGCGCTTTTGCTTATCGTCGAGCGAAGCGATCGATTCCAGCACGTCGCTGAAACCGATGATGGCATTGAGCGGCGTGCGCAGCTCGTGGCTCATCATGGCCAGGAATTCGCTCTTCAGGCGGTTGACTTCATAGAGCTGCATATTGAGCTGGGCCAACTCGTCGACTTTCAGATCCAGGTTCGAGTTGGCGTTGCGCAGCTCTTCCTGAATGGTAGTCAGGTGGCGCAACATGCGGTTGAACGCCGCCCCCAGGTCCTCGAACTCGTCGCCGGTGTGGATATCGGCCCGCAGCGAGATATTGCCGCGGCTGATCTCGTCGCTCACGTCGCGCAAGTGCTTGAGCGGTTTGACGATCACATAGCGGACAATGAACCAGGAAGCCACCATGGCCAGGAACACCGTAAAAATGGCGGTGGCCAGCAGCATCGCCCGGTTGTACGTTTGCGCCTTTCGCGTTTCCGCGTCGGGAATGCTGATTTCGAGCACAGCTTCCAGGTCGCCGGGCGCACTTCTGCCTGCCGGTACATGCCGTACGAATGATGGCACCTGATGCAACTGTCTTTCGTGCGAATCGCCTGAAAATACCGATACTCGCCCCGCTCGCGCCGCTTGTCCCAGTCCCTCTCCGGCGGCGGATCGCGGTTGAACCGGTCAAGCATCGCCGACTCGCTGTCGTCCAGCGGCCGGTCGGGCGTGTCGACGTTGGGCTTGATGAACCGAAACGTGTATTCCTGATCCGACAGCTTATCACCAAGCGATTTTTGCAGTTGCTCAAATTCGTCATGCCGCTCCGGTTGGGTTTCCCAAATGTCCCAGTGCCGGCGGTACAGGATCGTATCGGCCAGCCCTCGGGCCGTGCGCCGCGTGGCATCCTCGACCAGTTCGTCGGTCTCTTGGCTGTACCACCAAAAACTGCCGGTGATGACCAACAGCAGGCAGGAGCCGAACAAGAAGAAGCACTTCCGCTCCAGATGCGTCTCGCCCAAGGCGTGTTTGAAAGAGCGGTAAGACATGTGCTGTGCGTTCAGGCCTGAGACGTTACCCAGTCATCATATTCTACGGGCATCGTGGAAAGCACGCCAAGAGCAGAACGGCCGCCAACAATCGGCTCTCGAACTCCCGCGGTCGACGCAGCCCGCACGCCATCCGCCTGGCTTCGCCGTTCCACTGTCCGACCTCCGCGCCTTGCGCTTGCCTATAACATATCCAGCGGGTCGACATCGACCATCCATTGCACATCTTCGCCCGCTTTCAAGTCGGCCGTGGCCTGCTTCACCGCCTGGCGCAAAGCGTCGCCGTCGGTCGCTTGCACCTGAAGCTGGAACCGATACTTGCCGCGCAACTTCGAGATCGGCGCCGGCGCCGGCCCCAGCACCCGGGCCGCAACCCCGGCCGTCTCGACCAGGTCGCGCAGCCGCTGGCCGATCTCTTCCGCCAAGGCCTGCGCCGGTTGCTGCGCCGGCCCGCGGACCACGATGCGGATCATCGCCGAAAAGGGCGGGTAGTTGAGCCCGGCCCGCGTCGGCAGCTCGCCGGCGGCAAAACCCAAATAGTCGTGCCGCAGGGCCGCCATAATCGCCGGATGCTCGGGGCTGAACGTCTGCACGAGCACCCGGCCTCCTTTTTCGCCCCGCCCGGTGCGGCCGGCGACCTGCGTGACCAATTGAAACGTCCGCTCGGCCGCGCGGAAATCGGGCAAGTGCAAGGCCGTGTCGGCGTTGATCACCCCAACCAGCGTCACGTTGGGAAAATCGAGCCCCTTGGCGATCATCTGCGTGCCCAGCAGGATCCGCACCTGGCCCTCATGGAACGCGGTGAGCGCCCGCTCGTGGCTGCCCGGCTTGTGCATCGTGTCCGTATCCATTCGCAGGCAGGCGTGCTGCGGAAAGCGGGCTTTGACCTCGGCCTCGAGCCGCTGCGTGCCCAGGCCCCCATAGCGAATGCCCGGGAACCGGCATTCCGGGCAGACCGCTGGCGCCGGCATCTGAAAATCGCAATAGTGGCACAGGGCAATTTGCTGGTCGACGTGGTGCGTCAGCGCAATCGAGCACTCCGGACAGCGGACCGCATAACCGCAGGCCGGGCACTGGATATGCGTCGAAAAGCCGCGGCGATTGAGCAGCAAGATGACCTGGCCCCCGTCGTTGAGCGCTTCGTCCATTGCCAGGTGCAACTGCCGGCTGATCGCCCCGCGACTGCGGCGATCACGGAATTCGCTCCGCAGGTCGATCGCGCCGACGTGCGGCATCGGCCGATCGAAAACCCGCTGCGGCAACGAGACCAGCCGGTACTCGCCGGTCTGGGTTCGCTGCCAACTCTCCAGCGACGGCGTCGCCGAGCCCAGCACGAGCGGGATTTGCTCGGCGGTGGTGCGGGCCAGGGCCACGTCGCGGGCGTGGTACCGCGGCGCGCTGTCCTGCTTGAACGACGCTTCGTGCTCTTCGTCCAGCACCACCAGTCCCAGGTTGGGCGTGGGAGCGAAGATGGCGCTGCGGCGCCGACCACCACCCGCACTTCGCCCGCGGCAATGCGCTGCCAATGCTTGTGTCGCTGCGCGTCCGACTGGTGACTGTGCAGCACGGCAACCTGCCCGAAGCGCGAACGGAAGCGCTGTTCGGTTTGCGGCGTCAGGCTGATCTCGGGCACCAGCACGATGGCCTGCCGCCCGAAGTGCAAGACTTCCTGGATGGCCTGGATATAGACTTCGGTCTTGCCGCTGCCGGTGACGCCGTGCATCAAGATTGTCTCATGGCGGCGCGATCCGAGCGCCGCCAGGATCGTGGTCAGCGCCGCATGTTGATCGGGGTTGAGCGTCAGGTGCTGCTGCCGCTGCACGACCGGCTCGACGATCGCGCCGGCGTCCACGCGCCGCGTTTCGCTGACCAGCAAGCCGCGCTGCGCAGCGAATTGACCGGCGCGAGCGTGCAACCAACGGCCCCCGCGATCTGCGCAGGAGTGAGCGGCTTGCTGCTGCCGGCCACGTCCTCGAGGATCTTCCGCTGCTTGGGCGAAAGCTTCAGCTCGGCCGCCCGGGCCAGGGCGCCCGGTGCCAAGGCAACGAACACGGCATCCCGAGTGCCGGCCTGCCAACGGACTCCGGCCGGCACGACCGTTTCCAGCACTTGTCCCCAAGGACAGAGATAATAGTCGGCCATCCACCGGGTCAGCCGTAGCATGCCGGGGCTGAGCAGGCTTCGCCGATCGACCAGTTCGGCCACCGGCTTCAATTTGCGCCCGGCCACCTGCCGGCTCTCCAGGGCCACCAAATAGCCGGTGACCTGGCGATCGCCCTTGCCCAGCGGCACGCGCACCCGGCGGCCGACTTCGATCTCGCCGCGCAAACGCTCGGGCACCGAGTAATCGAACGGCTGCTCCGGCCCCGTGGCAAACACCACCGTGGCCACCAGTTGCTCGTCGGCGTCATCCTGTTCCCAGGCCGGCGGCTCAAGTTCGAAAAGGCTTTGCTGTGGCATAGGTGCCGGCTAAATGGGGCGGTTAAACGCAGGACGCAACTGGTGGTCGCCAACGCGCAGCGTCAAATATCGGGCAGTCGGTGATCGGGGTCGCCTTCTACGCGCCAGCGCGGCCTTTCCAGGTTAGGGATATATGCGTTGCCTGCCCTCCCTAACCTCTACCCTCTAACCCCTTTCCCCGTCCGCCCCTACAATATATCCCTTTGCCGGCAAACCGGGCGAGAGTTGAGCATACGATGCGGTTGGGAATCTTTGGCGGCACGTTCGATCCCGTGCATTGCGGACATTTGCTCTTGGCCGAGTGCGCGCGCGAGCAATGCCGGCTCGATCAGGTCTTGTTCCTGCCGGCCGCCATGCCGCCGCACAAGCAAGGGCAAGACATCACGCCGGCCGAAATGCGCCTTGAAATGCTCGAACTGGCCACCGGCGGCAATCCGGCAATCCTCGTGTCGCGGATCGAGGCCGAGCGCGGCGGCGTCAGTTACACCGTCGACACGCTGCGCCAACTCGCGGCGGAAGATCCCGCCCGGGAACTCTTCTTGCTGCTCGGCGCCGATTCGCTGGCCGACTTGCCCAACTGGCGCGAGCCGGCCGAAATCTGCCGGCTGGCCGTGCCCGCCGTGGTCCGCCGCGCGGGACAGCCGGTCGATTTCGCGCCGCTGGCCGCGCTGGTCGACCCAGAGCGGCTGGCGCTATTCCGCGGGCATGAGGTCGAAATGCCGCTCGTCGAACTGAGCAGCCGCGATCTGCGCAGGCCGCATCGCCCAGGGCCTGAGCATCCGCTATCGCACGCCGCGGGCGGTGGAAAAATCCATCGAATCGCACGCGCTCTCTCGCAGTTGAATCGGGAATAGGAACGGCTCATCGCTGAACCCCTCTCCCTCCAGGGAGAGGTTAGGGTGAGGGTCCGTGACCTACAACCAACGTAATGCTTCGCTCGGTCCTTGGGCCGCCACTGAACTGAAACCGCTCAACCCTTCAACCACATCCATCCAGGGAGAAGACCATGCTACCGGGGATCAAACTTTTCGACCTGTCGGGCCAGGCCGCCATCGTGACCGGCGGCTCCAAAGGACTCGGCCTGGCCATGGCCGAGGGGCTGGCGTCGGCCGGCGCCGACGTGATGCTGGTCAGCCGCCACCAGGACGAGGCCCAGGCCGCCGCCCAGCGCATCGCCACCGATTATGGCCGCCGGGCGATCGGCTGCGGCGCCGACGTCTCCAATCCCGACGACGTCGAAGCCCTGGTCCGCCAGGCCGCCGACGAACTGGGACGCATCGACATCCTGATCAACAATGCGGGCATCAACATCCGCGGTCCGATCGACAAGCTGTCGCTGGAAGAATTCCGCAAGGTGCAGCAAATCAACGTCGAGGGCCTGTGGCTCTGCTGCCGAGCGGTCACCCGGCACATGAAGCAGCGACAGTCGGGTCGGATCATCAATCTGGCCAGCACGCTGGGAGTCGTGGGCCTGGCCGATCGCACGCCCTACGCGTCGAGCAAAGGGGCCGTCGTGCAGATGACCCGCGCTGGCCCTGGAGCTCGCACCTTTCAACATCACCGTCAACGCGATTTGCCCCGGCCCGTTCCTGACGGAAATGAACATCCCGATCAAGAACGACCCGGTGGCGCTGGAAACGATTGTCGGCGCGGTCGCCTTTCGCCGCTGGGGCGAACTGCACGAGATCCAAGGCGCCGCGATCTATCTGGCCAGCCCCGCCGGCAGCTACACGACCGGCAGCCTGCTCACCGTCGACGGCGGCTGGACGGCACGGTAGAAGGAAAGGCAGAAGAAAAGGCAGAAGGATGAAGGATGAAAAACGAGGACGGGCAAACTGGACTTCCCCGCAAAAAGTGGGCGCTGGTTAGTGGATAATAGTGGTTGGGATAAGTGGAGCGGCTGCGCCGCGTTGTCGCTTGGATTTCGGGGGAGACGAGGCCCCTCTCCCCCGAGCCCCCTCTAGCCTCTTCTCTGTTCCGTTTGGGTTGGTTTCGTGTATCGCGTGTGGGGTTTGATAATCGAGCGTGGAGTGTCGCCGCTGGCGGTTATAGAACACTTCGATGTACTCGAACAAGGAGCTTCGCGCGGCCTCGCGTGAAGCGTAGGTGGTTTGATGAACGAGTTCCTTCTTGATGGTGGCCACCAACGATTCGGTCGGCGCGTTGTCCCAGCAGTTGGCTTTGCGGCTCATGCTACAGCGAATGCCGAGCTGGGCCAGCAGTTGCTGGAAGTGGGCGCTGGCGTACTGGACGCCCCGATCCGAGTGCGCCAGCAAGCCGGCTTGCGGCCGTTCCCGCTGCAAGGCTGTGTTCAGGGCCTGCGCGACCAGCTCGCTGTCGATCCGCTCCGACATCGACCAGCCCACGATCTTCCGCGAGTAAAGGTCTTCGACCAGCGCCAGATACAGCCAGCCTTCGTCGGTCGGGATGTAGGTGATATCCATTGTCCACACCTGATGCTTGGCCGTGGGCCGAAACTGGCGGTCGAGCAGGTTGGCGGCAACCGGCAATGGGTGCTGGGAATCGGTAGTGTTCACGCGGAAGCGACGGCAGGTTTTCGCGCGCAGTCCGGCCTGACACATCAGCTTCTCGACCGTCTTGCGGTTGCAGTGGTGACCGTCGTCCACCAGTTCGCGATGGACGCGTGGAGCACCGTAGTTGCCGTAATGCGGCCGAGCGTGGATCTGCCGGATGCGATCGGTGAGCTGCCCGCGACGGACGGCCGCGGCACTCAGCGGTCGCCCGAGCCAGGCGTAGTAGCCGCTGCGGCTGACCTGGAGTACGCGGCATTGGATCTCCACCGGCCAAATCTTCCGGTGGTTTTGAATAAACTGGTATCTCATGGCGACTCCTTGGCGAAGAAGGCCGTCGCTTTTTTTAAAATATCGCGTTCCATGGTCAGGCGTTTGACATCTTCGCGCAAGCGTCGCAATTCAGCCTGGACGGCGCCGGGCTCTGGGCCGCGTCGTGGCCATCATCGAGTTGGAACTGCTTGAGCCAACCACGTAGGGAGCCAGGATCGATGCCCAGGTTCTTGGCCGCTTGAACGACCGTATACCCCTGTTGCTGAACCAAGCTCACGGCCGAAACTTTGAATTCACGAGAATAGGTCCTGCGTGCCATCGGCGTCTCCTTTCGACAGCATTATGCCGTCTGTCTGGAGCGCCCACAAAACATGGGGAAGATCAAACCTTCTGCTTCGTTTTTCATCCTTCATCCTTCCGCCTTCATCCTTCACCTCCCGCGACCGGCACGAACTTCACGCAAACCGGCGCGCCCACTTCCACGCTCTGGCCGGTCGGCGTCAGCTTGCCCGACTGCGCGTCGATGCGAAACACCACCACATTGTCCGAGGCCTGATTGGCCGCCAACAGGAACTGGCCGCTGGGGTCGATGCAGAAATTGCGCGGAACCTTGCCCCCGCTCGACTGGTGTCCCAACGGCGTCAGGCGGCCCGTCGCCGGGTCGATCGCAAACAGGGCGATGCTGTTGTGCCCGCGGTTCGAGACATAGACAAATCGTCCGCTGGGATGCACCTGGATTTCGGCCGTTGAATTGCCCGGTGTGTCGGTCGGCAGCGTGGAGAAGGATTCCAGTTCGCTGAGCATTCCTTTGGCCGGGTCGTAGGCGAAAGCGATCACCTCGCTGGTGGTCTCCAAGTTGGTGTAGGCGAATTTGCCGCTGGGATGAAAGGCAAAGTGCCGCGGCCCGCCGCCATGCTTGACCGGCACGAAGGGCGGCTCGTGCGGAGTCAGTTTGGCGTGCTCAGGATCGAGCCGATACAGAAACAGCTTGTCGACGCCCGCGTCGGCCGCCACGACGATGCGATTGTCCCGATCGACGTTGATCGAATGGGCGTGAGGGCCGCGCGGCTCTTTCGCGCCCACGTCGGTTTGTTGTATCAGGCCGTCGGCATCGGCCAGACTGCCGTCGGCGCCGATCGCCAGCGCCGCGACCGTGCCGCTCGAGTAGCTGGCCGCCAGCACGCACTTGCCCGAACGATCGACGGCCAGATAACACGGCGCATCGCCGCAGGCCGCTTGTCCGCCCAGCCGGGTCAGCTTGCCGCTCGGGCCGTCGATGGCAAAGGCCAGCACGCCCCCTTGCTTGTCCCCTTCTTTATTGACCGCGTAGAGAAACTTGTTGTCGGGCGAGATGTTCAAAAAAGAGGGATTCACCGCTTCGGCGGCCAGTTCGGCGCGCTCAATTGGCCGCTGGCCAGGTCCAGCACGGCGTGATAGATGCCCTGGCTCTTGGCGCCGGTGTACGTGCCGAAGTAGACGTGCAGCTTGCCGCCGGCCGCCGGCTCTTTGGCGGCCAGGCTGCTGGCCAGCAACAGCATCGCCACAGAACCCCACACACCGATCGATATTTTGAGCGGGCAGATCATGAGGCGTGCATCTCCAGAAAGTTGCCGGGCCGGGAAGTTCAAGTGGCCCGAGTATCGCCCAGCCCGGCACGCGATCAAGACCCGCGGACGTCGCGACGCCTGGCTGCCGGTCGCCGCGGGTCAAAGTTCTAGCCAGCCGGGCGGCTTGCGCCGCACGCTATGACCCGATCCCCGAGTCGCGCGTGCGGCCAGCCAGCACACCGTGGAGATAAACTCCACGGCTCGCTACGAGAAGCGGTGCGCCAAGCGAGCCCTAACGCCGCGCCGGTTCCGTGCCGGCCACGTTGGCCGGTGCGCCAGCGGGCATGGCGATCGCCGGCGGCGGCGCCTCGCTGGCCGTGATCTCGCTGGCCCGGCTGCGATCGGCGGCGGCACGGCCGGCATCTTTCTTGGCGTCGTAGGCCTTGGCCCGGGCGAGGTAGATGGCCGCGCTATTCGGCGCGATGCAAGCGCCTGACCAAAGGCCTCCAGGGCCTTGTCCCAATCTCGTTGTTTGAGCAGGACCTCGCCGCGAATCCGAAATGCCACGGCATTGGTCGGGTCAAGACGCAGCGTGTCGTCCACGTCGCGCAGCGCACCGCGCACGTTATACTGCCGAGATCGAACGTCCGCCCGCGCCAGATACGCGAGCGGATTCTTGGGTTCCAGGTACACGGCGTCATCCAGAGCAGCGCAGGGCATGCTGGTAGTCGCGAGCGTATCCGTACGCCGTGCCGCTGCCGATGAGTGCGGCGACGTCGTCCTGGTTGCGGCCTAGCAAGTCGTCAAACTCCAAGTTGGCACTGTGAAAATCGGCCAGCTTGATGTAGGCCTGGCCGCGCGCCAGTTGGCACTCCCGCTGACACGCCCGGTCGCTGTCTGTCAGCCCGATGGCCTGACGCAAGTCATTGATCGCCTGCTGCCATTGTTCGGTTTGCTGGGTACCCAACCTGGCCTGGCGCGCGCCGAGCAAGATGTGCGGGTTGGCCGGATCGCGTTCCAGGGCGGCCGAATAATCCGCGACGGCCCGGTCGAACCGGCCCTGATCGCGCCAAACGTCGCCGGCCGCCACGAATCCCCAGGCAGATGCCGGCGCCAGTCGAATGGCGACCTGGGCATCGGCTCCAGCGGCATCGAAGGCCTTCTTGCCGCGCTGCGCCGCCGAGCGCACCAGCCAGGCGCGAAGCAACCCGGGATTCTGCCGCACGGCTTCGTTGGCTTCGGCCAGGGCCGAATCCCAGTCGCGCCCTTCGACCCACATCGCGGCCCGCGCCGCGCAGCGCCGGTGTCGCGGGGATTCTGTTCCACCATCTTGTTGAAATGCGCCAGTGCCCCGTCCAGCGGCACCACCGCAGTCCGATCCAGCCAGCCCGAATGGCCCCGGCCGACGAGCAGCCAGGCCGCATTGACATTGGCGACCGAGAGCACTTCGCCCCGATCGACCACGTCGACCGTCTGAGCCCCGGCCCGGATCGCGGCCCGGTCGCGCACCACGACCACCCGCTGGCCGATGGCGATTTCCTCGCCGCGCAACGAGGCGGCCGCGGGGGTTATCGCCCCCGCGAGGAGCCCTAGGATCAGCCACAGGCGTTTGCGACCGATGTTGGACATGCGTGCTATCAATAGGGAAACTTCGCGACACTTTCAGGCTTTGTCCTAGATCGGCAGCCGGGCCGGTCGGGCATCGATATTTCCGTTTATTCCGACCGCGTATTTTGGGCAAACTGGCCGGCACGGCCACGCTATTGCTGCACAGATCACGTTGCATAAGAGTGTTTCACTCGAAGGCCGTTAAGGTTCCGGCCATCCTTCGGTTAAACAAACGCGCGTTTTGTTTTGGACGAGATCATCAGCACGCCCCCGTCGCCGGACTGCGGCATGACCAAGCCTCGCGGCCGCTCATTCCGATTTACGCTGACGACGATGTTCGTTGCCGTCACGGGAATCGCCGTTGCGCTGGCGATAGTTCGGATCGCAGGGCGAGCCACGATTCCATTTGCCGCCGCAGTCGCCTTCGGGGTCGTAGGCGTTCAACTGGCTCGCGCGGTCAATCGCGTCGGAGCGGACAACGCACCCTGGTTTCAGCGTGCGGGCCGCGCGATGCTCGCGCTGTCGGCACTCTTGTACTTCCTGCTGCTCTCGTTTTTCTGTCTGATCGGTTGCTTGCCGCCCTGAAAAGTCATGCCGAGAGGACGAAGCGGGCCGACTGTCTTCCCATTCCGCCTTCATCCTTCCGCCTTGCTTTCCCCCCCGGGTATGATAGACGGCATGCCGCTCGACGCTTTTCATCCACTCATTGCCCAATGGTTCGCCGAAAAATTCGGCCAGCCCACGGAACCCCAGCAACTCGGCTGGCCAGCCATTCTCGAGGGCCGCAACACGCTGATCGCCGCCCCGACCGGCTCGGGCAAAACGCTGGCCGCCTTCCTGGTCTGTCTCGACCGGCTGCTGCGGGCCGGGCTCGACGGCCGGCTAGCCGAGGGCACGCAAGTGGTTTACGTCTCGCCATTAAAGGCCCTGAGCAACGACATCCACCGCAACCTCGAAACGCCCCTGGCCGAGTTGCAAGCCCTGGCCGCGCGCGAGGGACTCGCCTGGCCGGAGATTCGCGTCGGCGTGCGCACCGGCGACACGCCCGCTTCGCAGCGGGCAGCCATGCTCCGCCGCCCGCCGCATATCCTGGTCACCACGCCCGAGTCGCTCTATCTGCTGCTCACCTCGGAGCGTGGCCGGCAGCCGCTGAGCCATGTGCAGACGGTGATCGTCGACGAAATCCACGCCCTGGCCCGGGATAAACGGGGCTCGCACTTGACCCTGACGCTGGAACGGCTGGAGGCCTGGTGCGAGCGCTCGCCGGTGCGGATCGGCCTTTCGGCCACGCAGCGGCCATTGGCGGAAATTGCCCGGTTCCTGGTCGGCTCCGCGCGGGTCGACTCGGCCGGTCGACCCGACTGCGCGATCGTCGATTCCGGGCATCGTGCGCGCAGTTGGACCTCGAGATCGACGTGCCCGACAGCGAACTATCGGCCGTCTGCTCGAACGAGCAATGGGCCGAAATCGACCGGCGGCTGCATAACCTGATTCTCATCGCATCGCAGCACGCTGGTGTTCGTCAACACGCGCCGGCTGGCCGAACGGGTCGCGCATCAACTCGACCGAACTGTTGGGGGCCGATGCGGTGGCCAGCCACCACGGCAGCCTGTCGAAAGAGCTGCGGCAGTCGGCCGAACAGCGGCTCAAGGCGGGCGAACTGAAGGCGATCGTGGCCACGGCCTCGCTGGAGATGGGCATCGACATCGGCTATATCGACCTGGTTTGCCAGATCGGCTCGCCCCGCTCGATCGCCACGTTTTTGCAGCGCGTCGGCCGCTCGGGGCACGCCCTGGGCAAAACGCCCAAAGGCCGGCTGTTTCCGCTCACGCGCGACGAGCTGCTGGAATGCATGGCCCTGGTGCGATCGGTCCGCAGCGGCGAGTTGGATCGGATCGAGCTGGCCGAATTGCCGCTCGACATTCTGGCCCAGCAGATCATCGCCGCCGTGGCTTGCGACGAGTGGGATGAGACGGCGCTGTACAACCGCGTTCGCCGAGCTTGGCCCTTTCGCAACCTGACGCCGGCCGACTACGAGGCCGTGCTGCGCATGGTCAGCGACGGCGTGTCGCCCGGCTCGAAGCGCGGCGCCTACTTGCACCGCGATGCGATCGGCCGGCGATTGCGTCCGCGCCGCGGCGCCGGCTCGCCGCGCTCACCTCCGGCGGAGCGATTCCTGAAACGGCCCTGTACCGCGTGGTGGCCGAGCCCGACCGCACGTTCGTCGGCACCGTCGACGAAGACTTTGCCATCGAAAGCCTGGCCGGCGACGTGTTTCTCTTGGGCAACACGTCTTGGCGCGTGCAATCGGTCCGCGGCGGAGAAGTCAACGTCCGCGACGCCGAGGGGGCAGCCCCCAGCATGCCTTTTTGGCTCGGCGAGGCACCCGGCCGCACCCGCGAACTTTCGGCCGCCGTGTCGCAACTGCGCGTCGACCTGGCCCAAGCCGCTGGCGGCGGCGCAGCCGGCCCCGAGCTGGCTGCTCGACCAGTGCGGGGCCACGCCTTGGGCGGCCGAGCAGGCCCTCGGCTACGTGGCGGCCCAGGTGGCGGCTCTCGGCATGGTGCCCACTTGCCGCGAAATCGTCTTCGAGCGGTTCTTCGACGAGTCGGGCGGAATGCAATTGGTCATCCACGCTCCGCTGGGCGCGCGGATCAATCGGGCCTGGGGACTGACGCTGCGCAAGCGGTTCTGCCGCAGCTTCGATTTCGAACTTCAGGCCAGCGCCGACGACGACGGCATCGTGCTGTCGCTGGGGCCGCAGCACAGCTTTGCCATCGATGCCCTGTTCGCCATGCTCGGCGTCGCACAACGCCGAGCGCCTGCTGGAACAGGCGTTGCTGGCCGCGCCGATGTTTCAGCTCCGCTGGCGCTGGAATGTCACCCGCTCGCTGGCCGTGCTCCGACAACAGGGAGGCCAGCGCGTGCCGCCCCACTTGCAGCGGTTCCGCTCCGACGATCTGCTGGCCGCGGTCTTTCCCGAAACGGTCGGCTGCCTGGAAAATCACTCGGGCGACGTCGAGATTCCCGACCATCCGCTGGTCCGCCAGACCATGCACGACTGCAAGCACGAGGCCATGGACATCGACGGCTTTCTCGGCCTGCTGGGCGATTACCAGGCCGGCCGGATCACGTTTATCGGCCGCGACACCCGCGAGCCTTCGCCGTTCTGCTACGAACTGCTCAATGCCAATCCCTACGCGTTTCTCGACGGAGCCGCGTTGGAAGAACGCCGCACCCGGGCAGTGGCCACCCGCCGCTCGATCACGAGCGACGATGTGCGCGACCTGGCCCGGCTCGATCCGGACGTCATCGCCGAAGTCTCGGCCGAAGCCTGGCCCACCGTGCGCGACGCCGACGAACTGCACGATGCGCTGATGAGCCTGGTCACGCTTGGCCCCGGCGAAATGCCCGAGACCGATGCCTGGTTCGCCGAGCTGGTCCGCGCCGGCCGGGCGACGACGGTCAGCCGGTCCTGCGGAAACACCCATGGAAGCGCCGGCCCATCCGGCGATTGGTCCGCGCGGATCGCCGCCGAGCGCTGGCCGATCCTGGCTGCGGCGCTGGACGATGTTCAGGCCGAGCCGCCGGTCGCTTTGCCGGCCGAGTTGCAAGGCGCGTGGACCCGCAGCGACGCCCGGATCGAACTGGTCCGTGGCCGCGTGCAGCACTCGGGCCCCACGACGGCCGAACTGCTGGCCCGGCACGTGGGGCTCGAAGCCGAGCAAGTCTTCGCTTGCCTTGAAGCGCTGGAAGGACAAGGCGTCGTGCTCCGCGGCCAGTTCACGCCGGCGGCTCAAACGGCCGCCATGCCCGCCGCAGCTGCGCCGGTCGAGTGGTGCGAGCGCCGGCTGTTGGCCCGGATTCATCGCCGCACGATCCAGGGACTCAGGCGGCGGATTCAGCCCGTCGAGCCGGCCGATTTCTGGCGATTCCTCATCCGCTGGCAGGGCCTGGATCAACCGGTTTGGGGCGGACCCACCGGTACGCGCGAAGTGCTCGCGCAATTGCAAGGATTCGAAATGCCCTCGGGCGCCGCCGAGCCCCGGGTGCTGGCCGCGCGATTGGCCGATTACGACCCCCAGTGGCTCGATCAGCTGTTCCTCTCGGGCGAAGCCGTTTGGGGCCGGCTGCGTCCGCCGCGCGCGCGGCCGACGACGGGCCGGCCACGTCGGCCCTGACCCGGGCGATGCCCATCTCGCTCATGCTGCGCGAAGACCTGGACTGGCTGCTGCCGATCGATCGCGAGTCGCCGGCCGACACGGGGCCTGACGCAACCCGGACCGCCGTAGTCCCCAGCAACGTCCAGCGCATGTTGGAAACTCTTTCGGCGCGCGGCGCGCTCTTTTTCGGCGAGTTGGCCCGGCTTGCGGAGCTGCTGCCCGGCCATCTGGAAAGTGCCTTGCGCGAGTTGGCCGCGCTGGGACTGGTCACTTGCGACGCGTTTGCCGCCGTGCGGCGGATTGCGAATGTCGACGGCCGCCGGCACAAAGCGCGCAGGCGTGACGACTCGCGGCAAAACGGGTCGCCGAAAGCCGCTCGCTCGGCAGCCGGGCCGATCGGCCGCTGGTCGCTGTTTCCCGGTCATGTCGACATTCCCGCCCGCGACGTCTGGCTCGACCGCTGGTGCCGGCAACTGCTCGCGCGCTACGGCATCGTGTTTCGCGATGTCTTATCGCGCGAAACGGCGGCTCCCCCGTGGAGCGAGCTGGTGCGGGTGCTGCGCCGCTTGGAGCTGCGCGGCGAGGTCAACGGCGGGCGCTTTGTTTCGGGCGTAGGGGGCGAGCAATACGCCCTGCCCCGGGCTGTCGAATCGCTTCGCCAGATTCGCGACCAGCAGCCCAGCGGCGAGTGGCTCGTGATTTCGGCCGCCGATCCGCTCAACCTCGTCGGCATCCTGTCCCCCGGCCCTCGATTGCCGGCGACGCACAAGAACGCTTTCGTCTTACACAGCGGCTGCGTCGTGGCCACGCTGGTCGGCGGCGCGGTGGAATATCAAGCCGAGTTCGACGCGGCCACCCAGTGGCAGATGCGCGTGGCGATGCTGCGCGGGCGGAAGGTGACCGCGCCTGTGACTCTCGACGCCCGCGGTGGGTCCCACGATTGAAACAACGACTCCCTTTCGTGTTAGTTCATGCACACGCCGGGATTGTGAACGCGGTTTGTTTCCGTCACACTGCCTGACGGTCACGCAATGCAGGAACCCGCGGATCTTGGGCAGTCAGCTCGCGCACGTCCTATTCACCGAATCGGCGGGTGCTGGGACAACAATCGAATAGCCTCGTGCGCTTGCGCGACGAGCGCTGCGAATGTGGGCTAGCTGGTCTGTTGGCCAGTAGATAGGAACCAGATCATGTTCTTGTCGATCGTGCGATTCGGTCCGGCCCTGGCAATTGCGCTGGCGACATTTGCCGCATCCACGGCAGCGGCGCCGGCTCAACCGGACACGCGCCTGCTGCCCAGCGCGGCCGAGGCTGCCGCTGACGAAGGCTGGAGCTTCGACGACATCAAAGACGTTTGCGAAGCCATTCAGTTCATCCTGTTCAGCATCGCGGTCGGTGCCGCGCTGTATTGGTTTTGGTTTCGGCACCTTCCGTCGAAAGAACTCCCGCGAATCGAATTCGACGTCGACGTCCAGCGCATCGGCGAGAACGACGTGGCGTGGCTCATTGAGGTCGTCGCCCTGGTGAAAAATCTGGGGCGCGCCAAGGCCGAGTTGACGGAACTCCGCTTTGCGCTGGAGGCCGTCGTCGCGGACCGCCTGTCGGCGAAAAGCGGATCGCTGGCCAACATGAATGCGCTCGGGCCGCTGTTCGCAGGAGATTGGGGACCGGCGACGCTGGTTCTGGACGCCGGCACCCGGGCGCGCCGCGGCTTTGCTGCCGCGATACCCAAGACGGTCAACCACGTCGTCGTGACTGCGCAGCTCAGGCACGGCTCGCGGGCAGCGGTTTATGAGGCGTCGAGACTGGTTCGGCTTAGTGGATCTTCGAGCGATTCAACGCCGTCGTCTTCGCGGTCGGCCTGAAGGGCCGCCTGGGCTGGGCTTTTCCGGCCGTTCGTGCCCTGCGGCGCGAGCCTTCATCCCGTGTCGCGCCCGCTCGTGCGCATGTGCGCCTCTTCGCGCGTGCAGGCCCGCTCCACCCATCGGCATCCTGTCCCCCGGCCCCCGATTGCCGGCGACGCACAAGAACGCCCTTGTGCTTCAATACGGCCGCGTCGTCGCCACGCTCGTCGGCGGCGCGGTGGAATATCAAGCCGAGTTCGGCGCCGCAACCCAGTGGCAGATGCGCGTAGCGATGCTGCGCGGGCGGAGGGCAAAAGCAGAAACGTTCGCCGATGCGCCCGGGAGCCCCAAAATGCGGTAGTGGATTCCGCGCCGTCTGTCGATTGCCGTTTGATGCTGGACGTTTTCGCGCGACATCGTCGGCTAACTCCAAACATCGGCCTGAAGGGCCGTGGGAGCCCAGCCCAGGGTTGAGCGCTTCGCGAAACCCTGGGTTACGCGCGTACGAGAAATGATCGCGCCCTGAAAGGGCAAAGGAGACCGGCGTATCCAAGGCGGCAAAGTGAATCGAGCATAGGCACGCGCGCTCGTGCGCGGCGTTGCTCTCCCGGCCCCTTCGGGGCCGACGATCCGGGTCGATCAACGTACCCAGGGTTTCGCGGCGATCCGCTCAACCGCTGGGCTGGGTTCCTCTGGCCCTTCAGGCCAGGCGGCGCAAGCCGATCATCCCTTTTCGCGCACGTGCATGCCGGCTCAGCCCGTCGTGCGCATGCCGGCGGCAATGCCTTGCACGGTGAGTCGCATCAGGTCGCGCAGCGCTCCGCTTCGGCCGGATCGATTTCGCCCGCCGGATGCGCGCGGCGGCGTTTCATCAGTTCGACCTGAATCAAGTTCAAGGGATCGATGTACGGATTGCGGACCTCGATCGAGCGCTCCAGCCAGGGCGTGGCCGCGAGCAGCGACTCGCCGCCGGCCAGCGTCAACAGCGCCTGCCGGGTGCGGCCGAACTCGTCGACAACCCGTGGCCAAATCGCCGCGGCCTGCGGATCCGACTCGGCCAGCATGGCGTACTGGCCGGCCACGTACATGTCGGCCTTGACCAGCGCCAGGGCCGCGTTGTCGATCGTGGCCCGGAAGAACGACCAGCCCGCGTACATTTCTTCGACCGTCCGCCAGGCGTCCGGATCGTGCTGGTGAACCGATTCGAGCGCGGCGCCCAAGCCATACCAGGCTGGGATCATGCAGCGGTTCTGGGTCCAGGAGAACACCCAGGGGATCGCCCGCAAGTCGCCCAGCGTGCGCTCGCCGCGGCGCCGCGCCGGGCGGGAACCGATCGGCAGCTCTTCGATTTCTTCCAGCGGCGTGGTGGTGACGAAAAACTGCATGAAGCCCGGCTGGTCGACCAGTTCGCGATAAGCTTTGAGCGATTCCTGCGACAGCCTCTCGATCAGCTTCAGCCAGCGCGGATTGGCCTGTTCGCGGCGAACCGACGAGCCCACCAGCGTGGCCCAGGTGACTTGTTCCAGATGGCGATAAGCGATCGTCACGTCGTCGTAGCGCTCCGAGAGCACTTCGCCTTGCTCGGTGAGCCGCAGCGTGCCGTCGAGCGATTCGCCGGGCAGCGACAGAATGCCCCGGGCGGCCGGTCCGCCGCCGCGGCCCAGCGACCCGCCGCGGCCGTGAAAGAACGTCAGCCGCACGTGATGGGCGTCGGCCACGCTTTGCAATTGGCTCTGGGCCCGGTACAGCCCCCAACTGGCCGCCAGGTAGCCGCCGTCCTTGGTGCTGTCGGAGTAGCCGACCATGATCACCTGCCGGTTGCCCTGCCGGGCCAGGTACTGGGCATACAGGGGATGATCGAGCATGGCGGCCAGCGTTTGCGGGGCCCGCTCCAGATCGCCGATTTTCTCGAACAGCGGCACGATCGGCGGATCGGCGACCGGCGGCGAGGGAGCCGGCGCCGACTGGCCCTCTCGCAGCGCCTTGGCTTTGGCCCAGCGCCACAGCCAGAGCACGCCCAGCACGTCATTCACCGACTGAGTCAGGCTGATCACATTGCAGCCCAGGCAGCCGCTGCCGAAACTGCGCCGACGCCCGATACCACAACTCGTACAGGGCCAGCGTGTCGCGGGTCAAGGGTGCCAGGCCGTCGGTCGGGATGTCGCCGGCAAAGTCGATGGTCTCGGTCAGCAGTTTGGCCTGGGCCGCTTCGTCCAGGGCGGCAAAATCGGCGGCGGCGCCGATCGCGCGGAAAATGTCGCTGAGCACTTCCTGATAACGGCGCGAATCCTGCCGCACGTCGAGCCGCGTCATGTGCAGCCCGAACACCCGCACCAGGTCCAGCCAGCGCTGCGCGTCGGTCTCGTCGGGCGACTGGCCGGGCGCCGCCAGCGCATCGCACAGCGCCTGCACGTCGGCCTGGAAATTCAGGCTGCCGCCATAATCGCCCGGCCGCGGCGGGGCGGCCAGATCCGTGGCGATCGATTGCTGCAGACGCCACTCGATCAAGCGGATCCAGCGACGATAGACTTCCTGCGGCGCCACCTGGTCGATCACCTTGGCCAGTTCCGGCCAGGCGGCTACACAGGCCGCGATCCGCGGCTCGAGCGCGGCCGACTGCGGCGCCGCGCGGCGCGAGATCGTCAGGTGGTCGTACATCGATTTGCACCAGGCCAGGTGGTGCGCGAATGGCGGCGCTGCGCAGCCGGCAGAGCGTTTGGGCCGTGACGTCGGCCGTCACGTTGGGATTGCCGTCGCGGTCGCCCCCCATCCACGAGCCGAACCGCAGCACGACGGGCACTCGAAACGCATGACCCGGATACTGCTCGGCCAGGCTCCGCCGGATGGCCTGGTAGAGCTGCGGCACGACCTCCCAAATGCGCGGCATGATCGACAGTCCGCGATCGACCTCGTCCAGCACGCTGGGCCGCATGGGGCGGAGAAAATCGGTCTGCCAGAGCACGCTCAGCTCCGACCGCAGCCGGTCTTCCAGCCGGCGGCTCTCGCGTGGCACCAGGTCCGCGGCGTCCAGCTCCTTGAGTGCTTGCCGCATCCGCCGCAGCTTGGCGCGGATCGAGCGCCGCTTGGCCTCGCTGGGATGGGCCGTGAACACCAGCTCGATCGCCAATCGATCGAGGATCTCCTGCACCCGCTCGGCCGACATGCCGCTGCGGGCAAGTTCGGCGAAGCCGGCCGCAACCGACTCCGAGATCGGGGCCGGATCGCGCTCCCCTTCGCGCTCCCGCAGCACGCGCACCCGCTGCCGATCCTCGGCAATGTTGGCCAGGTCGAAAAAGATGCTGAACGCTCGCGCCACGGTCCGGGCCTGGCTGTCGCTGAGCCCGGCAATCACGGCGGCCAGCTCGCGCTCGGCCCCATCACCTTGAACACGGTCGCCATGGGCCCGATGCCCTGGGGCGCCGTCATCTTGCTGGCGGTCGTCGCCCGATCGCCGCTGGCGGGCCAGCAGGCGGATGCGTTCCACCAGGTCGAAGGCCGGGGCACCGTCGAAGCGGGTGATTACCGTGCCCAGCAGGTCACCCAGCAAATGAACGTCGCGGCGGAGCAAGTCGTCGCTGATCACGGATCGGGGCACTCCCTGACGGGTCGAGTCGGCGGGCAAGTCGGCGCCGGCCGGCGGACGCTGCGGTTTTTGTGCGGTGGAAGACATCATATCGACTACGGAGCCAAGGGCGGAGGAAGGTGATTCCGCGGCCGCGCCGCGGACGGCGGAATCCAGTCCTACTATCAAATTGCGTACCGCCCAAACGGAAAACCACCCGCCCCACGCGCAACTGCTGGCCGCGGACCAATCTGCGCAAAAAGACGCCGCGGCGGTCGGACTAGGCGATACGGCCGAATGTCGGAATTGCTGGCAACGCCCGCCCAAGTTTGCCGCAGCAGGGGGCGCATGGGCCCGAGTCGCTCTGGGCCTTGTGACCGGCGGGGCGAGCGCCGCCGCGGTGGCCACCGGCCGGGCACCGCCCCCAAAAAGTCAATCCACAGGGTCGGCCGCAGCGGCCGGTTCGACATTCCATTCCCGGGTCGGCAGAAACATCGCCACCACGGCGGCCGGCACGAACAGGAAACCGGCGTAGAGCAACGGCAGCCGATAGTCGTCGAGCCGCGCATACAAGCCGAAGTAGACCGTGCCCAGGGCCGCGGCAATCCGGCCGATGTTGTAGCAAAAGCCGGCCCCGGTCGTGCGCAGCAGCGTGGGAAACAAGGGGGGCAGATACATCGTGAACAGCGCGAACACCCCCTGAAACACCCCGATCGCCCCCAGGCAATAAAACAGGCTCTGATGATCGCGCCCGACGCTGTACGTGAACATCATCGCCAGAAAATAACCCGAGCACATCAGCACGATCGACAACCGGTAGCCCAAACGCCGGGCGATCGCCGCCGCCACGAAGTTGCCCACGATCGACGCCAACATCACCAGCATCATGGCCTGGCTGGCAAGCTGGTTAATCTCGGCCGGCTTCCAGGCGGCCAGTTCAGGCAGCCGGCGCAATTGCTGCAAGTACCAAAACAGAAACGCCCAGTGCCCGGTCAGCGACAGAGAACAAACCGAGATCGTCAGCAGCGTGGTCTTGCGCACGCCGCCGCGAAACAGGTCGACGATCCGCGGCTCGCTCCCGTCGGCGGCATCCTTGGCGGCGTGCCATTCGGCCGACTCGGGCACGTAGCGGCGGATCCACAGCACCAACAACGCCGGCACGATGCCGGCCAGGAACACCGTGCGATGCGGCCGATCGGCCAGCACGAACAACACCAGGCTGGCCAGCATAGCCCCCAGGTTGACGCCCGTCTGCAGCACGGCCGCCATCCAGGGGCGCCATTTTCGCGGCCAGGTTTCCGACAGCAGCGCGGCGCCGACCGCCCATTCGCCGCCGATGCCCAGAGCGGCCAGAAACCTGAAGATCAAGAGTTGCCACCAGGTTTGGGCGAAATACGCCAGGCCGGTGAACGAGGCGTAGGTCAGGATCGTCAGCATCAGCGCGTGGCTGCGGCCGATGCGGTCTCCCAGCCGGCCGAAGAACCCGCCCCCCAGCGCCCAACCGATCAGAAACGAGGCCTGGATCCAGGAGCTGTAATAGCCGACGGCTTTATCCGATTGCGGCAGCGCGAGCAGTTCGGCCACGAACGGCGCCGCCACAAGCGTGTACAGGTGCATGTCCAGGCCGTCGAACAGCCAGCCCAGCCAGGCCGCCGCTCCCGACTTCCACTGCGTCGACGACAGGTCCGCCAGCCGCTCGACCTCGCGCGGCGATTGCGGTTCGGCCGCCGCGCTGTCTGGCGGCAGAGCGGCGCCGGCGACGGACGCGGCCCGATCGGTGATGTGGAATTCAGTCATGCGTCTGGAGCGGTAAAGCGGCTTTGGCACCGGATTCTAATCGATCGGCAACGGGTCCGCATCCAGGTGGCGCCGGTGCCGCGCTCCCGGTGGCCGGGTGGACAATATGGCCACGTGGCCCACACGGCTTTTAGGTCCCGCCGTCCGGCTATAATGGGCAATCGTCCAACGCTCCCCGTCGCCGGAGCATTTCCCTGCCCAGGGCTGTGCGCGACAAGATCAGCCGCGAAAGGCAGGCTTGAGCCGAAAGCCTGGCGGACCATCTGAACTGGATCGTTTCGCGACGCAGGAGAAATTGCCCATGAAGCGTTTGTTGCTCGCGGCAATGCTCGGTGCCCTGGCCAGCGGAGCCGCAGGGGCTGACCCGGCCCCGAAAGACAACGTCCTGTTCGAGGAGCCATTCAGCGGCAAACTCGACAAGGAATGGTCCTGGCTGCGCGAAGATCCCCAGGCCTGGCGCATCGACCAGGGGACCCTGGTTCTCCGCACTTTGCCCGGCTATCTGCATGCACAACGCAACGATTCCAAGAACGTCCTGCTGCGGCCCCTGCCCAAGTCGGACAAGCCGCTGGCGGTCGACGTCTATGTGGAAAGCGAGCCGAAGGTCCAGTTCGAGCACGCGGGCCTGGTCTGGTATGTCGATGACGACAACTATGTTTCGCTGTTTCAAGAGGTTCTCGGTGGCAAGGTTGAATTGCAAATGGTCACCGAAAAGGACGCCAAGCCGCACTTCGCCGTTGTTGAGCACGGCGCGAAGGGTGTTTGGATGAGGCTCTTGATCGCCGAGGGAAAGATTGCCGCGTTGTACAAACCGTCTAACGAAGAGCAGTGGAAAGTCGTGGGCCAAAGCGATGTTCCCGTCCAAGGGGCGGCCCGGGTCGGCGTCATGGCCGGCGGCGCTCCGCAGGAATCCGAACGCGAGGCCCGATTTCGAGATTTTCGGATTCTGGAAATCGTCAACGCGAAGTAAGGCGGCGCGATTTGGAGCGAAAAAGACTAGACAGTGGCTCGCCGTGAGTTTAGGCTGGCAAACGGCGCTCTCCCAAGACGTGCCTGACGGCCCGCAAGGCCTGCCAGACGGCGGAGCGCTGCGCGACAAATTGACTCACACAAAAGGAGATCGTCAGATGATCCGAAATCTCTCCGCAATCGTTTTGGCCGCTCTGCTGGCCCTGAACTCGACCGCCCAGGCGTCGGTGCTTGTGACCAACGTAGGCAACGGCGCCCTGCGCGACGGCTACACGGGCAACGCCACTTATGCCGGTGCCCTCGGCGGCAGAGTTCACGGTTGGCTCGAAGCCGGAAATGGTCACGGCTCTCGGCTACTTCGATGGCCCCAACTCGGCAAACGGCACGTACGGCGACGGCCTGCTCCAGTCGCATGAGGTGGGCGTCTACACCACTGGCGGCTCGATCGTTCCGGGTCTGGACTTGATTGTCCCGGCGGGCGGGGGCACGCTCGTCGGCGACTTTCGCTACGTCGATTTGGGTAGTCCCGTGACATTGGCCGCGAACACATCCTACGTGATTGCGGGGCAAGTGACGACTTCCGATCTGAACGCCTCGGGCGACGTTTTTCTCGATCAGAGCGGCACCCAAACAGTTGCCTCCGCATTCAGCCTCGTTGGGGCCAGATACACCGGAGGTGCCAGCGGCAACGGCTCGTTCAACAACGGTTTGTTCGCCTATCCGGCTGATGGGGGCAACGCAAATCAGATCTATCTGGGCCCTAACCTCCAGTTCACAGCAGTCACCCCGGAGCCCTCCGCTCTCGTCCTCTGTGGCCTTGGCGCCCTCGGCCTGCTGCTGGCCGCTCGCCGTCGCCGCAAAGCCTAGTTCGACCGCGCTCCCAAAACACAGAACCGCTCGGGCAACGTGCTCGGGCGGTTCTTGCCCGCAGGACCGATTTCGAACTGGCCCACTCGGCCGGCTGCGAAGCGTGACTTTGCTGCTGCCGGGCCGTCACGATGACGAATCGCAGGCCGCTCTCGAGGCCAACTCGCCCTGAGCGCCCGGTGCGCGATCGCCAGGCACGCGTCCGCCGCACACATTCGGCCGCCGCTGTTTCCGCGTGCGCCGGGGATGGCTAAAATAAGTCGCATGGCTGACGTGCCCGCCAAGCCCCGCCGCCGCTTTCTGAGGTTCAGCTTGCGAGCCCTGCTGCTGCTCGTGGTCGCGATCGGCGCAGCGCTGGGCTGGACGATGCACAAGGTCCGCGAGCAAGGCATCGCCGTGGCGGCACTGCGGCAGGTGGGTTGTGAAATCGCCTTCGACAAGCACCAGGGCAATTGTGGGTTCGCCAACCCTCCTACCCGCGTGGAACGGTGGAGGCAGTCGATGGGCGACGCCGAGCCCTGGAACGTGTATGCCGTAACCGGTCCGCTGAACGACGATGCGCTCGTACACCTTCAAAGCCTACGCGGACTTCGATCGTTGAACTGCACGGGAGCGGGTGTTACCGATGCAGGGCTTGTCCACCTGCAAGGGCAGACTAATATCGAGCGTCTGTCCCTCGCCGAAACGTCGGTGACCGACGCCGGGCTCGCCAACCTGCAAGGGCTGTCTCGCTTGGAACATTTGGACCTGCGCGGCACAGCGGTGACCGACACCGGGCTGAGGAACCTTCAAGGGCTGACCCGCCTTACGGTATTGCAGCTCGAAAGAACGAGGGTCACGGACGCTGGGCTGACCCGACTTGAGCGGCTGACTCAACTACAATACTTGAGCTTAAACGGAACTGCGGTGACCTTCGCCCGGGAGCTGAGACTCGCAAGAGCGTTGCCGAATTGCAAGATCGTTCGTTGACCGGCATTTCCCTCGCCGCCGGCGCCGGCGGGTCCCGCGGGCCAGTGGTCGAGTCGGGTCGCGCTTGCCCGCCGCGCTCAGGCGACGGCAGCGGTCGCAGACGGCGCGAGCCCAGCGCTCTTGAGCCGAGCGTAAGCCACAATGGCCGCGTGGATGCCCACGGCTACGCCCAAACCCAGGCACTGCATCGCCGGGCTGCCGCCGCCGGCCTGGTCGATCTGCCATAGGCCGAAGCCCCCGACGGGCAGAAACACCAACACCGCGGTCGCCAGTCCAGGGTTGTAACGCTTGAGCGCCACGGCCGACACGACGTGAACCACTGCGTTGACTAGCGTGAGATAGACCGCGATCAGCCCGCAGCCGATATCGACAAATTGCGCCAGACAAAACGCGGCGGCAATGACGCCCCACACGCCCGGCACGTTGATCACGAAGACGGCCCCCCGCGACAACACCTCGCGGCCGCCGAAAACCGTGTGGTTGAAGAACTGTCGGAAGCGATCGTTGTCGTGCTCTTCGTACTGATGCAGCATGTACACCGGCAGTTGCAGCAGCACGGCGACCAGCGCCAGCGACCAGCCCGTGGTCAGCGCCGGCAACAGAACCAGCAGCAGCAGTCCGGCCAGCGCGCCGCCATAGACCCAAGAGTTGATCAATCGCGTGAGCATGATTTTCGCCTCATCTTGTTTGAGACCAGAGCGACTGCCGAAGCAAATGTGCCCCGCCGCCTGCCCAAGTCTACGACACAGCCCAAGTCATGCGACACGATTGGCTGCCGACATTGCGGGGGGGCGAGCGGGCTGGCCGCCGCATCCGGCCCCTACTTGTGGAACAATCGGTACACCAACGATCCGGCCGCCGCTGGTTCCACGCTCCTGTAGGTCGGCTAAAATACCTGCATGGCCGAAACACCTTCCCAGCCCCGCCGCCGCTGGCTCCCATTTTTGCCCTGGGCCGTGGTGCTAGTCGCGGTCGCAGTGCCGCTTGGTTTGGTCATCCAAGTGCTCGTGAGTCGCCTGCATACCTCCGAACAATCGGCCAACGGGTTCTTTCTCAGGAACGTCGCCGAGATCAAGGCGGATAAATCCGACCGCCTTTATTTCTATGGCGAACGGCAAACCGACGATCTGCTCAAGAGCATTGCCGGCCTGAAGGGCCTGCGGCGGGTGGACCTCACGCCTTGCGACGTGACGCTGGAGGGGGTGAAGCAGCTCGCGTCGTTTCCCGATCTGACGGCGGCGACGTTTTACCGGTTGTACCTCACGGATGCCTGGATCGACGCATTGCAACCGTGTGCTCAGCTCGAAGAGCTCACGCTGGGCTGGCTATTGCGTGCTTCTGCGAACGGGAACACGGATTTTACGCTCGGACAGCGCGACTCGCCCATTAGTGTGTCAGCCGTGCTGGCGTTGCCGCACCTGAAAAAACTGACGATCGATTGCCCCGGGACGTCAGGCCTGAGGCAGCTGGAAGCCGCGACAAACCTACAGCGGCTCGCGCTCGTTGGCCGACCCGCCAGCGCCGACCTCGACGCGCTACGCGATAAGCTGCCGAACTGCGAGATCACCGTGCTACCGAATTGGAAATAAGCCAGCGCTCGGCATCAACGAAGAAACCCACTCTTCCGATGACAACGATCGCCGCCAAACCCCGTCGCCGCTTTCTGCGCTTCAGCCTGCGGACGCTGCTGCTGCTCGTGCTTGTGGTCGGCGCGGCGCTGGGCTGGACGATGCACAAGGTGCGCGAGCAAGGCATCGCGGTGGCGGCGCTGGAGAAGTCGGCTGTAAAATCACCTATTCCGGCGTCGGTTCGGCAACGGTGCTGGAAGCACTCAGATCGCTGTTCGGTGAAAGACGTCCGCAGAATGTCGTTTGGTTGTACGCCTCGAATTCGCAGGTGACCGACGAATCGCTCGTGCATTTGGCGGGTTGCCCCAGCTCGAATCAATCAGCCTCGACGGAACGCCAGTGGCGGACGCGGGCCTGGTCTACGTCCGCAACCTGGCGCAGCTCAAATCGCTGCGCCTCGGCGGAACACGCGTGTCCGACGCTGGTTTAGCGCAGCTGCGCGGTTTGACGAAACTGGAATCGCTCACCCTCTACCAAACGCCCGTGTCGGGCACAGGGCTGAGCAACCTCCTCGATCTGACGGAAATGAGATTTCTGGACCTTGATGGCACACTGGTAAATGATGACGGGTTGCGGCATCTGGCCGGAATGACCCAAATCAAAATACTCCGCCTCGCCGAGACGCCGGTTTCCGACGCGGGCCTGGTTCATCTCAGGGGTCTGAGTGAGCTGGAATGTCTGGAGCTTGCGGGGACGCGAGTGGCTGACGCTGGGCTACAGCATCTTCAAGAACTGAAGCGGCTGAGAACGCTGACCCTCGGTGGAACTGCGCGTGACCGACGCCGGGCTCGAGGCTTTACAAGCGTTGGACCAGCTTGCTTATCTGAACCTCAACGGAACGAGCGTGACCGACCAAGGGCTCGCGAATCTCCGCGGACTGACTAACCTCCGTCTCGTGCTCGTCGAACGCACGCAAGTGACGGCTGAGGGAGCCTTCGAGTTACAAAATGCGCTCCCGAATCTGGATGTCTTCCGTGGAAATGGAAAGTCTGCTTCTCCACGATGACGACGCCGATCGCCAACACCCGCCGCCGCTGGCTCCGCTACTCCCTGCGGACGCTGCTGCTGCTAATGCTCGCCACCGGCGCGGCGCTGGGCTGGACGATGCACAAAGTCCGCGAGCAAGGCATTGCGGTGGCGGCGCTGGAGAAGCTGGGCTGCGACGTCGAATACTCATTCGAGGAAGAACCCACCGCGCTGGGACAACTGCGGGAGCTCTTGACTGGGGACGATCCCCGGAGCGTCTATGTCGTAATAGGGTCCGGCCCCCAGGTGACCGACGCCGGGCTGGTACATCTGCGAGGATTGACACAACTTGGACGTTTGAGCCTCATCGACGCGCGCGTGACCGACGCCGGGCTGGTGAATATCCGCAGCCTCACGCAGCTAACTCAACTTGCCCTCGCCAGATCGCGGGATGTCCTCGTGTACAGCGGGGGTCGGATTTATCCCTCCGAAGAAAGGGTCGACCACATGCAAGTGACCGACGCTGGGCTCGTTCACCTTCGGAGATTGAACAACCTCGAATTCCTGGATCTTGGCGGTACGCTGGTCACCGACGCCGGCCTGGCGAATCTCCAAGGACTTCACAAGCTCGAAAGTCTGCGCCTCGACGGAACGCTGGTGACCGGCGCCGGCTTGGCGAATCTCCAAGGGCTTCATAAGCTCGAACGCTTGTACCTTGATGGAACGCAGGTTACGGACGCCGGCTTGGTGCAACTTCAGCAGCTTCCCCAACTTCAAACGCTGGACCTGGAAAACACGCAGGTCACCGATGCGGGACTTGTACACCTGCGCGGACTGAAAAACCTCTTGCACCTGTACCTCCGAGGAACTCAGGTGACAACCGCAGCGATTGACGACCTCAATCGTGCGCTGCCGAACTTGACGCGCTGAATATGAGCGAACACTTGCCCCCGATGAACGCCACCGCCCGTCCCCGCCGCCGCTTTCTCCGGTTCTCACTGCGAGCAATGCTGCTGCTCGTGGTTGTGATCGGCGTGGGGCTGGCGTGGCTCGGTCAAGCGCTGGTCAAGGGCAAGCACCAGCGCTCGGTGGTCAAGGCACTTCAACAGGCCGACTGCTCGGTTGACTACGAGGACCTCGCTCTCAAGGAGCGTGTCACCATCTTGGAGAAACTGCGCGATCGACTCGGCTGCGAACAGCCGCTACACGTGCGACAGATCTGGAGCCACAGTTCGCAGGTTACGGACGCCCAGCTTGTACACCTCGAATGGATGAGCGAACTCACATCCTTGGGCCTTCGCGGCTCGCAAATCACCGACGCCGGACTGGCGAATCTGCGCGGATTGACAAACATCGAGACGCTTCACCTCGACGACACGCACGTGACCGACAAAGGGCTCGTTGACTTGCAGCGCCTGACGAAACTCGAAGACCTCCGGCTCAGCGGGACGCAAGTAACCGATGCCGGACTGAAAAACCTCAGCGGGCTGAGAAGCCTCAGAGTCCTTTACGTCGACCGAACCAAAGTCACCGGCCTGGGTGTCCGCAGATGTCGGGACGCAATGCCGGACTGCATTATTTTCCATTGACGAATCCTCCGCAGCGGCAACCGCCAAGTCCAACGCCCCAGGCCGACTTGGTTCACTCGTTGCAGCCGGCGCCGGGAGCGTGCCTGCGATGCAGCCGATGGCGCCCGCGGCGCAGGAGTCTCTCGCCACCGCGCAGCATGTTGCTAAAGCTCCCTATTTGTCCCACACGTCCGATTCGCCGCCAGCCCGCGGATCGCCCGTGTCCGTCATCCAGCGATCCAGCTCGCCGCGCAGTTGTTTCAAAGTCTCGGCGTGCGCAGGATCGGCGGCCAGATTGTGCAGCTCGAATGGATCGGTACGCACGTCGAAAAGCTCTTCGACCGGCCGCGGCGCAAACGCCGACCGGTAAAAAGGCGCCATCGCCGGCTCCTGGCGGCCGCGGAGAATCTCGGTCTTCGTGGGCGAGTTGTCCACGTCGCCGAACGCGCCGATGGGGCTGGCATTGTCGTCCTCGTCGCCGGCCGGCAGCAAGTCGGGCCGCAAGTTGCGCAGGTAATGAAACGACTCGGTCCGCAGGGCGCGGATCGGATAGCTCTTGCCCCCCGCACGGCTCACCACGTGCCGCTCGCGCTCGGTGAACACACGATCGCGATTGGCGTCGACGCGGCCCGATCGGTCCGACATGAGCACGTCGAAGAAACTGCGGCCAACCAAGTCCTCCGGCACCGGTAGGCCGGCCACTTGAAGCAGCGTCGGCGCAAGATCCGTCAGGCTGATAAAGTCGGTTACCACGCGCCCGCGGGGAATCCGGGCCGGCCAGCGCACGGCCAGCGGCACGTGGGTCCCGGCGTCGTAACAGGTGGCCTTGGCGCGCGGAAAGGGCGAGCCGTTGTCGCCCGTCATGATGACGATCGTATTGGCCAGCCGGCCGGTTTTTTCCAACAGCGCCACGAGCTGGCCCAATTCGCGGTCGAAACGCTGAATGGCGAAATAATAATCCGCCAGGTCGCTGCGCACCGTGGGCGTGTCGGGCAGAAAGGCCGGCACGCGGATGTCCTGCGGGTTCATGCCCGATCGGACGCCCGAGCCCTCGTCGTAAGCCCGGTGCGGGTCGCGGCTGCCGAACCAGAAGCAAAACGGCGCGTCGCCGCCGGCCTGTTCCAGGAAGGCGGCAAAGTCCTTGAACTCCGGGCCGGCCGGATTCCGCTCGCGACCGCTGCCTTCCAATCCGCCCGGCCCCCAACCCTTGCGGGTATAGCCCACGCGGTAGCCGGCCGCTTCGAGCCGGTCGGGAAAGGTGATGAACTTTTTCAGCAGCGTACCGTTCAGGTTCGCGCCGCGCTCGAGGCCGATGGGGCGCCAGGCCCGTGAGCATCGCGGCCCGCGAGGCCGTGCAGGTGGGCGCCGCCACGAAGGCCTTGCTGAATAGGACGCCTTCGGCGCGATGCGGTCGAACGTCGGCGTCTTGACGACCGCCTGGCCATAGGCCGAGGCATCCGGCCAGGCCCAGTCATCAGCCAGACAGTACAGGATGTTGGGCCGCTCGGGCCGTGCGGCCGGTTGTGCCTGGGCGGTCGCCGCCGGGAACAAGGCGGCCAGCCAGACCGCGAGCCAGCAAACTGTGCGTCGAAGATTAGCGGCGCGTGCAGGGGTGGAATCTCCAAGTAAGGCGCGAGCGAAAAACAACATCGGTTTTTTCCGGACCCTCACCCTTCCCTCTCCCTGTAGGGAGAGGGGTAGCGGGCGGATGTGATTTTTCGTTCGCGCCTAGGCCGATGAGTCGGTTCGACAGCGCCGCCGGAAAATCGGTGCCGGCCAGCGACGGTCACGCCGCTGGGGCGAGTTTAACCGCCGGGGGCGCCGCTTGTCACTCGCCGCAGGAAGCCTGGTGCGACGAGAACGAAATAAACCCTACGGCCGGTGCAATCCTCCGGGCCACACCCCGACCCCTCCTTTCAACCGAACTGACCGCGCGATTCGGCTTGTGAAACTCCCTCCACGGGGTTGGTGCGAGATGAAATCCGTGAGCTAACTTTTATCCGGTGACCAGCGGCCGGCGGTCCGCATCCCGGGAATTCCGGGGTCGAACGCTGGCCGGGCCGGCAGGCAAGCGGCGCTGGCCGAAGGCCACTGTTTACAAACCGACACCCTCGGCTGTCGTGCGCGGGCGGCGCGCTTCACTTGTCGAGTGTTCTTAACCGACTTCGTCACGCCGAGTATTCGATGAGTGAATCCGCCCCCCGCCAGGCCACGCCGCCGGCCCGCGCCACGGACTGTTTCCTGCAAGTCGGCCAGCACACGGACGTGACGGCCTTGGCGGCCGAATACAATCGCGTCCTGGCCACCATGCGCGATGAGATCGCCAGCCGCGAGCAAGCGGTCGCCGCGCTGCGGGCCGCCGAAGAAAAATACCGCAGCATCTTCGAGAACGCGGTCGAGGGCATTTTCCAGACCTCGCCCGACGGCCGTTACCTGGGCGTCAACCCGTCGCTGGCCCGCATTTACGGCTACGCCTCGCCCGACGAACTGGTCAACCGCGTCGACGACATCGAGCGTCAGTTGTACGTGGATCCCGACCGCCGGGCGGACTTCGTGCGGATCATGCAGGAATACGACACGGTCCAGAACTTCGAGTCGGAGATCTACCGCAAGGATGGCGACACGATCTGGATTTCGGAAAACGCCCGGGCCGTGCGCGACGAAAACGGCGAATTGCTGTACTACGAGGGCACGGTCGAGGAAATCACCGAGCGCAAGAATTCCGAGGAACTGCAGCGGCAAAAAGAAGCTGCCGTAGCGGCCAGCCAGGCCAAGAGCGAATTCCTGGCCAACATGAGCCACGAGATCCGCACGCCGCTTAACGGCGTCATCGGCATGCTCGAATTGCTCGCCGGCACGCCGCTCAACGTGCAGCAACAGCGCTATGCCCGGGTGGCCAAGACCTCGGCCGACTCGCTGCTCAGCCTGATCAACGATATTCTCGATTTCTCCAAGATCGAGGCCGGCAAGCTCGATCTCGACTCGGCCGACTTCGATCTGCACTTGTTGCTGGAAGACATGACCGAGATGTTCGCCCAACGGGTCGAGGCCAAGTGGCTGGAGCTGGCCTTGCACATCCGCGAGGAAGTGCCCGTCACGGTCAATGGCGATCCCGATCGGCTCCGCCAGGTGCTGGTCAACCTGATCAACAACGCGATCAAGTTCACCGAGCGGGGAGAAGTCGTGGTCCGCGCCTGGGTTGAATGCAGCTTCGACAACGACGTCCTGGTCCGCTTCTCGGTGCAAGACACCGGCATCGGCATCCCGCGCGACCGCATGCACCGGCTGTTCAAGTCGTTCTCGCAAGTCGACGCCTCGACCACGCGCAAGTACGGCGGCACCGGCCTGGGCCTGGCGGTCTCGCAGCGATTGGTCGAGTTGATGGGAGGCTCGATCGGCGTCGAAAGCGAACCCGGCAAGGGGTCTACGTTCAGCTTCAACGTGCGGCTCGGCCGCCGGCCCGACGTGCGCCGCAGCCGCAAACCGCTGGCCAATTCCAGCGAACTGCGCGTGCTGGGGGTGGACGACAACGCCACGAACCTGGAGATCCTGGAAGCCGTGCTGGACGGCTGGGGCTTCGACTACGAGACGGCTGCCGACGGACCCACGGCCATCGAGACCATGCGCCGCGCGGCCGCCGCCGGGCGCCCGTTTCAACTGGCGATTCTCGACATGCAAATGCCCCAGATGAACGGCCTCCAATTGGCCGAGTACATCAAGGACTCGCCGGACCTCAACAAAACGACCCTGCTGATTTTGACGTCGCTCGGACAGCACCTTTCAGCCGATCAGATGCACTCGCTCGGGCTGGCCGGCTACCTGACCAAACCGCTGCGCCAATCGCGCTTGTTCGATGCCATCGTTGACGCCACGGCCGGCGAAGTGCGGATTCCTTGTGCCGCCGATTCCAGGGTCGAGCAAGATTGCCCCAACCAGTCCGGGCTCGCGTCCGCCCGCGTCCTGCTGGCCGAGGACAACGAGATCAACCAGATCGTGGCCTACGAAATCCTGGCCCGAGCCGGCTGCCAATGCGATATCGCCAACAATGGCCGCGAGGCGCTCGAGGCCGTCAAGTCGCGCCGCTACGACGTGGTGCTGATGGACTGCCAGATGCCGCAGATGGACGGTTTCGAGGCCACGCGGGCCATTCGGCGCTCGAAGCCCGCCAGGCCGCCGGCCAAATGCCCAGCCCGGCCGCTGCCCAGCCACCGCGAAAACGCACGCCGATCATTGCCCTCACGGCCAACGCCATCAAAGGCGACCGCGAGTTGTGCCTGCAAGCCGGCATGGACGCCTACGTCACCAAGCCGATTCATCCGCCGGACCTGCTGGCGGCGATCTCGAGCGTATTGCCGCGGGATCTCTTGCCTGGGGGCCCCGCGCGGGTTGTCTTGCCGGCCGAGCCCGCCGCCAGCGAGAGCCCGGCCCTGCTCCCGGCGACGGTCCCGGCCATACCGGCCGCGGCCGAACAATCCGCCATTGCGAGCGACGTGGGACAAGTGCACGGCGAGCAGGCCCTGACCGAGCACAACGCCTGCGCTCCGCTCGACGATACGTGTCCGATCGACCTGGACTCGCTGCTCGAGCGCTGCCTGGGCGATGCCAATTTTTGCCGCCGGATCTTGGAGAAGTTCCACTGCCGCGCCGACGAACAGCTCAGCGACATTCAGCGGGCCGCGGCGGCGCACGACGGACCGGAATTGACCCTGCGAGCGCACGCGCCTGAAAGGCGCCGCCGCCAATCTGTCGGCCGGCAGCTTGCGGGCCAGTGCCGCCGAGCTGGAGGAGTTGGCCCGCGACAACGATTGGGGCCGCCTGCTGGACGTCGTCGAAGATCTAGCCGCCCAAGTCGCGCGCTGCCGGCGCCACATTCCGCAACTGTCGGCGGAATTGGCGGCCCGACAAATTCCCACATGCGCCCTGTCGCCGCATGCGCAACTCCCAAGAAGGCTGAACGACGCAATGCGAATCCTGATTGTCGACGACGACGAGATTGCCCTGGCGATGCTCGGCAATGCGCTCGAGGCCTCCGGGTACGAAGTGGAGACCGCGCCCAACGGACGCGCCGCGCTGGACTCGCTGGCTCGACACCCCACGCGGCTGGTGATTTCCGACTGGGACATGCCGGAGATGAACGGCATCGACTTGTGCCGGCGGCTGCGGGCCGGCGACCATTCCGGCTACGTCTACATCATCCTCTTGACCGGCCACGACGGCACGCAAAAAATCGTCGAGGGCATGTCGGCCGGCGCCGACGACTTCATCTCCAAGCCGTTCGATCCGGCTGAACTGCTCGTCCGCGTCCGCGCCGGAGAACGCGTGCTGTCGCTGGAAACCCGCGACGTGGCGATCTTCGCCCTGGCCAAGCTGGCCGAGTCGCGCGACCCCGAAACCGGCGCGCATCTGGAGCGCGTCCGCAGCTATTCGCAAGTGCTGGCCAGCCAGCTCGCCACGCTGCCCAAGTTTTCCCGCATCATCGACGAAAAATACGTCCACCTGATCTACCTGACCAGCCCGCTGCACGACATCGGCAAGGTGGGCATTCCCGACAGCGTGCTGCTCAAGCCGGGCCGGCTGAGCAGCGACGAATTCGAAATCATGAAGCGGCACGCCGCGCTGGGCGCCGAAACTCTCGACGCCGCGCTCGAGCAATTCCCCGAAGCCAAATTCCTCAAGATGGCCCGCGACATCGCCGCCAGCCATCACGAACGCTTCGACGGCAGCGGCTATCCGGCCGGAATCAAGGGCAACGACATTCCCCTCTGCGGCCGCATCGTAGCCCTGGCCGACGTCTACGACGCGCTCACCTCCAAACGCAGCTATAAGGACGCCTTCAGCCATCACGCCGCGCGGAGCATCATCCTCGCCGAGTCGGGCAGCCACTTCGATCCCGACGTCGTCGACGCGTTTTTGCAGGCCGAAGATCAGTTTCTGGCCATTCGCCAGAAATACAACGAGGCCCAACTCGAATCGGCCGCGGCCGCCTTGTGAGCAATGAACGAAAAACGTTCTCGGCGCTCAACCCCTCTGCCTGCTGGCAGCGGGTAGGGTAAGGGCCGGGAGAACGCGGGATTCCCTTCGTTCGCTGCCCAGCCGAAATCCGCCGGCACTTGGGCGTCGCGGTTGCTCAATCTCCGGCCACGCGCTCGGCCGAATCACTCGCGTGCGCCCGCGTCCCTCTTCGCTGCCCCCCTTCGCTTCGCTCGTGCGATTCGCCGACGAGTCGCAGCAAAACGAGTCGACTTTTTCTTGAAAGGCCAGACTTGATCTGATAGTATGACGTCTGATAAGTACGCATCCCGCCCCCCTCGGCGCGTCGCACCGACACCCGCCTCGCCGCTAGAATCGGTTCAACGAGTTCGGGTGAATCGCGCGGCGGGCCAACCGATCAATGGCCGCGAGCCGCGTAAGAATCCAACCGTAGTTCGAGGCCCGGCGAACCTTGAGCCCCACCTTGTCGCCACAACGCAGCCGATCTCGCTATCAAGCACACCATTCCCGCAGAAATCGGCATCGCATGACATCCAGTGCCCTACGAGTGCGAATCCGTGGCCTCGTCCTCGCCTGTCTGGCGGCGGCCGGCATGTTGTTGCCGCTGCGCTGGGCCGTGGCCCAGGTGCCCGACTGGGATGCTTTAGCCCGTGGCTACAAAACTGAAGTTCGGCCGCTGATGGTTCGCTATTGCCAGGAGTGTCACTCCGGCGATACGGTCGAGGCCGACGTCGATTTCGCCGCGTTCCCAGCTTTGACCGATGTGCGCAAGCATCCCCAGATCTGGCAAAAGGTCGGCGAAATGCTCGACACGGGCCAGATGCCGCCCAAAGACGCCGACCAACCCCCCGCCGCCGAGCGGGCGCGGTTGCAAGCCTGGGTCCGCGGCTACCTGACGGTCGAGGCCAAGGCCCGGGCCGGCGACCCCGGACGCGTCGTCCTCCGCCGACTGAGCAACGCCGAATACACGTACACGCTGCGCGATTTGACCGGCGTCGACGGGCTCGACCCGGCCCGCGAGTTTCCGGTCGACGGCGCGGCAGGCGAAGGCTTTACCAATACGGGGAGCGCGCTGGTGATGTCACCGTCGCTGGTGACGAAATATCTGGACGCCGGCAAGGAAGTCGCCGACCACCTGGTGCTGTTGCCCGACGGACTGCGGTTCTCGCCGTCCACGTCGCGGCGCGATTGGACCAATGAAACGCTGGCTCGCATTCGCAGCTTCTACAGCGAGTTCACCGATCCCCGCGGCGGCGAACGGGTCAATCTGCAAGGCATCGTTTTCGACACCAACCAAGGTGGACGGCTGCCGGTGGAAAAATACCTCGCCGCCACGCTGTCCGACCGCGAGTCGCTGCTCGCCGGCGGCGCGGCGCAATCCAGCAGGTGGCGCAAAAGCATGGGCTCAACGCCAGGTATCTGGGCACGCTTTGGCAAAGCCTCACGGCCAAACAGTCGTCGTTGCTGCTCGACGGGCTGAGGGCCCGTTGGCGCGACGCAAAGCCCCAGGACGCCGCCGCGCTCACCGGCTACGTCGCAGCCTGGCAAAAGGGGCTGTGGAAGTTCGGCACCGTCGGCCACATCGGAAAAGTCGGAGGCCCCAAGGCCTGGCTCGAGCCGGTCAATCCGATTGCCGCCAAGCAAGAATTGCGTTTCAAGATTCCGCCGGCCAACGACAGCGGCGAGGTCACGCTGACGCTCGTCGCCGCCGACGTGGGAGACGGCAACGAGCACGATTTCGTCATCTGGCAACAGCCCAGGCTGGTTGCGCCGGGCCGGCCTGATCTGCCGCTGCGCGATGTGCGCCAAACCAGCCGCGATCTGGCCCAGCGCCGGCAACAGCTCTTCGCCGCGGCGGCCCGCTGTCTGGCCGCGGCGGCCGAAGCCGCGGCGGCGCAAGGTAACGCCGATGCGGCCGAACTGGCCCGCAAACACGACCTCGAACCCGCGGCGCTGCGCGCCTGGCTGGCTTATCTGGGCATCGGCACGGGCGATGTCGTAAGCATCGCCGGGCATTTCAAGGACAAGATCGGCAGCGCCGGTGGGCATGCCTTCATCACGGGTTGGGGCAGCGACGCCACGCCGCTGCTCCTGGCCAATTCGTCCGATCAACACGTCCGCATTCCGGGCAACATGAAGCCGCACAGCGTGGCGGTGCATCCGTCTCCCACTTTGCGAGCCGCGGTGGGCTGGCGCAGTCCCGTGTCGGCGACGATGCGGGTCGAAGCGGGCGTGACGCACGCGCATCCCGAGTGCGGCAACGGCGTGACCTGGTCGCTGGAATTGCGCCGCGGAGCCGCCCGCAGGCGGCTTGCCGCCGGCACCGCCCAGGGCAGCACTCCGGCCAAGATCGATCCGATCGAACAGCTCCCGATCCAGGCCGGCGACGTCGTTTCGCTGCTCGTCGGCCCGCGCGACGGCAACCACTCCTGCGACCTGACGGCCGTCGAGCTGAAACTCACGAGCGCCGGCGAAGGCGGCCGGACTTGGAGCCTGGCCGACGACGTGTCGCCCGATGCGACCGCCGGCAATCCTCACGCCGACCGTTTCGGCAATGCCGGCGTGTGGCATTTCTATACCGAGCCCGAAAAGGAAGCCGGCCAAACCAGCCCGGTCATTCCCGCCGGCTCGCTGCTCGCCAAGTGGCAGGCGACCGCCGACAGCGCGGCAAAACAGCAACTGGCGGCCCTGGTGCAAGAACTGCTGACCTCCGGGCCGCCGACCGCGAAGGATAGTCCGGATGCGGTGCTCTACCAGCAATTGGCGGCGGTCGGCGGGCCGCTTTTGGGATCGGCCGTCGCCGGCGGCAGCGAAAAAACGCCCGCCGCAAAGGATGGCCCGGCCACCCCGGGCGCGGCCGATTGGGGCCTCGATCCGGCGCTATTCGGCAAACATCCAGACGGCACCGCGATCGATGCCGCGAGCCTTTGCGTGCGCAGCGCCGGCACTGGTCGAAGTGCGGCTGCCCGCCGACCTGGCCAACGGCTGCGAACTGGTGACCAGCGGCGTGCTCGACCCTCGAACCGGCCGCGAAGGCAGCGTGCAGTTGCAAATCGTGGCCGGCAAACCCCCGCGCCAATCCGAACTGACTCCCAGCACGGTCACGGTCACCGTGACCGGCGGACAGTGGACTTCGGACAATCGCCAGGTGGCCTACGACGTGCCGATTCTGGCCAACCCGGGCACCGCGGCATACCAGCGCATCGAAGCGGCGCTCGACGAGTTCCGCCGCTTGTTTCCGGCGGCCCTGTGTTACACCAAGATCGTGCCGGTGGACGAGGTCGTCACACTCACGCTGTTCTATCGCGAGGACGATCACCTCTGCCGGCTGATGCTCGACGACGCGCAGCAGGCCCAGCTCGATCGGCTCTGGGACGAATTGCACTACGATCAGCCAGGACGCGCTGACGCTGGTCGACGCCTTGGCGCAGTTGATCGAATATGCCACGCAGGACGCCGATCCCAAGGTCTTCGAGCCGCTGCGCGAACCGATCAACGAGCGCGCCGCCGCGTTTCGCCAGCGCGCTGATCGAGACGCGAGCCGAAGCACCTCGACGGCCTTGCTCGACATTCGCGGCCCGAGCCTATCGGCGGCCGCTCGACCGCGGCCGAAGCGCAAGAGCTGCGCGCGCTTTATCGCACGCTTGCGCGAGAAGAGATCCCGCACGACGAAGCGATCCGCCTGACTGCTGGCCCGGGTGCTCGTCGCGCCGGCATTCCTGTATCGCATCGAGAAGCCGGGGCCGGGCGCGGGCCAGAGGTCCGGTCTCCGACTGGGAACTGGCCAGCCGGCTCAGCTATTTCCTCTGGTCGTCGCAGCCCGATGCCGAGCTGCGGCAGCTGGCGGCCGCCGGCCGGCTGCGCGACCCGGACATGCTCGTCGCGCAAACGCGGCGGATGCTGCGCGACGCGCAAGACCCGGCGGCTGGCGACGGAGTTCGCCTGCCAGTGGCTGCACATTCGCGACTTCGACCACCTCGACGAAAAGAGCGAGCGGCATTTCCCCACGTTCGTCGGCCTGCGCGGCGCGATGTACGAGGAGTCGATCCGGTTCTTCACCGATCTGTTTCAGAACGACGGCTCGGTGCTCGACATCCTCGACGCCGATCACACGTTCCTGAACGAGGAGCTGGCCAAGCACTACGGCAATTCCCGGCGTCAGCGGCACCCGAGTGGCGGCGAGTCGACGGCGTGAAGCAATTCGGCCGCGGCGGGATCCTCGGCCAGGCCACGACGCTGGCCAGCAGTCCGGCGCCTCGCGCACCAGCCCGATCCTGCGCGGCAACTGGATCAGCGAAGTGCTGCTCGGCGAACGTTGCCGCGCCCGCCCAAGGGCGTGCCGCAACTGCCGGACGACGAGACGGCCACCGACGGCCTGACCGTCCGGCAGCTCGTCGAGAAGCACAGCAGCGACGCCGAAGTGCGTCGGTCTGCCACCAGCGGATCGACCCTTGGGCTTCTCCCTGGAAGGCTTCGACGCCATCGGCCGCCGCCGCGACAAGGACCTGGGCGACCGGCCGATCGACACCCGCGTCAAGACGATGGACGGGGCCGAATTCGAGGGTCTCGACGGCCTGCGAAACTACCTGCTCACCGTCCGCCGCGACGCCTTCGTGCGGCAGTTCTGCCGCAAGCTGCTCGGCTACTCCCTGGGCCGCTCGGTGCAGCTTTCCGACGAGCCGCTGCTGGCCGAGATGCAGGCCAGTGCTGAAAGCCAACGACTACCGGTTCGTCGCCGCTCTGGAATCGATCGTCCGCAGCCGCCAATTCCGCGAGATTCGCGGCCGCGAAACGGCGTATGATGATTGAAGCTGCGAAAATCAGACCCTCAAACGCCGAAGAGGCACGCCATGACGACATGCACTTACTTTCCCGCCGCACCATGCTCCGCGGCCTCGGCGTCACGATGGCCCTGCCCTGGCTCGAATCGCTCAGCGTCTGGGGCGACGAACCAGCGGGCAATCAAGCGGCCAGCGAGGCCCCGGTGCGGCTGGCCGTGCTCTTCTCGGGCAACGGCTTTCACGGCACGCGAATGGTGGGCCAAGGGCGAAGGCAAGAGCATGGAGCTGGGCCAGGTGCTCGCCCCGCTGAACGACTTCCGCGAGAAGATGCTCTTCATCCGCGGCCTTTACAACGAGCGAGGCCACTGAAGGGGAACATCCACAGCTCGCAGACCGGCAACCTGCTCTCCGGCGCGCCGCTGGCCTCCGGCGGCGAGATCCGCTCCGGCACCAGCATCGACCAGCTCGCTGGCCCAGCGTCACGGCCGCTCGACCAAGGTGCCGAGCCTGGTGCTGGGCTGCGAGAAGTCGAACCCGTCGGTCCACAAGAATTACTCGATGCTCTACAGCTCGCACATCTCCTGGACCTCGCCCACCACGCCGACGCCGCTGGAAATCTATCCCGGCCCTGGCCTTCGACCGGCTCTTCAAGGACGAAGTCGAGCGCGGCGACAAGAGCGTGCTCGACGCCGTGCTGGCAGACGCCAGCGACCTGCGCCGCCAGATCAGCACGACCGACCAGCGCAAGCTCGACGAATATCTCGACTCGGTCCGCGACGTCGAGCAGCGCATCGACGACGCCGGCAAGAAGGGCGAATTGCAAGGCTGGCGGCCCGACGCTCGACAAGCCCAACATTCCGCGCCCGCCCGACGGCATCCCGCAGAACATCGCCGACCACATGCGGCTGATGTGCGACATCCTGGTGCTCGGCTTCCAGACCGACACCACGCGCATCTGCACGCTCAAGCTGAACAACGACCATTCCTCGCTGCGCTTCCCGCAACCTGGGCGTGGATTACATGATCCACCATCTGCTGTCGCACTCCGACACGGCCGACTGGCTGAAGGTGAATCAGTTCTTCGTCGAGCAGGTCGCCTACATCGCCCGCAAGCTCGACGCGATCCAGGAGGGCAGCCGCACGGCGCTGGACAACACGATGCTGATGTTCTGCTCGAGCATGATGACCGGCAATCACGACGCCACGCAGTTGCCCGTCGTGATGCTCGGCCGCGGCGGCGGACGCATCCAGACCGGCCGCGTGCTCGACTACCGCGGCAAGCCCAATCGCCAGATGTGCCGCCTGTACCTCTCGATGATGGACAAGATGAACGTCCGCCTCGACAAATTCGGCGACGCGACCGAGCCGCTGGCCGAAGTGTAGCAGCGAACGCACAGGACTGCTGCGCCCAACCCCTCTCCCTCCAGGGAGAGGGCAGGGTGAGGGTCTCTTTGCGCAGCGACGGTCGGCGCCATTCCGACCTCATTTTTTCCTTCGCTGCGCAGGCCACATCGCATCTTCGTCACGCGATGCCAGCCGGGGCTCAACGAGCCCCGGTGCCCCGGTGAATGCGCGTTCATTGACCCGGGGCCGGCACCAACTCTTCGACCGTGAAATCCGAAAACCACGCCGGGCCGCCCTCGGCCAGCAGCCCGAACTCGGCAGCCGGCGCGACCTGATCCGGCCCGGACTGTTGCAGCGCGGCGCTGCCCAGATATCGCTCGTCGACAAAGACCCACCATCCGGCGCTCTGCCGTTCGAGCTGAACCGAGTGCAAGGGGCCGCCGTCTGCCGCGTGTGCGAGCGATGCATCCAGTCGCGGCGGGCTTCGATCGCCGGCGCGCTGGCCGAGCGCGATACGCTGGCGATCGATCCGCACCAATCGGCACTTCTCATCAGTGCCACGGCCACTTGTCCCGCCGCCTGCGAATTCGAACTGCAGTTCGACGGCCGACGACTCGTGCAGATCGACCAGGAATGTCAGCCGATAAAACACCAGCGGCTGAGCCCCGCCGTGGGCGCTGCGCGCCACCAGCGGCCGCCGAATTGCGCCCCGCCCTTGCAGCACGATCGCGCCTTCGGCGTTCTTGGCGGGATTCCAGCCGCCCGACACCACGGTCCAGCCGTTGATATTCCGGCCGTTGAAAAGCTGCTCGACCTGGCCGGCGGCGACCAGGTCTCGCTCTCCGGGCGAACCGCGGCGACCGGCGGTTGCCAGAATCGCCTTTGCCAGAATCATCGTCCCCAGAATCACCAGCGCAATCGCCAATCCGCCGATGCCAAGGCGGAGCCAATTCCGATTGACCCGCTGTGGGCTCGCGCCGAGGGGCTTGGTGGGCTCCGCCGTAATCGGCGTCGTCGGCGCAGCGCCGCCGCCGGGCAAATAGGGAATCGTTTCCTCGCCCAGCGCCATCGGCGCCTGTCGCGGCGCGAGCGCGTCGATCCGCCGCGCAAGCTCGCCATAATCGGCAATCCGCTGCTCGCGATCGGGGGCCATCATGGCCGCCACCAGCTCGGCCGACCCGCGCGTCACCTCGGGCCGCACCGCGCGCACCGGTTCGGGCTGGCCGCCCAGCCGACGGGCAATGATCTCGGCGAGTGTCTTGCCCGACAAGGGCGGCTTGCCCGACAGCATTTGGAACGCACTGGCGCCCAGCGCGAAGACGTCGGCCCGCTGGTCCACCGGTTCGCCGCGCAATTGTTCCGCCGGCATGTAGTGCGGGCTGCCGACGGTCGTGCCCACGGAGGTGAGCCGCGACGCCTCGTCGGCGGCGGCCGCCAATCGAGCCAGCCCGAAGTCGGCGATTTTCAAGAGCGGCATTCCGGCCGGCAGCGGAAATCCGGTGGGCGGTTCGACCAGCAGCAGGTTCGCCGGCTTGATGTCGCGATGCACGATGCCTTGCTGCGCCGCATGGGCCAAACCGGCGGCCGCTTGCCGCACCAGGCCCCAGGCGGTTTGCTCGTCGAGCGGGCCGCGGCGGGCGATCAGCCGGTGTACGTCTTCGCCTTCGATCAGTTCCATGGCGAAGTACAATCGCCCTTCGTGCCGGCCGAAGTCGTAGGCCGCGATGATGTGCGGATGCGCCAGCCGCGCAACCGCCTGGGCCTCTTGCTCGAATCGCTGCAGCGCGGCCTCGTCGGCCATCTGGGTCACCAGCACCGTCTTGAGGGCCACGATGCGCTTCAGAGCCATTTGCCGGGCGCGATAAACGACCCCCATCCCTCCCTGCCCCAACAGCCCCAGAATCTCATAGCCGGGAATGGTCTGGGTCGGCCGCAAGAGCGTTTCGACGATGTCGATCTGCGTGACGTTCAGCAGCCCCTTGGCGAGCGCGAGTTGGCTGGGCAGCGAGTTCCGGGCCGCCGCTTCGGCAATCAATTGCTCCACCTGCTCCGGCGTCAGCAGCGCAGCAGCGCCGGCCACGGAGAGAAAGTCGCGGCCGGGCTGAGAAGCGGCGCTGAGTGGCCATGGCTCTGAGCGTGGTTGGCGATCGAGGATGAAACGGTCGAGGGCGCTATCGCGGCTCGGCGTTGATGGCGTCGAGCTGTTCGAGAATCGACTGGATGCTCGGCCGATCGGCGATGGTCGCACCGACGTAAGCGAAACGAAGTTGTCCCTGCTTGTCCAAAATATACGTGGCCGGCCTGGCCAGATCGGCCCGAATGCCCAATCGATCGACCGCCCGCAGCTCGATATCCAGCACCAGCGGAAACGGCGCCGCGCCCACCCCGTCGCGCTGAACCACCCGGTTGAACTTTTGCAGGCTCTCGCTATCGGCGGCCTGCCGCACGGGAAACACGACGACCACTTCGGCGCCACGCTCGCCGATCGCCTTGTAATTGGCGATCAGCCGGGACGTTTGCGTGGCGCAGTACAGGCAGATGCTGCCGTCATAAGCTCCTGGTATGGCCCGTGTCGTATTGCCGCGCGTGACAACCAGCACGACGTGGCTCTGGCCGCGATACTGCCCCAGTTCGACCGGCTTGCCGCTGGTGTCGACGAACTGCAAATCGCCGACGTTGTCGCCGTCGAGCGGAACGTTCGACTGGGCGTGATCCTGAAAGGCCATCGGCTTGGACGGATCGTACCTGTAGGCGTTGGGCGGATTGAGCTGCCCATAGATGTAGTAGCCCGACGCGGCCAGCGCCACCAGCGACACCAGCAGTTTGACGATTTGCCGGGGTGCGAGCGCGCCAGCGGCCCGGGGCTGCGGTTGCGGATTGGATTGCGGCGCGGTCATGCGAGATGTCCCTTGCGGGCGGCGGTCTCCCTCGGCAGTCAGTGTACCGCCCCGCGGCCGCTGCTCCAAACCGTCGACTCCCTGCGGCGCACGCCCGACATCATTGACCTGCTGGAATTCGAATCGGCTCGCGTTCGAGGCACATTTCCTTGCCTTGCATCGACTTTGCCCTCACTGCAAATCCCGCCGGCCGCATCGCCGCCAGAACCGGCACAGATTACGGCCCCGGAATTTGCCCGATCGGAAAGCGTGTGGCATGCTTGTTGCGTTACCTGATACGGCGCAAAAGACCGCCCAGCGAACAATTGATCGAGGAACAAGCGTCATGCGCAAGATTGCACTGGTCCTCGGCGTGGCGCTGTTCGCCCTGCAAGCCTCAGCGGTAGCCGGCGACGTGGGCGGCGACTCGGCGCCGGTCGGCAGCCGGCGATTCGTTCGCGGGCAATCGCGCCGGGCCATGGCGGCGCAGGGCGAGACTGTCACCGTGTGGCCGGATGGCGGCTACGCCACGACCGGCCCGCGTTGCATCTCCAAAGCCTTTCCGACGTGGCATTATCCGCCCGACTACGGGGCGACCCACGGCTGGGGTTTTCCCGGCGGTCGTTGGGATCCGTCCCTGCCCCGCGACTAAACCGTAGCCCGCGACTAGCCCTGCCCCGTGATTCGTGACACATCGCGGCGGAAGACGCCCATCCGGCTAGCGCTACCAAGACGGCTCCACTCTCGGCCCCGGCTAGGGTATGCTCAAGGCCGAGAAAACTCCCTCCCCAAGTTGGAGACGGCCCATGCCCGCACGAATGGTCCTGCCTTGGTCTGGCCCTGCCGCCCAAGCCCCGCTGGCCTGCGTTGCACTGATCTTGTTCGGTTTGGCCGCGACGATGGGCCGGGCCGAAGAGCTCAAGATCCGGCCGACCGAGGACCTTCAACTGGGCAAGTCCGATTGGCCCTGGTGGCGCGGGCCGCAGGCCAACGGCATCGCCGACGCGGACCAGCATCCGCCGCTCCAGTGGAGCGAAACGCAGAACGTCGTCTGGAAGGCCGAGGTGCCCGGCCGCGGCCACTCGTCGCCCACCGTCGTCGGCAAGCGCGGTGCTGCTGACCACGGCCGACGAGCAGCGCGAGACGCAGTCGGTCATTTGCTACGACCGCGGCTCGGGCAAAGTAGTCTGGAGCACCGATGTGCACCGCGGCAAGCTCGACCGCAAGGGCAACAAGAAAACCACCCAGGCATCGGCCTCGGTCGCCTGCGACGGTAAGCGGCTGTTCGTCAATTTCCTCAACGACGGGGCGGTGCGGACCTCGGCCCTGGATTTCGATGGCAAGATCCTCTGGACGACGAAGGTGTCGGACTTCGTCACGCATCAAGGCTTCGGCTCGTCGCCGGCGGTGTATCGAGGGCTGGTGATCGTCTCGGCCGACAACCGCGGCGGCGGAATCGTGGCGGCGCTCGATCGCCAAACCGGCGACGTCGTATGGAGCGAAAAGCGTCCGGCCAAGGACAATTACACCTCGCCGGTCGTGCTGTCGATCGACGGCAAAGATCAATTGCTGCTTTCCGGCTGCGACCTGGCTTCCGCCTACGACCCACTCTCCGGCGCCAAACTGTGGGAAACCGCGGGAGCCACGACCGAGTGCGTCACCACCATGGTCACCGACGGCCGGCTGGTCTTTGTCAGCGGCGGATATCCGCGCAATCATACCGAGGCCATCGTGGCCGACGGCTCCGCCCGGGTCGCCTGGCAGAACAACACCCGGGTGTACGTGCCCTCGATGCTGGTCCACGAGGGTTATCTCTACGCCGTGACCGACGCCGGCGCGGCCGTCTGCTGGAAAAGCGACAGCGGAGCGGAAAAATGGAAATCGCCGCTTGGGCGGCACGTTCGACGCTTCGCTGGTGCTAGCCGGCCAGCACTTGTTCGCCACCAACGAGTCGGGCAAGACATTCGTCTTCAAGGCCGATCCCGCCAAGTTCGAGCTGGTGGCCGAAAACCAATTGGGCGACGAGGCCTTCGCCACGCCCACGATCTGCGGCAGTCGGATTTACCACCGCGTCGTCGGGCAATCGCAAGCGCCCGCCAGGAAATGTTGTACTGCCTGGGCGGCCCCGAGTCGGCCAGCACGAAATAGCCCCGCGTGCGGCAAGCGCCACCGTAGCCAGTCGATTGGCCGTGCAATCGGGCCTCGCGCCTGGCTCTCAGGCCAGGATCTCGCGAATCGGCTTGCCGTGGTCGATCTCCAGCCGCTTGCGGCCGGGAATCTCCAGGCGCCGCGAGTCGAGGCCGAGCTGGTGCAGGATCGTGGCGTGGATGTCGGTGACGTAGTGCCGATTCTCGACGGCGTGGAAGCCGATCTCGTCGGTCGCGCCGTGGACGACGCCGCCCTTGATGCCGCCGCCGGCCATCCAGACCGAGAAGCCGTAGATGTGATGGTCGCGGCCGTCGCGCCCCTTGCGAGCCGGGCGTGCGGCCGAACTCGCGTGGCGAACAGCACGATCGTCGTCGTCGAGCAGGCCGCGCTGCTTCAGATCCTTGAGCAGGCCGGCGATCGGCTTGTCGACGGCCTTGCAGTTCTTGTCGTGGTTGGCCTTCAGCCCGCTGTGGGCATCCCACACGCCCGCACCGCCGGCGCCATGCTGGACCTGGATGAAGCGCACGCCCCGCTCGACCAGCCGCCGGGCCGCCAGCAACTGCATGCCGAAATCGCGCGTCGCCGGATCGTCGAGTGCCGTAGAGCTGCTGCGTTTCCTGCGTCTCGTCGTTCGAAGTCGAGCACTTCCGGCACCGACGTCTGCATGCGGAAGGCCAGCTCGTAGGCCTTGATCCGGGCCGCCAGCGCGGGATCGTCGGGATACTCGACGGCCTCGCAGCCGGTTCAGCCGGCCGACCAGGTCGAAACCGATCTGCTGCTCCTCCGGCTCAGGTCGCCGGCCGGCTTGCCGATAGTCGAGCGGGTTGGTCGGGTCGACGCGCAGCGGCACCGCGTCGTGTGCGGGCCGAGGTAATGGCCGTCCTTGGCGTTCCAGTACTCGCGGTTGCCCATCGAGATGAACTGCGGCAGGTTGTCGTTCAGCGTCCCCAGGCCGTAGTGGACCCAGGCGCCCAGCGTCGGAAACTCGCCGTCGAGCATGTGCCGGCCGGAGTGGAACTGCGTCTGCGCCCCGTGGTTGTCGTCGGTGGTGTACATGCGAGCGGACGACGGCGATGTCGTCGACGCACTCGCCGATGTGCGGGAACCAGTCGCTCACCTCGATGCCGCTCTGGCCGTACTTCTTGAAGCCGACTTGCAGCGGATAGAGCACGTTGCGCTGCTGGCCGTTGGCGTCGTTGACGACGACCACGCGGGCCAGTTTGAGCTTCTCGGGATCCTGGGCGTCCTTGAACGGCGTCTCGGCGATCGATCTTGCCGGCGTATTTGGTCAGCATCGGCTTGGGGTCGAAGCTCTCCAGGTGGCTGACGCCGCCGTTCATGAACAGCCAGATGACGCTCTTCGCCTTCGGCGCGAAAGTGCGGCTGGCCGTCCGGCGGCTGCCAGTCGGCCGGGGCGTCGGCCCGCACGACGCCGTCTCGCGCAGCATGGCGCCCGAGCGCCAGGCCGGTGAAGCCCATGCCCAGGTCGGCCAGGAAGCTGCGGCGATGGATGCCGCCAGCCACATGCTGACCGTGATTGCAAACTCGGCGTACCGGCATGTTCGACTCCCTGTGGCTCTCCATTGCGAATCCGTTTACTTCATCTCTTGTCGGAGGCAACTCCGATTTCCGACTTCCCCGCGCCCAACCACGTATCGGCAATCGGAGTTGCCTCCTACATTTTGCGACTTACATCTCATCCTAGCGAATCGTGACGAAATCGTTGTGATTGACCAGCGCGTGGATCAAGCCGATGCGGGCAGCCGCCTCGGGCTGCGGGCGACCATTTTTCCGGGCGGCGGCCGTCAACCGAGCCAGACCGTCGGCGGCCAGCGACAGCTCGGCTTCGGAAGGCTCGGCCGACAGCACCGTGAGGAACGCAGCGCGAAGGAATTCGCGGTCCGACGCGTCCGGGCCGGCGGCCGCGATGCGTTGGGCGATCTTCTGGCTCATCTCGGCCGCAAGCGCGCTGTTTTCCAGCGCCAAAGCCTGCTGCGGCACGATGCTCTCCGCGCGGCGGTAACAGTCCAGCACGCTGGCGTCGTTGAAAGTCGAAAGGAACATCTGATGCTCGTTGTGCGAATGCACGAAGTACAGACTGCGCCGCCGCGACGTCTCGTCGGCCACCGGGATCGACGGGCCGCCCCGCGTGGGATCCAGCTCGCCCGCCAGGTGCAGCAAGCTATCGCGCAGCACCTGGGCCTCCATGCGGACCGGATTGGCCCGCCAGTAACATCGGTTCTCCGCATCGCGGGCCAGTGTCTGGGCCGCGGCGCCGGCGGCGGAAGACGACAGGCGATACGTCTCGGAGGTGACGATCAAGCGGTGCAGGTGCTTGAGGCTCCAGCCGTGCTCGACCAGTTCCACGGCCAGCCAGTCGAGCAGTTCCGGGTGGCTCGGCGGCGTGCCTTTCAGGCCAAAGTCGAACACGGTCGGCACCAAGGGCCGGCCGAAATGCCGCATCCAGACGTGATTGACGGCCACTCGAGCGGGCAGCGGGTTCAGCGGATCGGTCAGCCATTTGGCCAGCGCCGAGCGCCGGCCGGTGCTGGTCGGCGGAAACGGTTTGCGCCGCGACTCTTCGCTTTCCAAGTTCGATTCGGGCGTCTTCAGCGCACCGGCCAGCGGCGTGAAATTCTCCGCGGGCGTCTCGACCGCATCGCGCGAGCCTGCGCCGCTGCCAGTTTCTTCTCGGCCTCGGCCCGCTTGTCGGCCGCCGCGCGTGCCAATTCCAGTTCGGCTGTGGCGACAGCCTCGTGCGCCGCGGCTGCGGCGACAATCCGCTCCGCTTTGACCGCTTCGCGCAGAGCGCCGCAGCGTCGTCGGCCGGCGGTTGCCGGTGCCGCGCGATCTGGGCGGCACTGCGGGCTCGGATCGCCGCCGGCCCAAGTTCCGCAACCGCCAGCGCCTGCTCGGCAACCGCGAGGGCCAGCCGGGCTTGCTCTCTGGTTTGCGGCGTGTCGGTCGGCTTGATCTTCCCCTGGGTCAGTACCAGATCGGCCGGCAGGTCCATCAGCTCGAAACCGACGAACTCGGCCGCCGCATCGAAGGCGATTATTTGCAGCGCCCCGCGACGCCGGGGCGGCGGCAGCTCGTAGGCCACCGACAATTCGCCGTCCACCAGCAGATTCACCAGCGCGCCGCGCACCCGCAGCGTCAACTCATACTCCTGGTTCAGCTCCACTTTGCGGGCCTGCGCCGCCTCGGGCGGATAGGTGTAGTCGGCGCCCGTCTTGTAGCAAACCTGCGACTTCGGACCGCCGGCAAAAGCGCTCAAATAGGCCAACGATTCGGCCGGTTCGACGATATCGAACACAATGCCCACCGACTTCCACGTCTCGCCGCCGGTGGTGCGGAAGCGCAGCCGAACCTCGAAATCCTCCGGCGGCAATTGCTTCAAGCGCAGTGCCGCGCTGGTCGTCGCCACCTGGCTTTGCACCAGCTTGCCGCCGCCGTAGGCCCACTTGCCGCCGCGCGGCTCCCACAACTCCGGCCGATCCGCGGCGAAATCGTCTTTCACCAGCAGCCGGCTGTCGCCGGCCGGCCCTGCGGCCGAGCGCTGGGCCGCCAGCGTGTCTGCTGCTTCGCTTTCGGTCAGTTTTTGCCGGGCGGTCTCCAGGGCGCCCTGCGCCGCGGCGATCTGCTGCTCGGCCGCCTTGAGATGCGCCTCGACGACGCCCGGTCGCAAACCCGGCTCAAAAGCCGCGGGCGGAAGCGCCACCGGCTCGACGCTCCAAGCCGCGTGCGACAAGAACGCCGGCACCGCGGGCTCCATCGCCCGGCTCTTGTCCGGATTGCGATCGTCGCCGCGGATGTGCAGATACGTCGCCGCGTCCAGGTTGCAATCGAACGCCCGCGGAATGCCGTCGCGCTCGAAATCGATTTCGCTTCCCGCTACGTCGGCCCGCACCTGGTACGGTTCGAACACTGCCCGCAGGCGGTAATAGTCGGTCTGCGCGATGGGGTCGTACTTGTGGTCGTGACACTTGGCACAATTGAACGTCAAGCCGAGCATGGCCTTCGACGTATGTTCGATCGTTTCATCCAGCCAGCTGGTGCGGTTGAAGCGAAAGTACTGCCGGGCCAGAAACCCGGTCGCCCGCAGCCGGTCCGCGTCGGTCGGATACAGCTCGTCGGCGGCCAGCATTTCGCGCAGCATCTGGTCGTAGCCTTTGTCGGCATTCAGCGATTCGATGATCCAATCGCGCCAGTGCCAAAGGTGCTTTTGCGAATTGCGGACCTCCGGGCCCAGGCCCCACCAATCGCTATAGCGCCAGATGTCCATCCAGTGCCGACCCCAACGTTCGCCATACTGGGGGCTGTCGAGCAGCCGCGCGACGACGGTCTCGTAGGCCTGGGGCGACTCGTCGGCCAGGAAGGCGTCCAGCTCGGCCCGCGTCGGCGGCAGGCCGACCAGGTCCAGGCACACGCGCCGCAACCAAACGTGCCGGTCGGCCGCCGGCTGATGCGCAAGGCCCCGCCGCTCGTACTGGGCCGCAATAAAGGCGTCGATCGGATTGCGGTTCCACAGGGCATCGGCCACCTGCGGTACTGCCGGACGCACGGGCGGCCTGAAGGCCCAGTGGTCGCGCGGATCGCGCTCGGGCTGTTCGTCGGCCGGGCTCTTGGCCCCCTGGTCGATCCAGGCCCGAAAGTGCGAAATTTGCGCGGCCGAGAGCGGCTCTCCCTCGGGCGGCATCCGCTCCGACTCGTCGGTGGCGCTGATCTTCTCCAAGAGCAGGCAATGGCCGGCATTTTGCGGCTCGATCGCCGGCCCGCTGTCGCCGCCCCGAATGGCCGCTGCCGCGGTATCCAGCCGCAGGTTGGCCTTTTGCTTGAGCGGTCCGTGGCAGGCGTAGCAGCGCTCTCGTAGCACGGGCTTGATTTGGCGGAGATAATCGACCGGCTCATCCGCCCACAGCCGCGCGGCGCACGGCCACGCCGCGGCGCAGATCAACCACGCCGCCGTGAGCGACTCGATCGCGCGGAGGCAACGGTTCATGGCGAGTTCCCGCGTGTTGGGCCGGGCCGTCAGCGATCGGAGGTGTGCCCGCGGTGTCCGGGCGATATTGGCGGCTGTGTTCGGCAATTTCCTCAGCCGATCCATTGTCGGTTGATCGTGGGCGAACTGCAACCTTTTCGCGGCCGATCGCGCCCGTCGACCCCTCTGGCTGCAATGGCGACAATTGATTGCGGCAGCCCACGGTCCATGCTTCAATTGTGGCTGCCCCCGTGCCCCACGGCGCGACCGCGGCAAGTGCGCGGACCGGCCCGACAATTCCAGGAGGTTCAAGATGCTTGCGTTCCGAAGCTTCGCCGCGATTGCGCTGCTGCTGCTCATCTGCCACCACCCGAGCCGAGCCGACGAATACGAATTTGACGACGATGACGCCGCCGGGCCGCCGGTCGCCGAAGACACGGCCACGCCGCCCAGCGTGTTCGACCTGTCGCGTTCGGCGTTTGCCGAGCAAGCAGTGCTGACGCTGTTCTCGCGCGGCGAGTACGACAAGGCGGCCCGGCTGCTGGAGCGCGCCCTGAAGCGAAATCCGCCGCGACTTCACCACCCAATACAACCTGGCCTGCGCCCTGGCCCGGCTGGGAAAAACGGACGCAGCGCTCGAGCGGCTGCAGAAAGCCGTCGAGTTCGGGTTCCGCGACTCGAAACACATCGCGGTCGACGACGATCTGGCCAGCCTGCGGCAGGACCCGCACTTCGCAGCCGTCGTCAAGCAGGCCGCCGAGGCCCCGCCGGCCACTCCCGCCGAAACGAACCGCAAAATCGAGCCGGCCCGGTTCAAGGACGGCCAGGTCCTCATCTCGTCCGACGACACGGCCTACGATCCGCGCATCAACCTGTTCCTGTCGGCCTTCAAGATCGAGCCCGCCGACACCGCCGACAAGCCGATCGTCGAAGGCTACGGCAAGGCGGGCGAACTGCTCAGCCAGTGGTCCAAGGAGGGAACCGCCGCCGGCAACCACGGCGACCTGTACGACAACCGCGACCGCGGCCACTCGTTCATGAACTTCAAGAGCTTTCCGCAGTTGACCCGCGTGATCTACAGCGACGACGTGCAGAAGCGGCATCTCGACTGGGGATTGCAGCGCTGGTTCATGTACAACGGTGTCTGCATTGGCAACTCGTCGACCGCCCAGACGAATGGCCCCTTCTGGCGCATGCAACGGGCGGCATGGCCCAGACCGATCCAGGCGTGGCGCTGTTGCAGTATCTGCAATACGTGAACCGGCACTTGTACGTATATCCGGTACACGTCGACAACAATCCGGGCCATAACGGCGCCGGCGGAAAAGGCTACGGCGACGTCGTGCCGGCCAACACCCCCTACCTGTTGCTCTCGCAAGGCTCGTCGGGCTCCGACATCGTGTTTCTCGACGCGCTGGTCGCCACACTGGCCGCCTTTCGCCCCGAAGTGAAGCGCGAGCTGGCCGCCGCGGGCACGCTGGTGCCGACCTTGCAGATGATCTTCCGCGCGAGCAACAAAACGGTCGCCCAGCCCGACGACTACCTGACCGGCACGGCCCATCCCACGGCCTTCGAGGGCTCGCAAGTCGACGCCGAGAAGATGGTCACCCTGGCCCACAGCATGACCACCGAGGCTCTGCCGCCGCTCGTGCAACTGAAGATCGTCGAGGAGGATCGACCGGTTGTGGGCCGCGACTATTTCGACGTCGGCCCCCGGGAACATCTGCTCGACACGCCCGCGGCGATCGCCCGGGTGGTCAAGTCGAGCGCCTACGCGCGCCGCATGGTGCTCGGCGCCGAGGCGAGCAAGGATCTCGGCGCGAAGCCGTTGACCTTCCACTGGGTCGTGCTGCGCGGCGACGCCGAGCGAATCCGCATCAAGAAGCTGGACGGCGATGCCTTGTCGGGCGCCGGCTCGCAGGTCGAATTGGAGGTCGACTACCACGAGCGGCGGCCGATCGCCGTGGGCTCGGAGCGCGAGTCGAACCGGGTCGACATCGGCGTTTTCGCCCACAACGGCGTGTATTACTCGGCCCCGGCGTTCGTCTGTTTCTACACGCTGGACAACGAAAAGCGCGTCTACGACGACCAGCACCGCATCCAGGTGATCGACTACACCGATCCCGACACGCAAGCCAACTACGTCGATCCGCTGCTCGACATGCGCAAGGACTGGCGCGACGAGTACCACTATGCGGCCGACGGCACGCCGCTCGGCTGGACGCGCAAGCGCGGCGCAGGGGAGCGAAGATTTTACCGCTGCCGGCGATTTGATCTTGGAAAAGGATGCCGACGGCCGAGCGACCAAGACGGGTGCAGTTCGCTACGTGGCCGCGCCCGGCCCGGAGGGGACGCAGATCCTGAAGCAGGAGCTGGTTGAGGGGGGAGCGCCGCCGGTCGCCAAATGATTGCCGCCGTACATTGGAATGCATTTGGCTCAGGCTGCTTGAGCGGCGCAAGGTGGATTTCGCAGTGTCGCGGACGCGAAAGTAGCGAGGTCGGCAAGTGGCACTCGAACGCCCTTTCCACGAACTGTCCGCTCTGGTCGGACTAATCGGCCGACGATTCCCGAGAGTTGCTCCGGACACCGAAACTCGGAGAAAATGGATAGCATTCTCGGACGGCGACCAGGAGGCGATCGATGCGTTTGACGTTTTCAGCCAATACAACTGGTGGGAAGCGCCTAGCTCGGTGCTATTCGAAGGTTACCCGAGTATCGGCTTCCTCCGGCCCCCCGCATTTTCGTACTTCTTGCCAGGATGCATGGTCCGCAGCATGGATGCAAACAGCGAATATGACGGGTACGGACGCACGATCGCGTGTATCGGTTGCTCGGCCTACAATTTCGACGGCCTCAATCTTGGTCAGACAATGTCGGTGGGGTGGTACCTCGCGAGGTTGCTGACCGTCGATGCGCTGAAATGGAGCGACACCACAGGCTGGCTGAAAATTGCCGCCGAGCGGACGGCCTCGCGCTTGTCGACGTCGCGCATCCCGGAAGCGGAGGAATTGCACGGGCACTTGGCCGCCATGCTCCGACAGAATCGGCATTAAGAAGCGCCGCCCGTGGAAACAGGGACATTCGCACTTTCAAGAACCAGAACGTACCTGTTTTGTTTTTCGACACTCTTGGCTCAAAATCGAATCCGAGTCCGGCCCTTCCCAGCAACGAGGAGTCCTTCTTTTGGTCGATCCTGGCAGACGCAGCTTTTTCAGAACCGGATTGCTGGGCACCGCGTCGTTGGCACTGGCCGACGACGCTCCGGCGCACGCCGAAGACCGCGCCGGCCCGGCGGGCGTGACCGGCTACGACTATCGCTTGCCGGACTTTCGCCCCGGCACAAGACTGCTGTTCCAGGGGGACTCGATCACCGACATGAACTGGGGCCGCAACGAGCGAGACCGCAACCACTACCTCGGACATAGTTATGTTTATTTGCTGGCCGCGCGGCTGGGTGTGGACATGCCCGGTGCGAATCTCGAGTTCTTCAACCGTGGGCAAAGCGGCAACAAGGTGGTCGATCTCAAGAATCGCTGGCAGACCGATGCGATCGAATTGAAGCCGGACGTGCTCAGCATCCTGATCGGCGTCAATGACGTCGCTGCCTCCCCCGGCGGAGTCGCGCTGGACGCGTGGGAGGCCGATTACCGCTGGTTGCTCGACGCCAGCCGCAAAGCCAACCCGGCCCTGCGACTGGTGCTGCTCGACCCGTTTGTGCTCCGGGTCGGCCCGCTCGACTCCGGCTCGGCTTGGAAAGCATGGCGCGGCGAGGTCGACAAACTGTGCCTGATCGTGACGCGGTTGGCGGCCGACTATCAGGCCGTCCACATCAAGACCCAAGAGGTCTTCGACCGGGCCAGCCAGACGATTGCTCCCGCGCACTGGATCTGGGACGGCGTCCACCCGTTGCCTCAAGGCCACGAATTGATCGCCCGCAATTGGCTGCAAGCCGTGAGCCAAGAGATGACGTAAGCGGCCGTAGCGGTGACTGCGAATCTCGGTGTGACGACGCCCGTCAGCGGCCGAGTAACCGCATGAACTCGTCGACCGTGATGCCTGCATCCGAAATGATTCGTCGCAGAGTGCCTTGTCGAATCTGTTTGTGGTCCGGGACGACGACCCTGGCATACGGTTCGCTGCGGCGGAGCACCATGTGGCTGCCACGTTGGCGGCGCAGCACGAATCCCGCGCGCTCCAACGCAGATCTTGCTTCGCGACCCGATACATCGGCAGGGAGTTTCGCCAAGGCAGTCTTTCGCTTATGCGGCGTCGACCTCAACGAACTCCTTGCCGGCCTCCGTGGGAACTGGATCCCCGGCTTCGCGGCAATCCTCGACGTAGAGTGCGATTGCCTCTTGGATATTGCTGAGAGCTTCGGCGCGGCGTGTCGCCCTGGCTGACGCACCCCGGCAGCGCCGGCACATGGGCGACGTAGCCGCCGTCCGGTTCCTTTTCCAATACGACCGTGTAGCGCATTGTGGATTCTCCTGTAGACGGCCGCGCGTTGTTCTCTGCCACAAGTCTAGTTCTTCCATCGCGGAAACTCCATTGGCGCAAGCAGAACTGCTTGCCAGATGGACAAAAGCGACCCGATCAGACTCATTGGTTTCGGTGCGCCGTGCTTGCTAAAATGGGCTGTAATGACCGTCGAGGCGTGTCTGTTGCCCTCCAACCAAATGTCTTCGATCCTCGGCGCCGTTAAAGTCACCCCTAGCCACACCTCCTGAGCCACACCCATGCCCCACTTCAGATTCCTTCGCCCGACCGCCCGCCTGCTCCCCGCGGCATTCTTCCTGCTGTGCGTCGCGCCGATCGCCCGGGCGCAACCGGCGCCCAAACCGGCCGAGACGCCCGAGGCGATGCAGGCCTACCTGCGCGAAAACTACACCAAGTACGAATATCAGATCGTCATGCGCGACGGCGTCAAACTATTCACGGCCGTCTATGCGCCCAAGGACACGTCGATGGCCTGGCCGATCCTGCTCACCCGCACGCCCTACGGCCTCAAGCCCTACGGCGTCGATCAATATCCCGTGCCGCGCGGACCAATGGCCAACTACGCCAAGGAGAAGTTCCTGTTCGTGCTGCAGGACGTGCGCGGGCGCTACGGCTCGGAGGGCACGTTCAGCCACGTGCGGCCGCACAACCCGAACAAGGCCACGCCGCAGGACATCGACGAAAGCACCGACTGCTTCGACACCATCGACTGGCTGGTCAAGAACGTGCCGAACAACAACGGCAAAGTCGGCCTGATGGGCATCTCGTATCCCGGCTTCTACACGTCGGCCGGCATGATCGATTCGCATCCCGCGCTGCACTGCGCCTCGCCCAGGCGCCCGTCACCGATTGGTTCGTCGGCGACGACTTTCATCACAACGGCGCCTTCTATCTGCCCCACGCCTTTCATTGGCTGTCGAATTTCGGACAAACGCTGGAAGAGCCGACGCGCGAGCTGCAAAAACCGTTCGACTACAAGACGCCCGACGGCTACGACTTCTACCTTCGGATGGGTCCGCTCGCGAATGCCGAGCAACTGCACTTCAAAGGCCGGATCACCTTCTGGAAGGAGCTGATGGAGCACGGCACGTACGACGAATTCTGGCAGTCGCGCAATATCCGCCCACATCTGAAAAACGTCAAAGCCGCGGTCCTGAACGTCGGCGGCTGGTTCGACGCCGAAGACCTGTTCGGCACGCTCCAGACGTATCGCGAGGTCGAGCGGCAAAACCCGGGCATCGTCAACGTGCTGGTCATGGGGCCCTGGGCCCACGGAGGCTGGTCGATGGAGCCGGGCGATCACTTGGGCCATGTGCCGTTCGCCGCCAAGACCAGCGAGTTCTATCGCGAGCAAATCGAGTTGCCGTTCCTCAAGCAGTTTCTCAAAGACGATCGCAACGCCGGCCTGCCCGAGGCCTACGTGTTCGAAACCGGCACGAACCAGTGGCGGCGCTACGACGCCTGGCCCCCCTCGGCCGCGCAGGAAAAATCGCTGTACTTCAATCCCCAGGGCCGGCTGTCGCTCGACCCGCCGCAAGATGCCGCCGGCGCGTACGACGAATACGTCAGCGATCCGGCCAGGCCGGTGCCCGCCACGGGCAGCATCGCCGTGGGCATGTCGAAGGAGCACATGCTGGACGATCAGCGTTTTGCCTCGTCGCGGCCGGACGTGCTGGTCTATCAGACCGACGTCCTGGACCATGACGTGACGATCGCGGGACCGATCACGGCCGACTTGCACGTCTCGACCAGCGGCACCGACTGCGATTGGGTCGTCAAGCTGATCGACGTCTACTCGGGCGATTTCCCCAACCCCAATCCCAACCCGGCCAATGTTCAGATGGGCGGCTATCAGCAACTCGTCCGGGGCGAGGCGATGCGGGGCAAATTCCGCAACAGCTACGAAAAGCCGCAGCCCTTCGAGCCGGGCGAGGTGAGCAGCGTCAAGTACGTGTTGCCCGACGTCTATCACACGTTTCGCCGCGGGCATCGCATCATGATCCACGTGCAAAGCTCGTGGTTCCCGGTGGTGGACCGCAATCCGCAAACGTTTTGCGACATCTACAACGCCCGGGCCGCGGACTTTCGAAAAGCCACGCAGCGAGTCTATCGGTCGGGCGAGGCCTGTTCGCAAGTTCGCGTGATGCTGCTGGGGCCGTGAGTCGCGTCGGGACCCAGGCGGCCGCCCTGCTCTGCCATCCGCTGCTGGCGGACGCCGGTTACTTCTTGCTCAAGTCGCTGGAATGACTTGCCCGGGTTTGCCTGTCCCTGGCAATCCCCGGCCGGATGGGTTTGGTTGGACGGCTTTGTGCGGGGCCAAATGTCGCCAGTTTGCCCATTTTTCGCCGGGTTCCCGGGCAAATCGCTCTGGGGCGCCGGCCGAGATTTCGAGTACACTGCCGCCCCATTTCGCAGCGTCAAGCAGCACCACACTGCCCGGGTCATGCGCTCGATTGGCCCGCGGCCATCTCGCACCCCCAATTCACAAGCGGAGGTATCGGCGGATGTTCAAAAAAACTTCGGCGGCGGCGGTGATCTGGGCCATGCTTGCATTCGGCGGCGGCACTGCCGCGGCATCAGGGGCGGATCCAACGCCGATTACCACGCAAGCCGCCTACGAAAGCTGGCTCGCCTGGTACCATGCCCGGCCCTCGGCGCCGGCCGACGCCAATGGGCCCCGCTATCGGCAGTTGTTGGCCGAGCCGGACGGCGGTCGGTATTTTCTCCGAGGGCTCGACGACGCCAGCCGGCAAATCCGCGAGTTGTCGAAGCGGGGCCTGATTTCTGCGCCGATCGATGACCACGATATCGATTTCGAACTCTGGAAACGCCTCGGCAGTCGGGATGAACGCGTTCGCCGCCAATCCGAGGAAATCCTCAATGCCCGCGCGGACCGCCTTTTCCCCGATCCCGCGGTTGACGTCGACCTGGCTCTCAACGGCTGCGGCCCGGACGGCTACGTCTACTCGACATCCACCCTGCAGGAATATCCGCGCCTGGAAACGTCCTTCAACTGGACGATTCCCTTTGGCGGGCTGCTGCGCGTGGCTTTGGCCAGTCGCCCGCTCGATGGGTCGCAGCCCAGCTATTGTTGGGAAGATGGGCTCGATCCGGACATTCTCGACCTTGTCGTAGCAATTCGCAATCTGGAGTACTGCCCGGGATGCGCGCCCTGCGAGCCGTGGCAAGACGAGATCCAACATCTCAAGCGAATGCTGGCCCAAGCCGAGAGCCGCCAGGCCAGCCAGAGATCCGCGCAGCGGCTGCTGACAATGCTGGACCAAACGATTCCGTCTTCGCCGATTGATGACATTACGGTCGAGGAGGTCAAACAGGCGCTGCGCAGCATGTCGGCCCTGCGGTGGCTGCGGCAGACCAGGCCGGCCGCGCGCCCAGCGGCGAACCGCTTTGGAACTGGCCGAACTATCGGATGCGGGTCGACCTCGAGCGGCAGATCGATGCACGGCAAACCGCGCCGGTTCGCGCCTTCCGGCCGGATCGCCCGGCATTCGATCAGCGATCGGCCAGCCGGCAATCAAGTTCGGCCCTCAATTCGTTCGCCGCCCAAACGAAAAATGACGACGGCTGCGGCTCGACCCACGAGCTCTGCGGCGCTGCGGAGCTGTCCGCGCCCGGCGTATTTCCGGCAACCTGGGTCCACTGCGAGACGAACCGATCTCGCCCCCTGGACCCAGGCACGTACAAGCTGCTGCTGACGTTCGAACCGCCGCCGGATGTGTCCTTCGGGCGCCATGCGGCCCAAGTTCATCCGGCAATCGTCGCTGCCATTGTCTTTCGGGCCAACCCCGAGCCGAAGCATGTTGTCGCGGCGCACGACTCGCCCAGCGGCTACAATTTGCCCGCCGAGCCCGCAACCTGGCAGGTTTTAATGGTCGCGATCGGCGACTCGGCCCTCTCCTCGGACGATCTCTGCGTGCCGGCCCCTTCGACGCTGTCCGCCCGCACGAAATCGCGCGACCGCGAATCGCTGATCAATTTCGCGATATCGGCGTCGCGCTAAAAGGGGACGGGAGTTCCCTGCCCACAGCGTCAGAACTTGCTCTCGTCGATCGGCTGCCGATCGGCACGGCTGCCGAGCAGGGTATGCGTCAGGCTGTCGATGCTGTAGCTAATGGCGTGCACCGATCCGTCGCAAAAGGCCATGTTGAACGTGCCCGAGTGGGCGCTGCCGAAAGGATCGCTCGGGGCATAGCCCGGTGTGTCCTGCGCCGGCGCGAGGTTGATGCTGGTGCGGTGGTTGTCGTTATTGAAGCCGCAGTACATCCCCTCGTTGTCGGCGTTGTCGGCCCCGTTGAGATAGAAATCGGGGTTCAGGTACTTTTCGCCGAGCATGTAGGTATTGCTCGATCCGTCGATCACCTGAGCCAGGCTGATCTGGCTGCGGAAATAGGCGATGCCGGCACAGTTCGTCGACTGGTCGGGCCAGGTGTTGCTGGCGGTCATCTGATCGCCGGCGGCCAGCGAGGCGGGTCCGTCGACCTGGTAAGGGTAATTGGTGTATGCCGCGTTGGCCGCATAGTCGCCCCGCGCCAACAGGCTCATCGGGTTCGCGTTGTAGGGCACCCAAGTGCCATTGCCCGGGAAGCTTGCGCATCTGGTTGGGGTAGGTGACGGTAAACAACATCACCGCGCGGCGGCTGGGACATTGCTGCACGGGCAGCGGGACTTGCGAAAGCTGGCTTTCTGCCGCCAGTTTTGTCGATCCGGTTTGTCCCACTCCCAAGCTGAACAGGGCTTCCTGCTCGAGGTAAGGCAGGGTCGTGAAGACCCAGCCCCCCGGTTGTTGCAACCCGGAACCGCGGTCGGGATCGCCCACCCAGCTCCAGCCCCAGCCCCCCGACGGAAAGAAGCCGCGCGCATCGTGATGTTGGATCATCGCCAGCGCAAGCTGTTTCAAATTGTTCGAACACTGGTTCCGCCGCGCCGCCTCGCGCGCGGCCTGCACGGCCGGCAGCAAGAGCGCGACCAGGATGCCGATGATGGCAATCACCACCAGCAACTCGACGAGCGTAAAAGCGGTTCGTCGTTTCTGCACTCGGTTGCACGGCGGTCGCATGGCTGCCTTTTCGTGTTTTCGTGCAAGAGCCGCGAGCCGACAACTCTCCGACAGGGCCAAGCCCGGAGTCGATGTAGATTCGTACCGGAGGCCATTTTAATGGCGCGCAGCGCGGCGAGTCCAGGGAATCCGCCATCACGCCGATCACCGCGCCATCTCACGATGTTCCCGACGATATTCGGCGATCAGCCGCGGAATGTCGGCCTCAGCAAGGCCAAGAGCGCCAGCCCGCTCTTCGCCATAGGCGAAGATTTTCTGCCATCGTCGCTCTCGCAGGTAGCGCTCGAGCGCCTCGCGTAAAACTTCACCCGCCGGGTGGTGTTCTTCGTCCGCCGCCGCTTGCACCTCGGCAGGCAACGTCGGCGGGATCGGCGAGCGGATTGTTTTACATGACTTCAGAGTTGAGCACCCAATCGGATGAGTCAATTTTTCTGCAAGAGTTCGACGGACCGCCGGCCTCACCCCCCGCCGCCGTACCGCTTCACCGCGTCCCAATCGAGCTCGATTCCCAATCCCGGGCCGGTCGGAATCGGCAACAGTCCGTCGGCCTCGATACGGAACGGCTGAGTAAGGATCTCTTCGATGTACGGCACGCCGGTCTGAAACTCGACCCAGCGGGCCACCGGCATCGCCGCCGACAGGGCCAAGTCGGCCGCCACGCCCACGGCCGTGTTCCAGCCGTGCGGCACCAGCAACACACCAAAATCGGCCGCCAGCCAGGCCAGGCGCCGCGCTTCGCTCAGGCCGCCACACTTGGTCACGTCGGGCTGGATGATGTCGACCGCCCGGGCTTCGATCAGCGGCTGAAACGCCTGCCGCCGGGTCAGCACTTCGCCGGTCGCCACCAGCACCGGCGAGGTTTGACGAAGCTGCTTGAAACCTGCGAAGTCGTCAGGCGCAGCGCCTCTTCGAACCACACCACGCCGTAATCGCCCAGCATCTTGGCCGTCTCGCGGGCCCAGCAAATGCCGTGCGGCCAGAACTGCTCGCTGCCCCCCGCATCGACCATCAACTCCACATCGTCGCCCACCGTCAGCCGGGCGGTGCGGACCAGTTCTTCGTCCAGCTTGCGGCTCACGCGGCCGAACGGCCGCCAGCCCATCTTGATGGCTCGAAAGCCACGCTCGATCTGCTGTTCGAGCTTTTCGGCCAATCGCCGGGGCTCGTCGAACAGGATCGAGGCGTACGGTTTGATCCGCTGACGATAGTTGCCGCCCAACAGCCTCGAGACGCTCGTGCCCAGCGCGTGGCCCCACAGATCCCACAGCGCAATGTCCAGCCCGCTGATCGTGTGCTCCACCGCCCCGCCGCGGCCCAGCCAGAACATCGACTGCCGCAGCTTCTCGCTCACCCGCTGGGGCTCCTCGCCGCTCTCGCCGATGACGAGCGGTCGCAGAAGGTCAAGCGATCCTTCGACCAGCGCCCGGGTGGTGTAACAACTGCCGATGCCCAAGACTCCCTGGTCGCTCTGCACCTGGACCAGGGTGTTGTATTGCACGTTGGGGTCGGTGCCGCCGGGCCAGCCGTGATCGTGGGTGGCGCCGCCCAGCGAGATGGCGCGATTTCTTGGATCCGCATTCTTGATCTCCCTGTCGGCGAGGCTGATACTTGCAGTCACGCCAGTGTAGCAAGCTTTCCGCGAGACAACCCGCCTCCCTCCGGCAGCACGAAAGTTCCCCCGCCATGACCAGCCGCGCAAAACCGAGTGGCGCTACGAAAAGCTCACCTGGCCGGAAATCAACGACGCGATCGAGCTGGGCAAGGTCTGCATCCTGCCTTGCGGAGCGGTCGAACAGCACGGCCACCATTTGCCCCTGGACGTCGACCTGATCTGCCCGACCGAAATCGCCCGCGGCGCCGGCCGCGCCCGGCCCGACAAAATCCTGGTGCTGCCCACCGTGGCTTACGGCTACACGGGGCACGTAATGGATTTTCCGGGCACGATCAACAACGACTTCGAGCATTTCATGCATCACGTGCTCGATATCACCAAGTCGCTGGCCTATCACGGATTCAAGAAGATCATCCTGCTCAACGGCCACGGCTCGAACGCACCCAACCTGGACCTGGTCGCCCGGCGAACCAACCTGGAAACGGATGCCGAATGTGTCATGACCAGTTGGTGGCAATTGCTCACCGTGGACAAGGACTTTTTGCCCAATTGGCGCCAGAGCAAGTTCCCCGGCGGCTGCGCGCACGCCTGCGAGCTGGAAACGTCGCTCTATCTTTACCTGGACGAAGAAAACGTCCGCAAAGACCAGATCAAAAGCGGCGCGATCAGCTTCAACCAGGACGACAGCCCGTTCAATTGGGTCGACTTGTTCGCCGCCGGCCCGGCGACGGTCGTTTCCTGGACCAGCAGCTACAGCGCGACCGGCGTGCTGGGCGAGGCCGAGCTGGCCACGGTCGATAAGGGACGCCGGGCGTTCGAAGAAGCGACCCGGCAACTGACGCGATTCGTCGATTATTTCCATCCCCGGCCGCGCGACCAGCGCCACGACCGGCACCGCCACCCGCCGACCATGCCCATCCCCTGGGGCCAGCGCCCGCTAACGTGACTCAATCGGGCAGCAAGGGTCGCGCTGGGCACAAACCGACAAAATAATTGCGCCAATCGCCCGGCTGGTTCCTAACGCGCCTAACCCACTCTAGTGTCCTGAGTTGCAAGTCCATTCAATTTGCCTGTACTTGTAGGAGGCGAGTCCGATCGCCGACCGCCCTTCATTTGACGCCACGCGTCGGCGATCACCAGTCGCCTCCTACAGGCGGACAAACAACGCGAACTTCTAGCTCGGGACTCTAGGCAAACCCGAAAGACCGCATTGCCCGCGTTACTTTTCGCCTAACAGGCGGTACAGCGACCTGCGCGGGATGTCCAGCGCGCGGGCGGTGGCCGACTTATTGCCTTTGTAATGTCGCAGTGCTGCGTGTACGACGGTCGAATTGATGCGTTTCAGCCCTTCGTTAAACGCGACTGAAACGCAGTTGTCGTTGGGGATGATCGCCGGCAGCGCGACTTCTATGGACGGGTCATGGACTCGCCTTTCGAATTTCGAAATGCGAGCCAGGGCGGCAACCACGGCGCTGCCCGTCAGGGGTTTGAGCAAGATATCGTTGACCCCGCTACGCATCGCTTCAATCGAGCTTTCCGCCGATGGCTGACGAGTCATCAAGACGAATTGCAGTGCGGGCAGGCGCAAACGGGTCGCGAACACCAGAGATATGCCGTTGCCATCGGCGAGCGTCATTTCGCTGAATACGATGTCTGGCGAGTCGTCTTCGGCCAGGGCTAGCGCTTTATTGATCCCGTCGGCGGTTTTCACGCGATAGCCGGCGGATCGAAGGGCTTGGCCGACGATTTGAATCGTGACTTTGTCACTTTCGACAACCAAAGCCAATTTTACGCGGCTCGCAACGCTCACGGTTAACTGCCTCTTGCGTCAGAATTGCCCGCGGTGCGCGCGCGCCGCGCGTCGAGGCTGATTTCTGCTAGAGGTAACGTCGGGGTTAGGCCCCCTAATGCTGCACGTAAACGCAGAATGCTGTCGAGAAGGCAAGAAATTGCATCAATCTGGCACACCTCGCGCACCAGGAATCACCGCCCTGTGACATAGATCTGTCACTGACTCTGTATCGGCCCGAACTTCGCGCGGTGGCCGGCCGAACGGAAGCAACGGCCTCGCGAGTTCGCTGGCTCATCATGAGGAGCCTACTGGATTTCTGGACACATGGTCACTGCCACGGCAGATGCAAATTGAGGGGCGGTGCTCTCGATTTGCAAGGAGGTGCCGCCGATGGCCGACGAAGTCGCGTGAAGGTTTCAACGGGTTCCCCATGCGCCGTGGGGACGTCGCCTGCCCACAGAACTAAGCAGCCCATAAACACCGAAGATGCAGAATCGGACGGCATCGATATCGCAGGCTTGACTCAAGCCACGGTGACTCCACGGGTTACGCCGCACCTCCCGCTGTTCGTTTCCTTATCGAGCGGTTCGTTTCCTTATCGATAAGATCAACAAGGCGATGTCATTCGGTTGCCGATGCTGTTATGATGCAACCAACGTCTGTTCTCTGACGATCCGCAGGCGAGGCCGACTTTGCTTTCCGGCCAGTTTTCGCACGCGACGGGGCGCCAGCTCTCTAGCTGACTGTCCTTCTAGTTCTTGCCGGTTCCGGCGCTCGGGTGGGCGTCTGGCGCACGGCAATAAGGTTAATCCCCCATGCCCGAACTCACATTGCCTATTTGGGTCTTGCGCCGAAAGCTGGACGGCCGGGCGCAGCCCGGCCAACCGCTTGGCGAGCCGATCCAGTTTGTGGCCTTTACTTCGATGGAATTCGCCAGTCGTTACATGCAGGCTTACCCAGCGGACGCATGGCAGGTCCATCCGGTGACCACCGACCAAGAACTGATGTTCTTGGCCAGCGATCTGCACAAAGAAAGGGCGAGCGGCCTCTGCGTCAATCCAGAACCTGACGGCGGCGGAGGGACCGCGTTTTCCCTTAAGGAAGTGCTCGACATGATTGAGAAGCGGCGCGGGCAACGCCGAACGGGTTGAGACAATTCACGCGCCACGCGGCTTCAGGCGCTACGCGTCTGTTGAAAAATGCCATCGTGGCATTCTTCAACCTCGCCCAGCTCAGGGCAAAGCCCAGCGCGAAAGCGCAAAATAAAGACCCGGCGTCGCTATTTCGGCATCGCATCCGTGCGCTTGGCGCAGCCTGTTGAATGCTTCAACGGGCTGCCAGCCGGCGAGCCACTCTCAGGACCGTCGCATTACAGACCGGCCGTCGCCGACCGGCAATGCCCTCGAGCAGCGCCCTCAAAAGGGCATGGCCCAACGGCATGCGCGAACGGCAACCCGTCAAGCGGCTTCAGACTCTCACCTCTTCCTCGTGGAGCACTTCAGCGGCCGAACTACCGCAGTCATCAGGTTCCTTGAGGGCTTTGCCGATGAAAGTGCCGACAACCAGACCCAGCATGATCCAGCCACACAAGCCTAACACGATCCAGCCAATTACGCTCATCATCGTAGTGCACCTTGTACGAGGTATAGTGTTCCACAGCAACAAAACAGCCGACGCAGCCAAACACCAGCGGTGTTCATTTGCGTCGGCCGACTCATTAACGGATCTCCCAGCCTTTGGCTGAGTTACCCTTTAGCGAGTTTTCCGTTTTTTCGATATTGCCGGCAGCCACTCAACTACAAACATCGCGACACGCGGGCAGCCCCCGCCAACCGGCACGACTACCTCCGCCTTACTTCGCGGAAAAGCGGCGACTCGCTTAGTGTGAAGAGGATGACCTCTTCTCCGGTTACGGTGCTGATATCCTGGTGCAGGCTCAACATCTTGACCCCCGTCACCTCTCGGATCCTGGCTTCAATCACCGGCCGTGCCATTTCGATCAATTGCGCGCGCACTTGTTTCAACAGATCCCGCCCCTTTTCCGCCGGGAGTGATTTGGCGAGCTGCTGCTCGGCCTCGGTCAGCACGCCTTGAAGTCGAACCACGAGCAAATCGCCGAATAGGTAGGCCTGGATCTTCTTCGGTCCCCGGCCCATATACTCCTGCTCGAAGTGCGTGATTTCGTCGCATATCCCGGCTTCGATCTCTCCCTGCGTTTTCATGGCGGTTTCGGGCCCATCCTCGATCTAAGCCTGCGGAATACTCGTCCACACAAGAACGATGGAACGTTCTGAAGTCACTACTGCTGCCGCGGATCCGTCGAGGTGTGCGTCGTCGCTCCGTGGCAATGTCATTTACACCATTCTCGTCTCGTGCTCCGCACAAGCGATGTCTCCGTTTTCTCCAGGAGCATTGACTCAAGCCTGCCGATCACTACTTGGGCCTGCCGGCGGGTTGCCGTTCGCTCTTCCTGGGAACAAACGGCCTGGGGCGTTGTCGCCACTGCTGCAGGCCACGTCTTGGAGCCGCTCTTTGCACATAGCGATGGAACCGCGCCAGGCACTGTTGCCAGGTCATCTCCAAGAAGAATGCGCCTTCCATATTGATTTCCTCGCCTCGCTTCACCCATCGTTGTTGAACGGACTTGCTCGATCGATTTCTGCATAGGTGCTCGGCACCGCAGTTTTCTGTCGTTGGCAATGTTTCCTATGATCGACAACCAACTCTAGGACCGACTTTTCACCTGCGCAAGAACTTCAGGACATTTGTGTGCCATACCGGCACAACAGGGCGGCGATCGTCCTGATGACCCAGGCTGGACTGGAGCACTCAAAGAACTGGCGCATGTCATGAAAGGCTACACTCGACCTTGCCCCCTGGGTCCAAAGGAGACCGGGTTTCTCCAGCCCATCGCCCGGCGAAGTCCCAGCAGCGCACCGCCGATGAGAACAAGAGTCATCGTTGCCGGTTCTGGGGCCGAAGGGCCGCCGCTGCTAACGCTATTGGTGCTATTGGTAATGTGATTGGTGTCGAGTGTCACCGCGCCGTTAATCGCCAAAGCGCTGCCGTCCAAAATGTTGGCACCGGTGGTCAGAGTAATACTCGTAAGCGCGAGAATATGCCCCTCGAAGTCCGTTCCAGTACCGAGCGTCGCGGAACTCCCCACCTGCCAAAACACAGTGCTCCCTGGCATCGTACCGCCGTTGATTGTTGTCACCGACGAGTTACTGGCGGTGGTCAGCGTGCTCCCAATCTGGAAGACGAACTGTGCATTCGGATTACCGAGGTCGTTGAGAGTAAGATTTCCCGTCAATTGAGCCGATGACGCGAAGAAGTAGACGCCCGGCGTGAGAGTCAGACCGCCAAGATTCTGACCGGTCAAGTCCTGCGTGGGCACCAAGCCGGCCGCAGCGTTGTATGCTGCGCTGAGATCATTCTTGGCCTGAAGCGAGACCAAGTCCGCGGCGTGTATGGTGAAGGGTGGCGTCACAATGCCCGGCGGGAAGCCTGTAACTGACGTCCCTGGGCTGAGGCCCACGCCTCCTCCGTCGATGACTGTGGCGCCGGTATTGGTCACCGTCGAGCCAGCCAGGACCGCAAAATTCCCCGCCGTATCTAGTGTGATGGGGCCAGCATTTGCTTGCAGCGGGATACCAACGAGAGCTGTCGTCGCCAGTAGAATCAAGGTCCTAAGTCTCATTTTACAATTCCTCGGTTGACGTGTGGCCGGTCTTTGCGCTGGAACCGCAGCTTCGTGACGTGAATTCGCCACATGACTTGTAGTCGTAGCCATCCAAGAATCTCCTTATAAAGGAACGTCCGTGACGTTTCGGGGCGAAGCGCCCGTCTAGTTTCCGTCCGGAAGCTCACGGACTTTCCCGCCGCATGAGGTGGCATCCGTGAAACACCACAACAATAAAAAAAGCCGACGTGACAGAATGCCCGAAAGCATTCCATCACGTCGGCTTACCCGTTAACGAGCTCCCCGGCACTGCCGGGTTACCCTTTATCTAGTCGTCCGACGAATCTGATTCAGTTGTAATACGAGGTCGATTTGCTCATTAGTCCATCAGCTCTGCAACGCAGCAAACGTGATTGTAGCATTCGGCACTGGACACACAATGGCGCACGGACGGATTCAAACTACGCGCCTCAACTTCATAGCGAGACTGTGTCCAACACGGCACAGCTTGAAGTAAGTCCGACGGTGCGGTGCATATCCCAAGCGAGATGGTTCATGCCCTTCGCCGCAATTCGAAGTGCCCTGCGAAGAGTGGACCGCGGATTCCCCACTGTCGCTCCGCTCGGTACTCGCGATCATCAGAGAGCCAGGGTCCGCACAATTTAGACCCGCTCCCAAAGCATCAGGATGACCAGCAGGAGCACGGCCAGAGTCAGTCCGCCGCTTGGCGATTAGGCCGGGCGTCGGCTGTGATTCCTGGTCGGCGCTGAGCAGCAACAGAATCACGATGATGCCCAATATGGTGCAAAGCAATCCAAGTCTCCTGGCGACGCGCGGGCAAAACTGCACGTATAAGTCGTTGGCAAGTTTATCATGCGTTTTTCTTGCGCGGGCGAATCCGTCGTGTGGTAAATCGATAAGTGGCATTCGCGCAATTCCTTGTACTTGGCCGCGACGATAGAGTTGACTGGCAGTTAACTGCTCCTCGATCGCGAATCCGGCGTACCGCAAGACGAATGCCGGTGGTACGTCGTGGTTTGGCCAGGTGTTTCCAGACCCAGCATGCGCCTTAAGTCAATTGTCACCGCGGAACCGGCCGTCAGCTTGTCCGGCTGACTGCCGGCCTTGATTCGCTCATACAACTCGAAGCGGCGGATGGGGATATCGCCATCGGCTTCGAAGCCTAGCTGTACTCTGCCACCGCGGATTCGAAAAATCGTGATTTTGAGTACGCGGTCGAAGCCGTCGAAGCCGCCGATGACGACTGCTTCCCGATACCTTCTTGTTAAGATCAGCACAGCAGCACCTCCAGTTTCATATCGGATCAGTTAGGGTCGTTCCATTCCAAGTACTCGTTGGTACGCCATGGGCGAGCAGGAACACTTGCACCATCGTGCCGGTTGTGAACACCTGCACGACTGTGCCCGTGCTCGGTTCGACCTCCGCAACCGATTCGCGCACGTCCACACCGGTGATTCTCTTGATCTCCCTTCGCAGCGGCTCGCAGGAAGTGGCGAACAATTGCCGGTGAAAGTCCTGCACCCGCGCGGCACCTACCGGGCTCTTCGCCAGGGCTTCCTCGGCAACTGACAACGCCCCGTGCAGCGTGATCACCAGCGTGTCCTCGCTCAACACCACGGTAACCGCTTTTGGCATGTGGCCGGTTCGTTGTTGCTGGAAAGCACTTGCCGCTTGGGCAACTTGCTGAGCCATGCTTAAGGTGGGCTGTTCCATCGATTTCGTCCCTGGGGTTACCGCCGTTTTCGGACCGTCGAAAAAAAAGCCGACGTGGCGGAACGCCCGAAGGCCTTCCACCACGTCGGCTTACTTCTTAACGAGCTATCCGGCACCGCCGGGTTGCTCTTTATTTAGTCATCCGATCGCATGAACTAACTGCGTATCCAAGCCGGTACTCCTTCACAAGCTCGGACGGTATTGTACGCTTCGAGCCAAGGAATGCAAGTGAAATTCTTCTTTGGTATCATGCCCGGCAGATGCACCCGGGATTTATGTTCGCTCACTTCTTGCCTTTTCGGGCTGTTGGCCCTCAATCTTGTACCTGGGAAGGGTCCGCAGCCGCCAGGAAAACGCAGGGAGATCGAGGCCGTGATATGCGAGCTGGTCACTCGCTTTGAACGGGAGTAGATGGGTCGCGGGCCCAAGCAGATACCTACCCATTTACTCGACGATCTGCTCGTGGTTCGCCGTGCAGGGTGTACTGACCGAGACGGAGCGGCAGCTCGTCAAAACGCACCCGCTTGAGAGGGGAAGAGGTCTTCTAAAACAAGTCCGCACGTGACTCGTCTCCGGGCGAGCGTATGGGTTTCTCGATAAGGTTGTGTCGCCGCGGGGTGCCTGTCCCCTTTTTCCGTGCTCCAGCAAGTGCGAAAGCGAGACTGCCTGAGTGAGTTCATCGGGAGCGTTGCACTCCGACCGACCCAGACCCGTGGGCGATCGGCAAGAGCCCTCACTCGGCGGCTCGGCAGCCGATTCGCGGCCAACTCGTGTGCGCTTCGGGGTGCTGGGCATTCTGTGCGCCGCGGCGACGATCGCTTATGTACAGCGATACGCCATCAACGACCTGGTTACGCCCATCGGCGAAGATTTGCTGCTGGACAAGAGCCAGTTGGGCTCGGTCATGTCGGGCTTCTTCACTGCTTATGCCCTGTTTCAGATTCCGGCCGGCTGGCTGGGAGACCGCTGGGGCAGCCGGCGATCGCTGTCGCTCTACGCGGTGCTTTGGTCGCTCTGGACTGGCTTGATGGGGCTCTGTGGCAATTGGCTGAGCCTGCTGGTGGTCTGGTCGCTGATGGGCGCCGCTCAGGCCGGACTGTTTCCCTGCGCCATGATTGCGATTCGCGACTGGCTGCCGGCCTCGCGGCGCGCGCTGGCCAGCGGCCTGCTGGCGAGCTGCATGTCGCTGGGTGGAGTGATTTCGCCGATCGTTTGTGGTCGGCTGCGCAACCATGCCGGCTGGTCTTGGCAGGCCGTCTACATGTCGCTGGCCCTGCCGGGGCTGGCCTGGGCCGTCGTGTATTACTTCTGGTTCCGCGATCGACCCGAGGCTCACCCCCAGGTCAATGCGGCCGAACTCGCGATCATCCGCGGCGCCCCGCCGGCCGCTGCGGTGGAGCTGGTCGCGAACGAAACCCAGCCGCCGGCGCGAGAGTCGCTGCCCTGGGGCGTCTTGCTGCGCAGCGTGCCGATGTGGCTGATCTGCGGCCAGCAATTCTTTCGCGCCGCCGCCCAGGTCTTGTTTGGCACCTGGTTCGGCACTTTTCTGAAAGAATCATCCGTGCTTTCGCCGGACGAAGTTGCGCTGCTGGCCGGCGTGCCGCTGTGGATGCTGATCCTCGGCGGCATCGTCGGCGGCGCCCTGTCGGATTGGATCCTGGCCCGCACCGGCAGCCGGCGCTGGGCCCGGCAGGGCTTTTCGGTGATCAACCTGCTCGCTTGCGCGGGGCTGTTCGCGCTCGCCAGCCAGGTCGAGAGCATTCATCTCGCCGTGCTGTTGATCGGCGCCGCCTGTCTGGCCATGGCCTTGGGCGGAGTCAGCGCGTTCGCCATCACCATGGACATGGGCGGAGCGCATGTGGCCATCGTGTTCAGTATCATGAACATGGCCGGCAGCGTTGGCTCGGCCGTATTTCCCAAGTATGTCGGCTGGCTGCTGGAGAAAACGCACGATTGGAGCCACGTGCTGATCTCGATCGCCCTGATTTACCTGGCCGCGGCCATCTGCTGGTCGCTGCTCAATCCCAACGGCTCAGTCTTCGACGTCAAGCCGAACGACCGTGGTGCCCCCTTGGCCGGCGAACATTCCTGAAGGCCAGCCTATGGCACATGTCGATACTCCGCAAAGTGCCTGCCGCTTCGCGGTGGCCCAGGCCGAAATCACCCCGCCGCCGGGCATCTATCACCGCATGTGGGGCGCCGCCACTCACGACCGTGCCACCGGCGTCCATCGGCCCCTGCTGGCCAAGGCGATGGTATTTCAGTCGCTCGCCGGGCAAGACGACGAGCAAATCGTGGTCTCGCTCGACCATTGCCTGCTGGGCACCCCGGAGATGGACAATCTCTCCCGCCGCGCGGCGGAGGTCGGAGCCGTGCCCGCCGAGCGCTGCGTGTACCTGTTCACGCATACGCACGGCGCCGGCCTGATGGACCTCGCGCGGAGCAACCTGCCCGGCGGCCAGTTGATCGCCGGCTATCTCGACGCCGTGGCCGTGACGGTCGGCAACCTGATTCAAGACGCCCGCCGCCGCGCCCGGCCGGCCGCGATCGTCTACGGCCAGGGCCGCTGCGACCTGGCCCGGCAGCGCCACTTTTGGGATGCCAAATTGGGGCAATACGTCTGCGGATTCAATCCCCAGGGCACGACCGACGATACCGTGCTGGTGGCACGGGTGACGGACGCCGACTCGCGGCCGCTGGCCTCGATCGTCAACTATGCCTGTCACCCCACCACGCTGGCCTGGGGCAACACGCTCGTCAGTCCCGACTTTCCCGGAGCCCTGTGCGACACGGTGCAGCAGGCGACCGGCGCACCCTGCGTGTTCATTCAAGGCGCCTCGGGCGATAACGGGCCGCGGCAAGGTTTTGTCGCCGATCCGGCGGTGGCCGACCGCAACGGCCGGCAGTTGGCCTATGCGGCACTGTCGGCGCTCGAGGCCTTGCCGCCGCCCGGGATGCGTTTCGAGTATCAGGGCCCGGTCGTCTCCGGAGCCACGCTAGGCACGTGGGCCTACGTGCCGCTGCCCGAGCTGGCCCGCGCCCGGTTGTCCGACTGGTACGTGCAGCGCTCGGTGCTGCCGCTCGATTATCGCTCCGACTTGCCGCGCCGCGAGCAGGTCCAGCGCGACCTGGCACACTGGAGTTCGATGGAACGGCAAGCCCAAGCGGCTGGCGATGAAATCGGCCAGCGCGATGCCCGCGCCATGGTCGAGCGACAAACCCGGCTGCTGACGCGCCTGGCCACGCTGCCGCCGGGCGGCACGTTTCCCTTCGAGATCCTGTGGTGGCGGATCGGCGGCGCGATCTGGTTGTGCCTGGAGGGAGAACACTATAACGTGCTACAAACCACGCTCCGCGAGCGGCTGGCCGGCGTGCCCCTGGTGGTGGCCACGCTGGCCGGCGGCTCGCGGCCGTCCTATTTACCCTCGGCCGATGCTTATGGCAAAGGCATTTACTCGGAGACCGTGGCGGTGCTGGCCCCCGGCTGTTTGGAGCGTTTGATCGCAGAGTTCGAACGCCAGTTGTCCGAGATCCCTCTTCCTACAGGGGGAGGGTAGGGTCAGGGTTCCCCTTCTGGCCGCGAACGTGGAACGATACGAAATGAAAGCGGAAGCCGAAACAGCAGCTCCTCGCCGCAGAACCGGTCCCCAGGAATCGCCTGCTTGAAAATCACCCGGATCGAAACTCACGTTTGCCATGCGCAGATGCGCAACTGGATCTTCGTCAAAGTCCTGACCGACCAGCCGGGACTGTTCGGCTGGGGCGAAGCCACGCTCGAATGGCACACGCGCAGCGTCGTCGGCGCGATCGAAGACCTGGCCGAACTGGTCGTCGGCGAGGACCCGACGCGGATCGAGCACCTGTGGCAGATGATGTTTCGCCAGCACTTCTGGCACTCGCACGGCATCGTTCGCTCGACGGCCATGTCCGGCATCGACGTCGCCCTGTGGGACATTGCCGGCAAAGTGGCCGGCCTGCCTTGCTCCAAACTTTGGGGCGGACCGGTGCGCGATTACATCCGCACCTATTGCCACCTGGGCGGCGGCCGGATGGAAGACTTCTACGAAACCCGCACGCAAGACGCCCGGCGCTTCGCCGATCTGGCCAGCCAGGCCGTGGCCGACGGCTTTACGGCCTTCAAGTGCATGGCCGTGCCGCCGACCATGCCCATCGAAGGCCTGCGGCCGATCCGGGCCGCCGAAGCGGCCGTGGCCGCGATGCGCGAGGCGGTGGGCGAACAGGTCGACATCATGGTCGACTGCCACGCCCGGCCCTCGCCGGCGATGGGCCTGAAATTCGGCCAGGCGCTTGAACCGTACGGTTTGTACTTCCTCGAAGAACCGTGTTGGCCGGAAAACATCGCCGGCCTGGCGATGATCCGCCAGGCGCTGGTCACGCCGATGGCCACGGGCGAGCGGATCACCAGCCTGGCCGCCTTCCGCGATTTGTTCGCCGCCGGCGGCTGCGACATCTGCCAACTCGACATCACGCATTGCGGCGGCCTGACCGAAGCCCGGCGGATCGCCGCCCTGGCCGACGCCTATCGCATTGCCCTGGCGCCGCACAACCCGCAAGGGCCGGTCAGCACCGCGGCCTCGCTGGAATTCGGCTTTTCGCAGCCCGGCTACATCATTTGCGAAACCGTGCACGCCGACGTCTCCTGGCGGGCGGACGTGGTCGAGGAAGGTTTTGCGGTCGAGCCGGTCGGCCGCATCGTCCGCCCCAACGCGAGGCCGGGCCTGGGCATCGCGATCAACGAAGCGGAAGTCAAGAAACATCCCTTCCAGCAAGAGCTGCCGCAACGCGTGTTCTACGCCGACGGCAGCGTGGGAGACTGGTAACCGCGCAGCAAATCAGCCGGCCGGAGAGAAAAGTCGCAGCCAACAAGGAACCGCCATGCCACGCACGATCGAAGGCGTGCTGCCGATCGCCCACACGCCGTTTGCGGCCAATGACGAGATCGATCGTCAGTCGCTCCGCCGGCAGGTCGATTGGGCGTTTGCCCAAGGGGCCGACGGCGTCTGCACCGGCATGGTGTCGGAGTTGTTGCGGCTCACGAACGACGAACGCCTGGCGCTGCCGCAGTTGCTCGTCGAGCTGACGGCCGGTCGCGGCGCCGTGGTGGCCAGCGTGGGGGCCGAAAGCACCAGGCAGGCGCTGATTTACGCCCGCGCGGCAGAGCAAGCCGGCTGCGACGCGATCATGGCCATCCCGCCCACGACCACCCCCCTGCCCGACGGCGAGATTACGGCTTATTTTGCGGCACTGGCCGCTGCGGTCGATCTGCCGCTGGTGGTACAAGATGCTTCGGCCTACGTGGGCCGGGCCATACCGCAGGAGGTACACGTCGGTTTGCTCGAGCGCTACGGGCCGGGAAAAATTCTCTTCAAGCCCGAGGCGGCGCCGCCAGGCCCCAACGTCTCGGCCCTGCGCGATGCGACGGGCGGCGCAGCAGAATCTTCGACGGATCAGGCGGCATTGCCCTGGTCGACTGCTACCGCCGCGGCATTGCCGGCACGATGCCCGGCATGGAAATGCTCGACGCCATCGTGGCCCTGTGGCGGGCGCTTGCCCACGGCGACGAAGCGGCCATTTATCGCTTGCACTTGCCGATCTGCGCGATCGTCGCCTTGCAGATGCAGGCCGGTCTGGACGGTTTTTTGGCGATCGAGAAATACCTGCTGGTCCGGCGGGGCTTGTTTGCCACCGACCGTCGCCGCCGGCCCAACGCCTGGAGTCTCGACGACGAGACGGCCCGCGAAGTCGACCGATTGTTCGCGTTGCTAACGGCAGCGACAAAAGCCTCCCTGTCGTGACTCGCAAATCAACGATTGATTTATCCGCCGTGGGTCACGCCGCTGTCTGTCGATAACCCTTGCCCGCCTGTCTTATCTTTTCTTCCCATCGCTGCTCGTATCTGCGTTCATCTGCGATAACTCTTGGATTCCACTTCAAGCACGAGTCAGCCGTCCAAGGTTTAGACGGCGTCATCAACTTTGCAGCCAGCGACCTGGCCATTCATCGCAGATGAACGTGGACAAGCAGATAGGCAGACGCGCGCAGGATCCGCCTGGAATTCAAGGCGGGCGCTCGGCATTCTTTGCCGTACGCTCAGATGTTGGAACGTCGAGTTGCCCGCCGCCCAGCAGCGACGGCGCTCAGTTCCACCACCAGTTCTGACCGTCCGGCGCAGCCTTCTCGCGCTGCGGGGCCAGCGTGTCGGACGGCTCGCTCTTGGCGGCGATGCTCCAACTGGAAATCAACACCCCGCCCGAGGCACTGATCAACCAATTCGAGCCTTTTTTCAGCACGCTGGACTTCGAGGCGACTTGTTTCGGCACGCCGAAATGCTCGCCCGGCAATTGCTCGTCCTGCAACATGACCGACAAGCTGCAGTCAGCCTTCTCCGCTAGATGATCCTTGACGATCAAGGCGCCCACGACCGCCAGATCGATGCAATCGCGCAACTGCCCGAAGACCGCGTCCTTCGCAGCCAGTTCGTCGTAGTGCGCCGTCATGTTGTCGGCCCACTTCTTGGCCACGGGGTTGGCCTTGCCGGTCCGCTGCCGAGCGCCGTGCTGGTCACGAAGTCTTCTTCGGTAGCCGCCTTCACGCTGGCGCCGCGGAACTCGTAGGCCAGGCCGTCGGGCGAGGCCAGCAAGCTCTCGTAGTTCGGTTCGAGCCACCAACGCGGCAACATGTTCTGCATGCCCTTGGGACCCGCCTTCATCATGTCCAGGAAGCTCGGCAGTCCTTTGATCGGGGTCGGCTCGAAGCGCATTGCCAGCCGTTTCATCTTGTAATCGGCGGCCACGATCACGCGAGCGAAATGGCTGTCGCCCGGCACGCCCGTCACGCTGATCTTTTGCATGCCCAAGGTTTCTTCGATGGCGGCCGTCGCCGCGGGGACGTTGGGTTCGCCACCCTGCGCCAATTGCGTGGCCAGTCCGCGCAGCCGGCACGATGCCTTCGTCGCTCGGATCGATCGAGCAACTGATGCCCGTCTGTCGAGCGGCCTGGGCGGTTCGCAGCGAGACCACGAGGTCGTCAAGCCACATCACGGGACGACCGGTAGTCACTCCCACGACCTCGCCTTGCTCGTTCAGTTTCCAGCCTTCGCCCGGCCCGGCCAATACGATGTCCTGCTGCTGGGGATAGACGAATACATATTGAATCCGCTGAATGCCGGCCAGGTACTTCATTTCATCGTCGAGCGGGGCGCCGGACTTGCGGTGCTCGGCGATCGCGGCTTCCAATCGACGCAGCGAAATTTTGCGCAGTCCCAGGGCCTTCAATTCGGCCGGCACGGCGCGCAGCGCCTTGGCCCAGGCGTCGCGAACCTGGTTCGTTTCGTCCGTCTCGCGGTTTCGCAACACACCGTCGGTGCCGATCCAGACACCGCCCACCTGCTGCTGAATGCCGCCCACGATTTGCGCTGGCAGCGCTGGCGGCCGACAGCAGAAGGAATGCGGCCAGCGCCACGTTCCACGGTCGAACCAGCGAAGTCGTACGCGACATTGAGCCTGCAGTAGCCATAATCACTTTCCTTTTTAGCGTTGCCAGGGCAGAGACCTGGCCAAGAGCTGGCACCCTGCTTTGCTTCGCGTTATGCGGCCTCGAGCGATTCCGCCGCCGCCGACATTTCATTGTTTCGCCGTGCCAGCGGTATCGTCCCATTAAACCATGTCGCCGCAATGACAGTCTCGCCGGGTTGAAAGCAGGATCAGACGCAGGCCGACGCGATGGGCTGATCTTGAAGTCCGTGGACCAAACCACCGTTTGCGACCGTCTTGACGAGCCGCGGCACGGTTTCGTTGCCACGGTTTAAGAATAATCACCGTTGGGGCTGGTTGCACCCCATTAAGTGCTAAATCGCCCCTGCTTTTCGGCATACCCCCCCTGAGAACCGGGTTTCCGGGCGGCCGCGGACGGCGGATTCCCGCCGGAAACGTCGCGCTCACCGCCTTACGGCCTGTGCCAACGCACTTGGGCCGGGCGGCTGCTCGCTTTACGCTACTTCGCCGCAACGCCCTCGGCGACCGGGACGGGCACGAGCGATTTGAGCAGCTTGCCGGCCGGCAATTCGTAGAGCTGCACCACCCCGCTCTTGGTGCCAACGACCAGCCGGCTGCCGTCGGCTGAAAGTGCGACGGCATAGACCGGCGGCGGCGTAACCGCCACCATCGCCGCGCGCTGGCGATCGGCCACTTTATATACGCGCACCTCGCCGTACGCGCCGGCCACGGCCAGCAGCTTGCGGTCGGCACTGGTGGCCAGATCGAGCACTTCGTCCGGCTCGCGCCTCGAAGGCCTTGGCGTACTGATCGCGCTTGCTGACCGGCCGGGCATCGTTGCCGCCTCCCGAGACTTCGATGCCTTCGAGCGCGGTCTTGAATTCGTAAGCGATCAATTGCCGCGCTCGGCCGGCCGACAGGGCGAATTGCTCGCTGGCAGCCACGCTTGAAACCAGATCGGTCGAGGCATCGATCGCCCGGATCAGCTTGCCCGATTCGAGCGACGTGACTTTGGTGGCCTTGTCCCGGCCGCCGGAAACCAGCAGCTTGCCATCCGGCGTAAAGGCCACGTCCAGCACCCAGTCGCTGTGCAGCTCCAGCCGGCGGACGGCCGCGGCCGGATCGATCGGCACGACGTAAACCGCTCCGTCCGCGCCGCCCAACGCGATCGCTTGCCCATCCGGAGCGAAGCTGCCGCGAAACAGCGTGTCCCCGCTCACGCGGCGCTCGGCGGCCAGGCTGCCGTCGGCCACCCGATAGAACCGCACTTCGCCGAACCGCGCCGGCGATCCGCCGGCAGCCGCCACGAGCGTCCCGTCGGGACTGAACTCGACGTGCGTCAAGAGGTCGCAGCGCGTTGGCAATCGGCGCGGGGGCTCGTCCGCATCGGCCGCAATCAGCACCAACTCGCTGCGGCAAGCAGCGGCCAGCAACTTGCCGTCGGGGCTGAGCGACACGCTGGTCACGGCGGGCGCGAATTTGTACGTCGCCGGAATCTGCGCGCCGGCTCGACGGTCGGGCCGGCCGGGGAATCGTCCTTCGCGCCGGCCAGGATCCATCCCCGCACGAGCGTGACACGATCGCGCGCTGAGCGGCGGCTGTTTCTTGGGCATCTCGGGCCGCTCGCCGGCGATCATCTGCACCAATAGGCTTTCGTCGGGTTTGCCCGGGGCAAATAGCGGGCCGCTTTCGCCCCCTTTGAGCATGTCGGCCACGCTGTCCAGGCGCAGGCCCCCTTTGGGGCTCGCGCCGCTGTGGCATGCCAGGCAGTGCCGCTTGACGATCGGCCAGACGTCGTGCCGGAAGCCGATCTTCTCGGCCGCCGCGCGGTCGATGACCGGCAGATCCAGCCCCGGCGCAGCGCCGCCGGCGATGCGGGATACGATCGCGAGCGCCAATACCAGAATCGCAATTCGGCTGCCGTTGCGAGTTCCGAATTCCGAATTCCGAATTTTGCCTGCCATCCCCCTATCCCCTTCCTCTTGGCCCTCGTCCGGCATTCTCGATCGACCCGTTTTCGCTGAGATCCGCTTTACTGCACGAGCAGAAAATCGCGGCTGTTGAGCAGCGCCCACATCAGATCTTGGGCCGATTCGTCGCGCTTGCGCTCATCGGGCCGGAAGAAATGCGAGCGCCGCCTCCATCTCCCGCGCATCCGGCAGGCGGACGATCGTCCACAGATAGATCTGCTCGACGAGCTGCTGGTCGGAGAGCGGTTGCTTGAGCATTGCGGCCACCCGGCCACCGGGCGGCCGCCACCCGGCTCAAGATCGATTGGTCGTTGATCAGGTGCAGCGCCTGGAGCATGTTCGACCCGTCGTCGCGCTCGCACTCGCAGGCTTCCATCCGCTGCGGCTTGCCGAACAGGCCGAGAAAGTCGCTCTGCACGTTGGCGTCCGGCAGTTGTGCGGCGCGGAAGCCGGCCGGCGCTCCGCCGAAGTTTCCGGCACGCCGGTGGCTTGCACCAGCGAATCGAGCAGGGACTCGGCCGGCAACCGCCGCGGAATGAAGCGGGCGAAATTCGACTCGTCGTGGCCGTTGGTCTCGTTGGGCAGGCTGTCGCGCTGGTACGTCTCGCTAGTCACGATCAGCCGCATCAGATGCCGCACGTCGAAGCCGTGCGCCACGAAGTCGGCTCGTCAGCGCGTCGAGCAAGGCCGGGTTGATCGGCGGGTTCGTCGTCCGCAAATCGTCCACCGGGTCGATGATGCCGCGGTGAAAGAAGTAGCTCCAGATGCGATTGGCCATGCCCCGGGCAAAAAACGGGTTCTCGCCCGAGGTCAGCCAGGCCGCGTAGATCGCGCGGCGATCGACTCCGGCGGCAATCTCGGGCTCGCCGCCGCCCAGAAATCGCGGCGGCTGGGCCTGCCCGCATGCGGGGGTTGGTCGAGTAGCCGGCCGCGCAGGTTCAACGACCACGGCTTGCGCGTTCGCCACGCCCGGCAACCGCAGATCGTTCTTCGTGCCCACCTGATTGAAGAAACTGTGCAGGCCATAGTAATCGGCCTGAGTCCAGTTCTCAAACGGATGCGGATGGCAGCGGGCGCAGAGCATGCGCACGCCGCAAAACACCTGGGTCGCGCGCTGCAGCGTGTCGTCCGCGTCTTTGCTGACGGCCAGGTAGGCGCTGGTGGGGTCCTCGAACACCCCGCCGCTGCCGGTCAGCAGAGCTCTGGCGAACTTGTCCAGCGGCATGTTGCCGGCCACGGCCGTGCGGATCCACTCGCGAAAGGCATACACGGCCTGCTCGCTCAGGCTGCTGCGCGAGTTCTGCAGCAGGTCGCCCCACTTGAGCGACCAGCGGTCGACGAACTCCGGCCGGGCAAACAGCGACTCGACCAGCCTGGCCCGCTTCGCCGGGTCCCGATCCGCCGGAAACGCCAGCAGCTCCTCCGGCTTGGGTTGAATGCCGATCAGATCCAGGATAGACGCGCCGCAGAAACTCGCGCGTCGTCGACGACGCCCGACGGCTGGATCCGCAGCGCGTTCAGTTTTTCGACCACGTGGCGGTCGATCAGGTTGGCCGTCGGCACGGGCGTGGGCTCGAAGCTCCGATTCGGTTCAAGCACGATCAGGTTGGCGGTGGCAAACATCCGCTCGAACCGGCACACGAGCGCCGTCTCGCCCAGTTCGATCGCGGTCACGAGCCCCTCGTCGTCCGCGCGAGCCACGGACTCGGTGTTCGACGAATAGATGCCCAGCCGCGTCACGTCGCGCTGGCTGCCGTCGCTATAGCGGGCGATGAATTGCAGTTGGAGCTGGGCCCCGGGCGAGACGACCGCCGACTGGGGAAAGATGGCGACCGATTCGACCTGCACCGGATCGGCCACGTCGCTCGGCGCGCCGTCGGCGATCCAGCCCGACAGCAATTCGTCGAGCAGGCTGCCGCGATCGAACCGCACGCCCCCCTTGTGCGGCACGTCGCCCAGCGGCTTGGCCAGCAGCAGGCTGGCCGGCGGATCATGGCGGTTGATCCGCCGCTCGAAAAACTCGCCGGCCAGCGACTGGTAGTCGGCGGCCGCATCGGCGCCGCGGAGCGAGAGCTTGAATCCGTTCTTGCCCAGCGAGTAACCGTGGCAGGCACCCGCGTTGCAGCCGGCCTTCGAGAGCACCGGCATCACGTCGTGGCGGAAGCTGTGGGCCGCCGGCACGTCCGGCAGTTTCACGTCGACCCGAACGGTCGCCGTCTGACCGGCTGCCGCCACCGCGATCTCGGCCGTGCCGCTGGCCAGCGGCTGCACCCAGCCGCTCGCATCGACCCGGGCCACCGCGGGATTGCTGCTTTGCAGCGTGGCAGAGGTCGACAGGTCGGTCGTTTGGCCGTCGGCGCCGCGAGCAGCACCAGGATCGAGTGCGGCCGCCGCGAGTGGACCAGCGACATCGCCGGCGGATACACCTCCAGCCGCCCGGGCTGCGGCGGCTCGGCAGCCACGGCCGCGCTCGCAGCAACCGGGCCGACGGCCACCGCGAAAAGCATGGCCGCCAGCCACATCGCCGGGCGCGAGGGCCGCAAGTTCGAGCGAGCAATCAGGGCCTGATGCATGCGGTGATTCATGGGGCGGCGAGCAATTCGATGGCCAGGGGCAATTCGTTGCTGCGATTCTCCAACGGCCCCTGAGGATCCAGCTTGCCGGTCGCAACGATCCGCACGTCGCCGAGAACGCCCGGGGCAAAGTTCGGCGGAAACTTAATCTCCAACTCGTACTCGGTTTGATCGGGTTTGAGCGCGATTCGCGGCACGGCGATTCCCGGCGGCAAGCCGACGAGCGTAACCGCCACCTCGCTGGCCAGGCCTTCGCGACGTTCGATCTTGCCGGTCAGCTTCAAGCTGGCCCGGATTTGGCATCCAGCGTGGCCTGCGGCTTCGTGGGACCCGTGTAAGTCACGGCCAAGGGATTGACGATCGAAAGGCCCTGCACGGGCGTGCAGGCCGTGGCCAACACGACTTGCTTGTCGCGGCTCAGCAGTTCGGCCCGCAGCGCCAGGCCCTGCGGCAGACCTGGCAAATCGGGCGGCACCAGCAGCTTGAATTCCAGCTCGTTCTTGGCGGCAGTGGCGGCGGCCACCGCGGCAGCCGTGGCGGCGGTTTGCTTCTGCTGGGCATCTTCAACCCGTTTGTCCACTTCGGCCTTGGCTTTCGTCGCCGCTTCGACCGCTTTGGCCGCCGCCTCGGCATTGGCGCCGCCTTGCGCTTGTTGAGCTTGCGCATGGGCTGGCGCCTTGCCGGCAACCGCTTGCGCGGCCTGGGCGTCGGCGAGCACTTTGTCAGCCGCCAGCCGTGCATTCCACGTGTTCTGGGCATTGCCGTCAGCCGGAATTTCCAATGCCGGCCCGGGCTCCGACCGCAGCGTGCGGTTGGGGTCGACGTTGCCGCCGCTGCGGACGGCGCTCTGGCTGGTCAGCAACACGACCCGCACCGGTCCGTCGAATCCGGCCGGCCGGGGCGGCACGTGACCTTGACCGCCGGCTTGCTGCCGAGCACCAGCTTTGCGTCGGGGGGCGCTTGCCACTGGACCTCGAAGGGAATCTCGCCCCGGGCAGTAGCGGCGAAGGCCATTTCGTCACTGGTCGAAGTCGGCGATGCGGCAGTCAGTTCCGGCTCGCTTTGCGCCAGGCGCGCGATCGGCTGCTGCGGATCGAGCGACTTCCGCGCAGCGTCGCCAGCCACTGGCTGGCCGTGGTTGCGCCCGAGAGCGTCACCAGCGTGGCGCTGGCACTGGCCGGAATCTGCATCCCCTCGGCTTGGACGCGGGCGCCGCAACCGATCGAATTCCAACTGCACCGGCCCCTCGAAACCGCGGCGCGCTGAGCCGCACTTTGAGCACCTGCCGGCCGCCGGATGGAATGTTGCAAGGCTCCGGCTCGACCAGCAGGCGAAAATCCGGCGCTGCCACCGCTTTGCCCAGGGGCGCGATCACGATGCGATAGACATAACTGTCGCCGCCACTGCCAAAGCGGTCGCGCACGGCGAGCGTCAGCGAGCTGACGTCCGGGGGCACGGTAAAGTCGAGCCGAGTCCGGGCTCGTGCCGAAATCGTCGTTCTCGGCCAGCACGTTGCCTTTTTCGCCCAGCAATTGCAGCATGCTGTCGAGCTGCGAACCGCCGCGCTGGGCAAAGACTTCAAGGTGGAATTTGCTTCCCGGCTGGACTTTCAGCAGGTAGCGATCCACTTCGTTCGGCGCCCCGATCCAGCCGTTCAAGGCGAGCGGAAACTCCGCAACCTCGCGCGGTTCGGCGCGTTGATCCGACTCGACCAACTCGGGCATGTCGCTCACCAGCGCCGCAGGCCGAGGGCCGCTGGCCTGGGCCGGGTTGGGCCAGGGCACGAACAGTTGCCCGGCGTCGGCCGCCGACTGCACACTTGCCGGCGCTTGGGGCAGATTGCCGATCAGCCGCAGCATCGCCGGCTTGCCGCGCTCGACCGCCGGCGGATAGACCAGGTCGGCATATTGCCACTCGCCGATCTTCAGTCGGAAGTGATTCGGATCCGGGCCGGCAAACGCCAGGTCGTTGAGCGAAACGGTGTACTGGCCGTCGGACGGCAAGGTGACGTCCAGGCGGGCATCGCCGTGGAGGTTTGTCATCGGCAGCGACCAGGCCAGCGGCTGGCCCTGCGAATCGTTCAGGTGCAAAACCGGGCGCAGCTTGCCGCCCAGACGTTGGGCCTCGACTTCGCACACCACGTGCTGTCCGGCTTTGCCGGCGAAAGCGGTCCGCAGCGTGGCGCTGCCCGATAGTTTGCCGTGCAGCGCGACCGGCAAAGCTTCGATCGGCGCATCGAAGGTCTGCTGCCTGAGCCGGTCCACCGCGACGAGCGTCTTTGCGGACAGCCCGGTCTCGTTGGCCAGATAAAGATTGTAGAGCCCCGGCTCGGCGCCGGCGTCGAGCGTGACCGCGATTTCCACGCGATTCGGGGCAGCGCCGGGCAGGACTTGCTGCGCGGCGATCGGCGCGGCCATCACCACGCGCGGGTCGGCAGCAGACCGGCCCCTTCCAAGACCAGTGTCGTGGTGCCGCCGATTTGCAGGCCGCGCACGTTCAGGCTCCGCACCAGCGGCGCGGCCTGGACCGGTCCGCACCACAGGATGGTCGAGACGAGCGCCGCGGCGCTGGACAGTCTGATCAGCGCAGTGCTCCACGTGTGCAGACGTCCCACGGCTCGCCGGTGTCTGCGCATGCCAAGGCGAGCCGCGGGGTTTACCCCCGCGGTGGATGTTCTGCTCGTGTGCGCGGCGCCGTAATCTCCCCGCTTGCGATCGCTAGGATGTTCGGCATCCAGCCTGATGCATCGGCAAACTACCGTGGGGATAAACCCCACGGCTCGCTGGTGTCGTGAGTGTCCGATGCGCTTCATGGTTGGCGGCCATCGATGTGCGGCTAGAACAATTCGCGGATCGGCTCGGCCTCGATGAGGCGGACGGGCCGGTCGCCGGGGCCGGGCATCATCGTCGGTGTCCAGGTCGATGCCCATGCCGTGGTAGATCGAGGCCAGCATCTGCGGCGGTTCGATCGGGCGATCGTCGGGGCGCGGCGCCGATCTTGTCGGTCGAGCCGATCACCTGGCCGCCGCGGATGTTGCCGCCGCACAGGAAATTGGTCCAGGCCGGCGGATAGTGGTCGCGGCCGCCGCGGTCGTTGAGCTTGCGGCGTGCGGCCGAACTCGCTGAGCACGGCGACGACCGTCTCCTCCAGCAGGCCGCGGTGCTTCCAGGTCTGCGACCAGGGCCGTGAACGCCCAGTCGAACTGCGGGCAGAGATGCCGTTCGTAGTCGAGGTAGGTGTTGTTCAGGCCGCCGCCGTCGGCGTGCATGTCCCAGCAGGACATGGTTGAAGACCGTGTCGAAGTGGTTCACGGTCACGTAGCGGGCGCCCGCTTCGATCAGCCGCCGGGCCATCAGGCAGCTTTGGCCGAAGCGTGTTGCGGCCATAGCGATCGCGGAGCTTGTCTGCTCTCGTGGCCCAGGTCGAACGCCCTCTTGGCCTCGCGGCGAGGTGAGCAGGCGGAAGGCCCGGGCGTACGACGTGTCGTGCATCCAGCGAGGCCGCTGGTCTCGGTGCGGCGCTGCAAGTCGTCGAGCTGCTCGAGCAGGCTTGCCGGGCATCGACGCGCGAGTTCGGTCTGGCCCGGCGGCGACTTCCAGGTCGCCGACCTTGAAGTCGGCCGGCGCCGGATCGGCGTTCAGGAAGAACGGCTCGTGGGCGCTGCCGAGGTAGCCGGCGGTCTGGCCGTGCAGCGGGCCGGCGCCGGTGTTGCCGATCGTGCCCGGCAGGATGACGTTGGCCGGCAGATCGCCGCTTGCGGACCGAACACCCGGGAGATCACGCTGCCGGCGTGCGGCTTGATGTCGTCGGGGTTGAAGTCGTGGCCGGTCATCATCCAGCGCTGGCCGTTCTCGTGCGATCGCGCCGGTGTTGTGGTGCAGGCTGCGGATCAGCGCCACCTTGTCCATCATCCGCGCCATCAGCGGAAAATGCTCGCAGATCTGGATGCCCGGGACGTTGGTCTTGATCGGCTTGAACTTGCCGCGCACGTCGTCCGGGGCGTCGGGCTTCATGTCCCAGGTATCGAGATGCCCGGGCGAGCCGACCAGAAAGATGCGTGATGCAATTGCGGATCTTGGTGCGCGACTCGTCGACCGCGCCGGCCGATTGCAAATCGAGCAAGGTGGGCAGCGTCAGGCCGGCCAGACCGGCCGTCCCCGCGCTCGAAGAAACTGCGCCGGGTGACCCCGCTGCAAACCGAAATCTTTTCGTTGCCGACGTGAAGCACGTTTCCGACCTCCGCCAAGAGGAGAGCCTCGGGCAAGTGCCCGCTTCTGCAATCACAATCCGATACGCCAGCTTCGGAACGAACGAAAAATAGCTCGAGTCGCTCAACCCCTCTCCCTCCAGGGAGAGGTTAGGGTGAGGGTCCGCTCCATTCAGAATGAGGGTCTGCTCCATTCCGGGTCGTGGTCGACATTGTGCGAAAGTGATTTTTCATTCGCTGCCTGCCCGGCAGCCCGTCAAATCTTGTAGGTAACCACGTTCGAAATGTCGACGAACTTGCTGTCGGTGAACTCTCCGTCCGGCCGCTTGTTGTAGTTGACGTACTTCCACATCTGCAGCACGATTTCATACTCGCCCGGCGTCGCGTCGGCATGCTCGTAGCTGCTATCGGCCCGGGCGGCCGGCGTGGCGATGACCTGCGAGTCGCGCTTGATCTGCCATTGCAGCCGCGAGGCCCAGTCGTTTTGCACTTCGCCGCGAATCACCTTGCGGCCTTCCAGCCGGATCTCGGCTTGCGGCGTGCCTGCGAACTTTTGTTCCATGGCGTGTTTCCCCTGTTGTCCGCCTGCCGCGGGCTCTGACGAAAGCGGGATTCCCGACGCATAAGCGGCCGTTGATTATAACAGCCCTGGCGGCAAGTCACATCCCTTGGCCGGCCCCGGCCAATGGCAAACGATCGGGGTTTCTCAGCGCTTTCGCCGCCGGCCGAGTTTGTCGGGCTTGCCGGCCGCCTTGGGAGCGGGGTCTTCGGCCGGCTTCCGCTCCCGCCAATAGCCGCCGCCCTGGTCCCAGACAACGCAATTCGTCGTCAACTTGCGAAATTCGGCCAGCACGACCTCAACGACCGCCAGTTCGCCAAACTCGTTGTGGAATGTGAACTCGTCGCCAAACTTCTTGCGGATGCCGGCGGCCGCTTGTTGCAGCGGCAAGCGGCGGTCACGGCGATCGAATTCGCTGACCATCCATTCCGCCACCACCCGGGGTAGCGCAGCGGCTTGCTGCCGTTTCTGCGCGGCCAGCCGCTCGAAAATCGCCCCGATGGCTTGGGCGTCCGCCGCCGATCCGGCCGCTGCGGCAATCTGTTTTGGCGTGGGCAGTTCCACGTCGCACAACGACCCCCGGCAGTGTGGGCAGCAGGGATCGAGCCGATCGAAGAAGTACAGCTTCAGCTCTTGCTTACAGGCCGGGCAAGGCAGGCAGAAAGTCGGCGCCAGCGACGAGCCGTTCAAGGCCACGGGTCGGACCGACTCGGTCGCCGCGGCGGCTGGGCGGTCAGCCTGCGAATCGTCGGGCGGTTCCAACGACCCATCCGGGTCCGTCATCGGTAGCGTGTTGTAGCGGTCGCAATACGGGCACTCGACGACTTCGCCCGCCCGATCGCGATCGAACGGAAACTCCAAACGACAGGATCGACACACAATGCCCATTGCATCCTCATCCCGCGGGGACACCTCCACAGGGGCCAGCCAGCCCCCCACAATACAAGTTCCGGCCAACGGCCCGGTAGTGCCATTATGTAAAGACTTTTTGCATTCGCAAGCCACTCGTTTTCAGCCGGCAGAAAATACCGGTTGCGCCGCCTGGCGCTGGCCTGGCCGTCGATACGGCTCGGGTCCGAGGCGTCCGGCAGACGATTAAGTCAGCCTGACCGAGAGCCGGGCGGAGCGCGGTCGCTTGGTTGCGGCCTGAGGCTTTCCAAACCTGCCCCCCGGGATTCACTCCTTTTCGCTGTCGTCGCGGTTGAGCGGCGCAGGGCCTTGTTGGCCGAGTCCTGCGTTTGCAAAACCTTGCTCTGGGCCGCCCCGATCAGCGCGTCGGAAAGCGGCTTGTCGCTGATCTTGTGGATCGCCGCGATCCGGGCCACCGCCTCGGCCGCGCTGGCCTGGGCCCGCCAATCGCCGCGCTCCAAAATCGTGGTCAACTGGCGAATCGCCTTCAATTGTTCCAGCGCGCCGAATACCGGCGCGCCGAATTCCCAGGCCCGCGGATTGCCGGCCAACTCGGAGTAGATCGCGCCGTCCACCTTGGCGGTCAATGGCTCGTCGCCGCGCTCGGCGATCACGACCAGCGAATGACTGGCTCCTTCGCGCACGTTGAGCACGCTATGGCTGAGCAGCAGCACCAAGGGCTCGACGCAGTCGGCCGTGGCATATTGGCCCACGCTCTGCGCCGCGACGGCCGTCTTGTGCCAATCCACCGGCTTGGAAAGCAGCGGCAACAAGATCGGCGCGACCGAAGCGCGCTGCTCGGGCGTACACAGCGGGGCCAGTTCCTCGACGCCGGACCGGCCGCCTGGCGAGGGTTCGTGACGTCGTCCGCCACACAAGCGGCGATCAGGTCCATCACGCCCGGATAGTTGCTCAGCCGCAGCAGATTGACGGCGTGAGCCCGGGCCGCCCATTGGGGTTTGTCGTCCGCGGCCGCCTGGAGCGTCGCGGCGGCCGCCTTGGCCACGCGCGAGGCATATTGCCGATCGACGTGCTGCCCCATCTCTTCCATGATGCCCGCGCCAGCGGCAGCGGCTCGGCCTTTTCCAGCTCGACCAGCAGCAGCGGGAACAAGTCGGCCTGGGTCATCAAGTGTTCCTTGCGGAGCGTGGCCAGAATGCGCTTGGCTTCGTTCGTGACGTTGACGGTGCGATCGCCCAACTGGCGAATCACGACCGGCAGCGAGTCGCGGGTGACCGGCCAGCCCAGGTGATAGACGGTCCGCAAGGCGTAAGCCCGGGTGCGCCAGGCGCGCTCGGCATCGCCGTCGCCGTCGGTCTCGGCCGCCTTGAGTACCGCCCGCAGCGACTCGCTATTGCGAATCGCCTGGCAGAACTGCGAGGCCGCATCGGCGGCGTTGGTGATCTCGCAACCCATCACCGCGGCCACGGCGTCGTAGGCCTCGGGCGGCAACTGGGCGCCGGCCTGCACGGCCCGCTGTAGCCCGCGCACCGAGTCCATCTGGCTGCGCCAATTCTTCGTTGCCAGCCCCTCGATCAAGAAGGCGGCGTCCTCCGGTTTGCTGATCGGGGCCAGGCCGTGATACGAGGCCACCAGGACCGACTCCGAGCCGTCGGCCGCCCGCTTGATCAGGAAAGCCCGGGCTTCGTCCACCGGCAGAATCTGGCCGACGGCCTCGCCGGCCGCCATGGCCACTTCGATATCCTCATCGCCCATGGCTTTCTTCAGTCCTTCGGTGGCCGATGCGGCCCGCATCCGACCGAGGGCCGTGGCTGATTCCTTCCGCAGTTCGGCCCCCTTGGGCGAATCGAGCCGCTCGATGAGCATGGCCGTGACCTTGGGCAGTTCGTCCCCGCCCTTGCCCCCCGGGGCAAAGATGAAGCCCAGCGAACGCGCGGCGCTGCCCGCCACGTGGACGGTGTCCGAGTCCAAATTCTTCATCAGTTGCGGCACCGAAACCGCGTCACCCACCTCGGGCTTTTGCGCCCAGGCCGGACTGCGCGTAGATCGATCCCCATCCGACGGTCAACGCCAGCAAACACAACGGCAAGTAGTTTTGACGCAGGGTAGTCATGATTTTTCTCCGCAAAGGAAAATGAAGCCGGCAAAAGAGCGTAATTCATTCCGACCGACTGCCCGTCTGGCAATGCAGTCGCAGCATAATCACTGGAACGGGGCCACGCCACAATCTGCTCGTACTCAGCCTGCTCGTACTCACTCGCTCGTGCCCTCGTTCATCCCCCCGATCCCCGTTTCAGCCCCGTACCCCCGAATGGCACTCGGTTAAGCGCTGTAGGAAGCGACTCCGATCGCCGACATGCGGGCCAAACGAGTGCGAGTCGGCGATCACCAGTCGCCTCCTACAAACGGGGATGTTCCCTAATCGAGTGCCATTCCCCCTTATCCCCTTCATACCGAGCGGCGCAACGCGAGCGGAGTGCCTTATCAAATGGCCGCCACCAGCAAACGGTTACGCTAGAAATCGCGCTTGACGCGGCCGGGCCCGGCCGGCCGGGAAACAGCCTGGCCAGCGCCGCCGGCAGCGGCGAATGGAATCGCAGCGGCTCCCCGGTCAGCGGGTGGGCAAACACCAGTGTGCAAGCGTGCAGCCCGAGCCGCCCGCAGGGATCCTCTTTCGATCCGTAGCGGCGGTCGCCAACCACCAGGCAGCCCAGCCCCGCCAGGTGGACTCGAATCTGATGTTTGCGGCCAGTCTGCAAGCGGACTTCCAGCAGCGAATAGTCGCCCCGCGTTTGCAGCAGGCGATAGCGCGTGATCGCCAACCGGCCGCCGGGCGTGCGATGGTCGTTGTGAAACACCTGCAAGGCCGAAGTTTCGGTCAGATAGCCCGTGATCGTGCCCTGCGTGGGCTCGGGCTCTCCGGCCACGATGGCCCGATACAGCTTTTCGACCTGCGGCCACGACTCTTGCAACTTTTGCTGCACCGCCTGGCTCTTGGCGAACAACACCAGGCCCGACGTCTCGCGGTCCAGCCGATGCACGACCAAGGCCCGCTCCGGATTTTCGGCATCATGCGTGCGCAGGTATTCGTTCAGCCGAAAAAACAAGGTGTCGGTCTTGTCGTTGTCCGTCCCGACGGTCAGCAAGCCGGCCGGCTTTTCCAGCACGACCAGCGCGGCATCTTCGTAAACGACTTGGATCCGGGCAAAGTCCAACCGGCCTTCCGCCGCGGCAGTTTGAGCGCTGCTGACCACAACCTGGTCGCCGATCGCCAGCGGGTGATCGAACTTGCGCACCGCCACGCCGTTGACGGCCACGGCGCCGAACTTGAGCAGGTTCTTGGCGTCTTTCCGCTTCAGGCCCAGCGTGCCCGTCAGGCACACCAGCAGCGGTTCGCCGTTTTCCACCGTGAGTCGCCGGAGAATCGTCAATGGAGGCCAGCCGCCCGGCTCTTGCCCAAGGGACCGGGCAGCGAACTGCCGGCCATGGCCAGATCCTCGCCGTTGTAAACCGCCATCGCCAAATCGACCAACTGCGACGCCGGCGCCGAACCGGCATTCGTGGCGGCGCTGGTGGCCGCCGTGGCGGCACTCACCGCAGCGGCCGGACTGACCGCCAAACTGGTCGTGGCCGCCGGAAGCGCGCTGGCCGTAGCGGCTGCCAGCGCTTGAGCCTGAGCCGCGGCCTGCCCTGCGCCGTAGCCGTGTCGATCTGGTCGATCACCACCAGCGCGTCGAGCGGCGTGATCGATCCGTCTTTGTTCACGTCCAGAAACGCGTGCTTGCCGTCGGGGGGCGCCGGGTCAGCGCTTTCGCCCGTGGTATTGAGATAATTGATCTCCACCAGCGCGTCGATCGGCGTCACCGCCCCATCGCCGTTGACATCGGTGGAAACCACCGGATTGGTCCAGGTCGGCACATTGTTGTTGATGATCGAGCCCGTCCCGGTTGCGCCCGTTAAGATCGCGCCGACAGGCTGCGTAAGCGAAACGGAAAACTGCTTGGTGGGATTGGCGTACAGCGTGCCGTTGACCGTGACGGAGATGGTCTGGCTCGTCGCTCCCGGCAGGAACGTCAACGTGCCACTGGTGGCCTGGTAGTCCGTGCCCGCCACGGCCGTGCCATCGACCGTAGTGTAATTGACCGTCACCATCTGCGATGCGGCCGCGCTGAGGCTGACGGTGAAGGTGGCAGCGGTCGACAAAGTCGAGTCGTCAGGCACCGTCGCCTGTGCGTCGGCGACGGACACGCCGGGCAGCGCTTCACCCTGGATGGGAAACGTGAACGGATCGGCCTGGGTTGGATCGTTCTCGTCAAAGCTGATCGTGGCTGTGCGCGTGCCGAGCGCCGCGGCGCGAATTGCACCGTAAACGTCGTGAGGCCGCCTGGCACAACCGACGGGGCCGGCGGGGTGGTAACCGTAAAGTCGCCGGAATTAGTCCCGTCGATCGACAAATTGGAGAGCGTCAGATCGCCCGTGCCGGAGTTGCGGATGGTATACGTCTGGCTCAGCGGCAGCCCACCGTAGGCAGCGGCACCGAAATCGGTGCCGTTGGCGGGGCTGGGAGAGTCACTGCTGTCAACCAACTCGCCGCCGCCCGTGACGGTGATCGTCGGCTGCCCGCCGGTGATTTGAATCGTCGCGGGCACGAAAGCGATTTGGGATTGGGCCAGGGGACTATTGTCGCCATAAACCGAAACCTCCGCCCCCGCGACGGCGTCAACCGAAGGTGTGAAGGTCTCAACGCCGGCGGTCGTGGCCGTGACCGGAATGGTAAACAGCAACTGGGGAGCCGACGAACCCGGCAGGTAAATACCGCCAAAACCGCCCGTGTAGAAAATCAGGCCGGGGGTTTGCGTGTTCTCGATCTGCCCATTGAAAAAGTCCGGTCCGAAGGTCACGACCGGATGTTCGGCATCGGACGGAATTGACGCCAACGAAGGGTCGTACGTGCCATTGAGCTCAGTCTCGAACACGCCCCCATTGACGCCGCGGCCGCTATTGTCCTGCACCACTGCACGGAGCTGAAATGCGGTGCCAACCGGCACGCTTGTCAGTACGTTGCCGCTGGAGTCGGTCGTCTCAAAGTCGACCGTGACCAGATTATTGGCAGTCGACGACACCCCTGTTCCGCTGACGGCGAAGGTGAACGGAGACACCTGCGCCGGATCGCTTTGGGTGAAATTGACGACGGCGCTTTGCCCGCCCAACGCGGTCGGCGTAAACGCAAGTGAAAACGTCGTCGATGCGCCCGGGCCGAGCGTTTGCGCCGGCTGCTGGGTCACCGAGAAGGCCCCGCCGCCGTTTTGCGTCAGCGTCACCTGGCCGACGGTCAGCGTCGTGGTTCCGCCATTGGTGATGGTGAAAACCTGACCTACGCCGGCATCGTCCGTGTTGGCGAATTGGCTGCCGAAGTCGGTGCCGTTGAGTGCGCTGGTCGTCGTGTCGCCGGCACCGATTGGCGAACCGTTGCCGCTGACCGCGATCGCCGGGAACTGCGCGACGCCGCTGACCGCAAACGAGAACGGATTGGGCTGCGTCGAGTCATCGTCGTCAATGCTGACGGTCGCCAGCCGCTGACCCGAGGGTCCGGCAAGCGGCACGAACGACACCGTAAACGTCTGGGTCGTTCCTGGAGCAATCGGACCACCGGTCGCACTTCCCACGGTGAAGTCGCCCGCGTTTGGGCCGCCGACCGTGATCGAACTCAGATTGACCGGGGTGGTGCCCGTGTTGGTCAAGTCGAACGTCTCGACCACGGGAGTGTTGCCGGGCGGAGCAACGCCGAAATCGGTGCCGTCGGTCGCAGCCGTCGTTTGTGCGCCGTCGGCAATCGCCTGGCCGAGACCCGTCACCACCAATTGTGCCGTCGTCCCCTCGCCAACGATGTCAAAGGCGAACGGGGTCGATTGGCTGGGATCGTTCTGGCTGAAACTGACCGTGGCCGTTCGCGCACCGGCTGCCCCGGCCACGAACTGTACGGAGAACGTCGTGCTGGAACCGGGCGAGACCGTGCTGGCGGGCTGCGTCGCGACCGAAAAGTCACTGGGATCGGCTCCGCCCAGCGCGACCTGGCCGACCGACAGCGGCGTGGTGCCATTATTGGCAATCGTATACGTCTCGGTCAGCGGATTGCCGCCGACTTCGTGCAAACCGAAGTCGGTGCCCTGGGCCGCGCTCGGCGACGTGCTGCCGTCGGCGATCGAATTGCCGCTACCCGACACGACGATGATCGGCTGGGTGCCCGTGATCGTAATCGTCGCCGGCACGAAGGTGAGTTGCGATCCCGCCAGGGCCGTGTTGTCGCCATAGACGGAGACCGCCGCCCCGAGTGCCACCGAGAGCGCGGGCGTGAAGGTCTCCGTCCCCGGCGCCGAGGCCGTGACCGGAACAGTGAACAGAATCTGGGGGGCCGAGCCGGGCGAGTAAAGTCCGCCAAAGCCGCCGGTGTCGTAAATCAAACCGGGCGTCTGCGTGTTCTCGATCTGCCCGTTGATGAAGCTTGGCCCAAAGGTGACAACCGAATGTTTGGAATCGGACGGAATCGATGCCAGAGCGGGATTGTAGGTCCCGTCGAGCTCGGTCTCGAACACGCCCCCATTGGCTCCCCGGCCGCTGGTGTCTTGCACGATCGCGCGGAGTTGAAAGCTGGTGCCCACCGGCACCGACGTCAGGACATTGCCGCTGGCGTCCGTCGTTTCGAATGTCACGACCGCCGACGACGTGAGCAGCTGGCGCGGTTCGAGCGCCTCGAAGCGCAAGCCCCTCCGGGCCCGTCGGTCGGCCCAGCGCTCACCGATGGCGCGCTGCGTTGGATGAGAAGTCTTGCCGCCCGCCATCGCTCGCCTTGCTAGCCGCATTCATCCGAATCGCGGCACTGTGGAATTGTCTCGCGCGCTTGCGCTGACGAAGTTCGCGGTGCGCATGGCATGACTCGGGCGCGGTCCGTCCGTATCGTGTCCGACCGCACCGCCCTGCCAGTCGTCCGGCAGCATGGGCAAGGCTGAAAAAGCTGCCGCGATTCTAGCCCGTTGGCCGATTCGGTGTCAATTTTCTTTGAACCGCAGGCGCTGCAATGCTCCGGAGTCGGTAGTTCCCTGCGGCTGACGCATCGGCGGACAAACCCGTCAACCGACCGCTGCGCCAGCTCAGCCGCCCGAAAACAGCTTCTCGCCGGCGATCGGGCCAAGCTGAATGACCAGCCCGCCGGCGATGATAATCGCCAGGCCCAACCAGGTGCTGCCCGGGATTGATTCATGAAAATAGAACCGGCCGGCCAGCACGCTGACCAGCGCAAACACGGCCACGTAGATGCCCAGCAGCCGCGAGAAATCCAGATCGACCGTATTGACCACGATGCCGTACAGTCCCAACAGCAGAGCGCCCAGCAGCACCAGTGCCGCTCCGCCCCCTTTCAGGCCCTGCCGCACGACCGCATCGCCGCCGACTTCCAAGAGGGCGGCCAACAGGAAAATCGCTCCGTGAATCAAGTGCTGCATGGTCGCATCTCGCTAAACAGGCCGCCCCGGGGATCGCCATCTGACAGTATTACTATTACTGTATTCCTGCCAGGAGCTGCTGTCAGGAGCAATAAAGCATCTGACGTCACCCATCAAGACAGCCGCGCGAGCGGCCCCCGATCTGCCTCTCTCTGCCAACCCGGCGGGCGGGAGACGCCGGCTGTGGCAAATTCTCTTGCCCGGTTGGAATTGCCGAAGGTGGTCAGATAAACTTGGGGCTCGACAATCGGCCCCCGCGCCGGTCGCACGCGCGGCATCCTGCGCAAAAAGTGAGCCTCGCGCCCAAGGCCGTGTCCTGCCCGGCCAGGCAAGGGCCGTCGAGTGCACCGACAAGCCCACTACCACCAGTCACCTTTTGACGGTCGTCCGTACTGCTTCGAGCCCTCTCCTCCCCGCGGAGCTATTGCCATGCGTTATGCTGCCTTGATCGTTACAGCCCTGCTGGCAATATCCCTGTCGCCGCTCGTCCCGGCGCAGAGCTCGCCGCTGCCGGGGCCGAACCCCAGGAGCCGAAATCCGAACCGAGCCCGCCGGCCGCTGCTCTGGAGTGGAAAACTGCCGCGCCCTCTCCCTTTGCGCGGGTCGAATGCGCCGACCGCCGCCGTCGATGGCAAGCTCTACCTGTTCGGCGGATTTGACAGCGAACTCGGCGCCTCGCCGCAGGTCGACGTCTACGACCCGGCGACCGACGCCTGGACGCGACGCAAGAACATGCCCAGCGAAGTCACGCATTTGAATCCGGCCGTCGACGGCAACACGATCTGGCTGGCCGGCGGTTTCAAAGGCAAACACCCGGGCCCGGTCACCGATGAAGTTTGGAAGTACGATCTGGCCGCCGACTCCTGGAGCCCCGGCCCGCCGCTGCCCGAGCGCGCTGCGCGGCGGGCGCCCTGGCGATTGTCGGCCGGCAACTGCACTACTTTGGCGGCTACCTGCCCGACCGCAATACCGACTCGGCCGATCACTGGGTCTTGTCGCTCGAAGCCCCCACGGCCTGGCGGCGCGAGGCCGACCTGCCCGACCCGCGAGGTCATCTGAGCTCGGCCGTCCTGGGCGGCAAGATCTACGCGCTGGGCGGAGAGTATGGGCACGACGTCAAGCAGGTCGACATAGCCACCTGCCAGGTATTCGATCCGGCGAGCGGCAAGTGGTCGGCCATTGCCAGCCTGCCCGACGGCCGCAGCCATTTCGAGTCGAGCACGATCGTCCACAAGGGCCGCATTCTCGTCGTCGGCGGCAGGTGCAATAGTTCCTCGCCGCCGCGCAATGTCGTGAGCGACCTGATCGAGTACGATCCGGCGGCCGACCGCTGGTGTACGCTGGGCAGCATGCCCCAGCCCCTTTTGGCCCCCTCCGCCGCGATCGTGGGCGACAGCATCATCGTCACCTGCGGCGGGCTGAACAATCCCCGTCCGCTCGAAGCCGCCACGCGCGTGGCCACGTTGCCGGCAAGAAATTGAACTGGTGGCGTCGCACCAAGCGCCCGCCAACCCCCATCTCCCTCCAGGGAGAGGTGAGGGTCCGTCGGCGTCAGGTTGAGGGTCAGTAGTCGTCAGAGGGTGGGCGACCGACCGGGCGAGGATCTTTGGTTGTCAGATTGAGGGTCGGCCAAATGTCGAGGTCGTGGAGAAACATGGCCGTCCATTTTGCGACGAACGGCGGCAACCTTTCATCGCTAACCGACGCCTGCTTGATTCAACTCCGCCTGATCGCTAAGGACGCGCACGAAAAATAACCTCGGCTTCTGGCAGACCCTCACCCTGCCCTCTCCGCGGAGGGAGAGAGGTTGAGCGCCGAAGTTATTTTTCGTTCACACCTAAACTTCAATCGTTTGGACCTCGACAATGCTCAGATACTCGCCCCAGCAGATAATCCTTAGTCTGCCCCGTTCGCGATTCGCCCCATATCGAAGCGCCGCATCGCTGGCCTTGCTCCTGGCCACCCTCGCGCCGGCCGTCGCAGAAGAGCCAAAATGGCTGCCCATCGCCTCCGATCAGGCCGCCATCACCGCCCCGGCCGAAGTGCTCAAGCGGGCGTTTTCCGAAGGCATCGGCGGCGGTTATCTGGCCGTCAATCCCAAGAGCGGCGATCTGTATGTCGAGGGGCACGCCGCACTCAAGAGCACCGACGGCGGCAAGACCTACGCCCTGGTCGATCCGGCCGTGGGCTATTGCGGCGCCTTCCCGCTGTGCATGGACATCCACGCCGACGGTAAAAAGATCGGCGTCTTCGGCTGGTGCGATATCCCGGGCTCTTCCGGTTCGGCCTGCTCGCTCGACGGCGGAAAAACCTGGCAGCCGCTGGCCAGCTTCGACGACCCGGCGCGAAATCGCGCGGCGGCATCACCGGCGCGGCGCTCGCACCGGGCGACGGCCGGACCGTGCTCGCCCGGGGATATCACGCCAAGAATCTGTTCTACAGCGCCGACTTGGGCCGCTCCTGGACGCCGCTGGAAAAACGCGCGAGGGGGTCTTGGGCTGGGGCGTCTTCAGCCCGCGCGAGCTGGTGGTCAGCCATTGGAACCACATCGAGCGCAGCGACGACGCCGGCGCCACCTGGAGCGAGGTTTCCAAGTTCGGCTTTTGTTCCGGGCCGCTGTTGCACCTGGGCAAGTCCGCGTGGTGGCTGTCGGACAAAGGTTTGATCGTCAGCCGCGATGCCGGCCGCACCTGGACCCCCCAAGGCACCAGCCCGCCCTCGCCCATTCGCGGCGAGGTCTGGACCGCCATCCTGCCCGGCCGCGACGAGAACCACTTCCTCTTCCTCTCGAAAGCCGGACCGATGGAAACGCTCGACGCCGGCGCCTCCTGGACCCTGGTGGCCGAGATGCCGGAGGATTTCGTCAAGACCCACCTGGGCATCAGCCTGGGCTACGATCCGACCCACGACATCTTCTACCTGATCGCCGGCGGCCACGGCGGCCTGCGCCCCGTCAAGTACGCCCGCGGGGCCCCGCCGCCAAAGCAGCCGTGAGCGGGCTAGGGCGGCCGCGGAAGTCGGCTGCCGATTGGATTTGCCCCCAACTCGATGTCTGCTCCGACGAAAACACCCGTTCGCGGATCATCTTGCGCCAACTGATGATCGTCGTGCTGACGATCTCACTGATTCTTGCAGCCTACCCGTCGATTGCAGCAAGGTTACTCGCCGCTGGGTATGAGGTCGCTATTACTGATAACGTTGATCACGTGGCGCCGGCAGGTGCGCAACATGGAACGACCTGACGGCAACGAAGCCCCAGAGCTATCGAATCGCTGTTGAGGGGCGACCGTCGAGATCGTCTTGTCTTGTAATGGTGCGTGATCCCTTGGATCATTATCGCAACGTCCGACAGCCTGCCATGGGGCAGTCAGGCGTGAAATGTCTCGTCGCTGGAATTCATGATTTTCCCCACCGAACAGTGGTCGCAAGCACTGCGAGCAATTACGCTTAAAGAGTCGCCTCCTCTGCCGCCGACCCACTGCCTCCTCCGCCCTGTTTTCCGCCTTCATCCTTCAGCCTTTCCGTTCAGCCCCCTGCCCCGCCCGCTGCCTTCGTCCTTCCGCCTTCATCCTTCCGCCTTCCGCCCGCCTCTAGCCCCTCCCCACAACGCTCGACTAGAATAACGGCTCGGCGGGCCTCCCACGCCGGCGGACAAAACAAGACCAAAAAATCGTCCCCTCCACGTCATCTCCGAGAGGTAAGAACTATGGGTCAGAAACACAAGCCAACTCGCCGTGACTTCTTGAAGACGGCGGGAACGGCCGGCGCCACCATCGCCGTGCCCTACGTGATCACATCGAGCGCCTTGGGCAACCAAGACCAGGTGGCCGCCAGCGAGCGGATCGTCATGGCCGGCATCGGCATCGGCAACATGGGGTCGGGCGACCAGGGCGCCTTCATGGGCCGCAAGGACGTGCAGTACGTGGCCTGTTGCGACGTGCGCGAAAACGTTCGCGAGGCCGCCAAGGGCCGCGCCGACAAGCATTACAACAACAGCGACTGCAAAGCCTACAACGACTTCCGCGAGATCCTGGCCCGCCCGGACATCGACGCCGTCCACGTGGCCACGCCCGACCACTGGCACGCCCTGATGGTGATCGACGCCTGCCGCAACGGCAAAGACGTGTATTGCCAGAAGCCGGAGACGCGGACGCTTGCGCGAAGGCCCGCTGATGGTCGACGCGGCCCGCCGCTATGGCCGCGTGGTCTCGGGCGGCAGCCAGCGCGTGCTGGAAGACTATCGCGACATCGTCGACCAAGTGTTGGGGCGGCGAATTGGGCGCGATCAAGTCGATCAACGTCAACGTCGGCCCGCTCTCGCAGCCCTGCAACCTGCCGGCCGAACCGATGCCGCCGGGAATCGACTGGGACATGTGGCTCGGCCCCGCGGCTTGGGCACCCTACAACAAGTCTCGCTGCGACGGCAACTTCTCCACCGGCGGCGGCAGCTGGCGCTCGTACATCGACTATTCGGGCGGCGGCATGACCGACTGGGGCGCGCATCACTTCGGCGGCGCCACGTTCGCCGTCGACGTGCGCGAATTGCAGCCCGCGGAAGTCGTCTATAACGACGAGGAGGGCAACAAGTGGCTGGCCCTCAAATATCCCAACGGCATCCAGCTCACGCACAACAAGCCGGGCCAGGGCAACCTGCAAGTCGAAGGCACGCCGGGCGAAAAGCGCGACGCCAAGCCCGTTCCCGACTTATAAGGGCGAAGGCGGCATCTACGGCGACTTCATCCAGTGCGTCAAGACCCGCGAGAAGCCCTTCCGCGACATCGAACTGGCGATCAACTCGGTGGCCGTGAGCCACCTGGGCATCATCGCCTACGAGCTGAAGCGGTCGCTCAAGTGGGACGCGGCCAAGCAGGAGTTCCCCGGCGATCAGGAGGCCAATCGTTTGCTCGATCGCGCCCGCCGCGAAATGTGGCAATTGTAAATTCCCCGGCTCCTGCTCGATTCTTTCCCGTACGAAACCACACCAAAATACACGGAGTTCGAAATGTTGGACCAAGCTTTTGAGGCCCTCAAAGCCTTCGATTGGGGCACGGACCGCAACCAGCTCAACCCCATCGACGATGCGGTCATCGCCGCCCACGGCAACGAAGCCGCCGGCAAGGAATTGGAAGCCCGTTTGGCCGCGGTGCTCAAGACACCCGTCTCGCGCGATGCGAAGGACTACGTCTGCCGCAAGCTGATGCTGATCGGCACGGCGGCCTCGGTGCCGACGCTCTCGGAATTGCTCGCCGACAAAGACATGTCGCACATGAGCCGCTTTGCCCTGGAGCGCATTCCCGCGCCGGAAGCGGCCCAGGCCCTGCGCGACGCTTTGCCGAAAGTCAGCGGCCCGCTCAAGGTGGGCGTGATTAGTTCGCTGGGCGTGCGTCGCGACACGGCCAGCGTGCCGGCGCTGGCGGCCTTGCTGGCCGACGCCGACGCGAACGTCGCGGCAGCGGCTGCTTATGCGCTGGGCGACATCCGCGGCGCCGACGCCGCCAAGGCCCTGGCCGCGGCCAAGCCGGCCTCCGACGCCGCCAAGCAAGCCGTCGTCGACGGCAGCCTGTCGTGCGCCGAGGCCTTGTTGGCCGACGGCAAGAAGGCCGAGGCGATGGCCATTTACCAACCTCTGGTCGGCGACAGCCAGCCCAAGCACGTCCGCCTGGCGGCGACGCGCGGACTGTTGGCCTGCGCGGGCAAGTAAGCGATTTTGTGCTCAGGCTAATTCGACAATGTGGGGATCTGTGTCTCGCGTAAAGTCCGGCTAGGCGGAATGGACTTGCGCGATCCAAGATGCGGTCCCCACGTTGTTTTTTCTTTAGGGTTCGTGCTGTGAAAAGTCCCCGTTTCAAGAGCAGCCGTGCCCGGCTCGGCGGATGGTTGGCGGGCGCCGCGGTCGTGGGCCTGATCGTGCTGGGATGGGCCGCCGCCTTGCCGGCCGCCGACGAGGCGGGAGCCGACCTGGTGGCCCTGGTCGTCAATCTGCTGGGCGATAAAGACAAGGACCTGCGCGCCGTCGGACTGGAGCAGGTGCGCAGCGACGCCAAGGGCGCCGGCGCCACCCGGCAGTTTGCCGCCCAACTGTCGAAGTTGCCTGCCGATTCGCAGGTCGGATTGCTCGGCGCCCTGGCCGACCGCGGCGACGCGGCAGCGCGCCCCGCGGTGCTGGAATTGCTCGCCGCGAGTTCGCAGGAACCGGTGCGGGTGGCGGCCCTGGCGGCCCTGGGTCCATTGGGCGAACCGGGCGACCTGTCGCGTCTGGTCGCATCGCTCTCCTCGGCGTCCAAATCCGAACAGGCGGCCGGCCGCGGCAGCCTGGTTGCTTTGCGCGGCGAATCGGTCCCGGCGGCGATCGCGGCCGCCATGAAACAAGCGCCGCGCCGATCCGCGTGGCCCTGATCGAGATTCTCGTCGCCCGCCATGCCCGGCAAACCGTGCCCGATATCTTGCCCGCCGCCGTGGACGCCGATCGGGCGGTCCGCATGGCGGCGATGGCGGCGCTCGGCCAGTTGGCCGATAGCGAGCAGATTGCCGGCATGCTCGAGGGCGTGCTGGCGGCCGAAAAAGGAGCCGAGCGCGAGGCCGCGGAGAAGGGCGTGATGTTCGCCTGCGGCCGGATCGCGGATCCCGAAAAGCGGGCCGATCCCGTGCTGGCGGCACTGGCCAGCGCGAACGAAGCAAACCGTGCGGCGCTGCTGCCCACGCTGGGCCGCGTGGGGGGATCGGCCGCCCTGAAGGTCGTCGAAGCGGCGATTGCCGATGCGGATCCGCAGAGTCATGCGATCGGCATCCGCGCGCTGTGCAACTGGCCGGACGCGTCGGTTGCCCCGCGATTGATCGAACTGGCCAAGATGGACAGTCACGCCGAGCATCGGACTTTGGCACTGGCGGCGCTGACTCGCGTGGCGCCGCTGCCTGACAAACGCACCGGCGACGAAAAGCTCGCGCTGCTCGAAACGGCCATGTCGCTTTGCACGCGCGACGAGGAGCGCAACCAGGTGCTCCGCCGGGCAAGCGCCGTGCGCACCCTGCCGACGTTGCATTTCATCGTGGCCTATCTGGATCAGCCGCCCTATGCCCAAACGGCCTGTGAATCGATCGTCGAGATGGCCCACCACCGCGAGTTCCGCGAGCCGAACAAGGCCGAATTCGACGGGCTGCTGGACCGGGTGATCGCCACGAGCAAGGACGCCGTCGTGGTGGATCGCGCGAACCGCTACAAGAAGGGGCAGACCTGGGTCCGGCCGAAAACGGCGCCGCAACCGTAACGGCTCAGGGGGCGGTCGGCAGATCGCAAGTTTGGCATTCCGCGGCGGCCGCTCGATATTGCGGCCGGGGCGGCTGCTTGTCGAATGGGAACACGCGTTTCCAATCGCTCTTCATGCGGATGACAATCCAGCCGTTTTTTTTCGCCGCGGCCAGAAGAGCCTCGGAGAACGTGCCGACCTGGGTGTCCGGAAGTCCGTCGGCGGGGCCGTAGGCGTACTCGCGTGCCGCGTCGTCGTGCAGGACCAGCATCCCCAGCCGGGCGCCTTCGCCGGCGGTGGTGTACTCCAGCATCTCCTGATCGCCGGTCGAGTTGCCGAAGGCCGCGTAGGGCCGGCGTCCGATGACCAGGTGAATGCCCTCCGCCTTGCCGGCAAAGTCATCGTTGAGCAGCAGCTTGGGCTGCTTGATGAGTACCGCCCGACCATCCTTATCGTGCGTGAATCGGGTCTGGCCGGCGCTACCCACCACTTGTTCCGGCGGAATGCCATAGACTTGCTCGGCATAAACGCGGACGAAATCCTGGCCGCCGCCGGTGACGATGCAGGTCTTGTAACCGCTTGCGCGCAACAGCCGCATCGCCTCGAGCATCGGCTGGTAAACCAGCTCGGTGTAGGGGCGCTGATAACGCGGGTGCTTGGCGCTGGCCAGCCAGCTCTTCACGTCGAGACGGAACTGCTCGACGGTCATGCCGGAGAGCGTCGCGGCCGCGATCTCTTCCAGGTCTTTCAGCGGCAGTTTGGCGATCGCCTCCCGGTCGCCGGAGAGCACGGTTTTGAACGGCTCGACGTTTTTCAAAGCCGGCTTTTGCTCGACCAACGTCGGCACGCGGTCCAGGCAATAGACTGCCTGGGTGTAGATCGGATGGCTCACCCACAGCGTGCCGTCCTGGTCGAACGTAGCGACTCGCTGCTCGGGCGGCACGAACTTCGGGCTGGCCTTGTCGGTCGTGGCCCGGACAAAGTCGACGATCGCCTTTTTCGCCGGTCCCTCGTTCCAGGACGGCAGCGGGTCGGCGCTGACCGGCTGTCCGGTCGCCTGCGAGGACAGAAACAGGAGCAGGCACATCGCGATCAGCGACTTAGTGCGACAAGAGCGATCTAGCATCGTCGTCAGCCGGGGCGTGTCAGGTTGGGGTCAGGTCGGTCGCGCGGCCGAGTGTGACCATGTCGGGAACGAGGCCTCCCGGCTCATGCCAAAGCAGCGTGAGAAGTGCGACAGCAGGCTCTCAGCAGCGGTGTTCGCGCTCGGCGCGGTTCCGCACCGAGTTTATTCCGCAGGCTGGTGAGTGTGCAAGCGGCCCGATCCCGGTGGCCAGACGTCATGCGCGGCCGAGCGCGGCGTCAGGACGAGGTCCAGGGACCTTTCTCACAATCGCCGCGGCCGAAGTGCCAGGTGAAGCCCAGCCCGATCCAGTAGCTCTCCACGCTGATGTTGGTGAAGCTGCCGAACTGCTGCGAGGCCTGGAACATGCCGCCGGCAAAGGCGTCGAAGTCGACGCCCGGCAGCACGTCGACCAGGCTCATGCCGCCTGAGATCCGATGCTGGTTGATCACGCCGAATTGGGCCTGCAGATAGCTAACGGCCGGAAACCCGCCCGGCGGCGAGACCCCGCCGAGGGTTGTGGCCGCGTTCGGGTTGATCGGGTTTTCCGCATACGCATAACCCAATCGCAGCTTGCAGCGCCGGCTGACGCTGTACTGAGAGCCGAGTTGAAGCACCCACTGGTTCTTGTAGATGGTGCTGAACATTTCGGCGTTTTGCCACTGGATGTAGAGCAAGTCGGCCGCCAACAGCAGCCGGCCGTCCATCAACGTCGAGTTGGAGATTCCCAGGCCGATGTTGTCGGGCAGGTCGAGCCGCAAGTCCTGGAACGACTGAAAGGTGCCGCCTGGGTTTTCGAGTCGGATTTCGTCTTTGAAGCGGTAATGCTGCTTGGTCGTATAGTAAAAGCCCAGGTTCGTCTTTTCGGTCAGCAGGTAGTTCACGCCCACGCTGCCGCGGATGCCGTAGGCATTGGTCATCGTCGAGTCGCCGACGAACGGTCCGTCGATAAAGCCCGAGCCGGCGAAGAGGGTCGTGCCGACCGAGAGCCGGTCGGTCAATTGCACGCCCATCGAGCCCGCGAAGTTCAAGAACAACAAAGAAAAGTTCGTGCCGTTGGCCTGGGGCAAACGAAAGCTGGTTCCGCCGCCGGCGGAGGAAACCACGCCCATTCCGAGCGTCACGGGCATGCCCAGCGCGCTCAAGTCTTGCGAAACGCCGATATTGGGCACCGCCGTGCCGGGGGTGGACGACTTGGCCGAGAACGGCGTGATCAGCGGATTCGGCGAGCCGACAGGGATGTTGCTGGTCTGCGTCAGGTCGAAGGTCGAGCCGGCCCAGGCGCCGCCGACCGTGAATTGCGTGCCGTGATATTGGGTCAAGCTGGCGGCGTTCCCATTGATCGCCGAAATGTTGTCCTGCGGCGCGGCGATGCTCGTTCCGGCCATGCCGCCCGAGGCGGGTGTCAACGTATTGAACAGCTCGGCGCCGAAGGATTGCGCGGCCGCCGTTCGTGCCGACGACAGGCAAGCGAGCAAGGCCGTGAGCTGGACCGCTCGCCGACAAGTCAAGCGCATGGAATCCGTTCCTCAAGGTCAATGTCGAGCGCAGCACGAGGCAGAAGGCCGTCCGCTGGCGCTTGCCCCTGGCATTCTCGGTTGAAAAATCGCAGCCGCTCGTGGAAATTCTGCCCGCTCGGCATCGTCCGCCTACTCGTCAGAAACCGACTCTGCGGCTTGCGCAAACCTGGCGGCAGCAGGCCGGATTGGATTGGTTCCCCGCGGGCAGACTGGAGCAGCCCCCTGGCGCGACGGCCACCAGTGCGTCATTCCACGTGGACAGGTCCCACAGGGGGCCAGTAGACTTGGTCCCGTTGCCGGCCAGCAACTCGCGTCCAGACTCGATCGACGGCGACCCGGGAGGCAATTCCGGCTCGCGGTCGCGGTATTTCAAGGATGTCGTGGCCAGATACCGCAAGACAACCCCATTCCCTATTTTGGCAGGCTGCCATGCGCACGGACGGCGTAGAGGTTTCGAACGGATTGCGCTGGACGGTCGCGACGATCGTCGGCGGCCACTTGCTGATCGTGGCGGCCACGACCGGGCTGAAAGCCTGCGATTGGATTCTCGACGGAACGATTCTGGCCCTGATCGTCAGACCGGAAACCTACCCGCTGCTGGAGTTGGCCGTGCCGATCTGGCTGTTCGGCGTGGCCTACTTCGATGTCTTGCCGCAGGCCCTGCTGTGGCGCGGACAGATCCACGTTGCCGACCTGCATGCCGCAGAGATGCGCTGGTTCGGCATCGAGGGGCCCAGCGGCCGGATGATCCCCACCGCAATTTTCCGCGATCGGCATTGGCCCTGGCTCGACCTGATATGCGGCCTGGTTTATATGTCCGAGCTGTTCGAGCCGTTGTTATTGGCTGGTTGGCTGTTTGTGGGCGACCGTGCGGCGTTTGCCTCGCCTGGTTTGGGCATTCATGCTGTTGAACTTGCTCGCCTTCGCAACCTGGGTACTTTATCCGGCGGCGCCCCCTTGGTACGTGGACCAATACGGATTGGGGCCAGTCGTGCTCGATGCCCCCAGCAGTGCCGCCGGACTGTCGCGATTGGACGACGTGCTCGGCATCGGCATCGTCAAAGGCTACTATGCGCAAAGCGTCAACGTGTTTGGCGCGATGCCCTCGGTGCATGTTGCCGTCCCGACGCTCGTGGCCTGCGTGACGGCTGGCATGGGCTGGCGGTGGTTTCTACCGGCCCTGCTGTTTCTGGGGCTGATGGCTTTCGGCGCCGTTTATTTCCAGCACCATTACGTGCTCGACGTCCTGGCCGGACTGGCCTACGGCGTGCTGAGCTATGCTTTGGCGGCCGGGTATGCGGCGCTGGCAAAGCGCCGGCGACAGCGAGCGCGGCAAACCGCTTTGACCTGATGGCGGTTGGCGGCCGGCGAGGGAGCGATCCCGTGTTCTTCGCGCGAACCTATTCCAGCGCCCGGCGGTATTCGCCGGCCCGCCGCGGCATCGACAATCGCCAGATTGCCCGGTAACATGACTGACCTTGTGATCGGCTCCTTCGTCAAAGGATCTTGAAGCATGGCTGCTCAACCGTCGTCGCCGATCATTAGTCCCGCTTCAGGCCGGTTGGGTGTGCTGCTGCCCGGGTTGGGGGCGGTGGCCACGACATTCATTGCCGGGGTGATGGCCGTGCGTCGCAAATTGGCGCGACCGGTGGGCAGCCTGTCGCAGATGCAGGCCCTGCATGCCGATCGCGGCGCGACGAATAAGTCGCCGAAGATTTGCGACGCGCTGCCGTTGGCCGGCCTGGACGACCTGCGCTTCGGTGGCTGGGACATTCACGGAGAGAACGCGCTGCAAGTCGTCAGGCGCTCCAAGGTCCTGGAAGGGCCGCTGGTCGACCAATTGGCCGAGGAGTTGGAGCGCATCAAGCCGATGCCCGCCGTTTTTTCGCGGGATTACGTGTGCCGGCTGGACGGCAACCACTTCAAGAGCACGCCGGGCAAGCGGGCTCAGATGGAGGCCCTGCGACAGGACATCCGGGCCTTCAAGGACCGGGAGCGCTGCGAGCGGGTCGTTGTGTTGTGGACGGGATCGACCGAGGTGTTCCGCAAGCCGGGTGCGGTCCACGAAAGCATGACCGCCTTCGAGCAGGGCCTGGACCGCAACGATCCGGAGATTTCGCCGTCGATGCTCTATGCCTGGGCCGCACTGCAGGAAGGCTTGCCCTATGCCAATGGCGCCCCCAATCTGTCTCTCGACACGCCGGCCTTGTCCCAATTGGCCGAGAAGCTCGGCCTGCCGATCGCCGGCAAGGACTTCAAGACGGGCCAAACGCTCATCAAGACGGTGCTTGCCCCGATGCTCAAGATTCGCATGCTGGGGCTCGCCGGCTGGTTCTCCACAAACATCCTCGGCAATCGCGACGGCGAGGTGCTGCTGGATCCGGATTCGTTCCGGACGAAAGAGGAGTCCAAGCTGGACGTGCTTAGTTCGATTCTTAGTTCCGACGTGTCGCCCGAACTCTACGGCGACATCTTTCACCTGGTGAACATCAATTACTACCCGCCGCGCGGCGACGCCAAAGAAGGCTGGGACAATATCGATCTGTTCGGCTGGCTCGACTATCCCATGCAGTTGAAAGTGAACTTCCTGGCTCGCGACTCGATCCTGGCGGCTCCGCTCGTGCTCGATCTGGTGCTGTTCCTCGACCTGGCCGCACGCGCCGGACTGGCCGGGCCGCAGGATTGGCTCTCGTTCTACTTCAAGACTCCGCAATCGTCGCAGCCGCATGAACCGTGCGAAAACGACGTCTTCCGCCAGCACGCCGCGCTGCAAGACATGCTGCACTGGTTCTCCGGACAGCAACCGGCGGAAACCCGCGATTAGCGCGAACCTGCGTCGGCAGTTCGCCAGCCGCGCCGCAGCCCCCACTCGCGGCACGCTAACCCGCAATCTAGCGTCGACGGAGCGCTAGACCGAAACAACGGGCTGCTCGGCCGGTGCCGCTTCCGCGACACCATGCAGCTGCTTGGGCGGCGAATCGGGCAGAGTCAGCCGATAGTTCCAGGCCCAAGCCACACCGGCCCGTAGGATTAGCCAGGCCAAGCGGTAATCGAGTCCGTCGATGCGCAGCAAGACTGCCATGCCGCCAGCGCTTAACAGTGCGCCGCCAACTGCCACGACCGCCGAGCGCCCCGGCGAGACGGCTTCCGGCACGCGGCAGTGCCGCAGCCAGGCAAAATACAGCGTCAACAGGACTGCGTAGGACAACCCCGTGGCCAGCCAGGCGGGACACGCCAAGCACTCGACCGCCGTCACCACCGTCAAGAAATCCAGCACGGTTACGACCGCGTTGCCCACGGCCACCTCGCGCGACATTTTTTGCGGGGCGAGCGAGCGCGCGCCGCCGTCCAACAAACTGCCGACATACCACAGCCGGTAGGCCGCGGTGCATTGGGTCGAGATGGCCAAGAGCACGACCGACGCCACGACCAAAGGGTGAGGCGCGCTGCGGGCGGCGACCGCAGGAAGCAGGTCGTCGACCAGCGGGCTCAGTACCGCGGCCAGCCCGAGAATGACGAGCCGCTCCGGTCGCTGCATCAAGCCGACCTTCATGTCGATGCCCAGGCTTTCTCCCGCTGCGCGGATGTACGGCACCAGGAACGAACCAGACAGGAACATCAACAGCGCCAGCAGCACCCATTGATCGCGATAATACCAGGCCAGCCCGATGATCATGGCCGCCTCGGCATACCGATCGAGGATCGAATCGAGCGCCGCACCGCGGGCGGTCGTCTTTCCGCTGGACCGCGCCACGCGGCCATCGAGATAATCGCAGATGCCGGCCGTCAAATACAATCCGCCACCAAGCGCAAACTCGCCCACCGCCATGGAAATGCCGGCGCCCAGCGCAAACAACACGGAGACGCTGGTAATGGCGTCGGGAGGGATACCGGCGGCCGCGAGCGATGCGACGACGGGCCGCATCAACCAGGCAAAATAATTTCGGATCCAGCGCCAACAACACACTCGCACCGCGGTGCGCGATTTCCGGATCGTGGTACGCACCATACACCGCGGATCGCAGGCAAAACACGACGAACCCGCCGACGAAGTACCCGCTGACCAGCGCCGCCGGCAATAGGTTCACGAAGCGCAGCAGTTCGGACATTGCTTTACAGAACGCCTGCGATGGAGAAATTCTTTTCTGCGCCAATTTTCCCCCCGGAGGGTCCGCCACCCGTGCTCGACCGAAGCCGAGCCTGGTCCGCTGCGAGGAAATTGCCACGATTGGCTTCCCGGTTGCCCGCAGAAAGAAAATGATAAGATCCCTCGACTCGTACGGCTAGCGGAGTTCGGTCCGCTGCGGGCCAGGGTCGGCCCCGGAACGTTGACGCGGGGCCGGGCAGAAATCCGTTTGTCCATCCTTCGGCTTGCCATTACCGCCGGACGAGTGCGCGGGGCAAGTCTGCGCACTGGCGCCGCGGATTCACTGCGATTGTCAGGGCCTGCTCTACCGGTTAAAACTCGCAGGCATACGTAGGGTGGCCAGACGGTCGTAAGACCATCTTCAGCAAGTTGACCCTGACCGGGAAATCGGGCCTTGGATCGTCTTCGCATTGCGGCTAGTCGCCGACCATTTCTTGCCCCGGGTCGGTGGGATCGAGTTGCACGTCGCGGACCTGGCACGGCTCCTGTCGGCCGAGGGGCACCGGGTTTGCGTAATCACGACGACTCCCGGCCCGGACGGTCTCGCCGAGGTGCCGGTCGTTCGCCTGGCTGGCGGCCTGCTACCCCGGTTTCAGGTATCGCCGGATCCGCGGGCGTTTTTCCGCCTGGGTGCGCTATTGCGGAGCGAGCAATTCGATGTCGTACACGCGCACTCCAGCATTATTTCGCCGCTAGCCTATGCGACGATCTTCTGGTGCCAACGACTGCGAATCGCCCATGTGCTGACCAGTCATTCCGTGTGGGGAAACACGGTCCGCGTCGCCTGGCTGCTCGGGCGACTCTTTCGTCCGGCCTTCAATCGCACGCAGTGGACAACCGTCAGCCGATATACGGCCGCCGGACTAACGCGAGCCGGTTTGCCGGACGTGGTGGTGTTGCCCAACGGCATCGACGTGGCTGCCTGGGACGTCGGCCAAGAACCTTCGTCAGGGCTGAGAGTGACCAGCGTCCTGCGGATGAACATCAAGAAACGTCCGCAGGACCTCGTCCGCGCGATCCCGGCGATCCGCCGGCGACTGGGTCCCGAATTGCCCGTCCGCTTTACGCTGATCGGCGACGGTCCTTACCGCGGCCACGTCGAGCGGCTCGTCGAGCGGCTGGGAGTGGCCGAGTGCGTCGAGTTCCTCGGGCGGCTGTCTCGACCGCAAATCCAGCAAGTCTTTCAGCGGACGGATCTATTCGTGTTGCCCACGGTTTTGGAGGCATTTGGCATCGCCGTGCTCGAGGCGCTGCGCCGGATTGCCTTCGGTCGTGATCAAATCATCGGGCGCGGCGGAATTGATCCGCGACGGTTACCACGGCCGACTCGCCGCCAATCGGCACGAAATGGCGGCGGCGATCGCGGAACTGCTCGGCGATCCGGCAGCGCGGCGAAAGATGTCTCGGCAGGCTCGCGAAGATGTCGAGCATTTCGATTGGACTCGGATCATTCCGCTGCATCTCGACGTGTATGACCGCGCCAGGGCCAAGGTCGGACGCGCCGCGATGCGGCAGCCCATCGAGGCCTGAAGCGGAGCGGCTGCCGGCACCGCAACGGGCGGCACCCGTCGCGACACATCAGCCTGGCGCCGCGCGGTCGTCGGCAGGCGATCCGGCGCAACGAGCACCGCGCTCCAGGGGCCGGCGGATGCGAATGTGCCAAGGCTCGATCGGGCTCAGCGGCGGCGCCAAAATCGTAAACAGTCCGGCCCAACGCCCCGCCAACACGTCGGTAAAAAGCTGATCTCCCAGAATCGCCGCCCGCGACGCCGGCAGGTCGAGACGGCTTAGTGCCTGGCGACAGACGAACGGCAAGGGCTTGCGAGCGCGAGAAAAGCACGGCACGTCGGCCAGCCTGCGGGCAAAAGGGGCAATGTAGTCGGGTTTGCCGTTCGACACCAAGGCCAGGCGAATTCCGGCCCGGGCGAATCCGCCGCGCATCCAATCGCTGACCTCCGCCGCGAATTCCGTGTCGTAGTGTCCCTTCAGCGTGCCGTCCAGATCGACGAGCAACCCGCGGATGCCGCGGTCGCACAGCCGGCCGGGGCTGACGTGCAAGAAATTCTCGACCCGCAGGTCGGGAGCCACCCAGCGGCTGAGCGTCGTGAAGGCGGACATCGGTAGCGAACCCTGGCTGTGGCCGGTGCGAAATGAAGAACGGTCCGCGCTGGACAGTGCGTGCGATTTTCAGCCGGATTGCAATATATCCGCGACCGCGCGGCGCAGAAACGCGACGGCCGGTTCCAGGCTGGGACACTGGGGGAGCAGCGGTTGCTCGAGGATGGCGGCTTGCCGCTGCGGCGACGCATTCACCGCCGCCACGTGGGCCGCGAATTCGTCCAGGCTGGCGAAGTCGATTCGATTGATCATCGCCCGCGGATTGAAATCCATCGTGTACCAGGGATCGGAGAAATAGAGCGGAATGCAACCCGCGGCCCAGGCTTGCAGGGGCTTCTCGGTGTAATAGCCGGGAAAGATCGAGTTTTCGAAGCATAGGTTGAAGCGATAACGGGGCAGGATCTCGTATTTCGAAGTTTGCAGCGGCCGCCCGGCGACATTGCCGAACAGATCGACCTTGTCGATCGCCGACAATCGCTCGGCGCTCCACATCCGATACGGCTCGGGATTGCCGGCCACGAAGCAGCAAAACCGCTGGCGCGGCGGCTCCGCCAGAGCAAGCGAGGGGCGCAGCAGCGAGTCGATCTCGACGGGCGGCTCGTAGCCGTGGTTTTCTGGATTCGGCACCCGTGACTGGGCGCAGTATCCCGGCCATTGGAGATGTGCGTACCACCAAGGCACCCGGCAGTTTCGGCCGCCGTAGGAATCGACGTCGGAAGAAATCGAATAGCGGTAAAAATGATAGTTCGGCCGCACATTCTCCCAGATGACGGCGATCGACTTGAGCGGAAATTGCGCCGGTTTGTGCGTGAAGACGCTCGTCAGGACCACGTCAGCCTCGCGCGGTTGCGACACCACGACCAGCTCGCCGAGGGCTTGTTCGAGCAGATATCGCACCAGCCCGGTATCGAGCGAAAAGGTCGGCCAAAAATCGGTTGCGCAGATTCTTGTCGGTGCCATTCGAGTCGCTGACCGTTTCCGCCTGACCGCGCCCCCGCCGAGAGATCGACGAACCGGCCGAAATTCACAGCGGCCGCCGGGAACTGCCGCTGAGCAGCCCCAGTACATAGTCATACGTGAATTTGACGTTGGTAGCGCATCGCGTTTCGATTGCCGCCGCTCTTGCTGAGCAGCCACATCGCGAGCCGCTGCTTCCAGTCGAATCTCCGAGCCATTCGCTGCTCGGCGGAGGCGATTCGGGCGAGGGTCGAAGCGTCGTTCGAAATCAAGTCGGAGAGCCGCCTGCCAGGCAGCGCGGCGGAGGAACCATTCAGGCACGAGCCGGGTCGGATCGATCCAATGTTCGACTCGCACGGCCGGCGCATAAATAACGGCCATGCCCTGCTCGGACGGCTTCGGTGGCGTGAAGGTCTTCGTTGGACAGCAAGCACCAATTCGAAGCGGTTCGGCCGAGCGCCGGCGAAAAGCCGCCGGCCGCGATCAGGGCCGCCTTGCGATAGGCGATGTTGCAACCGGCAAGCCATTCATCGGGACCCACGGCCCGCAGGGTGTCGCCCCGATCGACGATGGAGAGGTATTCCAACAGGTCGTCGTACAGCCAGTCCGGCTTGCTCGAAAGCCAGGCGGCGTACACCGGGCCGCCGACGACTCCCGTTCTGTCGCCAAAACCGTCGAAGGCGGCCAGCATTTGGGCAGCCCAGTCGGCGGCCGCCGTCGCGTCGTCGTCCAGGAAGGCCACAATCGGCGCCCGCGACTGGTCCACCCCAAAGTTCCGCCCGCGACAGACCGAGCGGCTCCTGTCGCAGGCAATGGACTGACGGGCGACCGGCATATCGGGCGGCAAATCGCTCCGATTCGTCCCGCTGCGACGAGTTGTCGACGATGACGATTTCCAGAAGACCCGGGGCGATCTGCTGGCGCAGCAGCGAGTCGACCGCTCTTTCGGCCAGCGCATGACGATTGTGCGTACACACGACGGCCGATATTCGAGGCAACGGTTGATCCGCATCGGTCGGATCGGTTAACTCGCGCACGATCACGATATCCTCGTCGCCACTTCAGCATTGAGAGCCGGGAACAGACCGCCGGCCGACCCATCGTCGGCCAGTCCAGAGTTCAACCCAACGGCCCCGGCAATGCGGCTCGAGACCCGGCAGTTCGCCGGCCAGCGAGCCGGACGCCGGTTCGGCAATCGCTTGCCCGGGCAAACGCAGGGCCTTCGAACCCATCAGTGCCAGGCCGGGGCCGACGGTTGCATACAGGGAAACGCCGTGAAACAGCAGCGCGGCCAGCAGGGCCCGCTCGGGATCCACGCCCTGGGTTGTGTAGACCAGACAGACCACCGCCTCGAAAAGCCCCAAGTGACCGGGCACCACGGGAATCAGCGTGGCCACGTCGATGGCCCCCACGACCACCAGCGGCAGATACCAGGCCACGGAAATCGACAGGCTCGATTGAATGCACAGCAGCGCGGCCGCGCCAGCAGTTTTTTGCCAAAAGCCAGCAGCGTGGCGTAGAGCATCCGCCGCGGACTCATGACGTCGGCAAGCTGCCGAGACCAGGCGGACAGACTCCGCCGCCAGGCCGGCCCACTGGATCGGGGTTCACACGCCTGGGGACTGTTGCGGCGCGCCACGCTCGCGGCGAACAGCAAGGCGCCGTACAGCAAAACGACTCCCGCGGCCAGCATGCCGACGGCCGGGCCGAGCGGGCCCGGAATCGCGACACAAAACGCCAGCGGCGCGATCAAACCGAGTTTGGCAAATCCTTCGGCCACCTGATCCAACGCGATGATCGACGCGGCCGCGGCCGGACTCAGCCCTTCGATCCGCACCAACTGAAATAGGGCGCAGGCCTGGCCGGCAAAATGATGTACGACGTTCTGCAGCAGCGACATCATCGCCACGATGCGATACAGGCGGCCGACCGGCCGCCGGTCGGCGGCCGACAAGAACAGCAACCACTCGCCGGCCGACAGCCACAACAGCCCGCTGGCCAGGACCAGCCCAGGCAAACAAAACCGAGCCGGATTTCGCGGCCGTTCCGAGCCAATTGCGCAAGATCGAGCCCCCGCGAGACGTGCCAGAACAGCAGTCCGCCGACAATCGAGCCGAGCAACAGCCCGCCCAGCCGAATCGCGATCTTGCCACGCATGAGTCGCACTCCCCGCTAGGCGGCGATGCCCCGCCCATTCGCCCTTGGAGCAATCCTATCCTCAGCCGGCGACTGGGCGCATTCGGCGGATCGGGGCCCCTGCTGTTGCCAACTGCCGGCACGCCCGCTCCAGTATTCCGCGAATGCTTGGATCACGACGTTATTGTTACGGCCGTCCCGGTTGTTGCGAAAAAACAAGCCGTTGGTCCGAGTCAGGCGTGTCGACATTGGTGGCCGGCCACAGGGCACAATCAGCCTCGGAACGCTGCGGCGGGCCAGATGTCCGTTGAACCAGACGTCGTCGACGAAAAAAGCCTCGCGCGGATAGGCGCGGTAATCGCGCACTTTGTCGTCGAAGAACCGGGGCTGGACCAGAATGCCCCAAGTGCCCGTCAACACGTCGACTTGCCGCGACTGGTCGAGTTCGGTGCCGTACACGGTGCGGGTGGCATGCCAGTCGAGCGAGGGCGGCAGCGACCAGCCGCGATAGCCCAGGGCGGCATCCGGATAGCGGCCGTGCCAGGTAAGCAAGTTGGCAATCAGATCCGGCGGATAGATCGTGTCGTCGTCGACGGCCAGGATCAGCGTTTCCGGATCGCGCTCGTGCAGCAAGGCCGGAATCAACTTCGTGGCCGGGCCCCAGTCGTCGCAGCGCATCAGGCGGACGGCGCTGCTGGCAGCCAGGAAGGGCGGGATTTGATACGCGGTTTGTTCGCGCTGCGAAAAACGCGGCACCGCCAGCAGGATGTCGTCGGCGGGCACCGTCTGGTCGATCAGGGAATTGAGCACGCCCATGATCCTGCGATCCGGCTGGGGATCGTGGTCAGCGAGATCACCACCCGCGGCCGCGAAACCGCTGCCGGACGGGCGCCGGCTTCGAGAGCAGACCGCTAGCAGCCAATCGGACGCGGCGCCGCCAGAGCGACAGCAGATCTCCGATCGGCACCCGCCGGTAGACTTTGGCCAACTCGCCTAATTCGCTGCTCAATGACAAGCCAGCACCCGACTCCTGTCTCGCCCTGCCGCCGCGGGCTAGCAATGAGGACGAATCGTTCCAACAAGCTGCGATTAAACGCTATCCGCTGGCAGGAAGCAATCTCAGTCGATTACTGCTCCCCTGCGATAGATCGTCCCGAGCGCCTCGATTGCTTGCCGCGGGCGATGCGCACCGACCACGGGGGCCAAGCCGCACAAACGGCAAACATGAAAAGGTTTGCCAAAGATTCCTCAGTTATCAACCGATCTACCATGAAAATCGAGCGGAAATGCGCCTGCGATGGTGCTATCGCTCCCTTAACCCGCTTTTGATTGTTTCCGTGCAGCAACCAACTTCAATCGACCCGCTGAGGCTGCATCGAATGCGTGCCAAGAGCAGCCGACGGCAGTTCGAGGAATACCGCCGGATTCGCGCCAGCAGCAGCCAGCAACCGTCTGGCGACGGCGGAGTTGCGCGAACGCAAGTGTCGCTGGGCCGCATCGGGCGGCTTCTGGCCGACCTGCTGGCCGGACATTGGTTCGGCATCACGCTCTCGCTGACGGCGCTGGCCGCCTCGACCGTCCTCATGCTGCTCCCGGCGGCAGCGACGAAATTGACGATCGATTACGTCCTGCCCGGCAAACCGCTGCCGGCGGGCTGGTCGGCGTGGATTCCAGCTTCGAACCCGCAGCGGCTGCTGTTCGGTTTTGGCGCGGTGATGGCGGTGGCCTCGCTGGTCGAATTGCTGGTCCGCGTGTCCTGCCGGCGGTATTTGTTCGCCGTGGCCACGAAAGCTCAGACGGTTTTGGGACGGCGGGTGCTCGACCATTCGTTGCGACTGCCTTTGTACCGCATCCAACAGCTCAAGTCCGGCGGCGCGACGAGCATCTTTCGCGAAGACGTGGGCAATTTCGCCGACTTCATGATGGATCTCGTCTACGATCCCTGGCGATCGGTGGTCCGCCTTGGCGGCAGCATGATCGTCTTGTGCTGGGTCGATTGGCGGTTGCTGCTGGCAATGCTCAGCCTGTCGCCGGTGCTGTACTGGAACCATCGCAGTTGGATCGTGCGGATGCGCCCCATGTATCACACCGTCGGAGACCGCCGCCGGCAACTCGACGCGCAATTGACCGAGGTCTTCGCGGGCTTTCGCGTCGTGCGGGCTTTCGCACGTGCCAGGGCCGAACTCGCGCGCTTGGTCCGCCAGCAACATTTCCTGGCCCGGCTGCAACTCGACGTCAGCAATGCGCGCACCATCACGGTCGTGTGGGAACTTGCCGCGGTCGTGGCCTCGCTGGCAGTGCTGACGTATGGCGGATCGCAGGTGCTCGAGGGTGACCTGTCCTTGGGCGACTTGATCATGTTCCTCAGCCTGCTGGCGATGTTGATCGGCCCGCTGGAGAGCCTGGCCAACAATGCCGCGGCGGCGCAGAAAGGGCTGGTCAGTTTGCAGCGCGTGCTCGATTTGCTGGCCGAGCCCTGCGAATCGCACACCCCCACGCACCAAAACTCGCCCCGCTCGGCAATGGCCGGGCAGATCACGCTCTCCGGGGTGAGCTTTCGTTATCCGGGTGCCCGCGGATTCGCCCTGGCCGACGTCGACTTGCGAATTGGCGCCGGCGAAACGGTCGCCTTGGTCGGCGCCAGTGGAGCGGGCAAGTCGACGCTCTGCAACCTGGTTGCCCGGTTCTACGATCCCACCGAGGGGCGAATCGAAATCGACGGTCGCGATCTGCGCGACCTGGACGTCGAGAACTACCGCTCGATGCTGGGCATCGTCGATCAAGACGTGTTTCTTTTCGACGGCACGCTACGTGAGAACATTGCCTACGCCGCGGCCCGCGCAAGCGATCAGGACATCGAACGCGCCACCCGTGCGGCGCATTTGCACGATTTCATTCAAGGAACCCGATTGGGATACGACACGCCGATCGGCGAGCGCGGCGTGCAGCTCAGCGGCGGCCAGCGGCAACGATTGGCGATCGCCCGGGCCCTGTTGGTCGATCCACGGATCCTGATTCTGGACGAGGCCACGAGCAACTTGGACAGCGTCAGCGAACAGGCGATCCAGGAAAGCCTCGATCGCTTGCTCCGGGGCCGAACGTGCCTGTTGATCGCCCATCGGCTGAGCACGATCTTGCCGCGCCGATCGCATCGCCGTGTTCGACGCCGGACGGATCGTCGAGATTGGATCTCACGAGCAGTTGCTGGCCCGCGGCGGCGTCTATCGCCGGCTCTTCGAAACGCAGTTGGCGGCCCTGCTGCCGGCGCCGTCCAAGCTGGCGGCTTGACGCACGGGGAGCGTTATCGCGGGGCAAAGCAAGCTTCTGGCCGCCGCGCCGCCGGGCTATAATGCCGCGGCGGACCGGCATCCGCCGACCGCCCCCGGGGACGCTGCATTCCGAGCACGGCGATGACGATTCCCAAGGTGTTGCACCAGACCTGGAAGACCCGGCAGTTGCCGGCCGAGTTTGCCGCCTTTCGCCAGTCCTGGCAGCGCCGGCACCCGGACTGGGATTGCCGGCTGTACGACGACACCGATTGCCGGCGGTTGGTCGCCGAGAATTACCCGGCCTTGCTGCCGCTCTACGAGGCATATCCCACGAACGTGCAGCGGGCCGATCTGTTCCGCTATCTGGCGGTGCATTTGCACGGCGGCGTCTATGCGGACGTCGACATGGAATGCCTCAAGCCGCTCGGGCCGCTGTTGGACCGGCAAACCTGCGTGCTCGGCATCGAAGCCGTATTCGGCGATTATCTGCGCCGCAGGCTCGGCTACCGCGAACCCTATCAAGTGGCGAACTGCATTTTTGCCGCCGAACCCGGCCACCCCTTCTTTTCGCTGCTGATCGATCGACTGCCGATCGTCGACAGCAATGCGCCGGTCACCCATTCGATGGTCGAAGACACAACCGGCCCCCGTTTCTTGACGCGGCTCTTCCAGGAGCAGCACGACCGCTTTCCCGACATCCGGCTGCTACCCCAGATCCATTGGATACCGCCGCTGCGACCGGCCTGGCCGAATTTCTTTCCGTTCAATATTCATATTTACTGCAAACATCATTTTGCCGGGACCTGGAAGGACGCGATCGGCGAGAAAGGCTCGTGCTCGCAGCGATTTCGCGAGCGCTGGCATCATCCCTGGCCCTGGTTCCGTCGCGACTTCCATCCCCGGCAAGCCTGGCGACACCTGCGCGACGCCGCCGGGGTGCAGGCGTCGGCCCTGTCGACCGCGACCGCAAGCGGACCGAGTGCCGACTTCGATCAGCGCCTGACCGGCAAACCCGGGGATTGCCGCCACCCGGGGGCGCGGTCCGGCGGTTCGGTCAGGACGGTGCCAGCAAGTCCTGCATTCGCACGAACTGCCCGCCGCGGTGCTGAAAAAAGTCGATCGTCTCACTCAGGCAGTCCAGCGCGGCCTGTCCCGTGCGAAAACGGCAATCCCAGCGCAGCCGCGTAGCTCGCAGGTCGACAAACTCCCAAGGATGCACGAACAGCACCACCGGGCTGGCTTGGCGGCGGAAAAAGAAATTCCGCGCCAGACGAGGCAGCCGCAGCACCGATGAGGTCAGCGAGGCCGGAACCCGCACCAGCGACGATGGCCAGGTCTCGCCCAGCCCGCGCGACGATTTGTATCGGGCTTGCGAAGAGTCCAGGCGGTAATCTTCGGCTTCCAACAGCGGCACAAAACGCTCGGGAAAGCGCAAGTTCGTGCGCGAAATGAAACCACCGGACCGAATCGACGCAACGTGGCCGTGGCGGCCTGGATTTCCGCCCGAGCCTCTTCCAGGTTGCAAGCATCGAACCGGCGGTGCGTGTCGCCGTGACAGCCGAGTTCGTGGCCCCGGGCTGTCAGCTCGCCAATCGGCCCCGGATAGCGGCGGCCCACGTCGCCGGTGGTGAAGAACGTGCAGTCAATCCGCCGGGCGGCCAAGAGCGCCAGCAGCTTGGGCAGCCCCTCCTCGATTCCTCGAAACGTCGACCAGAAGGGGGGACAATCCTGCTCCACATCGACGGTCAAACAGACTTTCATGCGTGCCGTCCGGCGGCAAGGTTCGGCAGTGACTGCCGGGATTTCTAGTTCGATCGGTCGGTGACGTTTCACGATCGGATCATCGTACGTAGCGCCCTGTTTAGCCCTCTCGCTGCCGGCGGTCAAGGCATTCGGCGGCAAACGGCGTGCCCGGGAGATTTCGGGCGACTTGCGGCCGGCTGGTCCTGACGAGAACTGCTCTTTCGGGCCGGGGTGGCCCGCGGTATCCTCTCGCGCGGCGGCGTGCCAGCAAGGGGTCGGCAGCACCATTCTCGCCTTGCAGGCTCGCTTCGATGTCCACGATTACACGGCACATCCTGGGAGAGTTCCTCAAGGTTTTTCTGGCGACGCTCGGCGTCGTGCTGGTCGCGCTCGTCTTGAGCGATGTGATCAAAGAGTTGCAGAACCGCGGTTTCCGCCTGCCGCAGATCGTGCTGATCCTGCCGTACCTCATGCCCTATGCGGTGAAGTCGGCCATGCACGGCGCGCTGTTGTTTGCTGCCTGCAGCGTGTACGGCCGCATGGCGGCGGCCAACGAACTGGTGGCCCTGAAATCCCTGGGCATCATGCCACTCGTGGTCCTATGGCCAACGATCGCGGTCGCGGCGCCGCTCAGCGTTTTGGCCGTGTGCCTGGACGAGCTCGATGCAACGTGGGGCGGCAGGGGCATCCAGCAAGTGCTGGTCAACCATATCGACGACGTGGCGTACGGTGTGTTGCAGCGCCATCGAGTGTACCGAGGACCGAATTTCGAATTGGTGGTGCAACAAGTCGCCGGCCGCAAGCTGATCCGCCCCACGCTGACCTTGCGACGGGACTCCGAGCAGACGACCATCACCGCCATCGACGGTGAGCTGCGCGCCCGGCCGTTCGCCCACCAACTCAGGGTGATCCTAAACCAGGGCACGGTCGCTGGAGAAGATTTCGAGGGTTCGTTTCCCGATACTTTCGAGCACGACGTCACGCTCGACGAGCCGAGCCGCGAAGCCTACACCTGGGACCGCTGCCAGCGGCAACGGCAAGTCGTCGAGCAGTTATCCGGCGAACTGGCGGCGCTCGGACGGGGCGCCAACGCCACCGATCGGGCCAGCGCTTGGGCTCGTCTGGCCGACGCCGAGCACACCCTGCGGCAGTGCGAAGCGCAATGGCAGCATAAGTGGGCCAACGGCTTCTGCTGTTTCTTCTTCGTGTTGGCCGGAGCACCGGCGGCCATGATCCTGCGGTTCGACAGCTGGCTGGCAAATTTCTTCGCCTGCTTCCTGCCCATCATCCTGCTCTATCAGCCGCTGCACAAGCTGCCGATCTTTCTGGCCGAAGCGGGTTTCCTGCCCTGTTACTGCGTCTGGGGCGGGAATGTGGTGCTGGCCGTAGCGAGCCTGGCGACGCTCCGCTATATCGTGCGACACTAGTGCAACACACTGCTACCGGAAACCGCTCGGCGCTGAACGTATCGACCCAGTTGCATGTCCCAAGCGTGGTCGGGCGCAAGGTCCTCGCCGTAGTAATGCTTCAGGTAGGCTTCGGTCCGATTGGGAGCCGGGTACTCTCGCCCCTCGAACACCAATTGCTGGAGCGGGAAGACGGCTTCCTTGGGAATGCGGAAAATCTGCCCGTTCACGTCCCGCGGGCGATGCATGTCTGAAAGCGGCAAGATCTCCAGTTGGCCGGCGACAGATTCGATGCACGTGAAAATATCGATGTACAACTGGGTCTCGGTGTCCAGCAAGCGCAAAAAGGTCTTGCAGGGCAGCAGCCTGGCCAGCCCTGGGATGACTTTGTCAATGGACCAGAAGCGCGAAACCCTGACCAATCGATAGGGACTGCGAAACTGGTCGCCGAGGCGCAGAGCCGCTCGAAATCTTCGTGCAGGATGCACACATCCAGGTCGTCGTCCCAGGCAATCAGTTTCTGATCGCGATAGGCGCCCAGCAGCGTTCCCGCATCCAGCCAGTACACAACGTCCCGCGGCGCCACCACGCGGTCGAATTCGACCAGTGCCCGCACCAGTCGTCGATGAACTTCGCCATCGGGTAGTTTGGGGCCGAGCAGCGTGTGATAGTGGACGCGGCGCCACCATTGCCAGCGAAAGGCGATCCAGAGGGCCAAACAGGCCAGGCCCAGCAGCAGCATTTTCATCGTCCGTGAACTCCCCGCCGCTTCGCGCCGCGGTCAATGCGAGCTTGCTACAAAAGTCAGAAAATACTAGAATTCGGCCCATACGGGAAGGAAGGAATCCGATACGAGCCGAGGGAGTCTTCGTCCGGGCGGTTTGTCCACGTGGGCGGAAAGTCGCGTCGGAAAATCGTCTGCGCTGGTGCGAGTCGCCGGCAGACAGACGTATTCACGACCGGCGCATCGACGATCTGGCGCGAGCCTGCCGGCAATTTGGCCCGGCGGCCGGTGTCGGACCGTTCCGCTTGCCGCGCGAACCGGGATGCAGTACCGCCCGGCCGTAATTCCCCGGGGCCGGTTTGCGGCGAGCTTTCAATCTCCAGCCGCAATCCGCCGCGATATCCCGCTCAGTTCGTGCCAAGGATTGGAGACGAGCGACGATGCTCAAGAGCGTGGCGCCCACGACGGATCTGCTGCCGTCCACGAAGAAGACTTCACAACTACGGGGATTGCTCTACTCGGGCCAGCTCGAGTTCTTCCTCGAGGCCCACAACGGCATCAGCGCCAAGATCGCCGAAGAGGCCGGCTTTTCCGCCGTATGGGCCAGTGGCCTGGCGCTTTCGGCCCAATTTGGCGTACGCGACAACAACGAAGCCAGTTGGACCCAGATTCTCGAAATGCTGGAGTTCATGGCCGACGCCACGGCGATCCCCATCTTGCTGGACGGCGACACCGGCTACGGCAATTTCAACAATGCCCGCCGCTTGGTCCGAAAACTCGAACAGCGCAACATCTCCGGCGTCTGCCTGGAGGACAAGCTGTTTCCCAAGACCAACAGTTTCATCGCCGGCCAGGGGCAGGAACTGGCCGACATCGAAGAATTTTCGGGCAAGATCAAGGCGGCCAAAGATGCCCAGCTCGACGAAGACTTCGTCGTCGTGGCGCGCGTCGAAGCCTTCATCGCCGGACGCGGCCTGGGTGAGGCGTTGCAGCGGGCCGAGGCCTATCAGCAGGCCGGCGCGGACGCCATCCTGATCCATTCCGCGCTCAATGTCCCGGACGAGGTGCTCAAGTTCAAGACCGAGTGGGGCGACCGCCTGCCGGTCCTGATCGTGCCCACGAAGTTCTACTCCACGCCCACCGAGATCTTCCGCAGCTATGGCTTCGCGGCCGTGATCTGGGCCAATCATCTGTTTGCGCAGCTCGATCGCAGCCATGGAATCGACGGCGGAACTCCTGCACCGCGAACAACATCTGCGGTCGCTGGAGGATCGGATCGCTCCACTGGCGGAAGTGTTCCGCCTGCAAGGGGCCGACGAACTTCAAGAGGCCGAACGGCGCTATCTGCCCAACCCGACCCGCCGCATGGCGGCTGTCATCCTGGCGGCATCGCGCGGGCCGGAACTCGGCCCGCTCACGGAAAAAATTCCCAAGGCCATGGTCACGATCGCCGGCAAGCCGCTGCTGGCGCACATCGCCGAAGCGTACCATCGAGCCGGCATTCGAGACCTGACGGTCGTCCGCGGCTACAAGATGGAGAGCGTGAACGTTCCGCAGATCCGCTACGCGGAGAATCACGCCTTCGAAACGACCGGCGAGCTGGTCTCGCTGGCCAAGGGCCTGGATCACGTCACCGACCAGCAATCCGTGATCATCTCGTACGGAGATGTCCTGTTCCGCAAGTACATTCCCGAGGCCCTGGCCGAGCAGGACGAGCCGCTCGTGATCGCCGTCGACACCGGCTGGCGCGAGAGCGCCAATCGCCACCGCCAGGCCGATTACGTTCGCTGCACGTCGCCCAGCAAGGGGCGGCAGAACTATTTCTCTCGCGTCGAACTGGTGGAAATGTCCGAAAACATCTCTGTCGACCAGATCGACGGCGAATGGATGGGCTTTCTTAAAGTCTCGGCCGCCGGTTTGCCCCAGGTGCGGAGCATTCTGTCCGAATTGCTGGCCGAGCCGGCCAACGGCACGGCCAAAATGCCGCTCTTGATCAACGCATTGCTGCGTCGCGGGCACGGCATCCGCGTGCTTTACATGACGGGGCATTGGCTCGACGTCGACAGCCTCGAGGACGTAATCGCCGCCGCCGAGGTCTTTCGATGATCGGCGCCGACCGATTCGTCGAGGCAGCCAGGCAGCGCGGGTTCTGCCTGTATGCGGGCGTGCCGTGCTCCTACTTCAAGCCGTTCATCAATTACGTCATTGATAGTCCGCGGCTGCGCTACATCGGAGCAGCCAACGAGGGCGATGCGGTGGCGATCGCCGCCGGCAGCGAGCTGGGCGGACGGCCCGGCGTCGTCATGTTTCAGAATTCGGGCCTGGGCAATGCCGTCAATCCGCTCACCTCGCTGACCGAAACTTTTCGCCTGCCGCTGTTGCTGATCGTCACGCTGCGCGGCGAGCCCGGCGGAGTGCCCGACGAGCCGCAACATGCCTGGATGGGACAAATCACGACCCGCATGCTGGAGTTGATCGGAATTCCCTGGGAGTACTTCCCAGAGCAGTCGGAACAGATCGAGCCGGCGCTCGACCGGGCGCTCGAGGCAATGCGCTCGCAGCGCCGCCCGTGGGCTCTGGTGATGCGCCACGGCGCGGTCGAGCCCTGGCCGCTGCGCTCGCGGCCCCAGGTTCGCCCGATCGATCGCCATCCGCTGCCGGCGCGTGTCGGCGAAGCCCGTTTCATGCGCGCGCCGATGCTGCGCGCGCTGCAAGCAAGCCTGCGACCCACGGACGTGGTCGTGGCAACCACCGGCTTTACGGGCCGCGAACTGTACGCGGCGGCGGACTTGGAGAACCAATTCTACATGGTCGGGTCGATGGGCTGCGCATCGAGCTTTGGGCTCGGGCTGGCCCTCGCTCAGCCGACGCGCCGCGTCATCGTGCTCGATGGAGACGGCGCGCTGCTCATGCGGATGGGCGCACTGGCCACCATCGGTTACCAGCGGCCGGGCAACCTCGTGCATATCCTGCTCGACAACCAGGCTCACGAGTCGACCGGCGGCCAGGCAACCGTTTCACATTCGCTCGACTTGTGCGGCCTTGCCGCCGCCTGCGGTTATCCGCACGTGGCCCGTGCCTCGACGCCGGACGACTTGCAGGCCTGGCTGCAATCGGCTGGCGGCGAATTGACGTTTCTGCACGTGCCGATCCAGACCGGCGTCGCCGAACCGCTGCCGCGGCCGGCGCTCGAACCGGCCGCCGTTGCCCAGCGGCTGCGAGACTTTCTACGGAGGACCTCATGATGGCACGCACGATCCTGCTCAATCCGGGACCGGTGACGCTCAGCGACCGCGTGCGGCAAGCGCTCGTCGCCGAGGATCAGTGCCATCGCGAGACGGAATTCGCGCAGCTCACGCTCGACATTCGCCGCCGTTTGCTGGCGGTTTATCCCGCTGCGCAAGCGGCGTTCGAGGCCGTCCTGTTGACCGGATCCGGCACGCTGGCCGTCGAATCGATGCTGGCCAGCCTCCTGCCTGCAACCGGCAAGACGCTGGCAATCGTCAACGGCTTGTACGGCCAGCGGATCGTCGCCATGCTTCAGGCCCACGGCAAGCCGCATGTCGTCGTCGAACAGGACTGGCTGGCTCCGCTCGCGCTGGACCGGATCGAGCAATGCCTGGCTGCCGACCGGGACATCCGCTACGTCGTAGCCGTTCACAACGAAACGACCAGCGGCCGGCTCAACGACCTCGATGCCGTCGGCCGGTTGTGCCGCAAGTTCGACTGCGGCTTGTTGCTCGATGCAGTCAGTAGCTTCGGCGCAGAGAGGATCGACTTCGAGTCTTGGAATCTCGAAGCGGTCGCTCTGGCGGCCAACAAGTGCCTGCACGCAATCCCCGGCCTCGCGCTGGTGGTCGCCAAGAAATCCGCATTCACCCAGCGGACGTCGGCGGCCCGGGGGTTGTACCTGGACCTGTTCCGCTACCAGCGCGAACAGCAGTCGGGCTTTTCACCTTTCACTCCGGCGGTTCAGGCCTGTTTCGCCCTCCGCGAGGCGCTGTGCGAGCTGCAAGAGACCGGCGGCTGGATGGCGCGCCAGGCCCGCTATCGCGAGCGATCCGCCAGGGTGCGGCGGATCCTCAGCGAATTGGGGCTCGATCTGTTGCTGCCGCCAGAGGACTTCAGTTCGATGATCACGTCTTTCGCGTTGCCCGACGGCCTGGAATACGCGACGCTGCACGACCGCCTGCGGGCCGCCGGGTTTGTGATCTACGCCGGCCTGGGCCGGCTTGCCGGGCGAAGCTTTCGCATCGCCACCATGGGCGACATTCGCCCGCAGGACTTGGATCGTCTGGAAGCGGCGCTGCGCGCCGCATTGCGAGAGCCGGCATGCGTCCAGTAACGACTGCCGTGATCCTGGCCGCCGGAATGGGCTTGCGGCTCGAAGACCTCGGTCGGCAGTTTCCCAAGGGATTCTTGCGCCTCGCAGCGCTGCCGATCGTGGAAGAATCGATCCTGCATTGCGCCAGGCGGGAATCCGGCGCATCGTGATCGTCACCGGACATCTTGCCGAATTCTATCGCGACTTGCAGGCCGCGTATCCGGACCTGGTCGAGACCGTGCATAATCCGCGGTTCGCCGACTCGGGCAGCATGGCTTCGCTGTACGAAGCGCGGCACCGCCTGGGCGAGGATTTCCTGCTGCTCGAATCCGATCTGATTTACGAGCCCCGCGCTCTTGGCGAATGCCTCGAGTTTCCGCAGGACAATGCCATCTTGCTTTCCGGCCCGACCGGCTCGGGGGACGAAGTGTTCGTCGCAGCCCAGGGAGGGCGGTTGCTGAACATGTCGAAAGACCGCCGGCGAGTCGAACCCGACGTTTGCGGCGAACTGGTCGGCATTTCCAAGATCTCGACGACGCTGTATCGAACCATGTTGACCGCGGCCGAACGCATGTTTGCCAACGCGGGGCACTTTCGATTTCACTACGAAACCGACGTCCTGGTAGCAGCCGCAACGCACACGCCGGTGTACTGTCATCTCGTGCCCGACTTGATCTGGGCCGAAATCGACGACCACAATCATCTGCGGCGGGCCGAATCGCTCGTCTATCCGGCAATCGCCGCGAAGGACCCGCTGCGCAGCTCATCGCTTTCCAGCCGGATCCCCGGCTAACGCGCGTGGGCGACGAATCCCCAGCGGCATTTCACACGGTCCTCCGGTTTTTCGTCGGGTGGCTTCCGTTGCCCCGACGTCTCGCTATAATCACGCGAACATCGCGATTTTCAGACTGCCCTGACCCGCGCAGCGGGCAAGACGGTCACGACCAGTCCAGGATGAGTGTGCCATGAGTCGGCAACCGCGCGTGATTGTCCTGCAACACGTGGGTTGCGAGACTCTGGGGATCATCGAAGTCGCCCTTCAGCAGGCCGGGGTGTCGTTCGAATACGTGCGGACTTTCGAAGGCGCCAGGGTGCCGTCGGCACTTGAGCAGGCGTGCGGCCTGATCGTTATGGGCGGACCCATGAGCGTCTACGAGCAGGACCGGTATCCGCACTTGCGCGAAGAGTGCAAACTGATCGAGTCGGCACTGTCGCTGAACAAGCCGGTACTCGGAGTTTGTCTTGGCAGCCAATTGCTGGCGCACGTGCTCGGCGCCAAGGTCTATGCCGGCCAGCGCAAGGAGATCGGTTGGTATCCGGTGACCCTTTCGCCGAGCGCGGTGCGCAACGCGCTCTGGGCGGACGCGCCTGCGGCGTTTACAGGCTATCACTGGCATGGGGACGTTTTCGACTTGCCGGCCAGGTGCGAAACCTTGGCGAGCTCAGCCATGACCCCGCATCAGGCGTTCCGCTTCGGGACGAATGTCTATGGCGTCCTGTTTCATATGGAGGTCACGCAGCCGATCATCGAGACGATGACCGAAACATTTGTCGATGAACTGCGGGAAGTCGGCACGTCGGGAGCGCAGATTCGGCAGCAAGCCGGTGATTTCCTGCCGTGCGCTCGATCGCATTGGACAAACCGTTTTTCGGCGCTGGGCGACAACGGCAGCCGCGGCCACCGCTACAAACTGATCCGCCTCAACCATTTTGGCATCTTCCCAGGAGTCGCAACCCATGGCCAAAGTTATCTGCGTGCTGTACGACGATCCGGTCAGCGGTTACCCCAAATCGTACGCCCGAGACGGTCTTCCCAAGCTGGAGCACTATCCTGGCGGCCAGACGCTGCCGACGCCCAAGAAGATCGACTTCACACCGGGACAGCTCCTGGGCAGCGTCTCGGGCGAACTAGGGCTGCGGAAATTCTTGGAGGACCTGGGCCATAAACTGGTTGTCACCGCCGACAAGGACGGTGCCGGCTCGACCCTCGACAAGGAGCTGCCGGACGCCGAGATCGTCATCTCGCAACCATTCTGGCCGGCTTACATGACGGCCGAAAGAATTGCCAAATCGCCGAAGTTGAAACTGATCATCACCGCCGGCATCGGATCGGACCATACCGACCTTCAGGCGGCCATCGAGCGTGGCGTCACCGTCGCCGAAGTCACCTACTGCAACAGCATCAGCGTCTCTGAGCACGTGGTAATGATGATCCTGTCGTTGGTCCGCAATTACATCCCCTCTTACAAGTGGGTCGTCGACAAGGGTTGGAATATCGCCGACTGCGTTGCCCGATCTTACGACGTGGAAGGGATGCAAGTGGGAACGGTGGCAGCCGGCCGCATCGGCCTGGCGGTGCTCAAGCGGATGAAGCCCTTCGATGTCAAGCTGCACTATACCGATCGGCACCGGCTACCCGAGGCGGTCGAGAAGGAGCTGGGCCTGACGTATCACCCAAGCGTGGAATCGATGGTGCGGGTCTGCGACGTGGTCACCATCAACTGTCCCCTGCATCCCGAGACGGAGGGCATGTTCAATGATGCGCTGATCGGAAAAATGAAACGCGGCGCGTACCTCATCAATACGGCCCGCGGAAAGATCTGCGACCGCGATGCGATCGTGCGGGCGCTGGAGAGCGGACAACTCGCCGGCTATGCGGGCGATGTCTGGTTCCCGCAGCCCGCGCCAAAAGACCACCCCTGGCGGACCATGCCGCACCATGGCATGACGCCGCACGTTTCCGGGACATCCTTATCGGCCCAGGCTCGCTACGCCGCCGGCACGCGCGAGATCCTGGAGTGCTGGTTCGAGAAGCGCCCGATTCGAAACGAATACCTGATCGTCGACGGCGGCAAGCTGGCCGGCGCGGGGGCTCATTCCTATAGTCCGGGCAATGCAACGCGCGGATCGGACGAAGCGGCCCGCTTCAAGAAAGGCTAATCTGCGATGGGAGCCCGGGCCCACTGAGACCTTCCCGCCGAATAATGGATCGACCTGTCAAGCGCACAGGAACCGGGCCAGGTGGGGAGTGACGCCAAGACCGTCGGAAATGTCCGAAACGCACGGCGACAAGACGGCTTTGCCAGTGCCTCTCAGCCATTAGAACGCGCTCGATTCGCTATGAACCTGGCCATGCCACGGCTGGCCACTGCCTGGATCGACACCGCGCTCAAATAGCGCTTGGAATTACCTGCCTGGACTTGATTCATGAATGAAGCGTCCGCCGTCGATTCGACCATCGAGATCACGGAAACATCCCCTTGGCGGAGCGAAGACGTCTGGGCAATTTGGCTGGCCGCGGCGGTGCTCGTTATTGCGCTCGCGGCGACCTGGTGGGCGCGGCCGATCGATCACGAGGCGCGCTTGGCGCGATACGAACAGGCCGTCCAAAGCCTGAATCAGTTGGATAAGTCCGATTCGACCGACGGCGAGCGGTTGAAATCGTTGCGAAAGGAGTCGGACGAAGCGCGAGCCCAACTGGCGGTCAACCCGCTGAAACCGTTCATCGCCAAGCTCGGCGCATGGGATTCCAACCCCCTCGACGCATTCGTCGACAAGAAAGGGCGCAGCGTGGTGCCCGGTTTGGTGGGCGTGCTGACCGTGATCTTGGTGTTGTTCGGGCTGGGATCGGCAGGCATCGGGCAAGCGTCGCGGTTGTTTCCGCTGGCCTTGCTCTTTGTCTTTGCGCTCGCGGTGCTAGCCTTCTTGCTGGCCGGACAGAAGGTCGTCAAGCACTATAACCTGGAATATGCGTTGTGGGCACTTGTGGTCGGGCTGGTCGTAAGCAACACGGTCGGCACGCCTGCCTTTGCGCGGCCGGCAATCCGGACCGAGTTCTATATCAAGACCGGCCTGGTGTTGCTCGGCGCCGAAGTGCTCTTCAACCGGCTGCTGGCCCTGGGAGTGCCCGGCATATTCGCCTCGTGGCTGGTGACCCCGGTCGTGCTGATCGCGACGTACGCGTTTGGCCAGCGCGTGTTGAAGATGGAGTCCCGTAGCTTGAATATGGTGATTTGCGCGGACATGTCGGTATGTGGCGTTTCGGCGGCGATCGCCACCGCCGCGGCTTGCCGTGCCAAGAAGGAAGAGCTGTCGTTGGCCATCGGGCTATCGCTGGCCTTCACCGTCGTGATGATGGTCGTGATGCCGCCCTTGATTCAATGGATGGACTTAGGCCAGGTGCTCGGCGGCGCCTGGATCGGCGGGACGATCGATTCTACCGGCGCGGTGGCCGCCGCGGGCGGCATGCTGGGCGAAACGGCGCTGGCCGTGGCCGCCACGGTCAAGATGATTCAAAACATCCTGATCGGCTTCGTGGCCTTTGGCGTGGCGGTTTACTGGGTCACGGTGGTCGAGCGCTCGGCCGATGCACCGCGTCCAAGTCTGCTGGAGATCTGGCGACGATTTCCAAAATTCGTACTGGGTTTTCTGGCCGCTTCCATCCTCTTTTCGACGCTCTCGGCCGCTGGCCCTGAACAGCAAGCCACGGCCGGCGCGGTGATCGCCGACACTTCCGAGCCGCTGCGCGGCTGGTTGTTTTGCCTGGCTTTCGTGAGCATTGGCCTGGAGTCGAACTTTCGCGAGCTGAGTCGGTTCCTCGTCGGCGGTAAACCGCTCGTGCTGTACGTCTGCGGGCAGGCATTGAATCTGATCTTGAGCCTGGCGATGTGCTGGCTGATGTTCGAAAAGGTATTTCCCGATGTGGCACGCGCGCTTTCCCATTGAATGGGGGCACGGAAATCGACAGCGCGGTCGCTGGTCGCTAGCCCTGGCGACGTTGACCGCGGCCGTCGTATGGCTGACCATTCTGCCACTGGTGGGTCAGCTGCCGGTGGTGCGCGATACGATTCGCCGCAACGAGCGGTTGGGCGTCGATCCGGCAGCCAAGTTCTACACGGAATTACCCTGCATGCCGGGCGTGTTCGAGCGCGTTCAGCAGTCGATGCGTCGACACCACGACCGTGTCGCGAGCCACTGACACGACGTCGGAAACGGCCTCGATCCGCCGAGCCATCGATCGGCGGCTTTCGCGATGCGCGGTCAACATCAGCAGGGCTCTACATCGGCCGGTCTGCGGGGACGGCCGACTTGATCGCAATCCGTTTGAGCATTCTGATCCAACGCACGGGTCGCTTCTCGTCGGGGATGACCAGTCGAAACGGGCCTTCTTTGTCGGGTAGAGCCGTCGCCGTTCTTCCTGTCCGCAAGCAGAACGACTTTTTCCGTGGTGGCCGGATCAACCTCAGCGATCGCCAGCACCGCGCGATAGCCATCGTCCGCCTCGAAGAGCAAATAACTTGCGATCCGCGGCCCCCGCAACTCCTTTCCAAGCACGACCCCTTGAGCTTGCAACAATTCCGAGACCTGCACTCCCTCATATTCGGCCTGCTGATTTTCGCGGTCGGTCACCTTGGCTTTCGTCCGCGGGAGTTTCGCCAGATCGGCAGCCGAGATTTTGTGCTCCGTGCCTTGCTCGTCGACAACCGTGAAGCTTGGGGGCTCGCTGGCTGCGCCCAAGGCCACGGCATCAAGCAGTGCCCAGATCAAGGAACCGCTCAAAGCGATCCCGCCCAGCACGTTCACAAGAATGCATTTCATGTCGATGTTTCTCCGGATCTGCATCGCATTGCCGATGCCGCAATGATTCTGGCAACGGCACCGCCGAACTGCCGATGCAGTACAGCCCCGGGGTTGTTCGGCCGCAGGATCGCAATGCCCTCCAGCCGGCACGGGCTGAGAGGATAGACGTCTCGCTTGCAAAACTTGTCTCCGCGCTTGTTGCCGACATATTCCGCGTCGCGAATCGTGTGGAAGCCGAAGAGGTCGATGAAAAGGCCTGTTTCCTTGTCGACGAAGCGGGCGTCGACCCGGTTGTTCCGCTGCCGCTCGCGCGTCACGTGATTGGGGTTCACGTCCAGCACATAGCGCGGGTGCGACGACTGCATCGTCCGCATCGAAAACAGCTGGTTGTAGTGGACACCTAATTCGACGCCGTGATTGCCGTCGATCGTCGCGTCGGCCTGGCACGAGCGCCATAGTGCATCGTCCATCAGCCACAAGTCGATCCGGCTGCGCTGCATGAGCGGCGTCAATTCGGCCAGGGCCGCGGCCAGGCCGGCGCGGCGCTCCTGGGCGCGAGCTCGCCGCGGTAATACCGGCGATCGAACCGCCCGTCGTCCGTTTCGTGATAATGTTTTCGCAGCCCTCGCCAACCATTGACGAGCGACGTCTTCAGGCTGTCGAACAGCGTGTCGTTGGTGTGCGCCCAATGATGCGTGGCATAGGCGTCCTGCATCCGGCATTCCCACGACACGTTCCGAAAAGATCCATCCCGCTTGCCTCCGAATCGCTTGTCGACCTGCGGATACAGTGCGCCGGCGGGAAGGATTTGCGTATCGTGGAACCACTGTGGGCGGTCGCGGTAACAAGTCGTGAGCGCCATGGGTCCGGTGTTGTAGACCGCATTGCCATGGGGTCGATAGTTGTCGGCGATATAGTCGAGCAACTGCCGCCATAAGGGATGCCGAGGCGGAGAAAAGAGGATCGCGTTGCAGAGCACCCGCTCGGTCTGGTAGAGCACGCCGTGTTCGCCCGGCTCGACCCCGATGATCGGCCCGTCGGCCCGGAGCAGCGAGTCGAGCGGTCTTAAGCACTCCATGTCCAGATCGGCATAGATGCCGCCGTAGACGTGCATCAAGGCGTAGCGGGCAAAATCAATCCGCTCGAGGTTGCGGGTAAATCGATCGTAGAGCGAAAGGTGCCTCGGGAAATGACAAGCCACCAGGTTGCGCAGCTGCGCGTCGTCGTAGAAGTCGCTGGTCAAGCTGCTGATACTTGTTCCAGGACGCGACATAGGCGCGAACTGCGCGTGGAATGCGCGATGTTTTCCAGGTCTGATGCAGGATTCTCGGAATCATCTGCGGCCTTCCTTGGTTTTGCACTCGGGATCCTGCCCGATCTGCTCCCTGCGCGGATCGATGACCGTAAGGCGGCGTCCGGGGCAAGACGAATGCAAGTGCTTGCCAGCCCGGTCGCTGCTGGCGGCCCCCTCGCAGACCCCGGTTTCACACTTTGAAGGTATACGTCCGGCCGGGTTCGCGCTCGAAGTCGGGCGGAAAGCTCTTTCGTTTGTCGGAAAAATAGCGCTCGCGATGGTCCCCCCGGCTGAGCGGATTGTACGTCAGATACAAGTTTCGTCGCGGGCGATCGGTCAAGTTCGGCTGCGACTGGTGGGGCACAAAGCAGTCGAAAAATGCCACGTCTCCCGGCTGCATCGGGAATTGCTTGAACTCCAGCCCAGCCAGTTCCGGTCCCTCGAGTGGATGTCCCCGCCGGCCGATCCAGCCGCGTCGTGCTGCCCGGCTGCCAACTCCAGACACCCATTCTCGATCGTGCTGTCGTCGATCGTCACCAGCACGGAGAGGAAATAGTCGGTGTAGTCGTCCCAGCCGGGCTGGATGTCCTGATGCGGTTTGAAGCCGTTGCCGCCCGGGCATTTGAAATTGATCTTCTCCTTGAAGAGCACCCCCGGCTCGCCCAGAAGTTGTTCGACGCGAGAGGTCAATCGGGCATCGCTGACAAACGCCAGCCAGGGCGGGTGATCGTCCAAAAACTTTTCGATGCGGGAAATGACGCGCTGGCTGCCATCGAGCAAGCTGTCTTCGAAGTAGACCATCTGCTTGCCGGCCACGGGTGGCGACAGCGCCAATTCGTCGATCCAGCGGCCGACCTCGGCGATCTCGTCCCGGCCGAACAACCCGCGCGCCACCAGAAAGCCGTCCCGCCGGACGTCGTCGAGTTCTCTTGGCGAGAGCGGTCCTGCATTCATGTCCCTTCTCCTTTCGCATTCGATGGCCGGTTGGCGGCCCGGTTGCATGATTTTTCCCGTAGGACTTGCACCGCGATCGGGCTGCTCCTTGCTACGCGCCGAGCCGCTGGTAGGCTTCCCAGGTCAAGGCGCCGTTGCCGACCAGGTGAACCGCGCCGCCTGCTCGGTGCCCTTGCGGCGCCAGACCGCGGGCCGGTCGACGGAATTGGCGACTTGCTCCAGCGCGGCGGCGATCGACTCGACGTCCAACGGATCGACCAGCAGGCCGGCGTCTCCGACGACTTCAGGCAAGGTGCCTGCCGACGAAGCAATAACGCGCGTTTCGCAGGCCAAAGCCTCGAGGACCGGTAGTCCGAAGCCCTCATAGAGCGAAACCATAACCAGTGCGTCGGCGCCCCACAGATAGTGGAGCAATGTGTCGTCGTCGACGAAGCCCGGCAGATCGACGTACGGCTCGAGCTTCGTCCTGGCAATCGCTCGTTGCACGGCCTCGAACCCCCGATGCTTGGTGCCGGCGAGAATCAGCCGCTGCCGGCAACCGCGTTGCCGGGCGATCGCAAACGCCTCGATCAGCCGAACCAGATTCTTTCGCGGCTCAATCGTGCTGACGCTGAGAAAATACGGCTGCCCTGCGGAGAGCCGCCGCCGGGCGGCGTGTCGGTCGTCCTCCGCGGCGGGCGGGCGGAATTGCGGCCTGGCCGCCAGCGGAGTCACGACGATCCGCTCTTCGGCCACCCCCACCAGTTCGATCAGGTCGCGGCGCGTGGCGGCGGAAACCGCCAGCACGACGTCGGCCGCGCAGCCGGGCCGGCAGCCTTGCCACATCGGCATAGGGCGGCCGCGCGTAAATGTCCGGCGCCAACCTCAGCCAGGCGAGATCGTGGGCCGTAACGACGGTGGGCAGTTTTCCGGGACGCAGCCATTGCCTCAGGCCGGCCATGTGGTAACAGCTCAGCCGACCGGACGTCCGTTGCGCCGGCAGCCATTTGCCCACCAGCTCGCCTCCCGGCAGCCAATACTGTTCGACGCCCACACGTCCGGCCGGCATGTGCCGCCCGACCGCCGACGCCAACTGACCCGCATGCCAGGGATTCGATGAAACGACCGGGTACACCCACTGGGCCGCCGAGATCGCCAGCAGTTCCGTCAACAGGTGCTTGATGTAGATTCCCACCCCGGACAGGGGCCGGCAGAGCGGATCGAGATCAATGGCGATGCGGAACGGCGGCCGGGGCATGTTGCGATCTGGCGGCTAAGTGGAAAGCGCCGGCGCGCACAGCGCCGCTCGCCGAGAGGGATTCTGGATGACGCTGCGGATGAAATCGGCATACTCCCGGGCGAAGTCTTCAATGGCATGCTGGTCGCGAACGAACTGCGCCGCCGCGCGGCCGATCTGCTCGCGCCGCCGCGGATTTTCAGCCAGATTCACGATCGCTTCCTCCAGCTCGCGCGTGTCGAACGTGTTCAGCGGCAGCTTGAACACCGCGGCGTCGGGATAGTCGCCGAACGAATCGTAGTCGAACACGATCGCCGGCCGGCCCAGCGCCATGGCCCGCAGCAGCATGCCCGACGTTTCCAGGGCCGAGGGGTAGCGTAAGTTGATAATCATGTCGCTTGCCAGCACGAAGTCGTAGAGCCGCGAAAGCGGCACGAAGCCGGTCGATTTGACCAGGCCCTGCAGGCCGCAGCGCGCAACCTCGGCCCGGATCGCCGAGGCAAAGGGGCCGATCTCTCCGACCAACCAATACTCGAACGGCGGCAAGCGGTCGCGGACGCGCCCCAACGCCCGTAAATTCAGTTCGATCTGCTTCGGCGGCGTGACGAAGCCCAGCGACACGATCGCCAGCGTTGCGGGATCGATGTCCTGCCGCTCTCGGGCGTGCTGGCGCGAGTCGGCGGCGAAACCGGGCAGCGGCGCGGCATGATGCGGGATGCGGCGCACCAGCAGATCCGGCCGCAAGTGGGCCAATTGCCGCCGGGCCTCCGCCGAATGGACGATGACGGCCTGCGAACTGTCGAGAATCCGTCCGTTGAGCGGCAGTCGAAAACGATCGTTCGGGTGATAAATGCCTCCGCCGTGCAAACGCGCCAAACTCCGCCCGGCGGCACCGTAGTCGTAGGTCAGATAGCCGGCGAATCCGGCTTGATCTCCCGTCGCGCCAGTGTCTCGGTCAATGCTGTGATGCAACACGAAATCGTGCAACACCGTCAGGCCGGAATGCCGCTCCAACTCGCGGCGCACGAAGGCATGGTGCGAACTGTTGCCGACGTGGTACAGCCGCGGCGTGCGCAGGTTGATTTCCGGCCTGGCCAGGTATTCGCCCAGTCGCATGATCACGGCGTCGGCGGGAAGCCCGACAGGGTCGGGAGCCTCGTCCTCGATCACGTAGACGGCCTCGATCCAACGCCCCAGATGCGGCATCAATTCGGCGCAATAATCGGCGATGCCGGCGGGCGTCGGCGGCAGCGGCGAGAAGATTGCCAACTGGGGCGATGCCATGCGGTGCAGCCCGTTGAAAACTGGGGGCTCGTCTGCGGATAGTGATTCAAAGCGCCGGGAACAACTCCGGCCGCCCCGCGCAGGCAGCGGGCCGCCGGTCGCCTCTCGGTGCGCTCACGTCTGGCGGCCCATCCACGCCCGCGCGGCCGTGGAACTCTCGTCCCCGATTGCATCGGCTTCCTGCTGAGCGAGTTTCTCTTCCAAGCGGCCGATGCGTTCTTCGAGCCAGGCAATCTGCGCGCGCTGGGCAACAGGCGCCGCGTTCAGAGCTGCCTTCGACGTCTGCTCGCCGCGGATCATTCGCTGCTCGAGCATCTGCACGAGCAGCTCGCTACGGCCGAACAAGTCTTCGCGGACGTCGACGTACATCGTAATCGGGTCGACGATCCGGCTGGCGATGAAGATCTGCACCGGCTCGCGCAGCCTGGCCGGAATCAGCTTCTCCAGGATGCTTACGATCGTCATTCGCGCCTCCCGCGCAGCTCGCCTCGTCAACCGTGACCTGCCCGCGTGAGTAACATATCGCCGGGCTGAAAATTTGTCGATACCGGCGTCCCGCGCGACGGCCGCGCCGGGCAAATGCCCGCCGAAACCGCGGCCGCCAGGCCCCGCTGCGGCGACAGTCGTGGCATTCCCGGCAGCTCTGCCGTGGCGCACTGCCGATGGGCAGCCGGATTTGCACGATCTGGCCCGCGCCGGTTATTTTTTTCGCGTGGCGCGCACATCGGGCGATTCGGCCAAGGTAAAGAGGATGACCTCTTCACCGGTAACCGTGCTGATGTCGTGATGCAGGCTCAAGGCTGCGACGCCGGTGACCTCTCGAATCAGAGCCTCCAAGACGGGCCTGGCCGCTTCGATCAGTTGCCTGCGCACCTCTTTGAGCAGGTCTCTGCCGCGGTCGGCCGATAGCGTCTTGACGAGATGCTGCTCGGCCGCTGTCAACACGTCGCGCAGCCGCACCACCAGCAGATCGCCCAGCAAGTGCGCGCGAATATCCTTCGGCCCGCGACCCATGTAGTCTTGCTCGAAGCGACTGATCCCTTCGCAAATGGCAGCTTCGATCTCGCCCGGCGTATTCACCTTGACCTCGAGCGTGGTATCAGCGGGCGATCTTGCGCATCCGCGCCGCATGCCCCGCCTGTTCCATCAATCGACTCCTGTAGTTCCGCCTCAATCCTACCCGCCGACGGCCAAGGAGACGAATCCATTTGCATTCGGCGCCCCAGGCCCTATACTCTGGTTGCGGGACTTAGCGGTGTCTGCAGGCCGCCAGTGCCGATCGGACGACTAATTCGGGAGCAGCCCTGAACAGGGAGGCTCGTTTACGAGTAAGCCGACGTGGTCGAATGCTTTGCGGAGCGTTCGACCACGTCGGCTTTTTTCGTCCCGGCGAAAGCCATCGCGGCGGCGCCGGCCCTGGCCGGCGCGATTGCAGACGTTTCGGTGCGGGCGAGCCGGGCGCCGCCTGAGTGACGCTGTGGAATGGCTGCCGGAGAACTCATCAAACAATCTCATCGAGGTGTTCCAATGCTCGCCGTCCGACCGCTGTTCGTGTCGACCTATCCGCCCGAAGAGTGCGGGCTGGCGACGTTCACGAAAGATTCCGCCGACGCGGTCGACCTGGCTGCCGGCGAAGCGGTCTCATCGATCGCGGCGATTCACAAGACGCGCGAACTTCGCGGCGACGACCCGCGCGTGATCCACGTCATCGATAACAGCCGCGCGGACGCGTACCGCTTTGCGGCCGATGTGGCCAACGACGGGCCGTGCGACGTGGTGAGCCTGCAACACGAGTTCGGGCTGTACCCGGGCGAGTGGGGTTCACGCATCCTCGATTTCGTGAAGGCTTGCAAAAAGCCGATCGTAACCACATTCCATACGTTGCTCACGCAACCCGGCGCGACTCCGCGGCGCTTGATTCAGAGCCTGGCGGCCCACAGCGAGAATGTCGTCGTGATGACCCGGGTGGCCGCGAGACTGCTGTCGGCGGTATACGACGTCTCGGGGCCCGGCGTGCGGGTGATTCCTCATGGAGTGCCAGGGGTGTCCTTTCAGCGCGATCCGCGATGCAAGGCCCGGCTGGGACTCGAAGGCCGAAAGGTCATCTGCACCTTCGGACTCATCAATCGCGGCAAGGGGCTGGAATACATGATCCAGGCCATGCCGCAAATCGTCGCCGCCTGCCCCAACGCCCTGTATCTGATCGTGGGCGCAACTCACCCACAGGTCAAGCGGCAGGAGGGCGAAGTCTATCGCGAAGGTCTGGCCGAAATGGCGCAGTCCTTAGGTGTCGGCGCACAGGTGCGCTTCATCAACGAATATCTCGAACTCCCCGAGCTGTTGGAATATCTGCAAGCCTGCGACGCCTATGTCACTCCCTATCCGGGCAAGGACCAGATCGCCAGCGGAACCTTGGCGTATGCCTTGGCTGCCGGAGCGGCCGTCGTCAGCACTCCGTATTTGTACGCCGAAGAAGTGCTGGCCGAAGGCCGCGGGCTGCTCGCGCCGTTCGGCGACAGTGCGGCCATGGCCAGAGCCATCCTGCGCTACTTCACGGACAAACCGTTTCGATTGGAAACCCGGCGCCGAGCCTACGAGTACGCCGGACCCATGTCGTGGCCGAACGTGGGCAAAGAATACCTGGCGCTGTTTGCCAAGATCGTGGCCACGAACAATCGGCGCCGACCGCCGTTGTACCGCAAGGGGCTCGTTCCTTTCGATCACCGGCAGCCGTTCGAATCGCTCACACATGGAGGCTTGTAATGCACATTCGCGACTGGATCGCGCTCGATCACCTGGACCGGATGACGGACTCCACCGGCCTGGTGCAACACGCCATTTACAGTGTTCCGCGCCGCGAGAGCGGATATTGCACCGACGACAACGCCCGGGCCTTGCGGCTCTGCGCTCGCCTTTGGTCCGAGCAACCCGACCAGCGCATGCTCGGTCGAATCACGAGCTATATCGGTTTCCTGGAGCACGCCCGCACCAGCGGCGGCGGCTTTCATAACTTTCTCAGTTACGACCGCCGCTGGCTCGACGCCCAGGGCTGTGGCGATTGCCACGGGCAGACCGTTCGCGCTCTGGCCGAAGTGATCGGCAGCAAACTGCCCGACGATTATGCGCAGTTGGCTCGCGAGTTGATCGAAGCCGTGCTGCCGACGCTGGCCGACTTGCGCAGCCTCCGCGCAAGCCTACGTCGTGCTGGCCTGGGGTCACTTGTGGATGCAAGGTGCCAGCGACATCGAGACCCTGGAGAATGTCGCCTGGCTTGCGGCGCGGCGACTGGTCGAAAGCTTCGAGCGCTCGCGGCGGCCGGATTGGCATTGGTTCGAGTCGCGGATGACGTACGCCAACGCGGTCCTCCCTCACGCACTCTTGATCGCCGCCCGCCGCTGGCCGAAGGAATCCTTTCTGGACACGGCCGAAACGTCGCTGCTCTTCTTGGATCAGGCCACCACGGCCGCGGGCGTCTTTTCGCCCATCGGCAACCAGGGCTGGTTTTCGCACGGCGAAGAAAAGGCCGCATTCGATCAACAACCGGTCGAAGCCGGCACGATGGCCGAGGCCGCAATCGCCGCGTTCGACTTCCTCGGCAACGAGCGATACCTCGAAACCTTTCGCCGCGCGCACGGTTGGTTTCACGGTGCCAACAGCTTGAAACAACCGCTGGCGGATGTCCGCCGCGGGGCCTGCTACGATGGTTTGCACGCTGGCGGCATGAACCGCAATCAAGGCGCGGAGTCGACCTTGGCATTCCTGCATACCGAATTGCTCCACGTCGAACTCAAGCGGAAATTGGAACCCACGCGCTCGCGCGCGGCTGTGACCGCCTAGTTCGTCCAGCGGAATCCCTCTTCAGGCAAGGAAACAAACGTGAAAGTCGCAGCCAAGAAACCGAGCCTTTATACGGAGATCTTCCACCGCCACCCGGATAATCCAATCCTGACCGCCCTCGACTGGCCTTATCCGGCACACACCGTGTTTAACGCAGGCGCGTGCCAGGCCGGCGACGAGACCATCTTGCTTGTCCGGGTCGAGGACCGGCGCGGCCACTCCCACCTGACCGTGGCCCGCAGCAACGACGGCGTGTCGAATTGGGAGATCGACGCCAAAGCGAGTTTTGCGCCCGATCCGGAAAACTTTCCGGAAGAAGCCTGGGGGGTCGAGGATCCGCGTTTAACGTGGATGGCAGACCGCGGCGCTTGGGTCATCGCCTACACGGCCTATTCGTCCAGCGGGCCGCTCGTGTCGCTGGCCGAAACGAAAGACTTTCGTACGTTTTCCCGGCTCGGACCGGTCATGCCGCCGGAGGACAAAGACGCAGCGGTCTTCCCCCGCAAGTTCGGCAACCGCTATGCGATGATCCATCGGCCGGTGTCGGCCGGCAGCTCAGGTGCCCATATCTGGCTTTCGTTTTCCCCCGACTTGAGGCATTGGGGCGACCACCACGTCCTGCTGCACGCCCGCCGCGGCGCCTGGTGGGACGCCAACAAGATCGGCTTGAGCCCGCCGCCGCTCGAAACGCCCGAGGGTTGGCTGATTCTGTATCACGGCGTGCGGAACACGCCCGGCGGCTGCCTGTACCGTCTCGGCCTCGCGCTGCTGGATCTGGAAGATCCGTGCCGCGTTTTGCGCCGCAGCGACGAGTGGATGTTCGCGCCCGAATTGCCGTATGAACGCCAAGGCGATGTAAACGGGGTCGTGTTTCCCTGCGGCTGGATCCTGGATGCCAAGAGCGGGCAGATTCGGCTGTATTACGGGGGTGCCGATAGTTGCCTGGCTCTGGCCACCGCCCAGCTCTCGGACGTGCTCGGATATTTGCGCAACTGCCCGGTGCCTCCTTCCGGCAAGCGATCCGCAATGGCCCCGCTCGATTGATGTCCGGCGGCGAGCGCTGCCAATACGCCCTGGCCTGAAGCGGTTCAGGCAAAACCAGCCGGCGGACGTGCCCCAGCCCGATGCGGCAGCCCGATGCGGCAACCTTGGTGGGGGCCACCCGGCTGCACGGCGATTGAGGCCCACCCTCTGCGCTCACGGCACGAGCACCGCCGCACCGCGAAGCTGACCGCGCCGCAATCGATCGAGCGCTTCGTTGGCCGCCGCGAGCGGAAACGCTTGCGTCTCGGTCCGCACCGGAACCTGCGGGGCGAGGGCCAAAAACTCCTCGCCATCGCGTCGGGTCAGATTGGCCACGCTGCGCAAAATCCGTTCGCCCCACAGCAGGTCGTAATCGAAGCTCGGAATCGGCGACATGTGAATCCCGCCGCAGACCACAACGCCGCCCTTGCGCACCGTCGCGCAGCGCCGCCGGGACGAGCGATCCGACGGGTGCAAAGATGATCGCCGCGTCGAGCAGCGCGGGGGGCGGCGCCGGAATCGCCGGCCCACTCGGCTCCCATGTCTCGGGCGAATTGCTGGGCCCGGGCATCGCCGGGCCGCGTAAAGGCGAAAACCCGGCGCCCCTCGTGACGCGCTACCTGGGCCACGATATGGGCGGCGGCGCCGAAGCCAAAAATGCCCAAACAGTTCCCGCGGCCCGCCATCACCAGCGAGCGATACCCGATCAACCCGGCGCACAACAGCGGCGCGGCAGCGGCCGAATCGTATGGGGCCGGGATCCGGAAGCAAAAGTTCTCGTCCGCAAGGGTAAGCTCCGCGTAGCCGCCATCGATCGTGTAGCCGGTGAAACCGGGCGCATCGCAGAGATTCTCCTGCCCCCGTAGGCAATAGCTGCATTGCCCACAGGCATGCCCCAGCCAGGGCACGCCCACACGGTCGCCAATCGCAAACCGCGTGGCGCCGGGCCCGCGGCCGGCAACCATGCCGACGATCTCGTGGCCGGGAATGATCGGCAGCTTCGGATCTTCGAGTTCGCCGTCGACGACGTGCAAATCGGTCCGGCAGACGCCGCAGGCGGCCACGCGGATCAGGATCTGTCCGGCGCCGGGTGTCGGCTCCGGCAATTCTCGCATTTCCAGCGGTTCGCGCGGACGATCAAGGACCATGGCTCGCATGAGAACACCTGTCGGCTGTCGGCCATTTCCAGGGAAGGGTGCAGGGCGACGAGCGCCGCCCGGTCGGTTCAAAGTAGCAGCAAGTGTCCGGATTCGCACGCATTTCGGTCGTTGGCGCGCACTTCCCCATGGTGGGGGAATGCCCTGCGTGAAAGACCGGCTGCCGAATCTCCCCTCGCGAGGAGCGACGGGGCGTCGCCATCGCCAGCAAATTCGACTCGTCGCAGCATTGCCGCGGCCGTCGTGGACGGCCACCACCCCGGGGCGTAAACCGGTGGCCCGAAGGCTACGCTCTTAGAACGAGACCTGGACGTGCTTGCAGGCGCACTCGCCGGGCACGCATTTGCAGGCGACGCCACAAGTGCAGACACCCAACTGTCCGCCGCCACCGCCGCTGGAGCTGGTGCTCGAACCGGCACTTGAACCGGCGCTTGAGCTGCCGCTATTCCCGCTGCCGCTGGACGCAGCAGTACCACTTGTGCTCGAGGTGGCGGTGCTGGTTCCGCCGCCGGCCGAGCTGCTCGAAGTGGAAGCGGCGCCGCTGGTCCCTGTGCTACCGGCTGCGGCCAGCGCCGCCGCCGTGTCTTGCGGATTGAGCACGATTTCGTTATCCACGTGCCCATCGAAGTGCAGCACGTTGGCCACGCCCAGATGCCGCTCGTCGACAATCGGCACCCAACTCGTGTCGGCCAAAGTCAGATTGATCGTACACTGATTCCCGTCGAGCAACACCACATAGTTGCTCTCGTCCGGCTGATAGCGCGGCGGCAGGTTGTTGAAGGCGAACGAAACCGTCTGCTCGGGTGGCAGCTCAGGGCAGACCCAAATCGAAGTCTCCTGCTCGCAAAACGGCGCCACTTGGGTGCTCAGCGAGTTCTGATCGGGAACCGTCGTGTGAACCGACAGATAATTTTGAAAACCGCGGCCCACCTGCCATTGGTTATTGGCACAAGCCATGCGCCGGCCCACCGCGCGCGAGGTTTGAATCGCGGGCAAGAGCAGTGCCATCAATATGCCGATCACCATGACGACCACCAGGATCTCGATCAGCGTCAGGGCGCGGCGGCGTCGGCAGCGAGGCATCGGCAGTCGTCCCAACTTCAAATGCAACGTCGAGAATCGAGGATCTATTAGTATACTTTCCGCCCGATTGCACAAGCAAGGCATGGTTTACGGCGGTGTGGTTTACGGCGGCGTGGTTTACGGTGGGCGTGGCCCCAATAGGAATGACCCCATTATGAACCCAATAGAAATGTCCGCTTCCGTTCAGGTTGAAACCAACTCGTTCTTCGTCTTCTTCGCCCGGCCCATGCCCGCCAGGCGCAGCGCGGGTGGAACCAGAGAAGACGCGGAGCCTTGGCTGAGTGCGTCATAGGGACCGCCCAGATGCAGCCCCCCCGATGGGTGTGCGTTGATCTCGCCGGCTTCACGTGCCCTGGAAGTCCGGCAGGCTGCCGACGATGCGCGTGGTTTCGACGCTCACCCGCACGACCTGCCCGACCAGGCGAACGATGTACTCCGGGTCATCGCGCCGGTTCGGATCGCTGCGGATGCCGCTCCGTTTGTCCTGGCTGATCTGGTATTGATCGACGACCCATTCCAACGCGCTGCGGTTGCCCAAGCGATATTGGAACACCTCGGCGGGGATGCCTGCCAGGGTGAGCGAGCGGTTCACGGCGAGCGACTTCTTGTCTTTGGCGAGTTTCATCTTCTCGACGTGGTACGACAGCGGCACGTCGGGCGTTTCGATCCACTCCAGCGGCCACGGTTCGAGCGATTCGTATTCCAGGTGCAACTTGGCCAGCTCTTCGCCCGCCTTGGCAAAAGCCTTGAAGTCGGGGGCGAACGGAATCCGCGGCAACTCGCGTTTCAGGTTATCGGCGAACTTTTCCCGGTAGCCGGCGTGGTGCAGCAGGCCGTAGACGTAATAGAAGATGTCCCACTTGCTGATCTTCTTGTCTTTGTACTTCGTGCGAAACTGCCCGAGCGCCCAATCGGTGACGTTTTCCCGGCGGTTCGTGCCGTCTTCGTCATAGACGTAGAACGGGAAGCACTGCGCGCTACTCCCGGCACCAACCAGGTGAATGTCAGACAGCGTGACAGCCATCATCGCCATAAACGGCTTTTCAGAGCCAATGTCAGTCAGTCCAATTAGTCGGTTTTCCTTCTCGGGCGATGCTGAAGGAATAATTTGCGGAAGCTGATAGCGCCGCTCGATCAGCAGCTCGTCGAAAAAAAGGCGGCGATTGCAGAACGGTCGGTAGAGCGCATCGCGAATTTTCGAAGCATCAAAAGTAGCATAGCGGCCCCTAACAAGATTGGCCTTGAGCGACTCGCTCCACTTCACCTTGTCATAATGCACAAAGTCGTCGATTGGCGGCTTCGTCCCAAGCCGCTTGTATCGGTCGACCTCAGAGTTGTATGCGTCGATGAACTCGACCAAACGTTCCGAAAGGCGCGTCGCCGTTGAAGTCGTACACGACTTCGTCACGGTTCGTCTTCACGCCAACCGAGAATATTTTGAAGATTGTCTCTGGCTGCGTGCTGGCGGCGTCCTTCCCATCTTTATCGCCGAGTCCGAGGAAGCCCGAATACTCCCTTGAATGCTCCGGCGTGAGCCAAGTAAACCGGCTATCGGGCGTCAGCGCCATCCATTGTAGACCGGCAAGCGACTTCCGGTCAGCAAGCCAATCCAGCTTTTCGTCCCGGCGTAAGGCCTTGTCGATCCGCGCGAACTTTACGCGCTCGGCGCCCTCTTTGTCGGGCACACTGCGACCGTTATTCCGACACCAACCTGGATTCCGAACACATTGTACGCCGTTCCGCTAAGATTCGGGTTGTGCCGGACATTTCCTTCGAGGTGAAGGTGGTAGAGCTGGGTGAAATCTTGCGCAAGATGCTTGCGCATTCCAGTCGAAGGCGATTTGGTCGACGAAACTATTGTTCGAGACGAAGCAAACGATGCCGTCCGCGGCCCAAGCCGGTCGATCGCCCAACGAAAGAATTTGACATAGGCGTCGGATAGTGCTTTCGTGTTCGTCGCGTTGAATCCTTCGCGTAAGTTTCGCGGATTCGCTCGTCGATGACTTTGTACGTGCGATTCTTATTGTTGTCGTTCTCGCTCAGTTGCCCCACGTTGTACGGCGGATTGCCGATGATGACGGTGATCGGCGCTCTTCTTCTGCCGCTCCACGCGCTGCGTGTTCTCCTCGTTCATGAAGCCCAGCGTCTGTTGCTTCTTCCGCCAGGTCGAGCGTATCCACGAAGCACAGCCCCTCGAACGGCTCGTACTCGCCGGTCAGTTCGTAGTAGGCGTGCTCGATGTTCAGGGCCGCGATGTAGTAGGGCAGCAGCATGACCTCGTTGGCGAAAAGTTGCTCCCGGTACACCCGCGGCAAATCGCTTCTTGGGAATCCGCCGCAGCAGGTTGACGATGAAATTGCCGGTGCCGGTGCAGGGATCGAGGATGTTGCACGTCCTTGTCGCCGAGCGATCTTGCCGAATTCCTTTTCGAGCACCTCCGCCACGCTGGCGCACATGAAATCGACGATCGCCTGCGGCGTGTAGACGATGCCGTGCGTGTCGGCGAGCTTGACCGAGTAGCCCTGGAAGAACCGCTCGTAGACCGTGTTCAAGAAGTGTTGTTTCTCGGAAAAGTCTTCCAGATGTGCGGGCCGCGTCTTCGATGGCCCGGTAGAAGCGGTCGAGCGATCTTGAGAAAGTCGTTGCGGTCGAAGCTACTGGCTCGACAAGGGCGTCGATGACCTTTTCGACCTCGGCGGCGATGACGTTCGACGGGTGAATTCGGCGTTGTCGAAGATCGTGCGGATCAGCCGCTCGGTCAGCAGGTGCTGGACCAGCATCTCGTCGACCGCCGCGATGCTGATGTTCGGATTGAGCGCGGTCTGGCAGAGCGTGAAGAAGGTCTCGAACGCGGCCTTGGAATTTGGCGTTGTCGTTGTGGGCCGCTTTGATCTTGTCGGCCAGGGCCAGGGCCAGCTCGGGCACGCGCTCCTTGAACTCGTCGACCGCCTGCTCGAAGCCCTCGATATCGGGCTCGGTGTAGCGATAGAACGCGTTGAGCAGATCGGCCAGTTGCTGCGGCTGATGCAGGTCGGACTCGAAGGCGACGGCCGCCGTTCTGAAACAGGACGGCCCGTCGGGTGTCCTCGAAGATGGTGTTGGTGAGCGGATAGCCGCGGGCGATCTTCTTGCGATCTCGGCCGTCGAGATCGTCGTCGGTGTCTTTGGCTTCCCAGTAGCCGCGGTGAAGGTTGAATTCGTCGCGCACGGTGCCGTCGGGAATGATACTTCGGCCCCCGCGCTTGACCGTCATCTTGGGGACGAGCATCCAACCGTGGTGCCGGGCCGTATCGGCGAGCAACTGCTGGAAGGCGGTTTCCAGGGCCCCTTCGTGCGTGACCCGCTGGTCGCTGTAGGCTTGCAGGGCGGCGTAGTAGGCCTTGACTGCCCGGTCGGTGGGCTTGATGCGGCCGGCGGCAGGCAATGGGGGCCTCCGAAAACACGTGCGGCTCGCAACGTGTCGCGCTTCAACACGTCGCGAGCCTAGAGTTTACTCAAGCGGAGGGCATGGGATTCGAACCCACAACCCCTTGCGGGGCACCTGATTTCGAGTCAGGCCGCTGGCCAGTTCGCTTACCCTCCGGGAATGGCCAATTGCCCCCGGCAATCTTCACCTGAAGAGACAACCCGGATCGCGGGCCGGTTCGCCCCCCAATGATTTGCCGCGGCGGCAGTTCGCCATGCAACGACTAATTTACCGGCGCTGACAAAACATGGCAACCGCGAACGCAGCGTAGCGAGCCGAAGGAGCCTCCACGATCTGCCGACACTCACGCACCGTTACCCTGAAGGGAAAGGCAGACGGCGGAAGGATGAAGGATGACTTCGGTGAGCTCGGCCCGACTGAGCTCGCCGAAGTCAGTCGAACCGAAAAACGAGGATGGACAAGCGCCACCCATGGCCTGATTGCACCCATTCGGGCTTCATCCTTCTGCCTTCATCTTTCTGCCTTATGACGCACCCTCACCCTGCCGGCAACGCACCCTCACCCTGCCCTCTCCCTGGAGGGAGAGGAGTTGAAGAACGGACACCGCGGCGCTCAGGCGAACTGCGTCAGGCCGGGCTTGGCCACCACGGCCCGGGGTGCGTCGCCCCACTCGTACTTCGCCGGCGACAAGTCTTCCTTCGAGTTCAGGCACTGATCCCAAGTGAGCGTCTGGCCCGTGTAGCAGGCCATGCGGCCCATGATGCCCAGCATCGTGCTGCGGGCCATATAAAGCCCGTTGTTGATCGGGCTGCCGGAGCGAATGCTGGCAAACAGCTCCTTGTGTTCCTGGTCGTACATGTTCGGCTTGGCACCGCTGTACTTCCAGGGAGCCTCGCCTTCGATCGTGGCCGACATCATCTCGGCCGATCCCTTGGTGCCCAACAGATGGTCCGACACGTCGACCGAGCAGCCGCCCATCTGCCGGCAGTTGGAGAATAGCCGGGTGCCGTTGGCATATTCGTAGATCACGGCCATGTGGTCGAAGATGTGTCCCCACTCCTCGCCGGTGCGGACTTGCCGGCCGCCCAGTCCGGTGGCCCGCACGGGCGGCTCGTCGCCCATGATCCAGGCGGCTTTGTCCAGGCTGTGGACGTGCTGCTCGACGTTGAAGTCGCCCGACAGCCAGGTGAAGTACAGCCAGTTGCGCAGCTGGTACTCCATCTCGCTCCAGGTAGGCTGCCGGCCGTGATGCCAGAGCGTGCCGGTGTTGTAACTGACGTGCATGGCCCGCACGTCGCCGATGGCCCCGTCGCGCACGCGGTTGACCAGCTCGCGCTTGGGCAGGTCGTAGCGGTAACACAGACCGGAGACCACGGCCAGGTTCTTGGCCTTGGCGGCTTCGGCCGTCTTGAGCACCGCCCGCACGCCGGGCGCGTCGACCGCCACCGGCTTCTCGACAAAGGTGTGCTTGCCGGCGTCGATGGCGGCCTGAAAGTGAATCGGGCGGAAGTGCGGCGGCGTGGCCAGCAGCACCACGTCGACGTCGGTGGCCAGCAGTTGCTTGTAGGCGTCGAAGCCGACGAACTTGTGATCGTCGGCCACGGCCACCTTGTCGCCCACGGCCTGCTGGAGGTTCGACAGGCTCGACTCCAACCGGTCGGCAAAGGCGTCGGCGATGGCGACCAACTTGGCGTTCGAGTCGGCGTTCACCGCTTGAGCGGCCGCGCCGGTGCCCCGTCCGCCGCAACCGATCAACCCCACCTTGAGCGTGTCGCTGCCGGCGGCATGAACGCTGCGGGCGAGGCCCAAGCTGCCGGTCAGGGCTCCGCCGGCGGCGATCAAGCTGGACGTCTTCAGGAAGTCACGACGCGACGCAGCCGCTGCGGGACGAGCCGGGGTACGATCGGGCATGGGGAGATTCCTCGAACTGCGGGTGTGCTGAGCAGGTGGATGGCGGAAGGCAAAACCCGATTATAGCCATTCCGCCCGGGCAAAAACCACCCATCGTCACAGTTCCGGACGGGATGCGCAGAATCCGAGCGTCAATCCGCCGTCGGCCGCAATGCTGGCGCCGGTCATGTAGTTGCACGACCCCGAGCAAAGAAAGGCTACCAGCCGCGCGATTTCCTCGATCGTGCCGATCCGATGCGCCGGAACCGCGGGCAACACAATCGCCTGGCGATCCGGCGGGGTCATCTCGGTGCCAATCGCGCCCACGATGATCGAGTTCGCTTGAATGTTGTAGGCAGCCAGTTCCAAAGCCATGCACTTGGTGAGCATTTCCAGGCCGGCCTTGGAACAGCTGTAATGGGCAAAGTTCCGCTTCGCGTCGGTGGCGTGGACGGAGCTGATGTTGACGATCTTTCCGCCGCCCCGCGGACGCATTAACGGCACGGCCTGCTGAGCGCAAAGAAACGGCGCTTTGAGGTTCACCGAAAGCACGAAATCCCAATCGGATTCAGCCAGCTCGGTCATTGGGCTCGGGTTTTGCGTGGCCGCATTGTTGACCAACGCGTCCAAGCGGCCGAACGTGCCGCGAATCACATCGAACATCTCGCGGATCGCCTTGCTGTCGGCGAGCTGGGCCACCACGCGAATCGAGGCCGGACTCAACTGCGCGACTTCCTCGCAGGCGGACCGCAGCGAGGACGAGTCCGTCGCGTCGTGCGTCACGACGGCGTAGCCTTGGCGGGCCATCTCCAGCGCAATCCCTTTTCCGATTCCCCTGCCAGACCCGGTAACCAGAGCGACTTTTTGCGTTTCGTTCATTCGCAAACTCTCCCAAAAGGCAGGCGCGACGCAGAGCCAGGAATCGGTCGTCGCCGGATGCGTGGTTGCCGGACTTCGAGCTCAGCCGCCGACGTTTGGCCCGGGCTCGGCCGGCACCGGTGCCAAGGGCTGGTTCCGCGGCTGGGCGGGCGTCTGAAACACAAACACCGCGCCCGTGCCGACCAGGATCGCGATCAAGAACCACAGCCCCCGTGCGCCCAATCGCTTCAGTTGCTCATTCGAACTGCGGTAACGATAGACCACGCTCACCGTGGCCAGCGTGAACAGCACCGTGTAGATCTCGAGCTGCCGTGGCGTGGCTTGCGCCCGCTTGAGCAACAGGAAATCGGCCACCAGCAACCCGGCCGCGATGGCCAGGCCGGTGTAGAACACGCGGGCTTGAACGACAAACGAATTCGGCTCGGTAATCATGGATCTTTCACTGCGGGTGCTGGGATGGCTCGGGCGTAGCAGTCGACAACGGGAGGCGCGGGCCGTGGCAAACGGCGGGCACGAGTGTTCGGTCCTGTGACGCTCGGCCGCGCTTGTTTTTCAATCGCCTATCATAATCGCCCGGCACTCAGCCGCGCGCCTTTCGACCAAGGGCGCCAAGAAAGCGTACGCCTGGCGGGCCGCTTCGACCGCCGCATGGCTGTGCCGGCTTAGTTCGACGTGCAAACCGCCCGGATACCCGGCCCGCCGCAGGGCGTCGACGAGCGGCGGAAATTCGATTTCTCCTTCGCCGAACATCAAGTGCTCGTGGACGCCGGCCCGCATGTCCTCGATGTGGACATTCACGATCCGGTCGGCAAAGCGCTCGATCCGCTCGGCGATCGGCACTTCGCCCAAGCAGTGCAAATGCCCAACGTCCAGCGTGAGCTCCAAGTGCTCGTCGGGCAAGCGCGCCGAGAGCTCGGCAAAGCGGTCGAGCGTGTCGATGAACATGCCGGGCTCCGGCTCGAACCCGACGATCACGCCGCGCAGGGCCGCATGGGCCAGCACCGGTTCGAGGCCTGCGGTCAGCCGCCGCCAGATGGTTTCGACATCGGCAGCGTCGCGCACGACGCCGGCCCACAGCGACACGCAGTCGCTCGACAGCGCGGCGGCCACGTCGATCGCCCGGCGCAGAAAATCCACGCGACGGGCCCGCTCGTCGGGGTCGGCCGAGACCAAGGTCGGCTCGTGCTTGCGCGGGGATCGAGCAGGAATCGGGCACCGGTTTCCACCACGCTGCGCAGCTTGAGCCGCGTTAACAGCGAGCCGACGGCGTCGAGCTGCCGCGGCAGGTCGGCGTCGAACGGGTTCAGGCAGCCGTGGTCGAGCGTGATGGCGACGCTCTGGTAGCCGATCTCGGCCAACAGCGAAATCGCCGCCAGCGGGTCGTGATGCGCCCAACCGTTGGTGTTATATCCGAGCAGCATGCTGGCCAGGCGAAACCAAGAAACGCGGTCGATGCGGAGCAAACGAAAAATGGCAGCCGCAATCGAACGAAGCTCACCCGACGCGCTCGCTCAGCGGAGCTGGCCCTCATGTGGCCCTGAATGGAGCAGGTACGTTTCGCCGAGGCGAGCGTACCCTCACCCTACCCTCTCCCTGGAGAGAGAGGGGTGGACGGTTCGGAGCCGATGGTGTCTTTCGATCGCGACCAAGACCGATTATAGCCGCTCCGCCGGCAAAGCACCCCCGGGCAGACACTGCCCCGGCGTCAGGCGTCGGGGCCGACGTTGACCAGTTCGCCGGCGACCGATTCGACCTGGGCCGCTTCGATCGTGGTTTGCTCTTCGGCAAAGCCGATGAGCAGGGCGAGATCACACAGCCGATTGATCCGCCGCGGGTTGCCGCGGGCCAACTGGTGCAAGCGCGTGAGCGCGTCGGGCGTGAAGATTTCGCGGCCGGCGCCGGCCGCACTCATCCGATGGGTGACGTAACTGGCCGTTTCGTCGATGGAAAATGGCCGCAGCAGGCATTTGACGCCCAAACGCTCCTCGAGCGCCGGCATCCGATCGAGCGCCGGCAGCAGCGACGTCTGGCCGATCAGCAGCAACGTCAGCGTGGGCTGCAAACCGCCGTCAAAGTTGGTCAGCAGCCGCAGCGTTTCCAGGTTGCCGGCATCGGCCAGCAAGTGGGCTTCGTCAATGGCAATCACCGCGTGCCGGCCTTGGCCGGTATTGCCGACCAGAAATTGTTGCAAGCGGCGGACCGTTTGATCCAGGCTGGCGCCACCGTGGGCCGGCGTGGCCCCAAGCTCGTCGGCGATATAGGTCAACAGCTCGGCCGGCGACATTTGCGGAAAAACCATGTGGACGAACGGCGTATTGTTTTCCGCCAACTGACGGCGGAGCGAGCCCACGAGCATGGTCTTGCCCGAGCCGGAGCCGCCGGCCAGCAAGGCTCCGCCGCGTCGATTTTCGACGGCGTAGCGAAGCTTCAGCAAGGCGCCCTGGTGGACTTCGCTGGGATAATAGAACCGTGCGTCGGCGCACGTCTCGAACGGCTTGGCCAGCAGTTGCCAGTACGCTTCGTACATTGCTCGAGACCTCCGGCAGAGTTGAAAATGCCTCAAACGCCAAAGCGGAAAACTAGGGACTCACCAAATCCTCGGACCGCGGAGCGAAATTTTCGATCGCACCAGCTACCCGCAGACCGGCGGCCGTCAACTGCCGGGCGCACGCCGCAACGTCGCTGGCGCCCGCGGATCGGGCGTCGTACACCAGATAAGCCGCGTCCAGGTGGGCTGACCGGCCCAAAGCGGCCAGACGTTCGAATCCGCCCGGACCCGGCGTGCCCGCGTCGATCAGCACCAGTTCGTAGGACTCGGCCAGCATGTCGAACACCTCGGCGGCGCGCGAGCTCGCCCAGGGTTCGGCCTCGGCCGGGCTCGCTTCGCAGGGCACGATCGCGAAGCGGTCTTCCACCGAAGCGATCATCAGTTCGCCCAATTCCTGCTCGCCGGCCAATACGCGCGGCCAACCGGCCTGGCCGAAGATGCCCAATCGGGCGGCCAATTCGGGTTTTTCGAAGTCGGCGTCGACGAGCACCCAGTTCGCCCCTTGGGCGGCAGCCCGGCGGGTCAGACATGTGGCCACCGTGGTCCGGCCAACCGCCGCGGCCAGGCCGACAAGCGCCACGCGCTGCGACCCCTCGGCGGCGCCCGACAGGAGCCGCGAAACGAACTGGTCGAGAGCAGCCGGCGACGCGGCGGACAGCGCCTGGCACTCGGCAGACCACTCGAATCGGTCGACTTCCAACTGCGGAGAAACCGGCTCGGCGGCCGGCACGATCGGCGCGAATGCCGACAACGGCCGCGCCGTGCTCTCGGCCGCGGCAGCCGGCGGTTCGTCCAGCAGCGCCGGCGCATCGGTCGAGAAACGCGCCGGCCAGGCCTCGCGCAAATCGGCGGCAGTCGCCGCAACCGATTCTTTCACCGCGGCGCTTGCCGCGGCCGAAGGCGCCAGGTCGACCGCATCGGCAATCTCTGCCGCGTGTTGCTGAAGTTGTTCGACGCTGGGCAGCGCTGCGGCCGAAACGTTTGCGCCGTCAGCGGCCGGCTCGGTCGGCAGGGGACGATTCGATTCGCTGACCCCCTGGGGCTGGTCGATGCGGTGCAGCGACGGCCCGCGCTCGAACGCGACGCCGCTCGACGCCGGCGGCCGGGCCGCCGGAACCGTGGCCGGGCCGCGACGGGGCCGCCCGTAGGCCTTGATGAATGCTCTATCGAGTGCCGTCATAGCTGGGGCTCACGTCCATGTTTTGAATGCCGCCGTCGAGTCGGGCCGCGGGCCGCGAACCGGTCGGATTGGTGTTTGGTAATACCGGACGCTTTGCCGTCCGCGCGTTCGCGGCATCGGCCGGACTGCTGTTGCGCGCGTCGTCGGGCCACTGTGGGCTGCCGGGCCAGGGATCCGAGGGCGGGGCCGAAGTGCCCGCCGCGCCCGGCGGCGCCGATCCGCTCGGCGGGGCGTCTCCGGGTGCATCCTTCGGTGCGGCGATTGCAGCTTCATGCCCCGGATCGGTGTCGGGAGGCCGCCCCGGCCAGGCATCTCCCGGCCAGGATGCCGAACCCGGCGCCGCCGGCCTGTCGGCCGCGCCCGGTTCGATGTCGGTCGCTGCGCCCGGTTGAATGACCTGGGCACCGGCGCGCCAAGGACCGCGACTGTTCGAGGCCTCGCCCCGGTTGGCCGCGCCCGCCTCGAGCGGCGCTTTCCAATTGGGCACTGGATGATGGGCGGCCGAGTCCGCCTCCGGGTCGGCAGCTGTAGCCGCACGGTCGGGTGAATTCCACGAGGGCGCCTCCGGCATCGATTTGGAAGTTTCCGGGTTGCCCGTGGCCACCAACCAAACCGCCAGGACGGCCAAGAATCCGGTCGCCGTCCACATCAGCTTGCCCACCAGCGGGTTGCCACCGGCCGACGCGGCGACCGGCGAAATCACCGGAGCATTCAAGTCGGGAAGACGCAACAGCACCGGCACGTCCCAGGCGCTGGTCGACGGTGCCACCCGTCGCGGCGGCCATGCTGTCCGACGGTCGTCGAAAGGCCAGGGTGGCTGGCTCACCCGCGTGCGGGCGCACTCCGGCGGCTGGCGTCGGATGCACGGTTGGCGATGGCCCCATGAACTTCCCCTGACCGGTTCTGCTCTTAGTAATGGAATGGCTGCGGATTCTTCGCCCACGAAATCGGGTGAACCGGCCCTGCCAATTGGCAACTTGCAACTGGGCGCCAGCAATCCGGCTGCCGGCGCAAGACCACCTTCGGCGCAGCGGTCGTGCGCTAGCCGTCCTGTCTATTATCGGTTCCGGTCATGCGGGTCTTGAGCCCTGGAACAATTGCAAGAGTTGTGGGAAATGGGCAAATCCGCTGAGGGCCGTCCGGTTTCCAAAGAATCGCGATCAGCGGTGGCAAGCCGCGGCATGTGGGTTGCCAATACGCGCGTCAGCATGGGATACTTGAAGATTCCAACCTGAAATCCCCCGTAATTCCGCCAATTCGCCATGTCCGTCGCGTCTGCCCCGGCAACTCGTCAGCTTCTCGAACATCTCCTCGGCCAGCGGATTCTGGTCATCGACGGGGCCATGGGGACGATGGTGCATGCGCTGAAGTTCGGCGAAGCCGAATTTCGCGGCAGGCAATTCGCCCGGCACTCGAAGGACCTGAAGAATTTCATCGACATCTTGTCGATCACCCAGCCGGAAGCGATTTACCAAATTCACCGGCAATACCTGGCCGCCGGCGCCGACATCATCGAGACCAACACGTTCGGCGCCACCAGCGTGGCCATGGCCGATTTCGAACTGGCCGACCGGGTCCGCGAGCTCAATCTGGCGGCCGTCGCCGTGGCCCGCCGAGCGGCCGACGAAATGAACCTCGAGACCCCCCAGCGGCCCCGGTTCGTGGCCGGCTCGATCGGCCCGACGAACAAGCAATTGTCGATTGCCGGCAACGTGAACGATCCGGGCCATCGCGACGTGACGTTCGATCAAATGGTCGAGACGTATTACGAACAGGTCGACGCCCTGGTGTCGGGCGGAGTCGACATCCTGCTCACGGAAACGGCCTTCGACACGCTGGTGCTCAAGGCCTGCTTGTTCGCCATCGACAAGTACTTTGCCGATCGCGACGTGCGGCTGCCCGTCATGGCCTCGTTCACGGTGTTCGAAGGGGGCCGCACGCTTTCCGCACAGACGGTCGAGGCTTGCTGGAACTCGATCTCGCACGCCGATCTGCTGAGCGTCGGCATCAACTGCGCGCTAGGACCCGACAAGCTGCGCCCCTATATCGAGGAGCTGGCGCGGGTGGCTCCGATCTACGTGAGTTGCTATCCCAACGCGGGCTTGCCGAATGCGTTCGGCGGGTTCGATGAAACGCCCGAGATGATGGCGGCCGCGTTGGGCGACTTCGCCCAGAACGGCTGGTTGAACCTGGTCGGCGGCTGTTGCGGCACGACGCCGGCCCACATCCGGGCAATTGCCGCGGCCGTGGCCCAGGTGAAGCCGCGCGTGCGCACCCGGCCCGAACCGCTGACGCGCTTGAGCGGCCTGGAAGCCGCTGACCATGCGGCCGGAAAGCAATTTCCTCATGATCGGCGAACGGACAAACGTCACCGGCTCGAAGAAATTTGCCCGGCTGATCCTCAACGGACAATTCGAACAAGCCGTCGCGGTCGCCCGCGAACAGGTCGAGGCCGGGGCCAACGTCATCGACGTGAACATGGACGAAGGCATGCTCGACGGCGAGGCGGCGATGACTCACTTCCTGAACCTGATCTCGGCGGAGCCCGAAGTGGCTCGTGTGCCGATCATGGTCGACAGCTCGAAGTGGTCGGTGATCGAAGCCGGGCTGAAATGCGTGCAGGGCAAGTCGATCGTCAACTCCATCAGCTTGAAGGAGGGCGAAGAGCAATTTCTGCACTACGCGCGGCTGGTCCGCCGCTACGGCGCGGCCGTGGTCGTGATGGCGTTCGACGAACAAGGCCAGGCCACCGAAACGGACGACAAGGTGCGGATCGCCTCGCGGGCCTACAAGCTGCTGACCGAGGAGGTTGGCATGCCGGCGGAAGACATCTTCTTCGACCCGAACATCCTCACTGTGGCCACCGGCATCGAAGAGCACAACAACTACGCGGTGAACTTTTTCGAGGCCACGCGGCTGATCAAACACAAGTTCCCCCGGTCCAAAGTCTCCGGGGGCGTGAGCAACGTCTCGTTCTCGTTCCGGGGAAACGACCTGGTCCGCGAAGCGATGCACTCCTGCTTTTTGTACCATGCGATCCGCGCCGGCCTGGACATGGGCATCGTCAACGCCGGGCAACTGGCGGTCTACGAGGAGATTCCCGCCGACCTGCGCGAGCTGGTCGAGGACGTGCTGCTCAATCGCCGGCCCGACGCGACCGAACGCCTGACGGCCTTTGCCGAAACGGTCAAGAAGTCCGATACGGTCGAAGCGGCTGTCGCCGAGTGGCGCACCGGCACCGTCGAAGCGCGGCTGGCCCATGCGCTGGTCAAGGGCATCGTCGATTATGTCGAACAGGATACCGAAGAAGCACGACAGAAATATCCCTCCTCGCTGGCGATCATCGAAGGTCCGCTGATGGCCGGCATGCAGGTGGTGGGCGACCTGTTCGGCGCCGGCAAGATGTTTCTGCCGCAGGTGGTCAAGAGCGCCCGGGTGATGAAAAAATCGGTCGCCCACCTGCTCCCCTACATGGAGCAGGAAAAGGCCCAAAGCGGTGCGCCCAGGCGCGTGGCAAGGTGCTGATGGCCACGGTCAAAGGCGACGTCCACGACATCGGCAAGAACATCGTCGGCGTGGTCTTGGGTTGCAACAACTACGAAGTGATCGATCTGGGTGTGATGGTCTCCTGCGAAAAGATTCTGGACACGGCCCTGCGCGAGCAAGTCGACCTGATCGGGCTGAGCGGACTGATCACGCCCAGTCTGGACGAGATGGTGCACGTTGCCCACGAAATGCAGCGGCGCGGATTTCAAACGCCGCTGTTGATCGGCGGCGCCACCACCAGCGCCAAGCACACCGCCGTCAAGATTGCCCCCGCCTACGGCCAGCCGACGGTACACGTGATCGACGCCTCGCGGTCGGTGGGAGTCGTCGACCGGCTGCTCAGCCGCGAGTTGCGCGAGGCCTTCGTGGCAAAAAACCGCACCGACCAGGAAGGACTCGTGGCCTCGCATAAGCGGCGGCAGGAAATCAAGCTCGTACCCTACTCCGAAGCCGTGGCCCGAAAGTTCCAGACCGATTGGACCAGGCTGCCCATCGATCGGCCGGCGTTTCTCGGCACCCGGGTGCTGGACGATTATCCGCTCGACAAGCTGGTCCCCTGGATCGACTGGTCCCCCTTTTTCATGGCCTGGGAGCTGAAGGGAAAATATCCGCGGATTTTCGACGACCCGCAGGTCGGACCGGAAGCCAGAAAACTGTTCGACGACGCTCAAGCGCTGCTCGACGAGATCGTGACCCGGCGATCTTTGCGGCGCGCGGCGTGTACGGCTTCTGGCCGGCGGCGTCCCTGGGCGACGACATCCGGCTGTTCAGCGACGACACGCGCCGACAGGAACTCGCGCAATTCCATACGCTGCGGCAGCAATGGGAGCGCAAGGGCCAGTCCAATTTTCACGCGCTGGCCGATTTCATCGCCCCGCTGGAAGTCAGCCGGCCCGACTACCTGGGCGCGTTCGCAGTCACCGCGGGCTTGGGCGTCGACGAATTGGTGGCGCGCTACGAGCGCGATCACGACGACTACAATGCGATTCTCGTCAAGGCCCTGGCCGATCGATTGGCGGAAGCCTTTGCCGAAGCGCTGCACAAACAAGCTCGCGACGACTGGGGTTTCGGCCGTAGCGAGAACCTGACCAACGAGCAGCTGATCGACGAGCAATATCGGGGCATCCGGCCGGCTCCCGGCTACCCGGCCTGCCCCGACCACACGGAAAAAGGGCCGCTGATGGCGCTCTTGAATGCGGAGCAAGCGGCCGGAATCCGGCTGACCGAGAATTTTGCCATGTGGCCGGCGGCGGCCGTCAGCGGCTGGTATTTCGCGCATCCGCAAGCGCGTTATTTTGCCGTCGACCGCATCACCCGCGATCAGGTGCAATCGTACGCCGATCGCAAGGGCATGAGCATTGCCGAGGTCGAGCGCTGGCTGGCGCCGAACCTGGGCTACGACGGCGCGGGCTGAAATCGGCGCCACGCGCTGAAGCGGCCCTTTAGAAAACGCAAACAGCCGCCGCCGGACGTGCTCGAGTCGTCCGGCGGCGGCCTGACCCCAACCGATCGTCGGATCGGTTGCTTGCTGTGACCGCCGGCCCCCTTCCCTTCGGCTGGCGGCAGTCACACTATAATATCCGCCGCGCCGAGGCTGGTTGAACCGGGCGACGCGGCGCTGCACGACGCACACCAGGCGCGGCTGGCGCGGCGAATCAAGACCCAACCGCGACCGTACTGGCGACCGCCATCAGACGCCGCCGGTTGCGGGTGCCCAGATGCGCAGCCAGTGCCGAAACCTGCGGAGCCCGGCAGCGCATCAGCCTGGTTTCCGACTTGGTTTCCAACTTGGTTTCCGGCGTGCTCGCCTCGGCAGGCGTAGACGCATCCGGCCCGCTGATGGCCCGCTGCTGTTCGCGCTGAATGGCAGCCTTCGCGGCGAGGACCGTCTCTGAATCGGCATCCACGTTGCCGGCGAGCTTGTCGGCGAGTTCCGCTCGCAACACGCTGACATTGCGGGGGGCGTCGATTCCAACGCGAATCGTCTGGCCTTTGACCCTCAGGATGGTGATCGTGACATTGGGGCCGATTTGAATTTGTTGATTTGCTTTTCGCGTGAGTACCAACATGACACACTCCTTTGCGTGAAGAGAGACTCGACGAGACTGACGCCTGATGCTTAAAGCAGTCCGCGTGCCAATCGACGAGAAGCTTCACGATTTGTCCGGAACTCCTTGCCGCCGCCTAGCTTCGCTCAATACAACCTACTTCGGGGGACCGGGGCGGCAGTGTACATACTTACAATGAGCGTTACAAACCGACCTTTGCTGGCGTACCCGCGTCTGCTGCTCGCATGACTGTGCGCCTGGCTCGACAGCTGCCAGTGCGCAATGCTGGCTGCCGATTGCTCCCCCGGGCGCTGGTTCAGGCGGGCAAACATTGCGGCCCAACGACAGCGGGCGGCAAACATGGGTCCGACATCAGCCAAGGGCAGATCCGCGCCGGGCGGCATCCTGCTAGCAACGCCGCAGCTCCGAAGGAAATGAAACCGCGGACCGCAAGATCGGCAAGCAGAAACCTGGCGCCCAGGGCTCCGCTCAATCGTCCGCCGATTGACTGGCGGTCGTCCACCGACCGCATCAGGCCTTGCGTTTGCGGACGCTGGGTGGCTTTCGCGACAGTTCGTCGCGCAGCTTGGCGGCTCGCTCGTATTCTTCGGCCGCTACGGCAGCGGCCAACTGCTCGGCCAGGCTGGGTTTGACGTTGTATTGCTCGCGCAGTGCTTCTTTGAGATCGAGCAATCGCTGCACCATCTCGTCTTCGTCGTATTGATCTTCCGCGTCGTATTCGGAAAACAGGTCGCGAAAGCGCTCCAGGCCCTGATTGAGTTCCTGCACGGCGGCTTCCGCCCCGACTTCTTCCAGCTTGGCCAGCGTGGCGGCTTGAGTGCGATGAAACAGCACATAGGGCCGATATTGCTCGTGCGATAGCGTCCATTCCTCGTCGGGCGAGTGGGCCCGCACGAAGTCCATGAACGCCAAGCTATGGTCCGCGTCTCGAGTGGCACGCCCGAACTCGCGCAAAGCCAGCCAGCAAATCCGGCGATGGTAAAACTGCAGGAACTCGCGGTCCGCCGCGGCGCACTGCTCCGGCGTCAGGTCGAACGAATCCCCTTCGTGCAGGGCCAAACCCAGCAAATAATCAAAGTACGTGTCGCTGCCGCCAGGGCGCTGGCCGTCCGGCCGGGCGTCGACCTCAAGCTGTAGAATGCCCATTTCCACGCGCATCTGCAGCACCTCGCGGCCATCGCCGGCACGCACCAGGCGCGCTCGACCTCGCCCGGCTCATAGGGCCAGTCGCGGAGGATTTGGTCGATGTCTTGCCGACGGGCCATGATGGTTCGCGCTCAAAGTTGTCGGTCGGCCAGGGCGCCGCGCACCGGTCAGCCAGGACGCTCCAATTATATAAGCCGGCCGCGGGCGAGACCACTGTGCGCGACGGCGAACCGGCTGCGGCGGCGCCACCAAAGCGAACCGCCGTGCCCGCCGGATTCCTCGCACATTTCCTGCGCGAGGCACCCGAGGGACACGGCGGCTATGAATTTTCGGCTCGGCCGGCCGCGGCACTTGCAGCCAGGGCGGTCGGTGGTAGACTATTTGGCCAACATGGGCAGCAGCAGGCTCTTGAGCTTGCTTGGCGCGTTGTGCGACACGAGGTCGGCCTTTTGCGAGTTTGCTGCGGGGTCCTCCGGCTGGGCAACCGGCTTGGCGCACTGCATTCTGGCCATAGTAATCGTCCGCGGCATTGGCGGCGATCGCCTGCGACTGCACCGCATTGGGCTGCGTCCCCTTCGGCGGGGCGGCGGCATGGTGCGAGCAGCAAGACGAGCAATGGGGGCAGAGGTCGACGACTTCCCACTTCCAGCCGCAGACCTCTTTTGTCAATTCCTTCTTGACGAGCACGTGCCGGGTGTAGACCTTGGCACACGTCGGCTGCCAAATCGGTTCTTTGTGGTGGAACAAGTGGTGTTCGCAGGGACAATCTTCCCCGCAAGCGCACTTGTAGCCGCAAATCTTGCTGGGGCCGGGGACGCAGAAGTCCTCGCACTTGCAGTCATAGCAGATTTTCGAGACCTTCTTCACTTCGGGCACACAGCGGCAGACTTTGCAGCAGCGGCATTCGCAGCCGCAATCGTTGCAACAATCGGCGGCAGCCGCGCTGGACAGCAAGCCGACAATCGCCACGGCCAGGCAGGCGACAGCACGTTTCATGGGACATCCTTTTCGCTTTGCATTCGAGAGTTCGCCTCAATGAGCGCGTCCACGCACAAAATCATCATCGGAGTTGGTTTTGGCGGAACTTCTCTCGTTTGTGGCCCAAGCGACATTGCCCGCCGCGGGCCGCCCGCAAACACCGCAGGGTTTCGCTGAATCGCCCGCTATCGCGGCAAACTTTGCCGGTCGGCCGGTCGCCGCAAGCCGAATGCCACCTTGCGGGCCGCCGATAAGTTTGATTTATTCGTTGCAGCTTACTACGACTGGGTCCGCATCCGTCTGCCTTGAGGGGTGTCCGGATGGCGGCCGACCGCAGCGGCGGCAAGCGTTGTATTTTCGCAACGATCGCCAATAATGCCTCATACGCCTGAAGAAGGACGTTGCCGATGAGAGGGGTGGATCGCGAGAAACAATTGGCCCAGGCCGAAGAGGTCTTGGGCGATCGATTGCCCGGCCTGGGATTTGCCAAAGGCCTGTTCTTCGGTCACTACTTCAATGCCAAGCTACCCCCCTACCCCGATTTGCTGTCCGATCCGCGCACCAATCGGGCCGTCGCCGATCTGGAAGCCTTCAGCCAACAGGAAATCGATCCGGTCGCCATCGATCGAAATGCGGAAATCCCCGATTCGGTCGTTCGCGGCCTGGGATGGCTTGGCGTGCTCGGTGCCTGCCTGCCAAAGGAGTACGGTGGCGGCGGCTTCAGTCAGACGGCGTATTGCCGGCTGATCGAAGTGCTCGGCGGACATTGCGGCAGCACGGCGCTGTTCGTCAATGCCCACCATTCGATCGGGCCGCGGGCGCTGGTGCTTGTTCGGCACGCCCGAGCAGCAGGCCCGCTGGCTGCCGAAAATGGCCAGCGGCGAGTGGATCAGCGCCTTTGCCCTGACCGAGCCCGAAGCCGGCAGCGATGCCGCCAATGTGCAGACCACGGCCACGCCCACGCCGGACGGTAAAGCGGCTTCTGCTCAACGGCGAAAAACGCTGGATCACCAACGGCGGCCTTGCGCAGGTCCTGACGGTGATGGCGCGCACGCCGGTCGCCGGCAGCAAGGACAGCAAGATCACGGCCTTCGTCGTCACGCCCGACATGCCAGGCTTCGAAGTCGTCGAGAAGCGGATGCCGAAGTGCGGCGTGCGCGGCACCGCCACGTCGCGGCTGGCGTTCCACGACATGTTCGTGCCCCGGGAAAATATGCTCGGACCAGCTGGGCAAGGGGCTCAAGGTGGCGCTGACCGTGCTCGATTTCGGCCGCACCACATTCGGCGCCAGTTGCACCGGCGCGGCCAAGTTTTGCCTCGACCGGGCCATCGCGCCACGCTCTGTCGCGGGTGCAGTTTCAGCAGCCGTTGGCGCGATTTCGAACTGGTCAAGGAAAAGCTGGCCTACATGTCGGCCGGCACCTTTGCCATGGAATCGGCCACCTATCAAACCGCCGCCCTGATCGATTCCGGCCGGGACGACTACATGCTCGAAACGGCCATGCTCAAGGTCTTCTCCACCGACGTGCTGTGGCGGATCATCAACGACACGATCCAGATCTTCGGCGGCAAGGCCTACTTCAGCGACGAGCCCTACGAGCGGATGATGCGCGATGCCCGGATCAACATGATCGGCGAGGGAGCCAACGACGTGCTCCGCGTGTTCATCGCCCTGGTCGGCATGCGCGACGTCGGCCTCGAACTCAAAGGCGTGCTCGAGGCGGCCAAGAGTCCGCTGGAAGCAATCTCGGCAAGCTCAGCAGTTTCGCCGGCCGCCGGATCGAGGCCCTGTTCGCGTCGCCGCAGGTCGACGTCCACCACGCGCGAGCTCGACGCCGACGCACGCGGCTCGGGACGACTGGTCGGCGCATTCGCCGCTCAAGTCGAGCGGTTGCTGCGCCACCACCAGGAGGCAATCCTCGATCGCCAATATCAGCTGGGCCGCATCGCCGACGCCGCCATCGAGCTGTACGTTAGCGCCTGCGTGCTCAATCGGATCGATCACCTGCTGGCAAGTCACGAGCGGCCGGCCGGCGACGTGGCTCAAGACCTGGCGACGGGACGCTACTACCTGAGCAGCGCCGATCGCCGGATCCGGCGAAGTCTCGACGACCTGTGGTCGAACGACGACGCCGAAACCACGCAGATGGCCGATCTGGCCTTTGCCAATTACAAAAACCGCAATGCCGCTGCAAGCTGACCGTACGGGCGGGTCGGCCGCATTCATCGCACGCGCCCGACGGTCGACCCCTCCGGTCGCGCGATCAGTCTTCCGGCGGCAAACGCCGCAACTGCTTTTTCGACGACGAATGCCGCTTGCCCTCCAACCGCCGCGCCACCGCGGCTCGGCTGGGCTTGGTGCGTTTGCGCACCGTCGGCCGGGCTGCCACCGCGGCAATCATCTCGTGCAGTTTTTCCAGACAGTCGGCAATGTTCCGCCCCTGGTCTCGATACCGCTGGCTGGTGACGATCACCTCGCCTTGACCGGTCAACCGCCGCCGATAACGGCCTAGAAATCTGGCCCGCACGTCGTCCGGCAGCGCGGGACTGTGGGCCACGGGCCAGCGGAGAATCGCCTTGGAATTCACCTTGTTGACGTTCTGACCACCTGGCCCGCCGCTACGGGCGAAGCTGAATTCGAATTCCGCGTGCGGAATGCGAATTCTCGAATTGATCGTCAAAACGGACATGATCCGCACCCGGTGCATTGTCGGGATCGCGAAAACTCAAGTATAGTTAACGAGCGAGCCGGACGGCAGCCGGCGACTACGCGAAACGCAGCGACGGAGCAATGGCCGATGAACGCCGCGACTTGCTGGTTCCGAATTCCCAGCGCCGAATTCCGAATCAATCGTCCGATCCCCGGTCATCCCCTGACCCGCTTCTCGTTTCGCGGTCGGAAGTTTGACGTTTGCGGCATGAATGCCCTGTGTGCGTCCGCGCTGATCTGTGTTTTCGCCGTTTCGTTTTTTGAGTTGGGTCCCGGCCCGCAGTGTTTGCGCCGCGGAGCCGCCGGCGAAGAAAATCGTGCAGCGACGAACGGCCGGAGAAGATTGGCCGCGGTTCCTCGGACCCAGCGGCGACAACAAGTCGAGCGAACGAGGTATTTTGACCGCCTGGCCCGCCGCCGGTCCGCCGATCGTCTGGCAGCTTGCGCTCGGCACGGGCTACGGATCGCCGGCCGTCAGCCAGGGGCGTTTGTTTCAATTCGACCGCAAAGCGAACCAGGCCCGCTTGCGCTGCCTGGAGAGCGAAACCGGCAATGCGCTCTGGACTTTCGAATATCCCACCGATTACCAGGATCAGTACGGCTACGACAACGGGCCGCGCAGCTTCGCCGGTCGTCGATGGCAACCGCGTTTACATTCTTGGGGCCGAAGGCATGCTGCACTGCCTGGCGGTCGAAGACGGCAAGCCGATCTGGAAGGTCGACACCACGGCCGAGTTCGGCGTTGTACAGAATTTCTTCGGCGTTGGCAGCACGCCGGTGGTCAGCGGCGACTTGCTGATCGTGCAGGTGGGGGGCAGCACCCAGGAAAGTCGCCTCGCACCCGCCGGCCAATCGGCGCCCAATGGGACCGCCGTCGTGGCCTTCGATAAGCGCAGCGGCCAGGTCAAGTACAAGCTCGGCGACGAGCTCGCCAGTTACGCCAGCCCGGTACTGGCCAACTTCGACGCTCGCCCCTGGTGCTTCGTCTTTGCCCGTGGCGGGTTGCTCGGTTTCGATCCCAGCAACGGCAAGCTCGATTTCCACTTTCCCTGGCGAGCGTCGATCTTGGAAAGCGTGAACGCCAGCAATCCGGTCGTGGTCGGCAATCAGGTCTTCATCTCCGAGACGTACGGGCCCGGTAGCGCGCTCGTCAAGGTGCGCCCCGGCGGTTACGACGTCGTCTGGTCCGATGCCGAGCGCCGGCGCGACAAGGCGATGCAAACGCACTGGAACACGCCGATTTACCACGAGGGTTATCTTTACGGATCGAGCGGTCGGCACGATTCCAACGCCGAGCTGCGGTGCATCGAATGGGCCACCGGCAAAATCATGTGGCAAGAGCCGGACTTGTCGCGCTGCACGCTGCTGTATGCCGACGGGCATTTCCTTTGCTTGACCGAGCGCGGTGCGCTGCTCTTGCTCAAAGCCAATCCGCGCAAGTTCGACGAGCTGGCCCGTGCCGTGCCGACCGATCCCGCCGGGCCGTTCGGGCCAGCACAATTGCTCAAGTATCCGGCTTGGGCGCCGCCGCTGCTCTCGCACGGACTGCTCTACGTGCGCGGCGAGGGCCGATTGCTTTGTTTGGAGCTGATTCCGCTGGCCGCGCGAAAGCCGCAACAGGCCAAGCCGCAGCAAAACAAGAAATAGCCCGCTCGCCGGGGGAACGAACGGCATGCGCGGCGGCTTACGCGCGCGCGGGGATCATCCGGCGATCAGGCTCTCAAAGGCCCGTTTCGAACTATCGAGCAGTTGCTTGTAGTCGGTCGCCTCGATGGCCTCGCCCATCAACTCGACATCGTAGTCGCCGTCGTACCCGACACCGCGGAGCGCCGCGACGATTTCCCGCAGCGGCAGGATCCCGGCGCCCGGCGCTGCCGGCTTTGTTCCGCGTCGGGTGGCTTCAGGCTGTCGCCCAGATGGACAATGGCAATCCGGTCGCGCAGGCAGCCAATTTCGTCGAGAATCCGCGGATCGTGCCCCAAGTGGTACGTGTCGAACGCCAGCTTGACGCGCGGACTGCCGACCACATCGACGAGCCCGACGGCTTCGTCCAGCGAAGTCAAAAATGTCCACTCGGTGGCACAGCCGGGATGCATCGGCTCGATCGCCAGGGTCACGTCCAGCTCGGTCGCCAGCGGCAGCAATTCCTTGAGTGCGCCAGGAAGAGCCGCCGGGCGTGATTTTGAGTGTGGTTATTGCGGCCGCCGCTATAAACGACCAGGCAACCCGCGCGGAGCGTGGCAGCCAATCGGATGGCATCGGCCGCGTCCTTCAGGCTCTCGCTGTAAGAGTGGCCGTCGCTCCCGGTAAATCCACCGGCCCAAAGCAGATTCGAGACCGCCAGACCGCTGTCGGCCAACAACTCGGCAGCTTTGGCCTCGCCAAAGTCGGCCAGCTTTTGCCGCCACACGCCGATCGCCAAGACCCCTGCCGCCCGGAACTGTTCGACATCCTCTTCGAAGGACCAGCGGTAGGTCGTCATCTCGTTGATCGACAGACGCGCCATCCTTGTTTCTCTCGCGATCGAGCTCCTTGGAAAACCGCCGGCGCCGATGTCGTGCAACCGCTGTTGGCGTCGAACGCCGAGCCCGGCTTTGGCATGCCTTGAGCAACATGCCGGACGGACATGGGTTGAGCTGCGCCGCGGCAATCCACGGCCCGATAGTATGGAGAATCGCGGTCGGAGTGTAAAGCAACATCTCCGGCGATTCGCGCTTGGCAGTCCGCGCAAGGCCCACGCCCGACCGCTTGCCGCGTCAACCGCTCATCCGCCAGCAGGCAACAAGCGAACCCCATGCGCAGCATGCCCATTGTCACAAGCGCGCTCCCAGCTTACGGCTGGGGACCGCCGCCTTTGGCTTCGGCAGCTTGCTTGGAGGGGTCCGCCAGGTTCCAGGCGGTCAGCCAGCGCTCGCCCGTGCGCTTGAAGGTGAAATCCTTGGTCAGCCGCTCGGCCATGTCGGGCAAGTGTCCGGCACCGTAAAAGATGGCGATGTGCTTCTTGCCACCGGCCAGTTGGGCCGTCAATCCCTCGAGGGCCACCTTATTGCGCTCGGTGATGATCGTCGAACCATTTTGACCGTTGAATGCCTCCATGCTGCCTTCAAGATCCTCGAATTGCTCCGCCATCACCCGTTTCAGTCGAGAGGCCCGGTCCTTGTCGAACAAAGCCAGCAGCAGGTCTGCGTCGAACGACTTGCCTTGCGACTGATATTTCGCCTGCCGGGAAATGCCCTCGCCCATCAAGCGGAAAAACAACGTCCAGAAACTCTCGCCGCGATCCTGCATCGATTTCGAGAATTGGTCCGGCGACATGTCGGCATGCACCAGGTTCTTTTTTTCGTAGTCGACGCACTCCAACTGATGCTCCAGGCCGAGCAGGTTCTTGAGTCCGTTTTGAATTGCACTCACCGGATGGTTGCTGCTCTTTCCGCCTTTTGGCACTCGCGTCCCTGGTGGAGCGACGAGCTCGTACAGCACGACGTCGTAATCGTCGAAGGCCTTGTTGAGGGCCTCGTAGTAGTCCCGCTCGCCAACATGGACCGCGCCGATCAAATCGATCGCCACCCCCTGGCGTTCGGGCGCGTCGCTTTCGAACCGCACGATCGCCGTTTGAAGCGCTAGCGGGTTGTCGAGCGCATCTCGCTGAAGCCGCAGATACCGGGCTCCGCTGTCGTCGGCCGGCGGTTCGGCAGCCGGAGAGGACGTCGGCCATCCCTGGGCCAGAAGCCAGAGCAAACAAAACTGAATCGACGGCAAGCGCAAGCGGCACAAGGACATGGCGAAATCTTTCGTCAAATACACCTGCGTCAAGAGCCACAGTCGAAGGACGCGACGCACGGCGAACCCGCTCGACTCTGGCAAGTATATCCAAGCGCTCCGGGAGCGACAAACCGCCGAGCCCGATAAAACACACACGCGCCCCTCGTCGTAGGCGCTTGTTTTCGAGGTTTTCCGCCCTTGCAGGACAGAGATCGATCTGCCGGTTCAATCCGGGGCCAGCAGCCCGTTGAAGTACTCAACAGGCTGCGCCAACGCAAGGATGCGATCCCAAATAGCGACGCGGGGTCGGTATTCTGCGCTTCGCGATGGGCTTTGCCCTGGGCTTGGTGAGGTTGAAAGATGCCACGACGGCCTTTTTCAACAGACTGCAAACCGTGCAATCCTCATGACCCCCGGGCGGACTGTCTTCAATCGCGGCGGCGGTGCGAATGGCGTATGGCCCACGTGCCGAGTGCCGTTTGTGGCAGCCAGAACGACCGTTTGCAAGCTAGCATTCGCCTTTTTTTCCCAGGGCTCGGCGCTTGTAAATCGCGACGACTTGAGCATACTACATCACTCTGGCAGGGGCTCTGCTCCTCCAGTTCGGCCTCCGCGGGTACCTGCCCCGCCTGCGGAGGCCATCTTTTTGCGCTCTCGCGCACAACCGATCCCGGCGCCCCTGCCATCGCAGAGCTCCTATTCGTCGGGATAAACGCCGCCTCCAGACCTCCCATTCTATCCTTTTTACGCCGCTACGCCGTGGAACAACCGGCATTTTCGTCAAGGCTTGCCTTTCTTGCTTAACTCGCGCGACTCGTACGGCCGATAAATCCGTCACATAGCAAGGCGCGGATTGCCCGTGGTGGGCGCCGGCGCACCTCCAACAGCGCGAGCGAAGTCGATGCGAATCATGTCGATCAACCGCTTCAGGTCATGGGTGGCAGGGATAGCCGGAGTTCTGTTGCTGGCCGGCACGGTCCGGGCCCAGCAAACGCCCCAGAATTTCGACAATACCTACGCATACGGCAACGCGGAGTATTCGAACGCGGACACGACGCCGCACAAGGGTTGGACTCCGTTTGCCCCCGTGGGTTTCCTGCAAGATATGGAGATCTTTGCTCCGGTTGACATCAGCGATTACGGCAACGGAATCAAGGCTCGCAAGGGATTCTTCTTCAGCTACGACCGGCTGGAGTGGACGATTTCCAGGCCGTCCATTACCGACGTTGGCAATCCGAACATGAACGGATACTTTCTGGAACCCGGCGGCACCTGGTCGAATGCGCCCTCCGTGGCGCCGTTCGGACAAACAGGACTTTTCCCGGGCGGAGTCGTCGGCACTGGAACCTTAGGCGGCACCTTCTATGAGGAAAATGAAAATACCAGCCAGCTGCGATCGAGATTTGGTCCCGGCAATCGTTGGGAATTCGGTTACATGGACACCAACGACTATGGCTGGTTGGTGAGCGTGCTCGATAACGTCAACCAAAACCAGACGTACGTAAGTTCGGGCGACGCCGTGCTGTTCGCCGATCCGACCGGCTTCCTGCAAGGCTATGTCGCCCCGGTCAGCACCGGTGGCACAGGCGGAACGGGCGGCACAGGCACCGCCGGCAGCGGCGACGCCGATCTCAATAACAACGGCATCGCCGGCCGCGATGGCAACGTGACGACGATGGTCCCGGCCCTGCCCGACACGGGGGACGAACGGACTTTCGTTCCGCGCTTCCAATACCTCAGCTATAGCCTGCATACCGCGGTGAACGGCGTGGAAATCATGCGGATGTACCGACTGCCAAAACTCCACAATGGCGCGCAGCTCGACCTGATCTACGGTGCGCGGTACTTCCAGTTCGCCGACCGCTTCAACATCTTCGGCGGCAACGATGCGGCCGGAACCGAAGACGGCTCGAATCAGGTCAACCCTCCGACCTACAATACGTCCAATGCGCAGCAGCAGACCGGCTCAACTTCGTCCACGACCACGACCCTGCCGAATCCAAGCCTGGTCACGTCGCCCGGCGTGAACATCTTCGATAACTTCCTGCTCACGCAAAAGACGCAGAATAACCTGGTTGGTCCCCAAATCGGCTTCATTTATACGCATCAGCGCGGGCGGTGGAAGCTGTCGACCGAAGCCCGCGTCATGACCGCGGCCAACTTCCAGAACTCGCATCTCTACGGTACGCTGGGCAGCCTGTGGATCAATCCGACCGTGAGCATCGGCAACCCGCTCGGACAAAGCGTCACCAGCGGCAACAGCGGCGGCAACACGGGCAATAGCGGCTCGGGCGGCAGCAGCGGCAGCCAGCAGACCGTGAGCATCCCGCCCCAGGTGTCGCCCACGCAGATCGAGAATGCCCCGGCCAACATGCATCCCTTGAACTTCATGCAATCGCTGACCCAGCAGCAGTTCTCGCCGTTGGGCGAAATCCGCTTCAACGCCACGTACGAGGTCACTCGGTCCTTTGGCATTCGGGTCGGTTACACGGGCATGTACACGGGCAACATCGCTCGCGGTTCGAACAACATCGATTACATCCTACCCAGCATGGGAATTTTCCCAAACAATCACCAGAATGTGTTCATTAACGGTTTGAACGTCGGTTTCCAATTCAACCGCTAAAGCGCGAAGGTCAAATAACCTCGGCGCTCAATCCGTCTCCCTCCAGGGAGAGGGTAGCGTGAGGGTCTGCCAGCAGCCGAGTTTTTTTCTGCGCTCCTAGGGGTTGGCCCCTGCGAAGGCGGCGCGCAAGACCCCCGCCTCCCACGAGCGCACCGCGAATGCAAGGCTCCTGCTTTCAAGCGATGCTTTATCTTGTAACTGGCGCCACCGGCCTGGTCGGCAACAACGTCGTGCGCTTGCTGCTCGACAAGGGCGCGCGAGTGCGCGTGCTGACCCGTGCGTCCTCCAGCCCGCGCCCGCTGGCCGGTCTGACGGTAGAGACCACTATCGGCGAAGTGGGCGATCCGGCATCCGTGGAACGGGCCGTCCGCGGCGTGGACTGCGTGATCCATGCCGCCGCCCACGTCCACATCGGCTGGACCGGGCTCGACCTGGCCCGAGCCGTCAACGTGGCCGGCACTGCGAACGTAGCCGCCAGCGCTCGCCGCGCGGGGGTCCGTCTCGTCCACGTGTCGAGTGTCGACGCTCTCGGCTTGCCGCCCCGCGGGGCCCCAGCCGACGAAGACACTCCGGCCGGCGGCGGCGTGCTCTGCCCGTACGTGGTCACCAAGCGCGAGGCGGAACGGGCCGTGCTCGACGAAGTTGCCGCCGGACTCGACGCTCGAATCGTCAATCCGGCCTACATGATCGGCCCCTGGGACTGGAAGCCTTCGTCCGGGCGGATGCTGCTCGAAGTCGCCCGCAATCGGGCACTGTTTGCCCCCTTGGGCACGAACAACTTTTGCGACGTCCGCGACGTGGCGGCCGGCGTGCTGGCGGCGGCCGAGCGCGGCGCCGCGGGCCGGCGCGACATCCTGGGGGGCGAGCGGTTGAGCTACTTTCAGGCCTGGAGGATCTTCGCCAAGGTAACCCGGTCTTTGCCGCCGCTGCTGCCCGCCGGTCCATTGATACGGCTGGCCGCCGGTCGCTGCGGTGACCTGTGGACGAAATTGACCGGCCGCGAGGGAGACATCAATTCGGCCGCCACGACCAGTTCGGCCCAGCTGCGCAACTTTCAGAGCACGCGTGCCGAGCGAGAGCTGCAATACCATTCACGCCCGCTGGCCGAGTCGGCCGCCGATGCCTGGAAATGGTTTCGCGAGCACGGTTACGCGTAGCAGCCTGCCAAGAAGCCGCGCTGGGCGGCAGGCTGCGCCGTGGATCCCGTCGGCTGCAGCGCCCGCCTAGCCGGCGGCAATCCCCTGCGCCAGATACTTGGGATCGATTTTTTCCAGCTCTTCGGCGACCGCGTCGACCGTTTCGCGAATCTGCGCTTCGCTGTGCGCGGCCGTGACGAAGAATCGCAACCGCGCGGCCTTTTCTTCCACGGCCGGGTGCAGGATCGGCTGCACGTTGATGCCCCGGGCAAACATCGCGTGCCCCAGCCGCAAGGCGTCCATGCTGTTGCCCAGAATCACCGGCACGACCGGCGTGCCATGACTCAGGCCCGTATTCAAGCCACGTTCCCGGGCCAGCGACAGGAACAATTCCGACCGGTCGCGCAGGCGGGACACCCGGGCCGGATCCTGTTCGAGCAACCGCAGCGCGGCTACCGCGGCAGCCGTATTGGAAGGGGTGATGCCGTTGGCGAACACGAATCCCGGCGCCGTGTACTTGAGATATTCGACCAGCGCGTGGCTGCCGGCGATGTAGCCGCCGCAACTGCCGAGCGACTTGCTCAGCGTACCCATCAGCACGTCGACGTCGCACGGATCGACGTCGAACTGTTCGGTGATTCCGCGGCCGGTGCGACCCATCGTGCCCAGCGAATGGGCCTCGTCGACGTACAACAGCGCCTGGTGGCGCCGCTTGACCTCGATGAATTTCGGCAGATCCGGAAAATCGCCGTCCATGCTGTACACGCCCTCGATGGCGACCAGCACCCGGCGGTAGGTCGGCCGCAATTCGCCCAGCAATTGATCCAAGGCCTGCCAGTCGTTGTGCGGAAACGGTCGGCGGCGGGCGCCGGAAAGCATGGCGCCCTGCACGATGCTGTTGTGGGCCAGCCCGTCGTGCAAGATCAGATCGCCGGGACCGAACAAGTGGCCGATCGTCGTCTCGTTGGCCGCATGGCCGCCGACGAACACGATCGCCGCTTCGACGCCGAGAAATCGGGCAATCGTCTGCTCCAACTCGCGGTGGACCGTCTTTTCGCCGGAGACCAGCCGGCTGGCCGAAACGCTGGTGCCGAACCGATCAATGGCGCGTTTGGATGCCGCCGCCACCTGCGGATCGCCCGACATACCCAGATAGTTGTAACTGGAAAAGCTGATCAAGTTCGCCCGTCGATCGACGTCGTATCGTTGATTACGCCGTCGTGCTGCTTGAAATACGGATCCTTCAAGCCGGCGGCGGCGATCTGCTCTTGCACCTGCTTGAGCTTGAGATACTCGGGGAATTGCTCGAAGCGGTAATAGGCCGAGCGGGATCTTGCCGTCGACCAGCGCCTGGCTCTTGGTTTGCGGTGCGCTTCCCAGATACATCTCGACCGCGGCGGCCACCTCGCGCGGGGTTTCGATCTGCGTCAGCACGTCCTCGGGAAAGCGGCCGCCGAATTGTTCCTCCAGCGCGGCGACGATTTCCATCCGCTCCAGCGAATCCAAGCCCATCTCGACGATCGATGTGTCGATGGTCATGCCGGCCGCGCGTTCTTTGGCGACGCGCCGCACCTGGTCCAGGACGATCTCCAGCGTCGAAGCCGGCGCCAGCGGCGCCGCCACGCCATTCTGGCCGTGCGGGTCCTTGCGGGCGAGGCCCGAACGCGCTCCGCCGGCCGGCGCGGTTCGTGCCCCCGCGCGAGCGCCGTATCGGCGGCAGCTGCCGCCTCGCCGCCGCCCCACGATCGCCACTCGGCGATCGTCTCCAGAGAACCGTCCAGAAAGCCTTGCCGGCAGGCGATGCCGCTGGATCTTGCCGCTGGAGGTCTTGGGAATGCTGCCGGCCTTGATCAGCACGATGGCTTCGACGGGCAGTTCGTGTTCGGCGGCCACTTCGCGGCGAATGGCCTCGAATACCGGCGCCAGTTCGCGATTGCTGCCGACGCTCGATTTCGTGCACGACGACCAGCCGCTCGCGGCCGTCGAGCTCGACGGCAAACGCGGCCGCCCTGGCCCGCTCGCAATCGCGGATGGCTCTTCCCGACGCGTCAGCTCGATGTCCTGCGGATAATGGTTCAGGCCGCGGATGATGATCAGATCTTTGAGCCGGCCGGCTGATGAACAGCTCGCCGTCCTGGAAGAAGCCCAAGTCGCCGGTGCGGAGGAAAGGCCCTTCGCCGGTGTCCTGTCAAGTAGGCCCGGAACGTATGCTCGGTTTCCTCGCCCCGATTCCAATAGCCCTGGGCCACGCTGGGCCCGGAGACCCAGACCTCGCCGACCTGGTCGGCCGCCAGCCGGGACATCGTCTGCGGATCGGCGATCACGATCTGCTGATCGAGCAGGTTGCCGCCACAGCCGACCAGTTCGCGAGCCCCGGCTTCGTCGGGCAGGGCGTCGAGCACCTGGTTCGTTTTCCAGGGCCTCGCCGTCGAACGAGCGGCACACCGGCGGAGCCGGCCTTGAAACCGCCGGAGACGATCAGCGTCGCCTCGGCCATGCCATAGCACGGATAAAACGCCTCGCGGCGGAATCCGCACGGCTCGAAGTATTCGGTGAACCGCTCGATCGTTTCGGCACGCACCGGTTCGGCACCGTTGAAGGCCAGGCGCCAACTGCTCAGGTCGAGCGTGGCTCTCTGCTCGGGCGTGATCTTGCGCACGCACAGATCATAGGCGAAATTCGGGCCGCCGCTGATCGTGCACCGATACCGCGAAATCGCTTGCAGCCAACGAAACGGCTTTTGCAAGAACGACATCGGCGACAGCAGCACGTTCGCCTGGCCGATGTACAGCGGCTGCAAGATGCCGCCGATCAGGCCCATGTCGTGATAGCTGGGCAGCCAGAACACGCCCGTTCCCGCTCCGCGTGTGCTCGAAGGCGTAGGCGATCGACGCCGAATTGTGCATCAGGTTGGCATGCGTCAGCACCACGCCCTTGGGCGTGCCGGTCGAACCGGACGTGTATTGCAAGAAGGCCAGCGTGTCGCCGTGCACCTCGGCCGGACGCCAGTCGATCCGCCAGCGCCGACCGGCAAGTTGATCGGTGGCCAGCCAGTCCATCCGCTGCAGGCTGGGCGTCTCGTCCAACAGCGGCTGCACGCGCTCGCAACACCTGAGCCGTGGTCAAGCGCCACCTTGGCCTCGGCATCGTCGACAATCGCCTGGATCCGCGACAGCGAGCGATTCCGACGCGGCGGATAGGCCGGCACCGCCACCACGCCGGCATACAGGCAGCCGAAGAACGCCACGATGAAGTCCAGCCCGGCCGGATACAGCAGCAGGGCCCGCTCGCCTGCCAGTCCCATTGCGCCTGAGCCAGGCGGCGATCGCCCGCGCCTGCTCGTCCAGTTGCTCGTAGGTCAGGTGCAGTTCTTCGCTCTCGCCGTCGACCAGGTAGGTAAAGGCTCGGTCGTGCCCCTGATGCAACGCCCGATGGCGCAGCAAGTCGACGAGATTCGAGGGACCAAAAAACGAACCAGGCAAATGATCGAGATGCACGGTGGTCCGGACTCCTTGAAAGAGGAGTTGCTGTTCGCCAGCCTCGGCCTGCGGGTTACGGGCCCGCGAATGCCGACAATATTCATTTCATCGGCCGACGCGGCCGGCAGGCAGGATCTTTGATCGGCGGCCGCAGCGGTTCAAGGAGCCAGAACTCCCGAAAAGATCCACGCAGCGGCTGCCCGGGTCGACGGGGCAAAAAGGTCGGGCATTACCACCGGCGGAACCCTCACAGGCCCTCCAAGGTACCAGGATTGCCAAAAGGTTTCAAACGCCAAAACACCTGGTTGGCAAAGCCCAAGGACCTGCCCGACCGGACGGCTCGCAGACCGCCCGTCAGGCCCAATCCAGGCCCGTGGTCCGCTTGACCCGAGCCTCGAAGTCGCCCAGCAATCCGCCAATGATGCTCCACTCGGCATGGTGGCGAACTTCGACGTCGCCTTGCGGGTTGACTCGCACCAAAGAATGCTCGCTGATGCCGGCATGGCGCAAGGCGTGAATTTCTTGATCGTTGACCAGCTTGAGCAGGGTCTTGCCCGACATCTCGATGAATTTCATGCGTGCTCCGCGGTTTGCGTTTTGCGTCTCCCATCATAATCGACCGGGTGCCGCGAAAAAACCTCCCGCAGGGCAAGTCCCCGTGGCGATCATCTCGCCCCGGTCGATTCCGGCAGCCGTTGATTGCCGGCGAGACGGGTCTATCGGCGCGCTTTGCAACGGCCGGCAGCCATCGCTATGGTAGAAAGCGCATTCCCCTGTTGTTGTTTTTCGCGAGAGCAGACATGAACCAAGACGAATCGACGGGTGGCAATTCGGCGGCGCCGAGCCCGGCGACGAGATCCCACCGGTCAGCCGGCCCGAGGCCCGCCGGGCGGCCGCTGCCCGACGGTCTGCGTTTCCCTATCGTTTTCCCCGCGACGACCGGCAGCTTGGGGGCAAGTTTTCTGTGGCCGAGAACGCCCGGCGGCTGCTGCGGTTTTTTTATTTCGAGCGGCGGCTGGCCCAGGCCATGGGGGCTTGGACATTGGCGATTCCCCAGTTTGAGGTCAAGCTGGAAACCGGCCGGCACTTGTTCTACCATGCCGACGCCGCGCGGACGCTGCGCGAGCGTCTGCACGAACAGGAAAAGACGCTCAAGCAGATCGACGAGTTTCGCGACCCGGAAATCGACCGCTTTGTCGAAGAACTGCTGTCGGCCGGCGACGCGGCGGAACTGCTCGTGGGCCTGCACCAGGTGGCCGGCGCGGCCCTGGCCACGGCTTATCGCCACCACGCCGACGACACCGACGCAATTACCGATGCACCGACCGTCCGGCTGCTGCGCCGCATTCTGCTCGACTATCAACCGATGCTCGTCTGGGCCGACGAGGCGCTGGCCGCTTACGTGGCCGGCGGCATCGACGAAAGCCGGCTCGCGGCCTGGCGATGGCATTTGCAACGGCTGCTCGCCAGTTTGGGCGGCGTCACCGGCGCCGACCAGCGCTGCACCGGCGCCGCAGCCGCTGCGCAGCGTGCAGCGGCCGTTCGAGCGCGGCACCCGGCCGCTGCGCGACGAGCGGTTTGTCACCTTCGCCAATACGGGCGACTACGACGTGGCCGATGGCGAGCCGCGTTATCCGGCCGGCTCGTACGAAAACCTGCGACTCAGGTTCCTGCGCACGCAGCGCGACGAAGTCGACGCCATCGAAGCTTTTGGCACGTTCTTGTGGGACATCCGCTTTCGCGACTTTCAGGCCGAGTACGACCTGGCGCGGATCACTTGGGACGAAGCCCGGCACACAGAAATCGGACATCGAGCCCTGCTGGCCGCCGGCTACGATCCGTTCGAATTGCCCAACCGGCTGACCGGCTCGACCTGCCGCGGCCCGATGGAGCCCGCCTTTGCCATGGCCGAAATCAATCTGTTCGGCGAAGTGGGCGTGCTCAAGACCATCGGCGGGCTGATCGACGTGGCGGCCGATCGCCACGACGAACTGCTGCTCCATGCGGCCGACTTCATTCGCTCCGACGAACGCACGCACGTCCGCAAGGGCCGGCACATCATTCGCGTGATGACCGACCTGGGTCGCGCAGGAACTCGAACTCCGAACCCGCGAGCTGTTCACCGAATGCCTGGTCAGTTTGGGGGTCGTCCGGCTCGACATGGACGTGTTTACCGTCTCGCGCGAAGACATCGAGCATCTGGTCGGCGAGTAGTCGCAGCCGCCACTCGGCGCGAACTAACGTAGAACGAGCCCCGGGGCTTCACCCGCAAGCTCCCCGCAGTTCGATTGCCGGGCAGCTCAGCCTGTTCGACGCGGCACGGCGGCGACCAACAGACCGATCAGCCCCAAGCCGAACAAGACCAGCGAGCGCGGCTCCGGGGTCGAGGTTACCGAGACGTGGTCGAGCACCGGGTAACCGGCATATCCCATGCCCGGGGTCAATGCGAACTGCAAGGTAGCCGTCGTATTGGTATTGGGCGTAAAGCTGAACGAGAACTGTTCCCAATTCGAGATACTGCTGTTGGGAAGCGGATTATTCGCGACCTGCGAGGTCGTTCCGGTCGCCGAACCCGACGCCAATGATACGGACGACGTTATCGTGTCGGGTTGCCCGGCGCCGTCGCCACGAAGCGCTTCGTAGTAGCTGACCGTATACGTGTTTCCGGCGCCGACGGCAAAGCTTTGCGACAGAGGGGTGCCGATCGAAAGATTGACGAAGCGGGTTCCGTCCTCGGCCACGCCGTACGTCGGATTGTTGCTGAAATACCAATACCATGAGGGATTCGAGGGACTCAGGCCCTCCAGCGTCCAGCCCGGAAGCTGACCGGCGGTCAATGGGGTAAACTGCCCGGGCGAGAGCGCCGGTCCCGACTCGAAGCTGCCGTTGACGATGTCGTTCGCCTGCGCCGCCGTAAACGCCGAAATGAGAACGAATGCTACCAGGCCAAATCCAAACGAAGTACGTGCTGCCAACATGATTGGTCCTTTCTGAACGGAATCGCCGGATACGTAGCCGTTCATGCTACGCCTGCGAATCCGGCAAAACAACCGCCGGGCGGCCTATTCCAGCGTCAATCCGCCAAGATTGTGCGGCCGAACCGGGACGATGATCCGGCACCCGTCCCGGAGAGCCTCGGGATTCCTCCCATCTGGCTTGTTGCAAATGTTCGCGCGGGCTAATTTGAATGGTCATTGGCCGCGCGCGCTCCGCCGCGGATCGACCCGGTGGGGCCAGCGGCTGCTCGATGGTCGCCGACCCTAGCCGGCGAAGGGAGGCAGTCGGTGTTCGCAAGCGTCCCAGATTTCTTGACGGGCTCGGGCCTACGGGCGAACGGCAGTTTCTTGCCGGGCCGCGGCGGCCGGACAAGACACTCCGAATCCGGACGCTCTGTGCTCCAAGCAGCCGCACCCACGCGCCGCCAGTTCGCTGGCGGTGGGTTCACGCTGGTCGAACTTTTGGTGGTGATCGCCATCATTGGTATTCTTATCGCACTGCTGTTGCCGGCGGTGCAGGCTGCCCGAGAGGCGGGCCGGCGGATATCGTGCGCCAATAATCTGAAGCAGATCGGACTGGCGCTGCAGAATTACCTCTCGGCCAACCGAAGCTTTCCGACTGGCACTTATTGGTCGGCCTGCCCAGCCATGAGCGGCCTTCCGGCCGGACCCAACGGCCAATGCTCCGGACGCAACGGCTGGCACATGTTCATCATGCCATTCCTGGAGGAAGGCAATCTGCTGGCGACCATGAACCTGACGCCCGGCGTGGCCTCGCTCTCCATCGGATCGATCAACTCCGCCGCATTCCAAACGGAATTTCCCGCGTACAAGTGCCCCAGCGACAGCGCGACCGTCGTGCCGTCGACGGGCTGGACCCGGACGAACTACGTGGGTTGCTTCAGCGCCGACAGCTTTCTGGTCGAGCAGGGCGCGTACCCCACGCGATTCAATTACGACGCCGGTCCTTTGTCGAATCCGAGCAAAGTAAACGCCCTGTTCAACTGGAACGTCTATCGCCAGCCAAAGGTCATCATCGATGGCCTGTCCCATACCGTTGCCGTGTCGGAGGTGATCGGGGTGACGGACATCGGACGCGGCGTGTGGTGGCACGAATGGGGTTGGCAATACTCGCACGCCCGTTCGCCGAATTCGACGACGCCGGACTCCGTCTGGGGCGCGGTAACGACCGGACCGTGGAGCTATTGCGATACGACGAGCCTGGATGCCCCCTGCAACGGCACCTCGCCTAGCTGGAGCCAAGAGATCTTCTCCGCCCGCAGTCGCCACCCGGGAGGAGTTAACGTCTGCCTGATCGACGGCAGCGGGCGATTTGTCACCAGCGAGATCGATCTGACGGTTTGGCAGGGCCTGGGCAGCATCAATGGCCAGGAGGTTCCGCCGGCGGACTATTGATCGGCCGACGACCGTTTCGGCAAGGAGTCCTATGCGAATCGCCTGGAAAGATTTGCTGGCGCTTGTGCTCGTCTCGATCGTGGGCGGCGGCTGCCGTTTCGAGCCGCGGCGAGAGCATGTCCACGGAACGGTCTCGTACGACGGACAGCCGATCGAAAACGGAACGATCGAACTCATCCCGGTCGACGGCACGCCCGGACCGTCGCTGGGCTCGTCGATTGCTGCGGGGCGATTCGACGTGCCACCCGAGAAAGGACCGCGGCCCGGCGGCACGTACAAAGTCGTCATCACTGCCATAAGAGATTCTGGCCAGACCGCGCCGAACATCTTCCAGCCTGGCGGAGTCGCCGTTGGCCATCGGAGAACAATTCGTGCCGCCGCGCTATAACACCGAGTCGACTTTGAAAATCACGATCTCCAGCCAACCGGCCCAGAACGAGCACCATTTCGAATTGGAACCGGACGTCGCCGGCATCGGCGCCGGCTAGCCGCCCGTTGAAGCCTTCAACAGGCCGCGCAATCGCAAGGATGCGGACCAAAAACAGCTTCCGCCTGCAACCCCTCTCCCTCCAGGGAGAGGGAAGGGTGCGGGTCCGGAAAAAAATGACGTGGTTTTTCGTTCGCGCTAACTCTTGCTGAACGTCAACCCCTGATCCGCCGGATTGTCGCCGGCCAATTTGAAATTGAGCTTGTTGCCGGGCAGCATTGCCACCTGACCCACCAGCGAGTTCTGAAGCCCGCCTTGAGCACCAGGTAATTGTCGGCCAGCGTGTAGGTGCCCGTCATTTCCTGCTCTTTGCCCTGCTGGGTAAACTTCCAGGAGAATTTCTTGTCGCCCGACAGATTCATGTCGAACGTCGATCCATTGGGTTGACTGGCCTTCCAACCGCCGACCAAGGCCCCTTCGGCGATCGGCGTGGCCGGCGGACCGGCGGCCGGCGGCTCGCCTTGCGGAGCGCTAAGGCTCTGCAGCAACTGGGCGGCCAATTGATCGTTGGGCTGCAGTTTCGTGACAATCTGCAACTCTTCGACCGCCTGCTCGTTGTGCCCCGTGACCAGGTATTGATACGCGAGCAGAAATCGGGCATCGGTCGCGTTCGGATTCTTCTGGCTGTAGCTTTCCAGGCAGCGGAGTTGGGCTGTGTACGCGGTGGTGCTCGGATAAAGATTGCTCACGGTCGTCCAATCCCAGCCAGGCCCCGCCGCCAGCACCGCGTAGATCGCCGCGGCCGCCTGGCGATAATCCTTCAGGGCAAACAGGCACAGAGCGCGGAACTGGTGGATGTCAGGATCCTTCGGAGCCAAAGCACCCGCCTTGTCGATCTCTTCGAGCGCCGCGGAATAGTTGCCCTGCGTGAACAGCTGCCGGGCGCTGTCGAATATTCCGCCGATCTGCTCCTGCGTCGCGGCAGGATCGCCGGCCGCCAAATCGGCACTCGGTCCGGCGCAGGCACATTCGCGGCGACCTGCGGTTGCGTCTGCAGGTTCGGATCGGCCAATCCCGGGTCCGCTGCGGCATATCCGGCCGCACCGTAGGCCGGGTCGCCGTAGCCGGCCGCATAGGCCGGCGCGGTTGCCACGAGGGGCTGCGAGTAGTTGTAGTAGTAGGACGTATTGCCGATCGGCGCAACATAGTAGGGATTCGAATAGTTGTAATAGCCCCAATTCCAGGGCGAGGCATAGGCGATCAGGCCGGCCGTCGCCAGCCCGGCGGCGGCATACCCCCAACCGTAACCCCAGCCCGAACCCCAAGGTCGATAGCCCCAGTTGCCCCAATGGTTGTTCCAGTTGCCATTGTGCCAGTTGTTATTGTTCCAATTGAAGTTGTTGTTGGTCCAATTGTTGTTGTGGTTGAAGTTGTTGTTCCAATTGTTGTTATGGTTCCAATTGTTGTTGTTATGGTTCCAATTCGGCCGATTTGCGGTCCCGCCGCCGCCCGGAATTCCACCACCGCCACCCGGCCGATTACCACCACCACCGGGAATCCCGCCGCCACCCGGAATCCCGCCGCCACCCGGCCGATTGCCACCGCCACCGGGAATCCCGCCGCCGCCCGGAATTCCGCCACCGCCGCCCGGCCGATTGCCTCCACCGCCCGGGATCCCGCCGCCGCCCGGAATTCCGCCACCGCCGCCCGGCCGATTACCGCCGCCGGGAAAACCACCGCCGCCCGGTCGATTTCCGCCAGTGCCCGCCGGAAATGTGGGCCGCGTGCCGCCTCCGCCCCCGGCCGGCCGGCTGAAAGTTCGCGCGCTGAAGGACGGTCGCGAGGCGGGCCGCGCCATTCCGCCCCCACCCGCCGGTCGTCCGCCGCCCCCGCCAAAATTGCCGCCGCCCACGTGACCGCCGCCGCCGCCGGCACGGCCGCCTCGCGCCAGACTTCGCCCGGCGCGAAAACGAGTCCAAGAATGAGCGTGAAGGTGAGTGTCTTTCTCATAGTGTTACCCGGTGTTGTGTGGTCGCGCACGGCGGCGCGAGAGATATCCGTGATTGCCTGGTTTCAGCCGAAAGTCCCGGACGCGTTCACTTGCCCGGCTTCGGCGGCTCGCGAACGACAGTTACCAGCCGCGTGTCATCGGTGACATCGTTGCCATGCACTCGATCGTGCGACTGGAAACTGAATTTATCGGGGCCCAACCGAGTGTACAACGACGTGGACGAACCGTGCAGCCCGTCGCGCGACACGCCCGACAGTTTGACGATCCATTGTTGCCCCTGACGGGTCCAGTAACTGTCGCCGAAGCCCCCCTCGGAATCGAAAACCCAGGAGCGAACTTTCTTTGCCAACGGGTCCCAGCCGATCCGATGCGATCCGGTGAGTGCGGGCTTGCCGGCAATCTGCACCGTGAATTCGCCGATGATGAAGCGGTGGTTGTCGGCCCATTCGTAGCGGGTTTTGACCAACCCCTCGGGGCTCTCGTCGACCCAACTGCCCACCAGCCAGCCGAGCTGATCGAGTTCGGACTTGCTCGTGGCTTCGTCGTCGGGTAAGTCGCGGTCGGAAGCGATCAGCCACTTGCCATCCTGCTTGACGTAGATCACCGAGTAATGTCCGGATTCGGCCGGCTCGCCCGGCTCGGCGGTGATGGTCGTCAGGCCCTCCTCGACGGCCGCGATCGGGCTGAGGAATCGGATCGATTCGACGACGTCTTCCATCTTCGATTTCGGATGCTGTTCGAATTCGTCGGCGAAAAACTGTTCGATCGCCGCACGCCCGTGGGTGGTGTCGCCATCCTGTTCCACGATTTCACCGTCCGCGGTGAACATCGCCGCCAGTGCCTTGGCGTCGCCGGCGTTGTAGGCCTTGGTAAACGCCGCGATCAACTGCCGCAGCGCCTGCTCGTCGGCCTTGCGCTCGGCGGAGACGGCGGCAGCAGCGGGCCCCGGGCGAGCGGCCGGTGCCGATTCCGTACGCGCGGACGCCGGGGCCGCGGGCTGGCCTGCCGGCGGACGCAGGGCCGGCTTCGGTTGAGCCAGCGCCAGGGTGGCCACAGACGCCAAGACGATTCCGCAAACAAGAACGCTGGTCCGCATGACCTGAACCTTTCCTGATGGAGCTTACGACCGCCACGATTGGGCCGCTCGCGCTGTTGGCAAGAGCGGCCGGTCCGACATTCTAGCATTAATGACCGCAAAACCGACCCGGCCGAAGCAAAAAAATCGACGACCAGGCGCCGCAACAACCCGCCGTTTTTGTCCCGCCGTGTCAGCCTGCGCGACCGCCGCCCGCGGTTCGACGGTCGCCCGGCGCCGAAGAAAATCCGCGACCGCCGGAATCCTCGGCCCGCAACGGGCCGGGAACATCGCGATCGCCTTCAATCGACGAACTGCTGGCGCAAGCTTCGCAAGGCGGCCAGGGCCGGTTTGGCCGTGCCGGTCGCGTCGAACAATCCGCCGTGGGGAAAATCGTGCGGCACCCCGTCGCTGAGCTGGTTCCAGAAGATCGCCTGAACCTGCTGCTTGGCCAGCAGCATGGGCACGAGTTGTTCGATCCACTGGCGCTGGCTTTCGGGCGTCGCGTCGCCATCCGGCCCGAACCTGAGCGGTTGCGAGGCGCTGCGGGCCAGCGGGTCGGCCGACGAAGGCGCTGGGCAGCGTCAGCATGACCAGAAGCGGCAGGCCCAACAGGCTCCAGCGATCGATCAGCCGGCTGAATTCGAGCACGTCGCGCAGCTCGGTGCCGCCGGGTGAGCAACCGAGGTTGATCTCCAGCCCGATCCCCGAGAGGCCGATGTCGGCCCGCACCAAGGCATCGGTAAAATGCAGCGGGGACAAGTCGCACTCCGTCTCGCTCATGAACTCGGCCCAAGGCTGATCGACCATCAGCACGATGGGAGCCCGCGGATCCGTTTGCCGCATGACTTCGATCGACAGCACGGCCATTCTCAGCCGCTGCTCTTCGGAGAGCGAAAAAACTTCGGCGGCGTTCAGCCGCGCGGCACACTGCCAGACATGCACCCGGCCGCGATAGCGGGTAACCGCCGCCCGCAAATAATCGGCGGCGAAAGCCATCAGGTTGTCGTCATCACCCTCCCACAGATAGAGCCAATCGGGCGTGGCACAGCGATCCAACTGCAACAGCGGGCCGGCGAGATCTTCATGCCGTTCGCACGGCACCATTCGACCTGACGATCGCTGAGCGACCAATTCCGTTGGCCCTCGAGTTGCTCGACCTCGCGCCAGGCCAGCGGCACCGTGGCCGTGTTGAACGTGCCGGCCAGCGGCGACAGCAGGCTGTCGGAGACGGCAGCCGAACCCAGATTGACGCCCAACAGCGTCGTCGATTTCGCCGCTTGACGCCGTCGCAGGGCCAGCGACAGCTCGCAATATTCCCGGCCCAGGGTGGCGGTGCCCGCCAGCGCCACTTCCACCGCGCGCTGCGCTTCCTCGTCGGCCAGTTCCGGGTCTGCCTGCCGCGTGACGGCGCGCGCCAGGTGGCCGCGGGCCGTAGCCACCTGACGCATCGTCTGTTCGCAGACCGAAAGCCCGACCGTCTGCCAGAGGGCGATTTGATTCTGCAACCGGTTGAGCGTTCCGCGGGCCAGCTCGACGGTCAAATGATAAACCTTGTCGCGTTCCATCAGCGTGGCCGTGGAGAGCAGCAATTCTCCCCAACCATCGACGCGCCAGGGGATGTGAAAGCAACCCGAATCGTGTTCGGCGCGGCGGATGGCCAGACCGTCGTCTGTCCATTGGGTGCGGCTTTGCCAGGGGATGTCGTCCATTCCCGACGCGTACGCTCGATCGACCGCGTCGTCAGCAAGCCGCTGCCGCCGCGGCACAAGAAATCGCATCAGGCCCATCGGCAAAGCACCCGGCAGCCAGCGGAATAGTGACGGAACGACAGAGCTGGAGATTCGACGAGATTGTACCCGCTTGCGAGTCCGGCGGCCGAACCCGGGATGTCGGTCGGCGAAACGGCACCGCCCCCTTCGGCCTGACCAACCGCGGTGCTTCTGAAAAGCGAGTCTAACCCAGCGGCCCGCCGCCGACAACGGCACGCCGAATCGAACTGCCTGGCACTCTAGTCCCTTGTTCGGTCGCGTCCTATACTGCCGTTCAACTCGCCTTATGCCGAGGGCTCAAGCTGCCCGCTAGACCACCACGATCGATCCATGAATAATCCGGTCATCTTGCAATCATCGTTCGGGGATTGGCCGGTTCGCCGCGGCAAAGTACGGGACATTTACGATCTGGGCGACCGGCTGCTGCTGGTCAGCACCGACCGAATCAGCGCCTTCGACTGGGTGTTGCCCAGCGGGATTCCCGACAAGGGCCGAGTGCTGACCCAACTCAGCGCCTTCTGGTTCGAGCGGTTGGGCGAGCCGCATCATTTGCTCTCGACGAACCTGGACGACCTGGAGTTGCCCCCCGGCTGCGACCCCAGCTCGCTCGCCGGCCGCTCGATGCTGGTCCGCAAGACCAGCGTCGTGCCCATCGAGTGCGTCGTGCGCGGCTACCTGGCCGGCTCCGGCTGGGTCGAATATCAGCGCAGCGGCAGCGTCTGCGGGATCAAGCTGCCCAGAGGCCTGCGCGAAAACGAGCAACTCGGCGAGCCGATCTTTACTCCGGCGACCAAGGAGGAAAGCGGACACGACGAGAACATTCGCTTTGGCGAGATGGCCGAGCGAGTCGGCCCCGACGTGGCGGACGAGCTGCGCCGCCGCAGCATCGAGGTTTATCGCCGCGGAGCCGAGCATGCCCGGCAGCGAGGAATCCTCATCGCGGATACCAAATTCGAGTGGGGGCGCGTCGGCGACGAGCTGATCCTGATCGACGAGGCACTGACGCCCGACAGCTCCCGCTTTTGGCCGGCGGATCAGTACGCGCCCGGCGGCGGACAGCCCTCGTTCGACAAGCAATTCGTGCGGGATTGGCTGTCGGCTTCGGGTTGGGACAAGAATTCTCCGCCGCCGCCGCTGCCGGCCGACGTGATCGCCAAGACGCGAGCCAAGTACGTGGAAGCTTACGAGCGGTTGACGGGCCGGCAGTTCGCCTGGCAATAGGAGCGAGGCAATCTTGCCACTGGGCCCTTGACGGCGGGCCGAGCCCGCTAGCGGGCCGATTGTCCCAGCGGGCGCACCCCGCGGATCCGTCCCTGCGGCCGTTGTCGATCGAGCGAGACCGGATCGGGCGTCTCGTAAGTGCCGATGTTGCCGGCCTCGTCCCGGGCCTCCAGCCGCAGGTAGATGCGGTCGGGCACGCGGTTGTCGAGTCGCCAGGTGAAGCTGCCGACGCTTTCCAGCCCCGACGCGATCGCGGTCCACGGCCCGTGCGGTTGATCGCCGTAAAACAGTGAAACCGGCCGGCTTTCCAGCAGCGCGTCGCTCGCCTCCCAGCGAATGACGAGCTCTCCCCCCTCGGCGCCCGGCTCGAGCGCCGTCATCCGCACCAGCGGCCGCGTCAGGTCGACGCCGATCCAGACCTCCGGCAAATCGCCGTCGCGCGGCGGTTGGCCGCTGAGCCCGTTGCCGCTTTGAATCACCACGCGAAATCCATATACGCCTTCGCCGTCGACGCTGACGACAAGCGGACTTCGATTGTCGTTGTCGGCGCCGAAATTGGCCCAATGCCGCCCGCCGTCGCGGGTGCCCCAAAGTTCGACTTTGGCCACCCCGGAACTGCCGATCGAATCGACCTCGTAATCAAGCTCGAACGTCCGCAGGTTGACCATCCGCGGGCGCTCGCCGATAGGCAGCAAGCTCCAGTCGGCGGCGCCGGATCCGGCCGCAGGCGACTGGGTCTGCGAAACCATTTGAGCCGGAACGCGGGTCCCATCCGCTGCCCGAGCGCCGGCCGCCGCAGTGCCGCGTACGGCCGAGTCGGTCCCCCGCGCGGCCGACCGCCAGGGCGAACCCTGAGTTGCGTACGGTTCGCTGGGGGGCTCCCCCGCACGGGAAGAGCGCGCTGTCGAGCGTGCGATCGACCGATGCATCGGCCGGCCATTTGAGCGAACCACCGGCCGCCGCGCCGGACGCCAGCGAGCGATCGCCACCCACCCGGCCGGGATTGGTCGCATTCGGGTCGGCCCGCGGGTCCGGTCGGCCTTGATCTGCACCTGAGTCACGGCCGAGTTGCCGGCCTCGTCGGAGACGGTCGCCCGCAATAACATCGGACCGCTGCCGTTCGGCGGCCACCAGGCGCCCTCGCCGACCAGCGTGTACTTGGCCGACCGTTGCAACTGGGCGTCGATCGCCAGGGGCAGCCAGCCGTCGGCCGGCGCCGATTGATACTCGAGCTTGAAGCTGTCGGCTTTCAGTCCCGTGTCGAGCACATGCCAATGGGCCGCGATCTCGCCGTTCTCGCCGCGGTCGGCCGAGAGGTCCAGCCGGGGCGTGATCGTGTCGACGATCACGAGCAATTGCGATTCATAAGGTCCCTCGGGATGCGAGTGCCCCTCGCGGTCGATGGTCCGGATCGAAAACCAATACTCGCCGTCGTGCGGGGCGCGAAAGCCGAAGCTCTGTTGATCGGGTTTCACCCGGGCTTCGGCGCGCCATTTCATACCCTGGTCCTCGGATACGAATAGCCGCACTTCCGCCGGCTGCGGACCGCCCGATCCGGCCCCGTCGATGCGAAACGGAATCGAGAACACACCCTGGCGCGTATGGACAGGTTGGATTTGCGCAGGCACCCCGGCGGCCGGTTCCGCCGCTCGCGCGACGCCAAGCAGCGCCAGAAAGAGTGCGACGGCCGAAGGGATCGCTATTTTCATGACCGGTTCGTTGCGCTCGGGACGCATCCGTAGCTCAAGCCCGAATCTGTGCCTTGCCATCGACCCACTGCCGGCGCCGTGCGCAGCGGTCCGAGGGCGCGGCAGCGCAGCTTCTTCGGTATCGGCTGTTGCGATCTTTCCGCTTGAGAAAGATCGCTCGGCGGGCGTGAAAGGGCAAACCGGGCAATCCGCAGCGATTCAGCTCCGCGGCCATCGGGGGCCGGAGACGGGGAAAAAGCCGCCGAGCCCGGGCGATTCTGCGGGAACAGGAAAACGACGCCCAAGGAGGCCGTAGCGGGCCCGCCGCCACGCTGCGGTTTGACCGCTACCGGTATCCGCGCCGCGTTGACGCTTGCGCCCTTCCCATCTACGATGATTAGGTAGAGCCGTGCGATTGTCGCCACAGCCCGTCTCGCGTGTTTCCTAAACGCTCTAAGGCGCCTATCATGTTCGTTCAACGAACCCTGGCATCGCGTTCCCGCTGGCAAGTGAGCTTTCCGCGCGTGTTGGCCTGGACGATTGTCCTGGCCATTCTTTTCCCGCTCGAAGTGCGGGCCGCCGACAAGGCCAACAAAAAAGACGAAATCCCGGCGCCCGAAGACATCATCATCAAGACCAGCGACGACCTGATCCTGCACGCCACCTTCTTCGCCGGGACCGATGACAAGGAAAGCGTCCCAGTCATTCTGTTGCACGGCTACAAAGGCGACCGGCACGATTTCGACGGGCTGGCCGCATACTTGCAGAAGCAGGGGCATGCCGTGATCGTCCCCGACCTGCGCGGTCATGGTGACAGTACGGAGTTTCGCCGCGGGGTCGGCGAACGCAGCGACAAAATCGAGGCCGCCACGCTGCGGCAAAACGACTTTGCCGCGATGATCGGCTACGACGTCGAAGCGGTGAAGGGCTTCCTGAAAGAAAAGAACAACGAAGGCGAATTGAATATCGACAAGTTGTGCGTCGTGGGCAGCGAGATGGGCGCCCTGGTCGCGGCCGGTTGGACCCAGCACGACTGGTCCTGGCCGCCGTTGACGACGGGCAAGCAGGGGCAAGACGTAAAAGGCCTGGTGCTGATTTCGCCCGAGGCGAATTTCAAGGGACTGCACATGGCAGACGCCATCAACGACCCGGCGATCCGCAGTGACATCTCGATCCTGCTGATTGCCGGCAAAAGGAAACCTAAGTACAGCGCGGAGCTCAACCGGCTGTACGACAGTTTCAAGAGATACCATCCCGATCCGGAGAAGGACGACCTCAACAAGTTCTTGCCCGAGAGTACGCTGCAAGGCACCAAGCTGCTCAGCGAACCGAGCCTGAAAGTGGACCAGTGGATCGCCGCGTTCATCGAGGATGTGAAAAAGAAACAGATCCCCTGGGCGGAGCGCGACTCCGCTGAACTGACCGCGACGCGGCGACAACATGTCAGTCGTCGTTGCCGCGCAGGCGCCCTTGGGCACCGGTACGATGCCCGCTGCCGGCAAGCTCGTGACCGGTGAGCCCGTGACCGGAGAACTCGTGGCGGGCATCAGCGAGGCGGCGGTCGTCCCGGCATCCGGCGGCGGAATTTCCAATGTCGCCCCGATCGGCAGCAGGTCGGGAGTGGTCAGCACCTTGCGATTGGCCGCGAAGATTTCGCGATAGCGGTCTGAACTGCCCAGGTAGCGCGCCGCCAGACCGGTCAACGTGTCGCCGTCCACAACCACGTGCGTACGGGGCTGGCTGGGGACCGTCGCCGCCGAGTCAATCTGCGGACCCCGGGGAGCAGCCAACTCCGGCGCGCCGTCGGCCACTTCCAGCCGCGGCTCCATCAAGGCTCCGGCCGGGTTGAACCAATGGCCGTATCCGCCCGTCGCACTGGGCGAAAACTCCAAACCCACGCGCGGATCGGCCGAGCCGGGCGTCGCGGCCGTCGGCACCTTCAGCCCGCTGTCTTCCTGCGTTTGCAGCATGTGCTGCACGCCGCCGGCCGCCGACCCCTTGCCCGGTAGCCGCCGGGCCAGGGCATCTCGCGGCTCCGCACGAACTGCCCGGGCGCGTCCGTTGGCGGCGATTTCTTGCCGAACAGAACCGCTGCGGCTGCCGCGACGGCGACAACCGTGAGCAGCGCCAATTTCTTGCCGGACGACTTCATCGAGCTTTGCGACCTGTGGAGTGAACCGGAACGGGTCGTGCTCGCCGTACGGCGGCTTTGTCCCAACTTCTGCTATCGCCCCGACGCAGCCCGCCGGATGAGGCGAAACCGCGGTAAATCGCCGCCCGCCGACACGGACGCGGCGAATCGCGCCGCCCAGGCAAGCTTTGCCAGCAGTCCCCATGGTTCGGCCGCGGGGTCGGGAGCCGCTCGAACCGGCGTCTGCCTGCTCGGCCGGCGCGCCGCCACCGGCGTGTACGAACGAACTAATGACCTGGCGACCGGCGCGCTGGGGCGGCCAGGACATACACTGTCGACATGCACTCTCAGCGAGCGGCCGTGGGCTGCCGAGCGCCGGAAAAACCGGCCTCGCCGGGCGCCGCCTTCTTCAGCCACAGGAGCACGGGCGAGGCGATGTAGACCGTGCTGTAAGTACCCGAGAACAGGCCGATCAACATGGCGTACGCAAACGGATGAATTCCCGCCCCGCCGACGAAATACAAGATCAACGTCCCGATGAGCACGGTTCCGGAGGTGAGCAGCGTGCGGCCCAACGTTTGATTGACGCTGTCGTTGATCATCTTCTCCGTCAGGTCGGGGTTCTTGCCGCGGATTTCGCGAATTCGGTCGAAGATCACGATCGTGTCGTTGATCGAATAACCGACGATCGTCAACAGCGCGGCAACCACGGCCAGACTGATCTTGAACGGATCGACCAGCGCCCAGCCAAAGTAGGGAGCCAGCCAGAAGCTCAAGGCCAGGAAGCCCACCGTGATCAGCACGTCGTGGATCAAAGCCAGCACGGCCGCAAAGCCGAACATGATGTTTTGGAAGCGGACCCAAAGATAGAGCACGATCATCACCATGCTGGCCAGCAATGCCTCGAGCGCCAGGTATTGCGTGTCTCCGGCCACCTTGGCGCCAATCACGCTGGAGGACGGGAAGACCGGCAGATCCGCCAGCCGGGCCTGCATCTGATCGAGCAATGGCCGCGTGTCCTGCGGCGACAAGTCGATCGACAGCTTCCAATCGGCATACGCGTGATTGTCCTGCACGGCCGCTTGCGGATTGGTCAAGCCGTACTTCACCGCCGGCAGCTTGGCCTCGGCAAGATTCTCATCGATCAATTTGGCCAACGTGGGGCGATTGATTTTCTCGGTGAAATGCAATTGCACTTCCGTCGCCCCGACCGCCTCGGCCGCCGGTTGGGCCGCAGCCGCCTCGCCATTCGCATCGGCCTTTGCCGGTTTCTCCGCCGCGTCCGGCGTTGCCAGCTTGTCCGCCAGCGGATCGCTCGCCTCGGCCGCCGGCTGCGCATCCTGCGTATCCGACTTGCCCGGGGGGCTGTCCGCAGCCTTCGCTTGCGCCAGCAGCAAAGCATCGAGCGCCGGTTCGACGTCGCCGGCTAGCGCCAACAGTGCCGATCCGCCGACAACCCCGCGGCCGGCTCCCTTTTTCGGCTGCGGAACGGCAGGCGCAGCGTCGTTGTCGGCAGCGTCCTTGTCGTCTGAACCCTTGTCCCCAGGAGCCGGCGCGTCAGGCTCCGGCTTGGCCTGGCCCTCTTTCTCGACCGGCGCCTGGCCCTTGTCGGGCTTTTCGGCCCCGCCGGCCGGCGGGTTCGATTTGGGGGCGATGGATTTGGCGGGGGTGGACTTGGCAGCCGGAGAACCGCCGCCCGAGAGCACTCGCGGCGACTTGACGGGGGTCAACTCGTCGTAGCTCATCGAGTAGGTGGCCAGCGCGCCCTGAAATGCTTTCTTCAAGCTTTGTTGGACGAGCTTCATGTCCCCCTGCGACGTGTCGATCTTGAACTCGAGTTGATCCTTGCCGACCGCCGCGACCGACACGTCCTCCAAGTCTTCCAGGTTCGAGGCCACCAGGCGAACCTTGGCGATGTCCTGCTCGTGTCCTTTTCGGAACAATAATTGGACCGACGTCCCGCCGTTGAAATCGATATCCAGCAGCCCGCTGCCGCGGAAATAGACCCCCACCATGCCGATGGCAATCACCACCAGCGACGCGGCGATCGCCGGACCGCGCCAGCGGACGAAGTCGATGTGCGTCTCGCCGATGAACTGCCGCATGTGCAACCGGGTCAGCCAGCGCTTGCGCTCGAAGATGTCGAAGATCACCCGGGCCACGTACACTGCGGTGTACAGGCTGACCGCCAATCCCAGGATCAACGAGATGGCAAAACCCTTGATCTGATCGGTGCCAATCGCGAACAGCACGACCGCCGTCGACACCGTCGTCAAGTGAGAGTCGATGATCGTTGCCATGGCCCGGGTGAAGCCGTTGCGGATTGTCATCCGCAGCGATGCGCCTTTGGCCGCTTCTTCCCGCATCCGCTCGTAAATCAACACGTTCGCATCGACGGCCATGCCCACCGTGAGCACCAGGCCCGCCAGACCGGGCAAGGTGAAGGCGGCTTTGATCAGCATCATCAAGGCCACGGCCAGAATCATGTTCATGATCACGGCCACGTCGGCGACGACGCCGGCAAAGCGGTAATAGAAGAGCATGAAGGCGACCACCGCGATCGTCGAGATGATCATCGCATTGGTGCCGCTCTTGATCGTATCGGCGCCAAGCTGGGCGCCGATCGCCTGTTCGCTGATCGGCACTTTTTGCAGCGCGGCGGGCAGGCTGCCCGAGTTGAGCACGTTGACCACGAAATTCACGTAATCTTCGTCGAAGCTGCCGGTGATTTGTCCCCGGTCGCGGATCGTGCTGCGGATCGAGGCCGCGGATTGCAACTCGTTGTCCAGCACGATTCCCAGTTCGTGCGACAGGCCTGCGTGGGGCAGATTGTCGCCGGTCAACTGACCGAACTTGAGCGCCCCGCGATTATCGAACGAGAACGTGATGCACAAGGCGCCGTGCTCGTCGACGCCGGGCGCCGCACCCGACAGAAAGTCGCCGTCGACGTTGAAATCGTCGATCAGCACCAGCACTTGCTCGACTCCGCCCAGCCCCTTGCGGAAGACGGCATACTGCGGATTGACCCCCTTGCGCATGCCAATCCAGCGGGCTTTGAGCTTGGCCCCCTGATAGACTTCGTCGGCGGGAGAATCCTTCGCCAGATCGATGATCTCTTTGTGATCCGCGTCGTTGCTATTGGCCAGGATGCGGAATTGCAGGTTGCCGCTGGTGCTGATGATCCGCTTGATCTGTTCGACTTCGCGCTGCTCGACCTCGGGCACGATGATTTCGATCTGCTTGGCGCCGTATTGCCGGACCGTGACTTCCTTCACGCCGCTGGGATTGATGCGCTTGCTGACTGCGCCGACCAGCTTGTCCATCAAGCCGGGGCGATTCTCCCGCTTCGGCAGGTCGTAGACCAGCACCGGCTTGCCGTCGACGGTGCGCGGCCCAACCTCGACGAGGCCCAGCCCTTTTTCGTTCAATCGTTCGACCGATTGCGTCGCCTTGGCGGCTGCGCCGGCGGCAGGCAGCAGAATCTCGATCTGCCGATCGGCATTCAGCCGGGCTTTGAGCTTTTGCCCGTCGACCGAGCCCAGTTGCTGGTTGAGTTGCTCGAGCAACTGGCCGCGGTTCGTTTCCTGCATCTGGTTCTCGTCGATTTCGTAGACCAGCACGACGCCGCCGCTCAAGTCGATGCCCAGTTTCGGCGGCCAGAGCAGCACGTCGATCGCAATGGCGCCCAACAGCGTGGCCAGCACCAGGCCGATCTTCAGGTTGTACTCGGGCATCCGCAGCCAGTTGGCCAGCACCTGACCCAACAGAAACGATCCGACGACCACGGCGATGATGATCGCCGCCGAGGTGCCGAGCGACAGGCCCGCGTCCGTGGCATCGGCCGGCGCGGCCGCCTGGGCCAACAGCAGGGGAACGATTGCAAATGAGGGCATGAAACGAAATTCCTGGATAGCCTATGGACGGATGGTTTCGCGTCGGCAGCAAGGCGACTGGTGATCGCCGACAAGCAGCGCCTAACAAGGGGGAGCGGCGGCGATCACCAGTCGCCTCCTGCACGCTGTTTATTCACGGCGCCCCATTGAGGATTGAATTCTCGGCCGAGGACGCTAGGTCTTTTCTGTCTTCTCGCTCGGCTCGTCGGCGGTGACGACCCGGGCGATGGCATTGAAGGTTACGCGCAACTTGGCATTGGTGCTTTCGTCGACCTTGATGGTCACCTCGTCCTGATCGCGCTGCACGTTGACCACGACGCCGTAGATGCCGCCAATGGTCACCACGCGGTCGTTTTTCTTCAGGTTTTGCAGCAGCCCCTTGTGGGCCGCGTCACGTTGACGCTGGGGCTTGGCGATCATGAAGAAGTAAAGCAAAACAATGATCGCGATGGCCGGCAAAAAGCCGAGCGGACTACCGCCGCCGCCAGCCCCTTCTCCCTCGGCCAATAAGCTCCAGCCAAAGTCTGCCAAAATCAACTCACTTTCATCAAGTCGAACTTTGCGCCGCGCCGCTCGCCCGGGAGCCGGACCCCCGAGAGCCCAACCCCCGATCGGATTCGCGAGACGCTCAAGGCCCGGCCGGTGAAACAAGCCCCGCCGGACGATGCACATCCGGGCCGCCCATCCGCCGATTGCACCCCCCGGCAGGCCACCGGCCGCCGCGGGCGAACCGCGATAAACCGTGTATCTTAAGACGTTGCCCCGCAATCAACAAGGGCGGATGCGGGGGGCGCACAGGGGGCGGGCCACCCAAGTCAAGGCCTCGCTGGCCGGCCTCAATCGGAGTCGTGCGCCGCCGGCTCGGCCTGGTTCCAGACGCGCATTTTTCCGGCGATAAACTCGCCATACCGCCCGGCTTCGATGGCTTGCCGGGCATCGGCCAGCAGCCGTTGATAGAACGTCAGGTTGTGCAGCGTAACCAGGATCGGCCCCAGCATCTCGCCGGCCATGAACAAGTGCCGCAAGTACCCCCGGCTGTGGCCGCAGGCCGGACACGGACAGTCGGCTTCCAACGGACTGCGGTCGAGCTGGTACTGCAAGTTCCGCAGACGGATCGGGCCGGTCGAGGTAAAGGCCAGCGCATTGCGGCCGTTGCGGGTCGGCAGCACGCAGTCGAACAGGTCGATGCCCCGGCCGATCGCTTCCAGCAGGTCCTGCGGCCGGCCCACGCCCATCAAATACCGCGGCTTGTCGGCCGGCAACGCCGGCGTCGTCACATCCAGCACGCGCAGCATGTCGGCCGGGTCTTCGCCCACGCTCAACCCGCCGACCGCGTAGCCCGGAAAATCGAGCGCGGCCAGCCGCCGGGCGCAATCCACGCGCAAGTCCGGATCGAGCCCGCCCTGAACAATGGCAAACAGGGCCTGATCTCCCCGGGTTTGGGCCCGCCGCGAGCGCTCGGCCCAGCGAATCGTGCGCTCCGCGGCGTCGCGGACTTTTGCCGGCTCGTTGGGCAATGCGACCACGTGGTCGAGCACCATCGCCACGTCGCTGCCCAATTGCTCCTGGATGGCCACGGCTTTCTCGGGCGTCAGTTCGAAAAGGTCGCCATCGATGTGCGAGCGAAAAACGGCCCCCTGCTCGTTGATCTGGGTGCTGGCGCCAGGCTGAACAGTTGAAAGCCGCCGCTATCGGTCAGAATGGGCCCGGGCCAGCCCGACATGCCGTGCAGACCGCCCAGTGCCGCCACCACCTCGGCCCCCGGCCGCAGCGCCAGATGATACGTGTTGCCCAGGATCATCTGGGCCCCGGTGGCCTGCAACTGTGCGACCGTCACGCCCTTTGACGGTGCCTTGCGTGCCGACGGGCATGAAGGCCGGCATTTCCACCGGCCCATGCGGAGTGCGAAACGTGCTGCGGCGCGCGGCGCAACCGGGGTCGGTCGCGTGCAATTCGAAACGCAAACGGTGCGTCACTCTCCACGATGGGTTTTGCGGCCCCGTCAAGAACGGTTTCAGTCGCCCCGCAGCTTCAGCCCGTTCTGGGTCAGCTTCTCGCGGACTTCGTTCAGGCTGGTCACGCCGAAGTTCTTGCACTCCAGCAGATCGTCGCCCGTCCGCCGCAGCAACTCGCCAATGGTGTTCAAGCCCAAGCGAATCATGCACTTGCGGGCACGCACCGAGAGGTTCAGGTCCGAGATCGGCCGATCGAGCATGGCTTGCTCGTCGGGCGACATCAGTTCGGGCTCGAAGACTGGCTCGGGCAGTTTTTCCGTGGCCAGTTGGCCCAGGCTCAAGCCCTTCGAGGCCAGCATCTCGCGGATTTCCACCAGCGACGTTTCGCCGAAGTTCTTGCTGGCCAGCAAGTCCTGCTCGGTGCAGCGGGCCAAGTCGCCCAGGGTCTTGATGCCCATTTTTTGCAGGCAATTGCGGCTGCGAACCGACAGCTCGAAATCGCTCACCGGGATGCCCAGCACCTGGCTCATGCGGTCGCGCTTGCTTCTGGGCGTCCTCGTCGTAATACATGTCGCCCGAGGCCTGCGGCGTCTTTCAAGAACAGCCTTGCCCGGAAGTTGTTCGGCGACGACGTCCAGAATCCGCTGATAGCACTGCTGGGCCCGATCGTACTGCTGCCGATCCTCGTACAGGATGCCGAGGTTCAGCAGCGTGACCGACGTGCGAGGGAAACTGATGCGCGGCCCGCTCGTACAGATCGAGGGCCACTTCGTCGTTGCCGCGGCGATCGTTTTCCAGGGCCAGTCCGAACAGGGCGCCGGGGTGATTGCGGTCGGCCTCGACCGCCCGCTCGTACAGCGCCACGACTTCGTGCGGATTGCCGCCGATGGCGGCCACGCTGGCTCGCGCGTTGATAAAGGTATTCGGCCGTTTGTTCGACGGCGCCCGACAGGTTGTCCAACAGCGGCCAGGGCCGCCTTGGGGTCGCCGCCGCGGCGCAAGGCCTCGCTGCGGGCGAGCACGCATTCGTCGGCGTTGTAGCCGGCTTTGGCGGCCGCGGCGTAGTTTTGCAGGGCCGCGTCGTAATGGCCCAGGGCCACGTTGGTCTTGCCGAGATAGAAGTTCGACAGGGCTCCGCCGTCGCCCGTTTTGAGGGTTTCGGCGGCCAACTGATAGCGGCCCAGCAGGTAATAGCAGACGCCCAGGCGGACGGACGCGGCCGGGCTGCGGTCGCCGCCGTCTTCGACCTCGCCGACCGCGTCGCGCAGGCGCGAAACTGCGAAAAGTCTTCGGCGATCGCCTGTTCCAGCTTGCGAATTTCCTGGGGCCCAAAGGGGCCGGACGTAAGCACGATCTGCTTCAGATCCGCTTCCAATGCCTGCACCATGGTGCGTATCTCTCTCTCGGATGGATTAGGGGGAGCTCCATAGAGAGCCAGCGAAGGGAATCGAACCCTTAACCCCCGCATTACGAATGCGGTGCTCTGCCAATTGAAGCTACGCTGGCGTTCGGGGCGAACTAAGTAAATTAAGGCTCCGAAGGCCGACAGTCAAGAGCGGGGCCGGTTCGGAAGTTGCCGAAAGCTGTGTCGCCGGGCGGCAGAATCCTGGGACCAGCTATCTGGTCCATGGTTCTCGCATGAAGCTTCGTTCGTATTGCACCCATCCTTCCGGAGTCATGGCACACACCATGAAATGTGTCCCACGATACTCCCCGTATCCGTAGCCGTTGCGCCTCTGAGGATCGTTCGGCAATTTCGTGAGCTGCTCAATCGCCTGGCGTATTGGGGCTGCCTGGCGGAATTCGCGGTACCAGGCCACCCCCAGGCAGGCGGCGAGGGTCAGGAGCAGCAGTTCCCGAAGGGTGATGCGAAGCCAGCACGAGGGGAGATGTGCGGTTTTCATGCCCCCATCCTACCGCGCAAGAAAAACCCCGCCGAGGGGCCGGGTTGGAATTGATGCGGTCTAAGAGGCGTCCTAGAGGAAGTCGAGCGGCCCTGGCTCGGTATCAAGGGCTCTCGCGTGTCAGGCCAGGAAAAGTTGTCAGGAATGTCAGGAACCGTTTTCCGCGTCCGCTGCCGTCCGTCGAGCCATTCATTGTAGCGCCGAAATCGCTCGCCGCGAACCGCCCGCGCTGCGCCCGCCCCGCCACTGGCCTGGAAACGCGCCATGAAAAACGTCTGCGCTTCGACGGTCATTCCGGCTGTGTCGCGTCGGTCACCAGGAGACTCTGGCTGGGCGAAGCGGCGGCGCAAAAACAACCTGGGCGCGGGTGCAACGCCGATCGAGCACGGAGCGAATTCATCCGTGCCAAACCAACCCGGACTAACTCCGGGCCGGAAACAGCTCGCGCAGCACGAGCCGCGGAAAGATCCAGGCGTCGCGGGCGTAGCGGCGGACCAGGCGTCGCGGTTCGCCGGCCAGGCGATGGATCCATTCCAGGCCGGTCTTGCGCATCCAAGCGGGCGCCCGCAGACGCTCGCCGGCCAGAAAGTCGAGCGTCGCGCCCACGCACAAGGCCACCGGCGCCGCGATCCGGCCGCGATGGGCATGCACCCACAACTCTTGCTTGGGAGCACCCAATCCGACCAGCAACACGTCCGGCCTGGCTCGGGCGATGCGCGCAGGATCTCGGCGTTCTCGGCCGGATCGCGCTCGAAGCCCAGCCGCGGGCTGTACGTGTCGATCACCCGCACCGCCGGCCAGCGCTCGGCAATCTTCGTTGCTGCCCGTTCGGCCACTCCGGGCGCTGCGCCAAGAGAAACACACGCAAGCCCTGGCGCACTTGCGCGGCGGCGAACAACGACGGCGCAAGGTCGCTGCCGGTGACGCGCTCGGGCAAGGGCCGGCCCAAGAGCCGCGAGGCCCAAACCACGGGCATGCCATCGGCCAGCACGAGCCCGGCGTCCGCGTACGCCGCCCGCAGGCCGGCGTTCTGCTGGAACAATACCGTGTGATCGACGTTGGGCGTCACCACATAACGGCAGCCTTCGCGCGGCGATTGCACCCAGTCGAGCAACCGGGCGACGGCGTCCTGCATGGTCAGTCGATCGATCGACATGCCAAAGAGTTGCTGGCGGTCGTTCATCGTTCGAGCACTCGCCGATACACGTCGGCGACTCCTCCGGCCATGCTGCGATCGGAAAACTTTTCCGCCTGGCGGCGATGGGCCGACGCCCGGATCGTGCGCCAGTCGACCTCGCCGCTGACGTAGCGGCCGATAGACGCGGCCAGGTCGCGCGGATCGCCGGGAGCGGCGATCAGCCCGTCCAGGCCGTCGCGGACGGCTTCGGGAATGCCCTCGACGCGCGTGGCGATCACGGGCACGCCGGCCGCCATCGCTTCCAGCACGACCATCGGCAGCCCTTCGCCGAACAGGCTGGGCAGCACGAACAAGTCGGTGCGGGCCAATTCGCCGGCTACGTCCCGCGTGAAGCCGGTCCAATCGATATGGTCGCCGACTTGCAGGCGTTCGACCTCGCGACGGATGTGGGCTTCATAGTCCGGGGTCTCGAAACCGCCGATGGCCCGCACGCGGACCGGCAGGCCCGCGGCGCGCGCGAGCGAGAGAGCCTCTAGCAAGACTTCCAGTCCTTTGCGCGGACGGAACAGCGCCACGCTGGCCACGGTCCAAGTGCCGCGCGGCGTCGCACGGCTCGCGAGCGGACCTTGCACCGGCACGCCGTTGGGAACCACGTGGATCAACCGCGGATCGATGCCTTGCCGCCGCGCGTAGTCGCCCAGGCTGCGCGAAACGGCGATCACGCCGCTCGCCCGGGCCAGGCTCAGACGTTCGACGGTGGTGTTCAAACGATTTCGCCAGCGGCGGGTCGAATCGACCGCCGTGGGGCTGTGAACGTGATGCACCAGCGGCACGCCGGTCAGGGTGGCGGCCACCCGGCCGATCATGGCCGCGCGCGGCGTATGGCTGTGCAAGATTTGGTATTTGTGGCGGCGGACCAGCGAGGCCACCTTGTATGCCGGCCCCAGGTCGATCCGCGATCGCATCGGCAGGTCGTACAGTTCGGCCGCTTGCGATTGCCGGCAAACGCCGAACCGATGGAGCTTGAGGCAAGCGAAGTCGGCGGCGAAGCCAAAGTCCGGCAGCCGCAGTGCCAACAGGTCTTGCACGCGCTCGGCGCCGGCATAATGTTCGCCGTTGATCAAGTGCAGCACGCGAACCGTGGCGGTCTGGACGCGCTCGGGCGCCGGCGCAAGCGGCACCAGCGCGACCGGCGCAAGGGAAGCCGCCCCGCCGGGCAAAAACAGATCGGAACTAAAGGACGGGATCAAGTCGGTAGACATGCAAGAGACTCGTCTAGGCGGTCCCGGAACCGGGAATCAGTCGTGGCCTCCAAACGAATATTGGATCCACTGAAAGATAGCTTAAGAAACGTTGCCAACACGGCCGGGCCGGTCGTAGCGTTCGTATCGAAAAGGGAAGGAGCCGGCGCCGGGACGAGCCCCCTCCGGGAGGGCGGGCTGCGAACAGGTGGGATGTCGATTCGAGAATACGAGGCCGAACGGAGATAGACCGGCGCGGCCGCGATCGGCCGGCTGAAGCTTGCTCTGCGAGCCGCCGGATTTGCTGCCGACGCTCAGAGCTGCGATTCCCGTTGTGGCTGCGTTCCCGGTGCCGTGCTCCCTCAAGGTTGAGCTGTCGATGCCGTGCTCAAATGCAAAGCGGGTGCCGGGAGCGCACGACGAAAAGCCACAGATCGTTTAACCCGTTGACGAGCCGGTCGTTGCACGGCGGAAGGGCGGTTTGCCTGGTGCAGGGAGCCGGCCGGCCGTGTTGAGAAAACGCAACGGCGCGTGGCGGCGTCGCTACAGCGGAAGGGAACCACAAAGGCACAGAGACACAGAGAGGACGCGATCGCGTCGTTGCGCGGGGGTGTCATTACGGATACGCGTCGCCAGTAAACGCATTCAGCCCGGTATCACGCCCGAACTGGCGAAACCACTCGGGAATGCTTTCTGGGTAGTCGGCACCTAGGAAATAGGGATTCCGGGAAATGCCGCCGTACCACGGCAAGATTCTCAGCCGACCTGTACGGCATGCTTAAGGCGAAAACAGGTACCCAAACGTCGCCAAGCAACCGCCCCACAATGGGCTGCTCGGGCACCTCAGGGCAGGGCTGGTTGACAAACCTGCGCCACTCGTCGGCGGTGAGCGGTACGCAACCGTCTCGCTGAAGACGGGCCACCCATTCTTTGCGGGCGCGAACTGCACCCAGTTCATGCGTTAGCCAGCCCAGCCCGATTCCGAGCGCGGTGACCAATAGCAGCAGCGCTCGCAGTGAAAATGAAAGCCGTGGGAATCGCATCGGCAGGTCCTCGCAGCCGACAGGTTAGCGTAACGTGGGCCGCACGCAAACGCTGATTTCAGCCTCAAGCATTGCCCTGCGAGATGGTCCCGGACGCCCGCGCCGTTGATCGAACTGGGCGGTGCGGGTAGAGTCAAGGTTTGCACTTCATTTGCCGTTCGAGTCTGCATGTCCAAGCCATACGCGATCGGAATCGACCTGGGGACCACCTATTCGGCCGTGGCACGGATCGACGAGACCGGCCGCACGGTGATGGTCCGCAATGCCCAGGGCGATATCCTCACGCCCAGCGTGGTGCTGTTCGACGACCGCGAGATCGTGGTCGGAAAAGAAGCCAAGAAAGCGGTCGGCATCGAGACCGACCGCGTGGCCGAGTGCGTCAAGCGCGACATGGGGCAGGCCGTTTACTCGCGGCCCATTCGCGGCGAACATCTGCCGCCCGAAGTGATCCAGTCCTGCATTCTCAAGAAGCTCAAGGACGACATCGTCAAGTCGCTGGGCGAAAACGCCAAAGCCGTGATCACCGTGCCGGCCTACTTCGACGAGCCGCGCCGCAAGGCCACGTCCGACGCCGGCGAGATGGCCGGCCTGGAAGTGCTCGACATCGTCAACGAGCCGACCGCCGCGGCGCTGGCTTTCGGCGAGCACCTGGGCTATCTGGACCCCATCGGCAGCCCCCGCGAGACGATCCGCGTGCTGGTCTACGATCTGGGCGGCGGCACGTTCGACGTCACGGCCGTCGAGCTGCGGCCCGGCGACCTGCGCACGCTGGCCACCGACGGCGACGTGCAATTGGGCGGCCGCGATTGGGACGAGCGCCTGGCCAAGTACGTGGCGGGCCAGTTCGAGCGGGAATTGCTCCGCAGCCCGCTGGCCGACAAGAATGCCGCGGCCCGGCTGATGCGCTCGGTCGAAGAGGCCAAGCACACGCTCAGCGTGCGCGAACAGACCACGGTTCACGTCGAGTTTGGCGGGCAGGCGCGCGACATCCCGGTCACCCGGGCCAAGTTCGAAGAACTGTGCGAAGACCTGCTCGAGCGGACCAGCTACACGACACGGCAGGTGCTGGCTTGCGCCGGCCTGGAATGGAACGACGTGGCGCACGTGCTGCTGGTCGGCGGCTCGACGCGGATGCCGATGGTCGCCCGGATGCTCGAGCAGCTTTCCGGCCGCAAGCCGCTGCACCAGGTGCATCCCGACGAAGCGGTGGCCCGCGGGGCGGCGATTTTTGCCGGCTACCTGCTGGCCTCGCGCGACGAGCGCATGCCCGGCGCCAAGTTCAAAGTCACGGACGTCAATTCCCACAGCCTGGGCATCGAAGGCGTCGACCAGCGTACGGGCCGCAAAGAAAACGTGATCCTGATTCCGCGCAATACGGCGCTTCCCTTTCAGGTCACGCAAAAATTCGTCACCAAGATGGAGAACCAGCAATCGGTGGTCGTGCAGGTGCTCGAAGGCGAAAGCAAGACGCCCGAACAATGCACGCCGATCGCCCGCGCCGTCATGCGGCAATTGCCGTCGATGTTGCCCAAGGGGACCAAGGTCGAGGTTTCCTACGAATACGGCACGAACAGCCGACTGTCGGTGCGGGCGAAAGTGCGCGGCACGTCCAACGAGCTGACGATCGAGCTGGAGCGCGAAGGCGGATTGTCCGAAGATCGGTTGGCGCGCTGGAAACGGATCGTCGGCTCAGACGATGGCTTCGATGCGTTCGGGCCGGTGCTGCGCGAAATGCCGACGCCCGCGCCCAGGCAGATTCCGCTGCCGGCGGCGGCGTCTGGGGCGGGTGCTTTGGGACAAGCGGCGGAAGTGCCGCTAGCAGCCGGCGCCTCGGGTGCGGGCCGGACGGCGCAGGGCCGGCCGCGGGCGCGGCGGCTGTGCAAAGCGCGCCCATCCGGATCGCGTCCAGGCCGCTTCCACTCCCGGGCGCAAGGCGGCGGCGGGCGCAAAGGCCGTGGTGGGCGCGAAGACCGCGGTCGAGGACGACGGCCCGATCGAGTTGGAGTCACCGGCGCCCAGCCAGGTCAACAGGGACCAGACCAATGCGGCCATGCCGGCGATCCCCTTTAACCGGCCTTCGCCCGAGAAGATGGCGAAAAAGCGGCGCAGGGCGCGGCAACGCACGATCATCAATCTCTGCGGGCACGTCGTGGCAGCCGCGCTGGGACTGATGATCGGCTACTACATCTTGTGTATAATTTCCCCCGAGTCGAATGTCCTTCACCTGGAATTGCCGGGAGTGACCATGCCGGCCGAGCCGGGTCCCGGCACGCCGGGCGCTCCTGCGAAGTGACGATCCTGCCGCGAGTCGGTTGTCTCGAACGAGTCCTTGAAGCTGCGAACATGAGCAAAGACACACCGGCGGTCGGGATCGATCTGGGGACGACGTTTTCGGCCGTGGCCCACCTGGACGACTTGGGCCGGCCGGTCACGCTGGTCAATGCCGAAGGGGACCTGGTCACTCCCAGCGTGGTGTTGTTCGAGGGATCGAACGTCGTGGTCGGCAAGGAGGCCATCAAGGCCATTGCCACCGAGGCGCAAAGCGTGGCCCAGTGCGCAAGCGCGAGCTCGGCGACGGACGTTCCACAAGAATCTGCAAGGCCGCAAGTATCCGCCCGAGGCCATTCAGGCGTTCGTGCTCAATAAGGTCAAGCTCGATGCCCAGCGCCACCTGGGAAAGTTTCGCAAGGTGGTCATCACCGTGCCGGCCTACTTCGACGAGGTGCGCCGCAAGGCCACGCAGGACGCGGGCTACATGGCCGGCCTGGAAGTGCTCGACATCATCAACGAGCCGACGGCGGCCGCCATCGCCCATGGGTTCCTCGAGAGGATTCCTGAGCCGCGAGGGGGGCACGAACAAGCCCCGCAAACTGCTGGTCTACGACCTGGGCGGCGGCACGTTCGACGTCACCGTGATGGAGATCCGCGGCGACGAATTCCTGGCCCTGGCCACCGACGGCGACGTGCAGCTCGGCGGCCAGGACTTCGACCAGCGGCTGGTCGATTTCGTGGCCGAGGAATTCATCCGCAAGCTACGACCTCGACCCGCGCGAAGATCCCAACACCGCCGGCCGGCTGTGGCGCGAGGCCGAGGACGCCAAACGCACGCTCTCGGCCCGCATGAAGGCGTCGATCAGTTGCGATTACAAGGGCCAGGCCGTGCGGCTGGAAGTCAGCCGCGAAAAATTCGAGGAAATCACCCACGACTTGCTCGATCGCACCCAGTTCACCACCCGGCAAACGCTGCAAGCCGCGGGGCTGAGCTGGAAGGACATGGACGACGTGCTGCTCGTCGGCGGCTCGACCCGCATGCCGATGGTCGGCCAAGATGCTGCGCGAAGTCGCCGGCAAAGAGCCGGATGCTTCGGTGGCCGTCGACGAAGCCGTGGCCCACGGGGCCGCGCTGCACGCCGGAGTTCTGCTGGCCAAATCGCGCGGCGAATCGCCGGTCGTCAAAATCAAGAATGTCAATTCGCACAGCCTGGGAGTCGTGGCCACCGACGCGCAGACCGGCCGCAAGCGCAACGCCGTGGTGATTCCGCGCAACACGCCGCTGCCGGTCACGGCCAAACGCATTTTCCGCACGCAGAAAACCGGACAAAGTTCGATCCTGGTGCAAATCGTCGAGGGCGAAAGCGCCTCGCCCGACGATTGCTCGCAAATTGGCAAGTGCGTCGTCCGCGACCTGCCCCGCAACCTGGCCGCACAGACGCCGATCGACGTGCGGTTCCGCTACGAGGACAACGGCCGATTGACCGTACACGTCAACGTGGCCGGCACCGATCGCGAGCTGCGGCACGAAATCACCCGCGAGAATACCCTCACTCCGGAGCAGCTCGACGCCTGGCGGCAATACATCACGGGCGAGGCGGCCCCGCAGCCGACCGCCGCGGCCGGGGCGGCGAACTAGGGCGCGAACGAAAAATAACTTCCGCTTCTGGCAGACCCTCACCCTGCCCTCTCCCTGGAGGGAGAGGGGTTGCGGGCCGAAGTTATTTTTCGTGCGCTCCTAAACCGGTCCACTGCCCCAAAACGCAGCGCTGCGACGGAACGACCGAGGGTCCGGCTCGCAGCGCCGGCCGGTCGAGTGATCTTTTATGCCCCGTGCTCCTGGTTGGAACCCTATGAATTCGCCCACTAACGAGCGCCCGCATCACGAGCGTCGTTTCGATTCGCTCGAACAAGAGGCATTCTTGAACCTGTGGCGGACCTACGATCGGCTGCATTTGGCCGAAGAAGAGCTGTTCAACCGCTACGATCTGACGCCGCAGCAATACAACACCTTGCGGCTGCTGCGCAGCGAACATCCCGGCAAGCTCGCCACACTCGCCCTGGCCGAACGCCTGGTCTCGCGGGCACCGGATATCACGCGGCTGGTCGACAAGCTGGCTGCCCGCGGTCTGGTGGAACGCCAGCGGCCGGCCGACAATCGGCGGATGGTGCTGGTGGGCATCACCGGCCAGGGCATCAAGCTGCTGCGCGATTTGGCCGAAGAGGTGCGGGCCTGCCATCAGCGGCAGTTGGGGCATCTGGCCGACACGCAGTTGCGGCAATTGATCGAATTGTTGTACGCGGCCCGTCGCCCACACGAGGAGGCCGGGAGCAGTTGGCTGTGAGGAAAGCTGAGGAAAACTCGGAACGGGGAACTCGGAACTCGGAACGAAAGAGGATAAGGCCGATCGCTGTTCCGAGTCCCGAACTCCGGGTTCCGAGTCCCGAACTCCGGGTTCCGAGTTCCGGGTTCCGAGTTCCGAGTTCCGAGTTCCGAGTTCCGAATTCCGAGTTCCGAATTCCGAGCTCCGAACTCCGAGTTGCCCGTTCCCCGTGGTCGCTACGGCACCGTCATCACGTAGACCATCATCGCCAGCAGCAGGATGGAGACGAGCACCGCGGCGGCGATGGCCCAGTTGAACCAGAGCCGGGCGGCCCGTTGCTCGATGATTTCCCGCTCCCGGCGGTATTCGACGCTGTTTTCGTGCCGCAGACGGTATTGGACGCCGCAGTGCGGACAGAGAACTTCCTGGCCGATCATCTCGATGGGCGTCTCCAGCTCGTGTCCGTTCGGGCAGGGGATGTGTACGATGTCGGGGGGCACCTCGAGCGTCCCTTCCGGCATCGATTCCTGCGGCGGCAGTTCGTCGAGCAGGCTGGAGACCCCGCCTTCTTCCTCTTGCGGTTCGGCTTCCGGCTCGGACGCGGCCTCGGGGGCCGGGTCGGGCACATAGGGCTGCGAATAAACGTCGATCTGCGGCTCGGGTTCCGGCTGCTGCACTTCGATCGTGGGAATGATGAAAGTCATTCCGCAATGCGGGCATTGGGTCGTCATGCCCATGTGTGCTTCGTCCCCTTCGAGCAAGTGCCCTTGAGGACAGAGAAACTGAAACGACATCGTGCCGGACTCCCTCGCGATTCTTTTGCCGCCGAACGACCCTCATTCGGCGCAGCTTTCAAGCCCATCCGTTTCCGCTGGCGATGGCAGCCGAGGTTCGACGGACCCCGGCGAATGCGGCGCAGCGCAGTAGCGCTTTGGACGACGGATGTGGCTCTAGCTGTTTTATACCTTACGCTGGGCCGGCGGCTCAAAGGGCGCTTGCGGACCGCCGCTGCGACCGGACCGCCGCGAACGGCGAATCGGCCGGCAAGGCTCGCCGGGGCGATCGATCGAGAAGCCGCCGCTGCACAACCACCCCCAGCGGACTAATCGGTATCGTTCGCACCCAGATTGCCGCGGATTTGGTTCAGCGTCTCGCGCAATTGCACGAGCTGCTCGGGGGACAGGCCCCGGGTGGCTCGGGCACGCACGCGATGCGCACACTCGACCATTTTGGCCCACAGCGGCTCGACCCTTTCGGTGGGTCGGATCAACTTCTTGCGGCGGTCGCTTTCGGCCGGCACCCGCTGGATCCAACCGTCGCGCTCCATGCGGTCGAGCACGCCGACCAGAGTCGGCGCCTCGATCGACATCCGTTCGGCCAATTCACTCTGCGACATCTCGCCGTCTTTCGACACCCAGGCTAGGGTCTCCCACTGCCGGTAGGTGATGCCGTGCGCCGCGAGCTCTTCGTTCATCGCCCGGGCGACGTCCTGGGTGGCGGCAAAGATCCAATAGCCAACGCTGTTTTCAAAGTCGAAATGCAGCATTCGCGACCACCCGCAGGTATGGTGTAAGATTCTTCCGAAAAAAGTGGCAATTCAAGGTGGCAACAAAATCTTAAGCCGATATTCGCGCAGCACAAGAGGGAAAAGCTCGCGGCTCCCACCCTATTCCGCATAGGCTGCGCGGTAACAGTGATCGAACAGCAGTTCCCACTCCCGCTGCTGGATCCGCATGCAGAGGGTGTGCAGGGGTGGGCTTCCGTCCAGCCCTATTTCGCACAAGTCGACGAATCGCAGGGGATCCCATTGGGCTTGTTGAAGCAGAAATGCCGTATCCCGGTCAGCTTTGGCGTCGGCCGCCAAATCACGCGCCGCTTCAGCCAGCCGCGCAAATAGGGGATGTTCGCCGGTTCGCCGGAACCAATATTTGGCGTTGGCGAAGTCCGGCTCGCGACGATGCATGATGCCGTGCCAAAAACTGCCGTCCGGCGTGTCGATCGACTGGCTGACATGGTGGGACTCGTCGAGAAAATCGAACCGCAACCACAAGCCGGCACAACAGCAGGCCGCCATATTCGGGTCCGTGACGTCCTCGGGCGCCACCAGGCTCTTGGGCGTTAGCGCCGCCAGGGCCTCCCGCATCGACTCCACCGGCTTACCCGGCCCCAATTCGTTGAGCGGAGCCTTCGCCAACAGCCCAATCACGGCTGGTCCATACGCGCCGGGTTGAATTGCGCCACGGCCAACCTCTTTGGAAATGCGAACCGCGAAGACGTACCTGCCGAGCGACCCGATAGCAGCCGTCGATCCGGCCGAAAGTCCGGTCGCGCAGAGCGCCTTGTTTTCGTCCGGTTCGCTGCGCATTGTACACGCCGCAAATCGGCTGCTAAACTATTTTGTTTCGAGATTGTCGAAGCACAGAGTGCCCGGATGACCAGCGAACAAGACCCCCAGTCGCCCCCGCCCGTCCCGACGGAAGACGCTGCCGCGGCCCAAGCGCCCGCAGCAACGGCGCCTCAAGCGGCCGAGCCGCCTGCCGCGGCCGCCAGGCCGATACCGGTGCGCATCGGCTCGCAGCGTTGCGCGCAGAAGAATCCCGAAGCCAAGCCCAAGCCGGCGACCGATTTTCTGGTCCCCTCGCGGACCCGGCCCGCTCAACCGCGGTCCGGCGCGACGGAGCTGGCCGAAAGCCAGCCGGCGCCCCTCGATCCGTCTGCCGACGGTTCGCCACCCCCAGAAGCCGACGCGCCCGGCTTTGCCCCCAGCGAAGGGGCCGCCGGAACCGTGCAGCCCGCCACAGCGATTTCGCCCGAACCGGGCCCCGCGCCGGCGATGCCAGGAGTGCCGGCAGCGGAAGCTTCCCCGCCGGACCGCAAAGCGGAAGGCGAAGGCCGGCGCGGTCGGCGCGACCGGGGGTCGAAGGGCGAGAAAGTGCCGCTGGTCGAGCCGGCCGCCCAGCGGCGGTATCCGCCCCCCAACGTGCGCTCCCAATTGACACCCGACCTGGAGCAAGAACTGGCCGAGGCGCTGGGCGGCATGTCGGTCGACGACATGCTGTCGGCCGGCGCTCAGTCCGATGCCGGCAGCGAGCTCGAGCCCGAATCGCGCCACCGGGCTCGCGTCGTGGGGATTCATCGTGACAACGTGTTCGTCGATCTGGGCGGGCATCGCCAGGGCCTGTTGTCGCTGCAGGGCTTCGCCGAGCCGCCCGAGCCGGACGCAATGCTGGATGTGGTCGTGAGCCGCTTCAATCCGGTCGAGGGGCTGTACGAGGTGGGCCTGCCGGGCGCGGCCACCCGCGTCGAGGATTGGTCGCAGGTCGCCGAGGGAATGGTCGTCGAGGCCCGCGTGACCGGTCACAACAAAGGCGGGCTGGAGTGCGAGGTCAGCAGCCTGCGAGGATTCATCCCCGCGGGTCAAGTCTCGCTGTATCGCGTGGAAGACCTGAGCCAGTTCGTCGGACAGAAATTCGCTTGCGTGATTACGCAGGCCAATCCGGGCAAGGGCAACCTGGTGCTCAGTCGTCGGGCTGTGCTCGAGCGCGAGAAGGCCGAGGCCAAGACCAACCTGCTGGCCCAGCTCGAAGTGGGCCAGGTCCGCGAAGGCATCGTGCGCAGCTTGCAGGAATTCGGCGCGTTCGTCGATCTGGGGGGCATTGACGGGCTGATCCACATCAGCCAATTGAGCTGGGATCGCCTCCGCCACGCCAGCGAAGCGCTCGAGCTGGGACAAAAGGTCCGGGTCAAAATCCAAAAAATCGATCCGGAAACCGGCAAGATCGGCCTGGCCTTTCGCGATTTGGCCGAGAATCCTTGGGCCAGCGCGGCTCAGAAATATCCGGCCCGCAGCAAGGTCCACGGCACGGTCTCGCGCATCATGGAGTTCGGCGCGTTCATGCGGCTCGAGCCGGGCATCGAAGGCCTGGTTCATATCTCGGAGCTGTCCCACAAGCGCGTGTCGCGCGCCAGCGACATCGTTCAGGAGGGACAAGAAGTCGAAGTGCTGGTGCTCTCGTTCGACGGCGAACATCAACGTATCAGCCTGTCGCTCAAAGCGCTCGAAGCCCGGGCCGTGCCGGTGGCCAAGGAGCCGGAATCCGCCGATTCGGCCGAAGAGCCGGTCGCCAAGCCGACCTCGCAGCGGAAGACGCCGCTCAAAGGCGGCATCGGCGGACCGTCCGGCGGCGACAAGTTCGGCCTGAAGTGGTAGACACGCCGAATGTCGACTGGCAGCCCGATGAATAGCCTCTTCTAACTCGGCACAATACCCTGCCGCTCGTGCCAACGAGGCAACGCTTGCGGAGCGCTGGCTCGCTTTTCAGACTATTCGCAAGCGACGACCGGGATATGCTCTGCGTTAGCCAGTGAATTTTCCGATACGGCACCTCTGTGTGACCGTCGGTATCCCGAACGAGCTCGCCGCATTTGGCGAGCATCGCGAGAGCCTGCCGCTAGTCTGCCGCCGAAATGGCGCTCGCTAGCGGCGGGCTCTTTTTGTTGCGCCAGAATGAGACCGTATCGGCCAGCATTTCCCCGAGCAAGTGCCCGCCGAAAATCAATGAGCGCGGTCGGGCGCCCATCGCGCGGGTCCCGAATTCGGATGTCTCAGAAAAGGAGAGGGTCTCATGTACCGCAACGGACGGAAGCAACCCGGCGATGGTTCCGATGGATCGGCGCCAAGCGTGTCGTGGCTCTTCGCGCAGGCCATCCTTGGCAGGCCGATCCCGAAGATCATCAATCCCGAGACGAAGGCCAGAGCGGAACGCGAAGAGTTGGAACGGCTGGCTCGGTTCTCGTCCAGGCACGCAGAACAGCTCCGTCGGCTTCAGGCCGACGAGAAGGCAGCACGGCGCAATTGCGAGATCTTGGAGTGGGCAGCGAGGATCTCGACCGACGCCGAGAAAAGGCTGCGCAGTGTAGTGAGGCAGGAAACCGAGGAGCGCGAAGCCTGGCAGCGCGCAGAACAGTATGCCGAAAGATTGCGCGAGGGCAGTTGGGATCCGAGCAAGCATCCGCGCGGAGCCTTCCCGCAAAATCGCGGCTGGTGGTCGCCGACGGCCGGTTCAGGTTCAGCGGCACCGGCGGCCCACCAATCCACGCCATTTTCTACCGCGGCGTTTCGCAAGGGTCCTACACCGGTGCGCCTGGCCGCCGGAGGTGCGGGGACTTGGCCGGTCGGCGGTCCGACAACTTCCTTGCTGCCCAAGGTCGGCAGCGGGGCAGTCGCCGGCGCTGGGGCGGCGGCGGGAGTCACACTCGGCGGACTGTTGGCCGGCCTGAAGAATTTCAGCATGGGCGCGTACTCGGCGCACGTCCCCGGCACGCAAGCGATGCCCAGGGCTTGGGTGTACGAGCTGGAAAAGCGGGTACGTGCGGGAAAGCTCTCGCACGACGATGCTGTGGGCATTTTCCACACTGCCCTGCTCGGCGCAGAAGCGCAAAATTTCAAGCCTACCGGCAACACGATGGCGGCCGTTCACAAGTCGATCACCGACTTTCTCGGCCAGGCGGAAGCGGTATACTTTGCTCGGAAGAAGAAAAAAGCCGTTCCGGCCCGCGCAGCGATGCCGGGCGCGTACCAGCAATCCGGCGGTCGCGTCTTTCCGACAGAGCGGAATTCCGGACTATCCGGTCGCGCGCGTCGTGAGGAGCAAGAGAGGTTTTTTGAACGAGGTTTGTCACAGGGAAAGGTCCCCGAGGAGCTACGCGGACAAGCTCACGAAGCCGGCGCGGGACGCGTTGGCCACAAAGGTCAGCCAGACGCGCTGGAAGATCCCGATGTCGAGGCGGCGTTACAGCGTGCTATTCGAAAAACCAACAAATAAAGGCGCTGGATACCAAGCAATGCGAACTGAAGAATTGAACAAGCCAATCTTCGAGCTTGACGACTCTCACCCTGCGAAGCAATTCCTGCAAGCGTTCATCGATTGCCTGGGCAATTGCGTCGGGCGAGAACTCGGACTCGACGGAGAAACCTCCATCGACCACGCGTGGATATCTTCCACTGACGGTCGCGTTTGGAGATTCTCGGGTTTTGCGTATGCGTTTCTTTCGTTCGATATCGTACTGGATGGCTTTCTCGAGAATGCCCCCTATCTGACATCGTCAGAAACCTGGGCGGCCGAGCGGTTGCCCTTACTCCGCACAATGATGAATGAATGTGCACAGGCCGCGCGGCAAGGCGGTAACAACGAGATCCTCGAGTTGACGGATGAAGTTCAACAGATGCTCAGCCTTTGGGAGGAGTATCTCGACTATCGCAGACAAGTGATTGCGAAATAGCGCCGCAAATCGATGTTACCAACGCGCCGGAGTATGGAAGCGGCGCCCTGGTCGATCCGCAGGAAATAGCCAATGCGCTGAACGCCTACCGCAATCGAATGCTATCGGCGAACCACTTGCGGATTGTCAATAAAAGGGGCTTTGACTACAAAGCCGCTGCGGCGCGAAACAAGCAAGAGCTTCGGCGGGCGTTGGAGCGGGCGTCGCAACGGCGCGCGCCGTCGAATCACGCTCCACTGATGTAGGCTATCTGGCTGAGGGGGGCGAAGTAGACGCATGCAACGCCGAAGGCCAGACTCTGCTGATGGCTGCGGCGATCTACTCGTGGCCCCGAATCGTTCGGCTGCTTCTCGAACGGTCGGCCAATCCCAATGCGCGCGACAACAAGGGCCAAACGCCACTGCATCATGCTGCGTGCCACTCGGTCGACAGCGTGAAGTTGCTACTGGCAGCCGGCGCCGACGCCAAGGCTCGCGATCATGAGGAAAGAGCGTGCTGGCCGACTGGTCGTACCGTGCCGACCAAATCCTCAGGGCGCACGGCGCCGTGGAATAAGTCGGCTCCCGGCGTTCGTGTTCGGACCTGACAACGGGTCGAACGCGGCCCAAACGACCGCTTGCCGGTTGCGTCAAAATCGCCTGCGGGTTCGATTCCCGCCGCCAGGCTTGCCCGGCACGGCCTTCAGTTCGTAATACTCAGCGCCGAGGCCGAGTCGGCCAGCGCCGGGGTAGCGCCGGCCGGCAGGTAGACGGTGATGATTGTGCCCTGGCCGGGCTTGCCTTGTGCCTGGATCAAGCCGGCATGAGCCTCGACGATCGACTTGCAGATGCTCAATCCCAACCCGTTGCCGTGTGCCGATCGCTCCCGCGCACGGGACTTGTCGCCCCGGTAGAATCGCTCGAAGATGTGGGGCAGGTCTGCCGGGTCGATTCCGGCTCCGGTATCGGACACCTTTAGGATGGCGTGTTGGCGCTGAGTATCGGTCTTCAGCTCGATCTGCACGCGGCCGCCACGCGGAGTGAACTTCAGGCTGTTGTCGATCAGGTTATTGATCACCTGTCTCAAGCGGTCGGCGTCTCCGAGAACCTGAGTATCGTGCCAGCAATCGGCGCTGAGCTGAATGCCCCGCTCCTCGGCGGCGCCGCGAAACATCTCGACAGAGCGTTCCACGAGACGATCGATGGCCACAGGACGGCGCTCGATTTCGAAGCGGGCCGTATCGGTTTCCGCCAGCAACAAGAGTTGCTTGACCAGCACCCCCAGTTGGCCGCACTCGTCGGCAATTTCCACCAGCAGATCCTGATATTCGGCCACCGAACGGTCGCTGTTCAGCGTCACGTCCACCGAGCTCTGAATGGCCGCCAAGGGCGACCGCAGCTCGTGGGCCGCGTTGGCCACGAACTCCCGATTGCGCTCCAGGTAATCGGCGATCAAATCGAGAAATCGGTTGATCGTCAGCGAGAGCTTGTCCAGCTCGTCGCCGGTGCCGCGGATCGGCAATCGCTCTTCCATGTGGCTGGGACGCAGCCGGTCGGCGGTGGTGATGATCCGGGCCAGCGGATGCGTCGCCCGGCCAGAAAGCCAGAACCCGCCGAGCGGCGCCAGAAACAAGATCACGACTCCGGCGCCGATGATCAAGTTCGTCAACTTGGCGACGTCCTCGTCAACCATATTCAGCGACGAGCCGACGCGGACGATATAGGCCGGGATGTCGGCCTGGTCGATGCGGCGCTGCGCCAGCCGGTAGCGCGGAATCGAGCGCACCGAGCGCCGGACCCGTGGCGCTGGGTAAGGCGATCCGGTTCAAGGGAGGCGTATTGTCGCTCGACCACAGCACTTCGCCCTTGTCGGCGAGCAACTCCACGAATAGGTCGCGGTCCTCGTGACCCTTGACCTTGCGGTTCATCTCGTTGAACACCTCGCCCAAGTCCGGGTAGACCTGCTCGACCGTCAGGCTGACTTCGATCGAATCGTCGACGAGCGACTTTTCCAGCTCATCGATCAAGCTTAGCCGCAGTCCCTCGCGGACGCCGAACAGCGCCAACAGCACGGTCAACAGCACGACGGCGGTGTTCCAGGCCGTCAGCCGGAAGCGGAGCGAACGAAAGACAGCTTTAGCTTGCTCGTAGCGCATAGCCCCGGCCCCGCACGGTCTGGATGACGGACTCATCGAAGCCCTTGTCGAGCTTGCCGCGAAGCCGATTGATGTGCACTTCGATGACGTTGGTGGCGCCTTCCCAGTCGGTTTCCCAGAGATGCTCACAAAGCATCCGCCGGGTAACGACTTGCCCCGCGTAGCGCATCAGCAATTCCAGCAGGCTGAACTCGGTGGGCGTCAGCTCGATTTCGCGGTCTTCCCGGGTTACGCGCCGCGTAGCCAGATCGAGCGTCAGCGAACCGGCTTGCATGACCGCCGGTGGCCGCGTGACGGCGCGGCGGCAAACGGCCTCGGCGCGAGCCATCAATTCCACCAGCGCAAACGGCTTGACCATGTAGTCGTCGGCGCCGGCGTTGAGCCCGGAGACGCGTTCTTCGACCGAACCCAGCGCCGTGAGCACGATTACCGGAGTGCGAATCCCCTCCGAACGCAACTGCTTGAGGACGTCGATACCCGGTCGGCCGGGAAGCATCAGGTCGAGCACGATGGCGTCGAACTGCTGCCCGGCGGCCAGTTCCAGGCCGCGCTCGCCCTCTTTGGCCCAGACGCAGCCGTGCCCCGCTTCGAGCAATCCCTTGCGGAGCGACTTGCCGATCACGGGGTCGTCTTCGATCACCAGGAGATCCATATTCTCCAGCCAATGGGTGGTGTAGTGGTTGCCTGGGCCTGCTTGCCGCCGCAGCAGCTTGGCGGCGCTTACCTCCATCATAGCAGGCCAATGCGTCTTGGAGGAAACGATCGAAACGCCCGTTTCAGACTCGAATTACGAAATTGTAACGCACACTGCGTAGCCCGCTTGCCGAACGCTCATCTATACTGACCGCGCCAATTATTCGGAACCTATCAGTTTTTGTAGTGCGCTGCGAGTTAGCGGTAACGGTGGCATCGCGAAGAATCGCAATCCTGGCTTCGAGGTAATCAACGATGGATGTTCTGCATAGCTTTTGGGAGAACTTTCGCCACAACCTTTTCAAGCCCCTGTTGCTGTTTTTTTACATGGGCTTTTCCGTGCCGCTGCTCAGAGTACCGTTCGACTTTCCGGTGCAGCTGTACCAAGGTCTGACGATTTTCTTGCTCGTGTCGATCGGCTGGAAGGGCGGCGAGGAACTGGCCGAGTTCAGCGCCGGCGAGCTGAAACAGGCTTTGGGTTTCATGGTCGTTGGGTTCATCACCAATTTCATCATTGGGGTTGTAGCCTACAACGTCCTGCGCAAGGTGACCAGGTTACGGCGGATTGATGCCGCCACGGTGGCCGGCTACTACGGCTCGGACTCGGCCGGCACGTATGCCACGTGCGTCGGCGTGCTCGGCAGTTCGGTATTGGCCGCAACAACGGTGGCCGACAAGCATATGTACGGTTACGCCGCCTATATGCCGGTGATGCTGGCCATCATGGAAGTGCCTGGATGCTTGGTGGCATTATTCCTGGTTTCTCGCCTTCGCCAGCAGGGGATGGATGCGGTCGGCCACATGCCCGACGAGGAGGGCTACAATCCGAGAGCGGCCCGGCCGGTCGCCCTTGTCGGCGGGCACGGCGATCATGGGCACGGCGATCATGGGCACGGCGATCACGGGCACGGCGATCATGGCGGGACTGCCGGTCACGCTGCCGCTCATGGCAACGGCGAGAAGGAATTGAAAGGCTTCATCAATTGGAAGCTGATGCACGAGTTGTTCTTGAATCAGGGACTCTTTTTGTTATTCGGAGGCATCCTGATCGGATTCGTCAGCCGGTTGCAAGGCAAGAACGTCACCGATGCCGACGATCCGCTGTTCAATACGCTGTTCCAGGGAATGCTCTGTTTGTTCCTGCTGGAAATGGGAATCACCGCCTGCCGGCGGTTGAAAGACCTGAAAATGGGGGGCATCCCCTTCATTGCCTTCGCGATCATAGCGCCGAACGTTTTTGCCACCTTCGGCATGTGCGTCGCGCACGGATACAGTCTGTTTGTCGGTGAGCCATTCCAATTAGGAACGTACGTCCTGTTTGCCGTGCTCTGCGGGGCGGCGTCGTACATCGCCGTGCCTGCCATCCAACGTCTGGCCATTCCCGAAGCCAGCCCGACGCTGCCGCTGGCGGCCTCGCTGGGCTGCACCTTCTCGTACAACGTGACGATCGGGATACCGGTCTATATCGAGATCTCCAAGCTCCTGACGAAGGCTTTCCCACATGCCGAGCAGCACACGGCGGAAACGGCCTGCTGGCTGACTGGTGCGATCTCGTCTATCGTCTAACGATTCAATCTCCGCGATTTTCGCACAAATGATTCCGCACGAGGGATAACGCACTATGACTCAGTGGGCTCAAATCCGACGGATCGTCATCATCGTCGATACGGCCATCGAATCGCCGATCCTGGAACACATCGTCAAAGCCGGCGCCAGGGGCTACAACTGCGTCTACTGTTTCGGCCGCGGACGCCACGAGACGCTCGAGGATCCGTTCACCGGTCGTTCGCGCGTGCGGATCGAAGTGCTGGCCAAGGACTCGGTGGCCGAGGCCATCATGTCCTACGTTCACGAGCGCGAATTCGCCAGCTATCCGATCACCGCGTTCATGGACACTGTCGAAGTCGATCCGCACGACACGTCCTACTTCTAGTCCGCATATCGCCTTCGGATAGCGATGCCACCGGCGTGCAACGAACGCCGGTGGGTGCGGTGCTCGCTCAGGGTCGCCGTGTCGCTTCGCCGCGACCTCGCTATTCTCACCCCGTTCGCCAATTGCCTGGCCGCCGGGAATGCGCGATTGGATCGACACCCAATCGATCGCACGATCGATTCCCTGCTGGCGGCGCGGCTGCATGCAAGCCGGCACTCGATCCGACGCGGGGACCGGTCGGATTGATTTGATCTGGGTGCCGACTTTTCCCGATACATAAGAGGTGTGGCCGCAGGCATTCCTTTCATGCGGTCAGCGCGGCGCATCACGGATGTGACCCAACTCCATGCCGACAGCACCCTGCTTCGTTCATCAGCAGTATCGCTCGACGGTTCCCACGTCGCCGCACCACTTTCTGGTTCCGCGGCGGGCCAGCGCGGAGTTGGCCGACGATCGGCGCCGCTGGGCCGACTTGGCTAGCGCCTATCGTGCGGCGGGCGTGAACGCGATCTACCTGCTGCACGGCGGACTGGCCGCAAGCGACGCGATCGATCTGTTGCAGTCGCTGTCGCGCACGTTCCCCTCGGCCGCCAGTGCCTTGCGACGTCTGACCGGCGAGCTGTCTCATTCGACAGCGCCCCTCGACGGCAGCTACACCGGCACATTCGCCCGCGACTTCGAGCGCGCGCTCAACCACGCCGGCGGCGCCCGCATTCCCGTGCGGCTGTTCGAGTGGTCGCACGAGAACAACCACCTGGGCAGGGCCGACGCGGCCGTGCGGCTGGTCGCCCAATTGGCCACCGCCGATCTGGAGCAGAACGGTCGAGTGCTGGTCTGGGCCCACGGGCACGCCGGCAACGTCCTGGCGCTCGTTACGCACTTGCTGGCTCGCGACCCCGAGGCGGCCCGTGCATTTTTCTCCGCCGCCGAAGTCTATTACCGCTGGCCGTTGTTGGGATGGATCGACATTCCGCTCTGGCGGCGACTGTATTCGCTCTTGGACGAACGCGCGCCTGCGCTTGGCGAAGCTGTCCCTCGACCTGGTGACGTTCGGCACGCCCGTGCTCTACGGCTGGAACCATGCCGGCTATCGGCGCCTGCTGCACTTCGTCTATCACCGGCCGGCCGTCGGCCTGCCGGCCTATCAGGCACCGTTTCCGCCGGAGCCGGAGCGCGTGCTGCGCGCCGCCGACGGCGATTATGTGCAGCAGCTAGGCATTGCCGGCACCGACGTGCCGCCCAGCGTGTTCGCCTGGCGGGCGCGCCTGGCCGACCGGCGGCTGGCGCAGGTGTTTCAGGCCGGCTTGTCCGAGACCCCGGCCGTCGAGCGTTTTCGCGCGGGGACGCGCGTGGCCGAGAGCGGCACGACGCTGCTGGTGGACTACGGAGCTTCGCGCGGCAGCCTGGGCGATCATTGCGGCGGTCATGCCGTCTATGCCCGTCCCGAATGGCTGCTGTTTCATGCCGAGGAAACGGCCCGCAGATTCTATCAGCCGGCGCAATCGCATGCCGCGTAGGGCGCTGCAAGGCCGCTGCGTCACGATGCCGGCCGTTCGTGCAATGACTTCCCGCCGGATCGGCGTTCTCTACTCATCGCCGCCGAGCCCGTACTCTTTGAGCTTCTTGTGCAGCGTGTTGCGATTGATGCCGAGCCGACTGGCCGCTTTGGTTTGCACGCTTTCGCACGAGGCCATGACCTGCACGATCAGTTCGCGCTCGACGCGATTGACGATCTTGGCGTGCAGGTTGTCTTCCTGGGAAGAAGCCGTGGCGAGGCCCTGCTGCACCAGTTCGTAGGTCAGCGTTTCCAAATCGGCCGGGCGGCTGCGGCTGGAACGTGGCCGGGCCCCCGACAGCAGCGCGTCGGGCAGCAGATCGACGGTCAGTTCGTCGCCGGTCGCCATGACGACGGACCGTTCGACGTAGTTCTGCAGCTCGCGCACGTTGCCCGGCCAGTGGTAGCTTTGCAAAGCCGCCAGGGCCTGCGGGTGGATGTGGGCCACGTAGCGATCGTTTTCCTCGTTGTAGATATTGAGGAAATGACCGACCAGTTCGGGGATGTCTTCCGGTCGGTCGCGCAAGGGAGGCAGCGGTATCGGCACCACATTCAGGCGATAGAACAAGTCCTCGCGAAATCGCTCATTCTCGATTTCCACCAGCAGGTCCCGGTTGCTGGCCGCGATGACGCGCGTATCGACGCGGATGGTTTGCGTGTCGCCGACGCGCTCGAATTCGCGCTCTTGGAGCACGCGCAACAGCTTGACCTGGAGCTTCGGTGTGGTGGAGTTGATTTCGTCGAGGAAGATCGTGCCGGTGTGCGCGGCCTCGAAGCGGCCGGTGCGATTGGCGATGGCGCCGGTGAACGAGCCGCGCACGTGGCCGAACAACTCGCTTTCCAACAGACTTTCGCTCAAGGCGCCGCAATTGACCCGCACGAAAGGGCCGCTGCCGCGGGGGCTGAGCTGATGGACCGCCTTGGCAATCAGCTCTTTGCCGGTGCCGGTCTCACCCAGCAGCAGCACCGACGCCTGCGAACGCGCGACCTGCCGAGTCAGGCGATACACTTTCTGCATCGCCGGGCCGGAGCCGATCAAGCCCGGAATGGGTGGGTTGCCGTCGTCCGTCGGTCGGGAGGGGCTGGTCATACGCGGGTGGGAAAAAGAAAATGTCTCAGGGCTGCGCCGCGGGCTCGGTCGCGGGCTTTTGCGATTCGATCGTGTCCAGAAGCGAGGCCAGAACTTGCTGCGTGTCGCGATCCAGCGCCGGCTGGCGTTGTAGCGACTGTATTGCTCCAGAATTTGTCCGCTGGTCAGCCGCACCCGGTGACGGTGGACGCTGCGGGCGAAAGCCGCGGCCGCGGCCTGCCGCGTCGCGATCGGCAGCACGGTTCGACTGGCAAGGTCCGCCAGCGCCGCTTTGCTGCGCTCGCGCTGGGCAAATTGGCCAGCACCAGCGCCGCCGGCCGGGAAGTCGCCGGCACATACAAGGCGCGAGCGACCCCCGGCTCGACCGCTTGCAGGTCGAAGAGCTGTTCTTTTTCGTCCGAAAGGCGAGCCAGCCAATCGAGCGCCGTCAGCGCCTGGCTTTGACGCTCGGGAAAACTTACCAGGTCGCGGCCGGCGCGCTCCAGCATGCGTGCCATCTGAAACTTGAGCGCCGATTCTGTGCGGCACCGGCGGGATGGCCATGACCAGCGGCAACGATTCGGCCACGCGCTCGGCCTCGCCCCACGTCTCGGTGGGAGCGATCAGGCCGATCGGCAAATCCGCCGTCCGCGGATCGCGACGCAAGCGGGCCAGCAGATCATCCGCCCCCGGCCCGCTGAGCGAGACGTGGACGAACCCCAACTCGTAGTCGGGCGACTGGCTGGCCATGGTCATGAACTGCCGCGAGTTGTTGACTCCGTCCGCCTCGTAATCGAGACCACTCAACAAGCCGACGATCTGCTGTCCCTTTTCGGTCCGCGGATGGCCGACGATCGCCCGGCGAAACCCGCTGGTGCCGGCAAAAAATGCCAGATTCTGCGCAATCGTGCCGGCGCCGGCAAACGGTCGGGTCGGTTTCAGCTTGAGGATCGCGTCAACCGCGGCGAAACGCAGACGCCGATCGTTGCTCCGGGATGCCTCGGCCAAGGGAGACAGCGCGGGGCCGCTGCGATAAAGTATTTCCTCCTGGCCGATGTCGCCCAGGATTTCGGCGGCGGCGGTGGCGGCCGTTGCCTGGCCTTCGGCCAGCGCCTCGACGAGTGCCGCTTCGACCGCCGCTGGTCCCAGTGCCGCAATTTGGGCGTAAACGGTGCCCTCGCCCTTGGCCAGCGGGTGATCCAGTCCGCCTAGCAGTTTGGCTGCCGTGAAGCTGGGCCAGGATGAACAGCCGCTGGCTTTCGACATCGGCCGCTAGCAGGTAGGCGTCGCCGGCCCACCGCGCCGCGTCGATGGCGGCCGCATCGGCCGGCGGCAACTGTCCGAGCACGCTTTCGCCCAGCTTCTCGTCCCAGCGCCACTGCTCGACGCTGGGCTGGGGATCGGCCCGCAGGACCTTGGCCTGCTGGATCGCGGCTCGGGCTTCGTGGCGGAGCAACTCCTCGGCTTCCGTTTCCGACGGAATGCGGCCGAGGATCTCCGTCAGGGCCCGGCCGGCCACGGCTTTCATTTCCGCGCTGCTGGTGGACGCCACGGCCGGAACCAGCAGCGCCGGCACGGCACCCTTGGCCCGCAGGCGTCCCAGCACTTGTGCGGCTTGTATTTTGACGGCCGGATCGCGCGATTCGAGCATGCCGATGAGCGGCCCCAGGGAGTCGCCGCCCAATCGCACCAGCATGCTGCGGACGGCCGGATGCTCGCGGGCGCGTGCCGGGTCGGTCAGTGCCCGGACAAGCGGCGCCACGGCTGCCCCTTGAGCCTTGTACAAGGCGAGAACGGCATCTTGCCGGGCGTTTTCGTCCGCGGCGCCGAGTTGCAAAACCAGCCTGTTGAGCAAGGCCGGGTCGGTGCGAGCAGCCTGCGCGGCGGAAAGCACGGCGTCGGCCAACTGTCCGCCTTCGGGTGCCACCGACGGATTGCCGGCAAGTTTGATGAAGGTCGCCGAGCCGAATTCGTTGGCCAGGCTGACCAGCGTCTTGGCGTCCGGCTTGGCCTCGAGCAGTTGCTTCAATAATGGCTTGGCCAATTCTGGCCGGTGCAGATCGATCAAGACGCCGATGGCCCGCACGAGCTCTTTGGGCGTGGTCGGATTCGCTTCCAGCACCGAGCGGATGGCCGGCTGCTCGAGCCGCAGATCCAGCTTGGGTCGCGCTCTTGGCGGGGGCCTCTGCCTGGGGGTGCGCGGCGCCGGCGCTTCGTCGTCATCGTCCTGGGCCATGCAGGGCCGCCCAACAACACGCGGCGCAAATCGCCACGGCTTGCATCTGCAGGGCGGGCCGCCAGCCGTCAAAATCGTGGCGGCTGCGGCCGGACTGGCAACCGCCATACCGCAGGGCCGCGAGCGCGGATCGTCGCAATCTGTTGTGCGTGGTTTTCATGGCGTGGCGAGCTGATGCCCTGATTGCGTTGCGATTGCCAGTTTTTGCTTCCAGGCCAAGACCTGATCCGCGACTTGCCCCGGACCCGTCGAGCCGTAGCTGACGAAGGCGGCCAGCGCGTTGCCGACACCGAGGACTTCGTACACCTCGGCATTCAGGCTCGGAACTTCGGCCTGAAATTCCTCGAGCGCGAGGTCCTCGAGTCGCAAACCGCGGTCGATCGCACGCCGCACCAGCCGTCCCACTACGGCGTGGGCGGTGCGCTGCGGAATGCCGCGGCGGATCAGATACTCCATGAACGTGGTGGCATCCAAATGCCCACGATCCAACTTTTCCAGAATCGCCAAGCGATTCAGTTCCGCTGTGCGGACGAGCGGTGCCGCCACGGCCAGGCAGGCGCTGACCGTGTCGAAGGCGTCGAACAGCGGGACTTTGTCCTCCTGCAAATCCCGGTTGTAGGCCAGCGGCAACCCTTTGACGAGCACCAACAGCGACGTCAAGTTGCCGATCACCCGCGCCGGTCTTGCCGCGGATCAACTCCAACACGTCGGGATTGACCTTCTGCGGCATGATCGACGAGCCGGTGCAAAACGCCTGGGGCAACTTGAGGAAGTTGAATTCGCTGGTCGACCAGAGAACCCACTCTTCCGCCCAGCCGCTCAGATGCTCGGCGATCAGCGTCAGGCAAAAGACGAACTCCAACACGAAATCCCGATCGCTGGAGATGTCGATGCTGTTGGCTGCGACAGCGTCGAATTCCAACTCCCGGGCCACCATTTCCCGATCGATCGGCAGGCTTGTGCCGGCCACCGCCGCGCCCCCCAGGCTGAGTACGTTGGCCCGCCCGCGGCAGCCGGCCAGCCGGCTGCGATCGCGCTCGATTTTCTCGCAATAGGCGAGCCAGTAATGGGCGGCCAGCACCGGTTGGGCGCGTTGCAAGTGCGTGTAGGCCGGCAGCACGCAGTCGTGATCGCTCTCGGTCCGCCCGAACCAGGCCCGTTGCAAATCCAGCAGTTGCCCGTCGATCTGATCGATCGCCTCGCGGACCCAAAGCCGCAAGTCCGTGGAAACCTGGTCGTTTCGGCTGCGGGCCGTGTGCAATTTGCGGCCAACATCGCCCAAGCGGTCGATCAGTGCCCGCTCGATGTGCATGTGGATATCTTCCAGTTCGACCTGGAAGCTGAACTTGCCTTGCCTAATCTGCTGGCGTATGTCTGCCAAGGCTTGCTCAATCTGGTGGCATTCGTCATGCGCGATCAAGCCCACGGCGGCCAGCATGCGGGCGTGGGCGATCGATCCCTGGATGTCGTGCGCGTAAAGCCGGCGATCGAAGCTGATGCTCTCGGTGAAATTCTCCACCCGAGGATCTGTCTGATGCTCGAAAACGCCTCCCCAAGCCTTGTCAGCCACACGCGCCTCGACCGCACCAGAAGAGATTGCAGTTGTTGAAACCGTAGAGCCTCAAGCTATTCACTGTAAATGCTTTACGGAAAAGAGTCAAACACTCGCAAAACAATGGACATTTTCGTCTCGGCCAATACCCGCGCGGCCGGCACGACCAACAACACCGCGCAAAAGCACCCGCTGCTCAAACAAAAGGCAACAACCATGAGCCGCCCAATCCCTCAAACACTTGCAATCCGGCTCGAACGCGCAATTCACGCCGCCTGACAACCAGGACCGCACGCTGATTCGTCCAACAAGAGGGACCGGCGATCGCACTTTGGCCTATTGGGAGCCCCGGGCGGGAAGTCGCGCGGGCTAACGCCGGCGACCTCGACACCGCCCGCGGAGCACTCCGGATCCGACGGAGCGTAGAACGGGCGGCGATTCATCATGCCGCTTTCCCACAGCCTGGCCGCCGGACTTTGGAACCGCGACTCCGCCAGCCGACGAAAACACGACCCGCTACTACCGACCGCATGCACGCACGGCGAATCGAGCGGGCGTCTCACACTGCGGCAAGAATTCCACGGCCTGGAAATGGGCCACCGAAATCATCGGCAGGCATTACGATTTTCCCTCACTTGCAAGAGTTCACCAATGTCCCGACAGAGGGGACGCCCAATTGGCGAACGCCGTCCCCAACAATCACTTCCGCACGATCGCGCCACCAGGTTGGTACACGCGACATCGCGCAAAACCAGGGTGGCCGGAAACCTGCCTCATCAAAACACTCGCCGCGTGGTATTATCCGCACATGAACGCGACATCAGGCGAACGACTCGTCGTCGAACGCAAGAAGCACTCGGCATTCACGCTCGAAACACCGGCCAGCGAAATCGACATCGCGATTGCGACCACGTCGAACCTGTCAGCGGTCCGTGTGATCGAAGCGCCATTCGCCTGCCGCCTGCGACGCGGCGGACTCGAACCACCGTCAGGACAACTCTTCAATCAGGAGGATGTATGAGCACGGGCACCACCGGGCCAGACTTCACGGCACTCAACCAGGCCGTCGCCACACTCGAAGCGGACATCACGACACTCCAATCGCAGATCACGACGGTCGTTAACGCACAGGCTCAACTGGCGGCCGACCAGCAAACCCTCGCGACGACACAGGCCGCCCTCGCACAAATCCAAGCTCAGGTGAGTGCTGACCAACAAAGCGTCGACGCGGCGATCGCCGCACTGACGCAATGAGAACAACAACCATCCACCTGCGTCGCCGGCCCGGCAACGGCATCATCATCGACACGAGCGACGGTCCAATCCAGGTCGATGTGCTCAACGTCGAGGCGAAAACGCGATACGCATACCTGGCCGTCACGACGCCACCCGACGCAAAGCTGAACCGCGACCCACGCGACCCACGCGACCGGCCACCCGCCGCGTAAGACCACAGGCGGAGCGACGCGAACAGCCCGCTTCCACGACCCGCGTGGTACAACGCTCGTCCGCCCAATAGATCCGCTTCACCATCGGGTTCCGCGAGTATTTTCCGGCATCCTACCGGCGCGTTGCACGACCCGCCCAAACGGGTTGCGCACTCGGCTCCTGCACCATCCGGCGTTGAACGGCACGGCCGCCCGCCGGCAATCCACACACCTCACAGGAAGAAAGCGACCCGATGCCCAAGACGCTCGAATCCCTGCAACAAATCCGCACGACGCTCGAAACCACGAAGCCCGACCCGACGGCATCCGCCAACGAGCGGCAACTCGCGATTGCCGCACTTGCCGCAATCGAACGCATGGCCCGTAGCCTCCGCGACGCGATGGTCGGCTGACGAAAGCAGACGCAATCGGGCGGTGACGACGAAGTCGCGGACCAATATCGTCGGCCGGCTTCGGCTCAAACGCGATTCGTCCCGATGATTGTGGCAGGCGTGTGCCGGAGCCAGCGGCTAGTCTGCCGACAGCGCGGCACCGCCGGCTTCCTCGAGGGCCAGAATCAGTCTCACCAGATCGGCCAGCGACTCGGCTTGCATCTTCTTCATCAAATTGGATCGCCGCAGCTCGACCGCCTGCGCAGTCCGACGTCGAGTTCGGCGGCGATCGCTTTGTTGGTCTTGCCGGCCAGCATCATCCGCAGGACCAGGCGCTCGTCGGCCGAGAGCAGGCCAAAACGCGTCTGAATTTCCGACAATCGCTGCTGCTGCGATTTGCGCTCCATCGAGTTGGCGAGTGCCGCTTGAATGGCGTTCCAAAGTTCCGTGGCGCGGCAGGGCTTTTCCAGGAAGGTAAAGGCGCCGGCCTTCATTGCCCGCACGGCCGTCGGAACGTCGCCGAACCCCGTGATGACGATCACGGGCCAGCTGATGTTTCTGGCCGAGAGCGCCTCTTGCAGCTCGAGGCCGCCCATGCCGGTCATCCGCACGTCGACCACCAGACAACCAAAGTCCGCCGGATCGAAGGCCGCGAGAAACTCTTCGGCCGAGGCAAACGTGTGCGCGACGACTCCTTTGCTCTTGACCAGCGCGGCGACGGAATCGCGTGCCGCGGGATCGTCATCGACGACCATTACGATGGGTTCTGCTGCCATGGGATTGTTCGTTCAAGTTCGAGGTCACGTTCGATCGATCGGGCGTCAGCGGCCTTCCCGATCGTTCGCCGTCGGTCATGTCGGGGCAGCGTCGGTCGGAGGCAAGGGCAGAGTGAAGTGAAACGTCATGCCGCGGTCCGGGTTGGCTGTTGCCCACAGCCGGCCGCCGTGCGCCTCGACGATCGACTGGCTGATGGTCAAGCCCATGCCCATGCCGTCGGGCTTCGTGGAAAAAAAGGGTTCGAAGAGCTGCTTGAAGTCGTTATCACGGGCGCCGACGCCGCGGTCGCGCACGGCGACTTCGGCTTCAGCGTCGGTGTAGGAGCAGGTGATGGTGACCGGCCGGTCTGATTCGGCGGTATGGTCCATGGCTTCGATGGCGTTGAGCACCAGGTTGACGATGACTTGTTCGATCTGGGTGCGATCGATCAGCACCAGCCGCGACAAGGTCGCCGACTGGGTGGCGAGGATCAACTGGATTCGGCCGGCGTGCGATCGAGCGTCGAGTTCTAGCAGTCGCGAGACGTCTTTGAGCAGGTCGCCCAGCGCGTGCGGCTCTGCGCGGCGGCTCCTTGCGAACGAAACCGCCGACGTGACGGATGATTTCGCCGGCGCGATTCGCCTGATCGGCGATCTGTTCGATCCAGGATACCACATCGGCGGGGCAGGCTGCAGGATTGCGCCAAGCAATTCGCGGCAGGCGGCGGCGTAGTTGGCGATCGCATACAACGGCTGATTGATCTCGTGCGCCAGCTCCGAAACCATCTGGCCCATCGTGTTCACACGCATCACGTGGGCCAACTGCGCCTGGTGTTCGCGCGCCGAGCTGGGCCGCTTTGCGCTCGGCAATGTCGCGCATGATCACCTGGGCGGCCGGCTGATTGTCGTGCAAGCAGGGTGTCGACGTGGTTTCGACTTCGACGATGCGACCGTCGAGTCGAACGATCTTTTCTTCCACCATCGGAACTTCGCGGCCCAACTCGTGCAACTCGAGGATCCGCTGACGAACCAACCGCCGCGAATCGGGATGAATCAGGTCGATCACCGAGCGCCCGATGAGTTGCTGGGGCCAGTGCGCCCGAACAGTTTCAGCGATGCGGCATTCACGAACACCAGGCGGCCGGACTGCGTGACAAAAATGGCGTCCGGAGCATGCTCGACGAGGTTGCGATACGCGCTGTTCGCTCGCGCAGCGCTTGCTCGGCGTGCGCGCAGCCGCGCTTCCGTTGCCACCTCGCCCAGCACCGCGCCACCACGGCCGGCAATAGTTGCAAGAAGGCTCCGTCCTTGACCAGGTAGTCGCGGGCGCCCCGCTTCATCATTTCGACCGCGATCGTTTCGTTGCCGTGGCCCGTGGCCACCACGAACGGAATCCGTCGCCCCGCGGCGGACAGCGATTCGATCAGTTGGTCCGCGCAATGTCCGAGAGGTCGTAATCCACCAGCATGAGCGAGGGCTCGCCGTCGGCCAGATGCTCGATCGCCGCCTTGCCGCTGCAGGCGATCCGCGTCTGCAGACCCTCGAGCTCGAGAATCTTGCTCATGGCCAGGGCCAGGCCCTCGTTGTCTTCGACCACGAGCACGACGGGTGTTGCGGGTCCGCTGTCTCTGGCAGTCACCGGCGATCCCGATTCGTGCGAGGATTCGTTCAGTCGGAAAAGGCCGCCTCGACGTGGGCCGCGTCGATGCCTTCGACCAGGCGGCACGTGTCCGATCCGGTCTGCCAGCACGAACCGCAGCCGGCCGTGCTCCACTTTCTTGTCGCGAGTCATCGCGCCCAGCAACGCCGCGCGATCGAGCGCGGGCACTTGCGTCGGCAGGCCCAGCGCCGCCAACAATCGCTCCTGCCGCGACGCATCGCGACCGGCCAACTGACCAATGCGCTGCGACAGCCGCGCAGCGCAAACCATGCCGATGGCTACAGCCTCGCCGTGCAGCAAGGTGCCATAGCCGGCGATCGCCTCGAACGCATGCGCGAAGGTATGTCCGTAGTTGAGCACTGCCCGCCCGCCGGTCTCTTCACGCTCGTCGGCTTCGACCACGTCGGCCTTCAGCCGGCAGCAACGGAGAATGACGTGCTCGAGCACGCCGCCATCGCGGGAGTTGATTTCGCTGGTGTGACGTTCGAGATAGTCGAACAGTTGGGCGTCGAGAATCACGCCGTATTTCACGACTTCCGCCAGGCCGGCACGATATTCCCGGTCGGGCAGCGTCGCCAGCACGCTGGTGTCGATCAGCACGCCGAGTGGCTGCCAGAAGGCGCCGACCATGTTCTTGTGCCCGGCAGATTGACGCCGACCTTGCCGCCGACCGAACTGTCGACCTGGGCTAACAGCGTGGTGGGCACTTGCACAAAGGCCAGCCCGCGGGCGTAGGTGGCGGCCACGAATCCGGCCAGATCGCCGACCACGCCGCCTCCCACGGCCACGACCAGCGTCTTGCGGTCGGCCCCCAGTTCGAGCAACTTGGCCCACAGGTCTGCGGCTGTCTCGACCGACTTGGTGGCTTCGCCGGCGGGAACCACGAGGATGTCGACCGCTGCGCCGCCGCGACCGAGACACTCGGCGGCCGCCCGGGCGTAAGGCTCCTCGACCTGCTCGTCCGTAATCAGGATATAGTGCGAGACTTTTCTCCGCGCCGCGACGAATTCGGCCAGACTTGCCAGATTGCCGGTGCCGACCAGAATGTCGTAACTGCGCGGGCCGAGATGGACGTGAACCACTTGTTCGTGGCCGGTCACTTCACGCGCTCCAGGTCCTCGGGCGTGACCGCGATCTGCCGACAAAAACCGGTGTGGACGCGGACATACGACAAGTCGGCCGCCTGCTGGGGCTGGGCATGCAGCGCCTGTTCGACGCGGTGCTTGAAACCCGGTTCCAGGTCGTCATACTGCTCAGGCCAGACGGTGGTCGTTTCCACGACCAGGGCTTCGCGATAAGGATCGAACTCTTTGGTCATGCGCGCGTCTACTTTCCGGAAATCGTGTTGGCTGCAAGATGAAAACCGCCCTTATACCACCCAGTATACTACCACCCGATGGGCGTGGAAGTAGGCGCCGATGACGATTCGTTCCGGCCAATGGGCCATTCTGGCGATGTTCGGCTGCGGGCTGGCGGCGGCCGCGTTCGGCATGTGGTATCGGTATCAGTCGACGCGCCGGTCCCTGGAACTTTGGGGCCCGCAGTCCGCCGTGCTGATCGCCCGCGCCGAAGATCGAACTGCTGCGGTTCGATCCGCCTCTGGCGGTCGCTGGGCCGTTGTCCGTCGCAGCGCTGCGAACCGGATCCGCCGAATCCCAAGTCGTCAGTGCAGTCCCGGGAATGGGCAATGTTCGTCACGCATTCATCGACGACTCGTCGTTTCTTTGGGAGCAGCCAACCGCCATATCGCCGGCCTGGTCCTACGCGCTGGTCTTCTCGGACGGCGATCGACAGACTGCGATCGTGTACGATCCGGCCGCCGAGGCGTTGGGTAATCCGGCGACAGGGGGCCGAGCGCTGCTAGAACCGGCGACAAGCCGGGGGATGGCCGCATTTTTCAATGACTTGTTGGCCGGCCGCGCAGCGCCGTAGGCCCGCTCGCGGGTAGCAGCGCAAAGCGCCGGAATTCGGCCTCGTCGAGCAAGATCGCCTGACGGGTCAACTGAAACATCAGCCGGGTGGCCGGCCAGCCCAGCACCGACAGCAGCCGGTCGAACTGATCCGCCGGACAGGTTCCTTTCAGGTCGACGAACCGGACGCGGTTTTGATGGTCGTAGATCATGCCGTCGACTTGCCAGGGAGCGTCCTGACGGCTCGAAACCCAAACGAACGACCCGTCGGGCTCGATGTACAGGCGTTCGAGCTGCGCCAGGTCGCCGGCAACTTCTTCGAACGTGCGGCCAAGCGTGATACTGCCCAATCGCTCCGGCGCCACCGCCAGCGGAGTGAATCGCCCGCCCTGCAGATCGACGGGCTGCTCCGGCGTGCAGTCGTCCGGCAAAGCGTGAATCGAAATCTGAAACTCGTACATCGCAAATTCACGCTCGGCCAGGTTCTTCTGCACAATTCGCCATCATACCCGAGCGGCGCGGGCGAGCCACCGCGGCGGCCAGTTCAGGGCCGGTCAAACTGCGCAGCGAACTGCACGAATCACGGGCAAATCGCATGAACAAGCGACCCGCAGGCGCAGCGGTCATCGGACGTCAGGAAGGACTTGGGCTACCTTTGCTCCGCGCATCCGTTCAAGGCGCGCAGTGCTCGTTGGGCCGATTCGACTTCCGCGGTGGCTTTGGCGACGTCGTCTTGCCCGGGGGCAACGGGTGCATTTTTCTGCGACTTGTTGTGCGACACGTTGAGCGCCGTGCCGACCGATTCCCACCAGCGGCGCGTTTCGCCGCGCTTGGCCAGCTCCTCGGACTCGCGCGACTGGGCCTCGCTAAGTTCTTGTTGCCGCTGGGCCAGCACCTCGGCGGCGCGCCGGGCCTCGTTGTCGCCGTCGAGATAAATTCCCAGGGTAAATCGAGCCAGGCCGGCCGTAACCTCCGTGTCGCGCGATCGAACGACCCCGCGATTGTTGGCCACGGCGGTGCAGGTCATTTGGATGTAGTCGCCGCGAAATTCCTTGGGCACTTCCAACTGGCAGACGAACTGCCGCGTTTTTTGCAACGACTCCTGCGTCGAAGGGTGCAGGGTGAAGAACACGCCATGCGAGCGGTCGAAGGTTCCGCTGGCCACGAGCAGGCTCTTGGGCGCCAGTTTCTTTTCCACCAGTTTCGAATCGCCGGAATTCTTGGCCGAGGCCTTGATCTTTGCCGACGGCACCTCGTATTCGATGCTGATCTGGCCCGCCGCGCGATGCTCCTCGACTTCGATCACTCCGTCGATGGATTCGTTTTGCAGTGTCGTGGACGGTGAGAAGCCGACGATCGAAAGCTGCCGATCCGGACTCCAGATCTCGACCGTGATGTGTTTCAGGTCGGCTTCGTTGCCGATAATGCGGGTCGACAAATCAAAGGCCACCTCCACGACGCGCGCGCCCGGATGCAATTTCAGGCTCTCGGGCGGGTTAATCGCTCGGCAAGCCGCTTTTTGGGCAATGTCGAATTCCACGCTGGGAATATTGGCCCCGGCCGAACCAGCCAGAAACGCCACGAACATCGCCGATCCGAACGACGCTTTTCGAATTGCACCGCACCAATGCCACATACTCTGCTCCTCGGCCTCGTCCTGGGCCGTTGAATAAAGCGGACTGTATTCGAGCCCCGGCTGCTTCTCGAAGAATCAGCGTGGTTGCGCCGATGGCCGTTGCCTTTCTCGAGGGCCACCCGCGGAATTGAATTTGCCGGGCCTGGCAATTGGACGAGTTCCTTTCGTCCCCTCAATTATCTTTGGCGCCAGCGGCGCTCGAACAAGAGTTCAGTTGGCCGGCATCGCCAAGTTTTGCCCGAATCCGTGCCGCCGTTACCGTTCGTGCCTGCGATGACGGGGGGCCTGCGAGGATTCGGCAGCAATTTGCTATCCGTCAATCCTTTCCTATCCCGCTCAGGCGGAAATCGAGGGACAGGGGACCGTGAAATGGCAAGGCGGGGTCGAGGGACGGCGAGGCAGGACCTTTGGAAATGTGTTCAGCGCTAGCGAAGTTGCCAGTGCTTGGCCAAATAGCGACCGTGCGGATCACCCCGAACGGCAAGGCGCTAGCCGCTCACGGGTAAACAACATCAGCAGTCGATAAACTGCCGGACGCCATCCGGTTGGCAAAGTCACTCGATTCTTAAGGCCCTACGAATTGCCGGGAGGCTGGGTCGTTTCGGCACGGACCCAGGCCAGATACTCGGGGCTGCCGGCCACGATCGGCGTGGCGAGGATCTCCGGAAGCTCGTAACCGTGGCCTTGACGGACGGCTTGTTCCACAGCCGCGTAGCGCTGGGCGGTGGTCTTGATGACGCACATCCATTCTTCCGATTGTTCCAAACGTCCCTGCCAGCGATACGTGCTGCCGACCGGCCCGAGCACTTGAACGCATGCCGCGAGCCGCAACTCGACGAGCCGCGCGGCAATCTGATCGGCGGTCGACCGGCTGCCGACGAGCGTCGTGATTTGGATGCAATCGGAATTGTCCGTCATAACTGCCTTGCAGGTTCATGCTCGATGGCGAATTTCGAACGTCTCGACCACGCAATTCCAATCGCCGTCGATGACTTGCTCCAAGTCGATGCATTCGCAATTCAGGCCGCGCCGCTGGCACTCGGCGGCAAACGGGCCGGCCACTCGGCGGCCCGGGTCGGTCAGCCAGCAGGTGCCGTCCGGGGCAAGCGAGCGGGCGATGGCCGCGGTCACGAGCGCCGCGTTGCCGCGCTCGTAAAGCACGTCGGAAGCGACCACGAAATCGAAGCCGGTCAATTCGACGGGCAGTGCGCGCCAATCGACGACCCGCGTGCGCACGCCCATGATGCCGTTGCGCTGGGCATTGGCAGTCGTCATGTCGCAGGCTTCGGCATAATAGTCGGTCGCCAGGACGTCGAACCCGGCCAGCGCGGCGGAGAGCGAAACCAGCCCCACGCCGCAGCCCAGCTCGAGCAGCCGCCGCCCTTGGCCCGACCGCGCGGAAATTCGCCGGGCCAAAACCCGGGCCGACGGCCAGATGGTGCCCCAATAGGGGAGCCGCTCGTCGGCGTCGAACTCGTCTTCGCTGATCAGATCTTCGACCGACCGCGGGTGGACAATCTCTAATCGCCGATCGGCGACGGTGACCGCCGTGGCAACGAATCCGTCGCGGCTCACCGGGCGATTGGCCGGTAAAGCGGGTTCGTGGGTCGCCATGCGCTAGGGTTTCAGCTCGATCGGCAATTGGTCGATCTTGGCTGCCAGGATGAAATCGTTTTCCGACAGCCCGCCGATGGCATGCGTCCAGAGCTCGATCCCAAGCTTGCGGTAGCTTTCCAAGTGCAGATCGGGATGATGGCCGTCCTGTTCAGCCACTTGGGCCACGCGGTTGAACAGGTCGATGCCGGCCATGAAGTTTTTCACGACCCAGTCCTTGCGGATCCGCTGACCGTCGTGTGTGAGCCGCCAACCGCTGAGGTTTTTTATTTGGGCCTGCGATTCCTCGAGCGTGTACTTGTGCACGCCGCCTTCGCAAGGCACGCACTTTTTCCGCACCAGTTCGGCGGTGGATTGGGCCTGCATGAATGGTTCCTCCGAAAACTGGGCGTGACTGCGTCGTTGGTCGGTGCTTTGAGTTCGCCCTGTATTATCGCCCCCGGCCGCGGACCGTCAATTCTTTGCAGCGACTGACCGGCTTTTCTCGGCGTCGCCTTGGCGGCGGGGCTTGCCCCGCGCTCACGTCTCGGCGTAAGGTGGGGCCGATGAGCAGAGACTTCGCCAGCCAAGACGCAGCATGTCCCGATCCGCGGCTGGCTGAGCGGCTGACCGCCCTGGAAATGGTCGTCACGCACCTGGAGCGGACGATCCACGATTTGGACGAAGCCGTCCGCGCACAGGGCAAGCAGCTCGACCTGGTGGAGCGTAAGCTGGCGCAGCTCGGCCTGGATGTCGGCGCTTTGCGCGAAGGTCCGCAGGAAGCGCAAACGCCCGAGGACGAAAAACCGCCGCATTATTGAACGCCGGATCCGGCGCCTGCCCGCGCGAAGCGGTTTAGCTCTGCGCGAGCAGTGTGGAGGTCAGGACCGGCAGCCGCAGGGCCTTGTCGATCAGTTCCAGAATCACCAGCGGATCGAACGGCTTGCGCAGGTAATAGACTCCGCCAGCGGCGTGGGAGCGGCGGATGATGTCCGGAATCTGCACGCCCGACAGGAACATCAATGGAACCGCGGCCAGGCCAGGCAGCAGTTTGATCTCGTCGCACAGCGCCAGACCGCTCGTTCCGCCCAGGTTGATGTCGGCAATGATCAAGTCCGGATGCACCTGGCAAGCCAACTCCCGGGCAGCGGCCGGGCTGGACGAGCAATGGCATCGATAGCCGGCGCCGCCAGGATGCTGGCCAGGCCGGCGAGCACGTCTCCTTCGTCCTCGATCGCCAGGATCGTCGGTTGGGCAGTGTCGAAGGAGTTCGGCATGGCGATCCCTGCGCTGGCGGGTTTCTGACTGCCAAGAACGGCACCGGTCGAGAAGGCAAAAGACTGCCCCAGACTCGGCCTGTATGTTCTTCGTCGCGTGCAGGAATTTGGCTAGAGGAGATTTTTCCCAGTCTCCTCAACCGGTCTAATCGCTACGCCGTGCAATCGCGCCATGCGCGGCACGAACCGCCCAGAGCGCAACGCGGACTTTTCCAGCCGGTCTGCAGGAGGCGACTGGTGATTTGGGGAAAGTCGTCCCAATGCACATGCGCCATGCAACGTGGTCGAGCAACGCCGCCGGACAGGGCGCTACCGCCAGGCGAAGTCGCCGGCGTTGACGCTGGGCAGATGGGTGACGCCCATCAGATGCTTGTCGATGCTGCGGGCCGCTTCGCGCCCTTCGTGAATCGCCCAGACGACGAGCGATTGCCCGCGACGCAGGTCGCCGGCGGCAAACACGCCCTCGACGCTGGTCATGATATTGTTCGTTGCACTTGACGTTGCCGCGGGCATCGAGCTCGAGCCCGAGCTGCTCGATCGGCCCTTGCTTCTCGGGGCCGACGAAACCCATGGCCAGCAGCACGAGCTGGGCAGGCCAGCTTCCGCTCGCTGCCGGCGATTTCCTTGAATTGCTGCCGGCCGCTGGCGTCGGTCGTCCACTCGATATCGACCGTGATCAGGCTTTGCACCTGGCCCGACTCGTCGCCGAGGAACTCCTTGGTCAAAATGCCGAACTGCCGCTGGCAGCCCTCCTCGTGCGAGGTGCTGGTTCGCATGATCAGGGGCCAATTGGGCCAGGGCGTGGCGGCGGGGCGCTGTGCGGCCCGCGGAAACGGACCGACGTCGGGTGGCTGGGGCAACAGCTCGAACTGCGTCAAGCTGGCGCAGCGCTGGCGATTGGAAGTGCCGGTGCAGTCGCTGCCGGTATCGCCGCCGCCAATGACGATCACGTGCTTGCCGGTGGCCAGGATTTGATCGGGAATGCTGTCCCCCTGGTTGACCTTGTTTTGCTGCGGCAGGAACTCCATGGCGAAAGTACACGCCCTTCAGCTCGCGGCCGGGAATCGGCAAGTCGCGGCCTTGTGTCGCGCCGCCGGTCAGCAGCAGCGCGTCGTAACCGGTCGCGCAGCTCTTCGACCGGGACGTTCACGCCGACATTGGCGTTGGTGCGGAACTCGACCCCTTCGGCCCGCATCTGCTCGATGCGCCGCCAGACACGCCACTTTTCGAGCTTGAAGTCGGGAATGCCGTACATCAAGCAGCCCGCCCGGCCGATCGGCCCGCTCGAACACCGTGACGTGATGCCCGGCCCGATTGAGCTGCTGGGCCGCGGCCAAGCCGGCCGGCCCGCTGCCGACCACGGCCACGCGTTTGCCGGTGCGGATCTGGGGCGGTTCGGGCACGATCCAGCCTTCGTCGAAGCCGCGATCGGCGATCGAACATTCGATTTGCTTGATCGCCACCGGATCTTCGTTGATGCCCAGCACGCAGGCCGCTTCGCAGGGGGCCGGGCAGACGCGGCCCGTGAACTCGGGAAAGTTGTTGGTGGCGTGCAGCCGTTCGAGCGCGTCGCGCCAATGGTTGCGGTAGACCAGATCGTTCCAGTCGGGAATGATGTTGCCCAGCGGGCAGCCCGTGTGGCAAAACGGAATGCCGCAATCCATGCACCGCGCGCCCTGCGTCTGCAGCTCTTCCGGCGGCAGGATCTTGAGGAACTCGTGATAGTGTTTCAAACGGTCCGCGACCGGTTCTTTGGCCACCTTGACGCGGTGATACTTCATGAATCCCCGCACGTCACCCATTGGCCACTCTGAGCACCGGCGCGACTTCCGCCGCGCTTCTTCTTTAGCTTCTGCAATGCCAACTTGTAATCGATCGGCATGACCTTCACGAATTTGTCCGATCAGGTTCGTCCCAGTTGTCGAGCACCCAGCGTCCGCGGGCACTATCGGTGTATTCGACGTGCTTGCGGACCAGGTCGAGCACGGTTTCCTGGTCGTCGGGATCGCCGAGGTCTTCGATCTCGACCATTTCGCGATTGACCAGCGGCGGGAACGTGCCGTCCAGGTCGAGCACATAGGCGATGCCGCCGCTCATGCCGGCCGCGAAGTTGCGGCCCGTGCTGGCCGAGGATCACGGCCCGGCCGCCGGTCATGTATTCGCAGCCGTGGTCGCCGACGCCTTCGACGACGGCGCGTGGCGCCGCTATTGCGGACGCAGAACCGCTCGCCGGCGATGCCGCGCAGGTAGACTTCGCCGCTGGTGGCGCCGTACAGCACCACATTGCCGGCGATGATGTTGTCCTCGGCCGGGAAAGTGCTTTCCCGCGGCGGATAGACGATGATCTTGCCGCCGGACAAGTCCCTTGCCGCAATAGTCGTTCACGTCTCCCTCGACGCGTACCGTCACGCCGTGCACGCCGAAAGCCAGCAGGCTCTGCCCGGCGGTGCCGCGGAAATTGAGCTGGATCGTGTCGTCGTTGGCAAAGCCGCTGCGCCCGTAGCGCTTGGTCACCTCGCTGGACAGGATCGTGCCGACGGTGCGGTGGATGTTGCGGATCGGCAAGTCGAGCACGACCGGTTGCTCGATGCTCGAGCGCCGGCCGGCACAAGTCGACGAGCAGCGTCAGGTCCATCGATTTTTCCAGCCCGTGATCCTGCTTCTCGGCGCAATACGTCTTGAAGTGGGCGGGCACCTGCGGCTTGTGCAGGATATTCGCGAAGTCGAGTCCCCGGGCTTTCCAATGGGCGATGGCCTTGCGCGTGTCGAGCCGATCGACGCGGCCGACCATTTCGTTGATGGTGCGGAAACCCAGTCGGGCCATGATCTCGCGCAGCTCTTCGGCCAGCATGAAGAAGAAATTGACGACGTGCTCCGGCTTGCCGGCAAACTTCTTGCGCAGTTCGGGATCTTGCGTGGCGACGCCGACCGGGCAGGTGTTCAGATGGCACTTGCGCATCATGATGCAGCCGACCGTCACCAGGGCGGCGGTGGCGATGCCCCATTCCTCGGCACCCAGCATCGTGGCGATGGCGATGTCTTTGGCCGTGCGCAACTGGCCGTCGGTCTGCACGACGATCCGGCCGCGCAGGTCGTTGAGCACGAGCACCTGGTGCGTTTCGGCCAGGCCCAGCTCCCAGGGGGCGCCGGCGTGCTTGATCGAGGTTTGCGGGCTGGCGCCGGTGCCGCCGTCGTGCCCGCTGATCAGCACGACGTCGGCCTTGCCCTTGGCCGACGCCGGCGGCGATCGTGCCCACGCCGATCTCGGCCACCAGTTTGACGCTGATCCGCGCCTGGCGGTTGGAGTTCTTCAGGTCGTGGATCAGTTGCGACAAGTCCTCGATCGAATAGATGTCGTGATGCGGCGGCGGCGAGATCAGGCCGACGCCCGGCGTGCTGTAGCGGATGCGGGCGATCTCCTTGTCGACCTTGTGGCCGGGCAACTGGCCGCCTTCGCCCGGCTTGGCCCCTTGCGCCATTTTGATTTGCAGCTCTCGGGCGCTGACCAGGTATTCGCTGGTCACGCCGAAGCGGCCGCTGGCGACCTGCTTGATGGCGCTGGAGCGGTTGTCGCCGTTGGCATCGGGCAGGAAGCGGACCGGGTCTTCGCCCCCTTCGCCCGTGTTGCTTCGCCCGCCGATGCGGTTCATGGCGATGGCCAGCGTCTCGTGCGCTTCGCGCGAGATCGAGCCGTAGGACATGGCGCCGGTGGCGAAGCGCTTGACGATCGTCCTCGGCCTTTTCGACTTCGTCCAACGGTACGGGGCGGTCCGCCCAGCGGAAGTCCAGCAAGTCCGCGCAGCGTGAGCAATTGCCGCTGCTGCTCGTCGATCAACTGCGCAGAACTTGCGGAAATCGTCGCGGCTGTTGATGCGGTCGTGGCTGCTGCAGCTTGGCGATGACGTCGGGGCTGAAGATATGGGCTTCGCCCTTGCGGCGCCACTGATACTGTCCGCCGACGTCCAGGTCGAGCGTCTGCGGCACGTCGGCGCGGGGATAGGCATGCTCATGGCGGCGCAGCGATTCCTCGGCGATGGTCTCGATGCCCGACGCCCTGGCATCGCGGCTGGGAGTCCAGGTGAAATATTCGTCGACGAAGTCAGGTCGTTCAGGCCGATCGCTTCGAAGATCTGAGCGCCGCGATAGCTTTGCTGCGTGGAGATGCCCATCTTTGCACATCACCTTGAGCAGGCCCTTGCCGACCGCCTTGACGTAGTTTTTCTCCAGCTTCTCGTAGGTGTACGTTGTCGGCAATGAAGCCCTCGGCCAGCAGGTTTGCTGCAGCGTGGCAAAGGCCAGGTAAGGATTCACCGCGCCCGCGCCGTAGCCGGTCAGCAGCGCGAAGTGATGCACTTCGCGGGCTTCGCCGGTCTCGATGACCAGCCCGCAGCGGGTGCGGCTCTCTTCGCGCACCAGGTGGTGATGCACGCCGCTGGTGGCCAGCAGGGCGGGAATGGGCGTCCAGCTCTTCGTCGACGCCGCGGTCGCGAAGGATCAGGATCGTGACCCCCTCGGCGATCGCCTGCGAAGCCTCGCGGCGCAGTTCGTCCATCCGCCGCTTCAGGCCGGCCGGCGCCTTCCTTGCGCGGAAACAGCGTCGACAGGGTGCGGCTTTTGAGCCGGCCGCACTTGGGCTGCGAGCCGTCAAGCTGCTTGAGCCGCTCGATGTCGGTGTTGGTCAAGCATCGGCTGGTCCAGCCGCAGCAGGCCGGCACTGCTCGGGCGTTTCGTCGAGCAGGTTGCCCTCGGAGCCGATCGTGGTGACCAGCGAGGTGATGATTTCCTCGCGGATCGCGTCCAGCGGCGGATTGGTCACCTGGGCGAACAGTTGCTTGAAATAGTTGTAGAGCAATTGCGGCCGATCGGAGAGCACCGCCAGCGGCGTGTCGTTGCCCATCGAGCCGATCGGCTTCTTGACCGTCGGTGGCCATCGGCGCCATCAGGATTCGCAGGTCTTCCAGCGTGTAGCCAAACGCTCGCTGCAGCTCGAGCAGCGGCTCGTCCAGGTGGCCGTTGACCGGCGGCGACCGGCGGCAAGTCGTCGAGCGTGCAGCTGGTTGTCGTGGAGCCATTGGCGATACGGCGCGTGCGCGGCCAGCGACTGCTTGATTTCGGCGTCGGCGATGATGCGGCCTGCTGGTCCGTGTCGACCAGGAACATGCGGCCGGGCTGCAAGCGGCCCTTCGATTCGACATCGCTCGGGCGGAATGTCCAGCACGCCGGCCTCGGAAGCCATGATCGACCAGCCGTCCTTGGTGACCCAATAGCGGCTCGGGCGCAGCCCGTTGCGGTCGAGCAGGGCGCCGATCATCGTGCCGTCGGTAAAGGCCATCGCCGCCGGGCCGTCCCAGGGCTCCATCAGGCAGGCCTGGTATTCGTAATAGGCCTTCAGGTCGTCGGACATGCTCTCGTGGTTCTGCCACGGCTCGGGAATCAGCATCGACATGGCCTGCGGCAGCGAACGGCCGGTGAGCACCAGCAGTTCGAGGGCGTTGTCGAACACGGCCGAGTCGCTGGCGCCGCGGACGCAGACCGGGCAGATTTTCTTCAGGTCGGGCCCGAAATCCGGATGAGCGAGCATGCTTTCCCGGGCGTGCATCCAGTTGACGTTGCCGCTGAGCGTGTTGATTTCGCCGTTGTGGGCCAGATAAGCGAAACGGATGGGCCAGGTCCCAGGTGGGAAACGTGTTGGTGCTGTAGCGCTGATGCACCAGGGCCAAGCGCCGAGATGAAGCGCTCATCGGCCAGGTCGCGATAGAAGGCCGCTCGACTTGTTCGGCGAGCAGCAATCCCTTGTAGATCATGACCCGCGACGACAGGCTCGGGCACGTTGAAGTACTGCTTTTGCTCGAGACGGCTGTTGCGGATCTCGATTTCCAGCCGCTTGCGAATGACGTACAGCTTCCACTCGAACAGGCTCGTCAGGCTGGTCGTGAAGCCGCTGTGTGGGCCGGCGTCGGGACCGCGGGCGATGAAGACCTGGCGGATGACACGGCTCGACGTCGCGCGCGGTGCGGCCCAGCACTGCGTTGTCGACCGGCACGTCGCGCCAGCCGAGCAGCGTCTGGCCTTCTTCGGCGACGATCGCTTCGAGCCGCTCCTGGCAGTATTGCCGCTTCGGCCGGTCCGCGGCAAGAACACCGAGCCGACGCCGTAGTCGCCGGCGGGCGGCAGATCGAAGCCGAACTCGGCCGCCGCGGCGCGGAAAAATTCGTGCGGCATCTGCGTCAGAATGCCGGCACCGTCGCCGGTCAACGGATCGCAGCCGCAAGCGCCGCGGTGCGTCAGGTTGACCAGGATCTCCAGCCCCGAGCGGACGATCGCGTGGCTTTTTTCGCCGCGCATGTTGACGATAAAGCCGACGCCGCAGGCATCGTGCTCGTTGGCCGGGTCATACAGGCCCTGCCGGGGCGGCAAGCCGCCGCTGTTCTTGAAGGTTTGCATGCGTTTACCCAGCCTTCCTCACTTGGCTCCGACTCGAGCGCGTGATGTTTCTGCCGCGTCGCGGTCGTGAATCTCCTCGGCGTGACCGTTGCCGCCACCTCGCGGAGCCGCGCGCTTCTCCACCGCGGGCCGGCCGTTTCCGCTGCCACGTAGTTGGCCGTCGGCCGGGGAGATCGCGGCGGCGGTATCGAGATTGCCGGCGCTATCTGGACCCGGTGCCGCTCGTGCGATTGGAATCGCCGTGGTTCGCCGCAGGCGGGTTGCCGATCGAGTTGCCGTTGGCGCCGGCGCGAAGGCTCGTCGCCATCCGGTCGGCGGCGTCGGTATCGACCGCGACGACTGCTTGCCCCTCGCTCTGCAGCAACTCAATGAACCGTTGCGTCGTACTCGACAGTTCCTTGCCGCGGCGATAGATGATGCCCAAGGGACGCACCAACTCGTCGACGGCCAGCGGCACGGCCACCAGAGAGCCGGCCGCAACCTCGCGCGGCGACGGTCGGCTCGGGCAGGAAAGCCACCCCGGCATCGATCTCGACCGCGCGTTTCATCGTTTCGACGTTGTCGAATTCCATCACCACCGAACCTCGACGCCGTGCAATTGGAGCACGCGATCGATCTCGCGACGAATCGTCAATTCGCTGTCGAAGCCGATGAAATGTTCTCCGGCCAGTTCGCCGAAATCGACCGTCTTGCGCCCGGCCAGCCGGTGATGCGGCGCACAAACGAGCAGCATCGGTTCTTCGCGCCAACCGATGGCCTCGATCGTGCGCGACGACCTTGGGTAGCTGAGCAGCCCCAGGTCGGCCTGGTCCTTCTCGATCGCTTCATACACGCGATGGGGGTGCTGATATTCGAGCCGCACGTTGGCTTTCGGATATTGGCTGAGAAACTGCTGCAGGTAGCGGTTCATGTGGTGCAAGCCGACCGAATAGATCGACACCACCCGGACGCGCCCGGCCACTTCTTCGTGCAAGGTGCGCACCTGGTCTTCCAAGACGTCGTATCGCTGCACGAGCTTGCGGCAGCCCTCGTAATAGGTTTCCCCCTCGGGCGTGAGCACGAATGGCCGCTTCGAGCGATCGATCAGCTTGACGCCCAATCGGTGTTCAAGCTGATGCACGACTTGACTGGCGCCGGATTGGGAAATGCCGTTTTCGTCGGCGGCTCGCGAAAAGCTCCGCCAGCCGACGACATCGCAAAAAACCTTTAACGATTTGATCTGCATGGAAGCGAGCCGTCAGATGAGTAAATCAAATGTAGAGATGCATCAGAATCTGAATTGAGCATATCAAGGTAAGCAACCCCGACGTCTGCGTCAAGCAGGATTCTTGTTGCAACCGAATGCCTGCTAACCGCTCCACAGCAACGGCGGTTGGATCGCAGGAATTGCCATAAGTTATTACCGATAAAATGATTGCGGATGTTGATCCATTGCCGTTGAGGGCCTTGTGGCATCAGCGTTCCTGCTCCTAGCAGGCCCAATCGGCTTGGGTTTCGACCCGCGACGGGTGGGCCACCCGTCGGTGCGAAGTCTGCGCGAGGAAACATCGCAACCGCGGATTCTTCAATTGTGCTGGCATGCTCGTCCGCGTTCGGCGGGGAGCGAAGCGGGGATCGTCGCAGTAGCAGGCAGCGTGACCGACGGCGGGCCCCGGAAAGCCGCTTGACGGCCGCAACCGCCCCGCCGGGGGCACCTTGCCGCGGGCCCGCTTGAGGAACCTGTTGGGATGGGGGACGGGCACGCTCCGGCGACGCAGATTTGTTGAGAAATCAACTCGTTCGCTGCGAGCCAATCCCCGTTTTCAGCACACCGTCAGCCGGCGTGGCCGTTGCGTTCGGCGGCGGGCAGGGGCAGATGAATGGTAAACACGCTGCCCACGCTGGCCGTGCTCTTGACCGTCACGTGACCGCGGTGTGCTTGCACGATGTGCTTGACGATGGCGAGCCCGAGGCCGGTGCCGCCCAATTTGCGGCTGCGGGCTTTGTCGACCCGGTAGAAACGCTCGAAGATCCGCGGCAGGTGCTCGGCGGCGATGCCGCAACCGCGGTCGGAGACGGTGATGGTCACCTCATCGTAGAACTGGCTGGCGAGCACCTGCACTTCGCTGCCCGGTTCACTGTACTTGATGGCATTGTCAAGCAGATTGATGACGGCCTGTTCCAGGAGTTGGGGGTTCATCCGGGCGGTGATCTGCTCCTCGCAGGCGGTACAAACGTGGATCCGGCGTTCGGTGGCCTTTTGCTGGCAATCGTGCGCCGCGCTGTCGACGACGTCCTTGACGCGACCGAGTTCGAGCGTGATGTCGCCCGAGTCTTCGCCCTGCTCGATCTTCGACAGGCTGAGCAGGTCCTCAATGATCGTATCCAGCCGATCCGCCTGCTTGGCGATGATTTGCAGGAATCGCTCGGCGTCTTCGGCGTTGTGGATCGCTCCGTCGAGCAGCGTTTCGACGAACCCCTTGATCGAGGTGATCGGGGTTTTCAATTCGTGCGACACATTGGCGACGAAGTCGCGGCGGATGTGCTCCAGCCGGCGGAAATCGGTGACGTCGTTGAGCACCACGACGGCGCCGATGCTGCGCCCTCGGGCATCGTGCAGGGCGGCTCCGCGGGCTTGCAGCACTCCTTCGTGATCGCCGTGCATGATGACGTCGTCGTCGATCGGCGCGTCGCAATCCAGCGCGGCTGACGAATCGTCGCAGGTCGGCGTTGCGGATGACTTCTTGCAGGCTGCGGCCCTGGGCCTGCACCTGATCGATGCCAAGCAACTGCCGCGAGGCTTTGTTCAAACTGATCACCCGCTGCTGATTGTCAACCGCCAGCACGCCTTCGACCATACTCGACAGGACGGCCTGCTGCTCGTTGTTTTGCCGAACGATCGTGCTGATCCGCTCTTGCAGTTGTTCGGCCATCTGGTTGAGCGATTCGGCCAGGCCGCCCAGCTCTTCCGTTTCCGGGACGATCAACTTGTAGCCGAGTTCGCTACGGGCGAACCGCTCCGCGGCCCGGCGCATTTCCTCCAGCGGGCGCGTGATGCGTCGCGAGAGCAGCGGAATCAGAATTGCCGATGCCAGCACCAGCCCCAGGCCGACGAGTGCCACGCGGGTTTGCCAATCGCGCGCCGCGGCGGTGATCGCCGACAGAGGCTGCGCGACCATGGACCACGCCGAGCACTTGCCCGCGCCGCACGATCGGCACCGCGACTTGCAAAGTCCGGTCGTCCCCTTCGGGGCTGTAGCGAATGCCGCTGCCGGCCTCGCCGGCAAGTGCGGCGTGGACCTCTGGACGTTCGAGCCAGGCTTCCTGCTCGCCGGTGCGGCGGTCGCCGAGCAGGGTGTTGCCGTCGACCGAGATGACGGTGATCTGCGCGCCGCTGGTCGCGGCCAGGTCGCGGCAGAACTCGGCCAGCAGCTCGCGCTGGGCCGTGGAGGGGTCTTCGGCCCATTGCCGCCCAACGAACTGGCCGGCGTTTTCCAGTCGGCTCCGGGCCGCTCCAATCGCGGCTGAGTCGAGCGAGTGGACGGCGAACCAGCAAACAATCGCGATGGCCGTGGTTGTGAGCAGCAAGTAGGACGGCGAAAGCTGCCCGAGCAGCCGAGGCTTCGGCATGGCTACTCCTTAAAGCGGTAGCCCACTCCGCGGACCGTCTCGATGTATCCGCCCAGCAAGCCCAACTTTTTCCGCAGGCCGACCACCTGCACATCCACAGAGCGCTCCGTCACCGGATAGTCTTCGCCTTTGACGGCATCGACAATCTGGTTTCGCGAGAAAGCCCAGCCGGGTTTGCGGGCCAAAAAGTGCAACAGCCGAAACTCGGTGAACGTCAGATCCAGCGGTTTGCCGCCGATCAGCACCTCGTGCCGGCCGGGATGAATCACGATGTCGTGGACCCGAATCGCCCCCGGATCCTCGGCCGCCGGCTTCGCTCGCCGCCGCAGCACGTTGCGGATCCGGGCCAAGAGCACGCGCGGGCTGAACGGTTTGGTGATGTAGTCGTCGGCGCCCAACTCCAGCCCGGTCACGACGTCCGCCTCTTCGCTCTTGGCGGTCAACATGACGATCGGCACGTGCTGAGTCTTGGGGTCGGACTTCAGGTGTTTGCAGACGTCCAGTCCGTCGACGTTGGGCAGCAACAGGTCGAGCACGATCAAGTCCGGGACGGTGGTCCGGGCCTCTTGAATGGCTTGTTCGCCAGACGCGGCGCAATCGACTCGATATCCCTCTTTCGACAAGTTGTAACGGATTAACTCCAAGAGATCTTCCTCGTCGTCCACGACGAGGATTCGATGACTGGCCATAGACCCGGGGTCTCCTTGGGGATTGGCTAACGATTGCTCTTTTTGCTTTAGTGCCATGACTTTAGCAGAGGAATGTTAGGGTCCTGTTTGGATGTACATCTGGTCAATGCCAGAGCACGCCCCAAGGGCAACGGTCGGCCGACGCAAGCCCGGCTGAATTTATCTTAGACCGCGGCAATGCGAATGCAAGTCATTGATGGAACGAGACTTGCCGAATGAGAAGGCGCTGAGAAGGCGCTGAGCAAGGCGCTGAGAAGGCGCTGAGAAGCGCTGAGAAAGGCGCGGCGAAGGCGATCGGAACCCGCCTGCCGGGCAGCTCATGGCATTGCCCGGCCCGCGCCGGCTGGGTTGGCATGCGCCGTGCGCGCAGTTTCTGCGAGGCGCGAAAACCGATTCTGCCGCGCGACCGGCATTCGACTCGCGGCGGAAACGTCAGACCCGGACTGGCTCGCGACGATAGGCGTCGAGTTCCTTGAGCAGCAATTCGGGATTGAGCGGCTTTTGAAACCACCTGGCCACTCCCGAGGCCCGGCAATCAAGCCCCAGCTCGTCGGGCGTGTGCCCGCTCATGGCGAAAATCTTCAGGCTGCTGAACTCGGGGTTGCCGCGGACCAGGCGGATCGTGGTGGGCCCATCGCAGCGGGGGAGCATCATGTCGAGCAGCATGACGTCGGGCTGCTCGTGGTGGGCCAGGTAATCGAGCGCATCGGCTCCGTCGCTGGCCGTGGCCACCTGGTAGCCGGCCATGCGGAAGAAACCGGCCAGCAGTTGGCACTCGTTGTTGTCGTCCTCGACCAGCAGGGCCTTAGGCGGCGCGCCTGGCTTGCCTGGCTCCGGCCCGGCGGCCAAAGTGTCGACGTGTTGGCCCAATTGCTGCACGCCTTCACCGATCTTGGACAAGGTCTCGTTGGCCTGGTCGGCCAATCCGGCCTGCAATTGCCGCTGGGCCACCGCGATGCCGATCGTGGCCATGTTCAATTGATTTCGCAGGTAATGACGTTGCTGCCGGGCCAGGGACTGGGCCATTTCGGCCGCGGCCTTGGCGGCCGCAGGCGTGTAACCCTGCTTGACGGCCAATTCCTCGCGCAGGATCGCGACATTGGCCGGTGCGTCGATCCCCAGCCGGACGCGGTCTCCTTTGATCTCCAGCACCTCGATCGAGGCGCCGATCGTCGGCAAGACAATTTTCTCGTTGTGGCGGCGCGATAAGACAAGCATGATCTGGGTTTCCTTTCCTGGTGACTTTGTCCGAAAATTCCGGCGGCGCGAGTGCGGGCTCGACCCCATCCGGCGTCGCCGTTCCCCCCTCATGAGAGAACGGCCGAATATGCATGACAAGCGAGTCGCAGGCCCCCCCATGAGGCTCGCGATCGAGATGATCTGGCAGGCGGGATTATCTCCAGCGCACGTAGGAATAACGGAACCGGCGAAACGCCGCAATAGCAGTTTTTTTGCCGCCCACCTAAGGCGGAAACTGCGGGGCACGGGAGGTGTGGGAATGCGGGAAATGGGGTCCGATCGCTGCTAGCTGAGAGCCGGTGCTCGATTTGCCGGCAGCCAGCCCGGCCAGCCCGGCCAGCTCGGTTTCGCGCCGTCTTGAGCAATCGCAGTTTTCTTGCCGTGCCTCGATCTGGCCCAACTGGCCAAAGCGCACCAGCCCAGGGTTAGCGATCCTAAACGAAACCCTGGGTGATGATTCGCACGCAAGAATCTAGGGCACTGAAGGTGCCAGGGAAGGCTTGCTTTCTCGCTTGGCGAGGGCGCGCTTGCGCACCGCTTTCCGCATCGCGGGGTCCATCACGATTTTGACGGAACGAGAAGCTTCTGAACCTTCGCCTGGAGCAGGGCGACGAACTTATTCGCCCTGACGTAGCCTTCGTATTCAGCCTGTTCCTCGTCCGTCAATTCGCCTTCGTTGCACTTGCCGGCGAGCTCCTCAATGCGGCGCTGTAGGGCTTTATCGCCTCGATATTCAACCAGCTTCCGAGCCTGCTCGACAGAGAAGAGACCAAGGATCGGATCGGCCCCGCGATCAAACGCGGTCGACGTCGTGGCGGCGAGACTTGCAGACATGAAACGCCTCCGGAACGGGGTTCATCCAATCATAGTATCATCGAACGTGGTGGCCCAACTGGCTTCGAGGTCCTTTCGTGCCCCGCGGCGGGTACGACGAGCGCAGCGGGACCCCGCGGCGCCCAAAGCCACCCCTACGCCGTCTTCACCGCTCCGACCAGCTTGGTCAAGGAGCTCTTGGCATCGCCGAACAGAATCGAGCACTTGGGATTGTAGAACAGCTCGTTCTCGATGCCCGCAAAGCCGGGATTCATGCTCCGCTTGAGCACGATGATGCTCTGGGCTTGATCGGCATTCAGGATCGGCATGCCGTGAATCGGGCTGGAGGGGTCGTTGCGCGCGGCCGGGTTCACGACGTCGTTGGCTCCGATCACCAAGGCCACGTCAGCCCGGCCGAACTCGCCGTTGATCTCGTCCATGTCGAACAACTTGTCGTAGGCGATGTTGGCCTCGGCCAACAGCACGTTCATGTGCCCCGGCATGCGGCCGGCGACCGGATGGATGGCAAACTTCACCTCGCCCCCGCGCTTCTCGATCAGCTCGGCCAGCTCGCGCACCTGGTGCTGGGCCTGAGCCACGGCCATGCCATAGCCCGGAATCACGATCACGCTGCGGGCGTAGGCCAATTGCACGGCGGCGTCTTCGACGGAAATGCTCTTGACGGTCTGACCCTCGGACACGGTCGACGCCGCACTGGTCGCCGCGCCGCCGAAGGCCCCGAAAAGCACGTTGGCGAAGGAGCGGTTCATGGCCTTGCTCATCAAGATCGAAAGCAGAAAGCCGCTGGCTCCGTCGAGCGCACCGGCAATGATCAGCACGTTGTTGCCCAAGACAAAACCGGTGGCCGAAGAGGCCAGGCCGGCGTAGGAATTGAGCAGCGAAATCACGACTGGCATGTCCGCTCCGCCGATCGGAATGACGATCAGCACGCCGACGGCCAGCCCGATCAAAGCCATCAAGTAAAACACCAGGGCGTGCGAAGAGGCCGTCGAGGGGGTGACCACCAGGTAGCCAAACAGCAGGACCGCCACGACGAACAGGCCGATCGTCGATTGGTTCTGAAACTTGTAAGTGATCGGCGCGCTGGGCAGCAGCCCTTGCAACTTGCCGAAGGCCATCAAGCTGCCCGTGATCGTGAGCGAGCCGAACATCACCTCGAACCCCAGGGCGGCCATTTCCACCTGGGTCAACGTTTCCTCGACAACCCGGGTCATGTAGTGGTAATGCGCGATTCCCACCAACGTGGCGGCCAAGGCGCCGAAAGCGTGCGAGATCGCCGTTCGCTGCGGGATCGCCGTCATCGGCATCCAAATCGAAATCGCGGCTCCGACGAGCGAACCGATGACCAGCCCGATCAGGATATAGACCGGGCTGACGATGTCGTGATGGAACAGCGTGCCGACGACGGCAATCAACATGCCGATCGCGGCCAGCTGCATGCCCCGCCGGGCTTTGTCGGGCGCGGTCAATCCTTTAAGGCCGAGGATGAAGAAGACCGACGCGGTCAGATAGGCGACTTGGATCAGGTACTCGCGCCAATGGGCTTCCGGTAGCATGATCTGGGCTTCGGCGACAGATCCCAACAGGGCGGATCCCAAGATGGCTTGGAGCGGGTGATATTCCATCGCCTACTTGGGTTCCTGTCGCTTGAACATCTTGAGCATGCGATCAGTAATCATGAAGCCGCCCACCACGTTGATCGTGGCTGCGGTCACGGCGATGCAACCCAACGTCGTGGCCAGATGTCCTTGATGGCCGCCGGCGGCCACCAACGATCCGACCAGCGAAATGCCGGAGATGGCGTTCGTGGCCGACATCAGCGGAGTGTGCAACAGGGCGGGCACTTTGGTGATCACCAGATAGCCCACGAAGCCGGCCAGGACGAAGACGTACACCTGGAGGACCGGAATCGTGATCGTGGTCATGGCCAGGCTTTCACAGGCGGGCAGCAAGTTAGAAAACGGCCGTTTTTCGGCGGTTTTCTGCGGCTTTCAAGCCGGCAATGCTACACCAGCCCGCTGGCGGGCCGCAAGGGGCGCATCGTCGGGGACAACCTCGGCGGATCTTGCCGGAAGGATCGCTTATGCTGGCAAGCCTTTTGCCGCCCGCATGGGCATCCGATGCCTACATTGCCGACAACCGACGCGCAATGTGCGGATTTGCCGCGCGCGGGGGCGTTTGGGTTGGGCGTGAAAACCGCCTGAAAGTACGCGAATTATTCGGTGATTCGCCAGAATTCGAAAAAGCTGCGGCATCGGCACGCGATATGCCAGATAGACGTGGCAGCCGTTGGTTCAACCCCGTGCCGTGGGTTGCCATCCCCCCCGCTTATGCCTTTCACTTTCGCAAGGGAAACCGCCATGACCCTGCCTTTCAACGCGCCTCCCTGCGTCGCCGCCATGTCCACACCAACCGCGGTCTTGAACAATCCCGGCGCGGGAATTCTACAGTCAATCGAGCGCCGGTTGCGAGAGAGTTCGTACTACTATCTGCGCACGATCTCGGCCGCGCACGAAGCCGGCGTGATTACCTTGCGGGGCCGCGTGCCGACTTTCTACCTCAAGCAGACCGTGCAGGCGATCGTCGAGAAGATCGATGGCGTGGACCGGGTGATCAACCTGGTCGATGTCGTCAACCCGGCCGGCGTCCAGTAACTGCGGCGATTCCTCGGAGCGCTCGCGCCGTGGCGGCGGTTAGCGCAGAGTCAGTCGGCCGATCAGTTCAGGGCGGTGATTGCCAATAGCGGCTGCGCGGCAATCGGCCGGGCGATTAGTCCTTCTTTTCGCCCTTCAAATACTTGTCGAACCAGGCCAGCGTGGCTTCGCTTGCGCTTGCCGTCGTCGCCGCCGAACCCGTGCCCGGCGCCTTCGATCGACAACAGTTCGACCGGCACGTCGGCGGCCTGCAAGCGGTCGCGCATCCAAACGCCCTGATCGTGCGGCACGACATCGTCCTTCGTGCCGTGGATGATTAGCGTTGGTGCCGCGGCGGGCGTCACCCAGGATAGCGGGCTGGCCAGGATATGCTCGTGCCGCGCGTGTTCCAAGTCGCCGCCGACGAATTGCGAGACCACTTTGTCGACACCCGGCTGAACGCCGTACATGCGCGTCATGTCGTTGGGACCATAGTAGTTGACTTCGCACTGGATCCGGCTGGACTGGTCCAGGTTGTCGCCGTCCCGGTCGAAACGCTTGACATCTGGCGTCACGGCCAGGAATTGCGAGAGGTGGCCGCCAGCCGAGTCGCCCAGGGCGCCGATGCGATCGGGATCGATTTTCAGCCGACCCGCATTCGCGCCAGCCAGCGGACGGCCGCCTTGGCGTCATTGACCGCCGCCGGGAACGGATGCGCAGGCGCGAAGCGGTACGTGATCGTGACGGCGACGTAACCGCGCTCGGCGAGTTGTTTGCACAGCCCGTTCCAGCCGTCGCGGTTGCCGGCGGTCCAGCCGCCGCCATGAATGCAGACCACCGCAGGCGCAAGTCCCTCGATTTGTTTCGGACGGGTCAGATCGAGCTTCAAATGCGCATCGCCGGGGTTGCTGTATTCGACGTCGCGCTCCATTTCCACTTCGCCGCCGGCGGCCGGCCTCGTGCCGTATGTCAGGGCGCCGAATGCCAGAGCCAGATGGAATACGAGCAGTCCGGTCGCACGGCGCAAGATCATCGTTTCGGTCTCCGCAGAAAAAATGCGAGTTCGAGCCATCAGGAACTACTTGCCGCTTTTCAGATGTTTGTCAAGAAACGCAAACATGGCGTCGTTGGCACGCAGTGCGTCGTCGCCCTGGAATCCGTGGCCGGCGCCCTCCAGCGTGAGCAATTCCACGGTGGCGTCTGCGGCCTGCATGCGGTCGCGCAGCCACGTCGCCTGCTCGTACGCCACATACGGGTCTTTGGTGCCGTGGATGAGCAGCGTGGGTGCGGCCTCGGGAGTCACCCAAGACAGGGGGCTGGCCACGATATGCCGGTGCCGGGCGTGCTCCAAGTCGCCCCCCAAGAACAGCGGCAGCACCTCAGCCGCGTCGACGCTCTTGCCGTAGGAGCGAGTCAGGTCGCTCGGCCCGTAGAAATTGACGACGCATTTCACGCGGCTGGATTGCTGGAGGTTGTCGCCATCGGCGTCAAACTGCCTGACGCCGCCGGTCACTCCCAGGAATTGCGCCAGATGACCGCCGGCCGAGTCGCCCAGCGTGCCGATCCGATCGGGATCGATCTTCAGCCGCTCGGCATTGGCGCGCAGCCACGCGCACGGCCGCTTTGACGTCGCTCACCGCCGCGGGGAAGGGGTGCTTCGGCGCGAGCCGATAGGTCGCCGTCACGGCCACGTAGCCGCGCTCGGCAAGTTGCCGGCAAACGGCATCCCAGCGCTGACGGTTGCCGGCACGGAATCCGCCCCCGTGAATGCAAACCACCGCCGGCGCCAATCCGTCGATCTGTTTGGGCCGGGCCAGATTCAGCTTCAGGTGTTCATCCTGCGGATTGCTGTATTCGATGTCGGACTCGAATTCAATTTCCGCGGCCGCGGATTTCTTTGTTCCGGGACCGGCGGCCAAACAAGCAAGCAGCAGGCAGGGCACGATCCGCCAACTCATCCTGGCCTCCTGAAAAAACAACCGTCGCTGCTGTGAACGAGACCCGAGTATCGGCCGGCTAACTTGCCGTGTCCAGCGGCCGGCCGCTTCCAGTCGCCAAATTCCGATTTTTCGCCCGGACTGTCGACGATTCAAACTTTGCCCAACATCTGCCGCAAGGCCGGTTCAAGCTCGGGATAGCGGAAGGTATAGCCCGAGGTCAGCAGCCGCGCCGGATGCACCCGGGCACTGGCCAACAGCAGAGCGTCGGCCATTTCACCCAGCGCGAGCCGGGCGGCCGCCGCCGGCATGGGAAAGAACGTGGGCCTGCCGAGCACGCGTCCCAATGTTTTCGTGAATTCCTGATTGGTCACGGGGTCGGGCGTAACCACGTTGACCGGGCCGGCGAGCGACTCGGTCAACAGCGCGTGGTAGATGGCGCCGATCGCATCGTCGAGTCCAATCCAGCTCATGAATTGCCGCCCCTTGCCGATCCGACCCCCCAGTCCCAACCGGAATGGCGTGAGCATGGTCTTGAGCGCACCCCCTGCCGGGCTGAGCACCACGCCAAAACGTACGTTGACCACTCGGATGCCGGCCAGGGCGGCTGGTTGCAGGGCAGCTTCCCATTGGCGACAAACGTCCGGCAAGAAGCCGGCGCCGGGCCGGCTGGATTCGTCGAGCTGCTCGTCCCCGCGATCGCCGTAGTAGCCGATGGCCGAGGCAGCCACGCAGACTTTGGGGCGAGGGCTCAGGGCCGCAAGCGAGCTGGCGAGCAGCTTCGTGCTCTCGACCCGGCTGGAAAGGATTTTTTGTTTTTGGGCGGCGGTCCAGCGGTGCGAAGCGATGCTTTCGCCCGCCAGATGCACCACCGCGTCGCAGCCGGCCAGCGCCGCCGGATCGACGCTTGCGGCCGCGGGGTCCCAGCGGAAGTCGTCGGCGCATTTGGGCTCGCCACGGACGAGCCGGCGGACATGGTGGCCGGCCGTAGTGAGAAACGGCACCAGCGCCGAGCCGATCAGCCCTGACGCTCCGGTAACGGCAATTTGCACAGTCGATCTCCCGGCGAAGTAACGTTGAGCTTCGATGTCGTCCCTCGTTGTAGCATGGCGATAGACGAACAGCCGCTGGAGTTGACGGCGAAAAAAGCCGGCGGCCACCGCTCGGCCGGCCCTGCCGCCGGGCAATTCGTAGTCGATCCGATCCTCCAGGTAGCAGGCGTCCGGCCCGTCGGGCTCCATCCGGTGCGTGTGCAGCCAGTGGCGAAACGGGCCGGATATCTGTGCATCGCAAAACTGACTTCCGGCCACGAAATCACGATGTTCCAAGCGCCAACGGATTTTGGCCGGCCCAATGGGAATCCGTAGCGTTACCTGTCCCCCCGGCTCGATTCCGCCGCGCTGCTGGACGACTTCGACCGGCTGCCAGGGAGGCGCGAGCCGCGTAAACGCCCCCGGCCGGGCGTGCCAGCGAAAGACCTCGTCCGCCGGCGCCGGATTCGCGATCGATAAACGAAACTTGCCATGGCGCGTTCGAACCTGCGACTTCGTCCAACGGTGAACCGAAAACGCTGGCCATAAATTAACCGGCAATGCCGCCGGACGTCGAATTTTGGTTGGCAAATTCTGCCAGAAAACAGCCGATTTCGCGGCGCGCAGCCGATGCCGGACGGGTCATTTGGGTTTGGCGCTTGTGGCCGGCGCGGGCTATCTTGATGGTTTGTTGCACGGGACCGTTCGAATGCCCCGCCGGTGCGCTCTGCCTCAACGAGCCGACGCGCTGCCGAGAAGGCGTCTGCCTGGAGATGGCCATGTCACAACGCGTTTACAATTTCTCTCCTGGCCCGGCCGTCTTGCCGCTCAGCGTGCTGCAAGAAGCCCAGCGAGATCTTGTCGCGCTGCCCGGGGTCGGCATGTCGGTGCTGGAAATCAGCCACCGCTCGAAGGCGTTTGAGCAGATGCTGGCCGAGGCGAAGCAGTTGCTCACGGACCTGTTGGGCATTCCGGCCGGCTACAGCATCTTGTTCCTGCAAGGCGGATCCAGCCTGCAGTTCTCGATGCTGGCGATGAACTTGCTTCGCGGCAGCGGCAAGTCGGCCGATTATGTAATCACCGGCACCTGGGGAAGCAAAGCGCTGGCCGAGGCCAAGCACGAAGGACCCGTCCGCGTGGCTTGGGACGGCAAGACCGAGAACTACTCGCGTTTGCCCGCCGGCGGCGAGGTCAAGATCAACCCCGAATCCGCTTACGTTCACTTCACGTCGAACGAGACGATTCAAGGCGTGCAATTTCGCGATCTGCCGGACACGCACGGCGTGCCGATCGTCGCGGATCTGTCGTCCGATTTTCTCTCGCGGCCGGTGCCGGTGGAAAAATACGGCCTGATCTACGCCTGCGCTCAGAAGAACGCCGGCATTTCCGGGGTCACGGTGGTGATCGTGCGCGACGAGCTCTTGGCCCGGGTGCCGGACGGTTTGCCGGCCATGCTCGATTACCGCCTGCAGGCCAAGAACGACTCGCTCTACAACACTCCGCCCACGTTTGCGATTTATGTCCTGCTATTGATCGGCCGCTGGTTGCGCAGCGAGATTGGCGGGCTCGGCCGGATGGCCCAGGTCAATGCCGAAAAAGCGAAGCTGCTGTACGATGTCCTGGACGGCAGCCAGGGGTTTTATCGCGGGCATGCGCGGCCGGACTGCCGCTCGCAGATGAACGTCACCTGGCGGCTGCCAAGCGAAGAGCTCGAACAAGCTTTCGTCAAGCAAGCGCAAGGGCGCGACTTGTTCGAGCTCAAGGGGCATCGATCGGTCGGAGGAATCCGGGCCTCGATTTACAATGCCATGCCGATCGACGGCATGCGCAGTTTGCGAGATTTCATGCTCGACTTTCGAAAGCAACATGCGTAGCCGAATCATGCTGATGCTCGGGCAAGGATCATATCGCACTCGCCGACGGTTGCAATTCGACGGTTTCGCCTCGACTGTCTTGCTTTGACTGTCTTGCTTTGACTGGGCCGATTCGTACTTCGCGACACTTAGCTGGAAAGATATCCATGGAGACCCAACTGGCTGTATTGGGCGGCGGGCCGGGCGGCTACGCGGCCGCGTTTCTGGCCGCCGACCTGGGCCTGCAAGTCACGCTTGTCGAGGCCGATCCCCAACTCGGCGGCACCTGCCTGCTCAAGGGCTGCATTCCTTCCAAGGCTCTGCTGCACGTCGCCCGCGTGCTCAGCGAAACCAAAGAGATGGCCCAGTGGGGCATCGAGTTCGCACGGCCCACGATCAGCATTGATGCCGTCCGAGCGCGGAAGGAAAAGGTCATCGCGACCCTATCCGGCGGGCTCAAGCAATTGGCCAAGAAGCGCAAGGTCGAAGTGATTCACGCCCGCGGCAAATTCGAGAACTCGACCACCCTGCGGCTGGAGTTCGAAGACGGCAAAACCGACCGCTTGACGTTCGATCATTGCATCCTGGCCAGCGGCTCGATTCCGGCCATTCCGGGGCCCTTCAAATTGCCCACCGATCGGGTTATGGATTCGACCGGGGCGCTGGCCCTGCGCAGACCTGCCCGAATCGCTGCTGGTCATCGGCGGCGGTTACATCGGTCTGGAAATGGGCACGGTCTATGCCGAATTGGGCTCGAAGGTCACGGTGGTCGAGTTGACGCCCACGCTGCTGCCCGGTGCCGATCGCGACCTCGTCAAGCCGCTCCAGGACCGGCTCGTCAAGCTGTTCGCCGGCATTTACCTGGAAACCAAGGTGGTCTCGCTCACGGATCGGGGCAATGAAATCGAAGTGGCGCTGGAAAACGCCGCCGGCAGCCGCAGCGAACGGTTCAGCCGCGTGCTGGTTTCGGTCGGCCGGCGTCCGAACAGCGCGGGGCTGGGGTTGGAGAACACGCAGGTGGAAATCGACCGCCGCGGTTTCGTCGTGGCCGACGAGCAGCAGCGGACCGCCGATCCGCACATCCTGGCCATCGGCGACGTGGCGGGCGAGCCGATGCTGGCCCACAAGGCCACCCACCAGGGAAGAGTCGCCGTCGAGGCGCTGCTGGGCGAACCGGCGGTGTTCGAGCCGCACGCCATTCCGGCCATCGTGTTCACCGATCCGGAAATTGCCTGGGCCGGCCTGACCGAAGAGCAGGCCAAGAACGAGGGCATTGCCGTCGAAGTGGCCAAGTACCCTTGGGCGGCCAGCGGCCGAGCCCAGGCGCTGGGCCGCACCGAGGGCTTGACCAAGCTGCTGATCGACCCCCAAAGCGACCGCGTGCTGGGCATCGGGATTGTCGGTCCGAATGCGGGCGACTTGATCGCCGAGGGGGTCGTGGCGATCGAGATGGGGGCCAGCGTGCGCGACGTGGTGGAATCGATCCATCCGCATCCGACCTTGAGCGAAACGCTGATGAACGCGGCCGAAGTTTACCTGGGCACGGCAACCGAAATTTACCGGCCCAAGACTCGGAGTCAGACGTCGTGACCGCTCGGCGATTGGAATTGCCCAAGCGGCGATTTGCCCAGGACTTAAGGCCCTTTACCCAAATTGGGCCGGCGATGATAATTACGGAGCGATTCTCCCGGCGGATGGCGTTGAGGCTTTGTTCGAACCCACGAGCGGGTAGTCCATAGAATTGGAATGGAGTTTGGCCTATGGCCAATGCCGACACGATTCCCTCGCAGGTTGACACCGATCCGCTGGAAACGGCCGAATGGCTGGAGTCGCTGCGCAGCGTGCTCGAAAACCAGGGCCCGCAACGGGTGGCTTTCTTGTTGCAAGAACTGAGCGAGGCGGCCCACCGCGAAGGGGTCGACTTGCCCTTCACGGCCACCACTCCCTACATCAACACCATTCCGGAGTCCAAACAGCCGCCCTATCCCGGCAACCGCGAAATCGAGCGGCGGATCAAGAGCATCATCCGCTGGAACGCCATGGCCATGGTCACGCGGGCCAACAAGACTCCAGCCTGGGCATCGGCGGCCACATTTCCACCTTCGCCTCGGCCGCCACGCTGTACGAAGTGGCCTTCAACCACTTCTTCAAGGGCAAGGGCCAGGACTACTCGGGCGACCAGATCTATTTTCAGGGGCACGCCGCGCCGGGCATGTATGCGCGGGCGTTTCTCGAAGGCCGGCTGACCGAACAGCACCTGGAAAACTTTCCGCCGCGAGATGGCCGCAGGCGGCGGCCTGTCGTAGCTATCCGCATCCCTGGCTGATGCCCGAATTTCTGGGAGTTTCCCACCGTCTCGATGGGCCTGGCGCCGATCATGGCGATCTACCAGGCCCGCTTCAATAAGTACCTGCAAGATCGCGGCATCAAGAACACGGCCGGCACGCACGTCTGGGCGTTCCTCGGCGACGGCGAAACCGACGAGCCCGAAACGCTGGGCGCCATCACCCTGGCCGGCCGCGAAGAGCTCGACAACCTGATCTTCGTCATCAACTGCAATTTGCAGCGGCTGGACGGCCCGGTCCGCGGCAACGGCAAGATCATCCAGGAACTGGAAGGCATCTTCCGCGGCGCCGGCTGGAACGTCATCAAGGTCATCTGGGGCGACACTTGGGACCCGCTGTTGGCCAAGGACAAGCACGGCCTGCTCGTCAAGCGCATGGGCGAAGTGGTCGACGGCGAATTCCAGAAATACACCGTCATGCCCGGCGCTTACATCCGCGAGCATTTCTTCGGCAAGTATCCCGAGCTGGTGCAAATGGTCCGCGGACTGTCGGACGAAGAGCTGAAGAAGCTGCGCCGCGGCGGCCACGATCCCGAAAAGGTCTACGCCGCGTTACAAAGCGGCCGTCGAATACCAAGGGCACGCCCGACCGTGGTGCTGGCCAAAACCATCAAGGGCTACGGCCTGGGCGAAGTCGGCGAAGGCAAGCAACGTCGCCCACAACCAGAAGAAGCTGGGCGAGAAGGAGCTCCGCGAGTTCCGCACCCGCTTCGGCATTCCCATCTCCGACGAGGAAGTGGCGAAAGCGCCGTTCTACAAGCCCGAGCCGAGGACAGCGAGGAGATCAAGTATCTGAAGCAGCGGCGCAAGGCGCTGGGCGGCTTCGTCCCCACGCGGAATCACCAAGCTGGTGCAAGACCGAAATGCCGCGGCTGGACGAGTACAAGGAGTTTACCGCAGGGCAGCGGCGAGCGCGAAGGCTCGACGACGAGCGCGCTTCGTTGTGCTGTTGACCAAGCTGCTCAAGGACAAGCAGATCGGCAAATACATCGTGCCGATCGTGCCGGACGAAGTCGCGCACCTTCGGCATGGAAGGGCTGTTCAAGCAATGCGGCATTTACTCGCACGCCGGCCAGCTTTACGAGCCGGTCGATGCCGGCATGCTGGCCTATTACCGCGAGGCCACCGACGGCCAGATGCTGGAAGAAGGCATCACCGAGGCGGGCTCGATGGCCTCGTTCATCGCCGCCGGCACCGCCTATTCCACGCACGGAATCAACATGATTCCGTTCTACATCTACTACTCGATGTTCGGCTTCCAGCGCATCGGCGACCTGATCTGGGCCGCCTGCGATTGCCGGGCCAAGGGCTTTCTGATCGGCGGCACCGCCGGCCGCACCACCCTGGCCGGCGAAGGCTTGCAGCACCAGGACGGCCAGAGCCTGCTCAATGCCACGCGTTTCCCACCGTGCGGTCGTACGATCCGGCCTTCGCCTACGAGATCACGACCATCGTCCTCGACGGCATGCGGCGGATGTACGAGGAGGGCGAAGACGCGATCTACTATATCATGGTCGGCAACGAGAACTACCGCCAACCGCCGATGCCCGCGGGTGTCGAAGAAGGAGTCATCCGCGGCATTTACAAATACTCGACCAAGGTCGGCCGGCTCGAATCCGCCGCAAGGTGCAACTGTTCGGCAGCGGGCGCGATCCTGCGCGAGGTGTTGCGGGCGCAGGACATCCTGGCCGAGAAGTACGGAGTTTCCAGCAACGTCTGGAGCGTGACCAGCTACACCGAACTGGCCCGCGATGCGGTCACCGCCGGCCGTTGGAACATGCTGCACCCCGACCAGCCGCCGCAGCAATCGTTCCTCGAGCAGCAATTGCAAGGTCAGCAAGGTCCGTTCATCGCGGCCTCGGACTACGTGCGGGCCCTGGCCGAACAGGTGGAACCGTTCGTCCCCGGCGGCTTGTTCGTCTTGGGCACCGACGGCTTCGGCCGCAGCGAGGCTCGCAAGGAGCTGCGCCGGCATTTCGAGGTCGATGCCGAGTGCATCACGGTCGCCGCGCTGTACCAATTGGCTGGGCAAGGCAAGTTCGAAAAGGCGCAGCGTCGCCCAGGCGATTCGCGAGCTGGGCATCGATCCGGAAAAAGCCAACCCGCTGACCGCCTGAAAGGCACCCCCACGGACCCGTAATCCGAAACCGAATCAAAATCCGCATGCGGCCGCAAGTGCTGCGCGAAGTTCCTTCGCGCCCTTTGGCCTCAGGCGACCGTATACGTGCGACATCAAGAGGATCTCCATGGCGAATGAATTCAAGTTGCCGGAGTTGGGCGAAAACGTCGAGTCGGGCGACATCGTCAACGTGCTGGTCAAAGAGGGAGACGAGATCCAGGCCGATCAGACCGTGTTCGAGGTCGAAACCGGCAAGGCGACGGTCGACCTGCCCTCGCCGCAAGCCGGCAAGATCACCAAGGTGCACGTCCAGAAGGGATCGAAGGTCAAGGTGGGCGATGCACTGCTGACGTTCGAGTCGGCGGGCAAGCCGGCCGCGGACGGCGGCCAATCCAAGCCGGCACCCGCCAAGGCCGAGCCGCGCCTGTCGAATCGCCGAGCGCCCGGCGCCGCGGCGCAAAGCGCCGAAAGCGGCGCCCGCCAAGATCGAGAAGCCGGCGGCCCCCGTCAATCCGCAACTACGTCCGGCAGCGGTGCCAGCCGCCGCGCCATCCACCGTCGCCGCGCCTGCCGATCCGCACCATAAGCTGCCGCCGGCCGGCCCATCGACCCGCCGCCTGGCCCGGGAGCTGGGCGTTGACCTCGGCCAGGTCAATGGCAGCGGCGCCGGTGGCCGGATCACCGAAGAGGATGTCAAAGCCGCCGTCCGCGAGGGGGCCTCGGCTCGCACCGCGACGCTGCCGGCCACGCGCACTGCCGCCCTGCCGGCCGGGACCGACGATCGCGACAACTGGGGCCCGGTCCGCCGCTCGCCGATGCCGGCCATTCGCAAGGCGATCGCGGTGAACATGGCCAAGTCGTCGTCCACGATTCCGCACGTCACCAACTTCGACGACGCCGACATCACCGAGCTCGAGCGGATCCGTAAAGGCGGCCTGGCCGATTACGTCGAATCGCACATCAAGCTGACGATGATGGCGTTCGTCATGAAGGCCGTGGCCCAGTCGCTCAAACTGCATCCGTCGATCAACGCTTCGATCGACATGGACGCCGAGCAGATCATCTACAAGGAATACGTCAATATCGGCGTGGCCGTCGATACCGATCGCGGGCTGGTCGTGCTCACCGTGCGCGACGTCGACCGGATGAGCATCCCGCAGATCGCGCAGAGCGCTGATGGACGTGGCCGAGCGTGCCCGCACCGGTAAATTCTCGCCCGACGAGCTGCGCGGCTCGACCTTCACGATCAGCAACATGGGATCGATCGGCGGCACGTACTCGACGCCGATCATCAACCCGCCCAACGTGGCCATCTTGCTGCACCGGCCGTTCGCGCAAGCTGCCGGTGGTGGTCGACGAACGGGTCGAGACCGCGGCTGATGATGCCGCTGAGCCTGTCGTACGATCACCGCTTGGTCGACGGCGCCGCCGCCGCCCGCTTCTTGAACGAGGTGATCAACTACCTCAAAGTTCCCGGCCGGCTGCTGTTGGCGCCGTGAGGCAAAAGCACAGGGTCGACGTGATTGTGCCCAATCCGGCAGCCGGTGGCTGTCGGCCATCGACGCGTGCTCGCGAAACGTCGCATCACGCCAATTCTTTGATCGCCGCGATCACTTCTTCGTCGTGGCCGTCGACGTTGACTTTCTTCCAGACTTTGGCGACTTGGCCGTCGGGGTCGATCAGGAAAGTCGAGCGCTGGATGCCCATCGATTTCTTGCCGTACAGGTTTTTTTCCCGCCAGGCGCCGTATTTGTCGGCCACCTTGTGGTCGGCGATCGGCCAAGCAGCGGGAAGTTCGAGATCGAACTTGTCGCGAAACTTCTCATGACTGGCCACGTCGTCCGGGCTGACGCCGAACACCCTGGCCCCCAGCCGGGTTAGTTCCTTTTTCCGGTCGCGAAAGGCACAGGCCTCTCGCGTGCAGCCCGGCGTGTCATCTTTCGGATAGAAATAGAGCACGACGGAACTGCCGCCCAGGGCCGAAAGCTTGACCTGCTGCCCGTCGTCGGCCGTCAACGTAAAATCGGGTGCTTTGCTGCCCGGTTCGACCCAATCGTCCGTCGCACTGGTATCCATGTCATGGCTCCGGCATTGTCCAGGATGTCGCCACCAAGAGTGCCTCCCCCAAGGTAGCGGCTCAGCCGTTCGTGGCAAGGGGCCCGGCCGGCGGCGGCGGCTTCAAAGCGAACCTGTGGGGTGGCCGCAGCGTCGTTAGATTCGTAACCGTCGGCCAGAGCACTCGTTTTCGCCGCGATAGCTGGCTGCGGAGTGTTCGCTGTTGGGTTTGCAACCCGGGCCTTGTTGTGGCCGAAAGCCAGCACTTGGCACTCTTCGCTTGGGCCGGCCGCCTGAGTAGAATAAAGACGATCCTCCCCATGAACGCATTTTGCGAAAGGACACGATTGGCCGTCGCCTTGGAACAGACCGTCCAGCAGTCGGATCGGAGCTTGCAGCGGGCATTGGCCGCCGCCCGCACCGCAGAATTGAACCGCGGTCGTGACATTGTCGTGCTCGATCTACGCGAGTTGACCCGGGTGTTCGATTATTTCGTGCTCGTGACCGGCTCCAGCCGGCGGCAATTGCACTCGATCAGCGAGGAGATCGACCAGGTTCTGGAGCGCGACTACGGCGACCGCCGGCTGGGCCTGGAGGGCTACGTCGAAAGCCGCTGGATCCTGTTGGACTTCGGCGACGTGGTGGTTCACCTGTTCGACGAAGAGACGCGCGACTATTACTCGCTGGAGCAACTTTGGTCGGGCTCGAAGCGGGTGCCGTTCGAGAGTTCGTCTCCGCCGCCCAGCACGATCGTTCGGCCGCGTTAGGCTGCCGGTGAGTGCCGAGCGCCGTCCGGTCGCTACCGCCCGCTGCCCAGCGGCGCCATTTCCCAGCAGCTCGTACACCAGGCCGCGCTTGAGGCCCGGCTGCTGCTTCCTGTTTTCGGCATCCTGGTTTTGGGGTTGCAACCCGCTTGCCAGCAGTGGCAAACTTGAGACGCATGAACATTCTCCAAGAGCTGCAAAGCCGCTTCCGGGTGGCGTTGGCCGACCTGGCCGGCGACCCGGTCGAACTGGCGCGGCTGGTCGACATGGTCCGCCCGGCTCAGGATGCGGCCTTCGGCGATTATCAGGCTAATTGCGCGATGCCTTTGGGCAAACGTTTGGGCCGAAATCCGCGCGACGTGGCTGCGGACCTGATCTCCCGCGTGCGAGTCGACGATCTCTGTCAGCCGCCCGAGATTGCCGGGCCGGGCTTCATTAATTTACGTCTGCAAGACGCGTGGATTGCGGGCCAGCTCCAAAACTCGCTGTCTGACGAGCGGCTGGGTGTGGCGCCGGCGGCCGAGCCGCGCACGATCGTGATCGACTATTCGGCGCCCAACGTGGCCAAGCCGATGCACGTCGGCCACATCCGCTCGACGGTCATCGGCGCCGCGCTCGACCGGGTGCTGCGGTTTCTCGGGCATCGGCTGATTAGCGACAATCACGTGGGCGATTGGGGCACGCAGTTCGGCATGATCATTTACGGCTTCAAGCACTTTGTCGACCGCGACGCTTACAGCCGGCAGCCGGTGGCCGAGCTCAGCCGGCTGTACCGGCTGGTGAACCGGTTGGCCGATTATCACTCCGGCCGCCGCAGGCTGCCGCAACTGCGCGAGCTGATTGCCGGGGCGGCTCGTCTGGTCGAAGAGCTCTCCGCGGCGCCGGCCGCGTCCGATCGCAAAGCCGAGAAGGACGCCGCCAAGGCCCGGCACAAGGCCGAGCAAAAACTGCAAGAGCTCGAGCAAGATCTGCTCGTGCTGGAAGCCCGGCTGGCCGACGTCGAGAGCGATCCGTCGGCGATGCATTACCTGCACACGCATGCGGATATCGAATCGGCCGTGCTGGCCGAAACGGCCCTGCTGCACGCCGGCGATCCGGAAAACCGCCGCTTGTGGAAGGAATTTCTCCCGGCCTGCCTGGAGGATATCGAGCGGATCTATCGCCGGCTGGAAGTAAAATTTGACGAGACGCTGGGCGAAAGTTTCTATCACGACCGCCTGGCCGGCGTGGTGGCCGATCTCGAACGTCGCGGGATCGCCAGGCTGAGCGAGGGCGCCACCTGCGTGTTCGTCGCGGGACACGAAGCCCCGTTCATCATCCGCAAACAAGACGGCGCGTTTCTGTACGCCACCACCGATCTGGCAACCATCCAATATCGCGTCGACTCTTGGCAACCGGACACGATCCTGTACGTGGTCGATCACCGTCAGAGCCTGCACTTCGAGCAACTGTTCGCTACGGCCAGGCTGTGGGGCTTCGACCACGTCGAATTGGTCCACGTGGCTTTCGGCACCGTGCTCGGTTCCGACGGCAAGCCCTTCAAGACTCGATCCGGCGACACCGTGGGCCTGGACGGACTGCTGGACGAGGCGGTCGAGCGGGCCTTGGCGATTGTCAGCGAGAATTCTCCGGAATTGAGCGAAGCCGAGCGGCAGGCCGTGGCCGAAGCCGTGGGCATCGGAGCCATCAAGTACGCCGATCTGTCGCAGAACCGCACCAGCGACTACGAATTCAGCTACGACAAGATGCTGGCCATGACCGGCAATACGGCCACGTACATGCAATACGCTCATGCCCGGGTGAGCAGCATTTTCCACAAGGCGGGCGTCGATCCGTCGGCCGTGCCGCAAGCGGAGGCGAAATCTCGATGGGCCAGCCGGCCGAGCGGGCACTGGGGCTGGCGATCTTGCAATTTGCCGAAGCGCTCGAGCTGGTGGCCGCGGATTACCGGCCCAACTTTCTTACGGCGTATTTGTTCGAGCTGGCCAATCGCTACTCGACGTTCTTCGAGCAGTGCCACGTGATTCGGGCCGACAGCGATGCGCTGCGCGAAAGCCGGCTGCGACTGTGCGATCTGACGGCCCGCACCATCCGGTTGGGCCTGGGGCTGCTGGGCATTCGCGTGGTGGAAAAGATGTAGCCCGGGTGCCACTTGAGTTGGGCGACCTGGCTTGGGCCGGCCTTCTCAGGTGGCCACGCGAACGGCACCGTCGAAGCGGCCGAAAATCATCCGGCCGGCGCTGGTTTGCAGCACGCTGGTGACCGCGATCTTGATCGTCTTATTGAGATGCTCGCGCCCCCCTCGACGACGATCATCGTGCCGTCGTCCAAATATCCGACGCCCTGGCCCGGTTCCTCGCCGGTCTTGACGATGCGGACCTCGATGTTTTCGCCTGGCAAGAAGGTGGGCTTGAGCGCATTTGCCAGATCGTTGAGGTTGATCACACCCACGCCTTGCAGCCGGGCCACTTTGTTGAGGTTGTAATCGTTGGTGACGATCTTGCCGTCGATGTGCTTGGCCAGCAACACCAGCTTCATGTCCACCGGCTGACCGATGAATTCGGGCAGTTCGCGGTCGTAGACTTGCAGGTCGACGGCCGGATTGCTGCGCAGGCGGTTGAGGATGTCGAGACCGCGGCGGCCGCGGCTGCGGCGCAGGCGGTCCGAGCTGTCGGCGATGGCCTGCAACTCGCCGATCACGAATCGCGGCATGATCAGTTGATTGTCGAGGATTTGCGTCTCGACCACGTCCGCGATCCGTCCGTCGATGACTACGCTCGTGTCGAGCACGTACGGCTTGAGTCCCTTGACCTCCTTGGCGAACTCGACGTAGGGGATGATGAAGCGAAAATCATCCTTGGTCTGCAGGATCATGCTGATGCAGGTGTAACACAAGAGCATGGCCAGCACGAGTTCGACCCAGGGCGTGACCGGTCCCTTCTCGGGCAAGATCGGACTGAGGGCCAACCGCAATACGTAGGTCAAAAACAAACCGACGATCAACCCGAAATAAACGCCCGACAGAATGTCGACGTGCTTTTGCCGTGTGAGGACGTCCAGCGCCAGCACAGCGACCGACAACAGCATCATGCCGCCAAATACCGCCCAGGGAAGCCATTCCGGGTTTTGCGGTAGCGCCTGCGAGCGGACAAGCTGGACTCCCAGCCCAGCCGCCACCATCAGGAATACGCAGCGCAAGACGACAAGAGCCATGGGAAACCGTACGATCCGGACGACGAAAGTGACGCGGGGCGGGGTGTGCTCGCGGCGGGGGGCACGACCTACCTATCTTAAACCGGGCCGGGAGCGGATTCTAGCCTGCCAACCGGCCCCCCGAATAACCGCTGATGTGCGCGGTGAGCATAACGGTCCGTCATGCTGGCCAGGTAATCTCCCACGGCGCGGGGGATGCCGTCCCGGGCGGCTCTGGCACGGGTTTCGTCGGGCAATTGCTCGCTTTGCGCCACCAACCGCTCGAACATTTCCCGCAGCAACTGCTGGGCTCGGTGGCGGTGCTGGAGCACTTGCGGGTGCCGATAAACCCGCTCGTGGAGAAATCGCTCCAGATCGATTTTCTGCTCGGCCAATTCGCTGCTGGCGGCAATGATCGGCGGTGCCTGTGAGACCGCCTGGGGGCTGTCGAACTGGCCGCTTGCCAGGCGGCTGGCAGCGCAGGACAGCAAGTCGCCGACCTGCCAATCGATCAATTCGTGCAGCACGGCGCGGCGCAGCTCGCCCGTCTCGAGCCCGGCAAAGCGCCGGCGGACGCGCTCGTTGGCGGCAGCCCACAGCGGTGTTTGCAGCAGTTCGGCGAGTGTCAGCAGGCCGACTTCGAGCGCGTCGTCGGCGTCGTGCGTGTCATAAGCGATGCTGTCGGCCGCCTCGACGACTTGCACCTCCAACAACGGCTGCAGCGGGGCGGCCTGGGGACAGGCTCGCGTGGATTGCCCGGCGAGCACCTCGTGGGTCAGATTCAGGCCTGGAAAATCGTGATAGCGGATCTCGAGCTGCTCGACGATTCGCAGGGCCTGCGCGTTGTGCGAAAACCCGCCGGCAGATCGCAGGCACTCGTCGAGCACGTCTTCGCCGGCGTGGCCGAACGGCGGATGGCCGATGTCGTGAACCAGGGCCAAGGCTTCGATCAAGTCTTCGTTGAGCGCCAGTGCCCGCCCCAAGGTGCGGGCCACGCTGGCCACTTCCAGCGTGTGGGTCAAGCGAGTGCGGTGGTAATCGCCCGACTCGCCCGTAAAGACCTGCGTCTTGAAGCTCAGCCGCCGATAGGCTGCGCTATGCACGATGCGGTCGCGGTCGCGCTGGAACGGGCCGCGATACGGATGGTCCGGCTCGGGATGTTTTCGACCGGCCGACCGCAGGCTGTGCATCGCATAGGGGGCCAGCAGGGCCGCCTCGCGCGGCCACCGAATGCAAGATTGCGGCTTGAGCCGACTCGCCGCCGTCGGCGATTGCCGGAGTCGCAGGCGGCGAACCGGATGGGATGACGTGGCGGTCGGATTTCACGGCGCTAGTTTTCGTGGCGTTGACGGTGAGGGCGGTGCGTCTTGGGGGTTGCCGTCTGGGGCTGCGAGATTCTCATCGAGCAGTTCCCAGAGCGCGTCGAGCGATTGCGGAATGACCCGCGTCCCGGCCAGCGACGACATGAAATTGGTGTCGCCGCTCCAGCGGGGCACGATGTGCCAATGCAAGTGGCCGGGCAGGCCGGCGCCGGCCACACGTCCCAGGTTCAGTCCGATGTTGAAGCCTTCGGCATGGATCAGTCGCTCCAACAGGCCCACGAGCGCGGTCATGCTTTGCTGGCACTCGAGTTGCTCTTCGTCGTCGAGTTCGTCGAGCCGGCCCTTGTGCGATAGCGGAGCGACCAGCAGGTGACCGTTATTGTAAGGATAGCGGTTGAGGATCACGACCGTGCGCGGGCCGCGGCGGACGATCAGGTTTTCGCGGTCCGAGCGGTCGGCGACGGCCCGGCAGACGAAGCACTCCGGATCGGCGCCCGGCAGCCAAGCGAGCGGTTTCTTGTCGCTGTGGACAGCCGATGTTTCGCCCTTGATGTACCCCAGTGCGCAGGGGGCCCACAATTGTTCGTGCCGCACGGTTAACTTTCCCTCCTTTTCGAGCGGAATAAACGCGACGGTCCGCGTAAGCCTGAAGTGCACGGAGCACACCACGGACAAGCGCTTCGCGACTTGCTGCGGATCGCGAGTTGGGACGCTGGCGCTCTGGGCGTGGTTCGATTTACTCTTCTTCCGTGCCCGGCCGGTCGGCACCGCAGGCATCGCATTCGTCAAAAGCGCCCACGACCGTGGCGCCGCACTTGGGGCAAGTCCAATCGGGACGTTCGGCGCGGTCGACCTGCTCGCGCTGGTATTCGGCGACGATCGAACGCGCCCGGGCCTCGTCCGCCTTGCGGACCAGAACGTCGGGGGGCACGATGGGCAAACCGGCAAAGGGCTCGTTCTCTTCGGAGACCTGCGCGTCAATATCCTCATCCAGCAACAGATTCATCAAGAAATGTGCTTCGGTCGGATTTGCCGCCCGGTAAATCGAAACGAGATCCTGGGGGTCGTCCATCGTGTGCTCCTGTCGGGATTCCACCGGCGCCCGAAGCGGCGCCGCGCTGTCTTGCGGCGCGTGCGCCGATTATAGCAGCTTCGCGCTGGAAAAAATCGGCGCCACTCGCCGGGCGCTCAGTTGCGAACCGAGCGGTGTGGGCTGTCGTGGCCCAGTGGTGCCGGCACCGGCGCGTGAGGACCGCTGGGCGCATGGGCGAATTCCGCCTCGGGCGAGCTCTCTTGCGGCGACATGCCGGCGGCCGCGGCGGCCTTTGCCTTGCGCACCAGCCGGCGGCCGAACAGCGCCGAGACCGGGCTGGCCAGCACCGCCGGCAGCATCAGCAGGTTGCCCAGCAGGGCCGCGGTGAGCAGGAAAAACATCATGGCGCCGAAGCGCTGGGTGGGCACGAACGAGCTGAGTGCGAAGACCGCCAGGCCCAAGGCCCAGCACGGCCCAGCTTTGATACATGGCCCGGCGCAGCCTTCGTAGGCCAGCATGATCGCAGTCGTGGCGCGATCTTGCCTTCGGACAGTCCGCGGCGATACCAGATCAGAAAGTGAACGACGTCGTCGACCGAGACGCCCAGGGCCACGGTCGGAGTCATGATCGTGCCGACGTCGATCGTCACGCCCAGCCAGCCCATCAGGCCGAACACGATGACCACCGGGAAGACGCCGGGGACGAGCAGGATCAGGCCGGCCGACAGATCGCGGAAAACGACGGTCATCACGGCGGCGATGGTCAGCAGATCGGTGATGAAGTTCCAGCCAGCCCGATCAGCATCTCGCGCTGGGCTTTGTAGACCACCGGAACCAGGCCGGTATAAACCGCGTCGATGCCCCGCGGCCGCGGTCGTCGGCCGTCGGCCGACGGCGGCGGCGATGGCCTCGGCATCGGGGTTTCGCTTGGCGGCCTTGGCCTGCTCGTTGACGATTCGCGTCCGTTCGGCCACAGCACCGGCTCGACCTTGGCCCGCAGATCGTTGAGGAACATGCCGTAGTCGACGTCGTTGAGCGCGCTCGACGCGGGCGCTGATCCGCCACAATTCGGCGTCGCCGTCGATGGCCAGAAATCCGCCGTCGATGTATTCGTCGCGATGGCGCTTCGAGCCGTCGTTCAGATGTCGCGGGCCGTGCGCTTGGAGACGACCGGCCCATGCGTCTTCACTTCCAGCAGGGGGCGAAGGTCATGGCCGACATCGTGTTGCCGACTTCGTTGATCTCCTTCAGGCTGTCCTGAATGCGATCGACCAGTTCCATCCGTTCGAGCATCGTCAGATCGCACAGCGATTGTTGTCGATGCGGAGCACGACTTCCATCGGCACCAGCGGGCCCAGGTTCTCTTCCAGCCATTCGTAATTGTTGATGATCTCGGCGTCGGCTGAAAACAGTTTCGTGAGCTTGATCGAGGTGTTGATGCTGCGTGAGCCCGATGCCGCAGAAGACCATCAGGGCCGTGCCGGCGGCGAACACCAGCGGCCAGTGGCTCAGCACGCCCGCCGAGAATCCGCCGCCAGATGTGCCGGCAAAGCGCAGGTCTTCGGCCTTCGGGCACGTTGCCGTCCAGCGAGCTGTTCTGCTTCATCGGCCAGAGCTGCATCCAGGCCGGCAGAAACAGGAACAGCAGGCCCAACGTGGTCAGCACGCCCAATGCCGTGAACATGCCGAACAGCTTGATCGGCATCAGTTCGCTCGTATACAGCGAGGCCAGGCCCGCGGCGCTGGTGATCGCCGAGAGCGTGCAGGGAATCCAGGCGTGATGCACGGCGCGGGCCGGCGCCCCCTCGACCCCCACCTTCACCGCCGAATCGCGATAGTAATTGGCAAAATGGATCGCCCCGGAGATGCCTGCCACGTAGACCACCGCGGGCATCGTCAGCAGGATGGCGTTCATCGCGCTGCCGGAATAATAGACCATCGACAGGCTGATGGCGCCGGCGTACAGCGCGGTGACGAAGACCATCGTGGTCAGCCGGGTGCTGCGCAAGCACCAGAAGGCCAGGCACAGGCCGACGATGCCGGCCGGCCCGAACAGCCGCACCAGCGTCTGTTCGCCCTCGGTGCTGATGGCCACGTTGTCGACCGGCGGCCCGCCCATCCGGACCCGCTCGCGGGACAGGCCGAGATCGTTTTCGACAAATCGCGTAGAGCGAGTCGAGCGTGTGCCGCAGATCGCGTTTGCCCTCGGCGGTAAGCGAGATGACCGCGCAGGACTGGTCGTGGTTTTCCTTGCCGACAAACAGGCCGGCCAGGCGTCGTAGGGCCTCCTGCTCGGACAGCTTGGACGTACCTTCGGTCAGGCGGTCGAGCATGGTCCGACCCGTCTCCACGCTCTGGAACATCGGCGGACCGATTACCGGATCCGGCAGCTGGGCCGGCGGAAACAGCTTTTGCCAGCCGGCTTGGATCAGCGTGCGGGGCTTGGGATAGATTTTGTTTTCGTGCGCGAGCAGTTTGGTCTCGAACAGCTCCAGTCGGGGATCGTCGAGCGTGCAGCCTTCCCAACTGATGAGGATGAACGTCTCATTGTCGAAGTGCTGCTTGAACCACTTCAGATCCTGGGTTTCGGGATACTCCTTCGGCAGCCAGTCTTCGACCTTATTGTCGTTGCTGGTCATCGCCAGCCGCGTGCCGCGGCTGAGCACCGGGAGCAGAAAGACCACCAGGATGATGATCTTGAAACTGTGTCGGGTGAAGAAGCGATTCATACCTGAGTTTTCCGCGGCGGTCTTCGATTTTACGCTGTTACCAATTGCACTCGAATCCCAAGGTAAAGCCGACGATCTGTGTTTCGTGCGAGGCCGACATCTTGACAGGATTCAATTGCACGAACGTGATTTCCTTGTCGGCCAATGCCAGATCGGTGATGTACATGAGTTCCAGGCTGGTTCTGAATGCGATGTTCGGGCGGATATAGTACGCGCCGTTGAAGTTGACTTCCCCGGCGAAGGACATCCCGGTGACTTGATTCGATTCGTTGCGGTTGGTGGTGCTGCTGCCGGTCCCGGAGGCCGCGGGACCGATTGCATTGACCGTCGTGAACTGGTCGGCAAAGTTCACGAATGGACCGCCGCGAACGCTCACGCCGCCGCGCCAGCCGCTTTGCTGGTAATCCATCGCGCCCCCGATCTGCAAACCGCAGAGCGCGTTGTGCGTGCGGACGTTGTACTGGCCGAAGGTGGTGGCAGGATCCGTTCCCTGGCTGTTCCAGTTGAAGTTCTCATTGAGCGTGATCATCCGCAGGCCGCCGAACATGGTGGGTACCAGGTTGGGCGCCAATTCTCGCACCCAGGTGCCTTCCCGCGAAAGCACCATCCGATCGCGTCCCAACTGCCGCGTCAGGCGGAAGTTGAGTTCGTAACTGTTGAAATGCGAGGCCATCGAGTACATCATCGAGTTTGCCTGGGTGAACCCCGGCGTCGTGAACGTCGGATCGAAGTTCGTGTACAAGCTGTTCGGCGCCAGCGACGTCAATCCGCGCGATGTCGACCAATTATCAAGCCCGAAATAGGTGAACTCGACGGAGCTTTCGCGGTTCCAGGGGTCGAGCCCCAGGAAGCATCCGACCGTGAGTCGCATACCCGGCGCGAAGCCGAGGCCCTTTGAAGTATTGAAAATATTCCGCTGCTGAGGCGCCACTTCGCTCGGATCGGAAAAGTCGGTGGCCAAAACAGTGGGTTTCTTCTCCGTGATCGTGAGGTAAGTGAGCTCCCCCCGCGTACCAGCGACCACGGTTGAACCAGCGGCCCGAGCTGAATGTCGGGGAGGCCGGTGGGAGCGGGCCCTCGACATCGCCGGGCATCGCGATCGGCAGCAAATTGCTATTGTCGGAAGTGATTTCCTCGAAGTCGGGAAGGGAATTCTGAGCAGCTTTCGCTCCTATCGGTGCGGGGACAGGTGCGTCCAGCGGGTCGGCCGGCAAACTGGTGGCATCGTCGAATGAGACCAGCCGAGTCCGCGGTGTCGACGGGTCGGCGGCCGCAGCCGCGGTGGGCGCGGCGGATCCCCGAGGCCCACCGATTGCCGGTGGGTCGAAAGTCCAATCGCCGGCCCAGGCCGTCAGCGTCGCGCTGCAGGCCGGCAAGAGGAGCAGTACCCGGAAGATTCCGATCCGATTGACCCCCACCGTCGTCTCCTTGGCATCGAACAGGGTCGCGGCGCACCGGCCTAAGCGGACGGTCCGCGCACCATGCTCCCTTGCCTAATCGGACGGCTCGCCGCCCGTAGAACAGGAATAATCGTTAAAACCGGAAGATTCGAGGCATTTTCGCCAGCTTGCCCGGCTTTCCGCTGGGGTGCCGACGAAACGGCCGTCTTTTCGCCGGTGGCTGCTTTACTGGCTTCCAGGAAAGCAGTTGCGCCGGTCGAACCGGACCGGCCTTGGCCACTTGTCTTTTGGCGTCGACGGCGAAACAATCAGTCTGCTGCCGTCTGGACCGTGTCGCCCGCAAGTGCTTGGGATTTTTCCCGGTGGAGGTTCGTTCGATGCTGTCACCGCTCAAGAGTTTGATCGCTAGTGGCACCAAGCTTTGGCTCGACTCGATCGATCCAGACCTGGTGGTTCGCAATCGCGCGCTGGGGGCGACCGGAGCGACGTCCAACCCGATCATCTTGTCTGACCTGATCAAGACCGGTCGTTTCGACCGGCAGCTCGAGCAACTGATGCACGAGCAACTCGACGACGCCGAAATCGCCTGGCGGATGACCGACGAATTGGTGCGCGGGGCTCAGCAGGTGTTCCTCCCCGTCTGGCGCGAACGCCGAGGCAATGATGGATACGTGAGTTTCGAATTGGACCCCCTGCTGGAAGATCCCCAACTCGGACCGCCACATGCTCAGCGAGTGCAAAACTACATCGAGCTCGGCAAGCACTGGTCGGCGGGGCACGAGAACCGCATGATTAAGGTGCCGGCGACGCCGGCCGGGCTCGATGCTCTCGAAGAACTGGCCGGCCACGGGATCACTTTGAACGTGACGTTGTGCTTCACGTCGCGACAGTACCATGCAGCTCGCGAGGCCATTTGGCGCGGCGCAGCGCCACGGTAAGCTCGAGCGATTCAAGAGCGTCTACAGCATTTTCGTGTCGCGGGTGGACGTTTATACCGAACAGCATGTGCCCACGCTTTCGCCGGCCGCCCAAGGCCAGGTCGGCATCGTCGGCGCCAAGCGGATCTGGCGCGAGAATCGCGACTTCTGGCAGGGGAAGAAGCTGCCGCTCGCGCAGGAGATCGTGTTCGCCAGCACTGGCACCAAGAAGCCGGAAGACCCCCCTTGGAAATACGTGGCGGCGTTTGCCGGCAGTGACATCGAGACCAACCCGCCGGCGACCAACGACGCTGTGGAGAAGAGCGGTCGGACGTTCGTCCGCGCCATCGATGAATTGCCGGCGGCGGAAGTGTTGGCCGACATCGATCGCCAGGTGAACCTGGAACACCTCGAGTCGACCTTGATGAGCGAGGGAATCAAGAAATTCACGGAGCCGCAGAAGGCGCTCTTGGCTTTGGTCGCCCACAAGCGGCAGTCTCTGGCGGCCGCGCATTAGCCTTGGCCGGCGGGCTGTGTTACCATCACGGTGCGTCACCGTCCCGGAGCGCTCACCATCACCGGGCGCTGAAATCCTGAACGCAGGGCGTTGGGACGGCGATTGGCCCCGCGCCGATTCGAGGAAACGCGCCGGCGCGTCGGGCACACCGGTCGCGTGGCGTGCGGATTCGCCGCTCGGAAAACCCATTCACTATTCTTCGGCATTCGAGCAGACATGGATATCGATCCCTACGCGCCGTGCCCCGGCGGCACCGGCAAGAAACTCAAGTTTTGCTGCACCGATCTGACCGCCGACTTGGACAAGCTGTCGCGGATGATATCGGGTGAGCAACGCGAAGCGGCCCTCGATCTGGTCGACAAACTCGACGCGAAGTACCCCGATCGCGCCTGCCTGCTGTCGACCAAAGCAATGCTCGAGTCGGAACTGGGCCAGCCGGAAAAGGCGGCCGCCACGGTGGCCCGCTTTCGCGAGAAACATCCCGACAATCCGGTCGCGCTCGCGGAAACCGCCATCCTGCAGGCTCGACAATCCCCGCGCTGCCGTCGATCTGCTGCAACAGGCCTTCGACCGGGCACAGTCGCAACTGCCGATGCAGGTCTACGACGCGCTGGGCGTCGTCTCCATGGCGCATCGTGGCGGCGGGTGAATTGATCGCTGCCCGCGCGCACTTGATGTTGCAATTCGGTTTGTCCGGTGGCAAAGACGAGCAGACCTTGCGGTTGATCGTTCAACTGCAGAGCTCGCCGGAAGTCCACCTGCTACTGAAAGAGAATCTGCCGCTGGTCGAGCCGCCCGCCGACGCGCTCTGGAAACCGGCATTCCTGCATGCGTTGGAAACCGGTCGCGCCGGACGCTGGCTTGCGGCCGCCGGCGAGTTTCAAGCATTGGCCGACAAGGCGGGTGCCTGGCCGGCCATCGCCCGGAATATCGCCGTCCTGCAATCCTGGCTGGCTCGCCGGCCCGCCGCGGTGCGAGCCTGGCGGACCTACGCCGCCGGCGAGGTGTCGCTGGACGATGCGGTCGAGGCGCAGGCCAGCGCGACGCTGCTTGACGACGAGGCGGTCACCTCGATCGACGTGGTGCGGGTTACCTATCCGATCCAAGACATCGAAACACTGCTCACCCACCTGGGTATCCATCGCCAGGCCTTGAGAATGCCCGGCGACCTGAGGGAATTGGCAGCCGAGAACGAGCCGCCGCCGAAGGGTTACTTCTCCCTGCTGGACCGGCCCAAACCCGATTCGGGCGCCGGTTTGACTCTGGGCGCGATTCCGCAGATCCTCGGTCAGGTCGCGATTTACGGCAAACAGACCGACCGCGAGGCGCGGCTCGAATTGATGACCACCCGTCCCGATCTGGCCGCATGCCAGCAAGCTTTGCGGTCGATGGCCGGAAATACGATCGGCGATGCCGCGGCCGAAGAATCGGGCGGCCAGCTCAATGCGGTCGACGAAGCGCTCGCGCTCAAGTGGTATCTGCCGGACGACACGCCCGGCCCGTTGCGGCGCGAGTTGCTCGCCGAAGGACAGCGCCAACAATTGTTCGCGCTGGCCGGAATTGCCTCAACAGGTTCTGGGCGGGCTCGCAGCGCGCAAGCCGCCCGCGATCCCAAGCAGCGTATCGCAGTGCTGGCGGCGATTCTGATTCTCGAACTGGGTCCCAATCCGTCCTTGACGGCGGCCGACTACAATCGCTTGCGGCGCAAGTTGGAATTGCCGGAAGCCGGCACGATCGACCCGACCAAGACATCAGTGCTGGAGCTACCGTAGCGCGCCTGGCCCGGCTCGACATGGCCCTGCTTTCCGACCACGATCTACTGTTGTCGTACGACCGGGCGCAGGAAGTCCGCTTTCTGCCGGCGGCGCAATTGTTGGGCGCGAGATCGTGCGGCGACCCAGCCTCGACAAGGAGGTCGATAAGGCTGCCGTCTATTCGCTGCTGGCCCAACTCGAACACGACCTGACGCAAGCCGTGGCCGACCTCGACGCCGCACGACACATCGCCGAAGCGGCCGGCAAGTCGTCGGCCCGCTACGACCTGATCGAATTGGCGGTCCGCATGGGACAAGGAGATGTGGCCGAGGCGGATCGTCTGCTGCACCATATCCGCGACCAGCACTTGCGCGAGCCGGGTATCGCCCAAGCGCTGTACTCGCTGCTCGCGCAGTGGGGCCTGATTCGTCCCGACGGCAGCCTGGCCGCCGAACCCCAGAAACCGCAATCCGGGCTCGTCGTGCCCGGCGCTGCGGCCGCGGAGCCGGCCGGTAAGCTCTGGACACCGGGCAGCGAACCGGCTGCCGCCGGCGGAAAGAAATCGTCGATTTGGACACCCGGAATGGAATGAGTGTGTGGCGCCGCGGCCGGCCGCTGCCCTCCGCATGCCGGGCGCTGGGCAAGAATGCCACTTTGGGCCGCAGCCGCCCCGCGTCGCATCGGAGTGACAACCTCTCATGCCCGATTCCGAATTCGACGTCTGGTGCATGGCGCGGGCCTTGGAGCTGGCCCGTCGCGGAGAAGGAGCGGTTGAGCCCAACCCGATGGTTGGGTGTACGATCGTAGCCGGCGACCAGATCGTCGGCGAGGGTTGGCACAAACGTTTCGGCGCGGCGCACGCCGAAGTCGAAGCGCTCGGGCTGGCCGGCGCTCGCGCCGTCGGCGCGACCATGTATGTCACGCTCGAGCCGTGTTGCCATCAAGGCAAGACACCCCCCTGCACCCAGGCCATCCTCCGGGCCGGAGTGCGACGGGTGGTGGCGGCCATGCCCGATCCGTTTCCCGCAGTGGAGGGTCAGGGGATTGCGGAGTTGCGGCGCGCCGGCGTCGACGTTTCGCTGGGCCTGCTGGCCGAAGAGGCCCGGCGGCTGGCGGCTCCGTATCTCAAGCTGGTCGGCCGCGGGCAGCCTTGGATCATCGCCAAATGGGCCATGACGCTGGACGGCAAGATCGCCACCCGCACCGGCGCCAGCCGCTGGATCTCCAGCGAATCGTCGCGCGCCGTGGCCCACCGACTGCGAGGCAGGATGGACGCGGTCCTGATCGGCGCGAGGACGGCGATCAGGGACGATCCACTGCTAACGGCCCGGCCGACGGGGCTGCGGACGCCCACGCGAATCGTGCTCGACACTCAGGCTGCCCTGCCTGACGGCAGCCAGTTGGTCCGGACCGCGCGTCAAACGCCGGTGTTGGTCGCCGTTGGCGAGCAGGCGCCCGCCGCCGACGTCGATCGGCTTCGCGCGGCGGGCTGCGAAGTCTTCGTGTGCCGAGGAGACGGTTCCGCGAGTCGGCTCGACGATTTGCTCAGAGAACTTGGGCGCCGGCGCATGACCAACGTGCTCGTGGAAGGGGGGGCGCAAGTAATCGGCAGCTTATTGGATGCCGGACAAATCGACGAGGTCCACGTGTTCATTGCTCCCCGACTGCTCGGCGGCGTCCAGGCGCCCGGCCCGGTCGCCGGTGTGGGCGCAGCGCTCATGACCGACTCGATCCAGCTTGAGGGCGTCGAAGTGCAATCGACCGGCGGCGACGTCTATTTGCAGGGACGGATCGTCCGAGCGTAAACCAGAAAGCAGAAAGGTCGGACACGCGGATGCGACCAACATGAACCAGCCGCTGGATGCGGATCGCATGCTCGTCCCCTTCACGCGCCGCTCGTGCCGCGCTCGCTGTGCGGCAAATTCCGCTCGGCCTTTTGCGGCCTCAGCCGGGGGTTCCGGCAGGAGCGCAACTTTCGCGTGCATGGCCTTGTGGCGGTGGCGGTCGTGGCGGCCGGGGGCCTGCTCGGAGTGTCGATCTGGGAATGGTGTTTGCTGACGCTTTGCATCACCGGCGTGTTGGCGGCCGAGATCTTCAATACGGCGCTGGAGACGCTGGCCCGCGCGATTACGCGAGATTATCAGGCCGACATCGAGGATGCGCTCGACATTTCGAGCGCCGCAGTGCTGATCGCCGCCGGGGGCGCCGTGGTCGTGGGCGCGGTGATCTTCGGTCGCCGGTTCGGCATGCTCGCTGGCTGGTGGTGAGGGCAGGCGGGCGGGGCGTCGTGTTTCGGTGCAGACGAGTCCTCAGACCGTCTGTTAAGCCCACGGCAGCCTGGCCGTGGGGAATTCGTCGAGGTTCGGCACTTTTGCCACATCGGCGTCGCTCGTCGAACCGCCGTCTCGCGGCCGGCGTCGCTGGGCATGACCGGCGCCACAAAAAGTGCTTGCGATGCGCTTGGCCGCGGGGCAGAATGGCACATCGCAATCGTTCGCGGCAACCGTCAACATAGAACCGAGGAGTTGAAGTCATGCGCAATCGACTCGAATGCTTTTTGGGAGTCTTGCTGTCCTGCGCGGCGGCCGGCCTGGCCGTTGCCGCCGACGGCGACGCATTTACCGATCCCGCCAAGGCTGGTCCGGATTTCGCCGTACAAGGCGAATACAAGGGAGATTTGCAGCTCGACGGCAAGGCCACGCCGATCGGAGTGCAAGTGATCGCCGAAGGGGACGGCGGCTTCGAAGCTGTCGTGTATACCGGCGGATTGCCCGGCGCCGGATGGAAGCGCGGCGACAAACGCGAGAAAGCCAAGGGCAAGACCGAGGGCGGCAGCACAAGCTTCAAGTCGGACAAATGGTTGGCCACGATTGCCGACGGCAACATGAGCTTTACCAATTCCGGCGGCGACAAGCTCGGGACGCTCGCCAAGACCGATCGGGTCAGCCCGACCATGGGCGAAAAAACGCCCGCCGGCGCGGTCGTGCTGTTTGATGGCACGAACACGGATCAATTGCCCGGCGCGAAAATGACCGACGACCACTTGCTGTTGGCCGGGGCCATGAGCAAGCCGGAATTCCAGGACTTCCGGGCACACATCGAGTTTCGCTTGCCTTTCATGCCGAAGGCCCGCGGACAGGGGCGCGGCAACAGCGGGGTCTATCTGCAGAACCGCTATGAATGCCAGGTCCTCGATTCGTTTGGATTAGAAGGAGAGAACAACGAGTGCGGCGGCTTTTATACGCTGGCCAGCCCGGCCGTTAACATGTGCTTGCCGCCGCTCGCCTGGCAGACCTACGATATCGACTTCGTGGCCGCCCGCTTCGACGACAAGAAAGAAAAAACCAGCAACGCCAAAGTGACGGTCAAACACAACGGCGTCACGATCCACGACAACTACGAACTGCCCAAGCTCTGTCCGGGCGGGGCCAGCCAGGAGTTCCCGGGCCGCGGTCCGTTCCAATTGCAATTTCACGGCAACCCGGTCGTTTTTCGGAATTTCTGGGTGGTCGAGAAAAAATAGTCGACTCTTGGTGGGTGATCGACACTTTTTCCACAGGCGGACGAAATTTCGGACCTGGGGGGCAAATCGCCCCGGCCTGTCCCCCAGGTCCGCGTAGCCGAAGGCTATTTTCCAGCGAAAATCCCCGGATCGTGAGCGGCTGGCTGCCGGCAATTTGCTTTGGCCAGTGCGGACGAAAAGGGCAGCCGGTGCGCGGCGGACGATTCAATCAGTTGCCCCGATCTGCTAGCATGTCGACTTAGTATTTGCTGCTGAACGCTGCCTGGCGGTCCGGTTCGCTCCGGAATGGATTTTGTACCCGACCTGGCAATAGGGAGAGTGCCCATGGTCCGATCTGCCGAGGCTTCCGCTCGGGAAGCCAAAATCGCCGAATTGAAGCGGTTGATCACCTCCCGGCATTACGAGTCGCTGGAAAAGCTCGAGGAGGCCGTCGAGGCCTTCTTGTGGGGAGAAGAGGACGCCGGTTCGCGGGCACCGTCTGCGGATGGCACCGCTCAGTCGCATCGGGCTGCGGTTTCGCAGGGCGGCTCGCTTCCGCATGGCATCGCGGCAGCGCCGGCCTCCTGCGGGTCATCAGGGGCGCCGGCAAGTCCGCGCTAAAGGCCCTGTGAAGCAAATGCGGCGGATCTCCATGGGGGAAGCTGGCACTACCCAGGCCACTTTTCCGTGGCGATTTATCTTTTCTGCTCGAAGATGTCCGGTTTTTCCGGCCTGAATGGTTCGTTATGGCCGAGCGGAGAATGATGGTTCCGCGCTGGCATGAGTCGAGCGCGGAGTTTTTTTCGAATGCACGGTATAAGGTATAATGTTGCCGACCCGTCGGTTAGGCGCCGAATGGGGAAATTCGCCGAATGATCGATCGCGATCTGCCGATCTAATTGCTGTTCCGGCGGGTTTGCCGTCCTGACGCGAAACCGGTTCGAGAGCTGGCGGCGCGAACGTGGGTGGCCGAAACGGCCGGGCGTGGTAATATTGAGCAAGCGAAACATTCAAGCCTCTTAAGCCTATATTCCGCCGGAGGACCTAATTATTGCGTGGGCTTGAGTCACCCAAGTGCCAGTGCTCAGCACGGCCAGACTCCGCCCTTCTCGCAGCGACTCCACCGTCGCAATAGGCTGGAGGTTTGAAAACACTGGGCCGGCGCCTCAAGTGAGGGGCGCCGGCCCTTTTTTCGTCCTGTGCATGGGTCACGCATTCCGCGATTGCCGCCAGCAGAAAGCCCGGCGGCGAATTTCCTGCGGCGAAATCGCTGTGACGAAATTCCCAGATACGAAAACAAGAAATGCCCCATGAGCCAGGCAGCTCACGGGGCATTTTTTTGTCGCGGGCGATCGATCCGCTGCGTCAGAAGTTGTACTGGCCGCCGATCGTGATGCCTTGCGCCCAGAAACCCGTTTCGTGCAGCGAAAACGCCGGGACGGGCCCGTTGGGAGTTACCCCACTGTTGGGAAGATAACTGCTGTTGATCGTGGTATTGATCTGGTTGCCTGCCGTGGCAACCTGGCCCCAGTAAATGACCGTATAGCCTACGTAAGCGGTCAATCGCTCCGTGAGGCGATAGCCCAAGCGGGCCGAGATCTGCGGGATCGCCGTGAAGTTGTTGTGCGTGTAGCAGCCGATGTTGTACGGCAGAGCATACAAACCGCCTTGGCTCACGTTGGTCGTCTGGCCCGGGAAGCTGGTTGTCGTGCTGCCATTGATCGAGATCCGCTCGGCGTTGGTGCCCAGCGACACGATGCCCTGCAACTCGTGGACCCAGCGGCCGCGATACTTGTTGTACACCAGTCCGAGTGCAGCCCCGTAGAAATTGTTCTGCGTGCGGTACGAATCCCGCACATTGATCGTGGTTCCGACGGGCACTCCGTTGGTGGTGCTCGTGGAGACGAGGTTTTCGTTGATGTTGAGATTGTCGGTGAGGTTGTAGTATTGAAAGCCGGTGAGGAAGTCGATGCGGCAGCAGTTCTGTCCGCGAAAGCAGCTCTGTCCGCAGCCGTCGTCGCAACTCGGCACGTCGCAGCAGGTCATGCAGCACAGGTTGTGACGCAATAGACCGCCCGCTCCCAGAAAGCTGGTCCTGTCGCTGATGCAAACGCTGCCCACCACGGTGCCCGGATAAGCGATCAACTCTTGACCTGGCCCGGGGGATGCGGGGTTCACGTCCGTAAACGGACGGGCCAGAATCGGGCTGCCGTCCGACGCGTTATAGTAGTTCGTCGATTGCGGTCCCAGGAAAAAAACGTTGCCTTGAATACCCCAATTCTGGCAGCAGTCCAGCCACATGCCGGCCTGGAGCCAATTCCCGGAAACAAAGCCGTTGTTGACCTGGTTGCCGCCGAACAGCGGCGTGTTGGCCGGCGCGATCACGTTCGTGTTGTTGTTCGGCACGTAGTTGCCGCCTGTCACCAGGACCGGTAGCGAGTCCCCCCTGGTCCAAAAGCCGAGGTATTCGTCGCGAACCCAGAAGCGCCCTGGTGGTCCGCACAGGCAGCATCTGCAACAACCCTGGCAGCCGCCGCACTGTTCGCATTGGGGCACGCAGGCGCTTTAATCGCGCTGCGCGGCGGGCGAGACGTCTTCGCTCCAGGGCTTGGCCGACGTTCCGCTCGGCACCGGCGGGCCGGCCGGCGCATCGTCATCGGATTGATCGAGCACAGCCGGGCGAACTGTCCGTGCGGATGCCAACCGGGCCGGTTGCCGGATCTGGCGGCGGCCGACCGTGACCGGCACTTCGACCATTTCGTCGCTTTCGTCGTCCTGGTCGGCCAACGCAATTTGGCTGCCAGCCATCGCCGCCAGCAGCATCGCCAAGAGAACTGTCTGCCAAGTGAAGCCGCGTGCCATGGTTCGGACCCTTCTATTCGGATTTCAACGGTTAAAACGAACCTGTCGGCTTTGCTCGAACGAGCGATTGTGCCGTATTTGATGATTCGGCTGACCGTACCGGTTGGGTTTGAGAGAAGTAGAATCAGCCACCAAGTCAAGCTATTTTCCCTAGGCTGACAAACGTTGCTGGCCGCCACGGTGCCATTAACTGCTGTGGCGGCCGGAACATCGGTTGAGAGGTTCGCCACCGCACGAGTCCGCCGCTCCAGAGCGGTCAACGTTGCGCAATCGCGGCCAACGGGCCCCGGCGGCGAGCGTTTGGAGAAACTTTGCGGATTGCGGAGTCAGAGATGCCGCGCTCGCTGAGACCGGATTTCAAGCCGGCGAACGTGCCAGGCCGTCGGCCTTGCAAGCCGAATTTGCTACTCAAAGAGCCGGCCGCACCAGTGCCCGGCCGATTTGCACGAGCGTGACCAGATCGAGCGCATTGTGGTGCAGCACCGGTTCGATCACTGCGCCGCTCGCCACTGCGGACATAATCGTGGTACGTGCGCGGAACCTGCGCTCCGGCAACGTCGCCGCTGCGATGCCGGCGGCAGATCAAGCGTTCCAATGTTTGCAGCCGGCAATCCGGCAAACGTCCCCGCCAGCGCCGGCGGGCATGATGCAACAGATCACAGTGAAGAAGGTCGCGGGCAAGTTCGTCGTCCGGCCGCGCGGCTGGGGCGGTGTCGCCGGTGGCCGCGTTCGTCGTCGGCAAGCGGTCCGTCCCATCCTGCGTCGTGCGCGACAGCCGATGCAGCGTGCTACGATCCTTGACCATCGGCCAATCGAAGCTCTTGCCGTTGAAAGTTACCAGCACCCGCATCGGAGCGGCGATCTGCCAAAACGTGGACAGCATTGGCGCTCTTCGGCATAGGTCTGCGCGAGGAGCTGGTCGAGCCACAACTGGCCCGCGTCGCTCCAAACGAGCCCGACCAGAAAAATCATCGAACCGGAAAAGCCGCAGGTCTCCAGGTCCAAATACAACGCTCCGCTCCCCGAATGCTCGGCCAGCGCGACAGTTCGGGATGCGCTGGGCCGCATCGAGCGCGGCCGAGCCGGCCGGCCGATCCAAACTCAGACCGGGGCAAAGCGTCGCCAGCGGCTGCCGCAACCGCAGGTGCGTGCCCGCCGCGTTGGCCAGTTCCGTCGTGCTCTGTCGGCAGTCGGCCGGCGGCGAACCGAAAGCAGTCGGCGACGTCAATTTGCCCGGCTGCGCGGAGCCTGCGCTGGCGGACTCGAAATCTCCACGTTTCGCGCAGGCCGGAATGTCAACGATCGCTCGCGCGATTGAGCAGTTCCAAGCGACGTCGGATTGCATCGCTGAGCATGAGACGAGTCCATCCGTGATTCGTCGCACAAGATCGCGAATCGTTCCCCATGCGAAACCCGCCGCGGAGCATTTCCAACTCTGGCGGTCCCGATCACTTCGCGTCGTGTTTTTGGCACCAGGCGATTTTTTCGGCCGTGGTGGTGGGCAGCGCGCCGCCGGCAGATTTCTGCGCTGCCGGTGCTTTGACCGGTGCGGCAACTGCCGCTTCTGGGGCGGCTTCGGCCTGCGGCTCTTCGGGCTCGACTTCGGGCGCCGCCGCTTGCGCGGCGCTTCGGAGGCCGCTTTCTTGGCCCGGGCGGCGGCCAGAATGTCGGCCGTGCTGAGCTTCTTGCCGGGGTCCGCAGCCGGCGGCGCGGCTTTGGCAGCCGGTTTGTCGGCAGCGGGGACAGTCGCCGCGGCGCTGACAGCGGGCTCGCCCTTCTTGGCCCGGGCGGCGGCCAGAATGTCGGCCGTGCTTGGTTTCTTGGCCCCGGCGGCCGGAGCACTCGCGGCAGGCGCCGCGGCGGCCTTCGCCCGCGCTGCCGCCAGAATGTCGGCAGTGGATTGCTTGGTCGCCGGTTTGGCGGCCGCTGTTTCCGCCTTGGCTGCCGGTGCGGCTTTCTTGGCTGCCGCGTCGTGTTTCTTCTCGGCCTCAGGCTTGGGCTCGGGCTTTGGCACCACTTTCAGGAAGCTCGGATCGATGTCATACCAGCCGATATTCGCCCAGGCGTCGAATTCCACCAGCGCGCGACCGCTCATGTTCACCGTCTTGACGACGCCGGTGAATCCGGAGAACCGGGCCAACTCCGGACGCGTCGCGTCCACGACGACAAACTTGTCGGTATATTCCTGACGCAGCTTTTCGATCTGTTCGAACATCGCGCGACTCGCACCCCCATGTACTCGCAACAACTCGGTACTCGCAACAACTCGGTACTCACAACAACTCGGTACTCACAACAATCGCACCGCGCTCGGCCAATCGGGCCGAAATCCAGCGGCAGGAAACCGATATTCTGGAGTATGCCCCCCGCCGAATCAAGGTCTGCCGAGCGGCGAAAATGCAGGCCGGCTCCGAGCCGGCGTTCGACTTGGCGGCAAATCGGCGCTCTCGGTGAAATGCCGGTCCCTTTTTTACCGCGGCGCCGGCGCCGAGACGGTGTATCGCCAGCGCGGTACGCGCCGGCGCGGATTCGACGGCTTCCACGGCGAAATGCAACTCGTCTCCTTCCACCCTCAAAACGGCCGGATCGCCGCCGCCGGCCAGTTCTAGCCAGATGGACCGCTCGCGACCGGCCAGCTCCGGCGAGCCGTCAGGTGCCAGCCGAATTCGACCCGGCCCGCACGTTGTAACGTCCGTTAGAATTCGATACCGGCTGCCGAGCCAGTCGGCGGGCCCTCGCATCCGGCAGGCGACGTCGAACAGGGCCGTGTGCGTCTGCGGGTCGATCTCGACGCTGGCCGACCAATGACTGCTGCCCGCCATGCCCACCAGCAGCACGACTTGCCGGCCGTCGGCCCGCGGTTCCAAATGGGCTTCCTGAAACGGCGGACTCGAGGGCCAGAGCTGATCGGCCGTGCCCTCGATCGACTCGAGGAGCTGTATGCGCGGACCCATCGGCGATTAGCTCGATCGTGTGTTCGAAGCGGTCGCGGGCTGCTCGCTGGAACGAAATCCGCAGCCGGTCGGACGCTAGGACGAGCGGACTTTTCAATCGTCTTCCTGCCTGGTCTCCTGCTTGCCGACCCGCCAGCGCAGGAAGGAATCGAGAAACCCTTGGATGTTGCCGTCGAGCACGCTTTGGAAGTTGCCGACATAGTGGCCGGTGCGGACGTCCTTGACGCGCTGATCCGGATGCAAAAAGTAATTACGGATTTGCGAGCCGAAACCGGTCTTGGCTTTTTCCTGATACTTGGCCGTTTGGGCCGCTTCGCGTTTTTCTTCCTCCAGCCGCGCCAGGCGAGCACGCAGCATCTTGATCGCGGTGGCCCGGTTCTTGTGCTGGCTGCGTTCGTTCTGACACTGCACGACGATTCCCGACGGCATGTGCGTCAGCCGGATGGCGCTCGACGTCTTGTTGACATGCTGACCGCCGGCGCCGCTGGCCCGAAACACGTCTTCGCGAATATCCTCGTCGTTCAATTCGATTTCGACCGAGTCGTTGATCTCGGGCGAGACGTCGATCGCGGCGAAGCTGGTCTGCCGTTTGCCTTCGGCGTTGAAGGGGCTGATCCGCACCAGGCGGTGCATGCCCGTCTCGCCTTTCAGGTAGCCGTAGGCCATCGGTCCGCGAATCACCAGCGTGGCGTTATTGATGCCGGCTTGTTCGTTTTCCTATCGGTCGAGCAGCTCGACGGAGTAGTCGTGTTTCTGCGCCCAATGGATGTACATCCGCAGCAGCATTTCGGCCCAGTCGTTGGCGTCGGTGCCGCCGTCGCGGGCATTGATCGTCATGATCGCGCCCTTGGAATCGTGGAGGCCGCTGAGCAGGCCTTTGAGTTCGAGATCCGCGACCAGCGTCTCGACGCGGTCCAGTTCGCCGGGCAACTCGGCGGCGAAGCCTTCGTCCTGGTCGGCCATTTCGACCAGCGACTGCAAGTCATTGCCGGCCGAGATGGCTTCTTCCAGCGGCTTGACGATGGCCCGCAGGCCCTTGAGCTCGGCCACGGTGGCCTGGGCCTGTTCCTGGTTTTTCCAGAAATCGGGACCTGCCATCCGCTCTTCGATGGCGGTCACCTGGGCTTGTTTGCCAGCGTAGTCAAAGAGAGTCTCGCAGTTGAACGATCCGCACTTGAATGGCCTCGGCCCGATCGGTGAGTTCCTTCTCCATGCTGCTGCTCCGATAGTGCTTAAGTCTTATCGACGTCAGAAATGTCGCCGGCCAAGCCGTCCATTATACGGATTTTGCGGTGCTCTGATATGCCCAGTTGCCCGCGCCTTGTCGTGCAGTACCGGGGGGCGTGACGCACCCGCGGAGAGTTGCCGGCGGAACTTCTCGATCGGCTAGCCAACCGCTAGCGCAACCTGAATCGTCGGTCGGTAATCTGCCACGAGCGATGCGAGCAGGCCGCGCATTCCCAGGAGCCGCTTATGGTCGAAAAAGACTCTCAGTTTACGACGCCTCGTGCTGCGCCCGTGTGGGCTAAAGTATTCTCTCGCGCGGAGTGGTCTTCGGCATAGCCGGGTTTGTCGCAGCCGTTGGGGCCTGTTTTTCGGGCTTGTTGCTGCTAGTCTCGCGCGGCCCGCGTCGCGTCGCGTCGGATCTGCTCCCGGTCGTTCCGCTTGACGCACTGCCCGACGACGGTGTTCCGCATCCATTCGTGGTGAATATGGACGACCCCGACACGTTTCTGCCGCGGGCGAAGTACGCCGGATCGGTTTTCTTGCTTCGAAAGCCGGGGACCGCGGACCCCGAGTGCCTCATCGCCAATTGTCCTCATGCCGGCTGCCCGGTGGAGTACGTCGCGGATACGAAGCAATTCGTCTGTCCGTGCCACGGCAGTCGCTTTGCCTCGGACGGCACGTTGCTGGAAGGGCCCGCCAAGAGCGGCCTACAAGCAGCCGAATGCCAAGTCGAGGCCGGTCAAATTTGGGTGCGATTGAGGAAGCAGGTCTGATCGCAGCTGCGCAGCGAGCCGGATCGAGCCCGCACAAAATGCAGCGAAACTGCCCGCCATTTGCCGGCCGTCTTCGGCTTGGATACACTGACGCTGAAATGCTCTGGTCAGCCTGGTCCACGTCCAGTTTGGCGGCCGCAGCCGCGCAACAGGCTTAGCTCGTAACTCTCACCTCTCGGCCCCAGTCTGCCATGAACACTCTGCGTTTCGTGATGATCGGCGGATTTCTGGGTGCCGGCAAGACGACGACCATCGCGCGGCTGGCACGCATGTATCAGCAGCGCGGCCTGAAAGTCGGCATCGTCACCAACGATCAAGCGGCCGACCTGGTCGATACCAGCAGCCTGCGGGCACAAGGACACCTGGTGGGCGAGGTGGCCGGCGCTTGTTTTTGCTGCAACTTCAACGAACTGATCGATACCGTGGGCAGGCTGCAGGAGGCGGGCCGGCCCGACGTGATCCTGGCCGAGCCGGTCGGCAGTTGCACCGACCTGGCAGCCACCGTCATCCAGCCGCTGCTGCAACTCTACCAGGGCCGCTTCGAAGTGGCGCCGTACGCGGTGATCCTCAAGCCCAGCCACGGACAGCGGATTCTCCAAGGGCCCGAGCACTCCGGATTCTCGTCCAAAGCGGCCTACATCTTTCGCAAACAGCTGGAAGAGGCCGATCTTGTTGTGCTCAACCGCATCGACGAACTGTCGGCCGACCAGACGGCCGAGTTGAGCGAATCCATCGAGCAGGAGCAGCCGGGCGTGCCGGTGTTGCACGTCTCGGCCAAGACAGGCCTGGGTTTCGACGCCTTGGCCCAGCGCCTCGACCAGCGCGGCCAGTTCGGCCGGCGGATTCTGGAAATCGATTACGACACCTACGCCCAAGGCGAGGCCGAGTTGGGCTGGCTCAACAGCAGCTTGACCGTGCAAGCGGACGCCGCTTTCGATCTCGACGGTTTGCTGATCGCGATCGTCGGCAAACTGCGCGAACGGCTGGCCGCCGCAAATGCCGAGACGGCGCATCTCAAAGTCATCGGGCAAGGCGACGGATCGTACGGCGTGGCCAACCTGGTCAGCAGTTTTTCCCAGCCCGAGTTGTCGATCCCCTCGAACGTACCCACCCGCAGGGCCCAACTGGTCGTCAACGCTCGGGTGGCGATCGATCCGGCGGTGCTGGAGATCGAAGTGCGCGCGGCGGTGGAGCAGGTTTGTGCCGCTCGCGGATTGCGGACCACCTGGGGCACGACTCGCAGCTTCCGGCCCGGCCGGCCCGTGCCGACACATCGCTTGCAGGCCGGGGTGTAGGCAAGATCGCCCGCCAAGATCAGCCGGGGGGCGGCTCGGCTTCGCTGGTCGACGGGTTTGGATTCCCGACCGCGTCGGGCAGGTCGCTCACGTGCGGCGCGACGAGCCACGAATTGCCGCCGTAGGTCACGTAGATCGAACTTTCCTCGAGCAGTCGGCACATCTCGGCCATAAAGCGAAAGAATTCGGCCGCCTTGCTCTTGTCGCCGAAGGCGACTTCATAGCGCTGATGTTCGTCCGTGAAGACTTTCGTGCCGTTGTCGCCAACCCATTGGCCGCGGATCTGGCTGACCTCGTGCGTGAACCCGCCGAAGTTGCCGATCAGGAATTCGTCGAACAATTGGCCGGCGGTCCGGCCGTCGCGGGCGTACCTGGGATCGTTCATCTTGGCGGCCGGGACATAGAAATTGGCGGTCTTGCCCATGGCGACCAGGAAGGGGAGCCGCTTCCAGCGTTTGGCTTTCATATCGGCCTCGGCCGCCTTTGCAGTGTTCGATTGGGCTGATCGGCATGGTACCCATCCGGGCTGGGCGGTCAAGGTGCCGCCGGCTTGGTGAGCGGGCCGCCCGCACGTAGAATTCGTCGCAGGATTGTGCCCTGCGCGGCGGCATTTGCCGCGTCGGAAGATTCTTTTTCCGCTCGACGCCTTGAAGCGCCGCTCGGGCGCCGCTGGCCGTATGCCCCATGTCGATACGACTGTCCAATATCCGCTTGAGTGTCGACGAGCCGGAACTGGCTTTGCCGAGCCGGCTGGCCCGGGCGCTCAATCTGCGCGTGGCCGACATCGACTCCTGGCGCATCCTGCGCAAGAGCCTCGACGTGCGCGACAAATCGGACCTGGCCTTCGTCTACAGCGTCGAAGTCAACGTTCCGCAGGGCGAACGCCGGCTGGTCGAAAAGGCCGTGCGCTGCGCGGGCGGCGTCGCCGCCGAACTGTACCATGAGCCACCCTTCGAGCTACCGCAGCCGGGCGGCGAGCCGTTGGTCGAACGCCCGGTGGTCGTTGGATCGGGGCCGGCCGGCGCCATGGCCGCCGTGTTCCTGGCCCAGCACGGCTATCGGCCGATCGTGCTCGAGCGCGGACGCGCGGTCCGCGAGCGGATTCGCGACGTGCAGGCCTTCGATGCCGGCGGTCCGCACAATCCCGAGAGCAATTATCTGTTTGGCGAAGGGGTGCCGGCACGTTTAGCGACGGCAAGCTCACCTGCCGTTGTTCCGGGCCCGATGTCCGCCGCGTGCTCGAAGTTTTTGCCGAGTGCAAGGGCAAGCCCTCGATCGTCTACGATCATCGTCCGCATCTGGGCAGCAACCGGCTGCCGGCGGTGGTCAAGGCCCTGCGTCAACGGATCGAGGCCGGCGGCGGCGAGGTGCGCTTCGATTGCCGCGTCGAGGACGTGGATTTGCACGACGGGCGGATTCGCGGGCTGTTCACGTCGAGTGGTTATCTGCCGGCGACCGTTGTGGTGCTGGGCATCGGTCACAGCGCTCGAGAAACCTATGAAATGCTGCTGGCTCGCGGCGTGCCAATGGTTCCCAAGCCGTTTCAGATCGGCGTGCGCATCGAGCAACCGCAGGAGCAGGTCAATCGCGTGCAATACGGCGACAGCCCGCTGGAACAGCGATTGGGGGCGGCCGACTACAGCCTGGTGGCCCGTGGGCAGACGAACGTGTTCAGTTTTTGCATGTGCGCCGGCGGGCATGTGATGCCCAGCGTGTCGGAAGCGGGCTGCTTTGCCACCAACGGCATGAGCCTGTCGCGGCGCGAATCGCCGTTTGCCAACAGCGGCCTGATGGTCACGCTGGAACCCGACCAGTTCGGGTCCAGCCACGTGCTGGCCGGAATGCACTTGCAAAGGCATTACGAGCAACTGGCTTTTCAAGCCGGCCGGGGCGAGTATCTGTGTCCGATCTCTTGGGCGCACGATTTTCTCGCCCGGCGCGTGTCGAGCGCCGCACCGCCTTCGAGTTATGTGCGCGGGGTTGTGGCAGCCGACTTGCGGGCCCTGATTCCGCCAGTTGTCGATCGGCGCTCGGCGAAGCTTTGCCGCAGCTCGATCGCCGCTGGCGATGCAGGTTCCTGGAAAACGCCACGTTGGTCGCACCCGAGTCGCGCGGCAGTTCGCCGGTGCGATTTCCGCGCGACGCCCAGTCGCTGGTCAGCAGCGGCGTGGCCGGGCTGTACCCGATTGGCGAGGGGGCAGGCTACGCGGGCGGAATCGTCAGTGCCGCGCTCGACGGCTTGCGGGCTGCCAAGGCGATTATCCGGCGTGACGCGCCGCTCGCTCGCTGAAGGGCATCAGCATCGGGTCGAATACTTCGACCTGGTTGTCGATTTGCCGCACACCGTCGACGCGGGCCACGATCGACTCGGCGAATTGCCGCAGTTGCCACATGGGCACCGTACCCCGCAAGGTCAGCAGGCCGGACTCGAAATGGCAGGTGACCCCCTTCAAGAAGAAGTAGGGGCTTTCGCGCAAGCGGCGCTCTGCCATGGCGATCACGCTCGCGGCGGTCGCTGTTTTTTCGAATTGCAGAATTTCGATCATGGAATGCATCGCGGTCGGGACCACGCAACCTTAGAGTTGCCAACCACCGAGTGTCAGGTTTCGTTTGGCATTCGGCACGCGCTTTCGCCCCACGGGAAGGGGTAGGTTTGCCGGAGTTATTTGCTGGTTTATCGACAAACGGAGTTGGAAAATTCAGAGTTTGCCGGGTTAGGATCATTGGGATGCTTGATTCGGACCGCACGGTTTGTGAAATTGAAGCGAATGTTTCGGCCGTGGGCACCAGGCGTGAAAAAATGCCCGCCGCCGGCGCCGGCCAAGCCTTGCTTTCCCGTAAGAGAGCCAACCCGGGAGCCACAAGATGCCATTCGCTCGAAACCTCGCCACGCTGATACTCCTTGTAGTGCTGGGAGAGCGCTGCCAGGTTCGCGCCGACGACGAACCAATTACGCCCAAAGAAACCATCCCGTTGTTCAATGGCCGCGACTTGACCGGTCTTTATCACTGGCTCAAGGATTCGAAATACGACGATCCCAAGCACGTCTACAGCGTGCAAGACGGCATGCTGCACATCTCCGGCGCCGGCGACGGCTACATCGGCACGAAGCAGTCCTATCGCGACTATCGCCTCGTTGTCGAATACCGCTGGGGCCAGGAGACCTTCGGCGCCAAAGGCGTGCGCAACTCCGGAATCTTGCTGCACGGCGTCGGCGTCGACGGCAGCGCCGAGGGAATCTGGCTCACCTCGATCGAATGTCAGGTGGCCCAGGGGTGCGTGGGGGACCTGATCGTGATTCGCGGCAAAGACGACGCCGGCGCAATCATTCCCGCCACGATCAGCAGCGAAACCACGATCGCCGTTGACGGAAACACCCGCTGGCAACGCGGCGGCCAGCGGCGGACCTACTCGGGCAAGCAGTTCTGGTGGTCGAAGCACGAGCCGGGCTTCGAAGAGCTGATCGACACTCGAGGCAAAGACGACGTCGACAGCCCGCTGGGCGAGTGGACGCGAATCGAGTGTATTTGCCGCGGCAATCGGATTACGATTAACGTCAACGGCGTCACGGTCAACGAATGCTTCGATTGTCTGCCCTCGGCCGGCAAGATCCTGCTGGAGTGCGAAGAGTTCGAGATCGACGTTCGCAAGTTCGAACTGCATCCGCTGGACGAGAAGAAATCGTGAGGGGATTTCGGGTGAAGGCGGACCTCGCTGGCCCGGCAGTAGCCGTCGGCAGCCGGGCAATCCATGGGGTGAGCCGGTCCAGTCTCTAACAGGAGAGCGCGAGAACATGAGCACGCCAAACCAATCCAATAGCGGTTTTCGCGCCGGCGCAATCTCTGCCGCCGCCATTGCGGCGGCCACTTGCCGCCCGGTCCACGCCGCCGGCAGTGACGTGCTGCGGATTGGGCTCATCGGCTGCGGAGGCCGCGGCACCGGAGCGGCCTCGCAAGCGCTCAAAGCCGATTCGGCCGTCAAGCTCGTGGCCATGGGGGATCTGTTCGCCGACCGGCTGGAGTCGAGCCTGACGAACTTGCAGGCCGAAGCCGACATCGCCGCCAAGCTGGACGTGCCGCCCGAGCGGCAATTTGTGGGCTTCGACGCCTACCAGAAAGTGATCGCCAGCGACGTTGACGTGGTGCTCCTGGCCAGTCCGCCCCATTTCAGGCCGATGCACCTCGAGGCGGCCGTCGCCGCCGATAAGCACATCTTCGCCGAAAAGCCCGTCGCGGTCGACGCGCCCGGCATCCGCAGCGTGCTGGCCGCCTGCGAGCAGGCCAAGCAAAAGGGGCGCTCGGTCGTTTCGGGCTTGTGCCTGCGCTACTCGATCGGCTTTCGCGAGATCATCCAGCGGATCCATGACGGAGCGATCGGCCGGGTCCTGACGCTCGAAGCCAACGACTTGCGGGGTCCGATCTGGACGAAACCGCGCCAGCCGGATTGGACCGACATGCACTGGCAAATGCGCAATTGGTATTACTTCACCTGGCTCTCCGGCGACTTCAACGTCGAGCAGCACGTGCATTTTCTCGACGTCTGCGCCTGGGTCATGCAGGAAAAGTATCCCGCCACGGCCACGGGCACGGGCGGACGCCAGGTCCGCACCGGAGCCGAGTTCGGAAACATTTTCGATCACCATGCCGTGATGTATCAGTATGCCGACGGCACCCGGCTGTCGAGCTGTTGCCGGCAGCAGGCGGGTTGCTCTGGCGACATGAGCGTGCGCGTCATCGGCACGCGCGGCTCGGCCCACATTTCCGAGCAAAAGCTGCAAATCGAAGGCGAGCAGAACTGGCGTTTTCGCGGCGTCGATAACGACATCTATCAGACCGAACACGACGCCCTGTTTGCCAGCATTCGCACGGGCGAACCGCTCAACCAGGGCAATTACATGTCGTTGAGCACGCTGCTGGCGATCCAGGGCCGAATGGCCACCTACACCGGCCAGACAATCCCCTGGCAGCAAGCCTTCGACTCGCAAGAAGAGCTCAAGCCCGCGCAGTACGCCTGGGGGCCAGCACCGGAAGTCAAGATTGCCATTCCCGGTGTCACGCGCGTGGCATGAGCGAATCTGGCCAGCCACGATGGCACTTCAGCGGCGCGAGAGCGAATCGGCCGGTTTGCCGGGTTGCTGCACTTGCTCGACGTCGCTCGCGCGGCGCGGGACTGACTGAACGGTAAAGTCGTCGAGCCAGGCCTGGCCCAGTCCGGTGAGCGCGAACGTCACGGTCAGCGGTTGGTTTCGAGCGGCAACGCGGAACAGCGTGATCTCGTGCCAGCCCTTCGTCTGGCCGATGCGCTCGGCCAGCGGCTCGCCGCCCAGGGAATCGACGATCAAAAGTCCGTCGACACTGCCGACGGGGGTCTGCGGCAGATTGACCCAGCCGTGAATGCAGACGACGCCTCCTGCCTCGACCGGCAGCGGCGGCGTTGTCACCCACAAAGGCGCCGTTTCGACTAGCGTGGGGGGCTGTTCGGGCTTGGCCGGGTTGACTTGCAGCCGCAGCGCGAGCCGGCCGCCGTGAACTTTCTCGGCGGATAGTTGCACGTCGGTCACCACACTGGCCAGCGGATGTTGATAGTGCCGCCAACCGCTCCCCAGCATGGCTTGCAGGTCTTCGAATTCACCGCCGGCGAGCAGGTTGGAGCCCCGCGTGGCCGAGCTTTGCTGGCCCATGAATTGCGACACGAATTGCCAATAGTCCGGCAGCGTTTCGTAGGCCACGCCCAGCGGCAGGCTCACGGTTGTTCCGGCCGGGGCCGCGGTTTTTTCCCAGCAGAACCGTTCGACTTGATACAGCAGTTGATCGGATCGCCGGGCCTGCATGTAGGCCTCCGCGTAGCCCCCTTTGGCGAGCCGCGATTCGGCTTGCTTGAGGCCGGCTCGGGCACTCTCGACCAGCGCATGGGCTTGCGTTGCAGAGTGTCCTTTGGCCGTTAGCTGCGGCCCGATCTCGTCGACCCGGGCCAGGTGCAGGTTGGCAAGTTCCAGATTCAATTCGGCGGCCCGTCGACCCGCGCGGGCGGCGCCGGGTGAGGTTGGAAATCACCGCCGGATCCTGCGTCAGCACGACGAGCGATCCTTGTTCGCCCTCCGGCAATACGACGCTGATGCCGCCGGCGACGCGCTTGTGCGCCAGCGGGCGCAGGGCACCGGGCATCAGTTCGTAGGCGTCGTTCGATTCGGGCACTCCCGGAACGACGTACCGGGCCACGCCGCCGGCCGGCAGGCGGAGCGCAAACTGGCTCAAGGGCGCCGCGGCCAGCGGCAACACCAGGCGAGCCCGCTCGGTCTGCATCACGGCTGCGGAAGTATCCGGATCGGTGCCGTGGGCGGCGGTGACGAAATTGCCCGATGCGCACCAGGGCTCGATCAAGTCGAGCTCCAGATTGAGCAATTCCATCAGGGCGGCACGGCGCTTGGTGGCCGGATCGGCAGCGTTCAGAGGTGTCTGCGACTGGAAACAGATGCCGCGCACTCCGCTGGCCAGCGCCGCGAAGGTCAACAACCGGATCTGTTCGTCCTGCCAGGCAAAACTTGCTTTTGAATTGCCCGTGAGCCAGGCGATTTGTTCGAGCAAGCCGGTCGAAGGCTGCGATTGAATCATGGTCCAGGTGGGCGTGCCGGGACGTGCCAATTGCGGCCGCTGCCGCAGCCACGCGGCATAGTGGTTAATGTCGGAAGTCGTTCCCAACGGGGCGCGATGTGTCAGAAGCATGTCGACCGTTCGGCTGTAAGCGAGCAAGTCGGAGTCCGCGTCGCAAATCATCGGACGTCGATGCGGGTCGGCCGAGCGCACCAGCCGCGACCAGCCCTTGGTGGCCTCCAATTGACGCGAGGAAAGCTCCTGCCCGAGGTCCCAGACCAGCACCGGGTCGAATTGGGCATCCAGCCTGCCGGCCGGTCCGCCGGCCAACCGAGCCTCCAGTTCGCGGGACGAAGGCGGCGGCGCGATCAGCCACATGTTCGTAGCCGCCGCCTCGCGCAGCAATTCGGCCGAAGGCGAGCCGGTCAAACGCACGCCGTTGAATCCCAGAACTTTGAGCCGTTCGAGCGGCTCGCCCCGATATTCGATCAGCCGGGGGAAAAATGGCTTGTCTCCGACAACCAGTCCCGTGCCGCTGAGACTGCGCCGTGGCAGCCATTGCGGCGCCGGCGGCCGGCGCTGCGGTAGTCGTCGATGGCAGTCGTTCTGCGGCGGAATCGAGCGGCCGGCGCCGGCCGGCGCTGGCGGCCGGCACTTCCGAGGCCGGCCGGCCGACAATGCCCGCCACCTCCAGATCGTCGATGGACACGGTCGTCGTGCCGGGGCCTCCATACACGTTGAGCAGCACAAGATCGACAAACGCCTCGCGATCGTCGATCTGCGGCCCGTGCTCGGCGCGCAACACCCGTACCTGTCGCTCGAGCAAGCGCGGCAGGTTGTCGATGCGCAATTGCTGCCAGTTTCCGGCTTGGGTGTAACCGGATCCCCTTAGCAACGTGGTCAAAGGCCGCCCGGTGTTCGGGTCGATGCTGTGCGGCAGGACGGCCCGCAGGAGGATTTGCAGTCCGGGACGATCGGCGTTGAGCCACACGCTGGCGGCGAGCTCGCCGATGATTCGCGCCTCGCCGATCTCGTGACTCAGGTAGACGTAGGAACCGTTATCGCCGCTGACCCTGAGCCGTTCGCAGCCGCGACCGCCGTGGCTTCCGGTGAAGGTGCGCTGCATGCGCGGCGATTTTGTAATTGCCATCTCCGCCGGCGTCTCGCCAGGTCGGCTCGGGTTCCTCGAAGCCCTCGCGCAAAGTGGGTTCGGCGGCAGCCCAGCAGGGGCACAGCACAAGCAGGATCGAGCCGGCTACGGCACGCGAGACGAACATCGAGATTTCGAGGGGACAGCCGGGTTCAAGCAGGGTCCCGGCCGCGGCAAAAACGCAACGCGGGTGCCGGACCGGGGTAAACGGCGCAAGTTGGGCTTGTACCAGCATTTGCGATTTCCGGAAAGATCAGGCGTGGCGTTTCTTCCGCGTCGAGTTCGGCAGCCGCCCCCTGGGAAAAGTTTCTCAAGTTGTTAGATTGAAACTACTTAGCTCGCCACTTGTTTTCCCTCACCGGATTGCGGCACGCGAACTGCATTTCTCAATCGGTGCCCTGATTTCCACACCCGGAGAATGCCAAACATGAAACAAGCGTCGCACGTGGAGAATTCCAAGTCGGAGCCGATTTCCAAAGACTTCTGCGAATTGGCTGCGGCGGTCGCGGCGCTGCCGCTGGGCGATCGATTACGGATCGAGCCGCTGCTGACCCGCGTTGTGGAGAGCACGACCCGCCGGCGGCGAATCCTGACACTCGTGCAGGACGCCCTCAGCCAATTGCGGCTGGACATGAAATACTTGATGTTCGATCTGGAAGCCACGCGGCGCGAACGGGACGAATATCGCCGCAAGCTGGAACAGGCCTGAGATGCCGCCGCGGCCCGCGGGGACGATAATCGGCGATTGCTCGGACAAAATGTGTCGCATACCATACAATCAACGACGATTTGCCCGCCGAGCATGCGCGGCCAGTGATTCCTGATCGTGCGAGTGACGTGGAAAAGAGGGGGAATGGCATCGCATGGTCGAGTTCACGGCCGAACAGATCGCGCAATGCGCGTTCGACCTGAATCTGCTCGATGAGCGCCAACTGCAGGAGATTTGGGGTTCGGTCGGTGGCCGCCAGATCTCCGGCGAGGAGTTTCGTCAACTGCTCGAGTGTCGCGAGCTGTTGACCAATTACCAGTCCGAGCGCATGCTGCGCGGCGAGCGGACCGGCTTCTTCTACGGCGACTACAAAGTCCTGTACCTGGTTGGCACCGGCACTTTCGCGCGCGTGTACCGCGCCTGCGCACAAGTCGACCGGCGAAATCCGCGCCGTCAAAGTGCTGCGCAAGCGCTACGTGGAAGACCCGGTCGAATCCGAGCGGTTCGGCCGCGAAGGGCAGATGGGTGCCACGCTCAGGCACCCGAACATCGTGCCGATCTACGAAGTGGTCTCGCAGGGGGACAGTCACTTTATCGTGATGGACTTCGTCGAGGGGCGCAATCTTCGCGAGTTCATCCGGATTCGTAAGAAATTCGAGCCGGCTGAAGCGACCCGGCTGGTGAGCGATGTCGCTGCCGGCCTGGCCTACGCGTTCGAGCGCGGCATCTGCCACCGTGACCTGAAGATGTCGAATGTCCTGGTCTCGAGTCGCGGTCAGGCGAAGATCGTGGACTTCGGCCTGGCTGGCGGCGAGGGGACGGAGGACGATTCCGACGCCGCCAATCCGCGCACGATCGACTACGCCGGTTTGGAGCGCGCGACGGGCGTGCGCAAAGACGATCCGCGCAGCGACATCTATTTCCTGGGCTGCATCTATTACCACTTATTGACGGGCGTCGCGCCGATCGTGGAGACGCGCGACCGCACGCAGCGGTTGAGCAAGACCCGTTTTCAGAACGTGACCCCGATCAGCATCTTGGACGCCAGTCTGCCGAAATCGATCACCGCGGTCGTCAACAAGGCCATCGAGCTCAATGCATCGATGCGATTCCAGTCGCCGGCGGAAATGCTGGCCGACTTGAAAATCGCGGCCTTGAGGATCAACGAGCCCGATGTGCCGACCGCCGCTTCGGATTCGGCCGCCCGGTCCAGGACGTTGGCGGCCACCGGGCCGCAGCGCTCGCTGATGGTGGTCGAATCGAACGTCGAGTTGCAGAATATCCTGCGCGAGCGGCTCAAGAGCAGCGGCTATCGCGTGCTGGTGACGCAGGATCCGGAACGTGCTCTGGGGCGATTCGTCGAGGATGTCAAGGCGGCCGACTGCGTGATGTTTTGCGCGACTGGCCTGGGCGAGCCGGCACTCGACGCCTTCAACCGGTTCGGCGAAGACTCGGCGACCCAATCGATTCCGGCCGTGCTGCTGTTGGCCGAAAGCCAGCAGAAGTGGAAATCGCTGGCCAAACTCGACAAGCACCGGGTGGTCATTTCGATGCCGATCAAGCTGCGGGAATTGCGGGAATTGTTGGGCAAGCTTGTCCCGGCCGAAAGCGCCGTGGAAAACTAGCCTCCCGCCCCAGCGGAATCTGCACGCCGAAACGTCGATCGAAGTGGCCCCCGCCGTTTGCGACAAATCGCTCGCAGCTTTGGCGCCCACGGCGTGTCGGCCGAGTGAAGCGGGTCAGCCCAGACTAGCGCTTGGTGCGCTGGCACTTGGCGGAGAGCTCGGCGAACTCGGCCGCCAGCCGCTTGTCGCCCAGTTCGGCGTGCATGCTGGCCAGATTGCCGTAAGGCACGGCCAGCGCGGACCTGGCCAAGAGGCCGTCTTCGATCGCTTGCTCCATCAGTTTGATCCCCTGCTTGGTCAAACGCAGAGCCTCGTCGCGCCGGCCCAGCTCCCAATACGAGACCGCGATGCTGACGAAGGTCTCGCCGTGTCGACCCGGGTCGGTCAGTCGCGACGGCGGGACGGGCGTTTCCAACAGTGCCACGGCGCGGCCGTACCACTCGACGGCGCGGCGGTGGTTGTGTTCGCCGATGGCCGCCGTCGCCCCGAGTTTGTACAACAACTGCCCCAGGAGGAAATCGCAATAGGGGAGCTGCCGTCCGGCGGGCTTGCCTTCTTCCAGATGTTTAAGCGCAAGGCGGCCGTATTCCAGGCTTTTTTCATGGTGTCCCCGCGCCTCTTCGATGCCGGCGGCATCGGACAATACCAGGCCCAGCTCCCACTCCAGTTGCGACTGCCGGGCCGTGTCGGTCGTTTGCGCAATGAGTTGACCGGCGCGAGTCATGTAGTCCTTGATCCACTTGGCCGCATCGGACGGTTCGGCGACCCCCGCCAGCGCGGCCAGCGCTTGCCGATCGACACGCTGGAGCAGGTCTTCCTCGGCCTGCTCGTGCTGCACGAGATCCTGGGCGAAAGCACTGGCCCGTTCGACCCATTTGGTGATGGATGGGTTCTTCTGCTGCCAATGTCCCCAGCCGACGTCGGCGGCCGCACCCAGGTGGGCGTCGAGCAGCACTTCTTTTTGCGCCGCGGCGGACCGTAAGTCGCGAACTGTTGACCAGCGGCTCGGCCAATTTGATCGCTTGAAGATGGTGCTTCATCGCCTGCTCGTCGCTGGCCAAGGCCAGTGCCAGGCAATCGCCGAGCAGCGTGTGGGCCTTGGCCTTGGTGAGGGTTGAGGTTTCCTTGGCGTCGAGAACGCTGTCGATTTTCTGTTGGGCCCGCTTGAAATCGGCCGTCTCGATCAGGATCTTGGCTGCCAACAGGGTCCATTCCGCCTCTTGCGGTTCCAGGTCGGCCGCGGCGTGAGCCGCATGCAGCGCCTGAGAAATGTCGCCTGCGCGAAGATAGACCCTGGCCCGCAAACCCTGCGCTTGGGCGGACTTGGGATCGATCGTCAAAGCGGCATTGGCGTCGGCCAGGCAACGGGCGTAATGGGTGTGCAAGTGCGTTTCGGCGCGAAGCAGAAACGGCGCCGCGTCGATGGGCTCGAGGACGACTTGCGAGACCCGCGGCGGGTTGGATTTCGGCGCGTAGCCGAACATCACGCCCCGCTCTGGAAACGATTCGCCCAATAGCAGACCCTTGTCGTCGGATACTTGAACGCTGGAAATGTCATCGATCAAGAGTTGCCGCGCCAGCGCCTCGCAACCCATCGGCTCGTCGAGGTTGACGACCACCGAGCTGACGACACCGGATGCCAAGGTGACCGTGACGCGCGGAAAGGCGTCGATCTGGTAGACCTGCAACCGCCGCCCTTTTTGCTTGCGAATTTCCTTCGGCGCGCCTCAGCCTTCGGCCAACTCGGCCGCGGTCGACGTGCCCGGCTGGATACCCTTGAAGCTGGCCGCGTGAATCGTCAACTTGCTCTCGGCCGGTTGCAGCGAAGGACCAGGATCGGCCGCGACTGGCTCCTCGTCGGCCGCCGCCGGCTGCTGGCCAGCGGCCGCGTCGGAATCCGTTTTTGCCTTGGCGGGCAATCCGGCTGGCTTGGCAGCGGCCTGGTCGTCGGCGCCGGCCTCGGCAGCCGCGGCGTCGGCAGACCGACTTTCACCCGCCGGCGAGCGCTCGTCGGCGTCTGCGGGATCGGCGCCGGTGGCCGCAGTGGGCTGATCGTCTGCCGCCTCGGCGGTCGTGCCGCTTTCGGCATCGGCGTCGCCGGAACCTGTATCGCCAGCGCTCGTATCGTCGGAACTGGTGTCGTCGGACTTTGCTTCTTCCGACTTGGCGTCGTCGGACTGAGGATCGTCGGATTGGGCCTCATCAGAGCCAGCGTCGCTGGCAGCCGGAGTGGCCGGAGTCGGCTCGTCGTCCGAATCTTCTGCGGCGAGTCGGCCGACCATAGAGACGCAGAATAACAGCGCGAACAGCGTCGCCGAGTGTGAGCATGACGAATTGGCCTTCATAGTCTGCTCCTCCTTGAGCAGCGCCGAACCACGGCAGCATGGATTCCCGAAGCCGACGAATCAGCGAGCGCCGTCCGCCACTACCCGGGAAGATTTCTGGCTCAACGCGAGGACTGATAGCCGGAAATCGGCCGCGCGTCCAGACGAGTTCGAACTGCGCCGGCCGCGGAGCCTCGCGATTGGCGGCCAGCTAGCAACTGCCGCCATCGACCAACTGCGCCAGCAACGCCAGCGCGCCGACCGTGTCCGACCGCACAAGCGCCGCCGCGATGTGCTGCAAGCATTCGACTTGCCTGCCGGCAAAAGGCACGGCCATTCCCGCGGAGGGCTCGACCGGCACCAGGTGCTCGACGATCGCCCGCTCCAACTCGCCGAGTCCATGGCCGGTGGTGGCACTGGTGCAGATTCCCTCTGGGCGCCAATCGAGGCCCGGCGCCGCCAAGTCGGACTTGTTATGAACCACAATCGCGGCCGGCCAGCGAGCGGTCAGCCGTTTGGCGGTCTCGTCCCAGGGCTGGCGGATATCGAACACCAGCACGATCGTGTCGGCCGACGACAATCGCGCCTGGGCCAATTCCACGCCGGCAGCTTCCAACGGATCGTCGGTCAAGCGCAAGCCGGCCGTGTCGGTCAATTCGACCGGCCAGCCGGCCAGCGCGGCCGGGGCCGTGACAAGATCGCGCGTGGTGCCGGGCGCATCGTGAACGATGGCCCGCGGATACCCGACGAGCGCATTGATCAAGCTGCTCTTGCCGACGTTTGGCGGTCCGGCCAGCACAACCATCCAGGGCTCGGTCAAATGACGGCCGACGAGTGAACGATCGAGCAGTTCGGCGACCAGCGCGCGGGCAGCCACCAGATCGTGGCTTGCCAGTCGCTGCTGGATTTCTGCGCAACGGCGCGAAGCGCGCCGTGGTACTGGTCGAGCAGGATGGCCGCCGTGCGCTCGGTGCGGGCGGCGGCCAGCGCAAGCACGGCTTCGGTTCGCATGATCTGGTTGTCATTCGTCGCGAGCCAGGTTTGCCAGTCCAGCGGCTCGCAGCCGAGCGCAGCGAGCGAATCCAGCACGGCCTGTGGCGCCGCCACTCCGCCGTGGCAATGCACCTCGACCCGGATTGGCCCGAGCACCACGACGACAACTTCCTCGCCCCCAGAAGTACCCCAACGTCCGCAGCGGATCGTACCCCAAGGTTCGAGCGCCAGGGGCCGCTTGGAATTCGGCGTAAACAACGCGGCCGTGCAATCGATTGCCCGCGGGCCGGCCACGAGCACCGTTGCCACGGCTCCCCGGCCGGGCGGAGTCAGCCGGACCGCGCAGGTCGCCGGGCGGGAGGCCAGTTCACGCGTTGCCAGCGGGCCAGCGTTGCCTGACAACCCGGAGTTGAATGACGACACAAAGTTGAATGACGACACAACTTGCTCGCTTGAGAATTCTGACTCGCCGGTCTGCGATGCGGCTTATGAATCGGTCTGATCCACCGACTTGCCGGTCGTCGGCCGGCCTTCATTCGCCCGCTCGGGCTTCGCCCATCAAGGCAATGCCGGCCAACGTCAAGTGCGGCACGAGTTGGGCCGGCTGGCCACCCGAGTCGACCAGCAGCTGGGCCGCGGCAGCGCCGGCTCCGCCGGTGACGAACAATTGCGGGCGCTCTCGGCGCTCGTTCAGACGGGCCACGCACTCGCGGACCGCGCCGATCGCGCCCCAGTACAGCCCCGCGCAGGCAGGCGCTCGTGGTCTTGCCCAAGACGTCAGGCGGATCGGCAAGCTCGACCATCGGCTCGAGCGGCAGCAAGTCGGTGAACTGGTGCAGGGCGAGCGCCGACATGGCGATGCCCGGCATGATGACGCCGCCGCAGAAGGCCCCGGCCGGCGAAACCAGATCCACGGTAATCGCGCTGCCCAGATCGACCACGATTGCGGCCTGGCCGGGCTGCTTCAAGACACTGGCGCCGAAGGCGCCGGCCAATCGGTCCATGCCGACTTTGTCCGGCTCGGCGACATCCACAGCCAGCGGAAAGTCCGTCACGGAGAGCACCTGCCAGCGGTCGACGTTGTGTCCGGTGAGCCAATCGAGCAGCCGGGCCGTTCCGGCGCGGTTGACGCTGGCGATCCGCCAATGCAGCCGGTTTGCCGGGCCGGGCAGCCAGGATTCAAGCTCGGCCGAGTGCCAATCGGGACCGAGCGCCAGCGTGCGATCGGGAATCGGCAGTCCGGCACCCAGGGTGGTGAACAGTCCCAACTTGGTGCGGCTGTTGCCGATGTCGACGGCGACCAGCGGCAAGTTACGATCGGCGGACATGAGAAAAACTGCCTGCTGCGACTCGCTTAGGAGGGTATTTGTCGCTCGTCGAGCGCGCGAGTGATCGCTCGCAGCAACAGGTCCAGGCCCTGACCGGTGACGGCCGAAACGGCCAGCACTTCGCGTCCCAAGTCGGCTGCCAGCCGATCGCGCACTTCGTCGGCGCCGGGCAGTTCGGCTTTGGTCACGGCCACGATCTCGGCCCGATGTCCCAAGGCCACATCGTACTCGCCGAGTTCGCGGCGGACCACGTGATAATTCGACAGTGGATCGCTGCCGTCGACCGGCATGGGCTCGACCAGATGAACCAGAATGCCCGCCCGTTCGACGTGTCGCAGGAATTCATGGCCCAGGCCGGCCCCGCTGTGGGCCCCCTCGATCAAGCCCGGGATATCCGCCATCACGAACGACCGGTCTCGATTGATTTGCACCATCCCCAGGTTGGGATATTTGGTGGTGAACGGATAGTCGGCGATTTCGGGCCGGGCGCGGGACAAGCGGCTGAGGAGCGTGCTCTTGCCGGCATTGGGCTTGCCGATCAGGCCGACGTCGGCGATGACCTTGAGTTCGAGCACCAGCAGGCGTTTTTCGCCCTCGCCGGCCGGAGCGTTCACCCGTGGCGCACGATTGACGGACGACTTGAAATGCAAATTTCCTTTTCCGCCGCGACCGCCGCGGGCCGCGACCACCTGCTGCCCGACGGTGGACAGGTCTTCGAGTACGTGACCGGCGGCGGCGTCGAGGACGACGGTGCCGGGCGGGACGTGGATCACCAGGTCCTCGGCATTGCGGCCGTGGCAATTGGAGCTGCCGCCGCGTTCGCCATTTTTCGAGCGCCAATGTTTGCGTTGCGAAAGCGCGGCCAGGCTATCGACGCCAGCCTCGGCGACCAGGATTACGCTGCCGCCGTCGCCGCCGTCGCCGCCATCGGGCCCGCCGCGCGGAACGTACTTCTCGCGGCGGAAGCTGACGCAGCCGTCGCCACCCCGGCCAGCCTGGACTTCGATTTGAACGCGATCGACGAACATGAAAAGAGCACTTTAGCGGTAATGCCGCTCTCGGCCGGCTGTGGTCGCCGGCGACATGGCCGGACCAACTCCAACTTGGGGATCCCAACAAAAAAGGGGCCGCCCGCTATCGGGGACCCCTGGAATCGGCATTGTATCGCGCCGCAAGCTCAGGCCGCGCCGCAAGCTCAGGCCGCGTCGATCACGTTGATGCGGCGGCTCTTCTGGTCAAACTTCACGACGCCATCGACCAACGCATACAGGGTGTAGTCGGAGCCCTGGCCGACGTTCTTGCCGGCGTGGAACCGGGTGCCGACCTGACGCACCAGGATGTTGCCGGCCTCGACCTTCTCGCCGCCAAAACGCTTTACGCCCCGCCGCTGCGCGTTCGAATCTCGACCGTTGCGGCTGGAGCCCTGCCCCTTCTTATGTGCCATGGCTGGAATTCTCCGATTTGAATCGTTGGGCTTTTGCGCTTCGGCCTTGACGGCAGCGCGACGTCTGGGCGTCTGGCACAAGCACAAGGCTCGCAGACACACCAGGGCGCTGGATCGCCAGCCACCTTGCCCGCTGGGGAAACGGAAACCACTATTTCTAGCGGTAGACCCAAGAATAGTCAACCTGGCCGGGGATTCCGTAGCGAATCACCCGCTGATCCTCGACGAATTCGTCACCCGGCCGCCAGAAATTGAGCACCAGGGTCTTTAAGGTCAGCACGCGACCCTTTCCGGGCGGATCGCCCATCTTGAACTCGGCCGGCTGGTCGGTCCACTTATAGGCATTGGTCAGCCCCTGGATCGAGATCGAGAAGTAATCGACTCGCGGATCAATACCCTCCCAGGTCGCGACGCCCCATACGCTGTGGTCCGCTCGGTCGGTTGTTACCGCGATCGGTTTGGCACTGATGTCGACCGAATTGAGCAGCCGGCGGTTGGGATCTTCTTTATCCTCGATCACGGGCACCGCAACCGGAATCAAGCGATCCAGGTAAGCCTTCTTGTAATCCGGCGATTCGAGCACGAACTGCGGCACAAACTTGACCGAGTAGTCCACCAACTGCACTTCGTACGTGCCGTCGGGCTTGCGAACCGGCTTGGCGTGCTGGCCCTTGTTCTTGACACGGTAGACCATGTACCAAATCAGCTTGCGCTGCATCTTGCCGGTGGGTTGCGGCACGTCGACCCAAATCATTCTCACTGGCTGGAAGGTGAACTCCAGATACCAGATGTTGTGGCGGAACACCGCGGCCGTGGCGATGTCGCGCAGGGTCGTCGTGGTCGGCTCGGTCTTGGGCGTCCACTTCAAATTCGGAATCCCGTTCAGGATTTCAATCACGTCGTGCGAGCTGAATGTATCGTCTTCCTGGCGATCGGGGCCAATCGTGATTTCCACACCCGGAGCGAGCGCTCGAAAGGGGCCCTTCTTGGGCGTGGCGGCGGGCTGCGGGGCCGCTGGAGGCGGCGCAGCGGCAGCCGGCTTCGGAGCGTCTTGAGCCCGTGCCAGGCCGGCGCCGGCCAGCCCGACGAGAGCCGTCAAGCCGCAGCTCGAAAACATCAACCGTCGAAATTGGCGCGACATCGGCAGCTTCCCGAAGGCGAGGCGAGCGTAAGGCAGTAATCGACAGGCAGCAGCCTGCGAGCCGTGATATGCCAGATCAACAACCCAGTATAATTAGCGCAAAGCGCACCGGTCAAACAAATCGCCTCCCGCTGCACGGTAGCGGCTGCCGGCCCGAATCCGCCCCGGTTCAGCCCTGTCGACCGGCTTAATCAGACCGCGCCCCAGGTAGGCGAGCCCGATTCTCGCCCGGAGCCCTGGCGACCATTGCCCTGGCCGGTCGGCCCGGAAGTGGTTCGCATCGGCGTCCCCAACCCGTCCGGAATCGCTAAAATGGATCGCATGTCGTTGATTGCCTTGAATAGCGACTTGCTGGCCGGTGGGTTGTGCGCTTGGGCCATGTTTGGTCTGGTCGCCGGGCTGACCCGATTCTACTCGTCCCGACCGAGGGCTTTCATCCGGACCTTCGTGCCGCCGGACGAATTACGCGCTGCCGCGAAGTCGATCTTGCGCGGCGAAGATTTCGAACGCGGAATGCGCCTCATGTCTTGGCTACAATTTGGCGTCGCGACGCTGCTGGGTTTAGGGTGCATTGTCGCCAGCGCTCTATGAGCAGGCGGAAACCACGGGTCCATCGGCCGACCGATCGAGGGTCTTGCTCGCTTCGCCATTGCGCGGCTCCTATAATAATCAAGCCGCTTGCTGCTTTGCGGCTGTCCTTGCCCGCCCCGCTTCTTGCCACGAGGTTTCCGCCGTGTCCCTGAATTCGCCCTTATTTTCGGCGACTTGCTGGGCGCTGTTGTTGATCGGCTGCGGTCGTTGGCCGGCGAGGGCCTGGGCCGAAGGGCCCCTCGCGCCAGAAGAGGCCCAGCGCCGGTTCCGCGTCGCCGAAGGCCTGGAAGTCAAGCTGTTTGCCAGCGAACCCCTCGTGCGCCAGCCGGTGACGATGACGTTCGACGATCGCGGTCGGCTGTGGGTGATTCAATACTTGCAGTATCCGGCGCCGGCCGGCCTCAAACCGGTCGAGGTCGACCAGTACCTGCGCACCAGGTACGATCGCCGGCCGGAACCGCCGCCCCAGGGGCCGCAGGGAGCGGACCGGATCACCATTCTGGAAGACACCGACGGCGACGGCCGGGCCGACAAGGCCAAGGATTTTGCCACCGGATTGAACCTGGCCTCGGCCTTGGCACTCGGCGACGGCGGCGTTTATGTGGGCCAGGCCCCTTATTTGCTCTTTTATCCTGACCGAAACGGCGACGACGTGCCGGACGGCGACCCGGAGGTGCTGCTCGCCGGCTTCGGCATGGAGGACGCGCACGCGGTGGTCAATTCGCTGGTCTGGGGTCCCGACGGCTGGCTCTACGGCGCACAAGGCAGCACGGTGACGGCCGATATTCGCGGCATCGGTTTTCAGCAGGGGATCTGGCGCTATCATCCGCGGACGAAGAAGTTCGAGCTGTTTGCCGAAGGGGGCGGCAACACCTGGGGGCTCGATTTCGACCGCCACGGCAACGTCCTGGCGGGCACGAATTTCGGCGGCTCCGTGCTGTTGCACCAGGTGCAAGGCGGTTATTACGTCAAAGGATTTGCCAAACACGGTCCCTTGCACAATCCGCACGCCTACGGCTATTTCGAGCACGCTGCGCACGAAGGCTGGCGCGGCGGCCACGTGACATGCGGCGGCATCGTCTTCCCCGGGATTGCGCTGGGCGAGAAATTCGCCGGCTCCTACATCGCCGCCAACTTGCTCTCGAACGCGATCTATTGGCACACGATCGAGCCGAAAGGCTCGACCTTCAAGACCCGTCATGCCGGCGAACTGCTGACGACCGACGACGTCTGGTTTCGGCCGATCGACTGCCTGGCCGGGCCGGACGGCGGGCTGTGGATTGCCGATTGGTACGACGTGCGGGCCAACCACGTGATTCCCGAAGACACCTGGGACCGCTCCAACGGCCGGATCTGGCGCGTGCAGCCGCGCGGGGCAGGGCCGCTTGCGCCGTTCGATCTGAGCCGGCGTTCCAACGCCCAGTTGATCGAGCTGCTCGCCGGCGACAACGACTGGCACTCGCGGCAGGCGCGGCGAATCTTGACCGAGCGTCGCGACCCGGATGTCTGGCCGCAGCTCGCCGAGCGCATCGAACGATCCGGCCGCGAAGACGTGGCCTTGCAAAGCCTGTGGGCCCTGTATGCCAGCGGCGGCTGGACGGAAACGTACGGCGAGAAACTGCTGTCGCATTCCAGCGCCGACGTGCGGGCCTGGGCCGTGCGGCTGCTGTGCGACGAGCGGCAAGTCACCGATCGGACGCTCGCCAGTCTGGTCGCACTGGCCCGGCGCGAGCCGCAGCCCGCCGTGCGGAGCCAGTTGGCATCGTCGGCCGGGCGCTTGCCGGGACCGGCTGCGCTAGCCCTCGTCCGCGCTGATCGAGCGCAGCGAAGACAACGACGACCCGCATATTCCGCTGCTGCTGTGGTGGGCCGTCGAAGCGCAAGCCATCAGCGAGCGCGAGGCCGTGCTCGACCAATTCACAGGCGCCCAGGCCTGGCAGTTGCCGCTGGTGAGCGAAAGAATAGCCCCGCGGTTGATCCGCCGCTTTGCGGCGCTCGGCGGCGACGCCGGCTATGCGGCCTGCGCACGGTTGCTCGAGTCGGCCCCCAGCGACGCCGCGCGGCGAACATTAGTGGTGGCCATGGAGCAGGAATTCGTCGGCCGCAGGCTCGAGCAGATCCCGGCCGCGCTTGAGCAGCCGCTGGCGAAATTGTGGTCCGACCAATCGGCCGATCCGCAGATCATTCGCTTTGCGCTGCGACTGGGGAGCGATCGGGCGCTACGTCGGGCCTTGGCGATCATTGCCGACCAGGCACAGCCTGACGGCACGCGGCTGCCGCTGATCGAAGCCGTTGGCCAGGCCGGATCGCCGGCGGGTGTCGATGTGCTGCTTTCGCTCCTGCGAGACAGTACGTCCGATCCGGTCCGCCTGGCGGCATTGGCCGCGCTCGAGCATTTTTCCGACGAGCGGATCGGCCAGCAGGTTGTCGCAGGTTATGCGCAGCTTTCGGTGCCGCTGCGCGGCCGGGCGATCGGCTTGCTCGCCGGCCGCAAGACGTCGGCCGGGCTGCTTTTGGAGGCCATCGAGCGCGGGCAGATCCCGCAGCAGGACATCGCCGTCGATCCATTGCGCAGGATGCTGCTGCACGATGATCCGGAGTTGGCCGCGGCGATCGACCGTCGCTGGGGTAAGATCCGCACGGCCACGCCGGGCGAGAAACAGGCCGAGATCGTCGTGCTCAATCGCTCGATTTCGGAAGGCCAGGGCGATTCGGCCAGCGGCCACGTGCTGTTCGTCAAACATTGCGCCGTGTGTCACGTGCTGCACGGCGAGGGAGCCAAGATCGGGCCCGACCTGACCGCTGCCGATCGCCGCAACCGGGGCCTGATGCTGCTCAACATCGTCGATCCGAGCAACTCCATCCGACCGGAGTACGTGCCTCAGACCATCCTGACCACCGACGGCCGAATTCTCGGCGGCATCGTGGTGGAAGCCGGCGAGCAGGCGGTCACGCTGGTCGACGCCAAGAATCAGCGATCGACGGTGGCCCGCGACGAAATCGACGAAATGCGGGCTTCGTCGCAATCGCTGATGCCGGAAAAGCTGCTGGAGCAACTCCAGCCTCAGGAGCTGCGCGATCTGTTCAGCTATTTCGAAGCGGACGGTCCGATCGCCGCGCCCGCGGGAAAGTAATGCGCTAGATCAGCCCGGCTTGCTGAAGCCAGGCCACGGTCGGGGCCAGCGTTTCGCGAGCGTCGCGGAACGTGACGCCCAGCTCGCGCCGGGCCTTGCTGTTGTCGACCCACCAATAGCGCGTGGCATAGGGAACCACGCGATAGTTGTAGGGCAGCGGACAGCGGACGGCCCGGGCCGCGCGGGTCAATCCTGCGCAAGACGAAATTCGGCGCAGCCAGAACGCGCTTGTGCTGGCCGGCCAGATCGAGGAACAGTTCGGCGAGCTGCCGGTGGGTGATGTTTTCGCCCCCCAGGATGTAACGTTCGCCGCTGCGGCCACGCTCGACCGCGGCCAGCATGCCGCGCGCGACGTCTTCGATGTGCACGACACTGGTGCCACCGCGGCAAACCAGCACCGGGTTGCTGTGGGCAAAGTCGATCAGATTGCCGGCCGTGATCCGGCCCACGTCGTTGGGCCCGTACACTTCGGTCGGATTGACGATCACCACCTCCTGGCCCGTGGCCGCCGCTTGTCGGCAGAGCTCCTCAGCCCGATATTTGTGATGGCAGTGGGTTACCGTCTTGTCGGCGAAAAGCTCGAAAGGGTTGGTCTCGTCGACCGGCTCGGGGTTGGGCCGGCTGCCGACGGCCAGCACGCTGGACACGTAAACGACGCGCACGCCGCCGGCCGCGCGGGCCGCCGCCAGCACGTTGGCAGTCCCGCCTTCGCAGGTTTCGCCCATCGCCGGCGAATCGATCAGATCCCACGAGCTCAGTCCGGCCAGATGGATCACGGCCTGTTGACCGGCGACCGCTTGCCGCAAGCAGGCCGCATCGCGGACATCGCCCGTGAACCGCTCGACGGGCACATCGTCGATGCGGTTCGTGTTCGAGGTGGGCCGCAGCAGGCAGCGGACCCGATGCCCGGCCGCGTTCAGTTGACGGACGAGGACGGAGCCGATGAATCCGTTGCCGCCGGTGACAAGAATGTTGAGCGTCCGCGTCGCTTGCGAGGTCTCATCGTTGGTCGATATGCGCAGCGGTGAAACAATCGCCATGGGGCACCTTCCTGGCTTGGGAACATCGTGCATCGTCGCCAATCATTCAATCTTAGCGTACTCGGCGCGAGTCACAAGCAAGGCGGGTGCGCCGACCGGTCAGGATGCAAAGACGGGCAGGCACCGCGCGGCACAGCAAGCTCGCCGAGAATGCCGTCGGTCGGCCTGGAGGCGGGTTCCCTTTTTCAACAACTCCTTTACGGGCGGGTCGTCGGCACGAATTCGCCCGGATTCTCCAGGATCGACTTGAGCAGGCGCATGCACCCGGCGCTGTAGAAACCATCGGCAATGCGTTCGTCGAGCGTCCAGCGGACCGGCCACACCAACCGCGTCTCGAACTTGCCCCCGGCCGCCGGCAGGATGGTTCGCTTGGGCAGGCCCAAGGCCGCGAAGACGCTGCACGTGCCGTGCTCGTAGAGGTGGTGGAACGTGTTGTCGAGTCCCAGGGAAGCCAGGTTGGCGACGAACATGCTGGCGTACAGTGGGTCGTTTTGGATGACTTTACCGGGCAGCAGGTTGCAGTAGTCGAGCACCCGGTAACCCCAAAGTGCCGTGCGGAGCAGGAAACGGGGTAGCCGCATGGCGAACTGCGTTTCGCGATCGACCGCGCGAGGCGGACCGTTGCAGGCCTCGTCGATTCCGGCGGCGATCCGCTCGACGCAAGACCCGAAAGGCTCCTGCTTTTCAGGAAAGCGGAGTTTGATGGTGACCAGCGGGGCCGCCGCGTCGAAGCGCTTCTTGGCCGCGAACGAAAGGCTGACTTCGCGGCGCTGGTAAATCCGCCCCCCGGAGACGAACCGGTTGATTCCCGGCCGCGCGTGCGCCACATAGGCCACGGCCCACAGGAACAGGTCGAACAGCGTCGCCCGCCGGTCCGGGTGCTGGCGGTTGTACTGGTCGAGCCAGAGCGTGGTGCGGGTGATGTCGTAGGCCGCTTCGTGATAGGCGACGCTCTCGTTGCGGCCGCGCATCAGGTAGGGCATCACTTCCCGCACCGGCGACTCGCCGCGCACCAGAATGCCGTCGGGCCGATCGCCGAAGGGCCCGCGCCAAGTCGGCCGGGCAATGCCGGGTAGCAGCGCGTCGGAAGTGTCATGGGCCCACAGCGGCCAGGCGGGATCGTCCGCCTTGGAAGCCAAACGCTCGGCCAGGACTGCGATGCTCGGAGCGTCGACGAGCGTGCCGATTTCCAGCTCCCGACCGAATTGACGTTCGAAATCGTGCAGCAATTCGACCGCCATCAGCGAATCCAGTCCGTAATGGGCCAGCGGCTGTCCGGGATCGATGGCCTCGGGCGGTAGATGCAGCCGGCGAGCCAGCCAATGCGAAATCCATTGGTTCAGCGGAACCGTGACTGCCGGTTCGTCGACCGCAACGGGCGGCGCCGCGGCGCCGCGCGGCGAGCTGAGTTCGGCCGGAGACGTCCACAGCTCGACGAACTCGATTTCTCCGTCCAGGAATCGCTGGCGGCAAGCGAAGCGTTCGATCTTGCCGCTCGTGGTGCGGGAAATCCGCCCCGGCCGCACCAGGCCAACGACATCCAGGCGGATCTCATACTCTTCGAAAACCGCCTGGCGGATGGCGGCGATGGTGCTGGCGCCGTCGATCGTCCGCAGCGACTCACGCCGCACTTCCTGCACGAGCACGACCTGCTCGCGTCCGTCGCGCTGGACGGCAAAGGCCGCGCCGGCGTTGGGTTGCAAGACCGGGCTGCTGGCTTGCGCGGTGAATTCGAGGTCCTGCGGGTAATGGTTGCGGCCACGAATGATGATCAGTTCTTTGCTGCGGCCGGTAATGAACAGTTGGCTTTGGTGAAAGACCCCCAGGTCTCCGCTGCGCAGGAACGGACCCGAGTCGGCGTCGGCCAATCGGGCCGCGAACGATTCGAGGCTCAGTTCCGGACGGTTCCAATAGCCGCGGCTGACGCTCGGCCCCTGGATCCAGATTTCGCCGATTCGCCCGGGCGGGCAGGGCCGCCGAGTTTCCGGATCGACCACGATCACCTGCTGATCGCCGACCACGGTGCCGGAACCGACGAGCGTGATCACGTCGCTCTCCGGCGCCGACGCCGGCAATCCGCGCCCTGTTCGAGTTCCCGCTTCGGCACGCTCAGTCGCACGACCGCGTCGCCAGGAATCCGCGAGGTGACCATCAGCGTGGATTCTGCCAGCCCATAACAGGGGTAAAAGGCATCGGCCCGAAATCCGCAGGGAGCAAATGCCTCGGCGAACCGGTCCAGCGTTTCGGCGCGAACCGTTTCCGCCCCGCTGAACGCACACTGCCAACTGCCGAGGTCGAGATGTTTGCGCTCTTCCGGCGAGATGCGGTCGACGCACAGGTCGTAGGCGAAATTCGGCGCGCCGGTGTGCGTCACCTTGTATTTGGTGACGTACTCCAGCCAGATCAGCGGCCGTTGCAAGAAACGTAACGCCGAGAACAGCACCGCCTGGCCGCCGCTCTGCACGGTGCCCAGGATGCCGCCGATCAGGCCCATGTCGTGATACATGGGCAACCAACTCATGCCGATGCAGTCGCGCGAGTCGAACGCCTTATAGATCGAAGACAGATTGTGCAGCAGGTTGCCGTGCGAAACCATGACGCCCTTCGGCTCGCCGGTCGAACCGGACGTGTACTGCAGGAAGGCCACCTTGTCAGCGGCGATCGGGCTCGGGCGATAACGGACAGCCGTGGCGGCCGAAAGGTCGTCGGTGTTGCGCCACGTCACGGCGGCGAGCTGTTTTGACTCCTCGATGCCAGCACGCAGCGAACTGCGAATCGAATTGTTGGTCAGCGCCACCGCGCCCCGAGTCGGAGACAATCGTCTCCAGCCGGCGCATCATGCGGCCGGGCCGCGGCGGATACGCCGGCACGGCGATGGCCCCGGCATACAGGCAGCCGAAGAACGCGGCGATGTAGTCCAATCCGGGCGGAAACAGCAACAGCACCGGCTCGCCTTCCACCCTCGACTCTTCCAGCATTGCCGCGACGCGCTGCGCCGCACGGTCCAGATCGCCGTAAGTAAAGCGGCTCTCGTGATCGTCTTCGGCGAGAAAGCGAAACGCGACCTCGTCGCATCGCTCACTGGCCCTTACGCCAATAAATCCACCAGTGAAGTTGGGGCGGTCGTCGCCCCGGCGGGCTGCCGTTGCATGCTGGCTGATGGCTTTACAGGTTGATGCGGAAATGACAAACCCGCTCCGCTGCCGCGCTTTAGGCACCCGCGGCGTCGTGCCGCACGAACGCCGTCAGCGGCGATCGGCATTTGAGTTTGCGGAACGCTCGGCGCTGCGAGCAATCAGGGTTCGGCGCAAAGGGGCCAGGCTTGCGGCAAAGCCAACTCCCAACCCCCCTCGGTCTAAGCTGGAAAGTAACGCAACGGTCTTGGGCATGGCAAGAGGAAAGGCTCCCCAGAACGGCCAAATCCCCAACTAGTTTGGCCCGGCGTCGTGGAGTGCTCCGCTCGCCTGGTTAAGGTCTCGCCAAACTATCAGAAAACCCCCATCCTCCCGGGTTCTCCAGTCTCGACGTCTTTCCATTTCGCGTGATGAACGTCTGCCGCGAGGGCAGTCGGCGGAATCCGGGATTGTCTTTCGCCGCCGGAAAGTTTATCTGAGTCCGCCACGCGCAGCGAGTCAGGCAGGCCGCCAGGAAAGCAAAGCCGGGGGAGGGCCGGGCGGCCTGTCGCTGAGGTTCGCAGCCGCGTCCGCAGAGTTTCCAGCCGCGTGTGCGATCGATTCCATGCAGAGCGTCGTCCGATACGTCCTGTTCGATTATCTGCTGGTGTTCTTCATTGCGCTGGTGATCGCCGTGGGCTTGCTGCTGTTCGTCGGCGCAACGCTCGATTTGCCGCCGGACATCGGTGCCGCCGAGATCCTGCTGATGTTGCCCTATCTGGTGCCGGAGGCAACTCGCAATGCGATGCAGGCCGCGGCGCTGTTTGCCGCGTGCAGCGTATTCGGCAGATTGGCAGGCTCGAACGAACTGATCGCGCTCAGCTCGCTGGGCATTTCGCCGTTCAAGGTGATTCGCCCGGTGTTGCTCGTGGCGGTGCTGCTCAGTCTGGCCTGCGTATGGCTGTACGACGTCGGCGAATCGTGGGGCCAAAAGGGAATTCAACGGGTCCTGGTCGATTCGGCCGAAGCGATTGCCTATCGCTTTCTGCGCACGAAGCACAGTTATAGCAAAGGGCACGTGGCCTTGAACGTCAAAGGGGTCGTGGGCCGGAAGCTCGTCCGACCGACCTTGATCATGGAACGGCCCGATCAACCTGAGCCGGTTACCGTGTCGGCCGAAGACGGCGAACTGCGAACGCTGGCTCACGACCGGGGATTGTCGATCGTGATGCGTCGCGGCACGGTTTACATTGGCAACGTGGCGTCGATGGCCTTTCCCGATACGATGGAACAAGTGGTTTCGCTGGGCGAGGCCGGCCGCAGCACGCGCTGGCCGCCGCGTCATTGCAGCCTGGCGAGCTTGCAAGAAGTCCGCGAAGACCAACGGGCGGCCATTGCCCGGCTGGAACAGGCGCCGCGGATGTCGCCGGCGGATTGGATGGCATTCGCTGCGCCGGAGCGCTTGTGGCCTCGACCAAAGAACTGGAAACCGAGCGCGAGCACTTGCACTGGATCGAAGCGCAGATCAATCGCCGCTGGACCAACGGGTTCTTTTGTCTGGCCTACGTGACGATCGGCATTCCGGTCGCGATCCGGGTCCGCAGCCGCGACTACCTGACCAGTTTTTTTGCTTGTTTCCTGCCGGTCGTGCTGCTGAACCATCCCTTGCACAACTTCTGCATCAAACTGGCCGAATCGGGCCGCGCGCCGCTGCGTTGCCCTGGGCCGGAGACGTAGTCCTGGTCCTGCTGGGCGCCGTAATGCTCAGCCGTTCGCTCCGGCACTAGCGGAAAGGATGAAGGCGGAAGGATGAAGGATGAAGGCGGGACGGCGAACGGGCGCCGGCGTCTTCTCGGTTTTTCGCCTTTCGCTCACACACGGCGAAACGAACCTGCCATGATCGCGCTCGACATTAACTCGAACTACTCCGACAGCGGTGGCGGGATCCGCACATACCATCGCGCAAGATCGCCTGGTTCAATCGCCAGCGGTGCCACCGATATTACCTGGTCGTGCCGGGCGCCAAACATTCGGTCCGCCGCGTCGGGGCCCGGGCCGTGCGGATCGAAGTCTTCGGTTTGCAGCTCGGCGGCGGCTACCGGCTGATGTTGGACTACCTGCGCGTGCTGCTCGTCTTGCGGCGCTTGCGACCGCAGATCGTGGAGGCCGGCGATCCGTTCCTGACGGGCATCTTTTGCCTGGCGATCGGTCGCCTGTTCCGCCACCGGCTGGCTGCGCTGTACCACTCCGACCCGATCGAAACCTGGGTCGTGCCTTGGGCCGGCCGCGGATTCAAGCACGGCTGGCGAGCCTGGTTGGCGAGCCTGGCGAGCCGCGTCTTTTACCGCCTGCAGCGACGTTACGAGGTGACGATCGTCACTTCGCGCGCGATGGAAAATCACTTGCGCGCCCGGGGCGTGCGGCGGCTGGTCCGCAAACCGCTGGGATCCGACCCCGTCTTCTTCGCGCCCTCCAGGTCGCGACCCGAGCCATCCACCGGCCCAAGCGGCACGGCGGCACCAAACAGCGAAACCCCACCCCTCAGACTGCTGTTCATCGGCCGGCTCGGACCCGACAAGGCGGCCGACCTGCTCTGGCAGGCATTGCCCGAGATCATGAGCCTGCCCGGCGTCGAACTGACGATTGTCGGCCGCGGACCGCTGGAACACGACTTTGCCCAAGCCCGGTATCCCGGCTTGCACTACCGGGGCTACGTGAGCGATCGGCAGCAGGTGGCCGAGATTTACGCTCGACACGACGTGCTGCTGGCTCCCGGTCCGTACGAGACGTTCGGCCTGGCCGTGTTGGAAGCGATGGCCAGCGGGTTGGTCGTTGTCGGACCCGATCGCGGTGGAGCGGCCGAATTGCTGAGCGACGCGCAGAGCCCGTTTGTGTTTCGCGCCGGCGACGGGGCCGATTTTCTGCGGGCCATTCGCGCTGTCCTGGCCGCCGACCTGGCGCCGCATGCGGCCGCGGCTCAGGCCGTCGCCCGGCGGTACGGCACGTGGGACGAGGCGATCGGGCGGTTGATTGCCTATTACGAAGAATCGACCGGCGAGCGGTCCGATTTGCCCAGCGGAGAGCGCCGCGCAGCAGCCTGACAGGGGGATCCCATGACGATGTCGAACTTGAGCGTTTACTTCGCCCTGCACGACGTGACGCCGTTCCACCGAGAGCGGCTGGAGCGGGCCGAGTCGTTGCTCGCGCTGGGGCATCAAGAAACTGCTGTACCTGCTCGTGCCCAGCTATCACGGCGCACATCGGGTCGACCTGAATGCCGAATTCCAGACCTGGTGCCAGCGGCCGCGATCGTTCGAAGTGCAATGGTTTCTGCACGGCTATTTCCATTTGCGAGTTCCGGGCTCCAAGACCGCTTTGCAGATCGAGTCGGACGCCGGTCGCTCGCGGATCACCGGCAAGCTGCCGGTGGGCAGTCCGCGCTCGAACGAGGGTGAGTTCAGCCGGCTTTCGGCGGCGGTCAACCGGGATCGACTGCTCAGCGGCCGGGCGGTGTTTCGCCGCTGCCTGGGATTCAACCCGACCGGATTCGTGGCGCCCAAGTGGATGGGGAACCAGGATCTCAATCCGGTGCTCGACGAGCTTGGTTTTCAATGGACCGAAGACGATCGATCGATTCGCTCGTTGCATCATGCCCAGCGGTTTTCCGCGCCGGTGATCACCTGGGCCACGCGCTCCGGGTGGCGGAAGCAGAGCAGTTTGTGGGGCTGCCCAGTGTTGTTTTCCTTCTGGCGACGGGCGCCGCTGCTGCGGATTGCGATGCATCCGTTCGACTTCGATCATCCGGCGGTGGTCGATTCGATCGCCCGAATCGTGGCCAGAGCGCTGGAAACGCGCCGCCAGGCGTTTTATCCGGAGTTGCTCTCGGCCGATTCGCGCGGCGCGGCGGCCTAGGGGTCTGGAATGAAGACACCAGGCCGGCCGAGCGCTACAGCGGCAAGTGCTTCGCGGAATACGCCGAATTCCGCTTCGATTTGCCGCGCAGCGAGGCCATCGTGCGCTCCATCGGCAGTCCGCCACCGCGGTAGCGCCGATTTCGGCAGCGGTCGGAAGGTCTACCGCAGAGGTCGCGGAGGGGGATTTCAAGTGTAATATTCTTCCTCTGCGTGCCTCTGTGACCTCTGCAGTGGGATTTCTTCTTCGTCTGCGCGAGTTCGGCGTGCGCGCGGAATGGCACGGTCGAGCGCGGATGGCTCGCTTGAGCGAAGCAAGCTGGCGTGCCGCCATTGGGGGCAGCAGGTACATGGCCGTTCTTGCAAAAAAAGGTCGCTCCACGCCCCGGCGAGTTTGACGCCGGTGGCATCGATAAGCGAACCCTCGGGCAGTTCGCCCCGAGCGATTTCCGCGGTACAATAGACGGCGCGATGGACGGCAGCGACTGCGGAATTCGGTTCCTGACGCCTTTTCCTTCCTCCTTTTCCTTCCTGCGTCCTTGCTGCTCGTTTGCCAACCAAGCCCACCCTCGCATTCAAGAAAGGGAGCACACCGTGCCTTTTCCAAAATCCTTTGTCGTCTTGATCATCTTGGTGTTGGCGCCAGTCGTCAGCGCACAAGAAACGATCCTGTTCACCGAACCCTTCGTCGATAAGCTCGCCGACGGCTGGACGTGGTTGCGTGAAGACGCCAAGGCTTGGCGGCTGGACAACGGTACTCTCGTCATACGCACTTCCCGGGGCGGCCTGTGGCTCAAGGAGAACGGCGGCGGCAATCTCCCACTACGCACGCCGCCCGAGGTCAAGGCGGGCAAGCTGGCCGTGGAAGTCCTGGTCGATATCGAGCCCACGAACGGCTACGAAAATGCCGGCCTGATTTGGTATTACGATGACGACAACTACATCATCTTGGTGAAGGAAAAAATCGGCGACAATGTGCACGTGCAACTCGTTGCCGAAAAAGACGCTAAGCCCGTGGCCGGTTTTCACAAGAACTTCAACGACGGCAAGCAGGTCTGGTTCAGGATGGAAATCGAGGGCGGCAAGCTTTCGGGCTACTATCGGACGTCCCCTGAGGAGGAGTGGCTGAAGCTGGGCGAATGCGACCTTCCGCTGGACGGCAAACCGAAGGTCGGCCTCACGACCGCTTACGCTCCCAACGACGCCGAGCATTTCACACGCTTCAGCAATTTCCGGATGCTGCAAATCCAAACGCCGCCGCGGGAGCCCTGATCGGAGGATAAGAGGTGTCAGAGGTGGAAAGAGGAGAGGAACCAGATCGCGGTTCCTGCCTGACACCGTTTCCTGCCCCATTTCGAGGAGTTGCCGCGTTTATGTCACGTACTAATTGCATTTTAGCCGTCGCACTGTTTGCGGCGGCACTGGGATGGATCACGGAGCGGCAGCAATCATACAATCGCAAGGCTAATCTGATCCTCTTGCGCTCGTCCTTTGACAATATTAATCCTGGCATCGAGGCGGAGTCCGGCGCGGTCGTGACATATCACGGCGACAGACTTCCTGGTCACCATCAAGAAGGCACCACCGGGCTGGGGCCAGAAATTCATACCGGACATAACCGACTGTGTCGACCAATAGGCATCCTCGTTTGGGAGGACAGCACGGGGACATTTCTAAAGATGCCGAAACGGGACATTTCTAACAGTGAACGACACCCGTCGTCGCGGTTCCATCGCCCCCCGGCCCCCTCCTGCCGTTAGAACGGCCCCGCAGCTACAATCCTGTCGCGAGTTGACGCACGCTCAAACAGCGCGGCAAGGCATAGCTTGGAACCACGAAACGTCATTTGCCTGGTCGTCGATTGCCTGCAGGCGGCGCAGGTCGGCGCCTATGGCAACACCTGGATTCGCACGCCGCAAATCGACCGGCTGGCCGCCGAATCGTTCCTGCTGGATCGCGCACTGGCCGACACGCTCGAGCTCGATCGACTGTATCGCGGCTTATGGCACGGATTGCCCGGGTTTTGGCCGGACGAACCCGCAGCGGCAGGCCCTGCCCTGCCGGCCTTTGCCCGCGCGAGCGGCATGGAAACCGCCCTGCTCACCGATGACCCGGCTGTCGCGGTGTTGGCGGAGTCCGCTGGATTTGGCGAGCAGACCCTGCTGGCCAGCCCGGCGCCGGACCAACTGGCCGGCGAGATCGAGTCGACCGAGGCGGCCCAATTCGTCGGCGCAGCGGGCGAACTGTTGGCTGGGCTGCGGCCCCCTTTTTTTTGTGGCTGCACGCCCGGGGCATGGGCGGTCCCTGGGATGCACCGTACGAGCTGCGCCGCGGTTACGCCGACGAGGAAGATCCGCCGCCGCCCGAGTTCGTTGCGCCCCCCTGCCGGCGACTTCCGCACGACTACGATCCGGACGAACTGCTCGGCATTGCCCAGGCCTATGCGGGCCAGGTTTCGCTGTGGGACACTTGCCTGGCGGCGCTGGTCGACGATTTCCGCGCTGGTCCGCTGGCGGCCAATACGCTGCTGGTTTTGCTTTCACCGCGCGGCTATCCGCTGGGCGAGCACTTGAGCCTGGGCCCATTCGACCATGCGCTCTATAACGAGCACATTCAGATCCCCTGGCTGCTGCGATTCCCCGATGGGCTGGGTGCGCTAGCCCGCAGCCAGGCGTTGGTCGTGCCGGCCGACTTGCCGGCCACACTGGCCGAATGGCTTGGTTGGCCGCCCGCTGGGTTTGCGGCCGCGTCCCACTCGCTGTTGCCGCTGGCGCGTTGGCAGGCGCGAACCGTGCGCGAGTGCGTGATCCTGCGCAGCGGCCCGCAGGATTGGGCCGTGCGGACGCCGGCCTGGCACCTGCTGATCCGCGGCGCGGGCGCAGCGCCGTGTGGAGCTGTACGCCAAGCCCAGCGACCGGTATGAGGTGAACGACATCGCCGATCGTGCGCCGGACGTCGTCGCCGGTCTCGTCGAGGTGCTGGCCAATGCCCAAGCCGCGCCGACCGTCGAACCGACCGGCTTGGATCGGCTGCTGCTCGACGAACTGGATTGAGCGGGGGCCGGGAAAGGGGCTAGAGGCTCGGGGCTAGGGACTCGGGGGGAGCAAGAAGCGACGGCATTGCTGGGACCGACGGCTTCGCAATGCCAAGAGATTTGCTTGCGAGTGCCGCAGTTTCCGGTGACAATTCTTCTCTTGCAGATCGCGGCAAACTAAAGGAAGCGGCATCCGCCTCAACTTACATGGCCGACGAGAATCCTTACCGCAGTCCCACGCCATCGATCGACCCGAGCTTCGTCTCTTCGCCCGGCCAGGGTGTGTGGCGCGAAGGAACGCTGCTGCGAATGTCCAAGACGGCGACCCTGCCGGCGCTGCACGCGCTGCAACGCACCCACGGATATTCGACTCACTGCGCAAGCTGGCCTGGCACTCGCCGGTCTGGTATCTACTGATCCTGGTCAGCATCCTGCTCTACATCATCGTGGCCCTGATCATCCGCCACACGGCCACGATTCAGGTCGGCTACTGCGACATGCACCGCAGCAAGCGCCGGCGGGCAATCACCATCGGTTGGGTGCTCGCATTGGGGGGCATCGGCCTGACCGTGGTGGCCGCCAGCCTGACGAAGCCCATCGCGCTGCTGGTGGTTCTGGGAGTCGTCGTTTTCTTGGTCGGACTGATCTGGGGGATCGTCGGCTCGCAAGTCGTCTCGCCCAAGCGAATCGACGCTCGCTACGTTTGGCTCAAGCAGGTATCGCCCGACTACCTGGCCGAATTGCCGGCTTGGGAGGACGTGCTGGTACCGCCGGGTTAGACGTGCCAAAGCGGCCCGCGTCGCGATCCCCAGCTCCCAGTCGCCAGCCCCCAGCCCCGCTCCAATGCTCACTGCGGCGTGATTTTGATGTTCCGATAGGCCACCGCTCCATGATCGCCCTGGAACAGCAAGGGGCCTTTGGCCGCTTCCTTGCCTGTGAGCGCGCCGCCGGTGACTCCCTTGATCTCGACGTCTTCGTGGATCACCTGGCCATTGAGCGTGGCTTTGACCACTTTGGCGTTGGCGATCTTCTTGCCATCGGCATCGAATTTGGGCGTCCGGAAGTCGATCACGAATTTCTGCCACTCGCCGGCAGCCTTCGAAGCATTGACCTTGGGCACGGCAGCGCGATAGATCGCGCCCATGTCGCCCATGCCGATCGGCTCTTTGCCAAAACTGTCGAAGACCTGGATTTCGTACTCGCCCATCAGGTAGATGCCCGAGTTCGAGCCCTTGGGCACCATCACCTCGACCTCGTAGCGGCCGTCGCCGAACGATTGCTCGGTGTAGAGATCGCTGCCGCCTCCCTGGGTATTGGCGAGTTCGCCGGTGCCGGCGGCGAGTTTGAGTTCGCCCGGGTTTTGCGGATTGAGCGCGGCGGTTCCGGCCGCCCAATGGCTTTTGTCGGGATGTTTGGCCTTCCAGCCGGTCAGGTCTTTGCCGTTGAAGGGTTCGATTGCATCGGCGCCCGCGGCAGCGTGGGCGGCGAAGCAGGCCAGGCACAAGCTGGCAACGAACGATCGGCGAGACAAAGTCGCTTTCATGGCGGACACTCCAAGGCGGGATTCATCTGGGCGGGGAACGCCCCCTGATGATAACCGGCCGGCGGAGCGAATGAAACTTGGCCAGACGGGGCACCATGGAGATAAACTCCACGGCTCGTTCGGCAGCCGTCGGCGAGAACGTCGGCGGGCCGATTATTTCTTTTTGACCGCCGCGACTTGAACATCGTCCAGCGACAATTCGCCGGTGGCGCCCGCAGGCCGATATTCAGGATGGCCTCGCGGGCTTGCGGGGGAACGGCAACTTTTTCCACCTCGCGTTGCCAATCGAACGTGCCCCGCCAGGGGCCGAGAAATGAGTGCGTCAGCGGCGCACGGCGTTCGTCGTAGAACTGGATGTAGACGGCCGCCTGCTCGCCTTCGATCCGGCCGGGGCGCACGTCCTTGCCTTTGACCCAGGCCGAGAGCTCGATCTCGTGAACTCTGCGACCGTCGATCGCCATGCCTTGCAGCGCCTGGGCGCCGCGGCCGGAATCCTCGTTATGAAACGTGACGAAATGCTTTCCCGCGGGCGCCTTCTTCGATTCGACCCATTCGAGTTGCCGCTGATAGTGCCAGCCCACAACCACTCCGTCGGCGTCTTCCTCGAAGCTGCCGTTGTTGACCTGCGGATTGGCGGCATCGGGCTGAACGGCGCGCTGTTCTTCGGCCCGGCCGGTCATCGGCACGAACAAGGTGGGCAGCAGCGCGACGGACTTCAGCTCGCCGTTCTTTTTCTCGAACAGGTAAAGCGTCTGGTGGTAGCGCTCGCCGACGGGCACGACCATTCGGCCCCCTTCCTTGAGCTCGTCGATCAGGGCCTGCGGCACTTTCTCGGGCGAGCAGGTCACGATGATCTTGTCGAACGGGGCCGCCTCGGCCCAACCCTGGTAGCCATCGCCGATGCGCGTTTGGACGTTCTTGTATTCCAGCCGCTTGAGCGTCCGCTTGGCGCGCTCGCCCAACGCTTTGACGATCTCGATCGTGTAGACTTCCCTGACCAGCGGGCTGAGCACGGCCGCCTGATAGCCGCTGCCGGTGCCGATCTCGAGCACTTTGTCGGTGGGCTGCGGATCGAGCTGTTCGGTCATGTAGGCGACCATGAACGGCGGCGAGATGGTCTGGCTCTCGCCGATCGGCAGTGCCATGTCGAGATAGGCATTGGGCCGCTCGGAGATCGGCATGAACTCGTGCCGCGGAGTGTCGCGCATGGCTTCAATCACGCGGCGGTTCTTGACTCCGGCAGCCACGATCTCTTTGTCGACCATCAACTCGCGGGCCTTGGCAAACTCGGCCAGCGACTTGGGCGGCGACTTCGGCGGATCGGCCGCCAGCATCCGGATCACGACGCCGGCACACACGGTTCCGGCGGCTAAAGCGGCCCAAAATCGGCTCATGGCAGCGTCCTTTCGCAGCGCAGCAGGCGCTCGGCCAGATCGATCGTCAGGCGGTGATGATCGAGCACGTCGTGGCCGACGATGATATCCAGCAGATCGAGCCGATCCAACTCGGCCGGCAAACGGCCCCGCACCGGGTGCTCGTCGAAGTCATGTCCGCCGAGTTCCAACCCGCTGAGAACTCCGGCCTGGGGACCGAGCGGCACCCACAGCCCAAGCCGCTCCCAGGAGAGCGAGACGTCGTTGCGGCGAGCCCAGCGGGCGGAAACGAAGGTTCCCTCCCAATTTCCCGTGTCGATCAACACCCGAGCGTAGCGATTTCCCGCCAGATGGGCTTCGGCCAGGCAGGTTTGCGCAAGCGGCCAGAGCCGCACTTGCCAAGCGCCCGCCGGCGGATGTTGGCCCAGCGGCAGCGCGCCGGCGGTGGGCTCGATCGCGGCCCGGCCCGCATCCAGGTCGAGCGTAAACCGCAAATGATGCAACAGGTCGGTGCCGATCGCCATCTGGCCTTTGGCGCGAGCCAGGGCCGGCGAGTCGCCGACAAAGACGGGCACGTCGCGCACCACGAGACTGCCCAGCCGCAGTTCGGGAATCATTGCGGGCACGGCGTCGAACGTGGCAAAGCCGACCATTTCGCTCGACCGACCGGCGGCGACCACGCCCGCCGCCCGGGCCGCGGCGACCGACAGCATGGTGTATTGCGCGCCCGTGTCGATGAACACCAGCGCTAGCGTCGCGTCGCCGATCGCAGCCTCGATGCCTTCGAGTTGCCGGGAATGAAAACGGGACCAGACGGTCGATCGCTTCAGCTCGAGCGCGGCGGGCAGCGACCCGCCGGCGATTCGGTAAGGCGCACGGCCGGCGAGCGATTCGCTCCAGAAGCGCAATGCCGAGAGTGCCGGTTCGGCGCTCAAGCGGTTCATGTGCGCTTGCACGCGGGGCTCGTCGAGCGGCAGCGCTTGACGCAGCCGGGCCGTCATCCACAGCCGCAGCGCGCAGGCGAGGTCTTGACGATTCTTGGTGGATGCCGCGTCCGGCGCGGACTTAACCGCTGCGGGCAGCGCGACGGCATCGCCGGCCAGGCGGTCGGCAAGCTCGATGGCGGCTTCCGCGGCGGCCTGCGGGCGGCCGAGTCCGAGCAGCGCTTCAACCTTTGCCAACTGCACCGCCGTATCCGCCGGCGCGCGGTTCGCGCCGTCCAGCGCCAGGGTCAAAGCCTCGTCGAACGAAAGCGGAGTGTCCCCGGCAGCAAGGGCCGGCCTCTCAAGATCGAACGCCAACAGCAGCAGCAGGGCAAGTAGAGCCAGAACGGCGCAAGCCGGCTGCACCCCGGAAATGACTCCGGGGACAGTGCCGCTCGGCGTCATCCGCCAATCGCGTCTGGCCGTCGCTGCTGCGCAATCTTCCGTCATCTTGCCGCCTGCTGCCTCCCCTTTTGCCCTGCCTCAATCTTCGCCGATCCTTGAATTTCGAGCAACGGTGTGAAACACTGCTTACTCGGAAATGGCGGATCTTACTGAAAGTATGGCATACGGTGAGTTTACCGTGAGACACAATCGGGTAAAAAAGACCTTGCGCGAGGGGCGGCCTTCGTTCGGCACCTGGCTTTCCGCGGGCGATTTGTTCGCCAGCCGGATCCTGGCGAGGCTCAATTTCGACTGGCTGACGCTCGATTTGGAGCATTCGCCCATCGACTGGTCGCAAGCAGCCATGATCTTTGGCGCCGTGGCCGACGCCGGCGGCGTGCCGCTGGCCCGGGTGCCCAAGGGCAATCACGACTACATCAAGCGCGTGCTGGACGCGGGCGCTTGGGGAATCGTGGTTCCCATGGTCGACACGGTCGAGCAGGCCAAGATCGCCATCGCGGCGGCCAAGTATCCGCCGGTCGGCAATCGCAGCCTGGGGGGAGGCATGCACTCCCTGAACTTCGATTGCTCCTCGAGCGAGTATTTCCAACAGGCCAACGACGAGATCCTGGTCGTGCTGCAGACCGAAAGTCCGCACGGCGTGGCCAACGCCGAGGAAATCTACAGCCTGCCGGGCGTCGACGCGATCTTCGTTGGCCCGGTCGACCTGCGCGCGCAGATGCGCAAAGCCGACGGCACGGAAGCCACGGACGAAGAATTCGAAGCGGCGATCCAGCGGGTGATCGCCGTCGGCCGCAAGACCGGCACGCCGACCGGCATGCACATCATGGATCCGGCGATTGCGCTACAGCGGGCCGAGCAAGGGATGCAGTTCATCGCCGTGGGCAGCGAGCTGCGGTTCCTGACCGAGCGCGCTCAGGATGTGCTCCGCACGCTGCATCCCGACGATCAAGCAAAAGACCTGGTGCGATACTGAAGAGCGCACGAAAAATAACCTCGGCGGCTGGCAGACCCTCACCCTACCCTCTCCCTGGAGGGAGAGGGGTTGCAGGCGGAAGTAATTTTTCGTTCGCGGCTGAGTGAAAACTCGGATCGACATTTTCGATCGCCCGCCAGCTCCGCGTTGCACGTTGCACCCGCTGCGAGTTCCCCGTTCCGAATTCCGCATTCCCCCAAGAGCCCCATGTTCCCACGCCATGAAATCCTCGCTCGATTGCGGGCCAAGGTGGCCGCCGGCCGGCCGATTGTCGGCGGCGGCGCCGGCACCGGCATCAGCGCCAAGATGTCGGAAGCGGGCGGCATCGATCTGTTGGTGATTTACAACTCGGGCCGCTTCCGCATGGCGGGTCGCGGATCGTTGGCCGGCCTGATGCCCTACGGCGATGCCAACGCCATCGTGCTCGACATGGCCCGCGAAGTGATCCCCGTGGCCACCCGCACGCCCGTACTGGCCGGCGTCTGCGGCACCGATCCGTTTCGGCTGATGAAGCTGTTCTTGCCCGAGATCGTGCGGGCGGGGTTCTCCGGCGTGCAGAATTTTCCCACCGTGGGGTTGATGGACGGCACGTATCGCCAGAGCCTGGAAGAGACCGGGATGAGCTTCGGCCTGGAGGTCGACATGATCCGCACGGCGCACGAGTTCGACCTGCTGACGACGCCCTACGCGTTCAATCCCGACGAAGCCCGGGCCATGGCCGAAGCCGGCGCGGACATCTTGATTCCGCACATGGGTTTGACGACCAAAGGCAGCATCGGTGCGACAACGGCGCTGACTCTCGAGGAGTCGGCCGGCCGCATTCAAGCCATGCACGACGCCGCCAAGCGCATCAAAGGGGACATCCTGGTGCTGTGCCACGGGGGTCCGATCGCCGACCCGGCCGACGCGCAGTACATCCTCGATCATACCGAAGGCATCGTCGGCTTTTACGGCGCCAGCTCGATGGAGCGTTTGCCGGTCGAGCCGGCGATCGAGGGTCGCGTGCGCGAGTTCATGCAGTTGCGGTTCAAATAGCACCCGGGCGAGCCGCAGCTTTGGGGACGACACCGTCTATCGGCGGAGCAGCGAGTCGCCGGCAGCGCAATCGGGATTCTGCTTGGGCTGATTCGGGTCGACCTTCGACACGCCGCCGACCGAATCGCCCGTGCCGCCGGACAGCGTGGAGTTGGACGCATTGAACGTCGTCCCGCCGGTGTTGCTCGTGCCGGAGGGATTCGAGGCCAAGGTGCCGGCGCCGGCGGCGCCCGTCGTGCCGATTGCCACCCGGCTGACGACCTTGTCCTCGGCGATCTTGTGCGTGGTCACCGGCACTTGTTGGGTGACCGTTTCCGGCACCACGTCGCGGCGCGAGACCGGGATCTTGACCGTCTCGACCTTGGTCTCCCAGTGCGTACGCGGCACCATGCGATAGGTCAGCGTCGGCTGGACGAACGGGTTCCAGCGACCCTCGACGCGCGGCTCGTACACGTATTGCGTCACGGGCACCTGGTAGGTGCGGGTCACATCCTGCAAGTCGGTCGTGTACCGCTCGCGGTAATACGTCACGTCGCGCGATTGCATCTCGGTGTGCGGAATCGGCCGCTTGACGGTCTGCGTCGTCTCGCGATACGTGATGCCGTTGTCCTCGTAATAGCGAACGTCCTGAGCCATGGCAGGGGTGGCAGCCAGCAGCAGAACGCCAGTCAGAAACAGCCTGCGTTGATTCATAATTAATAATTTCCAGACATCGAGTGCCGGTCTGGGATTCGTCGCTTCTGAGTTTATCGGCACAGTCCGTATCTTCACTTGACCAGTCCTTTTCGAGCACCGCGTCAATTCGACGGCACGGATCTTGCTACCAAGATTTCACTGCCTCAATCGTTCCTCACAACACCGGGGGCTTGCATCCCGGCCGGAAATTGGGCACGCTGGGAAAGACGTCGCCGACCTTACCGTCAGCGTGCTGCCGCACCGCATCAGCCGGGTGCTCCGGCACCCCGGCAACATGTGCTCCGGCGCCCGAGCAACACGTGTTCCCGCACACCAGCAACCCGGCGTTCCCGGACAACTCGCGAATGAAAGAAAAACTCCTTGCCCTATTGGTTTGTCCCGACGACCGGACGGCCCTCGCCTATGCCGATGCCCAGCTCCTGACTCGAATCAACTCAGCCATCGCCGGCCGCCGACTCAAGAACCGCGCCGGCCTGACGCTCGATCGACCGCTGGACGCGGCGCTGGTCCGGGCCGACGCCCTGCTCGCGTATCCCGTGATCGACGACATTCCGCTGCTGCTGGTTGACAAAGCTATTCCGCTGGCACAGCTGGACGGCTGATTCACGATCCAAAAAAAGAATTTCCAACGCATCCTCGGCACGGGTTCATGACCAAAACGATTTTCAAACGCATCATCGACGGCGAAGTGCCGGCAAAGATCATCTATCAAGACGATCAGTGCCTGGCCTTTCACGATGTCTCGCCGCAGGCTCCAACCCACGTGCTGGTGATCCCCAAGAAGGAAATTGCTTCCCTCGCCGATCTGACCGACGCCGATGCCGCACTGCTCGGCCACATTTGGACCGTCATTCCCAAACTGGCCCGGCAGCTCGATTTGGCCGACGGCTACCGCGTCGTCGTCAACTGCGGTCCGCACGCGGGTCAGTCGGTCGATCACTTGCATTTCCATTTACTGGGCGGCCGACCGCTAGCCTGGCCACCGGGGTGAAAGGTAAAGGATGAAGGCAGAAGGATGAAGGTTGAAGGATGAAAAACGAGAAGGGAGCAATCAGGACATGGGTGGCGCAAGCGGCCTCGTTCATTCCTCGTTTTTCATCCTTCATCCTTCCGCCTTCATTCTTTCTTCCTACTGCCACCACTTCGGCAAGTAGCCTCGCATCTGATCCAACATGCCCGGTTTCTTGGCCGTCTCGATCCGCGCCTGCCGAACCGGCGGGGACTTCGCAGCCGAGCTGGGCGTCTCGGCAAGCGGCACGTTGGTAACCAGAAAGTGAGGCCAATAGCCGTCGAGCAGCCGTGCGCAATCGGCCAATTGCCCGCTTTTCAGCTTCAAGTCGGCCAGTCCGATGATCTTTGTCAGTTCCACTCGTTCGTTCGGGCTGAACGCCAGGTCGAAGAGTTGAACCTCGTCGATCCAGATTTCGCCCGGGCCCGTCAGGTCGAAGCGGACTCGCAGATCGTGGATTTCGTCGGCCGGCAAATCGTCGACCTGAAAAATGTATTGCGACCAGTCGGTGGAGAGCGCGACGGCTCCGTTGGCGCTGCCGCCGACCGTGGCAAACCGATAATACACGCCTTCGTCCTGGCGTCCCTCGAGGGCCAACCGCACTGCCGGCTGCTGGTGCCGATCGGCCACGCGCAACCACAGCGAAATCGACAACCGGCCTGTCTGGGGGGTGGAGAAGGAATTGCTCCGCAGCGTCGCGGTGGCGGCGCCGCTCTTGAACTTGAACGACTGGTTCCCCTCTTTCTTTTCGCTGGTGTCGATTTCGCCGCCGCTGTCCTCTTGCGCCGAGACCGTCCAGCCTGAAGCGCCGGTGGCGACTGGGGCATCGGCCGGCGGCGGCAACTCGAAGCCGGGGTTGTCGAGCAAGTTCAGCGCCGGCGGGTTGGCCAACGCCGCCGCTCGCGCGCTCAGATCCCGGATGCGGCGATCGAGTACAGTGTCGATGTGACCGGCCACCTCGATCTGCGGCCCGTCGAACTTCACGTTGGCGGACGAGAACCGCGCGCCAACCAGATCGTAAGGCCGGAGGGTCACTTTCCACTGGTTGCCTGCGGCGTTATGCACCAGCGGCGCCAAACTCGGACCGACCCCCAGCTTTTCGACTCGGCAGTCCGCCGGCATTTCGACGGTCATCGAGACCGTCACATTCCAGGAGGAGTCGTTGGCCAGATAGACGTACGTCTGGTCGTTCTGCACGCGGCGGCGAATGGCGACCGGTTGCGTTTCACCCGGCACCGATTCGAACTGGCCGGCCGGCAATTCTCGGTAAACGCTGAGCAGCTCCCGGATCGTTTCTTCCTGTCCCAGCGGGAGCAGCCAGCCGCCGTCGAACATGGCCTGCCCGTCGAGGGTTGCCAGGCTGTGAATGAACCGTTCGCGGTTGTGCAGGTCCGACGGAGCGAACTGCGACACCAGCCAGGTGTAGGTGTTTTCGCTGCCGAAGGGGCTCTTGGCATCGAATGCCGAGAGCCGCAGTCTTTGCGGTTCGTGGTAGAACAGACTGGCCGCCTCGTTGCCGGCGAACAAGCGGTCCACCTCGGGCGCCAGGTTCAGCTCCAAGTCGACGGCATGGGCCGAGAGCGAATCCATCGGCTCGATGCTTTGCGGTCGCAGGAAGACCACCGGATCATCGTGGAAATTCTCGGGACGCAGTCCCAAGCCCAGCAAGACGTCGTCCAGCCGCATCCGCCTGGGCAGCGCCGGCCGCAAGCTGCGGCGCACCGCCGACCCGTCGAACATGGTGCCCCCGGCCAGATACAACCGGGCGTCCTTGCGCCGCCCGACGATCACCTGACTCATCCGCCGATACAGCGACGCCATGTTTTCCGCCCGCCAAGAAAGCCACGGTCGGCTCCCCGGCCCGGTCAGGAACCGGCCGCGGGCGGCGAATCGTTCCGGTCCTTTGCCGGGCACGGTGACTTTCGCCTCGCGCTCGTAGCACTGGATCGTGTCGTCGTCGAAGCTGCCGTCGCTGCCGGGCAACTGGGCGTAACCGTCGGTCGCCAGTTGCACCCCGACGCCGCGAAACGACGGGTGCGTGCCGTAGCGGTCGACCAGTTCGCCGACCAACCCCAGCATCGCTTGCTGCACGCGCGGGTTGAGCGGATTGTAATAGGGACCCAGCCCTTGCCGGAATCGCGTGCGGGCCGCTCGCGAGGTGCCGTCGGCGCCGATCCATTCCAGCCCCACGGGCGTCGACTCGCTTTCGTGCCGCCAGCGCTCCAGCTCGGCCAGCGGCGCCGAGAACTGCACTGCCGGTACGAGCGACAATCCCTCGCGATCGAACAAGCGGAACAACAATTCGAGCACGTCTTTGCGAATCGGGTCTTGTCCGTTGGCAAAGAACACGCCGGTGTCGTGCCGCGGAGTCGGTTCGAGTTGCCGGCTGGGATAGATCGTGCTGCCGTCGGCCAAAACGGTGAGCATCAGGCCGTTGTAGCCCGCATAGTTCAGGTACTCGACCAGCCGTATGGCCCCCAGGTAAAACGTGTTCCAGTCGTCGAGGCTGCGGTGGCTGAAGGCGTCGAGCGATTCGGGCGCCGAAAAGTTTTCGGTGAACAACGGGCGTTCGAGGTAGCCGGCGATCAAGCGGCCGCCGGCCGGCGCATCTTTGGGAAACGCGCGGCCCAGCATGACCTCGGCGCTGTCCGGCCGGACGAGGCGGCGGCGGCCGGCGCTGATCGAGAGCACGCGGATCTTGCCGAACACGGCCCGCGCTGGGCCGGCGGTTGGTCATCAGCACCAGCGGCAGCTTGGTCTTGGGCCAGAAGACGATACGATGCTTGAGCAGTTGACTCGGGCTTTCGGCGTCCTCGTCGGAAACGTAGACGCCCGAGTCGAGGCCGATCGGCATCACGGCGCCCGCCGCATTGGGCTCGATCAGGCTGATCCCCAAGGTTTGCGGCACGTCGCTGGGATATTCGACTTCCAGGATATGCGGCTGGCCGGGGTTGCTGATCGGCAGCGGATAGGCTTCCCAGCCGGTGGCCTCTTTGCTCGAGCCGAGCTGCACGAGCGCTCCCAGCTTGGGATGATCCCAGCGAGCCGCATCGCCGCTACCCAGCGATTCCTTGCGCGCTCGACATCAATTGAGTAAAGCGATCCCAAGAGTGAGGGCTGGCCGGATCGACCTCGACCAGCCGAACCAGCGTCTGGCTGTCGGTGGTCGGTGCCCGTTGCGGCTTCTCGCCCACGACCACCAGTTGCACTTTGCGCTCGGCGATCGGCCGCTTCCAGGGCAATCGCTCGCGCAGACCGGCGTTGATCGCGGTCAGCGTCAGATCGTAGACTCCTTCCTGGTCGGGCAACTTGATCTCCAGCGGGATGCCGGCTCCGGACTCTGCCTCGCTCGGCGGCGTGACGGCGTCGAATTCCTTGCTCCAGCCCTTGGCCCCGCCGCCCGTAAGCTGGGCCTTGACGCGCAAGGCCGTTCCGGCGGGCAGGCCCAACAGGTTGGGCACGAGCGTGGCGCTGAAAGTTTCGCCCGGCGCAAACACCAGCGACGAGCGGCGGAACGTCACCCGCAGCTTGTCCCCCGGCGAGCGAATCACCAGCAACTGGTTCCCCTTGGCGTCAATGGGGCTGGTGTACGATTGCGCCACGAGCTGCTTGAGTCCGATGTCGAACCGCCGGGTCTCGTCCTCCTGGCCCACCGGCCACAGCCGCACGACCAGCTTGCCCGCCAGATCGGCGGTGGCCAGCACGTCGACACCGTCATACGCCCGCACGCTGCGCTGGCGGATCGAGACGGCGCCGGCGTCGAGCCAGATGCTGCCGGGCTCGTCGGCTTCGATGCCCAGCGGCTGAAGCTCAGCCAGCGTGCCATCCGGCAATTCGATCGAGCCGTGCCACTGGCGTTCGGCCCCGCCTCCCCAGGCCACGCGCAATCGCAGGGTGGATTCGGCGGCGGGCGCGGCGTAAACGAACGGCGCAGCCCTGGGACCTAGAACAGCGGCAAACCAGATCAGCAAGCCCAGCGCGCAGCGGGCGACAAAACGCAACAGGCCAGCGACTTGGGCCAGCGCAGCAACTTCGGCGCGACTGCTCCAGGCAGCCTGCTGACGAGAGTCGCGAGCCATGCAAAAGGCGAGCGCGACGGCGTCGGACGTCCTTGTCCGATCATCGTTGCCCCGATGCGTTCGAGCGCGTGATGCCGCTGGAATTCTCCACGAAAGGAGCGGGATTATAGTGAGCCGCTCGGAGTGGTTCTATGCCGGATTGGCTCTCCAAGCCCGGAGCCTGGCGAGACCGGGCAAGATAGGCCGGCACCTGACGCCGGTTCGCCTCGCCGGGCCAGTCGCCGGGCTTGCGCAGCGCCCGGCCCAGCCACGCCAGGCCTGTCGCAGAACTGCTCTGTCGCGGCTCGATTCGATGCGGCTAGAATCCCCCGCCCAAACAGGTCCGTTCCCGAACCAGGGCAGCCTTGAATCGCGTCGCGGATATGCCGATGACCGCTCGAAATGCAATTGCCCGGCAGCGATCGATCGCTGTGCCCACGCTGCTCGCCGTGCTCGCGAGCCTGGCCGGTCTCGATCCGGCGCTGCGGGCCGCCAACCCGTCGCGGGCGACGTTTCCGCTCTCGGACGTCGACCACCCGGTCGTTACGCTCGATCTGCCTGGGCAGCAACTGCGACTGTTGGTCAACACGGGCGTACCCCGGACGGTGATCGATGCACGCTTTCGCGCGCTGCTCGGCCGGCCGAAGAATCCACCGCCGGCAGTCCGGGCTTACACAACCCACGAGCACGTCAAGGGAAACGTCGGCGGCATCGACCTGGGACTGGCGGAAGTCGTCTGCGTCGACTTGGGCGAGATGGTGGCTGGCGAGGGCGTCGACGGTTTTCTGGGCATGGATTTTCTCGGTCGCCACACGATCGACTTCGATTGGGACGAGGGCATCCTCGGCATCTCGCAAACCGCGCCCGACCTGGCCGCCGGCCGAAGCGTGCAGGTCGACCTGAGCTACAGCGGCGAATCGATCCCCCAGGCGGAGGCCAAGATCAACGGCCACGTCTGCCAACTCGCCCTCGACACGGGCTGGATCGGGCCGCTGACCTTGTCTCCGCAGGACGAGCGAGCGGCCTTTCCCGACGGTCCAGCGCGATCGGTGAGCGAGTTTGGCATGACCTCGCGCGGCATTTTGCAATCGCGCATGGCCCGGGCCGAGAATCTGCAGCTGGCCGGACTACGCCGCGCACGACGTGCTTTGCTCGGTGCAACTTCCGGCACACACCTCGACCAAGATGGGATCGTATTTCTTGCGGCAATACCGAGCGGTCTTCGATTTTCCCCGCGACCGGCTGCTGCTGGTTCGCCGCGCCCATGCCGTGCCGGCCGAAGCCGACATGAGCGGCATTCACCTGCTGCGGCGGCGTGGAAAGACCCTGGTCTACGCGATCGACGACGACAGCCCGGCCGCGGCAGCCGGCGTTGTCGGCGGCGACCAGATCGTTGCGGTCGACGACGAGCCGGCCGCCAATCTGACGCCGGCGCAACTGCGCGAATTGCTCCGCTCGGGCAACGGCGAGCGTCTGACGCTCAAGGTGATCCACGAGGGCAGCGAACGATCGATCGAGCTTGCGCCTCGCCGGCGGATTTGAGCGCAGCAGCGAGGGGCTTGAAGAGCCGGGTTGGCGCACCAATGTCCTGGCGAGCCGTGGGGCTCGTCCCCACGGTGTATTCGCGGTGTATTCGGCTTCGGCGGATGAACGGCGATCGAATCCGAGCGCATCCCGGCGCCGGTGTTGCGTAGCGGCAACGCAGGTCCATGCCGTGGGGGCAAGCCCCACGGCTCGCCCGCCCGATTTGAACGCGGCGGTTGAATTCGCCGCTACGGCGTCACTTCTTGCTATCCGCGGCGGAGCTCTTGTCGTCGGGCACGCCCAATTGTCGCAGCACGCCCACCGCCATCAGCGCATCGCCGCGCGGATTCATGTGAACGCCGTCGCTGGTGAGGAAATTTCCCTTGAGGTCCTCGGGCTTCTTTGCCCCGACGGCCAGAAACGTGGCGTGCAGGTCGGCCAGGCCGCATTTCTTCTCGGCGGCGATCTTCTTCAGGGCCTCGACGTAGGCCTTGAGCCGCGCGTTGCCCTCGGCCGCGGCGTCTTCGGTAATGAGGGTGGGGGCAAGCAGAATGACTTTGATGCCGGCCGCTTGCGCCATGTCGACCATCTTGGCGACGTTGGCGGCGTAGTTCTTCAGCACTTCCTCATTGTGCGGTTGACCGAGCCGATGCCATACGTCGTTGATGCCGATGCTGAGCGTGACCCACTGCGGCTTCTTGTTCACGACGTCGTTCTGGAACCGCGCGACGAGGTCTTCGGCCTTCTGACCGCTGATGCCGACGTTGATGATCTTCGGCAGTTTGAGATCGGGATACTGATTCTCCAGCACTGCGTCGATGTCGCGCAGATAGCCGCCCCCCTGCGTGATCGAATCGCCGATTGCCACGATCTGGTCGCCCGGCTTGAGTTGCAGTTCCTTGGGCGTGCCCTCGGGCGCCGGTCCGAGCAGGGCCACGAGTGCGGTGATCAATTTCGAGAGCTCGGTCATGGTGGGATCTCCAAGGCGGGGGTGGGAAGCAGCAGCGGTGATTCGGAGTTTAGCAGCTTCGCAGAGCGAAGGAAAGAACCACCGAACCGCGGCCGGGAAGCAGCCGGCTATGCCTGGGCGACCGCACGTGAAAACTCTGACTTATATGCAGTCCGCGCCGCGGGGACCAGGCTAGCCAGAAGGCAACACAGCCTCTACCGGGCGCCCGTTCGCCGAACCTGCCGACGGAATTCCAGGCGGCGCGGCACGCGTCGTCGGCAAAGGCCGCAGTCGCAAACCGAAAACTCTGGAGCAATAACTCATGCAACCCAATGATCAAGCGGCTCGCGGCTCAAAGAAACTGCGCCGGACCGGATGCGTCTTGGGCGGCCTGCCGGTGCTTATGCTGCTACTGGACGGCGTGATGAAATTGCTCAAGCCTGCGCCAGTTGTGGAAGCGACCAGCAAGCTGGGCTATCCCGAGAGCGTGATCGTCGGCCTTGGCATCGTAGTCTTCGTTTGCGCAGCACTGTACCTGATTCCGCGGACCGCGGTTCTCGGCGCGATCCTGTTGACGGGCTATTTGGGCGGGGCAGTCGCTTCGCACGTGCGCGTGGGCGAAGGTTGGTTTCCGACGCTGCTGCCGGTTGTGTTCGGTGCTCTGCTCTGGGGTGGACTGTATCTGCGCGATGCTCGGCTGCGAGCCTTGGTTCCCTGGCGAATCTAGCCGGCCGCAGGCAAATCGCAAGACGGAGACCGGCGGCCAACGGGTGCCATTAGTTCCCTCGGAAACCCAACCACCGCCGGCCAACCGAGTTGTGGCGTTCGTAAGCACGGAAACGAAAATATCGGGCGGCTGTCGGCGAATAACGAGCAAAGCCCGATCGCCCACACGCCCCCGGATTTGAACCGGCCGCCGGCCGGTGCGATGATGCAAATGGCCGCCGTCCACAGCGACCGACAGCGCGGGCGGGCGGCCAAGCTCGCTCTCACTTGAGTAACGTCATGCGATTGCTCGTTCAGTGTCCGAACTGCCGCCGGCAATTCGATGCCAGCGGCCGAAAAGTCGGCAGCCGCTTCCATTGCCCGTGCGGCACGGCGGTCGAAGTGCAGCAGCCCGAGGCGCACGATGCCAGCGTCGTGCGCCTGCGCGTCGTGCGGAGTGCCGCGATTGGAACACGCCACGCGCTGCAGCTTCTGCGGATCGGACTTCACGCTCCGCGAGCAAGACCTGGACACGGTTTGTCCCAATTGTCTGGCCCGGGTGAGCGACCAGGCGCAGTTCTGCCATCACTGCGGCGCCGGCCTGGTTCCTGAAGCGGTGACCGGCGAAGCCACCGACATGGAGTGCCCAGCCTGTCGCCAGCAGCACACGCTGACCAGCCGGCGGATGGGAAGCGTGGCCGTGCTCGAATGCGGGCGCTGCGCCGGCTTGTGGCTGGGCAACGAAGTCTTTCGCCAATTGACGCTGCGGGCGAGCAAAGAGGCGGCCAACCGCGACGAGCATTTCTCGCGCCCGCCGAAGCAATCGGCCGCGGCGCACCCGGCCCAGTCGCAGCGCTATCGTCCGTGCGTGGTTTGCCATCAACTGATGAACCGCCGCAACTACGGCTACGCCAGCGGCGCGATCGTCGACTACTGCCGGGAGCACGGCATCTGGTTCGACGCCGACGAGCTGCCCCGCATCTTGGAGTTCATCCAGGCCGGCGGGTTGGAGCAAGCGCGTCGCGAGCGGCTGGCGGCCGACGAACTGGCGGGGACCGACGGGCTGGCGGACACGCTTGCGCCGAGCCGGGTCAAGCGGGCCGCGTCCGCCGTGCCGCTGCTGCACGAGCCGGCCGGAATCATGGAAGCGGTTGTGCAGTGGCTCAAAGACAGCTTTCTGGAAGACTGAGCCGCGCGGCGGCAGCCGTGGCCACTGGCTGTCTGTTTTGACCGCAAGGCCAATTGCGCTGCCATTTTTTCGCGGTTACAAGTTTGGAGTTCCGCACGAAGCAGGATGGATTGACGAAGACGGCGTCCACCATTTCTCAGATCTCAAGCCGTGCAAATATGACCAATATCGAACACGCTTATCGCAGATTTTCCAAGGAGCGTTTCCCGCTGCCCGGCGAAATGCAGGTTGCGGCGCTGGAACAACGGCTCGGCGTCGTCCTGCCGGACGATTACCGCCAGTTCCTGCTGGAGTTCAACGGCGGATACTTCAACGAGCCCGAGATCGACCCAGTGGGTGAGGACTGCCCGCAGGACACGTTGGAAATCCTCTTCGGCATCGGCGCATCACATCGGGAAGCCGAACTTGCGACGCCGCCGACAATGGGACTGTTTGACGAAAACGACCCACCCATCATTATGCCGATCGCTCGTACGGGAATGACCGGATTGATTGTTATGACGACCGAGGCCGAAGGCCGGGGTAGCATCTTCCTAAAACAAGCCTTCGGCGGTTTCTACTATCTCACCGACGGCATCGACGAGTTTTTTTCTCTTCTGCGGGAGCCGACTTGGGGATAAACGCGCTTGGCTCTTGCCGAACTACGGCGGGACGGCCCTCGACCTTGCGGCGTCCGGTTTCGAGTGGCTCGAACCGCCCACCTGCCCGGTTTGTCACAAGGCGACGATCGTGCGTTGGAAACGGCTGATCGTGAAGGACGGCACCTGGACGGGCGAGGACATCTTCCGTCCGCGCGGGATGTCTGGCACGAGTATGGTCTCGCAGCGATTCAAAGATGCCTGCGAACTGCACGGCATCAAGAACGCCGTCTTCGAGCCGGCGGAAACTTCCGGGCACGACTTTTATCCCTGGGATCCGGCTCCCAAATTCAAGGCGTCCGAGTGAGAGCATCGCGCCGCCGGCGATGACGCGCGGTATCGAAGCATTGAGTCACGATGGTGAGCGCAGCGCGGCGGGAACGAGCGTCGAGCGGCCGTGACGCCGAGAGCGCCCCCACCGGTTGCCACCGGTGGGCTTAACGAACCGGAAAACGTCGCGGCGCTCGCCGGCGCCCGTCACTGCGGGCCGCCTTGATCTTCGATCTCGTCGATGTACCGCCGAGCCGCTCGACTTCGTCCTCGACGTGGCGGAGCTTGAGCATGTTGCGCCACACGGGTCAACAGCTCGACCTTGTTGACCGGCTTGCTCAAGAAGTCGTCGGTGCCCGCCTCGACCGCCCGTTCGATATCGCCCCACTCGCTCAGCGCCGTGACCATCAGGATCATGATTTTGCGCTTTTCGGGATCGTCCTTGAGCTTCTTGCAGACCTCGAACCCGCTGAGCTTGGGCATCATGATGTCGAGCAAGATCAGGTCGGGATGAAACTGGGCCACTTTGTCCAGCGTGTCGCGGCCGTCGACGGCAATGGCGATCTCGCAGTCCAAGCCGCTCAGGTAGGCTTCCAGCAGCTCGACGTTGGGCACGTTGTCGTCGGCAATCAGGATTCTGCTCTTGCGGGAGGGAGCGGACATGGGCGGATTGGACCCTGAAGGTTTGGACGAACAGCAACGTGCCGGCAGCGCGCCCCGATTATAGGGCCGGGGAGCCCGCAGCGGGAAGCGAGGACCACCCACGGGCGTTAGATGCGAACGAAAAATAACTTCGGCGACTCAACCCCTCTCCCTGCAGGGAGAGGGTAGGGTGAGGGTTCGTCAAAAGCCGAAGTCATTTTTCGTGCGATCCTTAAGCCCACGGCCGGCGGCCCGTGGGGGCAGCGGCACCGGCCGCCCACCCGGTGGCAGCAGCGGCCCGCCGCGCGGCTCACTCCTCGCCGTATTCCAGCGAGGCGGCAGGCACGGAGAATTGTTCGCACAGGTCGAACACATCGGCACGCAGCCGGCCGTGCAAGGCCTGATCGCCGGGAGCCTTGAGCGCCTGGATGATCCAGCCGGCGATGGCCTTCATTTCGCGCGCGCCATGCCGCGCGTGGTCAGCGCCGGCGTGCCGATCCGCATGCCCGAGGGGTCCATCGGCTTGCGTTCGTCGATACGGAATCATGTTCTTGTTGACGGTGATGCCGCAGGCCCCTAGGGCTTCTTCGGCCTGCTTGCCGCCCAAGCCCAGCGGCGTGACGTCCATCAGCATCAGGTGGTTGTCGGTGCCGCCGCTGACCAGCCGAACCCCGCCGCGCCAGCAGCGCCTCGGCCAGTGTCTTGGCGTTGTTGACCACCGCTTGGGCATATTGCTTGAATGCCGGCTGCAGGCGCTTCGCGAAAGCAAACGGCCTTGCCGGCGATCACGTGCATCAGCGGGCCGCCCTGGATGCCCGGAAACACGCTGCGGTCGAGGTCTTTGGCGTACTGCTCGCGGCACATCGACATGCCGCCGCGCGGGCCGCGCAGAGTCTTGTGCGTGGTGGTGGTGACGAAATCGGCCACCGGCACCGGGTTGTCGTGCAAGCCCGGCGGCCACCAGCCCGGCGTAGTGCGCCATGTCGACAAACAGCTTGGCGCCGACCGATCCTGGCGATTTCGGCGAATTTGGCGTGCGGAATCTCGCGCGGATAGGCGCTGGCGCCGGCCACGATCAGCTTGGGCTTGTGCTCGCGGGCCAGCGCGGCCACCTGGTCGAAATCGATGCGGTGGCGTGTCGCGCGTTACGCCGTAGCTGACGAAATGATAGAGCCGGCCGGAGATATTCAGCTTCATGCCGTGCGTCAGGTGCCCGCCGTGGGCCAGGTCCAGGCCCAGCACCGTGTCGCCCGATCTCGATGGCCGTGAGATAGACGGCCATGTTGGCCTGGCTGCCCGAGTGTGGCTGCACGTTGACGTGCTCGGCGCCGAAGAGCTGCTTGGCCCGGTCGCGGGCGAGGTTTTCGACCACGTCGACGTGCTCGCAGCCGCCGTAATAGCGCCGGCCCGGATAACCCTCGGCGTATTTATTGGTCAGCACGCTGCCAACGGCCTGCATGACGGCCGGGCTGGTGTAGTTTTCGCTGGCGATCATTTCCAGCCCGTCCTCCTGCCGCTCGATTTCGGCGGAAATGGCGGCCCAGACTTCGGGATCATCGTCGGCTAGGAAATTCATGGCAGCACGGCTTCGCAGGGGTACAGCGACGGGGAAACCTCAGATTGTCAAAACTGGATCGCGACTCGTCAATCGGCCCGATGGGGTTGCCAATGACTTTGGGGGCGGCAATCCCGCACAATCGCCGTGCGCGCGCGACACCAAGAGCAAACGGCGGCGGCCGGCCGCAGCTGCGCTGGACGCAATATCCCGGCTCGGCAACGGGCGCCCACGGCCACCGGCTGGCCTCGCGACTAGCTCCATTGACCAAACCTCTATTGGCTGCTAGGGTTAGGGTAACCATATCCACATTCTTACGTACTCACCCTGGACGGTCCCACTGGTCACTGTGTCGGAAAGCATCGTAAATCCCGCCGCTCCCGCGGATTGCACCGCGAGCGCCTCGTTTCAAGACCTCGGCCTTTCGGAGACGATGCACGCTGCGCTCGTCCAAGCCGAGTACCTTCAACCGACACCTATTCAAGCCGGTCTGATTCCCCGCGCTCTGGCCGGAGTCGACGTGTTGGGTCAAGCCCGCACCGGCACCGGCAAGACGGCCGCCTTCGTGATCCCGATCCTGGAGGGACTGAAGCCTCACAAGAAGGGGCAAGGGCCGCAGGCCATGGTCCTGGTTCCCACCCGCGAACTGGCCGTGCAGGTTCGCGAAGAGGTCGTCAAGCTGTCGCATGGCCGGCGCGTCCATAGCGTGGCGATCTACGGCGGCAAGCCGATCCGCGGCCAGATCGAAAAACTGCAGCGCGGCGCCGACGTGATCATCGGCACCCCCGGCCGGCTGTTGGACCACCTGGGTCGCGGCACGCTGCAACTGAACGACTTGTCGATCGTCGTGCTGGACGAAGCGGACCGGATGCTCGACATCGGATTTCGTCCGGACATCGAGAAGATCTTGCGCCGCTGCCCGCGCTCGCGGCAGACCCTGCTCTTGAGCGCGACCGTGCCGCCACCGGTCGAGCGGCTGGCCCGCAGCTACATGCGCGATCCGGAGTCGCTCAATTTTTCGCCGACCGACATTTCCGTCGAAACCATCGAACAGTTCTACTGCACGGTCGATCCGGAGCGAAAATTCGATCTGCTCGACAAGCTGCTGAAACAAGAGCAGCCGAAGCAGGCGATCATTTTCTGCCGAACCAAACGCGGCACCGACAAGGTGCAGATGCGGCTGGCCAAGCGCATGCAGGGGGTCGACTGCATTCACGGCGACCTGGCCCAAAGCGCCCGCGACCGCGTCATGCAGGGCTTTCGCGACGGCACCGTGCGGCTGCTGGTGGCCACCGACGTGGTCGGGCGGGGGATCGACGTGACCAGCATTTCCCACATCATCAACTACGACATTCCCCAGTTCTGCGACGACTACGTGCATCGCGTCGGCCGCACCGGCCGCATGGGCCGCGAAGGCGTGGCCTATACGTTCGTCACTCCCGAGGAAGGGGGCGAGCTGACGCGGATCGAAATGCGGATCGACCGGCTGCTCAAGCGGTTCGATATTCCCGGGTTCGAGGCCTGCGCCTCGCGCGACCCGGTAGCGACCGCATCGCCGACTGCGCTGGCGGGCAGCGATGGCGAGGCGCCGGCTGCGGAAGCGCCCGCCAAGAAGCCTCCGCTGTACGGTCGCGGCGGGCGTCCGATCAAGCGGTTCCGCCGGGGGTTGTGACGGTAAAGGCGGAAGGATGAAGGCGGAAGGATGAATCCGCGGGCCCGGGCGGCAACGCTGGAGCGGCGGATCCGGAATCGGCCCAGGCAAGATCGGCGCTATTCAAGACAGGCGCTGTTCAAAACCGGTACTGTTAGAGGATCTCGAACAGCGACTGGCTTTTCACGATCGCGTAATCGTCGGGAAACGTGTGAAAGGCCTGGATGAGCAGGCTGCGATTGCGGGTCTCGACGTTGATGTAGCTCAAGGCGCCCAGTGCCATCCGGCCGCTCGAATCGAAGCGGTGCAGCATGCCCTGCCGCTCGCCGTCGTTGGCCAGTTCCTGCTGAAAGGTCCAAAAGACCTCGGGTTCGACCGGCTCGAGCTGAAAATTCACCTGGTAGGAGGCCCCGCCGCGGCATTCGACCCGGTCGCGCCCCTCGCCCTTGAGCCGGCAGGAGATCAACCGGCGTTTCTGGGGCAACGGGTGATGGGCCGACGTGGCGACTTCGGTCAGCGTCAGGCCCTGATAGCGCCAAGTCACGACGTGGCCGGCACTGGTAATGTTGACGGTGGCTTCGTAATCGCCCCGCTTGACCGTCCGCGAGCTGTGGACCTCGAACAATTCGGGGTGCAACACGCGACCATACAACTGAAACACCAGCTCAGCGACTTTCGGTCGGACGGACAGCACAATCAGGATCCTCGCAAACGCCAAGAGTTCCACACGAGCCACTCGCGTGCGTGACGGGCGCCATTATAAGCGTGCCGGGAAAAGGGACAAAGAGACTTTTTTGCCACGATGCATTTCTTACTCTTTTCGGCGCGCCGCACATCTTGACAAGCACCAGTCCGCGCGATTGAGCAGTCCGTGCTAGCAAACGGCGATTCGCCGCTGGCGCCGGCGCGGCGCCGCTGATCGACGGGCTGCCGCCGGTCAGGCCACGCCGACGAATATGTCGTACAGCGCGTGCGTTCCCGCGGCGATGCCAAAGCCCCGGTAAACGAACAACAGCGCGAAGAACGCTCCGGCCAGGAAACGAAAGCTGAAGCTGAACCAATCGAACGTCTCGCCGTGCACGCCGGCGTAATGCGCTGCCGAAAACAGCGCGCTGGTCACGACGACGGCGGTCGCCACGCGCGCCGAAGCCGAAAACGTCAAGAGCGCCGCGATGCCCACCACGACCGGCACCAGGATCAAACGGAACAACACCTCTTCATAGATTCCCGCCCCGCAAAACCCGACCAGCCGCGCCGCGCCATCCCAAGAGGCGCCGTCGAAAGAGGCACCATCCCAGGCACCGTTGTCAGCGACGTCGGCCCAAGCGGGCCGAGTCCACAATCTGCGCCGCCAGTTGCTGCAATGCCAGATGCGACAAGCTGCGTTGCAGATAGCCGATGCCCAACAGCACGACGGCCAGCAGCGAGCTCTCGACGTACATGCCCAACAGCACTTCGCGCGAGAGCCGCCAGCGCTCCTGCGTGGTGTGATGCCAGGCCAGCAGCAATCCGACGGTCAGTGCCGGCAACAAGAAATATTGACCGAAGCCCAACTGATCGAGCCAGCGCCGCAGCCAGACGTCGGCGCCATTGCGCATCGCGGCCGGGCCCAGGTAGAGCACACCCCCCTCGTACAACGCCAAGAGCGGCAAGACGAACGCCAGGCTGACCAGCGGCCGCCGCGACTGACGCAGATATTCGAGCGAAACCGGCAGGCGGCCGAGCGCGGCGATCGGCGCCGGCAGCGAATCGGTCGTGCTGGTTTGCTTTGCTTTGGCCAAGTGTGTGCCGCCGACTTTCAATTCGCGTGCCCTGAGGCGCGAACGAAAAATAACTTCCGCCCGCAACCCCTCTCCCTCCAGGGAGAGGGTAGGGTGAGGGTCTGCCAGAAGCCGAAGTTATTTTTCGTGCGATCCTGAGCAAGCCCGTTCACATGGAGCGACCAGGGAACGACGCGGTGCCCCTCCTGGGTCACGATCATGTACTTCTTCGGTCAACGGTGCGCCGAGGCTTGAGTTTGCCGACTGCTGGCACGCAACCGTTCTGAAGCAAGCAAGGCGGTTCGAGTTCGGCACACTCACCGATCGCGCTGCCCGAATCGTCCGCGGCGCGTTGGCTTCCCAGGCCAGCAAAAAACAGATACTATATGCCTGTACACGTCAGCATCGGCCTGACCTTGCCGAGAACCCGATCCCGACGACGCCGATCCCGAGGAGCCTGTCGCTTGGAACCGCTGCCTGGCCCGCCGGCCCGCCACGTGGGACGCGGGGTTGCAAGTTCGCCGCCGAACCGTTTTGAACGGGTCCACGCCGAATCGGACCTGGACGGACTCGAGCCGGGCGACGAATTGACGACCGACCACCGGCCCGTGCCGACCACCTTCCTGCCAAACGCCACTCGGCGAATCATTTGCGAAAACGACAGCCCCGACGTGCCGTTTCGCTTTAGCATCAATCCGTACCGCGGCTGCGAGCATGGCTGCGCCTACTGCTACGCACGGCCGGGACACGAGACGCTCGGCCTGAACGCCGGGCTGGACTTCGAAACCAAGATCCTGGTTAAAGAGGACGCTCCGCGACTGCTGCGCGAGGAGCTGGCGCATCCGGCCTGGCAGGGCGAACCGATTACGCTTTCCGGCGTGACCGACTGCTACCAGCCGGCCGAGCGGCAGTACCGCCTCACCCGTGGCTGCCTGGAAGTGCTGCTCGAGGCCCGGCAGCCGTGCGGCATCATCACCAAGAATGCGCTGGTGCTGCGCGATCTCGACCTGCTCGTACCGCTGGCCGAGCGCAATCTGGTACACGTCTTTCTGAGCGTTACGACGCTCGATGAATCGCTGGCCCGCAGGCTCGAACCCCGCACCGCCACGCCGTCGGCCCGGTTGCGTGCGATCGGCCGGCTGGCCGCGGCGGGCGTGCCGGTGGGCGTGATGGTCGCGCCGATCATTCCCGGTTTGACCGACAGCGAAATGCCGGCGATCCTGGCCGCGCGCGCCAGGCCGGCGCGTGTTCGGCCGGTTATGTCCTGTTGCGGCTGCCGCTTGCCGTGCGGCCGATCTTTACCGACTGGCTGGCGCGCAACGTGCCGCTCCAGGCCGAGCGCGTTGAAGCGCTGATCCGCTCGACCCGCGACGGACAGATGAACCATAGCCAGTTCGGCCGCCGCATGCGCGGCGCCGGACCCTACGCCGACGGGATCCGCCAGACTTTCGAAGTATTTGCCCGCAAGCACGCTCTGGGCGAAAAGCTGCCGCCTTTGGACAGCAGCCAGTTCCGCCCGCCGCTGCCCGAGTCGGGGCAGATGCGGTTGTTTTGAACGGGTCGAGCGCGGTCATTCGGCCGGCGGGCGGCCGAAGCGCTCTGCGAGCACCGTGCGATAGAGCTCGACGAAAGGTTCGGCCGCCGCTTCGCCCGGCGGCAGCACGACGATGCGATCGGCTCCGACGTCGAACGCGCTGCGCACCGCGTCGGCCTGCGCGATCGGCCACGATGATCCGGCCGGCGTTTTCGGCGGCTTGCTGCGCCAGGCCCCGCATCCGCGGCAAGTCCAGGCAACTGGTCAGCTCCGGCCCCCAGACGCGCGCCACGTAGGGCACGCCGGTCTCCAAGACGAGTTGTCCGAGCAGCCACACGTATTCCACCTGGATCACGTGCGGATCGAACGCTTCGACCTCGCGATCCAGTTTCTGGCGCACCGCCTCGCGATACCGGGCGAGTTGATCCTCGGACAGCGCCGCAAACGTCTGCCGACCGGGCGCATCGGGTTCGAAGCCCGGGGTTTCGAAGCCCGGAGTGCCGAAATCCAGGTCGGCCGCCGGATCGCCGGGCCCGCACGTCACCGTGCGGACGACGAGCGCCGTGTCGGCAGCCGAATCGGGGCAGGCCACCACCAGCAGATGCACGTCATGGCCCGCGCCGAGCAGGGCCGCGGCCAAATTTCGCACCGACTGGCCGGTCGGGCCATCGTCGACCGGAAATGGATGGGTGATGAGGATGCGCATGCCGGTCCTGGCCATCTGTCGAAGGCGTCGGCTAGTGTAACGCCGGAAGCGACCGGCCGGCAGGGGGACGACTGCCGCGGGAACCGTTACGCGGGCGAAACCTGGCCGCGGGCGTCTGCCAGCGATGCAGGCCCGGCCAATTCAGCGCGCCCGACGCCGACGCCTGCGAGAGGGGCGCTGACGAATTGCTGAAAGCCGCCGGACCAGCGGCCGGCGGTGGATTTGTCCGCCAGCAGCCGACTGCCCCGCACGGGCGCTCTTTCCGGCCCCCCGCGGAAGCCGGCGGGCTTGAGCGGCGAGACGATACACCCCCGCGAGACCCGATTTTCGACAAACTTTCACGCGCCGCCGAACGCTAGCGACCGCACTGCCGTAATGCACATAAGCGCTTGCGTCGCGGGCGATTAACTGCTCAATTGAAGCGGAGGAACATATCCAAGCGCCAGCATCAGCGGGCCAGGGGCAGGCCTTTTTGCGACACGAATCGGCCGGCGGATCGCCGAAGATACTCCTGGTGTATCACCGCTGTCGATTTTGCCGATTAAATGGTCGAGCGGCGCGCGAGCGAACGGGCCGGCGCGAGCTAGGTTTAAAAGTCTGGCATAATCTGCGCTGATGCAGCGGTTTTGCCTAAGTTGTGGCCGGCAATGGGTTCGCGTTTGCCGCGCAGCTTCAGGCAGGCCCACTTTTATTGAGCGTTTCGCACGGCGGCCGTCGCGGCTGACCGTCTCGACTTACGAACTGACCGACTAGACTGAAATCAGGCGCCTCGCGCCGGTTTCGGCAACTGCCACCATTGCGAAGCGGTTCATGAGCACGGAACAGTCGGTCGATCCCGAACTCGTCGAACAGACGAAACAGCAGATTCGCAATCTGGTGCGCGAGATTGCCGCAGCTGTCCAAGTCGGACCTGTCGCCACTCGAATATTACGACGCGATCCTCAATCGCATCGTCAACGCCTTGGCGGCCGTGGGCGGAGCGATCTGGACGGTGGCCGACGGCCGCATCGACCTGGAATACCAGATCAACCTCCGAGAAACCCGGCTGGCCGAAAGCCCGGAGGCCCAGAATCGCCACGGCCATCTGCTCTCCCGCGTCGCCCGGACCGGCGAAGGCATGCTGGTGGCGCCGCATTCCGGGGCCGGCGAAGAAGGCGAAGGGGGCAACCCAACCGACTTTTTGCTGGTCATCGGTCCGCTCAAGAGCGACCAGGAAACCCAGGGCATCATCGAGATTTTCCAGCGCCCCGGCAACAACGCCAACGTGCAGCGCGGCTACCTGCGGTTCCTGCTGCAAATGTGCGAATTGGCCGGCGACTACCTGAAGACGCGCCGGCTGCGGACCTTTACCGACCGTCAGACGTTGTGGTCGCAGCTCGATCAGTTCACGCGCGTGGCCCACCGCAGCCTGGACCCCCGTTTGACGGCCTACACGATCGCCAACGAAGGGCGCCGGCTGATCGAATGCGATCGGGTGAGCGTCGGCATCCTCAAGGGCAAGAAGTGCGTCATCGAAGCCGTCAGCGGACAGGACACGTTCGACAAGCGCTCGAACACCGTGTCGCTGCTCAGCCGCCTGGCCACGGCCGTGACCGCCACCGGCGAGGCGGTCTGGTACACCGGCGACACGACGCTCATGGCTCCGCAGGTCGAAGACGCCCTGCAAGCCTATATCGACGAATCGCATTCCAAGGCGGTCGGCATCATTCCGCTCAAACGGCCGGTCGACCCCACGCTCTCGCCCGACGACAAAGATGCCGAACCGCCGGCCGTGCTGGGGGCCCTGATCGTCGAGCAAATCGAGGACAGCCGTCCCCGCGAAGGCATGATGCAGCGCGTCGAGGTGGTCACCGAACACAGTTCGACCGCTCTGGCCAACGCGCTCGAATACCACGACCTGTTCCTGCTCCCCGTCTGGCAGGCACTGGGCAAGGCCCAATGGGTCCTCAAGGCCCGCACGCTTCCCAAGACCATCGCCGCCGCCAGCGCCGTCCTGCTGGTCTTGCTGGTGCTGATTTTCTGGCCGGCCGACTTCAACCTGGAGGGCAAGGGCACGCTCGAACCGGCCGACCGCCGCGACGTGTTCGCCGCGCTCGACGGCGTGGTGATCGACTTGCCGGTCGAGCACGGGCAAATGGTTCACAAGGGGGACGTGCTCGCGCGCTGCGCAACACCGAACTGCAAGTCAGCCTGGCCGATATCGCCGGCAAGCTGTCTTCGACCACCGAAGAGCTGTTCGCCACACGGCGGCAGATGCAAGACGCCAAGCGAATGAACACGCAGGAGTTCCGGCAAGCCGAATCGAAAGTGGCAGAGCTGACGAAGACCCGCGAGAGCTACGAGAAGCAGCTCAAGCTGAAGAAGGAACAGCAAGACCAGTTGGTGATCACCAGCCCGATCGACGGACAAATCAATACCTGGCAACTGCGCGAGCTGCTGCTACACCGGCCGGTGCGGCAGGGGCAAGTGCTGATGAGCGTGGCCGATCCCAGTGGCGATTGGGAGGCCGAATTGCACATGCCCGAAGATCGCATGGGGCACGTGGCGACCGCCCGAAAACAAATCCGGCCCGACTTGCCAGTCCGCTTTTTCGTGGCCACCAGCCCGGGCGACGAGCACCTGGGCACCGTCAAGGACGTGCATGACCACACCGAGGTCAAGCCCGAGGAGGGAAACACGGTGATGGTCCGCGTGTCCTTCGACAAGGGGCAGCTCAAGCCGTCGGATTTGCGCCCCGGCGCGACGGTCACCGGCAAGATCAATTGCGGACGCGTTTCGGTGGGCTACAAGTTTCTGCACCCGGTGCTGGCCTGGTTTCAGTCCAAAGTTTGGTTTCGGATTTTCTAGTCGAGCGTTCCGCGTTTTCTGGTCGAAGGTTCAGGGGTCGAGCATTCACGTCGGGGCGCTTTCCCGCACGCCGATGTGGAGACGCTCCGCGAGAAGAGAGAGCAGGTTATGCAGGCGACTTTGCTGGTATTGTCCGTCATTCTGGCGATCAATGGTCCCACCCCCCCCATCGGCACCGTGTCGGCGCCCGCGGCCGGACCGGTGATCAACCACTGCCTGGTGGCCGTGGCCGAAGAAGCCCAGGTGCCCGGCCAGGAAGCCGGGGTGCTGAGGGCCCTGGAAGCCAAGGAAGGGCTGGAAGTCAAAGCCGGCACGTCTTTGGGGCACATCGACCTCACCGAACCGACCGTGCAAAAGAAGATCAAGCAAGCCGAACACGACGGCGCCAAGGAACAAGCCGATAACGACATCAACGTCCGCTACGCCCGGGCCGCCACCGACGTGGCCTATGCCGAATATCTCAAAGCTCTCGAAGCCAACAAGAAGGTCAAAGGTTCGATTCCCGAAGTCGAGATCAACCGCCTCAAGCTCACCTGGCACAAGAGCAAACTGCAAATCGAGCAAGCCGAGCTCGAGCAGCGCGTGGCCGTCTTTACGGCCGAGGGCAAGGGGGCCGAAGTCGAAGCGGCCGAGGCCAGCATCGAGCGCCGCCAGATCAAAGCGCCGCTTGACGGAATCGTGACCAACGTCTATCGCCATCTGGGCGAGTGGGTCGCGCCCGGCGACCCCGTGGTCAAGATCGTCCGCGTCAATCGCTTGCGGATCGAAGGCTTCCTCAACGCCGCCGATTACGACCCGCCCGAAATCGAAGGCCGGGCCGTGACCGTCGAAGTGGAGCTGGCCCACGGCCGCAAAGTGAAGTTTCCCGGCAAGGTGGTGTTCGTCAGCCCGCTGGTCATGGCCGGCGGCGAATACCGGGTTTTCGCCGAGGTGAACAACCGGCAGGATAGCGGGCAGTGGGTGCTGCGGCCGGGCTTGTTCGCCACCATGAACATCCACTTGAAGTAATGCCCACTCTGCACGACAGTCTGGTCTCTAGTTCGGCCCGCGCCTTGCCGATGCGGATCCGTCCGGACCTGACGGCCACGCAGCAGCGCTACCAGGGCCGGATGTACTGGGTGGTCAAGGAGCCGGTCGGCCTGCACTACTTCCGCTTTCAGGAAGAGGAATACGGCATCCTCAAGATGCTCGACGGCCGATCGAGCCTGGACGATATCAAGGAGCGGTTCGAGCGGCTGTTTCCGCCGCAGAAAATCACCGTCGAGGAGCTGGGGCAGTTCGTCGGCATGCTGCATCGCAGCGGCCTGGTGATTGCCGACGTGCCCGGCCAGGGGGCCCAGCTCAAGAAACGCCGCGACGAACGCAAGCGCCAGGAACTGCTCTCGGCACTGGCCAACGTGCTGGCCATTCGCTTCAAGGGCATCGATCCGGACCGGCTGCTCAATTGGCTGTATCCCAAGATCAGTTGGATGTACGGCCGCAAGGCGGTCGCCTGTTGCGCCCTCTTGGGATTGTCGGCCCTGATGCTGGTGCTGGTCAACTTCGACAAGTTCCAGACCAAGCTGCCCACGTTTCACCAGTTCTTTACCGCCGGCAACTGGATCTACCTGGGCGTCACGCTGGCGCTGACGAAAGTGATTCACGAGTTCGGCCACGGGCTGACCTGCAAGCATTTCGGCGGCGAGTGCCACGAGATGGGCGTCATGTTCCTGGTGCTCACGCCCTGCTTGTATTGCAATGTTTCCGACTCCTGGATGCTGCCCAACAAGTGGCACCGGGCGTATATCGGCGCGGCGGGCATGTATATCGAGATCGTGATCGCCTCGATCTGCACGTTCGTTTGGTGGAACAGCGAACCGGGCATGCTCAACCAGCTCTGCCTGAGCACGATGTTCGTCTGCTCGGTGAGCACGGTGATGTTCAATGCCAACCCCCTGCTCCGTTACGACGGCTATTACATCCTCTCCGACCTGTCCGAGATTCCGAACCTGCGGCAGAAGGCGACCACGATCTTGAATCACAAGCTGGCCTGGTGGTGCCTGGGCCTGGAGGAGCCGGAAGATCCGTTCCTGCCGCAGCGCAACCAGGCCTTCTTCGCCATTTACTCGATCGCGGCGGCCATCTACCGCTGGGTCGTGCTGTTTTCGATCCTCTGGTTTCTCTACAATTTGCTCGAGCCCTATGGCTTGAAAATCGTCAGCCAGGCAATCGCCACGGTCTCGATCGGCAGCCAGATCGTTCAGCCGCTGTGGAAACTGGGCAAGTACTTCTACGTTCCCGGGAGGCTCGATCAAGTGAAACGCGCGCACGTCAACATCACGCTCGCCGTGCTGGCCGGGGCCCTGCTGTTCGTCTTCGCCATTCCGCTGCCGCACCACGTCTATTGCCTGCTGGAAGTCAAACCCCGCGGCGCCGAAATGGTCTATGTCGACGGGGCCGGCCGGCTCGAGCAAGTCAACGTCCGATCGGGCCAAATAGTCCGCGCCGGAGACGTTCTGGCCCGGCTCTCGAATCTGGACGTCGAACTGGCAATCGCCGATCTGGAAGGCAAACGCGAGCAGTTCCAGGCCCGCCTGATGGGCCTGAGGCATGCCGACAAAAGCGATGACATGTCCGCCGACGAAATCCCGCACGTGCGGGAATCGCTCACCATGATCGAAGAGCAATTGAAGGAAAAATTGCAGGACCGGGCCCGGCTCAGTTTGATCGCGCCGGCCGAGGGCACCGTGCTGCCGCCCCCCGAGACGGCGAACAAGCCCGAGTCGCCCGGGCAACTCAAGAACTGGTCGGGCACGCCCTTCGACCGCCGCAACGTCGGCGCCACGCTGACCGACAGCACCTTGTTTTGCGAGATCGGCGATCCGACCAAATGGGAAGCCAACCTGCTGATCGAGCAGGACGATATCGAGTTCGTCGAAGCCGACCAGTCGGTCAAGATCAAGCTCGACGAGTTTCCGCACCGCAGCTTCATGAGCACGATCACGGAAATCGCCAAAGTCGATCTCAAAGTCACGCCCCGCAATATGTCGGCCAAGTCCGGCGGCGAAGTCATCACCACGACCGACGAATCGGGCTCCGAGCGGCCGCAAAACACGTCCTACGAAGCCCGGGCGCCGATCGACGATCCCGATGCCTTGCTGACCGTGGGGCTCAAAGGCCGGGCCAAGATTTACACCAAGTGGCAATCACTCGGTGCCGGCTGCTGGCGCTATTTGACCCGCACGTTCAATTTCAAGCTGTAGGCGGGGAGAGGGCCGGGGGTTTGGCAAGGGACCCGCGGGCAGCCGGGCACGCGCCTTGAGGAAACCCGCGTAATCGAGGGCGTGGGTCGTTTGATGGCAAAAAAAACGAGGTTGCTTTCCCAACTCAACGTCGAAGACCTCATAGAATCCCCGATTTGGCAATTCAAAGTGGAGGCGGCCGGCGCGGAGCCCGAGTTGGCCCCGTTGGTGCCGCGGTCGCTACCGACCTTTCTAACCGAGTTGTCGGCACGACGGTCGTCCTAAGCATCGGCACGGTACGGTGGGCGATTTTGGGAAACGTCTGCCTTTCCGATCGGGACGCCAACCGACATTTCCTGACGCTGTCGGTTGAGAGCGGCGGCAAGTGGTTTGACTTGCGCGGTACCACGATGCCGACTACTCGCGACGCGGACCGGCGGCGCTAGCCGCGTTTCTCGGATTGCCGCTTGAGGACGTATTCCCGATAACCTACGATATCTCAAAGCTGGCAATTGGCGACCCGGCCGTTATTTGCGGCAGAATAGACGCGGTTCCACGAAAGGTTCTCGGCCACGCTGAACTTATCCGTCTTTCGCTGCGATCCAGCCGTCAGCCGTAGGAGGCTAACGCGGCTGGACGCTGTGCCGTCTCCGGCGCCGCGACTCGTGCTGTTCGGTGGTCGCCCGCTCGGCGTCGAGCTTGTCCGTGACGCCGCCGCGTGCCAGCGCCGACAGCGCTATGCCGCATCCGCACATCAACGGGCGCCGGAGGCTCGCGAACAGGTGGATCAGCATCTCGCTGTTTCACTGGACCCGCTGCATGCTCGGTTGTGGTGCTCGTCCACAGCGCGACATTCATCGGGATTCATTGAACCCCGGCGAAGCTGGCCGTAAGATTTTGACACGTGCCCCAGCCTCCAGCCCCTAGCCCCCTCCAATCCCATGCAACTCGGACTTGTCACCTACATGTGGGGCGCCGATTGGGACCTGCCCACGCTGATCAAGAACTTGCAGCAGACCGGCTTCGCCGGCGTCGAGCTGCGCAGCGGGCACAAGCACGGCGTCGAACCGGCGCTCGACGAAGCCCAGCGGCAGGATGTCGTTCGCCGCTTTGCCGATTCGGGCGTCGAGTTGGTCGGGCTGGGCACGGCCTGCGAATATCATTCGCCCGATCCGCAGATGCTGCAGAAAAACATCGAAGAGACAAAGGCTTTCATCCGGCTCTGCCACGACCTGGGCGGCGGCGGCGTGAAGGTGCGCCCCAACGGCATGCCCAAGGACGTGCCCCGCGAGGCGCACTCGAGCAGATCGGCAAGGCCCTGGGCGAGGTGGCCGCCTACGGCGAGGGCTACGGCATCGACATTCGCCTCGAAGTCCACGGCCCCGGCACGACGAATCTGGCCGATATCAAGGCCATCATGGACGTCGCCCATCACCCGGGCGCGAAGGTCTGCTGGAACTGCAATCCCGAGGATACTCTGCCCCCCGGCCTGGAGGCCAACTTCAAGCTGGTCGAGGACCGGCTGGGCACGATCCACATCCACGACCTGATCTCCGATTATCCCTGGCGCGACCTGTTCCGCCTGCTCCGCGGAGCCAGGTTCGAAGGCTGGACCCTGTTGGAAGAAGGCGCTTCGACCGCCGATCCGATTCGCGTGATGAAATATTATCGGTTGGTCTGGGAGCAGTTGGCGGAACAGCAGAGGGATGAGAAAGTAGAGAGGCACTAGGTTAGGGGTTGTAGGAGGCGACTCCGATCGCCGACATGCGAGCCAAACGAGTGCGAGTCGGCGATCGGAGTCGCCTCCTACAGACCGAGAAATTCCTTAACCTGGTGCCATTCGAGAGTGGAGAGCAGGGAGCGGACAGCCGAGAAGAGGGCACGCCTCACAGCTCGGCAAAGTTCTTCAGCATCCGCAGGCCGTCGGCCTGGCTCTTTTCGGGATGGAACTGAGTGGCGAACAAATTGTCGCGCCAGACCATCGAACAAAAGGGGCCGCCGTAGTCGGTCTCGGTGGCGATCACGCCGGGATCTTGCGGCACGACATAATACGAATGCACGAAGTAACAGTGCGCGCCGCTCGGCCAGCCGGCCAAAAGCGGAGCGGGTCGCCGGATCTGGAGCTGGTTCCAGCCCATGTGGGGCACCTTGTATTCGCTCGGCAGATCGAAGCGGACGACTTCGCCCCGCAGCACGCCCAGCCCCTCGAACCGCCCTCCCTCGTGGCCGACGTCGAACAGCAACTGCAAGCCCAGGCAAATGCCCAAGAAGGTCTTGCCCGAGGCGATCTCGTCTCGCAGCGGCTGGACGAGCCCGCGCCGATTCAGCTCGGCCATGGCATCGCCGAACGCGCCGACGCCGGGCAGCACGATCTTGTCGGCGTCTCTGAGCACGGCCGGGTCGCTGGTGATCGTGGCCTGGTGGCCGACCTTTTCGAAGCCCTTTTGCACCGAGCGGAGATTGCCCATCTGATAGTCGACGATGGCGATCATGGATTTCACGGCGGATTTCCGGGCAGGCACTACCGTCAGGACAGGCGCGGGTCAGGCTGGTTCGCGGCTGGCTATTATAAAAGCCGCCCCGCCGCCGTGCGCGCGGATTTGCCCTGCGCCAAGAACACGGCACGCGCGTTGCCGCCCAAGCGGCCCCGCCGCCAGACGTCCGGGCAGATTCCGCCTGCCGCGCGAGGCCGCTACCGCGGCTGTGCCGGGCGGGTGGCCATGACGGCCTCGGTGCGGTTATCGTAGCAGGGCAAACGACCCGACAGCCGGCATAGATCGAGCACGCGGCGATTGGCGGTCGAGAGGCCGCAAATCCGCATCAGCCCGCCTTGCGTGCCGACGCGTTTGTAGAGCCGCACCAACTGCCCGATCAGGCAACTGTTGAGGTGGCCGATCTGGTCGAGCTCGAGCACCAAACGGCGGGTGAAGTATTTCTCGACCAGCGCCCAGACCTCGTCGGCCAGTTCGGGCGCGTCGACCTCGACCATTTCGAGCGGATCGTGCGCCGGGCCGCGGGGCCGGACGAACAGCCAGTCTGGACCGCGCTCGACATCGAATTCCCATCCGTGCGCAATCTGTGCCATAGCCTGTTGCTCCATCAACGAGAAAACGTGATGTCCGCCTGAACGCTTCCTTGCCCAGCGGCGAAAGAATTCGCCGCGGAAATCGCATCATATCCCATCCCAAAGGGTTGACAATGCCGCTAGCAATGGTTTTTCGAGTCGGGGCTTGAAGCCGGCAAGAGAAACCGCATACTACGCCTGCCGCTCGAGCGCCGCGGCCCGCCCTGCCGAGCCGTCCCAGGCCGGCAAACCGCGGGGTGTCGACAACCCTCAAACGGGCGGGCGCCCGGCAAGCAAAGTTTGCGGACGCGCCTGCACGGCGGCGCTTGAAGTGTTTGTCGGCAGACCGCGTATCCATTTGGTCATCGTACCGCGCATTTTTCACGAAACGTCAAGGAACCCAAAGCCATGTCACGACCCGGCGCCGTCACTTTCAAAGGAAACCCCATGACCCTAGTCGGAGACGCCGTCAAGACCGGCCACTCGGCTCCTGATTTTGCCTTGCGGGCGTTCGAGAGCGGCGGTCTGCAAACGATCAAGCCGGCCGACCTCAAGGGCAAGCCGACCATCATCAGCGTCGTGCCATCGCTCGACACGCCCGTCTGTCAGGTGCAGACCAAGAAATTCAACGAGCAGCTCGGATCGCTCGGCGGCAAGATCAACGCCTTGACCGTCAGCATGGATCTGCCGTTTGCCATGAACCGGTTCTGCGGAGCGGAGAAGATCACCAATCTGCGCCTCGGCCAGCGACTACTTCGACCGCTCCTTCGGCAAGAATTGGGGCATGCTGATCGAAGAGCTGCAGATCCTGGCGCGGGGCACGTTCGTGCTCGACAAGGACGGCAAGGTGGTCTACGCCGAGACCGTCAAGAATGTCGGCGACGAGCCGAACTACGATGCCGCGTTGGCCGCGCTCAAGCCGCTCGTTTAGCATTCTCGCTGGCGTGACATGCTGGGACGGTGCAACTCCGAGCGAGCCGCAGGGTTTATCCCCGCGGCGTGTCGGGCATCGTGCGCGGCTCTGAAAACGGTTCTCAGGCCGGCGCCCGTATTCCGTGGGGACAGGCCCCACGGTGCGCGGGGATTGGCGTAAAGCGGGGCCGGAGCGGCCTCGACGGCGCATGGGCCCAGTGGGCCGCTAGCGCGAACTTGTGCGGGCCGTCCGTGCCGCCCTGGCGTTGGCTGCCGACCTGGTCGCCAATGCCGAATCCTCGACGCTTTGGGTGCTCTTGCGATCGAGCAGCCTGCGGACCCATTGCGGCGGCACGAAGGCCAGGTTGGCGATCAGCATCACGACGCCGAAGGTAATCATGCCCAGGCAGAATGCGATGCCCAAGTGCAAGGGGACGGCCAGCGTCAACATCACGGGGCGCGTGGTTCGCGGCCAGATCAAGGCGCAGTAGGACAGCTCCCAGAAGACCGCCAGATGGGTCAGCAGGTTGAGTGTCAGCGGCCAATGCGCCAGCCAGGTCATGTCGAGCGATTGATATTCCAGGCTGGCGATGGCCTTCCACATGGCGGTGCCGTCCCACCAGGCCGGTCCCATGAGCTTCGCCGTGCCGGCATAGAAATAGATGATGCACAGATGCACCTGAATCAAGCGGATGGCAATGTTGGCCGCGATGCTGGGCCGGGCCGGGCTGTGGCTCGCGTCGCCTCGCCGCCGCCACAGCCGGTCGAGCGAGTAGGCGGCGCCCGACGGGCCCACCATCAGATACATCGAGAGCATCAGATTGATCTGGTCGAGTCCGAACAGCGCGCCCTGCGCCCGACCGACGTACGATACCGTAATGATGAAGGCCAGCACCGACATCAGCCGGCTATAGAGTCCGACCGTCAGCAGAGCCAGCACGACGAGCGCTGCCACGTGGGCCGTCCAGAGCAGTGCGGGCGATTCGATCCACCACAGATAGCTCCAACTGTACGGAGCCTTGACCGACAGGACCGCCTCGCGCGAAAGCCAGCCGTGATCGCCGAGAAAGTCTGACAGCGCCAGCCCCCAGACCAGATGCGTGTAGAACAACATGCCGCCGGCCAGGATGCGAATCAGCCCCAGCGTGGCCGGATCGGCCGGGGTGAACCAGAACCGGTTCCAAAGCGCGGCACAATCGTCGATCCAGGCGCCCACGGCGCCGCGCTCGGTGGTCATGGCCAATCCATCACCAGTTTTTCTTCGTACAGCGATGGATCGTCCAGCTTCATCCCGCCGCGCACTTCGTCGATCGTCGGCAGGCGGTGGTGGCGCACGGAGAGCTTGACGCTCGTGGCATCGTACTGCTGAACCAGGTGCGCGACGTACGAGTCGGCATACTTCTCGGCTGGCGTTTCCGCGGCGGGGTTGCTCATGAGCGAGTTGAGGAACTCGCTCATCATGAAATAGCGATGATACAGCAGCCGCGGTCGCTGGCGGGTCCGATCGGGAAAGAACCCCTCGATCTGGCGGCCGTCGCGGGTCACGACTTCGTAGCGCACCAGATGCCCGGGACCCGGCTCGGGAGCGAAAAAGCGATACCCGTTATTCAAGCACGCGGCCTGCGTGTAGGGCTCGATCCAGCCGCCGATCGTCCGCGCCAATTGCGACCCGTGCGGCGGCATGGCCCAGGGCCCTACGAACACGGCCAGCACGTGCAGCGCGATCGCGGCGCTGATCAGCGTCTTGAGCCCGGGCGCGATCGCCGGCCGGGCGGCCTCGTTCGGATTGGCACGCCGGTTGTTTCCCATGACGCTTAGTATCGGCCCGACGCCCGCGATTGGGCAAGCCTTGACGCGGCCCGGCCCAACGACCGGCAAAACCGGCAGACGCGCAAGAACGCCGGCGCTCCGGGCGGCACGAAAAAAGCCCTCGCCCGGCAGGACCGGACGAGGGCTCGATCGGATCAAAAGCCAGCCGTCAGCGAAGAACTAGCGGCTGATTTCGGCCAACTGGGCGTCGTCGAAGTTGAGGGTCACTTCCTGAGCTTCGCCCGCCTTGAGCGTAACGGTCTGCTCCTTGGTGACGAGCTGACCGTCGTGCTCGATCGTCGCCCGGATCGTGTAACCGCTCCACTCCTCACCCGGGGTAAGCCGCGTGGTGGAGAACTGGCGAACCGCGCCGGTGGCCTTCATTTCCTGTCCCGACAAGAAGACCTTGGCATCGGCCGGCACGTTGATCAGCAGCGACGTTCGCAGCGGACCGGGCGTTTTGGCCGTCTCTTCGGCGGGGAACGAGAAGTTGAGATCGGCCGACTGACCGGCGCCCAACGTGACCGTCTTCGTTTCGGTCAGGGTCTGACCATCGCGGACCAATTCGGCCCGGACTTCATAGTTGTAGCGAGCGCCGGGTTGCAGCCCACGCGAAATGTACTGGCGGTTGGCGCCCGTGCTGGTCGTGGTCAAACCGTTGACGAACACCTTGGCGTCGACCGGCAGACTGACCGAGACGATCGCAGCATTGGTGCCGCGGTTGTTCCAAGTCGAGCTGCCCGTCGGGCCGTCGTCCGGCGTTGCACCAGCCGGTGCGGGGGCAATCGGCGTCGTGGACGGCGGCGCGGTCGGAGCGGCGGGCGTCGGGCCGCCGGGAGTGACCGTGCCGGGGATCATGTTGTAGCCGCTGCCGTAGCCGCCACCGTAGCCGCCGCTCGAACCGCCAGACGAGCCGCCCGACGATCCATAGCTGACGACATAGCCGCCGCTCGATCCACAGCTTCCGTAGCTTCCGTATCCCCCGTAGCTTCCGCCCCAGCTTCCGCCGGAGCTGCCATAGGAGCCGTATCCGCCCCAAGAGCCCCACGAACCATAGCTGCCGTAGCTGCCGCCGTAGCTGCCGTAGGAGCCGTAGCCGCCGTACCAACCACCACGCCAATGATGAAAGCCGGCCTCAGGCGCAAAGCGCTGAGCGTGAAGGCGGCCGCAACGGCCAAGCCAATCACGCATTTCAAATTCAATTTCGACATCTGAATTCACTCCCCTGACAAGGTAAACGATAAAGGGCCCCAGGCTTACCCAAACATAACAGCAGATACGAGGAAATCAAGAAAGTTGCGAAGCTTCTGCCGATCATGCCGAATGGGTGGTGTGCGTAATTTAAGGCAGATAACGGCTTTAGCCTTTGGGCCGGTCCCGAATTCACTGCCCGGGCGTCGGCCGACCGGCATCGTCCCCGGACCCGCAAAGCCCTTATAATCGTTGCCTTACGGCGAAAAAACCGTCGAAAGGGGACACCGTGAAAGCCAGCCAGTGGTGCCGAAGAATCCCCTGGTCGCTCGTGGCGCCCGCCGTCGCCTTGGTGCTCCTGGGCTGGCTGGGCATTGGCCGGGCTGAAGAGTTGTCCGGCGGCAATGGGCGGTTCCTGCTGCGCCAGTTGGTTTGGTCGGCCGCCGGACTGGTGGCGATGTTTGCCGCGACGTTGCCGAACTACCGGGTGTTGGGCCGTTGGAGCTATCCGGCCTTCGCGGGATCGCTGGTCTTATTGGCGGCCGTCTACGTGTTTCCGCCGGTCAACGGCGCAAGGCGCTGGATTCGTCTCGGGCCGGTCGGCTTGCAACCCTCGGAGTTCGCCAAGCTGGCCTTCGTTCTCGGATTGGCCCGCTACCTGATGTATCGCAGCAGCTACCGTGATCTGTCGGGCCTGCTGATGCCGCTGGGCATCGTGATGGTGCCGGTGCTGTTGATTATCAAGGAGCCCGACCTGGGAACGTCGCTGGTCTTCTTGCCGGTGCTGTTCATGATGCTGTTCGCGGCCGGAGCGCGCCCCCGTCATTTGCTGGTGGTGATGCTGGCCGGCGTCATGCTGATGCCGTTGCTCTGGTCGCAAATGAGCCGCGAGCAGCGCTCGCGCATTACGGCGCTTGCGCAGCAAACCAGCGCCGCGGACAAGCCCAGCGACGACGCGTATCACCTCCATCAGGCCAAACAAATGTTCGCCTTGGGTGGTTGGCAGGGCAGCGTGCTGGCCGGCGAAGCCACGCCGGATCGGACCGTCTACTTCGTTCCCGAACCGCATACCGACTCGATCGCCAGTGTCCTAGGAGAACGGCTCGGCCTGTGGGGATTGGCGTTGCTGCTGACGTTGTTCGTGCTCCTGGTGTGGCGCGGACTGGCGATTGCCGCGGCCACCCGCGAGCCCTTTGGCCGGCTGGTCGCGGTCGGCATTTCGACGCTCTTCGCGGTCCAGATGTTGATCAACACGGGCATGATGGTGGGGCTATTGCCGATCACGGGCCTGGCATTGCCGCTGGTCAGTTATGGCGGATCGAGCCTGTTGGCCAATGCGTTGGCGCTGGGCATTCTGCTGAACATCGGCCTGCGGCCCGGCTACGAAATGACGAACGAACCGTTCCAGTTCGCGGAGTAGGGTGAAATAGTCGGAATCCGGCCGACTGCGGCCACGACTCCGGAGAATTCGTGCATCGGAATCGCGTGGCGGCGAACCTCGCCGGACCGGGTGTGCGTGTTCGGGTACCCCTGCAATTCCGTGCGGGTGATTCCGACCGCAGAAATGCGGATCAGCAACTCGCCCGCTGCCAGCCGGTTGAAAAAAGCCATCGTGGCATTTTTCAACCTCGCCAAGCTCAGGGCAAAGCCCTTCGCGAAAGCGCAAAAATAACAACTTGCGTCGCTATTTTGGCATCGCATCCATGCGATGATGCAGCCTGTTGAATACTTCAACAGGCTGCTGCGGGTTGCGGCGGCTCGACATTCGCCGGGACCAAGCCGGGCGCGGGCCGCGAATCGTCGCATTGCCAAACCTTCATGCCGCGGCCGCTCCTCGACGTGGGCGTCCTGTAAGATCCGGCCGGCTGTCCGGTAGTACCAATGCAGACGAAGTCGATTCCAGCGGTGTGCGGAAGCGGCGGCCTCGCAGGTCGGGCGCTGCACTTTCTGGTCGATTTCCGTCTCGCGGCTATGATTGGCGCACCAGCACTCAGTCGTTCCAGCAGAAAAGGAGATTTGCCATGTCGAAAAAACTTGCCGGCCAGGTCGCTGTCGTGACCGGAGCATCCAAGGGCATCGGGGCTGAGATCGCCCTGCGCCTGGCGGCTGAAGGGGCCGCGGTCGTGGTCAATTATGCTTCCAGCAAGCAAGGGGCCGATCGCGTCGTGGCCGAGATTACCGGTGGCGGCGGCAAGGCCTTGGCGGTGCAAGCGAACATCGCCAAGCCGGCCGATATCCAGCGGCTGTTTGCCGAGGCCAAGAAGGCGTTCGGGCGGCTCGACATCCTGGTAAACAACGCCGGCATCTACGAGTTCGCTCCGCTGGAAAGCGTGACGCCCGAGCATTTTCACAAGCATTTCGACCTCAACGTGCTGGGCCTGATCCTGGCCACGCAGGAGGCCGCCAGGCATTTCGGTCCCCAGGGAGGCAGCGTCGTCAACATCAGCTCGGTGGCCGCCACGCTGGCTCCGGCCAGCACGTCGGTGTATAGCGCCACCAAGGCAGCGGTGGTTGCCGTCACCCGATCGCTGGCCCAGGAACTGGGGCCGCGCAAGATTCGCGTCAACGCGGTCAACCCGGGCATGGTCGAGACCGAGGGCTTGCACGCCGCCGGAATTCGCGAGAGCGAATTCCGCAAGCAGACCGAAGCCCAGACGCCGCTTGGGCCGCATCGGCCAGCCGCAGGACATCGCCCCGGCCGTCGTGTTCCTGGCCTCGCCCGACGCCTCCTGGATCACCGGCGAAACGTTGTACATTACCGGCGGGCTGCGCTAAGAGCCAGTGCCGCTGGCGGCCGCGGCGACCTTGTCGAAGCGGTCTTGAAGCGAACGCGGGCCGGGTCGGCGCAGCTTGATTTCGCGCCGGCTCGGCCGACGATCAGGCTCTGTCCAGAGAGACATTCACGGCAGTGCTTCGAGTTACGGCTGGAGGGCCGCTTGCCACTCGATCAACATCGAGCCATCGATCCGTACGCGCAATTGGCCGAAGCGGCCAGACGAGGCGTTCGCGCCACGGCGTTGGGTATTTCGGTCAGCGTGATTCTGGCAACCATCAAAATCATTGCCGGCGTCGTCGGCAACGCCTACGCGCTGATTGCCGACGGCGTCGAATCGGTGCTCGATGTTCTTAGCGCCGCGATCGTGTGGGGAAGCCTGCAAATCGCCGCGTCGCCGCCGAACGAGCGGTTTCCCTATGGGTTCGGCCGGATCGAGCCGCTGGCCGGTTTGGTCGTGGCGATCACCCTGCTGGCCACGGCGGCCGGCATCGCGATTCAAAGCGTGCGGGAGATCGTGACCCCGCATCACGCTCCGGCCCCGTTTACGTTGGCCGTTCTGGTGATCGTGGTGGTGGCGAAGGTTGCGCTGTTCCGGAAAATGCTGCGCACCGGGGAATCGATCGGCAGCACGGCCGTGCGCAGCGATGCCTGGCATCATCGCTCCGACGCCCTGACTTCCGTGGCGGCCTTTGTCGGCATCTCGATTTCCGTGGTCAAAGGAGCCGGATACGAAAGCGCCGATGATTGGGCGGCACTCTTTGCCTGCGCGATCATTGGCTGGAACGGCGTCCGACTTTTTCGTACGGCGCTGGTCGAAGTGCTCGATGCCGCTCCCTCCGGGCAGCAAGAAGCCGCCATCCGGACGCTTGCCAGTTCGGTCGCGGGAGTCGCGGCGATCGAGAAGTGCCGCATTCGCAAAAGCGGGCTCGGCTACTTCGTCGAATTGCACGTCGTGGTCGACGGCAGCATGTCGGTCAGCGAGGGACACGACATTGCGCATCGCGTCAAGGATGCGCTGCTGGCCGGCGAACTGGGCATTCTCGACGTCGTCGCACACGTGGAGCCGGCCGAATCTTGAGGGCCAACGGAAGAATCCGGCCCGTGCGACCGCCGGTCCGGGCCCGGGTTCAGAAGATCGCCGAGCGCAGCGGTAAGCCGTGGGAATTGAAATTCGAATTGCTCGTCGCGCAACCGCCGCGAGACCACGTACCGTCCGTAGAGCGCAAGTTCCGGGTCGGTGTGCAGCAGCAACGGCGGCGCCCAGGCGAACCATCCAACCGAACGCCGGCAGGCCGATGGGCATGCCGACGGCGCGGCGCAGCTCGCGCATGAATTCGCGCTGCGAGACCGGATTGGGCGACGACGCGATGTAGGGGCCCTGCATGCCCGGATCGGTCAATGCCCGCTCGAACAGCCGGTTCATGTCCGTCTCGTGGATCCAGCTCATCCCTTGCCGGCCCGACCCGACTTTGCCCCCCAATCCCATTCGGACGAGCAGCCGCAGCCGCGCACAGCGCGCCGCCGCCGGCTCCGCGGTCGCGGCCGATGACAAAGCTCGTCCGCAGGATGACCGGGCGCTGCGCGGGGAGCACGCTCGTGCGAAACTCGTCTTCCCAGGCGCGTGCGACGAAAGGCGCAAGCCCGAAGCCAAACGGCGAGTCCTCAGTGCAAGTAACCTCGGGCGGATCGCCGTAAATGTGCGCCGTGCTCATCTGCACCCAAACGGGCGGAGGCGCGGCGATCGAGCGGACGGCCAGACCCAGCAAGCGGGTCGCTTCCACGCGCGAACGGAAAATTTCGTCCTGATGATCGGGTGTCTTGATGCAGTCGACGCTGCGGCCGGTGAGGTTAACCAGCCCCGCGGCTCCGTCCAGTTCCCGCCGCCACGGGCCCAGCGTGCGGGCATCCCAAGTCACATGCCGCCACGGCCCGTCCATTTTCGGCGGCCGGCGTGACAGCAAGACGACCGACCGGCCGGCACGGGCCAGATGTGTGGCCAGCGAGATCCCCAAGAACCCGCTGCCCCCGGCGATGACGATGGGGCCCGAAACTGGATTATTTGTGATCGATGAAGTTGCCATCGGAAGGGCCTTGCCGCTTGGTTTCCGGAATGTCTCTGTCCCTGAAACCGCGAAGCGTGGGCGGACTTAACCGCGGTTGGCCACCAAAGACAACGGTAGATCGATCTTTCAATCGACGATCAGCTTGGGAATTGCTCGCTTGAGGGCACCGGCGCCGGGATCGCCGTACCGAACTCGGGAAAGTCGCAGCTCCCGCAGGCTCGCATTTCCTTCGAGAGCGATCAGACCGTCATCGGTCACGCGGGTTTTGCAGAGGTTCAGCGTTTTCAGATGCTTCAGTTTCGCGAGGTGCTTGAGGCCGGCGTCGCTGATTCGCGTTCCATCCAGGTTGAGGGATTCCAGTTGCGTTAGGCGTGAAAGGTGCTCCAGGCCGTCATCGGTGATCGCCGTATCGAACAATTCGAGTATTCGCAATTGCGTCATCCCGCGGAATTCCCTGAGCGCGTCGTCGTTGATATCGGTTTCATACAGGCGCAGATGCTCTATTTTCGTCAACGGCGCGAGATGGGCCAGGCCGGCGCCCGTCAAGTGCGTCTCACCCAGGTCGAGGTAAACCAGCGCCGTTAGCGGGCACAAGTGCCTGAGGCCGTCGTCGGTCACCGCAGTGCCCGAAAGGCTCAGCCGCTTGAGCCGCGGCAGCGAACGAAACTGGGCGACGCCTGTGTCGGTAATGGCGTCACTTCCCAGGCTTATCGATTCGAGTTGCTCCATTTCGGCCAGGCGGGCGACCCCTTGGTCGGTGACCTGCGTCAGATCGAGATGCAGCTCACGAAGTTTTGTCAGGCGCGATAGGTGCTCCAGGCCCTCGTCGGTAATCGGCGTCTGGCGGAGATCCAGCTCCGTAAGCTCGCCGACGTGAACCACCCCGGCGTCGGTGATCGGGACGCCGAAAAGGCCAAGGCGAGCGAGAAAGGGCAGCCGCTTCAGCGAAGCCAGGTCGGCGTCGTTCACCGGCCGGTTGGCCGGGCCAAAGTGGCACCCGTAGTCGACCCAGGTCACGTTCGAAATGAAGTCTTCGCCGAGCAACCGCTGAATCCAGGTCTGCGCGTTCGTTCTCGGGCGGACGAATGTCGTAGTCAACAAACACATGAAAGGCGCGAATCTGCTCGACGACCGCATGTTGCTGCCGGGTGCGCTCGACACGGTAACTGAACCAGGCAAGCATCGCGCTGCATGGAATCAACGCCAGGAAAAGCGTGCGCAAGGTGAAATTAAAGTGCCCAGGCATCCGTCGTTAATCCCCGCCTGACAAGGCGCTCATGTTCGCTCCAACGAATGTCCGGCCCAATGCGGTGCATGGCCGCAACTGGTTCGTCCGGAAAACCATCTTTGTGGCAGCGGTGACGGTGAATCCGCGTTTTCAGTGCGACACAATCAGCTTTGGTATTGCCTGCTGGAGGGCCTTGACGCCGGGAGCGTCAAACGAATTCCAAGAAATGTACAGTTCCTCCAGGCTCGCCAAGCCTTCCAGAGCGACCAGTCCGTCATCGGTGACCCGCGTTTGGTTGAGATTCAGCTTTTTCAAATGCTTCAGTCTCGCGAGATGCTTGAGGCCGGCATCAGTCACGCGGGTTCCGTGCAGGCCGAGCGATTCCAGCTGCGCGAGCCCTGCAAGGTGCTCCAGGCCGTCGTCCGTAACCGCCGTATCGAACAGTTCGAGTATTCGCAATTGCGTCATCCCGCCGAGCACCATCAACCCGGCGTCGTCAATGCTCGCGTCAATCAGTCGCAGGTACTCCAGTCGCGTGAGTGAAGCGATTTGGACCAGCCCTGCGTCAGTAATGCGCGTCTCGGACAGGTCAAGGTAGACCAGCGCCGTGAGGGGCCGCAAGTGCCTGAGGCCGGCGTCGGTCACGGCGCTCCCCTCAAGGCTCAGTTGCTGGAGGCGGGTCAACGGGCGAAGCTGCTCCGCCCTCGTCAGTAATCGCGTCCACCCCTAAACTCAGGGATTCGAGTTGAACCATCCGGCCGAGATATCCGACTCCGACGTCGGTGACCTGCGTCCGATCGAGGGCCAGCTGGCGGAGTTTTGTCAATCGCGTGAGCTGCTGAACGCCGCGATCGGTTATGGGGTTCTTGCCGATGTCGAGGCTTTCCAGGTCCGCAAGTTCGCTGACACAGACCATTCCCAGATCGGTCACTTCCTGGTTGCGGAGGTTGAGCGCGTGCAGCCGCGGTAGACGCTTGAGTTGCACCAGGTCGGCGTCCGTGGCTTTCCGGTGTGGTGCGACACTGTAGTTCACAGCCTTTACGTTCGCGTTGAAGTCCTCGCCGAAAAAACTCCGCAGCCACGACGTGCCCCAAACCTCGGACGGGCGAGTCTCGTACCAGACAGACGCGCCCAGCGCCTCGATCTCGCGTACGGCTGCATGCTGCTGGCGGGCCTGATGCACCTTGACGCCCAGCCAGGCGAGCGGGATGCTGCATGCAATCGACGCCACGAAGAGCGCGCGAAGCGTGAACTGAAAACATCGGCGCACCGCCTGTCGCCGCTGGCCTGATGGTGCGCTCATGCTCGCCTCAAAACCTTTCAGCGGCCGTCCCACGCAGCCCTGTGCGCTGAACCAATGGCGATAACACGCTTGAACAGCCACAAGCAGATGCATATTGACGCCCGCCAACGCCCAGACCCGCGCACGGCGGCGGCCGGCCCTCGGCAGCGGCGAATCAAAATCACTCCGGCACGACGCGACGAGGGAGCCGCCTCTCTCCGCGTTTTGACGCCGCTTCATTGTGTTGGTCCCGTAGCGTGTTCTCGAATTCCGCTGCCTTGTTCTCTTCGACCATGTCATTTCCGCTGGCGTCGCCAGTCAGCGCCCGCTCCCCGGTCGAAAGTTCCTTGCCAAGGGCAATGTAGGGCGGCCGGCTGCGATCGCCGCCGCCGACCACGACATCGCCTTTCGGATCGAATGGGTCATAGGTGATTTTTGTATTCGTGGCGCCCCTGGGCAATCGGTTGTACTCGATTTTATTATCACGGCTCGTACGAGGCACGATTTCGATACGGTTGGTCCGTTTTCCGATCCTGCCCAGAAGATCCTTCCCGTCCGGCAGATCGCTCAGTATGCCGAAATTTACGATCACGCCTTCCAGCCACTGCTGTTCTCGTTTTTTCGTGAGCCCGGCCGGATTGAGCGTGATGTTGTGGGGCATCGCGCGCATCCCCTTGATCAGCTCCTGATCTTCGGCGCTCATGTTGGCAATTTTCCTGGTCACCTTCCTGTCGGTGCCGTCTTCCTTGAGCGTGATGGATTCTCCGTCTTTCGAGATGCTTTCGATCTTGCCCGTGAGGTGCTTGCCGGCCTTGTCGACCCATCTTCGCGGTCCGAGCGCTTCCCACGGCTCCTTTTCCCGCTCGTCGTCAGCCATCCGGTCGCTCAGGCTCTTCAAGATCCGTTCTTTCTCTTCCTGGTCCTTCGGATTCGGGTTTTGCGCCACATATACCGGGTCGCGCAGGGCCGCAGGGCCGGCGGATGGTTCTTGCGTGCCGGCAGCCCCGCCGGCAACTTAGAACTCGCCGCGGTTCTGCGGATTGCCGCCGCGGGGATGCTTAGACGAATCCCAACTGCCCCCATTGATCCTGCGAACGAACTCGCGCAGTTGTTCTTCGCGGGCAGCCGACATCGGCACATTCGGCGCACCGATCCGGCGGGCGAACTCGTTGATCTGCTCTTGGCGCTCCGCCGACATCGGCACATTCGGCGCGCCAATCCTGCGGGCAAACTCCTTGATCTGTTCTTGGCGCTCCGCCGACATCGGCACATTCGGCGCGCCAACCCGGCGGGCAAATTCCTCCGCCCTGCGTTCCAGTTCCGTTCGTCGATCCATGACCGTTTCTCCTCGGATGAAAAAAATCTTGCCCGGCCCGGCGGGGGCGGTAAATGACCTGGGCCCAACGGCCGCCGCAGCGCCGGTCGCTGGCCATCAGCCCCGTGGACCATTTTGAACCGCTGGGCTGGCGCCGCGCCCGGCTCGTTTGACCGCGACAAGACTAGCACAGGTGCTGGCTCAAATTCCAGCAATTCTTTTTCCGGCAACGTCTGTCCCTACTCGCGACGTGGCCGGGCAATTCCGCTCGCACGCTTGTCAACGCCGCAAACCGGCCGCCTCACCAACGCCGCAAACCGGCCGGGCGAGCAGGCCGTTCGGCACCGGCTCAGCTTGATGCGGCGAGGATTGATCTTGCCAGTCGCGGCCGGAAGCGGTATGAGAAGCTTGCCCAATTTCACTCCTGCGGCCGGTTCGCCGCGGGTCATTTGAACAAGGACGTTCCATGTCGCGAGCCATCGTCGTCGTGCCCTGTTTCAATGAGGCCAACCGGATCGACACCCGGCAGTTTCAGGAATTTGCCGCCGGCTGCCAGTCGATCCGTTTTCTGTTCGTCAACGACGGCAGCACCGACGGCACGCTCGGCGTGCTGGAGCGCTTGCACGCGGTGGCGCAGGATCGGTTTCGCTTCGTGCATCTGTCGCGCAATTCCGGCAAGGCCGAAGCCGTGCGCCACGGCATGCTCACGGCGCTGCGCGAGCGGCCGCAATACGTGGGCTTCTGGGACGCCGACCTGGCCACGCCGCTGGACGAGATTCCGCGCTTTGCCGGGTGCTCGACGAGCAGTCGCACGTCGAGCTCGTGATCGGCGCCCGGATGCCTTTGCTGGGGCACAAGATCGAGCGCCGCCCGCTGCGCCGCTGGCTGGGACGCGTGTTCGCCAACGTGGCCGGCCTGGCGCTGGGCGCCGGCATCTACGACACCCAGTGCGGCGCCAAGCTGTTTCGCACCAGCGCGGCCTGCGCCGAGTTGTTCGAAGAGCCGTTCCGCACGCGGTGGATCTTCGACGTCGAAATCTTCGCCCGCATGATCGCCGGCCACGGTTATCTGTCCGGCGCCTGCCTGGAGCAGGTCGTCTACGAGTATCCGCTGGAAAGTTGGCGGGACGTGGCCGGCTCGAAGCTCAAATCGAGCGACTTCGTCAAATCGTTCGGCGAGCTGGCGCAGATCTATTGGAGCTATTTGCGTCCGGGCGTATCCGCTTCGCCGGCCGTGGCGGCCCGCCTGGCTGCCGCCGGTCACATGCCTGCCGGTGCCAGCGGCCCGCTCCTGCGCGCCCGCAAGCGGCCCCCAGCGAACATCGCACGCGCCGCGCTGCTTGAGGCGGCGAGCGGGCCGATCTCGGCTTTCTTGCAGCGGAGAGTTTTGCCCGCGGGGAAATGCCGATTTTCCGGCTTGCCCCCGCGCGAGGGGCCGTCTTTTCTTGCCTGGCCGGGGTCGGCTGGGATATGCTTAGGTATGAACGAAGAATAACTTCGGCTTCTGGCAGACCCTCGCACTACCCTCTCCCTGGAGGGAGAGGGGTTGAGCGCCGAAGTTATTTTTCGCGGCGCTCCTGAGGATGGCAGCGAGCAATCAAACCGGTATCGAGGTTTCGTATGCGACTATCGCTCGATCGGCGCTGGGCCATCCTGGCTCTGGCGATCGCAATCTTGAGTTCGGGGCGTTTGGCGGCGCAGCGCGACGAGGGAGACGAGCTCGATCGGCGGATCGCCGCCCTGATCCAGCACCTCGGCGACAAGGAATATGCGGTGCGGCAGCGGGCCCAGCAGGAGCTGGCCCGGCTGGGCTTCGTCGCTTTCGACGCCCTGAGCGACGCCGAGCAAAGCGACGACATCGAGATCGCCACGCAGGCCAGGTATCTGGTGCGGCTGATCCGGGCCGATTGGACGAACGACAATGCCCCGCCGCAAGTCCGCCAACTGCTGCGCGACTATGACTTTCAAAACGAAACCACGCGGCTGGCGCGGATGAAGTCGCTCTTGGAGCTGCCGACGGACTCGGGCCTGGAATGGCTCTGCCGGCTGGTCCGGTTCGAGCAGTCGCCGGTGCTGTCCAAGCAAGCGGCGCTGCTGATCATCGGCCAGGACCCGCAGCCCGACGCCGCCAATTGGCCCAAGCGGACCGCCACGATCGCCAAAGTGCTGGATCGCAGCAGCCGGCCGGCCGCCCGCTGGCTGAAGACGTACGTGCAGATGCGCACCGATCCCCAGGCGGCCCTGCCCCAGTGGGCCGAGATGATTGCGGTCGAGCAGAAGACGCTCGAAGATCACCCGCAGCAATCGGACGTCCGCGTGGTGATCCAATTGTTGCGTGCCCAGGTCGATCAGCTTCAGGCCCTCAATCGCGACGACGATGCCCAGCGGGCAATGCGCGAAATGGTGGCGCTCGAGCGCGGCGAGCCGCAAGGCCTGGCCGAACTGGTGAACTGGCTGGCCAAGCGCCGGGCCTGGGCCGCGATCGACGACGTGGCCGCCAGGTTCGCTTCCAGCTTCGAGAGTTCCAGCCAATTGCTGTACACGCTCGCTCAGGCCCTGCAGGCCGAAGGCAAGGCGGCCGCCGCCGAAGAGACCTCCCAAAAGGCCCTCACGCTCAATCCGGACCGCGTCGCGGACCACTACCAGATGGCTTTGTTCCTGCAATGCGCGGGCTGCACGAATGGTCGGACCGCGAATTCCGCTCTGTGCTCGACATGAAGGACACGAAGCCCGAGTTGGCGATCCGGGTCCGCCGATTCCTGGCCGAGAACCTGCACGACCGCCAGCTCGACGAGGAGGCCGGCGAGGTGCTGCAAGGCGCCGTCGACATCCTCACCAAGAACCCGCAACTCGCCAACGAAGACACGTCGCCCCGGCCGGAGGCCATTCGTTCGCGGACCTATTACTTCCTGGCCCTGGGCTACGAGCATAAGAACGACACCGACAAACAGCTCGAGATGCTCGACAAGGCAATCGCCGAGGATCCCAAGGACGCCGACGTCCTGATCGCGCTGTACCACATGCCCGACCTGGACGACGAACACCGCGCCAGTGTGCTCGAATTGATCAGACGCGCCGTCCAGGCGTCGCGCAACGAGATCGACGAAGATCGAGAGTCGGCGCAGCCCTACAACCAGCTCGCCTGGCTGGTCGCCAACACCGAGGGAGATTTCGACGACGCCTTGAAGTTGAGCCTCAAGTCGGTCGAACTGGCCCGGGCCAAACTCGCCGACGAGCAGGCCACGCTGCGCCGCGAGCCTTACGTCGCCGCCTATATCGAGAGTCTCGGCGGGCATCTGGACACGCTGGCCCATTGCTACGCCGCCAAAAAGGACTTCGACGGCGCCGTCAAGGCCCAGACCGAAGCGGCCCAACTGATTCCGCATTCGCAGCAGATCCAGCGCAAGCTCGAGCAGTTCCGCAAGTCGCAGCGAGACCAATCAGGCAAATTGCAGGACGAACAACAAGGCACGGCCCCGGCCGATCAGCAAGGCAAACAACCATGAAGTCGGTGCCGCGTCGGCCAGACGGAACTCAAAGTCGCTCAAAGGGGCGAGGGCCCGCCCCTATTGCTCGTCCACGCCTTTCCGCTCGACCACTCCATGTGGTCGGCGCAGATCGAGCGGTTCTCGAATCACTGGCACGTGATCGCTCCCGACCTGCGCGGCTGCGGATCGAGCGACGTTACGCCGGGCACCGTCACCGTCGAGCAGATGGCCGACGACTGCGCCGCGATTCTCGACGCCCTCGGCGTCGACGAGCCGGTCGTGTTCTGCGGCCTGTCGATGGGGGGCTACATCGCCTGGCAGTTCGCCGCAAATACCCCGAGCGGCTGCGGGCCTTGGTGCTCTGCGATACCCGCGCCAAGGCCGATTCGCCCGAAGCCCGCGAGGCGCGGATGAAAATGCTCGACCACGTGCTGCGCGCGGGCACGGACTACGTTGCCGAGGCCATGCTGCCGCGGCTGTTCGCGCCGGATTCGCTCACCCGCTTGCCCGGGGCCGTCGAGTTCGTCCGCGAACGGATCCTGCTGGCTCCGCCCGAAGGCGTGGCGGCCGCCCTGCGCGGCATCGCCGATCGACCGGACATGACCGGGCTCTTGGCCCAGATCCGCGTGCCGACGTTGCTGATCGTCGGCGATCAGGACGTGATTACCACGCCGGACGAAATGCGCGAAGTGGCCCGCGGCATCGCCGGCGCCGAACTGGTCGTGCTCCCTGGCGCGGGTCACTTGACGGCGCTCGAGTCGCCGGTCGAATTCAATGCGGCCCTGGCCAAATTTCTGGCTACCCGCGTCATGCCGCAGACTGCGGATACCGGTCGATAACCGGCAGTGCCAACACCGACCTGACTCGGCAGGGAAGAAAGTTATCCGCAGATTACACAGATTTCGCAGATAAGTGCGAAAGCGGACAAAAAACGGGGAAGCGATAAGAAGAAGTGCGGTCTAACCTGATCGCGTTTCTCCCGTTCTTTCTCCTCGCAACTCGTAATCTGTGTAATTCGCGAAATCTGTGGATCATTGCTCGTCGTTCTTCGCCAGCGGCGCGACTTTCAAAATCAGCGCCTGCACGTCGAACAGCTTTCCGGAGCGGCCGGCTTGCGGCACGGCGGTCACCCACGTCCAGCGGCCGCGCTCCTCAATCTCGAATCGCCGGTCGACGTAATCGGCCAGGTCGAGCGTCCCCGTCATGCGATACGTGCCGGCCGTCGTCCATGCGCCGTCGGCCGCCAACTGCAGTCAGGCAAGTCTGCACCGTCTCGGAAAGATAAATGCGCCGCCGGCGCGACCAACGGTGGCAACCGGTCCATGAATCTGGCTTCCATCCGGCGCGCAGCGCTTGCAGGCTTGTCAGCCAGCGAGACGCCGATCGCAGCAGCGCGACATCGCCGGGAAATCGCTCGGCAAACAATCGCGCGGCAGCGAGTGCCGCTGGCGCGTGCAATTGGCTGAGCAGGCATGAAGCGACGACCAGATCGAACGGGCCGCCAGCAAGTCGCCGCGATGGCAGGACCGTCAGAGCCAGCCTGCTCGGCGTCGGCCACGGCGGCCATTCGCTCGATGGCATCCTGCGCATCGGCCGCCGCGGCGATTGCTGCTCGCCAGCGACGCTCCAAGTCGCCGGTCGAACCGGTCAGGTCGGCAAGTCGAATTTCGACCTTTCGCCGCTCGTCGGGTGCCAACTCGGCCGCGGCCAGGCCCTCGTCGAGCGCAGCGCGATCGAGATCGACCAGCACGATCTCGCCGAACAATGTCGCCAGTCCGGCCAGCGCAATCTCCCGGCACTTGCCGGCCCCCAGCACGATCGCGCGACAAGTTCCGACGCGCGTGGCAGACAACGAAATCATCCGCACGCTCTCGGCGACATGCTGGTCGGGCATCGGGGCAATCCGATATCGCTGCGCCGGCTGCCGGTCGGGTTGTGTCGCTCATGGCTCGGACCTTGCGGTTGGGTTCGCCGAGGGCTGCGCGCCGCGGGCCAGCGCGAACCAATCGATCGGCGGCGCAAAACTGTCGGCCCCCATGCCCAATTCGCCCAGGACGGGGGCCAGCGCATGGCGCTCGATCTCGCCGCGATTGGAGGAAAGACTTGGATCGCCGGCGACCTGCGCAGGGTGATTGAGCACGACTCCAGCGACGGCAAGGCCGTCGCGAAACGTGGCGGCCGCGATCAAGGTTTGCAGCACCTGGTTGATGACGCCGATGCGATTCGGCGCCACCACGACCAGCGGCCAGCCGAAGTCCAGCGCCAGATCGGCCACATATTCGTCGGCCCCCAAGGGGGACATCAAGCCGCCGGCTCCCTCGACGAGCACGATGTCCGACCGGCCCAGCCAATAATCCAAACCCGAGCGGAGCAGATCAGAGTCGAGCCGAGCGCCCGCGGCCTGGGCCGCCAGATGGGGCGCCAAGGGGATCTCGAATCTTTGCGGGCAAACGGCGGCCAACTCGCCGGGCCGACCGGCGGCTTCCCAGAGTGCCACCGCGTCGTCCGAGACCAGTTCGCCGGCACTGAGCCGACAGCCGCTGGCGGCCGGTTTGTAAACGCCGACCGTGTGGCCGGCGGCGGCGAGCGCCCGCGCGATGGCGGCGGCGACGTAGGTTTTGCCCACGCCGGTATCGGTCCCGGTGATAAATAGCCCTGGGGCCGGTTTGCGCATCATGGGCGATAGGGTAACATCGCAGGCATCCGCAGCCAAATGACAGGGGACCGAACGACCAGCGCGCTGGGCTCTCAACCCCTCTCCCTCCAGGGCGAGGGTAGGGTGAAGGTCGGCCGAACGCAGGCGTGGTGATTCGTGCGCTGGTTCGTTGCCCGGTCATGGCGCGAGCAGGATCTGCCTTGCGCAATTGAGCCGACACGGTGCCGCATGACCAACGACGCCCACGATTCACCGGCCGCCGGCCCTCGCCCTTCGACCGTCGTGGTGGCGCTCGTGCAGGCGACCGCCCAGGAGTCGAAGGCCCGAAACGTCGACAAGGCGCTCGAACGGATTAGCCAGGCGGCCACGGCCGGTGCCAATATCGTTTGCCTGCAGGAATTGTTTGCCGGCTTGTATCCGGCCCAGAGCGAGGATTACCGGCGGTTCGACGACGCCGAGCCGATTCCGGGGCCCACCAGCGAGGCCGTGTCGGCCGCGGCGCGCGAGCACCAGGTGGTCGTCGTCGGCTCGTTTTTCGAGCGGCGGACGGCCGGCCTGTATCACAATACCGCGGTGATTTTCGACACCGACGGCCGCTCGGCGGGCATGTATCGCAAGATGCACATTCCCGACGACCCGCTGTATTACGAGAAGTTCTACTTCACGCCGGGGGATCTGGGCTTTCGCAGTTTCGACACTCGCTTCGGCCGCATCGGCACCTGCGTCTGCTGGGATCAATGGTATCCCGAGGCGGCCCGGCTGACGGCCCTGTCGGGCGCCGAGATCCTGTTCTATCCAACGGCCATCGGCTGGCACCCGCGGGAAAAGGCCGAGTTCGGCGCCAGCCAGCATTCCGCTTGGGAAACGATGATGCGCAGCCACGCGATCGCCAACGGCGTCTTCGTGGCGGCGGCGAACCGCACCGGCGTCGAGGGGGATCTGGATTTCTGGGGCGCGTCATTCGTTTGCGATCCTAATGGCAACGTCTTGGCCCGGCGCCTCACGACAAAGAAGAAACGCTGCTGGTCGAAGTGGATCTCGCGCAGATCGACCCAGTTCGCACGCATTGGCCCTTTCTGCGCGACCGCCGCATCGATGCCTACGGCGACCTGACGAAGCGGTACCTGGACTGAAGGCAATTCGGAAGGCGGAATTCGGAATGGTAGGGAGTTTTGAACCTTGACGATGATCTATTGATAACTCCGCAAGATCGTCTGCTCGTAAGAAGTGAGTTTTCGCGTGCCTGGTTCCGAATTCCGAATTCCGAACTCCGAATTCCCTAGCAGCTCCGCCGCCATTCCCAGTCCGCAATCGGTCCTGGCTCCGAGGCCGGGCTCGCCGGCGGCGCTGGGGTATCATTTTCCGGCCGAGTGGCAGCCGCACGAGGCCACCTGGCTGGCCTGGCCGCATCGCCAGGCAACCTGGCCCGGCGCTTTCGCGCCCATCCCGGCCGTGTGGCCGCGCTGATCGTCACGCTGGCCCAGTTCGAGCCGGTACATGTGCTGGCCGGCGGCGAGTCCGTTTGGTCCGAGGCCAGGTCAATGGTCGGCGGCACGCCGAACGTGGTGCTGCACGACATCGTTACCAACGACGCCTGGGCGCGCGACTTCGGACCGATGTTTCTGGGCGGCAGCGCCGATCTGCCCGCCGCGCTGGTCGATTGGGACTACAACGCCTGGGGCGGCAAGTATCCGCCTTTCGACAGCGACGATGCCGTGCCACGGCAGATCGCCCAACTCACCGGCCACCGGCGGTTTTCGCCGGGAATCATCCTGGAAGGGGGCGCCGTCGACGGCAACGGCGCCGGCACGCTGCTGACGACCGAAGCCTGTCTGCTCAATCCGAACCGCAACCCGCGGCTGACGAAGGCCGAAATCGAGCAATATCTGGCCGACTATTGCGGAGCGAGCAGAGTGATCTGGCTGGGGGGCGGCATCGTCGGCGACGACACCGACGGGCACGTCGACGAGCTGGCCCGCTTCGTCGGCCCAAGGGCGGTCGTGGCTTCGATCGCCTCCGATCCCCAGGACGAGAACTACGAACCGCTGGCAGACAATTATCGCCGCTTGTGCCTGGCCCGCGACGCCGAGGGCCGGCCCTTGGAGGTGATTCCGATCGAGTTGCCGCGGGCGCTGTTTCACGGGCCGCAGCGGTTGCCGGCCAGTTACATGAACTTTTACATTGCCAACGGCGTGGTCATCGTGCCCCAGTTCGACGATCCGGCCGACCGGACGGTTTGCGAAACGCTGGCCCGGCTATTCCCGGGTCGGCAGATCCGCGGCCTGTCGGCGGTCGACCTGATCGTGGGCCGGGGCGCGTATCATTGCATCACGCAGCAACAGGTGGCTAAATGAATTCGGAAATCGGAATTCGGAATTCGGAACTCAGAAGAAAAGAAGTTGGTCCATCCGATTTCTGCGTCCCGCATTCCGCATTCCGCATTCCGAATTAGGCTCAACATGACCGCAGCCCATTACGACGTCGTGGTGATCGGGACCGGCCCCGGCGGCGAAGGGGCCGCCATGCAGGCCGCCAAGCACGGCAAGACGCGTGGCCGTCGTGGAAGAGTGCGATTCGATCGGCGGCAACTGCACCCACCGGGGCACAATCCCCAGCAAGGCCCTGCGGTTCGCCATCTTTCAGATGACCACGGCCAATCACAACCCGCTGTTTCACGCGGCCGGCGTGTCGCTCAATTTGCCGTTTGCCGAGCTGCGGCGTTCGGCCGCCTCGGTGATTGCCCGCCAGGTGGACATGCGCCGCGACTTTTTACGAGCGCAACCGCGTGCCGATCATCGAGGGTCGGGCCCGCTTCTGCAACGCCAACACCATCGAAGCCGACGAGCCGAACGGCGGCAAGACCGTGCTCAATGCCGACGCCTTCGTGATCGCCACGGGCGCTCGCCCCTACCATCCGCCGGATGTCGACTTCGAGCACCCGCGCATTTTCGACAGCAATTCGATTCTCGACATGAACGAGACGCCGCAGTCGATCACGGTTTACGGCGCGGGCGTGATCGGCTGCCGAATACACTTCGATGTTTCGCAACCTGGGCGTGAAGGTCAACCTGATCAACACCCGCGACAAACTGCTGGAATTTCTCGACGACGAGATCATCGACGCCCTCAGTTATCATCTCCGCGATCAGGGCGTGCTGATCCGCCACAACGAGCAGTACGAACGAGTCGAAGCCTCGCGACGACGGCGTCGTGCTCGTGCTCAAGAGCGGCAAGCAACTCAAGACCGACGTCCTGCTGTGGGCCAACGGCCGCACGGGAAACTCCGACCGCATGGGCCTGGAAGGCATCGGCATTCAGCCCGACCATCGCGGATTGATCAAAGTCAATCAATACTTCCAAACAGCCCAGCCGCACATCTATGCCGTCGGCGACGTGATCGGCTATCCGTCGCTGGCCAGCGCCGCCTACGTGCAGGGGCGGTTCGCAGCCACGCACCGCATTACCGGCACGGCCGAGCATTCGCTGGTGACCAACATCCCCACGGGCATTTACACCAGCCCCGAGATCAGTTCGGTCGGCAAGAACGAACGCGAGTTGACGGCCGAAAGAGTGCCCTACGAGATCGGACACGCGCTGTTCAAGAGCCTGGCCCGGGCGCAGATCGCCGGTCAGACCGTGGGCATGCTCAAGTTGTTGTTCCACCGCGAGACGTTGCAGATCCTGGGCGTACATTGTTTCGGCCACAACTGCGTCGGAGATCATCCACATCGGCCAGGCGATCATGCTGCAGCCGGGCTCGGCCAACACGCTGTTGTATTTCATCAACACCACGTTCAACTACCCGACGATGGCCGAAGCGTATCGCGTGGCGGCACTGAACGGCTACAACCGGCTGTTCTAAAGCCGGCCCGGCGCGAGTGCCACCGGGAGCACGCCGGTGCGCCGCGGGTTATTCCCGCAGCAATCCCGTTCGGCCGGCGACGATCGGAGACCCCTCGCAGCCGCGCCCGACCTTATGAAAAACCTGCAATTCGTTTCTGCGATAATCGAGCTGGGGGCCGGCCTGGCGCTCGTGGCTTGCCCCTCGGCCACGACGACGCTGCTGGTCGGTGCGCCGCTGGAGGGGCCCGCCGCCCGGACCGTGGCGCGCGTCGCTGGGGCCGGGCTCGTTGCACTGGGCATCGCCTGCTGGCTTGCCCGCGGTGACACGCAAAGCCGCGCCGCCAGAGGATTGGTCGCCGCGATGCTGTTTTACAATGTCGCGGTGGCCGCCGTCCTGGCGTTTGCCGGCTTTGCCTATGGGCTCTGCGGCGTGGCGTTATGGCCGGCCGTGGTTCTGCACGGCGCAGTTGGGCGCCTGGTGTGTCGCGTGCCTGCGGCACAATCCGCTGAAGGACGCGGAAATGTAACGTGCCCAGCCGATCGAACCCGGGATGCAGCGCCCAAACGTGGCGCGAGGCGCCGGCCCCCCGTCGTTTGCCGGGATGTTAGACCTCGATTAAATTCGGCGGCCTACTTGCTTTTCGATCGGATTGACTGTCTCTAGTAGTTGGGCGATGGCGACGAAACGGATGCCACTCGGTCTCCGAGCGACCCGGCAGGGTGGCTCTCTTGGCAAATCGAGGCGCGGCCGCCTCCCACGTCTAACGTCTCAGCCCGGTTCGTTCGGTTCCCTGTTTTCGCTCTCCTCACGATTAGGAATTGACATGACGCGGTATTTTTTCGGTCCGATGATTGCCTTGTCGCTGTGCTGCGTAGTCTCGCTGTGCTGCGTAGTGCCGCTGGCCTACGGCGAACCGAAGAGCAAGGGCAAGGGGGGAGAATCCTCGGCCGAACACAAGTCCGAAGGCAAAGAGGGCCGCGAGGAGCCGGGCCGCGAATCGAACAGCGAGGCAAAAAAAGCGGGCGGCGGCAAGAAATCGCCGGGCGGAGCCTGGTCTGAGGACAGCCACGACGCCCCGGGGCAAAGCGGTAGCTCGCAAAATCATGCGGGCGCCGAAGGCGCTGCCGCCGGCAAGAACAAGCAGTCTCAGCCAACGGGTGCCGAAGGTGCAGCCGCCGGTGCTGCTGCCACCAAGAATAAGCAGCCGAACAGTTCCGGCGCCGAAGGTGCCGCCGCGGGCGCTGCCGCCGAAAATCGCAACTCGCCCAATGCGACCGGCGCACAGGGCGCGGCTGCTGGGGCCGCTGTGGCCAAGAACAAGCAGCCTAATTACTCGGGCGCGGAAGGCGCTGCCGCCGGCGCGGCCGCCTCGAAGAACAAGCAGCCCAATTACTCGGGCGGCAGGGCGCTGCCGCCGGGGCCGCGGTGGCCAAGAACAATCAACCCAATTACTCGGGCGCGCGAGCGCCGCCGCCGGCGCCGCCGTGGCCAAGAACAATCAACCCAATTACTCGGGCGCGCAGGGCGCCGCCGCCGGCGCCGCCGTGGCCAAGAACAATCAACCCAATTACTCGGCGCGCAGAGCGCCGCCGCCAGCGCCGCGGCAGTCCGAAATTCGTTCGATCATCCGGAAGTCTACGGCCAGCAGTGGTATGGCGAGCATCCGGGCATTTGGGCTCCGGCCGGCCTGGCTGCCGGCGCCGCTTGGACTCCGACCGCTTGGGGAACCGTCGCCAGCACGTGCGGATACGCCGGCGGCACGCCCGTCTCTTACAACTACGGCGCCAATGTGACCTGCCAGCAGGGCAACGTGATGGTCGACGGCCAGAATGTCGGCACGGCCGAGGAGTTCAGCCAGCAAGCCTCGGACCTGGCCAGCGCCGGCGTCGCGGCCAAAGTATCCAACACCGCGAAATGGCTGCCCTTGGGCGTGTTTGCCATGGTCCGCAACGAGAACCAGCATCCGCAGTTGATCCTGCAATTGGCCGTTAACAAGCAGGGCGTGCTGCGGGGCAACTACACCGACGAAGTGACCGACCACACGCTGCCCATTCGCGGCTCGGTGGACGGCGTGACACAACGGGCGGCGTGGATCGTGGGCGACAATCAGAACTCGGTCATGGAAGCCGGCTTGAACAACCTGACGCAGACCGAAACCCGGGCCCTGCTGCACAAGAACGGCAAGACCGAGCGTTGGCTGCTGGTGCGTCTGAATCAGCCCGATCAGGCCCAGAACTGACGCGACCCGGCTCTCTTGTTCCGTCGCGGGCTTGTCGGATTTGCTTCGCAGGGCAGGTTGGTCGTGCTAAACTGCACGGACGCAGGCGGCACGAGCCACCTGGCGGCCTGCGCCCCGCCCTATCTCTGGCCGGCCTGACCCCGAAAATCACCCGCACGAGCCTCGAACCATGTTCCGTCTCTGCCTCGCGTTTTTCGCCGCTGCGCTGGTCGTTTCGCACACCAAGGCCGAGGAAAACTGGCCCGAGTTCCGCGGGTCGCATGGCGACGGCCACTCCGACGCCACCGGCCTGCCGCTCACTTGGAGCGAGACCGAAAACATCCGCTGGAAAACGCCGATTCACGGCAAGGCCTGGTCGTCCCCCGTCATCTGGGGTCAGCAAGTCTGGCTGACCACGGCCAGTGAAGATGGCAAGCACTTGTTCGCCGTTTGTGTCGATCGCGACAGCGGCGCGGTCACCCGCGACCTCGAGGTGTTCAGCATCGAGAAACCGCAGTTCTGCATTCCGTATAACAGCTACGCGAGCAGCACGCCGGTGATCGAAGAGGGTCGCGTGTACGTGCATTTCGGCGCGCGGGAACGGCTTGCCTGGATACGGCCACCGGCAAGACCTTGTGGGCTCGGCAGGATCTGCCTTGCAATCACTTTCGCGGGGCCGGCTCGTCGCCGATCCTGTTCGGCGACTTGCTGATCCTGACGTTCGACGGTTTTGATTTTCAATATGTCGCCGCGCTCGACAAGCACACCGGCGAGACTGTTTGGCGCACCGACCGCAACATCCAATACGGCACCGACGACGGCGACGCCAAGAAGGGCTACGTCACGCCGACCGTGATCGATTTCGCCGGCCGCAAGCAGCTCATCAGCCCCAGCGCGGGGGCCACGATGGCTTTTGATCCCCAGACCGGCAAGGAGCTCTGGCGCGTGCGCAGCGGCGGCATGAACGCCGCCACCCGGCCGCTGTTCGGGCACGGGCTGATCTACGCCACCAGCGCAGCCGGCGGCTGGCAGTTGTTCGCCGTGCGGCCCGAGGGCAGCGGCGACATCAGCGACAGCCAGGTCGAGTGGAAGTTTGCCAAGAGCGTGCCGACCCGGTCGTCGCCGGTGCTGATTGACGATTTGCTGTTCATGGTCAACGACTCAGGCGTTTTTTCCTGCGTCGAAGCCAAGACCGGCAAAATGATCTGGCAAAAGCGGCAGGAAGGGGCCTATTCGGCCTCGCCGCTGTATGCCGACGGCCGGATCTATTTCTTCAGCGAAGACGGCCAATCGCCGGTCCTGGCCCCCGAGCGCGAGTACAAAGAGCTCGCGCTCAACAAGCTGGACGGCAGCTTCATGGCCTCGCCCGCCGTCGCAGGCAAAGCGCTGTACTTGCGCAGCAAGACGCACTTGTATCGGGTGGAAAAATAGTCGCCCGCCGCTTCAGTCAGTCGTGAACGTCTCGGCCAGGTAGCGGGCCACGTCGGGCCAGCGGTCGCCGGCCGCGGCGAAGTCGACTTGCATGCCGCGAACGCTCGCCGGGGTCTCCACCCGGGTTTTGGCCCGCACTTTCGGATTGAGCGGAATCTGGGCGCTCGGACCCTCGGCCAATTTCGTTTCGACTCCGGGCGCGAGCAGATAATCGACCAGCCGCCGGGCTGCGGCCGGGTTCGGGGCGCCGTGCAGGATCGACACCGTGTTGGGGATGAACAGCGTGCCCAGGCCGTCAGGCTGCTGATCGGGATAAACGAGCACGACCGGCATGCCTTTTTCGACCTCGATCATGGCGTCGTCGGTGTCGGTCAGGCCGAAGGCCAATTGTCCGGCGGCCACGGCCTCGGCCACTTGCTTGTTGCCGCCGACGATTTTCGCGCTTTGCTTGAGCCGGTCGAAGAACGCCTTCGCTTTTTCGTCCCCCCAAACGGTGAACAGACAAGCGGCGTGCGTGGCCGTGGTGCCGAACAGCGGCTTGGCCAGACCGACTTGCCCCTCCCACTCGGGCGCGATCAGATCCAGGATCGAATCGGGCCGCCGGTCGGCGGGAATCTTGTCGGTGTTGACGATCAGGATCCGCGCCCGGGCCGCAAATCCGTACCACAAACCCGTGGGCGAGCGGTACATGGCCGGAAAGTCGGCGGCGGCCGGCGACACGTACGGCTCGAGGAGCCCGAGCTTCTCCAGCCGCAGCGTGTGCAGGATTTCGTTGTTCCAGAAGACGTCGCAGCGCGGGCGGTCGCGCTCGGCGATGATCGCCTCGGTCAGCCCGACCGTCTTGGTCGATTCGATGTCGAACTTGGGGAACGCGCGAATGCCGGTCGCGTCGCTGAACTCGCTGAGGATGGGCTGCGAAAACTCGGAATCGAGCGCCGTATAGACGACCACTTCCGGTCCGCTGGACCGCCAGCAGCCGGCCGCGACAGCGCCAGCGCGACGGCCAACAAGAAGCAGGCGTGCCGCGGGTCGCCGGTTCGCTTTTTCGACAGGCCGCTCGTGTCCTGAGTCAGAAATTCGCGTCGTCTATCGGCCTGTAGGAGGCGACTCCGATCGCCGACACGCTGCGTCAGACAAGGGGCGATCGGCGATCGGAGTCGCCTCCTACACATTCGGGCAAATGAAACGCACGTGCAACTCAGGACACTAGGCGGACGATTCATTTTCGACGTCATCTCCGGCTGGCGATTCGACCGCCGCGGGTAGTTGATTGTGGGGCAGCGGCTGTTCTTCCAAGTAAAAGAGGGTGCCCACGACAAACACCGCCGCGGCCCACAGGGGGACGAGCCACATCAAAGCCGGGGCCGAAATTGCCTCGTGGCCGAGTTGCCGCTCCTGGCCGGCGGCCAGGTGCAAAGCCCGCCGCTCGAAGAAGTCGACGATCGACGTGATCAGGCTGACCGTGACCAGGGCCGACAAGATCACGCACAGGCCGGCCAGCAGTGCCAACGAGTGGAAGCCGCGGGCGATCGCCACCGCTGCCGCCACCAGAACGACCAGGTGGGCGCCGATTCCCCGTGCCGCCACCGGGCCACCCGATGTTTGGGCACGGCGGAGCAGCCAGCTTGCCCGCAGCTCGGTCAGAGCCGTGATGGCCAGGTAGGCCAAAGCGGCCCAGGCCACGCGCTGGGCCGGCGAGTCGACTTCCAGCGGTTGTCCGCCCGCCCGGACCCTCGGCCACAGATCAACCGATCCCGTGACGCACAGCACCGCGACCAGCGCGATGGCCAGGTGTGCCGTGCCGACCCGGCAGCGGAATAGGTCGCCGGGTCCCTTGAATTCGCTATGGCTGGAGCCGGCGGGTCCGGCCGATTCGAGTTGGGTCATCAAAGCGAGCGAGCCCAAAGGTTTTTTCTGCGGAGCCGACCGCGTAAGAAGCCGCACGAAAAATAACTTCGGCTTCTGGCAGACCCTCACCCTACCCTCTCCCTGGAGGGAGAGGGGGTTGGGCGCCGAAGTTATTTTTCGTTCACACCTAACGGCAAGCCCAAAGGTTTCTGGCGACTTGCGACGGCGGCTTAGCGTAGAATAATCTAATTCGGCCGCTGGAGGCAGGTTCTGCGATGGCATTTTCGTCCCGCTCTGTGCTGATCTGGGGTTTCGGCCTGGCGCTGGCGGCGCTCTCCGCGGGCCAACCCTGGGCCACCGCGGCCGAATCCGAGCTGGCTGCGGGATTCCGCAAGCTCGAGGGGCGGCATATCACGCTCATCACGGACGTGCCGAGCAGCCCGGAGGTGGACGAGCTGCCGCAGGCCTTCGACGCCGCATTCCCCGAGTGGTGCGAGTATTTCCAGCTCGACGCCCGTCGGCATGCCGACTGGCACGTGACCGGATACTTGATGCAGTCCAAAGAGCGGTTTCAGCAAGCCGGCTATTGGCGCGACAACTTGCCGCCGTTCCCGAACGGCTTTTCGACCGGCAAGGAGCTGTGGCTCTACAACCAAACCAGCCCGTATTACCGCCGCCACTTGCTGTTGCACGAGGGGGTCCACTCTTTCATGTACCTGCTGATCGGCACGGCCGGCCCACCCTGGTACATGGAAGGCATTGCCGAGCTTTTGGCCACGCACCGCTGGCACGACGGACAGCTCACGGTCGGCTACTTTCCCCGCGACGTCGCCGAGGTGCCCGGCCTGGGACGAATCAAGCTGGTGCAGGACGACGTCGCTGCGGGCAAGGGTTTGAGCGCGGGCCAGGTGTTGGCCTACGACAGCCGGGTGCATTTGCAGGTCCAGCCCTATGCCTGGAGCTGGGCCTTGTCGGCGTTTCTCGACGGCCACCCGCGCTATCGCGATCGATTTCGCCAGGCGGCCGAACTGGTCCGCAAAGGCAACTTCGCCCCGCAGTTTCGTCAGCTGTTTGCCGCCGATTGGCCGCTGCTGGTGGACGAGTGGCGGGTGTTCACCGCCAATTTGGATTACGGCTACGACCTTGAGCGGATGGCGATCGATTTTCGGCCGGGGAAACCGCTGGCTGTCGGCTCGGCCGAAGCGACGGTCGCCGCCGACCGGGGCTGGCAGTCGAGTGGCGTGCAGCTCGATGCCGGCAAGAAGTATCGCATCCGCGCCCGCGGCCGCTATCAGATCGGCGACAAACCCCGCACCTGGTGGTGCGAGCCGGGCGGCGTGACGATCCGTTACAACCACGGCCGCCCGTTGGGGATGCTGTTGGCGGCAATCCGTCCGGACACCGCCGATCAACCGGACGCACCGGCCTCCGAGCCGATGTCGCTGGCCGAGCCCAGCCCGGTGGGTCTGGAAACCGTGCTAGCACCCCAGCGCAGCGGCACGCTTTATTTTCGGATCAACGAGCCGGCCGGCGAATTGGCGGACAACGTGGGCGAGCTGAAAGTCGACATTCAGAGCGATGCCGGTGCCGAAGCGTCAGACGCGCCGGTGCCGGCGCGAAGGGTTCGAGGCCCAAGGTTGACCGGCCCAAGCGGCCAAAGCAGGCGCCGCCGTAAGCCTGGTCTTTCGTCTTTCCGGTTTGCCGTGCAGTTCGCTTTTCCGGCTCGCCCGGTTTTCGGCTCGTCGGGTTTCCGGCTCGTCGGGTTTCCGGCTCGTCGGGTTTCAGGGGCGATTGCCGGTTTTCCTGTCGTTCCGCCTGCGGCGCCTGGCAGAAAAACAATAGGCCGGCTGGCCACCCACACTCAGGTGACAAGCCGGCCTTTCTCGTCGGATTGATTGGACTTGCCGTCCGAAGAGCCTTACTTCTTGGACTTGCTGGCGCCCTTCTTCTTGGGCGAACGTTTGGCGGCGCCCTTCTTCTTGGGCGAACGCTTGACAGCCTTCTTGGTCGTCTTCTTGGCAGTTTTCTTCTTGGCCATATCCGTGGCTCCTCGATTGCGAGCGCTCGCGTGTCTTTGCGTTCTACTTCTCCGTGAGCGCTCTGACGGAGACAACGCACAACGATGCAAATTCGATCTCGTGTCGTCACGAACCTGCGCGGGTTCAATATCGGTTGCCGCTAGGGCTGCGGAAGAGAAAAAATTTTCGTTCGGGGGGCGAGCCATGCCGCGGGTGGCAGGTACGCGGTTCACCCAACTTCGCGAGATTGAACCAACTTCGGGCAGACCGCGTCAATACGAGTTAGCGCAAAAAATGCCTGGATCGGCTTACCCGCTGCCGCGACTTCATCCTAGAATCGACCCGGTCCGGCATCGTGCAAAGCGCGCTGCGGCTAACCAACACCGAAGACACAGGTGCTTTGGGGCGCAAACGAACCGCCGTTGGCGATCTGCTTGCCAGGAGTTGCATCATGCCCGCCCTCAGCGCCGTGGTCATCTCTTACAACAACGAAGATTCCATTGCCCACACGCTGCGCGTGCTGGCCTGGTGCGACGAAATTCTGGTGGTCGACTCCGGCAGCAGCGATCGGACGGCCGACATCTGCCGGCAGTTCGGTTGCCGGGTGATCGAGCGGGCATTCGACGGCTTTGGCCGGCAAAAGCACTTCGCGGTCTCGGCCGCCCGCAACGATTGGGTGCTCGTCGTCGACACCGACGAGATCGTCACGCCCGAGCTCCAGCAGCAGATCCGCCGGCAGCTCGCAGCCGACTGCCCGCGTTTTGCCGGTTTCGAGATTCCCATCTCGCTGGTCTTCATGGGACACTTGATGCGTTTCGGCGGCCAATTCGGCAAACGCCATCTGCGGCTCTTCGACCGCAGGGCCGGGAACTTCAACCTTGTCGACGTCCACGAGCGGGTCGTTTTGCAAGGCGAAATCGGCCTGCTCGATGGGCACATCCGACATGCTAGCTACCGCGACGTCGAGCATTACTTCGAAAAATTCAACCGCTATACGTCGATCGCGGCCCGGCAGGCGTTGAGCAGGAAAAGCGGGCCTCGAAGTGGTACATCGGCCGGCGATTCCCGCTGACATTCTTGCATTTGTACGTCGCCAAGGGACTGGTGCTCGACGGCTATCCTGGATTCGTCTGGGCCCTGTTCTCTGCGCTCTACCCGACGGTCAAGTACATCAAGCTCGAGGAGCTCCTGCGCGCACGGCGGCAGCACCATGAGCAGCGACGCCCTGCGCGCCTGGTTGCGTCTGCTGCCCGGCTGGCTGCGGCCGGGCCAGGGAGCGCTGCCGATCTTGATGTATCACAAGGTCAAGCCTGTGCCCCTCGATCCCTGGACGGTCTCCGTCGCCGAGCTTGACCGGCAATTCGCTTATCTGAATCGGACCGGCTATCGGGCCATCTCTTGCGCCGAATTAGCCAGCCACATGAACCGGCAAGCCGCGCTGCCCGAGAAGCCGGTTCTGATCACCTTCGACGACGGTTACGCCGACAACCTGACCCACGCCTATCCGCTGCTCGCGCCACGGCCTGCGGGCGACCATGTTCCTGCCGGTGCGGTTCATCGGCGGCGAAAACGACTGGGACGGCGGCGGCGAGCGGCTGCTCGACTACGACCAGCTGCGCGATGTCGCCCCAAGTAATCGAGTTCGGCCTGCACTCCTTTGGGCACGGCAACTACCGCCGGATGTCGCTCGGCGAGATCGAGGCCGACTTGCGCCAATCCATCGCCGAGCTCGAGCGCCGGAACTTGCCGTTCGTCGCCGCGCTGGCCTATCCCTACGGCCGCGATCCGGCGCGACACTGTTGCCGTCGCCGGCCGATGCATGCCGCTCTTGGCATCGCTGGGCATCCAGTGCGGACTGCGGATCGGCAACCGCGTCAATCGTCTGCCGATCGGCAACCGCTACGGACTAACGCGGATCGACATCCGCAGCGCGGATACGCTGGAGATGTTCTGTAGCAAGCTGGACGGCAGGCGCAAATGAATTCGCCCTGAGATCGATTCGGCGTGACTCCCGCCGTGCGGTTCAACGGCACTTGTCCGAATGCCTTCTCGTTCTTTTCATCATTCCTCGTATCTGCGAAAATCTGTGTTCATCTGCGTTGATGCGCCGTTTGCATTTCGAGTGCGGGTCTGTCGTCCAACGCTTAGACGGCTACCCCGATCGTTCGGCCCGGGCTCCGGCAGCCAACCGCAGATGAACGCAGATGAAACCGGATGAACGCAGATACGAACGAGATTTACGAGGGCGAGAGCGGACGCCGCCAGCTGAGAACACGCTGATGGCGAGCAAATCGGCTCCAAGTTTCTTTTCTCCGGGCTTATCCCCCGTATCCCCAGTCATCCCCACATCCCCTTCTCTTCTGTGGGACGGGATTTGAAAGATGCGGCTTCATCGAGTGGGACAGCGTCAGCCGGGCTTACTTGGAGGAGCGGCCCCCAGCCGTGTCCGGGGCCTTGCTTGCCAGCCCCGCGGCCCAGGCCTCGAGCACCTGGAATTGGCGGCCGAAATCGTTCTCGGCGACGCCCAGCGGGCTCTTGAAGAAGCTGCCCAGGAAGGTCATCACGCCCGTCTCGCCGGCCCGCCAGGCCCGTTCGGTGAACCGCACCAGGTCCAGCACCAGCGGCGCGGCCAACAGCGAATCGCAGCCCTGCCAGATGAACTGCATCGTCATCGGCGTGCCCAGGAAACCGTGGAAATGGATGTGGTCCCAGGCGGTCTTCCAGTCGCCCAGGCTGGCGATGTATTCGATCGAGACCAGCGTTTGCGGGCTGTAGCCCAGGATGTCGCCCAGGAGGCGGTCTTTGCTGGTGACTTTCGATTTCTTGTTCGACGGATCGTCGAGCACCTTGCCGTCCATGTTGCCGAAGATGTTGTGGCCCACCCAGCTCATGACTTCCAGATTGCGGTTGGCGAACATCGGGGCCAGCGTGCTTTTGAGCAGCGTTTCGCCGGTCTTGCCGTCGTAGCCCATGTGCCGCGTGCCGCGCAGCACGCGCCAATTGCGCCGATGGCCGGCGGCGAGGCGCCCAGCGACGGCGTGAAGTTGAGGTACGAGCAGCCCAGGTCGAACGCGGCGATGGCATACAGCGAGCTGGCCGGCAGCGGGCACTTGCTGGGCTTGTCGATCAGCTTGTCGAGACTGGCCCAATCCGCGGGCAGCGAATCGGCCTCGGCGATCATCGGTTCGGTCGAGGCGACGTTGACGACGATCAGGTGGGCCAGCTTCTGGCTGTCGATGAAGGCGCGCAGGTCGGCCTGCAATCGCTCGATGGCCGCTCGGGGCGTCTCGCGGCGGCGGCGGAATTCGTCGCCGGCGAACTTCTCGATCGTGGGGCCGACGTTGACGAGCGTGCCGGGGCGGATTTGCTTGTCGATCTTGTCGAGTTCGGCCTTGCACTTGTGCAGCAGTTCGAGGTCGATGGCCCGGCTTTCGGTGTGCATGCGCAAGGCTTCGTCGTACAGCCGCACGTCGCGGATTTCGTGGCCCGCCGACGACGAAGTCTTTCCAATCCGCCAGATCGCATGCGGCGAATTGCGGCAACTGGCTGACCAGTCCGGCTTGGGGAATCAGCCCCTTCTTGAGTGCCGCCAGGCCGACGAGGGCCGTCGAAGCGACGCCTCCTTTGGCTCCGACGAGCCAGATGCCGATACGGGAACGGGCCATGGTGTGTCTGTACTCGGGTGGGGTCGAGGTGAACGAGCGATGGATCGGCGGATCGAGCCGCGCGCTTCCAATCGCCACGGAAATTGAAATTATGCTTGGGGCTCGCCTGCCGCAGCCGGACGCGCCAAAACGAAAGTGAGATTCATGGCGGGCCGCAGGAGAACAAGCCGGCCCACGGGTGGGTTCAGGCGAGTGGCTCGATGCTCGACGGTGCGCTCGATTCGGCGGCGCATTCGGGTCGAAAAACAGCGCCTGCTTTGCCGCCGGCGGTACCTTCGCTGCCGCTCCGACGAGCGGTCCAGAGCCGTCGCCACGAGCGCCACTTGGAAGTGAACCTCCGACCTACTATGATTGTCGCACGCATAGCGAGCGGGCGTCAAGCTGGCAGCCAGCCAGTCCGGCCAGTTGTGCCGATTTTTCCGGCGGAGTCGAGCCATGCCCCCTCAAATTTCGCGAGTCGTTCAGGCCCTGGAACCGTCGGCCACGCTGGCCATGGCCGCCAAGGCCAAGGAACTCAAAGCGGCTGGAAAAAAGGTCTACGACTTCAGCGTCGGCGAGCCCGACTTCACCACGCCCGCAACACATCTGCCGGGCCGCCACCGAGGCCATGCGGGCCGGCCACACGCACTACACCCAGGCCAGCGGCATTCCCGAGCTGCGGGCGGCCATTGCCAGGCAGTATCAGGCCGCGCCACGGACTGAAGTACTCGCCGCGCACAGGTGGTCGTTTCGAACGGGGCCAAGCATTCGCTGCACAACGTGTTCACCGCGCTGCTGCAATCCGGGCGACGAGGTGATCATTCCGGCCCCGTACTGGGTCAGCTATGCCGAACTGGTCAAGCTGACCGGCGCCATGCCGGTGATCGTCGAGACCGACCAGGCCGAGCGATTTCAAACTCACGCCCGCCCAGTTCCGCCGCGCGATCACGCCGCGCACGACGATGCTGCTGCTCTGCTCCCCCTCGAATCCGACCGGCAGCATGTACTCGCCCGAGGAACTTGGCTGGCTGGCCGACGTGGTCATCGAGCGGAACCTGCTGGTCATCGTCGGACGAGATTTACGAGCGGCTGATTTACGGCGGCCATCGGTTCGCCAGCTTCGCCACCGTGCGGCCAGGACTGGCAGAGCGCACGATCACCGTCAACGGCGTCAGCAAGGCCTATGCCATGACCGGCTGGCGGATCGGTTGGACGCTGTCGCCGGCAGCGTCGCCACGGCCATGGCCGACTTGCAGAGCCAGGAGACATCGAATCCCTGCAGCGTCAGCCAGTATGCCGCGCTGGCGGCGCTGGATGGCCCGCAAGAGTGCGTCGACCAGATGCTGGCCGAGTTCGCCAAGCGGCGCGAGTTACGTCCGCGAGCGGATCGCGGCAGATCGCCGGCCTGAGTTGTCCCGACATGGGCGGAGCGTTCTACGCTTTCATCAACATCCACGAGCTTCTCGGGCGGACGTATGGCGGCGTGAAGGTCGAGAATTCGACCCAGTGGTGCCTCGACGCTTTTGGAGCAGCAGAGCGTGGCCACGGTGATGGGCTCGGCCTTCGGCGCCGAAGGCTACGCCCGGCTGTCGTTCGCCACGTCGCTCGAAGTATTGGCCGCCGGCTTCGACCGCATCCAGGCCTTCTTGGCCGGGGCCAGGTAGTGCGAGCAAGATTAGGTGTGAACGAAGAATAACTTCGGCGCTCAACCCCTCTCCCTCCAGGGAGAGGGTAGGGTGAGGGTCTGCCAAAAGCCGAAGTTATTCTTCGTGCGGTCCCTAGCCGGCCGTTCACAAACGCCGGCAGCGGGCCCTCATCTCGCCGCTTGCTTTGGCGGCTGCTCCATGAGTTGCTCGATGATCTCGGCCACCTTGTCGGAGGGCAACTTGCGGACCAGGAACGTGTGCCGCCGATCCGGCTCGTCGTGCCAGCCGTTGCTGCCGTCGGGCGACACCGTAATGCTGCCCTGCGCATGAACGTCCCAGACGTCGGCCAGGCCGCCATCCAGCCCGCGCACCGCGTAGAGCACGGCGGTTTGATCCCAACTCGAGCGGTTGTTGAGCCCGTTGAACAATTCAAAGGCGCGGCGCACCGGGTTGTCGGCCGGCAGAGCCTTGAGGCCGGCGCCGGAGTGAATGGGCTCGCCGATCTCGAAACCGCTAAAGACGATCGGCGCGGGCCACTTTTCCAGCGCTCGCTCGGTCGATTTGGCGTCCTTCATCAGGTTGTATTCATGTCCGTTGGGAAATCCGCCGCCCATGCAAACCCAATGGCGGACTTTCCGGCGAACCAGCTCGACGCCGTCCAGCTCGCTGTGCGTGTCGGCCTTCGAATCCAACAGGTTGGCCACATTGGTCAGAAATCCAACCGTCACCAAGACCACGCTCTTGTCCGGCTGCCTGGCCAGCGTTTCCCGGTACAAAGCCGTGACATCCGGAGCGTCGTCGGCCGATTTCAAGTCATGAGGAAACTCCGCGGCCACAGGCTCGGCGTATTTGCAGCCATCGTCGACGCCAGGGCCCTTTAAGACGCCGATCGGAATGTCGGGGCGGTTGTAAAAAGTGTTCAGGGCATCCAGGCAGGGCGCGCTCCAGGGATGTTTGACCGACAAGCCCATGGCCAGAATCTCGGCTTCGCCGCGATCGGCCAGCGCATGCAGCACCGCCACGGCCCCGGCATCGTCGACGTCGGCCCCGAGATCCGTGTCGAAGATCACTCGCATGGGCGTTTCGGCCATTGCGCTGGCGGCCCACAAGCCAACGAGCATCGTGCCGGCGACCGTACAAAGGGCCAGCCCCGACGTCCAACGGTATCGCTTCATGGAATCTCCTCAAACCACACGGGCCGCAATGATCAAACCCAGGCCGGAAAAATACCCGGCAAACATCAACCCGAGCAAACGCCCGGCAGGGGCCGGCACTTCGCGGAACTCTTTCCAGATAAAGACACCCCACAGCGCTGCCACCAGCGTGGCTCCTTGCCCTAGTCCGTAGGAAATGGCAAACCCAGCCTGACCGGCCGCGATAATGCTCAGCGTCATCCCCACGGCCCAGATGGCGCCGCCCAGGAGCCCGTACAGATGATCGCGGGCAGCGCCGCGAAAATAGTCGGCTGCCGCCAGCGGCGTTCCGTGCAAGGGCCAGCGCATGAGTGCCGGATTGATCACGAAGTTACTCAACAGCAGTCCCAAGGCGAAGCAGGCCAGCGCGGAATAAGGCCCCAGTTTTCCCGATTCGAGATGATCGAAGTCGTTCGACATTGCGGCCGCGACAAAGCGATAAAAACTGCCCATCAGCAGCCCGCTGACCAGCGACAACAGCAGACCCCTTGCGCCCCCGCGTTTGCCCTGTCCGGGCCGGATGCGGTAGGCCAGGGCGGAGCAGATCATGGCTGCGGCGATCAGCCCCACGCCGGCGAATAGCAGCACCGCGTTGCCGGTTGGCTCGGCCCAATAATTCAGCATCACGCCCAGCACGAGTGCCAGGCCAATGCCGACTGGAAAAGCCACGGCCATGCCGGCGATGTCGATGGCGGCGACGAGCAGGATATTGGCCGCATTGAACACGAGGCCGCCAATCATCGCGGAGCCGATCAGCCGCGGTTCGGCTTGCGCCAGATCGGCGGAGAAGCTCCGCCCGGCGTCGCCAAAGCTACCCAGCGTCAGGGCAAATACCAGGATCGTGAGCGCGACGCCGAAAACGTAGTCCCAGTAGAACAGCTCGAATCGCCAGGTGCCGCTGACCAGCCGCTGCGTATTTGCCCAGGAACCCCAGCAGAGCATCGTGACCACGCAGCACAGGACTGCGGCCGGATAGCTTTGCAGGACGAACATCGACGTATCCGATGAATGAGAAAATCGCTCGTCAGCGTCAGGAATGGCGATTATACATGATTAGCCTGGGCGGGTCAGGCGCGCCCCGACAGAAACGCGGCGGTGCGGACTCGCCATCTGCGAGCGCTATCGCGGTGTTCACTCAAAGCAACGTTTGCAGGCCAGCGCGGAGCTTGCTTGGGCGAGATGGCGACCTCGCACCCATGTGGTTCGATGGAGCCTTGGCTGCGCGACTCCCTGGCACCCGCGGCGTCCTCCCGCCCGCATGGGATTGCTACTCCCGTTTTCCGCCGGCCGCCGGCTTCTCGCCGCGCTCCTTGCGGAGCAGCTCAACCTCGCGGCGGAGCGACTCGACCAGCTCGTCGGTCTCGCTTTGCTGCTGGTCGCGGCGTTTGAGTTCCGCTTGCAACCGCGTGATGACCCGCTCGAACGCATCGAGCTGGATACGGAGCATTTCCAGCTCGTTGCCGGGGCTGCGGGCCGCGGGCGAGTCGCTATTGAGTCCGATCTCGCCGACGTGTTTCTCGACTTCAATCTGATTGCGTCCCACGACGCGCACTTTGAGCTGCGGCCCGACGCCGCCGCCGGCAACGGCCGCGGCTGCCGGCGATTGGCCGGCCAGGATCACGTCGACATTCTTCCGCTCGCCGCCGTGGGCCACGACCAGCGGCAGTGTCTCACCCGGCTGGCGATTGAGGATCAGATCGACCGCTTGATAGGCGCTGCGGATCTTGCGGCCGTCAGCCTCGACGATCAGGTCGCCCTGCTGAATGCCGGCCTTGTCCGCAGGTCCGCCGGGAACGACGTGTTCGACTTCGACGGTTCCTTCACGCGAACCGGGACCCATTGTCAGGCCCACCGACGGCCGACGGCGCTCGAGCACGACCAGCTTGTCGCCGTCGGCCTTCGCCGCCAGCAGCCGCTGCACGTGCCGGGCAGGCACCGCGTAGGTCCAACCGCCGCGGTCGCCGGCCAAGGGCGTCGCGGCGACAATGCCCAGCAACCGGCCCTGTCGATCGACGATTCCGGCTCCGCTGGAGGTCTCGCTGGTTCGCAGATCGCATTGCAAGAGCGGCGGCAGCCCGCTGGCCCCCGGCGAGCGATCGACTCCGCTGACGATGCCCAGCGACACGACCGGCTTCTCGACCCCGGCCGCCGCGGCCGAGAGGACCGCGCTGCCGACCTTGGGAGCCGCTTCGCTCTGCACCAAGGGCGAGAAACCGTCGCCGGAAACCTCCAGCAGGATCAATCCGCAGTAGTGATCGACCACCCGCAGCGCGGCCCGGGCCTGTTCGCCGTCGGGCAGCGTAATGCGAAAGCGGTTCGACGGTTGTTCGGCTTGCTGGTCGGGACTGACGAACGTGGCGATCAGCCCCGGACCGACGCAAATGCCGGTACAAACGGTCACGCTCTCGCCGGCATGAGCTTCGGCCGGTTCGGCCGGTTTTTCCGCGGCGGTTTCGTTCTTGCCGGACAGGATCCGCACGGTCACGGTAGCCGCAGAGAGCCGCGAGGCCGCGTCTTCGCTGGAGGCTTCGTCCGCGCGCGAAGCGATCGGCGCGGCAACCGCCACCCACGCCGACACGACGATCAACGCGAACGACAACCTTGGCATAAGTTCAGATCGACACTCGGGCTTCGTCGGACGATTGTTCTTCCAGCAGATCGAGAACGCCTTCTTGCTCGCCGCTGCTCAGGCTGCGGAACATCAGCGCCGCGCCGCCCGGCACCGTGCCCCCCGGCATTACATTCTCGTCCGACGGCAATCCGCGGGCCTGGGAATCGTCGGCCGCGATTGCCGCATCGACGGCCGGCCGGTCAACACTCCGCCAGAGCCGCCCGCCCCAGAGGCCGATGCCCGCGAGCAGCACCGCGACGGCGACGGCGCGCACCAGTCGCCGGCCGCGATCGACGCCCGCTGCCGGCTGCGGATGGCCGTGCGCCGGATAGCGCTGGGCCAGGAAATCGGCATCGGCGGAGAGCTGCTCGGCCAACTCGGCCAGATCGGCTGGCAAGTCGAGCGAGTCGTCGGGTTCTTCGGGGCGAATCAGGCGCGGTTCGAACCGCATGGCAATTATTCCTTAGCGAACGGCTTTCAACGTGGCCGGCGGCTCGGCGACGCACTGCGTGCGGAGTGTGGCCAGGCCATTGAAGATGCGGGATTTCACAGTGCCCAGCGGACAACCGAGCACTTCGGCGATTTCGTCGTACGCCAAATGCTCGCTATAGCGCAAGACCAGAGCTTCGCGCTGTCCTTCAGGAAGCTTGGCGACTTGGGACCACAGGCTGCGGCCCCAGTCGGCGGCTTCCGCCGCGACACTGGCGGCCGGCGAGGCCACGGTTTGTTGCGGATCGCCTGACCACAGCACGCGCAATTTCCGGCGCTCGGTGCCTGCGCGGCGCCGTTGCCGGCGGTCGAGATTGAGCAGGATGCCGTACAACCAGGTGTACAGGCTGCTACGGCCCTGAAAATCACTGCCGCGGCGCACGACGACCAGAAAGGTCTCCTGCGCCAAGTCGTCGGCGTCCCAGGGATTGCCCGTCAGGACCAGCGCGGCGCGGTGAATCCGCGCGAAATGCTGGCGGCTAGCGTTTTCCACGTCGAGCCTGTCCACTTGTCTTGCGCTCCCAGGGCGACCGGATTCGAGCTTGGGCGGGCTGCTCCGAGTCTTATCTTATGCTGAACGGGCTGGTGACCGGAAGCAAATCGACGCTTGGCAATTGCTGCCGGGCGCCTAAGATTCATCACCACTGGCGCAATGCTGGCGGCGATAGCCTTGGGCAGTCCGGCGCAAAAGTGGGTGTCCGGCCAGAGAGAAAAAGTTCACCGCCCGCCCAGCAGTTTTCGGCCACCGCCAACGTGCCGGATGGCGACTTCCGTCCCCGAACTGGCCGAGCAGCCTACTTAACTCCTTTTGGTGCTTCATTTTTTGGGGCTTTTCTGCTAATTTGATCGCCATTCGGGAGGTGGTGATTAGGCTAGCAGGGTAGGCCACGCGAGCGGTGCCATCCGACGGCCTATTGAAACGGGTTGGTGGCGGGGCCCCCTTCGTGGCAGGGACACCCTGCCCGGCACGGTGTGCCGGGGACGCCGTTTTGGGGACGCCGTACCGGGGCCTTGCAACCGGAGCTTCCAGCAACTTGAAGATACTGATCGCCACCAGCGAAGCGGTCCCTTTCGCCAAGACCGGCGGATTGGCCGACGTTTGCGGCGCGCTGCCGATCGAGCTGGCGCGGCTGGGGCATGAGCCGGTCGTGATCATGCCGGCCTATCGGCAAGTTCACACTGCGGGCATACCCATCGAACGGCTGGGCATCCGGATTGAACTGCCGATCGGCGCCCGTACGGTGACCGGATCGTTGCTCAAAAGCTACCTGCCCGAAAGCCAGGTGCCGGTCTACCTGGTCGAACAGGACGAGTATTTCGACCGGCCGCAACTTTACGGCGAAGAAGGCCGGGACTATCGCGATAACTGCGAACGGTTCGTCTTTTTCTCTCGTGCGGTGCTCGAATCGGTGCGGCTGCTCGGGTTGCAAGTGGACGTCCTGCACGCCAACGATTGGCAGACCGGCCTGGTGCCCGCCTACCTGAAGATCGAACAGCGCGGCGTGCCTCAATTCGAGCATGTGGTCTCGTTGCTGACGATTCACAACATTTCCTACCAGGGAAACTTCTGGCACTGGGACATGCTGCTCACCGGACTCGACTGGAAGTATTTCAACTGGCAACAGATGGAGTTCTTCGGCAATCTGAATCTGTTGAAAACGGGCCTGGCGTTTGCGGATCGGCTCAATACGGTCAGTCCCAGATATGCCGAGGAGATTCAGAGCGCCCCGCTGGGTTGCGGGCTGGAAGGGGTGTTGCAGCTGCGCCGCGGCGTGCTGTCGGGGATCATCAACGGCGTTGACTATCGCCAGTGGGATCCGCAGTCCGATCGTTTTCTGCCGGCCAACTTTGGCCTGGAAACCGCCGTCCAAGGCAAGGCAATCTGCAAGGCGGCGCTGCAAAGCGAGCTCGGCCTGCCCGCGCAGCCGGCCGTTCCCGTGGTGGCGCTCGTCGGGCGGCTGGTCGACCAGAAGGGTATCGATCTTGTGGCCGCCGTGCTGCGCGACTGGGTGCAATACCGCGAGGTGCAATGGGTGATCCTGGGAACCGGCGACAATCAATACCACGATCTGTTCACCACGCTGGCACAGCGCTACCCGCAAAAAGTCGCGGTACGGCTCGAGTTCGCCAATCCGCTGGCCCATCGAATCGAAGCCGGAGCGGACATCTTCCTGATGCCCAGTCGCTTCGAGCCCTGCGGATTGAACCAGCTCTACAGCCTGAAGTATGGCACGGTGCCGGTGGTGCGGGCGACCGGCGGCCTGGCCGACACCATCACCGACACGACCGACGAGACGCTCGCCGCCGGCACGGCCACAGGCTTCTCGTTCCGCGAATACAGCGGCCTGGCGCTGAGCGAAACGTTGCAACGGGCGTGCAACCTGTTCAGACAAAAGCCGGTCTGGAACCGGCTGATCGAAAACGGCATGCGGCAGGACTGGTCCTGGGCTCAAAGTGCGCGGCAGTACGTGCAGCTCTATGAGCAAACGATCGCACAAGGTGCGGCCAGACAAGTCGATGAAAAAAGTGTAAGCCGGCTTCCATGCCCGAGTTGCGTAAAGATCCGATCGTCGGCCGCTGGGTGATCGTGTCCGAGGGACGCGCCGATCGGCCGAACGATTTCGAGCATGTGCCGCTCAAGCGGGCCGACACCTTCTGCCCGTTTTGCGCAGGGCACGAGGACAGCTCGCCCCCGGAGATTTGGGCCCTGCGGCAGGCCGGCAGTCAACCGGGCAAGCCGGGCTGGCGCATGCGCGTCGTGCCCAACAAGTTCCCGGCCCTCGACGACCAGGCAGTTGCCTCGGCCGGCGGCGGACTGTTCGAGAGCCTGCCCGGCTGGGGCACGCACGAGGTGATCGTCGAATCGCCCGAGCACCTGGCGAGCAGCTCCGAGTTGACCGACGAGCAGCTAGCAGAAGTTCTGTTGACGTATCGCGAGCGGATGCTTTCGCTGCAAAGCGATCGGCGGTTGCGGTACGGGATGATCTTCAAGAACGTCGGGCCGGCGGCCGGAGCTTCGCTGGAGCACACGCATAGTCAATTGATCGGCTTGCCGATCGTGCCGATCAACGTGGCCGAAGAGATGGCCGGCGCGCTGGCGTTCTACGAGCGCAGCCGGACCTGCGTTTACTGCCGGCTGATTGCCGAAGAGCGGGACCGCGGCGAGCGGATGGTGCTCGAACTGGGCGACTTCGTGGCCTTCTGTCCGTTTGCCGGGCGATTTCCTTTGGAGACCTGGCTGCTGCCCAAGGCGCACGCCAGCCATTTCGAGCAATTGCCGCAGGAAAATCTACTCCAGTTGGCCCAGATTATGAGGCAAGTGATCGTCGGGATCGAACGTGTGATCGAGCGGCCGGCCTACAACTACATAATCCACACGGCCCCCTTTGACAGCCCCGCACTCGGGCACTATCACTGGCATATGGAGATCATTCCGCGCGTGACGAACATCGCCGGTTTCGAGTGGGGGACCGGTTTTTACATCAATCCGATTCCACCGGAGCAAGCCGCCGCCCGATTGCGGCAGGCCATCGCGGCGAGCGGAAGCGAAGTCCAGGACACCAACACCCTTTTTAGCCGGCGTCGTAGCGTTTAGGGCCTGTCTAGCAAAGGGGCAGGCACCCCGCGACCGCACCGTTTTGTCGAGAAGACCAAAGGTTCGCTCGGAAGTGAGTCCCCTTTTTCAACCGCCTGCGAAAAATTTCCGGCGCGCCGACGACGAAAAACCCATGTCGCAATTCATCCGGTTCCTGTTCGTCCTGCACGATCACCAGCCGATCGGCAACTTCGACGGAGTCTTCGAGCAGTCGTATCAGGACAGTTACCGCCCCTTTCTGGACGTCTTCGAGCGCTATCCCAAGCTGAAGATGGCGCTGCACACCAGCGGCCCGTTGATGGAATGGCTCGACGCGCACCATCCGGAATACATCGAGCGGTTGCGCAATCTGGTGGCGACCGGTCGGATCGAAATCGTCGGCGGAGCGTTCTATGAGCCCATCCTGTCGATGATCCCGCCCCGCGACCGCGTGGGTCAGATCGAAAGCTACTCGCCGCTGGCTTGAGCAGCGGCTGGGCGCTCGCATCCGCGGCATGTGGATGCCTGAACGGGTGTGGGAACAGAGCATGACCAGCGACCTCGTGGCCGCGGGCATCCAGTACACGCTGCTCGACGATTTTCACTTCAAGAACGCCGGGCTGGCCGAAGATCAACTGCACGGCTATTACCTGACCGAAGACAACGGCAACTTGCTGGCGGTGTTTCCCGATAGCGAGCCCTTGCGGTACCTGATCCCCTTTGGTTCGCCCCAGGATGTGATCGACTACCTGGGCCGCATCAACCAGAGCCATCCCGGCGCCGTGGCCCTCTTCGGCGATGACGGCGAAAAACTCGGCGCCTGGCCCGAAACCAAGAAGCACGTCTACGAGGACGGCTGGCTGGTGCGATTCTTCGACCTGCTCTCGGCTCATGAAAGCTGGATCAAGCCGCTCACGCCGAGCGAAGTGCTCGACTCGCTTCCACCCACGGGCAAGGTCTATCTGCCCGAGGGCAGCTACCGCGAAATGACCGAGTGGGTGTTGCCCGCCGAGCAATTGTCCGAATACGTGCACGTGCGGCGCGAATTGGAGCACGATCCGCGCTGGCCGCGGATCGCCCGCTTCGTTCGCGGCGGTTTCTGGCGCAACTTCAAGGTGAAATATCCCGAAACCAACGAGATGTACGCCCGCATGATGATGGTCAGCCGCCGCCTGCAATCGATGGTCGAAGCGGGCGCGCAAGGCGAAACGATCGAACACGCCCGGCGGGCTTTGTATCGCGGGCAGTGCAATTGCAGTTATTGGCACGGGGCGTTCGGGGGCGTGTACCTGCCGCATTTGCGCAACGCCGTCTTCAACCAGTTAATCGCCGCCGAGAACCTGCTCGATCGGGCTGAAGGCCGCTCCGAGCCCTGGGTCAGCGCCACGGCCGACGATTTCAATTTCGACGGCCGGCAAGAGGTGCAGTTGGCGAACAATCGGCTTTCCGCCTTGCTGGCGCCGGCCCGTGGCGGGCAACTTTACGAACTCGACGTGCGCTCGATCTGCCACAACCTGCTGGCTACGCTCACGCGCCGGCCCGAGGCCTATCACCGCAAGGTGCTGGCCGGCAACGACGGCCGCAACGATGTGGCGGGGGTCAGCGACAAGGTGATCTTCAAGCAGTCCGGACTCGACACGCGCTTGCAGTACGACGCCAGCCCGCGCAAGAGCCTGCTCGACCACTTCTATGCCCCCGAGGCCTCGCTGGCCGCGGTCGCTCGGGGCGAAGCGGCCGAGCGTGGCGATTTTCTGGCCAAGATTTACGAGACCCGGCTGCGGCGCAATCCGGACCGCATCCAAGTGCAGCTCTCGGCCCAGGGCAGCGTCGAGGGGCAGGCGGTGCGCATCACCAAAGGCGTGACGCTCGAGGCCGGCAGCGCCAGCCTGGAGATCGCCTATTTGCTCGAAGGACTCCAGCCCAAAAGCCGCTGCACTTCGCGGTCGAATTCAATTTCGCCGGCCTGCCGTCCGGAGCCGACGATCGCTACTTCTACGGCGCCGAGCGGCAGCGTTTGGGCCAACTCGGCATGCAGCTCGATTTGCACGACGTGCCGCGAGATCGGACTGGTCGACGAGTGGCTGGGCATCGACGCGAATCTGCAAATCTCGCGACCGAGCGGCCTGTGGGCCTTTCCGATCGACTCGGTCAGCCAATCGGAAGGGGGCTTCGAGCTGGTCCATCAATCGGTGGTCGTCCAGCCGCACTGGATCGTGCAAGGCGATGCCGACGGCCGCTGGAGCGTCACGATGCACCTGACGCTCGACACCTCGCTGGCCGACAGCCGGCTGGAGCCCTCAGCCGTCGCGGTCGGAATGTAAAGCCGGGCCGGATTCGAGCGGCCGAGAAGCAGCCGGGAAACGCGAGCTGAACCACCCGATGGCGCGCCGCGATTCGTGGTAGGCTATGGGGCATGGAAGCCATCGGCTGGTTGGCGCTGCTGCTCCCGTTCGCGTGGCTCTACCGCGCTGAAAAGCGCCAGCGTGACGACGATCGAAGATATGACCCGCAAGACCCGGGTGGGGTTGGGCCAGCGCAGGGAATGCCGCCGACTGGCTAGCGCGTCGGCCGGCAACACTGATTTAGGACACCCCCCCTTGTGCGCCGAATTGCTCTGACTCCCGGTCGCTGATACTCTGGAGTCAAAAGGGGATTGTGCATGGCCACATCGACTCAAACCATTCCTGCCACCGGCACCTCGGCAGCCGTTCACATCGTCGAGGGGGCGATTCCGCGCCTCGAAGCAGGCGATCGTCTGTCCCGCGTCGAGTTCGAAAAGCGCTATGCGGCGATGCCGCACCTCAAGAAGGCCGAGCTTATCGAAGGAGTCGTGTACACGCAGGCGGCAGTATCGGCCGGTCACGGTGACGCGCATGCCCAGGTTGTAGGCTGGCTGATGCAATACGCTGCCGCCACCAGCGGGGTCCAAGTATCCGACAACGCGACGGTTCGATTGGACGGAGACAACGAACCGCAGCCCGATGTCTGCTTGCGATTGAAGAGCGGTGGGCGCAGCACCATCGATGAGCAAGGTTATTTGAGTGGCCCTCCCGAACTGATCGTCGAAGTCGCCTCCAGTTCCGTCAGCTACGACCTGCACGACAAGCTCAATGTGTACCGCCGCAGCGGCGTGCCGGAATATCTCGTCTGGCGCGTCCTGGATCGGGATTTCGATTGGTTCGTCCTGCGCGACGGCCAATACCAACCGCTCCCGGCCGAAGACGGCATTCTCAAGAGCGAGGTCTTTCCCGGTCTATGGCTCGACAAGCAAGCCCTGCTGGCCGGCGAGCTGGTCAAGGTGATGGCCGTGCTCGGTCAGGGGCTGGCCGATCCGCTGCACGCAGCGTTTGTCCAGCGGCCGCAAGGCGCCGGCGAAAAGATATGAAACGCTGAATTCGTCAGGCGGTGACGTGGCTTTGCGGTCGCGGCGGGCGGACGGCCATTGCCAGCGTCATGGCCACCAGGCACCCCCCCGCGGCGGGCAGGAATGCCCAGCGATAGGAATGCAGCAGGTCCCACACGCCGCCAGCCAGCATCGGGCCCAGCACTCCGCCCGTGCCGTAGCCGGTAAACACCAGGCCGTAGTTGGCTCCCAAGTGTTTGGTGCCGAAGAACTCGGCCGTCAACAGCGGAAACAGGGCCAGGTTGCCGCCGAAATGAAATCCGATCCAGCAGGCCGCGATCTCCAACGTCCAGACCCGCCCGCCGAGCTCGATCAGCATCAGCACCATCGCGGCCTGCAACAGCGAGATCACAACCAACGTGCGTCGCGCCGAATCGCTGCGACAGCGAACCCCAGACTATGCGCCCAGCGCGTTGAAGATCGCCAGCAGACCGAGTGCTCCCTCGGCCTGGCCGTTGGAGAGCCCTCCTTCGCGAATGCCAAAATCCTTGAGCGAGCCGATCACCATCAAGCCACCACTCGAGGCGAACATGAAGGCAAACCAGAGCATCCAGAAAGCGCTGGTCCGCAGGGTTTCACGCTGCTCGAAGTCCGGCACGAGAGAGGGCGTGACGGCGGCAACCGCCGAGGATTGCCAACCGGCCGGCTGCCAACCCTGGGGTGGGTTGCGCAGTAACATTGCCCCGCAGCTCACCGATACTGCGAAGATGCAGGCGTAGGTGAGAAACGTGTCGGGCACCCCTTGGGCCGCCAGCAATCCTCCCCAACTGCCGGCCAGATTGATGAACAGATACGCTCCGCCGCCGAAGCCGGCGACCGCCAAACCGGTGATCACGCCTTTCAAATCGGGAAACCATTTGACGCAGGCGGCGATCGGACAGACGTAGCCCAGTCCAATGCCGATGCCGCCGATCACTCCGATCGACACGAGTACGGCCGGAAAACTGGGACCGACCACTGCCGCCAACGCATAACCCGTCGCCAGCACCAGCCCGCCGGTAAAGGCGACCACGCGCGGCCCGACGCGGTCCTGCCAGCGTCCGGCAAAGATCATCACGAGCGCGAATACCATCAGGCCGGTGGAAAATACGGCTTGTGCTTGTTTTCCACTGAACCCGTAGTAGTGACGAGCCCAGACGGCGTCGGAAACCTGTACCTGGGTCGGCGGCCCGGCGTCGAAAAACTGGTCCAGCTCGGCCTTGGCCGCATCGCGATCGGACCCAGAGGCCTCGGACAACCGCCGCTTGAGCCTCTGATACTCGGCAACGACTTTTGCGTGTACGCTCGGATCGATGCCCAATACCTTCGGCGAGAGCATGACCACGAGTTCCGACCGGCTGGCTTTGAGCGCTGGTACGAACACGCCCCAACCGTAGATCGCGCCGAGGCAGGGCTGGATCAGCAGTGCCCCAAGGACCACGAGCCATCGCTTTTGATTCATGACGAATAGCCTCGCGGCAGGGCGATTTTTCAGCAGACGATCCCCCCACTGGTGGGATTCGCAAAGTGCCCCTACTATAGCTGGCCGAGGGGTTTCGCAAAACCGGCCGAACGTGGAGGACCGATGTGCGCGCTCGGTCGGCCTGCCTGTCCCGTTTTTTGACGGGCTGTTAAGATTGGACGGGCTCGGCAAGGCAGATGGACCGCGGCTCGCGGGCCCGGATGAACCGGAGTCGATCTGCTGGGGGCGACAACAGGCTTCCCTTGCGTCTTGGCGGGTGAGAAAACGCTCTCCGAGCTCAACGGATACGCCCGCGATGAATGCTCCCACCCGAACAGCGGCAATTGGCGACGGCTCGCACGATCCCTACGCGGCGCTGCGGATTCGCAACTTTCGGCTGTATTTGGGCGGCAGCCTCGTCGCGAACGCCGGCCTGCAAATGCAGTCGGCCGCCGCCGGTTGGGAGATTTGGAATCGCACCCGGTCGGCCGATGCGCTGGCCCTGATCGGCTTGCTGCAGGTCTTGCCTGTGGTGCTCTTGGCGCTAGTGTCGGGCCACGTGGCCGATCGCTTTCCGCGCCGCTGGGTGATAATCGGTTCGATGGTCGTGGCCACCTCGGCGGCCTGCGGGCTGGCTGCGTCGTCGTTGCTTCGCGCCGCCCTTGGCGGCGACGTACGCGTGCTTGCTGCTGAATGCCGTGGCCCGGGCGTTTCATCAGCCGGCAAAAAGCTCGCTGTTGCCGCAATTGGTGCCGCGCGAAATGTTTTCCAACGCGGTCACTTGGAGCATGACCGGCTTTCAGCTTTCGTCGGTGCTGGGGCCGGCATTGTGTGGCCTGCTAATTGCCCGGTACGCACCGGCGGTCGTTTATGTGCTGACGGCATGCGCGACTCTCACGTACCTGGTCGCGATCGCGCTGTTGCGCAACGTGTCGGCGGTCCGCTCATCGGCGGCGGTGACGTTCGAAACGCTGGCGGCCGGGTTCGTGTTCGTGTGGCGTCATCCGGTCATCCTGGCGGCGATGGCGCTCGATCTGTTCGCGGTGTTGCTCGGCGGTGCGACAACGCTGCTGCCGATCTACGCCACCGAGATCCTCAAGGTCGGCGCAATCGGCTGGGGCTGGCTGGAGGCGGCGCCAGCCCTGGGCGCCATGCTCATGGCGATCGTGCTGGCGCATCGCCCGCCGCTGGCGCACGCGGGGCGGGCGCTGCTGTGGGCGGTGGCCGGTTTCGGCGTGGCCACGGTCATCTTCGGCCTGTCGCGATATTTCTGGCTGTCGCTGGCGATGTTCTTCTTGACCGGCGTGCTCGACAATGTCAGCGTCGTGGTGCGGCACACGCTCGTGCAAACGCTGACTCCCGATGCCATGCGCGGCCGCGTCTCGGCGGTCAACGGGATGTTCATCGGGGCCTCGAACGAGTTGGGTGGATTCGAGTCGGGAATGGTCGCCAGTTGGTCGAGTCCCACCATTTCGGTCGTCGCGGGCGGCATCGGCACGTTGGCCGTCGTGGGGATCGTGGCGGTGATCTGTCCGCGGCTGCGCCGTTACGGCCGGCTGGATTTCGCCGCGCAAGAGACCGCAATGGAAAGCGGTCCTGACGTGGCCCCCCGCGGCAGCGATCGCCCGGGAGTCACTCCGCTGGTCTCGCTATTGCCGACCGACGGCGATGCCCAAACGGAGCCTCAGCCGTGAGCGATGTCGCCGGCATAGTGCCCGACGAGCGACCCGACGAGCCGCATTGGGATACGATCGTCGTGGGTGCCGGAGCGGCCGGTCTGATGGCGGCCGCCCGCGCCGCCGAGCTGGGCTCGCGGCACCCTGCTCGTCGAGAAGAACCGCAAGCCGGGAGTCAAAATCCTGATGTCCGGCGGCACACGCTGCAATATCACCCAGTCGACCGACAGCCGGGGCATCATCGAGGCCTTCGGACGCTCCGGCCGATTCCTGCATTCGGCCCTGGCCAGCTTTGGCGTCGAGGCGGCGGTAGAGTTATTCGAAGCCGAAGGCGTGCCGACCAAGATCGAGGAGACCGGCAAGATCTTTCCGCAAAGCGACCGCGCCGCCGATGTGCTCTCGGCACTCCTGGCCAGGCTCGAGCGCAGCGGCGCCGAATTGGCGCTCTCGGAACCGCTGATCGAGCTCGATCGCGACGGCCAGGGCTTTCGGTTGCTTTCGTCGCCGGCACGTCTTGCGCCTCGGCGGCAGTGATCGTTACCACCGGCGGAAAATCGTACCCCGGCTGTGGAACCACCGGCGACGGATATGCGCTGGCGGCGCGGCTGGGACACACCATCGTGCGGCCGCGTCCGGCGCTCGTGCCGCTGTTGGTCGACGCCGCTTGGGTTCAAGGCTTGCGGGGCATCACGATCCCGGACGTGGCGGTCCGCGTCGTCGAGCGGCAATTTTCCGCGGAATCAGCGCCGGCGGAACCCGCCGAGGGCAAGCCCGCCTCAAGGGTCTTGGCCCACCGGCGCGGTTCGCTGCTGTTCACGCATTTCGGGCTGTCGGGTCCGGTGGTGCTCGACGTCAGCCGCGAAGTCAGCGGTCACGATGAGCCGGGACGACTGGCGCTCGAATGCGATTTCCTGCCGCGAATGACGCGCAGCGGAACTCGAAGCCTCGTTTCGCACCGCGTCGCAAGCGGCCGGCAAGAAGCAGTTGATCAGCGTCTTGCCGGATACGTTGCCCCGGCGGCTGATCGAAAGCTTGCTGGCCGAGCTGGGTTTGCCCGCCGAGCGCAAAGCCGCCGAAATCGGCCGGCGCGATTGGGCCCGGCTGATCGATGCGCTCAAGCAATGTGCCGTGGACGTGCGCGGGACGAGGGGGTTCGAAAAGGCCGAAGTTACGGCGGGCGGCGTGCCGCTCGACGAGGTCGATTCGCGCAACCTGCAAAGCAAGCTTGTGCCCAACTTGTACTTTGCCGGCGAAGTGCTCGACCTCGACGGCCCGATCGGCGGCTACAACTTTCAGGCCGCCTGGAGCACGGGTTGGCTGGCCGGCAGCAGCGGCACGGGGTTGCGGTCGCGCGACGGCCACGGATAGCTAGATCGGTCGGTGGACGAATTTGGAATTTGGAATTCGGAACAAAGAAGAACCGTGCCAGGCTTCGGATCGTTCCTTGATCCGTAATTCCGAATTCCCACTTCCGAATTCCGAATTTCCTACGTTCTACTTCGCATAGCCCAGCGACTTGACGACGCCCAGCATTTCTTCGTAGGTGATGAAACGCCGGCGGTGCAGCAGCTTGTAGCCGTCGATCGCCTGGGCCAGGTCGCGGGCTTCGGCCGACAGCTCCTCGTGGCTGTTCGTAAACTGACGCCGCTCGCGCTGCGGCCGGCCAATGCCCGGGTCGTAGCTGCGACGATCATTAAACGCCTTGGCGGGAGTTTCCAGCACTTGCGACATGGTCCAATTCCTCGTGCGTTGAATCCGGGTTTGCCAGGGAACTCTAGGTCAACAGACGGGCCTGGTCAAACCTTGCGGGGCATGGCGCGGGAAAGAATTGGCCCCCCGCGGGCCGCTTTTGCCACAATTGCCGCGGCTGCCGATTCTGTCGGCCGAATCGTCAGCGGCGGGGCCACTACGCGCCGTTCGGACGCGCCGGCGGAACGGGCCACTTGCAGCCGGTCCAGCAGCGTCCGGCTGGGCGCGTGGTTCGGATCCAGCACAAGCGCCTGCTGGACTGCGATCTGCGAGTTGCCGATCCGGCCGGCCAGCAATTCCGCTTCGGCCAGGTGGCACAAGATGTCGGCGCTCGGGCGCCACGGGAATTGGCCAGCGCATAACTTTCAATCGCGTCGTCATAGCGACGCAGCGCCTCCAGCGCCAACCCTTGCAGGTACAGAAGCTGCTGCGGCTCCTCGCCCGGCGGATGCGAGTCGATCAGGCTGTGCAGCGCGACGAACGCCCGCTCGGGTTGGTTCAACCGGCGATATACCTCGGCGACTTGCAGCAGCACTTCGGCGTTGTTGGGGTCGTAGCCGAGCGAGCGTTGATAATCGGCCAGTGCCGAACGCAGCGCGCCGGTCGCCTCGAACGCCTTCGCCCGCACGGCCCAGGCTGCCGCCGACTTCGGGTCGAGATCCAAGGCCCGGTCGGCCGCCCGGCGGGCATTCTCGATCTGGCCGGTGGACAGATAAAACTCGCCGCTGCGAATGGCGATGGCCGAGTCGTCGCTCGACAGCCGGCCGGCCTCTTCCAGTTGCGCGATCGCCTCGGCCGCCGCGCCGCGGTGCCAGAGCGTTTCGGCATAGCGGGCGCGAGCCTCCGCGTCGATCGGGCAGGCCCGCACCGCCTGGTTCAGCAGCTCTTCCGCCCGCTGCCAATCGCCGCGCTCCATGGCGCTCACGCCTTGTTGCTGCAAATGCCGGCAGGTGGCCACGGCTTTGGGCACCGGTCCCTGCCGCTGGAAGGAGCGACAACCGCTGGAATAAATTGCCGGACCGAGGGCGATGAGCATCAGGCAGATCGAGCGTGTCGTCGGGCGCCTGCCGGCAGGGCGGCGCGGATGCTGCCTGCGCGCGTTCGGCCGTCCGCTCCGCGCGAAGGCGGACCGGCACGGGCCACGAGCGGGCTGTGCGCGAAACGCATGTCAAAACAAGACGGACTGGTGGGCGGGGCGCCAGTGGAAAAACGGGGCAATGTTAGCGAAAACATCCCAAAGCGGCAACGTCAGCCGGCTTGCCCAAATTGCGGCAAGCCGGCCGCGCCGCCCGAGCATTTGCCCCTCTGGCAGGCGGCTGTTAAGATCGAATTTCACCCATTCCTCGCCTCGTCCGCCTCTCGCCCATGGCAACCCAAACGCCCCCCGCCCCCGCCGCCGACAACTTTGACGACGATCCGTTTGGTCACACCACGATGACCTTCGGAGAGCACCTGGAGGAGCTGCGCGCCAGCCTGTTCAAAGCGGTTTTGGCGCTGGCCGTGGGTTTTCTGTTCGGCCTGTGCGTGGGCAATTACGTGGTGCGGATGATCGAAAGTCCGCTGGAATCGGCGCTGCAGCAGTTCTACAAGGGTCAGTCGCTCGACCGTTTGCGTGAGCAACTCACGGTGCGGGCCGACGCCGGTGACGAAGTTGCGAAGCGGCTTCTCGGCCCCGCGGCCGAAAAGCTCGTAAACGACGAAGGCATGCTTTGCGATCAGTCGTTCATCGTCCCCCAGGAGCTGTTTGCGGAGCTCAAATCACGCTACCCGGAGCAGCTCGGCGGCATCGAACTGCCGCAAAAGGAGGACCAGGCCTTCACCAAGAAGGACCTGGTTCCGATCTACCTTTGGCATTCGATCCTGGAAGACGATCGAGTGCGTCCAAAATCGTTCAGCTCGCAAGAGCCGTTCATGATCTGGATGAAGGCGTCGTTCCTGACGGGCGCCATCGTTTCCAGCCCGTTCGTTTTCTACTTCCTCTGGTCCTTTATCGCCGCCGGCCTGTATCCGCACGAGAAGAAATATGTGCATGTGTTTCTGCCCTTTAGCGTGGGCTTGTTCTTGCTCGGCGCAATGACGGCCTTTCTGTTCGTGTTTCCGCCGGTGCTGCGATTCTTTTTCAGCTTCAACAGTTGGCTCGGCATCGATCCGGATCCGCGGATCAGCGAATGGCTGAGTTTCGTGTTGCTTATGCCGCTGGCGTTCGGCATCAGCTTTCAATTGCCGCTGGTCATGCTGTTCCTGGAGCGGATCGGCATTTTTTCAGTCGAAGCCTATCTGTCCAAGTGGCGGATTGCCGTGCTGGTCATCGCCATCGCCTCGATGGTGCTCAGTCCGGGGGGCGATCCCTACAGCATGATGCTGATGATGATTCCGCTCGTGGTCCTGTATTTTGCCGGCATCGGCCTCTGCAAGTGGCGGCCGTCGCCAGCCAGGTCGTACTCGACGGATTAGGGGCGGGCAATGCAGAATTCGGAAGTGGGAATTCGGAACTAAGAAAAAACTCGGACGCCCCGCTTCAGCCGTCTTCGTTCCGAATTCGCACTTCCGAATTCCGAATTGGCCCGCGAAAACCTCGGCCCCGAGACAGGGGCCGACAACTCGCCCCGCGTCAGATCGCTTCGTTGCCGCGTTCGCCGGTGCGGATGCGAATGCAATCGTCCAAGCGGCAGGACGAAGATCTTGCCGTCGCCGATCTCGCCGTTCTTGCCGGTGCGGCCGCCCTTGATGATGGCGTTGATCGTGGGCTCGACGAACTCGTCGTTGACGGCAATTTGCAACTGCACCTTGCGCAGCAGGTTGACCGCGATCTCGTGCCCGCGATAGACCTCGGTGTGCCCCTTCTGGCGGCCGAAGCCCTGGACGTCCATCACGGTGAGGCGAAACACCTCGACCTCGGTCAGGGCCGCTTTGACGGCTTCCAGCCGGGTGGGTTGAATGATGGCGACGATCAATTTCATTCACGGCACTCCCAAAGGTCCTTACGCCAGAAACAATCCATCGTTAGTTCTACCTTCAGAGTTGCCGCCGGGCAACGAGGGCGCTGCCCGCGGGGCGCCTGCATGCCGGCGTCGACGGGCATGGGGGGCCACAAGCGAAAAAACGTTCGCGAGGCTCCGCAGAGCAACCGGAAAATCCGCTCGGCAGGAGCAGAAAAGCGCAAAAAAAAAAGCCCCGGCTTGGGTAGGTTAGGCGGAGCACCTACCCAAGCCCGAGGGGCATCCTTCTGGCCCAGGCAAGAGCCGAAGTCACAGATATTTCCAACCGGCCGCCGGCCGGCGACAGCTAAAGGGCGGGGTGTCACGGGTTGCCACAAGGCTCTGTAGCGCTCAGTCAGCCTTTTGCAGGGCACACACCCCAGACTATCCCTGCAGGCAACCCATGACACCCCTCACACGTCTTCCCACCCTCCACAACGTGCTTTCGATGAATTTCAAAAAACGCATCCCTGCGGTCCTCGAGAGCCAACCACCATCTCCCTGCGGCTGGCCATTCGGTGAGGTGGGGAATTGCAAGAGGTATGCCAAAGCCGCGCGAATGGGTGCCAGCAAGCACCTCGAATTGAGGCCTAATTGCTTGCCAGTGCGGCCATTAGATCGATGTGCGGATTTTCGAAATGCCGCGCAGCAGGACGCTGCAATCGTCCTCTTGCCCAGGTGCGCAACAGCGCTCGCCCTGGAATCGGGCAAGCGCGGCTCGAGAACGGCTGGCGGCCAGTTCGAGAGCGGGAAAAAAACAAAGAGCGGGTGTCGCCGTGCTTTGCAAGGCGACACCCGCCCACCTACCTCGAGACGTCACGCGGTCGAGTTCGGCTGTTTTTTACCAGAGTCCTGCTTAGAACAACGTGATCCAGTCGAAGCCGATCAGGATCTGCCAGTCGTGGGCACCGGCGTCATACGGCCGATACACTGTACCGCCGTTGCTGGCGGCATTCGTCGTGCCCCAGCCCGTGTTGCCGCAGAAGCAGTCCCAGCGAACTGCCGGGCGAATCACCATGTTGGCGTTGGGCTTGTAGTTGGCACCCACCGACCACTCCAGGTTGTTACCGGCATAGCCACCATAGAACGGCCCGCCAATTCCGTTGGTCAAACCGCGGGTCGGATTGGTGGTGCTGCCGTTGCCGGTCGTGCCGAGGAAACCGCCCATGCGGTAACCTTCTTCATCACGCCACATATCGAACCGGGTACCCCAGGTCCAGCAATCGCTGACCTTGTAGAACAAGTACTGGTTCCAACCATACCAACGCGCCAACCGATCCGGCGTCGGGCCCGTTGTGGACATGGCGCTGGTCTGCTGAGCGTAGTCGAACTGGAAGACGTAGTTCAACTTCTCGGTCAACGGCTTGGTGTAGGCATGCGTCCAGATGAAACGCGGGGTATGCGAGTTGTTGACAAGGCCACCGTTGACGGCGGGCCCGTAATTGTTGTTGTTCTGATTGGGTTCCTCGCTCCAGATGAACACGGTGGCGTAGGAGCTCTTGTCCTCCCAAGTCTTGGTGTAGGTTCCCAGGTAACCCAGGTTCGGGTTGTTGTTGCCGAAGTTATCCCAGCCGCGGATGATACCGTTGCCCCAGGTCGAAGTCTCGGTCAACTGGTATGTGCTAAACATACCAGTGTGGGTGAACGGTTCGCCGTATTGGAATATGTAAGGCAGAGTTGGGAAGAAGTTGCCGGTCGTTGGAATCACTTCGTAACCGACGGGCGACAGGAAGTGACCAATCTTGGTCTTGAGCTTGTTGGTCGCCACTTCGCCGTAGAACTGCAGGTAGTCGAGACCGTAGAAGCGGTCGTTGTTGAAGTTCTTCGGGCCCTGGAACTGATAGCGGGTTTCCAGGTTCGATTCGGTGTTGAAACGATAGTCCGAGCCGAACAAAAAGTCGGCGCGATAGCCAAACGCCAGGCCTTCGCCCTGGTTGTCGGCCAGTTTCTCGATGTACAAGTACGCCTGGTTCAGCTCGTACGAATTCGAACGGTCGGTCCAGGTCACCGGGCCGTTGAAACCGTTGGACGGGTTGTACTGATTGTACGTGTAGCTCTGGTCAACCCAGCCCGCGATGTTGATCTTGTGGCATTCCTTCAAACACGGGAAATGATCGATCAGCAGGCAGGGCTTGCCCAGTTCGCAGCACGCGGGATCGAGCAGTCCGCCGAGTTGCAGGTGGTCTTGCACCTGCTGCGTGAAGCAGGGGTGGCAATCCGCCCAGCGCGAAACGAACGTGCAAGGTGGTGCGGCGGCCGGGGCAGCCGGTTCGGCGGCGGCAGCCGGGCAAGAGGGCGCCGCGGCGTTGCCAGCGGCGGGCGCTGCTGCGGGCGGCTCGTCACTGGGCGACTGCGCAGCGTCGTCCTGCGCGTAGTAGCTGTTGTACTTGTACTCGTTGAAACTAGTCCGCTGGACATTCGCGGGCTGTTGTGGACTGTCGTCAGCGCGGACAGTCACGGCGACACGGCGCCGACCAGGCGCTGGAAAGCGCCAACCGGAGAGCTCTCATTTCCGTTGCTCCAATCCTTGGAAGTAGGGGGGGGGCAGTGTGTCCGTCACACTTCAGTTTGGTGGGTTTGGTAGGCAGGTTTAGCAGGAGGGAGAGCCGCCCGGTCCCATTGGCTCCGGCTACCAAAGGAGCTATCGACCCGCGGCAAGTCGGGAATTCATGGGAAAAGAGGGCCGAGCGCGTGCAAATCGACCACCGGGCCAATGAATCCGAGAAGCTTTGACGGCTGGGTGAAGAGGTTGGCGCAGCCTAATTCTTTACCAAATCGGCAAAGAGCGCCTCGACGAACTCGTCGGGCACGAATAGGGCCAGATCCTCGGCCTTTTCGCCCACACCCATGAACTTCACCGGCAAGCCGACCTGCTGCCGGATGGCCACCACCACGCCCCCCTTGGCCGTGCCGTCGAGCTTGGCCAGAACGATCCCGGTGCAATGCACGGCATCGGTGAAGTGCCGCGCCTGGCTGATGCCGTTTTGACCGGTGGTGGCATCGAGAACCAGCAGCACCTCGTGGGGCGCATCCGGCATCAGCTTGCCGATCACCCGGTGGATCTTCGTCAACTGCTGCATCAGGTTCTGCTGGGTTTGCAGCCGGCCGGCGGTGTCGACGATGCACACGTCGGCGCGACTTCGATCGCCGCGGCGACGGCTTTATGGGCCACGCTGGCCGGGTCGCTGCCTGACGGCGCCTGTCACGATCGATACACCCAGCCGATCGGCCCAGATCGAAAGCTGCTCGACGGCGGCCGCGCGAAACGTATCGCCCGCACCCAGCACCACCTTCTTGCCTTGCGACGCGAACAAGTAGGTCAGCTTGGCGATCGACGTCGTTTTTCCGGCCCCGTTCACGCCCGACACCATGATCACCGTCGGGCCGCTGGCGGCGAAGCGGATGGGCGATTCGGGCTGCGCCAGCAGCGCCTGCAGCTTGACCTTGACGGTTGCCAGCACGTCCTGCATCTGGACAACGCGCCCGCGAAACTGGGTTCGAACTTCCTCGACGATGGCCTCGGCCGACTGCACGCCCATGTCGGTCTTGATCAACACTTCCAGCAGATCCTCCAGAAACGCGTCGTCGACCAGCCGGCCTTCCGTCTTGAACAGGTCGCGGACGTCGGTGTTGAGGGTGGCCAGAGTCTTCTTCAGGCCCTGCTTGATCTTGTCGAATAGACCCATGGTCGTCGATGGTCCCGTTTGCAAGCGCAAAGTTAAAGTGACGTTTCCTAGTCGCTGCCGCGGCGGATCATGCCTGTTCGGCCTCCGCCAACAGCGTTCGCAGTTTGAGCTTGACGGTCGCTAGCACGTCCTGCATCTCGACAACGCGCCCGCGAAACTGGGTTCGGACTTCGTCGACGATGGCCCCGGCCGCCTGCACGCCCATGTCGGTCTCGATCAATACTTCCAGCAGATCGTCGAGAAACCCGTCGTCGACCAACCGGCCTTCCGTCTTGAACAGGTCGCGGACGTCGGTGTTGACGCTGGTCAGAGTCTTCTTCAGGCCCCGCTTGATCTTGTCGAATGGACCCATGCTCGTCGATGGCCCCGTTGGCAAACGCAAAGTTAAAGTGACGTTTCCGAGTCGCTGCCGCGGTGGATCAGGACTGCTCGGACGGGGACTGCTCGGACGGGGATTGCGCGGGCGATGTTTTCTCAGGTTCCGGGCCATGACCGGCGAGCAGCCGGTCCAGGATGCCGTTGACGAACTGAGCCGATTGCCTGGTGCCGAAGCGCTTGGCCAGTTCCACGGCCTCGTTGATGGCCACCCGATCCGGGGTTTCTGCGTACAGGATTTCGTAAGCTCCCAGCCGCAGCACGTTGCGGTCCGTCGCCGCCATCCGCCCCAGGCTCCAATGATCGGCCGTTTGCGACAAAACCTGGTCGAGCTCCGATCGATTGCGGCGCACGCCGGCCACCAGCGAGCGGGCGAATTCCTTGAGCTCTGCCGACGGCAGGCGTTTTTCCAGAAACTCGTCGGTCTGGGCCGGATTATGCCCCGGGTTCAAATCGTCCTGGTAGAGGACTTGCAAGGCGACTTCGCGGGCTCGACTGCGGCGGGTCATCGCTGGGCACTCCTTTTCCGCTCGCCGGCAATCAATGGTCGAGCTTCTTCAGCAGGCTGACCATTTCGAGGGCGGCAAGCGCACATTCGCTCCCTTTATTGCCTACGTTGCCGCCCGAGCGATGGATCGCCTGTTCGAGCGTATCGCAGGTCAACACGCCGAACAAGACCGGCACGCCAGTCCGCATGCCGATGTCGGCCAGAGCCAGGCTGACCGCCCGGTTGATATGCTGATCGTGGCTCGTTTCGCCGCGGATCACGGCTCCCAGGCAGATCACGGCCACATACTTCTCGCTCTGGGCCAACCGCCGGGCGACCAGCGGAATCTCGAACGCGCCCGGCACCCAGGCGACGTCGATCGCATCGTCCGGCACGTCGTGCTCGCGCAAGCGCATCGAGGGCCCCGGAAAGCAGTTTCGTCGTAATCGATTCATTATAGCGGGCCACGACCAGCGCCAGGCGCCCGTCGGGGGCCGTCAGGGTTCCACGAAAAACTTGCGGCATGGGGTGGGCAACTCGAAGCTGGGAACGAGTCAAATTCGGAATGGGGAAGTGGGAATTCGGGACGACACGAGGCGTTGCCAGAGGCCGGAACATTCGTCGTTCCGTAATTCCGAGTTCCCATTTCCGAATTCCGAGTTTTCATTACGACTTCATGCTCATCAGGAACTCGGCGTTGGTCTTGGTCTTTTGCAGACGATTGACGAAGCAACTCCATCGCATCCGGACCGTTCATGTCGTTGAGCACCCGGCGGATAATGCACACGCGGCGGTATTCTTCCGGATCGAGCAGCATCTCCTCGCGCCGCGTGCCGCTGCGATTGATGTCGATCGCCGGCCAGATGCGCTTGTCGACCAGCTTGCGATCGAGCACGATCTCGAGGTTGCCGGTTCCTTTGAATTCCTCGAAGATCACTTCGTCCATCTTGCTGCCCGTGTCGACCAGCGCCGTGGCGATGATCGTCAGCGAGCCCCCTTCCTCGACTTTGCGGGCCGAGCCGAAAAACCGCTTGGGCCGCTGCAAGGCGTTGGCATCGACGCCGCCGGAAAGGATCTTGCCCGAGTGCGGGCATTCGGAATTCCAGGCCCGGGCCAGCCGCGTGATCGAATCGAGGAAGATGATCACGTCGTAGCCGTATTCGACCATCCGCTTGGCCTTCTCGATGACCATTTCCGAGACTTGGATGTGCCGGGCCGAAGGCTCGTCGAACGTCGAGCTGATGACTTCGCAGTTCGGGCCTTTGACCTGCCGCTCCATGTCGGTGACTTCTTCCGGCCGTTCGTCGATCAGCAGCATGATGACGTAGACTTCCGGATGGTTCGTGAGCGCCGCTTTGGCCATCTTTTGCAGCAGGATGGTCTTGCCGGCCCGCGGCGGGCTGACGATCAACCCGCGCTGGCCGAAGCCGATCGGCACGATCAGGTCGATCACCCGCATCGAGACTTCGTCCGGCGTTGTTTCCAGCAGCACTCGTTTATCCGGATGCAGCGGCGTCAGGTCGTCGAAGAAGACCTTTTCAGACAACTGATTCGGATCCTGATAATTGATCGCCTCGACGCGCAGCAGCGCGAAGTAGCGTTCGTTTTCCTTGGGCGGGCGGATCTGTCCGGAAACCGTGGCCCCGGTGCGCAGCCCGAAGCGGCGGATCTGGCTCGGCGAAACGTAGATGTCGTCCGGACAGGACAGGTAGTGGTAATCCGGGCTGCGCAAGAAGCCGAAGCCGTCGGGCAGGATCTCGAGCGTCCCTTCGCCGAACATCAGCCCGTTGAGCTTCACCCGCTCCTTGAGGATCCGGAAGATCAGGTCCTGTTTCTTGATCCCCGTGATCTCGGTGAGATTTTCCTGGCGGGCTTGCTCGATCAACTGCGGCATGGTCATTCGCTGCAGTTCGGCAATGTGAATGTCGCCCTGCTTGATTTGCTCGTAGCGGTCGTGGGTGTCGTCGCCGCGCGCCGCCTCGGCCGCCAGCTCTTCGGCCAGGCTCAACGGTTCGCCGTCGAGCGGCGCCTTGTTCGTAGTCGTCGGTCGACGGTGAAGCCGTGGGCTTTTGGGTGCCGGTACTCTTGGTTTCGGACATGGCCGTGGTGAATCTCCTGAAGGGAACGAAAGGGCGACGCACGGAAAGCGTCGGCGGTGGGGTGATCTGGTTTCCTGGACAGGCATCGAGCTCGTAAGGGATGGGCCCGTCTCGATGGGGCCCGACTCGATCGGGCTCTTCTCGATTTACACAGTCTTGATTGGGACAGCCGGATAGGGTGAGGAAGGTCAGCGAAATTGTCTCGGACGGGAAGTCGCGAAGGGGTCAACCAGCGGAACGAGCGGACCGGACGAGAGACTGCCACGCGCGCTCCGCTTGGGTGCGCAGTCGCCTCGGATAACCCGGAGTTATCAATGACCACATCGGCCAGTCCACGCTTTACTGCCAGCGATTCTTGCCGCTGTTCACGGCGATCGAAATCCTCCTGACTCCAACCTCGTGCCTTGGCTCGGTTCGAGCGCACTTCGCGCGGCGCTTCAACATAGACGATTTTGTCGCAAAATCCATTCCAACCGGCCTCAACCAGCAGCGGCGCGTCGACGACGATCGCCGGCACATCCGGCCGCTCGATCAGTTCGGCCACTTGCTGCTCGACCATTTGCCGAATCCGGCGGTGGCTAAGTTCTTCCAGGTAGGCGAGTTCCTCGGCCCCTTGGGCGGTCGGCGCAAAGACGATCTGGGCCAGCCGCTGGCGGTCGATTTGGCCGGACGGGTCGAAAATCTCAGCTCCCCAGCGATTCCTGGCTGCTGCACGTATTTCTGGCAATTCGAGGACCCGGTGGCCTAATTGGTCGGCATCGATCACGGTCGCACCCTGCCGCTCGAACTCGCGTGCGACAAAGCTCTTGCCGCTGCCGATCCCGCCCGTGAGGCCAATAATCGGTATTGGCGAGTGCATGGCGTCAGGGGAGCAGGATCCATCGAGCGGCAAGTTGGGGCACCTTTGAGCCGCGGCTTTCGGCCGGGGTGTGCGGACGGCTAGACCGGCCGCGCGGCCCACGGTTCGGCATTGGCCCAAGTGCTTCCCACCTGGATGTCAACTTTGAGCGGAACGGCCAGGGGATAAGCGGTGCTCATCTCCTCGGCGACTAATCGTGCCAGGATGTCGATCTCGGCAGACGGGACTTCGAAGACCAATTCGTCGTGAATTTGCAGCAACAATCTGGCAGCCAGTCGCTCGGTGCGCAAACGGCGAAGGATGTGGATCATCGCCAGCTTGATCAGGTCGGCCGCCGAGCCTTGAATGACGGTATTGATCGCGGTTCGTTCAGGCAGGTTTCGCTGGCGGCCGCTCGCGCTGCGGATACCGCTGATCGCGCGCCGCCGGCCCAGGATGGTACTAACATAACCGCTGCGCTGGCAATCTTCCAGTATTTCCAGCAAGAATTGCTCGACCCCCCGATAGCGATCGAAATAGGCATTGATGTACTGGGCCGCCTCCGACTGCTCGATATCGAGCTGCTTGGCCAGGCCGAATGGGCTTTGCCCGTAAATCACCCCAAAATTGACCGCTTTTGCCCCCCGACGCATTTCCGCCGTCACCTGGTCCAAGGGAACCCCGTAAACCTGGGCAGCCACCAACGCATGCACGTCCTCGTCCCGGGCCAGGGCCCCGCACAAAGTTTCGTCCTGCGAAAAGTGGGCCAGCACCCGCAGTTCGATCTGCGAGTAATCGGCCGCTAACAATTGCCAGCCCTCGTGGCCAGGCAGAAACGCTCCCCGGATCTCCCGGCCGCTCTCGCTGCGGACCGGTATGTTTTGCAGGTTCGGGTCGCTGGAGCTCAACCGGCCCGTGGCGGCCACCACCTGATTGAACGACGCGTGGACGCGCCCGGTGACGGGGTGTACCAGCTCGGGCAAGGCGTCGATGTAGGTGCTCTTGAGTTTCGCGTATTGCCGGTATTCGATGATCTTGGCTGGCAGCGGATGCTGTCGTGCGAGCTCTTCGAGCACCTCGACGTCGGTGCTGCCCCCGGTCTTGGTGCGCTTGGTGATCGGCAGCTTGTGTTCCTCGAACAGCACCTGCTGCAATTGCTTGGGCGAGCCGATGTTGAACGTTCGCCCGGCCAGGCGATAGATCTCGCTTTCGACCTCGACCAGCAAATCGCCGAACCGCCGCGACAGCTCGGCCAGCCGCGGGAGGTCGATGCGGATGCCGTTGAACTCCATTTCGACCAACGTATCGATCAGCGGCATCTCCAGCGAATTGAACAACTCGAGCAGGTTGGCATCGGCCAGCCGCGCTGCGAGCAGCGGCCGCAGCCGCCAGGCGATATCGGCATCTTCGGCCGCATAGTGCGTGACCAGCGCCACACTGACTTCGTCCATCCGCTTCTGGTTCTTGCCGCTGCCGATCAATTCCGCGATCTTAGTCGTCGTGTGATTCAGGTATCGCCGGGCCAGTTCATCCAGATTGTGATTTCGCTCGCCGGCGTCCAACAGGTAACTGGCCACCATGGTGTCGAACGCGGCGCCGCGCAGCTCGACTCCCGCCGAGCGGAGCACGACCATGTCGTACTTGAGGTTCTGGCCGACTTTCTTGATCGCCGGATCTTCCAGCAGGCCGCGCAGGGCCGCCAGCGCCGTGGTGGCGTCCAGGTGTGCTTCGCCCGCCGGGGCGCGCACCGGCAGATAATAGCCTGTGCCCGGCGCCCAGCTAAAGGACATGCCCACCAGTTCAGCGTGCCGCGGCCGGACGCTGGTCGTTTCGGTGTCGAAGGAAAACTCCGGCTGCTCGCCGAGCTGGCGCAGGAATCGGGCGAATTTGTCCGCCGTGTCGATGGTGTGATACTCGACGGCCGCCGCCGGAGCTGCTTGAAGCGGCGTCGCTGCCGGCGGCGTCGCCGCGAAAATGCCGAGTTTCGTCGCCAGGCTGTGAAAGCCGAACTCGGCGCACGGCGCCGTCATTTGCCTGGCGTCGCCGCGACCGGGTCGCCCCGCGCCCCAGTCGACATTCACCGGCACGTGGCGGTCGAGCTCGACCAGCCGCCGGCTGAGCAAAGCCTGTTCCCGGAAATCGATCAGGTTCTGCCGCCTTTTGCCGGCCGGCAGCTCGCCCGCGTGCTCGATGATCCGATCGAGCGTGCCGAATTTTTCCAGCCACTCGCGCGCCACCTTGGGTCCCACCAGCGGCACGCCCGGGATGTTGTCGACCGAATCGCCGACCAGCGACTGGAAATCGACCACCTGCTCCGGCCGGATTCCCCAATCCTGCTTCAGAGCGGCGGCATCGTAAAGCTGGTTCTTGCGCACGTTGTAGACCTGCACCTGCTCGCTGATCAGTTGCCGGCAATCCTTGTCGGCCGTGACCAGGAAGCAATCGCCGCCCAGCTGGGCCGTTTGCTGGGCGAGCGTGGCCAGGATGTCGTCGGCTTCGTACGTGGCGCATTCCAGCACCGCGACGCCCATCGCGTCGAGCATCTGACGCATGGCCGGAAATTGCGGCACCAGATCGTCGGGCATTTCCTTGCGCTGGCCCTTGTAAGCGTCGAACAGCTCGTGGCGGAACGTCGGCTCCGGGCGGTCGAAGGCCACGAACAAGTAATCAGGCTTCTTTTGTTCCAGCAGATTCACGAGGTCGCGGGTGAATCCGAACACCGCGGACACCGGTTCGCCGCGCGGGCTGGTCATTTCGGGAATCGCATGGAATACCTGAAAAATCAGCGAATTGGCGTCGACCACCCAGACCGTCTGGCCCTGCAGGCTGGAGGGCGCCGTCGGCGACAGCACGGTCGGCGACAGCGCCGCGGGCAACAGCGCCGCGGCGGCAGCGGCGGATGGCGGTTCGGCCGATGCATCTTTCGCGCCCGCCTTGGCTGCGGACGCGGGTGCTGTCGGCGCGACGGCCGGATCGCCGTTCGAAGGCTGGGACGCGCTGGCCGACTCGACCGCCGGCGGGCTGTCGGACGACGGATCGTCGGCTTGCATGCCGGGCAGCATCGCTTGGCGAGCCATGGCTCGGGCGCAGACTGGCCGTCACGGCCGAGAGAAAAAGAGGGGGAAGAGCAGCACTCAAAGAATGGTAGGGCTCGCGGTCGGCAAATGTCAAGGACGCACAAAGCACATCGGCCCCAATGTTGGCGCGACGATCAACGCCAATGGCCGACAATCAACCAGCGCCGCTGACCGACGAATCCAGCGCGGCGTCCGCACGGCTGTCAAGTGGCCGTTTCGGCCAGGAGAAACGCGGCCGAGTGTTTGCTACAGTTGTGCCCGACACGTGCCCGCGGGCGCTCGCTCGCGGTTACCGACCGGCCGGCTAGCGCAGGGGAGAAACGAACGTATGATTGCTGCCAGTTATTTTCACGACGGCTACACGCAAAGCGGTTTCATCGCCGCGGTGCCGCGGATGCACGGCGCGCTGCGCTTCACATACCGGCCGGCACTGGTCGAGGAGCGGAGCCAGTTGAGCGAAGTCGCGCGGCAATTGAAGCCCCACCTGTACGATCGCCACGCCGCGGCGTTCACGGCTCAGAAGATCGTCTCCTGGAGCCTGGTCGACGCGCACGAAGCCGCGGTGCCGGTGTCAGGCGAGTCGCTGTTGCGGCTGCAGCCCGACTTGTTCATCAAGCTGCACAAGATCGTGTCGGGTTGGATCCCCTCGGACATCGACCCGGCGTGGCCCCCACCGAGCCGGGACCGCGCGCTCGACGACGAACTGGCCGCGGCGGTTGCAGACCGCCCGATCGGCGAAGTGCGCCGCAGAGCGCGACGCAAAAAACTGCTGATGGGGGTGAATCTGCTCTTGTTTCACCCCCAGCTCATCGAGCGGACTTGCGCACGTTGCCGCACTTGGATGTACGACGACCGGCACCGCGTCGTCACGCGGCTGGGTCAGCCCATTCGCCGGCCGCCGGGCAGCCCGACTCCCTGTTGGCAGTGCCCCAAGCAAAGTCCGGATCGGGCGACTGGCTGCGAGCGTGATCTGGAGCGGATCCAGCGCACGTTGCGACTGTATTTCGACGTTCGGGCCACGGCCGGCCGCGTGTTGACCGAGCGCGAGGCGGCCGATCCGCTGCTGGCGCGAAACCTGTCGATGGTCGACATGCTGGTTCGCCGCTGGGAATCGAGCCAAGCGCGGGCCCTGCATCCTCAGAGTCCCAATGCCCGTTCCGCCGGCGTGTCCGCCTCAATGCGTCTGCGCCGATAGGTTCGTTCGAAAGTGTCCGTTCCCTACTCACTACCCTCTACTCTCTCATCCCTTCCTCCCCGTCAGCTCGGCTTGATCGTGGTGATCCATAAGAAGGGCTTGCCCGCTTCGTCCACCCGCAGCTCCTTCCGCAGCTTGGCCTGCGACAACACGCGCTGCAGAATCAGGCTGTAGGTCAGCTTCTTGGCGGGCAGCTTGGCCTCGATCTTGGCCGGATCAATGCCGTGCAGCGCGAGCCGCGTTGTGATCCCAGAGCACCGGCATTTTGAGCCGCTCCTGCAAGGCGGCCACCGCCTCGGTGACGGGAGTCTGATCGATCTCGACGTTGATGAATTTGGTGTACATGTCGGGCGCGACTTTCTGGTCGGGCTGGTCGGCCTTCCAGCCAATTGGCCAACTCTCGCGACCGGCCGCCGGCTGGAAAACCCGGTATTGCAGCGCCCCGCCGCTCGACCGCTCGGCGCATAGGCCAGGCCCGCGGGACGCAAGATCACGGCCAGCGCCGTTCCACAGGACACACCCTGCAATTCTTCCTCGACCGCCACCGCGGCCAGCGACTTGAGCATCGCCGGGTCGATCTGCAGCTTGTGCTGAAGGCCTTGTGCAAGCTGTCCAACGGCCTTGTCCGCGGGCGCGTCCTTGGTGGCCGACAGCAGGGGCTTTTTCATTTCGCCATCGATCTCGACCAATTGGCTGCGGGTCATGCCGAAGGCCTGTCGCGGCTGCGTCACGGCTTCGGTCCCCTGGTCGGCCAGATCGGCGAGCCACTTCTTCAGCCGCGCGCTGTCGTTGACGGTGAACTTGCCGCCAGGCAGGTAGAGCGTGTTGTTGGCCTTGATCAGTCCGACCACGTCGTAAATGGGCGCATCCTTGCTGCCCCGATTCTTGACCTCCACCTCGACCGCGCCGGTCGCTCCGCGGATCCGCAGGCCGCCGACCCCCAGATCGGCAAACACCTGATACCACTGCTGCGCGCCGGTGATGGGAAAGCCTTCTTCCGTAACCAGCTCGAGCGAGACCCGGGCCTTCGCCGCCGGCTTGTCGGCGGCGGCACAAGTGGCCAGCAAGAGCGCGAAAGCGGCAACGCACAGTAGCAGCCGCATCGGATGATCTCCCCAAGAAAAACAGCCGGCATGCCCCCGGGACGCCAAGCCAAGTATAACACGGCGGCGCGCACACGCCTGACGCTCGCCCGTTACAGGCAACCGTCGGCCCCGGGCCGAATACGCGGCGCCGTTTTCAGGCGGCAGGCCGCTTTCGCCGGGCCGACCGTTTTTGCCGGGCCGGCCGGTCTTGCCCGGGCAGTACGGTGCGATAGCGAATCGTGTTTCCGGTCTTGCCCACCTGCCGCACGGCGCCGGTCTCGCGCAGGCAATAGGCGATGCGCTGCGCCACCCAGCGCGGCAGACCCAAGTCGGCGGCCAGCTCGCCGGTGTGAAATTCCGCCCGCAGCGGCACGCTCAGCAAGCGGGCCAGATCGGCGGCGTGCTCCAGCCGGACGCTCTCGCCCACGCTGAGCAGCCGTTGATCGGCGACGACAAAGTCGTTGGTTCGCCAGCGCCGCCGGCGGCCGTGGCCCGGATAACGCCATTCCTCGACTTCGACCAGCACCGCTTCGATCGCCAGGTTGCGATGGGGAAACGCGCGGGTGAAATAGACCAACTCGTGAAACAAATCGACCAGGCTGCCGCGTTTGGGGCTCAAGCGGCGCGACGTCACCGAGCCGCCAGCGCACGACTGACGCACGAGCAATTTGCGCACGACGATCGGCTTGACGACCAGCACGCGATGTTCGGCCGAAAGATCCTGCACCTTGCGGCGGATGGCAGACAGCTTGCCATGCTGGACCTCGACCAGCAAATCGCCGGCGACCGCATCGACGCGATACTTCCCCAGCCGCACTTCCGTTTGCGCAGCGTCGCCGGCATACAGCCGCTTGAGCTCGCGATGCAAGGAGGTTTCCATGGAGAATTCAATTCGGAATGCGGAAGTGGGAAGTCGGAATTAAGAAGCGGGTATCCGTGCAACGTCCTGCTGCGACGCCCAAACTCATTCCGAATTCCGAATTCCGAATTTCCCAGGAGCTAGCCGCTCGGCGGCTCGATGCCGAAATCGCGAACGGTGAGCAGGCTGACCAGCGGATAGCCGCGCTGGGCGAAGGCTTGCGCGCCCCCTTCCAGGCGGTCGATGATGGCGATCACTTTTCGCACTTGCAGTCCCATGGCTTCGACCCGTTCGATGGCTTGCAGCGAAGACCCGCCGGTGGTCACCACGTCTTCGACGATCACGACTTCGTCGCCGGCCGCGACCGGCCCTTCGACGAAGCGATTGGTGCCGTGCCCCTTGGCCTCTTTGCGCACCAGGAAGCCCTTGAGCGGCAAGCCCTGCACGCCGGCCATGGTCACCACGGCGGCAGTGATCGGATCGGCGCCGATCGCCATTCCCCCGACCGCGTTGGGCAGCGGTTCGCCCAGCAGTTCCAGGATGCCCTCGGCAATCAGCCGGGCGCCGATCGAGTCGAGCGTCACTTGTTTGCCGTCGAGATAGTAGCTGGCCCGTTTGCCGGAGGCGAGCGTGAAATCGCCGAACTTCAGGGCTTTGTCGCGGACCAATTGCATCAGGGCTTGTTTGTCGTACACGGCAGCTTGGTTCCGTTAGGGGCGCAGCGTTGCGGCTAGAGTCGACGGGCCTTTCCTATACCACAGAGCGAGCGGCGCGGATAGCGCAGCGGTGAATGGGTGATCTGAGCCGAGGCAAATTCGGAAGTCGGAGGTCGGAGGTCGGAACAAGAAGGAACGATGCGGCGGGCAGGAAACGTCGAGGACGGTGAGATCGGGGCGAGCAACAGCAACGAACATCAATCGCTGTTGAAATCGTGGAGGTCCCAGTCGCTTCCCAATGCGGCGAGATCGGCCTCCGGAAAGTGCTGAGCTAGTTCACGTTGGCGGTCTAGCGACGGAACTGAGTCTGCGCGCTGAAAGGAAGTAGATCGACGAGACGGGGCGGTCGCCGAACAGTTTCCGAATCCAACTGACATGCGGCGGGGGACCTCCAAAGCAGTTGAACCCATTCTCGATCCCCCAAGTGAAATCAACGTCACCACCGTGCGCCTCGCACCAGGCCAGCAGATTCGCTCGCATGCGCGTGGCCCGCACCTCAACTGCAAGCCAACCCATCGCGCAGCCAAAGACCGTAACCAGTACGAACAACGTTCGTAGACTAAAGCGCAGCCGACGGCGGAGGGATGTGGTCATGGAGAGAACGGCAGGATCGCCAGGCTTCGCGGCCTGTGCTCGTCCGGATGGTCTGCGTAGTAATCTGAAATGCTCAATGTCGCCCGAAAAGGCCGAGCGTTGAACCCAAAATCCACGCCGAGTGGGTCTGCGACATTGTTGTTCTCGTATAGCATTCGCACGTCCTCGGCGATCTCGCCCCCGACCCGAAACGCTTCCGAATGGACCAACCGCGAGTGGTCGAGATACCAACCCACGGCGAGGCCAGCGATGGCGGTGAACAGCAAAAGTTCGCGCAGAGAAAACGCGAGCCAGCGTCGGCGGGGCTTTTCGTCAGCACTCATTCAGGAGTCCCGATAGGCTTTCGGGAACAAGACACCCCAGCGGCGCCTTGCCGCGTTCCACGTTCCGAGTTCCGAGTTCCGCGTTTGCCTGCCGTTACCGCCGGATCACGACTTTCGAGCCTTCGCTCAGGATGTCGAACACGTCTTCGGCGTCGCGCTCGCCCAGGCTGATCGAGCCGCCCAGGTCGGTGCGGCCGGCATAACGCGGCTCGTTCGTGCCGTGGATGCCCATCTGATTGCCCAGGCCCAGCCAGCGGCGGCCCAGGGGATTGTCGCGGTCGCCGCGTTCGATCGTGCGGCCGGTGCCATAGTACGTGGGATCGGTCACTTTGTCGGTGATGACGTATTGCCCTTCGAGCGGCGGATGCTCGCGTCCCAGGCCGATCGGGAACCGGCCGGCATAAGTGCTGTTGAGCAGCAGCGTGAGCACGCACTTGTCCAGGCTGACCACGGCGCTGAACGGGCCGCGGACCACTTTGAGCCGCTCGCCCGGCCGCAGCGAGTGCGGATCGTCGATGCCGTTGATCTTGCCCAGTAATTGCCAGGGCACGTTGTAGCGCTGGGCGATTCGCTCCAGGGTCTCGCCGGGCTGCACTTCGCAGGCCGGTTCGATCAGGTTTTGCGTCGAGTAAATGACCGTGCCGGCCAATTGATCGAGCACCTCGGTCAGTTGTTGCTGCTCTTGGGCGCAGGTTCGGATCGTCGTACCAGCGCGACAATTGATAGTGCGCTTCGGCCAGGCGGCCGGCTTCCAGCTCGCGCTTGGCCTGCTCGAACGCGGCGGAAAACGCCGAACTTCCGGCCCCTCGCGGACCGGCCGCATCTTTGTACCCGCCGGCGTTGTAACCGCCCGCAGCGCCCGGATCGCCAGGCCGGGCGTAAGGATCGCTCGGCGGGGCGAAATTACCGTTCGGGTCGGCGCCGGCCTGCGGATTGTACGTCGGATCGGCGCCGCCGACGGTATAGTCGACGCCCGGCCCGGCGCCAGCCGGCGAACCCTTCCAATTGCCGCCCGGATTGGCCTGGGCAAAATCCTGTCCGCGCGGATCGCTTCCGCGAGCTGCCGAGCCCTGGCCTTGGATGGCCATCAGCGGCGCGCCGCGTCCGCCGTCGCCGGCGTGCGGCGCACCGGCCCCGGGCATGCCCGGCGCCATGGGTCCGCCGACGGTGTCTCCCATTTCGACGGTCGGAGTGCCTTCCCAGCCACCGGCCGCTTCGGGAGGCACGTTGTCGCTCTTGTGGTTGATGCGCGAATAAACGCCGTAACAAACCCCCACCAACACGGCGAAGATCAACAGCGGCTTGAGAGTGTTCACGTTGGGTCGTCCTCCCTGACTCAGGCTTCTGCCTTTTCGGGCGCAGAAGTTGCTGAAATGCGAGACTTGTGCGCGGGCGTCCGATCAATCGTGCCGGACCTGCTGCTCGCCGGCTGCACCGAGGGCGTCCTGCCCTCCAAGTACCTCGCGGCGCGGCGGATAATACGCGAAACCCCCCAACCGACGCTAGAGCAAGTATTTGGCCGGCCGGCTCAGCAAGAATAGACGCTGTTCGAAGCAGCGGTTTCTGCAACGGGATAGGGGGATGACTGGGGATACAGGGGATATAGGAATGCGGAAGGCAGTAGCCAGCGAGCCCCGGAGTGCCGACGCCCTTTGAGGCCCAAGCCACTGAACGCACGAATTACAGAAACCAGAGCATCCGACATTCCAAACTCGTTCTCCTGCCTTCTGCCGTCTCCTCGCACCTTCCATCCCCCGTATCCCCAGTCATCCCCCGTATCCCCAGTCATCCCCCTATCCCCTTCTCCTCCTTCTCTGCATCGATACCGGGCTGCGATTTCTTCGCCGATCGGAGCACTGCGCGGATCGCGTCCAGCCGCTCGGCCAGCTGGCGTTCGAAGCCGCGATCGACGGGTCGATAATACTCGCGCTCCACGCCCAGATAGTCCTGAGCGGCCACGGCATCGGGGCTGTCGTGCGAATATTCGTAATCCTGCCCCTGCCCCAGCCGCTTGCGCCCGGGTAATGGCTGTCGCGCAGATGCACCGGGACGGGCAGCAGTCGCCCCTCGCGGACGTCGCGCCGGGCCTCGCCAATGGCCACGGTTGCCGCGTTGGACTTCGGCGCGCAGGCCAGATAGGCCACCGCCTGGGCCAGCGTCAGTTGGCACTCCGGCAAGCCGACGAATTCGCAGGCCTGCATCGCGGCCACCGCCAGCGGCAGAGCCTGCGGATCGGCATTGCCCACATCCTCGCTCGCCAGGATCACCAGCCGCCGGGCCAGAAACCGCACTTCTTCGCCGGCTTCGAGCATCCGGGCCAGCCAGTAGATCGCGGCATCGGGATCGCTGCCGCGGATGCTCTTGATCAGCGCGCTGGCGGCATCGTAATGGGCGTCGCCGCGTGCGGTCGTACTCGATGGCTTTGCGCTGCACCGATTCTGCGGCCAATTGGCGGGTGAAGCGCAGCGGCCGCTCGGCTGCTCGACAAGCACTCCGACTTCCAGCGCCGCCAGCGCCCGGCGGGCGTCGCCGTCGCTTACCTCGGCCAGGAAATCCAGCGCGTCGTCGTCGATCGCCACCTGCTGGCGGCCCAGCCCGTGCTCTTTGTCGGCCAGCGCCCGCCGCAGCAGGGTCTTGATGTCGTCGGCCGAGAGCGGCTCGAACTGGAAGATCCGGCTGCGGCTGACCAGCGCGCTGATCAGCGCAAAGAACGGGTTTTGCGTCGTCGCCCCGACCAGCACCACGACGCCTTCCTCGACGTCGGGCAGCAGCACGTCCTGTTGCGACTTGTTGAAGCGATGGATCTCGTCGACGAACAGCAGCGTCTTGGTGCTCGAAGTCGACAGCCGATCGCGGGCCTCGTCCAGCGCCTCGCGCAGTTCCTTCACTCCGCTGGCGACGGCGCTGAACTGCCGGAACGTGCTGCGGCTGGCCGTGGCCAAGAGGTGGGCCAGCGTCGTCTTGCCGGTGCCGGGCGGGCCGTAAAAGATCACCGAGCCGAGCCGGTCGGCGGCCAGCAGCCGGCGCAGCAGTTTGCCGGGCCCGAAGAAATGCTGCTGGCCGACGAACTCGTCGAGCGAGCGGGGCCGCATGCGCGCCGCCAGCGGCTGCGCCCGGCGGCGATTGGCGGCTTCGCTGGCTTCGAACAGCGACATGGGCTTTGAATCCGATCGCCCTGGCAAAGCAAATGCAGTGCGTGGCCAGTCGCATTATAGGGCCGGTGCGCCCGCGCGTAGCGACGCTCAGGATTCGGCCCGGTCGCCGCGGGCAAGTAGCGCGTAGAGCACCAGGCCCAGTCCGATGAACCCCAGCCCCACGCCCGATTCCAACGGCCGGCTACGAAACATATTGACCAGAAAGAAGGCGTAAAACAGTAGAAATACCAGCGGAACCAGCGGGTAGCCCCAAGTGCGATAGGGCCTGGGGGTATCCGGCTGACGGCGGCGCAGCACAAAGACGGCCAGCACGGCCGAGAAATAAAAGATCGAGCCGCCGAAGATGCAATAGTTCGTCAACACTTCCGACAGCGGCACGCCCTCTTCTCGCGTCACGTCTCCCAGCAGGATCAAGATGATCGCCCAAGCGGACATCGCAGCGATGGCCCGCACCGGCACGCCGGTGTGCGGGCTCAAGCAGTTGAACGCCGAAAGAAAACGGTAGTCGCGGGCCACGGCGAACAGCACGCGGGGCCCGACCAAGATATTGCCGTTCAGGGCCCCGGCCATCGAGATCATCAGCATTCCCAGGATCAGCGGCTTGCCGAAGGCCGGCAGAAGTTTCTCGGCCACGGCCACGGCGGGAATGAACTCGCCGGCGATCTGGGCGACCGGCAGCGTCAGATGGTAGGCCACGTTGGCGCCGAGATAGAGCAGTGTCACGAGCGTGACGCCGGCAATCAAGGCGCGGGGGATGGATTTCTCGGGCTGCCGGACTTCTTCGGCCACGACCGTGACGTTTCCCCAACCGTCGTAGGCCCACATGATGGCGGCCAGCGCCGCGCCGATGTGAACGATGAGCGGCTGATCCACCCGCGCCGGCCACAGGGCGCCCGTATCGACAGCCGCCCCGCCGCGCAGCGCCAACAGCGGCAGCGCTCCGAGCAGGAACACGAATCCGACCTTGACGGTGGTGAATACGTTCTGCACGCGGCCGCCCCACAAGGCGCCCGCCATGTTGACCGCGGCAAACGTGGCGATCAGCCCGATCGCCACCCCTTTTTGCAGCGCCGGCCGCCACTCGGGCGCGGGCGCAAAGCCGGCACCGACCAGCGCCTGGTCGAAATTGACGCCGCTATAGGTTGCCAACAGCGCGATCGAGCCGGTGCGGGTGACCCAGAATTCGGTCCAGCACCACAGGAACGACCACATCCGACCGTAGGCTTCGCGCAGAAAAACGTACGTTCCGCCCTCCTGAGGAAACATGGCCGACAGCTCGGCCAGCGTCAGCGCCCCGCACAGATTGACCAGCCCGCAAACCAGCCATAACGCCAGGATCACCCCCACGTAAGGGCCGACCTGGCGGGCCACCTGCGACGGGCTCATGAAAATGCCCGATCCGATCATTTCGCCCACGACCAGCGCCGTCGCGGAGAACAATCCCAGCACCGGAACGAGGTGTGGGCGATCGCGTTTGGAGTCGGGGGCAGCGGCGGGCATGGGGGCAGGATAAAGGGCCGGGGCTGCCGGTTCAAGCTTTGCGCGTCTGCCGGTGAACTCTCACTCGCGGCAGCTTTTCTCTGGCTATACTTCAATTCAGCGCTCGCCCCAGACGATGTCCCCCGTGCCGAGAATTTTGCGATGACCGATAAGATCGACGATATCTGCCCCCGACCGCAAAATCTGCCCGCGCAGACAACCGAGCCGCTGGCCACGCCGATCTATACCTCGAGCGTCTACCGCTGCCACGACCCGGCGCAGGCCGCGGCGATGCTGGCGGGCGAACTGCCCGGCTATGTCTACAGCCGTGACGGCCATCCGAATGCCGATCTGCTGGCCGATAAGTGCCGCCAGCTGCACCGGGCCGAGCGGGCAGCCATTGCCGGTTCCGGCATGGGAGCCCTGGCATTGGCCGTGCTGTCGCAGTTGAACGCCGGCGACCACATCGTGGTCAGCAATCAGCTTTACGGTCGCAGCCAATTGCTGCTGACCGACGAAGTCGCGCGGCTCGGTTTCAGCAGCACGCTGGCCGACACCTGCGATTTGACAGCGATTGAGTCCGCGCTCACCAGCCGCACGCGGTTGGTGGTTGTCGAGACGATCACCAATCCGCTGCTCCGCGTCTCGGACATCGACGCGCTGGCCGCGGTGGCCCACCAGGCCGATGCGCGGCTGTTGGTCGATAACACCTTGGCCGGGCCGGCCGTTTGCCGCCCCCTGGATCACGGGGCCGACCTGGTGCTGGAGAGTCTGACCAAGACCATGAACGGGCACAGCGACGTCGTGCTGGGGCTGCTGTGCGGGTACCAAAAGTGGTGGCAGCGCGTGCCTGGCGTGCTGTCCACCTGGGGCCTGGCCTCGGGCCCCTTCGATTGCTGGCTGGCCGCCCGGGGGTTGGAAACCCTGGCCTTGCGGATCGATCGGGCGTCGGCCAACGCCCTGGTCGTGGCCAACCACCTGGTCACTGGCCCGGGGCCCATCCAGGCCGTGCATTATCCCGGCTTGCCGAATCATCCCGACCACGAACTGGCCCAGCGGCAATTCGCCGGTTCCTTCGGCACGCTCGTGACGTTCACGCTCGGCGGCGGGCTGGCGGCGGCCGAAGCCTTCATGGCCGCGGCCGGGCGGATTCCCTTTTGCCCCTCGCTCGGCGAAACGTGTACCACGCTCAGCCATCCGGCGAGCACCAGTCATCGCGGGCTCGGCCCCGCGGCGCGCCAGGTCATCGGCATTCAGGACGGAACCATTCGCTTGTCCCTGGGCATCGAATCGAGCGCGTCGATTCTCGAGTGGCTCGACGAAGGGCTGGCCGCGGTGCGGTAGCGCCAGGCCCCAGCCGCGACCGTGGTGGAAACCGGCGGGGCGAACCGGGGCTGGATAACGGTTCCCGATCCTCGCCGCCGGGCCCAACCTTTTGATCTTCCCCATGTTTTGTGGCGCTCCAGACAGACGGCATAATGCTGTCGAAAGGAGACGCCGATGGCACGCAGGACCTATTCTCGTGAATTCAAAGTTTCGGCCGTGAGCTTGGTTCAGCAACAGGGGTATACGGTCGTTCAAGCGGCCAAGAACCTGGGCATCGATCCTGGCTCCCTACGTGGTTGGCTCAAGCAGTTCCAACTCGATGATGGCCACGACGCGGCCCAGAGCCCCGGCGCCGTCCAGGCTGAATTGCGACGCTTGCGCGAAGATGTCAAACGCCTGACCATGGAACGCGATATTTTAAAAAAAGCGACGGCCTTCTTCGCCAAGGAGTCGCCATGAGATACCAGTTTATTCAAAACCACCGGAAGATTTGGCCGGTGGAGATCCAATGCCGCGTACTCCAGGTCAGCCGCAGCGGCTACTACGCCTGGCTCGGGCGACCGCTGAGTGCCGCGGCCGTCCGTCGCGGGCAGCTCACCGATCGCATCCGGCAGATCCACGCTCGGCCGCATTACGGCAACTACGGTGCTCCACGCGTCCATCGCGAACTGGTGGACGACGGTCACCACTGCAACCGCAAGACGGTCGAGAAGCTGATGTGTCAGGCCGGACTGCGCGCCAAAACCTGCCGTCGCTTCCGCGTGAACACTACCGATTCCCAGCACCCATTGCCGGTTGCCGCCAACCTGCTCGACCGCCAGTTTCGGCCCACGGCCAAGCATCAGGTGTGGACAATGGATATCACCTACATCCCGACCGACGAAGGCTGGCTGTATCTGGCGCTGGTCGAAGACCTTTACTCGCGGAAGATCGTGGGCTGGTCGATGTCGGAGCGGATCGACAGCGAGCTGGTCGCGCAGGCCCTGAACACAGCCTTGCAGCGGGAACGGCCGCAAGCCGGCTTGCTGGCGCACTCGGATCGGGGCGTCCAGTACGCCAGCGCCCACTTCCAGCAACTGCTGGCCCAGCTCGGCATTCGCTGTAGCATGAGCCGCAAAGCCAACTGCTGGGACAACGCGCCGACCGAATCGTTGGTGGCCACCATCAAGAAGGAACTCGTTCATCAAACCACCTACGCTTCACGCGAGGCCGCGCGAAGCTCCTTGTTCGAGTACATCGAAGTGTTCTATAACCGCCAGCGGCGACACTCCACGCTCGATTATCAAACCCCACACGCGATACACGAAACCAACCCAAACGGAACAGAGAAGAGGGTAGAGGGGGCTCGGGGGAGAGGGGCCTCGTCTCCCCCGAAATCCAAGCAACAACGCGGCGCAGCCGCTCCACTTATCCCAACCACTATTATCCACTAACCAGCGCCCACTTTTTGCGGGGAAGTCCATTTCGACCTTGCGGCTTACAAGGCGCTTCGCTGAAAAAGTGCCCGAGAATCCTGCCGAAATGCCGAACTCGCTCTCGCCCGTGGATCGATAACGGTCAGAATAGGCCTGACCGCGTTGACTTGCGTTCGATAACGACCTGGACGCGGCAGAAGGTAAAGTTATGATATTACAAGATGCCCTAATGTCGTTCGGCCGGGCCTGGCGGTCCGGCAGCCGGACCAGTTAGCGGCAGACCGCTTGGGGCAAAGAGCGAAAGCCAGCGGTCCTTTCGCAAAGCGTGAGAGTTCAACCACCACCTGGGAGACCTGTATGGCGCAAAAAGAAAAAGAAGAAGCTCTCGAAGTCGAAGGCGTCGTTACGCAAGCGCTTGCGAACACTCGCTTCCGCGTCCAGATCGACGGCGGGCATATCGTGATTGCCCACGTCGCCGGCAAGATGCGGAAGCACTTCATTCGTATTGTCCCTGGCGATCGAGTGCGGGTGGAATTGTCTCCCTACGATCTGACCAAGGGTCGCATCACTTTCCGCGAGCGGTAACCCAGCGCGGCTGCTGCCCCGAAGTGCCCATCGCCCACGCGGTCCTGGCTCGTCCAATGTCTGGCAGTGCGCGCCGCAGCGCTCGATCTGTTAGCATCGCAGTAATGGCTCGCGCATCGGAACGGTCGCGGGCCCCTTGAGGCGACGCCAGGCCAACCTTTTGACGAATCCCCGATGGGCTACCGCACGCTTCGCTCTTGCATCGACGACCTGGACGCATCTCGCCAGCTCGTGCGCATCGAGCAACCGGTCGATGCCCAGCTCGAAGCGGCCGCCATCCATCGCCGCGTTTATCAGGCGGCGGGCCCGGCTCTGTACTTCGCCCGAGTCAAAGATTGCCGCTTTCCGATGGCGAGTAATCTGTTCGGCACGCTCGAGCGCGCCCGATATATTTTTCGCGACACGCTCGCCGGTGTGCGCAAGCTGGTCGAACTGAAAGTCGATCCGCGGCGGGCCCTGCACCAGCCCTGGAAGCAATTGGGCGTCGCACGTCGGTTGTGGCACATGCTGCCTCGGAGCGTGGCCAGCGGACCGGCCATCGCAGAGCAGACTTCGATCGACGGGCTGCCGCAATTGCAATCGTGGCCCGACGACGCCGGCGCGTTCATCACCCTGCCGCAGGTCTACAGCGAGGATGTCGAACGGCCCGGCCTCGCCCGCTCGAACCTGGGCATGTACCGCGTGCAGCTTTCCGGCGGCCAGTATCGGCCGAATCGCGAGATCGGGCTGCACTATCAGATCCAGCGCGGCATCGGCGTCCACCATGCGGCCGCGATTCGCCAAGGCCAGCCGCTGGGAGTGAATGTTTTCGTCGGCGGCGCACCGGCCATGACGCTGGCCGCGGTGATGCCGCTGCCCGAGGGCTTGAGCGAGCTGTCGTTCGCCGGAGCGCTGGCCGGCCACCGCATTCGCATGATCCAGCGGCCCGGCGGACTGCCGATCTACGCCGAGGCCGACTTCACCATCACCGGCACCATCGATCCGGATCGCAAATTGCCCGAAGGACCGTTCGGCGATCACTTGGGCTACTACAGCCTGGCGCACGACTATCCCGTGCTGCGCGTCGAGCAGGTCTATCACCGCCCGGCGCGATCTGGCCGTTCACGGTTGTCGGCCGGCCACCGCAGGAAGACACCGTGTTTGGCCAATTGATCCACGAGCTGAGCGGGCCCGCGATCCCCAGCGTCATACCCGGGGTGCATCAGGTCCATGCGGTCGATGCGGCGGGCGTTCACCCCTTGCTGTTGGCGATCGGCAGCGAGCGCTACACGCCCTACCTGGAGCGACGCCGGCCGGCCGAACTGCTCACGCTGGCCAACGCCATCCTGGGCCAGGGGCAATTGTCGTTGGCGAAGTACCTGCTGATCGTCGCCCGCGAAGATCAGCCAGATCTCGACATCGACGACATCCCGGCCTTCCTCGGCCACCTGCTCCAGCGGGTCGACTGGCAGCACGATCTGCACTTTCAGACTTGCACCACGATCGACACGCTCGACTATTCGGGCAGCGGCTTGAACGAAGGATCGAAGTTGGTGATCGCCGCAGCCGGGCCGGCACGGCGGATCCTACCGGTCGAGCTGGGCGATCTGCGGCTGCCCGACGGACTTTCGCAGCCCAGGCTCTGCCTGCCGGGCGTGCTGGCCGTGCAGGGGCCGGCATTCGTGCGCGGCGACTCGGGCGGCGACGACTGGCTGTCGCGGCTCAGCGAGTCGTTACGCGCTCGATCATCCGTTGAACCGGTTTCCGCTCGTGGTCCTGGTGGACGACAGCGCGTTTACCGCCCAGAGCATCAACAACTTCGTCTGGACCGTCTTCACTCGCAGCAATCCGGCCGCCGACGTTTACGGCATCGGCTCGTTTGTGCGGGCAAAACACTGGGGCGGCGCGGATCGTTGCTGATCGACGCCCGCAGCAAACCGCACCACGCCCCGATGATCGTCGAAGATCCGGCCGTCGAGGCCGGGTCGACGCGTTGGGCGCGGCCGGCGGCCCCTTGCATGGGATCATTTGATGGTCGGAGCGATCCACCTTGTCGACACGCCGCTCGGCGCCTGGGGGTTGCTGATCGCGCTGTTTGTGCTGGGCAGTTTTTTTGGCAGTTTCGCCAATGTCGTCATCTATCGCTTGCCGCTGGGGCAAAGTTTGCTCTGGCCCGGCTCGCATTGCCCGGTCTGCGGCCATCCGATCCGCTGGTACGACAACGTGCCGGTCTTCGGCTGGCTGACTTTGAATGGTCGCTGCCGCGACTGCCACGCGCAGATCTCGGTCCGCTATCCGCTGGTGGAATCCTTGTTTGGCGCTTTGCTGGCCGCGCTGGGCTGGCTGGAAATCGTCGACGCCCGCGGCAACCTGCCCCACACGCCGGTCGCCGACGGCACGAGTCCGGCGAGCGATTGGGCCCAAGTGGCTTACCACCTGCTGCTGTTGGGGACGCTGATCGTCGCCGCCTTGATTGAGCACGATGGCCGGCGCATTCCGCGCCGATTGTTGCTCTTCACGCTGCTGCTGGGAATCTCTTTGCCGCTGGCCTGGAGCGGGCTGCGACCGGTGCCCCTGGGCGTCGAATTGCCGGCCAGCGTCGAGGGGCAAGACGCATGGCGGGTTTTGCTCGAGGGGCTCGCCGGGATCGGCGCCGCAGCTGCTCTTGGGCTGTCTGGCCTGGCCGTCGCTCGGACAGGTTGCCGAACGCCGATGGCCGGACACAGCGGTGCTGGCGCTGGCCACCCTCGGCGCGCTCCTGGGTTGGCAAGCCGTCTGCGGAATTGCGGTCGTCGCGTCGCTTTGCGATCTGCTGGCCGCGCTCGCGGCACGGGCCTGGCCCTGGGCCGGGCGCATCGGCTGGGCGACGTGGCTCGCGGGCGTCACCGCCGGCTGGCTGGCCTGCTGGTCGACGCTGGTGCTAAAGGTGCCGGCGCTGGGCAGCGGCAAATTGGAACTGGCAGTTGCCGCGGGGGCGATCGTTGCCATGGCGTCGGTCGCCGATTGTCGCGTTCGCCGCTCGACGTCCGATCGTCGAGTCGCGGACGAATGATCGGTGCCGCCGCAGTTAGGACCGCACGAAAAATAACTTCGGCTTCTGGCAGACCCTCACCCTGCCCTCTCCCTGGAGGGAGAGGGGTTGGGCGCCGGAGTTATTCTTCGTTCACACCTTACCGGCGGGAGCCGATAAGGAACGAATCCAGCGAGTCGCTGTCACCCAATCGATCGCCACTGGGATGGATGACGCCGGCCAGCGCGGCCAGATCGCCGCGCAGGGCAACATCGAAGAAGTAAGCCAGTGCAAAGCCCACCAGCCCGACGCCCCCCAACACCGCGATCGGCCAGCGGTCGTCCCGATCCATGAAGGCCGCGGCAGTGACGGCGACGAAGGGCACGGCCACGGCCAGGCCGAAGTAAATCCGGCTCGCGCCAGGCCAGTGACACCAGGCCCTGCACTTCGCTCGCGTCGACGGGCCGGGCTTGCAATAGCGGCGGGTAGCACAGGCGGATGGCCAGAAACGTCGTGAAGTAAAACGATTGGGTGGCGGCAATCAAACCGCTGAGCGCGTCGGAAACGACGAAACGCACGTACGTCTCCAGGCTGACGCCGCTCGAGGGGCCCACGGCCAGCTCGATCCAGGCCGGAAAGATGGGGCCCGACACGATCCACAGCAGCGCCGCCACGATGGCCGCCGTGTCGCCAATCCACAAACATCGGCCCAACGTGCGACGGTCGGCTGGCGGATCGGGGCTGCGCCCGCGAGCCAATTGCCGGGCCGCGCGAAAAGCCGGCCGCCCCACGCAGAGCACCGTCGCCAGGCCGATCGCGTAACTCACCGAGTTGATGACCGCTACGGCCAGATGAAATACAGGCTCAACCGCCGCGTTGCTCTCGATCAGCTTCCTGACCATCTGGCCGTTGTTGTAGGCAATGTTGAGCACGCACATCACCATGTTCGGCAGCAAACCGCAAACGATCGTCGACAAGACCGGATGCCTTTTGCCAACGGCTTGCCAATGCTGCGGGCCGTGCAACAACCGCCGGGCTCGCGGCTGCAAACACAGCTCGATTTCATGCGCAGCCTGGGCGGCCGACGGATAGCGGTCGGCGGCGTTCGGCGCGAGGCACTTCGATAAGACGTCGGCCAGGCCAGGCGGGCAATCGGCGGGCAGCAGCCGAGCGGCGTCGGCCGGCAGACCCGCGCGGCGGAGGGCGGTCATCTTGGCCAGTGCCTGCGACCAGTTGGCCGGCAACGCGTCCTCGGGAAACGGCCGCCGGCAGGTGAGCATCTCCCAGAGCAGCACGCCCAGCGAATAGACGTCGCTGCGGCCATCGAGCTCGTCGGGTTGGCGGGCATGAGCCGGATCGCAGGCTTCGAGCTGCTCGGGCGACATGTAGGCCAGGCTGCCGCCAAAATAAGCCGCCGGCGTGGCGCCGTCGAGCTTCGAGAAACTGATGTTGAAGTCGGCCAGCTTGGGGTTCCCTTCGGCCGCCACCAGCACGTTGGCCGGCTTGACGTCGCGGTGCAGCACGCCGCGCTCGTGGGCATAGGCCAGGCGCCGATGCCAGCCGCGAGCCGATCCAGCAAACCATTTCCGGCCAGGTCGGCGCTCTGCAGCCGGTAGCGGGTCATCGAATCGGTCGGCGGCGACTCGCCGCGCCCGGGCCAGGTGCCGCGTCGATCGCCTCGATCAGCGTCTTGCCGCAGCACCGCCGGCCGGGCAGTGCCGCGGGAATGTCGATCACGTCCTTGCAGCGTCCCGCCGGCAACGTACTGCATGTAGAGGAGCCGCAGTTTGTGATCGGCAAGTTGCCGCTGATCGAACACGCGCACGATGTGCGGATGGTCGAGCTGAGCCAGCGTTTGCGGCTCGAAGCCCCGGTCGCTCGATACTTTCAGGGCCACGATCCGCTGCATCGAGAACTGCCGGGCCAGAAACACCGTGGCAAACGCGCCCTTGCCCACGGCATCGAGCAGATCGAAATCGTCGACCCGCTGGCCCGCCGCGATCGGCGCGATCGGCTCGGTGGGCACCAGCGTGGCCGTCAGCTCCGGCTGCTCCAGGCGCAGCAACCGCGCCAGTTCGACCGCTTGCTCGGGGAACCGCTGATAGTATTCGCCGGGCGAGACGTCACCGAATCGACGGCGGATGTGATACTCCTCATAAACCACGTCGCACGGCAGGCCACCGTCGTCGGCCAGCTCGGGAAATTCGCGCACGTAATCTTCGACCAGCTTCGGCCAGCGCCGTTGCTGCCAGCGATATTCCAGGTCGACTTTGATCGCCTCGACCAGCGTCAAGCGGCGCAGCGCGCCGCGGACCTTCGGGCAAAAATTCGCCGAGCGGCGGCGGCTCGCTGGCCCCCTGCCAGGCAGCGACGAAGGCATCGAGCCGCTGGGACAATTGCTTCCAAACGAGCTCGGTTTCGGTGCGGTCGAGATGGCCTGCGGCAAACGGCGTCAACGCCTGGATCCTCACAGCAGTGCGGTCGACGATAGGAAACATGCCGGCCCAATGTGTCAGGACGGCCCAAAATCCGGGCCAAGAATCTGCTGCAAGCGTCCCAGCGCCCGGGTCAGCATGACGCGCACCGCCCCGTCTGTTTTGCCGAGCCGGGCCGCGATCTCCTTGGACGGCAGACCTTCGAGATAGCGCAGCCGCAGCGCCTCGCGCTGCTCTTCGGGAAGCGAGGCCAGGCCGGAATACAATTTCACCTCGCGCTGGTTGCGCGAGACGACCTGACTGGCCGACGTCATGCTGGCCACCAGCAGATCGATGATGGCCGCATGCTGGGTGTCGCCGCCCGGGCTTCCCAAAGGCACCTCGCGAGCGGCGTCGCGCTTCTGGGCGCCGAAGAAGCGCCGATGGGCGTCGATGATCCGCCGCTCGGCGATCTGGCACAGCCAGCCGAAGGGGTCACGCTCGGCAAGCTCGGCGTCCGGCAATGCCCGCAGCGCCTCGGCGCTCAATTCCTGATAGACGTCCTCGATCTCGAGCTTCGCCGCAGCGCCGGGCCCAATTGTCGATCGATGAATGCCAGCAGCGGCCGCCGGTTGGCGGACAAGAACTCGGCCAAGGCCGCGGAGTCGCGTTGCCGCAGTCGGAGCACCAAATCGCTTTCGTCGGTCATGCACAACGTCCTCGGTGGCAAGACAACAACGTCAGTTTACTCGGCCGCCCGGCCGAGTCACGCGCCAATCCGGCTGACAGCGGCGGTCGCTGGCCCGCGCAGGGCCGATTTCCCCCGGCAACCGTTGGCCGAAATCCGGCTGGGCGTGCCGTTTTTCGCACCCCGCGTAACAACCGGGCCGATCCTGCGCTGGGAAGATTGCCGAGGACGAAGATCGCCGAGAACACCGGGCCACGCGAAAGATCGGAGGCGAAGCCATGCCGGACGGAAAACGCAAACGCCGCCACAGCCAACTGAAACCGCGTCGCGACTGGTACGCCCGCTATCGCTCGCTCCGCTTCTGTCGCCGTTTTGGGTTGCCTGCCTGCCAAGGCTGAAAGGCCAGTAACGACCAGCCCGGGGTCGCACGCGGCGATCGGCCGCAGAAAACAACGCGCGCAAGGCCGGATGGCCTTGCGCGTGCCACACGGCCCCCGCCGGGCCGAGAATTTCCGCGCGATCATCCACGTCCAGCGCCTGCCCGCAGGACCGATCCAAGAAGGGTTCGGTTCCCTCGGTCCCTGAATTGCCCCAAGGGACCGGAACCTTACTGGGGCGTGCCTTCGGGCAGGCCGGGCAGGACCGGGCCGCCGGGTTGCTCGGCGTTTCCGCCGGCCGGGGCTTCAGCGGCCGGCAAACCGAGCTTCTTGGCCGCGGCATTGCGCAGCGCGCGGGCGAACGGATCCTTGGGCTCCAAGTTGATCGCCTTGTCCAATTCGCGGAAGGCTTCCTGGGTGTGGCCCAGGTAATAGTAGTGGTATCCCAGCAGGAATCGAGCGGCCGGATCTTGCGGCTTTTCGTTGCGGAATTTTTCCAGCGCCCGCAATTGGTCGGTATAGTCCTGCGTCTTGCCGTACAGTTGGGCGTAGTTGGCGACGACCGATCCCCACTTTTCCTGCGGCAAATCCTTCATTGCCATTTCGGTTGCGCCGGCCGACTCGTTGTATTGCCCCAGCGCGAAGGACGTCTGTCCGAGCAACATCAGCACACCGACATTCGAGGGATCGTCGACCAGCGTATGGCGGAAATTGCGGGCCGCGGTCTGATACTTGCCCGCCTTGAAGTCTTGCTCGCCTTGCGCGGCGAAATCGGAGGCCGTGATGTTGTTCACGCTCGACGCGCCGCCCGCCGCCGGATCGGCTTGCGCTAAACTGTTCGGCGCCGGGCCTGTCGCATTCGTGGCACCATAGGCGGTGCCATACGCGTTCGGTGCAACCGAGGCGTTGGCCGCGACGCCGTAGCCCGGGTAACCGTTATACGCCGAGCCGTAGTACGAACCATAGTACGGGCTGTAGTTGTTGTAGTACGAGTTGTAGCCGTAGTACGGATAGCCGTAGCCATAGCCATAGTACGGATACCCATAGCCGTAGCCGCCATACCCGCCGTAGCCACCATAACCACCGTAGCCACCATACCCGCCGTAGCCGCCGTACCCACCATAGCCGTAGCCGCCATAGCCGAGTCCATATCCCAATCCGTAACCCAGCCCGAACGCCAATCCGTAACCTAGGCCGAAGCCGTAATAGGGATAGCCAAACCCGTACCCATAGCCACCGTAACCATAGCGACCGTAGCCGCCATAGCCGCCATAGCCATAGCCGCGGCCATAACCACCGTAGCCGCCGTAACCGCCGTAGCCATGACCGTAGCCGCCGTAACCACCGTAGCCGCTACGGCTGGAGGCGAAATGCGTGTTGGCGAATGAACTGCCGCCGCGAGCGCCACCGAAGTTTCCGCCGCCGGAGCCCATCGAGTGGCCGCTGCCGGCAAAATGGGAGTTGACGAAGCTGCTGCGTCCGCCGGCCGCGCCCCTGCGCCAGAGTAGCCGCGCGCGCCGCTCATTCCTGCGCTTCCCATACTGCGAGCGCCATAGTTGGCTCCGCCCATGCGCATGCCACCCGCGCCGCCGTACGCACCCATGCCGCCCATGTGGCCGCCGTAGGAACCCATGCCGCCGTAACCGCCCATGTGGCCGCCGTAGCCACCCATGCCACCCATGCCACCCATGTGGCCGCCGTAACCGCCCATGCCGCCCATGTGGCCGCCACCCATGCCTCCCATGTGGCCGCCACCCATGCCGCCCATGTGACCGCCACCGCCGCCGTGGCCTCCGCCGCCACCGCCATGACCGCCGCCACCGCCGCCGCCATGTGCATACACGGATGCAGGACTCGCCAGGGCAAGCATCAATGCCGAGCACCAAGCGAGCTTGTCAAAGTGCCGACCGCATGGCCGAATTCCTTCGCTGAAAAAGACCTTGTGGCATGCGCATCCGCCTGCCAGTTATTCTACGCGATTATTATCGTCATCGTTGCAATTGATGGGCCAACTTACGAGCATTTAACCTTCGGGCACTGTCCGACCGCTACCCCAGTCGGCTTGGCCCCTGCGGCGGACCCGGATCGTTTTGGGCCAAAACCACCGGTAGTCTGGTGCCTGACAGCCTTTGCGACCGGTTGGGCCGCCGGGCTCTGACAACGCCCCTGCTGGCACCGCCCACAAAGGTAGCAAGGTCGGTACCGCCAGCAGCGCCGGGAGCCTGGTCGTCGAAATGACGGCAAGCCGCACCCGGTTGATCCGGGCCGACCGGCCGGCGGGCGCGATCATCCCGGCGACTCGGTTCTTTTCGCCCGCTGCGTAGAGATACGGATTCAGCGTGGGATCGTTGTACATCTTGAATTGACGATAGACTTCAAGCCGCTTGCGGCCCGCGAAGATGTCGTCGACCAGTTCGGTCAGGGCCTGGGCCAGATCGTGGTGCTGACGGACCAGGATTTCCAAGCGGCTGCGGGCTTTGGCCCGATGCCCCAGATTGGCGTCGGTGCGGTTCGCCTGTTCTTCCATGTGATAGATGCGCAGCGAAAGGATCGACAGCCGATCGATTGTGCTGCCGGGCGTTTCGGTGTTCAGCGCGCGCAGGGGCTGGTGGACGACCGCGCTCTGCGCAATTGCTCGACGAGCCAGTCGTCGAGTTTTTCGATGGCGTCGTTGCGCTGTTGGTTGTAGCCATCGATTGCCCGTTTGACGGCGGCAATCGCGCTGTCGGAGGCTTCGGGGCTGCGAGCGAGATCCTCCTCGTGCCAGAGCAAGTAGTTGAAACTGTGCTGCTGGCAGACGAGAGCCGGAAAACCTTGATAGGGATTGCTGATCGGTTCGGCGTGCCAGGCGCACGACCGTAGCGCGATGCATTTCGACAAGTTGCCTGACGTCGATCATAACGTGCCTCGCCGGTTCCGAGTGCTGTTCCACGGTGCTGCTCCGCATCCGCGGCTGGATGCAATGTCGATTCTAGCGGTTTCGGCCGAAAAATCGAAACTCGGAATTCGACCTGCCGACTCCCCGAGGGCGGCCGGCTCGTATAGGCGATGCCGCCGACCGGTTGTTACAATGAAGGGCAGTCCCTTCAAGTGGAGCCCCAACCCATGTCGAAACCTTCCGGCCAAACGCTGTTTTTGGCGGCCGTTATCGGCGCTGGTGCGGTCACGGTTGGTTATCTGCTGTTTTTTTACGACAACCACGGCGTCGCCGGCGGGCCCAAGGAAGTCCATTCGAAATTGACCCTGGCCGACATTCCCTTCGACGGCGCCCGGGCATATCGAGTACCTGGAAGAGATCTGCGCGATCGGCCCGCGGGTCAGCGGTACGGCCGGGATGGAAACGCAGCAGAAACTGCTGGTCGAACACTTCCAGAAACTGGGGGGCACGGTGCGAGTTGCAGCAGTTCCGGGTGCGGCATCCGCTCGACGGTTCGGCGGTGCCGATGGCCAACCTGATCGTCGCATTGGCAGCCCGAGCGCAAGGAACGGATCCTGCTCGTGCGCGCATTACGATACGCGTCCTTATCCGGATCGCGATCTGAACAATCCGCGCGGCACGTTCATCGGCGCCAACGACGGCGGCAGCGGCGTGGCGGTGCTGATGGAATTGGCTCAGCACGATGGCCGGGTTGCAGGGCCGCTTGGGCGTCGACTTCGTGCTGTTCGACGGCGAGGAGTTGGTCTATCAGGAGCAGCGATCAGTATTTCCTGGGCTCGGAGCATTTCGCCCAGAACTATGCCGCCAACCCGCCGCCCTATCGCTATCGCTGGGGCGTGCTGTTGGACATGGTCGGCGACGCCGAGCTGCAGATCTATCAGGAGCGGAACAGCGTGGCTGGCGCGACACGCAAGCCGCTGGTCAAAGCGATCTGGGACACCGCCCGGCGGCTGGGTGTGCGCGAGTTCATCCCGCAGAAAGGGCCACGAGATTCGCGACGACCATTTGCCGCTGCACGATATCGGCCAAGATCCCCACCTGCGACATCATCGACTTCGATTACCCCTCCTGGCACACCACCGGCGATACGGCCGACAAGTGCTCGGCTTTGTCGCTGGCCAAAGTCGGCTGGGTGATCGGCGAGTGGCTGCGAAGTGCTGTCCGGGGGTCGTAGGGGCCGTCCGGGGGTCGTAGGGGGTTGGCAGGAGCCGGCGGAAGTTCGTTGCAGCGCGTCCGGCAATGGAGCGGCCGTCGCAGCGCACAGGCATGCCGTGTAGGCGAAGATTCCCGATGCACAGCTTTTCTTATTGCGTGGCGTTTGGACCGCTGGCCCTGTACCTGGTGCTGTTGGGCCTGACCAATTTCGCGCCGCCGTCCGCTGCTGGTCAACGGCTCGCGCGAACTGGCGGCGCTCGGCGTAGCCCTGGTGGGATTGCTGATCGTCGGACCGATGCAGCTCTTCGTTCCCGATGCCACGGCGCTGCGATTCGGCTGGCTGGTATGGCCGCTGCTCTTGTCGTTCTACGGCTTGTCGCTGACGCTGTGGGCGCTGGTGGCTCGTCCGCGGCTGGTGATCTTCAACATCCGCAGCGCCGAGCTGCGGCCCATCCTGTCTGAACTGGCGCTGGCGCTGGATGCCGACGCCCGCTGGGCCGGCGACAGCCTGGCCCTGCCCCAAATGGGCGTGCAGTTGCGGCTGGAGAGTTTTCCATCGATGCGCAACGTGTCGCTGGTGGCCAATAGCGATTCGCAGAGCTTCAGCGGCTGGCGCCGGCTCGAGCGCTCGCTGCGCAGCGTGCTGAAGACGGTCGAAGTCGGCCCCGAATCCGCGCGGCGTCGGCATGCTGATCGCCGGATTGTTGATCCTGACGTCGCTGGTCTATCAAGCGATTGCCGACCCGCAAGCCATCGCCCGGGGTTTCTTCGAAATGCTGCATCGCTAGGGCGCGGCCGGCCGGCGGTTCACCCCTTTGCGGCCGATTTGCCGCAGCTTGCGCTCCGCCACGGCTTGGGCCTGCTCGGCCGCATCGAGCACGCGAAACTGGATGCGATAGGCACTGTTGCCGGCCGCCAGTTGACGCCCGTAAAGCGACTGGATCTCGGCACGCAGCGCGTCGGCCGTCGGAAAGCCGTCAGGAATGGCGTCGGCATCCGTAAGCCGTTCGAGCGCGACTTCGTCGACCGCCAGGATGCCGATATAACCCACGCCCGGGATGTAGCTCCGTTGTCCCGGCCGCATCTTGCGGAATTTCCACAGCCGGATGGTCTGGGTCTTTTCGCCGGCCGCGATCGCCGGGAGGAATTTCTTCTTGAACAAGAGCACGATGCGCTGCCCCCCGAGGACAAAGCGAGGTAAACGCAACATTCCGATTCGAGCGGCCCGGTCGCTAGGGATCCGGGCGGTCATTGCGCCCCGCCGGCCCGTCCGCGGCCTCGGCCAGCAGTTCGGCCAGGGACACGGCCATTTGCGGGGCGGACGAAGGCGAATCTTTCAGCAACGGCGCGGCGGCGGCGATGGTCTCGCGGGCTCGCTCCAGGTACTCGGGCTTTGACAACGTCCGGCCCAGCGCGATCAGGTTGGCGGCCGACACGGAATTGCCCGACGGCATCACTCCGTCGACGGACACCTTGCTCCGGGCGAAGAGCGCATTCGTGGTCGGCGGAGGTGAAGTAGAAGCCGCCGCCGCGCTCGTCCCAGAATCGAGCGAGCTGATCGCTCTGGAGGGCATCGGCCGCGTCGAGCCAGCGGCGATTGCCGTCGGCGCGATACAGCGCCAGCAACCCGGCGATCGAGAACGCATAGTCGTCGAGAAAAGCCGGCACCTTGCCCTGCCCCTGGCGATAGCTGCGCAGCAACCTTCCGTCCGACGAGGCAGGTTCGCGAGCAGAAATTCGGCGGCCCGGGCGGCCGTGGCCAGATACCGGGGGTTTTTCCAAACCCGGCCGGCGTCGGCGTAGCCGCGGATCATCAGTCCGTTCCAGCCGGCCAGCACTTTGGTATCGGTGAGCGGGCGCACGCGCTGCTGGCGGACGGCGAGTAGCTTGTCTTCGACACCCCGCAGTTGTGGCAGCAGCTGCGCGACGCTCTGCCGGCGGGCCTTTGCCAATTCGTCGAGAGTCATGGCCCGCGCGAGCACGTAACGCTGCTCGAAGTTGGGTTTGGCGTCCAAAGCGAACGCCGAGCTGGCCAGAGCGAACTGGTCGGGGGCAAGAGCCGCTTTGATTTCGCCGGGCAGCCAGCTGTAATAGATTCCCTCCTGGCCGTCCGTTTCCGCATCGATCGCCGAGTAGAAGCCTCCCTCGGGATCGGTCAGTTCGCGGCCGACGAAGGCCAGCGCCTCGTCGGCGACTCGCCGGTATTCGTCGCGCGGGTCGAGCTCGAACGCGCGGGCGTAAACCGCGACGAGCTGCGCGTTGTCGTAGAGCATTTTTTCGAAGTGCGGCACTCGCCAGTAGCGATCGGTGCTATAGCGATGAAATCCGCCCCCCAGGTGGTCGCGAATTCCGCCGGCCGCCATCTTGTCGAGGGTGCCCAGGACCATTTCGCGGGCTGCCGCATCATGGACCCGCGCTACGCGATCGAGCAGGAACTCCAGGTTCGGGGGCTCGGGGAATTTCGGGCGGCGAGGGTTTTCGGCGCTGTAGCCGAAGCCACCGTACTCGCGGTCGTACTCGTGGGCGAGGGCCTGCTGGACCGCGGCGACCAGGCCCGGTTCGAGCTTCACCGGCGGCACGACCACGGGCCGCGAAGCCAGGCTCTGGCGGACGTAACCGGCGATTTGGTCGGCCGTCTTCTGCCATTGGGCCGGATCGGCTTTCCAGCGCTCGTGGACCAGCTTGAGCACGCTGACCAGGCCGCTTCGCCCCTCGCGGTCGTGGGGCGGAAAATACGTGCCGCCGACCAGCGGCTTGGCGTCGGGCGAGAGAAACATGGTCAGCGGCCAGCCGCCCCCCTGCGGCGCACCGGCCAACTGCGAATAGACTTGCAGCGAGCGCATGTAGACTTCGTCGATGTCGGGACGCTCCTCGCGGTCGACCTTGATCGCCACGAAGTGCTTGTTGAGCAGCCCGGCGATCTCGTCGTTCAGGAACAACTCGCGCTCCATGACGTGGCACCAGTAACAACTCGAATAGCCGATCGACAAGAAGATCAACTTCTTTTCGCGCTTGGCCTTGGCCAGCGCTTCTTCGCCCCACGGATACCAATCGACCGGGTTATGCGCGTGAAGCAGCAGGTAGGGGCTCGATTCCTTCGCCAGACGATTCGCGGGTCGCGCGGCTGCGGGGGCAGCGCCCGTCGCTCGGGGGCCCGTCGCTTGCGGGCCCGTCGGTTTGGAATTTGGCGTCTTCGGGACTTGCATTGGGCAGCCGGCGCCGTGGGGGTGGCCGGTTGGGGATCAGCCGGATCGGCGGCCGGGCAAACCACGGCCGCCCAGAGCGCGGCGGCCAGACTCAAGAGGGCCGCTTTCGCCGTCCGGATTGTTCCGCTTTTGGGTGGCCGACCCTGCGCATCGGGTGCCCGGCCCGCGGGTGGTCGTTCCAAGTTGGGTCGCCTCCGGTTGACGCACGTGCCGCGGGGCGAATCGCTCACGGTTCGGACAAGCTGCGGAAGAAATCGTCCAAGTCCTCGCCACCTTCCCCCTCCGCACCCTTTCCTTCGGTGGGGGCAAACTCGACGAGATCGTCGTCGGCTGCCTGGACGGTTTTGGCAGGCGGTTTATCCCGGGACAGCGCTTTGCCAGGCGCGGCGGCCGGCTTGGCCCCGTCAGGCGCTGCGGGAAGCGGCGATGCCCGGTGCGGCACGGCCGGGAGCGGCAGCGCGATGATCGATCGTTTTTTCTTCGATCTCGTCGGCCGAATCCAACGACCCCGTCAATTCGGCGTGCCCCGCGGCGGCCTGCTCCGCGCTGGAGTCGTCGGCTTGGGCGTCCGGCGCGCCGTCTTGCTCTTCCAATTCCGAGTCCTCTTCCGAGCCGTCGTCCAGCCAGCCCATGTCGAACCCCTCGTCCTGCGGGGCCGCGGGTTGCGGTTTCGCACCGCCGCGCTTGCCGCTGGAGACATCGATCGTTTGATCGATTTCGGCGTCGTCGTCGTCGGCCATCTCGAAGTCGGGATCCTGGTCGCCTTCGGTCGCAGGGGCGCATCGTACACGGCTTCGAACGTGACGGAGCCCACCGTCAGGTGGCCGCCCGGCTCGATCACCACCTCGTCCGTTACGCGAGAGTCGCCCACGAACGTGCCGTTGAGCGAGCCGAGATCGCGGACCATCAACTGGCCGTCCGACTCGAACAGTTCGCAATGCTGTCGGCTGACCAACGGGTGGTTGAGCGGCAGATCGGCCGATCGGCTGCGCCCCACGATGGTCGGCAACGTCAACGAGAACTGCTCGGCCTTGGCCTTGCCGCCGACAACGACTAGCTTTGCTTCCATCTGCAGCTCCGCATCCCGACGCCAGGCCGACGTTCGTCGGCGACTCGATCTGTTCCGCTGGCCAATGTTAACTTTTCACTATAGCCCGTTCAAAATAGGGTGGCAACTGTCTGCGACCGACGATTGCAGCCCCCTGCGGCAGAACGCCCGACCGGCCTGCGAGGGGCAGAGGAAAAGCCTGCATCCCTGGCGTGAAATCAAGCACCGCTGCCCCCTGCGGAAGAAGAGGCGATCCTGTGCCGCTGAAACCCGTCCCCTGCACCGGGGGTTTTTTCGATAGGCTGTTAACGTTCCGGGCTTCATCGCCCCAAAGCACCAGGGCTACGACGGATCGATGTCCAACTCGCGTTCCAGCTCGTCCGCGGTGGTGGTCGGACACCAATACTTCTCGACGTGTTCGATGACCAGTTGTGTTCCTTCTTCGTGCGGGACGAACGGCTTTTGCCGTGGGTTGTACATCGTGTCGGTCAGATCGCGGACGAGGATCGTTTTGAACCCCTCTCGCGACATTTGCCGAATGCCGAACGACCGGCCCAGCACGCACATGTTGGTGTGAACGCCGACAAACACGATATTCTTGATTCCCTGCTGCACGAGATAGTTGTAAATCTCGCCGCCGTCGTCGGAGACGACGTCCTCGTCGGCCAGGCGGATCGCCGGATGCTCGCGGCTCCAAGCTCTGTAGTTCTTGCATTGCGGTTCGTCGTCGCAACCGCCGTCGGCGTCGTCGATCGGCAGCTCCCCTTCGAAATCCTTGTCGATCCGGCACCAGCGGCCGATCGGCACGGGCGGAGTCGCCGCCGGAGCCGCCAGGATCTTGCGTCGCGCGGGCGAGTCCTTGTAAAAGTCGAGCGTGTCGCTGGGCGCGTGAATGATCCGCACCCCGTGCGCCGGGCCGCTTCGATGATCGGGGCCAGCCTGACGGCCAGCTCGCCGGTGCGCCGCGATGCGCTCTGGCACCAGTGCTTGTCCCACAGATCGCAAATCAAGATCGCCGTTTCGCCGGGGACCAGTTTCCGCTCGGCCACCCGCACTTCCCACTTGTCGCCGGGCAACTTCTCCCGGCTTTGCACCTTGAGCTTGAGCGGGCTGGGCGGCGGCTCGGCGGCGGCGCGAGCCAGCACGAGCAGCAAGCAGGACAAGACCGCAACCAAAGCCAGGTTTTTCGTCCGACTCGTCATCACAAGGTCCCCAAATCAGCCAACCGGTTGGACCTGCGGCCGAAAACGAGGCCAGCGGGCCTCGATCAGTATAAGCCAAGCGCGACCCGCTTGCAGCAGGGAACGGGACGGTGCGTCGCGCGCGGGGGTACCCCGTTAAGCCCGCCGCTGGCAGCCGGCGGGCCCGCGGCAGGCGCATCGGGTAACGACGGCCTCCCCGGTCGCACCGTGGGCAGTCGCCCTCACGCGGCCGGGTTGATATCCATGCCTTTGTCGATGCCCTCGCCGAAGTAATACTTGCGTGCTTCGGGATTACTGAGCACTTCGGACGGCCGGCCGTGGCAGAGCACGCGGCCGCTGCGGATGACGTAACTGCGGTCGGTGATCTGCAGCGTCTCGCGCACCTGGTGATCGGTAATCAGGATCGAGATGCCCCGCTTGCGCAGATCGCGGATGATCTGCTGGATGCTGTCGATCGTCACCGGATCGATGCCCGTAAACGGCTCGTCCAGCAGGATCAGCTTGGGGCTCGGAGACCAGGCAGCGGGCGATTTCCAGCCGCCGCCGCTCGCCGCCGGACAGCGACATGGCCCGCGATTTGCGCAGCCGGGTGATGTTGAACTGATCGAGCAGTTCGTCGCAGCGGCGCTGCGCGGTCTTGCGGTCCATGCCCAGCATTTCCATCACGCCCAGCAGGTTGTTCTCGACCGACAACTTGCGGAAGACGCTCGATTCCTGGGCCAGGTAGCCCATGCCGCCGTCGCGCGCCCGGCGATACATGGGCCACACGTGACGTCGATATCGTTGAGCATGACCTTGCCGGCGTCGGGCTCGATCATGCCGCAGGTCATGCGGAAGCTGGTGGTTTTGCCGGCGCCGTTGGGGCCGAGCAGTCCGACGATTTCGCCCCGTTCGACCTGAAAATCGACGCCGTCGACGACGCGCCGGCGCCCGTAGACTTTGACCAGTCCGTGGACTTCGAGCATCGGCATGAAGTGGGTCCTCCTGACCTGGATACTTGCCTGGCCGCTTTAAGATGCACGAAAAATAACTTCGGCTTCTGGCCGACCCTCGACCCTACCTCTCCCTGAAGGGAGAGGGGTTGAGCGCCAAGTTATTTTTCGTTCACACCTTAGCGAACGAAACCCATGTCCTTGAAATTCGGGAAATACGGGAAGGGGATTTGTTTGTCCGTGAACGGCACACGAAACGGCAATCGATCGAATGAATGCGGCCAGTAGATAAACAGCGCTTTGCCGATCAGCAGTTCCCGCGACACGTAAAACTCGGGATGCTCGCCCGACCAGGAATGGGTAGCCGTCGACCAGGAGCGAATGTCCTGCGACCACAGACGACTGTCCTTGCTGGCGGGGCTGTTGTCGCCGAGCACGAAGAACTGATCGGCTTTGAGCGGAAAGGTCACCTCCCGGCGGTGCGCGAACAAACTATCGCTCGTCCAACGTTCGGGCTCGGCAAAGAAGTCGATCACGTCGCGCTCGAGCGATGGCCGGAGCGTAATCGGAGATGCCGCCATAGACCTCCTTGGTGGCGATGTAGTAGACGTCCCGCTTGAGCAGGATGTGCTCGACCTCGCGCGGCCCCGCGCCCGATCCCGGCCGGAGCAAGATCGTCCTGGTTGGGGACATCGTCTCCCACGGCCGGATACCCGGTATCCGCATCGAACTCCACGGAGCTGCCGTCGACCCAAAGCAACAATTGCCGGTCGACGTTGGCAAAACTGATCCGATGCCGGCCCGGTCCGCGGACCGCCGTCTTGGCTTTTGGCTGAAACTCGGGGGCGCCGTCGACGGTGAGTTGCGCTCGCCCGAAGTCAGCGCGATCTCGCACTGCGCGTGGCGGCCCGCCCGCACCAGGTCAAGCAAGATCGTCCCATTCCCGCTTTGGGCGTTGAGGGTGGCTTCGAGAACCAGGTCGCCGACCCAATTCTGGCCCATCGGTATTTCGCCCGATCCGCCGCGGACTTCGCTGGAGTTATAGGCGTAGAAATCGCTGATCAACCGCGGACGCGGAGCGGCGAACGCTCTGGCCCGCCGTGATATCGGCCCAGTCGTCGCCAAAGGGAATGAAATGTTGGTAGCGGATCCAGGAGTCGCCCGGCACTGCCGTAGCGGCATCGCCAATGGCGTACCAGCGCCGCCGTCCGGCGATTTCCAGGCCTCGCGCGGCCGCGTTGTCTTGGGGCCACGGCCGCCAGCGCAGCGGCCAGCCGGCATTGGTCATTTCATCGACCACATAATCGTTGTCGTACACCGTTTGCGACATCGCCTGGACTTTGTCCGGCGGCTTGCGGGCAATGCCGAAAGCGTCGGAGTCGTCCTGGCTGCCGCTGGACGACGCGGCAAGGTCACCGTCGGGCCGGACGTAGATATCGCCATGGCGGATGCGGACCGTTTCGTGCGGGCGTCCGACGAGCCGCTTGATGTAGTTCATCCCGGAATTGCCGGGAAAACGAAACACGACCACGTCCCAGCGGTCGGGATCGGCAAAGTCGTAGGGAAACTTGGCCACCAGGATCCGATCCCCGTTATAGGACGGCCATTGCGCCCCTTGTCGGTAAACTGATCGACGTCCATCGTGAACCGGCAGTTCGGACAGGTACCGGAAACCACGTCGTTGTCCCGGATGCCGCGTGCGCGGCGTCTCGCTCGCCGCGTGTCGCGTTTGCGCTGTTCGAGACTGTCCGAGCGGCTTGCACCCGCTCGTCCTCTTCGCTGCTGGCGCTGACGCGGTAGCGAAATCCGCACTCGGGACAAACCAGGTCCTTGTGGCGGCCTTGCAGCGTGGGCGCCATCGAACCGGTGGGGATCACAAAGGCCTCGGCCTCGAACGTGCGAAACAAGAACGCCAGCACAAACGCCACTGCGATCGATTCCACGGTCTCGCGCATCGTGGCGCTGAGCGGTGGGGGTCGGGGAGCGCCGACGCCTTCGCGGCCGTAGCGGAAGGGGCCGAGGGCTTGGGTTTGTCCGATTTCTTCAGTTTGCTGGCCATGTTCCGTGTATCATCCAAACAAAAAAATAACCTGCCGCGTGCTAGCAGTCGCCAACCCAACGGCGCGCGACTCTCCTAGAAGTATAGCGGGCGGGAGAATATAGCGTAGTTCGTGCGGATTTCGGAAGCCCCAATTCACTGCCCGCTCGCGGGGCGGTGGATTAACGCTTTGCCAATAAACAAGTTGGCGCGAGCGGCCGGCCAACTGCGGCTGTCGATGCTCACGGCGCTGTTATCTCCCAAAAGCCAGTATTCGTCCCCGCCGAGCCGCGCGGGGCCGCCGAGCCGCCGGCGCCGGACGACAAATAGTACACGTCGCGGAGCACTTGCACGTCGCCCACCGACAGACTGGCAGCTTGCGCTCCGATGGCCAACGGCCGCGCGCTTGGTTGGCACTCGCATCCGGCCGGATCGTAGGCGTAGTCGACGATCTGTCGGCCGCCCAGCGAGAAGCGCAGTTGCGCATCGACGAGCGCAGCACAACTTCCGTCGGCCGGTCCAGTGCTGCCCTGCCGGCCGAAAACCGCTCGAGCCGCTGACCGCCCGACCGCAATTCGCCGCGGCCGGTGTCTGCGTCCAGATCGATCTCGAAACGCTTTCGCCCGTCATCGGCGCGAAGCCACAGCTGGCCCGATCCGCGAACAGCCACCCGACACCGCAAAATCACGTCGGGCACGGGCACCAGCTCGCGCGGCTCGTCCTGATTGTAAGCCAGGTCATCGAGAATCGGCCCAGTGCGGCCGGCAATCGGCCCGCCGGCGTGCGTCTGCTCGTGCTCGTACGCCAGCCACTCGATGTCAGGGCCGGCACTACATTCGAAGCCCGATGCAATTTGTCGCCAGCCGCTGCCGACGGCGGGCTTTTCAGCGGTGGTGCCGGATGTGGACCCTGCTTCGGTTGTAGGAGGCGACTCCGGTCGCCGACTTCCCGTCGTCGGCGCTGTTTGTCGGCGATCAGAGTCGCCTCCGACATTCGACTTTGCAGTCCTGCCGTCGGGCTTCCAGCGTGAGCCTGCGCGGGCGACCGGCCGGCAACGGGCGTCATGCACAACAATGGCCAGGGCCAGCAATTGGCGGAGACTTTTCCGCGCCAGCTGGCCGTCGACGTAAACATCGCCGCCGCGAATCTCCACGGTCTCGCCCGGCAAGCCCACGATCCGCTTCACGCACAGCGTCAGGGGGTCGTCGGGCGTTCGCAGCACGACGACGTCCCGGCGCTCGGGGGCCGCTCAAGGCGTAGTCCGCGCGATCGATGATCAACCGATCGCCGGACAGCGCCGGCAAACCTTCGAGATCGCATGGGGCGCCGCAATTGGGGCAAACTGCCCGCATGCCGGCCGGCAACGAATCCTCTCCGCAGGCAAATGCGAAGCCGCAATCGCGGCAGGTCGCGCGGCGATGCTCGCCGCAGAGCGCGGGGGCCATCGAGCCGCCGCTGACAACGACCGGATCGACCAGGCCCTGGACGAACCAGGTCCGCGCGATCAGCGCCAGGGCAGCGACAGCCACGCCGACTTGAAGCAGGCGGTGCATTGGACCACTTATTTCTCCGCGCCCGTATCGAGCACGGCCAGAAACGCCTTTTGCGGGATATCGACCGAGCCGATCGATTTCATCCGCTTCTTGCCTTCCTTTTGCTTGGCCCACAGTTTGCGCTTGCGGGTGATGTCGCCGCCGTAGCACTTGGCGGTCACGTTCTTGCGCATGGCGGAGATCGTTTCGCGGGCGATGATGCGGGTGCCGATGGCGGCTTGTAAAGCGATCTCGAACATGTGCCGATCGATCTCGCCGCGAAGCTTTTTGACGATCGCCCGGCCGCGGCGGTCGGCGTCGCGGCGGTCGCAGATGATGCTCAGCGCATCGACCCGCTTGCCCCCGACCATGATGTCGAGCTTGACCAGGTCGGCAGGAAAATAGCCGATCAATTCGTAGTCCATCGTGCCGTAGCCGCGGGTGACGCTTTTCAGTTTGTCGTGCATGTCGTAGATCACGTCGGCCAGCGGCAAGTTGAACGTCAGCATGGCCCGGGTGGGCGAAAGATACTCGGTGCCGACGTAAACGCCGCGGCGGTCGGTGCACAACTGCATCACCGGCCCGATGACTTCGGTCGGCAGCACGAAATTCACCTTCACGATCGGCTGGCGGAACTCTTCGATCTTGCCGGTGTCCGGCACCTGCGTCGGGTTGTGGATCGAAAGCGTTTCGCCGTCGGTGGTGATGATTTCGTAGGTCACGTTCGGCGCGGTCTGCACCAGGTCGAGATCGGCCTCTTGTTCCAATCGCTGCTGGATGATCTCCATGTGCAGCAGGCCCAGGAATCCGCAGCGAAATCCGAAGCCCAAGGCATCGCTCGTCTCGGGCTCGAATTCGAAGCTCGGATCGTTGATGCTCAACTTCGTCAGCGAGTCGCGCAGCTCTTCGAAATCCTGGCCGTCGGAAGGGTACAGCCCGCAGTAGACCATTCGCTGCGGCGCCCGGTAGCCCGGCAGCGCTTCGGCGGCCCCTTCGCCCGGCACGGTCACCGTGTCGCCGACGTGAACTTGTCCGAGCGCCTTGATATTGCAGATCAAATAGCCGACTTGTCCGGCGATCAGCTCCTGGCAGGCGCGGCGAGTGCGGGACGAACTGCCCCAGTTCGAGCAGCTTCGTAGGTGGTGCCGGCCCGCAGGAAGCGGATCTTCTGTCCTTTGCGAACCGTGCCGTTCATGATCCGCACGTAGGTGATCGCGCCGCGATACTCGTCGTAGTGCGAGTCGAAAACCATCGCCTGCAGCGGTGCGGCCGGGTCGCCGCTGGGCGGCGGCACGCGCTCGACGATCGCCTCCAGCAGTGCGTCCACGCCGGCGCCGGTCTTGCCGCTGCAAGGCAGCACGTCGGCCGGGTCGATCCCCAGGACCGACCGCATCTCTTCCTTGACTTCTTCGGGGCGGGCGTGCTTCAAGTCGACCTTGTTCAGCACCGGCACGATCGTCAGATCGTTCTCCATGGCCGCGTAGGCGTTGGCCACCGTTTGGGCCTCGACCCCCTGAAAGGCATCGACCAGCAGCAGCGCCCCCTCGCAGCAGGCCAGGCTGCGCGAGACCTCGTACTGAAAGTCGACGTGCCCGGGCGTGTCGACCAGGTTCAGCTCGTAGGTCTCGCCCCGATATTGATAGCGCATGGCCACGGCCCGGGCTTTGATGGTGATTCCCCGTTGGCGTTCCAGGTCCATGTCGTCGAGCATCTGCTCGCGCAGTTCGCGCTTTTCCAGCGTGCCGGTCTTTTCCAGCAGCCGATCGGCCAGCGTGCTCTTGCCGTGGTCGATGTGGGCGATGATCGAGAAATTACGAATATGCTTACAGTCGGGCATAGGTCCTCAATTGACGATCTGCTAAACGTTCTTTCGCGCGGCAAGCCGGGCCAGCCCCGCCGCGCCGATACAACCGGCGTCGCCGCCCAGCGAGGCGAACTCGACCGCCGTACGACCGGCAAGCGCCGGAAAGGCGCGCTGGTCGACTTCTTGTTTAATCCGGGCCAGAAACCGCCGCCCAGCGCCGTCTCCAGTCCGCCAAACGTCATCGCCCCGCCGATCACCACGCCGTCGGGGTCGATCGTGTGCATTGCATTGACCACCGCGATGCCCACAAAGCGTGCGGTATCCAGGACGATTTCCAGCGCCGACGGGGTCTCCTTTTCGGCCTCTTCGGCCACCAGCAGCGGGCTGATCGGGGCGCCCGCTCGCACTCGCTGGCTGAGCGTCGAGCGTGCCTTGCCGGCCAGCGCCTCTTCGGTCCGGCGGACCACCGCCGTGGCGCTGGCATAGGCCTCCAAATGCCCGCGCTGGCCGCAGGCGCACATCCGCGCCGTTTCATTATAGTCGATAATCGTGTGGCCGAGTTCCGCTCCGGTGCCATGTTCGCCGTCGACCGACAGATCGCCGATGATGATCGACCCGCCCACGCCCGTGCCGAGGGTGAACAACACCATGCTCTTGAACATCCGGGCCGCCCCCACCCAGAACTCGCCGTAACCGGCCGCCGCACCGTCGTTGAAGTGGCTAACCGGCAAGCCGCAAGCTTCGGCCAGTCGGTCTCGGATCGGAAAATCCCACCAGCCCGGTAAATTGACGGGGGCAAGGAGCAAACCGGCCTGCGAATCGAGGGCACCAGGCACGCCGAGCCCCACGCCGGCGATCCGGGAGGGCTGCAGTTGTGCGTCCTCAATCGCCCGCAGCACGGCGGCTCCCATGCGCCGCACCCCGTCCTCGGGTCCTTGGGGCACCTGCGTCGGTATGCTCATCCAGCCCAGCGGTTGGCCTAAGTCGTCGACCACACATACTTTGACGTTGGTCCCGCCGACGTCGACCCCCACAAAAAACGGCGGCCGGGCAGCGCCCACGGCAATCATCCGACGATTGGAAGAGCCGGCGGTGAGAGCCATTGGCGACATGCCGGACAGAGGGCAGGCTGCGAAGAAAGCAAGGATGGATAGTCTGTGGAAGTATAGAGGGTCGTTTTCGGGGGAGCAATTGGGGATGCCGCCGCGCCGGAGCCATAGCCGGTGGTCAACGACCGCCGGAGCCCTGCCCGACGAGCGACAGACCGCCACGTCGGCCGCGCAGCCGCTAGCGCTGAACCTTCTCGGGATAGACCACCAGCTCAATGCGGTGGTTGCGTTCCCGGCCGGGCGGGGTCGCGTTCGAGACCACCGGGTGGTTGCCGCCATGCCCGACCACGAACAATTGCGACGGCTTGAGCGGGCCGCGCCGGCAAGCTGTTGAAAGACGGCCTGGGCCCGATTGACGGAAAGCTGTTGGTTGGTCGCCCAACCGTTGCCGCCGGGCACGTCGCTCTCGGTGTGCCCTTCGATACCGATGATCTGTTCGGGATACAGCCGGGCCAGTTCCGCTCCGACCGTGTCCAGCAGCGGCAGGGCCGTGGGCTGCAAGTTGGTGCCGCCGCTCTGGAAGAGCTGAGCGCAGGGCAGCTCGACGCGAATCACGTCTCCGTCCGGACGGACGTCGACGCCCGGCAAGTTGATCGCCGGCAAAGTTTGATTGAGGCTGTTGTTGGCCGTGATCGTGGCGCCGGCGCGGCGCCTAGTGGAGGCCATCATCGCTTCGGTCTGTTTTTCGGAGTGCTGTTTTTCTTCGCGCAATTGCGATAGCTGGGCCGTGGCGCTGGAAAGCTGATCGCGGACGGCCGCCAGTTGATCCTCGACCAGCTTGCTGTGCTGCCGGGTCTGGGCCAGCAGCGACTCGATCTCCTGGTTGTCCTGGTCGAGCGTGGAGGCCCGGCTTTGCAGATCCTGGTAGCGCTGTTGCAGCGCGGCCTGCTGCTGGGCTAGTTGCTGGTTCTTGCTCTGCAGCATGTACGGATTTTGAGCGCAGCCGGCCAATGCCAGCACGCCCAGACACAGCGAGCGCAGCAGCGCGACTCGCATCCGGCAGGTCTCCTTGGGGAACCGACCTAATCTCGCTCTTCTTGGCCAATGAACTTGGCTGAAAACTCAGACGTGCTGGCGGGCGCAGGGTCGCATGCGCGGCCAATCAGCGCGGGATAGTAGCGGCGGCCCACCACCGGAACAAGGCCAGTTTCAGCCAGGAAAAATCGGGGAAACCGCAAAGACGCCAAGGCGCAAAGAACGCGGCAAAGAGGGGAGGGATGGGAACCACAAAGGCACAGAGACGCGGAGAGTGTAAGGGGCGCAGGCGCCGCTGAATTCGCTGGCTGGCGGCGCGACCGACGTCTGTTCCACGAGTCAGCGACCTGCGCCGTAATATGGCGAAATCGCCGTAAGCTCGGCTGCAAGCCTATCGAGCTTGGTCGGGTCTGACGCCTTCGACCGAGCTTTTTGGATTGCCGCCATCGCCTCCGCTTTACCGTCTTTTTCGAAGCCGTAGATGCAGGCGATGCCATATGCCGCGATTATCACGTCCTTATCCGCGATTCGGGCATGAGGCGTCGCAAACAAAGAGATAAGTTCCGCGGCGCCCTCCAGCTAGTAGCGGACGAGCGCTCTGAGGCAAGGGTGCTCGGAAAGACCGCCTCTGCTCCCAAAATTAACTATCAGGGGCTCATAATAGGCAAAGTGTATCGCCAAAAACTTCAGTGCCTTGGACAAATGCATTGCGCCAAGTGCCTCGGCTGCCTTAATCGCCCGCCACGAGCAATTCCCTTCGGCGTCACGATCGCCGAGCATCTTGACCAACGAGTCGATGTCTTGCTCGTGTCGGTGGAGTATTGCCCGAATATCACCGTCCGCAGATTCGGGCGAATCCCACTGAACTTGATTTCCGAATCGATTGCCTGCTCCACTGACAGTCCCGCCCGGCGCAGCCAACTCCACAGCAGCTGCGGTGCCGTGAATCAAAAGTGCTAACGCGACACCACAAGCAAGAACGTACGGGAGCGTGAGCTTCACTTGGCACCTCCTTGCGGAAACTCTTCGGCCGGGACAACAGGTGTATCCTAACTCCGTTTCCGTCTTATCCTTCCTCGTATCTGCGTTCATCTGCGGCTGCAATACGTGCCCCATCATGACTGAACGCCGCCGTCCACACTTTCATGCGCCAAGCATTACCGCAATCGCCTTGCGCGCTTCGTCGAGAGCCTGGGGCAGTTTCTCGGGATGCTTGCCGCCGGCCTGGGCCATGTCGGGCTTGCCGCCGCCGCGACCGCCGACCACTTCGGCAGCGCCGCGGATCCATTTGCCGGCGTCCAGCCCGCGCTCTTGCAGGTCGCGGCTGATCCCGGCCACGATCGTGACTTTCTCTTCCTCGCGGCTGGCCAGCAGCACGGCGATGGGGCTGGATGTCTTGCGCATCTGATCGATCAACTGCCGCATCGCGCCCGCGTCGCGCCTGGCGCTTCGGCCACGACCGTGCGCACGCCGCCGTGCTCGACGGCGTCGGCCAGCAGCTTCTCGGCCGAGAAGTCGCCGCTGCGCGTGGCGCTGGAATGCTTTTTCAGTTCGCGCAGTTCCTTGACCAAGGCAGCGACGCGGTGCGGCACTTCGGCCGGCGGCACGCGCAAGAGCGCGGCGGTTTCGGCCAGGGCCGTTTCGGCGCGGTGCAGATGGGCCAGCGCTCGCTGCCGGTCAAGGCGGTGATGCGCCGCGTGCCGGCCGAGACGCTTTCTTCGCCGACGATCTTGAACAGGCCGACCTGCGCCGTGTTGTCCAAGTGCGTGCCGCCGCACAGCTCCTTGCTGAAATCGCCCATCGAGACCATCCGCACGATGTCGGGATATTTCTCGCCGAACAGCATCATGGCGCCCGCCTCGCGGGCCTGGGCGATGGGCAGCGTGCGCCAGCTGACCTTCGCGCCGCTCGCTGATCCGGGCATTCACTTCCGCTTCGATCCACAGCGACTTTCTCGCGGTCCAGCGCCGACGGATTGGCGAAATCGAATCGCAGCCAATCGCGGTCGACTTTCGAGCCCTGCTGCTGGGCATGCTTGCCCAGGTGCTTTTGCAAAGCATAGTGCAGGATGTGCGTGGCGGAGTGGGCCCGGCGGATGCCCTGCCGGCGGGCCGTATCGACCCGGGCCGTGACTTTGTCGCCGATGGCCAGGCCGCCCTGCCGCAGATGTCCCCCGTGGAGCGTGAAGCCGTCCTCCTTCTGGGTCTGGATGACTTCGAAGCGGCAGCCCGGGCCGACCAGCTCGCCAGCGTCGCCCACCTGTCCGCCGCTTTCGCCGTAGAAAGGCGTTTGATCGAGCACCACGGAAATCGGCTGCCGCGTGGCCGATCTCGTCGATTTGGTCGCAGAGCTGGCCGTGGGCGATGATGCCGACAATCGCACCCTCGGCCGTGGTCGTCTCGTAGCCCAGGAATTTTGTCGGGTCCAAGGTTTTCTTGAGTGCGTCGAGCGGGCCCGTCTTGAACAGCTCCATCTTCTTGCTCGGCGCCGGAGATCGTTCCCGTGCCTTTCCATCTCGCGATGGAAGCCTTCCCAGTCGAAGCCCAGGTTGTGTTCGGTGGCCATCGTCTCGAACAGCTCGGGCGGAAAGCCGTGCGTGGTGTACATATCGGCGGCCTCGGCGCCAGAGACCGGTCTCGCGGCCCTCGTTTTTCAGCGTGGCGAACAGCCGCTCGATGCGATCCAGCCCGGCGTCGATGGTGGCCGAAAAAGTTCTCTTCTTCCTTGGCGATCACCTGTGCGACGCGCGTCGGTCGTTTCGCCCAGTTCGGGATACGGGCTTTCGCATCATGCTCGGCCACGGTCGCCACGAGCTTGTAGAGGAACGGCTCGTGAACGCCCATTTGCTGGCCGTCGAGCACGGCGCGGCGCAGCAGCCGCTTGACGACGTACTTTTCCTTGTTCGGCCCGGGATAGACATTTTCGTGAATCGCGAACGTGCAGGCCCGCACGTGGTCGGCGATGCGCCGCAGCCGGCGGCCCGCTTCGCTCTGCGGATCGTACTTGGTGCGGCAGACTTCGGCAGCCGCCTCGACGATCGGCCGCAGGATGTCGATATGGAAATTGCGTCTCCACCCCTTGCAGCACCGCGGCGGTCCGCTCCAGACCCATGCCGGTGTCGATGTTCTTGCTCGGCAGCGGGCGGAGATTGTTGGGCGGATTGCCGACGCGATTGAACTGCGTGAAGACCAGGTTCCAGATCTCGACTCGCGCCGACGGGCGTGTGAGTAGTAGATTTCGCTGCACGGGCCGCAGACGCCGTCGGGGCCCTGGCTGGGGGCGTTGGCCGGCCAGAAGTTGTCGTCCTCGCCCATCCGCTTGATCTTCTCCGGCGGCAGATTGATGTCGCGGGCCCAAATCTCGGCTGCCTCGTCATCGTCCGGAGTAGACCGTGACCGAAAGCTGGTCCGGATCCAGGCCCAGCCATTGCTTTGGGGTCAGGAACTCCCAGGCCCAGTGGATCGCGTCGCGCTTGAAATAATCGCCGAAGCTGAAGTTGCCCAGCATCTCGAAAAACGTGTGGTGATAGGGCGTGCGGCCGACGTTGTCGATATCGCCCGTCCGCAGGCACTTCTGGCAAGTCGTGGCCCGGGTGAACTCCAGCTTGCAGCTTGCCCAGGAAATGATCCTTGAACTGGTTCATGCCGGCCGGCGTGAACAGCACCGAGGGATCCCAGCGGGGCACCAGGACGTCGCTGGGGCGGCGGACGCAGCCCTTGGTCTCGAAGAACGACAGATATTTTTCGCGGAGTTCGTCGGTTTTCATGGCGTCGGACAAGGGGGGGCTGGGGGATCTCGCTCCAGGGCTGCAAAGCTTCACAAGTCCTGACGGCGCCGGACCGCCTGAGGTTCAGCGGGGTGCAGCGCACTCGAGGGCTCGGTCAAGTCTTGGAACCAACGCACGTCCACTCCCGGCCACTTGCAGCGCGCCGGGCGTGGCCGGGAAGCCGACCATGATAGCCATTGAGTCACGAACCGGCCAGACGACCGGAGGATCCAGGGCGAGTGGCAAGCGAGCGGCAAACGGCACGTGGGCAAATTTGCCATCGATGCAATCGTTATGCGCACGGGTGGCAGCCGTCGGTCGCAACGCAGGCAAGAGCAGCCTCTACCGGTCGCTATTGTCGACTTTCGCTTCGGGCGGAATCGATGCGCACCGGACGATCGTCTCCCGCGATCAGCAAGCGCAGCTTGACCGGACCATTCTTGCCGGCAACCGCTGCGCTGAAACTCTTTCGGGCGAATTGACCGGCCGATTGCCCACATGGGTGATCGCCATGTCGGCGCGCAGGCCTTGGTTCCAGGCCGGGCTGTACTCTTCGACCTCGGTGATCAGCACGCAGCCGTGCGGATCGATCTTGCCGTTGGTCGCATGCGATCGCTGAAATCGCGATCGGCCGTGACAAAGTCGACCCGAATTCCGCGCCAAGCTGGCGGCAGGAGTCGTCACGATCTTCTTGCCGCGGACGGCATACTTCGTCAGCTCGGCATTCACCGGCAACACCTCCCCGTCGCGTTCGACCGTCAAGCGGACCACCGCCTCGGCAGGCAGTTTGCCGACTTGCAGCACCAGGCCATCGGCGTCATAAATCGGCCGGCCGTTCACGTGCGTGATCACGTCGTCCAGTGCGCAAGCCAGACCGATGGGCCGGCGTCCCTCTATCACTTCACGCACCCGAACTCCATGCCGGCCCGCCAAGATGTCCGACTCGCGCAAGCTTTCGGGTGCGACTCCCAAGAAACCGTATTCGACTTCGCGTCCCTGCTTGAGCGTCTCGACCACGCGGCGAAACGTGTCGTCGACGGGGATCGCATAGCCGGCGGCCTGCTCGTATCCCGCCATGGCGGCGAAGGCGGTCGTCAGGCCGATCATCTCGCCTTGGAGGTTCACCAGCGCCCCGCCGCTGGTGCCCAGATTCAGCTTGGCGTCGGTCTGAATCAGCGTGCCGAACTGGTGCAGCGTGTCGTCTTGCCGCCGGACGGCAGACTTCCGTCCGGCATGGGCGGCGCCTTGCGTGCGAAATTGGAGATGATTCCCCAACTGGCGCTGGCCTGGCCGTCGCGAGCGATCGCATAGGGATTGCCCAGCGCGATGACGATCTGGCCCTTTCTTCAGGTTCGCGGCGTCGCCGAACTTGATCGGCGACAGGTCGTGGGCGTCGATCGTCAGCACGGCCAGATCGCTGCGCGGATCGGCCGCCTTGATCGCGCGCCCGGATAGACCTTGCCGCTCGACGGTGGTCACGTAATAGTCGCTGTCGTCGGCGAGCACGTGGTAGTTGGTCAGGATCAGCCCACGCCGATCGACGACCACGCCGGTGGCAAAGTCGTTGGGCACGAAGTCCGGATCGCCCGGTTCGGACTTGGCCGGCACGATGCGCAGCGCACCGAACGGATCGGGACGCAATTCGAGCGCGCCGACTTCTTCGCGATCGCTGCGACTGACGCGGGCGATCGCCACCACCGATTTGTCGGCCTGTGCGATGGCGGCGGTCAGGGCGCCTTCGATGGCCAGGGCCGCTTGCAGTCCCGAGACTTCCTCGCGCCGCAAGCGTACTTGCGCCGCAGAGCCCGGCAATCAAAATGCCAGCCAGCACGCAGCAGCCGGTTGAAAGCGGACGCCCGCCGACCTGTCGATCGATTCGTCGGCATGATCCCCACCCTCACTCCTGGCGGGGATCGCTCGAGCGCGCCGACGCTGCGCTCGCCCTGGCCGGCGTACCGGCCGACTCCCCGAAAAGTCTAAGCATCGTCGGCCACGGCACCGTCGGCGGCAGTTGCCAAGGCCGCACTGCCGGCCGCCATGAGCTTGTCTTTCAACTCTTCGACCAGCGCCGGATTCTCTTCCAAATAGGCCCGAGTCTTCTCGCGCCCCTGTCCCAAGTGTACGTCGCCATAGCGGAACCAGGCTCCTGAACGGATGATCAGTTTCTGGGCCATGGCCAGATCGAGCACGTCCCCTTCATAGCTGATGCCGCCGACTGTGCATCATATCGAATTCGGCCACCCGGAACGGCGGGGCGACCTTGTTCTTGACCACTTTGGCCCGCACCCGCTGGCCCACCACCTCTTCGCCTTCCTTCAGTTGGCCGATCCGGCGCACGTCGATCCGGACAGGAGCAATAGAACTTCAGGGCCCGGCCGCCGGGGGTGGTTTCCGGGCTGCCAAACATCACGCCGATCTTTTCGCGGATCTGGTTGATGAAAATCACCGAAGTCTTGCTCTTGGAAATGACGCCGGTCAGCTTGCGCATGGCCTGGCTCATCAGCCGGGCTTGCAGGCCGACGTGCGAGTCGCCCATGTCGCCTTCGAGCTCCTTCTTGGGCACCAGGGCGGCCACCGAGTCGATCACGATCACGTCCACCGCGTTGGACTTGATCAGCATTTCGGTGATGTGCATGGCCTCTTCGCCGTTGCTGGGCTGGCTGACCAGCAGCGTTTCCAGCTCGACGCCCAGCTTCTTGGCCCAACTGGGATCCAGGGCATGTTCGGCGTCGATGAAGGCGGCGATGCCGCCCGCCTTTTGGGCCCGGGCCACCACGTGCAAGGCCAGCGTCGTTTTGCCGCTCGATTCCGGGCCAAAAATCTCGACGATCCGGCCGCGGGGAATGCCCTGCCCGCCCAGGGCCAAGTCCAGCGACAGGCTGCCGGTCGGGATGCCCTCGATCTTGCCGCAATGCTCCGACGCCCAAGGGCATGATGGCCCCTTCGCCGAACTCCTTCTCGATTTGCGCCAGGGTGTTCTTCAGGCCCGGCATTGCCGTCGATCAGCGAGGTGGCCGCGGTTTCCTTGGTCTTCTTGCCTTTGACCGGGGTTTCTTTAGGCATGTGATTCGTCGCGGGTTTGGTGGCGGTGACCATGAAAAAATCCCTTTTGCGCAGCGGCCGAAAATGCCCGTTGGCGGCCGCGGCTCGGCTAGCCGGCGACCCAGGCGGATACTGAACGTCCGTTCATGTTATCGGCCTGAGGGCGTCAATTCAATAGCGACCTGTGCAAAAAAAGGATTCCCGAAGAATTCCCATCTTAGCAAGTCGGCAAATAGGGAGCAGGGGCCGGAGCTGGCAGCTACGGACTGGGCCGATTTTCCGGTCAAGAACCCGGGGGCCAGCCTTCGCACGCGCTGGCACGGTCAGGGCAGCGAACGGACTTCCGCCTTCATTCTTCCGCCTTCATTCTTCCGCCTTCCGCCTTTCCCTCGAGTTCCGCGTGCCCCAGCGGTTCGTAGCGTGGCCCCTTGGGCCCCAGCTCGCTGGAGAAAATCGTGACCTCGAAGACCGGGGCCGGGCCGGCGTCGAACTCGGCGTTTGCTTCGATCAGCTCCGCCAGTTCCTCCAGGCCGCTGTGACTGCGGCGCACCCGGCCGAGCGTGATATGGGGCCGAAAGCGTCGCTGCTCGGCCCGAAAACCAAGCTTGCTCAAGCTGCGCTCCACGGCTGCATGCAGGGCGACAAACTCCTCGGTGCCGTCGCGGGCACCAGCCACACGGTGCGCGGATTGGCCAGGTCTGGAAACGCGCCGGCACCCCAGACCTCGACGTCGAACGGCTCGAACGGAGCCACCGCCGCGGCCACATTGGCGCAGATTCCGTTTACGTCGACCAGGTCGACGTCGCCCAGGAACTTGAGCGTCCAGTGCATCTGGTCCGGCGTCACCCATTTGACGTTGGCCGTCGTCGGCCGCAAGCGCTCGATGAGCTGGCCGGCAAGCTGCTTGACCTCGCCCGGCAGATCGACGGCCACGAAGGTTCGGAGCGAATCGCGCATGGTGGGCGGGGGGCGGAGATGCGTCGAACTCGAAACGTGGAACTCGAAACGACGAACAGGAGCGGGGACGGTTTCTTTAGAAGGCGAGCATTTGGCGGTACTCGGCAAATCGCTCGTCCAACTGGGGCCTTTCGATCTGCTTGAGCCGGTCCAGGCTGAAGTCCTCGACATTGAAACTGGCCACGACGACGCCATAGGCCAGTCCCTGCTTGAGCGTCTGCGGGTCGAACCGGTCCTGGGCGGCCAGGTAGCCCATCAGCCCGCCGGCAAAACTGTCGCCGGCGCCGGTCGGATCGACGACGCTTGAGCGTGGGATAGGCCGGCAGGACGTAGGTTTCGTGCTGGCTGAAGAACATGGCCCCATGCTCCCCCTTCTTGATGACCACGAATTTGGGGCCCATGGCCTGCACGGCCCGGCCGGCGCGGACCAGGTTTTCGTCATCGGTCAGCAGCCGGGCTTCGCTGTCGTTGAGCACCAGCCCATCCAGACGCTTGAGCAAAGCGGCCAGCTCGTCGCGCTGGGTGTGAATCCACAGGTCCATCGTGTCGGCCACGACCAGCGCCGCGCCGGGCACCTGATCGAGCACCTTCATCTGCACCACCGGCGAGCCATTGGCCAGAAACAAATAGCGGCAGCGGCGATAAGCCTCGGGCAGCACCGGATCGAATTTCTCGAACACGTTCAGATGCACTTCCAGCGTCTCGCGATCGTTCATGTTCGACAGATACCTGCCGCTCCAGCGGAATGTCTTTGCCCCGCGGACGACGTGCAAGCCCGAGGTGTCGATCCCCCGGCTGGCGAGCAGGGCCGTATGCTCGGCCGGAAAGTCTTCGCCCACCACGCCCACCAACCGCACGGGCGAGAAATAACTGGCCGCATAGGAAAAATAGGTGGCCGAGCCGCCCAGCACATCGTCGCGCCGCTCGCTGGGGGTTTCGACACTGTCCAGAGCAATCGATCCGACGACGAGCAGAGGCATGGCGGGGAGAGAGGGGCTAGAGGTTAGGGACTGGGGGCTAGGGGAGGCAGACGAGAAAAAGTACGACGGAAGAAAAACGTTAAGCCCACGGGCGGCGGCCCGTGCGGCGCGCCGCGCAACCTAGCCGGCGAACCGACTCGCCGGGGCCATTGCGTCGCCCCCCTACGGCCCGGCCGCTTCTTCCTCGGCGAGGGTCGATTCGACGTATTCCAGCACGCTCCGGGCCACGATCGCGGGCCGCGTGGAGCGCCACAGGCTGCCGTCCAGGCCGATCCCCTCCCAGCCGGTGAATGTGGGATGATAGCGGTACTCGGTGATGATGCCCAGCACGCCGTTCTCGCTCTTGGCCACCTTGCCGCGAGCATGTGCGGGGGTCAGTTCCTTGAGGTTCATGGTCGCTCGCTGCGAAGAATCACGAGTCTGCATCGGAGAAGCGCATATTGTGCGGCACGCCGGGCCGACTGTTCAAGGGCGCCGGGGTGCAATTGCCGATTTTGGTTTACAGATTCTTTCCGCTCGGCGACCAGATCGCCGGGCCGGCCAGCACGGATGTTGCCATCGCGTTACCAAGGGACAGCGTGCCAGGCGGTACACTGGAGGCCCGCCCCCCCGGGGCTTGGATTCTTTTGCCTCATGCATCTTTTTCGCGAGGAGACGAACGTCATGCGAATGACCGGTTTGACCGCTGCGGTGTGGATGGCGCTGGCGACATTGGCCGCCGCTGCGGAAGAAAAAGCTGCGACGCGCGTACGATCAGCACCAGCGGCGAGGCGGTCGTGTACGCCGTGCCCGACGAGGTGGTGGCCAGCTTCGGCGTCGAGACGGCCCAGCCCGAACTGGAAAGAGCCAAATCGCTCAACGATCAGGCCGCCGGCCGGCTGGTCAAAGCGCTGAAAGAAATGGGCATCGAAGCGAAGCATATTCAGACCGACAACATGGAAATCGAGATCCGCTACAAGGACAACAATCTCGTGATCGCCGGTTACGTGGCCCGCCGCGGCTACGCCGTAACGCTCAAGGACCCGAAAAAGTTCGAGAGCCTGACCGAGACGGCGATCAATGCCGGTGCCAACCGGCTGTTGGGCTTCGAGTATCGCAACACCGAACTGCGCAAGTTCCGCGACCAGGCCCGGCGGATGGCGATCAAAGCGGCGCATGAGAAAGCCCTCGACCTGGCCGATGCCTTGTCGTGCCAGGTGGGCGCGCCGCGCGTGATCCAGGAAGGCGGCGGCTACTCCGGCTATTGGGGCGCGCCTGGCGCGGCGGTAATGCCATGTCGCAGAACAACGAACAGGCAGCGCCGGATGGCGGCGGCAACGGAGGAGAAGCCACGCCCTTGGGTCAGATCGGCATCCGCGCGCAGGTCAGCGTGACCTTCGATCTGGTGCCCTTCGGAAAGTAGCCGCTCAACTTGCGGCGGCCTGCACCCGCGCAGCTGCGCGCTCGATGCGCTCGTTGACCGTCGGCTGGCCGAGGATCGCCAGGCAGTCGTACAGGCCCGGCCCGACGCTCTTGCCGGTCGTGGCGACTGCGCAGGGCGTGGATGATGTCGCCGATCTTGATGCCTTGTGCGGCAACAAAAGCGGTCAGCGCCGTTTCCAGCGAACCGATGCTGAAACGTCGAGCGCGGCCAGCCGATCGCGGAACCCGGCCACCAGCTCCGCCGCGCCCGGCTTTCGCAGATGCTTGTCGAACGCCTGTTCGTCGTACTCGATTTCGTCGACGAAGAAGAAATCGGCATAGGCCAGGATGTCGCCGAACACCTTCAGCCGGTCGCCGGCCGCCTCGATGATTCGGGTCAGCTTGGGCCCCACGTCGCACGGCGACGGCGACGGCACGAGCCCCGCCTGCTGCAGGTAGCGGAGCATGGCCGGCACCTTCTGCTTGATCGGCAACTGCTGCATGTAATGGTCCTGGAACGCCCAGAGCTTCTTGGCGTCGAAACTGGCCGCCGCCTTGGTCACCCGCTCGAGCGAAAAATTGTCGATCAATTGCTGGCGCGACGAGAAACTCGGTCTTGTCGTCGAGCGACCAGCCCAGCAACGCCAGATAATTGATGATCGCGTCGGGCAAGTAGCCCACCTGCTCGTAAAAATCGACGATCACCGGGTTGAACGTTTCGGCCGACGTCGTCAGGCCGAGCGCGGCGGCGATGGCCTGGCCATGTTCGTACGACCTGGGCGAAGTCGCGATTCTTCAGATACTTGTCGAGCTTGCGCTTGCTGAGCTTGTTCTTGCTGCCCGGCTCGGCCACGAACGGCAAATGGGCGTACTCGGGCAGCGGATAGCCCAGCGACTGGGCGATGAAAATCTGCCGCGGCGTGTTCGACAGATGCTCTTCGGCCCGGATGACGTGCGTGATCTGCAAAATCGAAATCGTCGACCACGCTGGCCAGGTGATACAGGCACGTGCCGTCGGCCCGCTGGATGACATGATCCTGCTCGCGGGCCCACTCGAACTCGACTTGCCCGCGGATCGTGATCGTTGATGACCAGCGTGCCTTCGCGCGGCATCTTCAGCCGCACGACGGCCTGCCGGCCTTCGGCTTCGAACCGGGCCGCTTGCTGGGGCGTCTCGGCCATCCAGCGGCGGCTGTAGAGGAACGGGCGCTTTTCGGCCTGGGCCGCCTCGCGCTCGGCCTGGATTTCGTCGGTGGTGGCGTAATCGCGATAGGCAAGCCCCGTGTCGAGCAGTTTCTTCGCGGCCGCCTGATAACCGGCCAAGCGCTGCGACTGGTAATACGGCGCGTACGGGCCGCCGACCTCGGGCCCTTCGTCCCAATCGATGCCCAGCCAGCGAAAGCCGTGCAGGATGGGGGCCAGCGCCGCCTCGACGTTGCGCTCGGCGTCGGTGTCGTCGATGCGCAGCATGAACTGCCCGCCATGCCGCCGGGCGAACAGCCAATTGAACAGCGCCGTGCGAACGCCGCCGATGTGCAGGTAGCCGGTCGGACTGGGGGCGAAGCGGGTGCGAACCATGGGGGAAAGGATGAAGGCGGAAGGATGAAGGATGAAAAACGAGGATGAATTCGGAAGTCGCAGCACGCGGCGCTCAGAGCGAGTTCCGAGGCTGCGCAATTATGGAGAATCGGCCGCGATTCGGGAATGGGCAAGCCGGCGCGGCGGGAAATTCGTCATTCGCCGCTGTCTATTGCTTCTTCCTTCCGAATTCCGCGTTCCGAATTCCGAATTTGCCCGCACCGCCGCTTAGCCCAACTGCCCAATCACGCCCACCAAGAACGTCCCCAGTCTCTCGCTCGCGACCAGCGCGTCTTCCTTGAGCTGCCACATGTCTTTGATGCTCCCGGGGCGGCGGAAGATGGCGGCGCCCACGGCGCCGATCCGCCCGGCCCGGCTGCGCTGGCGGACCAGGTTGTCGACCTCGGGCGGAAGCTGCCGGTCCAGCGCGTCGCTGATCACGCGGACCGACAGAAAGCGGACTTTCTCGCGCCGGCAGACGTCGGCCACTGAGAGCGATTCCATGTCGACGGCCAGCGCCTGGTGCGCTTCGCCCAGGGCGCGCTTTTCCGCCGGGTCGGCGATCACGCGATCGGCCGTGAGCAAGCGGCCCACGTGCAGCCGCGGGTTGCCGGCCAGCACGGCCGGATCGATGCGAAAATCGACTTCGAGCTCGTGGCCCGACGTGTCGGCGATGTGGTCGGCCATGAGGATATCGCCCTGGCGCAACTCGGGCGCAGGCGCCGGCAAAGCCGGCCGAGACGACCCAGCGCGGCTTGTGGCCGGCGAGCAGCGCCTGCGTGCCGGCGGCGGCTGCCTGGGCGCCCGCTCCGGCTTCGACCAGCACCACGCGGCGTCCGTCCAATCCGCCTTCGCGCGCGGTGAAGCCGGCTCCCTCGGTACCGACAACGCCCGAGAGTCGATCGATCAGTCCGCCCGCTTCGATGCCCAGTGCGAACACCAGTCCAACGTGGCAGACCTGCGGTTCGGACGGCGCCGCGGCCGGTCCGTCCGCAGCGCCGGCCGAACCGGCTCCGCTCACCGCTTGCGCCGCAGCCTGCGTGGCCGCGGCCTGCGCGTGCTGGCGAGCCGTTTGATAGAGCCAGTTGCGGACGAGAGATTGCCACATGGGAGAGCCGATGGGTGCGCGGGACGGGGCCGACTTCAGAATAGCCGCGCTGGGGCAAGTGTGCTATTGCCTCGGGCGAACGGATGTGGCCCGCGCGAGAGACAAGAAAGCCACTATCGACTCAGCGGTACAGCCGAATCGTCTGGTCGAGGGGCACACACCGCCACTGAGCCGCGCCGATGTTTCGCCGCGAACTATATCTTGAAGGGCTTCCGCCGCCTTGTAGATCTCTAGGCGCTGCGGCCCTCTTTCAACCGGCCCACGCTGCCCGTAGGGACCTTTTGGAACTCGCCCACTTTGCACTCGTCGTCGGTGCTCTCTTGAGCCGCGGCGTTCTCGCGCTCAATTGCCAGCGCCTTCGTCTGCCATTCGATCGCGTCGTCAAGGCGCCCCATTGCCGCATGGATTGCGGCCAGCTGGGACGCGACCCAAAAATCGCGGGGTGCCCGTGTAGTGACTTTAGTGCAATCGGCCAGAGCCTCATCATATTCCATCGCGAAATAGTGGGCCCACGAGCGCAACACGAAACCCGAGGGCCTGTCGGGACACAGCGCAATCATGCCGCTGCTATCCACGATTGCGCGACTGTACTCGGTTTTTTGCAATTGCGACTGTGCCCGAATCGAACGCAGGCCGAAATCACTTCCGCCCAGTTCTAGGGCCCTTGTGCAATCGTCGATCGCCTTTTCGTAGTTCTCCGTCTGGAGGTGAGCCAATGCCCGCAGGCGCAGCGCTTCTACGTTGTGCGGGCTTAACCGCAGCGCCCAATCGCAGTCTGCGACCACCCCTCCCCAGTCGCTTCTTGCCGCCAGGCAGGCGGCGTGATCGCCAAATGTATCGGTGTCGGGTGATAATAAGAGGGCTTGCCCGAGGTCGTCTTCCGCCTTGGCGAAACGCCCCTGCAAGAGAAGGACTTTTCCCCTGGCACGGTAAAACGGGCCCTTATGTTCACTGGAATCGATCAACTCAGTGAAGCAACGAACTGCATCGTTAAATGAAGTCACGTCGCTCGGGTTTACGACGCCTCTGAATTCCGATACGAGCAACCCATCATCGGATTGCGCCCGGATCGTCAATGGTGTGCCAATCGGAATCACTTCGACGAACCTATCGCTCATCCTCCCATAGGCCAGTCGAATCGTTACGACCTTTTCGCCCGGCTTGTGTTGCGGGGTGGCGCACAGGCCGATGGCTAGCAAGAGGGCGGAAATAAGATGCATGGCACGGGGCTCCATGGGCCAGGGCCGAGCGCGGCGGGCAGATCACTGGAAACGAACCGGGGACACTCGAGGATTGCGTGTTATCTTTCGTCCGCAGCTCCCATCCCTCATTGGACCTTCAACGATTCCCTACCTCAACACCGGCAGATCGATAAAGTCGGCGGTGCGGGTGCGCGGACGCGAGGGGGCGGCAAAGACAGGGCTGGGCAGGACCGGCGCCAGCTCCACCGGTTCGACCGGCTCGCGCGGCGGACCGATTAGCATCAGCCGGGCCGTGGCCAATAGCCCGCCCAATGAACCGAATGTGGCCAGCACGGCCGATGGCTCGTAGCCGCAGTGAACCATGCAGTCGCGGCACTTGCTGTTGCCGCTCGAACGGCCGTAGCCCGACCAGTCGGTCTCGTCCATCAACTCGCGGAAGGTGCGGGCGTAGCCCTCGTCGAGCAAGTAGCAAGGGCGCTGCCAGCCGAACAAGTTGTAGGCCGGACTGCCCCAGGGCGTGCATTCCAGGTCCCAATTGCCTTTGAGGAATTCCAGGAACACGGGCGATTGATTGAAGCGCCAGGCCGCGATTCGGATTGCCCAGCAGCCGGCGGAACAGGCGCTCGGTGCGGCGGCGGCTGAGAAAATGATCCTGGTCGGGCGCCTTGGCGTAGCTGTAGCCGGGCGAGATCATCATGCCTTCCACGCCCAGCGGCATCATCTCGTCGAAGAACCCGCGAATCCGCTCGGGATCGGCGCCTTCGAACAACGTCGAGTTCGTGGTGACGCGGAAACCCGGCGCCGAGCGCCGCCTTGATCGCCCGCACGGCCACGTCGTAGACCCCGTCGCGGGCGACGGCCAGATCGTGCTCCTCGCGAGGTCCGTCCAGATGGACCGAGAACGACAGGTATTTGCTGGGCGTGAACCGCGGCAACGTTTCTTCCAGCTTGAGCGCGTTGGTGCACAGATAGACGTATTTCTTGCGCTGCACCAGGCCGGCCACGATCTCGTCGATCTGCGGGATGCAAAAGCGGCTCGCCGCCGGGGATCGAGACCATCGGCGCCCCGCATTCGTCGGCCGCCCGCAAGCATTGCTCGGGCGTGAGATGCCGGCGGAGGATTTCCCCGGGTACTGGATCTTGCCGCAGCCCTGCGCAGGCCAGGTTGCAGCGGAACAGCGGTTCGAGCATCATCACCAGCGGATAGCGCTTCGACGCCGCTGCAATCTCTGACTGCAGCACGTAGCTGGCCACGGTCCACATCTGCGACAGCGGAACGCCCATCGGATTCCCCGGCTCGCTGAAGGTCTGGCAAGTTTGTCATCGGACTGGAATGCAGCGGTCTAACGGAGGGGGATAGAGGGGATGCGGCAGGAGATACGGGGGATGACGGACGAGGACAATTTTTTGATTCCGATTTCCGCGTTCCTGTTTCCGACTTCATCCTTCATCCTCGTCCTTCCGCCTTCATCCTTCCCCCGCAGAGGTTGCTGTTCGACCAGCCGTTGCCGCAGTGCGTCGGCTTCTTCCAGCTTGAGCCCAACGGCCGGGCCCAGGGGGCCAGGGCCATCAGCGGGAAGTAAATCGGATACAAGTGATAGCGGAGGTAAAAGACCTGGGGAAAGCCGGTGCCGGTGAACTCGCGTTCCTCCCAGGTGCCATCGTCGCATTGCTGCGCTCGACCAGCCAGCGGACGCCGCGGGCCACGGCCGGGTGGTCGTGGCGGCCGGCGGCCATCAGGCCCAACAGGGCCCAGGCCGTTTGCGAGGCCGTGACGGGCCCTTGGCCGCGGAGGTGCGGATCGGCGTAGCTGTCGGGCGATTCGCCCCAGCCGCCGGACGGCTGCTGATAGCGAGAGCAGCCAGTTGGCGCCGCCGACGATCGTCGGGATCGTCGGCCGGCACGCCGACGGCGGCCAGGCCGGCGAGCGCCTGCCAGGTGCCATAGATGTAGTTCACGCCCCAGCGGCCGAACCAACTGCCGTCGGCCTCCTGCGTCGCCGCGGATGTAGGCCACGGCCCGATCGACGGCCGGATCGCCCACCCGCCGGCCCAGCTGGCCCAGCATTTCCAGCACGCGGCCGGCCAGGTCGGGCGTGCTGGGATCGATCATGGCGTTGTGATCGGCGAACGGAACATAGCACAAGAATTCGCGGTCGTTGTCGCGGTCGAAGGCGCCCCAGCCGCCGTCGCGGTTCTGCATGCGCCAGCACCCAGCGTTCGGCGCCGCTCGATGGCCCGGCCGTACGCGGTCGATCGTAGCCACGTGTCCGGTCGGCCTGCTGGCGGGCGAACTTCCGGCTTGGTCGGCAACCAGGTGCAAGCCGGCACGAGCGCATCGGCCGCCGAGCCGGCCGAACTGGTTGCGCCAGCGCCATCGAGGACCATCGACCGTGTCGTCGAAGTCGGGGTAGAAGTCGTTGGCGATATTCGAAGCACCAGCCGGCCGGCTCGGCATCGACGGTTTCGGACCAGTCGCCGCGGCGCTGGACTTCCTGCGTTCAGCAGCCACTCGACGGCCCGCTCGACGGACCGGATGGTCGGGCTCGAAGCCGCTGGCGGCCAGGGCCCGCAGCGTGATCGCGGTGTCCCAGACCGGCGATTTGCAGGGCTGCAGCCGGAGCGTATCGTTCGTCTTCGATGATCAGGCCTTCGAGATGCTTGTGGCAGTATTCGCACCTCGGGGCTGTCGTCGGCGATAGCCCAGGCACTCGCAGCGCGACGACGCTCCAGACCATGGGCGGGAAGATCGCCCCCAGGCCGTCGCTCCCGTCGAAGCGCTCGATCATCCACTGCTTCGGCCGCTTTGACCAGCGCCCGCTTGCGCAGCGGCAGCAGCCGCGGCGCTGCAGCCAATTGCAGGCCGCGATCGACGGTGCGGAAGAAGCGGTCCCAACTCAACCAGACCCGGCGTGAGCGGCTTGCCCGGGCAGCGCAGCGGCGGCCAGTGCTCGGGCGGCTTGCAGGAACAGTTCGCGAAATGCCCAGCCGCGGCTCCAGGTCGGCCACCGGCTGGAGCGCCGACATGATCGACAGCGGCACGAAGATCGTCCGCGACCAGGAGCTCATGGCGTACAGGTTGATCGGGAACCAGGTGGGCAAGCAGCAGCATCTCGGGCGGGACGGCCGGGCATTGCTCGTAGGAAATCTGTCCGAGCAGCGCCAGATAAAAGCGGGTGAAGCTGTTGACCGCGTCGGCGCCGCCGTGGGCCAGGATCGCGGCCCGCGCCCGCTGCATGTATTCGGCAGCTGGGATCGTGGCCGGTCAGCTTGAGGGCGAAATAGGCCTTCACGCTGCCGCTGATCTCGACGACTGCCGCCGGGATACATGGCCCAGCCGCCGCCGGGCAATTGCTGGTCCTGCGATATACCGGGCGGCCTTGCTGGGCGCATCGGCTCCGTGCCCGCCCAGAAAGGCCAGCAGCAGGATGTATTCGCTCTCCAGGATCGTGTCGCCTTCGAGCTCGGCGACCCAATAGCCGGCCGCGGCCTGGCGCTCGAGCAGCCAGTCTCGGGTCCGGCCGATGGCGTCGATCAGCGGGGCCGCGGGCGCTGAGTCGCCGGCGCGCGTTGCGGTCGGCAAGCGACCGCCGGCGGATTGGCCAGCGCCGGGGTGGCTGCTGTCGAAATGCTGCGCAGCGTCGCAAGACCCTTCCTTGGGTACGACGCGGACGGACCGCCCAGAATTCATAGCGTGCATCTCACTCCAACGGGACGCGGCGGTCTTCCCTGACACGCCCAGCCGACCGAGCCGGCCGATGGAAGCTTAGGAAATCAACGGATTTGCGGCAAGACCGCTTGCCGCAGGCAACCCGTGCCGAGCGTGGTCCGGCGGCGGGAGAGCGGAAAAAAGCGTCGCCCGCCGCGATCCGCCCCCCGGTTTTTCAGGCCGCCCGCCGGATCGCCGTCAAGGCCGTGAAGCCCCCGGGCCCCACCCGATAAGGCCGAAACCGCTTTTCCTGCCGCAGTTCGAGCCCGACGTGGGGAAAGTAGCTGGCATAGTCGTAGATCGGATGCCAAGCGCACAGGCCCAGCAAATAGTAGAACAAGTCCGTCAGACCCCAATACGCGGCCTGGACGGCCCGGGCGAGCGGATTGCCCTGCGGCGTGGCGAAGTCGGAAATCAGCACCTTGCCGGCCGGCCGCACGAGCGTCACCAGGTGGGCCAGCATGTCCTGCATTTGCCGTTCGCCGAAGACGTTAAGAAAGAAGTTCACCACGACCACGTCGTAGTAATTGTGGCGGTCGTGCCGCAGCACGTCGGCCTGCAAGAACTCGGCCTGGCAATCGTGACGCTGCATGCGCGCTTCGGCCTGCTTGAGCATCTGGGCCGACAGGTCCAGGCAGGTCACGCGCCTCCGTGCCTGGCTGCCAGCACGGCGTCTTCGCCCGGCCCGACGCCCACGTACAGCACCTTGTCTCCGGCCTGAATTTCTGCGAGTTGCGAGTTCTTGGCGGCGTGAATCTGACCGCCGGAATAGACCAGTCCCAGGGTGTCGTACACCCGGGCAATCAGATCGTAGTTCTTGTCCGCCATCCATGACCCCCGAAAAAATTTGCACCAACGATGCGAAAATGAGCTTGGTCGCCCATTGTGCGACGGTCGTGTCGTTGCTGTCCAGAGCGAATTGCAGCGGGACGCGGTGGGGACGGCCGGCCCGAGTTCGAAATGGGGACGAAGAGTAACCGCAGATGAACGCCGATCAGCGCCGATACGCGCAGATGAATGCAGACGAAAACCTAGGGCCAGCGTGTCATCGGCACGTGGCCGCCGCGACAAAGCCGCGCCACTCCAGAGTTTCCACTCCCCCAGACTGCTACTCCCTCGTTCCACTGATCTGATCCTGTCCTCGTATCTGCGTTCATCCGCGTTCATCTGCGGTTGCCTTAGCGTCCCGCTATGGACCGCAGATCGCCGTCCAAGCGGCTCCAATCTGCTCCGCTATCACCGGGCTATCACCGGCTTCGGCAGATTGAACTTTGTGCAATTCGGGATTTGTGGTCTATTCGACGCTGCGCCGCGACGGATCGCGGCCGCGGATACGCCTCCACGGAAGGAGCCCACCGGGATGAGTCCCACCATTGCTTGCGCCGGCAATCCCCCTGCGCCGGCCGATCTGGCCCCGATTTTCCCCGCCCCAAGCTCGCCGTTGCCGACCGCGTCGCCCTCGACCGCGGCACCCGGCGAATGCCGGCGCCCTTGTCGATCGACCTGTTCGATCCGCACCCGTACCGGCGCACGGCGGCCGACCGGATCGAACAATTCGCGTTTCGTTATGGGCGTTCGTACGACGCCTACCTGACCACCGAGCCCGGGCGGGAGCTGTTCTGGTCGCGCGACGGGCAAGGCGTGGTGGCCTTCGCGCGGCGCGGGCGCTACCTGCACGTCGGCGGGGGCCTGCTGGCCGACGAGCCAAACAAGCCGCAATTGCTGGCCGAACTGGTCGACTATGCCGCCGCCGAAAGCTGGCTTTGTCGTTCTACAACATCGACGGCGAAGACCTGCCGCTGTTCCGGCGGTATGGGTTTCAGGTCACCAAGTGGGGCGAAGAGGCGATCGTCGGGCTGGCCCGGCAAACCTGGAGCGGAAAAGCCTTCGAGTGGGTCCGGCGGCAATCGAACTATTGCCAGCGGCATCGCGTGTCGTTCAGCGAATGCCGCCGCGCAGGCGCTGGCCGGGCACGAATGGTCCGCCCTGATGCGCGAAATGAGCGAGATCGCCGGCGGGTCGCCCGACGACAAGCCGCAGTCGCAAGAGATCCGCTTCATGCAAGGCGCCTTCGACCCGCGATGTCTGGGACGCAAGCGGATCTTCATCGCCCGCTCGCAGGCCGGCGCCGGGCGGTTGGAGGGCTTCCTGGTGTGCAATCCGGGCGCGGACGGCAAACTGTGGGTTTTCGAAGTCTACCGGCACCGCCCCGACGCCGTTCGCGGCACGGTCGCCTTTCTGATGCACCAGGCCATGCAGGTGCTGGCCCGCGAAGGGGTCGAACAGGTTTCGCTGTGCATGGTGCCAGGATTGAATTGCGCACAGCCGCTCGCGGGGGATAGCCCGCTCCTGCGCCGCTCGATGGTCTGGGGCACGCGCTACTTCAGTTTCATTTTCGACACGGCCGGCTTGTATCACTTCAAGAGCCGGTTCCGACCGCAATTCGAGAGCCGCTACGTCTGCGTGTTCCCCAAGGTCACGCTCGGTTCGGCGCTGGCATTCGTCGGACTGCTGAACGTACTCAAGCTCGACGGCCGCAAGTCGCTGCGGATCGCGCTGGACCGGCTGCGCAAGTGGGCGCTGCGCTCGACGTTGGCCGATCACCCCACCGTCGCGGCTGCCGAGTAGCAACAGGGCCCGAGACTGCCAACGCGATGCGTGTGCTCCTGCGAGCCGTGGGTTCATCAGATCCAGGTAAATTCTGCCCGTCGCGTTAAGACGCCGGTCCCTGCCGGCGCGGGCGGTTCTTCTATAATGACTCGATGATCTTCTCCTGGCTCAAACGCCGGCGCCGCAGCCGGCTGCTGGCAACCCCCTTCCCGAATGCCTGGCTGGCGAATCTCGACGCGAACGTGCCGCATTACGGGTTGCTCACGCCCGAGGAACAGGAAAAGCTGCGCCGCGATCTGCGCGTGTTCGCGGCCGAAAAGAACTGGGAGGGCTGCGGCGGGCTGACGATCAGCGACGAGATGAAAGTCACGATCGCCGCCCAGGCCTGCTTGCTCACGCTGGCCCGCGACGACGACGACTTCGAGCGCGTGCTGTCGATCCTGGTGTATCCGACCGAGTATGCCGTGCCCGACCAGCGACAACGGCAAGATTTCAGCATCATCGGCGAGAGCGAGCGGTTGGGCGAAGCCTGGTATCGCGGACCGGTGATTCTTTCCTGGGCCGACGCGCTGGAAGACTCGCGCCACCTGGGCGGCGGTCAGAATCTGATCTGGCACGAGTTCGCCCATCAACTCGACATGCTCGACCGCGAAATCGACGGCACGCCGCCCTTGGCCAATCGCAGCAATATCGCCAGTGGACCGCAGTGATGACCGCCGAGCACGACCGGCTGCGCAGCACGCCCGGGCCGGCCGGCCGACGCTGCTCGACCCCTATGGCACGGTCAGCGAAGCCGAGTTCTTCGCCGTGGTGACCGAGTGCTTTTTCGATCAGCCGATCGAGATGCGCCAGCAGCACCCGGAGCTGTATGAGCTGCTGATGGGTTTCTACCGCCAGGACACCGCCGGGCGGCTGGAGCGGCGTGGGTCACGGCGGCGCGGCAGCTAATTGAGCCACAGCAGCCGCGAGATTTCGCTCGGATCGCGGCGCTCCCACTCACGGCGAACTTCCGTCAGTCCGCGGACGCAAACGTCGAAATCGTGGCTCAGTCGTTCCAGCACTTCGTTGCCGGGCGGGTCGTCGGCGGCCGGAATGGTGCTGGCGATGTAATACGCCCGCTTGCCCTGCTGGCAGTAGTCGACCATGTAATCCTTGCTCTTGGCGCTGCGCAGCCGGGGCAGCGATTCGGGATACACCCCGGTCCAAAAGAGCGTGAAATCGCCGATGTGGCGGTGGATTTCGCGCTTCGCCGAACCGACCCGCAGCTGGGCCTCGGCCAGCATGTCGACCACTTCGTTTGAACGGCGGCCGGTCAGATTGCGAATCGTGTACACCGCGTCCATCTGAATGAACCGGGCCAGCATGTCGGCCACGTAGTCGATCAACGGAGGGTCGGCTACGCCGAGTCGCGACTCGAAGGCGTATTCGGCCAGCCCCTCGAAGAACTGCCGCAGAGGCACCGGTTTCGGATCCGCAGTCATGCCCAAACTCCTCCCCGGCCAAATGGATGCAACCACCCTGCGCTCTTAGGGCGGCTTCTCCAGTGGCAAACGTGTGGGGGCGGGAGACCAAAACTCTGTTCGCGCGCGAGCGGCCGGTCGGAACACCGATCGCCACGCCAGAAAGACGTCCTGCCTGGGGCGGCAAGAAACCTCTCCGCAACCAATTAAATCGGCAAGCTCCGATGGGTCAAGTTGGTAATCTTGGCAAGAATCTCCGATCATCAATCATAACATTAAATAGGACAATATTTTACAGCTATTGATCGTGTCGGAGTCCTCTGCCGGACATTGGCCGCCGAAAATGGTAATAGATAAACTGCGCAGACTAAGGCAAGCTCCGTCTGGCCCCGAGCCGCTGAAGCTCAGGGCTTGGCCGCCGGCTCCAGCGCGGCAATCAGCGTGCTCAGGTACTCGCCCACGTCCGCCAGCACGGCCGCGCGCGGCTTTTGCCCGGCTTCGGCAATGCGGCGAACGATGGCCGAGCCGACGATCAGCCCATCGGCCACCGGGGCCAGTGCGCGGACGTGTTCGGGCCGGCTGATGCCAAAGCCGATGGCCACCGGCACGTCGGTCTGCTGCTTGAGCCAGGCCACGTTCTCGAACAGGATCTGGCGGCAGTTCCGTGCGTTCGCCGGTGATGCCGGTGACCGAGACGTAGTAGATGAATCCGGTCGAAGTTTGCGGCGATGCGCAGCGCCCGCTCGCGCGAGCGTGGTGGGAGTGACCAGCTGGATCAAGCTGAAATCGGCCTGCGCGGCAGATTCGGGCCAGCGGCTCGGCTTCTTCGACCGGCAGGTCGGGCACGATCGCGCCGGCGACGCCGGCCGCTTGGGCCTCGGCGACGTAGCCTCGGCCCCCTGGCGGTAAACGATCGCGTAGCTGACCATCGTCACCAGCGGCGCGCCGCAGGCGTGGGCGCACGCTGGACAGCATGCGAAGAATATCGGCCAGCTTGATCTTTCGTCCCAGCGCCCGCGTGTACGAAGCCTGAATCACCGGCGCCGTCGGCGATCGGATCGCTATAGGGAATGCCCAACTCGCATAGATGCGCGCCGCGACGGACCAATTCGCCGCAGCAGGGCCGCCGAGAACTCCAGGTCGGGATCGCCCGCCGTGATGAACGGCATGAGTGCCTTGCGACCCTCGGAGCGCAGATTGGCGAAAAACTGTGTCGATGGCGGTCATAGGATCATCCGGGACGATTTCTTAGGCGTGCGGCCGGGCTGGCCGAGCCGGGCGATCTCGGCTGCGTCTTTGTCGCCGCGTCCGGACAGGCAGACGACGATCGCTTCGTCGGGCGAGCGGCCGCGGGCCAATCTCGGTCGCCTTGGCCACGGCGTGCGAACTTTCCAGCGCCGGCAGAATTCCTTCGCTGCGGGCCAGAGGTGGAACGCGGCCAGTGCGTCGTCGTCGCGGCAGCTGGTGTAGCGCGACCCGGCCGGTGTCTTTCCAGTAACTGTGCTCGGGCCCGACGCCCGGGTAGTCGAGCCCGGCCGAAATCGAATGCACGTCGCAGGTCTGTCCGTCTTCGTCCTGCATCACGTAGCTCAGGCTGCCGTGCAGCACGCCCGGGCTGGCCATAGGACAAGCGGCGAGGCGTGATCGCCCGGCCGGTCGGAACGCCCGCCCGCCTCGACGCCCAGGAGCTCGACTTCGGCGTGTTCGACGAAAGGATAGAACATGCCGGCCGCGTTGCTGCCGCCGCCGACGCAAGCCACGACCAGGTCTGGCAGCCGCCCAAGTTGCCGCCGCGATTGCTCGATCGTTTCGCGGCCGATGACTGCCTGAAAATCGCGCACGATGCGCGGGAAACGGATGCGGCCCGACGACCGAGCCCAGGATGTAATGCGTGGTTTCGACCGAGCTCATCCAATCGCGCATAGCTTCGTTGATCGCGTCGCGCAGCGTTCGCGAGCCGCTGGTCACGGGCCGGACTTCGGCCCCCAGCAGCCGCATGCTGAACACGTTGGGCAGCCTGGCGGCGGATGTCCTCCTCGCCCATGTAGACGACGCACTCCAGGCCGAATCGGGCACAGGCCGTGGCCGTGGCGACGCCGTGCTGCCCGGCCCCGGTCTCGGCGATCACCCGCCGCTTGCCCATCCGCAGCGTGAGCAGCGCCTGGCCGAGCGTATTGTTGATCTTGTGCGCGCCGGTGTGGTTCAGGTCTTCGCGCTTCAGGTAGATCTGGGCACCGCCGCACTGCTCGCTCAACCGCCGGGCATGGTACAGCGGCGAGGGGCGGCCCACGTAGTGCTGCAGCAGATCGTCCAGCTCGGCTTGAAAACCCGCGTCGCCGCGCGCCTTTTCGTACTCGGCTGCCAACTCGTCCAGCGCCGGCTGAGCGTTTCCGGAACGTACCGCCCGCCGAAATCGCCGTAGCGGCCTTTGGCGTCGGGAACGTGGCTGGAAGCGGGCATGGTGAGGAGACGGGCCAGGGGTCTGAGAGACTGCGGGGCGATGGCAAGTTTTAGCGAGCCGTGGGGCTTGTCCCCACGGTATATATTCTGGCCAGGGAAACCGATTCGACTAACAACTGCTGGGAGAGCCATCCGCGGCGCCAGTGGTTCGCCCGGCATCGATGCGAACTTACAGGCACTTTATAGTCTGACCGCCCGGACGCGCCAACCGGCGGGCACCGGCACAGTTCGCGACGGGCTTCTCCCAGCGCTTGTCAAGGAGCGCACGAAATATGAATTCGGCTTTCGGCGGACCCTCACTCTGCCTCTCCCTGGAGGGAGAGGGGTTGAGCGCCGAAGTTGTTTTTCGTGCGCACCTACGCGACCAGGTTCGACGGATGCCCCTCGCGGTCGACCAGCGGCAGCACCTGCGGCTGATAAACGGTCGTATAGGCATGGGCCTTGCGATGGGCGTCGACCGCGGCCTGCGACTCCCAATGCTCGTTGAGCAAGAATCGCGTCGGATCGTTCTGCGATTGATAGACTTCGAACCGCGCGCAACCGGGTTCCTGACGCGATAGCCGGGCTTGCTCGGTCAGCAGCCCGCGCACCTGGTCAATCGTGGCCGGATTCTTGACGGTGAGCCAAACGTTCAAGTAGATCATGATCGCTGCAATGGATGGGTTTAAGGTGGGACAGCGGCTCGATGGCGGGAAAAGCCCAACGACCGACGGGCGTCAGACTTGTTCGCGGTAGGTCGACCAGCTCATATAGGCCAGCACGGCGGCACAGATCAGGAAAATGATGTCCATCGCAATGCTGGCCTTGCTGAACGGCTGGCCGAACGCCAGATCGAATCCAAACAGCAAGATGATCAGCACCGCGACCGTCATTCCGGAAATGGTCAGCGCTTTGGGCATCGAGGACAATTCCTTGCAAGAGCATTCCGGGGTGCATCGCAACGCCGATTGCACGGCGACTTATCAACAATAGTCCGCTCCATGAGTATAGTTCAAGCAGGCGGTCGATTACACTCGCGGCGGGAGAAGCGGCCGGGGCTGGCTGGCCCGGCTAGCCGGCCGTTTTGGCGATCGGTTGCCGCCGCGCGGTCGAAATGAAGTACCCGTGCTGCAGGAAGCTGAGCGTGTATTGTTGCACGGTCGCGTCGTCCATCATCAGCGTATGGATCACCGGCAGGACGGCAAAATCGCTGGCCCCCGGCAAGCGAGTGGTTTCGACGCTGACCACCAGGTCATTGTCGCCGGTCAGCCAGGGGTTGTAGCCTTGCGGCCCTCCCCGGCCGCCGGCAATGATCGCAAATTCGCCCTGCGGCGCCGGGAACCGGGCTTCGAGATCGCGAAAATCGCGGATCTCGGCGGCAGACTTGCCCAGCACGAACTCGAAAGCGCCGGTGCGGCCAAACACTTCGGCCAGCCGCGCACCGTTGTTCGGCGCCCCGAGCATGACTATCCGCCCGATGCGCCGCTCGCTCGGCCGACCGGTCACGGGGTCGGTCGTGTCGCCCAGGTAGTTGCGGATGACCAGATTTCCCAGGCTATGGGCGACAAAATGAATCGTTTCGATGCCGTCCAGGCCGCCGATGATCCGTCCGAGGCACTGCGCATGGTCGGCGATCGAGCCGCGGGTGGTCGGATACGTGACGTTGAACACTTTGTACTTGCCCGAGGCGCGGAGAAACTGGGCCATATTGCCCATCGACGACGCGCTGCGTCCCAGGCCGTGCAGCACGATCACGGCCGGTCCCTGCATGGGGGGCAGTTTTTCGCGGCGGCGGATTTCCTCCAGCCGCCCCTGGCAATCGGCGAGCGTACCCCAAGCGTGGCGAAAGTTGCGCTCGTCGAGCAGTCGAAAGTGCCCCGTCAAGGCGTTCTTCTGGATGTGCCAGCCGTGGAAAAACGACTCGTCCCCCCAAAACTGTTTGCCGCCCAGCGTCGGCAGCGTGACATTGGGCAGGCCACCGCCGGACACCGGTTCGGGCTCTTCGGCGGCCGCGCGGCGGGCAAAGCCGCTGACGGCCGAGATGAGCAATGTCGTAAAGCCGCGGCGGTTCATGGCGCGCTCGTTACAAATAGTCCTGCCAACCGCGATCGTCGATCAACTTGACCAACTTGCGGATCGACTCCTCGTCGTGTTTGTTGGCCACCAGGGTCGCGTCGGGCGTGTGCACGACGATGCAATCGACGAGCCCCAGCGTTACGATCAAATGATCGCCGCTGGTCCGGATGATGCTGCCCGTGGTGCCCAAGCCCAGGTGTTTGCCCTGGATCGCGTTGCCCTCGGCGTCGGCCGCGATGAGCCGGCCGATGGCCTGCCAACTGCCGACGTCGTCCCACTCGAACGGCGCCTCGACGACGACCACGTCGCGGGCGCGCTCCATCACGGCATAATCGATCGAAATGCCGCGGATGGCGCTGAACTCGCGCTGGAGCACGTCGGCATAGTCGTCTCGGTCCCTGGCCGCGGCGATGGAGTGCAAATGGGCGAACATTTCCGGTTCGTGCCGCTCGAGCGCGTCGAGAATCGTCCGCGCGCTCCACAGGAAAATGCCCGAGTTCCAATAGAAGTTGCCGCTGGCCAGATACTCGGCGGCCAATTCGGCCCGCGGCTTTTCGCGAAATTGTTTCACCGCAAACACGGGCGGTGCCGGGTGGCCGTTTTCCCTGGGGCTCGCCGCGCTCGATGTAGCCGAACGATTCGGCCGGGTAGGTCGGCTTGATGCCGAATGTCGCAATCCGGCCGGGGGCGTCTTCGACCAAACCCGCGGCGAACTCGATCGCCTGGCGAAAAGCGCCTCGGGCCCGATCACGTGGTCGGCCGGCATCACGGCCATGATCGCAGCGGGATCGTGGCGGCTGACTTCCAGCGCTGCCAGCCCGATGCACGGCGCCGTGTCGCGCTTGCACGGCTCGCCCAGGATGCTGCCCGCGGGAAGCTCTGGCAATTGAGCGCCGAGCGCTCGACCAGCCGGGCGTTGGTAACAATCAACACCCGCTCGGGCGGGATCAATCCAGCCAGACGATCAACCGTCGACTGGATCATGGTCCGGCCGCCGACGAGATTGAGCAACTGCTTGGGACGCAATGCCCGGCTCTCCGGCCAGAAACGGGTCCCGGCGCCACCGGCCATAATGACGGCATATAACATATTTGGGGCTGACTCGACTTGCTTGCCGCGTGCTGGCGGGAGCCAGGCGGGCTCTCAACCGCAAAACAACGCCCGCGATTAACCGCCCGGCAACTCGACAGCCTAGCAAAAGTATCGGGGCCGAGTCACCGTGAGTCCGGGCGGTATTCGCCGCATGAGTTCGATTTCATCCTGGGCAAATAGCGGGCAAATCTCGACCGGCACGTTGTCCGCGATCGTCGCCCCGGCACGCTCGACCCACTCGCGGGCGAGCGCAATCATTTGCCGTCGTACGCTTTCGGGCGTATCAAAGGCTTCGCCCGGAGCATTTTTCACCGGCGCGAACGACCGCTGCCAATCGACTTCGACCACGATCGCCCGCTCGGCCGCGGGGAGCAGATCGAAGATGAATCGCTCGAACTTGATGGCATTGGGCTGCCCAGGCTCGACTCGGCCACCCGTCTGCAGGTCGACGTACGGCACCGTCTTGCGAGCCAGATGGAACGGCAGGGCCGCGGCCATGCCCGCCATCCGCTGCAAGAAATTCCACGTCGAATACGTGAACCGCGATGCTGCCAGCCCAGAACACCGGGTCGCCAGCGGGCGTCCGCCGATCGACGAGCCCGTCGGCCAGCGGATTCAGATCGCTATACTCGATGATCCTCAATTGCCCATCGATCGAGACCACGTTGCCCACCTTGTCGCGCAATTCCGTTTGGCCACGACCTGGCTGGAAAGCTCGGACCCGGCCAGCAGGTGATAGCCGAGGAATTCTGGATCGCCAACCGACACCAAAGGGTTGTCGACCTGCATATAGAACAGGTGGCGAATTCCGCGTTGCCGAGCGTCGGCCAGGGCGCCGCTGCGGACCAAAGCCGCCAGCATGCCGCCATGCCCGTCGGGACTCGCCGCGATCGATCCGCTCGGCCAGCAGCACCTTGCCCGTTTGAGCGTCCACGGCCGGCATGGTCCCCTGGCAAAAGATCCGCAAGTCGTCTGCGGACAAGCCAAAGTTGGCCTGCTCGGAGAGGTAGTCCACCGTTTCGTCGTGCGTGGCCGGGCTGGTCATCAAATACAGCGGGATTCGTGCGCCGGCCGATCGGCCCCGGGCCAGCACTTTCTCGAACAAGATCTGAAACAGCGGGGCCTGCGAAACAGGCCCAATGGGAAACATGCCCTTGGGGTGGTCGAAACCCAAGCGACTGCCCTGGCCGCCGGCCACCACGACCACGCCCAGTTCGCCGGCCCGCAAGGCTTCGAGCCCCCGCTGGCGGGCCTGCGCCGTCCGCTGGGCGGTGCGATCGGCCAGCCGGATTGCCTCAGGCGGTAGCGCCTGAGCAGCCATGTCGGCCCAGGCCTGAGGCGCTTGGCCGTGCTGTCCGAGCCGGCGGATCAAGTCAAAGTCGATACATTCGATCTGCGCGGCAAGGGCGCGCCGAGCGGCGGGGTCCAACTCGTCCCAGAAAGCGGCCAGGTGCTCCTGGCCGAACGACTTTAGTCGGGTCAGCAACCGTTCGTCCATCAATCGATCCCCGTCGCCGGGCCCGAAAAGAAGTGGTTCAATCCCACCCATTCGCCGCGAACCCAGGCGTAGGCCAGGTAGCACAGAATGGGGAACAAAATCAGGATTACCGCATACGTGAAGATCGACGTCCAAGCGTGGCGGGGCCAGCGTGCCATGGTGCCCAGGGGAGCTGAGTCAGAGAGTTCAAAGGGGGGAAATTGGCCGGACCAGTCGGCGATGCCTTGATTGTACCCGCGTAGCCCCTCCACTGGCACGCGCCGGCTCGTCACGGGCAAGGACAACGCGGGCATTGGGTCGCCGGCCGTCGGCAACAGGCGGCGTTTACGTCCCATTCCATAAACTCGGCCGGCCTGGTGAAAGAATTCTTCACGCTGGGGCCCATACTCTTTACCAAGTCTCGCCATTGTGTCGATCAAATACCTGACGCCCAGCCGGACGCCGCGCGGCGGACCCTCTGAGCAGGGAAACGTCGTTGGCTTCCAATCCCGCACAATCGATCGATCCGCCATGCCTGCCTTACTGCACGACGCCGACCCTGCCCTGAACAGCCTGGTCGATGCCGCCCTGCGGCGGAGCCCCTACTTCGCCCACCGGGCAGTGCAGTTCGAAGCCGACCGGGGACGAGTGGTGCTGCGGGGCACCGTGGGTTCGTACTACCATAAGCAGATGGCGCAGGAAATACTGCGCCGCGTCGACGGCGTCGACCGGATCGAGAACCAGCTCGAAGTCGATTGGAGCTAGGGCGGCGGGCAAGCAGCATTTCTCACTCCGCTTGCCGGCTTCTTAATTCCGTCGACGACACGTCGCTGCGGAAATCTGCCTCGGGCACCGCCTGGCACAATGCCCGCAGCGGGTCCGGCAATTGCAGATCCGCCAGAGAGCGAAACCGGCCGTCGGCCAGACGCCCGAACACCAGAAACCGGCAGCCTCGTTCGGCAATCGCACGGGCGGCCTGCTCCGGAGCGGCGGCGTTGCCGCCGTAGTACTTCGGATCGGCGATGCGCTCGATCGTGTCGACGCCGACGACGAACGTGGCCCCCGGAAACAACCGGGCCTTTTCCACGAACGTGGCGGCCCGAGTCAGCGAAACCATTTCGTTGGCACTGAATTGGCCGAGCCGCGCGTCGATCTCCAGGAAATCGAGCGGCGGCTTATCGGCGTTGACGATCGAGATTTCGTGGAGCACCGAGCAGGCTAATTGTTGGGCGGCCACTGCGGCCATCGCCAAGTGCCCGGCGTGGCGCGGATGAAACGCTCCGGGAAAAACGAGCGCCCGGCTCCCCCGCCCTGGCCAGTTCCGTCGGGCGGTCGAATCGTTCGATGCGGCCGGCCAGCAAGTCCTGCCAGGCCACAGGCGCCACGATGGCGGCCTGCTGGGCAGGCTCGTCGCGCTCCAACCCCGTCGGCAGCCGGTCCGCAAGCTCGCAGGCCTCGGCGATCAGATTCAACACGACCGCGGCGGCGAGTCGCTCCTCTTGCTGTCGTGTCCGGCGCCCCTTGACCAGTTCGATCGACAGCACGGCGGTGGTCGTGGCCGATTGCCAGGCGGCGTGCAGTCGATGCGCTCCACGCTTGGGCCGATCGGTCGCCAGGCTGGCGGTGCAAGCGATGCCCAAGAGGTCGTCGCGTGCCGGCAGGTCGTCGAGCGCCCGGCGATAGGCGGCCATCGCCATGGCCCGGGCGGTGGCGGATGAACAGGAATGATCTGGTTTTCCGCCCAAAAATCGGGCCAGGGCCGGCTCGCTGTAAGGCACGAGCGCCTCGAGCACCGATTGCGAAGCGCCGGGCACCGTAAGCAGTTCGGCGATCGCCTGGCTGCCGCCCCCCGTTACGGCCAGCACCAGCGCCCGGCCGCTGGACGGGATTCGGCGGACAAGATTCTCTACGTCGTTCGTTGAGTCCGTCATGCGCCCTATCATATCGGCATGACCGGCCGATGCCACGCGCGGCCATGCTCACCGGAGCGACCGTGCGCATGGTCGCCCGGGCAGCTCGTGAAAAAAATTTCTCGCCGCAAGCTCCAAGATCGCTGCCGGCCCCGCGAACAACTGATTGCGATGGCACATCTGGCCAAAGCGTAACCTCGTTTCCACTTGCCAAATCCCGAGGCGCCCAGAGGGGCTCGAGGCCAGGGGCCGACCACGGTTTGCCGAGCCGGGCGAGAAAAACGATGTGTCGACTGCGGACCCACGGCTTGTCCTATTGGACCCCACCTAGTTTGCGGAGGAGCAATCCCATGATTCGAAGAACTGTTTTCTCTCTGGCCGGGCTGACACTCTTGAGCGTGCTGTTTTTCGGCCGCGACGCGGTCAGCTACGTCCACACCTCGGCCGGAATGGTGAAGGACTCGGTGAAAAACGCCGTGCCGCTCTCGTTCGAGCTCGATCGGGCGCGCAAGATGGTCAAAAACCTCGTGCCCGACATCCGCAAGAACATGCACGTGATTGCCCAGGAAGAAGTGGAAGTCGACCGGCTGGCGACGCAAATTGCCGCCAGCGAAATCAAGCTGGAAAAGGACCGCGGCGAGCTGGCGAAGCTGAACAGCGACGCGGCCTGCAAGTTGGCGTCCTACGAATACGGCGGCCGGACGTATACCCTGGGCCAGGTGAAAAACGACCTGGCCAACCGTTTCGAGCGATTCAAGACCAGCGACGCCACGCTGGCCAGCCTCAAAGACATCCAGACGGCCCGCAAAAAGAGTCTCGATGCGGCCCGCCAGAAGCTCGAAGGTATGTTGGCCACCAAGCGGCAGTTGGAAGTCGAGGTCGAAAATCTGGACGCCCGCTTGAAGATGATCGAAGTGGCCCAGACGACCAGCAACTTCAATTTCGACGATAGTCAACTGGGCCGGGCCAAAGAGCTGGTCAGCGACCTGCGCACTCGGCTCAATGTGACCGAGCGGATGCTCTCGGTCGAAGGCGACCTGCACGACGAGATTCCGGTCTCGGCCTCGCAGAGCGAGAACATCGTCGACCAGGTGACCGAGTATCTGGCTCCCGCCGGCTCCTCGCAAGTCGCAGAAAAATGAGGGGATCGAGAGCAGATGGTAGAGTGTAGGGAATGGAAAACCAAACTCTCTCTCGGCTGACAAGCGTTCGAAAAGCCGGCGGCTAACAGCCGCCGGTTTATTGCGCTGCGTCACTAAAGCACGAACGAATTCTGGTTGCATCTTTCCGGGTGCAAAGGGGCGTCCCCTTGTCCAACCGACCCGCACCTCCGAGGTTCCTGATCTGGATCGACGCGGTCGGCGGCTATCTGGTTTGTCCGGGCGCCGAGGTGCGATTTGGACAGGCGGTGCCCGACAACCCGGTCGAAGTGCCGCTGGTGGCCGACGTGTCGCGCCACCAGCTCACAATCCGTCGCGACGCGGAAGGCTACGTGGCCCAGAGCGTGCGCGAAACGTGGCTGAACGGCAGCCGGATGGCGGCGCCGGCGGTCCTCGCGGATGGCGACCGGCTGACGTTGGGGCCGGTCGAGTTGCGGTTTCGCCGGCCCCATGCGCTCTCGGCCACCGCCCGAATCGACCTGGCCGGATTTCATCGCACGCGTCCCTCGTGCGACGCTTTGCTGTTAATGGCCGATTCTTGCATCCTGGGCCCCAAACCCAACAGCCACGTCGTTTGCCGCGACTGGCCGCTCGACGTGGTGCTGTTTCGCCAGCCGGCCGGACTGATCTGCCTGGCATCCGGCAAATTCGAAATCGATGGCCGGGTGTTCGAAAGCCGCGGACCGGTGGCGATCGGCTCACGGGTCCGTGGCGAAGGGTTTTCCTTTTGCCTGGAGGAGGTTCGCTAGCAAACGGGTTCCGGCCGAAAAAGCCGCAATCAACCGCTCGCAACCAAGATTCGCAGCGCGGCGGCGAATCTAGCCCTAAGCGGCGGTTGCAGAATTGAGGCACCGACTGCGAACGCCTGCCAGGCCGAGCACGGCTGACCCGGCCTGACGGCCGGCGTGTTAGAATAGACGCCCACTAGCGCACCGCGCACTCGCGCACGGATGTTCGAGCAAGCCGCGGCTAAGGAAAACCGGACAAACCACGATGACCGCCGAGCAAGCACCGCTCGTGATGGATCCTGCAGGCATGCCAGACGCCGTAACGCCACACGCTGCGACGCCAAACGCTGCCACGGAGCACGCGGGGCCGGCACTGCACTGGCCGAGCCGCGATTCCTGTACGCCACCGGCGCGCGACCGCTGGACGGCTACACCATCAAGCGGGGCATGGGCCGCGGCGGCTTCGGCGAGGTCTATTTCGCCGTCAGCGACGCCGGCAAGGAGGTCGCGCTCAAGCTGATCCGCCGCAATCTCGACGTCGAGCTGCGCGGCGTCACCCATTGCTTGAATCTCAAACATCCCAACCTGGTCGCCCTGTACGACGTCCGCCAGGACGAGCAGGACAACAGCTGGGTCATCATGGAATATCGTCGGCGGCGAATCGCTGGAAGAGGCGATCCGACGCCATCCCCAGCGGCATGTCGCCGACCAGAAGCGCTGGATTGGCTGTGCGGCATCGCCGCCGGCGTGCTCTATTTGCACGACCACGGCATCGTGCATCGCGATCTGAAGCCGGGCAACGTCTTTCGCGACGAAGGCCTCGTCAAGCTGGGCGACTACGGGCTGTCGAAGTTCATCTCGTGCAGCCGCCGCAGCGGTCAGACCGAGAGCATCGGCACCGTTCACTACATGGCCCCCGAGGTCGCCAACGGCCGCTACGGCAAGGAAATCGACATCTACGCCCTGGGCATCATCCTTTACGAGATGCTGACCGGCCGCGTGCCGTTCGAAGGGGAAAGCGTCGGCGAAGTGTTGATGAAACACCTGACCGCCGAACCGGACTTGCGCGATTTGAGCGAGCCGCTGCGCAGCGTGGTCGGACGCGCCCTGGCCAAAGACCCGGCAATCCGTTTCAACTCGGTCGAACAGTTGATGGCTGCCTTGCCGCAAACCGTCCCGGCAGCCGGCCGGCAGGGTCTGGGCGATTACCAGGCTGCGTTTCCGGCCACAGCGGCCGGCGCCGCGGCCCTGGTCCCAGGGGCCGGCGACGAGCCCGTGTGGCGGTTCGTGCGCGAGCAGGGCCGGCGCGGCATCGACTATTGGAAGAACGGCAATCTTTCCACGCCGGCCAAGGTGTTCTTGATCCTGCTGGGCATCTTTGCCAGTCCGGCCTGGCTCAAGCTGACGGTCATCGGCGTGGCGGCCTACGGCGGCTACAGGATCGTCCGCTGGATCGTGCATTTGGTGAGCCCCCGGCGCAATCCGCCGGACGCCGCGGTCGGCCGGCCTGCCGGGTCGCCGGCGGCCACAGATGCCACGGCGAGGCCGTATCCGCCGCTGCGCTCGAGCGAGCAGCCGGCGGGCCGCCCGCGCCGGCCAGGCGAGCGGGCCGCCGCGGCGATCGTCGTCAAGAGCGCAGCAGGAGCGCGTGGCCGACCTGGCCGGCTCGCTGCTCTTCTCCGCGGCGGCGGCGCTGGCCTTGGCGGTGGTCATGGTGCTGCTGCGCGGGCAGTCGGCGCAGCCGGAGCAATTTGCCTGGCTGGCGCTGACCAGCACCCTGGGCGCTGGGCGGTGCAGATACCGGCCAAGCTGTGGGAAGGGACGCAGGGAGAACAAGCCTTGCGCCGGTTTGCCCTGTTGGTGATCGGCCTGGGCTTCGGAGCCGCGGCCTTCGGTCTGGACAAGGCGCTCTGGGTCAATCTGCCTTTCGAGATCCAGCCGCAGTGGAAGAACGACCATATCCCGGCCAATTTTTACAGCGTGCTCGACGGCTCGCCGCTACTGCCGGCTTTCGTGGCGTATTTCGGATTCCTGTTCGTGATCGTGCGCTGGTGGCGCCAGGCCGATCCGTTGCGGTCGGTGCGGCTTAGCCTGTGGACGACCGTTTGCACGGTGCTGGTAGCCTGGGTGCTCAACCTGTTCTGGCCGTTTCCGCAGCCTTGGGGGCTGATGGTGGCGGCGATCATGTCGATGGCGATTCAGTTGGCCAGCCCTTGGGTGCCCGAAGCCGATCGGCCGCGCGAGCCGTATTGATCCTGCGTTGAATTCTGCGAAAGCACGCCCATGGAGAACACATCGATGTCGGCCGTGCCGATCATTTCGCTAGGCGTGGTGTTGCTGGCCGGATTGACCTTGGGGATTCCCCTGCTGGTCATTCTGTTGGTGAACCCCAAGACGCGAGCAGTGCTTGTGTCGGCGGTACGATTTCTCGGCTGGGCCGCTTGCTGCATCGCGCGTGCTGGCGCTGTTTGGCTGGTTCGTGGCGGTCCCCGCGCCGCAGCCACCGCAGTTGGTATCTGGGCCGGCACACTCCGAGAGCCAGCCGACCCGGCATGTTGTGGAAAGGCTCGTCTCGGCGCCCGCTGCCAGCCAGGACTCCGCGGCAGCCCTGCCGGACGCCGGCCGGCACTTGGATTTGCGCCCGACTTTGCCCAAGTGAGCCGCGTGCGGCCCGACTGGGTGGACCGCGCGCCCGGCATCCAAGATCAGACGTACCTGGTGGCGGTGAAATCGGGCCTGTGGACGACCGACGGAGAGTGCCAGCAAGCCCTGGGGAGCGCCATGGTCCGGTCGTTCGAGGAATACCTGACGAACTATTTCGGCGACGACCGGGCGGGGCAATTGATCGACATCGATCCGGCGTACTTGCGCCAGCATCTCGTCAAGCACCGCTGTATGCGGAAACGGTCGACGCATCGGTGGGAACGATGCGCCAGTGGCACGCATTGCTCGAATTCGACGACGAGTTGCGTGGCGAATTGCACCGGCTGTGGCGGGCGGCTTTCGTTTCGCATCGGCTGCGCTATGCCGCCGGCGGCTTCGCCCTGGCGATCGCCGCGCTGGGCACGTTGCTGGCCCATCTCAAGCTCGATTTGGCCACCGGCGGACTGTATCGCCGGCGGTTGCGTTGGGCGTCGGGGCTGGCGATACTCTTAGTGGCGGCCGGCGCCGTCGGAATCTGCGTGCTTTAGCGGGCGATTCCGATGCCTGAGGCGACCGGCTGCTCGCGCGGACCCGGTTGTCTACCGCTCTCGTTGGCGCTCGAATGTCGCCCTTTGCCGAATCGGATCGTTTGCTCGTCGATCGCGTCCGCGCGGGCCAGGACGACGCTTGGCGCGAATTGATCGCCCGCTTCGAGGGGCGCCTGCTGGCCTTCGTCGAGGCTCGGATCGGCAATCGGGCAGCCAGCGAAGACGTGGTTCAGGAAACGTTTCTCGGCTTTCTCACCAGCTTGCCGAATTACGATCAATCGCGGTCGCTGGAGAGCTACCTGTTTTCGATCGCCGCCCACAAGTTGACCGATCATTTGCGGCGCGAGGGGCGGCGGCCCACGCTGCCGTTGGCGGCCCCCACCTCGAGCGGCTCCTGGCAGCCCCCGGCCCGCTTGCGCGGAGCCAGCAGCCTGCTCCGCAGCGGAGAACGCCGCGACCTGGAAGAGCATGCGCTCGTGGCCGCGATGCAAGACCAGATCCAGCGGCTGCGCAAAAGGGGCGATTGGAACAAGCTGGCTTGCCTGGAACTCGTGTTCGTGCGCGGCTGGGGCAACAAGGAAGCGGCCGGCCAACTCGCCCTCAGCGAACAGTCCGTGGCCAACTTCAAATTCGAATTCCTCGAGCGGCTGCGAACCCTGGTCCGCAAACAGCAGCCCAGCGCCGACGTCTTTCCCGAACTGCACGAGCCGTCATGAAACGCACGCTCTCCGACGCCGAACTGACGGCCTATCTCGACGAGGCCCTGGCGCCCGAAGCCATGGCCGAATTCGAACGCGCGGCCCGCGGCGATGCCACGCTGCTGGCGCGGCTCGGCGAAGTGGCCGCCCGCCGCGATGCCGGCATTCATTCGCTGGGCGAGATCTGGCGACGGCATCGACTGAGTTGCCCCACCCGCGAGCAGTGGGGCAACTACCTGCTGGGCACGCTCGAAGCGGACCAGTCCGCCTACTTCGACTTTCACGTCCAGGTCACAGGCTGTCGCTGGTGCCAGGCCAACCTCGCAGACCTGCGGCGCCGAGCAAGCCAGCCAACCGGCCGCCACGCACGAGCGCCGGAAGAAGTATTTTCAATCCAGCGCGGGCCATCTGCCGAGCCGTTGACGGCGAGGCCGTGCCTTCGCTCTGCGCAGCCCGATGGGCATGAGAACAAACCGGCTGGCTCGAGAAACCGGGCCTGGAACCGCGTTCTATCCTCGGCCGCTGCGGCACGTTACATTGACCCGGACCCAGGGAGCCCTCAAGCTTGTCAGCGAGGCGGTGGATGGCGCGAATCACGTTTCTCGGCGCGGCGGAGACCGTCACCGGATCGAAGTATCTGATCGAGGCGGGCAAAGCCCGGGTGCTGATCGATTGCGGACTGTTTCAAGGCATGAAGGAGCTGCGTCTGCGCAACTGGCAGCCGCTGGCCTTTCCGCCGGCCAAGGTGCAAAGCGTCGTCCTGACCCATGCCCACATCGACCACGTGGGCTACCTGCCGCGGCTGGTCAAAGACGGCTTTGCCGGACCGGTGTACTCGACTCCGCCAACCGAAGATCTGGCCGAGCTGGTGCTGCTGGATTCCGCCAAGAACGAGATGGAAGACGCCGACTACGCCAACCGCAAGGGCTTCTCCAAGCATCGGCCGGCTCTGCCGCTGTTCGACACGGATGACGTGAAGCGGGCGATGAAAAAATTTCGCACGGTGCGGCGGGGCGAATGGTTTTCGCCCGCCGAGCCGATCTGGGCCCGCTACCACGATGCGGGGCACCTGCTCGGCTCGTGCATGATCGAGGTCGAAATCCGCGACTCGGCCCGGCCGTTGCGGCTGCTGTTTTCCGGCGACGTCGGCCGCTACCACGCGCCGCTCTACTACAACCCGGCCCCCCACGCCCTGCGATTTCCTGGTCTGCGAGAGCACCTACGGCGACCGCGATCACCCCGCGGCCGATGTCCGCGACGAGTTGGCCGCCGTGGTCAAAGCCGCGATCGCCCGCGGCGGCGTCATGCTGATGGCCTCGTTCGCCGTCGGCCGGGCCGAACAAATGATCTACCTGCTGCAAATCCTGATGGCGAAGGGGCGGATTCCCGAGTTCCCGATCTACCTCGACAGCCCGATGGCCGTCAGCGGCTGGAACATCTACCGCTATTACGCCGGCGAGCACGATCTATCCGAAGGATTGGCGATCGACAAAGACTATGAATTCGACCTGCGTCACGTGCAGCTCGCCCGCTCCATGCAGGAATCGAAAAAGATCAACGCTGTCAATGGGCCGGCGATGATCATCTCCTCGTCGGGCATGATGACGGGCGGCCGCATCCTGCACCATCTGGTCCAGCGGCTGCCGGACCCGAAAAATACGGTGCTGCTGGGCGGCTACATGGCCGAAGGCACCCGCGGCCGCGACCTGCAGCGCGGCGCCGAGCGGCTGCGGATTTTCGGACGCGATGTGCCGGTGCGAGCCCAGGTCGTCGAGATGTCGAGTCTCAGCGGCCACGCCGGGCACAGCGAGCTGTTGCGCTGGCTGGCGCCGCTCGCGGCACCGCGGCAGGTTTTTCTGACGCATGGCGAAAAGCCGAGCGCGTTGGCCCTGGCCGAAGAGCTGAAGCGCACGCGGTACCTGGAACACGGTCGTGCCGCGGATGGGAGAAAGATTCGAATTGAATGGTGCCGCCGACGCCGCGCCCGGATAACCCGCTTGCCGGGTCGGCACTTGCAAATCCTGCTTGACCACGACACATGAATTCCGAACAACAGCGTAACCTGCAAGCGATCCTGAATTCGCAGAGCTACGTGCTGGCCGAACAGGACACCAAACTGCTGGCCCAGCGCGAGCTGCGCCGGTCCGCCTGCAACTCGAGCTGCTCAAGCCGGAGATGGGGCTCGAGCAGCACGGCATCGAGTCGACCATCGTCGTCTTCGGCAGCACGCGGATCGTCGAGCGGCTGCCGCCGAGCAGCGGCTCGACGCGGCCCAGGCCGCGCTGGCCGCCGACCCGCAAGACGCGGCCTTGCAGCGCGGCGCAGCGCCGGGCCGAGCGGCTGCTGGCCAAGAGCCACTATTACGACGCCGCCCGCGAGTTTCGCCCGCCTGGTCTCCAGCCGCTGCCAGCTCGACGGCGCGGCCGAGTACGTCGTGATCGTCACCGGCGGCGGGCCGGGCATCATGGAGGCCGCCAATCGCGGCGCATGCGACGTCGGCGCCAAGTCGATCGGGCTGAACATCCGCCTGCCGCGGAGCAGAAGCCCAACCCCTACATCACGCCCGACCTGTGCTTCCAGTTCCATTATTTCGCCATCCGCAAGCTGCACTTTCTGCTGCGGGCGAAGGCGCTGGTGGTGTTTCCCGGCGGATTCGGCACGCTCGACGAGTTGTTCGACGCCTTGACCCTGCGTCAGACGCGGCGGATGCAGGACATTCCCATCATCCTCTTCGGCCGCGAATATTGGCAGCAGGTGATCGACTTCCAATTTCTGGCCGACGAGGGCATGATCGACGAAGAGCATCTGCGCCTGTTTTCCTTCGCCGATACGCCCGACGAGGCCTGGCGAATCATCACCGAATTCCACAATCAGCAGCCGGTCCCATGAGCGCTGCGAGTCCGAGCGATCAAGGTTCAAGTGGCGATCCGCAAGCGCGGCCCGTCGCGCTCGTCACCGGCGCCGGACGCCGCATCGGCAGTGCCGTCGCGCAAGCGCTGGCCGCCCGCGGCTATCGGCTGATCTTGCACGTCAACCGTTCGCAGGCCGCGGCCGAAGCGCTCGCCAGCCAGTTCGAGCGTGCCGGCGGTGCGGCGATTGTGCTGACTGCCGATCTGCGCGACGCCGCGGCCCTCGATAAAATGCTCGACGACGCCGGCAACCACTTCGGCCGCATCGACGCGCTGGTCAATGGCGCGGCCATTTGGCGGCCCAGCCCGTTGGAGCAAGTCACGCCCGAGGACGTGCGCGAGCATTTCGAAGTCAACGTGCTGGGCACGTTCCTGTGTTGCCAGCGCGTCGGACTGCGGATGGTCAGCCAGGCCACGGGCGGAGCGATCGTCAACTTTGGCGATGTGGCGATCGATCGGCCGTACATGGGCTACGCGGCCTATTTTCCCTCCAAGGGGGCGATTCCCGCTCTGACGCGCTCGTTTGCAGTCGAACTGGGCCGCCGAAATCCTCGGGTCCGCGTCAACGCGGTGCTGCCGGGCCCGATCATGCTGCCCGATTCGGCCAGCCCCGAGCAACAACGCTATGCGCCGAGGGCACCTTGGTCCGGCGGCCCGGCAGCGGACAGGACATTGCCGAAGCAGTTCTATTTCTGCTCGAGAACACGTTCATCACCGGCGTTTGTCTGCCCGTGGACGGCGGCCGCGGCATATTCGAATCCGGCGTGGGAGAGCGGGGGGCGGAGGGCATGGGACACTTTCCCAACGAGTAGAGAATCGCCGTTCGGCGCTCTGCACGCCGCAACGCCGTTAGAATGAATTCATGTACCGAGTACCCGCGAGAGTCGTCGGCTGCCTGACCCCGGGCACGATCGACGTGATACTTTCTCCGGCCGATCGCGACGAGCTTCCGTCGCGAATTCCGCTCGATCAAATCCCGCCTAAGTTTCGGTTTCCAAACCGGCGTTTTATTGCGGTGATGGACGGCTGCTGGATGGTCGGAGTTGAAGACGCCGATCCTGAAACAGGCAATCCGGACGACTTGGATTAAACTAACCACATGGCCCTTAAATGGGGCAAGTGCGACCGACATCGAAATAACGTAGAATGGCCCTGTTGAGTGCGTGCATCGCTGTCATTGTCAACAAGCCGTACAAAGGCATTGCCATGCTTCGCCTGGTTCGCGTGCGTTCCGCCCTATTTCCCTTGGTCCTGGCATGTTGCGGCACGCTGGCACTCGGCATCGTCAATTGCGGCATCGCGCCGTGCAGCAGGGCATCGGCCGAAGAACCGGCGGCTGCGGATAATCCGTATCTGGCCGGGCCGAAATTGTCACGAGCCGAACTGGCCGAGTTCATCCGCAAGATGCTGACCAAACCGGCCAGCCTCCGCAAACGCCCGGGATTCCACGAAGCCATCATCGAAGCGGCCGATCGCATTCTCAGCTCGGGCGAGCAGGATGACCTGGCCAGCCAAGCGCTGCTCAATAAGTTATCGGCGCTGCACGCCCTGGCCGACAAGGGGGACGCCAAAGCCGACGAGCAACTGGCCAAACTGGCGGCGGCCCACACCGAGGACGAGGCGCAAGGAGGTTGCCGAAAGCGTGCGATTCTACCTGCTCGAGCGGCAGGCCCTCGATGCCGACACGGTCGAGCCGGCCGACCTGGCCCCGCTCGTGGCCGAACTGAAAAAGTATTGCCAATCGCACGAGCTCGACGCCCGGCATTTGCGGCTGGCTTCGGCCACGGTGCGGATCATCAATCGCCTGCCCGACGACAAAGCGGCCGCCGATGCCTACCGCGAGTTCGGCGATTGGTTCGCCAAGAGCGAAGATCCCGAACTGTCGCGCTACGGACGCAAGATCGGCACCGGACCCGAGCGCAAGGCGAAAACTGATGCCCCCGGGGCGAAGGAACCGGCCGCGGAATCCGACGATTCCTGAGCCCCACCCGCGCGCCGATGTCGGCTCCGCCGCACTCGACCGGCGGATCCGCCGACGATTCGGCGTTGAAAATTTTTGCCTTTGGCGGGCTGCACCTCTATACTGCCCTGCGCTGCCGGCTTGCCGGAACAGGCTGGCAGCTCACGTCCGGTGTTTCTTACAACCTGGAGGAGGCCCATCATGCGTACGACTGCGCTCGTGTCGTTGTTGCGGCGCTCACTTGTTCCTCGGCCGCGCCCGCGCTGGCTCAAACGCCTCGCGCCGAAACCCTGCGGGAAAAGATCGCATCGCTGCAACAGGAATTGGACGAAACAGAGTCGACGCCCAAACGGTACAGCCACGTGACGCAGATCGGCGGGCCGCGGGCCGGAGCGCCGCGAGGATCTGGTCGTGCGGCTCTACGACCTGAGCGATCTGTTTGCCATCGCTCCCCCCTACACGGCGGAACGGTTCGAGGGACTCGCCAAGACCCGCGCTCCGTTGTTTCCGCGACCGACCGTCGAGCAGACGCGCGGCGGCGGTGGCATGGGCGGCATGGGAATGGGTGGCGGCATGGGCGGCGGGATGGGCGGTGGCGGTGGCGTCTTCAGCCTGCCGGACAAGAACGCGAAATTGCCTGAAGGGGACCAGCGCACGCTGCATCAGCAGGCAACGCAGGGCGGACAAGCCGCCAATCCGGCCAGCCCCTGGTCGAGCATGGAGGACTTGATTCAAGCAATCACGTCCACGATCTCGCCGGCCAGTTGGGACGAGGTCGGCGGCTCGGGTTCGATCGCCCGGCTGGGAAATGCGCTGCTGATCTCGTCGACGCGTCAGAATCACGACCAGATCGAGGCGCTCTTGCAATTGTTCCGCCAGCGCCGGGGCACGCTGCGGACGATCTCGGTGCGCGCCTGGTGGCTGTGGCTCGACGAAGCCCGCGTCGCCGCGCTGTTCACTGGCGGCGAACCGGTGGCCAAGGGCGAAGCGGTGCCCGCGTTCGGCGTGGTCGATCCCCAGGTCTGGGACACGCTGCTGGCCGAACTTACCGGCCCGAATCGGCCCGAGCAGGTCGGCTATCGGGCGTCGCTGACCTGTTACAACGGCCAAACGGTGAGCACGCAGACGGCCCGGCAAAGTTTGCTGGTTACGGACATTCAGCCGCAGGTCCTGGGACACATCGCGGGCAAAGAAAAGGAGAGCAGCCAACCGATCGTCGTTTATCAGCCCACGACCACGATCATTCAGGAAGGGGCCGCGCTGCAAGTCACGCCGATCTCGAACACCAGCGGCAAGTTTGTCGTGCTGGACATCCATAGCCAGGTGACCGACCTGTTGAAACCGGCGGCCGGCGCCCGCGCGCCGCGGCAGCCAATGACGACGACGGCAGCGCGCTACCGGGTCCGGCAGCGATTATCGCAGCGCTCGACCGCCCGCGGTTGGCCATCCAACAGTTGGGCACTACGCTCCGCGTGCCGGCCGACCGGGTGATGTTGATCGGCGGGATGACGTCGGAGAAGCGCGCCCGACGCCGATCGGCCGAATTTGTTCTTGTTCGTCAAGGTGACGGTGCAGGAACTGCGCGACGACCGCGAATCGCGCGAAATGCCGGCGCAGGACGCCCCACAAAAGGCGGCCCCGGAAAAGCCCGCAGCGGAAGGGGCAGCCGGAAAAAGCAACGTCGGAAAAAGCCTCGGCGGAGAAGTCCGCAGCCGAAAGAGCCGCCCCAGCGAACGGAAAAAAGGGCAAATCGAAAGCGGCCAATCCGTTCGGAGAATCCTGAAGCCGCGGGCGGTTAACGCGCAGGCTCGACAGGCGTGCCGCCGCGCTAATCCAGCGAACGGATCAATTCCTGCAACCGACGGCGGTAGCTGAAGTGCTCCACCTCCAGCAGGTGTCGCGGCGTGCGCAGGTAACGGATCCCCGAACCCAGGTCAGGCTGATGCGCCCGCTTGCGCCGCCGGAAGCGTTCGGCGCGGACGGGCAAGCGCCGACAGGCTTGAATGAACCTGGCGATCAATTGCGCCTGGTAATCGACCAGTCCCCATTGTCCGCTGTCGGGCTGGATCAGTCCGGCCACGAACAAGTTGTCGTACTGCGGGTGAAAGATGTTCAAGTATAGCTCGGGCCGGTCGCGCGACCAATTGAGGTGCCTGCGATCGATGAACGGGAAGTTGATCCGGAATCCGGTGGCGTAGACCAGCACGTCGATCGCTTCTTCGCTGCCATCGACGAACCGAACCCGAGAGCCGCAAAGCCGCTCGACGTCGGGCTTGACGTCGATTTTCCCGTGCCCGACGTAATACAACATCTGCGAGTTGATGATCGGATGCGTTTCGAACAGTTTGTGGTCGGCAGCGGGCAATCCGTAATTTTGCGGTCCGCCCAGCGCCAGGTGTACGACGCGGCGGGTAATAAGGCGGCGCAGCCAGAGCGGCAGGCGCAGTGCGCAACAACCGCTCGCCGCACAGGTCCGTGGGTTTGCCGAACAGGAATTTGGGCAGGTAGTGATATCCGCGGCGCACGCTCTGAAACGTCGCAGCCGCATTCTGGGCCGACTCGACGGCGATGTCGCAGCCCGAGTTGCCGCCGCCCACGACCAGCACTCGCCGGCCGCGAAGCAACTCGGGTGTCTTGTATTGCGACGAGTGAACCGCCAGCCCGGCGAACGAACCCGGGTAGGCGGGAATTCGCGGATCCCAGTTGTGGCCGTTGGCAATCACCACGCCGCCATAGCGGCGAACCTCGCCGCCGGCAAGCGCGACTGTCCAATGTCCGTCACCAGGCTCGATCGATTCGACCGATCGATTGAACTCGATCCGCTCATAGAGCTGAAAATGCCGCGCGTACGAGCGCAAGTATTCCCAAGCCTGCTCCTGGCTGGGGTAATCCGGATACTCATCCGGCATCGGAAAGTCGGTGAACTGCGTGAGCGCTTTCGACGAGATCAGATGCGTCGACTTGCAGACGCTGCTGGCCGGCTTGCCGTAATACCAGTTTCCGCCCACGTCGTCCTCGCGCTCCAGCACGTCCAGCGCGAGCCCGGCTTGCTGGAAGTTCTTGGCGACCGCCAGGCCGGACGAGCCTGCGCCCACGATGCAAAACTTCGCAGTCCGATCCGACAAGATTCACCTACGACTGGCAATCGTGAAAAAATGCGCGCGGCGATGGCCCGGCTTTGATTCTGGCGGTCGACAAAGCGTCCGTTCCAGAGCAAATGGACTTTTTTGGAGGACGCCGCTCTGCCGGCCAGCAAACCCTTGCGCATGCGCGGAGCCGGGAACACAAAAGCGCACAACGCGTGCGAATGAGTGCCGACCGAGGCGTGCCTTCCAGGCCGCAAGAGCGAAAAAACAGTCGCCGACACCGACGGCAACCGCGCCGGACACGCTGGATCGTAATCCAGGTTTTTTGAATCTGATTAAAAACCTGTAACGCAACTGGGGGGTACGCGGGCACGGAAATAGCATTTTTCATTTTTTGCAAATCATTTCGTGGTAAATGCTTACGACACCTGTTTAAACCCCTATCACTTGACGAAATTCCACGACTGCATAAAAATAAAGGCGCGTGGGGGGATTGCTTTGACATGGAACACGTCAGCCCGGGACGCAACGGGCAGCGGGTCGGGCGATCTCTCCGGTAGTCATCGCGGGCACGGGGTTCGTCGCGGCTTAGGGCCGCACGGGTGCTGGGGCAAGCAGTGGCTGTGGCTTGCCCAATGCGTCACCTGCCCAGGCATGTGCGATCGATCGGCTCGGGAGCCCCAGGAGGGGCGCTTGGCCGCGAGGGACCTTTGGTTCATTGCGTCCAAGTGAGAACGATTGGGAGTTCACGTGCCAACGGTATCGCGACGATGAGTGCGGCTTTTCAGCGCCAGCAACCAGCGGCTGAAAGTTGCGGCATCGGACCGCTGGGGGAAGAGTTGGCCAAGGACAACCCGTCCAGTGGCCAGGTTTCGAACGAAGAGGCACCCAATAGGGCGCATTACGCGTCCAGCAACAGCCCGCATCGAAGCGGACAGGAGAAGAAAATGAAATCGCATAAGGTTACCTCGGCCGAAGACTACAAGATCGTCAGCAGCTTTCAGACGGTTCGCAAGACTCTGCTGGACGAAAAATTCGCCGACCGGATGGAACGGCCGCTAGCCTATTGGGCCATGCCGAACGATCGGCGTTTGCCGCTGGCATTCCTCGGCCGCACGATCAAAGATCTGCTGGAGACCCCGTTCGAAGAACTGTCGGCGACCGCCGGCATCGGCCAGAAGAAGATCAGCTCGCTGGTCAAATTGCTGTCGCGCGCGACGAAAGACCACCCGCCGGCGGTGCCCTTTGGCATGAACGACCTGGCGGAGCCAAGGCGCCGCGCTCGACAAGCCGAAAAAGAACAAGGTGGCGTTCGATCCGTCGCTCGTCTCCGAGGCGCTGTGGACGCAGTGGCTGGAAACCGTGCGGAAGCACGACATCGGCCGCGAGAAACTCGGCCGCCTGGCCCCCAGCCTGTTGGCGTTGCCGACGGTCATTTGGCATACGCCGCTCGATTACTACATGCTGCACTCGGTGTCGGAGATTCGCCAGCTCAAGACGCACGGCGAGAAGCGGGTCCGCGTGGTGCTCGAAGTGTTCTACATCGCCAACGAAATCCTGGCCGACGCCGGCACGGACAAGCACGTCGCAATCCGCTTCGTGCCCAAGTTCATCCTGCCGCTCGAGCGCTGGATCGCCGATTGGATGAGCCGTCCGGGAGTGCCTTCGATCGACGAGGTCCGCGATCATTTGAGCGTGCCGCTACTCGATCAACTGAAGATCGACACCGGGGAGACGATCCACGGCTTGAGCGCCGGCCGCCTGGGCATCAACTCAGATCCGCAAAGCGTGCGCCATCAGTCGCGGCAGATGGGCGTGACCCGCGCCCGGGTTTACCAGTTGCTCGAGGACTGTGCCCGCGTGATGGAGGTCCGTTGGCCGGAAGGCAAGTCTCAGTTGGCTCGTTTGGCGGCCAAGTTCCGGGCCGAGGCCAAGGCCGAGGACGATCTGACACTCTTCCACGCCACCGTCGAGTTGTTCTACCCCGGCAAGAAGGGGTTGGCTGACGAAGACACCGCGGAAGGGGACGAATAGTCTTCCGCAGGACAGTTACTCGGAGGGACAGGCAGCCGCTCGTGCGAATCGAGCGAACTTGCCTGGCGAGTTGAAAAAGAACGTGCCACGCTCAGATGTGCTGCGAGCGGCGCCAGCGCCGCTGGGAACACGCCTGGCGTGGCACGTTCGCTTGAACGCCCACCCGTTCGGCGCAACTCGGTGACGGGGGTCCGGCGAGAGAACGCTTGAGGCGAGTGTACAGCGCTCTAGGCGCGACGCCGCGCGCTTCGATCTCTGTGGCCCGGCGGCGCCGTGGCCACCATCCACTCTCAAGCGGCCGGCAGGCGGCTCGATCGGAACCACGTCGGCCGGATCCATTCCGTGGCGCAGCTCCTGATAATGCCGCACGTAGTAGCCGGTCTGGCAACAGGCCCATAACCGTCCGACGAGCCGCAGGACGACCGCAGGACTGGTCAGGCTCGCCAGCGTGTCGGCGGCCACCGTAAAGGGGTGCATGGCCAGTGACTTGATCCAGCCGACTGACCCGGCGTTGCGCCAGAACAGCCGTTCCGCGTAGAAACCCTGGCGCAGCGCTCCTTCGCGCGGAATCGGCACTCGACTCGCGTAAACCTGCGCCGCCGGCTCGCAGATCGCCCGATAGCCCGATCGCTGCAGCGACCAGGCCAGTTCGACGTCGGCCAGCGTTGCCCCGGTTTGATTCGACCAGCCGCCGACAGCGTCGAGGGCCGATTTGCGGAAGAAGCCGGCAAAACCGCACGCGCCGAACACCGCCTTGGCGCCGGCCGCGGACGCCCGATCGAGCCGCTGCCGGGGCTGCCGGCGCGCTCCGCCAACGCTGTAATCCACGCCGATCGCCAGCACGTGGTCGGACCGCTGGGCGTCGCGGACCAGCGGAGCGACGGCCGCCACCCGCGGATCGTCGAAGTGCTTGAGCGCTGCATCGGCCCAGCCTTCCGACACCGTACAGCCGGCGGCCAGCACGTGTACAAGGGGCGCGTGGGCCGCGCCGATCGCCAGGTTCGCACAGCCGACGAAACCGCTTCGGCCCGGAGCGGCCATGAAACAGACCTCGTCGGCCAGATCGTAAGGATCCTCGTAGGCGAAATTCGCCGCGACGATCACCTCGCTGGCTGCGGGGCGATTCTCCAACACCGAGATCAGCGTCGCTTCCAGGGACTCGACGCCGCTGACCGCGGGAATGACGATCGCAAGGCGGGACACGACAACCTCTCTTGGTAGATCGCGGGCGACTACCGTGTGCGGCCGAAATCAAAATGACGTCGAAAAAGGGAGTGGCCCGCGCATCCCGTCCGAGATAAATCCGCGTGCGCTGTCGGCAAGCCGCCGCGGTTGACGTTCGATGTAGTCGCTCGTCGATTAATGTCGGCCCGCGCAGGGCGGCAAGTTTATGACAACTGCGCAATTCACAAGATCCGCAGATCGCGGGACCGGTGCTAGCTGCGGGGAATGTCGCCCGGGGGCGGCGGGGCGCGGGCTCAACGCCCCGGTTTTTCGGCCCAGACGCGAGCTAGCATCACCAGCATTTCGGCTGCGGCGACCATCTCTTCCAGGCAGGCCCATTCCAGCGGCGAATGGGGATTGTGCTGTCCGCAGGAGAGATTGGGAGTGGCCAGGCCCAACTCCGTCAGCCGCGAGCCATCGGTGCCGCCGCGGACGATCGTCCGCCGCGCAGTGCGTCCCAATCGCCGCAGCGCTTCTTCGGCGAAGGCCACGGCCCGTGGTTCGCGCGCGAAACCCTCGCGCAGGTTGCGATATTGCTGCCGGCGCTCGACGTGAATCCGTCCGCCGGCGTACTCGGCTTCGACCGCCCGGGCGACTTTATCGAGCTCGCCGGCCAGCTCGTCCAGCCGCCGGGTCTCGAAATCTCGCAGCAGCACGCGCAGCGTCACCTCGGCGACGCCGCCTTCGATCACATAGGGGTGCAGGAAACCTTCCCTATCGCAGGTGGTTTCCGGCGAGCAGCCGGCCCGCGGCATCCGCGCCAGGAAGTCGCCCGCCATGCGAACGGCATTGACCATGCGCCCTTTGGCAATCGACGGATGGATGTTCACCCCGGTAAAAGTGACGATCGCCAGATCGGCCGAAAACGTCTCGCAGTCGATTTCGTCGGCGCCTTGGCCGTCGAGGGTGTACGCCGCCCGGGCACCCAGCGCAGCCAGATCGACATGGTCGACGCCGTGGCCGATCTCTTCGTCGCAGGTGAAACAGAGTCGGATCGGCCCGTGCGCGATGTCGCGATGCTCCTGCAACCAAGCGGCCGCTTCCATGATGACGGCCAGCCCGGCCTTGTCGTCGGCGCCCAGCAGCGTGGTTCCGTCGGTCGTGATGATCGTGCGGCCGGCGAGCGCCGCCAACTGCGGGTTCTCGGCGATGCGGATCACCCGAGCGGGCGCGGCCGGCAGCACGATATCGCCGCCGGCGTAATCGCGAATCACTTGCGGCTGAACTCCGGCAGCGGTCGTCTCGGGCGACGTGTCGAGATGCGAATTCAGGGCAATCACGTCCGTGGTCGCGGCCAGCGTCGCCGGCACGGTTGCCGTGACGATGCCGAATTCGTTCTGTCGGGCGTCCGCCAGGCCCAGCGCTTGCAACTCGCCGACGAGCTGCCGCCCCAATTCCAACTGGCCGGGCGAGCTGGGGTAGGTCTCGGCCCCCTCGCGGGCCATCGTATCGACGCGCACGTAGCGCAAGAAACGTTCTAGCAGTCGCTCGCTATTCATGATGATCTTTGCCGCCCGGGTGAAGGGAACATGGCGAACATCTTCGCACGCACAGGGCGATTTTGGTAGGCTGGTCGGGGGCCGCCGGGCCGAGTTCGAGACTCCACGGTTTGGACTTCCGCTTTCCGCTCAACAACGCAGCCGAGCCTCGACCCGGTCCTTCCCTAACCTCTACTCTCTAACATCTCACCCCTCCGCCGCCCCCCATGTCCGATCCCGCCTATCTGGTGTTCGACATCGAAAGCGTGGCCGACGGCCCGCTGGTTGCCCGCTTGCGCTATCCGGACGAGAAGCTCGACGGCGCCATGGCGGTTTCGCGGTATCGCGCCGAGTTGATGGCGGCGCACGACAGCGATTTCATTCCTTACACGTTTCAGGTGCCGATCTCGGTGGCGGTGGCCAAGGTGGCCGCGGATTTCCGGCTGCTGGACGTGGCGGTGCTGGACGAGCCGCAATTCCGCCCACACATCATCACCGAGAATTTTTGGCGCGGCTGGGAGCGTTATCGCCGCCCCACGTTGGTCAGCTTCAACGGCCGCACATTCGATCTGCCGCTCTTGGAGTTGGCGGCGTTTCGCTACGGGCTGAGCATTCCGGGCTGGTTCAACCTGGGCGCCAAGTCGTTCGAACAGCACCGCAATCGTTTCAATCTCGAGGCCCATCTCGACTTGCAGGAACTGCTCACCAATTTCGGCTCGACTCGTTTCACCGGCGGGCTGAACCTGGCGGCCAACCTGCTCGGCAAGCCCGGCAAGATGGACGTGCAAGGCCACATGGTGCAAGACCTGTACAACGAAGGCAAGCTGACCGAGATCAACGATTACTGTCGTTGCGACGCGCTCGACACGTATTTCGTTTTCCTGCGCACTCGGGTGCTGGTGGGCGAGCTGTCCTTGGCCGACGAGCAGAAAATCATCGCCGGCGTGCACGACTGGCTGCAAGGCAAGGCGGCGGCGGTGCGCGGTTTTCAGCTTTACCTGGAGCGTTGGGGCGACTGGAAAAATCCCTGGAACGCCTGAACCCGACACCGACGGCAGCCGCTGGTCGCTTCGTCGGGCCAATGGTTGCCGGTTGCCATTTGGTCGGAAGCGGACTGGATGTCCGGCGAGTTGTCTGGCGCGGTCCCCTTTTGCCGTCCTGGCTTTGCGATATACTGGCGTATTCGAGGGCGATTAGCTCAGTTGGTTAGAGCACTAGCTCGACAAGCTAGGGGTCACAGGTTCGAGTCCTGTATCGCCCACTCGATCAGAAACCTTGCCGAAACCTAGACTTAGGCTTCCGTCGTTCCAAGGAAGTGCGGCGAAAGACTCGCGGCGATTTGTCGGTTGTGTGTACCGACAAAATCGAAGGAATCGTCCAGCATCGGACGAAAGGCAAGTATCCCCGCCTATCGGCCTCACAAGCTATCGGGGCAGGCGGTTTGTGCCACCAACCGCCAGACCGTCTGCTTGGGCAAGCACGGTTCGATTCGAGCCCATCGAAATGTTCAACCGTCTTGTCGCCGAAGAGCCAATCGCGCAGATCATTGCTGCCTCAAATCTCATCAGAGAGCAGCACGGCACTGCTTGACTTCTGGGGGATCGCCGACGACCTTGACGATGAAACAGAAAGACAAAAGGCCGACCAATGAACCCCAAGTCCGTCGATAGGTTCGAAACCGAACTCGCAGGAGCCGCTGCCGCGGTCGTCGCCAAGATGGGCCGGAAAGGGCTACCGCCGTTGCCGTCTGGCCCGGCCATGCACTTTCTGACGAGGCGGCGACGGCGACCTACTGCTCTGTGCAACGGCCCACGCCCAACATCTGTGGTGGAACCTGGAGGGGCAGAAGGACGCCACCTGCCTCTACGGCGAGATCACCGTCCTGGCGACCGCCCCGCACATTTACTACTGCGGAGCCAACTGGCACCCGGGCGAGCCGGCGGGCGGTTATTGCGGCATTCAGCACAACAGCGAGACGGAACGCCGCACGATCTTCTCCATCTGGGACACGTCGCCTCAGCTTCACCCCAAGGTGACTGCCGCCGACCCCCGCACGTCTCTCAACGCTTCGGCGGCGAGGGCGAAGGCGGCGCACACCCACATGCTTTGGCCGTGGAACGTGGGCGACACCTTCCAGTTCTTCGTGCAGAAAGCGCCTGGGAAAGGCGACACCACAGACACGCGCTACTACATTTACGATCGAGTCCAGCGAAAGTGGCTGCACAGCGCGACGATCACCAATCCCGAACGGCGGCAAAAGGAGCGTGGCGACCATCGGCGGCGGGCTGAATTCGTTTCTGGAGAACTTCGCCGGGAAGGACCGGCACGTGCCGAAACTCGCCCTGTATCGGCTTTGGCTCGGTCCGAGCGTGGAGACGATGAAATGCCTGACCAAGGCGGGCGGCGACGGCACCTGGGGCCAACTGCACGATGCGTATTTTCTGGCCGAGGGCGACCGAGCGGCTCTGAATGGCGTCTTCGCCGAGTTGAAGAAAAAGATACGGGCAGCCGGTCATGGGGGCAGAAGGGGCGAGCAACTCGAACCAATTTCCGACATTCCCTTGGACGAGAAGCTGATCGCTGCCCTGAAGAAATTGCCCCAGGCAGACGAGGTTGGCAAGAAATAGTGCCTCGCCCGTTGAACGAACACCACGGGCCAACTAATCGCTGCCGCAACCGGCCCGGCCAAGAACCGCCTTTGGGCGTCGGCGTCAATTCCGCCAAAAACATCTCGGCGAACGACCTATTGTGGGTATTCTTCCAGAAACACCCGCTGAAGCGTGCCAATGCGTTCACTTCGCCCCGATCATTTTCGGTTGTCTTCGGCGGAGAACTCTCGGGCATGTGCCGGCAATCGGGCCTCGGTAGGACTACTGGACGATGACGAGTCAAGAACCCACACCTGCCGGATCCGTTCGTCCGCCCCAATCGATCACGGGCAACCAGGGCATTCCGACATGTAGCGTCTGCCAGCACGAGCAATATGTGCCGACGGACAGCGGCGAGACCGCATTCGTGGCGGAGCACCCGCCGATCACGTTCGGGCGCGGCGCGCTGGACGAAGCCGGCATGCATGCAGCCGCACTGGGTTGCCGCCACGTCGCGCTCTTTACGGATCCCAGGGTCGGCAAGCTCGAGCATGTTGCACGCGTGATGTTGTCGCTGCGGCGCGGGCGTGGATGTCGCCGTCTACGACGAGGTGAAGGTCGAACCCACTGATCGCTCGTTCCATGCCGCGGCGCGGTTCGCCCGGGAGGGCCGCTTCGACGGATTCGTCTCGGTCGGCGGCGGCTCGGTCATCGACACTTGCAAGGCGGCGAGCCTGTACGCGACCTACCCGGCCGACTTCCTCGATTACGTGAACAAGCCGGTCGGCGCGGGCATAGCCGGTCCCCGGCCCGCTCCGCCGCACATCGCCTGCCCGACGACCAGCGGGACCGGCAGCGAATGCACGGGCATCGCTGTCTTCGATCTGCTGTCGCTGAAGGCGAAGACAGGCATCGCCTCGCGGCGAGCTGCGGCCGACCCTCGCGCTCATCGATCCCGCCTGCACGGAGACCTGCCGGGGTCGGTCGTAGCGGCGAGCGGCTTCGATCGTGCTCAGCCACGCGCTCGAGTCGTACACCGCGCGCCCGTACACGGCCCGGCCGCGGCCGGACGACGCCGCTGCTGCGCCCGATGAGCCAGGGCGCCAATCCCTGGAGCGACGTCGGCAGCCTGGAGGCGCTGCGGCTCTGCCGGGCGTTTCCTGGTGCGCGCCGTGCGCGACGCCTCCGATCGCGAGGCGCGCGAGCAGATGATGTTCGCCGCGACGCTCGCGGGCATCGCGTTCGGGAACGCGGGGGTCCATCTGCCGCACGGCATGGCCTACGCAGTGGCCGGGCTCGTGCGCGACTTCCGCATGCCGGCGTACCCGCCCGAGGAGCCGCTCGTCCCGCACGGCGTCTCGGTCATCGTGAACGCGCCTGCGGTTTTCCGCGCCACCGCGCATGCGAGCCCCGGCGCCAGGCATCTGCCGCCGCTGCCGCGCTGGGGGCGGACACGTCGCGGCGCGAGCCCGGAGGAAGCGGGAGAGGTTCTCGCGCAGACAGCTCATCGAGCATGATGCAGCGCGACGGGCATCCCGAACGGGCTCTCGGGCGTCGGCTATCGCTGCGGACGACGTCGAGGCGCTGACGGCGGGGACGATCGTGCAGAAGCGGTTGCTCGCCAAGCGCCGATAGCGGTCGATCAGGATGTCGTGGCGGGGATGTTCCGGGGCGGAATGAGCTACTGGGGCAGCGCAACTTCCGGCGGTGTGAAGCCAGCCTGAGCGGTTATGACTCAAGCTCGGAGAGATCTGGCCAGGAAGTGGGCGGTGAAAGATTCTCGGTACAATCGCGAAGCCACCAAAGCCACTGGGCGGCCCAGCCGTCCAATCGGGACGGCAGTTGACATAGGTCCGTCCGAGCTCGATCATGATGTGCTTGATCGCGTCTTTTTCCGCAGCATCTCCCTAATTCAGGCCACGTCACGCCGCCGGATTCGTGCCATCCGATCGTAGCCCGTTCCTGGTTTTCGATCCGGAAATGGCAAACGACGGGGCCCGTCCACGCTGGGGTTCTTGATGAAACGTGGAGTCAAAACCTTTCTGCTTTGGAGTCTGCTGTTGGGCATCGTGTTGCTGGCATGGCTCAATCGCCAATATGAAGAGCCGACGCGTCTGCAATCTTCTCGCACTGCGTCTCTGTCCGGGCAGGATCGTTCGGACGCAACCAGTTTGACAGTCCTACTGCTTGTCGTGATTGGCGTTGTCGTCGCGGTGGTTTACTCTTGCGCAAGATGCGCGGCGGGTCGGTCAATAGCATTTTTGAGCTTCGCAAGACCAAAGCGTGGCCGATCGATCATGCCGACAAGGCGCACTTCGCCGATATTGGTGGAAATCGCCAGGCAGTCGAACTCTTGGCGGATATCGTGGATTTTCTTCGAGCGCCGCGGCGCTGGACGGCGGCCGGCTTGCGAATTCCGCGCGGCATTTTAGTCGTGGGTCCGCCAGGGACCGGCAAGACCCTGCTGGCGCGGGCGGTCGCGGGCGAGACGAATTCCGCCTTCCTTTACACCTCTGCTGCCGAGTTCGTGGAAATGTTCGTTGGAGTCGGCTCGGCCCGCGTACGCGACACCTTTCAAAAGGCGGTCGCGCAGCAGCCGGCCGTCATCTTCATCGACGAACTGGACGCCATCGGACGCCGCCGCGGATCCGGTACGGGAACCATCCATGAAGAACGGGAACAAACCTTGAATCAACTGCTGGTGCTGATGGACGGGATGGAGCGGCACAAGAACCTGGTTGTGATGGCCGCTACCAATCGGCCGGACGTTCTCGACCCGGCACTGCTTCGTTCGGGCCGCTTTGACCGCGTGCTGCGTCTCAAGCCTCCGACATCCAACGAGCGACTGGAGATCCTCAAAGTTCACACGTGCGCACAAAACGCTGACACCGCCCGTTTCGCTGGAGTCGATCGCCGAGCAGACTGATGGCTTCACGGGAGCGGATTTGGAAGCGCTGACCAACGCCGCCGGGCTGATCGCCCTGCGCCGCACGCGCGACGACGTCAACGGCAGCCCCAACACGATTTCGCTCTCGACCGATGACTTCCATCAGGCTTTCGAGCAGATGCCCCAGTCGAATCGGCTCTTCGACCGTCTCGATTCGGTGCTTGTCGAATCCGCGTCGCAGTTCGCGGAACCGGTGGGCCGGGCTCTCGTCCGGGTAACGCTGGCTACGGGAACGGTCGTCGAAGGAGAGGTGCTGTGGATGAATGCGACGCATCTGAAACTTCGGCTCACGGACGACTCGGAAGTAATCGTCGCCAAGGACGCCGCCGTGCAAATGGTCCCGTTGCAAGGTACCGAGCCCGCACCCCAGGCCGACTTCGTCCCGGACCGCTGGGCTGGGCGAAATCTGGACGTTGGGTGAGAAATGTCGCTTCTGGATTTGGTTCTTGACCGCGCCATCGGCTTTATTCCCGTGCTCCTGTCGCTGACAGTCCACGAATGGGCCCATGCCTGGACCGCCTCGCGACTCGGCGACGATACCGCGAAGATGCTGGGCCGTGTTTCGCTGAACCCGCTGGATCATATCGACCCGGTGGGCACGCTGCTGCTTCCGCTCGCCGGCGTGCCCTTCGGCTGGGCCAAGCCGGTGCCAATCAATCCGCTGCGTTTTCGCACGAGCATTAGCATGCCCCTGGGCGTGCTGCTGACGGCCGCTGCCGGACCCATCTCAAACCTGTTGCTGGCCGCGGCCGCCTTCGCCACGCTGGCGGGCGTGACGTTGTTTGCCGGTCCGCAGCTTTCGGCGCTGGACCGCCATGCCTACGCCGCCGTGTCCCAGTTCTTGCAGTCGCTGATACTGATCAACGTGCTGCTGGCGTGCTTCAACCTGCTGCCCATTCCGCCACTGGACGGAAGCCGCATCGTCGATGCCGTCGTGCCTGCCGTGATTCGCCCCGCCTGGGACCGTTTTTCCGATCTTGGCCCGCTGCTCTTGGTGGCCGTGATTCTGTTGCCGACCTTGTTTGGTGTGAGCATTCTGTCTTGGCCGCTCCGCTGGATGGGCGACGTGCTGGCCTGGCTGACCGGGAGCTGACACTGTCGTCGCTGCGCCAACGTGGGCGAATTGGTGGCAGCCTGATCCGGCAGCGGGTAAAGTAGTTCAAGTAAATTCCGGGCCCCGGCAATTCAGCCTGGAGGCGTTTTCTTTGTCGCTCAGGACCGCACGAAAAATAACTTCGGCGTTTGGCAGACCCTCACCCTACCCTCTCCCTGCAGGGAGAGAGGCTGAGCGCCGAAGTTATTTTTCGCCCACACCGTATATCGCGAGCCGCATCATGAAAACTCTCTGCACTGGCGTACTGGTTGTCTTGACGAGCTCCATCGGCAGCGGGGCAGACTTGCCGCGAAGCAGCCCCGAGGCGCAGGGCGTTTCGTCCTTGGCCGTTCTCTCCTTTGTCGATGCGGTCGACAAGAACGTTCAATCGATGAACAGCTTCATGCTGCTGCGGCATGGCCATGTGGTGGCCGAAGGCTGGTGGGGACCGTATGACGCCGAGTCGCCTCACTCTTTGTATTCGCTCAGCAAGAGCTTCACCTCGACCGCCGTGGGGCTGGCCATAGCCGAGGGGAAGCTCAGCCTCGACGACGAAGTATTGAAGTTCTTTCCCGAGGATGCGCCGTCCGAGCCCGGCAACAACCTGAAGGCGATGCGCGTCAGCGACCTGCTGCGCATGTCCACGGGGCATCAGACCGAGCCGCCGCGCACCGCCGATCAGCCGTGGACCAAGATCCTTTCTTGCGCATGCCGTGCCGTTCAAGCCCGGGACCCATTTCCTCTACAACACGTCGGCGACTTACATGCTGTCGGCCATCGTGCAGAAGGTGACGGGCACGACCGTTCTCGATTATCTGCAGCCGCGCCTGTTCGAGCCGTTGGGGATCCAGCGGCCAACCTGGGAGACCAGTCCCCAAGGCATCACGGCCGGCGGTTACGGGCTGAGCGTCCGTACCGAGGACATCGCTCGATTCGGCCAACTTTACCTGCAGAAAGGCAAGTGGCAGGGCATGCAGCTCGTGCCGGAGGCCTGGATCGAGGCGGCCACTGCTCGACAGACTTCGAACGGCAGCAATCCCAAGAGCGATTGGGACCAGGGCTACGGCTACCAGTTCTGGCGCTGTCGTCAACGGCGCGTACCGGGGCGACGGCGCGTTCGGGCAATATTGCGTGGTGCTGCCCGAGCGAGGACGCAGTGATCGTCATCACCAGCGGAGTGAAAGACATGCAAGCCGTGCTGAACCTGGTCTGGGAGACGCTGCTGCCGGCGATGAAGTCATCATCGCTGCCGCCCGACGACGATGCCGCGGCCAAACTCCGACAGACGCTCAAAGGTCTCTCGTTGCCGCCCGCAAGACGGCGCGGGCTCGGCCGCGAGTGTTTCGGGCAAAACGTATGTGTTTCGGGCCAACGACCGCAAGCTGGAAACGATCACGCTCCAGAGCGATGCCAAAGACGGCACGATCACGCTGGTCGCAAAGATCGACGGCTCGGAGAATCGCATCGCTTGTGGCCGCGGCCAGTGGCAGAAAGGGCGCTTCGCCTGGGGCAAACTGGCGGAGCAACCGGTGGCGGCCAGCGGCGCCTGGACCGCAGACGACACGTTCACTGCCAGGCTCTGCTTCTACGAGACGCCGTTCATTGTCAGCGTGCAGCTCACGTTTTTTTCCGGCGAAGAGGTGCGTTTCAGCGCCGAAACGAATGTAGGCTTCGGGTTGACGACCGAATCACCGCTGGTTGGCAGTGCCAAGTAACCGCGGCCGGCCAAGCATCGCGGGGCCGTCGTCAATACCCTCCGGCCATGTGAACCACTGCAAAGACCAGCAGCGCGGCGGCCAGCGCAAAGGCTTGCGACGAACGGCGCGCGGTCAGCAGGTACGCTCCCAAGCAACCAATAACCAATGTCGGCGACATGATTGACCCCTCCAAGCGGCGGCTGAAAAGCCTCGACGGTTCTGTACGGTCTATCAGTAATACCTATGAAACCGGCGACTCTTTCAGGCGTTTCCGCAATTTTTCGAGGCGATCCCGCTCGAATTGGCCGAAGCGACTGCGGCGGCACACAACGGCCACCGCCGCCACGCCAGGCAGACATCGCACGGGGCCGCCGGTTCAGCGTGTTTCACGGACGCTATGCTCCGTAGCCGCCGTCTACGTTCAGCACGGTGCCGGTGATGTACGATGCGGCCGGACTTGCCAGGAACGCGACCGCGGCGGCGACCTCCTCGGGCTTTCCGTAACGACCGAGCGCCGTCACCGCGTTGAGCGCAGCCGCGAAATCGCCGTTGGCTGGGTTCATGTCGGTGTCGACCGCACCCGGCTGCACCACATTGACGGTGATGTTCTTGGCGCCAAGTCTCGTGCTGCCCCCTTGGAATAGCCGACGATGGCCGCTTTCGTTGCCGCATAGTCGGCCATTCCCGGAAAACCAACTCGGGTGGCAATGCCCGAGCCGATGGTGACGATTCGTCCGCCCGGGTTCATCACTTTTGCCGCAGCGCGAATCGCGCTCACGACGCCGGCCACGTTGACGTCAAATTGCCGATCCAGCTCGCCGTGTGTGCTGGCGGCACCGTCCACCGCGCTGGTAACAAAAACACCGGCATTATTGACCAGGATATCGAGGCGACCGAAGCGCTCGACGACCGCGCTGACAAGGCCCTGTACTTGCGCCGTCTGTGCCTGATCCGCCTTAAACGCTGTGGCGCGGACCCCCATTTTCTTCAGTTCGACCACCACGGCCTCCGCTTTGTCAGCCGACGCCGCGTAACTCACGGCGACGTCCGCCCCCTCTTCAGCGAGAGCCCGGGCTGTGGCGGCCCCGATGCCGCGGGATCCGCCGGTAACCAAGGCAACTTTGCCTGCAAGTTTTTGGGACATGGAACGACTCCCCGGGGCTGAGGGTAAAGGCTTCAAGCACAGGACCGGCAGACCCGGCCGCGACTTACAGCGCCCGGCTCCGGCAGTCATTCGCCAGTCTTCAGGACATACCGGGCAGCCAGCCGGGCCTTACACAGAAAATCGCCCGACAGCGCAATTTTACCCGCTGCATGCCGAAATGGGCCATTTGCCCGGGCTTTGTAAGCTCGCCACCGTCGGTCGGTACTCCCTTTAACTGATGCGATTTTTTTCAGCAAAGGAACCCGCCATGTGGATCGTGCGACTGGCCCTCAAAAGCCCCTATACGTTCGTTGTGATGGCGCTGCTGATCGTGGTGCTGGGCGCCACTTCGATCAGCCAGATGCGGACCGACATCTTTCCGGAAATCGACATTCCGGTCGTCACCGTGATTTGGACCTACAAGGGCATGGAAACGAGCGAGGTCGAGCGGCGAATCACCACCTACAGCGAATACGCGATCACCTCGAACGTCAACGACATCAAGCGCATGGAGTCGCAAACGCTGAACGGCGTGGCCGTGATCAAGATCTACTTTCATCCGGGCGTCGAGATCGGCACGGCCCTGTCGCAAGTCACGTCCGTCGCGCAGTCGATCCGGGCCCTGATGCCGCCGGGCATTCAGCCGCCGGTCGTGGTCCGCTTCAACGCGTCGAGCGTGCCGATTCTGCAGATCGGCCTGAGCAGCGAGACGATGTCGGAAGAAGAAGTCTACGACTACGGGCTGTACGTGCTGCGGACCCAGCTGTCGACCGTCCAGGGCCTGACGATGCCCACGCCTTATGGCGGCCGCGAGCGGCAAGTGATGGTCGACCTCGATCCGCGGCTGCTGCAAGCCAAGGGCATCTCGCCGAAGGAAGTCGCCGACGCGATCAACGCCTACAACCTGGCCTATCCCACCGGCGTGGCGCGGATCGACACGCACGAATACCCGGTAACGCTCAACAACACTCCGCTTACGCCCGACAGCTTCAACGACATTCCGATCAAGGTCGGTCGGCGGCGCAACGATCTACATGCGCGACGTGGCTCAGGTCCGCGACGGCAGCAATTCGCAAACGACGATCGTGCGGCGCAACGGCAGCCGCGGGGCCCTGGTTACGCTGCTGAAAAACGGCAACGCCTCGACGCTCGACATCGTCAACCAGGTGAAAGAGATGATGCCGGACATCCGGGCCGCCGCGCCGCCGGACCTGCGGATCGACCTGTTGTTCGATCAGTCGCTGTTCGTCACGGCGGCGATCGAAGGGCGTGGTCGACCGAGAGCATCATCGCCGGGCTGCTGACCGCCACGATGATCCTGGTGTTCCTCGGCAGTTGGCGGAGCACGCTGATCGTGGCGGTGTCGATTCCGCTGGCCATCCTGTCGTCGATCGTGATGCTGTATCTGCTGGGGCATTCGCTGAACGTGATGACGCTGGGCGGGCTGGCCCTGGCGGTGGGGATCCTGGTGGACGACGCCACCGTGGAGATCGAAAACATTCACCGCAACCTGGGCCTGGGAAAGCCGCTGCGTCAGGCGATTCTCGACGGAGCCATGCAGATTGCCGGTCCCGACGTTCGTTTCGACGCTGACGATCAGTATCGTGTTCGTCTCGGTGCTGTTTCTCGACGGTCCGCCCAAGTATCTGTTCACGCCGCTGGCGCTGGCCGTGGCGTTTGCCATGCTGGCTTCGTACCTGCTTTCGCGCACGATCGTCCCCACGATGGTCGATTACTTGCTGCCGGCCGAGATTGGAGCACGGGCACGACGGCGGCCGCGGCTGGTTTGGCCGGTTGCACGCCGCGTTCGAACGCCGCTTCGAACAAGTCGCGCGACGCCTATGTCTGCGCTGCTGCGAGTGGAATCTGCGCCATCGCGGCCAGCGTGTTTGTCGTGTTCGCCGTCGTCGTGGCCAGCGGGTTTGTCGTGCTGCCGTGGGTCGGGCGCGATTTCTTTCCGACGGTCGACACCGGGCAATTCCGCCTGCACGTGCGGGCCCCCGCCGGCACGCGGATCGAGCAAACCGAGCGCTATTTCAGCGAGGTTGAAAACGCGATCCGCGAGATCATTCCCGCAGCACGAAGTCGAACTGGTGCTCGATAACATCGGCTTGCCGAATCGCACCTATGCGATGGCGTTCGGCGACAGTGCCACGACCGGCATGGCCGACGGCGAAATCCTGGTCGCCCTGGCGCATCACCGCTCGCAGTCGACGCCCGAGTACATCGCGACCTTGCGACGCGAGCTGCCGGGGCGATTTCCTCAGTTGACGTTCTTCTTCCAGCCGGCCGACATCGTGAGCCAGATCCTGAATTTCGGCTTGCCGGCCCCGATCGACATTCAGATCGCCGGCCTGAATCGTCAGGAAAACTATCGAGATGGCGACCGAGATCGCCGAGCACATCCGGCAGATTCGCGGCGTGCAGGACGTGCATCTGCACCAGGTGATGAACGTGCCCAAGCTGCACGTCGACGTCGATCAGACCCGGGCCCGCGAGTTGGGGCTCACGCAGCAGGACGTGGCGAACAGCTTGCTGGTGTCGCTGTCGGGCAGCGGGCAGGTGCAGCCGAATTACTGGGTCGATCCCGAAGATGGGGATTTCGTATCTCGTCGAAACGCGGACGCCGACTTACAAGCTGGACAGCGTCGACGCGATCAACGGCCTGCCGCTGACTTCGCCGCAGAGTCGAGGGCGTGCAGCTGCTGTCGAACGTCGCCACGGTCGAGCGGGGCGTCACGCCCGAGGTCGGCCAATCACACGAACGTGCAACCCACGTTCGACGTGTACGCCAACGTGCAGGGACGCGACCTGGGCAGCGTGGCCAGCGAGATCAATCAGGTGCTCGACCGAGTATCGGGCCAAACTCGCGCCGGGCAACACGATCACGATGCGCGGCCAGGTGGAGAGCATGGAATCGGCGTTCCTGCGACTGGGGCTGGGGCTGGTCTTTGCCGCGGTGCTGGTCTACTTGCTGATGGTCGTCAATTTTCAGAGCTGGCTCGATCCGTTCATCATCATCACGGCGCTTGCCCGGGGCGTTTGTCGGCATCGTCTGGTCGCTGTTCCTGTGGCAGACGACGTTCAGCGTGCCGGCCTTGATGGGTGCGATCATGTCGATCGGCGTGGCGACGGCCAACAGCATCCTGCTGGTCACGTTTGCCAACGAGCAGCGACTGGAGGGCAAGTCGGCCTTCGAGGCCGCTCTTGAGGCAGGGCGAACCCGCATGCGGCCGGTGCTGATGACGGCCGCGGCCATGATCATCGGCATGTTGCCCATGTCGCTGGGGCTGGGCGAAGGGGGCGAGCAAAACGCCCCCCTGGGGCGGGCCGTGATCGGCGGTCTGCTCGTGGCGACGGTCACGACGCTGCTGTTCGTGCCCGTGGTTTACAGCCTGCTGCGCAGGGGAATGTCCGAATAAGGCCGCGGCGGAACCAGAATCTCAAGTGGGCGTGTAAGATCGCCCGCGCGGCCGGTAATCCCCATTGAAGTTAAGGCGATGCCAACAGCCACGAGGAGATGGAGCAAATGCCCGCCGCGCTCAACCCTATTCAAGAGAAATTCCAGAAGACCGATGCTCCCGGTTGTAGGACAACCGGGGCCGCCGTCGTTCTGACTCGATCGCAAGCCGGACGTCTCGAGTGCCGTGCGGATCGCCCGGAAGCCGGCGCGGAGAACCTGGCGCTGGTTGGCGTCTGCCATCTTGGCAGCGATGGCCATCGTTGCCGCCTTCGAATTGCGGACGTTGCAGCCGTGCGGAATCCGCCCCGACGGGTGGGCATGTCGAGACCCTGAGAACCGTGAAGGTCGCTCGGCCGGCGCGCTGCATCGACGGCCAGCGTTGTGCTGCCCGCCACGTTCGCCCCTGGCAAACGACGACGCTGCACGCGCGGGTCAGCGGTTATTTGACCGCCTGGCATCGGGATCTCGGAGCGCCGGTAAAGGCCGGCGATTTGCTCGCCGAGATCGAAACACCGGAACTCGATCAGGAACTGGCCGAAGGCGAAGCTCTGGCCGGCGAAGCCGCCGCGGCGGTAGTCCAGGCCAAGGCCGAGCGTGTCGAAGCCCGCGGCTGATCTGAAGGTCGCGGAGGCTCAGTTAGTTCGCATCCAAGCGGAGGCCGAATTGGCAAAAAGCCAACTGGCTCGCCGCGAGAAGCTGTTGCAGAGCAAAGCAATCGCTCGCGAAGAGTACGAAACTTTTGCCACGCAAGTCGCAGCTCGAACCGCGGAAGTTGCCGCGGCGACGGCCGACGTTGTTCGCCGCCGCACCAACCTGGAGACGCGCTCGGCCACGATTACGTCTCGCGAGGCGACAGCCAAGAGCCGTCAGTCGAACGTCGAGCGGCTGAAAGAATTGCAGATCTTCAAACGAATCGTCGCGCCCTTCGACGGAGTGGTCACGCGTCGGGCGGCTGAGGTCGGCATGCTGGTAACCGCCGGCAAGGAGTCGCTTTTCGTCGATCGAGGATATGAGCCGGGTTCGCGTCCAGATCAACGTCCCGCAAACCTACGCCCAACAGACCGGTCGCGGCGTGGCGGCCACGGTCAGCGTTCCCGAGTCGGCGTTGCCCGTGGTTCGCGGCACGATCACGCGGATTGCGGCGTCAGTCGATTCGGCCAGCCGGACGATGCTGGCCGAGATCGAACTCGAGAACTCGTCGCATCGCTTCCAGCCGGGCAGTTACGCACAAGTCACGCTAACCACGCCGCAGGATAGCGCTGCTTGGACCATTCCGACGAATACCATCAGCATGAGGGTCGAGGGACCGCACGTGGCCGTGGTGAACGACCAAAGCCGAATCGAGATCCGGCCCGTCATCTTGGGGCGCGATCTTGGCGACCGCGTGGTCGTGGCCGAGGGGATCCGAGGCGACGAGCAGTTGGTCGTAAACCCCGGCGACACCTGACGGGCGGTGCCCAAATTCGCATCGGCCGCGATCAGCCGCCGGCCACGATCGCTCAGCGATGATGCTGCGGCCGCGGAAACAGGGAAACTTCAGACCGAATTCGCCTTGAAGGAATGGGGGGAGCCAGGTTGTGTTGCCGATACGGGTATCGCCAGCAGATCTTGCGGTCCGGTTTGTCTTTCAGAGAAAAGGGGTACGGCACGTCATGTTACGGCAGGCGAAACCTCGATCGCATCCGGGCGCCTCGTCCGCGCCGCGGCGGCGGCGTATCATGGGTGAACGGATCCTGGTGGAGGGCGCGGTTCCGGCGGGCCGCAGTCAACCGATCGGCTGCGAATGGTCACATTCAGGTGCAACCATGTCCGTGGACGACTCACCGCTAACCCGAGCCAGCTTGCTGGTGCAGCTCCGCGATGGGGCCAACCACGGCGCCTGGCAGGAGTTCATGAAGCTGTACGGCCCGGTCGTGTATGGTTTCGCTCGCCGACGCGGCCTGCAGGACGCCGACGCGGCCGATCTGATGCAGGACGTCATGCGTTCGGTTTCCACCGCGATTGGCCGGCTCGATTACGATCGCAACCAGGGGACGTTTCGCGGCTGGCTGTTCACGATCACGCGCAACAAGGTCTTCAATTTCCTTTCGGCACGCCGCATTCGTCCCCAGGGCTCGGGCGACACGGCGACCAATCGGCTGCTCAGCTTCGCAGCCCGACGCGAGCGACGGCGCCGACGCCTGGGAAATGGAGTATCAGCGGCGGCTGGCATCGATCGCCATGGAGCGGATCAAGAGCGAGTTTCAAGACAACACCTGGCGGGCCTTCTGGCTGACCGCGGTCGAGGGCATCGCGGCGGCCGACGTAGCCAGACAGGTCGGCATTTCGCCCGGGGCGATCTATGTCGCCAAGAGCCGCGTGCTCGCTCGCCTCAAAGAGGAGGTCGAAACGATGCGGCGGCAGGAGGAGGGTTAACATGAAAACCGACGATCAACATGTCCCGAAACGGACGAACTGCGACAACTGCTCGACGGCTCGCTGGCCGGCGAGCGGCAGCAAGAATGCTCGGAGCACATGGACTCGTGCGGGTGCTGCCAGGCCAAGCTCGAGGAGATCGCCACCGAGCGGATCGAATCTTTCGCGACGTCGTCAAGCATCTGCACGAAGCCGAGCCGATGGCCACCTCGGCCTACTGGCCCGCGCTGCAGAAGTCTGGATTCGGACGTGCAGCACGATCTCGCGGCCCGGCCGGCGCCGCAACGTGCGGCAGCGCCGCGATCGGCCGCGGCCCGCGACGTCTCGCTGGATTTTCTGCAACCGGCGACCGACACCGCCTATCTCGGCCGGCTGGCGCATTTCGACGTGATGCGCGTTCTCGGCCGCGGCGGCATGGGCGTGGTGCTGGAAGCTTTCGACTCGCGGCTGCAGCGCAATGTCGCGCTCAAGGTTCTCGATCCGGAGCTGGCCGGCGACGAGATCGCCCGGCAGCGCTTTTGCCGCGAGGCTCGGGCCGCCGCTTCGATCACGCACGAAAACGTCGTCGCCGTGCATCAGGTCGAGAAGTCGATCGAGGACGGCTTGCCCTACCTGGTGATGCAGCTCATCGCCGGCGAATCGCTCGAGCAGCGGCTGGCGCGCGAAAAGAACTTGCCGCTGCGCGAGATCGTGCGCATCGGCATGCAGGCGGCGCACGGTCTGGCGGCGGCGCACGAGCAGGGCTTGATCCATCGCGACATCAAGCCGGGCAATATCCTGCTGGAACCGCCGCACGATCGCGTCAAGCTGACCGATTTCGGCCTGGCGCGCGTGGCCGAAGACGTCAAGCTGACGCACACCGGATTCGTCACCGGCACGCCGCTGTACATGGCGCCCGAGCAAGCGATGGGCGAGCCAGGCCGATCAGCCGCTCCGACCTGTTCAGCCTGGGCGCGGTGTTGTACGAGATGTGCGCCGGCCAACCCCCGTTCGGCGGGAAACTCGGCGCTGGCGATTCTCAAGCAGATCGTGGAAACCAAGCACCGCCCGCTGCGCGAGCTGAACCCTGCGATGCCCGATTGGCTGGCTCAGACGATCGATCGCCTGCTGGCCAAGAAGCCGGCAGATCGCATCCAGTCGGCGGCCCAGCTGGCCGAGCTGCTGGATTTCGAGTGGGCCCTGATGAAGACGTCGTCGGAAGACGTGCCGACGGTCTGCAAGATCGAGCCCAGCGCAAGCGCGCGATCCGCAACCGCTGGATTGCCGCGGCGGTTGGCGCGACTTTCTTGGCATTCGGACTGGTCGGCGGCAGGTTCCTGGCGCAGCCGCGACCGACGTGCCGCCGCCGCGACCGCAGCCCTTGGCCGTGCTCACCGCCAATGCCGGCGCCGTTTGGTCGGTGGCGTTCGATCCGGCGAGCGACACGGTGGCGATGGCCGTCGAAGATGGCGCCGTCCGCTTGTGGGATTTGCCGACCAAGAGCGTCAAATCGACGCTCAATGCCCACCGCGGCATCGTCTGGTCGTCGCGGTTCTCGCCAGAACGGCGAACTGCTGGCCACCGCCGGGGACGATGGACTGATCAAGCTCTGGAAGCCGTCGCAGCCCGAGCCGCTGAAGGTTTTCGAACATTCGAACGCCGTGCGCGGACTGGCGTTTTCGCCCGATGGCCGAACGCTGTTCGCCGGCGACCGCGAGGGGGGGCTGCGTGTCTGGTCGGTCGACGCCGACGAGCCTCTGGTCGAAGCACAGCAGCCGGGCGCGGTTTACGCCGTCGCCATCTCGCCCGAACGGCGAAACGCTGGCGACCGCCGGCAGCGACAAAATCGTGCGGCTGTGGAACGCCAAGACGCTGGCGCAGAAGCTGCCGCTGGAAGGGCATGCCGGCCCGGTTTATGGCTTGTCGTTCGATCGCGACGGGCGGCGATTGGCTTCGGTCGGCTGGGACAAGACCGTGCGAATTTGGGATGCAGCGGAGCGGCCAGCTCGTCAAGTCCTGGGAGGGGCACGGCGGTGATATTTGGGCGGTCGCCTTATTCGCCCGACGGCGCGAAACTGGCAACCGGCGGAAACAACGGTGCCGTGAAATTGTGGAACGCCGAGACCGGCGAGCTCCTGGCCACCTACCTCGGCCACAAGACCGCGATCCACTCGGTCGCCTTCAACCCAGACGGAACGCTCCTCGCCTCGGGCAGCCGCGATGGCACCGTGCGGATTTGGAAAACTGAATGACCGGTGTGTCTTTGTTTCGTTTTCTCGCCCGTTTCCTGAGAATCCCGTTTCTTCGTCATTTCTTGATGAGATCGCGAATTGCACTCGGCTCGGACGGCCGCCAGCGGGCCGCGGACGCTACGTTGAACTTCCGCTGCGCGACGATGACGACGACGATCAGCGGAATGCCGACGCAGGCCAGCCGCCCGGCACCGCGCGAACCTGGCGCCAGCCTGAGCAGCCGAGGCACTTCGACAGTCCACGCCAGCAGTGGGGCAAGCAACAGACAGGCCGCCAGACCGCTCGACAGGTTGCCGAAAAACCGACCGGCGAGCACGACCACAAAGATGCCGATCGCACTCATCCCCAAGCTGCCGCTGGTCGGCAATTGCGGCCGGGCGAAGTACGAGGCCAGCGTCGCGCCGGCGAGCGCTCCGGCCAGGCCCAGTCCCAGCAGGCCTCCGCGGAAGTAGCCCGAAAGCATGACCGTGAGGGCCGCCGCCAACGCGTCGAGAACCAGCAGCCAAAGCACGGCCCGAGTCGAAGTCCGCGATTGCAGCCCGCTCAACATCGCCCACACGAGCGCCAGCAGAGCCGCAAGTCCGCACAGGATCGTGGTCGCTTGCCTGGGCGACCATTCGGCCGAGTTGCGACCGTTCAGGTCGGCCAGGTAGACCGAGTTATGCAATAGGATCGGCGCCACAACTGCTGCCAGACTCAGACGCACGATCCACGCATGGCGAATCGACCGCATGCTGGCCGCCAGGGTCTCGACCGCCACAGTTAGCGGGACCAGCAGCGTCAGAAACCGCGCGCGGTCTTCGAGCGCCGGCCAATGCGGCCACTGGTCGGTCGCGCCGCTGGCGGCAAGAACTCCCGCGGCAATGGCCCAGGTCCAGCAGGCGTCGCGCCGCCACGGCGCGGCGCCCCCCAGGCCGCCAAGCGCATGACCGCTGCCGAGGTCAGCGCCCCAACCAGCACCACCTTTGCCAGCAGGATCGTGTCAAGCATTCGTCCCAGCTCCCGTGATGGACGGGCCGCGTAGCGCAGGGTGCGGCGTTCGGTGCCCACGGGAGCGCGCTTAGAGCCAACGGGCAACGATACTTCATGTCGCGAGAAAATCGGCGTTTCACGGCCGATTTCGACTGGCGGCGCCCGATCCGGCGAGTGCTGTCCGCTCCCCGCTTACTTGGCCGCCTCGATGCCGACGGAGATCGGAATCTCGTCGCCAAGTCCGCCGAGTTCGGCCGACACGCCGAATTCGCTGCGTACGATGGAGAACGTCGATACCAGTCCGATCCGCATCGTTCCCTTGGGGAATTCAACCACTTTGTCGCCCCCCTTAAGCGTGAAGGAAACCGGCTTGGTGACTCCATGCAGGGTCAGGTCGCCGGTCACCTCGAAGCCTCCGTCGATGGCTTTGACTTTCGTGCTTTGGAACGACATGGTCGGAAACTGCTTGACGTTGAAATAATCGGGAGCGCGGAGATGCTCGTCCCGTTTGACGTTGTTGGTATCGATGCTCTCAACCGGAATTGACAACGCGAACGACGACTTCTCCGGCTCGGACTTGTCGATCGTGATTTTTCCCGAGAAGTCGTTGAACCGGCCGTGGATGTTGCTGATTCCAGCGTGAGAGATCATGAACGAAATCGATGAATGGACGGGGTCGACGGTGTAGGTTTCGGCCGCCCGAGCCACGGTACCGCATGCCACGAAGATCGTCGCCAAAATGAACTGTCGAACTGCCGCTGTCATGTTTGCACCTTTGCGCAAGATTCGAGGATTCAACGCGAGCGCATCATAACGCGTTGCCATGACGAACTCCACCAAAAAGATCGCAAAAGTCAGCGGCGCCGGCATGGCTTGGCAGCCTGTTGAAAAAGAGTCCCGAGATGATCCGAACTTCGTTGTTTTGCCCGGCGAGGCCCAATTCGTAGGCGGACGTCGATGAACCGCGGCGGGAAAGGCACAGCAACGGCTCGGCAACTGAGCCGGCATCGCGGTCACCTGCAAAGCCGCAGATGAGGACCCAAGCGGCTCCCGGCTCGCTGGGGTTCGGCGAGAACGAGCATGACGTTTCGTCGGCCCATCCCCACGGTGAGCGCCGATGGCAAGCACGACGGTCCTCGAAGCTGCAAGGCGGGGTTTGGTTCCTCGGCGGCGCGCTCGGTCGATGACGTTGTTATTGGCGACTACCGTTCTGAATTCGGCGAGCTCAGCCGAGCCGCGCTCGGGCCTGCGCCCCTGGCCCGTGCTCGGTTGCTTGTCCAGGGAGCATGTCGGATTCGCACGCGACTCTGCGATGGTTGAGGGTTGGGTTCAACTCCTGGCGAGGACACTGGGGTTTCCGACGCTGGAGCCAGAGAGCACGGCAACCGCCTGGGGCACCGCCGCGGAGCGGTGGCCTGCAGTTTGAAGTGGGTTCGGCACCCACCGGCGTCTCCTGTGCGGCCACGCCTGCCGGCTAAATCAGCTGCGTCGGTGTGTCGCTACCGAAGCTTCCAACAAAGGGGGCCTTGACTGACGGCAGCGAGTCGGATCCGTAAGAATCAAGGAGTTTCGATTACCATCAATCGGCGCGCTCGTGGCCGCCGTCGCTGAGATTGCTTCGTTAGCCCGTGAAAAGCAGCAGTCGTTCAAACGATTTCAATTTAGCGGAGGAGAACGCCGTTGAGGTACATGATCAACTGGTTCGAACGCCCGCAGGGTTCGGCCATCGAGTACGAGAATGCCCAGAGGCGAATTCTTGAGGTCTTCAGGCAATGGAAGACGCCCGCCAATTTCAAGATCGAGTTTTTCGTGATCCGAGTCGGCGAATGGGGTGGGCACATGCTCATGGACTGCGACGACTTGGTGACCATTCACAAATTCTGTTCGATACTTCCCGCCTTCGTATTCGAGGTGCATCCCGTGATCGCCGTCGAGGAAGCCGTGCGCGGCGAACTCGAGGTGATCGCTTGGCGAGACGGACTGCCGAGCAAGTGATGACGGCCATCACCGTCGACTCCTGCCAGACCGTGGGCTAACCACGCGCTGCGTTCGGGGCTGCCGATCGATTCGCGTAGGCCCTCGGGTAAAGCTCAGTGAAGACCTTCTTGCGCAGGACGATATGATGTCGTCCCGCGGCGCTTCTGGGGTATGTTGCGGGTGAATATGGCGGCACGTCGGACTGCTCCGAGTCGTGCAGGCGATTTAAGTCACACGCTCATTTCGTGCTGTGTCAGTTTCACCCCTAGCAAGTATGGTCGGGATCACGCCCCCTCCGCACGATTGGGTCGGCGACGATGGCAAAGCAATCGATTTCGACAGCATTGACAACAGTGCCTACGTCCTTGGCAAAGAGGAGCACTCGGCGCGGAAATCTTGGGTGTACATCGACGGCGAGGATTGCATGGGAATGCGGGCCGACATCGGTGGGGATCCCAAAGAACCGTGGGTCAATATCGCCTGGAAGTATCTCTACACCGCGAAGGATTCTTGGCTCGGGTCGACGCAGGATCTTGGCGCAATCGGCGCTTCCTATTGTCTGACGATGGACCCCTACAAGAAATACGACATGACGTTCAATGGAGCCGCGCCAATGTGCAACACCACCACATCACCGGGCCGATATGCCGGCCAAGACAATGGCTGGGTGTTGGCGCTCATGTATCCGGTGCCAATCGACTTTGACTGCTCCACTTGCAGTTGATCGCGATATTCAGCGTCAGGAGCGTGCGATCAGGCATTTGCGTCAACTGCTTTTCAGCGCCGATGTCGCATCAGCCCAACCGAGTTTTGGATTCCTGAAAAACGACCCGATTCCGGGAATAATGCTGCTGCCGTCAACCACTGGCAACCTGTGTCAATTCCGGGCGCTTTGTTCGAATGGAGGCGGACTCCCGAAAGGACATCGATCGGAGTTGCAGCGGTGGTCCCAGAGGTGTTAATTCGGGTAGACTGACGCATTGCGGATTGGGATTCGTAGCTGAACTCCCCGCGATTCCAGCCGTGGTCGGCGTGTGCGTTGGCAGCCTGTCGCGCGACGCCTCCGATCTGCTCGTGCGATCCTTCCCTACGAGGATCGGCGTGACGTCCCAACCCGTGAGGAGGAGACAGCATCGTACCCGATGGAGAATTCCACTCCCCCCGATCCGCCGGACCCCGCCGCTGCGCAGCCAGGGCCAGCGCCGAGCCCGACCAAGGGCTTGTCGGATACGGGGAATGAACCGGACCAGACGATGATATTGGGCGTCGCGGCACCCTCCGGGCAAGGACTCGCGTCAGCACTGCCCGCCGCCTTCGGCCGCTACGAGGTGCAGCAGCCCTAGGGGCCGGCAGTTTCGGTGCCGTGTACCTCGGCCACGACGCGCAGCTCGACCGTCCTGTCGCCATCAAGGTGCTTCGCTTCGGCCCGGACGTTCCGCAGACGGAAGCCGAACGACTGCTCCAGGAGGCTCGTAAGCTCGCCCGGCTGCATCACCCTGGCATCGTGACGGTCCATGACGCCGGCACCCAAGACGGGCAGGTGTTCATCATCTCGAATTATCTCGATGGCCGAGATCTCGCCGAGTGGCTGAAACAAAACTCCCCGAGTTGGCAGGAAGCCGCAGCCATCGTGGCCGCCGTGGGCGACGCGCTTGCTCACGCGCATGCTTCACCTCATTATTCACCGCGACGTCAAACCCGCGAACATCATTCTCACTTCCGACCGCGTACCCGTCCTCGTGGACTTCGGACTTGCGCTCGACGAATCATCGGCAGGCGGGCACGAATTGGGCCGCATTTCTGGCACTCCGGCATACATGGCCCCTGAGCAGATCGCCGGTACGGCGCACCGCATCGACGGCCGCACGGATATCTACAGTCTGGGGGTGGTGCTTTACGAGATGCTCTGCCGCCGCCTGCCATTCCGTTCAGCCGAGAGTCTAGAACTCCTGCGACAGGTTCGCGACGACGAGCCGCAGCCCCCCCGCCAGCTCGTGCTGGACATCCCGCCAGAGCTGGAACGAATCTGCCTCAAGGCGATCGCAAAGAAAATTCAGGACCGCTATGCCACTGCAGCAGACTTCGCGGAGGATTTGCGACGGGTGATCCAGACGGCGTCAGAATCGTCCAGGCCGTCTTCAATTCAGCAGTCGACCGTTAGCGATCCCGATCCGTGGCAGTCAGTCTCTTCACAGCAGTTCCTCACGAAGTCCTCGTCGCGACTGCGCGTTCGGGAAGCCGAGCGGCGGCAGGTGACCGTCCTGGTTTGCGGCTGCGAGATGTTCGAGGCCGAGGCATATCTCGAACTCGACGCAGAGGACCAGGCCGAGGTCCTACAGGCCTTTCAGCGGCAATGCGATCAAACGGTGCGACGCTTTGACGGGACGGTCGTGCAATGCGACGAGCAGGGACTGCTTGGCCTGCTTCGGCTTACCCGGTCGCATATGAGGATGCCGCACGTCGCGCCGCACGGACCGGCCTCGGCATGCTCGATGACTTGAAAGCGCTCGGCGAACGGTTCCGCCATGAACATCAGTTGGAACTGGAACCGTGGGTCGGCATCCACACTGGGCCGGCCGTCGTCGAGGCGAATGAAGAACGTGGTCTCGCTGGTGGGGGAGGCGCGGAACGTGGCCGTCCGGCTGGAGGATGTCGCCGTGCCCGGCCAGGTCGATTTGCACCGAGGCCACCCACCGGTTGATCCAAGGCCGCTTTCAATGTGCCAGCCTCGGCCAGCGGAAGATCAAGGGCGTGGCGCAACCCGTCGAGCTCTTTCAGGTCCAAGGAGTCGGCGAGGCCCGCAGTTCCGTCGAGGCGGCGGCGCCGGCAGGGCTGACGCCGCTGACCGGCCGCGATCACGAGGTCAGCCTGCTGAAGGAACGCTGGGAGCAGGCCCAGGAGGGCATGGGACAAGTCGTCCTGCTCATCGGCGAGCCGGGCCTGGGCAAGTCGCGCTTGGTGTATACCTTGAAGGAGCATGTCCTGGGGCAGATGGTCGAAGGGGAGGTGGACTGCGCCCGTCATCGAGTGGCGCTGCTCGCCGCATTTCCAGAACACGGGCCTGTACCCGGCCATCGACTTCTACGAGCGGGCCCTCGACTTCGACCGCGAAGAGCCGCCGCAGGCCCGGTTCGACCGGTTGCTCCATCGCCTGGAGCAGTATGAACTGGCCCGGCCGGAGACCGTGCCGCTGTGGGCGTCGCTGCTGTCGCTGCCGACCACGGACCGCTTCGCTCCGCTCTCGTTGTCGCCGGTCCGGCAGCGGGAAGAAACGTTTCGGGCGATGCTGGAGTGGCTGCATACGCGTGCCGCGCGGCAGGCCGGTCCTGTTCATCGTCGAGGACCTGCATTGGGTGGATGCGTCCACCCTGGAGTTCCTGGGGCAGTTCCTCGCCGAGGGCCTGCACGACCGGATCCTGACCGTGCTCACCTTCCGCCCCGAGTTCAAGACGCCGTGGCCCGCGGTCGCCCACCAGACCAGCCTGGCCCTGAACCGCCTGACGCGGCGTCAGGTCGGCGACTTGATGCGGAAGAAGTCGGGAGGCGCCTGTCGGAGGCGTTGATCGAGCAGGTCTACGACCGGACCGGCGGCGTGCCGCTGTTCGTCGAAGAGTTCACGAAGATGGTGCAGGAGTCCGGCGCGCTGGCGCGGAAGAAAAAGGCGACACGGCGGCGGCAATCTTGCCGGCGCGCGAGATCCCCGCCACGCTCCAGGATCTGGTGATGGCCCGCCTGGACCGGATGGAGGGCGAACGCGAGATGGCCCAGCTCGCCGCGACGCTCGGCCGCGAGTTCAGCCATGAATTGCTCGCCGCCGTCGCGACCATGGACGAAGCGAACCTCCAGGCCGAGCTCGACAAATTGGTGCAGGCGGAAATCCTGTATCAGAAGGGACGCCCGCCCCGGTGCACGTACATTTTCAAGCACGCCCTGCTCGAAGACGCCTTGTACAACGCGCTGGTCAAGGACAAGCGGCAGCAGTTCCACCGACGGATCGCCGAGGCGCTGGAGACCCGGTTCCCGCAGACCGTCGAGACGCAACCGGAACTGCTCGCCCACCACTTCACCGAGGCCGGCCTGCCCGAGAAGGCGGTCGGCTACTGGCTCCAAGCCGGGACTGCGGTCGAGGGAGCGGTCGGCCGACGTCGAAGCGATTGGCCATCTGACGAAAGGCCTCGCGTTGTTAGGCACTCTTGAGGAAACTCCCCAGCGCGACGACCGGGAGTTACAGTTCGTCACCACACTGGGCCCCGCGTACATCGCGGTCCGCGGTTACGCCGCGCCCGAAGTTGGGCCGATCCTGCTGCGTGCGCCGCGAACTTATGCCGACGGATCGGGGATCCGCAGCAGCTATTCGGGATCATGTTGGGGATGTGGGAGTGGCGCCTCGTGCGCGGCGATTTGCGGCTGTGCGTAGACCTCGCTGCCGACGGGATGGCGCTCGCCGAAAGTCTGCACGACCCTGGCATGCTGATGGAGGCTCTGTTCATGCAGGGTGCCACGATGTTCTACCGCGCTCAGTTCGCGGGCGCCCGTGTCTGCCACGAGAAGGCAGTGGCCGCCTACGACGACCGCGAGCGCACGAAGTTCTGGACCGCCTATACCGGCCACAACTGCTGGTGTTACTCACCGTTGCTATCTCGCTCTGGCGCTGTGGCACCTTGGCTACCCGGACCAGGCCGCCAAGCTGGAGCGCGAGACGCGTGAACTTGCTCGAACGGTCGGCCATGCGTATCAGCCTCGGCCACGCCCTGGACTTTACGGCCTTTTTCTACCACTACTGCCGGCTTGGAACCGAGGTTCAGGCGGCGGCCGAGGAAGAGATGACCATCGGCACCGAACAGGGTTTTCAGCTATGGCAGGCGTTGGGCACGCTGCACAAGGGCGCGGGGATGCTCTTGCAAGGACGGCGTGAGGAAGCGACTGCCGCTCCTCCTCAAGGGATTTAGTGCATTCCGGGCCACCGGGGCGGAAGTCCGCATTCCGGCTTATCTCAGTATGCTGGGTGATGCATACACGCAGTCCGCTCGCTTTGAGGACGCGCACAAGGCGCTGAACGAAGGACTGGCCTTCGCCGAGAAGAACGACGACCGTTGCCACGAGGCCGAACTGCACCGCCTCAAGGCGAACTAGTTGCTGGCCGAGTCGCCCGACCAGGCAGCCGGCGCCGAGGCCTCGTTCCGCCAAGCCATCGAGACGGCCCGCGTCCAGCAGAGTCGAGCGTGGGAGCTGCGGGCCACGATGAGTCTCGCCCGGCTATGGCAGCAACAAGGGCCGCCATCGCGAGGCCCGCGACGTGCTCTCGGACATCTATGACACATACACCGAAGGTTTCACGACGCCGGACCTAATGGACGCAACAGCACTGCTCAAAACCCTGTCCTGAGCAATCCGTCTGTTCTTGGATCGCACAGAACGCTGTCGAAGAGCTGTGCCTGCATCTGCAACTCGTGGCAATCGCGCATGGCAGGTGACATCATGAAGCGTTGGTTTCTCGACACGCTCGATCCACTTGCCCTGCGCGTCGGTCACAACGACATGTGCCCCCGACAATTGGGCGATGCGGGGATCGATTTTTCCTGGCCCAGCATCCGCCCTCGTGCGAAGAGTTCGTGCGAACAGCCTTGATTCTTGAGAATCCCAGCAAACCACCGATTTCTCGGAGTGATCGCGACGAAAGCGTGTTTCGGTCCGCGGAGCGCGAACAGAACTTGGGCGCCAGAGTATTGGCTCCCGACCCGAATCGAGGATAATTCGCTGGAACGGGCTTGGCAGGTGGCACCCGCGAGTCGCTTGGGGTCGCTCGCCGGCGACGATGAGGGGCCCGTCGCGACCGCCGGTGTGTCGCTACCGACGTGAACTGGGAGCGGCTGCTTGCGCAAGATTCTGGCCGGTGGCAGATGACGGAGTGCCTGCAGCGTAATGATTAATGACGGCCCGGTCCCTAGATTTCCACGTGGGTGATGCCGCCAACTTCGTCGAAGTGACCAATCTTCAGGATCACGCCGCCGGAGCCCGGCATTTCAGCGACGAAGGCGGGGTCGCAAACGATGAGCGGCGGCCCCGTCAGGGTCACGGCGATCGAAGAAAGAAAGGACGCCGTCAGCGAAAGGGCGACGAACCAGGGCACGGTCCCGGCTGCCATGCGCAACAACTGGGCTCGCTTGGCCGCCGAGAGTTCTTTCTCGGTACAATATTGATCGATCACGTCGCTTCTCTTGAGCGGACTGGTTAGCTCGAGCATCTCGTCGAAGGTGCAGCTGTCGGTGCGAACTTTGCGATAAGTCTTGGCAGTCCGCCATGCGAGCTTCCTGCGCTGGAAGTCCAGGTGAGCCTGGAGCGCGTCGATGGCCGTTTTCTCGCGCCCGACGGCATATCTAACAACGGCGCGAGGAATGGCCAATCCAAGGTTGGCGAGAGCCACCATAGCCTGTAGCGGCCGGCGGTAGATCGCTCGCCGTCGATACTCCGCAAAGACTTCGTCTTGCACTTTGCTGATGGCGGCCCTCAGGTCTTCGCCCGTGGTTAGGATCAGCTCATCGCCAACTTCGATGCAGAGTGGCTTGAGGTAATACACCTTGGCGCCTGTGCTGCATGGCGGGTCCGTTCAAGAACTCCTCCAGGCGGGTCTGCACGCAGTTGGGTATCGGATCGGTAATTTTGTCGAAGTGTTTTTGTTCGGTAACCGTTACAAAGAATCTTCCTTGGGGGAGTCGAATGGACGCCTGAGACAGGTCGAGCTCGCGCACTTGGGTGAAGTCGCCACGAAGTTTCTTGACGACCGTGGTCCAACGCTCTTCCCGCGAAGCAAAGGGCCGCGACTCGCGCAGCAAGATCTCGGCCAGAGTCTTGCTTGAATCCTTGGGCGGCACCCAAATCGGCTTTCCGACCCAGGCTCCGAATGGCTTGATTTCCTGTTCCAGTGTAAACGGTTCGGCGGTCGCGGAGGCGACGATCGAGGGGGACACGCGGCGGATGGCACTGGGTTGAGTTGCGGGACGATCGATGGTCTTAGGCATGTCATGTCTCCACAAAGACAATCTTGCTGCGAAGAAATGCCGAACTGCGGCCGTGGGAACCAAGCCCCAGGCTCCAAGAGAGCCCAGCGCAAGCATTCCCATTAAACGCGTGTTTCCCTCAGGTTATTCGCTTGTCGTGCCGCAGTCTTGGGAGTTTTCTGAGATCGGCCGGTTCGAGGTCCATAAGATCATCATTGTCGGACCTTGCTCGCCGTTCTCAAGCAATTAAGTCCACTCACTAACCGATCGGGATGGCCAAGATTGAGGTGGGCAGGCCCAAGTTGAATACCTCGCTTCGGTCACATCGCCCCAGGGGAGCGGCCGTCGGCGTATCGCTACCGAGGCATCAAGTGCGCTTCCAACGTGTGCGGACGGACCCTGAAATTTCTGGGTCGCTTCTATGACGTATCATCGCCGATAGACTTGCGCGTTACGGCCAGATTGACGGCGGGTTTCCCTCGCGCGTGGCGATCAATATGGGCAAAGTGGTTGGATCAATGGCTTCACGGGGGACTCGCCTGAGTACGAATTGTGCGAACTCTTGTAAGCCCATCAGCATCGCTGTGATTCGTACCACTTCACCATTCGCGCCATCCAGTCGAAACCATTTGGCCCCCGGCGAATAACGCACTCGCCGCACCTCAGACCATTCCAAGAAGCCGCCGCGACGAAGCAAGGGTCGGTACTCGATCCCCTCCTCGGAGACGCGGTGCCGACAGTGTTGGTATTCCACGATCGCCGCGATGGAAAGGACTGTAAACCCAAGAAAAACCAGAGGATATACGAATTGTTGTCGTTGATCACCAGGCTCCTTTGATCCAGTGAATAACGTGACAAGGCCAAACCCACTAAACACGAGCACGCCAACAAGGCCCAGCGCCAATGTCGTCCAAGGATGTCTTAGTTCTCCTGGTCGCAAGCCGCTTGCCCGCTCGAGTCTTGCCTTGGCAAGGTACCGCATGACCAGCGCCATCGCAGGGAGCCAAAGCATCCAAAATAGGATTTGCTGCATCCGGCTACCCATGGTTCGTCAATTCCGCTTCGTCGTTCCGCCATTCGCCTTCCATGTGGTTTTCACAATTGTAATTGATCACGATCTGTGCATGCTACAGACTTGCTTCGGTCACAGCGACGAATGGCACGTAGTTTTCCGGCGAGTCATTGCTTCAAATCGAGATAGGCAAGAAGGGCCTCGCCTGCGCAGATGGTGTTTGTCACGACATCCATCACCGGCAAGGAGGCCCCAGGATGCGCTATTCTAGCCCAGGACGGTTTCGGCAACAGTTGGGTTTTCTCAGGCGTCAGTTTCTCCAGGATGGAAGTTTGCCATTTGGCAACGTGCTGTCCGAGTCGGTCGTGGTGCAAGCATTGGCGACGATCGATGTTGATTGGATGGATCGAATTTACTTTCCGCTGGACACGCTGTGGGTCTCGCCGAAATGAACTTCGACTCAACCCCGCTCAGAATCAATAAGCGGGCCACTGAATAAACCGATCAAGCCCTCGGCAGCAGTCGGATGAGTGAAGATGGCGTCACGTAGCACGCCATACGGAAGCCCACCAAGCATCGCGGTCTGAACGACAGCCATCATTTCGCTCGCCTCGGCGCCAAATGCGGTGAAGCCGAGAATGCGATCGTCGGACCCGATCAAGGCCTTGGCGAACCCTCGTGTCTGCGACAGGGTGTGCGTGCGCAGCACGGCGGCCATCGGCTGTTTGGCCAATCGGTAGGACATTCCCTTTGCTTTGGCTTCGGTTTCGCTCATTCCAACATGGGCCAGTTCTGGGTCAATGAACAGGCAATAGGGAATTACCCGATTGCGCGTCGTCCGGCTGCCGCCATCAAGATTGCTAAGGACCACGCGAAAATCGTCCTCGCCGACGTGTGTGAATTGCGGGCTGCCAGCACATTCGCCCACGGCCCAAACATCGGCAGCCGTGGTTTCCAATCGTTCGTTGACGCGAATATAACCGCGAGCGTCGAGTTCAACGCCTGCCATGGCCGGGTCGATCCGATCCGTATTGGGTGTCCGGCCCGCCGCGACCAGAATATCCGATGCTTCCAAAGTTTTTTCCGCGCCGCCGACCCGTAATCGCATTTTTACGCTGTCGCCCGAACGGCCTGTGACTTCGAGAATCTCCGCCTGCAATAAGACATCGATACCTTCGTCCCGCATCAACTCTTCAACTGCCTGCGCGATGTCAGCGTCTTCACGTTCCAGTACTTGGTTGCCGCGCTGCACGATCGTGACCTGGCTGCCGAAGCGACGCATGGCTTGGGCAAACTCCGAGACCCGACGTATCCGCCGCCGAGCACGACCAGGTGGTCTGGCAGACGCTCCAGGTCCAATGCTTCGACATGGGTCAGCGGCTGGACGTCCGCCAGGCCGGGCACCGGAGGAATCGTCGCACGTGAGCCGAGGCCGAGAAACACGCGATCGCCGCGCAAACGCCGCGAGCCGCCGGCGTTGAGGCTCACATCGACGGTCTTTGGCTCGACGAACCGGGCTTCGCCCATCACCAGCTCGGCCCCGCTGGCTTTGAAATTGGCCAGATGCATCTCGACCAGCCCGTCGACCATTTTTCGTTTGCGACGAGCTACGCTGGGCATATCAACATCGGACTTGCCCGGTCGTAATGCCGAGTCCTACCTTGGGATCGACCAGCGATACGCGCTTTGGCGCTATAGATCACGTTCTTGCTCGGCAGGCAAGCGACGTTCGGGCAGGCCCCGCCGATCATCGACCGTTCGACCACGACGGTTTTTTGCGCCTCTCTTGGCGAGCGTCCAGCCTAACAGCTTGCCCCCCACGCCGCTGCCTATCACCAGGTTCTGGCATTTGTCGACATTCATGGTGTTTCATCCTTTCACAGCTTAGATTTGGCGGGGATGTCTTGCCGTCAATACCTCGCCGACTGATTGCAGCGACATCCCAACAGAACGATGTCGTAGTCGGTGAATTTCATCCCGCCGATCCGGACCAACACGACCGCCAAGCCTTTGCGGCAGGCGTGCGTGCCGATCATCTTCAGTCGAGCCCCAGCATGTTGTCATACTGCCTGGTCGATGTGGGGACCCATCTCGGCGAGGTGTCGACCTAGGAAGTCTCGCATGAGCCGAGCGATCAGGTCTCCGTCACTTTCGAGCGCAAAGTGGCCCGCGTCGAGCAGGTGGAACTCTAACGTTTTGATGTCTCGCTTGTAGGGTTCGGCGCCGGCCGCCGGGAAGATCTGGTCGTTCTTGCCCCAGGCAATTAGCATCGGGGGCTGATACTTGCGGAAATACTCTTGCCAACTCGGGTACAACGGCGGGTTACTGCCGTAGCTTAGGAACAGGTCGAGTTGGATCTCGTCGTTGCCCTTGCGATCCAGCAAGTACTGGTCAGTGGTCCAGCCGTCCGGCGAAACGAACTCGGGGTGCGGAACACCGTGGGTGTACTGCCAGCGAGTGGCCTCTACGTTGAGAAAGGCCCGCAGTGCGTTCCGCTTCACCAGGTTAGTCGGCTCCTGCCAGTACGCCTTGAGCGGCTGCCAGAAGTCATTGTCCAATCCTTCGTCGTAGGCGTTGCCGTTTTGCACCACGATGGCCGTGACGCGGTCCGGGTGGCGGGACGCGAGCCGGAAGCCGATCGGCGCACCGTAATCTTGCACGTAGAGGGCGTACTTCGTCAGGCCGAGAGTCGCAGTGAACTCCTCGACGACCCCGGCGATGTTGTCGAAGGTATAAGCGAACTGGTCCCGCGCCGGCATCGAACTATGGCCGAAGCCGGGGTAGTCGGGGGCGACCACGCGGTAGCGGTCGGCCAGGGCCGGAATGCAGGTTACGGAACATCTGCGAGCTGGTCGGGAAGCCGTGCAGTAGAAGCACTGCCGGTGCGTCCTTCGGCCCGGCCTCGCGGTAGAAGACGTCCAGGTCGCCGACCTTGACCGTCCGATGGGCGACTTTCGTAGTCTGGATCATGGGATCACCTCAGTTCGGGTTAACGGGTCATCGCGGGCAAATTACGGCAAAGCTACTGTGTCCCAGCCAGCCGCTCTCAGCCCGCGACGACCTCCGCGATCGCCTCGCGGAGGATTTCCACGACAACGGCCGGCGCGGTCACGATCGGCGCGTGATCGACGGGATGCGAGCGCACTCGGGCCTTCATCCGCTGGGCCATGAAGCGCTGATTTTCGTGGATAATCATACGGTCTTGCTCGGCAACGAGGAACCAGGTCGGACGGTCCTTCCACAGCGGCCGACCGACGGCAACGCTGATGCATGCCGGCGAGATTGGCCGCTGAACCGCCGCCAAGACGGCTAATTCCTCAGCCGTCGCATTCTGGGCAAAAGCGGCGGCGAAGGCTGACTCGGGCAGATAAATCAACCCGTGATTGTCGGGCGCCAGACTCGGGCGCCTGCGGGTGCGGCGCGGCGCGGTAGAAGACATCCGCAACGGTTTCGCCCTCGTCCGGAGCCAGGGCGGCCACGTAGACGAGCCCCTTCACCTTCTCGTCGCGCGTTGCCGCGATGACGGCGCCGGCGTAAGCATGGCCGGCGAGAACGACCGGTCCCGCCACGCGATCGAGCGTTCGATCGAGCGCCGCCACATCATCTCGAAACGTTGTCAGCGGCAATGGCGCCGCGACCACCTTGATACCGCCGGCCGCGAGCGGCGCAATAACCTTTGCCCAGCTTGATCCGTCGGCCCAGGCGCCATGGACAAGCACGACGCTCACGTCATTCGCAGGCATCACCGCACTCCTTTCATCGAGCACCGGTAGGTCAGCCAAACAATAGAAGTTGCTTAAGGGTGCGAGTCTCACGCGGCCGACGTCGATTTAGATCGACTTCAACTCCCCACCGTCCATTCGTAGCGTCGAACCGGTCATCCAGCGGGCGCGCGGCGGCACCAGGAAAGCCATCAGCTCAGCGATCTCCTCGGGTTTGCCGTAGCGGGCGATGCCGGCCTCCTTCGGGAACTTCGCAGTGGCCTCCTCAGTAGTCATGTTGTGGAGCGGAGCCTCGGTCACATCGACTTCAGGGTGCCGGGCGACGCCACCGACGTGTGGCCGCAGCCTACGCCCCTACAGATGAATCCGAGACCCGCAAATCTTAGAATTTCTTGTATTGCAACCATTTGCCGTTCAGCGTGAGCTCCATTCGCGCAATTCCGGGCGGGTCTTCTGCCTTCGCGATGTCTACCGACATGTCAATCGCGCTCATGATGCCGTCGCCGAATATTTCATGGGCGACGTCCTTGAATGCGGGACCATACAGCATGACCACTTCGTAAAGCCGGTAAATAAACGGATCGGTGGGGGGCCAGGGCTGAGCTGGCGTGCGATGCGGTGCTTTCATCAGCACTGCTTTAGCCTCGTCTGGTAGCGACAGGGCCTTTGTCAGGCCTTGCGCTTCTTCTGCCGTAGCTTGTCCGTAGCCGTAAACCAAGAAGGCGGCATAAACCGGACTTCGTCCAATGGCATCTCCCAACTGAGGCCACGTCAAGCCAAGTTGAGTTTTCCTATCAAGGCCAATCTCTCGAATCTCGTCTCGCGTCAACATCGGCGTCTCCCGTGGAGGCTCATGAGTCTTGCTTGTCGCCATCTCCTCCCCGCCAGAGGGAAAGATGATCGAGAATTTTTCCGGTTGTTGCATCCGTCGACCACGCCTAAAAAGGGAATGGTCAAACGGTGTCATCTCGACCCGTCCTTGCTCCTGCTCCCCGCTTGGCTCAGCTGCACGCTTGCGATTTCGCATCGTCCTGTGGCGGAGCAGAGATCGCTGGCGTATCGCGTCGTTCGAGGAAGAGCCGGAATCCGCCTAACCCACTGGCCTGTAGCTGGGGTCACCGAATCTTTTCTTTGATGTGTGGCTCCAACGGAACCGCCGTTTTTTTGGGAGTAATGGCGACAAATGCGAGCTTCAATTACAGCGACCGAAGCCTTTGTGCATGAGCCGCCGTCGCAGCGTGTCTAACTGTTCGCCGTCGCAGTCGGACCAGCAGCGCGCCGCCCCGACGTTTGGTTGTTGGTCGAGTGTGTCGTTTCATCTGGAAACAAGTAGCCGTACAACAACTTCAACTTCGCCGGCTCTTAGATCCCCCTGCGCCCGCTGATGAGCGAGATCACGAGCATGACCAGGAACACGAAGAAAAGAATCCTGGCGGCTTGCATCGCCACGCCGGACAGGCCAAACATGCCGAAGGCGCTGGCCAGCAAAGCGATCACGAGAAAAATCAAGGCGTAGCGCAGCATGATCGATTCCTGTATGAATTTGGCGAGCGGTTGAAACGGACCCCGGCTGACCCCGCGTGGCCGCGGTTTGCTTGACAACCGCGCCGAGGGGCACAGACTGCGATTGTAGCACGCCGGCCTCGAAGCGTGGAAATCTCTGGCGTTCGGTTTAGCGGGGTCATTGGATTCTTGTTTTCCGACGTCCGCGAGAGGCGGCCGAGAGCAAAGCACGCCAGACCAAAGACGATACACGGCACTTGCAGCAACAGCATCGAATACGGGTCGCCGGCCGGCGACACGACGAGCGCAAAGACCTGCACCAGCACATAGACGCCGATCAGGGCCGGGATCGTGCCGATGGTTTTGATGGGCCGCTCCGGCGAATCCGCCGCCGGCGCCGTGTAGGGGTTTTCTTCCATGGTCAGTGCTTATTTCGGGGCGTTTTTTCGCAGCGATGTGATGCGGTGCCGCTCGAAGTCGGTCGTGAACGTGATCGTCACCGACTCCCCTGGTTTGAGCCCCTTCAGCTTGTCCATGAACTCTTTGTCCTTGTAGTTGGCCCCGGGTGCGAAGGCATCGGCCAGGCCGGTCTTGGGCTTCACCTCGACCCAGAAATCGTTGTAAACCTTGACGACATCCCCCGTCACGGTTCCGGTGGCTTTGAGGATCTGCCGCTTGATGCTCACCAGTTGCCGCGCGTCGTTTTGTTTCTTGTACGTCAATTGGACTCGACAGGCGTTGAAGACCCCTTTGAAGGTCTCTTGCAGCGATTTGTCGGCCGTGTCCACCAGGTACTTGACGGGCTCGTCTTCGCCATCGGCCTTGACGGTGATCCAGGCATTGTTCCGGTCGATCAGAATTCCGGCGACTTTGCCGCCGGTCTTCGACGCATCATGATCCGCCCCGGCATCCGGCTTCGTGGCTGACTTGCCTTTGTGGCCAGGCGCGGAAGTCTTGTGGAGCGTCTGGATGCGATGCCGCTCGAAATCCGTGGTAAAGCTGATGGTCACCCAGTCGCCGGCTTGCAGCTCTTTCATCTTCTCCATCATGTCCTTGTTCTGGTCGAACGGGAAATTGCAGGCGTAGCCGTCGGACACGCCCTTGGCCGGCTTGACCTCGATCCACCAGCCGTAATTCTTGACGACTTCGCCCGTCACGCTGCCGGTCGCTTTGGGAACATGCCGCTTGATGCTGACCAGCTTGCGCACTTCGCCGTCGGTCTTGTACGTCAATTCCACCCGGCTGACGGAAAACAAGGTCTTCAGGGTTTCGGCCAGATTCTTGTCGGAGCCATCGACGACGTACTTGACCGGTTCGTCTTCGCCGTCGACCTTCACGCTGATCCAGTTGTCCTTACGGTCGATCAAGATTCCGGCGGCCTTGCCGGCGTCTTTCTTGGCGTCTTTGTCCGCCGCCCAGGCCATCGAATTCGACCCAGGCGCGGCGTGCAGCACGAGGGCAGCGAGCAGCGGCAAGAAAACTCGACGTCGCGACACGGTGGTTTTTCCTGGGCCTGGGCCGAAAAGCGCAGCGGGCGTGGCGGCCGGATGCCGACTCGCCGCCGCCTGCGGTACTGCTATTTTAGCCGCGGCCTGGCGTGCCGCCAGCATTGGCGGTTGCCCGATCGACGGTCGCCCACAGCGGAGACGGTTGCGGCAAACTGCCACGCGGGGCAACAGGCCGGATCGCGATTGTCGGCCGAGCGGGTCGCCGCCGCGGCCGAAACAGCCCCCACCCGCCCAAGATCGAGCGAGTGGGGGGATCGTGGCAAGACGAACCGGTCGCATGCCTAACGAGCCTCGACCGGCTCCGTTCGACTACTCGCGGCCCGGACCGCAGCAGGCTTTGGCCGATTCGCAGCAAGCGGCCGCGTCGGCGCAGCACTTCTGCACCGCCCGGCAGCAGGCCTTGTTCTCGGCACAGCACTTCAGCCCTTGCTCACAGCAACCGAGCCGTTTGTCGGCCTGGCAGCAGGCACTTGCCGGGCTGCAACAATCCAACTTGGACGAGCAGCAGTCTTTCGCCGGCTCGCCGGTCGAAACGACCGCAGCCAACAGCATGCTCAGCCCGAGAAACGAACCAGCAATGAGTTTGGTAAACATGATCGGATTCTCCAAGGTAAGAATGTCGGATAAGTACGGCTCTCGACGCGAGTGCCGTAGTCAGGCCAAAATGGCTTGGCGACAAAGAGCGTAAAGGCGACTGACGCAAACGCGATCAGCAGCGCCACACGCACTGGAGAATTCGCAACGGCGGACCGACTGGACCCGCGGCGGGCGCCGGGTCAGCACCAAGGCTCTGCGAGCATGCGCTTGCCGCCAGATCGCCGGGGACCGCAATCAGCCAGGTCCCGGGGTCGTGCGGCAATTCCACCGCTTCGCTCGGCGGCACCGCCTCGCGCGAGCAGCAACAGGCGGCCTCCGGAGCGGCAGGAACGCTGCCGGATTCCGTCAGCGCCCGCGGCGCCGACGGGGGACAGCAACTTCGCGGCGCCTCGGCCTGCTCGGCCGGGCAATGGACCGAAAGCGTTCGGCACCATCCCGCGGGCAAAGCCAGCAGGAGCGCACTAGAGAAAACGGCGAAGCGGACGAAGAAGCGGCGCATATCAGCACTACGCCAACCGTGCCTATATGGTTCGAGGGGCTGCGGCAAGAATGTCGTAAGCGGCAGCTTGGCTCGGCACTTGCGCAGTCTACGGCAACAACTGAATCCGTTTGACCGCATCGACCAGGCGGTCGATTTCGCCGCTGGTGTTGTAGAACGACAGCGAGGGCCGGACCGTGGACTCGACGCCGAATCGCCGCAGCGACGGCTGCGAGCAGTGGTGGCCGGCCCGCACCGCGATCCCCTCCTGGTCCAGCAGCCGGCCGACGTCTTCGGTGCGCCGGTTGGGCAGCACGAACGAGATCACGCCGACTTTCTCGCGCGCGGTGCCGATCAGCCGCAAGCCGCCAATCTTGCTCAGCCCCTCGGTGGCGTATTGCAGCAATTCGTGCTCGTATGCCGCGATGTTCGGCAGGCCCAGCCGGTTGACGTAATCCAGTGCGGCGCCCAGCCCGACGGCGTCGGCGATGTTGGGCGTGCCGGCTTCGAACTTGCCGGGAGCGTCGCCGTACGTGGTTTCCTCGAAGGTCACGTTGCGGATCATGTTGCCGCCGCCTTGCCACGGCGGCATGATGTCGAGCAATTCCTCCTTGATGTAGACCGACGCCGATGCCGGTGGGGCCGAAGATCTTGTGCCCGGAGAAAACGAAGAAGTCGCAGCCCAGTTGCTGCACGTTGACCGGGATGTGGGCGACCGATTGTGCGCCGTCGATCAGCACCCGGGCATCGTAGCGCTTGGCCATCTGGGTCATCTCGGCGACCGGCAGGATGGTTCCCAGGCTGTTGGAAGCCTGCGTCAGCGCGACGACTTTGGTCCGCGGTCCGAGCATCTTCTGATACTCCTCGAGCATGATTTCGCCCCGGTCGTTGACCGGAATGACGCGCAGCACGGCCCCTTTTTCCTTGGCGACCATCTGCCAGGGAACGATGTTGGCATGATGTTCCAGGGTGGACAGCACGATCTCGTCGCCCGGCTGCAGGAATTTTCGTCCGTAGGTCTGCGTGACGAGATTGATGCCTTCGGTCGTCCCGCGGACGAAGACGATTTCTTTCACGCTCGCGGCACCCAGAAACGCCTGCACTTTTTGCCGGGCCTGTTCGTAGGCGTCGGTCGCCCGGGCCGCCAGCGTATGCGCGCCGCGATGGATGTTCGAGTTGTCGTGCTCGTAGAAGCGGGACACCGCGTCGATCACGCTCTGCGGTTTTTGCGTCGTGGCGGCGTTGTCCAGCCAGGCCAGCGGCTTGCCGTGCACCCGTTGCTGCAGGACGGGAAAATCTTCGCGAATGGCCGGCACGTCGAGCGGGCGGGACCCCGACTGCCCGGCGATCGGGCCGGCAAGCCAGTCGCTCGTGCAGGTTCCGCCCCGACGCGTCGACGTGTTGACCCCGACCGGAAAAATGGGTCTGGCGGATTCGCGCCACGAATTCTTGCAGCCCGGCCGGCGAAGCCGCGGCCGACTGCGGCGACAGCGCCGAAAGCCGGCAGCGCCGCGCAAGACCGGGAAGCGACACCGGAATGGCCGGTGCCGCCAGACTGGCCGGTGCCGCAACCGAGGGCCAAGAGCCAGACGAAAACGGGACATGGCCAGGACTGACCGGCAACTCGGCCGGTGCGGCGGTCGGCTCGGGCAGCGGGCGTCTCCGTGGCGGGCAAAGCGGCCGCGTGTGGCAGTTCGTTGTAAATGCGCGTGGCGATGCGCGAGATCAATTCGGGAGTGATTCTTCCACGGTTTGCGTCTCCAGCCGTACACGCGGCGCTCTGAGGTGTGCTACTTCACTTTGGACTGCCGATGTTCGTAGTCGTGGTAGTAGCCGACTTCGACATTCTCCAGCACGCCCAGGGCGTCGTCGGTGAGCACGGCGCAGGAGAAGTAGAGCGTCAGCAGGTACGAGGCCACGCCCAGGCTGTCCAGGCCCATCAGCCGGGCCGAGAGGCTGGGCATGATCTCGCCCGGGATGCCGGCCTGGTGCAGACCGACCACGCCCTGGTCGGCTTCGCCCACCCGCAACAGCAGGATGCTCGTCGTGCCGAACCATTGGTTCGACTGATAGCGGCTCTTCATCTCCAGCTTGTCGCAGGGGACCAGCGGCACGCCACGCCAGGTGATGACCGGCGTGCCGAACAGGCTGATCGTCACCGGCGGCACGCCCCGCCAGGTGCATTCCCGCTCGAAGGCGGCGATCGCCTTGGGATGCGCCAGGAAGAACGCCGGCTTCTTCCAGACCAGCGCCAGCAGCTCGTCCAGATCGTCCGGCGTCGGCGCGCCGTAGCGGGTGCTGATCCGCATCGCCGGGTCGACCGAGTGGATCAGGCCGAACTTCTTGCTGTTGATCAGTTCCCATTCCTGCCGCTCCTTGATCCCCTCGATCGTCAGCCGCATCTGCTCTTCGAGCTGGTCGTACGGACCGTTGTACAGGTCCGAGACCCGCGTGTGCACGCGGACCACCGTCTGCACGGCCGAGAGCGAATATTCGCGCGGATTGGCCGAGTAATCGACGAACGTCTCGGGGATCTCCACGTTCTCGGCAAAGCCGGACACCAGGTCGATGTTCCGCTCGCCGTAGCGATTGACCGTCGAGCGCAGTTCCAGGTGCTCGGCGATGGCCTTCTTGAATTCGTCGTTCAGGTTGGGCAGCTCGCCCAGGACCGCGTCCAGATCCTTGCGCGACAGGGTCAGCAGGACGCAGGGCGTGATCGTGCGGACGGTCACGTCCGAGGGCTTGTCGGAGACCAGGTCCGTCTCGCCGAAGAACTCGCCTTCGGTCAGCAGCGCGATCCGCAGGTCGCTGCCGTGGACGCCCTTGCTCAGGACCTCCACCTGGCCCTGGGCGATGATGAAGAACTTGCTGCGGTCCTCTCCCTCGACGATCAGCTTGTTGCCGCAGCGAGACCTCTTCGGTCTTGAAGCGGCTGGCCATGCGGCCGATGATGGCGTCGGGCAGCCTGGAGAACAGCGGCACGCTGCGCAGCGCTTCGGCAGGAAACGAAGCACGCGCCATCGCGAATGTCGACGCCGATCCGCTCGGCCTTGCTCAGCTCGACCTTGGTGCGGTTGACGCGGTAGGTGCCGCCGTTGACCTGCACCCACGGCAGCAGGCTCAAGCAGCCAGCGCGGGGTGATCGACATCATCTTCGGCGATGTCTTCGTCGTGTTGGCCAGATTCCTGGCGACCGACGTCGTCACGCTGCGCTGCAATAGGTTGTCCGACATGACGATCATTCCTTTCTTAGGTAAATGCAATTCGCGATTAGTTCCGATGCGCGGGCGTTAGATTCCCGATCCGTGTTCGAAGCCGCCGCACTTCGCGATGCTCGTAATCGTGGTAGTAGCCGACTTCGACGTTCTCCAGCACGCCCAGGGCGTCGTCGGTGAGCACCGCGCACGAGAAGTAGAGCGTCAGCAGGTACGAGGCCACGCCCAGGCTGTCCAAGCCCATCAGCCGGGCCGAGAGGCTGGGCATGATCTCGCCCGGGATGCCGGCCTGGTGCAGCCCGACCACGCCCTGGTCGGCTTCGCCGACCCGCAACAGCAGGATGCTCGTCGTGCCGAACCATTGGTTCGACTGATACCGGCTCTTCATCTCCAGCTTGTCGCAGGGAACCAGCGGCACGCCGCGCCAGGTGATGACCGGCGTGCCGAACAGGTTCATCGTCACCGGCGGCACGCCCCGCCAGGTGCATTCCCGCTCGAAGGCCGCGATCGCCTTGGGATGCGCCAGGAAGAACGCCGGCTTCTTCCAGACCAGCGCCAGCAGTTCGTCCAGATCGTCCGGCGTCGGCGCGCCGTAACGCGGTGCTGATCCGCATCGCCGGGTCGACCGAGTGGATCAGGCCGAACTTCTTGCTGTTGATCAGCTCCCATTCCTGCCGCTCCTTGATCCCCTCGATCGTCAGCCGCATCTGCTCTTCGAGCTGGTCGAACGGACCGTTGTACAGGTCCGAGACCCGCGTATGCACGCGCACCACCGTCTGCACGGCCGAGAGCGAATACTCGCGCGGATTGGCCGAGTAATCGACGAACGTCTCGGGGATCTCCACGTTCTCGGCGAAGCCGGAAACCAGGTCGATGTTCCGTTCGCCGTAGCGATTGACCGTCGAACGCAGTTCCAGGTGCTCGTCGATCGGCCTTCTTGAACTCCTCGCTCAGGTTGGGCAGCTCGCCCAGCACCGCGTCGAGATCCTTGCGCGACAAGCGTCAGCAGGATGCAGGGCGTGATCGTGCGCACGGTCACGTCCGAAGGCTTGTCGGAAACCAGGTCCGGTCTCGCCGAAGAACTCGCCTTCGGTCAGCAGGGCGATCCGCAGGTCGCTGCCGTGCACGCCCTTGCTCAGGACCTCGACCTGCCCCTGGGCGATGATGAAGAACTTGCTGCGGTCCTCTCCCTCGACGATCAGGTTGTTGCCCAGCGAGACCTCTTCGGTCTTGAAGCGGCCGGCCATCCGGGCAATGATCGGCGTCCGGCAGCTCGGAAAACAGCGGCACGCTGCGCAGCGGCTCCGGGCGGAAGCGACGCAGCGCCGTTGCGAGACGTCGACGCTCGATTCGCTCCGCCTTGCTCAGTTCGACCTTGGTGCGGTTGACGCGGTAGGTGCCGCCGTCGACTTGCACCCACGGCAGCAGGCTCAGCAGCCAGCGCGGGGTGATCGACATCATCTTCGGCGATGTCTTGGTCGTGTTCGCCAGATTCCTGGCCACCGTCGGTCGTCACGCTTCGTTGCAATAAACTGTCCGACATGGGAATCCACGGATTTCCTGTTAGCTACGGCAATTGCGCTACGCCCTGCGGCAGACGGCAAATGCGAGGCGAAGAGCGCAAGAAGAACCAGCCCAACCATGCGGGCACCCAGAAATGACCAGCCCGATGGGCTCAAGCGAAATCGACCGGACAATCAAGATTCGCACGAAGGCTCGCCCTCCAGTGAGGCAGGGAACAAAAATCCTCCGGCAGATCCGGTCGGCAAAATGTCGGCGTACGCGGTTTTATCGGCCTCAAAGTCTGCCCAGTTTAGCCGCTTTCACTCGATTGGGAAAGTGGCGGAGCTTGATGATTCAGGTCGTGGCGGTTTTTCCGGGGGGGCACCACGAGACGCTCGCCCCGCATGGCATGCGAATGGCCCCCCGCAGCGCCCGATATCGATCGAACCCGTTCACCGTCGCGGCGTAATTCCGGCCCTGGCCATCGGCTCCCGGCAAATTTGCTTTCGCCACCGCGGCCGGCATGCCGAATTCCTTCCTATACATTGTCAGGTCGGAACATTCCGATATATTGAATCCAGGAGAGGCCCGATGAGCGCCAGGTCTAAACAATCTCGCTTGACGCCGCTGGCAGCACTCGAGCAGGCTGCCGAGTGCTTGAAGACGCTGGCCCATGTGCATCGGCTGCGGATGGTGCAAATGCTCTTGCGGGGTCGCTACACCGTGGGTCAGCTGGCCGAAGCCTGCGGCATTCCCAGCCATATGGCCTCCGAGCATCTGCGGCTCATGCAGCGGTGCGGATTTTTGACCAACGAAAGGCAAGGCCGCAAAGTGTTCTACCGCGTCGCCGAACTCCACCTGGCCAATCTCATGCAGTGTGTCGAAGCTCGATTCGATAAGCTCGCCTCGTAAGCTCAAAAAGCGAAGGAGAGGAAGATGACCGTTGCCACCATTTCGCCCGCCGGCCTGGCCCAGCGCCACAACGAGGGCCGGAAACTCGACTTGATCGACGTGCGCACTCCTGTCGAGTTTCGCGAGGTTCACGTGCAGTTTGCCCGCAACGTTCCGCTGGACCAGCTCGACCCCGGCGCGGTGATGCAGGCCCGCAATGGCACGTCCGGCGAGCCGCTGTACGTGATTTGCCGCTCCGGCGGCCGCGGTCAACAGGCCTGCGAGAAGTTTCAGCAAGCCGGCTTTGCCAACGTGATCAACGTCGAAGGGGGCACGCAAGCCTGCGACGCGGCCGGGCTGCCCGTCGTCCGCGGCAAGAAGGCGGTCTCGCTGGAGCGGCAAGTGCGGATCGCGGCCGGATCGCTGGTGCTGGTCGGCGCCGCGCTCGGCTACTGGGTCCATCCGGCGCTGATCGGCATCTCGGCCTTCGTCGGCGCCGGGCTGGTCTTCGCCGGAATCACCGACACTTGCGGCATGGCGATGCTGCTCGCCCGCATGCCCTGGAACCGCTGTAGCGCAGGCGAAGGCTCGTGCGGCGCTCGCTGAACGGCCGGAACCGAAGCCCGCGGTGGACAACATGAAACTAGTCATTGTGGGTGGCGTCGCCGGGGGCGCCTCGGCCGCCACTCGGGCTCGGCGCTTGTCGGAACAGGCGCACATCGTTCTGGTCGAGCGCGGACCCGACGTGTCGTTTGCGAACTGCGGGCTGCCGTACCACATCGGCGGCGCGATCGCCCAGCGCTCCAAGCTGCTGGTCGTGACGCCCGCCAGGCTCGAAGCGCGTTTCAATCTCGACGTGCGAGTGCGTTCGCTGGTCGAATCGATCGACCGGCGGGCGAAATCGGTGCGGATTCGCGATCTGGCCACGGGCCGCACGTACGACGAGCCGTACGACAAGCTGATCCTGGCGCCGGCGCGGCGCCCCTGCGTCCGCCGCTTCCCGGCATCGACACCCCGGGAATCTTCACGCTGCGAAACCTCGAAGACATGGACCGCATCAAGGCCGCGCTCGACCAGGACGTGCGGCAGGCCGTGGTGATCGGCGCGGGCTTCATCGGCCTGGAATTGGTGGAGAACCTGGTGCGGCGGGGCATCTCGACCACGCTCGTCGAGCTGCAAGACCAGGTGCTGCCCCCCTTGGACAAGGAAATGACCGCTCCGCTGGTCGATGCACTCACCGCCCAGGGCGTGACCTTGCTGCTGCGGGAATCGGCCGAGGGTTTCGAGCCAAGCGCGGCCGGAGTGGTCGTGCGGCTGAAATCGGGCCAGCGGCTGGCGGCCCCGGTGGTGGTGCTGGGAGTCGGCGTTCGCCCGGAAAACCAATTGGCCGTCGCGGCCGGGCTGGACGTCGGGCCGCGCGGCGGCATTCGCGTCGACGACCATCTGTGCACCAGCGATCCGGACATCTATGCCGTGGGGGATGCCATCGAGGTGAAGGATTGGGTCTCCGGCGCACCGACCCAAGTGCCGCTGGCCGGCCCGGCCAACCGCCAGGGCGCATCGCCGCCGACAACATCTTCGGCCGTGACGTGCGTTTTCGCGGCACGCAAGGCACGGCGATCGTCGGAGTGTTCGACCGCGTCGCGGCGATCACGGGAGCCTCGGAGAAAGTCCTGCGCGCGAGCCAGCGGCCCTTCCGGATGGTCTGCGTTCACCCGGCGCAGCACGCCGGCTACTATCCCGGCGCCGAGCCGATGACGCTCAAACTGCTGTTCGATCCCGAGCGTGGTCGCATCCTGGGAGCGCAAGCGGTCGGCGGAGCCGGCGTGGACAAGCGAATCGACATTTTGGCCGTGGCGATCCAGGCCGGGATGACGGTCTTCGATCTCGAGGAGATGGAACTGGCGTATGCACCGCAGTTCGGCTCGGCCAAAGACCCGGTCAACATGGCGGGGTTCGTGGCCGCCGGCCTGCTGCGCGGCGATCATCCCCAAACCGACGTGGCCACGCTGATGGCGATTCCGCCGGCCGAGCGGCCGCTCTTGCTCGACGTGCGCACCGCCGAAGAATTCGCCGCCGGCCATCTGCCTGCCGCGGTCAACATTCCGGTGGACGACTTGCGCTCGCGCTTGCGCGAGTTGCCGCCGGATCGAGAGATCGTCGCGTACTGCCAGGTCGGACAGCGCGGCTATCTGGCCACTCGGATCCTGCGACAATCCGGCCTCAACGTGGTCAATCTGAGCGGGGGCTACAAGTCCTACCAGCTTTGGCAGCGGACAGCTTGAGCGAGGCTCGTTCTTTTGATAAATTGACCCAAGTATTCAACGCTGACCGGCCAACCGGAGGCCAGTGCGTCCCCAAGGGACCACTGGCCTTTTTCGTTCCTGGGCGCCGGCAACTCTCTTTCTCCAAGATAGGAAAGAAGGCCGCCATGCCGAGGTGGTACAAGGACAACTCGCTCTCCATCGGCCACACGCCGCTAGTTCAGTTGCAACGCATCACCGACGGGGCGCCGGCGACGATCCTGGCGAAAATCGAAGGGCGCAATCCGGCCTACTCCGTCAAATGCCGTATCGGCGCCGCGATGATCTGGGATGCCGAGCACCGCGGAGTGCTAGGGCCCGGCAAAGAGATCGTCGAACCGACCAGCGGCAATACCGGCATCGCATTGGCCTTCGTGGCCGCGGCTCGCAAGATCCCGCTGACGCTCACCATGCCGGAAACCATGAGCGTCGAGCGCCGCAAGCTCTTGTTGGCCTACGGCGCCAAGCTGGTGCTCACCGAAGGCCATCGCGGCATGAGCGGAGCGATCGCCCGGGCCGAGGAAATCGCCGCATCCGACCCCAAGCGCTACGTGCTCTTGCAGCAGTTCAAGAACCCGGCAAACCCGGCCATCCACGAGCAAACCACGGGACCCGAAATCTGGGAGGACACCGACGGCGCGATCGACATTTTCGTCTCTGGAGTCGGCACCGGCGGCACCATCACCGGCGTATCCCGTTACATCAAGGGGACCAAGGGCAAGGCCATCTTCTCGGTCGCGGTGGAGCCGACGGCCAGTCCCGTGATCAGCCAACAGCGAGCCGGCCAGCCTCTGAAGCCGGGACCGCACAAGATCCAAGGCATCGGCGCAGGCTTCATTCCCGCCGTGCTGGACTTGTCGCTGATCGACGCCGTCGAACAGGTCAGCAACGAAGAAGCGATCCAATACGCTCGCCGGCTGACGCTCGAAGAGGGCATTCTGGCCGGGATCTCCTGCGGGGCGGCGGCGGCCGTGGCGGTGCGAATTGCCAAGCGACCCGAAAGCGCGGGCAAGATCATCGTCGTCGTGCTGCCCGATTCGGGCGAACGCTATCTCAGTTCGATTCTTTTCGAAGGCGTGTTCGATACCGAGGGAAACGCCGTATGACGACCGATCGACAGCCGTTGAGCCCAGTCTTGCTGAGCGAATTGGATTGGAATATCGACGGCATCGTTGCCGAATTGCGCGGCTTGCGCGACGCGGCACTGGCGGCCCGGCAGCGGCTGGGCAAGCCGGCCAAACTGCCGTCGCGCAAGGCCCTGGCCGGCATTGTCGAGGGCTTGAGCTCCGCTCTGTTTCCGAATCGTCTGGGCTGCGCGGGTGCTGCTGGGCGAAAGCCTGGACTACTTCGTCGGGCACACGCTGGACGTGTCGTTGCGTGAGCTTGTCGACCAGGTGGTCCGCGAGCTCCAATTCGATTCAGGGCAATTTTCTCCCAGCCACGAGCAGCGCGACGAAGCCATTTCGATCGTCCGCGAGTTTGCCGCTTGTCTGCCTGGCATCCGCGCGCTGTTGGAAAGCGACATCCACGCCGCGTACGAAGGAGATCCGGCGGCCAAAAGCGTCGACGAAGTGCTGGCTTGTTATCCGGGCATCACCGCCATCACGCACTATCGCATCGCCCACGCGCTGCGTCAAGCTGGGCGCTCCGCTCGTGGCGCGAATCATCGCCGAGATTGCCCACTCGACAACCGGGATCGATATTCACCCGGGCGCGCAGATCGACGGCAGCTTCTTCATCGATCACGGCACCGGCGTGGTCATCGGCGAAACCGCGGTCATCGGCCAGCGCGTGCGTCTGTATCATGCCGTGACCTTGGGAGCCAAGCGCTTTGCCGTCGACGACGACGGCGCGTTGGTCAAGGGAAACGCCCGCCATCCGATCGTCGAAGACGACGTCGTGATCTACGCCGGCGCCACGATCCTCGGTCGGATCACGATCGGCCGCGGATCGGTCATCGGCGGCAACGTCTGGCTGACGCGCAGCGTTCCGCCGGGCAGCAATATCTCGCAGGCCAAAGTCCGCAACGAGGTTTTCGACAGCGGTTCGGGAATCTGATGGATGTTCGCTTTCTCCGGCGTTTTCCCGCTTGACGCGTGCCGGCCCGCGGCTAAACTTAGAGAAAGATCGTATTGTTGATTATCATAGTGATGTATTTCGACGTTAGACCTCTCTTGCGTTGCTGACTGGAGAGCCGGAGGCATCGCGGAACAGCCTTAGAGCCTCCGCATGTTCAAGTTCGGCTTCATCGCACCCAAGGAGATCGCATGAGCACCGCTAATTTACCTCCATCGTTTGCGCACCGAGTCGACACTTTATCGAATTTTCGTCGCACCGAACCGCTGCCCAATGCGCCGCAGCGCGCCGCGGCCGACGCGCCGGCCGCCCGGAACGGTGATCGTGCTCGTGACCAGGGCGGACGAAGACAACGAGAACATCGCGCGCGCGTTGAAGCATCGCGGCTATCAACTCCAGGCCTGCGATCTGAGTACCGCCGCCGTTGGCCGCGAGTTGAACGCCGTTCGCGATTTGCAGTCGGTATTGAGCCAGCTTTCGCACGGCGCCAGCGAACTGACGCTGAGCTTGATCGGCGACTCAAGACAGGTCACGACACCGCGCAGCGAGGGGATCCTCGTATCCGACAATTTGACGATCAATCGCGGGCGTCGTGAAGTCCGTGTCGGCGACGACCTGGTCGAATTGACCAAGACCGAATTCGATTTTCTGTACCTCATGGCCAGCGAGCCCGGCATCGTCTTCACCCGCAACGAAATCGTCGACGCGTGCAAAGGGGTCGGACACCCCGTCACCATGCGGTCGGTCGACGTCCAGGTCGTGGCCCTGAGGCGCAAGCTCGGCCCGGCGGGTAAACGATTGCAAACCATTCGCGGCGTCGGCTACCGCTGGGTCGGCAAAGAGAAACTCTAACGACGGTCCGGCGGGACAAGTGGGCACCGCATCCTCGGGCCGGCACCGCATTCTACGGCTAGAACGCCGCGCATTTATTGCGAAACTAACAAAGACACCGGCTGTGGACGGCAGGCGCGGGGTGGTAAGATGATGAGCACTCCGCAGTGCGGAGTCAGCCACCGACAATCATCCAATCACCGACGAGCGCAGCACTTATGAAGACCATTAGGCGGCCCACGACGCGCGCGTCCGCGGCACTTGCGTTACTGATCCTTGCCAGTCTGGTCTGTGTGTCGGCCGCGATCTGGAGATCGGCAGCGGCCGCCGAAGGACCGGCAAAGAGTCCACCGGCGAGCGCCAAACCCAAACCGGACGCCGGCGAAAAGGCGATTCGCGCCTCCGCCGACGAATTTGCCAAAGCTTTCAACGCCGGCGACGCCAAAGCCTTGGGCGATCTGTGGGCCGACGACGCCGAATATACCGACGAGTCGGGAAAGACATTGCAGGGCCGTGACGCGATCGCCAAGGAATATGCCGCACTCTTCCAGGAACAGCCCGGCGCGACGATCGACCTGGCGATCGAGTCCATCCGATTTCCGGCGCCGGACGTCGCCATCGAGAAGGGCATCGCCAAGGTCAAGTCGCCGGCGGCGCGCGGCGAATCGGCGTCTCGTTACACGGTCATCCACGTCAAACGCGACGGTCGCTGGACGATGAGCGTCGGGCGGGACGATCCGTATCTGCCGACGTCGAACGAGGACTACCTGAAAGATCTCGGCTGGCTGATCGGCGAGTGGATGCCCGACGGTCAAGAAAACGGCCCGCGGATCAAGTGCGAATGGATGGCGCAAAAGAACTTCATCCGCGTCACCTATACCACCGTCAGCGAAGACAAGACCGCGCTGACGAGCGTCCAGGTGATCGGCTGGAATCCAAAACTCCGCGCGATCGTCTCCTGGCATTTCGACGCCAGCGGTGGCTTTGGCGACGACCTGTGGAGCCTGGACGGCGCGAAATGGGTGCTCGAAGCCAGCGGCATCGGTCGCGACGGAAGCGAGAGTTCGGCCGTCAATGTCCTGACCCCGCTCGATGCGAACAGCTTCAGTTGGCAGTCTCTGCGGCGCACGCTCAACGGCGACCCACTGCCCGACACGGCGCTCGTCAAGATGGTCCGAGTGCCCGCGGCCAAGGCTCGTCCGACCCCCAAACCCTAGTCAGTCCTAAGGTAAATCCGTCCCGGAACCATTGAACCATGAAAAATGAATTGACGATTGTCGCGCTGCTGCTCGTTGCCGCGTTCGCCGACCCCCGGTCGTGTCTTGCCCGCGGATATGGCGGGGCTCGCGGCGGTGGCGGTTATAGCGGCAGCCACGAAGGCAGTTACAGCGGCAACCACTATTCGGGCAGTCACGAAGGCGGCTACAGTAATGGCAGCTACTCGGGCTCGCACCAGGGCAGTTACAACGGCGCCAACTACAGCGGCAGCCATGAAGGCGGCTACAGCAATGGCAGCTACAGCGGTTCGCGACAAGGCAGTTACAACGGCGCCAATTACAACGGCAGCCATGAAGGCAGTTACTCGGGCGGCAGCTATAGCGGTTCGCGACAAGGCACCTATAACGGCGCCAACTACAACGGCAGCCATGAGGCGACGTACAGCGGCACCCGTGAAGGCGGAGCCGCCTATGGGGCGGCCGGCTATCACGGCGGCGCAGGTTACGCCGCGGTCGGATATCGGGGCGTCGACGGCGTGGCCGTGCGCAGGCGTGGCGCTGCCCACCGACGGTGGTTTTGCCGCCGTGGGCGCCGTGGCAGGCACACGAAACCTGGCCGGTGTGAACGCGGCGCATTTCACCCAGCCCGTCAACGGCGCCTATGCCGCCGCGCGCGGCGCCGCGGTCAACAATTCGTTCAACCATCCGGGCATGTTCGGCGAGGGTTGGTACGGCGCGCACCCAGCGCCTGGCAGGGAGCGGGGTGGAGCGCTGCCAGTCCTTGGACGGCTGCCGCCTGGCCGGCGCTGGGAGCGACTTTTGGATGGGGAGCCGGCGTGCAGCCCATCGCCTACAACTACGGCACAAGCGTCGTCTACCAAGGCAACCAGGTTTACGCTGACGGTCAGCCGATCGCGACGGCCGACGAGTATTATCAGCAGGCCGCCGATCTGGCCCAGGCCGCGCCCGCACCCGCCGACGGCGATGCCGATTGGATGCCGCTAGGCACCTTTGGGCTGGTGCGCAAAGAGGAATCGGACCCGGCCTACGTCATCCAACTGGCCGTCGACAAGTCGGGAGCGGTTGCCGGAAACTACTGCGACATGCTGACCGATCAGAATCTGCCGGTCCACGGCGCTGTCGATCAGCAGACGCAGAAGCTGGCCTGGACCGTGGGCGACAAGACGAAGGTCGTGGGCGAAGTCGGTCTGTATAACCTGACGCAGAACGAGGCCCCGGCGCTGATCCACATCGGCAAGGACAAGACGCAGCAGTGGCTGCTGGTCCGGCTGAAGCAACCGGATGCCCCACCGGTCGAGTAGGATTTCGCACCGCTCGCGGCCTGGCCGGCCAGACGCACGAATCGGTGCTGGCGCTTCGCCCTTAGCGTTTCCGTTGCACGCCTGTGTCGAATTCAACTTTGCGGGGCTCGATCGTGTTCAACGTCACCATGCCGACGACGATGATTCCGCAGGCGACCGCGATGCGGCGGCTTGCGATGGTCTTGGTTCTGACCGCTACGGGAGCCCCGAACTGCCCGGCGCAGGAGAAACCAGCCGTGGGAGAAACGCAGCAGATCGCCGAGCAGGCGCTGATCTACGCTCTGCCGATGGTGATGAACTACGCCGTGATGTACGAGTACGCGGTGGATAAGTCTTCCAGCCAGTACAAGGCCCCGTTCAATCAGATCACCAACGAAGACAGAGTCTACACTCCGCAGGATACGGCCGTCGTCACGCCCAACAGCGACACGCCGTACTCGTTCGTCATGATGGATTTGCGATCCGAGCCGTTCGTGCTGTGCGTGCCCGACGTCGATCCGGGGCGCTACTTCGCGGTGCAACTGGTCGACTTGTACACGTTCAACTACGGCTACATCGGCAGCCGCGCAACCGGCAATCGTGCCGGCTGCTACCTGATCGCCGGACCTTCCTGGCAGGGCGAAAAGCCGCCGGGGATCGACCAGGTGTTCCGCTGCGAAACGGAATTCTCGGCGGCGATCTACCGCACTCAACTTTTCGGTCCCCGCGACATCGATAACGTGAAGCAGGTGCAGGCCGGCTACAAGGCCCAAACGCTGTCCGCATTTCTCAAACAGTCCGCGCCGCCCGCCGCCCCGGCGATCGAGTGGCCCAAGATCGACAAGAACCTGGCCAAGGCCGACCCCTTCGCATATCTGAATTTCGTTCTGCAGTTCTGTCCGCCGGCAGGCGCCGCGGAAGTGGAAAAGCCATTGCGGGCCGGGTTCGCCCGGATCGGCATCGAAGCCGGCAAGCGTTTTCCGCTGGAAAAGTTCACGCCCCAGCAGAAGACCGAACTCGACTTGGGCATCCAGAGCGGATACGAAAAGATCAAGCAGCACATTGCGACCTTCGGCAAGGACGTGAACGGCTGGCGGGTCGCGTCCGCCTTTGGCGACCGCGCGTTTTATAACGGCGACTGGCTACAGCGTGCCGGCGCGGCCATGGCGGGCATTTATGGCAACTCGGCGGTCGAGGCGGTCTATCCCATGCTTGCCCAGGACAGTAGCGGCGGCAAACCCGACTGCAGCCAAAACCACTACACGCTAACCTTTGCCGCCGGGCAACTGCCGCCGGTCAACGCCTTCTGGTCGGTCACGATGTACGACGGCAAGACCCAACTGCTGATCGAGAACCCGATCGACCGTTATCTGATCAACTCGCCGATGCTGCCGGATCTCAAGAAGAACCAGGACGGCTCGCTGACGATTTACATTCAGAAGGACGCGCCGGCCCAGGACAAACGGTCCAACTGGCTTCCGGCCCCGGACGGACCAATTTTCCTGGTGATGCGACTCTATTGGCCTAAGGCATCTCCTCCCTCGATCCTGCCGCCGGGCACCGGCACCTGGGCTCCGCCGCCGGTGAAACTGGCCGACTGACCGGGTTCGTGGCTCGTGGCCACAGGCTGCGACAAATCGACCCGGCGAACCCGGCCTGATGTTTCCCGGTGCGCCTCAGACCCGCAATCCACTCAACCGGCTTCAGTCGCTCGGCCCAACCTGCGCGCCTCGATTGCCAAGCCGTGCGTAATCGGTTCTCATTTGGGGCACTCGGCCAACGAATCGAGGTCAGGCGATGAAATTTTGCAGGCTGCCGACAATTAGCGCGACGGTCGCTGTTTGCCTGCTCGCTGCCGGCGGCCGGGCGGCGGAAAAGCCGGCGCATAAACCGGATGCAGCCATCGCCCCGGCCGCCAGCGTTCCGCCGGCGGCGACCGTGATCGCGCCGAGCGAAGTCGCCCGCCAGTCGGTCGACGTTTCGAATCTGGTTCGCTCGCTAACGACGCCGCCGACCGACGCGGACGAAATCGAAGATCTGCGGGACCTGCTTCCCGAGGCCAGCGCGAAGATCGAGGCCGAGTTGGCCGCCATCAAAGCCCTGAGCGAGCACCCGTCCGGCGCCAGCGCGCTGCGAACGCAAGAGCAGCGCCTGGCAGCGGCGGCAGCTTCGATCCAGCGGATGGCTGACGCGGCTGAGCAGGTCCACGGCCCAGTTGCAAAAGGGGCTCGACCACCTGGCCGAGCTGCGCAAGCGCTGGGCGGCCACGCGCGACGCGGCGCCGGCCGCCAAGACCCCGCCGCAGACTCGGCAGCAGATCGACGATACGCTGCAATCGATCGACGCGGCCCAAGTCACGCTCGAGTCTCGCCAGGCTGATTTGCTGCGCGACCAGGCCACGGTTGCCACCGACGTCGCGCGCTGCAACGCCGCGTTGGCTCTGATTACCGAAAAGGCTCAAACCGAACGTGCCGGCCTGCTCTCGCGGCAGGTCTCGCCGATCTGGGACGCGGCCGGGCGCGACGGCTCGCCGATCGACGTGCATGCGGCAGTCGCCCGCGCCGCCGATGCCTATCAGGAAGACATGCGAGACTATCGGCGCGAACCGGGGGCACAAATGCCCCTGCACGCGACGATCTTCCTGATCTTCGTCGTGCTCTTTCTGGCCGCGCGGCATTATGTCCGGCCGTGGCGCGGGCTCGGCCCCGACGAGTGGCCGTCGGCAAGAGTGTTCGACCATCCGTACGCGGCGGCCTTGGCGGCCACTTTGCTGGTGGTCACGGCGCCGGCTTCGCCGGTGCCGACCGAGCTCAAGCAGTCGTTCGAACTGATCGCGATTCTGGCAATGATCCGGGTGACGCTGCCGGTCGTCCGCCCGGTGCTGGTGCCCGCGCTGTACGTTCTGGTAGTCCTGTTTGCCCTCGACACGCTGCGGCAGGCTTTCGCGGGCGCGCCGCTGATCGAACAGGCCATGATCTTGCTGGAGTCGCTGGCCGCGACGGTGCTATTGGGCTGGGCCATCAAGTTCGGCGTGCTCGAACCCAGCAGCGAGCGATCGCGCGGAGTGCGGCACCCGTTCCTGGTGCGCTCGGTCGCCAGCGCCGCGATCCTGGCCACGACCGCCGGCTTCCTGGCCGCCGGCTTGGGCTATATCCGGCTGGCTCGGCTGCTGACGCCCGGAGTGCTCGCGGCCGGCGCTGGCCTTCGAGCTGTACGCGTCGGTCCAGGTGGGCAGCGCCCTGGTGGGCTTCTTGCTGCGGGTCAAACCGTTGCGGCTGACGAAGATGGCCGAGAATCATCGCAACCTGCTGGAACATCGGACCCATTCGCTGTTGGCCTGGGCCGCGGCGATCGGCTGGGCCAGCCGCACTTTGGAATACGTCGGCCTGCGCGACCCGGCCCTGGCCTGGGCGCACGACGTGCTGTCGGCCCGCTTCGAACGCGGCGCGGTCAGCATCTCGCTGGGCGCGACGTTGGAGTTCCTGGCCGCGCTGGTCGGCGCGTACCTACTCTCGTCCTTTATCCGCTTCGCGCTCGAAGAAGACGTGCATTCGCGGCTGCGAACCAATCCGGGTTTGTCGTTCGCCATCGGCACGCTGCTGCATTACTGCATCCTGACGCTGGGCTTCGTCCTCGGGCTCGGACTGCTGGGCGTCGATCTGACCAAGGTCACCGTGCTGCTCAGCGCGGTCGGCGTGGGCCTGGGCTTCGGCTTGCAAAGCGTGGTCAACAACTTTGCCTCCGGTCTGCTCCTGCTCTTCGAGCGGCCGATCCAAGTGGGCGACATCGTCGACGTGGGCGACATCAAAGGCCAGGTCCGCCGCATCGGAATCCGGGCCACCACCGTCCGGACCGCCAACGGCGCAGACACCATCCTGCCCAACTCGCTGCTCATCGAAGGCAAGCTGACCAACTGGACCTTCAGCGATCACCACCGGCGGATCGATCTGCCCTTTGCCGTCAACTACGGCGCATCGCCCGCCGAGGTCGTCGCGCTGCTGGAGAAAGTTGCCCGGCAGCACCCGGCCGTGCTCCCCAGTCCGCCGCCGCAAGCCTTGCTGGTGGGCTACGGTGGCAGCACGCTCAACTTCGAGCTGCGTGCCTGGACCGACCATTTCGACCACTGGGCCCAGGTGCAAAGCGAATTGGCCATCGCCGTCTACGAGCAAGCGCGGCAGGCGGGCACCATGCCGCCGTTTGAGGCCGGCTAGAATCCGGATACCGGGGAGCAGTTCATGTTCGGCATCGGCCCTGTGGAAATGCTGATCCTGATCGTGATGATCGGCGTTCCGGTCGCGATCATCGCCGCCATCGTGCTCGCCGTCGTCCTATTCACGCGCAAGCCGCGCGGGCCACAAGATTGACACGCGGCTACCAATCCCTCTCCCTCCGAAAGAGGATCGGGTGAGGGCCGATATCAACCCCTCTCCCTTCAGGCAGAGGGTAGGGTGAGGGCTGACCCAATGCGGACGTTCTGTTCGTTCATTCCCGCGAATTGACCCGGGGGCTGGCAAGCCGCGCGGGCCACAAGATTGACACGCGGCCCGCGTGCCCGCCACAATTGAACGATCGATAGCTTTCGACGTGTGCGGCCAGTGCGGCGTTCCTTCCCTTACAGGAGGCCACGCGGATGTCGACCAACAATCGAAACGACCTGGGCTGCCCATCGCCGGGCAGACCATCGGCCGCCATCACTCGCCGCCGGGCCATCCGCACTTGCGCCGCCGGGCTGATCGGGCTCGAGGTGGGCGGGTTCGCCGGCGCACGATCGCCGGCCCCGCGGCCGACAAGCCCCGTGCGGGCAAGGCCGTGATCTACATCTTTCTGTCCGGCGGCCTGGCCCAGCACGAGAGTTTCGACCCCAAGCCCGAGGCCTCGGACAACATGCGTGGCGAGTTCGCGCCCATCGCAAACCCGCACGCCGGGCATCTTCATCAGCGAACATCTGCCGCGGCTGGCCGATCGCTCCAGCCAGTGGGCCCTGCTCCGCTCGCTGACGCATCCTTACAACGAGCACTCGAACGGCCATACCGTGATGCTCACCGGCCGCACGCCCATGCCCCCGGGCTACGACCCCAGCAAGCCCAAGCCGACCGACTGGCCGAGCATTGCGGCCATCGCCGGCGCTGCGTGCGCCGCGCAACGACTTGCCCTCGGCGGTGGTGCTGCCCGACAAGATCGTGCATAACTCGGGCCGCACGATCCCCGGCCAGTTCGCCGGCCAGATGGGCCCGCGGCGCGATCCCTGGTTCGTCGAAGCCTCGCCCTACCACCCGCAAAGCTACGGGGCCTATCCCGACTATCTGTTCCATCACGCCACGGGCAAGATCGAAGACCCGCGGCTGGAATTCCAGATGCCGCGTTTCGCCCTGGCCGAAGGCCTCTCGGCCGAGCGCGTGAAAGACCGCGTGGCCCTGCGCCGGGCGATGGAGCAGCAACGGCCGCTGCTCGACCGGCTGAGCGAGACCGATCAGTTCGGCACGTACCGCGACGCGGCCTTTTCGCTGTTGCTGAACGAGCGGGCGCACGACGCGTTCGACGTCAGCCGGGCCGATCCGCGACGGCTCGAGGCCTACGGCCGGCACAGCTTTGGCAAGTCGCTGCTCATGGCGGCCCAGTTGGTCGAGGCGGGCGTCAGCTTCGTGCAGGTCAACCTGGGCAACAACGAGACCTGGGACACACACGAATCGGCCTTCCCCAATCTGAAGAATTTTCTCCTGCCCCCCTTGGATCAATCGGTCAGTGCCCTGCTCGACGACCTGGGCTCGCGCGGGCTGCTGGAGAGCACGCTGATCGTGATGGCCGGCGAGTTCGGCCGCACGCCGTACATCTCCGGCGCATCCCGGCAAGCTGCCCGGCCGCAACCACTGGGGCGCCGTGCAGACGGTGTTCTTTGCCGGCGGGCGCGTGCAAGGCGGCGCGGTGATCGGCGCGTCGGACAACCTGGGCGGCTATCCGTCTCAAGCTCCGCACACGCCCGAGGATATGGCCGCCACGATCTATCACTCGCTCGGCCTGCCCACGTCGAGCGCCTGGCAGGATCATTTGCAGCGTCCGCACTTCATTTACGAGTCGGACCCGATCCCAGGTTTGGTGTGATGGGGGCGCGGCGAGTTGGAAGCCGCGACCGGGCGGCCGATTGCCGACGTGTGCGCGGCATTTGCTACGCGCAGTGCGATCTACCAGGCCCTGGCCTTTGGGCTCGCTGCGGATCCCAGTTCCGGCCCGATCGCGTCGGAATGATCGTCATCGCCGAAGACGATGCACGCCTGCGGCAGCGCCCGATGCAGCCGCTCGACGCCGGCACGGGTGACCTGCGTCCTTCCCAGATCCAATCGCCCAAGTTTCTTCAGGCCGGCAAGGTGCGCGAGGCCATTGTCAGTGATCTTCGTGTCGTCGAGCACCAGCCAATCCAACTCCGTCAGAGCGGCAATGTGCTGGGCTTCGACGTCGGTGAAATCCTCCGCCCTGCGCGTGCGACCCTTTGGCGGCTTGTCCGCCCGCGCAAACAGTTGCACCTGAATCACATTGGTTGCATAGAATTCGCCCAGGATGCGTCGCAGCCATTTCGGACCGGGCGGAATCGCGTCGGGTCGATAACCGGACCGGGTCATCCGGTAATCGTATTCCACATATCCACCAAAGCTCTCGATAACGGCGACCGCCTTCGCCCGGCGACGAATCTGGCCAAACTCCCAGCCCAGACAGACGCCAACGACGGTGAGCACCACGAACAGCATTCGCAGGCTGAACCTGAATCGGGGACGTTGAAGCTTCTCGATTATCATGGCGGTACTTGGCCCGGATCATTCGTCCCGCGGCCGGCAATCGTTTGCCGGGCTTTGACTCCGGCGGTATTATCCCGCGGACGTGCCGGCGGAACAATCAGATCGTCGGGCTTGTCGGGGGTCACCTGCACTTCGGCCTGTCACGCCTTCGGTTGTTCGCTCCGGCCGGACCGTCCGCTAAAGTGTGTTTAACAGAATTCACTTTTCGTCGTGGCGCGGAGCGAACGACAAATAACTTCTGCATTAAGCGGACGCCACGCCGCAGGGAGCCTCACCCTATGCTACACGGACCCTCACCCTATGCTACACGGACCCTCACCCTAACCTCTCCCTGGAGGGAGAGGAGTTTCGAGATGAAGCTGACTTTCGCCTGTTTCTGAGACACCTTCAAGGAAACCACCGTGCAGATTTTCAAACCGGGCGGACATCGGCTGTTCGACGCGGATCCGCAAACCGCGCAAGTCGTCAGCGAAATGCTGCGCAAGCTGGAGCGCGGCGGAATGGATGCGGTGCGCAAGTACAGCCGAAAATTCGACGACTGGACGCCCGAGAGCTTTGAGCTCGATCGGCGGCAGATCGACGAGGCGATCTCGCGCAGTGCCCGAGCAAACGCTGCGCGATACCGATTTCTGCCAGAACAACGTGCGGGCGTTCGCACAGGCCCAGCTCGCCACCCTGCTGCCGCTGGAGGTCGAGATCCGGCCGGGCGTGACGCTCGGGCATCGGCACATTCCCGTGGCCCGCGTGGGCAGCTACATACCCGGGCGGACGCTATCCGATGTTCGGCTCGGCCCAGATGAGCATCATTCCGGCCAAGGTGGCCGGCGTGCGGGAAGTGGTGGCCTGCACGCCGCCGGTCAAAGGGGGCGGCTATTATCCGGCCACGATCAACGCCATCGCCCAGGCGGGCGCCGACCGGATCTTCGTGCTCGGCGGCGTGCCCGCCCTGGCCCTGATGGCGTTGGGCTTGGGGGACGTGGCGCCGGTCGACATCCTGTGCGGGGCGGGCAACAAGTACGTGGCCGAAGCCAAGCGGCAACTGTTCGGCCGCTGCGGCATCGACCTGTTGGCCGGGCCGACCGAGATCATGGTCATCGCCGACGATTCGGCCGATCCGGCGCTGGTGGCCTGCGACCTGTTGGGGCAGGCCGAGCACGATCCCAACAGCGGCGATTTGCTTGATTTGCCTGAGCGGCGATTTCGCCGGCCGGGCATTGGCCGAGGTCGAGCGGCAACTGGCCGTGCTGCCCACGCGCGACGTGGCCAGCCAGTCGTGGGAGACAAACGGCATCATCTATGTGGCCGCCGATGCCGACGAGGCGATCCGGCTGGCCGACGACTACGCGCCCGAGCATCTGGAGCTGCACGTGCGCGACGTGGACCGAGTACGCCTTGCGGCTGACGAATTACGGCTCGCTGTTCATCGGCGAAGAGACGACCGTAGCTTACGGCGACAAATCGATCGGCACCAACCACATTCTGCCCACCAGCCGGGCGGCGCGCTACACGGGCGGGGTTTGGGTCGGCAAGTTCTTGAAGACCTGCACGTATCAGCGGATGACGCCCCAGGCCAGCCGCGAAATCGGCCTGGTGACCGAGCGGCAGTGCAACATGGAGGGCATGCTGGCCCACGCGATTACAGCCCGGGTGCGCGTCGAGCGCTACGGGGGCGAGAACACCTGATGCGGACTCTTCAACCCTGGCCGAGCGTGCGGCGTTTGCTGAACCCGCAGCAAACCAGACCCACCGCGCCGACGCGGCCAGAACGAAGCTACCCGGTTCGGGAGTGGCAAACAGCCGAACGTCGTCGAACAGCGTTTGCCCGTTGCCCGTCAGCCGGATCTCCACGTTGCCCGTGCCGGGCGCAATTCCACTGATCGAATAGGGGGCATAGACATTGACCGGCGCCGTGCCCGAAAAGGTGGCAAACTGAACGTTGTTCTCATACAGTCCGATGGCAAAGCTGCTGCCGCTGCCACCGATGTTGTTTTGCGTGCCCGCCCAGACGTCTAGGGTGTACGTGGTGCCGACAATCGCGGGGCTGGTGGTGATCTGGCTCAACGCACCACCGACGACATACGCCACTTGCACCCCGTCGGGCGCCCCCTGCCCTGGGAACTGCGCGGGGTTCATGTAGTTGCCGTTGCCCCCGTTATAGGCGCTCAGCGGACGAAAAACGCCGCCGCTGCCGCCGTCGACATAATTCCAACCCGTTGGTGTGAGACTTGTATAAAAAGGCGTCACGTCCTGCTCGAACGAGGGATTCGCGACGAAGAGTTCCCGGCCACCGCGTGGCTGCCGGCCACGGCCGACAACAGAAGCGTCGCAAAGATCGGATAGTTGCGTGTCATTGCGCGAACCCCCCACACCAGTGGTATTGATTTCAACCCATGGAAATGCCGTGAGAAATGGTCGGACGCGTTCGATTCGGGCGCATGGCCGAATCCAACGCAGACTCCGAATACCGACTATCCTACCAAGCCACCACAGTTTTGACTAGTTCCTTGAGGATTTTTCTGTTGTGCCGCTGGTAGTCCGGCTGTCGCAGCGCCAAAAAGCCAACGGACGCGCAGCCCGCGGCTTCCGGGAATAATCAACTGATTTTGCAGCCAAAGTCTTGAATCCGATTGCCGGAAAAATTCAAATGGCGTTTGCCCCTGCCTCCTGTCCTTCGGCGCCGGGCGTCGCACGGTCCTCGAGAGACGCGTCTGAGCGGGTGCTTTTCTCCAGTTGAGAACTGCCGGATCGGCGAGGAGGATTCGATGTGCAGGCGATCGGTCCGATTAAAACCGCTGGGCACTGCCGACGACCGGCGGCCGAGCCATCGCGGGCTGCCGCCGAGTGAGCCCGACAGCCTTTACGCTCGTCGAGCTGCTGGTCGTGATCGCGATCATCGGCATCCTGATCGCGCTGCTGTTGCCGGCCATGCAAGCGGCCCGCGAATCGGCCCGCCGCGCCAACTGCGAGTCGAATCTCCGGCAAGTCGGCCTGGCCGTGCAAAACCACCTCGACGCACGGCGCATGTTCCGCCCGGCCAATACAACTATCTCGGTTCGGACGAGCCGGCCCACACCCTGCGCGGGGTGGCGCAAGAGCGGCGGGGTTGGTTCCAGTCGCTGCTGGGGTTTGTCGAAGAGACCACGCTGTACGAGCTATCGCGGCTGGAGTCGGACCCGAACGGCACTACCGACATCGACTTCAACTGGACCGAAGTGCCGATCTTCACTTGCCCGACCGACCCGAACGGCGGCAAGAACACGACGTTCACCAGCCGTTACGGGCAATATGCGGGCGTGTTTACCCAAACGCAGTCGCAAGGTTTTCACGGCAACTATGTGCTGTGTGCCGGCTCGACGGTGTACGGCAATTCGGGGCCCGATTACGGCCCGAGCAATCCGGCGACGAATGGCAGCCTGCTGAATGGCATCGCCTATCCGCTTTCGGCGACGAAGACCAGCCAGGTAAGCGACGGCATGTCGAAGACGCTGCTCGGCAGCGAGATCATCCTGGTGCCGGACAGCAACACGCTGAATGATCTGCGCGGCCGCTACTACAACGGCTGGGAAGGGAACAACCTGTTCAGCACGCTCTATCCGCCGAACACGTCGCAGGCCGACGTGTCGACCTACTGCATCGACTATCCGCAGGCGCCATGCGCGCTCAGTCCGACGAGCGTCGTGCAGTCGGCCCGCAGCCTGCATCCGGGCGGGGCCAATTTTCTCTGGGCGGACAGCAGCGTGATCTTTTTGACAAACGAAATCGATCCGAGCGTCTATCGGGCCTTCGGCACCCGGGCCGGCGGCGAGATCACGCCGCCGAATTGATCGGGGCTGGTGGCCGTCCCTACGCCAGCAGGCCGGGGACCACGTTGCCGTGGACGTCGGTCAGGCGGAAGTCGCGGCCCTGGAAGCGGAAGGTCAGCCGCGTGTGGTCGATGCCCAGGCAGTGCAGGATCGTGGCGTTGAGGTCGTGGATGTGGACGGGGTCCTCGACGATGTTGTAGCAGTAGTCGTCGGTCTCGCCGTAGCTGACGCCCGGCTTGATGCCGCCGCCGGCCATCCACATGGTGAAGCAGCGGCCGTGGTGGTCGCGGCCGTAGTTGTCTTGCGGTCAAGGCGCCCTGGCTGTAGACGGTGCGGCCGAATTCGCCGCCCCAGATGACCAGCGTCTCGTCGAGCAGGCCGCGGTGCTTCAGGTCCTTGACCAGCGCGGCGGACGGCTGGTCGACGTCCTTGCACTGGCCGCGGATCTGCTCGGGCAGGTCGCTGTGCTGGTCCCAGCCGCGGTGCATGAGCTGGACGAAGCGCACGCCGCGCTCGGCCATCCGCCGGGCCAGCAGGCAATTGCGGGCAAAGCCGCCGTCGACGCCCGTGTCGTCGATGCCGTACAGGTCGAGGATCGCCTTGCGGCTCGTCGGACAGGTCGGTCAGCTCGGGCACCGAGGTCTGCATGCGGAAGGCCATCTCGTACTGGGCGATGCGGGTGTTGATCTCCGGATCGCCGAACGCCTGCGGCCGCCATCTGGTTGAGCTGGCCGACGCCGTCGAGCATCCGCCGGCGCGTCGCCGGGTCGATGCCGGGCGGGTTCGACAGATAGAGCACCGGGTCGTCGCCCGAGCGGAAGCGGACGCCCTGGTGCTTGCGTGGGCAGGAAGCCGCTGCCCCAGAGCCGCGAGAAGATCGGCTGATCGGTCTTGTTGCCGCTCCCTTGCGAGATCATCACGACGAAGCCGGGCAGGTTCTCGTTCTCGCTGCCCAGGCCGTAGCTGAGCCAGGCGCCCAGGCTCGGGCGGCCGGGCTGCTGGGAGCCGGTCTGGATGAAGGTGGTCGCCGGGTCGTGATTGATCGCCTCGGTGTTCAGCGACTTGACGATCGCGATGTCGTCGACGATCGCCGGCCGTGTGCGGCAGCAGCTCGCTGACCCAGGCGCCGGACTGGCCGTGCTGGGCGAACTTGAACATCGGCGCGACGCAGGGAAACGACTTCTGGCCGGAGGTCATGCCGGTGATCCGCTGGCCCATGCGGATCGAGGCGGGCAGTTCCTGGCCGTGGTGCTGCGGCAAGCTTCGGCTTGTAGTCGAACAGGTCGATGTGCGACGGGCCGCCCGACATGAACAGGTAGATCACCCGCTTGGCCTTCGGCGCGAAGTGCGGCGCCGCCAGGATGCCGGCGTGTCCGACGCGGGCGGCCTGCCCGGCGGGAACCGCATCGCCAGCCGCAAGCCGGTCGTTCAGCAGCGAGGCCAGCGCGGCGGTGCCGATGCCGGTGGCCGTCCGGCCGAAGAATTGCCGCCGGGTGAGCAAGAGTTGATATTCGCGTTGAGATTCATGGTCGTGGTTCCCCAGGCCGAGACTTTGCTCAGCCCTTGGTGATGGTTTCATCCAGATTCAGAATCACGCTGGCCACAGTGGTCCAGGCGGCCAGCTCCGCCGGATCGAGCTTGCCATCGGCCGGCGACTCGCCCACGCCGAGCAGCTTCTTCACCGCGTCCGGGTTCTGCCGATAGGCGGCCAGTTGCTGGTCCAGCAGCTTGCCGAGCACGGCCAGTTCTCGGGCGCTGCGGCTGGCGCGCCGTGGCCAGGCGGAAAGCCAGTGTGATGCGTTCGCCGGTGCCGGGCCGGCCTCGGTCAGCAGCCGTTCGGCCAGCTTGCGCGACGCCTCGACGTAGGTCGGATCGTTGAGCAGCACCAGCGCCTGCAGCGGCGTGTTGGTCCGCGCACGGCGGACGGTGCAGGTTTCGCGGTCGGGCGCGTCGAACGTGGTCAGCGTCGGCGGCGGGCGACGTGCGTTTCCAGAACGTGTACATGGTGCGGCGATACAGGTCCGGCCCGTGGCTTTGCACGTACGTCTGGGCCGACCAGTTGCGCCGTCAGCGCGCGACATCAACTCTTCCCACAGTCCCGGGGGCTGGTACGGCGAGACGCTCGCCCCGCCGATCGCCGGGTTCAAGCAGCCCGCTGACCGCCAGGGCCTGGTCGCGAATGAATTCGGCCGGCAAGCGGAGCCGCGGCGCCGCGGGCCAGCAGGCGGTTCTCCGGGTCCCGGGCCAGCAGTTCGGGCGTGGCGCGCGGAGACTTGGCGATAGGTGGCCGAGGTGACGATCAGGCGCTGCATGGCCTTGACGTCCCAGCCGCTGGCAACGAAATGCGTGGCCAGCCAGTCGAGCAGCTCCGGATGCGTCGGGAATTCGCCCTGCGTGCCGAAATCCTCGCTGGTCTTCACGATGCCGGTGCCAAAATACATTTGCCAGTAGCGGTTCACGATGACCCGGGCGGTCAGCGGATGCGCCGGATCGACCATCCACTGGGCCAGCCCCAGCCGATTGGGCGGGGCGTCCGAAGCCAGCGGCGGCAAGCTGGCCGGCACGCCCGGTGTGACCCGCTCGCCGTGCTTGTCGTACTGTCCGCGAACGAGCACGAACGTCTCGCGCGGGGCCGCCATTTCCTGCATCACCATGGACGAAGGCGCCGGGCGTCGATCTCCTTGAGCGCAGCCGCAGTTTGTCCAATTCCGCGGCGGTTTGTCGGCCCGCGGGCGAAACGCTTTGGCGATAGAACTTGCGCAGCTCGTCTCGCTGGACATCGCTCCTGTGGTCGGCCGCCACGGCCAGGATCTCGGCGATCTTGAGCGGCGGCCGCTGGCCGCCGCACGGATCGGCCGCGGCGGTCGCCGACAAGCGGATCTTGCCGAACTGGTGCTGGGAGAACTGCGACTGGAAATCGAGGACGGCGCTGAGCGGCACGCCCTCGCCGCCGGCCAGCGGCGGATCGAGCCGAAAAATGGCCGCGTGCGGCTTGCCGACTTCCGGATGAATGGCCCAGCCGGTGTTGGCCTTGCCGTCGATGGCCGCGGCGACCGGATAATTGAGTTGGCTGAAATCGGCGGAGGCCGCCTGGAGCTTGATCGGCTTGGTCGCGGCCGAGGCCATGTCGAGCGCTGGCATCGACGCCGCCGACAGGCTGAATTCCGTCAGCACCGCGTTGCCATTGGCCGAGCGCCCCGGTCCGCGGGCCGGAAGACTGTCGTCGGGAAACACCTCCAACCGGATGCCCGTGATCTGGGGCAGGTTGCTCGGCGCAACGATGGTGTAGGTCTCGACCGGCGGATTGTCGCCGCTGGCCAGGATGGATTGATCGTCGAGCCGCTTGAGCGTGGCGCTTCCTTTGGAAATCATCTGACTCGGCTCAAGCACGCTCCAGGCGATTTGCCTCGCTTCGCCGACCGTGCGTCCCACTGGGCCTGCGCCGCGTCGAGCTCGGCCAGCGGGCCGGCGAGTTGCTGCTCCAATTGCTGGATCGCCGCCGTCGCCTGGTCGATCGTCCGCCCGTCCTCGGCCGTGGGCACTTTGACCAACGGGGCCGCATTGCCCTTGGAGCCATCCAGGCCGCTCTCGGGCACATTATGGAAAAAGGCAAACAGCCGATAGAACTCTTTCTGCGTCAGAGGGTCGTACTTGTGGTCGTGGCACTGAGTGCAGGCGACCGTCAGCCCCAGCCAAACCGTGGCCGTGGTGTTGACCCGATCGACGATGTAGGCGGTGTGGTACTCCTCGGGGATCGCGCACCCCTTCGAAGTTGATCATGTGGTTGCGGTTGAAACCGCTGGCCACCTTTTGCTGCAGCGTGGCGCCGGGCAGCAGATCGCCGGCCAGTTGTTCGATCGTGAACTGGTTGAACGGCATGTTACGGTTGAAGGCAGCGATCACCCACTCGCGCCAGCCCGACATGTCGCGTCCGGAGTCGATGTGGTAACCGTGCGTGTCGGCAAAGCGGGCCGCATCCAGCCACTCCAGCGCCATCCGTTCGCCATAGTGGGGCGAAGCGAGCAAGCGATCGACCAATTTCTCGAAGGCCTCGGGACTGCCATCGGCCCGGAAGGCGTCCACCTCGGCAATCGTCGGCGGCAGGCCGGTCAGGTCCAAAGTCAGGCGGCGGATGAGCGTGGTCTTGTCGGCCTCGGGCGAGGGGGTCAGGCCCGTAGCGGCGAGTTTGGCCAGAATGAATTGGTCGATCGGGTTGCGGGCCCAGCCGCCGGCCGCCGCCGGAACCGCCGGTTGCCGTGGGGGCATGAACGACCAGTGCTGCGTGTAGTCGGCCCCGGCTGCGATCCAACGCTTGAGAGTTTCTTGCTCCGCCTGGGTCAGCGTCTTGCCGCTGTCGGCCGGCGGCATGTGCTCGTCCGGATCGGCGGAGAAGATGCGCCGCACCAGTTCGCTCTGGTCGGGCTTGCCGGGCACGATGGCCGGCCGGCCCGACTCGGCCGCCGCGGTAGCGCCGTCGCGCAGGTCGAGCCGCAACTCGGCCTTGCGCTCCTGGGCGTCGGGCCCGTGGCATTTGTAGCAATTATTGGCCAGGATCGGCCGGACGGCCCGATCGTACTCGACCGCGGCCTCGGGCCTGGTTTCGGCGGCCGAAACTGCCGGCATCAGGCACGCGAACCAACCGCAGATTCCCAGGATGCGAAAATGTCTCATGACGATTTGGGCGGGGGAAATGAGAGCAGGGATGGGTGGGCCAAGGCGCATGCAGCTTATCATATCCACGGAGAATTCGACCATAAACCGGCCTGGCCCCGCGGCGGCCGGACCCGCGAGCCCCCGAATGCGGAAATTTCGTCCGTCACCGGGCGAACCGCCAGGGCCTATAATACGTCAGTAGATTAGGGTTTGCCGCACCAGTGGCCTAATTGTGCTGCGGCGGGATCCCCAAGTTTCGGTATCATAGCCAGATTGGACCTTTTCGCTGCTGGATCGTGAATCGATTGTGCCATGCTACGAACTCTGCTGACCACTCTCCGCGGTCTGATCCTGGGCCGGACGGAGGTCGCGGCAGCGCCCGGTTTGCAGGCCGGCAGCGGCGAGAAGTTATTGCTCCAACGCCGGACGGTGTTGGCCCAAGAGAGTGAAGGGAGCCCGCCCATGAACGTCGCCTACGAGAAACTGATCCAACATCTCGACGAGCACGAAATCAAGTACTTGACCAGTGCCGACCACCAATCGATCTGCGCCGATTTCCGCGGCGAGGTCGGGATGTACCGCATCGTGGCGACCGTCGATCCCGAGGACGGCTTGTTCCAGGTGTTCGGCCATTCGCCGGTGCGCGTGCCGGAAGGCAGCCGGCCCGCCATCGCCGAGACCATCGCCCGGGCCAATTACGGCCTGAAGGTCGGCAAGTTCGAGCTGGACATCGACGAGGGGGACCTGCGTTTCCAGGCTGCCCAGATCTTGATCGACGAGCAGTTGGAAGACGAAACCATCCGTCGCCTCATCGGCACCACGATGGCGATGTTGAACGCCTATCTGCCGGCGGTTCTGTCCGTGATCTACGGCAACGAACTGCCCAAGGACGCGGTCAAGCAAATCGAGGGGCGGCAGCGCAGCCCCGGCGAAACCGACGGGCGGCAAACCGACGAGCCGTAAATCGACGGGCAGTTAACCAACGAACAGTGACGCTCGGCGGGTTCAACGTCTGCCGTCATGGCCTTTCGGGTCTTCGCAACGCGAGTCCACCGGCAATGCCGATGGTGGCCCCTGCAAGGCCAGCAAGAACGAACGGCGAGAACTTCACAGCAATTGCCACTGAATCCGCTGCGAGAATGCACAGCACCGCCAAATCGGCAACTGTGATGCCAGCGATCACCAGGCCGATGAAGACTCGCTGCCAACTCATCCTTGGATTGTAGCCTGGCGCCGGGGCAAGTGTCACGAAGGTTGCCGCGGAGTCGCGCCCGTTACCCGCCGCTGTTTCTTCTCTGGGCCTTTGTGGTTCCCTCCGTCGAGAATCCTGCAAGATCACAAACCCAAGAACGGCACCGGCACCAGAAAAGCATGCTGCTCGTATAAGCTATAGATGCCGTGCCAGGACGTGAACTGGGTGAAGTACACGATCAGCACATACGCCGCGGCCACCGGCAGCATGGCCAGCCGCGCCGACAGCCGCCAGAACCAATGCCGCCTCAGCGGCCGATGGGCGGCGTAGCCACAGGCCCAGCCGGTCATCATCCGCGCCGGCAACATGAAGACCACGAACACCAGGCTCGGCAGCCAGGCGGCTTCGCGGGGAATGATTTCGATCTTGAGCAAATAGAGCGGCAGCGCGAAGGCCAGCGTCACCAGCAGCGCAAGCCAGAAGGCCCAAGGCGCTCGGCGGAACAACTCGCGCACAAAACGCACTTCGAACAGGGCGCAAAAGCGGTTTTCGGCCGCAAACCGCGTTTGCACGAACGGCAAATAGAGCAACACCACGACCAGCAGCAGCCCGCCGAGAAAGCCCAGCGGCGGAGCCTGGCGGCCCACGGCCAGCAGCGTGATGGGCAGCAGCAGCCAGACCAGTCCGCCGACAAACCCGCGCAGCCCCAGCCAGAAGTAGTACGGCAGCCGCAGCGCTACGACAAAATCGCAGACCGCGTCGCGAGCCCGGGCGTAAGCCCCGCCGCGCCAGACCTCGCGGGCCAGTTTCAGCGGCGCCGGCCAGAGGAAATGCCGCAGCTTGCCTCCCCGCCAGCACGCGCCGATGACATGCACCACGACCAGCACGCTCAGCACCACTAGCGCCGCGCCAGCCCCGATCGGCGCGGCTGCCCGGCTCGATCAACCGGGCTGCGGCGGCCAGCGACGATGCGAACCGCAGCGGCCAGAGCAGCAGCCAAACGCCGAAAACGACGCTGCCGACGCGGGCCGCCTTGCGGTAGCCGACAAATCCGTCCCGCAGGCGGCCGGTCCGCGCAATCCGCCCGCTGACTTCGAGCAGGTAGCCCAAGCTGAGCATTTGCACGATCGGATATGCGGCCAATAGCGACAGGGCCAGCACCAGCGAGACGGCTCCCAGCAACCACTCGAGCAACGACCCGGTGACATGCCAGAGCCGGCGAAGTCGGCTGCGCCTCGCCGGGCTCAAGGGTTCGACCGCGGCCGCCGGCAGCGTCTCGCTGGGTGCGCCCGTTTCGCCAAATAGCAGAGCTGAGTCAGGAAGCGATGCCATCGAGGGTCGCGGGGGGCAGGGAGTCACGTTGCGGACATGGCCCGAGTATATTCGTAACCGGCCGGTCGATCTTTTGCCAATAATGGACACCTCCGTGCGAATAACCCTCGCACTGGCCATCTCCAATCAGAGCCTAACAAAGGGAGAAGTCTCACCTCTGAGCGATGCAGAGCTTTTTTTGCGCCGAACTCTCCCCGCTCTTCGCCCTTGTATGTTGCCTAAACGAAGGAAGCAGGGTGCAATGGAGACCGGGAAGCCTGCGGCTTTGAGCGCAAGCGAAAAGCCGCAGGCTTCCCGGAGCCCGGCAGATCGATCGTGCCCTGGTGTTCAACACACCGTCGCAGAGCAAGATCGCCGGCGCTCCTTTGGTCCAAGCCCGAACAGCCGCAAGAACCGTTCCCGCATCGCTGCCGGCACGAGTTCGCATTTGCAAGACAGGGATAATACCATTTTGGATTCTAACGTTGCTACTCCGGCCTGGGTCGGCGTCGACATTGCCAAAGACAAGTTCGACGTTCATGTGCGTCCTTTGGCACGGCGATTCACTTGCGCCAACGACGCCGAGGGATTCGCTCAATTGATCGACGAACTCCGCCTGCTTCCCGCTTTGCAGATGGTCGTCGTCGAAGCGTCGGGTGGATACGAACGCTCGCTGGTCAGCCACATTATTGACTCCGGCCTGCCCGTCTCCGTCGTCAACCCGAGACAGGTTCGGGATTTCGCCAAGTGCATGGGCCTGCGCGCAAGACAGACGCCATTGATGCGGCGGTCTTGGCTCATTTCGCTGAACTCATCAAAACTCGCCTCGCTACGAAAACACCTGAAAACCAGCAAGAGTTGCAGTATCTAGTCACCCGCCGCCGGCAGCTCATCCAACTCCGCACCATGGAGCAAAATCGCCAACCCATGGCGCATGGCAGGCTCCCTTGTAAGACCATCCAGCAGACGATCAAGCTCTTCAACAAGCAACTTGCCGAAATCGAACTGGCGATCACCAAACTCTTCACCTCAAACGACGATTGGAAAGCCAAGTCCCACATCATCAGCAGCGTGCCTGGCGTCGGAGAGACGACCGCCCAGCAGCTCCTCGCTGAAATGCCCGAACTTGGCGACACCAACCGCGCTCAGGCCGCGGCCCTGGCCGGGCTCGCCCCATACAACCATGACAGCGGAAAACTCAAAGGACGCCGCTGCATCTCCGGTGGACGGCTCGACGTACGTTCCGCGCTGTACATGGCTGCTTTCACTGCACGGCGATGTAATCCAGTGTTCATCGCCTTCGCGGTGCGCCTCAAGGCAGCCGGTAAACCGTACTTGGTTGTTCAGGTCGCCTGCATGCGCAAGCTTCTGGTCATCCTCAACGCCCTACTCAAAACCGGCCAAACATGGAATCCAAGCTTCGCTCAACAAAACCCCTGAGTAAACCCCTTCACCCCTTGAAAAGAAACACAGCCGCTCTGTGGTAAGATTTCTTGATCGCTTCTGCCGACTGATTTACCCTGGCAGCGGTGCTAAAGTGTCGAAATTTATCGGAAACCGGCCGCATCGGTCGCCGGTACTATATATGCTGCGTCGATGGCCCGGAGTGGCAGTCGTTCTCGGATCGCCGGCCTTGGGGAACCGCAAACCGTGTGGATCCGCAATCTGTTTTTTCTCGCTTTGTGTGGCGTGGGCCTGGCCGGCCTGTGTGCTAGCTTGGCGCCGCTGCCGCAACCGGCCGCCGGCCGCGAGGCGCGCTCGGTCGAACTGCCGGCCGACTTGACGGCGCTGGTCGAACATGTAGACGCCGCCTTTCGCGAGCGGTGGTCGCAGGCCGGAGTCTCGCCCGCACCCCGGGCCGACGACTTGACGATTGCCCGCCGGCTTTCGCTGGCCCTGACCGGCACGATTCCCTCGCTGGAAGAACTGCGGCTGCTGGAAGCCGAGCCGGCCGAAAGCCGGCTGAATGGCTGGCTCGAAGGACTGTTGGCCGACCGCCGCTCGCACGATTATCTGGCCGAGCGGCTGGCCCGTGCGCTGGTGGGAGTGCAGGACGGGCCGTTCTTGATTTACCGCCGCCGCCGTTTCGTGGCCTGGCTGGCCGACTGCGCTGGGCGAGAACCGCCCCTACGACCAAATCGCCACCCAGATTCTTAGCACCAGCGGCCTATGGACCGATCACCCGGCGACCAATTTCATCACCGTGACGATCAAGCCCGATCAGGACAAGGATCCCGACGCCAAAGAGTTGGCCGGTCGCACGTCGCGGGCCTTGCTGGGCATCCGCATGGATTGCGCCGAATGCCACGATCATCCGTTCGACTCTTGGAAGCAAACCGACTTTCAGCACCTGGCGGCCTTCTTCGGCCAGACCAAACAGTCGCTGGCCGGAATTCACGACGACACGAGCGGCACATTCCAGGTGGAAAACCGCCTGACCGGCGCGTGGAAACGATTGCCCCCGCGGTCCCCTTTGGGGCCGATCTGCTTCCGGAACAGGGCACCTTTGCGCCAGCGCCTGGCCGGCTGGGTCACGCATCCCCAGAACAAGGCCTTCGCCCGCGCCGCCGTCAACCGCACCTGGGCCATGCTGTTCGGCCGACCGTTGGTCGAGCCGATCGACGGGCTGAACTCGGCCGGCGATCTACCGCCGCCAATCGAGCTGCTGGCCGATGATTTCGTCCGGCACGGATACGACCTGCGGCGATTGATCCGCGCGATCGCCCTGACCCAAGTCTTCCGCAGCGACAGCCGAGCCGAGGCCGAACAGCCGAGCCTGGAAATCGGTCCCGGGCACGACGCGGCCTGGGCCGTGTTTCCTATCACGCGGTTGCGGCCCGAACAAGTCGTGGGCAGTTTGTTGCAGTCCGCATCGCTGAGGACGATCGATTACCAGTCGCACATCCTGGTGCGGCTGATCAAGGCGGGCACCCAAAACGACTTCATCCGCCGCTATGGCGACGCCGGCGACGACGAGTTTGCCGGGTCCGGCGGCACGATCCCGCAGCGGTTGCTGATGATGAACGGCAAGCAAGTCTTCGAGCGGACGAAAGAGGACCTGATTTTCAACGCGGCCACGCAGATTGCCGTCCTGGCGCCGAGCGATGCCAAAGCGGTCGAAACCACGTACCTGGCCGTGCTGACCCGGCGCCCGACGCCCGCAGAAATGCAGCACTTTACGGCCGAACTGGCCGGCAGCACCAATCGGGCCGATAGCGCCGCCCAGGCCGACGGCGCCGCCGACGTTGGCGCAACCCAGCCGCGCAACCGCAACCAGCGTCTGGAAGATCTCTACTGGACACTGCTCAACTCGACGGAGTTCTCATGGAATCATTGAACCGGTCGACGTATCGTGCCGCGTCCACCAGCGACCGGCGAGCCGCCAGGCCATGTCCGGGCGTTAGCCGGCGCGACCTGCTGGGCTTGCTCACCTTGGGGGGCGCGAGCTGGCTCACGCCGGTGGCGGAGCTGCTGGCCCGCGAGGCCGAGGCGGCGCCGCCGCGCGAGCCGGCCCAGTCGCTCATCTTTCTCTGGCTCGCCGGCGGGCCGAGCCAATTGGAAACTTTTGATCCGCATCCCGGCAAAGCGATCGCCGGCGACACCAAGGCCGTCGCCACGAGATTGCCTGGCATTCAACTGGCCGAGGGTTACGAGCGCCTGGCCGACCAGATGCAGCACATGGCGCTGGTCCGTTCGGTGGTCAGCAAAGAGGGAGACCACGAGCGCGGCACCTACTTCGTCAAGACGGGCTACCGGCCCAACCCGGCCGTCGTGCATCCTTCGATCGGCGCCGTCTGCTGCCACCAGTTGCCTGTCGGCCACACCGAGATCCCGCGGCACATTTCGATCCTGCCCAACCAGTGGCCCGGCCAGGGCGGCCTGCTGGGCAAACAGTACGATGCGTTCAAGACCGGCGACCCGGCCCAGCCGGTGCCCGACATCCACTCGCCGGTTGGGCTCGACCGCGCGGCCCGGCGGCTGGCCGATCTGGCCGTCGTCGAAGAAAGTTTTGCCCGCGGCCGGCAACGGCTCACCGACGCCACGCTGCACCGCCGCACGGTGAACGACGCTCGGCGAATGATGACCTCCGAACAGCTCAAGGCGTTCGAAGTGGCCGACGAGCCTGCTGCACTGCGCAGCGTACGGCGACACGCCCTTTGGACGCGGCTGCCTGGCGGCACGGCGGCTGATCGAAGTCGGCGTGCGCTGCGTCGAAGTGACGCTCGGCGGCTGGGACAGCCACGTGAGCAATCACAAAATCCATCGCGACCAGGCCGCCACGCTCGACCCGGCGCTGATCGGCGCTGATTGCCGATTTGCACAACCGCGACCTGCTCGACAAGACGATTGTGGTTTGCGGCGGCGAATTCGGCCGCACGCCGCAGATCAACCGGCTCGAGGGCGCGACCACTGGCCGCACGGCTTCAGCATGCTATTGGCCGGCGGGCAATTGCAGCGCGGTGTCGTGATCGGCCAGTCCGATCCCGAGGGAGGCCGCACCGTCGACGATCCGCAATCCGTGGCCGACATCCATGCCACGGTGCTGGCCGCGCTGGGCATCGACCCTGAGCACGAAGAGATCGCCCCGGTCGGCCGCCCGATCAAATTGAGCGAAGGCCAGCCGATCCGGCGGTTGCTGGAGTAGCCGGACCGCGTGGCGCGGCGATGGAGTTTGTCGCCGGACACCCGCTTCGGTCGGCTACAATGGCCCCATGTTCGAACAGCGAGAAAACCCCGAGCCAGGGCCACCCGCCGGCCAAGAAGCGGAATCGCCGATTCGGAGTTTCGTGGTTTGGACCAGCAGCCTTTCCGCAGTTCTGTTCAATACCGGCTTTTCGATCCTCGCCATCGTCACGTTGTGCGGGATCGTATTCATTACCCGGCCGAAGCAGGTGATGCACGAAATCGCCCCTGAAGCGTGGCTGCCGTTGCTAATCGTAATGGGACCGGCGCAAATCTATGCACTGTGTTTGTCTTGGTCGACGGTCTTCGCCGGAATTGCACCGACCGCGTTGGCCATTGCGCTGCGTCAAAGGAACGTGCCTCGCCCGGCTCAGCCCGCGCTCGCCTGGCTATGGATGTGCAACTTCGTGATTGGGTTTGGAATCGTCGTGTCCTTGGCCAAGCCCAATCCCGGGAATCCGCAAGTCCCCCCGGCGGCAATTATGTTTGCCTTCGCTGTCGCCTACTGCCTCGCGTCCGCCGCACACGTCTACCTGCTGTTGGCTATTCGAACTCTGACTGCAAAGGAAGACGTTCTCAACCGGGTGTGGAAACACCGGGCCTGGATCAATGCGGCGATGGCAACCGTCGGCGCAATCTACTATCGGGCTTGAACCTCAAGATCGGTCGCAACGATCGCTCAAGCTTGCCTCGGCAGCGGGCCAAAATGTCATTTCTGCGGGATTCGCTGCCACCGGCTGGTCCAGCCCGCCATGATGGGAACTCGCAATTCCCGCTCGCACGAGTTAGACTGCCCCCTTGTCCAGCCGCTGGCGGATTGTTCAATACCCTGAAATTCTGAAGGAGCCGATTATGGTCCGCGCCGCTGCGCTCGCTCCGCTGCTGTTCCTGGCCTCGTTGCTTGGTTTGTCGCTTGCCGGCACGTCGAACGCTCAAGCCGCCGACGACGAACCCGACGCCAAGATCGTTGAGGCCAAACCAGCGGATCCCAAGAAAGTCGATGTGGGCACGCAAGCTCCGACCTTCAAGATCAAGGACGCCACGGGCCGGGAAATCGACTTGGCCGCGCTCACGGCCAAGGGGCCGGTGCTGGTCCGGTTGACATGCGGCTGCGCCGGCTGCGACAAGGAATTGGCCTATTTCCAGGCCATGCACGCGGCTTACAAGGACGCCGGCCTGACGTCGCTGGCCATCTTCAAAGAGCCGGACGCCAAAGTCGCCTTGTACGTGAAAGAAAAGAATCTCGACATGCTGTATGCGGTCGACTCGGCCGGCAAAGCCTGGGACGTATTCGAGACCAAGACCATGCCGACGAACTTTCTCATCGACAAGGGAGGCAAGATCCTCTCGATCGCCTCGGGCTGCGATCCCAGCGGCTTGATCGCCAAGAAGTTGTCCGACAAGGTGGCCAAGACTTTGACCGCCGAAGCGGTGGACGTGCAAAAGAAGGTGGCCGAAGCGGTGCCGGCCAAGCCATAACGAATTTTCCCAGCGGATCCGGTGGCCCGGGCTGGGGAGAAAAAAATACCTGATTTTTTGGATCCAAGTGTTGCATCGGCATTTCTACCGATTACACTCAGCTTGCCAGCGTTATGGGTTGCGCTCGCGGGCGTCGGCATCGCGGGAAAAAGTATGTAGGCCGACCCCGGGGCGCTGAATGCATGCGGAGTTGCAGGCCGCAGCCGGGTGTGTAGTCAGCGACGCGCGGCTAGGTGTGTGTCGCCAAATTTCAATAAAAATAGCAAATTATATAAATAAGTATTTACAATGTTCGCGCCCGAAACGCCTCGAATCCTCGATCGATCCCCCGCATTAGCTGCGGCTGGTCGTCTGGAAGTTCGTCTTTCGCTCGGTCTGTCTCAGCGTGAACGCTTCTAGGTTCGTAATTCCACACCGCAATTTTTTGCTATCGCATCAAGGAGTTCTACGATGAACCGACCTCTCCGCACGATCTTGGCTTGCAGCCTGGTGGTTTTTGGTCTGACCCGCGCCGCTTCGGCCTTGGACGTCAATGTGCTCCTTTCTACGAGCGGCGGCGTGGCCGATATCAACGGCGTTACCGGTACCGGCACGAGCTACAGCAACGTCTCAGGTGCCACCAACCTGAACGATGGCAATACCGACGGCGTATATGGGGTGTCAGTTGCCCACTCGGCGGTCGGCCCGCAGCCCGTCGATACGTTCGTGCCGAATTACATGGAGGTCACGACCCCGCAATTGAATTTGTTCAGCAGCGTCGATGTCTTCAATCGCACGGACTGCTGCGGAACTCGGATCGACGGAGGCGGCACCGTCCCTTACACGCTGACGATCTACAACGGCGCTCCGACCCCAGGCGATATCACCTTCACCCAGAACTACCTCTTCACCGCCAACATCACCGGTCCCAACGTGTCGGGCCAGACGATCACTCTGCCGGTCGGCGGGATCTTGGGCGACGTCGTGCGGATCACTCAGAACAACAACGACTTTATGAACCTCGCCGAACTGCAAGGTTTCGGTCACTACGTCCCCGAACCTTCGAGCATGACGCTCTGTGGACTTGGCGCCATCGGCCTGCTGGTCGCCGCCCGCCGTCGCCGCAAAGCCTAGCCGCATCGCGCTCGTCGAAGTCCACTCCAGCCCCCGGTTCGATCCGGGGGCTCTTTTCTGCGCAGGTCCCGTCGTCGCAGCGAGATGTCGAAGTCGTTAACCGCTCTACAGCACCCAGCCGGGGCGATAGTCGCGGCGGATGAACTGGTCGGCCTCGGGCGTGCCGACGGCTTTGAGCGCCGCGGCGTCCCATTGCAACTTCTTGCCCGTGCGATAGGCCACGTTGCCTAGGTGATTGGCTTCGGTCAGCCAGCCGGAATACTCGAAGTCCGCCGCTCGTCGGCCGGCCGGTCTTGCAGGCTTCGATCCATTCGGCATGGTGGCCGGGCGAGCGGGGAATCGTGGCGGCGGGACGCTCGAAGCCGGCAAAGTCGTTTCGGGCAGCAGCATGTGCTTGCCGTAGTCGGACAGCAGCATGCCCTTGTCGCCGATGAACAGGCAGCCGCTGTCCCATTGCGGAATGCCGCCTGCGACTTCCAGATCTCGGGCTCGCATTTCCCCCTGATACCAGGAGAGCTTGACGGCCGGCATTTCGCCGCGCGGGCCGTACTCGTAGGTCGCGCTCATCGTGGCCGGTGCGATCTCCGGGTGCGGCGGCGGGCCGCTGGCTTCAACCGTCAGGGGCGATTGCAGCTTCAGTGCCCAGAACGGCAGATCGTTCCAGTGGCTGCCCAGGTCGCTCATCGTGCCGTTGCCGAAATCCCACCAGCGATACCATTTCGGGCCGGGGAAATAGACCGAGTGGAACGGCCGGGCCGGGGCCGGCCCCAGCCACAAGTCCCAGTCGAGCCCGCCGGGCACCGGCTCGGCCTCGGTCGGGCGATCGGTCGACAAACACAATGTCCTGGTTGCGCTTGGGCGGCTTCTTTGCTTTGCAATCCCCAGGCCCGCGAGACCCAGACGTGCGACTTCGCGCACCGGGCCGATCGCTCCGCTCTGCACCAACTCGACCACCGGCGATAGTTTTCGCTGGCATGAATCTGGATGCCCATCTGCGTGGCCACCTTGGCCTGGGCGGCCGCTTCGCGAATTTTCCGCGCTTCCCAGATGTTGTAGGTCAGCGGTTTCTCGCAATACACGTGCTTGCCGTGTTTGAGGGCGAGCATGGTGGCGAAGGCGTGCGTGTGCTCGCAGGTGCTGACCACCACGGCGTCGAAGTCGCCCGCCTGGTCGAACACCTGGCGGAAGTCGACGAACTTCTTGGCCATGGGCCAACGGGCGGCCGCGGCATTCAGGTTGCCTTCGTTCACGTCGCACAGGGCCACGATGTTTTCGTCGCGGCACGCTGTCGGCGTTCGCCCCGCCCCGCCCGCCGGCTCCGATGATGGCGATGTTGAGTTTGTCGTTCAGATTCTGCCCGCGTAAGAAGGCCGGCGCGGCAAAGATCGAGGCCGAGGCCGCCACGGCCGCGGTGCGATGGAACTGACGACGGGTGAGGCGCTGGGATGTCATGGCCGAGGAACCTCGCTGGCGTGTGCGGTAGGGGCAAAGCGAACCTTCACGCTACCAACTCGGCCGCCGGAAGCAAGATGCCGGGCAAACCGGCCGCCCGTTGGCCCTCGGCCGGCCGGCATTGTTGACGCTGTCAAACTGCGGGCATAGGCTACAGAGCATGCCCCGCTTTGCCATTTCCCGCCGATTGCTCGCCGCCGCTATTCTGATCGCCGCACCGTGGTGCGCGCCTGCTGCCCGCCGCGCCGCCGAGCGCGTGCGGTTCAACCTGCACGTGCGGCCGATCCTGTCGCAGAACTGCTTTTTCTGCCACGGGCCGGACGAGAAACATCGCGAGGCCGACCTGCGGCTCGACGATCGCGGGGCGGCCACGGCTGACCTGGGCGGTTATGCGGCCATCGTGCCCGGCAAACCGGACGAAAGCGCCCTGGTCGAGCGGATCTCGTCGACCGACGACGAGCAGGTGATGCCGCCGCCGAAGAGCAAGAAGCCGCACTTGACGGCCGACGAGGTGGCCACGCTGCGGCGCTGGATCGAGCAGGGAGCCGAATACGAAAATCATTGGTCGCTGCTGCCCCTGGCCCATGAGGCTCCGCCGCAAGTCAAAGACCGGCCCTGGGTCCGCAACCCGATCGATCGAATTCATCCTGGCCCGGCTTGGAAGCCGAGGGCTGGCGCCGTCGCCGGCGGCGGATCGTTCGACGTTGATTCGCCGGGTCTATCTCGACCTGGTCGGATTACTGCCGCCGCCGGACGAGGTCGAGCGGTTCATCCGCGACGACGAATCCCCAGGCCTATGAGTCGCTGGTCGATCGCTTGCTGGCCTCGCCGCATTATGGCGAGCGCTGGGGCCGGCATTGGCTCGATCAGGCCCGCTATGCCGACTCCAACGGCTACACGATCGACGGCGAGCGCGACGTGTGGCCCTACCGCGATTGGGTGATCCAGGCCCTGAACGACGACCTGCCGTTCGACCGCTTCACCATCGAACAGCTTGCGGGCGATTTGCTGCCCGGCGCCGGCAAGTCGCAGCTCGTGGCCACCGGCTTTCATCGCAACACGCTGATCAACCAGGAAGGCGGCACCGACCAGGAACAGTTCCGCGTCGAGTCGGTGATGGATCGCGTGAACACCACCGGCGCCGTCTGGCTGGGACTGACCGTCGGCTGCGCTCAATGCCATGCGCACAAGTTCGATCCGATCTCGCAGCGCGAATACTACGAGCTGATGGCGCTGTTCAATTCGACCGAAGACATCAACGACCGCGGGCCGACCGTGTCGGTGGTCCGCGGCGAAATGTTCGGCAGGCCGCAAACCAAACCCGACGAGCGGCCGGCACTGCCGCCGGCCGAGTTGGCAGCCCTGCGCCGACTGGGAACAGGAAGAATTGGCCCGCCGCGAAGCGGCCGCCACCGCCGCGGCGCCGACCTGGCTGCCCATTCAATACGTCAAGTTCACGACGCGCAGCGACGTGCCGCTCAAGCTGCTGGACGACAACTCGCTGGTGACCGACCGGCGGCGCCTTGCCGAACGACGTCTTGCAGACCATCGCGCTAACCACGCTGCCGCAGGTCGCGGCCGTGCGGCTGCGGGTCTTGACCGACGAATCGCTCCCCAAGGGGGGCCCCGGCCGGGCTGAAAACGGCAACTTCGTGCTGACCGATTTCGAGTTCGAGGTCGACGGCGACGAGCAAGGCTTCTCCTGGGCCCGGGCCGACCACCAGCAGACCGGCTATCCTGTGGCGGCCGCCATCGACAGCGACATCAAGACCGGCTGGGCGATCGGCGTCGAGCCCGGCTCGGCTGTCCCGATGAACGCCAACCACGAGGCGGTATTCGTGTTCAGTCAGCCGATTTCGCCCGCCGGCAAGACGCTGCTGGTGCGGCTGTATCACGACGCGCTCGAGAACCACCTGATCGGCCGATTTGCCGTCGATTTTTCGGCCACGGTTCCGCCGCTCGTGCCGGACGACGGCGATGTGGCGCTTCTGGCCGCGCTGCGCACGGCGGCCGCCGAGCGCACGCCCGAGCAAGTCAAGCTGCTCCAGGCGGCCTTCGAGCGGGCCCAGCCGCGCGCGCGGACGATCGATAAGCGGCCCGAGCTCGTCACCGCTTTGCAAATGGTCATGCGCGAGCGCGAGCAGCCGCGCGAGACGTTCACGCTTACCCGCGGCGATTTCACCCGGCCCGACAAGTCGGCCGGCCCGCTCGAGCCGGGCGTGATCCGCGCCGTGCCTGCGGCCTGGCAACCGGCCGCGCTGCGCGGCACCCGGCTGGACCTGGCCCGCTGGCTCGTCGATCCCAACAACCCGCTCACGCCGCGGGTGACGATGAACCGGCTGTGGATGCGGTATTTTGGCCGTGGGCTGGTGGAGAGCGACGAGGATTTTGGCGCCAAGGTTCCGCGCCGACGCATCCGGGCCTCTTGGATTGGCTGGCCGGCCAGTTCATACGCTGCGGCTGGAGCCAGAAGCAAATGCACCGGTTGATCGTGACCAGCGCCACGTATCGGCAATCGTCGCGGCAAACGACCGAGGCGCTGGAGCGCGACCCGCGCAATCTGTGGCTGGCCCGGCAGAACCGGCTGCGGCTGGAAGCCGAGATCGTGCGCGACGCCGCCTTGAGCGCGAGCGGGCTGTTGGATTCCACGCTCGGGGGGCCCAGCGTGCATCCGCCTCAGCCCGACGGCGTGTACGCCTTCACGCAGCTCGCCAAGCAGTGGAAGACCGACACCGGGCCGGCGCGCTATCGGCGGGCGCTGTACACGTTCTTCTACCGCAGCGCGCCGTATCCGCTGTTCACCACGTTCGACGCGCCCGACTTTCAGACATCTTGCACGCGCAGGCCGCGCTCGAACACGCCGCTGCAATCGCTCACGGTGGCCAACGACGCCGCCTTTGTCGAACTGGCCCAGGGGCTGGCGCTGCGGCTGGCGCAAGACTTGCCCCAAAGCGCCGCGACCGACCCGGCACAACTGCTGGCCGCCCGAGTGTCGCCGGGCGTCGCTTTTGACTTTAAGCCGCGAGCCGACGCCGGCGGAGCAAGAATTGCTGCGCGCCTTTGTGGCCCGGCAGCGCGATGCCTTTGCCGAGAATCCGGACGCCGCCGGGTTGCTGGTTACTCCCCGGCTTGCCGCCATCGTCGCACCGGCCGACGGCGCGGCGCTGGTTTGCCTGGCCCGGGCGCTGCTGAACACCGACAACTTTATTACCCGAGAATGACTCAGAGAGATTTCGCTAGTAGTCTCATCTTGTAGGAGGCGACTGGTGATCGCCGATATGGCCGCGGTTGGACGCGAGTCGCCGATCGGAGTCGGCTCCTACAGTTGCCGCAAACGTTAACAGTATCAATAGACCCGCCCTCAGCCTGCGCCAGCGAACATGAGCAGCACGCGAAACCAGCTCGAACTCGAGGCGACCCAGCGGCGCGAGATAACGCGGCGCTGGTTCTTGTCGCAATGCGGTCTCGGGCTGGGCTCGATCGCGCTGGGCAGCCTGCTGGCCGAAGACGCGGCGGCGGACAAAGTGAACATCGATCCGCTCAATCCGCTGGCGCCGCGCGAGCCGCATTTCGCGCCCCGCGCGAAGCGCGTGATCTACCTGTTCATGGCGGGCGGTCCCTCGCAGTTGGAATTGTTCGACGACAAGCCCAAGCTGGGCGAATTGAACGGCCAGAAACCGCCCGAGGGGCTGCTGGCCGGCCGCCGCTTCGCTTTCCTCAAGGGCAACGAAACGCTGCTCGGCCCGACCCGCAAGTTCGCCCGCTACGGTCAATGCGGCATGTCGCTGAGCGAGCTGGTGCCGCACCACCGGTCGATTGCCGACGAGGTTTGCTGGCTGCAGGGCATGACCACCGACGTGTTCAACCACGGCCCGGCGAAATTGTTCATGAACACCGGCTTTCAGGTACCCGGCCGGCCGGGCCTGGGAGCTTGGGTCACCTACGGGCTGGGCAGCCCCTCGCGCGATCTGCCGGGTTTCGTCGTGCTGCAAAGCGGGCCGCGCGGACCGCGGGCCGGCGTCTTCGCTGTGGAGCAGCGGCTTTCTGCCGTCGTCGTTCCAGGGCGTGCCGCTGCGCGGCAAAGGCGACCCGATCCTGCACCTGCACAGCCCGGCCGGCATCGATCGCCCACGCGAGCGAGATTTCTACAACACGCTGGCCGGGCTGAATCGGGCTCGCTTGGAAGAAACGGGCGACCCCGAAATCCTCACCCGGATCAACGCCTATGAAATGGCGTTCCGCATGCAGGCCAGCGCGCCCGAGCTGATGGATTTCTCGCAAGAGTCGCAGGCCGATCTGGACGCCTACGGCATCAAGCCCGGCGAGCCGTCGTTTGCCGCCAACTGCCTGCTGGCCCGGCGGCTGGTCGAACGGGGCGTGCGCTTCGTGCAGCTCTATCACACCAATTGGGACAGCCACGGCGGCCCGGGGCAGACGCTCAGCACCGATTTCGAAAAGGTCGTTGGCGAAGTCGATCAGCCGAGCGCGGCCTTGATCTTGGATCTCAAGCGGCGCGGCTTGCTGGAAGACACGCTGGTGATCTGGGGCGGCGAGTTCGGCCGCACGCCGATGGGCGAAGTCGAATACCACGGTCGGCCGCGATCATCACATCGACGCCTTTACCATGTGGCTGGCCGGCGGCGGCGTGAAGGCCGGCCTGATCCATGGCAAGACCGACGAGCTGGGATTCGGCGTCGACGAGGGCAAGGTCCACGTCCACGACCTGCAAGCCACGATCCTGCACCTCTTGGGCTTCGACCACGAGCGGCTCACGTTCCGCCTGCAAGGCCGCGACTATCGCCTCACCGACGTGCATGGCACGGTGGTCAAAGAGATTTTGACGTGACGAGAACACGGACGCGCGAGGAAACGCGGCGCCGCGCTGATCGCTGCGGTAAGAATCGCAGGGGATAGGGGGGGGTGCGGAAAGGGGATACGGGGGATGACGAGGAGCACGTGCAATCGGGATGAACGAGGAGCAAGTGCAATCAGGACATGGGTGCCGCGCTGAGGGGGGCGAATCGATGTGGCGCGATCCGTTCGCGGTTTTCTGCGGAGCGCTGCAAAACGTCTGGGCCCGGCTGGTGCTATTTGCCGCCTCGATTTTCTTAGGCGGCATGATCGGCGAAATCCTGGGCGGTGCGGATTTTGGCTCGTTTGCTGAGGGCACCGCGTTTTGCGTGTCTCCTTTGGTCAGCATGGCGGCGCTCGTCGTGCTCATTCTGACTGAATCCGTTCGCACCGCATGCCTCGTGCTGGCGGCGAATTGCGCGGCATGGTGCGCAATGGTGGCCATTGCAGCCCGTGCAATGGGCCAGGCGTAAGAAAGTTCAGCCCCTTGGTCGAAAGCCATGAGCTCTCCTTCCGCCTGCTCCCTCTGCGTCCCCCGTATCCCCTGCCCCACCCTCCGATCTCCTGCCAAAAAACCCTCATTTCTACGGGGATTCAGCCGGTCGGCCGGGCTCGCTCAGCGGCCCGAAAACCCGGGTCTCGGCATGGCAAGATGGTGAAAATGCTTGACGTGGGCCGGTTTCCGGCTCAATATCGTGGTTGGAAGAGGCATCTACCGGTCGAGCGCCGCGGTAATCGTGGCCGCCGCGCTAAGGAACCGCCGGTCCTGTCGCATGCGCTGCCACCCGCGGCGCGAGAAGAGGAGCATGTCATGAATTCCCAGCTCGGGTACTGCCATCTGAACGCGCATCGAATCTTGAAATTGGCCGTCGTGTCGGGCCTGCTGGCGATTGCCGCCAGACCCGGGTCGACCGTCACCGCCGATGAGCCCGACGGAAGCACGCTCCAGGCCCAACTGGCGGCCGGCGAGTTTGCACCGGCCCTGCGGGATGCCGGAGCCATTGCCAATCCTCGCCTGCGCGACCAGTGGCTGGGTCAGATCGCCGGAGCGCAAGCCCGAGCTGGCGACACGTCGGCTTCGCTCAACACCATGCAGGACATTGGCAGCGACACAGGTGCGCGACGCCGCTCTGAACGACATGTTGCCGGCCGGCGGACAAGGCGGCCAGCAGGTCAACTTCCAACAGCTGATCGACTTGATCACGGCTACCATCGCGCCCACGACCTGGGACGAAGTGGGCGGTCCCGGCGCGATCCACGAATTCCGGGGCGGCGTGTATGTCGATGCCCAGGGCGTGTTGCGCCGCAAGCTGCGTGAAGAGCGGGACGGCGGACTGGCCGTCGAGCGGCTCAAGGCGCTCGAGGCCGAACGAAAATGCCAACGTGCACGTCCAATCGCCCTTGCGCAAAGTCTCGCTGACCCGGCTCGAGAACAGGTGCAACTGCGGATGGCCGCGGGCCGGCGTCCGACCGACGAGATGCTGGCCCTGGCCGGCTTGGAAAAAATCAAGTACGTGATGGTCTATCCGGAAACGGGCGACCTGGTGCTGGCCGGTCCGGCCGGCGACTGGAAGCCGGACGGCGAAGGACGGTTGGTCAGCCAGGTCACGCGGTCGGCCGGTGTTGCAACTGGACGACGTGGTCGTTGTGCTGCGTCACATGACCCGTTCGCCGCAAGCCAAGTTCGGCTGCTCGATCAACCCGCGCGAGGAATCGCTGGCCAAGACCAAGGCCTTCCTGCGAAGAATCGGCCAAGTCGCCGCTCAAAGAAGGCACCCGCGATCGTTGGCTCAAGCAACTGCGCGATCGGATGGGCCAGCAAGACGTGGTGGTCGACGGCGTCGACCCGCACACCCGCGTGGCCCAGGTGCTGGTCGAGGCCGATTATCGAATGAAGCTGGTCGGCATGGGCTTGGAAGAGGGCGTGTTGGGCGTGCCCAGCTATCTCGAAATGATTGAAATCCGCGCGGGCAGGCCCCGCCGCCGATGGACGTGCTTCGCTGGTGGTTCACGATGAACTACAAGGACGTCGCGGGCGAGCGAAAGGCACGACGCCTTCGAGATCCGCGGGCAAGGCGTCAAGTGCTGAGCGAGAACGAACTACTAACCGAGCCTGGGCAGCGCAGGCACACCGGCAATTCGGAGCCGCTGAACCAGCGAATTCGCCCACAACTTTACCGCAGCACTTCCGGCCCTGGCCGACAAGTATCCGGTCTATGCCGACCTGCAAAACGTGTTCGACCTGGCGCTGGTCGGCGGCCCTGGTCAAGTCGGAAGACTTGACCGAGCGAGTCGGCTGGCACATGACCTGCTTCGGCAAGACGTACCCGGTTTCGTACAACCCGGCGCCGCAAGACGGTCGAGACCGTGATCAATCACCGCGTGATCGAACCAGAAGCACGTGGTGGCCGGCGTGAGCGGCGGCGTCCGCGTCGACCCCTGGTCGTACGTTTCGCCTGGCAACGTGCGGGTCGACAAGTACGGCACGCTCAAGGCCGAGCATCGCGTCGACGCCCAAGGAACTGGCCCGCGACGCCTGGTGGTGGGATTAGGTTGTTGGTCGTCGGGTGGCGAGGACGACCTCGTCCGGGTGCCGAAAGGCACCGGAAGCCTCATCTGCCGCGATTGCGCCGACGATTCGAGGCGGCAACTCGTTCGGGCCCGCCCTGCTCGCAACCGATCGTCAGCGCCCGACGGATGCGTTTGGCCATCGATCGAACTAAGGCTTCTTGTCGCATGCGCGACCTCGACGGCTGGGTGGGTTTTTCTGCGCGGACGCTCGCCGTGCTTGTCCTTCGGGACCGACAGGGACCGAATCCGATCTCAACGGCGTCTTGGCCCGTTTCGGTGCGCGTGACTATTGAACAGATGGATTCAGCGGCGGATCCCCCAGCTTCCACAGCGTTACGATCTCCGGCTCGGGGGGACTCGGGATGTCCTGCGCAACATTCGCGGGCAGTTGCATGGTTGAAGTCGCGGGCTTCGACAGCACGATTTGGCCGGTCATCGCACCCGCGATGGTGAGTGCAGTGCCGAACGCATTGCCGAACTCCGTGTTTCGCGCACCGCAAGTCCGTCACGAAAACGAAGCGTGCGACCTTTGCCCGGCGGATACTCGACCGAGGCCCCAACGTCGAACGACTGACGCTTGCCTTGCACTCGTTCTGGCAGGGGAATCGCGATTCGCGCCACGCCGAACGCCGCGGGCTCGCACGCAATGTCAAAGGTCACCGTCGCGATCTGCTCACGGCCAAGAAAGAAACCACGGGCGGGGCGTAGTGCAATCCGCCCGCGGCAGGGTCGGTCGGTCTGATTCTGGAAATACGCCTCCACAAAGCAGATGCCGTTCTTGGCAATCGGCCTGAAGCCAAAGCAGAAACCTCCGCGGTTGAAGTAGTTTCCCACATACCGGTAAAGGTAATCGGGAACGATATCGGCGCGAAAGTGAAGTTTCAGAAACAGGCCGATCGCCACTGCCGAAACAATCGGGGAAGCAATCTGCAAGATGCGAACAACATTATTTGGGCGATCATCGGTCCATACCACCGCGGCGGTCGGGACTGCGAACATGAAGACAGCGACGCAAACAACCTTGATCGATTCACGCATCATGGCCTCCGTGCGCAGCAGGCCCGCTGCTTGAGCAGGTCGCGGATTTCGGCGAGCAGCACTTCCTGCTTGGGCGGGGGCGGCGCGTCGGCCGTGCCGGCGTCCTGCTTGCGCTTGAGCGTGTTCATGGCCTTGACGACGGCGAAGATGGCGAAAGCCACGATCAGGAAATCGACCACCGAGTTCAAGAAAGCCCCGTAGCGGATGTCGACCGGGCCCTTGGCCCCCTGGATCTCCAGCACGTGCTTCGAGAAATCGAGCCCCCCGACGAGCAGGCCCAGGGGCGGCATGATCACGTCGGCCACGAGCGAGCTGACGATTTTAGTGAACGCCGCACCGATCACGATGCCCACGGCCATGTCGACGACATTGCCCTTCATGGCGAACTCTTTGAATTCTTTGACCAGGCTCATTTGAATTGCCTCTTGATGTGAGTGAAAACTGGCTTTTGGGGCTCGAATTCATTGAGTCGCGTCGCGACATCTTCGGATACTACGTCGACGCCTGGAATCGCACGTACCAGGGCGTCAATTCCGGCGGGCGTAACGCGACTGTGATCCAGGTAGACCTGTCGCAGAGATTTGAGATCGTGCAATTGCGCCAAGCCGTTATCGGTTATCGCGGTATCACTGAGGAACAGGTACTCAAGCCTGTGAAGTCCGCGTAGATGTGCCAACGCGGCGTCGGAGATCGGCTCGCGGGACAAGTCGACGTAATGACAATCGCCGAATCGCGCCAAGTGCGCCACGTCGGTGTCGCTCAGCTTGACGCACGAGGAACCGCCCAGGTTGCAGGCCAATTCAAAGTAGGCGTCGATGTCTGAGAGCGGTTCGGCCGGGGGGTGGGCGAATCCTCCCCGCAACACCGACGCGGTCCGCACCGAGCCGGCCCAGTAGGGTGCCCGCCGCGCACCGACGGCTACCACGTACTCGCCGGACCGCTTCCCGAGCATCTTTTTCATCCACTGAGGCAGGGCATCAGCAACCACAACGGTTGCGCCTGCGCGATAGTGCGGCGATGGCCTGCTCGCGCTCGTGCTCCCGGTTGGTCTTCCAGCCCAAGAGTATCGCGATGACCGTGACAAACGATAACAGGATCCGCAAGCTGCAACGTGGCCTGATCGTCATGTTCGTGGTCTCTCGTTCCTTCGAGTTGACAAGGCCGGTGCGCTGCCGATTGTAAACCATTTCGCCGCGAATTGTTGACCCCAATTTGACGGCAATGTCAGCGAAGTTGGGAAGCCGCATAGTAGCCGCAGATAAACGCAGATGGACGCAGATACGAGGAACAAGACAGGCAGCCAAACAAGACTGGCCCGCGTTTGGGCGTCCAACGTCCCCGCTCCCCCGTTCCGAGTTCCGAGTTCCCCGCTCCGAATTCCGAGTTCCGAATTCCGAATTTCTTGGCCCCTGGCGTCCCCTACCCTCGACTCTCTACGCCCTAACCCCTCGCACAGTTGCATGCCGCGGCGCGGCGGATATCCTGGAGACTAAAGGAACCGACCCACAAGCGCAAGGGAGAAATCTGCCATGTCCGACCGACAACGTCCCACTCGACGCCGCTTCCTGGCCGAGTCGTCCGCGGCCATCGCCTGGGGCGGGTTGGCGCTGGCCACGCGGGCCCGGGCGGAAAGTCCCAGCGAAACGATCACGCTGGGCATCATCGGCACCGGAGGGCGCGGGGCGGGACTGGCCGAAATGCTCTCCGGCATCAAAGGGGCCCGGGTGGCCGCGCTGTGCGACGTCGACGAAGGCCGTCTCGGCAAGACCGTCTCGGCCTTGGCCGGCAAAGGATCGCCCAATCCGTCGGGCGTGAAGGACCTGCGCCGGGTGCTCGACGACAAGTCGATCGACGCCGTGGTGATCGCCACGCCCGACCATTGGCACGGTCCAGCCACCATTCTGGCCTGTGCGGCGGGCAAGCACGTGTACGTCGAGAAGCCGGCCAGCCACAATCCGCGCGAAGGGGAATTGATGGTCGCGGCGGCCCGCAAGCACAACCGCGTCGTCCAGCTCGGCACGCAGCGCCGCAGCATGCCCGGCGTGATCGAAGGGGTGAACAAACTGAGAGATGGCGTGATCGGCCGGGTGCTGTTCGCCCGCGGCTGGTACAACAATGCCCGGCCGTCGATCGGGCACGGCAAGCCGGCGGCGGTGCCGGCGGAACTGGACTACGCGCTGTGGCAAGGGCCGGCGCCCGCGCGCGAATACCGCGACAACCTGATCCACTACAACTGGCACTGGTTCTGGCATTGGGGAACCGGCGAGCTGGGCAACAACGGCATTCATTCGCTGGACGTTTGCCGCTGGGCCCTGGGAGTCGACCATCCGAAACGCATCACCAGTGGCGGCGGCAAGTACCACTACGACGACGATCAGGAAACGCCGGACACGCAAGTCGTGACGTTCGATTTCGGCGACAAAGGCATCACCTGGGAAGGGCGCAACTGGCACCGCCGCGGATTCGAAGGCTCCGATTTCGGCGTCGCCTGCTACGGCGACCAGGGAACGATGCTGTTCGACGACGGCGGCTACCGCGTGCTCGATCCGCTGGGCAAGCAACTGACCGAAGTGAAGGGGAGCGAAAGCCAGAATCCGCACTTCGAGAACTTCTTCGATTGCGTCCGCAGCGGTGGCCGGCCGAATGCCGACATCGAAATCGGACACACCAGCACGATGCTCAGCCATCTGGGCAACATCGCCTATCGCACCGGCCACACGCTGAATCTCGACCCGCAAACTCACCAGATCGCCGGCGATCCGCAGGCCGTCGAGTTGTGGTCCAGAGCGTACGAACCCGGCTGGGAGCCGACCGTTTAGGAAGAGCACGCGACAGACGATGAATAAAGCTTTCGTTCGCGAACCTGACGACACGGGCGTGGGGCACTGCCCCAAGTGCGGGTCGCTGGGGACCGACGTGGTTTGCGCGACGATGTCGGAGCACGTCGTGCCGAGGCCGTGCAGCAGCTTTCCGAATCGGCGTTCTTTTGCCCGTTCCCGCGCTGCGAGGTCGTCTACTTCGACCGCTTCGAACGCGTGGCGGCGATCGCGTCGCTGCGGCACCCGGTCTGGCCCAAGGATGCTGCGGCGCCGCTGTGCGGCTGTTTCGGCCTGACGGCCGAAGACATCGATGCCGACGTCGACGAGGGCGGCGCCCCGTCGGGTGCGCGAGCTGCTGGCCAAGAGCAAGACCGACCAGGCCCGCTGTGCGATTCTGTCGGCCAGCGGGCGTTGTTGCATGCCGGAAGTGCAGCGCTACTATATGAAGCATCGCCAAGACACCGGCTAAAGCGGCGGCCGGTCGTTTCGTTCCAGCGAGCCGTGGGGTTTATCCCTACGGTGTATTTTCCGACCGGTCTCCGGAAAGCCCGCGTCGAATCGGCAGCTCGTCCGAGGAAATGGCGAAACAGCGAATCGTGCCATGCAACGCGACGATGCTTTTGCCTTGCTGCTGACTTGGACTACCTATGGCAGTTGGCTACCGGGCGATCCTCGCGGACACGTGTCTCCCGCCTATCGAATAGAGGGCGGCTATCAAAAACGCCAAAACACGCCTGGAACGCCGCTCGCCGATTCCGCCGGTCCGACGGAGGAAATGGCTCGCTACGCCTTGCGCCATGAAACAGTGCGCCTGACCGGCCGGCAGGCGGATGTCGTCGCCAAAGCGTTGGTGCAGGCAACGTCAGATCGCGCCTGGCGCATTTTGCAGGGCGCCGTCATGACGAATCATGTTCATGTCGTGGTCTGCGACTGCCCGGACAAGGCGGCTGATGTACGACGCGTGCTCAAAGGCGTCAGCCAGGCGGCTTTGAGCTGCGCCGTGGGCGGTCCGCGGCGGTGGTGGACTGCTCACGGCAGCGATCGATATTTGCACGGCGAGGATTCGATCAGCGCGGCGATTCGGTACGTCCGGGATCAACATCGGCCGCTGTCAGTCATTTGTGATGGACAGGTTGTATCAGGGCGCTGGCCGGAGTCCGCCGGCGAATAGTCGTGCGCAGTCATAGCGAGGCGATCAGTACACCGTGGGGATAAACCCCACGGCTCGCTGGGAATTTGGGCAAAGCACCGAATTCAGTTCGCGGCTCGCCGCGCCGTCAGCGCGCCGGCTTCTGCTTGCAGCAGGGCTTCGAGCGCCGCCGCGCAACCGGCCAGGACGGCCGGGAATCGCAATACGTGGCCCACCAGGTGCCAAGCACGTCGGCCGCGGCCGGCAGGCCCAGCCAGGCGTCGAGCGCGAGTCGCAAATGCGCAGTCGTCGGCGCGGGCCAGCTCGATGTCTTCGGCCGCCGTCAGAACGACCGGAATCAGCGCCAGCGGGCCAACAACCTCCAGCCGCCCCCGGCCCAGCGGCTCCTCGAACGTCGGCAGATCGAAATTCAACTGGCCTAGCAACCAACCCAAGCGGAGCACCTCGGGTAACTGGCCAACAGGGTTGGCCAACAGGCCTTCGAAGGTGACGCGGTTGTATGAGGGATGTGCCAAACCGCCGCCGCCCAACACCGGATGCACCAGCACCAGGCTGGCCGCCGGCACCAGCAGGTCGGCCGCCGACAGGCGACGCATGCCGACCAAAAGCCCAGGCCCGCGGGCTTCCCACTGGCTGCGCAAGGGATCGGCGCGGAGCGGCAATTCCTCGGCCGCGCGGGGCCGGGCACTCCCAAAGGCGGCGATCAGTTGCCCGGCGGCCCGGGCCACGAGTGCCGTCGATTGCGGAAGGTGGACGCGACCGACCGCTTTGTCGAGCGCGGTTTCGGCCAGCCTGTTCTCGTCGTTGCAATCGCCCGCCAGCGCAATCAGGTGGCGGAGCAGCGTGTCGGCCGGATAGCTGCAAGCCGCCAGGTCGTTTTGCAACCGAATCACGATCGGACGGAGCGCAGGTTCACGCACGGCTCGACGAGCGTGCGGCCGCGCAGCAAAGCCAGCGCCGCGTAGAAAGCGCTGGCCGGCACGCTGCTGCGCCACTCGATTTCCATTGGGGGGGTGCTCTGCGGGAGTGGCCGGGCGGCGTTGGGCCGGCACGCGAAGCGGATTACAAACTGGAAAGTTTGGAAGTCGCTCAAAGGGATCAGTATAATTGATTCGAGCAGAGAAGCTCGCATCCTCTTTTCCGCGCCATTCGGCACGTGGTTCAGCAAACCTGACTCAGGAATGGTGAACATGCGTAACGAGCACGATATCGACGGCACCGTGCGCGATTGCGTCCGCTATTGTTCCCGGCGCAAGAAGTGGTTCCTGTACGTGATCGCCTATGTGCACCGCTTGGTCCGACGTCACTTGCTCAATCGAGCTCGAGGCGGCCGAAGTGACGTATCGCGTCCGCAAGCTGATCCGCCGACGCCAGTACCCGAGCCGCTAGAGCGATTGTGCCGGGAATGAGGCGTGCGTCGAACCATCGGGTTCGCCGAGCGCCGCCGCCGGAATAGCGGCCGATGCGGGTGGAAATACCCGCTTTGAGACCCTGGTTTTCCGCCTGGTTTTCGTGGCGAACGGGCAGCGGGTCGAGTATCATGGAAAAGAGTCGGCCCCGTCCCGTTCGGGCGCTGCGTCGGCCGGCGCACTGCTCTGGGGTCCTGTCGAAAAAAGAGGAATCGCATGCTGCGGCAATCGCTGTTTCTGCTCGTCTCTTGGCTGACGCTGGCTCTGCCGGCCGGTCTGTACGCCGAGAACGTCCTGATCTCGCAGTCCACGGCGCAGCGCCATGGCCTGAGCAAGGCCTGGTATACGCAAATCGAGCTGGACCGGTCGATCGACCATGTCGCCTACATCACACAGCAAGGCGGCATGCTCTACGTGCAGACGACGCACGCTATGGTTCACGCCCTGGATGCCGAAACCGGCCGGAAGATCTGGAACGTGCAGATCGGCCGCCGCAATCAGCTCAGCTTCACCGGCGTCAACGAAAACCTGCTGGCCGTCATCAACGGCTCGACCTTATATGTCGTCGAGCGCAAAACCGGCAAGCTGAAATGGGAACGCGTCATGCAGGGCATCCGGGGGCTGGTCCCGCGCTAAGCAAGAAACGCCTGTACGTGGCCATGGTCGACGGCATGCTGGAAGGCTACAACCTGGAGGAAACGAAGGAACTGCCTTTCGTTTACAAATCGGCGGGGCGAATCCTGATCCAGCCGGTCATGACCCAGGCCAACTTGAGCTGGACCACCGATAAGGGTTATTTCTATGTGGCCGACGCCGATGCCGCGAAGGTCCGCTTTCGCATCGAAACCCAAGGCGAAATCAACTCTCAGCCCGCCCATTGGACTCCGTATCTGTATGCCTGCTCGCTCGACGGTTACGTCTACGCTGTGAACGAAGTGACGGGCTCGACGATTTGGAAGTTCTCCTCCGGTCAACCCATCAACAAGGGGCCGGTGGCGATCGGCGACTATGTGTACATCATGCCCGACCTGGGCGGCATGTTCTGCTTGAACGGCAAGACGGGCGCGGAAGTCTGGTTCGCGCCCGGCATCACCGATTTCTGCAGCGCCAGCGCGGACAAGCTGTTTACGATCGACCATTTGAACCGGCTGACGACCCTCGACCTCAAGTCGGGCAGCCGCCTCGACACCTTGCCGCTGCCGGAAATCAAGACGAAGCTGATCAACCAGCAGACCGATCGCATTTACCTGGCCAGCGACAACGGCGTCATCCAGTGCCTGCACGAAATCGGCCTGGAAACGCCGCTATTCCACACTCAGCCCCCCTTGGAAAAGAAGGGCGTCAAAGAGACCAAGCAAAAGAGCATGGAATCGCCGGAAGCCGGTGACGACGACGAGGACGCTCCCAAGGCCAAGAAGCCCGGGGCCATGAAAGCGCCCGACGACGCCGAAGAAGAGGGAGACGGCATGAAAGAGGAAGATCCCTTCGCCGAAAAAGAATGATTCGCTCCCCCTGGGCTGCCCGTTTGCGCCGGCGGCCGTGAGCCACGGACTGTCCGCAAACGGCTGATTGTTTCGAATCGCGAGACCTTTAAATGGCCGACGCTCTCAATCCTGCCTCGACAGCCGCCCAGCCGGGTGGATCTCCCGCGGACCAGCCGCCCTCGGCCGAGGTGCTCAAAGCGGCCTTGAAAGCCTTTCGCAAACGGCTGAAGGTGACGCGGCTGGATCACGATTCCCGCATTGGCCGCGGCCCGATGAGTTCCGGTCAAACGTCGATCATCGACGGAATTACGGCCCCCGACCAATATCCGCGCAGCGTATGGGAGGAGCTTGTCAAACAGGGCAAGCTGAAGCACTCGACACACGGCATGTATTCGCTGCCGTAAGCCGGTCTTGCGGCTGCGGCCGCACCGCGTGCGCTTGAGCCGGTTGACGAATTGCGCCCGAGTCCGTAAACCAGAGGGACATCTGGTCCGGCCGGCAAACGAATTCGGCCGAATTTCTTGCCCCCTCAAGCCTTGAGAGACGGATGACCTCTCCCCGTATCCGCCGTGCGCTGGTGAGCACCAGCGACAAACTCGGCCTGGCCGATTTCGCCCGGGGCCTGGCCGCAGCCGGGGTGGAAATCTATAGCACCGGCGGCACCGGCAAATTCCTCGAGTCGCAAGGAATCGCGGTGATTGACGTGGCCGCGTACACGGGATTTCCCGAGATGCTCGAGGGGCGTCTCAAGACCCTGCATCCCAAGATCCACGGCGGCATCCTGGCCCGGCACGATCATCCGGAAGACCTGGCCGCACTGGCGGCCCACGAGATCAAAACGTTCGAGTTGGTGGTGGTCAACCTGTATCCGTTCGAGACCACCGTGGCCCGCGCGGGCGTGACCTTCGACGAGGCGGTGGAACAGATCGACATCGGCGGCCCGAGCCTGATCCGGGCCGCGTCGAAGAACCACGCCTTCGTGACGGTGGCCACGGATCCCGAACAATACGCCGAGATTCTTGACCAGGTCAGCTCCGCCGGCTCGACCACGCCCGAGCTGCGCCGCAGTTTGGCGCAGGCCGCCTTTGCCCGGACCGCCGTCTACGACGGGGCCATCGCCGCCTGGCTGGCCGGCACGCTGGAGCGGGAAGCGTTTCCCGCCACACTCACGCTGCGGCTGCGGCGGCAAGAGATCTTGCGGTACGGCGAAAACCCGCACCAGCGGGCCGCGCTGTACGCGCATGGCGACATCGCGGGGGCGAACCTGGTGAGTGCCCAGCAGCTCTCGGGCAAGGAGCTGTCGTACAATAACCTGCTCGATCTGGACAGCGCGCTTTCGATCGTGCGTTCGCTGGCTGGCCCTTCGGCCGTGGTGATCAAACACAACAATCCCTGCGGGGCCGCGACGGCGGCCGATTTGTCGGTGGCCGCGCAGCGCGCACTGGACGGCGATCCGCTCAGCGCGTTCGGCTCGGTGCTGGGCTTCAATCGACCGCTCGACGCGGCAACCGCGGAAGTGCTGGTCGAGCCGGGCCGATTCATCGAGGCGATCGTCGCCCCCGACTACAAGGCCGACGCGGTCGCCATCCTGACCACGCGGCCGAAATGGAAAGACAACGTGCGGCTGCTGAAGACCGGGCCGCTCGACCAGGTTCCGCCGGCCAGCCAGCTGCGCCACATCGAAGGCGGCCTGCTGGTGCAGGATGCCGACACCCAGGCCGATCCCGAGGATGAATGGCGCGTGGTCACGGCCGCGGCGCCCGGCGATTCGCAATGGTCCGATTTGCGCTTTGCCTGGGCAATCGTGCGGCAAGTGAAGTCGAACGCCATCTGCGTCGCCCGGGCAAAGACGCTGCTGGGCGTCGGCGCGGGTCAAATGAGCCGCGTCGATTCGGTGGAAATCGCCATTAAGAAGGCCGGCCAGCGGACGGTCGGCGCCGTGCTGGCCTCGGATGCGTTTTTCCCCTTTGCCGATTCGATCGCCCAGGCGGCCGCGGCCGGCATTTCGGCCATCATTCAGCCGGGCGGCTCGCGCCGCGACGACGAGGTGATCGCCGCAGCCAACCAGCATGGCATCGCCATGATCTTCACTGGGCGCAGACACTTCAAGCACTGAGAAAAAGAAAACTCGGAACGGGGAACTCGGAACTCGGAACGAACGAGGCCAGAGATAGATCAAACTGAATGCGCACCGTGGCGGTCGCTGTTCCTTGAATTCCGAGCTCCCAGTTCCCCGTTCCGAGTTTTCCTGATGCCCACTATCCTCGACGAGATTGTCGCCACCAAACAGCGCGAGATTGCCGCGGCCAAAGCGGCCACGCCGATCGACGTGCTGCGGCGGCGCGTGGAACTGGCGTCGCCGGTGCGCAATTTCTTTCAGCCCTTGGCCGCGCCCGGCCCGATCCGCTTGATTGCCGAGATTAAGCGCGCGAGCCCGTCGCGGGGGGTGATCCGGGCCGATTTTCAGCCGATCGAAATCGCCGCCACTTACGCCGCCCACGGGGCCTGCTGCTTGAGCGTGCTGACCGACGAGCACTATTTTCAGGGCAGCCTGGCCATTCTCGAACAGGTCCGCGCGAGCTCCGCACTGCCAGTGCTCCGCAAGGACTTCATTCTCGACGAATACCAGTTGCTCGAGGCTCGCGCCGCCGGCGCCGACGCCGTGCTGTTGATTGCCGAGTGCCTGGACGATTGCCGCTTGCGCGCGCTGCACAATGCGGCGGTCGAGCTGGGCCTGGCGCCGCTGGTCGAACTGTACGAGCCAAACAACCTGCCCCGCGTGCTGGATGCCGGCGCCACGCTGATCGGCGTCAACAATCGCGATCTGCGGACGTTCGAGGTCGACCTCGATCACACGCTCCGGCTGCGCACGCGGATTCCCGCTGAGTGCGTGCTGGTCAGCGAGAGCGGCATTCGCAGCCGGGCCGACGTCCTGCGCCTGGAAGCGGCCGGTGTCGATGCGATCCTGGTCGGCGAAATCCTGATGGCCAGTCCCGACATCGCCGCAGCCGTCAATGCCCTGCTGGGCCGCCAGTCTTGAATTCAAAACAGCCGAGCCTCCGGCTCGTCCCTCCCTACCCTGAAGTCTCGAATGGCACTAGGTTAAGGAACATCTTCGTCTGTAGGAGGCAACTCCGATCGCCGAATCGCCCTCGTTTGGCCCGCATATCGGCGATCACCAGTCGCCTCCTACAGCCGCTAACCTAGTGCCATTCTCCTCTATAGTCTCAAACCTCTCGTCCCCTCCCCGATGATCAACAACCAGCCCGTCAAAACCCTGGTCCACAAAGAGCTCACCATCGAGGGCTACTCGCGCGCGGCCGTGCAGACCTATTGGCGGATTCCGGAATTCAAGATCGGCTTCGACCTGGGTGGACAGCCCTGGGCCTTCATGGGCACGCCCACCTGGTTCGTCTCGCACGCGCACCTGGATCACCTGGCGGCGCTGCCGGTCTATGTCGCGCGGCGGCGGATGATGAAGATGGAGCCGCCGGTCATCTACCTGCCGGAAGACACCATCGAGCACGTCCAGCGGATCCTCAAGCTGTTCACGCGGCTGGATCGGGGGCGCATGCCCTGCGACCTCCGCCCGATCCGGCCCGGCGACGAGATCGAGCTTTCGCGCGAGCACGTGGTGACGGTCTCGGCGACCAAGCATACCGTGCCGTCGCTGGGCTTCGTCGTCTGGGAGCGGCGGCGGAAACTCAAGCCCGAGTACCAGCAATTGGCCGGCCACGAGATCCGCGATCTGCGATTATCGGGCACGGAAGTGACCGAAGAGCGGCGGATTCCGCGCGTGGCCTACTTGGGCGACAGCGCGCCCGAAGGGCTCGACCTGTGCCCAGCCATGTATCAGGCCCAGGTGCTGATCCTGGAAATGACGTTCGTCGCTCCCTCGCACCGCAAAGACAAGATTCACAAGTTCGGGCATACGCACCTGGACGACATCGTCGAGCGGCGCGAGCGGTTCCAGAACGAGGCGATCATCGCTTCGCACTTCAGCACGCGCTATTCGGCCAAGCGCATTCGCGATCTGGTGGCCCGGGCGCTACCCGACCTGCTCGACGGCCGGCTGCACCTGTGGCTGTGACGAGCGCGCAGGCGGCCGGACGGGTGGTCGACGGGCTTTAGCGCCGCGAGGTGATGGCCGTAATCCGGTAGCGGAGCTGCCGCACTTCTTCGCGTAGCTCATCCAGTTCCAAGTGCAAGGCGATGAGCGGCGAGTGCATCTGGCTGACGACTTTGGCCTTGTCCAAATCCACGCGGGCCGATTCGACCGCGAATCGCATCCGCTCGATATCGATCGGTCCATAAGCCGTTGCCAGCCGCTTGTTTGCATTCATGCCACGTTCGTAAATCTGCTGCGCGCTCTTGAGCCGGATGGTCGCAATGCCCACCAGGCTGCTCTCCTTGTTGCCGTCGAGCTCTTCTTGTGCGACCCGCACTCGCTCCTTGGCGATTTCCACCGCCGACTTGAGCAGGTCGACCTCGGAACTGGAATAGACGCCGCTCATTTTTTCGTTCATCTGCATGATTTTTTGCAGGTCCAACTCCGTCAGCTTGACATAGGCCTGCGCCGATTGAACTTCCAGCCTGCGAAACGCTTTGAGCAGGTCCTCCTCGCTCAGGGTGTCGCCGACGTCTTCCAACGGTGCGGCAGGACCCGGGGCCGGCTTGCGGGGCTGTTCCGCGGCCCACACCGACAATCCGGCGATCGGCACAAACGCGCACCAGGCGGCAGTAATCCAAAACGACTGCTGACGTTTCACGGCGGGTCTCCTTGATTGCCAGTTAGGGTGAAACACAGGCCGGCGGCGGGCCCCCCGGCGGCGCGGAATTGGTCGGGTGTCTCGATACTCTAGTTTACCTCATAAACCGTGCATTCCCGCCATGCGCCAGCGGCACGCTGGACGTCCGCGGTGCCCGGCGGAACCGCGGCCAATCGCTCCCGGTCGCCAAAGCTGGCGCAACCGGGCCGATATTGCCCCCTCGCGCCAGGCGCTACAATGCACGTGTGCCGCCTACGACCTCACCCGCCGAGATGAACGCTCCCTCGTGCTTGCGGGCCGCATACGTCCATGTGCCGTTCTGCGCATCGCTGCGGATACTGCAATTTCACACTGCTGGCCGGCCGCGACGACCTCGTGGATCGGTTCCTTGAGGCGATCGGCCTGGAATTGGCCGGACTTGGAACGCCGCGCGAAGTGGATACTCTGTTCATCGGCGGCGGCACCCCCACGCACCTGCCGCTCGACCGACTGGCCCGGCTGATCGAGACGATTCGGCATTGGTTCCGGCTTGCGCCCGGTCACGAATTCAGCGTCGAGGCCAATCCGATCGACATCCGCCAAGAGGTTGTCGATCTGCTGGCCGACTTGGGCGTGAACCGCATCAGCCTGGGCGGACAGTCTTTCGACCCGGCCAAGCTCGAACTGCTCGAACGGGATCACTCGCCGGCCGTCCTGCGCCAAGCCGTCGAACTTGCGCAGCGGCGGATTCGCTCGGTGTCGCTCGATCTGATCTTCGGCACGCCCGGCGAATCGCTCCAGGTGTGGCGGCGAGACCTGCAGGCCGGGCTTGAACTGGCCCCGGATCACCTGTCGACCTACGGCTTGACATTCGAGCGCGGGACCCGATTCTGGAGCCGGCTCGAGCACGGACAACTCGCACGGCTGGACGAAGAAACCGAGCGGTCGATGTACGCGGCGGCCATCGACGCGCTGACCGAGGCCGGGTTCGAGCACTACGAAGTTTCGAACTTCGCTCGGCCCGGGCATCGCTGCCGGCACAACGAGGCCTATTGGTCCGGAGCCGGTTACTACGCGGTCGGGCCCGGCGCCGCCCGCTACATCGACGGCCGCCGCGAAATGAATCACCGCAGCACGACCACCTGGCTCAAGCGGGTGCTGGCCGGCCAGTCGGCCGTGGCCGAGAGCGAATGCCTGCCGCCGGAGGATCGAGCCCGAGAGGCGCTGGTATTTGCCTTGCGCCGTCTGGCAGGGGTCGATCGCCAGTCCTTTCGCCGGGCAACCGGCTACGAGATCGACGGGCTGGTTGGCCCGCAGTTGGTCGAATTGGCCCGGCGGGGATTATTGGCCGACGACGCTCACGCGGTTCGCCTGACGCGCGAGGGGTTGTTCGTCAGCGACTCGATCTGGCCGCAGTTTCTGCGGAAGTAGCGTGCCGCATCTTCGGTCTTCCGACGCCAGCGACTTGTCGTACCCTCCGGCGGCCAAGTGACCGCCGGCTATTCAGCTACTCTGTCTTTCCTTCTTTGTCCGTTTTTCCTCGTATCCCCCGTATCCCCCTATCCCCTTCCAAAAAGTCTTCCCTCACGAACCGGTTCCAAAGGACTGCTTGAGATCCGTCATTCGTTCTCGCAAGGTTTCCACCTGCCGTTCGAGCGACGAGCGGGATTTTCGCACGCGTTCGACGATTTTTTCGTTCTGCGAGCGAATCGTGTCGGTGGCCTTGGTGATCTCGCCGAGAAAATTGGCTTGCTTCTCGACTTCCAAGATCGCTTCGGTGATGGCTTCGAAGTCGGCCGCCTGGGCTTCGCTCTGCCGTTCGGCGCGGATACACAGTGCCCGGGCGATCGTCAGTCCGGCCTTGAGGTGTACGTTGGTCAACCCGTCTTCGGGATCCCAGAGAATGAACACGTCGTCGCCGTAGCGCTGGACTTCTTCGGTTCCTTCGGGGGCACAACGTCGCGAGAGCACGAACAGGCCGACCTGCGCGTCGCGGTTCTTGCGGGCCTGCTCGATCTCTTCGCGGGCCTTGGCCAGGGTGCAAGCGGCGTCTTCCTTGGCTTCGATGGCAATCCGGGCACCCGGTGCGGCGCTTTCCGGACCCAGCTCGATGACCACGTCGCCGATCTTGCAATTCTTGATCAGCCCGGTGTGCGTGCCGGTCCGTTCGGCCACGTCCCCCTGATGCTGACAGTGAAACTCGATGAACGCGCACACGGCCTCCTCGAAAGCCAGGCCGTGGCGGGTGCTCTTGGCGGCTTCTTCGCGCCGGGCCGCCATCTTGGCCAGCGTGACTTTCACCTCCTCCTGGAAGTCGCCGTTGTTCTTGGCATGCGTTTCCAGGATGGTCAAAAGCTTGCGCCGCAGGCGGGCCAGGGCCGAGCTCTCGCCGTCGAGCGTCAATTGGCCGTCGATGGCCTTCTTGGTCGAATCGAGCATGCCGGCCAAACGCGACAGGGCCGAGTTCTCGTTGTCCAGCGAGAACTCGAGCGAGATGGTACGCTGGGCCCGATCGACGTTGCGCACCAGCCGGCTGAGGGCCGAGTTCTCCTCGTCCAGCGAAAACTCGCGGACCACATTGTCGACCTTTTCGCCCAGCGATTTGGCGATCTGCCCGTGATTGGCAGTCAGCTCGCCGACCAGCCGGGCCAGCGCCCCTCCTTGTTGTCGAGCGAAAACTCCTTCAGCACGTGATTGCGCTGGGTGGTCAATTGCGCTCGACCGTTTCGCGCAGCGCCTGGAGCAGCCCGCGCGATTGGTTCGGATCGAGCAGCTTGAGCAGCGGACTTTCCTGGCCGACGTGGGCCACGAGGGTGCGGGCGAGCTCCGAATCGGCCCCGCCGATCTGCCGGCGGAGCACCTGCTCCAGCTCGCCGTCCTGCTTGACCAGTTGTTGCACGCGCTCCTGGAAGCGGCCGCTTTGCGGATCGAAATACTCCTTCAGCGACCCGGCCAGCTTGTTGTGCATTTCGAGCGAGTGGCCGTCGAGCTGGCTTTGCAAGCCGGCCAGCATGCGCTGGGTTTCGCGCTGGATCAGATCGACATCCAACCGGCCCCGGGCTTGCCGCAGCGCCAGCACGCCGATCCGCAGCGCGTTGAGGGCAAATGCCTCGCGCTCCGGCCCTTCGGGATAGCCGCACAAGTCGTCCACCGTGTCGCGGTCGTCGACCGTCAGCTCGATGACCAGGCAGTGCGATTGCACGTTATCGAACAGGCCGCGCGTGCGGTGCGATTGATCGACGGCTCCGGCCATGGCGGAAACTCCATTCGTGCCAGTTGAATGTGCGACCCACGCTTAGTAGATGGATGTACAGCCAATATGGCGATCTGGAGCCGCCGAATCAAGCGGAACTGCTAGCGTTAGCAGCTACTCGATTGCCCCGCCGCCCGCGCCGGTTGCGGCGCCGCCGGCGCTTTTTTCCCGCAGCAGCGCAAACGCTCCTCGCCGCGGCAAATCTTCCGCAGGCGGAAGAAAGCGCCACACGCCGGCCGGCGGAACCCGCTGCTTGACGCCCCGCGCCCCTAGAACGGAAATCGTTCGTCCAACTTGGCGGCCGACAATTCGACGAGGAACTTCGAGATGCGCTCCACGATCACGTCCATCATCCGCCGGGCCTTGTCGGCCGTCGCGCCGTAAGGATTGCCGGCGCCGCTGTTGGTCGTAAGCAAGTGCCAGGGCCGGGTGATCGAAACCCAACCCTTATTGATCGCTTCGAACTGCGTGGGCGCCACGTGCCCCGCGTCGGCCGCCAGGCTGCCGTCGGCATTGTGGGCGACCAGGTGCGGGAAGTAGGCCAGTCCGAACGAGGTTTCCATTTCGCCGGCGTGGTCGTCCCGTTCGCTGAAGATCTCCAGCTCGGTGTCGCCCAGCACCTTGAACCAGTTGAGCAGAAACAGATGGGCCGGCGTCCGCCCGTGCAGCTCGCGCAAGAGCGGCTTCATCTCGTTGCCGCCGTGACTGTTGAGCAACACGATTTTGTGTACGCCGTGCTCGGCGAGCGAGTCGACCAGGTCGGTGACGAAGGCGAACAACGTCGAGGGATTGACGTTCATCGCCATGGGAAAGGCCATCTGGTTGGTCTCGGTTCCATAGGGCACTGTCGGCAGCAGCACGACCTTGGCGCCGCGGTCGTGGGCCGCCTCGCAGATCTTTTCGCCCACGGTCTCGGCCTCGTAGCAATCGGTGCCGTACGGCAGGTGCAGGTTATGCGGCTCGGTGGCGCCCAGCGGCAGCACCGCCACTTCGTACGGATTCTGTTTGACGTAAGCGTAATTCGTCTCGGAAAGCTTCCAGGGGCGCATCGTAATCTCGCGGGTCCGGGGAGGAGAATTGGAGGGCAATGCGGATATTCTCGCCTGCCGTGCCCCGCGTTGTAAATTCGTTATTTGTTCGGTCGACCGCGAACCATGGTTTGTCGGGAGCGAATTCGCCGCGGCTGCCGATGGCGACGGGCCGTTTTTTCAGTATTCGAAGTGGCCCAGGACGGAAATGCGTCCCTTTGATGCATCGGCTGGCTTAGAATGATCCGGAATTCATTCTTGCCTTCCATGGACCCACCAACGTCGGCCAGCCGAACGACTCGCATGCCCAAACGTCTGCAAACCAAGCGCAGGGCAAAGCCCAAGCCGGACCCGGCGACCCTGGCGGTTGCGCCGCCGCGGATTGTCGGCGGGCACTTGCGCGGGCGCAAGCTGCTGTACAGCGGCGACCCGCTCACCCGGCCAATGAAAGATCGCGTCCGCGAGGCCGTATTCAACCTCGTTGGCCCGGATGTCAAAGACAAACACGCCCTGGACCTGTTTGCCGGCACCGGCGCATTGGGATTCGAGGCAATCAGTCGCGGCGCGGCGCGGGCGACGTTTCTGGAGCGGCACTTTCCGACGGCCGATCTGATCCGGCAAACGGCCGCCGAGCTGGGCGTGGCCCAGCAGTGCCAGGTGGTCGCGGCCAACACGTTCATTTGGGCTCGGCGCGATCTGCCGGCGGGCGGGCAGCCCTGGGTGGTTTTCGTCTCGCCGCCTTGGAGTCTGTTTCGCGAGCGGGCCGGCGAGATGATCGAGATGATTGCGATCTTCGTCGAGCGCAGCCCGGCCGGCAGCGTGGTGGTGGTCGAGGCGGACGAGCCGTTCGATTTCGCCAGCCTGCCGCGGCCGGACGAGTGGGACGTGCGCGAATATCCGCCCGCAGTGGTCGGGGTTTTTCGCCGGGGGGCGGCAGAGGGATGAGAGAGTAGAGCGTAGATGGTAGGGCAAGGACGAGCCGAAGGCTCGACTGTTTTGTTCGAACTTCGGACTCGACGAGAGGCGCGCGTCATGGACGTTCGCAATATCCGCGAAGTGCCGGCATTCACGACCAAAGACGGTTCGGAAATCCGCGAGCTGCTGGCCTATCGCAATTCGTGCATCCGCAAACAGAGCCTGGCCGAGGCTCGGCTGGCCGCCGGCGCAGACCACTCCGCATCATCATCCGCAGACGGAAGAAATCTATTACATTCTGTCCGGCGCCGGCCGCATGACGATCGACGGCGAGGAGCGATTGGTGGGCCCTGGCGACGCGATTGCCATTCCGCCCGGCCAGACCCACACGATTTGCAACGACGGTCAGGCGGCGCTCGTTTTTCTCTGCTGCTGCGCCCCGGGTTACGAGGACAGCGACACGGTCCTAACTCCACCGCTTTGAAGCTGTCATTGTTTTCGGACCGAGAATCTACCATTCCCGGGTGCTCCGTAGGGTCCGCTGTGCGGACCGAGCGCACGACGGTTCGACAATGCTGGTCCGCAAAGCGGACCCTACGACGGAGGCTACGACTGAACCCAGGATTACGAGGACAGCGATACGGTCCTGGCCGCCGATTTCGCACAGGTCTAAACGACGGCTAATCGCCCGCTCACGGCCGGGTGATAGCATCGGCAAATGTGCTGAAGCAAGCACATGACAGACTGCCAAGCGGCAAGTTTGCCAAAAGGAAAGGCGCGGTCCGGACTCTGCCAGAAAGGATACTGCCGTGCTCCTGCTTTCTCGAAAGATCGGTGAGTCGATCGTCATTGCCGGCGATATTGTCGTCACGGTCGTGGAGTTGGGGCGTGGCCGGGTGCAGATCGGCATCGAGGCGCCGGCCCACATTCCGGTCTACCGCAACGAAATCGTCCAGCGGATGGCCGCCTGCGCCCAGTTGAACGAAGTCGCCGCCGCGCCGCACTAGGTCGGCAGCCCCGCCTCAAGCGAACGACGGCGCCGGGTCGATCGCGCCGGACCGACGCCGGCTGCTCAGCCGTGCGAGCGGTGAAAATGGACGTGCCGCCAGCGACCGGCCTGGCGCTGCCAGACGCGCGTCTCTTCGCACGAGCTGGTCTGCGGACTGCCTGCGTCGTCGAGCGATTGCACCAGCCGCACATAGGCCACGATCGCCACATCCCCCATCAACCGCACCTTGGGGGACGCCATCGTGGTGTTTCTCGGCCCGGCATCGGCTCCCAGCTCGAAATAGAACTTGTGGAAGTCGAGTCCTTTGACCAGATGTCCGCGCGCCTCGGGCTCGAAGCACGAGAGCGTCGGATCGCACAATTGCTGATAGGTTTCCCACTCGCCGCGGGCGATCGCTTCGAGCAGTTGCCGGTTGAGATCGAGCAGTTCGTTGATGGCCGGATCGGACAAGGGGGGGCCTCCGAAAAAACCTGGTTGGGAGCACCGATAATAGCAAGCCGTGGAGCCGTCGGGCTAGTGTCCTGAGTTGCAAGTCCATTCAATTTGTCTGGACTTGTAGGAGGCGACTCCGATCGCCGACTGCCCCTCGTTTGACGCCACGTGTCGGCGATCACCAGTCGCCTCCTACACGCGGACAAACAACGCGAACTTCTAACTCAGGACACTAGAGGCCGGTGACCGTCGCGGTCCACCCGCCGAGCCGCGTCACCAATGCTCGCGACGCCGCTGCGGCAGCCCACGAACATTCTCGGCCCGCAGCTCCACGTGACCGCAGTCCCCGCAGACATCGGCCGTCAAGCGGGCCTGGCGCCCCATGAAGAGCATCCGCTCGTGGTCTTCCAGCGCCATCAGCTCCAAGCGGCCGGCCGTAAGCTCGCCGGAGGAAAAACTCACGACGTTGACGCCCGTGATGATCTTGTCCGAGCCGCAGCGCAGGCAATCGCGGCGCTGCGGGGTCGAAACCGTCTCGTCAGCCGCCGAGTCAGCGGCGACCTCGCCTGAGCGGGTCGGTGCTATGCCGTCGTCGCTCTCGGCGGGGTCTTCGTCAGCGCTTTCGTCCGTGAAATCGGGCAGGCTGCCGCCGTCGCGATTCGTCCCGCACTGCCAGCAGGTATCGAATTGCCGCTCGATCTGTTCGCCGCAGCCCGGGCATTGCCACTCGAAAGTCTCGGCCACGTATTGGTCGACCGGATCGGGCAGGGAGCTTGCGTCCGAGCGCGGCGGAACAAAGCGATCGGCCGCGCCCGTGTTAACGGCCGCCATATTGCCACCCACCGCGTCGATCTCATCCAAGATCGATCCGCAGCGGCGGCAAATCTTTGCGTCGTCGTCGACCTGGATCGCGCACTTGATGCATTGCTTCATGGCGGTAATTGGCTTTACTCGCCCGGGCAAAGTGAATCTTCGCCCGCAACGTCGGCTACGTGCCGCGATCGCCTCGTCGGTTCCGAGTTCCGCGTTCCGATTTCCGAGTTTGGCAGCCACTCACTTCGGCACGAGGATGCAAACGATCCGTTTGCCCTGATGCGACGGAGAGGCTTCGACTTTGCCGATGTCTTCCAGGTCTTTGATCACGTGGTCGATGACTTTCCGACCTTCTTCGACGTGGGCCAGTTCTCGGCCGCGGAAAATCACCGACACAATGACTTTGTCTTTGTGGGCCAGGAAAGCCCGGGCCTGGGTGAGTTTGACTTGGATATCGTGCTCGCCCGTCTTGGGCCGCACGCGGATTTCCTTGAGCTTGCTCTGGTGCGTGTGCGTGCGGTTCTGTTTCTTCTTTTGCTGATACTTGAATTTGCCGTAGTCCATGATGCGGCAGACCGGGGGCCGCTCATTGGGGGCAACTTCAACAAGATCCAAATCGGCTTCGCGCGCCCGGTTCAGTGCTTCGTCGGTATTCAAGATGCCCAACAAGGCACCGTCCGCGGCCACGACTCTCACCGGAGAGATGCGGATTTGCTCGTTGATCCTTTGCTGCTTGTTTTCGATTGCAACGATCCTTTCACGTCAAACAATGGGACAAAAACGAACTCTTTTGATTTTGGCCAAAGCGGGCCCTGCTCGTCAAACGTTTGCACCTGGCAATTCTAGCATAATGGACCCGTCCATAGTTCCAGGCCCAAGATTGCCGGCGTTTTACCGCGACAAAACCGCCGAGCCCCCTGGCTCGGCCACCCCTAGTCCCCAGCCCCCAACCTCTAGCCCCTTCCTCCTCAATACTCGTTCGACTCGCCCCCCGGCTCGCCCACCGCGGCCGGCTGCATGGGGGCCGCCACCTGGCGGACGGCCCCGCGGCCACCTCGGCTTGCAGTTTGCCGATGGCCGCCTCCAGCGACAGGCTGCCCAAATCGCCGTCGATCCGGTCGCGGACGGCCACGGCCCCGGCTTCCATCTCGCGGCCGCCGATGACGAACATGTACGGAATCAGCTCCAACTGGGCGTCGCGGATCTTCGAGCCGATCTTTTCCGGCCCGATAATCCCCCGTCACGCGGAAGCCGGCCGCCCGCAGCCGCTGCTCGACGCCGCGGGCGTACTCCTCGAACTTCTGGCTGACGACCAGCACCCGCACCTGCTCGGGGGCCAGCCAGAGCGGAAACGCCCCGGCAAAATGCTCGATCAGCACGCCCACGAACCGCTCCAGCGAGCCCAGCGGGGCGCGATGGATCATCACCGGTTGGTGCGGCTGGTTGTCGGCGCCGATGTATTCCAGGCCGAACCGCTCCTTGCTGGGCAGGTTGTAGTCGAGCTGCACGGTGCCCAGCTGCCACTCGCGGCCGATGCAGTCGGAGACCAGGAAGTCGGCCTTGGGTCCATAAAAGGCCGCCTCGCCGCGGCTGATCGTGAAGTTGGGAATCACGGTTCGCGGCAGACCGCCTCCAGGCGCCGCCTCGGCCTTGGCCCAGGTTTCGGCACTGCCCACGTACTTGTCGCTCTTGGGATCGCGAAAGCCCAGCCGCACGCGATAGTTGGTCATGCCCAGCGCGGCCAGCACCGACTGGGTCATCTCCAGGCAGCCGCGGAACTCGTCGGCCACTTGCTCCTCGGTGCAGAACAGGTGGGCGTCGTCCTGGGTGAAGCCCCGCACGCGGGTCATGCCGCCCAGCTCGCCCGACTGCTCGTAGCGATACACCGTGCCGAACTCGGCCAGCCGCACCGGCAGGTCGCGATAGCTGCGCGGCTTCGACTTGTAGATCATGATGTGGTGCGGGCAGTTCATCGGCTTGAGCAGGTACTGTTCGTCCGTCGCTCATGACGATCGGCTTGAACTGGCTGTCGGCGTAGTACGGGAAATGGCCGGAAATCTGGTACAGCTCGACCCGGCCGATGTTCGGCGTGTAGACCGGCTCGTAGCCGCGGCGGGTCAGTTCATCGCTGGACGAAGTTTTCCAGCAGACCGCGAACGATGGCCCCCTTGGGCAGCCACAGGATCAGGCCCGGCGCCGACCAGCGGATTGGTGGTGAACAGCTCGAGCTGCTTGCCCAGCACGCGATGGTCGCGGCGTTTGGCCTCTTCGACCATCTTCAAATGGGCTCGTCCAAGTTCTGCCTTGCTGAACCAGGCCGTGGCGTACAGCCGCTGCAACTGCTGCCGCGAGGCGTCGCCCTTCCAATAGGCCCCGGCCACCGACAACAGCTTGAAGGCCCCGATGGCGCCGGCCGCCGGGCACGTGCGGCCCGCGGCACAGATCGATGAATTCGCCCTGCCGATAAAACGACACGGTCGGATGGTCGGCCAGGCCCTGCTCGATGTGCTCGACCTTGAGCGGCTGGCCCAGGTCGCGGCAGATTGCGATGGCCTCGTCGCGCGGCTCCTCGATCCGCTCGAACGGCTCGTTGAGCTTGACGATGCCTGGCCATCTCGGCCTCGATGGCCGGAAAATCTTCTTCGCTGAGCTTGTGCGGCAGCTCGAAGTCGTAATAGAAGCCGTTGTCGACCGTCGGGCCGAAGGCCAATTGCACGCCGTCGAACAGCCGCATCACGGCCCGGGCCATGATGTGGGCGCACGAATGCCGCATCACCGCCAGGGCCTCGGGATCCTTCTTGGTGAGCAACCGCAGATTCGACCTCGCCGTCGGTCGGGCAAGGGGCGTGCCGGCGCCGACGACGTTGCCGTCGACTTGCGGCGGCCAGGGTGGCCTTGGCCAGGCCGGGGCCGATTTCGGCGGCGATCGTCAATGGGCCGCACCGGGCGGGAATACTCGCGAACCGATCCGTCGGGCAGTTTGACTTTGCAGCATGATCCTTAACTTTCGCCTCTGGAACTGAAAGCACCGCATCGGCCAGGCCGGGCGTCGATACAAAGGACGCCCCCCGCGTGAAAGCCGGCCGAAATCGCGGTACCTCAGCCGCAAATGTATAGAGCGCGATGGTTTGGGGCAAGAGACGCGGATATCTGGCCCTGACCTTTCCCCCGGCCGAACGGCAGCGGCACTCCGATCACCCCGAGTCCGAAGTCAGCAGCGATACAAGCAGCCAGCCGGCCAGCATCGTCGCCAAAATCGCGCCGAACAGTAAAAGGCCATGTACGATGCGTTGCCGCCTGCTCATCGCCGCCACATCGCGGGCCAATCCGCTGAGCGCCACGGTTGCCAACAAGATCGACGGCAGCAGCATCATCGCGCCGGTGATCAGTTGGGTTTCCGCGAGCCCGACCCATTTGCCGATGCCCAAGGCGATGGCTAGCAGCAGCGTGAGGGCAAACAGCCCGCGAAGTCCGAACTGAGGTCTGGCCGTCATGCGAATCGCCTCGTTGTCCGTCGCGTCGCCCGAAGACTCACGTTCCGACACGACGTCGGTACGGATTTTAATCCCGCGGCGGCGGAAAAGAGTGTCGCGCCGCTGCCGGGCGCTCCCCGCCGGCCGCTATTGGCCTGCTTAACAGCCCGCTGCCGGCTTCCCCCCCGATTCCGCGTTCGCCGTTCCGCGTTCCGCGTTTGCCCCGGTTTCCGCTTCCCAACTCCGCCCGGGTCCGGAAAAACCCGGGCCCATCTCCCCTTCCCAGGCCGATAGAAGCCTTTATAATGGCGGATTCAGATTTCCAGGCCGACGCACGATAAGAATCGAACACCATCATGCCTAAGCAAAAGACCCACAAGGGCGTCAAGAAACGCTTCCGCGTCACCGCCACCAAGAAGGTGAAGCACCGGCAAGCCGGCACGAGCCATCTGGCCGCCCGCATGAGCCACAAGCGCAGCGCAACCTGCGCGGGACCAAAGTCTTGCACGAAGAGTTCACCCGGCAAATCATTACCGTGCTGGCAGGCAATAGCTACTGATTAGGGGCGAGAGATTCGGGGCTGGGGACTAGGGTTCAGAAATTTCGAACCGACCGGCCAAAAGATAGAGCGCACCAGTAAACACAGTTCGGATCGCAAGCCATGAGAACGACCAAAAGCGCCGCCCGCAATCAGGCCAAGAAGCGGCTGTTCAAGAAGACCAAGGGCTATCGCGGCGGCAATCGCCGGCTGCTCCGCACGGCCAAGGAAACGCTGATTCGGGCCGGCGTGTTCGCCTTCCGCGATCGACGCGTGCGTCGCCGTCAGTTCCGCGAGCTGTGGATCATCCGCTTGAACGCCGCCGCCCGGGAGCGCGGCCTGCGCTACGGCCAATTGATTCATGGCCTGCACCTGGCCGGCATCGAGCTCGATCGCAAGTCGCTCTCCGAAATGGCGATTCACGATCCGGCGGGCTTCGACGTCGTCGTGGCCCGGGTCAAGGACGCATTGGCCAACGCGGTCGCTGCCTAGAGGCCGCGTTCCTAATGCTGAGGCGCCGTGACCTCGATGTCGCTTGCCGCATTCCTGGCCGAACTCGATGAACTTGCCGAGGCGGCCAGTCGAGCCTTCGCCGCGGCCGCCACAGGCGAAGCCCTGGAAACGGCCCGCATCGATTTTCTGGGCGCCAAAAGCGGCCGCCTGAAGAGCACGCAAAAAGGCTCGGGCGCGGTTCCCGGCGCGGACAAGCCCGTCGCCGGGCAAGCGCTTCAACGAAGTCAAAACCCAGATCGAGGCCGCCTTCGCCGCGGCCGGCGAGCGGCTGCAAAATGCTCCGGCCGAGACCGGCCCGCGAGGCGACTTCGACCCCACCTTGCCCGGCGCTCCGCTCGCGATCGGCCATCTGCACCCGATCACGCAGACGATCGACGAGCTCAAAGACATCATGGGCCGGCTGGGTTTCACGGTCGCCTCGGGGCCCGAGATCGAGGACGAGTGGCACAACTTCGACGCGCTCGAACATTCCGGCCGCGCATCCGGCCCGCGATCCGTTGGAAAACTTCTATCTGTCGACCGGTCGCGTGGGAGCCGGCTTGCCGGCCGCGCGCGCCGCTGCTGCTCCGCAGCCAGACCAGCACGGTGCAGATCCGGGTGATGGAGAGCACGCCGCCGCCGGTGCGGATCATTTCGCTGGGCCGCGTGTATCGGCCCGACACGGCCGACGCCACGCATTATCCGATGTTCCACCAGATCGAAGGCTTGCTCGTCGACCGCCACGTGACGATGGCCGACCTGAAGAGCGTGCTGCGGCTGTTCGCCTCGAGCTATCTGGGCAGCGACGTCCACATCCGCTTCCGGCCGTCGTTCTTCCCGTTCACCGAGCCGAGCGTCGAGGTGGACATGAGCTGGCACGCCGACGGCGGCCGCGTCCGCTGGGTCGAAATGGGCGGCGCCGGCATGGTCGACCCCAACGTGCTGCGGGCCGTGGGCTACGACCCCGAAGCAGTGACCGGCTTCGCCTTTGGGTTGGGGGTCGAGCGGGTCTGTGCCCGGCGTCACGGCATCAGCGACATTCGCGAGTTCTACAAGAACGACGTGCGGTTCCTGCATCAGTTTTGATTCGGGTGGAGGAAAAAGGAAGTGAACCGCAAAGTCGCAAAGACGCAAAGAAGAGGACGGGAAGTAAACCACAGAGACACAGAGACACAGAGAAGAAAAATACGAATGGCTACAAGAAACAAATTGTCGAAGCGTTTTCCGGATTCCGATCTCCGAATTCCGAATTTCCTCGTTGCGTCTTTGCGTCTTTGCGGTTCCATTCCCCCTTCGCTAGTTAAATAGACCATGCTCGTTTCCTGGGATTGGCTCGGCCAATACGTCCAACTCGACATGACGCCCGAGCGAGCTCGCCGAACGGCTGATGATGGCCGGGCTGAACCACGAGGCCACCGAGCCGCACGGGCGTGACTTCGCCATCAACCTCGAAGTGACCAGCAATCGGCCCGACTGCCTGGGCCACATCGGCATCGCCCGCGAAGTGGCCGTGCTGTGGAACCGGCCGACTCGAAGCTGCCGGCCGCCGCGCCGCGGCAAGGCGCCGCCCGCGTCGAGGATTTCGCCCAGGTCCGCATCGATTGCCCGGAGCTCTGCCGCCGCTACACGGCCCGGGTGATTCGCGGCCTGCGGGTCAGGTCGAGTCCCGCCTGGCTGGCCGACCGGCTGGCGACCATCGGCATTCGCGGCCATCAACAACGTGGTCGACATCACCAACTACGTGCTGATGGAGTGCGGGCAGCCGCTGCACGCCTTCGATCTGGCGCAAGCTCGAAGGCCGGCAGATCATCGTCCGCCGAGCCCGCCGCCGGCGAGCAGTTCGTGGCCATCAACCACAAGACCTACACGCTCGAGCCGGGCATGTGCGTCATTGCCGATGCCGCGCGGGCGGTCGGCCTGGGCGGCGTGATGGGCGGAGCCCTGACCGAAGTCGGAGCCGCCACCACCGAAGTGCTGATCGAAGCGGCCGAGTTCGATCCGCTGTCCATCCGCAACACGGCCCGGCGATTGAGCCTGCACAGCGATTCGTCTTACCGATTTCGAGCGCGGGCTCGATCCCGAGGGCGTCGATTGGGCCAGCCGCCGCACGTGCGAGCTGATCCTGGACCTGGCCGGCGGCGAACTGGCGGCCGGCTCGATCGATCTGGGCGCGCAGCCGCAGCCGCGCGAACCCATCATGCTGCGGCTATGGGCAGCTGCGGCGGATCCTGGGCATCGACGTGCCAAAGGAGGCCGCCCGGCGAATTCTGACCGCGCTGGGCAATCAGCAATTGCGGGCCGAACCCACGTTCGTCGAAGTGATTCCGCCTTCCTGGCGGCGCGACCTTTCGCGCGAGATCGACCTGGTGGAAGAAGTCGCCCGGATTCACGGTTACGACCAGATTCCCGAAGACGCCCGAGTGCCGATGGTTCCCTCGCACCGCACGCGCGACGACCGCGTGCTGTCGAAAGTGCGGCACGTGATGACCGCCGCCGGATTCGACGAGGCGCTGACGCTGAGCGTGGTCGAGCAGCCCTGGTCCGATGCGTTCAGCCCCTGGACCAGCGAGCCGGCCTTGCAATCGTCGACGCCCGTGCTGCGGCGGGCCGATCGGCTCAGGCGCAGCCTCGTGCCCAGCCTGCTCGGCGCGCGGCGAACGAACGAATCGCTCTCCAACGCAACCATCGAGCTCTTCGAGACGGCCAAAGTTTATTTGCCGCAACCCGGCGCCGCCCTGCCGGCCGAAGAACCGATGCTGGCCTTGACCAGCGGCCGCGGCTTCGCCGACGTCAAAGGCGTGATCGAGGCCCTGGTGGCCGCGCTCGAACCGGCAGCCCGGATCGCCGTGCGGCTCGCGTCGGCGACGCTGTTGGATCGCGATCGCTCCTGCCAATTATGGTTGACAGGCTGCGGCCCCGAGCAGTTGCTCGGCTACCTGGGCGAAGTCAGCCCGGCCGGACTCAGACAATTCGAACTGCGCGGGCCAACGACCGTGGCCGAGCTGCGATTGGCCACGCTCGTCCTGGCGGCCAAATTGATTCCGCAGCAGGGTGAACTGTCGATCTATCCGGCCGTTACGCGCGACTTGAACCTGGAAGTGGCCGAGACGGTCGCCTGGGCCGAGATCGAGGCGCTCGGTGCGCGAGGCGGCCGGCGCCCAGCTCGAATCGCTCGCCTTCCGCGAGGATTACCGCAATCGCAAGCAGGTGCCGGCCGGGCACAAACGATTGTTCTTCAGTTTTGCCCTGCGCTCGCACCAGGGCACGCTCACGAACGACCAGGCCGATCAGATTCGCGACCGCATCGTGCTGGCCTGCCACCAGAAGTACGATGCGAACCTGGTGAAGTGAATTCCGGCCGCTTCGACCCGTGATCAACCGCGATCTCAGCCGGCCGATTGCCCGACGGCAGCGCCCGTGTCGGCGACCGGCGCATGGGCCGCTGGGGCACCAGGCGGCATGGCCCGGCTGGCCCTCGGCCAGAGCATGGCCAGTTCTTCGCAGCGCAAGACCCGCGCCACGACCAGAAACACGCACGCTCCGGCCAGCACGCTGCCGCCTGTTTGCAGCAAGTCGTGCCATCGGCCGCCGAACGGCGGCGCATAAGGCACCGCCAGCACGGCAACGCCCATCAGCGCACTTGCGCAGCGTCGTCTTGGCATAGGTCGTTTGCAATGGGCGCCAATCGAGCGGGCCGTGCAGCTTTGAGAACAGCCGGGCCATCACAAAGACTTGCACGCTGGCCGAAACGGCCGTGGCCAGTGCCAGCCCGCACTCGCCCAACGGCCACACCAGCGCCAGGTCCAACGCGACATTGATGCCCATCCCCAGCAGGCTGGTTGTCAGCGGCGTGCGCATGTCCCCGGCCGCGTAGAATCCACGGGCGATCACCGGCAGCATGCAGTAGGCGCACACGCCTAGCGAGTAGCTGGCGATCGTGTGGGCCGTGCGCGTGGCGTCGGCGGCGGTAAACGCTCCGTGTTCGAAGAGCAAAGCGGCCAGCGGCCGGGCCAGCAGAATCAAACCGATCGCCGCCGGCAGCGAAGTAAAGCAAATCATCTGCAGGCCGCGGACCAGATCGGCGCCGAGCTGCGCCCGCCGGCCTTGCGCCGCGTGTCGGCTGAGCAGCGGAAAAATCACCGTCGCCACGGCCACGCCCAGCAGTCCTACCGGTAGCTGATAAAACCGCTCGGCGTAGTAGAGCGCCGCGGTCGCGCCGGCCCGCAGCGGATACTCGATGGCGCCGGGCAGCCAGCCGATCGTGGAAGTATCGGCCGGCGCGGTCAGTCCCCAGGCCACCAGGCTGTCGACCAGCGTGTTGATTTGCGTGACCGATAGCGCGATCGCCAGCGGTCCCATCGATCGCAGGATTTTGCGGCACGGCTCGCGGCTGGCTTGCCAATCCGGCCGCCAGCAAAAACCGAGCCGCCACAAGAGCGGCAGTTGCACGGCCGCTTGCAGCGCTCCGGCCGCGACCACGCAGCCGGCCAGCACGTAGGCCTGCGTGATCTTGTCCGCCGATACGGCCGGCGCAATCCACCACGCGCCCGTCAGCCAGCCCACATTCAGCAGCCCGGCGGCCAGCGCCGGCAGGCTGAACCGCGACAGCGCATGCAACGTGGCCGAAAGCTGAGCGGCCAGGCAAATGAACCATAGATAGGGCAGCATTGCCGCGGTCAGCCCGACCAGCAGGCGCCAGGCCGGATCGGCCGATCCGATCCAGGCCAGCGCGCACAACCCCTCGCCCAAGACGAGCAGCACGGCCAGGCATCCGGCCAGCCAGGTGACGACCGCGGTGGCCAGCCCGACGGCCCGGCCGCGGTCGCGCTCCAATTCGGCGGTCAGGACGGGCAGATAGCTGCCGGCCAGGGCCCCTTCACCGAGCAATCGCCGCAGCAGATTGGGCACGCGGAAGGCGAGCACGAACGCATCCATCACGCCGCCGGAGGCCAGGCCGAGCAAGGCGGCCGTGGCCACGTCGCGCAGCATTCCCAGCAGGCGGCTAACAAGCGTGCCCAGGCTGGTAGCCCAGAAGCCCGCGAGAAACGGCGTTGCATCCTTGCCGCGCATAGGACGCCATCGTAGGGCGCGGACGCGGGCCGAGGAAAGACCAGTTATGGAGTGGGCAAATTCGGAATTCGGAGGCCGGAATTCGGAACGCGGACAGCCCAAATTCAAGACGCGGGCACTCCAACCCGTCGTTCCATCATCTCTACCGATTGGCCCTGTCCGTTTCCGAATTCCGAATTGCGAATTCCGCATTTCCCTCCGCGGTTGCCAAACGGGGCGAATTTCGCCAAGATCATTGCTCCCTGGGGGACGATAAGATGCAAGGTCCCTCGTGCCGAGATTGAGGAAAACGGATTTTTCGCTCCCGGAGAACAGGCAATGGCAGAACGATCGAAGTACCAGCAAAAGATCATCAAGAGTTACTACGACAACTGCGAGGCGATCTCGCTGCAACGTTTGAGCGAATTGGTCACCGAGCTTTATCTGGCCGAGGGGAAGAAACGGGCCAAGCAGTGGGAGTACATCGTCGGGGCGCTGCAGAAACTCAAAGTGCCCCAGGATCGCATCGACCACTTGATCGCCAAAGACAATCCCGCACTGGTCGCCAAACTCGTGGAAGAATTGCTGGCCAAACAGTAAGGGATTCACCCGCCATGCCCACCAACGCCGAACAAGCCGGTGCCTTGCGCTGGCAAAAGTTTCCGGTGCTCGATGACGGATTCGTCTGCCTGGTCGACGTGATGGGCGACGACCAGGCCGTGGTCCAGGCGGCCCGCGTCAGCTACGGCGAAGGCACGCGCAAAGTCTCCGACGATCGCGGACTGATCCGCTACTTGCTCAGGCATCGGCACACGACCCCCTTCGAGATGGTCGAAATCAAGTTCCTGGTCCGCGTGCCGATGGACTGCTGGCGGCAGTGGATCCGCCATCGCACGGCCAACGTCAATGAATACAGCACCCGCTATTCGCTGGCCATCGACGCCACCCAAACGACGATGCCCGACGCCTGGCGCCGCCAGGCGGAACATAACCGCCAGGGCAGCGGCGGTCGCTTGGACGCGGAGGTCGGCGCGCGGCTGTCCGCCGCCGAGGCCGCTTTTCAGGCCGCAGCCCGGCGGCTGTACGAAGAGCGCATCGAACTGGGGGTGGCCCGCGAACAAGCCCGCAAAGATCTGCCGCTGTCGACCTACACCGAAGCTTACTGGAAGGTCGATCTGCACAACCTGCTGCACTTCCTGGCGCTGCGGATGGACAGCCACGCCCAGGAGGAGATCCGGCTGTATGCCGCCACGATCGGCGAGCAGATCATCCGGCCGTTATTTCCGCTGGTCTGGGAGGCGTTCGTCGACTACCGGCTCGAAGGACTGTTCCTGTCGCGGCAGGAGCGCGAGGTCATCCAGAGGCTGATGAGTCGGCTGGCGCAGACCGGCAAGTCGCAAGCCGGCGAAGAGGATTTTCTGGCCGCCCAAGACCCGGCCTGGGCAGCGCTCGCGCGCTCGCGCGAGCGCGACGAATGCCGCGCCAAGCTCGCCCTATTGGGCATGCTTCCCAACGCAGCGCCCTGATTCCGGCGCGAGCGACTTCAACTCGCCTCGGCCGCTGAGCGGTCGAGCGAAAATTGATGCCCTTGGATCCTTTGCCCCGGTTGGGCATCTCCCTGGTATTGCACGCAAACCGGCAGCGCCACGGCCCACAGGGGTTTGGCTTCGGCCAACATCTGACGGTTGAAACCCTTGAGAAATGCCCGCGCCTTCTCCGCGACCAGGCAGCCTTCCTCCGCCGGTTGCAAAGCGACCGCGGCCGGGGGCACCTCGTTCCAGCGTTTGGGCAACCAATCCCGATAATCGGCGATCCAGACTCGAAACAGCGGCTCATGCTGCCGGGCCGGTTCGGCCCGGGTGTCCGTTTCCTGTTTGCTGCCCGCGGTGCTCATAGCTGATCCCATGTGAGAGCAAGAAGCTGGTCGAGACGAGGAGAGGACTTGACAAGGGCTGTCGCCCGTTAGTATACATTTGTACATATACGCGTCAACGGTCGAACCGGAACGGAACAGTACGCCGCGGACTGCCCCCAGCGCGTAGGTCGAAACGTGTCGGCCGGCGCGGCCCCGGTTCGCCCGGCTGGCGCAGTTTCCGCACGGGGGGCCTCATGTATGACGTCGCCGCGAACTTACGCCGGCTGATGGCCCGTTTTGGCCTGACGCTCGAAGAAGTGGTCGAGCAGACGGGTCTCGATGAGCGGACCATCAAGGGCATTTTAGCGCGCACGAACAAGCCCCATGCCCGCACGCTGCATCGGTTGGCCGCAGGGCTGCGCGTGGCGAGCGACGAGTTGTTTCAGGATCCGTCGTTGTTGGCACACCGCCTGTTCGACCGCCGCACCAACCCGCTGGTCGAAGAGGTCGTGGCCAGCCAGCCGGAACTGTTCGCCGGCTGGTCGGAACGGGATTTTGACGAACTGTACAGCCGATTCGGGGTGGGAGGCGGCCTGACCGCTGAGGGCACCATCGAAGCGGTCCGGTCCATGAACCACAATCGCGAAATCCATCGCCAGGTCGCCCTGCTATTGGAGAGCAGCGAGGCCGACTTCCTCTCGGCCATCGTGCGGTTACTCTATCAGAAGATCCTGGTGCGCTGAATCCCGGTTCGTAGGCCAGTGACAACTGGATGTCACTCGTATGCGCTCTCGGGCCTGGCGGCATCTTCGGCCAGCGCACTGGCCACGTGAAGACAATCGGTTTGCGGAAGCCGCCAGGCGAATCAAGAAAGCTGCCAATGCGAGCCTCCACGACGCCGGGTGACCGGTTATCTCGCATCGGGGCCTTCACGCTCGGCCTGGGTTCACCGCTCGCCGAGCGTTCCTGATCGCCCGCCGCACGAGCAGCCGGGCAGCAACCGCCGAGAACGGCAGCCCCCGCCGTTCGGCCTCTTCCTTGAGCCAGCCGACAATGGTTTCGATATTGGCCTGGCACCAATTGGCGCCGCGGCGGTCCATCTCGGCCGCGCCCGGCGCACTTTCCGCACGCTTTGATGCCCCACTTGGCGAGCAACGTCATTAACTCGGTGCCTGGGCCGAAGTCCGGCTGGCAATTCTTCCGCCAGTCTCGGGCGCCGGCAGTGAAACCGCACCAAGGGCAGGTCAGACTCGCATTGTCAAAATCGCAATCCATTAAACCGCCGTGATCGTCGCTGTTGGATAGCCAGCAGAAAAGGGATAGCAGTAAGCAGACCCCAAACCACCGCTATAGGTGACGTTGTAGAGCGGGATCGAGTAGCCCGAAATAGAACCGCACGTCAACGGGTTCGGAACCGTGCCGCCCCCATAAAAGCCCCCCTGAGCCCAATCAACCCCGCCAGCGGTGCCCGACGTGTAGCACGGATCGCCCGGCTGCAAAGCGCCATAGATTGTCTGATCAGCCAGCGACAAGAAAATGATGTTGTAGTTGCCAAAGGCGACGTGATTGAATTGCAATTGCAATGTGAACCCTAACGGCGTGCTTCCGCCCGAGCAGCCGTAAGTGTTTGGCGAATTGTAATACCAGTAGCATGTTTTCGCGCCGTGGGGGTCGGTCGTGCAGCCGCAAGTCAAAACGAAGGTACCGTTGAAGTCGGTGCAGTGTCCGCAAGTTCCTCCGCCGTTTTGAAACCCTGCCAGGGTGACCGCGAACTGACCCGAGAACGTGGAATCGTGACAGACTATCGGGCAGCAGGGTTGATTGCAGCAGCAGGGCTGGACTTGGATACCCATTAGCAACTTACCCAAACAAAGTAATAATTTCCGTCCGTGCGGTTCAATTCGGCGCGATAGGTCGCACTGCCGGTCGAACTAAGTACGCTGTCGTGCGAATAGATCGTCACGTAGCTGCCCGGGTTGACCCCGTTGGTGTACCAATTCACAGTGCCCGACGTGCTGCCGCCTGCGGTCAGCGAGCCGATCGTGCCGCCGATCTGCAAGGCCAAATGCTCACTCTCCAGCGCATACCATCCGCCACCGTCATGTTGCAACCACGCGAATCCCGTCTTGTCGACCGGCTCGAATCGCGCCGCCCCTTGCACTGTCCAGGGCCCGCTCGTCACGGCCTCGCTGCCGGGCGCGCCGTACCAGACGTTGAACGTCCCGGTATTGCCTGGTGTCATGGGGGTCGTCGAGCCTGCGTATTTTGTCAGCAGGGCCGTGATCCCCTCCCACCGACCATACATCCGCTCGGTGCCGCTATCCACGATCCCGTCGACGATGAACTTGCCCACGCCGTTTTTTGTGAGCGAGAATTGACCCGGCTTGATGCCCCAGACATCGCCCGGGGACGGGGTGCCGGTGTCCCAGAGGCATTGGCAATCGTCGCCGCCGCGGGCACAGCGGCCGTAGCCGCCGGGGCCAATCGCCACGGGCCCGTTGAAGATGATGTTCAGATTGAAATCGGGGTTCGCCGCACTGCCGACTTGATCGCACTCGATAACCAGGGTTAGGCCGTCCTTGATGGTCGTGCCCAATGCTTGCATCGGCGCAAACGCAGGAATCGTGAGCGAGCTGCTCACATTCTGAAAGGCCATCCAGCGAATGTCGGTCAAAGGGCCGGCCATGGGGAGGTTTCAGGCTTGAGGCTACGGGCTTGAAGTAAAAGGAAAAATCAGAGTCGCGGTTCTTCGTTCTTCGTCCTCAAGCCTCCCTTCGGCTGCGCTCAGGGCGGTGAGCCCGTCGGCTCGACTCGGGGCGGTGAGCCCGTCGACACCTCAAGCCGCCGGCCGATCAGGAACCTTTCAGAAGTCGCAACTGTTGCCGCATCGCCAGGCTGCGCCCCTTGTCGGCAATCTGGTTCACCTTGACCGCGTTCTCGCGCAGCCGCCGCTCTTCGAAGCTGACGAACTTGTGGACTTGTTCGTCGTTGCGGCTGGCGGTCATCGTGCTGCCCTGCTTGGAGACGCTGAATTCGATCTGCTGAATCGCGCCGTCCAGCTCGATGTCGTCGCGCAGGCCGATATACTTGAGCGTCTGCGGATAGGTCGTTTGATACTGCTGCTCGGCCGCGTCCAAGTAGTAGTCGCATTCCTGATCGACGTCGTCGAGGTTGCTGGTGACGCTCACGATGTTGTAATCAAGGTCGTAGACCGGCACATGGGTCCGCGTGATTTCGTCGTGGCTGATGTAGCGAGTCGGCGTGTCGAACTCGTCGCTCTCGTCGCGGTCGCGGGTGTACGCAATGGGGGCAAAGGTGTTGGGATCGCGAACGGCTGAAGCAACGCGCAAGTGCAAGATGGGCGGTTCGATCGCCAACCCGGCCGGCGGATCGTTGCCCGTATCGAGCGCATTGGCGTAAACATAATCCTCGAAGATCACCAGGCCGCGGTTGCGATCGATCCGAAACGGCCGCTTGTATTCGGCCGCTGTGTTCTCGAACTGGTTGGGGTCGATGTCCTCGACGTCGATCGTGTTTTGCAGCAGCGAGCTCGGGCTGTCGACGAACCAACAACCATAGACGGCCGCCGGCTTGTTCGTGACGACCGCGTTGCCGCTGGCGTCGACCGTGCTGACCGTCTCAACCTGTTGATCTTCGAGCGGCAAAACCTGGTCGAGAGTCGTGACCTGCGCGGCGACGTCGGCGATCGTCTCGGGTAACTCGATCTGAAAATAGCGGTAGACGCTGGCCTTGGCTCGCCCGCGAAATTCTTCGGCCACGGACAAGAATTCGGGAATGTCGCAGAGCGACCAGCCGCCGGCGGGCGCATAACTCACGTCGTCGACAGGCACAAGGGTATCGTCCGTTTCGAGCGCGACCGGAGCGATGTCCCAGTCGTTCTGAAAGCGGTCCGGTCCGCAGGCGATCGAAAGCGTGTCGGGCTGCTCGGGCGGGTCGATCGTCAGACTGTTGTCCATCACCGTGCCGTCGACCGGCAGATCTTCGCCGACGCCAATCACCCGCAGGGCCGCGGGCCCGTGAAGATTTCCAGCACGACGCGGCAGCCAAGCTGGGCGCAAGATCGGCCAGATATTGGGCCGGCGTGAATTTGCCCAATTCCCACTCGGTCGCCGGCCGCTGATCGTTCGGCAAGTCGCCGACGTCGTAATCGCTCTCGCCCATCGCATCCAGCAGCAGAGCGGCCAGCTCCTGGGGTGTCATCTCGGTGCCGTTCTTGATCGTGCCATCGTCGTTCCGCTGGTTATAGAAGCCGGCGATTCCGCCAAAAGCCCATTTCCAGCGGCGATCGAGAATCGTCAGCCGCCAAATCAGCCCGGACGAATGTCGCTCGAACGAATGCCGGTCGACCTTGCAGTCGGGAAAATCCACCTGGATGTCGCCGTAGAAAAAGCTCAGCGTGCCGCCGGCGCCGGCGAAATCGCTCTGCGGCGCAGTCGTCAAAATGAACGTGGAGGGCGAGATCCCGTGCCCCAGCGCCACCCTGGCCGCGACAAGCTGGTTGATGCCGGGAAAATACGCCAGCCCCTGGATGGGTCCGCTGCTCATGGGGTTCCTAAAGGCAGAAGGATGAAGGCGGAAGGATGAAGGATGAATAGGGAACAGCACGCTCCCCGCTTCGGCTCTTGTTTTTCATCCTTCATCCTTCATCCTTCCGCCTTCAGCCTTTTTTAGCTCCTTTGCAAGTTGAAGTTTGCACCCAGATCGAGCGTCACGTCGGCCAATCGGCAAGTGACGTCGATCGGATTGCTGAACGTGATGCTCTGGCCCGGGTCGAGCAGCGTGCCGCCGGCATTCAGCGTGGTGTTGGTTCCGCTGCGGGCTCGCGGATCCTGGCTGAAGTCGGCAATACCGGAAACGCCCACGGCGAGCGCCGTGTAATCGCCGGCCGTGCGATAGACGAGCGTGCCGCCGGTAATGACCATCGTGCCGGGCGTGCCACCGACGATCGAAGTGGTGCCGGCCTTGCCCGGCCCCTGGTCGAGCGTCGTGAAGCTGGAATTGATCGCCAGGGCTCCGCCGGTCTTGTTGATCGTGGTCAGCGTGCATCCCGGGCCGAGCAACACGTCCGTGTCGCCGTTCTGGTTGGTCTGATATCCCTGCCGCAGCGTGGCGAGGGTGGCGGCGTCACCTTCGAGATAGCCGGCGGCAAAGCTGCCCTTGGAAATGTTGACCACGTTGGAACTGTTCGTGCCCTGCCAGAGAATCGCCTTGTAACCGGCGTCGGACGGCTGGCCCGAATTGAACACGTTGAGCGTGGTCTGCACCGAGCCATTGTCGATCTTGATCCGCCCGCTGCCATTGCCCGGCCCGTTGCCGATGGTGATCGTCGTGGCACCGACTCCGAGATATTGCGGTCGATACTCGACGTAGCCGGCCGGGTTGTTGCGGGCCAGGCCGATTTTTCCGGTAAACGATTGGTCGACCGTCAGGCTGTCCAGCGTCACGCCGGACAGGGCCGACAGGCCGAAGACGCACGAATTGGCGCTGGCCGAGAAGACCAGGTCATCGCCATTGGTCGGCAAGGAACCGGTCGAATAGTTCGCCGCGACCGAAGCGTCTGCCGGGCCGCTACTGGCGGTGCCAGGCGTCGAGCCACTGAAAGTTCCGGTGCTGGTGGCTGCGGCGGCCAGGGTGAACGGGGTGCCCGGGTAAACGGCCGTCGCCACGATCACGCCGGCGCTGGGATTGGTCCAAGTCATCTCCTTGAACTCGGGCGGCACGCCTTGGGCGGTCAGCAGGCCGTAGAGTGCGGTCGCCACGGTCGTGGCCGTGTCGGATCCGCCGGCCGTGTAGCTGATTGCCTTGCCGTTGATCGTGATCGAGTAGACGATGCCTGTCGACACCGATCCGACCGTCAGGGTGTTGACCTGGGCTACGGCCGCCGCATCGCCTCGCCAAAGGATCGTTGCCATGTCGCTCGCGCTCCTAAAGGATGAAGGATGAAAGATGAAGGCAGGGGCCCGAAAGCGCGATTCCTCGTTTTTCTGCCTTCATCCTTCCGCCTTTCTCTAGTCGTACCAAGGGGTCGGGGCGCCGCCGGTGAGCTGATAGCCCGCTTCGAATTGGTAGGCCCAGGAAATTTTGTACTGCGAATAAAAGGCGGCTGCCCCGCGACCGGTTCGCTTGGGGAGCGTCTGGCTCAGGCGGCGCCGGTCGACGTGCTCGGCAAACGGCCAGATGGGCTGCGGTGGAATCGGATACATGAACAGTCCGGTGGCTTCGCCGGTCTGCGTGGCCTTGAACGTCGTCTGCTCGTTGCCGAGCTGTTGCTGCGGCGGTCCGTTCAGGGGCTCGAGCCAGAGCGTCCGCGGTCCACCCCCGTCGAAGGCGACGGTCTCGGTCCAGGCGATCAGGTCGAGCGAAGAGTCCAGGAAATCGGCCTCGAGTGAGACCGACCAGTTGCGATAGGTCGAATACTCGCCGCCGCGGCCGATCGGATAGGCCACGAAGTTCGACGTGCGCACGCCGCCTTGGGTGTAGGCAACGCTGATTTGATGCGTGCTCGTCGAGCCGTCGCCCAGGTACAGGGTCAGGTTCTGGTTGGGGATCTTGAACGCCTGCTCGCGAGCGGCGATGGCCGCCGAGATGGCCGAAGGCGAACCGGCCTGGCACCGCCCCTGGATGTCCCAGCGTTCGGTGTAGCCGATCGCAATCCCGTTGACCTGGATCGCGGACCGCGAGATCGTGAACCCAGCCTCGCCGGGATCCAGCGCGAACGATCCGTATTGCAGGAAGGGAATGCCCATGACTTAGCTGTGAACGAAAAATAACTTCGGCGCTCAACCCCTCTCCCTCCAGGGAGAGGGTAGGGTGAGGGTCTGCCAGAAGCCGAAGTTATTCTTCGTGCGCTCCTTATGCGGCCGGCGAATGGGGTTGGCGGTAAGTGGCGCTGGCAACTCGAAACGACGCCGGAGGACGAATCCTGGCCACGGTCGGGATCGGCCTGCGTCGCACCGCGGATCGAGCTGAGGGCAGCCCTCAATTCTCAGTTGGCGGTAATCAGGATTTCCTTGTTGGTCGAGGTCTGAAGCACGCGGTAGTCGAGCGTGATGAAATTTTCGCCCCGTCGCGCCGCGACCGGGCTATCGGCCGGCGCCTGCAATTCGCCCAGCGCCGCCGACAGGCTGTGCGAGCCCGACGTAAAGGCCAGCGTGGCGCCGCCGTAGCCCGGGATGCCCTGGTCGTACAAGTCCGTGTTCGTCGAGTTATAGGGCAACGAACACCTGAGACGAACGCTCCGATCCTCGCTCGGCGCGCTGACGATCGTGATCGTGTTCATGAAACGGTCGGTGATCAGATGATTGTCGATGGTCAACTCGAAATCCGTGATCTGGCGAGCGAGCGAGTTGATCGTCAACGCGACGTCGCCGTTGAAGATGTAAGGACCCGTCACATCGGCCGAGATCGACGGCCAGGCCGGAGAACCCGGAGCCGAGAGCGATTCGCTCTGAGCCACGATGTCCAGGACCAATTTGAGCAGGCCCCCTCGACTCCCCGAAACGACGGCCCGCGACACCTGACAGCCGGCGTACAAGAAGTTCTGGGCGTTGCGGGCAACTCCCAACGAAAAGCTGGGCAGCGTTTCGGCGAGCGCGTAGGTCGTGCCCGACGCCGCGGCTCCCAGGATGTAGGGGAGCCACCAAAGGAAGTCGACCGGGCTTGGCTGGAGCGTCAGTGCTCCGCCGCACTTGTACGGTCCGACGCGCGAGTCGTCGCCCACGTGCGAGCGGGTTCCGCGCAGGCCATTGCGCTGCAGGATGTTGCCGGACTTCTTGATCGATTCCGACTCGAAGACGAAGGCATTGGTCAGGGCCGCAATCGTGCCGGGAGTCGGCACGCTGCCGTAGGTCGTTTCGGCCACGGTGCCGAGCAAGGCCTGATGTCCGAGAAACGCGGCGGGGACAGTCATGGAGGAACTCCTAAAGGCGGAAGGAGGAAGGAGGAAGGATGAATGAGAAGCGGGCGACTCCTCGTTTTTCCCCGGTCAACCGGGACTTAGGCGCGAAGGAAAAATAACTTCCGCCAACAACCCCTCTCCCTCCAGGGCAGGGTGAGGGTCCGGAAAAAAACTGACGTTCTTTTTCGTTCGCGCCTTAACAGCATCCTTCATCCTTCTGCCTTCATCCTTTCCTGTTCGTCAGGCGTTAAGACCGCGGGGTTCGCGACTGGTGAATCGAAACGAGAGCGCCGACACGTAGTAACCGGCCGCCCAACTCTGCGGATCGGCAATGGCCTTGGGTTGCACGGCTGTATCGATGATCGTGGCAGCGCCCGCCAACCGCTGCTGCCGGAAGGAGCGGTTGAGCTTCTGCCGCCACTCGAAGACCGTGGGCAGGTTCGCGGCCAACGTCGGCTCTTGATTGTCGATGAGCACCAGGATCGCCAGCACCGGGTAGATTACGTCGTCGAGCGCGTTGTTGCCTTGCGATACTTCCTGTTGCTCGGGCTCGGCCACCAGGACCACGGCCGGCAACGGAATGCCCAGCGTGCCGGCCTTGAGCGAACCCAGAATCCGATCGGCCGCCAGTTTCTTGATGACGACCGACGAACCGGCCACCCCGGCCAGCGACAACGACTGCACCACCGCTTGTACGCCTTGCAGGCACTGCAGATGTACCGGGTCGGTGCTGCTGGCGATGTTCTGGTAGACCATATTGCTCACTGCGCTGTCGGGCGAGATCTCGCTGCCGACATACCACCAGTAGTAGCCGGCGGGAACCGTGACGGTGAGTGTGCCGTCCGCCATGCGCTCACCGGCGGCCGACCAGATCGATCCGCCCAGTTGGCCGTCGACCGCCTGGTAATAGAGCGTGTTCGTCGTGCCGGCGGTGCTGCCTGAAATCGTGGCTGTGGCCGTGCCGTCGCCGTTGTCGACGACTGTCAGCGTGGGCGAAGCGAGTTCGGCGCTACTGCCACTGCCAAAACCTTTGAGTAGCGGGCTGAAGATACTCATTGTTTCCACTGTCCCGGAATCGTTGACGTCGAATTGAGCTTATTGCCTGCGACGTCGTACAGTTTCTTGGTCAGCAATACGGTGCTGGTGCCCGAGACGTAGAGCACTTCGTGATACTGCGTGGGATCGGTCGTCGTGTCGATGACGCGATCGGCTTGCAAGATTTGCAGTTCGGTGGTTTGGTTCGCGGCCGTGGCCAGGCCGCTTTGAATCGCCGTGATCGCAGTGGTGTTTGGAGCACCGACCAAATCCATCTGCTGCCCGGCTTTAGCGGGAGCGTAGTTCGGCTGGCTGCTGGCGAGCACGACGGCAGCGCCGGCTTGCAAGGGACTGCCGAGTCCGACAATTTCCGAACCAACCGCAGCGAGCAGCGCGGCAATCGCCGAGTTGCCGTAGCTGCCATTGCTGACGATGCCGTAGACATCGCCGGTTTGGGGCGTATTGCCCGTGTATGTGGTCAGGGTGTCAACCAGCGCCACTTCGCCGATCTTGCCGGCGCTGGTAATGCCCAGCAAGGCGAAGTTGGCCGGGAACGACTGAGTGAGCGCATAGCCTGTCTTGTCGCTGACCGCTTCGGCGTTGGCTTTGACGTAGCCCGAACCGTCGAACAGGATGGCTTGGGTCAGGCGGGACAGCAGGGTGGTGGTGCCGGCCGTGTCGGTGCCTGCGTACGTGCTGCGGCTGCTGACGGTGGCGTTGAGGTTTTGCGCGATCAGGTAACCCACCGAGCCGGGCGTGGTGTTGTCGCCGGTGTCGGAGAGCACAGCCGTGGCGATCGCGGCCGCGGTCGGGGGTGCGGTGGCCAGGCTGTAACCCGTCTTGTCCTCGTTGGTTCCAACTGTCACGTAACCGCTGCCGGACGTAATCGCCAGGCTGCTGAAATTGCTGGGAAATGCCTGCGTCAACGAGTAACCCGTCTTGTCGCTGTTGGTGCCGACCGTCACCTTACCGCTGGAGAGGCTGATTTGATTCGCGCCGCTGCCCGACGACAAATACACGTTGCCCGAGCCATCCAGGTTGATCTGATCGGCGCCCGTTCCCACGGTTGGCAGGCCGCCGGAGCTTGCCGCATTGGCATTGGGCAGCGCCGTCAGGCCGCCGCGGACGCCGTCGTAGGGGTTGACCGAGCGGAGCGGGATCAGCGCGTCGCAATCGGCCGCATTCGTGGCGCCCGTGATCGACACCAGCAGGCTCTTGGCCCGAGACGTCGAAGCGGGCGTTGGCGATCTGGATCTCATAAATGCCCGGATGGTTCGTGGCGTCGACCTGCTTGAACTGGCAATGGCCGCTGGTGATCGTGCCAAAGGTGCCCAGCGTGGTGATGCTGTCGATCGTGGAACCGCTGGCGCTGATAAGCCGTGGCAGCCGCTTCGACGTCGGCGATCGTGCTGATGTTCAGTCCGCTCGAGGCGTTGGTGAGGCCCGTGAGGCCGGCGCCCGTGGAGAGCGAGCTATTGCGGATTTTGACCCGCAAGATCACGGACGTCTGGCCGAGTTGGAAGTCGATTAACATGGTGGAAGCGGCGTCTCGCCGCTTTTCCTCGTCACTTTTGACCCAAGGGGCCCTTCGACAGGTTCAGGGCCGCTTCTACTAACAGGAAAGTCCTAACTCGCAAAAGCCGCCGGACATGGATTGATCGAAGTGCCAGGGGAACGGTCCGCCGGGGGGCGCGGGCACGTACAGTTGCGGTCCAATCAAGACACGAGGATAGCCAGCCAGCGAGAGATCGTGGTCGGCCCGCGCTTCGGCCGCCGACAGCGCACGGCTCCAAATCGTCACGTCGTCGATGTTGCCGGTCCAAAGCGGAGACGCGCCGATGGTTCCAGAGCCTACGTAGCGCAGGCCAGTGTAGGAACTCAGCGCCGAGATCGTCGCGGTGCCCCCGTCCTGCACGCCGTTCAAATAAAACGTGGCCGTGGTGCCGGTAACTGAAACCAGCACACGGTACCAGGTATTCGACGACCAGACGGTGCCCGAAGAGGGCACGTCCCAGTTCGCGCCGTCCCAGAACGACGTGACGCCGTAATGGGACGTGTTGCCGCCGACCGACAGCGCGTAGCCGTTCGAGCCGCTGCTACCGGTGAGGATGTTGCCGGTGGAGGCCGAACCCGAAACGGTCGTGGCCTTGGCCCAGGCGGCGATCGTGAACGGCGCCGAAAGGTTGAGGGCGGTCGGCAATACGCTAGTTCCCGACAACGTTTCCATATAGGCGGAGCCGTTGAAAAGCGTGTTTGCTTCGGCGCCGGGTCGCGTCGGCGGCCGCCAGCCGCTCGTGGTGTACTGGCCGGCCATGCCTTCGGAGACCAGATTCGACGAGGCCCATCAAGTCCCAGATGTTTCGGCCGCCGTAGAACCGCTTGCGGGCCAGCCACCAGACGACGCGACCGCGGTTCAGCGGATGATAAAGGTTCACCGCCGGATCGACCGCGTATCTGACCTGCGAACCGGCCATTAGGTTGCCTGCCCCTGCGGGGTGTAGGGACGGATCTTGACCGTGCTGCCGGAACTGGCCATCGCCTGACCGCTGCCCGCGTTTTGGGCCAACACGTAGAACTTGCCGGCCGGCAGCGGCACGTTATGGAGGATGCAGCGCTGGGCGTTCGTGCTGTTCTGAAACGGGATCACGACGTCTGGCGCTCGCGCCGGCGTGAGCGACGAGCTGCCGTCCTCATAATTCGTGCCGTCGATGGTTTGCAGAAACCATAGGCTCAGACAGGTGAACGCCGTGGGCGCCGTGCCGAAAGCGGCGAAATGCCCCTCGACATCCCCCAGCAGATAGCCGTTCGACACGCCCGAGTCGCCGATCGTGTTGTCGAAAATGCCGGACGAGCCGCCCACGCTGGAAACAACCAGGGCATTGTTGGCCAAGCTGTTCAGCTCGGTCGAGAGAACCGTCGTGCCCGACGCGGTGAGATTGGCGATGGTTTGGGTCATGGGAAATTAAAGGCAGAAGGATGAAGGCGGAAGGATGAAAAACGAAAACAGGCGGGGACTATGGTTCTTACTCATCCATCTGCCTTCAGCCTTAGCCGCGCAGCGCTTCGGCTACGTCGTCGCTGCTCACAATCGTGCCCGCGCCGAACAAGACTTCGGCCCGGCTGCCCTGGCGGGTCGTCATGGCCGTGAATTCGGCCTGGCTCATTACGTTGTCGGTGACCGGGCTGCCTAGCTGATCGAGCAGCGCCAGGTTGATTTGGCTGCCGGGGTCGGCGGCGCGTGCTTGAGCGAGCACGGCCGACCACTTGGCGATCACGACAGTGGTGAGCGGGGTCGAACCATCGGCGCCGTTGCCGCCGATCGCCAGCCGCACGGCCGCGGGAGTTGTGGCCGTGAGGAAGCTGTTTTTGTCGAGTGTCGCCAGCGTCAGCGTGTAGGCCGATCCCGATCCGACCGCATCGAGCAGCGCGGCCAATCCCTCGTCATCGCCATCGGCCAGCAAGGCCGCAAAGCCGAGCGATTGCGGATCGGCGGTCAGCTCCGCGTTCAGGGCACTGTAGTCGATCATGGGCAAAGTCCTACCGCTGGAAAACGGTGTGTATGAACGGTTCTGCGTCGGGCTCCAGTTTTTTGCGGCCTGCGGCGGTTCGACCGGCTCACCGCCCTGAGCGGAGCCGAAGGGCGAAGTCAGCCGAGCGGCCGGGTAATTTGGGTCATGCGAGCACCTTGGCCCGCAGGATCAGCCGGTATCGCCCGGTCAGCGGCCAATAATCGCCGCGGCCCTGCACCACATAGCCGACTCCGGCACCATCGGTCAGCGAGTCGCCCGCGGCCGGGCTGACGCCGGCCGGCAACTCGGCGGCCCAGATGTTGAGCACCAGGTTGCCCGGCTGAACGCCCAAGCCGCTTTGGCTGAGGATCTGGGTATCCTCCTGCGAGAGCGCTTCGCGCAGGCAATTGTTGACCGAGACCGGATCGAGATTGCCCTGCTTGAGCGTGAACGGCTCAAGGCCGTCGAGCAGCAGGTAGTCTGCGGCAATGTCTGGATCGAAAGTCATTCCACGAATCCTCGCGTCTCGACCTCGAAAGGCTGTTCGACGGCGAGCATCTGGTTGCACCAGGCCACTCGCCGCTGGAGGTGCTCGAGGTACTCGGTCCAACTGAAGTTTTGACCATTCTCCGTATAGCTGGGTTTGCGTTCGGTCGACACGGCCGCGATCTGGGCCAGGGTGTTGCTCTTGATCGCCAGGATCTGTTCGAGATCCGACATGAGAATCTCCGCTAACAGCGTGGGCACAACTGAAGGAAAACAACTCCGTAAACCAACTGGGAGCTCGGAACTCGGAATCCGGTGTTTCGCGGACAATGGACGTCGGCGCACGCAGTTCCGAGTTCCCCGTTCCGAGTTCCCGGATTTCCGTTCGCGGCTATGCCGTGCTCATGACGATGAAGCGCGGATTGAGCACCGCTGCGGCTCCACGCTCGCTGGCCTTGAACCGCACGACGATGTCCTGCGTGAATTCGGCTTCGCTGTTCTGGACGGCCTGGGTCACGGTGATCGGCCAGTTTTCCATGTAGGCGAACGACTTCTTGAAGTCTCCCAAGAACCAGGTCTTCTCGGGCGAGCTCACGCCGGCGGCCAGCAGCCGGCGGTACATCAGCCGGCTTTCGTCGACCCGGTAGGTCCGCTCGCGCAGAACGGAGTGGGCATCGACCCAGGTGTGCGTCGGCCCGCTCGGGGTCGCATAGTCGATCAGCGCCGCGTTGAACACCCGCATGGCGGCCGCGTGATATTGCGGGCAGACCAGCACCTGGTTGCCGCTGACCATGACGGGCTCGCCGGTGTTGGGGTCCAGGATATTGGCAAACACCTGTTCCACGGCGTCGATATTGGTCCAATCGACGAGCACATTGGCGGCCAGGACGTTGATCCAAGGGGCCGACGTTTGATAGGTGTTGTACGTCGTGCCCTTCCAGTTGTACGGATTGGTCGGCGCCGATCACGAGATCCAACAGCCGCTTTTCTTTGTTCAGGCCCAGGATCTCGCCCACTTCGGAAGCCCGGCTGAGAATCTGGTGGGTGCGGTCGAAAAAGATGGCCTCTTTCGTCACCGGCACGATGAAACCCCGCTTGGTGGTCGAGGGCGTCTCGATGTAGTCTTCGCCGAACCCCAGCGCCGGATACGGCATGCCCGGCCGGATCTCCTGGATGTCGTCGGTGATGCCGGTGATGCCGGCGATTTTCTCGCCGTCGAAGCGAGTGGGAATCGTCTCCACCAGCCGCGAGACCACGAACTCTTCGCGCTGGTAGGCCTCCATGATCTTGCTGTAGATGATCTGGCCCGTGATGTTGGAAAAGGCCGTCACGTCGACCGCTTCGCCGGCTTCCTGGATAAAGCCGCCGCGGCGGGGGTCCATCGAATCGAGCCACTCGCGTCCGTCGGGCACCAGTTCTTCGGCCAGGTTGCGAATGCTGAAGCTTTCGGGCCGCATTTCGCGCGTGGCCAAGGCTTCGCCGAGCTCCTCGAGCCGTCTTTTCCGGTCCGTCGAGTTGATATTGCCGTTTGATTTCTCTGACCTTGACCACGTCGATCTCCTGAAAATGGAAGAGTGAATTCGTTACCTGTCGCCGCCGGCATCCTGGTTTCGCTGGCGATCGATGCCCGGATCGCCTGCCGGCATTGGCCGCGGCCGAAGCGCCGGCCTAAATCACGGCTTGCGTCCCGCCGAACAGCTTGGTGCTGACGATCGACACCAACACTTGCGTGTTGGCCGGGTTGACGTAGCCGGCGACCCGCCCGACGGCCTTGGCTTCGTTGCCGGTGGCGCCCACGGCCACAACCTGCTGATTGAGCAGCAGGTTGCCGGTGTCCTTGTCCGGCCCGACCAGGTCGCCAATGTTGAACGTCGCCGAGGCACAAGCCATTTCGAAAACCCCGCTCGTGGCCACGCGGATCGGGTCGGTGTCGGTCGGCAGCGAGCGCTGCATGGCCACGCCCAGAAAAGTGCCGTGAAACGCGGTTTGCGTCGTCGGCAAATCGGTGGTCCAGGCCAGCGCATTGGCCGAAGTGATGTTGCCGCTCGAGTCCTGTCCGACCAGGTCGCCGATCTCAATCGTCACGCCCGAGGTAATCGGCTTGGTGACCACGGGGTTGGTGTCGCCGTAGCGCCAGCGCATCGTGTCGGTCATCGTTCGGTTCTCCGTAAAGAAAAGTTGGGGTTGGTGCTGTCTAACGAACCGCCCGCACAAATCGTTCCACCCTGGTCGCCAGCGAATCCGCCGACTCGGCGAGCCCTCGCTCGCGCGACAGTGGCTTTCCGTGGATTCGGCCTGTGCCCGCGTGGGACGCCGCCGCGCGGATCAGCCGCGCCCGTTCGGCCACCAGTTCGCGCATCGCGGTCTCGTCGGCCGCCGTCAACAGCGAGGCCAGGAACGATTCGCTGACCACGTCGCAATCGGCGCCCCGCTGGCCGGGGTCGGGCAATTCGAATTCGGCCAGCAATCGGCGAGCGACGTCGCGCTTGCCGCGGACGGCCTCCAGAGCTTCCAGCTCGTCGACCCGCCGGCGCAATCGACCCAGCTCGGCGCCCGTCTGGGCCTCGATCTCGCGCAGCAGGTCGGGCCGCACGCGGCGCAACTCCTCCAGCGTGAGCACGCCGAGCGACGGCTTGCCGCGTTCGCTCGCACCGGCGGCTTGCGACTGTTCGAACAATCCGCAGGTCGTGGCCGGATCGGCCACCAGGTCCACGCTATGCACCTTGAGGATCGCCTCGACGAGCGTCTCGTCCCCCTGGCGAACGGTGCGGGCTTGCACGTTGTGCGAAAAGCCGACGTTTTCCGGCGCGTGCTGGGCGTCCCAGAGCAACTGTTCCGCCAGGGCATGCTTGGGGTTGAAATGAAAATCGCCGAACAGGCCGGCCGCCGGCCGCAGCGCGATGTTGCGCACCAGGCCCAGCCGGTCCTGGTAGTCGCGGCTGGCCAGCGGATGCGTCTTGGGATGATTGACGTTGACCCGGGCCCCCTCGTACAGGCCCTTGGCCGCATCGAGCGCGGTGGGCGAGTACTTGCGGCCGTTGCGCGAGTCGAGCCCCAGCAGCTTGACGCCGCGGAGCACGCCCTGCTCGCGATCGATGCGCAGCTCGAGGCCGCGCGAATCCACGAATTCCAGCAAGTGCTCTTCCATTTGTGCTCCTTGTGCCAACGAAAAAAGCCCATCTGCAAACCGCGGGGGTTCGCAGATGGGCTCGCGATGGATACCTGCTTTTTCAGCAGGCTCGCCGAGATACCCGAAGATGTATTTTGTGGTTTGGCTGGTCCTACTTTTCCAACTGTTCGACGCGTCTGCGGATGTGCTGGATGGTTCCATCCTGCACGCTGACTTCAACCGTGACCGACCCGTAGAAACCCCGCCGCAAGGCATCGCTCAGCGTTTCGCGCCAGGCGCTTTCCGCTTGCGACAGTCTCGTTTGATTCACCGGCGTGCGTTCGAGTGTTGTCATGGTTGGAAGTGTAGCGACGTGCGAAACGAATTTCAATGAAGGTTTGTGAGCCACTTTAGAATTTTTCGCAACGCAGGTACACGATCACTCGCCCAGCGGCGTGCCGAGCGGCGGAGCAAGCAGCTCGGGGCCCTGCAGTTCCTGCGGACGCTGGTTGTGCTGCAGCAGGTTCGCCTGCTCCTGGTCGTAATCCAAACCGCGGCGACGACTCCACGTCTGCGGTGAAAGAATCCCGTTCTGATATTCGATCTGATGCACTTCGGCTTCTTGTTTCTGGTCGCGCATCTCCAGCGACGGCGGCGACACCTGAATCTCGATCTCGTCAAGCGCCGCTTGGGCAAGCCGCCCGCTTCGACCGCCGCCCGTACCACCCGCCACATCACTTCCAGATCGTCGTTCACCAGGTCGGCCTGCAAACGCGCGAACATCCGCATCGCCGGACCTTCGGCCACCATCGTCGAGGAATAATTCGCGTTCGAGGCGTCGGAGGTCAGCATGAACTCGGGCATCACCAGCCGGCTGGCGATCGCCCGCAATTCGGCTTGCAGCACGGCCACGAAGTTCGCCGCATCCAATCCGGCCGCCGGAAAGTCGTATTCGATGCCGCCGGGCGCGTCCAGAATCGTGCCCGGGCCGAAGCGGCGAAAGCTGGTCGTGCGGCCGGTGGCGGCTTGCGTGAGCGTGACGTCGGTCTGGCTGGCGGCGAACTGCTGCACGCCGCTGCGGATTCCGCCCTGGTGTTTGCGGATCAGCGCGATGGCCGACTGGATTTCCGCCACCACGCTCATGTTGCGCAGCAGCTTCTCGGCCCGGCGCAGATTCTTGCGCACCGGAAAGAACAGCGGCAGCCCGCGCTTGACGTTGGCGTCGACGACCGGAAGGCCAAGGGCGTCGCCCATTACGCGCGCATCGGGGGGCGATGGGCGCGGGATCAGCGTTTCATTGCACGATCAGTCTTGGTATCGCGCTTGAGCGCCGCGACACCGGGAGCGTCCGTCCAGTCCCAGGGAACGTCGAGCTCCTCCAGGTTCGACAGCCCTTCTAGTGCGGTCAGACCGCCATCGGTGACACGCGTCTTATCGAGATTCAGCTTTCTCATGTGCGTCAGCTTCGCGAGGTGCCTCAGGCCGTCATCGGTGACTCTCGTGCCCCGCAGGTCGAGAGATTCCAGTTCCGTCAGCGCCACGAGGTACCCCAGACCTTCATCGGTTACCGCCGTGTTCCAGAGTTCGAGGGTTCGCAATTGCCGCATGCCGCTGAGCGCCATCAGCCCGGCATCGCCGATGCGGGTATCAATCAGCCGCAGGTGCCGAAGCTGCGCCAGTTGCCCGATTCGCGCCAACCCTGCGTCGGTCACCTGCGTCACGCACAAGTCAAGATAGACCAAGGTTGTCAGTGGCCGCAAATTCTCCAGGCCGGCGTCAGTAACGGCTGTGCCGGCAAGGTCCAGCCGCCTCAGCCGCGCCAACGAGCGGAGCTGCGCCACACCAACGTCGGTAATCTCGTTCTCTCCAAGATACAGAGACTCGAGCCGATCCATTTGGCCAACACGTCTCATCCCCACGTCGGTGATTCGATTCGCGCAAAGAATCAAGTCGCGGAGCTCGGTCAGTCGTGGCAGATATTCGAGGCCGTTGTCGGTTATCTGGTTCATCTGGACATCCAGACGACGCAGTTCGATAAGCTCGCCAATATACGCCATCCCCACGTCGGTCATTTGGCGGTCGGCGACGCTAAGTGACTCCAGGTGCCGCAAGCGCAACAGAGACCGGAGGTCGGCATCCGTTGCGGAATGATTCACGCCGTGGTAACGCACCTCCTGCACAGCTGCGCGGAAGTCCTCTCCGAACAGACGCTGGAGCCACGTTAGGCCGCCGACCCCGGACGGACTAACCTCGCGGATGACTAACGCCCCGGCGCTCTCGATTTCCCTGACGGCGGCTCGTTGTCGGCGCGCCTGCTGCAGCTCGAACCCCAGCCACGCGAGGGGCACGCTGCTCGCAATCGAAGCCGTAAACAGCGCGCAACGTGAACTGGCGCCTCCAACGCCCAGATTGCCGAGTCGCGCCGGATGACGTGTTCATCTTTGCCTCACAATGTTGTCGACGCGAGGCGACACCACGGCATTTCAATGCACTTCCAGCTTCGGGATCGCTTGTTTGAGCGCGGCAACGCCGAGCAGCGTAGGCCGTGGGCCAGCCAACTTCCAATTCTCGCAGCCTTGTCAGTCCGCGCAGCTCGGCGAGACCATCGTCAGTGACCTGCGTCTTGTCGAGATTGAGCGCCTTCAACTGCGTCAGCTTCGCCAGGTGTTTGAGACCGGCGTCGGTGATTCGCGTTCCTTTCAGATCGAGCGATTCCAGGTGCGCAAGGCCCGTGATATGCTCCAGGCCTTCGTCGGTGACCGAGGTATTCCATAGGTCGAGCTTTCGCAATTGTCGCATCCGCCCTACCGCGATCATCCCAACGTCGCCGACGTCGGTGTCAAACAACTGTAGATGCTGAAGTTGCGCGAGCGGTTCGATTTGGATCAAGTCTGCGTCCGTCAACTCCGTCTCGCCCAAGTTGAGGTAGATGAGATTCGTCAGCGATTGCAGGTGCCTGAGCCCCTCCCCGGTCACGGCCGTGTCGGCAAGACCAAGTCGTTCGAGCCGCTTCAGCCCGCTAAGCTGGGCAATTCCTCGATCGGTGATTCGCGTCGCTCCGAGGCTTAGAGACTCAAGACGCTCCATTCCACCGAGGTATCCGGCCCCGATGTCCGTGAGCTGTGTCAGGTCTAGGGATAGTTTTCGCAGTTGGGTCAGTCGCATCAGATATTTGACGCCCGCATCGGTGATCTGCGTCTGGCGGAGATCGAGCTCGGTCAATCCCGCAAGCTGTGCGACGTGAACCATTCCCGCGTCGGTTACCTGGAGGCCAAACAATTCAAGTCGTGACAATCCAGGCAGGCGTTCCAGGCAGGCGAGGTCGGCATCCGTCACGCGACCGCTGTCCCGCTCAAACCCATTCGCGTAGTCGACCCACGCTACATCCGCAACGAAGTCTTCGCCGAGCCAGGGCTGAAGCAATCTTGCCACCACGCTCTGGCTAGAGGGCATGTCGTACACGACAAGCCCGTTGAAGCTGCGAATGTATCCGACCGCCATGCGCTGCTGGCGGGCGCCTATGACGAAGTGCCCGCACCAGGCGAGCAGCGCACAGAATGGGATCGAAACCCAGAACGATGCGCACAGCGTAAAGGCGGGGCGACGCAGTGCCCGTCGTGAGCGGTTACCCAAAGACGCATCCACCATGGGCTCCGGATCGTCGGGCCGTCGTTCGACCGGCCGCGCGCAACTTCTGCGGCGCTGCACTGGCGCCAACTCCGCAGCGCGAAGCCCCGGCGAGAGCACCAAGGCTAACGCTTGGGCACGTCGCGGTGCGGCAAGGCTTTGTCTCCCGGTTTCAGCGCCCCATTGTACTCGTCCCGCAGCTTGTTCTCAAAATCCGCGGCGGCAATCTCTTCGGCCATGATATCGGATGAGGCTTTGCCGATGAGTGCCTTTTGCCCAGTCCACAGCTCCTTACCAAGTGCGAGAAACGGGGGCCGGGTCGGATCCCCCTTGCCGCCGTCGACCCTATCTCCCCGCATGTTCGTCGGGTCGAAATACACGGTCGCATCCGAGCCCCGGAGTGCGCCCGTCTCGTATTTCACGTGGTTGTCGGTATTGGCGCCGCGCGGTTCAATCCTGACGCCATGCCCGTTGTTGGATTTTCGAATGTCGTCAAGAAGTTGTTTTCCGGCGGGCAACTCATTCAATCTGGCGAAATCACGAATTACAGACTCCGACCACGCTTGCTTATTCTCTTCCGGAAGGCCTTCAGTACTGAGGGTGACATTGCCCGGCAGTGCCAGCAGCCCCTTTACTAGCGCACGATCGTCAGGGTCGAGTTGGTCGAGTTCAACCCGCTTGTTCTTCCCGCCCTCACTCGGCTTCAGAATCGCGGCTTTGCCATCCGCCGAAAGGCGCAAAAACGTGCCCCTGAGTCTATATTTACCATCTTTGCTTTTCCATTCGCGCTCCCCGAGTACAGGTTTCTTAGCGGCCGCGTCGTCCGTTCCCCTGATCTTGTCAAGGTTCCTTATCACTTCGTCCCGATCTGCCTGGTCCTTGGTTTTCTGGTTTTGTGCCAGGTAGATCGCGCCTCGTGGCGCCACCTTGGTGGGGTGCTCCGACTGCGCTTCCTCGGGACCGACATGTGGTTTTTGCGGGCTGCCCGACCCGCCCACAGTCGAGAACTCGCCGCGGTTCTGCGGATTGCCGCCGCGCGGATGCTTGGCGGGGTCCCAGCCGGCTTCGGTGATCCTGCTGACGAGATCGCGAATCTCTTCGCAAAGTGATTCACCTAGCGGCGTGCCGAGCGGCGGACCGAGCAGCTCCGGGCCCTGCACTTCCTGCGGACGCTGGTTGTGCTGCACCAGGTTCGCCTGCTCCTGGTCGTAGTCCAAACCGCGGCGACGACTCCACGTCTGCGGTGAAAGAATACCGTTCTGATCGTCACGCAAATTGGTCTGGCAGTTGCGGCAGAGAACGCGGAAAATCGTTGGCGGGAGGATCGGGTTATGTTGGCTGTCGACACTCTGGTGGCAGACACGTCGAAGTCCGCCACCGCGCGGACGAATCCAGCGCGGAAGTGGCGCTGGTCGCGGTTCAGCCTGCGCGGGTTGCTGGGCTTAGTAACAGTTTGTGCGATCGGTCTCGGCTGGCTGGGTGCAAGGGCGGATCACGCGCGCCGGCAGCGATCGGCGGTCGCGGCGCTGAAGGGCGCGACCATCCACTACGACTATCAAAGGCTGCCGGACGGCGCCTTGGGGCAGCCACAATGGGATAAAGACGCGACCCCGCCCGGCCCGGCAATTCTCCGCCGCCTCGTTGGAGAGAACATTTTCGCCAATGTCGATGGGATTGATCTCGGAAATCAAGACCTGGAGCAATTGCCGGACGGGTCGCTGGAAAACCTGGCGGCGCTGGATACGCTCGAATGCATCTGGCTGTGGGGTTCGGCTGTCCGGGATCGGGATCTCGCGACAATCGGCCGGCTCGCGCGCCTCAAGCACTTAGCACTTGGGGGATGCACCAATATTTCGGACGCCGGATTGAAGCAGCTTTCTCGCTTGACCCAGCTAGAACAACTCGACCTCCGCGAAACCGCCATATCGGGTGCGGGGCTCGCACATTTCAAAGCGTGCCATCGCCTCGGCGTGCTCGATGTTTCCTATGTGCCCATCACGAAGGCGGGCGCCAAGGCGCTCGGGGAACTGGCCAGTATCAGGACGCTGCGCGCCGAAGGCCACGCGGGCGCCGTCGCGGGCGACGAAATCATGGCGAGTTGCGGCAGGATGCGCCACCTGCGTTTCCTCTGGATGTGGTACCAACCCGTCACCGACGAAGGCCTCCGCCAGCTGCGCGGGATGCCGCGGCTCGAGGTGCTGTACCTAAGCGGGGCACGGGTCACGGGCGACGGACTTGCGCATATCGCGACCATCCGCGAACTCGCGGTCCTGCATTTAGCGAACTGCAAGATCACGGGCGCCGGGTTGCGCCACCTTGGCAGCCTTCGCAAGCTAGAGACATTAGAACTGCAGGGCGACCCAATTACCGATGACGATCTGGACTATCTGCACTCGCTGCCGCGCTTGAGCATACTCGAACTTCAGGGGACCGCCATCACGGACGCATTCGCGGACCACCTGCGAGGCTTCCCAGCGCTGGAGTATTGCGGAACAAGCGATACCCTGGTCTCCGTGGAAGCACGAAAACGAGCCGAAGACATTTTGGAACGTGCGACGAAACGACGGCCATGACGGTGCTCAGGGGAGTGCCTTGAGCGGTTGAAACCCGCCATCCGTGGGGTTAATACGGTCGGCAAAGCCCGCCAGGATTCTCGCGTTGGACTCTTCGAACGACCCCCGCGTGCCGTCGGCCCGTTCGTCCGGCCGACCCGGACCGGTTGGCTTCGCGAGCACCGCCGTCACGTCGTACGATGCCTTGCGGTCGGGCACCTCCTTTCCGGTTAGTTCCAGCGATAACGACCGCAGCAGCCCCTCGACCACAAGCTTGATACCGCCCAGGTTTACCTCGGGCGGGCTGTTCTCGGGCGCTTCAAGCTTGAATTTGCTGGGCTCGGCGCCCTTCTTTCGTTGAAGAGCGCCAGTCAACGCCTTGCTGCCCTGGAACGAAAGATCCTTGTTGATAAAACCGAGCTCGATATTTCCGGCAGCATCGACCTTGGCAGCCAACGCAGTCGCAGGCTTTCCCTTGTTAGTTGTCAGCGTCAACAGCACCACTATCGACCCATCATCCAACTTTTGGACGTAAACCCGCTGGCCATTGATTGTTAGCGGCGCGGCTGCCCAAACTCCCTTTTTTAGCGTATTGAACCCATCGAGCGCCTCCAGTTGCTTGATTCCCTCAGCGAGCTGCGCCGCCGGCGTCACCGCCACCCCGCGCTTTCCCGTTTTATCCCCGACGAGCACGATTTGGTGCTGCGCGGCCCGGCCGCGGACGAAGGGGACAGAGCATCGCCCGAGGAGAGGCGCCCACCCTTGGTCGCGCCGCCGGCGTTGGCGCCCAAGCCGTCCCCGCCGGCGGCGTTGCTAGTGTCGGGCGTCCGCCGCGAATCGTGAGCAGCGCCCGACCCGCCGGCAGTCGAGAACTCGCCGCGGTTCTGCGGATTCCCACCGCGCGGATGCTTGGCCGGATCCCACTCGGCTTCGGCGATCCTGCTGACGAGATCGCGAATCTCTTCACACAGTGACTCACCCAGCGGCGTGCCGAGCGGCGGCGCCAGCAACTCCGGGCCTTGCAATTCCTGCGGACGCTGGTTGTGCTGCACCAGGTTCGCCTGCTCCTGGTCATAGTCCAAGCCGCGACGACGACTCCACGTCTGCGGTGAAAGAATCCCGTTTCGATATTCGATCTCGTGTACTTCGGCTTCCTGTTTCTGGTCGCGCATCTCCAGCGAGGGCGGCGAAACCTGAATCTCGATCTCGTCGAGCGCCGCCTGGGGCAACCCGCCCGCCTCCACCGCCGCCCGCACCACCCGCCACATCACTTCCAGGTCGTCGTTCACCAAATCGGCTTGCAAACGGGCAAACATCCGCATCGCCGGACCTTCGGCCACCATTGTCGACGAGTAGTTCGCGTTCGAGGCGTCGGAAGTCAGCATGAACTCGGGCATCACCAGCCGGCTGGCGATCGCCCGCAATTCGGCTTGCAGGCCGATCGAACCGGACGGAGCGAAAAATTGGTCTGGCCGCGAACGAAGTGGCGACAGACAATAACCCGGGGAGCGTGGAACTATGCCCTTGAACAGCGCGACGACCGATCGACCGGCCACCCCACCGAACACTCGCCGCCCCAGGCGCAGGTTTTGGCGGTTCAGCTTGCGGCGGCTGTTCGTGCTCGTTACGTTGCTCGCCGTTGGGTTGGGTTGGATGAGTATGAAGGCCGCACACGCCCGCCGGCAGCGGGCCGCGGTCGAGGCTCTGGGTGCAACGGAGTTCTTCTACGACTTCCAGCGGTCGCCCAGCCGGGGTGCCCTCAGTTGGCCCGGCTTCGACGAAGACGCGCAGCCGCCGGCACCTGCCATCGTCCGCTGGCTTTGGGGCGAGGATGTGTTTGCAAGCATCGTAGCGCTCCAGGTCGGCACCAGCGAGCAGCGCAAGGAGCTAACGCCGGCGGCGATTCGGCGGTTGGCGGACTTGGACACGCTCGAATACCTCGACTTGAGCTGTCAGCCGATCGGGGATCATGACCTGGACGCCCTTCGCGGGCTGGTCCGCATGAAGTCTCTTGTTCTTTCTGACACTCACATTACCGATGCCGGTCTGCAGCGGCTCTCTGGAATGACGGGCCTCGAACAACTTGGCCTTAACGGCACCCTGATTTCAGGGGTCGGACTTATCCACCTCCGAGCGTGCAAACTCCTGAAGACCCTTGACGTTTCTAACGCTCCGATTACCCCGGTCGGCGCGCGGGCGATCGGAAACCTAACGGCGATCAGATCCTTGTGGGCAAGATTCGAAGAATCCTTCGAGACGAATTCTCGCCCAAAGATCGAAGAACCGGGCGTCGGCGACGAAATATTGAAGAGCTGCGCGACTGCAATACCTTGAAGAAGTGAATGTCGAAGGCAGGCAAATCACCGGCGACGGGCTCGCCCATATCGCCACGGTCGAGTCCCTGGAGATTCTTGACCTCTCGTCGACGAATATTACCGACGCGGGCCTCCCTGTGCTGCGCAGCCTGGAAAGACTCCACACGCTCAAGCTATGCCACAATAGAATCACCGACGAGGGCATACATAAGCTTTTCGCCCTGAAAAGGCTCTGGCGGCTGGAGCTCGACGGAACCGCCATTACCGACGAGATCGCGAATTGCGTGCCATATTTTCCAAACCTACAGTTGTGCGGCACCGGTGGCACGAATGTGACCCCAGAAGGACGCAAGCGGATTGACGACGAGCTCTTCAGCCTCGCCTTCAAATGATCATCCCCGCTGGCTCTCCAGGTGATGGGGCACCCCCCTACATTGGCGACCGTTACATGGTCATTATTTGCCCTTCGGTTTGAGCGGTTTTTCTGGGTCGAGCGCCTTAATGAGCCGCTCAATATCGTGCCTGTCGAAACTACCAGGATCCCCACCCGGGATATTGCTTCGAACTGGCTTGTATGGGTGTTGTTTGCTGTCAATCGTAATTTTCTTACCCACGGAGTTCGGCAGCAAGAAGCCGGCAATCGGCTTGTCCTGCAGCCCCAGCGCCTCGCCGTTGTAGCGAAACGACGTCACGTTTTTGACGTCGCGCAGCGCCGTTTCCGCATTGTCCTTTTTGAGGTGCCGTTTGACGGTTGCGTCGCTGACGCCGGCCGGGTCGAACACCGTCGCCTTTTCGCCTGTTACGATCGCGGCGGTCGCGGCCATACCGCCGCCAAGGGAATGGCCGACGAACTCGATCGTCTTCCCTTTTTTCCTGGCCGTTTCTTTCCACTTGTTGGCCAGGGCCACCGCCCCCTCATATTGCTTGGACCGAAGGCCTGCTGCCTGCTGCACGTTATCCTTGAAGTCTTTATTTTGGTTGGTGCCTGCAAACGCTAAGACATAATTCCCGTTGGAGTCTTTGTAAACGGCGGCACGAAATCCTTTAGGATAGTTATCGTCGGTATCGCCGTCGAATTTTTCAACTTCAGTCCAGCCCGCCGGTACTGCGTGTGAGTCGTTGTCGCCGTAGACCGCGGATGATAGCACGGCCCGTTCCCAAGCGGCTTTTTGTTCCTTTTGGCTCAGGGGCTGATCGGCCGTGTACGTGTCGTTATCACCGGTCTTGTTGCCCACGAGCACGATTTGGTGCGCGCGCGGCCCGCCGCCGGTCGCTCGCCCGACGATTGCGTCCGAATGATCACCGCCGGCGGCATCGCCGGCTTGGGGCGTCCGCCGCGAATCGTGAGCACCGCCCGACCCGCCCGCCGTCGAGAACTCGCCGCGGTTCTGCGGATTGCCGCCGCGGGGATGCTTGGCCGAGTCCCAGTTGCCTTCGGTGAGCGACCACACGAGCTCACGAACCTGCTCGAGTTGCGATTCGCCCAGTGGGACGTTCAGCGGCGTGCCGATGGGCGGAGCGAGCAACTCGGGGCCCTGCACTTCCTGCGGACGTTGGTTGTGCTGCACCAGGTTCGCCTGCTCCTGGTCATAGTCCAAACCGCGGCGACGACTCCACGTCTGCGGTGAAAGAATCCCGTTTTGATATTCGATCTGGTGTACTTCGGCTTCCTGCTTCTGGTCGCGCATCTCCAGCGAGGGCGGCGAGACCTGAATCTCGATCTCGTCGAGCGCCGCTTGGGGCAAGCCGCCCGCTTCGACCGCCGCCCGCACCACCCGCCACATCACTTCCAGATCGTCGTTCACCAGGTCGGCTTGCAAACGGGCAAACATCCGCATCGCCGGACCTTCGGCCACCATCGTTGACGAATAATTCGCGTTCGAGGCGTCGGAGGTCAGCATGAACTCGGGCATCACCAGCCGGCTGGCGATCGCCCGCAATTCGGCTTGCAGCACGGCCACGAAGTTCGCCGCATCCAATCCGGCCGCCGGAAAGTCGTATTCGATGCCGCCGGGCGCGTCCAGAATCGTGCCCGGGCCGAAGCGGCGAAAGCTGGTCGTGCGGCCGGTGGCGGCTTGCGTGAGCGTGACGTCGGTCTGGCTGGCGGCGAACTGCTGCACGCCGCTGCGGATTCCGCCCTGGTGTTTGCGGATCAGCGCGATGGCCGACTGGATTTCCGCCACCACGCTCATGTTGCGCAGCAGCTTCTCGGCCCGGCGCAGATTCTTGCGCACCGGAAAGAACAGCGGCAGCCCGCGCTTGACGTTGGCGTCGACATTGGCCTTGCGCTGCTGGATCTGGTCGGCGTCGACGGGCCGGCCGTCGACGTAGTAGGCCAGCACCGTTTCCACATCATCCGGGTCGGTCAGCACGCCAAAACTGGCGGCCGGATCGCCCACCCGGTCGCTGGGCGTGACGATCTGCTCGGGCTCGACGAACCGAATGCGCGTGCAGCCGTCGCGGTCGACGAAGAACCGCAAGAACGCCTCGCCGTCGCGGTCCAGCCGGCGGACGATCTCTTGCTGGCGGCGCTGCCATTTGTTTTCTCGCAAGAACGCTTCGAGCACGTTTTGCACCTGGCTTGCCAAGTCGGCAGGGGCGCTCGAACCCTTGCGGATGGTGGCCCGATAGGTGTGCCCCGAGCCGACCAGGTAGCTGATGCGGTTCTCCTGGCCGTTGATGGCAAACTCGTTGGTCGCGGCCAACAGCCGGCACTCGGCCCGCAGCTCGCGCAGTTGCTGTTCGTTGACGATGGCCGGCCGGGCGTACGGTCCGCTGGCGCCGGCGATGCCCAGCGGCAGCCAGCCGCCGTCGTCGTCGAAGAAAGCTTCGCGCGGATCGACGAAGCTGTCCCACAGTTCGTGGCAGGCTTCGCGCAAGCGCTGTTCGAGCCGCGCCGCGGTCGGATCGGGCCCCGCGCCGGCCGTGGCTTGTGCGGCGGTCGCTTCGGCTGGATTTCCGTTTGCTGGCATGATGATCTCCTTATTCGAGTTTCTTTTTCAACCGCTCGCTAATGTCGTGAGTTGCAAGTCGATTCATTTTTTCCGAACTTGTAGGAGGCGACTCCGATCGCCGACTGCCCCTCATTTGACGCCACGTGTCGGCGATCGGAGTCGCCTCCTACAGGCGGACAAACAACGCGAATTACTAACTCAGGACGCTGATGACCGCACTGCCGGACCCTCACCCTGCCCTCTGCCGGAAGACGGACCCTCACCAGGAAGACGGACCCTCACCCTGCCCTCTCCCTGGAGGGAAAGGGATTGATGGCGCAACGTGATTTTTCGTTCGCGCCTGAGACAAACTTGAATCACCCTCCCAGGGGCAGGCGGTTGCCCAAGCCGTCGTCGGCCGGGGCGCCGCACAATTGGTCGGCCAGGCGAATCGCCATTTCCAGCGCGTCGGGGCCGTCGTCGTGCGCGCCGACCGGAAACTCGCGCATCTGCTCGACCAGCAGCACCGTCGCCGGCGAGCCGGCCTTGAACCGCAGCCGGCGTTGGGCCAGGTAGGGGCCCAGGCGGCGAATCCGCACCTGCTTGTTCACCCGGTTTTCGATGCTCCAGGGCGCCGCGTTCCACAAACCCTGGCGGCGGAACTCGGCCACGAACACTTCGCCCAACAAATCCTGGAACTGGTTGGCCTCGATGCCGAAGGCGTCGGGCCGGAACGTGCGCACCCACTCGGCGCCGTCGGCCACCATCTGGCTGATCGGCCGCCGCGCCAAGTCGGCCTCGACGTACAACACGCCGGCCGAGTCGATGCCCAACAGCACGAAGGCCGAGTAATCGCCGAGCCGGTCGTCGCGGCCTTTGCTGGGGTCGAGGGCCAAGGTCCTGATCCGCAGATCGGCCGGCCAGGCGTCGAACCAGATGTGCCGGGCGAAGTCGTCGTCGGGCCATTCGTACAGGTCGGGGTTGGCCGGCGAGCCTTGCTTCTCGCGCTCGAAGGCCACCTTGCCCCCTTCCACCCGCATGCACATCAGCGTGTACAGGTCTTCCTCCTCGGGCCACAAGAGTTCCGCGCCCAGGTCCATCGCCGGCCGGTTCTGCTGGTAGAAGTCGCGGGCCGCTGGCGGCGGCCGGGATCGTCGGCGTCGCAGTAGATCGTTTCCCAGGCTTGCCACAGCGTCATGTCGTGGGGCCAATGCTCGATGGCGCGAAACGTCGGCGAGATCCAGCCCGGCGTGCGAGCCAGCTCCAGCGCCAGCGCATCGCGGTGCAAGGCGGTGGCCAGGTTTACGATGTTCGTGAGCTTGTTGCCCGCCTTGAGCAGCGTGCCCTGAAACCAGCGGCGCGAACGTTCGCGCTGCAGGGCCGATTCCATGTGGCTGTCGTTTTGCACGTCGTCGCAGACAATCAGGCTGGGCCGATCAGCGCGGCGGCGGCGGCCGCGGACTTTCTGTCCGACGCCGAAAGCCTCGATGCGAACGCGGTTGGCGAGTTGAATGGCCCCGGAGCGCCAGACGGGGCCGCGTCCGACGTGCCCGGCGTACCGCTCGGCCAGCCGCTCGTTCTCGACCAGTTCCAGCTTGACGTTGTCCAAGTGACCCCAAGCCTGGCCGCGCGTATCCGAGACGATCCAGACATAGGGCTCCCAGCCTTCGAGCGCGGCGCGCAGCACGTGGGCCAGCGTCACGAGCGTCGACTTGGCGCCGCCCCGCGGACCGATCACGTTCAGCTTGACCCCCCGGCGCAAATCAAACCGTCGAGCTGATCGGCCAGCCAGCGATGCATTTGCGAGGGGGCCTGCCGGAAATGCGCGGGCAGGTACGTCCGGCCCCAATCGAGCAGGCCTGCGGGCTGCGGGGCCCCGAGCCGTCTGAGACGCTCGATGCGGCCGCCCAGCTCGCGTGCCCACTGGGCGCGCTTGCGCCGCCCGCCGCGTGGCCAGGGATTAGAGGTCATCGTCGGCCGCCTCGGTTTCTTGCTGATCCAACTCGGCCGCCAATTCATCCAGCCGCTTGAGGATCCGCTCCCGGGTTTCCTCTTCGGTCACCTCGTCGATCACGAGTTGAGCGAACTGTTGCAAAGCCTGGCCGACCTGCGCAGGAGACAAGGCATGCGCCCGGCGCGGTCCCCAGCGATCGGGATACTTGCGCTCCAGCGCCAAGCCGCGGCCCGCCAATACCGCGTGTCTTTGGCCGCCGCGTCGATGTTCTTCAGGTGCTTGATTTCCAGCAGCGACTCGGCCTGCCGGACCTGCCGGGCAAACTCCGCGTCGCGCGTGGCGGTGCGGGTAATGGTCGTGCCGTGGCAGCCGACATATTGGGCCGCCGTCGCGCGGCTGCAACCTACGCTCAAAATGGCAATCACTTCTCGCCGCTTTCCCTCATCCAACGACACCTTGGTACGGACCTCGACCGGCACGCAGCGGGCGCCGGGGCGGGGGCCGAGGGAGCCGCTTTGGGCCGCGGGCTGGCTTTTCGCGGCGCCCGGGCGGGCGTGGCCCGGCTGGTTGTGGCTTTCGATTTGCGCTCGGGCACTTTTAGGTCATTTGGGCTGAGGGAGAATCGATCCACGGGGCAGAGATCGGCGGCCGGCACGTGAAACGAGCGTTCATGGCTGCTCCTGCGGCGCTCCGAGAAACTCGAACGACACCACGGCCCGACCCGTCGAACCGCGATAGCCGCGGATGAAACGGTCGGTGCCGCGCGAACCGGTCTTCATCACCCGCACGGTCCGCCACCGCGGCGAGCGCGCGCAATGCGCGATCACCGCCGGATGGCTGGCCGTAATTCCCATTCGCAAAGCCTCGTCGCGATACAGTCCGGCAACCGCCTCGGCCACCCGCATGCCGATGCCGATGCCCTGATAGTCGGGCAGCGTGACCATGCGCGTGATTCGCCAATAGCCGCGCTGTCCGATCTGCGGCAGCGTGGCGCAGAACGAAACGGGCTGCCCGCGCCACAGGGCCGCGTAGCAACGCGCCGCAACGCTCAAACTTCCGCTCAAATAGTGATGCGGCGCAAACAAGCTCCAGAGACTGCGATGGCAGCGGTAGATTTCCAATTCGACGTTCGGTCGCCGAAGACGCCTCCGTTCGAGGCGCCGCGTCGCCATGTCGAGCACCCAGTCGGGTTCGAGCCACTCGGCCACGTCGTAGTGGCAACTCACGGCCACGAACCGCACCCGGGCCAAGGTGCCGCGCACGGCTTTGGCGATCGCCGCCGATCCGACCTGCGCCACCCGGCGATCGACGACGCTGGTGAATTCGTCGAATACGACCAGCGGGCGCCGGCCTCGGCGGTATTCGACGCGGCAGTGCTCGAGCCGGCAGTGCTCGAGCCGGCAGTGCTCGAGCCGGCAGTATTCGAGCCGGCAGTGGCCGACTCCATGGCGGCCGCAGCGCCCGAGCCAGGTCGCAGCGAAAGCGCTCGCCGCCGCTGAGCACCTGATAAGGCTTGATCCAGGCCGGCGGCGAACTGAAGCCCACCGCGGTCAGCAAACCCACGATCGTGCGCATCGGCAGCTCGCCGAAGCCGTCGACCACGGCGCGGTCCGGCGGCCAGCCGGGCATGGCGTAGAGCCGGTCGGCATAGGCGGCTCGCGCGATCGTGCTCTTGCCGCTGCCGCTAGGACCCACGATCAAACCGATCTGCCACGGTTCGGCAAGGTCCGGCACTTCGGCCACAAAACGTGTGCTCGCCCGCTCGGCCAGCGGCACATCGAATAGTCCGGCGACTTGCTGGACCCGGAACGAGTCGTACAGCGGGCAACTGACACTGACCTCGACTTGCGGCATCGGCAGAGTCGCTCAGGGGGGAATGGGAAACCAATTACAAATTCAGCAGCCGGCACTTCAGGCCTTGAGCGCTGATCTGCTCGAAGACACTCCGCTGCTGGTCCTCGTCCTGGCATTCGACCACGACTTGAAAAAGCTCCAGAGCCAGGCGTTGATCGGTCAGATCGGGTTCGCCCCCCTGCCCGCCTGCCGGCTGCGCAGCCAGATCGGCCAGCAAATAACGCACAGCGTCGCTGTCGGTCTCGACAAGCGCCAACACGTCGTCCAGGGCCGCCTGGTTGGTTTCCGCCAGGCCGCCCAGCGGGTCGAACGTCGCCAGCAGTTTCAGGGCCTCCGCTTCGGTCACGTCCAAAACGAGCACAGGCACCAACGCATCGGGCGTGGTTTCGGCGCGCAGGTGTCCGTCGATCAATTCGAGCGAGCCGTCCGCCAGCTCGCGCGCGAACAGGGCGCCGGCGTAGCCGACTTCGGCCAGAACGCCCGCGCAGCGCATCGCGCTGCGCTGGCGGGTGCGTGCGCCAATTGCGGGCGTTGGGACGCAATTGCGCCGCCGGTACGCGCCGCAGTTCTTTGATTCGATCGCGAATTTGCATGGTTGCTCGATTCAATAACAAAAAGTCGCAGCCGGCCAAACGAGGACGGTCACCGCAAAGACACAGAGACGCAAAGAGGAATGAAAGCTGACGGAAACTACAGGGACTGGGAGAGGACAGAGAGACGATTTGGAGATCCGGCTTTGGAAGCGCCTGGAGCTGGTCTTATCCCGGCACTTTGGGCCCAGACGCGGAGAACATTCCTATTTCACGGTCCCAGCGCGTCCGCGTGACTCCTCAGCACTTTTTGCGTTTCTCGTGGCCATTGTTTCTCTTCTCTGTGTCTCCGTACCAGTAGGATTCATTTCCCTTTTTCTTTGCGTCTCTGCGCCTTTGCGGTTTCCTTCCTCCGTAGCTTTGTTCTTGCCGTCTTCCGCTACCCGTCCGTTGCCGGCACCGGGGGCACTTGCAAGTCGGGATTGAGCCGCTTGAGCTCGACCATCCATTCTTTCATGTCGAGACTGTCCCAACGGCGATGCTGCTTGAGCTCGAGATCCCGCAGCCGGTCTTCGACGCCGCGCAAGGCGGCTGCGATCTCGATGAATCGGCTGTTATTGTTCTGATTCAGCCCGTCGAACCGCGAATCGAGCCAGGTGTAGCAACCCACGACTGCCAGCAGCAGTCCGCCCACCATGCCCAGCGGCATCAAGGTGTCTTTGCCGATCTGCACCGGTCCAAACTGCACGGGCCGGCGGCCGCTGGTGCGGTCGGGCAGATCGGCCGGCGTGTGGAACGGTTTCAATTTGACCCTTGGCATCTTGGCCATCGCCCTTCCCTTGGCAAAAAAAACAGCCCGCCGCGGCCGACAATTCGTCGACCGCGGCGGGCTGCGTTGGAAACCTGACCTCATTGTCCAGGCTCGCTTCGATACCCAATTCGTTCGAGCATCGTACCGAGAGGGCTGGCCTAGTTTCAAGGCAAATCCGCCCTCAGACTCGAATCTTCGAGCAAGTTGATCGCGCGGACCTGCTTCCTCGGTGGTCCGTTGCCTGAACAGGCAGCGGCCGAGGACGCCCGCGCCAGCAGGGATAATCCCGCTTCTCGCTATTGTTTCTCGGGATATTCTGCCACCGGCTCACTCGCCGGCGACCGAGCGTCGGGAGCGGTTGCTCGTGTTGATTGCCGATGCAGATTCCGCCACAGCGCAATTTTTCGGCCGGCGTCGCGCAGCCTCAAGCCGAGCAGGTCTTTGGCCGCGCAATAGGCCAGGTTCAAGCCGACGATTCGCTTCCTGCGACCGACTGACTCGAGTTCGGGGAATCCTCTCAACTTGCCGATATCCGCCAGACATTCATAGATTTCGATTTCTTCCACAAAGCGGTGCAAGTTCTTGGTTTGCTGAGCCGTGGCGCTGTCACCGTGGCGCCGATAGGCATACGCTACCACCGGCAGGCCCAGCAGGGTTTCGCCGTCGAGCAACAAGCGGGCGAAGAATTCCAGATCCAGCACGAATTGCCAACGAGGATCGAAACGCCGACCGCCCAGCGCACTGCGCCGATAGCACATGGTCGGGCACATGATGAAGTTGCCCCGCAGCAGGCGCCAAGCCCGCCGGGCCGGATAGCTTGATCCGTCCACCGGCGCCGGGCCGCAGCAGCCGTTTCACCTTGTCCGGAAAGGAAAAACACTTCTCTCCCCGTGCGTTGATGATCATCGCCTCGCAGAAATATCCGACAGCGCGCGGATCGTCTTCCGCCGCCGCCAGCATGACCTCGCAGTACCGATTCAAAAGTTCGTCGTCGGCGTGCAGGATGGTGACCAGGTCGGTTTGCGCTTCATCGAGGCACGCATTCCAGTTGCCCGCCAAGCCGAGGGTCGAAGGATTGCGGCGGTAGCGGATGCGGGCGTCGCGATAAGCGCCGACCATCTCGCCGACTCCTTCGTCGGCCGGACTGTCGTCGCAAACGATCAGGTTCCAGCTGCCGCTGGTTTGATTCAAAACGCTCTCGATCGCGCGCGCCAGCAAGTGCTTGCCGCTATAGTAGGGAATCGCAATTGTCAGAGAGTCGTGCATCGTGGCCGAACCAATTCAAAGGATATGAATGCCGGTCGACACAAGGGGGTACGTGCTTGTCTTCAGGCCATCTTATTCGTCGGCCTGCCAATCGCTAAGGCGCGAACGAAAAACAACTTCCGTTTCTTGCGGACCCTCACCCTGCCCTCTCTTTGGACGGAGAGGGGTTGCGGGCAGAAGTTATTTTTCGTTTGCGCCCATTCCCTAAACGCTCGGTCCGCCATTTTTCGAATTCTGCCGGTAAGGCGTCGCTCGGATGCCGCAGATCGCAGCGACCGCGTAGATCCACAGCTTCCCATATAGGCTTAGCCGGCACGGCACCAAGACGAACGAACGCAAATCCATCCCCTGGCGTTGCTGCAATCGACCGATCTGACGTTGGATGCGCAGGTTATTCCGCTGTTTGAGGCTGAGCGTCGTCGCCAACAGTTTGCCGACAATTTCCGCGATCCGCACGCGATTTTGGCCGGCCAGTTCGAAATCTCCACTGGCGTTTCGGTCGTGCAAGTGAATGATGGCAGCCGTGATCTGGGGATAGATCTGCATTTGCGAAAAAATCGCGGGATTCTGCAACCAAAACAGCCAATCTTCGCCAAACGTCACACGCGTGTCGAACAACGTCTGGATTCTGTCCCGGCGGATAATCAAGGAAGTCGTGGGAAATGGATTCTCCGCCGTCAGCACATCCGCCCACGTGGCGCTCGTCAGACAAGGTGGAATCGCGCGCTTCAGGCGGCGATTGTGGCGACGGTATTCCACCGCGAAACCCAAGCAAGAGCCGGGCGGGTCGGCGGCGAGAATCGGCATCGGATCGAACGCCAATTCGTCGTCGGCGTCCAGCAGCACGATCCATTTGCCCTGGGCCACATGCATCGCTGTATTTCGAGCGAAAGAGACGCCGCCATTCGGTTTGTCGATCAGGCGAAATAGCCAACCCTGCGTTTGATTCGCGGCTTCCTGCAGAATTGCCAGCGTATTGTCGCTCGAGCCGTCGTTGACGGCGATCACTTCCACCTCGGCTCGATGGGCCGGGGCAATCCGACTCAAAGAACTGAGCGTCCGCGAGAGGCTGTCTGCGGCGTTATAGGCCGGAATGATGATGCTAAGAAGGATGCCCATGACTCGTTCATTTCATGGAATGGCACGCCGAATGCCACGACACGCGGCTGTCGGCTCAAAAGTTACCAGGAACGGGCGTTGGAATCGGCGCAGGATCACTCACGGCTCGGCAACCACCGTCAGGATCGCTGCGGTTGGCGTCTCGTCCGACCGCCGCGTCCTGCGAGCTTGTCGTACCGCGGAGACAACCAACAGGCCTTGCCCGACGAATACTGCAAATAACGTGGCCAGCGGCGCCGCCAGCAGGCCGTAAGCCGGCGGCAGCAGCCAAAATGCCAGAGCGAAGATCGCCAAAATCCCCATCCAGCAAACGAGCAATTGCCGCTCACAATGGTTGATCAGCAGGTAAATCCCGGGCAGTTCCCCCAACGTCTGAATCGTCATGGCGCCCAGCAGGATTGCGGCGGGCAGGAAGGCAGAGGCGTAGCCGTCCGGCAGCAGGTAGTAGACGAGCCCGGCCAAAGACACGATCGCGACCAGGGCCAGCGAAATGACGTAACCGGCGAACCAGAGCACGATCGAATGCATTTGTTCGCGCGTCAGCCCCTCCTTCCGCGCCGCGCGGGGCAACGCCAACCTGCTGGCCAGCACGGCCACCGTGAAATACACGCCGGCAATTTGCACCGCGATCCCCATGACGCCGGCGGCTTCCGGCCCCATCTTCGCGCGGGTCAAAAACAAGTTTAGTGGCAAAAGCCCGCCGGCAGCGATTTGAGTCAGCGTGATCCAGATGGCCGGCCGGAACATCTGGCCGGGCCACGGTCCCGCGCCTCGCAGCACTTGCCGCCAGCGCAGCGGCAGGACCCAGGCTTGCACTGCAAAACTGACGACGAAGCGTGCGCTGAAAATGGCAGCCAGCGCCAGCAGACTCTGCGAACCGAAGACCAGCCAAAGACCGATCGCCGCCAGGGCACAGGCGTCTCCGGCCCCGCTCAGCAGCGCGCCGGTCGCTTGCTGGCCGCGGGCGTCGAAGAATCCTTGCAGATCGGCCACCATTGCCAGGGTTCCGCTGGCAGCCAACAAGTAAACCCAGCGCTGGCCGCCCCACCCCGGCTGAAACACCAGTAGCAAGAAAAGCAGCATCCACCAAACGAGCGCGCTGCCGCAGACCAGGCGCAAATCGGCGCCAACGATCGGCTCGATGTGGTCAGGATGCCGAGACGCCTCGCGCAGGCTGATCGTGCGCGCGCCCGCCAGCGAAAACACGCCCAGGTAAGATTGCAATGCCAGCGCGACCGACAAGGTCCCGTAATCGTCCCGCGCGAGCGCGCGCGTCAACAACAGCATGACCATGAGGGAGAATGCAAAGCCGAAGCCGCGGCAAGCGGCCATGACGGCAATCTTCGTGACCGGCGAGCGATCGCCGCCGCGCAGCAGTGCGCCGCCGAGAGCGGACGACAGGAAGCCGAATAACGAGAAAGCGGTCATCGCAGGCTCCCGCAGAACTTGCTCGCGCCGCCGAGCGCGTCCCGAAGTCGAACGCCGCGTCTGCCGACGACGCTGGGGCTTTCGACAGCGTACGGTCCCGGACCGATCCGGTCTACCATACGCTGCCGTCCCAATCACCGTCGCCTCCGCGATAGGTCGAATCGCTCGCTTGCCGGCGGGTCAGCCGTCGCATTAGCGCCGACCCCACCCACCAGGCCATCAGGTCGTAGCGGCGATAACGATGCATGATCCGCAGGACGTCGGCAATCATCCGCCCGCGTTGCCGCTGGCCAGAATGGGGGTGCTCAATGTGCCGGAACAATCGCAAGTGGGCGTAGCGGATATCCAGGCCGCTATAGCAGAGCCGCGCGAGATAGTCCGAGTCGACCGCCTTGAACGACGGATCCAACAGCCCGACCCAGGCGATCGCCCGTCGCGACACGAACAGTCCCACGCCGCAACTGGCCTGGAATAACACGGCGTGCAAGTTCTTGGCGATGTTGGTCCCCCGCGGCAGGCTGATGTTGCGGACGAACGACAGGCGGCCGTCGGCCTGGCGGATGTAAGAATCGCCGCCGCAGAGCAAGACGTCGATTTCCGGCCGGCGAGCGAGAATCTCGGCGGCTTGCCGAAGCCCCTCGGGGTTGAGTTGATCGTCGTCAGACAAGAACTTTACATAATGACCCCGCGAACTCGAGCACTCCTTTGTTGAACGCATGGGCCTCGCCGCGGTCCGGCTCCGAGACGAATCGGCTGATCAGGTTGCCGAACGATGCGACGACGGACCGGGTGTCATCCGTGGAACCGCCGTCGATCACGATCAACTCGTCTTGCGGATCGATCCAATCGCGGACCTGCTCGAGCGCCTGCCGCAAGAATGCCGCACGATTCCAGGTCGCCAGCACGTAGCTGATCCTGGGCCGGTCGGTTGCGATTTGCCTAGCCACCGTGGCCGATTCCGACAAGGGGCCAGCAGTCATATCTCCCCTCGGGGCCGGTGCCATATCGATCGGACGTTCCGCGCTAGGTTCGCACGAGAGGCGACGGTTTACACGTTCGAGTAGGGGCTGTGGATTTCGACCGCGTCCATCGGCTCGAATCAGTTCGTCGATCCCGTCCTCGAGCGAAATGGTCGTCTGGTAGCCGACCTGATTGATCTTGTCGTACGACACGCAATAGTTCCGCTTGTCCTGGTCTTCGCCGACCTCGGCGAAATGCAAGTAGTAGTCGACCTTGCTGCGGATCATTTCGCACAACTGCTGCTTGCTGAAATTCAGCGTAGCGCTGCCTACGTTGTACACCTGACCCGCCATGCGGTCGGCATGATCGAGAGCGAACAGGAAAGAGCGGGCAATGTCGTGCACGTGAATGAAGGTCCGCATGAAGTGCCGCTCGTAGATCACCAGGTATTTCAACTTCACCGCCTGGTAGACGAATTCGTTGATCAACAAATCAAGCCGCAGCCGCGGCGAAACGCCAAACGCGGTGGCAAATCGATAGGCCACCGTGCGGCAGTTGTTCATCAAGTGCCGCTCGGCGGCCGTCTTGGTCTTGCCGTACAGGCTGAGCGGGTTGAGCGGCGTCTCTTCCGTGCAGAGGTCATCCACCAGCGCTCCGTAATTGCTGCCGGTGGAACCGAACAGCACCAACCGATCGGGGCCGGCCGCGGCGGCGACGTTGCGCGTTCCCTCGACGTTGACGGTCTGCGCCAAGTCGGGAAAGCGGCGGCAGGCCGGAAAACCGACGATCGCGGCCAGATGAATCACCGCATCGCATCCTTGGACCGCTGTACGCACCGTCGGCAGATCGCGGATATCGCCCCGCTGAAACTCGAACCGCCGGTCGCGAAACAACGGCAACAGCGAATTGCCGCCGTGCATCAGATTGTCGAGCACCCGCACCGAGTGCCCATCGCCCAACAGCATCGGGACGAGCACCGAACCAATGAATCCGGCGCCGCCGGTTACCAGAACTTTCATGCTCCATCTTTCTCGGCAAGCAGCTCAACGGGCGATTCGCCGCGGTAGTAATCGATCGTGCGCCGAATGCCTTCTTCGAGCGGAGTAAAGCGGAAATCGCGATAGCGTGCGCGGAATTCCTGGTCGCTCAGCACCTTGACCATCGTACCGTCGGGAAACTGGGTATTGAACGTAAGTCGGACCCGGTAATCCAGCAGTCGCGCGGCGATCTCGGTGATTTCCAGAATCGAATAACCGCGATTTTGGGCCAGGTTCACCGGATAGAGCTGCTCATCCAAGTCGACCGATTGCACGAGAATCCGCGCGACGTCCTCGATGTAACCCCACTCGCGAATCGGTTTGCCGGTTCCCCAAATCTCGAAGCTTTCGGACTCGGCACTGCGCCTGAATCAGCCGAATGATGATTCCATTGAGCGCGTGAACTCGGTCCGGATCGGTCCGATCGCCAGGACCGTAGGCATTGGGGATCAGCCAATTGATCGAGCGGATCCCGTGCTGCCTGCGATAGCAATCGGCCACCTCGTAAATCAGCCGCCGGTGGCTGCCGAAAGCCCGCACCGAAGGATGCACCGGGCCGTCAAGCCATTCACTTTCGCGCTGCACGACGGCCTCGCCCGGATAAGAGCAATTCGAGATCGGATGGATTATTTTGGCGGTCGGACAGACCCGCTGCACCGCGCGATACAGATTCATGATGATCTGGACGTTGTCCTGCATCATGTCGGCGGAGTTACGCATGGCATAGTGCACGCTGCCGACGTGGGCGGCACAGTTGATGATCGCGGCCGGGCGCAGAGTCGCCCAAGCGCTCTTCCACGACCGACGAGTCGGCCAGATCGCAACCGTTGCGGCGTGATAGCGGGATGGCATTCAGACCGCTAGCCGCAGCCAGGCGAACCACGTGGCGGCCGAGAAATCCGCCGCCGCCGAAAACGGCGACTGAGCGGGGGGCATTCGCCAGCGGCATGTTCGACTCGCGCGATGGCATGGCCAATCAGCCCTCCTTTCGCGTGAATCGGCTGGTGGCCTGCGTCGCCGTTGCGACGTAATCGTGGTCCCAACCTGCGAATCGTCGAGCTCGGTCGTCGATGATCAAATTGGCAATGGGTTTACCCATCAGTAGCTGGTCATACCGAAAGCCGTGTTCGTCGAGCCAATGCTTTGTCATGCGGTATTGATCCCAGCCGCGCCCCGTCCACAGAATGACGGTATGCCCGGCATCGACGAGTCGATTCACCCCTTCGATCGCGCCTGGCAAAGGCAGCGCCAGCGGCCGGTCAGACGGGCTTTCTTCGGTGCAGATCGTGCCGTCGATGTCGATCAAGATGACCATAGGAAGAAATCCTTGCGTGATCGCGAGAGCCACAGACCTGCCGGCCATTCTAATTCGCCCGTGGGCAGGCTGCGACCGAGGTGTTCGCGTAACATCCAGCCGGCCACATCCAGTCCGGCTTCCATGGAAAGCGTGATTCCGCTCCCGCAGCGCGGGTTGACTTCGAGCAAACGCGGCCCGTCGTCCGTCATCATGATCTGGATGTTGAGTGGGCCGAACCAGCCGGGTTGAGCCAGCAGTCGGCGGGCCACGGCGAGCACCGGTTCGCAGTGGCGAGTGCAAGCCACCATGACCTCGCCGCCCGAAACGCGCGACCCGCTCGCGCCACTGCCCCCAGCACGCGGCCTGCGCGAGACATAGGCATCGACGCTGTATTCCGTGCCCCGCACCAGGTCTTGAACGACGAATTGCGAGGCGTCGTCGCGCGCGGACCAGAAATCCAGTTCGGCCTGATCCGCCAGGATGAAATGCCCTCGCGACGAAGCGCCAAAACGCGGTTTCGCCAACCGTGGCCAGCCGCGATCGCCGGGAACGGGCAGGTCGATTTCTTCGAACCACTGGTTCGCCTGCAGCTTGTCGGCCATGCGGGCGCACGACTCGGCAGTCGAGGCGAACACCGTGATCCCGCGCGAATGCCAGGCCGGCGCAATTTGAGCCAGGGGGACCACGCCGGCATCGATCGTGGCCACCACGATTTCGACGCCATGCCCAGACACCTGCTCGGCCAAATAGTCGGCAAATTCTTGCGAGTCAAACGGCGGTCCGGGCAGAATGCGCGCAGCTTCGCCGCGCCGATTGCGTGCCAAGGCGCATCGTCCTCGATCGAGAATAGATCGATCGCGATCTGCTCCCGCTGGGCCGCACGCTGAAACCGTTCGAGCAGATCGACGAGCCGCGATGCCCCCAGAAATAAAATGCCCACGCGACGACTCATCAGTCTGCTCCGTCCGCACGGTAGATCGCCAGCATTGTGCCGCGCAAATGAACGACCCTTCGTCCGCTGCCCGCGAAGTCCAGCAGATAACGTGTCACGTCCGGAACCAATACATCCGCATAGTTGTGCCAGACGATCACGCCGCGGTCCGAGAGCAAACGCAAGGCGTTCTCCGAATCGATCTGCTTGTGTTTGTAGTCGTGCGCGGCATCGATGAAGACCAGATCGACCGGTCCGTCGATCGCCGAGGCATAATCGAACGTCGACGACTCGCCGAGCAACTGGCGAATTTGCACGTCCGGGCGATCGCGAAAATAAGATCCCCTGGCGGTGCCAAAGCGATTGCGCAGACTAAACGCCACGGCACGATCGATCGGACTGAGTCCCGACAAGTCGGCGACGTGGTCGGGCAAGTCCAACGTGTAGATCGTGGCCTGCGGACCTGCGTTGAGCGCGAGCTGCAGCGTCGTCATGCCGTTGTACGTGCCGATTTCCAGCGCTCGCTGCGGCTTGAGCCAGCGGGCAATCAACGCCAGCTTGGCCACTTCTTCGATCGACACGTTGCCCCAATGCCCGAGAAAATTTTCCAGCCGGATGGGTAATCGCTCGAGTTCGGCCGGAAAGATATCGCAGAGCCGCACGGTTGGAATCCGCTGCCGTGCCGCAGCCAGGCAATCCTCGAACTGGTCGGCCCAGCGATCGACTTCCTGCTCGACGATGTCATCCGCCACCAGTCCGCGCAGTGTCATCAACTGAGGGTAGCGTTTGAAAATGCTTTCGCCGGCGACTTTCATCAATCGTTCCTCTTGGCATTCATGCTTCGGGACGGTTCTACCAGCCCTGCCGGACCGCGGCGCAAACCTGATCGAGATCTTCGTCGGTCAGCCCGGGATGGATCGGCAACGAGACTTGTCGGCAATCGAACTGCGCTTGCCCCGGCAGATCGCCACGAAGCCCGCCGAATACGCCATTGCGATCGATCCGCAGATGCACCACCGACGCGGGAACGCCGTGCCGGGCCAGATGCTCGACGAACGCCTCCCGCCGGTCGACCAAGATCGTAAACAACCAGTCCGCCGACCGGCGATCCTCGCGGCTCTCGAGCAAGGTCAGACCGGGAACGTCGGCCAATTCGCGCCGGTATCGGGCCGCAATGCCGCGGCGGCGGGCAAGCTGCGCCGGAAAGTCTTCCAGGTTTCCCAATCCCAGGGCCGCCGCCAGATCGTTCATGTGATACTTGTAGCCGACTTCCGTCAGGTGATAAACCCGTTCGCCCAGTACCGAGGGCCGGTCCCGCTCGCGATCGATGCCGAACCAGCGCCGCCGCCGCGCCTCGCGACAATCCTCATCCCGCAGGCAGCAGAGCGCGCCGCCATCGCCGGTCGTCAGGTGCTTGATCGTTTGAAACGAAAAGCACGTGAATCGCGACAGCGCGCCCACCGGCCGGCCGCGATATTCGGCGCCCAAGGCATGCGCGGCGTCCTCGACCACGATCAGACCGTGCTCGTCGGCCACATCGTTGATCTCGTCCATGTCGCACGGATAACCGGCCCAATGCACCGGCATGATGGCGCGGGTGCGCGCAGTGATCTTGCCGCGAACCGAGTCTGGATCGAGGTTGCCGGTCTGCGGCTGGATGTCGGCAAAGACCGGCGTTGCCCGCTGCATGAGGATCGCCATCCCGGTCGCCACGAACGTTTGGGCCGGCAGGATCACCTCGTCTCCCGGGCCCACACCAGCGATCGCCAGGGCCAAATGCAGGGCCGAAGTGCCACTGTTGACGACGACCGGCCCGATCAGGCCCAGTTGTTCGGCCAGCCGCGATTCGAACTGCTGCGCACGCCGGCCCTCGCTAACGAAGGTCGATCGTAGCGTCTCTTCGGCCAGAGCAATTGCCCGGGGGCTGATTGACGTGTGAAAGAAGTCCATCTAACGGTTCTTCGCTGTTGAATCAGGCCCCTGCTGCTGGCAGTCTCCCCACGACGCCTCGCGAATCGCCAGATGCCGGACCAATTCGGTGACGGTCGTGCGCAACTGCAAATAGCGCGAATAGAAGTACAGCGACGTGCCTAGAAACGCAAAGTGAAAGCCGTAGGCAATCAGATCCGCGCCACGATCGATGCCCAACGATCGGGCCGCCAGCGACGTCAGCTCGGGCCGATACACGCAGACGATCGCCAGGAGCCAAAGTCCGATCCGCGCGAAGTACAGGCGCCAGTGCCCTGCGTCGCGCAGCAGCGACCGCAAGTCCCACAGCAGCACGGCCGCCAATCCCGATAGGGAGATCCACTGAAAATTGTTCATCGCACGACCTTTCCAAGCAAGAACTGGGCGGCAATCCGCAGGCTGTTCCAGGAGCTTTGCCCCTTGGCCAGGTTCGTTTCGCTATAACGAATCGTCACCGGCACTTCGCAATACGAGATCTGGTAGCGGCGAATCTGCTCAAGAATCTCCGAGGCGTGAGCCATCCGGTTCTGGCTGATCCGCAAGCGCGTCGCCGCCCGCCGCGAGAAGGCACGCAACCCGTTGTGCGTGTCGGTCACCCGGATCCGCGATACGACCCGGGTGAACATCACTCCCAGCTTGAGCACCAGCCAGCGCGACCAGGGAATATGCGGCGACGTGCCCAAGAATCGCGAACCCAGCACGGCGTCGGCACGGCCGGCGAAGATGGGCGCGAGCAAGCACGGGATATCCTCGACCGAGTGCTGGCCGTCGGCGTCGAACGTGACCACCGCTTCGGCTCCGCGTCAAGCGCGAAGTCGAGCCCCGTCTGCAGCGCGGCTCCTTGCCCGCAGTTGACCAGATGCCGCAAGACCCAAACGCGATGCCGCCTGGCAATAGCAAGCGTGCCGTCGGTCGATCCGTCGTCGACGACGACGATGTTGGCGTAGCCGGACTCCAGCGAGCGCAAAGTCGCGGCCAGCCGCGCCGATTCGTTGTAGGCGGCGACGACGATCCAAACCCCCAGGGCGGCAGTGCGCGGGTCGCTCATTGTGGTAATTGTATCATTGCAGCCGCGGTGGCAGGCGAGTGCCCGTGTCAGAAATGCGTTAGCAGGCGGTTGCCGCCGTCGAGAAGGCATCGCCGTCCGACTTGCGCTCGGCGGCTTGAGGATTGATTAGAATCGGGTTACGCGGTTGAAATTCCTGCCAGCACCCAGCAAAATCCTCTAAGTTAGCTCTCAATTGACGAAGTCAGCACCCCGATCGCCGCTTTCGGAACGGAACCGGCGTTCTGCGGAAGTTCTGTCATGGCCCATGCCGCACCCTTGTCACACAAACACGGCTCGGCTCCGTCGCCAGGCTGCCACCCGCGTCTGGCGCGCTACCGGCCGCGATGGCCCGTGATTGTCTTGGCAATGGCGGCGATTGCCTGTTACGCGAACAGTTTCGCGGGCAGCGTTTGTCTTTGACGACAACAACTCGATCGCCGAAAACCCGGCAATTCGTCGTCTTGACGACCTCCAGGCGCTGGACTTCCCAGCGTGGGTTGGTCGATTTTTCGTTCGCGGTGAACTATGCGTTGGGCGGCCTGAACCCCGGCGGCTACCATCTGGTCAATTTGGCGATCCACCTGGCCACGGGGCTAGGTCTGTTCGCACTAATGCGGCGCACGCTCGTCGGCCCGAAACTGAACGAGCGTTTCGGCCGGCATGCCGAGGGGCTGGCATTCATCACTTCTCTGCTGTGGCTGGTGCATCCGCTAAACACACAAGCGGTCACCTATATCTGCCAGCGTTATGAGTCGGCTGCAGCGCTGATGTATGTGCTCGGACTGTACGCGTTTTGCCGCGCCGCGGAGCCAGCCGCAAACCGCAGGCTGTGGCTTGCGCTAGTCGTCGTATGCTATGCGTTGGGGTTGCGCTGCAAGGAAACCATGATCACGTTTCCGCTGCTGCTGCTCTGGTACGATCGGACGTTCGTCGCACCCGACTGGCGTGCCGTGTGGCAACGCAAGCTGCTGTACGGTTCGCTGTTGTTGGTCACGGTATTACTGGCTGGCGCAATACTTGTGCCCACGCTGCACACGTTGCTGAGCGAAATGTTCGCTGCCGGCAGCCAAGAGTCGGTTGCCCGCGGGCAAACGGAAAGCACCGCGATCATCGTCGCCGGGCTAACGCCCTGGACTTATCTCGCTTCGCAACCGGGCGTCATCCTATATTATCTGCACCTGGCCGTTTGGCCGGTCGGACAGTGTTTAGATCATACCTGGCCGGCCGCCAGCAGCCTGGATCAAGTCATCGCACCGGCCTTGGTGGTGATGGCGTTGCTGGCGGCAACCGCTTGGGCGGCGGCCCACGGTTTTCGGGCCGCCTTCTTGGCAGCTGCGTTTTTTCTCTTTCTGGCCCCAACCTCTAGCATCCTTCCGATCCGCGACCTGATGGTCGAACATCGCATGTATTTGCCGCTCGCTGCGGTCGTTGCCCTGGCTGTCCTCGCGGTCGAACAATTCACCCGTTCGTCAGGCTTGCGCTGGGCGGTCGCCGCTGCCGCAGGAGTTGCCGTTCTCGCACTGGGCACGCTCACTTGGGCCCGCAACCAGGTCTATGCCGACGAAATTACCTTGTGGACGGAAACCTGCCAATGTGCGCCGCTTAATCCCCGGGCGCACTACGCGCTGGGACTCGCCTTGAATCGAATTCAGCAGCCGGCCGAGGCCATTGAACCGTTCATGCGATCCATTGCCCTCGATCCTCAGTTTGCCGAGGTTTACTCCGAGCTAGGACTCTCGCTGGCGGCCGTCGGTCAACACCTGTCGGCGATCGAGGCGCAGCGGCGCGCCGTCCGGATCAACCCCGCCTGGCCCGCGCCCACTTCAATCTGGCGATCGAGTTGCAGGCGGCCGGTCGCCATGACGAGGCCGAAGCGCATTATCGAACCGTTTTGGAAATCGACCCGTCGTCGGCCAAGGCGCATCTCAATTACGGCAACCTTCTCGCCGATCGAGGCCGCCTGGAAGAAGCTTTGGAGCAGTTCAATCAGGCGCTCTTGATCGATCCGAGTTACGTGCTGGCTTATCAGAACATGGCGGCGTCCTTGTGCGACAACGGCCGAACCGACGAGGCAATTTTTCTGCTGCAGCGCGCGGCGGCTTTGATCCCCGCGTCCGCAGAACTGCAAAATAGCCTTGGACTGTGCCTGGCTCGCAAGGGCGAGCTGGATCAGGCCTTGAAATGTTTCCAAGCGGCGCTCGAAATCGATCCACGGATGGTCGCCGCTGCCCGCAACCGATCTGCCGCCCAAGAACTCAAGCACACGCCAGCCAACGCGGACGAGCGCCGTTCCAGCGGCAGCGCCCGCTAGCGCCGTGCTCAGGTCGGGCCTTGGCCGCCCGAAGCTAGTCGTCCGCCTCCGTCGCATTGCCAAACGAGGCGAATGGCGCCGGCGAGCCGGGGGCGTAGGGGTCCAGCGGATCGGAGCTGGGTAGCTCGGGGATCGGCCGATCGTCGAACCATTCCTCCAGCGGCATTCGTCGCGGCTGCGGTAGGGCCAGATCGTCGCTGACTCTCAGCGAGCCCATCCACAGCTCAGCGTCGGCCGATAGTCGGCCGCTCGTGACCGGCAGCGAGTGTGCAATCCCGTATTGGCACTCGGCACGGATCGGAGCACCGATCGCAAGCGCCGCCGGGGCACGGTAGACGTAAATAGGCCGGCCGCCGAAACCGTCTGCTTCTTGCTGCGTCAGTGCCAGGGGAAAGTCCGCCACCCAGCGCTGCCCCGGCTCCAAGGTGGCGAAGCGCACGATGTCGGCGGGCATCCGCGATTCCGGGCTCGTGAGATCCTGATCGCTGACGAACCACTGCGAAATGACCGTGTCACCCAGCAAAGCATCCGGCACATTCGCGGCTCGGGCGATTTCCAACCGTATGACGAGGCGGCCGTCGGCGATTGGGCTGCCTACGGCGAGCTCGTTGCCCGCGGCATCGAGCAGTGACAACCCGAGCGTCGCCGTGCGATAGTTGCCGCCGTTGAACAGTGCCGGATGGCGTTCCAGATTGCCGCGAAAGTACGTACCGCCTACGCGTCTTGGACGAAAGGGTTGGACGGGCCGCGGCGGCGCGCCATAGACGGCGCGAGTCTCCCGCGGCACCGACTGTGCCTGCCTGATTGTCGTCTGCAGTACCGCGATGACGCGTTGCTGCTCGAGAAATTCGAGCCACAACCAAAACACGCCAGCGCCGCCGATCAGCAGCGCGCCGGCCAGCCAACCGTGCCAGGGCCGCCAGCGAACCAGCCACTGCCGCCAGCGTGCCGCGGGCCGGTCGCCGTCAACCGCGGCGCTTCGCCGCAGGCGTGCGGCCAACAGCGTTGCCATCACGATTGCCAGCAGCACGCCGAATTGCGCTTGAACAAACGGTATCTCCGCAGTCTGCCCCGACAAGGTCCGGCCCAATCGGGCCCAGAAAGTCCGCGAGAAGAACTCTCGGCGATTTCGCACACGCTCGATCTGCTCTTCCGGCCACGGTGCGCCTTGGCCCAACCAGTCGACGAGCAATTGCTGTTCGCGGGCCTCAAGCGGCCGCCGGCCTTTGGGCATCCGATAGGCCGGGTCGCGAGATTTCACGCGGCGGCACAATTCGCTGTCGTCCGCCCCGCCCTCCAGCAGCGACTTGCCGGAGAATCCGCCGGCACGCAGACCGGCCGGGCAGTCCAGCCGCAGACCGCCTTCGCTCCTTTCGGCGCTATGACATTCCCAACAGTTTTGCGACAGAATGGCGAAAATTTCGCTCCGTAAGTCCCTCGGATTCGTATCGCCCCAGACCGCGGACGGCGGCATCCAGCAAGCGGCCAGCAGGGCCAGCGCAGGCTGGCTTGCAGCCCAGGCCCGATACAACCCATCTGTTCATCGCGCACACCCCTAGAAAAAAAATGCCATCCCGGAACGAGCCCTGAGGCTGCTCCGGGATGGCCAAAGAAACCGGCAGGCACACTGCGCCCGCATCAAGCCAGGCGTGCGAACCAGCCACAAAATCCCGTTACTGCCCCGCGGGGATGAACAGGTTTTCGTTGGGAACTGCGACCAGCTCGTTGGGCGAGCAGAGGAACCGCAGCGTCACCGGGTCGATCGTCGAAGCGATGAAGTGTACGCTGCCATCGGCGAACAGAAGGTTCACGCCGGCACTGTGGAAGCTCCACCATTCGTCGTTAGGACCGCAGTTATTGAAAAACCACGCACAGCCGCCCGATGTGGGCGAGGCACCGCCGCCTGCGGAAACGTTCGTGCCAACCACATCGGCGCCCGGGTTTGGGCCACCCGTGGGGAAGGCGTTGTTGCTCAAGACCGGCTGCGTATAGGCAGGATACTGCCCAGTCGTGGCGGCCGCGCTGCCAATACCCGTCTGATTCGGCGGGCCGGAGACACCGCTACCCGAATCTGGATCGGCCCAACGGCCCAACTGGTGGTAGCCAATCAGCTGCGCGGCGCCGGATGTACCGGAGTTCGCGGTGTTATCGGTATATTTCAGGCCATTCGGCAGCGAGATGTTGCTGGCCGGCGTACCCGCGGTCCCACCATTATCAGGCGCGCTGGCCAGGCTCAACGGGTTGCTCAAGAATCCAAACCCTGCTTGAGCAGCCGGATAGAAAGTGGCGCCGCTGGAAGGCCCGGCAACGGACGTCGCTGTCGGGGGCGTGCCATACACCGGATCCGGGTATTTCGAGAGCGTGTAGGGGAACACGGCGTCGAAGTTGCGGCCGGTGTCTTCACCCAGGATCGCCGTGTGGGACGTGCCGTCGATAACCGCGGACATGCGAGTGCCACCCAAACAGAGCAGACCCAGGGCACTGTTGAAGGGTCGCACTTTATCGCGGCCGCCAACAAATGTATAACTCGCGCTCTGGCTCGGGTACAAGGGGTTCGTCGCGCCCTGCAAGTTCAACGGCGGGACGATGTCGCAGTAGGCCAGCGGCATGTAGTCGGTCTGGCCATAGCCGTCCGGATCCGGCTGCCGGAGACCATTGCTCGGGCAGAGGAAAGTCGGAATCTTGGTCTGAGCAGCGTAGATGTTGCCGAAGCCGATCTGGTTGGAATCGTTGTAAACGTAGTTCGAGCTCATACCGGCAGCCACGTCGCTGTGCTCGGTATACCCCAGAATTTGCGAGAAGAACGACTGGGTGTCGTAAATCGAGTTGCCATAGCCGGGTGTGGTTGTGGGGCCAAGCACGAACTTGCCTTCGCCGGCCGAAGGCAGAATGCCTTTGCCGCTTTCGAAGTTGAGGGCAGCCAAGCCCAATTGCTTGACGTTGTTCGAGCAGCTCGTACGGCGAGCCGCTTCGCGGGCCGCCTGCACGGCCGGCAACAATAGACCGACCAGGATGGCGATGATTACCATCACCACCAACAGTTCGATCAGCGTGAATCCTTTGAATTTCTTGGTCATTACTGGTTCTCTCTGGAATCGAAGGAATAAGAAAATCGCCGCAACGCAACGAACCTAAAAGCCAATCACTCCGTAACTCAGCGATATCGACACAACGCCGCTCTTCAAGACGTCCCTATCCGAGGCTTCGTTTCAACTCCGCCGCCAGTGTTGATTACCTCCTTTCTGCATCAGTTCGAAAACGAAGCCGAGCCGTGCGGATCGAAAAGAATTTGTTTGCACCGTCCTACGGCATTTGCCCCACGCTTGCCTCGCGTAGCCCGGGCCGGAATCGCGGCTGCACTTGTGGTGAAGTCGCTGATTGGCTGACCCTGGCTTCTGCTCGGCCGGACTATCTTGGCAGTGGCCAATTAGCACCCCATAAGCCGATTGTGAGTTCTTGATGAACTTGCGCCGCGCGGCGCAACAGCGCCTGGACAATCACTTGAAGGGCGCGAAAACGTCCCGCGGCGGTCTTGAACCGGCCGGGGGCGCGGCTGCGTACTTTAGCCAATTCGCCCGCTCGCCGGCAGGGTGGAGACCTCGTCGCATAGATCTTGCGGGCGCGGCGCTACTCGCCGCTCAACCGCTCGAGCTGGATGACGGCATCCTCAAGCTGGGCGACCAGATCGGCCGGCGCCTCGCCACGCACGGCCTCGAGGGCTGCGCGATAGTACCACAATGTGCCCGCCTTGCCGCCGCGAAAATGCGGCCACAACGCCTCGCCCAGCCGCCGATATTCCTGCAACAGCGACCGGGCGTTATGCAGCTTATCGGCCGCAACCACGAGTTTCACCGCGGCAGGCGCGCGAGCTACATGCGCCAGGTGCGACTCTTTTCGCTCGCGCCAAGGCGGCTTGGGCGTTGCGCTCGCGTCGCTGCAGTCGATCACGATCTCCGCCACCCGGTCGCCAAACCGGCGGCGAATTTCTTCGCCCATGGCGGGCCCGCCTTGATCCTCGATCGCATCGTGCAACAAAGCGGCAATGGCCTCGTCTTCGCCGCCGCCGTGTTCGATCACCAGCGACGCCACCGCCAATAAATGCGCGACGTAAGGAATGGAACTGGCCTTGCGCAATTGAGCTCGGTGTAGCGCCGCCGCAAAAGACAGTGCCGCTTCGAAACGGGGCGTAAGCATCGACATCGGGCTCTCCGACACAAACAATCCAACGAAAGACATCCGATCAGCGGGGAGCGCCCCACCGGCGAACAGTTTGCGCCTGGCATCGGTCAGCGATGCGTCGGCGCAAGAGTTGCAGCCTGCGTGATGGTTATGGTTTTGCCTTCCGAGCTATTCGCTAACGAACGAGTGCGGGTCAAACAAGGGCCGGTCACGCCCGGGGCTGGTTTCTTGATGGCGAAGGGGGTTCGCTGGATAGACGAACGCGGCTGGAAAGCCCACAATGACGGATTGCCGCTTGTGGTTTTGCGCGGTTCGCCCAGACCCCGTTATTAACTTATTCAGCCTATGATGGTCCGTAAAGGCAAATGGATCGCCGATTCTTCGCCGGACGAGCCTTTGCAGGAAGTCGCCCGGCGTGCGCTCGACGCGCGGCTCGGTTTGGTGTGGCATTATTTGCCCCTGGCCGCCGACGCGGCCGAGGACTCGGAGAATGTTCACCAATTGCGGGTGGCCACGCGCCGCGCCATGGCGGCGATGCAACTATTCGAGGCGCTGTTACCTCCGCGCCGCGCTTTGTGGATGAACAAGCAGTTGAAGCGGATTCGTCAGGCGGCCGGCAACGCGCGCGATCTGGACGTGCTGGCCGATCGACTGCGGCAGCGGGACGCGCGAGTCCAGCGCGGCGTACAAAGAGTTGCTCAAACGCGTCGAACGTCGGCGAGTCGACGCGCAGTCGCCGATCGAAAAGATCCGCCGCAAACTGGGCGACAAAGATTATCCTCGCCGTGAGGCGGCGCTGGTCGCGCGGGTGCGGCTGCGAGGAAAGGCCGATCGCTTGATTCGGCCAACGTTCGGTCACACGGCCTGCCGCGCGCTCGGGCTGCTGGTCGAGGATTTCTTTGCGGCTGCCGCCGCCGATTTCAGCGATTACGCGGCCCTGCACGCTTTTCGCATCCAGGGCAAACAACTGCGCTATGCGATGGAGATCTTCGCCGGGGCGTTCGATCGCGCGTTTCGTAGCGAGCTTTATCCGCTGGTCGAACAACTCCAAGAGAAACTCGGCGCCATCAACGACCACGCCACCGCAAGAGAGTTGTTTTCCAACTGGCTGGCCGAGCCCAACACCGGTACCGAAGCGCAGGAGTTGCCGGCACTGATCGCGGCAGAGAACGCTGCCTTGGACGCCGCCCGCCAGGAGTTTTTCGCCTGGTGGACGCTCGATCGGGCCGGCGAGTTGCGGCGCCAATTCCGGGAACTTCTGGGCCATGCAGGCCGCGAACGAACGGCCTGAAGAACCGCTGCAACCAGCGCAACGGGCGCGGCCCATGGATTGCCCGCAATGACTGGACGCTCATGGCTCGCCGGATTCGAGCTCGATGAAGGCATATGTCTGATGAAACCAGCGCGGCTGCAGTTCGATCCGCAAGCGGATCGGTTCCAATGCTGCAGTCGGTTGTTGGTCGAGCCGCGCCAGACCCCAGGAATCGGCCCGGGTCAACAACGGAACGAATCCCTCGAACTGGATCTGCTTTACCGGTCCACCAACCGCCGCCAGGTCTCCGCGCCTGCGCGCGCCAGAGCCAGGGCCGCTTCGAGGTCCAAGGGCTCGGCAGAGTCCGCGCAGAGCAGCGCCGCGCGAAGCAACGCGCTGGCGGCTTGCAAGCGGGGATCGAGCCGGACAACGCAATAGGTCCGATTGTTGGCCACATCGCTCACGGCGCACTGGCTGGCCGACGTACCGATCAAGTCCTGCCCGACGTTCGCAGTACCCATCAGTTCCGCCGATAGACTGTTGATCATCGACGGAGCGGTCGCGCTCAAGAAACCCTTGAAGCTGGTCTCGGCCGAGCGGTTGGGCTCCGCCCGAACCCTTTGAGCTGCGGCTAGTCGAGCGCGCCATCGGAGCATGTCGCTGGTGGCCTGCCGGTACGTGTCGATCTGAGCGGCTAGAGCGGTCGATTTTGCCGCGAATCGCTCGAGCGCCGTCCGGAACTGCCCCGTGAAGGAATCATTGACGGCTAAAGACAACGTGGGAGCCAGGGCCTGCACGAAGGCTGCATAGTGCCCAGCGACTTCATCAGACCTCACGGTGCCGGCGTCGGCATCGATCAACGCGACCAGCGCCGTCACGAGATCCCGCTCGAATTTGCGATAGGGCCCGCTCGTGGATGTGTCATCGGGCAGGTTCTTGTATTGAGCCAGCGCGAGTCCATGGCGCGGACGTGCAAGTTCTTGAAGTGCAGATCCTGCCAGCGGCTCAGAAAAAACTCCAGGGCCTGTGGGCCGTCGAGCTTCTGTCCGGAAACGTCCACGGCTCGCGCGGCCGTCACGGCCACCGTCGCCGCGCCGACTTGGGCAAGCAGTCCGGCATAGTCCGGCATCTGCTCATCGCGGCGGCGGTTGATTGCATCGCGAGCCGCCTGTTCGCGCCCTGGCAACAGGTCGCTGCCCAATTTCATCAGCAGACGTTCGAACGGAATCAGCGGTGCGGACTCTTCGACCGAAGGATACCACGCCCCGTCGATCGCCAGATCATCGTGGAGCTTGATCAGCTGGTCCTCGGCAATTTCGAACTTGCCGGCCTCGCGCATTTTCTTGATCTGGCTCAATGGCTTCAGGGCTTTCAGGCAGCGCTCGCGCAAATTGGCCTGAATACCGGCAATCAGCTGCGGATATTCGGCCCGAATCTGCAGCACCACTTCTCCGAGCCGACCGCTCAATTCGTCGCGGCGCATCTTGAGTTCGACGCCGGCCGGTTCCGACCATCTCCCCAGGTGCGCTACATACCGCGCGAGTTGCAGGATCAGCACGTGCCCCGGTCCACCGCGGCGATCCTCTTCTTGGCAGATGTGCCGCCGCCGGCTTTCTCCAGGGCCGCGACCAGCTTTTCGGCCTCGACAGCGCAGGCGTACGCTTGGGATCGCCACTCCACTGCCGGCCCGTCGCTCCACAGCGCCAACGGCCAATCCGGATGTTCGCTGCCGGGGCCCTCCGCACCCGCCGAAGCGTTCTTGCCCTTGCGCGCTTCCGTTTTCTTGGCCGGGGCCTTCTTGGGCTGCTTCGGCTCGGGCTCGCCGTCGCCGTGCGCCGTGGCGGAAACAAGAAACGCGGCCAGCACAATCCACAAGCCAAGCCACCGGCTAATCGCCGAACGACTCAAGCTGGCGCGACGATGAACGGGGATTTCCCTGCTCGTTCGATCAACCCTGCCGGGGTCGTGGCGATCGACTGGGCCGGGCAAGAAACGCTGCGCTGAGAAACTCATTTCAACGATCCGTTCAGTTTGCCCGTCACGCTCTGACTCGCGCCGGTTGCGCTATGTACAAACACCCCTTGCAAGTCGGCGGCGAAACCATCCGCCGCCACACTGCGCACCACGATCTGTGCCGGCTGATCCGGCCGCGTGTGCCAGATTGGCCCGTCGGCTTCCGGCTGCACGTAGACTTCTGCCTGGATGACGGCCCCCACCAGCGCCCCGGCTCGGTTTGTTCGACCTGGGCTCGCAGGAAGAAACTCGGAAAGGACTCGTGGTTCGGATCGCGGTAGCTGGCCACTTGCAGAACTGCCGGCCGGCCGCTGACCCGCAGCAGACTTGCGTAGCAACCTTTTGCCGTCAGCGGGCAGCTCGATTTGCAATTCGACACTGCTGGATTCCGGCTTGATGTCCTCGACGGTGTTCGAGACCACCTGCTGGGCCTGCTCGGTTAGCTGCGAGACCTTGTCGCAACCGGCGGCGGCAGCCGAGACGGCCATTGCAATCAGCCGGAGCGCTCGCCACGGCGACGGCATGCGCACGATCGGACTGCTGAAACGATGCACGAGAACACCTCCAGCGGGCGCATGGGGGCCGGCAGCAAAGAGCCGGAAACGCGCCGTGCATTAGATCCAAGCGGCGAGCAAATACAAGCGCGGGCGAGAGCGGCTTGAGCGAAGGAAACGAAAGCCGAATCGCCGGCTCACGGATTCCTAATATGCCGCTCGCCGGTCAGCGATTACTGGTCTTCGATTTTGACGAAGGCATGCGTCTGATAGTACCAGCGCGGTTCCAACTCGATCCGCAACTGCACCTCGTCCGCCCTGCGCAGATCTGGCTGCCCATCGAGCCGCGTCAAGCCCCAAATGTCGGCGTGGGCCCAGAGCGGAACGAAGCTCTCGATTTCGATTCGCTTGACCGTTCCGCCGACCGCCGCGAGATCCCCGCGCTCGGCACGCAGCAGGGCGATTGCCGCTTCCAGGTTCAAGGGCTCGGTCGAGTCCGCGCACAGCAGCGCCGCGCGGAGCGATGCGCTGGCGCCCTGCAAGCGCGAATCCAGCCGGACGACGCAGTAGCTCTCGTCCTTGGCCAGCGCACCTGTGGCGCGCTGGCTGGCCGGCGTGCCGACCAGGTTTTCGCCGACGGTCGGATTGCCCAGCAGTTCGGCCGAAAGGTTGCGCAGGACCGTCGGAGCAGGCGCGATCAAGGCGCACTTGAAGCTGGTGGCCACGGCCTGGCGGGGTTCCGCGGCGGCCCGCTCGGCCGCGGCGAGTCGAGCGCGCCACCGCAACAAGTCGCTCGTGGCCCGGCGGTAGGTGTCGACGTCGGCGGCCCGAGAGGGCGACTTGTCGGCCAATCGGTCGAGCGCGGCCTGGAATTGCTGCGTGAAGGAATCGCCGGCGGTCAGGGACAACGCCGGGGCCAGCGCATGCACGTAGGCGGCGTGGCGCGCGGCGACCTGATCGGCCTTGGCGGCGTCGGCGTCGATCAATGCGACCAGGGCGGCGACGATATCCTGCTCGAACTTGCCGTAGGGACCGGTCGTGGAGGCGCCTGCCGGCAGGCTGTTGAAGTTGGCCAGCGCGCTGTCCATGGCCCGGACGTGCAAAATCTTGAAATGCAGGTCCTGCCAGCGTCCCAAGAACATCTCCAGGGCTTGCGGGCCGTCGAGCGCTTGGCCTGCGTCGTCGAATTTTCGACCTGCCGTCGCGGCGGTCGTTGCCGCGCCGACTTGGACAAGGAGCTCGGCATAGTTGGGCATCTGCTGGTCGCGATAGGCGTTCATCGCGTCGCGCCCTCTTGCCGGCGCTCGGGAAAGAGACCATCCGTCAAATTCTGCAACAAAACTTCAAAAGGGTATAACGGACTGTTGGCTTCGAGCTGGGGGTACCACGCGCCGTCGACCGCCAGTTCATCGTAGAGTTTGATCAGCCGGGCTTCGGCCGCCTCGAGCTTGCCGGCCTCGCGCATTTTCTTGATCTGGACGAGTTGCTTCTCCGCCTTCTGGCAGCGCTCGCGCAATGCGAGTTGAATTTCGTACATCAGTTGCGCATTGTGGCTGCGGACGTCCTCGACCAGAGGGTTCAGCCGGCCGCGCAGTTCGTTGTGACGCAGGTCCAGGTCCACGCCGGCCGCTTCCGACCACGTCCGCAGGCGCGCAACGAGCCGAGCAAGCTGGATGAGCTGCACGTGCGCACGCCCCACCGCGATGACCCGCTTCTTGACCGGTGCATTGCTGGATTTTTCCAGCGAAACGAGCAGCTTATCGATCTCGATCGTGCTGGCGTATGCTTGGGCTCGCCACTGGACCGCCGGTCCGTCGCTCCACAGAGCCAGCGGCCAGTTCGGATGATCGCTGCTGGTCCCCTCCAAGCCCGCGGTCGGCGGCGCGGTCTTGCCCTTGCCCGTCAGGGTCTTCTTGGCCGGGTTCTGCTTGGCCGGGGTCTGCTTGGGCTCCTTCGGCTCGGCCTCGCCGGCGCCATGCGACGTCCCGGTCCAAGCCAGCACCAGCACAAGGCACACGCCAGGCCATCCGTTCGCGAACCGTGAGCGCAGGCTCGCACCGTGCTGGTCGGGGATTCCTGGATTCATACGACGAACACCTCCTGGCGGGGCGGCGGTCCGCCGAGCGGGGCAGCCACAGCACTGCCCAGCGCGACTCATTGCCACGATCCGCTCAGCTTGCCGGTCACGGCCTGGCTCGCCCCGGTCGCGCTGTTGACGAACACTCCTTGCAGGTCGGCCGCAAAACCGTCGGCCGCCACGGAACGAATCACGATTTGCGCCGGCCCGTCCGCCATGGTGTGCCAAATCGGGCCGCCGGCTTCCGTTTGCACGTAAGCTTCCGCTCCGATGGCGATTCCAACCAGCGCGGCCCGGTTCGGTTTGTTCCGTCTGGGCCCGCAGGAAGAAACTCGGAAACGTCTCGCCGCTCGGATCGGCATAGCTGGCCACTTGCAGCACGGCCGGCCGGCCGCTGACCCGCAACAGACTGGCGTAGCAACCCTTGGCCGTCACCGGGCCGCCGATTTGCAACTCCACGCTGCCGGCGACGCCGGCCGACTGCTTGACTTCCTCGACCGTGTTCGAGACCGCGTGCTGGGCCTGGTCGGCGAGCTGCGAAACCTTGTCGCAACCGGTGGCCGCGGCCGATGCGACCGCCGCGATCAGCAGCGTCGATCGAATCCGCGCGGGCCCGCGCACGATGTGACGGTCGCCAGAATGCACGAGAAAACCTCTACGCGGGGGGCGTACGAGACCAACCGAACGGATGGCCGCAGACCATCTGTGCATTAGACCCCGACCGGTGGGAAATGCAAGCGCCGAGAGACGCGGAAGGCCGGAGGCTGGCGGGAAAACCTCGTTTGTCCAGCCCCGGTCCTTCGCCTTCAGCCGTCCTTCGACCCGCCCTGCTCCACGACTTGCAGGAATCGGCCGCCGCTATCGTACCAGCCGTGCTGCGTGAAGCGGCACCAACTGATGTCGATCAAGAACTCGATCCAGCCGCCGCCGTGCGTCTCAAGCCCGGCGATCATCCGCCGATGGGCGAGCGGCTGGCGATGAAAAAACCCCAGCCCGCGCTCCGACACGTCCTTGCCGACCACCACCACGGCCTCGGCCGTGGGCGTGATGCCGTCGGGTCCCACGGGCGTCAGTCGAATCAGTCGCGCCAGCGGATATCGCTGTTCCCGGCGGCGCTCGGTCCAGGTGCCGGTCGGATACAGGCCGGCCAGCAGGCCAAAGACTTGCTGGCGGACTTTTTCCTCGGCCGATTCCGTGCCCTGGTCGACTAGGCCGGGTCGAGGCGCAGGCTTGCGGGGCAACGTCAGCAACGTGCTCATGGACATTCGCCTGGGAGGGGCCGGTGCGAACAGGCCGGCCGAAGTTTCGTTTCGAGCGTTTCGTTTCGAATTGGCCCGAACGGGCCGCCAATAGACGGGACGCGACGGGCTGGCGCTGTGGGGTGCCGTCAACCCGCCAAGGGAATACCTACGTCAAAAAAACCGCGCGGTCAAATCGCCGTCCGGCGAAAGTGGGATCGTGCCGATCGTAGTGCGAGGCGCGGCCCGTCGAGCGGTTTCGGCTTGGGGACTCTCAAGGCCGAATTCCGGTTAGTGGCCGGGCGCGTGCCGCCGCCAATTCAGGGCGTCCTGGAAACAATGGAACTTGCGTCCATCGCGCGCCGGCCCTTAGACTGGGCGGAACTTCTCGGTTTCTTAGAACATGCTGATTGCACCAGCCCTCTTCGCAAGGCAAATCATGGAGCCGTCGAGCCGCACTCCGGAGGGCGAGCCGAACCGATGTCCCGTATGTGGCCATTCCACGCAGATCGAGACCTCGCGTCCGCCCGGCGATGCCCCCTGTCCCCACTGCGGGCATTTGCTTTGGATTGATCGCGCGGAATCGGCGAAGTCCTTTGAGAGCCTCGAATTTGTTTCTCGCGATGCGGTCATCAGGCGGTTGGAAGTCTCGAACAAACTGGAAGCAATCGCTGCCCTGGTGAACCGTTTGCATTCGACCGGCGATCTTCGACAAGATGCCGTCGACTCGATCATTGCCGCGATCGCGAAGCGGGAAGAACTAGGGCCAACGGGCATCGGCGGGGGCCTGGCCGTTCCGCACACGACGCATCCCTCGGTTTCCCGCATTGTCGGTGCGATCGGCTATTCTCGATCCGGCATCGATTTCGGCAGCCTGGACGGTCAACCTGTTCACACGGTGGTAATGGTGTTATCGCCACCCGGCAAACCGGGCGAGCACCTGCGGGCGCTGGAACAGATCTCCAGACTTCGCCCGCGTTAGCCGTCGGCAGTGGCTCGCATACGAGGTGCCACAACCAGGCATGACGTGTCCGAATCCGCGTTGCGGGCTCGCTCTGCGTTCCGAAATCCGAACCTCGTCCGGCTACTTCGCCGCCATCCGCAGCGCACCGTCGAGCCGCAGCACCGTCCCATTGAGCATCGGGTTCTCGATGATCTGGCGCACGAGCGACGCGTATTCGCTCGGCCGGCCCAGCCGCGGCGGAAAGGGCACCTGCGCGCCGAGCGACTTTGCGCCTCGGCGGGCAGCGCGGCCATCATGGGCGTTTCGAACACGCCCGGCGCAATCGCCACCACGCGAATGCCGAACCGCGCCAGCTCGCGCGCCACCGGCAGCGTCAGCGAAGCCACGCCCCCTTTCGAGGCCGAATAGGCGGCCTGGCCAATCTGGCCGTCAAATGCCGCCACGCTGGCCGTGTTGATGATCACGCCCCGCTCTCCTTCCGCGTCGGGCGGATTGTCGCTGATGGCCGCCGCCACTAGCCGCAACACGTTGAACGTGCCGACCAGGTTGACCTCGATCACGCGCTTGAACAGTGCGAGCTCGTGCGCTCCGGTCTTGCCGACCACGCGCCCGCGCCGAGGATTCCGGCGCATTGCACGACGCCGCTGAGCGGGCCGTACTTGCGCGTGGCCAGCTCGATGGCCTCCGTCACGGCCGCCTCGTCGGTTACATCGGTCCGCGCGAAGCGGGCAGCGGCTCCCAGCTCGGCCGCCAGGGCCTCGCCAGGCTGCGGGTTGACATCGGCCAAGACCACATTGGCGCCGGCCGCCACGAGCATCCGCGCCGTTGCCGCGCCGAGCCCCGACCCGCCGCCGGTAACAAGAAACGTCCGTTTCGAGATTTGCATGTTGTTTCGCTCTTCGTTGGATCATTGAAGTCGTTGCCGGATATGATGGCTCAGCGACACGCTCTTTGGAAAGTGCCTTGCCGGATCTGGCCAATCTTCCCTGAATTGCCTACATTCTGTGGAAATCGCCGACCGGAGCCGCTACAATGCATCAGCGGTGGTTGATCCGTCTGGCCACGATTCGCCCGGGACCTTTGTCCTTGCGCATTGTGGTTCGACGTGACCGGAAATGAACCGGCTGTTGATTCGGGCCGCGGCGCTGCCGAAGAGAAACGCTTTCGAGAGGAGACGCCCTCTATGCTGACGATCCTCGGCCAAAAGCATCGCTATTGCGATGGTTTGTCGCGGCGCAATTTCTTGCGCATCGGCTCTCTGGCGCTGGGCGGACTGGCATTGCCCGATCTGCTGCGGGCCGAGTCGGACTCCGGCGGCCGGCGATCGCACAAAGCGATCATCATGATCTACCTGCCTGGCGGCCCGCCGCACCAGGACATGTTCGACCTGAAGATGGAAGCCCCCAGCGAGATCCGGGGCGAGTTCCGCCCGATCCGCACCAACGTGCCGGGCATCGAGATCTGCGAGCACTTCCCGCGACTGGCCACGATGATGGATCGCGTGGCTGTGATCCGCTCGATGGTCGGCGCGATTCCGCAGCACGACGCCTTCCAATGCCTGACCGGCCGCACGCTGCAAAGCCAGCCGCAGGGTGGCTGGCCCAGCTTGGGCTCGGTGCTGTCGAAGCTTAAAGGCCCGGCCCATCCGGCCATGCCGCCGTTCGTCGGCCTGTCGCCCAAGATGGGGCACATGGAATGGGCCGATGCGGGCAAGCACGGCTTTCTCGGCGTGGCCCACGCCCCGTTCAAGCCGTCGGCCGGCGAAGGGCAAGAGGACATGGTGCTCAATGGCGTGACGCTCGACCGCCTGAACGATCGCCGGGCCCTGCTCGGCAGTTTCGACCGCCTGCGCCGCGAATCGGATGCCAGCGGCATGATGGCCGGGCTGGACAATTTCAATCAGCAGGCCTTCGGCGTGCTCACCTCCAGCCGGCTGATGGACGCCCTGGACATCGAAAAGGAAAACCCCGCGATTCGCGAGCGCTACGGCCACGGAGACCCCAAGAACCGCGACGACGGCGGGCCCAAGCTGATGGAGCACTTCCTGATCGCCCGCCGGCTGGTGGAGGCCGGCACCCGGTGCGTCACGCTGGCTTTTAGCCGCTGGGATTGGCACGGCCAGAATTTTGCCGCCGGCCGGCAAGACATGCCGATGCTCGATCAGGGGCTTGCCGCGCTACTGTCCGACTTGTACGAGCGGGGCTTGGAGAAAGACGTGTCGGTCGTGGTGTGGGGCGAGTTCGGCCGCACGCCGCAGATCAACAAAGACGCCGGCCGCGATCACTGGCCCAACGTCAGCTGCGCCTGTTGGCCGGCGGCGGCATGCGCACCGGCCAGGTGATCGGCTCGACCGACCGCATCGGCGGAGAGGCCAAAGACCGGCCCGTGCATTTCCCGGAAGTCTTTGCCACGCTTTATCACGCCTTGGGCATCGATCCCAACCGCACCACCGTGGCCGACCTGGGCGGCCGCCCGCAATACCTGGTCGACCGCTGGCAGCCGATGCCGGAGTTGGTGTAGAACCCAGGGGTCGGTGGTCGGGGAAAAAGCAGCCGAAGCGCTGGCTCGCCGCTGCCTCCACTCTACTCCCTACCGTCTCGCCCCTGTCACTTCTTCTCGCACTCAACCAGCACCTGCTCGAACTGCTTTCGCAGCGCCGCGCCGCCGAAGTCGGGATGCGTTGCCTGCACCAGCTTGACGATCGCCCGGGCTTGCTGCCGCTTACCCAGCGCCAGCTGCGCCTGGGCCAAGCCCAGGTTGGCATGAAACCAGCGCGGCGTGCCGCCGCGGCTGTGCTGGGCGATCTCGCTCCACTTGTCGATCGCGCGGCGCAGTTCGTCCGGCTGGTTGGATTTTGCGAGCAGGCCGGCCAGTTCTTCTTGCAAGCCGCCATCCTTGGGAAAGCGACGTGCCAGATCGTCCAGCAGCTTGACCGCCGGCTCGCGCTGGCCCGTTTCGGCCAGGGCCAGGGCGTGCAGCCGGTCGAGCCGCTTGCGCTGGGACTGATCCAATTGCCCGGCTCGATCGCCGATCGCGTCGATGGTCTTGAGCTCGAGCTCGGCCAGTTGCCGCCGCGTGGCATTGCCTTCGAGCTGGCCGCCCGCCTTGGCTAGCTCGTCGAGCATCAAGACCAGGTCGGCCGCGGCGCCGCCGAAAACTTTGTCGACCGCGGCCACGGCCTCGTCGAGCCGGCCTTGCTCGGCCAGCGCGGTCACGAGCAAAATCTTGGCACTTGTTTGCCAATCGCTCGGCACCTCGGCCGCATGTTCCAAGGCCGTGTGCAGCAGGCTCTCGGCCGGCAGGGCGCCCTCGGAAACATCCGTCATCCAGATCCGCGCGGCCGCGAGTGCCGCGTTGCGCTCGAGCGCCGTCCACGGCTCGGGCGCCTTGCCGGTCGGGCCGGCGATCACCGCTTCGAGCCAGCGCACCGCCTCGCGGGCCTGCTCTTCGTCGGGCTTGCCGGCCGCCCGCTGCGCCGCCAACAGCCGATCGTACGAGCGGGCGGCGGCTTCCACCGCTTCGGCATAGTTGGCATGGTCGCGGGGCACGGCGCGATAAGCCGCAGCCGCCAGTTGCCATTTTTGATCGTGCTCGCGCAGTTTGCCCAGCCACATCGCGGCTTGCCCGACCGTGGGCGATTGCGGCCAGCCGGCCAGGTGTGCTTCAAGCAATTGGCGATATTCGTCCAGCGGCCGCTTGTCGGCCTGGGCCGCTTCGGCCGCGTTGTAGATTGCCGCCAGGTGGGCCTCGGCCGCTTTCGGATGATCGGGCATGGCCACGGCCAACTGGCCGAACCGCTCCTGGGCGGCGTGAAAATGCTTCCGCTGGTTCTCGATGGCCGCGGCCGTGTAGCGGATGTCAAAAGCCTCGTCGGCTTGTCCTTTGCTCTCGGCCTGTTTGGCCGCTCCGTCGTAGGCGGCCAGCGCCTCGTCGATCTGTCCGCCGCGATAGAAGCTGACGGCGGCCCGGGTCAGGCTGTCCAGGCTTTCGGTCCGGGCGGCTTTGGTCAGCGAGCCGGCCAGCAGTGTTTCGGCGCGGCGCATCCAGTAGGGGCCGTGCAGCGATTCGATGTGCGTCACTTCGTCGCCGGCGCGCTCTCCCACTGGGCCGCGATCGTGGGCACGTTCGCCCCGCTCGCCTTCTGCCACAGGGCCACGATGGCTTGCAGGCGGGCGAAATCCAGATCGGCGGCGCCGGCGCCGGTCTCGTTGGCCGGATCGCCCGCCGCCTTGAAAGCCTCGTCCAGTTTGCCCGCGGCCACGAGCAGCCGCACGGCCTCGGCCCGCAATCGCCGGTCGACCGAGTCGGGCGGCTCGAGCTTTTGAAACTCCGCCAGTTTCTTGGCCGCATCCGGCAGCCTGCCGGCCAGACGCAAACAGACCAATTCATCCAAGCGGGCCGGCCAGGCCAGCGGGTCGTCATTGGCGGCCGCAGCCACCGGCGTGACCAGCTCAAGGGCTTGGGTGAGCGCATTGGTGCGATCGGCGCTGTCGGCCGGATAGCAGAGGGCCTGATTGCGGAATGCCCGGGCGAGTTGAAACCGGACATTGGCCTGCAGCGACGTGAGTTCCGCATCGGATAGTTGTCCGGCGGCGCCACCGGCGGCCCGGTTGCGGCGGCGCAGTTCGACGGCCGTGTCCTCGTCCAATTGCTTGAGCTGAGCGATCGCACCGCGGACGGCTGCCCGCACCGGCTCGGCCGCGCCGCCAATCTGGGGGCCGATTTCACTTTCTTGGCGCAATAGCTCGGCGGCGGCCAACGCCACGCAGCACCCCTGCATGCGCACCAGCAGCAGCCGCGGGTTTTGCGCGTGCCGGCGGCGAAACTCGTCGATGACTTCGGCCGCCTCGCGCCAAACCGGCTCGCGCGCTTCGGGACGCAGCGTCAATGCCTGTTCGGCCAGCGTGCGGGCCAGTTCGATCGCCAGTTCGGCGCGAGCCGCGTCGGGCAATTCCGGATCTTCCAACCGGTCGCGGCAGTAACCCTCGCCCAGGGCAAACAATCCGCGCCGCCGCAGGCCGGCGACGAATCGCTCGTCGAGCGAGCCGCGGTCGGGTTCCTCGGGCACCGGGGGCAGCGTGGGGCGCACTGCGCCGAGGCGCCGCCGCCCTTCGGCCGCTTCGGGCCGATCGGGATAGGCCAACCACAACTCGCCGTAGATCGCCACGGCTTCCGGCTTGCGATCGAGCTCCTCGAGCAACTGACCGGCCGAGAGCAGCGCGCTGGCCGCCAACTGCCGCTCGCGCGGATAGAGGATCGGCACTTGCATGAGGCCCGTGGCGGCCTGCTCCGGCCGCCGCCCAGCCAGGGCCGAGGCCACGACGAAATCGGGGCCGGCCCGGAGCGAGTCGGGAAATTTCTCCAGGGCGCGGCGCCAGGCGACAAGCTGCTCATCCTTGACCGTGGGGGCAAGCATCCGCACAGATCTGCGCCTGGGCCAGCAAGGCAATCCGCGGATCGCGATCGATCGACAACCGGCCAAGCTGCTCGACCGCCGCGGGACGACTGGCCGTCGCAAGCAAATGACTCGCGCCCAGCAGCGTGGCCGCCGGCGCTTCCCCCTTGTTCAGCCAGCTCTTGGCTTTTTGCTCCAGCGCGGGCGACGGCTCGGCCGGAACCCAGGCCAGCGGAATGCAATCGAAAAACGGCGTCTTGGGATCGCGCGTCAAGAGCAGCAGAAACGATTCGCACGCTTGCTCCCACTGGCCCAAAGTTTGTTGACACCACACGATCTGCGCGAGGATCTGACGCCGGACCCAGTCGCGGGATTCGTGCCCCGCGTCGAGCGCCGCGCGATAGCGATCGATCGCCCGTCGGTAGTCGGCTTTGGCGAAAGCTTCGTCCGCGGCCTGCTGTTCGGCACAGCGCTCGGCGGAGACACTGGCGACCCGGGCAGCGGGAAAGACTTTTTCACGGCCGGTGGCCAGCCGCATCCGCAGTTCGCGACCGGAATAGTCCAGGATCTCGCCCGACCACTTCGTCGACCCGCGGCCGTCGAAGCCCGTCACCAGGACCACGTCCTCGGCGCGGGCTTGCGGCGCGAGCAAAGCAATCAGCAAGAGCGCGGCGGCGAGAAGCAAACGAAGGAGAATTGAACCACAGAGACTCAGAGACACACAGAACGAGGATGGAAAAGGTTGAATCATGAGTGGCGCATCGTGCGTGCCGATCGTGGCAGCGGAATTGCGTGGTTCTGGGAATTCGGCGAAGTGCCAGAAGCAAGCACATCGACATGGAGGCCAAACCGCTCGCCAATTCCGTCTTCGATCCGACTTAGGGTTTGCATCGTTCCCTTCGCCTTACTTTCCTCGATCCTCTCCGTGCCTCTGTGTCTCTGTGGTTCTCTTCCCCCTCCAGTGGTTCGCTGCCCCTCGGCGGTTTCGCCTCGACTTACTGAGCATCCGGCCGGGGGAGAGTCGAGACGTCGACGTAAACGTGCTTGCCGCCGTTCTCGCGCCCAGCCGCACCAGGAAATTCTCCGCGCTCTCCTGCGCCCCGAAACCAAACTCGATGGCGTTGATCGACGTGCCCTTGTTGATCCGCGCAATGTGGGCCAATTGCTGGGAGTTCAGCCGCGGCTCGTCCGCATCGGTGAGAAAGAAAATCACGTCCGGGGCCATCCGCGGCGCAAGCGCCAGTGCGTCTTCGTGCTCGGTCGCGCCGTCGGCGATGATGCTCTCGACGAACCGTGCGGCCTGATACTTGTTGGCATCGGTGCCGAAAACCAGCCGGCCCGGGCCGCCCGCCAGATTGAAAACGAGCGGCCGTTCGTTATAGAAAATGATTTGAAACTGGTGCGTCTGGCCCAGGTGGCGAAGACTGGAGATCAACTGCGCCTGGGCCGCGGCCAGCGGCGCACCGCCGTGACCGCCCATGCTGCCCGAGCGGTCGAACACATAAACGAATTTGTACCCCTGGCCCTCGACGCCGAACACGCCGGTGCGGGCGTAACCGCCCGGCACGTTCTTCGACCCTTGCGATCCGCTGGTCGCCGCTTTGGCGGTGCCGACTCCGCCCCCTTCGAGCGATCCGCCGCCGAGCATCGGGCTCGCCGAAGGCAGCACTCCGCCAAAATCGACGGGGGACTTTCCTCCCAGCACCGATACCAACGGACCGCTGCCGGCGCCGCTGGCATCGCCCGACCCGGCGTTATCCGCCCCGGCGTTATCAGACAGCGGGCCGGTCGCAGCCCCGGTGTCGCCGGCCGACGGTTCGGAAACCTGCGGGGGCTGGCGCGGATCGCCCTCGGGCGTGCCCAGGCTCATCGCATCGTCGTCGTAATAGTCGGTCGATACGCGCGAGGTGTACACCATGCCGGTCAGGTCGTGGCCGGTTCCGGTGCCGGTGCCGAGCAGCGCACCCTGGGCGACAAACAGACCCAAGAAGATCAGCACGCCGCAATGCACCGACGCGGACATCAGCCAGGGAATGGCATGCTCCGCCCAAGCGGACGCGAAGGCGCCCCAGATCGTGGTGGCCGGAGAGCGGCTCATGCGACAAAACGTCCGAAGGGCTTGCCATGCAAGCAGTTGAGAAGAACTACCTAATTCTAGGTCGCTAAGAAATGGCGGTCAACGCGGGGCAGCACCGGCAGCGGCCGCAATAAACGTCCGGCTATAACCTGATAGTAGATACGGTCATGGGAGCAGCCAGTTCGCAAAGCCGCCCGCCGGTGATTGCCATGAACGAGCTATCCGAGATCGAAGTGGCGCCGGCAGACGCCCGGGTCGACAGCGAGCCGGTCTACCCGCCGGGGCTCGAATATCCGCCACTTCGGCTCACGAAGGACAGCCGGCACGCTGCATCGCAGTTTGGCCTGTCGATGCTTTTTCGGGCGGTGACCTTGAGTGCCATTGTCTCGGCCGCATGTCGGATCGACGCGGGAATTGTCGTTGTGGCGCTGATGCTCGTCGCCGCCTGCCTGCTGATTCTTGCCGGCGTGCTGGTCCCCTGGACGGCCTTTTTTGCGCTGACGATTTTGATCGCCTGTGGCCTCTGTCCCCTGGCGGCAATTGTCTTGGTGCCGCTGGGGGCCGTCATCATCGGCGCGGCGGCGATTGTGCGGTGGCAACACCCGGCGAGTTGCAGGCACCGGACCCTGGCGACTTGGATCGAGGAGATGTCAGTCTAGCAGCCCGTTGAAAAATGCCCTCGTGGGCATTTTTCAACCTCGCCAACCTCTGGGCAAAGCCCTTCGCGGCTCGCAAAATAACAACTTGCGTTGTTATTTTGGCATCGCATCCGTGCGATGACGCAGCCTGTTGAGTATTTCAACAGGCTGCTCGGCACGAGGGGGGCGTCTGGCCCCTCGTCCTCGGCAGGCTCGGTCTGATAAATTAAAGGAGGTTGCTGCTTCTCAATCCTGCTGCGGATCCACTCGCCTTGCGCATCATTCGATACCCCCACCCCACGCTGAGGCGGGTCTCCAAACCGCTGCGGCGCAGTCGACGCCGAGTTGCACAAGATCGCCCGCGAGATGCTCGATCTGATGTACCAGGCCGAAGGCATCGGCCTGGCTGCCAACCAGGTCGATCTGCCTTACCGGCTGTTCGTGCTCAATCTGGCCAGCGATCCGGCCGCCCCCGAAAAGGAATTCGTATTCCTCAACCCGGTTTTGCGATCGCCCAAGGGCACAGCCGAAGCCGAGGAAGGCTGCTTGAGCCTGCCCGGTTTGTACGGCCAGGTGCGGCGACCCGAACGGATCGTGCTCAACGCCTACGACCTGGCCGGGCAGGAACTTACGATGGAACTGGACGGACTGTTCGCCCGGGCGGTTCAGCACGAGGTTGACCACCTGGACGGCGTCTTGTTTACCGACCGGCTCAGTCCCACGGCGCTGGCGGATGTGCGTTCGGAGCTGGTCGATTTCGAGAACCAATTCGCCAGCCAGCGCGAGCACGGCGAGATTCCCGACGACGGCACGATCCTGGCCCGGCTGGCGGAGTTGGAAAGGCTGCGGACGTAAAGGGACAGTTGGCGGCCGTTCCTACGCAATGGGATTCGTCCCCCTCGCTGCCTGCCCTGCCGCTGGGGTAGAATTGGGGGCATGGAAAACCTAAAGCCCGAACTACAATGCCCGCTTTGCCGCGAAACATCGTTCACCGGCGGATTCGCAATTGGCCACGCTGCCCTGCGATTCATGCCGGGTGAGCTGAGCATGCCCAAGACGTTGATTTCTCAGGGCGAACCGATTCTCGCAAAGAAGTGCGATTCGTGCGGGCATCTTCTCCTGTTCGCAAGATCCCCATGACCGCCCCCCGCCGCCGCTGGTGGTCGTTCATCTTAGAGCCACTTAGTGTTCCGGTGGCGATAGCAATCGTCCTGTTCGTCCTCATTCTCTTGATTGGCTTGATGACGCCGGCGGTACGTAAGTGATGCATGAAGGAAGCGTCCACTCGCCCCTCCGCTGACCGTTGCCCGATATCTTCACGCCATTCCCACCCTAGCCCCGAGCCTCTCGTTCCCAGCCCCTCTCTTCCTACGCGCGAAACTTCGCGCTATCCGCGCGTGCTTTTTCATCAGCCGATAGAGCGTGCCGCGGGGGAGCTTGGCTTCTAGGGCGGCGGTGCGCACGTCCCCCTCGTGGCGATCGAGCAGGTCGCGCAGGTATTCCAGCTCGAAGGCGGCCAGCCGCTGATCGCGCAAAGCAAAATAGCCGATGTCGCCGGCGGCGGTCGGGTTTTCACCGGCGGCCGCCACGACCTCGTCCGGCAGGTCGTCCAGGCCGATCATGTTGTCTTTGGCCAGGGCGATGCCGCGGCGGATGACGTTTTGCAGCTCGCGGACGTTGCCCGGCCAGCGATATTGGGCCAGCACCTGGTAGGCCTCGGGCGTGATGCCGCGAATGTCGCGGCCCATCTCGCGGCTGTAGCGCACGGCCAGCTACTCGGCCAACAGGCCGATGTCGTCGCCCCGCTCGCGCAGCGGCGGCAAATCGATTTCGCACGACGTTGATGCGGTAATACAGATCCTGGCGAAATCGTTCCTGGCGGATCATTTCTTCCAGCGGCCGCGCCGTGGCGGCCACCACCCGCACGTCGATGGCGATTTCCTCGCGCCCGCCAACGCGGCGAATCTTCCGCTCTTGCAACGTGCGCAGCAGCTTGGCTTGCAGCACCAGCGGCAATTCGCCCAGCTCGTCGAGGAAGAACGTGCCGTGATCGGCAAATTCCAGCAGGCCGATCCGCCGGCTTTCGGCGCCGGTGAAGGCGCCCTGTTCGTGGCCGAAGAATTCGCTCTCCAGCAAGCTCTCGGGAATCGCTCCGCAATCGACCGGCACGAACGGCCCTTCGGCCCGCCGGCTGCGGCGATGAATGCTGCGGGCGACCAATTCCTTGCCGGTGCCGGTCTCGCCGCGAACCAGCACGTCGACGTCGGAGTCGGCCACCTGCTCGAATCGTTTCGAACACCTTCCGCATCGGCGGACAGCCGCCGACGATGTTGTCGAAGCTATAAGGCCGCTCGACTTGTCGGCGCAGCAGGTCGTATTCGGCGCCGATGCGGCGCTCGCCGAGCAGCCGCCGGGCACTGGCCGCCAGGTCGTTTTGAATCGAGGCAGCGGCCAGATAGTCGCCGGCTCCCAGGTCGCAGCGCTCTTCGTGGCCTTCTCGAGCTTGGGTTGTGGATCGACCAGGATGACCGGCAGACGGTCGTCGATGGCGCTCGCACCTTTTCCAGCAAATCCAAGCCGTCGATGCTGTCCGGCGCGATGGTCGCCACGAGCAGATCGAACGATTGCTCACCGAGCTGCTGGATTGCGGACGCCGCGTCGCGCTGGAAGACCAGCTCGAACGGTCCGGCCGCGGCGAGGCCGCGAGCATAAAGATCGTCGGCTGCCGGTTCGCGTTCGACGATCAGCACTCGGGCATGGTTCATACGTATTCAGGCGAACTGTCGCAGGGGGCGCGCGCCGCCTGACAGGCCGGCCACCGGAAACCGGACGGCCGCACCCGGCAAGTCTTAGCTTCGCCTGCGGCCGGCCGACTCGTCAATTGGTTTGACCGACAAATTGGCTCGTGGTACTTTGCAAGGCAATCCATTTGGCCCCTTTTTTCGACTCCCCTTCCGATTCCGCAGTAAAGTATATGTCTCCAACCCGAATCGCTCTGGCCGTCTTGCTCCCATCGCTCCTGATGCTTTCCGCCTGCAATCGCCAACCGACGCGGGTCAAACCGCCGGCGATCAACCCGCAGCAGGCGGCGGCAGCGGCCATGGCCGAATACGATTCCAATGGCGACGGCACGCTCGACGAAGCCGAACTGGAAAAGGCCCCGGCGCTCAGTCCGGGCTGAAAGACATCGACAAGAACGGCGACGGCAAGATTTCCGCCGACGAGATCGCCCAGCGGATCGAGCACTGGCAAGCCTCGAAGGTCGGGCTGATGCCGTTCTCGTGCCGGCTGACGCTCGACCGAGCGCCCCTGGTCGGCGCGACGGTGACGCTGATCCCGGAAAAATTTCTCGGACCGAACTTACTGCCGGCCACGGGAACGAGCAACGAGCAAGGGTTGGCCATGCTGACGATCGCCAAGGAGAAACTGCCTAACCCGAACTACAGCGGCGTACACGTGGGGCTGTACCGCATTGAAATCTCGAAGTTAGCGGGCGGCGCCGAGACGATTCCCGCGCACTACAACGTCAACACCCAACTCGGCCAGGAAGTCGCCCAAGGCGTGCTGGCTTTGCAGGGCCCGGTGCCCATCGACCTGAAGAGCAAATAACGCAAGCGGCTGGGCGATCGGGGCGCAGGACGAAAAATAACTTCCGCCCGCAACCCCTCTCCCTCCAGGGAGAGGGTAGGGTGAGGGTCTGCCAGAAGCCGAAGTTATTTTTCGTGCGATTCCTTGGTCCGCACAGCGGATCCTACGGCCTACACCAGATCGCGCAAATGAAAGTGGAATTTGCCGAGCTTGCCGCCGTAGTTGCCGGCAGTGATGGCCAGCACTTCCGGGGCCGGCGGCCGCCCGGATCGCCGGCTGCCATGGCCGCGGCGACATGCCTGCTCATCGAAACCGTCGACGACGATTTCATAGGCAACGTTGGCGCCGTCGGATCGAGCCGCGGTCTCGAACGCGGCCGCGCAGCGTCGGGCAATAGGCGTCGGCCGTCGAGGCCTTAAGCTTCTTGTAGACGGAGCCGACCTTGCTGCCGCTGCGGGCCACCCCGCCGGGAAACGGCGCGATCACGCCGCGGCAGCCCGGCGATCGCCGTCGCTGGCTCGCCGGGCCGCGGCCAGCGCCGCCGGCAACGCGGCCGCCTGGAGAATGATGTTGCCGCCAGCCACGCCCTTGTCCGACCAACAATCTGTCCTCGACCAGGAATTCGCCGTCCATCATCGGGATCCGCCAGTAGCGGCGGCCGGCCACGAGTTTGCTCTTCTGATAGCCATCGCCGAAAAAGCGGATGTGTTTGCCCAGCGGGATGTGCTCCTCGCCCGCTGCCAGGCCGTCGAAAACGGCCTGGTCGGCGACGTCATCAAGCATTGACCGGCCCGATTCGGCACGGCGGCCGCCAGAGCGTCGGCGGAAAAGCCGAACACCAGGATCGCGGCACGCCGCTGCGGCCATCGGGCGTCTCGGCGGGGGGCAGCGGGCGCTCGACGCCGGTCTCGGCATCGCAGGCGATGATCGACGTGCTGTAGCCGCAGAACTCGCGTACGGCGGCGTCCAGCCAATGCTCGTCGTGGGCGGTCACGACCAGCCGCACATAGCGCATGCGGAAGGCTTCGGCAAACGTGTCTTCGACTTGCGTGCCGGCAATTTCCACGAAGCGTCCGCGCACCGGGATGAGGGAAATTTCTGTCTCCCATGATGACCGAGAACCGACGCGGTGCAAGGGGCCGGCGATTGCGGCCGGACTGTATGCCGCGGGCCTGCCGCAGCGGGCCTGAAAGGCCCGAGGACCCCAGCCCAGGGTTACGCGAAGCGAAAACCCTGGGTTCGCAATGCGCGAAAACGCATGCTTGCCTCAACGGGGCAAATGAGCCGAATGGCCCGCGCATGGCCGCCAACGCCACGACACGCCCCTGGCCCTTTCAGGGCCAATGATGTCCGCGGGGTTATCTACACCCGGTCAGCTTGACCGACAATTGACAGCCGGCCGCGGCGCGGGGACAATAACGGACCTGCGTATCCCCTCATTGCGCTGGTCTTGTCGGATCGCGGCCATGGCCGAAGCTTTCGACCCTTATCACATCTGGCTGGCGATTCCGCCCGAGGATCAGCCGGCCGACCATTACCGGCTGCTCGGTGTCAAAGCGTTTGAGACCAATCCCGACGTGCTCGAAAGCGCCGCGGATCAGCGGATGTCGCACGTGCCTCTTTTCAGGGCGGCAAGCACTCGGCCGAATCGCAGAAGCTGCTCAACGAACTGGCCGCCGCCCGACTGTGCCTGCTGAACCCAGAGAAGCGCGTAGCTTACGACCGCGCGCTGAAGGCCAAACTGGCCGCCGAAAAACCGGCGCCCCCGCCACCAGCTCCGCCGTCGCCTGCCGCGCCAGCACCCAGGCCGCTGGCCAAAGCCCGGCCGCTCACTGCACAACCGCTGGCAGCGCCCGCCGAGCCGGCGCCGCCATTGGGTTTCGATCCTCTCGAACAAACGCCCTCGCGGCGGCCGTCCAAGCGGCGCACGTCAAATCAATCGCCGGCGATCTACGCGGGCGTGGGTCTCGGGCTGATCGCCCTTGCCGCCGTCGTCTGGATCGCGATCGGCAGCGGCGGAAGCGATGACCGACCCATTGCCGCGCGCGACTCAGCTAAGCCGGGCGCCGGCTCGAATCGCGACGAAGATCCGGATCCGGTACGGCCCGCCGGTGCGCCGCCGAAAACCAGCAGCGGCCCGAGTGAACCTCAGGACGATCCGCAGTCGGCCGCCGACCCGGCTGGTTCAAGTCCGCCGGGCGAAGCGCCGGGCGGGCGGGATCAGCCGGCCGACGACCTGGCCAACGAAATGCCCGTTGCGACGGCTGACGATCCCGACGGCGCTGGCGCGGCCAAGCCTGCCCGACGACCGGCTCGATCCGCCGGCTGCCGACCAGATTGCGGCTGCCGTGACGGAAATCCAGCGGGTGCTCCGCGACGATTTTTCCGCCGCCAAGAAGCCGGCCGAAAAAACGGCGATGGCTGAAAAGCTGCTCGCGCTCGTGCCGGACAGCAGCGATGCCAGCGAGCGATACGCCTTGCTGGCCGAGGCGCGACGATTGGCGACCGCGGCCAATAACCCGGCATTGGCGCTACAGGCCGCCGACGCCCTGGCCGAGAGTTTTGCCGTCGATCGCTTTGAGCTATTGGCCAAAACGGCCGAAGATCTGGCTGAGAGAGAATTGCCAACCGCAGCGCGGAAGGAATTGGTCGAAGCGATCGAACCGCTGGTCGAGCAGGCGCTCGCCGCGGGCCAATTCGCTCCCGGCCGGCGTTTGGCAGCCCTGGGCCTGGCCGCGGCCCGCAAGTCCAACCAGACCGACATCGCCAAGGCGCTCACGCGATTGGGCAAGGAATTGGCGGCCGGCGAGAAACTGGCCGCCAGCGCGGCTGACGCGCGGTCGCGCCTCGAACAAAACCCCGACGATCCCCAGGCGAACGAAACGCTGGGCAAATACCTGTGTCTCTACGCCGGCGACTGGCCTGCCGGTCTGCCGCACCTTGCCCGCGCGGACAATGCTGCCTTGCGTGCCGTTGCCGAACTGGAAACGTCTGCCGACCCAGCGCCGAATGTGGCCGCAAGAGTTGGCGACGCCTGGTGGGATTTGGCCGAGCAAGGCGGCGCCGATGCCGGCCGCATGCGCGCCCGGGCCGGTTACTGGTATCAGCGGGCTGTCGGCGAGCTGACTGGCTTGACTAAGACGCGGGTGGAAAAACGGCTGGAAGAAATCGCCACCGCCCTGCCAAACGGAGGCGTCCAGCCGGTTAATTCCGCCGGCGGTGTCGTTGCTGACAAGCTGGTCTTGTGGAATTGTCACGACAATCACTGGCAGGATCGTGGCACATTGAGCTGCAACGTCGAGCTGCGCAAGGCCGGCAAAGTCGTTTGGTCGAAGCCCGCGATCGCCCTGGCTTGGAGCAAGGACGCAGAACCGGCAACGACGATCCCCTTGCCGAAGATTGGTTTCGATGCGCTGCGCGTCGAAACAGTCACATACCAAGGAAAATCGCCGGGGCTTTGCGAGCTTGAGGTGTTCCAAGGCCGCACGAACCTCGCTCGTGGAAAACCCGTGACCGCCAGCGGGTCACACAATCCAGGTGTGCTGGCGACCACCGTCGTCGACGGCGTGAGAGATTCCTCACAAATACAAGTCGGGTACTGGGTAGCGCCCGATCAGCAGAATGCCTGGATTGAAGTACAGGTCGCCCAACCGGCGAGTTCGCACGACAAGACGGTCTATTTGTCCGATCTTCCGGCCTTTGAAGTCCAGGTTCACAGCGGTACGGCCCTGACGACCACTGTCGCCGTCGGCGGTTCGACTTCGCGCACGGCCTGTTCATGCATCCGCCGGACAACCGCCCGGCGCACGTGGCGTTCGCCCTCAACAAGAAATATCAGACGCTTTCCGGAGTCGCCGCGATCGGCGACTCGGTTGGCATACGCAGCGCCACACCACTGACGTTTCGAATCGTCGGCGATGGAAAAGAACTATGGCGTGCGACGATGCAAGAGGTCAGAGCGAAAGAATCGCTGAAACTGGATGTCGGCCGAGTCGCGCGGCTTGAACTGTTCGTCGATTGTCCTGGCACTGTCGCCGCTGCCCACGCGATGTGGGTCGATTTGGAACTGACGCGCGCCGGCGCAGCACCCGCGAACACAGGCAAGAATGCAGCGGGCAAGTTGCAGCCCAAGATTTCTGACAGCCATTCGGGCAACGCCGGCGACGCAGTAGTTGCTGACAAATTGGTCGTATGGAACTGCAACAGCAGCCACTGGAAAGATCGCGGGGTGCTGACTTGCAACGTCGAGCTGCGCCAAGCCGGTGCGGTCGTTTGGTCGAAAAAGGACGTCTCGCTGGCCTGGAGCAAAGATGCGGAACGTGCAACAACCGTTCCCTTGCCCAACATCCCCTTCGACGCCCTCCGCGTGGTGACGGCCTCGTTCCACGACATGGGGCCGGCCCTCTGTGAGATCGAGATCCTCCGCGCGGGGAAGAACCTTGCTGCTGGCAAACCTGCAACAGCCAGCGGATCTCACCACTCGGGTCGGCATCCGCCGGGCACCCTCGTCGACGGCATCAAGGATTCCGTGCGCGACGGCGTGGGATACTGGGTCGGACCCGATCATTCGCTCGCCTGGGTTGAAGTGCAGGTCGCTCCGCCGGCGGCCGGCGCCGGCAGCACCTATTACTTGTCCGATCTGCCGCCCACTGAGGCACACATCGAGCCCGGCCGTCCGCTGTCGCAGCCGCACACGGCTGGCGCCGTGACGAGCGGCCACTCGTTGTTCATGCACGCCGTCCGCTCCGGCACGTCGCATGTGGCGTTCGCGCTCGACAAGAAGTATCAGACGCTCTCAGGTGCGGCTGCCATCACCGACGTGGCCGCTTCGGGGAGCGCCACGCCGCTGACGTTTCGAATCGTCGGGGATGGAAAAGAATTGTGGCGGGCAACATTGCAAAAGAGCAGGGCGACGAAACCAGTTGACTTGCACGTCAGCCGCATTACCAAGCTCGAATTGTTCGTCGATTGTCCCGGCAGTCCAGACTGGGGCCATGCGACCTGGGTCGATCTGAGGCTGATACGCACCGCGCAGGACCGGCGAGCAAGGGCAAGGATGCGTCGGACAATTTGCCGTCCAAAATCTCCGACAGCCAGCCGGACAAGGTCGAGAACGGTGTCGTTGCCGACAAGCTCGTCTTGTGGAACTGCAACAACAATCAATTCAAAGATCGCGGTATGCTGAGCTGCAATATCGAACTGCAGCAGCGCCGGCAGCGTCGTTTGGTTAACGGGGGCCGTTCCGGTGGCCTGGAGCCAAGACCAGGAAGCGAGCACTACCGTCCCGTTGCCCAAGATCCCGTTCGACGCGTTGCACGTTGGAACGGTCAAGTATCATGGCCTGGGGCCAGCACTCTGCGAGGTCGAGATTTTCCGTGGCCGCGACAACCTCGCCCGCGGAAAATCGGCTACAGCGAGCGGAATCCAGAATCCGGGCGTTCCGGCTGCCTCTGTTGTCGACGGCGTTAGGGACTCGTCCAAACCAAACGCCGGCTATTGGGCAGCCCCCGACAATCAGCTCGGCTGGGTCGAAGTGCAGGTGGCTCCGCAGGCGGGTCGGAGGGCAGTCTATTTGTCCGATCTACCCCCCACTGAAACGAAAATTTTCCACCAATTCGCTCTTTTGCAGCCAATGCCGGTCGGCGGCATTACAAGTGCCCACAGCTTGTTCGTACACCCGGACGGTAACAGTACGTCGCACGTCGCTTTCACCATCGGAAGGGAATACAAAACGCTTTCTGGCGCGGCTGCAATCGACGACACCGTCATGAAGAGCACCACCCCACTTACGTTCCGGGTCGTTGGCGATGGAAAAGAGTTGTGGCGGGAAACGATCCAAAACTCCGGGACAAAGCATCCGCTTAGCGTCAGCGTCGCTCGCGTCGCCAAGCTCGATCTGCTCGTCGATTGTCCCGGCACCCAGGAAAACGCGCATGCGATGTGGGTCGATTTGGAACTGACGCCCGCCGGCCGCAAATCTGCGGAGGGCGAAGTGCAGGTCGCTCCTCCGGCGGCAAAGTCAGCAAACGCCCATTGATGCACGGGCCGCGATCGGCACAGCCACGACACATCCCTGGCCCTTTCAGGGCCAACGATTTGCACCGTGTTTTCAATACCCAGGGTTTCGCGTAGGACCGCTCAACCCTGGGCTGGGATCCTATGGCCCGTCGGGCCGTCTAGCCGGACTTCCGGCATCCGCGCTGAGCAACGATGCCGGTCACCGCTCAATTCAGCTTCTTCCGCAGCGTTGCCCGGTGAATGCCCAGCAGTTCGGCGGCGGCGGCGCGGTTTTGCAAGGTGGCGTCGAGCACGGTCTCGAACAGCGGCGGCTCAGCCTGCGACAAGAAATCGCTGATACAGATCGCCGGCGCTGCGGCCGGCCGCCAGTTCGGCCGCGGTCCAGTCGCGCACGGCTTGCTCCAAAACGCTGCCGCAGCGGCGTCGGCGTCGCGCCAATTCGACGTCCAGCGGCGGCGGCAAATGTTCCGGGCCGATCGCGCCGCCGAGCGGGCCAACAGGGCGCCGTGCTCGACGGCGTTGCGCAGCTCGCGGACGTTGCCGGGCCAGCGATCGCCGGCAGAGCTCGGCCATGGCCGCGTCGGTCGAAACGGCCGGCGGCATTTGCCCGGCCGGGCCAAGCGCTGCCAGGAACCGCTCGGCCAACAGCGGAATGTCCTCGAGCCGCTGCGCGCAGCGAGCGGCAGCGCGATTTCGAACACGGCCAGCCGAAAATACAGATCTTGGCGAAAGCCGCCGCCGTGAAACTCGCGCCGCAGCTCGCGGTTGGTGGCGGCGATGGCGCGAAAGTCGCTCGCCCGCGGGCCGTCGTCGTCGCCGACCGGCGTGACCTCGTGCTGTTCCAGCACGCGCAGCAGCTTGACCTGCACGCTGGGCGGGAATGTCGGCCGCTTCGTCGAAGAACGCCGTGGCGCCGTCGGCCAATTCCAGCAGCCCTTGCCGCGCCGTGTCGGCGCCGGTGAAGGCGCCGCTTGGACGTGGCCGAACAATTCGCTTTCGACCAGCGTCGGGCTGAGCGACGCCAGATTGATCGGGACGAACGGCTGGTCCGCCCGCGAGCGAATGGCGGTGGATGGCCCGGGCGACCAGTTCCTTGCCGGTGCCGCTTTCGCCGGTGATCAGCACCGACGCATCGCTGCCGGCGCACCAGCGCGATCCGCTTGAACACTTCCTGCATGGCCGGGCTCGTTGCCGAGCAGCTCGTGCCGGCGACCTCGATCGGCGGAGGTCGGGCCGCGGGCCGCGCTTTGGCTCGCGGCGATGGGCCAAGGCCCGAGCCATCACGGCCGCGGCCTGTTCCAGATCGAACGGCTTGGCCAGATAATCGAACGCCCCGTTGCGCACGGCGCGTGCACGGCCGTTTCCAGGTTGCCGAAGGCCGTGATCACGACGATCGGAATCGGCCCGGCTGCAATGGCCGACAGGGCTTTCATCGCCGAAAGCCCGTCCATGCCCGGCAGGCGGACGTCCATCACGACCATGTCCGGCCGCTCCGCTGTCGGCCAGCGCCAAGCCGTCTTCGGCCGACGAGGCCATGCGAACCTGGTGACCGGCCTCGTGCAGCAGCCGCTCGAGCCCCCAGCAGATGCTTTCTTCGTCGTCGACGATCAGGACTTGGCTCATAGCGGACTGCGGGGCTCATGCGCGGTTGGGAACGACGGGCCCGGTTGCCACGCGGCTCGCTGGCCGACGGATGACTTCGCCGCCGGCCGCTGGGCTTCGCCTGCCGGCCGCTGGCGTTTCGCCGATCGGCAGGATCAGACAAAAACAGGTGCCGCCGTCGGATTCGAACGTCAGGCGTGCCGCCGTGGGCCTCGGCGATCTGGCGGGCCACGGTCAGACCCAGGCCGATGCCTTCCGGCTTGCCGGTGGCGAATGGCTCGAACAGTCGATCGGCGAGCTGCGGCGGCGGGCCGGGCCCGCTGTCGTAGATCCGCAACGCTGGCCTGGTCGCCGGCGGCTCGCAGCTCGATGCGGACCCGGCCGCGCGGGCCGGCGGCCTCGATGGCGTTGAGCACCAGGTTCAAAAGCATCTGCCGCAGTTGTTCGCGTCGGCCGAAAGCCGCGTGTTCCAGTCGGCCGGACAATCGACGGCTAGGTCCACCTTGCGGTGCTGGCAGGCGGGAGACACGAGCTGCACCAATTCGTCGACGACGGAGCGCAGATCGCAATCGGTGCGGCAAGGAGGTTGCGGACGGCCGGCTGCGAGAAAGCGTTTGAGGTGCTCCTCGGTCAGAGTAAGCTGCCGCAGCGCGACCGCCAGGCTTTCCTGGTCGATTTCGCGGCATTGCCGCTGATGCAGTTGCACGGCGATCCGGCGCCGTGCCACGTCGTTGCGCAAGTGGTGGGCCAGCCCGCCGCTCAATTGGCCCAGCAGCGCCAGCCGTTCCGAGCGCTTGATGACGCGCTGCATTTCATCGAGCTGGCCGGCCAGCGCGTTGACCGAGCCGACCAGGTCGCGCAGTTCGTCGTTGCGCGAGGGCAACGGTAGCGGCTCGAAATCGCCGCTGGGCGATGCGTCCCACCTGCCAGCGCAATTGCAACGATCGGGCGGCTCAGCCGGGCGGCGATCGCCAAGGCCAACAGCGCCACGACGCCCAGCGCGGCAGCCCCGATCAACAGCGGCGGATACGCGGCTTGCCACTGCGCCTCGCGCCAGATCTGCTGGGGATACAGGATGTGCAGCAGCGGCGGCTCGTCCGCGCCGCGCCGCCCGGGCAACACGAGCACCGCGTGGAAATATCGCTCCGCCCCGACTTCGATCGGCCGGCCCAAATCCAGTTGTTCCCAACTCGCAGCGCCGCGGGCCGCGTCGCTGGGAATCACCACGTCCGGCAGACTTGCCGCGATCACCCGGCCATCCGGACCGGCCAGCACGAAATGCGCTCCCGACAAACCGTGCGTTTGCGCCAGCACGGTGTCGGTCAGCGGAAACGTCGCCTCGGCCAGGGTGCGAGCCACCTCGCGCAGTTGACGTACGGTTTGCTGCGACGATTTCCGGGCGGCCAGATAGGCATTCAGCAGGCTGACTCCGACAAGCACCGCCAGCATCACGCCGGCGAAGGGGACCAGGATTTGATATCGCAGGGGCCAACGCATCGAAAACTCGCAGGTGGCGAAAAAATCACCGCTCTAGGTCATCTTATGTCCGCTGGCGCACCGCTTCAATCTTCCGCCGCTGGCCGCATCATCCGTAAATCATCGCGGAAATGCGATTTGGTCGCCCTGGGCTCGTTTCGGCACGGCAAGTGCCTAAAGAGCGAACCCGCTGGGCAGCGCCTGCCTGCGGCAGTTTGTCGCCGGACCATCGCCAATCTTTAGCACGGGGAGAAAATGACATGCAGAAACGACACTGGGAAAAATTCGGCATGCGCGGTGCGCCGTACGGCTCGCCGGGGCTTTACGCTCGTGGAGATGCTGGTGGTGATCGCGATCGTCGTCACCTTGGCCGCGCTGCTGTTGCCGGCCATTCTCAAGGCCCGCGAAGCCGCACGCTCGACCACCTGCACGTCGAATCTCCGCCAACTGTTGCTGGGCCAGTCGCAATTTCTCGAGGCCAATCGGGCCTACATGCCCTACCGCTACGAAGATTCCAACCACAACAACCGCTGGGGAGTGAACCGGCCCCGCTGGCAGTGGATCATCGCCGACTATCTGGGCCGGCCTGCGCAGAACCCCGACAAACTCCGGGCCTACGACGCGGCTGTGGCGGCCGGCGGGCCGGTTTTCGGCTACCCGCTGGGCACGCAAATCATTGCCGGCTATCCGGTCGGAGCCGATGCCGCGGTGAGCGCCGGCGGCGATGCGACCTATACGCTGGTGCCGCTGGACAATGAAATCTTCCTCGATCCGTCGATGCAAGACCCCAATCCCGATCCGACCTCCACCGGCGGATTGGCGACGAACGTCAACAGCATTCGCAACGGCGCCTACGGTTACAACTTCCAGTATCTGGGCAACAGCCGCACCATCGACGATCAGGGCGATTATCCCAACTCGCCCTATATCAACTACCCGGTCAATCCGGTCGCCGATCCGGCCCGCACCATCAGCTTCGCCGACAGCCGCGGCGGCAACATTCCTCATGGCGGCCATTCGATGACGCTCGACCCGCCGCACCAGCGCGTCCAACCGAAAGACGCCTTCTCCAGCAGCACCGCCGGTTGGGGTTCTCCCTCGCCCTCGCTGATGGCAGGCTTCGATCCGAACGGGCCGGATGAAACCGGCACCGACATCGTGATCTATTTCTCGCCGGCCGAAGAGCGGCACAACGGCCGGGCTAACGTCGTGTTCCTCGATGGCCACGTCGAAAGTCACACGCTGCAAGAACTGGGCTACGTGGTCACGCCCTATACCTATAACTACACGAACCCCACCACCGGCAAGACAACCTCCCAGACGACCAATGTGGCCTGGCCCGAATACTTGCAGAACTCGCTCGTGAATCCCAATCCGGGCACGCTGCCGTTCGGCAATACTTCGGGCTTCAATGCCTCGGCCGGCTACATCAACAACGTCAGCGACAATCATCTTTGGACCGGCACCGGCCGCGACGAAGCCTTGTCGCAGTATTTCAACGTTCAATGATCTCACAGCCAGGGTGATCGCGGCGCGGCGCAACTGCGCGCCGCGGTCACCGATGCTTGGAAAGCAGGGCACTTGCGCGTGAGCACCTCACACGATGCCGATCGCTATGCCAACCTGGAACTGAAAATGGTTTGCCCGAACTGCGGTTCGGGCGGCATGATCCCTTGGAAGCAGCTCGCTCATGTGCTGATTTGCCACGGCTGCGATACGCGCTTTTCGGGTGGCGCGGACAGGATTAGTCGAGTTGCCACCGTCGCCGGAAGATCGCATTCAAGTTCAGGTCCGCACGAATTCGTCCGAGTGGCGCGACCATTCCGCGGTGCTCATCAAACCGCCGCGCATGGGCACCCAGTTGCGCGATGCGCCATTGCTTTCGCCACCCAGGGACGTGCGCGTTGGGCATTAGCGGCAGCATTGCTGATGCTGGTCGGAGTCAGTGTCGCCGTTGCCGGGCGCAAGCCGGCACCGCCCACGCCGCTGGAGATTCCCGACTCGCTCGAAGGCCGGGCAGCGATGTTCAGCGATGCGTTGACACGCCGCGACATGGAGGTGCTGATCCGACTGACCGATCCGGCCCAATACCGCGCGCTGCGGACCTGGCTGGCCCACGGATTGCCGGAACCGGCGCAGGCCACGGATGCCAAGGCCACCGACACGGGGCCCAAGTCTGAAATCCTCGGCACGGTCGTCACCAGCTCCGCCGGCGACCTGGCCAACGTGCGCGTCCGGCTGCCGGCCGCCGCTGGCGGCCAGGAGTTGCTGCTCGACGAGCAGTGGGCCCGGCGCGGCGAAGCGTGGTACTTTCAGCCGGAGCGACTGCGATCCGTCAGTCCGAGCAGCCACGGGCCGGTGCGGCCCTACGTCAAGCAACAGCGACGCGGCTGATGAATCAGCGTCCGCTGGGGCAATGCTGCCGAGCACGCCACGGCTCCGAATGTGGTATAACTTGCGGCGGGCAGCCTTTCGTTTTTTCCAGGAGAATCTCATGAGCGGGCGGCATCGGATGGCTCGGATTGCGGTCGCGGCCGCTGCGGTTGTTGCGGGCAACCTTTGGCTTTCGGCCGTCAGCGCAAAAGACAAGGAACCGGCGGCGAACAAGCAGTACGAACAAGCCGTGCAAAAGGCAGTCGACTATCTGCGCACCAAAGGGCAGGCGGCCGATGGAAGTTTCAGCGCCCAGGCCGGACCGGCCATCACGGCCGTCGTGACCACGGGCATGCTGAAAAACGGTGACAAGCCGAATGACCCGACCGTGGCCAAGGCGCTGCAATATTTGCAGGGCTTCGTCCAGCCCGACGGCGGAATCTACGCCCCCGGCTCGCGGATCAAGAACTATGAAACCTGCGTGAACCTGTTGTGCTTCAGCGCGGCCAATGGCGATCATCGCTACGACAAACTGATCGCCAGCGCCGACGAAATTCGTGCGCGGGCTGCAGGTCGACGGCTCGGACGGCCGCGACAAATCGAACATCGAGTATGGCGGCGTGGGCTACGGCAACGCCACCCGGCCCGACTTGTCGAACACCGCGTTCCTGATCGACGCCCTGCAAGCGGCCGGTGCCTCGCCCGACGACGAGGCGTTGCAAAAGCGCCTGGTCTTCGTCTCCCGCTGCCAGAACCTGGAAACCGAGCACAACACCACGCCCTTCGCGGCCAAGAACCCCGACGGCGGCTTTTATTACACGCCGGCCGCCGGCGGTCAGAATCCGGCCGAGAAGACGCCCGAGGGAGGATTGCGGAGCTACGGCTCGATGACCTACGCCGGCCTCAAGAGCATGATCTTCGCCGGGGTCAGCCCCGACGATCCGCGGGTTAAGGCGGCCTACAAGTGGATCCAGAAGAACTACGATCTGGACAGCAATCCCGGCATGGGCAGCGCCGGATTGTATTACTACTACCACTTGTTCGCCAAATCGCTCGAGGCGATCGGCGCTAGCGAAATCACCGATGCGTCTGGCAAGCAGCACGACTGGCGAAAAGACCTGATCGCCACGCTGGCCGGCAAGCAGCAGGCCGACGGCTCCTGGGTCAACGACAACCGGCAATGGCTGGAAGGGGACGCCAACCTGTGTACCGCCTTCGCGCTGTTGGCTTTGTCGCACTGCCACGAGACCGCCGCGCCGGTCACCAAGCCGGCACCAACCAAGCCAGCGACGAAGCCGACGGCCAAGCCGAAGGCAAAATGACGATTACGAAGAGATTGGCCACAAAAAAAACAAAAAGACACGAAAAGGTCCCACGGCGGCCATCCGAAACAGCGGATGGAACCCAAGACGTTCAGTCGCCGCGCTTGCGATCCGGCCGATTGGAACGCGGCATGCTCTGGCGCTTGTTTTGCGCGCCCTAAGCGTCACTTTTTGTGTCTTTTCGTGTTTTTTGTGGCCATTCTCCTCTTCTGTCTCGCCGGGCGTGGCCCTGGGGCGGCAAAATTCCCATTTGCCGCTTGTCTGCTCCGGGTCCGGCCCTCGCGACTGCCTTGCCGTGCATCGGCTTACGACTGCTCTAGTTCGATTCCCGGCCGCAAACGTATAATTTGGGTGCCCTTCGAGCGACAAGCGAGCCGTCCCGCCTATTTGTCGCGCGATGTACCAAATAAGTCCACGCCGAAGTCGGAACGCGGGAAAATCGAAGACCCAGGCAAGGTGGGAAGCACTTGCCGGTGAGGCGCTCTGCCGGTTTGGTGTTTTCATTCAAAACTCTCGCAGTGCCACGCTTGAGGTAGCACCGTGAATCCATCGTTTGACCTCGAAACCCACGGACTGGCCGCCTGCCGTCGCTGCGCAATCTTTCGCCGGCCGAGCTGTACGAATTTGCTCTGGCCGAAGGGGATCTGTTGACGTCGACCGGGGCGTTGGCGTCCGCATCCGGGGCCTTCACCGGCCGCTGCCCCAAAGACAAGCGCATCGTCGAAGAACCGGCCGCAACCGCCGACGTCTGGTGGGGCGACATCAATATCCCGCTCTCCGAGCAATCGTTCCTCGTCCATGCGGCAGCGGGCAATCGATTTCCTGGACATCCGCCCCGCGATCTACGTCGTCGACGGCTATGCCGGCTGGGACCCGAAGTACCGGCTCAAGATCCGCGTCATCTGCGCCCGGCCATACCATGCCCTGTTCATGCACAACATGCTGATTCGGCCCGGCGCGCGGAACTGGCCAACTTCGGCGAGCCCGACTACGTGATCTACAACGCCGGCGAGTTTCCGGCCAACCCGCACACCCGGCGATGACTTCCAAGACAAGCATCGAGCTAGTCGTTCGAGAACGGGGAATTCGTGATCCTGGGGACCGAATATGCCGGCGAAATGAAGAAGGGCATCTTCACCATCATGAACTACCTGATGCCCAAGCAGGGCGTGCTCTCCATGCACTGCTCGGCCAACGAGGGAACCAGCCGGCGACGTATCGTTGTTCTTCGGCCTGTCGGGCACCGGCAAGACGACCCTTTCGGCCGATCCGTTCGCGGCCGCTGATCGGCGACGACGAACACTGCTGGAGCGACGACGGGGTGTTCAATATCGAGGGGGGATGCTACGCCAAGTGCATCCACTCTCGGCCCAGAAAGAGCCGGAAATCTTCCAGGCCATCCGCTTCGGCGCCGTGCTCGAGAACGCCGTCTCGACGACAATCCGGCACGTCGATTTCGACGACGACGCGCATGACCGAGAACACCCGCGCAGCCTATCCGATCGAGTTCATCCCCAATGCCAAGATCCCCTGCGTCGGCCGGGCACCGCACGAACATCATCCTACTGACCTGCGACGCCTTCGGCGTGTTGCCGCCGGTCAGCCGGCTGACGCCGGCCCAGGCCATGTACCACTTCATCAGCGGCTACACGGCCAAAGTGGCGGGCACCGAAATCGGCGTCACCGAGCCGCAAGCCACCTTCTCGGCCGTGCTTCGGCGGCCGCGTTTCTCGTCTGGCATCCCACCAAGTACGCCGAAATGCTGGCCGACCAAAATGCGCAGCACCACGCCGATGCCTGGCTGGTGAACACCGGCTGGAGCGGCGGGCCGTACGGCATCGGCTCGCGGATCCCGCTGCCCTACACGCGCGCGATCCTGGATGCGGTTCATCGCGGCACGCTGGCGGCCGGACCGACGCAAGAAGAGCCGGTGTTTGGCTTGACGGTGCCGGCCGACGTGCCGGGAGTGCCGCGGCGGATGCTGCTGCCCCGGGACACCTGGAGCGACCCGGCGGCGTACGATCGGATGGCCGAGCGGCTGGCCGGACTGTTCGACGAGCATTTTCGCCGCTTCGCCGCCGATGCCAGCGACGAAACCCGGGCGGCCGGTCCGCGATTGGCTTTTGCCGGCAAGGCCTGAATCGAATACAGTCAGCATTCTGACGCAGCGCGATATTCGATTTCCCCGCAGCGCCGTTGCGGCTCCCGGCGAGCCGGTCCAAGAGTCCTTGCGAGCCGTGGGGTTTATCCCCACGGTGTCCCCAGTTTCCCCGACACGAGCCGCGCCGCTGGCGAATATTGGCTCCTGTGTACGATTCGAGGCAACCCGTCTGCATGCTGCGCATCATCATGATGGGGACCGGCCCGTTCGCGGTGCCGACATTCCGCCGCTTGCTTGACGGCCCGCATCGCGTCGAGCTGCTCGTCACGCGCCCGCCGCGTGAGCTGCACGGCAAGCAGCAATCCGACGTCAACCCGATGCGCGAATTGGCCCACGAGCGTCGCCTGCCGACGTTCGAGCCCGAGAGCATCAACACCGACGCTGCCCGCGCCGAGTTGGCCCGGCACGAGCCCGATCTCTTCGTCGTCTGCGATTACGGCCAGATCCTCAAGAGCGAGACACTGGCGATTGCCCGGCTGGGGGGCATCAACCTGCATGCGTCGCTGCTGCCCAAGTATCGCGGCGCGCCGATCAATTGGGCCGTCTATCATGGGGAGCAGGCCACCGGCGACACCGTGATCCACATAACTCCGGCCGTCGACGCAGGCCCGGCGATCGCCCAGGTGAGCTTGCCAATCGGCCCGGACGACACGGCGGCCGACCTGGAGCCGCGCTGGCCGAGCTCGGCGCCGCGCTGGTGGCCCGCGCGATCGAAGATCTCATCGCTGGCACGGCCCGGCCGATTCCGCAGGACCCGAGTCAGGCCACCCGTGCGCCGCGACTCAAAAAGACCGACGGTCAGGTCGATTGGTCGCGCCGGCCGAGTCGATTCGCAACCAGGTCCGCGCGCTGGTGCCTTGGCCCAAGACCTACAGCTTTTGGCAGCGGCCGGCAGGGGACCCGCTGCGGTTGATTCTGGAAAAAATCAGCGTTGTCAGCGGGCAGGGCGAACCGGGTCGCGTGCTGGAGGCAATGGCCGACCGATTGGTGCTGGCCGCGGGCGAGAATGCCCTGCTGTTGGAAGAGGTCCAGCCGGCGGGCAAGCGGGTGCTCTCGGCGGCCGAGTTTCTGCGCGGCTATCCGGTGCGCGTGGGCGAGCGATTTGGTTGAGCGGTGCTGTCGATCGGACGGAAGGAGAAGGAGATAGGGGGATGAAGCAGGGGATACGGGCGATGACGAAGAACGTCGACGAAGCGGAAGCGGATCAATCGGCCGGCCGAAAATTCGCCCACTGCCCTGATTGACCGCTCCTGAATTCTGAATGCCCTAGTTCATCCTTCATCCTTCCGCCTTGATCCTTCCCCCCATCCCCCTATCCCCTTAATTGCGGGCGTTGAAGCGCGACAGGTCCCCCACTAATTCCCGCTGGCCGCGAACCGGCCCGGCCGGTTAAGATAGGCTGTTCGAGGCTGCGGCATGTGCTGCGGCCGACCGCTCCAAGGAAAACGCGGTGATTGGCATGGATGCCGTAAACACTTGGGACTTGGCACTTTTGGCCGCGGCCGGCTACATTGCCGTCTCGTCGCTGGTGCGGCTGATGATTGGCAAGCGCAACGCCCTGGCCATCGAGCTGCGCGGCGAAATGGAACAGGAGCGGCGCCGGCAGGAGCGAATCGAAAAAGAGAAAGAGCAACAAAAACAGCAACTGAAGCAGCAGCAAAAACCGACCCCGGCCAAGCCGCCGGTCCGGACCGGGCGCCCTGCGGCCTGAGCTGTCGCCGGCAAGCGAGACGCCGGCCGATTGCTGGCGGCCGGCCCGGCTCGAACGATCGCCCTTGCCAAGATCGGTTAACCCCGCCCCGCTGCCTGCGGCCACGCGGGCCAGCGATTGAAATAGCGAACCGCAACAAAACCACCGCCTTATGGCCAAGCGGCTCTACATCGAAACCGTCGGCTGCCAGATGAACATGCTCGACAGCGAGCTGGTCGTGGCCAGCCTGCGCAAGGCGGGCTACGAGCTGGTCGACACGCCGGCCAAGGCCGACACGATCCTGTTCAACACCTGCAGCGTCCGGCAGCATGCCGAAGACAAGATCTACAGCGCCCTGGGCCGGCTGAAGCACGCCAAGAAGCACAACCCGCACAAGATCATCGGCGTGCTGGGCTGCATGGCCCAAAAAGACCAGAAGCTGATCTTCGAGCGGGCGCCGTACGTCGACCTGGTCGTCGGCCCCGGCCAACTGCACCAGATTCCGCAATTGCTCGAGCGGGTTGCGGCCGGCGGCGGCCAGCAGATGGAAGTCAGCCTCGACCGCAAGGCCGGCAACCGCGACGAGGTCGCAGCAAAGCTTCGAGAGCTACGATCCGCTGCGCGATCCCCAGATGCGGCCCACGCCCGTATCAGGCCTTCGTGCGGATCATGATCGGCTGCGACAAGTTCTGCACCTATTGCATCGTGCCCAGGGTGCGCGGGCCGGAGCAGAGCCGGCCGGCCGGCGCACATCGTGGCCGAAGCCCGGCAAGCTGGCCGACGAGGGCTGCCGCGAGATCACGCTGCTGGGCCAGACGGTCAACAGCTACCAGCACACGGCCGACGGCCGCACCACGCGGCTCTGGCGGATCTGCTGGCCGAGCTGCACGAAATCGACGGGCATCGAGCGGCTGAAGTTCGTCACCAACTATCCGCAGCGACATGACGGACGACCTGCTGCAGGCGGTGCGCGATTTGCCCAAGGTGTTCGCCCTACCTGCACGTGCCGGCCCAAAGCGGCTCGAACCGGATCCTGCAGCGGATGAAGCGGGGCTACACGGTCGAGGAATATCGCGAGATGCTCGCCCGCATTCGCGCGACGATTCCCGGCGCGGCCGTGACCAGCGATTTCATCGTCGGGTTTTGCGGCGAGACCGAGGACGATTTCGCAGCCACGCGTCGACCTGGTGCGCGAGTCGCGGTTCAAGAACAGCTTCATCTTCAAGTACAGCGCGCGCCCCGGCACCAAGGGCGACCAGCTCTATGCCGACGACGTGCCCGAAGAGGTCAAGCGGCGGCGCAACAACGAACTGCTGGCGCTGCAAAACGCGATCAGCGAAGAGGACAACCAGGCGCTCATCGGCCGGCACGGTGGAAGTGCTGGTCGAAGGCCCGAGCAAGAACAGCCCAGAAGCGCGGCGAAGACGGCCCGCGTGCTGCAATTGACCGGCCGCACGCATTGCGACCGGATCGTGGTGTTCGAGGGCAACCGCCGGCAGATCGGCCAGTTGCTGCACGGTAACCGATCTACGACGCCAACGCCTTCACGCTGTTCGGCAGCGTGGTCACGCAGCACGTCGGGCCCGAAGTATACTACGCTTGGTTGAGTTGGCCGCTGTTGCCGCGCTCCGAGTTCGATCGATGCAACATCGACCAACTGCACCGACTATCTCGACCACCCGGCCGACGCGCGGCGCCGGCTGGCTGCGGCGCTTGGGGCTGACGACGTTCGACGCGGGCACACGCCAACCTGGTCGACATGGCCACGGCCGGCCTGACGCTCGATCTGCTGGCCAACATCTGCGATCAATTGGCCGAGCATCTGCCGCAGCTCGAGCGATCCGGACATGGCGCTGAACAACCTGGAGCGGTTCGTCGCCGCCGGCGCAATCCGCTGTCGTTCGGGGGCGCTGTTCGAGCGCGACCGCGAGGCGCTGCCGATGCTGCTGCAAATCTTCGCCACCAGCCAGCACCTCAGCGACGTGCTGATCACGGACAGCGAGAGCTACGACCTGCTGCGGATGACCGAAGGGCAGCCGGTGGCGCGCGAGGAGCTGGTGGCCGAATTTGCCGCGGAGGTCGGCGCCTGGCCGACGACGAACCGGCGGTCGATGACGGCGCTGCGCCGCTTCAAGCGCCGCGAGACGCTTGCGCGATCTGCCTACGGCGACATCGATTCGCGGCCAGCGGCTCGACATGGTCGCGCGGCAGATTTCGTACTTGGCCGACGCCATGGTCGAGGCCGCCGTGCTGGCCGCGCGGACGCAAACTGGCCGGCCGAAGCGCAGCGTGCCCGACGCCCCGCGGCTGAAGCCGGCCCGGTTCGTCGTGCTGGCCCTGGGCAAGCTGGGCGGCGTCGAGCTGAATTATTCCAGCGACATCGACCTGATGTTCTCGTACGATGCCGGCCGCGGCGCCGACTGGCGCGCACAGCAAGCCTACAGCGAGTACTTCGACCGCGCTGGCCCGCGAACGTCTTGCAAGCTGCTCACCGAAGCGACCGAGCTGGGCGTCCGCCTATCGCGTCGATCTGCGACTGCGCCCGACGGCCAGAGCGGCCCGATGGCCATCAGCATCGAACGCGCCCTGCACTACTACGACGTGTCGGGCCGCACCTGGGAACGCCAGGCGTTCGTCAAGGCCCGGCCGGTGGCCGGCGATCTGGAACTGGGCCGCGAGTTCCTCGACCACGCTCGAGCCCTGGATCTATCGCCGCTATCTGAGCCGGGCCGACATCACGGGCATCAAGGCCCTGAAACGCCGCATCGAGCAGCGCACGCAGCCGCGAAGGGGCCGACGCGCTACAACGTGAAGACCGGCCACGGCGGCATCCGCGACATCGAGTTCGTGATCCAATTCCTGCAATTGCTCAATGGCGGCGATCTGCCGGCCCTGCGCACCGGCAACACGCTGGAAGCGATCGCGCAGTTGGAGCGACTGCGGCTGCCTGACGCACCAGGAGCGGACGCTGCTCGAGGAGAATTACAGCTTCCTGCGCAAGATCGAACACCGCTTGCAGATCATGTTCGACCTGCAAACCCACATGCTGCCGCACGATCCGGGCGAGCTGCGCAAAGCTGGCCATTCGCATGGGCTACAGCGACTCGCCCGGGCAGTCGGCCCTGGCCGCGTTCGAGGCCGACTACCAGAGCAAGACCGAACTGAACCGCAAGATTCTCGACCACCTGCTGCACGACGCCTTCAGCGACGACGCGAAGACCGAGCCCGAAAGCGACCTGGTGCTCGATCCCGAGCCGGCCCCCGAGCGGATCGCCGAAGTGCTGGGCACGTATCGGTTTCGGCGACGTGCCGCAGGCCTACAAGAACCTGATGGAGCTGGCCGACCGAAAAGATCCGCTTTCTTTCGACGCGCCGCTGCCGGCATTTTCTGGCCGCGATCGCCCCGCAGTTGCTGCAAGCCATCGCCGCCACGCCCGACCCCGACTTCACGCTGATCAACTTGAGCAAAGTCAGCGATTCGCTCGGCGGCAAGGGCGTGCTGTGGGAACTGTTCAGCTTCAACCCGCCCACGCTGCGGCTGTACGTCGAGCTGTGTTCGTCCAGCCAGTATCTGTCGGGCATCTTGACCAGCAACCCGGGCATGCTCGACGAGCTGATGGACGGCCTGCTGCTGGACAAGCTTCCCAACGGTCGAGTTGCTTGATGCCACGCTGGCCGAATTGTGCCGCGGCGCCGAGGATATCGAGCCGATGCTGCACAGCTTCAAGAACGCGCAGCAACTGCGCGTTGGCGTGCGCGACATCCTGGGCAAGGAGCGGATCGAAGCCACCAGCAGGCGCCCTGTCGGACATCGCCCAGACTTGCTTGCAGCGGATCGCGCTGGCCGAATACGACAAGCTGGCGGTCAAGCTGGGCGAGCCGACGATCCAAATCACCCCGGCGAAGTCGCCCCGGGCGAGCCCGAGTCCGGGGTGCGGCGCTGCGAACTGATCATCGTGGCGCTGGGCAAGTTCGGCGGCCGGGAGCTGAATTACTACAGCGACCTGGACCTGATCTTTCTCTATCGAGGCCGACGGCACGACCGTGCCGCTGCCGCCGCTCGCAGCGCGACGACCACGACCAGCAACCAGCATTTTTTCTGCGAGCTGGGGCAGCGGATCATCAAAGTGGCGACGCAACTGGGCCCCTACGGCCGGCTGTACCAGATCGACCCGCGGCTGCGGCCCACCGGCAAGAGCGGCGCCCTGGCCGTGTCGCTGGCCGAGTTCAGCCGGTATTTTGCCACCGGCGAGGGACAGCTCTGGGAGCGGCAGGCGCTGTGCAAGGCCCGGGTCGTCTTGGCCTCGCCCGCAGTCGGCCAGCGGCAATGGCCGCGGTAACCGAGGCCGCCTTCGCCGCCCCCTGGCAAGCGGCGACAGCGAAGTCGTCCGCGAGATGCGAGCCCGGCTCGAAACCGGCGCCGCCCACGGCAACCTCAAACGCGGCCCCGGCGGATTGGCCGACATCGAGTTTCTGGTGCAGATGCTGCAACTCAAGTACGGTCACGACAACCCGACCGTCCGCCTGCCGGGCACGCTCGAGGCGCGTGGCCCGGGCCGCGCGGGGCATCTGTACCGCCGAGGATACGGCATTCTTCGTCGACAGCTACCGCTTCCTGCGAACCCTGCAATCGCGGCTGCGGCTGATGAGCATCACCGCCCGCGACAATCTGCCCGAAGAGCCGCGCGAACTGGCCAGGCTGGCCGGCCTGCTGGGCTACGAGACGGCCGCGAAAAGCTGCTGGCCGACTGCCAGCACATCACGGCCGAGAATCGCCGCCGATTCGAGCGGTTGTTCGCCGGCGTCGACCGGATAGGGCACGCCGACCATCAAAAATCGATCGTTTGCTGCTGCTGCCCGAGGGCAGCACGAAAATCTTGCCGTCGCCCATGCGGCCGGTGCGGGCGACTTCGACGATCTTGCGGACGATCTCTTCCACGCGGCTGTCGTCGACCCACAAGCTGATCTCGACCTTGGGCAGGAAGGCCAGCGAGTATTCGCTGTCGGCGTATTGGTCGAGATAGCTTTTCTGCCGGCCGTAGCCTTTGACTTCGCGCACGCTGCAGGCTTCCAGCGGGGCCCGCTTGCAGCCCCTCGAGCACTTTTTCGGCCAGAAACGGTTTGACGATCGCGACGATCTCTTTCACAGGACTCTTTTGGCCTGCGGCCCGGGGCTTTTTTGGCCGGCGGCCGGTGCGCCTTTAGCTGAAGAAGTTCTCGCCGAACAGGTTCATGTCGGGCGTGGTCACGACCTCCATGTCGCCGAGGACTTTGGTCTGGCAGGAGAGCCGCATGTTGTCTTCGTGACCGATGGCGGCCAGCGATAAATACTTGAGCTTAACCCGCTCCCGAATACCCATGGGGCTGGCATTCTCCATGCCCTTGGTAATCAACACCCGGCAAGTGCCGCAGATTCCGAAACCGGGGCAATGCAGAACTTTGTCGGGCCCCTTGTACACCTGGACGCCGGCCTGGCGAGCCTCGCGGCGCAGGTTGGCTCCGACCGGAACCTGGATTTCTTTCTTCTCTTTGACGAACTTGATCGTGGGCATGTACTTCTCGCGTCGCGGTGGACCGGCCCGGCGGGCTCAGTGAAATTTGACGAAAGTAGCCGCCAGTATAAATCAGGCCCCCCCCGCGACGTAAGGGCTCATTAAAGGCTGAAGTCCCGTGCTGCCACGCGAGGCATTGCCGCCCGTGGGAACGCTTACGTCGCGCACATGAGCACCGTCGGGTGTCATTTCATTGGCCCCGCTGCGGCCCACGACCGCCGCGCGATCCGGCAGATTTCATTCCGGCTGGCGGCATGGCCGCCGCCCCCCGCGGTGCCGACTTCGACCACACCAGGCTTTGCCCGCCCGCCGGAGGCATCCAACCGATGCCAGGAGAATCCTGGTCGGGCGGCTCCAGGCAAGCGAAGCGGAGTTAATTCCACGATGGCTTCGTGACACTTTCTTGCCCTGACAGCCCAACGACAAGTTGGCGGAACCTAGCTAATTACTCCGGGGGGTCGGTTCGCACGGCGGTCTGGATCACCGCTCCGTCATTTGTGGTGCGCCCGACGGATCACATCCAAGGTTGATTTGCGCATTTTGCGGTCGCGGACAGGTCGAGATGCCTGTTTCGGCGGGCGTTTAATTGCTTGTCTGGCGGTCGGTAATTAGCATGGAAATTACCCAGATCACCCATCTTTCCTGGACGATATCTCCATGCGTCGAAACCGTTTGAGCCGGCCATTGGGAAAAAACCCTCGGGATGCGGCAGCGTCCGATTCGCGCCGCAGCCAGGGGCGGCAACTTACATTCCAATCCCTCGAAGACCGTTGTCTGCTCGACGGCAGCAACCCCGTCGAGACAGGCATCTCGGTGCACAAGGACGACGGCTCGATTCCGCTGGCCACGGACACCACGGCGGTATTGGTATCCGGCGCTGCGGTTGACGCCGTTTCGAATATCGGCACCGGGCCTTACGGCACGACGACCGGCGATTTCGACTTCTACAAGGTCTTCGTTAACTCCGATCAGATGCTGACGATCCAAATCAACAACGGCACGTCGCTGCAATCGATCGTCGGCGTGTTCGACGCTCAAGGCGACTTCCTGGACGGCCAGGTCGACCAACTGACCCAACAGGAAAGTTACCTGCACTTTACTCCCAGCACCGGCGGCGATTATTACGTCGCCGTCGGGCAGTACCTAAGCGGCGAAGTGGTTTCCGGTTCCTTGGGGGCCACGGCATTCCCGGCGGATCCCACCAATTCGGCGAGTGGCCCGGGCTCTTACCACGCAACCCAGGGTTCCTACAAGATCACGCTGTCGCTCGCATCGTACACGCCCGTTGCGCCCGGTCGCGGTCAACGATTCGGCGACGACCAATGAAGGCACTGCGGTTCAAATTCCCGTGCTCAGCAACGACACCGACGACGGCGTTCTGCTGCCTAGCACACTGGCGATCAAGACCGAGCCTGCCAACGGCACCGTGGCGGTAAACACGACAACCGGCGTCGTGACCTACACGCCGGACGCCAACTTTAGCGGCACCGACAGCTTCAGCTACGACGTCAAGGATGCCGATGGCCTGCTGTCGAACATTGCCACGGTCAGCATCAATGTCAACCAGGTGATCACTCCTCCGGTGGCAGTCAACGACTCGTTCACTGTGCCCGACGACACGCCGACGGCGCTCAACATTCTGGCCAACGATACCGATCAGAGCGGCACCCTCGTGCCCACCAGCGTCGTGATCACGACGCCGCCACAGCATGGCATCATCAGCATTGATCCCTCTTCCGGCGCGGTGAGCTACACGCCGGCTAGCGGCTATCTCGGAACGGACAGTTTTCAATACAAGGTTTCCGATAGTTCCGGCGCGGTATCCAACATCGCCACGGTCAGCCTGACGGTTGCGCCTGCCCCGCCCGTTGCCGTCGATGACACGGCAACCACTAGCGAAAACACTCCCGTGACGATCGACGAACTGGCTGGCGACACCGGCACCGACGCGGCCCTCGTACCCGGTTCGGTGGCGATCGTCATGCCCCCGCGCAGGGCACGGCTACGATCGATCCGATCAGCGGCGCGATCACGTACACGCCCGGTCTGAATTATGTCGGCCCGGATGCGATCCAGTACACGGTCCAAGATGCGAACGGGACTCTGTCGAATGTCGCCACCATTTCGCTGAGCACGACCTTCGTCGATTATCCGCCCGTCGCCGTAAACGACAGCTGCCAGACGAATCCCGCGACGGCGGTGGCCATCAACGTCCTGGCGAACGACACCGACCAGAATAACGACATCGCGCCCGGCACGGTGGGCATCGGGACCGGGCCCGAGCCATGGCACGGTCGCGGTGAATCCGACGACGGGCATCGTGACCTACACGCCCAGCGCCGGTTTCTGGGGCACCGACTCGTTCACCTACACGGTCGCCACCACGCACGGCGCCGTTTCCAGCCCGGCGACCGTAACGGTCGACGTCCACCAACCTCCGCAGGCCAACAACGATACCGCGACAACGCTCGAACAGGCGCCGGTCACGATCGCTGTGCTGGCCAACGATACCGATCCGGCAGGTGCAACCATACTGCCCGCGTCGGTAACGATCACGACCCAGCCGACCTTCGGCACGGTAAGCGTCAATCCTACGACGGGCAGCGTGCTCTACACGCCGGCATTCAACCGCTTCGGCACCGACACATTCCAGTACACGATCACGGATTCCAACGGAGTCACTTCCGCGCCGGGCACGGTGACGATCAACGTCACGTTCGTTCCCAAGGTGCCGGTCGCGGGCAATGCGGTCGCCGGCACCGATGAAAACACTCCCGTCACCGTGAATGTGCTGGCCAACGACATGGACTACGATTCGGCCCTGGTGCCCGGATCGATCACGATCACAGGCGGCCCGCTCAATGGATCGGCGGTAGCGAACTCCAACGGCACCATTACCTACACGCCGATAGCGGCGGATTCACCGGCGCCGACCAGTTGACGTACACGGTCAAGGACGCGCTCGGTTTGACCTCCAATACGGCCACGCTCGATTTGCGCGTCGGACCGCCCGTTAGCTTCGCCGGAGTCGTCTACGTCGACACTAACGACAACGGCGTTCAGGATTCCGGGGAGGTGGGCATCGGCGGCGTTACGATCACCCTGACGAAAACCAATGGCCCGGTCACGTTCTCGTTGACGGCGACCACTGCCGCCGATGGAAGCTATAGCTTTGCCGAAACCGAAGGAATGAACGTCCTGCCCGCCGGCACCTACACCCTGACCGAAACGCCGCCGATCTACTTCGTCGACGGGAAAGATACGCCGGGCATGCGGGGGCCACCGTCACTCAGGACCAGTTCTCCGGAATCAACGTCGTGGCCGGACAGGCCGCGACGGGATTCAACTTCGCCGAACTAGGACTGCAAGCGAAGTACGTGGCGGCGTACTTTGGCCGTGCCTTCTTCACGGCATCGACGCCGTCGGTCAGCAATCTGAACCTGACGGCAGGTTCGGTGTATTTCGCCTTGAGCGGCGTAACGCAGGGCACCTTTACCGCCACCGCCCAGAGTTCCGGTCAAGGATCCACGCAGTTGACGCTCTACAATCGCGCCATGCAGCCGCTGGCCTCGGAGACGATCGTCGCCGGCCAGACGCAAACGGACCTGACTTGGAATCTCGACCAGGGCGCCGCAGCGCGCGTTGGTGGTTTCCGGTACCGATCCACGCGTCAGCGTATCGACCACGACCCAAATTCCCGGTTCGAATTCGACACCAACTCCCGTTGTGAGCTGGCATAATTCGGCCAATCCGCTGGATGTGATCGATGACGGTCAAGTCACGCCGCTGGACGCACTCGCTGTGATCAACGCGCTGAATCAGCAAGGGGCCGGCCCGCTGGGGACACCCCCGCTGGCGCGCACGATTACCTTGACGTCGAAGACACCGGCACGCTCTCCCCACTCGATGGCCGTCGTCATCAACGCGCTCAACGCTCGGCCCACCTCGGGAGCGGCGACAGCAATGTCGACGGCGGTTGTCTCGGCGGGAGCAGCCCCACCCGCGGATGGCAATTCCGCAAGCCGCCGTAGCACCCGCCGCCACCGTCACTTTGGGCGATGTCGCGTTTTCCCTGGTCGCCAGTCCGGCGCCAGCGGGGCGAGCAATGCGGCGACGGCAGCGGTGTCTGGGCGATTGTCGTCGCGGCGACTTCAACGCCAGCCCCCGTCTCCAATAATCATGTCGGAAACGCCACGCCGGCTGCAAGCTCTCTGGCGATCGGCTCCGCTGCCACCCCTCGTATGATTCTAGCGCAGGCCACCGATTTGGCCCTCAGCGATTGGGACAGCTAAACGGAACTGCGTGATTTGCCCAGCGGCAGATCGGGCAGAAAAAGCTGTCAGCCGCCAGCGACTCTGCACCCGGTCGGCGGCGCAGCTTGCCCAAAGACGCTGGTGGCTATCGCTTCGCAACGCGGCAGATGGCAGTCCGCCCAATGGCATAGCTGCCGGCCAGCACCGCGGCGACTCCGATCAGACCTGCCAGACCGATCGCCAGCGGCACCCAGCCGATGCCGGGCAATGCGTAGTCGGGCGCCACGACCGCTAGTCCAGAGACGGCTGCGTCGGCAAAGCCCAATCGCCCGGCCACGCTCTCCAGTCCGTCGGCGCGCTCGACGCCCAGGGAGCCAGCAGCATCGCCACGGCGGCACTGGCGGCGACCACTTTCCAGACCGGCCGGCGACCCAGGGAACAAGCGGCCGGGCGTGTGCTGCCGCGCGTGACGGCGGCCACCAGGGCGGCCGTCAGCAGGGCTTCGCTCACTCCGACCAGCAAGTGTGCCCCGAGCATGGCGGGCAGCACGTCACCCAAAGCCGCCTTGCCGGCCGCCGCCAGTTCGAGCGAACAGACGCCCGCCGCCGCCATGACCGACGCAAACCCGGCCACAGCCGCAATCGGAATCGTCGTGGCCGCCCGCCGGTTCGAGCGCGCCGCGATGCGCGAGACAGCCCAGGCCGTCCAGGGCGCGGCGATGCCCATGCTGAGCATGTTGGCTCCCCAGGTCGCCAAGGCGCCATCGCCGAACAGCGCGGCCTGTCGCCGCGAGCACGACGCCCAGGCGAGCGTTGCGGCCAGCGGCCCGAGCAAGATCGCCACCACCGCGGCGCCGATAAGTGCCCCGACGTGCCGTGGTCGACCGGAAAGTTGAGCATCTGGGCGGCGAAAATCGCGGCGCCGGCCGCGGCCAGCGATTCACACGAGCGGGCATCGAGCGAGCGGCGTGCCTGCCACAATCCCTCGCCGTAGGCCGCGGCCGCAGAGGCCGTCGTCGCCGCGCAGACCGGATCGCTGAGAAAACCGTTGGGGATGTGCATTTTTTCGCTCCCAAGGCGGAATTAACGGGCGGATGGCAAACGGGCGGCTTCTCCGAGCGAACTGGATTCTCCGCTCGATCGCCCGTGGGGCAACGACACTAAAAAACAATATCGCCCATGTCGCGAGCTATGACAAGACAAGACATCGCTTGTCCGGCGGCCCGCCACTGCTGCCAGTCGACCGCCGCAGCCGGCCAGGCGGTGAATTTGCCTGCCGCTGACGGCTGCATTACCATTTCTAGCACCGCACCCCGCATGCCCCTACCCTGCCACCCCAGGAGTTACCGATGACACGCCTCCACTCGCGTCGCGATTTTCTCAAGGCTACGGTGGCGACCGGTTCGCTCGCGGCGGGCTACGGCTACTACAGCAGCCTGTCGGCGGCCGATAGCAAGTCGCCGGGCGAGAAATTGAACCTCGGCACGATCGGCACCGCCAATCAGGCCCGTTTCAGCATGGGCAATCTCGAAGCAGCGAAAACCTCGTGGCGATCTGCGATATCGACGACAACTACCTGGGCCAGGCGGCCGAGGATTTTCCGCAGGCGCAAAAATACAACGATTTCCGCAAACTGCTCGAGCAGAAAGACATCGACGCCGTGATCGTCGCCACGCCCGACCACATCCACGCGCCGGCCACGCGTCGGCGCGCTGCGGCTGGGCAAGCACGTCTATTGCGAAAAGCCGCTGACCCACACCGTGGCCGAAGCCCGGCTCGTCGCCCAGGAAGCCGCCAAGGCCAAAGTCGCCACGCAGATGGGCACGCAGATCCACGCCGGCGACAACTACCGCCGCGTGGTCGAGATCATTCAGTCCGGCGCGATCGGCCGGGTCGGTGAAGTGCACACTTGGGCCGGACGGGATTGGTCGGCCGACGAGCGGCCGCCAGGCGACGCCGCCGGTGCCGCCGAATGCTGCATTGGGATCTGTGGCTGGGCCCGGCTCCCGAGCGGCCCTACAACCCGGACTACGTTCCGGCCAACTGGCGCAGATGGTGGGACTTCGGCGGCGGCAACATGGGCGACATGGCCTGCCACCACATGGATCTGCCGTTTTGGGCACTGGACCTGCGGTATCCGACGAGGTCGAGGCCGAAGGGCCGCCGGTCGATCCCGAATGCTGTCCCGGCCGGGCTGATCGTGCACTACGAGTTTCCGGCCCGCGGCGATCAGCCGGCCGGTCAAGCTCACCTGGTACGACGGCGACCAAGATTCCACCGGCGATTCATGGCGCAGGCCTGCGGCGGCGGCGGCAATCTGTTCGTCGGCGACAAGGGAATGCTGTGGGCCGATTACGGAAACTATCGTCTGCTGCCCGAATCGGACTTCGCCGGCTACAAGCCGCCCGAGCCGACGATCCCGCGTTCGATCGGCCACCATGCCGAATGGATCGCGGCCTGCAAGACCGGCAGTCCGACGACGTGCAACTTCGATTACTCCGGGGCGCTGACCGAAGCGGTGTTGCTGGGCGTGGCGTGGCCTATCGCACCGGCCAGAAAATCGAATGGGATCCCGTGGCGATGAAGGCCAAGAAGCACGTCGGACGCGACCGGTTCTTGCGGAAGCAATATCGTGCCGGCTGGGAGTTGGGATAGCGCGCGCTTTTCGCCGCGGCCTGTGCGGCCGTCGCCGGAGTTCAACCACGCCGCAGCGCGGCCGCCCGCGTTCGTCGGCCTGATTCAGGTTATTCCAGTCCATAGGCCCCGGCGGCGGGGATTTGAGCTCCGCTGGAGCCACCCAGGAGGCTCTTGCTCAGGAAGCGCGGCTCGAGCGAGAGTTGGCGCCCACGTTCCCCTTGCTGGCGTCGACGTTGACGCTCACGTTCATCAGGAACGATTCGCCGATTCGCGTCAGGCCCAAGAACTCGCCGATGTTGCCGCTGTTGTTCAGCGCGATCGTCGAGCCGAGCGTCGAGAGCCACTTGGGGCTCATGCGGTAGTTGTACGATGTGGCCAGCACCGTGCTCGAAATGGGGCCTTCGAGGAAAATCAAGCCGGTGTAAATCGAGCCGCGCGGCGGCCGGTTGATGTACATGCCGACGGTCATGTATTTCGCTCCGCCGCCGAAGAAGTCGAAGTACCCGTCCGAAACCACGGTGGTCCGATCCCCCAGGAACCAGCGGTAGTTGTAAGTCACCATGCCGACCGAGGTGCCGAAGTTGTCGCGGTTGGCGTCCGGGAAGACCACGCCTTGCATGTCGAGCGTCATCCAGTCGACGACGTGCTGGGCGCCGGGCTTGCCGCGCTTGGTTTGCCAGCGCTGCCGCATGCCGAGCCGCGCGGCGAGCATGTCGCCGGCGATTTCCGACGACGGGCTGGACACGAAGTTCTCCAGCCCGTAGCGCAAGGCGTATTGCCGCGCGTCGTAACGGTAGGGCGTGAGGCCCGGCGTGCCGAAATCGTAGAACGAGAAAATCTGCCGGTAGCGGTTGATGTTCTGGTCGTCGATCATGTCGTACAGCGGCAGGTCGGTCACCGGCGACGTGGCCTGCGTGTCGGAGAAGTCGATGTCGAACGTCACCTTGTGCGCCAGTCCGTTGAGATTGAACAGTTGGCTCTGGACCGCCGGATTGACGGCAAAGAAGGGCACGCTGGCCCGCACGCCCACCTGCCCGTAAGCTCGGTCCAGATCGTTGTAATTCAGCGCCTGGCCCCAGTGGGCCACTTCGCCGAGCACGTACGGCACGACCTTGACGCCGCCGACTTCGAACGGCATATCGAGTTCCTGGCGGGACACCTCGCGGTCGCCTTGCGAGCTGGCACCGGCACGGTCGGAGCCAGGTGTTGTTCCCAGGGCAAGTAACCGAACTGGGCCAGGTCGGCCGGATTGGTGGGGGCTTGCTGGATCAGGTTTTGGGCGTAGCCGACGTTGGTATGTTCGTACCACGTCAGGCGATCGCCGAGCAGCGACTGCCCGAGCTGGTAGTGGTCCAGTCGCGGCAGCCAGTTGGTCTCGGTATAGAAATCGTTGAGCCGCACCTGGCCATAGACGCTCCACGAGCCGTTGTTGCGGATCTGGTACAGTTCCAAATCGGTGGTGGTGTCCTTGAACTGGTCCCATTCCTGCTCGAAGTACTGCTCCTGGAAGTTGTAATCGCTGATCACTCCCAATTCGCCGGTCAGGCGGAAGTTGTTGGGCAGGTTCCAACGATCGCGCGAGATCACGCGTCCGCGCCAGGGCCCGTTTTCCGGAATCAGGTCGCGGCGGTTCAAACCCAGGTTGTCGTGCCCGTCGTCGTGAATTCCCCAGGCGTCGAACAGACCGAAGCTGTGCCCCGGGATTCCGAACAAATCGGGCCGATCGAAGGTGAATGCGGTGCCCAGCGCCGGTCCGCGCATGCTCAAGTAGTCGGTGCTGAAGTCCCAGTTGGTTCCGTCGGGCCGATTCTTGATCCCCAGCAACTGGTAGGCATCCACGTCCAGGAACACCTGCGTGCCGAACACCTTGTCCTGGCGGAACTGGAAATTGTCGACGTAGAATTTCGGTTCTTCCAGGTTCGTCGCCAGGGTGGGCCACCAAAAGACCGGCACCGGCCCGACAAACAGCGTGTTGCCCGTCAGTTCCGCGCGGCGATGATGCTCGATCACCGGCGCACCGGTCTGCGGATCGATCACCGCCTGGCCGGTGAGCGGATTGATCGCCGGTTGCTGGTTGTCGACCAGCGTCATCGACGACGATTTCATCTGGTAGCCCGGATCGGCCAGGTGGCTCGACGTGAACGACGCGTTCTGGGCGGCGAACCGATCTGGCCCGACCTGCTCGAGCACTTTGGCCCGCACGCGGATGGCGCCTTCGTAGGTCGGCACCGGGCCCAGCAGCTCGGCGTCCAGCACCAGGCCGACCTGCCGGCGGACGTCGTAGTACATGCGATTGGCGTACAACGTGCGATCTCCCTGGCGGAAGACGATGTTCCCTTCCAGGTACATCTCCAGCGGAGTGTCCTCCGATTGCACCAGGCCGTCGCCGCCGACCAGCGGCTCCGCGGGTCGCTGGTCCAAATCACCAGCCGGTCGGTCAGCAGATCGATCGAGCCCAAGCCCGCCATGCCGTCGACCACCAACTGGACGCCGGAGGAAAAAACGATGATCTGTTCGTTGGCGGCCGGATTCGGAAACGATTGGACCTGCACCCGGCTATCGCTGCGCGGAAACGCGCGGAGCCGCCGCGTGCCGACCGGCGGCAGCGGAGCGGCCGCGCCCGGCAGTGTCCCGCCGCTGGCGCCGGTCGGCGGCGGCAGCGTCTCGACCGTGGCGGGAGCGTTGATGCCCGAATTCGGTTGGGCGAATTGAACCGGCTTGACCGGCGACACGGAACTTGGGCTCGCGGGCCTCCATGCCGTGCTCGTACACCGGCGGCTTGACCGCGGGCTCCGGACCGGCCGGCGTCTGGAAATGCAGTTTGAGCGGGGCAGCCGAATACCAACGCCCGAGCCAGCTCTTGTCGATCACGCGCGCCTTGAGCGGGCCGGTGGGGCTCTTGACGAGCCCGTTCTGCCCCTCCTGGTAATCGATGGCCACGTTGCCTTCGAGATAGGCGATCACCTTGTGGGGCGGGTCGCCCCGCGGACCGCCGCGCTCGACCCAGATCACGCCGTCGTCGGCACGGGCGTAAGTAAGTCCCTGGTTGATCAAGCAATTGCCGTGCAGCACCCAGACTTCGTAGACGCCTTGCTTCCAATGCTCGGCGTGGTCGGCGTCGATCGAAATCGGATCTTCGATCTGCGAGGCCGGCAAGTCGATCTCGCCTTGCTCTGCGGCCGGCAATCCGCCCACGAGCGCAAGACAAAACACGATCGCCATGCGCACAGCGCGACCGACAACGCGCGGACGAGCCGGCGCGCCGTGTGAACCGGTCACAGGCACCATCGCCGAAGAGCGGAGCAGCAGAGCATCCTTTCGGGTGCGGAAAAAAATCTCTCGCAGAGCCGCCTGGCTGAATAGCCTAAATGGAAGCGGCCAAACTTCTTAGGGACATGAACGGGGCGGGATTATAGGAGCCCCTACCGACTGGGGTCAAGGCAGGTTACCTGTCGGGCCGCTCGTCGCAAAGCTTTGTGCGGCAAGGCCTTGGCCGGGGACTTTGCCGCCCTTTCCCGACAGCCCGGCCCCGGCCGCCAGCGCAATCACGCCTATAAAGGGTGCCCGCATCCGCATGTCGGTCCAGTAGACCGTGTGAACGGCGGTGAACGACAGCACCAAAAGCAGGCCCCAGAGCCAAGGCGTTTTCAGCCAATTTCGGCCCACCAGCCAAGCCCCCCAACCGGCGAGCGCAAACTCAAAAAGATAAAACACGGCGACCGCGTAGCGCAGCAGTCGATGGCCGGTCGACTCTTGCGGATCGGTCGCAATGGGGCAGACGCCCCACAACCGGCTGAGGCGATACAAGCACGAGACGAAAAACATCCGCGGCTGATCGCGGATCGTCGCGAAAGCCTGGGCGTAAAAAAGACGATCCTCCGACGTTTCGCTTTCGTCCTGCAGCGCGTCGATTGGTATCCACGTGTCGTCGTCCGCATCCCACGGTGCAAACCAACCCTGCTTGGACAGGTGCCGATAGAACACCGGATTGTTTGCCAGGCCAAGAGTGAAACCGCCGTGAGTCGTCGTGATGATTGGCTGATCGAACTCGCGATAGTTGCGAGCGGCCCAGGGACCAACGACCAGGGCCGCGGCCAAAGCGAACGAGCCGCCGACCAGCAGACGTTGCCGCCAGCCCCGCGCCAGGACAACCAGCCCCAGCCCACACAGCAGCAACCAAACCAGGAATGTCGGACGGCAGAGTTCGGCCAATGCCAGAATGCCGCCGGCCAGCATGGCCCAGCGGATCGAAAGCCGGTTGCCAACGATCGTCAAGGCGAACAGTCCCAGGGCGGCCAGAAATGCGGCCAGCGTTTCCGTCATTGGCTGCACGGATTGATTGAGCAGGATCGGATCGATTGCAACCAGTGCGGCAGCGAGCAGCGCGCCGCGCTTTGATAAATTCCAGCGCTCGGCGATCAGGAACACGAGCCCCGCAGTCGCCGCGCCCAGTACGACGTGAATCGCCGCCAACAGGAACAGGCCGCTGCCTTCGATCAGCGAACAAGCTGCGATGACCAGCGGATACAAGGGCGGGCGAAACGCGGTTGGGACGTACCCCCGTACCCCCAAGTTGATAATGGTTAGGTCAGAGTAAACACCGGACGCGCACAGATTGGAACCAAACCGCAGGTAACTGTCGGGATCGCGACCCGCGTCGAGTGGAAACGCCCTCGCCACTCCCATGCGAACGGCCATCGCCAGCGCGAAGACCGTCAGCACCCACCAGCGCGGCCACTTCTGCCGATTCGATTCCACGGGCTGCATCTCGCCTTGCCTTTTCGCCCGCCTCGCGAATACTACGGGCTCTCCCATCGATTTTCTCCGATCCGCAGCCTCGCCGATAGTCGTCGAACTTCGTCTCTTCTCAGTGTCTCTGTGTCTTTGTGGTTCCCTTTGCCCGTCTCCGCTTTGCGTCTTGGCGACTTTGCGGTTAATTTTCCCCCATGCCTGACACGCACCCTCGCACCGAGCATTCGTCCACTGGCTCATCGCATGGCGCTGGCCGCTGCTGGGCGTCGCTCTGCTGACGGCGGCGATCTGCTACGTGCCGGCTCAGCAACTCGAATTCGATCGCACGATCGAAAACATGTTCGCTCCCGGCGACCCGATCCTTGAGCCTTATCACTTGCTCAAACAGGCCTTCGGCGCCAACGAAGTCGTGCTGGCCGCCTACGTCGATCCGCAATTGCTGAGCCCGGCCGGGCTGAAACGATTGCGGCGCCTGACCGACAAGCTCCAGCGCGTGCCCGGCGTGGCCGCGGTGCTGAGCGTCAACAACGGGCCGCTGGGAGACAACATCGCCGATCCGGACAATCCGCTCGCCCGCTCGTTTCTCGAACTGTTCCAGGGCTACACCATCGGCGCCGATCGCCAGACCACGGCCGTGGTCTGCCTGCTCGACTCGCAATCCGCGGTGAGTCAGTCCACGATCGTCGACGGCCTGCGGACCGCGGTCGAAGCCCACGACCCCTCCGGCACCATCGTGGGCGAGCCGGTGATGGTGGTCGACGGTTTTCGCCTGCTCGACGCCGACGGCCGGCGGCTGGGGCGCGTGTCGATGGCGCTGTTGGTGGCCGTGATCGTGTTTTCGTTCCGCAGCCTGCGTTGGGTGATCGTGCCGCTGGCCGTGGTCATCGTCTCGATTGTGGTCACTGAAGGCATCATCGCGTTCAGTCATTGGCGGTTGACGATCGTCAGCTCGATGCTTTCTTCGATTATCACGATCATTGCGATCGCCACGGTCGTTCACTTGATCGTTCATTTTCGCGAGCTGCGGGCCCTGGGGCTTTGCCCGCGCGATGCCTTGACCCGGACGGGCACGGACCTGGCCGCGCCGATTTTTTGGGCCTGCGCGACCGACGCGGCCGGTTTCGGTTCGTTGATCGCGGCCCAGGTCGAGCCGGTACACGACTTCGGCTGGATGATGCTGATCGGATCGCTGGTCGTGCTGCCGGCATCGTGGCGGTGGTGCCTTGCCTGGCGCTGGCCGGCCGGTTCGATTCTGATCCGCGCCGGGCCTGGGGCGAGGGTCACTTGGAGCTGGGCCTGGTGCGGCTGAGCCGCTGGATCGAGTTGCACCCGCGCCGGCTTTGGACGGTCACGGCGCGTATTGACCGTGTCGGCCGCGATCGGCTGTGCGCGACTCGAAGTGGAAACCGATTTCACCAAGAATTTTCGGGCCACGAGCCGGGTCGTGCGCTCGTACGAATTCGTCGAGCGGCATTTGGGAGGCGCCGGCGTCTGGGACATCCTGATTCCGGCGCCGGCCGAAATCGATTGGGATTTCTTGCACGACTGGGCCAGCTCGAAGGGCAGTTGCGCACGGTGCGGGTCGTCGACGAACAGGGCAGCGCCGAGCCCGGCTTGACCAAGGTGCTGAGTGTTTACGATGCGGTCGATGCGGCCACGCTGGGCAACCTGTCGCTGATTCCCCTGGCGTCGCTGCGCGATCGGGCGGTCCGTCAGGCGCTCGCGCAAATGGAGGCCCAGATGCCCGAGTTCTATCGCGCGCTGGTCACTCGCGACCCGCGCGACCCCGGCCGGTCGCTGGTGCGGGTGATGCTCCGCTCGCGCGAGCGGCAGGAATCGGCGGCCAAGCAGCGATTGATCGCCGACGTGGAGCAGGCCAGCCGCTCGGCCTTCGGCGAGACCGAGGTGACGGGCTTCTTCGTATTGCTCACGAATCTGATCCAGAGCACGACGCGCGATCAGTGGCTCACCTTCGGGCTGTCGACCGGCGGCATCCTGCTGATGATGCTCTGCGCATTTCGCAGCCCGGTGCTGGCGGTGGTGGCGATCGTACCCAACACGTTGCCGGTGTTCATGGTCAGCGGCCTGCTGGGCTGGCTGGGACTGAAGATCAACATGGGCTCGGCCATGATCGCGGCCGCATCGATGGGCTTGTCGGTCGATTCGTCGGCCCATTACATCACGGCCTATCGAGAACTGCGCGCCGGGGGTCTGGGCGTCCACGAGGCCTTGGCGGCGGCAAACCATAGCGTCGGCCGGGCGATGATCTTTTCCACCTTTGCGCTGGTCGTCGGATTCATGGCCCTGTGCTGGAGCGAGTTCGTGCCCACGATCTATTTCGGCGCGTTGATGGGCCTGACGATGCTGGGCGGGATGTTCGGCAACCTGGTGGTGCTGCCGCTGCTGTTGGCCGCGGTGCATCGCGACGGAGATTCTCAGCCGCCGGCGTGACTGGTAGGCTAAACGGCCGTCGATTCGAGCCGCCGCACGTTTCTCCAGGAGAAAAACCCATGCGCCGCCGCCCAATGGTCTTTGCCCTGGCCACGATCGTGGCCTTGGCGACTTTGTTCTTGCTGCGCAAGGTGGATCCCGCTGGGGTGGTTCTGGCCGGCGTCGACGCCGGGAAGCCGGAGCCCACCGTGGCTCAATTGCGCGACGAGATCGAGCAATTGAAGCAACTGCTGCCGGATCAGGCGCACGCCATGCACGACGTGAGCGGCCACTTTACGAACCTGTGGTTTGCCGGCGCAGGAGAATTGGCCGCTGGCCGAGTTCTATTTCGGTGAGACCAGGTCGCATTTGCGCTGGGCGGTGCGTCTCAAGCCCAAACGCAAAGACGCGCAAGACCGCGAGATCGATCTGGTCGCGATCTTGCAAGCCGTCGAGAACACGCCGCTCAAGCGGCTCGGCGAGGCGCTGGCGGCCAAGGACCGCGGAAAGTTCGAAGAGGCCTACCGATTCACGATCGAAGAAGGCTGCTACCTTTGCCACAAGGCGTCGGACAAACCCTACCTGCGCCCGCAGGTGCCCAAACTGCCCGACACGCAGGTGATCAATTTCGATCCGCAGGCCCAATGGCCTAAGTCGCGCAGGGCGAGCAGCGGCCCGCCGGCGCGAATCGGTCGTTACTGCGGATCATCGGGATCCGGCGTTTTCTTGCGCGGGGGGCGGAGTCTTGCCCTTGGCCGTGTCCTTGGTCGCTTTCGTTTTCTTCGGGCGTCCTTTGCCGCCGGCCGGATCGTTGGCGTCGGCCGGCATCTGGCCGGCGGCGGGCGGGCCCAGACCGGCGGCCCCAGGCGGCTGGTTGCCGGCGGGCGCAACTCCCTTGACGGGCGGCTTGACGTCGCCTTGGGCCGGCACGGGATCTTTTTTCGCCGCGTTGATCATGGGCGGCGGCGGGGGTTCCTGGTTCTCGGCCAGCCGACCCGAGTCGACGAGCAGATAGGCGGCCCAAAAGAACGGGTGTTCGGCGGTCGGTGTTTCGCCGGTGGCGGCAACTCTTGCGCAGTCGCGGTTCTCCGTCGCCGTCCAGCGGGTTTTCGCCGACCAACTGCACGGCCCGTTGCCAGGCGTCGGCCGCCGAGGTGTGTGGCAGCTCCTGAGCGAACTCGCGCACCAGAGCGTAGCTGGTTTGTCCGGCCGTGCGCCAGCGGCTGATGAGCACGGTCCGCGCGCCGGTCGACATCAGGCCACAGACGGCCAGGAACAAGTCGTTGCCGTGTTGTTCCCCTTTTTTCAGCCCGCTCTCGGCCGCGGTATGAAAACCGGGCAGGATCACGCGCTGCGGTCCGCCCCAGGGTAGCGCCAGCCAGGTGGCGAGCATCCCGGCCGATTTGCCCCCTTCGAGTTGGACCGGCGACCAGGCGTAGGGCCCGTCGCCGGCTTTGATGTCGTCGAAAACGATCAGGCCGTCCAAAAGCGTGCGAAACAGCATCGATGGAACCGTCGCGGCGCGCGGCAACGCCACGGCGCCGTCGACCACCCGGCTCAGCGGCTCGAACGCTTCGTGCGACACCGACTCGTCGTCGTGCGGGTGCAACTTGCCCAACACGACGCCCGTCGGGCCGGGATTGGGCTTTTCCGTCTTGTGATAAGGAATCGCCAGCCCGACCGTCGGCGGCGTACCGCACGCGAACCTGCGAAATCAGCGGCTTGGGGTCGTCCTTCTGGCCGACCGGCAAGGCCTCGAAGGGCAAATACCAAAGCGGCCCGTCAGGCACGATGATCAACTCTTCGAACTTGGCGGACAGGTCCACGTTCGATTTGTCGAACAGCAGCTCGAGCACCTTGGCGGCCGATTTCTTCCAGGTATCGCGGCCCAAGTCTTGCACCGTGAGCTGACGATTGCCGTCGGTGTTGCCCATCTCTTTGAGCATCGAAACCAGGTGCCGGTGCAATTGGGCCGTGGCGCCGACACGCCACATGGCGTATTTCTGCTTCGAGAACATGAAGCCGTACAGGTTGTCGTTGCTGGTGGCAAAGAAGGCCAACAGCGCGTGACCCTCGGGCAAAGCGAGCTGGATGTCCTTCGTCCTGCGCAACGGCGGGAAAACCATTTCCACCGGCTCGCGCCGCACGGCGATCTCGCGCAGGATCACCTCTTGCGCCTGGCTGACGGTGCCCAATTGGTTGAGCTGCCGCGACTGCTCGCGGCGGGCGTCCGCTGCTTCTTCCACCGCCGGTTTCAGCGCCAGATCGGTCTCGATCCGTTTGGCTTCGATGGCCAGTTCCTGGTAGCGCGAGTACTTGGCCAAGAGGTCCTGCCGCTCCAGCAGCGATTGCTCGTTGAGCAATTCCTTCGGCCCCTCGAGTACCCAGCGCAGCGCCAGCAGCCGGCCGCCGAACGGCAGCGTGCTGAAGAAGCGATGCCGCCGCACGCGATCGGCGATTTCCAGCGCCAACTCGGGCTCCTTGTTGCGCTTGAGCACCGCCTCGAACCAGTGCTCGTAGGGCAACGGATGCGGCGTCATCAACACCGACAGCGATTCCAGCGGGCTGGTGGCCCAATCGGCCGGCGTCGGATCGCGCAGCACCAGATCGTACAGCACCGTGGCCACGCGGTCGAAAATCTCGCCGCTCATGTACAAACCGTCCACCAGGCTGATGTGGAACAGCCACAGCGATCCGATCTTCTGATAGGTCATGGCGGCGGCCAGCGCCGTATCGCCCGCGGGCACCTGGCCCGCTTGATAGTGCGCAGCGCGGCCACCAGGTTCAACCGCGCGCCGATCGCGCCGTTGGCCATCGAGCGGCGGCCGATAATCCGAGTCGCGTCGGCGATCGAGGCCACGGCCCGGGGAGTCTGGCCCAGCGAGGCGAAGTTTTCGGCCGCCAGGGTGAGCAGCGAGGCTTGCAGGTGTGCCAGGCCGTGCGACTGAGCCCAGGCAGTGGCGGGCGCCAGCGGCGGGTAAATTCCCGGCTGGTTGGCCAGCAGGTGCGTCAAGGCGCCCCAGCGAAACGCTTCTTCCAAAATGAGCGGGTCGATGAACGTGGCGGCCGCGTAGGTGGCCTCTTCGAAATACCGGCTGGCGGCCGGCAAATCGCCTACCTGCAGCGCGATCTGGCCCAATTCCAGCAGGGCCGTCGCAGTCAAAGGATGATCGAGCTCGCCGCCGACGACCAGCGCTCGTTCGAGCACCGTGGCCGCTTGCACAGATTGCCGGTCGAAGCGTATGCCGCGCCCAATTGCACGTCGATCCAGGTTTGCGACCAGTTATTGGGCGGGGCCGGCCGCGTCGAAAGGACCTTGACCAGGTCGTTGGTCAGCGGGTCGAATTTGCAGACCGGGCCCATCAACTCGCGACGCCGGCGCATGGCCAGCGTCGTGGTGCGGACAATCTCGGACACGCCAATCGGCACCAGCATTGGCGCTTGCACGACGCCCCCCTGCTGCACGACCGCGTTGTTGTTGATCTGCCCTTGCAACGTGTTGAACGCCGCCGGGAACTGGCCGACTCGTGTCGGTCGTCGCGTACTGCCCCAGGGCACGATCGCCCGCGAACCGACGCCGCCCGGAACGATCGTCGCCGGAAACTGAACGCGGATCATCCAGTCGTAGTAGGCGGTGTAGAGCTTCAGGGCCGCGGTGTATTGGTCGAGCGCGCGGGCGTTCTGCCCCATCTGGTAATAGCACTCGCCGCACATCGTGTAATAGCAGATCGAATCGATCCAGCGGCCCGCCATGGCCGACTTGATCCCGCCTTGCAAGTCGCCCTGAAATGCCCCCAGACCGGCGACGTAATCGCCGTCGTAGAGCAGCGGCAACGAATTGGAATAAGCGACCGAGGGAACACTGAGGCCCAATTGAGCCCGGGCCGGCGCTGCCCACATGACCGCCGCGAGCAGCGCGAGCAAAATCGTGAGCGTCACCTGACGTTTCGCAGCCAGCCGGGCACTTCGCAGATGCTGCATCGATTCTGCCTCCGCTAGACGGCGCTGCCGGGGCCATCCGCCCCGCGCCGGGAGCAGAACCCATTTCGAAGCACCTTTCATCATACCTAAAATTCCCAGGTTCAGCGAACTTGCCCCACCGGCGCGGCCGGCAATCTGCCCATCTTACCGCGGCTCGCAGCGGGAACGGAAAATCTTCTCTAACCGAGATTTTCCGCCGATTGGATGCAAAGTTTCGCGCGCGCGTGACGATAACGGTGGTACGAATTGTATCGGTCGGGGTAACGATACCCGGCGCGGCACGCGGAGGGAGCGTGCCAGCAACTCGATCATACCGGACGGATCCAGGGAGAAACGGCAATGAAACCTTCCAAACCGCGGCTTTCCTGCAGATTGGCAAGCCTGGGACTGGCGCTGTCCGGCCTGGCTGTGTCGACCGGCTGCCAGTCGCTGATCGGCGGTCAAGTGCTGCCGAGTCCCTGGTATCAGCAAGACGACGTTCAATACTTCGCGCCGGGGCCTGAATTCAAACTGTCGCGCGAGGCGGCGGCCCAGAAGGCCTATACGGCCGAGCAGAATCAGCAGGAGCAATAAGTGCGTTAACCTGCGGTGGCGTCGGCAGGCAAGTGCAAGCCGCGACGTCCGCCGCAATCAAGTTTCGTCGAGCGCTCTCTACGAGCCGCTCCCGAAGCACCCGAAGCGATTGCCGCTTGCGGCCGCTGCACGGGGGAACGGGAGGCGCTGGGGGGACGACGCCCTAAAGCGGCTGACGTCTGAGGAACATCTTCGCCCTGCGAAAGTGCGGCCTCGGACGTCAGCAGCTAAAGGGATTCCTCGATTCGCTTGCGGCCCGCCGCGTCGAATCGCTTGCCGGCCAAATTGCAGGAGCCACCATGCTCGACGTGAATTTCTCGGCCGCCGTGCAAGACTGGTTGCACCATTTTCTGACTTGGATCGGCTTCGGAACCGTCGTCGGGCTGCTGGCCAAGGCCATCATGCCGGGCCGCGATCCGGGGGCGCAATCGCCACCTTGATGATGGGCATCGGCGGCACCTTCATCGGCTGCAGTGTGCTCATGTATTGCACCGGCGGACAGCGCATCTCGCCAATGAGCCCGATGGGATTCGTCGTCGGTACGGCCGGCGCCTCTTTCATCTTGTTCCTCTATCGTCTGTTGGGCGGTGGACACGGACACACCCACCGGGCCGAATTGAGTGGCCCGCACTATGCCAAGAAGTCGCGCTCCGGAAAGAGCGTTGAACAGGACTAAGGGAAGGGGAAAGAAAATAGAGGGCAGAGTGCAGGGAGCGAAAGAATTCGCAGTCGATTTGGGCCCAGGGATTGCCATCCTCTGGGCTTAACCTGTTTCTGGGGCCGCCGCTGCGGCACACAGCCGCGTTGGCGCCACGCGCGGAACCACGACGCTCACGCCGTGCGCCGATGATGCACGCCAGTCAGCCAGCGCTTCAGTCGCAGGGCCTGGCCGCGCAGCGCCGGGCGGAAATGCGTGTAGTGGTAGCTCGTCGCCAGCCGGGTAATCCAGTTGCGCTTGCAATCCAGGTACTCCGACCCCAGATCGAACACGCGATCGCCGCGATCGAACGAATCTCGAATCTGCCGGGCAAACAGCACCGATCCGGCCCCCTCGCTGGCTTGACGCCGCAGTCGTAGCCGGTCCGCAATCCAAACACGTAGCCGGCATACTGATAGCCGTAAGCAAAAGCGACGGGCCGCTCGTCAACAAGCAGTAAGTTCAAGTCCGCAGCGCCCGAGCGAACCGCCGCCCCATGCGCATCGCGCAGAAAGGGCCGCACGGCCGAATGCGACAGCGTGGTGCCGTCAGCTCGAGTCGCCTTGCCAACTGCCGGCCGCCAGTTGCTCGCAAGCATCGTAGAGATCCCAGCGCGGATCATCGTCGCCCCAGGCGGTGCCCTGCGGCGCAGACGCAAATAGGACACGTGCCCACGTCGGGCCAGTTGCCTTTCGGCGCGGCGCAGGTTCTCGCGAAACTTTCGCTTCCGTCCGGCCAGATAGGCGTCCCAATTTCCTGTGTTTTGGTCGCCGCAGAGTTCGATTTGCGCGCTTTGCCCCCAGACGGCCGCCTGGGCCGGCAGGCGTTTCATGCCCAGCGCCCGCTGCGTGCGTCCGGCGTCGCGCAGGCGTCGACCCAGCGCAAATCCAGCAGATCCCAATCGGCCCGAGTTCGCCGCACGTGGCCGAGTCCGGCGATGAGCGTGGCCGTCGGATTGGGTCCGATGGGTCCGTAGAAAGAGCCCCAGTCGTGGAGCGGATAGGTGAGCACGCGGACACTGCCCAGCCGCATCGGTTCGCGCCGCACGACAAGCGGCAAGATGCCCACCGGATCTCCGGCCGCATGGACCACCAGCACGCGCAGCCGCTGATCGTGGCCGAAGTGCCGCCAATAGGCTTCGAGCCAGTCCAAGGACTGAAAAAAGCTGGCGACCGGCGTCTGCTGCAGCAGCATGTTCCACAACAAGCGATAGCCGGCGAGCGACTCGAGATCGTTGATTTCGACGACGCGCGTCATGCCAACAGCCGATGGGCAAAAAAGGATTCAGCAGCAGCCGCGCTCGAGCGCGGCACCGCCCAGATGCCCATCCGGGTCACTCGGGTGGGGGCGAAAAGAAGAGAATCGTGCCGAACCCGACCCCGGGCATCTTCCTTCAAGGATTGCGCTAGCGGGTCGGCCCGGTCGATGGAAATTCCGCATTCCCGCCGCGGATGCGGAAAAACCAGGCGCGCCCGGGCCGAATTTGCGGCCTGGCGCGGACGAAGCCGAAACGGCCGCCCCACCCCCTCTGCGGCAGGGAATGGTTCGCACGTCGGGGCCGGCCAGGCTATTCCCTGGGATCCGGGGCTCGAAAGTCCCTTCACCCGGCCAGAAAAACGTGCCAGGGGAGCGAAACCTTACAGTAAGGTAAGGGGTTCAATTACCGGCTACAATGATCGGGCGAACCGCCCGGATACTGACCGACGTACTCGGCCCGTGGCCGAAAGTCATGGCCTTGGTAAATCCAAACACTGCTGCGCAGTCAATGTTCCCGTGCCTCGAGCGCTCGAGTGTCCGCAGGCTCGGATCGAGGTTTGAGACGGACCCCACCATGCCCGATTCATGCAAACCCGTGCGGCCGCCGCTCGGCCCGACGAAATGGACGCTCACCCGAACGGCCTGGAAATCGGCGGCCCTGCTGGCCGCGGGGCTATTGGCCGGGGAGTTCATTGCCGTGGCGCGCGTGGCGGCCGCCAGTCCGGAGCCGGCCACAACGGCCGCCGAGGTGGATGCGTTGCTGGCCGCCCAGGCATACGGCCGCAGCCCCACGGAAAACGGTAGCGAGTCGGCCAGGCCGGCGCCGGTGGCCGACGACGTGACACTGCTGCGCCGCCTGTCGCTCGATCTGCTGGGCGAGCTGCCCTCGCCCGAAGAGCTGATCCGATTCGCGCTCGATCCGTCGCCGCACAAGCGCAGCGCCGAGGTTGAGCGGCTGTTGGCCGATGGGCGATACGGTCACAACTGGGCCCGCTACTCGCGCGACGTGATCCTGTCTCGCGCAAGGAAGACCGCGCCCTGCTGGTTGCGCCGGCTTTGACCAATTGGCTCTCGGACGCCTTCAACCGCAACGTGCATTGGAACCAGATCGGCCGCAAGTTCGTCACGGCCACCGGCGGCGTAAGCGAAGAAGGAAGCACAGCCATCATCCTGGCGCAGATGGCCGATCCGTCCGACACGACGGCCGAGATGTCGCGGATCCTGCTGGGCATCCAGATTCAATGTGCCCAATGCCATGACCATCCGAGCGATCATTGGAAGCGCGAGCAGTTTCATCAACTGGCGGCATTCTTTCCGCGGATCGGCCTTCGCCCCGGAACCCCCGGCGACCCGCGCAGCCTCGCGGTGGTGTCGCTCAACCGCCCCCGCCAGAAGCGTGTCGCCGGCCAGCCGGAAGATGCCACGCTCGAACATTTCATGCCCGACCTCAACCATCCCGAAGCCCCGGGCCAGCAAATGCGGCCGGTGTTTTTCGTCACCGATCAAGAGCTGGATTTGGGTCTCGACGACCTCGAGCGGCAGAGAAACTGGCCCAGTGGATAACGGGCGACACGAACCCCTGGTTCGCCAAGGCGATGGTCAATCGGCTTTGGTCCGAATTGCTGGGCCGTGGATTCTACGAGCCGGTCGACGACATGGGACCCGACCGGCAACCGATTGCCCCGCAAGCCTTCGAGGCCCTGACGGCCGGATTCATCGCCAGCGATTACGATCTCAAGTGGCTCTTCCGCACGATCACGGCGACCGACGCCTATCAGCGCGAAAGCCGCTCGCGGCACGACGAACAGGACGCGCCGTTTGCCGCCAGCCGCCCACAGCGGCTCCGGGCGGATCAACTGTTCAACGTGATTTGCGACGCTCTGGACATCGACGAATCTTCGCTGGAGCGGCCCGGCGCCGAGGGTCCGGCCCGGCTGGAGTTGAACGGACCGCGCGGGGCGGTGATCCGCACATTCGGTTACGATCCGAGCGTGCGCCGCGACGAAATCGCCGGCTCGATTCCCCAGGCTTTATGGATGATGAACGCGGGGCTGCTGGCCCGGGCCGTCCGCGGCCAGGACGCCGACACGATGCTCGGCCGCTTGCTCGCGCCTCGAGCGACGACAAAACCGTGATCGTCGAGCTCTACCTGCGCTGCCTCGCGCGAGCCGAGAACCAGCGAAATTGCCGCCTGCCGGCAACACATCACCGATACGAACGATCGCGCCGCGGCCTTCGAGGACATCCTCTGGGCATTGCTCAATTCGACGGAATTCATGAGTCGACGATAACAGCGACACCCGGGTGCGCAGGAAAATCCGGCCAGCCAACTTTAACCAACATTCGGGTGCCACGCATGACTCCCTTGCACCGTCAACTCGACCTGTCGATTCGCGGCGGCCAGGTATTCGGCCGGCGGGATTTCTTGCGCGGCGTTTCGGCCGCGGCCCTGGCCGGCGGATCGCTCAGCTTTCGCGAGCTGATGGCGCTCGAGGCCCCCGAACTGCGCCGCCGCGGTCGGGCCTGCATCCTGCTGTGGATGCAAGGCGGCCCCAGCCAGTTCGAAACTTTCAGCCCCAAGCCGGGTCATCCCAACGGCGGCGAGACCAAGGCCATCGCCACGGCCGTGCCCGGCATCGAGATCAGCGAAAACTTTCCCCAGGTTGGCGCCCAGATGCGGCACCTGGCCCTCGTCCGCTCCATGACCAGCAAGGAAGGCAGCCATCCGCGGGCCACCTACCTGCTGCACACCGGCTATCTGCCCACCGCCAGCGTCAAGTATCCGTCCCTGGGCTCGATCGTCGCCAGCGAGCTGGGACACGGCGAAGCAAAGCAGGTTGAAGCGGCGCAGGCCGCGCTCGAATTGCCGGCGTTCGTCCGCGTCGGCAACGTGCAAAACGGCAGCGGCGGCGGACTGCTGGGGGCCGAGTTCGATCCGTTCGTGATGCCCGTGGCAGGCAAGTTGCCGGCCAACGCCACGCTGACCACCCGGGAAGATCGGTTCCAGCGCCGGCTCGACCTGCTTTCGCGTCTGGAAACCGACTATGCGCAGCAATCTGCCGGCGAGGTGGACGACCATCAAAAACTGTATCGCAAAGCGGCGCGGATGATCCAAAGCCCGCAGATGAAATCGTTCGACCTGGCCCAAGAGCCCGAAAGCATGCGGGCCGCATACGGCACGAGCCAATTTGCCTCGGGCTGTCTGCTGGCGCGGCGGCTGGTCGAGGCGGGCGTGACGTTCGTCGAGGTGATTTCCGACGGCTGGGATACGCATGCCGACAACTTCGGCACCTCCAAGCGCCTGGCCGGCGGCGTCGATCAACCGTTTGCGGCGCTGCTGGCCGATCTCGAAACCCGCGGCCTGCTCGACACCACGCTGGTCGTCTGGATGGGCGAATTCGGCCGCACGCCCCGGATCAATCCGCGCGGCGGCCGCGACCATTTCCCCCGCGCCTTCAACGTGGCGCTGGCCGGCGGCGGCGTGCGGGGCGGCCAGGTGATCGGCAAGACCGACGCCGGCGGCGTGGAAGTCAGCGAGCGGCCGATCGCCGTGCCCGACCTGTTCAATTCGCTCTGCCAGAGTCTGAAGATCGATCCGTCGAAGTCGAACATGAGCGGCATCGGCCGGCCGATCAAGCTGGTCGACGGCGGCAAGCCGATCGAGGGCCTGTTTGGGTAAGCGCCCCACTTTCGGATCAGCAGGAACTTGACCCGTCACGGCTGGGCGTTCCGCTGGCGCCACCGCAAGGCATGGAAAAATCGAGCGGATTTCCGCTTGGAACTCTCTCCATCATTTCCTCGTATCGCTCCTCGTATCTGCGTTCATCTGCGTTCGCCTTGATGTATTCCAATTCAATTACGGGCCGTTCGTCCTGTCCCCGGACGGCTGCGCCGAATGTGCAACCGACGATCGGCAGGTAAACGCAGATGAACGCAGATAGACGCAGATTTACGAGGACGAGGGTGGATTCGGCTCAACGCACATTAACAGCGTCCGTTGGAATCTGACGATTCAAAGCCGCGAAATCTGTTCATCTAGCGCCTCTCTGGCGCCATGGCATTCGGACCCCTCCTCGTGCGTCCGCCTTTTTGCGGGCCAAATCGCTCTAGGGACGGGGCAGCCATTTTGCTAAGCTTCCCGCCCAATTTGCCCCGCTGGCGATACAGCCGTTCGGCTACCAATCGTGGCGGTTTTCCAGACGCTCCTCGAGTGGAGATGGCATGCGCACATTGCTCGGACTTTGGCGGCTCTTGGCATTGGTAGTCGCGCTGGCGGTGCTAGCGGGCGAAAACGCCCGTGCTCAGGCGCCCGCGCGAACGACGAACGAGCCGGCCGCAGGCGCGCCGAAGGCAGTCGTGCCGCCAGGGGCCAAAGGCGGCCCCAAGTTCGGTCCATCGAGCAAGCCGGCCGCAGGCGCGGGGCAAACGCCAGGCCAAGCACCGGCCGCGGCGCCGCCGCAAGGCGCACGCGCCCTTGGCCCCGTTCAAATTGTCGCCGGCCGAACAGCAACTGCTCGACGAGACGCTCAAGCGTTGGGAAGACCGCAACAGCACGATCAAGACGTTCAAGTGCGAATTCCAACGCCGGGAATATGACACATCACTCGCGGATGAGTTGCCGGGTGACAAGACCGAGCCAGAGCTGAAAGCGAGACTCGACCTGCAAGCCAGGCTCAAGAAGATCGACTACATGCGCTCGATCGCCCGCGGCGTGATCAAGTACAAACCGCCCGATCAGGGCATGTTTCGGATCGTGAAGATGCACGAATACGATCCCAACGTGAAGCCGGACCCCAAACCAAAAGACGCCAAACAGAAAGAGGGCGTCGATCCGCTGCTGGTCGAAGTCACGGAGAATCTGGAGCACTGGGTCTGCGACGGCAAGGCGATTCACGAATTCAAGCCGGACCCGGACGGAAAGAAAGGCGAGCACCTGATCCATCTTATTCCCAAGGAGATGCAGGGCGAAGCGATCGCCGACGGGCCGGTGCCGTTCATCTTCGGGGCCAAGGCCGACAAGCTGAAGGCCCGCTATTGGCTGCGCGACGGGACCCCCGAAGAAGAGGTGGGCAAGCACATCTGGCTCGACGTCTTCCCGAAATTCCAGCACGACGCCGCGAATTTCCGGCATGTAAAGGTCGTGCTGAACCCAGACTATTCCCTATATGCTTTGATGATCGAACTGCCGAGCGGGAAACAAAAGACGACTTTCCTGTTCGAAAAAATCGTCACCAACGACTTCTTTGGCGGCATCAAAGGCGATTTCGACCCCCCCAAGACGCCCCGCGGCTGGACGCGCACCATCGATCCGCCCCCGGACGCTCCCACGGCGAACGCCCCCGACGCTCAAGCCCCGGGCAAACGCGAAGCCAAACGCGACCCGGCGCCCCCGGCACGCCGCTAGCGACGGCGCGATGACAGCGCCGATCTTGTTTGCCTGGCGGCACTAAGCGCAGCCGGCTGCGCGCACGCGCGACGAGCCGAGTCGGTCGAAAAAATTGACGCCCTTCTCGTTCGCGCTATAATCTGAGTGCTCCAAACGATACGGGTGCCGCGCCCTTGCCCGGTGCCGTGCGCGCCTTGTACAGGGGCGCGCTACTGGCGGGCGCGCCTGTTAGAGGCAGTTCGTCCATGACGCTTCGGCTCACGCCATTTCGCCAGTGCAGTGCTTGGGCGCTGCGCCTCTTAATCTGCCTGGCACTTTGCGCGCCGACTTTCTGCGGCATCCATTCGGCCGAACCGGTCGGCGAGGCCCAGCCGGCGGCTCCCGATGGCACGCTCGAATCGGCCCCTGGTGATCCGGCGGCGGACGTCGCTCCCCCGGCGGACAGGGCGCCCGCCGCGGCTGAGGCACCGGCGCCCAAGGCGGCTCCCGCTGCGGCCGAACCGCCGGTCAAGGAAAGCCATCCGGCAGGCCGGCTGATCCGCGTGCCGCTGCCGATCACCGGCAGCGTCGACTCGCAGGTCAAACGCGCGGTCGAACGCGCCTTGGCCGAACTGCCGAAGGCGGCCGGGCGGCCGGTCCTGGTATTCGAATTTTTTCCGGCGCACAACAAGTTCGGCGAGGGGAGCGATTTCGGCCGGGCGCTCAACCTGGCTAACTTCCTCTCCAGCCGCGAGGTCAGCGCCGCCAAAACCGTGGCCTTCATTCCCAAGACCATCAAAGGACACGGCGTCCTCGTGGCGATGGCCTGCGAAGAAATCGTCATGGCCCCCGACGCCGAAATCGGCGACGCCGGCATCGATCTGCGGCAGGAAGAAGGCATCGATCCGACCGTTCGCAGCGGCTACTACCAGATCGCCCAACGGCGCAAGACCATTCCGGCCCAGGTCGCCTTGGGCATGCTCGACCGCGAAATCGAAGTGCTGCAAGTCGAGACGGACTTGAGCACCGAATTCGTGCTCCGTAGCGAGCTGGACGACCTCAAGCGGCAGCGCACGATCCAGTCGGAAAAAGTCGTCATCCCGGCCGGGCAATTGGGCATCTTCACCGGCCGCACCGCCCGAGAATTGGGGTTCGTGAAATACCTGGCGGCCGATCGGCCCGGGCTGGCCAAAGCGCTCGGCCTGCCGGCCAGCACGCTGGAAGACGATCCCACGCTGGGTGGCAAGTGGCGCGCGGTGCGCGTGCCCGTTAAAGGCGCCATTAACGCCAACACGGCCCAGCGCGTGCAAAAGATGATTCAAACGCACGTCGAAGACGGCGACGCGAACTTCGTCTGCCTGTGGATCGACAGTCCGGGCGGTTCGCTGCTCGACAGCTTGAGCATCGCCAGCTACCTGGCCGGACTCGATCCGGCGCGGGTCCGCACGGTGGCGTACATTCCGAACGAAGCCTACGGCGACGCGGCTTTGATCGCCCTGGCCTGCGATCAGGTCGTGATGCAGCGCGAGGCCACGCTGGGCGGTTCGGGGGCCGAGGCCTTCTCGCCCGAAGAATTGGCCGACGTCCACAAGATGGTTCGCGACAGCCTGGCGCCCAAGAAATCGCGCTCCTGGTCGCTGATCGTGGCGCTCGTCGATCCCAACCTGCCCGTGTTCCGTTACACGCATCGCACGACGGGACTGGTCGAATACTTCTCGGAAGAAGAAGCCCGCAGCCAGGCCGATCCCGACCAGTGGGTGCCGGGGCCGGAAGTCCGCGCGCTGCGCGAGCCGCTCAAGGTCCAAGGGCCGCGGGCGGAAGAATTGGGCCTGGCGCGGCACGCCGTGAATGACTTCAGCGAATTCCGCCAACTGTACAACATCGACGACGACGTATCGCTGGCCGAGTTGGGCTGGGCCGATGCCCTGATCGATGCCCTGGCCATGCCGGGGGTCGCCTGGCTGCTGTTGTTCATCGGCATCGCCGCCCTATACGCCGAGTTGCACAGTCCGGGCATTGGCGTGGGAGCGTTCGTCGCCGGCATCTGCTTCCTGCTGTTTTTTTGGAGCAAGTATCTTGAGGGAACCGCCGGATGGCTCGAGGCGCTGTTGTTCCTGGCTGGGTTGGTTTGCATCCTGCTCGAGATCTTCGTGCTGCCGGGCACGGCGATTTTCGGGCTGGGGGGCGGGCTGCTGCTGATCGTCTCGCTGGTTTTGGCCAGCCAGACATTTGTGCTGCCGCACAACGATTATCAGTTCCAGCAATTGCGCGACACGCTGCTGGGGTTGTCGGCTGTGGCGTTCGGGGTGGTGCTGGCCGCGGTGGCCATGCGGCGGATCTTTCCGCACGCGCCGCTGCTCAATCACATGGTGCTCAAGCCACCCTCCAGCGATGAAATGGAACACCTGGCGCAGCGCAAGGCGCTGGTCGATTTTGACCACCTGCTCGGTCGCCAGGGCGTGACGGCCACCCAGCTCGCGCCCGCTGGCAAGGCCCGCTTCGACGGCCAGTTCGTCGATGTGAGCTCGCGGGGCGAATTCATCGACCGGGGCACGACCGTCACCGTCGTGGAAGTACACGGCAATCGCGTCGTGGTGCGTCCCGTGGCGTAAATGCGCATTGGCATCGGACTGGCCGAGTCCGGTCGTCGGCGAGCGCTTGGTGGGCACCTGCGGCGAGCGCAGCCCCGGAAAAAAGCGGGCCCGGCGCGCTGCGTGGCCCCGTGCTTTCCGGCGAATCTGCGTCCGGAAGCGGCCGCCCGCCGCACCCCAAAGGCTTTCGACCCGCGGGTGATGCGGTAAAATGGAGCGGTGCATTTCGTCTGGCTCTTGCCCGGTTTACCTTATGGATCCTTTGTTCTGGCCGGCGATCTTGCTCTTGGTCGGGCTGTTGTTGGTGGTGGGAGAGGTTTTCGTTCCGACCGGCGGCCTGTTGGGTTTCCTGGCGGTAACGGCGGTGCTGTCCAGCGTGCTGATGGCCTTTTTCAGCCGCGGCTTGGAGACCGGTCTGGTGTTCTTGTCGATCACGGCGGCGGCCGTGCCGATCACGCTGGCCCTGGCGTTCCGCTGGTGGCCCAAGACGCCGATGGGCCGGCGGCTGTTGCTCGAGGTGCGCCACGGCGACGAGGCGCTGCCCGACTCGCCGATGCGGCGCACGCTCCGCGATCTGGTCGGCAAAGTCGGCACTGCCAGCACGGTGATGCTGCCCAGCGGCGGAGTTACGATCGGCGGCCTGTCGATCGACGCCGTCAGCGAAGGGATGGCGATCGAGGCCGGGCAGCGAGTCCGGGTGGTCGACGTGCGCGGCAATCGGGTCGTGGTGCGGCCGGTGGTCGACGAAGACTCGGAGGGCCGGTCGGAAGGCGATATTCTGTCGCAGCCGATCGAATCGCTGGGAATCGACCCGTTCGAAGACCGCGACACCGATTGACCCGAATAGGCGCTCTATGCTGGCGTAAGGCCGCTGCGGCCCGGTAGAATAGCTCGGGGGCCGGCACTGACCACCAGGAAATCGCGATGAACCTATTTGCCCAACAACAAGTCAGCCAGTTTATCACCATGGGGATCGCGCTGGCCGTCTTGGTGGCCGGGATCGTCGCCCTGGCGATCTTTGCCCGCTACTTTCGGCTCTGGATCCAATGCGTCACGACCGGGGCGCGGATCGGCATTTTCGACCTGTTGGGCATGACGTTCCGCAAGGTCGACCCCAAGGTGATCGTCCGCAGCAAGATCATGGCCACGCAGGCCGGGTTGACCGACGAGATGGGTATCACCAGCAAGGCGCTCGAGGCCCATTACCTGGCGCGCGGCAACGTGCCGCTGGTTATCCGGGCCATCATCGCCGCCCGCAAGGCCAAGACCATCAATCTCGATTTCAAGCTGGCCACGGCGATCGATCTGGCCGGCCGCAACGTGCTCGAAGCCGTCCAGACCAGCGTCTATCCCAAAGTCATCGATTGTCCGGGCGCAGCTCCGGCCGAGAATCGCTCGACGCCGTGGCCAAGAACGGCATCCAGCTCAAAGTCAAAGCTCGCGTCACGGTGCGTGCGAATCTCAACCAACTGATCGGCGGAGCCACCGAAGAAACGATCATCGCCCGCGTGGGCGAAGGCATCGTCAGCGCCATCGGCTCGGCCGATACCCACTCGCAAGTGCTGGAGAATCCGGACCGCATTTCCAAGGCTGTGCTGGCCCGGCGGCTCGATTCGCAAACCGCCTTCGAGATCGTCTCGATCGACATTGCCGACATCGACGTGGGCGACAACATCGGCGCCCGCTTGCAGGCCGATCAGGCCGAAGCCGACACCCGAGTGGCCCGGGCCAAGGCCGAGGAACGCCGGGCCATGGCCGTGGCGCTCGAGCAGGAAAAGGTCGCCGAGATCGAGGAGAGCCGGGCCAAGGTCGTCGAGGCCGAAGCCGAGGTGCCGATGGCCGTCGCCGACGCCTTTCGCGCCGGCAAGCTCGGCATCATGGACTATTACAAATTGCGAAACGTGCAAGCCGACACCGATATGCGCAAATCCATCGCCGGCGTCACCCTGAGCAAATAGCGACAAAAGTGCCCGGGCGCACCGCGCTTGCCCGGCGAGAACCGGGCGGGGACGAAAAATCATGTGCCAACCCATCCTGCTTTGGGCAATCGATTTCACGACCATCAAGCTCATCTTCGCCCTGGTTGTCGGGGTGATCTGGCTGCTGAATTACTTGCTCGGCGGACGGCAGCAGGGCAAAGTTCCGCCGGTTGCCAACCGGCCCAATGTCCGCCGGCCGAACCTCAATCCGCCGGCCGATCCCGCGGCGCCCCCCAGGGGCCGGACCCAGGAATCGCTCTCGTCCGAAATCGAGCAGTTCCTGCAAGAGGCCGCCCAGCGCAAACGAGACAAGGGGCGGCGGCCGGTCCCCAAGATCCCCGCCGTCCGCGTCGCCGAGCCGGAAGTGCCGCTGGAAGTCGAAGTGCTGGAATCCCCGACCGGCGAAGGCATCTCCGACTCGGTCAAGCGGCACCTCGATACGCGCGAGTTTGCCGTGCGGGCGTCGAATTTGACCGAGGACATGCAGCGCGCCGACCTGGCACGCGACCAGCATATCAAGAACACGTTCGACCGTAAGCTCGGCAACCTCACCGATACCTCACACACCCAGCCGGAAATTCCGGTGGTCAGCGCCATCGACACGCAAGGCAACATGGCGGCCAGCGTGGTGGGCAATCTGCTCACCAGGCCGGAAAGCCTGCGCCAGGCCATCGTGCTCAACGAAATCCTGACCCGGCCCCAGGATCGCTGGTAACGGGCTTCAGAATTTCCGCCGTCCTCGCCGGCCCCCACCGGCCGCCGCCGCTGGGCTTAACGTGGGCGCAACGATAGGATTGCCGGTCGGCAAATCAATCTCCCCGCCCAATCCTGGAGAAAAAGTTTCATGGCCATTCCAGCAGTCGCTGCGGGCACAACGAAAATGGGTTGGATCGGCACCGGCGTGATGGGATCCAGCATGTGCGGGCATCTGCTGACCGCCGGCTTCCAGGTCACCGTGTTCAATCGAAGTCGCAGCCGGGCCGAGCCACTGCTGGCCCGTGGGGCGCGCTGGGCCGACAGTCCAAGAGCGGTCGCCCAGGCGTCGGACATCGTTTGTTCGATCGTCGGATTCCCCGCCGACGTGCGAGCCGTGCTGCTGGGCAGCGAAGGGGCGCTGGCCGGCTCGAAGAAGGGCAACGTCCTGGTCGACATGACCACCAGCCAGCCGTCGCTGGCGGTCGAGATTGCCCAGGCGGCCGAATCGCAGGGCGTACACAGCATCGATGCGCCGGTTTCGGGCGGCGACATCGGCGCGCGCGAGGCCCGGCTGTCGATCATGATCGGCGGCGACAAGCAGGTGGTCGAAGCGCTGAACCCGTTGTGGCAGACGCTGGGCAAGACGATCGTGCGTCAGGGTGGCCCCGGCGCCGGACAGCACACCAAGATGGTCAATCAGATTCTGATCGCCACCAACATGATCGGCGTCTGCGAAGCCCTGCTCTACGGCTATCGAGCCGGCCTGGACTTGAACACGGTGATGCAGTCGGTCGCCTCGGGAGCGGCCGGCAGTTGGTCGCTGTCGAATCTCGGCACCCGCGTGATCGCCGGCAATTTCGCGCCCGGCTTCATGGTCGAGCATTTCATCAAAGACATGGGCATTGCGCTGGACGAATCGAAGCGGATGGGCCTGTCCATGCCCGGACTGGCCCTGGCCCACCAGTTGTACCTGGCCCTGGCGGCCCAAGGGCACGGCCGCGACGGGACGCACGCTTTGGAGTTGGCGCTGGCCAAGCTTTCGGGGATCGAGTGGCCGGCGCAAGCAAAGTGACGGATTGGCCTGCACCCGAAACGGCCGGAAAAGGAAATCGGGCTTCCCCGTTTTGCCCAGCTTTCAGAGAGTCTCGCTTTGGCGGTAGAATCCCAACAGCCGCGCTGCAAGCCCCGCTTGCCGCGCTGGCTCAAATGACCTTGCCAGCCAGCGCAGTACCCCTATAATCCGGTGTCCCGGACCGTGGGCGTGCCCTTAGCGCTCGCACCGGCCCGGCCGGATGGCAATGCGTCTGCGTTTGGAACTGCGGGTGTAGCTCAGTTGGTAGAGCACGACGTTGCCAACGTCGTTGTCGTGGGTTCGAATCCCATCACCCGCTCTACTTCACTTCCCTGGGCAAAGCTCAGGTATTTGCCCTGACACATGTTGCCCTGACACACGTTGGCCCGACAAATATTGGCCTGACACGCGCCGGCAGGAGGTTGGTGGCCGCCACAGGCGCGTGGGCCGGACCGAGCTCGCCGACGGTCGGCTGGCGAGCCTGGCTCGACGACGCTGCTTTGGTAGGCGGGGCTTTGAAGGACGCTGCTTCGAACAACAACGCTTCGCTTGGACAATTCAAGCTCCCTTAGAAAACAAAGAACGGCACGATGGCTCAGCAATCGACAGATCGCACGGACGACCCGGTCGGCGAGGAAGGCCAGGCGGACGAGGCGCCGCAGAAACTCAATCTGCAAATCGAGGTCGAAAAGCCTTCGGCCTGCGAGCGGCACGTGATCGTCAAGATCCCGCGCGAGGACATCGAACGCTACTACGACAAGGCCTTCAGCGAGATGATGGGCTCGGCGGCCGTGCCGGGCTTCCGCCCTGGTCGGGCACCGCGCAAATTGATCGAGCATCGTTTTCGCAAGGACGTCGCAGACCAGGTGAAGGGCTCGCTGCTGATGGACAGCATGGCCCAGATCACCGACGACGAGAAGTTCGCCGCGATCAGCGAGCCCAACTTCGATCCGCTGGTCGTCGAGTTGCCCGAAGAAGGTCCGATGACCTTCGAGTTCGACCTGGAAGTCCGTCCGGAGTTCGACCTGCCCGAGTGGAAGGGCTTGAGCGTCGAGCGGCCGATGCGCGAATTTTCCGAGGCCGACGTGGACAAGCGGCTGGAGACCATCGTGGCCAACCGCGGCCAGTTGATTCCGTTCGACGGAGCGGCCGGCCCGGGGGACTATATCTCCTGCAACCTGACTTTCCGCAACGGCGAGGAAGTCATCTCCAGCAGCAGCGAAGAGGTGATTCGCCTGAAGCCGGTGTTGAGCTTCCGCGACGGCAAGATCGAGAAATTCGACAAGCAAATGAAGGGGGTCAAAGCCGGCGAAACGCGCGATATCGAAGCCCGCCTGACCCAGGATGCTCCGAACGAGGCCCTGCGCGGCAAGAGCGTGACCGCCGTGTTCGAAGTGCTCGAGGTGAAGAAGCTCAAAGTGCCCGAGCTGAACGCGGAATTCCTCAGCTCGCTGGGCTTCGACACGGTCGAAGAACTGCGCGAGATGGTCCGCAAGGGGCTGGACAACCAGCTCCACTATCAGCAGCAGCAGGCTGCCCGCAAGCAGATCACGGCCGCCTTGACCGCCTCGGCCACCTGGGACCTGCCGCCCGACTTGCTCCGCCGCCAAAGCGGCCGCGAGCTGGAACGGGCCGTCCTCGAATTGCAGCGCAACGGCTTCAGCGAGACCGAGATCCGGGCGCACGAAAACGACTTGCGGCAAAACAGCGCCGCCGCGACCGCCAAGGCCCTGAAAGAACACTTCATTCTCGAACGCATCGCCGAAGATCAGCAAATCGACGCCGAACCGGACGACTACGAGCACGAGATCCAGCAGATTGCCGATCAAACGGGCGAAAGCGTGCGGCGCGTGCGAGCCCGCATCGACAAGGGAAACCTGACCGATGCCCTGCGAAATCAAATCATCGAGCGCAAGGTCATCGACCTGGTGCTCAAACATGCCAAGTTCAAGGATGTGCCGTTCAAACTCGAGGGCGTCGATACCGAGGCCGTCGACCAGGCGGCCGGCGGCGGCGAGGAAGAAGAAAGCATTCCCGAGGCGACGCATCCGGGCGAAGCCGAACCTTTGACCAATCCACGAGATCGTACATAAAGGCGTTTGCCCGGGGCCGAAGGCGCGCGCCGCAGTGCGGCTGCTGGCGGCGAGCCGTGCCGGTTGGGTTGTCCCGCAAGGCCGCTCCTTATCAGACTCGAACACGAAAACTGTCTTAGAGCGCAAGATCGAGTCGAACAACGTCGACGACACTGCGCGGCGCATCAAGCCGTGCGAGGAAAGAATCGCTTATGTCTTATCGTGACTACCAGCGTCAGCGGCAGATGACCCTGGGGGATCTGCTGCTGGAAAACCGGATCATCCTGTTGCAGGGTGAAATCCACGACGGCAACGCCAACGAACTGGTCATGAAGCTGCTCTACTTGCAAAGCGAAAACCGCCGCAAGCCGATCCACTTCTACATCAACTCGCCCGGCGGCAGCGTCAGCGCCACCTTGGCCATTTACGACACCATGCAGATTTCGAGTTGCCCGGTCTCGACGTACTGCGTCGGGCTGGCCGCCAGCGGCGGCGCCGTGCTGCTGGCCGGCGGCGCCAAGGGCAAGCGCTTCGCCCTGCCCAACGCCAAAGTCATGATCCACCAGCCCTACGGCCAGGTGGGCGGCCAGGTCTCGGACATCGAAATCCAGGCCGACGAGATCATCAAAACCCGCGAAACCCTGAACAAGATTCTGGCACACCACACCGGCCAGCCGCTGGAACGGATCGCCAAAGACACCAATCGCGACTATTACATGCACGCCGAAGACGCCAAGGCCTACGGCGTGGTCGACGACATCCTTTCCAAGCCGCCAGTCGACCCCGAAAAGGACGATGACAAGGGCTGATGCTGCGCCGCAGGCACTTCAATCGCCCGGCGGCCACGGCCAGAAAACGCACATCAAGTTAGAGAGCTCTCGTACCATGCCACTGATTCCCTACGTGATCGAAAAGAGCGGCCGCGAAGAGCGGGCGATGGACATCTACAGCCGGCTCTTGAAAGATCGCATCATCTTTCTCGGCTCGGGCGTCAACGACGAGGTGGCCAATTCGATCGTGGCCCAGATGCTGTTCCTGCAATCCGACGATCCCAAGGCCGACATCCACCTGTATATCAACTCGCCCGGCGGCAGCGTCAGCGCCGGACTGGCGATCTACGACACGATGCAGTTCGTCACCTGCGACGTGGCCACGTACTGCATCGGCCAGGCCGCCTCGATGGGCGCCGTCCTGCTCACCGCCGGAGCCAAGGGCAAACGCAACGCCCTGCCCAACGCGCGAATCATGATCCACCAGCCGCTGGCCGGCATGGAAGGCACCGCCGAAGACATCATGATCCACGTCAAGGAATTCAAGAAGGTCAAGCAAAAGCTCAATCACATCTTGATCAAACACACCGGGCATCCGCTCGAACAAGTCGAACGCGATACCGACCGCGATCGCTTCATGTCGGCCGAAGAGGCCATGCACTACAAGCTGATCGATCAGGTCATCGAGCACATGGAAACCAAGCCCGCTACGCCGGTAAAGGAGTAGAGGGAGTAGAGGGTAGGGAGTAGAGGGTAGAGAGTAGAGAGTAGAGTCGAGAACGAAAACGATTCTCTCACCATGGTTAAGCCCACCGGCAGCGCCCGGTGGGAGCGGCAGCCTCACTTCCCGCACCGGGCTGCCGAGAGCAACGGATTGCATTCGATTCAAGAGCACGCTCGAACACGAAAGGAGTCGTGTCGCTGTTGGTTTCCGCAGCCTGGATGGCTAGCGCGATTCCACCGCACGTTCTCCCCGCGCATTGAGCGTCGCACAAGACTGATTACTCCGGCAAAGGGCCGTACACCGGCCGCCGGACGCTCGCCAAGGATCGGCGGGCGTACGCCCCCGTGTCGCATGAGGCTGACATGAAACCGCATCGGATCGCCCTGTTTGTGCTGGCCGGATTATCGCTCGCTGGTTGCCACAGCGGCGTCAACCAGCAACTGCTGGAGCGCAAATTGCGCCGGCAGGAAGATCAGATTTACGCCCTGGAAGACGAGCTGGACGACTACGAAACGCAGCTCGAAAGCGCCCAGTTCGAAAACGCGTCGCTGAAGAAACAGCTTTCCACGGGCGATCGCGGCGCGCTCGACTCGCCGTCGGCACCCATCATCGATATGCCCGGCGCGCCTCGCCGGTCCGAATCGCGGGGTACGCCCAGTTCGCCGCGTGGGCAGGCTCCGCCGCTGGTCGAGCCGGGCATCGAGATCGATCCGGGCGAGGAATTCGACCCCTCGACGCCGGCCTCGGGCGCGGCGGGTTCGAAGCGCGTCACCGATTACAACGTTTTCCGCATCGTGCTCAACAAGCAGCTTACCGGCGGGGTGAATCACAACGGCCGCGGCGGCGACAAGGGAATCCTGGTGGTCTTCGAGCCGCGCAACAAGGGCGGCCAGTTGCTGGACGTGCCCGGCGACATTTCGATCGCCGTGCTCGATGCGCAAATGCAGGGACCGCAGTCGCGGATCGCGCGTTGGGACTTCACGGCCGCAGAAGCGCAGAAGTTCTTCGGCAAGACGGCGCTGGGGCGCGGTTACCACATCGAGCTGCCTTGGCCCGGCGAGCCGCCGGTAAACCGGAAATTGCACCTCTTCGTGCGCTACGTCGCGCCCGACGGCCGCAAGCTGCTCACCGACATGCCGCTCGACATTTCGCCGCCGGCCGATCGCGAGGCCAGGCGGTGGCGCAGCGTGCCGGCCGGCGCGCACCGCTCCGCCGCCGCGTCCCGCGACACGGCGCCGCTGTACGGATCGGCGCGAGCCCACGGCCAAGTTTCTCGATCCGCCGCAGATCGTTCCCGAGAGCGAATCGGCCCGTCTGCCTGGCGGGCGCGCCGATCAGGCCGACGATTCGCTGGACGACAGCCCGGATCTGGACGCGGCGCCCCGCAAGCAGCGCAAAGACGCCCAATCAACCCGGCCGACGTGGAGCCCGTATCGGTAGCCGCAACCTGCGACTGCCGATTGTCATAGGGTTGACCCGGTGGTTTCGCGTTTGCGCCGGCTTCTGTTGCGCGGTTGCTCCGGCGTTTGGCCTCAAAGGGCCGTAGGAACCCAGGAGCCGGGTTGAGCAGAGCGAAAACCCTGGGTTTGCCGGGCCCTCGCCCCGGCCGGACAGCGGCGGCGCACGTTACAGCCCCTGTGCGCTAGGCAGCCCAGACGCGAGACGGACGCCGATTACTTTCTTGCCCAGGACGGCAAGCCCCGTCGATTCATGAAGGTGTGCAACTTGTCCAGTTGCCCAACCAGATCCACCACATACGCGATGACGCAAAATACGACGAGCAGCATCATCGCTTTGCGGACTGGGTACGGCAGCCGGCGCACCCCGGGAATCACGTCGGAGAGGCGGCCTCGATCGGCGGCCTTGCGAAGTCGGCAGCCGCAATGAGGGCATTTGGTCGGAGAATCCGAAAAGAGCTGACCGCATTCGCGGCAGCAACGGTCGCGCTGTGTCATTATTTCTCGCTCTCACCGAATGTGACCGGCCGAACTCGCTATTCAACTATATACGGCGCAAACACCCAGGCAGTCGGGGCCGATCCCGCCTCACTGGATCCGATTTTTCCGGTTGCGCCCCGCAAAATCGGCACGTCTGCCCTCGCTGCGCAATGGGATCGCGCCCGCGGGATGCCTTTCAGGTAAGGCGGGTTCGGCAGCGGGGAGTGTCGCAAGCGCCACAACCGTGGATGGTCATTCATCTTGGACCTTTTTATTGACGACCCTAGAATGGTCCCCATGCGCCAAGTGCATCGCCACAGGTGGTTTCAGTTCAGTCTCCGCCGACTGCTGTCGTTGATGACATTGGTCGCGATCGCCAGTCCGTGGCTGCCGGCCGTGTATTGCCAGTTTTTTCCGCCCGAACCGGCTCCCTGTCCTCTATGCGGTCGCGGATACGATTGCGATGCGCGCTGGTACCAGCCCCACGTCCAGTATTTTGCGCCTGGGCCGGAATTCAAGCTATCGCGCGAGGCGGCCGCGCAGTGTTCAACCGAAGCGCCATGCGACCCATAGCTGCCCATCGCCACGAATGGCATTTCAGCCTGCGAACGCTGTTCGCGGTGACGACGATTCTTGCCATCGCATCGTTGTGGATCCGATTTCAATTGAACTGGATTCACGAGCGGCGCGAGGCCTTCCGCGCCCAATCAGAATCCGTCCGCTTGTACGACGACATCGGCTGGCCGGCGCCCATCACCTTGCGACTATTCGGGGAGCATGGCGTGATAATGATTTACCAAGGCGAATCGGCAGATCCTGCCGAAGTGCAGAAACTAAAACGCCTGTTTCCCGAGGCCGGTGTACGGCAGCAACCGCGACGACAGCAGTTCCGTGCGGAGCCCCGGCCGCTGCCGGAGTTCGCGCTGCCGGAGCTCACGACGATCTGAGTCGGCTGAGCTTCACCCGCCCACGCCTCTCGTCGATCACGCCAGCCCAAGGCGCCTCAATGCACGCGCTGCCCCGGCTTGGCACCCGAGTCGGGGCTGAGCAGGTAGATTTCGCTGCCGCCGGCGCCGGCCGCCACGACCATGCCTTCGCTCAAGCCGAACGTCATCTGCCGCGGCGCGAGATTGGCCACGACGATCACCAGCCGACCCACCCCCCGGCGCGGGCGGTGCGGACTCAGCGCAATCCGCTCGGCTGGCCAACCACATCGCGGCTGGGACGCCGGGCGTCGTACTGTTCCAGCCGGCTGTCGCTGCGTTGCTTTTCGAGCTCGCCGGCGGCCACCTGGCCGGCCTTGCGCTGCCATTCAACCGCCTGGGCATAATCACCGTTCTCGGCATGGGCCGCCGCCAGCGCGGTAAGGTCGCGGTACGATTTCGAATCGGTCAACTCGCAGGCTTTGCTCGCCAATTCGACCGCGTGCCGGCCGTCGCGAAATCTTTCTTCGGGACAAGTGGCTTCGATCCAGGCCAGGTGAGCGCAGGCTTCCGCGTCCAGCGGATCCTCGTCGAGGACGGACCGGAGCTCACCGACGGCCGAATCGAATTCGCCCTGCTCCGCGCGGACCCGGGCCCGCAGCCTCCGCCCGGCGGCGCACCACGGCGCTGCCCGTCACGCAGCAGAGCGGATCGACGGCCAGAGCCTGTTGCACGTCGGCCAGGGCCTGCTCGCTCTGGCCTTTCTCGTGCCAGGTGGTGGCCCGTTCGAGGTAGCGATCGGTCAACGTCAGCCGGGCCAGCGACGGCCCCTTTGCGATTGCCGCGCTGCGCAGCTTGATCGCCTGGGTATAATCGGCGATCGCGCGGTCGCAGTCGGGCTTGCCGCGCCAGGCCCGGGCCCTGTCCTCATAGCGCTCTGGGTCGTCGGGAGCGAGCCGGACCAACTCATCCAGATCGGCCATGCGCAGCTCGAACTCCCCGCGGCGGCCATGAACTTCGGCCCGCATGCGCAGGGCGGGAGCGTTGTCGGGTTGCCCGCGGAGGGCGGCATCCAGGTGGCGCAAGGCGGCATCGTTATCCAGGCGGGCCACGTAGATGCCGCCGCACCCGATCTGGGCGACGACGTCGTCGGGATCGAGTTCGACGGCCCGGACGTAATCTGCCAGGGCCAGGTCCTGCTCTTGTTTCGCCGCGCGGCAAATGGCCCGCTGGCGGTAGCTGGGGGCGAATTTCGGGTCGACGCGAATTGCCTCGTTCAGGTCGGCCACGGCTTCGTCGTACTCGCATTGCAGACAACGGATTTCGCTCCGCGCGATCCGGGCGTCGCGGTGTTCGGGCTCCAGGGCGATGGCGGCGGTCAGCAGTTCGATCGGTTTGCGCTTCCAACCCGAACTGCGCAGCCGTTGGGCGAGCTCGATTTGAGCCTGCGCACGCTCGCCTTTCGACAGAGCGCCGTCGCTGCCCGACAAAACGCTGCCCGAGCGGAGCGGATTGCCGGCCCGATAGGTTTCGAGCCGTTGCTCGTGGGAACGCTTTTCATCGTCGTTTCGCGACAGCTCGATGGCTTTCTGCTGCATGGCCTTTGCCTGGCCGAAATCCCGCGTTTCGGCGAGCGCCGCGGCGAGCGCGCCCAGGTGCTGCGGATTTTGGCAGTTCGAGCCCTGGCAGGCGTCCGCGGCCAGCTCGAGTGCGGCCCGTCCGTCCCGAATCCGGTCGTCCCGGGCAGTGGCCAAAAGGAACGCTAATTGAGCGGTCACGTCGGGATCTTCGTCCAGCAGCTCGTGCGCCGCCGACAGGTCGGCAACCGCCCCGGCGAATTGTTCGAGCTCGGCTCGCAGGGTGCCCCGGGTCCGCACCGCGTCGGCATCGAATTGATTTGTCCGAATGGCAGTGTCCAAGTCGACGAGAGCATCGTCCATTTGCCGGGCTGCGATCCGGGCCAGCGCCCGCTGGCGGTGCAGATCGGGCCAGGACGGATTGAGCTTGATGCCCGCGCTCAAGTCCTCAATGGCGCTGTCGAACCGGCCGTGGCGAACATGGATTTCCGCGCGGAGACGAAACGACTCGGGATTCGTCGAATTGACCTCCAGCGCATGGTCGAGATCCTGGATCGCCGACTCGTCGTCGCCTTGCGCCATGCAGATTTGCGCGCGAAGGGACAGGGCCTCGTCGTCGATCTCCAGCTCGAGCGAGCGGTTCAAGTCGGCCAGGGCCAACTCGGAGCAATCGAAGCAGTTCCATTCAAGCTGGCCCCGCAGCAGATAGGCGCGGGCGCAGTCCGCATCGTATTCGATCGCGGCCGTGCAATCGGCCAGGGCTTCGGCGTCGGTCCGGCGCAGCCAGAGGTGACAATCGGCGCGCTGGAGCAGGGCCTGCTCGCATTTGGGATCCACGGCCAGGGCCTGGTCAAACGACTGCCGGGCCTGGTTGAACCTCCACAGACCCATCTCCGCAATGCCGCGAGCCGCGAACGTATCGGCATCGCGGGGGTCGAGCTTGGCTAGAGCCTCGCAATCGTCCAGCGCGTAGTTGCCAAGATTCCTCGCTCAAATAAACCGTCAGGCGAATCCAGTAGGCGTACTGGTATTTCGGGTCATAACGCAGGGCCGTGCTGCAATCTTCGATCGCCGCGGCGGACTGCTCCCTCTCCAGGTAGATGGTGGCTCGCTCGGCGTACAAGCGAGCCCGCTCGGGTTCGAGCCGGATGGCCGCATTCAGATCCTCGAGTGCCAGGGCCGGCTCGGATTGCTCCAACAGAAACCGGCCGCGAATCCAGTACGCCCGGGCGCATTTGGGGTCGGACCGGATGACTGCGCTGAGCTCGGCGATCCGCCGCTCCTCGTCGGGGAGAGATTCGGCCTGCAGCTCCTGAATGTCGCTCGAGTGCCGGATCGAGCCGCCGAGCGGCCTCGAAATCGGCGCTGGCCGCGTCATGTTCGCCCAAAGTACCGCGGGCCATCGCCCGCTGGAGGTAGTCGGTGGCGCTCGCGGGCCCTTGCTCGATCCGCCGCGAGTAATAGTCGACCGCTTGAGCCGGAGTCAGCACGTCGCGCCGGTCGACCCAACCCTGTTCCAGCCAAAGCCGGTCGCCATCGATGGCTTCGACCCAGCAAGGCTGCCAGAAGGCCGCACACGGAATTATCCGGTCGCCGTCACGACCTTGCGCATCGGCCGTCAAGTAGACCGACGTGCCCACCTCGATCGTGTCGGTTCCGCCAGCGGCGGTCGCCAGCATGCCGATCCAGACGGGCCAGGCCAGCCACAACGCCCAGCGCCGCGACAGCCCCAGGTTTCGGACGGAACGACGGCGGGCAGCTTGCGTCGGCATGGTCGGTTCCTCCCTGAAACGTCACGAGCGAATGCGTGAATATAACACCTCGCTTCGCCGTTCCCCAAAGCCAATCTGGCCGGACAGGCTAGCGAATACCGCCAATCAGGTGGCGGTGCCGAGGCGGCAGACGGGACTGAGATTGTTTCGTAAGGCGATCGAACTGGCCGCCGACGACCCGAATATCGTCGAGCACGCCCAAGTGCAATTGAGACTCTATCAGTCCGACATGACCCTTCCGTGCGAGCAAACGTCGCCGCCGCCGTTGTCGGGCAACCGCTGCCCTAATGCACCCGTTGCCCCGGCTTGTTGCGCCCGAGTCGGGGCTGAGCAGGTAGATCTCGGTGCCGCCGGCGCCGGCTGCCACGACCATGCCTTCGCTCAAGCCGAACGTCATCTGCCGCGGCGCCAGATTGGCCACGCACGATCACCAGCCGGCCCACCAACTTTGCCGGCTCGTAAGTGCTCTTGATGCCGGCGAACACCTGCCGCCGCTCGTCGCCGCCCAAGCTGAGCGTAAGCTTGACCAGCTTCTTGGCCTTGGGCACTTCTTCGGCCGCCACCACGCGGGCCACGCGCAGATCGATCTTGGTAAACTCGTCGATGTGAAATCCGCTCGGCCACCAACGGCTCGAGCGGCCAAAGCCTCGGGCCCGTCGGCCGCGGGCACCTGCAGGAGCCGGCGTTCCGCGGGCCTGTTATTCCGGCAGCAGCGTCGCTCACGGGAGTCTCCGTCTCGGCTATCGTTAATCATGGCTTCGACCTGTTGGGCCTCCACCCGTTTCATCATGTGCGTAAATGCGTTGACCGGCGAGCCGACCAGCGGCCGCCGGCATCGTTCCAGTGCTTGATCGGCGTGCCGAACAGTTCGTCCGTCTGCTTGCGCAGGCTGGGCAGAACCGGCGCAAGGTACACGACCAACTGCCGAAACAGATTCAGCACCACCGTGCAGACGTTCTGCAATTCGGCGGCACGGTCGGGCTGTTTGTTCAATTTCCAAGGGGTCGTCGCGTCGACATATTGATTTGCTCGATCGGCCAGCGCCATGATGACCCGCATGGCCCGGTTGTAGTCGCAAGCTTCGTAGGCCGCAGCAATACTGTCGCCTGGCCGCGGCCGCGGCAGCGAACAGCCCGCCGTCGTCGGGATACGTGCTCGACAAGCCGGACTGTCGCACGAACTGGGCCGTGCGGCTGGCCAGATTCACCACCTTGCCGACCAGGTCGGAGTTGATCTTGGCGACGAATTCGTCGCAGGTTCAAATCCAGGTCGTCGACGCCGGGCGTCAGCTTCGAGGCGTAGTAATAGCGCAGATACGCCGGGTCAAGTGCTCCAGATACGTCGCGGCGCGGACGAACGTGCCCTTGGTCTTCGACATCTTCTCGCCGTCGACGGTCAGAAATCCGTGGATGTGAACCTTGCGCGGCAGGTTGAACCCGGCCGTCTTGAGCATCGCCGGCCAGAACAGCGTGTGGAAATAGGTGATGTCTTTGCCGATGAAATGATGGATTTCGGCCCCTCGCCATGCACGCGGTCGCTTCGCCACCAGTCGTTGAATTTCTCGCCGTGCCGCTGGCACCACTCGCAGCGTCGAGGCCATGTAACCGATCGGCGCATCGAACCAGACGTACCAATAAGTTGCCCGGACTGTCGGGAATCTCGAAGCCGAAATACGGCGCCGGCCGCGAGACGTCCCAATCGCGCAGCGGCTCGGCCAGGAAATTGCCGCGCAGATAATTGGCCATGTCTGCCTCGACATGGTCGCCGGTCTGGGTCCACTCATTCAAGAAGTCGTGAAGCTGCTCGATGTTGACGAAGAGGTGCATCGAGCTGCGCAGCTCGGGCTTTGCTCCGGAGAGCGTGCTCACCGGGTCGATCAAGTCGGTGGGGCTATAGGTGGAATTGCACTTGTCGCAACTGTCGCCGTATTGATTTGGCGATTTGCATTTGGGACACGTGCCTTTGACGAATCGATCGGCCAGGAATGTGCCGGCCACCGGATCGTAGAGCTGGGTGACGTCGCGCTCGCAAGATCAGACCGGCTTGCGCAGGGCGGCCCAGACTTCGCCGCACAGCTCGCGGTTCTGCGGGCTGTTCGTGCTGCCGTAGTTGTCGAACTCGATGTCAAACCCGCCGAAGTCGGCGAGATGGGCCTGGCGCATGTCGGCGATCAGCGCTTCCTCGCTGCGGCCTTCCTGGCGAGCGCGGATCATGATGGCGGTGCCGTGCGTGTCGTCGGCACACAGATAGATCGCCCGATGGCCGCGGAGCTTTTGAAACCGGACCCAGATGTCGGTTTGCAGGTATTCGACCAGGTGGCCGATGTGAATGTGCCCGTTGGCGTACGGCAACGCGGCAGTAACGAGAATCCTCCGGGTCATGCTGGTTTCGGCTCGCTGGGCGCTCATCGACGGGACATCGCTCGGGGAAAGGGACCATTGTATCCGAGGCTGCGCGCGGGCGTCAGAGCCTGCAATAGGCCGTTTGGCACGCAACCTGCACTGCGGTGGTCCCCATGCCAGCAGACTCACAATCGCCCGCAAGTGCTAGCCCGTTTAAGCGATTGTGTGCCCGCGGTTTGCAGAGCTTTGGCAGGCCGGATGCCTGCCGGCGGCGAAATACTGCGATTGTAAATTTTGTAAGAAGTGGCAATTATGTCGCCGCTTCGAACCCAGAAAGGTAAGGACACCTATCCCGCCGTCGTTTGCATTTGCGGATCCAATCCGCAGCCAGGCACGATGCCCGGCACGCAAACGACTAACTCGCATTCATCCGCATCGCTTGGGCAACAGGGAGGTTGCCGGGCACGCGCGGCTGACAAACGTGCGCTCGCTTTGCGAGCGTCTGCTTGTCGGACCCTCGCGGCAAGTCCCGCTGCTCTCTGCTGCCCCCAATCGAGCGGGCGATCGAACGATCGGCCAGGCATGGCCGGACGGGAGAAACTCAAGGAGGGACCTATGCTCTCGATTCACGTCGCGGCGCTGTTGATGGCCGTATCGGGCGGTGGCGAGACGGTGCTATTGGATTTTCATGCCGACTGGTGCGGCCCCTGCCGCAACATGGAGCCGGCGGTTTCGCAGCTCATCGGCGCCGGCTATCCGATCCGCAAGGTGAACGTCGATCAAGAACGCGAGTTGGCCGCACGCTACCACGTCAGCAGCATTCCCTGTTACGTGCTGCTGGTCGACGGCAAGGAAGTCGACCGCCTGGTGGGGGCCAGCGGAGCCGGCGAATTGCAGGCCCTGTTCGCCAAAGCCCGACTGGAGCAAACCCAGGCCAAACAACCTCGCGGGCAGTCGCCCGATCCGCCGCTGCCCATCGCCGGAGCCCTGCCCAGCGCCGGAACGATGCCCAGCACCGGTTGGCCGGCCTGCGACTTGAGCCAGCCAAAGCCGAATGCCAACCTGCCCGCTCTCGCGCGGATGCCGCGCTGGCCGCCTCGGCGGCCAAACTGCTGGCAGCCAGCGTGCGTTTGACCGTCGAAGATCGGGACGGACTGTCGCACGGTTCGGGCACGATCGTCGACTCGCGTCAGGGCGAGGCGTTGATCCTGACTTGCGGACACATCTTTCGCGACTCACAAGGCAAAGGCCGGGTGACGGTCGACTTGTTCGGACCCAGCCCGGCCCAGAAGCTGCCCGGCCGCTTGGTCAGTTATGACCTGAAGCGGGATGTGGGATTGATCAGCATTCGGCCGGGCGTGCCGGTCAGTGTGGCCCGCGTGGCGCCGAAAGGGCACCGATTAGCTGCCGGAGACCGGGTGATCAGCATCGGCTGCGACAACGGGGCGGCCGCCACGGTGCGCGAGAGCAAGGTCAACAGCCTGGACAAGTTTCTCGGTCCGGCGAACGTGCAAGTCGCCGGTCAGCCGGTGCAAGGCCGCAGCGGCGGCGGGCTGTTCGACATGCAGGGCTACGTGGTGGGCGTCTGCAACGCGGCCGATCCCACCGATAACGAGGGGCTGTTCGCGGCCGCTTCCACGATTCAGGAAGAACTCGAGCGCCGCCGGCCTCGCCAGCCTGTATCAGCCGGCCGGGTTGGATTCCGCACCCGCTGCCCTGGCAGTGGCCGGTCCGTCGACCGGCGGTGCGCGGCCAGGCCTGGCCGACGTCAAACAACTCACTCCGGCCGAAAGCGCCACGCTGGCCGCACTCAGCAGCAAGATGCAGGGGGCCGAAGTGATCTGCATCGTGCGATCGCTCACAGATCCGCAGGCCAAGAGCGAGATCATCGTTTTGGATCGGGCCAGTCCGGCTTTCATGGAGCGGCTCTCGGCCGAGCGAAGCACCCAGGGCGCACGCCATCTGACGTCGCTGGACGTCTCGCGCCGCAATGCTGCGACCACTGCCCCGGCAACCGCCGGCTCGGGCGCGCCGCCGGCGAAATAATTTGGCCGATCTCCGACGTTCGGCAAACCGGGAGCCGGCGGTAGCCTGTTGCCTGGCCGTCGCGCCCCCGCCTCACATTGCCCGCCGCCCCTGCCCTTTGGGCTACCCGCCGACAGTCGCCGTGCCGCGCGCGAGTCATCGCCCGCGGTGGTCTTGCGACGTCACCGCCGGCCGATTCCAGCCCCGCGGCCGCACAACCGTCATAAGCCGCACTCTGCGTAACCCAGGCGTCAGCCGGAACGATCGCGCTCGGCCGGCGGCATGACCTATATTTCGAACGGCTTCGCATCTTTCCGTTTTCTTGAGGCGGGTGCTTTGTGGCAGTTTTCTTCCTGGTCGTGGCCGGGCTGAATCTCGCCCTCGGGTTTGCGCTGGGCGCGTTTCTGGCGCAGAACTTCGGCGACCAGTTTCAGCGCGCGACTCCCGAGACCAGCCCGGAATGCGAATACCCCCCGCGCGCGGAATCACCGGCGGTGGCGATGCCCGCGGCCGTTGCCGCTGTGGTCGAGCGGGCCGTGCCGGCCAGCGAGGTCCAGCCGAGCCCGACACTGTCGGACAGCGCAGCGCCGACTTTGCCGGAACCGAAACCGACGGCGGAGCCGAAACCGGCCGCGGTGACTGCATCGATTGCCGAGTTCAAGGCCGAGCTGTCCCGCTATCGTGACCAATTGTCCTCGCTCGACAAACGCATGCGGGCCGGCGCCGAGCGACAGGATGCCGTGGCGATCAAAGATTGCCTGACCACATTGCGCAGCGCCAACGATCAGTATCTGGAACAGCAGACGGACGCTTCCGGCCGATTCCAGAGCCGTTGCAATACTCCGGAGCTCGAGCCGATCAACCGGCAATTGGGCGCGGCGCTCGACCAGCAGGCCGCGCGGGTCAAGAGCAGCAACGAGAATCTCAAAGCCGTCGACCCGGAAGACGATCTGCTCAAGAGCTGTCAGCAGTTGCTCGAGGAAACCTCCTCGCTCGTCGACGCCAACCACGCCATGCGCGACACGCTGGACGACGTCGAGCTGCAATTGGGGCGGCAGGGCGACCTGGCCGCACATGCCGGCGATCCGCTGCACAATTTGCTCAGCCGCGGACAGCTCGAAGCGACCATGAATGGCTGGTGGCAGCGCGATCCCGACCGGCGGCTTTCCCTGTCCGTCGGATTGGTCGATCTCGACCGCTTCCGCGATTTGAACGAAGCCCACGGACTGAATGTGGGCGATCGGGTCCTGGAAGCCGTCGCGCAACTTGTCGGCAGCGTCGTGCATGACGAACAGCGGGCCGTCCGCATGAGCGCTCAGAAATTTCTCCTGATGCTTCCCACCGTGCCGGTGCGCGACGCGACCAACACCCTGGAGCGGATTCGCCAGCAGGTCGAGGCTACGCGATTCGAGTGCAACACGGGCAGCATCGCCGTGACGGTCAGTTGCTCGGTGGCCGAATCGACTGCCGACGACACGCTGACCACGCTGCTGGAGCGCGTCGAGGCCACGCTGCTGGAGGCCAAGCGCTATGGCCGCAATCGTACGTTCCTGCACGACGGCAAATTCCCGGCGCCGGTCGTGCCTCCCGTATTACCGGCCGTCGCTCGCACTCTGACGGTTTAAGCATGGGTACGGTTATGGCTGTTACCGACGCGACCGAGACCGCCGCCCTGCGGCCGGAAAACACATTGACCCCCGCGGCCGCTCCGAGCGACGAGAGCCGGCAGTCGGCGCTGGTGGCCCTGGGCCGCAGGGCAGTGGCCGCATCGGACACGTTGCTGCTGATGCAAGACGCGGCCTCGCTGGTGGCCGAAACCCTGGATGCCGATTTCAGCAGCGTGGCCGAACTGCTGCCCGAGGGAAATACCTTCAACGTGCGGCTCAATAGCGCCAAGGGCGGCTCGCCGCTCGTGTATCAGACCGGCACCGGCGAGGCCGAATCGCTGGCCGGCTATGCGCTGGGCATCGGCCATCCGGTCATCATCGCCGATCTGGTGAATGAAACCCTGCGCCATTGACGCGCGGTTGTTACGCCAGGGCGTTCGCAGTGCGATCGTTTGCCCGCTCCGGCTGCACGAGCAGGCCTTCGGAGCGCTCGGCGTATACCTGACGACTCCCGGCCGGTTCTCGCCGTCGGACGTGCTGTTCGTCGAGACGATTTCGCACTTGATCACCACGACCATCGCCCGGGAACACGCCGAGTGCCGGTTGGCGCAAGAGCGCGCGTTTGCCGCCACCGTGCTGGAAACCGTCGAGGCCCTGGTGCTGGTGCTCAATCCGGCCGGCCGGTTGATGCAACTCAATCGGGCGGCCGAGCGGATTACCGGCTTCGACAGCGACGAAGTCTGGGACCGACCGCTGTTCAACGCGCTGGTTGTGCCGGAGGAAGTCGAGCTGATCAAAGGCGTGTTCGAAAAGCTCCAGCGCGGCCAGTCGCCGGTGGCCTTCGACAGCTCGATCCTGACCAAACAGGGTGAGCGTCGCAAGATCGCCTGGAGCTTCTCGATCCAGCGCGACGCAAAAGGCCTGATGGCCGCCCTCGTCGGAACCGGCATCGACATTACCGACAAGGTCGCGACCGAGGCCCTGCTGGCCGAGGCCCGTGCCGCCGTGACGCTGGCCCAAGAGGAATCCGAGCAGCTCTCGTGCGAGCTGGAGCAGGCCCGGGGCCAGCTTTCGGCCGCCGATGACGGCTCCCACGAAGGACTGCGCCCCTTCCAGCAGTTGCGCGACGCCCCGGCGCGGACCGCCGCAAGAAACCGCGCCGCGCCTATCCTTACATCCAATTGCTGGCGCCGATGAAGGATAACAAGCTGCCCCACCGTGCGGCTTTCGAAGAAGTCTTGTGCCACGACATCTCGGCCAGCGGGTTTTCGTTTTTTGCCCGCCAGCCGCCAGCCAGCGACATTCTCGTCGTGGCCTTTGGCACCCGCGCCACCTACACCTATCTGAAAGCTCACGTCGTCCATTGCCGACGAACCGAGGACGGCTCGAAATTTCTGATCGGCTGTCACTACACGGGCCGTGTCCAGTATTGATTGCGAATTTTCGACCCGAGTTCTCTAGTCAGCAGTCCGCCGCTTGCGGCGCTCTGCGCGTAAACCCTTTGCGAGAAACTGCTCGCAGCGCGGGGGGAGCCCCCCTGCGGTTGCTCGCCTGATCTACCAACTCCGGCAGCGACCGGCCGCGACACGAACCAAACCGGCCGCCGACCAACCCGCCGGCCTGCTCGCTGCGGGTGCGATGGTGTATTATGATGCGGCCGCACGCCCCGAGCGCGTCCGCTGGACAGCGAACCACCAGCGCGGCGAATGTTTTGGAATCTGGGAAGCGCCACCAGCGATGATCCTGTACTGCGTGCGACACGGCGAAACGGTTTTCAATGCCGCCGGCCGGATTCAAGGTCAGACCAATAGCGAGCTGTCGGACCTTGGACGCCGGCAATGTCAGCTCGTGGCCAAGGCCCTGGCCGCCGAGCCGATCGAAGCCGTCTACTCCAGCCCGCTCAAGCGCGCACTCGAAGGCGCTCAATGCCTGGCCGACGCGCTGGGCCTCGAGGTGCGCATCGATCCACGATTCATGGAGATCAACGCCGGGATCTTCCAGGAGCTGGACTGGCAGGACATCGAAGCCCGGTACCCGCTGGAAGCGGCCCGCTGGCGGACCCAGGACCCCGACTTTCGCATTCCCGGCGGCGAGTCGCGGCGCGACGTGATGCAGCGGGCAGCCGCCGTTTTTGCCGAAATCCGCGAGGCGGGGCACCGCCAGGCCGCAGTCGTTGCCCACGGCGGGCTGTTGTCGGCCGCGATCAAAGTGTTGATCGGCGTGGCCGCCGAGCGCAATCCCTTCACCCTCAATAACGGCTCGATCAGCAAGCTGTCTTGGGACAAGGAAGCCAAGCTCTTGTCGCTCAACCTGACCGATCATCTGCGCGCGCCATGGGCGGCGGCGGAGACTTGTAGCCACGCAGCACGCCAGAGTCCACGCAAATGAGCGATCGGGGCGCGAGCAGATTCGCTGCGCGGAATTCCCAGCGGGGGGCAAGCCGAGTCAGAACCGCTGTCGCGCGCTGCTGGCGCGAGATTCCGGCGGAATGCCGGGCGTGCTATCGACCGCTGCCAGCAGCCGGCCGGCCAGGCGGCGAAGCTGATCTTGTGGCCGGGGTCAAGCGGATTTACCGTGGGCCGCCGCGAAGTAAGCGTCACCCCCCGGAAATCCGTCGCTATGAAGCGTTGGCGGTCGTTCGCGTCGCTGCGGATTGCGCTCTGGCTGGCCGCGTTGCCTGGATTCACAGGTACGCTTGGCTGCTGCTGTTGTTCGGCGTCACGCGGGCGGAACAACGCACCCCTGCACACCGATTGCGACGGCGCCCTTGCGACCGGCGAATGCCAGGTCGAAGCGCGGACGCCGGGCGCCGATGTTGGACGCGATCGGCTGGGTGCTGGGCATCCCTTCGAAGATCCTGATGCTCAACTACGCCGTGAACAATCACAACATCTCGCTCAACACCGAAATCGAGATCGAGTCCTACCTGGCGGCCAACGGTCTAAATAAGGTCAAAGTGCGGCTCAACGAGTACGCGCCGCTGGGCGAATGGCGGCGGCTGGTCCGCAACAAGTCGGTCGGCTGGCCGCTGCGCTACACCTTCGGCACGTTGGCCGTGGCGGAATATACGCTGCTGCCGGGACGCCTCTTCGGCGGCGACCACTACAATCCGTATACCAACTCGATTTACGTCTACTCCGACGTGCCCGCGATCGCCGTATTCGAAGGCGGCTATTCCAAGGACTACGCACAGCACACGTACAAAGGCCTGTATGCCGTGGCCTACGGCGTGCCCGGCGTGGGAATGATCTTTCAGGATGCCCACGCAGCGCGGGAGGCGATCGGCTACTTGGACGAGACGGGCACGGCCGACAATATCAAGTCCGGCTTTCGCACGGTGTATCCGGCCTATGCGATCACCGCCAGCCAGCCGTTCGGCGCCATCGCCGGCGTGCCGTTGGTGCTGCCGGCGGCGCTCGCAGGTCATCTCGTCGGCCAAACACAGGCCTACTGGCTGGCAGAGCCCGAGAGCGTGGCTGGCGACGGCGCAGAGTCGCAGTACGCGGCGTCTGGCGGCGCACAACCCGCGCCACTGCCAACGCGGCGGATGCAGCGAGCAACTCGATCGGGCCGCAGTGAGCTAGGGGCCAGGGGCCTGTGCGCACCGCGCACGCGGGCTGAAGTGCCCAAATCGATCTCGGCCCGCTCACGAGCGCAACAAGGGCGATCTCACCGCGCCCGTTTGCACAGGGTCGGCGATCAGGCGCTAGTGTCCTGAGTTGCAAGTCCATTCAATTTCCCTGGACTTGTAGGAGGCGACTGGTGATCGCCGACTGCCCCTCGTTTGACGCCACGTGTCGGCGATCACCAGTCGCCTCCTGCAGGCGGACAAACAATGCGAACCTCTAACTCAGGACACTAGAAAACGTCGGCGTCCGCCGGAGGGGGAAGGAGCAAACGGCGACCCAGGCGGGCAAGCATTGCCCGGTAGACGCGATCCTTCGCGATGATTTCGATGACTTCTTCAAGTTCCGCCGTAAATAGGGTTGTCCCCGCGACATTGGCCGCATTGGATCGGTGGACCGCGATTGCCGATTCCACAAACGCGTCGGCCTTGATCAGGGCTCCTTGCGCGGCGCCCTGGATTTTGTTTCTTGCCCTTCGAGTCCGCTTGGATTTCGCCATGTTGCGTAAGCAGTTGAACGAGCCGGCCGGAAAAAAATCAACGCTGAAAAAACGAGACCGATTGTTGCGGGCTGCTTGGCGTGTCGTGGACGATAAACTGATCCATCGCCCCGCAGACCACAACCTCATTGTACCACGCAGCGGCATTTGCATAGAGAGCGGATTTCGACGCAGCCGCCGGAATGCGTCGCCCCAATTGATCTCCCGATCCGCCGCATCAGTCAATACGACCAACGCGCCTTTCGGCGTGAGCCTCCTTGCCCCGCAGGGCCTGAGGAACTCTCAAAACACGTGGATCAGAATTTGGCGAGCAGGCCATGGCGGCTGAGACTTATCGCAGGCGAGCTCCGATCGCTGCGACAAGGTCGGCAAGTTCGAACGGGCCGTCGTGGCGGTGGCCGTTGATGAAAAAAGTCGGTGTGCCGTTGACGCCGCTGCGCACACCGCCCATGAAGTCGTCCTTGACATGCGGGGTATATTTGCCGTCCTCCAAATCTCGATTGAGAGCCTCCGCGGATAAGCCCAGACTCGTCGCCAGTTCGAGCAAAAGCGGCAGGCCCAAGGCGTCCTGGTTCTCGAAGAGGCTGTCGTGCATCTCCCAAAATCGCTTCCCGGCCGCCGCGAACTCCGCCGCCTCCGCGGCGCCTTCCGCGTTCGGGTGCATCTCGTTCAAGGGGAAATTCCGAAACACAAAGACCAGCCGCTGTCCAAAATGCTCCTGGACCTGTTTCACGATGGGGTAGGCATGCCCGCAATGAGGGCACTCGTAATCGCCGTATTCGACCAGAACAGCGGGCGCATCTGCATTCCCCTGAATGTGGTCAGCCGACGTGACGGGCACCTTCAACGTCGCCATGATTTCTCCTTCACGATTTCAAGAGATCTTCGAGCGCCTCAAGAATGCCGTCGGCTCCCGGGTTGATCGAGACGGGAGAACAGTAGCTCCAAGCGATCTTCCCTTTGCTGTCGATCACGAACAGGGCCCGCTCGGAGCAACCGTCGTCCTCCCTGTATGCGCCGTACCTCTTCGCCACCTCGCCTTTGGGCTCAAAATCGGCGAGCAGCGGGAAATGCAAGTGGCGGTCTTTAGCGAACGCCGCGTGGCACCAGGTCCCATCCACGGAGATTCCCAGCAGTTCGGCCCTGTATTTCTGGAATTCCGGCAGCACTTCGTTGTAGAGCGCCATTTGGTCGCCGCATACCGGACTCCAGTCGGCCGGATAAAACGCGAGAATGACCGGCCGCCCCAGCAACTCGCGGAGCGACAGTTTTTGGTCCGGCGTGACATGCAGCGTAAAGTCTGGAGCGAGTGTCCCGGGTTCTAGCAGTTGAGGCATCGTTCACACCGTTCCTTTTCGAGGAGGCTAGAGTACACACCACACGCCAGAGGCCAAATGCGGCTCGGTTTCTCGGTCGGAGGAGCAAAGGGGCCATTCCCTTCTGACCCGCTTTCATCCTACTCCCCCTTGCCCGCGGCCAGGTCTGCGACGGCGCTATCCGCCATGCCGCTCTTGTAGGCGATGGCTTTGAGCGTCGCGCCTGGCGGAACGTGGATCACGCCGCAATAGACGTAGCCGCGCGTGCGCGTCGGCTCGGTGCCGTCGAGCGTGTAGCGGAACCACGCGCCCGGCGTCTTGGAGGTGAGCGTCAGCGGCTGCGCCTTGCCGACCGGTTCTCCTGCCACCACGAATTCGGGCCCAGCGACCGGCGTCGTCCCCTCTTCATACAGGCCGCAATCGGGATAGTTCTTCACCACGTCCCAGGCCAGTTTCTGCATCACTTCCGCTTGCCCGGCCGTCAGGCCGGTGCCGGTCGGCAATATCTTGCCCTCCGGCGATTCGCGGTAGAAGGCGGCGTACCAGGTCAGGTCCACGAGATAGCCGCCTTTGGCATTGGGATGCACGGCGTCGGAAAAGAGCAGCGGGTAGAACGAATCCTTCGCCGCGCCGGGCAACTTGCCGTGATCGATCATGTTCTTGATCCAGCCCATCGCCAGGCAGCTTGGCAAGACGCGCGGCCGTTTGCCCTCCTTGTAGGTCTCGACGACCTTGGCCTGCAAATCTTCGTTGTACAGCAGCATCGCCGCCATCGATTCTTCCCACGAGAGCGCGGGGGAAGTCTGCTTCATTTGCCGGCTGGGTATTTTTCCCTGATCGGTCGGCCGGCTGCGGTCTTTCTCGACCCACTCGGCGTAGAACCACGGCTGCATCTCGGGCGAGTGTTTGCGGATCAACTCGAAGAAGCGGATGGCGTAATCGGCTTCGTGGTCGACGTTGTTGTTGGTGAAATCGCGCGGCTGGATCGTGAAGTGGTCGATGCGCTTGTAGCCGGCGAGCTTGTCGTCCCATTCCTTTTGCCGCTTGGGCAGTTGGTTGTCCCAGAGTTGCCACGTCAAGTGGCCGCCAGCGGTGAAGCTTTGGTACTTGTGAACGATGCCGGCGGTGCGGACGAATTCGGCAAATTTGCCGGTCGTGTCGGTGAGGCTGTTGCCGATGTGGAAGGTGGCCAGGCCTTCCTTGTCTTTTTCCTGGGCGTTTGCTCCGCCCAGCGGACACGCGGCCTGGCAGGTAAAGAGCGCGGCGGCGATCCACCAACTCCGTCTCATGGCTTTTCTCCCGTTGAACAACCGCGGCAATATCAGAAGTCGAAGGACTGACTTTACCACGATGTCAGCGGGATTGCTCTTGGTCAATCGTATTTTCGGCTGTCCCATCAAAACCGATACTACGGAGCGCACGAAAAATAACTTCGGCTGCTGGCAGACCCTCACCCTACCCTCTCCCTGGAGGGAGAGGGGTTGCGGGCGGAAGTTATTTTTCGTTCGCGCCTAAGCCGAAGAGTTCCCCGCGCGGTCGGTGAAATGCGGTTCGCAAGGATTGCCACTGCGGGCTCGGTCAATCGTCGTTTTTCGAGACACCGCGCTCTGATCTTGCTGTGGGCTCCTTTAAATCGCTTTCGCAGGCACGGCTCGGATTCATGACCTACGTTTCAGTATGGGAAATTCTCACCTGATCGATCCGCTGCTACGCTTGGTTGTCCAATCCTGCGGGCGGCTGACGGACGCCAACGGGCTGCTACTGCCCACCGCTGATGTGCTCGTGACTTATCTTTGGCTTCGAATGCGTCCAACCTACCACTTGGTCAAGACGAGCCTCGGAGCGAATGCCGAGGCCTGCTCCGCGGAGTTCAATCGATGGTGGGCTCAGGGCGGTGCGCCGGAAACGCTTGTGCTCGACGACCGCAACGCCAGGGCCTGACCTGACGCTCAATATCATGAAGCGACGAACCACGATGCGAACCTGCCTGGCTATCGCCGTCAGCATTGCGATGACCGCCGCCACCAGGGCTCATGCCGCACCCGACGCGGAGCCCAGACCCTTGCGGGCCGAAGATTACCGCAGCTTCAGTCCGCAGCAGAATCCAATTGCGGCACGGGCAGAGACAACGCAGCAACAACCGCAGGTTTCGGCTGGCGCCAAGAGTGCGGGCGAGGATGCCGACCGAGATAATTTTCTTCCGCGGTTCATCGAAATGGCCGTGGCAACGCTGCGTGGGGCAGCAAAAGACAAGACTTCCGTCGAGTGGCCGCCCGCGCCGCGAGGCATTGGCACAAATCAATGCCGACTTGCAGGCCGCCCCGCGAGAATTCCGGTTCGTTGTCAAGGACATCCGGGCTGCCGGCCTTTGGAAGGGGAAACGTGCATACATGCTGAAGCTCTCGCGCGTGCTGGGGTCCGACGTCCTCAAGCAAGCGCGCGTTTCGGCTATGCCCGTGGCATCGACATGCCGTGGGTTCCGAACAACGACCAGGAAGCGCAGGCCGTCAAGATCAACGATATTGCCGTGATGACCGGCAATCCCGAGCTGGGCATGGCCGAGGGAGTGGTCAGCGGCAAGTACCCGACGTTGCTGTGGCTGATCCCAGCAAGAAAAAACGCTCGCGCCCAATACGTCTTGGTTGTGGGCTCGCCCAAGATCAAGATCGAGCCGGCGACAAAACGAGACTAACGAGCGCACGAGGAATAACTTCGGCTCCTGGCAGACCCTCGCCCTACCCTCGCCCTGAAGGGAGAGGGGTTGAGCGCCAAAGTCATTCCTCGTTCACACCCAGTGCCGCGCCGGGCTTCGCGATGCCCGACGCGCTGGCGTGGCCATCCTGGCGCGAAAATGGCTCCGCATTCGAGCCAGCCAGCGCCGGGCGCTGCATCCGGCCACGACGCAGGTCCGGCAAGCCCCGAAAGCCCGGGCATGTCGGCGCTTGCAAACGCCCCAGCCAAACGCTCAATTAAGGCCCGTTGCGTCCGAGTGCTGGATTCCCGAGCCAAGACCGTGATTCCCACCAATCTTCGCCAAGAGCAAATCTGGCTGGCGGTCGGATCGTTGATGGTCCTGGCCACGGTGGCACTGGCCGGTGCGCTGTTCTACACCCGCGACGTGATGATTCCGTTCGTGCTGGCGATCTTCGTCACGACGATGGTCTCGCCGCTGGTCGACTTTTTGGTCCTGCGGTGGCGGCTGCCCGACTGGCTGGCGATCCTGATGGCCCTGCTCGTCGTGCTGGCGGTGTTGACGTTGCTCAGCCTGGCCCTGATCGCGGCCGTGCAGACGATCGTGCGCACGGCCGACGAATACAGCAAGAAGGTCGCCGACCTGAGCCAGACGATTCTTGTCCAACTCAAGGCCCATCACATCAACGTGGATCAAACCCGAATCGGCGCGGAGCTGGAAGCCTTGTTGCCGGAGGTCATCACCGAGGCGGCCGGAACGGTAACAAGCGTGTTGTCGCACGGTTTGCTGATCGTGATCTTTGTCGTGTTCCTGCTGGCAGGCCGCAATCCGCGCCAGGCCGCCACGGGGATCTATGCCGAGATCGAAGCGACCATACGCGACTACATCACGACCAAGACAGTCATTTCTGCCGCCACGGGGTTATTGGTTGGACTGATCCTGTGGCTGCTGGGCTTGCGGATGGCCCCGCTGTTCGGCCTGCTGGCCTTCCTGCTGAACTTCATCCCCAGCATCGGCTCGATCATCGCCACCCTGCTGCCCATCCCGATCGCCGTCACCCAATTCGACAATCCGATCCACGTCGTGGCGGCCGTGGCCCTGCCAGGCATCGTACACCTGACCGTCGGCAACGTCATCGAACCGCGATTGATGGGCCGCGGGCTGGAATTGCACCCGGTGACGGTGCTGCTGGCGCTGGCATTTTGGGGACTGCTATGGGGCGTGATGGGCATGGTGCTGGCCGTGCCCATCGTGGCCGTTCTGAAGATCGTGCTCAACCGGCTCAACATCACCCGGCCTCTCGGCGAGCTGCTGGCCGGACGGTTGCCTGGCGCCCATCGACCGCCCGCCGCATGACCGTTCGATCGATGTCAACTGCTTCAATGCTGCCGGACCCGGGTCGGCACATCAGGACAGCGGGAGCACTTCACCATCGCTGACTGGGTGGGGGCGGTTGAGCATGTCTCGGAGTTCGGCTCGCGGCGAGATTCCGAGAGCATGGAAGATCGTGGCGTGAATATCTGCCGGAGTACAGGGCTGCGTTTTGGGAAATGCTCCGTGGCTGTCACTGCTACCGTAGACCTGTCCGCCGCGGATGCCGCCGCCAGCCAGTGCGACCGAGTAGACGTTCGGGTAATGATCGCGGCCGGCAGCGGCATTGATGCGCGGTGTCCGGCCGAAGTCGGTGAGCAGGACAATCAAGGTCTCATTAAGCGTTCCGCGATCGGAAAGATCCTGGAGCAAAGCAGACAACGCGCGATCGAGGACGGGAAGCAAGCGATTCTTGAGACGATTGAAGTTATCGCCATGCGTATCCCACATATCTCCGCTTCCACCGTTCAGATCCCCGGCCGCACAACAAACCTGGACCACTGGCACGCCCGCTTCCGTGAGCCGCCTGGCGAGCAAGATGCTCTGCCCGCCCAGATGGTTGCCATACAGTTCGCGAATCTTGGGATCTTCTTTGTCGAGATCGTAGGCCTGCTTTACCGCCGAGCCGCCGAGGATTTCTGCGGCCAATCCGTGAAAGTGCTGGAAGTCCTCGTAGCCAATCGACGCCTTTCCGGGCGCGTCCAAGGAAGCCAACAGATCACGTCTGGAAGTCAGGCGATGCACGTCGACGTCGCCGAGGTTCAGAACCTCCGAGCCTAGCGTTCGGGATGAGCCCTCGAACGGCGACCCACCGGAAGGACGCATTACAACGGGGTCGTACTTCGCTCCCAGCCAGCCTCCGTACTCGCCGGCCTGCAAGGTTCCGTTATCGACCATCGGATACGGAAGACGAACCGCGACGGGCACGCCGCGAGCAGGCGAACGAAACTTGGAAATCATCGCGGCGAGCGAAGGCCAATCGCTCGGCATGGGAGGAATGTTGCCCTCGGGTCGCGATGGCTTGTGCCCGGTAAAGTTCCAGTACATGCCCCTTCCGTGGGCCGACTCGTCGTGATGGATCGAGCGGATGATGGCCAACTTATCGGTATGGTGAGCGATCAGCGGAAGGTGTTCGCTGATCTGTATGCCGGGTACGACGGTCGGAATTGGCTGGAACTCACCCCGAATCTCAGCGGGCGCCTGCGGTTTAAGATCGAACGATTCGAGATGGCTGATGCCACCCCAGCAATAAATGATAATGCAGGCTTTCGCTTTGTCGGCGACCCGATCGGCGGATCCTGCCGCGCGAACTTGGAGTTGCAAGTAGTCGGAAAGCGAGAGTCCGCAGATTCCGGCTGTCGTCGCTAAAACGCTACGACGCGACCAGGCGGCGGGTCGGGTTGTCCACTGCAGAGCCGCATGCTTTGAGGTCATGTCGATGGCCCCCGTCGAAGAAAGCGGATGAATTCAGCGTCGGCGCGAATCGCTCAGACTGCTGCCATCTGAGTCGCGCAGCGGATCGTGGGACATCTCCTGCGGTGGGACGGGTGCGGCGGGGAGTCGCGTTCGGGTCGGCCGCCGTTCTTGTTGCGGCCATAGCTCGCATGCGAACATCGCCATCATAACTTTCGATCGTATGCATAAACAAGTGCCGATGATTGAGAATTAGACAGTCAGGTGGTCGAGCGATAAAATTGTTCCGCGTTGGATGTCCGCCAGCGAAGCGCACTTGTTAAGGAGACTCTCATGACATCCGGTCAGGAACCTCGCCCGACACCGCAGAATAAGTTGGCCGAAGAAGTGCTTTCTGTCTTCGGCAACGTGTTTGGTTTTCATGCCGGTTTTCGAGCCGTGCATGCTAAAGGGCTGATGTGTCGCGGCATTTTTACTCCGACGCCCGCGGCAGCGCAGTTGACGCGCGCTTCGCATGTGGGCCGACCATCGATCCCCGTTGTGGTACGGCTTTCAGATTTTGCCGGCGTGCCGACGGTTCCCGATAACGATCCGGCTGCGAGTCCTCGCGGAATGGCGATTCGCTTCTATCTGGCCGAACATGTCCATACCGACATCGTGGCCCACTCGTTCGACGGTTTTCCCACCCGAAACGGCGACGAGTTCCTGCATTTCGTGCAGGCTTTAGCCGCGAGCGGACCGACGGCTCCCAAGCCGACGCCGCTTGACGAGTTTCTACTCGCGCATCCCGCCGCGATGCGATTCGCGGTAGCGCCCAAGCCGATTCCGACCAGTTTCGCTCGCGAGGCGTTTTTCGGCGTGTCGGCCCTGAAGTTCACCAATCACGAAGGATCATCCCGCTTCGGCCGTTATCGCATCCGTCCAGAAGCGGGCACGGAATATCTCTCTCCCGCCGAGGCCACCGAGAAATCTTCCGACTTCCTCATCAAGGAGTTCTCGCTTCGACTGGCACAAGGCCCTGTCATGTTCCGCATCGCCGTGCAATTGGCCGAACCGGGTGACGACGTGAACGACGCGACCAGCACTTGGCCGGACAACCGGTCGCAACTTGAATTTGGCACGGTCACATTGTCCCAGCCTGCCGACGACCAGGAACCGGAATTGAGCAAGATCATTTTCGATCCGATCCCGCGAGTCGACGGTATTGACCCCAGCGACGATCCCCTATGGCAACTGCGGGCGGACATTTACCTGATGAGTGGTCGCCGCCGGCGCACGGCCAGCAAAAATCGCTAGTCCGGTGGCGCTCGTCGGGATGGGCGTGTTTCTGTTTTCGAACGAGTAGCGACACGATCGCGCCCTCGTGAATCCGCCGGGGGACGGACTAAGAAACCACAGGTCATCGATTCGGATCGTCGCCGGCGGCCGGCGCCAAAGTAAATGCTGCCGCTGGGAGGACCGGTGCCTGCACGAAGTCCGCGGGCAGTTCTCCGGTGAGGCTGTCGAGCAGCGCGACAACATCGTTCTTCTCCTGATCCGAGAGGTCTTTGCCTAATTGAACTTTGGCCATGATGCGAACGGCCTCGGGCAACGTGCGGACCGATCCGTCATGGAAATACGGCGGGGCCATCGCGACGTTTCGCAGACCCGGAACCTTGAACACATACATGTCGGCCGGATCGTGCGTTACGTCGAAGCGGCCTTTATCAGGTTCTTTGCTGCCCGTTTCCTGCCAGTAGTCCTTCACAACGCCAAATTTTTCGAAGCTGCGGCCGCCGAGAACTGGGCCGTTGTGGCAGTCCGTACAACCGATACTCATGAATTTCCGCAAGCCCCGCTTCTCGGCGGCCGAAAGGGAGTCAGCCTTGCCGGCGAGATAATCATCGAATCGCGATGGAGTCACCAGCGTACGTTCGTAGGCGCCGATGGCTTTGCCCCAGTTGTGTTGCGTGACAGGATCGGATTCGCCGGGAAAGGCTTTCTGAAACATTGGGAGGTAATCGGGGATCGCCCTTAGCCTGGCTGTCGCGCTGGCATTGTCCGGGTTGCCGAAGCTTGGTGGCCCCAGCAAGGCTTGTTCGGCCTGGTCTTCAACGTTTTCCCGATCGCCGCGCCAGTGGGCTTTGAACTGCAGCGCGGCGTTAAGCACCGTCGGTGCCCGGCGGGCATTCAGCGCGTCGTGCGCACTGCGCACCTTCGCCATTCCGTCCGTGCCATACAGAGTGGGCTGATGGCACCTCGCGCAGCTCACGGTACCATCGACCGACATGCGCGGATCGAAGAATAGCTTGTGTCCGAGATCCACGCGCTCGGGCATAATCGGAGATGCCGCGGTGGCCATGTCCTTCGGAAGCGGCTCGAAGATGCCCTGAGCGTCTTTCAGGAGCTGGGAACCGTTAGCGCCTTCCTGGGCAGAACTGGTTCTTGCAACGACAATGACGGCGATGGCAATTACGCCAATCAAGACAGCACCTTTTCGGCTTGGCGTTGGCACGCCAGCCCACTGCTTATTGCCATGTTTGACAGGCAGTAATCTCATGAAAGGGTCCCCCCGTTGCAAATTCTCTGGGGTAACGGCCTTGACTACTGCCGCCCGTTCTTGTCCGAGATGAACACGTCCTTGGACGGAAACTTCTCGAACAGGGAAACCGGCTGGCCAAAGTTCGTGGCCAGCACGTCAATTGGGTTCCCAGCCATCCACTCGGACAGGTCGATATCCTCATAGATTCCGGAGTTGAATCCGATCAGCACGCGGCACGGTTTGTCGCCGATGTTCTCGAGGGAATGCCCGTACCCTTGCGGGATGTAACCGACATCGCCCTTTTCTAGCGTCTCGATCCGGTAGCGCCCGCCCGAGCCGAACATCGTCACGCTGACATTTCCGTCGAGGACGTACTGCCACTCGTCGGCCGTCGGGTGCCAGTGCAGCTCCCGCAGCGCCCCCGGTTCGAGTTCCAGGACCGCTCCGGTAACGGTCTTGGAGATGGGGAACTTGCTGGAGTCGACCAGCCACAACTTACCCCCCCGATTGTTGACGTGCGGCTCATCTTGCAGCAGCCGATATTTATGCGTCATCATCGGCAGGTGTGGTCCCGCGGGCGGGACCGCCGCCTTCTCGGGCGGCACCGCGCCGCGTGCGAAGTACACTTCCTTCGACGGGAACCCGTCGAAGTTCGCTGCCGGAACGCCGAAGTTCTTCGCCAGCAGCGGTTTGGGAGTGTGGCCGATCCAGTCGCTAATGCTGAATGTGCCGAACTCGGAGAAGTAGCCGTTGTCGAAGATCAGCACGAAGTGGCACGGCTCGTTGCCCAGGCATTCAAGCATGTGGCCATGGCCGCGCGGGAAATACCAGATGTCGCCCGGCTCGAAGTCGTTTGTCTCCGCGTATCCGCCCGGGGCCAAGACCGTCGTCCGGACCCGTCCCGTGTCCACGAACGCCCATTCGGCGGCGGTGGCGTGCCAGTGGAGTTCTCGCATCGCACCCGGCTCAATTCTCATGGACACCCCGGCAATGCCCTTCGAGATCGGCAATTGCGCAACGGTAGCTTCTTTCCCAAAGCTGTTGCCGATCACCTTTCCTTTTGACTTCTCCAGGGCGAACTTAAATGTCGGTAAATCCTCGCCCGACAGCAGCGGGTCGGGAACATTGTTCATAAAGCTGGGATCGCCGGCTTCGGCCGGCTTGGCCCCCACAAACGCAGTCGCGGCCGCGGCCGTAAACAAGCCGGTTGCGGTCAGGAATTCTCGGCGTTGGAAGTCGGACATGTTAGCCTCCTGTTTGACTGAGAGGACGAATTGGAAGATGTCGCACTCGCATCAGCCAACAAGCGACGCTGCCCAAACGGCCACTCCCGCGGCGAGTTTCTCCCCAAGCTGCTTCGATGATCGCCGCAGAATCGAGCGACGTGTCGATTGCCTTTGCTGGCAGGACATCCTTTGGTTTGCCATTGGAGAGAACTCCGCAGTCGGTCAAACGCTTCACGCAGGATTCGAGAGCGACGGGCGTCACCCCACATGGCAACCAGTTCGCAGACGAGCAAAAAGCATGCCAAGTCAGTCATTCGCTGCGCCAAGTCGTCCTTGGGAAGATCATGTCATTGACACTCAGGAAAGCGCCTCGTCGCCGGTTGGATCAGGGCTTCACTTCCAAAATGACTTCCAGTTCGACCGGCGAACCGAGTGGAAGGCTGGCGACTCCAAGGACAAGGCGCGAAGAGACGGTCTCTTCGCCGAACACGTCTCGAAGCAACTCCGACGCCGCATCGGCGACCTTCGGGTGCTCCGTGAACTCAGGCGTCGCGGCGACGTACACGCCGAGCCTCACGACGTGGCTCACCCGGTTCAAGGAACCTAACTGCTTTTTCGTCAGCGCAAGCACATTGAGTGCGGCCGTGTACGCCGCTTCCCGGCCCGCCTTCACGTCCAGGTCTTTGCCGACGACGCCAACCACCGTAGCCCTGTGGCCTGAGGTGGCGAGCATCCCGCTCAGGAAAAGAAGGTTTCCCGTCTGAACTGCCGGCACGTACGCGCCAAAAGGCGTTGGCGCATCCGGCAGCTGAATGCCGAGCCTGGCAAGCCGGTCCTCGGCGGTTGCTGAGTCCGTAGTCATGACGAAAGCTCCCTTTCATTACCAGCGGCCGAAATGAGCGCCGCCATCGACGTACAGGATGTCGCCCGTGACCGTCGCGGCGTCGGTCAGGTACATGACCGCGTCCGCGATGTCCTTGACCGTCGAAGGCCGACCCATCGGTGACAGGCTCTCCATCACGTCCTTCGGAGTGTCCCGGTGAAGCGGCGTGTCGACGACGCCCGGCGCGACGGCGTTCACGCGAATGCCGTCTTTCGCGTACTCCATCGCAAGGTGCTGGGTGATCGTTTCCAGACCGCCTTTGGTGATCATCGGCACCGCCGCCGTGACACCCCGGATCGGGTTGCGAGCCAGGGCCGCCGTGATCGTGACGATGCTCCCGCCGGTCTTCTGCGCCAACATTTGCTTGATGGAGAGTTGGGTGACGTACAGGAAGCCCTCGACGTTCGTCGAGACGAGCGACTTGAAGTCCTCGGCCGTGTAGTCCGTGAACGGCTTGGTGAAGAAGATGCCGGCGTTATTGACCAGTGCGTCGATCGACTTGAAGCGCGACAGCGCCGTCTCGACGATCTTGGCGGCCGTCGCCGGCTCGCCGATGTGGCCGTCCACCAGAGCGACGTGGTCGGAAGCCGCGACCTCGGTGGATTGGGTCATCTTCCGGGAATTGGCGACGACGTTGAAACCCCGTTCGACAAACGCCTTTCACGATTCCCGCGCCGATCCCCTGCGACGCTCCGGTCACGATGGCTGTCTTCCGTGGGCCGCTCATGCTGGTTTACCTCGAAAACGTCTATGTCTGAAAAAAGTCGACGGTCAAGCGGATCAGAAATCCGCGTCCAGCACGATGCGGTAACGGGCCTTGCCTGATTCAAGTCGGGCGAAGGCCTCGTTGATATTGCTCATCGGGAAGTGCTCGGTCTGCGGCGCGACATTGTGCCGTGAAGCGAAGTCGAGCATCGTCTCGATCGCCACCGGCGAGCCGACCGGCGAACCGGAGACGCTGCGCTGCTGCATGATGAGCGAGAATGCCGCGACCGGAATGGGTTCCAGCACGGCACCGACGAAGTGCAGCCGGCCGTTGGGCGCGAGCGTGCCGATCATCGCATCCCAATCGAGCTTCGCGTTGACGGTGCTGATCAGGAGGTCGAAGCTGCCGCCGAGTTTCTTGATCGCCGCCGAGTCCTTGCTCGACACGACGTGATTCGCCCCGAAACCTTTGGCTTCATCGAACTTGCTCTCGCTCGACGTGAACGCCGTCACGTCGCAGCCGTAGGCGGCGGCGAACTTTACGGCCATGTGCCCCAGCCCGCCGATGCCGATGATGCCCACCCGGTCGGTCGGCTTGGCGTACATCGCCAGCGGCGCGAAGACGGTGATGCCGCCGCACAGGAGCGGTCCGGCATCGGCGAAGTTCAGCTTTTCCGGCAGCGGGATGGCCCAGGCCCAGTGCGAGCGGATGTGGGTCGCGAACCCGCCGCGATGACCGACGATGGTCGCCTGCACTTGCGGGCAAAGGTGATGGCTTCCCGACATGCACTGGCGACAGTGCATGCAGCTGCCCGAGTTCCAGCCGACGCCGACGCGCTGTCCGACGTGGAGGCCCTTGGCATTCGGGCCCACGGCCGTGACCCGGCCGATGACCTCGTGGCCGAGAATCGCGGGGTACTGCGAAATGCCCCAGTCATTGTTCAAGATGGAGAGATCGGAGTGACACAAACCGCAGTGTTCGACAGCGACTTCAACGTCCTCGACCCCGAGCGGTCCGAGATCAACGGTTTCCAGCACCATCGGCTGTTTCGCCGCCTTCGCAACCCAGGCCTGATAATTCATCGCATCTCCCGTTCTGAAACTTGGGCCGGATTGGACGGCGGAAGTAGACGCCGACTGTTTCTGCTTCAATCCGCTGGCTGGCTCGTTGCGAGTTTGGGTTGAAGTGGACATGGGCATTCCTTTCTGCGGTGGAGAATATTTTTTGCGGAGATCCTGGCGCGGCAGGCGCCGTCTGATTGGCCGGAGACAATCCTGACGCCCCCCGCTCCGCTTCGTTGCGGGAGGGAGGCGGGCATCCGCTACGATTGGAATTTTAGCGGGGTGGCGGCACATTCAAGGCGCAGGCAAATCGCGCACCGCACAACAGAAAACAAATGATCAAGCGGTGTAATATCCCTACCACAGGCCAACGCCCGTTGCCGCAAGAAGTTGCAGTTCGACGAGTATGCCCGGACGAGCCGCAGCAAAGCAAAAGCCGATGAAAAACACGATATCCTGACGGCGGTCATCAACTTCGGCTCGACCTAGCGGACCATCAACGAAAGCAGGCCGCTCGAAGGCGGCCTGCTCGTTGCCGGGATGTGACTGTCCGCTCGTCTCAGTTGCTGGCCGTGACCATGGCGGCTGCAGGCACGTCGGTGCGACTGACCTGCACCACATTGTTGGTCCCTAGCACTTCGTGGCGAGCGTCCGCCACAGCGAACAGGGTCGTCAACGAGGGAGCCGGGCTGGCCACCCGCAGGTCGACACTCAGTATTTGGCCGGCCGCAATGCTCAGGATTCGCTGAGCGGACACCGGAGTTGCGTCGGACGGAGCCTCGCCGGCCGTTGCCGCCAGGGCCACGTCAAAACCATGCAGCAGGTCGCTGCTGCCACTGTTGCGAACGCTCACTCGGTACAGCGGGCCGCGGTTGGCGTCGCCGCGATCCATCAACTCCAGACCGACCACTTGCACGTCGGCCGTCGTCGGCATGGCGGCCGCAGCCGTTACGGCCGGGGTCGCGGGAATCTGGGTGGCCACCTGCGAGCCAACCGGCTGCTGCTGGGCGACCGGGGCTGCCCCAGCCGAGTAACCACCACCGTAGCCCCCGCCGTAGCCCCCACCGTAGCCGCCCAACCCGCTGTAGCCGAATCCGCCGAACCAGGGGAACAGCCCGCCGCCGAACGAACCGCAGTATCCGTTCGGGCAACTGGGAGTGCCCGAACCAGTTCCCGTACCTGTCCCGGTTCCGGTTCCCGTTCCCGTTCCGGTTCCCGTCGTGCCCGAGCCGCCGAACTGTTTGTAGATGCCACCGTTCAAGGCCCCGTTGTACTTCAAAACCGAAAAAGCTCCGGTCCCGCTGCCCGAGCCTGAGGTGCCGGAGCCACCCAGCTGCTTGTAGATACCGTTGTTCAAGGCCCCGTTGTACTTAAAACCCGAAAAAGCTCCGGTCCCGCTGCCCGAGCCTGAGGTGCCGGAGCCACCCAGTTGCTTGTAGATACCGTTGTTCAAGGCCCCGTTGTACTTCAGGCCCGAAAATGCGTTGCCGGTCGGAGTTGGAGTGGTGCCAGGCGTAAACGTTTTGCCCGCGGCGGTGCCACTCAGTTGGCCACCGAAAATCGACCGCGGCGGTTGGGCGTTTTGGTTCGCCTTCTTTTGCACCGGCATGCTGTGCACCGGCCGGTTGAAGCTCGACGAGCTGTGGCTCATGCCCCCGCCGTGTCCCCCGCCGTGAGCGAAGGCCTGCGTACTTCCGGCCGCGATGGCGGCTCCCAGGACCACATTCTTGATTCCTTTGACGATCGAGTTGCGATTGCAGCGTTTCATGACAGTCTCCAGTCCTCGGTAAGGGGTGAATTTGTGTCCCACTACCATGCCCAGCGTGCAATCCGGGCGGATGTTACACCCCGGAACGGAGAAAATTCCAGCTGGGGCGGAAAATGCAGGAATTTGCCCAAAAAGCGAGCCTGGAGCCTGGTCCGGGTCGGATCGTGGGAAAGCCCTCTCAGGCGAGCCGCCAGCACCGCAAACTTCGGCGGACTCGGCTCGCGGTCGGAAGGGTTTTGCGCACCGTCGGGCTCGCCGACCGGCAGTAGTCCGCTGGCGCCGCGTAGATCGCGGCGCTTGGTCACGAACTTCTTCGTCCGACAATATTGCATGTGGGGGTCAGCCGCGTCACGGCAGCCCGCAGACTTCGCCGGACGCCCGCGGGAACCGGGCCCTCGGCGCAAGCTCGACCGGTCGCGGAAATCGGCCGTTCTATTGGGGCGGGACGTGGCCGCCATGCGGCCGTCGCGGGAAAAAATCGACAATAAGTCGACCCGGTAACATGCGGTGCAATCTTGAGTCGGCACCGCAAATCATCTGTTTATCGGCCGACAGCCTCTCGGATCGTTGCTCGTCGTATTCGGCCAGGGAGACGCAATAGATAGTGCCGTTCCACGCGCGGCACAGCGACGCGGTTCAAAACGATTTGGCCAGGGCCTCGGCCGGAGCAGATTGGCCGCGGCCTGTAACAGATCGTCTCCGTCCACGCTGAGGTTCGATAGAGCAGCCACCAACGAGCCATCCGGCCCTTGGCGGTCGAAAAATCCCGACCTTCAGCCTTGAGGAGATTGTCATGTTTGCCAAGCAACCTGCCGCCCCAAAACGAAACCGAGCGCTGCGCATCGAAGACTTGGAAGCTCGCCAGCTGATGACCGTTTCGCCGGTTGGGACGGCACCAATCACCACCGTCCTGGCGCCGCCCACCGGCGCGTACCCGGCCCCCTATACCCCAGCCGAAATTCGGCAAGCATACGGTTTCGACAAAGTCAGCCAGACGGGCAGCGGCGAAACGATTGCCATCGTGGTGCCCTACGACGTTTTCAACGAAACCATCAACGGAAAATACGACGCCACAAACCTGAACAACGACCTGGCGGCGTTTTCGACCGCTTACGGTTTGCCGCAGACCACGCTGACGCCTTTTCCAGAACTCGGCCTGACACCAGACCCCGATCCAACGGGAGCCTGGGGGCATCAAGCCGCGATGGACGTCGAATGGGCCCACGCCCTGGCGCCTGGCGCCAAGATCGACCTGTTCGAGGCCAACTCGCTGGCGTTGTTGGATATGGAAACAACCATCTCCGAAGCCAGCAATACGCAGGGAGTCAGCGTGGTGGCAATGAATTTCTCCCTGCCCGAAGTTGCCGACAACGTGAATCACGACTCCCAGTTTCTCGCCCCGGCCGGGCACACCCCGATCAGCTATATTACCGGCAGCGGCGACTCGGGGCAAATTCGGTCACCTTTCCGTCGTCATCGCCCAATGTCTTGGCGGTGGGCGGCACGACGCTAACGCTCAATAACGCCAGCGGCTACGGAAGCGAAACGGCTTGGAACCTTTCCGGCGGCGGGTTCAGCCAGTTCGAGGCGCAGCCTTCGTACCAGCGTGGCCTGGTAAACTCGAATTTCCGTGCCACGCCCGATGTATCGTTCGACGCCTCCTCGAATTCTGCGGTGAAGATGTATCACGCGGACGAAGGGGGCTGGACGACCGGTTCCGGCACCGAACTGAGCATGACTGCCTGGTCCAGTCTGGTGGCCGTGGCCGACCAGGCTCGCAACCAAGCCGGGTTGCCCAACTTGGGTCATACCGTGCAGGACGTCTACAGTTTGCCGGCCAATGCTTTTCACGACATCACTACCGGTTCGAACGGATTCCCCACGTCCGCCGGCTACGACCTCGTCACGGGCCGCGGAACGCCCGTAGTCGACCAGATTGTGGCCGACCTGAAAACCGTAGAGGTCCCGGTCAGCACCGTTCACGTCCCGATCGTGACCACGCCGGTTAGTCTCGCGCTGGCAAGCCCCACCATAGTCGGCTCGACATCCTCCACCAACAGCAGCGTCTCGACAAGCACAATCTCGCTCAAGACAGCGACGCCGCTCGATACAGCGGCGCGCCCGATCGGGGCTGTCCCCAACTTGGGGCTGGCGGCGATCATTGGATCGGCCCGGACGGCGAAAGAAGTGGACGCCCTAGTCGACTCCCTGTTCGACGCTGACTTAAGAGTCCGCCCTTGAGCTGACCCCCGAAATCGCACCCCAATCTGGCTGGCTGGGTGAACCGGCGGCAACAGCAGGTGATCGAATGTCTTCGCAGGTGACCGCGGCGGACTCTTCGGCGCGCTTACGGCTCGATCTCGAAGATCACTTCGATCTCGGTGGTGATGTTGCCGGGCAGGGAGCCCATGCCGACGGCGCTGCGGCGCCGATGCCGTGGTCTTCGCCCCAGATGTCGCGAAACAGCTCGCTGCAGCCGTTGATCACGGCCGGATGGTCCTTGAAGTCGGGCGTCGCGTTGACCATGCCCAGCGTCTTGACCACGCGGCGCACGCGGTCGAGCGTGCCGAAATGGCTGCGCAGCGTGGCCAGGATGGCCAGGCCGGTCTGCCGGGCCGCCTGGTAGCCGCCGGCCAGGTCGGTGTCGGCGCCGACGCGGCCGGTGATCAGCGATTTGTCGGTGCGCAGCGGGCCGTGCCCCGACACGTAGGCCGCGTTGCCCAGGACGACCACCGGCTTGTATACGCCCATCGCCTTGGGTGCCGGCGGCAATTCCAATTTGAGTTCGGCAATTCTCGCGTCGGCGCCCATCTTGGTAGTCTCCTGCATGCAAGCCGGTCAGGTACGACGGAAAATATAGCCCTGGCTTCCGCCAGGCCCTCACCCTGCCCTCTCCCTGGAGGGAGAGGCGTTGAACGCCGAAGTTGTTTTTCGCGCGGCTCTCTAGTCGATCACTTTGTTGAGCGGGTATTCGACGATACCCCGCGCCCGGCCGACTTCAAGCGGGGGATGATGTGCCGCACGATCGTCTCGTCGAGCACGGTGTTGACGTCCACCCAGTCCTCGTCGGCCAGGCTCGAGATGGTCGGCTTTTGCAAGGCCGGCAGCAGCGACAGCACCTGCGCAGAGCCGCTCGCGGGGCACGTTCATCATCAGGCCCACTTTGCCCTCGGCCGCCATGGCGCCGCGGAGCATCAGCACCATGTCGTCGATCTTCTGTTTCTTCCAAGGGTCGGCGTAGGCCTGCCGGTTGGCGATGAAGCGGGGCGTGCTGGGCAGCACTTCGTCCAGGATCCGCAGGTGGTTGGCCCGCAACGAGCTGCCGGTCTCGGTCACTTCCACGATGGCGTCGGCCAGCTTGGGCGGCTTGACCTCGGTGGCGCCCCAACTGAACTCCACTTTGGCCGTCGACGCCGTGCTGGGCCAGATAGCGCTCGGTCAGCCCGACCGCCTCGGTGGCGATCCGCTTGCCCTGCAAGTCCTGCACGAGCGAATCGGCGAACTTTCGGGCACGCACAGCACCCAGCGGACCGGCCGGCGGCTGACTTTGGAGAACACCAACTCGGCCACTTCGAAGACGTCGGCGCCGTTTTCCACGATCCAGTCGTAGCCCGTCAGCCCGGCGTCCAACACGCCGTCCTGGACGTAGCGGGCCATCTCCTGGGCGCGGATCAACAGGCACTCGATCTCGTCGTCGTCGATCGAGGGAAAATAGCTGCGCGAGTTGAAAGTGATCTTGTAGCCGGCGCGGCGAAACAGTTCGGCGGTGGCCTCTTGCAGGCTGCCGGCCGGGATTCCCAATTTCAAGATACTTGACATGTTTCAGGTTGCGTTGTCGAGTGATGGAAGTTGTATCTCGCAAGTTCCCACCGGCCGGCGGCCGCTGGGCTTAACCGATCCGTGCGAATCGTTACTTCTTGTACACCTCTTGCGGATCGAACACCCGACTGCCGACCACCTGCAGGCCGTGCGGGCGTGACCTGGCGAAAGAAGCAACTGCGATAGCCCTCGTGGCAGGCGGCTCCGCCGATCTGGTGGACTTTGAGCAGGATGGTGTCGGCGTCGCAATCGACGAAACATGGCTTTGACCTGCTGCACGTGACCGCTTTCTTCCCCTTTGCGCCACAGCTTGCTGCGGCTGCGGCTGAAATAGACGGCCCGGCCCGTGGCCAGCGTTTCTGCGTAGCTCTCGCGGTTCATGTAGGCCAGCATCAGGACTTCGCCGGTCTGGGCGTCCTGGGCGATGGCCGGCAAGCAAGCCGTCGCCTTTGGAGAAGTCGGGCGATTCGACGCGGTCGGCGGACAAGGGACAGTTCCTTCGGTTAACGGACGGCCGCGGGCAGGCACGTCCCGGCAGGCGGCTGTCCCACTGGGCGAAAGAAAGCATGCGCCGGCATCGGCCCACGCGTTGCTCGGGTGCCTGGCTGCGATGCGGCCGACCGGTGGGGGGCCCCCGCGAATTGTAAAGATGTTCAGCATAATCCGGCTGGCGCGGGCTGGCCAGGGCCCGCGGTCGGCGCCGGGAAACGGGCAGCGCCGCCCATCGCCGCAGACATACGGGGCATGCGGCACGATCGTCGTCGACGGTACCAAGGGCAAAGGTGGTATTCGGCCGCCTCGTCCTGTAGTTGCCCTCGGACGCCGTCCGATCAATAGGTCCGAGGCAAAGCGGTCCGCTGCCCGCAGCGGAGTCATTTCCGAGCCGCCAACCGTCAAATGCCGAAAAATCTCTTGTCGCGCGGTGCCTGCCCTCCTTTCTGCCTGGTTCTTTTGCGCCCTGTCTGCTGCGAGGACGACGTTTGAAACCCTCTGTGAGCGTACTACTGCCGGTTTTCAATGCCCAACACCGCCTGGAAAACGAAGTCGCGGCCATCTTGGACGTGCTGGCGGAACTGACCCCGCAGTTCGAGGTGCTGATCGTTGACGACGGCTCAACCGACGACACGACCGACGTGGCCAGGCAATTGGCGCATGCTCTATCCGCAGGTCAACGCGGTGCGTCACCCGCTGCGGCTGGGCCTGGCCGAAGTCGTCCAGACCGGTCTCGACCAGACGGACGGCGAGATCTTGTTCGTCGGCGACGAACACTCCGGAATCGACCCGGACGACCTGCGAAAACTTTGGCCGCTACGGAGCCAGCGCGGACTGGTGCTGGCTCGACCGCCGGCCACCGCCACCGCAAGCACTCCGTGGATCGAAAAACTGCTGGCCTGGACACCCCGGCGCGGGCAGCCGGCCTCGGGCGTGCAGATGATCCGGCGGCGCGAATTCGAAGCCCTGCGCCGCTCGGCAACGCCGCGTCCCGGGCAGAATCGGCGTGTCGATTCGGCTCTCTCGTCAGCCAGCGGTGACCTGCCACCCCGGCCGATCTATCTGCAAAACAAGCGGCATCGGCAAAAAAACGGCGGAAACGCGGCGGACGGACGGCGTCCGGCCTGAAAAAGTCCCTTCCGACCTGGGGCCGGCCCCTGGCCAGCTAGCGGGCTTCCCGAGATGCACGCGACCGGGACGCCGGCTGCCAATAGCCGGATTTTCGCTCCCAGGCTGGTTGACGGCCGGGCGGTTATTTTAGAATGACCGCCGGTGGCTGCTCATCTTTTTCGGCACTCGATTTTCGTCGCTGCCGAGTCTCGATCCAAGGGGCACTTCGATGTCGCTCTCGCACAGGATCCGCTCCGGGTTGGCGCACGCGCTCGCGCTGGTGATGCTTGCTCTTACCCTTTGCGGGCCGGCCGGCGCCGCAGAGAAGGTTGGCGGCTCGCTCGAATTCGTTCCGGCCGACGCGTCGTTGTACGCCGCATCGATGCGTTTGCGCGAGCAGTTCGACATCGCTCGCCGCAGCAAGGCCTGGCGGCGGTTTCTGGAAATACCGGCGGTGGCGATGGGCTGGCAGATGCTCCAGCCCCAACTGAGCGGCCCTGGCAGTCCACTGGAACCGTACCGACAATTGATCGAGCTGCCCGAGAACCAGCAATTGGTGGAATTGCTGTCGGATATGGTCTCCGGCGAAATCTTCGTCTACGGCGATCCGAGTCTGGCCCGCTTCGCGGCGGCGGTCGCCGAGGCCTATGGCGATTATCAAGCCACGAGCATGATCCAGACCGTGCAGGAAGCGATCGGCCAGGCCCAGTTGCAGCCGCCGCCGGGCCCGATCGCGCAGCGGCAGGCCGCAAAAAATCGCGAGGCGGCCCGGGCGTTCTTGAAATCGCTTGCGGGCCGTCTCGACGACCTGACGATCCCCAACCTGGTTTTCGGTTTCCAACTTTCGCAGGACGAGCCGGCCCTGACGCAGCTCAAGCGGCTGGAAGTGCTCGCGAAGATGGTTTTGCGGCAAGTGCCGTCGCTCAAGGACCGGCTCACGCGAGTCACGATCGACCAGAGCGAATACCTGACGCTTTCGCTCGACGGCGGGCTGGTTCCCTGGCAGGAAATCCGCTGGCAGGATTTCGAAGACGAACCGGACGAGTTCGCGCCGCTGGCAGAGAAACTCAAGTCGCTCACGCTCAATCTCACGCTCGGCGTTCGCGGCAAATACTTGCTGGTCTCGCTCGGCTCCTCGAACGACCATCTGGCCAGGCTCGGCAAGGGCGAAATGCTGGTCGACCGCCCCGAACTCAAACCGCTGGCCGCATTTGCGGGCCGGCGGCTGACGGGCGTGGGGTTCTACGGCCGGGAGCTGCGCCTGCCCTGGGCACCAGCAAGAAGGACTTCGATCAGATCGGCGACGCCGCGGCCCAGTTGGTCTGCCAACTCGACATCGCCAAGCCCTTGCAGAATCGCATTCTCGTGGATGTGAGAGGTCTGGTCGCCGACCTGAATCGTTACGTGCCGGAAATCGGCTCGGCCATGAGTTTTTCGTTCCTCACCGATCGCGGCATCGAAAGTTACTCCTACGACTGGAGCGAAAATCTGTTCATCGACGCTTCGAAGCCGCTATCGCTGCTCGATCACCTGGGGGGCAGCCCCCTGGCGGCCCTCGTCGTGCGCGGAAAATACGACCCCCAGCAGTGGGATTTGCTCGTCAAATGGACCCAGATCGGTTACGGCTACTTCCAGGATTTCGCGCTGCCCGAAATGCCGCCGGAGCAGCGCGCCGTATTCGACCAGGCCGTCGACATCGCGCTGCCGCTCGTGGAGCGGTTCGGCAGTGCCACGCGCGACTTGCTGTTGCCGGCCCTGTCCGACGGGCAATCGGCCGTGGCCCTGGAGGCCAAGATCACGAGTCGGCAATGGCAAGAGCAAATGCCCAAGGCCAAAGAGCCGCTGCCGATGATCGAGCCGGCCCTGGTGCTGGGTGTCAGCGACGCCCCGTTGCTCAAACGCGCGGTCAGCGAGTATCTGGCGATCGCCAACCGGGCGATCGAGGAGATCCGCAAAGTGAATCCCAAAGCCATTCCCGCCGATTTCCAAGTGCCGGCGCCGGAAAAGTCGGAATCGAAATCGGGCGCCAACTATGCGTATCCGTTGCCGGCCGAGGCTGGACTCGATCCGCGGCTGGTGCCCAATGCCAGCTTGAGCCAGAGCGTGGCGGTCTTTTCCATCGCCCCGCAGCAGTCCCAGGCCATGCTGGAAAAACAGCCGCTGGTGCTGCCCGTCGCGCTGGGTGATGCCCGGCGGCCGCTGGCCGCGGTCGCCTGGTTCAACTGGGCGGAGCTGGTCGATGCGGCCCTGCCCTGGATCGATTACACGGACCAGTTGGCAGGCGGCGATGCGGCTGTCGATGCGGTGCTGGACGACGACGATCGCGGTCTGGATCCGCAAACCACTTTCGCCCTGCAGAATGTTCGCGCCGGCCTCAAGGTGCTCAAAGTGCTGCGCACGTACGCCAGCGTAACCTACACAGACGCAGGCGCGGTCGTCGTTCACAGCGAGATCCACTTCCAGGATGTCGACTGAGCTGGCAGAATCGATGTCCTGGCTGCTTTCTCGATCAACCCGCCGACCCCCTGGAGGCGTTCATGCCAATGCAGACCCGGGCTCTTAGTCGTGCCGCTCTGGCCCTGGCGCTGGCGCTGCTTGCCGGCCCGGCGTCCTGCGCCGCCGACGTGCTGCAAGCGATTCCCGACACGGCCTTGGCGATCGTGCTCGTCAATCGACTGGAGGAAACGAGCGACAAGCTCGAACGGCTGGCCGGGCAGGTTCATGCCCCCCAGCAGTCGTTGCTCACGCTGCTGCGAGTTCAAACCGGCATCCACGAGGGGCTGGACGAGAAGGGTACCGCGGCGCTGGCCCTGTTGCCGGCACAGGACGCGGGCGGCGCACCGCAAGTGGTCGTCTTGCTGCCGCTGACCGATTACAAACAATTCCTGGCTCAACTGCAGCCCGTCGACGCCACCCAGAAATTTGCCGAAGTCCGCCTGGCGGGCAATCCGGTGCTGATCTGCCAGCACGGCAATTTTGCCGCCATTGCCGAGCCCGACGCCAAGGCGGCCTTGGACGACGTGCTCAACTCGCTCAAGGACGCCGGTACGGAGTTGACTCCGCTGCGGACCTGGCTGGGCGAAGTCGACGCGGCCGCGGTTGGCACTCCGGCGGGCATCAAGTTCGCGATCTCGCAGGCGCCGATCTATTTGACGCCGCTCCGCGGAATGGCACAAATGTCCGCGCCGCAGCGACCAGAAATTGGCGAGAGGTTCGATGCGCTCGAGCGCGGTTTGAAAACCTTCGGCAACGAGGTGACCCATCTGGCCCTGGGCGTCAAGGCCGACGAAAATGCAAACTTGCGCATTGCCGCCCGAACTCGTTTCGCCGCGGGGGGCGACTGGTCCAACGCGGTCAAGGGGATCAAGGCGCCCAAAGAAGGAGTTCTCGCCGGTTTGCCCGGCGGGCCATTCGGCCTGGCTTGCGGCCTGACGATTCCCGAGGCGCTGCGCGAGATGGCCGGCTCCCAAATCTCGGCGCTCGTCAAGGTTATTCCGGCACTGGCCCAGTTGCCGGCCGAGCAGCAGACGCGGCTCGCCCAAGCCGCCGTGGACTTGATTGCTCCGGTGGACAGCCTGGCGATGTCGCTGGGCGTACCCAAGCCGGGCGAACCGCAGTATGCGAACTTCGTCGGCCTGCTCAAAGTCGACGACTCGCAGAAGTACCTGGATCAATACGCGGCCGCGATCGGCCTGCTGAGCGAAGCGCTCAAGGCCCCACAAGCCGCTGCGATCGCTTACAGTGTCCAGAAGATCGACGCGGACGGCAGCGCGGCGCTGGATATCGTCACCGACTTGAGCGGCTTCAATCAACCGGGCGCGGCCGAAGTGAAATCGGCGTTCGAAAAGAACTTCGGCGCCAGCGACAAGGTCCACGTCTACCTGGCGGCAGTGGACGACAAAACCGCGGTCCTGGCGTACGTCGGCGTCGACAACCTCAAGCGGGCCATCGCCGCGGCCAAAGCGCCCGGAGCGAACCTGGCCGCCGATCCGCAGATCGCCGAGACCGCGGCTCTGTTGCCCAAAGGCGGGCAGTGGTTGGGCTACCTTCATCCGCAGACCATCCTGACCTGGGCACAGCCTTCGCCGCTGGCCGCCGCCGGTCCAGCCCAACTACCCGCGGCTCCGCCGGTCGGGATCGCGGCCAAGATTTCGGCCGCCGGCCTGAACATCGACATCGCGGCGCCGGCCGCGACGCTGCAAGCCATCGGCCAGCTCGTGGCCCAAGCGCGCGGGCAGCAATAGTCGCTTAGGCCCGAACGAAAAATAAATTCCGCCCGCAACCCCTCTCCCTCCAGGGTGAGGGTCTGCCAGAAGCCGAAGCTATTTCTCATGCGCTCGTTACAGGGCTTCCGTCGGCCGGTGATGGCGGACGATTTCGCCCTCGACCATGTAGATCACGTCTTCGGCGATGTTGGTGGCCATGTCGGCCAGCCGCTCCAGGTGCCGCGAGACGCTGGTCAGCCGCATCATGCACTCGGTTTGTTTGGGATTCTGCACGATCTGCTGTTCGATGCGCTTCTGGATTTCACTGCGCAGGGTGTCGACTTCGTCGTCCGCCTCGCGAACTTTGCGGGCCAGCATCGTGTCGGAGTTGACCAGCGCGTCGAGCGACTGCTTGACCATCGCCTGCGTCTTGGTGGACATGGCTCGAAATTCGGCCGGCAGGTCCACGCGTTCGCACTGGGTGAGGAACAACACGCGCTTGGCGATGTTCTTCGCCAGGTCGCCCATGCGTTCCAGATCGTTGTTGATCTTGAGCACCGCCACGACAAACCGCAGATCGGCGGCAACCGGCTGATACAAAGCCAGCGTCTTGAGGACTTCTTCTTCGACATCGACCTCCATGCGGTCGATTTCTGCGTCCTCTTCGATTACCGTCCGGGCCAGATTGCGGTCGCGGTTCATCAGCGCCGAAATCGATTTGGCGATGGCCTCTTCAACCAGCGTGCCGACGAACAGAATCTTCTGTTTGAGATTCCCGATCTGCCGCTGGACGTGAATGGACATCAGTCGAACCGATCCTGCTACGGGCGAAACGCCGCGATTGCCCCCGAACACCACAAACCACGGGCTTTCGACCCGGCACCGGCCAGCCGTCGGCAAGGATCGGCGGACCAGGTCGAGCCGCGGCTAGCCGAATCGCCCGGTGATGTAATCCTCAGTTTCCTTCAGGATGGGTTTGGTGTAAAGGTCACTCGTCGGGCCGTATTCGAGCACGCGGCCCAAATACGTGAAGGCCGTGAAGTCGCTCGTCCGCGACGCCTGTTGCATGTTGTGCGTGACGATCAACACCGAATACGAGCCGCGCAGCTCCTGGATCAGGTCTTCGATCTTGCCCGTAGCGATGGGGTCCAGAGCCGAGCAAGGCTCGTCCATCAGCAACACTTCGGGCTCGGCGGCAATGGCCCGGGCGATGCACAACCGCTGTTGCTGGCCACCCGACAGCGACAACGCGCTCTCGTGCAAGCGGTCTTTGGCCTCGTCCCACAGGGCAGCGCCGCGCAGGCTGTGCTCGCACACGCTGTCCAGCACCCGCCGGTCGCGTTCGCCGTCGATCCGCAGCGAATACACGACGTTCTCGTAAATACTCATGGGGAACGGGTTCGATTTCTGGAACACCATACCCATTCGTTTTCGCAGCTCGATCACGTCCACGTCGGGAGCGTAGGTCGAATCGCCGTTGAGGTGGATGTCGCCGGTGATCCGCACCGAGCTGTTCAGGTCGTTCAACCGGTTGACGCTCCGCAGCAGGGTCGACTTGCCGCAACCCGACGGGCCGATCAGCGCCGTAACCTTGCCCTTGGGAATCCGGATGTTGATGTTGAACAGCGCCTGCTTTTGCCCATACCAAAGATTGAAGCCGAGCACCTCCAGCACGGCCTCTTCCTTGGCGACCGCCGGATGGGTTTCGGTCGGCACCGACTCGCCCTGAAGGATGGCGGCCAGGCGGCCCTGGGTCATTGGCGCGGGGGGTGCCGCGGCACTGCCCGCGGGCGGACCTCCGGCCGGGCTGGCAGGCGTGCCCCCAGCCGAGCCCGCGGCCTGGGGCGGGGCGGCCTTTTCGGCCGGCGGCTTCGGCTCCGCGGCGGTGCCGTGCAGCGGTTTGCTATGAATCGTCGGAGTCATGCCTTGACTTTACCCCCAGAGCTGAAGCGATGCAAAAGCCTGCACAATGGATCGCCGCCTAAAAGTGGCTGGCGACGAACCGGCGCCGCAGCCTGCCCCGCAGCCAGATGGCCGTGATATTCAGGGCCGCGACGATGCCGACCAGCAAGAGCGTGGTGGTAAACACCATCGGCGCGGCCGCCACGCTGTTCTGACTGTGGAACCCGAGATCGAAAATGTGATAGCCCAGGTGCATGAAGGCCCGCTGGGCGTGGATGTAAGGGAACGTGCCGTCGACCGGCAGCACGGGAACCGTTTTCATGGCCCCGACAAGCATCAGCGGCGCCACCTCTCCGGCCCCGCGGGCCATCGCCAGGATCATCCCGGTCATGATTCCCGGCATCGCCCGCGGCAGTACGATCCGATAGATGGTTTGCCATTTGCTGGCCCCGCAGGCGTACGATCCCTCGCGCATCGAGCTGGGCACCGCGGCCAGCGCCTCTTCGGTCGTGACGATCACGACCGGCAACGTCAGCAGCGCCAGCGTCAACGAAGCCCAGAGAATGCCGGGGGTGCCGAACACCGATGCTCCCTGCGAGCGAAAGAACAAGTGGTCGATCCGCCCGCCGACCAGATAGCAGAAAAACCCCAGACCGAACACGCCGAAAACGATACTCGGCACGCCGGCCAGGTTGTTGATGGCGATGCGCACGGCGCTGACGATCGTTCCGGCCTTGGCGTATTCGCGCAAGTAGAGCGCGGCCAGCACGCCGAACGGCACCACGGCCACCGACATCAGCAGCGTCATGACGACCGTGCCGAAGATCGCCGGAAAGACTCCGCCTTCGCTATTGGCCTCGCGCGGGCCCTCACAGAGAAATTCGCGCCAGCGAGACAGGTAAACGCCCAGCCGGCCGAACAGGCCGAGCTGATTGGCCGGATACGCCCGGACGATGTTTTCCAGCGGTAGCAACTTCAACTGTCCGTCGGCGGTTTGCATTTGCAGTTGGTAGCGGGGAGTTTTTTCGCGCGCCGGTCGTCGGCCGATGGTTGCCGGGCCTCGGCCTGATATTCGCCGAATTTCTGCCAGGCTTCGGCCGCGGTGCCGGCCACCGGCGTGCCGTCGAGCAGAAAGCCCACCGGCGTGCCGTAGAAGCGGCCGTTGGTCAGCCGCTCGACGACGACGGCCCACTCGGGAAACGTCGCCTCCTGGATGCCGAGCTCGTCGACCCAAACGAAGTGCTCGTTCGTCAGCTCGAAGTTCTCGATGCGGATGTTCTGCTGCCGCAGCGCGCCGCCGGCCGCGGCCTGCCGCCGGACTTTTTCGGCCGTTTCCGGCGCGAGCGCGGCCAGCTTCGCCTCGCTCGGCACGTAGCTTTGCTCGCCGGCCACCTCGCCCAGGTAGACGGTGCCGTCCTGCATCACGATGCGTTCGACCGCCAGCGGCCAAAACATGCCGCAACCCCTGGTACAGCACGAGGACCAGCAGGCCCACGATCATGATGACCGCCACGGCCAAAGCGCCGCCGGTCAGCCAGATCATCGGCTCGCCCTGGGCTGCCAGCGACGTGGCGGCCACCGACTGCCGGGTGCGCGTGTACCGTTTGCCCTGGCGCGGAGCGAACCGGTCGTCCGGCGCCGCCTGCGCGGTTGCGGCGGAGCTAGAGCTCATAAGCCCTCCGGCGGAATCGCAAGCGAATGATTTCGGCTGCCGTGTTGACCACGAACGTCAACGCGAACAAAGTCAAGGCCGCCAGGAACAGGGTCCGGTACTGGGTGCTGTCTTGCGGCGACTCGGGCATTTCCTGGGCAATCAGCGACGACAACGTCTGAAACCCGTTGAAGATGTTCCAATCCATGATCGGCGTGTTGCCGGCGGCCATCAGCACGATCATCGTCTCGCCGACGGCCCGGCCCAGGCCGATCATCACCGCCGAGAACAAGCCGCTCATGGCCGTCGGCACGATGATCCGCATGGCAGTCTGCCAGGGGGTGGCCCCCGCCCCCAGCGATGCCGAGCGCAAGTGGTCGGGCACCATCGACAGCGCATCGTCGGCGATCGTGTAAATGATCGGGATCACGGCAAAGCCCATCACGAAACCCACGATCAGCGCATTGCGCTGGATGTACGTGCCGACAACGCCCATCGCCACGGTGCTGCCGTGCTTCATCAAATCGACCGGCAAGCGACCGCGCGGATCGTAGCCCAGCCCGTCGAGCAGCATCCCAGCCAGCCAGGCCAGCACCACTGCCACGAGCGTGCCGAGCAGGAAATTCACAAGATCGATCGCCGTCCAGCGCCGGCGATTCCAATGATGAAACGTGCGGCGCAAAGCGGGATTCAGGACTTGCGACACGAGCCAGCCAACGAGCAGCGAGGCCAAGGGGAGCAACAGCAGCGTCCAGCCGCCGACGCCCGTCCCCACCTGACCGTCGAGCCAGGCCCGGACATCGCCGCCGAACCAGTGCTTTTCCACCCACGGAGCAAAGCAACTGGCCAGCAGCACTCCCAGCGGCAAAGTGACGAAGATCAGCGCCAGCCGCCAGCGCACCACGAGCAGGCTGAGCCGTCGCGGCAGGATCTGCCAGACATAGGCCCCGGCCAACAGCGTGAACGGAACCGTGTAGAAGCCGCAGATCACCATGGTGATCGAATTCTCCACGAACGGGGCCACCACGGCGCCGGCCAGAAAGCCCAGCACCACGCTGGGCAGACTGGCCATCATTTCGATCGCCGGCTTGATCTTGGCCTTGAGCCCGGGCCGCATGAATTCGCTGGTGTACAGCGCGGCACACAGGGCCAGCGGCACGCCGAACAGCATCGAATACAGCGTGGCCTTGAGCGTGCCGAAGATCAGCGGGATCAGGCTCAACTTGGGCTCCGCGCCGGTCGACCCGCTCCCCGACTGCCAGACGAACGCCGGTGCCCGATTGTCCTCGTACCAGATCGGCAGGAACAACGAGCGGAAACTCGTCTCTGGATAGCGCGGATCGATGGTCCAGTGAATCAGCTCCCGACCGGCCAATCCCATCAATCCGTCATCGCCCGAGGCGAGCGCCAACTGGCTCAGCGCGCCCTGGCCCGGTGCGCTGGTCTCCAAAACCAACCGCTGGTTGGTGGGGTAAAACAGCCGCACCGATCGATCGGCATAGCCCACGGCCAACAGCCGGGAATTTCCCGATACGGCCAGGCAACTGACGGCCTTGCCTGCCCCGGGCAAGGTGTGGGCAGCGACCAGCCGGGCCGGCTGCTCCGCGGCTCCCACCGGCTTGACGCAAAACCACACCCGGACTTGCCCCGTCGAATCGCCGGCCAGCAGTGTCGTCTTGCCGAGCAGGAACTCGAGCGCGGTGAGCGACTGCGCCGCGTCGGGCACCAGGTCGATTTGCTCGACCAATTTCGGACTGTCGAAGTCGCGCGTGTCGAAGTGCAATAGCGTGCCGTCACGCCAGGCCACGTAGACGTGATCGCCGCGGTCCGAGAGCAGCAAGTAATCCGGCGGGCCTTTGTCGGCCGGCGGCGCCAGCGGCAGCTCGCTGCCCGTGACTTCAACCACATTCTCGCCCGTGAGCAGGTTTTCACGCGTCTCGGTGGCATGCAACTGCAAGTGGCCGTCGTCCGAGAGCACGCAAAACATTTCGCCGGTCGGACGAGCCGTATAGTCGATCCGCCGAATCGGCTGCGAGCCCGACAGCTCGATCGGCGCTTCCAGTTCGGCCAACAGCTTCTCCAGACGCAGCTGGCCGGCCGGCGTGCGGGTGAGGATGCCGCTGTCGTAAGGCGCCAACTGGCCTTCCGCCAGGCGCCGCAATTCGCCGGGCAAACGATCCCCGGTGAGAAAAGCATTGGTAAAGTTCAAGTTGGCCAACCGCACGCGCCGATCGGCCAACCCAAACGCGGCCCGGCTGCCGCCATGACCAAAAGCGACCGCCGTGGGCGGCGCATCGCCAAACAGCGGCTGGCGGGAAACCAATGCACCGTTGTCGGGCCGAAAACAGGCCAATGAGCCATCGGCCTCCAGCGCCCAGCCGAGCAATTGGTCGGGGGCCAACGCCACGTGCAGCGGGGCTTTTTCGGCCCAAACCGGCGTCGATTCCTGCTGCACCTCGACCACGGCAGGCAGGAACAACGGAGCCACGACACAGACCAGAAAAATGCACACCACCGACACGGCCAGGATCGTGCCGATGCCGCCGGCCACGATCAGCCAGCGGGCAGCGCGGTCGGCCAAGTGCACGGTCCAGCGGGTCGTCCGCCGGCGGGCTCGTCCTGTATAACTTTGCAGATTCATAACCTGAGCACCGCTGCGGGCGAAATCGCTTTCCCCCCAAGTCGCTCGATCCTCTTCTCCAACTTGATCCGCCACGCTGCCCGATGCGCAACCGCAACACTTTGCGCCGACAAAAACGGGTGACGGCAGGTCTTCCGTCACCCGAAAAGTTTCCCTCGTCCGACGCTGATCGGCGCGAGCGAGCCCTCGCCCTGTTCACGGTTCGTTCAGGGCCACCGATTTCAACGAGCCTTCGGCCACTCTGGCCGGCAGCGGCAGGAAACCGGCCTTGATCACGTCGGCCTGTCCCTGCTTGCTGAAAACGAACTTCAAGAACTCCGCATTCAAGGCAGATAACTCGCTGTTCGGCTTATAGTTTACGCTGACCAACAGGAACCGGGACAGGGGGTAGGTGCCGTCGTACGCGTATTGCGGATCGGCGGCAACCGCGGTCGCCTTCTTGCTCTTTGCCAGCGGCACCGCTCGAACGTCGGGGGTCTTGAAGCCGATCCCGCTGTACCCGATGCCAAATTGGTCGCCGGCCACCCCCGATACCACGGCCGAACTGCCGGGCAAAAGCTTGACCGTGGGCTTGTAATCTCCTTTTTCCAGCACGTGCTCCTTGAAGTAAACGTACGTGCCCGAGGCCGGATCACGGCCGTACAGGCTGATCGGCTTCTTTTCCCAGTCTCCCTTCAGCCCCAACTCGCCCCAGGTGCGGATTTCGCTTTCATAACCGCGCTTGCGGGCGACGGAAAAAATCGCGTCGAGCTGTTCGAACGTCAGTGCCTCGATCGGGTTGTCCTTGTGGACGAAGACAGCCACCATGTCGATGGCCACCCTGATTTGGGTCGGGTCGTAACCGAACTTAGTCTTGAACTCCGCGCTCTCCTGCTTGGTGATGTCTCGGCTCATCGGTCCGATGTCGGCCGTCCCTTGGATGATGGCCGGGATCGCGGTTCCGGATCCTTTGCCTTCGCTCTCGACATGGACTCCCGGATACATCGCTTCGAAATCCTGGCTCCAGTAGGTCATCAAATTGTTCATGGTGTCGGAACCGACCGACTTGAGCCGCCCGTTGATGTCCTTGGCCGGCTGGTAGTCCGACAACTTGGGATCCACGGCCGGCTTGTCTGCCTTCGCACCGCTTGCCGCCGCGCCGGCGGCGGCGCTTGCCGGGTTGCTGCCCGCCGTGGTCGTGCTGCCGGCCGGCGTGCCGTTCGGTTTGACGGCAGCCGGAATCTTGTCCTTGGCCCAAGTCGGCAGCGCCGAGAGCAACACGACGGTTGCCGTAGCAATCGAGATTGCCAATTTCATGCGATCATCCTTCTTGCGATAGTGCTGTGTCGTCTTCTTCCAACCCACTTTACAACCGCACATTAAGACATTTGTGTTAGGCTAATGTGAGTCGGCCCGGCGGTTGTTCCGCAATCTTGACACAGCTAGACTTGGGCAATCAAGTCCCGGGCCGATCTTCGGCAGGCACGATTCGTCGGCCAGCCTGCCGACCGCCGGCCCCGGTCCGCCACCGCACAAGAAAGTCCCAAATCGATGTCGCGCATAGTCTTGGCAATGTCGGGCGGGGTCGACAGCAGCGTCGCCGCGCACCTGTTATGCGCCGCCGGTCATGAGGTCATCGGCGTCTTGATGCGGCATGGCGAGCCCCAAACCGCCGGGTGCTCGACCCCGGCGGCGGGAAATGCGGCGGCGGGCACTGCGGCGCTGCTGCCCGTCGTGGAGCGCCCCGGCCACAAGCAGGGCTGTTGCAGCGCCGCCGACGCCCAGGATGCCCGCCGCGTCGCCGACCGGCTGGGCATTCCGTTCTACGCCCTCGACTTTCAGGACGAGTTCAACCAGATCATCGATTATTTCGTGGCCGAGTATGCGGCGGCCCGCACGCCAAACCCCTGCGTCGTCTGCAACAACTGGCTGAAGTTCGGCAAGCTGTTCGACTACGCCGACAGCGTCGGCGCCGAGTATGTGGCCACGGGGCATTACGCCCAGCTGGCGCCGGGGCCGGACGGTCGGCCCGCCTTGCTGCGCGGCATCGACGACGGCAAGGACCAATCCTACGTGCTCTTTGGCATTGAGCGCGAAGCTGCTGGCGCGGATGCTGCTCCCCGTTGGCCGATATTGCAAGGCTGAAATCCGCGCCCTGGCCCGGCAGGTCGGCATGCGCGTGGCCGACAAGAAAGACAGCCAGGAAATCTGCTTCATTCCCGACGGTGATCACGCGGCGTTCATCCACCGCCGCCAGGGCCCGTCGGAGTCGGCCGGTCAGATCGTGACGACCGACGGCCGCGTGGTGGGCGAGCACGACGGGCTGGAGCGGTTTACCATCGGCCAGCGCAAGGGGCTGGGCGTGGCCCTGGGCCAGCCGCGGTTCGTCGTGCGACTGGAACACGACACGCACCGCGTCGTGATCGGCACGCACGATGACCTTGCCCGGCACGAGCTGACTGCCGCGCGCACCAACTGGCTCGTCGATCCGCCCGCCGGGCCGATCCGTTGCCAGGCGAAGATCCGCTACAACAGCCGCCGCGTGCCCGCCACGGTCGAGCCGCTCGGCGGATCTCGGCTGAGCTGCCGGTTCGACGAAGCGCAGTACGGCGTGGCGCCGGGTCAGGCCGTGGTCTGCTACTCAGGTGACCAGGTGCTCGGCGGCGGCTGGATCGAGGGAGGGGCTGGGAGCTAGGGACTAATGAGGAGGCGGACCCTCACTCGCCGCCAGTTCCGGATTTCATCCTTCGGCCACCCTTTCCTGTTCGTCATTCATCCTTCCGCCTTCATCCTTTTTCATGCTTACTCTGCTGCACATCTCCGATCTGCACTTCGGCCCCCCCTTTCGCCAGGACATTGCCGACTCCCTGCTGCAAATCGCGCCAGGGCTCGCTGCCGACATCATTGTCGCCAGCGGCGATTTCACCCAGCGGGCCAAACCGGAGCAGTTCGCCGCCGCCCGGCAGTTTCTCGACCAATTGCCGAGGCTGCCAACCATCGTCGTGCCGGGCAATCACGACATTCCGCTGTACCGTCTGAAGCGAGCGGCTGCTGACCCCCTACGCGCTCTACCGGCAATACATCTCCGCGCAGCTCGATACCGTGCATCGCCAGGACGGCGCCGTGATCGTGGCCCTGAACACCACCGACCCCTTGCGGGCGATCACCAACGGCCGGATCAAGCCCTGGCAGCTCGACTTTTGCAGCGCCGGTTTTCGCGACGCGCCGGCCCGGGCGGTCAAGATCGTGGTCGCGCACCACCATTTCGCTCCGGCCCCCGACTACGACAACGACGGCGACAAGATGGCCGGCGCCAAGGCGGCCATGGACCGCTTTACCGAGCTGGGCGTGGACCTGGTGCTGGGCGGCCACCTGCACCGGGCCTACATCGGCAACTCGCTCGACGTCTATCCGAGCAGCGATCGCACGAGCGGCATCATCATCGTGCAGTGCGGCACGTCGACCTCGCAGCGCGGCCGGGCCCGGGAGCGGGAAAAAAACTCGTTCAACCTGATCAAGATCGGCGACGACGTGGTGCGGATCACGCACTACATGCACTTTCACGAAGCCGGCGGCTTCGCCCCCGTCAGCCGGCACATCTTTCCCCGCCGCAGCCGGCATTTTTTTGCCGAGCATCATCCGCTCGACTGAAGTCGCACGGCAAATTCGCCGAATGCTCACGCGCCCTTAACCGGCCCTGCGTAAGATCGCGGTGCCGATAGCAAGCCGCGACGCAGCGAGGAATGACCGTCGCGCTCAACCCCTCTCGCTACGGGGAGCGGGCAGGCTGAGGGTCAAAAATCAACCCCTCTCCCTGCAGGGAGAGGGTAGGGTGAGGGTCGGCAAATCGTTCGACGTCATCTTCGGTCGGGTCCGAAACCCAGGTGCGATTACACCATGCACAAACAGGACTTCCTCAAACTCTCGGGAGCCGCCATCGAACGCGCCGAGTACCTGCCGGTGGCGTTCATGATTCGCGGCGGATACGGCTTCGCCGGCTACTACAACGCCGAACTGAACGACGATCTGGCCGATACGTGCGTCCTGCTGAATATGCGGCTGGTCGAGTTTCCCGGTTCGCCCGCGGGCAAGTCGGGAATGACCGTCCACGATTTCAACGATTTTCTGGAATGGATCGTGGCCCGGCATTACCGCGAAGCGCGCGTGCAGGAAGACGACCGCACGACCGGCGAATTGCCGGATGACGAACCGGCCGGCGACGCGGGCAAGACGATCCCGCTGGCGGCCGTCGTCTATAGCGATATTTTCCTGCTCTACCCGGTGGCCCACATCACGGCCTTGATGCAGCGCCGAAGACAGCTTCGTCGAGCGGCCGCCGACATTCCTCGACTTCCGTAAAAAGAGCATCGTCTTCAAAGTGCTCACCCGGCGTTTGTGGTAGCCGGATTGCAGTGTGCAGCGTATTCACAACCCCGGGCGGCGGCTCGACAAGAATTCGATCGGCAGCACGGTCCGGCCGTCGAGCACGAGCTCGACCAGGATCCGGCCCAGCACCGGCACGAACTTGAAGCCATGCCCCGACAGGCCGGCGGCAAACGCCACCTGCGGATGCTCCGGATGCCGGTCGATGATGAAGTGCCCGTCCGGCGTCATCGTGTACATGCAGACGCTGTGCCCGGTGAGCTCGGCTGTCAACTGCGACAAGTATTGGCGGCAAAAATCGCCCGCGCGATCAGCGTCCTGCGCATCGAGTTCGCGGTCGACCGAGAGCGGGTCGGGCACCGCGTTGCCGCCGGTGTGTTCGGCCACTTTGACGCCGCGCTCGTCGATCTGCGGAAAGCCGTAGAAAACGCCCTCGGGCAACTCGTACAAGAAAGTCGGCAGCGCCTGGGCCGCCGCGTAGACATCTGCCGCCGCTCGATACCATTGCACCTGCTTGCGAAGCACCGAGAGGCGAATCCCGAGCCGATCCAGCAGCGGTCCCGACCAGGCGCCGGCGGCGACGATCAGCCGGCCGGCCGAATATTGATCGCGATCGGTCTCGACGAGGACCGCATCCCCTTGCACCTGCCACGAGCGCCACGGTCTCGCCGATCCGCAGTTCGGCTCCATGCCGCTCGGCTTCTGCCGCCTGAGCCATGACGGCCTGCTCGACGAGCAAGTAGCCGGCTCGCTGTTCGAACACGCCCACCAGGGGCTCCGGCGAAAGCCGGGAAACCGGTTCTCGACGTCTCGGCCGGACAATTCTTCGACTGCCAGGTCGTATGTTCGCGCCGCCTTCAGTACGCCGGGCACGACTTCGCCATCGGCGGCTCCGACCTGGATCAAACCGACTTCGAACAGCAATTGCTCGCGGCGGCGCGCTTCCAGCTCGCGCCACAGCCGCCAGGCTTCGAGCAACAGCGGCACATAATCGGGATGCTCGAAATACGCCTGACGGATGATCCGCGTCTGGCCGTGCGAGCTGCCGCGGTCGTGCCCCGGCGCGAACCGATCGATGCCCACCGCGCACGCCGCGCTGGGCCAGGTGATCAAGGGCCGCGCTCCCCACGCCGCCGACCCCCAGCACGATGACATCGAAGGTTTGCATTCTGACGGACTCGTCAAGAACCCCAAAGCGGGCCGGGCGGTCCTCGCGCCCGTGAAAGACAGTGACGAACTTGCGCGACTTGGGCAATCGTGGTAAGATTCGCGGGCGAGGAACAAGATGATACGATTGTCGTGGACGCGTCCGGCCCCCGCAAGCGTTGCGACAAGGGCGGCCAGGGCGTCACGTTCGCTACGACGTCGGAAGAGGAACGGGCGATCCGCCGGCCCATGTAGTGACGCTCGTAGCTTCCTTTACACGACGTTGTGCGACTGCTAGGATGGCCTGGGCGGCGGGGACAATTCGGGCGCATCGGTTGGGGGCGAGCGGTGAAATCCAAAGAAGTGCGCGACGCGGTCCATGGCGACATCGCGTTTGACGAATTTGAAGTTGCCGTGATAAACACCCCGCAGTTCCAGCGGATGAAAGGGATTCGGCAGCTTGGGCTTGCTCATCTCGTTTACCCGAGTGCGCAGCATTCTCGTTTTGAGCACTCGCTCGGCGTCGCCCACATGGCGTCCCGGATCGTGCAAGCGGTGCGAAAGAACTGCGGCAACGAGGCGATCACGGAAGAGGAGCTACGTTTTGCACGCGCGCTGGCGCTGATCCACGACGTCGGCCATATCCCATTCGGCCACACGCTCGAGGACGAACGACCAATCTTCGACAAAGAGCACCACCACGACGATGAGCCCCGCCTTCGATTATTCCTGCGAAACACCGAGCTCGCCAACGCGCTGCTGACCCTGGGCCGTGACATCGGGCACGACGACTTGCCCAACGACCTTATCCGGGTCATGGGGCGAACGCACGAAAACGACGCCCACCAGCCTCTTACGCGACGCGAGGAGTTAATCGCCAATATCGTTGGCAATACGATTTGCGCCGACTTGCTGGACTACCTCAAGCGAGACCCGTATTTCGCAGGCATCAGGCACACTTACGATGAGCGGGTAATTTCGGCATTCGAAGTGGCTGATTCGAAGATCTATCTGAACCTCCAAGATGGCAATCAGCTACGGCACGGTGACCTCTCGGAGATTCTTCACTTGCTGCGGCTCAGGTACACACTTGGCGAGCGGGTGTATTACCATCCCACGAAGGCGGCGGCTTCGGCGATGATTTCAAAGGCGGTGGAAATGTCCTCGCTTCCGCATGATGCTCTAGCGTGCCTTCGTGACGAGGAGTTGCTGTACGTCCTTGAAAATGATTTTCCGGTGCCCGGACGGCCGAAAGTCAAGATTGAGTGCGCAGGCCGAGGTGAAAGCGATCATAGGCCAAATTCGTGCCCGTCGGCTCTACACGCCCGTCTATGCGATTTCACGTGCGCTGGCCCACCACGCCCTCGACGGCCTGGTGTCTAATTTTTATGACCCAGCAAACCGGAAGTTGCGCGCCGAAGCAGAAGATGAGATTGCAAAGCTCGCAGGGGTCGAACCCGGGCAGGTAATAATCTACTGTCCGAACAAACGCATGTCGACAAAGGCCGCGATGGTCGAGGTTCTTTGGCCTAAGGAGAACGGGCCGAAGCCTCTCCAGACCCTCTGCGAACAGGCAGAGGGGATCGAGGACGAGACCGCCCGGATGGAGATCGACCAGCTGGAGCGAAAGCATCTTGGGCTTTGGCAATTGTTCGTCTTCGTCGATCCAGTCTGCAGCATGAAGCAGCGTAAGAGCGTCGCGGCCCATTGCGGGGCGTCGAAGCATTTCCACACGATTCGAAATCACCTACCGGAGTTTGAGCCGTCGGCGGAAGAGGCACTCTTCAACGAAAAGATTTTGACGGCGATTGCGACGCTTCCTCCTGGTCAGGCGGCAAACAATGCGGCGGTGACTGAACTCCTGCAGGCCAACTTTCACAAAGGAAAAGCAAATTTGTCGGTCGCTGAAATACAGCGCCTGCTTACGTCGAATCCGGAAACTCCGGCCGACCGGCAAATGACGTTCGCCGAGCCGGTCGCCGTCAGTCCGCGCAACGCGCCCGACAAGTCCGATGAATAGCCTTTGTGGCTGGAGCATGGATTGCGTAACCCGCATATGAACGAGGCACACGGCTGGTTGGCGAGTACCTACGGTCCGGGTCCGGAGGACCGTGTGCTTGCACGCCTCGCGGCGTCATTCTGGCGACGGGCCGCCCCATCCGGCAGTGCCGGCCAAAGGCTGATCCCGGCGAACGCGGACCTCATGCTGGGCTGGGCCGAGATGGCCGGTATCAAAGAGATCGTCCCACCTAGGTTGAGCAAGGTCGCCTACATTGCGCCCTGCGACGGGGGCTTTCGCCTTTCCTTGCGTTTGCCCCAGGCAGGCCAAAGTAGTTATCGCGAAGCACTGAGCGCGGAGCTAAACCGAAACGCAGCCGTTCGCTGGATGTTCGCCCACGAGATTGGACACACGTTTTTCTTCGACTGTTCAACGAATCCGCCCACCCGCCGGTACGGACTCGATGACCATGGTGAGGAGCGGCTATGCCAGCGGTTCGCTGCGGAGTTGTTGTTGCCGAGCGATCCGTTCCGGCACTGGTTCCGTGCAAATGACAAGCTAAATATTGAGTCCGTCGTCGCGGCCGCGAAATCATACTGCGTCCCCTTCCGGGCGTTGGTCCGGCGGCTGATCACGGACCTCGGACTGATGCGAGCAGTCTGTGTGATTATCGATGGAAAGGCCGCTCGCAACTGGCGACGCCGCACGCAGTCGACAAAATGCCCCGCTAGGACGGCTGTGGAGGTAATTGGCCCTTCCGGCGACGGGCAAGCAGTCTCAATAGCCGAGCTTTACGCTGACCCCGTCGTAAGTCGAGTTTGCATGTCCGGTGCCTACTCAAACAGCGAGCTCGAGGACGACCCTGGGCGACGTTTCTTTGTGGAGGGGCTATGCCTACGGTCGGTCGCCCCCCGGTCCGCACGGGCATTTCTTTTTCATTCGGAAAGGCCTAGCTTCGCCGACCGGCCTCTGTTCGACGGGGTCGCGTGAGGCGCGGGCGGAAAAGCACGCAAATCGATCCGCCTGCTTTGCTCGAAAGAGGCTTGGCGGATGGCCTCGTCCGGTCGTACGAACTGCTGCGGTCGTATCCGGGTGCATGCCAGCCCACACCGCGCCACGCGGGTCGCGCCCCGTAGCCCAACGCGACGACACCGACGGTTCCCATGGGAAACGGGCGCCGCGGGGCCCCGCTCCCCCCTGTTTTTTTAGAACCCGTACCGACGGGGCTACGGCCCAGTTTTTCCTTTGCCTGAGCCGCCCGCCGTGGCAAGCCCGCACCAAGCGTTCTTCCCAACTGCCGTGATCGCGTACAATACGATCGATATAAAGGGGATGCACAATCCAGCAGCGAGGCCGAGAACCGAACCAACCGCCGTCGCGATCATGCTCACGATGATCGTCGTAGCTTTGGACCCGTGCCGCGACAAACTGCTGCGGAGTTTCGCGTACTTTTTGTCGTTCGTGCATACAAGTAGGCGGAGCTCGGCCTTTACGGCCGCCAGTAGGTTGGGGTACTTCTGGCCCGGGCGCAACTCTGGCCACGGTCTTCTTCATTGCCGCCTTTGGCGGAGCTGATTTTTTCTTCGCGGCGACTGCGCGCCCCGCTGCGGGCGCAGTAACCCCTTGCTTCTGAGTTCCAGCTCGATCTTCTTACCGGCCTTATTGTCGTCGCCAATTAATCCCACAGCCCGCGCTCGGAATAAGCGCGATCAAATCACGTTGATCGAGCTCGTTTAGCCAATCGGTAGCCATTTCGCCCCCTTTTTGCCAATGTTCAGCACCGGCCAATATCTTGCCGAGCCTACGTCGCGAAAGCACCACGCGGCTCAACGCGGCCTTCGGAGTTGGCGCTCATGTGAACGCCGCCGCACCCTGTGCCTGCGTGTATTCCTTCAAGAAGCCTTTGAACAAGATGAGATGCTCTTCTTCGTGGGCCAGGATCGTTTCATCGATTACATGTCTTTCGCGACCAGGGCGGCGGTCGGACGCAATGCGCCGACTGCGAATCAATCCGGCGCCTTGGCGGCCGGCCTGTCGCTTTGGATCTGCTTGAGCACGTCACGCGCTTCGGCCTTCAGCCGCTCGTCGATCGAGCTGTCGAGCAGTTTCTTGATCTCGACCGCGAGCGGGGCCAGATCGGCCGCGGGATTCTTTCCGGCGAGCAAGCCTGTGGCACGCAAGGCATTGGAAACGATGGCCAGTCGCTTGTCTTCGCGCAGGGCTGCCGTTTTCTCCAGGTTGATGCCGGCCAATTCGTCCGGATCGAGCATTTCGGCCAGCACCGGCACCGCCTTGGCATCTCCCAGCGGCGCAAGCCACGTGGCCGCGTTGTAGCGCACGTCCGGGTTGCCGTCGGCCAACAGCGCCTTCGAGCCGCTCCTCGAAAGGCTGGCCGCCGATCACGCCCAGCGCGTAGGCGGCCACCGAACGGACGCGCGAATCCGGGTCGCGCGAAGCGGCCAGCAGCTTCTCGGTCACCTCCTGCGTATGGAACGCGGCATCGCTGGTGGCCTTCATGTTTTCGTCCAGCAGCGCGATTGCCCGCAGGGCCGCCAGGCGGACTTCGATCTCCTGCTCGCTGCGCTGGGTGGTGGCCGCTTTGAGCAGCACCGGCAGTCCGTCGGCGATCTCGAACTGCCCGAGCGCCTGGCACAGATAGGCCCTTAGCGCGATCGGCTCTTCGTCTTTCGTGCTGCTGGTCTTGATTTCTTCGTCGAGGATCTTTGCCAGTTCGTCGGCCAGATGGGCGTCCTGGCGCAAGGCCTGGCCTTGGGCATCGCCCGCCTTGATGGCGCCGGCCAATCCAAAAGCCGCTTGCCAGCGATTGGCGTTGTTGCGGCGCAATGCCCGGATGAATTCGTCCGGATCGTTGCCGGTGCGGGCCACCCAGTTGAACACCAGCCAGACCATCACGATGATCGAGACGATGATGCCCGGCACGACGAACAGTTGCAGGATGAACCCGGCGCTGGGGGGCTCGACGGGCGGCAAGGCGTCGCCGGCCGACAAGGGCTGGTTGCTACGCGGGTTTTCGGACATGATGGATTGGGCCGAGCGCCGGCAGGGAGGTCGAGATCGGCCGCGAAAAAGCTTGTTCCTTCAGGCCGAATTTTTGCCGCAGAGCGGAAAAGTTCTCTAGCGACTTCTTAAAGTGTAGGGTGGGGGTTCTGCCCGTCAACCCGCCGAACAGCCCTGCTCGGAACAATGCCGCCCGCGGCAACTCCGCCGGGTCCTTGTCGTATCGCCGATGGCGCTGTGCGCAACGCATGATTGACGTTTCGCCAGCACCGATACCGTCCTCCAACGCCGCCGAATTTCACGTCCCAGCCGTATTTCGTCGCATGAAATATCTCGACCTGACGCTCGCCACGGCGGAAGAAAACCTGGCGCTGGATGAGGCCCTGCTCGACGAGGCCGATGCGGCGGCCGAACCGACCGAAACGCTGCGGCTGTGGGAACCACAGAGCACGTTGGTGGTGGTTGGACGCAGCTCGCAAGTGCTGGTCGAAGTGAATGTCGATGCCTGCCGCGCCGCGGGCGTACCCATCCTCCGGCGCAGCAGCGGCGGGGCGGCCATCGTCGGCGGCCCCGGCTGCCTGATGTACGCCGTCGTGCTGTCGTACCAGCTGCGGCCCCAACTGCGCTCGCTCGACGCGGCGCATCGGCTGGTGCTCGATACCTTGATCGGCGGACTGGCCCGCTTGCGCCGGCATCCAGTGCCGGGGGACGTCCGACCTGGCGCTGGGCGACCGCAAGTTCTCGGGCAATAGTGTGCGCTGCAAACGAGATCATCTGCTCTATCACGGCACGCTGCTCTATGATTTTCCGCTCCCGGCGATCAGCCGTTACCTGGCCCAACCGCCGCGCGAGCCCGACTATCGCCAGGGCCGGCCGCACGAGGCGTTCGTCACCAACCTGCCGGCCGACGCGGCACGGTTGGCGCGGGCGCTGGTCTCGGCGTGGCAGGCCCAAACGCGAACGGCCGACTGGCCGTGCGCCCGGGTGGCCCAATTGGTGGCCGATAAATATGGCCGCCCGGATTGGAACCTGCGGCATTGATATTGTTGGCAGCTTGCCGCAAGCGACACGTCGACGGTAGTGGGCCGACGCTTTCGTAACTTTTCGCGTGTTTTCGGCACATATTAGCGGATTTGCCCGCTCCGCTGGACCCCGCGGCGCGATATGCTGCAAGCTGGTTTTTCGAATGGCCGATCCTTCTTTTCCGAATTTCCCCCCGAGATGCTCGCGATGCCATGCCATCCGCCCGTTTGTCGAATTGCGTTGTCTGCCGCCGTGCTGTTGCTCGGCTGGGCGGCATTGCCGCCGGCCGCGGCCCAGGAATTGGCCATCGGCAAGGCGGATCTCGACCTGGCCGCGTGCCGCGGCGTTTCAGGGCGGCGTGGCCAAGCCGGTCGACGAGGGACTGCTGTGGGAGATTCTGGGCCTGGTGCCTGGCAATCCGGGTCATCGCTGGTCGGCCGGCGACAAGCACAACGACAGCCAACCGGGTCGCTTCGAATATTTGCTGGTGCTGAAAAAACCGGTCGTCGTCGGCTCGTTGTTCGTGCGCGGCACAGCCGGCAAGATTTACTTGCTCAAGGCGGGCGCCGCCGTGCCGGCCGATCCGCACCAAAGCCAGGCCTGGCTGCCGCTCGACGCGCCAGGCAGCCAATCGGTGGCGCTGGTCACGACGCTGCCGGCCCGGCAGACGACGCAGGCGCTATGGCTGGTCGACGAGCTCACCCAAGGCACGTCGCAGATCGAAGCCCTGCGGCTGTTCAAAGCCCGCTGGCAGAACGTCGTGCCCGCGGTGCTGGCGTATGCCAGCCACGAGTACTACCGGCCGCCGGCCGATTTCCAGACGCCGTTCTTGTACACCGCGGCAAACGTGGCGCGGCACCGAGACCTGGTACAGCTCGGGCAAAAGCAAGGACGGCCGCATCCATACGCCGCCGATTTCAGACGTCTATCCGGAGTGGTTTCTGCTCGTCTGGGATGAGCCCCACACGGTGTGCGCCGTCTGGGTTCACGGCAACGCCCACACCTGGTCGCTCGAGGAGTACGCCGGGCCCGAGTCGATCAATCCTGCGCGTCGGCACCGGCCGCGAATGGCGGAAGGTGAAAGATTTCAGCGAGCAGGCCGGCGCCGGCCGCTGGATCGTGTTCGACAAGCCGCTCACCACTGCGCGGCCTGCGGCTCAACATCAGCAAGGTCGACGGCACCCAGCAGATCGCCTGGATCGACGGCCTGCACGTGCTGGAAGACCTGCTGGAGCGACCTGCGGGCGACCTGGTTCGCTCCGCATCCGGCGGCGAGCGCCCGCCGTTCGAGATCCCGCTCGATTTGGAACGGGCCGACAATCTGACCCTGGTCGTCAACGACGCCCAGGGCCGGCGCGTGCGCAACCTGGTCGCCCGCGTGCCGGCCGGGCAGGGCAAGCAAGCGCAGAGCTGGGACCTGAAGGACGAACAAGGGGGCTACGTCGCGCCGGGCGAGTATGCCTGGCAGGCGATCACCTGCCCCACGCTCCAGCCGCGCTACGAATTCACGGTTTATCCGAACGTCACGGAAAATGCGCCCGAGAACCCGCCCTGGTTCACCGGCGCCAACGGGCCTGGCGGCTGGCTGGCCGATCATTGCAACAACAGCGCCGTGCTGCGCCGTGGGCGACCGCGTGTTTCTGGCCGCATATATGGCCGAGAGCGGCGTCGCGCTGAATTGAGTGCAACCTCGCGGGGCACAAACGCTGGGGGCACCCCGGGTTCGCCGATTGGACGGGCGTCGGCCAACTGGCCAGCGATGGCAAGACTCTGTTCAACGCCGCCCAGATCAACGGCCAGTCGACCGAGAACGTCTGGGCCGTCGACATCGAAACCAAGCAGATCCGGCCGCTGTTGTCGCTCCAGCCCACGTCGCAGCGCAGCCGCGGTTTCAAGGGCATCGCCGCCCACGACGGGCAGGTCATGCTTTCGGTCAACTCGCCGGCCAATTGGCTGGCGGGCGCCGCGGCGCCCGACGACGTCGACCTGGCGGCCTGCTACCCGCTTTATCCGCCGCCGCGCAAAGCGAAAGTCGCCAACGAGCCGATTCCCAATCAGCAGGGCGATTTCCTGCGGCTGCTGCGGCTGGTCGACACGCCGCCGGGCAGTTCCGCCTCGGGTTCGCTCGTCTATTTGCAATCGATGCGCGACGCTTCGCCGCGGCAGCACATCGTGCTGGCCTTCCGCCGCGAAGTGCCGATCGGCAGCATCGCACTGCCGCGTCCCGAGGGCAAAGACGTGCGGCTCAAGATCAGCATGCTCAAGCCCCAGGCCAGTTTTCCGCCACAAGCGGCCAACGATCGCGATTGGATCGAATTTCCCCAGCAGCCGGCCGCCGCCTGGGACGTGATTGCCGCTCCCGCCGGCGCCAAGACCCGGGCTTTGCGGCTCTCGTTCAGCAAGGGGGCCTTGCCCGACAAAGACGATCTGCTGTCCGCTGCCGCGGGCACGCCGGCGGTCGACGATTCGTTCGAACTGGGCAAGAAGCGCCGGCGACCGCTAGCGCGGGCGATTTTGGCTCCCAACAGGATCGCTGGCAGGCTCAGCTCGAAGGCCTCAAGATCCTGCGCCGCCGGTTCGAGAATCTGTCACCCAGCGCCGACGGTGCGCGTCAACTCCGGACAGCCGGCCGACGACGGCACTTGGGAGGCCCGACGCGCACTGGGCCCATCACGGCCGCCGAGCCGGGCATTTACGTTCACGAGTGGTCGACGCCCAAGAAAGTGCGCGGCCTGGCCATCAAGGAAATCGACGGCCGGTTTGCCAAGATCGACGTTTACACCGGCCCGGCCGAGGGACCAATCGACATCGCCGCGAGCGACAACTGGCAGACTGTGGCCGACTACGAGCAGCCGCGGCGCTATTACTATCATCCGGACGCCAACCAGAATCACGACGCCCGCTATCTGGACGGCTACGTCGATTTCGGCCACGAGATCGAAACCCGGGCGGTTCGGCTGCGGATCGTCGAGCAGTGGGCCGACCGCGGCGATCGATCGTTGTACGGAGTGCGCAACGATCGCGGCGGACAGGATCTCGATCCGCGGCGCTGTCGCGTATACGGCCTGGCCGTGCTCGGCTATGCCGGCGGCGAAGTGCCGATCGACAAGAAGATCGGCGAGCGGCTGGAAGTGTTCGACACTACCTCCGGCAAGCTGCAATCCGAAATCGAAATCGACCAGCCCGGCCGGCTGACGTTCGATCGCTCGGGGCGCTGTACGCCGTTTCGGCCGACAGCGTGGTCAAGGTCGACCGCGCGGCCGGCAAACACCAGGTCGTGCTGTCGGGTCTCGATTCGCCGGGGGACATCGCTTTCGACACGGCCGGCAACTTATATGTCGCCGAACACGGATCCTACGGTTATCGCATCCGCCAGTTCGACCCCCAAGGCAAACTGCTGCGCACGATCGGCCATGCCGGCCCGCGCCAGGCCGGCGCTGGGATCCCGAAGTCTTCGGCCGGATCGCCGACATCGACGTCGACCGGGAAGGCAAGCTCTGGGTCGTGGAAGATGAGTATTGGCCCAAGCGGGTCGCGCTGTTCGGCGCCGACGGCGAGTTTCAGCGCGAATTTCTGGGCAACACGCCCTACGGCGGCGGGGGCGTGCTCGACCCTTGGGACAAGCGGCGGATGTTCGTCGGCCTGCTGGAATTCGAGTTGGACTGGAAGACCGGCCATTCGCGGCTGAAGAATCTGAGCTGGGCCGGCAGCACGCCCCCCGGCGAACTGCCCATCCACATCGACAACCGCATTTATGTCACCACCTGGCTGGCCGGCATCTCGATGCCCTGCGGCATCGTCTATCGCTACGAGAAAGATCATTTGGTGCTGGCCGCGGCCATGGGCACAGCCACCGGCTTCGAGCCGCTCAAGTCGCCCCGAGATGGTCGCCGACCTCGGCGGCCCGCAGCTCGACCGGATGAAATTCATCTGGTCCGATCGCAACGGCAACGGCCAGGTGGAAGCCAGCGAAGTGCAGCTCTCGCCCAAGCCGAAAGACTTCCGCGGCCTGACCCGGTTCGGCCGCGACCTGGCCGCCCAGGCGGGCCAGATCCGTTATCAGGTGAAGGAGTTTCTGCCCAATGGCGTGCCGATCTACGAAGAGCAGACGTTGCCGCCGGTCTTCGATAGCTTTGGCTTGCACCGCATGACCGGTGGCGATTTCTACCGCATGGGCACCGACGGCAAGCCCGAGGCCGGCATCACCGCCGCTGGCGACATCCGTTGGACCTATCCGAACGAAGGGGCCGGCGGTCACGCGCTGTACTCGGCCAAACCCTGGTTCCCGGCGCAGGTCGTCTCGCAAGGCGGCTATGTGGGACACGAAGCGCCCGGCGGCGAGTTGGGCGAGTTCTGCGTCTTCCATACCAACGCCGGCGGCTGGAACGTGATGACCAGCGACGGGCTGCTGGTGGCTTCGGTGTTCCGCGACATGCGCGATCCGCAAGCCAAACCCTGGAGCATGAGCGAGCACGAGCGCGGCCTGATGCTTACGGACATCAGCCTGGCCCAGGAACACTTTCAGGGTTACTTCTGCCGATCGGTCGCAGACGGCAAGTATTACGCCGTGGCCGGCCACAATCATGCCAGCGTGGTCGAGATCGTCGGCCTGGAACTGGCCAAGCGCTATCACGGCACACTGAAAGTCAGCGGCCAGGACGTCGAGCGATCGCAACAATGGGACGAGCAGCAGGAAAAGGCCAACGTCTACAACCGGGCCCAGGTGGTCGATTGTTTCCGGCTGGAAAAGGCGCCGCAGCTCGACGGCCGGCTCGACGACTGGCAGGCGCCGAGCGCAACGATCGGCGAGAACATCCGCTTCTATCTGGGCTACGACGACACGCACTTGTTCGTGGCCTATAGCGCGGCCGACGTCGGCCCGTTCAAGAACAGCGGCGAGCAGTGGGACCGGCTGTTCAAGACCGGCGCCTGCGCCGACTTGCAGCTTGGCGTCGATCCGGATGCGGCCCCCGATCGGGTCGGACCGGCGGCCGGCGACCTGCGCGTGCTGATGGCCTATCAAGGCGCAAAACCCACCGCGGTGCTCTATCGCCCGGTGATCGCGGGCAAGGCCAAAGGCAAACCGTGGCGCGTGGTATCGCCGGTGGGCGAAGCCGCGTTCGACGACGTGCGCGAGCTGCCCGGCGTGCGCATGGCCCAGCGGCCCAGCGCGGTCGGCGGAGCCGGCTACACGGTCGAAGCAGCGATTCCGCTGGCCGACATCGGCCTCAAGCCGGTCGACGGCCTGCGTTTGAAGCTGGATTGGGGCGTGCTGCGCACCGGGCCCGATGGGCACGAAGTCTTGCAGCGGATCTGCTGGGCCAATCGGGCCACCAGCATCACGGCCGACGCGCCGAGCGAGGCCCGGCTGCATCCCGAACTGTGGGGATTCGTCCGCTTTCACGACAGCCGCCGGCCGTCGACGGAAGATCGCTTCGAGGCGGCCGACGTCACCGGCAAACCTGCCGGCAAAGACAAGGCGCTCACAGGCGACGTCGACGACATCCTCGATTCGCTGGACGAGAAGAAGAAGTAGCCGACAGTCAGACGGCGCCGGCGGCCTCTGGGCGGCGAACCGCGCCGCATCGACGTTAAGCCCAGGGATGGCAATCCCTGGGGGGATCTCGAACATCGCCCCGCGCGACCAAGCCTTCCCCTCTACGGCTGGCTGGTCAAGATCTTGCCGATCAGGCGGCTGTCGGGGAAGTTGGCCAAGAGATACGTGTTGCGGCCGTTGGCGATCGTGACCAACTGGTGCTCCTGACTGCCGGCCGGTCCGGCGTGCGTGGCCGGCTGCAACGTGACCTGATGGTCGCCGGCCGGCAGCTCGATCCGCAGCACCTGGATCTTGTCGGGCAGCAAACCCCAGCAGCGGGTGTCGGCCGCTTCGGAGGCCATCCACACCAGGCCCAGCACGTCCAGGCCGATGTTGAGCGGCGAACTGCGGTCCTGTCCCACGACCTCCTTGGTGCCCAGGATGACCCCGTTCTTGACCACGCGGCGAACGATGGCCCGGGCCAGCACGCGCGCGGATAGATCGCTTCGTACTGCTGGACCGCCATCCGGCCGACGTCGGTGATCGTGGCCGTGGCGCCGGCCGGCTGCTGATCGACGGCCACGCGGACCTCGGCCAATTGATTGGCCGGCACGACCACGATCGGCACTTTGACCGGCGCGATGTTCGGCGGCAAGGTGTACTTGTTGGTCGCGCTCGAGCACGGCGCCGGCGATGGCCAAGGCCGCGGTGCTGGGCACCTCGACCTTGGTCGCCTTATAGGGCCCGTGGCCGACCAGCGTGAACACATAGAGCACGCCGTTGCCGGGGGCCGAGTGGCGTCCGTGGTTGGCCCGCTCCAGATCCTGCTGGCCGTAGGGGAAATCGGGCTGCCAACTGCAGACCATGGCGCTGGCCCGGGCCGCGTCGTCGTAGTTGGAATGCGTGGCCTCGCGCAGCATGCCCTGCAAGTACGCTCCGACCGCGACGTGTTGGTAGGCGAGCTTCGGATTGTTCCCGCTCTTGTCGGCTCCGGCCTCGATGATCTGCTGCTGTTTGTCGGTCACTTGCAAGGCATAGGCGCCGGCGTCCTGGCCATCGTCCAGCAAATTGGAAATTGCCAGCATCGCCCGCACGAGGATCTTTTCGTAGTCCTCGCCTGCATAACTGCGGGCATTGTCGTCGGTGAGCATCGAGGTGGCGACTTCGCCGGCGCTGAACTGTTCGAGATGATCGAAATGGTCGCGGATTTCGCGGAGCAGCCGTTCGGCCTGCTTGGGATGTCCGTCGGCCAACTCGATCATCGACTTCTCGAGCAGCAGCACGTCGGCCTCTTTGTGATATCGCTTGCGCTCCTTGTCGATGGTTTGCCGCGCCATCTCCAGGTTGCCGGTATAGAACTGGTCGCGGACGGCGATCAGCCGCTGCTCGTAGGTCGTGCAGCCGCTACCGGCCGAGCAGGCCAAGGCCAGCAGGCAGAACAGTCCGGCGGTCCAGCCGGCGGCGGAGCGGGACGGCCGGCGGCGGGCCTGGCAAGGGCCGTGGGCAAGAGCCGCCCGGGCGGCGCGCAGTCGTGCCCGGGTCGGCGGAGCGGGAACCGTGGAATTCCTTTTCGCCCGATTCCCGGAGTGCCAGCTTGATGCGCCTTCGCGCCTCTGCGATTCAAATCCTTCGTCTCCGTGCCAGCGGGGCGAATTTGGCCCAGCGGCGGTTCGAATGTCCCGCCGCGCTGCGGTTAGCTGCCGGACCCGGCGCTGGCGCACGGCTCAGGCGCGAGTGGTGATAGCCCTTGCTGATGGTTTCCGACTCCTTGTCGTAATCGCCGGTGTGGACGTTGAGCAGCTCCAGCGTCAGCAGGTAGTCGCGCTGGTAATCCTTGTTCGTCCGCGTGGTGCCGGACGTCAACTTGGCGTACAGCAAATAGTCGAACGGCTGGCTGGCCTGTTCCATGGCGGCGGCAAAGATGCGCGCTGGTTCTGGGGGATCAGCAACTGGTCGGGACGCAACCGGGTTTCCATCAGGCCGGCGTCAATGAAGCGCTTGCTGACGGAATGAAACGCGCCCGACTCGACGATCCGCTGATCGATGATCTCGAACAGTTGGTCCTTGAAGTCGCCGATCTCTTCGGCGCTCTTGTTTTCGACCCCCAGGAAGCAAACCCGGATCTTGCCCGGCGGGACCGGCTCCGGACCTCCCACGCTCGCCTGCTGGACAACCGGCGGCTGGCAATGGCGGGCGAGCAATTTGCTCACCGCTCCGTCGACCAGCGGCTTGAACGTCTCGGCGCCGGCCGTATGGCTGCCGACCATGTCGCCTTCGCCCGGTTTCTTGACGCGGGCGAACTGATTGCTGCGGCAGCTCGCCGCTCCTAAGACGGCGAACCCGGCCCACGAAACGTGCAAGAACTTACGACGGTCCATGGGAATCCCTTCCTTCGGTCGTGCTGGTTCGCGCTGGCCGAGCAACTGGCCGCCCCAGCGGCGGTCCGGCAGTACCCTGCTGGTTTACGATCGTTGCCAACGGGCTTTGAATTCGTCCGCTTCCTTCGCCAGCGCAGCGGCCGGTCGCAAGCGCGGCCAACGATTCGCTGGCATCCTTCACTTCGCAGCCACTAGCGCTACATCGGTTTCACACGGCGCGAAACTCCACCTGCCTTACGGGATTGCAAGGTGCGCTTGCGCGTCCTGGGAGCAGGCAGAAGACGAAATGCCAGCACCTGGGTTGCTAGCATCCGCTCTTGGACCGGCTCTTTTTTTTGGGCCGCGAATCATAACTGCGGCGCCACGATGCCGCAATGCGGGATGAGGGCGGAGAGCGCCCGACCGGCCACAGCTCGTCCCGCCGGGCCCACCGGCGCTCGTCCGGCGGACAATGCGCCGTGTTCGCAAAGCTATCCTCAAAACCGTGTTGCGTCGCGCAGGCCGCATTGGCGCATACCTTGGACCGTTGACAGTCGAGAACCCCGGAATCTACGATGGCTCGTTCTCGCACACCTCAGGCGGGCTGCTAGAGGAGCGTCAGACCTCGTTCGCGTCGCAGGTTGATCTCCGATCAGGGAGTTTATGAGTTCCTCTTCCGATCCGCTCGGCGGCCCGCCTGCTAGCGGTTCTCCAATTGGCCCCCGATTGGCGACTCCGCCGCCGCACGACCCTCCGCCGGCCACCACGCCCAGCCAACCGGCGTCGATCGGCGATTCGTCGGTCGATGAATTCGGTCTCGACACCACGCCGCTGATCGACCACACGCCGACGCTGAGCGGCCGGGTCAAGACGATCCTGGTGGGCAAGCCGCGCGACTTGGCCGATCACACGATCTTTCACAGCCTGTCGCTGGTGGCGTTTCTGGCCTGGGTGGGCTTGGGGGCCGACGGCTTATCGTCGTCCTGTTACGGTCCGGCCGAAGCGTTCGCGATGCTTCAAGAAGGGGGGGCCGATTTTCGCTTCCTGGCCATCGGACTGGCGTTGGCTACGGCCGCCACGGTGTTCGTCATCTCGGCCTGCTATAGCCACATTCTGGAGGAGTTTCCCAGCGGCGGCGGCGGTTACCTGGTGGCCTCGAAGCTGCTCGGGCCGAAAGTCGGCGTGGTTTCCGGCTGCGCGCTGTTGGTCGACTATGCCCTGACGATCACCACTTCGATCGCGGCCGCCGGCGACGCGCTGTTCGGCTTGCTGCCGCACAGCATCGAATTCGGTCATTTGGGCCACATGCAGATGAAGATGGCCTTCGAGTGCTTTGCGCTGGTGGGATTGATCGTGCTCAATCTGCGCGGCATCAAAGAATCGGTCACGTTCTTGCTGCCGATCTTTCTCGTGTTCCTCTTCATGCACGCCATCCTGATCGTCGGCGCATTGACGCTTAATGTCGGTCAGACCGGCGAAGTCGTCCAATCGGTGCGCGACGGCGTGGTCAACAACATTGCCGATCCGAAGGTCGGTCTGTTCGCGCTGCTGGCAGTCTTCTTGCACGCTTATTCGATGGGTGCCGGCACCTATACGGGCATCGAAGCCGTGTCGAACAGCATGCCGGTGATGCGTGAGCCGCGGGTGCTCACCGGCAAACGCACGATGCGCTACATGGCTTTTTCGCTGGCGCTGACTGCCGGCGGCTTGATGGTGGCTTACTTGCTGTTGAAGTTGAAGTTCGAGCCGACCCAGGACCAGACCATGAACACGGTGCTGGCCAAGATGTTCGTCGAGGAGATTTCCTGGCTGCCGGACTGGGCCGGCAAGTCGTTCGTGCTGGTGACGATCGTTTCCGAGGGCCTGCTGTTGCTCGTGGCTGCCCAGGCCGGATTCATCGACGGCCCGCGCGTGCTGGCAAACATGGCCCGCGATTCCTGGATGCCGCATTGGTTCGGCAACCTTTCGGAGCGGTTGAGCGTCCACAACGGCATTCTGCTCATGGGGTTTGCCGGCCTGGCGGCACTGTGGTTCACCGGCGGCCAGGTCACGACGCTGGTGGTGATGTACTCGATCAACGTGTTCGTGACCTTCTCGCTGTCGATGGTCGGCATGTGCCGCCACTGGTACGAAGTGCGGCATGAAAGTCCGATCTGGAAGAAGCGCTTTGCCCTGTTTCTGTTCGGCGGCCTGATGTGTTTCGGCATCCTGGTGGCCAACGTCTACGAGAAATTCTTTACCGGCGGTTGGGTCACGATCGCCGTCACCGGCACGCTGGTCTTCATCTCGATCTTGATCCACCGCTATTACGACACCGTGGTGGATAAACTGACGCGGCTCAATAGCCTGCTCAGCGTCGTCACTCCCCCCGGCGCGCCCGTGGGCGGAGATCCCGACCCGGCCCTGCCGACGGCCGCCGTGCTCGTGGGTGGTTATAGCGGCCTGGGGATCCACACCATGCTCAATGCGCTGCGCTTCGGGCCCGGCAAGTTCACGAACATGGTGTTCTTGTCGGTCGGCATCGTCGACTCGGGCAATTTCAAAGGCGCCGACGCCGTCGAAGACCTGCGCATGCACACCGAGGAAGCCCTCAATCGTTACGTGGACCACGCCCGAAGGCTGGGAATGCCGGCCGTCGGATTCATGGCCATCGGCACCGATCCGGTGGAAGAGCTGGAGCGGTTGTGCGTCGAGGTGCAGAAGCGTTTCCCCCGGGCCATCTTTTTTGCCGGCCGGTTGGTGTTTCAGCGCGACACCTGGTACCAACGGCTGTTGCACAACGAAACCGCCTACTCGCTGCAGCGGCGGTTGCAATGGGACGGCGTGCCGATGGTGATTCTGCCGACTCGCGTGCGCTAAACCAGTTGCCCCTGGGCTGCTCGGCGCCGTAAAGTGATGAGACGCCCCGCGTACGCGTCCCACCCTTGCCGATCGCCCGGAGCCGACCGATGGGCAGCCGCCTCGCTCGTTTCGCCTGGTTGCTTTCGCTCGCCGCCGCCAACTTGGCGCCGGCGGCCGAGGCCCCGCTGGCGCAGGCCTGGGATTACACGGCCGCCATGAAAGCCGTGGCCCGCGGTTCAAAGGCCGCGCAGGCGTCGTCTTGCACGTCGGCGATTCGATCACCTACGCCAATCCGTACGGCGCCTGGGCTCGCTACGGAGCCGGCAAGTCGGCCGCAGACGAGGCCACGCTGCGTTGGATGCACACCGGCGCCGACAACGACACCGACGGCTGGTGGCTGGCCCGCGTCGATCAACCGGGCGGCCGCTCCTTCACGGCCTGCAGCGGCATTCGGGCCGACGAGATGCTGGCCGGCGGCAAGTCGAAAATGCCGCCGCTCGCTGAGTTGCTCGATCAGTACAAGCCGCAAATGGTCGTGTTGATGCTGGGCACCAACGACGTCTCGGCCGGAAGAGAACTAAGAGATTATGTCCGCGACATGGCCAAAGCGGTCGACTTGATCCTCGAGCGCGGCATCATTCCGATCGTCTCCACGATCCCGCCGCACGTCGGCCGGCCCGAGCTGGCCCGGTCGTTCAACGAGGCCCTGCGAGTCTTGGCGAAGCAAAAGTCGTTGCCGCTGGTGGACTACGAGGTCGAGATTCTTGCCCGCCGGCCGACCGATTGGGACGGCACGCTGCTGGGCAAAGGAGACGTTCACCCTACCGCCAACCAAGGGGCCGCAACTCCGGCCTCGCAGCCCACGGCCGAAAACCTGCGCACCGAGCGGCTACCTGCTGCGCGGCTGGTTGTCGGTGGAGAAGATCGGCGAGGTCAAGTCCGTCGTGCTCGACGGCCAACCCCTCAAGGTCTCGCCCGCGGGCCACGCGAGCAAGCCGGCCCCTCCCCCGTCGCCGGCCGAGGAAACGCTCAAACTGCCGGTCACCCGCGACACGTACTTCTCCAACGTCGGCGCCGAAAGCGACGGCAACCTGGGCGGCGCTCCCAAGCTCAAGGTCAAGTCGATCCAGGAAATGACGCTCGTCGACATCGACCCCGAACCGCTGCTGGGCCGAGTCATCAAATCGGCGACCCTCCACGCGCACGGCAAAGACCTGCGGCGGGTCACGGTCAGTTCGTTCGCCTCCGAGTGGGTGGAAGGCACCGCGAGCGGCTATCAGCCGCAAAAAGGCAGCTCGTGCTTCCGCTGGGCCCAGTATCCCGATGTGCCCTGGACCAATGCGGGGGGCGATCTGTGCGCGGTGATGCTGGGGCAAGGGGGCACGCTGTGGCGGATGGCCGATGCCCAGCCGGCCGACGCCGCGGGTTGGCAGAGCGTGCCGATCGATCCGGCCGTGCTGGCGGTCCGCGTGGCCGGCATCAGCTACGGGCTGCTCGTGTTCGACGATACCGGCAGCGAGTGGACGCGCGACGGCGAGCGATTCTCGCTGCAATTGTTTCCCAATCGATTCTTCGCCAGCCGCGAGAGCGGCCCCGACACCGCGCCCTACCTGACGGTGACGTTGGGCGAAGTCGATCGAACTCCGCCGGGTGAACCGACTGACTTTCAAACGGATGCGACGGACTTGCCGGCCGGCGAAGTCCGCGTCTCGTGGGTCACGCCCGCCGACGTGGGCCCGGCCGGCACGTTGGGCTTTATCGTCAAGCTCTGCTGGGGTCTTGAAGAAGTGCCACGCGATTTGATTCCCGTCGCCGGCAAGCCGGGTGAGCGCGTGACGATGCACTTGCGCGATTTGGACCTGACACTGGGAGCCGAGGCAACCCGTGCAGCTGCATTGGACAAGGCGATGCGCGCAATAAAGGCGGAAGCGGCGGCGAATTCCGGAATAGTGAGCCAAGCTACGAGCCGTGCGTGGCACGATCTGAACCGGAAACCAATCACCGCGGAATTTCTAACCGTGTCGGCCGTCGATGCGGTGGGCAATATCGGGCGCGAGGCGGAGTTCACGCCAGCGATATCCCAATTTCGACCGCAGAAATTGCCTGGCGTCACCGTGCCCTTCACGGCCCCGGCCGATGCCCAGCGGAAGGAATTGCCGCGGCTGGGCGATTGCCAAGTGGCGATCCTCGATATGCTCGACAAAGTCCAGCCGGTGACCGGTGAAATGATCCCTCCGCAGCCGGAAGGCTATCGGGTCGTCAATCAGCAGTGGAACGCCCGGCGGCGCGAAATCCGTTTGACCGGCGCCAAGAACGAGTTCGTCGGCTTCCAGATCCTGCTCGCCGGCAAGACAAGCGGCGTCTACCCCCGGCTCGAATTCTCGGGCGATGAGGCCAAGAGCACGCCCCAAGTGACGTTCGGCCGCTACGTTCACGTGCAATCGGCCAAGGGGCCGCTGCCCGACCCGATCGTTCCGCTCGAAGGGCCGCTGGCCGTGCCGACGCCCGAGGAGCAAATCCCCGGCCAGCAGAGCGGCAGTATTTTGTGCGAGCTTTACATTCCGCACGACGTGCCGGCCGGCAAGCGGACCGCCAAGTTGCGGCTGGAGTCGAGCGACGGCGTGCTGGAGCTTCCGGTCCAGCTCACCGTCTGGGATTTCACCCTGCCCGACCATCTGAGCTTCCTGCCCGAGATGAATTGCTATGGCCTACCCGAGAACGAGCGCTCGTACTATCGGCTGGCGCAGCTTCACCGCACGGTTTTGAACCGCGTGCCGTACCATCAAAGCGGAGCGGTGGCCGACGGCTGCGCGCCGAAATGGGACGGCAAGGCGCTCGATTGGGCCGCCTGGGACAAGCGTTTTGGGCCGCTGTTGGACGGCTCGGCATTTGCCGATTTGCCGCGCGGGGCGGTACCGGTGGAGTGCTTTTATTTGCCGATCCAGGAGAACTGGCCCAGCCCGATGGCCGGCAACTATAACGGCAGCTATTGGGCCGACGAGGCTTTTCCGGCCGCGTACCGGCAGGCGCTGGTCGAGGTGTCGCGGCAGATGGCCTTGCACTGCGACGAGCGAGCTTGGCGCGAGACGCTGTTTCAGTTTTTCTTGAACGGCAAGAACAACTTCAAGACGGCCGGCTGGTCGCGCGGCTCGTCGCCGTGGCTCTTGGACGAGCCGGCCAACTTTCAGGACTATTGGGCCCTGCGCTGGTTCGGCCAGGCGTTTCACGAAGGCGTGAAGCAAGCCGGCGGCCAGGCCAAGTTGGTGTTTGCGCGGATATCTCCAGGCCTCAGTGGCAGCGCGACGCGCTCGACGGCGTGCTCGATTACAACGTCGTGGGCGGCGGGGCGTTTCGCCAATATCGCCAAATGGTGCTCGACCGCCGGCACGACTTCGGCCAGATCGTCGTCGATTACGGCAGCTCGAACGCCATCGAACAAAGCAACATGCAGCCGGTCGGCTGGGCGCTCGATAGCTGGTCACTCCAGAGCGACGGCATCTTGCCCTGGCAAACCATCGGCAATGCGGCGTCCTGGAAAACGGCGAACTCCGAAAGCCTGTTCTATCCGCCGCGCACCGCCGGCGGCGACCCGATCCCCTCCGTCCGCCTGAAAGCCTATCGCCGCGGTCAGCAGGATGTCGAATACTTGACGCTGCTCGCGCGGCAGTCGGGCCAGCCGCGCTGGGCCGTCGGCCAGCGGACGCGCGAGGCACTGCGCCTGGCCGGCCGGCGCGAAGGCACCGGTTTCACCGCCGGCGAAGATGCCGGCATCATCACCTTTGCAGACTTGCTGCCGCAGCATGCCGCGGCCCTGCGCGAGCGGCTGGGAGGCGATCTGTCCCAAGCCCGACCGAAAGCCGAGGCCCGGCTGGTCGATTTCCGCACGCCGCCGCGCGACGGCAGGCACCGCTCGCCCGGTTACGCGAGCAGCGCCGCGATCAAACCGCCGGCCGAGTCCGCCAGAGCCGACACGGCCCCCGACGCCGTTCCGGTCGCCACGATCGTGCTGCAAGGGCGGGATGCGGTGCGCGACGCTCTGACCGACTTTTCGGTTCCCGACAAAGCGCCGGGCGCCGAGCCGCGGAGCAACGCGCTGCGGCGTGCCGACCGGGGCAACGCGTTTCTGGTGCGGTTCGATCTGGCCGGCGTCAAGCCGGCCGCGGCGCACTTGCGGCGCGCCACGCTCAGCTTCTACGTTTGGGATCCCAGCAGCCAGGGCAACACGAAAGTCGTAGCCGCCCGGCTCAAGGCCCCTTGGGACGAAGCCGCGGCGACCTGGCAGCGGCGCACCACCGAGCAGCAGTGGCAGACGGGCGACTTCGATCCGGCTGCCGACACCGCCGACACCGCCAAAGGCATCGTGGTCAAGCCCGAGCAAGGCGCCGACACCGCCGATCCGCCGCTGGAATACCAGCTCGACGTAACCCAATTCGCCAAAGCCTGGCTCGAAGGATCGGCGTCGAACGAGGGGCTGGCGATTCTGCCGATCGTCGATCGCCCGACCGATGACGGCCTGTTCAGCCGCTTTCAGATCTACGCCTCGGAATACCACGATCGAAAAGTCACGCCCAAGCTCGTGCTGGAGTTCGAACGCTAAGGCGCGAATGAAAAATAACTTCCGCCCGCGACCCCTCTCCCTCCAGGGAGAGGGAAGGGTGACGGTCCGGGAGAAGCTGAAGTTGTTTTTCGTTCGCGCCAAAGCCCCAACACATTCCCCCACGCCTCGCCAAATCGTCGAGAACCGGCCCATGAACTTTCCCACCGCTCCGCACGTCGACGCCAACCGCCGATCGTTCTTGATCCGGTCGCTTACCGGCCTGGGCAGCGCCGCCCTGGCGGCGACCTGCGCCGGACTTGCACGGGCGGGCGACGAACCGCGCCGGCCGACCGAGTTTCAGATCGCCTGCATGACGTTGCCCTACGCCCGTTTTCCGCTCAACCGCGCGCTCGCGGGAATCCGCGATGCCGGATACCGCTACGTGGCCTGGGGCACGAGCCACCGCGAAGAGGACGGCAAGAACGCGCCGGTCGTGGCCGCCGATGCGCCGCCGCAAAATGCCGCCGAGCTGGCCAAACGCTGCCGCGACCTGGGCCTGGAACCGCTGATGATGTTTTCCACCATCTATCCCGAGCAGGAAAACGCAGTCGCCGTGCTCAGCCAGCGGATCCGTCAGGCCAGCGCCGCCGGAGTCTCTCAGGTCCTGACGTTCGGCCACACCGAAGGCGGGAATCGCCAGCTCTGGATCGAACGCTTCAAACTGCTCGCGCCAATTGCCCGCGATCACCACGTGCAAATCGTGGTCAAACAACATGGCGGCTCGACCGGCACCGGCGCAGCTTCGCCGAAGTCACGCGGGCGGTCGACGACGAGGCGATCAAAGTCAATTACGACGCCGGCAACGTGATGGACTATTTGAATCTCGACCCGCTTGCCGACATCAAGACCTGCGCCGACGAGATCCGCGGCTTCTGCATCAAAGACCATCGCAATTTTCCCCGCGACGAAGATTGCGGGCCGGGCTTCGGCGAGATCGACCATTACAAGCTGTTAGCAACCGTCGCCCAGACCGGTCGCAAGATGCCCCTGTGTTGCGAGAACATCGGAGCTCCCGTGATCCGGCCGCCGGAGCAGCCCGAAGGCGTTGACGCCCTGGCTCGCCGCGCCCGGGAATTTCTGGAGGTCGTCGTGGCCGGGCTCGGCCAATTGCCGGCGGAAAAATAACCCGCTCATCCGCCGCCGGCATCGCCCGCGCGAGGCCAGGCAATTTCGCATCGACTTCCCGCCAGCGACGGGGTGTCACAAGTTTGTGACTGGCCTGCCGAGAGCGCGAATCACGAAATTCGCCCGGATTTGCCCAGGAACCGGGCGGAAGCGCCGGCAAAATGCAGGACCGGGCGACGGGCCCGTCGCAGCGGCGCGACCCGCAAGCGCCTGGCTCCGAGTCCATTTTTCAGAATGCTTGCCGCCTGTAATTGCTCTGGCCGCATTGGGTTAAGGTGGCCGGCCCGGCGCCGATTTCAACTCCTTGCCAAGCGTTGGCACGCCAGGTGCATTAAGCCACTCGCGGAACCTCAATCCGGCTATCGTCAGCCGGTTGCAGTAAAAACAAGTTTCAGGGGCAACAGAACAAGGAGCCGTATCATGAAGAAGATCGAAGCCATCATCCGCCACTTCAAACTGGAAGAAGTGAAAGACGCCTTGAACTCCAAGGGCGTGCAAGGCATGACCGTGACCGAAGTGCGTGGCTTCGGCCGGCAGAAGGGTCACACCGAAACCTACCGCGGTGCCGAATACGCGGTCGACTTCCTGCCCAAGGTCAAGCTCGAGGTCGTCGTGGCTGGCAAGGACGCGGCCGGCGTGATCGATGCGATTCTCAAGAGCGCTCGCACCGGACAAGTGGGCGACGGCAAGATTTTCGTCACCGACCTGGCGAACGTCATCCGCATCCGCACCGGCGAGACCGAAGAAGTCGCGATCTGACGCGCACGGCTCCAAGGAGTCTGAATCAACGAGACGCGTCCAACGGTGGCCAGGGCGCGGACAACTCAGCGCAGGCGGCGCAACAACGAACCGGAGCCTCGCGGCAGACAATGCCCCCGGGGCTCCGGTCGTTTTCTTTTCCGCACTTTTCATGCGCTGTTGCTACCACGGCAATGCTGCCGACCAGGGCCAAATTGTAATATTTACGATTCAAGAGCTCGACGGCAGAGGACCGCTTCAGGCTGAAATTTCCGGCGCGAAAAGTCAAACCTTAACGCCTGCGCAACTTTGCCCAGATAAGTGCCGGATTGGCGAGAGATTAGAATTCGCTCGCAGCATCCGCGTGTCGGCGGTGAGCGGCAACAACTTCAAGAATTTTCGCTGCTGCTAAATGCTTGTCGCGACGCACGTTCTTGACGGCGGCTGCACTCCGAGAGCAAAATTTATTTGCCCCGATGGTATTCGTCCGCAAGACTCTGTGTATAACGAATAACAGAGTATCTGGCGCTCCGTTGGCGGCGAATTTGCACACGAATTATTCGTCGTGCCGATTATGACGGCCGTGCCCGGAGTAAGTGCGGGGAATCGTGACCTAAAGTTTGATAGACGGCGCGCGAGCGTCGCCGCGAGTGTTTGTATTACACTAAGGCGCGCGGCGCGATTCGTTCGAGCGCCTGCGGGCGTGAAATAAAGTCTGGCCAGCACGGTAAGCGGGGGATTGAAATGAGACGCGGCTTGTTGTTCGCACTGTCCGTCGGGTCGCTGGTCGCTCAGGCGGCCAAGGCTCAGGAATGTTGCCAGACCTATCGGCTGGTGTATCAAACTGTTTACGACGAGCGGCAGGTGACTGCCTTCCGCATCGAGAACGAAACGGTCTACGAGCCGCAGCAAGTCACCCGCTATCGGCCCGTTTATGAAACCGAGATGCGCGAGCGCCGCTACACCGTGGCCCGGCCCGTGACCGAAACGGCCGAGCGCGAAGAGCGCTACAAAGTGCTCCGTCCGATTTGGGAAACCGAAATGCGCGACGCCAGCTACGACCGCGTCCGCGATGTCTGCGAAACCTCGGAACGCGAGGAACGCTATATCGTCCAGCGGCCGGTCTGCGAAACCTCGGAACGCGAGGAACGCTACATCGTCCAGCGGCCCGTGGTCGAAACTCAGGAGCGCGAGCAGTGCTCGACCGTCGTCGAGCCGGTCACGACGTATCGCACCGACTACGTCGATCAAGGCGGCTTCGTCGAGCAGGCCCTGGTGACGCCCGGCCGAACGTACACCGCCTTGCGCTGGGTGCCGGGAACGGTCGCCTGCGATCCGGCCACGGGTGCCCAGGTTGTTCAGCGCGGCGGTTTGGCCTGGGTTCCCTTCCAGGGGCCGGCTCGGACCCAAGTGCAGCGCGTCTGGCAGCCCAACGTCGTAGCCCAGCAAACTCCGCAAACCACCTATGTGCAGCGCGTGGTTACGCAGCGCGTGCCCGTGCAAGTGATGAAATACGTCAACGAAGAAGTCGTCCGCAAGGTGCCGGTGCAAGTGCAGCGGATCGTGCAGGAAGAACAGGTCCGCAAGATTCCGGTGACGACCACTCGTCAGGTCGTCGAGCGGGTCGAGCAGCAAGTGCCGGTGCAGGTCTGTCGCACGGTGGAAGAAGAAGTCGTCCGCCGCGTTCCGGTCACCACCTGCCGCCTGGTATACGAAGAAAAAGTCGAGCAGACGCCGGTACAGGTCTGCCGCATGGTCACCGAACAGGAAACCATCCAGGTTGCCCGAGTGGTCCAGAAGCAGGTACCGGTGACCTACACCTACCGCGTGCCCCGGGTCGTCGAGATGCGCGTGCCGATCACTCCCTGCTGCGCGGCGGCCCCGGCCTGCTGCGGCGATAGCTCGGCCGTCAGCTACGTAGCCCCGCTGCCAACGAGCATCGCACCGCAGACCGGCCGCACGTTTGGCCCGACGCCGGCTCCGCTGCCGAAAAATGGCAATGGCAAGAGCAAGAGCGGCGGCTCGGCCGACGAAAAGCCGGCCATCGGCCCCCGCGACATCGTGCCGGGCCCCGGTCCGGCCGAAGACGACGAAGCCAACCGCGGCGCTTGATGCATGGACGCCGCAAGGCGTCAATCACACCGGCGGTCGTTAAACGGCCGGCGATGGATGTTACGGCATCGGTGGCCATCGCGGCCGCCGCATCGCTATTTCCCGGCCAGCAGTTCCTTGGCTGTCTTGAGCACGTTGTCGACCGTAAAGCCGAAGTGCTTGGCCAGCACGGCGCCGGGGCGGATGCGCCGTAGGACTTCATGCCGATGAAGCGGCCGGCCGGGCCGAGGTATTTCGACCAGCCCTGCTCGATGCCCGCCTCGACCGCCAACCGCCGCGGTGACTCGCCGGCGGCAACACGCTGTCGCGATACACAGCGTCTTGCTGCTCGAACAACTCCCACGAGGGCATGCTGACCACGCGGGCCTTCACGCCCTGCTGCGTAAGCTGCTCATAGGCTTCGACGCACAGCGAAAGCTCGCTGCCGGTGCCGATCAGGATCAGCTCGGGTTTTCCGCCTGCGACGTCGGCCAGCACGTAGGCGCCTTTGGCCAGGCCCGAGGCCGCGGCGTATTTCGCTCGATCGAGCGTGGGCAGGTTTTGCCGCGTCAGCACCAGGCATACCGGCCGATCGGCGAGCGGCATGATCATGCGCCAGGCCTCGGTCACTTCGTTGGCATCGCCCGGGCGAATCGTAATCAAGTTGGGAATGCCGCGCACGGCGGCCAGGTGTTCGATCGGTTCGTGCGTCGGCCCGTCCTCGCCCACGCCGATCGAGTCGTGCGTAAAGATCCAAATCGACCGGCAAGTGCATGATCGCGCTCAAGCGAATCGACGGCTTGCAGTAATCGCTGAACACGAAGAACGTCGAGCCGTAGGGCCGCACGTAACTCAAGGCCATGCCGTTGACGGCCGCGGCCATGCCATGCTCGCGAATGCCGAAATGGAAATTGCGGCCCGACGTAATTGCCCGGCTCGAACTCGCCGGCCCCCTCGAACGTCAGATCGGTCCGGGTCGAGGGGGCCAGATCGGCCGAGCCGCCGATCAGCCAGGGCACGTTCTTGGCCACGGCGTTGAGCACCTTGCCCGACGAAACGCGGCTGGCCATGCCCTTGGCGTCGGCGGGAAAAGTGGGCAGATCCTTGTCCCAGCCCGGCCGGCAACTCGCGCGCCGGCCATTTGCCGCCACTCGGCAGCCAGCTCGGGATGCTTGCCGGCGTACTCGTCGAACTGGTATTGCCAATCGGCGTGCAGCTTGCGACCCCGCGCCGATGCCGGCCGCCAAGTGTGCCGTGACTTCGTCGGGCACGAGGAACTTGGCATCCACCGGCCAGCCGTAGAAGGCCTTGGCGCCGCGGATTTCTTCCTCGCCCAGCGGTTCGCCGTGGGCCTCGCGCGTGTCTTGCTTGTGGGGCGCTCCGTAGCCGATATGGCTGCGCACGATGATCAGCGTCGGCCGGTCGTCGGTCTTGAGAAACTCCTGATACGCGCGTGCGCAAGGCCGGCAGGTCGTTGGCGTCGGCCACCCGGATCACGTGCCAGCCGAGCCCTTCGAAACGCCGGCCGGCGTCGTCCGTGTAGGCCAGCGACGTGTTGCCTTCGATCGTGATGTGATTGTCGTCGTAGATCCAGCACAGGTTCGAGAGCCGCAAATGGCCGGCGATCGAGGCCGCCTCGTTGCCCACGCCTTCCATCATGTCGCCGTCGCTGCACAGCGCGTAGACGTTGTAGTCGAACAGCAGACTGCCCGGCCGATTGAAATGTTCGGCCAGCCAGCGCTGGGCGATGGCCATGCCCACGCTGTTGCCGATGCCCTGCCCCAACGGCCCGGTGGTCGTTTCCACGCCGCTGGTGTCGAGGTTTTCCGGGTGGCCCGGCGTGCGCGAGCCGAACTGGCGAAACTTGCGGATGTCGTCCAGCGGCACGGCCAGCCCGTCGGTCACTTTGCCGTGCTCCACTTGCCGCACGCCGGCCAGGTGCAACGTCGAGTAGAGCAGCATCGAGGCATGGCCGCAGGAGAGCACGAAGCGGTCGCGGTCGGGCCAGGTCGGGTCGGCCGGGTCGTAGCGCAGCACTTCGTTCCAGAGCGTATAGGCCACCGGCGCCAGGGCCATGGGCGTGCCCGGATGGCCGCTCTTGGCCGCCTCGACCGCATCCATCGCCAGCGTGCGGATGGTATTGATCGAAAGTTGATCGATGTCTTGTTTCTTGGGCGTGGCCGCCGCGGCCGTGGCTTGTTGTTTCTGCATCCGATTACCGTTTGTGCGTGAAAAGTGGTTTTGTCGTGCGGCGCCCGCCCGATTGCAAGGGCGCATCTTCACCAGGCTGTTGAGTTTAGGGGGCCGCTTCCGGAGCGTCAACGCTCGGCTGTGAACGGGCGCCGGCCCACAGACAACCGCATTTCCGCCGGATTTGCCACTAAACACAATGCGCATCCGGCCGGCCGCCGATCCGATCCGTCCCGGTAGTCGGTCTGACACCGCAGCCGGTCCATCCAAGAAGGGACGCAAGCCAACGACTCTTCGAGGCACGGTTCGATCCGGTTCGAGTCCGCGGCGCAAACAATCGCTCTGGCAGCCCGACGCGTGCTGCCGATATGCTCCCGGGCATGGATTCGCCGATCAAACCCAGCCGCCGCTGCTTCGCGTTTTCGCTGCAAACGCTTTTCGTCCTGTTCACGGTGGTTGGGCTCTGGCTGGGCTGGGAGCTGCGCAACGTGCGCGAGCAGCGCATCGCGCTCGAGTGGCTGCAATCGAACGAACGTAGCGGCGTCAGCTACTCGATCTATAACGCGCCCGTCATTGAATACGGTTCTTTTCCGCCGTCTGGCGTGTCGTCGTTTCACGCGCTGGGTGTGACACTGGATTCGTTCAGCTCTTGGCCTTGGCCCCTTTCCGCAGCGCGGTCAACCGATGGCGAGCATGTGCTCCGCCGCCTGCTGGGGACCGAGGAAACGATGACCTGGATCCGCCTGCCGAAAGAGCTGGCCGCCCATGCCGCCCGCTTGCAACGGATTTACCCCGCAGCGGTGATCGATGTGGATCTCGCGCCCGAATCGGATTAGCCGGCCGGCGTTCTATATCTCGCCCGGCATCAGGGCTACAATCCGGACTTCTCAAAGTCCGAGTTTCGCTCCAAGGAACCACCGATGCACATTGCACCCACCGATCAGCAAATCACCGCCGCCGAGGCCGAGGCCGTCGTGCTGGGCGTCTATGCCGACGGCCCGCTCTCCGTCGCGGCGGCCGCCGTCGAGCGGGCGACCGGCGGCCTGATCTCGCGGCTCCAAGAACAAAAAGAGTTTTCCGGCAAGCCCTACGAACTGCTCACGATCGTGGCCCCGGCCGGACTCAAGACACCGCTGTTGCTGCTGGTTGGCCTGGGCCCGCGAGATAAATTCGACGCCGGCACAGCCTATCGCGCGGCCGCGGCTGCCGCCCGGCAATTGGCGGCCAAGCCGCGCTCGCGGGTGGCCTTTTATCTGGGCGATGGCTGGGCAACAGAACTGGGTGAAAGCGGATTGGCCGGCGCGCTGGCCGGCTGCCAGGGGCAGGATCTTTACCGGGCCGAGAAGAATCGCCACCCGTTCGAGACGTTGCACTGGGCCGGCGCCGATCATGCCACGCTGGCCCACGGACAAATCCTCGGCGAGAGCATCAACCTGACCCGCCGGCTGGTCAATGAACCGCCCCAGGACATGTATCCCGAGTCGTTCGCCGCGGCCGCCGGCCGGGTGGCCGACGAGTGCGGCTTGTCGATCGAGGTCTGGGATGAAAAGCGGCTCGACGCGGAACGCTGCGGCTCGCTGTTGGCCGTGGCCAAGGGGTCCAGCCGGCCGCCGCGGCTGGTCATCGTCCGCTATCAGGGCGCCGGCGAGCAGGATCCGCTGCTCGGCATTATCGGCAAGGGCGTGACGTTCGACTCGGGCGGCCTGTCGCTCAAGACGCCCGAAGGCATGCTCACCATGAAGTGCGACATGGCCGGCGCCGCCACGATGCTGGGGGCCATGCGGGCAATCGCGCTCCTGAAGCTGCCGGTCAACGTCGTCGGACTGGCCGGCCTGGTCGAGAACATGACCGGCCCGGCCGCGATGAAACTTGGCGACGTGCTCACGGCCCGTAGCGGCACCACGATCGAAGTTCACAACACCGACGCCGAAGGCCGGCTGGTGCTGGCCGACGTGTTGGCCGTGGCCGTCGATCAGGGAGCCCTGCGATTGATCGATCTGGCCACGCTGACCGGCGCTTGCGTGGTGGCGCTGGGCACCGAAGTGGCCGGGCTGATGACCAACGACCAAGCCTGGTGCGACACCGTGGCCGCCGCGGCCCGCAAGTGCGGCGAGCCGGTCTGGCAATTGCCGATGTATCCGGAAATCTACGACGACAACATCAAGGGCGAAGTGGCCGACATCAAGAACGTGGGGGACGGCCGCTGGGGGGGCGCCATCAGCGCCGCCAAGTTCCTGGAGCGGTTCGTCGACGGCAAGCCCTGGACACACATCGACATTGCCGGGCCCGCGTTCCGCGACAAGCCCAAGCCCTGGAGCGACGCCGGCGCCAGCGGCACCTACGTGCGCACGCTGGTCGAAGTGGCCCGCGGCTGGCCGGATCAGAAGTAGTCTTCGTCCGAACGCCGCTGGCCGGCAAAACCCGCAGCGGTTGAAGTTGGCAAGAATTTTCGCTCGGGAAAACTTGACGATTGACGTCTGGCTGTCCATAACAGACAGAGTCGAAAGGAGACTCGCTAATGCAGCAAAAAATTTCGCCCCGTCCGACATCGCAAGGAGATTCGCCAATGACCCACGCCACGACGTCACGACTTGCCCGCAGCCTAGCATTCGCCATTGCCGTTTGCTGGGCCATTTCTTGCCGACCTGCGCTCGCGGATTTGATCACAAACGGCGGCTTCGAGACGGGCGATTTCACCGGCTGGACCGTGACCAACACCGATGGGCAACCCGACAACGTCGTGACCTTTCAGAACTACGCAGGGCAAAATATGAACCCGTACCAGGGAACCTACTTCGCGCTATTGGGTACCCCGGCTGCGGACCAAGGCGGCCCCGTCGAGCTGTCGCAGGTGATTTCCACCACGCCGGGCGCCTTCTACAATTTTAGCTTTGCGTATTTCGCTCAGCCCGGATCGCCCAACAGCTTCTCCGCAGACTTTGGATCGACGCAGGTGCTCAACGTCCTGAACGACAATTCACAGACCAGTAACCCCATTGGCTGGCAGGTAGAATCGTACATTGTCAAAGCGACGGGCAGCTCGACGACAGTCGCGCTGTTCTCGGGAAACGACCCGAATTATAACGGCCTCGACTCGGTGAGCGTGACGCGATACACCCCCGAGCCCAGTTCGGTTGCCCTGTTGGGCGTCGCCGCGGTCGGCCTTGCGTTTGCCGCCCGGCGCCGCCGCAAGGCCGCGTCGATCTGACGCTTTTTGCACCAATCGAAAAGCCGCACGGCACCTGCCCCTGTGCCGCGCGGCTTTTTCTTGCGCTGGATCTGGGCCCGCTTTTCCGCCGGCAACCAACTGCCGACCTGTGCCGGCACGTCACCTGGCTCGCGGCGGCAGCCAGCCTTTGTCGTGCTGCGTCGGCCGCTGAAAGTGATGCGCGTAACCCAGGTGGGGGGTCGCCGGACCGTGCGGCGTCGGATGGACGATGAGCTGACCTGCGGGCACTTTCGCCGCGGCCGGCCGCAACGCATTAAGCAGGTAATGCAGTGACATGGTCCTTCCTCCTCGACCGCGTCGGCGGCACCCTCCGCTCGGCTATCGTGTTGCCTTCCCACCCCTCGTCACTGGGGTCCAATAACTGGCTGAACTCTGTACGCTGCCGGGCGGCCGACGGATTGCACAAATCGCCAATTTTCGAAAAAAATCAGGGCCGCTGTTTCCGAGACGGCCGGCAATCGGCTCGTTCGTCCGGCGAGCGGCCGGCGCTCCACAAATCGGATCGGCGTTCGATCCGCCGCGCCGGCCGGTCGATTGTGGTAATCTAGCGGGATGACCGGCCCCACCGCATCGTCCGATCGTCCTAACCCCCCGCCCGAGTTGCTGGCCCCGGCCGGTGACTTCGAGTGCGTGCGCGCGGCGGTGGAAAACGGCGCCGACGCGGTCTACTTTGGCCTGAACTCGGGCTTCAACGCCCGGGCTCGGGCGACCAATCTCGGCACGGACGAATTGCCGGAGGTGATGACGTTTCTGCACCAGCGCGGCGTGCGCGGGTATGTCACGCTCAACACGCTCGTCTTTCCCAGCGAACTGGCCGAGTTGGAACAGACGGTCCGGCTGGTGGCGGCGGCCGACGTCGACGCGGTGCTGGTACAGGACCTGGGCGCCGTGCGGCTGATCAAAGCCGTCTGTCCCGAGCTGCCGATTCATGCCTCCACGCAGATGACGCTCAGCAGCGCCGAATCGATCGCCCTGGTCGAAGCGCTTGGCGTGGAGCGGGTGGTGCTGGCGCGGGAACTGTCGATCGACGAAATCGCCGCCATTCACGGCAAGACCGCGATGCCGCTCGAAGTGTTCGTACACGGAGCGCTTTGCGTGGCCTACTCCGGCCAGTGCATGACCAGCGAGTCGCTTGGCGGCCGCAGCGCCAATCGCGGGCAGTGCGCCCAGGCTTGCCGCTTGCCGTACGAATTGATCTGCGACGGACAGGATGTCGACACCGGCGCGATGCAGTACCTGCTCAGCCCGCAGGACCTGGCCGCGTATGCGCTCGTGCCGGAGCTGATTGCCGCCGGCGCCTGCTGCGCTGAAGATCGAAGGCCGGCTGAAGACGCCCGAGTACGTGGCCAATATCACGCGGCATTACCGCCGCGCGATCGACGCCGCCTGTGCCGGCTCGCCGCTCGACTTCACTTCGCGTGACGTCGAGGAGATGGAGCTGTCGTTCTCGCGCGGATTTTCGCCCGGCTGGCTCGGCGGCTGCGACCACAAGATGCTCGTGCCGGGCTTGAGCTCCGCCAAGCATGGCGTGCTGGTGGGACGAGTCCGCGGCAGCCGTGGGCAGCGGGTGGAAGTCGAGCTGTGCGGATCGCTCAAGCGCGGCGACGGCATCGTCTTCGAGGGCAATCGGTCCGAGGGACAGGAGCAAGGCGGCCGAATCTACGAGATCTTTCAGCACGGGCACTCGCTCAAAGAGCGCGTCGCCGCCGGCTGCGTCGAACTGACGTTCGCCCACGGCTCGATCGATTTCGATCGCTTCTATCCGGATCAATGCCTGTGGAAAACCGACGAGCCCGACTTGACCCACGCCCTGCGCAAGACCTACCGCGGCCAGCAACCGCAGCGGCGGCTGCCCGTCGACCTGGAAGTCGAAGCCGCGGTCGGACGGCCCCTGTCGATCGTCGCCCGCTCGGGCGGGGCAAGCCTGCGGCTGGAGTCTCCGCAGCCGCTGGCCGAGGCGATCCGCCACGCGCTGTCGGCCGAAGTGCTGCGCGAGCAACTGGGGCGGCTGGGCGGCACGCACTACGAGCTGGCTGGCCTCGAAGCGCGGATCATCGGCCGGCCGATGATCCCCTTGAGCGTCTTGGGCAAGCTGCGGCACGCGCTGGTCGAGCGGCTCGACGCCTCGCTCGGCGATCGGCCCAGGCGCGCCTGCTCGCACCAGCCCGCGCTCGAATCGCTGCGGCGGACGCTGCCGATGGCAGACGCGGGGCCGGTCGATGCGTCCCCTGCCCTGAATGTGCATTGCCGTTCGCTGGCCCAGCTTCAGGCGGTGCTCGACTGCGGCATTCGCAGCACGAGTGTCGACTTCCAAGATATTCGCGTATATGCCCAGGCAGTCGACTTGGCGCACTCCGCGGGCGCCGAGATCCTGCTGGCCACGCCGCGGATCCAGAAGCCGGACGAACTGGGAATCTTTCGCGCGCTGGGCCGTCACGGGAGCGACGGAATCCTGGCGCGAAACCTGGCCGGACTCGATTTCTTCGTCCGCGCCGGTGTGCCGGTCGTGGCCGACTTTTCGCTCAACGTCACCAACGAGCTGGCCGCCCAGTATCTGATCTCGCTGGGCGCGCGGCGGGTGACGGCGTCGTACGATTCGAACCGCGATCAGTTGATGGAGCTGGCCGCGGCGGTGCCGCCCGCCTGGCTGGAAGTCGTCGTCCACCAGCACATGCCGATGTTTCACATGGAGCATTGCGTGTTTTGCGCGGTGCTCTCGCCCGGCACGAACAAGACGAATTGCGGCCGGCCGTGCGACGTTCACGAGGTCAAGCTGCGCGATCGGATCGGCATGGAGCATCCGCTGAAGGCTGACGTCGGCTGCCGCAACACGCTCTACAACGCGGTGCCGCAGAGCGCGGCCGAGGCAATTCCCGCGCTCTTGAACCGCGGCCTGCGGCACTTTCGGATCGAGCTGTTGGACGACGCCCCGGCCCCGAAGATCGCCGAAACGGTCGAGCTGTATCGCGGATTGCTCGCCGGCCGGCTGAGCGGCAAACAGGTCTGGAGCCGATTGAACGCGGCCAATCGCGTCGGGGTCACGCGCGGCACGCTGGAAGAGCGCCGCAATCCGCTGGCAATAATTTGAAAGGCGGAAGGATGAAGGATGAAGGCGGAAAAACGGGCGCCCAACGAGCGGAATCTGCTCCTCGTTTTTCATCCTTCATCCTTCCGCCTTCATCCTTTCTTCTCCTCGGTACGTCGAATACCGGCAAAGTCGCCGAGCTCGCCCAGTTGCTGGCGCCCGCCGGATTGCAACTGGGCTCTCTGGCCGATTTCGACTCTGTGCCCGAGGTGGCCGAGACCGGCCAGTCACTCAGCGAAAACGCCGCCCTCAAAGCCACCGCCTACGCGCGGCACTTCGGCACCTGGACACTCTCCGACGACACCGCGCTTTCGGTCGATGCTTTGGCTGGCGCGCCGGGCATTTACACCGCCCGCTATGCCGGGCCACAGGCCAGCGCCGCAGACAACCGCCGCCGCCTGCTGGCCGAACTGAACGGCCTGCCGCTCGACAAGCGGACGGCGCACTTTGCCTGCCAGCTCACGCTGGCCGATCCGGCCGGCAACATCCGGGCAACCAGCGACGGCCGCTGCCAGGGACGGATCGGCCTGGCCGAAGTGGGCCGCGACGGCTTCGGCTACGACGCCTTGTTCGAAATCGTGGAATACCGGCGAACGTTTGCCGAATTGGGGCCGGCGGCCAAGTCCATGCTCAGCCATCGGGCCCGGGCCGCTGAACGGATGATCCGGGAAATCGCCCGACTGATCGATGCTGGGCAATCGAATACGTGACCTGGAAAAACGGCACGAAGGCAGATAGCCACGAAAAACACAAAAAGGCACGAAAAGAATCAGGAGAGCAACCGCTGGCAGAAGCCGCGCGAAGAGTTCGCGCACAGATTTCGCAGATGATGAATCAGGAGATGAGAGTCGCCGGCCCGATCGTGCCTTGCACGGTTCCGCTTGTGTTTCCGATCTGTGAAATCTGCGCAATCTGCGGATGATCATCGCCCGTCCGTGGCGATTGGCGGATTGCTTCCGACCCGTCGGGGGCTTATCTTGAAACTCCGCTTGATTTCGCCCGCCACAAACGAAAACCGAAAGGCCGCGCTCCCATGAAGACGTTTGTTGCCTTGTTCATCACCGCCGTTGTCGCCCTGTCGCTGGTCGCCGCCGACAAAGCGTCCAAACCCGAAAAGCTGTTGCGGCACGTTGTGCTGTTCAAGTTCAAGGACACGAGCAAGCCGGCCGACGTGCAGCAAGTGGTGGATGCGTTTGCGGCGCTGCCGGACAAAATCGACTCGATCGTCGATTTCGAGTGGGGAACGGACGTCGGCGTGGAAAACCTCAGCCAAGGCTTCACGCACTGCTTTCTCGTGACGTTCAAAGACGCCAAAGCGCGCGACGCCTACCTGCCGCACCCGGCGCACGATGCGTTCAAGAAGATCGCCGGCCCGCAAATCGACAAGGTGCTCGTGGTCGACTATTGGAGCGAGCGCTAGCGTCTGGCCCGGCTGGCGGCCTGTGGCGCGCCCGAGCCTGCCGCCTTGCAAGTCCGGCCGCCACGCACGGGAGGCTTTTTTTCGCGCACGCCGCAAACCTTTGCGCGGAGCCTGCAAATTCGTGCTGGCCCAATACCCGCAAGGCCCAATACCTGGACGTGCCGGGGCGAATACCCTACGATATTCGTCAGTTTCGCGATTTTGCGCGCCCGGCGGCCAGCCATCAAAGGGGACGTCCTGAGCCCCAGGGCCGCGATTTTTCGCGGTAATTGCCCAAAAGAACCCTCAGCCGCCGGCGAATGGAGAAATAGTTAAAACTTTCGCCCCGGCGGTTGGGTATAAGACGCGCGACAGACCGGCGCTCGATGGACCGGTCTATTTTCCCATGATCGAATGCCGCAGCGGCGAACTTCCGCCCCCTGCGAGCAACACCACGCCCGAAGAATGCCTTTCCAGGAGAATCCTATCGTGAAAAAGTCCCCGCTCTCCCTGCTATGGGTCGCCGTGCTCGTGGGCCTTGCGCCCTTGGCAAGCACAAAGACGTTCCGGCAGCCGCCAAAGACACTCCGGCCATCGGCGCCGCCGATAGCGGATTGAAGCCGGTCGCGATCGTGTCGATTTCGGGCTACGACCGGGTAATGAGCGACATCGCTTTCATCGGACAGATCGCCAAGCAACCGGGGTTGGAAAAACAAGCCGAGGGCATGTTGATGATTGTCGCCCAGGGGCTCAACGGCCTCGACAAGACCCGGCCCTGGGGCGTGGTGGTCAGCACCGACGGCACGAACTTTCCCCGGCTGGGTTTCCTGCCCGTCACCGACACCAAGCAGTTGCTGGGCTCTCTGGAAGGCGTGCTCGGACCGGCCGACGATGTCGGCAACGGCGTGTTTTCCGTCGAGAAAAACAACCTCAAGATCTACATCAAAGAACAGAACGGCTGGGCCTTCGTCTCCGACAGCACCGACTCGCTCGCCGAACTGCCCAAGGATCCGACGAAGTGGTTGGAGGGGCTGGACAAGAAGTTCGAGTTGGGCGTGCAGTTTCACATCGCCAACGTGCCCGAAATGTATCGCACCATGGCCGTCGACCAATTGAAGGAGGGCATCCGAGCCGGCCTGAAGCAGCAGGACGGCGAGGACGACGCGACCTTCGAGCTGCGTCAGAAGCTGATTCAGAACCAGATGAAAGCTCTCGAGGACATCGTCAACGACGCCGACCAATTTACGCTCGGCTGGGCAATCGATCAGCAGACCCGGTCGACATTTCTCGACGTCAGCATGACGGCCCGGGCCAATAGCGAACTGGCCAAGAAATTTGCCGGCATCAAGGCTTCGCCCTCGAACTACAGCGGATTCACCGCCGCCAAGTCGGCTTTCTCCGCCGGCTTTTCGCAATCGATCACCAAGGACGATGCCGAACAAGCTCAGCGCCGGACTCGACACCCTCAAGGCCACGGTTCAGCAGGAAATCGACAAGTCCGACGATCTGCCGGACGACGCCACGAAAACGGCCGCCAAAGCCATCGTGGTCGATCTGATCGAGGCGCTCAAAGGCACCGTCGCCAGCGGCAAGAGCGACGGCGGCCTTTCCCTCTTGCTCGGCTCGAAAACCCTCACCGGCATCGCCGGACTCTACATCGCCGAGCCGGCTCGCGTCGAAAGCGCGCTCAAGAAGCTATCCGAACTCTCGGCCAAGGATCCCAATATCCCCAAGATCAAATTCAATTCCGACAAATACGGCGACGTCCGCTTCCATACCGCCAAATTCCCCGTGCCGCCCGACGAAGACCTCGCCAAGGTCATCGGCAGCACGCTCGACGTTGCGGTCGGGATCGGCGCCAAGAGCGTGTATGTGGCCCTCGGCACCGACGCCCTCGGCGCACTCAAGCAAGCCATCGATAAATCGAAGGCCGACGCCACCAAACCCATTGGTCCCGGCTTTGCCACGGTCTCGGCGCAGCCCATCGTCGAATTTGCCGGCGCCCTGGAACCGAATCCGCTTAATCAGGCCCTGGCCGCCGAATTGGCCAAGTTGCCGGGCAAAGACCACATCCAATTGCTCGTCAAACCGATCACCAACGGCGTCACCTATCACATCGAGGTCCAGGAAGCCGTCCTCAACCTGATCGGAGTCGCCGCCAAAATGAAAGCCGGAGGCCCGCCGGGCGGCGGCGCCGGGTTCGCACCCCCGGGCGGTGGCAACGGTCCGCGGCCGCAGCGAGCCAGATAGCCGGACCAAAGCCAGCAAGTCCGGCCGGCCTTCCGCAAATTTCATCAAATTTCATCCACCGGCATCGGCGGTCGCTCATGACTGCCGATGCCTGTTTTGTTTTGCCGCCGGCTCGATATGGCTGGCCGCAAGATGCGCAAACTGCGAAGGCTCTTCGTGTCGCGTCCTCTTTTCCGAAAAACGACTCTGTAACGGTCAGGCTGGAGTTCGGGTCTGGCGGCTGCCGATAAAGCGAAGGACCGACCGTATCAGCTCGACCGATTTCGGAGAATGCGCAAGATGCGACGTTCCCTGCGATTCAAAACCGCCTTGATGCTCGTGGCCAGCCTGGGACTGGCCGTTCCGGTGCGCTCGGAAGCCACGCCGCCCGCGGTGCCAGCGGCCCCCCGACAAGGGCCCGCGCCCAGACGGATGCGTCGCCGATCGTCGACGTTGCCCTGGCGAATGGCGGTCGCTTGAGTGGACAAGTGCTCGATCGCGCGTCCGTGCCGGCAGCCGGCCGAGCGATTGCCGTGTTGCAACACGGCCGCCTGGTCGCGTCAACCAGTTCCGACGCCGCAGGTCGATTCAACGTCGATCATTTGACCGGCGGGGTGTACGAGGTGCAATGCGATGGCAGCGCCAGCATGTCTCGGTTGTCGGCGCCAGGCACGGCCCCGCCGGCGGCCAGGCAGACCCTGCTCGTCAGCGGCGGCGGCGAGGTTGTGCGTGGGCAGACGACCTTCGGACCGTTTTGCGGCAATTGGCTCAAAGGGCCCGGCCCCTGGTTCATTGCGGCGGCGACCATCGTTGCCGTTCCGACTGCCCTGGCTCTGAGCCTGAAGCCGAAATCGCCGGCCAGCTAAACCGGGCTCGCCTGGGCAGCTGCATCTGGCGGTCCGCGCTGCAAGCATCGTCAGCCTGGCAGGAACTGGCGCCGAAATTCTTCCCGCGTCAGGCTGTGGAAATTGATTTGTCGGCCATCGAGCGAGTAGGTCTTGCGGCAGATCATCCCTACTTTCGCCAGCACGCGATTCGAAGGCAGATTCCTGACGTCGGCGATCGCCGTGATGTGGGGAATTCCCAGCTCCACGAAGCCGTAGTGCAACGACGCGGCGGCCGCTTCGGTGGCGTAACCGTGACCCCAAAAACCCGGCCCGAGCCGGTATCCCAGTTCGACTTCCGGCTCGATACCGATGGCCGCGGCGTGCTGCCCGGCCAGGATCTTGAGGCACCGCCAGTCCGGCCGAGCCGCCGCTGGACTTGACGATCAGCAGCAGCCAGCCGGGCAAGCCGGGCGGTCCGGGCACGCCGACTCGACCTTCCTCGAGCATGCATCGAGCCATTCCTGGGCGATCGCCCGATCGTGGGTCGTGCCCGGACCGATGTAACGCATCACACCGGGGTCCGCCCCGAGCGCGGCCAGCGCATCGAGATCGCCGGCCTGGGGGGGCCGGAGCAGCAATCGCTCGGTTTCGAGAGTTGGGATGCGCACCGCGGAAAGTCTCGCGAGAAATGGCAGCAGTCGTACTATCGCCTACGGGACTGGCAAGGGGAAGTGCCGCGGGGGGCACGGTGCTTGCTGCCCTCTTTTCCAGCGGCTTGGAAGGGCGTGGCCAGCGGCCCGGCGCGGAGCGTGCGCGGGCCTGTGCCGCACAGCGGGCGCCCGGGGCGAAAAAAGTGGTTTTTCGCCGACATTTGCACCCGTTTTGCGGCCGTAAAATTGCCGACTTTCCGGGGTCCGGCGGCTCGGCAAATCGCTGCAAAACCGCTATAATTGCGGTTCGCGCTTCGGCACATTCTTGGCCCTCATTCCAACACGCCGTCTGGACGGACCCGCAGTGGCAAATGGCGTCAGTACGATCCCTCTGCCAGGGCTCCGATCCGGCTCGACCAGCGAGCCGAATTCCGGGGCCGACGGCAGTCCTGCGCCCGGATTCGTCGTCGGTCCGGAGAACCGTTTGGCCGCCGTCGTGGTGGCCGCTTTCTTCGAGCAGCGCACCGGCCGCTTCAGCCCCTTGGTCATCTGCGGCTCGTCCGGCTCGGGCAAGTCGCACTTGCGCGAGGACTGGCCCAGTGGTGGCACGACGAGAACGCCCGATCCAGCCTGCTGCTGACCAGCGGCGCCGACTTCGCCCGCGACTATGCGCAGGCACTCGACCGGCAGGAGCTTTCCGCCTGGCGCAGGCGTGTCCGCTCGGCCGACCTGTTGGTGCTGGAAGACCTGGGGCAACTGGCCGGCAAAGGGGCCGCCCAGCAAGAACTGATCCACGCGCTCGACGAGCTGTCCGGCCGCGATGCGGCCGTGCTGATCACCGCTCGTTCGCTGCCGCAGCAGATCGTGGCGCTGGCCGCCGGTTTGCGCAGCCGCCTGACGGCCGGCTTGATCGTGCCTTTGGCGCTGCCCGGACCGGGTGCCCGGCGCATCATTCTGGAGCAGCTTGCCCGGGCTCGCGGATTGACGCTGCCCAAAAGTGCCCTGGCCGCTCTGGCCAGCGGACCGAGTGTTCCGGTCACGGCGTTGCAGGGGGCCGTGCGGCGATTGGAGCTGGCTTCGCGCAGCGGCTCGCTACGTTCAAGCGCGCTTGAACAGTTGGCGGCCGAGCACTCGCCGGCCCTGACGCTCACGCTGCGCCGAGATTGCCCGCGCCACGGCCAGGTATTTCGGGCTGACTCTGGCCGACATGAAGAGCCCGTCCCGCCGGCAGGCGGTGGTTGCCGCCCGTGGCGTGGCCATTTACCTGGCCCGGCTGTTGACGCAATCCAGCCTGGAGCAGATTGGCCGCTACTTCGGCGGACGGGACCATACCACGGTGCTGCACGGGCAACGTCGTACCGAAAAAATGATGAAACGCGATCCGGCCACGCGGCATGCGGTGTCGGAATTGAGAAAGACCTTGGTGGCCTGACGACTGGGGAAAACCTGTCGCTCGGCTGTCGACACTGGCCCTGCGACCGGCGGCTGTGAACATCGAGATTGCCGAAGTCGACCGGGCGGCCGGTCAGGCAACGTCCGATCGACGCTCTGGCGACATCCGGGCGACAACTTATCCAGATGCAGCGCGAGGGCCGTAAGTGCTGGCTGCCAGACGGCTTTTCCGGACGAACGTATCGGCCATGAACATATTTCCGCCTCGCATTACTACTGCTGCTTAGATCAAAGATCTTTAATACCAGAAGCAACTTCCAGCGCAAGTCGGCTTCGACCATCCAGAACAGGAAAGGCACAAACTGAACCATGAAAGTCACCTGCGACCGCGAAGCATTGCTGGCCGCTTTTCAGACGGCCGCGGCGGTAGCCCCCAGCCGTAGCCCCAAGCCGATCCTGCAAAACGTCAAGTTCGAGGTGAGTGAGACGTCGGCGATCGTCCTGGCCACCGACTTGGAGGTGGGTGTGCGCACCAGCGTGCCCGGCGTCGACGTGCAGGTGGCCGGAGCCGCGATCTTGCCGGTGGCCCGCTTCGGCTCGATCTTGCGCGAAAGCTCGGACGAACAACTGCGGATCGAAGCCGACGCGCAAGGCACCGTGGTCCGGGGCGAGCGGAGCGAGTTTCGCCTGCCGGCCGAGAACCCGCACGAGTTTCCGGCCGTGGCCGATTTCACCGAATCGAAGTATCACGAACTGTCGGCCCGCTTGCTCAAGGAGCTGATCCGCCGCACGGTGTTCGCCACCGACAACGAAAGCAGCCGCTACGCCTTGGGCGGCGTGCTGCTGGAATTCTCCGACGACAAGATCATCGGCGTCGGCACCGATGGCCGCCGCCTGGCCAAGATGGAAGTGCCCGCCAAAAGCGTCGGCGGCCACACCTCGGGCGACAGCATGACCATCGTCATGACCAAGGCCATGACCCTCATCGAGCGGGCGCTGACCGATCCGGACGCCGTGATCCAGATCTCGGCCCGGGCCAACGAAGTGCTCGTCAAGACCCCGCGCACGACGATTTACTCGCGGCTGGTCGAAGGCCGTTTTCCCAAGTGGCGGGATGTGTTTCCGCAGCGCTCCGGCGCCGCGCAGATCGAGCTGACCGTGGGGCCCCTGTACTCCGCGGTCCGCCAGGCGGCGATCGTCACCAGCGAGGAAAGCCGCGGCGTTGATTTCACCTTCGAGGGGGGCTCGCTGGTGCTCAGCGGACGCACGGCCGAAGTGGGGCAATCGCGGATCGAACTGCCCGTGGCCTACGACGGCGCCAAGCTGGGCATCACGCTCGACCCGCGCTACCTGAGCGATTTTCTCAAAGTGCTCGACCCCGAGAAAACCTTCACGCTGGACCTGAAAGATTCGGAAAGCGCCGCGGTCTGCACCACCGACGACGGCTATGGCTACGTGATCATGCCGCTGGCCCGCGACCGTTAACGCCCCCGCGCACGGATTCGGTGTCCGTTTATGTGGTTTTGTCGCAAATTGTAGGAGGCAATTCCGATTGCCGACACGCGGCGTTCGTACGAAGGGCCGTCGGCCATCCCCCGGTGGCTTCGTACAGACATCGAGATCGCCTCAGAGAAAACACACTCCGGAAAACCTGTGCCCAAACCCAAAGCTATTGGCAACATCCTGGCCGAACTGCTCGCCCGCCGCGGCTACGCCCGGGTGCAGTCGGGCGGCGCTGCGCCGAGGCCTGGAGCCAGGCCGCCGGCTCGGCGATTGCCGCCAGCTCGCGGGCCGGGCAGGTCCGCCGCGGCGTGCTGGACGTGCTGGTCGCCAACTCGACCGTGATGCAGGAACTTTCCTTCGAGAAGACGCGGCTCTTGGCCCGGCTCGCCGAACTCGTGCCCGATGAAAACATTCGCGATCTGAAATTCCGTATCGGAATCATCGACTGACGTTGACCGGCCGCCGGATTCGCTCGGCGGCCGACAGGACTCGGCGGCCGGTGTTGATTCGGCGCCGGGCGTTGATTTGGCGATGGGCCGCAGGCCGCCTGCAAACCCCTCTCTCTGCAGGGAGAGGGTAGGGTGAGGGCCGGCAGAACACAGATTTATTTTTCGCGCGTCCGGATGTACCGCCCACGGAGGGACGAACTGCCCGAGTCGAGCGACAACAAAACACGCTACCTACAAGCAAGGCAGGTAAGGAAGATGGCAGAAGACAAGAAACGACCCAAGCCGCCCGGCGATCAACCGGCTGATGGGAAATCGGCCGACCCCAGACCCAACGCCGCAACACCCAGCGACGCCGCCCGATCGCACGACGCGCCGGCCGAGCCGACGCCGCACGAGTCGGTCGAGATGCCCGACCTGCAAAAAATGGAGGGCGAATACGGCGCCGGTCAGATCCGCGTTCTGAGCGACCTGGAGCACGTCCGCCAACGATCGGGCATGTACATCGGCAACACCGAGTCGTCCGGCTTGCACCAACTGGTCTACGAGGCCGTCGACAACTCGATCGACGAGGCCATGGCCGGCCACGCCCATGAAGTGTCCGTCACCATCAATGTCGATAGTTCGGTCGCCGTGGCCGACGACGGCCGCGGCATCCCCGTCGAGACCCATCCCGACGTCGGCATCTCCACGCTCGAAGCCGTCATGACCATGCTCAAGGCTGGCGGCAAGTTCGACAAGCGGGCGTACAAAACCTCCGGCGGCTTGCACGGCATCGGCGTCAAGGCCGTGAACTTCCTCTCCGAATGGTGCGAGGTCGAAGTCCGCCGCGACGGCCACGTCTATCAGCAGGAATACGAACGCGGCGTGCCGACCAGCCCGGTGCGCCGGGTGGGCAAGTCGGACAAGACCGGCACCAAGACCACCTTCAAGCCCGACCCGCAAATCTTCGGCTCGCTCAAGGCCGACTTCAACATCCTGCACCGCCGCTTGCAGGAGCTGGCCTTCCTCAACAAAGGCGTGAAGATCGCCTTTCACGACCTCCGCAGCGGACAAAGCGAAACCTTCCAGTACGATCGCGGCTTGCTGCAATTCATCGAACACTTGAACCGGGCCAGCGAACCGTTGCACTCCGACATCATCTACGTGGCCCGCGAGCAAGACAACGTGGGCGTCGAAGTGGCCCTGCAATACACGGGCGAATACACCACCAACGAACACTCGTTCGTCAACAACATCAACACCATCGACGGCGGCACCCACCTCTCCGGCTTCCGCACCGCCCTGACCCGCACGCTGTCCAGCTATGGCAAGACGCACAACATCTTCAAAGACCTGACGCCCAGCGGCGAAGACTTTCGCGAGGGACTCACGGCCATCGTCTCGGTCCGCGTGCCCGAGCCCAAGTTCCAGGCCCAGACCAAAGGCAAGCTGAACAACGGCGAGGTCGAAGGCATTGTCTCCTCGGTGATGAACGAGTTTTTGACCAACTACCTGGAGCAGAATCCCAAGACCGCCCGGGTGATCGTGCAAAAAGCCCTGCTGGCGGCCGAAGCCCGCGAGGCGGCCCGCAAAGCCAAGGCCCTGCTCCGCGAGCGCAAGGGCGCGCTCTCCGGCGGCGGGCTGCCCGGCAAACTGCGCGACTGCACCAGCAAAGACGTGGAGAAGTGCGAACTGTACCTGGTCGAGGGCGATTCGGCCGGCGGCAGCGCCGAAGGGGGCCGCCTGCGCGAGTATCAGGCCATCCTGCCGCTGCGGGGCAAAATCATCAACGCCTACAAATCGCGCGAAGACAAAGTCCTGGCCAACGAAGAAGTCCGCAGCATGATCTCGGCCATCGGTTCCGGCATCGGCGAGGACACCGACCTGTCCAAGCGCCGCTACGGCAAGATCGTCATTATGACCGACGCCGACGTCGACGGCTCGCACATCCGCACGCTGCTGCTCACCTTCTTCTATCGCCAGATGTACGAGCTGGTCTCCAAGGGCTTTGTCTACGTGGCCCAGCCGCCGCTGTTCCGCGTCAAGAACAAAAAAGACACCTACTACGTCCAGACCGAAGAGGAAATGAAAGCCCAACTGCTCGACCTGGGCCTGGCCGAGGCCGTGTTCGAGCCGGGCGACGGACGCCGGATCGAAGGCGAGCAAATGACCCGCCTGGCCCGCACGCTGGCCGCCATGGAAGACTCGATCATCGCGCTCGAGCGCCGCGGCATCAGCCTGCGGATCCACGCCCTGCGGCAGGACGTCAATACGCTCAAGCTGCCGATCTATCACGTCTTCCTGGGCAGCCACGACTACTGGTTCACCACCCGCGAGCAGCTCGACGCCTTCGTCACCCAGCAGGAGGAAAAAGCGGGCGGCGAATTGGCCGTGGCCGACAATCAGGCCGCGCCCGTCGAGGCGCTTCGCCGCTGCCGGCCGAGCCGGCCGACGGCGCCGCGGCCACCAACGGCAAGGGCGTCTCGAAGCTGCACATCGTCGAGCTGCACGAGGTGCGGACCGTCAACACCATGCTCAGCGACCTGACGCAGCTCGGCTTTTCGATCAATGATCTGATTCCCCAGGACCGCACCGGCACCGAGGAGGCCCGTTTCACCTTGCGTCGCGGCGAGCACGCCACCGGCCTGGAAGACCTGCGCGGGCTGCTACCGGCCATCCGCGCCGCCGGCGAGCGGGGCCTGACGATCACCCGATTCAAAGGCCTGGGCGAAATGAACGCCGAAGAGCTGCGCGACACGACGCTCGATCCGGCCAACCGCACGTTGCTTCAGGTGACGATGCAAGACGCCGGCGGCGCCGACGAGCTATTTCGCATCCTGATGGGCGACAAGGTCGAGCCCCGCCGCGACTTCATCGAGAAGCACGCGCTGGAGGTGAGGAATTTGGATGTGTAGGGGGGGCCCAGTGGTGTCGGACATCGAAGATGTGATGGAATTGCGCCGCGCACCGGCGTAGGCGGAAATACGACCGCGACGTTGGGCTCACTAAGCGACGCCCCGTTCCGCGTCGCCGCCCTTCAGGCGGGCGGCTCGGTCCGGTTCTAGGCTGCTACCTGGACAACGAGAATTTGTTAGGATCGAAGCGCCCCGGTTCAGACTACTTATTAAGGCCGTCACGACACGATGTCAAATACCACCCAGCCCGTGTGGATGCTCACTGAGAGGACGCTCCCTGCCTCGAAACGTGGGGAATGGCTGCAACGGTTTGCGGACGAAAACGGCTGGCATCCGAGCGACCAGATCCAGGAGTACCCTGGAACCGAGTCATTCGCAAACGGCCATCTTCTGGTCGAACACGGCCTTGACAACACCGCCGTGATAAGCTTCTTGCAGAACAACCATTCGTTTGGGCAGCTCGACTGGACTGCCCAGCATCGACTGCTCGCGATTTCGTACAACAATCTCGTGGATTGGCACCTGTTTCCCGACCGCAACGGAATCCTTCGCGTATACAACCGCGTGAAGCCAGTCAAAGCAGAGTACACTTCACTTCTTGAGTACCCAGACGCGTGGCGGGCGGAAAGCTTTGAACAGATTATTGGCCGGCGGCCGAATCCGAATGTCCCAGCACTGGATACCGCCCTGATTCAGACGGTCTCCGATTGGAAGCGGATGCTCGCGGCAGAACTTGGTCCGCTCGTAGGGACGGAGGCAATCGCGGAGCTATTCAACGCGATTTTCTTCGTGCGGGCAATTGAGGATGACCTTCGAAAGTCAAATCGAAACCAAAATCAAATACTTATCGAACTCTACCGGTCTGCTGGTGGGCCGCAGACTGTCAAGCAGACGATTCTCGAAGCGCTCAACAAACTCGGGGTACCAACCATTCCTGATGGGTTAGTCGACGTGGCATCGCTTGAAGGCTTCGATGCACTCGACCCCGACAGCGCTCGGCTACTCTTCTCGAGCTTCTATAAGAATCGGTTCGCGCCATACGAATACGACTTCTCGCTCATGTCTAAACACGCCCTGAGCAGAATTTACGAGCATTATATTTCGGTGCTAAAAGAGAAGGTGTCTGCGCAGAAGACGCTGTTTGCGTCGGTTCCTGACGAGATCTCCGACAGGTCAATGGGCGGGGTCTATACACCTCAATACATTGCACGGTTCTTCGCTCGCTTCTTGAAGCAATCCCACACTCCATCGGCCTTCCGAAGGCTTCGTGTAGCTGATCCAGCGTGCGGATCGGGGATGTTCCTGAGAACCCTTTTGGAAATGCAGTGCGACCCGATGGATCGAATCGACGTTCGCAAGGTTGCGGATGTCGCGTTCCGGAGTACGGTCGGCATTGACGCCGAATCGAACGCGTGCAAGGCGACCAAGCTTTCTCTGTCGCTGCTTCATTTAGTACTCACCGGGTCGTTCCCGGGACATATTAACGTCTATCATGATGAAGCAATTAAATTCATCACCGAACGGCCGGAACTTGTCGGAACCTTCGACGCAATCCTTGCGAACCCGCCGTTCGTCAAATGGGAGAACATACTTTCTGAGTGGCAACCGCGAGTCACCGATTTCCTGGAGAAATACGATGTCGCCAAGGGCGACCTATACCTCGCGTTCATTCGGATCGGGCTCGACCTACTTAAGCCCGGCGGCTTTATGCTCTATGTGCTGCCCCACGCATTCCTCTTGTCGGAGAACGCGAAGGGGCTGCGCCATGCGTTGGCCGAGCAGTGTTGGATCCGTTTTCTCGTCGACCTTTCCGACGCCGCAGTCTTTGATGAAACGAGTTCATACCCGATTCTGCTCATTCTGGAGAAGAAGCAGACCGACGAGCGCCCATCCGCCGGGCCGCAAGCTGTCGTCGTTCGATGCGTATCGTTTGCAGGACATGCACTTCAAGAAGCGCTTGATTCGCAACCAGCGGCCAATCCTTACTACTCGATCCACACGGCCGACCAGAGCACGTTCCGCCGAGGAAGCTGGCGCGTGCTATCTCCAAAAGAGCAGCGAATTCAAGACAAGGTTACGAGATTTCCATCTCTTGAAATATTTGCGTCCGTGCGGCAGGGTGTTGTGACCGGGGCTGACACTGTGTTTATTCGCAAAATCAGTGACGTCCCGCCTGGTGAGGAGCGCGCATACCGGCCGTTTTTGACGGACCGCCGCATGCAGCGCTACCGTGTACCGTCAGACCCAGACCGGGTTATCTTCTATCCTTTCGATGGTGACCAGTTGATGACCGAGGACGCCGCTCGGGCGGCCTTCCCGCTAACGTGGTCGCATATTGAATCAAACATTGCGAAGCTCAAGCACCGGCGGTCCGTGCAACGAGATCCGAAGTCGTGGTGGCGCCCGCTTTGGCCCCGGCGACCGAGCGCCATGCTCCGGCCAAAGATCATAAGCCCACACATTTCGCTTTACCCGAAGTTCTCGCTGGACTTTGCGGGAGGATACGTCATCTCGCACTCCCCGTATTGCTACCCAAAGGAACAGGCCGACGAGCTCCACGTCCTGAAGTACCTGCTGGCCGTGCTCAATTCACGGGTCGGGCACTGGCAGATAGCGACTCAATCCCACAAGTTTCGTGGAGGATACGCGCGTCTCGAAGTTGCGACTCTCAAATCGTTCACGCTTCCCACCCCCGCGAGCGTTCCACCTCGCACGATGAACCGCATCCAAACGCTTGTGGACGTTCTCATCGGTGACCCCTCGCAGGGGACAATGGACAGCGATCTCGACCGCATTATCGCCGATCTGTTTGGAATCGCGATCCAAGACCTTGAAGAGATCGACCTGTGACCATGGCCGCGGAACCTAACGCCAATCAGATTTCGATACGAAGCCTCGCCGAGAGAATCGGTTTTGTGCAACGTCTGTTTCGGCCCATTCGCCCAACGGCTGGCGGACACGTGAAGGATGTCCCTGTCAAATACCTAAACGTGCGAGGGCTTGGCACGGTCGTGTCAGCCTGCGATGTTGAGACCGGCGCGTCGCACCGCGATCGGCGCTTCCGCACGCGCGTTAATTGGCTTACAGCGCAATACTTCGAGGTCTGGGCGGAAGACTCCAGTCGCAAGGTGTGGCTTATGAATCAGGCGTCACTCCACCTGTATTGGATTGAGCAGCCACATTCGCCCGAGCGGGAACTCGTCGCGCTTCATTGTGAGCCAGGCCACTTTGGCGCGACCCGGACCGACAGGTTCAAACGGGGTCCCCATATACACGTTTCCTCCGACGGCAACCGGCTTGCCCATGCACATATCCCGCTCAACTACTGCGATCTCGAACGCGTGCTCGCCTCCAAGGACAGCCTGGGCGACGCGTTCACGAAGGCCGTCGAAATATTAGAGACGGAAGTAATCGATAGCCGTAAGGTGGGCGGGCGTTGACGAGTTGTCACGTACGACGTCGCAGTCGCATTGACTCTATTGCCTTGCCTGGCCGAGCATGCTTTGGTTCTTGATCCCTCCGTGCGGCCATCGTGTCAAGACAGGCCCAAAGAAGCCTTCAAGCACTTGTCGACGCTCGCCAACAGGGCGGTGGACAGCCGACCGATCGTACACAGAATATCCTGCTGCCGAACGGTGTAGAGGCTCTCGCACCTGACCGCGGACGGACCGTTCAACCCCGACGAGTGTCCGTCCGCTGATTGCGGATCGACGGGCACCTGTGTGGCGACTTTGCCTGCGAATCGCACGTTGCCAGTAATCATCGCGACGATGGTGTTCTGCAGCCGCTGATTGTTGGCGTCGGACTGGACGACCAGCGCCGGGCGATTCTTACCACGGTTACCATCCACGTAGGGAAACTCGATGATGACCACATCGCCGCGCCGCGTCACGGTTGCCGCGGGTCCCGGCTCACCGATTGGTAGCTGGCCAACAGCGGGTCATGCTCATCGTCCTCCTGCATGACGGCGGCGATCAGCGGGTAGGCATCGCGCGGGTCATCGTCGGTGAGCACCCGCTGCAATCGATCGTACACCTCGGCCTTGACGATGACGTAGGCCGCATTCGTTTCGGGATCGACAACGCGCAGCGGCTCCGCGCCTTGCATTTGCCGCATCGCCTGCCGAAGCTCGGCAGGGAGTTCTGGCGCCATGGAAATACCTCCGTTGAGACGCAGGTAATTATAGCATGGCGGACAGGGTTCGCCGAATACGCCGACAAGACGCTGCACGCCCTGCCCGGCGGCGAAAAGCTGCTCGGCGCACATTGACGAGTTGTGGCGCCGCGCTTGATTCTGCGCTTCTGCGGGGCGACAATGACCGCATGGACATTCGAGGCCGAGTACATAATGGCCTGGTCGTTCCGGAAGGTGGATTGACATTGCCGGAAGGCATGCAGGTAACCATCTCGTGTCCGGCTGCGCCAGCGTCGAACCGCCCCAGCAGAAGCGTCGAATCAGCTTGCCGCTCGTGCCGTCCAAACGTCCCGGCACCATGGCCTTGACCGCCGAACGTGTGGCCGAGCTTCTGGGCGAAGATGATGTTTCTGCCTGACGTCAATCTTTGGCTCGCCTTGGCGTTCAGCCGGCATGTCCATCATCCGGCTGCCAAGAGTTGGTTCGGCGCGGTGCCCGACCAAGGGTGCTGCTTCTGTCGATTGACGCAGCAAGGATTCTTGCGGTTGGCGTCGAATCCCAAAGTTCTCGATGACGAGGCGGTGTCGCTGCACGATGCCTCGCGTCTTTACGACGCGTTTGTTGGCGATCCCCGTGTGACATTCGCGGACGAGCCGCCGGGTCTGGAGCCGTTGTGGCGAACCTATACGCAAAGAGCCTCGTTCTCTCCCAAGGTCTGGAGCGACGCGTACTTGGCGGCTTTCGCGCGGGCGGCGGGCTGCGAACTGGTCACGTTTGACAAAGCAATGAGCCACTACCAGGATTTGAGCTGTAGGGTGCTCGACTAGCTGCGTTCACGGCGATCGCAGCGTCGTCTGCTCCCGCGCCGGTTGCCGCCTGATCGCCCCTGGTGGCAAACGGGAACAGACATCAAACCCCCGGCGAGTTGGAGTACGATTGCAAACCCTATGCACAACAAACTACGAATCGGCCTATTTCTTATGATATCCCATCTTTTGGCGGCTAGCGCCCTGGCCGATCCGCCCGTCGCGCCGGTCGAGATTGTTGTCGATGCGTATCATGGCACCCAGGTGGCCGACGCGTATCGATATATGGAACAGTTCAAGGATCCGGCCGTGCAGGCCTGGGTCAAAGCGCAGGCCGAATACGCCGACAAGACGCTGCACGCCCTGCCCGGCCGCGAAAAGCTGCTGGCCCGCATCGACGAGCTCGACGCCGGAGCCCCCTGGTCGCTGTACGGCATTACCCGGCGTCCAAACGGCGACCTGTTTTACTTCAAGCAACTGGCCGCCGAGAACGTGGCCAAGATCTACTTTCGCGATGGCGCGACCGGCGCCGAGCGCTTGCTGATCGATCCCGAGGCGTTTCCCAAGGCCGATCCGCAGGATCACTTTACGCTCAGCTTCTATCGCGTCTCGCCCGACGGCTCGAAGCTGCTGTACGGGTTTGCCGCTTCGGGATCGGAACTGACGACGCTCCGCGTGTTCGACCTGGCCAGCGGCAAAGACCTGCCGGAGGCGATCGACCGGCTGGAGGCCGAGTACGCCCTGCCCTCCTGGCTGCCGGATAGCAAGTCGTTCACGTTCAGCCGGCGGCGAAAAATCGCGGCCGACGCCCCGCCCACCGAAGGATACAAATTCACGCAGGCCTTTTGGCACACGATCGGCAGCGACCCGGACCGGGCGCCGATGGTATTTGGCAGCAGCGCCGCCGGCAGTGTCGCCCCCGGCTCGCCGCCGCTAGGCGAGATGGATTTTCCGGCCGTGATCGTGCCGGTTGGCTCCCAGTGGGCGATAGTGCAGATCAAGCACGGCGACGAGACCGACATCACGCTCTACGCCGCTCCGCTGGCCGCGCTCGGCAAGCCCGACATCGCCTGGACCAAAATCTGCGGCCGCGCCGACCTGGTGACCGGCTTTGCCGTCCACGCCGGCGACATCTACTTGCTCACGGCCGAGGGCGCCCCGCGGTTCAAGGTGGTCCGCACATCGCTGACCCAGCCCGAGCTGCGCACGGCCGTAGTCGTGGTGCCGCCGGGCGAGTATGTGGTCGATTCGCTGGCCGCGGCCAAAGACGCCCTGTATGTCGGCACGTTGGAAGGCGTGCCCCACAAGCTGCTGCGCGTGGCCTACTCGCCGGAGGCGAAGCCCGAGCCGATCGCGCTGCCGGCCGGCGAGCCGTCGGGCTATTTCGAAGCGGTGCATGCCGAACTGCCGGGCGCCCTGGTGCGGACCCGCAGTTGGACGCAGGAGGGACGGCTGTACCGCTACGATCCCCAGAGCGGCAAGTTTGCCGAGACCGATCTGCTGGCCCGGGGCAAGTTCGATTCGCCCGAGGGATTGGCCTCGACCGAAGTCATGGTGGCCAGCCACGACGGCGTGCGGGTGCCGCTATCGATCATTCACCGCCAAGACATCAAACTGGACGGCACGCATCCGACGCAGCTCTCGGGCTATGGAGCCTATGGCCACGTGGCCGCGATGGGCTACGATCCCACGAACCTGGCCTGGCTGGAGCGCGGCGGGGTGATTGCGGTGGCCCACGTGCGGGGCGGCGGAGCTTTTGGCAAAGCGTGGCATCACGCCGGCCGCCGGGCCACCAAGCCGAACACCTGGAAAGACTTCATCGCTTGTGCGGAGTATCTGGTCAAAGCCGGTTACACCCGGCCCGCTCTGCTGGCGGGCAAAGGGGGCAGCGCCGGCGGCATCCTGATCGGCCGGGCGATCACCGAGCGGCCCGACCTGTTTGCCGCCGCGCACATCGCCGTGGGCTGCACCGACCTGTTGCGCTTCGAAACCACGATGAACGGCCCGCCCAACGTGCCGGAGTTCGGCACGGTGGCCGACGCAGAGGCGTTTCGCGGGCTGTTGGAGATGAGCACGCTGCATCACATTCAGGACGGCGTGAAGTATCCGGCCGTGATCCTGACGCACGGCATCAACGACCCGCGGGTGGAGCCCTGGCAGTCGGCCAAGACCACGGCCCGGCTGCAAGCCGCCACCGCCAGCGGTCGGCCGGTGCTGTTTCGCGTCGATTACCATTCCGGCCACGGCATCGGCTCAACGCGCAAGCAGCGGCACGCAGAGAAGGCCGACGTCTGGTCGTTCATGCTTTGGCAGTTCGGCGATCCGGATTTTCAGCCGCCGGCCGGCGGAAAAACGCCCTAAACGCTGCCGCCAGGGTAATTCCCAAAGACCGCGTCCACGGTTTGCTGATGGGCAGAGTTGGATCCGGATCCGGCAGATGAGGCCGCGCTGATGGCAAACGCGACCGCCTCGTCCGAGACCGAGCTGGTCTGCCCAGTCACCGCGGCCGCCGCGTCGTTCAGGTAATTGATCACGGTCAAGGCGTCGAGCGGCGTTAGCTGACCGTCGTGATTGACGTCGTATTCGGCCAGCAGCGCGGGCGTCAGGCTGATCCCTTGGTTCACCGAGTTCAAGGCATTGATGACCGCGAGCGCGTCCAGCGGCGTTACCACGCCGTCGCCGTTCACGTCCAGCGGATTGACCGTGGCGGCGCTGACGGCCGAAGCCACGCTGACCGTTTCGCTGAGCACGGCGGAAGTGCAGCCTCCGTAGCTGGAGCTGCCGCCGTAAACCGCGGTGATCGAGTGGTGGCCGAGCGACAACTTGCTGGTCGTAAACGTCGCCTGAACGACCCCACCCACGACTTGCAGCGTGCCCGTGCCCAGGGTCGAATTTCCGTCGCGGAAGGTGACGGTGCCGGTGGGAATGCCGCTGCCCGGGGCCGCGACCGCGATCTTGGCGGTCAGCGTAAACGATTGTCCGGAGGGCGTCGGATTGCAGCTCGTGCCGAGGCTGGTGGTTGTCGAGCTCTTGCAGACCGACAGGGACAGCCTCGACGACGTGCTGGCCGAGTCGTTGGCGTCGCCGCTGTAGACGGCCGTGATCGAGTGATTGCCGACGGAGAGGAAGCTGGTGGTCAGCGTGGCCTGCAATTTGCCGTTCACCACGGCCAGCGTGCCGGGGCCCAGCAGCGAGCTGCCGTCGTAGAAATTCACGCTGCCGCTGGGAACTCCGCCGCCGGGCGCCGTGACGGTGACGGTCGCGGTCAGGGTCACCGACTGCCCAACGCCCGGGGAACGGGTGCTGCTCGCCAGCGTGGTACACGTCGAGTCCTTGTTGACCTTTTCGGTGATCGTGTTCGACGTGCTGCCGGCGAAGCCTCCGCCGCCGGAATAAACGGCGGTGATCGAGTCGGTTCCGACCGGCAGGCTCGATGTGCTGAAGGTCGTTTCGTCGCTGCCGTGTACGACGCGGAGCGTGCCGGTGCCCAGCACGGTGCCGCCGTCGAGGAGGGTGACGATGCCGCCCGGCGTGCCGGCGCCCTTGACGCTGCTGCTGACGGTTGCCGTGAACGTGATGGATTGGCCGTACACCGCCGAATTGGAACAGCTGGCCGTGAGCGTGGTTTTGGTCGCCGTGCCGGTGACCGCCGATGTAACGTCGAGCGTGCCGGGGACGTACGTGATCGAGTAATTCGGATCGACCGCACCGCTGGCTGTGATCGGATAGTACCCTGCGATGCTGGTGGTCGTGGCGGTCGTGGTCAACGTGGGCTGCGTCGAGAGGCTGCTCACCGTGTCGCCGTTGACCAGGCCGGTGGGCGTAAACGTCAGCGGCGGGTTCGCACTGCCGGCGACTTTCGACTCGTTATTGGCGGTGATCGTCAGCGGCGCGGGCGTGACCGACAGCGTGCCGGGGACAAACGTGATGGTGTAATTCTTGGCCGCCAACGTGCCCTGGGTGATCGGATAATTGGCCACCGGACTGGCCGCGGTGGCGGTCGTTGCCAGCGCGCCGGTGAGAGCCGTGGCGGCCGAGTCTCCATTGACGAACGTGCCGGCGCTATAGGTGAGCGCCGGCAGCGCGGCGCCGTACACTTTGCTGGGGCTGGCGGCCGTCACGGTCAGCGGCGCGGGCGTGACGGCCAGCGTGCCTGGGACGAACGTGATGGTGTAATTGGCGGCTGCCAACGTTCCCTGGGTGACCGGATAATTGGCCACCGGGCTGGCCGCGGTGGCCGTGGTTGCCAGCGCCGGTGAGAGCCGTGGCGGCCGAGTCTCCATTGACGAACGTGCCGGCGCTATAGGTGAGCCCGGCAGCGTGGCGCCGTACATTTTGCTGGGGCTGGCGGCCGTCACGGTCAACGGCGCGCGAGTGACGGCCAGCGTGCCTGGGACGAACGTGATGGTGTAATTGGCGGCTGCCAAGGTTCCCTGGTTGATCGGATAATTGGCCACCGGGCTGGCCGCGGTGGCCGTGGTCGCCAGGCGCCGGTGAGAGCCGTGGCGGCCGTGTCGCCGTTGACGAACGTGCCGGCGCTATAGGTGAGTGCCGGCAGCGTGGCGCCGTACACTTTGCTGGGGCTGGCGGCCGTTACGGTCAGCGGCGCAGCGAGTGACGGCCAGCGTGCCGGGAACGAACGTGATCGTGTAATTGGCGGCTGCCAAAGTGCCCTGCGTGATCGGATAATTGGCCACCGGACTGGACGACGCGGCCGTGGTCGAGAGCGCGCCGGTCAGGGCCGTGGCGGCCGTGTCGCCGTTGACGAAGGTGCTCGTGGTGTAGGTCAACGCCGGCAGCGTGGCCCCGTACACTTTGCTGGGGCTGGCGGCCGTCACGGTCAGCGGCGCGGGCGAGACATTCTCGCCTACTTGCCCTTGCGAGTTGGCGAAGCTGTTGCTGTTGTCGCTCGTGTAAACCGCGGTGATCGTATGGTCGACCGCGGAGAGCGCCGACGTGCTGAAGCTGGCTGTGCCCCCACTCAACGTCACCGGCGCGCCGACATCCACGCTGTCGATCTCGAATTGCACCGTGCCGGTGGGCGTCCCCGAAATTCCGCCGGCAACCGTGGCGGTGAACTCGACCGACTGTCCGTAGGTGGAGCCTGTCGGATGGTCGGAACTCACCGTGGTCGAGGTGGTCGTGCTGCTGAGCGAGCCGATCGTGACCGTCGCGGTGCTCGAACTCACCAGGCCCGCGGCATCGGTCACGGTGACCGTCACCGTTCCCTGGCCGGGAGTCGTCAGGTTTGTGTCGAGCAGTAACTGGCCGGTCGCCGTGCCGGGCAGTTGGAACAGCGGGATCGATTGCGTCGGCAGTCCGTCCAGTCCGATCAGACTGGCCGAGATTCCTCCGGTGGTTCCTGTAATCGTGGCCGTGTAAGAGTCATTGAGATTGCCGACGTTGCCGATCAGCATGTCGAACGTCGCCGGCCCCGGCGAGGGGAGTGTGATCGCGGAGGGGGTGAAGCTGGTAGTCAATCCGGAGGTCGTCGGAATGGCGACCGTGGCACTGCCTTGGGCCTCGACCGCCGGATTGGATTGCGAGGTGGCGGTCGCGGTTAGTTGCAGCGAGCCGGCGTTGGCAAAATCGATGGCGCCCACCGAAACGGGAATGTCCTGCCCCTGCTCAGGCGCTAATGTCACCGAATTCATACCCAGACTGGCCACGACCGCCGCCGGGCCGCCCAGCGACAGATTGTACGTATCGCTCACCGTTCCCTGATTGTAGACGTACATATTGAAGCTTCCGCCCGGTGCGACGGAAGACGGGTTCAGCGACACATAGACGCCCTGGGGCGCGAGCGTCAGCGTGCCGTTGACCGTGGTCGTGGAGGTGCTATCCTGGGCGGTGATCGCAATGCTGAAAGGGTAGGCCCCCGGCGTTAGGCCGGACTCCGCGTTGATGATTAGCGGCGTGTCGACGAAGTTGCTGGTGCCGGGAGCAACGTCCACGTAGTATTCATCGAAGTTGCCAAACACTCCGTTGGGCAGACCGCTGATCTGAGGATGAAATTCTTCGGCGGTGCTGCCGGTGTTGGTCAATTGCAGCACGAATTGAGTCGCGTCGCCTTGTCCCAGCGTGGCCTGTGTGGGAGTCAATGTCGCCGAAACGCCGTAAGCATTCGGGTTCGGCTCGATGATCGGCGTTCCCGCCAGGATGAAGTTCCCTTGTGCCATGCCCGCAACGCCGTTGCCGGTTTGGACATAGACGGTAAATGGTTTGTCGCCCAACGATTCGTTCACGTTCGAAAAAACCTCGAGCGGCACGTCAACGGTCGCATTTGGCGCGATCGTGAAGGGTCCGCCAATGCTTGCTCCCACTCCACTCACACCGAGAGAGTAGGTTGCCGGGCTGTCGGTCGGATTCGTGAGTTGTACGTCGTAGGTCGCGGTCGCACCGGGCTGCACGGTCTGCGATGCGGGCACGATGCTGATGATCGAGGTCCCCGTGACCGCGGTGCCGGGCACGAGGAACGTGCCGGGCGTGCCTTGGCTGGTGAAATCGACCGTGGCGCCGAGCGTCACGGGCACGACCTGTCCCGTGGTCAAATTGCTCACCGTCGTCTGCCAGGTGAACGGGGGCGTCGGATCTCCAAAGGCCAGCGTCTCGCTCCAGACGAGCGTGTCGTAGGTCGAGCCGGTGATGATCTGCGCGGGCGGAGTGCTGTACGAATTGGCCACGATCGCCACGCCCGTGGTGGTCGGCACTTCGACCGATACCGACAGTGGGATGCTCTCCACCGTGCCGATGTTGTAGATCGCCAGTCCCTGGGCGCTGGTGGTGTAGAGCAGATCGCCCGAGACGGCCATCTCGTTGACCAGCGAGGTGACCGGCGTGTAGCTTACGACAATGTTATTGGGATTGCTGGGGTCGACGACCATGAGCTCGGAGTTGCCGTCGATAGATGCCTCGCTGACCGCGAACAGTCCGTTGCCCAACGGCTGGGCCGAGATCTTGAAGCCCGAGCCGCTGGTGGGAAATTGAGCAGCCGTGACCAGCGTGGTGCCCATCAGTGTCGGGCTTTGCGGATTGGTAATATCGAGCAAAGACAGAGTCATGGTTCCGGTGACGCCGGCGCCATTGGTGCCGCCTGTCCTGCCCACCACGAGCGCCTCGTTGCCCTGGACGGCGACGTCCACGACCTGGTACGTGCCGGGGATGTCCACCTCGCTATAGGTCATAGCGGCCGGATTCGAGTAATTGACCACCAGGACCCGGCCGACGCCGTCCTGCGTGCTGCCTCCGTTGGCCGTGGAACTGGCGATGTAAGCGATCTGGCTGTTGACGATTGTTGCGCCGAACTGCGTCGTGCCGGCGTTGGCATCGGAACTGCCAAACAGGACGCCGTCGAGAGTTGGCGCGGCCGGGTTGCTCACGTCGATCGCCATCACGTTGCCGTTTTGGCTCTCCAAGAACCCGCCAAAAAGGGAGTACGACAAGACCGGCACCAGGACCGTATCGCCCTCGACGACCATGTCGTTGAGGAATCCATAATTGAACGGCGTGTCGCTGACCAGCGACGGGCTGGTGGGGTTGGCCAGCGAGAATATCAGCAGCGTGAATGGCGGCGTCGAGCCGAGGGTGCCCACCGTCGTTGTGCCCACGATCAAATACTGCGTGCCGCCGATCTCATCCACGCGGCCCACGGTCAGCCCGCCTTGGACGATATCGCTCGCGCCGAACGTGCCGTCGTCCACTGGGGCGGCTGGGTTACTGACATCGACGATGGAGATCCCATTGGGACCGCTCACGTAGGCCAGGTCGTGCGTCGAGTCCGTGTACAATGCCACCGTGGTGGCCGGGGTGGTGGCTACCGATCCATCCAGCGTCAACGGATCTGGCATGGGGACCGAACTGGTGATTTGCAGCGAGTTGGTCACCGTCGGGTTGCCGGTTGGCGCGTTGGCCGGGTTGACCGAAAGGACCGCGGTCACCGGGACGCCGACAATCAGGCTGCCCTGGCCGGTGGCGGTTGGCAAAGGCTGCGTGGATTGATCGACCGCCGTCACGGTGATGGTGTCGGTTCCATTCGCGAAGCCGGTCGTATTCACATTGCCCAGGTCGACCGTGGTCGCCGTGGAGTTGACGCCCAGCGTTGTCGCCACCGGGGTGGAAGTGAACAGGACGTTGCCGTTGATGTCGGTCACGGTGTAAGACACGGCAAACTGGCGCGACTCGTTGACCGCACTTTGCAGCGTGGCGCTGACGTCGACCACGCCGCCCGCAGCCGTGTAGGGCGGAGTGGCCGCCACCGCGCCCACCAGCACCACCTCCGGCCGCAGCTCCAACTGCCCGGGCGTGCCGTTGGTGATCTCCGGCGCCCCCTCGGCCGTGGCAATGACCGAAAAATTGACCGGTATCAGCGTATTGCCGCTCTCCGACAAGCTGACGGTGACCGGGCTTGTGCTGGGAATCGTCGCTCCCGGCGCCAGCGTGATCGACGGCTGGCTGAAGATGGCCGTTACGCCGGCCGGCAATCCACTGGTGCTGAAGTCGTAGGTGGTTGTCTGGGTGCCGGTATTTTGCAGGCTGATGCTGAACACGCTGGGCGAGCCGGGTTGCGCCTCAGCGAACGGATCGGCCAAGCCGATCGCGAAGCCATGCGCCGTTTCGTCGGTGATGGCCTGTGCCAGGGAAGAAGCGCCGTGCCCAGATTGACCACGTCCGCATCGATCTGGCCGGCGGTGGCGGCGGCGCCCAAGGCGGCGCTGGCGGCGGCCAGGGCGGCGCGAACGGCGCCAAGAACGGGTCGGGAGTAATCAACGTGATCAGGCTGGCGATGGCAGCCTGCACCTCGCTCAGGAACACAAGGCTGGTCGGCGACTGCACCAGGCTCGTCAACGCGATGCTCAGATCTTCGAGCTGATCGGCCAGGTTGGTGTTGCCAATCTGCGCCGCGGCAATTGACGCGCTGGCAATCGCCGCGGCCCCCGGCACGACGACCTGGACGGGAATCGTCAGCGTCTGCGTGTCGGGCACGCCCGCCACGATCAGCGGCGGCAATGTTTCGGTCCCCGCAGTTCCCAGAGCCGTATATTGCACGGTCGTGCCCAGCGTCACCGGCAGGCTTGCGCCGGCTTGCAGATTGACGACACTCGTCTGCCAGGTGATGCCGCCGCTCGGAATGCTGGCCAGCGATGGGAAGGTCCACGCCAGTGTCTCGGAGCTCGCGCCCAGGGTGATCTGCGAGGGGACGACGTTGAACGAGTTGGCCACGATCGACACGCCGGTGGTCGTGGGCACCTCGACCGTCACGGTCACCGGCACATTGGTGATTGAGCCGGCACGATACACGTCCAGCCTGGCTGCCGTCGACCTGTAAAGAATGCCGCCGCTGACGGCCATGCCGCTCACGGCGCCGGCCGCGGTGAAAGCCGTGACGCCCAGGCTCGTCGGATTGCTGCCGTCGACCACCAGCACGGCCGGCGAACTGTTGGAGTCCACATTGCTGATGGCGAACTGGTTGGCGGCGAGCGCGACGATGCCAATGGGCACCGTCGGGTTTGAAACCGTGGCGCTCGTCACCTGCGTGCTGCTCAGGATCACCGGATCGGCCGGATTGGTGATATCCAGCAGCGTCAGCGTGAGATTGCCGGCCAGGCTATCCAGTGAATTGTCGAACGGGCTCTGCCATCCCCCGGAGGAGCCGACGACCAAGGCCCGGTTGCCCTGAACCGCCACGGCGAGCGCCTGAATCGTGCCCGGAATTTGTAACGTGGTCGTCACCGACGGGCTCGCCGGGTTCGAGATATTGACGACTTGTAACTGGCCGCTCCCCGTTTGCGTGGCCGCCCGGTCGAAGTGGAACCGACCACATAGGCCACGGAACTGGAGACCGCCGCGCCGCCGTTGACGTTGCTCGCGCCTCCCTCGGGCGTGCCCAACGTATTGGCCAGCGAGCCGGAAAGCGTGGGGCTGGCCGGGTTGCTGAAATCGATGGCCAGAAAATCGCCGATATTGGTCGGTGATGGTGCTCGGGCCGGCGCCGGAGTAATCGATGCCGCTGGTGGTCACCTAGGCCGTGGTCCCTTGCACGAACAGGCTGCCCGGGAATTGGTAGTCGATCGTGGTGTTGCCCAACAAGGTCGGGCTGGAAGGATTCGTCAGCGAATAGACGAGCAGGTTGAAAGTGCCGTTGGGGTTGCCCGAGGCCACGACCAGGTCATTTCCGGCCAGCGCCCCAGGTTCGTGCCGCCGGTGTTGAGCGTGCCCGAGCCGAACGTGCCGACCACGGTCGGGCTGGCCGGATTGCTCACGTCGACGATCGTGATATCCTGCGTGCCGATCACGTAGGCCAGGTTTCCGCTGGTCACCACGCTGGCCCCCGCGCTGTCCGTGGCGACCTGGCCAATCAGTCCTTGCGCGGCGATCGAGAGCGTGCCGGTGACGGTGCCGCTGCCAGGCGTCAGCGTGTTGGCACTTAACGATTGCGTTGCGGTGATCGGTGCCGCGATGAACAATTGCCCCTGGCCGGTGGCGCCTGCGATGGGCTGGTTACTGGCATCGCTGACGCTGACGTTGATCGTGTACGCGCCGGGGCTGAAACCCGTGGTGTCGAGCGTGCCCAGATCGACGTTGGTCACGCCGATCACTTCCGCCAGCGAGACCGCGACCGGAGTGGAAGTGAAGACGACCGTTCCCAGGGAGTTCGTTACGGTGTACGACACCGACCCTTGTTCCGCCTGCGTCACACCGGCCAGCAGGCTGGCCGTAACGTCGACCTGGGTATCCGCTTCCACCGTCGACGGATTGGGAGTCACGCCGATGACCGACACCGCATTCTGTGCCGAGGCCTGTCCGTAGGTCAGCGTCACGTCCTGCACGGTATTGAGCGGGGCGTGGCCGCGGGAGTGATCGTTACGGTCTCGGTCGTCGAGGCTCCGACGGCCAGCGAAACCGGGCGTGTCTTCGCCGCTGATCGTCCAGCCGGAGGGAAGCGTGGGGCTGATCGCCGCGTCGTAGGCCACGTTGCCCACGTTGGTGATCGTCAAGGTGGTGGTCACCGGAACGCCCGGCGTACTGCTGAGCGAGGTCGGATCATCGGTGACCGTCACCGCGGCGATCGTGGGCATGGCAAAATTCGTCGTCACCGTATTCGTGATGGTCGGATTGCTCGCGCTGGTGGCGGTCACGCTGAACGATTCCGGCGTGCCGGCGCGGGAAGCGTTCCCGAGGGTTGCAAGTAGATGCCCACGATGCCGGTTTGACCCGCCGGAATCGTGACGCTGGTGCTGCTGCTGAGGACCGTGAAACCGGCCGGGACCGTCGGGAAGGTGAGATTGTACGTGTCGGCCGTCGGACCGGTGTTGTGGATTACGGCCTGATATGCGGTTGGCACCTGCGCGCCGTTGTACGGCACGGTGAACTCCGGGTCGGCATTCACGGCCAGAGTCATGCCGGGGGACGTGGCCGTGAGTTGACGGTCACGTACGCGTCGGCAACCAGGTTGGGATCGGTGCTCGACTGGGCGGTCAGTTGAATCGGGTACGTGCCCGGCTTGCACGCCCGGTGCCGGCGTGACCGTGACGTTGCCGGTATCGTCGATCGCAACCGTCCAACCCGCCGGCGCTTGGGCCGTCAGCGCATAACTGTCCGAGAGGCTCGTATCGATGTTCGTCGGCAGCGTCACCGGCGTGTTCTGGTCGGTCGTGATCGCAGCGGGGCTGCCCGACGACCGTCAGCACGTTGGTCGGCATTGCCACTGAGCGTGACAGCGTCTCGTGGCATTGCCATTGGCCGAGACACTGATCGTGCCGGTGTAACCGTCGAGCGTGACGCCGTTGGTGGGATCGAGCGGCGTGCCGGCGGCGCTGATGTTGCCGCTGCCCGGGCCCAGGCTGACGACGCCGCCCGTCGCGGTAATCGACATCGAGCCGGAAAAGTTCGGCGATGTGGTTTGCCCGCTGCCACTCAATGCGGCCGAGGCGGTGGTGATCTTGTAGGTCCCTGCGGGCAGTGTCGTCCCATTGAGAGTGAGCCCGTCGGTGGTCAACGTGATCGTGACGCTGCCGGTGACGGTCGCCGAATAGCTGTCCCAGTTGCCGCTGACACCCAGTCCGGTCTCGGCCGGTCCATAAGCCGAGAGGCTGCCGGTGCCGTTGACGCTGAACTGATCGTTGCCCGAAACGCCCAGCGCGACGGCGCCTGAGCGCGGCCAGCGCGACGGACCTGTGCCGACGGTATTGCCGCTGGAATCGACGACGGTGGCTGCGGCGGCGCTCAGGTTCGTTGCCTCGAAGCGCTGGTCGCCGTCGAAGACCAGCTTGCGCTGATTTGCTGCGACACGGCGATGCTTGTCGTCTGCACCGCTGCCTGGATCGAGCCGGGCGAAAGCTGGCTCGTCACACTGGTGGTTCCGCTCGTCTGGTTTGCCGGCAACGCCAAGAGCGGCAGCGGATCGGTGACTAAGCCGGTGACGGCGGGATCCTCGCCAGTCAATCGCTTTATGGTCGCATCCAGGGTTGCATTGAAGATGTTCTTCCGCCGCGCCCAAGCGCCTGTCTGACGCGCCGTAAACCGTATCGTTCTTTGCACCGTTGATCTTGCCGATGACTTTTTGTGCGACGCTATCGCTCGACAAAATGAGATTGACTGCTTCGCTATTCTCGATGAGTTGCTTGTAGAGCTCTTGGGCTTGCTCCTTCTGCGCCGCGAGTCTGACGGCAGCTTCTGGCTGGCTTCGGTTGCTGACGGTCAACTCGTAGGCGACGCTCAGGACCGCGCCGGTATCAAAAGCCATGATCGGCGAAAAGTATTTGACCACGCTGATTGTCAACTCAATACCTTCGGCAACCAAACCGACGAATTCGAAGGCGCCTTCGTTTCCACCATCCTCATTGACGCCGATGTATTCGCCCGTGGCCAGATTGATCTTGGCCCAGGAAATGGTCGGCGTCCCGTTCAGATCGACGGTGCTTTCCGGAACAATCACGCCGAACCCTGGGCAATTTCCGAGGAAATCAGGGCTTTGGCGTCCGCCGGGATATTGAGAGCGGACAAGGCGGCCAGATTGCTGCTCGTGATATCGATCACGCCGATTCCCTGAGCCTGCGCCGCCAGGAAAACATCGTAGGCGTTGTCGATCGCGGAGTTCTGACCGCCGGGTGACACGGCGGCGATCGTGTTGCGCTCGATCAGGTTTTCGAACGTGCCGCGCGTCATGTTGAACAAGAAGGGCTCGGCCTGGGACACGCCCGGCGCGCCGACAGGCGAAATCGAGTCGTTGATGATATCGATGGCGTCGGTCACCCCGGATGTGGTTGCGGAGCCGGCAACGAACTGCGCGGATATCATGACGATCCGCGGGCGGCTGAAGTAGGCCACGATGCTCGATTCCTTGGCGAGCGTATTGGTTTGCAGTTGCGACAGGCTGAGGAAGTTGTTGCCGAGTATGCGCGTCATGTCGATGTCGAATGCCCTGGCCAGCGGCTCGGCGTCGGTTGCCAGAGAGGGTGAATTCTGCAAGGTCCTGAAACTTGCCGCGACCGACTGCAAACTTTGATTCGTCTCGGCCGTGGGTTGCGGGTCGGACTCCGCCGCCGACACGTCGAGCGTAAAAATGTCCTCGCTCGAGAAGGCCGGCGGGCTATTGGCGGACACGTTGATGGTCGGACTGACCAGGCCTTGTCGCGCCGCGTAACCGATCCGGTCGAGCAGCGTTTGGCTGAACGATTTGCGCTGCCCCTTGCGGGCCGCTTTCGGTGATATTCAAAAACACGCCGGTGAGCACCGAACTGCCGTCCGCCAGGTTCGTCAGCACTTCTTGAAATGTCTGCCCCAGGATGATCTCGTCGTTGGTCAAGTCGTATGCGTCGTCGCCCAGGGAAAGATAAGGCTGGTAAGTATTGGTCGTCGACGTGAAAAACGACGGGATCGTGTTGGTGTTGGTGATGAATCCAAGGCTGAGCGGGTGGCCCACCAGGTCGACGTCGTTGAACGTTTGATCGAGCACGGCCGTGTCGGACAGGCCGCCAGAGAGGTCGATGTTGGCGGCGGCCTGGCTGTAGATCTCGGCGACGAGCTGGATCTCGGTCGTTTCGCGTTGGCGGCCGGGATCACCGCAAAGGCGTTCGTGGCGCGCGGTGAACGTCTGGCCGACCGTCGCGCCCGCCATCAGCGGGTCGGCGTTCTGCATTCCGCTGCCGGCATTGAACTGAAACCAGTAATGATCTTCGGTTTCGGATAGTAGCTGCGCATCGTCGGCCGGATCCGATCCGTCGCGTCGCCGGCGGACATGTAGCCGACCGTCTGATAACTGGCCGGGAACATCGACAGGATCAGCTGCTGGGCCTGGTTCTGCGAAAGCGTCCCCTGCGGCATACTGCGCCGGAATGCCCGAGGCCCGCATCAAGGCCACGCCCAGGCTGGCGACGTCGAGCGAGTTGCCGGCGCTCGACCAGAGCGTGCCCCGGGCCCCGCGCACCGAGCCGGTGTACGCGTTGTAGCCGATCTCGTTGTGCAGGAAGTTGAAGATATTCTGGGCGTCGTAATCGAGCGCCGCCGCCTCTTCCTGGATGAACGGGTCGGTGGTGTTGGCGTCCGGCGTCGAGGCGAGCAGGTTTGGATCGACGCTGCCCGAGCGTGAGCGTCGCCGCGGGCGATGAGTTCGAGATCGCCGCGGCATCGAGCGTGGCGTACGCCTGGGCACCGCTGTCGAGCTGCAAGATCGGTCGAACTCGCCAGCGAAACCGTGATCGTCACGCTCGCCCGGTCGTAAGCCTGGATCGTCCCCAGGCTCCAGGCCAGGTTCTGGCCGTTCTGGTCGGGCTGCTCCGAAGCAGCTGCCAGCGTCACGCCGGCTGCGAGCGTGTCGGTGAGCAGCACGCCGGTCTCGGGATCGGCCTATTCGTTGTAGACCGTGTAAGTGATGGTTTCCTGGTTGTTTTCAAGGCTGCCCGTGAAATAGGAAGTCAGAGTCCGCCCGACCACGATACTGGTCGAGGGCGTAGCGCTAATCGGCGCCGGCAGGATGTTTTCTTGCTGGCTGCTCGATGCAAAGCCGGTGGTCGATGCCGAGAGCGTGGGGCTTCCCGGTTGGGTGTCGCGGTACTCGAACGTGGCCGAACTGCGCCTGCCGGAATGGTCAATTGCCCGCCGGCCAGCGGATTGCCGTTGGCGTCGAGCAGTGCGCCCCCAGATGACGTGCTGGTCAGGCTCACCGTCAGGCCGCCGGCCTGAGCCGTGGCCGGTTGGCCGTCGAGATCCTGCAGTTGCAGAGTAATGCTTGCCGTCTGTCCCGCGAGAAAGGTCTGGCCCAGCGTGGCAAAGGCCAACGTCGGAGCTTGTGTCTCGAACGCGCCGATGTCGAGGCGGCCGCCGACGACTCGTGGCAAGCCGCGCTGGTCGGTCGCCGAAAGCCCGGCGACGACCTGGCCGGCGCCAACGGCCGGGCTGCCGGCCAGCGGTGCCAGAGTCTGGGTGGGGCCGCCGTAATTGCCCAGCGCGCTCAAGAGGGGAGTGTCGCTGAACACGTCGCTCAGTCCCGGAGTCGGGTCGGCTGCGCTGTTGTCGACGGCCGTGCCCAGCAGGTTGTGGCCACGGTCGGTGATGACGACACCGCCGATGTCGACAATCGCGGCCACGTCACCCAAGTTGCCGGCCACGATGGTGTTTTGCAGGGCGACGGTGCCCGCGTCGTTCTGAATGCCGCCGCTGCCCGTGGTCGAATTGCCGGCGGCCGTGTTGCCGGAGATTGTATCGTCGCTGAGCGTCAGCGCGCCGGAATTATTTTCGATCCCGCCGCCGCCGTTGCCGGCACCTTCGATCGTGGCATTGTTGCCGGAGATCGTGCTGTTGCTGACCATCATCGTGCCGCTGTTGGCAATGCCGCCGCCGACGGAGTCGGCAGAGTTGCCGAAGATCGTGCTGTCGCTGATCGTTGCCGTTCCGCTGCTATCGATCGCGCCGCCACCGCCGCTGCTGGCGTTCGTATTGTTACCGGAGAACGTGGAATCGCCCACGATCAAGGTGCCCTGGTCGTTTTCGATCGCGCCGCCGATCGGGGCGGCGCTGCCGCTGAACAGACAGCCGGTGACCGTCAACATGGAGGAAACATTGTCGATCGCGCCGCCGGACTGGCCGTAGGCGGCGTTGTCGTTTGAGAACGTACTGTTCGTCACCGTCATCGTAGCGCTGTTTTCATTTTCAATGGCTCCGCCGTCCTTGCCCACGCCATTGTTCGTGAAAACGCAATCGCTGATCGTCGCTGTCCCGCCCGAGTTGTCGATCGCGCCGCCGGATTGGTTTGCGTTGTTGCCCAGGAACGTGTCATTGCTCAAGGTGAGCGATGCCGTGTTGGCGATTGCGCCGCCGTCGAGTTGGGCTCGGCTGCCGGAAAACAGCACGTTGCTGACCGTTAGCGTGCCGGCGTTCGAGATGCCGGCGCCATTGGTGTTGCTGCCCGAGTTCTCGATGTTCAGATTGGTCACCACGGCCCGCACACCGGCGTCGACCAGCAGTGCAACGGCGCGATTTGGTCCGACCAGCGTGATGGGAGAGCTCGGCTCGCTGCCGTCGATGGTGATCGTGCCGGCGCCGGCACCGCTCAACTCCAGCGACCCTTGGGTGAGTTGGATGGTTTGGCCACCCAAGCTGGAATCGAAGTTGATTGTGTCCGACGTGCCGGCCGCGGCATCCAAGTTGGCCTGGGCGACGGCTTGGCGCAAGACAGCTCGTTCGCCACGGCGGTGTCCGTCGGATTGTCGACGGTCAACACGGCCAACATGCGCCGCTCTTCCAGCGGCTCGAACGATCTAAGGCGGAGTTTCTGAATCGGCTGACGGAAGAGAGTCCGGCGATCGATAGGTCGTGATCTCAAAGCGATTCTCCTCGTTGACAGGTGAATCGGTGCATGGCTTTTCGCTGCACGTCTCGAAGAAAAAACCCCACCAGTCGCGAAGCTCCGCCCGAACTACGGACGTTGAGGCGAACGGTCACACAGAGCCGGAGCGGTCTACGCATTTACCCGACACCCCCCAAATTTACTTAACCGACCGAGCCTCAGGTCGGCCCAATTTAACACTTGCCTCCTCGTGGTGTCCACTAAGTTGTTGATTTTTTGCCATTTTCGCCTCGACGCCGCCGTTTTCCCGCCGCCGACCGCCGGGGCTCACGGTATTTCTGGCCGGGCAGGAATCGGGCTTTGTCAACAGCGCCGGCTCGGCCGGCCGCTGGTCGGTACTTGCAGGGCGACGATCCCGAACAGGGCCAAGGCCAGGGGGCACCGTTGCTGCATCGATCCAACGCAGCGGGGGGAAACGCCAGATCCGAGTGGGTCGTTGATCCGCAGGGGGGTCGAGGCGTCGAAGCGGCCGCTTCAGGCGACAGCCCCCGCTGGCGGCTTCAACCGTCGCCCATTCGAAGTCCAAACTGGGCCGTCCTATGGCATTACGAGGGCTGCGACCAAAAAATGGCAGCGGGCAGCTCGACTTCGAAGAGACGATGCACCGCGCGATCGGCAGCCCTGCGATCAACAAGGATCTATTGTCGATCTACCGACCGCGATCGCCTGGCGAGTCGGCCATCCCGCGACGTCGCCACTGTGTCGTTGAGCATCGTATCGTTGAGCATCGCAGTTCCCGCGCAGCAGCACGGTAACTGGCTGGCCGTGGCTGCCTGACGAGCGTGTCGCCTGCCGCGCTTTCGGCAAAGCGGCCAGCCGCTGCTCGGTACTGCCGAAGCCGGCTGCCGAAGCTGGCCGCCGGTGTTCGCATCTTTTCCGTTGAGCGCAACGTGCAACTCTGCGGCCCGTGGCGCGGCTAGCGGCAGGATGTCTTTCGAGGGCCGCCTTTACATCAACTTTGCGAACACATCCAGGGCCTTCTTCGCGGCGTGGATGCTGCCGAGTTTGCTCACCAGGGCCTTGGCGGCCAACAGATGCTCGAGCGACACCTCAGCCGTCGCGGAAGCGTGATGCGGCTTCGGCGATGCGGCCGCTTTCCGGCGGCGAATCCGGCGATACCCGGCGGCCTTCAAAGTCGAGCTGACCTGGGGCGACGAGACCGTGATGCCTTTGGCAGCCAGCGCCGCAATCACGTCCTTCGGCCGCACCTTCTTGCCGCCGAGTGCTTTGGCGGCCTGGCGAATTGCTTCGGCTTTGTTCACGGCGCCGGTCTTATTAGTGGTTTTCTTCCGACGCTGCGTGGCGGTTGCCATTGGGAACTCCAAGTGAATGATGTTAACGGTCGCAACTACAAAACAAAGTGTAACCGATCGGTCCTCAGTAAGCCAATGGACGCAGCCAATCCGCAGAAGTCCAGGGACACATTTTGCTGTGCGCTGGTGGATCCAGACCAACGTGCGCCCGAGCGACGCACCATTTTTTGAGTTGCCGGCCACCGAGTTGTCGAGCGGCATTCTTTCGTCTCTTGGGCAATTGAAATGCTTGATTGCACCTTAACCCCGGAACAAAATGTAGTAGTGATGTGCGCCGTTTTAGGTAGAATGGATTATTCTACGAAGACACCCCGCCCTCGATCCCCCGAAAACGCCCCCCTGCCCCGAGTCACCCTGGACAAATCGTGCGATTCGGCCGCGGCCGGCACGCGCAGTCCGGTTTTTGGTAAGATCGGTTGTTCCAGTCCCTGCCGCATCGTAGCCAGCCTTCTGGCAAGCCCAATGAGTGCTGCCGTGGTACGTAGCTTTGCGCGAAATGGCATCATCGTCGTCCTGACCTGCTGGTCGCTTGCGCCGGCCCGCGGCCAGGAGTTGCCAGGCGCGGTTGCGGCTGACTCGGGTGCTGGCAATACCACGTCAGGCGGCGCCGCGGCCGACCCGGTCCATTTCGACCAGGCCGTGCTGCCATTTCTGCGGACGCACTGTTTTCGCTGTCACGGCGAAAAAGAGCAAAAGGGGGAGCTGCGAATCGATACCCTTTCCCGCGATGTCGCCGGGGGTGGTTCGGCCGCCCACTGGGGCGATGTGATGTATCGCATCAGCGCAGGCGAGATGCCGCCCGACGACGAGCCGCGGCCGCCGGCCGACCAGGCCGCGCGGATCGCAGAATGGCTCAACGCCCGGCTCAAAGAGGGCGAGAACGCACGGCTGGCCAAGCGCGAGCGGGTCACGTTTCATAAGCTCACGCGCGAGGAATACGCCAACACGGTTTTCGACCTGCTGGGCGTCCACTACGACGCCACCGATCCCACCAGCCTGCCCGAGGATCCCAACTGGCACGGATTCGAGCGCATCGGTTCGGTGCTCTCGCTGTCGCCGGCTCACGTGGAAAAATACTTCACCGCCGCCGAAGCCGTGCTGTCCGAAGCCCTGCCCGACAAGGCGCCCGACAAGCTGCTGCTGCGTTGGACGCTGACCGACTTCCGCGGCGTCCGCGACCGGGACAAGCTCAAGGAGCAAGGCCTGCTCGACAAAGCTCGCATCGACGTCTGGGCGGGCAGCACGTTCAGCGGACATCCCGGCTCGGTCCAGCATCTGCACGTGCCCAGCGCGGGCGATTACAAAGTGCGGATCAAGCTCAGTGGGCTCAAACCGCCGGCCGGCCGCGCCCCGCACCTGGCGGTGTACGCCGCGGACGTCGATCGGATGCTTTTCGAGCAGGACGTGATCGCCGCCGAAGACCAGCCCGTCACGCTGGAGTTTCGCACGCATTTCACTCCCGGCACGCACGTGCTCCGCTTCAGCAACGAGATTCCCGGCCCGTCGAACCTGGGCCGCGCCGGGCGCAGCGGCGGCAAGCCGTTTTTCAGCATCAAGCAGGGCCGCTTTCCCTGGCAGCGAAAGCTGACGGACGAAGAGGGCGTGGCGATCGAGCCGTTTCTGATCGTCGACTGGGTCGAGTTCGAAGGCCCGGTGCTCGACTCCTGGCCGACGCCGACGCAGCAGCAATATGCGCTGCCCCCCGGCGCGAGTGCCGGCCAGGCCCGAGACGTGCTCGCGCGGTTCATCGAGCGGGCGCTGCGGCATCCGTCCCGGCCGGACGAAGTCGACTTGTTCGCCCAGTTGATGGAGCGCGAGATTGCCGCCGGCGAAGCGCCGCCGGCCGCGCTACGGACGGCCATGCTGGCGGTGCTGTGCTCGAAAGACTTCATTTACCTCGTCGAAGGCTCGACCGACGAAAACGCCCGCCATGTCAACGATTGGGAATTGGCCTCGCGGCTGTCGTATTTTCTTTGGAGCACGATGCCGGACGCCGCGCTGGCCGATGCGGCCCGCAGCGGCACGCTGCATCAGCCCGAGGTGCTTTGCTCGCACGTCGAGCGGATGTTGCACGATGAGCGGATCGACCGCTTCAGCGAATCGTTTGCCCGGCAGTGGCTGCAACTGCGCCTGGTGGGCAAGTTTCCGCCGGATAAGAAGCTGTACCCCGATTACGACGACTACCTGCAGAAAAGCATGGTCACGGAAACGACCGCCTACTTCCACCACGTGCTGGCCCGGAATCTGAGCCTGCGGGAGTTTCTCGACTCGGACTGGACGATGCTCAACGCGCGGCTGGCGATCCATTACGGCATTGGCGGGATCAGCGAAGATCGCTTCCAGCGCCGTGCGCTACGGCCTGAGGATCATCGCGGCGGCCTGCTCACACAGGCCTCGGTGCTGAGCCTGACTTCGGACGGCACGCGGCATCGGCCGGTGCATCGCGGCAAGTGGGTGCTCGAGTCGATCATCGGCCGCTCGCCCCCTCCGCCGCCTGCCAACGTCAAGCCGGTCGAGCCGACTCCCGCCACCGAGCCCAAGGCGACGTTGCGGATGAAGCTGGCCGCCCACAAGAGCGACGCCAATTGTGCCGCCTGCCACCGCAAGATCGATCCGCTGGGCTTCGCCTTCGACAATTACGACGCCATCGGCCGCTGGCGGCACCGAGGAAGCGGTCGCCGACGGCAATGGTCAAAACCCGCCGGTCGACGCCAGCGGCGAGCTGGCCGACGGTCGCAAGTTTGCCGATGCGGCCGGCCTGAAGCAGATTCTCTTGGCGGATCTGGATAAATTCAACGCGGCCCTGGTCGAGAAGTTGGCCACGTACGCGCTCCGCCGGGCCATAACCCTCGACGACCGCCAGCAACTGGCCGCCCTCGCCGAGCAGAGCAAAGCGGCCGATTACCGCCTGGCCGACATCGTGGAATCGCTGGTTCTCTCCGAACTGTTTCAAAGCCGATAGGCATTCGCGGTCGTTTCCTGTTCGCACCCGCAACCGATTGAACCCCTGGCAAAAGAGCCCAAACATGAGCGCACTGTTAACCCAGCGATGGCTGCTTGACCGCCGGCATTTCTTGCGCGGCGTGGGTGCGAGCGTGGCGCTGCCGCTATTGAATTGCATGACGCCGCTACGGGCGTCGGGGGCCGAAGCCCCGGCCCGGCCGCGACGCAGCGTGTTCGTGTACATTCCCAACGGCGTCAACGTGCTCACCTGGCAGATCACCTCGGCCGGCCGCGATTATCAGTTCAGCGAGCCGCTCCAGCCGCTCGAGAAGCACCGAGCCAACATGACGCCGATCAGCGGCTTGCATCACCCCAACGGCATCGGCCAGGCGCACGTCTGCGCCGACACCTGGCTCACGGCCGCCAAGATCAGCCAGGAGGGGGGCGGCTATCACAACACAGTCTCCTGCGACCAGTTGATCGCCGAGGTCACTTCGCCCAAGACTCGTTTCGGCTCGCTGGAACTCTCGATTTCGGCCGGAGTCGGCCAGCCGAACAACTCGACCACGCTGGCCTGGTCGCGCGACGGCGTGCCGCTGCCGGCCGAGGACAACCCGCGCACCGTTTTCAATCGGCTGTTCGGCGAAGAGCCCGGCGGCGTCGAGGCCCGGCGGCGCCGGCTCGATCGGCGGCACAGCGTGCTGGACGCGGTGCTCGACAGCGCCAAGTCGCTGCGGCAGACCCTGGGCACTGAAGATCGCGGCAAGCTTGACGAATATCTCGGCGCGGTGCGCGAGGTCGAAATTCGCACCGAGCGGCTCGACGCCTGGCTCACCATTCCCAAGCCCGAGGTGGATCAGGCCACCCGAGCGCGGCTCGAGCGCGACGTGCCCCGCACGCAGGCCGGCGAATACTACCGCACGATGTACGACCTGATCGTGCTGGCCCTGCGGACCGACATGACCCGGGTGGTCTCCTACATGAGCGGGAGCGAAGGCAACGGCCTGCCGCTGCCGGAGATCGGCATCAGCCAGAGCCGGCACGAGCTGTCGCACCACAGCGGCGATCCGGAGATCATGGCCCGACTGAGCCGCAGCGACGCCTTCATCGCCCGGCAGTTCGCCTACTTCCTCGATCAACTTCAAGCGGTCCAAGACGGCGACCAATCGCTGCTCGACCGCACGATGGTGCTGTTCGGCAGCGGCATGAGCTATGGCCACAGCCACGGCAACGCCAACCTGCCGACCATCCTGGCCGGCGGCAAAGCACTGGGCCTGAAGCACGGCCAGCACATCGACTACAACCTGCCCAAGATCGGCAAGTACGACCTGGCCAATGCCGGCGGCCACTACTCGATCTGCCACACGCCGACCGACGGCCGGGCCCGGCTGACGAATCTGCTGCTGACGATCATGCAAAAAATGGAGGTCGACGCCGAGCGCTTCGTCGACAGCCTCGATCCGATCTCCGAAGTGCTGGCCTAGCCCGCTGAGCCGTACATGTGTCGTGCAGCGCAGAATGTAGAAGGCGACTCCGATCGCCGACGTCGCCTGATTGGGCGCCGTTTGTCGGCGATCGGAGTCGCCTCCTGCAGAAATAGGCGCCGGTTCCTACTGCCTTTGCTGCCTTCGCTCGTTGCCAGTCTGGTCTGCACCGCGCCGCTGGTTGCGGCCGAGCCGGCCTTCCGCACCGACGGCGGCGATGAAAAGCTCCCTTGGTTTCAGCTTCAGCCGGGCGAGTTTCCGCCGCCAGGCTCGGCCCATGCCATCTCGGGCGAGCTGATCTCGGTGGACCATGTTAATCGGGCGGGCGTGCTGCGCGTCGACCGTTCCGACGCCCAGCGCACCGACGACTACGACGCCCCGCTCCCCTTTACGCTGCTGCCCTACGGCTCGGCCGCCTATCGCGGCGCCCCGGCCGAACTGCGCGACATTCCGATCGGCACGCACTTGCACGGCCAGTTCTACGTCGAAGACAAAGCCGGCAAGCAGGTTTTCAGCAAGGCGCTGCGGCTCGAAGACGATTTCAGCCACTTCGCCGGCCAAGGGCGGTTGTGGCGCGTCGACGCTGTGGCGCTCGACAAGGGCACGCTTACGCTCACCGGCATCGGGCCGGCGGACGGACAAGCCGACGCCAAGTCCACCACGTTTCGCATCGGCCCGGCCACGCGGATCTGGAAAGAGCGCGGCATCGGCGCGCTCGCCGACGTGGCCGCGGGGCAGAAAGTGCTCGTCAACCTGACCGTCTGCACGCTCAAGGGGCCTGGCCGCGTGACCGACGTGTGGCTGGATCCCGAAAGCCGCGCGGCGGCCACCGCCCAGCAGTTGGAAACGCATCGGCACTTTCAGCGCGAGCACGGGCTGGCCGCCCGGGTGGACGAAGTGGACAACCAGCGCAGCATTGTCACGGTGACGCTGTTTGCCGGCTTCGACCCGGGGCTGAAGAACGACTTTCATCTGAACGATTACATCGCAGCCTGCGTGGCCGAAGAATCGCTGCGCACGCACGACCAGATCAACGACTCGAGCCGCGGCCCGATTGTCGAGCTGCTCGAGGTGCCCCCCGGGCCGGGCAACAGCGGACTGCGGATCCGCTTTAAGCCGTCGGAGCTGCTCGAAGGGCATCGCCCCAAGCGCGAGTTCCGCATCTTTTCCGGCGGTTGGTCGATCGACGATCTGCCCCGCGAAGAGCGGGCTTACGACGGCTAGCCAAGCCGTGCCCGAGCTTCTTCAATTCGCGCACGCCGCGAGCCTTTCAGTGCGCCGGCTTGTTACACTGATGAACGAAAGATGACGTCGGCGCCCAACCCCTCTCCCTGCAGGGAGAGGGTAGGGTGAGGGTCCTTGGATTGCGAAGCGACTTTCGCTTCAAAGCGTATTGTGGTCCCAGCGGGCGAGCGACCTGGACCCGCCGACAGCAAAGCCATTCGCGGGCTCTTTGTGGGCGACTCGATGAAGCAGCCCAATACACTTCCGCGTCCGACTCGCCGTTATTTGCGATTTAGCCTGCGGGCGTTCTTGCTTGTCATCGCGCTGTTTGGCGTTGGCTTCGGCTGGATCGCGATGCGCGTACAACATGCGCGGGATGACGCGCGCGGCCGTCGCCGACATGGGGCAGTGCCATGTGTATTACGACTACCAGCGGCGGGGCTTTGATTATTCCTCAGACGAAGCCGTGCAGCTGCTGGAAACCCTGGGGACCATGGACAGCCATAGCTTCTTCGAGCACGCCGTCTATTCCGAAGGAACGACCCCACCCGGGCCTGCGTGGCTGCGAAGGTGGCTGGGAGATGATATTCTGGCAAATGTGACGTACATCCGAGTGGTCGGTTTTCAGCCCACCGCCGATGGCAACTTCGTCGAGCCGCGCGTGGCGGCCCTGGCCCCGTTGGCCCGGCTTGCGAGCCTGGAAGACGTCAATCTCGAAAGCGCTGTTGCTCCCGCCGACTTGAAGTATTTGCACGGCCTGAAGCGCCTGAAGGTGCTCGTCCTGCAGCGCATTTCGCACGTGTCGGATGAGCACCTCGCCGAAATCGCTCCGCTGACCCATCTGCAGCGATTGGTCGTTGCGGGAAGCGGATTCACCAACGAAGGCCTCGGATACATAGGAAATCTTCGTGGGCTCAAGCACCTGATGCTGGCGGGCACCGCTATCGACGACGGCGGGATGCCCTCTTTGCGAAAACTCACCGGCCTCGAAACGCTTTCTCTTCGAGGCACCGCGGTCGACGACGCCGGGATCGGCAGTTGTGCGGAAATGACGCGCCTGAAATGGCTCGACTTGCGTGATACGATGATCCGAGGGACCGGATTCGAAAACTTGCGCGGTCTGGACGACTTGAAATTCTTGTATTTGGGCCAATCTCACGCTGACGACGCCGGGCTTGAGAAAATCCGTCATTTGACAAACCTCGCCGAACTTGATCTTGCGAGGACGAAGATCGGTAACCCAGGGCTAGTGCATCTCGCGGGATTGAAGAACCTTCGCATATTGGATTTGCGTGAAAACAGGATATCGGACGAGGGGCTAGTCGGCCTGAGCCGCCTGATGGAATTGCGATCGCTTGACCTCAGGGGCACAGACGTGACTGGCCAGGGCCTGGCCCAAGTTGCGCTATTGAGCCGGCTTCGACGCATCCACCTTGAAGGCACTCGCGTGACGGACGCGGGGCTCGTGCATTTGCGCGGTCTGTCCGAATTGGGGTGGCTCGGCCTTGCCCACACTGCAATTACCGACGCGGGACTCGAAGACTTGTGCGGTCTGTCGGGGCTGGGGTGGCTCGGCCTTGACGACACGGCAATTACGGACGCGGGACTCGAACACTTGCACAAACTGCCAAAGCTTTGGTCGCTTGACGCATCTGGAACGGAAGTGACCGAAGCGGGTGCGGTGGCGGTGCAAAGCGCAAATCCGAATGTAAGAGTGACGATAAGCCCCCCGCCGGCCGCCCCGCCAATGCCCGCCCGAACTCCAACGGGCCCAGCCAAATGACATCGACTGCGAGTAATGCGATGACCGCTTCGGAATTCGGCCTCGGCATGCAGATTCAGCCGGCGTTGAAAAACCGCGGCCGGCGCCCCGCAACAGGCGTTTTAGGAGCGCACGAAACATAACATCAGCTTCCGGCAGACCCTCGCCCTGCCCTCTCCCTGGAGGGAGAGGGGTTGAGCACCGAAGTTACTTATCGTTCACACGTTAACCCCTGGATCGGCGTGCCGGAAGAACGATAATGATGCAAGTCCGCCCCCTACGGCCGGCGTGACATACTGGAAACCCACGCTTCACCCAACCGGCTCACCGGCTCCCGCATCCCACCGGAGGTTCACGTGACGCACATCACTCGCAGAAACTTCACCAAGGCCACCGCCGCGGCCGGAATCGTCACGGCGCTCGGCGCCAGCCGCGTCTACGGCGCGAACGACCGCGTGCGGGTCGGGTTCATCGGGCTGGGCAACCGCGGCGACCAGGTGCTCGACGCGTTCCTGGAACACAGCGACGCTGAGGTCGTGGCGATCTGCGATCTTAACGAGCCTTACCGTCGACTTTGCCGCCAAGAAGATCGGCGGCAGCCCCGAGCAATACCACGACTATCGCAAGGTGCTCGACCACAAGGACCTCGACGCGGTGGCCATCGTCACGCCCGACCACTGGCACGCCTTGCAGATGATCCACGCCTGCCAGGCGGGCAAGGACGTGTACGTCGAGAAGCCGCTCTCGCTGTGCGTGGCCGAAGGCCGGGCGCATGGTCGAAGCCGCCCGCAAGCACAAGCGCGTGGTGCAGGTCGGCATTCAGCGGCTGAGCAGCCCCGTCGTGCACAGGAGGCGGCCGAGATCGTGTCGCTCGGGCGGGATCGGCAAGGTGACCGCGGTGCGCGGCTTTCCACGTGCAGAACGAGTGGCCCAAGGGCATCGGCAACCCGCCCGACGAGGATCCGCCGAGCGATTTCGATTGGGACGCCTGGCTCGGCCCGGCCCCCAAGCGGCCGTACAACAAGAACCGCACGTTCTACCGCTTCCGCTGGTTCTACGATTACTCGGGCGGGCAGCTCACCAACTTCGGCGTTCACTACCTGGCCCAAGATCCACCGGTCGCTCGGCGTCAGGAGCGCCGCAGGCCGTGACCGCGATCGGCGGCAAGTTCGCCGACTACGACAACCGCGAAGTGCCCGACACGCTGGAAGTGATCTGGCATTATCCGGGCGACACGCTGGTGACGTTTTCGCAAATCAACGCCAGCGCGGCGCCGGGGCCGGCCCGGCCCTGCGAGATCGAATTCCGCGGCACCAAGGGAACGCTGTACTTCAGCACCAGCGGCTACGAAGTCGTGCCCGACATGATCACGCCGAACGAATTCGCGGCCCGCACGCCGGTCGAACCGCGCTCGGGAGCGCGGCTATCGCACCGGCGAAAAGACCCAAATCGAAGCCCGCAAAGCCACCGGCGAAATCCGCGACGCGGACCACGCCCGCAACTTCCTGGATTGCGTCCGCAGTCGGCAGACGCCCTCCTGTGAGATCGAATTCGCCCACCGCTGCACGAGCGCGGCGCTGATCGGCAACATCGCGCACAAGACCAAGTCGCTCTTGGAGTGGGACGCCGAGGCCGAGCAATTCACCGCCAGCGCGGCCGCAAACAAGCTGTTGCGTTACGATTACCGGCCGCCGTACAAGTTTCCCGGGTGAACGCGCAAAGCACTGCGCCGGGTTTTCCCGCGACTGGATCACCCGGCCACCGAGTTGTCTGGCCGCCGGGTCAGGCCGCTACGAGGCGAAACAGCGTGATCTCCGGCCGGACGTTGAAACGGATGCGCAGGGAGTGCCCCAGGGCGCGGTTGATGTACAGCTTGCGGCCGTCGAACAGGTCGACCTCGCCGGCGATATAGCGGCGATTGCGCACCGGCACGATCGGCGGTGGCAGGAAGGGCGGCTTGCACTGACCGCCGTGCGTATGGCCCGAGAGAATCCAGCCCTGGTAGCCGCGCCAGCCGAAACCGTCGGCCGCATCCGGATTGTGGCACAGCACGAGCCGCGCGGCGAGCGGCGTTGAACTGGCGAGCCCGCCGGCGACATTGCAGTAACCGGCCCACAGTTCATCCAAGCCCACGATTTGCAAACCGTCCAGGTCGGCCGTTTCGTTTCGCAGCACGCGCACGTCGCATCCGCTGAGGATGTCGACGACCTGGCCGGCGACTGCCGGCTGCGACCAGTGCAATCCGTAGTCGTGGTTGCCCAGGATGGCCAGCGTGCCCAGCGGACCGCGGGGCAGTTGGCGGCAAATCCGCTCCACCTGTGAAAGCGGTGCCAGGCCGTCGGGATTGAGCGACAGGAAATCGCCGGTCAGCGTGACGACGTCGGGACGCAATGCCGCCACGCGTGCGAACGATTCCAGCAGAAAGGAATCGCTGACCCGATGCCCGATATGCAGATCGCTGATCTGCGCCAGCGTCTTTCCTTGCCAGCGAGGCGGCAGCCCCCGGATGGGCAAGTCGCGCTCGACAAGTTCCAGCCAAACCGGCTCCAGGGCAAATGCGTCGACTGCGCAGCCCAGCAGCAACGCACCCGTTCCAAGGGCGGCTCGCTTGAGCCAGCGGCGGCGGGCGGAATGCCGCCGGGCGGGCGTCGGCAAACGGGCATCGGCGCTCGGAAAGGCAGGATCCACGCGGCTGCTCCTGGAATCACCCCGTTGGCGGCTGGGCAAATTCAGCATAGCTCGCAGCTGGGCCGCCGGCCACTGCGGCGACACGATCCTGCGGCGAAACCTTACGGCGGTGAAACGTTACCGTGCTGAAACGTCACGCCAGGCAGCTTATGCCGGCAGACTTGCGCCTCGCGGATTTGCCCGCATCAGCTCGTCAGCACATCTTCGATGGCTGAGGCGGCCTGGTCGGCTTCTTCGTCGGTGATCGAGAGCGGCGGTTGGATGCGGAGCACGTTGCCCAGCGTTCCGCCGACGCCGACGAGCAGGCCACGATCGCGCAGGGCAGCGCGAAACGCCTTGGCCTCGTCGCCTGCGGGCTCCTTGGTCTGCCGATCGCGGACCAGTTCGATGCCGATCATCAAACCCCGGCCGCGGACCTCGCCGATCCAGCGGCTGCGCTGCTGCAAACGGACGAAGCGGCTCAAGAGCAGCTCGCCTTGCCGCCGGGCATTCTCGACGAGGTGCTCTTCTTGCAGCACGGCGATGTTGGCCAGGGCCGCGGCGCAGGAAATCGGGTTGCCGCCGAACGTGGAAAGATGATCGCCCGGCTGCATGGCGCCGGCGATCTCCTCGCGGGCGGTGAAGGCCCCCAGCGGAAAGCCGCTGGCGATTCCCTTGGCCATCGTGAGGATGTCGGGCTGAACGTCCGGGCTGTGCTCGATGGCGAACATTTTTCCGGTGCGGCCGAAGCCGGTCTGCACTTCGTCCACGATCAGCAGGGCCCCGCGGTCGTGAAAGATGCGGGCCACGATTTCGAAATAACCGGGCGGCGGCGTGACGATGCCCCCCTCCCCCATCACGGGTTCCACCAGAAAGGCGGCCACGTCGCGCGAGGTGCCCAGGTCGATCGTTTCGTTCAGCTTGTCGGCGCAGGCCAGATCGCAGGACGGATACGTAAGACCCAGCGGACAACGGTAGCAGTACGGGGCCGGCCCGAAGGCGACGCCCGACACGTAGGGCCCGGTGTTCCGTTTGCGGGCCGAGTTTCCGGTGACCGAAAGCGTGCCGACGGTGCGGCCGTGAAAGCTGTGGGCCAGCGCGACCAGCTCGCGCCGGCCGGTCGCCTGCTTGGCCAGCCGCATCGCTCCTTCGTTGGCTTCGGCCCCCGAATTGCAGAAGAAACTTTTCGTCAGATCGCCGGGCGTGATTTCGGCGAGTTTCTCCGCCAATTGCCCGACCACCGGCACGTGATACACGTACGAGCAGCAGTGAACGAGCTTTTCCATTTGCTCCCGGGCGGCGGCCAGAATGCGCGGATGATTGTGTCCGGCGTTGACCACCGAGATGCCGGAGAAGCAGTCCAGATAGCGGCGCCCGTCCTGGGCCGTAATGGTCCGCCCTTCGGCGCTGGCCACGACAATCGGTTCGACACCCAGGGCCACGACGGGCAGGATGAACCGGGCGTATTGCTGCTGCACATCCATCGCTCACGTTCTCCGCTTGGGATCCTCGAAGAGCCGGCCGCGAAAAACGCCTCGCGAGGTGCGCAGCCCTCGCGTCCGCTGCCCTCGAGGCCGATCGCTCGACACGGTCGATTGTAGCCCTGGCGGTTGGGCTTGACGACCCGCGGCCGCACTGGCCCGGTCGCCCGGCCTATTGCTTGAAGAGCAACTGGCCCCAGTTCTTGGGTTCCATCTGCAGTTCGAACACGGCGTCGTCGACGATACCGGTGTGCTGATTCGTCCAGTAGGTCCGCAGCCGCGTGCGCTGGCCGGCCGGATCGCCGTGCGTGACGCCGAAATCGCCGCGCAGCGTCAAGCCGTCGACCGGTTGCAAGCCGAGCCGCGCAAGCGGCACCGCCGCCTCGACGACATACTGCTTGTCCGCTTTGCGGACTTCGATCTTCACGTCGCCCGCCAACTCGACACTGTCCATTTGATATTGATTGACCACGCCCGAACTGAACGTGCGGGGATGCTTCTCCTTGGCCGCGCGGCGATAGATCACGGCCTGCGGCGTGCCCTGGAAGTTGCCAATCGACAGCCGCAGGTCTCCCAGCACGGCCTCGCCGCGGTCCTTGTCGGCCTGCGGATCGACGCCGAGCTGGAAGTCGACCGTGTCGCCTCCCAGGTACAACATTTCGGCTTCCGCGGCTCCGTTGACCCAGGGAGTGGCGTCGCGGACTTCCCAACCCAGGTACAGGTTCTCGGCGTCCCAGGCCGCGGCCGAGCGCACCGCCGCGTCGGGCTGCTTCTGATAACGAAACAGCGTGCCGCCTTGGAAATCCTCGTCCAGGTGGCCGGTGAACTTGGGTGAGAGCTTCTTGACCACCAGTTGCTGCCGGGCTGCGCCTCTTGCAGTTCGTCCTCGCGCATTTTTTCCGCCAGCTTGACTTCGTCCTCGACAATCGTCACCCGGCCGCCGGGCAATTCGCGGACGCTGTCCAGGCCCACGACTTCGATATTCCAAAACGCGGTTTTGCCGGCTTGCAGGTAGAGCTTACCGTCCTTGCCCAGCGTGATCGAGCCGCCGAAATCTTCGCCCCCCATGCCAGGCGGAGCATTGTCCAGGATGGCGCCGGGCGTCGCCTGCTCGGGCCACTGAATGCGCAGCGGATCGGGCTGAAACAGCCGGGTCAGGTAATAGCCCTGCTCGGTGAGCAGGTGCCACTCGCCGACGTTCGTCGGAATCGCCCAAACGCTGCCCAGCGGTTTCGGCAGCCGCACCGTGCCGCAGGGCGGAAACGAGCCGCGAATCAAACCGGTCTCGGCCGGCGGCGCATTGTGCGAGCCGTGGACGCCGACGAACGTGTCGGGATAGCGCCAGGCGAGCTTGCCGGACGCGATGTCGTAACATTGGAACCAGCCGTGATCGACTCCATATTCGCCGCCTTGCAGCACCAGCCGGCCGTCGGCCGAGCCGAGCCCCGCGGCCGGCATCTTCGTGGGCTTGGCCAGGTCGTACTGCGGGGCGCCGCAGGCAGTAAAGCCGGTCGGTTTGAATTGCTTGTCGCCGCTGTACAGCGTCAAGTCGGGCGTGAGTCCCATGTACCAACCGCTGAACCGCAGCTCGACCGGCTTGCCGTCGATCAGGCCCGTGCCGCCGATCTCGCCCGGCTGCCGCTGGCCGTCGCCGTTGGCGTCCGACCAGACCATGGTTTGCTTGGCGCCCGAGGGCTGGCCGTGTCCGGCGACGGGCAGCTCTTGGCCGTTTTCGTCGGCGTAGAAGATCACGGTCCGCAGCCGGTAATCGGCCTCGCCCACGCGCTCGTAGATTTTCAGCGGCCCGACGTTGAACGCCCAATTCGCGGCCACCGCCAGATACACGCGGCCGTCGGGCCCGCTGGCAAAGCGTGAAACTTCCATGCCGTCGTGGCTGATTACGCCGCTGCATTTCGCCCGGCCCGAGGTCGGATCGAGCCGCCACTCGCAGCCCTGCCCCACCATCACGTTGGGATCGGCCGGGTCGATTGCGCCTCCCAGGGCGCCATAGCCCGCGGGGCCGAAGAATTCCGCCAGCAGCTTGCCGGTCGCCGGATCCCAGGTGCTGACTCGCTTGGGATTCATTTCGCTTTCCACGATCCACAGTTGGCCTTTGGAGTCGATGGCCAGGTCGGCGATGTTGGCCAGAGTTTCGCCCACCCAGGGGCCGGTCGCTGCCCGGCCCCCTTTTCGGCCGATCGGCTCGAGCGGCTTGCCGTGGGTGTCGAACACCTTGACCTGGTGATCCGGTCCGTTGTCGCCGACGTAGATTTTTCCGTCGGCCGCGACGGCCAGGCCGTGGGCGGCGGTGAGTCCCGCGATCAGCGGCTTGACGGCGCCGGTCGCCGGATCGATCGACAGCAATTGGCTGCCGCCGGAAATGACGAAGGCGCGATTTGGACCGACCACCTTCAGCGACGAAGGGGCGGGCACGGGAATGCTTTTTTCCTCGCGCCCCGTGGCGCCGTTAAGCACCTTGATCGCGCCCGCCTTGGAGTATGACAGAAAGAGCTGGCCGCCGTGGGCCGACATGCCGTCGGGCGTCGCGATTTCCAGATCGGTCGAATCGGTGCCTTGCCAACTCGTGTACGCGCCGTCTTTGGCGTTCAAGCGATACAGCACCACGCGCTTCTCGGGGTTCGGGTCGGAGTCGCGCAGCACGTAGACCACGCCGCCATCGGCCGTGACCATTTGGGCGCCGGCGATGCCGCCATGCGTGTTCCCCCATTGCACCTTGCCGCTGCTGTCGCAGGCCAACAAAGCTTTGCCGGCTTCGGCGGCGCTCCAGCCCAGGTAGACGTGCTCGGCGTCGGCCGCCGCGGTGACCGGCGCACCGTGGTCGCCGCCCCAGTTGCCGGTGCCGGCCGGAAAGTCCCAGGGCGTCTGGCCCGCGTTGTCGGCCCAACCCTTGAGCCGCAGGCCGATGCCGGTGTGATAGATGGCGGTCCAGGAATAATCGCCCGGCGGCACCGGCTCGCCCGGCGTCCGCCAGTTGGGCGTCGTCAGGCCGTTCCACTTCAACTCGTGGACGCCCTTGGTCACCAACTCGCAATTGAGCAGTTGCCGCACCACCGTGCCCCCCGCGTCGCGGAGAATCAGCGAGACGTAACCGTCCTCGGGCATCGTCAGCTGGAGCGGCTTGAAGCCAGTCAGCTCGCGGCTCCGCACCAGGCCCGTCCAGTCGACCGCCGGCAGGCCTTGCTCCATGCGCACGGCGAACTCGCGTCCGTCGGCCAGCCGCACGGGCCGCGGTTTCAACTTGCCTTGCCGCTCCAGCGTGGCAGTGCCCCACTGGTTCGACGACATGAACGTGAACACGCGATCGAGGGTCATTCCGGGCTGAAAGATGTCTTTGTAGCTCAGCCGGCCGTTGGCCCCGATCGTGAAGTTGGGCTCGACCGCCATCCGCAGGCTGGCGCCGGCCGCGGCGCTTGCCCGTCTTTGGTGAGCAGTGCCCAGGGGATGGAGATTTCTTGCACGTAGCCTTTGCCGTCGGCATTGACGCTAAACGCCTGCTGCGCTCCCTTGGTCTTGGCGTCTTTGAGCGCCCCCTGGTCGAACTGGCGGCCCCAGACCAGATCGATCACGTCCTTGCCGTCGCGGCCACGCCAAGCGGTGAGGTGGGCCGTGCGTTCCTGCGGCGTATCGGCTGCGGCGATCACGCGGACTTGCAGACAATCGCCTTGAAAGCCCATGTCGCCCGACGTCACGCCCGGGTTGTTGAGCGGGGCCGGATCGTTCCAGCGGGCCAGCAGATACAGATTCTGCGCGTCGTACATGGCATGGAACCAGACGCTCACCTTATCGCGAGCCGTCTCGACGTCGCCGCAGACCAGGATGCCGCCGGTCAAGTCCCAATCATCCGTGCGGCCGTCGACCGTCACCTTGCCGGGAGCCGGCAGCACTTGCATGCCCAGGTGTTCGGTTTCGGTGGCCTGGGCCAACGTGCCGGCGAGTGCCGTCAAGAAGGCGAATGCGAAGGGGGTATTGGTTTTCGATGTGCCGATGCTCAAGGTTGTGACTTTCTGGGGGTGCAAAGGTTGCTGTGAGCTTGTTCGATTGTCCAATATTTCGACGGCGCAATCAAAACATCGCAGCCGCCGAATCGGTGATTGGCGGCCGCTTGCCCGGCACTTTGCGATTCAGCCAACACACGGCCGCGATCATCAGCGCGATGCTCACGGCCAGCCCGGCTGCGTTGGCGGCCGGGCCTGCGATCTCCCAGCCTGTGTATCCCAGCAGGACGCCGGTCGAGTTGTTGATCGCATGACAGACCATCGCCGGCCGGATGCTGCCGGCGTGCTCGGTCAAATAGCCCAGGTACATACCGATCACGCAGGCGAACGTCCCGTGCACCGGGTCGAGGTGCATGATGCCGAACAGCACCGCGGCCACAATGACGCCCCACCATCGGCCCCAGCGCTGGCTGAGCCGGGTTTGAATGTAGCCCCGGAACAACAGCTCTTCGGCGATGCCGGGCAGCACTCCGATAATCAATAGCGCGATCACGCGCGAGCCATTATCCAAGCTGCTTGTCCAGTCGGCCAGGAATTCGAGCATCGGCGATTCGGGCAGCAAGCCCAATCCGCCCAGACAATTGAACGCGTTGCTGAATGCCAACGTGCCCACCACGGCCACCGTCAAGGCACCATAAGAGATCCGGGCCGGCAACCAGCGCAGGCGGTCGCGCCAGCCGATCGGCGACAGCAGGGCGGCAGCCAGCGCCGCCGCGCCCACGACGGTCTGATTGACGAGCATGGCGGAAAGCATGGCCGCCCCGCTGTACATGGCGTCGGCGACGACCTGCGCCGGATTTTGTGCCAGCGCCGGCAAGCCGTACTGCAGCGCGGCGATGGCAACCAGAACCATCGACGCGGCGGTCTGCCCGACGATCAGCACGAGCACAAACAGGACGAACACCGGCCAGACGCGCGGCGGCCGCACCACGGCCGCGGGAACCGGCTCCGCGGCAACCGGCTCGGCGATGATCGGTTCGGCGGGAACGGGCGGCGGCGCGTAAGGGTTTTCTGCCGGGGGTATCGCGTCGTCCGGGAGCACTTGGCGGCCGCTTCGAAAACGTGCTGTTCGCGCTTCCGGCCTTATGCGGGAAGCGGCTTGGAGGAGACCAGGGGATATTCTACTCGGCCACAAATCCGAATGCCTGCCCCTTTCATGCGTCTCGCCTGACGATCTGTGGAATGTGCCCCTCCAGCAACCGCTCAAACGCCTGTCGCTGCTCGACGTCCTGAAAAACCCGCTTGGGAATCACGCTGAACTGGCGCCAACCGTAATAAAGAAGGTAAGAGTGGCGGTCGATCAAGGCCCGCCGGTACAGGCTCCACTGGAGCTGAGAGTCGATATGCACGGTGCGGAAGTGAATGCCCTCGGGCGAAAACGTGATGGAATACTCGTCGCGGAACTTTGGTTCGCGGCGAAAGACCAGCCGCGGGATGACCAGCACTGCGGCAATCAGCGCCAGGGCGACGCCGACCGAAACACCGACGCACCCAACACCGAGCCAGTGATCGCTCGGCGAGCCCCAAAAGTACGCGCCGAGGCCCGCGAAGACAACGACGATAACGATATCGAGACGCAGGAAAAGTCGCGAACCGTGGTGCGTTTGCACTGCCCGAACGTAATCGCTCTGGGCATATCGAAACGTAAGCTGGATCGTCGAATTCGCCGCGGCCGGGGCGATCGGCCCGGCAACGATCGACTCAGCGGGAACGGGCGGCGGCGCGTACGGGTTTTCCACGGCACCTGGCAATTCGTCCGGCCCCATCTCACGGTTGCCTCAAGCAAGACGTTGTTTCGCCCTTGCCGTCTCCGACGACAGACGCCGCGCGGGGACTGCGCCGGCCAGGCAAAAAGCGATCGCCCTCCCCCGCCCGCTTTGTCCAAGGTCGCTAGGGAAACAGCACTGTCTCGCCACCGGCCCGGGTGCCGAGGTTGTTGTACAACTGAAAATCGATCGTCTCGTCGATAAACTGCACGCTGCCATCCCCCATTACGAAACCGGCTCCGCCCGGATGATAGCTCTTGAAACCGCAGTCTTGCCACCAGTCGGTCGCCACGCCGTTGTCCGAAATCAAGGTGTTGAGTGGGATGGTGGTGGGATAGCAACTGAAATTCGTGTCGTACGCTCCGTTCCAGGAGCAGTGGCTGGGAATGGTCTCGCCGGCCATAAAGGTCTTCGACAGCCCGTCGGACACTTCGCGCAGCGTGATCGAGCGCGGATAGCGCATGAACATGCCCACCCCGTTGCCGGGCGGGGCCTGAGCGCCGAAATTGTATCCCTGGCAGCACCAGTTGTTGGACGCCGGGTTCGGGTTGGGGCAGAACGGGCAGGCGTCGGGCTGCGTGGGGCCCATGCTGGTGGGATACGAAATCGCCAGCACGGACACAGGGTTGTTATAGCCCGGCTGTCGATTCGGCAGAATCGGATTGGCCGAGCCCGGATCACTCGGGCATAAATACGTGGCGACGACGGTGGTCACGGCTTGCTGATTGCTGGGGTCGTTCATCGGCGCATTGAAATTGAACAGCTGGTACGTCGTCGATTCTTCGATAAACGGCAGGATGAAGGCGGCCCAAGTGCTGCCTTGCATGCAGCTTCCGCCCGAATAGCAGTACGTGCTCGCGTAGGGCAGCTTCTTATGGGCATCGACATAATTGTGCATGGCGATGCCGATCTGCTTGAGGTTGTTGACGCATTGCGATCGCCGGGCCGACTCGCGCGCCGCTTGGATGGCCGGCAGCAGCAGCGCGATCAAGATGCCGATGATCGCAATCACGACCAACAGCTCGACGAGCGTAAATCCGGCAGTCCGCCTGGCGTACATGTTTCTGCCTCAGATCGGCTCGCAAATTGCCGCCTGGATCGGCTCCGGGCCGGAGAAAACCGGAGTGGAAAACCCGCGCGTGCCGATCTCTTGAGATTCGGGGCGCCCGGTTTTTCCGTTGGGGCTTCCTGCTTATTATCCCGCCATCGGCCGCGCTCGGCGAGTCCTTCCTCTGAACGTGTTTGATCTCTGCCCCGGAACAGCGAGCGGCGTGTGATGCATCAGCGCGCGACAATTTGGCCGATACCGGCGGCGGTTCGACCGCGCCGTCGCAGAGCGACTGCCGCAAGGCCAACCAAGCCAATTGCCGCCAGCGCCATCGAGCCTGGCTCGGGCACGACGTGTTGAACGGAGATCGCCGAAATCAGCGCATACCCGCTGTTACCCGCGGAGCCGATCGACTGGGTGGTGGCATTGGCGGTGAACGTCCCGATAATGTACTGCGGCGCCACGGCCCCGAAGCCCGTGTTTAGAAACGGCGTGGAGTTGACCGCGGAAAAGGACGTGGGGAACTGGTTATTCCAGTAGGGCATCCAGAGTTGGACTTCATATTGCTGGCCCACGATCAAGTTGCTGATATTGACCGTCATCTCCGAGTTTGCGGTGGCGCGATAGGTGCCGTCGTTGAGCATCGCTCCATAGGCGGTGGTTCCGGCATTGCTAAAACTTGCCGAGCCCACGTCCGTGTTGTTGATCGTAATGTTCGAGGTGCCGAACTCGAGGGTATTGCCTACGGTGCCCGAATAGCCCTGGAAGGTCACGCCGTTGATCGTCGTAGTGCTGTTCAGTGTGGCCGCAGCGAAGCTTTGGAAGTTGTTCGCCACTTGCTGCGGAGCGTTCTGATTCACATTGCCGGCCGCGTCCCAAGTGATCGTCGCGGCACGCGCCGAGACTGCCAGGCACGCCACCAACAGGGCCAATGTCGTCGATCCAAGATTCATGCGGTTCATAATTCACCTTTCAGAGAAGAGATGTCATTTGGGTTGCGCCCGGGACGCAGTCCGGTCATTTCAATCACGTTAATGCCGCGCCCCCCCAGCCTGTCAAGCGCGTAACGTGCCTTTCATGTTGGTTTTAAATGGCCCTGAAGCTTCGGGGTTGAGCGGTGCCGTTCGCTCTGCCCCCCGGCGGAGCGGGCATGCGTGGGGTTCGCTCGGCGCAAAAAAACCGCCCGAGCATTGCTGGGCGGCTAGTGGCTTTTCGGCTGGGAAGGCGAGTTTGGCCGCTAAGCTTTGCGGCGCAATCGGCTCGCGAGCAACAAGCCAGCCGCACCAAGGCCCCACAGCACCATCGATCCGGGTTCGGGAGTCGGAGTCACGGTGAAAGTCACTACGCCGACGAGGTTATTCCCGTTCGGGTCGGGTCCGAGACCCTGCGACTGCGACACGTTGTTGATGTTATAGGCACCCGGGGCATACCAGCCAAACCCGGAGATGCTGACCAGTTCGCCGCCAACCCAGATGGGCCCGGCAGATCCGGTGGCAGGAGTTGAGGAGGAAGGGATGTACGGCAAGTTCGGACTGATGGTCAGCGTTCTCGAGCCAAAAATGAAGTTGTCAGAAACATCGGTCGACGCGTAGTTCGCCCGGTACAAGGCGTACGAAGTCGTCCCGTCGGGGATGGTCACCGGCGTGTTGGGCAAATTACCCGAACCACCGTTGTTATTCAGATAGTTCGACCCGTCGGCTGGGTGAGCAAATTGCGTGGGCGACCCGGAAGACATCCATATCGCCCAGTTCTGACCATTGTCGTTGTTCCAGACTCCACCGTTGTCCGAGTAGCTTTGGATGTCCGTCAGTTCGACGCCGGCAACGGCAACGCCCACCCGCGAAACGGCCAAGCAGGCAACAAACGAAGTCAGATAAAGAGCACGCTTCATCGGGTTTCTCCTGAAACGAAAGCCCCCCGCTCCCGGCTCGCCACGATCGGCGGGAAAGGCCAGAGTTGGCCTCTCTTAGGGCGTAATTTTCTCGCACAAAGTAAATAGTGCGAATTTCGTGCCGAAATCAATACATGCCGGGGGTGGCGTCGGGAATTGATCGAAAAACCCGGAATTCTCAATTGAGGATTTTCGCGAAGCGGGAATTGGCGGCCAGGTCGTGCCGGAGGTTTTATCATTCCGATCGATCGGGTTTCTCAATCTGAGAGAGCGAGAAAGACGCTGGGAACGGACGAGCCGCGGCAATCTTGCGGTCTCGCCCAGGCTAGCGTCCAATGGAGCTATCCCCTGTTGTCCCCCACGCACGTTCCCGCCTTGAAAGTGACACCATGCGCCTCTTGGCCCTGCTCGTTCTTGCCATCGTTGCGCCGATTGCCGCGGCGGGTGAAAATTGGCCCCAGTTCCGCGGCCCCAGCGGCGACGGCCACTCCGACTCGACCAACCTGCCGGTCGCTTGGAGCGAAACGGAGAATGTCGTTTGGAAAACGCCCATCCACGACCGCGGCTGGTCGTCGCCGGTCATCTGGCAGGACCAGGTCTGGATGACCACGGCCACGGCCGACGGCCATCAAATGTTCGCCGTTTGCGTCGATCGCCCGAGCGGGAAGATCGTGCATGACGTGAAAGTGTTCGACACCGAGAATCCGGACCACATTTCGACCGTCGCCAGCTATGCCTCGCCGACCAGCGTGATCGAAGCGGGTCGCGTTTACGTTCACTACGGCAGCTACGGCACCGCCTGCCTGGACACCGCGTCCGGGGCCGTGCTGTGGACGCGCCGCGATCTGAAGTGCGACCATCACGAAGGAGCCGGCTCGTCTCCCATCCTGTTCGGCAATCTGCTGATCTTTCATGTCGACGGCCGCGACGTGCAGTATGTGATCGCGCTCGACAAGACCACAGGCAGCACCGTCTGGAAGACCGACCGCTCGATCGATTTCAGCCCCTTCGACCGCAATATCCGCAAAGCGTTTTGCACGCCGATCGTCATCGAGACGGCCGGCGGCCAGCAATTGATCAGCCCGGCGCCAAAGGCCTGATGGCCTATAACCCCACGACGGGCGCCGAGCTGTGGCGGATTCGCTACAACGGCTGGTCGCTCACCCCGCGGCCGGTGTTCGGGCACGGGCTGGTCTACTTCATCAACGACTACGAAAAGCCGGAACTGGTGGCCGTGCGCCCCGAAGGCCAGGGCGAATTGGCCGAAAGCAGCGTGGCCTGGAGGATCAGCAAGGGCATGCCCTCGCGCCCGTCGCCGCTGTTGATCGGCGATTTGTTGTTCATCGTCAATTCCGACGGCGTGGCCTCGTGCGTGGATGCCAAGACGGGCGAGACGATCTGGAAAAACCGGGTCAGCGGCAATTTTTCGGCTTCGCCGATCTTTGCCGACGGGCGGATTTATTTGTGCGATGAGGGATCGGTGACCACGGTGATCGAACCGGCCCGGGAGTACAAGGCTTTGAGCGTCAACAAGCTGGCCGGCGAAGAAATGTTCGCCAGCCCGGCCGTTGCCGGACAGTCGCTATTCCTGCGCAGCGCCACGCATCTGTATCGCATCGAACAGCAGAAGTGAGTGCGACGCGGCGTGCCCGGTCCGCCGTTTACTTCGCCAGACGAAAGGCCGAGATCCGCTGGCCGCCGATCAGGTAGACGTTGCCGGCCGCCGGGTCGTAGACCATCTTGGCCCACTGGCCGCCGATGCTCGACGCATCGCCCAGCACGCCGGTCTGCGGGTCGAGCTTTAGCGTGCCGAAATTGCGGTTGCCCAGGTACAGCGCGGTAGTTGCGTCGGGGCTGATGGCGAACTTGCCGCCGCGGGCCCAGGGGGGTCCGCCCACGCCGTTCAGGCTGGCGTCGGGCTTGACGCTGGCCAGAATCGACAGCGCGCCCGTCTGCGCGTCGCGCCCAGCGTGCAAAGGCTGGCCGGCTTTTCGTCGATCACCAGCAGCCGCGTTGCGTCGGGCGAAAAGGCCAGCAGTTCGGCGCATTCCTGCGCCAGCGCGGGCAGGTCGAGCGTGGCGGCATAGCTGAGCGCGCCGCTGGCCGGGTCGCAGGCGTACGTGTCGATCTGCCACCACGCGCCGTCGGCCTCGGCCGGTTTTTCGGTCAGCAGGTAAAGCTGCCGGCCGTCGGGCGAGAACAGGGCGTGACCGCGTCCGCGGAACTTGTTGCTCCCCGGGTTGCGGCACTCGAGCGCCGGCCCCTCGGCCTTGGGCAGCCCGTCGTCGGCAAACGTGTAGGTCAGAATCTTGCGCACGCCCACGTAATACAGCCGCTGCCCGTCGGGCGACCAGACGAACGCCGGATAGCCGTATCCGCCGCCCACGTCGGAGGCGGGAAACATCTTTTGGTCGCTCTTGCCCAGCAGGGCCAGTTCGCCGCTGGCCGCGTTCACCTCATAGCAGAGCAGGCTGGTTTCGTGGTGGGTGCTGAAGAAGACGTAGAGCAGCGGCCCTTTGCCGGACGGCCGGCGGACGTGCAGCCAGACGCCGCCCGACTCGGTGTCGGTGGCTTCGATCGGCCAGGCTTGTCGAAATTCCGGGGCGCCACTGGCCGGGTCGATCTCGCAGCGGATCAGCGCGCGGCCCGGCGCCGAGGCGGCAAACAGCCAGCGGCCGACCAGCGCGCCGTCGTAGGCCCATTCGTCGTTGTTGCTCGGCGTCCAGATTTTCTTGCCCGGCGCCAGTTCGGGAAACTCCTGCGGATTGAGGGTCTTGATGAGTGTGGTTTGCCCCGGGGCGTCGGGTTCGGCCGCCGGCGAATGGCACGCAGTCAGGGCGGCAACCAGGCTGGCGGCGAGCGACGCGCGGACGAACACTCGCAGTAGACAATCGACGTGCCGAGGCGGCGTGAGGGATTTCATCAGGGGATTCTCGGGGGCTGGAGGAACCGGCGTGCGGCCTCGATTATCAGCCGCCCGGGCGGTCGAATCAATCTTCGTTGTCGGAGACCAAAGGGAAGGAAAGTCACGTCGCCGCTCGACGTCTATTCGGCTGCCGCCACCGTGGCGGCGCCGCCGGCCACGCAGATGCTTTCCAGCCGCAGTTCGTGATCGGCCGCTTCGAAGGCCGGCTCGATTTCCAGCGTGTGCGGCTGAGCCGGATCGAGGTCGATGGCGATCGTTTGCACGTAGTGCGTGTTGCCGGCCAGCAATCGGCCGAGATGGCCGGCGTCGAATTCTTGCAGCGGCGGCTTGTCGGCTCCGCCCTCGCGATGCTCGACGAGCTTGCCGTCGACGTAGGCCCGGTATTTGCCCGACTTGGGCGTCGACTCGCCCAGCAGCATCACCATGCTGCCGCGGAAATTCACTTTAAGCCGCTCGGGCGCCGAGTCCTTGGCCTTGGCGCCGGCCGCCGCCGAGGCGTCGCCGGCGATCACCTCGTCGTCGAGCCAGCGCGACATGAGCATGTCGAAATAGGCCGAGACCACGTGCGGCGCGCCGATCCGCCAACCCGCGGGCAGCGGAGCGAGGCCCGAGATCCGCACGCGCCGGTTCGTCATGTACGTGTCGCCATGCAGCATCTTGGCGGGCGCCTGCGAAACCAGTTCGTCCGCCACGGCCTGCTGGAACGCTGCCCAGGCCGCGTCGGTGAACAGTTCATAGCCGGCGTCGCCCGGGTGAACGCCGTCGACGGGCCACAACTTCTCGGGCGTAGTCCGGCCATCGGCCACGCGCTCGGTGGCCAGCGCAATGGCGTCGCCGATGGCCGTGTGATAGGCCTGCGAGATGGCGTGGTGCGCTGCGCGGCGCTTCATGCCGTCGAGCTTGCCGGCCGTGACGTTCCAGAGGAACGGAAAGACGACTTGCACGACGGGCGCTCGGGCGTCGAGGATGATCCGCCGCACGAGCGATTCGTAGCTGGCGAGCGTCTCGGCGTCGTCGGAATAAATGTCGTCGTTGGCCGAAAAGTCGAGCAGCACCAGGTCGGGCTTTCGGGCCATTACGTCGCGCTCGAAGCGAAACACGCCCAATTGCGAGCCCGTGCCGCCGATCGCGGCGTCCCAAAACTTGAACCGGGCCAGCGGATAGGCATTCTCCAGCCGTCGGGCGAACTGGCCGCGGAAACCGGTCAACTGCGGATCTGTGGCATTGGCGCCCCAGGTGAGCGAAGCGCCAAAGAAGACCACGCTCAGCCGCTCGCCGGCCTTGGCCCGGCGGTCGAAGTCGGCAAAGCTGGCCTCGTGCCCGGCCGCGCCGTGCGCTGGACGGTCAGCATGAGCAGCAGCGCGGCCGCGACGAATCGTAGCGAGTTGCGATCGAGCATGGTGGATTGGCTGGCTGGCGTGTGAGACAAGAAGCGCCGCTGGCAGGCCGGGCGAGTGGCCGTCATTTGCCCGGATCGTATTTCACAAGCACGGCCGGGGCTGGCAAAAAGTAGGCGGCGGCGAGGATTGCCAGGTGCTGCCTCAAGTTCATTTTCACATTTCCACAGTCGAGGAATCGGGGCGGGTGAGAATCGACAGTGTATCGTAAGACGCCCCTCGGCCAGAAACTCGGCGGGGCGCGAATCCGCAGAATTTTGCCCGAGCGGGCTTTTCCACCGCGGGGCGGAAGGATATACTTTGCAATGCAAAGCAAGTCCTCCGCCCAGCCGTCATGGCCGCTTATTCGCCCACTCCGAGGCGCCCCCAGCATGGAACTGCACGAAGCCCTGTTGGAAATCTCGGCCATCCGCCGGCACTTGGCGCGGAGCGAGCGGTTCCGCGGCTATCGCGCAGCGCCCGTCGCGTTTTCCGGTTTGCTGGCCTTTGCCGCCGGCGCGCTGCAGGCGGTGTTCATCGGCGAACCCACGGTTCACTGGGGTCGCTATCTGGCGCTCTGGACGGCCGTGGCCGCTCTCAACCTGGCGATTTGCCTGGGCGATATTTGGCTGCGCTATCGCCGCTCGACCGGGCTCTTGCATCAGGAGACCACGCAACTGGCCTTGGGGCAATTCTTTCCCTGCCTGGTGGCCGGCGGATTGCTCACCGTCGTGCTTGCGAGGTCCGCGCCGCAGGCCGCCTGGATGCTGCCCGGCTTGTGGGCCATTCTTTTCGCCTTGGGGTTGTTCGCCTCCTGGAGATTGCTGCCGCGGGCCATCTTTGGCGTGGCCGCTTATTTCTTGGTGGGCGGTTTGTACGCCTTGTCGCTGGGCGATGGCCAATACGCGCTATCTCCCTGGACGATGCCGCTCCTGTTTGGCGTTGGCCAATGGCTGACCGCCGCCGTGCTATTGCTGTCGGAGCGGGAGCAGACGGGGGCTGCGCCATGACGCGAAGAAAATCCAAACCGCCGGCGGAAACGTCGGCCGCCGAAACAGCGCAGCCGCCCGTCACCGCGGCCAAGGAATTGGGCCGCTACGCCTACGAAGGACTCGATCGCACGATTCACGAAAAGGCCCGGCTGGGCATCTTGACGTCGTTGGCCGCGCATCCGGGCGGCTTGCTGTTCAACGACCTGAAAGACGTTTGCTCGCTGAGCGACGGCAACCTGAGCCGGCATTTGCAAACGCTCTTGGACGCCGGCTTGGTGGAAACCTGGAAGCGAATTCAACGCAATCGTCCCCAGACGCTCTGCCGCCTGACGGACTTGGGCCGGCAGCGGCTGCTGGCTTACATCGCCGAGTTGGAACGGGTTGTGGCCGACGCGGCCCTGGCCAGCCAACGTCAGGTTCCGTCGCCGCGGCAGGCGGTGTCCGGTTTGGTTCCGCCTCGGGCGCTGCCCGGTTGGGTCTCGGGCTAGAGCCGCGGTTTTTTATTTCCGTGCTTACTTTGCAATACAAAGTGATCTGCCTTGTAAAGTCGAACCGCATTCTTGCTTGGAAAGTGACACCGTGAAAATCATTACCGCTGCCGCTGCCGGCATGTGCTTTGGCGTCCGCGACGCGCTCGACGCGCTTGAGGCGATCGATGACCCCCAGTCCGTCGCCATTGATGGGCAGTTGGTGCATAACGACGTCGTGCTGCATCAGCTCGCGGTTCGCGGCTTCCAGCAGTTGGCCGAGACGGATCGGGCAACTCTGCCGGCCGCGTCACAGGTGGTGATCACCGCGCACGGCATCAGCCAGCGCCGTCGCGAGCAACTTGTGGCGGCCGGCAAGACGCTGATCGACACCACCTGCCCGCTCGTTGCCCGCCTGCATCGAGCGGCGCAGGATCTGGCCCGGTCCGGCGCCTTTGTGGTCGTCATCGGGCGGCCGGAGCACGTGGAAGTCGAGGGCGTCACGGGCGACCTGGAGTTCTTCGCTGTCGTACCCACGGTAGCCGCGGTAGGCAGTTACCCGGCTGCGCGGATCGGGGTGGTGTGCCAGACGACGTTTCCGAGCGACGAGGCGGCAGCCATTCGGCGGCAAATTGCGCTGCGAAATCCCGGCGCCGAGATCCATTGGGTCGACACGATCTGCCAGCCCACGAAAGATCGCCAGCAAGCCTTGAGCGACCTGGTCGAACGGGTGCAGGCGGTGGTTGTGGTCGGGGGCGCGCATTCGCATAACACGCGGCGGCTGGTCGACGCGTGTCGGCGGCGCGGGGTGCCGGCCTTTGCGGTGCAGCAGGCCGCCCAGCTCGATCCGGCCTGGTTCGACGGCCTGGCGACGGTCGGCTTGACGGCCGGCACGTCGACGCTGCCCGAGACGATTCGGCAGGTACACGACCGCCTGCTGGCGATTGCGGCGGAAAGGACTTAACTCGCGCGGTTCCCGGTTTCGTGCGCGAACCCAGTGACGTGTCGCCCAAGGAGGATGTCATGAAGCGGTGGATTCCGGAATCGCTGCGGATCGCCCCAGCGCTCGACGAACAGGTCCGCTGTGCGCCGCCCAAGCCGCGCACGGCGCTTCTGATCAATCCGTTTTACCCCAAGGACCCGCACGCCAGTTTTGGCAAGCACGTGCTCACGCCGAGCCTGGCGTTGACCAGCATTGCGGCCAGCACTCCGGCAAACTGGGACGTGCGCTACTGGGACGAGAACTTGTTGCTCGGCCCGCCGCCTTACGACCCGTTTCCGCAGGTCGTGGGGATCACGGTCCATCTGACGTTTGCCCAGCGGGCCTATGCGTTGGCACGCTGGTATCGCCAGCGCGGTGCCAAGGTGGTGTTCGGAGGGTTGCACGTCATCTCGTGTCCGGCCGAGGCCGCACCCCACGCCGACGCCATCGCGATCGGCGAGGGCGTGCAACTGTGGGGCCAAATCCTGGACGACGTGGCTCGCGGCCGGTTGCAACGCGTCTATCGCGGCGATTACCGCAAACCGTATCGCGACGATCCGCCTCCGCGGCGCGACCTCTTGCCGCGCCGCGGTTTTCTGACCACGACGAGTTTGATCGCCACGCGAGGTTGCCATAATCGGTGCGGGTTTTGCTACCTTTCCACGCGCGGGCTGCACATGCCCTACTTGACGCGGGACGTCGAACAGGTCGTCCGCGAGTTCGCCGCTGACGATCAGCCGTACGCGGTGTTCGTCGACAATAACTTGGGGTCCCGTCCGGAATACTTGAGCCAGTTGTGCGCGGCGCTTAGGCCGCTCGAGAAAATCTGGAGTGCCGCGGTTTCCATCGACGTGACGGACGACCCGGGATTGGTGCGGCAAATGGCGCTAGCCGGCTGCACGGGCGTATTCGTCGGGTTCGAGTCGCTGCAAAACGACAACATCGTGGCCGCCAACAAGCGCAGCCCAGGCACGGACGACTATGCCCGGCGCGTGGCGATCCTGCACGACAACGGCATTCAGGTGAATGGAAGTTTCGTACTCGGATTCGACCACGACCGGCCCGACGTGTTCGCCGCCACGGTCGATTGGATCGAGCGGAACCGCTTGGAATGCGCGACGTTCCATATCCTCACGCCGTACCCGGGAACGCCACTCTACGCCCAGATGGAGGCCGAGGGCCGGCTCTTGCACCGCGACTGGAGCCGGTACGACACCGCCCATGTCGTTTTCCGGCCGCGGCACATGTCGGTCGACGGGCTCGCCGAGGGCTACGAGTGGTGCTACGAGCAATTGTTCTCGCACCGCTCGATCTGGCGACGGAGGCCGCGCGACGCGCGAGCCGTGCTGCCGTACCTGGCGATGTCGTATCTCTACAAGCGGTCCAATCGGTTCTGGCATTTGCTCATTCGCCACCAGATGACCGCCGTCGTATGGCGCCCGCTGGTCGAGTGGACTCGCCGCCGGCACCTGCGATTCCGGCGACGTTTGTCGGTTGCCGAGCCGGTCTTGCGGCCGGCTGCCAGCGTCGTTTCCGCCGGCGTTTGATCCGAATCGACCAGGCGTCCGTCCCTGCCCGGCGCATCGGGCGCGTCGGTCGTCCCCGGCCGGTTTCGGCTGTGCCGAAAGCCATCCCATCGACCGCCGGCAGAAAGTTGGTAGCCGCCGGCCAGCGCACCTGGAACAATAGACACGGCGAAGACGCGGCGCGCGGCCGCGCAACGCTGAGCCGAAATTCGAGACACCATGTCGCTAACTGACGAACCACTGACCGGCACGCTGCATGTCTTCGTGGCGTTCGACTGGGGCCAGGAGGTCGATCTCGAACTGGCCGGGCGGCTGGCAGGCGGCAGATTGCTCACCCTGGCTCGCCGGCCACGAACTCCCTCCTCGCTGGTTTACCGGCCCACGCCCTGGCGGTTTCCGCTGGCGCCGGTGCCGCTCGATTTGCCCGTGCTGGGGCGGGTCGAGGTCTCGGCCGAGGCCACGGTGTTCGACTTTGGCGCCGTGAGCGTCGCCCTGCGCGTGCCGCTCGCGCTCGACATGACCGCGATCGGTCAACTGGCCGGGTCGCTCTCCGAGCCGGCCGCGATCGTCGAGGCCGCGCGAACCTCCGTGACGGCGCTCTATCAGTGCGCTGCTGCCGGCGATCGAGCAGCCCGAGTGGAGCGCTCTGAGCGAAGAGTATTTCGTATTCCACTTTCCCTCGCTGGCCGCGGCAGCCGACGGACTGACGATTCCCGGCAAACTGCTGGGCGAGTGGGGAGCCTGGACGGCCGGCGTGGTTCAGTTGGAAAACGGGCCGCTGTCGGAGGACGAGCAGCGCGAGGCGCTGCGGCTGCGGATCAGCTATTCGCCGCACGACCTGTTCGTGCCCGAATGGTCGGCCGCGCTACTGGTCGACAGCGAGTGCGAGGACACGCTGCAGATCGTCGAGTACGCGAACATGCAGTTGCTCGAATACCGGCACATCGACGACCGTCTCGACGACCGGCTGGCCGGCGCCTACCGCCTGATTCATCCCTTGGCCCGCAGGTGGTTGCCGTTCTGGCGGATGCACGGGCGGCAGCTGCGCGATCTGGGCGAGTTGCGGATCGAAATGCACGACGTCTTCGAGCGGACGGGCAACGTGCTCAAGCTGGTGGGGGATCAGTACCTGGCGCGGTGTTACCAGTTGCTTGCCGCCCGGTTCCACCTCAAGGCCTGGGCGGAAAACATCGCACGCGCGCTGGAAGTCGTCCAGGGAGCGTATCAGGTCGTCTCCGATCAGTCGGCCATGGTGCGCATGGAGATCCTCGAGCTGGTGGTGATCGTCCTGATCGCGCTGGAAATCGGAATGGCGTTCTGGCGGCACGGCTAGATTGCATTTTGCGACCACGCGTCAGCGCCAGGCGCGTACTTCGCGCGAGGGACGCTGCAATGCGCTCTGAACGAGGGCCAACCGTGGTCGATCGCGTGCGATTGCGTCGACATTCAGCGAAGCTGACGAAGACGTAATATTGACGCGACTCCATTCGGCCCGTCGAGCCTGAGGCGTTTAATAGCTTGCGATTAGCACGACGGTATTCGCTGAGATTTTCGCTCGATCCCCCCGTTCCGACCGTGCGACTGTATCGGTAGTGCGGTCAATGCCTAGCGATGCACCTGGATCTATAGAAGCGGTTCTCGCTTTTCCGAAGCTAGACGCAAGTGGATTCAGATATTGCGCATCTGAGGTTGCTAGCTCAGGTGGCGGCAATGAGGATCGTCCACGATAGAGGGCGTCCGGGTCTATCAATTGCTTCAAGGATGATCTTTATGCGCCAGCGAATGTTGTGGATAGGGACGATTGTGACGTGCGGGCTAGTGGCCACGGTTGGCACGCCGGCAACAAGCTGGGGTCAATCGTCCGCGCCGACCTACTATACGGGCAGTAGCGATAGTGCCGATTCCGGCGACTCTGCCGACGGAGCGTATCGGCTGCCGAGCGCCGACGACGGTGGCGACGTGTCCGCCGTCAGCGCCGACATGCCGGCCTCGTCCGGCGCAACCAATGCCCGGGTGGCCGCTCTCGAAGCCAAAATCGCCGAGCTCGACACGTTGCTGAACGCACCCTCCGGCCCGGGCCAGGGCTACGCCGTGGGCAGCGACACAACGCTGTTGGGCAAGTGGACGCCGAATGGCCCCACGTTCCGTTCCAAGAACGGCGACTTCACCTGGAAAATGCGGACCGTGGCTCAGCTCGACGCCATCGGATTGCAAAATCCCCAAGGCGTCGGCCGCGGCGGCGTAGGCAATCCCGGCATCCCGGGCGGAGCCGGAACGCAGGATTCCACCACGTTTCGCCGCTTGCGTATCGGTGCCGAAGGCACGATGTACGAGACCATCGACTGGGTGTGGGAAGTCGACCTGGCGATGGCCTTGCAAAATTTCGACCCGGCCGCCGGCGCCACGCCGGTTACCGGGCTGCGCAGTGTCGGCACCGTCGGCGGCGTTGCCGGCGCCGCTGCCGCCGCCCAGGCGGGCAACACCGGCAACGTGATCCAGCCGACGACCGTTTTCATGACGTTTACGCAACTGCCGATCATCGGCAATCTGCGCGTCGGTAATCAACAGGACTGGTTCAGCTTGGAGCACATCGAAAGCGCCCGATTCCTCGACTTCATGGAACGCTCGCCGATCATGGACGCTTTCGCCGGCCCCAATAACAACGGTTACACGCCCGGCGTCTCGATCTTCAACATGACGCCGAACAAGCGGGCCGCCATGGAACTGGGCATTTACAAGAACAATGCCTACGACTCGGGCTTCCCGTACTCGATCGGCACAAACGCCCTGACCTACAACGGTCGTGTCCACTGCACGCCCTTCTACGACGAGCCCAGCGACGGCCGATACCTGGTCCACATGGGCGTCGGCGCCGAGTATCGCACGCTGGATACGGAAGAAGCCGCCTACACCAACGGCGACAACGTCCGCGTCCGTTCCCGCGGCGAGCTCCGCAACGCGAGCTCGACGCTCGACCCGAACTTTGCCGACACGGGCAACTTCTTCGCCAAGAGCCAAGGCCTGATCTGCCCCGAAATGGCGATCGTCTGGGGCCCCTGGCTGATTCAAGCAGAGTGGTGCGCGTCGTACTTCAACCAGGCCGCCACCACCAGCCTGCCCGGCGGCACCAGCCTGGGCCAGGTCTTCTTTCAAGGCGGTTATATCGAAGCCCTGTACTTTCTCACCGGCGAAAATCGTCAGTACAACCGTCAGTCCGGCGTGTTCAACCGCGTGGTGCCTTTCGAGAACTGGAGCCTCACCCGGGGAGCCGGTTGCTGCGGTTGGGGTGCCTGGCAAGTCGGCGTGCGGTACGACTGGCTCGACTTGAACTCGGGCGGCGTCCGCGGCGGCAACCTCCAAGACCTCACGGTCGGCCTGAACTGGTTCTTGAATCCCAACGCCCGGTTCCAGGTCAACTACGTGGCCTCATGGTTTAACAACTCGGAGGCTTCGCCCCTGGTCAATGCCGGGAACTCCAACGTTGGGTTCTTGCAAGGCTCGACTTTCACCGGCTCCGGCCTGGTCAATTCCTTGGGCGCCCGAATGGACTTCAACTTCTAAGCTCGCCAACCAAAGAGCAGGAAAAAGCTCCACCAACGTTTTCCATCGCGATCTACCCCGGGCCGGAAGCAGCACACAACTCATGCTGCCCGGCCCGGGGCCGTTTTCACCAGGCAAGTGCGGTCGCCAGCCGCCGCCCAAGGCGAACGAGCGATACGGAACCGACCCTCATGGACGCCTTGCACTTTGCCATCCACATCGCTGCCGCGCTGGCCATGGGCATGGCGATCGGCGTCGAGCGGCAATTTCGCCGGCATCCGGCCGGGTTGCGAACCAACGCCCTGGTCTGTTTGGGATCGGCCCTGTTCGTTTCGCTCTCGACCTTGTGGGCCCGCGACTCGAGCCCGACCCACATCGCCGGGCAGGTTGTCAGCGGGTTGGGATTTTTGGGCGGCGGCGTGATCCTGCGCGAGGGGCTCAACGTTCGCGGCATGAACACGGCCGCGACGATCTGGTGCAGCGGAGCGATCGGCACGCTGGCCGGCGCCGGATTCCTGGTCGAGGGAGCCATCGGTACGGCCGCCATCCTGGCGGTTCATCTCACGCTGCGGCCGCTGGTCCGCGAGATCGACGCCCGCACCAAATCGTTTGCCGAAGTCGACACAGTCTATACCGTGCACGTCGTTTGCGACGACCAGCAGGAAAGCGTGATTCGCAACGTGCTGCTGCGGCATCTCAACTCGCAGCCCAGCATGACGGTGCAGTCCATCTCGACTCAGGATGCCGATCAGCCGGGCCGAGCCAGCGTGGTGGCGGAAGTGTTTTCCTCCAGCCGCAACGAGCGCGTACCTGAACGAATTGGTCTCGCGGATCAGCATCGAGCCGACCGTGACCGCCGTGCGCTGGGACCAGCGGCCGGCCTGAAAGGCCGAGCTGAGATCCGCCGGAGTTGCGCGTGGGGGGCGCCGCGGTTTTTCTGGGGGATCGGTGCCGCCGCGGTGTCTTACCCCCCCCGGAGCCGGCCGAGAAGCACGAGGTTCAGACCGCTTTTCGACGGCTCAAAACCGGCAATTGTTAGGCCTTGATTAGAAAGGCTGCCGGCGCTGCGGCCACACCTTATAAAGGGTGGACAGAGAAACGTGTCCTTCTACGTCCCGGTCAGAGTTCGAGGCCCGATGAATTCCCCTTCGCGGTTGATCTGTTGGTTGGCGATCCTCTCGGCAACCGTCATCGGTTGTTCCGACAGCGGCAGTCCTGGCACGAAGGTCAAGCTGCAAGGGGCCGGCGCGAGCTTTCCCGCCCCGCTCTACAACAAGTGGTTCAAGGCCTACACCGCGGCGCATCCCGAGCGTGCAAATCGACTATCAATCGGTCGGCAGCGGCACCGGCGTGAAGGGCGTGATCGACAAGACGGTCGACTTCGGCGCCAGCGACGCGGCCATGACGCCAGAGGAAATCAAGCAGGTCGACGTCGGGCGTGCAGTTGCTGCCGATGACGGCCGGCAGCATCGTGCTGGCCTACAACGTGCCGGGCGTCGACGACGCTGAAGCTCTCCCGCGAGGCCTACGTCGGCATCTTCCTGGGCAAGATCACCAAGTGGAACGATCCGCTGATCGCCGTCGGCCAACCCGGGCGTGAAGTTGCCGAACAGCGACATCAACGTGGTGGTCCGCGCCGACAGCAGCGGCACGACCTTCGTCTTCACCAAGCACCTCGGCGCGATCAGCGAAGAATTTGCCGCAGAGCCCGGGCGTCAACAAGAAGCCCAACTGGCCGGTCGGCACGAAGTCGAAGGGCAACGAAGGCGTTGCCGCCAGCCTGCACACCACGCCCGGCTGCGATCGGCTACATCGAATACGGCTACGCCAACGTAGCCAAGCTCAAGATGGCCAGGCTGGAGAACAAGGCGGGCAAGTTCGTCGAGCCCACGATCGCTTCGGCCAAGGCGGCGCTTGGCGGCGGTCGAAAATGCCCGACGACCTGGTCGCCTGGCTTCCCGATCCGGAGGGCGACGAGTCGTATCCGATCGTCACCTACACCTGGATCATGGCCTACAAGAAGTACGCCGATGCGAGCAAGGCGCAGACGCTCAAGGACGTGCTCAAGTACTGCTTGACGCGACGGCCAGAAGGAGAGCGAGCCGCTGGGCTACATTCCGCTGCCCGCCGCGGTGACCGCCAAGGTCATCGCCGCTGTGGACAACGATCGAGACCGCGGCGCAACACGAGAAGTGAACTGACACTGCAATGGCGCGATCAGGGAAACGGACTTCCCGCAAGGCGCTCCGTCAGCGCCGCATTGGTGGAACAGTCCGATGAGTCAAGCCAGTTCGATCTCCCGGCCGCCGACCCGGCGTGGAGACGTTACGCCGATCGATGTTTTCCGCGGGCTTGACGCTACGCCTTCGCCTGGCTGACGGTGCTGCTGGTGCTGTACATCGTGTTCGAGATCGGCGGGTCGGCGCTGCCGGCGATCAAGCAGCACGGACTCGGCTTCATCACCGGAACGACCTGGGACCCCAACCAAGGACAGTACGGCAATCCTGCCGCAAATCTGGGGCACGCTGTACAGTTCGGTGCTGGCGCTGATGATCGGCACCGTCTTGGGCGTGGCGGTGGCGGTTTTTCTGAGCGAGCGGTTTCTTGTCGTCGTTCGTGTTCGCGATCCTCAAGGTTGTTCGGTGTGCAGTTCCATCCGTTCTGGGGCAAGCTGCCCGACCAGCTGGAAGCGCTGCTGAAGAACCTGATCGAGCTGCTGGCGGCGATTCCCAGCGTGGTCTACGGCCTGTGGGGCATCTTCGTGGTCATTCCCTTGATCCGGCCCGTGGTGCAATTGGCTGCACGACGCACTTGGGGTGGATTCCGCTGTTTCGGCACGTCGCTGAGCGGCCCGGGCATGCTGCCGGCCGCGATCGTGCTGGCGATCATGATCCTGCCGACGATTTCGGCGATCAGCCGCGACGCGCTGGTCGAGCGTGCCGCCCAAGCTGCGCGAAGCGGCCTACGGGCTGGGCGCGACCCGCTGGGAGGCGATCCTGGCGCGTGATCATTCCCACCGCGCAGACCGGCATCTTCGGCTCGATGCTCCTGGCCTTCGGCCGGGCCCTGGGCGAAACCATGGCCCTGGCCATGCTGGTCGGGCAACGCCAACGTCATCAGTTGGTCGCTGTTTTCGCCGGCCAACACGCTGGCGGCGCTGCTGGCCAACAATTTCCGCGAGGCCGACAAGCAGTCAGGTGGGCGTGCTGATGTACGCCGCGCTGGTGCTGATGGGCGATCACGCTGGTGGTCAACATCTTCGGCGCGCTGGTCCTGCAAAGCGCGTCGCGGCGAACCGAGGGAGGCCGCTGATGGAAGACATCGTCGTTCGCAATGCCGGCATCGGCCGACGCGGCCGCGCGGCGGCGATTCGATCGACTCGGCCGACCTGGAGAAATCGCTGCGGCGGCCGCGCTCGCTGTTCAGCTTCTGCATGAGCGTGCTGACCACGGCTGCTGACGCTGCTGGCGCTGGTGCCGCTGTTCTCGGTGGTCTACATGCTCGTCGTCAAGGGCATCCACAAGCTCAGCCTGTCGGCGTTCACGTCGCTGCCGCCCGCGGCCTTCGAGGAAGGGGGCGGCTTCGGCAACGCCATCCTCGGCACGCTGATCATGGTCGGCATCGCCGCGCTGATCAGCCGTGCCGTTCGGCATCGTGGCGGCGGTCTTCCTGGCGGAAATCGGGCCCGGAACGCAAGCTGGCCTCGGCTGGTCCGCTTCGGGGCCAAGGTGCTCAGCGGCTTCCCCTCGATCCTGGCCGGCGTGTTCGCCTACGGCGCGGTCGTGCTGGTGACCGGCGGCTTTCTCGGCGCTGGCCGGCGGCGTGGCCCTGGCGCTGCTGATGCTGCCCACCGTGATCCTCACGGCCGAAGACGCCATCCGCATGGTGCCGGCCAGGATCCGCGAAGCGGCCATCGGCATGGGCGCCACGCCCACGCAGGTCATCTGGCACGTGATGCTGCCCACCGCCATGCCCGGCATTCTCACCGGCGTGATGCTGGCCGTGGCCCGCGCGGCCGGCGAAACGGCCCCGCTGCTGTTCACCGCGCTGTTCAGCAACTACTGGCCGACTCACGCAAGGCCATGCCGGCCCTGATGCAGCCGACCGCGTCGCTGGCCGTGTTGATCTACAACTTTTCCGGCATCGCCGTTCGAGAACCAGATCGAGATGGCCTGGGCGGCCGCGCTGGTGCTGGTGTTGCTGGTGCTGACGACCAATCTCATCGGCCAAAGTCTTTCCAGCGCAACGATAGTCGACTAGGAGTCGAATTCCATGATCCACGCACCCAGTCCACGGCCGCACCCGTCGGCCGCGAAGCCGACGCAGACGACGTCGTCATCGACTGCAACATCAAGGAGCTGTACTACGGCACGTTCAAGGCCGTGCGCGACACGCACGATCCCCATCCAGCAAGGGCACGATCACCGCCTTCATCGGCCCCTCGGGCTGCGGCAAGAGCACCGTGCTGCGCTGCCTGAACCGCATGAACGACCTGGTGCGCGGCTTCCGCTTCAAGGGCCACGTGCACTTCCGCGGCAAGGACATCTATCATCCCAGCATCGACCCGGTGGCCGTGCGGCGGCACATCGGCATGGTCTTCCAGCAGCCGAATCCGTTCGCCATGAGCATCTATCGCAACGTGGCCTTCGGCCTGCGGCTCAACGGCTATCAAGGGCGACAAGGCCGAGAAGGTCGAGCAGGCCCTGCGCGGCGCCGCCCTGTGGGACGAAGTGAAGGACAAGCTGCACAAGAGCGGCTCTGGCCCTCTCCGGCGGCCAGCAGCAGCGGCTGTGCATCGCCCGGGCCATCGCCACCGAGCCCGCCGTGCTGCTGATGGACGAGCCCTGCTCGGCCCTGGACCCGATCGCCACGCGGAAGATCGAAGAGCTGATGCTCGAGCTGAAGAAGCGGTTCACGATCGCCATCGTGACGCACAACTTGCAGCAGGCCCAGCGCGTGGCCGACAAGACGGGCTTTCTGTACGTCGACACCACGCAGGGCGGCCGCACCGGCTATCTGGTCGAGTTCGGCGACACGCAGCAGATCTTCGAGGATCCCAAAGAGAAGCACACGCAGGAATACATCCGCGGCGAGTTCAGCTAAGGCGCGAACGAAAAACAACGCCCGTTTTTCCGGACCCTCACCCTACCCTCTCCCTGGAGGCAGAGGGGTTGCGGGCGGAAGTTATTTTTCGTTCGCGCTAAAGTCGAGCCCGCTCTGCGCAGCGCCAGCGACCGGGCGACGCCGCGGCGCGGGGGCTTGAACGCCCAGGCCTGGCTGATATAGTGGCTTAGCTACCTATCGTCCTCGGCAAGGTTCCCCCTCGCCAGGCTTGCCCCCCAAGTCGCCAACGCTTGGCCTACCGCATCGATTTAGGTGGCCAATTTCCCGCCTGGCCGGCAATGGGAATTTTGCTGCAAACGATGGAAGGTCCTTCGGCATGAGCCCGTTCGCTGTGGCCGTCGTGGGGACCGGCTTCATCGGTCCCGTGCATGTCGAAGCCTTGCGCCGTAGCGGCCAGTCGGTCGTGGGCATTCTGGGTTCTGCGCCGGCCCGGTCGCGCGCGGCCGCCGACTCGCTCGGAATCGAATCGGCTTATGCTGATTTCGACGAATTGCTGCGAGACGATCGCGTGCAGTCGGTCCACATCACCACGCCGAACCGCTGGCATTTCGAGCAGGTTACGCGCTGCCTGAGAGCCGGCAAGCACGTGATGTGCGAGAAGCCGCTGGCGACCAGCGCCGCCCAAACGGCTCAGCTCGTCGCCCTGGCCCGGCAAACGGGGCTGGCGGCCGGAGTCGCTTACAACATCCGCTTCTATCCCTTGTGTCACGAAGCGGCCGAGCGGATTCGCTCCGGACGCTTGGGCGCCGTGCTGCACGTGGCCGGCAGCTACGTGCAGGATTGGCTGCTCAAGGACACGGATTTCAACTGGCGCGTCGATGCCGGCGAGGGGGGCGAGCTGCGTGCCGTCGCCGACATCGGCACGCACTGGCTCGATCTGATCCAGTTCGTCACCGGCCAGCGGATCACCGCCGTCTGCGCCGACTTGCAAACGGTCCATCCCGTCCGGAAGCGGCCCCTGGGCAATATCGAAACGTTCGCCGGCAAGGGCCAGCCGGCAGCCGGCACGCAGCCGATATCAATTGCTACCGACGACTGCGCGAGCCTGCTGTTGCGGTTCGAGAATGGGGCCGGAGGTTGCCTTTGGGTCTCTCAAGTGACGGCCGGCCGCAAGAACTGTTTGCGGTTCGAGATCGCCGCCGCCGAGCAGGCCCTGGCCTGGGACAGCGAGCGTCCGAATGAGCTTTGGATCGGCCGTCGCGACGAAGCCAACCAAGTCTTGCTCCGCGATCCGGCGCTATTCGGGCCCGAGTGCCCGCGCAATCGCCAACTACCCGGGCGGCCACAACGAGGGTTTTCCCGACACGTTCAAGCAGCTGTTTCGCACTTTCTACGGGTACCTTGCCGCCGGAGATTTTTCCGCGCCGCAGCCGTTTCCCAGCTTTGCCGACGGCCATCACGAAGTGCTGTTGTGCGAAGCGGTCTTGCGCAGCCATCGGCAGCGGCGCTGGGTGTCCATCGAGGAGGTAACACCGTGAAGCTCGGTTTCGTCGAGCGCCATACTGGGCGATCTGTCGCTCGTCGAGGTGATCCAGTTCGCCGCCTCGGCCGGCTTCGAGTGCGTCGAAGTGATGTGTTGGCCGCCGGGCAAGGCCGATCGGCGCTATGCGGGCGTCACGCATCTCGACACATCGGCGCTGGACGAACCGCAAGTGGCCGCCGTGCGAGACTTGTGCGCCTCGAGCGGCGTGGCGATCAGCGGATTGGGTTATTATCCCAACCTGCTCTCGCCCGACGAGGACGAAGCCAGATCCACCCGGCGGCATTTGGAGTCCGTCGATTCGCGCCGCCGCCATGTTGGGCCTGCGGCGGGTAAACACGTTCGTGGGTCGCGATTGGACTCGCTCGGTCGACGACAACTGGCCGCGGTTTCTCGATGTCTGGCGGCCGCTCGTGCAATTGGCCGAATCGTGCGGCGTGAGCATCGGCATCGAGAATTGCCCGATGCTTTTTTCCCACGACGAATGGCCCGGCGGCAAGAACCTGGCCGTCTCGCCGTCGATCTGGCGGCGCATGTTCGCCGACTTGCCCAGTCCGGCGTTCGGGCTGAATTACGACCCGTCGCACCTCGTTTGGCAGCAGATGGATTACCTGCGTCCGCTGCGCGAGTTCGCCGCGCGGATATTCCACGTGCACGTGAAGGACGTGCGCGTGGACCGGCAGCGGCTGGACGACGTGGGCATTCTGGCCGAGCCGCTGGCCTACCACAGGCCGACGTTGCCGGGCCTGGGCGATATCGGCTGGGGAGGATTCTTCGCGGTGCTGGGCGAAATCGGTTATCGTGGGCCTGTCTGCGTCGAGGTCGAAGATCGCACCTATGAAGGCTCGTTGGCTGCCCGCAAGGCATCGCTCACACAATCGCTGCGCGATTTGCGCAATTTCGTCCCCGATCGGGAAACTCTGGCATGACAAAGCTGTATGCGGGCATCGACCTGGGCGGCACGACCATCGGCGGAGTGCTCGCCGATGCTGAAGGACGGATCGTTCAAGAAGCGAGCATTGCCACCGAGTCGCACGCTGGCCCCGCGGCGGTGCTCGATCGCATCGCCGGCCTCGTCGAGCAACTGGCAGCCGCGGCCGGTGCGCGGCCCCAAGCGGTGGGGATCGGCTGCCCGGGGTTGGTCGACGTGCCGCGCGGCGTGACCCGGTTCTTTCCCAATCTGCCGACGCAATGGCGCGACGTGCCGGCGGCCGACGTGCTGAAAGCGAAACTCGGCTGTCCGGTCTCGCTGCTCAACGACGTGCGCACGGCCACGCTGGGCGAATTGGTCTTCGGCCACGGGCGCAACGTGCAAACGATGGCCTTTTTTTCGCTGGGCACCGGCGTGGGCGGAGGACTGGTGATCGACGGCAAGCTGCGGCTGGGGCCGCTCGGGGCGGCGGGCGAGCTCGGGCACCAGACCATCGTGCCGGGTGGTCCGCTCTGCGGTTGTGGAAATCGCGGCTGCCTGGAAGCGCTCGCCAGCGGGCCGGCGATCACGGCCGAAGGCGTGCGGCTGATGCTCGCCGGCCAGGCGCCGACGCTGTTCGAGATCGTGGCCGGCAAGCCGGCGCTGGTCACGCCCCGGACCATCGCCCAAGCCGCCAACCAAGGCGATCCTGGCGCACAAGAGGCCATCGGCCGCGCGGCCGAATGCCTGGGCATCGGCGTGGCCAATGTCGTCACGTGTTTGCATCCGCAGTTGATCGTGCTGGGGGGCGGCATCGCCGAACTGGGCGATTTGCTCCTGCTGCCGGTCCGCCGAATCATCCGCGAGCGCGTGGGCATGTTCCCGCCCGACGACGTCCGCGTCGAGCGTTCGCTGCTGGGCACGGCGGCCGGCCCGCTCGGCGCCGTTGCGTTAGCCATCCGAGGGCACGAGAATCTATAGTCGTTCGCCAGGACTTCTTGCCGCTGAGGAATGCCCAAATGGATCGACGAACCTTTCTCCTGGCCGCTGCCGCCTCGACCGGCTCAGCCGCGCTGGCCGCCGAATCTGCCGCCAACGAGCCGAGCGCAGCCGGACTGCACCTGGCCACGAATGTTTATCCCTGGAAGACGTTCTATCAGCGCGATGGCCGCGACCCTCGCCAGGAATTGCCCGCGCTCGTTGCCGAGGTCAAGTCGGCCGGGCTCGACGGTTTCGAGCCGGCCGTGGAGTCGCCCGAGGAGATTGACGCGCTTGTGCCGCTCTTGGGCCAGCATCGCTTGGAGATGCGGTCTCTGTACGTCAATAGTGTGCTGCACGATGCCGATCGCGCGCGCGATTCGTGCGCGGCCGTAATGGCCGTGGCCCGCAAGGCCGCGCCGCACGGCCTGAAGATCGTGGTGACCAATCCCAGTCCCGTGCGCTGGGGCGGACTCGAAGACAAGACCGACGCTCAACTGGTCACGCAGGCCAGCTCGCTCGATGCGTTGGGCGCCGAGCTGCGGGCCCTCGGGCTGACCCTGGCTTATCACAATCACGATGCCGAGTTGCGACAAGGGGCGCGGGAATTCCACCACATGCTGTCGGCGACCAGCCCGGAAAACGTGGCCTTCTGCCTGGATGCCCACTGGGTTTATCGCGGATGTGGCAACTCGCAAGTGGCGCTCGACGACGTCGTCTCGCGCTACGGCGGGCGAATCGTCGAGTTGCACATTCGCCAGTCGGACCAAGGCGTGTGGACCGAGGTTTTTGGACCAGGCGATATCGATTATCCGGCACTGGTCAAACAACTGACACTCCGGGGGCTCAAGCCCCACGTGGTGCTCGAGCAGGCCGTGGAAGCCAAATCGCCCAAGACGCTCTCGGCCCAGGCGGCCCACGCGCTGGGCGCCGCGGCAGCCAGAAAAACATTCGGGCCGTTGGCCCACGGATAGACCATTCAAGAGACGAAAGTCCCGCAAACCCAAGGATCGCGTTCGATGCCCTACACGTATGAAGATCTGGCCGGCATGATCGATCATTCGCTGCTGCACCCGACCATGACCGACGAAGAGCTGGAAGCCGGCTGCCGGCTGGCCGCGAAATATCGCGTGGCGTCGGTCTGCATCAAGCCCTACGCCGTCCAGCGAGCCGTCGAGTTGCTCGCCGGCTCGGGAGTCCGCGTGGGTTGCGTGGTCGGCTTCCCGCACGGCGGCAACAGCACGGAAGTCAAACGCTTCGAGACCGAGTTGGCTTGCCGCGAAGGAGCGGTCGAGATCGACATGGTCGTCAACATCGGCAAGGCGCTCAGCGGCGACTGGCAATACGTGGAGAGCGACGTCCGCGCCGTGTGCGACCAGGCCCACCGCGGCGGCGCCAAAGTCAAGGTGATCTTCGAGAACGACTATCTCGCCAAAGGGGGCGCAGGACTGACCGGCGACGAATTCAAAATCAAGCTGTGCCAGATCTGCGAGCGCGCCGGCGCCGACTGGGTCAAGACCTCGACGGGCTACGGTTTCCTCAAACAGCCCGACGGCAGCTACAACTACCAGGGGGCCACGGAGCACGACCTGACGTTGATGCGGGCGAATTGCTCCGACCGCGTGCAAGTCAAGGCGGCCGGCGGCGTGCGCGATCTGGACGGCCTGATTCGAGTCCGGCAACTGGGCGCCACGCGCTGCGGTGCGACCGCCACCGCAGCCATGCTCGACGAATTCCGCCGCCGCGAAGCCGCCGGCCAAGTCACTGCCGCGCTCAGCAAGATCGGCGTCGGCGGTTATTGACGTTCGGTGCGGCTAAGGTGTGAACGAAAGATAACTTCAGCGCTCGACCCCTCTCCCTCCAGGGAGAGGGTAGGGTGAGGGTCTGCCAGAAGCCGAAGTTATTTTTCGTGCGCTCATAAACCCAGCAACTTCCGCGGCCGGCGGGCCATCATCCATTTCGGCCGTACGCCGGCTGCTCGTTATTTCTCGCCGAGCCAGGCCTTGGCCGCGTCGATCTGGGCCGCGTCGAAATAACGGATCTTGGCCATCGTGAACGGCTTGCAAACCGCGGCCATCCACTTCTCCCAGGCTTTCTCGCCGACCAGTGCGATCCGCTTGATCTTGGTGCAATGCGTGGTGGAGAACTTGATGTCGTCCCACAGGGCTTTCGCGCTCCAACCCTGAAAATCGTGGAACTGGGCCAGGACGTTCACCTTGCCGTCTTTGGCGATCTCGGCATCCACCAGCGGCACGAACGTCTTGTAGTCCTCGTCGTGGAGCTTGCCGCTCATTTTGAAACCGACGGTATGGGCGGGAAGTCCGGTGAGTTGTTCGATCATGTTTGTCGTCTCCTTGAAAATGAGTTGCCGCAGGTCGAACCTCGTCGAAGGCATTCTGCAGCCGCGCCAGGGCAGGCCGCTACCGGCGCCCGTTGCCGGCGTTGGCGCTGCGCGACATCTGTTCCTTGTACCACAGTCGCCGCCCGCTGGGGAGTGTGCACCGACCGCGTCCCCAGAGCGAACCAATCGAGCCGCCGCGCATCTTAGTGAGGGCAATTTGCAGCAAGAAATGAGCCCCTTCCAGTGCCGCCCGGGCTTTGCTGCTAAAGCGGAGGATCCCGTCTCGCATGTCAGCAGGGAGCCTCGGCGGGGCGCGGCGTGGACGCGGCGAAAGCAAAGTGAGGATGCGTGCCGGTGTCGATATGGCTACCTATTTGCGATTCGAAACGCCGTTTCGTTGCGAGATGCACGGTCGGCCGCTCGGGGTCTTCCATGCGGCGCCGCGGATCCGCGAGGCGCGGATCTGCCGGAGTGGACGCAAACCCTGCTCAGCGACGCGCTCTGCTGGTTTAACGAGCACTTGCCGGTGCCGCCTGCGGAAGCGATGGATCACAGGGCTATCTTCTGGTTTCATCGGCCGTCGGTCGCCGTGCGCCAGATGTGGCAATTGGTTTCCATCTTCCGCGAAGAAGGCGTTCACGTTGCCCTGCGGCGCACCGACGCACCGGGCCGAGTCGTGTACTGCGACGACTTTCAGGTCGCCGCGATTCCCTACGGCCACGGGCGGCGCCGAAGAAGGTGCTGAGCCTTCGGCGTGGCGCCGGAGCCAAGCGGTGGTCAGCCATTCGACGCCGGTTCGACTCTCACCGGGCGTATTTCGGGTTGATCGGCGTGGCTGAACGATTGCCGGCCACGATCGCTGCGTCGGCGTGCCGGATCGCGCTGCGAGAATTTATTGCCCGCCCGGGCTGATCGACAAATCGCCAGACGTTACACTGGGACCAGCCTGACCTCATGTGCTTGGCAAGCGATGCGGTTCGGCGTGCATTCGAGTACAACGTATCGAGGAAATCCGGGTCGAGAATCCTGCGAGGTATTGAAGTGAAAATAGCAACGATTGCGACAGGCTTCGCCTTGGCGTTCACAGCCGCGGCCTGGGCGGACACCGCCCCGTGGCCCCCAACCAGGGAAAAGGAGTCGGTCTTCACAGAGCGGAAGTTGGAGACCTTCAAGCACGGGACCAAACAGGAGTGGGGTTATTCCGCACCCCAAACCGATACGTTCCTGGTGCTCCATCCCAAACAGGCGCACCGCAGCGCTCCGCTGTACGTCGTGCTGCATTCCGCCGGCCATGATGTCCACTCGTGCCTGGCTTGTACGACCACCGTCGGCAATCACGACATCTACCATTCGCCGCCGGACTTTTTCGCGTTGTACCTGGATTGTCGCGCCAATCAGGGAGACTGGTGGTGGGGCAGCGATAAGTATAAGGATCCGGACATCAGTCCGACGGACAAACGGGTAATCGACACCGTGAAATGGGCGGCCAGCCAGTACGACATTGATGAGAACCGCGTCTATTTGTGCGGCAACTCCATGGGGGGCAGCGGCACGCTGGGCATCGGCATGCGCCACGGAGACGTCTTCGCCGCCATCAAGGCCAACGTCCCCGCCAAGGTGGAACATGTCTCCCGTCGGATGTATCTGCCGCCGCAGACGGTGCCCGCGGATGTTGCGCTCGCCTGACCCTCCGATCGTGATCGACTATTCGGCTCCGAACGACACGTGGTCGCAAAGGTCACGATGCTTTCGCCGCGGCGATGAACCAGCGGAAGTATGCGTTGTTCTTCTATTGGGGTCCCTTCGGCCATGCGAACAATCATGAACAGATCATGAAGGTCAATGATTTGATCAATTCGTTCGACTGGCTCAGCGTCAAGAAGAACGAGGCGTATCCGGTGTTCACCAACGCCTCGACGAACGACCCGTTGCCCTGGCCGGATCATTTGGCCGACACCAAGGCGGGTCAGATCAACGCCTTTTTCCGCTGGCAGAACTTGTCAGACACGCCGACCGCGATGATGATGTCGCTCTTCCTCGTCAAGCCCTCGGAACTCAAGACGGCGTTCACGATTCCGACAGAAGCGACGGCGGACGTCAGCGTGCGGAGGCTGCAGCGATTGAAAATCGCCCCGGGCGAAACGGTGCGTTGGGCGTTCAACGCGGCTGGCGGAGAGACTCACGCCGATGCCACCGGTTGCATCACGATTCCAGGCCTGAAGATTGCCGCGGAACCGGCCACGCTCAGCATCGAAAAAGCGAAGTAAGTGAGACCTTTGCACGTTGGCCACGTTGACCGCGGCGTGTCGGACCGACGCGAGCGGCATCCTGGTGCCGCTGTTGTGCACGGCCAGCCAGTTCGTTCCATCGCCAGACGCTGGAAAGTGCTTACGCGGCGGTAATTCGCAGGCTAATCGGTGGACTGTAACGGCCTGCCCTTCGGCTGCGTCGCCAGTGCGACCAATTGCATCGAAGGCGACGGCATCGGCCGTTGCCGTTTCGGCCGGGCCGCTGCGACAGGTCTCGCCATTCAATGGAGAGAGTTCCCGGCGCAAGCCGGCCGGGCATTTTGCAAGATCGGCGTTGCAAGTTGCCCGAATCGGCGGCGTGTGTCCGCGAAAGCCGTTTGTCACAACCCTGGGCGAGTCTTGGACTTCAAAATTCGCAATACGTTGCGGCACGGTTGTTGCCTTAGCTGCTGCCTGGTCATGCAGAACCGAAACCATTTCCAGACCGGGTCGCTGCCGCACAGTGGCTGCACAGAGATCTCAGGAGACGTCCAATGCAATTGAGTTTTTGGATCCCCTTGCTCCTGGTTTTGGGCGTTGCGAGTTTTGGATTGTTGTTCGCATTTGTGCGCGTCTGCGACAGGGTCTAGGTCGCCGCGCCAGCTTGAAGGAGCTCGAGTGATGCTGATTTGGCTGACCGTGCTTTCAACCGTGTTTCTTTTCTTTTACCTCGGTGCCGCGCTGATGCGGCCTGAATGGTTCTAAGACAACACCAGGCCCGCGGAGCGCCTCGCCGGCAAGCGCTTCGCGACTGGCCTCGTTTTCGAGTTGCTGCACTGCTGATTTTTCTCGGGACTTCTCTTGGACTCATCGAAAGGTGCTGCGCATGTGGGCCCTGCCGGTTTTGATCGTCGGCGTGACAGTCGCATTGTCCATTCCTGTTGGCCGATACATGGCCAAGGTCATGGAGAGTCGTTGGCAGCCGCCGGCACCGTTGCGCTGGTTCGAGCGGAAGCTGAACACCGGTCCGCAAGACTGGAAGCAGTACTCGATCGCCATGCTGGCGTTCAGCACGGTCGGATTCGTCGTGGGCTTTGCCCTGTCTGGCATTCCAGCCTTGGTTGCCGCTCAACCCCGACAACAAAGGCATGCTGGCCCCGTCGACGATCTTCAACACGGTCTCGTCGTTCCTGGCGAACACGCAGTTGCAACACTATTCGGGCGAAGTCCATCTTTCCTACTTCAGCCAGTTGTTCTTCATCGTCTGGATGGACTACATCGGTCCGATCATCGGACTGGCGGCCTGCGTGGCCGTCATCCGCGGTCTGCGCGGCGACAAGACGCTCGGCAATTTCTACGTCGACATGTGGCGCGGCATGTTGTTCGTCGTGTTGCCGATATCGCTGGTCGTCGCCGGCCTGTACGTGATGGGAGGCATGCCCATCACGTTGCAAGGCAATGCGGTTGCCACCACGGTTGAGGCCGGCGCCATGGGCATGGATGCGGAGGGCAAGCCCAATCCGCAAGTCATCGCCCGCGGCCCGGTGGCGGCGATCGTCGCCCCGAAGCAGTTCTTTGCCGACGGCGGCGGCTTCTTCGGCCCGAATTCCACCCATCCTTACGAGAATCCCAATAGCTGGATCAACTTCGTGGAGAGCGTGGGGATCATCCTGGTGCCGTTTGCAGTGGTGGTGATGTTCGGCTGCATGCTGCGCAACATGCGGCACGCCGCCGTGATTTACGCGGTGATGATGGCCATGCTGTTGCCGCTCATTTGGATGGCGGTGTACACCGACTCGGGTCAACCGAACCCGGCCGTCGTGGCTCACGCGTCGAAGACCTACCAGATCCTGGATACGTCGGCCGAAGGCGGGAAACACGAAATCGTCATCCCGGAAACCGCCGATCTGCCCGTGGATGCTTCGCTGGGAAATCTGGAAGGCAAGGAACTGCGGTTCGGAACTTCGGCCGGTCCGACCTGGGCGGTGCTCTGCACCGCGGTGGCCAACGGGTCGGTCAACTGCATGCACGACAGCCTGAACCCGATCGCCGGCATCGCGCCGATGATCGGCATGTGGATCAACTGCATTTTTGGCGGCGTCGGCGTGGGCTTGTTGAACATGCTGGTCTATCTCATCGTAGCCGTGTTCTTGTGCGGACTGATGGTGGGCCGCACGCCCGAATATCTCGGCAAGAAGATCGAAGCCCGCGAGATGAAGCTGGCCATGCTGGCGCTGTTGATTCATCCGATCTTGATTTTGGGGCCGACGGGCTTGTTTTGCTACTTGGATTGGACCGGCAAGGCGGCCAATAATCCCGGCACGCATGCTTTTTCCGAGACCCTTTACGAGTTCAGTTCCGCCTCGGCCAACAACGGGTCGGGTTTCGAAGGCCTGGGCGACACGTACGGATTCAACGATAACCCGGCACCGGCTCCCTACAGCGTGCATTTCGACATCGCGACCGGTCTGGTGATGCTCTTTGGCCGCTACATCCCGATGATCGTGCCGCTGGCCCTGGCGGGCAGCGTTGCGGCCAAGAAGCCCACGCCCGTAACGACCGGAACGCTGAACACCAACACGTTTACGTTTGGTTGCATGCTGCTCGGCACGGTGTTGTTGCTGTCGGCTCTGCTCTTCATACCGGCCGGCGTGCTGGGGCCCGTGGCCGAGCACTTTGGGCCGCTGCCCTTTGGCGGCTAGCGTCAAATTGGCTTTTTCCCGTCACTTGAAACTCGGAATCAAGCAAGGCCTATGTCATCCACCACTCAAGTTGACCCGCGCCCGCGACAGTTGGCTCACCCTGAGGATGCCCAAGAGCGAGCGAGACTCGCCACGCGAGTCTGTTCGCCCCGCGTTTGCTGCGCGAGGCTTTGCAGCACTCGCTGATCATGCTACGGCCGGACATCCAATGGAAGAACCCGGTGATGTTCGTGGTCGAGGTCGGCACCGTGCTGAGCATCTTGTTCACGATTCAGGCCGTTTGGGCTCCGGGCCAGGCTTCTCTCACCTACCTGGTGGCGCTCGACGTTTGGCTGGCGCTGACCGTGCTGTTCGCCAATTTCGCCACCGCGCTGGCCGAAGCGCGGGGCAAGGCGCAGGCCGACTCGCTCCGCAAGACCCGACGCGAAACACCGGCCAGAATTCGGCAGCCGAATGGAGCGATCAAATTGTCGTTTTCCACCTCCTTGCTCGCCGGCGATGAAGTCGTCGTTGACGCCGGTGAAATCATTCCCGGCGATGGAGAAATCATCGAGGGACTTGCTTCGGTCGACGAGTCGGCGATCACGGGGGAGTCGGCGCCCGTGATCCGCGAATCGGGTGGCGACCGCTCGGGCGTAACCGGCGGCACGCGCGTGCTGTCGGACCAGATCGTCGTCAAGATTACGGCCGGCGCCGGCAGTTCGTTTCTCGATCGCATGATCGCACTGGTCGAAGGAGCAATTCGTCAACGCACGCCCAATGAAATTGCCTTGTCGCTCGTGCTCGCCGCCTTTACGTTCATTTTCTTGCTGGTCACGGTGGCCCTGTGGCCAATGGCTTGGGAGGCGGAAGTGTACATGACCGGCTACCTCGGTCTGGGCACCCAGTTGCGTGGATTGGGAACCGACGTCCCGACGCTGGTGGCTTTGCTGGTCTGCCTGATACCCACCACCATCGGCGCGCTGCTGGCCGCCATCGGCATTGCCGGCATGGACCGCGCTTTGCGCGCCAATATCCTGGCCAAGAGCGGCAAAGCGGTGGAAGTGGCGGGCGACATCGACACCTTGCTGCTCGACAAGACCGGCACGATTACGATCGGCAACCGCCACGCGACCCAATTCGTGCCGACGGGCGATTACTCGGTTCTCGAACTCGGCCGGCTGGCGGAACTGGCTTCCATCGCCGACGCCACGCCCGAGGGCAAGAGCATCGTCGACCTGTACAGCAAGCTTCCGGACAACGAGGTCCATCGCGTGCATGCCCGGGTTCCGGAAGGGGCCCAATTCATTCCCTTCACGGCCCACACCCGCATGAGCGGGATCGATCTGGCGAATGGTCGGCATATCCGCAAGGGCGCTCCCGATTCGGTCATGCAATACGTGCTCGGCGCAGGGAGGGAGCATCCCCGCAGGAGTTCGCGAACAAGTCGATTCGGTCGCCAAGAAAGGCGCCACGCCCTTGCTGGTCTGCGAAGGAAATCGGATTGCCGGAATGATCTCGCTGGAAGACATTCTCAAGCCGGGGATTCGAGATCGGTTCGAGCGGCTGCGGCGAATGGGCCTGCGGACGGTCATGGTCACAGGCGACAACGCGCTGACCGCCCGGACGATTGCCGAGCAAGCCGGCGTCGACGATTACATCGCCGAAGCGACTCCCGAAGCCAAGCTGGCCTATATCCGCAAGGAACAGGCCTCCGGCAAGCTGGTCGCCATGATGGGCGACGGCACCAACGACGCGCCGGCCCTGGCTCAAGCCGATGTGGGCGTGGCCATGAATTCGGGCACGCAAGCCGCCAAAGAGGCGGGCAATATGGTCGACCTGGACAGCGACCCGACCAAGTTGATCGAGGTGGTCGAAATTGGCAAGCAATTGTTGATGACGCGCGGCGCCTTGACGACGTTTTCGATCGCCAACGACCTGGCGAAATATTTTGCCATCGTTCCGGCCTTGTTTGCCGCCACATTGCCCTGGCTCAAAGTGATCGACGTCATGGACCTGCATTCCGCCACGTCGGCGATCTTGTCCGCAGTGATCTTCAACGCGCTGATCATCCCGCTGCTGATTCCCATCGCCTTGAAAGGCGTCCGATATCAGGCAGTCGGGGCGGACGCCTTGCTACGCCGCAACGTCCTGATTTGGGGACTCGGCGGCATCGTCGCACCCTTTGTCGGCATCAAGCTGATCGACGTCGTGCTAACCAGCCTGGGCATGGTGGCTTGAGCAATCGTCGGCCCAGTGCTACCCGGATCGCTCCAATCGGCAATACATCCTGACAACGCCAAACAAAAGGCCACAACCGAACATGTCCGCACACCTGAAAGCCAGTCTGTGGTTGACCCTGTTCTCGATCGGATTGGCATCCGTCGTCTATCCGGCGATCCTGCTGGCATTTGGCCAGGGAGTCTGTCCCGCATCGGCCAACGGCAGCCTTGTCTATGACGAATCGGGCAACGTCGTCGGCTCGACTCTGATTGCCCAGCCGTTCTCGGGCGACGAGTATTTTCACCCTCGGCCGTCGGCCGTCGGCTACAACGCCGCGATCGACCGCCGGCAGCAACTGGGCCGGCAACAACTACCTGCTGCGCGATCGCGTGGCCAAGGCTTTGGGCCCGATCGTCAAGCACGGCAGCGGCGACAAGAAGGGGCAACTGGTCGGACCGGATATCGAAGCCTGGTTCCAGCAGGATCAGTTTCAGGGCCAGCCCGGAATCGTCGCCCAGTGGGCAGCGATGCACTCGGGCGTGGCCGCCAATTGGGTCAAGGCCGATCCGCTGAATGCCGCCTACGTAACCCAGTGGCAGGAAGCCCATCCGGCGCAAATGGCCGAGTGGAAACAGGCGAATCCCGAGAACCAGGAGCCCAAGCCCGAAGACCTGGCCGGTCGTTTTCTTCGCCAGCTACTCGCAGGAGAATCCGGGCACTTTCCCGGTCGCGGCTGAGATCAAGGCAGCGGACGGCAAGTCGGAAAAGGCGTGCAACCGGCCAAGGAAGGCAGCGATATCCAGTCTTTCTTTTTCGACATGTGGCGGCAAGAGCATCCCAAGGTCGCGCTCGAAAAAGTGCCGGCCGACATGGTGTTCGCCTCGGGGGCCGGACTGGATCCGGACATCACTCTGGCAAACGCGATGTATCAATTGGATCGGGTCGCCGCCAAATGGGCCGTCACGGCCAAGATGCCCGAAGCCGAAGTTCGCAAAACGATCGTTGGCCTGCTGAAATCGAAAGCCACTGCTCCGCTCGGCGGAACGGCTGGCGTGCCACTGGTAAACGTGCTCGAAATGAACCTCGCTCTGCCCAAAGCATTCTTCGAAACGCATTGAAACGCAGCCGGTTCTCAAGGGCCGCGCCTCAGTGCCACATCGTTCTCGAACGACGGAGGGAAATATGAAAAAGGTCGAAGCAATTATCCGACACATCAAGCTGGCAGACGTCAAAGATGCCCTGCTGGCCCAAGGAATCGTCGGGATGACCGTGTCCGAAGTAAGCGGCTTCGGCAGACAAAAAGGACACAAGGACACGTACCGCGGCGTGGAATATAACGTCGATTTCCATCCGAAATCGAAGATCGAAGTCGTGGTCGCCGACAGGGACGCTCAGCAGGCAATCGATACGATCTTGAAAACCGCTCGTACGGGAGAAATCGGCGACGGGAAGGTCTTTGTGACCGATTTGGAGAGCGTGATTCGCATCCGTTCCGGCGAAGTTGACGAGGCCGTCGTCTGACGTACACCACAAATGCGCGCTGCAAGCAGGACCGTTTTGGCCTGGGCAGCACGGCCGTGCGACCGGGGGCCTTCACGGCGCGACCGCCAAACGGTGCCGGATGTCGCAGCGTCACGTTGCCACAGGGCAATCTTTTCCAGCGGCAGATCTTTCGCCCCCTGCCGCTGGCTTGCGCCTTGATTGACCGCTGCCGGCAAGAGTACAACACCATCAGCACGGGACGGTCAGCCGGTTCCCTAGTTTGGCTGAGGTTCCAGGTGCTCTGTCTCAATGGTGACGTTTCCCCTGCGGGCCGGTCCGTTCGGTGTTCTGCCGCTCGTTAGGCGACAGCACTCGATGGCGGCCCAGCTTTCAAGAGTTCGAGCGACCCTGTGCAGCCGCCGAATTCGCACCGTTTTGGAACGCTTTGTCGATGAACATACTTTTGATCGATGACGACGACAGCTTGCGGCGTACAACGCGCATCGCGCTGGAAGCACAGGATCACCAGGTCGCCGAGGCCGGAAAAGCCGCGCAAGCGCTGGAGCTTCTCGGTCATCGAGCGTTTCAGGTGGCTCTGCTGGACTTGCACCTTGCCAAAGAGGAGGGCCTGGAATTACTCCCCCGGTTGCTGGCCCTGGCACCAGGCCTTCAAGTCGTCATCATCACGGCCTACGCCACGATCGAGACTGCCGTGGAAGCGATGCGGCGGGGGGCGGCGGACTATCTGCCTAAGCCATTTACTCCCAGCCAGCTTCGGCTCGTTCTCGATCGGATCGTCCGCCTGCGCCATCTTGAGTCCACGGTTGGCGAACTGGAGGAGCAGGTTCGTGCTCTCGTGCCCGAGGCCGATTTGCAATCCGAAGAGCCGGCAATGCGGAGGCACTGGGCGTGGCCTTCAAAGCGGCCGCGAGTGAAGCGGCGGTGCTGCTGCGCGGCGAAAGCGGCACCGGCAAAGGTGTGCTCGCCCGGGCCATTCACGCCCGCAGCCGGCGGGCAACCGCGCCGTTTGTCACGGTAGCCTGCCCGGCGCTATCCGCCGAATTGTTGGAAAGCGAACTGTTCGGCCACGTCCAGGGCGCGTTTACCGGCGCGGTGCGCGACACGACGGGCAAAGTGCGGGCAGCCGAAGGCGGAACCCTGTTCCTGGACGAGATCGGCGACCTTCCGCTGGCCTTGCAACCAAAGCTGCTGCGATTGCTGCAAGAAAAGCGGTACGAGCGCGTCGGCGAGACGCAAACGCGAGCCAGCGACGTGCGCGTCGTGGCCGCCACGAATCGCAATCTCGAAGCGGAGATTGCCGCCGGCAAGTTTCGCGAGGACCTCTTCTACCGCCTCAACGTCATCGAAGTCACGCTGCCTCCGCTGCGGCAGCGGCAACGCGATATCCTGCCGCTCGCCGAGCGGCTGATCCAGGTGTTTGCCCGCCAAAGCGCCAAGACCATCGTCGGCTTTAGCGACGAGGCCCGCAGTGCTTTGCAGCGGCATCCCTGGCCGGGAAATATCCGTGAATTACGCAATTCCATCGAGCGTGCGGTGATACTCGCCTCGCAGTCACAACTTGGCCTGGCCGACCTGCCGGCTTCGATTGGTGCGCCGGCCCACACCGGGATCGAAGTCGGAGCACATGTGACGATGGAACTACTGGAGCAAGAACACATCCGCCAAATCCTCGTTTCGACGACGACGGTCGAAGAGGCCGCCGCCGTTCTGGGCATCGATCCCAGCACGCTCTGGCGAAAGCGAAAACGATACGGCCTATGATGTTGACTCAGGAAACGATTGGTCAAGTCGGCATGACGCGGCCCGATGCCTGCGCTCACCCCAGGTGAACGTCGATGGTCTCTCTGCGCCACCGAATCCTGCTCACGCTGCTGCCGCTATTCGTGCTGATGGCGATGGTCGGCTGTTATGGAGCGATGCTGCTCTATCAGCTCGGGGGGCGAATCGACCGCATCCTGCGGGAGAACTACGATAGCGTCCTCTACATGGAACACCTCAAGGAATCCTTGGAGCGAATGGATTCGGCGTTCCAATTTGCCCTTGCCGGTCGCGAGACGGAGGCGCGCCGCCAATTCGACGAGAACTGGAGTCTCTACCGCCAGCATCTGGAAGACGAGCGGGGGAACATCACCATTCCCGGAGAAGGCGAATTAGTCTCTCGAATCTCGGCGCTCGGCGAGACCTATCAGAGACGAGGCGATGAGTTTTTTGCCCAGACCAGCGCCGAGCGTCGGCAAGAGGACTATTTCGGCGAGGATGCCCAGGCGGGTCTGCTGGCAATCTTCCAGCAGATGAAGCAGGTGGCCGACGAAATCATGCGACTCAACCAGGAAACCATGGAACAAGCCAGCCGCGAGGCTCGCGAGGCGGCCGACTCCTCGCTGTTGTGGTTCATCCTCTGTTTGTCGCTGGTTGCGGTGTTGGGCGTGCTCCTGGCCCGCCGCACGATCGGCACGATCTTGCGACCCATCCAAAGCGTCACCGAGTCGGTGCTCGCCATCGGAGCGGGGAATCTCGATCAGGTCGTTCCGGCCGTCTCGTCCGACGAACTGGGCCGGCTCGTGGGTGCGGTCAATACCATGGCTCGACAACTGCGAGACTTTCGTCAATCGCAGCAGGCACGACTGCTTCGCCTGCAGCAGGCCGCCCAGGCGGCGATCGATTCGTTTCCCGACCCGGTGCTGGTCGTCGATCGTGACGGGCTGGTGGAGATGGCCAATCCCGCGGCGCGGCGAATTCTGGGCGTTCCGCTCGATGATCAGGCAGCGCAACCGTTAGCCTGGCAGCCGCCCGGGCCGATGCGCAAACCCTTGTTGCAAGCCCTCCGGAGCGAGCTGGCCTACCTTCCCGAGGGCTTTGACGAGGCGGTTTCTTTGACGGTCGGCAGTGATCAGCGGTCGTTTCTGCCGCGCATCCTGCCCATCAAGGATGCGTACGGGGGGACCCTCGGAGCAGCCATCTTGCTCGCCGACGTAACGCGATTTCAATTGCTCGACCAGGTCAAAAGCGACCTGGTTGCCACGGTAAGTCACGAACTGAAGACGCCGCTGGCCAGCATCAGCATGGCGATCCACCTGCTCCTGGAGGAGGCGGTCGGCCCCCTTGCGCCCAAACAGTTGGATCTGCTCATCGAGGCCCGTTCCGCTTCGCAGCGCTTGTTGGCCATGATCAACAACCTGCTCGACCTGGCGCGACTCGAAAAGGGAACAAGTCATTTGCAGATTCAGCCCGAGCGGCCAGCGACCCTGCTCCATGCGGCCGTCGAGCTTTGTCGACGCCGTGCCGAAGACCAGGGGATCGACCTGGCCGTGGATGCGGCTGCCGATTTGCCGGAAGTGGCGATCGATGCCCGGTTGCTCAACCACGTGTTGCACAATTTGCTCGATAACGCCTTGACGTACACCGCTCGCGGAGGCCGGATTACGTTGAGCGCGTCACGCGAGGGTGACAGGGTCGCCATCGCGGTCGCCGATACGGGGACCGGGATTCCCAGCGAGCATGTTCCACATGTCTTCGACAGATTTTTCCGCGTCCCGGAGCAAAGCCGCGGCGGAGGGACGGGCCTGGGCCTGGCCATCGTGCGCGAGATCGTGCTGGTGCACGGGGGTGTCATCACCTGCACGAGTCGACCGGGAGCCGGAACGACGTTTCGTCTGACCGTGCCCGTCTGGCATGGACCGGCCGTAGCGTCCAGCCTTGTCGACGGCCAGACGTCGGCCGTCTAGGGATCTCGTTTCGAGGAGCGTACCTTGTCCGCCGACGGCTCACAACCCACCCCCGAGCAATTCGTCGAGCTGATTCGGCGACAGCAGCGCGGACGTCTGAAAATCTACTTAGGCTTCGCGGCCGGCGTCGGCAAGACCTACGAAATGCTGCTCGAAGGGCAGCGTCTGAAGCGACAGGGCATCGACGTGGTCATCGGAATCGTCGAGACGCACGGGCGGGCGGAAACCGCGGCGCAGATCGGCGATCTCGAACTTCTGCCACGCCGGCCCATCGTCTACCGCGGCGTGACGCTCGAAGAACTCGACCTCGACGCTCTGCTGGCCCGGCGGCCAACCGTAGCCCTGGTCGACGAACTGGCGCACACCAACGCGCCCGGCAGCCGCAACCAGAAACGCTACCAGGACGCCGACGAGCTGTTACGCGCCGGCATCAACGTCATTGCGACCCTGAACGTCCAGCACCTCGAGAGCTTGCACGATATCGTCGAACAGGCTACCGGCGTGCGGGTCAAGGAGCGCATCCCGGACTATGTCGTCGGCACGGCCGACCAAATCGTGAACGTCGATATCTCGGCCGAAGACCTGCGCGAACGATTGGAGTCCGGTAAGGTCTATCCGTCCGAACGCATTCAGACGGCGCTCGAGAACTTTTTTCAGCTCACGCACCTGAATCAACTTCGCGAGCTGGCCATGAAGGAGATCGCCCATCGGCTGGGTCGTAAGTCGCTCGCCCAAGTCGGCAAGGAAGAATCGAGCCATTCCGAGCGCGTGGCCGTGGCCCTGAGCTCGCGCAGCCCGAACTCGGCTCTATTGCTCCGCAAGGCGGCGCGGCTGGCCGATCGGCTCGACGCGCCGTGGTACGCGATTTATGTGCAAACCCCCAACGAAACCATCCAGCGGACCGACGCGGCGACACAACGACAAGTCAGCAATAGTTTGGCGCTGGCGCGGCAACTGGGCGGCATGCCGCTGGAATTCAAGGGCGAAAGGGTGGCCGACACGATCGCCGCGTTTCTCCAGGAATACAGTATTTCGCACATCGTGTTGGGTCGCAGCCAACGACCCTGGTACGAGCGCATGCTGGGGCGATCGCCTTTGGATCAATTGCAACGCAAGGTCAGCAATGTCGACCTGATTATCGTCGACAATCTCTCGAGCCGCTAAAACGCGGCCGAACAAAACTTGCCGGCTCGAGCCCTGCGAGTCGACATCGGCCCTGACAGCTCCCACCTCTCGCGCCGCAAGTCGGTCTTGTCGGTCGACGAAAAAGCCAGCGACGCGTCGTCGTCAGCGGGCAGCCGGTTTTCCACGAAACCGCCCGGCGGCGTGCTCGTAACTGCCAGACCCTGGACTTTTTTGGCCGGCCGCAATGTGCAAGCCTGCCTTGCAGATTGCAATCCTTGAGGGTTTGTCTGGATCACATTTACCTGCAAACGCGGCATTTTCTCGGATTTCCTCGGCTGGCGCAGGAGTTGCTTCGCAATGGCCCGGGTCCTTGCTCACGGATTGGTGGGCTGGACCGTGCGACCCTTCAATCGAGTGGGCCCACTGAGAACTCGGAGCGCGGCCACGAGCCGCTTACTGGCCATGAAGACCATCGTGTTGCAAAACGTCCGAAAGAAAGTACCGCTACGGCTTGCCGATTTCTACCCGATGGCCGGCATTGTCGGCATCGCGACATACGTCTTCTTCAAGTCTTTTCTGGAGTGACTCGAATGCGAGTTCATGCGCACGTTACAGATCCGGCGCCGCCCACCTATCCTGCACAGGACAGCCTCTACCGGCTGGTGTTTGTCGGTGGCCCTTTTGATGGGCACGAGACGCAGTCCGCGTTATTGCCGGACGAATATTTTCAATTGCGTCCAGGTCCCGCGCCCTGCAAGACCGAGACCGGGTTGGCGACCACGTCGCGTCTTGCCCAATACAGATTGGTCAAGTCCAAGCTCGTCATTTGTTCGCAGGACCCCGTCGTGCTGTGCCGCTTCGAATATTGCGGCCCGACGCTGGTCAATGCGTCGAAAACCGCATGGTGGAGGCGCTGCCTGATTGCGTCTTGGCGAGGCGGCCATCCGCGGAACAGCAACCTGCCGATGTAGCAGACATCAAGGAGCGAAGGCCATGTATAAGGTAGAAGCCACCATTCGTCCCGAGCGGCTGGAAGAAGTGACCGACGCGCTGCTTGCGCTGGGTTTCGACGAATTCACGATATTGCGTGCCTACGGACGCGGTTTGCAATCCGGAAGGATCGCCTCGTATCGCGGCGCCGCCTACAAGATGCCATTCGTTCACCAACTGCGCGTCGAATTGCGCGTGTCGGAGACGGCGCTCAACCCGGTCGTTGAAGGGATCGCCACCGCAGCTTGCACCGGAGCCCCGGGCGACGGCAAGATCTTCATTACGCCGCTTCCAGTTGAAATGGAGATCGACCTCGATCGAAGCGCTCCCGCCCCCCAACGTCAACCCACCCCGCGTCCCATTCTTGCCACGACCTCGCATTGCGCGGGGTCGCAAGGCTGGTAATCCTGCATCGGTTCACGAATTCCCGGCTTCCGCTTGGCCGGGAATCCCGGCTTGGGCGGGCGGCGCAAGTCGCCTGGCTCAAGTCGGCCAGGCGAATCGTCACCCAAGGGGGCTCGTCATGGCTGCAAATCGGCTGCGCACGAAGTACGCGGCATCGTGTGGAGTCCTCTTTCTCCTGGCCGCCTTGTCGCCGACTTGCTGCTGGGCCGCATCCTTGGCAAAGCCATCGACCGGCAAGGGTGCGTCACCCACCTGGCAGGTGATCGAAACCCGAAATTTCCGCATCCATTCGTTTGGCTCTCGCCAGCTCGATCCGCAGGTTGCGGCCCGCTGCGAGGCCTTTCGCTCGCAGATCCTCAGCAGTTGGTTCCCCACCGACGAAGACCGACCGTGGACGCCAAAATGCATTCTCGTGCTCCACGGATCGAGGGCCTGCTATCGGTCCGCAGTCGGACGGCTGGCGGACTGCACGGTCGCATCTTGTACGATTCAAGTCCTGGACGAAAAGACCACCAAACGTCGTATCGATGTTTGTGCAAGTTGTCCGGGTTGGCTCGATTGCTTGCCGCACGAGCTTACGCATGCGCTGCTTCAAGGCCGCTTCGCAACCGGCGATCTGCCCCGCTGGGCGGACGAAGGAATGGCCCTCGTCGCCGACTCCGCCAGCAAGCGGGCGGCGCACCAGCGCGACCTGCATGAGGCTTTGCACGGCGGACGCCAACTCCGCCTGGTCGAACTGCTCCAACTGGTGGATTATCCTCAGGACGAACGCCTCGGAATCTTCTACGGGCAAAGCCTGTCCGTCGTCGAATTCCTGCTCGACCGCGGCGGCAGGCAGAAGTTCGTCGAATTCATACAGCGATTGAATCGCAGCGGATACGATTCTGCCTTGCAATCGACTTATGGCCTGCCGGACGTTGCGCATTTGGAAACGCTTTGGCTCGCGCATGCCCGCGCAGGAACTGCTTTTCGCGCTGCTGCCCGCACAGGCGCCTCGGAAGCACGGCCGGACGATTCGCGGCAAATTTCCATCAACACTGCCGCAGCGCCAGGTGATACTGCCCGGCAAGAGATCGCAATCGGGTTAGCAAACCGGGCAACCAACCCCAAGTCTCGGCAGCACGCCGCTTCTTGTTCTTTCGCAGCGCGATGCCCATCGCCGTTGGTCGCTGCGCCGGCGGCCCACGTCCAGACGGCCTTTCGGGATCTCGGCATCCTGTCGCTCGCGCACTCTGAGACCGTGCAAATTGCAACGCCAAGCCTGCCGTCTGCAATATCGGTCTGCCCGGTGCGACGATCACCACTCTCTAAGATATTGCAAGTGTGGCACTTGCAGTTCGATCGCACTTTGGCATCGGACGTGCAAATAGAAAACAGAAACCTTCCAGCGGCAAGCATCGCTTGTCGCGGAAACACACTCCGATGACCAAATTGCCTGTGCGCACGCGGCTTTGTCCGGGCCAAGGATGCGAGTTTCTTTGTCGAGGAGCACTGCTCCTGCCGAGATCGCAAGAGTCCTGGAACGAACAAACGACAGCCCAACCGAATTGCCGCTCGTGCCGAGAATAGGGAGACCGACCATGACCCGTTTGAGCCCCATGAAAACCACCGTGTTCGAAGTAGCCGCTCTGGAAGCCATGACGCCGACCGTCCTCGACCGTTTGAAATCGCTGGCCGGCAGTGTCGTGTTGCCGATCGTGCTGTTGGCATTGCTGATTGCCCTGGGCCGTGGCTTGGATGGCATTATCCACGAAAGCGAACCCGCGACTTCCAACCAGCCACGTCACATCAACGCCAGTCCCGCTGCTTTCGGGACGCAGCGGGCACTGGCCGACCGAGCTGCCGAGTTGAGCGACAACGAATCCGACTGAACCGGGTCGAACGATGAGCGCGGCGCCGTTCGAGCTGGAGTTGTTTGGCGGCCCTGCAAACAGGTTCGAGATTCCCACGATCCTGCGTTGCCTGGGAATCGAACGGGCGCGGTTGACGTTGCGGTTTTAGGGCCGCGACGATCGGCTGACGGACGTGCCTGGACAGCCGCGGCAAGATCTGCTTGCCAGACGCCGCGCGCCGCATTGGCGGCCGCGCGGAAATTCTTTCTTTGACGAATGTATCGAATAGTCCCGCTCCCAGGCTCGCGCCGCAGGGCGCCAGCGGGCTAGAGCTCTGCCGGGCCTGCCGTTCGAGCGCCCCTTGGTTGACAGTCTGGTCGACCAGAAACATGATTCAATAAGCTCTTCTGCGCCCCAAAAAACAAGGCCTGGACCCATCGTGCTGCGCGTCTCGGCGATATTTCTGACCGGGTTGGCCGTGGGCGCCGTGGCAACACTGGCCTTTCGCGTAAGTCCCGGGGGCGACGCAAGCAAGTCGTCCGCCGGCAACCCGAGCCCGACGAAATCCGCCGCCGATCAAGCCGCCAAGCCCGGATCAATCGCCGGTTTGTCCGCCCGCCATTCGGTCGCGGCCATCGGAACGATCGAACCTCGCGACGGGATCGTGCAGATCGGCAGCGCCCTGGTCGGCTTTCAGATCAAACAAATTCACGTCAAGGAAGGACAACTTGTCAAAGCGGGCGATCTGCTCATCGAACTCGATTCAGCCGTGGCCGAAGTCGAACACGACCTGGCGGTTTCGCTGCGCCGAAGCGCTGGATCGCCAGCAAGCTGAGATCGCCCTGGCGAAGGAGCGGGTCGCAACGGCCGAGCTCGCAGTGCGACAAGCGGCCGACGGACGCGGGCTCGAACTTGAAGCGCAGCAGTCGCGCATTTCCGTGGCCGCCGCCAAGGAAAAGCAGGCGCAGAAAGACGTCGGGCGACTAAAGGAATTGCGTAAGCTGCCGGAACCACTGACGACCGCGCAGCAGGTCGAACATCAGGAAGTGGCCCTCGAAGCAGCGACCGCCGAGCACGAAGCTGCCGGGGTGGCGCTCAAGCGGCTCGAACAAGTGCTGGACTTCCAGAAGCAGACGGCTGCGGCCGAGTCGCGCGGCGCTGCAATCGCTGGCTTTGGCCGAAAAGGGGTCGGGAGTCGAATCTCTCAATCGCCGCGTCGACCTCGCGGCTCTCAAGCTGAAGCAATCCAAGATCACGGCGCCCGCGGCCGGAGTGGTGCTGGCCCTGACGGCGCATCCGGGCGAAGTCGTCGCCCAACAACCGCTCGCGCAGATTGCCGATCTCGACGACCTGGTGTGCGCCGTGGAGGTCGAAGCAGGCGACGTGCCGTATCTGCGGGCGGATCACCGGGCATCGATCCGTTGCCGGGCTTTCCAGGACTCGGAGTTGGAAGGGACGGTCGAGCGCGTCGGCAACCAGGTCAACCAGGCCACGCTCCGCCCACTCGATCCGCGAAAACCGGTCGATCACGACGTGACCAAGGTCGTTGTGCGGATCGACGCCAAGAAAGCGGCGCGCCAGATCAATCTGCCCGGCAGCGACCGCCGCGCGGCGCTGGTCGGTTTGCAGGTGGACGTGTCGTTTCCACTCGCCGCACCAGTGCCGTGAGCCACGCCCGCCACGGTTCTTCCGCCAGAATGGCCATGAAAACGCAGCTTGCCTGGCACAACCTGCTGCATAACAAGGTGAAAACCGGCGTGGCCGTGGCAGGCGTCGTGTTTGCCATCGTGTTGATGTTCATGCAACTGGGCTTTCTCGAAGCGGTCAAGGTTAGCGCCACATTGATTTACGATACGCTCGATTTCGATGTCTGCCTGCGATCGAAGGACTACCTGCACGTCGCCGATGCGCGCTGGATTTCGCGGCAGCGATTGACTCAGGCGATCGGCGTCCGCGGCGTGTACAGCGCGGTGCCGTTGACCATTGCCAGCACGGCCTGGCGCAATGCGCAAAGCGGCCAACGGCGAGCCATCTTATGCTTCGGCGTGCTGCCCACGGCTGCGACTTTCCGCGACCAGGAAACTCAGCGTCGCGTGCGAGAAATGCTGGAGCGACCGGACGTCTTGTTGATCGACACGAAAACGCGGCCCGAATATGGCCCCCGCGACGGCTGGCAGTTCGGCCCGCAGGACCGCGGCACGGAAATCGAAGTCAGCGGCGTGGCAGTCGAAATCGCCGGCGAATATACCTGCGGAGCCGGGTTATCGGCGGGCGGTGCGATGATCATCAGCGACCGTGGCCTGCGAACGATCATGCCGTCGCTAACCCAGGATCAGATCAGCCTGGGTTTGCTCAAGGTCGCCCCGGGCGACAATCCGCGCGAAGTGGCCGACCGTTTGCGCGATCGTTTGCCCGACGACGTCGACGTGCTCACCCGGCAGGAAGTGCTCCGCGGCGAAGTGTTGCACTGGGTGAACGAAACGAATTACGGACTGATCTTTCAGACCGGCGTGTTGGTAGCCCTGATCGTCGGCACGGCGATCGTGTATCAGGTGCTGGCCAGCGACGTGGCCAGTCTGCTGCCGGAGTATGCCACACTCAAGGCCATCGGCTACGGCAACCGTTACCTGGCCCTGGTGATTCTGCAACAAGCCCTGGCGCTGGCCCTGCTCGGATTCTTGTGCGGTGCCGTGATTGCCGAGTTGTTGTACAAGGTCACGTCGGCCGGCGCTCGGATTCCCGTGCGGATGACCGCGGCCAACCTGGCTCTGGTCTTGGCGTTGTCCCTGGCAATGTGTATTTGCTCGGGACTGGCTGCGCTGCGGAAAGCCTTCCGGGCTGATCCGGCGGACTTATTTTGATGGCCCCCTGCCCTGATTGCGGAGCAATCCGCACCGGGTGCGAGAACTCGACACGGCGGCGCTGGACGACCATGCGAACCCCATTGGCCTGGAAAAACCTGACGCACGACGGCCGGCGGCTGGCGGTGGCGGTTTCCGGCGTGGGCTTTGCCGTGCTGCTGATTTTCATGGAGCTGGGATTTCTCAACGCCTTGCTGGAAAGCACGGTCCAGGTCCTGCGCATGCTGAACGGCGAACTGTTCGTCATCAGCTCGGCCAAATACGCCCTGCCGGCGCGAGAACGGTTCGACATCCGTCGCGTGTATCAATCGCGCGGAGTTTCCGGCGTGAAGGGGGTCTATCCTTTCTACATGGAGACGCTCGGCGCAGTGCTGCGGGAGCGGCAATCGCGCGGCTATCCGATTCGGGTCTTGGCGTTTCACGAAGACGACGAGATCGTGAATCTCGCATCGCTCGCCCTGCACACGGCGGAGCTGCGCAGCCCCGGCAGCGCTCTGGCCGACGTGGCCAGCCGCGCCAAGTACGGAATCCCCACGCGCAGCGAAGAGCTCGCGGCGTACGAAGCCGAACTGACCGGACAGGACATCCGGCTGGTCGGCCATTTCCGGCTGGGCGTCGATTTTGCCAACGACGGCAACTTGCTCATGACCGCCGCTAACTTCGCCCGCTTCTTTCCGAATCGTGCCCGGGGTGGCGATCCGCTCAGCCTGGTGGATCTCGCCGTGGTCAAGCTCGAAGACCACGCCGACCCGCGGATCGTAAAGCGCTTGCTCCGCGATACGTTGGCGCGCGATGTCGACGTGCTGACCAAGGACGAACTGATCCAGCGCGAAATGGCCTTCTGGCGGAGCAATGCGCCGGTGGGTTATATCTTTCTGGTCGGCGTCTACGTGGGCTTCGTGGTCGGCGTCATCATCTGCTACCAGATCATCTACTCCGACATCGCCGATCACCTGCGCGAATTCGCCACCCTCAAGGCGATGGGATACACGAGCGCCTATTTCCTGAAACTCGTGCTTTGCCAGTCGTTGTACCTGTCGGTGATGGGTTTTCTGCCGGGAGCGGCCGTCAGTTACGCCTGTTACCAAGCACTGTCCGCATTTACCGGCCTGACAATGAGCCTTACTCTGGCTGTGTCGCTCTCGGTGCTGCTGGTCACGATGGCGATGTGCATCGTCTCTGGCATGCTGGCCGTGCGAAAACTGCTGGCCCTCGATCCGGCCGACCTCTTCTGAAGCCCTGCGAACCAGCCATGTCTCACGATAACGAAAACCGCGCCACGAAGACGTCGCTCTGGAGCCCAACGGGCGAGCCGCGAGTGCCCACGCTGCGCATTCGCGATTTGCAGCACTATTACGGCGAAGGAGAACTTCGCAAGCAAGTGCTCTTCGACAATAACCTCGACGTCTACGAGGGTGAAATCGTCATCATGACCGGGCCCTCGGGCTCCGGAAAAACCACCTTGCTGACCCTGATCGGCACCCTGCGAACGGTGCAAGACGGCAGCCTGCAGGTCCTCGGCCGCGAACTCCGCAGCGCATCCGGCCGCCAGCGGATCGAAATCCGCCAGCACATCGGCTTCATCTTCCAGGCCCACAACCTGTTCGGTTCGCTCTCCGCCGTGCAGAACGTCAGCATGGGCATGGAACTGTTTCCCTTCACGCGCGCGGAAATGAACGATCGCGCCGCCGGGTTGCTGACGCGGTTGGGACTGAAAGAGCGGTTGCACTACAAGCCGCATTCGCTCTCGGGCGGACAGAAGCAGCGCGTGGCCATCGCCCGCGGGCTGGCTCACGGACCGAAGATCGTGTTGGCCGACGAACCGACGGCCGCGCTCGACGAAAAGGCCGGCCGCGAGGTCGTGACCTTGTTCCAGGAGTTGGCGCGGGAGCACAACGTCTCGATCGTGATGGTGACGCACGACAATCGAATCCTGGACGTCGCCGATCGCGTGGTGAACATGGTCGACGGCCGGATCAAGTCCGACGTCGTCGTCCGCGAGGCGGCGCTGATTTGCGAATTCATCCAGAACTTGCCGGCATTTCGCCGCCTGACGCCGGCCACCTTGGCTTCCGTGGCCGACAAAATGTGGGCCGAACAACACCTGGCTGGCGAGGTGGTCATCCGCCAGGGGGATCTCGGCGACAAATTCTACTTGATCCGGCACGGCGAAGCCGAGGTGCTGACCGATGCCGGCACGGGATCGCAGCGCGTTCGCGTCTTGAACGAGGGAGACACTTTCGGCGAGTGGGCCCTGTTGTCGGGCGAGCCGCGCAGCGCAACCGTGCGCACGACCCAGCCCACGCTGTTATACGCCCTGGGCAAGGACGACTACCGCGCCGTCCTCGACACCAGCGCATCGTTTCAGCAAGAGTTGCAAAACGCCCTGTTCGACCGCAAGTAGCTACCGCGCGCACGAAGCAGCTACCGCAGGCACGCCCGTCCGGCGCGCAGCGGGCAACCGCGTCGTAGCCGCATTCGATCGCCAGCAGCCCCTCGGCTTGCTTGAGCTTGACCAGCGCCAGCTTCCACTCGATGACGTCGTGCAACAGATCCTGTTCGACGGCGATCGCGTCCAGTCGCGCCTTGTGAACGCTAAAGGCCCCGCCCTCGGCCAATCGCTGCTGATCTTCCATCGCCTGGAGGTGCTCTTTGGCAACCTCCAGCCGACGACGGGTGAGGCCGATTTGCACGAGCTGCGCTTCGACCGTCGACACGGCCAGCAGCGTCTCCTGCCGGACAGTGCGTTGACGATCGGAAAGCAGATCGGCGAGCTGTTGCGACCGAGCAGATTGGTCGCGCTCGGTCGCGTGGGGGTGCAACAGCATCCCAAGACGGCCCTGCGCTTTCGCCGCTGGCGCTCCCAGGCCGCCGCCGGCAAGCTGCAGCAGCGTCCGCGCGGCCGCCAGGCTGTCGGCGCCGTCGGCATTGGCCGCCAAACGCAGGGCAGCCAGGTCGGCACGATTCGCCAGAGCGAAGCCGATCGAATCGTCCTTGTCAGGCACGTCGGTCGTGACCACGAGCGACGTCTCGGGCCAGTAAAGCGCAGCGGCGGCGAGCTCCGTTCCCAGCAATTCCAGCAGCCGAGAATTGAGCTGCTGGACCGTGGACCGCAGTTCCACCTGGCGATGCCAAAGCTCCAAACGCTGAGCAGCGAGCTCGGGCTTGGAGACCGGCGACAGAAGTCCGCGTTGCTGGACGCGGTCGACATCGGCCAGCATCGTGTCGATCTCTTGGCCCCGGCGCTGAAGATTGTCGACGCCGCCTTCCGCTTCGACAAGCCGCAAGAAAACCTGCAGAGCGTCGCCCGCGGCCAGATTTCGTTTTTGCGTGGCCTCGAGCCGGAGCAATTCGCCGGTCAGCGCCGAGCTGCCCGAATGCAAGCACCATCCGCTCGGCTGCGCATCGGCGGCTTCGGCCTCCAGGTCCAGCAGGTTGGCAATCGTGGCGTGGCTGGCTGCCAGGCACTGGGCCGTTTTTTCCTCCAGGGCACAAAGCCGCCCGTCGCCAGCAATATTCGCTACCGTGCTCAGCGGCGCTGCGGCCGCAACGTCGGGCTGGATGATCTGCCGCTCGACCGGCCGGCAGCCGTCGGCCGGCAGCCCCGTCGGAGCACAGTCCGTGGCCGAATCGCAGCGATTCCGACCGGCGCAGCCACCGCACAGCGCCAGCCAAAGCACGATCGTTAATGATCTTGCGCTAGCAAGCATGCGGGAGTTCGGCGGAGGGCGGGGTGGAACACGGGCGCGGAGGAAGACCTATCAGGTAGGTATCGCCCGGCCGGAAACGCGTTCTGCAAGGATTACGCCTGGCGTGCCCTATTTTCCGCCTTCGAAGCCGCAGGCCTCTTGCGGCGCACGCGTTCTCGACCATCTGCCCACCGCGGCATCATTCGATGCTATCAGAGGCCAATTCAAACAGGCCACACAACGGCCAATTACGGATCGGACCACTACGACGAAAAGGCATTGGATGTGCGCAGCGCCACCTTGTCCGCCGACACCAGGACCCTCGTGCTGGAAATTGCCGACCTGCGCCCGACCTGGTGCATGGAGATCGAGTACACGCTCCGCTCGGCCGATGGCACGTCCTTCCAGGGAACCGTGCACAACACGATTCACGCATTGGCTGATTGACGGGCAGGCGCGGAGCCGCGGCTCCTCACCGGCGCGTGATGCGGGTGATCAATCGCCAACCACCGGTTGACCGACTCGCTGTCTCGCAGATTCGACATCGGATTCGACTCCAAGTTCAGATGGACGATCAGCGCGCTGCGGTTCCACATGGCGTAATGGAAGCAGCGAAGCCGACCGGCCCCGAAGCTGCCGATTCGATGTTCGACGGACCGCGACTCACTCGATGCTCGCATCAGCCTGGGACACGGTCACGGAAGTGCCGATGCCGGCTTCTGACCCGAAAGGTCGGCGAACCGATTCGCAGCTTCCCATTCGCGGACGGGAAGCCGGGAAGATGTTCTGCCGCATGGGGCCTGAAATGATTTCGTGAAATTGCTGGATAACATCGCTCCGCGGACTGCTGTAGAGAGAAGTTCTCGTCAATCGTTGCTGCCGGGTGTCGGGGCGGACGACGATTCGCATCGAGCGGCACATCGTCTGCGCGCGACTTGAAACCCTACGATGATGGTCGACTCGAAATATCAGTCAATTCCAATTGCATCTCCGGTCATTGTCCGGCTCCGGCCATGCGCATCTCCGCGCCGACGATCATGGCGCGGCCTTTTGTCTTGCTCGATGCGAGGAAATACCACGCGCCGTAGATGCCCCAGACGCCGGCCATGCCGAGAGCGACAAACGGCTCGACCTTGCTCATTCCCGCCACCATGAAGGGCCCCACGAGGTAGAACAACATGCAGAGCAAATTAGCCAACAGGCCGAACACCGGAATCACTAGGTGAATCACCTGGTGTTTGAACCCGCTGAACGGATGGCGTTCACGAAAAGCCACAATCGCGACGTAACAGGTGAGCATATAGAGCATGAACGTTCCGAAATTACTGGTCAGCGTAACGACAAGCAAGCTGTTGGGGAGTTTGGCGGCTGTGGCGCTGGAAAACTGCAAGAATGTCGGATACCAGATGCTCGCCTTCTGGGCATCGGTCAGCGCCGTATCGAGCGCGGCCGTGGCCGACGGACCGCACAGATAAAACAGCACCGTGATGATGCCGACAATCATCGAAACCATGGAGAGGGCCCAAATCGCCCGATGGGGCGTCAGATTCTGACCGTGCAATATGCCAAAGTGCGATGGAACTTCGTCGTCCCGGCCCATCGCGTAGGTGACCCGGGCACCGGTGTTCATGCAAGACAGGGTTGTACCGATCAGGGCCAGGAACACAGTGATGGCCTGGATGAACATGAACCACCAACCGGCCGTCGGGCTGCCGAAGAGCCAGGTTCCGACGAGCACCATCATGTCGCCGATCGGCGCGCCGGACCCGGCAGCCTTCGTCGCCATGTATCCCGGATTAAGCAGGTATCCGGCGGCGAAATATTGGAACAGGTAGCAAACGATTCCTTGGACAAAGAGGGACAACAAGACGGCTCGGGGGATGTCCCGATGGGCATTCTTAGCCTCTTCACCCATTGCGGTCACCGATTCGAAACCGACGAGGATCAAAATCGCAATACAGGCCTGGATGATGACGAAACTGAAGCCATGCGGAGCCACCACCGATCCGGCCGATTCGTGGAATTGGAAGGTATCTTGCTTTTCGCCATCGGGTTTGGCGGGATCGACCGGAACCTGGGTGATGCCTTGGCCCGCATAGTGCAAGACGAAGGGCTTATCCTTGCCGTCCTCCTGCTCGACTTCATAGGCGCCGGTTTTTTCGTCCTTGATCGGGTTCCCATCTTTATCGACAGCCAAGACCACATTGATCGGATGGCCGTCGGGATCCAGCGTCCAACCCACCGACCCCTCCCCGTGGCTCATGCGGTAGCCCAGTGCGATTACCGAGAAGACCAACAGCGCGCTGATTTGCACGATATTGATGGCGATATTGACGCCGGTGGAGCCGTTGATCCCACGTTGGGCAATGTAAGACACGCCGAACGATATAAGAATGCAGGCGGCGACCATCAACGTGGGACTGAAGACGCTGCCATTGAATCGATCGGGCCAGAGTTGGCTCGCCAAGTAGGCCATCAGAATCGCGGTGACCCCGACCATCAGGCCCGGATAGACCCAGTAGTAGAGGTGACTGGCCCAACCGGTGACGTATTTGGCCACTCGGGCGAACTTGTAGGCATGTGTCTTGGAGAGGAACGCTTGCTCGGCGAAGAAATACGACGAGCCGGCTCCGGGGTAGAGCTTCGACAGCTCAGCGTAGGCAATGGCCGTGGCATAGCAAAGCAAGATCGCCATCAAGATGCCGAACCATACTGAGCAGCCTGCCATCGGAGCGCCGTAAGCCGACTGCATTTGAAACGTCAGCCAGAGAAAGGCACCGGGAGCGATGAGCGCCATGGCGTTCATCGTCAACCCTGTGAGACCGAGAGTCTTCTTCATCTGCGAGGCGGTTGGTGAATCGGAAGACATGCGAACACCTCATTGGAAAGCCAGAAGGGGAGAAACAGGCGCGATACGCGTTCGAAATCGACGTCGAAAAGCCCGGGATGCCGCCGCCGCCCATTGGCATCGTTTGGTTTTTGGTTCGGCTCTCATCGGGCCGTCCGTGAAGCGTCGCCCCACGCAATGTACGATAGAAGTGCCGCTAAGATGCTCATGGAGTGTGATGGCCGAACGACCGGCGGCTGACTTGCAAAATGCAATGGGGGATCAACGGCGCACATCCACGCAGCCCAAGAATTCGGGGCCGACCTGTCCCGGTGATGTCGCGAAACCTGCACTCGGCTTGTGCGGTGAGCCGCATCCGCAACTGGCATGCCGAGGTCGAGAGCGATTGCGACGGATCACTTGTTGCCTGACGCTGAAGTCTGAGATTCGAGATTCGCGGCGAAATCACGCGCAGCGCAGACCGGACCTCATTGGCGGCCGCAGTTGATTGCCGCGCGCTGCACCGCAAAACGGCAGCGCATGCTGTTACCGCTGGCACTCTTGATAGCTCTGGGAAACATGCCCAACCAATCGACGATGGTAGTGACCTTCCGGAAAAACGCCGTGCATAATGCAAGGTGAGGCTGGTCAATGCGGGCCCACCAGCTGCGGCCAAGGGAGTGGCTGATGGCGTGTGCCGAGATCGAACGCGCCATCGCCGATGTCTCGATTCGAGAACGTCATTGCCCGCCGTCAGGCCCGCCTGGGTGAGCTGTTGCCCAGATAGGAAAGGCCCAATCGACGGCGTCGGCCGCCGCGAACTCGAACACTCGCCTCTCCAGTCGCCGGCCGCGTTACGCCGGCGTAACCCCGCCGGCCGGCACCCTGTCAAGCGGTGACGCCGTCGGTAGAATGTGCCTACGATTCTTGCCTGGTTAGGGCGAGGGAACCACACCAGTCATGAAATTAAGGTACTCACAGCTATCGTCCGCGGGGCCGGTACGGCAAACCAACGAAGACTGGTGCTGGTTTTGGGAGCCGCAAGACCAGGACGAGTATCGTACGCGCGGCGCGGTGGCGGCCATGGCCGACGGCGTGGGCGGCCACGGCGACGGAGACGTGGCGAGCCGCTTGGCGGTCGAAGTAGCGGTCCGCCGATTCTTAGAGATCAAATCGGGCACCCGCGTCAAACAGACGCTCGACCGCATGTTCGCGTCCGCCAACATCGCGGTTTACGATCGCGGCATGTCGCGGCGGCAGCTAGGCCGCATGGCAACCACGTTGACGGTATCGATCTTTCGGGGCGATGAGGTCACGGTGGGACACGTTGGCGACTGTCGGGCGTATTTGATTGGCAGCGACGGCCATATCGAGCGAATCACCACGGACCACAACTATGCGGCGGCACAACTTAAGTTAGGCTTGCTGACTCCGCAGGAGGCGTTGACCAGCGACATGCGATGCCTGCTCACGAGGAGCATTGGCAAGGACATCACGGTGCAAGTCGACACTTATTCGCGGCCCATTCGCAACGGCAGCATCTTGGTACAGTGTTCCGACGGACTTTATGCCCATGTGACGGACCAGGAAATCCAAGAGACGGTAATGCGCTCCATGCCCGCCGACGCCTGCCGACAATTGATCGAGCTTGCAGAAAAACGCGGCAGCGACGATAACCTTTCGATCCAGGTAATAGCAATCGATGACGTCCCCATTGTGATGTATCACCTGGGAACGCCCATCTACACGGACAGAGTAAAAGCCATGCACGGAGAGTCGGAAATCGGGCAGGTGCTGGACGATCGGTTCGAGCTGACCGACGTCATCAGTCGAAGTGGCATGGCATCGATCTATCAGGCCCATGATCGCCAAACCGGCCAGACTGTGGCGGTCAAAGTCCCGTTCATGCAATTCGAGAGCGACCCGGCGTTCTTTTCGCGATTTCAACGGGAGGAAGAGATTGGCAGGCTGCTCGATCATCCTTACATATTGCACATTATCCCCGTCGACGGTAAGAAAAGCCGCCCCTACATTGCGATGGAACTATTAGAGGGGCAGACGCTGCGCCAGCTCATGCGGAATGTGGGCAGCATGGGTGCGCCCGATGCGCTGGCAATTGCCAGTCGCGTGTGCGAGGCGCTGGACTACATGCACGAACATGAAGTCGTTCACCGCGACCTCAAGCCGGAAAACATCATGGTCTGCAAGGACGGCAGTCTGAGGATTATGGACTTTGGGATCGCCAAGGCGGCCGCCATGCGACGGCTGACGTTCGCGGGCCTTTCGCCCGCGATGGGAACGCCCGACTACATGGCGCCCGAGCAGGTGAAGGGCAAGCGCGGCGACGCGCGGACCGACATCTACAGCCTGGGGGCAATTCTGTACGAGATGGTGACGGGCGCCGCACCGTTCGAAGGCGCCAATCCGTATCTGATCATGAATGCCCGCCTGGTCGGCGACCCGGTGGCGCCGCGGAAGCGGAATCCGAATGTCCCGCCCGAAGTCGAAGAAATCATCCTCCGTGCCATGGAGCGCGAACCGAAAGATCGATATCCATCGGCTGCCGCCATGAAGGCGGACTTGGATCATCCGGAACTCGTTGAGCTTACCGGACGGCACGAGCGATTGCGGCCATCTGTGCATTGGCGACCACGTTGGCGGATGATTCGCGCGACGGTGATCATGCTGTTGATTCCGGTCGTGGTATTCGCGCTGTTGTTTTTGGTCGCTCGTCAGGATCAAGCGCCGCGTGGGCCCGCCAGCGGGGAACATCATCGCCCGGTCGAACACCGGACGGCCAAGTAATTGCGGGAGCGGAGACGTTGTCGCCGCGTGACTCTTGCTTCCGTTTCCCTGGCCGCACGGCAAGCCGGCCCCAAAATCGAGTCGGTTTACGGGTGAGATCGTCGTGTCAGTCGCTGCCAAGAAATACGCGTAAGGGTCCAATTATTGCTTCTCAATCTCATGCCAGGCCGGATCGCGAAACGTAGGCTCCGTGCTTGTGAGAACTTCTAGCGCAACGCGCCCGCGGCCGAAACCCTGCCAGGCGCGGCCACAAACGTCGTCACCGAGCTGCCATCCGCCGTGTTCCAGATGCGCACCTGGCCCCCAAATCCGCCCACGGACAGCCGCGCGCTGCCGGCATGATGGGCGGCCGCTTGTGGGTAGTCTTCGCGAATCGAGTCGGAGGCGTAATCGCGAACCGCGGCCCGGGTCTTGAGACTGAATTCGCATACGCCCATCCCGGTGGCCAGGGCGAACAACGATTCGGCCCCCGCCACGAGCCGCGGCGATTCGCCGTTCAGCGTCGCCAGCTCGCCGGTTTTCTTGGCATCGGCCGCGGTCCAACTGTGGATCTTGTGGTCGTCGCCGGCCGAAAACACCTCGGCACCGTCCGGGCTGAAGACGACTCCCCAAACCGCAGCGCCGTGCCCTAGGTAGGTCGCCGTCAATTCGCCGGTCTTGGCGTCGAATACCTTGGTCGACTTGTCGCGGGAGGCCGTAGCCAGCCGGTGACCGTCAGGACTCCAAGCGAGGGCCAGCACCCAGTCGGCGTGGCTTTCGATTGCCAATTGCTGCTCGCCCGTCGCCACGTCGAATACGCGGATCGCGGCATCGGCGCCGGCCGCGGCCAACCGCTCGCCCGAGGGACTGAAGGCCGCGTCGAAGACGACGTCCGAGGTACCGTTGAGCACCCGCACGACGTTGCCCGACGCCGAATCGACCAGCCGGACTTCGCCCCGCTGTCCCGGCGCGCCGCCGGCCGCGGCCAGCAGTTTTCCGTCGGGACTCAGGGCCAATCGATACGTGCGCTCGGGCATGTTCTTGATCCGCCGCAGCAGGCGCCCGTCAGCAGGATTCCAGACGGTGATCTCGTGATAACCGCTGGCAAACAGTTCGTCACCGGCGGCATTGAATACCAGAGCCGTGATCGGCAGCGCCCGCGGATAGGCGGCCGGCGGGTCGGCGTATTGGGGCGGGGGCACAATCTTGGCCAGCGGGGCCTTGGGATCGGGGCCGTCGAACGCCAACCCCGCCTCGATCCAGTGCCGCAGCAGTTCGATCTCGGCGGCCGAGAGCGGGTCGGCGTCCAAGGGCATGCGCTCGTCCGGATCGTCGCAGGTAATGCGGCGGAACGCTTCGCTCCCCTTGGCGTCGCCCGCGACAAAGGCGGCCTTGGCCGAGTCGCTCGAACCCACGGCCAAGGCGAAGTTATCGACCCGGTAGTTTCCTTTGGCATTCTTAGGCCCGTGGCAAGCGATGCAGTTCTGGAGCAGGATCGGGGCCACCTGGCTGCGGAAGCTCACCGGCTCTGTGGCCGCCGCGCGGTTCGGGGCCGCCAGCGCAACGACCGCGCAGGCCGACGCCGTGGCCGACACAAGCGCGTTTTTCCAGCAGACGTTCCGCTTGCGCATAGGGCTCCGTTGCCTACCAATCCAAGAACCGCCCACTCGCAAAGTTTCGCGATGGTTGATGCCCTCGCGCGACTTGACCGGCAGGCGGAGCAGCGGGAAAACTGCTCAAACTCCCAGGCGGCGGAGGCGACTGCGAACGCATCAACCGCCCTTGATGCTAACATCCTCAGCCAACCGACTCAAACCGCTTTGGAGCGGACGTTCGCGCAGCGCTCGGACTCGTTCGCGCGATCATTAGGAAACAGTGGCCTGCCCGGTAAAATGAGGGGGCGTGTCCTGGCAACTTCCCTCCCAGGCCTTTCAAGGAGCCGCGTGATGTGGCAACTCGTCTGCTTGTCGTTAGCTTGCTGCGCGGCTCCGGCCGATATTTGGCCCGCCTTTCGCGGTTCCGGCGATAGTATCTCAGAAGCTCATGATTTGCCGCTGGCCTGGGCAAACGACTCCGGTGTCGCCTGGACGGTCCCGCTGACCGGCACGGGACAGTCGAGTCCGATCATCTGGCACGGCCGCGTTTTCGCTACGTCGGTGGATGGCCCACAGAAGCAGCGGGCAATGGTTGCCGGCTTTGACCTGAGTTCCGGCGGCAAACTGTGGGAAACCGAGATCAAGAGCGCCGAGCCGGCCCCGATCAGCGACTACACGAGCCGCGCCGCACCGACCCCAGCCGTCGACGCAGAACGGATTTATGCGTTCTTTGAGACCGGCAACCTGGCGGCCTTGAACCACGACGGCAAGATCGTCTGGAGCCGATCCCTCCCTGACGATTACGGGAAATTTCTAGGCAATCATGGGCTGGGCAGTTCGGTTGCGCTCTCCGGTGAACTGGTATTCGTGCTGGTCGATCACGACGGCCCCTCGTACTTGCTGGCCGTTGAAAAAGCCACGGGCAAAACCGCGTGGAAAGTGGATCGTCCGCAGAATGTCTCCTGGAGTTCGCCGATTGTCGCCGGGGCGCAAGTCCTGATCAGTTCCAGCGGGACTTGCGAGGCGTTTGATGTGGGGACCGGCGCCAGCGTTTGGTCGGTGGCTGGCATCAGCGGAAATACGGTCCCCTCGCCAACGGTCTCCGCAGAGCTCGTCTTTGTCGGCTCCAGCGAGGTCGGCTCCAACCTGGCAATCCGCCGCGGTGGTCAGGGGGATGTAACGGAGTCGCACATCGCCTGGCGCAGCCGTGAGGCGACGGCAACATTCAGTTCCCCCCTCGTCTATCAAGGCCAGGTCTACCTCGTCAATCGCGCCGGCGTGGCCTTTAGCCTGGACGAGCAAACCGGCAAAACGTTGTGGACTCGCCGTCTCGGCGGACCGTGCTGGGCCTCACCGCTTGGAGGCTGCGGTCGGATTTATTTCTTCGAAAAATCCGGTGCGACGACCGTGGTGGCGGCCGGCCCTGTGCTCAAGGTGCTTGCCGAAAACGCGCTGCCGACGGACGATCGCGTCTACGGTGTGGCCGCTGTCGAGGATAGAATCGTGATTCGCAGCGGCAATAAACTTACCTGCGTCCAGGAAACGCCAGGCGACAAATCTTCAACCAACCATCAGCAGGCACCGATGAATCCAGCCGATCCGCAGTCAACCAAGTCTCCGGCCTACCCCGATTTGCCCAAGGCCATTACCAGCTTCGGCGCCGCGGTGTTGGGGGACGCGATCTTTGTTTATGGCGGGTTCGTTGGAAAGGCGCATCACTACTACGACCAAGGCCAGACGGGCGATCTGCTGCGGCTGAACATCGACGCCGACAAGCAACCGGACGCCAGGTGGGAAAAGCTGGCGACCGGCCCGCGTCTGCAAGGACTGGCGCTAGTAGCGAGCGGGCACGCGCTCTACCGGCTCGGAGGCTTTGAGGCCCGCAATCAGGAAAGCGACCAGCAAGACCTATGGTCGGTCCCCGATTTCGTCCGCTTTGATCCAAAAACGGCGAAGTGGCAGGAGATGCTGCCGATGCCGTCACCGCGATCCTCATTCGACGCCATCGCCATCGGCGACACCGTCTATGTGGTCGGCGGATGGATCTTGCGCGGCGATCAAGAGACCGTTTGGCAAGATACGGCCTACGCCTTCAATCTGGCGACGGAATCGCCAGCCTGGCAAGAATTGCCCAAGCCGCCCTTCCAGCGCAGAGCCCTTTCGGTGGGAGGTTTTCAAGATCGCGTCTATGCCATCGGGGGCATGCAGCCCAATGGCAAAGTGACTCGCCGAGTGGACATCTACACTCCAGCCAGCCGCGAGTGGAGCGAAGGTCCGGAGTTGCCTGGCGAGACGATGGAAGGGTTTGGCACGGCATGCTGCGCTACTGCAGAAAATTTTTGCGTCAGCACAAGTTCCGGCAAGCTGCTGCGTTTGAGCAACGACGGCCGGTCCTGGGAGCTTGTTCGCCAATTGCAGGACGCCCGTTTCTTCCATCGCATGCTTTGCGTAACTCGCGGACGTGTTGCCCTGTTAGCAGGCGCGAATATGGAACAGGGCAAGTATGCGACGATCGAGCTTTCACCAACTGCTCCGGAAGCCTCTCAAACCGGGGCGCGATAGCAGCCGGGGCGGCGGAGAAGGGCGCCAAGCCAGCGAGGTTTACAGGCCGAGCTCGGATCGGTTTTCAGACTCCAACTCATTGAAGCGGAACTCAGGTCGGGCTCCTGTTTCCCACAGCATCGTGCCGCCATCAAGGCTGAAAATTCTGCCAACTGTTGGGGGCAACTGTCGGGCCACGATGCTTTACGGCGAGGTCGTCACCTCCGCTAAGAGTCTGGCGAGCGTGTCGACTTCAACCGGCTTGACAAGATGACGATCGAAGCCGGCCTCGTTGGTGCGCTTTCGGTCGTCATCCCGCCCCCAGCCGGTTAGCGCAACCAAGACCATGCACTTTCCCCAAGCCTCTCCTCGGATACGGCGGCAGGCATCGTAACCGTTCAGCTTTGGCATGCCGATATCGAGCAAAACGACGGCTGGGCGAAAGACCTCGGCCGCTTCGACCGCCGCCAGACCATCATGAGCAATTCGGACATCATTGCCCATATGCTTCAAGAGTGTTCCCAAGCTGTGTGCGCCATCTTCGTTGTCGTCCACGACCAGAATGCGGAGTGCCGTGCCGTTGCTAATCGATTCACGCTTGATTGCCTCGCTTGCTGCAACCGCTCGATCGGTGACCACGGGCAGCCGCACGATAAACTCACTGCCCTGTCCTAGCCCACGACTTTGAGCTTCAATGCTGCCGCCATGCAACTCGACCAGGCGTTTCACCAACGTCAGGCCAATGCCCAGTCCGCCCTGGGAGCGATGCGAATGCCGATCGACCTGGGTGAACATCTCAAAGATGTGAGGCAGCATTTCCGCGGCGATGCCGATTCCGGAATCCTTGATCGACACCACGGCGTTCGCCCCGATCACCTCGACGCTCAGTTCGATTTGACCGCCCGGTTCCGTATATTTCGCGGCGTTGTTCAGCAAATTGGAGAACACCTGCGCCATCCGAATCATGTCGGCGTTGACAATCACCGACTCGGGCGGCAAGGACACAATCAGTTTATGAGAGTCTTGTTCGATAAGTGGTCGACTCGTCTCGATTGCTTCTCGCACAACCCTCGCTAATTCGAGACATTCCTTGCGAATCTCCAATCTTCCCGTGGTGATCCGAGACAGCTCGAGCAAGTCGTCGACAAGCCGCGTCATTTGGCGTAGTTGACGATCAATCACCTCGCCAGCCCATTTGCAGTCGCGCTCACCGCTCCGCTGAGCTGCATGAGCTGCACGGCGTTGCGGATTGGCGCTAGCGGATTGCGGAGCTCGTGGGCAAGAGTGGCCAGGAACTCGTCTTTCTGGCGGTCGGCGGCCAGGAGTTTCAGCTCGGTTTCCTTGCGGTAACTGATGTCGATAATGGTGCCGATCATTCGCGGGGGTTGATTGTCGCTGCCGCCAAAGGCTCGGCCTTTGTTGGTCACCCACGCACTTGACCGTCGGGGCGGACAATGCGGAAGTCGCACCCGTAGACGTTCTGACCGTCGACGGCCGACGATATGGTCGTCCTTACTCGATCACGATCTTCCGCGTGAATGAGTGCGAAGAAACTGTCCACGCTTCCATCGAAGTCGCCTTCGCTCATGCCATGAATTTCGTAGCATTCCGGCGACCAACTCAAGAGATTCGTCCGCAAATTCCATTCCCAGAGGCCTGTGCCAGAGGCTTCGTTCGCCAGTCGAAGCCGCTCCTCGCTTTGGCGGAGGGCCGCACCGGCTTCGAGCAACTGGGACGTTCGCTCGTCGACCCGATGCTCGAGATCCTTGTTCAGCAGAAGCAATTGTTCCTGTGCTCGTCGCCGTTGGGTGACTTCGGAAAGCAGGCGGTTCGCGGCTATCGCGCATTCTCGAGTCCTGCGGTAGAGCTCAACGAATACGCCGACTTTGGATCGAAGAATCGTGGAATTAATCGGCTTGTGCAGGTAATCCACAGCGCCGGTGCTGTAGCCCTCGAGCACGTGCTGGTCTTCGCTATAGTACGCCGTGAGAAAGATGATCGGCACCTCGGAAGTCTTTTTTCGCTCTTTGATCATCTGAGCCAGTTCGAATCCGTTCATGCCCGGCATTTGGATATCGAGAATCAGCAGGGCGAATTCTTCGGCAACGAGAGCCAGCAGCGCTTCGTCGGCCGACGCGGCGCGAACGAGGCGATAACGGGGGTCGGCCAGCACCGTTTCGAGCACGTCCAGATTTCTCGGTTCGTCGTCCACGATCAAGATGTTAACGAGCTCGCCATCGAGGGCGATTGCCGGCGCAGGCGCATCCGCGGGGAGAGGGGGCGGGGCATGCACGATCGAGGTCTCGCGCGATGGCTCTGTTGGCGCGGTCATGGATTGGATCCTAACGTCGATGCGATTGCTCGTTTACCGGAACAGCCATACTCGCATCAGGGAAAGAAGTTGCTCGCTGTTGACGGGCTTCGCAATGTAGTCGAAGGCGCCGGCCTCAAGGCACTTCTCGCGATCACCCTTCATTGCCTTCGCGGTGATCGCAAGAATCGGCAGGTTGCGAAATTGCCGATCTTTGCGGATTTCGCCGATGGTCTGATAGCCGTCCATTTCGGGCATCATAATGTCCATCAGGACCATGTCCAGATCCGATGTGGCATTGATAAGATCGATTGCTTGATGCCCGTTCGTCGCGCTCACAACCTCCATTTCCCGACTCTCCAGCAGCGACGTAAGCGCGAAAATATTGCGCGCATCGTCATCGACGACGAGCACCTTGCGTCCGCGCAACACTTCGCTGGAGTTGTGCAGCCGTTCGAGCATCTGCTGCTTGTCGACCGGCAGTTCCGCGATCACGCGATGAAGGAAGAGCGCGGTCTCATCCAGCAGCCGCTCGGGGGACTGGACGTCCTTGAGGACAATGCTCTTGGCGATCTTCTTGAGTCGCGACTCTTCGTCTGCCGAAAGGTCCTTGCCGGTGAACACGACGATCGGCACGTCGTGCAAGTCGGGCTCGGCATGGATCTTCTCCAATAGTTCGAAGCCGGTCATGTCCGGCAAACGCAGGTCCAGGACCACGCAATCGAAGCGACCGTCGGTCAGCAACTGAAGCGCCTCGGCGCCCGTTGCGACCGCCTTCATCTCGATGTCCTCATGTCCGAGCAAAGTGACGATGGAGTCGCGTTCGATGTCGTTATCTTCGACTACCAGCAGGCGCTTGGTTCGCGGAGCCGTAAAGTCTTTGAGACGATCGAATGCGGCTTCCATTCCCGCCGTGGTGGGAGACTTGGTGAGCAGAGAGAACGCACCCGAGAGAGAACCGACTGACGATCCTCGTCAACCGTGATGATTTGCACCGGAATATGCCGCGTCGACGAGTCGGTCTTCAGGTTGTTCAGCACCGTCCAGCCCAGCATGTCGGGCAAGTAAATGTCCAAGGTGATGGCGGCGGGACGGAACTGCCGAGCCAAGGCTAGCCCGATCGCTCCCCGCGTGGCCACGAGCACTTTGAAGCCCTTGTCGCGAGCGAGGCCCAGCAGAATGCGGGCTTGGTGCGGGTCATCCTCAATGACCAGCAGCACGAGATCGCCCTGGGCGATGCTTTCGCGATCGTCGGGGATATGCTCTTCGCGGGCCACCGACAGAACGCGAATCGCGTGAGCCTTGGCGGGTTCGCCCGCGGCGCGCGGAGGGCAGCGTGGAAGTCGAAGAGCCCGAGTATTGCAGCGGCAAAAAGAGGGTGAACGTGCTGCCCTCCCCGTGCGTGCTGGCGAGTCGAATTTCTCCGCCCAACAACGAGGCCAATTCGCGGCTGATCGCGAGCCCCAGACCGGTGCCGCCATACTTTCGAGACGTACCCGCGTCTGCCTGCTGGAACGCCTCGAAGATGAGGCGTTGCTTCTGGCGCAACGCCGATGCCGGTATCCTCGACGGCAAAAGAGACGACTCGCTCCGCTTTGCTGAGCACCGGGTGATCGACACTCAACCGGCCGTGGCAAAACCAACGCGTACGTCAACGTGACCGTGCGACGTGAACTTCACGGCGTTGGAGAGCAAGTTCTTGAGGATTTGCTGCAGACGCTTCGAGTCGCTGATCATGACGCGAGGCAGGTCGGCTGCGAATTCGACGTTGAACGGCAGGTCCTTGTTCTCCGCCACATGTCGAAAGTTGCGATCGATCGTGTCGCGCAGGCCCGCGAAGGCAATTTCCTCGGCGTCGACGGTGACTGTACCCGATTCAATTTTCGAGAGGTCGAGAATATCATTGATCAGATTCAAGAGGTCGGAGCCGGACGAGTGGACATTCCGAGCAAAGTCGATCTGCTTGGTCAGAAGGTTGCCGCTGGTATTGTCGGCCAGTTGTTGGCTGAGAATGAGAATGGAATTGAGCGGCGTGCGCAACTCGTGCGACATGTTGGCGAGGAACTCGGACTTGTATTTCGATGTGAGCGCCAGTTCAGCGGCTTTTTCTTCCAGGGCGCGACGGGCCTGCTCCACCTCGGAATTCTTCCGCTCCACCTCGGCATTCTGCTCGGCCAGCAGTCTTGCCTTGGTAGCCAGTTCCTCATTGGTCTGCTGGAGTTCGCTTTGGCGCGACTGAAGCTCAACGGTTAATTGTTGCGACTGTTTGAGCAGACCCTCGGTGCGCATCGTCGTCTCGATGGTATTTAGCACGACGCCGATGCTCTGCGTGAGTTGCTCGAGGAAGATGAGATTGGTCGGCGTAAACGGCGCGAGCGAAGCCAACTCGATGACCGCTTTGATTGCGCCTTCGAACAGCAGCGGCAGCACGACAATGCTTGACGGCGGCGCATTCGCCCAGGCTGGACGTCACGCGAGTATATCCTGCCGGCACGTCGTTCAGGAAAATGCGTTGCTTCTCGATCGCGCACTGGCCGACCAGCCCCTCTCCCACCGCAATGCGGGTTGGCTGCTCGGGCCGCAGGGCGTAGCCAGCCAGCAATTGCAGCGTGGGCACATCGTTTTCGACGACGCTCATCTGATAAATCGCGCCTTGTTGGGCTTGCACCAAAGGAACGAGATCCGCCAGCAGCGTCTTCGCGACAGTGACCAGGTCGCGCTGGCCTTGGAGCATGCTCGTGAAGCGAGCGACGTTGGTCTTCAGCCAATCCTGTTCTTTGTTGCGCTCGGTGGTCTCGCGCAGGTTGGCGATCATGGTGTTGATGTTGTCCTTCAACTCGGCCACTTCTCCGCGGGTGGCCACCTGAATCGACCGGGTCAAGTCGCCTTTCGTTACCGCGGTGGCGACTTCAGCGATGGCACGCACCTGCGTGGTGAGATTGCCCGCCAGCAGGTTCACGTTGTCCGTCAGGTCGCGCCAGGAACCGGCTGCGCCCGGCACGCTGGCCTGGCCGCCAAGACGGCCTTCCACGCCGACCTCGCGGGCCACGCTGATGACCTGCTCGGAGAAGGTCGCCAGCGTGTCGGTCATATTATTGATGGTGTCGCCAAGAGCGGCGATTTCGCCCTTCGCCTGCACGGTCAGCTTTTGTCGCAAGTTGCCGTCGGCAACGGCGGTCACGACCTTCACGATGCCGCGAACCTGGTCCGTCAGATTCGAAGCCATGAAGTTCACGTTATCCGTGAGGTCCTTCCAAGTACCGCCTACTCCGGACACCTGGGCCTGACCGCCGAGTTTGCCTTCGGTGCCCACTTCGCGGGCCACGCGCGTCACCTCGGAGGCGAAGCCGTTGAGCTGATCGACCATCGTATTAATCGTATTCTTCAATTCCGAGAATTTCGCCCTTCACGTCGACGGTGATCTTGCGGCTCAAGTCGCCACGGGCGACGGCGGTGGTCACTTCGGCGATATTGCGAACCTGGGCCGTCAGGTTCGAACCCATGGTGTTGACCGAGTCGGTAAGATCCTTCCAGGTTCCGGCCACGCCGGGCACGACCGCTTGCACGCCCAGGCGGCCTTCAGTGCCGACTTCGCGGGCCACGCGGGTGACTTCGGAAGCGAACGAGCGCAGTTGCTCGACCATCGTGTTGATGGTTTCCTTGAGTTGCAAGATCTCGCCGCGCACGTCGACGGTGATCTTCTTGGAAAGGTCGCCGTTGGCCACGGCGATCGTCACGTCGGCGATATTGCGGACCTGGCCGGTGAGATTGTTGGCCATCGAATTGACGTTGTCGGTCAGATCCTTCCAGGTGCCGGCCACGCCCGGCACCGCTGCCTGGCCGCCAAGTTTTCCTTCGGTGCCGACTTCGCGCGCCACGCGCGTGACTTCCGACGCGAACGCGCCAGTTGGTCCACCATCGTGTTCATGGTTTCCTTCAGTTCCAGGATCTCGCCCTTCACGTCGACGGTGATCTTGCGGCAAAAGTCGCCGCGGGCGATGGCGGTAGCCACGTCGGCGATGTTGCGAACCTGGCCGGTGAGATTGGAGGCCATCGAATTGACGTTGTCGGTCAGGTCCTTCCAGGTGCCGGCCACGCCTGGCACCTGCGCCTGGCCGCCCAGCTTGCCTTCGGTGCCCACCTCGCGGGCCACGCGGGTGACTTCGGCGGCGAAGGAGCGCAGCTGATCGACCATCGTATTGATGGTTTCCTTCAACTCCAGGATCTCGCCGCGCACGTCGACGGTGATTTTCTTGGACAAGTCGCCGTTGGCCACGGCGATGGTCACTTCGGCGATGTTGCGGACCTGAGAAGTCAGATTCGAGGCCATCGAGTTGACGTTTTCGGTCAGGTCTTTCCACGTGCCGGCCACGCCCTCGACCGCGGCCTGGCCGCCGAGCTTGCCTTCCGTGCCGACTTCGCGAGCCACGCGACTCACTTCCGAGGCGAAGCCGTTGAGCTGATCGACCATCGTGTTGATGGTTTCCTTCAGTTGCAGAATCTCGCCGCGCACGTCGACCGTGATCTTCTTGGAAAGGTCGCCGTTGGCGACGGCAGTGGTGACTTCCGCGATGTTGCGAACCTGGCCGTGAGATTGGAGGCCATGAAGTTGACGTTGTCGGTGAGGTCCTTCCACGTGCCGGCAACGCCCGGCACTTCTGCCTGGCCACCCAGCTTGCCCTCGGTGCCGACTTCGCGAGCCACGCGGGTCACTTCCGAGGCGAAGCCATTGAGTTGATCCACCATGGTGTTGATGGTGTTCTTGAGCGCGAGAATTTCACCTTTCACATCCACGGTGATCTTGCGGGAGAGGTCGCCCTTGGCAACGGCGGTGGTCACTTCGGCGATATTGCGCACCTGAGCCGTCAGATTCGAGGCCATCGAGTTGACCGTGTCCGTCAGGTCCTTCCACGTGCCGGCCACGCCGGGCACGGCGCCTGGCCGCCCAGCTTGCCCTCCGTGCCGACTTCGCGCGCCACGCGAGTGACTTCGCCGGCGAAGGAGTTGAGCTGATCGACCATCGTGTTGAGCGTGTTTTTCAACTCGAGGATTTCACCCTTGACGTCGACGGTGATTTTCTTCGACAAATCGCCGTTGGCCACCGCCGTGGCCACATCGGCGATATTTCGGACCTGCCCCGTCAAGTTCGAGGCCATCGAGTTGACGTTGTCCGTCAGGTCCTTCCAGGTGCCGGCCACGCCGGGCACCTGCGCCTGACCGCCGAGTTTACCCTCGGTGCCCACCTCGCGGGCCACCCGACTCACCTCGCCGGCAAAGGCGTTGAGTTGGTCGACCATCGTGTTGATGGTGTTTTTCAGCTCAAGAATTTCGCCGCGCACAGCAACGGTAATCTTCTTAGACAGATTGCCGTTGGCTACCGCCGTGGTCACTTCGGCAATGTTGCGGACTTGAGATGTGAGGTTGGTTGCCATCGCATTGACCGAATCGGTGAGGTCCTTCCAAGTGCCGGCCACGCCGCGCACCTCAGCCTGACCGCCGAGTTCGCCCTCGGTGCCGACCTCGCGGGCCACGCGAGTCACTTCCGATGCGAAGCCGTTGAGCTGATCCACCATGGTGTTGATCGTGTTCTTCAGCTCGAGGATCTCACCGCGTACGTCCACCGTGATCTTCTTGGAAAGGTCGCCATTGGCTACGGCGGTGGTGACTTCCGCGATGTTGCGAACCTGACCCGTCAGATTGGAGGCCATGAAATTGACGTTGTCCGTGAGGTCCTTCCAGGTGCCGGCCACACCGGGCACAGCCGCCTGGCCGCCAAGCTTTCCTTCGGTGCCCACCTCGCGGGCCACGCGTGTCACTTCAGAAGCAAACCCATTGAGCTGATCCAACATCGTGTTGATCGTGTTCTTCAGCGCAAGGATTTCGCCTTTCACGTCCACAGTGATCTTGCGCGAGAGATCGCCCTTTGCGACCGCCGTGGTCACCTCGGCGATGTTGCGCACCTGGGCCGTGAGGTTTGAGGCCATGGAGTTCACGGAGTCCGTCAGATCCTTCCACGTGCCGGCAACGCCGGGCACGGCAGCCTGGCCGCCGAGTTTGCCCTCCGTGCCGACCTCGCGCGCCACGCGAGTGACTTCTGACGAGAAACCATTGAGCTGATCGACCATCGTATTGATGGTTTCCTTCAGCTCCAGGATCTCGCCCTTGACATCCACGGTGATCTTGCGCGACAGGTCGCCGCGAGCCACCGCCGTAGTCACCGCCGCAATATTGCGGACCTGTGCCGTAAGATTCGAGGCCATCGCGTTGACCGAGTCGGTAAGATCCTTCCAGGTGCCGCCCACGCCTGGCACCACTGCCTGGCCGCCCAGGCGGCCCTCGGTACCGACTTCCCGGGCCACGCGCGTCACCTCCGACGCGAACGACCTGAGCTGATCGACCATCGTATTGATGGCCTCCTTGAGCTGCAAAATCTCGCCCCGCACGTCGACCGTGATTTTCTTGGAAAGATCGCCGTTGGCCACGGCAATCGTCACGTCGGCGATATTCCGGACCTGGGCAGTGAGATTGCCCGCCATTTGGTTGACCGACTCGGTAAGGTCCTTCCAGACCCCGGAAACGCCCCGCACTTGCGCCTGGCCGCCGAGCTTGCCCTCGGTGCCCACCTCGCGGGCGACTCGGGTTACTTCCGAGGTGAAGACCGAAAGTTGCTCGATCATCGTATTGACCAACTTCGCCGAGCGAAGAAACTCGCCCTTGAGCGGGCGCCCGTCGACTTCTAGTTCCATCGATTGACTGAGATCCCCCTTGGCCACGGCGCCGATGGTGCGGGCGACGTCCGAGGTGGGCCGCACCAGGTCGTCGAGCAAAGTATTGATGGACTCCGCTTTCGCGGCCCAGCCGCCAATCAGTCCGGGTAGCGACATGCGCTGTTTCAGGCGGCCTTCCTTGCCCACCGACGTGCTCAGGCGCGTAATCTCCCTGGAAATATGCTCCTCGTGATCGATTGTCTGGTTGAAAGCCTCGGCAATGCGGCCATCGATGCCCACCCACTTCTTCGGTAGTCGCACCGAGAAGTCGCCGTCTCGGAAGGCCATGATTGCCGCGAGAATCTGACGCGAGTGCGAGTCAGCGCCCTCCCTAAACTGAACTCGACCCTCGAGTCCCTGGTCCGAGCCGCCGTTTTCCTGCGCAACGGTCGATGGATTATTGTCGCGGGATCGGGAGCCGGTTTCTTGATTCATGATTCACGCTTTTTCTTTGGCGTAGGACTTAGGGCTTGCGGTCCGCCAGCCCGACGCGGCAACTGAAAAATGGAACGGCGATGGCCTTCGCCCGCGAAGGGGGGCGTGTTTAGAGGTGTCCTGGGTGTGGCGATCCGTCGCATCGTTCCCGAGAACTGAAATATAGCCACCGTTCGAGGTGATTTGCAATCTGCTTGTCGTCAATCTGCCCTGGTGCGGCAATTCAGGGGTCGGCGATAGCTTGTCTGAAGTTTGTGGCATCGGATGCGCGGTCGTCGAGCATCGCCCCAAATGAGAACCAAATCGATGACCCTACGCCAGGGGGGTAAGCGAAGTGCTGTCGCGATTGTCGAACGACAGGTCTTCGGCCCCGTCGTCGTATTTGCACGAAAACGATCCGTATTTCCAATTGAGGATGTCGCCGATCGTCATGGCGTATGGACCGAACAAAATCTTGGCGAGATTCGAAAACGGTGCCCTGTCTGCGGCTCACAAGGCTCGTCGAACGCGCTCGAGCCAACAGACGTGAGCGATTACGCAGGTGACCGGCAGTTGGCCCGGAGTCGCGTGCGATTTGTGACAGTCCGAACAAACGACGGACTCTTGCTTGACGAAACTGATTCCCGTTTACACCACAACGGGAACGGCAAAACCGACTCCGGGGTCGCAAACTCGCCCGACGAATGCGAGATCAATAGGCTCCGGAGCGCGACGCGACCGTCCGGAATGTGCAAGCCAGGATAAATAGGTCGAGCCAACAGGACCAGTTACGTGCGTAAAACGCGTCCAGAGCGACTCGCTGGGCATACGTCGTGTCGTTGCGACCGGAGACTTGCCACAGGCCGGTGATGCCCGGAGTCACTTTCGAATACAACTCGAATTGCGCCCCGTACTTGGCCACTTCCGCGTCGACGATTGGCCGCGGCCCTACCAAGCTCATCTCGCCTCGCAGCACATTCCACAGCTGTGGCAATTCATCAATGCTGGTCTTGCGAAGAAGCCTGCCGACTCGCGTCACGCGGGGGTCGTTGCGAAGCTTGTGATCGCGATTCCATTCCTGCCGCAAAGCGGGATCAGCAGACAAGTGCTGCTCCAACACGGCATCGGCGTCTTGCCTCATCGAGCGGAATTTCCAGGCGTAGAATCGTTTGCCACCGCGGCCGATCCGTCGCTGGCAGTAGAAAACCGGACCTGGCGAGCCCCATTTGATCAAAGCCGCCACGAGCCCCACGATCGCCAGCAACAACGGCCCGCAAACAAGAATCGCCGCCAGATCCATGAGCCGCTTCGTCAGCCTCGGCACTGGCAACAACAAGCGTTCCGTCATCCGCCAGGCCGGCAAGCCACCGCACTCGTGGGCATCGATCCAAAGCGTCGGCAAACCAGCCGCATCGGGTACGACCAGCAGGTGCGGGAAGCAATCTGCTTCGTGTGTGACGACGCGCAGCACTTCATCGCTGGGTCTTTCCGGCATCGCCACAATGGCCCAGGGAACACCTTCGAGGGCAGCGATTGTCGCAGCATTGGCCAAGGGCCCGAGATAGGCCACGGGCTCCGTGGCGGGCAGCGACAGCGGCCGATCGTCGAGCAGCCCCAGCGGCCGCAAGCCGATGCTTGGATTCTCTCGCAGGTGCCGATACACGGCCCGCCCCGCCGGGCCGGCGCCCAAGATTACGGTTCGGTGTCCCCACCACGAACTGCCGGCGCAAAGCCAGCGAACCGCCCGGCGGGCCAGCGGAGTCGCAGCGATCACAAGAGGCCAGGCCAGCAGCAGCACCCCGGCGTTGGGCATCTGCTCGAATCGCACCGCAAGCAGGCAGACGGCAGAAAAAACCAGGGTCGTGGCCCAACCGATCATCCTCAGTTCGACCACGGCGTGCAGGCCAATCGCCGGATAAAGCCCAGCAAAGAGAAATACCGCCAAGAGCGGGGTCACCACCGCTGGAAACAATCCTCCCAGCCAGTCGCCGACGGGGAAACCCATCAACGCGGTCAGACCAGCAGCCAACCCCACTGATGCGAGTGCCGCAAGGACGTCGGCGGCGGCCAAGGGAATGCTGGTTAGCAGCGTTTCTTTGAGCGAACAAATGCCCAGTGAGAAGAATCGTCCACGCACTGATTTGACGTCATCCGCCACATAGCCTCCGTTGAGGTCCGAGATTGCGGTCGGATCGGAGCTGCTCAGGTGACTCCGGGCGGCCGCCGACGCGGAGACCCCGGCGCCATTGGGCGATTCGGCACCAATGGCTGGCTCCGCTCGCGGCCCGAACCGCTCGCGGAAGCGAGTCCGCATTTGATCGGCCAAGACTTCAATCGATCCATCATGAAAGAAGTCTTCGTGGCGCCCGGGAATCCAACACACTTCCGATCCGCCTTGGGCCAGATGGACCCATTCCATGCTGGAACCGTCATAGAGCCGTTTCGGCCAGGGCCGAGGAACCGTCGAACGAAACAGCAACAAAGAGCCGAGATAGGGCCGGACTTCGTAGGCGGTGTGGGCCCGCCGATTGGCAATTGAAACTCGCTCGCCCCCCGGCGGAAAACATAAGTCCTCTGCGGTCATTACACTTGCCTGCGACTCGGCTCGCCGACACCCGCTGTGCATCATCGTGGCGGCCTTGGCGGCAATCGAACGCAGCACGCCTTGCGCAGGATTCGGCGCTTTGATGCAAAACCCGCACGAACCCTCGGTGGCTGCGCGTCGGCGGGTCCAAAAGCACCAGCCAGTCCACCTTTTCGCCTTGCGCTACCAAGCGCTGGGCGATTTCGTAGGCTACCGTGCCACCCAAGGAGAACCCGGCCAGGTAATAGGGCCCGGCCGACTGTACGCTGCGCACCTCACGCAGGTAATGTTCCGCCAGTTCGCCGATTGACGCGCACGGAGCCACCCCTCCGTCGAGCCCGAGGGGTTGCAATCCGTAGACGGTAAACTCGGGGCCAAGCTTGCGGGCGAGCTTCTGAAATCCCCACAAGCCGCCGAAAATGCCGGGCACACAAAACAGGGCCGGGTACCGCGTGCCCGCCTGAAACAAAATGGCTGACGAACCCGAACCGTCGGCGGTTGCCACAGCGCCGCATGTGCCGCTTGGCTGAAGCGACGCCTCGGCCCGTCGAAGAAAACCAGGTTGATTCACGATTCGATTCACGGATTGCTTGTCGTCACTGCGATTCACTCCCACGTGCGTGTACTCCTGTCCGGGCCGCGTGTGCCCGCGACTAGCGTCGGGGCGTGTAGTCCGCCGGACTCAACCGATGCTGCTTCGACCTGTTTCAAAACCTGCCAGATGCGTTGGATGGCCAACTCCCAGGTATAGCGCCCTCGCGCGATCCAAGCCGGCAGGTGATCTCGCGGGCACGCAGCCGAACCTCGGTTAGTTGCACTAACGTGAATCGTCCGTTGATCCTGACTTAGTTACCTTGCATCCGTTGACCGAACTTCATCGCCAACAAATTTAGCGCGGCAAGACCTGGTTGGAGGGGCCATTCCAGGTGTCTCCGTTGCCGTTACCGTGATGCGGTTCGCCGTTAGTGACCCGAACCGGCATCTCGGAGTCGTCGGCATCCCACGGTGAGCGCCCAAGTGGATAGGCGGCCGACGGAAGCGGCCGGCTGCGTAGTTCGGACAAGCCGGCTATGCCACCGGAGGCGATCGAGGCCAACACGAATCCAAACACCAGATTGACGAGCACCTGCGGTTTCGTGGGCGTGATCGAATAGCTTGGCGCCTGCAGGACGTTCAGGTTGGTGATGCTGTGCTCTTGCAAGGCCTGGTCGATTCGGGCCAGTTCCCGGTTCTCGGCGTACTTGCTGAAGCTAGCCGTCTCGAGTTTGATTTCCCGCTCCAAACGGACCAGAGCAAGTTCGGCGTCATTGAATGTGGACATCGCGGTTCGAGCATCGGCCAGCTGTCGCTCGACGGCGCTCGACTCGGCTTCAAGCTCGACGGCCCGGGCGGAACCTTCCATGAGCACCACCTGGACCTGCTGGTGGGCCAGGTTCAGGCTTGTCGTCGTTTGCACCGGCTCGGCCTCGTTGGCCCACATCGCGCGGGCCGCAGCGATCTGGTCGCGCATTTCCTGCATGATGACCGAATCCTTCTGGAACCGAGACAACATGTCTTGTTCCTTGAGTTCGAGTGCGTAGAGCTGCTCGCGCATGCGGGAGGCCGCGGTATGTGCCTGACCGATGGTTTGGGACGTGACTTGAGCGATGGGCAGATCGGCCAGCATTTGACCGCGGGCAGTCGCGGCCGCACGGGCGGCGTCTAGCCCGGCCGAGATCCCGAGGCGCTTGTCTTCCAGCGTTGCAATCCGACGTTGCAGGATCGCCCGCTGCTCTTCCACGGCCGCTATCCCGGTTCGGTTCTTCAGGTCGCGCCAGCGGTCCTCAAGCTCGGCCAAGCGCTGAGCCTGCTGTTGCCACTGGGCATCGAAAAAGTCGAATGAGCCGACTGTGCGATTCACTCGCATGTGCGTGGTCTGCGCCAGCTCAATCGCCCTGGCCACCAACTGCTGAGCAAGTGCCGGTTCCGTCGCATCGCACGACACGTTGATGATGTTGGACTTGCGAACGGTGTCGACGTGCAACCGCTGGGACAGCTTACGAATGGCCTTGTCACGCACGCTATAAGTGGTGAGCGGATTCAGCCGGGTCCAGATTGAGGTTGGGACGCGTGATTCGACGGCCCGAGCAGCGGGTTCGTGGGGATGGAATTCGGTCGCAGCGCCGGTCGATTTCCCCAGGATGGCATCCGTGCCGAAAGCATCGACAAGCTGCTCGATCAGGGAACGACTCTTGAGAAGTTCGTAGATTGAATTGATCTCGTTCTCGCGCGTGTCCAGCACGTTCACGATCTGGCCGGTCGTCGCCGTCGGATCCAAGGCAACCGTCTCGCGACCCAATCGCACGAATATCTTGGCTTCACTCGTATACAGCACGGGCGATACTGCGCAATACCCCATGACTAGCCCCATCACCAGCGCGAACGTGGCGAGCATCTTGCGCGAATGCCGGCGGAGTATCGGGAAGTACGTCATAGCTGGGGCTGGCGTCGGGGAGGTTTTCATGGCAATCCTGCGGACTCGAAGAGAAGCAAACTTTCAAGAGCGAACGACGCTGCGAAAACCATTACGGCCGTGCCAGCCCCTGACCGCCGCTCGCCCGGCGTGACCTTGAGGGAATAACTCCTGGTAGATCGCCAGCAGGCCATCGACCATCCGGTCCGTGCCGAACTCGGCCGCTTTGAGGGCGGCGCGGCGTCCCATTCGGTCGCGCAAAGCTCTGTCGCGCAGCAACCGCCCCAGACGCTCGGCCAGCTCTGAGGCGTCGGCCGGTGCGATGAACCCGTTGAACCCGTCGGCGATGATTAGCTTGGGGCTGCTGGTGTCGGTTGCCAACAGCGGCAAGCCGGCCAACAGTCCTTCCAACGAGACGTAGGGAAAACCCTCATAGCGGCTGGTCAGCACCAACAGATCGAAGGCCGGCATCACCCGACGCCCGTCGAGACCACCCGGTAATAGCACCCGGTCGGCCAGCCCTCGTGCCGCTACGAGCGACCGCACCCGCGGAGCTAACGGCCCGTCGCCAACCATTACCAGTCTGGCTTCGGGGAACTGATCGGCCACACGGGCAAAAGCGTCGATCAGCAGTTCGGGATTTTTTTGAGGAGTGAAGCGCCCCACGAATCCCACGGTCAGTCGGTCGGCGTCGAGTCCCAGTTCGCACCGAACCTGGTCGCGCGTGGGTAACGACTCGGGTTCAATGCCGTTGGGCACCAAGCTCAGCTTCTGCGCGGAAATGCCCAAACGCAGGGCAAAGTCTCGCTCCTCGGGCGAAAGTACGATGATCCGATCGGTGACCCGGGCCAATTCAGACTCGAGGCGGCGATAGAAGAGGCCCTTCAGCCGCCCACAGATCGGATCCATGGCGGCAAATGCATGCGGTGTATAGACAACGCGGCTCTCACTGCCCACGGCCGCCAGCCGGGCCAGCGCGCCACCTTTGCTGCTGTGTCCATGAACCAGGTCAAAGGGGCCTCGAGTCTTGAGATACGCGCGGATCGCGGCGAGGCTGGCGAAATCGGCCGGTCCAACCGCGCAGGCGCATGGGAATGGATTGCTGACGTACGTTTGTTCGATCGAGCCGGTCGATAAACCGATTATCAGCTCGAGTCGGCGACCAGAGGACGTGGATTTCGACCAGATCTCGCTCGGACAAGCGCTCGATCAGATCGCCCACGTGTCGGCCGACGCCGGCCGAAGTGGATTCGACGACGTAGCAAATCTTGCGTTGCTGACCGTTCATACCGCGCACGTTTTTATCGCTCCGTGACTTGAGGACATCCGCTCAGCCCCCGGCAAGCCGAACTGCCCCTGACCGGGAGCCCTGATCGGCGCGCGAATGCGCCAACATCGTTACACCGGTCAGACCCACTACGAGCAAACCTAGTTCGACGTAGGATTGGAAATAATTTGCGGTTTGCTGAAACCGCAGAAAAAACTCGAAGTAAAGAAACACGCAGAGCAAGCGAAAGGCCCGCTCGCGCGGATTGGATAATTGCAAGGTGCGCTCGGCAAACGCTGCCGCGCGACCGAACACCGCCCCCAGCAGCAGCCCGAAAACGAGCACGCCGGTCAGGTTGAAATTGAAGTAAGCCTCCGCAAAAATGGTGGGGCGCAAGCCGGGGTGTGCGGCCCCTTCCAAACCAGTCATTCGCGTGGAAAAGACGCCCCAGCTCATTTCCGTGCGGGCCGGCAGCACTATCGAGGGGATCCAGGCGAGCAGCCCGCAAACGTAAGTCGAACCCAGCAGCGGTTCGCGATCCCAGGCGGCCAACATCCAGGCAAAGTCGCGGAGTTCGGAAAAATTGTTTCCGAAGAGCAAATGCATCGGCGCCGAAGTGAAACGTTCGGCCGTCACCTCCTTTTGCCGCGCCGTTTCCACGGCCAAGCCCAGTCCGATCAGGCCCACGATGGCCAATAGCGAGCAAGCCGCCATGAGCACCCATCGTCGGCTGCGACTATTGATCAGCCGCACGGCCATGAAGTACAGCAGCGTTCCGACCGTAACTTTGCGGGTGCCGAATCCAAGCATCAACAAGGTCAGCAGCACCCCCAAACCCGTCAGCTTCCAGGAGCGGTGGCAGTAACCTTCGATCAGCGAGACGTAAATGCCGATCACCGCGAAACTGGAGAACACGTTGCCGATCGGTCGGATTTCCGTGTGCTCCATGACGTTGTCGCGCATCGTCACGACGCCGGCCGTCATCGCTATGAGAACTCCCAGACCGACGATCCAGGACACGAGCAGCAGCAATCCCTGGGAAGTGCCCCAAAAATCGCGGATGGCTCGATACACCAGCCAATAACCCGGCGGCGCTGCGTCCCAGCGCGACGCGATCGCCGCCGACATCAGGAACACAACGGCCCCGAATAGCGACACGTAGAACGCCTCGCGCAACTGAGGCAAATCGCGCCAATGCCAATCGCCCGTCGCGCCGCTGTTCAGCGGGGAATAGGCGAAAATCACCATGCCGACAATCGGCAGATACAAGTACATCACGATGAAAAAGACATCGAAGGTAAGGACTCCGCTCTGCCGGTAACGCCGGTACCAATAGCCGAGCATTGCTAGACTTAGCAGCACCCACGCCGTCAGGATGTCCAACGGCACGTCGCCTAACTGAAATGATTCGCTAGTGAACAATTCCATCCGCAGGAAAATCTTTCTCCGCTGACAAAGCGTGCCATTTATCAGCCGGTCGACGCATCGATCATGCGACACGACTCCCCGTCAATGCGTTTGCTGACGCCAGATTCCTTTAGCTTCCGATCGGTGTGAGCCAGTTCGCCTGGCGCATCCTACGGCTGCCCCCGATTCGCGCTTCTTCAACTTGCCATGCTCGGGTTGGTTGCACCGATCGCGCTCGAACAAATGAATTGCCATATCCTCATTCCGGCAAGAGACGTGACCACGCTAGTTTGGTCCGACACTCACGTTAGGCACTTCGGCGAACACTCCGGCGGTGCCGCATCGACCTCTTCCGGTTGAGGCGGTTGCGCTGGAAGAGCAAACACGGTGCCAAGCGGAACGCCTTCTTCCACGGTCGATGTAGATGAAGGCAGACTCGGCAAGATAGGAAGGTCGGCGACCCTGACCTGCGTGGATTTGGTCTCAGGTCAGGCGTCGGGAAGGTGAAAATGAAACGAAAACGCCAGGAATTCGGCGCAACCCGAGTCGGGGTAAAGACAATCTTGAAGTAAGTTCACTGCACTTTCTTTGCCGCCGTCCTTTGTATATCTGCAATGTAGACATTGTCGGGTTCATCCAGCACATCTCCTGCGAGATTTGTTCGGCAGCAGCGGTACCGATCGTGATCCCATCTATCTCAAGATGCGTCCGCCATTGACGTCGAGCAGGGCGCCATTGGTGAAGGAACTCGCATCGCTGACCAGATACAAGACGGCGAGCGCCACCTCCTCCGGATTTCCGTTGCGTTTCAGAGGAGTTGCTTGTCGATAGGCCGCCAGCCGCTCTGGGGGCGTGACCGCATGATGCTGGGTTTCGATGACGCCCGGGCAGATTGAATTCGTGCGAATCTCGGGCCCATACTCTTTGGCCATCGTGCGAGTGAAGACGTGCAGGGCGCTTTTGGCCGCGGCATAGGCCCCGGCTCCAAACGTGCCGCCGCTTTCCATCGAAGCCGAAACCACATTGACGACTCGTCCGCTTCCGGAATTCCGCAAATGAGGAATTGAGCGTTTGGTTACCAGGAAGGCGCTGGTCACATTCACGGCAAACGTCTTTTCCCAAACGTCGAGCGGGCATTCCTCGATACGCTTCGATGCGATCAGGGCGCCGGCATTGTTGACCAGAATATCGAGGCGATTCGTCCGGTCCATAAATCGATCGACCAGGGCGTTGCACTCAACTTCGCGGGATAGATCGGCTTGCAACGTCAATCCGTCGCCGCCACGATGCCGCACTTCGCCGAGTACGTTCGCCGCATCCTGTTCGCTGCGATAATAATGAATACCGACAAAGGCTCCCGCGTCGGCCAAAGCCAGGCTGATTTCGCGGCCCAGGCCAACTGCGGCGCCGGTGATGATGGCCGTCTTGCCGTGCAATTGGAACCGATCGAATGATTTCATGGGTTGTTCCTTCCGAGGCAGGCGATTCGTAGCGTCCGCCGGACATCAAATGAGCGCATTGATGATCTCCGGAGTGTAGGAATTGATCGCGAGCGCAATCATGATACTTGCGCAGCGCGGATGGAGAACGCGTGGGGCAAGGGTATCCGGCCTAATCACCGCATGGCTTTGACCGCCAACACGCGTCCGTCCGCCAGGCCGACGATGAGATTGTCGTTCCACCAACTGAGTGACGTGACATCCTGCGGCAATTGTTGCTCGGTGCGGATCGTGCCGTCGGCATCGGCGATGCGCAGAGTTCCACCCCAATAGGCCACCGCGGCTCGGCCGCCCTTGGGTACAACAAATTTGACCATCCGATCCGGCCGCTCGAACGGCTTAGCCACGTCGGCGGCGGGCGGCAATCAGCGGCTGACGTGCGGCCGAAAGCACGCCCAGGTCGGCCTGGGCGACTCGAACCGGCTGACCAATGGCGTTAAGCGTCGTGACTGAGCCGTCATGCGTGATGGCTTGGATCCCATCTCCCGAAATCTGCAGCGCGAGCACACGGTCGACCAGGCGAGCTTGCCAGACGATCGGGGCCGCCGGAAAGTGCCCGGGCACACGGGTGGCCGGCGACAGTGCGTCACGGGTGGGAAATTCCCAGCGAGTCAGCGGTTTGATTCCCGCAATCGCCTCATACAGCGTGCCGACCGCTTCCTGCATGCCGGCGTCATCGTCGGCGATGAGCGTGATCGATTCTTGCCCTTTGCCTACTCCGTCCAACTGCCAGGAGACATAGCCGCGTCCGGCGACCGGGAGCTGGCCGGCCACTGGCGTGTACGGCAAGAACCGCTGATCAAGCAGGAATTTGATGATCGGATGATCTTGCGTGGTGCCGATGAGGATGACGGGGCCCTGGACGGCAAAGCCGGAGATCGCGGGGCGATTGGCATCGCCCACCTTGGCAGCTTCGCCTGAATACTCCAGGCCGATCCAGGTCGGCACCTCGGCCTCGCTGATCGGTCGCGATTTTGCCGCGTCGGCCAAAGGCATTCGCTTGCAGTGAACGCCCCACGGTTCGAGCACGCTGGCCAGCCGCACGGCAGCCGCTTCGTTGTAGGGACTGGCGCCGGCAACGATTGTCACTTCGCGGAAGGCCCGGCCGAAGTCGAAGCAATGCTTCACGTCGTCGGCAAAGATCAAAGCCCGGCTCGTGGCACCGGCCAGCGAACGTGCCTGCGGCGTTGCGAAGTCGAAGGTTGCGCGGTCCGCCGCGCCGCTCAGCCCCTCGCGCACTTGGACCGTCCATTTGCCGGGCGGATCATTGGCCGCCAGCGGCAGCGATATGCTGAATTGTCCCAGCTTGGTCGCCCGAAATAGTTGATACCGAATCGCGCCCAGCGGGTCGATCACCTGGACTTCAAGCGGAATCGAGCCCGAGAGCACGCGGCCCTTGTCATCGACGACGGTCGCCGCGACGTCCAGCCTCAAGGGGGCTTGCTCCAGGGCCAGATCGCGAGTCGTCGTGGGAGCCGAAACCTGCACGCCGCCGATCGGCCGGGCCGTGCGGGCCAAAACGCGCATCTGGCCAGGCCCGAACCGCATTTCACCAGCGAGTTTGCCCCCAGCGACCTTGAGCTGCGCGACGGGGCCGCCGAGGACGGCGTCGTAAACCGGTCGGCCGTCGTTGGCGATCGCGACCGTGGCCTTGGCTGCTTGCAGTGCGTTGGGGTCCGGACTGCCGGCCGCATCGCGATACGTGTCGTCGTACGTGGCGTTGACCGCGAACAGATACTCTACGTCGCCGGCCGCTTGCCGCGTGACGCTGATCGACGGCAGATCGCACTCGATGATCGGCTTGACGCCGGCCTTCTCGAGCTGCGTCTTGATGGCCGCAGCCAGCGGAGCGGCCGCAACGAAGTATTTGTCCATCGTGCGATAGGGAACGGTTTCGTTGTATTTCTGGGCGGCTATCAGTTCATCGAACTTGGCTTGATCGGGCAATTTGGGCTTGATGCCCAAATCCACGGCGCCCTTGATCTGCACTTTGCAATCGCCGGCCAAAAGCACCAGGCCGCCGCCGCTGATGAACTCTTCGAGCTTCGTTACGATCTGCGGATCGAGATACTCGACGCTCGACAACACGACCGCCTTGTGGTCGGAGGCCAGCGTGCCGTCGAGCACGTCTTCATCGAGCACCGCCAGAAATTGCTGCTGGATCATCTTGCCCGCCAGGTACGTGTAGGGTAGATCGAGGCCCTGCTGCGTCTGGTGCAGGTAGTTCAGCTTTCGATCGAAGGCTTGCAGCCGCAGCGAGTTGGAAAGCGACATGAGCATCGCCACCGGCGGCTTCGTGACCGGCATGGTGTTGAAAATCGGACCCAGGCGCCCGACCAGATGGTTCGACTCGACGATCCCTTGCCGCGGTCCGGGATTGGTCGCCGGCTCGCAGTCGGGCGGGCTGATCATGCCCTGGATGTTGGTCTGAAAAGACAGATACTGTTCAAGGCGAAATTGGTCGGGCGTGGTGTTGCCGTACCAGCAGGGGAGATACCAATTGGGCCGGGCAAAGTCTCGGGCACGAGCCATTTCGAGAAAGTAAGACGGGTTGAAGTAGTCGATCCCAAAGTCGTGGTAGCCGCCATGGCCGCTGACGACCGGCAAACTCCGCACGACATTGAAATAATAACCATCGGTGAAGGCGGAGAATCCGTACTGACTTTGGGTGACGCTGAGGAATGTCGGTTTGACGCGGCTCACGCCTTCTTGCGATTCGGCCCAGGCGGCGTCCATGAAACCGAGCTTCCAGCGACCCCAATCTTCCCACTGGGCGACTTGCGCAGGGTTTTTCGGGTCGACCTTGGTGTACTTGATCGGATCGCGGCCGAAGGCGCTCTTGAACGACGCCGCCTGGGACGGCACGCCGTGCGGCACGAATTCGCCCGTTTCCGGATCTTTGCCCCAAGTCAGCCCCGGCTCGTCATAAAAATGCACGCCGGTCGCGTTCGCATAGACGCGGTCGATCATCGCGCGGCGCACGACACGCTGCGTTCCGCCGCGAGTGACGTACGGATCGGACCAATCGCAGACCATGCGAATGTCCATCTGGTGCGCACCGCCCATGGTGCAGTTTTGCATGAAGTCGACGCCGGCGCGAACGAAGTTGGCGTCTTCTTGCGCGGCGTTGACGTACATCAGGTTGAAGCCGAACGAATCTGCTCCTTGCAGCAATTGACCAGTGCCAGTCGAACGACCCCAATTGACCACCGCGAAATCGCTCTGGCGAATATGCGAACAGACCTCGATCTGACCTTTCACCGTGGCACCGTCGGCGGCAACTTCCAAGGTGTAGCGGCCCGGTCGCAGCAGCCACCCATTCAAGTGCAGGTGTTCGGTATGCCGCGCCGCATCGCCTTGGACGCCGATCGCCGCAATCGGAAAACCGTAGGTCAAGCTGCTGCCGTCGGCACCGGCGAGTTTCAATTGCAAGTCACCGGCGACGAGTGCTTCGGGCGCCGTCCGCACGACCGCGACGTCGACCACTTCGTTCGTTTGAAATGCAGTACGCGCCTGCGGAAAGATCAAGCTCAACTCGGCAGCCATTGCCGAACCGGCCACTGCCATGCATGCGATGAGAGCCAGGCAGAGCCGCGAAAGTCGCAGAATCGTGTGCGTCAGGTTGGACATCTTTTGCTCCTAGCGCCGAGAGAGCGTTTGTGGGGTAGATTCGTTCCCAGGGTCAGTAGCGATCGGCGATTGCGCGAGCGCATCGCGCCAATTCACGCAGACTCGAAAATCGACAGGGTGGAACGACATGATGCGCTCGAAATCGAGCCTCGGCAAGCCATCGAGCCCAGGAGCCTCGGGACGACCGAGGCGGGAATGCCGACAAATCGGTCGAAGCAATCTACTTGTCGCCCGCTGCCAAGAGCACTCGGCGAACGAACGAGGCACGGGAACCATCGTTGTCGCCAGCAGTTGCAGTCTCGCGGTGGAACGAACTGTCATCCACTTACGCGTTGGCCGCCTACGAGCCAGCCAACAGCTTCATGAGAGGCCGACCAACCTGCGAGTCCCGGCAGGAATATTGAGCACTGCATTGGCCAATTCCGTGGGAAGTGCGAAAGTCTGAAAATCGGGGATCTGGGCATAGCAGTCCGCGTTACTGGAACGTCGTGCTCTGCCACACCTTTGTCGCCAATTCTTGGCAGGCTACCAGGGGAGAATTTTTTGCCACGATGCTGAATACGCCCGCACGGAGCTCAATCTACTCGGCCACCGGCGGCTTCGGTTTGCTGCTGACCGATTGCAGGCTCTGGTTGCCGAAGGCATCGACCGCCAATACGGCGTACTCGTATTTGTCGGCCAGGCCGGCGTTTTTCACTTCGTCGTAGTAGGTGTGATAAACGGTCGGCCGCACGGTCAGTTTTTGAAATTCGCCGCTCCCCGCCACCCGGCGAAAGACGTGAAAACCCATCACACGCGCGGCGTCGGCCAGGCTGGGGTTATCCCAAGTCAACCGAACCAGGTCCCCCTCGAGCACAACGGCTTCGACCGCGACCGGCGTCTTGGGCTTCGTGGTTGGTTTCTTCAGGGCTACGGCCACCTCGGCCGAGGGCTTGCTTTCGTTGCCGCTGCCGTCCACCGCCGTAAGGCGATACGAATATCCCTTGCCGAACGCCAGTCCGCTATCGACGAAGGCGGTCGCCTGAAGCGGCGCCGCGGTGATCTTCTTCCAGACTCCGCCTGTCTCTTGCCGGTAGAGATTGTAGCCGGCCACATCGCAGAAGCTCGCGCTGCGGGGCGTGTCCCACTGCACGTAGACCTCGCGGTCCGCCTGCTCGCTGTTGGCGGTCAACCCCTGGGGCGCTCGGGCGCGGCTGTGTCGGCCGCCACTTCGATCGTGGTGGTCGCGGTGCTCAGTTCCTTGCCGTAGCCGTCGATCGCAACTTGCAAAGTGACGGTGTACTTGCCCGGCTTCGCATAGCCGTGCGCAGAATGGGCGTGTCGCCGTAGCCGTGAGAGGCGCTCGGGCCGCCGCCATCGGGATCAGGAAAATCAACGCCGTCCGTCGCATCGAAATCCCAGCGGTAGTTCGCCGCGATGCCCGTGCTCGCGGTGCCATCGAAACGCACCGGCTGGTTCACGACGGCTTTGGCGGGCGCCTTGGCCACAGCTTTCAGCGGCGCCTGGGAAAAAAAGAAGCCGTGCAGCGAGTCCTTCTTCAAGGTCACGCTGATCGGCGCGGCCGCAGCTTGTTTGCCGGTCTCCACCGCTGCCAGCCATTGCTGGTCCCAACCGGCCGTGTAAGTGGAGTGATTTTCGTCGATGACATAATGCCGCCAATGCAGCGGGCCGGTGCCGGCCGGAAAGTGCGCAGCCAGCGTCACGGATTCTTCCCTGGCCCCCGTCGATTGGTTCGAGAAATTCCACAGCAGCACTGCGTATTCGCCCCGCGCGGCATCGCCGGCCGCCATCGCGCTCACCCGATGGCTGGTTCCCTTGACGGGCTGCAACTCGAAGTTATTCGTCAGCGTTGCCTTTTGCTTGGGCAGCATCGACCACAATTTCGTACCGTTGTATGCCGGCGAAAACAAGCGGTTCATTCCGCCCGGCGGCGCCTTGTGCCCGCCGATCTCCTGCGGCGTCAGATAGACCCATCCGCTGGGCCAGGACATTTCCGAGCTCATGCAGAACTGACCGGAAAAAGTCAGCCCATGATCCGCTTTGACTTTGAGCATCTCCGACTGAAAGGGGGCGCGGTAATACCCGGTCTCATAATTCTTCGACAGATCGTCGCCGTGGCCCGGATGCAGATTCCATTCGCTGTCGCCAACCGTCGGCGTTTTGCCGGGCACCTTCGACGCGTGCCAGATGAATTCGGCCGCTTGCTTGCCTTTGCTGGCCACGAAGTCCTGATTCGGCGTGGCCACTTCATAGCCGTGATACGTCAGGCCATCGACGCGAACCTTGTGTTCGACCAGCCAGGTGACCAGCTGATCGGCCCATTCGCCGGCATACAGGTCCATGTGGATCGAGGGGTCGCTGCGCAGCAGCCCCTGCATCGTGGCTTGGGCCAGTTGCCCATACTCCACGAAACCTCCCTTCCAGAAATAGCCGTTCGGACCGGGCTCGTTCCACAGCTCCCACCGATCCCAGTCGAGCCTCAGGTCCTTGCGGTAGTGCTTGACGTAGTGGACGATCGAATCTTCCCAGCCGGCCAGATCCTTGGGGGGCGTAGTAATCCAGGCAGACTGGTCTCCCACGTTGCCGTACTGCCAGACGATTTTTCCGCTGCGCACGTCGTACTCGGTGATCGTGTTGTCGTAGGCCCGCAGCACGAGCGTTTCCATTCCCGGCGCCGAAGTCAATTGGCAGTTATTCGCCCGCATCGTTGACCCGCCACTTGACTTCTCCGGCAGTGTCGAAGCACGTCACGTTGATCGGGCCGACGGTCGAGAGGATGAAGTCGCCGGCCGTGGTGACGGCGGCCCCGCGAATGGCGTCGGCCTGAATGTCGTCGCGCTGCCAAAGCTGCTTGGCGGTTTCGTCAAACGCGGCGGCGCCGAACGACCATCGATCGGTGTACAGGGCCCAGGCAAACAGGATCCGGCCGGCTGCGTTGCATGCCACCCAAGTCGAGTGGTACTTGACCGCTGATTTGTGCAGCGGTTTCGCGCCCGCTTCGCCATGCAGGAGCAGCGAGTCGGCGGTGACTTCCAGCAGGCCGTGCCTGGTCCACAGCACCTGACCGCCGGCAACGTCGCTGGGCCACTTCTTTTCGGCCTTATCGTCCGGTCCCACCAGTTGTACCGTTCCGTCCCGTCGGACGAGCAGTGATTTGTCGTTCACTTGCTGCAGGGCCACGCCCTGGCCGGCGCCGATCTCGCGACGAGCGGCGTCGAGTACGCTGTAGCTGCCGTCCGCCTGGTTGATGATCAGCCGGTTCGAGGGCGTGACGAAGAAATTCGCCCGATGTTCGGCCCTCCAGACGACAACTCCCTTGCGGTTCAGCTCGAACATGCCGGTGCCGGCCGTTTCGCCCACACGGGGATCCTTGCCCGACACGATGATCGTGCCCGCGGGCGTCAATTGGCCGTGAAATTCATCAACGTGAAATTGCATCGGGTTGCAACGAAACTCGGTGGTCAAGCAAGCCGGGCTGTAATCGACGGTTGGATAGGGCTTGAAATGAAAGCCCCCCGTGCCGTCGTAAATAGCGTGGTCGAGCGTCCAGAAGTCGTACCACAAGCCGCCGTCCGGGCGCCGCCGCACCGGGCCGTACCAATTGTTCCAGTGGTCCATCCGGCGATAGCTCACCGCCAGGTCGTCGTAATATTGGCTCAGCCCGCCATGCGTCCAACCAGTGCTCCCCATATTCAAACGCAGGAAGTCGCCCGGCTCGGTCTTGCCGAAATCGACGTCGATCTCGGTTCCCCACGCCAACTGGCTGCCGACCAGCAGCAGCCCCATCGCCACAAACCGCCACCAGATCATGCGCTGCATAAGAAAGCTCGCTTCACCGTAAGACGTTGCCTGATAATGTGCTCTGTTTCGAGAACCGATTCCGAAAACGACGGGGGCCTGACCCAATAGTCCGCCGTCCGCACAGGAATTTGGGCCGGCTCCCCTCTGCGATCCGATTTCGAACCAAGCTCCAGAATAGCCGAGGGGGCCCATCTGGTCATTCGGCTGGAGACACCGCTGGACAGAGACTCCTGGCAATCAATGAATGCCTGCGGATGAGAAACGGTTACGCCCGAGGGGCTTTTCCAAACGGCACTCGCCGCAAGTGCCACAGATCGCAAAGGTCTTGTCAGCTTCCCCGGCGACCGAAATCAGGGAATCCTTCCCTCGATGCGCGTCGATGAGCCCAGGCAGCTTGTGCAAGTGCCGGCCCAGGGCGTCGTACTGGTAGGCGGTGGTATTGTCCAAGGGAACCGCCGCCGCAACTCGGCGACCGAGACGGCCCGATCAAGACCTTCACGCTGCGGGGAATCAAGGACAGCCCTCCCTACCTGCACGACGGTCGGCTGCTGACGCTGGAAGACACGGTTGAGTTTTTCAACCCGGTCCTGGAGCTGAAATTGTCGGCCGAGGAAAAACGGAATCTGGTCGACTTCCTGCGACAGTTGTGAGCCGCCGCGGCACGCCTTCTGCACGCCGCGCCAACAGATCGCGTTGGCGGAGAACGTCAAATCAGGACCGCTGTGATCGCGGCACGCCTGCGATTATCGTTCTGCCGCGGTGCGCTGGGCCCGCAGCAGGTCGTCGGGCGCATCGGAGAGGCGCAGATACAGGGCATGGTCTCCAGCCAGATTGATGACCCGCGCCAAGAGCGTATTCCAGCCCGCGTCGAGCCGCGCCGGCACCGCATCTGCATCCGCAACGGCGCGGCGCGACTCCTGGTTTTCATGGATCAGCTTGCCATTGAGCCACAGCCGCAACCGATCGTCCGATCCGAGCATCAATGCCACCGGTTGCTCGGTGAGCGAGTAGACGCGGACCAAGGCATAGGCCGAGATATGTTCGGCCTGACCAAACAACGAACCAAAATTAATGAAGCCGTTGCTCCGTAGCGGAACCGATTCCCAGCTCAGCAGAGTGCCGCGGCGCGGCGCGGCATCTCCCGTGGGAAAGACACGCTCCGGCGGATAGCTGGCTTGAAAGTCCTCGGGGTAGGGACCGGCAACCCAGGCCCCCAAGGCCAGCCAGCGCTTGTCGCGATGCAGCGCCAGGCACCTCTGTGCGTCGAGTTCCGCTTCTTCCCAATCGTCTTGCCGGGCGTGAATTCCCGCGAGCAGCTGCCAATCCGCCAAGTTCTCGGACGCGGCTTCCAGGCGGCGTTTTAGCGCGGGCAAATACTGGGGAGATTGTGCTACGGCGTAACCCGCGCTGGCATCGTAGACGCGCAACTGGTCTGCGCGACCAGGCAGTGACGAGCCTCAAGCCGTCACGGTCCCAGGTCACGGCCTGGGCGTCGCAATCATCGCCGACCAGGGTCAAGGCGTCCTGGCCGGTGCGCGGATCCCAGAGCTTGATCGACCGATCGCTACTTGCGGAGGCCAGCCGCATCGCGTCGGGACTCCAGGCTACGGCCGTTACGGGTGCACCGTGTCCCCGGAGCGTGGCCGCCAAAGCGCCGGTCGTCGTATCCCAAAGGCGGATCGTCTGATCGGCGCCTGCGGCGGCCAGGTAACTGCCGGCCGGTTGCCAGGCAAGGCTCACGACTTCGTCGGTGTGCCCGACGAGTGACCGGATTTGCCGACCGGTCGCCGCCTGCCACAGCACGACGCTTCGGTCTGCCGCCCCGCTGGCCAACGAGGTTCCGTCCGGGTTCCAGGCGAGCGATCGCACTGGCGCGGAGTGTCCGCGGCAGACATGCATTTGTTGTCTTGTTGCAACCTTCCAGATGCGAACGGTGCGATCGGCGCCCGCGGATGCCAGGAGTTGCCCGTTCGGACTCCAAGCCACAGCCAGCACGGGGCCGGCATGCTCGGCGAAGTGCGACAGCTCGCGGCCACTGGCGATGTCCCACAAACGAACCGCCCCGTCGTTGCCGGCGGATGCCAGGCGGTTCTGCCCGGGATCGGCCGCCAAAGACCACACACGGCCCGTGTGCCCAGACCAATGGCGCGGATCCGCGTTCATGTTCGAATCCCAGATCCAGATCGACCCATGCGAGTCGGCGGCGGCCAAATGTCGCCCGTCGCTGCTCCAGACGGCCGCCACGGCTGCCGCGTCTTCGTCGGCCAGGGCAATGACCTCCGGCGTCCTGGTGGCGTCCCAGACGCGGATCGAACCATCCAATCCCGCGGACGCCAGCCGCGAGCTGCTGCCGTTCCAAGCCACGGATCGCGGCTTGCCCACATGACCCCGCAGCGTCGCCGACGCCGGGCCGCCGTGGGCCGGCCAGATCTTGAGCGACTGATCTTCGCTGCTGGTCGCGATATGGCGGCCATCGGGACTCCAAGCCACCGACAAGACGGTCTCGGAGTGGCCCTTGAGCAACGTCCGTTCGCCGCGTTGTTGCGGATCCCAAATGTGGACGTGGTGTTCGAAGTCGGCGACGGCCAAGAGCTTGCCGTCGGGGCTCCAGGCCACACAATTGCTTCCCGGTAACGAGGTCAACTCTGCGCCCGTGTCGACGGCCCAAACGCGCACGGTGTAATCGTCGCCGCAGGAGGCCAATCGCTGGCTGTCCCGGTTCCAGGCCACGGATTGAATGCTCTCGCGATGACCTTGCAGCGTCTGCACGAGAATGCCGCGGACAGCGTCCCAGCACCTTACGACGCGGTCGGCGCCCCCTGACGCCAGATGCGCGCCGTCGCTGCTCCAAGCGATGCACCATACGCCGCCTGGGTGGGCATCCAAGTTGAGCCGCTGCTCGCCGCTCGGCCACTGCCAGACCTTGATCGTTCCGTCCAGGCTGGCCGAGGCCAGGCGAGTTCCATCGGGACTCCAGGCCACCGCGCAGGATTGGTTTACGATGGGCTTCGAGCTTCATCAGGTTCCGTCCGTCGACGGCGTCCCATATGCGCAGCGTACCGTCGGTGCCGCCGGATGCCAGAGTCTTATCGTCCGGGCTCCAGGCTGCGTCCAGCACTGCTCCGGCATGCCCGGTGAGAATCAGGTCCTCTCGATGGCAGAGCCCCTTGAGGTAGTACCATTCCCATTGCCTCAAGTCGGGCCGCCCCTGCTCCCAATGGACGGGCTCCCAGGGCATCAACAGTTCATCGATTCGCCCGATGCCGCTGGATGACGTGGCGGCCTGGCCGATCAGATTCATCCGGGCGAAGTAGAAATACAAGTTGGCCCGCAGCTCTTCGTTCGCGCGTTCGGCGACTTTGCGCAACCCCGCCTCGCGTGCCTCAGCCTCGACGGCTTTTTGTCTTTCGGCCTCCTTCTCCTCGATCAGCCGGCTCTTTTGCAGCACCAGATCGGATTGATTCCGTTCCAGCCGGCGAAAGTAGGCTGCCGCCGCCAACGATCCGACGGCCACGACCACGAGCACCAGCAGAACGAGGGTGCCGGTCGCGGCGAGCCCCTTGTTGCGCCGCACCCAGCGCAGCGAGCGCTCCGGCCAGCTGATGGGCCGCGCGACGATCGGCTCATGATTCAAGAATCGCTCCAAGTCGGCAGCGAGCATTCCGGCCCGCAAGTAGCGGCGGTGAGGATTCTTTTCCAGGCACTTCAGGCAGATCGTCTGCAAGTCGCCCGGCACTTTGGGAGCCAGCTGCGAGGGAGGCGCCGGCTCCTGGTGAGCAGCCTGCACCAGGGTGTCGAACGCCGTCGGTCCCTTGAACGGAGTGCGCCCGGTCAGCAGTTCGTACAGGATCACGCCGAGCGAGTAGACGTCCGCCGCCGGTCCGACTTCGACCAGATCTCCGCGGGCTTGCTCGGCACCACGTACTCGGGGGTACCCATCATCGCGCCGGTTTGGGTCATGCGGTTCTCGACCGGGTCGGCCACGGAGAGCAGTTTGGCCAGCCCGAAATCCGTAATCTTCAAAGATTCCGTCAAGGATCCGTCGGAATGCGGGTTGTCCAGGGCGCCGTCGCCGCGCAACAAGATGTTGGCCGGCTTGAGATCGCGATGAATGACCCCTTGGCTGTGGGCATATTCGACCGCCCTGGCCAGGACCATTGCGATTTGGGCAGCCTCCCGCGCCGGCCGCGGAACTCCGCCCAGCCAACGAGCCAGGTTCGTCCCCTCGACTAACTCCAGCGCCAAATAGGGACAAGCGGTGTGCTCGACGACGTCGTAAATCTGAATGATATTGGGGTGCTTTAGCCGCGCCACGGCCTGGGCCTCGCGACGGAAGCGGAGCCGGTCTTGCGGCGACAGGTGGGGTCCGGCCAGGATCATCTTCAAGGCGACCAACCGCCGCAGCTGCTGGTGCCGTGCGCGATAGACGACTCCGGTCGCTCCGCGGCCAATCTCCTCTAGCAACTCGTACCCTTCCACGTCGGTCGGCCGGTTGGATATGCCGGCGCGGCGCGCCTGGCGGTCGATTCTGGCCAGGGAAAGGTCGTTCGCCGCTTCGGTACCGGCGTCACCCAGTGCGTCTGCAAGTCGCGCACGGTCAGGCCCGCTTCGCCGTCAGTCAGCTCGAACAGCGATTGCTGGCAGAGCGCGCATTCTTCGACGTGGACGAAAATTCGCGACAGGTCATCGCCGCGAACTTCTTCGCGAAGCAGATCGCGGAGTTGCTGCCGAGACGGGCAATCGCTCATCGCCATTCTCCACCCCGCGGCGGCCCCGGCATCATTCGGGGTCGAGCCGGGCCACTTCTTCGCGCAACATCCGCTGCACTTTGCTGCGCGCACAAAGACGCTGGCGACCTTCATCCCCAAGCGCTCGGCCGCGGCGGCGCCCGAGAGCCCCTCGACGGCCAGCAAACGAAATGCTTTCCAGGTCCTGGGCTCGACTCGAAGCTGCACGCGCGCGGCGGCTTCCTTGAACAATTCCTGGTCGGCGGCGTCCGCGATTCGGCGCACCAGATCGTCGCGGGCCTCGATGGTCGCCAGCAGGTCGAATGCCGATTGACTGCCCGATCCCTCGCCGGCCTTTCGCTTGTGCGAAAGATGATCCAGCCATGCGTGATGCGTGACGGTTTTGAGCCACGCCCGGAAGCTGCCCTGGGGATTGTAGCAAAAGTCCTGCATCCGCCCGGACAACTTCAAGAACACGTCCTGCGTGACGTCGTTTGCGTCGGCCTCCTGTAAACCCCAGGCTCGACACCAAACGAAGATTTTCTGGCCGTACCATTCGACAAACTCGCTCCATGCCTCGACGTCCTGAGGCGAGGATTTCAATCGCTCCAGGAGCGTCAAGCGAGTTTTCGGTTCCGGTACTCGGGCCATTACTCAGTACCCGACTTCGAGGCCAAACCTAACAGGACGGTGCGGAAATTGTCGCACGGCGCGGCTAGAAATTGGTTCGCGCCGTTTATTCGGTTCGGCCCGGCCCCGCAACCCCCGTAGTATACGGCTGCCGCCTGGCCCAGGCACTCAGGTCCGCGCCGTTTTCCGCTTGCAGCCGCCGACGATGGATCGCGCTGCGCGGCGGCATGAAAGGTTTGGCGTGCCAATACGAGGAGGATGACCATGTCGGCGCGACGACGTACGCCCGGCGAACGTCTCCGCTGGATAGGCACGCCCAGAAATTGCCCCCGCACCGCGTTGATCGGCCCCACCGTTAGCCTGCGACGGTCGCGGGAGAACGCGATACCCATTCCCGCCGGCGTCGACCCCTGTGCGTGCAGGGAACCGACGCGCTGCCAGCCCCGTATTCCGGACGGTGACGCGGTCGGGCGGGGCGGCCGGCGATCGAGTTACGCGCTTCTGCTGAACCGCACGCACCCCCCGCCGGGGTGGAGGTTCTCATTGGCTTCTGCCAAAGACCGGCCACCGGCATTTGTCCACACGACGGTCGGCTGTCGCATCATTGTGCGGTGAAGCCGCCGTCGACCAGCAGACTGTGACCAGTCACGAACGACGACTTGCTGGACGAAAGCCAGATAGCCGCGTCGGCAATTTCTTCGGCCTTGCCAATGCGTCCAATGGGGTACTTGGTCGCCATGTAGGCACGCGTTTCGGCGTTATCGCCGATAAATCGCTCGAGCATGTCAGTCTCGATCGCGGCAGGCAGCAGCGCGTTGATGCGGATGCCTCGTTTGGCGAACTCCACGGCGGCCGACTTTGTCAGGCCGATCACGGCATGCTTGCTGGCCGAGTAGATCTCAATGCCCGGCATGGAGACCACTCCCAAAGACGAGGACGTATTCACGATCGAGCCGCCTCCGGTCCTCAGCATGGCTGGGATTTCGTACTTCATGCTCAGCCACACGCCCTTCACGTTGATGTTCATGACGCGATCGTAGGTCTCTTCGTCTTGTTCGAGAAACGAGGTGGGTTGTTGCTCGATTCCAGCATTGTTGAAGGCGAAGTCGAGCCGGCCGAACTTCTGCATCGTCCGGTCGACGAGTTCCCGCACCTGAGAGGCTTTTGACACATCCGTCGTCACAAAAACTGCTTCGCCCCCGTGGGCCGCGACAAGCCGCACGGTCTCTTCACCTTCGGCCGCTCGCCTGCCGGCGACAACGACCTTGGCTCCCTCCCTCGCATACGCAAGGGCGGCTGCCCGACCAATACCTGACGTTCCACCAGTCACAATCGCCACTTTGCCTTGGAATTCGTTCATGATCGCCCTCCCTTTTTCGAGCAGGACATCCTGCCGGCGTGGTTACGAGAATCTCATAGTTCACCACCCGCAAAACGAATACCGCTGGGCTCTGGCGATCTTTCAGGGAAAGATGAAATGAGCCATGATCCCTCGACTGAAGATCTCCTGTCACGGACCCGCTCACCGGTATACCGGAAACGTGTCGCCGAACATCGGCCTACCGCTCTTGGATTGCTCCTCGGTCGCCTCGTCCTGAATGACATCCCAATGCTCGACGAGGACCTCATCCTCAATCCGAACGATGTCCGCCGCGATCCAGTTCACGGGTGCCCCGAATCCCGAAAACCGCCCATGAACGATGACGAGATCGCCATCAGACGCGATCAGGCCTGGCTCGTACTTCAGCGTCGGCGGGAGGCTCTTGACGAGGTTGAAAAGACCTTCGCGGCCTGGTGCGATGTGTGCGCTGTGCTGGATGTAGCCGGGCGACCAGAACCGCTCGGCCGCGTCGTAGTCGCGCCGGTTGAACAGCGTCTCGAAGGCCTCCAGCACGAAGGCCTTGTTCCTCTCCTCTTTCGTCCGACTCATGATGTCGGTCCTCCATTGCTCAAGAAGAGTTTTGCATGCTTCAAAAACAATTTGGCATGTTGGTACTGAGCGCCGTGATTTGAATCGGGATACACGATCAGCTGGGCATCCGGCAGGTGCTCCGCCAGCAAGAAGGCGTTAATCGGCAGGACCACGATGTCTTTGTTGCCATGTACGACGAGGATCACGTCGTAATCGGCAGCGAAGCCGTCGCTGACCAGCGGGTCCCAGTCGTCCAGGTTTCCGCTGAAATACTGCATGAAGACGAGCGGGACTCCACCCTGCTTCCCCCAACGCCGGTAGCCGAAGCGAACGCGGTTGGCCTGCACGAACTGCATGGGTGCGGTCCGTGCTGTGTGGGTGCTCATCGTTTGACCTCCTTTCCTATTTGATCAGGCCTGTTGGTCCAACCATCGCGTGATGTTCTTGACCGTATCGCCATAGAAAGTCCTGTAGAGGTCTCGGGCGACGTAACCGATATGCGGCGTGGCCAGGACGTTATCCAACGACCGGAACGGGTGATCCGTCGGCAAGGGTTCGATGTCGAACACGTCGAGCGCCGCGCCAGCGATGCGGCGTTCGCGCAGAACTTCGATGAGCGCCGGCTCGTCAACGATCGGTCCACGCGAGGTATTGATGAGTCGGGCCGATGGCTTCATGGCCTGCAGCTCGGCCGCTCCGACCAGGCCCTTCGTTCTTTGGCTGAGGACGAGGTGGATCGTCAGGATGTCGGCGTTCCGGAAGAGTTCCTCCTTGGAGACCAGCCGCGCTCCGCATGATTGCGCCTTGTCTGCCGTGAGATTCTGGCTCCAGGCGATCACTTCCATGCCGAACGCGAGCCCGATTCGCGCAACCTCCGAGCCGATGTTGCCGAGGCCGAGGACGCCGAGCGTCTTGCCGTGGAGACTGTCGCCCATCGTCAGCTGCCAGCCGCCGGCGCGCAAATGTGCGTTTTCCAATGCGACCTGACGCGCGCTCGCCAGGATGAGAGCCCAGGTCATCTCGATGGCGGGGCGTGCATCGTATCCCGTATGGGCGACGACGATGCCTCGCTCGGCCGCGGCATCGACATCGATGGCCGCGTTGCGAGAACCGGTCGATGCGATCAGCTTCAGTCGCGGCAGCTGTTCGATGACTGCCCGAGGCAGCGGCGTGCGTTCGCGCATCACGCAGACCACATCAAACGGCAGGAGTCGCTCGACGATGTCGTCGAGATTGGACAAATGGTCATTGAAAACCGTGATCGCTGCGCGCCCGGCGAGTGGCGACCAGTCGGCCATCTCCAGCGACACGTTTTGATAATCGTCCAGTATCGCGATGCGGATCATTTCCGTCACACTCCTGGCAACAGGGGCCAGCCTGGTTCGCCGACTTCCATCCGCACGAGCTTGGCGTCCTGGATGCCACTTTCGTGAGGAATCAGAAAGCCGCCGTCGGTCGTAACATAGATCGCGTTCTCGTCACCGGGCGCTCTGCCGAACGCGCAGGCCGTGCTCCCGACCATACCCTGGTCGGGGCCCGCCAATGTCGCGCGAGCGCCTGACGGTTCGAGGCGAACGAGAGTGTGCTGGGGATGCGTCGTGACGTACACCGACCCGGACGCCCCGAACGCGAAATCATCGGCCGAGAGGCGCGTGGCCGCGATTTCAATATCGCCGGCGGAGCCGTCCGGGTGGATCGGCACGCGGACCATCAACCTGCGTCCTGAGACACTGATCCACGCCCAGCCATCGCGAATCTTGATCCCGTTCGACCCGGGATAGCCGGGGACAATCGGCTTGAGCCGATGTCCTTGGAGCCAGACCTCCCAGCGGCCAGGTTTGTCCAAATCGATCGCCAGGATACGGCCGGAGGCGCTCTCACAGACCAAAAGCGTTCCTCCATTCGGATGCATCGTGCAACCGTTTATGAAGGTGGCCTCCGGAAGTTCGCACCATTGTCGGACCGCGCCGTCCCGCCCCACTCGGTAGATATATCCGGGCCCCTTGCGCAGCGTCCCGGCGGTCATCCAAAGCGCGCCGCTGGCATCAAAGGCGAGTCCCATCGGCGGCGCGGGAACTTCCGCGAATGTGGTCGTGGCGCCTGTCGCCGGATCATAGCGATCGACGCGATTGTGAGAATAGACGCTGACGAATACGGCGCCCTCAGGGTCGATCGCAAGGTTCTCCAGGAACGCGGGCGCCCGCCAAGTTGCGACCGTAGCTAAGAGCGGGACAAACTCTCCTCCGTCGTGATCCGAATAATAGTCCGCAGTCGACGTCGTGCCGTGAATCCCTCCCGCCTGCGTCGAGGTCACGCGTAAGGAGTGCGATTCCTCCTTCAACGTTTTCATGTATTCCTCTCCTCTCATCAATTCCTGTCACATTTTGAGAACGACTCTGCCGAAGGGGCGACCCTCAACCAGGTAACGCAGCGCATCCGCCGCTTCGGCCAGCGGGAAGGTCTTGGCCACGATCGGTTTTATCGCGCCGGACTTGAGCAGAGAGACGATAACGTTCCAAGCGTCAGTAACAGCTGCCAGCGGCTGAGCGAACATGTTGAGACTCCGGATGCTGGCCTGTGGCACGATGAGGTCTGTCACGTCAATGGTTGTCTTACGGCTCGCGGAATACCCCAGGGTTGTGAGGCTTCCTTCCGACGCGAGCGCTCCGAGCGCCTCGCTCAAGACTTCACCACCGATTCCGTCGATGACAATGTCCGCGCCGTAACCGTCCGTGATACGACGCACGCCGTCTCTCAACTTCTCCAAGGAGGTATCGACGACTTCATTGAATCCGAGCGCCTTTGCCTGCTCGGCTTTGGCATGATTGGTCGTGCTTGACATGGCGTGTTTTGCGCCAAGGCGCGCGCCAATTGCGTTACCGCGTTGCCGATCGATCCTCCGATCGCTGGCGCAAGCACGGTCTTGCCTGCCCGAAAGCCAGCCCGGGTAAGTGCCACCTGCGCGGTGAGATACGCGACCGGAATGCCTGCGGCACTCACGTCGTCGACATTGTCAGGAATCAGGCAAAGGTCTTGCTTCCGTACGGCAGCCCACTCACGGTAGGCTCCGTCCTCAAAAGCGCCATAGGGGCCGAAGAACATCACGCGCGAGCCGACGGGGAAGTCCGTTCCGCCTCCTTCCTCCACCACACCCGCTCCTTCATTGCCTAGGACCAACGGCGGCTCCGAGTGGTGAAAATTGCCGGAGAGAATCGTATGGTCGAGCGGCGTGACGCCGGCCGCAGTGATTCGTAGCAATACTTTTCCGTCCGAGGCCACTGGTTTTGGAAGCTCGACGAGCTTCAATCCTTCATAACCACTGAATGTTTCCGCTCTCATTGCACGCATGATGGTTCTGCACTCCGTTGTCTACGAGAAGTGTTCCGTCCAAAATCCGGCGCTACGCATCTGTCTTTGATCCGCGCGAATCGGCGTCAAAGGCATCGGCGCGGACGGTGAATTCGCCAATTCCGTCAATAAGTCAGTCAGCCGCCACCGCATCAGGTACGAGCGCCAGGGCTGCTTTCGCGCAATCGACGTCGTTCTGCACCGTGGGCGCCCCGCTCATCCCGATCGCCCCGACAAGTTCTCCGTCCACCTTAATGGGGAACCCTCCTCCCCACGCCGCCACACGCGCAAGCGTGGGAATGCCGGCCAAGAGCGACGGGTCGCGTTGGATAAAGTCGAAGAACTCCTGCGTGGAGACGCCGAACAGAGCTGTGTACGCCTTGTTCTGCGCCATCTCGATGCAAAGGATCGGGGCCCCATCCATCCGGCTAAAGGCCTTGAGATTGCCCCCGTCATCGAGAATCGCCACGTTCTCGCAAACGCCAAGTTCTCTGGCTTTCGCCACCGCCGCGTCCGCCATTTCATGTGCTAGCTCAGAAGAGATGCTGTGTTTTTTCACCAGATTAGCCATGAAACACCTTCCTTTACGAGAAAAGGGATCTGTTTATCCAGATGTCGAATGAGTGGGGCGACCATTCCGCCGGGCGGTCAGGCATTCATTCCGCCATCGACGGTAAGATTCGCCCCGGTGATGTACGACGACTCCGGACCGGCGACAAACGCTACCATCGCTGCGATCTCATCGACGTGCCCATAGCGGTCGAGCGCTGTGGCGGCCTTCTGCGGTACCGCCCAATCGCCCGAGGCGGGATTCAAATCCGTGTCGATCGGACCCGGCTGCACGTTGTTGACCGTGATGCCCCGGCTCCCGATCTCTCGGGCCAGCGCCTTGCGTGAACATCTTGACGGCTCCCTTTGGTGGCCGCGTAGGGCACAAGCCCGGGCGCCAGCGACACGCTCGCCCACGGCCGAACCGATCATGATGATGCGACCGCCGCTCTTCATGTGCTTCAGCGCCGCCTGCGTCGCGACGAATACGCCGCGGACGTTGATGTCGATCACGCGATCCATCTCCTCCAGCGTCGTCTCCTCGAACGGCTTCGGAATGGCCGTGCCGGCGTTGTTCACCAGCACGTCGAGCCGGCCAAGTGTCGTGACCGTCTTTTCGACGGCGTTCCTGACGGCATCGGCGTCGGCGGCGTCCGCCTGGATCGCGATCGCCTTTCCGCCTCCGCGTTCAATCTCTTTGACAACGGACGCCGCTGCGTCAGCGCCTTTGGAGTAGGTGACGGCGACGCTGGCGCCGTCCGCGGCCAGGCGCTTGGCGATCGCGGCGCCGATGCCGCGCGAACCGCCGGTGACGAGCGCGACCTTGCCTGCCAGTGGTGCTTTCGAGTGTGGCTTGGAGCGACATGGTGGATCTCCTCGCTTGAGTTATTTGTACCGACTGGTACAATGAAAGTATAGGGAGCCGGCAATGCGCTGGTCAAGGGCCGACAGACATTTTTTTCGAGGGAGGCCGCCATGCCTTCGGGGCGCACGCGACAGTTCGACGCGGATGTAGGCGCTGGACCGGGCGCTAGAGGTGTTTTGGGCGCGCGGCTACGAGGGTGCCACGCTCCCGGAGCTGACCAGGGCCATGGGGATCAACCGGCCAAGCCTCTACGCCGCCTTCGGGAACAAGGAGCAGTTGTTCCGCAAGGCGCTCGACCGTTACCAAACGGGGCCCATGTCGTTCCTGACCGAGGCTCTGCGAAAGCCGACCGCTCGAGCTGCGGCTGAGGCAATTTTCTCGGGGTTTGTCAGGATGCAGCGCGAACCGAGAGAAAGCGCGCGGGTGCCTCGTTGTCTCCGGGGCGCTTGCGTGCGGCGAGGAGGCGGAGACGGTGCGCCGGGAGCTGGCCCAATTGAGGCAGTCGATTGTAGCGGCGTTCCGGGAGCGGTTCGAGCGGGCCGTGCGAGAATGGCGACCTGCCGAAGGGGACCGATTGCGCGACGCTCGCGCGATATATCGCCACGGTGCTCGACGGCCTGGCGGTTCAGGCGGCCAGCGGGGCGACCGAGAAGGAGTTGCGGCTTGTTGCGGCAACTGGCGATGCAAGCATGGCCCTCGGCAGGATGACGGCTCCTCGCCGCTCGTTGCGATCGCCTGAATCCATGCTTGATTTGCCGCCGCTGATATAATGCAATGCGCTTTTCTTGCGCGATGCAGTTGCCCGCTCGACTCTTGCAGTTGCGCAAGAAGGTACATCGTTCGATGGAGGTGCGTCCAATGTCTCTCGGCGAAGTAGCGGCGTTTCCTCGGCTGACGACCGCAGAGATCGCGGTCCTCAAACCTCTGGCAACGGCACACGACTACGCGGATGGTGAAACCGATTTTTCGCGTCGGTCAGGCCGATCATCGATTTGTGCGTCGTTGAATCCGGACAGATCGACATTCTCAATCCGACCGACGGCAATCGGCTGATTGTCACCCATGGGCCGGGCCAGTTCTCGGGCGACATCGACCTGTTGACCGGTCGTCCGGTGATTGTGACCGCGGTGGCACGCGGCCAGTCTCGTGTTTGGCGCGTGCCAGGCAGCCACCTCAGGGCCTTGCTGAATCGCGTTCCTAGCTTGGGTGAAAAGTTGATTGTCGCGTTCACTCGACGCCGCGAGCTTTTGTCGCAGCAAGGGCATGCTTGGACTGCGGGTCGTCGGCCCGGGACGGTGCCGCGACACGAACACCGTCCGTGAGTTTCTGTACAAGAACTTTGTCCCCTTCACCTGGTTCGACCCGGAAACGGAGGAAGGCCAGAAAGTCTTCCAGGCACTCGGCTCTCCGCGCAAGACGCCGGTCATTGAATGCGGCGACGGACAGGTTCTTTTGAATCCATCCTTGCGGGAGCTGGCCCGCGGCGCCGGCATCTGGAAACACTGTCCCTGCGCAGGAGGTCGATTTCGTCATTGTCGGAGCCGGGCCAGCTGGCATGGCCGCGGCCGTGTATGCGTCGTCGGAAGGTCTTTCGACCTTGATGCTCGACCGGCTCGGACCAGGTGGCCAGGCCGGCGGCTCGTCGCGAATCGAAAACTTCATCGGTTTTCCGGCTGGATTGAGCGGAGCGGACCTTGCCACGCGCGGAGTCTTGCAGATGCTCAAGTTCGGTGCGCGGATCGTCGCTCCCGTCGACGTTGAGAAGCTGACTCCCGGCAAAGTCCGCCGATGACTTGCACGTGCTGCACTTGGATTGCGGCGCGGAGATCCGCAGTCGAGTCGTTCTGCTCGCGCTAGGCGTTCGTTGGCGCCGATTGGAGGCCGAGGGAGCAGACCGCTTCACCGGCGCCGGCATCTACTACGCCTGCACGACGGTCGAAGCCGACCTGTATGACGGCACCGACGTCGCGGTCGTCGGCGCGGGGAACTCGGCCGGACAAGCCGTCATGTTTCTGGCCGAGTGCTGTCCCGAACCGCAAGGTCCATGTGCTGATCCGTCGTACGCTGGGTCCCGGCATGTCGGAATATCTGGCCAGCCGAATCCGCGCAACGGCCAACGTCGTCGTCCACGAACAGACCGAGATCGACAAGCGTTCTATGGAAATCGTCGCATGGAGGAGATCACGCTGAAGAACGACGCCACCACGGCGCAACGTCGACTGCCTTGTTCGGCCGTGTTCGTATTCATAGGGGCCGAACCGTCGGCGGAGTGGTTGCCAGCTGAAATTGCTCGCGATGCCAATGGTTATTTGCTGACCGGCACCGACGTAGTTCGTTCCGGATTATGGCCCTGTGCGGATCGCGACCCTTGTCCCTTGGAGACGACTCTTCCCGGAGTACTGGCTGCCGGGAGACATCCGCTCCGGATCAACCAAACGAGTTGGCTTCGCGGTTGGCGACGGCTCCCTGGCAGTTACGTGTGCCCATCGATTGCTCTCGATCCGATCGTGAACCGGTCAAGGAGACTCCACCATGGAAGTGCAGACTGTGCCAACAAACAAACGCGGGCAACAGGAAGTGCAGCCTTGCCGGGCGGAGCATTGCGCCAGGTTTGGGCATGGGCCAGGCTTGGGTGATTGGAGACGAGCTTCGATGTGACGGCGTTCAGCAAACGATCGGCCAAGACGAAGTTGGTCGCGAGTGGGGTCGCCTGGCGGAAGCGTTTGAGGAAACCCTTGCTGAACTCGAGCAGTCTGCCAAGCGGATCGAGTCGGAATTCGATTCGGCGCTAGCCGGTATCTTCCGTGCGCATGGTGCAATGTTGCGGAACTTATTCGCCTCGGGCGAGTTCGAGCGCGAACTCAGAACGTCGCTGTTGACTGCGGAATCGGCCGTTCGCCGGGTTCTAAACCGGTGGCATCGCAAGTTCGAGGCACTCGAAAATCAAACACTTCGCCAGCGTGCCGACGACGTGCTCGACCTGGGACGAAGGGTCATTCGGCGACTCCGCGGTGAAACGGATGATGGGGTCCAATTGATTCCAGAGCATAGTGTCTTGGTTGTCGAACGACTGTTGCCGTCGGATGTGGTGCGACTGCCGAAGGCTCGTGTGACGGCCATCGTTGTCGAATCATTAGGTCAAGGCTCTCACGCGGCGCTACTGGCACGTGAAAAAGGCATTCCGACGATCGCGGAGATTCCGGGAATTCTTTCGCTCGTATCCAGCGGAGCCGAGGTATTGGTCGATGGCCACCGTGGCACTCTTGTGATTGCGCCGCAATCAACGACCAGGGCTGAATTTCTCGAGCGGCTGGAAAAGTGGCGGGCCACGCTCGTGCGCTGCAAGGACGCTTGTCGTCAGCCTGCCATGACGCTCGATGGTCAAAGGATCCGCGTTGAAGCAAATATCGGCATCCAGGACGACGTTGAACTGGCTCTCGATAATGGCGCCGACGGCGTCGGGTTACTGCGAATCGAACAAATGTATTTTGAACGACAGACTCCGCCGAATGAGGACGAACTGTTTATCGAGCTGAAGAGGCTAGTTGCGCCGTTTCGCGATAAGCCGGTGACCATTCGGCTTTTGGATATCGGCGGCGACAAACCACTGCCCTATCTGCCCCTGCCTGCAACCGCGAATCCAGTGTTGGGACGCCGGGGAGTGCGATTGCTGTTGGAGTACGCGCAACTTGCTCGCACGCAAATTGGCGCGATCTTGCGACTTTCGCAGGAACACCCAGTCCGCGTGCTCATTCCGATGATCACACTCGAAGAGGACGCTCAGAGAATGCGCGAGGAGTTCGACGCGATCAGCGTCGAGCGGAAGATCGCGCGGCCTCCGGAGTTTGGCGTGATGGTTGAAACGCCGGCCGCGGCGCTGGCGGTCCCCTCGCTCTTGAAGCACGCCGATTTCCTCTGCGTAGGCACGAATGATCTCACGCAGTACACGCTTGCCGCGGCACGCGATGACGCGGCGGTCAACGATTACTACCAGGATGGCCACGAATCGATCATGCGGCTGCTGCGGATTGTCTTGGCCGACGCGGGCGGGCGGCCCGTCACACTCTGTGGGGAATTGGCTGGCCGAGAATCCTGGATGCCGAGCCTGTTGCAAATGGGATTTCGTACGCTGAGCGTGGCGCCGACGGTTGTTCCCAACACGAAGGCCACGATTCGCGGAGTGGACATCGGCGCGCTGGGCACGACGGACAATCCGGCCATTAATAACGTCGCATCGTAAACACTCGCGCCATCACACTCCTTCGATCACGGCAGGAGTGATCGGGTTTCCGGCTGAGGCGTAGCGCAGTCAGGGCGGTCAGCGAGTCCATATAGTCCCGCCATGGCACGATCTTGCGGTCCTCGATGCTAACGACCGAGTGCTCAGATGCTGCATCCAGCCCGCCGCTTGACCGCGTAGCCATACGAGATTGGCCAGGTCGTCTCGCCGCCGAGTTCCTGTTGCGCCTTGAGTGCCCAGTACGGCTCCCGGAACAACTCCCGCGCGACGAACACCAGGTCGGCGTCGCCCCCGGTTACGATCTCATTTGCGTGCCGGGCCTCGGTGATCAGCCCGACCGCCCCGGTCATTACTCCCGCTCCGGCCCGGACCGCTCGGGCGAGCGGCACCTGGCAGCCCTTGCCCACTGGAATGCGCGCTTTCGGGACGAGTCCGCCGGAAGAAATATCGATCAGATCGATGTCGATGTTTGCCGGCATAGGTGAACAGCGAACAGCACGTCTCCAGGATGTACTTGGCACGGCGTCGCGCAAGCAGCGTTTGCGTGCCTCATTGTGTCTGTTGGAGGCTACTTTCTTGGACCGAAGATAGCCTTGGCAAACGATCGCGGGGTGGCCCCCTCAATCGCGTATTCTTGCGACTTCGGATGGCGAAGCGGGAGGTTGATTTACAGGACGGGCAATCGGGAAATCTCGCTGCATGATGACAGCGTTTCCATCGACAAGCCACTGATCAGACGCATGAGCTCTTGGACCATCGTCTCAAGCTGCTCCACGAGCGGCCTGGATTCTTCAAGCTGGCCTCTAGCCGCCAGATCTTCAAGGTCGGACGCAACATTGCCCGCCACCGTGGAAAATGCTAACAGCAGCGGACAGAATTTGTGAGCTGCTTTGGACAACTGCCGTGAATCTCCATCCCGCAGGGCGGCAGCCACTTCGGCCAATTGGGTCGGAGCATAGGTCTGAAAACCCTGGCACATTCTCCGCAGTCCCTCGGCATCGGCTCCGCAAGCGGCAAGAATTGCGATGGGGTCGAGCAAATTTCCGTGTCCTCCCTTAGCCACGTCGGCTGGCCGGGAGATTTTGGGAGTGGACACCAATCGTTCGATTGCCGCGAACAGTTGGGCGGCCGAAACCGGCTTGGTCAGGAAATCGTCCATGCCAGCAGCCAGGCACCCCTCGCGGTCCTCTTTTCGTGATCGCGCCGTCAGCGCGATAACGGGCAAGTGTCGCCCGGTTTCCAGCTCTCGCGTCCGAAGTGTACGGATAACTTGGAATCCGTCCATTTCGGGCATGTGGAGGTCCAAGAGCAGCAAATCAAAGCCTCCTACTTCGGCGAATGCCAGCGCTTCGCGGCCATTTTTCACCAACCGCAGCCGGTGGCCACGCCCTACGATAAGCCGTTCCATGAGCTGCACGATAAACTCGTTGTCTTCGGCCACCAGGATATTCAGCGGCGCCGAGATCGGGACTGAAATCCGAGGGGGTTCTCGGGCCGGTTCTGCCACAGACATCGCCGCGTCGCCGTTGGTCCGATTCATCACCTTGTAGATTGTCTCGAGCAGCTCGGTCTGCTGGACCGGCTTGAGCAGGTGGGCATCGATCCGCAGTTCCCGAGAGCGGGCCGAGTCGCCCGGGCGATCGCCTGAGGTCAGCAGGATTATCCGAGTGGCGGACAGCGCCGAGCGCTTTCGAATCTGGGCCGCCAAGGCCAATCCGTCCGTGTCGGGCATGCGAGCGTCAAGCAGCACAAGCGGGTATGGCCGACCGACGCTGGCGGCATCCCACAGCGCGCCCATCGCGGTCAACCCGTCACCGACCCCGGTGGGTTCCATCTGCCAACCGCGCAGGCACTCATCAAGGATGTGGCGGTTGGTGGGATTATCGTCTACCACCAGCACCCGCAGGTCCCGAAGCATGACCGGCGGAATCTCCGGCGATTTCTCCCTGGGGCGAGACTGCCGCCCGAACCACGCGGTGAACGCAAAAGTCGCTACCCCGGCCGGGCTCACTCTCGACCGTGATCGTCCCGCCCATCAGGGCCACCAGGCGGCCGGCAATGGAAAGGCCGAGACCGGTGCCGCCATACTTCCGAGTGGTCGAGGTGTCCTCTTGCTCGAACGCCCGGAAGATCTTTTCCTGCTTATCCTGCGGGATGCCCGATGTCCGGTGTCGACTACCGTGAACCGTAGACAAACCTGCCCGCTCGCCTCCGAAACCTCTATCCGCGCGTGGCGCTACCCTCGGTCGTGTCTTCAAAAGTTTCCACGCGCACGACGATTTCGCCCTGCTCGGTGAACTTGATGGCGTTGCCGATCAGATTCAGCAGGACTTGACGCAACCGGCCCACGTCGCCAATCAGGGCGTCCGGCACATCGGGCTGCACATGGCCGACCAGCTCCAACCCCTTCGGTGCGCCCGCGTGGCCAGGGTCCTGAGGGTGTCGCCCAAAGCCGATCGCAGCGAGAAGTCGGCTGGTTCCAGTTCCAGTTTGCCGGCCTCGATCTTGGAGAAGTCGAGCAGGTCGTTGATGATCCCCAGCAGATTATCAGCCGCGGCTTTGACGGTGCTTAGGCATTGTCGCTGGTCCTCGGTCAGCGGCGTGTCGAGGGTCAACTCGGTCATGCCGAGGATGGCGTTCATCGGGGTGCGAATCTCGTGGCTGACGTTGGCCAGGAACTCGTCCTTGGCTCGGTTCGCCGCCTCCGCAGCCTCCTTCGCCTGCCGCAATTCTTCCTCTGTCAGCTTGAGCTTTGTGATGTCGCGGGATACTCCGAAGGTGCCGATGATCTTAGCGTCCTTGTCGCGGAACGGCATCTTGGTGGTGGAAACCCACCGCACGCGGCCGTCGAGAAAGAGTTCTCTTTCCTCTTTGCCGACCAACGGATCGCCAGATCGAATGATCTCCTGTTCGTCCTTATAAGTCATGCGGGCGTGTTCAACCGCGAAGAAGTCGAAATCGGTCTTGCCGAACGCTTGCGCGGGGTCGTCGAGGCCGAAGTAGTTGGTCAAAAACTTGTTGATGCGAACGAATCGACTGGCCGCGTCCTTGAAGTACATGTGATCGGGAAGATTATCCATGAGCATGCGGAGCAGATATCGTTCCTGGGCTAGCGCCTCTTCAGCCAGCTTGGCGTCGGTAATGTCGGTGCAGGTGCCGAACCATTTGAAAATGCCACCCTCGCTGTCCCGGATCGGCACGCCGCGGGTCTTGAACCAGCGGTACTCTCCGTCTGTCCGGCGGACGCGGTATTCCACGTCATAGGGGCCGCGTCCCGCTACCGAGTTCGTCCAGAGTTGCCGGGTCGGCTCCCGGTCGTCCGGGTGCAGTGCTTCCAGCCACTGCCAGCCCAGCAGTCGACCCTCTGGGACCCCTGTGTGTTGCGTCCATTGCGTGCTGAAGTAGTCACAGCGCGCCGTCGGGCGTGGCGGTCCAAACCAGTTGCGGCAGCGCCTCGGTCAGGCTGCGCCAGCGTTGCTCGCTCTCCCGCAGCGCTTGCTCGGACCGCTTATGTTCGGTGATGTCGGTGCAGGTGCCGAACCACTTGACGACCTGGCCGGCGCCGTCCCGGATCGGCACCCCGCGGGTGGTGAACCAGCGATACTCGCCATTCGAGCCGCGGATGCGGTGCTCCACTTCGTGATTGCGCTCTTTCGCGATCGCTTCAATCCAGCTATTCCGGGTGCGTTGCCGGTCGTCCGGGTGCAGCACGTCCAGCCAGCCCCAGGCGAGCAATTCGCTCTCGGGCAGGCCGGTGTATTCCGTGATCTGAGTGCTGAAGTAGTCGGACGTGCCGTCCGCGCTTGCGGTCCATACAAACTGCGGCAACGCCTCGGTCAGGCTACGCCAACGTCGCTCGCTCTCCCGTAGTGCCTCCTCGGCTCGCTTGCGCTCGGTAATGTCTCGCACCATGGCGACCGCGAATCGTCGTCCTCCTTCGTAAAACGCCTGGCCCCTGATCTCCACCGGGAAGGTCGTTCCATCCTTGCGGCGGTGACTGGACTCGAACGCCATCACGCTTTCCGGCGTCGAGGCTGCGTGTGAGGTCATCAAGGAACGCGGGTGTGACATTCGGGTCGAAGTCGGCCGGTGTCATGCCAATCAACTCATCGCGCGTATACCCCAGGCTTTCGCAGGCCTGACGATTCACATCGAGGATCACATATTCATGATCCTGCAGGAAGAACCCATCCGTGGCATGGTCCACAAACGTCCGAAACCGTTGCTCGCTTTTGCGCACCGACTCCGCGGCCTGCTTGCGATCCGTGATGTCTTCCGCAATGCCGGCGATACGGGAATGATTGCCATCGGCGTCATGGATGGGGAAGGCGCGGCTACGGATCCACCGCATTGATCCGTCGGACCGAACAATTCGGAACTCCAGGTCGGTGAACACACCGGCCTGACGCTGTTCCATGTTTTCGATCACCCCCGTTCGGTCGTCCGGGTGGATGCTCTCGATCCAGGAGCGCGGCTGCTCGTAAAGGCTCTGACACGAACGTCCCCAGACCTCTGCGTACGTAGGGCTAATGTAGAACAGCCGCTCGTGCCGAACGTCCATCATCCAGAAGATCTCATGAATGTTCTCGGCCATTTGCCGGAAGCGATCTTCAGCTTCGCGCAGTGCTTCCTTCGCCTGTTGGCGCTCGAAGGCCAATAGGCGGCGCCGCGTCCGGTGCAGGGACTCGCATACGATGCTGATAATGAAGCCGACCAGAAGCAGAAGGCCCAGGCCCACCATGTCGTTGAAATTGGCGACCCTGAGGGAGTAAAGCGGACTGATGAGGAAGTAGTTCGCGGCCAGGGCGCTGAAAAGGGTGCAGAGGAGTCCGGGCCAGAAGCCGCCGATGTAGGCAGCGATCAGGATGCCTGGGAAGAAGGCCATGTACAGTACCCTGTCGCCGAGCACCGCAGCGAGGGGCCAACGTACCAGAATTGTCGCCGCCGGGGCCAGCAGTGCCAGACCGTAGGCAAATAGCCTGCTGCGTGGTGCTTCGTTCATATCACCCTCGAAAGGCAAAATGCTCCGCGGATGTCTGATGATGCTGGCCGTATTGGCTTTCCCCGGCCGACCAATTACGTCCGGATCGAATCTGCTACTCCAGCCAGAATTGCGAATCGAATGCCAAACAGATCTGTGGCTACTCGGATTATCGTGCTGAGCCGGTCTTTCCCCGTAGTCCCGCCTGCTGGACAGACAGAGCCCCCGCCCCGACAATGGCCTTGCCATTTTTTCTCCCGGGGAGTACCGGTCCGGAGGCGACCTTGGCTCACCTGTTGCTCATCGATGATGATGCTTCCCTAATCCCGGGGCAAGTGCGTCAGGCGTTTCCCGCGCCGATGCACCGGGTCGAAGTGGCCGACACCGGAGCCGAAGGTCTCGCGCGAGTTCACACTCAGGCTCCGGATGTAATTCTGCTCGACCAAGGACTACCCGACAATTCCGGGCTTGAGGTCTTCCAACAACTTCGCCAGATCGACGCCCGCATACCGGTCATCTTCGTCACCATGGTCAAGGGGGCGGACGGCGCCATCGAGGCGATGAAACTGGGTGCGTACGACTATTTGTTCAAGCCGCTCGATCTGCACGAACTGCGACGCGTGGTCAGCGAGGCTCTCGACATGGCCAAACGGATGCGCGAGCCGGCCGTCGTCGCCGAGACCGCGCCGGCCTCCGACGTCGACGGTGCCATCATCGGAAGCTGCCCAGCAATGCGCGAGGTCTACAAGGCCATTGGCCGCGTCGCCAATCAGGACGTCACTGTGTTGATTACGGGCGAAAGCGGTACCGGCAAGGAGCTGGTCGCCCGCGCCATCTATCAGCATAGCCATCGGGCTAAGGGCCGTTTCTGGCGCTCAATTGCGCGGCAATTCCGGAAACTCTGCTGGAAAGCGAACTGTTTGGGCACGAGAAAGGCGCCTTCACCGGGGCCGATCGGCGCCGCATCGGAAAGTTCGAGCAATGCAATGGCGGCACCATCTTTCTCGACGAGATCGGCGACATGCCGTTGGCCCTGCAGGCCAAGATGCTTCGCCTGTTGCAAGAGCAGAGCCTTCGAGCGCGTTGGAGGAAATGAGACCGTCCGTACTGACGTGCGGTTGATCGCCGCCACTCACCACAACCTCAAACACGACTCGGCAGAGGGACGGTTCCGAGCGGACTTGTATTACCGACTGGGCGTCTTTGCCATTCACCTGCCCCCCCTGCGCGAGCGGAGTGACGACCTTTCGATTTTGGTCCTGCATTATCTGCGCCGTTTTAGCCGCGACCTTGGTCGTGAGGTCCACGAGATTGCACCGGAGGCGTTGGAACGCCTGCGCCGCTGTTCCTGGCCCGGAAACATCCGCGAGCTGCAGAGCGTTTTGAAGCAGGCACTGCTTCAAGCTCACGGCACAATTTTGCTCCCCGCCTTCCTGCCCACCCTTCCCGGCGAAATCTGCGAACAAGATCCCGAGTCCTTGACAGAAACCGAAGGCACCAGCCTGGAAGCGTTCGTCCGCCAATGCCTGGCCGCTGAGCCCGGCGACCTCTATGCGGAAGCGCACCGTCAATTGGACCGGATCTTGCTGACCCGTATCCTCGACGATACGGACGGAAACCAGCATCAGGCCGCTCGCCGGTTGGGGGTTGCCCGGGAGACGCTGCGCCGCAGACTCCGCGAACTGGGGCTGCACATCAATCGCCAACTTTCCATAGATGAGGTCGACGACCCAGCATGAACTCGTCGCTCCAGTAACCAGTGGGCTCGATCCGCATCCGCAACTGACCGCCAACTCTGCGGGCCGATTCTTGGGCAACTGCCTCAAATCCTGCCAAGCGCCGCAGATACCGAAGAAATCTGAGATTGCTTCAGACCCTTTGCCTATGCCTGAGACGCACGAGGTCCGGAGAACAACATGCCAGATGAAATCCCTCGCAGGAAACTGGGAAGCACAGGAGTCGAAGTGTCGGCGCTCGGCGTCGGCGGCCATCACCTCGGCGATCTCAAGACCGTGGAGGAGGCCGTAGGGCTCGTGCACGAGGCCGTCGACGCCGGCATCACTTTTTTCGACAACTGCTGGGAATACTGGAATGGGCGGGCCGAGGACTGGCTTGGCCGTGGACTGAAGGGACGGCGGGACAAGGTCTTCCTCATGACCAAGGTCTGCACCCATGGCCGTGGCGCGGACCTGGCAATGAAGATGCTCGAAGAATCGCTGCGCCGGCTCCAGACCGACCATCTCGACCTCTGGCAGATCCATGATGTCGGCTTCGACAACGATCCCGAATTGGCCTACGCCAAAGGTGGCGTCCTCGAAGCGCTCGACAAGGCCAAGAAGCAAGGCAAGAGTGCGCTTCGTCGGCTTCACCGGCCACAAGGACCCGGCCATTCATCTGAACATGATCCGCTGCGGCTATCCGTTCGACACCGTGCAGATGCCGCTCAATCGCCTGGACGCAACGTTTCCGGCAGCTTCGAGAAGCAGGTCTTGCCCGAACTCGATCAAGCGCGGCATCGCCGCGCTGGGCATGAAGAGCTATGGGGGGCACGGCCGCGGCCATCAAGCAGCGGCCTGGTCAAGGCGGAGGAAATGCTGCGCTACGCCATGAGCCTGCCGGTCGCCACCACCATCTGCGGCATGGATTCGCTGGACGTGCTGCACCAGAACTTGCGGGTGGCGCGCGGCTTCAAGCCCATGACGGAGGAGGAGATGCAGGCTCTGCGCGATCGCTGCGCCCGGCTGGCGGCGACGGCCGCTTCGAGCCGTACAAGGTGTCGCTGCAGTTCGACAACCCGGAGGCTCGAATGGCGCACGACTTCCCGCTGGACGCAAACACAAAGAGGTCCAGGAGATGTTTGCCGAGGAGGGCGGCACGTCCATCGGAGACCACACCGATGGACGTCACGTCCGCGAAGAAATGAGGCCATATGAGCGAGAGCATGACATGAACGATCACCAAAAAACGCGGTGCGAAGCGAAGGGCTCGGACCGCCGCGAGTTCCTTGGCAGGCGCCGGGCTGCTGGCCGCGGCCTCCGCTCTGGCCGGCGAGCTTGCTCTGGGCTGGGAGCCGCGTCGCAACTGAGCGAGCAACGGCCCGGACCAGATCCCGCAGAAGCCCTTTGGCAAACCAAGGAGAAGATATCGGTCATCGGCCTGGGCGGCTACAGCCTGGGCGAGTGCTCCATCCTACGAGGAGGCGATCGCCATCGTTCATGAGGCGATCGATGCCGGCGTGAACTTTTTCGACAACGCCTGGGAGTACCACGAGGGCAAGAGCGAGGAGTGGATGGGCAAGGCCCTCAAGGGCCGGCGCGACAAGGTCTTCCTGATGACCAAGGTCTGCACCCATGGCCGCGACAAGAAGGTCGGCCATGCGGCAGCTCGACGAGTCGCTGAAGCGCTTGCAGACCGACCACCTCGACCTGTGGCAGGTCCACGAATGCGTCTACGACAACGACCCCGAGACGGCACTTTGCCAAGGGTGGCGTGATCGAGGCGTTGGATGAGGCGAAGAAGGCAGGGCAAGGTGCGCTATCGTCGGTTTCACCGGGCACAAGCACCCGGCCATTCACCTCAAAATGCTTTCCTATGACTATCCGTTCGACTACCGTGCAGATGCCGCTGAACTGCTTCGACGCCAGCTACCGCAGCTTCCAGAAGCACGTGCTGCCGGAAGTCAACAAGCGCGGCATGGCGGCCCTGGGCATGAAGAGCCTGGGAGGCGACGGCCAGCCGATCATCAAAGGCGTCGTCAGTCCGGCGAAGAGGCGCTGCGCTATGCCATGAGCCTGCCGGTCGCGACCACCATCAGCGGCATCGACTCGCTGGCGGTGCTGCGGCAGAATCTGGCCATCGCTCGGGGCTTCACGCCGCATGACGGCCGCAGGAGATGGAATCGCCTGCGCAACCGCTGCGCCGCGGCCGCCGGGGACGGCCACCTGGAGTTGTACAAATCGACGATGAAATACGACGGCGACGTGGGCCGCGAGCAACACGGTTTCCCGTCGACAAGGAGCTGCCGCTCTAGCCAGCGTGCATAGAGAGATCTCCCGTCTGTCGGAAGCTTACTGGCGACCTGCCGACCTTGGAGACATTAGCCGCCGGGGCCCAGTTTCTGGGCGGCTGCCTCAGTTCCTGTCATCGCCCGGCGAGCTACTCAACTCCTCAGTTTGACCGCTCGAAGGTCGTCTTTGTCGCCCTTGCTTCCCGTTTCCGGACGAAAAAAACCAATCGCGGTCGATCTTCTGGAACTGATTCCGTGGTGTGGATCGGCTAAGTTTGATTTGTCCTTTTCGGCATGTTTGTTGCGTAACGGCAAAGAAGCTGATTTCGATGCGAGTGCGACAGCTTCCGATCCGTCCTCTCAGTCAAACAGGAGGCTAACATGTCCGACTTCCAACGCCGAGAATTCTTGACCGCCGCCGGCCTGTTTACGGCCGCGGCCGCGACTGCGTTTGTGGGGGCCAAGCCGGCCGAAGCCGGCGATCCCAGCTTCATGAACAACGTTCCCGACCCGCTGCTGTCGGGCAAGGAACTGCCGACCTTCAAGTTCGCCCTGGAGAAGTCGGAAGGGAAGGTGATCGGCAACAGCTTTGGGAAGGAAGCCACCGTCGCGCAATTGCCGATCTCCAAGGGGATCGCCGGGGTGTCCATGAGGATCGAGCCGGGCGCCATGCGGGAACTCCACTGGCACGCCACCGCGGCCGAGTGGGCGTTCGTGGACAAGGGGCGGGTCCGGACGACGGTCATCGGCCCCGGGCGGATACGCGGAGACGAACGACTTCGAGCCGGGCGACGTCTGGTACTTCCCGCGCGGCCATGGCCACATGCTCGAATGCCTGGGCGACGAGCCGTGCCACTTCGTGCTGATCTTCGACAACGGCTACTTCTCGGAGTTCGGCACGTTCAGCATCACCGACTGGATCGGCCACACTCCCAAGCCGCTCCTGGCGAAGAACTTCGGCGTTCCCGAATCGACCTTCGACGGGTTCCCGAAGAAGGAGGTGTACTTCGCACGCGGCGCGGTGCCGCCCGAGAAGGCGGCCGCCCCGCTCGCGGGACCGACACCTGCCGCCGCTGACGCACAAGTATCGGCTGCTCGCCAGATGAGCCGCACGTCAACAACAAGGGCGGCCGGCTGTGGCTGGTCGATTCCAGCAAGTTCCCGATCTCCAAGACCATTACCGGCGCGATCCTGGAACTCGAACCGGGGGCGCTGCGGGAGCTGCACTGGCACCCGACGGCCGACGAGTGGCAGTACGTCCTCGAGGGGAAGGTCAGCGTGACGATGTTCGGCTCGGGCGGGCGCTACCGGATCGAGACGCTGGAGAAGGGCGACGTCGGCTACATCCCGCAAGGGTACGGGCACTCGCTCGAGAACGTCGGCGACAAGCCGTGCCGCGTCCTCATCGGGTTCAACTCCGGGATCTACGAGGAGATCGACCTGTCGGAATGGATGGCCGGGAACCCGCTCGACGTGCTGGCCACCAACTTCGGCAAGCCGGCGTCCCTGTTCGAGAAGTTCCCGCACAAGGACGTGTTCATCGCGGACAAGAACGGGCGGCAGTAGTCAAGGCCGTCATCCTCGATTCCACTTTTCGCTTGAAAAAAGAGGCGACAGCCCGATGATTGACTGATGGGGCCGCGTCTCTTGGGGAATTTGCAAAGGCGGAGTCCTTTTTGAAGCCAGTACCCGTCAGACGCGGTGAAAGGCATTCGGCTCGCGCGTCAAGGCGACGCCGACAACCAAGTGAAAAACAAAGACGATGAAGCGTGGTTCTTCGTCGGCGCACAGGCGGTTCACGAGCGCGCTTTCGTTGCGCTATCTGTTCAGCAGCAGAAGCACGACGATTGTGATGATCGCCACCAAGCTTCCGAAAGCCAAGACATTGCCCCGTAGATCGTCGGAGGTCAGCGGTTTGCTGCGCCGGCCATCGAGACGCGGGGCCGTCTTGTGAGAGCCGGAATCTGTCAATCGTAGCTTTGGGGTCGATGCGGACGACATTGGACGCTCCTGATACTTCGCAAAGCGCCACGTTCCCACTTGAATGATGGCACGTGCGCGTCAGCGGTGATACTTTCACGAAACGTGGGGAGGAAAGTCTCCTCCCGGCGCCGGCTTGCGGTGCCAGCCTTATGGGGCAACCCGCGTGCCGTAGCGACGTTTTCGTCTCGCGGGGCCCGCAACGGCTGCGTCGTTGGCAAGGTCGCCCAGTCCCCGGTTGGCCACGGGGTCACTGGACTCAGCGTCTCGGCCAGGGGTTCGCGTTAACGGTTCGACCTCCGCCCTGCGCGTGCCGATTCTTGGGCGATTGCCTCAATTCCTGCCACTGGCCATCTCTCAGGTCTGCGGGCTGGAGACTAGGGGCTCAGGCATCGCTAACTCCCCTGTGCCTGCGCCGTTTTTCCCATGGCGTCACTGAGCAACCGCGCTTTTCTGATCCTTGTCCCGGCTTCACGGACCGAAGCACACCTCGTTGGCACGTTTATTGCGATACCAGTGGGACAGGAAGCGTTCCGGAATTCGATCGACCATGTTTGCTAGAGGCCGTGAATTCCGGACGTTCGGGAATCGGCCGTCGATTCGCGGGCGCGAAACAAGCAGCAACGCTCTCCACCGTATCACCCGCCCGTCACGAAAAAGGAGATTTTCATGGCCGCCCAGAAACAAGCCGTCCTCGAACCAAGAATGCAGGATCACAAGTCGAGCGAGGCCTTGGCAACGCCGACCGATCTGAGCCGCGACGCAGTCGCGGAGATCTCTCGCGAACTACGTCAACTGCTGGCCGACGTGTTCGCGCTCTATGTGAAAACTAAAAACTTCCACTGGCACATGAGTGGGCGGCACTTCCGCGACTACCATTTACTCATGGACGAACACGCCGAGCAAATTTTCGCCATGACGGACGACGTCGCCGAGCGAGCGCGCAAGATTGGCGGGACCACACTCCATTCCGTCAGCGACATTTCACGACACCAACGCTTGACGGACAACAACGCAGAGTTCGTGACTCCGAAGGACATGCTGACGGAACTCTCCGACGATAACCAGCACCTCACGCGGTCCTTGCGATCCACGCACGAGGTTTGTGACCGGCACAACGACGTCGCTACCGCCAGCTTGATCGAGGTCTGGATTGACCAGTCCGAACGCCGGACCTGGTTTCTGTCGGAGATCGTTCGCGACCTGTAGGAATCCAGTGAGAGTCCCCCTCATTTGTCCAGAACGTGATCGGCAATGAGCTTTTTCCATTAACCCATTTCCTTACCGGTGCTCTTTTTTTCTGGAGGTATCAGGCAATGCGAGAAACAAATTTGTGGCATGCAGGTTGGGTCCTCGTGTTAGGCGGCTGGATTTCGCTGGCTGGAGCCTGCTCCGGCGGCGAGAATGAGAACAGTGACCGGTCGAATCGCTCGACCGCATCGGCCGGCGACCCAGCGACAGGCCGAGATCAGCCTCAGAACCAAAGCAATCGCGGGCAGAACCCTGGGTCCGACAGCGACGACCACGTGCGCCACCACGCTGCGCTGGGAGTGCTAATCGGCACGTCAACAGACGGGGTCAGCGTCGTCGGGATAATCCCGGGCAGCCCGGCGGCGCTGGCCGGCTTACGCGTGGGAGATGTAATCCGCCAGGTCGGCGACCAGCGGATTGGCACGACTCAAGGACTGAACGAGGAGATCCGCCAGTACCAGCCAGGTTCGCCGGTCGATTTGACGATCCGCCGCAACGGCGAACGTCGAATCGTAAGGGCCACGTTGGCCTCCCAAGAATCGGCATCTCCCAGTCGTCACCAGGTCAATCGGATAGCCGCCAACGCAAATGACAGCTCCCTGAAGAACAATTCGGGGCGCCGCGGCGGCGCCGCGGACCCCTCCAGTCAACGAATTCGTCGCGCTACAGCAACAAATTGCTCGGCTGCAACGAGAAGTCGACGGACTGATGTCGTACCAAGACGCGCAGCGAGCCGAGCAGGAGAGTATGCAAAGCGAAGACTGGGGTTGGGACGGACGTGACAATCAGGGCCATGATCCGGCACTCTTCCAGTAGCTGCGGCCGAGATTGAATCGCACGCCTACCTGCCGCGTTGGCGTGCGGCGAGAACGGTAACGAATCGGAGCCCTTGTTCCGCAACGGAACTGCCCTCGCGTTGGGAAACTGTTCCGCGATGAGGTGGGTGGAGACATGGCCCGGAGCCATCTCGATGAACAGGTTTTCACCGGATTGGCGCAGGACTTCGAGGCTGTGGTACCATTGGAGCGGCAAAGACCAGCGTATGCTTTCAATCCATACCACGCTGAACGGGAAACCCAATGGGTGACCGACGATCCGGCGATGGGCAATTTCTTCAAGTTGCGAACCGATGGCAGACGATTATTCGACTCCCGCCTTCCGACTGAGCACTCCCCGCCGAGGCCAACTCGGCAGTGCCGATCGTGGCGGGACCAAGCTCGGTTTTACCCCCACGGCTGCGATCGCCTATCTGGGCCAGGGGAATTCCTCCGCCGAGGAAGAACGCACGGTCGTCCGGGTGCGGCTTGGCGAGTTGGCGGTCGCCTACGCCCTGCTGTTCGCAATGATGCTGGTGCTGCGGCCGCTCGTGCTGCGGCTGAGCGATCCGCCGGTCTCGATCCTGGCGATCATTGTCGTTGTGTCGCTGCTGGGCGTTGCCGTCCTGATCGCCTGGCGACCGGCCATGACGATCGCGTGGCTGTGCGCAATCGAACTGGCGATGACCGGGACACTTGCCGGTTTGCTGGTTTTCTACCTCTATCGCCGCTTGATTGAGTGGTCGCTGGCCAACGATCCGGTGGCGGCCCAGTTGATCGAAAAGAATGCGGTGCTGTTGTTCGCGATCTTGATTCTTTTTCATGGGATGTATGTCCCCAAGAGTTGGCGGCGTGCCGCGGCGGTTGGCGTGCCGCTGGCGCTTTTGTCGTTGTTGACGGTGGTGGCCGCCTATCTCACGCATCGCGATGCGCTGAGCTGGATGGCCCAGTGGCGCAACGCCCGCGTGATTCCGTTGGTCCAATTCGGCCTGGACACGCTGTCTCTATTGCTCCTGGCCGCGGTGGCGGCCAGGGCCGCCCACATGTCCTCGCGACTGCGCCGGCAGCTTGCCGAAGCCCGCTACTTTCGCCAATATCGGCTGAAGCGGCAAATCGGCTCGGGCGGAATGGGCGACGTCTATCTGGCTGAACACCAACTCTTGAAGCGCGCCTGCGCCGTCAAGCTGATTCGCGCAGCGCGGGGCTCGATCCGCGAACGCTCGCACGCTTCGAGCGCGAAGTGCACATTACGGCCACGCTCTCGCACCCGAACACGGTCGAGATCTTCGACTACGGCCGGACCGAAGACGGCATCTATTACTATGTAATGGAATATCTGCCGGGTTTGAGTTTGGCCGATCTGGTCGACCAATACGGTCCGCTGCCGCCCGGACGGGTGATCTACTTGCTCAGGCAAGTCTGTTTGGCTTTGCACGAGGCGCATGGTGCCGGCTTGATTCATCGAGACATCAAGCCGTCGAACATTATCGCCGCGCGGCGTGGGGGCCAGGACGACGTGGCCAAGCTGCTCGACTTCGGACTGGTGCGGCCGCTGGCGTCTATCGACTCGCCCGATCTGAGCGCCGTCGGTCCGGTCGGGACGCCGGCCTTCATGTCGCCCGAGCAGGTGATGGGCGACTCGGAGGTCGACGTGCGGAGCGACATTTATTCGCTGGGTGCCGTGGCCTATTACTTGTTAACCGGCCGGCCGCCATTTCAACAGCGAAGCGGCATCGGGACCTTGATCGCGCAGGTTCGCGACCCGGTGGTTCCCCTGTCGGAATTGCGCGCCGACACGCCGGCGGATTTGGAGCGCGTCGTACTGTGGTGTCTGGCCAAGGATCCCGCGGAGCGGCCGACGGACATCGACGCCCTGGAACAGGCGCTCGGCCAGTGTGCCTGCGCTGCCGATTGGGATAAGCTCCGAGCGAGGGCCTGGTGGCACGATTCGTGCGAGGCCTCCGGCACCGAAACGCGCAGCGAGCATTGTTCTAATTAGCTGCGCTGTTGGGGCCCGGGCGCGGGCGCGGGGAGAGACTGCTGCCGGGCCGCCGCTAGCGCGGCCCCATTTAGAGTCCGGAATTCATTTTTCGGACATCCATGGTCCGGCGCTTTTCCAATAGCGGTATTGCGTAACATTCGGTCTGCCTATCAGCGCCTCGCTGGCATCCTGTGCCCGGCCAGGCGTTTTTCGACGGGTCGGACGGCCGAGGTCGAATCCATGGCAGCGCGGCTCGGTGAGGGGCCGTCTTGCCCGTTTGATGGGCGCAATGCCCGTGCCAAACCGCAAACGGCGATCAAGTGTCAGCTTTCCTGCAACGCCTGCACAGTCAACGGCATTCAGTTTCGGATTGCCTCGTTGCCCCAAATGGGCAAGCACCCGGCGTGGCTCGCGGACCGATGTGCTGCAGCTGGCGTGCAACCGGCAAGAAATCACCGGCCAGTACGAAGGAGAAAAGAAAACTGTCCAATGGGCAGCAGACTTGCCCCGGGACAGGCTAGAGATTTGCCCGAGCGGAGACTTGCGATGCGTTGCGAGTCAATAACGAATCGAGGGACCTCCCCGTCCTTGGCGAGTTTCAATCGCATCCCTTGCCAGCCGGCACAAGAGTTGCTGCTGGCTTGTCGGGTTCGCGGGAAACTGTCTGCAAGTGGCTGCGCAGTTGCTGGCGGCCTGATACGCTCAAAGTGAACGGAGGAATCCGGAATGACCAGGCTCCAGGGACTCCAGAAATCGGTTGCCGGTGACGCCCTGCATGGGACCGAAATCTTCAATCGACCAGTGCTCAACAAGGGGACTGCTTTCACGGAGGACGAACGAACCAGGCACGGACTGCTGGCCCCGCACGTCGAGGATCTGCAAGAGCAGGTATTACGCGCCTACGAGGCGTACCGGCGAAAAGACGACGACTTGGAACGCCACATCTATCTACGGGCGCTTCAGGACACCAATGAGACGCACTTCTATCGACTACTCCTCGACCACATTGAGGAGATGACCCCAATGGTCTACACGCCGGTGGTCGCTCAGGCGTGCCGGCAGTTCAGCCACATCTACCGCCGGCCCCGTGGCCTGTTCATTTCGTATCCATTACGAGGCTCGATTCCTGCGCTCCTTCGCAATCGGCCCAACCTGAACGTGGACGTGATTGTCGTCACCGACGGGGAGCGCATCCTCGGCATCGGCGACCAGCCGGCGCAGCAAGCGGGCGTCGCGTCGAAGACGAGTCCCGAAGAACTCCACGAGCGAGTGGTGACCACGCAGTGGGTGCCGGAGTACCTTTCTAGCGGGACCTTCAGCCACGGGTGACATCGAGGGAGTGATCATCCATGGCGCCCGAAGGGCGCGCAACCTGACCGTCCAGCTCCTCGCGCCGGCGCTGTCGGGTTGACGGGAAGCGCTGCATAGACCTGAAAGAAAATACCAGTGGCGACCCAGTGAATCGACAGCGTGGCGGCAGATCGGCCGAGTTCTGCGCCCGCCTGGAAGCCTTGGCACGTGAAAGGAGTGCAGAAACCATGAACTCATTTTCCGATCCTGCCTTCTGGAGCCGAATTCAGTTCGCCTTCACGATCACCTACCATTATCTCTTTCCGCAGCTCACCATGGGCCTGGCGTGGTTCCTGGTTTATTGGAAGTGGCGTGCCCTGCGGACGGGTGATGAGAAATACAACCAGGCCTGCGCATTCTGGGCCAAGATCTTCGGGCTCAATTTCGCCGTCGGGGTGGTGACCGGCATTCCGATGGAGTTTCAGTTCGGGACGAACTGGGCGGGCTTTTCCAAATACGCCGGCGGCGTCATCGGACAGACGCTGGCGATGGAGGGCATGTTCGCGTTCTTTCTGGAAAGCGCCTTTATCGGCGCGTTCATCTGGGGCGAAAAGCGACTGGGTCCGCGCTATCACTTCCTGGCCGCGCTGGCGGTCGCGCTGGGAAGCTGGCTTTCCGGCTACTTCATTATCGTGACGAACGCCTTCATGCAGCATCCCGTGGGTTATCGCATCGAAGCGGATGGCTCGCTGGGCATTGACAGTCTCAGCGCTTACCTGCTCAATCCATGGGCATGGATCCAGTTCGCCCACAATCAGATGGCGGCGCTCGTAACGGGCTCGTTCGTGGTGGCGGCCGTGGGCGCATTCTACGCCTTGCGCGGACTCCATCTGGAGCAAGCGCGATTGTATCTGCGCGGTGGAACTGTCATCGGGCTGATCGCCTCCGTTCTTGTTGCGTTCCCGACCGGCGACCAGCAGGCCAAGATGGTTGGCAAGCACCAGCCGGTGACGTTGGCGGCCATGGAGGGCAGATTCGTCGGCGGTCCCATGGCCGGCGTCGCGCTGATCGGGCAGCCCAATGTTGCGGCCCGGCGGCTCGACAATCCGATCGAGATCCCGGGCGCCCTCAGCTTTCTCGCCTACGGCCACTTTGGAAGCAATGTACACGGATTGGACGACTTTCCCGAGGAGTCGTGGCCCGACAACATCGAGCTGCTCTATTACTCATTTCACCTCATGATCACGCTCGGGACGATTTTTATCATCCTGATGGCCTATGCCGGAATCCAGAACCTGCGCGGCCGACTGGAATCCAGCCGCTGGCTGCTCTGGGTGCTGATGCTCGCGTTCCCATTTCCCTACATCGCCAACACGCTGGGCTGGATGACGGCGGAGTTGGGACGCCAACCCTGGCTGGTCTACGGTCTCTTTCGCACATCGGACGGCTATAGCAAAGTAGTCAGCAGCGGCGACACGGTGTTCACGCTGATCGGCTTCGTCGGCCTCTACTTTGTGCTCGGCGTGCTGTTTCTGGTTCTGGTCGGTCGCGAGATCAGTCACGGACCCGGTGACGCCGTACCGGCCGGACATGGAGAGGAGCCGTCTGTATGATCGCGGCATGGTATGGAATTGCTGAGCTTCATGCTCATCGTCTACGTGGTGCTGGACGGCCGCAACTTCGGCGCTGGAATGCTCCACTGGCTTGTGGCGCGAACGCCCGAAGAACGCCGTCAGGTCATCGCCGCGATCGGTCCGCTCTGGTCCTGGCACGAAGTGTGGCTGGTCGGTTTCGGCGGCACCGTGCTCGCGGTATTCCCCAAGCTTCTGGCATCCGCCTTTGCCGGCTATTACCTCGCGCTCTTTCTCATTTTGTGGTGTTTGATATTGCGCGGAATCTCGCTGGAAGTCGGCGGCCACATCAACGATCGCATGTGGCAGGGGTTCTGGGATTTCGTCTTCGTAGTCGCCAATACGCTTCTGGCCATCCTCTTCGGCGCAGCGGCGGGCAATATGGCCCGCGGCGTTCCGCTCGCTTCCGACGGCACGTTCTCCATGGCCTTCTTCACCGATTTCACGCCACGCGGCTACGTGGGACTGCTCGACTGGTATACGGTATCGGTTGCGACTCTTCGCCGCTGTCGCGCTGGCGGCGCACGGTGCGACCTATCTCACGCTCAAGACGGAAGGCGTCGTGCATGACCGCAGCGCGGGCTACGCGAGGGTACTCTGGGCGGCGGCGGCTCCGCTGCTGCTGGTCATCTCCGTCGAATCCGGCGTGGTGCGCCCCGATCTGCTCGGGCACGCGATTCAAAACCCCTTTTGGTGGCTCGGATTGCTCCTGGTCTGCGCCGCGGCGATCACGCTGATTTCAGGGCTGGCGACGCGGCGTGAAATGCGTGCGTTCATCGGGTCGAACCTCCTGCTTGCCGGCCTGCTGGCCACCGGGGCGGCGGCCATTTTTCCGGTCGTGTTGCATTCGACACTGGCCCCGAAAACTCGCTCACCGTTTACGACGTCGCCGCCGGTCCCAATTCGCTGGCCTACGCCGCGATCTGGTGGCCGATCGGTTTCGCACTGGCGGCCGCGTATTTCGTTTTCGTCTCGCGACAATACGCCGGCAAGGTCAGCGTCAAACGAGACAACCAGGGCTTCTACTAAACCCCGAGAAAGGAGCACCAATGACGACTACCCGGATCGAACGGGACAGCCTTGGCTCGGTCAACGTCCCCAGCGACAAGCTGTGGGGAGCACAGACGCAGCGGTCCCTGGTGCATTTCAGCATCGGCGACGATCTGATCCCCCGGGAGATGATCCCCGCCTATGCCATCGTCAAGAAGGCCGCCGCGCTAATCAACCACAAGGCCGGCCGGCTCGGCGACACCCAGAAGAGCCTGATCATCCGCGTCTGCGACGAGATCCTGGAGGGCCAGCACCAGGACCAGTTCCCGCTCCACGTCTGGATGACCGGCAGCGGCACCCAGTTCAACATGAACGTCAACGAGGTGATCGCCAACCGCTGCTCGCAGATCGCGGATCAGCCGCTCGGCAGCGAGAAGCCGGTGCACCCCAATGACCACGTGAACATGTCGCAGTCGTCGAATGACTCGTTCCCAACGGCAATGAACATCGCGGCTGCGCTGGGTGTGAAGCAGCGCTTGCTGCCTGCGGTCAAAGACCTGCGTGATGCTCTCGACGCCAAAGCCAAAAGCTGGGCCAACATCGTCAAGATCGGACGAACACACCTCCAGGACGCGACCCCGCTAACTCTCGGCCAAGAATTCTCCGGTTACGTCGGCATGCTCGAGGACAACCTCGAACGATTGGACCTCGCGCTGCGCGGCGTGTACCGGCTGGCGCTCGGCGGTACGGCCGTCGGCACCGGCCTTAACGCCCAGCCGGGCTTTGACAGGGAGGTCGCCGCCCAGGTCGCGCATCTCACCGAGTTGCCCTTCGTCACGGCGCCGAATAAGTTCGCCGTTCAGGGATCTCACGACGACTTGGTGCAATTAAGCGCCACCTTGAAGACGCTGGCGGTGTCGCTCTACAAGATTGCCAACGATATTCGGCTGCTGTCCTGCGGCCCTCGCGCCGGCTTTCACGAACTAGACATTCCCGCAAACGAGCCCGGATCCTCCATCATGCCTGGCAAGGTGAACCCGACGCAGTGTGAGGCACTGGCCATGCTCGCCGTCCAGGTAATGGCCAACGACATCGCGGCGGCGGTCGGCGGCGCCGGCGGTTACTTGGAGATGAATGTGTACAAGCCGCTCCTGATCTTCAACATCACGAAGTCGGTCCGGTTGATGACCGACGGCTGCACGAACTTCCGCAAGTTCCTCGTCGAGGGCATCGAGCCCAATCGAAAACAAATCAACGAATACGTCGCGCGTTCGCTGATGCTAGTGACCGCGCTGGCTCCAGTCATCGGCTACGAGAAGTCGTCCAAGATCGCACATCATGCAATGAATGATGACCTCACCCTGAAGGCGGCGGCACTCGAACTGGGTTTCGTTACGAAAGAGGAGTTCGACCGCGTGGTTGATCCAGCGCAAATGGTCAAACCCTACGTTGCGGTTCCTGAATAACAAACCTGGAGAAATACCATGACGACATCCCTTCCATCCAACGACCATCCTGATGTCGTTCTCATCGGTGCGGGGATCATGAGCGCTACGCTGGCTGTGATCTTGAAAGAGCTTGATCCCAGCTTGACAATCCAGTTGTACGAAATCCTAGGCAGCGAGGCGCAGGAAAGCTCCAACGCGTGGAACAACGCCGGCACCGGGCATGCAGCACTCTGCGAGCTGAACTACACTCCTCAGAACAGTGACGGCAGCATCGACATCTCAAAGGCTCTGCAGGTCAATACTGAGTTTGATCTTTCCCGCCAACTGTGGGCTTTTTTGGTGAAGAAGGGAGCGATCAAAAATCCGCAGTCTTTTATTCATCCCGTACCCCACATGAGTTTTGTGCGCGGATCAGAGAATGTCGCGTTTCTCAAGAAACGCTTCGAGGCGCTCTCCGCCCATCCCTGTTATCACGGGATGGAATATTCCGCTGATAAGAAGCAGATTGGGCAGTGGATCCCACTGGCCATGGAGGGCCGTGATCCAAAAGAGATCGTTGCGGCGACGCGAATGCGGACTGGAACAGATGTGGATTATGGCGCTCTCACCCGAGATATTCTCGATTCCCTAAAGGATAAGGAAGGATTCTCAATCCATTGTTTCCATCGAGTGCAGGATCTACGTCGCGAAGGGGATTCATGGAGTGTGCGGGTCCGGGACGAAAAAGCCGGTACGCACCGGGACGTTCGGGCCAAATTTGTTTTTATCGGTGCCGGGGGCGGATCGCTGCCACTGTTGCAAAAATCCGGGATTCCCGAGGGACGGGGCTACGCTGGATTTCCGGTGAGTGGAATCTGGCTTCGCTGCGACGACTCTGGGGTGACCTCCCGACATAATGCCAAGGTGTACGGTAAAGCCTCGGTGGGATCACCCCCAATGTCTGTCCCACATCTGGATACACGGCACGTCGAAGGAAAGGTTTCTCTGCTTTTTGGACCCTACGCTGGTTTTTCCACGAAGTTTCTCAAGCATGGTTCATATCTTGATCTCTTTGGCTCCATCGATCCGGAAAACCTGCTGCCGCTGCTGGCGGTCGGCAGGGATAATGTGGCTCTCACAGAATATCTGATCGGCCAGGTTCTCGAGACCACAAATCAGCGGTTCGCCGCGCTCCGTGAATACTATCCCAATGCAAAGCAGGAAGATTGGAGGGTCGAAGTCGCCGGCCAGCGAGTGCAGATTATCAAGAAGGACCCAAGACACGGCGGCATCCTGGAATTCGGCACGGAGCTTGTCACCGCAGCCGACCATTCCATCGTCGCAATGCTGGGCGCATCCCCAGGTGCATCCACTGCCGTATGGATCATGATTCAAGTCATTGAGCGCTGCTTCGCGGAGAAAATGAAGCGTGAGGGATGGTATGACAAACTGAAGACAATGATTCCCTCCTACGGTCAATCTCTTGCCGAGAATGGCGCCCTTTGTCAGCAGGTGCGGGCTGAGACGGCGGCGATCTTGAACATCACCAACATCTGGACGTGATCGGAGCAAATCATGATTCGAGCGTATCGTCTCTATACCGGTCCTGATGGCAATTCCCATGTGACACGCGGTAGCGTCACCGGAGGTGAATTGGTCAAAGCGGAGTCCATTCTGTTCAAGGAAACGCCAGCCCATTCATCGTTTGACTGGCACAATGATCCCATTCCGCAATACGTCATTACGTTGGCCGGCGTACTTGAATTTACAACCAAGACGGGCGAGACATTCACGATCCATCCTGGTGAAGTCCTGTTAGCGGTGGATCACACCGGCTCAGGACATAAATGGCGCTTAGTCAACGATGAGCCTTGGAAGCGGGCTTACGTAGTCTTCAAGCATGGCGCGGATACTCATTTCGTGCCGGATCAAAGCGTGGCACAAGAGGGTCTTCTTTACAACGCGCACGGAGCGAACTGAGGATACGTCGTCGCTGCAAACCTCAGCGAACGTTTTTGATAAAGGAGAAGCAACCGTGTCCGTCAGCGGCGCTGAACTCGTCGTGCGACACCTTGAGGCGCAGGGCGTTCGCCATGTCTTCGGCGTGCCGGGCGCAAAGATCGACCGCGTCTTCGATGCGCTGGTCGACTCGCGCATCCAAACCGTGGTGTGCCGGCACGAGCAGAACGCCTCGTTCATCGCCCAGGGCATCGGCCGGCTGACCGGCAAGGCGGGCGTCTGCCTCGTCACATCCGGGCCAGGGACAACGAACCTCGTCACCGGCTTCGCGACGGCCACGTCGGAAGGCTCGCCGGTGGTAGGGCTCGGCGGCGTCGTGCCGCGGGCGGTGCGGCTGAAGCAGACGCATCAGAGCCTGGACACCGCGACGCTGTTCCGGCCCGTCGCCAAATTCAGTGCCGAGGTCGACTCCGAAGCAGCGATCGGCGAGGTCCTGGCCAATGCCTTTCGCGCTGCGGAAAGCCCGCGCCCCGGTGCGGCCTTCGTCGCCTTGCCGAGCGACGTCATGGAGGCCGCAGCGCCAGAGGCGGTGCTCACGCCGGTCGAGCCCGTCCGTCTCGGGCCGGGGCCGAGCGAGGCGCATCGCGGAGGCGGCGCGGCTGCTCGGGAAGGCACAGCGTCCTGTGTTGCTGCTCGGCATGTTGGCGAGCGAGCCGCGCGCGGCGCTGGCCATCCGGGCGCTGCTGCAAGCCGCACCGCTGCCGGTCGTGACCACCTTCCAGGCCACCGGCATTCTGACGCGCGAGTTGCTGCCGCTTTTCGCCGGCCGCGTCGGTCTGTTCCACAACCAGCCCGCCGACCGTCTGCTGGATGCCGCAGATCTGGTCCTCACTATCGGCTATGACCCGATCGAGTACGACCAGGCCGCGTGGAACAAGGGCCACAACAGGAACATCGTACACATCGACGCGGTCCCCTGCGACATCGATGCCGCCTACAAGCCGGCGATCGAAATCATCGGCGACATCGCCGATACGCTTGGGTTCGCTTGCGCCGCAGTTGCGTTCGCTCGCGACGGCCGAATCCGGTGCTCTGCTCGGTGATCGACGAGATGGCGATGATCCGAGAACAGGGCGCAAAGGAAGCGGGTGTGCCGGTCCATCCGCTGCGGCTGATCGCCGACCTGCAGGCCGTCGTCGCGGACGACGTGACGCTTTGCCTCGATATGGGATCGTTCCACATCTGGATTGCCCGCTATTTGCAGGTGTTTCGACCGCGGCAGATGGTCATCAGCAACGGCCAGCAAACGCTTGGCGTGGCCCTGCCGTGGGCGATTGCCGCCTGCCTGGTCCGGCCCAGCGAAAAGGTGATTTCCATTTCCGGAGACGGCGGGTTCCACTTCTCCTCGGTCGAACTGGAGACCGCGGTGCGGCTGAAGTGCAACTTCGTCCACATCATCTGGCGCGACGGGTTCTATGACATGGTCCGGTTCCAGGAGGAGATGAAATACGGACGCAGTTCGGGTGTGGAGTTCGGCCCGATCGATACCGTCCGCTTCGCGGAATCCATGGGTGCCCGCGGCTTCGCCATCGAGCGCGCGGAGGATTTCGCGCCGACCTTGCGAAAGGCCATGGACATGCCCGGTCCGGTGCTGATCGACGTACCCGTGGACTATAGCCACAACAAGGCGTCTCGGCCAGCAAGTGCTGCCGCAGGCGCTGATTTGAGGGACTTCATGCCAACATTGACCTGTGACATATCCGAATCGCTGATGCAGGCCCTTGCGGCGCGCCGTGCACGTACCGGCGAACCGCTCGTCGCACATCGTCATGTCCGCCCTCGCCGACGCTCTGGAGATCGAGCATTCGACGTTGTTCCAGGTCTCCACCTCCACTGCGCTCGTGCAAGGGGTCTACAACGGCGTCGTAACCATCGGCGAACTGAAGCAACACGGCGACTTCGGCCTCGGCACATTCGATGGCCTGGATGGCGAGATGCTGGCGCTGGACGGCCACTTCTATCAGGTGCAAGGCAGCGGTAAAGTGAGCGAGCCTGGCGACGATGCCAAGGTGCCGTTCGCCGTGGTCACCGCCTTTCGAGCGGAGCGCGGGTTCACGATTGACCACGTGGATGGTTTCGCCGACCTGACCGCCCAGCTTGACGGTGTCGCGGCGAACCGAGAATCTGTTCTACGCCGTGCGGATCGAGGGGCGGTTCGCACACCTCAGAACGCGCGCCGCCTGCAAAGCCGCCAGCGGAGTGTCGTTGGTGGATGCGACGTCCCATCAGGCGGAGTTCGAGTTCACCGACGTCAGCGGCACCCTTGCTGGGTTCTGGACCCCGGCCTATGCGCGAAGCCTCAACATTGCCGGCTGGCACCTGCACTTCGTGACCGACGATCGCACCGGTGGCGGGCACTTGCTGGACTGCCGGGCGGTTGGACTCCGCGCTCAGTTGCAAGAACTGGCCGACGTGCGGATCGCGATGCCAGAAACCGCGGCCTTTCTGCAAGCCGACCTCAGCCAGGACCCCAGCAGGGATCTCGACGTGGTCGAGCGGGGAGGACGCCGCACAGCACCTGCCGGGCGCCACAATGAATCGGCTCGGGCATCTGATCATGACAAACGCCTGGAGCAAGGAGAGCAATCATGAAAGTCGGATTTATTGGCCTCGGATCATTTGTCAGGCATCGACACTCATACGGGATTATGCGTCCGAATCGACAATTCCGTGGCCAGTTTCTGGACGACTGCCTCACTTCCTGCCACTCGCCGGTTGCCAGCGTTCGATGGATGCGCCAACGATGAGCATATCGACTTAGCAGAGTGGCAGGCGGAGCATGAAGGGCCGCCAAATCCGGCTGCTTGGCGCTGCGCACGTCGTATTTCGAAGCAGCGTGGCAAACTGCCTACGACGTGCCACGGTTTTGGCACGACCCTTGCGTTAGTTCGAGGACGGAGAGCGACCGTTGGTTGCCGGACACCTAACGTAGTGTGCGGTCGCCAGCTGCAGCCAATCCGCTCGACTCATCACTCACAAATGCAAGGAGAATTCGATGTCGATGCAAGTTGATACGTTGCAAGGTGGGACATCGGTCCTAGGCCGACCCACAGATGTCCATATCGTCAAGCCGCTACAGTTCGACGATCACACGGCGCAGACCACCGGGATGCGACGGTTGGCCGCGATCTCGCATGACCTCGTCGGCTCGGAAGGGCTGTGGGCCGGGGTCATGCTCGCTGAACCCAACTCGACAAGCTCCGTGCATCATCACGGTCCGCTCGAGACGGCGGTGTACGTGCTTTCCGGCCAGAGTAAGGTGCGGTGGGGAAGGCGGCTGGAGTACGAGGCCGATTTGGAGCCCGGGGACTTCCTTTTCGTCCCACCTTACATGCCGCATCAGGAGATCAACCCGTCATCCGATCAGGCGACCCAATGGGTCGTCGTGCGCAATGGCCGGGAGGCCATTGTTGTCAACCTGACAAAGGCGCTCAATGGGGAGTATGTGCCGGATAGTCTGTCCGAGAGCGACCCGTTGATAAAGACGCACATTCATTGAAGGAGAAGCAATCATGTTCAAGCTGACCGACCTTGTACTGGCTGGAGCCACACTCGTGCTGGCCGTCGTCATCTCACTGGGACCGGCTTGTTATGCAGATCCCCGCCCGGAAACACCGGAGGCTTCCACGCCGACCGTCCCCGCCGCGAGGCCGGGAAGGCCCACTGTGTCTTACTGGCGCGTCTGGACGGACGAGAACGGGGTCAGCCACCAGAAGCGCTGCGAGCTGAGCGCCTTCAACCTGCAAAGTATCTCGCAGGGTGCCGCGCCGTCGTGGATCGACAAACAGAGCACCCCTGGCGCCACGGTGCTGGTGGTCGTCCAGCCCGTGGGCTGGGTTGGCGAGTGGCACGAGAACCCGAAGCCGCAGTGGATCGTGCCGCTCTCGGGCCGTTGGTTCGTGGAAACCATGGACGGCAAGCGTGTCGAAATGGGGCCAGGCGAGGTGTCGTTCGGCGGTGACCAGAACACCAAGCCGGACTCGCAGGGACGCAAGGGCCACCGCTCTGGCACGGTCGGCAACCAGCCTTCCGTGAACCTGATCGTGCAACTGGATAAGGATCCCTTCCTTCGTGAGCAAGAATCCGCGCTGAGCGCAGCGAAAACCCAGCTCGGGCCCAGGGACACCTATTTCGTTACCCAGACGTCGCTCGGTACGCTGTTCCAGATCGACTCAGGGCGGATTGCGCAGAAGGAAGGCGGCACCGCGGCCATTCGCGCCTATGCGGAACTCATGGTGGGCTCGCACATCGCGGTGGCTGACGCTTTCGAGGCCGTCATGAAGCGAAAAGCTCCGGTCCCGCCGCCGACACTCCTGAAAGCCGCGTATGAGACCATCATCTCGACCGTCGCGGTTGAGAAGGGTCCGCGTTCCGACGTTGAATATGTGCGCGGTCAGGTCGCCTACCAGCAGGCGAATGCCGCGCTCTACCAGTACGAGATCGACAATGGCACCGATTCCGACCTCAAAGCCTTCGCGCAGCAAACGTTGCCGAAAATCCAGGACCATCTGGAACGAGCACTCGAGCTGGAGCGGGAGCTCAAGGTTTCCATAGTCCACCAACAAGAACGTCACCCGGAAATTGAGACGAGAGTGCTCCCATGAAAGAAACCGTCGGCTTCATCGGCCTGGGAGGCATGGGCCTCGCGATGGCGACTAACCTGGCAAAAGCCGGCTTTGGCCTCTGAGTCTACAACCGCACTCGCCGAGAAAGCCCGTCCCCTCCTGGAGTTGGGAGCGCGTCTGCGCGCAGTCCGGCGGAGGTGGTCGAGCCCGGCGGCGTTGTCGTGACCATGGTTTCCGACGACCGAGCCGTCGAGGAAGTCACCCTGGGCGCGAACGGCTTCCTCGGCAACTTGGGCCATGGTGTTCACCTCTCGATGAGCACGATTGCACCGCGGACTGCGCGCCGCCTTGCGGGCCTCCACCGGGAGCACGGCGCTGCCTATGTTGCGTCGCCGGTCTTCGGCAAGCCCGAAGTCGCGGCCCAGGCAAAGCTGTGGATAGTGACCGCCGGTGATGCCGCCGGCGCGCGAGCGGGTGCGGCCGCTCCAGAAGGCGATGAGCCAGCATGTCTTTGACTTCGGGGATGAGCCCTGCGCCGCCAACGTAATTAAGCTCGCGGGCAACTTCCTGCTCGGGTCCGCGATCGAGGCGATGGCCGAAGCCTTCACCCTGGCCCAGAAGCACGGCGTGCCGCGGCGACAAACCAATGAGTTCTTCACGAAGACCCTCTTCGACTGCTTCGCCTATCGGGCCTACGGCGAGCTGATTGCCTCGGAGCATAACCAGCCGGTGGGGCGCGGCCGTCACTGATCCGCAAGGACTTCGGGCTGATCCTGGAGGCGGCCAGCGAGGGGCTTGTGCCGATGCCGCTGGCCGACTTGGTTCACGAGCGGCTCACCGCGACGATAGCCAAGGGTCGCGAGGATGCCGATTGGGCCGGCTTCGCCCGCGAAGTCTCGGAAGGTGCGGGATTGTAACCACTCTTTCCCTCCAACTTCGCCGATCGGATTCAGTTGACCCCCCGGGTTCGCGGAGGCTCGACAATGCGATCAAGGCATTGCGAGCGCTCTCTGAAGGAAAGTTCCGATCGGATCTATTTTATCGACTGGGAGTTTTCACGATCGACCTACCTCCCTTGCGCGAGCGGGGCGACGACCTGCCGGCACATGTTCTGCATTACCTGCGGCGATTCAGCCGCGATCTTGGCCGCGAGGTCCACGAGATTGCGCCGAAGCGTTGGATAGGTTATGCCGCTGTTCCTGGCCCGGCAACATCCGCGAGTTGCAGAGCGTCTTGAAACAGGCACTACTCCAAGCTCATGGGAAAATTCTGCTCCCGGCCTTCCTGCCCACCCCTCCCGGCGAGGTCTGCGAACATGCTCCTACGTCACCGGCAGCAACCGACGGCACAAGTCTGGAATCGTTCCTTCACTCATGCCTCGCTTTTGACCCAGGCGACCAATATGCGGAAGCGCATCGCCAATTTGACCGGTTTCTGCTGACCCGTGTCCTGGCGGAAACAGATGGAAATCAACATCAGGCAGCGCATCGGTTGGGGATTGCCGGGAGACGCTGCGCCGCAAACTCCGGGAGTTGGGACTCCACATCAATCGCCAGCTTTCTGTAGAAAACGACGATCAGGCATAGAATCGTCGCTTTGATGCCCAACGGTCGGCAATCCGGGCACACCGCTGGACCGACAATCTGTGGGCCGATTCCTGGGCACCTGCCTCAAATCCTGCCACCTGCCCAATGCCGTCTCCGCAGGATGACGGGTTTACTTCGCCGCGCAGCGAAGCGAGGTCCGGGCCGCCCGAGTGCCACGTGGAGCATCGTGGAACTCCCGGTATCGTTCGCGGATCCGCGACGCACCGCAAATTGAGGCACTATGGCGAACTTGTCCTCGATGCGCCACGGTTTGGCATGGGCCTTGCTTTGCGTTTACCCGGCAGCCCAGCGACCTGCCGGCCTTCACCTTGGCCCTGATCGCAGTTTTCCCTCGCACGCCCGTCGCGGTCCTCCGCTGAACAAGCTTCCGACGCCGCGTCGCCCGGTCATTGAAAGGAGATTGCTTCCATGAAGGAAACGGTCGGCTTTATCGGCCTGGGCAGCATGGGTCTGGCAATCGCGACCAATCTGCTCAAGGCCGGCTTCGGCCTACGCGTCTACAATCGCAGGGCCGAGAAGGCACGACCCCTTCTTGAGCAGGGCGCTATCCTGGCGCACAGCCCGGCGGACGCAGTTGAGCCCGGCGGCATTGTCGTGACGATGGTGTCCGACGACCGAGCCGTCGAGGAAGTTACCCTGGGTGCCGACGGCCTGCTGGCCCGCCTGGGTGGCGGGATTCATGTCTCGATGAGTACGATCGCACCGCGGCACGGCACGGCAGCTGGCGAGTCTTCACCAGGAGCGAGGCGGACACTACGTCGCGTCGCCGGTCTTCGGCAAGCCCGAGGTCGCGGCTGAGGCAAAGCTGTGGGTCGTCACCTCCGGTGACGCCGCGGCACGAGCGCGGGTGCGACCGCTGCAGGAGGCGACAAGCCAGCGGGTCGTTGATTTCGGTGATGAGCCCGGCGCCGCCAACGTGATCAAGCTCGCGGGCAACTTCCTGTTCGGGGCCGCGATCGAGGCGATGGCCGAAGCCTTCACGCTGGCCCAGAAACACGGCGTGCCGCGGCGACAAACCTACGAGTTCTTCACGCAGACTCTTTTCGACTGTTTCGTGTATCGCGGCTACGGCGAGTTGATCGCCTCGGAGCACTACCAGCCGGTAGGAGGCCGGCCATCGCTGATCCGAAAGGACTTCGGGTTGATCCTGGATGCGGCGAATGAGGAACTGGTGCCGATGCCACTAGCCTGTTTGATTCATGAGCGGCTGACGGCAACGGTGGCCAAGGGTCGCGAGGATGCCGATTGGGCCGGCTTTGCCCGCGAGGTATCGGAAAGTGCGGGACTGTAATCCAAAGCCGTTGAGCTGGGGCCCAGAAAGGAGCGACGTGATGACTCAAACGGTGGCAAAAGCGTCAGTTGACACGCTTGCCGAGGCAGGCGTCCAGCGCATTTGCGGGATCGTCGGCGACAGCCTCGACCCGGTGACCGACGCCATCCTCCGCAATCACAAGGTCCGGTGGTGCGATGGATCTGTGCGCGGACAAGGCGGCCACACGGTGTGGACAACGTGTAAGGTAGCAGGTTAGCCACGACGAAATCTGTTAGCGATGGACGGTTCGATCGCGAAGGAGAAGAAATGGCCACGCACCAGCGAGCACCAGCAGACGCGCGGCCTCGCCTCGGCACGGCTGGCACGGTGGGACGATTGAGCGTGATCGCCGTCGCTCTTGCGGCGGTTATTGGGGCGTTCGCCTATCTCGGCGGTTGGTTCACTCCGAATGAGTTGACGCCCGCACGGTTCATCGACGCTTTCGAGGAAGTCAATGGCGTGCACCCGGGTTTCCGTCGCAATCATGCCAAGGGGGTGGGCGTTTCCGGGTTTTTCGAAAGCAATGGCAACGGCGTCCGTCTCTCGAAAGCGGCCGTCTTTCAACCAGGGCGCGTGCCCGTGATCGGCCGCTTCTCGCTGGGGGGCGGCCAGCCCTACGCGGCCGACACGCCGATGCGGTGCCGCAGGCCTGGGGCTTGAGTTTTCCCTGCCCGACGGCGAACTGTGGCGAACCGCGATGGTCAACCTGCCGGTGTTTCCGTTCCGTACCCCCGAGGCCTTTTACGAGCAATCTGATCGCATCGAAGCCCGACCCCACAGACGGGCAAGCCCGATCCAGCCAAGATGAAGGCGTTTCTCGCACGCCATCCCGAAACGGTGCAGGCGCTGACGGTCATCAAGAGCCAGCCGGCCTCATCGGGGTTTGGCAACAGCACGTTCCACGGTCTGAATGCGTTTCGCTTCATCAATGCGGCGGGCGAGTCCATCCCGGTGCGCTGGCTGCTGACGCCGGTGCAGCCGTTCGAGGCGGCGCATGCTGCGGCAGCCCAGGACAAGAATTATCTTTTCGACGGCCTGATCGCGCAGATCCACCGCCAGCCGTTGCGATGGCGATCTCATCGTCATCGTTGGCCAACCGGGCGATCCCACCAACGACGCCACCATCGCCTGGCCGGCGGAGCGGGAACAGGTGGACGTGGGAACGCTGACGCTCGATCGAGTGGAGAGCGACGAGACCAGTGCCGCGACGGACATCAACTTCGACCCCCTGGTGTTGCCCGCGGGCATCGCGCCGTCGGATGACCCGCTGCTGAGCGCTCGCTCGGCGGTTTACTCGCAGTCGTTTACCAGGCGGGCCGGCGAGACGAAGCAGCCCAGCGCGATCACGCCGGCCGACGTGCGAGAAAGGAGAATGAGCATGTCAACCCAACGCACGCCAATTCACTGCCCTGCTCGCGGCTGCTGCACTGGACGATGGCCGCGATGGTCTTGACCATGCTCGGCATCGGCGTCGCCATGGTCGCCTCGCTGGCCAACTACCACGTGCTCGTGTCGATCCATCGCCCGCTGGGCATCGCGATTCTGGTCCTGGTCGTCGTTCGCTTCGTGAACCGGCTGTTGAGTCCGCCTGCCGCCTTTTCCGGCCACGATGTCGCGCTGGAGCGATTGGCGGCAACGGCGTCGGAATTCACGATGTACGGCTTGATGTTCGTTCTCCCGCTGGTCGGCTGGGGAATGCTGTCGGCCGCGCGCTATCCGATTGTCCTATACGGGTCGCTGCAGCTTGCCGTTCATCCTGCCGCACGATGTCATGCTGTATGCGGTGCTGCGGAAGGCGCACACGATCCTCGCGTACTTGCTTTTTCCTGACGTTCCTCGCCCACTTTCGGGGCGATCTTGTTTCACACGCTGATCGTGCGGGACGGGATGCTGATGCGGATGGTGCCATGGAACGCTCGACCGCGCATGCCCTGGCGCGAGAAACACATCGAATGTAGTGTAGCCGAAATAGCAGAGCTCATGGAAATTTACCCGCGGCTGAGAGCCGAAACCAGTTCGACCGCTTCACTTCGTCCCGCGCGTCAGCTTGAACGTAGAGCGTGAGCGAGCCGTCCTCGTTGGTCTTCAATCCGTTGTTCTTGGCGCCGAGCGAGGACTGGGCTTTTAAGTTGGCCTATCAGTAAAGATCGCCGGCGTTCGGATCTATCTGAATGTCGATCAAGGTTGGGCCCTCTCTTTGAAGCGCAGTTTGCACCGTCTGGTAGATATCGCTCGACCGCGAGATTTCCAGTCTGCCGTAGCGTGAGACTTAGCTGGTCACATTCGCGCCGCCTGCCGCCGCCACGTGGGCTAATTTCGAGGCGAGCGTCTCAAAGATTGCCAAGGATACGCAGCCGGCAAGCAGCATTTACTAATGGCTATTCACGCCGCGCACCGGGCGCTTTTCTTCGTGGCCTATTCGGCACGGTAGTTGCTCTATCATACATGCCGAACGGTGTAGCGCGGGTTGCGAGAGAATCTCAGGGTTGCAATCGCTCGCTGACTCCTTTCCGAATTCCCGCCAAGGTCAGTTGTCGAAAGGAGTATGGGAATGCCTCACGTCAATGTCGGTCGAGAAAACTCGGCACCTATCGATCTCTACTATGAGGACCACGGCGAGGGCAAGCCGGTCGTGCTCATCCATGGGTATCCGCTCGAGCGGTGCATCGTGGGAAAAACAAGTGTCGGCCCTTCTGCGAGGCGGACAGCGGGTAATCACCTACGACCGCCGAGGGTTCGGCCGGTCGAGCCAGCCGAGCACCGGCTACGATTACGATACGTTCGCCAAGGACTTGAACAAGCTAGTGACAACGCTCGATCTGCGTGACTTCGCGCTGGTCGGCTTCTCGATGGGGGGCGGCGAGGTGGCGCGCTACCTCGGCACCTACGGCTCAGAGCGCGTGAGCAAGGCCGTGTTCATTTCTTCGGTCCCGCCATTTCTGTTGAAGACGGCCGACAACCCGGAGGGCGTCGACGCCAGCGTATTCGCCGGAATCGAGAAGGCGGTGGCGCCGACCGCTATGCCTTCTTTACGGAGTTCTTCAAGAACTTCTTCAACACCGATGTCCTGTTGGGCAAGCGAGTCAGCGAAGAAGCCGTCCGCTCCTGTTGGAACGTCGCCGCGGGGGCATCCGCCACGGCCTGCCTGGCTTGTGTGCCGACCTGGCATACGAATTTCCGCAAAGACTTGCAGCGGATAGACGTGCCTACCCTGGTCATTCACGGCGACGCGGATCGGATCCTGCCGATCGGCGCGTCGGGACTGCGAACCGCCAAGTTGGTCAAGGGCGCCGCAACTCGTGGTGGTGAAGGACGGCCCACACTGCGTCACCTGGACACACGCCGAGGTTGTTACTCCCCGCGCTACTTGAGTTCCTCAAGTAGTCTGCGCAGGCACAGCCGGCTCGATAGGCCGAGCCGGCGCCGATAGTAGGGACCTAATATGATTCGCCGAATGTACTCGAAAGCGTCCACAACAGTCCGTCCGGCTTGGGCTCCCCAGTGCGTGCGTGCCGTATCGGCGCTTATGGGCATCACGGGGACGTTGTTAGTCATTGCTAGCGCTGCCGTCTGCTACTTCCCGAACTTGGGCTGGGCACCCGATTCGCCGGGGGGGATGATAATCATCCCGGTGGCCCTGTTTATGTCGGGAGCTGTGGCACTGGTTTTGGCTATTTGCCTGCATGGGAACTAGTGGATGCGCCGGAGCCCAAGAGGGGGAGCATGCAATGACGCAGGACGATCGTCGGACATTCTTGAAAGGCGCTGGCGCTTTCGCAGCTTCCGCCCTTGCCGCGACTTCAACTCCAGCGGAAACGCCGCGCGATCGGAACCCGGTCCGCGACGCGAACCACTCGTCAGACAAGCCCAAGCCGATCAACACCGGCCCAAGCCAGGCCGAAGGCATCGCAGGTTTCGTCTGCCGGGCGAAGTATGAGGATCTTACGTCCCGAGCGGCGGGAGCGGCTCAAGGTGAGCGTCCTCGATTCGTTGGCGTGCGCCATCAATGCTCTCGGAGCGCGGCCGATCGAGGCGTGCCTGGCCCAGGCAAAGGAGTTCGGCGGTCCGGACGGCCGCTGTACCCTGATCGGCGGCGGGCGGGCCAACGTCGTCTATGCGGCGTCGTACAACACGGCACTGGTCCGCTACATCGACTTCATGGACAGTTACCTCGGCGGCGGCGAGATCTGTCACCCCTCGGACAACACTCGGGGCGGTCCTCGCCGCCAGCGAGCACGCGGGCCGATCCGGCAAGGACTTCCTGACCGCCCTGGCGGTTGCCTACCAGGTCGAGTCGCGGCTGACCGCGTCGGCTCCATTCATGGCCCACGGGTTCGATCTGACGACCCAGCTCGCGCTTCTCGCTGGCAGCCGGGGTGTCCAAAGCTCTCGGACTGGACGAGGCCAAGACGGCGGCGGCCATCGAGATCTGCGGCGACAGCGGCATCCCTCTGCTTGTTTTGCGGACTACCCCGATCTCGCAATGGAAGGGCCTCAACTCGTCCGGGGTGGCCCTGGGATGCGTCCACGGGGTCTTCCTGGCGTCCCGCGGCGTGACCGGCCCGAAGTACGTGATTGAGGGACCAAACGGGCTGGCCCAGGCACTCGGCCAACCGATCCACATCGACTGGGGCCACGAGAGAACTGGATTGCTTCGACCGGCTCGCCTTGAAGAGCTACAACAGCGCCGTCCCGACCCAATCGAGCCATCTACTGCATGCTCGAACTGCGCAAGGCCCACGCATTTGATCCGTCCGAGGTCGAGCGCATCGAGGCGGAGGTCTTCCAGGACGCCTACGACTTCACCGGCGGTGGCAAGTTCGGGCCGAAGACCGACGTCCACACCAAAGAAGACGCCGACCACAGCCTCCCCTACCTGCTGGCCGTCGCCGCCCTGGATGGCGACGTCCAACCGGCCCAACTCAGCCCCAAGCGGATCGAAAAGCCGGACGTCCAGGGCCTGCTCCGAAAGGTCAAGGTGAGGCCAGACGACGGCTTCACTGCCCGCTACCCCGGCGAGGTCCCGAGCCGGGTGACAGTCCGGCTCAAGGGCGGCAAGTCGTACAGCCACGAGGTGAAGGACTACCCCGGGTTCGCGACCCGGCCGTTCACCTGGGAGGACTCTGTCGAGAAGTTCGACAAGCTCGTGGTCGGCCGCGCCGACGAGGGTCTGTGCCGGGAGATCAAGGCTGCCGTGCGCTCGCTGGAGAGCATCCAGGTCAAGGAACTGATGACGCTGCTCGGCGGCGTGAATGCCAGTTGAGGGACCAGGTGCAACAGGAGGAGATATCGAGATGGCCATTACACCTGAGCGTGTTCGCGAAATCTTCAAGGGACTTGAGAATGGCGACGGAGCTGCCTTCTTCGAACAGGTCGCTGACGACGTCGATTGGATCGTGATGGGCACCCACCCTCTCGCCGGTCACTACCGCAGCAAGAAAGACTTCATCGCCGGGACATTCGCCAAGCTGAGTCAGGTTCTTCCGCAGGGCGCGCAGCTCCACGTGGAGCATCTGCTCGTCAAGGGCGATCAGGCGGTGGTCGAACTTCATTCTCTCGCAACGGCCAAGAACGGCATGCGCTTCGACAATCGTTACTGCTGGATTGTGTATTTCCAGGATGCCGTGATCGTTCGTGTTCGCGCCTATCTCGACTCCGCCATGGTCGCCCGATTGTTCGAGGAGAATCCGATTGCATGATTGCGGCCATTGTGGCGGGGAACTGACTGGAGAAACGAATGAATCCTACCATTCCATTGGCCGGCCGAGGCGAACCCCTGGTCGCGCCGCAGGGCGAAGAAGGCCGCGCGGTTGGCCCGCGATCGCGCCCTGGATGAAGGGACAGGTGCTGGAAACCGGCGCGATCGTCGAGGCATTGCAGGCGCTGCTCGAACCTGGCGACGCCGTGGCTTTGGAGGGTGACAACCAGAAGCAGGCGGACTTCCTGTCGCGTTCGCTCGTCCAGGTCGATCCGGCGAAGATCCATGACCTGCACCTCCTGATCTCGAGCGTCAGCCGGCCGGAACATCTGACGCTGTTCGAGCGCGGCATCGCCCGCAAGATCGATCTCGCCTTCGCCGGCCCGCAGAGCGTACGCCTGGCGCAGCTCCTCGAGGACGGAAAGCTCGAGATCGGCGCCATTCACACCTATGTCGAGCTGTACGCGCGGATGTTCGTGGACCTGATGCCCGACGTGGCGCTGGTCTGCGCCGAGCAGGCCGACCGCCAGGGCAATCTCTACACCGGCCCGAACACCGAGGACACGCCGACCATCGTCGAGGCGACGGCTTTCCACGACGGGGTGGTCGTCGTGCAGGTCAACGAAATCGTGGACGAGCTGCCGCGCGTGGACATCCCGGCGTCCTGGGTCGATGTCATCGTCGCGGCGGACAGGCCCTTCCAGGTCGAGCCGTTGTTCACGCGCGACCCAAGGCTGATCAGCGACGTGCAAATCCTGATCGCCATGATGGTGATCCGCGGAATCTACGAGCGGCACGGCGTGACGACGCTCAATCACGGCATCGGCTTCGACACGGCCGCCATCGAACTGCTGCTGCCGACCTACGGCGAGAAGCTCGGCCTGCGCGGCAAGATCTGCCGCAACTGGGTCCTCAACCCGCACCCCACCCTCATCCCGGCGATCGAGAGCGGCTGGGTGGAAAGCGTCGCCTGCTTCGGCAGCGAGGTGGGGATGGCGGACTACATCCGCGCCCGCCCGGACGTGTTCTTCACCGGGCATGACGGCAGCTTGCGGTCCAACCGCGTGCTCGCGCAGCTCGCCGGGCAGTACGCGGTGGACCTGTTCATCGGGTCCACGCTGCAGATGGACGGCGAAGGCAACTCCTCGACGGTCACCCAGGGGCGGCTGGCCGGCTTCGGCGGCGCTCCCAACATGGGCAGCGATGCGCGTGGCCGCCGCCACCCCAGCGCCGCCTGGCTGGACATGATCACGAACAAGAGCGCCACCGCGCGCGGCCGCAAGCTCGTGGTCCAGGTGGTCGAGACCTTCCACAAGGGCGGCGAGCCGTCGATCGTCGAGACGCTGGACGCCGTCGCGGTCGGCAAGAAAGCTGGCATGCCGATCGCGCCGGTGATGATCTACGGCGACGACGTCACCCACGTCGTGACCGAGGAAGGGATCGCCTATCTCTACAAGACCGACGGCCTGGAGGAACGCAAGGCGGCCATCGCGGCCATTGCCGGCGCCACGGAGGTCGGCCTGCGAGCGGATCGAAAGCGAACCGCCGAGCTGCGCTCCCGCGGCATCGTGGCGACTCCCGAGGACCTCGGCGTCCGTCGAACCGACGCGCAGCCGGACCCTGTTGGCGGCGCGCAGCATCGACGATCTCGTGGCCTGGTCTGGCGGCCTCTATCAGCCGCCCGCCAAATTCCGGAGCTGGTGAACCGTCATGAGCCAAGTTCTTAGTGCACAGAATTCGGTCGAAACGGATTCCAAGTGCGGCGGGAGCGAACAATGGGCGCTCCAGCTGTCGAGTGTGGCCGTTGGCCGAGCTAGCTGCTACCAGCTGAGCCGGGATTCCCAGGCACATGTCGTCCCCTTCAGGTCGCGTTGCCGACGGCTGGATCGGGCACGTAGGTGACCGATTCCAGCGTCATCTCGTCGCCGCCGGTGAGCTCGACGTCGGTGCTCGCGCAGCGCGGGCAGACGGCGAGCAGGTCGGTGCTATCCGCGCTCGTGCCGCAGCCGCGGCAGGTGATCCGGGCGGGCACGGTGACGAGCTCGATCGCGGCGTCGGCCGCCTCGGTGCCCGCGGCGACGCTCTCGAACGCATGCGACAGGGAGTCCGCGTCGACCGCGTGCCACACCCCGAACCGGACCCGGATCGCGGCTACCTGCGGCCGCGGGCGCGCGCGCGGACCGGCGTCGAGCACGCCCTCGCAGACGCCGTACTCATGCATGCCGTGGTTACATCTCCCGGATCTTCCATGGATAGCGCTTGATGTCCGGCAGCGAATTGATCACCACCGCGAGTCACCGCGGCTATCACGCCGCCTTCATCAGCTTGCGCATCATCTGGTTGTCCTCCTCTTCCTTCGGTTCGGTGCTCGCGCAGGATGTCCTCTACCGCACGGACCGCGTGCGGCAGGGCCGCCTGCACCGGTTCTGACAGCCCCATCCCCGCGCCGATGTCGGCGGGCTCGCAGGCCACCACGAGGCTGCGCCCGGGGCGGCCGCCGAGGGAGGCGAGCATGGCGAAGATGTCGTCGGGGGCCAGGCTGTGGGCGTCCATGACCGGCGCCGCGAGCGGATCGCGGCCGTCGGCCTGCCCCGGCGCTGCTCGACCTCGAGCACGGTGACCGTTCCCGGCTCGTCGCCGCGCGGCGCCGCGTCGACCAGGACGAACAGGTCACAGCCGTCGAGCAGGTCGTAGACCAGGTGCACGCCGCGGATGCCGAAGTCGCGGATCTCCACGCCCGGCCGTGACCGGCCGCTCCGCGAGCAGCCGGACCACCTCGACGCCGAAGGCGTCGTCGCGCAGGAACACGTTGCCCACGCCCGCCACCAGCGTCCGCCCGGTCTCCGGTCCATCGCGTCCCCGCCTGCGGCTCGACCTCGTCGGGCGAGAAGTAGAGGAAGCGGCCATGCGCGACCTGCAGGTCCTGGTCCGGGTCGTCGGTGAGCGAGACGGCCAGGTACGGCGTGTCGTCGACGTCGAGCAGCACCGCCTCGACCCGGCGGTCCGGCCGATCAAGGAACATGTCCTGGGCGTCGGCGCGGCGCGCGCCCGGGCCGCAGCGTGACCAGGCTGCCGCGCGCGATCCGGCGGCCGGCGATCGGTCACGGCGTCGGTGTCGGGGGACACGGAGGCGTCCGCGGCCGGATCCCACCAGGGGACGGCGGCTCGTCAGGCGGCCGACCGGGCCCCGCGCCCGGGCCGTCGGCCGGCCCCGCCGGATCCGGAGGGCCCGGCGGCACGGCGCGCGGCGAGCGGATCGTGCCGTGCAGCCGCTGCAATCGTCCGCGCTCCAGCGCCTCGACCCGGTCGATCAGCGCCGCGGCCCGCGGATCGGTGGCCCGGGCCTCGTCCTTCTCGGCGTCGGAGAGGGCGAGCGTGCGGAGCGTGAGGATCTCGTCGATCTCGGTGCCGTCGTAGAGCTCGCCCGGGCTCTCCGGGGCGAGCTCGGGGTGGTCGTAGAGGATGATCGGGGAGGACAGCAGGACCTCCCGCCCGCCGTCCGGGCCGGCCAGCACCGGCCAGCAGCCGACGTTCTCGCATCGGCTGCACCCCGGCGCGGCCCACTCCGGCGGGTCGGTCATCGAGATGAACGCCCCGCCCTTGATGGTGATGATCATGTGCGCGGCGACCAGCGCGGACGGCAGCGCCTCGTCTCTGCGTGCGCGGCCCGGTGCCCGGAGCGCTGTCGGTTATCCACTCGGACCCGCAGCCTGGCCGGCGCTCCAGGGACCGGGCAACGGGGTGCTCAGGAGCGACACGGTCGCCGGCCAGCGGCCGCCGCACGCGGACGACGTCACCCTCGCGGTCTCCTCGGCGCCCGCCGGTATCTCGAATCGCGTGACGTGCCGTCGCCGCCAGCCCGGCGGCCATCGACCCGAATGGCCAACCTCGTGCTCGACTGCCTCGTCCCAGTGCCGGCGCCCGGGCCCGGTCGTCCGCCGCTGCACCTGAAGGAACCGGACGACCGCGCGACGGTCGGCTCGGCGCCGTGCTCGAAGACGCACTCGGTCTGCGCGAAGGACCGCTCGGACGGATCGACCGCCGTGTACCCGGGCGACATCACCACGCCGAACTGCCATCGGCTCTGGTTCTTTGCGGCGGAGGCCCGGTACGGGTACAGGATGTAGCCCTCGTAGATGACCGCGTCGGCGACGGCCGCGCGCGGCAGTAGAGGTTCATGGCTCTGTCACCTCCGCGGTCGATCGGCCGGCGCGCCGGGCGTCGGCTGCCCGCCTCGGCCTCCGCCAGCAGCGCGCCGAGCGTCGCGTCCCAGGTCGGCAGGGCGCGCTCGGTTTTGAAGGCGGACAGGGCGTCGAGAGTCTCGCGGCTGCAGCGCAGCCACGCACTGCCGGGGAAGTGCAGGTCGACCACATCCTGCCAGACGCTCACCGGCATCCGGATAGGACGCCTCGGAGCTCCACGGCACGAGCTCGACCGAGTAGCCGTTGCCCTGGGCCAGGAAGACGGTGCCGCTGAACAGCAGCAGCAGCGGGATCGTGCCGTCGTCCAGCGCCTGCAGGTACCGCGCGGACGCCACCTCGAGGTCGTAGGTGCACGGCATCTGCACCTCGATCTCGGTCAGCGCGCTGAACGCGGGCACCATCGTGGTCACGAGTCGCGAGCTGGATCGGCTTGACCGTGTCGGCCCAGCGCGACGGTGTCGCCGAACAGGTCGTGCAGCCGCTTCGCCTCGGCCGCGGAGTACCGCCGCCGCTGCGGCTCGATGCGGATCTGGCAGCGCAAGGCGATCGCGTGCACGCGGAACCCCGGTGCTCTCGGTTATCGTCACCGCGAACGACAGCGTGGGGGTCGCGGCGTACCGTTCCGCGCTCGCGCCGGTGCAGCCGAAGACCAGGTCCGCCATCTCCGCGCTCCCCGGGTGGCGAGCTCGGGGCGCGCGCGGTCGCGCAGGCCGGCCAGGAAGGCCGCCAGCGCGGCGTGCGCCTCGGCGCCGCCGTCGAACCCCTGCCAGCGCACGCCGGAGCTCGCCGACCAGCGCGTAGCACTCGTCGATCGGGAGCAGGAAGACCTCGTTGCCGTGCTCGGGCGGTTCACGAAGCATGGCCTCGACGTCGGGCGTCATCGCCGCCAGCAGCGGATAGCCGGCGACCAGCCGGTCCCAGGCCGCCAGGTCAAGCTCGCACTCGGTCACCCCGCCGGGCTCGGATAGCCCGCGACCACGCGGCCGAGCGCGGAGTTGACGAAGAAGAAGGCCATCGCGACCGGGATCTGCAGCTCGTTCCAGTCCGCGTCGGCCAGCGGCGTGTCGGGTCGTGACGGACCCGCTCGGGCACCGACCGGTACTTGCCGCCCGCGGCGCCCTCGGAGAGGAAGAGGAGATAGCAGGCGCGGCAGGTGCAGACGATCGATCGCTGCTCGATCTCGACCACGTGCCCGTGCCGTCCGTCGAGGACCTCGCGGCACATCTCGCACAGCTCGGGGTCCGCGGCGCCGGCGCGGTCGGCTCCGCGTGCGGGCCCCCGGCAACGCGCTGAGCCGGGCCGGTCGGCCCGGGCCCGGCCAGCGCCGGGCCCGCCGGGGCGGCCGTCGATCGGGCGGCAAAGCGCCGCAGTCCGGTCACCCCCGCCCCGGTCCCGGTCACCGGGCCCCTGCCGGGCGCCGCATGATCTGCAGCAGCGGCACCTCGGGCGGCGCCGCAACCTCCTCGACCTGCACCCCGGCGACCTCGGGGGCTGCCTCTGTCACCGCTTCCTCGACCGTCTGCCGGACCGTCGAGGACGAGGAACCGCACCCGTGGCCGCTCGTCGTCAGCCGGAGCCGGGCGACGCCCTGGTCGTCGAGGCCGAGATACTCGATCGCCCCCGCGTGCGAACCGAGCTGCGGGCGCACCCGTTCGAGCGCGCGGCTGATCCTTGTGTCGGCGTCGAGCGGGTGCAGGTCGTGGACCAGCAGCAGGCTCTCCACCAGCGGGTCGCCCGCCAGCGCGGCCAGCAGTCGCGGCCCGGCGTCGGGGTCGGCCTCGAGGGTCGCGACGATGGTGGCCAGCCCGGACCCGTACAGCTCGACCAGGCAGCCCACCAGTTCCTCGGCGGCGTCGCCGGCCTGCGGCCCGGCCCGCGTTCGCAGTTCGGCGAGTAGCGCCTCGACCCGCTCGCCGGCGGCGCGCGCGTCCCTGGCTCCGGCCATCTGCCCTCCCTCCACCCGGCTGTCGGCGTTACATGGCCAGCGGAACCCCGGTGGGTGAGTGGGCCGTCTTCAGCACCTTGCCGCCGCCCAGGTACATGTGCACGCCGCAGGGCAGGCAGGGGTCGAAGCTCCGGACCGCCCGCATGATGTCGATGCCCTTGAAGTTGTCCGGGGAGTTCTCCTCGAAGATCGGGGTGTTCTGCACCGCGTCCTCGTACGGGCCCGGGCGTCCCGTAGACTGTCGCGGACGCTGCCGTTCCACGGGGTGGGCGGGTAGGGGTGGTAGTTGGCGATCTTGCCGTCCCTGATCACCATGTGATGCGACAGGACGCCGCGCACCGCCTCGGTGAACCCGCAGCTGATCGCGTCCTCCGGCACCTTGAACGATTCCCAGGTCTTGGTGCGCCCGGCCCGGATCTCGGCCAGCGCCTGCTCGGTGAAGTACAGCGCGCAGGCGGCGGCGTAGGCCTGGAAGTAGGTCCGGGCCCGGTCCCGCTCGATCGCGTTGGACAGCGGCTGGCCCTCCTTGTCGACCGGGATTTTCCACTCGAAGGGGGCCTCGGGCGGGAGACCGTGCGGGGCAGGTTGATCTGCACGCTGTGCCCGGTGGACTTCACGTAGCCGAAGTCGACCAGGCCGGCCAGCGCGGTCGCCCACAGCCGCGCGATGGGG